>NZ_JABVCF010000001.1 GCF_014595955.1 Pseudaminobacter soli (ex Zhang et al. 2022)
GGCGCGTCCGGATTGACCTTGGCGAGCGCGATCTCCGGCAGCACCGTGTGGTTGGAGAAGGTCGAGCAGCCCATGTAGTGAAAGATCTTCTCGCCGCCGACGGAGAAGCGCGAGGTGCCGTCGGGCATCACGCCCTGGCCTTGGGTGGCGCGGATGGCGGTGCAGAGATTGGTCTTGCGCGACAGGCACGACGGGCAGGACCGGCATTCCGGCGTGTAGAGCGGGATGACGTGGTCGCCCTTCTTCAGGCTGGTCACGCCCTTGCCGACGTCGACGACGACGCCAGCGCCCTCATGGCCGAGAATGGCGGGAAAAATGCCTTCCGGGTCGGCGCCCGACAGCGTGAACTCGTCGGTGTGGCAGATGCCGGTCGCCTTGACTTCAACCAGGACCTCGCCCTCGCGCGGGCCGTCGAGATCCACCTCCATGATCTCGAGCGGTTTTCCGGCGGCGACGGCGACGGCGGCACGGGTTTTCATGAAATGGTCTCCTCTTAGAAAGCGCGGCAAGCTTTCAGGAAACCATCGAAGTGGCAAGCCCCAGCCCGACCTTTACAAGTGAAACTTCTGGAGAAGAAAAGATCGATATTTTCCGCGGTTCAGGCGCACAAAAAAGGCAGTCTCGGCCGCGTTCCCCACGGTGAGGGCTGAACTCCAGCTCAATCCGCGCCTACTGCTCTCCAGACCGCCTCGGGCCCACCAGTCATTATGAGTTTCCGAGCCTTCACCGACGGGCTCGCCTTACACCGGTGCCACTGGAAATGCGGCGTATCGGGTTTCGTCCAGTCGCCACCCCAACTGCAGCTATGCTGCTTGAAAATTTCGGCCACTCTCTGGAACCAGTGCTCGCCGCCCTCAGGTTTCCAGAATTTCGTGCGATGTACGACATCGACCGCGAGCCCATATCCATGCCAACTGTGCAGATTGGTCGTCGCGTTGGTGACCGTGTGCTTCGGCGGTATGATGGTGCGGCCCCGCGCATAATAGAGCGCCTGTAGTGCCTGGCTGCGATAGGCTTCGTACACCATCGCATCCAGTCCGCTTGCGCGACATTCTTCAATTGCCTCCCGGACGGCCTCTGCGAACTTGGGCGCCAGCAATGAGAGGTCCTTACTCACCTTCGTCGACTGATTGCCTGCTCCCGCGCTCATATCGAACCCCTTTCCTGGCCATCCCTCCAGGCATGCGGCTCGAATGTCGCATCATTTCCCGCAGCACCTAGAGCGATCAGTGTGGCAGTTGTTGCCGCAGCCCGCTCCTCCTGCTCCTCCGAGTCCTCCATGCCCGGCGCGAAGTTGTTTTTTCGTTGGGCGCCGCCGAGGGTCGCAGCCTGACGCACGGGAGACGTGTCGCTCTCATCGGGACTCTTCTCACGTGGCTTCACGGTCGAGCGGATCACCATCAGCTTGTTCAGCATGTCGAACCAGAAGGGCGCTCCGAGGGTTACGGCGAGCGCGCTGATGATCCAGCCGGGAATACTAAAGAGGATAGCGAGGCGCCAGTTCGAACAGCGCGCGTATTCACCACCCCAGGGCTGCGAGCAGGCCGCAGGTTTAAGCTCGTTTTCCAAAGTCCAACCGATTGGATAGCCGATCGCCGAGAGTTCCCTGGCGAGTCCTTCAATACGGGCTTTGGGATCGTCTTCTTCAGCGTTTTGTTCGACGGCTGCCTGGGCGGCTGAGTCGACCTTCGTTGGGTTGTTGGAGCCCAGGATTGTTCCGGCATGCTCAACAACCGCCTCTCGTAGCTTGGCGTCATTGCTCAACCGCTCGGCAATTAAAACGGTATCGACATTGAACAAAGCCGAGGCGAGGAGACCCATGGCGAGGAGCGTGTAGCCGGTCCGTCGCTTGTACCAGCCCGAAACGCGGTCCATGGAGCCGTCGAACCATTCCTCCAGGGTCTGTCGCACTTTCGCGATATCGTTGTCCGCAACGTCGAGCGCGGCTTTCACCGCCTCCTGTATTCGGTTCGGCCTTTTTACGTTGATGAGCGCGTCGCGAAGCGACTCGATGGAAAGCGTAGCGTCGGGGCCGGTGACCAGGCGAAGCGCGGCGAGCGAAAAGCTTTGCCGGGGTATGTAGGATGGCAAATGCTTCGTCTTCTCGGGATCGAACCTGCCCCTGTAGAGCGCCGCAATCATGGGATGCTCGTAGAAGCTGCGGACCAGGGTGGAATCCGTCTTGTCGCCGAGCAGTTCGGCGACGCCGTTCAGGAGTTCTTTCGAGCGCACCTTGGCGAAGTTCTCGATGACTTCGCAAAATGCCGTAGCAATGAGGCTCATGAAGGCGAAAAGAAGCGCCAGACCTATTCCCACCTCGAGTACGTCGAAGTCGAACATCGCTTTGCCCTCCGACATAGCGGCACCTTGATGTTAAACAAAAGTTTGTCCACAACGTCAAGTGGCATAAAATAGGTCATGTATCCCTAGGTTGTATTACCCTCTCCGTTCGTGTTTTGATCATTAAGGGCCCTCCACCACCTGCGTTACTGCCCGTATGAAACTCGCCGCGTGCAACGCTCGCTTGAGCGCTCCGCTTCCCCGCCATATGAAGGCTTAGGCTGTTCGCGGGAGAAATCGCCGTTCATGTTCAAGAAGATCCTGGTCGCCAACCGTGGCGAGATCGCATGCCGGGTCATCAGGACGGCGAAGCGAATGGGGATCGCGACCGTCGCGGTCTTCTCGGACGCGGACCGCGATGCCATGCACGTCGAGATGGCCGACGACGCGGTGCATATCGGGCCGGCTGCCGCAGCACAAAGCTATCTCGACGCCGACGGGATCATCGAAGCCTGCAAGGCGACCGGTGCGGAGGCTGTCCATCCGGGCTACGGCTTTCTCTCCGAGCGAGCCTCCTTCTGCGCGTCGCTTGAGGAGCAGGGGATCGTCTTCATCGGCCCCAAACCCCGCGCCATCGAGGCGATGGGCGACAAGATCGAGTCCAAGAAGTTCGCGAATGCGGCGAAGGTGAACACCGTGCCCGGCTTCCTCGGCGTCATCGAGGACGCCGACCATGCCGAGCGGATCGCCGCCTCGATCGGCTTCCCGGTGATGATCAAGGCCTCGGCGGGCGGCGGTGGCAAGGGCATGCGCGTCGCGTGGACACCTGCGGAAGTGCGGGACGGTTTTGAGCGCGCCCGCTCGGAGGCCCGGAGCTCTTTCGGCGACGACCGCGTCTTCATCGAGAAGTTCGTGGTCGAACCGCGCCATATCGAAATCCAGGTGCTGGCCGACGGCCACGGCAACGTCATCTATCTGGGTGAGCGCGAGTGCTCGATCCAGCGGCGGAACCAGAAAGTGGTGGAGGAGGCGCCGTCACCGTTTCTTGATCAGCGAACACGGGCGGCAATGGGAAAGCAGGCGGTCGCGCTGGCCAAAGCCGTCGATTACGAGAGCGCCGGCACGGTCGAGTTCATCGTCGACAACGACAAGAATTTCTATTTCCTCGAGATGAACACCCGGCTCCAGGTCGAGCATCCGGTGACCGAACTGGTGACCGGCATCGACCTTGTCGAGCAGATGATCCGGATCGCGGCGGGCGAGAAACTGGCGATTCGCCAGAGCGATGTAGAGCTGAAGGGCTGGGCGGTGGAGGGCCGCCTCTACGCCGAAGACCCGACGCGCAACTTCCTGCCCTCTATCGGCCGACTGACGCGTTACCGGCCGCCGGCGGAAGGGCACTTCGGCGACATCGTCGTGCGCAACGACACCGGTGTCACCGAGGGGTCGGAGATCTCGATGTTCTACGACCCGATGATCGCCAAGCTATGCACCTGGGGGCCGGACCGGCTGACCGCCATCGACGCCATGTCGGAAGCGCTGGATGAGTTCGTCGTCGACGGCATCGAGCACAACATCGCCTTCCTCGCCGCGCTGATGCGTTATCCGCGTTGGCGCGAAGGCAGGCTGTCGACGGCCTTTATCGCCGAGGAGTTTCCTGACGGCTTCAAGCCCCTGGTTCCGGTCGAGGAAGAGAAGGCGGTGCTCGCCGCGATCGCGACTGCGGTAGAACTGGTGCGCCGCGATCGCCTGGACCGCTTGTCTGGCAGGCTGGCGCCGCATTCGGGCATCACCAAGCCGGAGTGGGTGGTGAAGATCGGTGGCGAGTACGTTCCGGTCCAACTCGGCGAAGGCATGGTCTCCGTCCCGCTCGAGGTCGACATGAGCATTGACGGCGAGCCGTCGGTGACGGTCTCTTCGGACTGGCGCCCCGGCGACGTTCTGTGGCGCGGCGCCGTTGGCGACAGGAACGTGGTCGCGCAGCTTCGGCCCTTCGAGAACGGCGTGCGCATAGCCTGGAAGGGGATTTCCGTCACGGCGCGTGCCATGCTGCCGCGAACCGCCGAACTCGCCCGGCTCATGCCCGTTAAGGTTCCGCCCGACACGTCAAAGCTGCTGCTCTGCCCGATGCCCGGCCTGATGGTTTCGCTCGCCGTCAGCGAAGGGCAGGATGTCAAGGCAGGCGAGACGCTCGCCGTCGTCGAAGCGATGAAGATGGAGAACGTACTGCGCGCCGAGCGAGACCTGACGGTGGCGAAGATCAACGCCAAACCGGGCGACAGTCTTGCGGTCGACGCCGTGATCATGGAGTTTGCTTGAGCGAATTCGCTAAGTGCTGTCGTCCACCATGCCTAGCTACGCGACGCCGCATGTTCTGAGCAGATATCCGGCTCGCTCCCGCTCCAACTCCAGGGTAGAATAGCCGACTTCGTTGCTGTATAGCCGCCGTCCAGAAAGGCGGTAGCGGGGCGTCCCGCACGTGACGGGTTGGGTGCGACGATGACGAAATGGTCTCCGAATTCCTGGAGGGCGAAGCCCATCCAGCAGGTTCCGGCCTATCCGGATCCGGCGGCGCTTGCCGACACCGAGGCCATGCTCGCCACCTTTCCGCCGCTGGTTTTTGCAGGTGAGGCACGCAAGCTGAAGAAGCAGCTTGCAAGCGTCGCTGCCGGAGACGCATTCCTTCTGCAGGGCGGAGATTGTGCCGAGAGCTTCGCCGAGCACGGCGCGGACAACATCCGCGACTTCTTCCGCGTCTTCCTGCAGATGTCGGTGGTGCTGACCTATGCCGGCGCCCAGCCGGTGGTGAAGGTCGGCCGTATCGCCGGGCAGTTCGCAAAACCGCGCTCGTCCGATACCGAGACGGTCGGCGGCGTCACACTGCCCTCCTACCGCGGCGACATCATCAACGGGCCGAGCTTCGACGAGAAGTCGCGCGTGCCGGATCCGGCGCGCCAGGAAATGGCCTATCGCCAGTCGGCGGCGACGCTCAACCTGCTGCGCGCCTTCGCGCAGGGCGGCTATGCCAGCCTCGAGAACGTCCATCAGTGGATGCTGGGCTTCGTCTCGGACAGCCCGCAGGGAGAGCGCTACGAGGCGCTGGCCAACCGGATCACCGAGACGATGGAGTTCATGCGCGCCGTCGGCATCACGTCCGAGACCAATTACGCGCTGCGCGAGACCGACTTCTACACCAGCCACGAGGCGCTCCTGCTCGGCTACGAGGAGGCGCTGACGCGCATCGATTCGACCTCGGGCGACTGGTACGCCACGTCCGGACACATGATCTGGATCGGTGACCGCACCCGCCAGCCGGATCACGCCCACATTGAGTACTGCCGCGGCGTGAAGAACCCTCTCGGCCTGAAATGCGGTCCCTCCCTCACGCCCGACGGGCTGCTGCAACTGATCGATCTGCTCAACCCCGAGAACGAGCCGGGCCGTCTGACCCTGATCGGCCGTTTCGGCGCGGACAAGGTGAGCGAGTACCTTCCGAAGCTCGTTCGCGCGGTGAAGAAGGAAGGGCGCAACGTGGTCTGGTCGTGCGACCCCATGCACGGCAACACGATCACCGCTGCCGGCTACAAGACGCGGCCGTTCGATCGCGTGCTGAAGGAAGTGCAGGCCTTCTTCGAGGTCCATCGCGCCGAGGGCACGCATCCCGGCGGCATTCATGTCGAGATGACGGGCAAGAACGTCACCGAGTGCACCGGCGGCGCCCGCGCAATTACCGCTGAGGATCTGCGCGACCGCTATCACACCCATTGCGACCCGCGCCTCAACGCGGATCAGGCGATCGAACTCGCCTTCCTGGTGGCCGAGCTTCTCAAGAAGCAGAGCCACGTCATCGAGCGCAAGGCGGTCAACGCCTGAGTGGAATGCATAGAGGCGGGTGCGTCCTTCGAGGCTCGCCCGCCTATTTGCGCTCACCCCTTCTGGTACAGCATCCAACTCTTCAGCGGCTGGTCGCGGATGGTCGAGAACTTCGTGACTCGGTTGCGGCCGGCGATCTTTGACCGGTAGAGCGCGCGGTCGGCCTTGGCGTAGAGGTCGTCAGGGCTGTCCGCGTCGGTGGCCATGCAGATGCCCATCGAGATCGTCACGGGCCCGTGCCGCACACCGGTCGTTGGCGAAACGAAGGGCATCTGCTCGATTGTCGCGCGCAAGCGATCGGCCAATTCGTAGTTCGCCTGCTCGGTGGCGCCCTCGAGAATGATGGCAAATTCCTCGCCACCGGTTCGGGCGACGAACACGGCCTCATGCACGTTTCTGCGCAGGACCTCGGCCACATTCTGGATGATCTTATCGCCGACAGGGTGACCGAAACGGTCGTTGACTTCCTTGAAGCGGTCGATGTCGGCCAGGATCAGCGCGCTGAACATGATGCTCCGCTTGTTGTCGTATATGGCCGCCAATCGCTTGTCGAAGGCGCGGCGGTTCCAGATGCGGGTGAGCGGATCCGTATCGGCGAGTAGCTTGTACTCCTCGAGGGCGGATTTCACTGATTCCAGTTCCGCCGATTTCTCACTGAGCGTCGCAGCGACCTGCAGGCCGCGATCCAAGGTGGAGGTGGTGGCGACGGACATGACGCCCACGATCTTCTGCAGGAGTTCCCGGCTCATCGCATGGCGGTTCTCGAGGCCCTGCGAGGTCTGCGTGAGGGCTTCGCCGTACTTCTCGATGTGGCCGCGCTCCCGCCTGAGCAGTCGGGCTACATCCTCCAACTCACGTGCGAGCGTCTCGCGCGCCGTTTCGACGATCGCATGTTCATGATTTCGGGCGAAATACTTCTGTCCGATGCGGTCGAGTTCCTCCTGCGAGGGGCGGTGGTTCATCGAAACGACTTCGAGCGTGAGGTCCGGATTCGAACCCGTCAGGGCCTCGTAGAAGATCTCATAATTGCGCGGCAGACCCATGACGCCCATCTGGCGCATGGTGGTCACCACGCTCATGGCAATATCGTATGCTTTCTCAACGGGCGCCGTGGCCGGATGCATCTATGTGTCGATCCCCTCAGATCGGTCAGGAGGAAGACGGCGAACTCCCTTTTGAAGGCGCCCTTGCCAAGTCAACGCGGCAAGCGCCGCGCGGACATGGCAAAGGGCGGGTTGTTGGCCGCTGCTTTCCCGTGGCGGCGAAGATGCTGCAGTGTTTCTGAAGGTTTGTTTAATTTATCCGGACTGTCCCACGCAACTTACGCGTGATATTTGTAAAGAGTTCTGGCTGAGGAGGCGAGTATGCGAAAACGCCTGCGGCGGAACGCCATCGCACGCCGCAATTGTGTCTGCTGACACGATGCCGTCCGAAATAGTCTTACTTTCATATCGAAGCGAGGAAACGGATGAGCGAACAACATTCCGGATCATGCAACTGCGGCGCCGTTCGGTTCGTGGCGAGAGGGCGATTGCGCGACGTCATTTTCTGCCACTGCGGCCAATGCCGGAAGCAGGGCGGGCACTTCTACGCGGCCACGGACGTCGCGGACCGCGATCTTGAGGTCATCGGGGAAGACAACGTCACGTGGTACCGGTCCTCCGATTTCGCCCGGCGCGGCTTCTGCCGGCATTGCGGTTCGGCCTTGTTCTGGAAGCGGAATGGCGACGCCAATACTTCGATCGGGGCAGGGATGTTTGACGGGGCCACCAGACTGCGGGCCGGCCAACACATCTTCGTCGCTGATAAGGGCGATTACTACGAGATCGACGACGACCTACCGCAATTCCCTCGATCCACGCCGGATTTCAAAGTCGCTGGTGACTGATCTTGGGGTTGCAGACGCGGTCCGGTGAACGATCCGTCTCCGCAACTCGACCTGCACGGGGAGATTCGAGCGACTAAGTAGGGTGGAGGAGAACTGCGATGACTGTGATGCCCACCCTATTCATCTCTCACGGCGGCCCGAACATCGTTCTGGCCGACACCCCGGCCCGCCACTATCTCGAGCAAATTCCGTCCCTGCTGCCGAGGCCACGGGCGATCGTCATCAACTCTGCGCATTTCGAGACCGACGGGGTCGCTGTCGTCACCGATCCGGCGCCCGGCATGATCTACGACTTCGGCGGTTTCGCTCCTGAACTCTACCAGATGACATATCCCGCGCCTGGCGATCCGGCGCTCGCGAAGCAGGTCCTCGGCCTGCTCGATCAGGCCGGTCTTGCTCCGCATCGCATATCCCAGCGAGGTTACGATCATGGCACCTGGACCCCTCTGAAGCTCGCCTATCCGGATGCGGATATTCCGGTCGTGCAGATTTCGATCGATCCCACGCGCGATGCGGCATGGCATCTTTCGATTGGCCGCGCCCTTGCGCCATTGCGCGAGGAAGGTGTGCTCGTCATCGGCTCCGGACACATCACGCACAATCTGCGCGCCTACTTCTCGGTGCTTCGTCAGGGCGCAAATCCCGATCCGGCGTTGGCCGGCAAGGTCAAGGCCTTCACGGACTGGTTCGCCGACAAGTTGGCGGCAGGAGATACCGAAGCGCTGCTCGACTGGAAGCGCAGGGCTCCATACCCGGCGGAGAACCATCCGACAGATGAGCATCTCATGCCGATCTTCTTCGCCTACGGGGCGGCAGGAGAGAAGGGCCGCGGCACCCGTACACACGATTCGGTCGACGACGGCTTCTTCGCGAACGACTCCTACCTGTTCCAGTAGGGCCCGCTTTTCGCTATGAGCGCCGGGTCGGGTCGGCGCACGAATGCGCCGGGTCCGGATCGCGGGCCTGCAAAGGCCCACACGCAGCAATCAGCAAGGGCGGGTGTGCCGGGCGATGGAACGTATTGTCAGCGCCTTCTGGAATTCCATGCGGGCGCTTCGGAGGCTGACGCTCGCTGAGAAAGCGTTCCAGCAGGAACTCGTGCTTCTGCTGCTGGCGCTGCCGGTTGGCTGGTTCCTGTCCACCTCCTGGACCGCCTATGCGCTGCTTGTCGGGTCCATCCTGGTGCTGATGCTGGTGGAGGTGCTCAACACAGCCATCGAGGCGGCATGCGACGCCTATTCCCGCGAATTCAACAAGGAAATCCAACTTGCCAAGGACTGCGGGTCGCTAGCCGTCCTGATCGCCATCATTCTGGTCCTGGGAGTGTGGGGTTTTGTGATCGCGGACCGCTTCGCACTGATCGCCGGATGAACTAGCGTTTCGGATTACTGTGCCCGCCGGTCGGCCTTCTGGCGGCTGGGATCATATCGCCGGGAGGACTTGCGCGACAGCAGGTAGGTAGCCAGCGCGATTGCTATCGTGAGCACAATACCTGAAATCAGACGTTCGTGCTTGAACAGCGCTTTGCCCAGAAGATGTTCGGCGCCCAGGCCGAGGAAATAGCCTAGGCAGACGAACAGGACCGCCCAGACCGCGGCCGATATCGCGTTGAGCACGACGAAACGCATGATGGAGACCTTCGACAAGCCTGCGGCCACTCCGCCAACGGCTCGAAGGCCGTAGACGTATCGATTGCCGAGAATGTAGAGGTCCGGATGGCGCTGGATCAGCTCTTCCGCCTTGCTGAAGCCGGGCTTCGCCTTGACTGCCCGTACCCAGCGGTTATCGGCGAAACGGCGCCCGAGCAGGAAGAGGACGGTATCCCCCAGCCAGGCTCCGCAGAAGGCGACCAGGGCTGTGGTGCGTGGGTCGAAGACGCCCTGGTGAGCGAAGAAGCCGCCGAAAATGGCCGCGCTCTCGCCCTCCGCCAGACAGCCGATGAAGACGGCGACCAACCCGAAACGCTCGATGAACGCGTGCAGCAGGTCGGTCATTCGCCGGCACCAGCCGACCGGAGATCGACGTGAGGCGGAGGAGCGGCAAGTTCCTTCACCCTCGGCGTGTTGTCCTCAATGAAGTTCTCCATTCGGGGCCTCCACTGCGGATGCTGGCTCTTGGCAACCGCGCTCGACTGCCGGAAAGTGTCCGCGCCATTGCTGCCGGCTGCTCGGCGAAACGCGATACGGGAGAAAACTAGTGGCCGATTTCGATGCGATCAGGTCTCGTGCGGCCGAACGCAAGGGCGGAGACGCGGTTTTGCGGAGCCTGCTGGGTCCCTCGCCGCAGAATGCAGCGGTTGCAAAGCTGACCGACGACCGCGTCCTCGCCAATATGTCGCAGCGCATCTTCTCCGCAGGCTTCGTCTGGAGCGTCATCGAACAGAAGTGGCCCGGGTTCGAGGAAGCCTTCCTCGGATTCGAGCCGAAGCGACTGTTGTTCCAGTCCGACGACTTCTGGCATGACCTCACCTCCGACGCGCGGATCGTGCGCAACCCGCAGAAGATCAAATCGGTGCGCGAGAACGCCGCCTTCGTCGACAAGGTCTCGCGCGAGCATGGCGGCTTCGGCAAATTCCTCGCCGAGTGGCCGGCCGACGACCAGGTCGGCCTCACCGCCTGGCTCGCCAAGAACGGCAACCGGCTGGGCGGAAACACTGGGCAGTACCTGCTTCGCTGGCTCGGCTGGGACACCTTCATCCTCTCCAAGGACATGGCGGCCGCCCTGCGGGGCGCCGGCCTAGACATTGCCGAGGCACCCAGTTCTCAGAAGGACATGCGCAAGATCCAGGACCAGATCAATGCATGGGTGCACGATACGGGGCTCAGCCGCACCCACATCTCGCGCATACTCGCCATGTCGACGGGCGAGAACCGAACCCCGGACCAACTCAGGCATTATGTAAGCGAGTAGAAGCCTCTGATCCGCCGGCAGCGGGCATTGCCGGGCAGGCGGAGCGGCGCTAGCTACAACTCGTTCGCGGGGACCCATTGAGACAAATGAACAGCAAGCCGTCAGTCCATGCCGATCTTTCCGTCTGGTGCAAAGGCGGGTCACTGTCATGAATGGCGCGCCAGACGTTCTGCGCATCGCGGTCGCGCAGCTCAACCCGATCGTTGGCGACGTCGCGGGTAACCTCGCAAAGGCGCGAGAAGCCCGCGCCGATGCCGCACGGCAGGGCGCGGACCTCGTCCTCTTCACCGAACTCTTCCTTGCGGGATATCCGCCCGAAGACCTCGTGTTGAAGCCCGCCTTCGTCGCCGCATGTGAGAAGGCCGCCCTCGATTTCGCGGCCGACACTGCGGATGGCGGGCCAGGCGTGATCGTGGGCACGCCGCTGAAGCGCAAGAGCGGTGTCCATAATTCGGTCATCGTCGCGGACGGCGGCAAGGTGCTCGGCGAGCGCTACAAGGTCGACCTGCCGAACTATGGTGAATTCGACGAGAAGCGCGTCTTCCAAGCGGGGCCGGAGATTGCGGGACCGGTGAACTTCCGCGGCGTGCGCCTCGGAATCCCGATCTGCGAGGACATCTGGGGCGAGCACGGCGTCTGCGAGACGCTTGCCGAAAGCGGAGCGGAGATCCTGCTCGTTCCCAACGGCTCGCCCTACTATCGCGGCAAGACCGACATTCGACAGCAGGTCGTGCTGAGGCAGGTGATCGAGACGGGTTTGCCCCTGCTCTGGGCCAACCAGCTGGGCGGCCAGGACGAACTGGTCTTCGACGGCGCGTCGTTCGCCATCAACGCCGATCATTCCCTTGCCAGCCAGATGAGCCAGTTCGAGGAATTCGTCGCCACAACAACCTGGAAAAGGCAGCCGGACGGCGAGAACGGCCATGGCGTCTGGGCCTGTGTCGAAGGTCCGATGTCCAGGCTGCCCGACAGGGAGGAAGCGGACTACCGGGCCTGCATGCTGGGCTTGCGCGACTACGTGAACAAGAACGGCTTCAAGAACGTCGTGCTCGGCCTTTCCGGGGGGATCGATTCGGCGATCTGCGCAGCGCTGGCCGTCGATGCCCTCGGCGAGGAGCGCGTCCGCACCGTGATGATGCCCTACCGCTACACCTCCGGCGATTCGCTGAAGGACGCCGAAGCCTGCGCGCGGGCGCTCGGTTGCCGCTACGACATCGTGCCCATCTTCGAGCCGGTAGAGGGCTTCTCCCATGCCCTGACCCAGCTCTTCGAGGGAACGAAGGAGGGCATCACCGAGGAGAACCTGCAGAGCCGGGCGCGTGGCACGATTCTGATGGCGATCTCCAACAAATTCGGCTCGATGGTGGTGACCACCGGCAACAAGTCCGAGATGTCGGTGGGCTACGCCACGCTTTACGGCGACATGAACGGCGGCTTCAATCCGATCAAGGACCTATACAAGATGCAGGTCTATGCGCTGTCGCGCTGGCGAAATTCGCATGTCCCGGCGGGCGCGCTGGGGCCGTCGGGAGAGGTGATCCCGCATAACATCATCGACAAGGCACCTTCGGCCGAGCTTAGGCCCGACCAGACGGACCAGGATTCCCTGCCGCCTTATCCCGTGCTGGACGACATCCTCGAATGTCTGGTCGAGAACGAGATGGGTGTGGACGAGATCGTCGCGCGCGGCCACGACCGCGAGATGGTGCACCGGATCGAGCACCTGCTCTATATCGCCGAATACAAGCGGCGGCAGGCCGCGCCGGGCGTGAAGATCACCAAAAAGAACTTCGGCCGCGACAGGCGCTATCCGATCACCAACCGGTTCCGGGACAGGGGTTAGTGGTGTGACGCCTGCTGGCGCACCTCATTCGCTTCGGACCGACCGCACCTCGTCAACGATCCCCCACGCCCGAGCTTCCTCGGCCGTCATGAAGAAATCGCGGTCGAGCGTGCGCTCGACCTCCTCTTCCGAGCGGCCGCAGTGCTTTGCATAGAGCGCGATCATCCGGCGCTTGACCTTGATAATGTCTTCGGCGTGCCGCTCGATGTCCGACGCCTGGCCCTGGAACCCGCCTGACGGCTGGTGCAGCAGAATGCTGGCGTTTGGTAGAGCCACCCGCCGCCCGGGCTCCCCCGCCATCAGCAGGAAGGATCCCATGGATCGCGCCGTGCCCATGCAGAGCGTCGCCACCGGGCATTTTATGAACTGCATCGTATCGTAGATCGCAAATCCGCTGGTGACCACGCCGCCGGGGGAGTTGATGTAGAAAGCTATTTCGCGGGTCGGGTTCTCGGCCTCCAGGAATAGCATCTGCGCACAGATCAGGGCGGCGGAATTGTCGTCGACGATGCCGTTCAGGAAGATGATGCGCTCTCTCAGGAGGCGCGAGAAGATGTCGAACGAACGCTCGCCGCGGCGACTGTTCTATAACCATCGGGACGAGTTGGTTCGTGGCGCTCATGGCGCGATCTCCTTCCTTACTGTGAGACTTCCGGGGCTAGGCGGCTAGCGCGCGCGGCGCGTTGGCGTTCGCCGCCACCAGCACGGTTGCGGGTGCACTGTGCGTGAGGCGGAACAAGGTCCGGCCGCTCTCTTGCGGACAGAGCTCGACAGTCACAAAGCTCTCATTCCGGCCAGCACCTTCCTGCCAGCGATAGGTGATGCGCGTTGGCGGCTGTCGGTCGATGATTTCGAAGCTGCGCCGGGCGTGCTGCGGGGAGGGCGCCTCGGCCCGTTCGCTTCCGGCGGGTACGGAGTCGAGCCAGTCGGCAGCGAGTTCCTCAACGCTGAGAGCCCGCCATATCCGCTCGGGCGGCGCGTCGAACTCGCATTCGACCACGACATTTCCGTCCTCGACCGTCGTCTCCGTCATTGATCCATCTCCTTGAGAAGATGCTGCAATCTCTCGACGCGCGCCGGCCAGAACGAGCGGTACCGCTCGAGCCAGGCAAACAGCGGCTCGAGCCCGTCGGGAGCGACGCTATAGTTGGCGTTGCGGCCTTCCCGGCGGACCCGGATCAGCCCGGCCTCCTTCAATATGGCGAGATGCTGCGAGATTGCTGGCTGGGAAACGTTCAATCCTTCGCGCAGTTCGGTCGCATTTTTCTCGCCGGACGCCAGCCGCTCGAACACTGCTCGGCGGGTCGAATCGGACAGGGCGCGGAAGATCTCCATCTCGTTCATGTGAAATACATAAGCGCATGCTTATTCAAAGCGCAAGTCGAAAAGATTGACGCGTGCAGCCGTCTTGCGGCGGCTCAAGGCGCGTGCCTTGAAATGAACTCGTCGTTCCGTTAACCGGGCGCTCCATGACCGTGACAGTTCGCTTCGCCCCGTCGCCGACGGGCAACATCCACATCGGCAACGCGCGCACCGCACTCTTCAACTGGCTCTTTGCTATGAAGCACAAGGGCCGGTTCATACAGCGGTTCGACGACACCGATCTGGCGCGGTCCAAGCAGGAATACGCCAACGCGATCCTCTACGATCTGCACTGGCTGGGCATCTATCCCGACCAGACCGAATACCAGTCGCGGCGCTTCGACCGTTACGACGCGGCCGTCGAGCGCCTGAAAGCGGCGGGCGTGCTCTATCCTTGCTACGAGACGCCGGAGGAACTGGAACTGCGCCGGAAGATCCGGCTGTCCCAGAAATTGCCGCCCGTCTACGGCCGCGAGGCGCTGGCGCTTACGCCCGATGAGGTCGCCGCGTTCGAAGCGGAGGGTCGCAAACCGCACTGGCGTTTCCTCCTGCCGAATTTCGCCGATGATCCGGCCAACCCCGTTCGTACCGAATTGAGCTGGCAGGACATCGTGCGGGGGGACGAGACGGTCGATCTGGCCTCACTATCCGACCCCGTGCTGGTGCGCGAGGACGGCACCTACCTCTATACGCTTCCCTCCGTCGTCGACGACATCGAGATGGGCGTCACGCACGTCATCCGCGGCGACGATCATGTGACCAATACCGGCGTACAGATCGCGCTCTTCCGCGCGCTCGGAGCGGAGCCGCCAACCTTCGGCCATCACAACCTGCTCACCACCGTTTCCGGCGAGGGTTTGTCAAAGCGCACCGGCGCCCTTTCCATCGCCAGCCTTAGGGATGACGGGATCGAGCCGATGGCAGTGGCATCGCTCGCCGTCCTGACGGGCACGTCGGAGAACATCGAGGCTGTCGGCACCATGTCCGAGTTGGCGGATCGCTTCGACCCGGCCGCCGTTTCCAAATCAGCGGCGAAGTTTGATCCGGCGGAACTGCTGACACTCAATCACAGCCTGCTGCATGCCATGCCCTTCTCCGAGGCGCAGGACCGCCTGGCCGTTCTTGGCGTGACAGGGGACAAGGCGGAGCCCCTTTGGCTCGCTGTTCGCGGCAACATCGACAAGGTGCAGGATGCAGTGACCTGGTGGCGGATCATCAACGAGCCGCTGCCCGAGGCCCCCGATCTGGACGACGAGGATCGCGAATACGTCAGGGGCGCTTTCGATCTTCTGCCCGAAGAGCCGTGGGACCGTTCGACCTGGCAGCAGTGGACCGCTGCGGTCAAAGAGGCGACCGGTCGCAAGGGTAAGCAGTTGTTCCTGCCCCTTCGACTCGCCATGACCGGCCGTTCTTCCGGGCCGGAACTCGCCGAATTGCTTCCGCTTATTGGTCGGGAAGAAATGCTGGCCCGACGACCCTGACCCTTCGGCCTACGGGTTTCTCGCTGGAATCGGATGCACTGCTCCTCTTCGTCCCCGCAGGCGTTGTCGTCTTTTGGGCAGGCTTGTTCGTTGAGGGTGTCGGCTCTGGCGCAGGTACGGTGACGATGCTCGACTGCGTCTGAGTGGGCGCGGGGCTCTGCTGATTTGGCACAACCGGAGACTCGGCCGATTCGGTGGGCGGGTCGAGCGGGCGGCGCGTGAGTTCCGTCGGCCGCTTCGTCCCAGCGATAACCTCGAAATCCTTCTTGGCCCCGCAGCCGCAGCTTGCTGGCCGGGGCGATGAAGTCTTCTGGTGAAGGAACGCAGTCGGCAGTTCCGAATAGGGACGGCCGGTCGATGTCGAGGTCATGTCCGAGGCATCGTGGCTGCCGGACTGACCGAAGAACAGCCGTACCTCAGTCCCCGGGCAGGCGGCCTCGCAGTTCTTCTGGTCGCGTTCGAAATCGCCCATTGATGCCGTGTTGGACATGGGAAAGAAGAAGCCGTCGCAGGTCCTCACGCACATCGTCCGAAAGGTCGGCTCTGTTTCGGAGTCCGGCAGCAATGCGTCGTCCCGATCTGCCCCGTCCAGGACTTCGTCCGGTATCCAATCCGATGGGGGATAGGTTTCGGGGAGGGCAGACGTCGTCGGAAACTCCTCTGGCGGACGTTCGGCAATTCGTTCCTCGTCCCGGCAGCCATTCGCCTCCAGCGCAGCGAAAATCTGGGTCTCCGATCTGTCGTCGTGTCCGGAGATCCTGCTGCGGTTGCGCTGCAGGACCTCGAGATTGCGCTCCATCCGCTCGAGCGTTGCGTTGATACGTGCGCATTGCCTGATGCTGCCTCCGCGCAGCGCAAAGCCGCAGCCGGCCTCATGCGCCTGGCTGCGGGCGATGACGATCTGCTCCCGCTGGCGCGCGATGGCCTCTTCGTACTGTTGAACCCTAGGCGAACTACCGCCTTGTCCGGCGGAGGCAAGCTCCGCCTCGAGTTGACGGCAGAGGCGCGGCGTTGCCTCGGACGGCCCGGGCAACAGCGTGGCGAAGATCGCGATGGTAGTGAGAAACGCGGCCGCTTCCAGTCTGCTCCGCAATGTCCTCATCCGTCCCCCGGCACCGATCGCGGCCCGATCACTCGTTCAAGCCGCAAGTCAAAGCCTTACACCCAGGTACCTCGGCCGCCAATGTGACTACTACGCCTCGGTCCGCTGCTGCGCCGCCTCCACCACCGCCAGCGCCGTCATGTTGACGATGCCGCGGGATGTTACCGACGGTGTGAGGATGTGCGCGGGCTGGTTCGTTCCCATCAGGATCGGGCCGACATGCAGCGCGTCCATCATCTGCTTGACCATGGTAAGCGCGATGTTCGCCGAATCGAGGTTCGGAAAGACCAGCAGGTTCGCCTCTCCCTTCAGCCGCGAATGCGGATAGATGCGCTGCCTCAGCGCTTCGGAAAGCGCGGAGTCCGCATGCATTTCGCCGTCGCATTCGAGTTCGGGAGCGGTTTCGCGCAGGATCTCGGCGGCACGACGCATCTTCAGCGCGCTCGGCGAGTCGCGCGAGCCGAAGTTGGAATGCGAGACCAGTGCAGCTTTGGGCTCGATGCCGAACCGCCTGATCTCCTCGGCCGCGAGCACAGCCATCTCGGCAATTTCCTCGGCTGTTGGATCGACCGTGACATAAGGATCGGTGAGAAAGACCACGCCGCGGGTGGAAATCAGCATCGACAATGCGGAGAGGTCGCGATCGCGCACCTCCGGGCGCGCGCCGATGATCTGCGATACATGGCGAAGGTGCCGTTCGAAGCGGCCCTCCAGGCCGCAGATCATGGCGTCGGCATCGCCCCGGCGGAGCGCCAGCGCTGCAATCACGGTCGTGTCCGTTCGCACGATCGTACGCGCCGCTTCCTGGGTGACGCCGCGGCGGCCGGTCAGTTCGATCAGCAGGTCGACATAGTTCCGGTAGCGGGGGTCGTCCTCCGGGTTGATCAGTTCGAAATCGGTTCCCGGCCGGATGCGCAGTCCGTAGCGCTTGAGGCGCACCTCCACGACATGCGGCCGGCCGATGAGGATGGGCCGCGCGATGTCCTCATCGAGCACCACCTGCGCGGCGCGCAGCACCCGCTCCTCCTCGCCGTCTGCGTAGATGACCCGCTTGGCGGTGGAGGTCTTCGCAGCGGAGAACACCGGCTTCATCACCAGGCCCGAGCGAAAGACGAAGCGGTTCAGCCGGTCGAGATAGGCCGGGAAATCGGTGATCGGCCGGCTCGCGACGCCGCTGTCGCACGCCGCCTTCGCCACTGCCGGCGCGATGCGCAGGATGAGCCGCGGATCGAAAGGCGAGGGGATCAGGAAGTCGGGACCGAAGGTTGGCGTCTCCCCGGTATAGGCGCGGGCGGCGACGTCGGACGGCTCCTCACGTGCGAGCGCAGCGATGGCGCGCACGGCCGCCATCTTCATCTCCTCGTTGATGGCGCGTGCACCGCAGTCCAGCGCCCCACGGAAGATGTAGGGGAAGCAGAGCACATTGTTGACCTGGTTCGGATAATCCGACCGGCCGGTGCAGATCATGGCGTCGGGTCGGACAGCGCGGGCCACGTCCGGCATGATCTCCGGAGTGGGGTTGGCGAGCGCCAGGATCAGCGGCTTCTGCGCCATGTGCTGGAGCAGTTCCGGGTTCAGTGCGCCCGCCGCCGAAAGCCCCAGGAACACGTCCGCGCCGGGGATAACGTCGGCCAGCGTACGGGCCTCCGTATCCTTGACGTAGGGGTCCTTCCAGCGGTCCATCTCTTCGACACGGCCCTTGTGGGCGACGCCGTGACGGTCGGTGACCCAGATGTTCTCGATTCGAGCACCCATCGAGACCAGCAGGTTGAGGCAGGCGAGCGCCGCCGCTCCGGCACCTGAGGTGACGATCTTCACATCGGGCAGATTCTTGCCCGCGAATTCGAGCGCGTTGATCACCGCCGCCGCCACGATGATCGCGGTGCCGTGCTGGTCGTCATGGAAGACAGGGATGCTCATCCGGGCCTTCAGACGCTCCTCGACCTCGAAGCACTCCGGCGCCTTGATATCCTCCAGGTTGATGCCGCCGAAGGTCGGTTCCAGCGCCGCGATCGTATCGACCATGCGGTCGATCTCCGGGGCGTCGATCTCGATGTCGAAGACGTCGATGCCCGCGAACTTCTTGAAGAGCACCGCCTTGCCTTCCATCACCGGTTTGGAGGCGAGCGGGCCGATATTGCCGAGGCCGAGCACGGCGGTACCATTGGAGATGACGGCGACAAGATTGGCGCGCCCCGTGTAGTCCGCAGCGGTGTCGGGATCGTCGCGTATCTCCAGGCATGGTGCGGCCACGCCTGGCGAATAGGCAAGCGCGAGGTCGCGCTGGTTGCCCAGAGGCTTGGTCGACTGGATCTCGAGCTTTCCGGGCTTGGGATATTTGTGGAAGTAAAGCGCCGCCTCCTCCAGGTCGGAGCGGACAGCCGTCACGTTGTCTCCGGGCATTGCGGATCCTCCCTGCTTGGGTTCAGGCCGGCATTTGGCTGAGTTATCGATCGGGACTAGAACGCGCTCACATACTTTCCGCCGTCGATCGGAATGTTCTGACCCGTCATGTAGCCGGCGTGCACGGAGCAGAAGAAGGCGCAGATCTGTCCGAACTCCTCGGGCGTGCCGAGGCGCTTGGCGGGGATATCCGCGGCCTGCTGCTCCTTACGCTGGCGCGCGGCTTCCGGGTCCTCCGGGACGGACGGATCGATATCGCGGCGTAGGCGATCCGTGTCGATGCTTCCCGGCAGAAGATTGTTGATGGTGACGTTCTTGTCGGCGACGGTGCGCGCAATGCCTGAGACGAAGGAGGTCAGACCTGCTCGCGCCGCCGACGACAGGTCGAGGCCGGAAAGCGGCACGTAGACGGAAAGCGACGTGACGTTGATGATGCGCCCGAAGTTGCGGGCCGCCATGCCGTCTATGACGGCCTGGATGAGCTCGAAATGCGCGATCATGTTGTTGGTCAGGCCTTTCATGATCGCGGCGCGGTCAAGCTCGCGAAAATCCCGATAGGGCGGTCCGCCATTGTTGTTGACCAGGATGTCCGGCTCCGGGCAGGCGGCGAGCAGTTTCTTCTGGATCGCCGGATCGGCAACATCGCCGACGACCTCCTGCACCTCGACAGCGTGTCTTTCGCGAATTTCGGCGGCCGTTCGCGCAAGCACGTCTTGGTTCCGGGCATTCACGACAAGGCTCACGCCGGCTTCCGCCAGCGCCATGGCGCAGCCCTTGCCGATTCCCTTGCTGGAAGCACAGACGATCGCCTTGCGCCCGCGTATTCCAAGATCCATCCGCCAACATCTCCTCTGATTGCGCATCAGCCTATAACCCGCTCACGGCAATCGGCAACCGTCATACGGGCGTTGCATGAATCTGGGCATGCCTGATCCGGTTCATGGATCACACTGCATGCCCGAAGCGACCCGCAAATACAGAACTCTCTTCATCTCCGATGTGCACCTGGGATCGAAGCAGGCGAAGGCCGAGTTCCTGATCGATTTCCTGCGCCTTCATGATGCCGAGACGATCTATCTGGTGGGAGACATCGTCGACGGTTGGCGGCTTCGTCGGTCCTGGCATTGGCCGCAGGCGCACAACGACGTCGTCCAGAAGCTGCTCCGAAAGGCCCGCAAGGGGTCCCGGGTCCTCTACATCGCAGGCAACCATGACGAGTTCCTGCGCATGTTCCAGGGAACGCATTTCGGCGGAATCGAAGTCTGCGACCGCGCGATCCATGAGACGGCCGACGGCCGGCGCTTCCTCGTCATCCACGGCGATCAGTTCGATGCCATCGTCCATAACGTACGCTGGCTCGCTTATCTCGGCGACTACGCCTACGGGGCTGCCATCACCGTGAATCGGTTGGTGTTCCGCGTTCGCCACCTGCTGGGGCTGCCGTATTGGTCGTTCTCTTCCTGGGCGAAGGTTAAGGTGAAGAAGGCGGTGAATTTCATCGGCGCCTTCCGCGAGGTGCTGAGCGAAGAGGCGCGCCGCAGCGAGGTGGATGGCGTGATCTGCGGACACATCCATCATGCCGAGTTGGAGGAGTTCGGCGACGTCACATATGTGAACACCGGCGACTGGGTCGAGAGTTGTACGGCGGTCGTCGAGCATTTCGACGGCAGGCTGGAAATCCTCCATTGGCCACAGATGATGGCCGAAATCCCCGCGAAAACGGCGTTCAGGCCGCGCGTTATCGATGCAACTGCGGCCGAAGCGGCTTGAGCCAAAGCTCTCCGATTCGCGCGGCGTGGCCGTTCCACAACATGCGATAGTGGGTTCACGGCTGAAGAGGCACGCCAGATTAGGCGACTTGGGTCCGCCGTGATATGCGCGCTTCGTAACAAGCGGGCGGCGCCGCCCGAACGTCGGCGGACCGCCCATGTCACTGCCCCCGCTCACGCCTGAACAGTCGATCAAGCCGCGACATTTCGAACTGCGGATTTCGCTGCTCTTCGCGGCCGTATTCGTGTCGATGGGGACGCACGTCCCCTATTTTCCGCTCTGGCTTGAAGCGCACGGCTTCGACGCCGAGCAGATCGCGGTCATCCTTTCGGCACCGCTTTTCCTGCGGGTCGTAACCACTCCGCTGATCACGGCTTGGGCAGACAAGGCGCGCGACCGCGCCAACATTCTCATCCTGCTCACCGCGGCAGCGCTCGTCGCGTCCTTAGCCTACTTCCTTCCGCCCACCTACCTGCTGGTTCTGCTGGTTTCCCTGGGATTTGTCGTATTCTGGACGCCACACTCGCCGCTCGCCGACTCGCTCGCGCTTTCCGGCGTGCGGCGCTTCGGGTCCAACTACACGCGCATGCGCATGTGGGGCTCGATGTCCTATCTCTCGGCCAATCTCGTCGGCGGCATCGTTCTATCCCTCACCAGCAGCTACGCCGTCCCGGCGATGCTCAGCGCAGGCCTCGCAATGGCGCTGATTGCCGCGCTGTTCGCACCGCGTTTGGGAAGGCCCCGCCGCGCGTCGCCGCTTTCGGCTGCGGACATGCACAAGGCCGGCCCAAAACTGTTCAACGCCTACTTCCTTCTATTCGTCGCCGGAGCGGGCATCATCAACGGCAGCCATGCCTTCCTGTTCAGCTTCGGCTCAATCTACTGGAAGTCGATCGGCCTGAACGACACCGTGATCGGCATTCTGTGGGCCTGGGCAGTGGTCGCCGAGGTCGCCATGTTCATGCTGTTCACGCGGCTGCTGGCGCACCGTCCTGCTACGACCAGCCTGACAGCCGCGGGCATTGCCGCTGCCGTCCGCTGGATCGCCTTTCCGCTGGTGTGGCCGTCCGGGGCAGGGGTGGTCGGCTTCGCGGCCACGCAGACGCTGCACAGCCTTTCGACGGCGCTCGTGATCATCGGCGTTCAGAAGCTGATTGGAGAGGCGGTTCCCGAAGAGCGCACCGGCACTGCGCAGGGCATCGCCTTCTTCGCCAACGGCCTGTCGATGGCAGCATTCACGCTTATCTCGGGCCCGCTCTACGCCAGCTTCGGGGTCGGAGGATTTTATCCGATGGCTGCAGTCGCGATGGCGGGAACCGGCCTGATCTGGGCGGCACGGAGACTTGGGCGACCGGCATGAGTAGATCGGGGCAGGGCGCCTAGGTGGTGGGTTCAGTCGTTATGTAGGAGTTGCGCTCGCTCATCCGCTGCCACCAAGAGGTCAGGCTGGAATGCTTAGCCAGCAATGGCCCCGCCGCCGGCGCTCGCAGGAAATATCCGAATACAGCGGCAAGATAGAGATCCGCCAGGGTGATGGCATCGCCGAGAAGCCACTCGCTTTCTTCCTTCAGACGCGAGAGCTCAGCCAGACATGTGGCGGCGATCGTCAGTGCACGATCCAGCTTAAACTGGTCTATCCCCAATCCTTCCTTGGGTCTGGAGACCGTCTCGACATAGATGTCCCAGACCATTGCCCGGTAGGCGTAGGCGTCGATCAACGCGATAAGCTGGTTCATTACCGCGCGCTTCCGCACTTCGGACGGCTGCAAGGCCGGTCCGGGGAAGGCTTCGTCGATGTAGCGGCAGATGGCGCTGGTCTCGTACAGCCGGAAACCGTCGTGCTCGAAGGCCGGAATGCGGCCGAACGGCTGGCGCTCGAGATACCAGGCCGGCAGACCGTCCTTTGCGAAGACGTCAACCGGCACCAGTTCGTAGCCGACCTGCTTTTCCTCGAGGGCCAGCCTCACGATGCGGACGTAGACGCTATAGTCCGCACCGTAAACAAGAGGCCGGCCCATGCGGGTCAGCCCATCGCCTTCTGCAGGTTCTCGTCGATCTTGTCGAGGAAGCCGGTGGTCGACAGCCAGGGCTGGTCGGGGCCGATCAGCAGCGACAGGTCCTTGGTCATGAAGCCGGCTTCGACCGTCTGCACGCAGACCTTTTCCAACGTCTCGGCGAAGCGCTTCAGTTCCTCGTTGCCGTCGAGCTTGGCGCGATGCGCCAGTCCGCGCGTCCAGGCGAAAATCGAGGCGATCGAATTGGTCGAGGTCTCCTCGCCCTTCTGGTGCTGGCGAAAGTGGCGTGTGACGGTGCCGTGGGCGGCTTCGGCCTCGACGGTCTTGCCGTCCGGCGTCATCAGCACCGACGTCATCAGGCCGAGCGAGCCAAAGCCTTGCGCGACGGTGTCGGACTGCACGTCGCCGTCATAGTTCTTGCAGGCCCAGACATAGCCGCCGGACCACTTCAGGCTGGAGGCCACCATGTCGTCGATCAGGCGATGCTCGTACCAGATCTTCTTCTCCTTGAAGGCGGCGGCGAATTCGGCGTCGAACACTTCCTGGAAGAGGTCCTTGAAGCGCCCGTCATAGGCTTTGAGGATCGTATTCTTGGTCGAGAGATAGACCGGATAGCCGCGCATCAGGCCGTAGTTGAAGGAGGCGCGGGCGAACTCACGGATGGAGTCGTCAAGATTGTACATGGCCATCGCCACGCCGGAGGACGGCGCATCGAACACCTCGTGCTCGATCGTCTGGCCGTCCTCGCCGACGAACTTTATGGTCAGCTTGCCCTTGCCCGGGAACCGGAAGTCGGTCGCGCGGTACTGGTCGCCGAAGGCGTGACGGCCGACGATGATCGGCTGCGTCCAGCCGGGCACCAGCCGCGGCACGTTGCGCATGATGATCGGCTCGCGGAAGATCACGCCGCCCAGGATGTTGCGGATCGTGCCGTTAGGCGACTTCCACATCTTCTTGAGGCCGAATTCCTGAACGCGCGCCTCGTCGGGAGTGATCGTCGCGCACTTCACGCCGACGCCGACCTCCTTGATAGCGTTGGCGGCGTCGATGGTGACCTGGTCGTTGGTGGCGTCGCGGTTCTCCATGCCGAGATCGAAATACTGCAGCGGGAGGTCGAGATAAGGGTGGATCAGCTTGTCCTTGATCAACTGCCAGATGATGCGGGTCATCTCGTCGCCGTCGAGTTCGACGACGGGGTTGGCCACCTTGATCTTCGCCATGGGAAACTGCCTCGTGCCTGAATGGGAGGTGCCGCGCGTACGCGGAAGATGCCGCCCTATACCAAAGGGTATCTAGTGGCGCAAACGCCGTGGCCCCGCCCCGGGGGACGCCGCACTCACCTGTTCAGCATAGGTTGGATGAGTATGATTTTGTCATACTCTGTGGTACAAAAAGGCAGGAAGGAAAACGACGTGCGCACCACTCGAGCGCTGACCATCACCTTGCCGAGCGACATGGCACAGATGGTGAAGGACAAAGTTGCGTCTGGCGAGTATGCCAGCGAGAGCGAGGTTATCCGAGACGGGCTGCGCTCGCTCGCCCAACGAGATGCCGCGATAGAGCGCTGGCTCCGTGAGGAGGTCGTACAGACAATCGCGGGCGTGGACGAGGGTACAACGCAGTTGATGACCCTGGATGAAGCCAAGCAGCGGTTGCACCATCACATCGAGGCCCTTGGCGCGAAGCACAAACGTTCATGACCCACACCGTTCTTTTGAGCGGCGCGGCTTGGGACGATATCGCGGAGTTGCTGGAGTTTCTGGTGCCTCGGGCCGGAGAGTCGGTGGCGCGCGCTTATGTCGACCGGCTGATCGGGTTTTGTGAGGGATTTTCGCTGTTCCCTGAGCGTGGCACTCGACGTGACGACATCAGTCCTGGCCTGCGCACGGTGGGGTACCGGCGCCAAGCGACCATAGCCTTTCGGGTGGAGGCTGATCGGGTGATCATCCTGCGCATTCTTTATGGCGGTCGTGACCTATCGCGCCTATTGGACGAGGAATAGCCAAAAGCTCGCTTCCGCTGCTGAACAGCTTCAATTCCACAAGCGAATGTGGCACGAGGCGCTAGAACTCGAAACCGTCCTACTGCAGCCATGGAAGTCAGCCAAGCATCAGCAATCACTGCGGCGGAGGGCCCGGTCATCGTCCTCGTCGCGCCCCAGTTGGGCGAGAACATCGGCATGGTGGCGCGCGCGATGGCCAATTTCGGGCTCTCGGAACTGAGGCTCGTCGCACCGCGCGATGGTTGGCCGAACGAGAAGGCGAACGCCGCCGCGAGCCGCGCGACCCATGTCGTTGAGAGTGCCAAGGTCTACGACGATCTGCGCTCCGCAGTCTCCGACCTCACCTTTGTCTTCGCCACGACGGCGCGCGAGCGCGACAGCTTCAAGCCGGTCCGCGGGCCGGTCGAGGCGGCCCGCATGCTGCACAGCCACGAGGCTGGAGGAAGCCGGACGGGCGTGCTCTTCGGCCGCGAAAAATTCGGTCTGGACAATGACGAGATCAGCCTGGCGGACGAGATCGTCACCTTTCCCGTCGATGCGGCCTACGCGTCGCTGAATGTCGCGCAGGCGGTGCTGCTGATGGCTTATGAGTGGCGCAAAACAGGACTTGAGCGCGAGACCGACATTCCGTTCACCGGGCCAGAAATGGTGCCGGCGCCGAAGGAGGATTTGCACGGCCTATTCGAGCACCTCGAATCGGCACTGGAAACGCGCGGCTATTTCCGGCCGCCATCGCGAAGGGCCAAGATGGCGGACAAGCTGCGCGCTGTGCTCACGCGCCCCGCCTTCAGTGCGGGCGAGATCAAGGTGCTCCGCGGGATTGTTTCCTCGCTCGACTTCTTCTCGCCTAAGGAGCCGCGCGGCGCCGGCTACCCCGAGCGCAAGGCCAAGGTGGACCGGCTGGCGCATGGCGAAGCCGACGACGATCAGAAGAAGGAGTAAAGGGGCGGCCGGACGCTCGCCAAGGAGTGAGCGGTCACTTACCGGATAGACACAATTCTGCTTCAAGGCCGATGCATTCAGGCTTGAGAAGGCGGGGTGACATGGCCTCAGATCTGCAGGACCGCGACCGTCCGATCCTCTTCTTCGACAGCGGTGTCGGAGGATTGACCGTGCTGCGCGAGGCGCGGGTGCTGATGCCGGATCGGCGCTTCATCTATGTCGCCGACGATGCAGCCTTCCCTTACGGGGCGTGGGAGGAGCCGGCGCTGAGGGATCACATCCTGGCCCTGTTCGACCGGCTGCTTGGCCGCTTCGAGCCGGAGATCTCGGTGATCGCCTGCAACACCGCATCGACCCTGATCATCGATGCCCTTCGGCAGGCTTTCCCGGACCACCCCTTCGTCGGCACCGTGCCGGCGATCAAGCCAGCGGCCGAGCGCAGCCGCTCCGGCCTGGTTTCCGTGCTGGCAACGCCGGGTACGGTCCGGCGGCAGTACACGCGCGATCTGATCACCAATTGGGCGGCGAAGTGTCATGTCAGGCTGGTCGGCAGCGACAGGCTGGCGTCGCTTGCCGAGACCTACATGCGCGGCGGCTTCGTCGACGAGGACGCGGTCCGGGCAGAGATCGCGCCATGCTTCATCGAGCAGGACGGACGGCGCACTGACATCGTCGTGCTCGCCTGCACGCACTATCCCTTCCTGGTGAACCGGATGCGCAAGACCGCGCCATGGCCGGTGGACTGGATCGATCCGGCCGAGGCGATCGCGCGCCGCGCGCTGTCTCTTCTCGCTCCGAGAGACCTGCATCAGGTGCCGGCAGGCGCGGGCGATCGAGACGACCTCGCCGTGTTCACGTCCGGCAAGGCGGACTTCGCCGCAACGCGGCTGATGCAGGGTTTTGGGCTCGCCATCGCCTGACGCTTCGGAACGGCAAGGCGCGCACGTGCATTTCTCCCTCACAACGCAGAGGAGAAGCGATCATGCCTGCCAAATCCAAAGCACAACAGAAGGCCGCCGGGGCAGCTCTGTCGGCCAAGCGGGGCGAGACTAAGAAGAGCGAACTGAAAGGCGCTTCGAAGCAGATGGTCCAGTCGATGAGCGAGAAGGAACTCGAGGAACTCGCTTCCACAAAGCGCAAGGGGAAACCCGAGCACGTTTCGAAGCATTGACGGGGATTGTCCTGCCTAACATCGCTAAGCGCACTTAGTGAGGTACCGCCATGAGGAGCCATCACCAGCGTCGCAACGGCTAGAGCCCGCCGCGGGAAGGCGGCGGGCAGCTACGCCATCGGCCGTCAATAGACACGATGGCAGCTGACGCGGCTCACCGGGGTCACGTGACGATGGCCATTGCGCCAGACCACCCTATTGGTCACGACACGGCGGCAGACCTCGCGAGCGGAGGCCGGATCGGCGGTAATGACAGGAATGGCGCCGGCCAGAAAAGTGGCGCCGAGGAGCCCGAGGACGATCTTCTTCATGGTGCTGAACTCCTTTGTCTGCCCTCGTCCAATGAGGGTCTTGGGGAGGCTTCACCATTCTAACGGCTTGGTTCTGTAGCCGTTTGCGCAGAATCAATATGATCCTTTTTGTAATGTGGGCTGTAATGTTAGACGTCGCGACTGAGCCCCCACGCAGCCCGGTTTCTCAATCGAACAGTGCGGTCCAGGACGCTGGGTTTGACACAAGCAGCCGCAAACGCTTGACAGCTTCGAACCATCCCTCTATGCGACGCACAGCGCCGGGCCGAAAGGTCCGGTGTTTCATTTGACGTGTCCCGTGGGCTTTTCCGCAATGCGTGCGTGGAGAGCCCTGTCAGGTCTCGAAAACGGAGGCCAGAGGAGGGCGCGTTTCCTTCGCCTGCAGCGTGAGCTCGCAGGTACAACATGTTGAAAGGGAATGCGATGAGCAAGCGCGAATCCGCAAAGTACAAACTCGATCGCCGTCTTGGCGAAAACGTCTGGGGCCGCCCGAAGTCCCCGGTCAACAAGCGTGAATATGGCCCGGGCCAGCACGGCCAGCGGCGCAAGGGCAAGCTGTCGGACTTCGGCATTCAGTTGCGTGCCAAGCAGAAGCTGAAGGGCCACTACGGCGACGTTTCGGAGAAGCAGTTCCGCAAGACCTACGAGGAAGCGAACCGCCGTCGCGGCGACACCTCCGAGAACCTGATCGGCCTGCTCGAGTCGCGCCTCGACGCCATCGTCTATCGCGCCAAGTTCGTGCCGACCATCTGGTCGTCGCGCCAGTTCATCAATCACGGCCACGTCAACGTCAACGGCCGCCGGGTCAACATCGGCTCCTACCGCTGCAAGCCGGGCGACGTGATCGAAGTGCGCGAGAAGTCGAAGCAACTCGTAATGGTTCTGGAAGCGGTGCAACTCGCCGAGCGCGACGTGCCGGACTACATCGACGTCGACCACAACAAGATGACCGCGACCTACTCCCGCGTGCCGGCCCTGGCCGACGTTCCCTATGCGGTGCAGATGGAGCCGAACCTGGTGGTCGAGTTCTACTCGCGCTGATCGATCGGAATTTCTGTTGGTTTTAGGAAAGGCCGCCGCACTGGCGGCCTTTTCGTTGCTGACAGGACCTTTGGCGCTGCCTCTGCCCAGGGTGGGGAGTTTTTGGCGTCGCCAGCCAGTTGTCGATGCCTGCCCAGTTCAGCACTTGCGATTGAAGCAGAGGCGGCAGATGTTTCCTTACAAATTTGAAATAACGTCTGTTTTGATCACGAAAAGCCAGAAGACTGCGCTATAGTATCTACTCCCTCGGGGGACGATGGAGACTGCAATGGCACCTCGTTCCCTATCGCTGTCATTCAAGAGCGCGCTGACAGCCGGCCTGATGGTGGTTCTATCGGCACCAGCTTTTGCCGCACCAACAGATTTGGCGATCAGGCCGGGTTTTTCGGACGCCAATACTCGAGCTCCGATCCCTGCACAGGTGCAATCTCAGCGCGCCTACCATCGTACCGTCCATAGGCGGGTTGGTGGCCCGTATCATGCGCGTCGCGTCGTCCACCGCAGCTACTACGGCGGTCCATACCGTGCGCGTCGGGTAGTCCACCGCAGTTACTACGGCGGTCCATACGGTGTGCGCCGCGTTGTCCACCGCACATACTATGGCGGGCCACACTATACGCGCCGCGTTGTCCACCGCCGCTACTATGGCGGCGGCCCATACGGCGCGCGTCGGGTCGTGCATCGCCGCTACTATGGCGGCGGGCCGTACTATGCGCGTCGCGTCGTCTACCGTGGCTGGGGCGGACCCTCCTATGTGTGGCCCGGCTATTGGGGTGGCTATCCCGGCTATTACAACCCCGGCTTTGTCGGTGGGGCAGGCGTATCCGTAGGCGTTCCGTTCTTCGGTGCTTCCGCCGGCGTCGGCTTCTAGTGCATGCCGGTCTGTGGCTACGGCCGCATTGCGCATTGAAGGCCGCCGCATCAACGGCGGCCTTTTGCAAGCCTGGGCGGATACGCGGCAGGCAGTTTGTGGGCGATATCTTGGGAACGCCGGTTTACGAACTATGGCCGCCGCCCGCGGAAGCCTTCTGGCACTTCGGACACGCAAGCCGGTACGGGGCGGCGTCAACAGTGTTGTTCCGAGCCGCAGCGGCGGGTAGAGAAGCGTGGTCTACAAAGGCCTCGGATCACTCTTCATGAATGTCGCCGTCCCGTCACCAGAATTGCCGGAGATCGAAGGCTGCCACCCGCTGTTTCGCGACGTGCCCTCATCCGTCGAGTTCAGCAAGCTGCGCAAGCGCCTCGTGCGCCAGACCCGAGAGGCGTTGGAAGCGTATTCGATGGTGAAGCCCGGCGAACGCTGGCTTGTGGCGTTGTCCGGAGGCAAAGATTCTTACGGCCTGATCGCCATCCTGCTCGACTTGAAGTGGCGGGGTCTGCTCCCGGTCGACCTCTTGGCCTGCAATCTCGACCAGGGCCAACCCAACTTTCCAAAACACATCCTGCCCGACTATCTGACCACGAACGGGATCCCGCACCGGATCGAATACCAGGACACCTATTCGGTGGTGACCGACAAGGTCGCCGAAGGCAGCACCTATTGCTCGCTCTGCTCTCGCCTAAGGCGCGGGCATCTCTACCGCATCGCCCGGGAGGAGGGCTGCTCGTCGCTGGTGCTCGGCCACCACCGCGAGGACGTGCTGGAAACCTTCTTCATGAACCTCTTCCATGCCGGGCGGCTGGCGTCCATGCCGCCGAAGCTGATGAACGACGACGGCGATGTGAAGGTGCTGCGGCCGCTCGCCTTCTGTGCGGAGGCGGATCTCGCCCGCTTCGCAGAGGCGATGAAGTTCCCGATCATCCCTTGCGACTTGTGCGGCAGCCAGGAAGGCCTGCAGCGCAACGCCATGAAGGCGATGCTCGACGACATCGAGCGGCGCATGCCTGGTCGCAAGGACACGATGATCCGGGCGCTGACCAACGTGCGGTCGTCGCATCTGCTTGATCGCCGCATCTTCGATTTCGCCGCCATCTGACAGAACGGAATTCAAATGCGCTTTGACGACACCTCGGTCGACTGGCTGGCCGCGCTTCTTACGGAGGCGGCCAAGGCGGAAATCATGCCACGCTGGCGCCGTCTCGGCGCGGACGACATCCGTCGAAAATCGTCCGCGATCGATCTGGTGACCGAGGCCGACGAGCAGGCCGAGCGCTTCATCACCGCGCGCCTGAAGGAGCGCTTCCCGGGGGCGGTCGTCGTGGGCGAGGAGGCGCATGCGGCCGATCCTTCCATTCTGGAAGGCCTGGCCGACGCGGACCTGGCCTTTGTGATCGATCCCGTAGACGGGACGTTCAACTTCGCCGCCGGGATGCCGCTTTTCGGCGTCATGCTTTCGGTCGTCGCCAAGGGCGAAACCGTCGCCGGCATCATTCACGACCCTGTCGGGAACGATTTCCTGCTGGCCTCGAGAGGTTCCGGAGCCTTCGTGAAGGACGCCCGCGGCGATCTCGAGCCGTGCCGAGTAGCTGCGGCCGCGCCGATCGCCGAGATGAGCGGCATTGTCTCGTGGCACTATGCGAGCGAGCCCACACGCTCGATGCTGGCGCGCAACCACACGAAGTTCCGTGCGCCGTTCAACTTCCGCTGCGCCGCGCACGAGTATCGGCTGCTGGCGACCGGAAACGCGCATTTCATCGTCTACCTGAAACTGATGCCGTGGGATCATCTGGCCGGCGTGCTCATCCATGCGGAAGCAGGCGGCTACACGGCGCGGCTGGACGGCTCGCCCTATCTGCCCTCCACCTTGGAAGGCGGTCTGCTCGCCGCGCCGGACCAGGAAAGCTGGCACGAGATAAAACGCGCGCTCTGGTCGGAGTGAGCCGGTGGCTTCAGTGCGGTGCGTCCTTCGAGGAACGCCCGCCAGACATTGACGCCTCCATCTTGAGAGGCTCCCTTCCAGCGAGCACCTCAGGATGAAGGTCGTCGGTGCTGGCCCTCACCCTTACCCTCACGCCGTGGAGAACTCGGGAGGGGGCGCCAGCGTCGCGGCCGGCCTCCTCCACGTCGTTACAGAGAGAAGCAGGCCGGCACGCGGATGAGGGGGCAGCGCCAGCCTCCCTCATCCTGAGGCGCGAGCCCTCTTAGCTATTGGAGAATTTGCGCAAACGATCGTGGGCGAGCCTCGAAGGACCCACAATAAGATCGCCCTAAACCTTCCGCACCGGATCATGTTGTGCGCGCCAAAGCTTCCCACGCTCGGCAATAAGCACCATCACCAGCCCGAGCGCACCGACTGTCAGGAAACCGGCGGCCAACGGCGTGGTCGTACCGTCGAAAGCCTGGCCGATCGCCGCTCCCAGTACACCGCCGCCGAGCGTCTGCAGAAAACCCTGCACGGAAGAAGCAGAGCCTGCGATATGTCCCAGCGGCTCCATCGCCAGCGAATTGAAGTTCGAGCCGATCCAGCCGAACTGGAACATGGCGGCGGCGAAGAGGAGCACGAAGCCGACGAACGGCACCTGGCCGAACAGAGACCAGACGAACCAGATCAGGCTCACCGTCAGGAAGCCCACCAGCGCTGTATGCGACAGCCGGCGCATGCCGAAGCGTATCACCAGCCGCGAGTTCAGGAACGACGAGAGCGACATCAGCCCGGCTATCGCGGCGAACACCACAGGGAACCAGACGCCCAGGCCATAGATCCCGACATAGACCTGCTGGGCCGAGTTGATGAAGCCGAAGAGGGCGCCGAAGACCACGGTCGAGGCCAGCGTGTAGAAGAGCGAGACCCGCGTCGTCAGCACGATGCCGAAGGCTTGGCCGATCGAGGCCAGCGTGAAGGGCCGCCGGTCTTCCGGATGCTGGGTCTCGGGCAGTCTCATCACCGCCCAAAGCGTGATGGCTAGAGCGATGACCCCCATGCAGATGAATATCATGTGCCATTCGGCGAACAGCATTACGATCTGGCCGATGCCGGGGGCGATGACCGGGATGATCATGAAGACCATGAAGATCAGCGACATGGTCTCGGCCATCTGCCTTCCGCCGAAGCGGTCGCGCACCATCGAGACGGTGATGACGCGGGTCGAAGCAGCGCCTATCCCTTGTATGAAGCGCATGGCGAGCAGTATCTCGAAGCTCGGCGCGAAGGCGGCGGCGAAAGCTGCCACCAGGTAGATCAGCAGGCCAAAGAGCAGCGGCGGCCGCCTGCCGAACCGGTCGGATGCGGGGCCGTAGGCAAGCAGGGCAAATGCCATGCCCGCAAAATAGGCGGTGATGACGTATTGCCGATGGTTCTCGTCCGACACGCCGAGGCTGGCGCCGATCTCCTGCAGGGCGGGCAGCATGATATCGATGGCAAGCGCATTGAGGGCCATCAGGGCCGCGGCGAGCGCGATGAACTCCCACTTGGAAATGGGGAATCCGAGGGTGCTCTTTGGCGCGATCTGCTGCTGATCCATCCAGCCTCTCCAGAATCGACGGCAAAACGAAATGCGCCGGTGGCCCGGCGCATTCTGTCATCCGAATTTTGAATTGAGCCCGGCGGTCGCCGGGCCGACCGTCAGGCCGCGCCGCGCGCGCTGACGCCCTTTTCCTCGAAAAAGCCCTGCAACTCGCTCGCCTGGAACATCTCGCGGACGATGTCGCAGCCGCCGACGAACTCGCCCTTCACATAGAGCTGCGGAATCGTCGGCCAGTTCGAATATTCCTTGATTCCCTGACGGAGTTCGTCCGAGGTGAGCACGTTGACGCCCTTATAATCGACGCCGAGATAGTCCAGGATCTGCACGACCTGACCCGAAAAGCCGCACTGCGGAAATCCGGGCGTTCCCTTCATGAAGAGCACCACGTCATTGCTCTTCACTTCGCTGTCGATGTAGTCGCTGATACCGCTCATGAGGAGAATCCTTTCACGCCTGATCGAGACAGGCTCAAACTTGGTCCTGAGATAAACCCAACGGACGCGTGAAACAAGTGTTGGACCCCGGTTTCGGCCAGACTGGGTCGATCCCTGCTGACACTCGGATGCCGCGCCTACGGTTCAGGACCGCCTAGGCCGGCGGGTTCGCCGTCGATCCCCGCAGTACCAGTTCGACGTTCATCGTCTCGCGCAGCAGAGTTCCGTCGAAACCGCGGATCGCCTGCACCGCTCGACGCCCCATTTCCTTCATCGGCTGCGCGATGGTGGTCAGCGGCGGCTCGGAAACAGCACCTTCGGGAACTCCGTCGAAGCCGACGATCGAAACCTGATCGGGTACTGAGATGCCGCGGTCCCTGAGCCAGTCGAGCGCGATCAGCGCCATCTTATCGGACATGGCGAGAACGGTCGTCGGCACTACGGCGTCGGAGAAGAGGCTTGCCAGCGCTGCCTCAACGCTCGGTACATCGTTGTCGGTTTCATGGATGGCGACGCTCGAGCGGTCGATGCCGTATGCGTCGAGTTCTTCGAAATAGCCCATGATGCGGTGACGGGTTCCGGAATAGACCGCCTGCGCCGCCTGCTCGTAGCTCGCGGGTCCGTTTGGCGGCTCGTCGGAGAAGGGCATGGAGAGCACGGCGAAGCGCCGGTGGCCCAGTTCAGCCAGATGCTGCGCGGCCAGCCGCGCTCCGGCGAGGTCGTCGATCCCGATCACCGAAATGCTTTCGTCATCGAAGCCGAAGTCGAGAGCCACGAACGGCAGTTTTCGCTCCCGGGTCAGTTCCACCAGCCTGGAGCCGCCGTCCACGCAGAATACGATGAAACCGTCGACCAGGGCGCTTCTAATGTTCCAGGAGAGCTGTTCCTGGTTGGCCGCCGAGACCAGCGATATGCCTGCACCGGTCGCGTCGCAGGCCTCGGCTATGCCTGTCATCACCACGCGCGCGAACGGGTCGTCGAAGAAGTAGGAGAGGGGCTCTGCAGTCGCCACGCCGATCGCGTTGACCTTGCCGGCCCGCAGCAGACGGCCCTTCGGATCAGGGCCGGCGTAGCCCAGTTTCTGGGCGGCGGCAAAGACGCGCTCGCGGACTTCCTCGCGCACGATCCCCGGGCGGGCAAAGGCGTTGGAAGCCGTGCCGTGCGACACGCCTGCCTCCCTCGCAACATCGGCAAGCTTTACCTGGACCATCTCATGTGGCTCTTACTCAACAATCGTCGACTGCCTAGCATAGGGCTTGGATCGGTTCAAATTTCATTGACTCCGACTTGGGACAGAGCTACTCTTGAATCGATACAAGAGTGTTCTTGGGTGTGAACCTTGAATCGATACAACCTGCCAGGAGCAGATCCGTGCATCCTGTCCACTTCCTCTTCGACGAGATCTACGATGACTACTGGGGGATGCCGCGCCGTCACTCGGGGAAGGTTGAAGGTTATCTACCCACGCCCTTCCCTGTCGGACTGACCGTACCGGTTCGGGAAGTGATCATCAGTTGGACGGAGCGTACGCTGGAGAGTTCTGGCCACTTTTGCCTGGCCGCAGCGGAGAGGCTGAAGGCGATGCGATCACGTGCAGCCATCGCGCCATCGCTCCGTGTGGTCGAATGCCACTAGACACTCGGAGTTCGAAACCGGAGCGTTACCCGGCGAGCCGCTGCTCTTGCATGGAAACACGATTTCGTCCGGCGTGCTTGGCCGCGTAGAGCGCCTTGTCGGCCGCGAGAAGCACCTCTTCAAAGCTCAGGCCCTGCTTGTCGCCGAATGCGATCCCCAACTGACGGTGCAATAGAGGCTGCCTCTGTCCGTTGTGATCGGCCTGCTAGCGAAGCGCGTGCGGATGTGATCGGCCATACGCTCGGCACGCTCGGGAAGGCAGCGTGGGATGACAACGACGAACTCTTCGCCGCCGAGACGTGCCGCACAGGCGTTTTGACCAGCGCATTCCGCGATCACCCCGGCGAACACACGGATGACGGCATCGCCGGTGGAGTGCCCGCATCGGTCGTTGACGGACTTGAAGCTGTCCAGATCGAAGACGAGCACAGCCGAGAACCGATCCAGTGCGACGGTGCCAAATCTCTCGAAGACGGCTCGGCGGTTTGCTAGGCCGGTCAGAGGATCGGTCATCGCCTCCCGGCGATGCCGCGCCGCGGCACGCCAGTGGTTTAGGGCCAGGGACAGGGCGCCAATGCCGGTCATGCCGGCGAGGCTGAGCGCAAGTGAAACATCCTCGGCCCAGTTTTGCGGGGCATGGCCGAGCACGAGGCTACCACTCGCCACAAGTGCGCCCACGCACATAAGAAAGCTCGCCGATACGACGCCGTAGAGCAGGCACAGGGCCAGGATGGGTCCGGGTGCCTCGTCGCGGCCGCGCCAATACTCCCAAGCAGTGGCCGGCCAGCAACGCGGCTGCCATGCCGTTCTAAAGCATGAATCCGAGCCCATCCAATTCAAACAGGAGCGGCATTGCCGATATCGTCGATGTGGCGGCCGCAGCGACGATCATACGGCTCCACGGCGCCTGTCCGGTTCGGAACTGACGCGCGGCACCGAACAGGGCGGTGAGGCCCAACATCAGGATGACGAAACAAGCTGCGGCCAGTAGCGGGTGGGGAAAGTCCACATAGTGGCCGTAGGCCAGTGCATAGACGACGATGAGGAGCACTCCGCACGCCCATGTCAGCAGGAAGCTCTCCGAAGGGGCAACTGACCAGTTCATGACGAGCGTCATCATCAGGCAAGCACCCGATATTGCGAGCGCCAGCAGAAGAGAATTGTAGTCGACTGCCATGCCCCTTCCCCGATCCAGGGCAACTCACGACCCTGCGTCACATGCTACAGGGGAGGCGTGACCACATCGTTACATTTGACGGTGTAATTGCCTGATCAGGGGAGTGAAGCGATCTTGAGAACGCCCTCCCTTGCCTCAAGCCTTCTGGAGCAACGTCATCAGCGCCATTGCGCCCTGTGGCGCTCGGATCTTGCCTTCGTGGATGATGTAGACGAACACGTCGCGTGGCTTGGCCGGAGAGGCTGACGAAGGATCGGCGAGCGGCAGATCGCGAGGCTGGCCACCCTCGGACCACACTCGCGTGCGTTCGGCCCACCGCTCCAACTCTTCGGCCGGATAGGCGGTCGGGATGGTATCTTCTCCCTTCTGCAGGCGCGCATAGACGAAGTCCGCTGTCACGTCCGCGATCTCGGGGTATTCGTGATGCTGGGCGTAGCAGATCGCTGCCCCGTATTTGCGGGCCAGCGCGACGAATTCCGGCACGGCGAACGAGCCGTGCCGCACCTCCAGCACGTGCCTCAGTGGAACTCCGCCGGTCTTGGCGGGCAGCAGCTTCAGAAAGCCTTCAAAGTCGTCCGGCTCGAACTTTTTGGTCGGAGCGAACTGCCAAACGACCGGCCCGAGGCGGTCCCCGAGTTCATGGACGCCCGTGTCCCAGAATTTCTTCATGGACTCGCCGGCCTCGGCGAGCACCTTCTTGTTGGTGACGAAGCGGTTGCCCTTGACCGAGAACACGAACCCGTCCGGCGTATCGGCAGCCCATTTCGCAAAAGTCTCCGGCGTCTGGCCGCGATAATAGGTGCCGTTGATCTCGATGGTGGGGACCATCCGCGAGGCGTAGTGAAGCTGCTGCTTCTTCGGCAGGTCCTCGGGGTAGAAGGTGCCTTCCCAGGGCTCGAAGGTCCAGCCGCCCATGCCCGCTCGGATCGTGCCTGATGTCATCTTCGCCTCGTTTCCCGGATTGTGCGCCGAAAATGCGTTTGTCACGCTGCTTTGTCCACCCGGGGATTTACGGCTCCTGACAGCACTTCCCGTTGCCACGCCCGGGTTTTAACCGTCTGGCCATTGAGCTCGTTGGAATGCTTGGCTTTCTGAGAACCGCCGCACGGGCATCCGCGCGTCATGACGTATCCGGCCGCTCCAGCGCGTAGATGGCCAGCGCATGGGCGTGAGCCAGCACCTCGTCAACCTCCCTGACATTGCGCGGACGGCTGGCGGATGGATCAAAGCGAGGCAGACGGCCGCCGGGTGGACGCCCGGCCCGCAACGGCGAGATGCGCCTGATACGACCGGTGGCGCGCGCTTCCCGCATAGCATCGCGGCGCGCCTTCCAGCGGGCAAAGCGTTTTGCCTGTCCCGGCAGGTCGTCGAGCGCGGCAGCCAGCGCGGCGAGGCGTCGGCCGAGACGCGACGCGTCAATCGGGTCGTCGGGCGAGGGCGGCGCCGGGAAGGAAGACGGCTCGACTAGGCCGGGAAACAGGATGCGCGGGGCGCCGTAGGCGGACGCATAGGGGCGGTAGCCGCAGTCCTTCGACAGGCTCTGCTTCGACAAGCTCTCCTTCGACAGGCTCAGGATGCGGCGCGGCCGGTCGATGAGCGGCAGGCTCAAGGGGCGCGGACGGCCGGCGAGGGCGCCTCGACCGGTTGCGGCGGCCGCCCCAGCAAGATCGGCGGGCGACATCACGACGGCAATGCCGAGCCTGCGCAGCACCGGCTCCATGGTTGCGGGCTTCGGCTTGGATTCTCGCTGGGGTGGGAGGGCGACGATCAAACCACGCGCGGCCGCGATGATCAGCCGCCGCGCCGCCGCTTCGGCCGGCCACAACAGCCGCAGTATGGCGCGGTGGAGTCGGCGGGGCAGGATGAGTTTCACCTCCCCCTTGTGGGGAGGTCGGCGGCCGTCAGACCGCGGGGTGGGGGTATTTTCGGCGTCGCGACCCCCACCCGACGCTTCGCGTCGACCTCCCCACAAGGGGGAGGTGAACGCGGCTTCGCCGTCGAGCCCGGCCATGGCCAGGAGCGTCGTGACGATGCGCTTCAGCCACTGGCGATTCCGCTCGATTGCCGCACTTCCGTCCATCCCGCCTCCTTCGAACACAGGCGGCGGGATCGTCGCACCGATCGGAACGGCGGGTATAGAGATAGGAAAACAATCCTGAAACATGCTGACAGTCGTTGCGCTTCCCCTTATCGGTGTTGGGGGGCGAAGACGCTCTGGCGGGCGTGGTGGAAAAAGCACTGGTTTTGGACGCATCGCCACCTTGGACCGGATCCACGCCGTTCAGGCGGCGGGTGAAGGGCTGGCGCTAGTGTCGAAGGACAGGTGGCTGGGGAGTTGGGCGCGGAGGTGGTTTGGGGGAGGTAGGTAACGCCCGCTCCAGCTTCGTCGCATATTCTGCCCATATTCGTGCAATAGGTAGATCGCCCTATGGCTGAAACCTCGATCGAATGGACCGACGCGACATGGAACCCCGTGGCGGGTTGCATGATCCTGACTGCGGGTTGCACGAACTGCTATGCGATGCGGATGGCGGCGCGGCTCGAAGCTATGGGGGTCGACAAGTACGCGGGGCTCACACGGAAATCCGGGGGGCGCGCAAAGTGGACTGGCAAGCTGTTTCTTGATCGCAAGTCGCTTGCTATTCCTGCAACCTGGTCGAAGCCTCGGCGGGTGTTCGTAAACTCGATGTCAGACCTGTTCCATGCTGACGTTCCGGCGGACTTTATCGCTGAGGTCTGGCAGGTAATGGCCGATACACCGCGGCACACATACCAGATTCTTACTAAACGACCCGACCGGATGAACGAGATCGTACCATTGCTGCGCAAGTTGCCGAACGTTTGGCTTGGGACAAGCGTCGAGGATAACCGGGTGCTGCATAGGATCGATGAACTCCGGCGAGTTCCTGCGGTGGTCCGCTTTATCTCCTTCGAGCCGCTAATCGGATCGGTCGCCGCAGCCGATCTCACTGACATCCATTGGGCGATTGTAGGCGGCGAGTCCGGCCCCAAGGCTCGACACATGGATCCGGCGTGGGTCGATGAAGTGGAAGCCATGTGCCGTCGCGCGGGTGCCGCCTTTTTCTTCAAGCAGTGGGGCGGTCGAAACAAGAAGTCGACGGGCCGCTTACTCAACGGTCGAACATACGACGAAATGCCCGCGGCCGAAGCAGCGCTTTAAAACAGCGAACCCTGTGCGGTTTCAGTAGCTGACGCCCAGAATCTATGGGCCAGATCGTGCTTAGCCACGAGAAGGAGCCAATATAGGGGCTGACTCCTGTCCCCTGTAATGAGCCTCATGTCGGCCGATGCGTCGATGCCGAGATTGGCAACCAAGTTACGCCAATACTCGAACACGTCACGTCGAATGTTCGGCTGAGATTGCTTGAGATTGACCGAAGCGCGCCATCCGGGAGCGAATGTCTCGAATGCGCTCTGTTGCATGGCTACATTAAAGCCGAGGTTTCGCTGGAGGTCCATCTTGCTTACATGGACCATCATGTCGATGCGTCGGAGTCGCGACAACGTCCGCATCACCTCGAAATCGAAGGCTCCAAGGTTGAACGGATCTATGAAAGCGAAATGTAGCCCGTTGGGATGCAGGCGCGCGGCAATTTGCTTTACAGTGTCGACTGCCTTGCCGTGGACGGGAACGACCGGCGCCTTTAAGCGGCGCAGCCGCTCCGCCGCGTGCTCCAACTTCTCATTGTCCGCGTCCGCGATAAAGACCGTGGAGAAGGGAGCGCCTCCTTCGACACTCTTCTTCCAAGCCGCGACGCAGCTGCCATCGATCCATTCTCCGGTCTTTCGCACTCTGGCGCGGCCGGGACCGCAGAATAGGTCGATGTAGGTCGCCCCTGCATTCGTTGGACCTATCCATCGACGTCGTACCGCACGGGAAATGTCGATGTAGCGCCGAAGAAGATTGTGCTTCTCCACCGCCCAGCCTCCCACCTCTTCGGCGGGTAGCCCGTCATCTCCGGCGATCAAGCTCCCCAAGCGACTATCTCGCACTTGCTGTAGGGAGCTTGGCGAAGGTGACTTATCCGCACACCTGGCCGTGCGATAATCTCGGGCGAAACGAGCCGTACCAGGTCTGGACAAAGGGCTACAAGGCGGCGTTCACGCATATGGCCCCGTCGGAAGTTCGTATTCACAAATGCCGTACCCAATGCTGTTCCGATACGATCCGGATAGGTAACCCTCGCTCGCGCCATTCGCACGCTTGAAGGATCTTGTTGCCAAACGCAGAGTGCTTCCAGGATTCAGTGGCGTAAGCGCCGATGACGAGGAAATCCACTTTTTGGCTCAGGCCGCCAGCCCGACCGCCGCGATCAGCCACAGCTTGCTCGCAATGCTTGCGCTGGCCATAAGTGAATGTGCCGGTGAAGCAATAGAACTTGTCGGCGAACGTCAGTGTTGGCGCCGGCGAGCACAAGGGGAGCGTGGTCGCCTTCAATACCTCACCCAGTTCGAAATCGCGGCTGCTGAATCGCTCGAGCGTGTCGAGCAACTCGCCGTGCTCTTCCTCGTCCACCACACCATCCGCGAGGATCTCGTTCACCCTCCGGTACAGCGTGTGAATGAGAGGCTGGTTGCTGATATCGGCATTGGCCGCGAGCCACTTCTGCAGAAACTCAACCTCGGTGCCATTAATGCGATTGTCAGCGGCAAGACCGCGCGCAATTCCGATCAATTCGTCTATTTGCCGTGAAGTAATCCGGTCTCTGCCGACCCGGTTGTAAAACTGCTCATCCATAGAAGATTTCCCTCGTCCAAAGGGAATTTCCTGCTGAACTTGCAAGCTGTCAACAGTCTCTTGCGCGAACAATGACATTGCTCAATTCGCGATTGTATCGAGACGAAACCTCCGTTCGCCGTACTCGGACTTGACGAAGTGGCGGCTCTCGCATCCGGGGAGACGTCGCTATGCGGTTACATCTGCGGGTGCCGTCGCCGCTGCGGCCGGCCGCTGCCGCTCAGGCATGGATCCTCGGGTCAAGCCCGAGGATGACGACGCGGGAAGCGGCACATCGACCGCCCCTTGCCGGCGCACTTGCGCTTTTGCGTCTCCGCTACTCCGCCGCCTCGCGCTTCCTGTCCTGCGGCCGGCGCTCCAGCAGTTCCTTGAGGAAGTGGCCCGTATAGCTGCGCGGTTCGGCGACGATGTCCTCCGGCGTGCCGGCCGCAACCAGTTCGCCGCCGCCGTCGCCGCCCTCCGGTCCCAGATCAAGAATCCAGTCGGCGGTCTTGATGACTTCGAGATTGTGCTCGATCACCACCACGGTGTTGCCCTGCTCGACCAGTTCGTGCAGCACCTCCAGCAGTTTTGCGACGTCGTGGAAGTGCAGGCCGGTGGTCGGCTCGTCCAGGATGTAGAGCGTCTTGCCGGTCGCCTTGCGCGAAAGCTCCTTGGCGAGCTTGATGCGCTGCGCCTCGCCGCCGGAAAGCGTGTTGGCCTGCTGGCCGATATGGATGTAGCCCAGGCCGACCTTGGCCAGCGTCTCCAGCTTGTCGCGCACGCCGGGCACGGCGGCGAAGAACTCGACGCCTTCCTCGACGGTCATCTCCAGCACGTCGGCGATCGACTTGCCCTTGAAGGTGACGTCCAGCGTCTCGCGGTTGTAGCGCTTGCCGTGGCAGACGTCGCAGGTGACGTAGACGTCCGGCAGGAAGTGCATCTCGATCTTGATGACGCCGTCGCCCTGGCAGGCCTCGCAGCGCCCACCCTTGACGTTGAAGGAGAAGCGGCCGGGCTGGTAGCCGCGCGCCTTGGCCTCCGGCAGGCCGGCGAACCAGTAGCGGATCGGCGTGAAGGCGCCGGTGTAGGTCGCCGGGTTGGAGCGCGGTGTGCGCCCGATAGGCGACTGGTCGATGTCGATCACCTTGTCGATGAACTCCAGGCCTTCGATACGGTCGTGCTCGGCCGGGTGCTCGCGCGAGCCCATGATGCGCCTGGAGGCCGCCTTGAACAGCGTCTCTATCAAAAACGTCGACTTGCCGCCGCCGGACACCCCTGTCACCGCGGTGAAAGTGCCGAGCGGGATCTCTGCCGTGACGTTCTTCAGATTGTTGCCGCGGGCGCCGACCACCTTGATGCGGCGGCCCTTCTTCATACGCCGGCGCTCCCCGGGAACGGCAACCTGCAGTTCGCCGGTCAGGTATTTGCCCGTGATCGAGTCCGGGTTGGCCATGATCTCGGCCGGCGTTCCCCGGGCGACGATCTGCCCGCCGTGAATGCCCGCGGCCGGGCCGATGTCGACGACATAGTCCGCGGTCAGGATGGCGTCCTCGTCGTGCTCGACCACGATCACCGTATTGCCGAGGTCGCGCAGGTGCTTCAGCGTATCGAGCAGCCGGGCATTGTCGCGCTGGTGCAGGCCGATCGAGGGCTCGTCGAGGACATAGAGGACCCCGGTCAGCCCGGAGCCGATCTGCGAGGCCAGCCTGATGCGCTGGCTCTCGCCGCCGGACAGCGTTCCTGAGTTGCGCGACATGGTGAGGTAATCCAGGCCGACATCGTTGAGGAAGCGCAGACGCTCCCGGATCTCCTTGAGGATGCGGACCGCGATCTCGTTCTGCTTGGCGTTGAGCTCGCCCGGCAGATCGGTGAACCAGCGGTCGGCCTTGCGGATCGACATCGCGGCGACTTCGCCGATGTGAAGCCCGCCGATCTTGACGGCCAGCGCCTCCGGCTTCAGCCGGTAGCCGCGGCAGGCAGGGCAGGGGGTCGACGACATGAAGCGCTCGATCTCCTCGCGCATCCAGGCCGATTCCGTTTCCTTCCAGCGGCGCTCGAGATTCGGAATGACGCCCTCAAAAGTCTTTGTCGTCTTGTAGGAGCGCAGGCCGTCGTCGTAGTTGAAGGTGACCTGCTGGTCGCCGGTGCCGTAGAGGATCGCCTTCCTGGCTTCGGCGCTTAGTTCCTTGAAGCGGTCGCCCAGCTTGAAACCGTATACCTTGCCCAGCCCTTCGAGCGTCTGCGCATAATAGGGCGAGGTCGATCTGGCCCACGGGCTGACCGCGCCGTCGCGCAGCGTGACGTTTTCGTCCGGTACGATGAGCTCCGGATCGATGGCGCGCTGGCTGCCGAGCCCGTCGCAGGTCGAGCAGGCGCCCGACGGGTTGTTGAACGAGAACAGCCGCGGCTCGACCTCGGGGATGGTGAAGCCCGACACCGGGCAGGCGAACTTTTCCGAGAACAGGACGCGTTCGTGCGTCTCGTTTTTCGACTTGTGCGCGGCATCGCCGCCGGCGGTTGCCTCCGGCGGCAGAGGCCGGTCGGCGAACTCCGCCACGCAGAGCCCATCGGCCAGCTTCAGCGCGGTCTCGATCGAATCCGCGAGCCGGGTGGCAAGGTCGCCGCGCACCACGATGCGGTCGACCACCACGTCGATATCGTGCGTGTACTTCTTGTCGAGGGCAGGAGCGTCGGCGATTTCGTAGAAGGACCCGTCAATCTTGACGCGCTGAAAACCCTTCTTCTGCAACTCGGCCAGTTCCTTCCGGTACTCGCCCTTGCGGCCGCGTACGATGGGTGCGAGCAGGTAGAGCCGGGTGCCTTCGCCGAGCGCCAGGATGCGGTCGACCATCTGCGACACCGTCTGGCTCTCGATGGGCAGGCCGGTCGCAGGCGAATAGGGGACGCCGACCCGCGCAAACAGCAGGCGCATGTAGTCGTAGATTTCGGTGACCGTGCCGACGGTGGAGCGCGGGTTCTTCGACGTGGTCTTCTGCTCGATCGAGATCGCGGGCGACAAGCCGTCGATCTGGTCGACGTCGGGCTTCTGCATCATCTCGAGGAACTGCCGGGCATAGGCCGACAGGCTCTCGACATAGCGTCGCTGTCCCTCGGCATAGATGGTGTCGAAGGCGAGCGAGGACTTGCCGGAGCCCGACAGCCCGGTCATGACGGTCAGGCTGTCGCGCGGTAGATCGAGATCGACATTCTTGAGGTTGTGCTCGCGCGCCCCGCGAACCGAAATGTACTTATGATCGGCCATGGCCGTTTTGCCGCCTTGACTGTGTTGAGATCCGGATCGGCCCGCCTCGATGCCGTCTCGCTTATTTAAGTACGCTTGGGCCGGAGTCGAGCACTTCTTGGCCGCTGGTCGCGGTTTACCCGGCATTGGCAGGATGGGGCAAGCGCAAAGAACAAAGGACGAACCCGCTACTGACAAACATCCGACTCTGGCAGGGGAAGCCCAGTGCAAACGTTCACACTTTTAACGGTCGAAAGGGGATTAGCGGTTGACCTTCGCGGCTGTGGGGAGCACAATTCCAGTGTCGCCGGGAAGACCACGACGGGCATGTCCCGTTGGAGCGGCCAAAGGCCTCCGCGGTGCGCTGCGGACCGTCACCCGGGCCGGCATTGGATGAACACGCGAGGAGGGAGCCATGACTCCACCGGACTGTTCAATATGGCTTGGCATTTCATGCTGAGCCGCGGCTGACGCAAAGGCCGGGATGAAATCCGGCCGGACACGAACCGTTATTCACCCTACAATCAGAGACCGATAGTCGGGCCGACGGCGATGCCGCGAAGCGCCCGAAAAGAAGCTGGTAGGCAAATACCAGTTCGAAGGGTTGATTTCCCTTGAGAAGCCCTGCGATGCCGATGAGATCGGCGGCAGGGCTTCAATTTTGCGTGGATTGATCGTCGCGCCAGTTCATCGGCGCTAGGCATGTGAGGGTTGCATTTCGAATTACAGAACGAGCTAGCGCCGTGGCAGCGACAGATCGCCGGCGCCAACATCCACGCTCACGCTGCCGGATATTTTGACGTCCCAATCTCCCATCCGGACAAAGCCGTTCTCGCCCGCGACTGGCATCTTTTCGGGTTCGCCTTCCGGCTTTACGATTGGGGGCGGCGGCTTTACGCCGGGCAAGGATCCCGACTGATCATCCGCCTTGGAGGGAACGGTCGCAGAGCCCACGAGAACGATGGCGGCCGCTGCGCAGGAAAGAAGGCGTCGGGTTTGCATTTGCAAGGCATAGTTCAGTGCTGCCGCCGAAACAAATCGGCTTGCCTGGACTGGCGCGATCGGAACAAATGGAGTACATAGAAGCTGTGGAAAGCATGGACGAACGGCCCTTGTGCCGCGCGGCGGCGGTGCCGCTCGTCTATGGTGACGGTCGAGTAAATTTCGGACGAGCGGAGTAGTCCCATGGCGGGTAGCGTCAACAAGGTCATCCTGGTCGGCAATCTCGGAGCCGATCCCGAAATCCGCCGGCTGAATTCCGGCGAGCCTGTCGTCAACCTGCGCATCGCGACCTCCGAGAGCTGGCGCGACCGCAATTCGGGCGAGCGCAAGGAGCGCACCGAATGGCACAACGTGGTGATCTTCAACGATAATCTCGCGAAGGTCGCCGAGCAGTATCTGAAGAAGGGAATGAAGGTCTATATCGAGGGTGCGCTGCAGACCCGCAAATGGCAGGACCAGAGCGGCCAAGACCGCTACACCACCGAGGTGGTTCTGCAGAAATTCCGTGGCGAGTTGCAGATGCTCGATGCGCGCGGCCAGGGTGGCGACGCGCAGGTCGGCTATTCCGGAGGACAGGGCCGGAGCGGGGGCTCCGACTACGGCTACTCGGGCGGGGACGATTACGGCAACCGCGGCGGCGGTGGAGGCGGCTCGCGTGGAGGGGGAGGCGGCTCCTCGCGCGACCTCGACGACGAGATCCCGTTCTAAGCGGAACGCATCACCTCTGGTTCAGGGTGTTTGGTGAGGGCGTTGCTGTGCAACGCCCCCTTTTTCCTAGACCGTCGGGATAGTAATCGAACGGTCTGCTCGGGCTGGCCGGCCGGCCGCGCTGACTTGCGCGGCAGCCCTCGTGGTGCGGCAGGCGGCTCTGCACGCGCTGAGGGCCGGATCATGCGCGATCCAGCCCTTCCCATGACGCCAAATTTGCAGCGTACCTATAGGAAACCGGCCAGCCAAAGCCGCCCACATGTGAGGCAGGGCTTAAGGCCGCTCCGACGGTCGGCTGTGCTGCCAAACAGAACCCGGTCTCGGCCTTTCAACTGATCGATCCAATTCCTGTCGCCGAAACCCGATCTTTTCGTCATGCCCATCGAGGCGGCGAAGGGCATGAACGATCAACCATGCCCGTCGGCGTATCCCGTCTGGGCAGTACGTCGCGGCAGCAGACCCGGATGTCCGCTCAAGGCGATGCGGTGTCGAGCGCCTGCGGCTCGGCGGCCCCGACTTCGAGGATGCGCAGCGTGTGCCGGCGGCCGCTGCGATCGGCCCAGTCGATTGCCTGTCCGGCCTGAAGCCCCAGCAACGCCGTTCCGACCGGGGTCAGCACCGATACCCGCCCGGAGGAGATGTCCGCCTGGCCCGGATAGACGAGCGTGGCCATCCGGATCTCCCCGTCGTTCGTCTCGTAGCGAACGGGCGAGCCGATCCGCACGACGCCGGCTGCCATGTGGTCGTCCTCCACGATCCGTGCCCGATCGAGCTCGCCGAGGAGGTTGTCGGCCAACTCCGGATCCCGCTGTTCGAGCTTCGTGGCAAAGACCTGCAGCTTGTGGTGCTCGGAACGCGCAATGGTGATGGCCGGCTTGCGGCCGGCCGCTTTGTTGGTCATGGGAGGATCCAGAAATGTCGACGCCGCACCGAGCGCAGCTACCGGTTTTATCGAGTGGATTGATTGTGCCGCTTGGTGGAGGGCCATCGCCCTGATCGGACATCAGATGTCCTTAAACCCCTGAACTCGGACGCGACAACCGAGCCGGGGGCTGTCATCCCGCGATGGGACACACCCGGAATGGGCAAACGCCAGCGATTTTCAGAGCCGACTTCATGGCTTGATTGTCGCCGAGTCCTGAGTGAAGTCAACCCGTCGCGCCTGGAGCCGAGATTAGAGCTTTGATGCCGTCGGCTACGAACTGCACGGCCAGTGCGGCGAGGATCACGCCGAGCAGGCGCGTCAGGATAGAGCGCCCAGTCTGGCCAAGCACGTTGTCGATCCGGTCGGCGAGCAGGAAAACGACATAGGTCAGCACCAGGCAGACGAAGATGATTCCGACGAGCGCCGCCTGGCCTGTGAAGCCGTTGAAGGCGCCGGAGAGCAGGACCGTGGCGGAGATGGCGCCAGGCCCGGCGATGAGCGGGATGGCCAGCGGAAAGGCGGCGATGTTGTGGATATGGTCGCGCCGCACCGCCACGTCCGAGATCTTCTCTTTCCGATCATTGCGCCTTTCGAAAACCATCTCGAAGGCAATGAAGAACAACAGAAAGCCTCCGGCGACCCGGAACGCTGGCAAGGTGATCCCGAACACCGCAAGGATCACGGTGCCGGCGATCGCGAAGAGGGCCAGCACGAGGAAGCCGATGACGCTTGCGCGTACCGAGACTTGACGGCGCTCCTCGCGGGTCATGCCCCGCGTCACCGCCAGGAAGATGGGCGCCAGCCCGGGAGGGTCGATCGTCACGAGCAGGGTGACGAAGGCGTTGAAGACGATTTCATAGCTGAGCATGAACGGCTCCCCCTTGCGGCGGCACGCTAGCCGCAAGCGCTTCGCCGTTCCAGCCCTGCTATTGTTCCGTCCTTTTTTGAGGGGGCTTCGATGCCACGAAGACGATGTTGCCGCCCAGTTTTCCAAAGGACTTTTCGTCGCTCCCGCAAGCTCCTGATAATTCGACAAAAAAGGGCGCAGGAAAGTACCCGCGCGATTTGGAATATTGCTGGTTCCTCCTATATAAGGAGCAAGTGATTCCCCTATCTCGTGATCGACTTTGACTGACCAGACCGTCCCGCGTGGCCCAGACGGCCCCTCCGGCATAGAGCCGGTTTCCATCATCGAGGAGATGCAGCGCTCCTATCTCGACTACGCGATGAGCGTGATCGTGAGCCGCGCGCTGCCGGATGTGCGCGACGGCCTGAAGCCGGTCCACCGCCGCATCCTCTACGCGATGCATGAGAGCGGTTATCACTGGAACCGCAAATACGTGAAGTCGTCGCGCATCGTCGGCGACGTCATGGGTAAGTATCACCCGCACGGCGACGCGGCGATCTACGACGCCATGGTGCGCATGGCGCAGGACTGGTCGATGCGCGCCCCGCTCGTCGATGGGCAGGGCAATTTCGGCTCGATCGACAACGATCCGCCCGCGGCGATGCGCTACACCGAGTCGCGCCTCACCAAACTCGCCCACGAGTTGCTCGAGGACATCGACAAGGACACCGTCGATTTCCAGGACAACTATGACGGCTCGGAGAGGGAGCCGCGCGTCCTGCCGGCACGCTATCCGAACCTTCTCGTCAACGGGTCGGGCGGCATCGCCGTCGGCATGGCCACCAACATTCCGCCGCACAACCTTGGCGAAGTCGTCAACGGCTGCATTGCGCTGATCGATAATCCGGCCATCGATCTGCCGGAGTTGATGGAGATCATTCCCGGCCCGGATTTCCCGACCGGCGGCATCGTGCTTGGGCGGTCCGGCATCCATTCGGCCTATTCGACGGGCCGCGGCTCCATCGTCATGCGCGGCAAGGTGCATATCGAGCAGACCCGCGGCGATCGCGAGTCGATCATCGTCACCGAGATACCCTACCAGGTGAACAAGGCGGCGATGATCGAGAAGATGGCTGAACTCGTCCGCGAGAAGCGGGTCGAGGGGATCGCCGACATCCGCGACGAGAGCGACCGCCAGGGCTACCGTGTGGCCATCGATCTGAAGAAGGACGCCAACGCAGATGTGATCCTCAATCAGCTCTACAGGTTCACTCCGCTGCAGACCTCGTTCGGTGCCAACGTGGTGGCGCTTAACGGCGGCAAGCCGGAGGTGATGACTCTCCTCGACATGCTGCGCGCCTTCGTCGCGTTCCGCGAGGAGGTGATCAGCCGCCGTACGAAGTTCCTGCTGCGCAAGGCTCGCGAACGCGCCCATGTGCTGGTCGGCCTTGCCATTGCCGTCGCTAATATCGACGAAGTGATCCGGCTGATCCGCAATGCGCCGGACCCGAGCACGGCGCGCGAGCAGTTGATGACGCGGCGCTGGCCGGCGGCCGACGTCGAAGCGCTGATCCGGCTGATCGACGACCCGCGTCACCGGATCAACGAGGACGGCACCTACAACCTTTCGGAAGAGCAGGCCCGCGCGATCCTCGACCTGCGCCTGCAGCGCCTGACCGCGCTCGGTCGTGACGAGATCGCCGACGAACTGAACAAGATCGGTGCCGAGATCACCGATTACCTCGACATACTCTCCTCGCGGGCGCGCATCCAGCAGATCGTCAAGGACGAGCTTGCCGCCGTGCGCGAGGAGTTCGGCACGCCTCGCCGTACGGAATTGGCCGAAGGCGGCGCCGACATGGATGATGAGGACCTCATCCAGCGCGAGGACATGGTCGTCACCGTGACCCACGCCGGCTACATCAAGCGCGTTCCGCTTTCCACCTACCGGGCGCAGAACCGGGGCGGCAAGGGTCGTTCGGGCATGGCAACCAAGGACGAGGATTTCGTTACCCGCCTGTTCGTCGCAAATACCCACACGCCGATCCTGTTCTTCTCCTCGCGTGGCATCGTCTACAAGGAGAAGGTCTGGAGGTTGCCGATCGGCAATCCGCAGTCGCGCGGCAAGGCGCTGATCAACATGCTGCCGATCGAGAGCGGCGATCGCATCACCGCGATCCTGCCCTTGCCGGAGGACGAGGAAAGCTGGGGCAATCTCGACGTTATGTTCGCCACCACACGTGGCACGGTGCGCCGCAACAAGCTGTCGGACTTCGTCGACGTGAAGCGCAACGGCAAGATCGCCATGAAGCTCGATGAAGAAGGCGACGAGATCCTCGCCGTCGAAACATGCACCGAGAACGATGACGTGCTGCTGACAGCGGATTCCGGCCAGTGCATTCGCTTCTCTGTCGGCGATGTCCGGGTCTTTGCGGGTCGCAACTCGACGGGCGTGCGTGGAATGGCCCTCGGCGAAAACGACCGTGCCATCTCTATGACGATCCTGGAGCACGTCGACGCCACGCCGGCCGAACGGGCGACCTATCTCAAGCGATCCGTCGCAGAGCGGCGCTCGACGGCAGATGGCGAGGACGAGGACATCGCGCTCACCAATGAGGACGTCGTCGAGGAGGCGGAGCTTTCCGAGGAGCGCTACCAGTACCTGCGCGCCCACGAGCAGTTCGTGCTGACGATGAGCGAGTGCGGATATGGGAAGCGGTCGTCCTCCTACGACTTCCGCACCTCAGGCCGTGGCGGCAAGGGCATCCGCGCCACCGACACCTCGAAGACCAATGAGATCGGCGAACTCGTCGCCGCCTTCCCGGTCGAGGAGAAGGACCAACTCATGCTCGTCTCCGATGGCGGCCAGGTGATCCGTGTGCCGGTGGAAGGCATCCGCATTGCCAGCCGCGCGACCAAGGGCGTCAGGGTCTTCCGTACCGCCGACGGCGAGAAGGTGGTCTCGGTCGAGCGGATCTCCGAACCGCAGACCGAAGGCGACTTGCCTGAGGCCGAGCCACTGGCGGCACCTGAGGCCGAGCAGCCGGCAGCAGAAGAGTAAGCGGAAAATGCCGCTCTTCCGTTTCAGGCAGGCGAGCCTTGCCGACGAAAGAGCGGTCGCCGAATTCACCGGAAGAGCATATGCCGGCTGGACGCGGTTTTTGGGTGCGCCGCCTCTGCCGGTCACCGAGGACTACGTCCCGCGTATCCTGAAGGGCGAGGTGTGGCTGGCCGAGCAAGAGCGGCGACTGGCCGGCGTGCTGGTCGTTGAGACCCATCCAGACCATCTCTGGATCTTCAGCGTCGCCGTGGCGACGGAGCGGCAGGGCCAGGGGCTCGGGGCGCGGCTGCTGGGTTTCGCCGAGGAACTGGCCTCGCGGGCGGGCATCGACGTGCTCCGCCTCTGCACGAACGAGCGGATGGAGAAGAACATCGCGCTCTATGAATCTCTGGGCTACCGCGAGACCAACCGTCGCCCCAACCCCAAACGGGAAGGTTGGGTCCTCGTCGACATGGAGAAAGTGCTGGACACCCAGTAGTCTGCCCGAGCCCAGCGATCATTTTCGGCATTGCCGACCCATGTGTTACGCACCGTGCGACGGTCGCATTGCGCTTGTTACATGAGCCGCCTACCGTTGCGTGATGCGGTCGGCGGTAGTGCTGGCCAGGGAGGCGCGCCATGGACCACCCGGTTGCGGAAGTGGACGAGGATGGTGCCGAGGTCCTGAGCGTCGACCAGGCGATCGAGATGGCACTCGGCCTCATCCGCAAACGGGAACTGAAGGCCGCAGCCGAAATCCTTGGGGACATCGTCGAGAATGTTCCCGACCATGCCGACGCCTGGAATTATCTCGGCGTCGTACACTTCCACCTCGAGGGTCCCGACGCGAGCATAGAGACGCTGAAGCATGCTGCGGAAAGCGCTCCCCGGCACGCTGGGATTCGGAACAATCTCGGCAACGCCTATGTCGAGGCTGGAAACATCCACGCTGCGGTGGACGCCTACGAGAAGGCGATCGAGATCGACCCGAACCTGGCGGATCCCTACTGCAACCTGGCCTCGATCATGAAGTATGCCGGCAATCCGGAGTTCGCAGAAAAGCTCCTTCGCAAGGCGATCGACGTCAATCCGGAATTCGGGGTGGCGCACCAGAACCTTGCCTCGATCCTGCTCGACAGCGGCCGGGCGCGCGAGGCGATCGACTACTTCTGGAAGGCCACCGTGCATCTGCCCGACAAGGCGGTGCCCGCTCATTTCCTCGCCCTGGCTTACTGGTTCGCTGGCCTCAAGGACCTTGCGATCGACTTCGTGAGGAAGTGGGCGGACGCCAATCCCGACGATGCACAGGCCCAGCACATGCGCGCCTCGATGACGGGCGAGAACGTTCCCGATCGCGCATCGGACGTCTATGTGCGAAAACTCTTCGACCAGTTCGCCAACTCTTTCGACGCCAAGCTGGACAGCCTTGAATACCGCGCTCCGGAAATCGTGGGCTTGGCGATGGCTGCCGCGCAAGGCGTGGCGAGGGACCTGGTCATCCTGGATGCCGGCTGCGGCACTGGAAAATGCGCCAAATACCTGAAGCCCTACGCTTCTGTCCTCGACGGTGTGGATCTTTCGAAGGGCATGATCGCCAAGGCGCAGAAGATGGGGATCTACGACCGGCTGGAGTGCGGTGAGTTGACGGACTTCCTGCAGTCACGTCCGCGAACCTACGATATCGTCGCCTCTGCCGACACGCTTTGCTATTTCGGCCGGCTGGAGCAGTTTTCCGCTGCGGCCGCCTCGGCGCTGCGGCCCGGCGGCGTTCTCGTGTTCACCGTGGAGCCGCTGGACAATTCCGCCGAGGATTTCCAACTCGCGGTGAATGGCCGCTATACGCACAGCGAAGCCTATGTCCGCCGCTGCCTGGAGGAGGCCGGCTTCGAAGTCGTTTCCTCCCCTAGAGAGAAACTGAGGACCGAGAATGCAGAGCCCGTGATCGGCCTCGTGGTGACTGCACGGAGATAGCCTTACTCAGGCGAGAGGGCGACAGTAGATCACCCCGTTTGTAGGTTGTTCGTTATCGCCGCTCGTAGTTGTACCCAGGCCTTGCTCTTGCGCGTCAAATAGGAAACCCGTCAATTCGGCTCGCGTGCGGCGCGGAAAGGAACGGCGCCGCAGTAACCAAGATCAGTGGAGTCCGAAGCCGCGCTTTTCCTGTTTGCGGACTGGCGACTTCACCCGCTGTGCTTCCTCATGAAGTCCGAATGCGGTGCCGATGAGCATTGCGATCGTCATTGCGGCGGCGAGCATGTAGATGATCATGGTAGTGTCTCCTGTGCCGCTAACGCCGTACTTTGTCTTTGGTTTCAATCGACGGTCCTCACTTGACGCCAAGGTGATGAACCGTTCGTTCACGCGCGGTCGGGGCTCGAGTCGTGGTTAACAGCTTCAAACCAGGGTGATAAATCGGCCGCAGAGTGCCAGCCGAATTGCCTTTGGCCGGTCCTGCCGTTAGAAGCGCCGCCATGACGCAACGCATCGCGATCTATGCCGGCTCGTTCGACCCGCTGACCAACGGGCATCTCGATGTCATCAAGGCGTCGCTTGCCGTTGCGGACATCATCTATGCGGCAATCGGCATTCATCCGGCCAAGACTCCGCTCTTTTCATTCGAGCAACGGCTGGAGATGATCGAGGCCGCGAGCCGCTCCGAGTTCGGCGCGGATGCCGCTCGCATCCGCGTGGTTTCGTTCGACGGCCTGGTGATCGACGCGGCGCGCAGGCTAGGGGCCTCGATCATGATCCGCGGACTGCGTGACGGCACCGATCTCGACTACGAGATGCAGATGGCGGGCATGAACGGAACCATGGCGCCGGAACTCCAGACCGTGTTTCTCCCGGCCAGCCCGTCGGTCAGAACGATCACCGCCACATTGGTGCGGCAGATTGCGTCGATGGGCGGCAACATACGTCCCTTCGTACCGGAAGTGGCTGCTGCCGCACTGGAGAAGAGGTTCGCGAAGTAAGCCCGAAGAGGAGATTTCACTTCATGCAGATCAAGAAGCTTGCCTGCTCCCTGGCCATGCTGGGTGTGCTTTCGGCCGCCTTGCCCGCCTGGGCCGCCGAGCCCGAGAACACGATGATCGTCACGCTGAAGGACGGAGACGTGACGATAGCGCTCCGCCCCGACCTCGCACCGAAGCATGTCGAGCAGATCAAGGCGCTGGTACGCGAGGGCGCCTACGACAATGTCGCCTTTCACCGCGTGATCGAGGGCTTTATGGCCCAGACCGGCGACGTTCAGTTCGGTAACATGGCGAGCGGCTTCGATCCGGCGAAGGCCGGAACCGGCGGCTCGAAAAAGCCGGATCTGCCGGCCGAGTTCTCGAGCGAACCGTATGTCCGCGGCACCGTTGGGATGGCGCGCGCGCAGGACCCCGATTCCGCCAACTCGCAGTTCTTCATCATGTTCGCGCCCAATCCCGGCCTGAACGGGCAGTACACCATCGTCGGCAATGTCGAGGGCGGAATGGAGCACGTCGACACCATCAAGAAGGGCAATCCCGATCAGAACGGGCTTGTCACCGATCCGGATCGCATGGTGAAGGTCCGCATCGGCTCGGACCAGTAACGGCAATCGCAAGCGTCCCACAGCCGCCGCGGCGGCGCGGACAAAAACCCGAAGAGGAAAGAACAATGGCCGAGATCAAGGATCGCGAGCAGGCGCTGATCATGGAGACGACGAAGGGCAGGGTGGTCATCGAACTCTTCCCCGACCTCGCCCCGAACCATGTCGCGCGCATCAAGGAGCTTGCACGCGAGGGCGCCTATGACGGGGTGGTGTTCCATCGCGTCATCGACGGCTTCATGGCGCAGACCGGCGACGTGAAGTTCGGCAACTCCTCAAAGCCGGAGTTCAATCCCTCGCGCGCCGGCATGGGCGGCTCCGACAAGCCGGACCTCAAGGCCGAGTTCTCCAACATGAACCACGGCCGCGGCACCTGCTCGATGGCACGCGCCCAGAACCCGAACTCGGCGAACTCGCAGTTCTTCATCTGCTTCGAGGACGCCAGCTTCCTCAACCGCCAGTACACGGTGTGGGGCCAGGTGATCGAGGGCATGGAGAATGTCGACAAGATCAAGCGCGGCGAGCCCGTGCAGGATCCCGACAAGATCGTCTCCCTCAAAGTTGCGGCGGACGTTCAGTAAGGCAGGTAGCTCGGGACGATGATGGGGCTTGTCTGGTCGCTGCTCGGCATCTTGTCGGGCGCCTTCATTGCCGTGCAGGCCCCGATCAATTCGCAGCTTGCGCGCGGCCTCGGCCTTCCGGTGGCGGCCGCGGCCTTCTCCTTCCTGTCGGGCGCCGTGGTGCTCGGCGCTATCTCGCTCGCGGTGACTCGCCTTGACGGCGTTGCGCTCGACTGGAAGGCGCCGGCCCCCTGGCTGTTCGTGGCCGGGGGCGTGCTCGGCGGCTTCTATGTGACCTTGTCGACCATCCTGACCCCGCGCATCGGAGCCGCCGCCCTGATGGCGTTCTTGGTGGCAGGGCAGTTGCTTGCCGGCATGATGCTCGACCGCATCGGCTTCCTCGGCATGGCGATCCGCGAGATTTCGCTTGGCCGAGTAGCTGGTGCTGTGCTGCTGATGGCCGGCGCACTTCTCGTCCGGTTCACCTGATGCGTGTCGATCTCTTCGACTTCGACCTGCCGGAAGACAGGATCGCGCTGCGCCCGGTAGAGCCGCGCGACAGCGCGCGCCTGCTTGTCGTTCGGCCCGGGGAGGCGCTGCAGGACAGGACGGTACAGGACCTGCCGGACCTGCTCCGCCCGGGCGACGCGCTCGTCTTCAACGACACGAAAGTCATCCCGGCCCAACTCCGGGGCTTGCGCAGGCGCGGCGAGAACCTGTCCCACGTGGATGCCACGCTGCACATGCGGGTGGCGCCGGACCGCTGGCTGGCCTTTCTCCGTCCGGCCAAGCGCGTGGCCGAAGGCGACCGCATCAGGTTCGGGCATGACGGTTCCGCCTGCTATCTCGGTACCCTGGACGCGACAGTCGTCGAGAAGCGGGAGGCTGGGGAAGCGCTGCTGGCCTTCGATCTTTCGGGGGCCTTCCTCGACGAGGCGCTGCATGCCGTCGGCCATATCCCGCTGCCGCCCTACATCGCTTCCAAGCGCGCCGACGACGAGCGGGACCGCGTGGACTACCAGACCGTGTATGCCCGCGAGGAGGGCGCGGTTGCGGCCCCCACTGCCGGCCTGCATTTCACTCAGGATCTTTTCGCGGCGCTTGATATCAAAGGCATCGAACGACATTTCGTGACCCTTCATGTCGGGGCCGGCACCTTCCTGCCGGTCAAGGCCGAGGACACGACGGACCACAAGATGCACGCGGAGATCGGTGTCGTCTCTAACCAAACGGCCGAAGCCCTGAACAAGGTTCGGGCGCGGGGAGGGCGCATCGTGGCGGTCGGCACCACTTCGCTGCGCCTGCTGGAGAGCGCAGCCGACGAGGACGGAACCCTTCAGCCCTGGGCCGGCGAGACCTCGATCTTCATCACGCCCGGCTATCGCTTCCGCGCAGTGGACGTGCTTACGACCAACTTCCACCTGCCGCGCTCGACGCTTTTCATGCTGGTTTCCGCCTTCTCTGGGCTGGAGACGATGCGCGACGCCTATGCCCATGCCATCTCGACCGGCTATCGCTTCTACTCCTACGGCGATGCCAGCCTGCTGTTCCGGAACGAACCAAATGAATGACGATCTCGGCGGCGTGCGCCGATTGGCCACTGGGGCTCCCGTGGTGGAGAATTTTGGCTTCCAGGTGCTCGCCACTGACGGCCTTGCCCGTCGTGGCGAGATCTCGATGCCGCGTGGGACGATCCGCACGCCGGCCTTCATGCCGGTGGGCACCGGCGGCACGGTAAAGGCCATGTACATGGACCAGGTGCGGGCGCTGGGGTCGGACATCATCCTCGGCAACACCTACCACCTGATGTTGCGGCCCGGCGCGGAGCGGGTCGCGCGGCTGGGAGGACTGCATCATTTCGCCCGATGGCCGCACCCGATCCTCACCGACTCCGGCGGGTTCCAGGTCATGTCGCTCGCCAAGCTGCGCAAGCTCGACGAGCGAGGTGTCACCTTCCGCTCGCATATCGACGGCTCGCCCTACGAGATGACGCCGGAGCGCTCGATCGAGATCCAGGGGCTGCTCGATTCCGACATCCAGATGCAACTCGACGAATGCACCGCTCTGCCGGCAAAGCCGAGCGAGATCGAGCGCGCGATGGAGCTTTCGCTACGCTGGGCGGAGCGTTGCAAGACCGCCTTCGGCGATCAGCCGGGCAAGGCGATGTTCGGCATCGTGCAGGGAGGCGACATCGCCGCTCTCCGCATCGCCTCTGCGAAGGCGTTGCGGCAGATGGATCTCAAGGGCTATGCGATCGGCGGGCTGGCGGTAGGGGAGCCCCAGCCCGTGATGCTCGACATGCTGGACATCACCTGCCCAGAACTGCCGGCCGACAAGCCCCGCTATCTCATGGGCGTCGGCACGCCCGACGACATTTTGAAGTCGGTTGCGCGCGGCGTCGACATGTTCGACTGCGTGATGCCGACCCGAGCCGGTCGCCACGGGCTTGCCTACACGCGCAGGGGCAAGATCAACCTGCGCAATGCGCGCCATGCCGACGATCCGCGTCCGCTAGATGAGGAAAGCGACTGCCCCGCCTCGCGCGATTATTCGCGGGCCTATCTGCATCACCTCGTGCGCAGCCAGGAGGCGCTCGCCGCCATGCTGCTTACCTGGAACAACCTGGCCTACTACCAGAGCCTCATGCAGCAGATCCGGGATGCGATCGAAGCCGGGAATTTCGCCGAGCGCGCGGCGTTGATCACCGCAGGATGGGCGCGCGGCGACCTGCCGCCGGTGTAGGCTCGGGGCCGATTACCCCCAAAGATCGGACGAGGGCGGCGAGACGAGCGAGCCTGCGTAGATCAGCCCGGGCTCACGGTCACGCGCGAGCAGCAGCGGCCCGTCCAGATCGACGAAGTCGGCATCCTGCGCGAGCAGGACGGCGGGCGCCATGCCGAGCGATGTCCCCACCATGCAACCCACCATGATGCCGAAGCCGAGTTCGCGTGCCCGCGTCTTGAGCTGCAGCGCCGCCGTCAGCCCGCCGGCTTTGTCCAGTTTGATGTTCACTGCGTCGTAGAGCCCGACGAGGCGCTCGAGATGGTCCGCGGTATGAACGCTTTCATCGGCGCAAACGGACACGGGACGAGAGATCCCCCGCAGAGCCTCGTCCTGGCCCGCGGCAAGCGGCTGCTCGACCAGTGAGACGCCGAGGCGGGCGGCCATCTCCAGGTTCTCGGCGAGATCCGCTTCGGTCCAGCCCTCATTGGCGTCGAGGATGATCCGGCTTCGCGGAGCCGCTTCGACGACGGCCTGCACGCGTTCGACGTCCCCTTGGCCTCCGATCTTCACCTTGAGAAGCGGCCGGTCGGAATTGGCGCGCGCCTGAGCCGCCATCTTTTCCGGCGTGTCGAGCGACAGGGTGAATGCAGTGGTGATCGGCTCGGGTCGGGCAATCGCAAGCATCTGCGCCACCGTCCTGCCGCTCCTCTTTGCCTCAAGGTCCCACAGGGCGCAGTCGAGCGCGTTTCGCGCGGCACCGGCCGGCATGGCCTCGATCAGTTCCTCCCGTGTGATGCCGCGCTCGATGTCCGCACGTCTTTCCTCGATCGCGGCAAGCACGGAAGCGATCGTCTCGCCGTACCGCCGGTATGGTACGCATTCGCCGCGGCCGGCGGTGCCATTTTCGACAATGGTACAGCAGATCACCTCGGCTTCGGTTTTTGAACCGCGCGAAATCGTGAAGGAGCCGGCGATAGGGAAGCTCTCGGGTTGGGCTAAAAGGACACGGGTCATGCTTTTCTGCTCCGCAGCGGGCGTTAGAAGGGACGCCCAAAGTGACACGTCCCGATTCGGCGGCTAATACTTCGGCAATGTTGACCAATCTCCAAAGAGATCAAGGCAATGCTCCCTCCCGCCCTGCCATCGAGGAGGTCGAAGAGGAGGGACGGCTGATCCTGCGCCTTTCAGGGGCATGGACGACGCGCAACGTCGCGGAGGTCGATGCGTCGATGAACCGCCTGGGCGGCGAACCCGACGGGCCGATCGTGCTCGACCTTTCCGGAATCGAGCGGATGGATACCGCCGGCGCCTGGCTGGTCGACCGTCTTGTCCAGCGCGCCTCGGCAAGTGGCCGAAAGGTCTACATCCAGGGCCAGAGTGCATCGATGGAGGTGCTGCTTTCCGCGATCCAGGAAGCTGCGGAGCGGGCGAAGCCGCCGGAGCCGGAGCGTCGCCCGAACTTCGTTATCCGCGCGCTGGAGGGACTCGGGCGGCTCGTCTATGCCGGCTTCCAGGATTTCCTCGGCGCCATGCACATTCTGGGTGCAACGTTGCGCGGCGGGCAGATGAAGCTCGGGCGCGGCCATTCCATCAACTTGGCGGCGATCTTCCATCAGATCGACCGGATGGGCGTCGGCGCCATCCCGGTCATCACCCTGATGTCGACGATCGTCGGCGCGATCGTCGCGCAGCAGGGCGCATTTCAGTTGCGCTTCTTCGGAGCCGAGATCTTCGTCGTGGACCTGGTCGGCATCCTGGTCCTGCGCGAACTCGGCGTGCTGTTGACCGCGATCATGATCGCCGGTCGCTCCGGAAGCGCCATCACGGCCGAAATCGGCTCGATGAAGATGCGCGAGGAAGTCGATGCGCTGAAGGTGATCGGGCTGAATCCGATCGGCGTTCTTGTCTTTCCGCGACTGTTGGCGCTTCTGATCGCTCTTCCATGTCTGACCATACTCTCGGATTTCGCAGCACTCGCCGGCGCCATTTTCATCAGTTGGACCTACTCGGGCATATCTCCCGCCAGCTTCATCGACAGGCTGCACGTGGCGATCGACACCGGCACCATTCTCGCCGGTCTTATCAAGGCGCCCTTCATGGCCATCGTGATCGGCGTCATCTCGTCCCTGGAAGGCTTGAAGGTGGGCGGCAGTGCCGAGTCTCTGGGCCTCCACGTCACGGCTTCGGTGGTGAAGTCGATTTTCGTCGTCATCATTCTCGACGGGATGTTCGCCATCTTCTTCGCGCAGATCGGGTTCTGAAATGACCGTGCCTGATCTGATCACTGCCCAACGACCTGCTCCCCTGGAAACGGATGCCGAAATCGTCCTGGCCGTCAGGGGCGTCACAGTGGGGTTCGGTGACCGTATCGTTCTGGACAATCTCGATCTCGACATCCGCAGGGGCGAGATCCTGGGCTTTGTCGGCGCTTCCGGCGCCGGCAAGTCGGTGCTGCTGAGGACGGTGCTCGGCCTCAACAAGAAGCGCGCCGGCAGAATCGAGATCTTCGGGATCGACGTCGACAAGGCGACGGAGCAGGAGCGGACGGCGATCGACATGCGCATGGGCGTGCTGTTCCAGCACGGCGCGCTGTTTTCGGCGCTGACGGTGCTGGAGAACATCCAGGTGCCAATGCGCGAATATCTCGACCTCTCGCAATCGCTGATGAATGAACTTGCTCGACTCAAGCTGGAACTTGTCGGTCTGCCGCCCGATGCGGGAACAAAATTCCCGTCCGAACTCTCCGGCGGCATGATCAAGCGCGCGGCGCTTGCGCGCGCGCTGGCGCTCGATCCGGATATCGTCTTCCTCGACGAGCCGACATCGGGCCTGGACCCCATCGGCGCGGCCGATTTCGACGAACTCGTCGGCAAGTTGCGGGACACTATGGGCCTGACGGTCTATATGGTGACGCACGATCTCGACAGCCTGTTCTCCGTCTGCGACCGCGTCGCCGTTCTCGGCAACAAGAAGGTCCTTGTCGAGGGGACGATCCAGGACATGCTGGCCAGCGAGGAGCCCTGGGTGAAGTCGTATTTTCGCGGCAAGCGCGCCCGCCAGCTCGACCTTTCCGCACGGACATAGAAGCGCGATACTGATGGAAACCAGAGCCAACTACGTCATCGTCGGCATTTTCACGCTGGTCGCCATCCTCGCCGGCTTTGGCTTCGTGTACTGGACGGCGGCCATCGGCGAGCGCGGTGAAACGGCGATGCTGCGCGTGCGCATCCCGGGTTCGGCCGCCGGGCTGGGGCGCGGCAGCTTTGTGCTGTTCAATGGCGTCAGGGTCGGCGATGTGCAGCGCGTCTATATCGACGTCACCAATCCCACCGTGGCGATCGCAGACACACAGATCGACCGGCTCACCCCGATCACCCGCTCCACGACGGCGACGATCGGCATCGCCACGCTCACCGGACAGGCGAACATCGAGATCAAGGGCTCGGAGGTACAGGAGCCGAACCTGCTCGACGAGGCCGAAGCCAACGGAACCGTCGCGGAGATCGAGGCGGAACCATCCGCGGTCACCAACCTGCTGCAGCGCGCGCAGGACATTTTCGAGAAGGCCGACACGGTGCTCACGGAGTTGCAGGGCTTCGCCAGCGATGCGCGGACACCCCTGACCGAGACCATACGCAATGCCCAGACCTTCTCGCAGGCTCTCGCCCGAAATGCCGATGGCGTCGACAGGTTCTTGGAGAGCGTCTCCAAGCTTTCACAGGAGATCGCCGGCGTATCCGGCAAGCTCGAGACCACGCTGGACAGCGCCGAGAACATCCTGAAGGCCGTCGATCCGAAGAAGGTCGAGACGGTCATAGCGAATGTCGAGAAATTCACGACCGACCTCTCGAAGACCAGCGACCAGTTCGACGACACGATCCGCGAGGTCCGGGAGACGGTCGCTTCCATCAACGAGTTCGCCAAGAACACCGAGCAGACGCTTGGGAAGGTCAACGGCGTGCTGGACAGCGTCGATCCCGACAAGGTCCGTACCGCGCTTTCGAACATCGAGCAGGCCAGCCGATCCGCCAATGCCGCCGCTGCCGATGTCGCCAAGGTGACCCAGAAGTTCGGGAACCGCTCGGGAGACATCGACCAGATGGTGAGCGACGCATCTCAGTTGATGCAGCGGCTGAACGCGGCCTCGGTCCGGGTCGACGGCATACTGGTCAAGGTGGACAAGATGCTGGGCTCCGACCAGACGGGAAGTTTGGTCGCGAACGCAAATGAAACCCTGAAGTCCTTCCGTCAGGTCGCCGACACGTTGAACTCGAGGCTTGGCACCGTCATGGAAAACCTGTCGCGGTTCTCTGGGCAGGGCCTCAAGGATGCCGAGGGCCTCATCCGCGACGCACGAACGTCCATCACACGTATCGAGCAGGCCATTACCGACCTGGAGCGCAACCCGCAGCGGATAATCACTGGTGGAGAGGGAACCGTCCGCCAGTACGACGGACGGGCCAGGCGTTGACTTGTGCGGCACCACGCCGCAAGAAACCGTAATGGCGGGGGAATCGCCTGCTTATTCGATCGATTCGCCTTTAGCGGGTAGCGAACTCCTTGAAGTACCTTACCGCGTCATCTGCGATCCTGCTGTTGGCGACCGCAATCGGTGGCTGCGCGCTGCTCCCCGGCGGCGGCCCGGCCCCGCTAGACACGTTCGAGCTTTCGGCTCCCGAAGTGCCGATCGCGCGCACCCGCAGCAGCACCCAAATACTCATCGCCGAGCCCGCAGCTCTCAAGTCGCTCGACGGGCAGAACATCGTGATTGAGAGCGGCCCGGGCGATATCCAGTTCCTCAAAGGAGCGCAGTGGTCCGACCGGCTGCCCCGGATCGTGCAGTCCAAGCTGGCGGAGTCCTTCCAGGAGTCGCAAGCCTTCAAGGGGGTTGGGCTTCCCGGCCAGAGGCTGGCCATCGACTATCAGATCGTCACCGAGATCCGTACCTTCAGCGTCCGCGTGAACGGGCAGCGGGCGGCACAGGTCGAGCTGTTCGTGAAGGTGCTGAACGACCGGAACGGTACAGTCCGGTCGTCGAAGGTATTCAGTGCGATGGCACCCGTGTCCGGCAGCGGAAACGAGGCTTACAAGCTCGGCTTGGACGCGGCCTTCAACGAGGCCGGGTCCGAGATCGTGCGGTGGGTCGAGTCACAGTTGGTTGGAGCCAGCACAAGCTAGCTTCGCATGGCCCGGTCGATCGCGCGCGTTTGAGAGAGCTCAATCCGCACTGAGAACTTCAGTGATTCGGCGCATATGTTCGCCGACGAGATCGCACTCGTTAGGCGGGACGGCACTCATGGCCTTCTCGATCAGCGCCATGTGGACCTCCAGGGCCTTCATCAGCAAAGCCTCGCCTTGAGAGGTCAGCGACAGCCGGTTGACGCGGCGGTCCTTCTCGTCCCCCTCTCGCTTCACGAGGCTGCGCTCCTCCAACTGTGGTACCAGCATGGTTATGTTGGAGCGTCCCACCAGCAATTTGCGGGCCAACTCGTTCTGCGCCATGCCCGGATGCCGGTAGAGGTTCATCAGGACATCGAGCTGCGCCGGTTTGAGTTCGAGCGGCTGCAAGGCCGCGCCAAGCGCCCGCTCGACGGCGTGGCAGGCGCGAGCGACCGCGACCCAGTTGCGGAATCGCGGGTTGTCCCAGGGCAGCTGTTGTCTTTTGTTCACGATTGAACTAACCTGTTCATGCTTGAACTAACTGATGGGTGCCGATTATGACATCAATGGGTTTGAAGGTCATTCGTGCAGCCTTCCGCATTGGGGAAAAGCTCTCACCGGAACTTGCTGGCCGCGCTGCATTCGCACTCTTCGCCCGCACACCGGACCCGCGCAGGCAGACCGAAGGCGAGCGACGGGCGATCGCACGCGCCGACGCCTTCATGCAGACGGCGCGACATCATCGCGTCGCGGTCGGGCGCGACTGCGTTTGCGTACATGAGTTCCGTCCGGAGAATTCTGCACGCGAGGCCGGTCGGGTCCTGGTCCTCCATGGCTGGCGGTCGCGCACTGAATTCATGATGGGGATCATAGAGGGCCTCAGGGCGGCCGGCTTTCGTGTATTCTCGATCGATCTGCCCGGCCACGGGCGTTCGGGTGGCCGCCGGCTGACGATGATGAAAGCGGTGGAGGTGGTCGGGCAGGTGGATCAATGGTTCGGCCCGTTTGCCGCGGTCGTGGCACATTCCTTCGGCGGCGCGGTTGCCGCGAATGCCACAGCCGGCTCCCTGGATGCGGTTCCGCCGACGCGGGCAGCGAGACTTGTTTTGATTGCGGCGCCCGATTCGATCTCGAACATCATCGATTGGTTTTCGAGTCAGCTTGGAATCGGCGACCGCTCGCGAGCCGCAATGGCCGGGCGCATTGAGCGCCTGGCGGGTCGCCCGCTTCAGGACTTCGACGGCTCGCGGCTTGTCGCACGCAGTCGCCTGCCGACGCTCGTCATCCATGCGCCAGACGATCGCGAGGTGCCCGCGAAGGAGGCCCGCTCCTACGCTGCCGCGGGCGAACACGTTCAACTGCACTGGGCGGCCGGGCTCGGCCATCGGCGAATTTTGTCGGACGCAGCAGTCATCTCGCGGATCGTCAACTTCGTAAGCAGCCCGGCGCCTTTGGCGCTGGCCGGATGACGCGGAGTGGATTCTTAGAACGAGGCGGAACATAGCCACAGTGCCGCGCATTCACTTCATGTTAAACGGTGTGAGTCGGACTGGGTATTATCTGCAGCGGCGCTTCGACGGGGACAGCCGCGGCGCCAGTCTTGGTTCTGCCGCGATTGCGGCATAAAGGCGAATGGGGGAGAGCGATGACGCCAAGGCCACGATGGGTGTCAATCCTTCTGCTGACGGCAGCCACAGCTGCGCTCGCCGTATCAGCGCCCGAAGCGCGAGCTGCCAACATCTTTGATTTCATATTTGGCGGCGGCTACCGATACCGCCAGCCGGTGTATCGTCCGGAATACAGGCCGCTCTACAGAGAACAATACCAGCAGCAGTACTGGCAAGGCCGCCCCGCGCCCAGGAAGGCGCAGCGCTCGGCTCCCCTGCAGAAGATCACCGGACCTGTCTACTATGCCTACAAGCCGGACCGTCTGGTGAAGGTGGATTTCGCGCCTTTGCTCGAGGCGGCAGTGCCAGCAGCCTATAGCGTATCGGCGCAGCCGGCCTCCTTCGACGCTTCGCTTCCGGGGCTGCAGGATTACAAGCTGCTTGCTGAGCGCGACATCGCCGAGGCTCTCACCAGCTACTATTCGGCCAATCGCGCCTTCATCTGGATCGAGCAGGGGGCAGCGAGCCCCGCCGCGAAAGACGCGCTGCAAGTTCTCAGCGACGCAGCGAGCTATGGCCTGGACCCGGCAGACTATGCGGTGTCATTGCCGGACCCTGGGGGACTAGCGTCGACACCTGACGCCCGGGCCAATGAGTTCATTCGTTTCGAGATGGCACTCTCGGCACGCCTGCTGCGCTATGTCCAAGACGCAACCCAGGGGCGCATCGACCCCAACCGAATCTCCGGTTACCATGACCTGCCGCGCAAGCCGCTCAAGCTCGCGGGAGTGCTTAACATAGTGGCGCACAGCAACGACCTGCGCGCCTATCTTCAATCGCGTCATCCGCAGAATCCGGAATTCCAAGCCCTTCAGGCCGAACTGAAGGCGCTGGAGGCGAGTGCCGAGACCGAGATATCCGTCGATCCCAAGCTTCTGCTGAAACCCGGCGAAAGCAGCCCGGAACTGCCGAAACTGCTCGGCGTGATTGCCGGAGACCTCGGCGACCTCGGCGGGGGCTTCGGCGAAACTCTGTCGAATCACGGCCAAAGCGAGAAGTATTCCAAGGAACTCGTGCCGCTGGTGAAGGCTGTCCAGAAGCGCCACGGTCTGAGGCCGGACGGCGTCATCGGGCCGCGCACTGTTCGTGCAATTGCGGGGACTCCGACGCCGGAGCGTATCGAAAAGGTGCGGCTCGCGATGGAGCAACTGCGCTGGCTGCCATCCGATCTCGGCAGCCCGCGCGTTTTCGTCAACCAGCCCGCCTTCACGGCGAGCTATATCGACGGCGGCGACGAGAAGCTTAAGATGCGCGTCGTCATCGGCGCCCCTTCCACACAGACCAGCTTCTTCGCAGACGAGATCGAACAGGTCGACTACAATCCCTATTGGGGCGTGCCGCAGTCGATCATCGTCAACGAGATGCTGCCGCGGCTTCGCAGCGATCCGGGTTATCTCGACAGGGCCGGCTACGAGGTGCTCGACGCGAAGGGCCGGCGCATTCCGTCCACGGCCATCGATTGGGACCGGTTCGGCTCGAAGGTTCCTTATTCGGTACGCCAGATACCGAGCGAGGCGAACGCTCTGGGCGAACTGAAGATCCTGTTCCCGAACAAGCACGCCATCTACATGCACGACACGCCGACCAAGCATCTCTTCCAGCGTGACATGCGCGCCTTCAGCCATGGCTGCATCCGTCTGGAGGACCCGCGCGGCATGGCCGCTGCCGTGCTCGGCACATCGGTCGATCACGTCGCGGAGAAGCTAAAGAACGGTCATTCGGTGGAGAAGGTGACCGGGAGAATCCCGGTCTACGTCGCCTACTTCACCGCCTGGCCGACGGCGACCGGCAAGGTGGAGTATTTCGCGGATGTGTATGAGCGGGACGAACACCTGAAGACGGCGCTGGAACTCACCGCTGAGACGAGGGCACCCACTTCTTGAGCAGGCGAGCGTCCCGCCATTGGCTGGCGCTCGTGAACTGCCGCTCCTTCCGCGCGGGCTTGCTCCCGGCAAGATCGGTCACTGATCGGCGGGCGGAAGGCTTCGGGTGGTCCCTGCACCTGAGAAGGGGGGAGGGAACAACTCGCAGCGAAGCTGCCAGACTGCCCTTGCGCTGCCGGAGGGAAGTGCTTAAAGCTCCGGCACGCGTCGGGCGATTAGCTCAGTTGGTAGAGCGCTTCGTTTACACCGAAGATGTCGGCGGTTCGAGTCCGTCATCGCCCACCAATTTTTTCAACAACTTAGCGGGACAGCGGAAGAACGCCGCCACGTGCCCCTGAAGGCGTGGCAGGCCGAAAGCCGCGGAAAACGCCGGGGTGCGGCCATCCTAGGCTTCCGGCGGGAACGGGCTCTCGTCTTCCGAGCCGTCCACCGAGATCAGCCAGCAGGACTTGCTGTTGAATATCTCGGCGAGCCGCCGGGCGTCCTTGTAATTGATGCCGCCGACGATGCGGAAACCTTCCTTCTCAATTGCGGCAGCCAATTGCTGCATGCCGCGTCCGGCGGAATGCCTGCCCTCATAGTCTTCGTCTATGATGGATTTATGAGGCTCGCCCAACCGGTCGGGGCGTCTGGCGCTGGTGAGCACCCCGGGCCGTCCGGTTGTTGCTCGAGCACACGAAGCTGGAGAGCACCGTGCGATGTCTCCGGATCGAGGTCGAGACGTGATCGCGATTTCCGGGCAAGTCGATCTCTAAGCTAGACGGCAGCGGCGCACTTAGATGAGAAGGTGCGCCGGATCACTGTCTGGTGCTCATTACCTCCGACGTAATCGACCGCTCTCCGCTTCCCTGGCAGAAGCAAACACATCGACGCCCCCACCGGGAACCCGGCGCAAAGAGGAGAGCACCATGTCCGCCAATTTCACCGCCGTCAGGGAGAGTTCAGCCAGAACCGCGAGTTCCACCTCCAAAACCACTCGGGCTGTCGTGCAGGAGCTCCTCGCCGCGCGGCTGGCCGGGAACACCGAGCGGCTCGTCGCGCTGTTCGCCGATGAGGTCGACTGGATGCTCGCCGAGAACCCCGCCGCGCCGTGGATCCGCCCGCGGTCCACCGCCGCCGACTGTGCTGCCCAGTTCACGGAATTGATGGAGTATACCGTGCCCGAGGACGCGCGCGCCTCTGTCGACAGCTTCCTCGTCGACGGCGCCGACGCGGTCCTGATGGGGCACCTGTCGGGGACCGTGCGCGCGACGGGAAAGTCCTTCCAGGGCCCGTTTGCACTGCGCCTTACCGTCGAGGACGGCCGGATCACCCGACACCACCTCTACGAGAACAGCCTGTCGATCGCCGAGGCCTGCTCCCCGGACTGACCCATGTCGTTCCAAGAGTTCAAGTGCGATTGCCGTCACTGACGGGAGCAACAACTTGCTAGGCGAGGGGGAAGGCGTGGGCGCGGCGCACGCGCAGGGTTTGGCGGTCGCCCTTCTCGATCCGCGTCTCTGGCGGCATGTCGAGCTCCAAGGTGGTGCCGTCTTCGAGCCGCACGACGACGCGCCGCCCGTCGGGGCGATCGATGACACGGGTCACTTCCGCCGGAATGTCTCCTTCGCCCCAGCTCAGATCCGCGGGGCGCACAAAGATTTCCGCCTGGCCATCGGGCAGCGAGGGGACCGCGACCGTTCCACCGGCAACCCGGGCCGAGCCGGAGGTCACGGGGCCGACAAGACGGTGCGCGTCGCCGAGGAATTTGGTTACGAAAGGCGAATTCGGCCGCCGGCAGACCTCCTCGGGTGTCCCTTCCTGTACGATGCGTCCCTGCTCGAGAATGACCACGCGATCAGCGAGGTCGAGCGCTTCTTCCTGGTCGTGGGTCACGAACAATGTCGTGATGCCCAACTGGTCGTGGATCTCGCGCAGCCAGCGGCGAAGGTCGCGGCGCACATTGGCGTCGAGCGCGCCGAACGGCTCGTCGAGGAGAAGCACCCGCGGATCGACGGCAAGCGCGCGGGCGAGCGCCACGCGCTGCCGCTGGCCCCCGGAGATCTGCGTCGGGAACCGGTCGCCGAGCCCTTCGAGTCTGACGAGGGCGAGAAGCTCCGTCACGCGAGTGGCGATCTCCTCCCGGCTCCGCTTCCGCTTCGAGACCTTCATGCCGAAGGCGATGTTCTCCGCAACCGTCATGTGGGGGAACAGCGCGTAGTGCTGGAACACGAAGCCCACGCCGCGGTCGCGAACGGGAATGTCGGTCGCATCCTTGTCGCCGAACAGGATGCTCCCGCTGTCGGCATATTCCAGGCCTGCAACCATGCGCAGGATCGTCGTCTTGCCCGAGCCGGACGGCCCGAGCAGAGCGATCAGTTCGCCACTCTCGATCTCGAGCGAGACCCCGTGAACGGCGCGGAAGGTGTCAAAGGTCTTCACGACAGTGTCGAGCGTGATCTTCATTGGTGCGTTTCCTTTGCCTCGACTGCAGGACCGGCGAGCATCGGCCGGCCGGCACGGCCAGCACCCTGGTGCTCCAGGATCACCTTCGCCACGATGGTGACGAGAGCCAGAGCGGTGAGGATCGATGCGGCGGCGAAGGCGCCGACGGTCTGGTAGTCGTGGTAGAGCAGTTCGACGTGGAGCGGCAGCGTGTTGGTTTGGCCGCGGATGTTGCCGGAGACAACCGAGACGGCGCCGAACTCGCCCATGACGCGGGCGTTGCAGAGCACCACGCCATAGAGCATGGCCCAGCGGATATTGGGCAGCGTAACGGAGAAGAATGTCCGCCAGCCGGAAGCGCCGAGCGAGGTTGCGGCCTCTTCAAGGTCGCGTCCCTGCGCCTGCATCAGCGGGATCAGTTCACGCGCGACGAACGGCGCGGTCACGAACATTGAGGCAAGCACGATTCCGGGGAGCGCGAAGAGGATCTTGATGTCGGCTGCCTGCAGCGCCGGACCAAACACCCCCTGCAGCCCGTAGACGAACAGATAGGCTACGCCCGCGACGATCGGCGAGATCGAGAAGGGAATCTCGATCACCACGGTGAGCAGTCGCTTGCCCGGGAAATCGAACTTGGTGATCGCCCAGGCGGCCGCGATGCCGAACGCCGTGTTGATGGGAACGGCGATCAACGCCGTCGCCACCGTCATGAAGATCGCGTGACGCGTGTCGGGCTGCGCAATTGTCCGGGCGAAGGTCGAAAAGCCCTGCGAAAACGCCTGGACAAAGATAACCACGAGCGGTGCGAGAATGAGCACCGCGCCCACGAGGAGCACGAAGGCGATGAGGCTGCGCCGGACCGCCGGCGCGTCCCCGACGCGGGGCGGCTTGGCCTTCCGGAGGTATTTGCTCACGTCACGACCTCGCCGTGTAGCGCAGGGCGCGCGCCTGCAGGAAGTTTGTCACGGCGAGCATGGCAAAGGCCGTGATCAGCAGGACCGAAGCGATCGCGGCAGCCGCCTGATAGTCATATTCCTCGAGACGGATGAAGGCGAGGAGCGCCGTGATCTCGGTCTCGAAAGGCTGATTGCCGGCAATGAAGATGATCGCGCCGAACTCCCCGAGGCTGCGGGCGAATGCCAGCGAGACGCCGGCGAGGAGTGCGGGGACGAGCAGCGGCAGGATGACCTTACGGAAGATGGCAACGTCGGATCCGCCCAAAGACTGGGCGGCTTCCTCAAGCGCCGGGTCGAGATCCTCCAGCACCGGCTGCACGGTCCGCACGATGAAGGGGAGGCTCGTAAAAGCCATCGCGATCATGATGCCGAGCGGGGTATAGGCTACGCGGATCCCGGCTTCCGACAGCCAGGACCCGAACCAGCCGTTCGGCGCGAAGAGCGTCGTGAGTGCTATTCCCGCCACTGCTGTAGGCAGCGCGAACGGCAGGTCGACAATGGCGTCGACGAGCCGTTTGCCGGGGAAGGAATAGCGCACCAGCACCCAGGCGAGCGCCAGTCCGAAGACAAGGTTGAAGACGGTCGCGGCGGCGGCGGAGAGGACCGTCACCCGATAGCTGGCCAAGGCCCGGCCTGACGAGATGATGCGCCAGTAATCCTCGGGACCGAGGCTCGCGGCCTTGAAGATCAGCGCGCCGAGCGGCAGCGCGACGATCAGGCCGACATATAAGAGTGTGATGCCAAGGGATAGGGTGAGACCCGGCAGGACGCGACGGCGCACGCAGACTACCTTTCGCAAACAGAGATGGCCGGCGAGTCAAGACCCGCCGGCCCGCGGTTAAGTGAGGAAGGTTCAGCGTTCGCCGTAGATCTGGTCGAGGAGGGCGCCGGAGGCAAAGTGCTCCGCCTGGATCTTCTCCCATCCGCCGAAGACGTCCTCCACCGTCACGAGACGGACTTCAGGGAACTGATCCTTGAATTCGGCCGCGACTGCCTCGTCGTTCACACGGTTGCCGTTGGCGGCGACGATCTTCTGGCCCTCGGGGGTGTAGAGGAAATCGAGATAGGACTTGGCCAGATCGCGGGAGCCGCGCTTGTCGACGACCATGTCGACGATCGCAACGGGGAACTCTGCGAGCAGGCTGACGGAGGGGACGACGGTATCGAACTTGTCCTCGCCGAACTCCTTGGCGATGCCGCGCGTTTCCGCCTCGAACGTGATCAGCACGTCGCCGATCTGGCGCTCGACGAAGGTCGTCGTCGCTGCGCGGCCGCCCGTGTCGAACACCGGGACGTTGCCGAACAGCTTGCCGATGAATTCGCTGACCTTGGCCTGGTCGTTGCCGAACACTTCCTTCGCGTAGGCCGTGGCTGCGAGGTAGGTATAGCGCGCGTTCCCGGAGGTCTTGGGATTGGGGAAGATGACTTTCACGTCCTCGCGGACAAGGTCGCCCCAGTCCTTGATGCCCTTGGGATTGCCCTCGCGCACGAGGAAGGCGGGCAGCGAATAGAAGGGCGAGGCCTGGTTCGGGAATTCGCTTTGCCAGTCTTCCGAAACGAAGCCGCCCTTCACGAGTGCGTCGACGTCGGTGACCTGGTTGAAGGTAACGACGTCGGCCTCGAGGCCTTCCAGGATGGCGCGAGCCTGACGCGACGAGCCGCCATGCGACTGGTCGATCGTCTTGCCAGGGTTCTTGGCGACGAACGCCTCGTTGATCTGTGCAAAGAGCTCCCGCGAGATATCGTAGGACGCGTTCAGGATCTTGTCAGCCGACTGGGCATAGGCGGGCGCGGCGACAAGCGCATAGAGCGCGGCGCCGACGAGGAGGAGTTTCTTCATCTGGAATTCCCAAGCGATAGTGCACTGTGCAATCGCTCGCAAGATACTCGGGATCACGGTGCCAAGAGAGGAACAGGCGCGCTGTGTTCCCTCCAATCTTAGAACATCATTCCGTTGAACCACCCGGTTCGGGACTGATGTTGTGGCTCCTCTCACCGGTGGCGGTCTACCCGGCACGCTTGGGAGGCGCACATCAAGGCTAGCGGCAAAGACACTCAACGACGCATTCCTCGTTCTGGGTGCCGCCATTGATGAAATCGAAGCCTGTATGACCGCTTCCGGCGTGTCTCCGGAGCGGGCTTCCGCAGGAGTGCGCAGGGCGACGAGTTGACGCCCATAGCGGACATAAAGGGCCGCTGTAAGTTCAAGAGCACAACAGTGCGCGGCCTGACAAGGTTGTCACTGACGCGGAATCGCGATTGCGACATCGACACCCTTGCGCTGGTGCGGTCGCGATGATTTAGCGGCGGCAGGTTCGTCGGTGTCCACTAACCTCAACGCATCGGAAATCCATGATCCGCCTCGAGAATATCAGCAAGCAGAACGGCAAGCAGATCGTCTTCATCGAAGCCTCGGCCGCGCTTCAACGCGGCGAGAAAATCGGCCTGGTGGGGCCGAACGGTGCGGGCAAGACAACACTGTTCCGCATGATCACCGGGGAGGAACTGCCGGACGAGGGGCAAGTCTCCGTCGATCGCGGCGTGAGCATTGGCTATTTTAGCCAGGACGTCGGCGACATGTCCGGCAAGAGCGCCGTGCTCGAGGTCATTGACGGTGTCGGGCCGGTCAGCGAGCTTGCCGCGGCGATGGCCGAACTGGAAGCCGCGATGGGCGATCCCGATTGTGCCGACGATATGGACGATCTCCTGGCCCGTTATGGCGAAGTACAGGGGCGTTTCGACGAGCTTGACGGCTATGCGCTGGACGGCCGCGCGCGCGAAATCCTTGGCGGTCTGGGGTTCAGCCCGGAGATGATGGACGGCGACGTCGCGAAACTCTCCGGCGGCTGGAAGATGCGCGTAGCGCTAGCCCGGATACTCCTGATGCGGCCAGACGTGATGCTGCTCGACGAACCGTCGAACCATCTCGATCTCGAGAGCCTGATCTGGCTGGAGAATTTCCTGAAGGGCTTCGACGGCGCGCTGCTGATGACGTCGCACGACCGCGAGTTCATGAACCGCATCGTCGGCAAGATCGTCGAGATCGACGGTGGTTCGCTCACCTCCTACTCCGGCGACTATGAGTTCTACCGTCAACAGCGTGCCGTGGCCGAGGTGCAACAGCAGGCCCAGTTCGAGCGCCAGCAGGCCATGCTCGCCAAGGAGATCGCCTTCATCGAGCGCTTCAAGGCGCGCGCCAGTCACGCCGCGCAGGTCCAGAGCCGAGTCAAGAAGCTAGAGAAGATCGACAGGGTCGAGCCGCCGAAACGCCAGCAGACGGTGCGCTTCGAGTTCCAGCCTGCGCCGCGGTCAGGCGAGGACGTCGCGACGCTGAAGAACATCCACAAGAGCTACGGCGCCCGGAAAATCTATGAGGGCCTCGACTTCCAGATCCGCCGACGCGAGCGCTGGTGCGTGATGGGCGTCAACGGCGCCGGCAAGTCGACGCTCCTCAAGCTCGTGGCAGGCGAGTCGAAGCCCGACCAGGGCTCCGTCGCACGCGGTCCGAGCGTGAGGATGGGCTATTTCGCGCAGCACGCGATGGAAGTGCTCGACGGCGATCGCACCGTGCTGCAGTTCCTGGAGGATTCGTTCCCGCAGGCCGGCCAGGCACCGCTACGCGCGCTCGCCGGCTGCTTCGGTTTCTCCGGCGACGAGATCGAGAAGAAGTGCCGGGTTCTGTCCGGCGGCGAGAAGGCGCGCCTCGTCATGGCGAGAATGCTGTTCGATCCGCCGAACTTCCTGGTTCTCGATGAGCCGACCAACCATCTCGACATCGCGACAAAGCAGATGCTGATCGAGGCACTTTCCCGCTATGAGGGCGCCATGCTGTTCGTCAGCCACGACCGGCATTTCCTCGCCGCTCTGTCCAACCGCGTGCTGGAACTGACCCCGGACGGTCTGCACACCTATGGCGGCGGCTATACCGAATATGTAGAGCGCACCGGCCAGGAGGCGCCGGGCCTGCGCAGCTAGACGCTACGCCCGGATCACTCTGGGCGCTTGGGCTTCTTGCCGCCGGGTTTGCCCCACGGCTTGCCGCTCGCCGGCTTCCCTGCGAAAGGCTTGCCGTCCGGCGATCCGCCCTTGCGGTGCGGCTTCTTGAACGGTTTCGGCCCGCCCTTGAAGTCCGGCCTGGAGTCGGACTTGCCCTTGAACTTCGGCTTGCCCTGCCACTGCCGCTCGCCTGCCTCGCGGGCCGGCGCGATCACGATGCCGCGCTCCGAGTTGCCCGGCTCTCTGATCCGGGTGGCGAAATCCGCGGCCTTCTCGGTGGATATCTCGAAGCGGGTCTCGGTGTCGTCGATTCTGATCGAGCCGACATCGCGCTTCGACACGCCGCCAGCCTTGCAGATCATCGGCAGCAGCCATTTCGGGTCGGCGCGTTGCTTGCGCCCGAGTGAAAGGGTGAACCAGACGCCGCCCTCCATGCGCGGGCCGCTCGGCTCGCGGACCGCTGCCGGGACGCCGTCCTCTTCGAACCGCCTGTCGCGCTTGGGCTTTCTGGTCTGCATGTCGGCGACGGGGAGGGGGAAGATGTCCTCCGGAACCGGGCGAGCGGCGAGCTGCTGGCGAAGGAAGGCTGCGGCAAGCCGTTCCACGTCGACCTGGTCCAGTAACTCGGCCACGAAGGCAGCTTCCGCCTCGTCGGGTGGGGCCGCGGAGAGGGCGGTATCCAGAATCTCCCTGCGGTTGCGTGCTTCGATCTCGGCTATGCCGGGCGCCGCGCGAACGGTCGCCACCAACTTCGCCAATGCCAGGACGCGCTGGGCGGCTCCGCGCCTATGCTCGGGGACGATGAGCACGCAGATGCCCTTGCGGCCCGCGCGCCCCGTCCTACCGGAGCGGTGAAGCAGGGTCGCCGGATTGCTCGGCACGTCGGCATGGATCACGAGGTCGAGGTTCGGCAGGTCAATGCCGCGCGCCGCGACGTCGGTCGCCACGCAGACATGCGCCCGGCCGTCACGCATGGACTGCAACGCGTTCGACCGCTCGGACTGCGCCATCTCGCCCGAAAGCGAGACGACCGAGAATCCCCGGTTGGCGAGGCGCGCCGTAAGGTGGCGCACCGCCTCGCGCGTATGGCAGAATATCAATGCGCTAGTGGAATCTGAATTGAGCAGCGTGTTGATGACGGCGCGTTCGCGCTCGTCGCGCCGCACCAGCATCAACTGGTAGTCGATATCGGCATGCTGTTCGGTCGACGCTGTCGTTGCGATGCGCACCGCGTCGCGCTGGAAAGTCTTGGCCAGTTCGGCGATGCCTCGCGGGACGGTCGCGGAGAACAGCAGCGTCCGGCGCTCTTGCGGGGCTGCGCCCAGGATGAACTCGAGATCCTCGCGGAAACCGAGATCCAGCATTTCGTCGGCCTCGTCGAGCACCACGGCGCGCAGTGCGCTCAGGTCCAGCCCGCCCCTGGTGATGTGGTCGCGCAGGCGTCCGGGTGTTCCGACGACGAGATGCGCACCGCGCTCCAGCGCCCGGCGCTCCTTGCGCATGTCCATGCCGCCGACGCAGCTCGCGGTCACCATGCCGGTCGCCGCGTAGAGCCAGTCGAGTTCCCGCTGCACCTGGATCGCTAGCTCGCGGGTCGGAGCGATGACGAGGCCCAGCGGCTGGCTGGCCGCTCCGAAATGCTCGCCCTCACCGAGCAGCGTCGATGCGATCGCGATGCCGAAGGCGACCGTCTTTCCCGAGCCGGTCTGTGCCGATACGAGGAGGTCAGCCTCGCCATGGCCCCCGCTTGCCATCTCGATCTGAACCGGCGTCAACTGGCTGTAGCCCTTGGCCGCGAGGGCCGAAGCGAGGGCGGGGTGGATGGCAGCCGGCAGGGATGCGCTGGCTGCGTCGTCGGTAGGCGTCATGGTGGCGGTCTCTGTGAGCGCGCCGCATACCACAGCCGCTGCTTGGCACCAACCGGAATGAAAAGGAACCAACGCGTCAGCCGCGGCCAGAACGATCAATGCTCTAAGCGCCAAGCTCCTCGCTTAGAGCAAAGATGTCGGCATCGCTCACCAGCGAGCCGGCCAAGAGCGGCTCGCTGGAATCGAGCCCGACCGCCTAGTTCTCCAGCAAGCCTTTCGAGAAGGCGTCCGTCAGCGGCCGGACGAGGTACTGCACCATCGTGCGCTCGCCTCCGGCTACGATCACCTCAGCCGGCATGCCGGCCTGCAGACGCTTGCGAACTTCCTGCGGTATCTCCTTCTCGCTGACTGCGATGCGGGCGTTGTAGTACGGTTCGATCTGCGGATTGTCGGGCTGGATGACATCCGGCGACACGACCTGCACGGAACCGAAGATCACCGGCGTTTTCCTGCCCGAGATTGCCGGGAAGCGGACCTCCGCCGTGCCGCCGACTGCCACCTCGTCGACGTCGAGCGGGCGCACGCGGGCATTGATGATCAGTTCGTCATCAAGCGGTACGATCTCCATGAGAGGCTCGGCCGGGCGGACGACGCCGGATTTGGTGTGGATCTTCACGTTCTGGACCATTCCGTGCACCGGGGCGCGTATGACGGTTCGGTCGAGGACGTCCTGCGCCTGCTTAACCCGTTCCGCCACTTCACTGATCTTGTCGCGGATGTCGCGCAATTCGGTGCTTGCCCGTTCGATGAACTCCTGGTCGAGTTGCAGGATACGCAGCTTCGTCTCGGTGATCGCCTCGTTCGCCTTGGCCCTGTCGGCCAGAAGGCGTCCGAGATTGCCCTCGATCTCCATTCCGCCGCGCATCAACTCAGCGAGCTGATTGGCCGAGACGTAGCCCTTCTTCTGGCCCGCTTCCATCCGGCCGGTCTGCTCCGCCAGCGAATCGCGCTGCTCCGTAAGGGACTTCTCCTGTGCATCCAGGCCGGACACCTCGCCTTCGAGCTGCTTCACGCGCGCTTCCAGTATACCGATTTGACCGTCCTTGGTGGCCTTGCGGTCGCGGAACTGCTGGCGCTGCAAAGCCACATAGGCCGGCTCCTCGCCGGCAGTGGCCGCCTGGGCGTCCTTCGGAAAGGCGACTTCGTCGGCATCGACGCTCTCGGCCTGCAGGCGCGCCTCGGTCGCACGCAGAAGCGCCAGCCGATCTATAAGGACCGTATAGTTGCCCTCCGCCTGGGTTGGGTCCAGCCGCACCAGGACGTCGCCGCGATCGACCATATCGCCGTCTCTGATAACGATTTCGGAGATGATGCCACCTTCCAGGTGCTGGATCGTCTTCCGATTGCTCGACACGACGACCATCCCATGCGCGACGACACCGCTGGCAAGCGGCGCCGTGGCCGCCCAGGTGCCGAACACGCCGAAGGTCAAGGCTATCGTCGCGTATCCGAGCGCGATGTAGCGCCTGGGCGAGAAGGCCTTGTCGGACCCTTCAAGATTCTTGTTGTCGCTCATTGCGGCATCCATAATCGGGGCTACCCGCGTCCTCAGATTGAGACGCCTGGACAGATCGAACTTAGTCAACTGAAACGCCATTTTCGTTACTTGGCCGCGACCATATTGGACGGCGCGCTCTGTGATACCTGGGCCTGCGGAACCGGTTTCGGCTGCAGTACGTCTCTCGTCGGGCCGAAGGCACGCATGCGCCCCTCGGCCAGGATCATCGTCTTGTCGCTCAATGCGAGCAGGCCGATCTTGTGGCTGACGAAGACGACGGTGCGCTTGCGCGCCTTTAGATCCTTGAGCGCCCGCAAAAGCGCCTCCTCGCCCTCCATGTCGAGGTTCGAGTTGGGCTCGTCGAGGATGATCAACGCGGGATCATTGAACAGCGCACGAGCCAAGCCGATGCGCTGGCGCTGACCGCCGGAAAGCTGTCGCCCGCCGACGCCGATCTGCGTCTCGTAGCCATCCGGCAGCGATTGGATAAGGTGATGTACACCCGCCCGGTGGGCAGCAAGGATGATCTCTTCCGACTTGGCCTCCCTGAACCGCGCAATGTTCTCCGCAATCGTACCGGCAAACAGTTCCACGGATTGTGGCAGGTAACCGACATGTTCGCCCAGTTCGTCCAGGTTCCAGTGCGACAGTTCGGAGCCGTCGAGGCGCACCCCTCCACCGAGTGGCGTCCACACCCCGACTAACGCCCTGACCAGGCTCGACTTGCCGGCGCCGCTCGGTCCGACCAGCGCCAAGGCCTCGCCCGGCTCGAGAGAAAATGTCACGCCGCTTACGATGGGCGTGCGTGTGCCCGGGGGGGCCACCGCAATCTGGTCAGCCGAAAGCGCACCTTCGGGGCGCGGAAGCTTCGTACGCTCCAGATTCTCCGGGACACTGGCGAACAGGTCCTTCAGACGGCCATAGGCCTGCCTGGCTCCGACGAACTGCTTCCATTGCGAGACGACTTGGTCGACCGGCGCGAGTGCTCGGCCCATCATGATAGAAGCCGCGATCATCACGCCGGGCGTGATCTCGTTCTTGAGAGCGAGGTAGGCACCGACGCCCAGGATCGCAATCTGCAGCACCATGCGGAAGAATTTCGAAGTAGACAGCAGCACGCCCGCACGGTCGCTCGCCGTGGCCTGCAGTTCCAGCATGCGACGGTGCATCGCCGACCAGCGGCCGCGCAGGCTCTGTTCCATGCCCAGGGCGCGGATCACTTCCACGTTCTGAAGGGTAGTGGTGGCGAAATGCTGAGCCGCCTGGCCGCTGGCATTCGCCTCCTGCAGCGTCTTCTTCGTGGTTATCTCATTGAGAATCGTCAGCACGAAGATGACCACGGCACCGATTGTGGCGACCCAGCCGATCCAGGGATGGAAGACGAAGCAGACGACCAGAAACACGGGCACCCACGGCACGTCACAGATGGCGATCAGACCGGCGCCGGTGAGGAAATCCCGAAGCCGGTCGACGTCAGTCAGCGCAAATTCGGACTTGTTGCCGGGCTGAGCCAGTATCGAAGACACCACACGTGAGAACAGTGGGCCGGCGAGGATGTTGTCGAAACGTAACCCCGCGCGTACCAGCACTCGCGACCGGATCCACTCAAGAATGCCGAACACGGCAAGCAGTGCGACAGCGATGCCGGTGAGCGCCACAAGTGTCATCTCGCTGCGGCTCTGCAATACCCGGTCATAGACCTGGAGCATGTAGAGCGGGCCGACGAACATGAGAACGTTTATCGCCGCGCTGAAAACCAGCACGGAACCCACTATGTTTCGGTAAGTCCGAAGTGCTTGCCCAAAAATATTCGGCGTTGCCTGACTATTCGGCACCATGACTCCTGCGTCCGGTTTTTCTTTTTCATCTTATGCATCCGGGCAGTCAGCATGGTTTCCCCCCGCCGCGGTACATGAGGATAATACTCGTGATGAAATCGAGCGACAATACGGCTGGGCTAGAAAGCGCGCGAATTTGCCGCGGTTAACCAACTGGAACTTCTACTTTCTCAGTTCCGGCTTACCGCCGACACTGCCGGCGCGGACCTTCGTAGGGCTGGTAAGTGCAATCCGACGGATCAAAGCTGCGGTAAGCCGCCGCGCAGGCGTCGAAGTTGCATTGAGGCGTTGCAGTCTTTGGCTTCGGCGAAACGGACGAGGTGACGGTCATGTCGACCATTGTACTCGCATCGGCGGCTGTGCTCGTATTGGGCTTGGCAGTGGCGATCTCCTCAGCGCTAAGGAACTTCGGGAACGTCTCTCCCAACTGCAACTTACCTTGCGCGGCTGTGTCAAATGCACCAGCGCCACTGGCGTAGATGGCTGCGATTGTGGCCGCGACAATCATCAGGAAGGCAAATACCAGTCCGCCACCCACCCTGATCTCAGGATCTGCATTCCGACGATAGCTCACGACCTTCAACTCCGCCCCGCGCGCCGCATCCGTCCGTTGCCTTTCCGGGTCTGGTATCGCGGCGCGTCCACTTCACTCGGTTAGGGAACAGACAACAATGCTTCGGAGTTCCGAACCCGGGACGACAATTCTCAAACTGAGTGAGAGGTGAACTAGCATGCGCAAGATACTTCCCCTGGCTGCCGCGGCTCTGCTGTCGTCGGTATTCGCAATGCCCGCTTACGCACAGGAGGCCTCCGAACAGCCTCTGCTGAACCAGCCTGAAACCGGAGCCGCTCCCTCGAACAAGGCTGCATCGAAGCAGCAGGATGCGACCCAAGACCAGGCGCAAGGTGCTGCAGAGCAGCAGAAAAACCAGCAGTCGAACACTGCCGGCGCCGAGCAGCCGAAGGAGGACAACTCGAACGATGCCGCCGCGGCGGATCAGCCTAAAGAGAACGCCGAGGACGCTGCGGGCGTCAAGCAAAAGGAAAGTGATAACCAGAACGCCGCATCCAACTCCGATGAGCAGAACGGCGATGCCTCGAAGGATGCCGCTTCGACATCCGAACAGCCCAACGATCAGAACGCGGCTGAAGCTCAGCGGGACGAGAACGGAACCGCATCAGAGTCCAAGCAGGACAGGGTGAACGCTGACACGGCCCAATCGGACGACCAGAATAGCGCGACCGACAATGCGGCGCAGGCGAACGACGAATAGGATGTGTCCGACGAGACGACAGCCAGCGTGAACATCACCACGGAACAGAGGACCGAAATCCACGAGGTCATCGTCCAGGACGCGCCTCCGCCCGTCGATCTCGACATCAATGTCTCGGTCGGCGTGGAGGTGCCCCGCACCGTGGAACTGCGGCCGCTGCCCCCGCGTGTGATCGAGATCGTGCCGCAGTATAGAAGCTACCAGTTCTTCGTGCTCGCGGACGGTCGGATCATCATCGTGCAGCCGAAGACCTACAAGGTTGTCTACGTCCTGACCGCCTGACGGTCACAAGCAACGACTACATCGCGGCCCCGCCTAGCGGGGCCGCCTAGCATCTAGCATTCACCAGACGTCGCGCTTCTAGCCTGGCAGCCAATCATCGCGGTTCTGTCGCATTGGCACCGACGATGACCGCTTCTAATGGTTCGGTGCTTTGCCGAGGGCCTTGTCATGAACCACGACGAATTCCGGGACTGGTCGCGCCAGGCCGCTGACTGGGGGGCCCGCTATCGCGAGGAGATCCGCCAGCATCCGGTGCGGCCGAAGGCGGGCCCGGGGGAGATCGCCTCGCAGATTCCCACATCGCCTCCGGAGACACCGGAGCGGATGGAGGAGATCTTCGCCGATTTCGAGGCCAAGATCCTGCCCGGCATGACCCATTGGCAGCATCCGCGCTTTTTCGCCTATTTTCCTGCGAACGCCGCGCCGGTCTCAGTCATCGCGGAATACCTCGTGTCCGCGATGGCGGCACAATGCATGCTATGGCAGACCTCGCCGGCGGCGACCGAACTCGAAACGAGGATGGTCGACTGGATGCGGCAGGCGCTGGGTCTGCCGCAACGCTTTGCCGGCGTCATTCAGGATTCGGCGTCATCGGCAACGCTGGCGGCGATCCTCACAATGCGCGAGCGGGCGCTTTCCTGGGAGGGCAACAAGTCCGGCCTGTCCGGCAATCGGCGGCTCAGGGTCTATTGTTCGGATCAAGTGCATACTTCCATCGATCGCGCGATCTGGATCGCCGGCATAGGCGAAGAGAACCTCGTCAAGTTGCCCGGAAGCGGACCGCTGCGCGGCATGGAAGCGGATGCCCTTGAGGCCGCGATCGAGGCGGACAAGCGTGCGGGATATCTGCCTTGTGGCATCGTCGCGTCCGTCGGCGGCACGAGCGTCGGCGGAACGGATGACGTTGGCGCCCTCTCGGACGTGGCGCGCAGGCACGACCTTTACCTCCACGTGGACGCCGCATGGGCCGGCTCGGCGATGATCTGCCCCGAATTCCGCCACTTCTGGGCGGGCGTGGAAAATGCCGACTCGATCGTCTTCAATCCGCACAAGTGGCTTGGCGCCCAGTTCGACTGTTCGATCCAGTTCGTGGCCGAACCGGACGATCTCGTCAGGACGCTGGCGATCCGCCCCGAATATCTGAAGACGCATGGCCGGGATGGCATCATCAACTATTCCGAATGGTCGATACCGCTCGGCCGGCGCTTCCGGGCGCTAAAACTCTGGTTTCTGCTGCGAGCCCATGGTCTTTCCGGATTGCGGCAGATGATCCGCAACCATGTGGCCTGGAGCGAGAACCTCGCCGACCGGCTCCGGGGCGCGCAGGGCTTTCAGATCGTCACCGAACCGATGCTCTCGCTGTTCACCTTCCGTCACGGTGCGCCGTCAGGTGTCGACGAAGACGCCCACAATCTCGCTCTGCTGGAGGCGATCAATGCCGATGGCAGGATCTATCTCACGCAGACCCGGGTGGACGGCAAGGTTGCGATACGGTTCCAGGTGGGACAATTCGAAACCGCAGCCGGGGACATCGACGTGGCCTACGACGCGATCACCGGATGCGCTCAGGCGCTTGGCGGCTATGGATCGGGGCGATAGCGAAACTTTCGTATTCGCGCTTCCGTGGACTTTCGTTTTCGGCTAAGCTGCGAAAAAACGAAAATACGGGAGCAACGCCATGTACCTTTCGGCCCGCCATTCCGAGATCATGCAGATGGCGAAGGAACATGGCCGCGTGCTGGTGGACGATCTGGCCGGTCATTTCGGCGTGACGCCACAGACGATCCGCAAGGACCTGAACGACCTCTGCGAGCAGCGCCTACTCAGCCGCATCCACGGCGGCGCCCTGTTCCCGTCAGGTATCGCCAATCTGGAATATGAAGCGCGCCGCAAGATCGCCGCTACGGAGAAGGAGGCGATCGGCCGCGCCGCCGCGCGCATGGTGCCCGACAACGCCTCGCTCTTCATCAATATCGGCACCACCACCGAGGAGGTCGGGCGCGCACTGCTCGACCACACCGGGCTCATGGTCATCACCAACAACATCAACGTGGCGAACAGGATGCGCGTCTATCCGGGCATCGAGGTGGTGATCGCCGGTGGCATCGTGCGCGGCTCGGACGGCGGTGTGGTGGGCGAGGCCGCGGTCGATTTCATCAAGCAGTTCAAGGTGGACTATGCGGTGATTGGTGCCTCGGCGATCGATGAGGACGGGGCGTTGCTGGACTTCGACTTCCGCGAGGTCAAGGTTGCCCAGGCGATCATCGCAAATGCCCGCCACGTCATCCTCGTTGCCGATTCGACCAAGTTCGAGCGCACCGCTCCAGTCCGGATCGGGCACCTTTCGCAAGTCAACAGCTTCATCACCGACCGCTGCGATATCCCGGCGATCCGCCGCGTCTGCGAGGAGGGCGAAGTCCAACTCATCGAGACCTCGCGCGTGGGTGCGGCGACGGAGCCCGCCTGAAAAGGCGCCCCGGCGGCGCTAAGACACCAGGGCTCTAGACCTCCCCTTTGTCTTTTCATTTGACATTCGTTTTTACCGCGGAATAATCGCGATACAGTTTCGAAAGCTGCAGAAATACTGTGGTGCGAATGTGGAACCGGGTCGGTGGCCGACGCCTCCATACATGACATTTTCATCATAGGCGGCGGCATCAACGGATGTGGGATCGCCCGGGACGCCGCAGGACGTGGCTACTCGGTCTATCTGTGCGAGATGGACGATCTGGCGAGCGGTACGTCATCCAGTTCGACCAAGCTGATCCATGGCGGCCTGCGCTACCTCGAGCACTACGAGTTCCGTCTTGTGCGCGAAGCGTTGATGGAACGCGAGGTACTGTGGAGGATCGCGCCTCACATCATCCGGCCGATGCGCTTCGTGCTGCCGCATGCGGAGGGTTTGCGGCCCGCATGGCTGCTGCGCCTCGGGCTTTTCCTTTACGACCACATTGGCGGTCGCAAACTGTTGCCGCCCACCCGTTCGATCGACATGAGAAGCGATCCGGCCGGCAAGCCGCTGAAGCCGCTGTTCAGGCGCGCTTTCGAATATTCGGATGGCTGGGTCAACGACTCGCGGCTGGTGGTACTGAATGCCCGTGATGCTGCCGATCGTGGCGCAGTCATCCGCACACGAACGAGAGTGGAAAGCGCGCGGCACGAAGGCGGGGAGTGGCGGATCACAATCCGCGATTTGCAAAGCCTGGAAACGCAAGAGGTGAGGGCGCGGCTTCTAGTCAACGCCGCCGGGCCGTGGGTGGACCGGGTGCTCGACGGTGTTGTCGGACAGGAACGGGTCCGCAATGTCCGGCTGGTGGCCGGCAGCCACATCGTGGTCAGGAAGAAGTTCGACGATCCGCGCGCCTATTTCTTCCAGAACCGGGACGGCCGGATCATCTTCGCGATTCCCTACGAGGAGGACTTCACCCTCATCGGAACGACCGACCAGGACTTCGTCGGCGATCCCAAGGATGTCCGCATCACCGACGCCGAGGTCGATTATCTCTGTGAGGCGGCCAGCGAGTATTTCGCCGAGCCGGTTGGGCGCGCCGACATCGTATGGACCTATTCTGCGGTGCGGCCGCTTTTCGATGACGGTGCCTCGAAGGCGCAGGAAGCGACCCGCGACTACGTCCTGAAGTTGGACGGTGGTGCCGGCGGGCCGCCCATCCTTAACATCTTCGGAGGCAAGATCACGACCTACCGCCGGTTGGCGGAGGCGGCGCTGGAGAAGGTTTCGGAGCACCTCGGAGACCGCGGCAGGCCGTGGACCGCCGATCCACCATTGCCAGGGGGCGACTTCCCCGTGACCGGATTCGAAGAACAGGTGGCGCAATTGAGGGCGTCCTATCCGTTCCTTGAGCCATCTCACTCGAGGCGGCTAGCTCGGCTCTACGGAACCCGGGCGCGGGCGCTGCTCGGGGCGGCTCGTTGCGAGGCCGATCTCGGGGCGCATTTCGGTGCCGATCTCCATGAGGCGGAGCTCCGCTATCTCATGCGGCACGAATGGGCTATGACGGCCTATGACGTGCTGTGGCGGCGCACCAAGCTAGGGCTGCGCTTCAGCGAGGACGAGACAGAGAGACTGCAGGACTACATGGCTGCGGCCAACAAGGAAAAGGCCGCCGCAGAATAGGGAAAGCATAAGCCTGGGAGGAGGCGGAATGCTGGAACTTCGGAATGTCACCAAGACGGTCGCCGGCGCGGACCACATCCGCGACGTGTCGCTCACCCTCGAGCACGGCTCACTCAACGTACTCCTCGGGCCGACCCTTTCCGGCAAAACCAGCCTCATGCGCCTGATGGCAGGCCTCGATGCTCCTACCTCCGGATCAATCTGGTTCGACGGTCGGGACGTGACCGGCGTGCCGGTCCAGAAGCGCAATGTCGCGATGGTCTACCAGCAGTTCATCAACTATCCGGCGATGACGGTCTACGAGAACATCGCCTCGCCGCTCCGAGTCGCAGGTGCGGACGCCGCTCGCACCGACCGGGAAGTCAAACGCGCGGCCGAACTGCTGAGGCTCATCCCCTATCTCGACCGTATGCCGCTCAGCCTCTCCGGCGGCCAGCAGCAACGCACGGCACTCGCGCGAGCCATCTCCAAGAACGCCGGCCTGGTCCTTCTCGACGAACCGCTCGCAAATCTCGATTACAAGCTGCGCGAGGAACTCAGGGCCGAACTGCCGAAGATTTTCGCCGAAACGGGGGCGATCTTCGTCTATGCGACGACGGAGCCGCAGGAGGCGCTTCTCTTGGGCGGCAATACGGCGACCCTCTCGGAGGGGCGGGTGACGCAGTTCGGCCCGACCATCGAGGTGTTCCGCCGGCCGAAGGATCTCGTCACCGCCAGAACCTTTGCCGATCCGCCATTGAATACCGTCATCCTTCGCAAGCAGGGTGATAGCTTCCAGTTGGACGGCGGAGCGTTGCCGGTTCCTGCCGGGATGAAGGCCATTCCCGAAGGAACATATGCGATCGGATTCCAGCCTCATCATCTACGGGCGACACGCCCGAACGCCGACGCGATCGTCCTTCCAGCGAAGGTCCTTGTCACCGAAATCACCGGTTCGGAAAGCTTCGTCCACGTCCAGTTCGCCGACGTGCGCTGGGTGATGCTGGCATCCGGCATTCACAGCTACCAACCGGAAGAGATGATCGAGGTGTTCATCGATCCGCGCCATCTCATGGTCTTCGACCACGAGGGCAGGGCGGTCCAGCCTGCACCAAAGGCGGCTGCGTGAGAGGGAGGACGGCATGGCGCGCATCGATCTCGACCATATTCGCCACGCCTACGGCCCCAATCCAAAGGCACCGTCGGATTTTGCCCTGAAACAGGTCAACCATTCGTTCAAGGACGGGGGCGCCTATGCGCTCCTGGGTCCATCCGGATGCGGCAAGACGACCTTGCTCAACATCATATCAGGGTTGCTCCATCCCTCACACGGGCGCCTGCTCTTCGACGGCCACGATGTAACGGACCTGTCGACCCAGGAGCGCAACATTGCGCAGGTGTTCCAGTTCCCGGTCGTCTACGATACCATGACGGTCTACGACAATCTTGCCTTCCCGCTGCGGAACCGGGGCGTGCCGGAAGCGGAAGTGGACGGCAGGGTGCGGGAGACCCTCGCCATGCTGGGACTCTCCGAGCGAGCCGGCTCGCGTGCGCGCCGCCTGACGGCCGACGACAAGCAGAAGATATCGCTCGGCCGCGGGCTCGTGCGCTCCGACGTCAATGCAATCCTCTTTGACGAACCGCTGACGGTGATCGACCCGCACCTGAAATGGGTGCTGCGCTCGCAGTTGAAGCAGCTGCATCGGCGGTTCGGCTACACCATGATCTATGTGACGCACGACCAGACGGAGGCGCTCACCTTCGCCGAGACGGTGGTGGTCATGTACGACGGCGAGATCGTGCAGATCGGAACCCCGGACGAGTTGTTCGAACGGCCCAGCCATACCTTTGTCGGTTATTTCATCGGTTCGCCGGGCATGAATGTGATGCCGGTCGAACTCGAAGGCGCGCGGGCACGTCTCGGATCGCAGATCATCGAATTGCCCTTTCCTCCTGCGAACGCTTCCGGGCGGATAGAGCTCGGCATCCGGCCGGAATATGTGCGCATCGGCCGAAGCGGGCTTCCGGTCCGCGTCACCAAGGTGGAGGATGTCGGGCGGCACAAGATCGTGCGCGCCAGCCTGGAAGGGCGCGAGATCGCGGCAATCCTGGGGGAGGACGAGACCCTCCCGGCGGATGCGCGCGTCAGCTTCGATCCGGTCGGCATCAATCTCTACCAGGACTCCTGGCGCATAGAGACGGGGGTCTGAACCATGGACAAGACCTGGAACAACAAGGCCTGGTTCATGGTCCTGCCGGTGCTGCTGCTGGTCGCCTTCTCGGCGGTGATCCCGCTGATGACGGTGGTCAACTACTCCGTGCAGGACACCTTCGGCAACAACCAGTTCTTCTGGGCGGGCACGGAGTGGTTCGAGGAGATGCTCCACTCCGACCGCTTCTGGCAGGCCATGGCGCGGAGTCTGATCTTCTCGTTCGTGATCCTGGCGATCGAGATCCCGCTCGGCATCGTGATCGCCCTGAACATGCCTCGATCAGGCTGGGGCGTTCCGGTGTGCCTCGTGCTGATGGCCCTGCCGCTGCTCATCCCGTGGAACGTCGTCGGCACGATCTGGCAGGTGTTCGGCCGCGTCGATATCGGCCTTCTCGGCTACGTCATGAACGCGCTCGGCGTCGACTACAACTACGTCAACGATCCGCTCGATGCCTGGGTAACAGTGATCGTCATGGATGTATGGCACTGGACGAGCCTCGTCGTCCTGCTCTGCTATGCCGGCCTGGTCTCCATCCCGGATGCCTACTACCAAGCCGCGAAGATCGACGGCGCCTCCCGCTGGTCGATCTTCCGCCATATCCAGCTTCCGAAGATCAGGCGGGTGCTGCTGATCGCGGTGCTGTTGCGCTTCATGGACTCCTTCATGATCTACACGGAACCGTTCGTGGTCACCGGTGGGGGGCCGGGCAATTCGACGACCTTCCTGTCGATCGATCTCGTCAAGATGGCGGTCGGCCAGTTCGACCTCGGCCCCGCCGCGGCGATGTCGATCATCTACTTCCTGATCATCCTTCTGTTCTCATGGGTGTTCTACACCGTCATGACCAACTCGGGCTCGGAGCGCTGAGATGGCGGACGCGAACGTTACGTCTCCCCGAGCCGGCAGCCTCCCTGCGCCGGGGCCGGCGGTTACCAAGGCAGGCTCCGGCGACGTCGCCCGGGCAATGCGCCGTCGCGGAGATCAATCCCGCTTCTGGTGGCTGATCCCGGCGTTCTACATCGCCTTCTTGATCCTGCCGATCTACTGGCTGGTCAACATGAGCTTCAAGACCAACCAGGAGATTCTCGGTACGCTTTCGCTTTGGCCGCGCGATCCGACCATTCACAACTACATGGTGATCTTCACCGACCCGTCCTGGTACAAGGGTTACATCAATTCGATCATCTATGTCGTTCTGAATACTGTGATCTCCATTGCCGTGGCACTTCCGGCGGCGTACGCCTTCTCGCGCTACCGCTTCCTTGGCGACAAGCACCTCTTCTTCTGGCTTCTGACCAACCGAATGGCCCCTCCGGCGGTGTTCGCGCTGCCCTTCTTCCAGCTCTACTCGGCATTCGGCCTCATCGACACGCATATTGCGGTCGCGCTCGCGCACTGCCTGTTCAACGTGCCGCTGGCGGTCTGGATTCTCGAGGGCTTCATGTCCGGCGTGCCCAAGGAGATCGACGAAACCGCCTATATCGACGGCTATTCGTTTCCGCGCTTCTTCACGAAGATCTTCATGCCGCTGATCGCGTCGGGCATCGGCGTCGCTGCATTCTTCTGCTTCATGTTCTCGTGGGTGGAGCTTTTGATCGCCCGCACGCTGACCACCACGAACGCCAAGCCGATTTCGGCGATCATGACGCGCACGGTTTCAGCCTCCGGGCTCGATTGGGGCGTGCTGGCGGCCGCCGGGGTGCTCACCATCATCCCTGGCGCGCTCGTGATCTGGTTCGTGCGCAACTACATCGCCAGGGGCTTTGCCCTGGGGAGGGTGTGATGACCGCAACCCGCCGTTGGCAGATTCCGCTGATCGTGGTGCTGATCGCCTATCTCGCGACGGCCGCTCTGCTCGCCAGTGTGCTGCCGCTCAAGAACGGCGCCATCGACTGGTTCGCGCCGCTCAGGGCGGGAGGCTGGATGGCCTGGTCATTCCCGACCGCGCTGTTCTTCCTCACCATCGCCCTGCTGCTCGCGCTCATGGCGGTATGGGAATACGCCTCGCCCGGGGGAAATCCCCGCGTCGGCATATTGCGCTTCGAGACGACGCGCGGTGACCGTCTTTTCATTTCGCTGCTCGGCAGCGCCTTCATCCATCTCGCTTGGCTGGGCCTGGTCGGGCCCAACCTGTGGTGGGCACTCGGCCTCTCGGCGGTCTACGCGATCGGCGTGTTCCGCTATGTCTAGGGAGAGGAAACTAACGTTCCGGCCTCCATCGGCTGGATCGGCGATGTCTGGAACTTGATCAACAGGGAGGACTACGCATGAGACCGAACCTATTTGCGACAAGCACCGCGCTTGCCCTGCTGCTCGCGGCAGGAAATGCGTGGGCGGGCATGGATGAAGCGAAAAAATTCCTCGACTCGGAGATCGGCGACATATCGACGCTCGACCGGGCGGCGCAGGAAGCCGAGATGCAGTGGTTCATCGACGCCGCCAAGCCTTTCGCCGGCATGGACATCAAGGTGGTGTCGGAGACGATCACCACGCACGAATATGAATCGAAGACGCTGGCCCCGGCATTCACCGCCATCACCGGCATCAAGCTTACTCATGATTTGATCGGCGAGGGCGACGTCGTCGAGAAACTGCAGACCCAGATGCAGTCGGGCGAGAACATCTACGACGCCTACATCAACGACTCCGACCTGATCGGCACCCACTGGCGCTACCAGCAGGTCCGGAACCTGACGGACTGGATGGCCAACGAAGGCAAGGACGTCACCAATCCAAACCTCAATGTCGACGACTTCATCGGCAAGTCGTTCACGACCGCACCGGACGGCAAGCTTTATCAGTTGCCCGACCAGCAGTTCGCGAACCTCTACTGGTTCCGCTACGACTGGTTCAACGACGAGAAGAACGAGGCCGAATTCAAGGCCAAGTACGGCTATGACCTCGGCGTGCCGGTCAACTGGTCGGCCTATGAGGACATTGCCCAGTTCTTCACCGGCCGCGAGATCGACGGCAAAAAGGTCTACGGCCACATGGACTACGGCAAGAAGGACCCTTCGCTCGGCTGGCGCTTCACCGACGCGTGGCTGTCCATGGCCGGCAATGGTGACAAGGGCATTCCGAACGGCAAGCCTATCGACGAGTGGGGCATCAAGGTCGACGAGAACTCGCGTCCGGTCGGCTCGTGCGTCGCTCGAGGCGGAGACACCAACGGACCCGCTGCGGTCTACTCCATCCAGAAGTATCTTGACTGGATGAAGGCCTACGCTCCGGCCGCCGCACAGGGCATGACATTCTCGGAGTCCGGGCCGGTTCCGTCGCAGGGTGAGATCGCCCAGCAGATCTTCACCTACACGGCCTTCACAGCCGACTTCGTCAAGGACGGACTGCCGGTCGTCAACGCGGACGGCACGCCGAAGTGGCGTTTCGCTCCGTCGCCGCACGGCGTCTACTGGAAGGACGGCATGAAGCTCGGCTATCAGGACGCCGGTTCCTGGACGCTGATGAAGTCCACGCCGGAGGATCGCGCCAAGGCCGCCTGGCTCTATGCGCAGTTCGTCACCTCCAAGACCGTGGACGTGAAGAAGAGCCATGTCGGCCTTACCTTCATCCGCCAGTCGACGCTGGACCACAAGTCCTTCACCGATCGCGCGCCGAAGCTCGGCGGCCTGATCGAGTTCTACCGCTCGCCGGCCCGCCTGCAGTGGTCGCCGACCGGCACCAACGTGCCCGACTATCCGAAGCTGGCGCAGCTTTGGTGGCAGGCGATCGGCGATGCCTCCTCCGGCGCAAAGACCGCCCAGGAGGCCATGGACTCGCTCTGCGCCCAGCAGGAGAAGGTGCTGGAGCGCCTCGAGCGCGCCGGCGTCCAGGGCGACATCGGGCCGAAGCTCGCGGAGGAGCACGATCTCGAATACTGGAACAAGGATGCCGTCTCGAAGGGCAACCTCGCGCCGCAGCTCAAGATCGCGAACGAGAAGGAACAGCCGATCACCATCAACTATGACGAACTGGTGAAGAGCTGGCAGTAGAACCTACAGGGGGACCGGGCATCGACCCGGTCCCCTTTTCGCGAGATGGGCAATGCACTCAGAAAATATCGAGCGGCTGGTCCGTTCCTTCGGATATCTCCTGAATCCCGACAGCCGCGCTCGAGACGGCGCGTCCGCGTGTACTATTCAGGACCAACCCTTCGATGAGCTTATGGTGAGGTCCAAGTGGCTCGAAGGGCCAGAAGATATTAAGATGGAGACGCCGCGCTCCACCGCATTCCTCGCAGCTTACTCGATGATATTTGGAGACGGGATTCATCCCCGGGGCGTTCCCACAGAGGATTGCAGGTGGTTTCGCCCGGATCATTCTGTGGTTCGGGCATCCATTCGAAGCGGTGACATGAACTTCGATCACGATTCCGGAATTCTCAGCCTGACTGATCGCGGAATGGCGCGGGTGGCGAATGCTCTCCATGCGCTTCGCGAGGAGATCAGGGAATGAACGAGTGCATCCTCGCCATTGATCAGGGCACGACATCGACGCGAGCCATCGTCTTCGACGGCTCCATGAAGCCCGTCGCCACCAGTCAGAAGGAGTTCACGCAACTTTATCCCGCTTCCGGCTGGGTCGAGCATGACCCGGAGGATATCTGGGAAACTGTGGTCTCCACCGCCGGGGAGGCGATCGCCAAGGCGGGGCTGCAGCCCTCGCAGATCGCGGCACTCGGCATTACAAACCAGCGCGAAACCGTGGTGATCTGGGAAAGATCCACCGGCCGTCCGGTTCACAATGCCATCGTCTGGCAGGACCGCCGCACCGAGCCGCTCTGCGCGCGGCTGAGAGGCGAGGGGCTGGAGGAACTGTTCACTGCGAGGACCGGGCTCCTGCTCGACCCCTATTTCTCCGGCACCAAGATCGCCTGGCTGCTCGACAATGTCTCCGGCGCGCGGGAGAGAGCAGAACGCGGCGAACTGCTTGCCGGCACGGTCGACACCTACCTCATATGGCGGCTCACGGGCGGCAGGGTGCACGCGACCGACGCGACCAACGCCTCGCGTACGCTCGTCTTCAACATCGCCACGCAGCAATGGGATTCCGAGCTTCTCTCGATACTGGACATTCCACGCAGCCTTCTGCCCGAGGTGAAGGACTGCGGGGACGACTTCGGCATCACGGACGCTTCGCTATTCGGCGCTCCGATCGCGATCCGCGGGGTCGCCGGCGACCAGCAGGCGGCGACGATCGGGCAGGCGTGCTTTCGGCCGGGAATGATGAAATCCACTTACGGAACCGGCTGCTTCGCGCTTCTCAACACCGGGACCGACATGGTGGCTTCTACGAACCGCCTTCTGACGACGGTGGCTTACCGGATAGGGGGCCGGACCACCTATGCCCTCGAGGGGTCGATCTTCATCGCCGGGGCAGCCATTCAATGGCTGCGGGATGGCATGAAACTCATCAGCACCGCGCGACAGAGCGGCGAACTCGCAGCCGAGGCAGACCCGGCACAGAACGTCTATCTTGTCCCCGCCTTCGTCGGTCTGGGCGCACCTCACTGGGACGCGGAGGCGCGCGGCGCGATCTTCGGGCTGACCCGCAATACGGGGCCCGCCGAGTTTGCCCGCGCCGCCCTCGAATCGGTGGCCTTCCAGACGGGCGACCTGCTTGAGGCCATGAGGAGGGACTGGGGCGCGCCAGCCGGCGGCACCGTGCTTCGCGTCGACGGCGGCATGGTCGCCTCGGATTGGACGATGCAGCGGCTGGCCGACATCCTCGATGCGCCGGTGGATCGTCCGATCGTTCTGGAGACGACCGCCCTCGGCGCGGCGTGGCTTGCCGGCCACCAGGCCGGCGTCTGGCCCGGTCCGGAGGAGTTTTCGAAGAGCTGGGCCTTGGAGCGGCGGTTCGAACCGCGGATGGATCATGAGACGCGCGCGGCCAAGCTGCAGGGCTGGCACGACGCCGTGCGCCGGACACTGACGCAAAGCTGAAAACGAAGAACCCGCGCCGGAGCGCGGGTTCCATCGATGCCTGACCTCAGCCGAGCAATCAATACGGCGAAACGCACTGTTGGCGCGGGCCGTTGTAGGGCTGGAATGTGTTGTCGTAAGCCCGGTACGACCGGTAGCGATTGGCGCACCACTGGGTGTGGGCGTTCCCACTGCGATAGACGACGCGGGGCTGCGAATTTGCGATCGCACCCGTCACCAGCGCGCCGGCAACGAAGGCAGCCGCCGGGAACCAGTAGTCGCCGTGACGCCGCCAGCCGTGGCGATGGTAGCGGGAGCCGCGATAACCGCGATAGTAGCCCGGCCGATCGTTGTCCCAACGGCGCGCCTCGCGACGATCCTGGCGCATGTGGCGACGCCACTTCCGGTAATCCTCGCGTGACTGCACTTTGACGACATCGCTGCTCGCCTCAGGCGCCGTGGTCTGGACATAGACGGGCGCGGCCTGCGCTGGGAGCAGGCCCGTAACCCCCATCGAGACAGCAAGCGCCGAGGCGCAGATCCCTGTCAGCATTTTCCTCATGGTGGTCTCCTCGGTTTACGTATTCGTCCCTATGGCCCGGCAACGAACAGGCTCGAATTCGGTTCCCTCCCACTTACGCTCCGTCAGCGCCCGGGTGGCGAGTGGTACGATCGTCTCTCATCGTGTATGCCGACGCCCGTGGCAGATCGATTGGAGACGGCCATGGACGACCGCGTGCGCGTGATATCTTCCGAGGTTCTCTCCGACGCATGGGGCGTCCTCAAGAGCACGGTCTTCGATTACCGCCGGCTGGACGGCAACTGGGAGCGACAGACTCGCGAGACCTACGATCGCGGCAATGGCGCTGCGGTTCTGCCCTACGATCCGGCCCGTAACACGGTGCTGCTTGTGAGGCAGTTCCGATTCCCCGCCTACCTCCAGGGCCATCCGGAGCCGCTGCTGGAGGCATGCGCCGGTCTGCTCGACGAGGACGATCCGGAGACCTGTGCCCGCCGCGAGGCGCAGGAGGAACTCGGCTATCAACTGCACGACCTCGAACTGATCTGCGTGCCGTTCATGACCCCCGGCAGCGTCACCGAGCGCCTTGCCTGTTTCGTCGCGCGCTACTCGCAGGAGGACCGGGTTTCCGCAGGCGGCGGCCATATCCACGAAGGAGAAGACATAGAGGTGGTCGAGATGACTCTCGAGGAGGCCTACCGTGCGACCCGCGACGGCCGGATCAGCGATGCCAAGACGATCGTCCTGATCCAGCATCTCGTGATCGATCAGGCGCGAGGCGAATAGCCCGAATCATCGGGCATTGATCTCAGTGCCTTCGCGAGCGATTGCCGGGGCACCGCATACCCACAGCACCCTGTACAATCGTCCCATTCAGCGACTGCAACCCACGATTTAGACTAAAGGCGGAGGACTTTTCCTTGGAATCCGGCTTTTTAGGAAAACTGGGGTTTTGAAATCCCCGCCGCAGGCCCCATATAGGGTTTATCATCCGGCGGTTCTCCTCCCATTTTCGCCGGATGGTGTTCCCCTCTGGAGGTTTTGACCTTCAATCTTGCCGGGCCGCATTCGAGCCCGGCTTTTTTTGCCCGTACATAGCCGGCAGCACAGGGACAGGCATTCAAAGGCGGGGAGACCCTCCGCCGCGTGACACTGAAGGAAGTGCGGTAGAGTGGGCCCTTTCACCGAAAGGCTTAAGGAGCAAACGGACAGCAAAGTGCGCCTATCTCAAAGGGCAGAATTCCGGCGTCACTGACATGGATCAAAGCGCGGGGGTGATCCTGGTATGACGATACCGGTTCTAGGGTCGGAACATCCAGGAGAGGTTTGACCTCGCTACTGGAGTTCGAATAATGAAAACGCGTTTCTCGAAGCTAACACGCGCGGGCGTAATGGCGCTCGGCATGATGACGGCTTTTACGGGCAGCGTAGTTGCTGCGCCACTGAAAGGCCTCTCGATGTCCCAATCCCCGTCGGACTCTGTCCAGGCGTCAGACGGACGGTCCCCGGTCATACAGGTGCAGAGCAGCGGCGGAATAGGCGGCCAGGGCGGCATGGGCCCGTCTGCCGGCGGAGGCGGAGACCCTCCGCCTAATTTCGATACGTATGGCGGCGACTACACCTCCATGCCACCGACCCTGGGCGAACGCTCCTATTACAGGGGGGCGCCCGATAGCGGTCTATGCTGGAGGGGCGGCCACCAAGACGGAACCGGACTCGGCCGGTATGTCGATTGCCCGGCGTCCTACTGAGGGACGGTCGCCTTGACATGGCCTAGCGCCTGAAGTCCGCAAATCATCAACCCCGGCCGGTCCCTCATGTTGGCGGAGGTAAATCCGAGCCGGGGAATGTCGGCAACTGAGCTACGGCGCTGGAGGCGAAATCTTACGGTCGCGAGTATCGGATCGTACTCAACCACTAGGCCGGCCGCAGATTTGGCCCGATGATCCTGCTCGACGTCATATTTCCCTGAACCGTGCTGGCCGGCTACATCGACCACCTGCGGCAACGCCGGTTGCTCTCGTGTAGCAATCGGAATTTCAACAAACTCTTGATTTTTTTGGTGAGCGCGCTGGGATTCGAACCCAGGACCTACTGATTAAAAGTCAGTTGCTCTACCGGCTGAGCTACGCGCTCTCAGGGGGGCATGTTTGCGCTGCCCCGGAAAGTGCGGCGGAACATAGGGGCAGCGGCATGGCGGGTCAATCGCTGAATCCGTGATCGAACAGTATCGTTCCATTCCCGTATTCCGTCCGAACCACGATCGGCGATTCACTACCATTGCCCGCCGCGTGAAGCGTCATTCGACCGGCTCGAATAGGAGCATATCCGCTATCTGGGCGCTTCGGCGGCGACGATCCGCCACGGCAAGGTGATTGGAGTAGGCACGAAAGGGCGGCTATATGCCCGAAATTCAAACGGGCTCGGGCAGGGATGGCACTGGACGTAGGATATCTCACCGCGCTGGGGGCAGGCGCGCTGTCGTTCCTGTCTCCCTGCGTGCTGCCGCTGGTTCCCCCCTATCTCTGCTACATGGCGGGGGTTTCTGTGGACGACTTCGGCAAGGGCACAGATGGCCCCCTCGCACCGACTCGCACGCGAAAACTTCTGCTGGTCACATCGCTCGCCTTCGTGCTCGGCTTCTCAACCGTGTTCGTGGCGCTCGGCGCCGGCGCCTCCACCATCGGACGGTTGCTGAGGATTTGGCAGGAGCCGCTGGCAATCGCGGCTGGTATCGTCATCATCCTGATGGGCCTCAACTTCTTGGGCGTGATAAGAATCCCGCTGCTGTTCCGCGAGGCCCGTTTCCAGGCGCAGGGCAGGCCTGCCAGCGCCGTCGCCGCCTATGTAATGGGCCTGGCTTTCGCCTTCGGCTGGACGCCCTGCATCGGGCCCGTGCTCGGTCCGATCCTGACGCTGGCCGGCGGCAGCGCGACGGTGGGCGAGGGGGCACTGCTGCTGGCGGCATATTCCGTGGGCCTGGGCATCCCGTTCCTGGTGGCGGCGCTCTTCTCGGGCGCGTTCATGCGTTTCCTGGGGCGCTTCCGGGTCCATCTCGGCCTCGTCGAGAAGGCGATCGGCGCGCTCCTGGTCGTGGCCGGCGTGCTGTTCATGACCGGAGGCGTGCAGAGCATGTCCTACTGGCTGCTGGAAACCTTTCCGGTGCTCGGCAGGCTCGGCTGAATCCGAACTGCGCCGCGCGCAGGCCTCTCCTGCGGGTTTCGGCTTGCTCAATCGCCAGCCGGTGACTAAGTCGAGAGTCACCGAGGAGACAGCCGCAGTGGTCACCATCGACCTCTTGAACAAGGATCCACGCAATCTGGGCCAAGCCCGGCCGCGACACCCTGAAAAGGCGCATCGGCCGGACCAGGAGGTATTGCGCAAGCCGGACTGGATACGGGTCAAGGCGCCGAACTCCAAAGGTTATGCCGAGACGCGCGAGATCGTGCGTTCGCACAATCTCGTCACAGTCTGCGAAGAGGCGGGCTGCCCCAACATCGGCGAGTGCTGGGACAAGAAGCACGCCACCTTCATGATCATGGGCGAGATCTGCACGCGCGCCTGCGCCTTCTGCAATGTCGCCACCGGCCTTCCCGGTCCGCTCGATCCGGCCGAGCCTGAGAGCGTGGCGCGCGCCGTGCACAAGATGGGACTGTCCCACGTGGTGATCACCTCGGTCGACCGCGACGACCTATCCGACGGCGGTGCCGCCCATTTCGCGGCGGTGATCCGCAGCATTCGCGCGCTGAATCCTGGTACAACGATCGAGATCCTCACGCCCGATTTCCTGCGCAAGGATGGAGCGCTGGAGGTGGTGGTCGAGGCGAAGCCTGACGTCTTCAACCACAATCTGGAGACGGTGCCGTCGAACTACCTCACGGTGCGGCCCGGCGCCCGCTACTTCCATTCGGTCCGGCTGCTGCAGCGTGTGAAGGAAATCGATCCTTCGATCTTCACGAAGTCCGGCATCATGGTCGGCCTCGGCGAGGAGAGGAACGAGGTCCTGCAACTCATGGACGACCTGCGCTCGGCCGACGTGGATTTCATGACCATCGGTCAGTACCTGCAGCCGTCAAAGAAGCATCATCCGGTGATACGGTTCGTGCCGCCAGACGAGTTCAAGTCGTACGAAACGGTCGGCTTGTCGAAAGGCTTCCTCCTCGTCGCCTCGAGCCCGCTGACACGCTCGTCGCACCATGCCGGCGACGATTTCGCCCGCCTCAGGGCTGCGCGCGAGGCGATGCTGAACAGGGCAGTCTGACGTTTCATGCCGCAGTTCGAGACGGTCAGACATGTCCGCCACTCAGCAGAGAACATGTTCGCGCTGGTGGCCGACATCGAAAAATATCCCGAGTTCGTGCCGCTTTGCGAGGCGCTCACGGTGCGATCGCGCCGTGACCGGGACGGGCAGAGCATCCTCGTCGCGGACATGACGGTGGGCTACAAGGCCATCCGCGAGACCTTCACGACCCAGGTACATCTCAAGCCTGAAGAGAATCGAATCGATGTGAGATACATCGACGGCCCGTTCAAATATCTCACCAACAGATGGTGCTTCGAGGCGACTGGGCCTGCATCCTCCGACATCCACTTCTTCATCGAATACGAGTTCCGCAGCCGGATGCTCGGCGCCGTCATGGGCACCATGTTCGATCGTGCGTTCCGGATGTTCTCGCAAGCGTTCGAGAAGCGGGCGGACCAGATTTACGGACGGCCGGCCGAGGTTTGAGCTTCACCGAGGGCGGCGAGCCCGAGTTCAAGCGCCGTCCGCACCGCCTCGCGCCGGATGAAGGCGCGTCCGCGGTTCGGGAACACCCGCCGTTCCGCCTGTGTCGACCCGCCCGACACGGCAACCCCGAACCAGACGAGCCCAACAGGCTTGTCGGCCGAGCCGCCTTCGGGACCGGCTATACCTGTCACCGACAAAGCTAGTCCTGCGCGTGAGCGGGCGAGCGCCCCTTCCGCCATCTGCAGCGCGGTCTCGCGCGACACCGCCCCATGGGCGGCCAATGTCTCGGCCGAAATGCCGAGCATTTCCGTCTTTGCCTCGTTGGAGTAGGTCACGAAACCGCGGTCGACCACCGAGGACGAGCCGGGAACGTCGGTCAGCACGCCGGCAATCAAACCGCCGGTACAGGATTCCGCAGTGACCGCCATGATGCCGCGAGCGTCGCAAGCGTTGAGGAACCGCACCGCTAGTCCTCGCATCGCTCAGTCCTCCAACTGCCCGGGGAAGACGACGCTCGCCGTGGCGATGGCGGCGATGCCCTCCTGCCGGCCGATGAAGCCGAGACGCTCGTTTGTGGTCGCCTTGACCGAGATGCGACTCTCCCGGATTCCCAGTATTCCGGCAAGAACTGCGGTCATCGCCTCCCGGTGCGGACCGATCTTGGGCGCCTCGCAGATGAGGGTCACGTCGACATTGGCGATCCGGCCGCCATGGGAACGGACGAGGCTCGCCGCATGCTCGACGAACAGGTGCGACGCCGCCCCTTTCCATTGCGGGTCGGAGGGCGGGAAATGCGTACCGATGTCGCCGGCACCACAGGTCGCCAGCAACGCGTCGGTGAGCGCGTGCAGCCCCACATCGGCGTCGGAATGCCCCATCAGACGGCGGTCGTGCGGGATCGCGACGCCGCAGAGCGTCACGTGCTCGCCGGGCTCGAAGGCATGCACGTCATACCCGTTTCCGGTACGCACGTCGGGAAAGCTATTTCCCGCAAGCTGCCGATCGGCCATCTCGATGTCCCTCGTCCAGGTGAGTTTACGGTTGTCCGGCGAGCCCTCGACGATCCTGACCGGGAGCCCGGCCCATTCGGCGATCGCCGCATCGTCGGTGAAATCCAGCAGCCTCTCCGCGACCGCGCGCCGATGAGCATCGAGGATCGTGCGATAGGGGAAGCCCTGCGGTGTCTGCGCGGCGTAGAGGTCCTCGCGGGAGACAGTCGCTGTCACGAAAAGTCGCTCGTCCGCGCGCTTCACCGTGTCTGCCAGGGGAATCGCCGGCAGGGCCGCGGTGCCTTTCAAGGCGGTCGCCGAAACGCGATCTATAAGGTCGGCAGTGACGAACGGGCGCACCGCATCGTGGATGAGCACGGCTGCCAGGGCGGCGTTCTTAAGCGCTTCGAGCCCGGCAAGCACCGATTCCTGTCGTGTGGCGCCACCCTCTACGGTGACAATCCTGTCGGCAAGGTCTCCCACCGCGGCTCGGAACAGTTCGTGGTCATCAGGGTGGATCACGGCCACGATATGCGAAATGCGGGGATGCGAAAGGAACACTTCCAGGCATCGGGCGATGACGGCCTTGCCGCCGATCTGCCGGTATTGCTTCGGACCGCCCTCCCTGCCGGCGCGCTCGCCCCGGCCGGCGGCGACGATGATGGCGGCTACGCTGTCGTTGGCAGTATGTCGGCTGTCGGTAGGCATGCCAGACGCTTAGTCGCAAGGTCGTCCGGGGGCCAGCGATTTCCTTGGCTGCAAGGCTTTCACACAACTCCAGCGTTGCGGTGCGAAGCAAATCTGTCTAGGCAATAGGCATCGCCATAATCTGCTTTGTTTTTGTGCATGAGTGGAACGACCAGACTTTCCGACCCCCTGACCTTGCGAGGGCTGACGATCCGCAATCGCGTGTTCCTGGCGCCCATGTCGGGCATCACGGACTTCCCTTTCCGGAGGCGCGCCTACGAGCATGGCGCTGGGCTCGTCGTGTCGGAGATGGTGGCAAGCGGTGAACTGGCGAAGGGCCGGGACGAATCGCGGCGCCGCATCCACCGTTCCGGCGAGGACATCCATGTCGTTCAACTCGCCGGTCGCGAGGCCATGCATATGGCCGAGGGAGCGCGGATCGCCGCGGGCGAGGGGGCGGACATCATCGACATCAACATGGGCTGCCCGGCCAAGAAGGTGACAGGCGGCTACTCCGGGTCAGCCTTGATGCGCGACCTCGACCACGCCGAAGCGCTGATCGAGGCGGTGGTGAGTGCCGTGGAAGTTCCGGTTACCGTGAAGATGCGGCTAGGCTGGGACGACGCCGCCTTGAACGCGCCGAGCCTGGCGCGCCGGGCGGAGGCCGCAGGGGTGGCGATGGTGACCGTGCATGGGCGCACGCGCTGCCAGTTCTACGAGGGCAGGGCGGATTGGCGGGCAATCCGTCGCGTCAAGGAAGCCGTCTCGATCCCGGTCGTTGCGAACGGTGATGTGGCAAGCCTTGCGGACGCTAAGGAGGTTTTGGAGCAGTCCGCGGCCGACGCAGTGATGGTGGGGCGCGCGGGCTATGGTGCGCCATGGACGGCAGGCAGCATCGCCCGCATGGCGTCGGGTTGCGAGGAGAGCAGCGAGGCTGCCACCCTGTCGGCTCTGGCCGACTACGTCATCGGCCACTACGAGGACATGCTTAGCTTCTATGGCGCCGAGAGCGGGCTGCGCCAGGCACGCAAGCATCTCGGCTGGTATCTCGACAAGCACGCCCCGAGCACGGACCCGGAGTCGCGGTCCGCCGTCATGCGATCCCTCGATCCGAGCGACGTGAAGGACGCGCTGCGGCGCGCCTTTGTGGCCGCCGAGCTTCGGAGCGCGGCATGAAGATGAAGGCACCTTCTTCGGCGCAGGATGCCGCCGCGCAGATCGTGCTCAACACGATCCGCCGGCCGGTCGTTATGGTCGGGCCGGATGGCCTGATCACTTATGCCAACGCCGACGCGGAGGATTTCTTCCTGTCGAGCACGGCGGTGCTGTCGCGCTACACACTCGACAGGCTCGTTCCATTCGGCAGCCCGCTTCTGACTCTGATCGATCAGGTTCGCGAGCGCAATGCGCCCGTGAACGAATACCGCGTCGACATTTCCTCGCCGCGGCTCGGCGTGGAGAAGATCGTCGATCTCTACGTAGCTCCCGTGCCGGAGTTGCCGGGGTCGGTGGTCGTCATGTTCCAGGAACGGTCAATGGCCGACAAGATCGACCGCCAGATGACTCACCGGGGCGCTGCCCGTTCAGTCACCGGCCTTGCGGCCATGCTTGCGCACGAAATCAAGAACCCGCTGTCCGGGATCAGAGGGGCGGCGCAGATCCTTGAGAGTGTCGTGTCGGATGAGGATCGGGCACTGACGCGTCTGATCACCGACGAGACGGACCGGATCGTCTCGCTGGTCGACCGCATGGAGGTGTTTTCCGACGAGCGGCCGATCGATCGCTATCCGGTGAACATCCATGTCGTGCTGGACCATGTGAAGGCAATCGCCCGCAATGGGTTTGCTAGCAAGATCAAGCTCATCGAGGATTATGACCCCTCGCTTCCTTCGGTCTACGCGAACCGTGACCAACTCGTTCAGGTGTTTCTGAACCTCGTCAAGAACGCCGCCGAGGCGACCGGCAACCTTTCGTCGGCCGAAATCACGCTGTCCACGGCTTTCCGGCCCGGCATCCGCGTTTCCGTTCCGGGCTCGCAAGACCGGGTATCGCTGCCAATGGAATTCTGTGTCCGTGACAACGGGCCGGGCATACCCGACGATCTTTTGCCCATCCTGTTCGATCCCTTCATCACCACGAAGCCGAACGGCTCGGGACTGGGGCTCGCGCTGGTCGCAAAGATCGTCGGCGAGCACGGCGGCATCGTCGAATGCGATTCGAACTCGCGTGGCGCTACGTTCCGCGTCCTCATGCCCGCCTGGAAGCAGGCGGCTCCTCCACAAGAAGGGAGTGGCGAATGAGAGGCGAGATGAGGCCGCGCGGCAACATCCTTGTAGCGGATGACGATGCCGCCATTCGCACTGTGCTCAACCAGGCGCTTTCGCGAGTCGGCCACGAGGTCCGTGTGACCTCGAATGCGGCAACGCTCTGGCGCTGGGTATCGGCCGGGGAGGGCGACATCGTCATAACCGATGTGGTGATGCCCGACGGGAATGCCTTCGACATCCTGCCGCGAATCAAGAAGGCCCGCCCCGACCTCCCGGTCATCGTCATGAGCGCGCAGAACACCTTCATGACGGCGATTCGCGCCTCGGAAGCCGGCGCCTACGAGTACCTGCCCAAGCCCTTTGACCTCAACGAGTTGCTGGGCATCGTCAATCGAGCACTATCCGAGCCGAAACGATCCTCCCCGGACCGTGGGGCTGACGAACAGCCCGAGGCGATGCCGTTGATCGGCCGCTCGCCGGCCATGCAGGACATCTACCGCATGCTCGCCCGTATGATGCAGACCGACCTGACGGTGATGATCATGGGCGAATCAGGGACCGGCAAGGAACTCGTTGCGCGCGCGCTCCACGAATATGGCCGCCGCCGCAACGGGCCATTCGTGGCCATAAACATGGCAGCCATTCCGCGCGACCTGATCGAATCTGAGCTGTTCGGCCATGAGAAGGGGGCCTTCACCGGCGCGCAGAACCGTTCGAGTGGGCGATTCGAACAGGCCGAGGGCGGCACGCTGTTCCTGGACGAGATCGGCGACATGCCGATGGAAGCGCAGACGCGTCTGCTTCGCGTGCTTCAGCAGGGCGAGTACACGACCGTCGGCGGACGCACTCCGATCAAGACGGACGTGCGCATTGTCGCAGCGACGAACAAGGACCTTCGAGCGCTCATCAACCAAGGCTTGTTCCGCGAGGATTTGTTCTACCGACTCAATGTCGTACCGCTGCGTCTTCCACCTTTGCGCGAGCGGACGGAAGACATCCCCGACCTCGTCCGGCACTTCTTCAAGCAGGGCGAGAAGGAGGGCCTGCAGGCCAAGCGGATCGCCAGTGGCGGTATCGAGTTGATGAAGCGCTATCCCTGGCCGGGGAACGTGCGCGAACTCGAAAATCTCGTGCGCCGGCTCGCCGCGCTCTATGCGCAGGACGAGATCTCGGCAGAGATCATCGACGCAGAGCTCAAGACCGGCGAGCAGCCGCAGTCTTCTGAAGGTCGTCTGCTGCCCGACGATCTTTCGATCGGTCGAGCGGTCGAGCACTATCTTCAGCGCTACTTCTCGGCATTCGGGGGCGACCTGCCCCCGGCCGGCCTCTATCAGCGTGTGCTCGCCGAGGTTGAGTTTCCGCTGGTTCTGGCGGCCATGACCGCGACTCGCGGCAACCAGATCAAGGCAGCCGACCTTCTGGGGCTCAATCGCAACACGCTGCGCAAGAAGATCCGCGAGCTCGGCGTGAACGTTTACCGGGGCGCCAAGCAGGGCTGAATCCCGAAGATCACAGGATTCTTCTACCCTCGGCGGAACATTGATTCCTGCTCTCGCGGTTTTGTTGCATAATCGCCACAATGCGTTGCATAGAGCGAGTGCGACCACAACCGCGGCGGATCATGGCCATCGAAGTTCCACCGGCTCCCCCTGTCATGTTCCAGAACGCACGTGCGTTCGAGGGGCGCCGCCTGCTTGCGCTCACGGGTATCGTCGCCGTCGTCGGCGCACTGGTCACCGCTGCGCTGTCCTTCGCGGTCCTGGTGGGTGCAACCCGCCTGTCGCCTGACAGCACCACCACGCTCGCCGCCATCATCGGCATCAATGCGGCCTTCGTGATCTTCCTAATCGGCCTGATCGCGCGGGAGATTCGGCGCATCCTCACGGCGCGCAGGCATGGCAAGGCGGCGTCGCGCCTGCATGTGCGGATTGTCGCTCTGTTTTCAGCGGTGGCGGCGATTCCGGCCATTTTCGTAGCCGTGTTCGCATCGATCACGCTGGACGTCGGCCTCGACCGTTGGTTCGAGATCAGGACGAAGACGATCATCAACTCGTCGCTGTCGATCGCCGAGGCTTATGTCCTGGAGAATGCGCGCAACCTTCAGGGCACTACGCTTTCCATGGCGTACGACCTCGCCAATGCGCGCACGCTCTACAACCTGGACAGGACCGGTTTTCGCGATTTCCTGAGCCAGCAGGCGGTTGGGAGGGCGCTCGCGCATGCTGCCCTCATCCGCTCCGACGGCTCGTTCATCATGTCCGCGGAGACGCCGGCCGACTTCGAAATGCCGGAGCCGCCCATCCAGGCGGTAGCGACCGCCGCGGACGGCAAGCCGGTGCTGATAGAGCCGCGGACACGTAACATCGTCGGTGCGGTGGTGAAGCTTCAGGAGTTCGAGGACACCTATCTCTACACGATCCGCCTTGTCGATCCGGAGGTGATCAAGGCCCGCCAAATCGTGACGGCGAACAGCGATGCCTATCGTGGCCTGGAGAACAATCGCCGACCGACGCAACTTGCCTTCGGACTTCTCTATCTCGGCGTGACCCTGGTGATCGTACTTGCCGCGATCTGGACCGGCATTGCCGTCGCTGACAGGCTGGTGCGGCCGATCCGCCAACTGATCGGGGCGGCCGACGAGGTCGCCACCGGAAACCTCGATGTCTCCGTTCCAGTCAGGGCCTCGGACGGCGACGTCGCATCGCTCGGTGATACCTTCAACAAGATGCTTCTGGAACTCAAGTCGCAGCGCAACGAGTTGGTCTCGGCGAAGGACCTGATCGACGAGCGCCGCCGCTTCTCGGAGGCGGTCCTTGCCGGCGTCAGCGCTGGCGTTATCGGCGTCGACAGACACGGCACGATCACCATCGTCAACCGCTCAGCAGAAACCATGCTGGCGCTCTCGGCGAAAGAGACCGTCGGGGAGAATCTCTCGAGACTGCTGCCGCAGGTCGGCCAGGTCTTCGAGGTGGGCCGCTCGTCAGGCAGACCGGTCTACCGCGACCAAGTCACATTCTACCGAGGCGGTTCGGAACGTACCTTCGACGTTCAGGTCACCATAGAGCAGGGCGATCAGGACGTCGACAACTCCTACGTGGTCACCATCGACGACATCACCGACCTGGTAACGGCGCAGCGTTCCTCGGCCTGGGCGGACGTTGCGCGTCGCATCGCCCACGAAATCAAGAACCCGCTGACCCCGATTCAGCTTTCGGCCGAGCGCATACGGCGGCGCTACGGCAAGGTCATCGTCGAAGACCGTGAGGTTTTCGACCAATGCACCGATACCATCATCAGGCAGGTGGGGGATATCGGCCGGATGGTCGACGAGTTCTCCGCCTTCGCGCGCATGCCGAAGCCGGAGATGCGGGAGATCGATCTGCGCGAATCATTGCGCGAAGCCTCCTTCCTCGTGGAGGTCAGCCGATCCGAGATCTCCTTCGAGCGCGACTACGGTAGCCTTCCGCTGATGGGAAAATTCGACAGCAGATTGCTGGCACAGGCCTTCGGCAACGTCATCAAGAATGCCACCGAAGCCATTGACACGGCCGAGCGTGGCGGAGGCGAGGCGGGCGTCGTGCGGATCGTCTCGCGCCCGCAGGGCGGAATGATCCGGGTCGACGTGATGGATAACGGCAAGGGACTGCCGCGCGAAAATCGCCAGCGGCTGCTCGAACCGTATATGACCACACGCGAGAAAGGCACCGGGCTCGGCTTGGCGATCGTCAAGAAGATCTGCGAGGACCATGGCGGCCATCTCGAACTCCACGACGCACCGCGAGATTTTTACGACGGCAGGGGGGCAATGGTAAGCCTGTTCCTTCCAGCCGGTGATGAGGCCTCAGGAGAGAGGGGCCCGAATAGGGAAACACTACAAGAGGCTGAAAAGGTCGGGCATGGCATCTGATATTCTGGTCGTTGATGACGAAGAAGACATCCGCGAACTGGTTGCAGGCATTCTAAGCGATGAGGGACACGAGACGCGCACCGCCCGCGACGCGGACAGCGCGCTCGCATCGATCGCCGATCGCGTGCCGCGTCTGGTTTTCCTCGATATCTGGCTGCAGGGGTCGCGCCTCGACGGGCTGGCCCTGCTGGACGAGATCAAGGTTCTGCATCCCAATCTTCCGGTCGTGATGATCTCGGGCCACGGCAATATCGAGACGGCCGTATCGGCGATCCGCCGGGGCGCCTACGACTTCATCGAGAAGCCGTTCAAGGCCGATCGGCTGATCCTTATCGCAGAGCGTGCGCTCGAAACCTCCAAGCTGAAGCGCGAAGTGACCGAATTGCGCAGCCGAAGCGCCGATACCTTCGAACTCATCGGCATGTCGTCGGCGATGAGCCAGCTTCGCCAGACCATCGAGCGCGTCTCGCCGACCAACAGCCGCATCATGATCATCGGCCCGTCCGGATCCGGCAAGGAGCAGGTGGCGCGGGCAATCCATGGCGGTTCGGCGCGCAAGGCCGGCCCCTTCGTCTCGCTGAATGCCGCGACTATCACCCCCGAGCGCATGGAGATCGAGCTCTTCGGTACGGAATCGAACGGTGGCGAGCGCAAGGTTGGCGCGCTCGAGGAGGCTCACCGCGGAACGCTCTACCTCGACGAGGTGGCGGACATGCCGAAGGAGACGCAGGCGAAGATCCTTCGAGTGCTGGTCGAACAGCAGTTCGAGCGGGTAGGGGGGACGAAGCGGGTCAAGGTCGACGTCCGCATCATCTCGTCAACCGCCCAGAACCTGGAGGGGATGATCGCGGAAGGGCGATTCCGGGAGGACCTGTATCATCGCCTCGCCGTCGTACCCGTCATGGTGCCGGCGCTCGCCGATCGTCGGGAGGACATCCCCTATCTGGTCGACAGCTTCATGAAGCAGTATGCCCGCAATGCCGGCATCAGGCCGCGCAGGATCGCCGACGACGCCATGGCGGTCCTGCAGGCGCACGGCTGGCCCGGCAATGTTCGTCAGTTGCGCAACAACATCGAGCGGCTGATGATCCTGGTACAGGGCGACGACGCCGATGCACCGATCACGGCCGACCTGTTGCCGTCCGAGATCGGTGACGTCATGCCGCGCACGCCGACGCAGTCGGACCATCACATCATGGCTCTGCCGCTTCGAGAGGCGCGCGAAATGTTCGAGAAGGAATATCTCGTGGCGCAGATCAACCGATTCGGCGGCAACATTTCCCGCACCGCGGAATTCATCGGCATGGAGCGTTCGGCGCTCCACCGAAAGCTCAAGTCACTAGGCGTTTGATGATAGAAGATCTTCCTGCCACGGCGGCACCTGAATGCGTGTAATCATCTGTGGTGCGGGCCAGGTCGGCTACGGCATAGCCGAGCGCCTGGCCGCCGAGAAGAACGACATCTCCATCATCGACACGTCTCCGGAACTCATCCAGAGAATCCGGGACGCGCTCGATGTGCGCGGCTTCGTCGGCCATGGCTCCCATCCGGACGTGCTGGAACGCGCCGGTGCGCAGCAGGCTGACATGATCATCGCCGTGACCCTGCACGACGAGGTCAACATCGTCGCCTGCGAGGTGGCGCATGCATTGTTTAATGTACCGATGAAGATCGCGCGGATCCGTGCGCGTTCCTACCTGCAGCCCCACTACCAGGACCTGTTTTCCCGCGAACACCTGCCCATCGACGTGATCATCTCGCCGGAAATGGAGGTCGGAGACGTCGTATTGCGGCGCATTGCGCTTCCAGGTGCGACCGACGTCATGCGCTTCGGGGACAACAAGATCGCCGCCGTGGCGCTCGAATGCCTCGAGGATTGTCCGGTCGTCAACACGCCGCTGGCGCAGCTCAGTCAGCTCTTTCCCGACTTGCCCGCGACCGTCGTCGGCGTCAGTCGCGGCGGAAACCTCTTCATCCCGCGCTCCGCCGACCAGTTGCTGGTGGGCGATCTCGCCTATGTGGTCAGCACGACCGATCAGGTTCGCCGGACGATGGGGCTATTCGGCCATGAGGAGCCGGAGGCGACACGCATCGTGGTCGCCGGCGGCGGAAATGTCGGCCTCTACGTGGCGCACACGATCGAGGAGAAGCAGAGCCGCACCAAGATCAAGATCATCGAATCAAACCGCGAACGCGCCGTCGCAGCCGCAGATATTCTTCGCCGCACCGTGGTGCTCAACGGCAGCGCGCTCGACCAGCGGCTTCTGCAGGAAGCCGACATTCACAATGCCGAACTGATGGTCGCCTTGACCAACAACGACCAGGTGAACATCCTCTCCTGCGTGATGGCGAGGCGACTGGGCTGCAAAGCGAGCCTCGCGCTCATCAACAACCCCAGCTTTCTCGACATAGCGCAGAGCGTCGGCATCGACGCCACGGTGAACCCCGGCTCGGTCACGGTCTCGCGTGTGCTGCAGCATGTGAGGCGAGGGCGCATCCGCGCCGTCCAGACGCTGCAGAGGGGCGGCGCTGAGATCATAGAAGCCGAGGCGCTCGAGACGTCACCGCTCGTGGGCGGCGCGCTGCGCGACCTGGAATTGCCGGACGGGATCCGCATCGGTGCCATCTATCGCGACGGCGTGGTCCTGAAGCCTAGTGGATCCTTCAGGGTCAGGGCGAAGGACAGGGTGGTGATCTTCGCCCTCGAAAAGGCAGTCAAACAGGTCGAGCAGATGTTCCGCGTCAGCCTCGAGTTCTTCTGAACCGTCTGGCACCTGCCCACTCGGCGCCTTCCGCAATCCCTTCCGTGCCTGTTGAGACAAGGGGGAATCGGCTAGGTAGTCACGACTGAAGGAAACGAAGATGCCCCGTATCGCTTACGTGAACGGTCGCTATGTGCCCCATTCCCGCGCGTCCGTTCACATCGAGGACCGCGGGTATCAGTTCGCAGACGGCGTGTACGAGGTCTGCGAAGTAGCGCGCGGCTTCATCATCGACATGCCGGGTCACCTGGACCGCCTCAACCGCTCGCTTAGTGAACTGTCCATAGGCTGGCCGATGCATCGCGCCGCTCTGGAGATCGTGATGGGCGAGGTGGTCCGCCGCAACGGCGTGCGCAACGGGATCGTCTACGTCCAGGTGACCCGCGGCGTCGCGCCGCGCGACCACTTCTTTCCAGCCAAGCCGGTTCCCCCGGCTCTGGTGGTCACGGCCAAGAAGACGAACCCGGAACTCGGAGCCAGGCGCGCGGAATCCGGCGTGAAAGTCATCACCTTGCCGGAGAATCGCTGGGAGCGAGTCGATATCAAGACCGTCGGTCTTCTGCCCAATGTGCTGGCCCGCCAGAAGGCGCGTGAGGCTGGCGCCTACGAAGCGTGGTTCGTGGATCCGGACGGCACGGTCAAGGAAGGTGCTGCCACGAACGTCTGGATCGTTACGCCAGACGGCGTGCTTGTCACGCGGCCAGCGGACCGCGGAATTCTGCGAGGGATCACCCGCAGCACCGTGTTCAAGGTGGCGGACACGCTCGGACTGCGCATAGAAGAGCGAGCCTTCACCGTGGACGAAGCCAAGATCGCGCGCGAATCCTTCATCACGGCCGCCAGTATGGTGGTGATGCCGGTGGTGGAGATCGACGGCGAACCAGTGGCGAATGGCCACCCGGGGTCGACGGCTCTTTCGCTGCGGGAAGCATTTTTTGACATTGCGGAAAAACGGCTTGCCTGATACCGCGACACTTGTGGTTGTATGAAGAGCCCAATTGATTTGCCCCGTTCGGTGGGGCAGGGTGAATTTGCGTGCTTGACACTTGCGTCTAGATTTGGCGCACTGGCTCGCAATTGAGGGGACCGGCGAAAGAAAAGAAAATGGCGGAACGATCGCAAAATCTTCAGGACTTATTCCTGAACTCGGTTCGCAAGAGCAAGAATCCGCTCACAATATTCCTGATCAACGGCGTGAAACTGACCGGTGTCGTAACGTCATTCGACAATTTCTGCGTGCTCCTGCGGCGCGACGGGCACTCGCAGCTTGTTTACAAGCATGCGATCTCCACGATCATGCCGAGCCAGCCGGTTCAGATGTTCGACGCCGAAGAGAATTCGCAAGGCTCCTAATTGACCCGAAGCAATTCGACGGGCGACGGGGCGCCCGGCACCGGGCATGTTTCCACCAGCCAGGCTGCAGCCGGGACGACGGAGCGGGCGCTCGTCGTCGTCCCGCTTCTACCCGCGAGCGGAGGCGACGATGACCGCAGCCGACCGCGTCTTTCCCGGTCGCCCCAGGCGCGGCTCGACGAAGCCGTCGGACTGGCGCGGGCGATCGACCTCGAGATCGTGGACGCATCAGTCGTCACCGTCAACGAGCCACGCCCGTCCACTCTGCTCGGCAGCGGTAAGGTCAAGGAACTCGGCGATCTCGTGAAGGAGACGAAGGCGGGTCTGCTCATCGTCGACCACCCGCTCACACCGGTGCAGCAAAGGAACCTGGAGAAGGAGACGGACACCAAGGTCCTCGACCGGACCGGACTCATCCTCGAGATCTTTGGCCGCCGGGCGCGCACCAAGGAAGGCACGCTGCAGGTTGACCTTGCCCATCTGACTTATCAGAAAGGCCGTCTGGTCCGCAGTTGGACCCACCTTGAGCGCCAGCGCGGCGGCGCCGGCTTCCTCGGCGGCCCCGGCGAAACGCAGATCGAGGCGGACCGCCGGGCGCTGCAGGACAAGATCGTCCGGCTGAAGCGCGAGCTCGAAAAGGTACGCCGCACGCGCGACCTGCATCGCGCCAAGCGGCGCAAGGTGCCGTTCCCAGTCGTTGCAATCGTCGGCTACACCAATGCGGGCAAGTCGACGCTGTTCAACCGGCTGACAGGGGCAGGGGTGCTCGCCGAGAACATGCTCTTCGCCACGCTGGACCCGACGCTGCGGCGCGTGCGGCTGCCACACGGCACGCCAATCATCCTGTCCGACACCGTCGGCTTCATCTCGGACCTGCCGACCCATCTGGTCGCGGCCTTCCGCGCCACGCTCGAGGAGGTTCTGGAGGCGGATCTCATCATCCACCTGCGCGACATCTCCGACCCGGACACCGCTGCCCAGGCCGAAGATGTCGAGCGCATCCTGAAGGAACTCGGCGTCGACACCGCCGATCGCAGCCACATCATCGAGGTCTGGAACAAGATCGATCAACTCGACGAAACGACCCACGACCGGCTGACCTCAGATGCCCATGCCAACGGGGAGGGTGCTCCCATTCCGGTCTCGGCAATCACCGGTGAAGGACTCGATGAACTTGCCGCCGCGATCGAGGGGCGTCTCTCCGGCGCCCTCAGCACGGTAGAAGTGACTCTGAAGCCCGAGCAAGCCGGTCTCGTCGACTGGATATACGGCAACGGCGACGTGCTGGCACGTAAGGACAACGAGGACGGCAGCGTCAGCTTTGAAATGACGCTGACCAGTGCGGCGAAAGATGAGCTTGAGCACAGGCTCCATGCCGGCCGGGCAAAGCATCACTGAGCAGCCACAACGTTCCTCATCCTGAGGTGCGAGCCCGCACGGCGTTGGAATAGAGGCGTAAACCTTGGCGGGCGAGCCTCGAAGGACGCACCTGAACTCGGCTCAGGTTTCCTGAGATCGCCTGGCGCGTTTGGCCTGCTGCCACAGCTCTTCCATCTCATCGAGGGTGGCGTCGTCCAGCGCCCTGCCTTGTGCACGCAACTCCCGCTCCACGGTGTGGAAGCGGCTGCGGAACTTGTCGTTCGTGCCGCTGAGCGCGGCTTCTGCATCGATCCCGAGATGTCGGCCGAAATTGACGAGCGCGAACAACACGTCGCCGAATTCGTCCTGGATCGCCGCGCGGTCCTTAACGGCCATGGCCTCGCGCAGTTCGCCGATTTCCTCCTCGATCTTGTCGAGGATCGGCGCGGCCTCCGACCAGTCGAAGCCGACCTTCGCAGCGCGCTGCTGCAGCTTCAGCGCGCGGGTCAGAGCGGGTAGGGCGACGGGCACCGTGTCGAGAAAGCCCTCCGGCACGTCGCCGTCTCGTCCGCGCGCCTCCGCCGCCCGGCGCTTCTCCGCTTTCTCCTCGGCCTTGATCTTCTCCCACTGGCCCTTCGCCATGCCGGCGCTGCGGGCCTCGGCGTCCCCGAAGACGTGCGGATGCCGGCGGATCATCTTGCGCGTGACTGCCTCGACGACGTCGCCGAATGCGAACTCGCCGATCTCCTCGGCCATTCGGGCGTGATAGACAACCTGGAGCAGCAGATCGCCGAGCTCGTCGCGAAGCTCGTCGAAATCGCCACGCGAGATCGCGTCGGCCACCTCGTAGGCTTCTTCGATCGTATAGGGCGCAATCGAGCGAAAGTTCTGCTCGACGTCCCAGGGGCAGCCGGTCTCGGGATTCCGCAGCGCGGCCATGATCTCGATGAGGCGCTGTATGTCACGTGAGGGCTGCATGGGGGCCTCGATCCGAAAGTCGCATAAGATAGATTATGGAACTGAACTGACGTGCGGTTGCGAGGGGCGGCGTCATCCGTCTTCCAATGGGATCTCAACTATCATGCCGTCATATGCCGGCTGCACATGATCCGGCGTCTCGGCCGACACGACGTCGTAGTCCAACGGTATGTGCATGTGGGTCAGGATGGCCCGCTTGGGCTTCAGCCGCTCGATCCACGCCAGCGCTTCCTCCAGCGAGAAATGGCTCGGATGCGTTCGATACTGAAGCGCGTCGACGACCAGCAAGTCGAGGCCACCAAGCCGTTCGGCGGTCGCCGGCGGAAAGTCGCTGACGTCCGGACAATAAGCGATGCCGTCGATCCGGAAGCCGAGCGAGATAATGTCGCCATGGACCTGAGGCAATGGCTGCAGCGAGATCGCGCCGCCGCTGCCTTCGATGACGACCGGCCGTGCATGATCGATCCTGCGCCCTAGCAGGATTGGCGGATACGAACTTCCGGGCGGCGTCTCGAAGCAATAGCCGAAGGCCTGCTTCAGCCGCTCGAGTGTCGGCGCATCGGCGTAAATGTCCATCAGCCTGCGCTGCTCCAGCACGAAGCCGCGCAGGTCGTCGATGCCGTGGATGTGGTCGGCATGCGGGTGCGTATAGACCACGCCGTCGATCCGGGTGACCCCCGTCATCAGCATCTGCTCGCGGAAATCCGGCCCGGTGTCGATCACCACGCGGGTCACATGGCCGTCGGCAGAGATCCGCTCGACCATGGCCGCCGGACGCATGCGCCGGTTCTTCGGATTGGAAGGGTCGCAATTGCCCCAGTCGCCGGTGATGCGCGGCGTTCCGGGCGAGGAACCGCAGCCAAGGACTGTAAACCGCAGCCGCGCTCCCACGCCTTACCCGCTCACATTCGCCGGCGCCGGCATCTTGCTGAACAACCGAAAGAAGTTGCGGGTCGTCAGAGCCGCCAGTTCGGCGGGGTCGATGCCGAGCGTCGCGGCAAGCGAACGTGCGGTATCAGCCACAAAGGCCGGCTCGTTGCTGCGACCGCGATGCGGCACCGGCGCCAGATACGGTGCGTCGGTCTCCACCAGAATGCGATCGAGCGGGATTTCGCGTGCGATTTCACGGATTTCCTCGGAATTCCTGAAGGTTACAATCCCTGAGAAGGATATGAAACCTCCGAGTTCGACACCCGTCCGCGCCAGTTCGCGGCCCGAGGAGAAGCAATGGAGAACGAAGGGGAAGGCCCCCTTCCCCATTTCGTCCCGAAGAATCGCCGCCATGTCGTCATCGGCGCTACGCGCATGGATGACGAGCGGCAGCCCAGTTCGGCGCGCCGCAGCGATATGCGTCCGGAAGCTTGCCGCCTGCGCGTCGCGCGGCGACTTGTCGTAGTGGAAGTCGAGTCCTGCCTCGCCGATCGCCACCACCTTCGGGTGTTCGGATAGCCGCACAAGCTCGTCCGCGGTGACGTCCAGTTCTTCGGCGGCGTTGTGCGGATGCGTGCCCACCGAGCAGTAGACCGGATCGAATTCCTTTGCGATTGCAAGGATGTCGGCGAATTTCTTGACCCGGGTCGAGATCGTCACCATCCGTCCCACGCCCGCCTTCTGGGCGCGCCGGACGATATCGGCACGCTCCTCGGCGAAGTCCGCAAAATCCAGATGGCAATGGCTGTCAACGAGCATCTGGTCAGGCTGCCGGCTGCTCGACATAGCGCGGGAAAACAGGCTGCGGCGCCGGCAGCGGCGTTCCGGAAATGAGCGCATTGGCCTCGCCGAAATGCGCAAAGTCACGCTTGTCTCCAGCTATTGCCAGCAGATCGAGCAGCTTCCCGGACGAACCCGGCATGAAGGGCTGGCAGAGGATCGCGATCCTGCGGATCGTCTCGGCCGTGGTCCACAGTACGGTCTCCATCCTAGCCGGATCGGTCTTCTTGAGCGCCCAGGGTTCCTGGGCGGCGAAGTAGCGATTGGCTTCGGCGACCACGCTGAACGTAGCGGCCAGCGCCTGGTGGATGGCCTGCTCCGACATGGCCTTACGCGAGGCAGCAAGGGCGGCGTCCGCTTGTGCCAGGATCGCCTGATCGGCGTCGGTCGGGATGCCGCGCTTCGGAACCTGGCCCTCGCAGTTCTTGGCGATCATCGACAGCGAGCGCTGCGCCAGATTGCCGAGATCGTTGGCGAGATCGGCGTTGGTGCGATTGACGATCGCCTCGTGGCTGTAGCTGCCGTCCTGGCCGAACGGGACCTCCCGCAGGAAGAAGTAGCGGACCTGATCGAGCCCATAGTGCTCCACCATGGTGAAGGGATCGACGACGTTGCCGACCGACTTCGACATCTTCTCACCGCGGTTGAACAGGAAGCCGTGGCCATACACCCGCTTGGGTAGTTCGATGCCGGCCGACATCAGGAAGGCCGGCCAATAGATGGCGTGGAAGCGTACGATGTCCTTGCCGATGACGTGGACGTCGGCCGGCCAGAAGCGCCAGCGATCAGCCGACTCGTCCGGATATCCCGCGGCAGTGATGTAGTTGGTGAGCGCGTCGACCCAGACGTACATGACATGCTTCTCGTCGCCGGGGACCGGAACGCCCCAGTCGAAGGTCGTGCGCGACATGGACAGGTCCTTAAGGCCGGCCTTCACGAAGCTCACGACCTCGTTGCGCCGCTCCGCAGGTCCGATGAAGTCGGGACGCGATTCGTAGAGCTCGAGCAGGCGGTCCTGATAGGCGGAAAGCCGGAAGAAGTAGCTCTCTTCCTCCACCCATTCGACCGGCGTGCCTTGCGGACCGTAGCGCACATTGTCGTCGCGGACTTCGGTCTCTTCCTCGCCGTAATAGGCCTCGTCGCGAACCGAGTACCAGCCCGCGTAGCTGTCCTTGTAGATGTCGCCATTGGCGGCCATCGCCTTCCAGATCGCCTGGGAGGCGACATGGTGCCGCTTCTCCGTAGTGCGGATGAAGTCGTCGTTGGAGGCGCCCAGTACCTCCGCCATGCGCTTGAACTCTGACGCGTTCCGATCCGCGAGTTCCCGGGCCGTCAGCCCTTCCTTCTTCGCCGTCTGCAGCATCTTGATGCCGTGCTCGTCGGTGCCGGTCAGGAAGAACACATCCTTGCCGTCGTGCCTCTGGAATCGCGCAAGCGCGTCAGTCGCGAGCAACTCGTAGGCGTGCCCGATGTGGGGCCGGCCGTTCGGATAGGAAATCGCAGTCGTGATGTAAAACTTTTCGCGGGACATGAGCCTGCCGTGCTTGAAGTGCGAGGGGGTCAGATAGCGCAACGGGATGGCGGTCGCCATACCGGAATGGCAAGCGTCACATTCGAAAGGTGTCGTGCAGACGCAGGATCATGCTCAGCGCGTGTTGTTTGCGATCCAGATTGTAGGTGTCCGTCTCACCGATCGCAATCCGCAATTCATGCCATTGGCGCGCGAGCCTGGCTGCCCTTTCGACATGGCCGGCCGTGGCCGCTCCTTCTGCCGCGGCTGAAACAAGGTCGAGCATGTGCTGGTTCATCAGGTCGAAGCGGATTTCCTGCTCGCGGCCGCTGACCGCGTCGGCCAGCCTATGCGCCTTCGCGAAATCCATCGTCTGGCCTTTGATGAGCACCTCGACGGTCTCCGCGATCTCCAGGCCGCCGAATTCGGAGAAGAGGATGGCTTGGCGAACACTGCCCCCTGCCCGCTCCAATAGAGCCGCTCTCGTGCCCTGATCCTGAGGCAGCGCGACCCCGAGCCGCTGTAGCGCCTGCTCTACCTCGCTCCTCGACAGCGGCTGCAGGCGGATCATGTGGCAGCGGGAGCGAATGGTGGGCAGAAGCGCCCCGGCCGAATGCGTGATCAGCAGGAAGATCGTGCGCGAGGGCGGCTCCTCGAGGTTCTTCAGCAGGGCATTTGCGGCGCTGGTGTTCATGTCATCCGCAGGATCGACGATCACCACGCGGTAGCTGTTGTCGTGAGATGTCATCGACAGGAAACGGCTGACGCGGCGGATCTCGTCCACCGTCAGCAGGGTCGCGAACTTCTTGGTCTTGTCGTTGAACGGCCGGGTGAGGTGCAGGACCGAAGGATGCGCCCCGGTCGCGATCTGGCGGTACAGCGACGAAGCCGGATCAGGCGGCAGGATGGTCTCGGGCGTGGTCTCGGCCGTTGGATGGCTGAGAAGATGGTATGCAATGTGGAAGGCCAGCGTCGCCTTTCCAATCCCATGCGGGCCGGCCAGCAGCAGTCCGTGCGGCAGCTTGCCGACGCGATATGCTGCGGCGACGGCAGACTTGGCCTGTTCGTGGCCGACAAGCACCGGGTTCTCCGCCGGCTCCGGAACCCCTTCCAGCGTGTCGTGGCGCTCAGGCGCCAGCCTCTCGAATTCGGTCATGACGAACGCACCTTTCGCGCACGTTTGCCTCGTGGCCCATGCTTCTCGATCATTGCGAAAACCGCCTCGGTCACCTTGTCCTCGACCTCCTCCTCAGTAGCCGAAGCGTCGATGACCACACAGCGATCCGGCTCTTGTTCCGCAATGGCAAGAAAGGCGGCGCGGCGGGCCTGATGGATCTCCAGCGTCTCCTTCTCGAACCGGTCGGCCGCCTCCTCGCCGCGGCGCTGCGTTGCCCGTTTCAGCCCCACTTCAGAGTCGAGGTCGAAGATCAGGGTGAGATCCGGTTCCATGCCATTCAGTGCGATGCGTCCGAGCGCATTCACGAATGCGAGTTCGGTTTCGCTCCCGGCGCCCTGATATACACGAGACGAATCGAGGAACCGGTCGCAAAGCACGATCGCACCACTTTTCACCGCCGGCCGGATCACCTGTTCGACGTGGTCGGAACGTGCGGCCGCGAACAGGATCGCCTCCATCCGTGGCCCGAACGGCTCCGCCGCCCCGGAGAGAATGATATGGCGCAGCGCCTCCGCACCGGGCGATCCTCCTGGCTCGCGGGTCACCACGACATCGTAGCCCTTGCGGCGCAGCCGCACCGCCAGACGCTGGATCTGCGTGGACTTGCCAGCGCCCTCCCCGCCTTCAAAGGTTATGAACAGTCCACGCGCCAATTCGGCCGGCCCCAATACCCGGTTGCCGTCTTCTCATAAGGTGACAGTCAGCCGAGGTCTATGACGAACGCGCCCTGCGAATCCACCCCGTGAGCAACTCGGCGACCGCGTCATAGGCGCGCCAGTGGATGGGGCCGACCGGCACCGCTTCCGTTGCGCGCAGAGGGATTTCCTGGCTCAAGGTCTTGCCGACCCATACCTTGAGCGCGCCGATCGCCTGCCCCTGCTCGATCGGAGCGACCACCGGACCGTCATAGACGATCTTGGCGACCACCTCGTCCGGGCTGTCGGTCGGCATGAAGATGGAAACCGGTTCATCGGCCGCGAGCGGGACGAGCGCCTTCTGCCCGCCATAGATCTTGGCTTGGCCGACGGTTTCGCCAACCGCAAAGAGCTGCGACTTGCGGAAGCCATCGATGCCCCAGTCGAGCATCTTGCGAACCTCCTCGGCTCGCTCGCGGTCGCTGGTCAGCCCGCTCATCGCGGCGAACACCCGCCTGCCATCACGCTCGACCGAGGCGACGATGGCGTAGCCCGACTCTTCGGTGTAGCCGGTTCCCATGCCGTCCGCGCCGATATTCATTTTGAGCAGCGGGTTGCGGTTGCGCTGCGTGATCTTGTTCCAGGTGAAGTCAGGCTGGGAGTAGATGCGGTAGAAATCCGGGTATTCGCGCCAGATGTGAGTCGCCAGCCAGACCAACTCGCGCGCCGTCACCTTTTGGCCATCGGCGGGCAATCCGCTCGAGTTCCTGAAAGTGGAGACTTGCAGGCCCATCTCCCGGGCACGCTGGGTCATCAATTCAGCGAATTTCTCCTCGCTGCCGGCCATACCTTCGGCAATGATGATGCAGCCGTCGTTCGCGGCCTGAACGATGACGCCCTGGATAAGGTCGCTCAGTTGGATGCTGGACTTCAGCGCCGCGAACATGGTGGAAGTGCCGGACGGGGCTCCGCCGGTCCGCCAGGCGTTCTCACTCACCGGAAAGGTCTGCTCAAGCTTTAGGCGGCCCTCCTTGACGGCGCGGAACACCACCTCCATCGTCATCAGCTTCGCCAGCGAAGCCGGCGGAAATGGATCGTCGGGATTCTTGGAGTAAAGGATCGTGCCGGTCTCGGCGTCGATCATCAGCGCCTGCCTGGCCTTGGTCTCGAAAGGCTGGGCATTCACCACAAAGACCGACAACAGAAGCGTTGCAATTGCAGCCGCTGCTGCGAGAGCCACACGCATGCCTTCGCCCCGCCCTGGTGGTCGATCTTCGAAGATATAGGAGGCCATCCGGCGTGGGACAATCGCGCGAGTAGCGCGATCAGGATCACGCCACGTCAGTCTCGGACCGCAATCGCCTCCGGCGCACCGTTTTTCCAAGCCGCGATCAGCAACTCGTTCAGGCCATTGCGTCCGTCTTCGCGGAGCATGACGGAATAGACCTGCTGCCCATCGACGGTCGAGGGCTCAACGTCGGTTTCCCCGAAATCGGACAGCGAAGCGCCGACCCGCATCGCCTCCGCCTGGTCGTAGAAGGTGCCTGCCGCTATGAAAGGAGCCGGAGCAGTCGAAAGCCCTGACGCCGCAGCATCCACCTGTCCGCCGCTTTCGAGGACGTCGAAAGCCCGGGTGGCTGGCTCGACCTGCTGAGGCGCGTAGGACATTGCGAGCTTCATCTCTGACCGGATGATATCCTCGATAGCTGGGCGTTCGGGTGCGATCGGACCGAAGGCGGGAAGATCGATTTCGGCGAGCCCGGATGCGCTGGCAGTCATGAAAGGCTCAGGTCTGGGCGCGGCTGCGGGCACGACATCGGTGAGAGTGCCTGGGAAAGCGACAGGGTTCTGTCCCGCGGCGGCGCTCGGCGTCGGCCCGTTCATGGCGATCATCACACCGCTGGGCAGGCCATCGCTCGGATCGGGCGCCCTGTTTCCGGGTCGGTAGGATGCCATCAGGAAGCTGTCATCCTGCCCGTGGAGCGGCGCGCGGCCGACATATTCCACCTTCACCTTGGCCGTGCCGGTCTGGCGATAGGCGAGCATGTCGGCGGCGCGCTGGGAAAGATCGATCAGCCGTCCGTTCGAATAGGGTCCACGATCGTTGACCCGCACGATGACCGAACTGCCGGTCTCGAGATTGGTTACCCGCGCATAGCTGGGCAGCGGCATGGTCGGATGAGCGGCCGTGAGATGAGTCTTGTCGTAGATCTCGCCATTGGCGGTAAGGCGACCATGGAAGGCATCGCCATACCAGGAGGCGTAGCCTACCTTTTTGTAGTTCTTGTCTTCCTTGGGATAGTACATCTTGCCGCGGACCTTGTAGGGCTGTCCGAGCTGGTCACGGCCGCCGCCGCGGGGAAGGTTGGATTCCAGATTGCTGACGCGGGGGCTCGCCTTCACGCCCCAGACCGATTCCGGAAAATACTCCTTCGACGTCCGCTTCGGCGCCACCATGTTGTTGGTCTGGGTTCCCGTGCAGGAAGCAAGGAGACCAGCGGAAATCGCGACGAGAAGAACAGACAATGCCCGCCTGGGACGCGCGCGCGTCGAAAAAGCCATACGGAAATGTCCCCACTCACAAACACTTACCGGGTCAGTGACCCGCATCCAACCGTTGCAAATTCGATACAGATCGAATCAAATAAACCCCTCTCCCTGATAGGCGGGGAGTTGTTATCACTACGTTAAGCGATTGTGTCGTGAACGGGGCGCAATTGTGGCGCGCGGGATTTTTCTCCGATTCGCAAGCCTGATTCGGGCCAGAGTCGTCCTGAGCGAGAGAGCGCCTCCCTCGCTGGAGGCTACGACCCCTGCCAGTACGGCTCTACCTCGTAGTACGCGAAGGCTGCTTGCCTCGCCTTGGCGCCGTCCTGACCCGTAAGAGCGTCGATCGAACTCGCCGGGGCCTTCTCCAACTGCTCCCTGGTGAAGGGCACCACATAGCCGCCCCTCTCCGTCTCGTAGTCGAGCACGGCCCAAGGCACGGCATGGTACTTCTCGCCAATCCCCAGGAAGCCGCCAAAACCGACGACCGCGAACATGATGCTGTTCGAGGTCTTCTCCAGCATGACGTCCTCGACCGTGCCGATCCTCTCACCGGAGGTATTGTATACGGCGGTGCCGATCACGCGGGATGCGGGTATGGCGTCGGTATGGCCTGATGCGGTGGTCATCGTCTGCTCCCTTTACGCTGAGTATGAAAGGGGAATGACGATGCGCGTGCCTGGGTTCCTAGTCGGCCTGGCCGCCCTCGTTCACAATCCCTTGGCGACGCGGTCGAATGCGAGCAGCCGCTCGAGCAGCGCCGGCATTTGAGCGAGCGGGATCATGTTCGGCCCGTCCGAGGGGGCGGCGTCCGGGTTCTCATGCGTTTCGATGAACAGGCCCGCAACGCCGATAGCGACCGCGGCGCGGGCGAGCGTCTCCACGAAGCGGCGATCGCCCCCCGAGGAGCCGCCCTGCCCGCCCGGCTGCTGCACCGAATGCGTGGCGTCGAAGATCACCGGCGCTCCGATCTCGGCCATGATCGGCAGCGCTCGCATGTCCGAGACGAGCGTATTGTAGCCAAAGGAAGCGCCTCGTTCGGTGACCAGCACGTCGCTGTTTCCCGACTGCGTGACCTTCGCCACGACGTTCTTCATGTCCCACGGGGCCAGGAATTGTCCCTTCTTGACGTTGACCACCCTCCCCGTCTTCGCGGCGGCGATAAGGAGATCGGTCTGCCGCGACAGGAAGGCGGGGATCTGCAGCACGTCCACGTGCTCGGCAAGCACGCCGCACTGCTCCTCGGTGTGCACGTCGGTGAGCACAGGCAGCCCGAAGGTCGCGCGGATTTCGTCGAAGACCGGCAGCGCTGCATCCAGGCCGGCGCCGCGCTTGCCCGACAGTGAGGTGCGGTTCGCCTTGTCGAAGCTGGTCTTGTAAACCAGCCCGATGCCGAGACCGGCGCAGATCTCCTTCAGCCGGCCCGCTGTATCCATGGCGTGCTGCCGCGACTCCATCTGGCAGGGCCCCGCGATGAGCGCGAAAGGCGCGGCGTTGTCGAAAGAGACGTTGCCGACGGTAACGATCGGATTTGGACTGGTCATTCGGATCCTCGAGAGCGCGTAATCGGGGCCACGAAGTGCGCGGCGGCGCATTCTCATAACCGATGACGTTGCTAACTCAACAGTCTTCGTGGCGCTACGCACCACTCCCGACATCTCACCATACCCATCAAGGCGGCCCGTCCCTCCCCGGTTAGCGACTTTGAGTCAAGATCATTCAACCACCGGGTTGACAATTCGGAGGTCTGAGATATATTCAACCACATGGTTGATCTTCATGCCCCGGCACTGGACAGTGTCTTCCACGCGCTCAGCGACTCGACGCGGCGGCAGATGCTCCGCGAACTCAGCAATGGCGAGCGCACGGTGAGCCAACTGGCCGAGCCCTTTTCGATTTCGTTGCAGGCCGCCTCGAAGCACATCAAGGCGCTGGAAGGCGCCGGATTGATCCGTCGGGAGATCCGCGGCCGCACCCATCTTTGCCGCCTCGACCCCGGCCCGCTCGCCAGCGCCCACCGATGGCTGAGCGTCTATGAGCGCTTCTGGACCGATCGTCTGGATGATCTCGAACGGCTCCTTCGCGAGGAGGACGTGGGCAAGACACCCAAACCAAAAGGAGATGACCGATGAACGACATTACCGTGAGGGAAATGCATGGCGTGCTGATCGAGCCAGCCACGCTGAAGATCCAGCGCCTCCTGCCCGGCCCAATCGAACGCGTATGGGCTTATCTGACCGACAGCGGACTGCGCCGTCAGTGGCTGGCCGCAGGCCAGATGGAACTGCGCCCCGGCGCGCCGTTCGAGTTCGTCTGGCGCAACGACGAACTCACCAACCCTCCGGGCCAGCGTCCGCCGGGCTTCTCCGAGGAGCAGCGCATGGAGAGCCGGATCACCGAGGTCGATCCACCCCGTAAGCTCACCTTCACCTGGGGCGCCAGCGGCGAGGTTTCATTCGAGTTGGAGAAGGAAGGCGCTGAGGTCCTGCTCACGGTCATTCATCGCCGCATCCCCGACCGCTCCGTCTTGCTGAGCGTGGCAGCCGGATGGCACATGCACCTCGACGTCCTGGTTGCCCGCGCCCGGGGCGTCGAGCCTGCCCCCTTCTGGGACGGCTGGAGCCGCCTCAAGTCAGACTACGACCGTCGCCTGCCCGCTTGACGAAGCACGGCCACGGGTGCTCCGCCCCCGGTACGGGCGGAGCATTCTCCCAAGGGGCCAGTGCGCCGCTAGTGCGCGGCAAACATCCTGCCTTCATTGAACTACCATCGGAGCCTAAGGAAGGTCGTCCCGACAGCGTTGCCGCCCGTTCTTGATCTCGCCGCCCTGCCCCCACCAGCATCGATAGGAGGCATTTTCCGCGGCCGCTCCCCATCATATGTTCCAGTAGTCATCGACCCGGAGCCACTATCGTCGGCAGCGTCGATGCATGTGCCGCGAACGGCAGGTGGGAGCTCTCCCATGATACCGATCTACGACACTGCTCCGAGGGCCCGCTATCCGGTGATGGTCCTTGGACTGATCGTCGTGAATGCGATCATATTCCTGTCCACGATCGACCTGCCCGAAGCGGATCTGAACTGGGTGCTGGGGCACTTTGCTCTCATACCGGCTCGGTATTCGGACCCCGAGGCTGCGATTGCTGCAGGACTCGATCCGCATGATTACTGGCCACTGCTCACCAGCACGTTCCTCCACGGCGGCTGGCTTCACATCCTCCTGAATATGTGGACGCTCTGGATTTTCGGGCCGGCGATGGAGGCGCGATGCGGGCGGCCGGGATTTCTCGTCCTGTATCTGGCAGGCGGTGTGGCTGCCAGCACCACGCATCTGCTTGCCAACTGGACGTCCGCCGAGCCAACGCTCGGCGCCTCGGGTGCGATCGCGGCGGTTATCGCCGCCTACGCCGTCACCTATCCGACCGCCAAGGTGATCCTTCTCGTGCCAATTCTGTTCCTGCCGCTGCTCATTCCCTTGCCGGCGCTGTTCTTCGCGGGCTTCTGGTTCCTCCTACAGGTCCTCCAGGGAACCGAGGCACTGTTCGGTCAGCCAATGGGAGGTGGCGTCGCCTGGTGGGCGCATATCGGCGGGTTTGTCTTTGGGATCATCTTCGCCAAGCTTGCAAGCTCAATGGGGCTTGGTCGGGAGATCGAGGTCCGCCGCTGGTCAGGACGAGTGCCGAGAATACCTCGACAGTAGAGGTCTACGCCTGCCTCTTTATGCCGTCCCGGCGGGTTCAGTTTACCAAAAATTAAACGCGTGCCCGTGGGCTGGCGTCCTTGCATTTGCTACTCTCCCCCGAGCAGTCGACGGTCTGCCGGAGATGGGAAGGCGAGCGGCAAGATGAGAGTGCTGGTGATCGAGGACGACGCGGAGACGGCGTCCTACATCAAGAACGGCCTCGCTGAAGAAGGCCACTGCGTGGATGTGGTGGGTGACGGCCGCGATGGCCTCGTGCAGGCAACGACGGAAGATTACGACGTCCTGATCGTCGACCGGATGCTGCCCGGGCTGGACGGCCTGGCCCTGGTCCGGACGCTTCGGGGTGCAGGGAAGCCGACCCCCGTTCTTTACCTGACGTCGCTTGGCGGCGTGAACGACCGCGTGCAGGGGCTGGAAGCGGGCGGCGACGATTACGTCTCAAAACCTTTCTCGTTCGCGGAACTGCTGGCGCGGGTGAATGCGCTTGGCCGACGCTCGCCGATGAAGGGCGAAGATACGATACTTCGGGTAGCCGATCTGGAGATGGACCTCATACGGCGGGTGGTCCGCCGCGGCGGCGATGTCATCGACCTGCAGCCGCGCGAATTCCGTCTTCTTGAAGTGCTGCTGCGCAACAGGGGCAAGGTGGTGACCCGGACCATGCTGCTGGAAAAGGTCTGGGATTTCCACTTCGACCCGAAGACCAGCGTCGTTGAAACCCACATCTCTCGCCTGCGCGCCAAGATCGACAAGCCATTCCAGACAGAGTTGATCCACACTGCCCGGGGTGCGGGCTACAGCGTTGACGACCGCATCTGATCTGTTCAGCCGCACGGCTGTCCGGCTCTCGATCATCTTCGCGCTGCTGATCGGGTCCACCGTGTTGGCAGGCGTGTCGATCATCTATTGGCAGCTTAGCGCCGGTATCGAGGAGGGGATCAAAGAGCGAGTCACCGAAAACCGCGACGCCCTGGCAGCGATCGACGCCAGCGATGGCTTCGGCGAGATGACCGAGGTCATCAACCGCGAGGCATCGTCGCAGAGGCCGACGGGCACTATCCTGCTGCTGACCGATGGCAGCGGCAAGTTCGTGGCCGGCAATGTTGCCGGGATCGCCACCTTCGACGGTTGGCGGCTGATCGGAGAGAACGGTCTGGATCGGGTGAGCGGCCTGACCAATCCGGACGACTCCTACTTTACCATGTGGTCTCCGGTCTCAAAGGGCATGCTGCTCGTCGGTGGCAGCGACCGCGACCTGCAAGTCGTCCAGTCCACGCTTCTTGGCGGACTCCTCTGGGAACTCGCCGCACTCGTCATTTTGGCCGTAGCCTCCGGAACGCTTGTCGCACGGCGTGCACAGGTTCAGATCGATGCAATCTCCCGCGCGCTCGCCGCGGTGGCCAACGGCAAGCTAGCGCGACGCGTTGCGCGCCGCCACACTGGGGACGACCTCGATCGCGTCGCCGAGCAGATCAATCACACACTCGACCAATTGCAGCGCGTCATAAAGCGCGTCGACCAGTCGTCCACCGACATTGCGCACGATCTCAAGCGGCCGATGGGCAGGCTAAGACAGAAGCTCGACGTCGCGCTGCGGACCGCAACCGATGTACCGGCCTTCAGAACGGAGATCATAGCCTCACTCGAGGAACTCGATATCATCGTGGAGACGTTCGAAGCCTTGCTGCGCATTGCCCAGATCGAGGCAGGAGCGCGGCGTGAACGGTTCCGCCTGCTCGACCTGCGCAACCTGCTGACAGAGGTGACGGAAATCTACCGGCCGGTGGTGGACGATGCAGGTGACGTGCTCGTCGTGCAGCTTCAGGGGTTCAACAGCGCAATCGTGAACGGCGACGGCGAACTGCTGGTCCAGTTGTTCGTGAACCTCATCGAGAACGCCATCCGTCATTGCCCGGCTGGAACCACAATCCGCGTGGCTCTGCATGTTGGCCTCAATGGGCCGCGGGTGGTGGTCGCCGACAGTGGCCCGGGAATCCCCCTCGAAGAGCGCGAGAAGGTGCTTCACCGACTCTACCGGCTGGAAAAGTCACGCTCCACGCCCGGAAGCGGACTTGGCCTCAGTCTGGTCGCGGCCATAGCGGAACTGCACGGCGCCCGCTTGACGCTGGACGACAACCACCCCGGCCTTCTGGTGCAGGTCGACTTTCCTCGACCGCCCACCGTCGCTCATTGAACCTTGCGGGCGGAGTCTAACCCCCACTCCCCCATGAACCGATCCGGCTCGGGATGAGCCGAAATTCAATCTTACGAATCCGTAACTGCGGGGCCAAGGCGCGGCAATGTGCTGACAGCGATGATGCGCGCGATAGGGGCGTCGACACTCATCGGAGAGAAAGGGAGACATCCATGATCATCAAGCGTGCGCTCGCGAGTGTCCTTGCCGCAACTATGCCGGCAGGCACGGCTCGCCGCGGCGCTGTCTCTGCGGCGCCCCACCCACGTTACCCTTGAAGGAGCAAAGACGATGAGAAGCTTTGTGACGCCCGCCATTCTCGCCCTGATGGTCGGGTTTGGAGCCAGCGCCGCCGATGCGGCGACGATTACGGGCAGAATCGATCACGTCTATCCTCACCAGCGCAGGATCGTCGTGGACAATCACGTCTATCGCATGACGCCGCACACTTTCCGCACGACTACGATGCAGCGCGGCGAGCGCGCCCATGTGACCTATCACTGGTCTGGTGGCCATCGCTGGGCCACCAAGGTCACACGGGCCTGAGGGAGCGGCGAACACAATAGTGCGGTCGGCGCCGAAACTGGCACCCGTCGCACCGAAGTCCCTGAGGCCAGGGCGCCGTACGTTTTGATCACGGTCAAGGTGAGCGCACCTGCAAACTGGGACTCTTTCCGGGCTGGCATGTCGCCTCCCCGGCCATCCAGCAAAGGAGAACTGATCATGAAACGCATTATCATTTCGACGATCGCGGCAACGGCGCTTTTCGGCGCCGGAGCGGCATTCGCAGCGGAGGCCACCGGCTCGATCAAGTCGATCGACGCTAAGAACCATCATATCATGCTGGACAACGGCCAGACCTACACCTTCCCCAGCAAGACCAACCTCTCGCAGTTGAAGGTCGGAGAGAAGGTGAAGATCAACTATCAGAACAAGGGCGGACGCCACGAGGCGAGCGCGGTTGCCCCTGCGATGTAAAAGCTCAGGACGCAGGCCGCAGACTGCCCTCAGTCTGCGGCCTGCGTCATTCACGCAATCCTGCGAACCGCACAGCTTTATCCATTGAATTTCTTAAAGGAATTGATCTTCCCGCCCCCAGCGGACCTCCAACTATCAATGACGATCCCGCTCCTCCAGAGAGTCGCTTCCCGACGAGCCAGGTGGAAGACTGGCCGGCTGCTCGAATAGTGATGGTCGCGGCTTCGCCAAGCCTGGCGCGAGCGGCTTGGAAAACGCGTGAGTGAACTCGATCCCGCCGTGCAGCAACCGCGCCTGCCCAAGCGCAACGTCCATGCGCCGCGAGGTGATCCGCACCAGCGCGAGGCCGCCCTTGAAACTTGCCACCGGCTTGAACACGTCGAACCTGCGTACCTTGTAGATCATCGGCGTATCGTGCTCATGGCCATGGAAGATGCCGATGACGTTGTAGCCGGCGAGCACCTCGAGCAGCGCCTCGCGTTCGGCCTCGCTCCACCAATGCGGCACCCCGCTGCCCGAAGCGGTGAACCGTCCCGCCTGCGGGTCCCAGCGCTCCACCGAAAAAGAATCCCACCCGTAGTGCTGGAACAGGATGACCGGCCGACCATCTGAGGCGTTCTGCGCGAGATCCGCCTTCAGCCAAGGCAGCCCGCTCGCCGCGCCCTTGTTCCGGTCCCCAGCGAAACGATGGGCCTGGACGAGGTGGAGGCGCCCCCAGTCCCAGGAGTAGTCGTCGGAGGCAAAATCATAGTTGCCGGCTGGCACGCGCGGCTTGAATACCACGCTGGGCCGATGCTGCAATTCGACATAGTCCCGCATCTCGCGCCGGTACCAGTCGATATCCGAGCGCGGACCGTCCTGGTCCAGATCATGGTTGCCGAGTCCGACAAAGACGGGGAAATGGACGCGATCAGGCCCGTGCCCCTGCCGATAGTGCTCGCTGAACTGCAGCAGTTGCCTACCTTCTTCCGGACGAGCGACTTGTCCTCCGCCATCGTCGGTGATGTCGCCGCCGATCACCAGCCCAAGCGGCCTTCCAATCCGCGAGCCCGCCGAAACCAGCCCGCTCTGCGCGCCGCCGACCATTTCGGGCCAGCGCATGTGCGGCAGCCGGTTGAGCGCCTGCACATGACGCCTCAGGTTCTCGTCGGTCTTTCCCTGTTCGCCGCAATGCGGGCTGAGCTCAATGCCGACGCGGCAGGCGTGCATGTCGCTGGCGAAGATGAAGGTTACATCCAGGTCAGTCGGATCAGGGTCGGGAGCAGCGGAACCAGCGCCCGTGCGCAACATCGGGAGGGCAATCACGCCCGACAGGAAGGCCCGGCGACTGAGCGAAGTGGGCAGGCGAGATCTGGTCAAGAGCATGTCTTGCTGCTTCACCCCGACAAGGCCAGAATATCGGGGCCAAGCACTTCGCACAACGCCCCTGGTCGGCACCTGGCGGAAGAGGTGCTCTGCCGGACCAACCAAGGCGATGAATGCGGCGTGGTTTGTTAGGGCGGCGGCTGGTGCATCGCTCGGACCGCTGCGAACAATGTGGAGGCACCTCCGTTCGGAGGGATGGCGGTTCTCCTACTCCCGCGGACTAGGAATGAAGCGATGCAGCTTCTGTCGAATTCCTCCTGGCTGGGTGCAGCATCGGCCCTGTTTCTAGGCAGCTTCTTGCAAGAGGATCTGGCCGTTCTAGCGGGGGCGGCCTACATCAGCGAGGCAGGGCTTCCCTGGCCGGTCGCATTCGCCGGCCTACTCAGCGGGTTTGTAGCCAGCGACCTTGCAGTTTACGGTCTGGGCCGGGCCGCTAGCCGGATCCCCCGTCTCAGAGGCCTCCTCATCACCGAGCGGGTACAGAATGCGCGTGACTGGCTTTCGGAGCACCTGTTTCCGGCCGTGTTCGTCTGCCATGTCGTGCCAGGCCTACTATGGGCAACCTTCATCGCCTGCGGCTGGTTCCGCGTCCCGGTGCGACGCTTCGTTCTGGCCAGCCTGGTGACCGCAGCGGCTTACATTGCGGTCCTGCTTTTCCTGCTCGTCCAATTCGGGCAGTTCATCAGGCAGGACCTCGGATACTGGGCGTGGGGAGCCCTCGCCGCGCTCCTGCTGGCCTCGGGGATCCTTGTGAAGACGAGGCCCGGCTGGGCGACATTGTCGAAGACGGTTTCCCGTTTCAACGATCTCGTTCGGCGGGTTTGGTCGCGCCGAAACTGACTGCTGGCTCGCTGACTAGCCTTATAAGGCAGGTGTCACACCTCTTTGGAGCGGTGGCCGCTCGCCGTTACGTCGACTTCCGGATCCGGCATTACAGGTCCGCGCTCGTCCTCGGATGTTCCGGCCTCGAACTCCTGGACTGCCTGATCCCAGCATTCCTGCTCGCGTTCGGGCGGCCGTCCTTTGCTCTCCCAGAGTTCCTGAGCACGCTTCTTGATCCACTCGATCTTGTCCATCGCACGCTCCTCCTTGCCGGCCTAACTCGGACCCCAGACGATTGTTGCGGTGAAGCGGGCGTGCGGCTGCGGGCGGGGGTCGAGGAAGAACGCCACCAATGGAACCGGAACCAAGCCCGACCTGTTCAAGAGTACCCGCCAACGATGGGAGACGGCATCTCTTGAGCGTTCTTTCCGAGCAGCCGAACGAGGTGTTGATCGAGGCAAAAGCCGTCCCGACGCTCGGCAACCCCGACGCCGAGGCGTTCTACACGGAAGCGATCAAGGAACTCGTAGCGAGCGGGATCCCGTTTCTCCTGGCCGGCACCTATGCCGTGAGCGCCTATACCGGCCTCACTCGCGAAACCAAGGACCTCGACATCTTCTGCAAGGCCGGGGACTATCCCCGCATCCTCGCCCACTTCCAGGAACTGGGCTACTCCGTTGAGATCGAGGACGACCGGTGGCTGGGCAAGGTTTTCAAGGGCAAGGCGTTCTTTGACGTCATCTTCGCCTCCTCCAACGGTACCATGCCGGTCGGAGATGCCTGGTTCGAGCATGCCCGCGAGATCGAGCTTCTCGGCCAAAGGGTCCGCATCATCGGGCCGACTGAACTCATCTGGTCGAAAGCCTTCATCCAGGTCAGGCACCGCTATGATGGCCCGGACATCGCCCACGTCCTCTTGAAAGCCTACGACCAGATCGATTGGCAGAGATTGCTGGACTGCATGGAGGTCCACTGGGAAGTGCTCCTCGTCCACCTGCTCAACTTCCGCTGGATCTATCCCAGCGAGCGCTCGCGCATCCCCGAATGGTTGATGGACGAGTTGCTCGAACGGCTGGCTCAACAGCGGAAGCTCCCGCCCTCGAACATGAAGGTTTGCCGCGGACGTATGTATTCGCGGATCGACTACGAACCCGACGTCAAGGAATGGGGGTTTGCCGACGTCGGCGGCGAAGGCGAATGGCGGAACGACTGAGGTGCGCGGGCTTAATGATGGCTGACCAGAAGACACTCAAGATCGCCGCGATCGGCGATATCCATGTGAAGGAGAATCGCGAGGCGACGCTGCACGATCTCTTTACCGAGATTTCCAAGGCAGCTGACGTATTGGTCATCACTGGGGATCTGACGGATCTCGGCAAGGTTCGCGAAGCCGAACTCCTGGCCGAGGACCTGCGCGCCTGCGCCATCCCGGTCGTAGGCGTCCTCGGCAACCATGACTACGAAAGCGACTGCGCGGAGGAAGTCGGAAACATCCTCCGCCAGGCCGGCATGACCCTGCTCGAGGGCCAGTCGACAGAGATCGACGGCGTCGGGTTCGTCGGCGTGAAAGGTTTTATTGGCGGCTTCGGGCGGCGCATGCTCGGCTCGTTCGGCGAGCCCACGATCAAGGCGCTAGTAGGAGAAACTGTGAACGAGGCCATCCGCCTGGAGAACGCGATGCGTCGCGTGCGCACGGAACGCACCCTTGTGGTGCTGCACTACGCGCCGATCGTCGACACTGTCGCCGGAGAGCCGCCGGAGATCTTCCCCTTCCTGGGCTCGTCCCGGCTCGCCGAGACGATAGACCGTTTTCGGGTGAGTGCCGTCGTGCATGGTCATGCGCATCGCGGCGCTTATGAGGGGCGCACGCCGGGCGGCGCACCGGTCTACAACGTCGCCGCACACATCGAGAAACCGACCGGCCGGCCTTACGCGCTGCTCGAAATCTGAGTTTGGCGTATTCTGGCCATTTGGAACTCCCGAAGGGAACCCGCGGGCCGCTAACGGTCGGGGCTGTCGCCCGCCCATCCCCTTTTATTGTTCCCCTCGGGGTGCCAAATGAGAGGGGCTTGCGATAAGACACCGCCGATCCCTCCATCACAGCGCCACCGATCCCGATGACAATCAGCAATTCCGTTCCGATCACGCCGGACCTCATTGCGGCCCATGGCCTCAAGCCCGACGAGTATCAGCGCATCCTTGATCTGATCGGCCGCGAGCCGACCTATACGGAACTCGGCATCTTCTCGGCGATGTGGAACGAGCACTGCTCGTACAAGTCTTCGAAGAAATGGCTGCGCACGCTGCCGACGACTGGCTCGCAGGTGATCCAGGGGCCGGGCGAAAACGCCGGTGTGGTCGACATCGGCGACGGCCAGTGCGTCGTCTTCAAAATGGAGAGCCACAACCACCCCTCCTACATCGAACCCTACCAGGGTGCGGCGACGGGCGTGGGCGGCATTCTGCGCGACGTCTTCACCATGGGCGCACGGCCGATTGCGGCGATGAACGCGCTGCGCTTCGGCGAGCCCGATCACCCGAAGACCAGGCATCTCGTGGCCGGCGTCGTTTCCGGGATAGGCGGCTACGGCAACGCGTTCGGCGTGCCGACCGTCGGCGGCGAGGTCAATTTCGACGCGCGCTACAACGGCAACTGCCTCGTCAACGCATTCGCGGCCGGACTGGCCGAAAGCGATGGCATCTTCTACTCGAAGGCCTCGGGCGTCGGCCTGCCCGTGGTCTATCTCGGCGCCAAGACTGGTCGCGATGGCGTCGGCGGTGCGACGATGGCCTCGGCCGAGTTCGACGATGAAATTGAGGAGAAGCGGCCCACCGTCCAGGTCGGGGATCCCTTCACCGAAAAGTGCCTGCTCGAGGCCTGCCTCGAACTAATGAAAACCGGCGCTGTGATCGCGATCCAAGACATGGGCGCGGCCGGCCTCACCTGCTCGGCGGTCGAGATGGGCGCCAAGGGCGATCTCGGCATCGAACTCGATCTCGACACGGTGCCGGTGCGCGAGGAGCGCATGAGCGCCTACGAGATGATGCTGTCGGAGAGCCAGGAGCGCATGCTCATGGTGCTCAGGCCCGAGAAGGAGGAAGAAGCCGAAGCGATCTTCCGCAAATGGGGGCTCGACTTCGCCATCGTCGGCCGCACCACCGATGACCTGCGATTCCGCGTGCTGCACGAGGGCGAGGAAGTCGCCAACCTGCCGATCAAGGAGCTTGGTGACGAGGCGCCGGAATACGACCGCCCCTGGATAGAGCCATCGAAGCCGGCGCCGCTCGCGTCTGGCGATATCCCGCAAGCCGACATTGCCGACGCGCTGCTCAAAATGCTCGGCGGGCCGGATCTCTCCAGCCGGCGCTGGGTGTGGGAGCAGTACGATACGCTGATCGGGGCCAATAGCCTGCAGATCCCCGGCGGCGACGCTGGCGTCGTCCGCGTCGATGGCCACCCAACCAAGGCGCTCGCCTTCACTTCCGACGTGACACCGCGCTATTGTGAGGCAAATCCTTTCGAAGGCGGCAAGCAGGCCGTGGCTGAATGCTGGCGCAACCTGACGGCGGTCGGAGCCGAACCGCTGGCCGCAACCGACAATCTCAACTTCGGCAACCCCGAACGACCCGAGATCATGGGCCAGTTGGTCAAGGCGATCCAGGGGATCGGCGAGGCCTGCCGCGCGCTCGCCTTCCCGATCGTCTCCGGCAATGTCTCGCTCTACAACGAGACCAACGGCCGAGGTATCCTGCCGACGCCGACGATCGGCGGCGTGGGGCTCATCCGCGACTGGTCGAAGATGGCCCGCATCCGCTTCGCCGCCGCGGGGGAGGTCATCCTGCTGATCGGCGCCCCGGCTGGCTGGGGATCGCACCTCGGGCAGTCGATCTATCTGCGCGACATCCACGGCCGCAGCGACGGTCCTCCTCCGCCGGTCGATCTGGCGCACGAGAAAGCGGTCGGCGACTTTGTCCGGGCACTGATCACGAAAGGCCAGGCGACCGCCGTCCACGACCTTTCCGATGGTGGGCTCGCCGTGGCCCTCGCGGAGATGGCGATGGCGTCCGGCATCGGTGCCGAATGCGAACTCCCCTCCTCCGCCGATCCGATTGCTGTCTGGTTCGGCGAGGACCAGGGTCGCTATCTCGTCACCGCTGCCCACGGAGCAGTCCGGGCTATCCTCGAAAAAGCCGCGCAGCACGGCGTCGCGGCTGCCACCGTTGGTCGCACGGGCGGCTTCGAATTGAAACTGGCGGGGGCTCGTGCGATACCGGTTTCAGAATTGAAGCAGGCCCACGAGGCTTGGTTTCCGAACTTCATGGGCGAGTAAGAGGCGGTACATGGCTATGGACGCGCGCGATATCGAGCGCATGATCAAGGAAGGCATTCCGGATGCCAAGGTGACGATCCGCGATCTCGCCGGCGACGGCGACCATTACGCCGCCGAAGTCGTGGCGGAGAGTTTTCGCGGCAAAAGCCGGGTGCAGCAGCACCAAATGGTCTACAACGCCCTCAAGGGCAACATGGGCGGCGTGTTGCACGCGCTTGCCCTGCAGACCAGCGTGCCGGACTGACGACGCTTTCTGAGGGCGTGGAGCAGGCGCCCTGCTTCATGCCCTATTCCTCAGGAAAATCCGGCAGACTCTTGAAGGCGTTCCTCAGGGCATCCGACCAACTATCTGATATTGCCCTGTAATAGGGGTCCTCATATTCGATCCGCTTCTCTAGCCGGACCTTGAAGCTGTCCCGCTCATAAAAGAGAAGATCGAGCGGCAGCCCAACCGAAAGATTGGACTTCAGCGTAGAGTCGAATGACACCATCAGCAGCTTGACGGCCTCCGAAAAGCTCATCGCGCGGTCGTAGGTCCTGACGATGATCGGCTTGCCGTACTTCGTCTCGCCAATCTGAAAGAATGGCGTGTCCTCGGTGGACTCAATGAAATTGCCTTCCGGATAGATCATGAACAGCCGCGGTACCGAGCCGCGGATCTGGCCGCCCAGGATGAAGGAGGCGTTGAAGAAGGAATCCGCACGCTCTCCGCCCGGGGCGGACATATGAATGACCTTCTTGAGCGTGTCCCCGACGAGCCGCGCGGTTTGGTACATGGAGGGCGTTTCCAAGACCGCAGGCTTGTGTTCCTCCATCACCTTGTCGCGGCCGTTCAGCAAGCTGACGACGTTCTGGGTCGTGGCCAGATTGCCCGCCGCCATCAGCACAATGACGCGCTCGCCCGGGCGCTCCCACACGTGCATCTTGCGGAAGCTCGAGATGGAATCCATTCCGGCATTGGTGCGCGTGTCCGACATGAACACCAGGCCGCGATCGATCTTGAGGCCGACACAGTAGGTCAATTCGCTTCCCTTCCTGTCTGCACTGACCGACCTTACTGCTCTACCGTGACCGCCATCGCAAGCGACTCTGTCGCCGCATCTCAGATCCGGATAGGCGAAACCGGCATGGCTTTCCGATCGTCGCGCCCGGACTGCAAGACCGGGTTTGCGCCTCGACAGTGCTCTCTAGCCCCGCGAAAGCCCCCTTTCTTCCAACTCGGCCAGGTAGTCGGCCCACCTCTCCTCCTTCTCGTGCCCGAGCGTGTGCAGATATTGCCACGTGAAGATGCCGGTGTCGTGGAGGTCATCGAAGCTGATGCGAACGGCATAGTTGCCGATCGGCTCGACCTTCAGGATCGCTACGTTGCGCTTGCCCGGTACGGTGACCCGCTGCTCAGGCGAGTGCCCCTGCACCTCGGCCGAAGGCGACAGCACCCGCAGCAATTCCGCCGTCAATTCGAACCTTTCGTGGCCAGGAAATGTCACGGTCAGCAGCTTGCGGTCCTTGGAGACCCGGAGTTCGGTCGGCGCGGTCATGGCAAATCCTCCAGATTGGCCCTGCGTTACGCTGATTTGGACGAGAGAGGAAGCGCCGCGCCGTTGCACCAGGCTCTGCCTCGGTGCTACATCTTGAACGGACCGGTCACCTTTACGACATGTCCTCAGATCCGCGGCACCAGCGATCGGAACGCATCTTGGATGAAATCGCCCTCCGCACTCCGGAAATGATTGACCCGTTCGGGCGCGCCATCACCTATCTGCGCGTCTCGGTGACGGACCGCTGCGATTTCCGCTGCACCTATTGCATGGCGGAAGACATGACCTTCCTGCCCAAGAAGGACCTGCTGTCGCTCGAGGAACTCGACCGGCTAACAACGGTCTTCATCGAGAAGGGCGTTCGAAAACTGCGTTTGACCGGTGGCGAACCTCTGGTACGCAAGAACATCATGCACCTGGTGCGGCAGATCTCGCGCCACCTCGCCTCCGGTGCGCTGGACGAACTGACGCTGACCACGAACGGCTCGCAACTGGCGCGCTACGCGGCGGAACTCGCCGATTGCGGCGTCAAGCGCATCAATGTCTCCCTAGATACGCTCGATGCCGAAAAATTCCGGGCGATCACTCGCTGGGGTAATCTCGACCGCGTCATGGCCGGCATCGATGCGGCCCAGGCAGCCGGGCTGCACGTCAAGCTCAATGCGGTCGCGCTGAAGGATTTCAACGATAAGGAAATACCCGAACTGCTGCGCGTTGCCCATGGACGCGGCATGGACCTGACCGTAATCGAGACCATGCCCATGGGCGAGATCGATGCCGACCGCACGGACCAGTATCTGCCGCTGTCGCTGCTGCGCGCCGACCTGGAGCGCCAGTTCACTTTGACAGATATCCCCTTCAAGACCGGGGGACCGGCCCGCTATGTCGAGGTGAAGGAGACCGGCGGCAAGCTCGGCTTCATCACGCCAATGACCCACAATTTCTGCGAGAGCTGCAATCGGGTCAGGATCACCTGCACCGGCACGCTCTACATGTGCCTCGGCCAGGAGGACGCAGCCGATCTCAGGACACCGCTGCGCGCCTCGGAAGGCAATGAGCGTCTTTCGGCAGCCATTGATGAGGCGATCGGGCGCAAGCCGAAGGGCCATGACTTCGTCATCGACCGGCGCACCAAGCGGCCCTCGGTCGCTCGCCACATGAGCGTCACCGGCGGCTGACGCGCTCCCGCACGACCCGCGGATAAACCCTCCCCTGCCCCTGAATTCGCGCGGACAGGAGAAGGAGAAAAGCCGGCCCTCCATTTCACGCACGTTCGATTTATCGGCAGGCCGGCTTCCGCTACGGTCGCGGCGTGCCGATTCGGCACGCATTGGGGGATAATCAATGTTCAAAACACTTTTGGCGTCGGCTCTGGCCGGCGGACTTTTCATTGCGCCTGCTGCAGCGCAGTCGATCGGCGGCAGCTACTCCGTGGCAGGCACCAACCTGGATGGCTCGACCTACTCCGGCGAGGCCGAGATCACGTTGCTCAGCGACACCACCTGTTCCATCGAATGGAAGACCGGAGAAACCACTTCGGACGGCATTTGCTCGCGCAACGACAACGCTTTCGCGGCTGCCTACGTACTGCAAGACGACTTCGGCCTGGTTGTGTACAAAGTCATGCCCGATGGCTCGCTGCACGGGCTGTGGACCATCGCCGGAAAGGATGGCAACGGCACGGAAGTGCTGACACCCCAATAGCTTCTCTCCCCGAAGTGGAGAGAGCATTTACGCAACCATCGCATCAAACGGATACGACACTCGGCGATTGGCCCATCGCATTGCCATTGCAGTCATGTCCTTGAGTGGCTAAGGCGGCCCCGTATCTTCATGAACTACGGGCTTATCTTGGCGCTCTCCCCAAATCTCGCCGGCGCTCTCTTCATGTGCATCTCCATGGCGGGCTTCACGGTCAACGACGCGATCGTGAAGTACATTTCCGCGGAGATGAACATGGCCCAGGTCATGCTGGTGCGCGGCGCGTTCGGCACCCTCCTGATCGGCGTGCTGGCCTGGCGGCAGGCAACTTTGCATGCACTGCCGCATATTTTCCATCCCATGGTCCTGCTGCGGGCTTCCGGAGAGTTGGGCGCGACGATCTTCTTTCTCGTCGCGCTGGCACACCTTCCGATAGCCAACGTGTCAGCCGTGTTGCAGGCCCTGCCGCTCGCCGTAACCATGGGTGCGGCGCTGGTCTTGTCAGAGCCCGTGGGCTGGCGCCGCTGGTTGGCAATCGTCGTCGGCTTCATCGGCGTTATGGTGGTCGTCAAACCCGGCCTCGACGGCTTCAGTGTCTATTCGGTCGCGGCGCTTGGCAGCGTTGTATGCGCGATGATCCGCGATCTGGCCACGCGGTCGCTCCCTCAGAAGGTCCCGACCTTGCTCGTGTCGATGATGACGTCCCTGATGGTCACGGTCGCAGGCGCCGTCCTGGTCGCGCCGATGGGAGGCTGGACCCCGATGACGGCAGGCAGCACCGGCGCGCTCGCTGCGGCAGCCTGCCTGCTGCTGGTCGGATATCAATTCATCATCCACGCCATGCGCACCGGTCAGATCTCATTCATAGCGCCATTCCGCTACACCTCCCTTCTGTGGGCGATCCTGCTGGGATTTCTGGTCTTCGGCGACGTCCCTGACCTGGCGATGATCACGGGAGCCTCGATCATCGTGGCTTCGGGGCTTTATATGCTGTATCGCGAGCGCGTAGTCGGCAAGCGCACTGCGGCGGCCGGCACCTCGCCGGCGATGGTGCCAGACGGGCTGTGAACTGCGCCGGCCGCGGGACGCGCGCAAGGGCTAAAACCTCGAAGAGATGAGCGCTCAAGGAAATATAGCCGGTTTGATCCTCTGCCGCGGCCGCTCAGTGAAGTTTCCGCTCCTCGGGAGCGGCAGCCCGCAAGTCGATCCGTTCTTCAACACCCATGCGCCCGAGGATCTCGCCTCGGCGCGGCGTTTCGTAGGGGCCCTGGAAGCGTGACACAGAGGATATTCGGCATCACCGGATGGAAGAATTCGGGGAAGACGACGCTCACCGAAGGTCTGGTCTCCGAACTCACTCGCCGCGGCTGGAAGGTGTCCACCGTCAAGCACGCGCACCATGAGTTCGACATTGATGTTCCGGGGACCGACAGTTTCCGCCATCGCGCGGCCGGCGCGACGGAAGTCGCGATCGTTTCCGGACGCCGCTGGGCGTTGATGCACGAACTTCGGGACGAAGCCGAACCCACGCTGGACGCGGTTCTGAAGAAGCTTTCGCCCTGCGACCTCGTTCTGGTGGAAGGCTACAAGCGCGAGGGCCACAGGAAGATCGAGGCACGGAGGATCGAGGCGAAAAGTCGTGAGCCCCTCGCCGCCTCCGATCCCAACATCGTTGCCATAGCGGCCGATCACCCGATCGAGAATGCTGGCCTCCCCCGGTTCGACCTCGACGATATCCCGGCCATTGCCGATTTTATCGAGGCGACGGTCGGGCTCGAGCCGAAATGATGTCTCCAAAGGTGCATTGCCGCGCCTGACGGGCGGTTTTCCGATTGCTTTTGGCAGAAACAATGGGATTATTTTGCTAGCGCGCGCCGCAGCGCCGCACCGGCTTCCCATCGGGGGAAGGAGCCGGTCCAGAACAGAGAGGAACACATGCGTATCACCAAGCGGATCGCCCTTGCGATATCGGCCATCGCCTTTGCCGCGAGCATCGGCGCGGCCGGCGCACAGGAACAGGTAGTTAGGATCGGCACCGAAGGAGCCTACCCGCCCTTCAACAACCTGACGGCTGACGGAAAGCTCGAGGGCTTCGACATCGACATCGCCAACGCGCTTTGCGAGGAGATGAAGGTCAAGTGCGAATTCGTCACGCAGGACTGGGACGGCATGATCCCGGCGCTGCAGGCTGGCAAATTCGACGCGATCATCGCCTCGATGTCGATCACCGACGAGCGCAAGAAGAAGGTCGACTTCACCAACAAGTACTACAACACCCCGCCTGCGATCGTGGCGCCCAAGGACACGGACATCAAGGGCGTGACCAAGGAGGACCTGGCGGGCAAGACGCTCGGCGTCGCCACCTCGACTACGCACTACAACTACTCCGAGAAGACCTACACCGACAGCGAGATCAAGGGATATCCTTCGAGCCAGGAGTTCCTGCTCGATTTGGCGAACGGACGTCTCGATGCGGCCAATGACGACATCTCGGTCATCGAGGAATGGCTGAAGACGCCGGATGGTCAGTGCTGCAAGATCGTCGGCGCCGTGAAACCCGTGCCGGAGATCCATGGTCCGGGCGCAGGCATTGCGATCAGGAAGGGCGAGACCGAACTCGCCGACAAGTTCAACGCAGCGATCGATGCGATCCGGAAGAACGGGAAGTACAAGCAGATCAACGACAAGTACTTCACGTACGACGTCTACGGCGGCGAGTCCTGAGCAGCCACGAAGGCGGGCGCCGATCCAGGCGTCCGCCTGATTGCATGGGTCTCAACGTGGCGCGGGCCGCCGGGACAGGCGGCCGCGATACCATGTTGCCACAGATGACGCCCTGGCATAATCCCACTACAGCCGGTCTCGAATAGGAGCAGACTCGACTTATGCCGAGCAAGTGGACGCTGCTGAGTTGGGGACCGGAGGGGTGGCTCGACGACATCTTCCAGGGCGTGTTCATCACCGTTTCGCTGGCCGCCGCCACACTTCCACTCGGCCTTGCGATCGGCTTCTTCGTGGCTTTGGCCAAGAAGTCGGAAGAGCCTTCGCTGAAGCTTGCAGGTGATATCTACACCACCATCTTCCGTGGCTTGCCGGAGCTTCTGACGCTCTTCCTCGTCTATTACGGCGCTCAGATCGGGCTGCAGAACGTCATCCGCCTGTTCCGGCCCGAGGCGAGTGTCGAGGTCAACAGCTTTGTCTCGGGCATGGTTGCGCTAGGCGTGGTCTTCTCCTCCTACGCCAGCGAGGTCTTCCTCTCCGCCTTCCGCGCGATCCCGCGCGGCCAATATGAGGGCGGCTATTCGATCGGGCTGAGCCGCGGTCAGACCATGCGGCTGGTGATCATGCCCCAGCTTATCCGTGTCGCGCTGCCCGGTCTCGCCAATCTCTGGCTTATCCTGCTGAAGGATACGGCGCTGGTATCGGCCATAGGCCTTTCCGACATCTTGAGGCAAAGCGGCATCGCGGCGCGGGTTACCAGGGAAGCCTTCCTCTTCTTCGGCGTGGCCAGCCTGCTCTATCTCGTGCTCGCGATCATCTCGTCGGTCGGCATCCGGGCAGTAGAGCGCGCTGTCAGCCAAAGCGAGGCACGCTGATGACCATGGCTCAATCGGCAGTCGCCGAAGCGCCGCCTCCTCCGGTTCGCCGCTGGACCCGGCAGCGGATTGTCGGACACGCACTCGTGGGCCTCTGGGCGTTGGCCGGGCTCGGACTGGTCTATTTTCTCATTTCGGGGTGGAACCCGCCGTTGTTCGAGCGGTGGGCGCCGGCCTATCTGTCCGGCCTGGGGGTGACGCTCAAACTCGTCCTCATTTCGAGCGTAGTGGGCGCGCTGCTTTCCTTGCCGGTCGCCTACGCGCGCATGTCGCGAAACCGCTTTCTGTCCGCGCTAGCCTACGGATACGTCTATTTCTTCCGCGGAACGCCGCTGCTGGCGCAGACCTTCCTGATCTACTATGGGCTGGGATCGTTCCGGCCACAGTTGCAGGCAGTTGGGCTCTGGGATTTTTTTCGCGAAGGATTCAATTGCGCGGTCCTCGCCTTCTCGCTGAACACGGCAGCCTACCAAGCGGAGATCCTGCGCGGGGCCATCCAGAGCGTGCCGCGCGGCCAGTGGGAGGCCGGAGCCGCCCTCGGCCTGCATAGGCTGCAGATCCTCCGCAAGATCATCCTGCCGCAGGCGCTGATCGTGGCGCTCAGGCCTTACGGCAACGAAATCATCCTGATGATCAAAGCCTCCGCCATCGTTGCGCTGGTGACCGTCCTCGACCTGATGGGCCAGACGCGGCTCGCCTTCTCGCGGAGCTTCGACTACCAGACCTATATCTGGGCCGCGCTGATCTATCTTGCGCTGGTGGAATCGTTGCGGCATGGCGTCGAGTGGATCGAGCGCCGCATCACGCGCCATCTGATACGCTGATCTGGCGTTCTCTGCACCAGAGTCGGAAAGGGAAGGAGATAGGGTAGTGGCTTCCGTTGCATTCATTGGTCTTGGCGTCATGGGCTACCCAATGGCGGGGCACCTGAAGAAGAAGGGCGGCCACGACGTCACCGTCTACAACCGGACCACGGCCAAGGCCGAGAAGTGGGCCGCAGAGTTCGGCGGCTCTTGGGCGAAGACCCCTAAGGGAGCCGCGGAGGGAAAAGACTTCGTGTTCTCCTGCGTCGGCAATGACGACGATCTCAGGCAAGTGACGATCGGTCCGGACGGTGCGTTCCACGCCATGAAGAAAGGCGCGATCTTTATCGACAACACTACCGCCTCCGCCGAGGTGGCACGCGAACTCGCCGAAAGGGCGGATGAAGCCGGCTTCGGCTTCCTCGACGCCCCGGTCTCCGGCGGCCAGGCTGGTGCCGAGAATGGCGTGCTGACTGTGATGATCGGTGGCTCGCAGGAACATTTCGACCGCGCGAAGCCTGTCATCGACGCTTTTGCGCGGATGGTGGGCCTGATGGGGCCGGCCGGCTCCGGGCAACTCACCAAGATGATCAACCAGATCTGCATCGCGGGCCTCGTGCAGGGCCTGGCGGAAGGCATTCACTTCGGCAAGAAGGCCGGGCTCGACATCGAAAAGGTGATTGAGGTGATCTCGAAGGGCGCTGCAGGCTCCTGGCAGATGGAGAACCGGCACAAGACCATGAACGCCGGCAAGTACGACTTCGGCTTCGCCGTCGACTGGATGCGCAAGGACCTCGGCATCTGCCTCGAAGAGGCCGACCGCAACGGCGCGAAACTCCCGGTCACGGCACTGGTCGACCAGTTCTACAAGGACGTGCAGCAGATGGGCGGCCGGCGCTGGGACACCTCATCACTTCTCGCGAGGTTGGAGAAGTAACGTTTGATGCCGCTCTCGCCGGCATCGACCCCGGACGAGATCGTTGACCATTTGCGTTCGCTCGGATCGGTGGAAAACCGCGCCTGCATGGCGCGGTGCCGCATCAGCACCGAACGGGCGCTCGGCATCTCAAATGCTGCTCTCCGCCCGATCGGCAAGCTGCTCGGCCAGGACCACGACCGGGCGTTGGCGCTGTGGGCGACGGGCATTCGCGAAGCGCGCCTGCTCGCCATTTTCACGGACAAGCCCAAACAGGTGATGCGGGCGCAGGCTGATGCAATGGCGGCCGGCTTTGACAGTTGGGAGGTCGTCGACCACGCAGCCCACCTCTTCTGTGCGGCGGGGCTGGCGCATCAGATCATCCCTGCCTTTGCCGCGGACGAGCGCGAATTCGTGCGCCGCACTGCCTTCTCTATGATTGCCACCGCGTGCTTGCATCTGAAGAAGGAGCCCGACCCCACTTTCCTCGGCTGGCTCGGCCTGATCGAGGCACATGCGACAGACGGCAGGAATTTCGTCAAGAAGGCTGTCAACTGGGCGCTCCGTCAGACGGGGAAACGGTCCGTCGTCCTGCACGCGCCTGCATTTGGGCTTGCGCAAAAGCTCGCTACATCGCCCGACCGGATCGCGCGTTGGATAGGAACCGACGCGGTCCGCGAACTATCGGCCCCCAGAACACTCGAACGCCTAGAGGCCCGGCGGCGCTGATCAGAGCATGATCCCGAGAAGTTGCAGCATTTCGGATAAGATCATGCGGCAAAAACGATACAGCAGCGGATCGGTTCCGAATGCCGCCGGTGTTCGAGGCACCTCAAGCGTCAATTGTTAGACTATGCGAAACACCCTTGGAGATTGGAGAAATGGCGCTCAAGCGAATGGATAACGTAGGAATCGTCGTCGAAGACCTTGGAGGCGCGATTGATTTCTTTAGCGAACTCGGCCTCGAGCTCGAAGGGCGGGCCACGATCGAAGGAGAATGGGCCAGACGTGTCACTGGACTGGGCGATCAGCGTGTCGAGATTGCCATGATGCGCACACCGGACGGCCACAGCCGGCTCGAGCTCTCCCGCTTCCTCGCGCCGCCTGTCGTCGCAGATCACCGGAACGCCCCGGTCAACGCCTTAGGCTACCTCCGCGTCATGTTCGCTGTGGATGACATCGATGAGACGCTTGAAAGGCTCCGCACGCGCGGCTCGCAGCTCGTAGGCGAAGTAGTCCAGTATAAAGACGCGTATCGGCTCTGCTACATCCGCGGGCCTGAGGGCTTCTCATCGGACTCGCCCAAGAACTCAACTGAGCGTCATTGTCAAACGGACTCTAAGCAGTCGCCGCACTTTCCTTATCGAGCACCATGTAGTCGAGCGGCAGCTCCGTCGTGTACTTGATCTGCTCCATCGCGAAGGCCGAGGACACGTCGCGGATTTCGATCTTGGCGATCAGCCGCTTGTAGAAGGCATCATAGGCAGCGATGTCGGGCACCACCACGCGCAGCAGGTAATCCACGTCGCCGCTCATTCGATAGAACTCGATCACCTCGGGGAATTCCTGGATCACCTCCGAGAACCGCCGAAGCCATTCGTGGCTGTGCGAATTAGTGCGGATCGACACGAAGACAGTGACCCGCGTATTGATCTTGACCGGGTCGAGGATTGCGACGCGCTTGCGGATCACGCCCTCCTCCTCCAGCTTCTGGATGCGCCGCCAGCAAGGAGTGGTCGAGAGCCCGACCTTCTTCGCGACATCTGCCACCGCAAGCGTTGAATCTTCCTGCAGCAGGCGAAGGATTTTCCGATCGAGGCGGTCCATAAGATACTCCGGAGAAAAATATTCCGGAGAACCTATCATTCAGGGAACCTACTACAAGCTAGAAACTTTGCGCCGCGGCGCAGTTGCGCAGAATCGCATTCCTTAATGGATCAACAAAGCCGAAGCGCGATTTCGGCTTTCAGACGCGGGAGCAAATCCGCCTCGAACCAGGGATTGCGCTTCAACCAGCCGGTATTGCGCCAAGACGGATGCGGGAGCGGGACAATCTTGACGCCCTCGCCTGCTTCGAGGATCTCGCGCCAGCGCATCACCGTCTCGGTGAGCGACCCCGCTCGCCGGCTTCCGAGATGCCAGGCCTGGGCGTGCTGCCCGATCGCCAGCACGAGGTCCACCTGCGGCATCAAATCGACCAGGGTTTTGCGCCACGCGGGGGCGCACTCCCGCCTCGGCGGTAGATCGGCACCGCGCGCGTCCTGTCCGGGGAAGCAGAAGCCCATCGCCGCAATCGCGAAATTTCGCGGATCATAGAACTGGTACCGGCTCACGCCCAGCCAGTCGCGAAGACGGTCGCCGGAGGCGTCGTCGAAAGAAATCCCGCTAGCATGAACCTTAGTGCCCGGCGCCTGTCCGGCAATAAGGATGCGCGCCGTGCGCGAGGGTGCCACCACGGGGCGCGGCTCGTGCGGCAGCGCGCGTCCGACCGGAGTGTCCGCACAGATGCGGCAGGCCCGGATCCGGGCTGCCAGGCGTTCGAGTTCGTCGCTCACGCCGAGGCGCTCGGCCGCGCCTTCAGGGCCGCGTGCCAGCGTCCGAGATTGAGCAGTTCGTCGGGAATGGCGATCCGCGCCGGCTTGCAGAAATCGAGCGCGATCATGCCAGTGATATCCGCGATGCTGAAGTCGTCGCCCGCAGCGAATTTGCTCGAGGCGAGATGCTCGTCCAGGACTCGCATGAACTCGACCGCCTTCGGCCGGTTGATCTCGCCCCACTCGGGAAGTTGCGGCACCTCCCAGCCCTTCATGGCTGGGTGGGTATGCCGGAAGGCGAAGGAGACGGGCAGGAAAAGGTTGAGCTCGATCCGCCTTTGCCACATCTCGACCTTCGCCTTGCCGAGAGCGCCCGTTCCGAAAAGGGCCGGCTCCGGCTGCAGTTCCTCGAAATAGCGGCAGACCGCTACGGACTCGGTGAGGACGGTACCGTCGTCCAGTTCGAGCACGGGAAGGCGCTGCAAGGGGTTGCGCGCGGTGATCTCTTCGCTCTTGTGGCCGAGCGCACCCATGTCGACCGGCACGAGAGGCACCTCGATGCCCTTTTCGGCGAGAAAGACGCGCACCCGGCGCGGATTGGGCGCCCGGCCACCGTCATAGAGTTTCATCGGAACCTCCTGTGCTGCCGTCCCGCCTTCATATAGCCAGTTCAGCTCTGTCCTACCAAGCGTGGGCAGAGAGACCTGCCTCAAGGAATTCCGCCAAGTAGGTGAACGGAATGCGCCCAAAACCCCGCTTGACCAAGAGTCCATTAATCATTGCCGACTAGCGTTCTAGTTGAACCCAGCCGCAGATTGACATCGGAATGCCGGCCACATTCAGCCAATTGGCAGACAAGAACATTGTGGATCGGCGCAAACCTCATCGCAACACGGAGGTAGCGCAGACGGTCCGGCGTGCGCGCGACCGGCTCGCCCAGCAACCTGGCAGCATCGGCTACGACCGGGAACTGCTGAAGCTCCACGCCACCTCGATCATTTCGGCGGCGACCGCAATCCCGCTTCTCGTCTGTCTGATCGCCCTTGGCGGGGTGCTCGCCGGGATGAGCGTGACGATCGCGCTATGGGCCGCCCTGACGGTCACCTGCTATGCCGGCCTCGTGCTCGTCGCCAAACGCGCAGAAAAGACACCGGTCGACAAACTGGACGTCTCCCGCACGACCCATGCCTTCCTGATAGGCCATTTCGCCGCGGGCCTGGGCTGGGCATATCTTGCCGCGCTGCGATGCGACGAGTGCAGTGTCGAGCAGTTCCCGGTTCTCAAGGCGGTGCTGCTCCTGCTGGCGATGGCGGCCAGCGCGCTCATCGCGGCATCGTTGCGCGGGGCGCTGGTGGCCACCTTCGCACTCCCGATAGCAGTCTATGCCGCGTTCGGGGCCAACCTGCTGCAGCCCGTCGAAGCTACGATGGCGGCGCTGCTCGTGATCGCCCTGCCCTTCTTCTATTACATTTCCAGCCACATCCACCGCTCGTCGTTGATGCTTCTGTCCTTCCGCACCGAGAAGGACGCGCTGATTGCCGAACTTGAGACGGCGAAGTCGATGTCGGACGAGGCCCGCCGCCGGGCCGAGGAGGCGAACCTTGCCAAGTCGCGCTTCCTCGCCTCGATGAGCCACGAACTGCGCACGCCGCTTAACGCCATCCTCGGCTTCTCGGAGGTGATGGGCAATGAAGTGCTCGGACCGATGAGCAACACGACCTATCGCGACTACGCGCACGACATCCATTCCTCGGGCCAACATCTGCTTCAACTGATCAATGAGATCCTCGACCTGTCGCGCATCGAAGCCGGCCGCTACCAACTCAACGTCGAGCCGCTGTCGCTGGTGCACGTGGTCGAGGATTGCTGCCACATGATGACGCTGCGGGCCCGCAGCAAGGATCTCAGCATCATCGAGGAGTTCGAACAGGGCATGCCGCGGCTGCTCGCCGACGAGCGGGCGGTGCGGCAGATCGCCCTCAATCTCCTGTCCAACGCAGTCAAGTTCACCTCGCAGGCCGGAGAGGTCCGCGTACGGGTCGGCTGGACCGTTGGCGGAGGACAGTACCTGTCGATCAAGGACAACGGTCCGGGAATCGCCGAGGACGAGATTCCGGTAATTCTTTCCGCCTTCGGTCAGGGCTCCATCGCCATCAAGAGCGCCGAACAGGGAACCGGACTGGGCCTGCCCATCGTCCAGGGCTTGATCTCGCTTCATGGCGGAAGCTTCGACATAAGATCCAAGCTGCGCGAGGGAACTGAAGTGATCGTGACCTTCCCCGCCTCGCGCGTCTTGGAGCAGTTGCCGGCTCTGCCGACGTCGGAAGTGGTGGCGACCGGGCGGAGACGGTAGGCCGAGTTCAAGTTCAGTACTATGACGATAGTTGATCCGATTCCCCAACCCACAGATCGCCGCATACCTCTTTTCTAGTTGACATAGTTTCACGTCCACTTTTGGCTTATATCCATAGTGATACGCCAGAAGGGGGAGGCTTAGAGCATTGCTCGACCAGCTTGATCAACTAATTCGCGAGAGCCATCTAGACCAGCGCACACTCGCCCTATTGAGCTATGAGCTACATTGGGCGTCGCGAAACGACTGCGCTGGAACCGTGAACCTCATTAAGCAGCATCTTGGTGGACAAAGGGGTTCTTTAACGCCCGCGGGTCAGCGCCTAGCGCTGCAACTTCTTGACACGACCTGGAGAGGCGCACGCAATGACCCTCGGCGCCGAGAAGCAGTAGCAGCCGAGCGTGATTGGCTAGCAAACCGATTTGGCGAACTGCCTGCGGTTCTTCTCTACCGCGGAGCAGAGGCCATGCTTTCCGGTCAGCGTGCCGATGCTTTTGCGTTCTATATGCAAGCGGCAAACGAGGCGGGAGAGAGCGGACTTTCACGAATGTACGTAGGTGCATATTCTGTACGCAGCACCGATGTGCGTGACTGGACGGAAGGGGGGCCAAAAAAGCCAATAGGATGTCAAAAGCAGATCTCATGGCTTTGTAAGCCACTCGAGAAGGGAAAAATATGTGTCCTTGTTGCTGCTGATGACGCGTATTTCCAGAAATTCGGAAGGCTCCTATACGAAAATTTGCGGAGTTTGGACCGATCTAGCCAAATTCACTTTCACATCATCAATTGGTCGGACGACTGCCTGAGAGTTTTGCCCGGCAACGACCGTCGCCTTTCGATTTCCCATGAGATATATCGATATGTCCGGGACTACACCTATTTCGCGGCTGCAAGGTTCTTTCGTGCCCTTGAGATCATGAATCACCTGAATGTGCCGCTGTATATCACCGACATTGACAACAAGTTTCGAGCCTCGGCCTCAGACATATTCGAAGAACTCCGGGACCACGATGCGGGCTTTCGGTTTCAGGAGAATGGTTATTGGTTCCCGTGGTGGGGGCCGTCGGCCGGGAACACTTGGCTGAACTACAACGCTGAAGGGATGATTGCTGCCGAATGGCTTCGCGACTATGTCGGCTCTCGCTTCGTCGTAAACAAGCCTGCTCGAACTTGGTGGTTTGACCAACTCGCATTGAACGAAATTCAGAACCATGCCCGCAACTGCGGATATAGAATCGCTGACCTCGGTCAGCCACATCTGGCTGTATCAGTGGCACGTCCTCGCTCAGAGATAACTGATCTAAAGAGTAAGAGACGGGCATAGGCGGACGTACCTATTGCCCGCCATGGCCAAGCATCCGCTACTTCTCAGTCGCTCTGCCAGACGAGCGCTTAGTCAGTAGCTAAGTCGTGACCGGTCGCCATTCCGCTAGCGTTGTCGCGACCGAAGCCGCCGCCTTGACGATCCCGGCCGCGAGTGCCGCCGCCGTACCGTCTCCTGACGCGATTGCCACGCCGAGCAGCGGCGACAGACCCAATCTCGAAACAGCATCCGCAGTGCCGGGATCCACCGGCCGCTGCGCCACCATGCAATGGCTGACCGCGTCGGGGTTTACACCCCGCAGGACAGCCGCGGCGGCGATTGCTGCTGCTCCGTCGAGGATCACCGGAATGTGCTCTGTGCGCGCCGCGATGATGGCGCCCGCAATCGCCGCGAATTCGCGCCCGCCCAGCCGGCGCAGCACCTCCAGCGGATCGCCAAGCTGACCACGATGCGTGCTCAGCGCCCGGTCGACGATCTCGGCCTTGCGCGCAATCATTGCGACGTCAGTTCCCGAACCGGGTCCGACCCAGTCCTTCCCCGTCCCGCCGAAGAGCGCAGCGAACATGGCGGCCGCGACCGTCGAACTGCCGACGCCGAAATGGCCGATGCAGAGAAGATCCGTCCCGCCTGCCACCGCCTCCATGCCGAAGGCGATCGTGGCGGCGCAGCCGCGCTCATCCAAGGCAGCGTCGGTGGTAATGTCGGCCGTCGGCAGGTGCAGCGCCAGATCGAAGACCTTCAGGCCGATGTCGTAGGCGAGGCACACGCCGTTGATCGGCGCGCCGCCCGCCGCGCACAACTCGACCGCTCGCGCCGTCTCCTCGACCGCTCTTGGGGAAACTCCGTGCGTGGCCACTCCATGATTGCCGGCGAAGATCGCGGCGAGTGGCCGGCGCACGGCAGGAGCGCGCCCACTCCATCGTGCGAGCCACACTGCGATCTCCTCCAGACGGCCGAGGCTCCCGGACTGGCGCTTGGCCGCCGAAAAGATGGCGGCCACGTTCCCGGCCGCGACCTCGTCGCCGGCCGGCAAGGCCCGGAGCAGGCCGCGTATGTCGTCAAAGGGAAGTCCTGAAACCATGGCATATACTCGGGCAAATCATTGTCCCCGGATTAGCCGTTGAGCCGGCATGGCACAATATCGCGCCCTTGCATCGGCCCTCCGCCTGTCCCATGTGCAGGGAACAAAGGATATCGGCCTGCCGTGATCGAATCTCCCTGCATCCTCGTCTGCTCGATCGACCAGAAGACCGGCTATTGCTTCGGCTGCGGCCGCACGAGCGTCGAGATCGGCGCGTGGCTCACCATGACGCCGGAACAGCGGCGCGACGTGATGGCGGATCTTCCTGGTAGGCTGGAGACTGTCGAACGCCGCCCGCGCCGCGAGACGCGCCGCGCGCGTATGGCGCGTGAGCGCGATCAATCGGAGTAGACCGGCATGGGTCGACTGGCCTTGGTACTGCTCATCATCGGCGGCGGGCTCGCGATCCTGTTCTACAACCACTCGGGCGGTAGTTCCTTTGGCCTGCGCAATGACGACTTCGCGGACCTCGTTTATTTGACAGCGTGGCTCGCCGTGCTGGGTTCGGGACTGCTGCTTACCCGACGCAGCCTCACCGGGTCGCTGCGCGCGCTGGCCATATGGCTGGCGATCCTTGCCGCTCTTGTTGCGGGCTATCAGTACCGATATGAGATGCAGGACGTGCTGTCCCGCATGTCCGCCGGACTGGTGCCCCCGAGCCCGCTTGCCCGGTTCGATGAGGAAGGCCGCGCGACCGTGATGATGGAGAAGCGGCCAAGCGGCCATTTCGAGATCCGCGGCGCGGTCGACGGGGTGCCTGTCCATTTCGTGGTCGATACCGGTGCGACGCGGACGGTGCTGACCGAGGACGACGCGCACCGGGCCGGCTTCGACGTCAACGGACTATCCTTCACCATACCCGTATCCACGGCCAACGGCACGGCGCTTGCGGCCAGCGCGCGGGCCAAGGAAATCATCATTGGCGATATCGTCCGCCGCAATCAGACCGTGCTTGTGGCCGCCGATGGCAGTCTGGGGCAGAGCCTGCTCGGGATGAACTTCATCTCAAGCCTGTCGGGTTTCGACATGCGCGGAGATCGCCTGATCCTGCGGGACTGATCAGGCGGCTTTTCGCGACAGTTCCGCGTCGACGGCGGCGAACGCCTCTCGGAGAACCTCCGACCCGGCGCCAGGCCGGCTGGCCTCGGTGGAAAGGATCTGCCGGAACCGGCGAGCACCCGCTTCGCCGTGGAACAGCCCGACCATGTGCCTCGCGATGTGGGACAGGCGCCCTCCCCGCGCGATATGGCGGTCGGCATAGGCGCACATCATTTCCAGAAGCTCGGCCGGCCGGATCGGCTCGTCGGTCGAGCCGAGCAGCCCGTCCGCTCCAAGCAGCACTGCCGGCGTATGATAGGCGGCGCGGCCGAGCATGGCGCCGTCGACATGGCGGAGGTGTTCCTCGGCCTCGGCGAGCGACTGGATCCCGCCATTGATGCCGATGTATTTTTCAGGCAGCCGCTGCTTCAGCCGGTAGACGCGCCCATAATCGAGCGGCGGAATCTCCCGGTTCTCGCGCGGGCTGAGGCCCTGCAGCCAGGCCTTTCGCGCATGCACCCAGAGCGCGTCTGCGCCCTCGGCGAAAACCGCGTCGGCGAGCGCATCGAGAGCCGGTTCGGGATCCTGATCGTCGACGCCGATGCGGCACTTCACCGTGACCGGCACCTTCACCGCACCCTTCATGGCCTTTACGCACTCGGCGACGAGGCCCGGCGCAAGCATCAGGCAGGCACCGAACGTACCCGACTGCACGCGGTCGGAGGGACAGCCGCAGTTGAGATTGATCTCGTCATAGCCGAACGCCTCGCCGATCCGCGCGGCTTCGGCGAGTTTGGCCGGATCCGAGCCGCCGAGTTGCAAGGCGACCGGATGCTCGACCGGATCGAAACCGAGAAGCCGGTCGCGATCGCCGTGCATCGCAGCATCGGCCACGATCATCTCGGTGTAAAGCAGCGCCCGCTGGGTCAACTGGCGGTGGAAAAACCGGCAATGCCGGTCCGTCCAGTCCATCATCGGCGCGACGGCTAAAATAGGGGTCTTGTAGATCAAGGGTTTCGGCTGCATCCCTCAGTTTTCCGCTATTTTCAAGCTGCCCGTTTCCGCACGTCTCTTGCCGTTTCCGCCCGCTACAAATGTAGCAATCACATTGAGGCTTGTAGCAATCCAATGGGCTCGATATCGGCGCAAAAAAAGCGCGAACGGAAAGACGGCACGCTATACAACTCGAATACGGCTGAGGATAGAAGGGCAGCCAGCCTTCCCTCTCGGAACCCCATCTTCAATGGCAGCAATCACCCGGCCGCGAAGGTCGGCGCTGGTCGCGTCCCTTCAGGTGGTGTAGTTCAGCGGTATGGGCGTCAAGCCCGGACAACGATGGCTCCCCGGATGGACGCCAGGCGCTTCCGCCCTGGCCCAACTTTAGCGGACGTTCTTACGCGATCGACGACGTCACTTCGTCTTGTCGATCAGCACTGACCAGGCTGCCAGTGCAGCGCGGGCGATCGCTTCGAGGTCCTTGCGCGTGGCGCCGTCACGCGCCTGAATCGACATGCCTTGTTGAACCGTGACGTAGTACCTCGCAATGGCGGCAACATCGGCATCCGGCGAAACCTCGTGCTCGGCGACGCCGCGCCGCAAGCGCCGTTCGAGACCCGCCACCCCCTGCCCTCGCATCCATCGCGAAGCGGTTGGCGGCGGACGGCGCCGATGTTGCCATCGGGAAAGCTGGACGAGTTTCTCGAAACGCAGATCGCCGAGGCTGGGCACCTGGGCGATGCCACCCGCGCGATGGGCTGGCTGGGGAACCGCATCCACCGCGCCCGGGACGGCCGGACGGCCGTCATCGTCACGGCCTTTGCATCCGAGGCGGCACGGAAGCGATGGGCCGAGAGCCAACTCTTCGCCGATCACCTCATCCGCATCGAGCCCCTTCTGGAGCGGGTCGAATCCAACGCCTTCGACTTGGTCTTCGCGAGCGGGAGCTTCTAGCTCCGGTTCGAATCGGAATGGCCGGGTGGGCCGCCCCGCTAGTCGAGTACGGTCACGGCCTCCACTTCAAACAGCATGCCGTCGACCGCCAGTTTGGGCACGGGGACCAAAGTCTGCGCCGGCAGCGCCTCGCCGAACATTTCCTTTACGCTCTCGGTCAAAACCCCAAGCTTGGACATGTCGTGATCGACCACGAAGACCGTGAGCTTGGCGACCTGATCCGGCTTTGCACCGAGCCCATTGAGGGCTGCGCGCAGGTTTGCGTAGGCCTGCTTGACCTGGACGGCGAAGTCGGGCGACAGGCCACCCGTGCTGTCCTGGCCGCCCTGTCCTGAAATGTAGGCAACCTTGGCTCCGCCGGGCACGATCACCGCCGTGCTGTAGCCATTCGGCGTCGGGTCGAAGAGGTTTGGTGGATTGACGATGGTCAGCTTGAGATCATTCTCATTCGCTGCCGTCGCAGTGGGAACTCCCAGTGTCATGATGATTAGTGCTCCGATAGGCAGATGCTTGAGTGCGCGTGACAAGTTTTTCTCTTAGTTCTGAGCACTGCGGGCAACGTACCCTCGCGGCCCGCAGGATTGAACTTTAGCCGATCCATACCATGACTCGTACGGTGTACTAGTCATGGTATGGATCGACATTCGTCGCGTTGCCGACCAAAATCGACTTTCTGACCAGCGAGGAAGACGGATGGCAGCCAAACGTAGCGGCGCCCGGAGCAAACGGTCTCAAGGGATAAGTGTGTCGCCACAGTCCGTGCAGGAGCCGCGCAGTGAACTGCCTCTTTCTCTGCAACGTATCGTGGCGACCGCGGTAGAACTGCTGGACGCCGAAGGAGTCGACGGATTGACGATGCGTAAGCTGGCAGATCGTGTCGGCTCGGGCGCGATGAGTCTTTATTGGCATGTCGACAACAAGGAGGCGGTCTTTGATCTGGCGCTCGACTCGGTGCTCGAATATCGGGGACCGCCGCAAATAGTTGAGTCCCCGGACTGGCGCGGCGAAGTCGTTCATATGCTCGAAGACTGGCGCGCCAGCATGCTGCGCCATCCTTGGTCGGCATCGCTGTTGCCGCGCCGGGCGCTCGGCCCGAACATCCTCTGTCGCTTGGAACTGCTGAGCAAGACCTTGTCCAAGGCCGGTGTAGCGGACCCAGACCTGAACGTCGCGATATGGTCGCTCTGGAACTATGTGATGGGCGCCACCGTCACCCGGGCGAGCTTCGACATCTCGGACGACGACAGGGCCGCCGCGCAGCAGCGCCTCACACGTCTCGGCGAACGCTACCCGACAATCGAACGCTCTCGTCTGCTATTGGATAACGACTGGGATGGTGCTTTCCGGAAAGGCCTCGACTTCCTGCTCGATGGCCTCGCCCCGAGATGAGGCTGAACGAAAACTAGAAGGCTCCGTAGCATGACTGCGGGGCCTTCTTTGTCGCCGCGGCACGGAGCCGACCGACTCTCGTCAGAGACCAGGAAGTGGTTCGGGCGCGCCATGCGGGAACATTGCTAGCGTCGAGTTCATGCGACCGCCGGAAGAGAACCAAACGCCACTCCTTCCGGCTGTGAAGACGCCAATTGCAGAGCGATTTCACGAGTCTTGATCTCAGCGATCGCCGCAGACTCTTGGTGCCGGGCATCTTTGAACTCTTGATACTCGATGGTCACTGTCTGGATGTCGCTTGCCGCCACCCCGAAGTAGTGGGCACAGGCTGCGATGGCCGGGTCCAGGGCATTCATATGCGAGCGTACGCCCCCGGCCTGAAAGCCGAACTCCCCGCGCGATGAAAGCACCACCAGCTTCTTGCCAGAAAGGATCGGTTCGATAGGGAAGTCGCCGCGGGACAGATCGAAGGAAAAGGTCCGTCCGATTCGGGCGATGTGATCTACCCACCCCTTCAGCGCTGCGGGCATGCCATAATTGTACATCGGCACGCCGAGAACGAGGATGTCAGCCGTTTCAACTTCATCGACTAGCTGGTCCGACAGGATCAGACGCTCATGCATCCAGTCTTCCCGAACTTCCGGAGGCGTGAAGGCAGCATGGATGAAGCGATGATCGATTGGCGGGACAGGGGAGTGTCCGATGTCGCGGACGATTGTTTCGGTGCCCGGGGCCGCCTTCAAAAACTCGTCCATAAACAAGCCGGTAAGCTTCCGCGTTAGGGACCGGTCGTCCAACTGAGCGCTGGCATCGATGCGCAGCAAAGTCGCCATATTTCTCTCCTCTTGCACCGCAATGAAAGAACCTGTTCGGGCAGTGGCTATCAGCGGGCTAATCTCTTGGCCAAAGCGAATATCTCAGACATAAGATGAATGAGATTCATCTTGATCTCGCGTTCCCGCCCTGGAGGTGTCCTTGCGCCGATTGCCTCCTCTCCATGCATTGCGCGCTTTCGAAGCTGCCGCGCGGCACCTTCACTTTGCGAACGCCGCCGACGAGTTGGGACTGACGCCGACCGCGATCAGCCATCAGGTCCGGCAACTCGAGGAGTTTCTCGGCGTCGAGCTGTTTCGTCGTCATCCACGCCCGGTGAGTCTCTCGCCGGCGGGTGAGCGGCTCTTTCCGGTCATACGCGACTCCCTTGACCGGATCGCAGGCGCGATCGAACAGCTTTCCGCCGATCAGGAGGAAGAACCACTGAGAATTTCGGTGACAATGGCGTTCGCGAGCCGATGGCTCATGGCCCGACTGCCGCTCTTGTGCGAACAGGCCCAACTGAACGTCACGGTCGAGGCGGAAGATCGCGTCACGGACCTCCATGCGTCGGGCATCGATATCGCCATTCGCTATGCGGAGCACCCAGGCGTGGAAGCGGAGTGGCACCGTCTGTTTTCAGAGCGGATCATTCCCGTCTGCAATCCCGGACTGTTACCGGACGGATCCCGGCTTTCGGTGGAGCAGATCCTGAAACTGCCACTGATTCACTATCGATGGAAATCCGCGTCCAGAAGCGCTCCAAGCTGGGAGCGCTGGCTGGCGCATGCCGGCGCGGACGGTGCGCGGAGACCTGCCGTCCAGTCCTTTTCTGAGGAGATTCACGCCATCGACGCGGCCGCAGCAGGCCAGGGCGCCGTGCTCGCCTCCGAGCGTCTGGTCGAAGACCTCCTGAGCAAAGGCGTACTGACGCAGATCTCCACCATTTCACTGCCCGGTCTTACCTACTGGGCGGTTTTCCTGCCCAGCCATCCCCGGAAAGACGCTCTACACCGCCTGGTCAGTTGGCTGAAACAGCAGCACTGAGACGAGGCTCCCTGGGCATGCGCTCGAGCAGCCCGTCCAGGGAGCGCATGCTCGCCATGCACCGCGAGGTCGTTTTGAACCCCTGGCATGAGCGTATATCCAGCCCGATGCGTCGAAACGCATCGGACTTCGTCGTGAGCCGCTACCCGCTGGGCACAACCAGATGTCGGAGGCGGCATGTCCCGGACCCGCCACGATCGAGAAGCCGCGATGTGAGGGCTGCGCCGAGGATCGACGCGACCACGAACAGCGTCATGCTCCAGGCAGAGCTCGAGCCCGCCGATGTCCTCGACGACCGACGGCAGAATCGTGGTGACGATATAGATATTGAGCGCGTGCAGCATCACACCTCCTGCGAGGACGATGGAGAAGACGGCGCTTCGGCCTGTCAGAAGGGCGGCCCAGCCCGGGCGGGCTGCGCCCGCCGAAACAGTGTTGGTGCTAAACAGTGTTGGTGCTAATGGGAAAACTCCCGCAGCCTCGCTGCGGCTTGCAATTGCGCTTGGGGGTGACGGGTCGGGACAATGCGGGGAAGCCCGGCGAGCGGAGGGCCGCAAGCCGCCGGGCTTGAGTGGCATCTCAGGCGGCGTCGCCCTTGGTCCATTGCGGCGTGATCGTGCGGAACTCTGACGGTCCGGCGAGCAGCGCGGCCGTTTCCCGCTCATAGTCCGGGTACCAGGGCTGCTTGACGAAATCGTCCGTCCCGGCCTCGTCGGTGTAGAGTTGGTAGGCCACGATCGCATCGGGATCGTTGTCGTCGAAGCCGTAGACATAGGCGACGTGGCCGTTGGCGCCTTCGATATAGGCGCGCGCATACTTCTCCCAGATGCGCTTCACCTCCTCGCGCTTGCCCGGCTGCGCCCTGTGCCTGATGTAGAGTGCTTTCTTGCTCATGATTATCTCCTCGAGCTTTGCGGCGTTCGCCGCCGATGGCTGGGCTCCATGCCCATGCCCCGGTGACGTTCGAGGAGACGTGTTTGTGACGTGCCCTGTAGTTTCTACGCTCCTGGGTCACCGCATGCGGTTCAGTAAATCGAAACGAAAAGTCCCGGCTATGGACGTGCCATCGCCGGGACGAATACGCGCCAGGTCGCAGCCTTCGGCCCAGAGGCCCTTGGACTTCAGTGAATCCTCGCCTCGCCGAGCCCTTCCAACTTGTCCGGATTGCGCACGATGAAGATATCCGCGATGCGATCTGCGCTGTCGTAGGCGAAGGAGACCGTCGCGACGATCTTCTCTCTTTCCCGCAGGACAAGCCCACGCGATCCGTTGAGGTCGGTGAAGCTCCACTCATAGGCCGCCCACCATTCGTTGAGCCGTTCCGTCAGGAAAGCCATCACCGCATTGCCTTCCAGAATCTCGATGACCGTCGCCGCCTTGCCGCCGCCGTCAGCGGTCAGGCGCACGTCGCTGGCAAGCATCGCGGCGAGAGGACCGGGCTGTCCGGTACGGATTGCATCCTCGAAGGCGGCAAGAAGTTCCTCTTGCCGTTCCGCGGACGGTCGGTATCTCACCTGGTCGTCACCGACCCGCGCCTTGGCCCGCGAGACCAGCTTTCGGCACGCCGGCTCGTTCATATCCAGCGACGAGGCAACGTCGGCATAGGACAGCTCGAAGATTTCATAGAGCAGGTATGCAGCCCGTTCCTTCGGGGTCAGCCGCTCCAGCATTAGCAGAAAGGCCGTGGAGAGGGACGATGAGAGCTCCATTTGCGCCTCCGCGTCGCTGTGAATGACCGTATGGACCGGCTCGGGCAGCCAGTTGCCCACATAGTCCACCCGGCTGCGATATGAAGCACGCAGCATGTCGATGGCGCGCCGCGTGCAGACCATCGTCAGCCAGGCGCCTGGCGACGCGAGGCTGTCGACATCGACCGTCTGCCAGCGAAGAAACGTGTCCTGGACGGCGTCTTCCGCCTCCGCGCGGGAACCGAGAATCCTGTATGCGAGGCCGAGCAGCCGCGGGCGGGCTTCCTCGAAAAGGCGGATGTGCGACGCCTCGACGCTCGACGCCGGATTTGCCGTGAGCACCGATCGATTCTTGAGCGTCATCGACTTCGCTCCTTCTCCTTCGGGGGATGGCTTCATTCGCGTGTTGACGATCCAGAGTTCGGCATTGTGACGCGATCGTCAGAAAATATTGTCTGCCCCTCACCATCCCATAGCGGCACCCGGGCAGGACGGCGACGCATGTGCCAGTAATGAGCGAAACGCAAACGTGGTCGCCCGACGAAAGGCGAGATGGTTGCTTGGCGCTCAGGCGTGTCGGATGGCCGCCAATGCCACCTGGTCAGGCGGTCATTGATCCTAGCGCGGCCGCTTTTGCCTTGACACTGCCCATCGCTCGAATCTCTCTACATCTTGCCAGGAGGGAGGCGATTTCCTTGGACGACAGGCCGGTCGGCGGGGCGGATTTCACCAGATCGTCCTGGCCAAGCAGGCCGTACACGATGACAATGTTATTCTTGTGCCGAAGCTGCACCCTGCCGGACGCCACCACGCGCTCTGCGATCGGCAATGCGACCGAGGCATTGCCCTCAAGTGCGGCCGCAAGCGCCAAATTGGTCTGAAGGTCCAGATCGCCGGGTTCCAGCTTGAGTGCCGTGGTAAAGGTGCTCTGCGCTTCCCCTGTCAGTCCTGCCATGGTCTGCGCCACGCCGAGCCAGTTGTAGGCGCGGCTGGTATTGACGATGGGAGCCGCTTCGCTGAGCGCGCGGATGCCGGCACTCAGATCTCCCGATTCGATCAGCGCAGAGCCAAGGCCAAGCATCGCCTGACCGTTGTTGGGTGACTTGACGAGCGCTCCCTTATATTGGGTCATCGCCTCGTCTACATAACCGAAACGAAGATAAGCGTCGCCGGCTTTGACGTTTGCTGCAGCGCTCGATTCAGGCATTGCCGCCGCGCGGGCGTAAAGCGCCATGGCGGTATCGTGCTCGCCCCGCGATTCGATGTCGCCAGCGAGTTTCACTAACCGATCGGATTGAGACAGTTCAGCGTCGGCCGTTTTCTTGCTTATCGAGCCCGTAGTCTGACAGCCGGTGAGCGCAACAGCGCATAGGACTGTGAAGAGGGCTAGCCGCATTGGTCGCTTCATTTGATCACTACCCCACGTGACATCCACAATGGCGGTTCGGTTCGAAACGCGACAAGCTGCGGCTCAACGCTGCACGACGACTTGAGCCCCGACCGCAACCCGTTGGTAAAGGTCGATGACATCATCGTTGGTAAGCCTGATGCAACCTGACGAATTCGCCTCGCCGATCGTCCAAGGCTGGTTGGTGCCGTGAATGCGATAGAGTGTGGACCCGATATAGAGTGCGCGTGCGCCTAGGGGATTTTCTGGTCCCCCCTCGACCTTCGCGGGAAGAATCCTGCCCTTGCTCGCCTCGCGCTTCATCATTTCGGCCGGCGGACGCCAGTCGGGCCATTCTCTCTTGTCAGAGATGCGGTCGCGGCCGCTCCAGTTGAATCCCTCACGTCCCACGCCGACTGCGTATTGAAGGGCCCTGCCCCTGCCGAGGATCAGGCGAAGGCGTCGGGCCGATGTGCTGATCAGGATCGTTCCCGCCCTTTCCTGGCCATCATACGCCACGACAGTCCGGGGTATGGGGCTCCAGTCTGCCGGCTGCTCTGCAACCGCGTCGTCCTCGAGATCCGACGGCGACAGCATTATGTTGCGCGTTTCGTCATAGGACCATGTCCGTGGATCGTAGCCACTGTTCTTGGCGACCGCATCCGCCTGAGCGAGAAACGTCATCGCACAGAACAAGAGCACGCCGGCCAGCCAGACACACACCCGGCCGGAGGCATTGAACGATGTCCGATGCGCCATCTTTCGAATTCCGTACTGACTGCCCCTTCCCGGCGCGGACGTTAATCGACCGTTCTGGTCGAAACGAGTCCCCTGCGCGATCCAATTGGATTTTTCGATCTCGCGAGAGAGGACTAGCTTTGCCCAAGCTGTCTTCGGCGCGCCGGCGTCGGCGATACCACTAATTCGACTGATGGGCTCGTTACCGAGATGGCAGGCAGAAAGGTTATCTCTGTGTGCATTTGGATCGTCTCTGGGGCGTTGGCGCTTATCTGTGCCGTCATCGCCCCAGCGAACGCGATCGAGCCCACTTGGCCGGATGGTCCGTACAAATATATCGCGGTCGATCAGGCCGTGGACGCTGCCCTGATGGAATTCGGCCGAAACCTCGGCATTTCGATAAAGCTCGGCAAGGGCATCAAGGGACGGTTAAATTCGGGGGAGCCGCACGCATCGGCGCGAGAGTTTCTGGATTGGGTATGCGACCGCTACGGGCTGGTCTGGCACTATGACGGATCCACGCTCAATATCGTGACAGAGGCGGATTTGCGGACCGAAATCGTTCGGGTCGACCGGGAAACAATCTCCGATCTTGCAGAGCGGCTCGACAGGATCGGCGTGTCCGACAGCCGCTTTCCCCTGAAGATCTCCGAAGAAGACAGAGCCGTCACAATTTCTGGACCCCCGTCCTACACTGCGCTGGTCAAGCAGAGCGTCGGGCTGGATGATTCCGGGACGGCCAGCAAGGAGGTCAATGTGCGGGTTTTCCGCGGTCGGACCGTGGACGTTCAGCCCGTGACGTCGGCAGCGCCATCCGTCGCAACGCAGTAGGGGGCAGGAGAAATGGAGATCGCCCCGACGATGCCCTTGGCAGCAGCGGAATTGCTTCCCAACGCAACGGCTGCCGGGCTGGACATCAACGTCGCCGCCGCGGCGGGCACAGGATCTCTCAAACCGGCGGTCAACGAGTGGCTGTCGGTCACCACGAACAAGATAGCTGGACAGAAGACCACGCCCACCACAGCCGGGTCGGAACCTGCCCAACTCGTCCAGAACATCCAGGACATGCGCACCGGCAACAATGGCGTTGCCGGCAATCCGCCGGCTCCCGTCGAAGCCGTAAAGGAATTCCACCTGTACGAGTATATGGACGAAGCCGGCAAGCGCGGCGCCGCTGGCGCCGATCCTTCCGCCCTGTTCGATTCGACGATCAGATCGCTCGGCGGCATGGTGGAATCCGCACAGGGCGCCATGGGATCGCGGCAGCCTGGGGCAACTCAGGCGCCGACGGCGAACGACGCGGGTGACACCGGTCAGCTATCGACGAAGATGGGCGAAGCGGACATGCAGCGCTTGCTTGACCAGTATGTTTCGGCCTCCTGGGCCCTTTTTGGAGCCTCACTCGCAACGAACAGCGTCTCGGCCGCTGCGTCATCTGTCAACACACTGATCAAGCAACAATAGGCTAGTACCGGGGTAGCACTTGTCGAACCGTCCACGTCGCCTTGCGATCGCTGCTGCCATGCTGAGCACCTTGCTGTTTCTGCAGGCGTGTTCGGTCGAACTCTACACCGGGTTGAGTCAGCAGCAGGCGAACGAGATTGTCGCCACTCTGGTGCGCAACGGCATTTCCGCCGAGCGCAATCCGGAGAAGGATGGCAAGATGACCGTGACGGTGCGCGAGGGTCACTTTGCCGAGGCGATGGCGCTCCTCAACGACCACGGCCTTCCCAAACAGGAGTTCGCCACACTCGGCGACGTATTCAAGCGCGATGGCCTGGTGTCCTCGCCGGTCGAGGAACGGGCCGCGATGATCTACGGTCTGAGCCAGGAATTGTCGCGCACGATTTCCGACATCGACGGGGTCTTGACGGCAAGGGTCCATCTGGTCCTGCCGGAAAACGATCCGTTGCGCCAGAAGCTTGTACCGTCGTCCGCCTCGGTCTTCATCCGCCATCAGGCGACGACGCCAATGGAGAACCTTATTCCGCAAGTGAAGATGCTGGTGGCCAACGGTGTCGCCGGCCTCGCTTACGACAATGTCTCGGTGGTGCTGTTTCCCGTCGCCGCCCCTCCGGAACGGGCGGTGAACAAGCCGTCGTTCGCGTCGTTCTTTGGATTGCAACTCCATCCCGACAGCCTGACGGCGGCCATGTGGATCGTCTACGGTCTCGGCGCTGGCGTTCTCGTTCTTGGTGGCCTGCTCGCCAACCAGGTGCTGAATCGGAGCAGGCGCAAGATCTACGCGCTGAGCCAGACGACGCTTCCGGCCAAGCATTCGGCGGCGTGAAGGCAATGGCGCCTGCGGCCTTGGACCCGGAGTGGGACGCTTTCGTCGAGCATCCCGCGGCCTATGCCGATGCAAGCCAGCTTGCTGCATGCTTCGGCGGTGCGATCACGGTGCACTGCTGCCAACTTATGCTGGAGTCGCCGCGGCTAGCCCAGCGCCTCTCGGCCCTGCTTTCATCGCATTTCGAGCTTGCGCCGCTTGGCGACGACTTGGCAAACGAGGACCGCCGCATCGCCTTGGCGTCAATGCGGGAGATCGAGACCTTGGCAATGCGCGCAGGCGCGATCTGCTGGTCCGGGTCGCTGTCCAGCGCCATCGGCAAGGAACTGGTGAGTGCCATCCATCATCAGATCGGCGAGGAACTGTACGTCTTCGCCCTGGCAAACAGGGATCTTGCCGCCCTGCCCCGCCCTTTGGAGCCGCTGGAGACGATTGCGGCGCGCATCCATGACGATGGCTGGCGCTGCATAGCCGCCTGGTGCGATGCCGTGCCGGGGCCGGTATCCGCACGGATGAAACTCAAGTTTCCCGTCGGCACCGACCTCGATGTCGGATCGATGACAGGTGGCGCAGGAATTGTCCGCCGTGCCAGCGAAGCCGCCCGATGAGCGCCGGCATCGGACTGCCGACGCGGCCTGGCAAGCGAATTCTAAAGGCGGCCGAAGCGCAGGCCTGGCAAGATGGGTTTGCCTTCCTCGACGCAGCAAAGCGCAGAGCTGCCGAGTTGCATGATACGGCCCGCAGCGCCTATGGCGACAGCTTTGCCGAAGGCTACAGGGACGGCAAGACCGAGGGCGCCGCCGAAGCCGCTCGCCTCTTGGCCGAGGTTATAGCCAAGGTAGACCGCTATTTCGGTTCAATCGAGAAGGATGTCATCGGCCTGGCGACCGACGTCATCGCTCGCGTGCTCGGCGAGTTCGACGCTAACGAATTGGTGGCAAAGGCAGCCGGGCAGGCCATCTCCGAAATGAGGCGCAGCCGTTTCATCAAGGTGTCGGTGCATCCGCAAGCCCTCGACGCGGTGCGAGACGAACTTGCAGCTATCCGCGCCGAATCGACCTTCCAGGGGACTTTCGAGGTGATCGCCGATGCCGATCTCCCGCGCGACGGCTGCGTCGTGGCAACCGATATCGCCGTGGTCGATGCGACCATCGGGGTCCAGATCGCCGCAATCGCCGAGGCTGTCTGCGACCGCCGGGAGATGCCGGAATGATTGGGATTGATAGCCGTCTCGCCGACATCGTTCCCAACCTTCGCAGCGGCCTGCGTCACGACGCGGCGCGGCGGCGCACGGGCAGAGTGCGCCGGGTCACCGGCGCCATAATCCATGCCGCCCTTGAAGAGGCCCGGATCGGCGAGATCTGCGACCTGGTCGATCCAAAGACCAAGAGGCGGCTCAAAGCCGAAGTGATCGGGCTGCTCGACGAGGTGGCGATCTTGCTGCCGCTAGGCGACATTACCGGCCTTTCGAGCCTCACCGAGGTTATTCCGACTTTCAAGAGCCAGCAGATCCGCATAGGCCCGGCCCTGCTCGGCCGGGTCATCAGCGCGCTCGGTGATCCTCTTGATGGCGCGCCGCTCGACGAGGCCAACATCGCCGGCAGCTATCCCGTCATTGCCGCCCCCCCGCCCTCGATGCAACGCAGTCTGATCTCGGAGCCGATGACGCTCGGCATTCGTGCGCTCGATGGGCTTCTGACCTGCGCGCGCGGCCAGCGTATCGGCCTATTCGGGGCGCCCGGCGTTGGCAAGTCGATGTTGCTTGCCGACATTGTGCGCGGCACCGATGCGGATATCACCGTGATCGCACTGGTCGGAGAACGTGGACGGGAAGTGCGTGAATTCGTCGAACGTCAGATGGGCTCGGAAGGGCTTAAGCGGTCGGTGATCGTCGCCGCCACATCGGACCGGCCCGCCATCGAGCGCGTCAAGGCGGCCCATGCGGCGACCGCAATCGCAGAATATTTCCGCGACCAGGGAAAGCACGTGCTGCTCGCCATGGACAACATCACGCGTTTCGCCCGTGCCCAGCGCGAGATTGGCCTTGCTTCCGGCGAGCCGCCGACACGGCGCGGCTATCCGTCCTCGCTCTTTGCCGCGCTGCCCCGCCTGCTGGAGCGGGCCGGACCAGGACGTATCGGCTCGATTACAGGCCTCTACAGCGTCTTGATGGAGGGCGACGGAACGATGGATCCGGTGGCGGAGGAGATGCAGTCGCTGCTGGACGGCCACGTCTTTCTGTCCGCCGAGATGGCACAACGCAACCACTTTCCGGCGATTGATGTGCTGCGCAGTAGAAGCCGCCTGATGGACATGGTGGTGTCGCAGGAGCACCGGGAACACTCGGGTCGCATCCGTGAAATGATGTCGCGCCATGCCGAGGTCGAACTGCTGCTGCGCGTCGGCGAATACCAGCGCGGCAGCGACACCGCGACGGATGAGGCGATCGCCAAGATCGACCGGATCAACGCATTCCTGCGGCAGGATCCGAAATCGAGCGAAGCGCTTCACGAGACGCAGCGGCTCATGCGCGAGATTGCCCTGTCGTGAAAGACGCCAAGCTCATCGCAGGCACCCGCTCGATACGGGAAGCTCGGTTGCGTCGCGCTGAGGAGGCGGCCGCCCGAAGCCACGCGGCACACAAGGAGACCGTACGCCGCGTGGCGGACGCTGCTAGAGCGATCGATAGCCATCTGGAACGCGCAGCCGCTGCCGATCGAATGGCGATGGATGCGATGATCGGGCAGAGATTGAGCGCCGCCAGCATGCAGGATCTCGAAAACAGATATCTTGCAGCGCAATTCGAGGCGGCCAGACTAGCCGAGGCCAAAGACGCTGCGGAGCAGCGTGCTCATGCCCGTTGGATCGAGCTTGCGGAAGCGAATGACAAACTGCGTCGTGCCCGGCTGGCCCTCGAAAAGATCGACGCTCTCGCCGTCAAGGTGGCGGAGCGCGGCGCAATCCGCGAAGCCGCGCTGGCCGAACTCATGGCCGAGGAGGACCGCAAGCCCGCGGAACCCCAGGCAACATCATGCTGAAACCCGCGCCGCCTTCCCTGACCGACGTACAACTGCGCGGCCCGAAGTCCACGCAGCACCAGCGGACGAGGTTGTCGCGGACCGCATTCGAATGGGAGCCGCTGGAACTCGAAAGGGTTTCCCTGCAGGATCTGGAAGCTCCGAATGCATACTACGGGTGCCGGCCGGCGATCCGGTTTGAACTGGGCGGAATCGCGGTAACGGCCACCGCCAAATGGCGCCTCGACGAGGCGCTGGCTTGGGATACGGCAGTCATCGTTGCGTTCGGCGACGCCGAAGCCTCGTTGCATGTGAATCGAAGTCTCCTGGTGAGCATGCTTGCGCGCCAGAACCTCGTGGCCGATCTTGACCAGCTCAATCCCGCGCATGCCGCCCTGCTCATCGAAGCGCTCGTCGCACAAGAACTGACTGATTTCGAAGATCGCCTCGGCCGTCCCGTTGAGCTGAAAGCTGTCGCTTTCGAACCGAGCTCGGCGGCGGATGCGGCGCGTTTTCAGCTTGTGCTGCATCACGCTGATGGCACCCCGATGGGCCTCCTGCGTTTCGAGAGTGAAGACATCGCGCTTGCTCTGGCCCGCCTGCTGGATGCCTTCGCGCAGGGTTTAGCCCCGGAAGCAGTCGATCCGCTCTTGTCTCTCCGGATTTGCCGCGGCGCGGTTCGGATCACGCTGGCGGAACTGGATAACCTCGTGCCGGGCGATGTCGTGGTGATCGACGACACGCCCGAACAGTCGGTGTCGGCAATGATCGAACTGAGTGGCCTGCTGGCCGCGCCGGTCGAATTTGCGGGATCTGGCGTGCGGTTGCGTGATCGCTTGCGGAGGCTTCAGGGTTCAAGATGGGAGTGGATGATGAGTTCAGGCCAGATGCAATCTTTCGGCGAGCAGCCTGAAGACCTTGACGTGAGCGACCTGCCGGTGACGCTCGTCTTCGAAGCAGGCCGAGCGACACTGTCCGTCGAACAGGTGAGGAAACTCGCGCCCGGCGCCATTCTCCCGCTGCCCGATGCTGCCGCGGACAGCATCAACATCATTTCGGGCGGCAAGCGCATCGGGCAAGGCGAACTCGTCGAGATTGGCGAAAGTCTGGGCGTTCGCGTCAGGCGCGTTTTTACAAATGGTTGAAGGGGCACCCAGCCTTCTGGTCCTGTTGATCGCCATCGGCACCGTTGGTCTGGTGCCGCTTGCCGTGGTGACGATGACGGGATTCCTGAAAATCTCGGTCGTGCTCTTCCTCATCAGGAACGCGCTCGGCGTCCAGCAGATGCCGCCGAACCTAGTCCTCTACGGCATCGCGCTGGTGCTGACTAGCTACATCACGACACCGCTCCTGAGCGAAATGTCCACTCGGCTGCAGAGTCAGACGAAATTCGAGACTGTCGAGGACGTCAGAGCTGCCGCTGAGTTGATCAAGGAACCGCTGAAGGGGCATCTTATACGCTTTACCCAGCCGGATGAGCGGAAATTCTTTCTCGATGGGACAGGCAAGCTTTGGCCGGAGGAAGTGCGCAGAAATGTGCGCGACGACGATCTTTCCATCCTCATCCCGGCCTTCGTTGCATCGGAACTGACCCGCGCCTTCGAGATCGGTTTCCTGCTGTATCTGCCCTTCCTGATCGTCGACATCGTTGTCGCCAATGTGCTGATGACACTCGGCATGATCATGGTCTCGCCGGTGCTGATCTCGATACCGCTGAAGCTGCTCCTGTTTGTCGCCATCGACGGATGGTCACGCCTGATGCACGGGCTGATCCTCAGCTATGCCTGACCTATCGGCGTCGGGAAGATCAGAAGAATGAACAGCGACGTCATACTCGCAAAGGTCCAAGAGGCGTTTATGATCGTGCTGCTCATGTCAGCGCCGGCGATCATCGTTTCGCTGGTGACCGGCCTGTTGATTGGCCTGATCCAGGCCCTGACCCAGATCCAGGATCAATCGCTGCCGCAGACGATCAAGCTCGTCGTCGTGTTGGTGGTCATCCTGATCACTGGGCCCTTCATGGCTCATCAGATCGTGGAACAGGCGACCGCGGTTTTCGACGAGTTTCCGGTCACGACGCGCTAGTGGAATGGGATCGTATCTGGGCTGGTTGCAGGAGGCCGAGTTCTACATCCTTGCGGCGGGATTCGCTGTCGCGCGCATGCTGGGCTTCATCCTCGTCCTGCCGCTGTTCTCCCGCTTGCGGTTGACCGGCCTGTTGCGAAACGGGGTCGCCATCGCTTTCGCGATCCCACTCTATCCGGCGTTGACAGAGGCACTGCGCGGCGTCGATTTCACTGTGGCCACGTTCATCATCCTTGGCGTGAAGGAGATGCTTGTCGGCGCGGTGCTGGGCCTCGTGCTCGGCGTGCCGTTCTGGGCGGCCGAAGCCGCCGGCGACATTGTCGATCTCCAGCGCGGCTCGACCATGGGGTCCCTGATCGACCCGATGATGACGCATGAGACAAGCGCTACCGGCACGCTCTTCACCATTACTTTGATCGCGCTGTTCCTCGCCGCCGGCGGACTTCAATTTATGCTGACGACGGTATTCGACAGCTACAGGCTGTGGCCTATCGAGAGCCTTTTGCCGGTCTTCAGTGCCGAATCGGTGGGTATCTTCCTCGACCTAGTAACGCGTGTCCTCACCATGGCACTGGTCCTGAGTTTTCCGATCGTCGTTGGTCTTTTGCTGTCGGACGTGCTGCTCGGCTTCGTGGCGAAAGCCGCGCCCCACCTGAACGTTTTCGCCATGTCGTTAGTGGTCAAGACGCTCGTCTTCAGCCTGCTGCTCGTCGTCTATGCGGCTTTCCTCATCAACTATATGGGCCAGGAAATGTCGTTTCTGCGCGACGCGGGCGGGCTGCTTGAGAGCCTTTCGTGTCCGAACTGCCAAGCCGTGCGAAATCGCTGACTAAGCATTTCCAATGTCTGGCGTGATGTCGCAAACCAAATGGATTTCGTCTCCCCAAAACTCTTCCGTAAGGTTTGTGCGTAGGCGTCGAACGGAGCGTCGGCGATCTGCATTGATCCGACCTAATCCCAACGAGGAGTCCAACCATGGCGACGGTCCCTTCCGTAGGAAGCAGCAACCCCGAAGCGATGCTCGACAAGATGATTGCGCAGCAGGAACGCATGTTCGCGCTTGAGGTGAAAAAGGACACCCACAAGATGGAGCATGAGTTCCAGATGGGCACGTCCAAGGATATGGGCAGCGCCGCCCAGAAGTCCTAACGGCCATTTTGACAAGTCGGCGTCGCGCAAATTTCGAGCGGCGCAGACGATCTGGGTGCGCGATAGCTGGTCGCGCATCCTCTCGAAGCGACTTGTGCATCTGCTAAGGGGGCGAAGATGGGCGATGAACCGGGCCTCGGAACGCGCAATGCGCTGAGCATGGCGCGGGCAGCATTTGCGCCGGTCGCGACCTCCGGCATCCTGATGGAGGTAACCGACGGACTTCACACAGGCGCGCAGCTTGCGCTCCACGGCGAGTCCCATTCGATCGGCTCGAGTGTCGAGTCCGACATAGTGCTGAGAGACGAAGGCGTGGCGCCCAGCCATGCGCGGCTGCGCCTCAGTGGCTCATCAATCGAGATTGAAGCCTATGGCGGCGATGTGCTGCTTGAAAGGGGCGTGGTGCCACAGGGACACGGCCAGAAATGCCGGCTGCCGCTCAATGCGCGCATCGGAGGCGCCACGGTGCGGATAGGGCATCAGCAGCAAGGCGCGGAGGAGCGCCCATTTCTTTCGCGCACCTTGGCGTTGACTCTCGTTGGCCTCGTCGGCGTTTTCATCCTTTCTGTAGCCGCTAACCAGCTATCCATAGCGGGTGCCAGGCATGTTCCGGAAACCTTGGCGGCACCCCATCCGGCAACCGTCACTGAAGCTTCGGCTGCCATCGGATACGGAGCTTCAGTCGCCGCGGCAACGCGAGATCTGGCGCGGAAGATCGAAGAAGCTGGCATCGGACCGCTGGATATACACGTCGACGACGGCCGTATCAGCGTGTCCGGAACGGTGCCAAAAGATCGGAGCCAGGCATGGACGAACGTGCAGGCCTGGTTCGACCAGACGCATGGCGCCAAGTTCATGCTCTCGTCGGATGTGGTGGTCGCCGGCGCCGAAACCGCGCCGCGGCTGGCCCTTCAGGCAATCTGGTATGGCAACCGGCCCTACATCATCACGGCCGACGGTGCCCGTTATCACGAAGGCGCGTTCATCGAAAACGGGTGGTCGGTCAAGCAGATCGGGGGAGACGCGCTGATTCTCGTCAAGAATGGCGCGACCATTTCCCTGAGGTACCCATGAGCCGCCGCATCGAAGGCTCACGACTTGACGTCTCCAGCGTGGATGCGGTTTCGCCGCATGCGCGAACGGGAGCCCCTCGTGGCCAACAGGTCGAGCGCCGACGGTTCGACGCGGTGGAGCAAAAGACGAACCATGCAGGCGGGTCGAGGGAAGCCTGGGGCATCGAGAGCGGCGCTCTCTTGTTCGAACCCGGTCCTTCCGGCACTTCGATTAACGATGTGTTGGTGCAGTATGTGCGCCCGCGTGTCCCCGATCCGGCCATACTGCGACGCGCGACCTCCATCCTGGAGGATTGCATCAGCGAGTTACTCCCGCGCCTTGGGGGCGGCGAACAGTTGCGTTCGATGGCAGAGACGCTCATGCGCGACGAGATCGACCGGCATCTCGAGATACTCGAGAAGTTGCATGGAAGGACCGACATCTGAACGGCGTGCGCGACACCGTGCAATTGATGCATATGCTGGGATATCTTTATGGCCGCCACGGTCAGGCCAAGCGTGGCGCCGCATATCTCCTTATTGCCGCGCAACTGGCGCCGGACGACGCTGGCGTGCTGCGCACGCTCGCGCATCTGCTCATTCTTGACGGCGAGACGGAGAAGGCTCTCGCCGCGATCGGAAAGCTTGAGACGATCGACGGCGCGGATCATCCGGGGCTCATGCTGCTGAAAAGTCGCGCATTGCTGGCGGCCGGACGTCCCGGCGAGGCGCGGCAATCCTTCCGCCGGTTCCTCGACAATAACTAGATGCTGGACAGCCATGCTTGAGCGTTTGCTGCCTTTTCTCGTGAAGGTGTCCGGGCGCGGCGACCTGGCAATCGCCGTATTGATGCTCGTCGCCGTCGCGATGATGCTGATCCCGCTGCCGACCTTCCTGGTCGACATCCTGATCACCACCAACATCGCCTTCAGCATGTTGATCCTGATCGTAGCGCTCTACGCCGAGAGTCCGTTGCAGTTCTCGGCGATGCCTTCGGTGATCCTGGTTGCCACGCTTTTCAGATTGGCGATCACCATCACCACCACCCGACTCATCCTGCTGCAGGCCGATGCGGGCGAGATCGTCACGACATTCGGCGAATTCGTTGTCGGGGGGTCGATCGCAGTTGGTCTGATCGTGTTCCTGATCATCACCATCGCCCAGTTCGTCGTTATCGCCAAAGGCTCCGAGCGTGTAGCCGAGGTGGCGGCGCGCTTCACCCTGGACGCGTTGCCGGGCAAGCAGATGAGTATCGATGCCGAATTGCGCAACGGCGACATAGACCGGGCCCAGGCGCACCACCTGCGCCAGCAACTCGAGCGCGAGAGCCAGCTCTATGGCGCGATGGACGGCGCCATGAAGTTCGTCAAGGGCGACGTCATGGCCGGCATCATCATCATCCTCGTCAATCTCGTCGGCGGCTTCACCGTCGGCATGACGCAGCACGGAATGAGCGCGAGTGAGGCTGCCACCACCTATACGTTGCTTTCGGTTGGCGACGGGCTGGTGGCGCAGATTCCGGCTCTGCTTGTCGCAGTCTCGGCAGGCGTGATGGTGACACGGGTTTCCGGCGACGAGGGCGAAGGGGGTCTCGGCAGCCAGGTCATGTCGCAACTGACGGGCAATGCGCGGGCCCTTGGCCTAGCTGCCGTCATCATGTTGGCACTCGGCTTCGTGCCCGGGTTCCCCACCATCATCTTTGCAGGGCTTGCCCTTTCCTGCGCCGCCGCAGCCTACTTCGCCCGCAGCCGCAGTCAGTTGCCCGAAGCATCGCTCGAACAGCGGATTGGAGAAGCGGGCAGCAAGTCCGTGACGCTGCAGCGATCTGAGGCAAAGCCGCAGGAAGCTGCGATCGCCTTGCTGTCGACTTCACCGCTGGCGATACGACTAGGCCTGGGCCTGGCGAGCGACGTGCCCGATGCCGAGCTCGAAAGGCGCGTCAGCAATGTCAGACGCGAGATATTCAGCGATCTGGGCATCGAGATTCCCGCAGCCGAACGCATCGTGGACGATGTCTTGCCTGCGCGCCGCCTTCGCATCGACCTGGAGGGGGCGCCGATCCTGGAAGCGGAAATCCCTGCCGGAAAGCTCCTTGTCGATGAAGCTCCCGAACACGTCGACCTCGCGGACGTCAGCGTAGATGAAGGGCCGGGCGTTGCCGGAACCAGAAAGTCCCTATGGGTCGATGTAGCGGACGCAGCAAGCCTCACGCGTGCCGATATCGAAGTGCTGCCGCCACTCGACATTATCGGCCGCTGGCTCGCCTATTCGCTACGCCAATATGCCAGCCATTTCGTGGGCATCCAGGAAACCCGCAAGCTGCTGACCGAGGCAGAGGCTGAATATAGCGATCTGGTCCGTCAGGCACAGGAAACATTGCCGCTGCAGAAGATCGCCGACCTACTGCGCCGGCTGGTGTCCGAGAATGTCCCGGTGCGCAATATCCGTCTCATTCTGGAGGCGATCGTCGATTCAGGGCAACGCGAGCAGGATGTCGTGCTGCTTACCGAGCAGGTGCGAGCAGCACTCAGGCGCCAGATCAGCTTTCGGGTCGCGAACCAGGACAATGTGATCCCGGCCTTTGTTCTGCAGAGGCCGGCGGAAGACGCCATCAGAAATTCGATTCAGCCGTCGCCTTCCGGCACGCATTTCAATCCGACGGGGGGGCAGATCCAGATGCTAGTGGCGCAGCTTCAGAAGGCGCAGGCCAAGACCGAAGCCGGCGCCCTCCCCGTAGTGCTCGCATCCGGTGACGTTCGCCGCCACGTCCGCAGCCTGCTGGCGCATAACGGCATTCTCCTTCCCGTTCTGGCCTATCAGGAACTCGCCCCGGAATTCAACGTGCAGCCGCTCGCGATGATTGGAGGGACGCAGGAGGCCGCCGGGAATTTTCCAGGACCGCGGTCGCTGCCGGCAATGGCGAATGCCGGCCAGGGGACGTGAACATGCCGCAATCCGGGAAACGGGGCGCGGCTGAAATGCAATCTGCCGAGGGACTTGATGATCGACCTTCCAAACACGACAGCCGTATGCCCGGCAACAGATTGCCGCACGCATTGGCTTTCCATGATGCTGGTCATCCTGATGGCATGCTTTGTCGCGTCCAGCGCCTCGGCCGAGGGGAGCACAGAAGGTCTCCCAGCCAACTCTGTGGTCAATGTCGCGGTCGGTCAGGGGCACCTGCTTCGTTTCAATATACCGGTCGAGGCAGTGCTGATCGCGGACACGACGATCGCCGACCTGCAGGTGGTCACCGGCGACATTGTCTACGTTTACGGCCTGAAGCCAGGCGTCACAAATCTCATCGCGCTCACCGGCGACAAGAAGGTCGAGGCGACAGCGCTGCTCCGCGTGACCATGGATGCGGCTCCGGCCAACGAAGCGAACCGAGAGCTTAATTCCACCGGAACAACGGAGCTGGCGATTTTCGGTACCCGCATCGTTGCCATGGGCCACGCAGCCAACATGGACGAGGCTGTCGACGTTGACAGCGTCGCCCGCACCTTCTCGCCACCGGATCAGGAACCGCTGAATGACACGACAATCCAAGGCTCGCAGCAGGTCAATATCCGGGTTCGCTTCGCCGAGGTCTCGCGCAGCGAACTGCAATCCTATGGTATCGACTGGACGATCGGTTACCAGTCGAGCGGCTTCGAATTCGGCATGCTTCAGAACAATGCCTTCCCGGACAGCGCCGGAGGCAATTTCAAGGCCGGCCTTGCTCACGACACCGGCTTCAATTTCGAGGTGGTGATCGATGCGCTGAAGAAGAACGGCGTCCTCAAGATCCTCGCCGAGCCTAACCTGACCGCCGCGACCGGGCAGACAGCGAGCTTCCTCGCCGGTGGCGAGATACCTATTCCGATCCCGCAAAGCCAGGATACGGTCACCGCCGAGTACAAGCCCTTCGGTGTGTCGCTGAATTTTACCCCCACGATCATCGGGAACAATCGTATCGGCCTGCATGTCAAGCCGGAGGTCAGCACACCCTCGGTTAGCGGCACGTCGCTCACGGTCGGTGGCTTCAACTTACCGAGCTTCGTCGTGCGCAGGGTCGACACGACCGTCGAGGTTGCAAGCGGGCAAACCTTTGCAATCGCTGGGCTATTTCAGCAGACCTTCTCACGCGACCTGGATAAGGTGCCAGTGGCTGGGGACATTCCGGTGCTGGGCGCACTTTTCCGGTCCGAGCGTTTTCGCAAGGAGGAGACAGAACTGGTGGTGCTGATCACACCCTATCTCGTGGAGCCGGTACGCCATGATCTGGCAACGCCGATCGACCGACCGGCCAAGAAGCGCAAGGCCGGGCCGAAGTTGCGCAACACCGGGCTGATCGTGAAGTAAGTGAAGATGATCATGCCGCGCCATTCCTTGCCCCTGATCGTCCTGCTTAGTCTTGGCGTCGCCGGCTGCCAGACCGAGCCGCAGCCCGATTACTCGCCAGGCTACAGCTATGTTTCGACCGGCGGCGATTCCGCAAAAAGCGCCAATGGGTCGATACTCGCGCCCGATTCCTGCCTTGGCGAACCTGCCGATACCGACCCCTCGCTTGCCAGCACGTCGCAAACGATCTCGCCGCCGCTCGGACCGCATCTGCCGCCGGGCTGCGCGAACGCCTACAATCTCCAGCGCATGGCCGAAAGCCAACGTGACCTTGTCGAGGGTCGGCGGATGGGACCGGCACGCGGTGCACCCGGAGTGCGTGCTGCCAAGCGCTACCTTTACGGCGAGGAGGAAGACGCGATGGGCGGCGCCAATAATCAAGGCCAGTCCGAAACCGGCAATTAGGGCTGAACGTCTTCGGGTTGAAGCTGGCGAGAAGCGACGTTGTCCGAAGAAGCCGAGGAAAAACGCCTTCCAGCATCCGAAAAGAAGCTGCGGGATGCCCGCCAGAAGGGTCAGGCCTGGCACAGTCACGATCTCGTTTCGGCGATCGCGCTGCTTTCCGCGCTTGCCTATCTCAATATCGCGTGGCCCGACATAGCTGCGCGTGTGGACAGGCTGCTTGACGTTGTCATCGAAGCGACGACGCAGCCATTCGAGGCGGGGATAGGACGCGTCAGCAAGGAATTCGGTTGGGCTGTCCTGCTGACGCTGCTGCCGTTGGCGATTGTTGTTGTCGTCGTGACCGTCCTTTCTGCGGTCATCGTCATGGGTGGACCGGTGTTCTCCGGCGAACCGATCAAGCCGAAATTCGATAACATCAATCCGGTAAAGGGCTTGCAGCGGATCGTCTCGATGCGCAACGTCGTCGAGCTCGCCAAGGGATTGGTGAAACTGCTGCTGCTGTCCGTTCTCTTCGTCATCATCCTGCTGGCCTGGCTAAGACCGATAGTCGAGGCTCCAGGCTGCGGCGACACCTGCCTCGTTCCCATCATCCTCGGTATCGTCACGCCGCTTGGATTTGCCGCCGCCATAGCCTTCATCGTCATCGGTCTTGCCGATCTTCCCATCCAGCGTCTGTTGTTCATGCGCGACATGCGCATGTCCACGACGGAGCACAGGCGCGAGCACAAGGACGTCGAAGGCGACCCGTTGATACAGCGCGAATTCCAGCGCTTGCGTCGCGAAACGCTATCAGCGCCGAAGAAGTTTGGGGGCAACGAGTCGTCCTTTGTCGCGGTTCTGGCCGACCGGGCCGTAGGACTGCGCTATGTCAAGGGCGAAACGCCCATTCCTGTTGTTACCGCCAAGGGGTCAGGAAAGGCCGGGCTGACGATCGCGGCCGAGGCCAGGCGTCACGGCATACCGGTCATCGAGGATCGCGAGTTGCTTGACGCGCTCTTCAAGGGCTCGAGAGCCGGCGAGTATATCAAGCCCGATACCTTTCCGGTTGTCGTACGGCATCTGCGCCTGCTCGATCTGTTGTGAGGAACCCGGTTCCTTTCCGCATTCATGAACCAACTGGATTTTGCGGTCGGAAGACGCATCCGTAGGATGTCCGCAAGGAAGTAGCCGTTCGCGGTATGGGTCTTGCTGGTTCGCAGAGCCTCGACCCCATCCAACGGGAGAGGACCATGGCGATTGTGTCGTTCCGATTCCCCCAGGCGATTGCAAATGCGGTCCCCGCCGCGACGGCCGTAGCCCGAACTGAGCCAGCGGTTTGTCGGCGTCTCGTGTCGGCTGCCGGCGGAATGGAACTCGGAGGCTAGGAATGGCGCAGATCGTCGATGCCGCTGGCCGGGTGACGTATCGAGCCGGAAGGTTTTACGGATCGCCGGAAGATCTGGCGAAGCTCGGAATACCGAATTCGGCCCCTCCCCCGCCTCCGCCGCAACCCAGGCCGGCAGAGCCGCCAAAGGTCACGCCGTTCCTCCCTCGAAACGAGCCGCTCGCCCAGCCGGCCCTCGTGCAGCCAAAGTTTACGCCGCTACTGCAACCCGCGGGCCTTTCGGAAGGGATATTCAACGATCTGGCCGCCGGCAAGAGCACCGAGCAGGTCGCCCAAGAGCGCGGCATGACCCGCGAAGCAGTGATCGCGGCACTGGCCGGGGGCAATGCGCCGGTCGTGACCCCTCCGACCAGCGACAATGGCGATGTGCGCACCACCGTCATCAACGACGCGCAGGGCCGAACCGTCACGGAGCACTACGACTTTCAGCAGGGAACCTATTACACGACAGTCCAGAACAACCCGCATTCGGCGCCGGTGGCCAATCCGGTTCGCGACGAATTGGGCTGGAAGGTGGAGCAAACGCACAACGCTCAGACGGGAACGAACACAAGGACGCGGATCGACGATCTCGATACGGGCAATACGGTCGTCGAGACGAGCCATGGTAATGGAGCCGAGGTCAAAGCCACAGTCTTTCGGGATGAAACATCCAACGTCGTTGTGACTGGCCCGGATGGCAGGAAGGTGGAACTCGCGCCCTGGCAATCTGCTCCCGGCAGGCCGGACCAGACTTCGCATCTCGTGCGTCCGCCTCATCTGCAGAACTTCATCGGGCCGGTGGCTGCAGAGAACATGCGTCCGGTCGGCGGCGACCAGAGCATTCCATCCATCGAGAAAGAATTGGCCGAAGGGCGCAGCCTTGACGACATTGCCGAGACGCGTGGCATCAGCCGCGATCAGGTCGTGGCGGGCATGCAGGCGGCCGGCATGACGGTCAAGGAGACGCAAACCAGCGTGGGGCATGTCGTCGAGGTGACTGAGCCGCAGAGCGGGCAGACGACTACCTATACCCGCGACTACGACCATGACTCGACCGGCGTGACTTTCACCAAGCCGAACGGCAACAGCACCAGCGATTCCGTCGACGGTAACGGCGTGACAACGCATACCGAAAGAAACGCCGAGACCGGCGCGCTGACAACGCGAGAGGTCGATCCCAAGTCGAATTCGACAACCGACACCCGAATTGACGAGGATGGCCGCAAGACCGAGATCGTCACCGTCAGGGCCGCGAACGGCAAGGAAGAGAAAACGACGACCGTCACCTTCAACGGCTATCGGCTGACGACAGCGCCGGATGGTAAGAAGACGCTGACCAACTCCAGCAATGGCGACCAGCAGGCGATCAAGCCAGGCTCCTTACAGGATGCCTTCGCGACGATGCTGATGGAGGCGACACCCAACAGCAAGGATCCCGCGATTGCCAGGCAAGGACTTGCGACGAAGGCATTCGCGGAAAGCCAACTCGCCCAGGACCGCCTGCCTGAAATCGAGCGCCAGGCAACGGCAGCAACGCAGAGCAGAATAGAAGCTGAACGCAAATACGGCACCGGCAGGCCCACGCAACCTACGCTCAATCCGGATGGCAAGGTCATCGACCCGATTGGCGCGCCGCCGCAAGGATCGTCCGGGCAACTGAACGGCGACCGGTCCGTCAAATGGGTGCCGATCAACGTCAACGGCGCCTGGACCTGGGTGCATCCGGAAGTCGCCAAGGCGACTTTGGCCGAATCGGCCGCGAACTCCAGGCTCGTCGAGACAAACTCGCTGATCACTGCCAACGAGGCCGATCTCCAAGTCTACGTCAAGACGCCTGCCTTCGACGGCACGATGAAGGAACTGCGGACGCAGGTCAACGAGGCTTTGGCGCCTCATGGTCTGCAATGGAATCCGGCAACGACACGGGGCACGCTCGCCGACACGCAGCGTACTCAGACCTTGGCACACAATGCGCACGGCCAGGCCGCCGACGCACGCCAACACTACGAGCAGGCCGTGACCTCGCTCGACCAAGCGATCAACAAACAGGCGGCAATGCCATTCTATCCGGATGGGAGGACGCCAGTCATCACCGCAGCCGGATCCAACTACAATTACGAAGCCGAAGTCGCCAAAGGGAAACAGGCGAGAGCGGAGGTCAACAAGCTATTCTCCGATGTCGACCTGAAAACCAAGGCTGGCGACAAGGCGACAATCGACTTCAACGTCAGCATCACCGGAGCAATCGAGGCGCCGCCCGGCACACTGCCGCAGAATGCCCAGCCGGTCGAGATCGAGATTGGTGGGCAAAAGCTGCAGGTCGCCCCCGAAATGGCTCGAGCCTATGACAGTTCGGGGGACATCACGGCGCTGTCGAATGGCGGCAAACCGATTCGCGTTCAGGTTGATGTCACGCGACCGGACGGGACGGAAGGCAGGGAATGGCGTTGGGTCGCTCCCGAGACTGCGCTCCAGTCCATAAGCGCCGCGCAGCAATTGCGGATGAGCGAGGCCTACAACACCTATTTCGACGCGGTTCATACCGACGCCGCCCTGGGGTTGAAGATTGAGGACATCAAGTCTCGGGCCATCGCCGATTACCGTCAGACAATGCCCCATCATTTCGACCCGGACGGCTATCGAAACGCGGCCGGGGAGCACACGGGCAAACTGATCGACAGCGAGGTTGTCATCAAGGACGGTCGGCTGATTCTGCGCAACCACTATGAAAACGATGTTTTCACCGGCGAGGACGGCCACGTCCTCGAGGTGGCTCTGGCGGTGAACCCGAATGACGGGAACTACACCCAGGAGATGCGCAACCGGCCCGTCAATCGGGAGTGGGCCGATCTGGCTGGTCCGGCTAGCGAGGCTAACGCATGCGTCGCTTCACCTCTGTCGGCCGCAAAGGCCGACGTCGAAATTGCGTCGCTCAAGGTGAACCAACTGATCAACAGTGGCATCACGGAAAATATCGTAGCGATCGACAAGCAGTTGCCCAGCCTTCGGACCGATTTCGACAAGCTGGTGCAGACACATGGAACCGGAACGACCGCGGCGCCGGAAGGCACGCTGGCGCAGGGCGAGACGCCCGTGTCGATCACGGTCGGCGGGCAGACCATTCGGGTCGCACCGGATGTTGCGGAGAAATTCAAGTCGCAAGGCGCTGCTGCCCTGACGGGAAGCAACAAGGCGGTCTACGCAGATATCGAGATCCCGTCCCCTGATGGAACTACATCCCAGTTGCGTGGCTGGGTGAACCCTCAATTGGCTCTGGCAGGCGTAAGGTTGGCGGATGCCGAGATGCAAAGGAGCCAGCTAACACAAACCAAAAGCATGCTCGACAACAGCATCGCTTACAATGAAATGCGACTGAGAAATCCGGATCTCCTGACGACAGGCACGACAGAAGCGGAATATCTCGAACGCGACCAGCAGGGCGCGCTCGATGGGATCTACCAGTCGCGATACCAAAACCTGCTGGATTCGGGATTCAACAACGATTTCCAGGCGCTGAGCGACACCGACCTGGCTCAGACCATCGAACGGACCGCCGGCATCGATCCGAGCACCGAGGATGGTCGCGAGGCGCGGCAGAAGATCATCGACGAGATTTACGAAACGGGCGGCGAGAATGCAGAGGTCCGGGTCGTGCCTATCTTCTATTCCGAGGAAGGCAGGGCTGCGCATCAAACCGCACTTTATGCGGTGAAGACCGACGACGGCACGAAATACATCGACGCTGCAGGCCAGAAATTCGACGACCTCGGCGACTTCCAGGACAACAACCGCCAGTTCTCCGAGCATGGCAAACTGATCGTGCCGAAGGATCTGGAGATGAATCCCGGCGCTGACGGCAGGATCTCGCTGGAAGTCGTCCACGCACGCAACGTCTCGAACTGGGACAAGGTGGTCGATCCCGTTGTCGGCATTGTCGGTGGTGTTGCGACGGTCCTGTCCTTTACGCCGCTGGCGCCGGTCGCTGCCCCGATCGCGATCGGCAGCGGCATGTATCTCGCCGGTCGGACGGCCTTCAAGCAGGCCGATTATCTGAACCATGGCGGCGAATGGGGCGATCGCGAGTCGCTGATGAATATGGGGATGATCGCGGCCACGGCGCTGCCCCTCGGCGGCAGTGCCCTGCGCAGCATCGGGATGGTGCGCGCCGGCATTCCGGCCAGCCGCGCGTTACCAGGCAGTATCGGCGCGCTGCCGACGAAATCCGGCACTGTCACGCTTGCCGGACGAGAATTCGCCTACAACGTGTCGCCCTATGCCACGCAAGTCGCCAACTATACCCGCACGGCAGGCGGGCTGAACATGGCCGCCCACGGGCTGGACGCCACCGCCATGACGATCGGCGCGCCACTTGTCGTGCAATCAGGTGTCGACCTTGCGATGCATGGCGGCGACATGTCCGGACTTGAGCTGGCGAACAGCGTGCTCGGTCTGGGAACCGGCGTGATGGGTACCGGTGCGGGGGTGAGGACCATCGCGAGCTACCGGCCCGGCCGCGGAACCGCAAATCCACCTGAGGCACCCGCTCAGCAAGTGCCAGTGCTCGAACCGGATGCCATCATCATTCCTGGCGAAAATAGCGGACCGTCAAGTTCAACACGGTCGACGCCAGACCTCACACCGATCGCCGGACGTAGCAATCCCGATATTGTTCGGGTTCGCGCCGAAGACGGCCAGATGGTCGGTGCCGTGATCTTCGGCGACCAGCCGGCGAGCGCAGACGCCATCTTCGTACCCAAGCATGGGAGTGTGCCGCGGTTGCCCGAAGGCTCGAGTTCCCCGGTCGACCTCAATCCGACTGCCGGCGAGATCAAACCATTCTCCGACGGATCGTGGGCTCCTCAGTCTGAGTTGCCTTATGGCGGCAGTATGGACCAGAGCAAGCTGCAGTATACAAGCGGCAAAGATCGGACACCGTTTCCAGCGACCTATCTGGAAGCATCTCCTGACGGTAAACCGCTTTCGCCGGAACAGATGCAGGCTCGTTACGAGCGCGAGTCAGAATACTATTCGGCCCGGGAGATGGCCGAACGCTACGGACCAAACGGGCCCCAGTTGCCGCAAAAGTCCCTGCGAGAGAAGCTGCCCGACTTCCGGCTCTCCCTCACGTTCCGGGTCCGTATGAATACCGGCGAATATCTGGGTACCGGATCGCCCACGATCGGTTCGGTCGGTTTTGGCGTGGGCACAAAGACAGACTTCGGCGTGATTGGGTGGTCGATACTCGACAGTATCAGCCAAGGGAGTCTGATCCCGTTGAAGGACGCGCTTGGCACGCAAGGCGTCGTGTCCATGCGGGCAAGAGAATACCTTAATATCACCAGCCTTCAGGCAGGCCTTTGGCCGGTCTCCAATCAGACAGCGTTTCCCGTGCGCGCCGGTGACTTGTTCAAGGTCGTGCAGAACGCGATTTTCACGAACCGTTCCGGATATGAAATCGAACCGCGCGCCGCCGCCATTGTAGGAAAAACTCCCGGCGAGTCCGACGCCGCAACCGTGATCGAGATGGAGTATTCGCCATCGCTCAAGGGCGAGAACGTCACGCTCAACGACGGTGAGCGCGATTTCTTCGGAGTGCCGGCTGACAACGAGGCTGGCCATGTCAGGATCGAGGACACGCTGCCGTTCGACCGGGTGATGAGCGAGTTCAAGGCCGGTCTGCGTCTGCCCGTACTGGCGAACCATGTCGACGCCATCGATCAGCTTCCGCGTATGGGTTACGAGAAGCGCCCGGAATCGCCAGCGAAGGACACGCTAAAAGCAGGTGATGTCGTCTCTCGCGAGGCCTACGACCAGATACAGGCGGCGCTGGGCTCCACAAATCTGAAAGTCCAGTTCGCGGTTAAGGACCCGCAGGCAGCCGCACAACTCGTCGAGGCACTTAACCGGGGAGACGGCGTCACAACCATCCACGAGCTTGTCGAAACCGGGCAGATCGACCCGTCGACGGCGATCTCGTACGCTGAAGGTCCGATCAAGAGCGGTATGCGTCTCTCGGCCGTACCCGGCAAGGCGCCCTTCGAACATATCAAGCTGCCGACAGGCGAAACCAGGCGCGTTCACAGTCGCGAAGCCATGCTCGTGGACGTCATATTCAACGACAGCAACAGGCTGCCGGGCTTTCTCGCCTTCAACCCTGACAAGTTCGTGACGTCGAAGAGCTACAAGATCAAGGGTAAGGCGAACGAGTGGCGCAACTCGCATCTTCCCGACAGCTTGCACTCCGGGCGGCCGCCACAATCACGCTCGATGCAGACGGACGGCAACATCTACGAAAACCTCTATGGCCAGTATGGGACGCCAGCAACGCGCCGAACCGTCTCGCTGTCGACAGGGATGCTGCCGCTCGGACCTATTGCGGTCAGCATCGAGGGAAGAGGACAATACAAGAGCCCTGCGCGAAGCGAACCGCGTTCGATCGCCAAGGACCGCTACACGACCATGGAAATCCGTGGCGGAGACGGTGAGGTTTACAGCTTCCATGCGCCGGAATGGCTCGGGCGTGCAGCGGCTTCCCGGGATGGTTCGGCATTTATGATCCCGAAAGGCGCCAAGGCGTCGCTGAAGCGTTTCCTTGACGATCTGGGCGAGAATGCGCGTCCGGATCAGCAGGAGATGATCGAGAGCTTCTGGAGCGGCTCCGGTTCCAAGATCGTCGATGGCACGTTCCTGCGGCGCAACGATGCGGCAGCCGTGCACACATTCCTGGCCGGATATGCGGAACGCAGCGGCAATATTAGCCTCTTTCCACTAGGCGATCATCAGCCCATCCGGCTTGGCTCCCTTCTTCCGCCAGAGGTCAAGGCGCCTGCCGCAAAGCAGGTGCGCTCCTTGTCGGCCGATGATATCGCCAAGCTGTCTCGCGCCGAGCTTATCTCCATCGAACCGCGGCACATCGGACAGCTCAAGCCCGAACAGTTAAGCGGCCTGACGCCGGGCCAGATGGCTTTGCTGACCTACGACCAGATTGCGGCCTTGCGGCCGAGCCAATTGCGGGCATTGGGCGCCGATCAGTTCAACGCGATCAGGCCGAGCCGCGTCGCCGCCATCCCGCCCGGGCGGATCGCCAACATGAATGCGGACCAAGTGGCCGCGTTCTCGCCGGTTCAACTGCAGCAACTCACCCCCGCTCAGCGTCTGAAGATCACGCCCGATCAATTGGCAAGGCTTGACCAACGCCGGTTGGAGACCCTCGGACCGCATCTTTCGCAGATGCAAGGGCGGCAATTCGCCAAGCTGGATAAGACGCAGTTTGGCATCCTGAGCGAGAATGGTGCTCTGCCTCTGTTCTCAAGACAGCAGTTGCGGGCCATTCCCGATACGAGGATTGCCGCGATCGATGTCGCTAAACTCAGCCCGGAGCAGGTGTCGTGGTTGGCCGACAAGCAGGTCGCGGCGTTGACGCGCGACCAGTTGGGCGCGTTCACGGTTAATCATATCGAAGCGCTGACCCGACCGCAGATCGAGGCCATGACGCCGAAGCAGTTTGAAGAGTTGAGCCCCGGTCAGTTCCGTAGGTTCACGATCGACCAGTTCGAATGGATGAACACGGACCAGATCAACGCGCTCTCGGTGCACCAGTTGACGGCTTTCAAGGCTGCCTACGGGAGAACGATGACGCCGGATCAGCGGAATCTAGTGGATGGCGCGTTGGTCTATTCGCGCGTCAAAGAACACCAGGCGGCGCTTGAAACCTTCGGCACCATGGCGACTTCGTCCTACGTGCTGTGGAGTTCGCTGCCTCCGCATTGGACTGCGACAGCAAGTGGCGTGGCATTTGCGCTACGCGGCGTAGTCTTCAGCGCACAATCGATCTTACCCAATGCAACGGCATCGCACACGAAGCTTGGCCGTGCGCTAAATCTCTCCAGCGGACTTTCGTTCATTCTCTCCTCGCCCGGATCTGCGGTGCCGCTGATCCAGGGCGGATCAAACCCGCTCGTGAACGGCACCTTCACGCTGGGCAATATGATCTACGGCACCAAGTCGACAATGCAGGCCTTCACGGGTCGCACAGCGATGCGCCTGCTTGGCGACCATGTCGGCAACGCCGCCTATCTCAGCGGTTCGATCGCCTATGCCGCGCAGAATTTGCATTCGCCGCTCGGATGGATTTCCGGCGGACTGTTCACCCTGGGCAGTGCTGAATTCTGGGCCTCGGCCATCAGAGCGGACAAGCTGAACCGGCAATCTTTGCCACGTACCGAGGCCGATATTGCCGCGGCAGCAAAGTCCGACAAGCGCTGGGCGATCGCAGACCGCCTCGCGTTGGGGGCAACCTTCGGAGTCGGCATGTTCCTCTTCGCGTGGGACACGTTGGACGGCCAGCCATGGAAAGTCGCCAGCACCGACGGGAACAATCCAGATGCGCCGGACAAGACGCCCAGCCCGGATGACGATATGACGACACCAGACGACACGCCGCCTCCGACGGGCGAGCCGAAAAAGCCGGACGAGCCACAATTTGCGATCACTTCGGAAATCGGCCTCAGCCTGCGCGAGGCGCCGAACGCGCATGCTGATCGCCTCGGTGTCCTGCAGCCGGATGCGCTGGTACGCGAAACCGGCCCTCGCGAGACGGATAGCGGCGGGACCGTATGGGCCCCGGTGCGAGTATTCGACATTGAGGGAAAGGAACTGCATGGCTGGGTGCGCGCCGATTATCTCGCTGCGCATCCCGAAGGCGCTCAGGACAAGTCAGGGCGTTTCAACCCCGAGCTTGAGAAGCAGGGCTATAGCGCCGTCATAGTCCAGAACAGGGACAGCATCATCGGCCTAGCGATTCACCACGAAAAGAGCATCTCGGAGACGGTAGCGCTGAATTTGGAACATATCGCCAATCCGAGTCTGCTGTTTGCGGGAGACCGGGTCTACCTGCCTCGGTAGCACGATGGCGTGCCGGATGGATGATCTGTTCAGGCTGACATATATTCCTCGGCGTTACGAAATGTGAAAACACGCAAAGCGAAGCCGGGTAAAAAGAATAAAATTGTCACTTTCCGCAGAAACTCGCGAATCACAATGGCTTACTGTTTAGTCGACTAAATACGGCATCTTGGAAACGATCCCTGCTGTCAGTTTCCACATATTGGGCTTGCGATCTGTAGTTGAAGTCCTGCGCGCCAATTCATACGGTCGGGAGGGGGCGATGGAAAGGTATGCCAGTTCATGGACATGATCGCCATTTCTGATCTTCTTCTTTCACATTTTAACAAGTTGCCCCCCCAACTGAAATTCGCAGCCTCCTATGTGCTGGAGCATCCTCGCGACGTGGCGTTGCTGTCTATGCGCAGTCAGGCGCGCAGTGCAGGCGTTTCTCACTCCACAATGATGCGACTGGCCGAATGGCTCGGCCTCGAGGGCTACGAAGCGCTGCGAGTGATCTATGCCAACAATCTGAGATATCTCCCGGAGACGGAAGGGGACGTTTCGCCTATCCAGCCACCAGCATACCGTGCGCGACTGATGGCCAACCACGTGGCGGCGAGCCTGTCGCAGTTGGACAATCAAAGAAGCGCGGAGCAGCAATCAGCGGCTGCCGCTCTGTTGCAGGACGCAAGGGAGATCTGGTGCGTGGGCTCCTGCCTGGAGAAAGTCGTGGCCGACTGCCTGGCCCAGACTTTGGCGGAGCGGGAGTTGAGCGCCCAGTCGTTCGATGCAGGCGACGAGTCGGCGGTGAGTCAACTGCGGGAGAACCGAACAGGCTTAGCACTCCTTGCGGTGGGTTTGCATTCCGGAGACTGCCCGACGGTACGGTTGGCGACGCTGGCATCCAGGAGTGGCGCGAAGGTGATTGCTGTGACCAACTACGAGAAATCTGCCCTGGCGCGGATCGCGGACGAGACTGTGCTGGTCGAAGCTCCCATTCCATCGACCTTTCCAAGCATGGTGCCAGCCATCGCTGCCGTGGAAATGATTGCCGCTCGGCTCTGAGGCAATATCTGACTGGGCAGTCAGATATTGCTTCAGACTGAACCTAAGAGGTTTTTTGCAAATTGGCCGAGCGAGCCGATGCAGCATGAGGCGGGTATTCGTCCACCAATGTCGGAATCGAGTCCCCGCCTGCACTGATGGTCTCGCTCGGATTTGCTGGTTCCCTCTGCCGAATGCCGACGCCCTTCGGACAGGGAAAGAAAAGTCAGGCCGGCCGGGCAGTACCCCTGCTATTTCGATTCCGATGAGGTGATCGTCTGCTCAACCAAAGCGGCAAGAATTTCCACTGATGCGATCACCGGTGCCATGCTTTGAAACCGGCTATCCGGTTGCGCCGTGACGATAACCACTTGCGCATATTGCTCGATCGGCGATTGCCGCCGGTCCACAACGGCGACGATCTGGGCGCCTCGGCGCTTCGCATAGCGAACGACTGCCAGCGTCTGCTTGGCAGACGGCTCACAGCTGATTGCCAAGATGGCGTCCCTGGGGCCGATATCTTTCAACCCGGGGGTAACTGACGGCTGTGCTGCGTCAAACACAAATGCAGCGTGCCCCAAGGAACGAAGGACTTCCGCAAAATGGCTGGCGACAGGCAGTTGTGGTCCAATTCCGACAGAGATAACCCGTCGCGCCCCGGCTAGCAGTTCCGCGGCGAGGAGTTTGCGCTCGATATTTGGCTGCGCGCCTACACGAGCGACCTCCCGTCGAAGCCAATCGGCTGCATTATCGACATCAGCGGATAGTAATTCGGATGAGTAGCTGATCTGCTCAGATCCATAGTCAGCGTTCTGGCGCAGCCAGTCAGCAAATACCACCTTTAGCTCTGTATAGCCGTCAAATCCCAGCCATTCCGCCAAGCGCACCATAGTTGAATGCGACACACCCGCCAGATAGGCCTGCTCACGCATGGTCTTGAGCGCGACATCCTTAGGATTTGTAAGAACGAAGCGAGCGGCCGCCCGCAACTGGGCGGGCAAGAGTACTAGTTCTGCGGCAAGTTTCTCCAAGATCTGGCCAACGCGGCCGGAATCGGAATTGTGCTCGCCGCCATCCATCTCATCGGAAATGATCCACTCGCCTGAATTTCCGCTCGTCACAGCGTGACTCGCGGGTACCCCGGGCACAATCTTACGCGGTCGCTAGCGTTCATTTCATGGAGCCTTCACTTCTCTATAGCGACCAACCACGAAGCCGGGGTCGTATGCACGCCAACCGAAACCTGCCACGCAGAGTTAGCTGCTTCGTGAAATTTGCAAGGTTGCATTGGTGCAGGTGGGCAATTCAGTAGGCCCAACGATCGCGCGCCTGAGAGGGCTTTCCACGGCCGAAATGGCTTATGATGAGCCCTTCTTCCTGTCACCTCGCCAGAACAGTTCGGGTTGGGATGTTATAGCCTCGTCGATATTGACAGTTGGCGGCAAGGTCGACCGGGTCGCGGCAACCAGCCAGAATTCTACACCTTCGATACGAAGTTGGCCCACGCTCGGATACTCGGCAATCTGAGCTACCGATGGCGGGCGATCTCCTTTTTCAACTGGCCGAACGGTTCACGCGGCCCGGTTCCCCGAGCGAGGCCGGATACTCTAGGTTTCATCTCGCGCTTTCCCGATCTAGCTCGGATGGACAACCTATCGAAAGCTCACAACTGGCGAGTTCCGCGCCCCGATCAGGGCCAGATCCATGCGGCGCGCAGCTCGTCAGCGGTGGCGGCTCGCATCCCGCTGGACGCGATCGCTCCGGCTGCCGCTTCGACCAGCGCCGCATTGGACGGCGCTAGCCCGCCGTCCGGCATACTGAGATTGTTCTCGAAGCCGACGCGTACATGCCCGCCGAACAGCGCGCCGGCGGCCACGCATGCCGCCTCGTAGCGCCCGAACGCGCAGACGCTCCAGTGCGCAAAGCGTGGCATTTCGGGCGCAAGGAACGGCAGTAGGTCGGCCGGCTGCGAGGTCTGCCCGGCGGTGTAGCGGCCGAGGACGTAGAGCACCGGAATGTCGTCGAACGGAATCAGCCCGCGCCGCCGCATCGCGTCCAGACGCATCGCTTCATCCGGTGTGTAAAGGATGATCTGAGGCGCGACCCGTTCGCTCCTCATCCACGCGAGAAAGCGTGAGAAATCCGCCTCCGACGCCGCGTCCGGCGCAAGCTCGCGCAGCGCCAGGGATGCCGCCTCAGGCCGCACCTCCCGCACCACCTCCATCTGCGCTGCCCTCTCGTAGATGCCGACTGCCTCGGTAGTGATCTGCACCAACAGCTTGTCGCCGACCGCCGCCTTTATGGCGGCGAGTGTTTCGCGATAGGCGGCTGCGTCGAGCAGGTGCCTGCCCGCCGCGTCGCGCGCATGCACATGGATCATCGCCGCGCCGGCTTCGAGGCACTCAGCCGCGGTTTCCGCTAGCTCCGCGGCCGTTAGTGGAATCGCCGGATGATCGGTCTTGACCCGCCGCCCGCCGTTCGGCGCGACCGCGATAGCGACGGGGTGCGGGAAGTCGGGCATGCCGGCGGCTCCTATGATACGGATGGATCGCCTCATGACTTACTGAAACGAATGTTGCAAGCGGCTGCATCCGGCGCTAACACTGCGTGCATGGATCATCCGCCGCTCGTCGAGGAAATCGTCGGTGCCTTCGACAGTCTGCCGGACCAGCTCCAGGCCGCGGCCCGCTATCTGCTTGATCATCCGCACGATGTGGCGCTGCTGTCGATGCGCGAGCAGGCAAGGCAGGCCGGCGTGCAGCCGGCAACGATGACTCGGCTCGCCAAACGCCTCGGCCGCGAAGGCTACGACGAGATCCGCGCGCTCTACGCCGAAGCTATGCGCGGCGAGTCGGCCGGCTTCGCCGGCAAGGCGGGCGCGCAGGTGGCGCGCCAGAAGCTCAACGGCGACCGGGCGCTCGCCTCCGACATGCTGGCGACGCTCGGAGCCCAGGCGGCGAATCTCGCCGAACCGGCCTCGCTCGAGGCGCTGGCAGAGGCGGCGAAGCGGATCGCCGCGGCGCGCCGCGTCTACTGCCTCGGCCTGCGCTCCAGCCACGCGGTCGCCTGGCATCTCCATTACATCCTTTCGATGATCGGCGATAAGTCGGTGCTGCTCGATAGTGTCGGCGGCACCGGCGGCGACCGCATCGGCCGCGCCGGCTCGCAGGACCTACTGGTCGCCGCGAGCGTGCGGCCCTATACGCGCCAGACGGTCGAGCTGGCCCGCTACGCCGCGGGGCGCGGCGTAGCGGTCGTCGCCATCACCGACAGCCCTGTCGCGCCGCTGGCGCAGGTGGCCGGCCTCGCCCTCGTTGTCCCGACCGACAGCCCGTCCTTCTTCCACGCCATGGCGCCCGCCTTCATGGTCGCCGAGATCCTCGGCGCGCTGGTCGCCGGACGGGAAGGCGACGCCGCGCTGGACGCGCTGCAGCGCTTCGACGACCAACTCGCCGCCTTCGGCGTGCACCTGAAATCCCGTGCTCCCAGACCCTGAATCCTCCGAAAGTCCCCCGCAATGACCCGCATCCTCCACCGCTCCATCCATGCCAAGCTGCCGGTCGCGGTCGCCGGGCGCGGCATTGAGCTCTTCGATGCCGACGGCAAGGCCTATATTGATGCCTCCGGTGGCGCGGCGGTGTCCTGCCTCGGCCACGGCCATCCAGACGTGATCGCCGCGCTGCACGAGCAACTCGACAGGGTCGCCTATGCCCATACCGGCTTCTTCACGACGGAGGTGGCCGAGAAGCTGGCCGACCGCCTCGTCCAGGACGCTCCGGAAGGCCTCGATCACGTCTATCTCGTCAGCGGAGGCTCGGAAGCGATCGAGGCGGCGCTGAAGATGGCGCGGCAGTATTTCGTCGAGAAGGGCGAGCCGAAGCGCCGCCATATCATTGCGCGCAGGCAGAGCTATCACGGTAATACGCTGGGCGCGCTCGCCGCCGGCGGCAACGAATGGCGCCGCGCGCAGTTCGCGCCGCTGCTGATCGAGACGCACCACATCGACCCCTGCTACGCCTACCGCTACCAGCGGCATGGCGAATCCGAGGAGGAATACGGCCTGCGCGCCGCCAACCTTCTAGAAGAAAAGCTTCTGGAACTGGGGCCAGACGAGGTCATCGCCTTTGTCGCCGAGCCGGTGGTCGGCGCGACCGCCGGCGCGGTGCCGCCCGCGCCCGGCTACTTCCGCCGCATTCGTGAGATCTGCGACCGCTACGGCGTGCTGTTGATCCTCGACGAGGTGATGTGCGGCATGGGCCGCACCGGCACGCTCTATGCCTGCGAGCAGGACAGCGTCGCGCCCGACCTCGTAGTCATCGCCAAGGGGCTCGGCGGCGGCTACCAGCCGATCGGCGCGGTGCTTCTTGCGGCGAAGATTTTCGAGGCGTTCGCCGGCGGCTCCGGCTTCTTCCAGCACGGCCACACCTATATGGGCCACCCGATGGCCGCGGCGGCGGCACTCGCCGTGCAGGAGGTGATCCGCCGCGACGACCTGCTGGCCAATATTCGCGCCATGGGCGACCGCCTGGACGAGCGGCTGCGCCAGCGCTTCGGCAACCACCACCATGTCGGCGACATCCGCGGCCGCGGCCTGTTCCGCGGCGTCGAACTGGTCGCCGACCGCGCCACCAAGGAGCCTTTCGACCCGAAGCTGAAGCTCAACGCCCGCATCAAGCGCGAGGCGATGGCCCGCGGGCTTATGGTCTACCCGATGGGCGGAACCATCGACGGCGTGCGCGGCGACCATATTCTGCTGGCGCCCCCGTTTATCGTCGAGGAGCGCGACATCGACGAGATCGTGTCGCGGCTGGGGGAAGCGGTCGACGCGGCGTTTGCCGCGTAAGTTCGCCTGGACGGGTTTTCAGCACGGAAGGCCCGGCCTATCGTCAACCAACCCGCAAGGGACCGTGCAAATGGGAGTTAGCATATGAAACGCATCATCGGCCTTGGCATCGCAGCGGCGTTCGGCGCCGCGCTATCGACAGGCGTCGCCTCGGCGCAGCAGCAGTTCGTCACCATCGGCACCGGCGGCGTCACCGGCGTCTACTACGCCGCGGGCGGCGCCATCTGCCGGCTGCTCAATAAGGACCGCAAGACGCACGGCATCCGCTGCTCGGTTGAATCGACCGGCGGCTCTGCCTACAACGTCAACACCATCAAGGAGGGCGAACTTGACTTCGGCATGGCGCAGTCCGACGTCCAGTACAACGCCTATAAGGGAGCGGAACAGTTCAAGGATGGCGGCGCCCATTCCGATCTGCGCGCTGTCTTTTCCGTCCATCCCGAGCCGTTCACCGTAGTTGCCCATCCCAACGCAGGCGTGACCAAGTTCGAGGACTTCAAGGGCAAGCGCTTCAACGTCGGCAATCCCGGTTCCGGCACTCGCGCCTCGATGGAGCGTCTGCTGTCGGCGATGGACTGGACGCTCGCCGACTTCTCGCTGGCATCCGAACTGAAGGCCGACGAGCACGGCCCGGCGGTCTGCGATGGCAAGATCGACGGCTTCTTCTACGGTGTCGGCCATCCGTCGGCCAACATCCAGGATCCGACCACGACCTGCGGCGCCAAGCTCGTCCCGCTGACCGGCGAGGTCGTCGACAAGTTGGTCGCCGACAACCCGTACTATGCGAAGGTGGCTATCCCAGGCGGCCTCTATAACGCGAACCCGGACGACACCGAGACCTTCGGCGTGCTGGCCACGCTGGTCGCCTCGGCCAATGTGCCGGAGGAGAGCGTTTACCAGTTGGTCAAGGCGGTGTTCGACAATTTCGACGAGTTCAAGTCGCTCCACCCGGCCTTCGCCAATCTCGAGCCTGAGAAGATGGTGACCGACGGCAATTCGGCCCCGCTGCATCCGGGCGCCGAAAAGTACTACAAGGAAAAGGGCTGGCTGAAGTAACCGGCTCGCACTCGAGGGCGACGTTGCACGCTGCATCGTCGCCCTTTCTTTGTGCCTGGAAAGGCGGGCCGGCGGTGGAGGGAACTGCGCGGTCGCGAAGACAAAAAAGAAGCTGAATGCCGAAGGGGGGCGCCATGAGCGAAGTCAAGCAAGCCACGTCAGAGGTCGACCTCGAGCAACTGGTCGCCGAGGCCGACACAGGCGGGCGGCGCGCCGCCGGCCTGACAGGGCAGGTTCTGCTGTGGGTGGCGGTCTCCTGGTCGCTGTTCCAGCTCTGGTACGCCTCGCCGCTGCCCTTCATTGTCGGCTTCGGCGTCCTTAACGACACCGAGGCGCGCGCCATTCACCTCGGGTTCGGCATATTCCTGGCTTTCGTCGCCTATCCGGCGTTCAAGACTTCATCGCGCAAAAGAGTGCCGGTTCTGGACTGGGTCTTCGCGCTGGCCGGTGCGTTTGCCGGCTCATATCTCTTCCTTTTCTACGACCAACTCGCCTTGCGGCCCGGCCAGCCCACGACGCTGGATCTGGTCACCGGCACCATCGGCATCATCCTGCTGCTGGAGGCCACGCGCCGATCCCTCGGCATTCCGATGGTCATCGTCGCCACGGTGTTCATCTTCTACACTTTCGCCGGCCAATACATGCCGGAAGTGATCCAGCATCGCGGCGCGTCACTCAACAAGTTCCTCAATCACCAGTGGCTGACCACCGAGGGCGTTTTCGGCATTGCACTCGGCGTCTCGACAAGCTTCGTCTTCCTGTTCGTGCTGTTTGGCACGCTGCTGGAGAAGGCCGGCGCCGGCAACTGGATGATGCAGCTTTCGATCGCGCTGCTGGGCCACATGCGCGGCGGACCGGCCAAGGTGGCGGTCGTTTCCTCCGCGCTCAATGGCGTCGTCTCCGGCTCGTCGGTGTCGAACGTCGTCACCGGCGGCATCTTCACCATCCCGCTGATGAAGCGTACTGGCCTTTCCGGCGTAAAGGCCGGCGCCATCGAGGCCTCGGCTTCGATCAACGGGCAGATCATGCCGCCGGTCATGGGCGCCGCCGCCTTCCTGATGGTCGAATATGTCGGCATACCCTATTCCGAGATCGTCAAGCACGCGCTCCTGCCGGCGCTGTTTTCCTATTTCGCGCTGCTCTATATCGTCCACCTTGAGGCGGTGAAGATCGGTGCCAAGGGCATCCCCGCCCAGCCTCGACCCGCGCAGGAACGGCTGATGCGCTGGGGTCTGGGCCTCTCCGGCAGCGTCGTCGTGATGGGCGCGCTCTACTACGGCATATTCGCCGTGCAGGCCGCCTTCGGTAGTGCTGCGCCGACGCTCCTGGTCATCCTCGGCGCCGCTCTCTATGTCGCCGCGGTCTGGTACTCCTCGCGCTATCCGGATCTGGAGATGGACGATCCGAACGCGCCGATACTACATCTGCCCCGCGCTTGGGACGTGACGCGCACCGGACTGGACTTCCTGATCCCCATCGGGGTGCTGCTCTGGTGCCTGATGGTCGAGCAGTTGTCGCCGGGGCTGTCCGCATTCTGGGGCACGGTTTCGATCCTCGGCATCGTCATGACCCGTCGGATACTGATGGCGCTGTTCCGCCGGCAGGACATGATGGCCGCCTCGCGCGCCACCTTTGACGACGTCGTCGACGGGCTGGCCCTCGGCGCGCGCAACATGATCGGCATCGCGGTTGCGACCGCGACCGCCGGCATCGTGGTCGGAACCATCACGCTTACCGGCCTCGGCCTGATGATGACGGAACTGGTCGAGTTCATTTCCGGCGGCAATGTCATCGTCATGCTGCTCATGGTCGCCGCCATCAGTCTGGTGCTCGGACTGGGCATCCCGACGACCGCCAACTACATTCTGGTCGCGTCGCTGATGGCGCCGGTTGTCGTGGAGTTGGCGGCGCAGAACGGCCTCGCCATTCCGTTGATCGCCGTCCACCTCTTCGTCTTCTATTTCGGCATCATGGCCGACATCACCCCGCCCGTGGGCTTGGCCGGCTTCGCGGCGGCGGCGATCTCGCGCGAGGACCCGATCGCCACGAGCTTCCAGGGCGCGCTCTATTCGCTGCGCACGGCGATCCTGCCCTTCGTCTTCATTTTCAACCCGACCATGCTGCTGATAGGTGTGGAGGGTTGGGGAGACCTGATCTGGAACTCCTTGATCTCGCTTGCCGCCATCCTGCTGTTCTCCGCCGCGACCATGAACTGGTTCGTGACGAAGAGCCGGCTGTGGGAAAGCGGGGTCCTGCTGCTCGTGTGCTTCACCTTGTTCCGCCCCGACTGGTGGGTGAATCAGGTCGCGCCGCCCTACGAGGAGCGGCCCGCTTCCGAGTTCGTGGCGACGATCGCCGGAGCCCCGCAAGGGGCGCGCGTCAACTTCGTCGTCGAAGGCATAGACCTGATGGGCGACGACGTGCGGAAGACGGTCAACATGCCGCTCCGCGCGCCGGGCGAGCCGCTGGAGCGGCTGCGCGACCTCGGTCTGACGCTGATGCCGGAGGGCGACGAACTGACAATCACCAACGTTGCTTTCGGCTCCTACGCCAAGCGCATCGGTCTCGACGTCGGCTATAAGGTGGTCGGGGTGCTGAAGAAGGCTGATCAGCCGTCGACGCTAATCCCCGTCGCCATTGCGCTGGCCTTGACGGGCGGAATCGCAGGCCTGCAGTACATGCGGTTCCGGAATGCCGGTGGATGCCACTTCGAAAAGGTGAAGGCGTAGCCAGAGGGATACGCCAAAGCCTCATGGTTTGAAGCGATATCAGGTTCGCCTTCATTGCGAAGCACCGGGACATCTGGCCGGTGGCATGGCTTTGCGAAGCGCCGGATGTGTCCCGCTCAGGCTTCCATACCTGCATCGCTCAAATGCAGCCGGTCTCCTAACATGACTTCAACCCTAGCCAATCCGCCGTAGTTTGGCGTCTTGTGAAACCTATCGTTCGATAGAGGAGCAGCGTTGCGCGAGATGTTGCCTCTTCACCGTGAACAAGGCTAGCGACCCGTTCGTGGCCGCCTAACGCATCGTCATCCCGCCGCCGCCTCGTCATGCGTGCTCGGCTATCACCGCGAGGAAGGCGGGGCCGTAGCGTTCGAGCTTGGCTTCGCCGACACCGGGCACGTTCGCCATCTCGGCGCGCGACGCGGGTCGCACCGCCGCCAGTTCGATCAGGGTCTTGTCGTGGAAAATCACATAGGGTGGCACGTTCTGCGCGCGCGCCATTTCCGTGCGCTTCCGCCGCAATGCCTGGAACAGATCATGGTCCGCCTCGGTGACGGCAGGCTGCGCGGTGCTGCGCGCTACCTTGCCGCGCCGGGCGCGCGCTGGCGCCGGCACGCGCAGCATCAGCGCCGGCTTGTCGCGCAGGAAGTCACGGCCGGCGGGCGCGATCGCTAGGCCGCCATGGCCGGCGAAGTCGACGTCGACGAGGCGCAGCGCGATCAGCTGGCGCAGGATCGCCCGCCATGTGCGGTTGTCGTGCTCTCTCCCGATGCCGAAGGTGGAGATGCGGTCATGGCCGAACTGGGCGATGCGCTCGTTTTCCACGCCCAGCAGCACGTCGACAATATAGGCTTGCCCGAAACGCTCGCCGGTGCGGTAGATGCACGACAGCGCCTTTTGCGCCGCAATGGCGCCGTCGAACAATTTTGGCGGCTCCGCGCAGGTGTCACAATTGCCGCACGGTTCGCAATCGTCGCCGAAATAGGACAGCAGAACCTGTCGGCGGCAGCCCGCCGTCTCAGCCAGTCCCAGCAGCGCTTCGAGTTTCTGCCGCTCCATGCGCTTGCGCTGTTCGGGCGCCTCCGACTCCTCGATGAAGCGGCTGCGCAGCGCGATATCCTCGTAGCCGTAGAGCATCAGGGTATCGGATGGCAGGCCGTCGCGCCCAGCGCGACCGGTCTCCTGGTAATAGGCCTCGATGCTGCCCGGCAGGTCGATATGGGCGACGAAGCGCACGTCCGGCTTGTCGATGCCCATGCCGAAGGCGACAGTGGCGACCATGATGACTGCCTCGCCATGCTGGAAGCGCAACTGGTTGGCCTCGCGCGCCGCCTTGTCCATGCCGGCGTGATAGGCGAGCGCGTCATAGCCGAGGCCCTGGAGCCAGGTGGCAGTTTCCTCGGTCCGGCGTTTCGACAGGCAGTAGACGATACCGCTCTCGCCATCGTAGCGCTTGAGGAATTCCCTGAGCTGCGCGCGCGGATTGTCCTTTTCCTCGATGGCGTAGCGGATGTTGGGACGGTCGAAACCGGCGATGAAGGCATCGGCGTCGTCGATGGCGAGATGCGACAGGATTTCGGCACGCGTCGGTTCGTCGGCCGTGGCCGTCAGCGCCATGCGCGGCGTGCCGGCAAAGCGCGCCACGACCGCGTCGAGCTGGCGATAGGACAGACGGAAATCGTGCCCCCATTGCGACAGGCAGTGCGCCTCGTCGATGGCGATCAGCGACAGCTTCACACCATCCAGCAGCTCCAGCACGTCCGGCCGCAGCAGTGTTTCGGGTGCGACATAGAGAAGGTCGAGCGCGCCGGCGCGGATATCGCGCCACAGGATGCGGCGCTCATCGGGCGAAAGATCGGAGTTGAGGCCCGCCGCCCTCACCCCTGCCTGCCTGAGCGCCGTCACCTGATCGGCCATCAGCGCCAGGAGCGGCGACACGACGAGCCCCATGCCGGGACGAACGATCGCGGGAATCTGGTAGCAGAGCGACTTGCCGCCGCCTGTCGGCATCAGCACGAAGGCGTTGTTGCCGGCAATGACATGCTCGACGATGCGCGCCTGCGGTCCCCGGAACGCATCATACCCATAAACGGTCTTGAGGATTTCGAGGGCGGTGGCGGTCATCGGCGGCAGCACGGAGAATCATGGAGACGTCCCTCATAGCAGCTTCGCCGAGATCGCGATTGTGATGCGCCTTTCCGTCCGTTCCCTTTGCAACGGGTCCTCGGTGTGCTGTGCGCCAAGGCCGCCCTACATGCTGGCCGAACGTGAAGCCGGTGAGAAACAGAAGGGCGACCGCGATGACGTTCGACACCCTGAGCGCGAGGACAGCATCGTCAAGGAGAAGGAACGGCGGAACCACAGGAAACAGGCACAGGAAAACGAGGAGGAGCATTGACGTGATGACACCCAATGCTGCCCTTACCCGCGAGCGGCCTCAGAGCCGGCCCCGGCCGTCCGCAAGAGGGTGCCCCCGGCGGATTCCGCCGCCCGCCGGATTCTGCTGAAGCTCATGGCGATGTGGGCACGCCTGACATGGCTGGCGGCAGCCAGATCGCCGTTTTCGACAGCCTCAGCGATGTCCGCGACCTCACGCTGGAAGATGACGAACTCGTTGTTGAGCAACTGCTCGTAGCCCCCGAGACGGGAGGCCGTTTTCAGCCAGATTCGCGTGGTCTGATAGTAGAGCCGCTCGCTGATCTCGCGCAGCGGCACGTTGGTCGTCAGGCTGTTGAACAGGTGGAAGAATTCCATGTTGATGCGCGCGAACTCGCGCGGATCGGCCTTGCGCACCATCTGGTCGCAGCGTTCCTTGATCTCGCGGAACCGCGCCACTAGCCCGCCATCAACCGCGACGGGTGAGAGTTTGCCCACCAGTTCCGCCAGTTCGACGCGTAGCTCGTAGACCTGTGCCAGCTCTTCCACCTCGATGTCGCTCACGATGGTGCCGACGCCGTGGACGGAGCGGAGCAGGCCTTCCGCCTCGAGCTTGACGAGGACGCGGCGGATCGGCGTTCGCGATACGCCGAATTCCTGGGCGAGATCCTCCTCGCGCAGCCGCTCGCCGGGCGCGTAGTCGAGCAGGCAGATGCGCATCCGTAAAGTCTGGTAGATCCGCTCGAACCGGCCTCTCGCGCCTTCGTCTGCCGGCGACGTCCGCTCGGTAGTGAACGGCATCAAGAGCGCCTCCCCTCTATTCCGCAAGCGTCAGCCTCAGCTTGTCAAGCATCTCCAGGCAGGCTGCCAGTTGGTCAATGGCGATGAACTCGTCCGGCTTGTGAGCCTGGGCGATCGAGCCCGGACCGCAGATGATCGAGGAAATGCCCGCAGACTGGAACAGGCCCGCCTCCGTGCCGAAGGGGACGACGTCGGCATGGTCGCAGCCGGTCAGCCCGCAGACGATCTCCCGCGCCTCGGATTCACCGACAACCTGCAGGCCCTCGACCTCGCCGATCACATGGGTGACGATCCCGCAGCCGGGCGAGACAGCCCGCATGGCCGGCAGCAGGACCGCGTCGACATAGTCGTTGAGGTCCCTCTTGACGAAGGCCGCGTCGCCGGCCGTCACCGGACGCATCTCCCATTCGACGGCGCAGGCACCGGCGATGACGTTACGCGCCGTGCCGCCGGCCATCCGGCCCACCTGCACCGTCGTCCATGGCGGGTCGAAGCGGCTGCCGGCCGGGGCGCGGGCTTTCAGCCTTTCGCCGAGGTCGAGCAGGCGCGAAACGTAGCGCGTGGCATACTCGATGGCATTCACCCCCTTGCCCGGCTGGGAGCCGTGGCCTTCGAGGCCGGTGAACTCGGTCGTGTACTCGTAGCAGCCCTTGTGACCCTCGATGACGCCCATGCCGGTTGGCTCGCCGATGATGGCGACGGAGGGGCGAATGCCGGCATTGGCGATCTCGCCCATCAGCGCCCGCGCACCGAAGCAGCCGATCTCCTCGTCATAGGTCAAGGCGAAGTGGAGCGGACGGGCGAGGCCGGCTTCCGCGAACCGGGGCGCCATCGCCAGAGCGGCGGCGATGAAGCCCTTCATGTCGCAGGTGCCGCGACCGTACAGCCTGCCGCCGCGTTCGGTCAGGGTAAAGGGGTCGCTCGTCCACTCGGACGGATCCGCGGGGACGACGTCGGTATGTCCGGAGAGCACGATGCCGCCGTCACCCGCCGGCCCCAACGTGGCGAACAGATTGGCCTTCGTGCCGCTGTCGTCGCGGGAGAGCGAAAGCGTGGCGCCCGCATCCGACAGGAGATCCGCAGTATAGGCGATCAGTTCGAGATTGCTGTCCGAGGACACTGTCGGGAAGGCGACGAGTTGGCCCAGAATTTCCCGCGTGCGGGCGAGCATGTTCATGCAGGGTCTCTCAGTCCTTCACGAACAGCTTGCGCGGCCGGTCGCAGAAGCACTCCGCCGCTCCAGACTCGCGAATGAGGATGCTTTCCGTGATCTCCAGCCCCCAGTCGTCCATCCACAGGCCCGGCATGAAGTGGAACGTCATGCCGGCCTCGAGGATCGTTTCGTCGTCCTTGCGGAAGGAGATGGTGCGCTCGCCCCAGTCAGGGGGGTAGGAGATGCCGATCGGATAGCCGCAACGGCTGTCCTTCTTGATGCCGGCGCGCTCGAGCGAGCCGAACAGCGCGCGCGCGACTGCGCCCGCCGGATTGCCGGGCCGTGCCGCTTCCAGGCCAGCTTCCAGCCCTTCGACCAGCGCCTTCTCCGCGTCGAGAATGTACTGCGGCGGCTTGCCGAGGAACACGGTGCGGCAGAAAGGCGTATGGTACCGCCGGTAACACCCGGCGATCTCGAAGAACGTGGCTTCGCCCTTCACGAAGGGGCGATTGTCCCAGGTGAGGTGCGGCGCGGCGGCATCGGTGCCAGAGGGCAGCAGCGGTACGATGGCCGCATAGTCGCCCCAGGCGTCGCCGACTCCGCGGATCGCGTCGCCGAAGATCTCGGCCACGACCTCGTTCTTCGGCCGGCCAGGCTCGACGCGCTCGATGATGCCGTCGACCATCTTCTCGGCAATTCGAGCCGCCTTGCGCATGAAGGCGATCTCCTCGTCGGACTTCACGCCTCGCTGCCAGTTGACGAGCGCCGTCGCGTCGACCAGTTCCGCCTGCGGCAGTTCCGCCTTGAGGACGAGGAAGGCCTTGGCCGAGAAGTAGTAGTTGTCGAACTCGAGCCCGATCCGCTTGCCGGCATAGCCGCGGTCGCGAAGCAGCGCGGCAAGATCCTGCATCGGATGGCGGACGGACGACTGCACGTAATTGTCGGCGTACCCGGCGACGTGCTCGTCCGCCATCCACACCGTCCGCACCGCGCCGTTTGCGTCCTGCGAACGCCCCCACCAGACGGGATCGGCGTCGTGGAAGACCACGACCCCCTGGTGAACGTAGAACGACCATCCGTCGTAGCCCGTGATCCACGCCATGTTCGACGGATCCTCGATGAAGAGGACGTCGATGTCCCGCTCTGCCATGGCGCGGCGCACCTTGGCGAGGCGCCGGTCATACTCGTTGCGGGAAAAAGGTAGTTCCGCCGCCGGCATTCTTCCTCCTAATGCGCATCAACCAGTTGATCGATTAATGTGTACATCTAAGGCGAGTTGGCGCATGCGAACAAGAGATATTCTGCGCATTGATTAGAAAAATCCATTGACACGATACGAGCGCCGCGTGATGTTGTGCACAACAAGAGGTGGAACAGGAGGAACCCTATGAAAGCAGCTATCTTGAAGGGTGTGGCCGTGCTCGGCATGGCGGCCCTGGCGCTTGGATCGATCGCGACTTCCGCCAGCGCAGAGTCCCTGCTGGAGAAGGCCGACAAGGGCGAGCCGATCCGCATCGGCTTCGCAAACGAGATACCGTTCGCCTATCCCGCCGACGACGGCAGCCCAAAGGGCTTCGTCAACGTTTTCACGATCGCGGTGCTGAAGAAGATGGGCTACGAAAACATCGAGCCCGTGCAGACCGAATGGGGCGGGCTCATCCCGGGCCTCAACGCCAACCGGTTCGATATCGTCACGGGCGGCATGAACATCCTGGCGAGCCGCTGCGAGAACATCGCCTTCTCCGAACCCGTTGCGACTGTTGGTGACGGCTTCATCGTCGCGCCCGGTAACCCGAAAGGCATCGGCGACTATGAGAGCGTCGCCAAAGGTGGTGCCGTCATGGTGACCGGCGCGGGCTATTCAAACATCGAGGCGGCAAAGGCGGCGGGCGTTGCCGAGTCGAACATCATGCAGGTCCCCGGACCGACGGAAATCCTGGCGGCGGTGAAGTCCGGCCGCGCCGACGCGGGTGCGGGCACCTACTTCACCATGAAGCAGCTTGCTGATGCCTCGAGCGGGGCGGTCGAGGCAACCGACCCAAACGCGATGCCGGAGAGCTCGTTCAACTGGGCCGGCATCGGCTTCCGCAAGGCTGACCAGGACTTCCTCGACAAGTTCAACGCGGCCATGAAGGAGTACATCGGCTCTGACGACATGCTGGAGGCAGTTGCCGAATACGGCTATGGCAAGGGTTCACTGCCGGGCGACAAGACGAGCGAATGGGTCTGCGCAAACCGCTGAAATGACGATGCGCGGGCCGGCCGACCCGGCTCGCCGCTCACTCGGGCACCGGTGCCAACGGTGTCCGTCTCCGCCTTCGTGGCCTGACGGGAAGATCCGAGCAGCATGTCCTATCTCGAGTTCCTCGGCCAGTACGGCGACCGTATCCTGAGCGGTACGGTGGTTACCGTCGTGCTGACCGTGCTCGCCGCGCTGCTGGCGGTCGCGATCGCGCTGGCAGCGGGCCTGATGCGGTTGGCGCCCAACGCGCTGGTCCGCGGCGTGGCCACCGTCTACATCGAGATCTTCCGGGGCACGTCGCTGCTGGTCCAACTCTACTGGATCTTTTTCGTGCTGCCGCTCTTCGGCATCACGTTCGAAAAGTTCACGGCCGGCTTCGTCGCCGTCGGCATGAACCTCGGTGCCTACGGGGCGGAACTGGTGCGCGGCGCGATCCTGTCGGTTCCGAGAGGACAGTGGGAGGCCGCGCTCGCGCTCAACATGTCGCCGGCCAAGCGCATGTGGCGCGTGATCCTGCCCCAGGCGGTGCTGATCATGCTGCCATCTTGGGGCAATCTGCTCATCGAGATGTTGAAGGGTACGGCGCTGGTGGCGCTCATCGCCGTGACGGACCTGATGTTCCAGGTCAAGCAGATCAACGGCACTACCTTCCAGTCGGCCGAGGCCTTCGGCACGGCGCTGATCATCTACTACATCCTCGCCCGCTTCATGTTGACACCGTTCATGCGCTGGCTGGAGCGCTTCATGCAGCGCAGGCTGGGGAGGGCTTGAGCGATGTTCGACTGGCGCTGGGACTTCACCTGGGACATCCTGCCCCGCCTGATCGTCGCGACCGGCAACACGTTGTTGGCGGCCGGTCTAGGCTATGCGATCGCCGTGGTGCTCGGTCTCGCCTTCGCGCTGGCCCAGCGCACGCCTTACCGCGCCGTCACCGTGGTCGTGCGCGAGGCCGTCGAGTTCGTCCGCTCGACGCCGCTGGTGCTACAGATCTTCTTCGTCTTCTATGTCGGGCCGCAGTTCGGCCTCAGGCTCTCGCCCTGGACGGCCGGGATGATCGCCATCGGCCTGCACTACGCCGCCTACCTTTCGGAGGTCTATCGCGGCGGTCTGGAGAGCGTGCCGAAGGGCCAATGGGAGGCGGCGACCTCGCTCAACCTGTCGACGGCGCGCACCTACTTCCGCGTGATCATTCCGCAGGCGCTGCCGCCTTCGCTCGCCGGCATGGGCAACTATCTGGTCGGCATCTTGAAGGACACTCCCATGCTCTCGGTCATCGGCGTTGCGGAACTGATGCACACGGCGAACGCGATAGGCTCGGAAACCTATCGGTTCCTCGAGCCCTATACGCTGGTCGGGATCATCTTCCTCCTCATCTCGCTGCCCACCGCTACCGGCATCCGCCTCTTCGAGGCGTGGATGCGCCGCAAGCTCGGAATGATCTGATGAACAGCCAGGACATGTCCGGTTTCCCTCTCGAACTGCAGGGCGAAACGGTGCCCATGGTCAGCTTCAGGAAGGTGACCAAAAGCTACGGAAATCTGGTCGTGATGGATTCGCTCGATCTCGACATCGCTGAGGGCGAGATGGTTACGATCATCGGTCCATCGGGATCTGGAAAGACGACCGTATTGCGAATGCTGATGACGCTGGAAACCATCAATGGCGGCGTCATCTATGTCGACGGCAAACCGCTGACGCACATGCCAGACGGTAATGGCCTCGTGCACGCCAATGACCGCTATCTGCGCCGGATGCGCTCGAAGATCGGCATGTGCTTCCAGCACTTCAACCTGTTTCCGCACATGACCGCGCTGGAGAACTGCATGGAAGGCCCGGTACATGTGCTTGGGTTGTCGAAGAAGGAGGCGCGCGAGCGCTCCGAGGAGTTGTTGGCGATGGTCGGCATGGCCGACAAGCGCAACCAGCATCCGTCCCGTCTTTCGGGCGGCCAGCAGCAGCGCGTCGCGATTGCCCGCGCCATGGCCATGCGGCCGAAGGTCATGCTCTTTGACGAGGTGACCTCGGCGCTCGACCCGGAAGTCATCGGCGAGGTCACCAACGTGATCCGCAAGCTCGTCGCCGAGCACCATTTGACCATGCTGATGGTCACTCACCAGATGGGTTTCGCCAAGGACATCTCGGACCGCGTCTGCTTCTTCTACGGCGGCCGGATCGAGGAGCAGGGAGCGCCCGAGGAACTGTTCGGAAATCCCAGGCGCGAGCGCACCCAGCAATTCCTGAGCGCGGTGAAGGAGGCGATTTGAGCCTCTCGCTCGCAGACATCCTTGCCGCTCGCCGGGCGATCGCCGGCGTCGCGGTGCGCACGCCGCTCGTCCCGTCGCCGCATATGAGCGCGATTGCCGGCCACGACTTCCTCCTAAAACTCGAGACGACCCAGCCGGTCGGCGCATTCAAGCTGCGCGGCGCGGTCAATACAGTGTCCGCGCTCGCCGGGGACGTCGGCGGCGTGGTCTGCTGCTCGACGGGCAATCATGGTCGCGCCATCGCCTATGCGGCGCGGGCGCGCGGGCTGAGGGCGGTCGTCTGCATGTCGTCGCTGGTGCCGCAAGTGAAGGTCGACGGCATCGTCGCGCTCGGCGCGGAGGTGCGCATCGTCGGGCGCAGCCAGGACGACGCGCTCGCCGAAAGCCGCAGGCTGTCACGGGAAGAGGGACTGGCGGGTATATCGCCTTTCGACGATCCGCTGGTGATCGCCGGCCAGGGCACGATCGGGCTGGAGTTGCTGGAGGACCGGCCGGACCTCGCGGGGATCCTTGTTCCCCTCTCCGGAGGGGGGCTCGCGGCGGGCGTGGCACTGGCCGCCAAGGCCATCAAACCGTCGATCAGGGTCATCGGCATCAGCATGGACCGAGGTGCGGCGATGCATGACTCGGTGCGCGCCGGCCGTCCGGTCGAGGTGGAGGAGGTGCCGAGCCTCGCCGATTCGCTCGGCGGCGGCATCGGCCTAGACAACCGCCTCTCCTTCCCGATCTGCCGCGACCTGCTCGACGACTGCGTTCTGGTTACGGAGGGGGAGATCTACGACGCCATGCAGACCCTCTATTTCGAGGACCGGATAGTGGCGGAAGGCGCGAGCGTCGTCGGCATTGCCGCGATGAAGGCGGGCAGGCTGCCGCCGTTCGGCGGCCCGGTCGCGACGATCGTCACCGGGCGCAACGTCGATATGGCCAGCTTCACCGACATCGTCTCGGGACGGAGCGTGCGGCTCGGCGACATGGAAGTGGAGGGGCGAACCTATGGCGCGTGAGGTCACGATACTGACCGAAACCGATCTGCGGCGGCTGGTGAGCCTTGACCTGCCGACGGTCAATGTCGTGGAGCGCGCCTTTGCGGCGCTCGCCTCGGGCAAGGTGGTGATGCCGCCGATCCTGTCCATGGCGATCCCCGAGGCTAACGGCGAGGTCGACGTGAAGACCGCTTGGATCCCCGGCTTCCAGGGTTTCGCCATCAAGGTCAGCCCGGGCTTCTTCGACAATCCGAAGATCGGCCTGCCGAGCCTCAACGGGCTGATGATCCTGTTCTCGGCCAAGACCGGGCTGGTCGAGGCGCTGCTGCTCGACAACGGCTATCTCACAGACGTGCGCACCGCCGCGGCCGGCGCGGTCGCCGCCCGCCACCTCGCACCATTGACCGTGAAGATCGCGGGAGTGATCGGCACCGGAGTTCAGGCGCGGCTGCAGCTTCAGGCAGCGCATCTGGTACGCCCGTTCGACCGGGTGCTGGTCTGGGGACGCGATCGCGAGAAGGCTGAGGCCTGCGCGCGCGACCTTGCGGGCGCCCTGCCGGTGGTTGCGAGCTACGAGCCTGATCCGGCGCGGCTCGTCGCTGCGAGCCAACTCGTCGTGACGACCACGCCTGCCGAACATCCGGTGCTAAAGGCCGAATGGCTGCACCGCGGCCTCCACGTCACCGCCATGGGCTCCGACCAGGCCGGCAAGAACGAAATCGAGCCCGCCGCGCTCGCCGCGGCCGACCTGTATGTCTGCGACAGGGTCAGCCAGTGCGAACTGCTCGGTGAACTGCGCTGCGCGATCGCCGCCGGCCTCTGGAGCCGCGGCACGCCGCCGGAACTCGGCGAGATCGTCACCGGCTTGAAGCAGGGCCGCACCTCCGACGACCAGGTCACCATCTGCGACCTCACCGGCACCGGCGCCCAGGACACCGCCATCGCCACGTTCGCCGTCGAGACGGCGCGAAAGGCCGGGGTGGGAACGATGATTTCTACTTAGGGATAGCTTCGGTGGTCCTGCGCCGTCCTTCGGCGTCATCCTCGGGCGTGTCCCGAGAATCTACCGCGCGACTACCGGTCGCTAGCCACTCCGGCTTTCACGTAGGCCGTGGGATAGCCGAGGCTCTTCGGCCCCCGCGGATCCTCGGAACACGCCCGAGGATGACGCCGAAGAGGCGCGTCCAATGCTGAAGCTCGACGACCGCGACCTGAAGATCCTGGCCATCCTCAGTCGCGAGGGCCGCATCTCCAAGGCGGAGCTCGCGAAGCGGGTGAACCTGTCGGCCGCGCCCGCATGGGAACGGCTGAGGCGGCTGGAGGAGGCTGGCCTCATTGCCGGCTATCGCGCCGAGATCGCGCTGAAGAAGCTCGCACCGCACGTGACAGTCTTCATGGCGGCCGAGCTCGAAAGCCACCGCGCGCAGGATTTCCAGCTCTTCGAGCGCGCGCTTTCGCCGCTGGACGAGGTCGTCGCCTGCTGGGCCGTCGGCGGCGGCTTCGACTACATCCTGCAGATCGTCACGCGCGACATAGACGCCTACCAGCGCCTGGTGGACCACCTGCTCGAGGCGAAGGTCGGCCTGTCCCGCTACTTCACTTACGTCGTGACGAAGTCGGTGAAGCTTACGGCGCCACCCCTGGTGCGGCTGCTTGGTATGCCGGCCCAGGAATGACCGGCGAAAGAACGACTGCATCTGGCATCCACTTCCGAAGAAGCTTCGGCCGGCATCGGGCTCTTCCGAACGATCGTCGGCGCTTGCAAGGGCACAATGCGGGGCATTCGTTCACAAAAGGCCCCCCATGACCTCGATCGCCTACCTGCAGAAGACCAGCCTTTCGTCGCTTGCAGACCCACGCCTGTTCCGGGAGTTCGCCTATGTCGGCGGCGCCTGGAGCGCGGGCTCGCGCGGGCGCACGATCGACGTCACCGACCCGGCCGACGGGTCGCGGATCGGCTCCGTTCCGGCGCTGACGGCGGATGACGCGGCACAAGCGATCGAGGCCGCGCACCAGGCGTTCTGCCGCTGGTCCGGCGAGTTGCCGCTCAGGCGCGCGCAGACGCTCCGTCGCTGGCACGATCTAATCGTCTCCGCACGCGAGGACCTCGCCCGCCTGATGGTCCAGGAACAGGGCAAGCCACTTTCCGAGGCGCTGGGGGAGATCGACTACGCCGCCTCCTTCGTCGAGTTCTACGCGGAGGAGGCGAAGCGGCTGAACGTCGAGAGCGTCACCTCGCACCTGGCAGACGCCGATATGCGCGTGCTGCGCCAGCCGGTCGGGGTCGCGGCGCTCGTGACACCGTGGAACTTCCCTTCCGCGATGCTGACGCGCAAGGCCGCTGCCGCGCTCGCCGCCGGCTGCACGGTCGTCGCCCACCCGTCCTCAGAGACCCCCTACTCCGCGCTGGCGCTCGCCGAACTGGCCGAGCGCGCCGGCTTCCCCGCCGGCGTCTTCAATGTCGTCACCGGCGACGCGCCGGAAGTGGTCGGCGCCTTCACGGCCTCGCCCAAGGTGCGCATTCTATCATTCACCGGGTCCACTGAGATCGGCCGTCTGCTCTATGCGCAGTCCGCCCCGACCATCAAGCGGCTGGTCATGGAACTCGGCGGCCACGCGCCGTTCATCGCCTTTGCCGACTGCGACTTCGAGCGGGCGCTCGAGCGGGCGATCGCGGCCAAGTTCGCGACCTCGGGGCAGGACTGCCTCGCCGCCAACCGCTTCTACATCGAGCGGCCAATCTACGAGCGCTTCGTGGCCGCCTTTGCCAGAAGGGTGGAGGCGATGCGCGTTGGCCCCGGCGTCACCGATCCTGAGATCGGCCCGCTGATTAACGTGCGCGCCATCGCGAAGCAGAGAGAGCATGTCGCCGACGCTCTTGCGCGCGGCGCGCAACTCGTCGCCGGCGGCGATGTCGATCCCGCCGGTCCGCTGTTCTTCCAGCCCACCGTCCTTACGGACGTGCCGGAGGATGCGGCGATCCTCCGCGAGGAGACCTTTGGGCCGGTCGCGGCGTTTGCCCCCTTCGACCGCGAGGACGAGGTGTTGGAGAAGGCCAACCGCACGGAGACCGGACTCGTCGCCTACCTTCATACAAGCGACAATGCCCGCATCGCGCGCATGAGCGGCGCGCTCGAATTCGGTATGGTCGCCGTCAACCGCACCAAGATCACCGGCGCGCCGATCCCCTTCGGCGGCATGAAGCAGGCCGGCCTCGGCCGCGAAGGGTCGCGCCACGGCATGGAAGCCTATACGGACCTCAAATATGTCTGCTGCGACATCGGCTGACCGCAAACCACACGGAGAATCAAGATGCTGACCAATGACGTCCTCGATCGCTGGGACCGGGACAATTTCTTCCACCCCTCGACCCATCTTGCCCAGCATGCGCGCGGCGAAACGCCCAGCCGCATCGTCACCGGGGGCAAGGGCGTCTTCATCGAGGACCGCGACGGCAACCGGCTGCTCGATGCCTTCGCCGGACTCTACTGCGTCAACGTCGGCTACGGCCGCCCCGAGATCGCCGAGGCGATCGCGGCGCAGGCGAAGGAACTCGCCTACTACCATGCCTATGTCGGCCACGGCACCGAAGCCTCCATCACCCTGGCCAAGATGGTGCTTGAACGCGCGCCCAAGAACATGTCGAAGGTCTATTTCGGCCTGGGCGGATCGGACGCCAACGAGACCAACGTCAAGCTCGTCTGGTACTACAACAACATTCTCGGCCGGCCGCAAAAGAAGAAGATCATCTCGCGCTGGCGCGGCTATCATGGCTCCGGCCTCGTCACCGGCTCGCTGACCGGGCTTGCCACCTTCCACAACAAATTCGACCTGCCGCTGTCGCAGGTGATCCATACCGAGGCCCCCTACTGGTACCGTCGGCCCGACCTTTCCATGAGCGAGGCCGACTTTGTCACCTTCTGCGCAGACGAGTTGGAAAAGCTGATCGCCCGCGAAGGCGCAGACACGATCGCTGCCTTCATAGGCGAACCGGTCCTCGGAACCGGCGGCATCGTGCCGCCGCCTCCCGGCTACTGGGCCGCGATCCAGAAGGTGCTGAAGAAGCACGACATCCTGCTGATTGCCGACGAGGTGGTGACCGGCTTCGGCCGGCTTGGGACCATGTTCGGATCGGATCACTACGGCATCGAACCCGACATCATCACCATCGCCAAAGGCCTGACCTCGGCATACGCGCCGCTCTCCGGTTCGATCATCGGCGACAGGGTCTGGGAGGTGCTGGAGAAGGGAACGGACGAGAACGGTCCGATCGGTCACGGCTGGACATATTCAGCCCATCCGATCGGCGCGGCGGCGGGCGTCGCCAACCTGAAGCTGATCGACGATCTCGGGCTGGTGAAAAACGCCGGAGAGATCGGCGCTTATTTCAACGAAGCCATGAAGGATGCGATCGGTCGCCACGCACACGTCGGCGAGGTTCGCGGCGAGGGCCTGCTCTGCGCGGTCGAGTTCGTCGAGGATCGCGGCAAGCGGACCTTCTTCGATCCGGCCAGGAAGGTCGGCCCGGCCATTGCGGCCGCCCTGCTCCGGCGCGGCGTCATCGGTCGCGCCATGCCGCAAGGCGACATACTAGGCTTCGCCCCGCCGCTCTGCCTGACACGAGCGGAAGCGGACGAAGTGGTGGGGAAGACCTTCGAAGCGGTGGCCGAGGTGCTCGGCTGAGGATCACCGCCCCGGGTGTGAGCGGTTGATTGAGCAGGCCGTCCTTCTCAGAGTCCGCCTCCCGTCCGGGGCGCCATCGGTACTCCCATCCAGCAAACACGCGCCCGAACAGGCCGCGTCCCGGGTCACATGGAATTTCTCAGTTCGAAGCGTAGTACCACTAGCTGCTATTGCCTGCCGGCCAACACCGCCCCGAACGTCTCGTCCAAAATCGCGACCAGATGGTCGGCATTGGCGCGCGTGAAGATCATCGGCGGGCGCATCTTCAGCACGTTGTCATGCGGCCCTTCGGTGCCGATGAGCACCCCGCGCCGGCGCAGACCATCGCAGATCTTCTTCGCCAGCGCGGTCGCCGGAGCCTTGCTGCGGCGGTCTTCGACCAGCTCAATGCCAAGGAACAGGCCCATGCCGCGCACGTCGCCGATGGCCTCGTGGCGTGCCTGCATGTCGCGGAAGCGGTCGACCAGATAGGCGCCGATCTCCGCCGCGTTGCGGCGCAAGTCCCCCTGCTCGATCACGTCGAGCACCGCAAGACCGGCTGCGCAGGACACCGGATTGCCGCCGAAGGTGTTGAAATATTCCATGCCGTTGTTGAACGACGCCGCAACCTCGCGCGTCGTCACAAGCGCGGCCATCGGATGGCCATTGCCGATCGGTTTGCCCATTGTGACGATGTCGGGCACCACGTCCTGCGTCTCGAACGCCCACCAGTGACTGCCGACGCGACCGAAGCCGACCTGAACCTCATCGGCCACGCACAGGCCGCCGGCTGCGCGCACCATGGCGTAAACTTCCTTCAGATAGCCCGGCGGCAGGAAGATCTGGCCGGCTACGCTGGGGATGGATTCGGCAAGGAACAGCGCCGGCGCGCGGCCTTGGCCGCGCATGGCCTCGATCTGCTCGGCCACGCTTGCGGCAAAGCGCCTGGCGTGTTCCTCGACCGGCCACTCCGCGGGTGCGCGGTAACTGTCGGGAATGACGGCCTCGAAGACATGCGGCTTGCGGCCCCTGCCGCCCTTGCGCTTGTACTTGTAGGGGCTGAGATCGATCAGTTCCTCGGTGGTGCCGTGATAGGCCCAGTCGAGCACGATCGCCTCTTCGCGGCCGGTATGATTGCGCGCCATGCGCAGCATCAGGCTGTTGGCCTCGCTGCCTGAGCAGGCGAAGGAAGCGATGCACAATTCCGGCGGCAGGGTCGCCGTCAGCCTCTCGACATAGGCGACGATGTTGTCGTGCAGATAGCGTGTGTTGGTGTTGAGCCTGGCCGCCTGCGTGGCGATCGCCTCGACCACATGCGGATGCGCATGGCCGACGTGGCAGACATTGTTGAAACAGTCGAGATAGGCGCGGCCGCGGTCGTCTATCAGCCAGGCGCCGTCGCCGCGCACGAACTTGATCGGTTCGGAATAGGAGATGGAGAGGTTTGGCAGCAGGCTGGCCTTGCGCGCAGCCACGATCTCGTCGCGGCTGCGGCCCGTCTGCGCGAATGCCTCTGGCGGCAGGCCGGCCAGCGCCGCGGCATCGGGGAACAGGCTGCGCCAGACGTCGAGATAGCGCGCTTCGCCGACGCCCAGTATGTCGCGCGCGGCAAGCTGCGGGTCGACCGAAATCTGCAGGTGCAGGTGCGGCGCCCAGCCACCGTTTTCGGTATCGGTACCCATTTCGCCAACCAGCACGCCCGCCTCCAGCCTGTCGCCGGGCTTCAACCTTGCTGCGGCTTCATGGGCGAGATGCCCCCACAGGGTGACGAAGGGCGGGCAGCCTTCAGGCTCGTGCAGCAACGCCACCAGCCCGCCATAGCCAAGCGGGTCCTCTTCGATCTCGACGCTTTTGACCATGGCGGCCAGCGGCGTGTGGAGCTTCGTGCCGGCCGGCATGAACAGGTCGAGGCCGAGATGGTGGATGCGGCGCTCGCCCTCCACGAAGCGCGAACGGAACATGTCGCCCGAATAGACGGTGCGCGCCTCACCCCAGGGGCCGACGCCGAGCGCGATTCCGTGCTCGGCCGCATGGGCCTCCCACCAGGCTGAGGCCACTTGCGGCTCCGCCGCGGCCGAGGCGACGGTCATCGGATGATCCGCCTCGCCATAGGGTACCAGTGCCTTGACCAGCGTTGCCGGGTGCGGGTGGACGATCGGCGCGAAATTCCTGGCATTGCGGTTGATCCAATCCACGATCGCGCCAGCGTGCGACGCTGCGTCGAAGCCGCAGGCCTGACGCAGAATCGCCGTGGCGAAGCGCGGGTTCATTGCTTCCAGCCGCCTGAGCAGCCGCCAGGCCGGCGCCTCGCTGATCGCCAGGTAGGGGTTGTCGGCAGTCCGGTCCCTGCGCTGCGCCGACAGTGTGACGCTGATCACCAGCCGCGCGACGATGAGATCGAACAGCAGGTCGAGTTCTTCCTCGTGCAACGGATATTCGGCATGGAAGCCCGCGGCGATGCTCGCCGCAGCGCCGATCGGGTCGTCCTGGTCGAGCATCGCATAGGCGCAGGCAACGGCGACCTCAGCGATGAGGACCGTGTGCAGCGCGTCGCCGAAATCGATCACGCCTGCGACCTCGCCCGGCCGCTCCGGATCGACCAGCACGTTCCAATCGTTGGCGTCGTTGTGGATCACCTGCGCGCGCAGCGCTGGCAAGCGCGGCGCCACCGTGGCATCGAAACGGTCTAGGAAGCGCGCGAGCAGCGCCCGATCGGCGGCATCCGCGACATGATGCAGCCGCGCGCGGGATTGGCCGGCGCGGCGCACGTCCCAGTCGAGCATCCGCAGGGCGCCGGGATGAATAAAACCCTGCAGCGCGCGGTCCATGCTGCCGAGCATGCGGCCAAGCGAATGAAGCACCTCGGACGTGCGCTCGCTTTCGGCCAGGGGCCGGCCGGGAAGCCAGGAAACCATGCGCAGCGCGTGGCGGGCACCTGACGCCGTGCTGACGGTGGCAAGCGCAGCACCGGAAGCGGCCTTGCGCAGGCGCGGCAGCGTAAGCTGCGGCGCGACCGCCCCGAGATGTTCGAGCAATGCGGCCTGAAACTCGCTCTCGACGGCGGGCTCGCTGGCGTTGACGATCTTGAGCGTCCACTCCCCCGCGTCCGAGACGAGCCGGAAGTTCTGGTCGCGCTCGCTGTCCAGACGGCTCAACTGGCCCGTCAGGCCAAAGTGCTTGCTGGCCAGCCGGCCGGCTTGCTCAAGCGGAAAATCGGGTGCCGGATGGTCGAGATCGGTCATGGATGCCTGGATCAAAATGAGGGTCTTGTGATGGATAGTTTGGCACGGGCGTACAAATCAGTCGGGCAAGACCCTTCAGGCCACGGGCGCCAGCCGCACGCAATGGTCGCCAGCTATCGCCACGAGTTGCGACGGCTGCGGCGCGCTGTAGACATCCTGCCTGTCGAATTGCTGCGGATGATAGTCGTAGCCCGAAGGTGGCCGGGGCGCCTGCGCCTCATCGATTAGCTTCTTGCCGGAGAGCTCGGCGAAGGGGTCGGGAATGGCCCCGAGCAAACGCCGCGTATAGGGATGCATCGGGTTGGCGAAGATGCTCTCCCAGCGCCCAGTCTCGACGATCTGGCCGAAATACATCACCGCCACACGGTCGCTCATGTGCTCGACCACGCTTAGATCGTGGCTGATCATGATGTAGGAAAGTCTTAGCCGCTCCTTCAGTTCCAGCAGCAGGTTGATGATCTGCGCCCGGATCGACACGTCGAGCGCCGAAACAGGCTCGTCGAGAACGACGACCTTGGGATTGAGGATGAGCGCCCTGGCAATTCCGATGCGCTGGCGCTGGCCGCCGGAAAATTCGTGCGGAAAGCGCTTGGCCTGATCGGGTTTCAGCCCGACCAGCCGCATCATCTCCTCGACACGGCTCTCGACTTCGCCGTTGCCGATGCCGTGCAGCCTGAGCGGCGCGGCAAGCGAGGTGAAAACCGTCTGGCGCGGATTGAGCGAGGCATAGGGATCCTGGAACACGATCTGTGCCATGCGAGCGCGCTCGATGCGGGAGGGCTGCGCTTTGCCGGTGATCGGTCTACCCTCGAAATGGATGCTTCCCGAGGTCGGCGCCTGCAGGCCGACGATGGAAAGCGCCAGCGTGGACTTACCGCAGCCGGATTCGCCGACGATCGACAAGCACTCGCCCTTGTTCAGTGTCAGGCTGACATTGTTGACCGCCCGCAGCATCTTGCGCCGGCGGTTGAATACCCCGCCCTGCACCGGAAAATGGACGCTGAGGTCCTCGACTCGCAGCAACGGTTCCGGCGCGCTATCCATGGTGGAAACACCTGACGAAACCATTGTTCCCGAGATCGGTCTGGCCCGGCTGGGTACTCGCGCAGATCGCGGTGGCTCGTTCGCAACGCGGCTCGAAGCGGCAGCCTGCCGGGAAAGCGGCGATCGATGGCACGACACCCTCGATCTCCTGCAGGCGCTTGCGGCCATGCGCGCCGCGCGAGCCGAGCCGCGGCAATGAGCCGAGCAGGCCCCTCGTATAGGGATGCGCCGGCGTGCGAAACAGATCAGCCACCGCCCGCTCCTCGGCCATGTGGCCGGCATACATGACGCCCACGCGCCTGCACATCTTCGCAATGACACCGAGATCGTGGCTGATCATCAGCACGGCGGTGCCGCGCGCATCACAAAGCTCCTGCATCAGTTTCAATATTTCGGCCTGCACCGTCACGTCGAGTGCGGTGGTCGGTTCGTCGGCGATCAGCAGATCGGGATTGCAGGCGAGCGCAATGGCGATCATCACGCGTTGGCGCATGCCGCCCGACATCTGGTGCGGATAGTTCTTCACCCGCTGGTCGGGTGCCGGTACCTGCACGCTCGCTAGCGCCTCGACGGCCTTCCTCTCGGCCTCATGCCAGCTCGCACCCTGATGCAGCACGAACATTTCCGCTATCTGCCGACCAACCGGAGAGAGCGGATTCAGCGCCGTCATCGGTTCCTGAAAGATCATGGCGATGCGGTTGCCCCGCAGTTTGCGCATCTCGCGCGCCGAAAGACTACGCAGATCCTGACCCTTGAACCGAATCGAGCCACCGGAGATGGCAAGCGGCCGCCGCAGCAGGCCGATAGTGGCAAGCGCGGTGATGCTCTTGCCGCAGCCGGATTCGCCCACCAGCCCGAAGGTTTCGCCCCGGTCGATCGAGAATGAAATATTCTCCACCGCATTGTGCCGGCTTTCGCCCGACCCGATGTCGATCCGGAGGTCCTCTACTTCCAGCAGTGCCCCGTTCATGCCCGCCGTGTCCTCATCTGCGGGTCCAGCCAGTCGCGCAGGCCGTCGCCTAGAAGATTCAGCCCAAGCACGGTGAGGAAGATGGCGATGCCAGGAAAGATGGCCGCCCATGGCGCGATCACGATCAGTTCGCGCGCATCGGTCAGCATGTTGCCCCAGCTCGGTTGCGGCGGACGGATGCCGAGGCCGAGATAGGAAAGCGCCGCCTCGGCAAGGATCGCATCGCCCATGCCGAGCGTCGCGATGACCAGCACCGGTCCGATCAAGTTGGGCAGGATCTGGGTCGCCATGATGCGGCCGTCGCCATAGCCAAGTGTCTTGGCCGCCTGCACATAGCCCTGGCTTTTGAGCGACAGCGTCGAACTCCTGGCGATGCGGCAGGTCCACGACCAGTTGGTGAGGCCGAGCGCGATCAGCAGGCTGACGAGACCGGGGCCGAGGATTGCCATGATCGCCAGAGCGAAGATCAACGAGGGGATCGACAGCATCAGATTGGTCAGCCCGTTGACGAGATCGTCCCACCAGCCGCCAAAATAACCGGCCGAAATACCGAAAATCAGTCCGATCGTGGTGTTGATGAGCTGCGAGCCGATGCCCACGGTGAGCGAAACCTGCGCGCCGTAGAGAATCCGGGTGAAGACGTCGCGCCCTTGCGCATCGGTGCCGAACCAGAACTGCGCATCGGGTGGCAATTCCGCATTCATCAGGTCCGCGTCCATGATCGGATTGTAGTTTGCCAGCCACGGGGCCAGCACCGCCGCGCCGATTATGAGGGTGCAAAGCACGCCGCCGATGACGAGATTGAATCTCAGGCCCATCGCGCTCACCCGTGGCTGATGCGCGGATCGATGACCGCGTAGAGGACGTCGACCAGCGTATTGACGAGAAGGAAGCAGAGCACCAGCACGAGGATGCTGCCCTGCACCACCGGTATGTCGCGCAGGCCCACACTGTCGATCAGCAGAGAGCCAAGACCAGGCCACGAAAACAGCTTCTCCACCACCACGGCCTGGCCCATCATCGAGCCGAACTGCAGGCCCAGCGTGGTGATGACCAGCACCAGCGCATTGCGCACCACATGCCATTTCACCAGCCGGAAGCTGTTCATGCCCTTGGAGCGCGCGGTGCGGATGAAGTCGGCGTTCATCACCTCCAGCACGGCCGCCCGGGTAGTGCGCGCCAGCAGCGCCAGCGGCGCCACGCCGAGCGTGAGGGCGGGCAGGATGAGATTGCGCAAACCGCCATCGCCATAGCCGAAGCTGGGCAGCCAGCCGAGCGTGAGCGCAAACAGATACATGACCAGAAGACCCAGCCAGAACTGCGGCAGCGACAGGCCCGAGATGGCCCCTATCATGGTGAGGCTGTCGAGGAGCGAGCCGGGCTTGAGCGCGGCGATGAAGCCGAGCGGCAGGCCGATGACGATCGCCACGCACATGGCTGCGAAGGCAAGCTTGAGCGTCGGCCACAACCGCTCGCCGATCATGGACGATACCGGCTGGCGCGTGCGGAAGGAGGTGCCGAGATCGAACTGGGCGAGGCTCCACGCGTAGTTGCCGAACCGCACATGGACAGGCTGGTCGAGGCCGAATTCCTGCTTGATCCGTTCGACCAGCTTCGGGTCGTTGGTCCCGCGCCCGTCTGCGATCATGCTGGAAGCAATGCTTCCCGGCACAATGCTGAAAATGACGAATATCAGCAGCGACACCGCGATGACCGTCGGGATCATCTGCAGCAGGCGGCGCAAGGCAAAACGTAGCACCGGTAGTTCTCCTCCACCTGCGATGCGGGCTCGAATTCTGGTGAGAGCCGTGTCGTCGCATCGGGGTTCTTGAGCACCGTAGGGCGGTGCTCGGACCCGCCGCGCTGGGCGGGTGCGAGGCGGCGAAAGCCGGCAAAAATCTTACCGGCTCCGCCAATTCAACCGTGCTTACCGGGCCGGCACAGTGTCATCGACCCAGAGCTTTTCATAGGACTGGATCGCCATTTCCTGCGAGTTGGGCTGCACGCCGTGCAGCCAGGGCTGATAGGCCATGACCGCCTTGTTGTAGTTGAAGAACCACACCGGCGCCTCTTCCTGCAGAAGGTTGTTGGCCTTGCGCAGCAGGTCGTTCTTTTCGTCGTCCGTCGCAGCCTGACGCGCTGCTTCGATCAGCTTGTCGTAATCTGGATTGTTGAACTTCGTGTAGTTGCAGGAAGCCTGCGGCGTTTTGGAATGGAAGCAGCGCAGCGCCGTGAGCGAATCCGGTCCGCTTTCCTGCGACCACATGTAAGCCTGGAAGTCGCCGCCCGGCACGGCTTCGGACAGAACCGAGCTTTCCACCGGCTTGGCCTTCACCTTGATGCCGACCTTGTCGAGCATCGGAATGATGGCTTCCACGATGGTGAGGCCCCAGCTTTCGTTCTGCGTGGCCGTCAGTTCGAACTCGAAACCGTCCGGATAGCCGGCTTCGGCCAGCAGCGCCTTGGCCTTTTCCGGATCGTACGGATAGGGCTTGGCGTCCTTGTCATAGGCCGGCGATGATACCGGCAACCAGCCGGAAGCCCGATAGGCCTTGTCCTTGGCCAGCCGTTTGATGATCAGGTCGGAATCGATGGCGTAGTTGATCGCCTGCCGCACCCGCTTGTCCTGGAACGGCTTGAAATCGGGGCTGAAGCCGACATGGCGGGTATAGACTTCCGCCACCTCCATGATGTTGTTCGCCAGTTCCGGATCAGACTTGTAGGCGACATACTGCGCCGGCCCGAGAACCGAAACGTCGACCTCCTTGTTGCGGAAAGCCACGTCGCGGGCAGAGGCGTCGCCCATGATCATGATGTTGACCTTGTCGGCGTAGGGCTTGCCCGTGTCGTAATACTTGTCGTTCTTCACGACGCTGAGGCGCGAGCCCGGCACATATTCGGCGAACTTGTAGGGCCCGAGACCGACCGGATTGGTGAAGAAACCTTCCTTCTCGGCGGCGCCCACCGGATAGATCGCGGTGTAGTTCGGCATGAACTGGTAGCCCGGGTCGATCGGATCCGACAGCGTGATTTCCAGCGTGAAATCATCGATCTTCTTGAGCCCGGAAATTTCCTTGGCCTTGCCTTCGTTGTATTCGGTGGCGCCCTTGATGTTGCTGATGTACTGCGCCGCCGGATAGGCCTTCGCAGGGTCCATGATGCGCGTGTAAGTGTAGATGATGTCGTCGGCAGTCATCTGCTTGCCGTCGTGGAAATAGGCGTCCTGACGCAGCTTGTAGGTGTAGGTAAGCCTGTCGTCGGAAACCGAGACGTCGGTCGCGAGCTCTAGCACAGGCTTGCTCTCATTTGCGTCCCAGTCGTAAAGCGAGCGGTGGATGGCCTTGGCCCAGAATTCGTCCTGAACCTGCGCAGACGCATGGATGTCCAGCGACGAGAAACTGGAGCCATAGGGCGCGACGAAGTTGATGACGCCGCCCGAACGCGGTTCCTCGGCCGTCGCAAACGATGCGGCTCCGGCGAGCAAGGATGCCGAGAGCGTCGAGATAATTGCAAGTTTCTTGAGCATGTTTCCTCCCTTGATTTCTTCACGCGGCGGCCTCTGCCGACGCGATCCTCCCTTTCATGCGGCGCATCGTTCTCCCATCGATACGCCGGCATCCCAGCGGCCCGTTCGGCCCTGTAGCTATTGTCTTTCGAAAACCACCTCGCCGCCCCGCAGCGTCATCACGCACTGCATTTCGTTCAATATTTCCTTCGGCTTCGCAGTCAGCATGTTGCGCGAAAACACGGCGATGTCGGCCAACTGACCGGGCACAAGCCTACCCTTCACATGCTCCAGCTTCTGCGAGAAGGCGCCGTACTCGGTATAGACCTGCAGTGCTTCCTCGATGGAGACGCGCTCGCGCGCATCCATCACAGTGCCCTTCCAGGTTTCGCGGGTCACCATGCTGTAGATGTTGGGGAACGGGTTGGGATGGCAGACAGGGGCGTCGCTGCCCGTGGCCGGCTTGAAGCCGAGATCTTTCCAGGTCTTGAGCGGATAGCTCGACAGCGCCCGCTCTTCGCCCAGCACCGAGACATAGGCATCGCCGAAATCGTAGATGAATACCTGTTGCGGGCAGGGATAGATGCCCGCCTTCTGCATGCGCCGATGCTGCTCCTCGGTGGAGAAGCCGCAATGCTCGATGCGATGGCGGCGATCCGGATCGGGCATCGAGGCCAGCGCCTTCTCAAAGGCCGTGATGAGCTGGCCGATGGCCGCGTCGCCGATGGCGTGGCAGGCAAGCTGGTAGCCCTTGGCATGCGCATCCATGACAAGCTCTTCCAGATGCTCGTCGGTGAGGATTTGCACGCCGGTATTGTCGTCGTCGCCGAGATAGGGCCTGCTCATCCAGGCGGTGCGGCCCCCGGCCGAACCGTCGAGGAAGATCTTCACGGCGCCGACCTTGAGCATGTCGTCGCCGACACCCGACACCAGTCCCGCTTCGTAGCACTGCGGCACGATCGAGGTGCCCGGGTCACCCAGCAGCACCAGCCAGGTGCGTACCGGCAGCCGGCCGTTCAGCTTGGCGAGATTGTAGGCCCTGATCTCGTCGAAGCCGCCGACATGCCCCACCGCCGCATCCATAACGCTGGTTATGCCGTAGGAGAGCAACATGTTGCCGGCCGCCTCGATGGCGTCGATCATTTCCTCGGTGGTGGCCTGCGGGATCGCCTCGCGGATCAACCCTTGCGCGTTTTCGGCAACCATGCCGGTCAGCCCCCCGTTCTTTCGTTCGATCAGCCCGCCCTCGGGCACCGGCGTGCTCTCATCCACCCCGGCGCGCTCGAAAGCCCGCGAATTGAAGATCGAGACGTGGCCGCAGGCGCGCACCAGCATGACCGGATGGTCCGGCGCAGCCGCGTCGAGTTCCGATTTGTGCGGGTGGCGGCCAATGTCGAGCTTGGTCTGGTCGTATCCGCGCGCACGGATCCAGGTGCCGGGCGGAACGGCGGCGGCCTGCTCCTTGATTTGCTGCAGAAGGCTCTCAAGGGTCGGCGCCTTCTGCGGAGTAGCGTCCAACCAGCCGAGCGTCAGGCCGACCGAGATCAGATGCAGATGCGCATCGTTGAGGCCCGGCGTGGCGAACCGACCATCGAGATCTATGAGGCGGGTGCCCCTGCCCTTGAGCTTGAGGATTTCATCCTTCGATCCGCTGGCAAGAACCTTGCCTTGCCAGATCGCCAGCGCCTCGACCACTCCCTCCTCGTAGCCGCACCAGATTGAGCCATTGTGCAGGATTGTATCGGCCTGCAAAACCTGCCCTGCTGACATTCAGCAGTCCCCCCAGAAGTCACGCCGCGTTACGCAGAAAGTAACCTTCCATCATAACAAAACACAATCAAGTCGTTGAATCGCCGAAACCACGCCAAATTTTTGCGGGCTCGCCAATGACCGCCGCTGGCGCGGTTCTGGGGCGACGCAGAGATCCCGGGACGCGTTTGGGATGCACCCGATCTTCATGACTCTCCTTCGGTAACATCCTAGTGGAGCGCCACAGCACCTGTGGCAGCAACTTCGCTCCCAGCAACCGGGGCTTCTGTGTTCACGCTGACAACAACAGACATGCCCGGGGCTAGGCGCTCCGTCAGGTCCTGGTCGGGATCGATGGCAATCCGCACCGGCACACGTTGAGCCACCTTCGTGAAGTTGCCGGTGGCGTTGTCCGCCTTGAGCACACTAAACTCTGATCCTGCCGCCGGCGAGAACCGCTCGATGTGGCCGGAAAGGCCGGCATGCTCCAACGCGTCGACCGTGAAGATGACTGGCTGTCCCACCTTCATACCGGCGAGTTGGGTCTCATTGAAGTTGGCGACGACCCAGATCTTCTCCGGCACCACCGCCAGCAACTGCGTCCCTGCGGAGACGTATTGGCCAATCCGCGCTCCGACCTCGCCGAGGCGTCCGTCTTGCGGCGCCACGATCCTGGTGTTCTGCAGATCGATCTCGGCCAGGTGCATGGCAGCCTCGGCACCCTGGACCGCGGCTTGCAATGCCTGGCGGTTCACCAGGGTCGAGGCGAGATCCTGCCGGGCCACATCGAGAGCCGCCTGGGCTTGGCTCAGCGCGGCCTTGGCTTGGTCGAGGCCTGCACGGGCTTGGTCGGCATCCTTCTGTGTCGTGACACCGCGCGCCAGGAGAGGCCCGATCCGCTGCCAATTGGCCTGCGCCGCCCGTAACGCGGCCCGCGCGCCGTCGACCTGGGCTTGGCTCGATCTTATCCGGGCCTCATCCGAGCGGTGCTTCTGCTCGGAGTTGGCCAGGGCCGCCTTCTGGGCCGCCAGTGTTGCCTTCGCCTGCTGAAGCTTCTGCTCGTAAATGCGATTGTCGATGCTCACCAGCAACTGACCGGCCTTGATCTTCTGATAGTCCTGAACGGCAACCTCGTCGACATAGCCGTTGAGCTGCGGGCTGATGATGGTCACCTGTCCGCGCACATAGGCATTGTCGGTGGTCTGAACCGAGTTGGTGAACGGAGGCAGGCGCCATGCGTAGAGAACGAGCATGGCACCGGAAATGCCGATCAAAACGGCAACAAGGGTGGCGCCGGATCTAAGAAACTTCAGCATGTGGGCAATTCGAGAGAGTTGTTAAGCTGCGGAAGGTTGAAAAGTTGCGGCAAGTCGATTGCCTATGGCGACGACTGCCACGTGAACGACCAAAGCGGAGAGCGCGAAGGCCGCGAGCAAGGCAATGGCCAGAAAGGCATCGTTGTAGGCGAGGACGTTGGCCTCCCGCGTCACCTGCTGGTTGAGCAGGATCAGCCCTTGCGTCTTCATCAAGGTGCCGTCCGTGAGCAGGCGCCCATAAGCGACGGAGAGTTGCGCGATACGCTGGGCAACGACCGGGTCGGTCGGCATGATGTGCTCGGCCAAGGCCTGATAGTGAAATTTCGAGCGCCAGGTCACGAAGGTCCCGACAACGGCCGATCCGAGCGAACCGCCAATGCTCTGGGTGGTGAGAAAGACGATCACGAAGCTCAGGATATAGTTCGGCCCCTTCTTCAGGGCTGACATCAGGCCTGAGGCCAGCGCGGGCGGCAGGAACAGAGCCCCGGCGAATGCAATCAGCGCCTGGCTCAAATACATCTCGGCCGGACGGGTCAGGTTCGTCGCCTGGCTGTCCATGTAGGCGCCTGCTGCCAATAGCGAGAGGGCCACCATGTGGATTGCAGGCTCACGACCTGGCTTCATCACGGCCGCGCACGCCAACCCGCCCGCTATGGTCGTTGCCAGAATGATCCAGGACAGCGTCGCCATCTGGCCGTTCTGGAGACCGAGGATCTGAAAGAAGCCGAAGGCGCCGCTGGTCTGCTCGGACAGGACGATGCGGAAGATCAGCAAGGCAGCGGTGAAATGCAGGACTTCCCTGCTGGCAAGCCAGCGGATGTCCAGAAGCGGGTTCGCGCGGTTGAGTTCGATGACGGCGGCGCAGGTGACCGCAATAATAGCACCGAACAGCATGAGCCCGAGCCACGGAGCCTCGAACCACCAGTAGAAGCGGCCTACGGTCATCACCATCGCCGTCAGTCCGAAGCCAATGGCGATGAACAGATAGCTGACGACATCGAGGGGCTGGATGACCTTGGCCCGCGGCTGCGGGGCCAAGGGAAGCAGGTAAACGGCGGCGAAGGCCATCATGGCGATGGCGATCTCCATGACATGGAGCCCGTGCCACAGGTCGATGTCCAGGAGCGTGGGGGAGATAAGCCTCGCAACGGCCGGCGCGAGCGCCAGATTAGTCAGAGCGAGGCTGAGCCCGAGATTGAGCTTCTTTGCCTGCGGTAAAGGCTCCAGCATGTAGAGGAAGGCGAGCGCCGACAGCGGCGCGGCCACGACGCCGCTGAAGAAGCGCACGATGATCGCCGATCGCAGGTCGTCGACAAACAGATGCAGCACTGAAACGAGCAGGAAGGCCAGGATGGCCAACTCGGCAAAGTTGCGCAGGCCGAACTGGGTCCGGACCTTGATCAGGAGCAGCGAAAGGCTGGCATAGGGCGCCATGTAGGCCGCAACTAGCCACATCGCCTCGTTCGTGGTGGCGCCAAGCGCCCCCTGGACCTGCGGCAGGTTCGCCGAGACGAGGTTCATTCCGAGCCCCTGGGTCAAAGCCAGGAGCACCGAGGCTAGCATATAGCTGGCTGCCCGAAGCGGAGGCACGTGGACAGGCGCCGCCGCGGGTTGGGGCGGAGCCTGTGGCGCCTGTGGCTCCTGGTGCTCCGATGCTTCCGCAGAGGTCGCGACCTCCGCGACGTCGAGTTCAGGCGGCTCGGAGTCGAACTGGCGAGTGGCAGGCGCGGCGGTCATGCGGCATGCGTCTGGCAATCGGAAGCGATCGAAATCTTCCGGGCAATTGCACGAATGGTCTCGGCGGCCGCGATCAGTTCGGCTTCCGGAATGTCGGCAAGTACCTCCTCGCGGAGTTCATTGGCGAGCCGGGTGACCTCCGCAGCGAGGGTGTGACCGTCCTTCGTCAGGACGATCTGCTTGGCGCGTCGATCTCCTTCCACTGGCCTGCGCTCGATCAGCCCTTGGGATTCAAGCCCGTCGAGCAGGCGGACGAGTGTCGGGCCTTCGACTTCGAGGAACTCTGCGAGTTCCGTCTGGGTCATGCCGTCCCTTCGGGCGATGTGCATCAGGGTGCGGGCTCGACCAAGCGTCAGTCCCTTCGCCCTAACGCGGGCATCGAAGAGGGTCCTCAACTTGCGGCCAGTGACCGACAACTCTTCCAGGAGTTCCGCCCGCAGCGCAGCCAATGTATTTTGCGTAGTCGCCATATTGATAGGTAGCTATGAATATGAGCGCTATTTAGCATTGGCATGAGAAAATCGCAAGAGGACCGGGAATGGCCTCAGCAGGATCCCTTGGGGGTGGTAAGCGCGACGAGGCAATTGAGACGTTCAGAGCCCGATGGACGATGACACCGCTTCGATAGCAGCACCTTCTTGAACACTCGCGCGGTGACCAAAGCCCAGCGCCGGCGCACGAGACGCCGCCGATGCTTAGGCAATTGCCGCTGTCCTGGTCAGTTCGGAGCGCCGATTCCTCGGTTCAATGCTACACCTGCGGCTTGAGCGCTCAGCAGGAGCGATTGGGCCGTCGTGGATTGGATCAATAGGTCCTGACGCCCGACGGATGAATCAACAGACCCTCAAGCAATAGGCTGCGTAGCATCCCTGCCCTTTCCCTGCGCTCCTGCGTGGTGCCGCCCGACAGCATGGCGCCGCCCATCGCCTGCTGCATGACCACAAACGTCTCTACCCGTACGTCAGGTCGCATTACCCCCGCCCGGATGGCACTTTGCGCAGCTCTGAAAAGTATTTCCGCGACTTCCCGTCGATCGGTCTGGAAATTGTCGCTGCTTTGGCGCTCCTTCTGTACCGCCTCGGCTAGTCCCCCATTGCGGACATACAATTCGAGTTTCAGATCAAAGAGTTCTACGAAGTCACCGGGTTGGCCCGTCTGGTTGGCGGCGACGGTACGGAAATGCTGTAGATTCTGCTCGAAGAGCGCAGCAGCCAGATCCATCCGGGTGGAGAAATTGCGGAGGACAGTCGTTCGCCCTACCCCTGCCGCAGCAGCAATCTCTGCCATGGAGACATCAAAGCCACGTTCGGCGAACAGGCGCGAGGCCGCATCGAGAACCTGTGACCGGTTTCTGGCCGCATCGGCGCGCAGGGTGCGCTCGGTCATCTGTTCAAGATCGCTCAAACTTATCGCCTCACTCGATCGTTGATGCCGCCCCGTTCATAGCTATTGTATCCAGTTGCCAATCGACAAGTTGCGGGAAAATTGTCGCTGCGCCTCAGCGCCTCACCGCTGGCGTCTCAATCGCCAGTCCATTGCCGAGGGACCTCAGATAGAGTTCCAATTCCACGGCCATCTGCGACCCCTCCGCGAGCGGCTCTGCCCGGACAGCGTCATTGCACCAGGCGATCATTCGGCCGACAGACCCCATATCCTGCCACAACTGACGGTATATCGGGAAGCCGTTCACCTGGCCCTGGCTGATGGGCTCGCCCCGCAGGCGGCTTCCGACCTGGTCGACGTGGCAGTTCGAACAGGCGAGGTTCAACTGACCACGCCGCGTTTCGTAGTACGCCTTTCCGCGTCGATACGCGCTTGCTGCGGGACCGTCAGTCGCGACCGACATCGGGAGGCCGCGGGATTGGTGCATGACCAATGCCGACAAGGAAACGAGCTCCTGAGAACTGTACCCGAACGGATCGGCTTGTTGCCGTTCAGCGCGACACTGGTTGACCTGTTGCTCAAGGCTGATGACACGGCCTTCCGTCTGCGACCATTGCGGGTAGCGGGTGCCTACTCCGCGCATGGCCTCGGGAGCTCCGTGACAGTTCTGGCAACTCGTCCCGTTGCCAGCAGGCTCGTCCCAGAGCTTTCCCCCAAGTTCGACCCAAAGCATGCCGGGGTTTGCGAAGTCGTCATCCTGCAAGGCCTGCGTCTCGGGAAGCAGGAACTGGTAGCCCGAGACCGGCGGGGTCTCCTGGGCAGGTGCGCTACCGGCGATGGCGGCGAGCGAGGCAGCGACGGCCAGCGCGAGGCGTTTCATTTCACCGTCAACAGCGCTTCGGCAACGGTTTTCTCGCCATGCTGATCGACCCAGGCAAACTCCACCTTTCCGGTCCTGAGAGCGCGGAGGCGGAAGGAAAAGTACGGGTTGGCGGAGATGCCGGGCTCGAGGCGCACATGCACGACCTCTTCGTCGAGATACGTGCACGTGAAGTCGGTCACGATATCGACCGGGATGAGCGTCCCTTGCGTCGTATAGGTGAAGCCATTGTCCATCGGATGCATGATCATCGCACGGATTTCGACGATGTCTCCCGCCGCTGCCGTCTCGGGCACCCGGATTCGCGTGTTTCGCATCGCTCAGTATCTTCCGGGCAAGGTCGTGCAGGCGCCCACGACCACGCGGACGCTCTGCCTGGAGGTGATCAGTTTGCCGTCCTCCAGTTCGGCCACGCAAACGACGTCCTGCGTCGAGGCCAGCCGGATGTTGGTGGTAATCCTCGCATCCGCCGCCATCGGACCGAAGCTGGCGACGCAGACCATGGGTCGGGGGTTCATTTCGGCGAAGACCGCCAGTCGCCTGACGCGGCCAAATGCCTGGGTCTCGCAGGAGACCGTCAACGGCACCGAGTTTCCCGTTTCGGCAAGCGCCGGCAACTCCAGCTTGATCGGTCCTTCGGCGATGGGGCGATCGCCGAACACCGAGACGATGCTCTCGGCAACCTCGGACGGCGTGGCGGAAACCGGAAGCGGCAGGAACGTTGCTGCGAGACCGAGCAATGTCTCCCTGCGCGATAACGCAATCATGCAGTGCTCTTCCTTCTCACCTCAGGCTCGACAGATAGGCGACGATGTCGGCGACTTCACCGGCAGTCAGGATCGGGCGTCCTCGGTAGCGCTTGTCCACATCGGCCAAGCCCTTGATCGATCCATAGGGCGGCATGATCGTCTCGGGATTCATGGCCCGTGCATCCACGATCTGCGCCCGCAATTCGGCTGGAGTGAGCCTTGCCCCGACCCCTTCCAGCGAAGGTCCGATATTGCCCTGCGCCTCATCCGGCAGTCCTATTCCGGGGACGAGATGGCATATCGAACAGTTTCCCTTCTCCGACGCGCGCATCAGTTCCAGTCCGCGTCCGGCGTCTTGCGCTGCCGCCGGATCGGCAAAGCCAAGGCTGCCAATCGTCGCCAGGGTCAGCCAAAGATTTCCGAGGTGATGGTATCGTACCATGACTTTGCGTGGGCGGCTTCCGCAGCATGAGCTTGAGCGCCTGCCGCGAGAGCTGTAATCCGTCCTTCGGCCTGCAACAACGTCACCTTCTCCGGTCCCTGGATAAAGACATCGGCGACCGAGAAACCATAATCCGGCGCGGCAAGGCTATAGCAGACGTTGATCAGCTTGGTGGGGTTGACCGCCCTCCCCTCCAGTCGAGCAAGGATCGAAGCGGCACACGCCTTGGCCTGCACATTGGCGGAGAAACCGGACTTGGGCATGTCGCCCTGAAGGGCAGCATCGCCGAGTATGTAGACGTCCTTGACCAATCTGGACTCGAAGCCGAGCGGCTCCACCGGGCACCAGCCAAGACCTTCATCCAGACCAGCGTCGATCAGGATACGGGCAGCGGTCTGCGGCGGGATCACGTTGGCAACGTCGGCGGTGACATCGTCAAATCCGGTCGAGATTCGGCGCGTCGCGGCATCGACCGCAACAACCGCGCCCGAGGCACTGCCTGGAACCCGCTCGATCATGCCGGGATAGAGCGCCTCCCAGGCTTCCTCGAACAGCGGCTGTTTCGAAAAACTGTCCTGCGCGTCAAGGACAAGGATTTTCGAGGCCGGCTTGTGATGCATCAGATAGTGCGCGATCAGGCTGATGCGCTCGTAGGGACCGGGTGGACAGCGGAACGGCGGCGCCGGGATGCTCACCACCACCAACCCGCCATCGTCCATGGCGGTCAGCTGGTCCCGAAGAATTTGCGTTTGCCGACCGGCTTTCCAAGCGTGGGGCAAAAGTTCGGCCGCTTCGGGCGACATTCCCTCGATCGCCGACCATTTGAAGTCGATGCCGGGAGCGAGCACCAACACATCGCCGGATATCCGCGACCCGTCGGCAAGCACGACGGTCTTGCGCTCCGGCTCTATCGCCGCGGCATCGGACCGTATCAATTCGATCCCGTCGGCGCGCAAGCCATCGGTGGAGAAACCCACCCGGTCGAGCGCCCACATGCCGCCCAGCACGCCGTTGGAGAACGGACAGGTGTAGACAACGGACTCCCGCTCGATCAGCGTCACCGACAAAGTCGGCGCCGCACGCTTCAAGGCTCGCGCCAGCGTTCCGCCGCCAAAACCGCCACCAAGAATGACGACGCGCGGAGCAGTGCGGGCATGCAGCAGCGAGGGCGCAAACGGCGCGGCCAGCAGGCCGCTGACGAAGCTTCGCCGGGCGATCGTCAAGGCTCCATCCTCGCGAAATGACCGGCAAGAGCTTTCAATTCGTCGTCGTCGTAAGCACGCAGGATTCTGGGCATGATCGTGACCCCTTCATGGGGCTCCTTCAACGCTCGCATCTGCTCCAGCAATTCACTCTTGTCGCGACCTGCAAGCGGGGGAATGGTTTCGCCACCGCCCCCGTTCAGCCCATGGCATGAGCCACAGGCCATGGCCAACTGTGCACCAGCATCTTGCGCCTGCACTTGGCCCGCCTGGCCGAAGAAGGCAAATGCAAGCATCGTCAGGAACTGGAAATGCAGAGATTTGGGCTGCACTTAAGGCACTCCCTCCGACCAAACTGATCAGGCCGCTGGACCAAACGCGTGGCTTCCATATCCACATAAGTGGACCACCACGTCCGTTTCTACTTGCCAGCCAATTGCCAAAAGATCAATATGCGTGCCGATCGCGGAGGGAGGCTCTGCGCGATCGCTGACGCGCGGGGGCGCGGATTTCCTGAGAGGTTGCTATGGCATTCACCTTGAATATCAACGGCACGGATATGGAGGTGGAGGCGGCACCAGAGACGCCGCTGCTCTGGGCCCTCCGTGATCATCTCGGGCTGACTGGCACCAAGTTCGGCTGCGGCATAGCGCAGTGCGGGGCCTGTACCGTCCATGTCGACGGAGTGGCGATGCGCTCGTGCCAGTTTCCGGTTGAAGCAGCCGTCGGCAGCCAGATCACGACGGTCGAGGGGCTCGACCAGGACGGGCAGCATGTGCTGCAGAAGGTCTGGACTGAAATGAATGTGCCGCAATGCGGCTACTGCCAGTCCGGCATGCTGATGGCGGTAGCGTCGCTTCTGAACGACATTCCAGAGCCGACCGACGCCGACATCGATCTTTATGTCGATAACATCTGCCGCTGCGGGACCTATCCCCGCGTTCGCGCCGCCATTCACAAGGCGGCCGAGTTGATGAAAGCGTGAAGAGGGCGAGATGACCGAACGTTTTAAGCTTTCTCGCCGTGGTTTCATCACGGCTATGCTCGGCGCAGGTGGGGCGCTGGTCATGGGGTTGAGCCGGCCGGCGGTGGCTGCCACCGTCAATGCCGAGCCTTGGGACAGTTTTGGCGAGGCCACGAGCTTCACGCCCTGGCTGCGCATGGACAATGACGGCAAGGTCACCGTCTACGTCACGCACCCAGACATCGGTAACGGTCCGCTGACACAGGCCTGCGCCTATGTCCGGGAGGAACTGGCCTGCCGCTGGGAAGACATCCGCGCCGAATATGCCGCCCCCGAAAGAAACGAGGCTCTGGGTGGCGTCTATTCTGAGGTTGGCGGCGCGCTGGCCTATTTCTCAGGCCGCTCGACCTCCGAGCCGCGTCGTACCGCCTACATGACCGCCGCTGCAGGAGCGCGCGAACGTCTGAAGAGCGCCGCCGGCGAAGCATGGGGCGTGGCCTCCGCCGAGATCACCGTCAGCGAGGGCATGCTATCGCACTCGTCGGGCCGGTCGGCCCCGTTCACCGAGTTCCTTTCAGTTGCCGCCGCTGTCACGCTGGCAGAGGAACCGAAGCCGAAGACCCGCGAGGAGTGGACCTTCCTTACCAAGGTCGATCCCGCAAAGATCCAGATTCCCGAGATCGTCACCGGCAAGGCCATCTACGGCATGGATATTCGTGTGCCCGGAATGGTCTATGCCGCGCTGCGCCAGTCTCCAGTGATGGGCGGCACGCTCGTCAGCTACGATTTCGAAGCGATCCGGCACATGCCTGGCGTCCGCGCCGTGGTCGAGGTCAAGCCGACCGAGCCGGGCGAACCGGACAAGATGAAGGCTGTCTTTCCGCTCGGCCCATCAGCCGTCCCCGCCGCAGTGGCGGTGATCGCCGACCATTACTGGCAGGCTCGCACCGCCTTGGACGCGTTGCCGGTCGTTTGGGATGACGGTCCGGGGGCCAAATGGGCCAACACCGAGATGATGAACGACGCGGCGATGGGAGCCGCGCGCAAGGCGGGCGACAACATCGAATTGTCCGTCGGCGACGTCGAGGCCGAGTTCAAGAAGGGCGGCAAGATCCTTGAGGCGGAATACCTGACACCCTACTGCGATCAGGTGCAGATGGAGCCGCTTAACTGCACCGTAAAGGTGGACAAGGACAGCGTCGAAGTCTGGACCCCGTCGCAGCACACGCAGCAGGTGTTCGTCGTCACCGTGCAGGAAACCGGCGTGGCGCCGGAGAAGGTCAAGGTTCATCAGACGTTCGTAGGCGGCGGGTTCGGACGCCGGGTCTACGGCGATGACTCACGTGTCGCGGTTGCGGTGGCCAAGGGTTATCCGGGCGTGCCGGTCCACGTCATCTGGAGCCGCGAGGAATCGGTGCGCCAGGGGCGTTATCGCCCGCTGATGGGAGCCCATCTCAAGGCGCGCCTCGGGGAAGATGGTTTGCCTTCGGCGCTGCTTGCGCGCGTGGCCGGCGGCCCGGGCTTCTTCACGAGGGGGCTTGCCGATACGGCTCTGCCGCTGGTCCTGCCGAACGTACAGATCGAAAGTTCGGTGGTGCGCGACTTCCACATCAAGACCGGACCATTGCGCGGGCCGGGTTTCAACTCGAATTGCTTCTTCCTGGAAAGCTTCCTGGACGATATGGCGCGCGCTGCCGGAGAGGACCCGCTCGACTATCGCATTCGCATCTACGAGAAGTGGGAAGACGAAGGCTGGGTCAAGATCCTCAAGGTGCTGAAGGAGAAGTCCGGCTGGGGCAGCCCGCTGCCCAAGGGTCAAGCCCGCGGCGTCGCGATCGGCAACTGGGGCATGGGCGGAAAACCGCACCACGGCACGACCCTGGGATCGGTCGTTCACGCCGAGGTCTCCAACTCTGGAAAGCTCAAGGTGCATCGCATCGATGTCGCTTTCGACACCGGCCGGGTGATGAACAAGGATGCCGTGCAGGTACAGTTGGAAGGAGGCGCGATCTTTGGCCTGAATCTCGCGCTCAACGAGAAGCTCAACGTCGAGCATGGACGGATCGTCGAAGGCAATTACGACGAGTATCCGGTGATCCGGATGGGCGACACTCCGGAGATTCACGTCCATTTCGAGGCGCTCACCGACCACGAACGTTACGATGAGATCGGCGAACCACCGGTCGGTCCCGTCGGCCCCGCGCTGGCCAATGCGATCTTCGAGATCACCGGCAAGCGCCTGCGTACGCAGCCTTTCCGGGAGCATGATCTGAGTTGGGGAGGTGGCGTCTGAGACGCCGCTTTCGCGAGGGACAACATAGATCATGAAAAGACGCGGAAGAGTGCTCGGGCATCTGCTGCTGCTCGCCCTTGTCGTTGCCGGCTTCGCATATTGGTATGGGACCCGGCTGCCCTCGAGCTCCTTCGACGGAAAGGTCGCTGGAGAGCCCAAGCCTGTGGAGGTCGGCGAATACGCAGCCCGTGTTTCGGATTGCGTGGCATGCCATACGACCGAACATGGCAAACCCTTCGCTGGCGGCCTCGAGATGGGGACGCCGCTGGGCTCGATCTACGCCACCAACATCACCCCCGACCGCGAACACGGCATCGGCAACTACTCGCTTGCCGATTTCGATCGGGCCGTGCGGCGTGGGGTTGCGCCGGACGGTCGGCGCCTCTATCCGGCGATGCCTTATCCGTCCTACGCCAAGCTGTCTGATGAGGACATCGCGGCGATGTACGACTACTTCATGAACCATGTGGAGCCAGTCGCCGAAGCCATTCCGGCCTCCAACATCCCATGGCCGCTTTCCGCCCGTTGGCCGATCGAATACTGGAACCTGCTCTTCTATCGCGAAGGTACGTACCAGCCCGACCCGACCAAGGACGCGAAGTGGAACCGCGGAGCCTATCTGGTGCAGGCTGGAGGGCATTGCGGCTCTTGCCATACGCCACGCGGCACGGCGATGCAGGAACTCGGATTGGACGAGACCGATCCGGCCTTCCTCAGCGGCGCATTGCTTGACGGCTGGTATGCTCCAGCGCTTCGCGGCGAGTCTGGCAATGGTATCGGTCGCTGGACGGAAGACGAAATCGTCTCGTTCCTGAAGACCGGCCGCAACAAGCATGCGGTGGTCTTCGGCTCGATGATGGAGGCGTTCAACAACTCCACCACCTTTATGACCGACGACGATCTCTCAGCGATGGCCCACTACATGAAGTCATTGCCGCGCGATCCTGAACCGGTCTGGGAATATGACGACAGCACCCAGGCGATCTTCGCGGGTGGCATGTCTGCTGCGGAGCCCGGTGCCCAGCTCTATCTGCAGAAATGCAGCCATTGCCACGGACGGGACGGAAAGGCGCGTGGGTCATTCGTACCACCGCTTGCCGGTTCGTCGTCGCTGCTGGCCGATACGCCCGCGTCGGTTATCAACATCATCGTGAATGGTGCCGGGCGCGTGGTCGCCAACGGTGTGCCGGACAGCTACCGGATGCCGCCCTACAGGGTGACCCTGAAAGATCAGGATATCGCTGACCTCGCAACCTTCGTTCGCAAATCGTGGGGCAATACGGGTGGCGCTGTCACGGTCGAAGAGGTTCGTGACCTGCGTGATCGGACCAATCCGTTCAGTGACAGAGTCATTCTGTTGCAGATGCGCTGAGCGTATGGCCACGAACCGCTTTGCGGTTCGTGGCCCATGCAGCGAAGCTGAATCCGAGGACCGATCCGGGCGGTGCGGAATAGTCCACCGAGAATTGACCATACTTTGAACCTTGCCCGGTAGGGGAACGACAATCACAGCACAAGTTTCTAATATTTCAATGCCTTACGCGATATGACCCGCGAAAGCTGGCATGACCTTTGAGTTGCCCCATTACTCTCCTACGGCGAAAGGGCTGACTGGTTAGGAGAGTTTCGTCTTGCAGCACCCAAAGCGAATTTTGGTGACAGGTGGCGCCGGCTTCCTGGGCTCGTTTCTATGTGAACGCCTCCTCGCCCAAGGGCATGAGGTCATCTGCGTCGACAATTTTTTCACCGGCAGTCGGTGGAATGTCGCGCACCTCCTTTCCAATCCGGCCTTCGAGGTCATCCGTCACGACGTGACGTTCCCGCTCTATATGGAGGTCGACGAGATCTACAACTTGGCCTGCCCGGCCAGTCCCGTTCACTATCAGCATGATCCGGTGCAGACCACGAAAACCAGCGTGCATGGCGCGATCAACATGCTGGGTCTGGCAAAACGTCTGAACGCAAGGATCCTTCAAGCATCCACGTCAGAAGTCTACGGCGATCCCGACGTCCATCCGCAGCAAGAAGGCTATTGGGGCAATGTAAATCCGATCGGGCCGCGCTCCTGCTACGACGAAGGCAAACGCTGCGCCGAAACGCTGTTCTTCGACTACTGGCGACAGCATTCGCTGCGGATCAAGGTTGCACGCATCTTCAACACCTACGGGCCGAGGATGCGTCCGGACGATGGGCGCGTCATATCCAACTTCATCGTGCAGGCGCTCCGAAACGAGCCGATCACCGTCTACGGAGATGGCGAGCAGACCCGGTCGTTCTGCTATGTCGACGATCTCATCACCGGTTTGATCCGCCTGATGGAGACGCCCGACGAGGTTACTGGCCCGATGAACCTCGGCAACCCAGGCGAATTCACCATGCTTGAATTGGCCGAGTTGGTGCTGGAACTGACCGGCAGCCGCTCCGAGATCCACCACCTGCCGCTGCCCGTTGATGACCCCAAATACCGGCGACCCGACATAGCCTTGGCGAGGTCGACCTGCGACTGGGAGCCGCAAACGCAACTTCGTGAAGGACTCGGCAAAACGATCGCCTATTTCGACAGCCTCTTGGCTTCTGAACGCAGCACCCGTCTTGCCGCCGAATGAAGACAGTTCTGGTAACGGGTGGGGCCGGCTATGTCGGCTCCCATTGCTGTAAGGCCTTTGCGCGTGCGGGTTGGACGGTCATCGTATTCGACAATCTCTCGCGCGGCTGGCGCGAGGCCGTGAAATGGGGACCGCTGGTCGAAGGCGACATCGCCGACGCCGCTGAAATCGGTGCCGCGCTTGAGCGACACCGGCCGGATGTCGTCGCTCATTTCGCGGCCTACGCCTATGTCGGCGAGTCCGTTGAGCGACCGGAGATTTATTACCGCAACAACAGCGTCGGCTCGCTCGTCCTGCTCGAGGAGATGCGGAAGGTCGGCATCGACAAGCTGATTTTCTCGAGCACCTGCGCGTCCTACGGAATCCCGTCGCGCACGCCGATCGACGAGGAGCATCCGCAGGCGCCGATCAATCCCTACGGATGGTCGAAATTCATGATCGAGCGGATGATCGAGGACTTTGCGGGGGCCTACGGGCTCAGCGCTGTCATGCTGCGATATTTCAATGCTGCCGGCTGTGATCCTGACGGCGAGATCGGCGAACGGCACGAGCCGGAGACACACGTCATTCCGCTGGCGATCGAAGCCGCGCTCAAGCAGGATCGGACCTTCACCGTCAACGGCACCGACTTCGACACGCGCGATGGAACCGCGATCCGCGACTACATCCATGTCAGCGATCTTGCACAGGCCCATGTGCTGGCCGCCGAGAAGCTGCTCGGCGAGCGCGGCATCCATGTCTACAACCTTGGAACCGGGAACGGGACGACGGTAGGCGAACTGGTCGAGGCGGTCAGCCGGCTCTCCGGATCGCAGCTACGCGTGGCATACGGACCGCCCAGGCCCGGTGACCCGCCGATACTGGTGGCCGCGCGCGGCAAGGCAGAGCGGGAACTGGGCTGGTTTCCGCAGCAGTCCGATATCGACAGGATCGCGGAGACGGCACTCGCCTGGTATCGCCGGCAACTCTAGGATCACTGCCAGTCAAGTTTAGGCGTGGCGCGCATCCGCGCTCAGCAATGTGTCGAGCGCCGCGCCGACAGCCCTTAGCGAGAACTTCTGCTCGACACGGTGGCGCGCGGCGAGCCCGAGGCGGCGGCGCAGTTCCACATCGGCGCGCAGCCTCTTCAGGCCATCCGCGATCTCTTGCGGCGCCTCCTTGCGAACCAAAAGACCGCCCGACGCTTCGCCTTCAGCCAGGATGTCCGGCAATCCCTGAGCGTCGGTCGCCACCAGAGGCAGGCCGCAGGCCATCGCCTCCAGCGGTGCGACGGGCATTCCTTCGATGCGGGAAGCCGTGACGTATATGTCGGCCGCTGAAAGCCACTGCCGAAGAAAGGCGCGGTCCGTCGTGTAGTCGGAACGCCAGCTCACATTCGGGAAGCCACTGTTGCGCAGCAGTTCCGCGAAGGGCTCTCGGTCCTGACCGGAACCGATAATCACCAGCCGCGCCTTCGCATCGTCGGCAAAGGCCGACCACGCCTGCAGGAGCACGTCGAGTCCCTTCCTGCGGATGTCGATGCGCCCGTGGTTGACGACGATGAAGCTGTCCGCGGGCAAGCCAAGCGCGGCGCGTGCCTCCTGGCGGTCGATTGCCTGCCACTCCTGCGCATCTATGGGATTGGGGATGTCGACGATGTTCAGGCGAATGCGTGGGTAGGCATGGGAAAGCCTCTCGCGCTCTGCCGCAGAGGCTACGATCAATCCACTGCAGGTACGCAACGATGCCTGCCGGGCAACTCCCTCGATCCACGAAAGCGTGCGGTCGCCGCCCTGAAACGTCGCGTAGAGCGGTATGCCCATGCGCCATGCGAGCAGGGCCAGGGCGTCGATGCGGGTGTATTCGTATTCCTGCGCCAGGATCACATCGCATCCCGCGCCGGCGAGCACTTCGCGAAATGCCGAAAGCGGTGTCGCCCGCCAGCGCCGAAGGCTATGGGCGGCGTCCGATCCGTCCTTTCGAGCACGCCTGCCGGGCACGACCCAGATCGGCGTGCCGGTCGCGGCATGATGATGGTGCGTGATGCGGTCCACACGCTCCGACGCGCAGACAATAATGGGCGTATACCCGGCGAGTCGCAGCGCGGCCGCATAGCCGAACAGCCAGCCGCCGGTCATGCGCTCAACGAAATCCTCGAGCCGCAGGCCGATCGGATCGAGAAACTCCTCCACCACGTCTCCCCACGGAAAGAGAGCGATGATCCTGGAGGTACCGGTCATTTTCGCCAAGCGAAGGCCGTCTCGGTGCCGCGCGTGGAGGGCCTGTGCAGGAGGTAACCGATCGCCGTCAGCGGAGCCGCCAACGCATAGAGGAGCTTGCGGCGGCGTCGGCCGAGTCGCGAGAAAGCGATATCGTGGAAGAATGCGGTGACCGGATTGATGAACGTCGCCCGCCGCTCTGACGGTCTGCCGAAAAGCGCCGCAAGCTCCGGGTCGAAATAACCTCTGCGGACATGCCCCCATTCCTGCATCAGCTCGCTCTCATGCGGGCAATAGGGTTTCATCGCCGCGTAATAGGGATAGTGCCAGTTGGCCTCCGGAGTAGAGACGAGGACCCAGCCGCCGGGCCGGACGACGCGCAGGGCTTCCTGCGCGGCGCGATGGTCCTCCTCGATATGTTCGAGCACGTCGAACAGCGTCACAACGTCGAAGCTGTCGTCCGCAAAGGGCAGGGAACGCGCATCGCCGCAGACGAAAATGGAGCGCTCCCAGCTCGGCTGGCTCTTCGAAAGCTCGGGGTCGATATCCAGCGTGACGATGTCCGCTTTCGGGTAGAGCAGGCTCGCCAGCCCGCTGCGCCCGCCGCCGACCTCCAGCACGCGTCCGCGCCCTTGCAACTCGGCCGGAGCGACACGATGGATCGCCCTCATCTTCTCACGATAGAACAGCCCGTCCGTAAAACCGTTGGGGAACGGGTTGCGGGCGAGAAAGGCGCCGAGCGGCGCCTTGCGGCTCATTGGCCCGCTCCGCCGGCGGAAAGCCGCGGCGCGCGTTGCCTGCGCCAACCGGACCGGAACAGAAACTGTAGACCAGCGGTCCAACCCGCGACCTCAGCGGTCAAGGTTTCGGGGCGGCCGTTGCGGCCTTCGAGAAGGCCTTTGAGAAAGGTCCTCAGGAAATAAATCGGAAGCTGCCCGAAAATGCGGACGAGATTGCCGCGGTCGCCAAACTCGTCATACTGCGCGACGAGTGCGGCGACGTGGCCCCTCATATAGGACCGCATCTGCTGACGCAGCTCCGACAACTCCCTGCGATGGTGATGAAAGACCACGGCGCGTGGCTCGTAGAGGCACACGCCACCATTGGCGAGCATCCTGTACCAAAGCTCGGAATCCTCGGAGCAGCCGGCCGCTCCAGCTCCGAGTCGCTCGTCGAACAGGCCGATACGCTCGAACATCTTGCGCCGGAAGGCCATGTTGGCGCCGGCACCGATCTTCCAGACATGCGCCCCGTGGGGACGAGTCTCTTCGAGGAAGCGGTGATCGAAGCGCAATGGTACGAAGGTCGTCCCGAATCCTCCCATGTCCAGCTGAAAGATGCGCTGCGCAGGGGTGTCCAACTGGGCTGGCAGAACAAGACCGGTCAGGGCGTCGATGCTCTCGTCCAGGAAGGCGCGTCCGACCTCTGCAGTCCAGCTTGGATGAAGCTCGACATCGTCATCGGTGAAGGCGATGATTTCGCCGCAGCTCGCGCGAATCCCTGCATTGCGCGCGACGCTAAGCCCAGGGCGCGGCTCATGCACATGGCGGATTTCGGGAAAGCGTCGGCATATCGATTTAGCATTGCCGTCGACGGAATTGTCGACGACGATGATTTCGCTTGGAGGGGTCTGCTGCGTTGTGACGCTCTTCAGGCATCCGGCAAGCGCTTCTCCGCGGTCGCGCGTGCAGATCACGACCGAGATGTCCTGAGCGGACATCCCCGATGGGGCGGCCAGTCGGTCCAGTTGATCAACGAGATTGTCCGCGCCGAGCAGGTGAGCCAATATCAGCGCTTGCTTTGGCCGGCCCTCGAACGTCGCCCTGAGCGGAGCGCCGAGGGTTGGGCTGCGCGCCGCGAGCTGAGCGGCGCCAAATTCGGCCGCGAACTGGCGGAGCTGCGCTTCGCCGAAGGGCAGCTCCTCGGGAAGCGAAGCGCGCATTCCCAGCGGCAGGTCCTTCCACCAGAAGACCGAGAACGCGGCCGCATCGCCCCCATGAGTGTCCTTGTGCGTGGTGCTCAGGTCGATATGTCTCACGGGAAGGCTTTGCGCGGTCATCGGTTCAACTCGCGTATCGCCTGCACGCGGGAGCGCGAGCGGTCGTACTCGCCGGCGAGGCCGCGTATGCCGCCCCAAACTTCGGCAATGCCGAAATTGACGTCGCGACCGCGAAGACCGCGCACGGCGCGCGCCAGCGCCCTGGCTTGATCCACGAACCACCAGCGGACCATGGCGCCATGCCGGGAGCGCAACTCGCGGTCGCTGCGCCTGCACTTGACCAGAAAGGCCATCATACCGAGCCCCCAGGACCAATATTGCCGCCTGAGCTGGGCGATCGTCTCGCGATGCTCATGGTAGACGGCGAATTGCGGCTCATAGACCATCGTCCGGCCGGAGCGCAGGACACGATAGAAGATATCCAGGTCGCCGCCGCCGGGCAGTGGCGCGCCGGTGTCGAGGGCCTCGTCGAAACCACCCAGGGAAATCAGCAACTTCCGCTCGAAGGCCATATTGCAGCCGGCGCCGAGCACCCCCGCCCCGACCGGATGGAGCGGATTGTCGAACCGGGCATTGCGGAATTCGTTGCGGTAGAAGCCGCGCCCGAAGCCGCCGCGCCGCTCGAAATAGATCTGCGCTTCGGTATCGAGGCGGTATGGCAGCACCAGCCCGGTGAACCCGCCGGCACCGGGATTGTCGCGGCAGGCCTTGGCGAGGCCGATAAGCCAGTTGCGGTCGACGACCACGTCGTCGTCGAGATATGCGATCAACGCGCCGGTGGCGGCTTCAAGGGCTGCATTGCGGGCGAAATTGAGCCCGGCTTTGGGCTCGAACACGTATCGAATACCATCGAAGCGCTCGACAGCTTCGCGCGTGGTTGAGTCCGTCGAGGCGTTGTCGACGACGACGATCTCGATGGCGGCGAACGAAGAATTCTTGCGCACCGCATCGAGCGAGGTGAGCAGTCGGGACAGCCGCTGCGCCCGATCCTTGGTGCAGATCGCAATGCTGAGCGAGGACAGCGCCGCGCTCGGAGGCGCGCTCTGCGCCAATTCATGCTCGACCTTTGCGATGAGCACGCGCGCGGCAAAGTGCCGATCTGCAAACTCGCGGAGCTCTTCGGCGGAAAGCATCGAGCCCGAGGGACGGGCGATCATCTCGAAGCCGACCAACTGATCGTGCCAGCGCGCGATCAGCCCGACGCCGCTTTCTTCGGGCGCGAACTCGATTGCTTCTAGCGGCTTCGACAGCTCGATTTCGACGAGTCGGTACGCCACTCTCGTCAACTCGCCGCCGCAACGGACAAATGCCCGCTCTGAAGATCGTAAAGCCGCGCAAAATGACCGGGCCGCTTGAGCAACTGATCTGGCGGACCGACCTCGACGACGCGCCCGTTCGACATGACTATGATCTGATCGGCCGCCCGCACTGTCGAAAGGCGATGCGCGATGACTACCAAGGTCCGGTTCTTGGAGAATTGCTCGAGCGCGAGCTGAAAGGCTTGTTCCGTCTCGATGTCGAGTGCATTCGTCGCCTCGTCAAGCAGCAGGATGTCTGGATTGCGCAGGATCGCGCGGGCAAGCGCAATCCGCTGCCGCTGCCCGCCCGAAAGCCGCATGCCTTGATCGCCGACCTTGGTGTCATAGCCTTCGGGCAGCGAGGTGATGAAGTCATCGGCCCTCGCTATCCGCGCCGCATCTCTTATCCGTTCGGGACCAGCGTCGAAATCGGCATATTCGATGTTGCCGGCAATCGTGTCGTTGAACAGGTAGACATCCTGCGACATGACGGAGAGCCGCTCGCGCCAGCTATGCAGGTCGAATGCAGGGAGCGGGGTCCCGTCGGCGACGATCTCACCCAATGTGGGATCCCTGAAGCGGAAGAGCAGCGACATCACGGTGGACTTGCCAGCGCCGGATTCGCCGACAATGGCAGTGGTCTTGCCGGCCGGTATGCTGAACGAGACTCGATCGAGCGTCAGTGGTTCGCCGGGCGCATAGCGGAACGACACATCACGGAATTCGACCGCATGCCTGATCGGTTGCGCGGCGACACTTCCAGTGCTGAGAAAAGGCGTGTCCGTGGCGCGCAGGAAATCGTCGACATCGTCGATTGCCGCACCGATGCCATCCAGCGCGATCTTCGACTGCAGCAACTCCCGGACGGGTCCCTGCAAGCGGTAGAGCAGCGACAGGAAGGCGGCGAGCGCGGCGATGCCGGTACCGGTGCGCTCCGCGGCGAGGATCAGGATGCCGATCATGACCGCGATCGACATTTCGGAAACCGGCCCCGGCACCGCCCAGAGCATGTCGAGGCGCAGCAAGCGCTGCCGCACCCGATCCGATATCTGCCTGAGGCGCTGGCTCTCATATCCTTCCCGGGCGAAGGCCCGGATAAGTTGCAGGGCGGCGATGCTCTCCCACATGCGCAGCCCGAACTGCTTGTTCTCCTCGACGACGGCCTTGCCGGTCTCATCGGCGCGACGCGTCGCGAACCGGATGGCCGACGCGGTCACCACAAGAAACAGCAGCGAAAGCAACGTCAGGCGGGCGGAGATCGCCAGCATCAGCGCAACGAACACGACGAAGGTGCAGGCGCAGATGATCAGCCGGTAGCACAGACTCAGCCCCTGGCTGACCTTCCAGGTATTGTTCGCGATCGTGGTGACGATATCGGCTCGCCTGTTTTCGGCTCGGTAGTCGATGCATGAGCTGATCGTCTGTTCGAACACGCGGCATCTGAGCTGGTGGGCAACAAGCCCGTCGACGTATCTGGTCACCCACGTGTTGATGAGGTTGACGGCAATCTTCAGCAATATGCTGACGCACAGCACGACAACCAGGACTGCGGTCACGTAATGTTCGGGAATTGGCGACAGGATCCCCTCGAAGAGCGGCCTCCACCTGCTAGGCTCGGCCGTCGCGCCAAGACTCTCGATGAGCGGAATGAAGAGGAACAGCCCGGCGCCTTCCAGCACAGCCGCGGTAAGGCCGAGCGCCACAATGGCCGGCCCCGCCCAGACAGGAGCAGCGGCTAGGCGGAAGATCCTTCGCATCCGCGCCGGCAGCGACGGCGTCACCAAGCCATCTCCCCGTATGGCGGCCGCGGCTGGGCCCCGCGGACACGTCGCCACCCGGCCTTGGCCCATTGCGGCACGAGCCGGGCCCGACAGTAGGTGTCAAGCATGCCAGGCAGGCGCGAAAGGGCCATTCGTGGCTCCAGTGTCGCCAGCCGACGCATCAACTCACCAGCCGCCAAAACGCAGCCGCCGACCAGTGCCCTGACGACGAGCCACTGCAGCATGTCGACCAGATGGGCATCGAGGTCGTCGCGGAGTTCCGGATGCTTCTCGCGGAACTCGGCGAACACGATTTCACACGAGCGCAACATCTGCCGGACATCGCTCGACATGTTGGAGTTCGTCATGCGGTAGCCGACGAGATACTGGGGAACGACGCGGAATTCGAACTGTGCGGCAACACGCAGGCACATCAGCATGTCCTCGCAGCCTTGCGCGTTCCTCGCCCGCAAGGAAGGATCGAACCCGCCGGCCGCATCGAAGGCTGCGCGGCGCAACATCAATGAGCTGCCATTGCCGACGAAATTGTTGCGACACATGCGCCGCAGCACCCATCCCTCGGCCGAGGGCCGGTTGTCGAGTGAATAGACGCGGCTTTCGGCATCGATCTGGGCGAACCAGCAATAGGCAAGCCCGACGGTGGGCCCACCTTCCTGCAGTGCCCACAATTGCTGCGCGATCTTGGAAGGCGCCCATAGGTCGTCGGCGTCGACAAAGGCCAGGAACTCGGCTTCGGTCGATGCGGCGCCGAGATTGCGCGCGGCGGCCACACCGCCATTTTCCTGCCGTATCAGGCGAATGCGCGGATCACGGCATGCGTGTTCCTCCACGATCGCCGCCGATCCGTCGGTCGACCCATCGTCGACAACGATGATATCCAGCGCAGGATATGACTGGCCGCGAACGCTTTCCAGGGTGGCGCCGATGGTACGCTCGGCATTGTACATCGGCACGACAACGCCGACGGGAACGCTGTCGACTTTCAACGGGCGGCGCCCCAAACCGTCAGGCCTGCGGTGGCGCATATCCGAAATCGAACGGCCTCCTGAGCATACGAAGATCCGTGCCCAAAGGCCCCGATGCCGCCCCAAGTTGAATTGTCCGCAATGCAACCTAGCCGTGCAGACTGCCACGGACCGTCGAACAGGTCCGCGTCTGCAAGGTAACGCTTGCAGGGCGTTATGATGCCGCGCGGCAAAAAGGCTATTTCAGGTATTCGCACAACCGGTGAGCTTCTCTAAGATTTGCGGCAACCTTTGAATTAAATTTGTCCAATTTGAGTTCTCACCGGGCGAACAAGGCCTCGTGAGACAAAGTGCCGTCGCTATCCCTGTGGATTCAACCTGAGGTTGGTAAGGCGGCGAACAAATCCAATCGGACAATGAAGTCCGCCCATGATTGGGTGAGAGGAGTTTTTGTCCCGAAGGTCCGTTCGGCTGAGCCAAATCCCGATCCTGGATCGGATGGCCATTTCAATGCATCGATAGCCCGACGATCCGGCTCCGATCATTCATAGCCGCACTTTCCGAGACGGTTTCCGTAATGCGGCTAAGGCAAGTGTCAGCTCGATCGTATTTCAGGCGTGGCACTTGACTCGACTGGCGGAACGCCCTCCCGTGCAAGGCCCGTACGATGTTTGACGCGCCTCGCAAGTCGGACCAGCCGCCGGATCACGCCATGCCTGACACGCCCGTCGTCATCGATCTTGATCCTTCCCTGTTCGGCGATCGCGAAAAAATCATCGCAACCAGCGGCGGGTTCGCCGTGTCCGCGTTCCGCTATCGCTCCGCAGTCGCGGCGCTGCGGGTAGAGAACGGCGCTGGAACAGCGGTCCTGCTGCCGTTCCAGGGCCAGCAGATCTGGGACGCGACGTTCCTCGGCCGCCGCCTCACCATGCATTCGCCGTTCGATGAACCGCAGCCGGCCCGCGAGTATCTCAGGACGTACGGCGCGTTTTTCCTGCATTGCGGCGGCACGTCGATGGGCAATCCGGGTCCGACCGACACCCACCCGCTTCATGGCGAACTCCCCAACCTCCCATATCAGAGCGCCCAGCTTCTCTTCGGCAGCGACGACGAAGGCGCATATGTCGACCTGACCGGCGCCGGCCGTGACACGCTCGCCTTCCACCACGACTTTGTCGCGCGCCCGGCCATCCGCATCCGCGAGGGGGAAACTGCGTTCGAAGTATCGATCGAGGTGGAGAACCGGGCGGGAAAGCCCCTGCCCTTCCTTTACCTCGCCCACATCAATTTCCGCCCGATCGATGGCGGCGTCCTGGTCGACACTGTGCGCGATGACAGGGCAGATGTTGCTGTGCGCGTCCCAAAGCTCTCCTCCGAGGAACGGCCTGAAGTCATCGCATATCACAAGGCGATCGCCGCCGATCCGGCTCACCATCGAACGCTCCGGCCGGGAACGCCGATCCAACCGGAACTGGTCCTCACGATGAATGCGGCCGCAGGTGAAGACGGCTGGGCGCATGCCCTTCAGCGGCATCCCGACGGGACCGCCGACTTCGTCACGTACCGTCCCGACGAACTTCCATACGCAGTGCGCTGGATCACGCGCGGCCCGGATCAGGATGCGCTGGGGATCGTACTTCCGGCAACCGCTCCGCCGGATGGGCTGGCGGCCGCCACTGCCAACAAGCAGTTGGTCTGGATCGCACCGGGCGCTTCCTATCGGACCTCGATGCGGTTCGGTGCGGTCGACAAGCCTAGCGCCGACCTCCTCGAAGCCGCCATCGGATCGATCCGCGGCCGCTGATTTGGCTCGCTGGACAAATCCATTTGCAGGCATGTCAACTTCCTCCGCCAGCCTGCCGGAGCGCCAAACCTCTTGGAAGGGCCAAGAATGATCACCATTGCGGACATCGATGCGGCGCACGAGCGCATCAGCCCCTTTGTACGGCGCACGCCTATCATGGAGGCGACGCTGGCACGAGAGGACCTCCCGGTCGATGCCAGCGTAACGCTGAAGCTCGAACTCAACCAGGTCACGGGATCGTTCAAGGCGCGCGGCGCGATGAACCGGCTGCTCGGTGCGGACAGGGCTGAGATCGCGAATGGCATCATCACCGCGTCGGGCGGCAATCACGGCCTTGCCGTGGCGCGCACCGCCCATGTCGCGGGCGTGCCGGCCTTCGTCTACGTGCCCGAGACCGTCTCACCCGCCAAGGTCGAGAAGATGCACAAATGGGGCGCCGAGGTGCGCGTCGTTGGCGCGGAGTGGAGCGCCTCGAACGAGGCGGCGCTGGAATTCGCAAGATCCAGCGGCGCGGCCTATTTCCATCCCTTCGCCGACCCACTGGTCGTCGCGGGTCAGGGCACGCTTGGACTGGAGATCCTCGATCAGATAGAAGACTTCGACACGATCGTGATTGCCATCGGCGGCGGAGGTCTGATTGCCGGACTTTCGACCTCGATCAAGGCGCACCGGCCCAACGTCCGGATCGTCGCCGTCGAGCCGGTCGGCTCGCCGACAATCAAGGCGAGCCTCGATGCCGGCGCGGTGGTGACCCTTCCGGAGGTCACCAGCCGGGTGGCCACGATGAGCTGCCGGCGGACCGACGAGCGCGTATTCGAGATCGCCCGCCGCCTCGTGTCGGATGTCGTTCTGGTCAGTGACGAGGCTATGCTCAGCGCCTCGCAGTGGCTCTGGTATGAGTACGGGATCGCTGCCGATCTATCGGGCGCCGCCTCGATCGCGGCGCTGCGCAGCGGCCATCGCGTCTTTGATGAGAGCCGGAGAATATGCGCCTTGATCTGCGGCGCCGGGGCAGAAGGCACGGCGCCGTAAGGCGGCTTGGGGCGGGTAACGGGACGGCTTCCCGAGCCGCCCGGTCGCGGCCCTTTGCCCTCCCTCTTCGGGTCAGAATGCCACCTCAGACTACGCCTCAGTTTCGACGTGAAGACCTAGCCGAGTCACCTCGTCGCGCCGCAGCTTCCAGTCGAAATCCAGGAAGAACTCGTCGAGTTGCGGCGGCTGTACCGAGGCGCCCGACAGCATCGCGTGGACCTGGCCGCGATGGTGGATGTCGTGGATGAAGAGATGCGCGAGCAGGTCGCCGACGTGTTCTGGGATCTGCCCGTTTTCGCCGCGGTCCGTAAATACCTGGCGATCCAGGTCGCCTTCGCCAAGCGCTTCACAGAAGGCAAGCAGCCGCCGGTCGAAGGCAGCCTGCTCGGCCGCGAGCTCAGCTGAATCGTCGAAGTCGGAATAGCGGTCGAGGATGGCCCGTCCGACGCCGTCCTGCTCTATCATCCCAAGATAGTAGAGATCGACCAACAGCACGTGATTGAGGGTGGCCTTGATTGAAGGAAAGAAGCTCGTGCGCTCAGCCTCGAACTCGCCCGGCTGCAGCGCGTGTACCGCACGATAGAGCCGGTCGTTCGACCACAGATTGTTCGCCGCCATGCGGCGGTAGTGGGAAAGGAGGTCCATACCGCTTGTCCCTCAGAGGCTACTGATTTCAGTTCGCCGCCGCCTGCACCGTCTGCTCGATCGCGCCGAAGATCGAATGCCCCGCGAGGTCCTTCATCTCGATGCGCACCGTGTCGCCGAAGCGCAGGAAAGGCGTCTCCGGCGAGCCCGTCTCGAGGGTCTCCACCACTCTCTGCTCGGCTATGCAGGAATAGCCGACACCGCCTCTCGCGATCGGCTTGCCAGGGCCGCCGTCCAGCTTGTTAGACACCGTGCCCGATCCGATGATGGTGCCCGCGGCCAGCCGCCGGGTCTTCGCCGCATGCGCGATCAGCCGGGGGAAGTTGAAAACCATGTCGACACCGGCATTAGCCCGGCCGAACGGCTTTCCGTTCAGGTCTACATTGACGGGCAGATGCAGATATTCGCCGTCCCACGCCTCGCCCAGTTCGTCGGGCGTGACCGCGACCGGCGAGAAGGCGGAGGACGGCTTCGACTGGAAGAAGCCAAAACCCTTCGCCAATTCGGCCGGGGCAAGTCCGCGCAGGCTGACGTCGTTGACCAGCATGATCAGCCGGATCGCCGCCTCAGCCTCCTCTTCCGAGGCACCTATTGGGACGTCGTCCACGACGACCGCGACTTCCGCTTCGAAATCGATACCCCAATCCTCGTCGGCCATGATGATGGGATCTCGCGGTGCCAGGAAGGAATCGGAGCCGCCCTGGTAAATCAGCGGGTCGGTCCAGAAACTCTCCGGCATCTCCGCCCCGCGCGCCCTTCGAACCAGTTCCACATGGTTCACATAGGCCGAACAATCAGCCCATTGGTAGGCGCGCGGCAGGGGCGAATGGGCATGATGCTCGTGGAAACGTTCGGCAGGCACGGCGCCGGCCTCGAGCGACTCGGCCATGGCCTGCAGATGCGGCGCCACGCGCTGCCAGTTGTCGAGCGCCGACTGCAGAGTTGGAACCAGGAAGGAAGCGTCGGTGAAGAGCGTGAGGTCACGCGAGACGACGACGAGCCCGCCATCTCGCGACCCGTCCTTTAGGCTGGCAAGCTTCATCGCGTCTCCTCCTGACCTCGAGGGAGCCTAGGCGATCGTCGCCCTGCGTCAAGGCAGGTGTGTATGTGTGTAGCTGTTCGCCCCCTCTCCGCCTCGCTTCGCTCGGCCCCTCTCCCCCTGAAGGGGCGAGGAAAAGCTCAGTTCTGCGGCAATGGCCGGGGATATTGCACGCGCGGCGGAATGCGGTGATGCAGCAAAGCGAGCACGAGAAGGCTCATGCAGGCCATGAAGATGGTCGGAAACAGCGTCATGCTCTGCGCCGGCGAGCCAAGCGCGACCAGTGGGACGGCGCCAGCCGGCGGATGCGTGATGCGCAGCGCCAGCATTCCCGCGATCACCACGCCGACCGCGAGCGCCGCGACCTAGCAGTTGCCTGGAAAGCTCAGGGCGGCGGCGACCGCGACGATGGTCGCAAAGAGATAGCCTCCGAAAATGTTGATCGGCTGGGCGAGCGGGCTCGCCGGCTGGCCGAACAGCAGCACCACGGTCGCACCAAGCGGAGCGATCAGCAGCGGAAGCTCGGTCAGCGAGGACAGCGCACCGACGCCGCTCAGCCCGATTGCCGAACCCGCGCCGGACTTCAGGTGACCGAGCATCCGGCCGCTCGGCTCATGACGTATGACGAAGGGAAGGATATGGCGGCGCATTTCAGGAAAAAGCTAAGAGGCAGGCCCGTCAGGAACAAAGCTAATGGCCGGCCCGGATAGCAGACGCCGTGCCCCGCGTCATGACGACTGCGTTCTCATATTGTGGGCCAGCAGGGAAATGATTTTCCCTGTGGCGCGTGCGCTACCAATCCATCACCACTTTGCCGGCATTGCCGCTCTTCATGGCCTCGAAGCCCGCGAGGTAGTCCTCCGCACCGATCCGATGCGTGATGAGGCCGGAAACGTCGAGCGGGCCCTGGACCAGCGCGATCATCTTGTACCAGGTCTCGAACATCTCGCGGCCGTAGATGCCCTTCAGCGTGAGCATCTTGAAGATCACCTTGTTCCAGTCGATCGAGAAGCCCGTCGGGGCGATGCCGAGGATGGCGATCTTGCCGCCATTGTTCATCACGTCGATCATGTCGCGGAAGGCGCCCGCCGAACCCGACATCTCAAGGCCGACATCGAACCCCTCGCGCATGCCCTCCTCGCGCATTACGTCGCTGAGCTTTTCCTTCGAGGCGTCGACGACGTGATGCACGCCGAGTTTCTTGGCGAGTTGCAGCCTGACGGGGTTGATGTCGGTGATGACGACTTTTCGGGCGCCGACGCTCTGGGCGACCAGCGCGCCCATGATGCCGATCGGTCCTGAGCCAGTGACCAGCACGTCCTCGCCCACCAGATCGAAGGACAGCGCGGTGTGAACCGCATTGCCGAGCGGATCGAAGATGGCGGCGATCTCGTCGGGAATGTCATCCGGGATCGGAATCACATTGTGCTGCGGGATAGCAATATACTCGCCGAACGCGCCCGGCCTGTTCACGCCGACCCCCAGCGTGTTGCGGCAGAGATGCCCCCTGCCCGCGCGGCAGTTGCGGCAATGGCCGCAGACGATGTGGCCCTCGCCGGCGACGCGCTGCCCGACGCGGTACTCGGTCACCGCCGCGCCGAAATCCGCCACGACGCCCACGAACTCATGGCCCGTTACCATCGGCACCGGCACGGTCTTCTGCGCCCACTCGTCCCAATTGTATATGTGGACGTCGGTACCGCAGATCGCGGTCTTCTTCACCTTGATCAGCACGTCGTTGGGGCCGATCTCGGGAACCGGCACCTGCTCCATCCAGATGCCCGGCTCGGCCTTCGCCTTGACCAGGGCGCGCATCATGTTGGACATCAACGACATCTCCAGTTTGGGGATCGACTCAGGAGCATTACCTAATCACTCCGAGCTCTTTTCCGACCGCTCTGAACGCCGCGATCGCCCGGTCTATATCAGCGGTCGAATGCGCGGCGGACATCTGGGTGCGGATGCGCGCCTGGCCTTTCGGCACCACCGGGAAGGAGAAGCCGATCACATAGATGCCGCGCTCCAGCATCTTCGAAGCCATCTGTTGCGCCAAGGCGGCGTCGCCCAGCATCACTGGGATAATCGGATGTCCCTCGCCCGCCAAGGTGAAGCCGAGCCTCGTCATGTCGCGGCGAAAACGCTCGGCGTTGTCGTAGAGCTTTCTCCGCAGTTCCTCCCCGTTCTCGATCAGTTTGAAGGCTTTCAGCGAGGCCGCGGCGATGGCCGGCATCAGTGTGTTCGAGAAGAGATAGGGGCGCGAACGCTGACGCAGCCACTCGACCACCTCGCGTCTGGCCGCCGTGTAGCCGCCCGAAGCGCCGCCGAGCGCCTTACCGAGCGTGCCCGTGATGATGTCGATGCGGCCTTCGACGCCGCAATGCTCGGGCGAGCCGCGGCCATGGCTACCGACGACTCCGACGGCATGGCTGTCGTCAACCATCACCATGGCATCATATTTCTCGGCGAGATCGCAGACGCCCTGCAGGTTGGCGATGATGCCATCCATCGAGAACACGCCGTCGGTTGCGATCAGCTTGACGCGGCTGCCTTCGGCCTTCTTCAACTCTTCTTCGAGCGCTGCCATGTCGTTGTTGGCGTAGCGGAAACGCTTCGCCTTCGAGAGCCGCACGCCGTCGATGATCGAGGCATGGTTCAGCGCATCGGAGATCACCGCGTCGTCTTCCGTAAGCAGCGTCTCGAACAGGCCGCCATTGGCATCGAAGCACGATGAATAGAGGATCGAATCCTCCATCCCGAGGAACTCGGCGATCTTCACCTCGAGTTGCTTGTGTTCCTCCTGGGTGCCGCAGATGAAGCGCACGGAGGCCATGCCGTAGCCGTAGCGGTCCAGCCCCGCCTTGGCCGCTTCGCGCAGTTCGTCGTTGTCTGCGAGGCCGAGATAATTGTTGGCGCAGAAGTTCAGGACCTTGCCGCCGCCCTCTACCTCTATCTCGGCCGATTGCGGCGAGACGATCACCCGCTCGCTCTTGTAGAGCCCGGCGGATTTCAGACCCTTAAGCTCGTTCCGGAGATGGGAAAGAAACGCGTCGCGCATGCCGATAGTCCTCGTGAGGGAGCACTTTCGCGCAGGGCAGGCACGAAATCCATCGGAAATGCGACCTCTGCCGGGACCATTGGCTGTTGCAGGGGGCCGCGATGGCCCGGTCATTCGCTGCGGTGACGTCGGTCGTAAACTGTCATCCCCATCCGCGGGAACAGTGCCTGCTCGACAATGGGTGCGAGACGAGCGGCCACCACACGATGCCCGGCAGCGGCCATATGGACCCCATCAGGCCCACGATGGTCGGGATCGTAGCAGGCGCTGCCGCTCACGAATATCGCGTGATGTCTTCTTGAAAGGCTGCGTCCTACCGCGTCCCAGTCCGGGTAGAAGAAGCCACAGAGAACCGCTTTTATGCGACGCGCATTGAGCCGCGCGAGTATCCCGTCGATAGCTGCCACAATGGCCTCAGGTCGGGTGCGGGCTACCACGTCGTTGTAGCCGCCCTGGACGATCACGAGGCTTGTTCCCGGGGGCACACTGGCGTCGAGACGCGCGAGCATCCGCTCGAACGTATCCCATCCCACACCGGCATTGATGACGCGCACGTCGTGCCCTCGACTGTGAAGGATCGCATCCAACTGCGCCGGGAACGCCGCCCTTCTGCCTACGCCGGAGCCGGAGGCGTTGCTGTCACCGAGCACGACCACAGTCGCCGGCTGAGCCCAAGCGTTTCCGGTTGCGAGAGAACTCCCCAGCAGAGTTAAGTATGAAAGGACCAGAGCTGCTTTGCGGATATGTCGAGCGAGCGAACTCATGGCGCCTCCTGATCCGCGCCGTACTGGCGGGATGTTGTGGCTCCCAGGATTAGATGCGGCCTTGATGGCGCGCGCAATGCTGCGTCCGCCCATCAGAGGGGATTACTGCGATCGTATTGTACGGTGAGGCGCGGATCAGGCCCGATCTTTGAGGCCCGTGGCGCCTTCCTGCGCCGCGCAATGAGCGCAACAATAGATGACGTCGTTCTGCTCGACCCCGTGCCCGATGACCCTCACGCCACAATGCGCGCAAGTCGGTGCAAGTTTCTGTATCGCGCATTCGAAGCTGTCGAACGTATAGGTTTGTCCGGCTGACATAACCTGGATTGCTTTGTCGTAGTTGTTTCCGCATTGATCACAAGTCGGCATGTAAAACCTCCCTGTCAGATCGATTGCAATCGACCCGAAAACCTTACTCTCAATCGGGTCCACAGCCCAATCGAAATGACCTCCTGTCAAAATTAATTGTAATGGCCTTGAGAGACCAAGCGCTCGGAAAGCTCCCCCCTCCATCGCAGCGCCCGGTCGACCCGGGGCGAAAGCTGCCTATTGGACGCCCGACGGCGATACACCCGCATGCGTCTTCTGCCGAGCACGCTGAGAATTCGTGTGGAGTGGCGCCTGCCGGTAGTGATGGGTAGCGCGATGATGACGCGTGGTCCTGTGGATGCCGTGCGCGGCCCCAGGGGACATCTCGGAATAGCCCGTGCTCCCGTACCCATGGGCCTGCGCGGCTGTCACCCCTGCAAACCCGAAGGTGGCGATGAACAATGAAGCTACGGTGGTGGTGAGCAAGCGGCTCATTTCAGTCTCCTTCACGCTGCGCCTGATCGGCGCGCACTCTGCTTAAAGGGAACCTGAAAGCGACGCGCCGAACCGCGGCGAGCCCTAATTGTCTGCTCACTTGGCAGCCTGTCACTGATAACGATCAATTTCCGAGAGTGAAACCTATAGCGAGGTCCGCAAGGCCCGGATTTACCTCAGAAAACGATCGTCGAGACGCGGCGGAGCTGTCCCAGTTGAGTGGGGGCCGGCATAATGCGATCGGGAGCATCGGCAGCAGAAGCTGCTGTTGTGTCGCACTGAGGGTCAGTTTAGCATCAATCCCGTTCACTAGCGGAAGCAGATGCCATGCAGATCGGAAAGGCGTTGACGGCCACCACTGAAATCTGCACGGCATCGGCCGATGCCGTGGAAGTCCGCGGAAAGGATCTCTGCCGTGATCTCATGGGCCGGCTTAGTTTTACGGAATATTTCTACCTTCTTCTGACGGGTCGCGAACCGACCGAGAAACAGCGTTATTTTCTAGATCTCCTGCTGATCGCGATTGCCGAGCACGGCATCATGCCGACCGTACAGGCGGCGCGGATGACGCTCGCTGCCGATCCCCAGGCGTTGCAGGGCGCACTCGCCGCCGGGATACTCGGCTGCGGCCCGGTCCTGCTCGGCACCTCCGACCTCTGCGGCGCGCTGCTTGTGGAGGCGCGCAAGAGGGTCGACGCGGGTGAGGATGCGGATGAGGTCGCCCGGCAACTCGCGCGCGAAATCCGTGAATCCGGTGGCAAGGCGCCCGGCTTCGGCCATCCGGTGCACCGGCCGGTCGACCCGCGGGCCGAACGCATCCTCGAGCTTGCAGACCAGCACGGCGTCAGCGGCGTGCATGTCGACCTCGCACGGCGCATGCGCGACGCGGTTGCCGCGGTCTGGGGCAAGCCGCTGGTCATGAACGTCTCCATGACGATCGCGGCCGTCCTGCTCGACCTCGACTTTCCTCCCGCGATGATCAAGGCGATCCCGCTGCTTGCGCGCACGGGCGGACTGCTCGCCCACCTCGCAGAAGAACAGCAGAACCCCATCGGCTTCGTGCTTGCCGGCCATGCCGAAGCCGCCGTTTCGTATGTCCCCAAAACGTGAGCTGATCCATGTACGATCCGGAGGTGGAGACCCGCCCTTGGCCCGAGCAGGCCCTGCACGATGATGCGCAGTATCGACGGCAGGTCGGATATCTGCTCGCCCACTCTGCCTTCTACCAGGACAAGTTGAATCGTGCCGGTTTCGGCAGCCAATCCAAGATTGGTGGGCTGGACGCCATCTCGCGGCTCCCCTTTACCGAGAAAGCCGAGATCAAAGCCTCCACCGGCGAGGAGAACCCTATCGGCACCCATCTGGCCGTGCCGAGGGAACAGATCGTCCGCATCTTCTCCACCAGCGGCACGACTGGAACCCCGAGCTATATCCCGCTGACGGCGCAGGACCTCGACAACTGGCTCGTGGCGTCGGCCCGCAGCTATTCGGCATCGGGCATCGGTCCCGGCCAGGCGATCGTCTCCACCTATAATGCCGGACCCTTCGTGGCCGGCGCCGCGCTCGGCACATTCGATCGTATTGGCATGATCCATATCCCAGTCGGCACCGGCAACACCGAGCGGCTGATGATGGCAATCCGGCTTCTGAAGCCCGAGGCCGTGGTGATGACGCCGTCCTATGCCGCCCACTTGGCGGAATGGGCGGAGGAGCGGCGCTTCGATCTCAGGAACTCCAGCGTCAAGCGCGTGCTGGTCGCTGGCGAGCCGGGCGGCGGCGAGCCTGCGCTGCGCGCGCGCCTGGAAGAGGCGTGGGGCGCTAGAGTGACCGAGGCCATGGGCATCGGCGATATCGGCATCTCGCTGTGGGGGGAATGCGAGGAACAATGCGGCATGCACCTCGGCGCCCGGGGGTTTGTCCATGCCGAGTTGATTGATCCGGAAAGCGGCGAGCCGATCGCCATGGAAAACGGCGCCCAAGGCGAACTCGTTCTCACGCACCTGCGCCACCAGGCTGCGCCGCTGCTGCGCTTCCGAACCCGCGACCATGTCCAGGTGTGGACATCGCCCTGCCGGTGCGGCCGCACCGCCCCTCGGATCCGCTGCATCGGCCGCACCGACGACATGCTGCTCGTGCGCGGCGTGAACGTCTTTCCCACCGCAATCCGGGAGGTGGTGCATCAGTTCATGCCGGAGGTGAGCGGGATGATCCTGGTGAAGCCACGATCGGCTGGCGTGCGGCAGGAGCCGCCGGTGCCGGTTCTGGTGGAACTGGCCAAACATACCGTCGCCGGCCCGGAGCTCGCCGCGAGCATCCAGAAGCGAATCCGTGATGCGCTCGTCTTCACGCCAGAGATCGAACTGGTGCCCTGGGGCACGCTCCAGCGCAGCGAATACAAGTCGAAGCTCATTCAGCGATAGCCACGCAGGTCCGACGGGAGGATAGGCAAATGCGGAAGCTTCAGTCGCAGGGAGTCCACCACATCACGCTGGTCGGCGCCGACCGCCAGACCTCGATCGATTTCTGGGAGGGCGTGCTCGGCATGCCCTTCGTCTTCGAGCAGCCCAATCTCGACAGCGCCTCGGAAAGCCACCTCTACTTCGATCCCGGCGACGGGCGGTTGATCACCGTGTTCACGAATGACGAGCGCAAGCCCGATCCGAAGCGGACTCCGACCGACATCGGCTGCGTCCACCACATCGCCTTCGCGGTCTCGCGCGTCACCTTCCTGCAGGCGGTGGAACGGCTCAACCAGCGCGGGATCAAGCACAGCGGCGTCAAGGACCGCGGCTTCATGGATTCCATCTACTTCGAGGACCCGCTCGGGCTGTTGATCGAACTCGCCTCCTATCGATTCGAGCCGCCACACGGCTTCACGCATGCGGACGTGCTGATGGAGGCGCACAGGATCAGGGTCGAGCGCGGCGAGTACGCGATCGCCGAGATCCATTTGGCCGATGCGATTGAGACGCTCACCGCGCGGTCGCGGGCGACCCTTTCGCCGGACCGCGAGCCGAAGAACCCGTATTGAACCAACCAGGAGAGGAGACGACAGATGTCCGAGATCAAGCTCAACGTGATCAAGCCGAGCGTCAACAATCTGACGGTCCGAATTTTCCTGCGTGCCGCGGGGCTGGAGTTCAGCGAGCATGATGTCTACGGCCAGACGCGCAGCGCGGAATTCCTGGCGCGCAACCCTGCGCATCTCACGCCGATGCTCGAGGAAACCGGCCTACCCCGCGGCGCGCTGTGGGAGAGCTGCGCCATCATGCAGTATCTCTGCAACAAGCAGGGGCTGGACAGCTTCTACCCGAGGGATCCGGCCAAACGCGCCATGATCGACAGCGCCATGTTCTACCTCACCGGCACGCTCTATCCCTACCTCGCGCGCGCGACCTATCCCGCGCTCGGCTTCCCGCAATATCCCGGCGAAGTCGGTCACAGCGACGCCGACGCGGCCGCGAAGGAAGCCGCACGGCAGGCGGCCCTGGAGGCGGTCGCGGAGCCGCTTGCCGTTTTCGAGAAGTTCTACATCGGCGACGGCCCCTTCATCGGCGGCCAGAAACCTTCGATTGCCGACATCCGGCTTGCCGCCACGCTCGAATTCCTGGCCGTCATCGACTATCCGCTGCCGGCCTGGGCGAAGAAGTACATGGCGGCAATGGAGGAGGCCCTTGGCTCCGCCTACAGCGAGCCGGCGGCCGACGTGCGCGGCTATATTTCCTATGTGAAGTCCAAAGCTGCGTAGAACGGCTTAGCAAAGGAGCGGATCAGGCAGGCGCGGCCCAATCTCCGCCCCAATCTTAGTTGGAAAGAATATCCAAGCTCCATGAATGGAGCCCGACCAAGCCTTAAAAGGAGGTCTTCTCCCGTATCCAGGGGCATGGGAATCGGGAATGATCAGGCGCCGCCGCGACGTATAGACGCGAGGAGACCGTCATAGCTGCGCCGCATTTCGCATGACCACAACGACGAATAGAAGCGGGCTAAAGCAGCCTTAAAGAGGTGGGGGTAAAATGAAGTTCAGCAATACCGAGACCCTTGCGGTCGTTAAATGGATGGTGCGCACGCGGCTCCTGGAGACCCTTTGCGAGTTGGACCCGCGCGCCGCCTTCGACCGCAAGATTAAGGACGATTTCGCCGAACTCGTCGAAGCCGGAGCGATCGCCTTCGGCGAGGCGGTCTATGGCGACGGCGGCGTCGTGTCGGTCAGGCTGCACAGGGACCGGACGCGCTTCGTGTTCAGGGCCACCGTTGCAGACGGCCGCATAGAGATCGAGCGCCGGGCGGAATGCTTCTGATTCAAGAGGCGAGGAGGCATCGGTCTCCGCCTCGTCGAAAAGACTGGCGCGCATGGAAGTCGTCGCGCCTGACAGCCGTCAGCGCTTGGACAGCCACTTCTTCTCAATGCGGCAAACCATGGTGTAGGCCGGATCGAAGACATTGCCCACGTCGTAGCGGACCACCTGCCCCATGAGATGGCTCGCCGCCGCTGGGCTCAGCCCATAATCGCTGCACAGCCAGTTGAACATGTCGGTCGTCGCGTGCTGCAGCGCCTGGTCGAGCGGCCGCGCATTGCCGACCGAGTAGATTTCCGTCGCGCTCTCGCCGCGCGGCCAGACGAGCGCGCGGCCCTTCTCCACCGTCAGGCGCACCTCGACCTCGAAGCAGGTCTCGATCCCGGTGCCCACGATCTCGCCGTCTCCCTGCACCGCGTGGCAGTCGCCGAGGAAGAACAGTGCGCCTGGCACGGCCACGGGGAACCACACCGTGGCGCCTGGACCGAAGCCGCGATAGTCCATGTTGCCGCCATTCTCGGCACTGGTCGCTGTCGAGAAGGCCTGCCCGAGGGCGGGCGCCACGCCGAAGCATCCGATCATGGGCTGCAGCGGCAGCACGAAGTTCTCGAGGCCAGGCACCGGTGGGTCAGGCGTGACAGTCAGTGCGTCGCGGTCAATCCGCCAGATCGTCTTGTCCCGCGGGGGCAGACCGCGGACGAATTCCGGATCAACGACGTTCCCGGCGAGAGCCGCGCGGGTCCAGCCCGTGTCGCTGATCGGCGTCATGCGCAGGATCTCGACCTTCAGCGCATCCCCCGGTTCGGCGCCGGTCACGAAGATCGGGCCGTTCATGGGATTCGGCTCGGGCGCGCGGTGCACGCCATCCTTGTCGAAGCCGTGGGAGTCGATGGTTTCGGTAATCACCGAATCGCCGGAGGCGACGGTCAGGGCGGGAGGCAAGGTGCCCAGCACATTGTGCCAATGACTCGCGCGGAAATGATGCTTTGTCATGGCTGAATGAGTAGCCGCCCGCCGCAGGCGCGACAAGCTCACATGGCGCTGTGGTGATTTGGGCCAGTCGGCGGCTGACTGGCCTCTTCTCGCCACCTTTGGCACATCACAGTGCCACTAAGACAAGGGCGTAGCCTCGTTACGCCTTCAGGCAGCGGCGCGGCTGGGGCTCTCGTCCGGTAAACCATCGAAGTCGATGGTGAAGCCGCGGCCAATGGCGGCCACCGCCACCAGGTCGGCCAGTTCCCGATCGGACAAATGACAGTGAGGCGCCACCATCCTGATAGCCTTGATCGCGCCCGCCACGGAGAGTGGGTTCGATTTGTTGCGTCGGGTGTCCACGTAGTGGGTGATGATCTGGAGGAGTGTCATTGATCCTCTCCCGTTCCCGTCCAGCAATTGGGCTCTCTTTCAGGATGCCGGCCAACAACCAAAGTTAGCATTGCGAAAAATCAAAAAAGCGCTCGCTCGAAGCCTTTTCAGGGTATGCCTGCACGATGACGCGCAAGTGACGAGACCGCGACCGTCCTGTTGTCTTGATGTGTTGCGATGCAGATCGCCGGCTGCCATGGTCAGGCCCGCGGAGTGAAACGAAAGCCGTCTTTCAGCGGTTTTCACTTGAAGGCCCGCCCCGGCAGTGTCACATGACTGCTTGACCCGGCAAGCCACCCATTCGACTTAACCCCTCATGAGTTCATGGTGACCTATCTCGACGCAGATCTCGCGCCCACGCGAAACACCGGCCAGATAAAGCTCTACGGCCCCGAGGCGTTCGAAGGCATGCGCAACGCCTGCGCGCTCACGGCGCGCTGCCTCGACGAACTCGCTCCGATCGTGAAGCCCGGCGTCCCGACGGAGACCATTGACCGCTTCGTGTTCGAGTTCGGGATGGACCATGGCGCCGTTCCGGCGACGCTGAACTATCGCGGCTACACCAGGGCCGTCTGTACCTCGATCAACCATGTCGTTTGCCACGGCATTCCCGATGCCAAACCGCTGCGCGAGGGAGACATCGTCAATATCGACGTCACCTACATTCTTGACGGCTGGCACGGCGATTCCAGCCGGATGTATCCAGTGGGCACGATCAAGCGGGCCGCTGAGCGCCTGCTCGAGGTCACGCATGAGTGCCTGATGCGCGGTGTAGCGGCGGTCCGCCCCGGCGCCAGAACCGGCGCGATCGGCGCTGCGATCCAGAGCTATGCCGAGAAGGAGCGCTGCTCGGTCGTGCGCGACTTCTGCGGCCATGGGGTCGGGCGCTTGTTCCACGATGCCCCGAACATTCTGCACTACGGCAGCGCCAATGAGGGCGTCGAGATGCGGCCTGGGATGATTTTCACCATCGAGCCGATGATCAATCTCGGCCGGCCGCACGTGAAGGTGCTCTCCGACGGCTGGACCGCGGTGACCCGCGACCGGTCGCTGTCTGCCCAGTACGAGCACACGGTCGGCGTGACCGACGATGGCTGCGAGGTCTTCACCTTCTCGCCTGCGGGCCTCGACCGTCCTGGCCTGCCAGGCTGACCGTCGAACAAGCCTCTTTGCTTTCGTCCGGCTTGCGATAGACTTCCGCCCATCGGTGGGGCGGGGCTTCCATTCGGAAGCCCACGAGGGCGCGGCATGGCTGCAGACGAGAACGACGAGCGAGGTTTCTTTCTCGAACAGCCGGTGGTCCTCGGCAAAGCCCCTTCTCGTCCAGCCAAGCCTACCCGGATAGCCGAAAAGCCCCATCAAGCCGGTCATCGCGACAGGCTGCGGCAGCGCTTTCGCGGGGCGGGGCCTGCAGCGCTTGCCGACTACGAATTGCTCGAGCTGCTGCTGTTCCGGTCGATACCGCGCGCCGACACGAAGGCGCGCGCCAAGGCGCTGCTCAAACGTTTCGGCTCGCTTGCCGAAGTGCTCGGCGCGCCGGAGCATCTGCTTCGGGAGGTCGAGGACGTAGGCGAGGCGGCTGCGCTGGATCTCAGGATCGTCGCGGCGGTTGCCCAGCGCATGGGGCGCAGCGAGATCAAGGGCCGGGAACTGCTCTCCTCCTGGAACCAGGTGATCGACTATTGCCGCAGCGCCATGGCGTTCGAGGAGCGCGAGCAGTTCCGAATCCTGTTCCTGGACAAAAAGAACGGCCTGATTGCCGACGAGGTTCAGCAGACCGGGACCGTCGACCACACACCCGTCTACCCGCGCGAAGTGGTGCGGCGCGCGCTTGAGCTCTCCGCCACGGCGATCATCCTCGTTCACAATCACCCGTCGGGCGATCCCACGCCGTCTCGGGCCGACATCGATATGACAAAGACCATCATCGACTCGGCCAAGCCGCTTGGGATCGGCGTTCACGACCACATCATCATCGGCAAGAAGGGTTATGCCAGCATGAAGGGCCTGCTGCTGATCTGATGCCACCCAACAGGGCCAGGACGCTCCCATCCCGGGCAGAGGATAGAATGAACGACCTCGATCAGAACTCGGAAGCTACCACCCTGCGCCGCCTGAATCCCGCCGGTATTCGCCCGCCTTTCGCCCGCTACAGCCACGGTGTGGAGATCCCGGCGGGCAAGCGCCTGGTCCTCTGCTCGGGGCAACTCGGTATCCAGGCGGACGAGACCATTCCCGAAGACGCCGGTGCGCAGGCAGAGATCTGCTTCGCAAACATAGCGGCGATCCTCGAGGAGGCCGGCATGTGTCTGGCGAACGTGGTGCGGATCAACGCCTACGTGACGGATCGGGCCCACATGCGCCCCTACATGGACGTGCGAGATCGCCTTTTCGGCGAGCCCGGACCGGCCTCCACGCTAATGATCGTGTCCGGCTTTACCCGGCCGGAGTTCAAGGTCGAGGTGGAAGTAATCGCCGCCGAATAGGCTGACTACTCAGTCGAAGGCTCCGATCAGCAGCAAGATTGCCCCGAGGACGAAGAGGGCGATACCTGGCCAGTTCACCTGCAAGCCGAGAAAGCGCACGCCGCGCTGGGCAGGTTCGAGCGTATCGGTCGGCAGCCTGGAGCGCGAAGATCCGGGACCGCTGAGTTGCCCGCGCCAGATGGCGGCGCCGGCCATGAAGACGAGGCCTGCGAACATGAAGGCCGCACCGAGCAGAATGTAGGCCATTCTTGCCTCCCGTTGCCCCCGGTTGGCGTGCCACCATTCTTAATCTAGCGCCCGGCGCAGATCGGAGAAAGCCGTCCCGATACCCTTACAATGGATGCGGCGCTGGCATATCACTCGGCAGCGAAATTCCGACAGCTGAACGAGGTCTGCCGTGACGAAACAGGGACGAAGGGTCTGGTGGGGCGACTATGCCACCACCGAATACGCCTCGATCGATCCGGAAGAGACGATCGCCGTACTTCCGGTGGCCGCTATCGAACAGCACGGCCCGCACCTGCCGGTCTCGACCGACACGACAATCATGCAGGGAATGCTGGAGACCGTCATCGTGCGATTGCCTGACGATCTCGACATTCGCATTCTTCCCGTGCAGGCGGTTGGAAAATCCAATGAGCACGTGCATGCGCCCGGCACGCTGACCCTGCCACCCTCGGTGCTGATCGACGCCTGGACCGAGATCGGCGCTTCTGTCGCACGCGTAGGTGTCAGGAAGCTGGTGGTGGTCAATTCGCACGGCGGCAACGAGGAGATCATGGGCATCGTCACCCGCGAATTGCGGGTGCGCTTCGACATGATGGCCGTGAAGACCAGTTGGCAGCGCTTCGGCCGGCCTGCCGGCATGTACCCCGAACTGGAGGACCGCCACGGCATCCACGGCGGCGATGTGGAAACCTCGCTGATGCTCCACTTCCGGCCGGATCTGGTCGACATGACCAAGGCCGAGAATTTCGTGTCGAACGTCGCCCGCGCCGAGAGCGAATTCGAACTTCTCCGGCAGACGGGTACCCATGCCTTCGCCTGGATCGCCAGCGATCTTAATCCGCACGGCGTCGTCGGCAACGCCGCAGCGGCGACCGCAGAAAAGGGCCGGCTCACCGCCGAACACCAGGCCAACGGATTCATTCGGCTGCTGCGCGAGATTCGCGCCGCTTCCCTCGCCGACTACATCACCTGAGGCAAGCTTAGGTCAGATGTCGAAGCGCAGGCAGAAGGGCACGCACTCGGACGCCTCGGCGCCGCGGCCGATCGACTGGATGGCTTCGACCATCCTGTTGTTTCGGTCGAGCATCTGGTCCGCAAGGGCGATCATGCGCCCGTTCGGGGTGGCGGACGGGGACTGCTCCCGCAAATGCCGGGCAAGTTGGAATTCGTCGCGCTCGGGGGCGAGCGCAGCGGCGATGATATAGGCCGAGGCAGTCGAACGGCTGATGCCGGCAAAGCAGTGGACGAGCAGCGGCTTGCGTCGGTCCCACCGGCGGCCGAAGTCCAGCAGCGCGCTCACATGCTCTTCGGCTGGCAGCGTAAGCCCTTCCCACGGCTCGACGATGTCGTGCAGGGCGAGATAGAGGTGGCGCTCGGCCACGATCGAGGACGGGCGTGTCACCTCGGTCCCCTCGGCAAGCAGGGATAGCATCCACTCCGCCCCGGTTTCCCTCGCCGTCTCATCGATCTTCGACAGCGGGCATACGTAAATCACGAGACAATCTCCTTCAGTGTTCCGGGGGATTTTGCAGCGCTCCACGCGGCAAGACCATCCTCCAATCGTCGCCATCCGGCCTCGTCGGCAGGCAGGCCGCAGCGCAGCGCCTGCAAGTTCCAGGCGAAACGGCGCAGCAATATGCCGCGTTCCCCGAGCGAACCGAACAATGCTTCCGTATCAGGCGTTTGAAAGAAGCGGTAGAGGCTGGTCCCGCCTGAGATGGTGATGCCGAAGCGGGCAAACAGTGCATCCAGGCGAGCGCTTTCGTCGGCTAGCCGTCCCCGCATGCTCTCGTGCCATTCGAGATCGCCCAACGCCCGGAGGGCGATCTCCAGCGCTGGGCCGCTGACTGCCCACGGGCCAAGTTGCGAGGCCAAGGCGGCGGCGATTCGCGGCTCAGCCAGCGCAAAGCCTAGCCGCACGCCGGCGAGCCCGAAGAATTTTCCTAACGAGCGCAGGACCACAAGACCGCGCCTATCCGCATCTCCCGCGATGCTTTCTCCGGCAGGTCCGACATCCATGAAGGCCTCGTCAACGATCAGCAGGCCGCCTCGCTGGCGCAATTGCTCGGCAAGGCGAAGCAATTCCACCCGGGGCACGATGCGGCCGTCCGGATTGTTCGGATTCACCACGACCGCGAGATCCGCATCCGCCAGGGCGTCGAAGCTCTCGACCTCCTCGACCGCATGGCCCGCCAAGCGCGCGGCGCGGGCGTGCTCGGCATAGGTCGGGCCCAGCACCTTCGCCCGTCCGGGCCGCACGAGGCTCATCACATAGGGCAGCAGAATCTGCGTCCCCGGCGCCGCAACCACGTTCTGCGGGCCGGGAGCCAAATAGGCGCGCGCGGCGACCCCACACAGATCCGTCACCAGATCGGGTTCTGGAAGACGCGTGAATGCGGTGGCAGGCAGATCGAAAAGCGGATAGGAGTGCGGGTTGATCCCGGTTGAAAGGTCGATCCAAGGCTCGGGCGCATGCGGGAATAGCAGGCGCGCGTTGCCCAGGCTGCCACCGTGGTCCTTCACCTCTCCGATCCTCTCGGCCGCGTCAGGCTGCATGTCCGCTCCGCTCACCCTCCTGTCCCTCATCATCGAACTGGCGCTCGGTTATCCCGACCGGCTCGTGCGTGCAATCGGCCATCCGGTCATCTGGATCGGCCATCTCATCTCATGGCTCGATCGCAGCCTCAATCGCGCGACCGTCTCCGACACATCCCGGCGCATTCTCGGATGCGTCGCGCTAGTTCTGCTGGTGGGCATCCCCGCCCTGATCGCCTTCGGGATCGAGGCGCTTCTCCTGAACCTGTCGTTCGGGATAGTGATCGTCGCACTGCTCGCCAGTTCCCTCATTGCCCAACGCAGCCTCGCCGAGCACGTGCGCGCCGTTGCCGATGCCTTCGACAGCGGCGGCCTGAGTGCAGGTCGCGCTGCCGTTTCCCGGATTGTCGGCCGCGACCCCGAGCGCCTCGACGAAGCCGGCGTCTGCCGAGCAGCGATCGAAAGCCTCGCGGAGAATTTTTCGGACGGGGTGGTCGCACCGACTTTCTGGCTGCTGGTCGGGGGACTGCCGGGAGTGGTCGCCTACAAGGCCGCGAATACGGCCGATTCCATGATCGGTCACAAGACTCCCCGGCACCAAGCCTTCGGATGGGCAGCAGCACGCTTCGACGATCTCATCAACCTCCCGGCCTCCCGTCTCACGGCCCCGCTGGTGATCGCGGCAGCCTGCTTCGTTCCTGGCGCAAGCCCCTCCAATGCCTGGCGCGCCGTTCTACGTGACGCTAGGCACCACCGCTCGCCCAATGCAGGCTGGCCGGAATCAGCGGTCGCGGGGGCGCTCGGCCTGGCCCTGGCGGGCCCGCGCGTCTATGACGGCGTGACGGTCGAGGATGCGGTCATGGGCCAAGGCGGCCGGCGCGAGGCAAAACCCTCGGACATCCGCGCTGCCCTCAAATTGTACTGGGTCGCCGACATATTGATGATCGGCCTGACCGCAGTGATCGCGGTGCTAGTGCTTCTCGTGTGGTAAAAAACGCCACCTGCACCTTGTGCCGGTTAGCCGGTTTCGCGGGGCCATGAAATAGCGCCTGAGTTGGAAGGGCTTTGATGAACCTGCGGCTTACCCGGCTGGACAAGCTCTATTACCGGCTCCAGGCCCAGCATGTCTGCCTCAACTGGGCCGCTACGGAAATTGCCCCGATGTCCGGCGTTGTCTTCGAGCTGGGCCTGGGGCACGGACGGACATACGACCATCTGCGAACCCGCCTGCCCGACCGCGAGATCCACGTTTTCGACCGCGAGGTGGACTGCATCGCCGATTGCACGCCACCCGACGATCGGCTCTGGCTGGGCGATGTCGATAAGACGCTGGCAGCCGCGCAGGAGCGGTTCGGCGGCCGGGTGGTGCTGCTTCACGCCGACCTCGGCACCTACGAGGCGGAGCGGAATGAGGTGATCAAGGAGATTCTGCGCAGGCGCGTACCGCCGCTGCTTGCGCCGGGAGCGATCGTGCTCTCCGACCTCCCCCTGGTCCTGGAAGGCGCGTCGCCGTTGCCGCTGCCGGATGGCGCGCGCGAGGGCCGGTATTTCCTCTATCGGAGAAGCAGTTCTTCCTGAGCGATCGCCTAGAACTCTATGCCCTGCTGGGCCTTCACGCCGGCGGCGAAATGATGCTTTGTCGCACCCATCTCGGTGACGAGATCGGCGGCCTCGACCAGCGCCGGCTTGGCGTTGCGCCCAGTGACCACGACATGCAGGTCTTCGCGTCTTCCCTTGAGCGCCGCCACCACCGCATCGACGTCGAGATAGTCGTAGCGCAGCGCGATGTTCAGCTCATCGAGGATGACAAGGCTGATGGACGGGTCCGCCATGAGCTCCAGAGCCTTAGCCCATGCTGCTTCGGCTGCGGCGATGTCGCGCTTCAGATCCTGCGTTTCCCAGGTGAAGCCTTCACCCATCGAATGCCAGGCCACCTTGTCGCCGAAAGCGGCGAAAGCGGCTCGTTCGCCGGTGTGCCAGGCGCCCTTCACGAACTGCACGACGCCGACGCGCTTCCCGTAGCCCAGCATCCGCAATGCAAGGCCGAAGGCGGCCGTGGTCTTGCCCTTGCCGGGCCCGGTGTTGACGATCAGCAGACCCTTCTGCTCGATCGTCTTGCCGGCAACTTCCGCGTCCTGGACGGCCTTTCGCTTGGCCATCTTGGCCTTGTGGCGCTCCGCTTCCTGATCATCGACAGGTTTCATGTCATTTCACCCGCATTGGCAGGCCGGCCACCACGAACAGGACGCTGTCGGCGACTGCCGCAACCTGCTGATTGAGCCGTCCAGCCGCGTCCCGGAAACGCCGGGCGAGCGGATTGTCCGGCACGATGCCCAGCCCGACCTCATTGGAGACAACGAACCAAGGGCCGCGCGGCTTTGCAAGCACCGCAGCGAGCCTCGCGCATTCGGCCTCGACATCATTCTCCGCCAGCATCTGGTTCGAGAGCCACAGCGTCAGGCAATCCACTAGCACCGGAGTTCCTGTGGGCATGGTCTCCAGCGCACCCGCTAGATCGAGCGGAGCCTCGATCGTGCTCCAGCCCTTATCACGGCGAGACTGATGCAGGGAAATGCGCCCCCGCATCTCGCCGTCGAAGGCCTGCGCCGTCGCGACATAGATCCACGGCGCGGGGAACCCGGTAACGAGCTGCTCGGCGTGCGTGCTCTTTCCAGAGCGTGCGCCGCCGAGCAGAAAGGTCAGGGTGACTCGATCAGGCAAGCTGGTCGCGCAGGTTTCCTGCACGGCCGATCAGGCGTTGCCGGAGTACACCGGCAAGGCCCCCGAGGAGAACCCAGAACACCAGGCTGGTCAGCGTAGCAGCGATCACGAAGTCGCGGTGAAGCTCAACCGGCACCGGGGATTCGTGGCTTGCCGGCTGCGGAGCACCGATCAGATGCGGCGCCACGATGAGGGCGAGCCCCACGAGCGACAGCACCACCGTTCCGCGGAAAGCAATCAGGGCAAGTCCTGCGGCGGTGGCCGCTACGGTCGCAAGCCACCAGAACTGCCGGCCTTCGAGTTCGGCGGCAGGCATACCAGGAAGCTCCGGCGGAAGGCCGAGGCCGGGCGCCAGAGTGAACACCGCAAAACCTGCGAAGCCCCACGCGGCCCCGACGCGCCAGCTGGAAATCCCACCGGCGAACTCGGAAACCGCGACCAGGAGCAACGCAAAGCCTACACCGCTCACGATGTTGGCCAGGGCCGTGTAGGTAAACCGCTCGGTGCCGTCGGCAGGCGCCCAGCCGTCCCCGTGATCATGACCGTCCGAATGGCTGTGGCCATGCGAGTGGCTCGCATCGGCGGCACCAGCAGAGGCGCTATGGTCGTGATCATGAACCGGTTCAGCCGATTCGTAGGTCTCGGCCTTGAGGATCAGCGGAACGGTGAACCATGCCTGAAGGCCCGTCATCACCAGGCTCGCCAATAGCCCCGCCAGCGCCGCGACGAACACGACGTTGCGAAAGAGGGTCATATCACTGAGCGATCAGTGGCAGGGGAATGCCATCGAGTGGCGATAGTCGTGCGCGGCGTTGTGCGCGGCCTCGAGCGGCGAAAAGCCGACGAAACCGACGATGAAGATGCCGAGCAGGGCCGCCAGCGCGAGCTGCATTGCGCGCGACGTGCTGGAAGCCTGGATACCGAGTGAAGTCGTGTTCATTCGAAAAGTCCTTCCGCCCTCCCTCCGAGGGCCCTTGAATTCATACCGGTCGCCGGCAGGTCTCCTGGCTCGCGGGTTCTTGCCCGTCCCCGCCTTCCCGAGGCAAATGCCCCAGTGGCTATTCGGGGGTGGGCTCTCCGCTCACAGTTGCGGGGGCAGCCGCGGCTTTGGGAGGGACCCGCACCGCATTCCCTGTTGGTCCCATCGGAACCGACGACACCGCCACCATAGGGGCAAACGCGATTCTGGGCAAACCAAATCCCGGCACCAAAGGACGAGATTGCGACGGCGGGGGTCCTGCTTTGCGACGGGTTGACAAAGCCGCCCCTGCGGTATCCGCTGCCTCCCACGGAGGAGTCCATGTCACGGGAACAGGTAGTTTCGGAGCGCTACAACGGTCTTGTCGCAGCGGAGCCGACGCTTCCTTCCGCAGCCTACTGGGACCCGGCCGAGTACCAGAAAGACCTTGAGGCGATCTGGTACCGCAACTGGATTCTCGTTTGCCGCGAGGCGGATCTCGCCAGCCCGCTCGCCTTCAGGACCTTTGCTATCGGGGACCAGCAGGTAGTTGTCCTGCGAGACGATCACGGCGCGTTGCGCGCCTTCCACAACACATGCCGGCATCGCGGATCGCAGCTTTGCCGCGAGACGGAGGGGCGGCTCAAGGCCAGGCTGCTCACCTGCCCCTATCACGCCTGGTCATACGATCTGCGCGGCAATCTCGTGCGCGTGCCGTCCAAGGTGCTGCCCGAAGGTTTCGACAAGTCCGACTACCCGCTCTATCCGGTGGCGCTGTCGACCTGGAGGGGATTCGTTTTCGTCAACCTCGCCGAAGCCCCGGCAGGATCCGCTCTCCCCAGCTTCGATCCTCAGTCGGCGGACCTGTTGAACTGGCCGCTTGAAGACCTGGTCACCGGGCACGTCCTAACCAAGGTCGTGGAGTGCAACTGGAAGGTGTTCTGGGAGAACTTCAACGAATGCCTGCATTGCCCCGGCGTGCATAAGCATTTGTCGGCGCTGGTACCGATCTACGGGCGCGGGTTCATGGCCCGACATGACGATCCCGAATGGGAACTGCATGCCGACAACGACGAACCGCAATATTCGGGCGGGCTGCGCAACGGCGCCGAGACCTGGTCCTCCGACGGTCAGGCGATGAAGCACCGGTTTCCCGGGTTGACCGCCGCGGAACGGGCCGCCGGCCAGAATTACGCGATGAACCTGCCGTCGATGTTCATCGTCGGGCATGTCGATTATGTCCGCACCGTCCGGCTCGTGCCGCTCGGACCGGAACGGACTGAATTGACCGCCGAATGGCTCTTCCTGCCCGAAGCGCTCTCCGACGCGGAGGCGGAGATCGACAACATCGTCTCCTTCGGGACGACCGTTTTGGAGGAGGATGCCGCGATCTGCGAGGTCAATCAGAAGGGGCTTCGCGCGCGCCCGCACAGGCAGGGCGTACTGATGCCGGAGGAATATGATCTCCACCGCTTCCATGAGTGGGTGCGCGACGCCCATAAGCGCGCCGGACCGCCTCATCAGGGGTAGTGCCGATCCCTCCCGCCGGCCAAGTCTGGCAGTGCCGTCGCACGCGATTCCGAAATCGCCGCATGCGTAGAGCGCGCTAGGCCCAGGCTTGGACATTCGACATCTGGCTCACCGTGCGGAATGGGCAAACTTGCTTCGGTTTGGTGCCGCCGCATGATAGGGCGGGCGCTTCCGATTGGTGAACGGCGCGCATGCATCCAGACCAGAAAATCGACCCCAGGGCCGTTACCGGCAGGCTGCAGGCCGTTGACCTTGCCCGCGGCCTCGCTCTGGTCGCGATGGCAATCTATCATTTCACCTGGGATCTCGAATTCTTCGGCTATGTGCCACCCGGCATGACCGGGGTCGGCGGCTGGAAGATATTTGCGCGCTGCATTGCCGCGAGTTTCCTGTTTCTCGTGGGTGTCAGCCTGGTGCTGGCACATGGCCGAGGCATACGTTGGCACGGTTTCTGGCGCCGGCTGGCGATGGTAGGCGGGGCGGCGCTCGCCATCTCCGCCGCAACCTACCTCGCAATGCCGGAGACGTTCATCTTCTTCGGCATCCTGCACCAGATCGCCCTCGCGAGCGTGCTGGGCCTTGCATTCCTCCGGCTGCCGCCTGTCATCACCATTCTCGTGGCTGCCGGAATAGTTGCCGCCCCATTCCTGCTGCGGTCCGAGGTCTTCGATCACCCTGCCCTGTGGTGGGTCGGCCTCTCCGCCACTATCCCAAGGTCCAACGATTACGTGCCGCTGTTTCCCTGGTTCGGGCCTGTCTTGATCGGGGTCGCCGTGGGAAGGCTCGGTCTCATCACCGGCGTCTTTGCCCGGCTGGCGGAGCTCCGTTTCGGCTCTCCCTTCCGCCCGCTGTTCTTCATCGGGCGTCACAGCCTCGCCTTCTACCTCGTCCACCAGCCCGTCCTGATCGGCTCGCTCTGGCTCTTCTCGCAACTCTTGCCGGCGCAGGCGCTCACAGACGACGACCGGCTCCGCTACTCCTGCCAGGCGACCTGCCAACAAACCCAAGACGAAAGCTTCTGCACGCGTTATTGTAACTGCATGCGCGACGAACTGGATGCGAGCGGCGACCTGCCAAAGCTCTTTCAGGGCAGAGAGGACCCTGCATTGCGCGACAGGATCAGCGGGCTCGCAGGGCTCTGCACGAGCCGGGCCGAAGAAGGCGTCCTCGAGGACACGGCGCCATGAACAGCACAGCGGCACCCAACCGTTTCGCCTGGCCGCCGCTTATCTATCTCGCGGCGATCATCGCCGGAATCGCGCTCACCGTCGTCTATCCCCTGCCCTGGATCACCGCACCGCTCTCCGATATACTGTTTGCCGCAGGCTGGCTGCTGGTCTTCAGTGGGTTTGCCCTCAATATCTCAGCCCTGCGGACGCTTCGACGCGCCAACACCACGATGCGGCCCGACCGGCCGAGCGATCACCTTGTCACCTCCGGCCCATTCTCCTTCACGCGCAATCCGATCTATCTCGGCAATACCATGCTGACGATCGGAATCGGACTCGTCACCGAGAGCCTATGGTTTCTGCTCTTTGCGCTGATTGCGGCCTTCGCCACCCAGAAACTCGCGATCGAGGGGGAGGAACGGCATCTCGAGGCCAAGTTCGGCAAGAAGTACCGCGACTATCGCGCCCGGATAAGGCGCTGGATCTGAGTCCCCCTCAACGGATTGACGGCGCAGGTGACCTCCACCAATTGGTCTAGGGTGGGCGAATATCGTGCTGCGCCCCCATCGGCAGAGCGTACACCCGGACGGGGGCTGCCGTCACGTCACCCTTGCCCGCGGAAAACCGCTGCTACGTGCTCACACCAAGCTCGGCGAGCCGCTCGACGCAGGATTCCTCGGCCTGGTCCAGTTCAGCCAAAGTTTCTTCAAGGTCCCTGCGCTTCTGACGGAGGTCTTCCTTCTTCTCGTTAATGCGCGCGATCAGCAGCTTAAGCTGCCCCACTTCGCCCGGCGGCTCCTTATACATCTGGATGATCTCGCGGATCTCTGCGATCGAGAAGCCGAGGCGCTTTCCCCGCAGGATCAGCCGCACGAGGTGACGGTCCGACGGGCGGAAAAGCCGGGTGCGCCCACGGCGAGCCGGGTGGATAAGCCCTTCGTCCTCGTAGAAACGCAGTGTGCGGGTGGATATGTCGAATTCACGGGTGAGTTCCGTGATCGAGTAGTACTCTCGCATGGGGTTCGCGCGATCTCCTGTCCGGAAAAGACCTCCCACGCACTTACGTAAAAGTCAAACAGGGTGGCATGTGCAGGCGCCGCGCCGAAGCAAATGAAGCGCCAGCTTTCTCTGCCGTGGTCGTAGCCTTCGTCCTGAAACAAGTTCCGTTTCGCCCTCCTGCCCGTTCAGGCTGAGATGTCGGCAAATGTATCTGTAACATAGCTTTTGATAGCGTCGACGCTCCGACCAGCCGGCAAGCATTATTGCCAGTTCTTATTCCTGGGTGCTACGACCAAAATAGTCACAATTTCCGGGTAGGGAATCAGTGAAACCAAAGGTTGACTTCTTCGTCATCGGACCCGCACGCTGCGGCACATCAAGTCTTTATAGGGCGTTCGGTCGACATCCCAGCATTTACGCACCTCGAGTGAAGGAGCCCCGCTTCTTCGACAAGAACTGGGAAAAGGGCTGGGATTGGTATGGCGAGAACTACGCCGAAGCCACCCCAGACATGATCACAGGCGACTTCTCGCCGAGCTACGCAACTGCATCAAGCCATACGCCAGCCCGCCGCATCAGCCAAGCGTATCCACACGCCAAAATTATACACCTGATCCGCAATCCTATTGATTGCGCGATTTCCAATTGGCGTATGGCGGCCGAACTGCAGGGCCAAGCAATTCCGTTCATGCAGTCGCTGCACGACTGGGGTGCCGTGGTCCTCAATCGGGCCCTCTTTTACAGCCAGATTTCGAAATACCGCGACTTTTTTCCAGACAATCAGATCAGGGTTGTTCCGCTGGTGGAGCGGAGTAAGGACCGCAAGCTTTTAGCGGAACTGCAGGAGTTCCTAGGTGTGGAGCACAAACCAATAAAGGTTCCGAAGGTCAGCCAGTCAGATAACCACACCGACCGACCAGGTAAGCCGCCCGTTTCAGAGCAGGACCGCCGCGCCTTCATCGATCTCGTATTCGAGGATGCTGCGGCGATTCTCCGTTACGCTGACCTCGCCACTGACTTCTGGGATCTCTCACCGGGTTACCGAGGTTGGGGCGGTACGCCTGTCTGAATCGCATTGCTGGACTCAGCTTTAGCGCAAAGGCGAGCCATGCTGCGTGAACCAATGTTTACCAACTCTCGCAGACCAAATCAGCGGTTCAGCAGGATGTGCCGGTATGTCCGCTCGAGCGCCGTTGCCAGCAGCAGGAGAATTGCGCCGAGCCAGATCACATAATTTACGCTCAAAAGAGGCTCGTAGGTCAAATAAATAGCCGTTCGAAGCATCTCGACACAGTGAAGAACGGGATTCCAAGCGAGGATGTTCTGTATAGCCGGTGGCATCAGGATTGGAACGTAGAAGACGCCACTGCAAAGAAGCAACGGCAGGCGAAGAATGCTCCAGACTTTTGACCACATCAAAAATGGATTCGACATGACAGCGTTGAAGTATCCGACGCAGAAAGCGAGCCACATTGGCAGCAGGAACGCGGCAACCACCCGCTCTGGATGATACAATACCTTGTGCTCGATGAAGACATTGGCCAGCGCGAAGAAGGCGGCCCATACGAAAAGTGCGATGCCCATTTCGAGCGTGGCGCGCCCCAGAACCAGATCGATGGGCTTCACCGGAGGGTAGGTCAGCAATGCCTTGTTCGCCGAGATGGCATTCAAGAGTTGTCCAGCCATGGACGTGAAGGCTCTGACCACCAACAGGCCGGACACCATGAACAGTGCGGCGCTCTCTCCGAACGGGGAATTCCTCCCGAGGAACATTCGCACCAGAACCACGGCCAGCGTGAAAAGGACTGGCTCCATGACGATCCAGAACAGGCCGATTCGGTTGCGCCCGACCCGGGTCTTCAATTCACGGATGATGACGGCAATGATGACCCTTCCCATGACGCCAAGCTGCGCCCGAAGGGTGAATGCCTGAATATGCTGCATGTCCGGGTTCATAGGCTACATTTGTACCGCTGCACAATAGCTTTAGACTCATTGGAGTTCAGATGAAGGCCGAAAGTCCACTTGCCTCGATCAGGTGTCTTCTCGAGCAATCAGAGACTGATTTCCAGACAGTGGATTCCGTTTACGCCGAATTAGCCAGGATGTTCGCGGTGCAACAGGATGCTACCGCCGAATGGCTACTGGAGACACTCTTTCGAAGGCATTCTAACCTCTATCTCATACATTATCTCCAGGCTCTTGCGCTGGAGTACGTCACTGCCAGGGAGTCATCGTGGCAGGGAGAGCGAGGGCGCACAGTCTATGGTATTCCGCGTCTGCTTGCCTACGACCCGCAACGTCTGGAGACTCCGCTACTAGACATCCGCGAACGCAATCTGGAGATGTACGGCCAGATGCCTCACCTCTGGATGATGGACGGCTCCGTACATTTCCTACGAGGCGATCTAGAACTCGCACGGAAAGCCTTCAAATACGCAGCCGAGCTTGCCGATCGGCAAGATCGACCCCTGCAACGAATGTACCTCGGCGCTTACTCTGTCGAAGCCCACAAGAGCGAAACCCCTCCCCCGAGTTCGGAGCATGCCTCCTTCGCCATGCACCGACGCCATGACTTCCCCGTTACGATTCTGATAGGGGCTGACATGGTGTACCTGCGTAACTTCGCCCCTCGGATGGTAGAGAGCGTCGACGGCAAAGGCGTTGGCATCCACTTCCATGTCATCAATCCAGAACACGATGTGGATACCATCGTGCCTGGATTTGCCGGACTGAGCACCGAATCCATCTAGTGGACCAACAAGACCGACGTGACGTGGTATACGCTCCTCCGGTTCGCTCGTGCACGGATCATTCAGGAGACATACCGAACCCCGCTCTTGATCGGAGACATCGACGGTTCTTATCGATTTGACGCAGCCTTCATAGAAAGGACTGCCTCGCAGGCGGACCTCACCTTCAATTCGCACCTGGGACCCGCCTCCCATGTACCTTGGCGGATGCTACGAGGCAGTGGCACCGTCATCGCGGACACCGCAGCCGGCTCTCGGTTCTTACGCCTGCTGGAGAGCTATATCCTGAGCCGCTTTCCCATGGGGAAATATCCTCGAACATGGTGGTTCGACCAACTCGCCATCTTCGACTGCGCCATCGAGTCGAAAGCAGTTGGCGCGACACTCGACATCTTTAATAGACCCCCGATAGCGTCGGATAATAGTGCGGCAACAAGAGCGCTGAAACGATCCGCGAGACGGCAAAAGAAATCGTCATGAATTCGGGCGAGATCCTTGCGACCATCGGTTCAGCCGTTGCCGACGCAAACGCGCGCGCACTGGAGAGCCCTCCCCTGCTTCAGGGATAGGCGCTAAAAATTACGAATCATGCTGGAAAGGCTAGTCGACTTTCAGATGGTGCGGTCGAGAAGACTCGAACTTCCACGGGTTGCCCCACAGCGACCTCAACGCTGCGCGTCTACCAATTCCGCCACGACCGCACGTCACGAAAGGGCCGGTCCAAGCCGGCCAGCGCGATTTAGCAAATCGGTTTCCGGGAAACAAGGGCGGCGAAGGGGAATTCCCACGGAAGCGAGATACCGCATGGGAAGGTGCGCACAGGAGCCGGATAGGCAGCCCATAATGCTCCGCTAAAGAAATGCGTCACGTCGGCCATGTCGCACCGCGGTGAAGCCGTTCGGGGGCTCTGCCAGCTTGTGCTGCCTGCTCGCCCACGCTGCACTCTTCGCGCAACCGGCGGCGGCCTGCGATTCGTTTGCTGGACGTCCTACTCCGACGCATCCATATGAGATCTGACCGGAGTTCTCATGCAGCGTAGCGAAACAGCACGATCCTTCCTGCCCGCCCCGGGCTCTGCCCCTGTCACGTGGCGGGTCGAGCCAGGACTGACGCCCTATGATCAGGCGCTCGAGTTCATGGAACTGAGGGCCGCCGCGATTCGCGACGGCAGCGCCGACGAACTCGTCTGGCTGGTCGAGCATCCTCCGCTCTACACCGCCGGCACCAGCGCGCGGCGCGAGGATCTCGTCGAGCCCGACCGATTCCCCGTCTTCGATGCCGGCCGCGGCGGCGAGTACACCTATCACGGGCCCGGTCAGCGCGTAGCCTATGTCATGCTCGATCTGAAACGGCGGCGCGAGGACGTGCGGGCCTTCGTCGCCGCGCTTGAGGATTGGATCATTGCCGCCCTCGCCTCGTTCAACATCCGAGGCGAGAGGCGCGAGGATCGGGTCGGCGTCTGGGTAGTCCGTCCCGGCCGCCCGCCACAGCCGAACGGGGCTCCGGCGGAAGACAAGATCGCCGCAATCGGCATACGGCTGCGCCGCTGGGTGAGCTTTCACGGCATCGCGGTGAATGTCGAGCCGGACCTGTCGCATTTCTCCGGCATCGTGCCCTGCGGCATAAGCGGGCATGGCGTGACCAGCCTCGTGGACCTCGGCCTGCCAGTGACGATGTCCGACTTCGACGTCGCCCTAAAGGCGTCGTTCGAGAAGGTATTCGGGCCGGTCGCCTAGCTCCGCCGCCATCAGAGAGCGCCGATCCAGAGCGCCAGCGTGATCAAAAAGGTGCTCATGGAAACGAGCGACAGCACGTCCTGAATGAAATGGGTCATCTTTTCCCTCCATCGCGTTTGTTCCTATTTTGTTCTCATTTGAATCAAAGTCAACCCTGGCGACGCCGCTGACGTTGCCGGCCGGGCAAATGGTTAGGGAAAGCTAAAGGTCGCACCCGCGCATAGGCCGGGTAGCGCGCATGCGCTCGGTTCGTTCGATCACTGCCGTGTTGCGGGCTGCGTCGCTTGCGCTTCGTCCGGCTCGACAGAGCCTTCGGGCTGCGCTTGTCGCCGGCCGGCTTCGGACGTTTCTCGCCGTTCTGGTATAGGGAATCAAACTCCACGTCCTTCAGTCCCTCCCAGTCCTGCCCATCGATAGGAGTCGATGACCGGCATCAGGAATAGGCGTCGCGGTTTTGTCCTGCATGATCCGGTCCTCTTGATCGTTTCTGCGAAACCCCGCCCCCCCCCCGCACATCCTGTTCCGCGCGTCATCGAGAACTGATAGGTCAGCGCTGCAAGCTTTTGGATTGTGATGACGTTATCAGCGTTTTTTGAGCGCCCCGCGGTCGCGGTGGCGCGGGACCTCATCGGCTGCCAGCTCAAGGTAAACGGGGCCGGTGGCATCCTGGTCGAGACGGAGGCCTATGAGCCCAACGATCCAGCCTCTCACAGCTACAGGGGCGAGACGCCGCGCAATCGCGCCATGTTCGGGCGCGCCGGCAGAGCCTATGTCTATCGGTCCTACGGCATTCATTGGTGCCTGAATGTCGTCTGCCTGCCGGGAAGCGCCGTCTTGATACGCGCCATCGAGCCGAGATGGGGGCTTTCGGAGATGCGGGAGCGCCGCGGGGTGGATGATGACCGGCTGCTCTGCTCCGGGCCGGGGCGCCTGAGCCAGGCGCTTGGCATCGACGGATCCGTGAACGACATGTCGTTCACGGAATCGCCGTTCGAGTTCCGGATCGCGGAAGAAGCCCTCCCGGTTGCGACCGGCCTGCGCATTGGGATCACGCGCGCGGTGGAGAAACCCTGGCGGTTCGGGCTCGCCGGCTCGCCCTATCTCAGCGGCAGGATGTAACGAGGCTTTTCCGACGGGGCTCCTGGCCACCGACGAGAAGCGGTCAGTACCAGCCGACCGCGACCTGCGCCTCTTCCGACATGCGGTCCGGGGTCCACGGCGGATCGAACACCATGCTCACCTCGACGCCCGAGACTCCTTCCACCGCACCGACGGCATTCTCGACCCAGCCCGGCATTTCGCCTGCCACCGGGCAGCCGGGCGCCGTCAGCGTCATGTCGATCTTCACCGAGCGGTCGTCCTCGATGTCGATGCGATAGATCAAGCCGAGTTCGTAGATGTCGGCGGGGATCTCGGGGTCATAGACGGTCTTCAGCGCCGCGATGATGTCATCGGTGATGCGGGCGAGTTCGTCCGCGGGGATGGCGGACGCAGGCGCGGCTGAAACTGCCCCCGATGCCTCGGCTGCTGTGCCGCCTGCCTTCTCGAGGCTGTGATCCTCACTCATTCGCGTCACCCGAAAAACTTGCGCGCCTTCTCGAGCGCCTCGACCAGTATGTCGACCTCTTCGCGCGTATTGTACATCGCGAACGAGGCCCTGCATGTAGACGTCACGCCAAAACGCTTCAGCAGCGGCTGGGCGCAATGCGTTCCGGCCCTGACCGCGACACCTTGCCGGTCGATGACCATGGCGACGTCGTGCGCGTGAATGCCCTGCAGTTCGAACGAGACGAGAGCCCCCTTCTGCGGCGCATCGCCGAAGATGCGAAGCGAGTTGATGGAGCGCAGCCGCTCGTGCGCATAGGCCTTCAGTTCGGCTTCATGGGCGGCGATGCGGTCGCGGCCGATCGAATCCATGTAGTCGAGCGCCGCGCCCAGGCCGATCGCCTGCACGATCGGCGGGGTGCCCGCCTCGAATCGGTGCGGCGGGTCGTTGTAGGTCACCTCGTCTTCGGTGACGTCGAGGATCATCTCTCCGCCGCCGTGGAACGGGCGCATGGTCTGCAGCATCTCGCGCTTGCCATAGAGGACGCCGATGCCGGTCGGACCGTAAACCTTATGACCGGTGAAAACGTAGAAATCGCAGTCGAGGTCGCGCACGTCGACATGCATATGGACGGCCGCCTGGCTGCCGTCGACCAGGACCGGAATGCCGCGCGAATGGGCGATGCGTACGATCTCCTTGATCGGGGTTATGGTCCCGAGCGCGTTGGACATATGCGTGATCGCCACCAGCTTCGTGCGGCTGGTCAGGCTCTTCTCGAAGTCGTCGAGGTGCAGTTCGCCAAGATCGTCGACCGGCACCCAGACGAGTTTGGCGCCTTGGCGCTCGCGGATGAAATGCCAAGGTACGATGTTGGAATGGTGCTCCATGATCGAGAGCACGATCTCGTCGCCCTCGCCAATGTTCGGCATGCCCCAGGAATGCGCGACGAGATTGATCGCGGATGTCGTGTTCGAGGTGAAGATGATCTCGTCGATGGAGCCGGCGTTCAGGAACCGGCGCACCGATTCGCGCGACTTTTCATAGGCATCGGTCGCGGCGTTAGAGAGGAAGTGCAGCCCGCGGTGTACGTTGGCATATTCCTGGGCATAGGCGTGCTGGATCGTATCCAGCACAATTTTCGGCTTCTGGGCGGAGGCGCCGTTGTCGAGATAGACGAGCGGCTTGCCGTACACCTGCCGCGACAGGATCGGGAAGTCGCGACGGATCGCCTCGACGTCGTAGGGCTTGTATTCGACCTTCTGGTCCATGGCGGACATCCGTATCTAAAGTGCGTCCTCGAAGCTTCCTGCGCTCGCTCCTCAGGAGAGGGAGGTTGGCGCCGGCCTGACACCGTTACCCCCTTTCCCTGCGAGAGTGAGGGAAGAGGGCGTCAACGTGGCGGGAGGCCCGGAGGCCGCATCATCATACTAGCTACCCGTGCTCGGCGAACCACTGGTGAAGCCTTGCCTCCAGCGCCTCTACGATCGTCTCATCTTCGAGTTCCTCGATCACCGACGCCACGAACGCCTCCACCAGCAGGCCTCGCGCGGTCTTCTCGTCGATGCCGCGTGCCATCAAATAAAACAGATGGTTGCGGTCGATCTCGGTCACCGTCGCACCATGGCCGCAGGCTACGTCGTCAGCGAAGATCTCCAACTCCGGCTTGGTAGAGAACTCGGCGTCATCCGACAGAAGCAGAGTATTGCACGCCATCTTCGCGTCGGTCTTCTGCGCGATCTGGTGAACGTTGATGCGCCCCTGGAACACGCCCCGCGCCTTGCCCGTCACGACGTTGCGGACGAGTTCGCGCGAACCGGTATGCGGCACCGTGTGGTCAAGAACCATGGTCAGGTCCGTGTGGGTGTCGCCGGCGAGCAGGTTGACGCCACGGAGTTGGAAATCAGAGCCCTCCCCCTTCGCCACAACGCGCACTTCCTGTCGCACCAGCTTGCCGCCGGCGTTCATGACGAAGAGCGTGAGCTTCGCGTTCTTGCCGATCCAGGCATTGAACTGGCCAAGATGAGTGGCCGTCTCCGGCTGCTCCTGCACGATCACGTAAAGAACGTCGCTGTCGTCGCCGACCACCAGATTAGCGACGGAGGTGACGAACCCGGCGCCGGCGCCTGTCTGCCGCTCCACGATGGTGGCCTTCACGCCGTTGCCGACCCGCACGGGCAAGCGGACATGCGCCTGGCCTCCGCCCTGCACGTTCTGCAGTTCGATCGGCCGCTCGACCATGACGCCGTCAGCAATATCGACGAACCAGCCATCGCGCACGAAGGCGGCGTTCAGCGCGCCGATCGCATCGTCGTCGCCCTGCGGAACAAGCGCCTGCGCAAGGCTGCCATCGGCAAGCTTATCGCGGACGGGGCGAAAGGTAACGCCCTCCAGCGCAGGTGCAGCGCCGGAAGCAGCCCCGACCAGCATCGGCAGCACGACGGAACCATCAAGTACGGGTGCAAGGACCTCAGCATGCCCATGGGCATCGTAGGTCGGAACCGAGGACAGCAGCCGGCGCATGTCGGTGTAATGCCATGACTCAACCCGCCGGGTGGGAAGGCCCTGCTTCAGGACCTCCATGGCCTCGTCGCGCCGGATAACCACTGACTCGTTTCCGGGAAGGTCCGAGCAGCGCTCGGCGAAAGCCTCGATGAGGGCGGCTTCCGCCGGCGTTCGAAGGATTGTTGCGTGCATGTTCATGGCCGTCACCTATGCGGCCTCTTCGACGATCGCGGCATAGCCGTTGGCCTCGAGTTCGCTCGCCAGCGTCTTGTCGCCCGAGCGCACCACCTGGCCCCTGTAGAGGACGTGCACGGTGTCCGGCACGATGTATTCGAGCAGGCGCTGATAGTGGGTGATCACGACCATGGCTCGGTCAGGCGAGCGCAGCGCGTTGACGCCTTCCGCCACGATCTTGAGCGCGTCGATGTCGAGACCCGAATCGGTCTCGTCGAGCACGCAGAGCTTCGGCTGAAGGAGCTTCATCTGCAGGATCTCGGCGCGCTTCTTCTCGCCACCGGAGAAGCCGACGTTGAGCGGCCGCTTCAGCATCCCCATCTCGATATCGAGCGAGCCGGCGGCCTCCTTCACGCGCTTCAGCAGTTCCGGAACCTTCAGCGGTTCCTCGCCGCGCGCCTTGCGCTGGGCGTTGAGCGCCACCTTCAGGAACTCCATGGTGGCGACGCCCGGTATCTCCAGCGGATACTGGAAGGCGAGGAAGATGCCGGCGGCGGCGCGCTCTGCCGGATCCATCTCGAGGACGGACTCCCCGTTGTAGAGAACATCGCCTTCTGTGACCTCGTAGTCCTCGCGGCCCGCAAGGATGTAGGACAGCGTCGACTTGCCGGAGCCGTTCGGCCCCATGATCGCCGCAACCTCGCCGGCCTTCACCGTAAGGTTCAGCCCGCGAATGATCTCGACGCCGGTATCGGCGATGCGGGCGTGGAGGTTCTTGATTTCAAGCATTGTCTTCCCTTTTACCTGCGTGCTCCGCTAGCATCCTCAGCGTCTCACGCACGTGTCGTCTTGTGGCCTGCAGGCTCAACTTCATTCGATCGAGGTCCCGTCGGATCGCCAGCACATGGTCCAGCGTTTCGCGCGAGGTCTCAAAAATTATCCCACGCTCCCCTCGAGGCTGATGCCGATCAGCTTCTGGGCCTCGACGGCGAACTCCATCGGCAGTTCCTGGATGACGTCCTTGACGAAGCCATTGACGATCAACGCCACCGCCTCTTCCTCGGGGATGCCGCGCTGCATCACGTAGAACTTCTGGTCCTCGGAAATCTTTGACGTGGTCGCCTCGTGCTCGAACTGCGCCGTGGCGTTCTTCGCCTCCATGTAGGGGACGGTGTGTGCGCCGCAGTTATTGCCGATCAGCAGCGAGTCGCAGTTTGTGAAGTTGCGCGCGTTCGTCGCCTTACGGTGCGCTGAGACCTGGCCGCGATAGGTGTTCTGCGAAAAGCCCGCCGCAATGCCCTTGGAGATGATGCGGCTCGACGTGTTCTTGCCGAGGTGGATCATCTTGGTGCCGCTGTCGACCTGCTGATAGCCGTTGGAGACGGCGATCGAATAGAACTCACCGCGGGAATCGTCGCCGCGCAGGATGCAGGACGGATACTTCCAGGTGATCGCCGAGCCGGTCTCGACCTGCGTCCAGGAAATCTTCGAGCGGTCGCCGCGGCAGTCACCACGCTTGGTCACGAAGTTGTAGATGCCGCCCTTGCCCTGGGCGTCGCCCGGATACCAGTTCTGGACCGTCGAGTACTTGATCTCGGCATCGTCCAGCGCGATCAGTTCGACCACGGCGGCGTGCAGTTGGTTCTCGTCACGCTGAGGCGCGGTGCAGCCTTCCAGATAGGAGACGTAAGACCCCTCCTCTGCGATGATCAGCGTGCGCTCGAACTGGCCGGTGTCCTTCTCGTTGATACGGAAGTAGGTCGACAACTCCATAGGGCAGCGCACCCCCTTCGGCACGAACACGAAAGAGCCGTCGGTGAATACCGCGGAGTTCAGCGTCGCATAGAAGTTGTCGGTGATCGGAACGACCGAGCCGAGATACTTTCGCACCAGTTCCGGATGCTCGCGGATCGCCTCGGAGATCGAGCAGAAGATTACGCCGGCCTTTGCGAGCTCATCCTTGAAGGTGGTGACGACCGAGACGGAATCGAACACCGCATCGACGGCCACCCGGCCCGACTTATAGACGTTGTCATTGGCCAGATCGGAAAGCACGCCGTCCGCCTCGGTCTCATGGCCCGGCTTCTTCACGCCAGCCAGGATCTCCTGCTCCTTCAGCGGGATGCCGAGCTTCTCATAGACCCTGAGCAGTTCCGGATCGACCTCGTCGAGCGACTTCGGGCCCGCGTGATTCTTCGGAGCCGCGTAGTAGTGGATGTCCTGGAAATCGATCTTCGGATATTCCACGCGTGCCCAGGTTGGCTCCTCGAGGGTCAGCCAGCGCCGATAGGCTTGCAGCCGCCACTCGAGCATCCACTCGGGCTCGTCCTTCTTGGCAGAGATCAGGCGGATCGTATCTTCCGAGAGGCCCTTTGGGGCCTTGTCCACCTCGATGACCGTCTCGAAACCGTACTTGTATTGATCGACGTCGATCCTACGGACCTGCTCAATCGTCTCCTGCACAGCAGGCATCGCGTTCTCCATCCATGCCGGGTTCAAGGCCCGGCCGTTTTCAAACTATGGCACCGCCGCGCGGCGTGCCTCGGATATAGTGTGCCCGTGACAAGATTTCACGGGCCATTCGGTCGCGGTGCACGATCCGGCAACACCTTAAGCGGCTTGCTGGGTCTTGTTCCTTCGCGACACGATCTGCTCCAGCACAGCCTCAAAGCGAGCGATGTCCTCCTCACTCGTCCCCTCGCCGATCGAGACGCGCAAGCCTCCTTCCGGTTGCGTGACGCCCATTGCCTTGAGAACATGGCTCGGACCGACCTTCCCCGAGGAGCAGGCCGAACCGGCGGAAAGGGAAATCCCGGCCAGATCGAAGGCGATCTGTGCAGTTTCGGCCTTCACGCCGGGCACCGCGAAGAACACGGTATTGGCGATCCGGTCAACGCTCCGTCCGAAGATTTCCGCATCCGGCGCGAGCCGCAGGACCGAACCCACGATCCGGTCGCGTAGAGAGCGCAACGAACCCACGTGGTCCAGCGCGCTCCGCGCTCGTTTGGCGGCCGCGCCGAAACCGGCGATACCGGGCAGATTCTCGGTCCCGGCCCGGAATCCCTTTTCCTGGCCACCACCCGCTACAAGCGGATTCGGCATCATCAGATTGGAGCGTCCGACGAACGCACCTACGCCTTTCGGGCCGCCGATCTTGTGCGCGGACAGGATCAGGAAATCTCCGCAACCATCCGTCAGGTCGAGGGAAATCCTTCCTGCAGCCTGCACCGCGTCGAGGACGAGCACCCCGCCTGCTGCCTTCACCACCTCCGCAATCTCGCCAGCCGGCTGGATCACCCCGCTCTCATTGTTTGCGAGATGGACCGCAACCAGCGGCAGGCCCTCGGCAGCATCGTGCGCCTGCAGTGCGGCCTTCAGTTCGTCCAGCCGCAGCAGCCCATTCGAATCGACGCCGATGGGAGTGATCCGCTCGGCCGGGAATCGGCCTCCGGACAGCAGGCAGGGATGGTCGGCAGTGCAGACATAGAGATGCGAGAGCCTGAGCGGCGCGCGGCCGAGCCGCCAATCCGGGGTGAGCAGAGTGGTTGACGCTTCGGTTGCGCCGGACGTGAAGACGACGTTCTCGGGCGAGCCGCCCACGAGAGCTGCCACGTCTGCTCGCGCCGTCTCGATGATCCGCCGCGCGGCCCGGCCTTCCGCATGCACGGAGGACGGGTTGCCGACCAGGTCCAACGCCGCGAGCGCCGCCTGCCGCGCCTCGGGGAGCAGAGGCGCGGTGGCGTTGTAATCGAGATAGACGCGTCGCTCAGCCATTTTCCTTCTGATCGAATGAGCCCGGCGCGGACGTCGCAATTTCCTTGAATTTGCGAGGCCATACGCCCTATGTACGCGCAAAAGCTCGCGCATCAGTTTTGAAACGTTCTAAACTAGCTTTAGGTAGGCGCGTCCGTCTCGTCAAGTCGAAGCCGGACGACTGAATGCGCAGCAGCGTTGGAATTTGTGGAGTCAGGAATGCCTGAAGTCATCTTTGCCGGTCCCGCGGGCCGTCTCGAGGGACGCTATCAGCCGTCGACCGAAAAAAATGCGCCGATCGCGATCATCCTGCATCCGCACCCGCAGTTCGGCGGGACGATGAACAACAAGATCGTCTACGACCTGTTCTACATCTTCCAGAAGCGCAATTTCACGACGCTGCGGTTCAATTTCCGCAGCATCGGCCGCAGCCAGGGCGAGTTCGACCACGGCATGGGCGAGCTTTCGGATGCAGCGGCCGCGCTCGACTGGATCCAGTCGCTTCACCCGGATTCGAAGAGCTGCTGGGTTGCCGGATACTCGTTTGGCGCCTGGATCGGCATGCAGCTCCTGATGCGTCGTCCCGAGATCGAGGGCTTCATCTCGGTCGCGCCGCAGCCCAACACCTACGACTTCTCCTTCCTGGCGCCCTGCCCCTCGTCCGGCCTGATCATCCACGGCGATGCGGACAAGGTCGCGCCCGCCAAGGACGTCCAGACGCTGGTGGACAAGCTGCATACCCAGAAGGGCATCACCATCACGCAGAAGACGATTCCGGGCGCCAATCACTTCTTCTCGAACGATCCGCAGCTCTTGATCGACGAGTGCGCCGACTATCTCGACAAGCGCCTCGCCGGCCAGCTTGCCGATCCGAAGCCAAAGCGGCTGCGGTAAGACTATCCATCAACCGAGTGGGTCTCGAAGGACGCACCTCAAAAAGCCCCGGTCGGTACCGACCGGGGCTTTTTGCAAGCTTGGGAGGAGCTTGTCACTTCGCGTTCAGGAACTCGCCCACTTCGAGCAGAACGAACTCGTTGTCGTCGGCCTTTTCGAGCGCGCGACCGGCTGAGAAGGGCAGATTGTTGTCGTTACCCACCACGATGTGCGTGGCGTCGACCAGATCCACGTTCTCGATGGTCACGAACGGCATATCGTAGAAGCCCTCGCCGCCACCCTGGCGCTTCTTGTTGTCGGGGTCGGCGATCTTCAAGAGGTCGATATAGCCGATCTTGCGGGCCGCGCCGCCGGCATTGGCGTCGTTCATTTCGATTTTGTAGATGCGCTTGAACTTCGCAGGCTGGTCGAAGCAGTCGGGCTGTGGGTTCTTTGGGTCCGCACAGGCCTTGTCGGCCGTGCCGGCGCCCTGATCCCGCTCGATGACGAGGGCAGTCGTCTCATCGATCATGTTGAAATCGCCGATAGCGTCGCCGCCCGCCGATAGAGGATAGAACCAGGTCCGTCCGGTCCAGACCTTCTTGGCGACGTCGAACTCGATGACGCGCAGTGCCCGGTCGCCTTCCTGCTGTCCTTCGGCCCGCTCCATGGTGCCATCCGGCGTGAACAGCGCCCCTTCCAGCAAGGCGTAGAGCTTGCTGCCGTCCTTGGACTGGGCAAGGCCCTCGAAGCCGCCAGATCGCTTCACGTTGAAGGCAGGAGTGGGCAGCGATGGGTTGGCCTGCAGCGTCAGCCTCGGGTGGTCTGGCGACACTACCGGATTGCCGTCCACGACGGTGTCGATCACGTCGGTCAGTCGGCCGTCCAGATCGAACTTGAGGAGATAGGGACCGAACTCTTCGCCGATCCAAAAACCGTCGGCGACCGGCTGGATCGACTCGACATCGAAGTCGCCGCCGGTAAGGAAGCGCGTGTCGCTGCCTTCCAGCACGATCGGGAACGGCGCCTTCCTATCAGGATCGGTCAGGAAAAAGGTCTGCTTCCGGTCGACTGCGCCGGTCTTCCAATCGAAGCCGACGCGATGCACCATCAGCGCCGCGTCGGTCGAGTTGAGCTTGTTGCCGAAGCCGTTATCGGAGAGCGTCCAGAACGTTCCGTCGCCGGCATTCTTGATGCCCGAGAAGCCCTGTACGGGCTGGCCATCAAAAGGCAGCGACAGGCCGGTGAGGCGCACGCCGTCCTTGCCGGGCACAGAGCCCAACTCTATGGCGCGCTTGCGGTCCGGCGTGCTGAACTTGCCGGAGGTCTGCAGGTGCTCCGGCGCATTCTCGGGGGCCTTGATGACCGTGTCGGCGGGCAGGATGGCATGGCCGGCCAGCTTGGCAGGGAACTCCTTCTCGTCGGCTGCTGCAGAGCCGAGCGTGAGGATCAGGAGAGCGGTTGTCGATAGAAGCGAGCGTCGCATGGTGCTACCCGGGTTTTGAGGATCGAAACACGGGCGAGCTAGGACGCGAGGGTGAAGGGCGGATAACAGTTCTATGAAGCTTTGATCACAGCGTGCGCCGCCCCCCATCCCGGTCAGTCTGTCAGAAGCGCGTCCGCAAACACCCCACCCGTGACCGCCTCCCGACACCCGGTGGTCGACGGGAAGGTGAGCGGCAGGCCCCGCAGCGAGCGCACCGCGAGATAGGCCCAGGCCTCCGCTTCCATGGAGTCGCCGTTAAGGCCGACGTCCTCGGCAAGCACGACCTCGCCGCCCTTCTGTTGAGCGCCATCCCGCAGGTCGGCGACGATGTGCGGATTCTTACGCCCGCCGCCGCACAGGATCCAGAGTTTCGGATGCTCCGCTACGTACTCGGCCGATTGCAGGATCGCTCGCGCGGAGACCGCAGCAAGCGTCCGGGCGCCATCCGCCAGCTCGAGTCCTTCAGCAAGATCCAGCGTGAAGTCGTTGCGGTCCAAGGATTTCGGTCCGCCCCGAAGGAAGAAGGGGCCTTCGAGGTAAGCGTCCACGACGCCATCGATGACGCCGCCCTCACTGGCGATCGAGCCGCCCGCATCGAACGGCACGCCGCCTTCGCGCGCCACCCACTGGTCGATCAGCGTGTTGCCAGGGCCGCTGTCGAAGGCCACCGGCTCTCCTTGCGTGGGAACATAGGTGATGTTCGAAATCCCGCCGATGTTGACGAAGCAGATTGGCCGCTTGTCAGAATGCTGGCCCTTGAGCGAGCGCGCCAGCGCGGCGTGATATGCCGGCACCAGCGGCGCGCCCTGCCCCCCATGTGCCATGTCGTTGGCGCGCATGTCGCTGACCACAGGCCGGCCGGTGAGTTTCGCCAGCAGGGGTCCGTCACCAAGTTGTACCGTCAGGCCCTGGTCCGGGCGGTGCAGCACCGTCTGGCCATGGAAGCCGATCACGTCCGGTTTGCTCCATTCCGGTCCAACGTCCCGGAGGAAAGCAGAGACCGCATCGGCATGGCGGATCGTGATCTCACGTTCCAGCTCGGCCAGGACGCCGGGGCGGTCGTCCCGCCGAACCATCGCCTTCGCCTCCTCCAAGCCGGACTCCAGCCGCCTGCGAAATGCCGCGTCATACGGCACGAAATAGGACGGGCCGCGCTCCACGATATCGTCGCCGTCGGTCCTTAGAATCGCCAGGTCGATGCCGTCCATCGACGTGCCGCTCATCAGCCCCATCGCGCAGCGAACGCTCATTCGGTCCCCTCATCCTTGTGATTCCCCGGGCCGCGATGCTAAAGCGCGCTGCACCCCGAGCCAATCGCGGCAGTTCGCCTGCAAGCCCATCCGGAACTATCGCCCATGTCCGCCTTCAAGTCCGATTACCTGCGCATCCTCTCCGAACGCGGCTTCATCCACCAGATTTCGGACGAGCAGGGCCTTGACGACCTTTTCCGTACACAGACGGTCACGGCCTATATCGGCTTCGATCCGACGGCGCCGAGCCTCCATGCCGGCGGGTTGATCCAGATCATGATGCTGCATTGGATGCAGGCGACCGGCCACCGGCCGATCGCGCTGATGGGCGGCGGCACGGGCATGGTCGGCGACCCGTCCTTCAAGGACGAAGCGCGGCAATTGATGACGCCGGAGACGATCGCGGCCAACATCGCCTCCATCAAGACGGTCTTCTCCAGCTACCTCAATTTCGGCGAAGGCCCGAAGGACGCGCTGATGGTCAACAATGCCGACTGGCTGCTGCCCATCAAATATCTGGAGTTCCTGCGCGATGTCGGCCGCCACTTCTCGGTCAATCGTATGCTTTCCTTCGATTCGGTGAAGCTCCGCCTCGACCGCGAGCAGTCGCTGTCCTTCCTCGAATTCAACTACATGATACTGCAGGCCTACGACTTCGTGGAGCTCAACAAGCGTTATAGCGTGCGGCTGCAGATGGGCGGCTCCGACCAGTGGGGCAACATCGTCAGCGGCATCGATCTCGGCCATCGCATGGGCACGCCTCAACTCTACGCGTTGACCTCCCCGCTGCTGACCACCGCCTCCGGCGTCAAGATGGGCAAATCGCTGGGCGGCGCGGTCTGGCTCAATGCCGACATGCTGGGCGCCTACGATTTCTGGCAGTACTGGCGCAACACAGAGGACGCGGATGTCGGCCGCTTCCTCAAGCTCTACACGACGTTGCCGATGGATGAGATCGCCCGGCTCGAAAGCCTCGGCGGCACCGAAATTAACGATGCGAAGAAGGTGCTCGCCACCGAGGTTACGGCGCTGCTGCATGGGCGCGTGGCCGCCGAGCAGGCTGCCGAGACCGCCCGCAAGACCTTTGAGGAAGGCGCGCTGGCCGAAACGCTGCCCACCGTCGAGGTCGAACGCGCAAGCCTCGAGGCGGGGACAGGCATTCTTTCGCTGTTCGTGAGGGCGGGCCTTGCCGCATCCAACGGCGAAGCGCGGCGTCACGTCCAGGGCGGCGCGGTCCGACTGAACGACCAGCCTGTCAGTGACGACCGCCGCATGGTGACGCTTGCCGATCTCACGCCGGAAGGCGTGCTGAAACTCTCGCTCGGCAAGAAGAAGCACATCCTGGTCAGAACCGCCTGACCTCAATTGAATTCGAAGATCTGCCGGAAGATGCCGGGAGCGATCACGGAAAGCGGATTGACCTGAAGGCGCGGCGACTTGGCGTCGCCGTCCAGCTTGAAGGTGACACCGATCAGCCCGCGGTCGCGGCCGTTGCCGAGAATCGTGCCGAACAACGGGATCTCGCCGAAGATGCGGTTGAGGCCATAGATCGGCATGAACGTGCCGGTCATATCGATGTTGCCCCGCCGATCGTAGAGCGTTCCCTGGAACGTGGCGCCGATCGCCGGACCGCGCAGCACGCCATTCTTGATCTGCAGCGCGCCGCCGCCGCGGGCAATCTGCGCAGAGCCGCGCTCGAAGAGCACGCGCGAGGCATCGATCCTCCTGGGAGCTGCCTCGTTCAGGCTGCGATCGCTTCCCGCCGGCTGGCTTGCCACGATCGATGCCAGCTTCGGCTCGTCAACCACCAGGAAATTACGCGCATCGATCTGCCCGGACATGCTTCCGTTAGCATTCCCGGCGAGATCGAGTTGGATCGTCCCGCCCTGCATGTGCTTATAGAGATCCAGGAAGCGCAGGATCGCACCCGCGTCTCCTGCCTGCATCGCCATCCGCTTGCGGGGGCCGGCGGAAGCGTTCTCGAACGCGAACTCTCGGCCGGATCGGGAAACACCCGAAACTCTCGTCGTCGCTCCGTCGGAAACCAAGCTAACGCTCGACAGCGATTCTCCGTTGAAGCCGGCGACTTTCGCCACATCCAGCCGCACCGCCATCGCGGTGGTGCTTGTCTTCTTCGTTCGGTCTGAATCGGGCGAATCGGAAACGAGGCTCTTGATCGCCGAGCGGGCATCGAGCGACGTGCCCTTGATGTCGATGGTGTAGGTCCTGTTCTTCCTGTCGATGTTCACCCCCACATCGTCATCGCGATTGAGGCGGGCCTTCTGGAAACGGGCCGAACTCAGCTCTCCTCCGGCAAAGGTCATGTCTCCCGCGACCGAGAACGTGTCTCCCGAAAACTCAAAATCCGATATCTGGAGGCTGTTCTCCAGCGTTTGCATCGAAAACTCGGCCTTGGCGGATACGCCGGCCCCCTTGCTCCAGCCGACCCAGGGTATGGTCAAACGTGCCTTGGTTAAATCGGCGGAAACCCGTCGCTGCTCGTCCTGATCCTCGACGCGCACCGTGAGCGGCCCGGAGACGAGCGCATTGAGACCGGGGGCGATTTTCTCGCGCGCGGCATTGTCCAGCGCCAGTTCCACGATCCGTTGCCGTTGCGGCCCCTCGGACCGCAACGGCTCCACAAGGTCGATGTCTGCCGGCATGCCGTTCAGCAGTCCCTTGGCCGACAACGTGGCCTGCGTCGGCTCCACAACGAGCCTGCCATCGGACTTTGTAAGCAACTGGCCGGCCAAAGGCTTGTCCAGCGACAGCCCCGTATAATCGAGCGAGACCAGCCACTGCAGGCTCTTGCCGTCGATCCCCTTCTTGAACGGAATGTCAGTGATCACTTGTCCGGACGCCATGCCAGAGATCCCTGCAGGATCGATCTTCAGAATGCGGTTGGCGTTAAGAGGCTCGAGCGAGGCGAACTCGACGATCGCGCCCGCCTCACCCTCGACCTGGACGTCAAGCTTGCCGATGTCGCGATTGGACCCTTTGACGGACAGGGTGCCGTTCCGCCCGGTTACGAACCGGCCGCTCGGCAGATACACAACCCCTGACGACATGGTGATCTCGACGTCGCGTCCATGAACGACCAATACCCCGCTCGCCTCGCGAACGGGGGGCAACTGTCCGTAGGTGTCGAATCGGGTGCCATTGACCACAAAACGCCCCGAAATTTCCTCCGACGACAGCGGCACGCCATTGCCGAGCCTTCCGGGCTCAACCCGGAGTTCGATGTCCGCCGATTCGAGCTCTCCGCCGAACACGTGTTCCAGCGCCCATTTGCGCTGGCTCGAGGCGGCAAACCACGGCCAAAGCTGTTTTGCGTGTGAAACCTGAAGGTTTTGGGCGTCGAGCGCGAACGACACGCCAGGCGCCTTGCCATCGACGAGGTCAACCTTGGCGGTGCCAATGGCCACCCCCGAGGCGGCCCTGATTGCTATCCGATCCGCCGAGAGAACGCGCGACTGGGGATCGAAGATGCCCTCCAGTTGCGACTGGAACTCCACCGCCGGTTCGGGCGAGTCCGACGGCGCCAGCACCGCTCGGGTACTAAGCATTTCGTAGCGATAGACGGGCTTGTCGTCCGCTGTCCCGGTGGCCGGACGTGGGCCGACGGCCCCGTTGAACTCCATCGAATTGCGTCCGGTCTCGACGAGGAGGCGTTCGACCTCGATCTTCTTCGATCCCGTAGCAAGCGCCGCATCCAGCTGCACATTGCCCGTGAAGGCACCTCTCGCGCCAAGATCCACGACCGAGCCTTCGATCGCTGCCGATAGCTTCAACTGCTGCGCGCCTGATCCCACCTGCTCCGCGCCTGATATGGAGAGCGTAATCGACCCCAGGCGTCCGGCCGCCTGCGCTGCGCCAGCGGGGGCTTCCTCCGGCAACGCGTCGGTCGATATCTCAAGGCTGAGATCCCGAATCCGCCGCGACTGAGGCTCGCGATAGGTCGCGCCCGTCAGCGTGACCGGACGACCGTCGACATCGGCAAGGATAGAGATCGCCACGCCATCGTCGGATGCGCGGGTAAGCATTCCTTCCTCGATCAGTATCGTGCGAGCCTGATTGCCCTCCGGCAAGGCGACGGTGATGTCGCTGATCGCAAGTTCACCGAGCAGGCCGCCGTCGAAGGCGTCGAAAAGCGCATGCAGCGGCTGGAAGACCGCAGCCGCGACCAGATCCGGATCGACCAGGCCCCTCTCATCCCTGAACGTCTGGGTCCAGTCCGAGCCGCCCAACGACGGGATTGCCGCCGTGTTGATCGTCGCGCCTGAAATGTTCGCGCTGCCCAGCCTCAGGTCACCCTGGAGCAACGGCAACAACTGGATGCCGAAGTCTATGCTTTCGAGCTCCGCGATTGGGGCTCCGCTCTCAGCATTCGCAAACTTCACGTCGCGCAGTTCGAGCGACATCGGATTCGGAACGCCGAAGGCCAGGCTTGCGGGCCCGACCGAAGCCTTCGCCCACTGGCCCGCCAGGCTCTGGACGGATCGCTCGGCTTGACGCCGCAGCGTCTCGGTGCCCCATCCAGAGTTAGCGAAGGCAATTGCTGCCGCCAGACAGATCAGCAGCATCACCGAAGCCACTCCGCCGGCCGTCAGCACCAAGCTCGACAGGCGTCGTCGCGTGCGGTCGCGCATCAAGTGCGATCGCTGCCCCTCGGCCGAGGGGAGTTCCGAAAGATTCGTGATTTCGTCGCGACGAAAACGGATCTTCTGGTGCTTGGCCGGCTCGTAATGCAAAGCGAGGCTCAGTTTGATGCCCGACTGGACTTTGTTGGGAATGGAGAGCGCGACGGAACACGGATGTGGACGAATCCAGCCTGCGCCCTATAACCCCTGCCCTTCGTACACCTATTCTCGAACAAGGGCATCTCTATGGCCGAGTTGTTAGAAGGCGATATGGCGCCGCCCCTTTCGCTACCGCTCAGCGGCGGCGGACAGTGGGACCTGCAGGATCTTCGCGGAAGGACGGTCGTCCTCTACTTCTATCCGAAGGACGACACCGAAGCGTGCACAGCCGAGGCAAATGCCTTCACGGCGAAGAAGGGCGATTTCGAGGCCGCCGGCGCAACGATTGTCGGTGTCTCGCCGGATAGTCCGGCACGGCACGCACGGTTTGCCGGGAAACACGCGATCACGATTGATCTCGCTTCGGACGAGAACCATGAGGCGGCTGAACGCTATGGCGTGTGGGTGCAGAAGAACATGTACGGCCGCAGTTACATGGGCGTGGAGCGCTCCACCTTCCTCATCGATCCGCAAGGCCGAATCGCCAGGATCTGGCGGAAGGTGCGGGTAAAAGGTCACGTCGAGGAGGTGCTCGAAGCTGCCCGCCAGCTAGACGCGCGATCCTGAACCACAACCAGGTTCAAGCTACGGGAACCTTTTCACAGCGCCCCGCATTTGTCCGGCGGAGAACAACAAAGCGGGAGCTGCAAATGTTGAGAGGCGCATTACTTTGGTTGATCGGCATTCCGATTCCGATCATCATTCTGATCTGGCTGCTTGGAGGACTTCACTAGGACCTCCCTCAAGAAACCCGTCCTGAAGGCGGGTTTTTTGTTTTCACCCCCGTGCGGCACGGCCCTTTCTGGCACCAAAGCCTTTGTTAACCCTAACGATGTGTAATCGCCTCCGTGCAAGTGCAGGAGTCGGGGGCGATGGCAAGTCAATCGGCAGTGTTCGGCAGGCGCCGAGAGCCGCATACCGTCATTATCGCACGGGGAGATGAGATCCGGCATTTCACCGTGCGTCCGTGGATGGCGGCGCTGGCGGGCTCGGCGGTTGCGGCGGTCACTCTCGGCTACTTCACCGCGACATCCTATCTCGTGTTCCGGGACGATCTGATCGGCGCAGCGATAGCACGCCAGGCGCGGATGCAGCACGCCTACGAAGACCGCATTTCGGCCCTGCGGACGCAGGTCGATCGGATCACCAGCCGGCAGTTGCTCGACCAGCGGCTGATGGAAACCAAGGTGACGGAGCTTCTTGCCAGGCAATCCAAGCTCAGCGAACGACACGGACGGCTTGGCCCGTTGCTCGAACGCGCCGGCTCCGAGGCAGATAGGACTCAGGCGGCGGCACCCGAGAAGAGAGGCGACGAACAGGCGCAATTGTCGCCACCGCAAGCCCCTGCCCTCGCCCATGCGGCCCATCCGGCGGGCGATCCATTTGCGCTGTGGTCGACACGCGCCGGAAACGACCCTGGCGAGAGCCCAGCCGATCGCGCCGACAAGCTCTTCGTCGCCATCAACCAGTCGCTTCGTACCATCGAGAGTGAGCAGATCGACAAGATCACCTCTCTCGCGGACAATGCTTACGAGACGGCCGAACAAATCTCCGACGCGATCGAACAGGCCGGACTGCCGGTCGATCTAGATTTCAGCAACGAGGCCATGGGCGGCCCCTTCCTCGCGGTACCACGGCCTCACGTGTTCGACACGAAGGTCAAGGAACTCGACCAGGCGCTGGACAAGCTCGAACGCGCCAAGGAGCAGGCGAGGCAACTACCCATCGGCAATCCAGCGGCCGGACGCTCCATTTCCAGCACCTTCGGTGTCCGCAAGGACCCGATTCTCGGCATGCCGGCCATGCACTCGGGCATGGATTTCCGCGCCCCGTCAGGCTTTCCGGCGCGCGCTACCGCACCCGGCACGGTCACCTGGGCCGGCTGGAACGGCGGCTACGGGCGCATGGTGGAGATCGACCATGGCAATGGTCTCTCCACCCGCTTCGCCCATCTGAGCCGCATAGAGGTAAAGGAGGGGCAGAAGGTGGAAGCGGGCGATGTGCTCGGACAGGTGGGCAGCAGCGGCCGTTCGACTGGTCCGCACCTGCACTATGAAGTACGCAAGGACGGAGAGGCGGTGGACCCGCTGCGATTCATCAAGCTGGGGAAAAGGTTAAGCCAGCTTCTCTGAGCCTGTTCGGCACCTGACGCAGCGGCTTGCGGGCTTCTGACGCTTCATTGCGGCCGCCCCATGGACTGCGGCAGGCAAAGCCCAATCGGAAGCCTGCACAAACCTCACAGGACGCTATCCATCACGCTTGACAGCCCACCGCGAACCCCTTAATCGACCCACCAACGCCGCCGACGCGGCGCCAATGCGCGGGTGTAGCTCAGTCGGTTAGAGTGCCGGCCTGTCACGCCGGAGGTCGCGGGTTCGAGCCCCGTCACTCGCGCCATCATTTTCAAATACTTAGCAAGACATCTTCAGACGAAAAGTTTGAATCCAGACCGGCAATTCAAACTTTTCCCCTTTTTGTTCTCCTCACGGCCGCCTCGGCAAACCGTTTGGAGAGGTGTTCGCATCACCCCGACCTCCTGACACAGAAGCCGACGCTGCCGCAGGAGTTGGGTCGAGATTGATCAAAAGCGCAGAGACCGCTTACTCGGGCCCCCGATCTCGAACTAGACAGGTCGCTTGTCTCTAGGCCGCCTCGACGACCTCGTGCCGACCGAGCCGGCCATCATGGCGGACCGTCAGGTCATCTCGAGTGGGGCAAGGATGACATCGTTGCATTGAAGTTCATGAAGGTCGACGTGCTGGCCCTCGGCATGCTGACCTGCATGAAGAAGGGCCTGGACCTCCTCTCAGAGCACAAGGGCATCGCCTACGACCTGACGACGATTCCGGCAGAGGATCCGCGCACCTATGCCATGATCCGGAAGGCCGACACTCTGGACACCTTCCAGATCGAGAGCCGGGCGCAGATGTCGATGCTGCCGCGGCTCAAGTCTCGCACTTATTACGACCTCGTCGTTCAGGTGGCTATCGTCCGTCCCGGGCCGCTCCAAGGGGACATGCTGCACCTTGCCTGCGAATGCGACTGTCGGAGATCTCACGTAACGCGGGATCAAGGGTCACTCCTCGATGCAGTCAACGAGATAGCGCCGTCCCCCGGCCGCGGGCTCGAAGCGAAGGCCGTGGATGTCAGTCTCGAAGCCCGGGAACTTGCGGTCGAAATCGCGTGCGCAGAGAAGGTAGTCCTGGATCGACTTGGTTGCCGGCGTGATCCGCTCTCCAGGCATGATGAGCGGAATGCCGGGCGGATAGGGCACCACCATCACCGCGAGCGCGCGCCCCATAAGATTGTCGATCTCTACGCTTTCCACGCGCCCGCGCACCAGGCGGTCGTAGGCATCAGCCGGTGGCAGCGCCATTTCCGGCAGTGTCGTGTACATCTCCCGCTGCGCCTTGGGCAGGTTGTATCCGTGATAGGCCTGATGCACCAACTCGCATAGATCCTTCAGGCCAAGATGGGCATAAGCATCGGGGTGAGCCTCAGCCAAGCCTGGCAGAGCCTTTTCGAGCGGCGCGTTGGAATCGTAGAGTTCCTTGAAATTGAGGAGTTCGGTGACCAGCGTGCTCCACTTGCCCCTCGTGACACCCATCGAGAACAGCACGAGGAAGGAATAGAGTCCCGTCTTCTCGATCTCGATCCGCCGCGACGACAGGAACCTGGCCACGACCGCGGCCGGAATGCCAAACTCCTGCATGTCGCCATTGACGGCCAGCCCGGGACTGAGGATCGTTACTTTGATCGGATCGATAAGGACATACTTCTCCGCGAGGCCCTCAAAGCCGTGCCAGCGGTCGCGTGGCTTCAGGATCCAGTCGGATCTTGTGTCAGTCGGACGCTTGGCGACGGCGTCCGGCTGCCAGACGTCGAACCACCACGAGCCTTTCACCTGCTTTCCGACCGCAGCCATTGCCCGCCGGAACCCCAGTGCCTCGTCGATCGTTTCCTGGACCAGCGCGCGGCCGGCGGGCTGCTCCATCATGGCGGCGGCCACGTCGCACGAGGCAATGATGCCGTAGTGGGGAGAGGTCGATGTGTGCATCATGAATGCGGCGTTGAAGCGCGCCATGTCCAAGTGTCGGTTCTGAGCGTGCCGGATGTGGATCATGGAGGCCTGTGACAAGGCCGCGAGCAGTTTGTGCGTCGACTGGGTGGCGAAAGTTATCGCGTTGCGCAAGCGTGTCGGATCGCCCGACGAGATGGCGTGATAGCCGTCATAGAATTCGTGGAAATTGGCGTAGGCATACCAGGCCTCGTCGAAATGGAAAGCATCGACGACATCGCCGATGCCCTCCTTGATCGCATCGATGTTGTAACAGAGCCCGTCATAGGTCGAGTTGGTCATGACCACCAGCCGGATCCTGCCGTCCGTAGACTTGGCGAACGGGCTGACGGCAAGCTTTTCCTTGATGAACTCGGGCGTGAACTGGTCTTTGGAAATTGGCCCGATGATGCCGAAGCCGTTGCGCGAAGGCACGAGGTAGATCGGGATGGCCCCGGTCATAATCAGCGAATGCAGGATCGACTTGTGGCAGTTGCGGTCGCAGAGCACGAAATCGCCGCGGCTTACCGCTCCATGCCAGACGATCTTGTTGGCTGTTGATGTGCCACCTACCACGAATAGCGTCTCGTCCGAACCGAAGATGCGCGCGGCATTGCGTTCACCCTCCGCGATCGGCCCTGTATGGTCGAGCAGCGAGCCGAGGCTGCCCACCGACACCGAAATGTCGGACCGCAGCGTGTTCTCGCCGAAAAACTCATAGAAGAGCTGGCCCACGGGGCTCCTGCGGAACGCCACGCCGCCGCCATGGCCGGGTGTGTGCCAAGAATAGCTGGCGTGCAGCGTATACTCCCTCAGCGCCCGGAACATCGGCGGGGGAAGGTCCTCGACATAACGCTGGGCGGCGCGGACGATGACGCGCGCCATGAACTCGGAGGAATCCTCGAACAGGCGCATGAAGGCATTCGCGTGCTTTAGCACGCCCGCAGGCACCATCTCGGCGGTGAGTTCGTGGCCGAACAGGAAGATCGGCAGGCGGTCGTTGCGTGCCCGTTTTGACGCCAGCATGTCCTCAAGCAGTTGCCATCGCGTCACAGGGTCTTCCAGGCCGTCGACGGAAACCAACCAGCACGCCTCGTTGTTGAAGATCTTGGCGAGACGCTGGGCATCCATGTAGCTCAGCCCGGCGACCACACGGTACCCTTTCTCCTCTATCGCCGCCGCAAGCTGCTGCATGCCGCGTCCGGCAGCGTGCCTGCCTTCGTAGTCTTCATCGATAATGGCAATTGGGAACGCCTGGATCTCTTGCATCGTCGGCTCCCGGTCCCGCTATGCTCCCGGCCCCTGAGTCGCCTCCTCGCTCGGAAGTGGGGAAGCGACATCGGCTCCTGCCCTGACAGCCGCGGATTGAGATCGCGCTAGGAGTCGCCGAATACACGGTGCCGCGAAAAGGGCGCCAAAGCGTCCCGCACCGGCCGCGCAGACGCAAGAGGAATCTACCCCAGCCCTCGAAGTTAGGCGCTAGTTGCTGGTTAGATCGCAACGAATGGCGCATCGGTCGCATTCGTAGCTGGGAGAACTATGTCTTCCTCGAAGGACATTGACGCCGCTGACTTCACAATGGCAACGACTCGACCATCGATGTGTGGCGTCGCAACTCCACGCAGAATACCGCTGCCATACGCGCCGAACTCGCCATAGCGACAAACTAGAATCCCACTCATCTGAAATGGGCCAACTTTGCCTTATGTAGGGCTTCGATCGGGTCTCCTCGCATCGTTGTTGAAGGTTTCAGAAGCGCCAGGAGCCGCCGATCTGCCCGCTGGCACATGATGCTGACGCGTCTTGCTCTCCCGACTGGTGGGTCGAATGCACCTCGTCGCAGACCGCGATAGGCCCCGGACAAGCCGAGTCCCTGAACTGAGTAGGCAACCGGTGGGCCGAAGCGAGCCGGGGGTGAGGCGCCTTTTTCGCTCACCCCGGGCCTTAAGGAAAACCTAAGGAAAGTGCCTGCGCGCGCCGTAACGGCATCTGTGTGGCCGTTGCAACACATTATTTTTTCGGCATACGCGGTCTTCCTCTGCGCCCTTAAGCCTGCCTTAAGGTGGACAAAACCCTGTCGGTCCGAATTCTAGGAATCGAGGCCGCTTACCATGTCGACCACCCCTCCCCGGATCATGCCAGCACTTGCAAACACCGGCCCTGTCGAAGCCCATGACGCCGCCGGCGTCCCCCGCCGCTCCGTGCTGGCCATGTTGGCGCTGCTCGCCACGACGGGCTTAGTGCCATGGGCACGGGCCGGGGAAGACGGCCTCTCGGCCGATGCGACTTGAAGGCAAAGGACGCCGAGATTACCGCCCTGTTGCAGCGTCACGGTGCGCAGGCCGATGCGCTGGCCTGGCCGGCACACCGGTCTTCCTTATCGGTCCGTTCCTCGTCGTCTCGGCGCTCGACGAGATGGGGTTCAAGCAAGTGATTTCCGACGCGCGGGCGCGGCAATAAGCAACTCGAAGGAAGTACGGATGATCGACGAAACGGATCGCCAGACCCGAAGCGTGCTCACGGCGTTGGCGCTGCTGGCATGCATGGGGCTTGGCGCCTGCGCCACCACTTCCGAGATGACAGTCCCGCCTCCCCAGGTGGCGGCGGCGCTCGAACCGCTCCCCGCGGTGGTGGAGGAACCGTCCGCTTCGGCCACACCACCGCGCCACGGGCCGCGACAAAACGAGCGCTTCCCGGTGCCCGCGGAAGATCTGGCGAGGGTCCCGCAAAAATACCAGCGCCAACTCGTCGACTTTCCCACCGAACATGCTCCGGGCACCATTGTCGTGGATCCGAACGATCGCGTCCTCTACTTGGTCCAGGCCGACGGCAAGGCATTGCGCTACGGCGTCGGCGTAGGCGCGGCCGGGCGCGGTTTCAGCGGCACGTCCGACCTTGCCTACAAGCAGGAGTGGCCGCGCTGGCGGCCGACCGACAGCATGATTGCCCGCGCGCCGGAGCGCTATAAGCAGCACGAGAACGGAGTCGAGGGCGGTCCTGGTAACCCGCTCGGTGCCCGGGCCCTCTACCTCTTCAAGGACGGCAAGGACACCTATTACCGCATCCACGGCACCAACCAGCCAGGCAGCATCGGCAAGGCCGTGTCGGCCGGCTGCATCCGCATGCTGAACCATGACGTCATCGACCTCTACGAACGGGTTCGCACGGGGGCGAAGGTCGTTGTTTTGTAGCGGCTACTTGCAAAGATCAGGGTGCAAGATCGATTCAGAAGTCACTCTCACTCGAGCGAGCCTCGGCGAAGCGATCTGATTTTGCTCTTCCGGTCTTTCTCTGAACGACGACGCCCCGGTCGCGCATGACACCTGAAGGAGCAACTCCTGCTGATGGAGATTACGTGGCTATAAGCCGATGCGGTGATACCTCCGCCCTACGATTGAGCAGAGACCAAAGCAAACAACTTGAAGTCCGCCCTAGCTGTCGGACGGCTAAAACGGGCCGACATCGGACTGTCAGCTTTGGATTGAACTTCGGTAAAGCTGCGCCGATTAGGCTCGGTGTGGCATTCGTGGGTTGCCTATCGCCCATCGCGGCGGTCTATCCAGCAGTCACAGGGCAGCCGCCAGGAGCCCATCAAGTCCTAGGCGAAAGCGACTCGATGATCCGGCAGTCGGCGACGACGCCGCAGCCGCACTGGTCGATCATCCGATCGAGTTCCCTTTTGAGCGACTGGAGGTCGGCGATCTTCCTCTCGACCTCGGCCCGGTGCTCCTTTGCGATCTCGTCAACCGCTGCGCAGGAACGGTCCCGGTCGTCCGATAGCGCCAGCAGTGCTCGGACCTGGTCGAGCGAGAAGCCGAGATCGCGCGCCCTGCGGATGAAGCTCAGACGGTTCAGGTGCGCTTGGTCGTAGGAGCGGTAGTTGCCCTCGGTACGCGAAGGAGCGGGCAGCAGTCCCGACTTCTCGTAGAAGCGAACCGTCTCGACCTTGGTGCCCGTCTCGCGGGCCAGATGGCCGATGGTGAGAATCTTCGCGCTCATCCTTGACCCTGTAGTGACTACAGCCCCTAGGTAAGGGGTCACATCGGAAAAGTCGAGGTGACGAACATGGCTGCCGCAAGCCAGCTCAAGCTCCAGATCGAGGGCATGGATTGCGCGTCCTGCGCGCTGAAGATCGAGACCGCCATGCAGCGGCTGCCCGGGGTCAGCGATATCAATGTCAGCTATCAGGCGGGCACCCTGGCGTTGAAGGTCGACGAAGACAGGATCTCGCAGCGCACGATCGAGGACAAGGTCCGTTCGCTGGGCTATCGGCCTGTCGGCTCGGCTCCGGAGGCGAAACTGGCCTTGCTTCGGAAGCGGACCACGGAGCCGTGGTGGCGCGGAGCGAAGGCGCGGCTGGTCTTCGTGACGGGAGCGCTGTTCGCGGCGGCCTTCGTGGCCGCGTGGGTCCTGCCGCAATGGAATGCATGGCTCTTTTCCGCCGCCGCCCTGGTCAGCGTCGTTCCGTTTGCCCGCCGGGCCATCGCGGGCGCGCTGCAGGGCTCGTCATTCACGATCGAGACGCTGATGTCTGTTGCTGCGCTCGGCGCGGTGGCCATCGGCGAGGCGGAGGAAGCCGCGGTCGTCATCTTCCTGTTCGCCGTCGGAGAGCTTCTCGAGACCATCGCGGCCGGACGGGCCCGCGCGGGCATCGAGGCGCTGATCGATCTCGTGCCCCGGACAGCGCTGCGGCTGACCACCTCCGGCGGAACCGAAAGCGTGTCGGTCGAGGCGCTCGCGATCGACGACCGGGTCGTCGTGCGCCCGGGCGACAGGGTTCCCTCTGACGGCATCGTGGAGGAAGGAGCGTCCGAAGTGAACGAGGCGCCCGTGACGGGCGAATCCGTCCCGGTGCTCAAGGAAGCCGGAGCGACGGTCTACGCCGGATCCATCAACGCCAATGGCGAACTGCGCGTCAGGATCACCCATGTCGCGGCCGACAACACGATCGCGCGCATCATCCACATGGTCGAGGAAGCGCAGGAATCGAAGGCTCCGACCGCGCGCATGATCGACCGCTTCTCGCGCTGGTACACGCCCGGCGCGATGGCGGTCGCGGCGCTGATCATGGTCCTGCCGCCGCTGGCCTTTGGCGGCGAGTGGATGACCTGGGTCTACCGAGGGCTTGCGACGCTGCTGATCGCCTGCCCCTGCGCGCTCGTGATCTCCACCCCGGCCGCGATCGCGTCGGGCCTCGCCGCCGGAGCGCGGCAGGGCCTGCTGATCAAAGGGGGTGCTGCGCTGGAGACGCTCGGCAAGGTCGCGACGGTCGCCTTCGACAAGACGGGTACACTGACACGCGGCCATCCCAAGGTAACGGACGTAGTCGCCATCGTCGGCTCCGAGGACGACGTGCTGGCCAAGGCCGCGGCGGTCGAGAGGAACGTCAGCCATCCGCTGGGAGTGGCCATCGTAGCAGCAGCCAAGGAGCGCGCGCTGGAACTCCCGGCGACCTTCGGCGGCGGCATTGCAGTCCCGGGCAAGGCAGTCACCGCGCGGCTGAAGTCCGGCTTCGCGTCCGTCGGCTCGCCGCGCCACGCGGCGGAGGAGACGGACGTTCCGGCAGACGTGCGGGACCGCATCGAGGCGCTCGAAGGCGAAGGCAAGACCGTCGTCGTTCTCATGGCAGGCAAGAAGGTCGAGGGCCTGATCGCGCTGCGGGACGAGCCGCGGGACGACGCTGCGGAAGGCGTGCGGCGGCTGAAGGACCGCGGCGTGGCCGTCCTGATGCTGTCCGGCGACAACCAGCGCACGGCCAACGCCATCGCCGGGCGGCTCGGCCTGGAGGCACGGGGAGAACTCCTGCCTGATGCGAAGCTCGCCGAGATCGGCAGGCTGAAGGAGAAGGGTCCCATCGCGATGGTCGGCGACGGCATCAATGATGCGCCCGCGCTCGCGGCCGCCTCGGTCGGCATCGCCATGGGCGGCGGCACAGACGTCGCGCTGGAGACCGCGGATGCGGCGCTGCTCAGGGACCGGGTGGAAGGCGTTGCCGATCTGGTCGCTTTGTCGCAGGCGACGCTCGGCAACATCTGGCAGAACATCGCGCTGGCGCTGGGACTGAAGGCCGTGTTCCTCGCGACCACCCTCTTCGGCGTGACGACCCTCTGGATGGCCATCCTGGCGGATACAGGAGCCACGGTTCTCGTGACCGCCAACGCTCTCCGCCTGCTTGCCTATCGGCCATCGAAGTAACTGGAAGGACATCGCCTTGTTTCGCAGAACCGCGGCGGCGCTTGCCGCCCTCATCGCCCTTGCGGGTCCCTCGCTTGCCCACGAATTCAAGGCCGGAACGATCGAGATCGGTCACCCGTGGTCCCGGCCGACCCCGCCCTCCGCGCCCGTGGCCAGTGGCTACATGAAGCTCACCAACACGGGCACGGAAGTCGACCGCCTGACTGCGATTTCCTCGCCAGCGGCGGAGAGGGCCGATATCCACCGCTCGATTGTCGAGAACGGGGTCGCGAGCATGCGGCCGGTCGAGGCTCTTGCCATCGAACCTGGCGCGACTGTCGACTTCGAAGCCGAGAAGCTGCACGTCATGTTCATAGGGCCGGACCGACAGCTCAAGGACGGCGAGCGGTTTCCGGCCACGCTCGTGTTCGAGAAGGCGGGCGCAGTCGAGGTCGAGTTCGTCGTCCAGCGCAGGGCAGCCGAGGAAGCGCCGGCGGACCATTCGGGACACGGAGGCTGACGGTGAGTGGCATCAAGCTTTTCCGGATCGCCACATGGGTGGCGGTCGCGGTCCTGGGAGGCATCCTGCTTGCGTCGAGTGGCTGGCTGCCGGGCACGCGCCCGACGCCTGAATCCGTGGCCACAGGGACAGCCCGGGTCGGCGGCCCCTTCACCTTGACCTCCCACAAGGGCGACGCCGTCGACAACGCGAAGCTGGCGGGCAAGCCATACCTCGTTTTCTTCGGCTTCACCCACTGCCCGGACATCTGCCCGACGACGCTCTATGAACTCACCAACCTGATGGCCGACCTCGGTCCCGCGGCCGACCGCCTCACGCCGCTGTTCATCACCGTCGACCCGGAACGCGACACGCAGACGGTGCTGGCGGAATACATGACCGCCTTCGACGGACGCATCCTGGCACTCCGAGGCGATAAGGCCGCCACGGACGCGGCCGTGAAGGCGTTCGCCGCCTACTACCGCAAGGTGCCAACCGACGGCGGCTACACTATGGACCACACGGCCGGCGTGATCCTCATAGACGAGGAGGGCCGCTTCGCCGGCACGCTCGACCTGCACGAGCCGCGCGAGAATGTGCTGGCGAAGCTCCGGCGCCTCACCGCTGCCTGATCGCAGCGTGGAAGTCCTCGTCGTCGGCGCGGGCCAGGCAAGGCTTCCGCGGGGATTGTCGCCGGTATAGCGTCCTCGGAAGGCTCACTGCGTTGCCGTGCCGCCAGCCGCTTCAATCTCTGCAGAGACCAGGTCATATAATTGCTAAGGTTCGAAGGCCCGCGGCACCCTAGAGCCGAGACAGGTACTCATCCGGTTTGCGAGTTGCCCATGCCGGCGCTTTATTGTGTCCTTTCCTTCTCCCGCCGGCTCATCTCCGCCTGATACAAGCGCTCGCGATCCGGCCACGTGCTCTTGATGAAGGCGAGGACGGCTCGGATCTCGTCATCGCTCATCGCGTCTGCGAATCCCGGCATATCGCTCTCGTAGCCGTTGCCCACCACGGCGGCGGGACCTTCCTTGGTGATGCGGAACAGAACGCCGTCCGGATGATGCCAGGTGTGCCCGGACGCGTCGTGCGGCGGGGCGGGCATGCGGCCCGAGGGGAGCGGCCTTTTCCAGTTCGGCTGGCCTTGGAGCGTGTCTCCATGGCAACTCGCGCAGTGCTCGGCATAGAGCTGTCGGCCACGCGCGATCATCTCGGCCTCACCCGGAAGGGCCTCGAGCAGCCAGGTCAAGGCGAGGACGGCAGTTCCGGAGAGCGCCGCCACGATGCCGAGGCCAACAGTTCTCCTGCTCATTTGCGGCCACTGAAGAACAGGTACTTCACCAGTGCCGCCGCCGCGAGGACAAGCACGATCAGGAGCAAGAGCCAGACCAGCCCCATGCCCGCCATCATGCCGTCCATCATTCCGCCGTCCATCATCGTCGGCTCCTTCCGGGTTTTGTGGCAGGCGGTCCTATTCCCGCGAGTAGACACCGCCGACGGTACCGGACTTGGTGATCTCCAGCATCTCGAACGGTGCGTCCTTGGTCCCGCTCATCCCCGGCGAGCCCAAGGGCATGCCGGGCAGCGTCACGCCACCGATGGCAGGCCGCTCGGTCAGGAGCTTCCGGATCGTGCCGACGGGCACGTGGCCGCTGACGACGTAGCCGTCGATGAAGGAGAGATGGCAGCCCTGGAACTCATCCGGGATGCCAGCCTTGCGGCTCATCTCGGCCAGATCGTGAGTGGGCTTGGTGGTGACGGTAAAACCGTTCTCCCGCAAGTAGTCGGCATAGCCCTCGCAGCAGCCGCATTGCGGATTCTTGTAGAGCGTCACATCGTTCTCGCCCGCAAGCGCCGGGGCGGCGCTCCAGGCGAAGACAGTCAGCGCAAGCGTGTTCAGCAACTTTCGCATGTTCGTTTCTCCTTCCGTCAGGAAACCGTTCAGGCCACGCGGATCACGCCCATCATCCCGGCGGCCTGGTGCTCGAGGACATGGCAGTGGAACATCCAGTCGCCGGGATTGTCGGCGACGAAGGCGATCTCGACCCGCTCGCGCGGCGCCATCAGCACCGTATCCTGCCATTCGCGATGCGGCGTCGGTTCGCCATTCCGGGAGATTACCCGGAAGGAGTGGCCGTGCAGGTGCATCGGGTGATGCCAGGCGGTCGCGTTGGTCATCGCCAGCACATGGCTGCGGTCCTTCTCGAGTATCAGCATCGGGTCCATGACATGGCCCTGCGCCGCGACGCCGTTGATGAACCAGATTTTCCCCGAGTGCATCATGTCCATCATCGAGCCCATGTTGCCCATCATGTCGCCCATCCGGCCCGAGGGCTCCGCGCCCATGCTGCCGGCCATCTCCTGCATGACCATCGCACCCATCATGCCGCCGTTGAAGGTGACCTCATGCCGGGCAGCCTTCGCGAGGTCCGGTTCGAGCAGAGGGTTCGGAGGAAGGGCGAGAGGCCAGTCGGGTGCCTTGTCCCTCAGCGGCTGCTTCTCGTAGGCGAGGTCCACCAAACGGTATTCCAGCCCCGTGTAGAAACGGTCGGTCACGGTGACACGCGACCCGGTGTCCCCCGTCATGTCGAGAATGAGGTCCGCCCGCATCGCGGGGCCGAGAACGACCATGCCGCCCTCCGGCGCGTGCGGCGCGACAGGCTGCCCATCGAGCGCGATGACGATCGGTTCATGGCCTCTGAACTCGAGGCCGAAGATGCGGGCGTTCGCGGCGTTGATCAGCCGCAGGCGGATGCGCTCGCCCTTCTTCACCGGGAATGCGTCCGGCACGCGGCCATTGATCGTGACGGTATTCCCAACCCGGCCGTTGTGCATCATGTCGTGACGACCGCCGAAGTCCTCCCGCATCTCGGCGGAGTTCGTTAGCCGCCAGTCCGAGAGCACCCAGGTGACGTCGCGGTCCACCTGGATGGGATCGGCTTCCTCCACGATAAGCGGGCCATAGAGGCCGCGGCCGACCTGCTCGAAGCTGCGTTGGTGCGGGTGGTACCAGAACGTGCCCGCGTCGACGCCATCGAACTGATAGGTGAAGGTCTCGCCCGGGGCTATGGGCACTTGCGTCAGGTGCGGCACGCCGTCCATAGCGTTCGGCACACGGACGCCGTGCCAGTGAACCGTCGTCTCCTCGTCAAGGGCGTTCTCGACCGCGATCCCCACACGTTCGCCTTGGCGAACCCGAATCTCCGGGCCGGGAACCGCATCGTTGTAGGACCAGACCGCCGTCTGACCGTAAGGCTCGGGCGCGATCTGGGCTCGACCGGGGCCGGCGCGAAGGCGGAACTCCCGAATGCCTGCGGCAGAGGGCCTCGTATGCAGGGGAAGCACCGCGCTCGCCGAGGCGGCTGCTGCGGATGCCAGGAAGGCGCGGCGCGTCAGCGTCGGCATGGATAGACATGACATGAGATCAACCATCCGTTTGAATAGCCTTGTAAGACGCGCGCAACGCGCGTCGGATCAGCCTGCCGGGCGGATGCTGCGGCGGCCGTGTCAGCCGATGCGGATGGTTCGTGGAGGATGCCGATCAGGCGGCCTTGTGATGCCGACGGGAAGGGCGCTGGGGGAACTGACCGCCTCGTCGGCGGGCGGGACGAATGGGATGGCCTCGGGTGCGAAGATTGCAACCAAGACGGTCACGCAGAACTGATCGCAGACGGCGGCCCGTACGTGATCACCGGGGCAGTCCCTGCAGTCCGCCATGCCGCCCTCGTCCATGCCGGCCATGGACATCTCGACATCCATGGCGGTGGCAACCGTCGCGTGCGACGCCGTGCCCGCAATGAACACTGCGACCAAGACAGCAGCGACGATGCGGGCCACCTTGCTCATCGGACAACAAGGTACGCCTGCACTTCCGTGATGTCCATGTCGAGTTGTCGCGCGTGTCGTGCGCGATGTCAGCTTTCAGGCAACCTGTTCTCTGCCTCGCAGGCCGGCCTGATCAACAATCTCAATGACGGGATGAGTTGGGGTATCTTTCCCCTGTTTTTCGCCTTCTTCGGCCTGGGCGTCGAGCGTATCGGCATGGCGAGTTGTTCAGCCTGCTCCTTCGCGCCGAGGACATCGCCGAGCAGGCGGTAGGTGCCTGACAGTTCGTCCAGCCGGCCCCCCGAGAAGGATTGCGGGAACCCCGGTCTGCTCGACCACACGGTCGGCAAGCGAGGCATAGGTCGGACCGACCGAACCGATATCGAGCACCAGATCGGGCTTGAGCGCCAGAAGCCTCTCGAGATTGATGTCGTTGCCGCGGCCGGTCAGCCGGCCATGGGCTGGGAGATCGCGGTACTGTTCCGGCAGGTAAGCGCCCTCCTCTGGAGAGGGCGCTCGGCTCCAGCCCAGCATCTTCTCGGGAGCAAGCGTGTAGAGGACGATAGAAGCGGGTGGGCCGGCAGCGAAGACTCGCTCCACCTGATCGGGAATGGTCGCTGTGCGGCCCGCAGCATCAGTGATCTCCCGGGCATGAACGGTGCCGGCCGCCAGGATGGCAGCCGTCAAGACAGCGATGGCACTGCTCGCCTTCATTCAAGTCGGGCTCCTCAGCCGAAGGTCATTTTGCCACCAGCACATCCGAGGACTTGATGACGGCGCTTGCCTCATCGCCCGCCTTGAGACCGAGTTCGTCCACTGCCTCATTGGTGATCGAGGCGGTGACCACCACTTCCGAAGCGATCTCGATCTTCACGTGGGCGGTGGTCTGGCCCTTTCTCACTTCCGTCACGCGGCCGGGGAAGATGTTTCTGGCACTGAGCTTCATCACGTCCCTCCTTTGGATCCGAGCCGCAACTCCAGACACTGTTCGCGTTTGTACGAACTCCTGCATTCGCTGAAAAGCAAAGCAGTTGGGGCACTACGAAGTCGGGGGCACCGGACCGTCTGAGCCTAGTCAAGCATCTCATGGCCATCTGCCGCAAGGTAGAGAGGGATCGAGAACGGACGCAAACTTCTTCGGCCCGCGGCGTTGTCAACGGCACGGTAATCGCCATAGGTCCCGTATATCGGGCGAGTCGGCCGACCCGGAGCGGTTCGCGCGATCAGAAAGAAATCCGGAAGCGCTGCCTGCCATGATCGCCAGCTCTCGACCGGAGGACGATCAGGCACCGGACAGGCGCGTGGTAGCGTTCGAGATTGCCTGTGAAAAAGACTACATGGATCGTGGCCCGCAAGGCAGCATCGTCGCGGAAAGGAGACCTCCGCCCTCATGCTTGACAAGCTCGAATCCTTCATCGCCCTCGCCAGAGAGCAGCATTTCGGGCGTGCTGCGGAGTTCCTTGGCATCACGCAGCCAACTCTCTCGGCGGCTCTCAAGCAACTGGAGGACCAACTCGGTGTGATGCTGGTCAAGCGGGGTTCGCGCTTTCAAGGCCTCACACAGGAGGGTGAGCAGGTGCTCGCCTGGGCACGTCGTATCACCAGTGATGCGCGAGCGATGAAGGAGGAGATGCGTGCAGCCCGGCACGGCCTTTCGGGGCACATCCGCATCGCGGCGATCCCCACGGCACTTGCGATGATACCGAAACTGACCACTCCTTTCCGCGAAAAGCATCCCGGCGTCACGTTCTCGGTGTTGTCGCGGACTTCAGTCGAAATACTGTCATTGCTTGGCAACTTCGACATTGATCTCGGCATCAGCTATCTCGACAACGAACCCCTCGGCCGGGTGGTCTCCGTGCCGCTCTATTCGGAGCGCTATCAACTTATCACGGCGGCCGGAAATCCCTTTTCGGAGCGCAAGGCCGTGACCTGGGCGGAGGTCAGCGAGCTTCCGCTCTGCCTTCTCACGCCGGACATGCAGAACCGCCGCATCATCGATCAGCATCTCGCCGAAGCCGGAGTCGAGGTTCGCCCGACGCTTGAATCCAATTCGATGATAGTGCTTTTCTCGCACATCAGGACGGGCAAATGGTCTTCCATCATGCCGCTCAATCTTACAGAGACGTTAGGCTTCGCGGAGCCGATCAGGGCTTCCCATCGTCAATCCCGACGCGCAGCATACTGTCGGAGTCGTCGCGGCGCCACGCGAGCCGCATACACCACTCGTGGCGGCGCTGCTGGACGAGGCGATGGCGTTGGCAAACCATTTTCGTGCCAGCCGATGAAGTGACAAACGATAGAGAACATCTATCAATCGACGAAACTGCGATATTGATCCAGAGCCTGTCTCCTGCTGTGGAGCCGTCTAGCTATTGGGGCGGATCGAGGGAGGGCCCTGCTTCATCATGCAGCCTGCAAACACTGAAATTGCGGCCCGAACTCAGGGCATCATTGACGAACTGAAGCATCTCGAAGGCCCGCTGTTGCCGATCCTGCACGAAATCCAGCAGGAGTTCGGCCATGTGCCGCAGGAGACTTTGCCTGTCATCGCCCATGCGCTCAACATGTCGCGCGCCGAGGTTTACGGCGTTTTCACCTTCTATCACGACTTCCGCCGCGCGCCCGCAGGACGGCATGTGCTGAAGCTCTGCCAGGCCGAGGCCTGCCAGTCGATGGGTAGCGAGGCGATCGCCGCCAAGGTCAAGCAGGCGCTAGGCATTGGCTTCCACGAGACGACCGCTGACGGCGCAGTGACGCTGGAGCCAGTCTATTGCCTGGGGCTGTGCGCCTGCTCGCCTTCCGCCATGTTGGACGGGGCGGTGATAGGCCGCGTCGATGACGAGACGATTGACGAGATCGTCGAGGCGGTGCGAGCATGACCATCACCATTTACATCCCCGGCGACTCCGGCGCACTGGCGGTCGGCGCGGACAAGGTGGCGCGTGCGGTCGAGCGAGGACTCTCGGCACGCAACATCGAGGCCGTGATCGTGCGCAACGGCTCCCGCGGCGCCTATTTCCTGGAGCCGATGGTCGAGGTGGAGACCATGGTCGGCCGCGTCGCCTACGGCCCTGTGAAGGCGAGCGACGTCCATTCGCTGTTCGACGCCCACTTCCTCGATGGCGGCAACCACCCGCTCGCGCTGGGCGATCCCGAGAAGATCCCGTTCATCGCCAACCAGACGCGGCTGACCTTCGCCCGCTGCGGCATCACCGACCCATTCTCGTTGGATGATTTCCGCAAGCATGGCGGCCTGCGTGGCCTCGAGAACGCGGTTGCGATAGCGCCGGCTGAGATCGTCAAGATCGTTACCGAATCCGGCCTGCGCGGACGCGGCGGCGCTGGCTTCCCGACCGGTATCAAGTGGAAGACCGTCCTCGATACGCCGTCTGACCGCAAATACATCGTCTGCAATGCCGACGAGGGTGACTCCGCGACCTTTGCCGACCGTATGATCATGGAGGGCGACCCCTTCGTCCTCATCGAAGGCATGGCGATCGCCGGCATCGCTACCGGCGCCACCAAGGGCTATGTCTACATCCGCTCGGAATATCCGCACGCCATCGCCGCGATGGAGAAGGCAGTCGCCGTTGCGCGGAAGGCTAACGTGCTTGGCGTCAATGTGCTGGGCTCGCCGAATGCCTTTGACATTGAGATCCGCTCCGGCGCCGGCGCCTACGTCTGCGGCGAGGAAACCGCGCTGCTCAACAGCCTCGAAGGCAAACGCGGCGTGGTGCGCGCCAAGCCGCCGCTGCCGGCGATCCAGGGCCTGTTCGGCAAGCCGACAGTGATCAACAACGTGATGAGCCTCGCCTCCGTGCCGATCATCATGGACAAGGGCGCCACCTTCTACAAGGATTTCGGCCTGGGCCGCTCGCGCGGCACGATCCCGATCCAGATCGCCGGCAACGTGAAGCATGGCGGCCTCTACGAGGTGGCCTTCGGGCTGACGCTGGGCGAGATCGTCGACGAGATCGGCGGCGGCACCGCCAGCGGCCGGCCGGTGAGGGCGGTGCAGGTGGGCGGGCCTCTGGGCGCCTATTTCCCGCGCGCGTTGTTTGACACTCCGTTCGACTACGAGGCTTTTGCCGCCAAGGACGGGCTGATCGGCCATGCCGGCATCACCGTCTTTGACGACAGCGCCGACATGCTGAAGATGGCGCGCTTCGCCATGGAGTTCTGCGCCGTCGAGAGCTGCGGCAAGTGCACACCCTGCCGCATCGGTTCCACGCGCGGCGTCGAGACGCTGGACAAAGTCGCAGGCGGCATCGAGCCGGAGAAGAACCTCGCGCTGGTCACCGACCTCTGCAACACGATGAAGTTCGGATCGCTTTGCGCGCTGGGCGGCTTCACGCCCTACCCGGTCATGAGCGCGATCAACCATTTCCCCGAGGATTTCCGGCCGGTTCCGGTCCCCCAGGCAGCGGAATAGGAGACAAAGAATGGGTCTCATCCAGGAAATCGACTACGGCACGCCTGCCTCCAACGCCGAGAAGCAGGTGACGCTGACGGTCGACGGCTTCACCGTCACCGTTCCCGAGGGCACTTCGATCATGCGCGCCTCGATGGACGCGGGAATCCAGGTGCCGAAGCTCTGCGCTACCGACATGGTCGATGCCTTCGGCTCCTGCCGCCTGTGCCTGGTCGAGATCGAGGGCCGCGCCGGAACGCCTGCCTCCTGCACCACGCCGGTGGCGCCCGGCATGGTCGTCCACACCCAGACCAGCCGCCTCAAAGACATCCGCAAGGGCGTGATGGAGCTCTATATCTCCGACCATCCGCTGGACTGCCTGACCTGCGCCGCCAATGGCGACTGCGAACTGCAGGACATGGCGGGCGCTGTCGGCTTGCGCGACGTGCGTTACGGCTATGAGGGCGACAACCACGTCCGCGCCAAGAACGACGGCGTCCAGAACTTCAAGTGGATGCCGAAGGACGAGTCGAACCCGTATTTCACCTACGATCCGTCGAAGTGCATCGTCTGCTCGCGCTGCGTGCGCGCCTGCGAAGAAGTGCAAGGCACCTTTGCGCTGACCATCGAAGGCCGCGGCTTCGACAGCCGCGTTTCGCCGGGCATGCACCAATTGTTCCTCGACAGCGAGTGCGTTTCCTGCGGCGCCTGCGTGCAGGCCTGCCCGACCGCGACGCTGACGGAAAAATCGGTGATCCAGATCGGCCAGCCGGAGCACTCGGTCGTGACCACCTGCGCCTATTGCGGCGTCGGCTGCTCGTTCAAGGCCGAGATGCGCGGCGAGGAGTTGGTGCGCATGGTGCCCTACAAGGACGGCCAGGCCAATCGCGGCCACTCCTGCGTCAAGGGCCGCTTCGCCTATGGCTACGCCACGCACAAGGAACGCATCCTCAAGCCGATGATCCGCGAGAAAATCAGCGACCCGTGGCGCGAAGTGTCGTGGGAAGACGCGCTGACCCATACCGCCAACGAGTTCCGCCGCATCCAGTACCAGTACGGCCGCAGCGCCGTGGGCGGCATCACCTCCTCACGCTGCACCAACGAGGAGACCTATCTCGTCCAGAAGCTGATCCGCCAGGGTTTTGGCAACAACAACGTCGACACCTGCGCTCGCGTCTGCCACTCGCCAACCGGCTACGGTCTCGGCCAGGCCTTCGGCACCTCGGCCGGCACGCAGGACTTCGATTCGGTCGAAGAGTCCGACGTTATCATGGTCATCGGCGCCAATCCGTCGGCGGCGCACCCCGTCTTCGCCTCGCGCATGAAGAAGCGGATCCGGCAGGGTGCCAAGCTGATCGTGCTCGACCCGCGCGTCACCGAAACGGTGGACTCGGTCCATGCCAGGGCGGAGTTCCACCTGCCGCTGAAGCCCGGCACCAACGTCGCCGTGGTGACGGCGCTGGCGCATGTCATCGTCACCGAAGGGCTCCATGACGAGGCCTTCATCCGCGAGCACTGCGACTGGTCGGAGTTCGAGGACTGGGCATCGTTTGTCGCTGAGGAGCGCAACAGCCCCGAAGCGGTGGAAAATCTCTCCGGCGTTCCGGCTGACCTCATCCGCGGCGCGGCGCGCCTCTATGCGACCGGCGGCAACGCGGCGATCTACTACGGCCTCGGCGTCACCGAACACAGCCAGGGCTCCACCACAGTCATGGCCATCGCCAACCTCGCCATGGCCACGGGCAACATCGGCCGCCGCGGCGTCGGCGTGAACCCGTTGCGCGGCCAGAACAACGTGCAGGGCTCGTGCGACATGGGCTCCTTCCCGCACGAACTACCGGGCTACCGACATATCTCCGGCGACTCTACGCGCGAGATCTACGAGAGCCTCTGGGGCGTGAAGCTCGACAACGAGCCGGGCCTGCGCATTCCGAACATGCTCGACGCGGCCGTCGAAGGCACGTTCAAGGGCATCTACATCCAGGGCGAGGACATCCTGCAGTCCGACCCCGACACCAAGCATGTGTCGGCCGGCCTTGCCGCCATGGAGTGCGTCGTGGTCCACGACCTGTTCCTCAACGAGACCGCAAACTACGCCCATGTCTTCCTGCCGGGCTCGACCTTTCTCGAGAAGGATGGGACCTTCACCAACGCCGAGCGGCGCATCAATCGCGTTCGCAAGGTGATGGCCCCGAAGAACGGCTATGCGGACTGGGAAGTCACCCAGTTGATGGCCAAGGCGATGGGCCTGAACTGGAGCTACGCGCATCCATCCGAGATCATGGACGAGATCGCGGCGACGACGCCGAGCTTCGCCGGCGTCTCCTACGACTTGTTGGAGGAGGTCGGTTCGGTGCAGTGGCCCTGCAACGAGAAGGCGCCGCTCGGAACGCCGATCATGCACGTCAACGGCTTCGTGCGCAGCAAGGGCAAGTTCATCCGCACCGAGTATGTGGCGACGGACGAGAAGACCGGGCCGCGATTCCCGCTGCTGCTCACCACCGGCCGCATCCTGTCGCAGTACAATGTCGGTGCGCAGACGCGCCGCACCGACAACGTCGTGTGGCACGCCGAGGACCGGCTGGAGATTCATCCGCACGATGCCGAGCAGCGCGGCATCCGCGACGGCGACTGGGTGCGCCTCGCCTCCCGCGCCGGCGAGACGACGCTGAGGGCACTGATCACGGACCGCGTGTCGCCCGGGGTGGTCTACACGACCTTCCATCATCCGGACACGCAGGCAAACGTCATCACCACCGACTTCTCGGACTGGGCGACCAACTGCCCCGAGTACAAGGTGACCGCGGTGCAAGTGACCCCATCCAACGGCCAGAGCGACTGGCAAGTGGACTACAGAGACCTCTCTCGCCGTAGCCGGCGCATCGAGGGGCGGCTCGACGCGGCGGAGTAGGTCTCGATTGAAAGACGCCCTGACTTCCGCCTCGCGCCTCGCCCACCGCCGCACAGGCATGCTGACCGCGGACCGCACGGTGCCGGAGGAAACACCGGTCGCCCTTTCCTATGGCGGGACCACCCATGCGGTGATGATGGCAACGCCGGCCGACCTCACAGACTTCGCGCTCGGCTTCTCGCTGACTGAAGGCATTGTCGCCTCGTCCGACGAGATCGAGAACGTCGCGATCGAGGACCTCGGCGCCGGCATCGACATCCAGATCCGGCTGAAGGACCCGGCCAACGCCCGCTTCGAGGCGCGGCGCCGGCGCCTCGCCGGTCCGGTCGGCTGCGGCCTATGCGGCATTGAGTCGATCGAGGAGGCGATGCGCAGCGCGAGAAGCGTAGGCGCGTCAGAGCTCAGCATCGGCCCGGCCGAGATTGCGCAGGCGGTGCGGGAACTGGCGGCCCGACAGCCTCTCCATACCGAGACGGGCGCCGTTCACGCCGCCGGCTTCTACCAGCCCGGCAAGGGCATCGTTGCCACGCGCGAGGATGTCGGCCGTCACAATGCCGTCGACAAACTCGCTGGCGCGCTGACGAAGGCCGCGATTGCTGGAGCCACCGGCGCGGTGGTGGTCACAAGCCGTGTTTCCGTCGAAATGGTGCAGAAGACGGCAGCAATTGGCGCCCCCTTCATCATCGCCGTATCAGCCCCCACTGCGCTCGCCATCCGCACAGCCGCGGGGGCCGGAATGACACTGGTCGCTCTGGTGCGCGGGGAAGACTACGACATTTTTACCCATCCCGAACGCACCACATTTGGAGCCGAGAAGCATGTCGCATGACGAAGACCATTCGTTCAGCGCCAAGGAGAAGCTCGCCTATATGGCCAATCAAATCGCGACCTTCTTCCGCTCCAAGCCGCGCGATGAGGGAGTTGCGGGCGTGGCTGACCACATCAACAAATTCTGGGAGCCCCGGATGCGCCGCCAATTCTTCGAGATGATCGATGCCGGTGGCAAGGGCTTTGACGAACTGGTTACCGCCGCCGCCCCGAAGGTGCGTCGCCCCAAGCCAGAGCCCACCAGTTTTGAATGAGACAACAGCCCGATATAGGCTGAAAGACTGCGTTCGCAGATTCTGGAGCGTGGAAGAGTCGCCCCCCGAACAGGGATGTCGGCGTTTCGCTGGTGCGCGCCCGCACGTCCCGCCCAAGGCGCCTTCATCGAATGTCCGCTTCTGGGTGCAGGCAAAGTTTGCCTCTATGACCGACATCGGCACAAAGCTGCCCTTCACCGCAAGTCAGGCTCTGGCCCAGATAATCCCAGTCTTGTGACTAGGGTTCGATCGTCTCTCGCCGGGCCGGGAGGATTCCGACGAAAGCAGAGCCGCCGGTCTAACTGCGGGCGTGCTGAGCAAGGGAAACCAGAACTGCGATGGACACCAGGCTGTCAGAATGCCGCCTGCAAACCCTTGTCGTCACGCTTGTCACGCTAGCAGATTCGGCTTTCTGGAGCGCGCGAAAGCCCATGCAATCCTCACGTTCTACGCAAGCCGGATTTCATCCTCTCCTTGCTACGTCCGAGACACTCCTCCATCGGAAGAGAACCCTTTTGAGATCGTCTTCACCACCGTAGTCGCGCTAACGGTCATCAGCGCCGGATCGGCAACGGCGATCGTGCTGGCGGTCGATACGCGGGCAAAGCCAGGCGCCAGGACGGTGTGCGGTGGGCTGGTGTAGATCGCGCGGTGCTCGGCGCGGCGGCTGTAATCGCTCGCTCGATCTCGGGGCCCACGGGACGTAACGCTGATCTGAGACGGGTCGATCGTAGCCGTGCCTTCTCAAGTCATTAAGACGGTGACGGGAGATGGGTTTCGACGAATGCCCCGCGTCCATCATCTATAGCGGCGACTATGAGATGACCCCATGGCCCAGTCCACTGGCTATGCCGATGAGTGTTTATTGGCACTGCAATCGCAGCAGCAAACGTCTCGCCATCTCGTTCGACCTCTACGGCCTCTCCGTCGATCGCGACCGTCACAGAGGCGGTACCGCATCGCCCTTCGACCACCACACGCTCGGTTACGTCGTCAATCGCTTCGACCCAGGCAAACAATGGCAGTTCGTCGGTAGAGATAGCTGAAGTGCCCCTGGTTTGCGGACCGAGCCGTAGCGGTGGGGACCTCGTCGGTGCTTCCCGGTATTTCCCCGTCGCCTCGAAAGCCGAAGCCAGACCGAGGAGTTTTGCGTCATCCCACGCCCGGCCCGCAAACGTTAGGCCAACCGGCATTCCGATATCGCTCATTACGCCCATCGGCACCGTGACGGTCGGGACGCCGAAGTGCCGGATCGCGAGGTTGCCGTTCGCAACCCATACGCCGTTCCGCCAAGCTTTGTCGGCGGATTCTGGATTCGTATCGGAATCGGCCCGTCCTACGTCCGCGACGGCCGGAAACACTACAGCGTCCAGCCCAAGGTCAGCCATCCATCGTTCAAGGTCCTGACGCCGTGTTTCCTCCAGTCCCCGCAAACCCTCCTCTAGACTAGGAATATCCCGAAACGTCGAGTGGGGATTGGAGGCTGTGTGCGCAGGATAATCCGGCAGGAAGTCTGCAAAACCATCATATCTGTCCGGCAGCGCGCCGTTCGGCGGCGGGAATATGCTCTCACCATCGACATTCGCGAGGCGCGATATTCTCCGATCGCCGTTTTCAGCTAGAAAGTCGTCCCAAGACCACGCCGCTAAGTCCAGGATTTCGTGGTGCAGGAATTCTGGGCTGACCAAACCCCGTGTGGTGATAGTCGGACAACCTGGCCTGTCGCCCTCGTAATTGGATACGAGCGGGAAATCGACGACGACCACTTCCGCTCCTGCTGCTTCCAAAGCCTGGCGCGCGCGACGCCACAACGCCATGATTGACGGTCGGGTCTCAATTCCTTGTCCCGTTGGTCCGCCTATGCCGGGGCGATCTGCGGTGCCAGCAATATTGTCTTGATTGATGTACATCGCGGGCACGCCAAGCCTCATGCCTGTGAGTGTCGCACTCTCCGCGAGGGCCGCATAGCTGACAGGGCGCGTCTCCGACGGACGGGGGATGTGAACCCAGTGCTGACTCCGCCAGAAGTCACCGCGAACTTCGGGATCGTCTGCGACGATTACGTCAAGGACTTGAAGCATGTCCGACATGTCTCGCGTGTGCGGGACCACAACGTCCATGGTGGGCACCAGGGGCCAGTTGCCGCGAACGGAAATGACGCCTCGGCTCGGAGTGTAAGCGCACAGCCCATTGTTTGACGCTGGAGCACGACCGCTCGACCATGTCTCTTCTCCGAGACCGAACGCGGCGAAAGAGGCCGCTGTGGCTGTGCCCGAGCCATTGGAGGACCCCGACGCGAATGCCGCGGTGAGATAGCCCGCATTGTATGGAGATTCGGCGCGCCCGTAGACGCCGCGCTGCATACCCCCGTTCGCCATGGGTGGCATATTTGTTAGCCCGATCAGGACAGCTCCGGCGGCTCTAAGCCTTCCGATAGCAAAGGCGTCATCCGTGGCCACTAGATCAGCGAACGCTGGCGAGCCGGCGGCTACGGTTAGTCCCCGCGCCTTGTAACTGTCTTTTGCGGTGTATGGGATGCCATCGAGCGGACCGAGCACTTCGCCGTTCGCTCGGCGCAAATCGGAAGCCATCGCTTCTTTGAACATCCCGGGATTGAGTACAGAAACCGAGTTCAGACAAATGCCACGGCGGTCATAGAAGGCAATGCGATTCAGGTATGCAGCGACGAGCGCGACACTCGTGGTCGAACCGTTGGACAGCGCATCCTGCAGGTCGCGCATCGACGCCTCTACAACATCAATCACCGGATTTTTCCTTTCGGCTGTCGCTGGTGATACAAGGGACGCCACCGCCCCACACAAACCCGACTCCGTGGGATGCTGCTGCGCTGCGAAAAAGGCATCTCGGAGTTGCTTAATCGTACCTTCCAGGCAAAGACGTAACGGGAGAAGTCGTCGAGTAAAGCGGATAGGTAGCAGCCGATGACCATCGCGGCCGGTCCGCGGCGCGAGGCCGGAGACTTACAGGCACTCTGCACGCAATGTCTATTTTCGGGCAGCGGCAAACGCGCCCTATGGCCGACATTGCGGGCGTTGCTCTGACTGGCAGCTTGGGGCCGGAACCGGACTGTCCGGGCTGATGGATGTACGGGCGGGCTGCACCAAGGCCGTCGTCCTCGCGAACATTGCTGAGCGCTCAGAATAGGCAATTTCTTACCAATACAAGCTGGTGGCAGATAGATGGAGATTGCACCCGAACAGCCACGAACTGGCTCGCGGGCAACAAGCTTCTCGCGTAAAGCTGGAAGCGGCTGCAAGAAGAGGTCGCACGTATCCTACGTGAATGCGGCTTCAGGGTGGAGGAGCCCCTCACGGCAGACACCGCCCGTGGAACGGTGGAGGTCGACGTGTTCCCAGACTGCTACAGAAGCTTTCTCCTCGCGGAACGCTCCTTTGCGCTCGCGGGAGTGAGAGAACTGCACGCTCAAGCACAACGGCCACTCGCAAGCCTCCATTCTGGCGGGACTCCTGAGCAAAATCGGAGACTGACCGTCTGAAGCAGGCAGGTAAGGCGCCATCCATCTCGCACCTCCTTTATGTCATGCGGGTCGCAGAAGTTCATCGCGGCGCCTATGAGGGCGCACACCAGGTGGTGCTTCGGCCTACAACGTTGCCGCCCACGTCGCGAACTCGACTGGCCGTCCATACGCGCTGCTCGAGATTTGAGAGTGTGACGCCAACATCAAGGCCCCTGAAATTCGCGCAGAAACTCGCGGGCCGCTAGCGCATGAGGGCTGTCGCGGAGCTGTGCGATGAGAGCGGCGTGCCTCGAAATCAGGTCGCTCGCCTCGTATTCGCGACCGCGATCACGCAGTCGTCGCGCCAGCTCGGTCGCAATACGCAATTCGCCGATCCGGGAATGCTGCGAAAATGCGACATCGGCCGCGCGACGCAGGCGCGTCTCCACTTCCACGGTGCTCGCACCGAGCTCTTCCCGGATCCTCGCTTCTATACTCAGCACCTCGGCAAGCTGGAATCGCGTGCCGTTCTGCCGACCGAGATCGATGGCCGTCACGATTGAGCTTTGCGCGTCGTCCAATCGTCCCGACTCCGCAAGCGATTCGGCGTAGAGCGCGATGACGTAAGGCAGTCCCATCTCTGCGCCGGTGCCGCGGATCGCTGCAACCCCCTCCTCCATCTGGCGCAATCCATTATCGCGCTCGCCTAGCTGGAACCGTGCCCAGCCCAACTGACAAAGCGCCTGCCCCGAGAGCAGCGGAAACTGGAAGCGTTCTGCCGTGGAGAGCTCGCGCTCCGCCCAGCGCAGCGCGTCCTCCGGCTCGCCGGCGAAGACGTGCAGGTAGCTGAAGCCCCAGTAAGCCAGCGCGGTGCTCAGAGGCTGCTGAAGGCGCTCTGCAAGCTCGACCGCGTCCCGACAATATCTGTGGGCGCCTGCCGGATCACCCTCGAGCCACGCACTGAGCCCTGCGAAGCATCGGCTGCATACTCCCGGGTCATGACCCGAATAGACGTAGGCCAGGCGATGATCCCGCTCGACTTCGTAGCACCCTATCGCGCTCTCGGCGTGCTTTCGTGCAGCCGCCACGTCGCCCAGGAAGAAGTTGTTCGTCCAGAACATGTGGTTCGTCTCGATGTGCAGTCCCGGATCGTCGCTGTCTTGAGTGAGCTTTGCGCATCGCTCGGCAAGCTCCTGTGCGGCCGCAGGCTTGCCGCTGATCATGTAGTATTGGGCCCGGCCCCTCAGGGTCGAGAACAGGCGGGTTTCGTCGCCTGTCGCTTCGCATAGTGCTTCTGCGCTTTGGAAGGCTGCGAGGACCTCTTCCGAGCCCCAGCCTCTCGCGGCCATCAGCGCCACCCCCCGGGCGAGGTGGAACTCGATCTCGCGACGCTGCGCGTCGTTCATCTCGCAATGGTCCCGAAGAAGCCGGATACCGGTGTCGAGATCCGACAGCGCGATGGTGTGCGCCGATCTGCGGATCGCCTTCCAGGCGCAGGCGAGGAGATAGGTGACCGCGTCTTCCCAACTCTGGGCTTCGAGCGCATGCCTTGCCAGCCGCTCGACATTTTCGTCGATGCGGTCAGCATAGTAGACCTTGAGTTCCGCAAGCGCCACGCGGTGGAGTTCGATCCGGGCCGAATTGAGGATCCGCCCGGAGATCGCGTTGCGGATCAGCACGTGCTTGAAGCGCAGCATCGGCTCCGGGAATACCTGGACCTCGACCAGAAGATCCGCTCTCTTGAGGGTCTGCAACGCCATGTCGAAGTGGTCGCCCGCCAGTACGTCCAGCCGTCGAAGCAAGGAGGCGGGTATCTCGCCATCGAAGATCGAGGCGACTTCGGCCAGCCGCTTCGCATCCGCGTCCAGCCTTTCGAAACGCGCATCGACGATGGAATGGAGGGTGGCTGACACCGCTATCTCGCCGATCTGGCCTTCCGAGTGGTAGTGGCCAGGCTGGCCCTTCAATTTCCCGGTGTCGGCGAGCGCCCGGACGGTTTCCTCCAGGAATAGCGCATTGCCCTTGCACATCCCCGTCAGACGGGCCCGCAGATCGCTCAGTTCAGGCGCGCTACCCAAAAGATGGTCGAGCAGTTCCTCAGTCTCAGCCGAGCTGAAGGCGGACAACCGGATTTCGACGGGCCCCGCTCCGGAGAAAATGCTGCGGTCGTATTCGGGCCGGCAGGTGACAATCATGAGCAGTCTTCCTGCCTGAAGCGCCTCGGCAAGCCGTGCCAGAATCACCGCGCTTTCGGTATCGATCCAGTGCAGGTCCTCGACCAGGAGGACGATCGGCCTGAACGCGGCAAGGGACAGAAGCTGCGCTACCACCCCCTCCCGGATTCGCCGGGCACGCTCGGGCGCGGAAATCGCCGCCCACAGCGGGTCCCGTACAGGAAGGTCCATCGCCGCAAGCACCGGATCGATCAGACGCTCGTCGAGCCCGCGACCCGTGTGGGCCATCAGCACCTTCTCGGTCGCCACCGCTGCGCCATCGGCGTCGTCAATACCGAAAAGGCCCTGCAACAATCGCCTTATCACAAGAAGCCCTGTCCCCAGGTCGGTCTCCAGCGCTCCTGCTTCCAGGCATTCAGCCTCGTCATCCGGAATCGCGCCGACGAATTCGTGGGTGACCCGCGACTTGCCCACACCCGGATCACCGAAGACGAAGACCGTTTGTCCCTCCCCGTCCCTTGCTTCGTGCCAGGCGCGATTGAGCAACTGGAGTTGCATGTCCCTGCCGATAAAGGGCGACAATTGCCGCTCCGCTCTCAAATGCCAGCGTGACAACGCTCGCCTGATCGCGTTGACCTGATACAAGCGCTGATCCCCCAGCATTCCAGATGTCGCATCGGGCGCGAGAGCTTGCATTGCCGCGAAGCCGCCTGCGGACTGGCGGGTCCGCTCGGTGGCGGTAATTCTTCCTACCCGCAGCGCCCGAGCAATGGTGCCAGCGTTGATTACCGGTGCGCCGCGAACCTCGATTCCGCCCCGACTGCCGACGCGCGCCGGACCGACGATCACTACGCCGGTGTCGAGCGCAATTCGCGCCACGATTAAATGGGCCGGTTCCTCGGCACAGATGTCGCGGATGGCGAGTGCAGCGCGGCAGGCAAGCGCCGCATGGCCTTCCAGCGCTTCGGGCGCACCGAACGAGGCCATCAGCTCCGCATCCGTGATGCTGAGCACCGTCCCGCCGTTGGCCTTCACGATCTCAGCCGCGCGCGCGGCGAGGCGGTCGACGATCTCGATCGCAGTCTCGGGAGATTCTTCAGCGAGTGACTGCAGCGGGCTGCTGAAATCGGCACACAGGATCGTCGCAAGCCGCAGGGTGCGCTGATCGACCGGCATGACAATCGGGGTTCGAAGCACCTGGTGCGCAAAGTTCTTGGCACCGCGCATGAACACTTGGAACGCCGGCTCGTCGCCCAGGAGGATGTGGTTGGAACTGTCCAGTTCGGTGAAGCGCGCGCCGGGGATTTTTTCGGCGAACTCTACGCCCCCGGCAAACGGCGCGACCCGATCCGACCGCGCGTGCCAGACGGCCGTTGGTTTCTTCAAGCCGCCAAGCCGGGCGGAGACATCGATGGTCGAGAAGGAATTGGAAAGGCGCCAGGCGTTGTTGGGTGTGAGGGTGCGCTTCTGGAGCTCATTGAACCAGTCCATCTGGGCGCGGTTGGCGCCCGGAATGAACAGGTTTGTGAAAAGCTGGCGAAAGACCGGATCGTCCTGGCCCCAGCCTTGCCGCATCAAAGTCCCGATCGCCTCGCGCCGCGCGATCTCCGTAGGGTTGCCGCGTGAGCGCCAGCCGCGCACGTAGCCGCCATAGAGCAGCAGCCCGGCAACCCTGTCGGGATGGCGCGACGCGTATTCTATGGACAAGGCGGCTCCTTGGGAGATGCCGAGAAGAACGAATTTTTCTAGGCCCGCGGCATCGACGACCGCTTCCAGGTCCGAAACGAAGGCATTCAGTGAAAGGTCATCGCACTCGGTGTCCGAAAGTCCGTTTAGGCGACCATCATAACGGAACAGCGTGAAGCCGTCGGAAAGACTGTCGATCCAGTGCCCCCAAACCGGGCTTTCCCAGTCGAACTCGAGGTGGGACATCCAGTGCGACGCCCTGACGATCGGTGGTCCCGATCCGCTCATTCCATAGGCTATCCGCACTCCGTCGCGTGCGGTGGTGAGCCGGATCTGTTGGCCGGGCGAGTTGGGTAGGACTGGGGCCACTTCAGAAACGACGTCGGGAACGGCGCGTGCTTGCGCGGCCACGACAACCGCGGGGGCCAGGACAGCCAGCGGTGCGACCTGTGCGGCGGTGCGCTCGGCCTTCACCGCCACGGTTAGCCGCGCCTGCTCGTTGATGCGGGCGATCTCCTTTCCGAAATCTTCTTCGGGCAAGAGAGACTGCAATGCGTGAATATGCGCCAGCGCCCGCTCAGGTTCATTCGCCAGGCGGTCGAGCAACGTCCTCAAGGTCTTCAGGCGCACCACCTCGGCGTCGTTCGCGCAATAGGCCCGCCAGGCTTCGAAAGCAGAGCATCGCGGCAGAGAGAGATCGGCAAGGAATGGACCGGTGAAGGCTGCGGCTATGGATTCAAGCCGCTCAGTGGCAAGCTCGCCGATCGAGTCGGCCGAGAGGCCGCGAACGAGGTCGTAGTCGAGTTCGAGGCCGGAAGACTTAAGCTGGACATAGTTGCGGTCCGCGTCCAGCCGCTCCACGCCGTCGGCGTTGACGATCGGGCGAAGCTTCGAAAGGCTCCAGCGCAACGCACCGCGCGGGTCGTCCGGGACATCCCAGAATAGCTCGCACAGCCGCTCGCGGCGTTGCGGCTTGTTGACCACTGCAAGGTAGGCAAGCAGCGCCCGCGTCTTGCGCGACTGCGGCAGCGGCGCTTCCGACCCATCTCGGGTGACGGAAAAGTCGCCCAACACCCTGATGGCGATGCGCGAACCCAATTGAGTAGCCTGCCACGGTAGGTCCTACCGAGGGCATCCTAACGCGGTTCCGACGGCATCTCCAGCATGGGTTTGGGCGCCGAGGAGCCGCACATTTGAGGCAGCGTCTCCTCGGCACCTTCGGCCGTATCGTCAGCGTGTGCCCTTGGCGCCGCGCCCCGAATAGCGGCCGGAATTGACCACTCGATCGAGGTGCTCGCGCACCGCGTCCAGCGACGGTCCCTTGCGGATATCCTCCCAGGCGCGGGAGGTAGGTTTGTAGTTGATGCCGAACGGGATGTTCATGACCTTTGCTCCTAGAGGTTGGTCAGCGGCCATCCGCTGCTGTCCGTAGATTGCGATGGCAGCATTTGAGCGATCGTGGTGGACAGCATGGATTTACCGCTGTTGAGGAAGATCTGCGGGGCTTCAGGGCGTCGCCTCGAATCCGCCTCAGCGCGACCGGCGGGTCACGTCCCGCCCGCCGAACAGGACCACCGACAGCACCTCCGAGCGGCCTATTCCGATGTCGCGCAGGAGGTAGTCGGGCATCTCCAATAGATGCTCGGCCGCGCGTCGCGCGCGGATCCGGTCCTGCAGGCGTTCGAAGCTCTGCCGGAGGACAGCCACGGTGCGCGCAACTGCGGAGGCAGCGGCCATCCGCGGCAATGATGATGTGATGACTGTGCTCATGGTCGATCTCCGAAACTTCCGGGACGCGAACAGCCGCGCCGTCCAGTGTCATTTTTCGTTCTGCCTGATGTGAGCCAGCGTGTGCTCGAGCGTGGAAAATGAAACGCGACATCTGGCCGTCCCCACCAGCCCGGCGAGAACGGGTACTTGAAAAAGTGCTCAGGCGTGCATCGCGGGCGCACGCAGCGAACGGCGGGATGGCGGGTGGGCGGCATGGGAAAGCGGCGCGACACGGTCGCATGCGGATCGTGCCGCAAGCAGCGCAGTCTCAGCCTTCAGCACATCGCTGAACCGCTTATGCCTTTCAGGGAGTTCTTCGATTGCCCACTCAAAGCTGCTGATAGCCTCGGTGGCTTCGAGGATCGGCAAGGCAAAGGCGTCGCGCTCGTCTTCGAAGCGCCGCATGGCTGCTTCGGAGTCCGCAAGCAGGGCCGACGCCACGCCTTCGGCATCACGCATAGCATCCGAGATGCCATGGGACGTGAGAGGATCGCGGAAGAAGCCGGCGTCTCCCACCAGCAGCCAGCCGGGGCCATAGCCCTGTCGCAATAATCCGGGCGTGCCGCGGAAGGCCCGGACCGGGCTGCCGGCCGCTGCATGGACTGCGACTTCCCGCGCGAGTTTGTCGAGGGCCGCGAGCCTGGTGGCCGCAAGATTGAAGCGGAATTCGGCGTCGAAGCGGGTCGTGGGTACAGACACCACGACGCAGGACAGGCCGTCATTGGTCGGGATCACAGCGCCGGCCAGACCGGGTGCGAAATACCAGTGATAACCCCCGAGGCTTGAGACAGGTGAGTAACCGTAGATATGCGCAACCGATGATCGGCCCCGCACCTTTACCCGCGCCTGGGTCTGGCGGGCCACAGTCGAGCCGAGACCGTCCGCTCCGACGACATGACGAGCGGAGACGACGCGGGCCTGACCGTTGTCATCCCTGAGTTCCACCCCGCAGACTCGACTGCGCTCGTCGACTAGCAGTCCGCGAACGGAAACGTCGTGGACGATCGTCGCGCCGGCTGCACTTGCAGCATCAACCAGCGTGCGGTCGAGGACGGTTCGGCGCGGTGCGATCAGGCCGGGGATGCCCGGCTCAGGCCGGATCGCTACGGGAACCTCCCTCCCCTCGTAGTGGAACGTGGTCGTCGTGATGACGGGCGTCCGGCTTTCGATCAGCCGGTCGAGCACACCCCAGCGGGCGAGTTGCATGACTGCGGGCCGCATCAGCGCATGGGTTGACAGGGTGTCCGATCCATAGCCCTGGCGGTCGACTGCGAGCACCCTCATGCCGGCGCGCGCCAGCAGCATGGCGGTGACCGCTCCGGCGACGCGGGCGCCGACCACGACGACATCATAGTGCGGGGAAAGCGAACGGATATCGGACATGCTGGCCTCCTCAGGCGGCCCTGCGGCCTTGATTTCGGAGAAATTCAGAGATCTCGCCGGCGATGGCCTCGGCATCGGAGCCGACGCCGCCGATGAAGTGGGAGTCGCGCTTGCGCAGGAGCCGGAACCCGAGCGCATAAAGGCCCCGCACCGGCGTTGCCCCTTCCCGGTGGGCAAGTTCGCCCTCGGGGGTTTGGACAGGCAGCTTCAGCCAGCCGAAGTCACGCCGGTATCCTGTCGCCCAGATCATGGCGCCGATTCCCTCTTCCTTCAGGGAGAGACGGCGAGGCGTCGGTCGCGACAGATCTACCCTTGGCATCGAAGGCTCTGGTAAGCCCGGAGGAAGCCCCGCCCAAGCATCGATTTGTTCGAGCACCCGCCGCTGCTTCGCATCTGCCTTAGCGACATCGGAGGCGAGATCGTCTGCGAAGGTGACCACGTCCCCTTCCGCGTCGATGACCCGTCCGGCAAGCCTGACGCCGCGCGCCTGCAGCGACGCGAGATCGACGTCGGCGCGGTCCGGACGTCCGGCAAGTTGCGGAGTGGGTTCGCGCAGCGCCGTTTCCAGGCTAACCAACTCGCTGGTCGGCTGTGAGAGCATTCCGGTCTGCTGCAGCCAACGATGGATATCCCGTCCCCGCCATGCGCGCGGCAGGCGCATGTGCCGGCCGACCGCCAGGATGACCGCGCGGCCGCTTCTGCGCAGTTCGTCCGCGATCTGCACGCCGGAAGCCGAAGCGCCGATTACGAGAACTTTTCCCGGGGGCAGCGCGTCAGGCGAGCGGTACTCTGACGAGTGCACGGGCGGGAGGGCCGCTCTTCGAGCCATCAGCGGCATGAACGGCACGTCGCAATGGCCGGTCGCGATCACCACTGAGCGTGCCCGCCACGGGCCGGTACTGGTCGCAAGCAGGAAGCCGCCACAGGTTCGACCGACGGAACTCACCTCGGTATGAGTCAGCACCGGCGCAGCGGAAGCTGCGGCGTAGCCACGCAGCCGGGCAGCGAAATCTCCGCAGACCATGAAGCCGTCGGGGTCTTCGCCGTCATAGGGCAGTCCTGGCAGCGTGTTCAGCCAGTTGGGCGTGAGCAGGCGCAGCGAGTCCCACGTGCGGGTCTCCCAGCGCCCGGCGATATCGCCGCGCTCGAACACCACATGGTCGAGGCTGCATTCGGTCAAGCACCGGCTCAGGGCGAGCCCCGCCTGGCCGCCGCCGATCACGGCGACGTCGGTCGCTTTCATGTTAATCTCCGGAAAATGTTGGGCGATCCGGGGCCGTCGCTCCCGACCCCCAAGGCTGTCACTGGACGGACTTGATCCCGACCGAGACCGGGACGCCATTGCTGAGCACGTCGAACACCGCCGAGCGGTCGCGAGCCTGCTCGACGATCTGCTTCAGCTTCTCGGCAGGCGCCTCCCCCTCGATCTCGAAGCGGATCGCGATGCTCTGGTATCCGTTGCGGACCTCGTCCGAGATCCCGAGTATCCCGCGCAGGTCGATGTCGCCTTCGACGAATGAGCGCACCTTGGTGAGCTTCACGCCGCGGGCGGCGGCGATGTTGCCTATTCCCGCTGTCAGGCACGAAGCCAGAGCATGCAGCAGCCACTCGACCGGGCTAGGCGCGCGGTCCCCGCCGCAAAGTACCGCCGGATGATCGGCCTCCCCGAAGTAGGTCGTCATGTGCTGCTGTTCGCCGCCGGCGCCGTAGAAGCCCAGCATGGCGCTGCGGCTGCAGGTGCCGTCGACCCAGTCGTTGCTGGCTCGGAACTGGAATTTCGCCAGCTCCGGCTGGCCGGCGACGAAGTTGATCGTGTTCAGAAGGGTTGGAGTGTCTACACCATTGAGCGGGGCACGCGGTGCCTTGGTCTGCATTTCCATTGCCAGTCTCCTTCGATCAAGCTGAACGGGTGATCCCGCTCGACCCTGCCTGCTTCGGACCGGGACGTTTGAGCGACAGTGGAAATGACGGTGGAAACGCGCTCCCGGGAGGGCCGAGCGTGCGAAGAGATGAGATAGGATGAAAGATGCTGGATGGTGCCGCAGAGCTGGAAACCGGTCACATCAGCCCATCCCCTTTTATTGTTGCCCTTGCGGTGCCAAATGAGGGGGCTCGCGATAAGACACCGGGCGCCGGCAGGTGATCTCGTTCAGGGAGTATTTCACCTATTTGCGTGCTGATCGTTCGCAATAACAGAACGCGGGTTTCGGCAGGCCGCCGCTGGTAAGGTTGCGGACAATGCCAATATCGGCGGAAAGGAAAGGAGGCCGCGCATGAACCTCAATGGCATTCACCACCTGACGGCCATCACAGCCGACGCGCCCGCCAACAACCGCTTCTACACCGAGACGCTGGGGCTGCGGCGAGTGAAGAAGACCGTAAATCAGGACGATACATCCGCCTATCACCTGTTTTTCGCCGACGGTGCGGGCAGTCCGGGCACGGACCTCACCTTTTTCGACTGGCCTGTGGCGCGCGAACGGCGCGGCACCCATTCGATCAGCCGCACAGGCTTGCGCGTGACCGAAGCGAGTCTCGAGTATTGGGCGGCTCGCCTGCTCGACAAAGGTCTGACAACAGGCGAAATCACGACGCTGGATACGCGAGCGACCTTGGACTTCGAGGATCCGGAGGGCCAACGCTTTCGCTTGACCGCGGATCAGCCGGGCGGGACCCACCCGTGGGAGCGCAGCCCGGTTCCGACCGAGCACCAGATCCGGGGCTTGGGCCCGATCACCATTTCGGTTCCCCATTTCGCCCCGACCGAGGCGGTTCTGACCGGCGTGATGAACATGCGGCAGGTCCGCAAATATGCCAGCCCCGACGGGGGAGATCAGGTGCATGTGTTCGAAATGGGCGAAGGTGGCCCTGCGGCCGAGTTGCATGTCGCTGTCCAGCCGGGCCTGCCGATCGCGCGGCAGGGTGCCGGGGCTGTGCACCACGTCGCCTTCCGAGTTCCGGATGCCGCCGCGATCCATGACTGGGCTCAGCGCCTGAACGAGTTCCGCGTACCGTCCTCGGGCGAGGTCGAACGCTATTACTTCCGCTCGCTTTATTTTCGCGAACCGGGCGGCAACCTGTTCGAAATCGCGAGCGACACACCGGGGTTTGCGGTGGACGAGCCCTTTGAGACAATGGGCGAGGCGCTGTCGCTGCCGCCGTTCCTTGAGCCGCGCCTCGCGCAAATCGAGGCCGGTCTGAAGCCGCTGGACTGATCGCCTGACCATGAAGAGGCCGCCGGGAAGCTGTCCCTTTTGCCAACTGGTTAAGTCGCAGGCGCGCGGGCCCGCCGCGGTGTCATCCTTCACAAGCTAATGGAAGAGTTTCTCACCGGGGAACTCAACGAAGAGCTCGATGCGAGCGTTACGCGCGCTCGCCAGTTGCTCGATCAACTGATCTCCGATGTCAATGACGACGAACCTCGGCGCGACCCCGATGAGATGGGAGCCGCTGCCCTTCGCGGACTCGCATTGCCGCAGATTGCCGAACTACGACCCCCACCTCGTTCCCGAGATCTCGATCTGGGGCCATGACGAGTTCGGCCTTATCGCGGGCCGCGCTGACGCTTTGGCGATCATCGAAACACGTGTGGACGCAGCGACAGACTGAAAAGCTGATGTAATTCCAATCTCTCATCGACCGGCGCCGGAACGCGGCGCGGTTATCTATCTACGAGCGGCGGGATCACTTGGGTCCATCGGACTGCCCCATCTCCGCGGCCAACTGCGCTGTCCGCTTTTGGAGAGCACCCGGGACCGCCTGGATGACCGTTTTCGGGCGCAGAGCTGCTGTTCACGTCGCACCATACGCAAGTCCGCGTTGGGCTAGTTATTTTTCTGGGCAAGAACTACCGCCTCCTCCCTACCGAGCTTTTACTTCTTCGACCCTAGGCATAAATGAAAGCGCCTTGACTTTTTCATGCGCCAGCAAAAGATTAGCCGACATTTCATCTTGATCGTGTCAATGACAGAGGCCAGCCTCACACCTTCCACGCGAGCGCCACTGGCTTTCCGGACCGGGATGATGGCCCCGGGCACAGCCATCACTTTCCTGCTGATCCTCTTCTCGCTCGCACTCGTGGTGTTCCTCGCCTTCAGGGTGAATGACGGCTCGCTCCTGGGGGCGGGCTTCACACTGGGCAATTTCAGCAACGTCATCTTCGACCCGCTCAACTGGTCGGTCATGCTGCGCTCTCTGGCTATCGCCGGCTGCGTGACGGCGGCGACGGTTATCACCGCCTTTCCGGTCGCTTATTTCCTCGCCTTCCATGCCGGGCGACGGCGCGGCCTCATTCTGTTTTTAGTGACGCTGCCGTTCTGGACCAGCTATCTGCTGCGCGTTTTCGCCTGGAAAATCGTGCTCGCCTATAATGGCGTGCTGAACTCGGCGCTCGTCGGCAGCGGTCTGCTTTCCGAGCCGACGCTGGCGTTCCTGAACACACCGACAGCGGTGGTGGTGACCTTGGCGCATGCCTATGCCCCCTTCGCGATCCTGCCCATCTATGTGGCGCTCGACACCATTCCCCGGTCGCTGATCGAGGCGGCCGCCGATCTCGGTGCAAGGCCGTGGACTACGTTCCGGCGCGTCATCTTGCCCAATGCCATGCCCGGCGTGATGGCGGCGGCACTCGTCGTCTTCGTGCCGACGGTGGGAGATTATGTCACGCCGGCGCTGGTCGGCGGCCCTTCAAGCACGATGATCGGCTCGATGATCCAGGCGCAGTTCGGTAAAGCCAACGACTGGCCGTTCGGCGCGGCGCTTTCGGCTGCTGTCATGCTGGTCATCCTGACCGTGGTGTTGATTGTGCGCACCACCGATGCCCGCTTCGGGAGTCGTGCATGAGAGCCGCGGGGCACAGATTCGCCGCGGGCCGGAATTGGCTCGGCGCCTATGTCGCGGCCTATCTTGTCTTCCTGTATCTGCCGGTCTCGCTGATCCCGCTGTTTTCCTTCAACGACTCCATCCAGGCCGCCTTCCCGCTACAAGGCTTTACCTTTGCCTGGTACGGCACCCTCGTCGGCAATTCCGCGCTGTCGGGCGCGCTGTCCAACAGCATCGTGGTCGGCGTTGCCGCGGCCGCCGGCGCGACGCTCTGCGGCACCACTGTCGCCTATATGGAGATCTATGGCCGTTCGCCGCTCGCGCAGGCGGTATCGATGATCTCACGGCTGCCCTTCCTCATACCGGGGGTGATCGTCGGCATCTCGTTACTGATTTTTGTCAATCTCCTGGGTTTCGGACCCTCGCGGCTGGCGATCGTGCTCGGCCATATTTTGGTGGCGCTGCCCACTTCCGTACTTGTCATGCGCGGTCGCTTCGCCTCCATACCGAGGAGCATGAGCGAGGCCGCGCTGGACCTCGGTGCCTCGGACTGGGTGACGTTCCGGCGCGTCATGCTGCCGCTCAGCCTGCCGGCCGTGGGCTCCGCGTTCATGCTCGCCTTCCTGATGTCCTTCGACGAATTTATCGTCGCCTTCTTTCTTGCCAGCACCGAGCCGACGCTGCCGCTTTATATCTGGAGCCAGCTTCGCTTTCCCAAGTCGCTGCCCACCGTGATGGCGCTGGGCACCATGATCCTGACGGTATCGTTCGTGATCGCCGGGCTGGCGGAGCTTCTGCGCCGGCGCGGCCTGTCCCAGATGACCTCGCGACCTGCACCAGCCGGACCTTTCAAACCATGAACAACAATCAAAGGGGACTCATATGACATCCGACCGCATAACCAGACATGGCCGCACAATGGTTGTACGCATCGCCGGCCTTGCGCTGGTCGCAGCTACCATTGCCCTGCCCGCATCAGCGGCGGACAAGCTGCAATATTTCACATGGTCCGGCTATGAACTGCCGGAGTTCAACCAGAGCTTCCTTGCCGAGCATCCGGACGGTATCGAATTCACCATGTTCGGCGACGACGACGACGCCTTCACCAAGGTTAAGGCGGGGTTCAGACCGGACGTCGCACATCCCTGCTACGACAAGGTCGCGCGCTGGAACAAGGAAGGGCTGCTGCAGCCCATTGATACCAACCGCATCAAGAACTGGGATTCGATCTTCCCGGTCCTCAAGAACCTGCCCGACCTGCAGGCCGGCGATGGCAAGGTCTGGATGGTCCCGTGGGACTGGGGCAACACCTCCATCCTCTATCGCACGGACCTCGTGCCCAACCCCGAGCCGAGTTGGAACCTGTTGTGGGACAAGCAATATGCCGGCCGCATCGCAACCATCGACGCGGTCCACGACACGCCCCTAGTGGCAGCCATCCTTGCGGGCGTGAACCCGTTCGACATGACTCCGGAAGAAATGGACAAGGTGGCCGACAAACTGCGCGAGCAACGACCGCTGTTATCCGCCTACACCACGGACATGACCTCGATCGAGCAATCGCTGGCCAGCGGCGCCCTGGTAGCGGCAATGACCTGGAACGCGTCAGCCACAACACTCAAGAAACAGGGCGTCCCGGTCGAGTTCATGAAGCCGAAGGAAGGAATGCTCACCTGGTCCTGCGGCTACGTGTTGCTGAAGGACGCGAAGAACGTCGATCTCGCCTATGACTTCATCAACAGCCGCCTGGAGGCCGAGGCAGGCCGGTATCTGATCGAAAACTACGGCTATGGCAGCGCCACCAGCACCGCCTTTGCAGGCGTGCCGGCGGAGGAACTGGAAAGACTGCAACTGCCGTCCGATCCCGACGCAATGCTCAAGACCACCGTCTTCACCGCGCCGATGAAGCAGAACGACGACCTGGCCAAGATGTTCGAACGTGTCAAGGCCGGTGGCTGATCCGGAGGCATCGCGCGGTGTTCGCTGTGCGATGCCTCCCTTCGTACGTGTCTATGTTTGATCGGTGCCGAGACCGACGCTCCGATGCGAGCGCGGCCGGGTCCGGGCACCGTTGGAGATTGTCGATGCCCCAAGACGCACTGCTTCGGCTCGAAGCAGTTTCGAAATGTTTTCCGGGAGGAGTGGTAGGGCTGGACTCTGTAGACCTCGATATCGAGCACGGCGAGTTTCTAAGCCTGCTCGGACCTTCCGGCTGCGGGAAAACCACCAATTTGCGGGTTATGGCCGGCTTTGAGACCCCTACCACCGGACGGGTCGTGCTGGCCGGCCGCGACATCACCTCGCTGCGCCCCTTCGATCGGCCAGTGAACACGGTCTTCCAGGACTATGCGCTGTTTCCCCATATGAATGTCGCCGAAAATGTCGGCTTTGGCCTGTCGCTGCGCAGAGTACCGGCCGCGGAGCAGAAGAAGCAGGTGGCGGCGGCGCTGGACATGGTCGGCCTGGGCGACAAGATAAGGGCTCGGGTGGCGGAGCTTTCGGGCGGCCAGCGGCAGCGCGTGGCGCTTGCCCGCGCCATCGTCTGCAAGCCGCGTATCCTCCTGCTCGACGAACCATTGTCGGCCCTCGACGCTCATCTGCGCGAGTATATGCAGATGGAACTGAAGCGTCTGCAGTCGAGCCTCGGCATGACGTTCGTCATGGTCACGCATGACCAGACTGAGGCGCTGTCGATTTCCGATCGCATCGTGGTCATGAACAAGGGGCGCATCGAGCAGATCGCATCGCCGGCCGCCCTGTATGACCGCCCAGCTACAAGGTTCGTGGCCGGCTTCATCGGCACGATGAACCTGCTCGATGCCCGCTTTGTCGGACGCGATGGCGCCTTGCTGCGCTATCTCTCGGGGGACCTGCCGTTGGAGTTGTCCGCCGATGCGAACGCGCTTGCCACTGACGGTCAGATGCATACGATCGGCATCCGTCCGGAAGACCTGGTCGCGAACCCTCAGGCTGGCGCCGCAACCGCTCCGGCGAAGATCAACAGCATCGTCTTCCACGGCCGCGCCTTGAGGATGCACGCCTCGACGGCCGGTGGCGCGGCTCTCGTCATCGACGCGCCGCGCCAGGCCATGCAGCCGGCTTTCGATGTCGGCGACATCGTGCATGTAAGCCAGCGCCCGGGAGCCAGTTGCGTGATCCTTGCGGCCTGAAAGGCAATCGTTGACGAGATCGTCAACTGGCGAACTGTAGGGCTGAGCGATCGAGCTACCCGGTTCGACGCGAAGCTGGTTCAAGTCATCCGTTGGTGGGGAGCCGGCAGACATGTCGAAGGCATTATCGTCCTCGACTTCGATGTGCGAGGATGGCTGGCGATCGACCCCCTGTGGTCTGCTGTGCGCAGCAGCCCACAGCGGGTGTCGTTTTAGTTTCGACACCAACCAGATCGCTCGTTGCTATGCATTGACCAGCGCTTGCAGTGAGGCACTCGAATCGCGAACTTGGTCACAGCGCATGCATGTCTGAGATACGAATACCTCAGATGTGCAACAACGCCGGCCGTATAACCTCTCCTCTGCGACGGCGCTGAGCGGCCGACGTCTAGGTCGCGCAGCCCTGTTGCGCGCCTTGGTCAGGCATTCTCGCGCCGCTCGGTGGGTGATGCGAGCGAGAGGGCAAAGGATCATCGACGTGACAGTGGAAAGTGAGCCTGAACGACAGCGGTCATAGCCAGCCGCCGACGAATCCTGCCTTGCGCAATCCGGTCACGATCGGCTTGCTCCGGCGCATGATGTCCCACAGCAATCCCGTCCTGTAGTTTTCGATCATCAGGACGACGGGCCCTTGATCTATGCCGAAATGGAAGGGAGTGACCCACCATCCCGAGGAACTGTCTTCCACGGCATAGGTCTGGTTGAACGAAGGTTTGAAGCCATAGAGGCGGGTCATGCCAAGATCCATCCGGGCGAAGTTCCGGACGGTGGGAACGACGATTTCGGGCGCGAAGGGCAGTGAGGCAACCACCACCCATGGCGATACAGTCCCGTCGTCCGGTCCGAATGGCGCGCCTCGGGCGAGATAGTCGAAGAAATCGCGCTCGACGCCATCCACCTCACGCTTGATCCATCCGGGTCCGTCGCTCGCGGTCAATCCCCAGCAATACTCTCCATAGCCAACAAATTTCATCGGATTTCGGATCGCGTACTCCTGGTGGACGTAGGTCGCGTGGCGGGTGTTCCGGAAATAGTCGCTGTCGTGGTCGCGCATGAAGGCATCGCGTATGCCGCGGAAGTCGATCCACATATGCGATAGCTGATGGGTGAAGAGCGGCCCCGAATAAAGAAGTTCGCGGCCGTAGATGTTCCTCCATTCATAGCTTTCGGTGTAGGCGCGGTAGGACTCGGCGGGCAGCGGGTGCGTAGGCGACCCCAGCCCGAGGATGTAGAGCAGCAAGCCTTCGTCGTATCCCCGCCACCGATATGGAATGAACCCATTTTCGGGACGCCAGCCATGCGTCAGGGTGAGGCCGTGGTCACGAGCCCAGTTCCAATCCGCCCTCTCATAGAGCGCGTTGGCAAGCCGCCGGACCTCGGCCTGGTCGGCTGAGTCGCCATCGAAATAGGCCGCAACGGTCAGTGCGCCTGCGAACAGGAACGCAGAGTCGATGGTCGACAATTCGCACTGCCAGACCCGGCGTCCGGTTTCGATGTCGAGGAAATGATAGAAGAAGCCCTTGTACCCGGTCGCATCGGGTTGCGGCCCCTGGGGGCACCTCAACAGAAACTCGAGACGCTTTCGGGCGAGCTTTGCCGCGAACTTGCGGATTATGACACCCCGTTCGACGATAATCGGAATCGTCGCAAGGGCCATCCCGGTTGCCGCGATACTTGCCGGGGCATCAGCGTCGGTCTTGTCACGGACAAGGCCGTTCTCCGGGTTGGTGCAGTGAAGGTAGTACAGCAGCGTCGTGAGCTGTAGCCGTCCGAGATCCTGGTTCGTCGGCAATCCGTCAAGATCGGGGTCGGTCGACGGCAATTCCCGCATTTTGCTACCCGATCGTTACCAGTACGTCGTGTGAGTGCCCGTCGTCGCTGAGTGGAACCTTGCGATCGGATATCGAGCGACCGTCCAGCAGGGTGCGGACTACGCCCTTGCCGGCACCTGCCTCATTATCCACGCGGATCCGGTACGTTGACGACCCATGGACATAGCTCAACTCGAAGCCTGGCCAGTTTCTCGGAATGCAGGGGTCGATCTGGAGAGTTCCGCCTTGGCGGCGAAACCCCAGGATGTTCTCCAATCCTACGCGATAGAGCCAGGCTGCAGAGCCCGTGTACCATGTCCAGCCACCGCGTCCGGTGTGTGGAGGCGCGCCGTAGATATCCGCGCTGACGACATACGGCTCGACCATATAGTGACTGGCCTGTTCGTGCGTCGTCGCGTGATTGATCGGATTGATCAAATTCCAGAGCTTTAGCGCTCTGTCGCCGTCACCTTGCAAGGCAGTGGCCAGGACCACCCAGGCAGCCGCATGCGTGTACTGCCCGCCATTTTCCCGGATGCCGGGAACATAGCCCTTAATGTAGCCGGGCTGCAGTCGGCCCTTGTCGAAAGGCGGGTCGAAAAGCTGGATCAGCTTTTCCTCCGTCCGAACGAGCCGTTCATAGACCGCGTGCATCGCCGCAGATGTCCGCTTGCTGTCGGCTACACCGGAGATGACCGCCCAGGCTTGCGGGATCGCATCGATCTGGCACTCCTCGCCGGTGCAAGATCCGAGCGGGGTGCCATCGTCAAAATAGGCGCGACGATACCATGCGCCGTCCCAGGCGTTCTCTTCGAGCGCTGCGCGCAGTTCTTCGGCTCTATTTCGGCACCAGGCTGAGCGCTCCTCGTCGCCGCGCGAAGACGAAATTGCGGCAAACGCGTTCAGGACGGTTACGAAGAACCAGCCGTTCCAGACGCTTTCACCCTTGCCCGCGGCGCCGACCTTGTTCATGCCGTCGTTCCAGTCGCCTGTCCCCATGAGCGGCAAGCCGTGACTGCCCAGGCGCAACCCTCGCTCAAGCGCGCGAATACAATGATCATAGACCGTGCCGATCTGTCCGCTGACGTCCGGCCGGTTGAAGTCCTCCTCCTGGTCCTGCTTCAGGACGGGTGAACTGATGAAAGCAACCTGCTCATCGAGCAGGCCGACGTCTCCGGTCGCGGAGACATAGTGGTGAACGACATAGGGAAGGAAATACAGGTCATCGGTCATGCGGGTGCGAACGCCGACTCCTAATGGAGGATGCCACCAGTGCTGAACGTCGCCTTCCTCGAACTGCCGGGCGGCCGCCCGCAAGATGTGGGAGCGGGCTTCATGGGGCGCGCAGTGGACCAATGCCATCACGTCCTGGAGTTGGTCGCGGAAGCCATACGCACCTCCGGACTGGTAAAAGGCGGAGCGCGCCCAGACGCGGCATGCCAGGACCTGATACAGCAACCAACGGTTCATCATCAGGTTGAAGCCCACGTCCGGCGTGACGACCTGGATGCAATTAAGAATGCCGTCCCACTGCCCACATGTTTCCGCCAGCTTGGCCTGGGATTGCTCCATTCTGGCATACTCGCGAACGAGCCGGCGGACTTCCGGAAGGCTGCCGGCCTGGCCGAGTACGAATACGATTTCGGTGCTTTCCCCGGGCGCCAGGGAGGCGTCCACCGTGATCGCTGCGCAGGGGTCATGGAGCGCGCGGTGGCGTCCTGAGAAGCTCAGTCGTTGCAACCCCGCCGGCCGAGATGCCGAACCAAGGAAGCCTAGAAACTCTGAGCGATCGGACGTAGACGAACGCACAGGCTGGCTTGCAGCTGCAAAGGCAAGCCCGGGAAATCCCGTTGCCCATGGATTGCGGGCCATGATCGCTCCGGATTGGATATCGCGTTCGCAGACGACCTGCATCACAGCATCTTCGCGCTGTGTTCCGAGAACCCACTCCGCGTAGTATGTCGCTGACAGACGGCGCGGCCGGGTATCGCTGCTAGTCAGCTTCAGGCGCAAGATCTTGATCGCATCCGCCGGCGGTACGAACACCAGCAAGTCGTGGTGCAGATCGTGGCTGGCGCCTTCATACCGGCTATAGCCCTGGCCGTGATGGACGTTCACCACCGACCCGTTCCCGGTGGGCAAGGGCGTAGGCGTCCAGACCTCGCCCGTATCCTCGTCGCGCAGATAGAGGACCTCGCCGGGCGCATCTGAAACGGGATCGTTCGACCAGGGTGTGAGCCGGTTCATTTGGCTGTTCCCCGACCAGGTGTAGCCAAGGCCCGCTTCGGAAGTCAGGCAGCCGAAATTCGGGTTTGCGATGACATTGGACCAAGGCGCGGGCGGTAGCTCAGGCTTCCCTGGCGTGGTCGCGTCAACACGGATGACGTACTCGTGGCCATCTGCACTGAATGCCCCGAAGCCGTTCCAATACGAGGCCGTGTTTTCCGTTGTGGCGGAAGGCCGCGGAGGCTTCCTAGTCGCGCTGGATGTCACTTGCCGCTGAGATCGCGGAGCATCGTAGCTCGGGCGGGCAAGCTGGTCGGCAAGAGAACCCCGTCGGTCCGACAGGACGATGCGGGCGGCCGCAGCGATCGTATCAGTGTGAACGGCCTGGATCGCATCAGCGGAAACGACGAAAATGCCTCCCGACTTGCCCAGAAGCTCGGCTTTCGGGCCGGCCCGCAGCTCTCTCAGCCAGTTTTCTGCACTGTTTGTGTGACCCTCGTCGAGCATAACAAGGTCGAATTGCAATCGTCGGTGACCGAGGAAGTCATGGGCAGACAAGGCTTCCCGAAGCAGCGAGGCATCTCCGTCACCGGCTAGACGAAGCAGGACGATTGGGATGTCACCGGATATGCTATGGGCCCAAAGACCGTCCCTAGCCAGGCTCGTCCTCTTGACGGCAGCGGGGTCCCTCAGAGCCGGATCACCAAAGACTATGCCTTCCGCGAGCCGATTGAACTGTCTCACGTCTGAAGGAGAAAGGCCCAGGCGCCGGAGTTCCATCCGATGGCTCTGCAAGGCATCAGAGAAAGTTGCGCTGGCGGCCTCGATGTCCGCGAACCGCGTGGAGATCGATCTGGCACCCGCCTGGGTGTTTGCGGCACCCGTTATGAAGGCGACCCGCTCCGTCGCGCCGGGGCCCAGTTCCAGTGTCCTTCGCAGGCTGAAGATGGGGTCGAGAACAGGCCCCGTCGAACCCGAAAGGCCGGCCTTGGTCTCGAAAGCCGCAGGATTCTCAATCGTGCGGCCACGTCCCAGGAATTTCAGTCGATCGGTCTCGAACTCGATCGAAGCACCGCCCTTCAAAGTCGAAGATGATACGTGGATCGCCCAGAGCGGCTTTTCTTCAGCTGCGCGTGGCCTGCGGCGGGCCAGCAGCGCACCCGTGCCTTCGTCGAAGGCCGTCTCGACGAAGAGCTTCGCAAATGCAGGGTGAGCTCTGTCCGCACGGCGATTGTTCAGGCAGACCTCGGAATAGCTGGTCAGTTCAAGGTGCCTGACCCTGCTTCCGTGATTGGTGACCGTGACCATGCGCACCTCTGCATCGACGTCCGGCGCCACACAGATCGCGCAGGAAGTCTCGATGTCTTCGGTACGACAGCTGAGCTCGGCTCGGTCCCCGTGGAAAGCATGTTCGTACGCACATTCGGCGACGAAGAGTGGCTGCTTGCCGAGCGACCAAAGCTTGTTGTCCGCAAGGTCACGGATGTAGAAGAACTGCCCCCAGCAATCGCGGGTGCGATCCTCTCGCCAGCGGATGACGTCGAGGTCCTGCCAGGTTGAGTAGCCGGCACCAGCGGACGTGACCAGGACGCTGTAGCGTCCATTTGAAAGAAGCGCGGCGGTGGAACTCGAATCCGTGTCACCCGGGGAACGGCGATTTTCTACGTCCTCGGCTTTGCGGGAGTTGTGAACAGAGCTTCCCATAGCGTGCTTCTCTCTCAGAGCCGCGCTGGACGGGATCGAGTAAGAGTGCCTGCTCGCCTGGAAGGTCGGCGTCGCTCTTCGATGTGCGGTCAGCGCGATGCGCTATCGGCCCGGTAAGAGGCCGCTCAAAGATTGTCTCCCTCCGTGGACGTCCCTCGCGCTCCCTTGCCGGCACTTTCCGCGCCCCATTTCCATCCACGTATGGCCGGCATGTCATCGCCGTGCTTTTCGATGTACTGCCGGTGTTCGATCAGTTTCTCATGGATGGCCTGCTTGAAATACGCGGCGCGCGCGCCCAGTTGCGGCAGGCGGTCGATGACATCTTGGACCAGATGGAACCGATCAAGTTCATTCAGGACGACCATGTCGAACGGTGTAGTCGTCGTGCCTTCTTCCTTGTAGCCGCGCACATGCAGGTTACCGTGGTTCGTCCTGCGGTAGGTGAGCCGATGGATCAGCCAGGGATAGCCATGGAAGGCGAAGATGATCGGCTTGTCTTTGGTGAAGAGAGCGTCGAAATCGCGGTCAGACAACCCATGCGGATGCTCTCCCGCGGGCTGAAGCTTCATCAGGTTCACCACATTGATGACGCGCACCTTCAGATCCGGAAGGTGCTGCCTGATCAACTCGACTGCCGCCAAGGTCTCGAGAGTAGGGACGTCGCCGCAGCATGCCATCACCACATCGGGTTCGAAGCCCTTGTCGTTGCTGGCCCACTCCCAGATACCGAGACCTTCGCTGCAGTGCTTGATCGCCTGGTCCATGGTGAGCCACTGCGGCGCGGGCTGCTTGCCCGCCACCACAACGTTGACGTAATTACGGCTCCGCAGGCAATGGTCCGTAACCGACAGCAGCGTATTGGCGTCCGGCGGCAAATAGACCCGGATCACATCCGCCTTCTTGTTGACGACGTGATCGATGAAGCCGGGATCCTGATGGCTGAAGCCGTTGTGATCCTGTCGCCAGACGTGGGAACTGAGGAAGTAGTTCAACGAAGCGATCGAGCGCCGCCAGGGGATATGATTGCAGACCTTCAGCCACTTGGCATGCTGATTGAACATCGAGTCGATGATGTGGATGAAGGCCTCATAACAGGAGAAGAAGCCATGGCGGCCTGTCAGCAGGTAGCCTTCCAGCCATCCTTGGCATTGATGCTCGCTTAGGACCTCCATCACCCGGCCGTCGGGGGACAGGTGGTCGTCTTCGGGGTAGATTTCCGCCATGTAGCAGCGGTCGGTGACCTCCAAGACGTCTTGCCAGCGATTGGAATTGTTCTCGTCCGGACTGAACAGGCGGAAGTTCTTGCTGTCGAGGTTCAGCTTCATCACGTCCCGGAGGAACCTGCCCATTACACGGGCCGACTCGGCAGTAGTCTCCCCGGGGCTGGGGACTGAAACCGCATAGTCTTCGAAGTTTGGCATCTTCAGGTCGCGCAGCAGAATGCCGCCATTGGCATGCGGGTTGTCGCTCATCCGGCGGTGGCCCGCAGGCGCCAGCGACGCCAGTTCCTGCTTGAGCCGGCCCGCATCGTCGAAAAGCTCCTCGGGCCGGTAGCTCTTCATCCATTGTTCGAGAATGCTGATGTGTTCCAGCCTGTCCATGTCTCCCATGGGCACCTGATGCGACCGCCAGTAGTCCTCGCATTTCTTGCCGTCGATCTCCTTCGGGCAGGTCCAGCCCTTGGGAGTGCGGAAGACGATCATGGGCCACATCGGCCGCTTGACGCTGCCGTTCGTGCGGGCATCCGCCCAGATCCCCTGGATCTCGGCTATTACCGTATCGAGCACACCGGCCAGTTGTTGGTGCACATTGTCCGGATCGTCTCCCTCGACAAAGTATGGTCTGTACCCCATGCCCTCGAAGAATTTCCGCAATTCGTCCTCGGGAATTCGTGCGAGGAAGCAGGGGTTGGCGATTTTATATCCGTTGAGGTGCAGGATCGGCAGCACGCAGCCGTCGCGGGCCGGATTAAGGAATTTGTTGCTCTGCCAACCGGTCGCGAGCGGACCGGTTTCAGCCTCCCCGTCGCCAACGACGCAGGCGACGATAAGGTCGGGGTTGTCGAAGGCCGCCCCATACGCGTGGCTCAAGGCGTATCCAAGCTCGCCGCCCTCGTGAATGCTTCCGGGCGTCTCCGGGGCAACATGGCTCGGGATGCCGCCCGGGAAGCTGAACTGCTTGAACAGCCGCTTCATGCCGTCGGCATCCTGGCCGATATTCGGGTAGAACTCGCTGTAGGTTCCTTCCAGATAGGCGTGTGCGACAAGCGAAGGACCGCCGTGCCCGGGCCCTATGACGTAGATCATGTTTAGATCGCCGCGCTTGATCACGCGGTTGAGATGAACATACAGCATGTTCAATCCCGGCGACGTTCCCCAATGCCCGAGCAGTCTCGGCTTTATGTGCTCGCGTTTCAGCGGCTCCTTCAGAAGGGGATTGTCCAGCAGATAAATCTGCCCAACCGAGAGGTAGTTCGACGCTCGCCAGTAGGCATCGATCAGCCTGACCTCTTCAGATGATAGCGGATCGCTATCACGCTGGGTCTCATCCGTGCGGAGTTTCTCACGCTTAGTCGTCTGAATCGAAGACATCGAGGTCTCCTCATCGAAGTCGATCGCCGCGCCCTCAGAATGACAATATTGAAATAACTTCAGGTTTATTCTTTGTCTTTTTGATGACCTATTCTTAAGCGCGCCAATTATACAAATGTCGTTATCGCGAAATTGAACAACAACTACCTGCTGCGGCAGTTCGCTAATGCCGTTGTCAAGTATCCGTAAGTCGGACCCCCGCATTGTTGCATAAAAGCCGTGTGGATCACAGGAGAATCGCGATCCGACGGCACCGCCGTGTGGGAAGCGTTCGCGTCAAGAGCCTGGTCCCGCAGCTTCCGCAGAGCGGCCGCAAATATCCGTTGTCTGACGACGTCTGCAGACTTACGCTTGCCGATGCGGGTTGGCCATCGCTCCTGAACGATCTGAGGAGGAGTCCAGATGAAGACCGCCGATATCATGACTTCAGCAGTCATCACGATATCGCCCGATCACGGCGTCAAGCACGCGGCGACGATCATGATGGCCAATCGCGTCAAGAGCCTGGTCTCGCAGCTTCCGCAGGGCGGCCGCAAATATCCGTTGTCTGACGACGTCTGCAGACTTACGCTTGCCGATGCGGGTTGGCCATCGCTCCTGAACGATCTGAGGAGGAGCCCAGATGAAGACCGCCGATATCATGACTTCAGCAGTCATCACGATATCGCCCGATCACGGCGTCAAGCACGCGGCGACGATCATGATGGCCAATCGCGTCAGTGGCCTTCCGGTGGTCGACGACGAGCGCCGGCTCGTCGGCATCATCAGCGAAGGCGATCTTCTACGCAGGGCCGAACTCGGGCTAGGTGCCATCGCCCACCTGGCGGGGCCATTTCCTACGGACGAGGAACGCGCTCGAGCCTATGTGAGGGCCAACTCGTGGAAGGTCGCCGACGTTATGACCTGCGATCCGGTCGTCGTGGATGAGGAGGCACCAGTGTCGGAAGTGGCGAGCTTGATGGCTCAGCATGGAATCAAGCGCATACCCGTCCTGCGGGGCGGCAGGCTGATTGGCATCGTAAGCCGCGCGGATCTCCTTCGTGCCATAAGCGGCGCCAGCCGTGACAAGACTGCGTCCGGCGACGAAGCGATCCGCCGGAGCATCATCACCCGCCTCAATGAGCAGACTGGGCTCGAAGGAAAGGCCATAACGGTCACCGTGACCGACGGACTAGTCCATCTTTGGGGAAATGTTGACACGGAGCACTGCCGGAACGCCGCCCGCGTGGTCGCCGAAAGCGTTCATGGCGTGAGAGGAGTCGTCGAGCATTTTCCGCAAAGGGCGCCGTAAACTGCACGGAAGTCCTGGAGACGTTTCGACGGCTTCCCAGCAGATCATCCTTCGTTCGGGAGCAATCGCCACCCACCGCCTTCGCCGAACTCGAGAACCGCATGGGGAAGATCACACGCTTCACGGGCTTCTGCGTTGATGATGCAAGTGACCGAACGCTCGGAGAACATGCGCAGGATGTTTCGGAACTGTTCGGGGGCAAGAGTCGCATCGATCCGATCCAGGAAAACGAAGCGAGGTCTTGCGAGAAGAACATTTGCGATCGCCAGAAGCTGCTGCTCATTCACGGACATCCCCCAGCCGGAGCTTCCATCAAGGCCGTCCGCCCGGCCAACAACGGATTCGATAGCGAGTTCACGCAGCACGTCGACGATCTGGTCGTCGGCGATTTCGCCCTCTTTCCCTGGACGCACCAGCACCTCACGCAAGGTGCCGGGCGGCAAGTAAGGCCGCTGCGAGACAAACGAGATCTCGTCGGCATCAGGGCGGGTTACGCGCCCGCTGCCAGGAACCGGAATACCGGCTGTCGCCCTGAACAACGCCGTACCCGGAGCCGAACTTGGCCCCTTGAGGATCAGGACGGCGCCCACTGGTATCGATAGCGACAACTCCTTCACCAAAGGCGACTCGTCAGTCGCCGACAGCAACGTCACCCGGTCGTAAGCCAGACAGCCTTTCTGTTCGGTCATCTCGATGGCCGAACCTGTTGTCGTCTGAGTTTTCTCGATGGCGTCGATCAGGGAACTGAGCCGAGCAACCACCGCTGCGAAATTTGAGATCGAGTTGAACTGCCTGACGATCAGCGAGAACGCGCCGACAAGCATCGCGAAGGCGGCGCCTGACTGGGTGATGACGCCGAACTCGATCTCGCCCCTTATGAAAGCCGGAGCGATGATCAGGTCCGGAACGATCTGGATCATCCAGTTGTAGCCGCCGGTGAAGAATCCGAGATTCCGGTTGAGCGCAATAATGCTGCGCAAATTGACGATCAGATCGTCAAGTCGATGCAGCAGCAGATTCTTCTGCCGTTCCTCGCCCCGCGTCAGCATGACGGATTCGGCGTTCTCGCGGACGTGGATGAGGCTGGACCTGAAGCTGGCCTCCTTGTCGAGCCGCTCGTAGTTCAGGCCGATCAAAGGCCGGCCCAAAGCGATCGTCACATACGAGCCGCAGGCCGCATAGAGGACGGCAACGCCGAACAGCACCGGGCTGATCGACCACAGCACCCCTGAGAAGGTCAGTACGGTAAGACTTGCACTAAAAATCATGATGACGAATGAAAGCGTCGTCACCGTGAACTCGCGGATATCCTCGGAGATGCGCTGATCAGGGTGCGTAAGACGACCTGAGGCATCCAGGCGGTAGTAGACCTCGTTATCGAGATAGAGATTGACGGAGCGCCGGGTCAGGAACTCGCGCCAGAGCAGCGCCAGCCTTTCCTCGACGAAGCGGGCAAGTGCGCCAACGGCTGTGAGGCAAGCAAATACGCCGATGTAAAACACCGCCTGGCGGATGAATTCGGCATATTGCCGCTCGGCAATCGCGGTCATGAAGTTTCTGCCAACGTAGTTGTTGACGACATTCATGCCGCTCAATCCGCACAACAGGACCATCAGTCCGACGAACATGAACTTGGCTTTGGTCCCAACCTCGGAACCGACGAAGATGCCCACAGCGCGCAGGAAGCGAGCTGCGGTGATTTTGAGGGGCACTTGCTGCTGATCCACGTCAGCCCCTTTCGCGTGATCGAAAGGCCAGAGAGGCTATGAAGAGGATACCCGATCCGAGAGTATTCGGCACTGTAACCTTTCCGTCGAGGATGGTTACACTGGCCGAACAGCGCTGCGCCTATCACTGCCTGATCAGTAGCTTTCGTCAAATGTAGCCAGGAGGGGCCCAGTTCGCCGCCTCGAGAGGTCTAGCCGGCATGAACTCCGAACACACCAAGCATGCTCAGGCTCTGAGAGCCCGTAGGCGCAGAGGAGCGGGCAGGCTTCTACTCAGCCATCATGCTGACAGTGCCGGCGAGGCGACTCGCTGGCCCTCAGGCGGGAGCATTGCCAGTCCGCCCATCGCCAGCCGACGAAACACGCGATCCGCCTCGCGGGCGGTCAGATTTGGCTGCTCTTCGAGCCACCAACGCAGCACGGTGATGAAGGTGGTGACAACATATTGGACCGCCAGGCCCCGCGGCACGCCCTCAATCTCCGTCTCCGTCACAAGGTCTTGACGCACGAGGTCGGCCAGGATGCGGCTTATCTCCTCGATGGCGATGACGCCGCCTTGCCCCAAGACCAGAACCCGATAGGTCTGCGCGAAACGCCCTGCATGTTCGAACATGGCGAGGCTGAAGCGCAGGGGCGGTGACCCGCCTTGCACCGGAGCGGCCTGGATGGCCTCGGAGAGTTCGGAACGCAAGATCCTGAAGCCGTCACGCAGCAACTCCTCCTTGCTTGGATAATGCGCGTAGAATGTCGAGCGGCCGACATCGGCTTCGCCGGCGATATCCTGCACGGTCAGCGCATCGAACCCCTTTCGGAGGATCAGACCCATCAACGCGTCGTGGAGAGCCCGCCTTGTGCGAGCAACGCGGCGATCGATCGATCCGACCATACCGAACTCCCTGTTTTGCAGGACAAGCGCCCATTAAAGTCCGGTAAGAGACGGTGCTTCAGCCCTGTCCATAAATATATCGGACACCCTGTCCAATAACATACTAACTGTCCGGCTAGGTAGGGTCGCGCAGAAACGCGGACAGCGCATCGCTCCCCGCACTCATTCCAAAGCCGGGTTATGCTCATGTTGGATTTCATCGGTGCCATCTTTGTCGCTACACTGCTCGCAGCGGTCATCGGAACGCTGGCTGGCTTGATGCCAGTACGCCCGGTGGCGAGAATCGGACTGTTCGCCGCCGCCGTCGTGTGGATGGTCGCGGTGTCCACAACGATCGGGTTCGGATGGCTGACACCCGAGGCTCCAGGTCCCGTGCCGACCAGCCTCATTCCGTTCGCGGGCACGCTGGTTCTCTTGTTTGGCGGCGGGTTGCTCGTCCCCTCCTTCCGGACGGCTGTCGCCGCACTGCCGATGGCGGCACTGGTCGGCCTGAACGTCGCACGGCTCGGCGGCGTTTTCTTCCTTCTTCTCGAAGCGCAAGGGCGGCTGTCGGCGCCCTTCGCGTCCAGTGCCGGGTGGGGCGACATCCTGACCGGTGCATTGGCGATCCCGTTGACGGCAGCGCTTTTACTCGGACACGCACCGCGGCGGTCATGGCTCGCCCTCTGGAACGGCTTCGGCGCGCTCGACCTCCTGGTCGCCGTCACGATCGGGCTGTTCTCCGCGGCGGGAACGCCATTCCGGTTCTTTGAAGACGGCCCCGGCATCGCTGCAATGACCGCCCTGCCCTGGGCGATGGTTCCCTCCGTCCTGGTGCCGACCCTTCTATTCATCCACTTCACTGTCGCTGTGAAACTCGGCGGTGCGCCGCGTGCTGCGGCGACCCGACCGATGCACGCGTGAGGCCGGGTACCGCCATGTTTGAAGATCATAGGTCCAGGAAAGCCATGCTTACGAAAGACCAGTCGGCCCGTTCGGCCGCGCATTCCGGCCACGGCATCAATTTCCCGCGCCTCTACGACTTGATTGTGAAACTACTGGCCCGCGGGCGGGAAAGCACCTACCGCAAAGACGTCCTCGATCTGGCCGGCATCGTGCCGGGGGACCATGTGCTGGACATCGGTTGCGGTACAGGCACCCAAGCGATCGCGGCCTGGGGACGGACGCAGCCAGGAGGATCGGTGACCGGCCTCGACATTTCACCCAGCATGATCGAAGCGGCACAGCGAAAAAGCGGTCGCGCCGGTGTCCCCCTCAGCCTCTGTGAGGGTAGCGCCACAGAACTCTCGTTCGAGAGCGGCCGCTTCGACGTGGTTACCATCACGACGGTGCTTCACATGGTGGACGAGGCAAGGCGACGGGTGTGCCTGCTGGAAGCCCGGCGGGTATTGCGCGGCGGAGGCAGGCTGCTGATCGTCGACTATGGCGGCAACCCGCAACATCGGCGCCTGTCGGCGCGCCTGGGTCTTCACGGCCATTTCGACCTGCATGATCTGCGCGAACCGATGGGAGAGGAAGGTTTTATCGAAATCACAGGCGGTCGCCTTTCCTGGCTCGACCTCCACTTCCTGAAAGGAACGAAAGCTTAGCCGGGCTTGAGCGTTCAGGTCGTTCACTGGAAACAGGACCGCTAGCGTCAACTTGCGTCGTCGCGCGAGCCAATCCGGATCACTGAAGCAGGGTCACTATTCGCCTTCTACCAAGGATTCGTTCGGCCGTCGGCTCCTGTGGTGAAGGATCTTTGAGGCGCCAAGAGCACTCGTTCTGAGCCGATGACAGAATGACATATTGGGCCGTGAGCGGACCGGCAGCTTTGAGGCTCGAATCGTCAGAAGCGGACCTTTGGGCCGGCGGGGGCATCGACGTGATTTGACCTGTTCAGGACCTCCGCAGCGTATCGGTCAATGTCCGCGATTGCGCATAGCAATCCTTGTCCAAGCAACGGCCGCGAAGTTAAATGGTGGTCGGAAACGCCACGACTTACCCGGCCACTTATCCGACACCGCGTCAGGCACCTGCTGATCCGAGTCATTCCTGCTGCGGCTGAGAGCGGTCGCTCCGATAGCCTTATCACCGTTCCTCCGGAGGCTTGATGCCCGAGAACCGCCGCAGCAGGACGAGGTCGTAGGCCGCCTTGAGGATGCCTGCGAGGATGAGCGGCCAGCCGAACGGCGATGCGGTCAGCAGCCAGCCCGACAGTAGCGGCGCGACCGCTGCGGCTAGGCTCCGCGGCACCGCCGTCACGCTGGCGGCGGCAGGGCGCTCCTCCGGCCTTACCACGGCCATGACGTAGGACGACCGCGTCGGCACGTCCATCTGGGAGAGCAGCGCCCGCAGGATCAGCAGCCCGAACGCGGCCCAGCCAGTCGGAGCGAAGGCAGTCAGGATCAGGAACATGCTCGACGGCAGGTGGGTGAAGACCATGGTGTTGACCAGCCCGAAGCGCCGGGCCAGCGGCGCCGCCGCAAAATACGATGCCGCCGAACACAAGCTGGTCACGAAGAAGATCACGCCGATGGCGGACAGGTCGAGCACGAAGCGGGCGGCGAGCCACAGGGTCAGCAGGGAGTTGATCACCAGGCCTCCGCCGAAGGCATCGACCGAGAACAGCGCAGCCAGCCGATAGATGATGCCGCGCGACGGGCCGAGCGGTGCCGGGGGGCTGTCCGCGCCAGCCTCGATGCGGGGCGACAGGTGACGGTACAGCAGGAAGGTCAGCAGCCCGATGGCTCCATACAGCCCGAAGAGGAGCGTCGTTGTCGTCGACGGCGCCAGCACCGGGGCGAGCCAGTCCACCACGCCGACGAAGACCGCTCCGAGGGCGCCGAAGACGGCGCCGACGGCGCTGTAGCGGGCGAACACGGCCGTCCGGTTCTCGTCGGCGACGACGTGGGAGAGGACGGTGTGCTCGAGCGGCAGGAAGACGCTTACGTCACCTCCCGACGGGTTGAGCGTCCCGACGAAGGCGATGACGAGCAGCGGCCCGAAGCTGTCGATCCTGGCGAAGCCCAGCCCGGTCGCAGCCATCAGGAGCGCTGCGCCGAGAAGGGCGTGCCGCCGTCCCACCCGGTAAGAAAGCAGCCCGACCGCCAGGACCAGGAGCGCAGAACCCAACAGGGTCGCGGTGGAGATCAGGCCGACGGCGAAGGCATCATAGCCGAGACGGGAGAGATGGATCGGCAGCAGGATCGCGACATAGCCGTCCCCGAATGCGCGGAGCGAGCGTGCGACGAGAACACGCGTGAGGTCCGGAGACCATCCCGTGCCGTGATGGCCCGCGCCCGTCCCCGAGCTTGCTTCCGCCGGGTCTGGATCCTTGCTGTCGTGGACCACGCTGGACACGGCTTTTCCCTCTCGCAGTTCCCTGCCTCTCAAGGCGTGGGCTGATACACCCAGATCGCCGCGTCCCCGTGGCCCGCCCGCACTGCGAGGAACAGGCGGTCGAGTTCGGGCACGAACAGCGACGTGCGCGCTCCGGGAGCAGTTGAAGTACGCCCGACCCTGCGGAAGTTGCCGTTCTCCAGCACGAAGACATCCAGATGGCCGTCGCCGCAGCTTACGTAGACGCGGTGCCGCTTCGCATCCACGAACACGTCATCGGCATCCCCGCAGGACCGCGCGCTTGCGACCAGGGATCCGTCCTTCATCGAGAAAGCCGCCGGCGTCGCGGGCTTCCGGAACACGACGAGGACTTGGCCCGAGGCCTCGTCCAGCGCCATCGGGAAATTCTCGCGGGACTGGCCCATCGGCCAGCGGGCCACCACCCCTCCACGCTGGCGGTCGGCGACGTCGATCGCATGCGCGTTGGGAACGTTGACGAAGATCCGGCTTCCGCCGCTCTCGAGCCGGAAGCTTTCGGGATGGCCGTCCAGGGCAATGTCGGCGATCTTCCGGTTCTCCCCCGCATCAATGACCGCCAGCGCGCCCGCGCCATAGCCCACGAACACCCGGTTGTTCGGGCTGTCGACCCGGATATTGTCCGCGTCCTCGCCGAGGTCGATCCGCCCCCCCTGATCGAGGTTCCTTCCCCGGAACAGCCGCACCGATCCGTCGCCGGCGCTGGCGACGTAGAGCGTCCCCGTCGAATCCACATAGCCGACGCCCTGAGGTTCCCTGAATCCGCGAATGCGGCCCGAAACTTCGAAGGTTTTGAGATCGACGATCCCCACGCTGCCGTTGCCAAGTTCGGCCACGAACAGGCGTTGCCCGGGAAGGTCGACGGCCATGTGGTCGATGCGGCCCTTGACCTCGCCGAGCGGGATCTTCGCCACAAGCTGGCGGGGTGCGGCTTCGACCGCCTGCGCAGCCCGTGGCTCCATCGCGGCCGCGATCGCGGCCATCGCGAGAACGCTTCCCAGCAAAAAGCCCCGTTTCATTGGCGCGCCCTCAGCCCTTGCCGGCCTTCACGTGATCGAGCGCGGCGCGCAGCCCCTTGGCGAGTTTCCCGGCATCGTCATGCGCCCAGAAGTGCATGAAGAACAGCCGCGGCTGGTCCGCGAGCATGTGGTTGTGCAGGGCCATCACCTCGATGCCGTTCTCCGTCAGGGCGCGCAACACGGGGTTCACCTCCTCGGCCGTCAGGACGAAATCGCCGGTGGTCGCCGCCTTGCCGTCGCCTATGGGCTGGAAGTTGATGGCGATGGCCGATCCCATTGAACCCGGAACGGGCATGCCGCCGTCCTCCACGAGATCGGCCCGTGGGATCGAAACCTGATAGACGCCTCCGTTGGCCTTGCCCTTGTGGCCAAGCTCGCGGTCGATCCCGGCAGTGTCGAGATCAAGCTTCTCGTCGGCTTTGCCAGTCCGAGCCGCAGCAGAGGCGATTTCTGAGCCGGTCGGAGTGTGGCTCTTGCCCAGTGCCTGGCCAAAGGCCCGCGCCAATGTCACGGGGTCGCCGTGGCCCTTCACGTGCATGTACATGGTCGCAGGCTGCGACCGCAGCAGGTGGTTATGCAGCCCGGCGATCTCGATGCCGTTGGCGGCGAGGACCGTCATGACCGGGCTGACCTCGTCCTGGGTGAGCACAAGGTCGCCCATCACCACCGAGTCCGAGTCACTGTCGCCCATAGGCTTGAAGGCCAGCCAGGAGCCGAGCGCCAGCGCTGGCTTGATGGCGATGCCGTCGAGTGTGACCTTCAGATCCGAGCGGGGCAGCCCGATCCGGTAGATGCCGCCCGGCAGCTCGGTGCCGGATCTCTCGATCGCCCCCGCCACTGCCTTCCAGTCCGGTACCGCCAGTACAGGCTGAGCGACTCCGAGGGAGGCCACAAACGCCAGGCCAGCTACGATGTTTGCACGCATGGTATACTCCTGTACTCCCACCCCAAGTGCCCAAACCGGGCAAATGTCGTCCGCCGGGAATGCTGCCGCACCCGCGAATTTTGACGGGCGGGCTGCCGATTACGCCGCCGGCTTCATGGTGGGCGGCCAGCTATGTGTCTCCACCTTGCGGCGGGATGCCCAGGCATAGAGCGCGTCGTAGATGACGAAGCCGTGCTTCAGCACCTCATGGTCGTCGGGCGACAGGTCCCGCAGGCCCATCGAAATCGCCAGGAGTCCGGCCGACTGCGGCGTGAGGTCGTGTCGGTCGGTGTCGGCGCCGCCCACGATCGCGTCGATGGTCGTAATGGCGGGGTCGCGATCCAGCCCGTATTTGGAGACGAACGCGTCGAAGCTGCAGCCGTCGCCCACATGCGTGAACTCGACGTCAGGCACGTCGTAGGGTGTGGCCCCGGTATCCTCCGCGACCCGAGCCACTTGGTCCGGGGGCACGAAGAGGAATTCCGGCTCCTTGTCGATGAAGCGCGCGATCAGCCAGGGGCAGGCGATGCGGTCTATGACCGGACGTTCGCGAGCGACCCATTTCATGACGCAGTCCTCCCTTCTGCCAGATTATGCGGGACGGTCGGCGCGCCCATAGCGCGCCAGGGATTCCCGTCCCCTAATCGTCATCGTACTCGCCTCCACCTTCCCCGGAGACCGCCAACCGCCCATTTTGGGAATCCACGACGAACTTGCTGCTCTGTCCGGCCTTCGAGGCGATTGCCTCGTAATATCTGCCTTCCCGCACGATCTGCACGTTGAACCAGCCGTCCGCCTCGAGCTTCTGCCGAACCTGGGCCTCGCTGACTGGCTGGTCGCCCGGGATGAAAGTCGTCTCGTTCCTCGGCTGCGCCAGCACGATCGCGAGCCCGGCGGCCACCGCGAGCAAGACGCCGCTGATGACGCCAATGAGTGTTCGGTCCATGGACCTTACTCCGTCCGTTGCCGCTTTCCTCCGCCCGTAGTCCAGGGCCCTGTGAGGCTCGCAATCCCGTTCGGGATGCGTCTTCGCGGAGAAAGCGCGGGAAGCTTGTCGGAATGCTGCGATCCGGACGTTCACCCACTTACGGGGCCGCGCCCAGCTTCAGCATCCTCGCCGGGCTTCTTCTTCAGGCCAAAATCCTACGCCCGTTCATATCGTGATACAAGTGTTGCATCCACTGAGTTTGATGATACGGTTTTGCAATGACCGCTGACGTGAACGGGCCGAATGCCCCATGGTTGCTGCTGATCCATCAACTGCCGAGCAAGCCCGCCTATTTCCGGGTGAAGATCTGGCGCAGGCTGCAGGGCATCGGCGCGGTCGCGGTCAAAAGCACGGTCTATGCGCTGCCCGCGAATGCGGAGACGCAGGAGGACTTCGAATGGCTCCTGAAGGAGATCGTTGAAGGCGGCGGGGAGGCCCTCGTGTGCGAGGCGCGACTCATCGACGGCCTCTCGGATGGCCAGGCGCGTGCCCTCTTCGATGCCGCCCGTGACGAGGACTATGACGAAGTCGCCAAGGAGGCGCGAGACCTTGCCGCAAGGCTGGAAGCCAACGGCGCGGCGGCAAAGCGGGCCGAGAGCCGAGGCCAGATCGGCCGTCTACGCAAGCGGCTCGCCGAGATCGCCGCGACCGACTTTTTCGGCGCGACCGGTCGCCTCACGGCGGAAAGCCTGATCGCGGACCTGGAGCGCAGGCTCACGGAGGACACCGACATGGCCAGTGAAATGCCGCAAGCGCCGCAGCCTACAGCGGCGGATCTCAAGGGACGGATCTGGGTCACGCGCACGGGCGTGCATGTCGACCGCATCGCCTGTAGCTGGCTGATCCGCCGCTTCATCGATCCCGATGCCGTGATCCGCTTCGTGCCAGGCAAGGGATATGTTCCAAAGGAAGGGGAACTCCGTTTCGACATGTTCGAAGGTGAGATCACCCATGAAGGCGACCGCTGCAGCTTCGAGGTCCTGCTAGGCCGCGCCGGCATCACCGATCCGGCGCTTCAAGCCATCTCGGAGATCGTTCACGACATCGATCTGAAGGACGCCAAGTTTGGACGCGAGGAGACGACGGGCATCGCCCATCTCATCGCCGGCATCGCCATGGCCAACGATGAGGACGCTGAACGCGTCGCCAAGGGAGCCTCGGTCTTCGACAATCTTTACGAATATTTTCGCAAGAACCGCGGTTGAACGGCAGAAGCCAGCCGATGAATCACGCAAGCATGGTCGCCGCCGCGTCTGTAAAAAGCCTCGATGCCCCCGCCCACGGCATCCCCTTCGGTGAGGCGATGAAAGTCTGGGCGCGTGTCGCGGCCCTGAGCTTCGGCGGGCCCGCCGGACAGATCGCGGTCATGCATCGCATCATTGTCGAGGAGAAGCGCTGGATCGGCGAGACGCGGTTCCTGCATGCCCTGAACTACTGCACCTTGCTGCCCGGCCCGGAAGCTCAGCAGCTCGCAGTCTATATCGGCTGGCTCCTGCACAAGACCAAAGGCGGGCTGGTCGCGGGCATCCTGTTCGTGCTTCCGGGGGTGCTCGCCATCATGGCGCTGAGCTGGATCTACGCCATCTTCGGCAACGTCGGAGCGGTCCAGGCCCTCTTCTTCGGATTGAAGGCCGCGGTTCTCGCGATCGTGCTCGAGGCCGTGCTCCGGATCGGGCGGCGGGCCCTCCAGAACAATGTCATGATCGGCCTGGCCGCGGCCGCTTTCATCGCCCTGGCCTTCTTCCGGGCACCGTTCCCGCTGGTCGTCCTCGCGGCTGGCCTGATCGGGTACGTGGGAGGTCGGGCGGAGTGGACCGCGTTTCTCGCAAGCGGCGGCCACCGAAAGATCGGCGGCAACCAGGTCGCTGACGTCGACTCCGCTCTGGGAGAAGGAGTGCCTGAACATGCACGCCCTTCGTTGGGCTGGTATCTGAAGGTCGCCAGCGCCGGCATCCTCCTGTGGTTGGTTCCCGTTCTCGCGCTGCTGGCATTCCTTGGCCAAGACAATGTCTTCACCGACATCGCCATCTTCTTCTCGAAAATGGCGATGGTCACGTTCGGCGGAGCCTATGCAGTGCTTTCCTACGTCGCCCAGCAAGCCGTCGAGCATTATGGCTGGCTGAAGCCGGGCGAAATGCTGGACGGTCTCGGCATGGCGGAGACGACCCCCGGGCCACTGATCATGGTCACGCAGTTCGTCGGCTTCATGGGAGCCTACCGATCGCCCGGCTCGCTGGACCCGCTGCTCGCGGGCACGCTCGGCGGACTGCTCACCACCTGGGTGACCTTCGTTCCGTGCTTTCTGTGGATCTTCCTTGGCGCGCCCTACATGGAGGCGCTGCGCAGCAACAGGGCACTATCCGCGGCCCTGGCGGCGATTACCGCCGCGGTCGTCGGCGTCATCCTGAACCTCGCGGTGTGGTTCGCCCTGCACGTCCTGTTTCGTGAACTCTACGAAGCGCACGGACTCGGCATGACGGTCGACGTGCCCGTTTTGAGCTCCGTCAACGTCGCATCGCTGGTCCTGACGCTCGGCGCAATCGTGGCCGTGTTCCGCTTCAAGGTCGGCATGCTCACGGTGTTGGCCGGCTGCTCTATCCTCGGCCTGCTCTATGCATTGCTTGCGGGATCGCTCGGCGCGTGATGGGTCCGGGCCGAACTGAGCTACCGAAGGCAAGCTAGATCAACCAACGAGCGCTTCTCGCCCGGTTCTCAGCTAAGCGGCAAGCTGCGCCCCTTAGCCCTTCGCAGGCCATGCCTTGTGGAGGTCGTCGATGACAAATGCGTGCACGTGGTCGTGGCCATTTCCCTTCGCAACAAGGTGCGGATGATCTGCCGGGAGGTCGTCGTGGGTGTGCTCGATTGCCTCCGGATCGTGGGCGGGCCAGACCGCGAGCGCGACGGCGACCGCGGCAGCAGCAAGCCCGGCAAGGATGACTGCGGTCAGCGGCAGGCCGAGCTCCGATCCAGCCCATCCGGCGAGCGGATAGGCGATAAGCCAGCAGGCGTGCGAGAGGGCGAACTGCGCGGCGAAGAGTGCCGGACGGTCCTCAGGATTCGCGGAGCGGCGCAGGAGCCGCCCGGAAGGGGTCTGCGCCATCGAGTAGCCAAGACCGAGGACGAACCATAGCGCCAGCAGCCATTGGTAGGAGGCCAGCGCGGCCGCGGCGAGCGTTCCGGCCGCGAGCAGGGCCGCGCCGGCGAGCATCGCCGTGCGGTCCGGGACCGTCTCCAGCAGCCGCGGGAGCAGAAGCGCAGCGACCATGGACCCGCCTCCGAAGGACGCGAGCGCGATGGCCATCGCCTCCTGGTCGAGCCCGAACACCGCCTGCACAAAGACCACGGTATTCACAATCACGAGCGCGCCGGCCGAGGCCACGGCCAAGTTGACAGCAAGCAGTCCTCTGAGGCGCGGGGTCGCGAGATAGATACGGATGCCGCGCGTGGTCCGGTCGAAGATGCCGCGCGGCTGCGACGGCTTCGGGCTGGGCAGCGTCACGGTGAGCACGAGCGCCGCGGAGGCAAGAAAGCCGACAACGGTGCCGCCGAACAGGTCGTGGAAGGAGATTACAGTCAGGAGCGCGGCGGCCAGCATGGGACTGACGGCGCTTTCGAGGTCGTAGGCCAGACGGGAAAGCGACAGTGCCCGGGTGTAGTCCTTCTCGTCCGGGAGCACGTCCGGGATCGTCGCCTGGAAGGTCGGAGTGAAGGCCGCCGACGCGGACTGTAGCACGAAGATCAGGACGTAGACCTGCCACACCTCCGTCACAAAAGGGAGCAGCACCGCAACCGTCGCCCGCACGAGGTCCAGAGCCACCAGCATCGACCGGCGTGGCAGCCGCTCGGCAAAGGCGGAGGCGACAGGTGCGACCCCGACATAAGCGATCATCTTGATGGCAAGCGCCGTGCCGAGCACAACCCCGGCTTCCGCCCCGGCGAGTTCGAAGGCGAGCAGCCCGAGCGCGACCGTCAGCAGTCCCGTGCCCACGAGCGCGATCACCTGCGCGAAAAACAGGTGGCGATAGGTGCGGTTGGAGAGGACAGCCAGCATCAGAGATACTTCGCGATCTGCTTGAACTCATCGACCGAGCCGCGCTTCTCCCGCGGCAAAGGCCCGATGGTCTCCTCGAGGCAGTGGTCGAGATGGTCGTGGATCAGGGCACGCTTGGCCTGCGCCACCGCCTTCTCGACGGCATGCAACTGCTGGGCGATGTCGAGGCAGGGCTTGCCGCCCTCGATCATGCCGACGACGCTGCGCAGGTGCCCCTCGGCGCGCTTCAGGCGCTTCACGATGGTAGGGTGGGACCTGTGGGGATGCTCGACCATGCCTAGGGCCGTATCCTCCCCGGGGGGATGGAGTCAACCCGTTCTGTCGGACTGGCGCGGTCGCCTCGCGGGCGCCGCTCATCAGGCGCGCTCGTGGTGGCGATCGAGATCGGCGGGTTTTGTTTACGTCAGGAATCGGCGCTTTCCAAAACGGCCACCCGCGATGTCTGCTTCCAGGCACCGGCTAGGTTTGCCTCTATGGCCGCCATCGGCGCAAAGCTGCCCCTCAATTTGCGGCGGACGCAGTGAACTCCGGATCAGGTCTTTGCCTTTGGGTCCCGGATTCGATCGTCTCTCGTCCGACCGGGAAGGATTCACATGCAAACAGACCCGCCCCCAACCAATGCGGCCTAAGGCCAGGCGGGAAGCTGATTTGGGGTTAACCCGATGGACACCGAGCCGTCAGAATGCCGCCTGCCAACCGCTGGCGCCACGCTTGCCACGTTAGGCAGATTCGACTTTCTGGAGTGGGAATAGATTGCCTGCTGACGAGACCGAAAACCCTGCAATCCGCACGTGCTCTAGACGCCAGCTAGCCAATCTTATCCCGGCGACCGCCAACGGTTCGCCAAGAGCAATGCAATCAGCCACGCCCCCAGCCAGGATTACAATCGCGCAGGGAAATGATTTCTACCTCCGCATCATGTCGGGCGGACGGAGCGGCTGCTGGCGAGCAGCACCGATGCCGAAAGGATCACCACGATTGCGCCCGTAAGCACCGCGTTGCAAGTCAGGGCCCTCATCCCGGCGAAGCCCAGGAGCCACGGCGAAACAATCAGCCACGCGCCCAGGACCAGAGTGACCCACTCCTCCCAGAGTTGATTGCTCGAGAGCGCGGCTATGCCCAGAAGCCCGATCGCCGCACCGACCAGGTAGTGGCTCCATGCCACGGCTCCCGCGGCTACCGAAGCCGCGTAGAAATGCGGGATGATGACTGGAGATAGAAACACATAGAGCCCAATCAGCGGCAAAAGCCGATCCTGCCATCTCTGACCGTTCATGTTGCGCTCCATGAAGCATCTCGGCCATGAGCGCGGCCTGCCTCGGATGAGATTAGAGGATCGCCCTTGCCAGGCGGCATTGAGGGAAGTCAAAGCCGCTTCGGGGCTTGGTGCGGTGACCGGAGGAAGCAGTGATCTTCAGGACGGCATTATGCCCGGCTTCTCACCCAGTGCCTCAAGCATATTGCCGAGTGCATCGCGTTCACGGGAGGGTTCGAACCTCTCCGCCGACCGCATTTCGGCTTGCGTCACGCTATCGCTGCCAGTCCCCGTGCAAGCATGAATAGCGATGGCTTAAATTGATCCATCTGTGACTGCCAAGATCGATTACGGAGATCCGCAGCCGAGTTGAACCACCCGCCGCCCCCAACCTCAAGACGCAACGTCCGCACTTGGTGAATCTACGGGCGAAATCCACTTGACCTTTTCTTCTTCTATGAGCCGAACAAGAAGATCTATCTTCTTCGGATCAGTTTCCGTCTCAAGCCTTTTCTCGAAGTTCCTGATATTTTCCAGATGTATAAACTTTCGATGCTTATCAGTCACGGCGCGCTCCTTTGGAGGCAGCGCCCCCTGCACCGCGGCTATACACCTGCACATTTAACCGGTCTAATCACATTACTGCCAAATCATGCTCCATAAATGGTAGGAATGCCGACCGGAAGGAATAACAGTTTACACCCGTTACAACTGCAATCAGGTACTCCAATGTCGGCCGTTCCGAACCCTGTATTCCTCGGCTACGGCACCCAGGGCCGCTACCTACGCAGCGATTTCTTTGCCTGATCTACCCTGTGCAAAGAAAAGGGACCCGCGCCCTTGAGGGCGCGAGTCCGACGATAGGAGAATCCTGCGAAGCGGAAGCTCAAGTCTTGTGGGACCGCACAGTCTCTATGTTCCCGACGTCGAGCGAGGAAGCGCTTTCGCTCTGTCTCGAAGCGCCTTCGCGATGGCGCTCACCTCCGCCGGCAAGCCCCTGGCTGCCGGTAGAGCCTGCCTGCCGCTGCGGCTCGCCCGTCGACGTTGAGGCTTGACGGCCTGCCAGCCCCCCACGCTGGGGCTCCCCGCCTGAGTGCTCGCCTCCCGCGCCTACTGTCAGGCCCTCGCGCTTGGCCTCCTGCTTGACCGTTTCCTTCGCGGTCTGCAGCACGGTACTCGCGCGGCTTCCGATCTCCCCGAGCAGGTCCTCGGCCTTTTCGGACGTCAGCCCCTGCTTCTCAGCTTCCTCGGCAACCTTCTCGTAGGTCCCGGCCGCGACGGCTTTCGCCTTGTCGTAGCCTTGGGCGGCCATGTCGCTAGCCTGCTTCTTCACCGCATCGCTTGCCTCGCCCATCAGCCGATCTTCCGTCTCGGTCTCCGGCAGCGCGGCCCCAAGAGCGGCGCCTATGGCCAGGCCGATCGCGCCAAGCAGCAAAGGCTGCTCGCGCATCATGCCGGTCAGCGACTCAGTCATGTGTCGCCCTTGCCGGACTGCGGTTCCCCCCATGCGGGAAGCGGAGTCGCGCAGATCGTGCATGCCCCGGCTCGCCGAATCCTGCATCGATGACGCTGTGTCCCGCATGCTGGCGGCAGCACCCATCACCGACTCGCGCACGCCAGCGGCCATATCGGCGGCCGAGGAAGCCATGGACGAAATGCCCTCGCCCGCGCTCCTTCCAGCGTCACGGACCGACTCCGACGCCGACCCGACGCCCCAGTCTGAGCTGCCGTCCGAGGACCACTCCGAGGCGCCGGTGCGGTAGCCGTCCGATCCGTTGCCTCCGCGCCGGACATGCGTATCATAACCGCGAGGATAGAAGCCGCCGCTCCGGGCGCCGCCAACCATCATCCAAGCGATGCCCGCGCCGATCAGCAACAGTGGCGCCGGGTTGTCCTGCATGGTTCGGCCGAGATTGTGCATCACCTTTCCGCCGCCGGTGTCCTTGGTGTAGCCGAGGACTTCGTCGAGCATCTGCCCGGGTGACATCTTTGCGCGCAGTTCGTCCAGGGTCTCGCTGACGCGGGCGCGGGTCTGCTCGACATCGCGCTCGATCTCGCTGCTGGATTTATGTCCGTTTGTGCTCATCGTATCTGCTCCCTGGCTACCAGTGCGTCACGGCGCACCTGCTCGAGTGTGCGGTCGGGGGCGAGATGAGATGCCTTGAGGCGGCCCAGACCGACCGAGAGGAGTATGACGCCGACAAGAAGGACGACGAGGCTAACGACCAGCAACGCCCAGTGCTCTTCCATGCCTTGAGCGACCAGAAAGGCCGATATCGCCTGCAGCAGTATGACGATGGCTGGGATCATCAGAACCCCCGCAGCGGCAAGCATCCCCATCGCGCCGGTCATCTTGCCGATGTTCTCGGAAGTTTCCGTCCGGGCAAGGCGGATTTCCTGCCGGAAGAGCGTGGACATCTCGTTCACGAGCGTCGACAGCAGTTCGGGCAGGGAGCGAGTGTCATGAATCGACATTATGGCATCTCCCCAATTGAGGACGGCGTGGAGGGCATGGTCTGACCGACGCCGCCGCTGCCGTACCGGGTTTCAGTTCCTGTCTGGCGCAGCCCTTCGGCCATTGCGCGACTTCCGGCCTGTTCCCCGCGCCGGGCACCCGCACCCCCATACGAGCGGTCCTGACCGGCGTTCGCATAGGACTGGACGGTTCTGCTCTTGATGAAGCGCGAGAGCACGAAGCCAGCAAGAACCGCGCTGCCGAAGAAGGCCGCCGGCTGTCGGCGAGCGAAGTCGTCGACCATATCGACGAACTCCCCTACGCTGCGTCCGCGAACCGATGAGGCGGCACGCTCGAGGCCATCGGCGGCTTGGCGGACATAGCCTGCGATCTCCGGCGACTGCTTCTCGAGATCGTCGGCGGTGTTGCGGGCCACTTGCGCGAATCCCTCAATGCGGTTCGCTCCCGCCTCCTTGCCGTGCTCGGCAAATTCCTCTGCCTTATCCCTGGCGCTCTGGGCCGCATCCTTGGCGCTATCGCTGACGGTATGGGCTGCGTCGCTGATGGCTTCCTTGGCATTGTCGCTGGTGGACTTGGCGCCGCTGTGCGAGCCGGCGGGGTCCTGCCTTCCAGGGCCTGAAGGGCCTCCCGGCCTCCAGCCCGTGTCTTCGTTGCTCATGGACGTGCTCCGGTTTGCTTGGGCCGCGCGTCTCTGGACGGCGGCGAATTGCTTTGCCAAGCTCAACTGGAATGTTCGCATCCGGTTCCCGCGGAGGGTCATATTCCTGCCGGATTTCAATTTTTGCGGCATGCCGGGGAGCAGAACCAAGCTCAGTGAGCGCTCACGGCACAATCCGCTCAGGAGCGGCCCAAGTCCGCCACGGCGCTCCGCTCGGCAGGCCGGGAAAGCCAGCGGCCGAGCCCAGCGTTCACTTCACCTGCGGGAAACCAATTCGCCGCCCAAAATAATCCATGAGCGTCCCTGGCTCGCATCGCCGAAGACAATTCGGCTAGTCCTATCCTTGCAGCATGAAGCCCGAGCGATCACGTAGCCTTTCGGATGCGCCTGCAACCATTCGTCGATCTGTTTCTCATCGACATTGGCCACTGGCTTCTCTGCCCGCGAGAGAAAGCCAACCTGTCCCTGATAGTGGCCCGCGAACCCCCAGTCGGCCCCGCTCTGTCCGGCGACGAATTCGGCCAATGGCTCAAGGTCGTAACGCTCCGGCAAGAACGGGAACACGGCGAGTTGTCCCACGCAGAAAAGCGCGACCATCGCTCCGGAGCTTATGGGAAAGGCTTTGAATGGAATGGCCGCCATCAAATATGCAAACAGCACTATGAGGACCGGGAGGAGCGGCATCAGATAATGCGGCTGCTTCCCGGAAATCAGGCTGAAGAGGACCAGTTCCAGCAGCAACCAAAGACCGAGAAACAGCAGAATTCGTTGTCCACCTCGATCTAGCCCCTCCCCGCTGTATAGCCGGCGGACGGGACGCAGTCGCCACATATCCCATGACAGCACCCAGGGGAGCAGCATCACCGGCAACAGAAGGAGGTAGAAGTAGAACGGCCTTACGTGAGCGCCCTCGAGAGAGCCGGAAATTCTCCCGGCAGCCTGACGCCAGACAAGGTTGTAGGCATAGTCCCAGCCCGCCTGATGAAAGGCCAGGCCGAGCCAGGCAACCGGCATCATGGCAGCGACGAGCACAGCTATCGGCAGCCGGCGGTAGAACTGCCGAGGCGTTATGCTCGAAACCGGGTCACGCCAAAGGGAGTAGAATGCGACCGGGAAGCCGACATGTATGAACACCACTGGCCCCTTGGCCAGGAGGCAAAGCCCCAGAAACAAACCCGCGAGCGCCGCATGCCGCCAATCTCCATCCTTCGACAGGCGGATCAGGGCCAGGAACGACGCAACGACAAGTGCCGTAAGGAGCAAATCGAAAAATATCAGGCTGGCATAGATCAGGAAGGGGACGCTTCCAAGCAGAAGCCACGGCGCCCTCTCGGCCATTCCCTCCATATTCGGAAACAGCGCCCGTGAAAGACGCTGCGTCAGATAGATGATGGACGCAGATATCGCGAATATCACGACCAATGCCGCAGCACGGCTGACCCCGAAGATCTCCCAGCCAAGATCGATCAGCCAGAAAAGCAGCGGGCCCTTCTGGAAATATGGTTCGAAGTTGAGCGTCGGCACGAACCAACTTTCACGCAGGTACATCTCCCACGCTATCGTAAGATATCTGGTCTCGTCCGGCGGAATGATTGGTCGAGCCGCAAAACCGACGACGAAGAAGACTGCAAGCAACAGGTAGGGAAGAAGCGGCGCGATCGGCGGTTTGGTCAGCATTCAGCGGCATCGCCCGGCTCGCTGGCCGCCGGCCGGCTGAGATGGAGATTACGAAGATAGATAAAGATACCTGTCGCCTGGCCGATGATGAACACGGGATCTCGCCGGTACACGGCGTAGGTGAGCAGGACGACGCCCCCAGCCAGGCTGAAGTACCAGAACGCCCTTGGAACGACGCTGCGCCGCCGCCGCTCGGATGCAATCCACTGCACGAGGAAACGCATGAAGAACAGGGCCTGCCCAAGCAGCCCTATTCCCAGCCACAATGTCGAATATGTCACGGCGCCTTCACCGGGTTGGTTATTTCCTTGGGTGCGTAATCGCTCGGCAGCCGCCGTCGCTGAAGCCACGCCGCGCCTGCAAGATCGACGGCTCCTACCAATGCGCGGTTCCAGAACCCGTACTTCGAGCGGCCCTTTACGCGGGGCCGGTGCGAGACCGCGACATGGTGGAGTTCGACCCCGTTGCGCAATAGCATAGCGGGGAGAAACCTATGCACATGGTCGAAATAGGGCAGCGCCAGGAAGTCCGCGCGCCGGATCAATTTGAGACTGCAGCCCGTGTCGCGCGTGCCGTCCTTGAGCACGGCGGCTCGGAACTTGTTGGCCAGCCGAGAAGAGATCCTGCGCAGCGGGTTGTCCTTGCGGACTGCCCTTTGTCCCAGGACCGCTGCCCGTGGCTGCGCGGCGCTCGCCCGACGGTAGCATTCGAAGAGCGAAGAAATGTCGGCCGGATCGTTCTGGAGGTCGCCGTCCATGAAGACCAGGAGATCGCCCGTCGCGGCTCTGGCGCCCGACAAGAAGGCTGCCGATTGTCCGAGAGGCCGCTCATGCCGGATTACCCGAAGCATCGGCACTTGCGCTTGCAGCGCCAGGAGCCTTTCCAAGGTCCCGTCCGTGCTGCCGTCGTCCACGTAGACGATCTCGCGGATGGGACTTGGACCGAGCGCAGCCAGTTGGATCTCATCGACAAGGATGTCGATGTTTTCCGCCTCATTCAACACCGGAACGATTACGGAGATCGCGGTCCCCGCCGCCCCCGCTTCTTCTACGACGTTGTGCATGGTGAGCGGTGACCGTGGGGATCGTTCATCTAGGGCTCCGAGTAACTCTTGCGGCGCATACACGGCTTGTCCCGATGCTTCCAGCCCCGAAGACGATGGTGATCGATCGGCACTCACATCTGGCGTGGCAAAACCAGTATCCACATCGAGCTTGAACCCCGACTTCTCTACCAAATCTGCGGATGTAAGCATGGTCCACTACTTGCCCCTCGCCCTCTGCCAATTCAGCAACCCCTAGCCCTAAGGGCTGGGCCTTCCAGGGTCGAACAGCACGTCGAGTCCATCCTTGCTCCTGAGAAATGCCGCATAGCAAGCGTCCTGAGCAGTTATAGGCCCAACTTTTTCACACCTAAGACCCCACTTGGCCGCCAGCGTCTGGCTCATCGCAGTTCCGTCCCAACTCCGTAGCGCGCACCCGCACCTCCCTGATCAATGTATACTCACTTGATAGTAAAAGCATTCAAAAGGATTGTTCTTTGTAATTGCGGAAGCACGCGCCCGCCGCTAACTCAACAGAGCTCTTCGACAGTTTCGGTCGTTGCCGTCATTGGAGAAAATATCTGTCTTTATCCTGCGAACCCGTAATGGAGCGCGAATAATGCGCAGTTCCCGTGTTAGCTCGCTTCGGAGACGTAAAGATGGTCGACATGGCTCCGGCTTAACCCACGAGCTGCACCTTTTGAGCTGAGTTGACACGCCGTCCCGTTATCGTGTGATTATCTATTCCCGGAGGCGGTATTTATCCTTGCCGCAAGGAATATGAGAGGTGGACGATGTGGCCCGACCGCCGCGTGATTGATCTTCTCGGAATCGAGCTGCCGATCATCCAGGCCCCTATGGCGGGCCCGGTCTTCTCGGACATGGTGATCGCCGTCGCCGAGGCGGGAGGGCTCGGATCGCTTCCCTGCGCCACCATGAATGCCGAGCAGGTGCGCGCAGAGTTGGGCATCATCCGCAGCCGCACCAGCCGTCCGATCAACGTAAACTTCTTCTGCCATACGCCGCCTGCCGTGGACCCGGCGCGGGAAGCTCTCTGGCGGCAGCGCCTTAGAAACTACTATGTGGAGTTCGAACTCGATCCCGACGGCCCGATCCCGACGTCGAATCGCACCCCATTTGATGACCAACTCTGCGCATTAATCGAGGAGTTCCGGCCGGAAGTGGTCAGCTTCCATTTCGGACTTCCAGAACCACGCCTGCTCGACCGCGTGAAGCAGACAGGCGCGAAGATCCTGTCCTCGGCCACCACCGTGAAGGAGGCACGCTGGCTTGAGGAGAACGGCGCCGACGCGATCATCGCTCAAGGTTTTGAGGCCGGCGGCCACCGCGGCTTGTTCCTCGATGAGGACATATCCACACAGGTCGGCACCTTCGCGCTCGTTCCGCAGGTGGCCGATGCTGTGAAGGTTCCGGTCATCGCGGCGGGCGGCATCACCGATGCGCGTGGGATCGTTGCCGCTTTCGCGCTGGGCGCCTCGGCGGTGCAGATCGGCACGGCCTACCTGTTCACGCCGGAAGCACGGCTGGCGCCTCCACATCGCGCTGCGCTTCGAGAGGACAGGGCCGAGGAAACCGTCCTGACGAACATCTTCACCGGGCGGCCTGCACGAGGCATCGTTAATCGCATCATGAGCGAGGTGGGGCCCATGACAGACACCGCGCCTGCGTTCCCGCTCGCGGGCGGTGCGCTGGCGCCGCTGCGGGAGGCCAGCCTGAAGGCGGGGTCGGGCGACTTCATTTCTCTGTGGTCGGGGCAATCGGCAAGGCTCTGCCGGGAAATGCCGGCGGGCGAACTGACCCGTCGCCTCGCATCGGAAGCGTTCTCGCGGCTTTCTCGGGACGATCTGGCCTGAGGCTGATCTCTTTCCCGGTTTACCCTGCTGGCGATCCAGCAGGGTAGACCGGAGGGCATTCTCATGGCGACACTGCCATCGCATAAGCGAGCAGGGCCGGACCGCACTCGCTGACGGCCCTAGTCGACCGTCAGCTTGCCCTTCATGTTCGGATGGAAGCGGCAGTAGAAATCCACGGCCTCCTTCTTTTCGAGGCGCTGGGTGACCGACTTCTTGGCAGGGAGCATCACCTCCCATTCGCCCTTAACGGTCGCCGTGTGCACGACGGGATCCTTGTTGATCCATTCGATCGTGTCGCCGACCTTGGCCGAGATGGCGGTCGGCGAGAACGCCATCTTGTCGATGACCACCTGAATGGTCTCTGCCTGCGCCGCCTGAGCTATTGCCAGCGGCAGTACCAGCACGACGGCAAGCCATAAGCTGCGATGCTCGATGGACATCGGCGCGTTCCCCTATTTGAGTTCGGCCGCCACCTGCTCGGCGTGGGCCTGATGGCCCTGGAACAGCTTAAGCCCGGTCTCCAGCAACTGCTTCAACTCTGCGTTCTGGGCCGAAGGGATCAGCACCTTCTCGAGCGCCTCGTTCACCTGCTTGTGATAGGCCACCTCGTTGTCGAGGTAGGCCTTGTCGAAGGCGGCGCCGTCTAGGGCCGAGAGTTCGGCGCGCTTCTCGGTCGCCGCCTTGGTCAGTGCCTTGCTGGTGGCGTTGTCCTCGGGCGTGACGTTGAGCTTCTTCACAAGGTCCAACGCCTGGACGTTCACTGCCTCGTGGTCCTGGATCATCTGGTTGGCGAAATCGACGACATCCTTGGTCTTCGACTTATCCTTGGCGAGCTTCCCCGCCTCGACGTCGATGACCCCTGCCGTATAGGCGATATGTGCGATCTGTGGATCGGTGGGCTTATCCTGCGCCTGGGCAAAGGGCGCGGCAGCGAAGAGGCATAACCCGGCAAGCGCCGCAATTGGGCGTACGAACATGATTATCTCCTTATCCCGGCGACTTGCAGCCGGGGTGCGTTTCAGTCGACGCTGATTGGATGCCGCCTGCCCGGAAACGTTCCCGGGAGATTCATACGGAGAAGCCGAGCCGCCGCATGACGGCTGAAGTCAGCCGGGCGCAGCGGCGGCCGGCGAAGGGAAAGGCGTCAAGGAGGACTGCTCCGATTTGCGATTGGAGTTCCTTCCGCACCATCGAACGGGCCCGATGAAGGCGGGTCTTGACGGTTTGTGGCTGCAGTTGCAGCAGGTCGGCAGTTTCCTCCACGCTCATTCCTTCGATCACCCTGGCCACGAAGACGGTTCGGAAGCCGTCCGGGAGCTTGTCGGCCGCTTGTTCGACGAGCCGCAGGATCTGGCGCTGCGCTATCGTCCGTTCCGGATCGCCAGCGTCAGGACTGCCGGGAAAGCGGATGATTTCGGCTTCTACAACTTGGGAGGGATCAAGGCGGGCGTTCTTGGCGCGCCGCCGGCTCCGCAGCCTTCCCAGCGCCTCGTTGATGGTGATGCGCGAGAGCCAAGTGGAGAGGCTTGAGCCGCCGCGAAACGCGGCGAGGTTTGAGAATGCCCGAACATACGCCTCCTGGACGACGTCCTCAGCCTCGGCGTCGTCGCGGATGACGGCTCGCGCGATATGATAGAGGCGCCGATTGTTTCGCTTCATGATTGTGCGGAACGCCTGATCGTCCCGCGCAAGGGCTCGGGAAACGAGTGCCATCTCCTCGCCATGCGGACCATGCTCGGCGGTATTGGCTTGAGCTGCCTGCATCGCACTCTCCCCTTGCGGCTTATCCGTCTCGATTCATTGGATGGCGCTAGGAAGGAAAGGTTCCTGTGGTGCCCAGTCTAGCGAACGAAAGATGCTCTGACGAGGATCTGGACGAAGAGTGTTCGACCTGGACATTCGCCAGCCGCTTCATGGCATGGTCGGCAACGCCACGCTCGCAGTGATGGACCGGCAAGGGAAAGTACCCTTCACATATGGGTGATGGGCGCTGTGCGGTCGGGTCGAAGCACTAAGTATCCTTTGACAGTCAACTATCTCCCTGAGGTCATCCGTGAACGCAGGCTGGTTCTCAAAACCTGTTGCGGTCGCAGTGGGTATTATCGGCGACGTTCGGAACATATCCAGCGCCAGCGAGGCCGCGGCTCTGCTTCAGAGCAATTGGCGCGAACAAGGCAGCGCCAAGCAGCAAGCCGCATTGCGCGCCTGCCTGGCCGCCATGTACGCTGGCGCCTCTCCCGAGAAAGCCAGAGCTGCTTTCCTTGAGGCGGCAGAAGAAGCGCGCGTGCTCGCGGAATAGCTTCGCGCGAGCATAGCCTTGGGGCGGAGCCACCGCATTTCCGGTCACTGAACGGTAACGGGACGACTCTCCAGCACGACTTGGCCGTCCGAGGCCGACATAACGTAGCGGATCAGATAATTGCCGGGCTGATCGGGAGCTCTCAAAGTGCCGCTCCCGCTGGCGGCCCCGCTTGTCACGTAGACGAAGCTCAGTTCCCCGCCGATATCGTCCTGGCCGGCAGGAACAAGATCGATATAGTCTCCCTCGTTTGCGGGACCCGTCCACTCGACAGCGAACTCCGTTTGCGTTTCGAGCGCCTCCGGTCCGGACAAGGTTGCCGTTGCCGGTGCGACTGCAACCGCTCGGACGGCCAGCACGCTTTTGCTGTCGGCGGCCTGTTGCACATAGCGGATCTGGTAGTCGCCGGGTCTGCCGGGCGCTTGCAGCGTGCCGCGTTTTTCGTCCCCCGAGCCATCCGCATAGAAATAGCTCAGCTCACCATCCGTTATACTGTGGCCGGCCGGCACGAGATCGACATAGTCACCCTGGCTACCGGGACCATTCCATTCGACCGGGAAGCGGGAACCAATCGTCACAGCCTCCGGTGCGGTCACGGCCGCCTCCATCGCCGTCACCTCAACCACCTGGCTCGCCAGCACGCGCTTGTCGTCGGCGGCCTGCATCACATAGCGCACACGGTAGAGACCCGGCGCCCCCGGTGCCCGCAGCATCCCGGTCTCACCGTCCTGCGAGGAACCGGTATAGAAATAGCTCAGTTCACCGCTCGTTTCACTGTGGCCGGCCAGCACGAGGTCGACATAGTCGCCTTGATTGTTAGGGCCGCGCCAGGCCACACTTACACTCGTGCCGGCACCGATCTGCGGGGGCAGCGCCACCGAGGCGGTAGCCTGCGTTACCACCAAAGGTACGCTGACCATCACCTTCTTCGCATCCGGGGCCTCCAGCACATAGCGGAGCTGGTAAGTGCCGGGCTCGGCGGGCGCATGCAGCTTTCCGGGTCCTGACGAGGGGTCTCGACTGACATAGAAATAGCTGATTTCGCCGCTGGCTTGTTCATGTCCGGCCGGCACGAGGTCGACATAGTCACCTTCATTTACCGGCCCCTTCCACACGACCTCGAATTGCTGACCGGTCACCACCGAAGACGGGCCGATCACGGCGAACTCGCTGTCCACCACCTCGACCGACGATCTTGCGAGGACGTAGCGCTTGTCCGGTCCTGCCCAGATATAGCGCACGTCGTAGGTTCCGACTTGGCTAGGCGCCCGCAACTGGAGTGACGGGCCTTCCGCCACGTAGCGGTAACTGAGTTCGCCATGCGGCTCTTCGTAACCGCCTGGGACCAGATCGACATAGTCGCCATCGGCGCCTGGGCCGCTCCATTCGACAGCCAAACCGGCGCCAATGGCGACCTTTGCTGCCGGTGCAACACCGGCCTTCGGCAGTTCCACGCTCTTTGGCTCCGCCGCCGGCTCCGGCTGCGCGATGGTTTCAGTCAGCGCAGAACCCAATTCGCCGGCATCGGCTGCCGAGATGTAGCGGCCGCCCGTATTCTCGGCCAGGCACGCGACTTGACGGCCTTCTTCCCTCGAAAGTCCGAAGCCCACTACGTGAACGGTCAGATCCACCCCCGCTTTCGCCAACGACGCTCCGACGGCGCATGGATCGGCGCCGCAGGTCTCGATCCCGTCGGTAATCAGGATGACGGTCGCCTTGTCTTCGGAATGCCGCAGTTCCGCGGCGGCCTGCTCGACAGCGGCCGACAGCGGCGTCTTGCCTAGGAAGCGCATCCCGGCCACCGCCTTGCTGATGGCTTCGCCAGTTCCGGGAGCAGGCCCCACGATCAGTTCGATGTCGCCACACTGCCCCTTCTGGCGATGGCCATAGGCCATGAGACCGAGTTCCAGGCCCTGCGGCATGGTCGGCAATATCTTGTCGAGCGTCTCGCGTGCGATTTCGAGCTTTGGCCTACCGTCGATCTGTCCCCACATCGAGCCTGAGCCGTCAAGGACGATGATGGCCTTGTCGGCGGCAATGGCCGGCGCCGAACACAGCACGCCCAGCACCAACAGACCTTTCGACAGAACATCGCCCATGAAAATCCCCCCTTACGCGAGGCCAATATATCTGCCGCTGGTAAACCCTCAAGTTGATAAGTTGCGCGGATGTGCCTGCCTCAAGATCATCTCATTCCCGAAGCGCTGAACTTGACGAACTCTTATATGACTCGCGATGAAGAGCCGCCGATGCACTCGACAGCTGGATTTTCGCGGCGGCTCCCGATTTCTTCCCGGCGCCTGGTCAGGCACCGGCCTCCAGCGCGTGGATGGTGCCGCGCAGCTCGGCCAGGCCGCGCAGTCGACCGATCGCCGGATAGCCGGGGCTTACCTTCTTGGTAAGATCATCGAGCATGCGGTGGCCATGATCGGGGCGGAAGATGATGGTCTGATCCGATGCTCGCCTTCGATCCTCGGCAAGGAGTTCGCGCAGGACAGCAACCATATCGACATCGCCTTCCAGATGCGCGGATTCATGGAAGCTGCGGCCGTCACCCTCGCGTTTGGTGGCTCTCAGATGGGCGAAATGGATCCGCGAAGCGAAGCGGCGCGCGATCGCCGGAAGATCATTGTCGGCACGCACGCCAAGACTGCCCGTGCAGTAGCACATGCCGACGGAGGGCGACGGGACCGCATCGAAGACGGCGGCGTAATCATCGGCTGTCGACGCAATCCGCGGCAGGCCGAACAGCGACCGCGGCGGATCGTCCGGATGCAGGGTCAGCCGCACGCCGCAACCTTCGGCAGCAGGTGCAACGGCGGCGAGGAATTCGATCAGGTGGCGTCGCAGCCGCGTCGCGTCGATGCCGGCATAGCTTTCCAGCCGCTCGCGAAAGGCCGGTATTGTCAAGGGCTCGGTGGTCGAGCCCGGCAGGGCGCTGGCGATGTTGGTGGTGAGATCGGCGACGTCCTTGTCGCTCATCGCCTCGAACACCGCTCTGGCGCGGGCGCGATCCTCGGCTGAATAGTTCGCCTCAGCATCCTTACGCTGCAGGATGTGTAGATCGAAGGCTGCGAACCTGTCCTGGTCGAACCGCATTGCGGTTGCGCCGGTCGGCAGTTCGTAATCGAGGTCGGTTCGCGTCCAGTCCACGACCGGCATGAAATTGAAGCAGATGACACGGATGTCGTTGGCGGCGACCGCCTCGAGGCTGGCGATCCAGGCGTCGATCTCGGCCTTGGCGGCGGCGCCCAGCCGTTTGACGGCGTCCGGAATGGGAATGCTCTCGACGACCGACCAGACGAGCGGCGAGCGCCCGCGCGGGGCATCCTCGATCAGGCTTTTGCGCGTGGCGACCTGGGCTTTGGTCCAGGCCTGTCCGATCGGCACCTCGTGAAGGGCCGATACGACATCCGTCGCGCCGGCCTGGCGCACCGCGTCCAGCGGAACGCCAGCTTCGGGCCCAAACCATCTCCATGCCTGCCGCATAAGCAACGCCTCCGATACGGTAATTCAATATGGCTTTCGCGGCTAGACGAAGCAGTCCGGATAGGATTCGCGAAGCTGCTCCACATCCGGGATGACTGCGCTCAAGTGGATTCTCATCGCGTCGCAGGCCGCCTTCACGTCGTGCGCAGCGATGGCGTCACGGATTGTGACGTGCTCGCTGATGACATGTTCCCCGCGGCCGAGCGCTGGCAGCGACATGCGCCGCGCACGATCGATCTGCACTTTCGCCGGCTTCAGATAGCTCCAAAGGCCGGGGTAGCCGGCGATCTCGGCAATCGCCTCATGGAATGCCTCGTCAGCCTCATGGAACCCGTCCAGGTTCTCCCTGTCGGCAAGGAAGCGCTGCCGCGCCAGGATCTCATCGAGCCTGGCCACGTCGTCGGCCGTGGCGCAACCCGCCGCCTTTTCCACCGTCGCACCTTCCAGCGCCTGGCGGATGACCACCGCCTCGGGAATGAGCGAGGTCGGGATCGGCGCAACGAAAGTGCCGGATTGCGGATAGATGTTGACCAAGCCGTCCTCGACCAGACGGATCAGGGCTTCGCGGATCGGTGTGCGGCTGACCCCGAATTTCTCCGCCAGCGCCTTCTCATTCAGCGCATTGCCCGGCCTGAGTTGCATCGAGACGATCGCTGCATGGAGTTCGCGATAGATCGCCGTCGCTGCCGTGGTCCGCACGACGCCGGCCGGGCGTGGCATTGCCGCTCGCCCGGCGCCCGGACGGGTCGCCGCTGCAGAGCCTGTAACCCGCCGCTTCGGGGGCGCCGAATTCATTTACCAGTTCTCCCTGGCCAGATCGGTTGACATATTAATATATTATTCCCTAGTCTTGGCCAAGGCTAGTGCATCGGGTTTTGTCGAAAAGACTACCGCGATCGGCGATGCAGGCAACGATCGCCGCTCCATAGCAGCCGCCGGAAGGATCAGTAATGCCGCTCCATCCTGACAGGTTGTTGCCGCCCGAACCTGCTGTCCGGGCGATCGCGCGGCGCTTGTATCGAAGCGTCCAGGCGTTGCCGATCATCTCCCCGCATGGCCACACCGATCCGAACTGGTATGCCGACGACGCGCCGTTTCCCGATCCGGCGACATTGTTCGTCAAGCCCGATCACTACATCTTCCGCATGCTTTACTCGCAGGGCGTAAAGTTGGAGGCGCTGGGAGTGCCGCGCCTGGACTGCGCTCCCGTCGAGTCCGATGGCCGCAAGATCTGGCGTCTGTTTGCCGATCACTATCATCTCTTTCGCGGGACGCCATCACGGCTATGGTTCGAGCATTCGCTCGAGACGGTGTTCGGGATCGAGGAGCGGCTGACCTCGGCGAACGCCGATTCCCTCTACGACCGGATTTCAGAGCGGCTTGGTCAGGCCGACATGCGGCCGCGGGCGCTTTACGAGCGCTTCAACATAGAGGTGATCTCCACCACGGACGCCGCTTCCGACCCGCTTGCCGCACATGACAGGATCAAGGCTTCGGGCTGGACGGGCCGTGTCGTTCCTGCCTATCGGCCCGATGCCGTGATTGACCCGTCGCGCAAGGATTTCCGCGGCGAGGTCGAGCGCTTCCTGGCAGTTGCCGGCGCGCCCGCGACCTTTGCCGGCTATCTCGACGCGCATCGCTCCCGGCGCGCCTACTTCAAGGAGCGCGGCGCAACCTCCACCGACCATGGGCATCCGAACGCCCGTACGGCAAACCTCCCGCGGGACGAGGCCGAAGCCTTGTTCGAACGAGTGCTGAAGCCGGAGGTGACGGCCGAAGACGCTGATCTTTTCCGTGCACAGATGCTGACCGAGATGGCCCGCATGAGCGTCGAGGACGGGCTGGTGATGCAGATCCATCCCGGCTCGTTCCGCAACCACAACCCGCAGCTTTTTGCCGAATTCGGCCTCGACAAGGGCGCCGACATTCCGACGCGCACGGACTACGTGCACGCTCTAAGGCCGCTGCTCGATGCTTTCGGCAATGATCCGCGGCTGACACTCATCCTGTTCACCCTCGACGAGACCACCTATGGCCGCGAGTTGGCGCCGCTCGCGGGCCACTATCCGGCCCTGCGGCTGGGCCCGCCCTGGTGGTTCTTCGACAGCCCGGAAGGCATGCGCCGCTTTCGCGAACTTACCACCGAGACGGCGGGCTTCTACAATACGGTGGGCTTCAACGACGACACACGGGCCTTCTGCTCGATCCCGGCGCGCCACGACATGGCCCGGCGGGTCGACTGCGCCTACCTCGCGCAACTCGTCGCCTCCCATCGGCTTGAGGAGGACGAGGCGCACGAGTTAGCATACGATCTCGCTTACCGTCTGGCGAAGCAGGCTTATCGGCTGTGACGATGGGGAATCGCCTTTCCAACAATACGCTCGGCGAATTGCCGGCGGATGTCAGCCGCCCCGCTTACGATCGCAGCCGATTGCAAACCGGGATCGTGCATCTCGGCGTCGGGGCTTTCCATCGCGCACATCAGGCGGTCTACACCGATGCCGTCCTGAACGGCGGCGACCTACGCTGGGGCATTGTCGGCGCCTCGCTGCGCAGCGCTGAAACACGCGATGCCCTGGCGCCACAGGACGGCCTCTACACTGTCGCCGCTCGCGACGGCGCCGGCGAACAGTTGAGTGTCGTGGGCAGCAGCACCGGTCTGGTCGTCGCGCCGGAAGACCCGGAAGCCCTGCTGACGGCAATGACGCGTCCGGAGATGAAGATCGTTTCGCTGACGGTGACCGAAAAGGGCTATTGCCATTCCCCGTCCAGCGGCGATCTCGATGAAACCCACCCCGATATACGCCATGACCTTGCCTCGCCGCGGGCGCCGCGCAGCGCCATCGGTTTCATCGTCGAGGCGATCGCCCGGCGACGCAGCGCCGGCCATGCGCCCTTCACGCTGCTCTCCTGCGACAACCTTCCCGCCAACGGTCGAACGCTGAAGCGGGCCGCGACCCGCTTTGCCGAATTGCGCGACCATGACCTCGGCCGCTTCGTCGCCGAGCAGATCGCATGCCCCTCGACGATGGTCGACAGGATCGTGCCAGCGACGACGGATGCCGATCGCGCCGCCATTGCCGAGCGCCTCGGTCTGTACGACGCATGGCCGATCATGACCGAGCCGTTCTCGCAATGGGTCATCGAGGATGATTTTCCCGCCGGGCGGCCGGAATGGGAACAAGCCGGCGCGACATTCGTACGGGATGTCGATGCCTACGAACTGATGAAACTGCGGCTCCTTAACGGCAGCCATTCGACGCTCGCCTATCTCGGCTATCTGGCGGGCCACGAAACCGTTGCCGAGGCGATCGCTGCGCCCGGCTTTGGCGCGCTAATCCAAGGTTTTATGGACGAGGAGGTGACTCCGACGCTTCCGGATCTGCCGGGGATCGACCTCGCTACCTACAAGGCCGACCTTTTCGAGCGTTTCCGCAACCCCGCATTGCGCCATCGCACCTGGCAGATCGCCATGGACGGCTCCCAAAAACTGCCTCAACGCCTGCTCAACACGATCCGCGACCGGATCGGCAGCGGCGCTCCTTTTGCACGGCTGGCGCTCGGGGTCGCCGCCTGGATGCGCTATACTCTTGGAAGGGACGAGAAGGGCGCGCCGATCGACGTCCGCGACCCTCTTGCCGAACTCATTCGAAGCCGGACGCAAGGTCACGCGTCTGCCGCTGACCTGACCACGGCATTCCTCGGGCTGGAGCAGGTCTTCGGGACCGACCTCCCCTCCCGACCCGAATTCCGCGCCTCGGTCGAGACCGGGTTGGACCTTCTGTTGAGGGAGGGTGCGGCCGCAGCAGTCGCGCGCTTTCGCGCACCATATCCGCGGTTACGGAGGAACTAGAAAGCGGTTGTGTTCAATAACTGGTAGATTAATATATCAAACTCGGGCTGCGGCAACCTGTCAGCTGCGGCGAGAAGATTTCAGGGAGGAGACGGGAAATGATCAGCATCACTCGCAGACAAGCACTCGGCGGACTGGCGGGCGTCGCAACCCTGCCGGCCGCGCGCGTTTTCGCGCAAACAGCAGCGCTGCCTACCTCGCCGGTTGCGATCAACATCGTTGACGTTGCTGGCAATCTGGCACTTACGCAGAAGGCAATCGAGAACTACCGGGCGGCCAAGCCCGAGCTTGTCTCGAGCATCACCTTCACCAAGGCTCCGGCTCCTGAACTGCCCGGCAAGATCAAGGCCCAGCAGGATGCTGGCCGCGTCGACATCGACCTGGTGCTGACCGGAACCGATGCGCTTGCTGCCGGTCTCGAGCAGGATCTGTGGGTCAAGCTGCTGCCGGACGAATCCGGTAGCCTGCCGAAGCTTCTAGACATCTATCTGGAGCCGGCAGCACGCATGCTGGCGCTCGGCAAGGACCACGGCGTTGTCGTGACCTACTATCCGTCCGGCCCGCTGCTGGAGTACATGCCCGACAAGGTGAAGACGGTTCCGACCACCGCGGATGAACTGCTCGCCTGGGCCAAGGAGAACCCGAACCGTTTCATCTATGCGCGCCCCGCCAATTCCGGCCCTGGTCGCACATTCCTCATGGGCCTGCCTTATCTGCTCGGCGACGCCGACCCGCAGGACCCGGTCAAAGGCTGGGACAAGACCTGGGCCTATCTGAAGGAACTGCACAAGTACATCGAGTACTACCCGACCGGCACCGGGGCGCTGATGAAGGAACTCGGCGAGGGCACGCGCGACATGACGGTGAGCACGACCGGCTGGGACATTAACCCGCGCGTGCTCGGCGTCGTCCCGAAGGAAGCCAAGGTGGCTGCGCTGAAGGGCTTCCACTGGGTCGCCGACGCTCATTACATGTGCGTGCCGAAGGGTGTCTCCGACGAAAAGCTGGCGGTGCTGAAGGATATGATGGCCTTCCTGCTGACCCCGGAACAGCAGGCCTTCACCTATGACCAAGGCTATTTCTATCCCGGCCCGGCGGTCAAAAACGTGACGCTCGCCATGGCGCCACAGGAAAGCCAGGACGCCATCGCCGAATTCGGGCGCGAGGAATACGCCGATCTGATCGCCAACAATCCGATCGAACTGCCGCTCGAACCATCGTCGATGGTCACGGCATTCCGCATTTGGGACGAACAGGTCGCTGCGGCGGCGAAGTAGCGCATCAGGAGGGCGCCTCTGAAGGCGCTTCAGTCGTCAAGAAGGGCTGGATTCCGGCTCTTCTCGGGACTCTCGTGATAGCTGCTTGACCTGGCAGGATCCGGGCGCCCTTCGCCCGGCTCTTCTTCAAGAACGGAATTGCGGATGCTTCTGGCGTCGTCGAAATTCGATGAACTACGGCTCGACCATCTGACACGGTCATTCGGTGCGCTGAATGCGCTTCAAGACGTCTCACTGACCATTCGAAGGAGCGAGTTCATCGCTCTTCTCGGGCCTTCGGGCTGCGGAAAATCGACGGCACTCAACTGCATTGCAGGGCTGCTCGCGGCCACCGGCGGAAGCATCTATCTCGACGACAAGCGCATCGACCAACTGAAGCCGGAGGACCGCGGCTTCGGAATGGTCTTCCAGAGCTACGCCCTTTTTCCGCACATGAGCGTCCGCGCCAACATCGGGTTCGGCCTGAAGATGCGAGGCACGCCCAAGGCCGAAATCGCCAAGCGGGTTGACGAGGCGCTGGCGCTGGTGCGCCTAGAAGCACATGGCCACAAGCTGCCCGGACAATTGTCCGGGGGCCAGCAGCAGCGCGTCGCCATCGCCCGCGCCATCGTCATCGAACCGCCCTTGGTGCTGATGGACGAACCGCTATCCAATCTGGATGCGAAGCTACGCCTGGAAATGCGCGCCGAGATACGGCGAATTCACAACCAGCTCGGCGCCACCACCATCTATGTCACCCACGATCAGGACGAGGCGCTTTCACTCGCCGACAGGATCGTCGTGCTGCGCGAGGGCCGGATCCGGCAGGTCGGTTCGCCGCGCGACCTCTATGAAAGCCCCGACCATCTCGATGTCGCCGAGTTCATGGGTTTTCGCAACCGCCTCACCGGCAAGGTCACAGCCCGCGACGGCGAACGCGTGACGGTGGAGGTCGGCACTGTCAGGCTTGCCGGCAAGATGCGCGGCGACATTCCCGTCGGCGCTCAAGCCGTGATCGCTGCGCGCCCGGACGACGTCACGGCCGCGAACCAGGGGAAAAGCGCTCTCGAGGCTACAGTTGAGACCATCGAATACCGTGGCCGCGAATTCGTCGGCAGCGCCCGCACCGCGGACGGGCTCGAATTGATCTTCCATGCGCCTCAGGCCGCAGCGATCGACAGCACGGTTTCGCTGTCGGTCGACCCGGCACACGCGCTAGTCTACGCCGTGTAAGCGTTCACATGCAGAGGGCCGTACACACCCCACCTCCGACCTTGCGACAGCGGCTTGCCGTCAAGGGTATTGACGGTGTCACGCTTATGGTGCTGCCGGCCGTGCTGTTCGTGCTGGCGATCTTCGTCTACCCGTTTGTCTATGGCCTGCTGCTGTCCTTCACGCCGAAGGAAGGCGGGGTGCTCGCCAACTACATTCGCTTCTTTTCCGATCCGTTCCTCTACAACACCATCGCCACCACGCTGTGGCTGGCCATGCCGGTGACCGTCATCAGCCTGGCCTTCGCGCTGCCGGTCGCCTTCCGCGTCCGCCTGATGACCCGTCAAAGGCTGCTGACCACCGTCCTCGTTCTACCGGTCACGCTTGGCACGGTCCTGGTGGCCGAAGGACTTCTCAACTTTCTTGGCCCGCAGGGCTGGTTCAGCCGTACCCTGATGCTCATCGGGATCATCGACAGCCCCGTGAAGCTCACCAACAACTATTGGGGCGTGTTTGCCTCGCTGATCATAACCGGCTTCCCGTTCACCTTCCTGCTGACGCTGTCCTATGTGACGGGCATCGATCCGGCGCTCGAACAGGCCGCGGCGACGCATGGCGCCAGCGCATGGCAGCGTTTCCGCCACGTTTTCGTGCCGCTGCTGGTACCGGGCCTGACGATCGCCTTCTGCCTCTCCTTCGTCCAGGCCTTCGCGGTATTTCCTTCAGCGATCCTGCTCGGCGCCCCGGCCGGTCCGACGCGGGTGATCTCGATCGCTGCCTATCAGGCGGCTTTCGAGCAATATGATTATTCGATGGCATCGGCGATCGCCATGATCATGGCGGCGGTGCAACTGGTCATCGTCGTGGCCGTGCTGATGCTGCGCAACCTGTTCTATCGAGGCACCACCGCCGGCGGAAAGGGCTGAGATGATCCGCGATACCACGGTCGGCGCAAAACTCTGGATCACCGCGATCTGGGTGGTCGTCGCCTTCTTCGTCGTCAACCTGATCGCGATGATCGCGACCGTCATCCTGTCATCCTTCGCCACGCGCTGGCTCGGAACCTGGCTGCCCGCCGGCTTCACCACGCGCTGGTATTTCACCGCCTGGGCGGAGTTCCAGCTATATAACGTCCTAATCGTGACGTTTCAGATCGCCTTCACCGTGGTGGCGCTGGCGGGTCTGCTTGGGGTGACGGCCGCCTATGCGCTGGCACGGCGTGATTTCCCGGGCAAGAAGCTGGTGATGCTTCTATTCCTCTTGCCCCTTCTGGTGCCGCCGATAACCTTCGGCATTCCGCTGGCGACCGTGCTCTATCAGGCGGGGCTCGCCGGTACCTTCTGGGGCGTGGTGCTCGCCAACCTCGTGCCGACGGTCCCCTTCGTCGTTCTGGTGATGATCCCCTTCATCGAGCAGATCGATCCGAAGATCGAGGCGGCGGCACGCGTCTTCGGAGCCAATACGTTCCGGCTCCTCCTCCATGTGCTGTTGCCGATGTTGCTGCCGGGCATTCTGGCGGCCCTGCTTCTGGTCCTGGTGCGCACGGTGGGCATGTTCGAGTTGACGTTCCTGACTGCCGGCCCGACCAGCCAGACGCTCGTGGTGGCGCTCTACTATTCGGTCTTTGCCTCGGGCGTGCGCGCGGTGCAGTCCATTGACGCCATGGCGGTCATCTACATGATCACAACGTTGGTCTGGCTGCTGATCGCGCTCCGCTTCGTCAATCCCACGCAGATCGTCGCCCGCGCCAAGCAACAGCCGGCCTCGAGTTGATTGCGCTCGCTGCCGTTATCGGTTGGCGCTCCGCGACTAGACGGCTCACGCAGCCGATCTGCTGAAGGCGCGTGCAACCGGCGGTGCAGTGATCAGATCCAGGAGTGGATTGACCGGAACCCTGCCCGACAGCGCGGCTACCGCGTCGACGATCTGACCGGCACGCTCGGTCCCGCAGAAGTCGTCGGCATTGGCATGGAACTTGGCGAGGATTTCGGCGTCGCTCAGAGGGCGCTCGGCATCGCCACGGGCCGGAAGCGTTTCGCTTTCCAGCACACGGCCGTCCTTGAGCCTGAAGCGGGCCCGCGCGAAGCGCTCGGCCGGGAAGCGTGCCTCGAGGTCGGGAGCCTCGATCAGCCGGATCCGGCTGCTGAGCGAACGAACGGTGGGGTCCTGCAGGGACGGCCCGACGATAGCCGATGGGGGGAACTCTCCATAGGCAACGGCCACGGCGACCGGGAACGGAAGGTTGTACTGCGCGATCTCGGTCGTCGCCGGCATCATGTCGTCCAGCCGGACGGCATTGTGGAAGGTCTCTATCTCAATCTGCTCGATGGCATCGGCAGTCAGATCATGTGCCCGGCGCACCGACAACGCGGCTTCGATGGCGGGCTGCGCCCACCGGCAGACCGGGTAGGGCTTGAAGTACTGCTCGAGGATGCGCCAGCGCTCGCCCAGATCACTCCAGAGATCCGCGACCTTCTCGTCTTCCACCACCAGCGCCGGAGCCCCTGTGAAGCCGTCAGCGGCCAGATGGGCGGCACTGAGGCCCGCCATGGCGCCCCAGCCGGAGCCATCCCTCACCATCGTCGGGAAGTCGATGCAGCGCATCATCTGGCTGCGGGGACCGTGATACTCCGCAATGCCGATAGCTTCGCGAAGACGCGTTGCGTCGAACCCCCAGACGCGCGCGGCCGCTGCAGCGACCCCGAGGGCGTTCCAGGCGCCGGAGGTGTGATAGTCGCAGCAGATCCGATGCTGGGCAATACCGGCGCGCAGGGCGATCTCATAGCCGATCACGAGGCTCGCGAGAAACTCATCGCCCCGCATCGGCTCCTGAAGCGTGTCCGCCACGGCCGCCAGCCCGGGAAGGATCGCGCAGCCTGCATGGCCTTTCGTCAGCACGTGCCCGTCATGGCAATCGAAGCTGTCGATGGTAACGCCGCCGGCCAAGGCAGCGCCGACCGGGCTCGCCGAACGTCCGTCGAAGAGGATGCGAGAAGGCCGCTCGCCCTGCCCTGCCCCGAAGAATCTGGCCGCATGGCCTATGATGATGCGCGACATGTCCGTTTGTGTGCCGGCGGCGGCGGTTCCGATCAGGTCGAGCAGACAACGACGAGCCATTCGAACGACCTCGTCCGGCAAGTCCGCGAACCGCGTCGAACAGACGAAATCATGCAACCGCTTGCCCACTTTTCAACTCCTCCCCGAGCCCATGCAGTGGCGGCAACTATGCCCACGGCCGCTGCCGATGCTTGACATTTTTCGACGGGTACTGTGCGTGTTTCGGCAGCGCTCAAGAAAGAGCATTACATGCACGATCAAGGCACCTTTACCGCGACCGTTTTCCTCACTCCGGGCTTCTCGATGATGTCGTTTTCGTCATTGATCGAGCCGATGCGAGGGGCCAATCGCATAGCGGGCAGCCAGTTGTTCCGGTGGCGCCTACTCAGCCCGGCCGGCGGACCCGTTCCGGCAAGCAACGGCATCGAATTGCAGACACAACCAATCCCCGTGCGAGATGAGGGTTCGGACATGGTCGCGATTTGCGGCGGCCAGGAAGACGAGACGTATACCGACCGCAGGTTGCGGGAATTCCTGCGCCACCTCGTGCGCACCGAGGCGATTGTCGGCAGCGTCGGCACCGGGAGCTTCATCCTCGCAGACGCGGGAGTCCTGGATGGCCGGCGTTGCACAACCCACTGGGACTACATCGATGCCTTTCGGGAGAAGTATCCGCGACTCGACATCTGCAACGATATCTTCGTGATCGACCGACGGGTCTTCACCTGCGGCGGCGGCGTCGCCGCAATGGATGTCATGCTGGAGATCGTCGGGGGCATGCGAGGCAGCGATTTCGCAAACAGGGTCCGCGAGAACTTCGTCTATGGAAGCATACGCAGCCACGACGAGAGCCAGCGCATGTCCTTGCGGATGCGCCTGGGCGTGGCGAATGTGACCTTGATCGACGCGGTCGGCCTGATGGAGTCCCATACCGAGTCTCCGCTCCGCCTACCTGTGCTGGCGCGTCGTGTGGGTGTATCGCAGCGGCAGTTGGAGCGCTTGTTCGAAACGTGGCTCGGAGTTGCGCCCGCACAATACTACGTTCGGGTACGGCTGGATCGCGCCCGGGCGCTGTTGCGCCATTCCTCGATGCCCATATTCGATGCCGCGGTTGCCTGCGGTTTCACATCAGCCTCGCATTTCTCAAGAGCCTATCGAAGCCACTTCGGGTGCTCTCCCAGCGCGGACCGTGTTCGAACAAACATGATCAAGCAGAAAGTGTAGAGGACCGACGGCCCGATGGGAAAGAGAGAGGTGGAGCGCGTTCAGCCCGCGCAGATTGGCGCGGTTGACGAGGTTGACGCGCAGGATGGCGGCGGCGGTGCGATCCTTACGGTGCGCGGCGACCCAGCGAGATGCCACTATAGGCCCTGCCCTCGATAGGAGCAGGATGCTCCTGATCCGCGATTCCGGCTTACTAATTCCAAATCTGCTTTCGTTCCCCTGTCCGGCCGCGCAGATGCGCCTAGAGTCGACTCATCGTGAGTACGCGTCCCGAATTCATCCCGCCGATGCTCCCGACCCTGGTGGACGAACCACCCGAGGGGGACGACTGGATTCACGAACTGAAGTTCGACGGATACCGCACTCAGATCGTGATCGCCGATCGGCGAGCGCGGCTCTTCACCCGAAATGGCCATGACTGGACGCTCAAGTACCTGCCGCTGGCCGAAGCGGCGGAGCGGATCCAGGTCGGCTCGGGTGCGGTGATCGATGGCGAGGTGATCGTCGCCGAGGCGGAGGGCAAGCCGAACACCAAGGCCCTGAAGCCCGCGATCCGGACTGCGCCGAAGCGGCTCATCTACATAGCCTTCGACCTGCTTCACCTCGACGGCTACGATTTTCGCGATCAGCCGCTGCAGCGCCGGCGCCTGCTGCTGCACGCCATGCTGAAGCCCGAGCACGAACCGATCCGCTTCAGCCAGTCCTTTGAAGGGACCTCCACCGAGATCTTCGACGCTATCGAGCGGATGGGGCTGGATGGGATGGTCTCGAAACGGCTGGGCAGCCGATATAGAAGCGGCCGCACGATCGACTGGATGAAGACCACGTGCTTCGTAGAGGCCGAGTTCGGCATCATCGGCGTGCAGCGGGAGGGCCGAGAATCGGCCATGGCGCTGATGGCCGACGAAACCGGTAACTATGTTGGCAGCGCCTTCGTCACACTGCCGAAAGGCATCCGCGAGCGTCTATGGCAGCGGGTGCAGGCGAAGGCTGGGGCGAAACCGCCCAAGGGCCTGGACAAGGAAAAGGCCGAGTGGATCAGGCCCGGCCTGATCGGGCGGGTCCGGTTCCTTAAGGGCGAGGAGACGCTCCGGCATGCCACGCTGAAGGATGTGCGCGAGGATCAATGAGACCTCCGCCGCCAGTGCAAGTGGAGACGGCCGTAGGAACGACATAACGCGCCAGTTGAAAAGAGAGCAACTCCGGTCTCTTGACAAATTATTGTGGCGGAGGGAGTGGGATTCGAACCCACGGTGGACTCGCGCCCACGCCGGTTTTCAAGACCGGTGCCTTAAACCGCTCGGCCATCCCTCCGGATACCGCTCTGTGCAGAGCAGGCATTCCAGCAACTGCCACATGGTGGCTGGCGCTGCCTTTATCGTTTCTGCGCTCCTCGCGTCAATGTTCGGCATCACGAAAGCATCGGTCACAGCGGGGCTCCCGCTTGGCTGACGGCACTCTCGGAACCCAGTCGGCGCAGGTGATTGTTCCTCCACGACTTTCGAACTAAGCTCGTTCATCGCTTCCGCAGGGATTGAAAGATAGTCTGACCCGATGCGCCGCAAACCAAAACTGGCCTGCGTGATCGTCCTGGCGCTTCCCTGCCTGACGGCTGCCGGTTGCGTGCGGACCTACGATGGGACGATCGTCCCCGAATACACGCCGATGCTGGCGGTGGAACGCGGCGTCCCCCGCGTCGAGTATCGCAAATCGGATACGCTCCCAGCCAGCCGCTTCGTGGAATTCCCGAGCGCTCCGCCGCCGCCCCAGGCGGAGGCTGCACCGTCTCGACCCACCCGCACTGTTCCGAGGCCGGCGGACAGCGGGCGGCGCCTGCTGCCGCTGCAAGTCGCGTCAGAAACGCCCGTCACCTGCCGCACCACGCAGGGAGATAACGGGCGCGTGAGGGTCGCCTGCAACTGACCTCCTACGAAAAGGCGTGACGTTCCCGATCCGTGGCATGCCGTCGACTTCCTGGTGCCGGCCTCTCTGCCCCGACAGGATTCGATCGGGCCTCGCCAGCCGTGAATTCACACCGGCTGGCCGTCAGGCGCTCGGAGCCAATTCTTAGCCCGAGGTCCCATTATACTGCCTCATGCCCGATCCGGCCGCGGCAGACGGTTTCGCGGCCCCGATTATGCGAGGAAGGCTCCAACGTTAGACTTACCCACTTTTGCAGGGAACAATTCATCAAGGCCCCCGTTCAAGAACGGAAGATCGTTGATCTCGATCGAGAGGGTGATAAAAAGCTTTTCATTAATATTTGAGTCGGATCGTTTTTGCGCTCGGGGTGACCGGCACACATGCGGAGAAGGTACGTGAATGACGAACAGTCATCTCGTCTGGAACTGATCGCCTCGATTGTTTCAGCCTACGTTTCGAACAACAGCGTGCCGATGGCTCATATCGGCGAACTTGTTCAAACGATCCATGAAACACTCCTTCGACTGGAGAGCGATACGTCCTCCGAGTCCCAGCCCTTGGTCCCGGCAGTCCCGATCAAGAAATCCGTCACGTCCGACTACATCATCTCCCTTGAGGACGGCCGGCGTTTTCGGTCGCTGAAACGCCATCTGAGCGCCCAATATGGCATGTCGCCCGAACAGTACCGGGCGAAGTGGAACCTCCCGCCCGACTATCCGATGGTCGCCCCGAGCTATGCCTCCGCGCGTTCGGCGCTCGCCAAGAGCATAGGCCTCGGCCGCAAGCCCACGACAGGGGAAGGCTCGCCGGGACGACCCCGAACCGGCCGACGTGGACGTACGAAGAAGCACGCCGAGTAAGCCGGTGGTAGCCTCGGGCTCGATCTCAGATCTGCCCATTCCGCGAGCATCCGAGGGAACCATCGCGGCCCCTCGCACTTGACGGCACAATGTCAGGCCGATAGGCGGGCCCGCCAACATATTCTCGGAAAGGCTCCTGATGGAAATCTTCACGGCGGCTGGCTTCACCGCACTGTTGCAGGTGATCGCAATCGACCTGGTGCTTGCGGGGGACAATGCCATCGTGATCGGCCTGGCGGCTGCCGGCCTCCCCGCCGAGCAGCGTCGTAAGGCGATCCTCGTCGGCATCATCGCGGCTACCGTCCTGCGTATCGGTTTCGCCCTGATCACCCAGCAACTCCTGCAGATCGGACCGATCCTTCTCATCGCGGGCGGTTTGCTCCTGCTTTACGTCTGCTGGAAGATGTGGCGCGAGTTGCGTACCTCGCTTGAGGACGAGCATGAGGCGACCGAGGCGCTGGCCGACAGCGATTTTGACGCTAGTGGTACGGTGGCCGGCAAGGCCAAGCGAAAGACGTTCGCCCAGGCCGCCTGGCAGATCGTGATCGCCGACGTCTCGATGTCGCTCGACAATGTGCTGGCAGTCGCAGGCGCGGCGATGGACCATCCGACGGTGCTCATCATCGGCCTGGCGCTGTCAATTGCGCTGATGGGTTTTGCCGCGAGCTTCATAGCTCGGCTGCTGCATAAGCATCGCTGGATCGCCTATCTCGGCCTGGTCGTCATCCTCTACGTGGCCATCGAGATGCTGCTGAAGGGCGCCTACGGTCAGTGGCCGGAACAGTTCGCGTTTCTCGAGTTCTGGTTCGGCGGCGAAGCCAGCGCGCATTGAGGGCGGTCGGCGCGTGAGGCGGACCGACTTCGGGCCCGGAGCGGCGGATTGCCGCTTGCCCACCGCGAGGCGCCCGGTTGCAAAACCGGGCAACTGTGATACGTGGCGCGGCTTGCATGATTTTCGCGAGTGCCATCCATGAGCGCACCCCGTGTGAGCTTCGTCAGCCTTGGCTGCCCCAAGGCGCTGGTCGATTCAGAGCGCATCGTCACCCGCCTGCGTGCCGAAGGCTACGAGATCGCGCGCAAGCATGACGGTGCGGACCTCGTCGTCGTCAACACTTGCGGCTTTCTCGATTCGGCACGTGACGAGTCTCTCGACGCGATCGGGAACGCGCTTTCCGAGAACGGACGCGTGATCGTCACGGGCTGCCTCGGCGCCGAGCCGGAGGTGATTCGGCAGCGGCATCCCAATGTACTGGCGATCACTGGACCGCAGGCCTACGAGAGTGTGATGGCCGCCGTGCACGAGGCGGTGCCGCCGAAGCATGATCCGCTGATCGACCTGCTGCCGCCGCAGGGCGTCAAGCTCACGCCGCGCCACTACGCCTATCTGAAGATTTCAGAAGGTTGCAACAACCGGTGCACCTTCTGCATCATCCCGTCGCTGCGCGGCGATCTCGTCTCGCGTCCCGCCGCCGACGTGCTGCGCGAAGCGGAGCGGCTGGCCAAGGCCGGCGTCAAGGAGATCATGGTGATCTCGCAGGACACGAGCGCCTACGGCATCGACCTCAAATATGCTGAAAGCCAGTATGGCGACCGCACCGTCCGCGCCAAGTTCTACGATCTCGCCAAGGAACTCGGAGACCTGGGCATCTGGGTCAGGCTCCACTATGTCTATCCCTACCCGCACGTCACGGAAGTGATTCCGCTGATGGCGGAGGGCAAGATCCTCCCCTACCTGGACATCCCCTTCCAGCACGCCTCGCCAGCGGTGTTGAAGAACATGCGGCGGCCCGCCCACGGCGAGAAGACCTTGGAGCGCATCCGCTCCTGGCGCGAGGCCTGCCCGGACCTGGCGATCCGCTCGACCTTCATCGTCGGTTTCCCAGGGGAGACGGAAAAGGATTTCGAGCTTCTGCTGGACTGGCTCAGCGAGGCGAAGATCGAGCGCGCCGGCTGCTTCAAATACGAGCCGGTCAAAGGCGCCCGCTCGAACGACCTCGGCCTGCCCGAATTGCCGCAGGAAGTGAAGGAGAGCCGCTGGCACCGCTTCATGCAGCGCCAGCAGAAGGTGTCCGCGGCGCAGCAGCAGAAGAAAGTGGGCAAGCGGCTGCCCGTGATCATCGACGAGGCGAACGGAACGGCCGGCAAGGGCCGCACCAAGTATGATGCGCCAGAGATTGACGGGGCGGTGCACATCACCTCGCGGCGGCCGCTGCGCGCCGGCGAGATCGTCACCGTGAAGATCGACCGCGCCGACGCCTACGACCTTTACGGCCAGGCCGTCTGATCAGACCTTTCCGGCCCAGGCCGGAACGGTCTTGGCCAGCGCATAATCCTTCTCCTGAGCCCGCTTCCAGGCGGGGCGGTCGGCCAGGCGCTCCAGATAGGCCTTGAAGGCGGGGCGCTCGGGCAGCGCTTTCAAGCGCACCATCGTATAATGGATCGCCGAACCTAGCTGCGTGTCCGCCGCCGTGAAGCTGTTGCCGGCCGCGAAGGGATGAGCCGTCAGCCTGCGCTCCAGGTGAGCGACCATGTCCTCAAAGAGGCCGAAGGAATAATCGTTGCTCTTATAGCTGAGACCGTGCGCGCGGGCCGCGATGCACGGATCGAAGACCGAGTCGCAATAGACCGTGGTCGAAAGGTATGGCCCGCGCGTGGGATCACCGATTACTGGTGCGAGCCCTTCCTGCGGAAAGGTGTCCGCCAGATAGACGGTGATCGCGGCGCGCTCAGTGATGACCACGCCATCGTGTTCGATCGCCGGAACCTTCTTGTTCGGCTGAACGGCGCGATACCATTCGGGCGCGCCCTCCTCTGCGCGGATATCGATGTGAACCAATTCGTAATCGACCGCGAGTTCCTCCAGGAGCCACAGCACGCCGGATCCGCGTGACCAAGGGGCATGATAGAACTTCAGCATCGTCGCGCTCCTCTGCTTCTTCGAGGGAGCCCAAATAGCAGAACGCTCCTGACAGCCAAATGTCAGGAGCGTTCCCGCCAAGGCGTATCGGGATATGTGGTCCCCTCGCCTGCCGGGACCCAGCCGCCCAGAACCAGCAGACTACTTCGCTATGCAGGTATCCGCCGTCTCAGGCGTGCAGACGTCGAGTCCTGTATAGGTCGGATCGGTCGGCGGAGCCTTTCCGTCCTTGATGTCCTTCAGGGCGAACATGGTCTTGTAGCCCATCTCGAACGGACGCTGGCCGACCTGCCCGAGCGACAGCCCCTCCTTCATCTGGTCCATCTGCACCGGCAGCGTGTCGGCGACGACCAGGGCGAGCGACCTGGACGCGATCTTGTCCTTGTAGGGCGTGACAGCGGCGCGATTGGCGTCCGGCACGAACTGCGGGAAACCGCCAGTCGGCACGAAGGCGTCGAGGTTCGGCATCTTAGCCATGAAGTCCTGGAACTGCTGAACCGCCACGGGGAAGTCGTCGTTGGTGTAGAGCGGGCAACCCTCGGCTTCGGTCCAGCCGTTCTGGCCGGTCAGACGATCGCCGGGCGACTCGGCCGACTCCTTACCCGCCAGCGTATCGCGGATACCTTTCATGCGCTCATTGTGGTTCGCGGCGGCCGCGCCACCCGACTGGATGCAGATCGTTCCGCCCTTCGGCTTGATGGTCTGCACGATCTTAGCAAGATTAACGCCGATCTCGTAGTTGTGCGTGCCGATGTAAGCCACGCGAAGGTCCTTGTTCTCGGGCAGCAGGTCGGAGTCCCAGGTCAGGACCGGAATATTGGCCTCCTTCGCCGCCTGCAGCGCAACCGCCATGGCAGCCGCGTTCGAAGGAGATACGGCGATCCCGTCAACGCGGCGCGCCACGAGGTCCTGCACGATCTGCACCTGCTCCTCGCCGCCGCCGTGCTCGCCGGGGCCGATATAGTCGCACTTGAACGCGCCGTTGGACTCGGCTTCTGCCTTCTTGCAGCCGTCGCGAGCCTGGTCGAAGAATGGATTGTTCATGTTCTTCGGCACGAGCGCGAAGGTATAGGTTTGCTGGGCATAGGCATTTCCTGCGATCAGCGCAGAAGCCGCTACGGCGGCTGAAAGTAGGTACTTGTTCACTTTCTCCTCCACCTTTCATCGTCACTTTCTCACCGGCGGACGATTGCCGGACCCTATCCGCGCTTGCTCGCGAACATTGCACGCACCCAAACCCCCACGGAGGTCGCCGGGCTCTGCATCCCAAGCAGCACGGCAAGTATGATGAAGGCGCCGACCAACGCCCCCTGCCAGTTCGAGTCGATGCCGGCCATGAGCAGCGCGTTGCGGATGACCTCGAGGAACGCCGAGCCGATGATCGCACCGTAGGCGCTGCCATAGCCGCCCATCAGGCTCGCCCCGCCGATCACGGTACCGGCAATGACGCGCAGTTCGTATCCGGTGCCCATCGCATTGATGGCCGAGCCGCTGTAGCCGAGCAAAAGCAGCGAGGCGATGGAAGCGCAGAAGGCCGAGAACACATAGGCCTGGAACTTGATCCAGTCGACGGGGACGCCCGTGAGCCGGGCGGCATGCTCATTGCCGCCGATCGCGAACAGGTGGCGGCCCCAGGCGGTGAAGATAAAGACGAAGCCAACGGCGAGGCCAAGGACGACCATCACCCAGAAATGCGACGAGAGCTCCGGCATCCAGTGCGGCGCCCAGCCAGCGGGGGCGCGCAGCGGCCACTTCGCCTGCCCGATCGCCTTCACGATCGGCGCGTCCGGCCCGAACTGATAGAGCATCTGATTGCCCGAGATCACCACGGCCAGCGAGCGAGCGATCGAAAGCATGCCAAGCGTGACGACGAAGGACGGCATGCCGACATAGGCCACGAAGAAGCCGTTGAACGCCCCGCATGCTAGGCCGGCCAAGAGCCCTGCCCCGAAGGCCACATACCATGGATGGTGCCAGGTGAGCAGCAGTCCCGCCACGATCGCCACAAGGCCCATCACCGAGCCGACCGAGAGATCGATGCCGCCCGTGATCAGCACGACGGTCATGCCGAGCGCCATGATGCCGATCGGCGCGAAGTTGCGGGTGACGTTGGTCACGTTCTCTACCGTGCCGAAGCTCGGCTGCAACCAACTCATGAAGATCACCAGCACGGCCAGCGCCACTGTCACCCAGAAAGACTGGCTGCTGAGCATGGTCTGGAGGACCGTCTGCTCCTTGATGCCGACGACGTCGCTGATCTCGGCGTGGCTCTCTGCGGCGAGTTGCGCCTGACTATGCTGCACGGATTGCCCCCGTGATCAGGCCTGTGATCTCTTCCGGCGAGGTCGAGGTGGTCTGCTTGTCAGCCACCTTGGAGCCGCGCCTCAGCACGATGATGCGATCGCACACCGCAAACACGTCCGGCATGCGGTGGCTGATCAGCATCACAGCCACGCCCCGTGACCTGAGCCGGCGGATCAGATCCAGGACCTCTGCGACCTGGCGAACCGAGATCGCCGCCGTGGGCTCGTCCATCAGCACCAGCTTTGCATTGGAAAGCCGGGTGCGGGCGATAGCGACCGCCTGTCGCTGACCGCCCGACATCTTCTTCACCAGATCACGCGGACGGGTTTCCGACTTCAGCTCTGCGAAGAGTTGAGCCGCCCGCTCGATCATCGCCTTCTTGTCGAGGATACGGAATGGCCAGGTGCCCTTCTTGACCTCGCGTCCGAGGAAAACGTTCTGGGCAGCCGTGAGATTGTCGGCCAGTGCGAGGTCCTGGTAGACTACTTCGATCCCCTCGGCGCGCGCCTCCACCGGCTTGTGGAAGTGGCAGAGCTTGCCACCGACCGCGATCTCACCCTCGCTCGGCGGGAAATTGCCGGCGATCAGCTTGACCATGGTGGATTTGCCGGCGCCGTTGTCGCCCATCAGGCCGATGACTTCACCGGCCGCGACTGAGAAATCGATATCGTGCAGCGCCCGGATCGCTCCGAAGCTCTTACCAACGCCGCGTACCTCCAGCAGCGACATGAGGCGTTCCCTCGCTCCCATCCTCCAGTTTGTTGCCTCACTGGTCGGACCAAACGATGTTTAGCAGAGAACTTTGATCTCGTCACGTTGCGCAAGCCGGCGTCCGCATCGCCTGGCTGGCTGGGCCAAAAATGGCAAAGGCGCCCGCAAGCGGGGCGCCTTCCCAATGCTTCGCCGCTTACGCCTTATTGCGGCAGCTTGTCGTCTACGCCCTTCACGTAGAAGTTAAGTCCGAGCAACACGCTGTCCTCGGCAACTTCGCCCTGCTTCAGCCACTCGCTGCCGTCCTGCTTGGTGATCGGGCCGGTGAAGGGATTAAACTCGCCGGACTTGATCTTGGCCTCGGCTTCTTCTGCAGCCTTCTTCACGTCGTCGGGCATGTTGGTATAGGGCGCCATCACGACGTGCCCCTCCTTCATGCCGCCCCAGACGTCATGCTGCTTCCAGGTGCCGTCCATCACGGCCTTCACCTGCTGGGTGTAGTAGGGGCCCCAATCGTCGACGATCGAAGTAAGCTGCGTCTCGGGCCCGAACTTGATCATGTCCGAGGCCTGGCCGAAGGCCTTGATGCCGCGCTCATGAGCGATCTGCATCGGCGCCGTGGAGTCGGTATGCTGGGTGATGATGTCGACGCCTTGGTCGACGAGAGCCTTCGCAGCGTCAGCCTCCTTGCCCGGATCAAACCAGGTGTTGGCCCACACGACCTTGACCTTGAAATCGGGATTGACCGACTGGGCGCCAAGCACGAAGGCGTCGATGCCCATGACGACCTCCGGGATCGGGAACGACGCGATGTAGCCGGCCATGCCGGCCTTCGACATCTTGGCGGCGATCACGCCCTGGACGTAGCGGCCCTCATAGAAGCGCGAGTTGTAGGTCGAGACGTTCGGATGCTCGCGCTTGAAGCCCGTGGCATGCTCGAACTTCACGTCCGGAAACCTGCCAGCCACCTTGTTAGTGGCGTCCATGAAGCCGAAGGACGTTGCGAAGATGATGTTGCAGCCGGACCGGGCGAAACGCTCGATCGCGCGCTCGGCATCGGCGCCTTCCGGGACGCTTTCGAGATAGGCAATCTCGACCTTGTCTTCGCCGCCGATATTCTTCTGCATCTCCAGCGCGCCCTGGTGATGCTGATAGGAATATCCGAAATCACCGATCGGGCCGACATAGATGAAGCAGGCCTTCACCTTCTCCTGTGCGGACGCACCGCCCGCCACGAGCATGGCCGCGGACGCGGCCAGCGCAAACAATAGTTTCCTCATTGCTCTTGTTCCCTGAGTTGTCATGTTAAAGGATCCTCCCTCTCCCTCACCGATCCGGCACGAACGGCTGTCCAAGCGAAGCCGGCGTGTTCATGATGGTAAGCCTTCTGTTTCTTGAGATTAGTACGAGCACGGCCACCGTCGCCAGATAGGGCAATGCCGAGAGGAATTGCGACGGGAGCGATTTGAGTTGCGCAAGCAGCCAGTAGAGCGGTCCAGGCAGGAAGGCCAGGTCCGCGAGGTTCATCGCCTGAATGTGCAACTGCAGGATGGAAATCGCCCCGAACAGATAGGCGCCAACAAAAACCCGTAACGGACGCCACGAAGCGAAGACGACGAGAGCAAGAGCAATCCAGCCGCGGCCGGCCGTCATGTTCTCGATCCACTGGGTCGTATAGACGAGCGACAGATGCGCGCCGGCCAAGCCTGCACAGGCGCCACCGAATGCTATCGCCGCATAACGGATTGCGATCACGCGGATGCCTAGCGCATGCGCTGACGAATGGCTGTCGCCGACCGAACGCAGCGTCAGGCCGGCTCGGGTACGGAAGAGGAACCACGCTACGCCGACGGTCAGCAGCACGGAGATGTAGAAGAGCGGATCCTGTCCGAACAGGAGCCGGCCCACATAGGGCAGGTCAGAGAGGCCTGGAATATGGATGTTTGTCAGCTTGACGCCTGGCTGGCCAACGAAGGCTTCGCCGATCATCCCCGATACGCCAATGCCCAGCAAGGTCAGCGCGAGGCCGGTCGCCACCTGATTGGTGACCAGGGTCAAGACTAGAAACGCGAAGAGCAGCGAGAATAGCGCTCCGGTGATGATTCCTGCGAAGACGCCGACCCACGCCGAACCCGTGGTCAAGGCGGCGCCGAAGCCGGCCACGGCCCCCATCAGCATCATGCCTTCGACGCCGAGATTGAGGACGCCGGATCGCTCGACGACCAGTTCGCCGATGGCCGCCAGCAGGAGCGGTGTGGCGGCCGTCGCGATGGTGAGAAGGATCGCCTCAGCCATGCCCATAGGAAACCTCCTTGGCAGGCGAAACCGCGGTACGGACGAAGCGGATGCGGTAGAGGATCAGCGTGTCGCAGGCGAGCACGAAGAAGAGCAGCATGCCCTGGAAGGCGCGCACCGTCTTGTCCGTGACGCCCACCGCAATCTGGGCAGCCTCCCCGCCGAGATAGGAAAGCGCCAGCACCAGGCCGGCCGCGATGATGCCGAGCGGATTGAGCCGGCCGAGGAAGGCAACGATGATCGCCGCAAAGCCGTAGCCGGGCGAGATCACCGGTTGCAGGCGGCCGATAGCGCCCGACACTTCCGATATGCCAGCCAAGCCCGCCAGAGCGCCGGACAGCAGAAAAGCGAAGATGATCGTCTTGGCGGTCGAGAACCCGCCGAACCGCCCTGCCCTCGGGCTTTGGCCGATTACCCGGACCTCGAATCCCTTCAAGGTCTTCTTCAGCAGGAACCAGACCGCTACCGCCGCGACGACGGCAAAGACGATCCCCCAATTCGCTCGGCCAGAGGATGGAAAAAGTTCCGGCAGGATGGCCCACGAAGGAAATGCGGGCGCCTGCGGAAAACTCATCGCGGCGGGATCGCGCCAAGGCCCGCGCACCAGCCAGTCGAGGAAGAGTTGCGCGACATAGACCAGCATCAACGACGTCAGGATCTCGTTGGTGTTGAAGCGGGCCTTCAGCACGGCAGGTATGGCAGCATAAGCTGCTCCTCCCAGAGCTCCCATGACGAGCATCAGCGGCAGGACCGCGAAGCTGTTCCATTCGGGAAAATAGAGAGGAATGATCGCGCCGGTGATGGCGCCGATCGTGAACTGGCCCTCGGCGCCGATGTTCCAGTTGTTCGAGAGGAAACAGACAGAAAGCCCGACTGCAATGAGGATAAGCGGCGCGGCCTTGATCGCCAGTTCGTGCAAAGACCAGACTTCGGTCAGCGGTTCGACGAAATAGGTGTAGAGGGTCAGAATCGGGTCCTTGCCCAAGATGGCAAAGAGCAGCGCGCCCGCGAGCAAGGTAAGCAGGAACGCCAGGAAGGGCGAAATCGCGGCGAACAGCTTCGAACGCTGCGGACGCTTGACCAGTTCGATGCGCATCAAGCCGGCTCCGTCGCATGGAGTGCATGGCCGGGTTCCGCCCCGCCCATCAGCAGCCCGATCTTCTCATAGGTCGCCTCCGCGATCGGAAGCGGCTGCGACAGTTCGCCATTGTGCATCACCGCGATCGCGTCCGAGATTTCGAAAAGTTCGTCGAGGTCCTGGCTGATCACCAGCACCGCCGAGCCGGCGCGGGCAAGCCCGATCAGCGCCTGCCTGATCTTTGCCGCGGCACCGGCGTCCACGCCCCAGGTCGGCTGGTTCACTACGAGCACCGAAGGCCTGCGGTCGAGTTCACGCCCGACAATGAATTTTTGCAGGTTGCCGCCGGACAGCGCAGACGCTTCGGGGTCGCGGGCGCTCTTGCGCACGTCCATCGCTTGGATGATGCGCTGCGCCGCCGCGTCGATCGCGCCTGCCTTCACCACGCCGCCCGAGCCGACAAAGGCCTGCCCGTCGGTGGCGTGGCGGGACAAAAGCAGGTTTTCGGAGAGCCGCATGCGCGGAGCCGCGCCGTGGCCAAGGCGCTCTTCGGGCACGAATGCCGCCCCCATGCGCCTACGCCCAGAGATGGAGAGCCGTCCGGCATCCTTTCCCCGGATGCGGACCGAAGCGGCGTCCGTCTGCATGACCTCGCCGGAAACAGCTTCGAAGAACTCGCCCTGGCCGTTGCCGGCGACACCAGCGATCCCGATTACCTCTCCGGCCCTTACCCTGAGATTGATGCTACGCAGCGGAATGGAGAAGGGAGTGGCGGGCTGCCGGGAGAGGTTCCTGATCTCCAGCAGCACCGGCCCGCGCTCCGATTCGGACACGGGCTCGCGAACGACCGCCTGCACCTCGTTGCCGACCATCATGCGCGCGAGCGAAGCGGCCGTTTCCTGCCGCGGATCGCAATGGCCAACCACCTTTCCGTGCCGCAGCACGGTGGCGGCATCGCACATGCGCTTCACCTCTTCCAGGCGATGCGAGATGTAGAGAATCGACTTGCCTTCCGAGCGCAGCCGGTCGAGCGTCTCGAACAGCTTGTCCGCCTCCTGCGGCGTCAGCACGGAGGTGGGCTCGTCGAGAATGATCAGTTGCGGCGTCTGTAAGAGGCAGCGGATGATCTCGATGCGCTGGCGCTCGCCCACGGAGAGATCGCCCACCAGCGCAAAGGGGTCGAGCGGCAGGCCATAGGCATGCGAGAGCGCGCTCGCCTTGGCGGCGATCGTCGCGATCGGCGTGTCGTTCTGCAGCGAGAGCGCGATGTTTTCGGCCGCAGTCAGCGCATCGAACAGCGAGAAATGCTGGAACACCATGCCGATGCCCAGCCGCCTTGCGGCACTCGGGTTCGGGATGCGGACGGGGTTTCCGTCCCACAGTATTTCGCCCGCATTCGGCTCCAGCGAGCCGAACAGCATCTTCACCAGCGTCGACTTGCCGGCCCCGTTCTCGCCGAGAAGCGCATGGATCTCGCCTTTGCGGACCGTGAGGTCCACATGGTCGCAGGCCGTCAATGTGCCAAAAATCTTGGTAAGGCCGCGCACCTCGAGAAGGTTCGCCTCGCCCAGCCCAGGCTGCGCACCCACGCTGCCTCCCCGACTCTGGTTTCCAGATATGTTGTGTGTTCCCAAAACCATGCTAGGCGCGGCCGTGCAAGAAGGTAAAGCGAGCGGTTCTTGAAAGTGCTTCAAGAAAATTCGCGAAAACCCGCCGCATGAGATCGGTCCCTGGAGTTTGCGGCCGAGCCTATGGGATGAGGACCGTCGCGCCTGTAGTGCGGCGCGCCTCGAGGTCCTCATGAGCGCGCGCCGCCTCGGCAAGTGGATAGCGCTGGTTGACGACCGCCTTCACGATTCCTCTGGACATGACATCGAAGAGCGCCGCGGCGGCGGCCTCGAGTTCCTCGCGCGTGGCAATATAGGCGAAGAGGCTCGGCCGGGTCGCATAAAGCGATCCCTTCTGTGCCAGGATCCCCATATTGAAGGGCGGGATCTGACCGGATGACTGTCCGAAGCTCACGAACATCCCACGCCGCTTCAGGCAGTCGAGCGAGCCGGGAAAGGTGTCCTTGCCGACGGAATCGTACACGACCTCGCAGAGCCCGCCGCCGGTGATCTCCTTGACCGCTGTGACGAAATCCGTGTCACGATAGTTGATCACGTGATCGTAGCCATGCTGCCTGGCCAGTTCGACCTTATCGGGCGAGCCTGCCGTCCCGATCACCGTGGCACCCAGGTGCCTCGCCCATTGCCCGGCAAAGAGTCCCACGCCGCCGGCCGCCGCGTGGAAGAGGATGGTATCGCCCGGCTTCACCGCATAGGTCCGCCGCAGCAGGTACTCGGCGGTAAGCCCCTTCAGCATCGAGGCGGCGGCCTGCTCGTCGGAGACGCCGTCAGGAATGCGGACGAGCCGGTCCGCGTCGATCACCCGGTGTTCGGCATAGGCGCCGAGTTGGCTGACATACGCGACCCGATCGCCGGGCTTCAGCCAATCCACATCCTCGCCCGCCTCCTCGACCACGCCGGCGGCCTCGCCGCCCGGGGTGAGAGGAAGGCCGTTCGGCGGTGGATAAAGACCGGTACGGTAGTAGACGTCGATGAAGTTCAGCCCAACCGCAGTATGTCGCAGCAGAACCTGCCCTGGGCCTGGCCTGCCGGGATCGGCATCTTCGTATTTGAGAACGTCGGGACCGCCATTGGCGTGGATGCGGATCGCTTTCGACATGGGAAACTCCGGGGAGCTTGTTTATGGCCCTGGAAGGCTAGCCGGCATGCTAGGCGCAACGGATGAAAAGTAAACCTGACAGCCCGCGCTACGGTTTGCGTCTCCCGAGATTGGGAAATGCCTGCATGATGCCGCCGATGCAGAAGAGATAGACGCCGGTCACGGCTATTCCGACTTTCGAGAAGAAGCTCACATTCTCAGCGAGCAGGCCGATCTTGTTGTACCAGGCGGCGAGCGTCGCCTCGAGCAGTGCCAACATGCCGAATCCACACCAGAGCAGGGTCATGCCGAGGTTGATCGGGCGAAGGCGGACCACCCGAACCGGGTGGAGGAAATTGACCGGCATGAAGGTCATGATGCCCGCGACCACAACGACGGCGAAGGAAATCCACTCGCCCGGCTCCACAACGAACAGGGTGAAGACGATCATGTTCCAGACGACGGGGAAGCCCTTGAAGAAGTTCTCCTTCGTCTTCATGCCGGTATCGGCGTAGTAGATCGCGCTGGACACCACGATGATGGCCGCCGACAGGAAGGACAGCCCCTCCCCCATCAACCCGCGCTGATAGAGCGCGAAGGCTGGGATGAGGACGTAGGTCACGTAATCGATGATGTTGTCGAGGAGTTCGCCCGACCATGTCGGAAGGATTTCCTTGACCTCCAGCTTCCGGGCGATCGGCCCGTCGATGCCATCCACGAACAATGCCAGGCCAAGCCACCAGAACATCGCCGTCCAGCGTTCTTCGCTGGCCGCCACGAGCGACAGGAAAGCCAGGAACGAGCCCGACGCGGTGAGCAGGTGCACCGAAAAGGCGCGCGCCTGCGGCCACGTCACCTTCTTCTTCGGCTTCGGAATTCGGGACGAGAGCGGCTTGCGGGTCACTGGCCGCGCGGCCCCAGTTGGGATAAACGAACCGAGCCGCAGGCCCGGCTCGGACTGCAGCATTCCGCCGTCGCCCGCGCTCCGGGCAATAGGAAGAAGCGCCGGCGAAGAGTGCGGTTGCGGGATAGAACGAGTCCTCCCTCCGTTGCCCAGTTCATGTCCGTCCCCCAGATTCACAGGAAGTTAATAGCAGGGCTACCGACCATACAAGCAAGATCGCTTCGAGGCGATCGACTGATCCGGTGCCCAATCAGCGGCTTTTCCACAAGCCTCGAAATCACAGACACCACGTGTGAGACAAGTTCATGACGCGAATCCGACGGTCGCGTTGATCCGCATGCCCGGAACGCCGTATACCAGCAAGCTATTTGGGCAACTGAACAAAGTCGGTCGTGGGAAGGCAATGAGCAACATCATCGTGGCGGGAACCGGTCCCGCCGGCATGCTGGCAGCGCTTGCACTGGCACGCGATGGCTTCCAGGTTGCGCTCGTCGGACCCGCGGCGAACCGGGAGGACGGGCGAACGACGGCGCTGATGGCGCCGGCGATCGCTTTTCTGGATGTACTGGGCCTTCGCTCGGCGATCGAGCCGGCCTCGGCGCCCCTGCGCACCATGCGGATCATCGACGGTACGAGAAGGCTCATCCGCAGTCCGGTCGTCACCTTCCATGCCGCTGAGATCGCGGAGGAGTTTTTCGGCCTGAACATCCCGAATCGCGTGCTGAACCAGGCCCTGGAGGATGCCGTCACCCGAGCGGTCGGGATCACGCGGCACGAGACGATCGTGGATCGCTGGACGATCTCGCAGGATCGGGTCGAGGCGCATCTCGCCGACGGCACGGAGCTCTCGGCCGAGTTGGCCGTCGCGGCCGACGGCCGCAACTCGCCGGCCCGTGACGCTGCCGGCATCTCGACTTCGACAAAGCCTTACCGGCAATCAGCCGTCGTGCTCACATTTGCACATGCGCGTGGCCATGGGTTCATCTCGACGGAGTTCCACACCGAGACCGGACCGTTCACCCAGGTGCCGCTGCCCGGCAACCGCTCGAGCCTGGTATGGGTGGTGGAGCCCTGGGAAGCCGAGCGCCTCGCCCACCGGGGCGCCGAAGAGCTTTCGCTGCTGATCGAGGAGCGGATGCAGTCGATGCTCGGCCGAGTCACGGTCGATTCGCCCGTCCAGGTCTATCCGCTCTCGGCAAGCCTGCCTTCCGCCTTCGCCCGCAACCGGGTCGCTCTCGTTGGCGAGGCGGCGCACATGTTCCCGCCGATCGGCGCGCAGGGACTGAACCTCGGCGTCAGGGACGTGCAGGAACTGGTTGAAATCGCGAGCCAATACCGAAGCGATCCAGGCTCTGCGAAGGCGCTTTCCGCCTATGATGCCAAGCGTCGCCCGGACATCCTCGCCCGCAGCGGCGCGGTCAGCCTGCTCAACCGCTCCCTGCTCTCCGACATGCTGCCTGCGCAGATCGCCCGCAGCGCGGGACTGGGGCTCCTGGGTTCGATCGGTCCGCTGCGGGCCTTCGTCATGCGCGAGGGCATGAAGCCGGGCAGCGGGTTCTCGTCCCTCTTCTCAGCCTTGAGGGAACAGGTCCGGCGGTAGGATGCCGCTCGTGATCAGGTAAAGCAGCGACGTGACGGTCACTACCGAAAAGCAGGTCGTCACCAGCACCGTGGCGGACGCCCGTTCAACCCAGACGCCATATTGCTGACCGATCACATAGACGTTGGTGGCGGTCGGCAGCGAAGCAAGTAGCACGGCGGCATACATCCAACTCGGGGGATAGTCGCCAGCCCAGCTCAGCACGACGTAGCAGAGTGCCGGATGGACAGCGAGCTTGAGGATCGTGATCGGCGCGATCTCGACCGGCATGCGCTTGAGCGGCCTCAGCGCCAGTGTCACTCCCATGGCGAAGAGTGCGCAAGGGGCGGCGGCGCGGGCAAGATAATCGAGCAGGCGTTCGATCGGCATCGGGGGCCGCACCTCGAAAGCCGCGGCCGCAACGCCGATCGCGGTCGCGATGATGAATGGGTGGAGAACGATTTTCTTGAGGACGTCGAGGGCCAGACGCGCCGGCGATTGGCGCTTGCCTCCCGAAAGCGCCATCATCATCGGCGCGACGGCGAAGTGCACGATGTTCTCGAAGCAAAAGACGAGAGCGACGGGAACGGCCGCCTCCTCGCCCAGCGCCAGCAGCGCGATGCCCGGACCCATGTAGCCGATATTGCCGTACGCCGCGGCAAGCCCCTTCATGGTGGACTCGGCGATGTTGCCCGCCGGTGCAAGCAGGGACCCCAAGAACATGATCGTGAAGACCGCATAGGTGGAAAGCACCACGGCGAATATGTAGCTCCAGGCGGTCAGTTGCTCGATCGGCGTCTTCGCCAGAAGCTGGAAAAACAGAGCCGGAAGGGCCACATAGACGATGAAGGTGTTCATCCATCCGAGCGCGTCCAGCGGCTGGCGAGCGAGCCGCGCTACGACGAAGCCGATGAAGATGAGCCCGAAGAACGGAATCACGAGTCCGATGACGTCGTACATTTGGCCGCTGCACGTGGATGGTGCGGCGGCGCTAACGCGTCGTCGGACCAGGCGTCAAGCCGGGCGGATTGAATTCACCGGCTCGTTCGGCCAAATTGCTACACGGGATAATGCCATGACGACTATGAAGGCGGCTAAATTCGCGATCGGTCAGGTTGTGCGACACCGGTACTTTCCATTCCGGGGCGTCGTTTTCGACATCGATCCCGAATTCAACAACACCGAGGAGTGGTATCAGGCCATCCCAGCCGATGTCAGGCCGCGCAAGGACCAGCCGTTCTATCACCTCCTCGCCGAGAACGAAGATACCGAGTACATCGCCTACGTCTCCGAGCAGAATCTGCTCGAGGACAGCACCGGCGAGCCGATCCGCCACCCCCAGTTGGGGGAATTGTTCGAGAGGACCGAGGACGGCCTCTATCGGCCAAAGGCGCGGCTAAGGCATTGATCATCCTGCGCCGAAAAGAGCGGGAATAAGCCGCACTTTTCTGTTCCCCGGACTGGTTCCCGCTATCCCTCAAGAATAGGTTCGGCACCGAACTATGCGAGGGATAAGAGTTGATGTCCGCCTTTCCGGTTTTCGATTTGGGCCGTTTCGAACAAGCGAGCGCGGCAGAACGCCGTGCAATGGCAGCCGAAGTGGATCGGATTTGCCGCTCGACCGGCTTCCTGGCAATCGCCAATCATGGCGTCCCCGCCGAAACGATCGACGGAGTGTGGAACAAGGCCCACGAGTTCTTCGACCTAGCGCCTGCAGAGAAGCAGAAGGCCAGGGCTCCCTATCCCGGCTATCCTTACGGCTATCTCGGACCGGAACTGGAAGCGCTTGCCAAATCGCGCGGGGTCGACACCCCGCCCGACCTCAAGGAGAGTTTTAACGGCGGGCCGCTCGGAACACCGGAGGGCATCCAGGACAAGGACGCGCTCAGCTTCTGCTACGCCCCGACGATCTGGCCCGCAGCGCCGGAAGGTTTCGCGGATGCATGGAAGGCCTACTATGCCGCCATGGAGGATCTTGCGGCCCGCATCATGCGCCTTTTCGCCGCCGCGCTCGAACTGCCGGAAGACTTCTTCGACCGCTACATCAAGACACCGATCAGCGCGCTGCGGGCGCTCAACTATCCCGAGCAGACGGTGCCGCCGAGACCCGGCCAGCTCCGCGCCGGCGCACATAGCGATTATGGCAGCCTGACGATCCTGCTCCCCCAAGAAGGCTCGAAAGGCCTCGAAATCATCACGCCGGACGGAGAGTGGACCCCTGTCCCACCAGTGCCGGGCGCCTTCGTGATCAACATTGGCGATCTCATGGCCCGCTGGACGAACGATCGCTGGGTATCGACTGTGCACAGGGTGGTGAACCCGCCGGCTGAAGAAGGCGGCATGGCGCGCCGGCAATCGCTGGCCTTCTTCCACCAGCCGGATTGGGATGCGGAAATCGCCTGCATCGAGCCGTGTCTCGCGCCGGGAGAGAAGCCGAAATACGAGCCGGTGCTGTCTGGACCCTATCTGATGAGCAAGTTCCGCTCGACCACCAAGACGGCAGCGTAAGGCAAACGGCTGCCTCCACCCCAGTTGAGGGGTCGTCAGCGTTGCGGCCGATCTCCCTTCTCCCCGTCCATACGGGGAGAAGGTGCCGGCAGCGGATGAGGAGCAGTTCTAGCGGATATCAGCCGGCCACGCCTCAGAAGAACGCTTGCAGTCCCGTCTGCGCCCGGCCGAGGATGAGCGCATGCACGTCGTGCGCGCCCTCATAGGTGTTGACCGTCTCCAGGTTCTGCGAATGGCGCATGACGTGGTAGCCGATCTGGATGCCATTGCCGCCGTGCATGTCGCGAGCCATCCGGGCAATGTCGAGCGCCTTGCCGCAATTGTTGCGCTTGACGATCGAGATCATCTCGGGGGCGAACTTGCCCTCCTCCATCAGCCGCCCGACCCGCAACGAGCCCTGCAGGCCAAGCGCGATCTCGGTCTGCATGTCGGCCAGTTTCTTCTGGTAGAGCTGCATGCCGGCGAGCGGCTTGCCGAACTGCTTGCGATCGAGGCCATATTCGCGCGCGCGGAACCAGCAGTCCTCGGCCGCGCCCATGACGCCCCAGGAAATGCCGTAGCGCGCCCGGTTGAGGCAGCCGAACGGACCCTTCAGGCCTGCCACGTTGGGCAGCAGCGCATCCTCGCCGACCTCGACGCCATCGAGCACGATCTCGCCCGTGATCGAGGCCCTGAGCGACAGCTTGCCCTCGATCTTCGGTGCCGAAAGCCCCTTCATGCCCTTTTCAAGCACGAAACCCTTGATCTGGTTGTCGTGGGCGTCCGACTTCGCCCAGACGACGAAGACGTCGGCGAACGGCGCGTTGGAGATCCACATCTTCGTGCCAGAGAGGCGGTAACCGCCATCGATCTTCTCGGCCCGGGTCTTCATACCGCCGGGATCGGAGCCGGCATCTGCTTCGGTGAGACCGAAGCAGCCGATCCACTCGCCGGAAGCGAGCTTCGGCAGAAATTTCTTGCGCTGCTCCTCGGTACCGTAGGCATGGATCGGGTACATCACCAGCGAGGACTGCACGCTCATCATCGAGCGGTATCCGGAATCGATGCGCTCGACCTCGCGCGCGACGAGACCGTAGGAAACATAGCCGGCGCCGAGCCCACCATACTCCTCCGGGATAGTGATCCCCAGGAGCCCCGCCTCGCCCATTTCCGCGAAGATCGCCGGGTCCGTGTGCTCCTCGAGATAGGCCTGCTCGATGCGCGGCGCGAGCTTGTCGGCGGCAAAGGCCGCAGCGGCGTCGCGCAGCATCCGCTCGTCCTCGGTGAGTTGGTCCTCCAGGAGGAACGGGTCGTTCCAGACGAAGGAGGCGGGGGTCTTGGTTTCGATGTTCATCGCAGTTCGTCCTGCTCGTGTTCTTTCTGATTGTATCGGCGAGAGCGGGTCCCGTGGAAGCCTTTCTCCCGGCCCCCGTCAAGTCTTCAAGAATTCTCGATGGCCTGGTTCCTCATCCAAAGCGACCCAGGGATGTGGTATCGTCAAGATTGGATCGATCTTTGGCCCAAACTGTTCCAGTGGAGTACCCACCGGGAGGAAAGGAGTGGACAGCGAGCCCCATGCCGCGACGGTAACGCCGGCCCCTCACAACCCGCCGGCGCCCACCACCACGTCGGAATACATCACTGTGCTGGCGCATTTCCATCGCGCCGAGCTCGCGCGGATGGCGGGCTGGCGCGACCGCATCGATCGTACCACGAACTGGGCGATCACGGGTGCCGGGGCCGTGCTCTCGCTGACGCTATCCACGCCTAGTTCGCATCACGGCGTACTCCTTTTCACGATGCTGCTGGTCCTCCTCCTTCTTATCATCGAGGCACGGCGCTACCGCTTCTTCGATGTCTATCGAGCGAGGGTCCGGCTGATTGAGCGCCACTTCTTCGCGCCCGTTTTCGCGGGATCCAAGTCGGCGACCAGCGAATGGACGCAGGCTCTGGCCGCCAGCCTCGACAAGCCCACCTTCCTGATCAGCCTGCGTGTGGCAATGTCGCGAAGGCTGCGCCGGAATTACATCTGGATCTTCCTGATGCTTTTTCTGTCGTGGATCCTCAAGCTTGCGACACCGAAGCTGCAGGTCGAAGGCACGAGCGGCAACCCGGTCTTTTCCATCCGCGAGATCGTGGATAACGCCTCACTGGGCCACCTGCCAGGCTGGATCGTCGTGGCGGCAGTGGCGGTCTTCTATGGCTGGCTCGTATACACGACCTTCTTCGCCCACGATAAAGAAGACCAGGACGGGGACGTCCATGTCTAGCGGAGCGGAGCGCCCTGCCTACGGCCCGCCGCGCCCGCCGACGGCGCCGAAGATCTGGCCGGTCGAATAGCTCGGTTCCGCCGAGGCGAGGAGCACGTAGATCGGCGCAAGCTCCGCCGGCTGGCCGGGACGGCCCATCGGAGTATCGGCTCCGAATTGCGGCAGCGTGTCAGGAGGTAGGCCGCCGCTCGGCTGCAGCGGCGTCCAGATCGGCCCCGGCGCCACCCCGTTGACGCGAATGCCCTGCGGCGCAAGTTGCTTCACCATGCTCTTGGTGAAGTTCATGATGCCGGCCTTGGTGACCGCATAATCGACGAGGTTCTTCGGGGGCTCGTAGGCGGTCGCCGAGGTAGTGTTGATGATGGCCGAACCCGGACCGAGATGCTGGAGCGCCGCCTTGGTGATCCAGAACAGCACATAGAGATTGGTCTTGAACGTCCAGTCGAGCTGATCGGTGGAAATGTCCATGATCGAGTCGGTCGACCGCTGCCGGGCCGCATTGTTGACCAGGATGTCGAGTCCGCCGAGCTCACGTACGGCATCCGTCACCAGCTGATTGCAGAAGTTCTCGTCGCGTATGTCGCCAGGCAGCGGCACCGCTTTTCGCCCGGCCTCCTGGATGAGCTGGATGACCTCGTCTGCGTCCGACTGCTCGGCCGGGAGGAAGCCGAAGGCGACGTCCGCGCCCTCGCGCGCAAAGGCGATCGCGGCCGCGCGGCCCATGCCTGAGTCGCCTCCCGTAATCAGCGCCTTGCGCCCGGTCACCCGTCCGGAACCCCTGTAGGTGGCCTCGCCATGGTCCGGACGCGGGTTCATCTTGTTCGCGAGCCCCGGCCATTCCTGCTCCTGTCTCGGGAAGGGAGGCCTCGGATACTCCGTCACCGGATTTATCAGCCTGACGCCCTGAGCGGCCGGGGGCAGTTGCTGCGCCGGGGCTTGCTGTGCTGGCGCTTGCTCCTGAGCGAAGGCCGAACTGGCGAGAGCGCCGGCCAGTCCCGTCGTGATCCCCCCGACCACAAGTCGTCGCGTGCTGTCAGGTTCTTCCGGTTTCATGGCAGGCCTCAGCCTCGGCTTGAATCTGCGCTCGCTCGCGCAGAGGCCTGCACAACCTGAGATTCAGCGGCTGGGTCCGCACCGCCGGCGTCAACACTGCGTGAGTGCCGCCGCCTTCGCGGCGACACAGCCAGGTATCGACCTGACTACTCATCAAATGCGGATCGTGAACCGTATCCCGTCATAGATCGCCGCGTGGATGTTGCGCGAGGCGACTGCATCGCCGATGCGGAAGACCACGAAGGCGCCCTCCTCGTTGCGAGTCGGGAAGAGCGTGCCTGTCCCGCGCACCAGCGCGTCGTAATCGACCGCCCCCTGGTTCCGCGCAAGCGGCTTCAGTGCGTGATAGAGCTCGTCGTTGGCCGCCGTGCCGTGCTCGACCACGACCTGGTCGACGTGGCGCTCTTCGGCAAAACTCTCCGCGAAGTCAGAGGCAAGTGTCGCCACCAGTTGGTTGCCTTCGCGGCGGACGGATTTCAGCCGCGTGTTGATGGTGACGCGCACGCCTTTCTCGTGGAAGCTGCGCATGTAGGGCACGTGGTTCAGCCCCCCCATCTCGGGCGCGAAGAACCGCTCGGGCGACAGGAGTTCCAGTTGCGCGCCCGAACTGGCGATGACCTCGGCGGCGCTCATGCCCTGGTGCCCGCCGTTGTCGTCATAGAGCAGCACGGTCTCGGCCGGCTTGACCGCACCCGAGAGGATGTCCCAGCTCGAAACCACGAGGTCGTCGCCGGCTTCGAGCGGCGGGTTCTGCGGCAGGCCGCCGGTCGCCACGATCACCACCCCGGGCTCCAGCGCCAGCACGTCCGATGCTTCCGCAAGCGTGTTGTAGCGGACCTCGGCGCCGAGCCTCTCCAGTTGCGCCAGCCGCCAGTCGACGATGCCGTTCAGTTCCTTGCGGCGTGGGTTCTGGGTGGCGAGCAGGATCTGGCCTCCCGCGCGATCCGCCGCCTCCAGCACCGTGACAGAATGACCGGCTTCGGCGGCGACGCGCGCTGCCTCCAGGCCTGCAGGTCCGGCACCGACGACCACCACCTTCTTCGACGGCCCCGTCGTTCGCTTGATGATCTGCGGGATCGCCGCCTCGCGACCTGTCGCGGCGTTGTGGATGCACAGCGCCTCGCCGCCCTCATAGATGCGGTCCAGGCAGTAAGTGGCCCCCACGCAGGGACGGATCTCGTGCTCGCGCCCCTCGATGACCTTCCGCGTGATGTGCGGATCGGCGATATGGGCGCGGGTCATGCCGACCATGTCCAACTTGCCGGAGGCAATCGCGTGACGGGCCGTTGCGACGTCCTGGATTCGCGCAGCGTGGAACACGGGGAACTTGGTCGCGGCGCGCACCTCGCCGGCGAAGTCGAGGTGCGGAGCCGAGCGCATTCCCGTGATCGGAATGACCTTGGTCAGCGCCGCATCGGTCTCGATGTGGCCGCGGATGATATTGAGGAAATCCAGCTTGCCCGAGGAGGCGAGGCGCCGCGCTATCTCGACGCCCTCCTCGCGCGAAAGACCGGACGAAAAATCCTCGTCGGCGACCATTCGGATGCCGACCACGAAGTCCGGTCCGACCGCCTTTCTCATAGCGTCCAGAACCATCCGGGTGAAGCGCAGCCGGTTGTCGAGCGAACCGCCGAACTCGTCAGACCGATGGTTCGTGGCGGGCGACCAGAAGCCGTCCATGAGGTGGCCATAGGCTTCGAATTCGATGCCATCGAGGCCGGCCGCCTGACAGCGCTGCGCCGCGCTCGCATAGTCGGCGACGATGCGCTCGATGTCCCAGTCCTCCATCTCCTTGGGGAAGGCGCGATGCGCCGGCTCGCGCACGGGCGTCGGCGCGAGCACCGGCAGCCAGTCGGCCTTGTTCCACCCGGTACGGCGGCCGAGATGGGTGAGTTGGATCATCACCTTGCAGTCGTGCTCGTGGCAGGCCTCTGCCATTTCACGCAGCCATGGCACGATCTCGTCGCGATAGGCCTGGAGATTGCCGAAGGCCGCAGGGCTGTCTCGCGAGACCAGGGCGGAACCCGCCGTCATGGTCAGCGCCATGCCGCCCTTCGCCTTCTCGGCATGGTAGAGCCTGTAGCGTTCCTTCGGAAGGCCGTCGTCGGAGTATGCCGGCTCATGGCTGGTCGACATCACCCGGTTCTTCAACCGCAGGTGCTTGAGCTGGTAGGGCTGGAGGAGCGGATCGGATGTCAATGCTTGCTCGCAGGCTGGCTGTGAAGACGATGGCCAGCCTGCAATGGCGCGCGACCGGCTTCAACCGTTCGACGCGGCGCGGATGATCGTGATTACGTCATGCGCTCCCCGGCTGCCTGCCAGTTCACGCGATCCTTGAGCACCGCCGCGATGTGCTCGGCCTTCCTGTTTTCGTAATCGAGATAGTAGGCGTGCTCCCACAGGTCGATGCCGACTAGCGGCTTCAATCCATCGGGCAGAGGATTGCCCGCGTTCTGGTAGGACTTTAGCGCCAGCTTGTCGCCATCCATTACGAGCCAGACCCAGCCGGACCCGAACAGACCGTCGGCCTCCTTGCGGAATGCCTCGAACATCTTGTCCTCGCCGCCGAAGTCCCGCTCGATCGCCTCTGCAAACGCGCCGGTCGCCTTGGCCGGTCCGCCCGTGAACTGCTCCCAATAGATGTTGTGGTTCCAGGCCTGTCCCGCCTGGTTGAAGATCTTGTCGTCGCCGTTGCGCTTGGAAGCCGCCACCACCTCCTCCAGGCTCATGTCGGCGTAAGGCGTTCCGGGCACCAGTTGGTTCAGTTTGTCGAAATAGCCCTTGTGGTGCTTGCCGTAGTGAAGGCCCACGGTTCTCGCCGAAATCTGCGGCTCGAGCGCATTCTGTTCGTAGGGCAAGGGCGGCTGCTCGAAAGGCGCCGCGGCTCGGACAAGCGAGGGCCGCGCCAGCGTGACGGCTGCTGCGGCGGCCCCGAGAGCCAGGGTCGCGCGTCTGGTGATCGTAATAGCCATGACAATCCTCCGTTTCGAGACCTCCCGCTCCCCCCGAACGGGCTCGCCACGGTGCAGTTCCTCAACGTAGCTCGGTACGTTCCCGCTCCTCCCATATGAAAACCGCCTCGACCCTCGCAAATGCCGGCAGACTGACTAAGTTGCGGTCCATGAACGACGCACAGATCTCTGGGGGTTCACGATGACCGCTACCGATGAGTTGACCCAACTGGGAAGAAGGACTGAGGCGCCCACTTCGCCGGAGGAAGCCGTGCTGGAGACGGTGCCGTTCACGCAGGGCGATGGCCCGCCCACCATCGTGCGATACACCTGTCCGGAGTTCACGTCGCTCTGCCCGGTCACGGGTCAGCCCGACTTCGCGCACATCGTCATCGACTATGCGCCGGACGCGCTACTGGTCGAATCGAAGTCGCTGAAGCTGTTCCTGTTCGCCTTCCGCAACCACGGTGCCTTCCACGAGGACTGCACGATGGCGATCGCCCGCCGCTTCATTGCGGCCGCCAAGCCGCTTTGGCTGCGGATCGGCGCGTACTGGTATCCGCGCGGCGGCATCCCGATCGACGTGTTCTGGCAGACCGGCGAGCCGCCCCAGGGAGCCTGGCTCCCGGACACAGGTGTGCCGCCCTATCGCGGACGCGGCTAGCCCTTCCGCGCCAGCGCGTAGTCGCTGGTGCGAGAGCTCAAGGCGGCTACGTGTCGGCTACAACGCCTCAGTACCAGGCGTCTTCCATGGATGCCTTCTTGCGCGCCATAAAATCCTTCAGCGCTTCGTCGATGCCCGGATCCAGGTGCGGCGCATGATATTCGGCGAGGACCTTCTTCCAGCGGCGATTGGCGCGCGTGGCGGCATCCACGGAGCCGGCTGCTTCCCATTTTTCGAACGGCTCGTTGTCGGCTAGCTCCGAGTCCCAGAACGCGGACTGATAGTTCGCCATGGTATGGCCGCAGCCGAAGAAGTGATTGCCCGGCCCGACCTCGCGGAAAGCGTCCAGCGCCAGTTGGTTGTCGTCGATGACGACCCCGTCGAGATAGGTGTGAAGCGCGCCGCAGAAATCGGTGTCCATCATGAACTTCTCGTACGACATGGACAGAAGTCCATCGAGGAAGCCGGCCGAATGCAGGATGAAGTTGGCTCCGCAATGGACGGCCGCCAGCATCGACACGGTGCCCTCGTTCATGGCCTGCGCGTCGGGAAGCTTCGAGGTGGTGAAATTGCCGGAGCAGCGGAGCGGGAGGCCGAGCCGCCGCGCGAGCTGGCCGATGACCATCGAGCCGACCGCCGGTTCCGGCGTCCCGAAGGTGGGCGAGCCGGAACGCAGCGACATCGAAGAAAGGAAGTTGCCGAAGATGACGGGCGCACCCGGCCGCTCGAGCTGGGTCAGCGCGCAGCCAGCCATGGTCTCGGCCAGCGACTGGGCGATAGCGCCGGCATTGGTGACCGGCCCCATCGCGCCGCCGAGGATGAACGGCACTACCACGGCTGCCTGGTTGGCGCGCGCATAGGCCCGCAGCGAGGTAGTCATGGTCCCGTCCCAGACCAACGGCGAGTTGACGTTGACATTGCCGAGGATGACGCAGTTCGCATCAACGAACTCCTCGCCGAAGACGATGCGCGCCATGTCAATTGTATCCTCGGCCCGGCTCTCGGCCGTGACCGAGCCCATGAAAGCGCGATCCGAGTAGCGGATATGGGCATAGACCATGTCGAGATGGCGCTTGTTCACCGGCACGTCGACCGGCTCGCAGATCGTGCCGCCGGAGTGGTGCAGCCAGGGCGAGGACTGCGCCAGTTTCACGAAGTTGCGGAAGTCCTCGATCGTGCCGTAGCGGCGGCCCTTGTCGAGATCCATGACAAAGGGCGAACCATAGGCCGGCGAGAAGACGACGCTCTTGCCACCGATCTCGACCGACTTGGCCGGGTTACGCGCGTGCTGCGTGAAGCTCGCCGGCGCGGTCTTCAGGATCTCCCGCAACATACCCGGCTCGAACTTCACCAGCACGCCGTCGATCTTGGCCCCTGCCCTCTTCCAGTGGTCGAGGGCAACCGGATCGTCGCGGAATTCGATCCCGATTTCGGCAAGGATGCGGTCCGCCGTCTCCTCGATGCGGATGAGGCCCTCTTCCGAAAGGATGTCGTAAGTCGGGATGTTGCGGACGATATAGGGCCGGCCGAGGCCCTGCGGTCCGTGGGAGCGTTGCTCGCGCCGTGCGCTGCGGCCTGCTCGGGCCCGTTTCTCAGTCTGCTCAGAGGGCGTGGTCGCGTCCATCATCACTTCCAGTACTATGCCTGTAGCGATGATAGAGGCTGACATGGTCTCTTGGCCGCGATCTCGCGGCGCTCGATGACGCATATCAGGCAGTCGCACCAAAGGCTGGATCGACTAGGCGCCTGTTCGATCTGGCCTCCTCGTCGTCCGCAACTGGTAGACGAAGTATCGCCCGACCGGCACGCTGTCGGGCAGCGGCAAAGGTTCGAGCCAGGGATGATCTAGCGGCAGGCCGCTCACCGCCATGCCACCAGGGCAAAGCAGCCGGGCAACGAGATCAGGAAGCCATTGCACCGTCTGGTCGTCAATCTCGGCATATCCGGTGCCAATATCCGCATGAACAAGCGCCGCGCAGGTTCCCGCATAGGAACACGTTGTTTCGCGGATTTCGCCGAGCACGAGGTCTTCCTCCGGCGGCACGCTGCTGCGATGGGCCGCCAGCGCGCGATCGAAGGCGATGATCCGCCTGCCGGGAAGACGGCTTCGCAGATGGTCGTAGGTCCGCCCATTGCCCAGCCCGAGTTCAATCACAGGTCCATCGGCGGGGATGTGCGGACAGACCTCGTCCAGTATGTCGCGTTGCGCGGTTAGGCGCCCTATTAAGCCATCCAGACGGGTTCTCGTCGGGCGGCTCGGCACTGAACTGTCCATGTGAACAAGCTCCGGCCCAGTGTATAGGCACGAAGCGAGGCATGACAAAGGCTGCCCGGCTCTCTTAGGCAGGACCGACTCATGGCCTGTTCGAATGCCGGCGAATCCGGGTATTCTCGATCCATGCCAATACGCCTTCTTCCGGAAACTATGATCAATCAGATCGCCGCCGGCGAGGTGATCGAGCGTCCCGCAAGCGTGGTCAAGGAATTGGTCGAGAATGCCGTCGATGCGGGCGCGACCAGGATCGAGATCGCGACTTCCGGCGGCGGGCTGACGCTGATCCGCGTCAGCGACGACGGCGGGGGCATCCCGGCTGACGAACTCGAAATGGCGGTCTCGCGTCACTGCACATCCAAGCTCGCCAACGGCATCGACGACATTCGCACACTCGGCTTCCGGGGCGAGGCGCTGCCGTCGATCGGCGCGGTATCCCGCCTTTCGATCCGGTCCCGGACCGCCGCCGGTGAGCCGGTCGAAATTTCCGTCGAAGGGGGACGCGTTTCGCCTGTGCGGCCGGCGGGCGCCAATCGTGGGACCACCGTCGAGGTGCGCGACCTCTTTTATGCCACGCCAGCAAGGCTGAAGTTCATGAAGGGCGAGCGCGCCGAGGCATCGGCGATCGCCGATATCGTGCGCCGTATCGCCATCGCCTTCCCCGCCGTGCGGTTTACCCTGTCCGGCAGCGACCGCATGACACTCGAGTTCGCGCCCACGGACGAACGTCTTCGTCGCGTCGCCCAAGTGCTTGGGGCGGAATTTCCGGAGAACTCGGTTGAGATCGACGCCGAGCGCGAGAACGTGCGGCTCGAGGGTCACGTCTCCGTCCCGTCCTATTCGCGCGCCAATGCGCTGCAGCAATACGTTTACGTGAATGGCCGTCCGGTGCGCGACAAACTGATCGCCGGGGCGATCCGCGGCGCCTTTGCGGACGTGCTTGCCCGCGACCGGCACGCCGTGACCGCGCTCTTCCTCTCGCTCGACCCGGCGCTAGTCGACGTCAACGTGCATCCGGCGAAGGCGGATGTTCGCTTTCGCGACCCGGGGCTGGTGCGCGGCCTGATCGTGGGGTCCATCAAGGAGGCGCTGGCCGCGGCGGGGGTCCGACCTGCTACCACCGGTGCAGCCGCCATGCTGGGCGCATTCCGCCCAGGACCGGTCCCGTTCGGGCACCCCGGGCCGGCGAATGGACATCGCCACTACAATCCCTCTTTCCACGGCAGTCCCGGCTTCGATCCGCTGCGCTCGCATCAGCGGCCGCTCGACGGTTTCGCCGAGGCAGCGCAGGCCGTGTTCGAAGCCGGTCCCCTTGCCAGCGCCGACACGCGCGCCTCGCAACAGGATGCCGAACCTTCAACAGCCAGTTTCCGTCTCGGCGCCGCACGCGCGCAGGTGCACGAGAACTACATCGTCGCCCAGACGGAGGATTCGCTGGTCATCGTCGACCAGCACGCCGCGCATGAGCGGCTGGTCTATGAGGCCCTGAAAGAGGCCCTCGCCTCCCGTCCCTTGCCGGCGCAGATGCTACTACTGCCGGAAATCATCGATCTAGCCGAGGAAGATGCCGAGCGGCTTTCGCTGCACGCCGAGACGCTCAAGCGCTTCGGTCTCGGCCTGGAGCGTTTCGGGCCATGCGCGGTTGCGGTGCGCGAGACGCCGGCAATGTTGGGCGAGACCAACGTCGAGCAGTTGGTGCGAGACCTCGCCGACGAGATCGCCGAGCACGACACGGTCGAGACCCTGAAGCAGCGCCTTAACGCCATCGCCGCCACCATGGCCTGCCATGGCTCAGTGCGCTCCGGCCGGCGCCTGCTGCCCCACGAGATGAACGCGCTGCTTCGGCAGATGGAGGTGACCCCCGGTTCCGGCACATGCAATCATGGCCGACCGACCTATATCGAGCTCAAGCTCGCCGACATCGAGAGGCTGTTCGGGCGGCGCTGAGGTTAGCGCTCGACCATTGAATGCTTCGGCCGAGCCGGCCAGAGGAGTGCATCATGATCTCAGGTGCGCATGTCGTGGTCTACAGCACAGACCCGGAGGCTGATCGGCGCTTCTTCCGAGACGTCCTCAACTTCCCTGCCGTAGACGCCGGAGGCGGCTGGCTGATCTTCGCGCTTCCGCCGGCCGAAGTCGCGGTACATCCCACAGCGGAGGGAAGCGAGCACGATCTTTACCTGACGTGCGAGGACATCCAGGCCACCGTCAAAGAGCTGACGGCGCACAACATTCAATGCGGGGGTGTTTCCGACGAGGGTTGGGGACTGCTCACCGAGGTCGTTCTGCCAAGCGGCGCCCGCCTCGGACTGTACGAGCCCAGGCATCCGCGTGCCGTACATGGAACGGCGGCAGCTCATTACTGACGATTCCGCGAGCAAGAAGGGCGTCTCGTTCAATTGTCGCTGAGAGCCGTGCAGGAATGAGGTTCGGCCAGCCGGACATCGCGCCCAATTGTGGTACCCTCAGATGCTGCTCCAGTGATTGCAAGAGTCGTGCCGCGACTGCAGATGCGAACTAAAGCGCCGCATCTGGGGCGCTTGACCTCGCCGGTGAATTGTGGCGGAAGGAGCCGATAGAAAGGGACCATTGCATGAACCGCTTCGAGGGCCCGGGCGCACGAGAAGCCGGGATTCGCTATCTTGACGGAGACTTTCAGGTCACCAGCCCTGGGTCCTTCGTGCGCTGCGCCGTTACGGGCGAACGCATCCAACTGGACGAGTTGAAGTATTGGAGCGTCGCGCGGCAGGAGCCCTATGTCGATGCCAATGCTTCGTTGAAGCGCGAACTCGATCTAAATCCGTCATTGCGCAAGCGCGGCTGATCCGCGACTTGCAGTTCAGACGGGATATCCTGCTCAGAGCGAGGACTTGCGCCGGCGCCAGGCCTCAAGAGTTTGGCTGATAATGCGCCGAGGGGTCTCGGAACTGGCGAAGTCCACTTCGACTTCAACCACCTCGAGCACCTGCCTGATCTCCACGCTCGCCGGTCCTTCGCCCAGCCGCACCGCGTCCTTCGAGGTGGTGACCAGCGCCAGGCCCTGGTCCCGGGCCGTCGTTAGCAAGTCGCGGATCTCCTCTTCCTTGAACGCATGGTGGTCCGGGAATGATCGGGCCTCGACGATGTCCGCGCCGATGCCGCGCAGGGTGACGAAGAATTTCTCGGGATGGCCGATACCCGCAAAGGCGAGCACCCTCTTCCCGGCGAAGCGGTCTGGCGTTCGAGGGGCGAGAGCGGCGTCATAGACCGGCCTCCCCGCGCGCGAGGCGGCGCGCACGACCTCGTCGGCGGCGTGACCGTCGCCCAGACGCAGCACCGCGTCCGCATAGCGCAACTGATCGACGATCTGCGCCCGCAGCGGACCGGCTGGAAGGACCCGGCCATTGCCGACGCCGTGCGCTGCGTCTACGACGAGCAACGCGAAATCCATGTGGATGTGCGCGCTCTGGAATCCATCATCCATGATGACGAAGTCGCAGCCCTGTTCCTCGAGCAGGCGGGCTCCTGCGGTCCGATCCGGCGTGACGGCGACAGGTGCGTGGCGGGCAAGCAGCAGCGGCTCGTCTCCGACCAACTCGGCGCCGTCGCGTTCCGGTTCGACCAGCAGAGGTTTTCGTGCGCGTCCGCCGTGGCCGCGCGAAAGGATGCCCGGCTTCAGTCCCATACGGCCGGCCTCAAGCGCCAGCGCAATGACGACCGGCGTCTTGCCGGACCCACCCACCGTGAAATTGCCTACGCACAGCACGGGTAGTTCGACCTGCCTGCGCGCAGCGGTGACCAGCCGTCGCCGCGCAACCGCACCATAAACGAGGGCAACCGGGGATAGCGCGGCGACGCGCCAGTCCGGCTTCGACCAGAAGGCTGGGGCTTGCGAAAACACTCAGCCCCCGTTGGCGGTTTCCAGCCGCGCTTTCACGACGAGCGGATGGATGAAGGGGTCCAGCGCCCTCAGCGTCTTATCGAGTGCGCCCCGCATGGCCTCGACCGTTGTGGCGCCCGCGGCCATCATCTCGCGGCGCGCCGACTCGTTGGTCAGCAGATAGTTGACGGCACCGGCGAGCATTTCCTTGTCGCGGACCAGCCGCGCGCCGCCGCCGTCCAGCAGCCTTTGATAAGCGTCGCGAAAGTTCTGGACGTTGCGTCCCGACAGGACAGCCGTATCCAGCATGGCTGGCTCGAGCGGGTTCTGGCCGCCCTCTCCGGTCAACGAGCGGCCGACGAAGGCGATCTCGGTCAGGCGCAGGTAAAGGCCCATCTCGCCGATCGTATCGCCGAGCAGAATGTCGGTATCCGGCGCGATCGACTCGGAACTCGTCCGGCGCACCACCTTCAGTCCCATTCCCGACATCTGGCTGGCCAACTCCCCCGCTCGCTCCGGATGACGCGGCACGATGATCGTGAGAAGGCCCGAATGTCGGTTGCGCAGCATGCGGTGAACCTCCGCCGCGACCTGCTCCTCGCCGTCATGCGTGGAGACGGCCGCCCAGGTCGGGCGATTGCCGATCTGGCTGCGCAGCAGATCCACCGCCGCGTCGTCGGCAGCCGGCGGCGCGACGTCGACCTTCAGGTTCCCTGATACCGTGACAGGGCGCGCCCCCAGAGCCTGGAACTTTTCTCCGTCGACATCCGATTGGGCGACGACGTGGGCAAGGTTCTCGAACAGCGCTTCGGCGATGTGGGGCCGCTTCTTCCACGACTGGAACGATCGGTCGGAGAGCCTGCCGTTCACGAGCACCTGCGGCACCCGGCGTTCGCCAAGTTCCAGGATGGTCATGGGCCATATCTCCGACTCCGCCATTATGGCGAGGTCGGGGGCCCAATGGTCCAGGAAGCGATCCACCGCAGGCTTGAGATCGAGCGGCACATATTGATGGATCACCCGCTCGCCCAACTGCTCGTCAGCCACGCGCGCCGACGTGACCGTTCCGGTCGTGAGCACCACATTCACGCCATAGCCGAGGATGCGCCGCACCAGGGGCACGACCGCGTTGGTCTCGCCGACGCTTGCTGCATGGATCCAAACGATCGGCCCTGGCGGGCGTGGCTTGCTGGGGCGGCCGTATCGCTCGCGGCGACGGGCAGGATCCTCCTTGCCGCGGCTTGCCCGCCAGGCGACATAGGGGCCGATCAGCGGATAGACGGCAGCGCCCGCCAATCGATAGCCGTTCAGCAGCGTGCGTGCCCAGCGCTCGCTCATCGGCGTTGATCGGCGATCCGGTAGGCTTGCTCTGTCGCTTCGTTGAGCCTGGCGGTGACCTCCTGTCTCTTCGCCTCGAGCTCGGCTTCGCTGGCGTCCGCAGGAACCAGGACGGATTCTCCCACGATCACGGCGGAGCGGCCGAATGGGAGATTGATCGTCGTCTTGTCCCAACTCCTCTCGAGCACCTTGCGACGGCTGGTTGCAATCGCCAGTGGAACGATCGGACGCCCCGAAAGCCGCGCCAGGGTCACGATGCCCATGCCGGCCTGGCGTGGCGTTCCGTGCGGTATGTCGGCGATCATGCAAACGTTAGTGCCTGCATCCAGCGCCTTTTTCATGGCGACGAGCGCCTGTGCTCCACCCTTGCTGGCGCGCTTCTCGCCGCGCCCGCCGGAGCCGCGCACCGTCTTGAAACCGAATTTTTCCAACACCAGCGCGTTGAGCTCCGCATCGGCGCTGCGCGAGACCATGGCGATGATCTCCTCACCGTGCGTGTAGACCGTAGGGGCCAGAAGATGCTGGCCATGCCACAGCGCCAGGATCGCCGGGGTCAGCGCCTCATGCGCCTTGTTGAGATCGGTCGAACCTTCTGCAGCCGGGTTGGTGAGGCGTATGAACCTCAGCGCGTGGGCGAGCAGGGTGGCGATCGCGCCCTTCGCAAAACGCGACTCGGCCAAAGGCTGCCGGATACGCCGCCAGAAAGCTTTCAGTGGTCCCGCCGGACGCCGCGGCTTCTTCTTCTTCGCAGGAGCGGCCGCGCCGAGCTGCGATACCGGAATGTCGCTCATTCCTTGGCTTTACCCGGTGCGCTGCCTTCCGGATCGAGCAGCCGATGCAGGTGAACGACGAAATAACGCATATGTGCATTGTCGACGCTGGCCTGCGCCTTAGCCTTCCAGGCCGCCAGAGCGGAGGCATAGTCCGGGAAGATGCCGACAATGTCGAGCTTGTCGAGATCGCGGAATTCGGTCGCCTTCAGCGACTTCAATTCGCCGCCGAAGACAAGGTGCAGAAGCTGCTTCTTGCTGTCCTGCTCAGCCATGGGAAAATCCTGAGTCGCTCTGAAATGCGTGCATTGCTCTAGATGAATTTCCGGTCTTTTGGAACACTCGGACGCCTAAAGGGCGTCAGTCACCCGGCTGCCGGTGCGCTTGGCGCGCAATCACGCCGGCCATGCTCTCCAGGAGTTCGCCGCTTCCGGCCGCGAGCGCGCCATGCGAGACCTTGGGTCCTGCATAGGTCGGCCGTTCCCGCCTGCCGTCGACAACCGTGCCCCCTGCCTCGCTCAGGATCAGGTCGGCTGCGGCGAGATCCCAATCGTGCGAGTTCGGTTTGACGAAGGTCGCATCCAGGCTGCCGTCGGCAATCCTGGCGATCCGGTAGGCAAGCGAGGGTATGTGTCCGACCCGCTTCAACCTTTCCTGCCAGGACCTCGGCAGTCCCTCCAGCATCGGCTTAGGCCCGGCGATCTCGACCTCATTTCCCGGCCGTCTGACCTTCAGCCTGGAGGCGTTGCGAAAGGCTCCGCGACCGGGCAGCGCCCAGTAGGTGTGCCTGCGGGCCGGACATTCCAGTACGCCGGCAATCGGCCTGCCGTTCTCGACGACGGCGAGACTAACGCACCAGAGGTCCAGTCCTTGAAGGAAGCCGCGTGTCCCGTCGATGGGATCGACGACGAAGGTCCGCGCCGCATCGAGCCGCGCCGCCGAGTCGGCGGTCTCCTCGGAAAGCCAGCCATAATCGGGCCGTGCAGCAAGAAGGTTTTCGCGCAGAAACCGGTCGACCGCGAAATCCGCCTCGCTCACCGGCGAACTGCCGGCCTTCATCCAGACTTCCGGATCCTGCCGGAAAAAGCGCATGGCGATCTTGCCGGCTTGGCTTGCCGCGTCACGCAAGAGATCGAGATCGGCCTCCAGCCCCTCGCCCAGTGTGATTTGCTCAGCTTCCGGCAAGCGTCATGCCTTCGATGAGCAGGGTCGGCGCCGCGGTGGCATAGTTGCGGTCGAGATCGTTCGCGGGGACCATCCGAGGGAACATGTCCTTCAGGTTGGAGGCGATCGTCACCTCCGAAACAGGGTAGGCAAGCTCGCCGTTCTCGATCCAGAAGCCCGAAGCGCCGCGGCTGTATTCGCCCGTCACCATGTTGACGCCTTGGCCGAAGACTTCCGTCACGTAGAAGCCCGAGTTCACCGATCTGATCAGCGCCTCCGGCGTCTGGTCCCCCGGCTCAATGGAAAGATTGGTGGAGGTCGGAGACACCGAGGAGCCGCTGCGTGCGCCGCGGCCGTTGGTGGTCAGCCCCAGCTCGCGTGCGGCGGACGTCGACAGGAACCAGTGCTGCAGCACGCCCTTGTCGACCATGATGAGCGTCGGACCGTCGATGCCCTCGCCGTCGAACGGCCTGGAGGCCTGTCCGCGCGGCCGGGCCGGCTCGTCGATCACCGTGATTTGGGCCGAGGCCACCTGCTTGCCCATCATGTCGCGCAGGAAGCTGGTCTTGCGCGCCACCGATGCGCCGTTGATCGCGCCCGCCAGGTGGCCGGCGATGCCGCGCGCGACGCGCGGATCGAACACCACCGTTACAGGACCGGTCTTGGCCTTTCGCGGATTGAGGCGCTTCACCGCGCGTTCGCCGGCCTTGCGGCCAATCTCATCGGGCGCGTCCAAGTCGGCGAAATGAAGGCGGGAGGAGTACTCGTAATCCCGCTCCATCCCGACGCCCTCGCCCGCGATGACGCTTGCGGACCGGGAGAACCGCGTGCCGACATACTGGCCTAGAAACCCGTGCGATGTGGCAAGCACCAGGCCGCCGAGGCCGCCGCTGGCGCTGCTACCGGCGGAATTGGTGACACCGGAGACCGCAAGCGCGGCTTCCTCGGCCGCCAGCGCGTCCTCTTTCAACCGCTCAGCGGAAACTTCGGTCGCATCGTAGAGGTCGAGGTCGCGCACGACCGTCGCCAGCAATGCGGCGTCGGCCAGGCCCTGATACGGGTCCTCCGGCGAGACGCGAGCCATGGCGACGGCACGCTCGGCCAAGGTCTTCGCATCTGATGCCGCCGTGGCGGAGACGCTTGCGACCCGCCGGCCGACGAAGACTCTCAGCGCAACGTCGTCGCCTTCCGCGGAATTCGTGGATTCCACCTTGCCCAGCCTGACGGATACGCCCGTGGAGCGGCCACGCACAACGACGGCGTCGGCAGCATCGGCTCCCGCCGCCTTCGCGGCGTCCACCAGTGCTGAGACACGGTCGATCAGGGCAGCGGTTTCTAAGGTCTTGTCCATGGGGAGCGAAATTCCCGTTTGCTGGTGCACCATCTATTGCTCCGGTCCGGCTTAGGCAATGGTTCGCCGTTGCCAGCCCGGCCGTGCTCACGGAGCCGGCGTGCGCGGTGCTGCCCGTTCGGCCTGGGCCCCCGCCTCAGAGGCTGCTTAGGCCCGCAGCCGCAACTGGCCTCCATTTATCAGCCTGTCGACAGCGCGCTTAAGTTCGTCCTTGATGACCACCGTCTCCGTGAGCAGGGCCTCGACCTTGAGGAAGTCGAGCACCTTATAGCCTGATACCGGTGGTCTCAGGAGAATGTCGGGCCGGCTATGCTCAAGCTTTCCGGAGATGATCGACTGCATCATCAGTTGGGTGGCGCCCAGCATGAGTTCGATCGAGCTCAGCTTGCGGCGCGCTCGCATCGCCGGAGCGGCGACGACATCGACCGCAATCACGAAGTCCGCCAGTCCGGTCAGAAGGTCGTACGGCACGGGATTGTAGATGCCGCCGTCGATGAAGAGGCCCCCACCGCGTCGGACCGGCCGGAAAATCGCGGGGATCGCTGAAGAAGCGGCAAGGGCCGACAGCAGATCGCCATCCTCGAAGACAGCCAGTTTGCGGCCATAGAAGTCCGTGCCCGTCACCTTGAGGGGAATCTGCAGTTCCTCGAACCGATCGGGAATGGCATCCGGGAGAAAGGATTTTAGAATCCGTTCTATGTTGAACTGGCTGAGGCCCAGTCCACCCTGCCAGGCCTCCAGGAAGGTACCGGGCCGGGCGCGCCATATTCGGCTTGCGACTTCTGCCCGGCGCCCCAACAGCGACGACGCGTAGTGGTGTATGTCGCGGCCCGACATTCCCGCCGCCATGCCGGCTCCCATGATAGCGCCGATCGAGGAGCCGGCTATCGCGACAGGTTGTATTCCGAGTTCATCGAGCGCCTCGATGACATGTATGTGCGCGAGGCCCCTCGCCCCTCCCCCGCCGAACGCAACAGCGAAGGTTGGGCTCATCAGTGCCCCTCGCCTGCTGGCTTTTCGGGCGGGCCAACGATGAGGGCAGCCGGGTCTGTTCGAAGCAGCTTCTGCGCCACCGCTCGCGTATCATCGAGAGTGACCGCATCGATTAGCCCAGCGCGCCGCTGGATATAGTCGGCCCCTAATCCGTCGATCTGCAACTGAACCAGGGTGGACGCGATCGCCCCCGAAGAGTTCAGGTTGTTGATGGCGTAGGCGCCGATCAGATACTGCTTCGCGGCGGCCAGTTCCGCCTCCGTGGGCCCGTTCTCGGCCATATCTCTCACGACACCTCTTATAACGCCCAAGGTCTCGGTCCCCTTGCCCGCCCGGGTGGAGGTGCTGATCACAAGCGAGTCCGTATGCTCGCGGTCTACCAGAGCCGAAGATATGCCGTATGTCAGCCCGCGCTTCTCGCGCACCTCCTGGAAGAGGCGCGAGGTGAAGCTGCCTCCGCCAAGGACATGGTTCATGAGAACAGCCGCGAAGAAATCGGGCGAGTGGCGCGACACCCCCGGATAGGCGAGGCTGAGGCTCGTCTGCGGCAGCTTGTATTCGAACCGGACTTGCTGATCGAGCTTGGGCAGGATGTCTGGGACGAGTGCGAGCGTGGGTTTTTCGGGCAGCGTTCCGAAGAGACGATCGAGTTGGAGCTTGAGCGTCTCGGAATCGATTGCACCCACAACGGCGATCTTGAGTTTCTCGCGGGCAAAGACCGCCTTGTGCAAGGAACGTAGATCGTCCGCCGTAATCGAGTTGAGCGATTGTTCCGTACCTTCGCTGGGACGTGCATAGGGGTGGTCGCCATAGAGCGCGGCGAGCCACCGCTTGCCCGCTTGCGCCTCGGGATTGTTCGCCTCGCTCTGGATCCCCGTGATCATCTGACCCCGGATGCGGTCGATCGGATCCTGGTCGAAGCGAGGAGCGGTGATCGCTAGGCGAAGCAGATCCAGTGCCTCGTCCCGCTTTTCGGCCAGCATGCGCATTGAGCCGTACAAGTTGTCGCGATCCGACCGGAAGCTCATTTCCGCCCCCGAATCATCGAGCCGGGTCTGGAAGGCATCGCTGTCGAGATCGCCGGCGCCTTCGTCGAAGAGGCCGGTCATGAGGGTCGTCAGACCCTCCTTTCCGCGCGGATCCTGCGAGTCTCCACCGGCAAATGCGAAGCGAACGGAGATGATTGGAACCGAATAGTCCTCGACCAGCCAGGCGGATACGCCGCCGGGGGACACCACCTGCTGGATTTCGACCTCAGCCTTGGCCGGAGAAACGACTAGGACCGCGAAAACCCCGAGAGTGGCTGCGATGGAAGAGAGAAAGCGACCTGCGCTCGCCGCCGGCCGTCCGGCGGTCATGGAATGTATGCTCAATTCGGTGTCTCCGCGGCAGGCAGAAGATAGGAGGTGACCATCCGCTGCGGGTCCAGGTACTTCAGCGCCGTGGACTGGACCTTCGCAGCGGTGACCGCCCGGATGCGTTCCGGCCATTCCTGCACGTCCTCGACCGTCGCGCCCGTCGCAAGCGCCGTGCCATAGATGTGGGCTAGGCGGGATGGCTTGTCCTGAGCGAAGACGGTGCTCCGCACCAGCCGGTTCTTGGCGCGCTCGAGTTCTTCGGCAGAGACCCCGTCGCGGCGGATGCGCGCGATCTCGCTCTCCACTCGCTGCTCGAGGTCACCCAGCCCCTCCGGGCTCCTGGGCGCGCCGTACACAACGAAGCTCGTCTCGTCGAGCATATCACCATCGTACTGGGAACCAGTAGCAGCGGCCACCGGATCCTTCACGACGAGATTCTGATAAAGCCGGCTACGCGCACCACCGCCGAGGATCTCGGCCAGCAGTTCCAGGGCTTCCGCCTCACCAGGATCTCCCGTCCGCCGCGACGGCGTCAGCCAATATTTCCCGAAACTGGGAATGCCGACACGGGCGTCGCTCATCTTCACGGCGCGACTGGCGTCGTTCGGCGGCTCGCTCGGGCGGACACGCGGCGGCAGGTCCTCACCGCGCTCGAGCTTCCCGTAGGTCGCTTCAGCCATGGCGCGAACACTCTCTGCCGTGACGTCGCCGGCAACCACCAGCACGGCATTGTTCGGCCGGTAGTAGCGGTCATAGAAAGCCTTGGCGTCGGCGCTGTTGAGCTGCTCTATTTCATGCATCCAGCCGATAACCGGCTGCCGATAGGGATGGTTCCTATAGAGCGTCGGCTGCACCTCCTCCGAAAGCAGGGCCTGCGGATCGCCGTCGATGCGCGAACGGCGCTCCTCCATGATCACCTCGCGCTCCGTTGCGACGACGGCGTCGTCGATGATCAGGTTGCGCATCCGGTCCGCCTCGAGCGCCATCATGGTCGGGAGGGCTTTGGGAGGAACGGTTTCATGATAGGCGGTGTAGTCGTAGGTAGTGAAAGCATTCAGTTCGCCGCCGATCGATGACACCATAGCATCGAGTTCACCGGAGGGGTGGTTCTTCGTGCCCTTGAACATCAAGTGCTCGAAAAAATGAGCGATCCCCGATTTGCCGGGCTGCTCGTCGGCGCTGCCGACCTTGTACCAGACCATGTGGGTGACAATGGGCCCCCGGTGGTCGGGGATCACCACGACCTCCATGCCATTGTCGAGAACGAAGTTGGCTACGGGTTCCTGTTTGGCCGCCTCTGCCTGTACGAATTGAGTCGGAAACGTAATCAGAAGGAGCATCAGAGCCGCTGCCGCAAAATGGCGCGGCGAATGTAAACGATAGTTCATGAAGGTTCCTGGACGAGTATTTCGACTTATATGGGGGCGCGAAATCAGGGGAAAAGCCGTTGCCCGCCATGAATATGTCGAAAAAGGCAGAAGTCAGACGTTCATCAAAAAGTGAACGATCGTTTCCCCGTAGGAGCGCTGTTCGACAAGTTCGAAGTCAGGAATAGGCGCCAAAGCAACTGTTGCGCTCTCCTCGAGAACGCAAAGTGCACGCGGCTGTAGCCACCCGCCGGCGCGAGCAGAGACAAGTGCTTTCTCGCCGAGGCCCTTCCCATAAGGCGGATCGGCGAAGAGCAGGTTGAACGGTGAAATCGTTCCCACTTGCCCCAGCTTCGTTGTGTCGCGGCGAAAGATCTTGGTGCGGCCGGTCAGGCCGAGCGCTTCTACATTGGCACGGAGGAGCCCCCGTCCCTCGGTCGACTCCTCCACGAACATGCAGAAGGATGCACCGCGGGAGAGCGCTTCGAGGCCGAGAGCACCCGTACCCGCGAACAGATCGATCACTCGGGCGCCTGCCAATCGGTCGCCGAAGCGATGCGCGATGACATTGAACACGGCCTCGCGGGTGCGGTCGCTCGTGGGGCGGATGCTGCTGCCGCGCGGCGTGGCCAGCGGCCGGCCCCGGAACTCCCCCCCGACGATCCGCATGTCGCCTATTTGTCCCTGCGCGGCTTGCCGGAGTGCGGCCGCCCGCCGGCGCCGCCCTCGCGGCCATATCCCGGCTTGCCAGGACGCTTCCCGGCCGGATCCTTCCGCTCGCCGAATGGCTTGGCCTCTTCGTGCTTGCCTTGCGGACGCGCACCCGGCGCCATCCAGACATTGGACTTGCGCGCCCCGGGCGGCTCGATGGGGCGCTGCTCACGCTCGCCGAACTTGCGTGGGCCACGCTCCGGCTTGCCCGGCCGGCCATCGCCAAAGCCGGGCCGCTTCGGCTTTGTGGTCAGCCGTCCCAGAGCGTCGTCCCGCATACGGTCCCTGCCGCGGCCGCGGTTCTTGATTAGCCCGCCCTCGCCCTCGATTAGAGGCTTCCGCTCCGGTGTGCTGGCGCGGCTCGGCCGATCGTCCTCGCGCGCCTTCGGACGGTTGCTGAAGGGCTTCGCGATGTCTGCATCGAAGTTCGCGCCAGACTCCTCGATCAGCCGCTCGCCGAGTTGGTCACGCAGCGTCCGGCCCTTGAGCTCCTGGACGTGGCCCTCGGGAAGTTCGCCCAGTTGGAACGGGCCGAAGGAGACCCGGATCAGACGGCCAACCTCCAGGCCGAGGGCGCCGAGAATGTTCTTCACCTCGCGGTTCTTGCCTTCGCGCAGACCGACCGTCAGCCAGGCATTGCTGCCCTGCTCGCGATCCAGGGTCGCCTCGACCGAGCCGTAGAAGATGCCGTCGACGGCGATGCCGTCCTTGAGCTTGTCCAGGTCCGCCTGGGTGACCTTGCCATGGACCCGCACGCGGTAGCGCCTGAGCCAACCCGTGGCCGGCAGTTCGAGCGTGCGGGCAAGCCCGCCGTCGTTGGTAAGGAGAAGCAAGCCCTCGGTGTTGATGTCCAAACGCCCGACCGTGATCAGTCTCGGCAGATCCTGCGGCAATACGTCGAAAACCGTTTGGCGGCCCCCGGGATCGCGGCTTGTGGTGACCACGCCGGCGGGCTTGTGGAAGAGGAAGAGCCGTGTACGCTCGACCGGCGGCAGCGGCGCGCCGTCGATCTCGATCGCGTCGTCAGGCATGACGTTGAAGGCCGGCGTATCGAGGACGCGGCCATTGACCTTCACCCGGCCGTCTTCGATCAGCGCCTCGGCGTCGCGGCGCGAGGCAATTCCTGCACGCGCCAGCCGCTTGGCGATGCGCTCGCCGGCGGCCTCTTCGGCTGGCGGTCCGCCCCGATCGCGACGCTCGCCGTGGAACTCCTTGCGGGGGCGGGCTTCGTCCCTGCCAAATGCAGGCCGCTCGCGCCCCTCGGGACGGAACCGCCCCTTGTCATCGTGAGATCCGGAACGACCTTCAGACCGAAATTGACCCCTCTCTCTTTGCTGGTCACCACGTCCTTCAGACCGAAATCCGCCTCGGCGTTCGCTCCGCTGGGCGCCTTCGCCCCGATCTTCACGCGGCCGGAATTCGCGCGGCCGGAAATCACCGGATGTCCCCGGACGCTCGGAGCGTTTCTCGAATCGGCGACCTTCCGGACGCTCTCCCGTATGCGTCCTTCCCTCGGTGCTTCGCGGCTTGTAGCCACCGGCCGCGTCTTCACGCTCGCGACGCCCCGGACGAGGTGCGCGCGGCTCGAAACCCTCACCCGACCGGCCTTCGCCACGCCAGGGCCGACCTGGGTCGGACCGGCCCGATCCGCCCTCTGACCCATCACGGCCGAAACGCCTTGGCTCCTCGCCTCTGCCGGCCCCTCTCGTCTCTTCACGATTTCGGAAATCGCCCTGCTTCTTGGGCCGAAATTCGCGCGGGGCGGCACCGCCCGACGCACTCTCATCCGAGTCATTGCGCTTCCAACGGCTTCCCGGGCCGTTCGCTCCCTTGTTGAAGTCTCCCTCCTTGGCGAACTTGGGACGGTCCGTGCGGCCGCGCCCGCTCTCTGAGCGGAAACGGTCGTTGTTTCCGCCGCGCGGCTTGCCCCTTGCAGAGGGTTTTCTCGGTTTGTCGTCCATTAGCTTTGCCTTTCGCGGCGGGATGTAGCAGTAACGCTTATGACCTGCGAGGGAAATGTCCCGATGGTATTCCGGTGAACAGACCCGATTTCATGGGCCTTGCGCTGGCAGAGGCCGAGAATGCGGCCGGCAGAGGCGAAGTGCCGATCGGCGCGGTGCTGGTCAGCGGCAACGATGTGGTGGCCAGGGCCGGCAACCGCACCCGCGAACTGAATGATGCCACCGCTCATGCCGAAATGCTCGTCCTTCGGGAAGCATCGGCCAAGCTGGGGGCGGAGCGCCTCGGTGGCTGCGACCTCTATGTGACGCTGGAGCCCTGCACCATGTGCGCCGCGGCGATCTCCTTCACCCGCATCCGGCGGCTCTATTTTGGAGCGACGGACGAGAAGGGCGGCGCGGTCGTCAGCGGCGTCAGGTTCTACTCAGCCCCAACCTGCCATCATGTCCCGGAGCTCTATCCCGGGATCGGCGAACGCGCTGCCGCCGATCTCCTGGTGCGCTTCTTCAGGGAGCGGCGCGAGCCCTAATCAAAAGGGGTTTATGTCGGCCCACTTCGGCAGGCTAAAACCCTTGTTCTTCCGGGCCTGCGCCTTCAGCCGCCGTTCCTTCTTGATCTCGTCCTCGCCAACATCGCCGGTCGGAGCGGTCGCCGCGGCTTGCCGGTATTCGAGTGGCGGCTCGCTGAGGTATTTGCGGTTCGTGGGACTTCCCTGCCGTTCCTCGGCCAGCTTCTTGCGGAACTCCTCGCTCTGCTTGGTCGTGTTGATGCCGACGGGGGTCACACCAGAGTCCCCGTAGCGCGCGCTCTGGCCCGTGGGTGTCGCCTCCCTGGGCCGTGCCGTGGCACGAGCGAGATCCGGCTCGATCTGCGGACGCCAGCCGGGCTTGTCGCGGTTCTCGTCGGCTTCGGCGCGCAGCCGGGCCCGCTTCTGCTCGGGTGATTCGGGCCAAGCTGGATTTTCGGCGGAGGCCACGCTCTGCTGCGGCTCAGGCAGCGTTGCCGTGGAGCCCTTCGCCGGCTTCACCAGTTCGGGCCGAGGCTTGTAATCGATCGACTGCCGCTCCTTCGGCCCGAGCGCCAGGATATTGCTGACGTCGCTCATCAACTGCTCATTGGCGGTCTTGTCCGTTCCATAGGTGGGCGAGCCCACGCAGCCGGACACCGCCGCTCCGGCCGCCAAAATACCCGCAAGAGCCACGATTTTTCGCCGGCGCCGTTCCGCAAGTCCACGCACTGTCAATGCAAATGCCTCTCGAAAACCGCCCCGACTCGTCCCCAGATCGGGCATGGCGGGAGAATCCGGCGATAGTTTGTCACCCAGAATGGTTACCCCTCTACCCCAGAGGGCGGAAAACGGCAACGATTGCGGCGTTGTTCACAGCACTCCAAGCGATCTGAGCGCGCGCAGCGCCGAGGCGTCGCGCGCGGACACGTCCGGAAAATCCGGGTCGGAACCGACATCGTCCGTGTAGCGCCAGGAGCGCGCGCACTTCCGCAGTCCGCGATCCCCGGCCAGCGTCACCTCGACGGCGACGCCGGGCACCTCGTCCAGGCGGAACGCGTCGGCCGGGGCCTCGCGGTCGGAGTACTTGAGATCGCTTGTGATCGCGATCTCAGCCAGGTCCTCGGCCGGAACCACTTGCGCCAGCGACGGGTCCTCGAAGTACAGGACCGGCACGGCCTCCAGCGAGGAGCCGATCACCTTGTTGGCGCGCTCGATCTCCAGCGCCGCGGTAACGACGCTCCTTATTCTCCTGATCTTCCGCCATTTTTCGGCAAGCGCGTCATTGCGCCATTCGGCCGGTACGGTCCGGAACTGCTCGAGATGGATCGAGATGCGGTCCGGATAGCGCTCCAGCCAAGCCTCCTCCATGGTGAAGGGCAGCATCGGCGCGAGCCATTTCGCGAGGTGCTCGAACAGGTGCCTCACCACCTGCACCGCCGCCTGCCGCCGCACGCTCGACGGCGCGTCGCAGTAGAGCGCGTCCTTACGGATGTCGAAGTAGAACGCCGAGAGGTCGACCACCATGAAGTCGAGCAGCGCCTTGGCGACACGCTTGAAGTCGAACGCGTCGTAGCCGCTGCGGACCAGATCGTCGAGTTCGGCCAGCCGGTGCAGCATAAGCTGCTCCAACTCCGGCATTTTTTCCAGCGGCACCTCGCTGCCGTCGTCGTGAGCCAGCGTGCCCAGCATCCAGCGGATCGTGTTGCGCAGCTTGCGGTAGGCGTCGATGTTGGTCTGCAGGACGTTCTTGCCGAGCCGCTGGTCCTCCCAGTAGTCGGTGGTCATCACCCAGAGCCGCAGGATGTCGGCGCCGGACTGCTTCATCACGTCCTGCGGCACGACGACATTGCCGAGCGACTTCGACATCTTTCGGCCGTCCTCATCCATGGTGAAGCCATGGGTGACGACGGTGTCGTAGGGCGCGCGGCCTCGGGTCCCGCAGCTTTCGAGCAGCGAGGAGTGGAACCATCCGCGATGCTGGTCTGAGCCTTCGAGATAGACGTCGGCCGGCCATTTGAGATCGGGCCGGTCCTCAAGCGTGAAGGTGTGGGTCGAGCCGGAATCGAACCACACGTCGAGGATGTCCTTGACCATGACCCAGGGTTCGTTGGCGCGGCTGCCGAGGAAGCGCTCGCGCGCGCCTTCGGCAAACCAGGCATCCGCCCCTTCCGCCTCGAAGGCCTCGAGGATGCGGGCATTGACCGCCTCATCCTTCACCACGTTGCCGTCCTCGTCGGCGAAGACGCAGATCGGCACGCCCCAGGCGCGCTGCCGCGACAGCACCCAGTCCGGCCGCTCCTCGATCATCGAGCGCAGGCGTGTCTGGCCGGCAGCCGGCACGAAGCGCGTGTCGTCAATGGCCGCGAGGGCGCGTGAGCGCAATGTGGTGGCATCGCCGAGTTCCTTGTCCATATAGACAAACCACTGCGGCGTGTTGCGGAAGATGACCGGCTTCTTCGAGCGCCAGCTGTGCGGATAGCTGTGCTTCAGCCGCCCCCGCGCGAACAGCATGTTGCCCTTGATAAGTTCGTCGATGACGGCCTTGTTGGCGTCGCCCTTCTTGCCCGCATCGTCGATGACGCGCGCCGGCCCGCCCTCGCGATCCGGGCCGAAGCCCGGCGCATCTTTGGTGAAGAAGCCGGCATCGTCGACCGTGAACGGCAGGCGCGTGTCGATGCCGCGCTTTTCGAGTGCGGCGGCAGCATCCATCCAGGCGTCGAAGTCCTCGCGGCCGTGGCCGGGAGCGGTATGCACGAAACCGGTGCCGGCATCGTCCGTGACATGCTCGCCCGCCAGCATAGGCACGGGGAATTCATATCCGCCACCCAGGCCTTCGAGCGGATGGGAGAGCGTGAGGCTTTCAAGCTCTTCAGCCGGCACGGTCCGAAGGCGGTTCAAGACGACCTTGGCCTTGGCGGACGCCTCCTCAGGCAGCGCATCGGCGAAGATCAGCTTTTCGCCGGGCTGCGGTCCATAGTTGTTCTCGGCCGCCGTCACCTCGTAGAGCCCGTAGCTGATGCGCGACGAATAGTTCACCGCACGGTTGCCGGGGATGGTCCAGGGCGTGGTCGTCCAGATGACGACATGGGCGCCTTCCAACGCAGGCACGCCCTTCTCGACCGGGAACTTCACCCAGATCGTGTCGGACTCATAGTCCTGGTACTCGACCTCGGCCTCGGCCAGCGCAGTGCGCTCGACGACCGACCACATCACGGGCTTCGAGCCCCGATAGAGTTGGCCCGACATCGCGAACTTCAGGAGTTCGCCGGCGATCCGCGCCTCGGCGTGGAAGTTCATGGTGGTGTAGGGGGTCTTGAAATCCCCGACGACGCCGAGCCGCTGGAACTCGTCGCTCTGGATCTTGATCCACTTCTCGGCATAGGCGCGGCATTCCTGGCGGAAGGCGACCATCGCAGTTGGATCGGAGAGGTCGGGCTTCGACTTGCCTTTCGAGCGGTAGTTCTCCTCCTCGATCTTCCACTCGATCGGCAGGCCGTGGCAGTCCCAGCCGGGTACGTAGTTGGAGTCGTAGCCGCGCATCTGGAAGGAGCGCGTGATCACGTCCTTCAGGATCTTGTTGAGGGCATGTCCGATATGGATGTTGCCGTTGGCATAGGGCGGGCCGTCGTGGAGCACGTATTTCGGCCGGCCGTCGGCATTCTCCCGCAGAAGGCGGTAGAGGTCCATCTCCTGCCAGCGGGCGACGATCTGCGGTTCCTTCTCCGGCAGGCCGGCCCGCATGGGAAAATCGGTCTGCGGCAGGTAGAGCGTCTTCGAATAGTCGATCTTCTCGCTGGTATCGGTCATCGTCTTGCCATCAACACTGCCCGCGCCGCTGGCGCCCGGGCGTTCAACTATCACGATTGGGGAAAAGCGCGAATGCGCTCAGGCAAAAAGGGGGTCCCGGAACTTCCGCGCGAGCCTCAGGCCGCGAGGAAGGCCGGGCCGATAATTCGTATCGTGACGGCGGCATATCGCATGGTCGCGCTCAATAGCGAATAGCGGCGGTGAGATAAAGGGTTGAAACGCACGCGCGGGTCGCACCGACGCTGCTAAAACGCCAGTTTCAGATCTAGCTCGGAGAGCGGCCGGACGCCGGCCAGCAGGGCGCGTGCTTCTTCCTTGTCCCGGTGCATCTGCGCAGTCAGTGCATCCAGGCCGTCGAACTTCTCCTCGCCGCGCAGGAAACCAAAGAAGGTGACCTGGCACACTTCCCAATAGAGATCGCCCTCGAAGTCGAAGACGAAGGTCTCGAGCAGTGGATTGCCCGACTCGTCCACCGTTGGCCGCCGGCCATAGCTCGCAACACCGTCGAACAGTTCGCCATTGGCCCGGCGCAGCCGCACCGCATAGATCCCGTGGCGCAGGAGTTCGTCATCGGGCGTCACCATGTTGGCCGTGGGAAAGCCCAGCGTGCGGCCGAGCTTCTTTCCGTGCACCACCTCGCCCTCGATCGTGTAGCGATAGCCGAGCAGGCCTGCCGCCTGGGCGACGTCCCCTTGCGAAAGAAGATGCCGGATACGGGTCGAAGATACGGCCTCGCCGCCTTCGTCGCAGAACGCCTCCACCGTGGTGACGGCGAATCCGCGCTCCTCGGCGGCGCGTTTCAGGAAGGCCGGGTTGCCTTGCCGGTCATGACCGAAATGGAAGTCCAAGCCGGTGACCACGTGGGAAACCCCCATGTCTCTCACAAGGACGTCGTCGATGAAGTCGAGGGCGGGCCGGGCTGCAAAACTCTTGGTGAACGGCTCCTCCACCACCGCATCGAAGCCGAGCAGCCGCAGAATACGGGCTTTCATCGGCGCCGGCGTGATGCGCGCGACTACTGCCTCCGGGCGAATGACCGATCTGGGATGCGGCTCGAAGGTGAGTGCAAGCGCGGGCAGACCCTTGGACCGCGCCAGTTCCAGCGCGCAGTCCAGTACCGCTCGATGGCCGCGATGGACGCCGTCGAAATTGCCGATCGCCACCACGCTGCCGCGCAGGCTCTCGGGCAGCCGCCCCGCCCCCTCGATACGATGGAATCCGGTCAAACTCATCCTGCGGGTCTATCTCAGACGCGGGATGACGGCCACCGGATGATGGCCGTGGCGGGCCAGGAACTCGGCAAGGAGTTGCTCGTCGGGTTCGTGCGGATTGCCATATTCGCCTGCGTGAATACCCGCGGAAACGTAGAGGATGTCGAGGCCGTAGTCCTCCGCACCCTTGACGTCCGTCATCATGCCGTCGCCGATCGCGAGAATCTCGCTGCGGTCCAGTTCGCGGCCGAGCAACTCGCAGGCGGCCTGCATGGCCGCGTCGTAGATCGGCCTGTGCGGCTTGCCCGCGATAAGGGTACGGCCGCCGAGTTGGGCATAATCGCGAGCGAGCGCCCCGGCGCAGTAGATGAGACGATGTCCGCGCTCCACCACGATGTCCGGATTGGCGCATACGAACGGCAGGTTGCGCGCTCGAAAGCGCCGCAGCATGTCCGCATAGTCGTCCGGCGTCTCCGTCTCGTCGTCGAAGAACCCGGTGCAGACGACGACCTGGGCCTCGAACTCCTCCACCAACTCGACCTCTAGCCCTTCGTAGAGGCCGAGATCCCGCTCCGGTCCGAGATGGAAGATTTTTCGCGGGCCCTCTTTTACCAGTTGTCGCGTCACATCGCCCGAGGTGACGATGCGGTCATAGCCGGACTTTACGCCCAGTCCCGTGATCTGCTTCTCTACATCCGGCCAGAGGCGCGGCGCGTTGGTGATGAGGACGACCGCAATGCCGCTTTGCCGTGCCTGCTCCAGCGCCGCCTCGGCATGGCTGAAGGCGTCGACGCCATTGTGCAGCACGCCCCAGACGTCTGAAAGAATGACGGAGTAGGATTTCGAAATCTCAGCGAGCGACGAAATCATATTGAGTGTGCCCGCCATGGAATTCCTTTCGTTCGGGGTGATGCGCGGAGGACGGCGTCCGGCTGCCACGGGGCAATTAACCGGAACTTATCACCCTGTCACGAGCTTTGACTTAACGGCGTCGCGCCGTCGTGCAAGATTGAGAGGCTGGTTGCGGCCAAGGGACGGGCGTGCAAGGCGCTAAGGGGCTTGGGGAGTACAATGAAGCGCGGAGTTCTTGCCGTTGCGGGAGCAGCCGTCCTGTGCGGTGCGTGCGTATATGTCTTGCGCGGTATTCTCGCATCCGGTGTGCCCCTGACCGACATCGTTCTCGCGACCTGTGCGTCCGCTTTACTGCTTGCTGTGTTTTCGGCTGCCTTGGCACTGCGCGCGGCGCAGCGCGCACGACGGGCACATGTGGAGATGGCGAGACTGGCCCGCTCGGTCGAGTCTGCGATAATCGAGTTGACCTCGCGACATGCCCGGCAGGAAGCAAGCGGACCCGGGCACGAAGACACTTCGGCACAGACGGAGCTTCCGCCGGATAATGTGGTGCCCCTGCCCACGGTTCGGATTGTCTAGGCTGCCGCGACGCCGCGCTACACGAGCCGGTCGGAGAGTTAGCAAGTCGCGCTAACGTGATGATGTTCAATGATGTTTGTCGGGCACAACGCGTCAGTTGGCGCTAAGTATGAATGAGCCCTCCCTTCGATCCATCGCGGAGGAGTGCGAACCATGGCCAGTCCTGCAACATCCGCCGATTGCCGTTGTGATCTTCCAGGAATCCGCCTCCGGGTCGGGTACTATCGTTTCGCAAGCTGTACGCCTCCCACGCGCCTGTCTCATCGATCCGAATACGACTTGAAGCGGCTTCAAGGAGATTGGAAATGCGACAGTTCCGCAGAATAACGATCATGCTGATGGCCGGCGCCACCGCCTGCCTCCTGGGCTCTCAGGCGTATGCTTGGCAGCAGTCTCCGACGCACAGCATTCGGCATGGTCAGACGCACAGCACCCGGCATCATCAGACATACCACATACGGCGTGCTCCTACATACGGCGGGTACTATCGTCAGCCTCGTACATATGGCGGGTACTATACGCAGCCGCCTTCGACATACAGCATGGGGTACCCCCGCTATCCTGGAATTTACGACCTGGCGCCTGGCTACAGCCCACCGGTGACCAACTGCGGGATGGCGGGCGCTACCTGCGTGCGCTGAAGCTGCGGTTTCCTGAGCAGGGTTACGTCACGAACTTGTCGGAGAACCGCGAGGTACTTTTCCGAGCCGGCCGCAGGTCCTGGCTTGAAGGCATTGACTTTTCCGGTCGCGATCGTCGCGGCAGATGGATATTCTTGCGACCTGTAGCATGGTTAACGGCGGCTGAAGGCGGTGACGAAATTTGCACCATACTGAAAGAGGCGATGTTCAACTCTTTTTGGGATGATTCCGGGAACTAGGATTCCCGGGGTCTTTTGATGCTACGCAAGTTCTGGGCCGATCGTTGCGGCAATTATGCCATGATGACGGTCATCGCCATGCTCCCGCTGATGGGTGGACTGGCAGTCGCCGTTGACTACTCGGAACTGTCGCGGGAGCGCAGCCTAGCCCTGAATGCGCTCGATGCTGCCGCCCTCGCGACATCCCTCCGCTATCTGGAGGGCGGCACCGAGGCGCAACTCCGGACCTATGCCCATGCCTACTTCATGGCTAATGCCAACGGGCTCGATCCGAGCAAGGTGACCCTGACAGTTACCCTTCCGGACAACAGTCAGGGTGGAGGCTCGCTCAAGCTGCGTGTTGACGGGAAGTACAGTCCCTATTTCCTGCCGGTGCTGACCAGCATGCTCGGCAAGAACGCGGTCAATCAGGTCAATTTCAGCGCGGAGACCGAGATCCGGCTGAAGAACACTCTGGAAGTCGCACTCGTCCTCGACAACTCGGGGTCGATGTCAGAGAAGGGCGGCAGTTCGGGCAAGGTCCGGATGGATCTCTTGAAGGCCGCGGCTAAGGAATTAGTGAAGACGCTCGCGGGCGAAGGCAACAAGATGAAGCAGGTGGCCAAGCCCGTGCAGTTCTCTGTCGTGCCGTTCGCTGCCTCCGTCAACGTGGGACCTGATAAGGAAAACGCATCCTGGATGGACCAGAACGGGATCTCGCCGATCCACCATGAAAACTTCGACTGGACGACTATGTCCAAGAGCTTCAACTCGAATAAGTACGTCGAGCCCGTAGGCACCGCCTGGTATATGCGGGGAACCGGGTGGGGCTCGCAGAAGGACAAGCCGGTGACCCGCTTCACCATGTACAAGGACGTGAAGTACCAGCCCTGCACGGAATACTACGGCAATGGCTCCTGCAAGACTTTGGGAACTGCTGCGGCTTTCGCCTCATGGAAGGGTTGCGTAGAGGCGCGCCCACATCCTTATAATGTCGATGATACGCCGCCGTCGACCACCACGCCGGCGACGCTGTTTGTACCCATGTTTGCACCCGACGAGTCGAGCGACGACACGAAGCCCTATAACAGTTGGTTCCCGGATGGCACTTCCAACTCGAGCCAGCTCACGCGTCAATCCTATATGCCGAAATATTTCACCACGGCGCAGCTTCAGTCCGGCGAAAGCGTGAGATCGGGCGACAAAGTCACCGTCGGACCCAACCAGAGTTGCACCACCGTGCCGATCACGCCGCTAACGGACGTGACCATCGCCGCAGGCCTTTCGGCGATCAACACGGCCATCGACGCGATGCAGCCGAACGGTGCCACCAACGTTCCCGAAGGCATGGCTTGGGGCTGGAGAACGGTGTCCAGCGGCGCTCCTTACACGGAAGGACGATCGGAGAACGAGAAGGGCAACGACAAGGTCGTGATCGTCGTGACCGACGGTGCCAACACCTACTACAGGCCGGACTCCCTCAACTACAGCGACGGTGCCGGCAACATGTCGACGTACTCTCCGCTGGGTTATGTGAAGATGGTTCTTGATAGCACCAAGACCGGCCGCATCTTCCAGGGGACCAGCAGCGCGATTTCGAAGACGAACTACGCGAACGCGAACTATACGAACGCCATGAACGAGCACTTCAAGGATCTGTGCAAGAGTGCCAAAGAAAAAAAGATCATGGTGATGACGGTCGCACTCGACTTGGACGCATCCAAGTCCGCCGAGAAGACCCAGATCAACATGCTCAAGGAATGTGCGTCGGAATCCCGATACCGCAAGGAAGGCGGCAGCCCGGCCAAGCTGTTTTGGAACTCTACCGGCGCCAGCCTGTCGGACGACTTCAAGGCGATCGGCAACGAACTCTCGAACCTGCGCATCGTCGGCTAATCAGCCGTCCTCTTTATGACCCCCAGCCCCGCCAATCGGCGGGGTCCTTTTTCGGGGAGGGCCGACCGGACAGACTTCCTGCCGCACGAAAATGAAGCCCGCCGAGTGCGCCTGCCAAATCGCTCAATCCCTTGACATCGCGGCAGCCGTCGTCTATCTGCGCGCTACATTAGCACTCACTCAGGGCGAGTGCTAATGACAGTCCGGCCAGCCCGGACGGAGGAACCTCTCAACATCCGTTTCGAAGGATAGTCAATCATGGCAACGTCGAATTTCCGGCCGCTGCACGACCGCGTGGTGGTCCGCCGCATTGAGGCCGAAGAGAAGACCGCCGGCGGCATCATCATCCCCGACACCGCCAAGGAGAAGCCGCAGGAAGGCGAGATCATCGCCGTCGGATCGGGTGCTCGCGATGAGACCGGCAAGCTGGTCCCGCTGGATGTGAAGGCTGGCGATCGCGTGCTGTTCGGCAAGTGGTCGGGCACCGAGGTCAAGCTGAACGGCGAAGACCTGCTGATCATGAAGGAATCCGACATCATGGGCATCATCGGCTGAGGCCGGTCGCCCCTCCCCTGTATTTGTTAAATAAGGGCATTGAGCCCAGGAGCTTGAAATGGCTGCTAAAGACGTAAAATTCTCCCGCGACGCCCGCGAGCGCATGCTGAATGGCGTCAACATCCTTGCCGACGCCGTGAAGGTCACGCTGGGTCCGAAAGGCCGCAACGTCGTCATCGACAAGTCGTTCGGCGCACCGCGCATCACCAAGGACGGCGTCACCGTCGCCAAGGAAATCGAGCTTGCCGACAAGTTCGAGAACATGGGCGCGCAGATGGTGCGTGAGGTCGCTTCCAAGACCAACGACCTGGCCGGCGACGGCACCACGACTGCGACCGTTCTGGCCCAGGCCATCGTTCAGGAAGGCGCCAAGGCCGTTGCCGCCGGCATGAACCCAATGGACCTGAAGCGCGGCATCGACCAGGCGGTCATCGAGGTGGTGGCCAATCTCGGCGCCGCTGCCAAGAAGATCAACACCTCTGAGGAAGTCGCGCAGGTCGGCACCATCTCCGCCAACGGCGAGAAGGAGATCGGCGAGATGATCGCCGAGGCCATGCAGAAGGTCGGCAATGAGGGCGTGATAACGGTCGAAGAGGCGAAGACCGCCGAGACCGAACTCGAGGTCGTCGAGGGCATGCAGTTCGACCGCGGCTACCTGTCGCCGTACTTCATCACCAACCCGGACAAGATGGTTGCCGAACTCGAGGACGCCTATATCCTGCTCCACGAGAAGAAGCTCGCCAACCTGCAGGCCATGCTGCCGGTGCTGGAAGCGGTCGTGCAGACCTCCAAGCCGCTGCTCATCGTGGCCGAGGACGTCGAGGGCGAGGCACTGGCCACGCTCGTCGTCAACAAGCTGCGTGGCGGGCTGAAGATCGCCGCTGTCAAGGCTCCAGGCTTCGGTGATCGCCGCAAAGCCATGCTCGAGGACATCGCCATCCTCACCGGCGGCCAGGTCATCTCCGAAGACCTCGGCATCAAGCTCGAGAACGTCGGTCTCAACATGCTCGGCCGCGCCAAGAGGGTGCGCATCGAGAAGGAGAACACCACGATCGTCGATGGCGCCGGCAAGAAGGAAGAGATCCAGGGCCGCGTCGCCCAGATCAAGCAGCAGATCGAAGAGACCACCTCCGACTACGATCGCGAGAAGCTGCAGGAGCGCTTGGCCAAGCTCGCGGGCGGCGTTGCGGTGATCCGCGTCGGCGGTGCCACCGAGATCGAGGTCAAGGAGAAGAAGGACCGCGTGGACGACGCCCTCAACGCGACCCGTGCGGCCGTCGAGGAAGGCATCGTTGCGGGCGGCGGCGTCGCGCTGCTGCGGGCTTCGTCCTCGCTCAAGGTCAAGGGGGCCAATGCCGACCAGGATGCGGGTATCAACATCGTGCGCCGCGCTCTGCAGGCTCCGGCTCGCCAGATCGCTGCCAACGCAGGCGCCGAAGCGTCGATCGTTGCCGGCAAGATCCTCGAGAACAATGCCGCCACCTTCGGCTACAACGCTCAGACCGGTGAGTATGGCGACATGATCACCATGGGCATCGTCGACCCGGTCAAGGTCGTGCGCACCGCCCTGCAGGATGCCGCTTCGGTCGCCGGCCTGCTGGTCACCACCGAGGCCATGATCGCCGAGGCTCCGAAGAAGGAGTCGGCTGCTCCGGCGATGCCCGGCGGCGGCATGGGCGGCATGGGCGGTATGGACTTCTAAGTCCGTCACAGCCAAGTCTATCGAGGGGCGGCAGCGATGCCGCCCCTTTTTTTGCTTCATAGGAGGGGTGCAAAATGGGCCCCAGGCTCTTTGGAGCAAAGTTGATTATCGGCGGAACCCAAGGTCACCCTGCGCATTTCATAATCGTGCTAGGTGGACGACGGATTCACTCCGAAGCATCCACTGATGCCACGGAACGCCTCGCCGGAGCCCTCACCGGCGAGGCGGCTTTTATGAGGGAAACTTGACGTCATCGATGCAGGATTCGGTCGGCTAGCACCGTTCGCAAAGGACGAGCCCTCCCTCTCAATCGATTGGATTTCCGCGCTCACCCATTCTGCCCTTGAAGGCTGTTGTGCAACGCGATAGGCCCATGCCGCAAAGCGGAAGCGTAGGAGGCGGTGGTGAGCGAAGGCGCGAACAAGGCACGGATTGAAACGGACACCTTTGGGCCGATCGAAGTCCCCGCCGACCGCTACTGGGGCGCGCAGGCGCAACGCTCGCTGGGCAACTTCAAGATCGGCTGGGAGAAGCAGCCGCTGGCCATCGTGCGCGCGCTGGGCATCGTCAAGCGCGCCGCCGCCGAGGCCAATATGGAACTCGGCCGCCTCGATCCGACGATCGGCAAAGCGGTAGTGGAGGCATCGCAGGAGGTCATCGAAGGCAAGCTCAATGACCACTTTCCGCTGGTGGTCTGGCAGACCGGCTCGGGCACGCAGTCCAACATGAACGCCAACGAGGTGATCTCGAACCGCGCGATCGAGCTCCTGGGCGGCGAGATGGGCTCGAAGAAGCCCGTCCACCCGAACGACCACGTGAACATGAGCCAGTCGTCGAACGACACCTATCCGACGGCCATGCACATCGCCTGCGCCGAGCGGATCGTCCACGACCTGCTGCCCGCGCTGCGCCACCTGCATGCGGCGCTCGACGCCAAGGCGAAAGAGTTCGCGCACATCGTCAAGATCGGCCGCACGCACACCCAGGATGCCACACCTCTGACGCTCGGCCAGGAATTCTCCGGCTATGCGGCCCAGGTCGCCTCCTCGATCAAGCGGATCGAGTTGACGCTGCCCGGCCTACAGGAACTCGCCCAGGGCGGCACGGCGGTGGGTACCGGGCTCAATGCCCCGATCGGCTTCGCCGAGAAGGTGGCCGAGCGCATCGCGGCCATCACTGGCATCGACTTCGTCAGTGCGCCAAACAAGTTCGAGGCGCTCGCCGCGCACGACTCCATGGTGTTCTCGCACGGCGCCATCAACGCCGCGGCCGCTGCGCTCTACAAGATCGCCAATGACATCCGGTTCCTGGGCTCTGGCCCGCGCTCGGGACTGGGAGAACTGTCGCTGCCCGAGAACGAGCCTGGCTCGTCGATCATGCCGGGCAAGGTCAATCCCACGCAGTCCGAGGCGCTCACGCAGGTCTGCATCCAGGTAATGGGCAACCAGGCGGCCATCACCTTCGCCGGCAGCCAGGGCCATTTCGAGCTGAACGTCTACAATCCGCTGATGGCCTACAATTTCCTGCAGTCCGTGCAGTTGATGAGCGACGCGGCGGTCTCCTTCACGGACAATTGCGTGGTCGGCATCGAGGCGCGGGAGGACAATATCAGAGCAGCTTTGGAGCGCTCGCTGATGCTCGTGACGGCGCTTGCGCCGACGATCGGCTACGACAATGCGGCCAAGATCGCCAAAACCGCTCACAAGAATGGCACCACGTTGCGCGAAGAGGCGCTGGCGACCGGACTGGTGACCGCCGAGGAGTACGACCGCATGGTTCGGCCGGAGGAAATGACGCGCCCCGGGTAAACCCCTGGGGCAGATGCCTCCGCTGTTCAATAGAAGTGAACGATGCGTTGACGTGTAGGTACCTTTCTAAGGACAGCGCTCCGCTGCTATCTGACTTCGCGAACAGCACATCGGAGCATTTGAATGTCCATTAGCGCTACCCAGTCATCCGCCAGCCAGAGCACCGGCGCCGCTGCCGTGCTCGTCCTCGGCCGGCTTCTCATATCTGCCATGTACATCATGGCCGGCTTTTCCAAGCTGACCGCCATCAGCGGCACGGCGCAGTGGTTCGGCAGCATCGGCCTGCCTGCTCCGACCCTTGTGGCGATCGGAGTCGGCCTGGTCGAACTGGTCGGCGGCCTAGCCATCCTGATCGGATTCCAGACCCGCATCGCCGCGGTCGTGCTTGCGCTCTTCACCGTTGCGGCGACCCTGATCGCGCACACCAACTTCGCCGACATGAGCCAGATGCTATTCTTCCAGAAGAACTTGGCGATCACCGGCGGCTTCCTGATCCTGGCGGTCTTTGGCCCGGGCGCCCTTTCGATCGACGCACGGCGCGGCTAAGATCTCCGAAGTTCAAGCCTCCGAGGGCCCGGCATTGTCCGGGCCTATTTTTTTGTTTGTTGCGGATATCTGAGGCAGACCGCTCGAGCCTCAACGACGCTCATCGCGCCGATTACTCTTCCTCCATGCGAAGCTCCAGCTTGCGCCCGGTGAGCTTGCCGAGTTGAGCGAGGCGGCCGGCCGGCCGCTCACCCACGAGTGCGGCGAAGCGTTTGGGAACGACAAGCGCAAGACCTTCGCCTTCCGTGCGTTCCCAGCGCAGCGTCGGAATGACGCCGGGCATCGCTGCCGAGAAAAGATAGACGACCCTCATCATGGCGCCGAGCAGCCGCGCCCGCTCCAGATAGCGCGGCGTAGCCAGCCGTATGATCTCCGCCGCGCCCGCTTCGTTGAATATTCCCTCATGGCGGAAAAAGTTGGTCAGCGCCAGGAAGGCCCGGCCGGGGTGATCGACGCCGATAAACGAGGCGTTGGAGATGATGTTCATCGACTGCGTGCCGCGGTATTCGGGATGGGCGCGCCAGCCGATATCGGCGAGCAGACACGCAGCCCGGCGGTAGCGCGCCTCCTCTTCGGTCTCGTCGATGCCGAAGGCGGCGAAGGAATAGCCGGTCCATTCGGCCAGTTCATGCGCGTGCTTGACCGAGCGGGCACGCAGCAGGGCTAGTTCCTCTGAAGCCGTAATCAGGGGATCGCGCCGCTGCTCCTCGGGTGACAGCAGGGAATGGAGATAGCCCTCGCGCACACCGAACGCCGAGACGACGATCTTCGACGGCTTCATCGCCTCGATGATCTCCAAAAGGACCGCAGCGCCGTAGGGAAGCAGCGCCCGCCGGCTTTTCGAAACGGCTTCGAGCCCTTTCATCTTGTCGATGTCGCCCTTGGCGACCTGGCGCAGGAAAGGAAGCGAGCCGCCTATCGACATCTCGTAGTGATGCATGACCGCCAGCGGATAGTTGGTGGCATTCATGTGCAGGCGGGCGAGGTTTCGCCAGGTGCCTCCGACCGCATAGAAGTTCCGGCCCTCTCCTGCTTTCAGCAGCTTGGCGCGCTTGATTTCGCTGCGGGCGATGCGCGCGGCTTCCGCCAAGGAATTGTTCGCCATGTCTTGAAGGCGCAGGCCGCCGAGCGGCAGGGTAATGCCGTCGCCGATCGCCTCGCCGTCGATGTCGACGAGTTCCAGGCTGCCACCGCCGAGATCGCCCGTGATTCCGTTCGCGGAATGAAAGCCCGAGATCACGCCGAGCGCCGAATAGCCGGCCTCCTCGCGCCCGCTAAGCACGCGTATCGTGGTTCCCAGGATCTTTTCGGCTCTCTCGATGAAGTCGGGGCCGTTCTCGGCCTCTCGCGCAGCGGCCGTTGCAATGACGTGCAGTTCCCCTGCGCCAGCCTGGTCGGCAAGCGCACGGAACCTGCCAAACTCCTCGACTGCGCGGGTCACGCCTTCCGGGTCCAGCTTGCCGGTCGAGACGATGCCTCGGCCCAGGCCCGCCAGCATCTTCTCGTTGAAGAGCACGGTCGGAGAACGGGCGATCCCCTCATATATGACGAGGCGGATCGAGTTCGATCCGATGTCTATGATCGCGACCGGATTGCGATCCTGCAGTCGACCTTGGGAGTTGGCGATCATCAGCCGGAGATCGCGACGGGCTTCTTGCGGCGGCGAAACTGGGCGATCTGCTTCGGCGCGTGGCTCTTCAGCGCAACGCCGCGGCCGGAGAGACTCGGATTTGTCATGAAATATTCCTGAGCGTTGAACGGCTCTTCGCCCTCGTCCGGCATCACCCGCCGGGAAGTGCCGTCAGGCAATACTTCGAAACTCTGCTGGTTGTCCATGATGTTGCCGAGCATGATTTGCCCCAGAACCTGCTCGTGAACGGTTGGATTGGTGATCGGCACCAGCGTCTCGACCCGCCGGTCGAGATTGCGCGGCATCATGTCGGCCGAGCCGATGTAGACGATGGCCTCGTCGGACGGCAGCCCATACCCGTTGCCGAAGCAGAAGATCCGGCTGTGTTCCAGAAACCGCCCGACGATCGACTTCACCCTTATGTTCTCTGAAAGGCCGGGCACCTGAGGGCGCAGGCAGCAGATTCCGCGCACGACGAGGTCGATCTCCACATCGTTCCGGCTCGCTTCGTAGAGCGCATCGATCACCATAGGGTCCACCAATGCGTTCATCTTCATCCAGATGCGCGCCGGCCGCCCTGCCCTGGCGTGATCGATTTCGTCCGCGATGTGCTTGAGGATGCGGCTGCGCAAGGTCAGCGGCGACATGGCGATGGCCATTTCCTCCGCCGGCTCGGCATAGCCGGTGATGTAGTTGAAGATCTGCGCCACGTCGCGCGCGATCTGCGGGTCGGTCGTGAAGAAGGAGAGGTCGGTGTAGATGCGTGCGGTGATCGGATGGTAGTTGCCGGTCCCCAGATGCACGTAGTTGCGCAGCTTGCCGTCCTCGCGGCGCACCACCAGCGACATCTTGGCGTGGGTTTTCAGTTCCAGGAACCCGAACACGACTTGCACGCCCGCGCGCTCAAGGTCGCGCGCCCAGCGGATGTTCGCCTCCTCATCGAAGCGTGCCTTGAGCTCGACCAGCGCGGTCACGGACTTTCCTGCCTCCGCCGCATCGATCAGTGCGCGTACGATCGGGCTGTCGTTGGAGGTGCGGTAGAGCGTCTGCTTGATGGCGACGACGTCAGGGTCGAGCGCTGCCTGGCGAAGGAACTGGACGACAACGTCGAACGATTCATAGGGGTGGTGGACGATCATGTCCTTCTCGCGGATGGCGGCCAGGCAGTCGCCGCGATGGTCGCGCACACGCTCGGGAAACCGCGGATTATAGGGCACGAACTTCAGATCATCGCGGGGGATGGCGTAGATCTCGGCGATCTGGCTGAGAGCGAGCGGGCCGTCGATAACCGATATCCGGTTCGATGGGACCCCCAACTCGCCGGCCACGAAGTCGCGCAGTTCCGACGGCATCCGCGCGTCGAACTCGATCCGGATCACCGAGCCGCGCCGACGCCGCTTCAGCGCCGTCTCGAAGAGCCGAACGAGATCCTCCGACTCCTCCTCCACCTCGATATCGCTGTCGCGGATGATCTGGAACGTGCCGGAGCCCTTCAATTCGTAGCCCGGGAACAGGCGTCCGATGAACATGCCGACCGCTTCCTCGAGTTGGATGAAGCGAACGACCGTCTTGCCATCCGGGAGCCGGATGAAGCGTCTCAGCGCTACGGGAAGACGAAGCAGGGCATTCATCTCCTCCCTGTCCTTCCGGTGTCTCAGCCGCAGCGCGATCGAGAAGCCGAGATTGGGGATGAACGGAAAGGGATGCGCCGGATCGATCGAGAGCGGCGTCAGCACCGGGAATATCTGCTCCTGGAAGTGGTCCTCCAGCCAAGCGCGCTCGTCCGTCGTGAGAGCGGAGGCAGCGACCGTCTCGATGCCCTCGGCCCGGAGCAGATCCATGAGGGTCGCGAGGCTGACCTGTTGATCCTGCTGCAGGCTCTCGACCTCGTGCAGGATCTGATCGAGTTGCTGTTCGGGCGTGCGACCGTCCGGGCTGCGCAGCGTAATCCCCTCTCGTACTTGGCCAGCGAGCCCGGCCACACGAACCATGAAGAACTCATCGAGGTTGGCCGCCGAGATCGAGAGAAATCGCACCCGCTCCAGCAGCGGATGATGAGGGTTCTGCGCCTCCTCCAGCACGCGCCGATTGAACTGAAGCCAGGAGAATTCTCGATTGACGAACCGATCCGGGTTGCCGGTGACGGCGTCCGGAGCCGCCAGTTCGGTCGCTTCGTACCTCTTCAGCGGCTTGACTTCATCCATCTCGATCATTCCCTGCCCCCTCCACCTAGGCAAAATGTAGCTCGTGACAGGCGAATGTGACAGTTTGATTTCGGCACCTACGGGTGATTGGCGAACGCGCCCCGGACTGTTATGACGCGGCGCGAAGCGCGAAGGAGACAGCGATGGCGGGCGGCACGGTTCCCCATTTCCAGAACGACGCGGGACACGCGACGATCGAGATCGGCGTGAAGGAATTCATGTGCGTCGGCGCCACTCCGCCCTTCGACCATCCGCACGTCTTCCTCGACATGGGCGACGATGACGAGAAGGTCTGCCCCTATTGCTCGACCCTTTACCGCTACGACCCTGCCCTGAAAGCGACGGAGACTCGGCCCGAGGGCAGCCTGTACGTCAGCCGCGCTGCCTAGGACGGCGCCACGCGACCGATGATTAAGCGGCAACCGCGCGAAATCCTCGTTGCGGGTGCCGGAATTGCTGGACTGACCGCCGCCATCGCCTTGGCCGACCGGGGCTTTCCCGTCCGCATTTTCGAACGCGCTCCCGAACTTCAGGAGATCGGCGCCGGGCTGCAGTTGTCGCCCAATGCAACGCGGCTGCTGGCACGCCTCGGCGTGCTCGATCTGCTGCGGGAGTCCGCAGTTGCTCCGCCGGCGATCGTATTGCGCGATGCCCGAACGTTGAAAGCGCTCGCGCGGGTGCCGCTTGGCGCAGAGGCCGAAAGGCGCTGGGCGGCGCCCTATCTGGTTGTCCACCGGGCGGACCTGCAGGCTGCTCTTCTGGAAGCCGCCCAAAACTGTCCATGCATTTCCCTGATCACGGGCGCAACGGTCCGGGAGGTGGACCTGGAAACCTCGCGGGTCTCCGTCACGGTCGAAATCGGAGGACAGGTCGAGACCTTCGCCGGAGCGCTGCTGGTAGGAGCAGACGGCGTCTGGTCCGAACTCAGGACGAAGGGAGGCTTAGGAAGTGTCGCCCGGTTCAGCGGCCAAATGGCCTGGCGCCGCACCCTGCCGGCTGGCAGCCCAGAAGTCTCATGGTTTCCACGAGACCTGAGCGTCAATGCGTTTCTGCACCCTGGCTTCCACCTTGTCGCCTATCCGCTGCGCGGGGGATCGGACATCAATCTAGTCGCGTTCACGAAGGCGAACGGTCGCGTCGACGAAAGCTGGTCGGCCGAAGCCGATCCTCTGTCACTCCGCAACGCGCTGGCAAGCACCGCACCCGAGTTGGCGCTCCTTGCGGAAGACGGTACGGTCTGGACACCATGGCCAGTGTGTACAGTTGACAGTTCGACCCGTTGGATTCGTGACCGGCTTGTCCTAATCGGCGATGCTGCGCATGCGCTCACGCCCTTTGCGGCGCAGGGTGCGGCAATGGCAATCGAGGACGCTGTGACCTTGGCCGATGTGATCGGCGAAGTGGTCGGGGCCGCGAACGACGCTGAGGTGCCCAATGGGTTGTCGATATCCGACACCACTCGGCTTCACCAAGCTTTACTCGCCTGGGAGACATCCCGAAGAACCCGTATCGCCGCCGTGCGAAAGCGCGGGGCGTTCAACGAGTTCGTGTGGCATGCGAGCGGGCCGGTCGCGCTTGCCCGCAACCTTGTCCTGCGCGCCCGACCATCACAGAGTCTCGCCGCAGATATGGACTGGCTTTATGGGTGGGAGCCCGGCACGTCAGGGTAGCGACAGTACGGAACGTTCCCGCCGAGCCCGTCCTCAATGCAGAATCTGGCTGAGGAACAGCTTTGTGCGCTCGTGCTGGGGATGGTCGAAGAACTCGGCCGGCGTGTTCTGCTCCACGATCTGGCCCTGGTCCATGAAGATCACGCGGTTCGCGACCTTGCGCGCAAATCCCATCTCGTGGGTGACGCAAAGCATCGTCATGCCTTCCTCGGCCAACCCCACCATCGTCTCCAGCACTTCCTTGATCATCTCGGGGTCGAGCGCCGAGGTAGGCTCGTCGAACAGCATGATGCGCGGGTTCATGCAGAGCGAGCGGGCGATGGCGACGCGCTGCTGCTGGCCCCCTGAGAGTTGGCCGGGATATTTGTGAGCCTGCTCCGGGATCTTGACCCGCCGCAGGAAGTGCATCGCCGTCTCCTCCGCCTGCTTCCGTGGGACCTTCCGCACCCAGATCGGCGCCAGCGTGCAATTCTCCAGGATGGTCAGGTGCGGGAAAAGGTTGAAGTGCTGGAACACCATGCCGACCTCGCGCCGGACCTCGTCGATCTTCTTGAGATCGTTGGTGAGTTCCTTGCCGTCGACGATGATCCTGCCCTTCTGGTGCTCCTCCAGCCGGTTGATGCAGCGGATCATGGTCGACTTGCCCGAGCCCGATGGACCGCAGACGACGATCCGCTCACCGCGCATCACTCTCAGGTTGATGTCCTTCAGAACGTGAAAGTCGCCGTACCATTTGTGCATGCCGACGATGTCGATTGCGACATCCGTTTCGGAGACGTGCATCTTGCGCGCGTCGACCTTGATCTCCTCGGCGCTGACGGCGTTCTCGGTGCTCATATGTGGGGTTCCCATTGTTTTTTGTTGTTAGCGCCGTAATCCGGTATCGAGCCGACGCTCCATGTACATCGAATAGCGCGACATGCTGAAGCAGAAAATCCAGAACACGAAGCCGGCGAAGACCAGCCCGGTCTTGGCCGTCTGCGGCGTCGCCCAGTTGGCGTCGGCGAGGTTCTGTTTCACGATCCCGAGCAAATCGAACATGCTGATGATGAGGACCAGCGTCGTGTCCTTGAACATGCCGATGAAGGTGTTGACGATGCCCGGAATGACGAGTTTCAGCGCCTGAGGCATGATGATGAGGCCCATCTTCTGCCAATAGCCAAGACCGAGCGAGTCCGCGCCTTCATACTGTCCCTTCGGGATGGCCTGCAGTCCGCCTCGGACCACTTCGGCCATGTAGGCGGAGGCGAAAAGCGCCACGCCGATGAGAGCTCTGAGCAATTTGTCGAAGGTCACCCCGGGCGGCGCGAACAGCGGCAGCATGAAGCTAGCCATAAAGAGCACGGTCACCAGCGGCACGCCGCGGACTGTCTCGATGAAGATCACCGACAAGAGCTTGACCGCCGGCATGTGCGAGCGCCTACCGAGCGCCAGAATGATGCCCAGCGGCAGCGACACGACGATGCCGACATAGGAGAGGACAAGGGTCACCAGCAGGCCGCCCCAAAGCGAGGTCTCCACATAGGGCAGCCCGAAGAAGCCGCCGACCAGCAGGAAGAAGGCGACGAAGGGGAACAGCCCGAAGAAGAGGATCGCATTCAATCCCTTGTAAGGCGCCCGCGGGATCAACAGCGGCGCCAGCAGAGCGACGAAGAGGATGCCGGTGAGAATGACGCGCCAGCGTTCCTCGATCGGATAGCGGCCGAACATGAACTGACCGAATTTTGCGCTGACGAACGCCCAGCAGGCGCCGGACCACCCGTCGGGATGGCTGCCGCCCTGGGCGACGGTCAGGCAGGCGGACCGGTCCGCGCCAGTCCATTGCGCGCTGAAGAACGCCCAGTTCAGTATTTGCGGAACCGCCCAGGCCAGCGCCAGCAGAGCCAGCACCGTCAGAGCCGCGTCGATCGGGGTCGCAAACAGGTTCTTGCGGAACCATGCGCCGAAGCCCGCTTGGCTGCGTGGCGCGGCCTCCGCCAGCACCATTTCCGTTCTAACCCAGGAGACGTCATGCTCTTGCACGGCTCACCTCTCCTTCAGCGCCATCTTGGCGTTGAACCAGTTCATGAAGCCGGAGGTCAGCAGGCTGATCCCCAGATAGATGACCATGAAGATGGCAACGATTTCGATCGCCTGGCCGGTCTGATTGAGGATCGTGCCGCCAATCGCATAGAGATCCGGATAGCCGATAGCGACCGCCAGCGACGAGTTCTTGGTGAGGTTGAGATACTGGCTGGTGAGCGGCGGAACGATGATCCGCATTGCCTGTGGGATGATCACCAGGCGAAGCGCCTGCCCAGACCTTAAGCCCAGCGACGCCGCCGCCTCGCCTTGGCCCTTGCTGACGCCCAAGATACCAGCCCGCACGATCTCGGCGATGAACGCGGCCGTGTAGAAGGAGAGCGCCAAGTAGAGCGACAGGAACTCGGGCTTCACATTGAAGCCGCCGGTGAGATTGAAAGTGCCCGCTTTCGGAAAATCGAGCGTCAGCGGAAATCCGGCGACCGCGAAACCAAGCAGCGGAAAGCCAATGATGAGCGCGACACTCGTCCAGAATACCGGAAATTGCTGGCCGGTCGCCATCTGGCGCGCCCTTGCGCGTCGGGCCACGAACCAACTCAGGCCGATACCGATAATAAGCCCGGCAACAACGAGCCAGGCGCCCTCCCCCCAGACGAATTTCGGGAAATAGAAGCCGCGGCTGTTCAGATAGGATCCGAACGGCAGCACGATGCTGTCACGCGGCGCCGGGAGGATCGACAGAACCCCGAGGTACCAGAAGAAGATGACCAGCAATGGCGGGATATTGCGGAAAATCTCGATGTAAACGGTCGCGATCTTCCGGATCAGCCAGTTGTGGGAGAGCCGGGCGATACCGACCATGAAGCCTATGATTGTGGCCGTCACGATACCGCAGACCGCCACGAGCACCGTGTTCCAGAGGCCGACGAGGATCGCGCGCCCATAGGTCGAGTCTGAGCTGTAAGCGATCAGCCGGTCGGAAATGTCGAAGCCGGCCCGCCCACGTAAAAACTCGAACCCGGTCGGGATGTTCGAGCGGCGCAGATTTTCGATTGTGTTTCCGACGATCCACCAGATCGCGAATACCAAAAGCCCCACAATAAGGACCTGGAAGAAGATACTGCGGAAACGCGGGTCATAGATCAGCGAGCTCTTGGCCGGCTCGCTTGCCTTCACCGCATCCTGTATCGCCATTGGCTAACCTTCCGGATAGGTACTGGGCCGGAGGTGGACTCCGGCCCAGCCTTGCATCAGCGAATTGGCATCGCGTATTGCAGGCCGCCCTTGGTCCACAGGCCATTGAGACCGCGCGCAATCTTCAGCGGGCTGCCGGAGCCGACATTACGCTCGAAGATCTCGCCGTAATTGCCGGTTGCCTTGACAATCTTGACCACCCAATCGTTGTCGAGACCGAGATCGGTGCCGATCTTGGTTTCGGCCTCGACGCCGAGCACGCGCTTGATCTCGGGGCTGGCCGAATTCTTCATCTCATCGACGTTGGCCTGGGTGATGCCGAGTTCCTCTGCGGTCAGCAGCGCGTAATAGGTCCACTTGACGATGTCGAACCACTTGTCATCGCCCTGGCGCACGGATGGGCCGAGCGGCTCCTTGGAGATGATCTCGGGCAGCACGACGTGATCGTCCGGTGCCGCGAGCGTCAGGCGGATCGCGTAGAGGCCGGACTGGTCGGTGGTGTAGGCATCGCAGCGGCCGGAATCATAGGCGGCGTTGGCTTCTTCGACCTTCTCGAAGACCACCGGATTGTATTCGAGATTGTTCGCCTTGAAGTAGTCGGCGAGGTTCAGTTCGGTGGTCGTGCCGGACTGCACGCACACGGACGCGCCGGACAGTTGCAACGCGGAGTTGACGCCCGGCAGCTTCTTGGCGTTCACCATAAAACCCTGGCCGTCATAGTAGGTAACGCCGGCGAAGTTCAGGCCGAGCGCTGTATCGCGCTGGATCGTCCAGGTGGTGTTACGAGAAAGCAGGTCGACCTCGCCCGACTGCAACGCGGTGAACCGATCCTTGGCGCTGAGCGGGGTGAACTTCACCTTGTTGCCGTCGCCGAAAATCGCTGCCGCCACCGCCCGGCAGAAATCCACGTCGAGGCCCGTCCAGTTACCCTTATCGTCCGGCGCGGAGAAGCCGGCCAGAGCGGTATTCACGCCGCACTGGACGAAACCCTTTGCCTTGACGTCTTCCAGCGTTCCGGCGGAGGCAACCGATGCCATCAGCCCCAGCGCGGCCGCCCCGAGAACGACCTTCAACGTGTTTTTCATTTCAGCGAGCCTTTCTGTCTGCCGGGACTGCTCTTCCCGATTTCCCCCTGGAGGCGGCGGTTCTGGTGCCCGGCCACCCCGAGACGGGATACCTGGCAAGACCTTCCCGTGTTCCCCATTCACGGCTTGCATCGAAGTTGATTATTTCCGTGAGGTCAAGCGGTATGAACCGGTTAGGCCAGTTTTGCCACCGTCATGCGGCGGCGCCGCTTGCCAACGATGCGTGCACGTCGGCTGTCCGCTGATTCTTGCACAATCGGCATCGCTGAGTTCCGCACGTTCCCCTGCGCTCGAGCGGTTGCGCCAGGCACAACACCGCTCTAAGCCATGCCGACTACGAAGAGGACAGCATGACTGAACGTAACCTGAGCAAAGCGGGCGTGAACACGCGTCTTGCGCATTCCGGCAACGATCCGCGCGACTTCTTCGGCTTCGTGAACCCGCCGGTCGTCCATGCCTCCACGGTGCTCTATCCAGACGCTCAGACGATCGCGTCACGCGGCCAGAGATACACCTACGGGACCCGCTGTACCCCCACCACCGATGCGCTGGCCTCCGCCATCGACGAGTTGGAAGGTTCGGCAGGCACGATCATCGTCCCGTCGGGTCTGGCCGCCGTGACCATCCCCCTGCTGGCGTTTCTCTCCAGCGGCGACCACGTGCTCATCACAGACTCGGTTTATTTCCCCACCCGTCACTTCGCCAACACCATGCTGCTGCGGCTAGGTATCGAGGTCGAATTCTACGACCCGCTGATCGGGGCCGGCATCGAGCGCCTGATGAAACCGAATACGCGGGTCGTGTTCACAGAATCGCCGGGCTCCAACACATTCGAGGTCCAGGACATACCGGCCATCGCCAAAACCGCCAAGGCACGCGGCGCCGTGGTGATGATGGACAACACTTGGGCAACACCGCTCTACTTCCGGCCGCTGGACCATGGCGTCGACATCTCGATCCATGCCGCCACCAAATATCCGGCCGGCCATTCCGATCTGGTGCTCGGCACGGTCTCCGCCAACGAGGCTCACTGGCCGCGACTTCAGGAGACTTTCTTCACGATGGGCTGCTGTTCCGGTCCCGACGACGTCTACCAGGTGCTGCGGGGGCTGCGCACCATGGGTCTCCGCCTGGAGCGGCACCAGAAGAGCGCGCTGGAGGTCGCTCGCTGGCTCGAGGCGCAGCCGGGCGTTGCCCGCGTGCTTCATCCGGCCCTCGAAAGCCATCCTGGCCATGCGATCTGGAATCGCGATTTCTCAGGCTCGAGCGGCGTCTTCTCGGTGGTGCTGGCCGGCGGCGGGGTTCGCCATGGCCACGCCTTCCTCGACGCATTGCAGATCTTCGGGCTCGGCTATTCCTGGGGCGGCTACGAGAGCCTGGCCGTGCCGGTCAACATCACGGATCGGACGATCGCGACGGGCCCCTACGAGGGACCGGTGCTGCGCCTCCAGATCGGCCTGGAGGATGTCGAGGATCTGAAGGCGGACCTGCAGCGCGGGTTGAAGGCGGCAGCGGAGGCTTGAGGATGGCGGCCGGCTCCTGGACTGAGCGGCTTTGTCGCTTCCGCGATCAAATTAAGGCGCGCTCGCGGCGACGCCGAGGCTTGAGCCGGCCACCACAGCTTGGCACAACTCAGCCATAGTGGTGCTTCGGCTTGGGCTCCGTTCCGGTGAACTGAACACCGATGTGATCGTTGCGACGCCATCTCACGAGACAGCGATACGCCAGCTTGTCTGCGGGAACGTATAGTAGGAATTCGCCCGGGACAGGCACGGCAGGGACGATCAGTTCGGCGCCATCGGAATGCTGGTTGCGGACCGTGCAGCCTATCTCCGATTCGTCGACCCCGCGCACGATCGTCGCCCGCTTCAAGACCCTCGCCCGATGGGCGCGGGCAGGCGGTGGCGCGGAAGAGCTGGCTTTCGACTGATCGTCGTCGGTCATGGATCACTTGGATCGCGAAAAGGGTTGCAGTTCACCCAACTCGGCCATCACGGATAAGCTTTGATTTTGGCGATCCCGGCAGGATTCGAACCTGCGACCATCGGCTTAGAAGGCCGGTGCTCTATCCAGCTGAGCTACGGGACCGTTCGGCAGAGCGGCTTGCCGCGAGAAGCGATCAGGCGGACGCGCCGTCAGTGCGTCCAGGGCGTCTTGCGGTCATAGCGGAAATTCTCCGCATAGGAAATCTGTCGGCGCTTCGAAACCTTCGGCTCCTGTAGGGTGAAGTCGATGCCGTTCTTTTCAGCGTAGGCGATCGCCTCCTCCTTGGTGTCGAAGGTGAGCCGAACCTGGCGCCTCGTGTCGCCGGAAGAGGTGTAGCCCATCAGCGGATCGATCTTGAGCGGCTGCGCCGGCTCGAACTCGAGAACCCAGAAGCCGGTCTTGGCCTTGCCGGATTGCATCGCGTTACGGGCGGGGCTGAAAATGCGCGCTGACATCCATTCCTCTCGCGAACTGGTCGGAGTGGCAGGATTCGAACCTGCGACCCCCTGATCCCAAATCAGGTGCGCTACCAGGCTGCGCTACACTCCGGATGGCTCTCCCTTAGGGGGTGATCGCAGCGAACGCAAGCACTTGGCGCGACTTGTTCCAAGATGCGCCCAAGCTACGCGCCCTTACGCCTTCAGCAGCCACTCGTGCTCGGGCGCGTTGTGGAACTTCCAGGTGCGCTTCGGTCCGGCCATGACGTTCAGGTAATAGAGATCGTAGCCGTGGCAGGCCGCGCAGGGGTGATACCCCTTCGGCACCAGAACCACGTCCCCGTCCTCGACCGCCATTGCCACGTCCAACTCGCGCACACCATTCTCGTCGGCATCCGTATAGACCCGCTGGAAGGCAAAGCCCTGGGGCGGGTTGAGCCGGTGATAGTAGGTCTCCTCGAGATACGATTCGGCAGAAAGCGCATCGCGATCGTGCTTGTGCGGCGGGTAGCTGGATGTGTGGCCGCCCGGCGTGATCACCTCGACCACCAGCAGCGAATCGGCCGGCTCGCCCTCCGGCAAGATGTTGGTCACGTAGCGGGTGTTGGAGCCCTTTCCGCGGACCTCCTGCTTGACATCGTCGGGTCCAATGACGCGCGGCGGCAGTCTGCCGCCCAACCCCGGGGCCGAGCATACGGCCAGTTCCAGATCGGTCTCCGCCGTGACCGACCAATTGGAGTCTTCGGGCACATAGAGTGACCAGGGTTTTCCATCGAACGGGCTGGTCCTGCCGCCAAGCGAGCCGAATGCCTGGCCGCCCGCATTGGCGCTCCCACTCCCTGTCACGAAGACGATGCAGACCTCGCGCGAACCGGTCTCGGCCGAAACGCTTTCGCCCGGCTTCAGTCGGAGAAGCTCGAAACCCACATAGGTCCACCCGGCGTTTTCCGGCGTGACGTGGGTCACACGGCCGCTCGTGCCCCCGGGCTTCACAAGCAGTTTCGGCATACGCTTACTCCTTTTCAGAAGGTCGGTCTGGATCCGCGGGCGGCTTGTAGTTGAGCAGGAACGTCCAGACGCCATAGACAGCCATGCCGCCGGCCAGCATTCCCCAGAGTTGCGCTCCGGCCCAGAACTCGAGAATCGACCAGGCGGCGCAGACCACGACGATGGCGACACGCCGCCACAGCGGCCGGAAAAAGGGGTGATCTGCGTCGCGCATCAGTCCTCGGCTCAAATTCGCGGTGTCAGGCAAGGCGAAAACCCTGCGTCTCGACCGTATAGCCCGCCTCGGTCAGGACGCGCATCAGTTCCTTGTGACCGATCTGAGCCATCTTCAGGGGCGGGCTCCTCCCCGGGTCCTGCTCGGCCTCGACCACGAACCAGCCGTCGTAACCATAATCCGCCAACCGCTTGACGATCGCGCCGAAATCCAGCGAGCCGTCGCCGGGAACCGTGAAGGCTCCGAGCGCCACGGCGTCGAGGAAGGATTGCCTGCTGCGGTCGAGGCTGCGGATGACGTCCATGCGCACGTCCTTGACATGGACGTGGTTGATGCGCGCGTGGTGCTTGTCGATGGCGCGCAGCACGTCGCCGCCGGCGAAGGCGAGATGTCCGGCGTCGAGCAGGAGCGGAATGCCGGACCCTGAATGACGCATGAAGGTGTCGAGCTCCGGCTCGGTCTCGACCACCGCCGCCATGTGATGGTGATAGGACAGAGGCATGCCTTGCCCGGCGCACCATTCGCCGAACTCGGTGAGCCGCCTTGCATAGGCCTTCATCTCATCGTCAGAGAGCTTTGGCTTCGTCGCGAGGGGTTTCGAGCGGTCGCCCTGGATGGATCGGCCGACCTCGCCATAGACGATGCAGGGCGCGTTCACCGCCTTGAACAGGTCGATCATCGGCTGGATGCGGTCCTTGTTCACGGCCATCTCCTCGTCGACCAGCGTCCCGGAGAACCAGCCGCCGCAGAGGGTAACGTCGGCCTCGCGCAGGATCGGCAGCATGATTTCCGGGTCTCTCGGGAAGCGCCGCCCCATCTCCATGCCGGTAAAACCGGCCGAGCGCGACTGCCGCAAACACTCCTCCAGCGACACGTCCTCGCTGAGTTCGACCAGATCGTCGTTCCACCACGCAATCGGGGACATTCCCAGTCTGGCTTTCACCGTCTTCCCTCCGATCCCTTTGAGCGTTGCACGCACACCCCCTCACCTGCCAGCCGGCATCCTCTGACCGCAGCGGCGGCGAGAGGGGCAGATTTCAGCTCACCAGCCGCCGCACCCTCAAGGCTTCCTCGTACTTCTTCCGCGCGTCGTTCACGGTAGGGCGCGGGCTCACCTCCGGCACCGCCACATCCCACCAATGTCCCCCCGCCTCGGTCGAGATCAGCGGGTCGGTGTCGATGACGATCACGCTGGTGCGGTCATCCGCCTCGGCCTCCTTCAACGCGCGCTCCAACTCCGCAATGGAGGCTGCCTTGCGCGCCACCGCGCCCATAGAGGCGGCATGGGCGGCAAAATCGATTTCAGGCAAAAGCTGATGCCGGGTGTCCTTGAAGAGATTGTTGAAGTTGGCGCCGCCGGTCGCCATCTGCAGCCGGTTGATGCAGCCGAAGCCGCGATTGTCCAGCACCACGATGGTGAGCTTGACGCCCAGCATCACCGAGGTGGCGATCTCGGAATTCATCATCATGTAGCTGCCGTCGCCGACCATCACGACCACGTCGTCATCAGGCCTGGCGAGCTTCACGCCCAAGCCGCCGGCGATCTCGTAGCCCATGGTCGAATAGCCGTATTCGAGGTGATAACTGCCGGGCGCGCCGGCTGGCCAGAGCTTGTGCAGTTCGCCCGGCAGGCCGCCGGAAGCGCAAACCACGGTTGCCTTCGAGCCGCGCGCGCGGTGCACCGCTCCGATCACCTGCGCGTCGGACGGCAGCGCGTTGGTCGGGTCGGTCACCGCCTTGGCCGCCTCCAGCCAGTCGGCCTTCGCGGCCTTGGCCTTGGACACCCAGTTGTCGGGCGACTTCCAGCCGTCGAGCCCTTCCTCCAGCCCCTCAAGACCCGCTCTGGCGTCGGCCACCAGCGGCAGCGCGCGATGCTTGCCGGCGTCGAACAACTGTGCGTTCAGCCCGACGACCTTCACGCCTTCCGCCTTGAACAGCGCCCAGGAGCCGGTGGTGAAATCCTGCAGGCGCGAGCCAACCGCCAGCACCACGTCCGCTTGCTCGGCAAGCAGGTTTGACGCCGAGGAGCCGGTGACCCCGATCGAACCCATGTTGAGCGGATGATCGTGCGGCAGGCTCGATTTCCCGGCATTGGTTTCCATCACCGGGATGCCGTGCTTTTCGGCGAAGGCCTGCAGCGTCGCTGCCGCCTCGGAATAGAGGACGCCGCCGCCGGCGATGATCACCGGTTTTTCCGCCCCGCGCAGCGCGGTGGCCGCCACCTCCAGTTCCCGAACGTCCGGGCGGGGCCGGCGCGGCTCCCACACCCGCTCGGCGAAAAAGCTTTGCGGATAGTCGAAGGCCTCCGCCTGCACGTCCTGGCAGAGGCTCAGCGTCACCGGCCCGCAATCGGCTGGGTCGGTCAGGACCTGCATGGCGCGCTGGAGGGCGGGGATGATCTGCTCGGGTCGTGTGATGCGATCGAAATAGCGCGACACCGGCCGGAACGCGTCGTTGGCACTTATGGTGCCGTCGCCAAAACTTTCGACCTGCTGCAACACGGGATCGGGCGCCCGGTTGGCGAAGACGTCGCCCGGCAGAAGGAGCACCGGCAGGCGGTTGACATGGGCAAGGGCCGCTGCCGTCACCATGTTGGTGGCGCCCGGCCCGATAGAGGATGTCGCCGCCATGAAACGGCGGCGGAACGACGCCTTGGCGAAGGCGATGGCCGCATGCGCCATCGCCTGCTCGTTGTGAGCGCGGTAGGTCGGCAGTTCCTCCCGCACCTGATAGAGCGCTTCGCCGACGCCGGCGACGTTGCCGTGACCAAAGATCGCCCAAACGCCGGCGAAGATCGGAACCTTCCGGCCGTCGATTACCGTCATCTGCCGTGACATGAAGCGGGTGAGCGCCTGCGCCATGGTCAGGCGGATGGTCTCGGTCATCTTGTCCTCCCAGACGATTTTGCTCCGAAACGCGGCGTCTTTGACTATGCCGTCTCAAGCCCCCGTGCTGCAAGCCAGGCGCTGGTGAGACGCTGGAAGCGCTCGGCCATGTCGGCAACCGCTTCGACGTCCGAGATCTTGCCTGCGAACCATTTTTGGGCTGCGTCGGCGAAGAGGGTGCGGCCGACCGCAAAGCCTTTCACGATCGGGGCGTCTGCCGCCGCGGCGAACGCCTTGGCCAGTTCCTCCTCCGGCGCCTCCAGCCCGAGCAGCACCACGCCGCGGCAGTGCGGGTCGTTGTTCTCAATGACGGCGCCTATGCGGCGCCACACGTCGGGCGAGGCCTGCGGCTCCAGCTTCCACCAGTCCGGCTTGATGCCCAGCGCATAGATCTCCTCCAGAGCGCGGGCGATCGTGTCATCGGCAAGCGTGCCGTGCTTGCCGGCGATGATTTCGACGAGCAGTTCGCGTCCGACCTTGCGGGAGGCATCGTAGAGCGCGCCCAGTTTTTGCTGCTGTTCGGCCTTAAGCTCGGCCGGATCACCCGGATGGTAGAAGGACAGGCATTTGATGCAGTGCGTCACCGGCCATTCAATCAATTGCGAGCCGATGTCCTGGCTTGATTCGAAGCGCAGCGGCCGCGATCCCGGCAATTCGACCGGGCGGCCCAGCCATGAGAACGGATGGCGGGCGAACTCGAAGAGGGCGTCGCGGCCATGCTTCTCGTCGATCAGCATGCCATAGCCTTCGCGGCCGTCGGCCACGCGAGCGGCGGCCTTGACCGCCAGTACCTTGAAGGCAGAAATCCGCTCGGGCCCCGCCCCAGCGGCCTTCGCCATATCCTCCAACTGCACACGGTGGTCCACGGCGAAGGCCATCAGCGTTGGGATCTCGCGCCGGCGGGTCGTCGCCCAGTGAATGTGGTTGATCGTCTCGTCCTTGCGCAGCGCCCGGTGCGGGCTGCCGTTCCTGAGGAAGAACTGCAGTTCCTCCCAGGTCGGATATTCGGGCGAGCAGAGCAGGCGCGACACCGCGAAGGCCCCGCAGGCATTGGCCCAGGTGGCGGCGGTCTCGAGGCTTTCGCCGCCCAGCCAGCCGCGCAGGAAACCGGACATGAACGCGTCGCCCGCCCCCAGGACGTTGTAGACCTCAATCGGGAAGCCCCGGCCGACGATTCCCTCCTCGAGATCGTCGCTGATCTCGCCGTCATAGACGATGCACCCCATCGAGCCGCGCTTCAGCACGATGGTGGCCAGGGAGACGGAGCGGATGGCCTTCAGCGCGCCGAGCACATCGTCGGCGCCGGAGGCGATCATGATCTCCTCCTCTGTGCCGACGATCAGGTCGCAGTCGGGCAGGACCGATTTCAGCTGCTGAGAAACACGCTCGGACTTTACATAGCGCTCGAAACCGGCGGCATGGCCGGCGAGGCCCCAGAGATTGGGCCTGTAGTCGATGTCGAAGACAACCTTGCGGCCCGCCGCCTTCGCGGCCCGGATCGCCTTGCGCTGCGCCGCGTCGGAGTTCGGGCGAGAGAAATGGGTTCCCGTGACGACGATCGCCCGCGCGGAAGCGATGAACTCTTCGTCGACGTCGTCCTCGCACAGCGCCATGTCGGCACAATCAGTGCGGTAGAAGATCATCGGCGAGACGCCTTCCGCCTCGACCGCGAGCAGGACGAGTGCCGTCAGGCGCTCCTTGTCGGTGACGACACCCTGAACCAAGACACCCTCGCGCTGTAGCTGCTCGCGGATGAACCGACCCATCTGCTCGTCGCCGACGCGCGTCAGCAAGGCCGATCGGAGCCCGAGCCGCGCGGTGCCTATCGCGATATTCGCCGGACAGCCTCCCACCGATTTGGCGAAGGATGCGATGTCTTCCAGGCGGGAGCCGATCTGCTGTCCGTAGAGGTCGACGGACGAGCGCCCGATGGTGATGACGTCGATCTCGGACGACTGCTCGCCCGGCGCATTCCTCATGAAAGATATCTCCTTTGGCGGCCGCACGCCGTCAGCAGACATGATAGTAATCCCCACTCGGAACCATTTGGTGGGAAGCCGGGTAGACCAAATAGAATAAACTATCCATTCCGTTTCAACTCGAAATCGACTAATCCATACAAGGCTCTATCGCGCAAAGAGGGCTGGAGATGGTCGGCGTCGGACTGATCGGCACAGGCTTCATGGGCAAGTGCCACGCGATAGCATGGACGTCCGTGGGAGCGGTGTTCGGTGACACGCCGCGGGTACGGCTCGTCCATCTCGGCGAGGCGACGGAGGACTTGGCGGAGCGCTGCGCACGCGAGTTCGGCTTCGCCAAGGCTTCCGGCGACTGGCGCGCCGTGATCGAAGACCCGGAGGTCGACATAGTCTCCGTCACCACGCCGAACCAGTTCCATCCCGAGATGGCGATCGCGGCGCTCGAAGCCGGAAAACATGTCTGGTGCGAGAAGCCGATGGCACCGACCTTCGCCGAGGCGCAAGCCATGCGCGATGCAGCCAGCCGCTCCGGCAAGTTGGCGGTGCTCGGGTTCAACTACATCCAGAGCCCGGCTTTCCGCCACATTCGCACCCTGCTCGATGAACGGATCATCGGCGAGGTGAACCATCTCAGGATCGAGATGGACGAGGATTTTATGGCCGATCCCGAAGCGCTGTTCTTCTGGAAGCACGAGGCGGCTTCCGGCTACGGCGCTCTGGACGATTTTGCCGTCCACCCGCTCTCGCTGATCTCAAAGCTGTTCGGACGCGTCTCCCGCGTGATGTGCGACATGGCAAAGCCTTATGCGGACCGACAAGTCGCCGGCGGCGGGCGGCGAGCAGTCGAGACCTGGGACATCGCCAGCGTACTGATGCGGCTGGAAAACGGGATCGCCGGAACACTGCAGGTCAACCGCTCCGCCTGGGGACGCAAGGGCCGCATTGCTCTGCAGATCTTCGGGTCGAAAGGCACCATTGTATTCGACCAGGAGCGTTTCAACGAGTTCCAACTCTACGTCACCTCTGACCGCCCGACCGAGCAGGGTTTTCGCACGATCCTCGTGGGGCCGCATCACGAACCCTATGGCCGCTTCATTCCCGCGCCAGGCCACGGCCTCGGTTTCAACGATCACAAGATCATCGAATGCCACGAGATCATCGCCCGGCTCGAGGGCCGGCCGGCGCATCTGGTGGATTTCGACGAAGGGCTTGAGATCGAGCGCAGCGTCCACGCCATGGCGCGTTCGCATCAGGAGCAGCGCTGGGTCGACGTGCGGTAGCGTGGACCGGACCGCTAGCGTGGCCGGCAGTAGGCCGTTGCCGTTGTAACCGGCTTGGCGGCGGTCATTTGATGCCCGAGGAGCCTGGACCAAATCCCCGCCGGTCGCCGGTTCGGGCTCTCCGCGGCGTTACCCTCGTTGAGTTCCTTTCCGCGCCTGTCCTTTCCCTCGATGCCGTCCGGCCTAGATGAAGTTCACCAAGTTAGGGAATCTCGATGCATCTCATCGACGTCTTCCTGCCACTCGATCGCGGCGATGGCTCTGAAGTGCGCCCCGAGGAGATCGAGGATCTCGTGCACGATTTTACGCACCGCTTCGGCGGTGCGACGGCCTTCACCCGCGCCCCGGCCGAGGGCTTGTGGCACACGGGCGAAACCGTGGCGCGCGACCGCATCGTCATCATCGAGGTGATGGTCGAGGAGCTTGACGAGACCTGGTGGGCCGAGTTGCGCAAGCGGCTGGAGGACGAGTTCATTCAGGAGAAGGTGTTGATCCGCGCGACCGAATGCAGGACACTGTGAGTAGCACCCTCGGGGCGAAGATGCGGCCTCCCGGACCCGGGTCATCCGGCGGCCGGGATGCAGGTGTGCGGGCCCCAGCCAAAGCTACTCCGGAAAGGCGCCCGCCACGTTCTGGTCGTAGTCCACCAGCGAACCCGTCATGACGCCGGACTCCGGGCTCAGCATATAGGCGACCAGGCCGGCGAGTTGATCCGGCTTGACCAGTTGCCCCATCGGCTGAGCGGCCTCGGCCTTCTCCAGCCAGTCCGGCCCGGCGCCGTGATACTGCGCCTGCACCACCGCCTCGCCGGGCGTGTCCATCCAGCCGGGCAACACCGCGTTCACGCGGATGCGGTTGGTGCGATAGGCGTTGGCCGCGTTCTTGGTTAGCGTCGCGAGCGCGCCCTTGCTGGAAGAGTACGGCGCCAAAAACGACTGGCCGCAATGGGCCGACATCGACAGCACGTTGACGATCGAACCCGCCTTTTCCGCCTCGAGCAGGTGACGCACGAGCGCCTGCATCAGGAAGAACGGCCCCCGCACATTGGTGTGGAAGATGCGGTCGAAGAGTTCCGGCGTGGTGTCGGTAAGCGAACCGCGCGCCGATGTGGCGGCCGCGTTCACCAGCGCGTTGAGGCTGCCGAAATGTCCAAGCGCCTCCGAAAAGGCCGAGCCGCACGCTCCGGTATCCGCGACATCGGCACGGATGAAGATGGCATCGACGCCCTTCGCCTTTAGGGCAGCGGCCGCCGCCTTCCCCTTCTCCTTGTCGCGCCCGATGAGCGCGATCGCGTGGCAGCCCTCATCTGCCAGACGGTTGGCCACCGCAAAGCCGATGCCCTGTGCGCCCCCTGTGATGATCACCCGCGTGCTGCTGTTCCGACCCGTCGCCATGCTGCCTCCCGAATGTCTTGCTTGCCGCTAGAGCTTGATCGCCCGCCCCTCGCGAGCCGACTGCAGCGCGGCGTCGGCAAGCCTCAGGGCCATGAGCCCGTCCCGCCCGCTGGGCGAAGGTTTCGTTCCTTCCTTCACAGACTTGACGAAGGTCGCGATCTCGTTGGCGTAGGCCTCGACATAGCGGGTCATGAAGAAGTCGTGCAGCGGCGGGCGGATATACCCCCTGCCATTCGCCACCTCGATGGAGACTGGGCGTTGGTTCTCCGCCGCGACCATGCCGTCCGAGCCATGCACCTCGATCCGCTGGTCGTAGCCGTAGGTCGCCCGGCGCGAATTGGTGATCACCGCCTGCTTGCCGCTGGCGGTCGTGAGCAGGACGCTGACCGTGTCGAAGTCCCCGATCTCGCCGATCCTGTCGTCGACCAGCACCGAGGCCGTCGCGCTGACGGTCACCGGTTCTTCACCCAGCAGGAAGCGCGCCATGTCGAAGTCGTGGATGGTCATGTCGCGAAAAACGCCGCCCGAACGCGGGATGTAGTCGAGCGGCGGCGGGCCGGGATCGCGCGAGGTGATGACCACCTGCTCCACCTTGCCGACCGCACCGTCGTCGATCGCCTTTCGCACGGCTGCGAAGTGCGGATCGAAGCGACGGTTGAACCCGACCATCAGCGTGGCGCCGGTCTCGTCAACGACCGCCAAGCACTCCTCCACCCGCTTGGCGTCGAGATGGATCGGCTTCTCGCAGAACACGGCCTTGCCGGCGCGGGCGAAGCGCTCGATGAGATCGGCATGCGTGTCGGTGGGCGTGCAGATCACCACCGCGTCCACGTCGGATGCCTTCTCGATCTGGTCGATGGTCCTGACCTCGCAGCCATAGTTCGCAGCGAGGTCAGTGGCCGCCTGCTCAATCGCATCCGCGACCGCGACGATCCGCGCAGACGGGTTCGACGCGATCGCCCGCGCATGCACCTTGCCGATGCGCCCGGCACCCAGCAGTCCAAAACGTACCGTCATCGTTGTTCCCCCTTCGTCTTGAGCAAGAGCCAAAGTGAGCTTCGTTGGCGCGGCTGCACGGTCGGCTCGGCTGGCCGGCGATCCTTCGCAGGCGCACCCGTTGGACCGGTCCGAATTTCGGAACCTCCACGCGAGAGTTCAGGATAATCTGCCGCTGCGTCAAGCACGATTCAGTGATGAAGAACCGGAATGGTCGCCACGCAGTGAGGCGTAGTAGCTCACCCGGGCTCAGGCCGAGCCGTCAACGGTCCTGGTTGTCATGCCCGCGCGATCCGGCCTCGAGCGCCGCAATGGCCTCTGCCGCGAGAACCCGCGTGATCCGCGACTTCCGCTCCAGCGCTAGGCGATCAAGAATTTCCACCGCCCGGATGGCGGCGGAGAGCGAGCGCTCGATGCGTCGTGCGATGTACAGCACTACGCTTGGATCGACCTCGACCTGCCGATCGGCGAACAGCTTCGTTATAACGCCGGCCAGCAAGGCGTCGTCCGGCTCGTGGATCTCGACAGTGGTCGCGGCCTTGAGACGCGACGCCAGATCGGGAAGCGTGACGCCCCAGGCGGCCGGAAAGCGCCGCGCTGTGAGCAGCAGGTGCCCCCCTCCAGCCCGGATGCGGTTGATGAGGTGGAAGAGGCCGGTCTGGTCGAGGTCCGCTCGATCGGCGTCCTCCACGCAGACCTCCAGCGCCGCTTCCCCCGAAGCCTCACGATCGCGTATCGCATCGGCGGACAAAAGGATGGCTCCGGACGCGTCCCGCCAAATCGCCGCCAGATGCGACTTGCCGGCGCCGGGCGGGCCGGCCAGCACGACGACTGGCGAGGTCCAGTCGGGCCAGCGGTCGATCAAGGCGACAGCGTCGGCATTCGCCGCCGAGACCATCAGGTCATCGCGCGAGTGGCCTGCCGCATGCCGCAGTTCGAGCGGCAACTGTCGGGGCTTATCCGCGCCTGACATCGTCATTTCCCTTGCCGGGCCTTGTGGCGGGCCCGCCCCACTGAAGAGAGTACGGCACTGTCAATCCACTGATCCTGGCGAATTGGGAGGCCGGGTCTTAGGGTCGGACTCGATCTCGGTGGAGTGACCGACATACAACGGCGAGTCGAGATAGCGCGAAATGGCGAACCTGACGAGTACGCCGATCGCAGCGGATGCGGGCACGGCGATCAGCAGCCCGACAAAGCCGAACAGCGCGCCGAAGGCAAACAGGGCGAACATCAGCCATACCGGATGAAGTCCCACGCTCTTGCCGACGAGGCGAGGCTGCAGGATGTTGCCTTCGATGAACTGGCCTACGAAGAAGACGCCGGCGACCGCCGCGATCATGATCCAGTCCGGCCAGAACTGGACAAAGCCGACTCCCAGCGCGACCACAAGGCCGAGCAGCGACCCGAAATATGGGATGAAACTGATCAGGCCGGCAAAGAGGCCTATCAGCACGCCGAATTTCAATCCGGTAATGGTGAGGCCGATCGCGTACATGACACCGAGCACGAGGCAGAGGGTGCCCTGCCCCCGCACGAAGCCGGCCGTAGCGGCATTGATGTCGGTCGCGATCTCGCGGACGGTCTGGACGTGGTCGCGCGGCACCCAACTGTCGACCTTGGCGACCATGCGGTCCCAATCGAGCAGCATGTAGAAGGCGACGACCGGCGTGACGACGAACAGGCTCGCTATGTTGAATAGAGCGACACCGGAGCTCCAGATCGACGTGAAAATCGCCGTCACGAATCCCACGCCCGAGGACAGCAGCGAATTCAGACCTTGCCGGAGATCGGCCGCCTTGACGCCAAAACGGCGCTCGATCCAGCCGGGATCTATGTTGGTGACCAGCGCCTGAAGCCGGCTGAGATAGTCCGGCAGCCACGAGATGAACTCGGACAACTGCTGCGCCACCAGCGGAATGACGAGCATCAGGGCGAGCGCAAAGACGAGGATGAACGCGACCAAGATCAGGATGGTCGCCATGACGCGCGACAATCCCCATCTCTGAAGCCGGTCGGCGACAGGGTCGAGGAAATAGGCAAGCACCATGCCCGCTACGAACGGTAGCAGTATGTCGCTGAAAACATAGAGGAAGAGGGCGAGGAGCGCAGCCGTTACGGCCCAGAAGCGGATCTGGCGGCGCCACACCGCCGCGGCCGGTTGGTCGGCCGTGACGTCAGCCCTGAATATCGGTTTCGCCATAGCCGTTCATATGCCTCAGCCACGCGACGAGATAGGCCGCAGCCGAAGCGACGGTCAAGAGCCCGCTCAGATACTCCAAAGCATCTCCAAACCATCCGAATTCAAGGTCGAAGGTCAGAGCCGCCAGGACCGCTATCACGAGCACGATCTGCACCGCCGTGTTTGCCTTGGAGACCATCAGCGGCTGCACTTTGACTGGGTTTCCCATCACCGACGACAACAGCACGGCACTGACGATGAGTCCGTCACGTGCCACGGCTGCAACGACGAGCCAGAGTGGCAGTTCACCCATGAAGCCGAGCACGACGAAGACGCTGGCCAGGAGCAATTTGTCCGCGACAGGATCGAGATAAGCGCCCAGTTCGCTGTGCTGATGGAAATGGCGGGCGATGAATCCGTCCACGCCGTCGGAGACTCCGGCGATCACAAATCCGATAAATGCCCACTCCATGCGCTCGGACAGCAGCGCATAGACGACGCCCGGCACAAGCAGGAATCGCATGATGGTGATAAGGTTCGGAATGGTCACGAACCGACTTCTCCTGGCTCAGGCAGCGTAGATGGCGGAGAAGGGCCGCGGTCGCAAGGCCGCCTTTCGACGCCTGTCGCTCGCGCTTGCGGGCGGGTGAGGATCATGCGAAGAGCCCCCACATTCTAGCCGGGGTTAAGACGATGAGCGGAAACAGCAAAGGTCTCACCTACGCGGATTCCGGCGTCGACATCGATGCCGGCAACGAGTTGGTGCAGCGCATCAAACCGCTGGTGCGCTCGACCCGCCGGCCCGGCGCGGATGGCGAGATTGGCGGCTTTGGTGGTCTTTTCGACCTCAAGGCGGCGGGTTTTTCCGATCCGGTTCTCGTCGCCGCCAATGACGGTGTCGGCACCAAGCTCAAGATCGCCATCGAATCCGACCGCCATAACACGATCGGCATCGATCTCGTGGCCATGTGCGTGAACGACCTCGTGGTCCAAGGTGCCGAGCCGCTCTTCTTCCTCGATTACTTCGCCACCGGTAGGCTCGATCCGCGCCAAGGGGAATCGATCGTGGCTGGCATCGCCAAAGGCTGCCGCCTCTCCGGCTGCGCCCTGATCGGCGGCGAAACGGCCGAGATGCCCGGAATGTATCACGGCAATGACTACGACCTTGCGGGTTTCGCGGTCGGCGCGGCCGAGCGTGGCCAGTTGTTGCCCACCGACGACATCGTCGAAGGCGACGTCCTGCTCGGCCTCGCCTCCTCCGGAGTCCACTCAAACGGTTTCTCGCTGGTACGCAAGATCGTCGAGAGGTCGGGCCTCGGTTGGACGGACACCTCCCCCTTCGCCGACGGGATGTCGCTCGCCGAGGCGCTGCTCGAGCCGACTCGGATTTACGTCAAGTCGATCCTGAAGGCGATCCGCGGCACTCATGGCGTCAAGGCGCTGGCGCACATCACCGGCGGCGGTTTCCCAGAAAACATTCCGCGCGTGTTCCCCAAGGACTTCGCCGCAGAGTTGAACCTCGATGCGATCGACGTGCCGCCGGTGTTCTCCTGGCTGGCGTCGACCGGGGGCATCCAGCCGGAAGAGATGATGCGGACCTTCAACTGCGGGATCGGCATGATCGCAGTGGTCGCGGCTGGGCAGGCCGCACAAGTTGCGGCCGTCCTGCAGGAAGCCGGCGAGGCCGTCACGCCGATCGGCCAGATTGTGCCGAGGCGGGATGGAGGCGTGGTCTATCGGGGTTCGCTCGCCCTATGACGACGCAGCGAAAGAGGGTGGCGGTCCTGATCTCGGGCCGCGGCTCCAACATGACGGCGCTGATCGAATCGGCGAAGGAACCCGACTATCCGGCTGAGATCGTCGGCGTCATCTCGGACAAGGTTGATGCGCCAGGTTTGCATATCGCGGAGGCAGCCGGAATCGCCACAAAGGTGCTGGAGCGCCGCGACTATCAGACGAAGGAAGCGCACGACCTCGCGATCGACGCGACGCTGCACGCCCTCGGCGCCGAACTCGTCTGCCTGGCCGGCTATATGCGCCTCCTGACGACCTCCTTTGTGCGCGAATGGCAGGGTCGCATGATCAACATCCATCCCGCTTTGCTGCCGCTCTTTAGAGGTTTGGACACGCATCGGAAGGCGCTGGAGGCCGGTGTGCGCCTGCATGGCTGCTCGGTCCACTTCGTCACCGCCGAGATGGATGGCGGGCCCATCATCGCACAGGCGGCCGTGCCAGTGCTCCCGGACGACAGCCCGGAGTCCCTTTCGGCCCGGGTACTGAAAGCGGAACATCGACTATACCCCATGGCGCTGAGGCTGGTCGCCGAAGGCAAGGCGCGCATCGAGGGCGACAAGGTACGGTTCGAGGGGATGACGGCGAGCCCGCCGGAAGACTGGGCCCTTTTTTCGCTTTCGGCTGCGCAAGAGGACGTGGATGTGGAGGCGCTTGCGCGCTTCACTCCGTGAAAGAGAGGCTCGGACTGACGAGGCGCCTTGTGGAAGGCTCGAACTGGCGAACCTTGGCAGTGCCTTCGATAAAATGGCGGGGAACCCTCCGTTCTAAGCCGAGTTTGTCTCGCGACCCTCATGAAGACACTCCTGCTGCTCCGCCACGCCAAGTCCAGCCGGAATGACCCTAGTTTAGGCGACTTCGACCGGCCGCTGGCACCGCGCGGGGTACGGGCAGCGTCGCGGATGGGAAGGGAAATCGCGAGACTCGCATGGATTCCAGATCTTGCGCTGGTATCGCCGGCCCGCCGCACGGCCCAGACATGGGAACTGCTCACGCTCGCTGTGCCGCGCCAGTCTAAAGTCGAGTCACCGCGGGCGTTGTATGAGGCTCCAGCGGAATCGCTACTCGCGGAACTCCGGCAGATCCCGGACGAAGTCGAGTCGGTGCTGCTGCTCGGTCACAACCCCGGGCTGCAGGATGCCGCCCTCCGCCTTGCGGGACCACAATCCACTCAGTCGCTCGTTTCCAGGATGAAGGAGAAATTCCCAACAGCCGCATTGGCGCGCTTCGCTCTGGAGGGCCCGTGGAGTGGCTTGCAGCCGGAGTCGGCTCGATTGACCGACTTCATACGGCCACGCGACCTGGACTGAGACTTGGAAGATCGAAAACGAAAACCCCGGCGCAGGGCCGGGGTTTTCGTGTCTTCAGAGATCCAAAGGTCCTCAGCGATCGACTCAGTCGTCGCGATAGACCTTCTCGCGACGCTCGTGACGTTCTTGCGCCTCGATCGACAGCGTCGCGATCGGACGGGCATCGAGGCGCTTGAGGGAGATCGGTTCGCCGGTTTCTTCGCAGAAGCCGTAGGTGCCCTCGTCTAGGCGCTGTAGTGCCGAATCGATCTTGGCGATCAGCTTGCGCTGGCGATCGCGGGCCCTGAGTTCGATGGCCCGGTCAGTTTCGGAGGAAGCGCGATCCGCCAGATCGGGGTGGTTGGCGTTTTCCTGTTGCAGTATCTCTAGTGTTTCTCGGGCTTCTCTGAGGATTTCGCTTTTCCAGTTGATCAGCTTTGCGCGGAAGTATGCTTTCTGCCTTTCATTCATGAAGGGCTCATCTTCCGACGGCACATAGTCGGAACTTACGAGAACGCTCATTCGACTCATCCCATTTCCCCTGCCGTTTTTGCGGCCTATATATTCGGGGCTACGAAGCGGCACAAGAACAATCCTGACGGATGTAACGGAATTGTCAGAACGTGGCAGCGGTCATATTGCATGAGGTCTGCCAAGCCGAATTATCAGCTTGATTTGCCGGTAGTATGCCTGCGCTGATAGGACGAGGCGCGATTCCGAAGCAGTTCGTATGCAGGCTACACGGGTCGGATGGGGGAGGAGAGGCCTGGGATTGAGCACGCTTTACCTTCTCAGGCACGCCAAAGCGGGTTGGGCTGCGCCCGGAATGCGCGATTTCGACCGGCCGCTGGACGAGACCGGAACGGCGGATTCGCAGGCGACGGCGATCGCCATGCGTGATCGCACCTATATGCCCGACATCACGCTCTGCTCGAACGCAACGCGTTGCCGCCAGACGCTCGAGGCGATCGCCCAGCATGCCGATACCGGGCGCGTGGTCTTTCTCGATACGCTCTATTCGGAAGATGCGGCGGGCTATCTTCGCATCATCCAGGAGAACGGCGCCCACTCTTCGGTCCTGGTGATCGGACACAACCCGATGATGGAAGACCTCGCGATCGCGGTCTCCGGAAGCGGCGATGACGGCGTCCTCGCGACGCTCGGCGCCGGGTTCCCGACCTCCGGGCTTGCCGTCATAGACTTCGACGGACCGCTGTCGTCCGCGGCTCCCGGCAAGGGGCGGCTCGTCGACTTCGTCACACCAGCCGATCTATGACCCGTTAGCCATCCGCGCGACGAGAGCGGCGGCCGAAACAACGTAAGCGCTTGCTCCGCTCGTGCGGGGATTACAATGGCCCGTTCATAATCCTATATCGCCGGCACAGGCACAGCGGGACAATGGATTGCCGTCTCTCACCAGTTTCACCGACGAAGCACTCATCGCTCTCGACACGATGGCGGGACGAGCGGCGAACATCCTCTCGCCGTCGCTGCGCCTCGGCGTCACGGGCCTGTCCCGTGCCGGCAAGACCGTCTTCATCTCGGCCTTCGTGCACAACCTCATCCATGGCGGCCGCCTGCCGATGTTCGAGGCGAGCAAGTCAGGCCGGATCGCCCGGGCCTTCCTGGAGGAGCAGCCCGACGACACGGTGCCGCGCTTCCAATACGAAGACCACATCGCGGCCCTTCTCGAGGCTCGGAACTGGCCGGAATCCACGCGGGCAATCTCGGAACTGCGGCTGACCATCGAATTCGAATCGGCATCGGCCTGGGGCCGGCTGCTCTCGCGAGGCCGGCTCTCTGTCGACATCGTCGACTACCCCGGCGAGTGGCTGCTCGACCTGCCGCTCTTGACCAAGAGTTTTAGCCAGTTCTCTCGCGAGGCTTTGGAACTTTCCAATCTCCCGGTTCGGACCGATCTCGCCGGGCCCTGGCGTGCGCTGGAGGCAGAAGCCGATCCTGATGCCGATGCCGACGAGATGACCGCGCGCCGGCTCGCGGAAAGCTTCGCCGACTATCTCAAGGCTTGCAAGCTGGACGAGCGGGCGCTCTCGACCCTTCCCCCCGGTCGCTTCCTGATGCCGGGGGATCTGGAAGGGTCGCCCGCCCTCACCGTCTCGCCACTACTGCTAAAGGACGACCGCTCGCCGCGCCCCGGCTCGCTGCACGCGATGATGGAGCGCCGCTACGAGGCCTACAAGACACACGTCGTGAAACCCTTCTTCCGCGAGCATATCGCGAGGCTCGATCGTCAGATCGTGCTGATCGACGCACTGCAGGCGCTGAATGCCGGTCCCTGGGCGCTGGCCGATCTGGAGCGGGCCCTGAGCGAAATCCTCGCCTGCTTCCGCATAGGCCGCGGCGGCTTCTTTTCCGACCTGTTCTCGCACCGGATCGACCGCATCCTGGTGGCGGCGACAAAGGCCGACCATTTGCACCATGAAAGCCATGACCGGCTGCAGGGGATCGTGAAGCGGCTTGCCGACCGTGCAGTGAAGCGCGCCGACTTCTCCGGCGCGGAGGTGGACGTGCTTGCGCTCGCAGCCATACGCGCCACGCGCGAAGGCACGGTCAAGCAGGGGCGCGAAGAGCTTCCGGTGATCATCGGCACCCCGCTGGAAGGAGAGACGATCGGCGGAGAAACATTTGACGGGAAGAGCGAGACGGCGGTCTTTCCCGGCGACCTGCCGGTCGGCATCGACTCGATGTTCCAGACGACCGGCGACGCCGCTTCGGCGGAGAACTCCATCCGCTTCGTGCGGTTTCGTCCGCCGAGACTCGAGCGCGGCGCCGACGGGCTGACCCTCTCGCTCCCGCACATCCGTCTCGACCGGGCCATGCAGTTCCTGTTGGGAGATCGGCTGGCATGACAGAGCCCCGCAAGCCCGCAGCGTTCCGTGTCGATCCCGAGAAATCCCGCCCGGCGGCGGCTCGAGAGCAGGTTTCCGCACCTCCGCAGCCTCCGCGTGCTCCCCGCGCGCTGAGAGCGGAGGACGCGGTCGTCGTGCCGGCGGAGATCGACGTGTTCGCAGAACCCGGCGTCCAGGAGGCCAGTCCTCCTCCCCCGACCCCAGCCAAGGGGCGCTCCTGGCTGAGCACCATCTTCGTAACCGCATTCGGCATCCTCGTCTGGCTGGCGCTGGGCCTGTGGGCGGACAGGGTGGTCCGCGATCTCTTTGCCCGCGCTGATTGGCTGGGCTGGGTGGCCATGGCTGCGGCCCTAATCGCAGTCGCCGCGTTCATTCTGATCCTCCTGCGCGAACTGCTTGCGCTTTCGCGTCTCTCCTCGATGCAGAAGCTCCGGGCTGCCGCGGCGGATGCGGTAGCACGCGATGATACCCGCGCCGCGCGCAAGGTCGTGGGCGAACTGACTGCTTTGATGGCCTCGAACCCGGAGACCGCAGCGGGCCGGCGGGCCCTGGCCGAACTGAGCGGCGACATCATCGACGGCGCGGACCTGATCCGTCTCGCCGAAACGGAAATCCTCGGACCGCTCGACGCCCGCGCGAAGATGCTGGTGCTCGACGCGGCCAAGCGCGTTTCGGTGGTGACTGCCGTCAGCCCTCGGGCGGTGGTCGATCTGGCTTACGTCGTGTTCGAAGCGGGACGGCTGATTCGCCGCCTCTCCGAGCTCTATGGCGGGCGGCCGGGCACGCTCGGCTTTCTGACGTTGGCGCGTCGCGTGCTTGCGCATCTCGCGGTGACCGGAGCGATCGCTGCCGGCGATGAAGTCGTGCACCAACTGGTCGGCCAGGGGCTCGCCGCGCGCATTTCCGCGCGGCTCGGAGAGGGCGTCGTGAACGGCACGATGACCGCGCGGATCGGCATCGCCGCGATCGAAACGGTACGCCCCCTGCCCTTCGTCGCGCTGAAGCGCCCCAGGCTGGCCGACTTCCTGTCCGCCCTGGCCTCCTTCGCCAGAAGCAGGGCGACGGACCGGGGCTCATCCACCAAATAGGGGTGTTCAGCGCGGCGCCGATCCGGGCCACAATCGATCATACGGCTCCTTGAAAGGAGCCGTTCTGTTCGTGTTTGAGCAAACCATTAACCATTATTCGACATGGTTGAGGGACATCAGCCTGCCATCCAGTCGCTCGGATCGACCCCATGAAATTCGCCCGTCTTCCTTCCCTGTCCATGGCCCTCGCGATCGCGGCGGCAACGCTGCCGGCCGGTGGCGCGAGCGCAGCCGACCGCGACCAGAAGTTCTTCGAATCCGTAAAGGGTAACTGGGCGGGACCGGGGGAGATCGTCGCCGGTAAGTACAAGGGCACGAAGTTCAGTTGTACCTTCGCCGGCAGCACGCCCGGCGCCAAGACGGGGATGATGCTGGACGGAGGCTGCCGCGTCGGTGTCTTCACGCAGAAGATGTCGGCATCGATCGAGCGGAAGGGGAAGACCTATCGCGGAACCTTCATGGACGGCGCTGAAGGCAAGGGGCTCGACGTCGTCGGCGGCAATGTCATCGAGGGCGGCCAGAAGGTGGTGTTTGCGATCAACCGCAAGCAGCTCAACGGCATCATGCAGGCCCGCATGGCCGATGCCCACACCATGAACGTCACGGTATCCGTCCGCGTCGAGGAGGAACTCGTACCGGTCATCGGCATGAGCCTGAAGCGCCTGGACAGCACGGCCGTCGGCTCCGTCCAGTAGTCCCATCGCGAGCCGAAAGGCTGGTCAAAGCGCCTACCCCTATATGCGAGCTCACGCTGCTGCTAAGAACGCAGCATGTTAATGCAAAGCGAGGGGCGGAGTTGATCGCATCGAGCGGGGAAGTCGTCCAGTTCTGGCGTGATGCCGGGGCACAGAGCTGGTTTTCGAAGAACGAGGCCTTCGACCGCGCCTTCCACGAGCGTTTCGCCGAAGCCCATCTCGCTGCCGCGCGCCGGGAGATGGATGGCTGGGCCGATGATCCCCAAGGCGCGCTCGCCTTGATGATCCTGCTAGATCAGTTCCCGCGCAACTGCTTCCGCGGCACAGGTCACATGTATGCGACCGACCCGCTGGCGCGCCCTTTTGCAAGACGGGCCATAGCCGCCGGGCATGACATGGCTATCGAGGCGCCGATCCGCGCCTTCTTCTATATGCCGTTCATGCACTCCGAGGATCTTGCCGACCAGGATCTTGCAGTCCGGCTTTGTTCGCCGTTGGGCGGCGATTACGAAGAGGCGGCCATCGAGCATCGCGCCATCATTGCGGAGTTTGGCCGGTTCCCGCACCGCAATCCGATGCTGGGACGCGAGACCACGTCTGAGGAGCGAGCCTTTCTCGAGGGTGGCGGGTTCGCTGGCTGAGCGGCTAACGCCACCAGTCGCGGCCGAGGTCCTGCCGTTCAATCCCTGCCCGCTCGACTCCGTCGAGCAGGCGCGCGACAGGAACGCCCTGGATCTGAAGATCGGGCGCGATCTCCGTAAGCGGAACCAGCACGAAGGCACGCTCGCGCATGCGGGGATGCGGTACTTCCAGCCCCGGCTCGGCTATGTTGCGGTCCCCGAACAGGAGGATGTCGATGTCGATAAGCCGCGGACCCCAGCGCTCCCTGCGCTCCCGCTTCAGCCGACGCTCCGCGTCGAGGCAAAGCTCGAGGAACTCCCTCGGCTCGTGGCTGGTGACGAGTTCGGCGGCCGCGTTGAGGAAATCCGGTTGATCGAGCTTTCCCCAGGGCGGCGTGCGATAAAGCGAGGAGACGGCGACGACCTCAGTTCGCGAGTCGGCGTCCAGAATCCGCAGCGCGTCGCCCATTGCAGTCGCAGGATCGCCGATATTGCCGCCTAGACTGAGGAAGACACGCTCCCCGGACTGGGTAATCAAGACTCACCTACCTGACTGGCGCCGGCCCCGCATCCGGATCGCTGCGAATGAACGGCCTCGTGCCGATTTTCGTTGCGCCGGCCCCGGCCCTAAAGCAAGGTACAAACAGAGGCAACATGCTGACACGAACACTGACTTGTCTTGCCCTGATGGCGTGCACCATCGTGGCGGCGCCAGCGGCGACGCTTACGAAGAGCTATAGCTATTTCTTCATCGGCGGACGCACGCTTGACGAGATCGAGGCCGAACTCCTGAAGCGCGGTCCTCAGGTCAAGCGGAGCGGCGACCGGCATCCGGGCGCCACCCGGATGGAGTTCACCACGCGCATCGGTTACGGCGAGAAGAACGGCCGCTGCCGGATCGTCAAGGCCAACGTAATCGTGAAGGCGAAAGTGATTCTGCCAAAATGGCGCCAGGCAAATGGCGTAGACCCCGACGTGCGCCTGATCTGGTCGACGCTGGAGTCCGACATCAAGCGCCACGAGGAAAGCCACGTCGTCATCGCGAAGAATCATGCGCGCGACATGGAGCAGGCGCTCCTCAAGATGTCCCCTCACAAGACCTGCAAGCAGGCTGCCCACGAAGCAAAGGCGATCACCTCCAAATTCCTCGCCAAACATGATGCGGCCCAAAGCGAGTTCGATCGGGTCGAGGGCATCAATTTCGAGCGTCGCCTGCTGCGGCTGCTCCAGAACCGCCTGGAACGCATGGAAGCAAGCGGCAAGAGTTAACCCTGTAAGAGTTGGTCTTCGCCTCCGGCGGAAGCCTTTACCGAGCTACGATGGCTTTAAGCTTAGTGAGCGTGCGGCATAAGCCTCGCCACGGTTGCATCGGCTCGCGGCTTCCGGATGCCCCTCGCTTTCGTCGGCCACCTCGCCGGATTCTGGAGTAGCGGTGCTGGCGTAAGAACCTAGGGGCAGGGATTGCCCATGCGCTGGTGAAGGTCGTCGACCGCGGCTTGCATATCCTTCGTCCACTTTACCTCGGCGGACTGCAATGCGACCCGAAGCTGCGGAATGCTGGTCGCACCGATGATGCTCGACGTGACAAAGGGCTGGTTGAGCACGAAGGCGCCGGCAAACAGCGCGGGATCCATTTCGAACGAGCGCGCAAGGTCGGTGTAGGCGACGAAGGCTTCGGCGGCATGGGGAGTTTCGTAGCGCTGGCCGCGATTGAAGAGGGTCGTGCGCGCGCCTTCCGGCCGTGCGCCGTGATTGTATTTGCCGGTGAGATAGCCCTGCGCCAAGGGTGAGTAGGCAAGCAGGCTTACATCCTCCCGGTCCGCCACTTCCACGAGATTCACCTCGAAGGTGCGGTTCACGAAGTTGTAGGCGTTCTGCACGGAGACAACGCGCGGCCCGATGCCACGCTCGGCGGCAAAGAGGAAACGCATCACGCCCCATGAACTTTCGTTCGACAGGCCGAGATGGCGGATCTTGCCGGCCTTCACGAGGTCGTCGAAGACGGCCAGCGTCTCCTCGATCGGGGTTTCGTCCGGGTCCCGCTCAGCCGGCCAGGCACCGACGCGCGTAGGGTTGGCGCCCCAGGGGGCTTTCCGCTCGGGGAAATGGATCTGATAGAGATCGACATAGTCGGTCTGGAGCCTCTTCAGAGACTTGTCGATGGCGTCGAAAATGTCGGCGCGCACCAGCCGCGAGGGGCGGCCGCCCCGGTACCAGTCATTGGCCGTCCTCCCGACCACCTTGGTCGCCAGCACCACGTCCTGCCGGTTCTTCCGCGCCTTGATCCAGGAGCCGACGATCCGTTCAGTGCTGCCCTGCGTCTCCGGCTTGGGTGGGATTGAGTAAAGCTCGGCCGTATCCAGGAAATTGACCCCGCGCTCGAAGGCAAGATCCATCTGCTCGTGACCCTCGGCCTCGGTGTTCTGCTGACCCCAGGTCATGGTGCCGAGGCAAATTCTCGAGACAAGCAGGTCGGTGCGGCCGAGGCGGCGCATTTCCATCGGGGACTCTCCGGATCTTTGGTTAGGCAGGCTGCGGGCGGCCACAAACTAATGCGCAAAATCGCAAAGCCAAGGGGCTTCGCGCGATCATATCATCGCGCAGAAGGAACGATCAGCGGCGGCTTCTACGGATTGCCCGCTTGCAGGCTTCGTCGATCAGCACGTTCGCCACCTTCATGCGAAGCATGGCGTGCTCGCGCAGGTGCGGCGCCACCCGATCCGGATGATTGGCAAAGGCAAAGCGACGGCGGATCCGCGTGAACTCGGCCGGATTCGCCTTGTCCAAGCCTAGCTCGGCCGCAATCGCCTGCGGGTCTGTTGCGATTGGCAGTTCAGCAACGGCCGGTTCGGGCGTGATCTTGATCGCATCCTCTCCGAAGACGTCGCGATACTCCGCTTCGACTGCGTCTTCAGCGACGCGGATGCGTCCGGAATGCAGTTCGTCGGCAACCGCGAGATAGTCGAACGGAATCGTAGGCGCCGGGCCGGACGGCTCGAGTTCGTCGCGCGCCGCTATCAGTTCGTCGAGCAGGGTCGCGAAATCCCGGTTTGCCTGCGTTCCCATGACAGCCTCCTCTGCCGAGAACCGACAGACCGCCTTTTTGATCCGATGCATAGGGGGCGAGGGTTAAGAAACATGCGGCGACCCACACGAGAATCTGAAGAAATTTGAGTTTGGCGCCGGGATGCTATGTCGCACTGCCGTCATGCTTATGCTGCACTGCACAATTCGATCGAATCACCTAGATGCGCATGCGGGAGGAAGAACGGGGTGCTGATTATGACGACCTTCCTGACCGAACTCTTCTGCCGACCCCGACCGGGATGCACCGGACCGATCCGGACCGCGCTCGCCGCAATCGAGACCTTCAACGGAAGGAGCAGGCCGGATTTCCGGCTGCGGCCAGCGGATTTTCCCCGTCACCCGCGCACGGGGTTCCGACTCTAGCGCTTCCAGGGCTATTGCCCCATTCCGTGTGAGGTTCGGCGAGAACTCAGGGCGAGCGGGCGAGCATCCAGTTCAGCGCGTCGCGCCAGTCGCTCATGCGGATCGGCGTACCGTGGGAGCCGGTCTCGAAGCGGACGAAGCGGGCGGGATAGCCGCGCGCTTTGGCGGAAAGCGAACGGAAAAAGGCCTCCTGCTTGTCGACTGGAAAAACGGTGTCGCGACTGCCATGTCCGAAGAAGACCGGAACGCGCCGCTTGAAGGCCGGGCTGGCCGGAAAATCTTCGTCCCAATGGGAGCCGAGCAGCAGAATCCCCGACAGCCTTCTCGCAACCGTCTTATCGCTCGCCAGCAGCCAGCAAATTCTACCGCCCATCGAGCCGCAGGCGACGAAGACCTTCGCGGAGGGCGACTGTTCCGCATAGTGGCGGATGAGTGCGGCGACCTGGGCGGCACCCGCCTCGCCGAAATCCGGGAAATCCGGCGAGAGATAGAGGCCGCCATTGGCGGCCATCAGGTTCTTGATGCGGTTGAAATTGCCGCCAAAGCTGAAGTCATCGATGCCCTGCTTGCGGCTGCCGCCCCGCCCGTGGAGGTAGACGGTGATGTAGCGGGCATTCGTGGTGGCGCCGACCGCGAAATGGCGCACGTCTCCGACTTGCGTGCGCAGAACGAGGTCCTGCTGCACTCTCCGCACGGCCGTGTAGACATACTTTCCTTGGACGCGGCGCTCCGCGATCTGGTCCCGCTGATTGATATCGCGGGCTTCCCGATAGTCGACGACGAGATAGGAGCCACCGTCCCTACTCTCCAGTATACCGGGATAGGCGAAGAGTTCGTCCTTGAAGGGTTTTAGCTGGTCGGCGGATGCTGGGGCTGAAAGCAGCACCAAGGCGGCAGTAAAGAGTGCTGCAAACGAAGCGCGCCTTCGGCGCGGCCGTCCAATCTTCCCCCTTGTGAGGGAGATGTCCGGCAGGACAGACGGGGGCGCGAAGACGCGCATGGCGACGATCACTTGGGCATAGTCCACTCCTGCAACACCCCGCCCGCCTCGGCTAGCGCCTCGGCCGTATCGACGTCTACGGCTGCTGCCGGTCCGAGTTCCACGTCTATGATGCTCGCGATCCCGGATTCCACCAGGTTTCGAGCACCGACGTCGCCCTCCAATCGGAGGACCTCCGGGAAAACCGAGCGCGGCAGGATGACCGGGTTGCCGCGCTTGCCTTCGTACGATGCCCGCACCACCTGCTGTCCGCCCGCCGCCAGAAAGGTCGAGACCAGCCGGTCCAGGTCACGGGAAGAGATCTCCGGCATGTCGCCCAGCACGATGAGCGCCCCGGCCGCATTGTCCGGCAGGCTCTCGATTCCCGCCTTCAACGAACTGGCCAGCCCACTCGCAAATTGCGGATTGTCCACGAAGCGAACCTCAAGGTCGTCGAGCGCCTCGCGGATGCGTTCGGTCTGATGTCCCGTGACCACCGTCACCGAACTCGCCCGACTCGCCTTGGCAGTGCGGCAGACACGGCGGATCAGCGGCTCGCCCTCGAAGAGCGCCAGCAATTTGTTGGGTCCACCCATCCGCGTCGACCTGCCTGCGGCCAGCACGATCGCGTGCACGATCTCGCCGCCGGGACGCTCGCGCGGCTGCGGCCGGCTGGCGATCTCCATCAGCAGGCCGCCGACTCCCATCCGGGCGATGTCGCCGGATGAGACCTCCAGCCCGGCAAGTAGGCGGTCGAGCACCCAGTCGAATCCGTTCTCCTTGGGGCTGCGGGCACAGCCGGGCGCGCCCAAGACCATCTTGCCACCGACTTGCCCGAGGACAAGAAGGTTACCCGGGTCGACCGGCATGCCGGCGCGCACGACCTCGCCTCCGGCTGCCCGGATTGCCGCGGGGATCACATCGTCGAAATCACATAGCGCCGAGGCGCCGAAGACAATCGCCAAGTCGCTGTCGGCGAGGAGGTCGCCGAGCGCTGCCGCGACCTCGCCTGCATCGTGCGCAGTGCGCCGCTCTCCGGAAACGAAGCTGCCGGACCGTTCCAGCCGCGCTTCGGTGATCCGCATGGTCTTCGCGATCACACCCTCCTTGAGCCTCGGAAGCACGGTGTGGACGATGCCGACGCGCTGCGCGGCGAACGGATGAACTTCGAGGAGCCTGCTGCCGCTCAGGACCGCGCAGGCGGCATCGACCAGATGCCCGGCGACTGCGAAGGGTATGATCTTGACGGTTGCTACCATCTGCCCGCGCTCGACGGTAGCCTTGTCGGCCAGCGTGGCGATGGTGATGGCGGGGTCGAGGGCATTGACGGCGTCGATCAGCTTGGCATCGACCGTGAAGACGCCCGCGGCGGCCGCATGGAGATTCACCCGTCCCGTCGAAGGCGACTTCACCTCGACATTGCGGCTCCGGATAGCGGCGGCGATACGGGCGGCCGCGGTGTCCTCGTCGAGATCGCCCGGCTCGAGCACGGCCGCGATGATCTCCTGGAGGCCAGCGGCGCGCAGGACTTCTATGTCGGATTGCGTGATGCGGTGTGCCTTGGGATACTTTCGCTCACCAACCAGCAGCGCGTGTGCCAGTAATGCGCCTTCCGCCTCGCCGACCGGTACGGGCCCGAATTTCATGCCGCTCGCCCTGCGTCGGCTTTGGACAGGCCGCGCGAGCGCAACGCCTGGATCACCTGCGCCAGCACGGCCACCGCGATCTCGGCCGGGCTGCTCGCCCCGATGTCGAGCCCAATCGGCGCGTGGATACGCGCGATCTCGCTGTCACTCATGCCGGCGTCCTGCAGGCGCTTCACTCGACTGGCATGCGTCTTTCGGCTGCCCAGCGCACCCACATAGAAGCAGCCCGCCTCGAGCGCAGACTTCAGCGCGAAATCGTCGATCTTTGGGTCATGGGTGACGGCCGCCAGCGCTGTATAGCCGTCCAGCGGACGATCTTTCAGCACGGTCTCCGGCCAATCGGCATGGAGCGGCACGTCGGGAAAACGTACTTCGGTCGCGAAGGCGGTGCGCGGATCGATGATCTCCATGTCGAAGCCTGCCACCTTGGCCATTGGCGCCAGGGCCTGGCTGATGTGGACAGCGCCGATCACCACCAGGCGTGGGCGCGGCACGCTGACGTTGAGGAAGTAGCTAACGCCGCCTGCCTCCACGGTGCCGGAGAGGCCGGTCCGGAACGCCTTCGCGACTTCAGCGCCGAGATCGCCGGATACCGTCTCGCCCTCGCGGATGACGCGGCTCGCGCCGCTTGCCAGGTCGGTCAGCAGGATCGCCGCGCGGCGGGCCCGCCTCTCTGCGTTCAAGGTCTTTAGCGACTGCGGGTCCATGCTCAGCCCAGCCTCTCTACATAGACCTTGATGCGACCCCCGCAGGACAGGCCGACGCGCCATGCGGTCTCGTCCGCGACGCCGAACTCCAGCATCTTGGGCTTCCCGGCATCGATTACGTCGATTGCCTCGCTGATGACCGTGCCCTCCACGCATCCACCCGAGACGGAGCCGTGGAAATTGCCTTCCGAATCGATGACCAGATGGCTGCCGACCGGCCGCGACGCCGAACCCCAGGTTTCGATGACCGTCGCGATCGCCACCTTGCGTCCGCCGTCCAGCCATTCCTCCGCGATCGCTAGCGGGTCGCGGGATTCGTCGAGAGCGGTCTTGGCCATCGGCTTTCTCCTCTGGTTCAGCCTACCACACCGTGTCGCGGACGACGCATAGGCTATCCTACGCCCTTCAGGCAGCGCTACCTTGGCGCGGGCCCAGATAACGGCGCGGATCGACGCTCTCCGGCTGGCGTTCGCCCAGCGAGGCGCAGAGGTCTGCGAGAGCATCGAGATTGTGCACCCGGCGGAACTCGTCGACATGCGGCAGCATGGCACGCACCCCGCGGGCACGCGCCTCGAAGCCGTCGAACCTGAGCAGCGGGTTCAGCCAGATCAGCCGGCGGCAGGATTTGCGCAGCCGCTCCATCTCACTGGATAGGCCGGCGACATCGTCGCGCTCCAGCCCGTCGGTGATGAGGAGCACCACGGCCCCCTGCCCCAGCACGCGGCGCGACCACAACCGGTTGAATTCGTGCAGCGTGTCGCCGATGCGCGTCCCGCCGGACCAATCCTTTACCGCGGCCGAACAGTCGGCAAGTGCGGCATCTGGGTCACAATTGCGCAGTTGCCGCGTCAGGTTGGTGAGCCGCGTTCCGAAGACGAAGGCGTGCACCCGACGCCGTTTTTCGGCGATGGCGTGGAGGAAATGCAGGAAGATCCGCGAGTACTGGCTCATCGAGCCCGAGATGTCGGCGAGGATAACCAGCGGCGGATGCACCTCGCGCGGCGACCGGAACTTCGGAAGGATGAGTTCGCCGCCGGTTCGGGCCGAGGAGCGCATCATGGCGCGCGGATCGATCTTGCGGCCGCGCGGGTCGGGACGGAACCGCCGAGTCGCAACCAAGTCGAAGGGCAGCCGCAAGTCGGCGATCTCGCGCTTCGCCTCGCTCAATTCGGCGGCCGTCATCTGTGCGAAATCCTTGCCGCGCAACACCTCGTTGCCGGAGACGGTGAAACGCGCGTCCACCTCGATCTCGGGCACCTCTTGCGGCGCCTTGTTCCGGTGGCCCTCGAACATCGCCTCGCTGACGCGGCTTTCGGCGGCGCGCGGCTTCTGCTTCTCGCGCATATCGGGCGCCACTGGGGAGAACATGGCGAGCAGCTTTTCGACCAGTTCGCGTGATTTCCAGAACAGCCGGAAGGCCTCGTCGAACACGGCATGGTCCTCGTGGCGGGTGACCAGCACCGCGTGCAGCGTCCAGTAGAAATCCTCGCGCGAGCCAATGCCGGCCGCCAGCACCGCCTCGATCGCATCCTTCACAGTGGCCGGCCCCACCCGGATCCCCGCCTTGCGCAGCGCTCGGGCGAAATAGACGATGTTGTCGGCCAGGCGGCCGTGAGCATCCGCCTTGTTTCTGTTCCTTTCGCTAGCCGAAGGATTCGCCAAAACACTCACCCGGATAAGGGCATAAGCTCGAACACCCGCGCATCTCGGCTTGCCGCGGCAATGTCCCCCCGCTTCAAGGCCGAGCGCACCCGGTCAAGCTTCAAAGCGTCATCCATCGAAAAATAGGGACCCCATGCACCATCATCGGGTATCGTATCGATCTCGACTTCGGCGGCATATTTGCCTGCATGAACAAAACGAGTGGATCGACGAGTCATTTCGATCTCCTCTTTAGATAGTCGCCTGTCCAACGGTCAGGGTCCGGTCGATAGGCGGTTATGAGCGTAGCGCCCTCAGGATCTGCGTTTGCGATTCCCCACAGAGCATGAACCGGAGAGCCTTCCGAGGTGGACTGAAGCACGAGCACACACGGACCCTTGTGGTAGTCCAAGTATTCCTCCACAGCGACCGCTGAAGGCAAGCCATCTAGGATCTCGGCCGCTGTAAGATCATCATTGACGAGTTCGTCATATCCGTGTGCCGAAATCCGGACCTATCCCAAAGCGACGAGTGACTTAATTTCCTCCAGCAGCGCGCTCATTCCGCCGCCGCCAGTTCCGCCTTCACTTCCTTGAGCAGGCGCCGCCCCTCGCCCTGCTCGATCCGCGCGATGTCGTCCTGATATTTCAGCAGGACGCCAATCGTGTCGGACACGGTCTCAGGATCGAGCGCCACCTTGTCGAGCTCGGTGAGCGCGCCCGCCCAGTCGATCGTCTCGGCCACGCCCGGAACCTTGAAGAGCTCCAGTTGCCGCAGCTTCTGCACGAAGCTGACCACTTCCGCCGAAAGCCGCTGGTTCGCCTGCGGCACTTTCCTGGCGACGATGTCGAGCTCCCGCGCCGCGTCGGGATAATCGACCCAGTGATAGAGGCAACGGCGCTTCAGCGCATCGTGGATTTCCCGCGTTCTGTTGGTGGTGATGATGACGATCGGCGGCTCCTCCGCTTTGATCGTTCCGAGTTCCGGGACAGTCACCTGGAAGTCGGCGAGTATTTCGAGCAGGAAGGCCTCGAACGACTCGTCGGTGCGGTCGAGCTCGTCGATCAGGAAGACCGGAGCCGCGCCTTTCTTGCCCTCGAGCGCCTGCAGGACCGGGCGTCGGATCAGGTATTTTTCGGAAAAGACGTTCTTCTCCATCGCTCCGCGGTCGACGCGGCCTTCCGCCTCCTCCATGCGGATCTCGATCATCTGCGCGGCATAGTTCCACTCGTAGACCGCGGAGGAGACATCCAGCCCCTCATAGCACTGCAGGCGGATCAGGGGCCGGCCCAGCGCCTCAGCCAGCACCTTTGCAATCTCCGTCTTGCCGACCCCCGCCTCGCCTTCGAGGAACAGCGGCCGCTTCATGCGTAGAGCGAGGAAGAGCACCGTCGCCAGGGCGCGGTCCGCCACATAGTCCGCCTCCGAAAGCAGCTTCAGAGTCTCGTCGATGGACTGGGGAAATGGGCGGGATGTGGCTTCCAACTGAAACCTCCGGCGGCCCTAGAGAGTGCGATAGGACCGATTGTAGTAGAGCAGCGGCTTGACGCTATCGGCGATGCGAAGCCCTGTCACCTTGCCAAAAAGCACCCTGTGCGTGGCAAGATCTTTCGTATCGAACAACTCGCAGTCAAACACAGCCTGGGCGTCGACGAGCGTAGGCGCACCCGTGGCGATGGTGGACCAATTACCCATGGCGAAGCGCTCCTCGACCGACAGGCCTGTCACCCCCGAAAAGGCAACGGCGAGCGGCTCGTGCTTCACGGAAAGGGTATTGAGCGCGAACCTGCCATTTTGAATGAATGCCTCATTCTTCGGGTTCTCGCGGTTCACGCAGACTAGGACCATCGGCGGCTTGTCGGAGACGGAGCAAGCGGCAATCACGGTGGCACCGCGCAGGCCCGCTGGCCCGTCGGTGGTCACGACATGAACGGCCCCGGTGAACAGAGCCATTGCGTCGCGATAGGCCTGAGGCTCGACATCGTTCTTCTTAAGCACCACAAGTCCCGAAGCTGGAGGATAGAGGGCTATATATGGCCGCCGCCACAAGCCCACAAGGAACACGCCGCCTGGCGCGACCGAAATCGCCAGTTGCGCCAGCCTTGTACGGCCGTTAGGTGTTGCTACCGGACAAGGCCCTCTCCCGCCTAGGGGACCTGGAACAGGACAGTTCGCCCTCATGAAGCTTGCCACGACGGCGATCGCGCTCATGGCCTTCGGCGTGGCCGTAGCCGCCGCGCGGGCGGAGGTGCCGGCGATTGGCGTAGTGGCTCCGCTGAGCGGTGAATCCGAGATGCTCGGCAAACAGGTTGTCGCGGGGGCGCAAGCGGCGGCTGGGGGCGCCAGGGTCGAGATTGCCGACGATCGCTGCACGGCTGAAGGCGGCGCCGAGGCTGCGCGCGAATTCGTCGCCGCGAAGGTGCGGTTCGTCGTCGGGTTCCTCTGTACGGAATCGATCGAGGCGGCACTGCCGATCCTTAAGCAGGCCGGAATCCCGACGATCACGCCGGGTGTCCGCACCGACAGCCTGACGGATCGCCGCGAGAAGACGGGCTGGCTGGTCTACCGTCTCGCACCACGGGCGGACGCGGAGGGCAAAGCGATCGCGAACCTGCTGGTGCCGCTCTGGCGCGACAGCCTGTTCGCCATCATCGACGACGGCACGATCTATGGCCGCGATCTGGCCGAGACCTTTCGGGCGGCCGCCGAAAACAAGGCGCTGAAGCCCGTCTTCTTCGACACCTATCGCCCACAGATGGAGAACCAGATCGGCCTGATCGGCCGGCTGCGGCGGGCGGGTGCAACGAACGTCATGGTCGGAGGCGACCGGGACGACGTCGCCGTCATGGCGCGCGATGCTGCGGCGCTCGGTGCCCGAATGACATTCGCCGGCGGGGAAGTGCTTCGTTCCGCTTCGAATGGCGTTCCGCTGCCTGCCGGTACTCTCATGGTCGGCCTGCCGGAATGGTCCGAGATCGCCGATCCTGCGATACTCCCGAAGATCAAGCAGAGCGGCATCCTCCCCGAAGGCTATTTCCTGCCGAGCTATGCCGCCATGCAGATCGCCCTTGCTGCAGCCAGCAGCGCGGGGAGCGGGAGCCCTGTCCTGACAGGACCTTTCGCCACCGCTTTGGGAGAAATCCGCTTCGACCAGAAAGGCGATTTGGTCGACAACCCTTACCGCCTGTTCCGCTTCGACGGCTCCCGCTTTGTTTCGCTCGAAAGCCAATGACCATGAGAACAGGCCCGCGTAACCTGATCACCGACGTCGAGGGATTGAAGGTCGGCAACGCCTCCGATGCGCGGCTGAAATCGGGGGTGACGGTCGTTCTTTGCGACGAACCCGCCACTGCAGGCGTACAGGTGCTGGGCGGTGCGCCAGGAACCCGCGAGACCGACCTGCTCGAGCCCCACAACTCGGTCCAGACGGTCAATGCCGTCGTGCTCTCCGGCGGTTCGGCCTTTGGTCTTGATGCGGCGTCCGGCGTTCAGGCCGCGCTGCGCGAGAATGGCATCGGCTTTGCCGTTGGCGAGCACCGCATACCGATCGTGCCGGCAGCCATCCTGTTCGATCTCCACAATGGCGGCGACAAGGCGTGGGGAAAATATCCGCCGTACCGGGAGCTTGGCAATGAGGCAGTGAAGACAGCCGCCCTTGACTTCGGCATCGGCACAGCCGGGGCTGGCACCGGCGCCCTGACAGCGGGCCTGAAGGGTGGTCTAGGGTCCGCTTCGACCGTGTTGCCCAGCGGGATCACCATCGGCGCGCTGGTGGCTGCGAATCCCATGGGCTCGGTCACTATTGGGGAGAGCCGATATTTTTGGGCCGCCCCCTTCGAGGTCGGCCACGAGTTCGGCGGATTCGGTTATCCAGCCCCGATGCCGGAGGACGCCACGCGGGTCAGGTTGAAATTCCGCGATCCCGCGGCAATAGCCAACACGACGATCGCCGTCATCGCCACGGACGCGGTGCTCACCAAGGCCGAAGCCAAGCGGCTGGCAACGGCCGCCCATGACGGGTTTTCGCGCGCCATCTGGCCGACACATACGCCTGCCGACGGCGATCTCGTCTTCGCACTCGCCACTGGGGCCAGCGGCAAGACGCTGACGGGCTACGAAGCCATCGAACTCTACGCGGCCGCCGGCGCAACCATGGCGCGCGCAATCGCCCGGGGCGTCCATGCTGCCACGCCGGCGGAGGGCGACCCGTTTCCGGTCTGGTCCTCGCGTGGCTGAGTCTGTCGACCCACTCTCAGAGCCCAACCCTGGCGCAGGGCTATCGCATTTTGGTTCGACCCCCACTCCGGTAGACATCGCCGACCACCTCGCCCCCGATCGACGGGGCCTAGCGCGTCTCCTCGGAGCCCTGCCCTCGCTCCGCACCGCCGTCCTCGGCGCGCTACTGTGGGCCAGCGTCATGGCGGCCAGCGCAGCATTCGATGTGCTGATCCAAGGCTGGCAGACGCCATCCCAGATCATCGAAGTAGCGATTCTCTACGCAGTCGGAGCAGCGATCGCCTTTCCGTTCGCCTATGCCCTCACCCGCCTCGTGGCCGGCGGCCGCCACCTAGAGGCGCGGCTCGCGGCCGCTTTGCTATGCTTCACGGCCGTGACGATCGGGACGACGGCGCTTGTCTATGCTCTCGACTACCGCACCTACTACGCCGCCTGGCATGCCGAGGCGCTGTCGATCAGATGGTTCTTCGAGTTCGCCTTCACCATCCTGGGCGCCTTGGTGCAGTTTGTCGTAAGCGGGGTCCGGCTCTATTTCCCGATCGGCTTCGTGGGCCTGCTGGCGGTATCCTGCTGGTTTGCGCGCCACGCACGTTGAGCCTCGTCCCCTCCTCTGTTAGGACGCGCCAGAACTCCTCAAGAACGTCAGGATTGGCCATGATCCCCCGTTATTCGCGGCCCGAGATGGTTTCCATCTGGTCGCCCGAAACGCGCTTCCGCATCTGGTTCGAGATCGAGGCCTATGCTTGCGAGGCCATGGCCGATATCGGCATGATCCCCAAGGAGGCGGCCCGCACCATCTGGGAAAAGGGAAGCGCGGCGAAGTTCGACATCGAACGCATCGACGAGATCGAGCGCGTGACCAAGCACGACGTCATCGCCTTCCTCACGCATCTCGCCGAGTTCGTCGGCCCGGATGCCCGCTTCATCCACCAGGGCATGACGTCTTCCGACGTGCTCGACACCTGCCTTGCCGTCCAGCTTTCCCGCGCCAGCGACATCCTTCTGGCCGATATCGACGCCCTGCTGGCGGCTCTGAAACGCCGCGCCTTCGAGCACAAGAACACCGTCACGATCGGCCGCAGCCATGGCATCCATGCCGAGCCGACCACCTTCGGCGTCAAGCTGGCGCAGGCCCACGCCGAGTTCTCGCGCTGCCGCGAGCGACTGGTGCGGGCGCGCGAGGAGATTGCGACCTGCGCGATCTCCGGCGCCGTCGGCACCTTCGCCAACATCGATCCGCGGGTGGAGGAGCATGTCGCGGCAAGGCTCGGCCTGAAGCCCGAGCCGGTGTCGACGCAGGTCATTCCACGCGACCGCCACGCCATGTTCTTCGCCACGCTCGCCGTGATCGCCTCCTCGATCGAGCGACTGGCGACCGAGATCCGGCACTTGCAGCGCACCGAAGTGCTCGAGGCGGAAGAGTATTTCTCGCCCGGGCAGAAGGGCTCCTCGGCAATGCCGCACAAGCGCAACCCAGTGCTCACCGAGAATCTCACTGGATTGTCCCGGATGGTGCGCTCCTATGCGCTGCCAGCGATGGAGAACGTGGCGCTCTGGCACGAGCGCGACATCTCGCACTCCTCGGTGGAGCGCATGATCGGCCCCGACGCCACCATCACCCTCGACTTCGCCCTGGCGCGGTTGGCCGGCGTCATCGACAAGCTCGTCGTCTATCCCGAGAACATGATGAAGAACGTGGAGAGGCTGCACGGCCTCATCCATTCGCAGCGCATCCTGCTGGCGCTGACGCAGGCCGGGGTCTCGCGCGAGGACGCCTACCGCCTCGTTCAGAGAAACGCCATGAAAGTCTGGGAACAAGGCGCTGATTTCCTGCAGGAACTTCTCAGCGATCCGGATGTACGCGCGGCTCTCTCGGAAGAAGAGATCAAGGACAAGTTCGACCTTGGCTATCATACCGCGCAAGTCGATACGATCTTCCGGCGCGTCTTCGGAGCGGCCTGAGCAGGAACTCCATTCCAATGTACACGTTCTCACTCCACAGTACTTGCAACTTGGGGTTTGGAACGATGAGCCAGGTCGACAGTGCAGACGCGAGCCGCGTCACATGGTTCGCCGCCGGCGCACTCGCCGCAGCGGCGGCCGTTGCTCTCTTTTTATTTGCGGACGGTTATTTCGAAGCCGATGCCAGCCTGAGCGCACAGGCCGACGGACAGCGCACAATCATTGAAGGCAAACAGTGACGCTGTCAGGCGCCTGAGGGAACCACTCTTACGGACGTCCCCCATGGATCAATGTGAAGGCTCTCTTCGTCCGCAAGCCGCGAATTGAGCTGCACATAGCTGAGGCCGGCCCGGTCCGGTCGCATGCCGGCCCCGGCGCTCTGCCAGGCATTGGCGCCGACGTGATGATGATATCCGCCGGTCGAGAGGAACACCGCCGCGCTACCGTAGGTCGCCATGGTGTCGAAGCCGAGCTTCTCGCGCCACCAGTTCTCTGCGTCTGCGGCGCTGCCGACGCGCAGATGCACGTGGCCGACCATCGTGCCAGCCGGAGCGCCCGGCCAGACGGGATCGGCGACTTCCAACTCACCCAGCAGATTCTGCACGTCGAGCGGCAGCGTTGCCATCTTCACCGTGCCGTTCCTTTCGAAGGCCCAATCGGACCGAGGCCGGTCGACATAGATCTCGATGCCGTTGCCTTCCGGATCGTTCAGATAGATCGCTTCGCTCACCAGGTGGTCCGACGCGCCCGTCACGGGAATGCGGCGCTCAGCGGCGTGCCTCGTCCAGTTCGCCAGGTCTTTCCGGGACGGCAGCAGGAACGCAGCGTGAAAGAGGCCAGCGGAGCGTGGATCGTCCGGCTTTGCGCCTGGAACGTGCTCGAGTTCCAGGAGCGGCAGGTCGCCGGCGCCCAGCGTGACCGCATTGCCACGCCGCGACAACTCGGTCAGCCCAATGGCGTCCCTATAGAAGCTTGTGACCCTTTCCAGGTCCCGGACCTTGAGGCCGATCATGCCGACGCTGACCGGCGCGTCGGCGGCAAAGGGCAGTTCTGACATGGCGTTCTCCTTCGGAGCCGAACAGTTTCGCATACAATCTGCCGCAAGGCCCCACTTCCTCAGAACATCGTGGGGCAGGCAATTCGATACAAGCCTTCGAACTGCGAACACGCCGTTCACGATCCCGGGTACCGACCTCTCATCTGCGAATGACGGGCAGACGGTTGCCGCTGCGCGAAGCTCGGCCTAAATGGCGGCCATGCGAGTCAAGGACGCCGATATCCTCATCGTGCCGGGTTACACCAATTCCGGCCCGGACCACTGGCAGAGCCGGTGGCAGGCAAAACTCTCGACGGCGCGCCGGGTCGAGCAGGCCGAGTGGTCGAAGCCGGTGCGCGAGGACTGGACGCGCACCGTCGCCGACGCCGTCAACGAGGCCGATCGGCCGGTGGTACTGGTAGCGCATTCGCTGGGTGTCGCGACAGCCGTGCAGGCGATCCCCATGTTCCGCCGAACCATAGCCGGCGCGTTTCTGGTCGCCCCGCCCGACGTTGCCAACCCATCGATCCGCCCGAAGCATCTGATGACCTTCGGCCCGTACCCGCGCGATCCTCTGCCCTTTCCGTCGCTGGTGATCGGCAGCAGCAACGACCCATTCTGCTCGCTCGACGTCGCGCAGGACATCGCCAATGCGTGGGGATCGCTGTTCATCCATGCGGGCGAAGCCGGCCACATCAATGCGGATGCCGGATACGGACCCTGGCCAGAGGGCTCTATGGCCTTCGCCAATTTCCTGACCCGCCTCCAAGGCTGAAACTGGCCCAAAGCGCAGACGCGATCGAGGATTGACGCGAAGCGCGAAGCGCCTGAACTCTGCCGTTCTTTGAATGGGGTGGAATCCATGGCCAAGCACGTCGCGGTGATCGGCGCCGGCATCATAGGAGCGTCGGTCGCCTGGCATCTGAGCCGGGCGGGCTGTGCGGTCACGCTGATCGATGCCGGTGACGGCGGCGGCGTCGCGACCCCATGCTCCTTCGCCTGGATAAATGCGAGTTGGGGCAACCCCGAATATTATTCCCACTTTCGCCGGCGCTCCATGCAAGGCTGGAAGCGCCTGCAGGCCGAGGTGCCCGGCATTTCGGTCGACTGGTGCGGCAGCCTGACCTGGGACCTTTCGCCTGCCGAACTGGCCGAATATGCGGATGAGCACGGACGCTGGGGGTACGATCTGCGGTGGGTGGATCCCGCGGCGATGGCGGCCATCGAACCGAACCTCAGGACGCCGCCTGACCGGGCCCTTCACGTTTCCGAGGAAGGCATGGTCGAGCCGGTCGCCGCAGCCCGCGCCATGATCGAAGGCGCGCAGGCGAACGGAGCGCGCGTCCTGACGGAAACCTCGGTCGCGAGAATGGTCCTCCGAAATGGCCGCGCGGTCGGTCTCGAGACAGATGCCGGAGCGGTCATCGAGTCGGACGAGATTGTCGCCGCCGCCGGCGAGAACACGGCAAAGCTGCTATCCGGCACAGGCATCGAACTGCGCATGAGCGCGCCACCCGGGCTGATCATGCACTCGACCATATCGCAGAAGCGGCTGCTCAACGGCCTGTTGATCTCACCGGACCTGCATGTCCGGCAGACCAAAGAGGGCCGGCTGATCGCCGGGAGCGACTTTGCCGGAGGCGATCCGCAAGGGAGGCCGGAGGAGATGGCGCGCGATCTGCTCGACCGCGTCCGGGCGATGGTCGAAGGCGCCGAGCAACTGGACCTGGATTTCTTTACGGTCGGAAGGCGGCCCACTCCGGCAGACGGTTTTCCGGCCATCGGCAGGGTCGCGGAAGGAATCTACGTGACCGTGTTGCACTCCGGCGTCACGCTTGCGCCGATCGTCGGCGAGCTTGCCGCCCGCGCGATCGCATTAGGCGAGCGCGACCCGGATCTCGCGCCCTACGATCCGCTCCGCGAAGCGCTGGCATAGGGGTCGGCGTCGACGCCATCGACCTTGCGCCCGGCGATCGACTCGCGGGCGCCCGTGATCAGCGCCTCGGCGCCAAGCGCCATGCAGCGCTGCTCGTTCCCCAGAGCGAGGAAGCGATAGCCCATCTCGACATAGCGGCCCGTGTAGGCGGCATCCATGACGAAGATGCCGGCATATTTGCCGGCCTTACGCGCCCGGGCGGCAATGTCGGAGACGGCCTCCATCATGTCCTCAAGGGTCGGATTGATGGCCGCGCCGTTCGTCCATGCGATCGAGAAATCCGACGGACCGAGGAAGATGGCGTCTATGCCGGGCGTCGCCAGGATGCCGTCCAGATCCTCGAGCGCGCTGCGGGTCTCGATCATCGCGAATGATACGGTCGCAGTGTTCATCGACCTGAGCCAGTCCATCTGGCTGGTGCCGCCCATCCGGGCGAACCCGAAGGTCGGGCCCCACGAGCGGCCGCCCACCGGCGGATACTTCATCGACTCGGCAAAGAGACGGGCATCGGCGACGGAGTTGACCATCGGCGCAATCACCGCCTCGGCGCCGAAATCGAGCGCCCGGCTCGCCATGTCGAAGCGGCCCACCGGAATGCGCACGATCGCATGCTTGCCGGCATGACGAACCGGCACGACCGAGCGCAGCACGCTGTCCTCGTGATGTCCGCCATGCTGCATGTCGAGCGTGACGGCGTCGAACCCCTGCAGCGCCATGATCTCGACAGTGAGTGCGTCCGGCACCCCGGACCAGGCAGTGAACACGACCTGGTCGGCTGCAAGCCTTTCCTGAAGGTTCATTCTCACTGCCTCTCCGAATGATAGGCCGACTGGCCTCAGTTGTTCCTGATCGCCTCGATGGCCTGCGCCATCATCTCGTCCATGGTCCGGCGGATTTGATGCTCCGACTGGTCGACACCGGCCGCCTGGAAGTCTTTGCTGATCTTGCGCAGAACATCGTGGTCGCCCGCCTCCTCGAAGTCCGAGTTGACGACTTCCTTCGCATAGGCCTCGGCGGCCTCGCCGGTCTTGCCGAGTTTCTGGGCGGCCCAGAGGCCGAGCATCCTGTTGCGGCGCACGGTGGCTTTGAAGCGAGCTTCTTCGTCCATGACGAACTTCCGCTCAAAACCTTCCTCGCGATCCTTGAAACTCGTCATACCTGATCTCCTGCTGGGAATCTGATTCAGTCATTCCCATATACGTTGTCAGGAAGCACAAACCAAAACAGCGTGACAGGGTCAATATCGCGAGAGCATTCCGCCTTGACGAACAATGCTTTTGATAGCCTGCCGCAATGCGGAAATGCACGTTGAGGAAAGGTCGCGATTGCGATAGAGACCGCCCTTAAGGCCCATCAGCGCGCTCCTGCCGCGCGAGTCGGAGGGTACGGCAGTGATCCGCCTTCCAGCATTTTCAGAGATTTCATGATGAAAAATCGCCGCCGCATCTACGAAGGCAAGGCCAAGATCCTTTATGAAGGACCGGAGCCGGGGACGCTCATCCAGTTCTTCAAGGACGATGCCACCGCCTTCAACAAGAAGAAGCATGAGGTCGTCGATGGCAAGGGCGTCATCAACAACCGCATCTCCGAGCACATTTTCAACCACTTGAACCGGATGGGCATCCCGACCCACTTCATCCGGCGCATCAACATGCGCGAGCAGTTGATCAAGGAGGTCGAGATCATTCCGCTGGAGGTGGTCGTCCGCAACATCGCTGCCGGCTCTCTGTCGAAGCGGCTCGGCATCGAGGAAGGCACGGTTCTGCCTCGCTCGATCATCGAATTCTACTACAAGGCCGACGCGCTCGATGACCCGATGGTTTCGGAAGAGCACATCACCGCCTTCGGCTGGGCGAGCCCGCAGGAGATCGATGACATCATGGCACTCGCCATCCGCGTCAACGATTTCCTCTCCGGCCTCTTCCTCGGCGTCGGCATCCAACTTGTCGATTTCAAGATGGAGTGCGGCCGCCTCTACGAGGGCGACATGATGCGCATCGTCGTGGCCGACGAGATCTCGCCGGATTCCTGCCGGCTCTGGGACGTCGCCACTCAGGACAAGCTCGACAAGGACCGCTTCCGCCGCGACATGGGCGGGCTGGTGGAGGCCTATCAGGAGGTCGCTCGCCGGCTCGGCATCATGAACGAGAACGAGGCGCCGCGTCCGACCGGACCGATCCTGGTCGCCTCCAGCGGAGGCAAGGGCAAGCCGCACTGAGCGGCGCCCTCCCCCGCTTAACTACCCGATTGCAAGGAACCATAAACTCGTGATCAAGGCCCGCGTCACCGTCACGCTGAAGAACGGCGTGCTCGACCCCCAAGGCAAGGCGATCGAAGGCGCGCTCGGTACGCTGGGCTTTTCCGGCGTCGGTGCGGTGCGCCAAGGCAAGGTGTTCGACATCGAACTGGAGAGCGCCGACAGAGCCAAAGCGGAAGCCGAACTCAAGTCGATGTGCGAGAAGCTGCTCGCCAACACGGTGATTGAGAACTACAGTGTGACGCTTATCTGAGGTTGTACCGGAGGGCGCGATGGCGGATGCGACCAACGAACTCATGTACGAGCTTCTGAAACGAATTCACTCTGATCTATCGGAGATGAAGTTCGATATTCATGAATTGAAAAAGCGCATGACCGGCGCGGAGGAGGCTCTCGCAGGCGTCAACCGCCGACTGGACCGCCAAGATGATCGCCTCGAGCGCATCGAGCACCGCCTGGAATTGCGCGAACTAGCCGAAGCCCAAAGACCCTATCAGCCCGAATGAAATCTGCAGTCATCCTTCTCCCCGGCCTCAATCGCGACCGCGACATGATCGCGGCGCTGACCAAGATATCCGGCAAGCCGCCCGTCACCGTCTGGCAAACAGAGACGGAAATCCCGGACGTCGACCTGATCGTCATCCCCGGCGGCTTCTCCTATGGCGACTACCTGCGCTGCGGCGCCATCGCGGCGCGCAAGCCGGTGATGCGCACCGTGGCCGAGAAGGCCGCCAAGGGTGTCCCGGTCATCGGCGTGTGCAACGGCTTCCAGATCCTGCTCGAGGCCGGCCTGCTGCCCGGCGCGCTGATGCGCAACACCTCGCTGAAGTTCGTCTGTCGCGAGGTGAATCTCGAGGTTGCCAACGCCAACACGCTGTTCACCCGCAACTATGCCCCCGGCCAGATCATCCGCACGCCGGTTGCGCATCACGACGGCAACTATTTCGCCGACCCCGAGACGCTCGCCCGGATCGAGGGTGAAGGCCAAGTCGTGTTCCGCTATGCCGAGGGCACCAATCCCAACGGCTCGATGAACGACATTGCCGGCGTGATGAGCGAGGGCGGCAATGTTCTCGGCATCATGCCGCACCCCGAGGACCTCATCGAGGCCGCCCATGGCGGCATCGATGGGCGCCCGCTCTTCGAAAGCGCGCTTGGCCTCGCCAAGGCCGCGTGAGTCTCCCAACAGCCATCACTCGATCGAAAAGGTCTCGGATGCGACTTGCTCTGGCCGTGCTGCCGTCACTGGCTCTCGCTCTGGCGGCCTGCCAGTCGGGGTCGTCCAAGCCTACCCCTAGCGGCGGCAAGAGTGCATCGCTGAAAGCCATGGAGACCGTGGCGACAGCCGCTCACAAATGCTGGTTCGCCTCAAAGGACCCGGCCTTCAAGGGGTACCGCTTCGCGAACGAGTTGAATTCAATGACTGGAAATCCGCGATTCCTGCTCGTCCCGGCCAAGGATTTCGGTGGTCGGCCGTTGCTGGTCGTGCAGGCGAAGGGCAGTTCCCCCAAGGTGGATGCCTTCGGACCGCTGCTTCAGGAGCCGATCGGCTCCAGGATTTCGAGCGATCTCCGCCGCTGGACCGCAGGAGACACGTCCTGCGGCACGGCGGCCTGAAGGGCGCATAGCATTCCCGTCACTCCCAAGGGTTTCGCAGTCCTTCGCGTTCCGCGTCGGCTCGCGATAGCCCAATATCCTTTAGCTGTTCGTCGGTGAGGCTGAGGAGGACCAACCGGCTGTGCCGGCGCTCGAGCATCTCCGCCAGAGCGGCAGCCGCCCGATTTCCGGCATAGACTGCGGCGGCGAAGAGCCGTGAGGCAAAGCCAGCTTCCAGTCTCGAAATTGCTCTCTCATCTCGGGCAATCGTCCAACTTGTAGGCATTGTCTCGTCCTCGGCTATTCAGCCCCGCCATGACAATCAATGCATTGACTCAACTTCGATGACAATCTACAGAATTGTCATCATGACAAATTGGCTGCCGGATCTGTCGAAGGGCTCGGGCCCACTTTATCTGCGCCTTGCGGACCAGATCGAAAGCGACATCGAGAACGGGACGCTCCCGCCCGGAGCGAAACTTCCCCCGCAGCGGAATCTGGCCTTCGACATCGGCGTGACGACCGGGACGGTAACGCGCGCCTATTCAATGGTGCGCGAGCGGGGACTGGTGAGCGGCGAGGTCGGGCGCGGCACCTATGTGCTGGGTGGGGGTGCACAGCCCGCTGCCACCGTACCCGCGCCGATGGCGCCGGTCTGGAACCGTACCGTCTCGGCCCCCGCGGGCAAGATCCGCATGGACACCACTTCCGCTCCCGACCTCGGCCAGGGAGTGGTTTTACGTGAGATTACTGACCGCATCGTCCGGGAACAGCCGGAGAAAGTGATCGACTATACCCGTGTCTGGCCGGACAAGTGGCGGGAAACCGGCGCACAATGGCTATCGACGCCCGACTGGCGCCCCGAGCCGCAAACCATAGTGCCCACCACCGGCTGTCATGCCGCCATCATGGCCGTGATCGCGGTGGCAACGGCGCCAGGCGACAAGATCGCCTTCGAGCACCTCACCTATTCGTCGATATCGCGCAGCGCCAATCTGCTCGGCCGCCGTACCGTCGTCTTCGGCAATGACGAGTTCGGTCCGGACCCGGACGATTTCGAGCGGCTTTGCGCACAGCAGCATCCGAAGCTCGTCTTTCTGATGTCGGCGCTGCAGAACCCGACGCTGGCGATCATGCCGCCCGAGCGGCTAAAGGCGATTGTCGACATTGCACGCAAGTACAATGTCTGGATCATCGAGGACGCGATCTACAGCACGCTTCTCGAGGAGGGCTATTCAACCCTCGTGGAGTTGGCACCGGAGCGCACATTTCACGTCGGCGGTCTTTCGAAGGCGGTGGCGGCCGGCGTGCGCGGCGGCTGGGTCGCCTGCCCTGCGCATTTCGCGCCGCGGGTGCAGACGGCGCACAAGATGGTGACCGGCGGCCTCCCCTTCCTGCTCGCGGAGATTGCCGCAACGCTGGTCGACAGTGGCGAGGCGGCGAAGGCACGTGTGAAGGTGAGGCGGGAACTCGCTGTCCGCGAAGAAATGGCCCGCCAGATCTTCTCGGGGTTCGAGTTCCAGTCCCACCGCAACGCGCCCTATCTCTGGATGAAGCTGCCTGAGCCGTGGCTTTCGGGCACCTTCAAGCAGGTCGCCGCGAACGAGGGCGTGCTGGTCGATGACGAGGACGAGTACAAGGCCGGTCGCGGCGAGAAGGTGTTCCATCGCATCCGCGTCAGCTTCTCCATGCCGCCTTCGCGCGAGGATGTAAGGACCGGTTTCGAGACGATCCTTCGCCTGATGGAGCATGGACGGGCCGGTTACGACAGCTACGGCTGAGGAACGCGAGAGTCTTTCCGAACTTTTCCGGCGGACTTTCGATTTCCGGCACAAAGTCCATTTTCCCAATATTCGTGAAGCGGAGTCATGGCCTGTACCGTTAGGTTCAGGCCAAGTTCACGCACCGATTACAAGCAGGCTTGTACGCGTCTGATCTTCATCTATAGTCTCACAGCCTCCGCGTTTTCATTCGACCTTGAGGATTCTTGTTGCAAAATCCCAGGAGAATGCCACTTTCGCGCAATGGTAGTACGTAAGAGACCACCCCTCTTGCGCGCGCTCGGCGCAGACGAGCCGCCACGATACGTAAGCGTCCTGGGATCGCGCTATCAGTTGGCCGTTCCGCTCAAGCACGACTCCTGGGCAGCCACCGCCATCTATGCGGACGAAACGGGCGAGCGCATCACCTGCAAATTCGGCAGAACGCAGAGCGTGCTCGGTATCCCGATGTCATGGCTCGGCCGGCTGCTGGCGCGGCGGGAGGCCGGTTTCCTGCGGCGGCTGGAGCGTATCGAGTTTCTTCCGAAGGATCTCGGCCCGGTGACAGCGGGCGGCCGCGTTCTGCCGAACGCGATCGCGCGCACCTATGTCGACGGTAATCCATTTCGGGACCCGCCCGAAGACCGGGGGGCCTTCTTTGTGGATCTGCGCCGCTTGGTTGCCGAGATTCACGCCGACGCAGTCGCCTATGTCGATCTGCACAAACGCGAGAACATCATCGTCGACCCAGCCGGCCGGCCCTACCTCATCGACTTCCAGGTTTGTCTCGCGACCGGGGACCGCTGGCCGTACAACGGGCGGCTCATGCGCTTCCTCGTCGGCAAGCTCCAGGAGATGGACGACTACCACGTCAACAAGCACTATGCGCGCTGCATGGCGGACCTGCTCTCCCCTGAGGAAATCCGCCGCCTGAAAACGCCGCCGGGCTTCATCTCGGCGCACAGGTCTTTCGCCGTGCCGCTGCGCAGCTTGAGACGCCGTCTGCTGGTGGCCTTGAAAGTACGAGCTCAAGGCGGGCGGGCCGAGACCGAATTCGAGCCGGAGGATGCATTCCGCAATCCCGGGAGCGGATCGGAACTGCTGGGCGTATCGCGACCACATCTCCGGGTCATCCCGGCCGACCAGAGTGAAGCGAAGAGACAGCCGGGAGCCACTCCGTGACTTGGCCGGCTCGACTCACCCGGCCTTCTTCGTCCCGGAATGGCCCCTGAAGTTGCTTGGCGCTGGCGCGCCGTTCGGCCTCCAGGATGACACGCTTCGGCCGTATATCCTCTAGGCGCTACGCCCCGCGATCAGCGAGGTGAGCTTCTTGATGCGGGTCGAGAAGCGATGGCGCGCCTGTTCCTTGTCCACCACGTCTTGGGAAGTCACCCAGTTCAGTTGGATGGCTCGGCGACGCCCCTGGAACGGCTTGTGACCGTGCCAGGACGAGTCGGAGCGCAGGAAGATCAGCAAGTTGCCCTCCGTCGGCGAGATCTCGGCCGCATAGTCGTCGAGGTCCATGCCATTCCTAAGCAGCCGAAGCCTGCCGCCATCCGGATCCCATGCCTCGTTGAGGTAGAGCAGCACCGTCACGATCTTCGTCTTGCTGTCGGTATGGATGCCCCCATCCTTCTGCCGGGTATAGCCGCGCACCGTGTACATGGTGGGCTTCCCCGAAAGGTCGACATCGAACTTGCGCTCGACGGCATTTCGAAATTCGTCCCCGAGCAGTTCGTCCATGACCGATTTGAAAGCGCCCCTGACTTTCAGTTCGCTCGGCGGGTGAGAACCTGGCCCGGGAACATCAGGAAAGTCTGCAATGACCTCGGGCAGCCGCTGCGCGCGCACGAACTTGGGTACCACTACGTGCCGGAACGGATCAGTGCTGAGCGGGGTGGCTTCAAGAGACGGCAGATCCAGATACATCATGCAGGCCCCTCCGGGATATATCCGAACCGGATACTGCACGGGTCAGAACGTTTTGTCCAACCTGCTTATCCCAGAAAGGTCATGAGATTTATTGCTAGTCGAAATAGCTAATCTCTTTAGACCGATCTTTGTGCGCTTATCTGCTCTTGCTCTTCATTCTTCATGTAGAACGTCATGCAGCGGACCAGGATCTCCCTGAGGGATGATCTTGCCATCCTAGTGATTCTGTCTCGACCCTCAGAAGTCAGCCGCCGCGCACGGCTCCCCGCCTTCAACAGCGGCAGCAAGAGCGAGTCGCAGCGGGCTGCGCTCTGCCTAAGGGGCGCGCGATCTGCCACCGCCGCCATCGACCCGCCGCAGTGGCGGGTCGCGACCAGCCCGGGTGGAGAAGGAAACCCTACTCAGCCGCTAGCCTATCCTGCGTCTTCGTCTCGAAATCGCTGGCGTCGTGACGTTCGTGCAGTTGTGTGGCCGGATCGCCATAGGTACGGTTCACCATGCGGCCGCGCTTTACGGCGGGCCGGGCATAGAGTTGGTCGGCCCAGCGCAGGATGTTCTTGTACTCGTGCACCGACAGGAACTCGGCGGCATCATAGTTCCAGCCCTTCACCATGCCGCCATACCAGGGGAAGATCGCCATGTCGGCGATCGTGTATTCGCTGCCGGCGACGTATTCCGCCTCGGCCAGGCGGCGGTCGAGCACATCGAGCTGGCGCTTCGTCTCCATCGCGTAGCGGTCGATGGCATACTCGATCTTGACCGGCGCATAGGCGTAGAAGTGCCCAAAGCCGCCGCCGACGAAAGGGGCGCTGCCCATCTGCCAGAACAGCCAGGAGAGCGCCTCGGCACGCGCGGGTTGCTCGGCAGGCAGGAACGCGCCGAACTTTTCCGCCAGATACATGAGGATCGCACCCGATTCGAACACGCGAATCGGCTCCGGCCCGCTGCGGTCCATCAGCGCCGGGATCTTCGAGTTCGGGTTGACCTCGACGAAACCGCTGCCGAACTGCTCGCCCTCGCCGATCCTGATCAGCCAGGCGTCGTACTCGGCGCCGCGGTGACCCGCCGCAAGCAGTTCCTCCAGCATGATCGTGACCTTCACGCCATTGGGCGTTCCCAGCGAATAGAGCTGCAGCGGATGCCTGCCGACCGGCAGTTCCTTCTCGTGGGTCGGTCCGGCGATCGGACGGTTGATGCTCGCAAAGGCGCCGCCGCTCGGCTTGTTCCAGGTCCAGACTTTCGGCGGGGTGTAATCGTCGTTCTCGGTCATGCTCACTCTCGGCTTTAGGTTGTGCGCCTAACATGGGGACGAGGCCGTTGCGGAGCAATCGAATAGTCCCGAAAACCGAATGCGCCACAATCCTAGGCCTAAGCGGTCGGAGACGCCCCCGGGTGCTCAGCCGCCGGACCCGGCTTCCGCCGGGCGTCGGCTGCGAGGTCCGCGCCGGCATGCACCAGAACTGCGCTGAGCACGATCAGCCCGCCGAGTACGCTGGCATAGGGCGGCAATTCGGCAAGGAACATCCAGGCTGCGAGAACCGCGAATGGGACCTCGGCGGCCCCAAGCAGCCCAGCTTCGGCCGCTGGCAAACGCCGTCCGCCCTCGGTCCAGAGGATGACTGCTGCCGCATAGGAAACGCCGAACCCGCCAATGATCAGCGCATCGACGGAACTGATCGCGAGGGGATCAGTCACGAACCAGCTCACGACGAACAGCAGGAAGCCCATAACGGCTCCCGCCCACATCACCGGCGTCGTCGTGAAGGCCCGGATCATCACGAGATAAAGCGCGGATGCGAGGGTCATACCGAGCGCGAGCAGATCGCCATGCAGCTTCCCTGCCCCGAGCCCGCCGGAAACGATGATCAGCACGCCCAGCACCGATACGACGGAGATCGCCATCGTCAGCTTGCGCGCCGGCAAGCCCCTCAGCAGAAAATCCAGCCCGGCCGCCCAGAACGGCACGGTCGCGTAAATGGCTGCGACATTGGCAACATAGGTCGCCTTGAAGGCGCCGATGAAGAAGATGCTCGAGACGGCTCCGGCGGCTGTGAGCATCCAGCCGCGAATGCCGAGCCGCGGGAAGAGTTGCCGGGCTTCGTGACCTCCGCGCCAATAGGCATAAGCAGCGATCAGCACTCCGCCGACGAGGCCGCGCCAGCCCGCGATCGTCCAGGCATCGGCAGCAGTCAATTTCGTGAAAATGCCCGCAGACGCAAAGAACACCGTCGACCCGATGATACAGGCGATTCCGGCGGCGCGATTTTCATAAGCGTGCATTGCAACGAGGTCGCATGCGCGCTCGGAACGTGTCGAGAGGACGGCCAACGGTATTGCCGAAGAGGACCAATAGGAAGTCTTGCCGCCACTGATGTTTGCCGCGCGACCGCGTGATCCGCCACTGCCTGGAGAGCGTTACTTCGGATCTCTTGGTTCGACCGATCGTTGATCCATCTAGTGCGAGAGACACCCGCGAGACCGCCATGACCGAACAGCACGCCTCTGAAATCCTCAAGGTTCGCATCCGCGGCCGTGTCCAGGGCGTAGGCTTCCGCTTCTGGACGCGCGATGAAGCGCAGTCGCTCGGGATCTCGGGATGGGTGCGCAATGAGCCGGACGGGTCGGTTACCGCGCTCCTCGCTGGCGATCCGGCTACCGTCCGCGCCATGCTTGAGCGGCTCCACCAAGGTCCCCCGGGGAGCCGTGTCGTTGATGTCGTCGTCGAAGAGGCCGAGCTAGAGGAGTTCGGCGGCAGTTTCGAGATCGTACGCTGAACTGGCGTGCTAAATGGCCGCAGCAGCGCTTACGGAACCCCTCTTCGCTCCTACAATTGAGCTGTCGACCCGGTTTTCCAAGGACGGAGAAACAGCATGGCACAAGAACTATCCGGAAAACAAATCGCCATTCTCGCCACCAACGGCTTCGAGCAATCTGAGTTGGAAGTACCTCTTAAAAAACTGAGAGAGGCGGGCGCAAAGGTCGATGTCGTCTCATTGCAGGGTGGTGAGATCAAAGGTTGGGAGATGAAGGACTGGGGTCATCCTGTTCCGGTCGACAAGACGCTGGATGAGGTCAGCCCCAACGACTACGACGCGCTGGTATTGCCGGGCGGCCAGATCAACCCTGACCTGCTAAGGGTCGAGCCCAAGGCGCTGCAGTTCATCATGAGCTTCTGGAAGGCCAACAAGGTGGTCGGCGCGATCTGTCACGCGCCCTGGCTCCTGATCGAGACCGGCATCGTCAAGGGCCGCCGCGTCACCTCCTACCATTCCATCAAGACCGATGTGATCAATGCCGGCGGCCGGTGGGAAGACAGCACGGTCGTTGTCGACCAGGGCCTGGTGACGAGCCGCAACCCTGGCGACCTCGAGGCATTCAGCGCGAAGCTGATCGAGGAAATCCGCGAGGGCGTACACGAACACCGTACCGCTGCCTAACCAAGCCAGGGCCGCCTCGGAACCTTGCGGGAGGCCCCCAAAACCGACACGACGGCTTCAGATAGCACCGCGGATATGACCTCGCCCCTTTGCTAAGCGGTTGCGGCGGCTCGTCCCAAAAACGTGATCAAATAGAATCGTCATCTCTCCTGTCTCTAGGATTATGCTGCACTAGCTGGACTTAATGTCCCCAGACGACAGGAGCATGCCATGAAGCATCTGAACCCTGACGAGCTGCTATCGACTGCCGAACTTTTCCCGAGCCTTGAGACTGCGCCCAAGCTGACCCCTGCCCAGCGCATGGATCGTTGGGCGAAGGTTCTGGACGAGTATGACGGCCCGATCTGCGCGCTTCGCCGGCTGGAATATTTGAGAGGCGACCAGCTTCGCGAATATCGTGGCACGAACACCCCGCTGACGGTCGCCTTCAACGACCCGATCCTGCGTGCCGATGGCCTGCGCGGCGACAGCTTGGGCGAGGCGATGGATTTCTTCGCCCTGTCAGATCAAGACGCCCATCACCTGCTGTGCGACTGCCATTACCATGGCACGATGACGGCCTCCGGGCTTGCATCGCGGATCCGCCAGCATATGCGGCGCCAGGAACGCTGGGAGGGCTGGACCAGGGTCGCCCGCAGGGTGTTCGGCTGGGCGCGTTGAGCGTCCGGATCGGCGCCCAAGGTTGGTGGCGTTTTGAACGAATTGGCGGAAGGCGTCTTACTGCGCCTTCCGGTGATAGGTGCGGTCTCCTGCCCGCCGCACTCTATAGTACGCCCGAGTACTGATGAATTGCCTCAGTTGGCGGCGACCGCGGTCTGGCCGCCAATCCAGGTGCGCCACTGCTTCTCGGTACCATAGAAGACATTGAGGTCAATCTTGCCTTTCACGCCATGTGAGAGGCCGGATCCAGAATATTGCCAGAGAACCCAGTTCCGGCCCGGATAGACCTTGCTCGGATGCTGTGCGACGGCCCGCAGCCAGAACGGATGGTTGAGGAAGTGGCCCTCCAGATTGTCTTTGTAGAAGTCCGGGGCCGTGTAGATGATCGGCCGCTGTCCGTAATGGGCCTCGAGCTTGTCCAGGAAGACCCGCATCTTCTCGCGCACTCTCGCAGGAGAGAGCTTGAACCTGCAATTTGACTCGCCGTTGTATTCTACGTCGATGACCGGCGGCAGCGCACCCTCCACCCTGGGGACGTTGCGGATGAACCAGTCGGCCTGCTCCCCGGCTGTCCGGCACCAATAAAAGAAGTGATAGGCACCGCGCTTCAAGCCCGCCTCGTGCGCGCCGCGCCAGTTCTTCTTGAACATCGGGTCGAGATGATCGCCCCCGTCTGTCGCCTTGATGTAGGCGAAGTTCGCTCCCTGGCTGCGCAGCGTCACCCAGTCGATATCGCCCTGCCAACGCGACACGTCGACCCCGTGAACGGGATAGTTCTGCGGCTTGTATTTGCCGAAATTGATCGGCTTGGCGTCTCGGAAGCGGTGACGCTGAACAGGACCGACCTTCGGCGGAACAGCTCGCGCCGCTGGACGAGGAGCGGGAATGATCGTATCCGGCCGAGTCGTTGCCGCCAACGCAAGGGCGTTAATGCCTTCAGGAGGTCTTGGAGCGGCAACCGCCACCTGCTCGGTCGCAGTCTCTTCCAGCACTGCGGCGACCGTATCGCCCGACGGCACGGGCGCGCTCGGCCTTACCGAACTCGTCGTCTCGCCTGACGGCTTGGCGATCTGCAGCACGTCCATGGATTTAGACATGCACCCGGCCAGCAAGAGGCAGGCGAGAAGAGCAAGGCTTTGCGACCGCATGAATACCTGTACGCGAGACAAAACAGACCGGTGGCCGCCAGAGCGCGGGGCGACAGAGCTTTGCGGGGAAATTCCAAATAAAGTTTTAATCGAAGGCCGGTGATCGATCGATCATCGGCAGTTGCACGGCTGCGGCCGATTGCCGTCGTCTCCGGGGCATGCGACCAGCCTTGGTCGGTTCAAACGATTGAGTATGGACGTTCCCAGGTTTGGGCGGCTTGAGGCTTTGAAATGCATGGAAAGTGGGCTTGCCCAGGCGTATTTTTCCACTAAGCGTCGGACTTCAGCTTCCGCAATGAGTGAGGAGAGAACCTGATGGCCCGCATCACCCTTCGTCAGCTGCTGGATCATGCCGCCGAGCATGGCTACGGCGTCCCGGCCTTCAACATCAACAACATGGAGCAAGCGCTGGCGATCATGGAAGCGGCGGATGCCGCCAAGGCTCCGGTGATCCTGCAGGCGTCCCGAGGTGCGCGCGCCTACGCCAACGACATCATGTTGAAGCACATGATGGACGCGCTGACAGAAATCTATCCGCACATCCCGATCTGCGTTCATCTCGACCACGGCAATGAACCGGGCACCTGCATGACCGCGATCCAGTCCGGCTTCACCTCCGTGATGATGGACGGTTCGCTGAAGGAGGACGGCAAGTCACCTGCCGACTGGGAGTATAATGTCGGCGTGACCAGGAAGGTCTCAGAGATGGCGCATCTCGGCGGCATCTCTGTGGAGGGCGAGTTGGGCGTCCTCGGCTCGCTCGAAACCGGCATGGGCGACCAGGAGGACGGCCACGGCGCCGAGGGCAAGCTCAGCCACGACCAGTTGCTCACCAATCCGGACGAGGCAGTCAAGTTCGTGGCCGAGACCAAGGTCGACGCGCTCGCCATCGCGATGGGCACCTCGCACGGCGCCTACAAGTTCTCACGCAAGCCGGACGGCAAGGTGCTGGCCATGAACGTCATCGAGGAGATCCACCGCAAGCTGCCCAACACGCATCTGGTGATGCACGGCTCGTCCTCGGTGCCGGAGGAACTGCAGGAGATCATCAACCGCTACGGCGGCAAGATGAAGCCGACCTGGGGCGTGCCCGTCGAGGAGATCCAGCGCGGCATCAAACACGGTGTGCGCAAGATCAACATCGACACCGACAACCGCATGGCGCTTACCGGCGCCGTCCGCAAGGTGCTCACCGAGGATCCGAGCGAGTTCGACCCGCGCAAATTCCTTAAGCCGGCTATGGCGGCGATGACCAAGCTGTGCAAGCAGCGCTTCGAGGAGTTTGGCACCGCCGGCCACGCGGAACGCATCCGGTCGATCCCGCTTTCCGAAATGGCCAAGCGCTACAAGTCTGGAAGCCTCGATCCGAAGTTCGGCTAGTCAGCCTGAGTGACTATCTCCGCGCGCCTACAACAAGCGCGCGGAGATAGGTTTCAACGATTGTCTGAGACGTCGGACGTATGGAATTGGAAGGCTGGCCGTCAGCCCGGCCCAGCTTGCGAGCCGCCCCTACTCCGCGGGGCTTGAACTCGCAGTTTCCTCGTCCGGCAGCTTCTCCGCCTCACGCTTCTTCTCAATCATTCGGGCCGACCAGATCGAAATCTCGTAGAGAAGGATCGTGGGCAGAGCCAGGCCGATCTGGCTGACCGGATCGGGCGGGGTGAGAACGGCCGCGACGATGAAGGCGATCACGATCGCCCACTTGCGCTTTTCCTTCAGCCCCTGTGAGGACAGGAGCCCGACGCGCGCCAGCAAAGTCGTGATGACCGGCAACTGGAACACCAGCCCGAAAGAGAAGATCAGCGTCATGATGAGGCTGAGATATTCCGAGACCTTCGGCAGGAGCGAGATCTCGATGTCCGTGCCTGGCCCGACCTGCTGCATCGACAGGAAGAACCACATCACCATCGGCGTGAAGAAGAAATAGACCAGCGCTCCGCCCATGATGAACAGGATCGGCGATGCGATAAGGAACGGCAGGAAGGCGGCGCGCTCGTCCCGATAAAGGCCGGGGGCGACGAACTTGTAGATCTGCGCCGCGATCAGCGGGAACGCGATCACCAGGCCGCCGAACATGGCGAGCTTGATCTGGGTGAAGAAGAACTCCTGCGGAGCGGTGTAGATGAGTTCCACCTGCTGATTGGCGAGCCCGGCCCAGCGAACCGCCCATTTGAACGGAATCACCAACAGATTGAAGAGCTGCTTGGCGAAGAAGAAACAAACCAGGAAGGCGATGAAGAAGCCGCCGATCGCCCAGATCAGGCGTCGGCGCAGCTCGATCAAATGCTCGATGAGCGGAGCCGAGGAGGCCTCGATCTCGGTTTCGTCTCGCTTGGCGTTCACGTCGATTTCCCTGGCGAGGCGCCGTTGTCGGCACCCGTTCCGTTCATATTGGCGGAATCGGCTTCAGATGCCGGGGCGCTCTTCGGTGAAGACTTCCGCCGGGGCGTTGCGGAGGAAGCTGGCTTGGCCGTCTTGGTGCCTGCGGGTTTGGCCGCCTTCGCGCCTGCCGGTTCCGCTGGCTTGGCCGCCGCCGACTTGCGGGTCCTCGGAGCCTTCACCGGTGCAGGGTTAGGCGTAGCCGGAGCACCGGCCTTTGCAGGCTCCGGCGACGGCGCAGGCGTTGCTACCGTCTGCGCCGGAGTAGCCTGAGAGGCGGTAAGCCCCTGAGACGGCGGCTCCGGCATCTTATCCGGACCGTTCACGCCCGGCATCTCGGTCGCCCCGTTCTTAAGCGGCTCGGCTGGCTGAGCGGTTGTTGCAGCCGGATCAGCAGGAGCGGCCGACTTGGTCGGGTTCAGCGATTGTAGACCGGCCCTGACGTCGGCGGCAGCCTTCTCGAATGGATTGAGCTGCTGCTTGATCTGATTGGCCGGGTTCAAGTCGCGCAGCGTGTCGACCGACTTCTTGACCTCGTCCAACTCGGCCTCCTTGAGGGCCTCGTTGAACTGCTTCTGGAAGTCGCCCGCCATCGTGCGCATCTTTGCAGTCATCTTGCCGAAGGTGCGCAGCATCTTCGGCAAATCCTTTGGCCCCACGACCACGATCATAACGACCGCGATCACGAGCATTTCCGTCCAGCCGACGTCCAACATGGCTATCTAATCCGGCTTGGCCGAAGGAACCGGCTCAGCCTTTGCTGACCTTCTCCCGGGGCGTGGCCACGGTTTCATCGGCGCGATGCTCAAGCGTCTTGCCGTCTGCATTCGCCTCTTCGGCGGAGTCGTCTTCCGACATGCCCTTCTTGAAGCTCTTGATACCCTTGGCCATGTCACCCATCAGCTCGGGGATCTTGCCGCGACCGAACAGCAGCAGCACGACCACCAGAACGATGAGCCAGTGCCATATAGAAAAGGAACCCATTGGTGAACTCTCTAGAAACTCTTCCCGGAACTGATCTATGCGCTTTTGCGCGCCGATTCAAACAGAAGTACGTCGCTGTCCCGAAGAGAAAGCCATATATCTCGCGCACGTGATGACAAAACGCCGCAGCGCACGCGCGCTCGGACCGGAAAATCGGCCCCGGCGACGGCCAGTTCGAGCAGTTCAACCACGCCCAGATAGCGCCGGGAGATGACACGCGCCTCGATATCTCCCTCGGTTTCGCTGAAATTGAAGCCCGTCGTGCGAACTGCAACGGTTGCCTGTGCGCCGTCGGCAAGCTCTCTTGCGCCGATTTTCCCGAGCGGGGTGTCGACCGCTCCGCTTTCGACCTTGCCTTCGAAAACGTTGAGCTCCGAAAAGAAGCCGGCGACGAAGAGATCGGCCGGTCTCAGATAGAGGTCTTCCCCCCTCCCCGTCTGGATCAGCCTGCCGTCCTTCAGAAGCGCGATCCGGTCGCCCATGCGCATCGCCTCCTCGGCATCGTGGGTGACCACGATCGCGGTGGCGCGGCTTTCGCGCAGGATCGCCAGCGTTTCGGCGCGCACCGAATCCTTCAGCCGCGAATCCAGTCCCGAGAACGGCTCGTCCATCAGAAGCACCGCCGGCCGCGGCGCGAGCGCCCTGGCCAGTGCCACGCGCTGCTGCTCGCCGCCTGAAAGCACATGCGGATAGGACGAGGCATAGGCCTCGAGCCCGACCCGCGACAGCGCGTTCATGGCCTCCTTGCGCCCCTCTTCGCCGGAGAGGGCGGTCAGCCCGAACCGCACATTGTCGAGGATGGTCATGTGCGGGAACAGCGCGAAATCCTGGAAGACCAGCCCGATCGAGCGCTTCTCTGGCGGCAGGAACACCGACGGCCCGGCGATCTCGCGTTCGTTGAGCAGCACGCGGCCGGCGCTCTGCGGCTCGATACCGGCGGCGATCCTCAGCAGCGTCGTCTTGCCCGAACCGGATGGGCCGAGCAGGCAGAGCACCTCCCCCGCCTCGGCGGCCAGCGACACCCCTTGCAGCGTGTCGGACGCGGGCGCAAAGGAGTGCCAGATGTTCTCGAATTCCAGCCGGGCGGCGAATGTGACGCCTGCCGTCCTGCGGTTCGCCCTGATTTTTTCCGTCGGCAATTCGCCCGATACCTTCCCGCGTCTCGACTAGCAGCGGCGGTGCGGCGCTAAGGAGACAACGTCGCCCGGCCGCAAACGCATCCGGTCAATCATCCGTAGCGCGGGGTGTCAACAGGCCCAGTTCCTCGAGATCGATGTCGGTCAGCGGATCCTCGTCGGCGGTAAGTTCATCGGTGTCGGCGGGCGGCATCGGAACGGAGAAGTTGGACGGCATGCGCTGCGCCAGCAGTCCGGCGCCCTTGAGCTCTTCGATACCCGGCAGATCGCGGATCTCCTCCAGGCCAAAATGGTCGAGGAAGCGGTCGGTGGTGCCGTAGGTCACCGGGCGGCCAGGTGTGCGGCGCCGGCCGCGCATTCGCACCCACTCGGTCTCCAGCAGCGTATCGAGCGTCCCCTTGGAGGTCTCGACGCCGCGGATGTCCTCGATCTCTGCCCGGGTGACGGGCTGGTGATAGGCGATGATCGCCAGCACCTCCAGGGCGGCGCGCGACAGTTTCTTCTGCTGGACGGCGTCGCGGGTCATGACGAAGGCGAGGTCCGGCGCGGTTCGAAATGCCCAACCAGGCCCGACCCGGACGAGGTTCACGCCCCGGCGTGAATAGATTTGCTGCAGTTCCGCCATCACTGGCTCGATCGGAGCGCCCGCGGGCAGGCGTTGTTCAAGCTGGGCTTCGCTCACCGGCTCGGCGCTGGCGAAGACGATCGCCTCAGCCATGCGGACCGCCTCGGCGAGATGCACCCGCTCGGCCGTACTCCCGGGCACGGCATCGGCTGAAAAGGGAATAACCTTCGCCTTTGACCCTTCGCTCATTTCGCCGCTTCCGTCGACCGTTGGCCCTGCCGTCCCCTCAGATAGATCGGGGCGAAAGCTCCCGTCTGCTGCACCTCCAGCATGCCCTCGCGCACGAGTTCCAAAGTCGCGGCAAAGGAACTGGCGAGCGCCGTCTTGCGCTCCTCCGGACCGGCAAGATACTTCGCCAGGAACCGGTCCAGGGCGGTCCAGTCAGTCGTCGGCCCGATCAGACGCGCCAGGATCTCCCGCGCTTCCTTGAGCGACCACACGCCGCGCTTGGCGATCCGGACATTGGTGATCGCCCGCCGCTGCCGCTGGATGGCGTAGGCGGTGAGCAGGTCGTAAAGGCTCGCGCTATACCTGTTGCGCTTCTCAACGATCACCAGTTCCGGAGCGCCGCGAGCAAATACGTCTCGTCCGAGCCGATTGCGGTTGACCAGGCGAGCCGACGCGTCGCGCATGGCCTCCAGGCGTTTCAGGCGGAACTGCAGCACGGCGGCCATTTCCTCGCCGCTTTCGCCCTCGTCGCGCGCCTGCTTGGGGATGAGCAGGCGCGACTTCAGATAGGCCAGCCAGGCGGCCATCACGAGATAGTCGGCGGCAAGCTCAAGCCGCAGCCTCCGAGCGTGCTCGATGAACTCCAGGTACTGCTCGACGAGCGCCAGGATCGAGATTCGTGCGAGATCGACCTTCTGGTTGCGCGCCAAGTGTAAGAGCAGGTCGAGCGGACCTTCGAAGCCGTCGACATCGACCACCAACTCGGGATCGCTGGTGGCGCGTTCTTCCGCCTGGTCCGCCCAAAGGCGGTCCATCGGGATGGGTTTCGCGGCCTTCTCTGCTTCGGCCAATTCAAACCTTTCGTAGTCTACGCCACCGCCTCGAAATAGCGCGAGAATTCCGCTCGGACCTCCGCTTCGTCCGAGCCGTCTCCCGCATGCGCCATGGACAGCGCGCGCTCGGCCCGCGCAAGCGACTTGCCGGTGAGCGGCAAGGTCTTCGAGGCGATGCCCGCCATCTCTTCCATGACCCCGTTGCAGTGAAGAACGATGTCGACGCCGGCCGCAAGGATCGCGGCGGCCTTGGAGGGGAAATCCCCAGAAAGTGCCTTCATCGAGGTGTCGTCGCTGATGAGAAGGCCATCGAAGCCGATCTCGCCGCGGACGATCTCGCTGACTACTTTCCCGGAAGTAGTGGCAGGCGCAGCCGGGTCAATTGCAGCGAATATGATGTGGGCCGTCATTGCGGCCGGAAGGTCGGCCAGTTCCTTGAAGGGCGCGAAATCGTGCCGTCGCAATTCCTCGATCGGCGCGTCCACGGTCGGCAGCGAATGATGCGTGTCGAGAAGCGCACGCCCATGGCCCGGCATATGCTTCATCACCGGAAGCACGCCGCCGGCAAATAAACCCTCGGCGGCGGCGCGTCCGAGCGCGGTAACCATATTCGGGTCCTTGCCGTAGGCACGGTTGCCGATCACATCGCTCGCCCCCTCGACCGGCACGTCCAGCACCGGCAGGCAGTCGGCATTGATGCCGAAGCGCTTCAGGTCGAAGGCATGCAGCCGCGAGAGCAGCCATGCCGCCCTGAGGCCCGCTTCCCGGTCCTCCTGATAGAGCGCGCCGATCGCGGCGGCGGGAGGATAGTTGGGCGCGATCGGCGGGCGCAAACGCTGCACCCGGCCACCCTCCTGATCGATGAACACCGGTGCGTCCGGACGGCCGACCGCGTCGCGCATCGAGGCGACGAGGTCCGCAATCTGGGCCGGCTCGCCGATGTTACGGGCGAACAGGATGAAGCCCCAGGGTCGTTCGTCCGCGTAGAACCGGATTTCGTCCTGACTGACGGACTTGCCGGCACAGCCGAGAATCATCGCCTTTGATTCGCTCATGCCGTCTTCTACGCCTTCTGGGCCCTGCAATGAACGACAAAACCGGCGTGGCAGGTGCCCGCGCCGGTTTTCGTGTTCGGAACCGCGGCCAGCGCGGCTCAGATCATCGCGTGACGAAGCAATTGCCTCCGGCGGCCTTGTAGCTCTCGCAGAGCTTCACTGCGTCGTTGCGGCTTTCGGCCGGGACGCGGACCCGCCAGAAGGTGCCCTTGCCCGCAATCTCGGCCTTCACGATGTTGGCCTGCTTGCCCTCCAGCACGCCGCCATAGCGCCGCAGCAGGTCCTGATAGGACGATTGCGCAGCGGCCTCCGTCGGCTGGGAAGCGATCTGCATGGACCACGACCCGCCGGCGGCTGCAGGCGCGAGACCCGCGACCTGCTGCGGCTTCACCTCGCCGACGATGTCGATAGGCTGATCGGAGGGACGGGCCGGCGCGATCGGTGCGCGATCGGGCGTGATCCCGATCGTGCCCTGGGCTTGTGGCATGGCCTCGGCCGGCTGGGCGGCCGCCGTCTGGTCGGCAGCGGCGGTTTCCGGCAACGATGCTGCACCAGCAGGTGCTGCCGTCATCCCGCTCTGGGCCTCGGCCGGCAGCGCGGCGGCGTCGCCGCTGGCAGACAGCGGGGCTGTAGCGGCCGGATCGACGATGCTCTCCGAAGCTGAGTCCGCGGCTTGATCGGCCGCCGGAGCGGGCTCCTCGCGCGGCACCAGCGTGCCGTCAGCCTTGACGATCATGGTCCGGACCTTGCGAGGCGCAACGGCGGCGACTTCCATGGTCTCGTCCACGCCGGCGCCCGCGGCCTGCTCGACCCTGTCCTCGCTCTTGGCGGAGGGCGCCGCAGCAGCATCGGAGCCTGCCTCGTCAGCCAGCATCGCCTGGGCGCTCTCCAGATCCGCGTTGTCAACGCCGGGAAGATCGAACGGATCATCCTGCGGCATCGGAATCTCGACCGGCTCCTCGGCGCTGGAGATGAGCTTCTCCTGGGTCGGCTCGGCGGCTGTCCCGGCGCCAGCCACCGTGTCATAGACCTTGCTGTCCTGGTTCGGGATGCTGACGCCGCCGGGATTCTCCGGCTTGACCTTCACCGGCGACGGATCGGCCTTGACCAAGGCGACTTCGTCGCCGCCGGGCCCGGAGCCGAACGACATTGCCAAGGCGCCGATGCCGCCCAGCATGGCAACGCCGCCTACAACTGCCGCGATTATCATTCCGCGCCTGCGCGACGATCTTTCGCCGACGGGAGCATAGGCCGGCTCTGAAAAATCCTCCTCCTGGTCCGGATCGAAGGCAAATTCGACATCATTGGGTTCGGTCTGGTTTGCCGATTGCTGGCGCAGGTAGGTGGCCGCATCCGGCTTGCTCGCGTAGCCGACATCGTAGCCCTGAGGCTGTGCGGCCCCTGCCGCGAGGGCGGCTGCCGTCATAGCCGCACCCGCTGCCGAAGCCGCGTCGTCGCCATATGGATCGGCTTCCGCCTGCCCCTTCAAACGGATCTCTCGCGAAGCGTCCGCCTGCGGTGCCGCCGAGGCGATTTCTGCACCGCGGACATTCATGTCCTCGAGCAGGGACGAAAACTCGGCGTCCAGATCGTCGAATGGCGCTGCCGGAACCGGCTCGGGTTCAAAGGCTATCTCCGGCAGTTCCAGGTCGTCCGCCAGCGCTACCGCCTGCTCCGGCACGTCGATTGTTTCGATCTCCGGCACGTCCTCCCGGATGGCAGGCCTCGCCAGGGAACTCGCGAAGGACGGAGCGTGCTCCGGATACTGCGGCTCGCCGCGCGCATGCGCTGGAGAGTTGAAATGAGGGTTCTGCAGGCTCGCGGACAGAGCTGCGAGCGCGGCGTAGGGATCGTCCCTATGCGTGGGCTCCTCGGCCTGCTCGGCGACCGGGGTGGACTGCCTCTCGTCCACGCTCCCGTCTGCCGCGGCACTCGTCAGAGCGGCTTCAAACGCATGGTCGTCGAAAGCAAACTCCAGATCAGGTTCCGGCGCTTCCTCAAAAGCGTGCGGCCCCGGAATGTCGTGATGATACTGCGCAGCCTGCCGGTCTTCTTCTGAATACGCCGCGGAGGCGCGATGGTTATCGCTGGCTTCAGCAGCGCGCCATTCGTTATCGCCGGCGAGCGATCCACGCAGCGGCACGCGGACCCAATCGTCCTCGACATCGCTTTGAGGCGCAATTTCAGCGGCGCTTTCCTCGAACGACGGCTCCTCAGGGGCCTGCGGCTGGTCTTCGGCCGCTAAATCGTTGCCGAGAAGCGCATTCAACTCCTGCTCGAGACTGAGTTCCAGAGCCTCAGCCGGCGAGGGCTGATCAATCGGCGCGGACGCGTTCCCGGCATGCACTTCTGCGGTCTCGGGCCAATGCTCGACCAAAGGCTGTATGACCGCTGCGGGGTAGGCTTCGTTGCTCGCCCCCCCCTCTTCGTGGGCAGCCTGTTCAAAGGAGGCGCTGGTCTCTTCCCAGGCTACCGGCGCCTGATGCCACTCGGGTGCGGCGACGACATGCGGCTCGGAATGATCCGTATCGTCGATAACCGCCCCGGCAATCTCCGAAGCCTCGCCGACTCCAGCCGCTTCTTCTTCCTGAATAGCATCCTGACCGGCCCACGGCTGAGGCTGTTCCCCAATCCAGTCCTGATGCTGTTCGCCGGCCTGATATGCGACGTCATAGGCTGCCGCAATCTCGCCCTGCGGCAGTTCCAATTCGCCGGCTTCGAGGGAGACGTGATCCGGGGTGACCTCCTGGCTCCATTCCTCGCCGATCTGGTAACCGGCCTCAGCAGCAGCCTGAAATTCGACCTGGTGCGCATCCAGATCAGCGGCCTCGGGCCAGGTGCGATCTGTGACGCCCTCCTGGTTCCACTGTTCGGGGGCCTGATACTCGGCCGCATGCTCCGTCTGGGCCTCGCCCTGCGGCGCCTGCAAATCCGCGGCTTCGGTCAAGGAGCGGCCAATGTCGCTATCCTCGTTCCACTGCTCGCCAGTCTGGTTCTCGGCCGCATACTCCGTCCGGGCCTCGCCCTGCGGTACTTCTTGTGCAGCTTCCGACCAAGAGCTGTCCTCTGCAACCTGTTCGACTTCGAACTCGGCCTCGACAAAAACGTTCAGTTGCTCTTCGAAAGCGGCAGCGAAATCGGACTCAATGGAGGCTTCCGGCTGCGCGGCCAGGGGCGCTACTTCGGGCTGCGCCCACGCAGTTTCCTCGGCCGCATATTCCGTCGGGGCCTCGGCCAGCGGCGACTCCGCATCGGCAGCTTCCGGCCAAGCGTGGTCTCCCGCGACCTGTTCGACCTCGGGTTCGGCTTCGACAGAAACGCTCAGTTGCTCATCGAAAGCGGCAGCGAAATCGGACTCAATGGAGGTTTCCGGCTGCACGGCCAGGGGCGCTGGCTCGGGCTGCGCCCACGCAGTTTCCTCGGCCGCATACTCTGTCTGGGCTTCGGCCAGCGGCGACTCCGCATCACCAACTTCCGACCAAGCGCAGCCTTCCGCGACCTGCTCGATCTCGGGTTCCGCCTCGACAAGAGCGCTCAACTGCTCATCAAAAGCGGCAGCGAAATCGGACTCAATCTCAATGGAGGTTTCCGGCTGCGCGGCCAGCGGCGCTGCTTCGGGCTGCGCCCACGCAGTTTCCTCGGCCGCATATTCCGTCTGGGCTTGGGCCAGCGGCGACTCCGCATCACCAACTTCCGACCAAGCGCGGCCTTCCGCGACCTGCTCGATCTCGGGTTCCGCCTCGACAAGAGCGCTCAACTGCTCATCAAAAGCGGCAGCGAAATCGGACTCAATCTCAATGGAGGTTTCCGGCTGCGCGGCCAGCGGCGCTGCTTCGGGCTGCGCCCACGCAGTTTCCTCGGCCGCATATTCCGTCTGGGCCTCGGCCAGCGGCAACTCCGGATCAGCAGCTTCCGACCAGGCGCGATCTTCCGCGATCTGTTCGCCTTCCGACTCACCCTCGGCCACAACGTCCAGTTGCTCATCGAAAGCGAAATCAAGGGACGGGTCCGCCTGCGCGAAATGAGGCGCTAGTTCGGACTGCGCCCATGCACCTTCCTCGGGCGCAGCGCTGGCCTGGTCCGGGAATCCGTCGTGCTGGAAGGTCTCGTCGATGCCGATCTCTTTATCCACGCTGGATGTGTAAGCCTCGGCGGTCGCTGTATTCCCCTCTTCGGGGAAACCCTCGTGAGGATAGTCGAGGGTAAGTTCAGCGCTCTGTGCCGACAGGTCGCCCGCCGTTTCATCGGGCTGATACTGATCCGCGAGTTCCATTTCCGCGGCTGCGGGCTGCTCGATTGACTGAGCTTCGTGCGAAAGAGCCTCCGGCGCAGCGCTGAACTGCCAATCCACCTGCTCGGAAGCATGGAAAGTGTCGTCGGCCAGATCGCCCAAAAGTTCGCGCTCAAGATCAAGGCTCAGATCCGATTGCTCGAAGTGGGCAGGGTCCGGATCGGACTGTACCGCCGGCTTGACCTCCTTGACGGCCGCCGGCTTTGCGGGCTCGCGCGGATCGAAGCCCATTATCCTGGTCAGTTCCGCGAAGGGATCGTCGTCCGAAATTGCAGACTGGTCGGCGATCTTGCGGGATGCTTGCTCTGCCATGCTTGGTACCGAATCTCGACACAAAAGGACGCGTAAGCGTCAGGCGTGGCCGCGCCGTACCAGCGTAATGTGGGCAAAAGGTGACCCGGTCACCCTCGGCTATCGCATCTCGCTTGGCGCTTCGGCCCCGATCAGCCCAAGTCCGGACGTGATCACGTCCAATACCGCTTGGACCAGTCCGAGCCTGGCATAGCTCAATTGTGGGTCGGTAACCTTAACAAAGCGTAAGTCGGGGTTGTCTGTCCCCCGATTCCACTGCGCATGGAACAGGCTGGCAAGATCATAAAGGTAGAACGCCAGTCTGTGAGGCTCGAGCGACTGCGCCGCCTGTTCGATGAGACGGGGGTATTCTGCGAGCTTGCGGATCAGCGCAATCTCGCTTTCCTCGGTGAGCAGTTGCGCATCTGCGCAGAGTTCCTCACGCGCGTTCGGCACGCTCCCAAACTGCTCGTTCGCCTGCCGGAAGACCGAATGGCAACGCGCGGAAGCGTACTGGACGTAGAAGACCGGATTGTCCTTCGACTGCTCAGTGACCTTGGCGAAGTCGAAGTCCAAGGGAGCGTCGTTCTTGCGGTAGAGCATCATGAAACGGATCGGATCGCGACCGACCTCTTCCACGACTTCGCGCAGCGTGATGAAATCGCCGGAGCGCTTCGACATCCGCACCGGCTCGCCTTGGCGGTAGAGCTTCACCAACTGGCAGAGGAGCACGGTGAGCTTGAGCTTGTCGCCACCCAACGCCCGCGCCAGCGCCTCCATGCGCTTGACATAGCCGCCATGGTCGGCGCCGAGCACGAAGATCGTGTGATTGAAGCCGCGCCTAATCTTGTCCTTCAGATAGGCGACGTCGGCGGCGAAATAGGTGAACTGCCCGTCCGACTTCACCAAGGGCCGGTCGATGTCGTCTCCGACCGCCGTCGAGCGGAACAGCGTCTGCTCGCGGTCCTCCCAGTCTTCCGGCTTCTCGCCCTTCGGCGGCGGCAGCTTGCCCTTGTAGATATGCCCTTCCATCGTCAGTTCGGCAATGACGGCACGGATCGCCTGCTCGTTGTTGGCGTGCAGCGTGCGTTCCGAGAAGAACACTTCGTGGTGGACGTTGAGCAGCGCAAGATCCTCGCGGATCATGGCCATCATGGCGTGGATCGCGCGGTCCTTGACGATCTCCATCGCCTCCTCATCCGGCATCTTCAGGAGGCCGTCGCCATATTCCACCGCCAACTGCCGGCCGAGGGGAACCAGGTAATCGCCCGGATAGAGACCGGGCGGAATTTCGCCGATGTTCTCGCCCAGCGCTTCGCGGTAGCGCAGCATCACCGAGCGGGCGAGCACGTCGATCTGCGCGCCGGCGTCGTTGATCAGGTATTCCTTGGTCACGTCATGCCCGGTGAAGGCGAGCAGGTTGGCGAGGGTGTCGCCCACCACCGCGCCACGGCAATGGCCGACATGCATCGGTCCCGTCGGGTTGGCCGAGACGTATTCGACGTTGACCTTGGCACCGCGCCCCATGTCGGAGCGTCCGAAATCCACACCGAGCCTCACGAGGTCCCGCAGATATCCGTGCCAGTAGGAGTTCCTGAGGCGAAGATTGACGAAGCCGGGACCGGCGACGGTGGCCTCCTCGACGTCCGGATCGGCCTTCAGCGCAGCGGCGATCCGTTCGGCGAGCGCGCGCGGGTTCTGGCCGGCAGTCTTGGAAAGCACGAGGGCGGCATTGGTGGCCAGATCACCGTGGCTGGGGTCGCGCGGCGGCTCTACGGCCATGCGCCCGAAATCCAGAGCACCGCCGTCCGACGATTTCAGATCGAGGCCTTCCACGGCTTTCCTGATCCGCTCGTTGAAGTCGGCGAAAACGTTCATTCTGGAATTCCTGGGAGGTTGCGGCACGCGGATCATCCAGCAGCCGGAATGGTGCTTGCCCTAGCGCAATTCAGGCGTCTGGTCAAACAGACGGGAATACTCCTTGATGGCGTAGGTGTCGGTCATCCCGGCGAGGAAATCCGCTACGTGACGGGCCTTGATCCGCGGCTCGGCGCGGTCCAACCCCTCGCGCCATCCTTCGGGCATCTCGCGCGGGTCGGCGTAGTAGGCATCAAACAGTTCCCGCACGATCCTGTCCGCCTCGGCGCGCACCCTCATGACCTCGGAATGCCGATAGATGTGGCTAAACAGGAAGGCCTTCAGTTCCTTCTCCTCTGCCGCCATATCGTCGGAGAAGGTGACGATCGTAAGCCCTGCCGCCCGCACATCCTCGACGCTCTGCGGCCGGACGGCATCGAGGTTGGCATGCGCCGCCACGATGACGTCCTCGACCATCCGCGTGATCTGCCTGCGCATCAGTTCGTGACCGGTCCGCACCGGATCGAGACGCGGATAGAGGGCCCCCACCTCCGCCAGCAGCCGCCCCGGAAGCGAGACTTCGCCCAGCATGTCGAGCGTGAGCAGTCCGGCCCTCAGCCCATCATCGATGTCATGCGTGTTGTAGGCGATGTCGTCGGCGATCGCCGCACATTGAGCCTCGGGGCTCGCATGGCGGTCGAGCTCGAGGTCGTGCAGTTCGCTGTAGTCTATGATCGAGCGCGGCACGGGACCCTTCAGCCCCTCCCCGTCCGGTCCTGTCAGCGGGCCGTTGTGCTTGACCAGTCCTTCCAGAGTCTCCCAGCTTAGGTTCAGGCCGTCGAACTCGGCGTAACGGCGCTCAAGCCGCGTGACCACCCGCAGCGACTGGGCATTGTGGTCGAAGCCGCCCCAGCCCGCCATCTTCTCGTTGAGCGCATCCTCGCCGGTATGGCCGAACGGCGTGTGGCCGAAATCGTGCACCAGCGCCAACGCCTCCGCCAGATCCTCGTCCAGCCGCAAGGCTCGGGCGAGCGCGCGGGCAATCTGCGCCACCTCGATCGTATGGGTGAGGCGCGTGCGAAAATGGTCGCCTTCATGTGCCACGAACACCTGGGTCTTGTGTTTCAGGCGGCGGAAGGCGGTGGAATGGATGATGCGGTCGCGGTCGCGCTGGAAAGGAGTGCGCGTCGGGCTCTCGCTTTCGGCGAACAGCCGCCCGCGGCTTTTCGCCGGATCGCTCGCCCAGGGGGCGCGAGGGCGATAGCCAAAACCGATCTGGCCTAGTTCAGGTGCCTCGCTCATGGTGTCGCCGCAGGTTGACTCCCAGGAGTCCGCTTCATAGCTATTGGAGAGAAATCCAATGCAAGGCAAGCCCATGAACGCGGATGCCAAGTCTGCAATCAAGGTAGAGATGACCGACGCCGCGGCCAAGCGCATTGCGGCGATTCTGGCCAGGGAACCGAGCAAGGCGGCCTTGCGCGTTTCCGTCGAAGGCGGCGGCTGTTCAGGATTCTCCTACAAGTTCGATCTCGTGGACAGCCGCAACGACGATGACGTCGCGATCGAGAAGGGTGACGCCACCGTTCTCATCGACGATCTTTCCATGATCTACATGGCGGGGTCGGTGATCGACTTCGTCGACGATCTGATGGGGCAGTCCTTCCAGGTCAGGAATCCCAACGCCGTCGCCTCCTGCGGCTGCGGCACCAGTTTTTCCATCTGAACGAACTGCTGCAGGCCGCCTCTCCGGTTCAACCTGCGGCTTGGGGGCACGCGTGAAGATCGCAACCTGGAACATCAACGGCGTCAAGGCGCGTATCGGCAATCTGCTCACCTGGCTCAAGGAGAGCGCGCCGGACATCGTGTGCCTGCAGGAGATCAAGTCGGTCGACGACCAGTTCCCGCGCGCCGAGATCGAGAGCCTCGGCTACAATGTCGAGACGCACGGCCAGAAGGGATTTAACGGCGTAGCTCTGCTGTCAAAGCTCAAGTTCGACGAGGTCAACTGCCGCTTGCCCGGCGACTCCGACGACGAGCAGGCCCGTTTCATCGAAGGCGTGTTCTCGACCGAGAAAGGCGCACTGCGCGTCGTCTCGCTTTATCTGCCGAACGGCAACCCGATCGGCGGCGAGAGATTCGCCTACAAGCTCAGATGGATGGAGCGGTTCGAGAAGTGGGCGAAGGAGCGCCTCGCCCTGGAAGATCCAATGGTGCTCGCCGGCGACTACAACGTCATCCCCGAGCCCACCGACGCACGCTTTCCCGAAAACTGGGTGAATGACGCGCTCTTCCAGCCCGAGAGCCGACGCGCATTCAGGCAGATCGTCAACTTGGGCTTCACCGAGGCCACGCGTGCCGTGACCGATTCCACCGACGTCTTCACCTTCTGGGACTATCAGGCCGGGGCCTGGCAGAAGAACAACGGCATCCGCATCGATTTCCAACTGCTTTCTCCGGAAGCGGCTAACCTGCTCGTGTCCTCATCGGTCGAGAAGCACGTGCGCACCTGGGAGAAGCCGTCGGACCACGTACCGGTCGTGACCGAACTGGCGATCTAAAGTTCGAAGCCTCAGGTGCGTCCTTCGAGGCTCGCCCGCTTTAGTTTCATCTTTCTATTCAAAGCCTTGCGGGCTCGCACCTCAGGATGAGGAACGTGGGGTGCCCATCACCCTTACCCTCCCCCGCACGCGGGCAGAGGGTAGGTCGCCAGCGTTGCACCCGGCCTGCTTCTCCCTATGACGGGGAGAAGGTCCTGGCAAAGGGACGAGGGGCAGCGCCAACATTCCTCATCCTGAGGTGCGGGCCCGCAGGGCGTAAAAATGAAGCATTGACCCCCGGCGGGCGAGCCTCGAAGGACCCACAAGGCGCCAAGCCGCTACTGCGTGCCAGCGGTGCTACCCTTAAGGTAGTCCTCGGCCAGGGCAATGGCAGTTCGACGGTCCGTCTCGGCAGCCAGCGCAAACGCTTCTTCCTGCATGCCGCGGATCCAGACCTTGTCCGAGGGCGAGGCGCGCTCGAGAGCCGCCGTCATCATCGCAAGGCCGCGCACGACCTTGCCGCTTTCAAAGAGCAGGTTCCCGAGGGTGGCCTGCGCTCCCGCATGGCCCTTCTCGGCTGCGAGCTGCAGCCATCGTCCGGCTTGACGGATGCTCTTCTTCACGCCTTCGCCGTTCAGGAACATCTTGCCCATCTCATACTGGGCGCTCGGGTTGCGATAGGTGGCAGCAGCCCGCATGTAGTATTGCTGCGCGGCCGCGGGATTGGCGCTCACCGGACTGCCGGGAATGCCGCTCTTCCAGTAGCTGCCTAGTGCCACCAGCGCATCCGACATGTAGCTTTCCTCGGGGCTGCCTGGCTCAACGTCCTGATCGACGATCTCGCTGAAGAACTTGAAGGCCTCGTAGTCGTTGCGATCGACCCCATCGCCCTCGGCATACATGCGCGCCAGCTTCCAGGTCGCGCCGAGTTGTCCGTTCTCGGCCGCATAGCGATAGGCTTCAACGGCCTGGTCCTTGTGCCCGCTCTTGTAGGCACTGAAGCCGAACTGGAACACAGCCCAAGGGTTGGACTTTTGCTTCACCTCGCCCTTGTCGTCGAAGATATTCTGGTCGAAAGCTCGCGACGGGACTGTGGCCAGCAGGGAGGCTGCAAGCAGCACCCCCACGATTTTCAACTTCGAAACGACCGCTGCACTCCGCATTTCAGCCTGCACTCCCGACGACGCTCTGCGCAGCAGACTTGGCGTTCGTCGCCGACGTGATTATCCAACGCGCGCGGCGCGAATTTGATCGCACCGTGGCAAAAACTGTGTACGCGCTCGCCGAGAGGGACGTTCGAGGAAGGGGCAATCCACCTTCGTCGCGCAGGACGAGCAGACGCCCCAGCGCGCCGATCGGCGATGTGCGGTCCCCGGAGAGCACGTGTCGATTGCCTGAGACACGTTTGCGGCCGAAGCGAGCATCGCTGTGGTCGCCACAGCGGAACGCTTGTTCGATCTGCGAAGATTGCCAGTCCATTTCGACCAAAGTGGGGCACCCTGGGACGGCCTGCGGGGCCAGCGAGAGCCCGGAGAAGCCGAATTCTGCCCTGACATATACCCGGCCCACCTTGACACCGTCGGAGTCGGAATTAGCGCCGGAGGCGCCAACACTCTCAAACGACGTCTTGACCGATGAACCGCGCATTTCCTTCCTTACCGCCCTTCAGCGGCTGATCTTCTTCAGCTCTGCCAGGGCCAATCGGGTGCTCCGGTTTTATGGCGGGAAAGCGGCAGATTTGACGCACATACTCCTAGCTGAAAGCTGATTGAGAATCTGTTGCGGAATAGCCACAAGTTGCATGGGTCCGGTGAGGACTTGCCGAATACATTCGGTGATTCGGGGGCCCAAAATAAAACCCCGCCTTGTGGGCGGGGTTCTTCGAAGCCTGTGGACAGGCTCTCGGATAGGATGGGACTAGTTGACGGCGTCCTTCAGTCCCTTGCCGGCCGTGAACTTCGGCACGGTGCGCGCCGGAATCTTGACCTCCGCGCCCGTCTGCGGATTGCGGCCGGTGGAGGCGGCACGCTTTGAGACGCTGAAGTTGCCGAAGCCGACGAGGCGGACGTCGCCCCCATTCTTGAGCTCGCTGGTGATAACCGAGAAGACTGCCTCGACAGCAGCCTGGGCCTTGTTCTTCTCGATACCGGCCTGCTCGGCGACGGCGGATACAAGTTCATTCTTGTTCATCAATCAATCCTTCCCTGAGACATCCGGCGCCAGCAACAAAGCGGCCGGACACGGACTCTTTGGAACTCTAACTTCCCTCACGCGGGATCGCCGCCCTCAGCCGGCAAAAACCCCGGAGTTCCGCCGTTTCCCACATGAAAAAGCCGGGCGCAAGGCCCGGCTTACAGATAGTGAGGCTTAAACCCCCGAATTAATGGGCAAGTGCCTTTCCGGCATCGTCCACGGCCTCGGCCGGAACCGGGGTTGCCGCCTCCGACCACTGGATCGGCTCCGGCATCCTGACCAGCGCATGCTGCAGGACTTCACCCACCCGGCTGACCGGGACGATCTCGAGCCCGCTCTTCACGTTGTCCGGGATGTCGGCCAAATCCTTGGCGTTCTCTTCCGGGATCAGCACCTTCTTGATGCCGCCCCTGAGCGCCGCAAGCAGCTTCTCCTTGAGCCCGCCGATCGGCAGGACGCGGCCGCGCAAGGTGACCTCACCCGTCATGGCGATGTCGGCCCGGACCGGGATGCCCGTCAGCACCGACACGATGGCGGTGGCCATGGCGATGCCGGCGGACGGCCCGTCCTTCGGCGTGGCACCCTCGGGCACGTGCACGTGGATGTCGCGCTTATCGAAGAGCGGCGGCTCGATGCCGAAATCGATGGCCCGGGAGCGGACATAGGATGCCGCGGCCGAGATCGACTCCTTCATCACGTCCTTCAGGTTGCCGGTGACCGTCATCTTGCCCTTGCCGGGCATCATGACGCCTTCGATCGTCAGCAGTTCGCCGCCGACCTCGGTCCAGGCCAAGCCCGTGACCACACCGACCTGATCGTCCGTCTCAGCCGAGCCGAAGCGGAAGCGCGGCACGCCGAGGTAGTCGGACAGGTTCTTGGGCGTGACCCTCACAGACTTCTTCTTGGTCTTGATGATCTCGGTCACCGCCTTGCGCCCGAGCTTCATCAGCTCGCGCTCGAGGCTACGGACGCCTGCTTCCCGCGTATAGGTCTGGATGATCGCGCGAATCGCATCCTCGGAGACAGAGAACTCCTTCGGCTGCAGCGCGTGGTCACGCACCACCTTGGGCATCAGGTGCCGCTTTGCGATCTCGACCTTCTCGTCCTCCGTGTAGCCGGCGATACGGATGATCTCCATGCGGTCCATGAGCGGCGCAGGGATGTTCAGCGTGTTCGCAGTCGTCACGAACATCACGCTCGACAGGTCGTATTCGACCTCGAGGTAATGGTCCATGAAGGACGCGTTCTGCTCCGGATCGAGCACCTCCAGAAGGGCCGAAGAGGGATCGCCGCGGAAGTCCTGGCCCATCTTGTCGATTTCGTCGAGCAGGAAGAGCGGGTTGGACTTCTTCGCCTTCTTCATCGACTGGATGACCTTGCCGGGCATCGAGCCGATATAGGTGCGGCGGTGGCCACGGATCTCGGCCTCGTCGCGGACGCCGCCGAGCGCCATGCGCACGAACTCGCGGCCGGTCGCCTTGGCGATCGACTTGCCAAGCGAGGTCTTGCCGACGCCGGGCGGTCCGACGAGGCACAGGATCGGGCCCTTCAGCTTCTTCTGACGGCTCTGGACGGCGAGGTACTCGACGATGCGGTCCTTGACCTTGTCGAGGCCGAAGTGATCGGCATCGAGCACTTCCTGCGCGAAGCTCAGATCCTGCTTTACCTTGGAGTTCTTGCCCCACGGGATCGACAGCAGCCAGTCGAGATAGTTGCGCACCACCGTCGACTCCGCCGACATCGGCGACATCGAACGCAGCTTCTTCAACTCGGCCTCCGCCTTCTCGCGGGCCTCCTTGGAGAGCTTCGTCTTCTTGATGCGCGCCTCGATCTCGGCGACCTCGTCGCGGCCGTCCTCGCCCTCGCCGAGTTCCTTCTGGATCGCCTTCATCTGCTCGTTGAGGTAGTACTCGCGCTGGGTCTTCTCCATCTGGCGCTTGACGCGCGAGCGGATGCGCTTCTCCACCTGCAGGACGGAGATCTCGGCCTCCATGAAGCCCATCGCCTTCTCGAGACGATCCTTGACGGAAAGCGTCGCCAGCATCTCCTGCTTCTCGGGGATCTTGATCGCAAGATGCGAGGCAACCGTGTCGGCGAGCTTGGAGAAATCGTCGATCTGGCTGGCTGCACCAACCACCTCGGGCGAGATCTTCTTGTTCAGCTTCACGTAATTTTCGAAGTCGGCGACGACGGAGCGCGCAAGCGCCTCGAGTTCGACCTCTTCTTCCACCGGTTCGGCAAGCACGCTGGCCCGCGCCTCGTGGAACTCTGAGCGCTCGGTGAAGCTCTCGATCTGCGCGCGCGCGGTACCTTCGACCAAAACCTTCACGGTTCCGTCGGGAAGCTTCAAAAGCTGCAGCACATTGGCAAGCGTGCCGACCTTGTAGATCGCGTCCGCGTCCGGATCATCATCCGCGGCATTCATCTGGGTCGCGAGCAGGATCTGCTTCTCCGCGCCCATGACGTCTTCCAGCGCCTTGATTGATTTCTCGCGCCCGACGAACAGCGGCACGATCATGTGGGGGAAAACCACGATGTCGCGCAGCGGCAGAACCGCGTAGCTGCCATTGTCGGGGATGCGGGGTAATCTGGCCATCATTGAACCTTTCTTTCGCAGCCGCGTAAGCCAACTGCGAATCCCATTGTAACGGGCACTGCCCATTCCGCCTATTGCCGAATGGTGCGGCGATTGCGAGCACGGAAGGGGAGCCCCGATCTGCGTCTTAGGTGGCGTCCCGAAGGCTAAAGATCAAGGGCAAGCCACGGAACCCCCGGCATAAATCGGAGGATTGTTTCGACTTGATCGCTGGCTGATATTCCGCAAGATTGTGAGCGGATTGCGGCACTTAAGAGTTGAAGTAAATGAAGCTTTTTGCATGCGGCGCAGCTTGGCCTGCGGCCGGGGAGCTTAGCCGTGAAAGTTGATCGCCGCAGCCTCCTGGCGGGAGGCGCACTGCTTGGACTGGCCGCAGCGGCCCCCTCCCCGGCGTCAGCCCAGCCGAAGCAGACGAGTAAGACAAACCCTGCGAAGTTGAAGCATGTGGCGGTCTACGTGCCCGGCTATATGCCGGAATATGCCTATGCCAACGGCAAGCCGCTCGACGCCAATCGCCGTTTCACCCGCGCCATCAAGGACAAGGACGCGATCAAGCGGATGATCACGCGCGTCGGCATGGACGGATCGATCAGACAGACGCTGCTCCCCGTGAATGCTCACGACGTCGAGGTCGCGCCGGATCGCTCGATCGGCGTGCTCTGCGGTTTCGAAGGCGGCGAGCATTGCTCCTTCGATCCCGACACCCTGGAAATGGCGGCAATCGCGCCCTCCTTCCGCGAGGGTTGGCGGGGCGGCGGCCATGCCGTCTATCTCGACGGCGGCAAAACCCTTGTGGTGTCGGAGCGTTCGCCGAAGCAGCAGGCAAACGGCAAGCTCGAGCATCTTTTCGGCCGCCTCACGATCCGCGACCCTGAAAGCCTCAGGATCCGCGAGAGCTATTCGACCCACGGCGTCGACCCTCACGACATCCGCCTCACCGAGGACGGAAAGTACATCGTCGCCGCGAACTACGGCTCCGTGATCTCGCCTAAGACAGGTGAGCATACGGTTCCGCGCACCGTGGCCGAGGCTTCCATCACCGTTATCGAGTTGTCCACCGGCAAACTGGTGGACAAGCGCAAGACACCCACAGGGCGCACCGAGATCAGGCATCTGGCCGCCGGCGCCATCGACCGGATCTTCGCGATCCAGTCGACCTATGGAAGCGACCGGGAGCAAGCCAACCAGCTTCGCGGCGACGCTGCCGCCTACGATGCCGACCTGACCAGCGAACCGGGCCTGAACTACATCGGCGCGGCGACCCTGAAATACGACGCCCGCACAAGGAAGCTGTCGAAGATGGGAGACAGGCACGCCACCGCCTTGATGCGGCACGGCCTCTCGATCCGCTACGATTCGCGCCACGATCAGGTGCTCGCCAGCTACCCGAGTTCGCATCACCTGATGATCTTCGACGGAGCCACCGGCGCTGTCGTCGAGCGGATCGACACGCGCACCATGGGCCTACGCTATCCCTGTGGCATCACGCTGCTGCCGGACGGCGAGCACTATGCCGTGACCGGCTATTGGGAGAGCATGTTCGTGTTCGAGCGCGGCACGCACCGCCTGGTGCGGGAGCTCTGCCAGTATCCGATGTTCTTCGGACACAGCCACATCACCTCGGCATAATGATACATGCGGACGGGCCGGCGTGGGCTCGCCCGCGGCGGCCGCACTACCAGGATATTCCGCGGTCCAGCACCGTGAGGCCGCCGCCCTTTGTGAGGAGCACCGTCCTTTTCGGGATGGGCTCAGCCTCGCCCCTTGCGACGAGGCGCTCCACGTCGTCCAAGGCCTTGTGCGGGTTGTTGAACCGCACCCCCAGAAGGCTGTCGGCGGTATAATTCCACCACCGCACCCGCTTCATCCGTTCGATGAGCTCAGGTTCGAAACGATAGCGCAGTATTCTGGCGGGAACGCCCGCGACGATGGCATAGGGAGGGACGTCTTTTGTGACCACTGCGCCTGCGCCGATGATCGCGCCATTCCCGATGGTCACGCCCCGCAGCACAACCGCCTTGGCTCCAATCCAGACATCATGGCCGACCTTGATCGGAGAAGGCTGCCTGGGACGGAGTGCATAGACGTGATCGCGCTTCTTGGACCAGCGGGTCGACACCGAGGCGGCGCCATACTGGAAAGGATGTGTCGACAGCCAGTCGGTCGGGTGCTCGCCGCCCCCAAGCGTTACGCCTTCGGCGATCGAACAATAGCGCCCGATCGAACTGACGCCAGAAAGCGTCGTGTTCAGCCGCGCATAGCTGTAGGCGCCCACCACTCCCTTCATGGAAATCTCGCCATCCAGGTTCACCGGCGGCTCGCATTCGACCTGGCCGGAAAGGATCGCCCGGGCGCCGAACTGCACCCCGTTCTCAAGGCATTGTTTTCTGAAGGCCTTGTCCATTCACTGGTTCCGATGAATACGCGACTGCCCCGTTCAGCCGCTAAGACATGAAAACGGCGCCCGGAGGCGCCGTAAAAGATGGTCAGCGTTCACACGCTCAGGCGCTGACGCCCTTCTTTTCCTTCTGCTCGGAGTAGATGTAGAGCGGCCGCGCGCTGCCCGTGACGACCTCTTCCGAGATGACCACCTCCTGCACCCCTTCCAGGGCCGGCAACTCGAACATGGTGTCGAGCAGGATGGCCTCCATGATGGAGCGAAGGCCGCGAGCACCGGTCTTCCGCTCGATCGCGCGCCTGGCGATCGCCGACAGGGCGTTCTCGTGGAAGGTCAGTTCGACATTCTCCATCTCGAACAGCCGCTGATACTGCTTCACCAGAGCGTTCTTCGGCTCGGTCAGGATCTGGATCAGCGCCGCCTCGTCGAGGTCCTCGAGCGTGGCGAGCACCGGCAGACGTCCGACGAACTCGGGGATCAGGCCGAACTTCAGCAGGTCTTCCGGCTCGACAAGCCGGAACAGGTCGCCGGTGCGGCGGTCTTCCGGCGAAGCGACGTTGGCGCCGAAGCCGATCGAGGTCTTGCGGCCGCGGTCGGAGATGATCTTGTCCAGCCCTGCGAACGCGCCGCCGCAGATGAACAGGATGTTCGACGTATCCACCTGCAGGAACTCCTGCTGCGGATGCTTGCGGCCACCCTGCGGCGGCACGGATGCGACCGTGCCTTCCATGATCTTCAGGAGAGCCTGCTGCACCCCCTCGCCCGACACGTCGCGGGTGATCGAGGGGTTGTCGGACTTGCGGCTGATCTTGTCGATCTCGTCTATGTAGACGATGCCGCGCTGCGCGCGCTCGACATTGTAGTCGGCCGACTGAAGGAGCTTCAGGATGATGTTCTCTACATCCTCGCCGACATAGCCCGCCTCGGTGAGAGTGGTCGCGTCGGCCATGGTGAACGGCACGTCAATGATGCGGGCGAGCGTCTGGGCAAGCAGCGTCTTGCCGCAGCCGGTCGGACCGATCAGCAGGATGTTCGACTTCGCCAGTTCCACGTCGTTGTTCTTGGACGCGTGAGCGAGCCGCTTGTAGTGATTGTGAACGGCGACCGACAGCACGCGCTTGGCGTACGGCTGGCCGATCACATAGTCGTCAAGAACCTTCAGGATCTCCTGCGGGGTCGGAACGCCCTCGCGGGACTTCACCATCGAGGTCTTGTTCTCCTCGCGGATGATGTCCATGCAGAGCTCGACGCACTCGTCGCAGATAAAGACCGTCGGGCCGGCGATGAGCTTGCGCACCTCGTGCTGGCTCTTTCCGCAGAACGAGCAGTAGAGCGTGTTCTTGGAATCGCCGCCGCCGGAATTGACTTTGCTCATGTCGTTCAAGTCCTTTCAGAACCGCGTCCCGGCTGAGCTGCCAGGCTGCGGCCTCTAGTAATAGCGGTGCGAACGCCCCAATGCCAGCAGCAAGCCGCAGCAGCAATCCGCAGTCAATCCGGATGCAAGTCCGCGCTTCGCCGATACCCCACCCGAAGCTAAGCCGTCGAAACTCAACATAGGCTTAACGTAGGAGGGACCAACCTCCGAGGGAACAGCAAAATGTGTCCGAATTGCCGCAAGCCCGAGAGAAAATGATCTCGGGTCCTGCGGGTTCCGGTCGACCCCTACATTATCCCTGGAGCGGGCTTTCAATGGCCTCGCGGGTGGAGATCACCTTGTCGATCAGGCCGAACTCGCGCGCCTCTTCGGAGGTCATGAAGTGGTCGCGGTCGAGCGTCCGCTCGATCGTCTCGTAATCGCGGCCCGTATGCTTCACATACACCTCGTTGAGGCGTCGCTTCAGCTTGATGATGTCCTGGGCATGGCGCTCGATGTCGGACGCCTGGCCCTGGAAGCCGCCAGAGGGCTGGTGAACCATAATCCGGGCGTTCGGAGTGGCGAAACGCATGTCCTGGTGGCCGGCGGTCAGCAGCAGCGAGCCCATCGAGGCCGCCTGACCGATGCACAGCGTCGACACCGCCGGCTTGATGAACTGCATGGTGTCGTAGATCGCCATGCCGGAGGTCACCACGCCGCCCGGCGAGTTGATGTAGAGGGAGATCTCCTTCTTCGGGTTCTCGGCCTCGAGGAACAGCAGTTGGGCGCATACGAGGGTGGCCATGCCGTCCTCGACCGGACCGGTGATGAAGATGATGCGCTCCTTGAGCAGGCGCGAGAAGATGTCGTAGGCGCGCTCGCCGCGATTGGTCTGCTCGACCACCATCGGCACGAGGTTCATGTAGGTTTCGACCGGATCCTTCATGTCAGTCCCTTGTCTGGCGGAAATCTCCGCCGGGCCGGCGGAATCGGGGTTTCTATCGTCCCCCCGTAAATAGGATGGCCGCTCTGCCTTCTGCAAGGTCGCTTACTGCAATCGCGGCGGCCCGCGTTGACCAGCCCAGCAATCGTCCTAGCCCGCCGCGGCTCGGGAAGGCCGGCTGGAAGCGGATCAAGATCCGCCGTCACTGCGGCTAGGCGGACTGTCCGGCCGAGCGCAAGGCCGCCTCATAGGCCTTTCGCGTCCAGCGAGCCAGTTCATCGGAATCGTCCAACGCGCTCTCGGGCACGGTCCAGTACGGCATCTCGACCGTCTTGCCGCTGCGCCTGTGGGGATAGGTGAACTGCCGCGCGCCCGCCTCTGCGAACTCGGGCGCGCTGATCGCGTCCGCCTTGAGCATGAGTTCGCCGCGCAGGACGATCGCTACGATCAAACCATCGTGATAGATGCCCTTTCCGCTGAACATCCGGCAGGTCGTGACCGGTCCGAGGCCGGAGAAGATGTCTGCGATAAGCTCGTCATCCATGCGCGATCATGGCCCCGCCGCAGGGACTTGTCATCAGCGAACCGGCGCGCGAACCTGGGTCAGCAGCCAACACTGGAGACAAGCCTTGCCACTTCTTCTCAAAGGCTCCTGCAGTTGCCGCGCCGTCCGGTTCGAAGTGGAGAGCCACACCCCGGTTCCGTTCATGCTGTGCTACTGCTCGATCTGCCGCAAACAGCAGGGCGGCGGCGGGTATGCGATCAATCTCGGCGCGACATCGGCGACCCTGAAGTTCGACGGCGAAAGCCATCTGGGGCTTTACCGCGCCGAGATACAGGATGACGAGCGGCCGGTTTGCGAGGTCTCGACCGGAGAGCGGCGGTTCTGCAAGGAATGCGGCTCGGCGCTCTGGCTATACGATCCCACCTGGCCAGAGCTTGTGCACCCCTTCGCCTCGGCCATTGATTCGGAACTGCCGAAGGCGCCGAGCCAAGTCCACATCATGCTGAAATACAAGCCGAACTGGGTGGAACCGGACATCAGGCCCGGTGACGTCAGCTTCGAGCTCTATCCCGAAGACTCGATCGCCGACTGGCACAAGAAGCACGGGCTCTGGGTGGACTGAGACCCGCTAGCGCCAGCAACTATCGCCCATCCACCCGATCAGCCGAGCCCGGGCGGTTTCGGCTGGTCGCCTACTTGCAGGAGGCAGCCGGCTTGTCGAAGACGGCGAGATCGACCAGCTTGCCCTTCATGGAAAAATCGCCGTAGTCCATCACGAGGTCGCGCGTCAGTCCGTTCTCGTGCAGCTTGAAGGCGATCCGGTACTCGGGAACCTCCTCGCCACCTTCGTTGCTGTCGTCGAAATAGGCAATGTCTACCGGCCAGTACTTGTCCGTGGCGAGTTCGTGCAGAGCCGGCAATTCCGGGTCACTCGGAGATGCGGAGCTCTTCTTGCCGACGACGACTGTCGTCATCATCACCTTGTCAGCATTTTCCGAGCCATCGAAGATATCCGTCTCGTAGAAGGATTGGCCTTTGTTCGCCTTGTCGATCAGTTCGCGGAGGTGCTCGGTGGGGAAGCGGCTGGGGCGCAGTTCAAGGCTGTTCTTCTCGGGCTTCTCGATCTCCACCTTGACCTTGTCGGGCTCGCGCGTAGCCGTTCCCTTCAGTTCCTTTTCCAGCGCCTGGTCGGTGTAGGACTTGGTCACGAAAGAGAAAGTCTTCCCCTCGCCGTCCTCGAACGTGGTCGTCTGCTGGTCGTTCATGCGCGAGCTCTCGCCGGTATCGATCTGCGTGACGAACCGGAAATTCACCGTGTACCCTTCGCACGGAGAACCGTTGAACTCGTAAACCATACGGCCGCGCAGCCCGGTGATGCCGGAGCGGTCCGACGCCTTGTCCAGCGCCAGGTCGTACACCGCCCGGTGGGCAATGAGCGGGACGGCTTCAGAGGCGGTCGCCGCCCCGAGTAGCGGCAGGCCGACAAGAGCGAAGATGATGGACCGCGACACGCGCATGGGGAACTCCGATAGGCATTGGAGGGGCGTTGGCGGTATTGTCTCAAAAAAGTCGTGGCGGAATCCAGGCAAAAATTGCAGGTTCGGCCGAAGGCAGTTCGCAACTGCGAAAAGAGGGAATGGAAATGAGCGACACAATCGACGGTCGGCTAGAGAAGCTCGGCATCACAATTCCGCAGGCGGCAGCCCCAGCCGCCAACTACGTTCCCTTCATGCGCAGCGGCAATCTGCTGTTCACCGCCGGCCAGCTGCCCCTGCGGGAAGGCAAGCTGATCGCCACCGGCCTTCTGGGCAGAGATCTTGATGTAGCAGGTGGCAGCGAGGCGGCAAGGCAGTGCGCGATCAACATCCTGGCACAGGCGAAGGCGGCGCTGGGCTCACTCGAGGCCATCAAGCGTGTGGTGAAGATCACCGTCTTCGTCGCCTCGGCTCCGGATTTCGTCGAGCAGCACCTGGTTGCCAACGGCGCCTCCGACCTTCTCGTGGCAGTTCTGGGAGACGCAGGCACGCATGCGCGATCGGCGGTCGGCATGGCCTCCCTGCCGCTCAATGCGCCGGTCGAGGTCGAAGCCATCATCGAAGTCGGTTGAGGCTGACTCCCGCCATGACGCATCTATCCTGGCTCAGCAAGCGCCCGATCGCGCACCGGGGCTTCCACGACCTCAACCAGAAGGTCTGGGAGAACACCCTCTCGGCCTTCGGCCGCGCAGTCGAGCGCGGCTATGCGATCGAATGTGACGTTCACCTCACAAGCGACGGCGACGCCATCGTCTTCCACGATCATCATCTGAGACGCCTCACCGGGCAGGACGGCACCGTCTGGCAGCGTACCGCCGCCGAGATGAAGGCGCTGAAGGTCGGCGGGACCGACGACCATCCGCCGACGCTTGCCGAGACGCTGCGCTTCGTCGCCGGGAGGGTCCCGGTCGTCATCGAACTGAAGGGCACCCCAGGCCACGACGAAGGCCTGGTCGCCAGGGTCGGCGACCTGCTCCGCAGCTACTCGGGCAAGGCTGCGATCATGTCCTTCGACCACTGGCTGATCCGCGATTTTTCGCGACATGCGCCGGGCGTGCCCGCCGGCCTTACGGCCGAGGGCCAAAGCGTCTCTCAGATCGAAGCCCACTTCTCCATGCTCGCGAACAATCTCTCCTTCGTATCCTACGCTGTGGACCATCTGCCGAACCCGTTCGTCAGCTTCGTCCGGGCGCAGTTGGACATGCCGGTCATCACATGGACGGTGCGCGATGATCCCATGATGGAGCGGACTTTCGCCCATGCCGACCAGATGACTTTCGAAGGCTTCGAGCCAGAGGGGCAAGCCATTGCGTGAGATTGCCCTTGCTGCGCCGCTTTCGCAGTGCACATATGAATGCGATGACGGAGCGCGGCGAGACGGGATCAGGGGCGGGACAAACGGCGCAGGCGATCCGCATGGTCGGATCGATGCGGGATTTCACCAGGGCGGCGTGGGATAGCCTCGTCGGAACCTCCCGAGCCGGTTTAGGATCCGCCTATAACCCGTTTCTTTCCTACGATTTCCTGCTGAGCATTGAGGAGTCCGGCTGTGCTACCGCCCGCACCGGCTGGCGCGGCACCCATCTGCGCCTGGAAGACGGTGACGGCAACCTCCTCGGCGCGATTCCCTGTTACCTGAAATCGCACAGCCAGGGCGAATACGTCTTCGATCATGGCTGGGCGGATGCCTTCGAGCGGGTGGGCGGCGATTACTATCCCAAGCTGCAGGTTTCGGTGCCGTTCACCCCGGTCACCGGCCCCCGCTTGCTGGTGCGCCGGGATCTAGGTGACGACGCCGCGGTTCGCGGGACGCTCGCCGCGGGCCTTAGGGCAGTCACCGAGAGGATGAATGTCTCGTCGGCGCACGTCACCTTCGTCGGCGACGACGACCTGCACGCCCTCGCGCAAGCAGGCTATCTCCACAGGACCGACCAGCAGTTCCACTTCTTCAACGAAGGCTACGGCAGCTACGACGATTTCCTGGCTACCCTCGCGTCCCGCAAGCGCAAGGCGCTGAAGAAGGAGCGCAAGGAAGCGCTGGCGGCCGGAATCACCATCGACTGGCTGACCGGCAGCGACATCACCGAAAGCGCCTGGGACGATTTCTTCGCCTTCTACATGGACACGGGCGGCCGCAAATGGGGCCGGCCCTATCTCAACCGGAAGTTCTTCTCATTGATAGGAGAGCGGATGGCCAGCGACATCCTGCTGGTCATGGCCAAGCGAAACGGCCGCTACATAGCTGGAGCGATCAACTTCATCGGCTCGGACCGGCTCTACGGGCGCAACTGGGGCTGCATCGAGGACCATCCCTTCCTGCACTTCGAGGTCTGCTATCACCAGGCAATCGATTTCACGATTGCGAGGGGCCTGCAGGTGGTCGAGGCCGGAGCGCAGGGCGAGCATAAGCTGGCGCGCGGCTACCGGCCCGTCACCACCCATTCGGCGCACTATATCGCCCATGCGGGGCTGCGGCGCGCGGTCGACGACTATCTCCGCCGGGAACGCTTCGAGGTGGGACGCATCTCGGACTATTTCGAGGAGCATACGCCGTTCAGAAAGGATATGCCCGACCACGACCCGTCATGAAAACGTCAATGCAGGACGGGCCTCGGCTCCTCACGGCCGCGCTGGACAGGCAACGACTGTTCGCGCGCCTTGATCATTTCCTCGAGGATCAGCGCCAGGATCAGAAGGCGAAGAGGTATGGGCTCAGGCTTTCGCATGGTGCCCCATAACTTATGTTAAAGGGTTTTGTTCCCGGCTGACCGGTTCAGTGTGCAACCGTCTTCGAAAACAGGTTGATCACCAGCACACCTGCCAGGATCAGTGCGATTCCCAGCAGCGCAGGCAGGTCCAGAGCCTGTTTGAAAAAGGTCCAACCGATGGCCGTGATGAGGATAATTCCTGCGCCGCTCCACACTGCGTAGACAACGCCGACCGGCATCGTGCGCAAGGGCAGCGACAGGAAATAGAATGCAAGCACATACAAGCCCATGGATGCCAAGGTCGGCCATAGCCGTGTGAAGCCTTGCGTCTCCTTCAGCGCGCTTGTCGCGGCCACTTCGAAGCCGATGGCGATCAAAAGGTACAAATAGTTCGACTGCATGCGGTTCGCCGCTCTCGTGGGTTGACCCGGGCGGCTCGCCGCCGAATATGTCGGGCATCATAGGGAAGATGCTCATGACCAAACTCGCCTACGATGACAACAACGTCTTCGCCAAAATCCTCCGGGGCGAGATACCGTCCCACAAGCTATATGAGGACCAAGACACCTACGCGTTCATGGACGTCATGCCGCGCGGCGAAGGCCATTGCCTCGTCATCCCGAAGAAGCCGTCGCGCACCATCCTGGACGTCGAGCCCGAGAGCCTTTCGGCCGTAATGAAGACGGTGCAGAAGTTGGCCAGGGCAGTGGTGCCGGCATTTGGGGCGGACGGGGTGACGATACAGCAGTTCAACGAGCCTGCTGGCGGCCAGGTCGTCTTCCACCTGCATTTCCACGTACTGCCGCGCTTCGATGGCGTGGCGCTGAAGCCTCACACCGGTCAGATGGAAAAGCCAGAGGTTCTGGCTGCGAATGCCGAAAGGATAAGAACTGCCCTCGCCCAACTCGGTGCGTAAAGGTCGGCGCACCAGGAAATCTTAGACCAGCATCATACCGATCGCGAGCATCGCTTCCGCGACGGCTATGCCAAGCAGCATGTGGCCTCCAGCGAGGAAGGTACCGAAGCCGGCAGCGGCGGCAGCCAGCCTCAGCCCGAGTGGCAACTCGGCCAGCGTGCCGCTCGGGAATACGATGAGGTTACCGATGACTGCGGCGACCAGCGCGGTCGCGATGCAGCGGACTAGGACGAGCGCTTCGGATTTCTCGGGGATGCGTTCGCCAAACGCTACGCCGAGGAAGCGCCACGAATCCGTCGCTATCGCTCCGGCGACGAAGATGAAGAGGAAGTGCCACCACCAGCCCTCGAACGCGTGAAACGTCATCAGGCCGCCTGCCGCTGGCGCGCTTTATGGAAGAGGTGGAACAGGAAGGCGCCAAACCCTCCCGAAAGACCCGCAGCGAGGAGGTCGAATTGCGGAACGACAACATGGAATGCCGGCCCGAGCCCGACGCCGAGCACCATGGCCACCTTACCGGCCCGCTCCCGCGCCGAGCCCCAGAGGGAGATCAGGAAATAGATCGGCGTCAGAAACAGCAGGCCTGCCATGATCGACGGCGGGAGACGCTCGACAAGCACATAGACCATGCCGGTCAGCAGCGTGTTGACGATCACGAGCGTAGGGCCAAGGCCAGCGTAGTAGGCGGTCCGCATGTCGAGCGGTACCTTTCGGATCCGCTCCATCGCAATGACCCAGGAGGTCACGGCGACGCAGTGTGAAAGCAGGTAGAGAACCCATTTGCGGGTCTGTTTCGCCCGAAGCTCCGGGATGAGGGAGACCACCATGGGCATCAGGCGCACCGATGAGAGCGCCACCGCGAAGGCCGCGCCCCACAGCGTGGCGCCCGATGCGACGGCGCCGACGAGCACCACATTGGCCGGCAGCGCCCACACGAAGCCAATCATGAACATCGTTTCTGCGAGCGAGAAGCCGAACTCCTTGGCGAGCCCGGCGAAGCCGACATGCGCGCTGGCAAGGATCAGGGCAGGAAGCGAAAACGCGGCGCGCAGTCCTCGAAAATACCAGGTGCGGGTTCTCGCAATTGAGCGAATCTGATCGGCCATCACGGCGGCGATAGCACGCTCCGCCAGATCGCGCGACCGTGAAGCCATGAGGCAGACGAGGCGTATTCCAGAAGCGGCGGGCAGAGCATGAGCCCCGCCGCGACTCAACTTCTCGTGTACCTTGCCCCCGTCGTTCCTTGTGTCAGCCGTTGGCGGCGCCCACGGCCCGCTTCGCCATCACCACGACGAGATTGGCGCGATAGGCGGCCGAAGCGTGGAGGTCGCTCATCAGCCCGTCGCTCGGGACGGTGACCCCCTGCAGCGCCGAGGCATCGAAGTTGGAGGCAAGTGCCGCTTCGATCTCTGGGGAGCGGAAGACGCCGTTCTCGCCTGCGCCGGTCACCGCGACACGCACGCCATCCTGATCCTGGGCGACAAACACGCCGGCCATGGCATAGCGCGAGGCTGGGTTCGGGAACTTCGAATAGCCCGATTTCGACGGCGCCTGGAAGGTCACCGCCGTTACGATCTCGCCTTCGTCCAGCGCCGTCTCGAACAACCCGGTGAAGAAATCCTCAGCCGGAATCTCGCGGCGGTCCGTGACGATGGTGGCGTTGAGCGCCAGCATCGCGGCCGGATAGTCGGCGGCCGGATCATTGTTGGCGATCGAGCCGCCTAGAGTGCCCATGTGGCGCACATGCGGGTCGCCGATGTGTGCGGCCAGGCTGCAAATCGCCGGGCAGATCGCCTTGAGGGCCGCGTTGCCCGCCACCTCGGCATGGGTTGTCCCCGCACCGATCCGAACGCTGTTGCCGGAGACGCTGACACCCTTGAGCTCGGCGATGTGCGAGAGGTCGATCACGTCGGACGGTGCAGCCAGCCGCACCTTCATGGCCGGGATGAGGGTCATGCCTCCGGAGAGGTATCTTGCTTCGCCCTTCTTGGCGAGCGACGCCGCGTCGGCGAGGGACGATGCGCGATGGTAGTTGACTGAATACATTATGGAACCTCCCTACGGGAGTGAATGGTCAAGGGTGAAGGTGAATGGCATCGAACGGGAGGCGCGAACCGGCTGTGTGGTCGGCGCACTCCCTTCAAACCTGACCATTCACCATTCCCCATTCACCATCCACCTCTCTCAATGCTTCGTCGCAGCGTGCAACGCGGCCCACACCTTCTCCGGCGTGGCCGGCATGGTGAGGTCGTTGCTGCCGATCGCGTCAGTGATGGCGTTCATGACCGCCGGCGGCGAGCCGATCGCGCCGGCCTCGCCGCAGCCCTTGATGCCGAGCGGGTTGCCCGGGCAAGGCGTGTTCGAGGTCGACACCTTGAACGACGGCACGTCGCTGGCGCGCGGCATAGTGTAGTCCATGTAGGAAGCGGTCACGAGTTGCCCGCTCTCGCGGTCATACACCGCGCCTTCGAGCATCGCCTGGCCGATACCCTGCGCGACGCCGCCATGCACCTGGCCCTCGACGATCATCGGATTGATGATGTTGCCGAAGTCGTCGGCCGCGACGAACTGGATGATCTCCGTCGTCCCGGTGTCCGGATCGACCTCGACCTCGCATATGTAGCAGCCGGCGGGGAAGGTAAAGTTGCTCGGATCGTAGAAAGCCGTTTCCTTGAGGCCCGGCTCCATGCCCGCCGGCAGATTGTGGGCCGTGTAGGCCGCGAGGGCGAGTTGGAACCACGGAACATTCTTGTCGGTGCCGGCGACCTTCAGCGCGCCGTTCTCAATGACGATGTCTCCCTCGTCGGCCTCCATCAGATGCGCCGCGATCTTCTTCGCCTTGGCCTCTACCTTGTCCAGCGCCTTGAAGACCGCTGACATGCCGACCGCACCCGAGCGTGAGCCGTATGTGCCCATGCCCATCTGCACCTTGTCGGTGTCGCCGTGCACGATCGAGACCTGCTCGATCGGTATGCCGAGGCGGCCCGCAACGAGCTGGGCGAAGGTGGTCTCATGGCCCTGGCCGTGGCTGTGCGAGCCGGTGAGCACCTCGATGGTGCCGACGGCATTCACGCGCACTTCAGCCGATTCCCAAAGGCCGACGCCGGCCCCGAGCGAGCCGACTGCCGCCGACGGCGCGATGCCGCACGCTTCGATATAGGCGCTCATACCGATGCCGCGCAGCTTTCCACGCTGCTTGGCCTCGTCCCGACGGGCCGGGAAGCCTGCGTAGTCCGCCGCCTGCATGGCAGCGTCCAGCGAGGTCGCGTAGTCGCCCGCATCGTAGCACATGATCACCGGCGTCTGGTGCGGGAACTCGGTGATGAAGTTCTGCCGCCTCAGTTCGGCCGGAGAGACGCCGAGTTCGCGCGCAGCAGTCTCCATCGTCCGCTCAAGAAGGTAGGTCGCTTCCGGGCGCCCTGCCCCGCGATATGCGTCGACCGGCGAGGTGTTGGTATAGACGGCGCGGACATTCGCGTGGATTGCCGGGATGTTGTACTGGCCGGACAGCAGCGTCGCGTAGAGATAGGTCGGAACCGACGACGAGAACAGCGACATGTAGGCGCCGAAATTGGCGATCGTGTCGACCTTCAGCCCGGTGATACGGTTGTCGGCATCGAAGGCCATCTTGACCTCCGTCACATGGTCGCGGCCATGCGCGTCGGTCATGAAGCTTTCGGTACGGTCCGCCACCCATTTCACCGGAACGCCGGTCTTCTTCGACGCCCACAGGCAAACGATCTCCTCCGGATAGATGAAGATCTTCGAGCCGAATCCGCCGCCGACATCGGGCGCGATCACCCGCAGCTTGTTCTCCGGAGCGACGTTGTAGAAGGCGCTCATCACCAGCCGCGCGACATGCGGGTTCTGCGAGGTGGTCCAGCAGGTGTAGTGGTCTTCGGCCTTGTCGTAGTAGCCTAGCGCGGCGCGCGGCTCCATCGCGTTGGGGACGAGCCGGTTGTTGACGATGTGCATCGTCGTGACATGGGCGGCGGAGGCGATTGCCGCGTCCGTTGGAGCGGCGTCGCCCAGTTCCCAGTCGAAGATAAGGTTTCCTTCGGCCTCGGGATGGAGCTGCGGCGCGCCGGGCTTCAGCGCATCCACCGCTTGTGTCACGGCGTCGCGAACGTCGTAGCTCACTTCGACGGCCTCCGCCGCGTCGCGCGCTTGCCCCTTGGTGTCCGCGATCACGATTGCGACTGCATCGCCCACGTAGCGGACCCGGTCGACTGCAAGGGGCGACCATGCGCCCATCTTCATCGGCGAGCCGTCCTTCGAATGGATCATCCACCCGCATATGATGTTGCCGATGCCGTCGGCCTTCAGCTCGCGGCCGGTGAGCACCCCGACCACGCCCGGCATTTCCAGGGCCTTGGATACGTCTATGCTCGTGATGGCCGCATGCGCGTGCGGGCTTCGTACGAACACCGCCTGTCGCATGCCGGGCAGCACCATGTCCTCAACATAGCGGCCTGCCCCGGTAATGAACCGCTTGTCCTCTTTGCGCGCTACGCGTGCGCCAATTCCTTCGACACCCATCGTCTCCTCCTCCCGAAGTGGACGAACTGAAGTTCGTGGCAGCGTTTACGGGCGGCTGTCGCCTGCCCTTCTCCTCAGATGCTGCCGGCCACGCTCCTCAGTCCTGCCGTGTTCTTACGCCGCCACTTGCGCCGTGCCTTTCAGCATGACCTGAGAGGCTGCCAGGATCGCCTTGACTATGTTGTGGTATCCCGTGCAGCGGCAGATGTTGCCTTCAAGCTCGGCCCGCACCGTAGCCTCGTCGAGGCCCTCGGGATGGCGGTTCACCATGTCCACGGCGGCCATGATCATCCCGGGAGTGCAGAAGCCGCACTGCAGCCCGTGGTTCTCCTTGAATGCCGCCTGCATCGGATGCAGTTCGGCGCCATTGGCGAGGCCCTCGATGGTGACCACTGTGGACCCGGACGCCTGCGCGGCAAGCATGGTGCAAGACTTCACCGCCTTGCCATCGACATGCACCACGCAAGCGCCGCACTGCGAGGTGTCGCAGCCCACATGGGTTCCGGTGAGCCCGAGATGTTCGCGTAGGTAATGAACAAGAAGGGTTCGGTCCTCGACCGTGCCGGTGACCCTCCGCCCGTTAACCGTCAGAGAAACGTCTGACATGCTGCCTGCCTCCCTCAGTCGTGCTGTTGCGGGCCAGCGGGGTCCCGCCCTTCTCAAGTTCTCCTCCAGCCTGGGCGCTTCGTGGGCGCCCTCGGCTGCTCAGTTTCGAGAATGCAGCCTGTCCTTGCGGAACGTATATTCGACTAAAGGATAGGCGATGCACGCCTGCAGCATTGCAAAACCGGGCCGCCCGGGCAAGAATGGTAATGCGTATCGGCGCGTGCAGCTCAAGAATAACGGCGCCGTGTGAAGGGCTACGAGGTTGGTGCGAGTCTGCTCGAAGACCACCTATAGCTGCGGCCTGACGGTCATGAGCACCGATCAGCCCGATGCCGACGCTTTTGCCATGGACGTAGCGGAGGAAGCCGAGCAGATGGATGCCGGCTTTGTCCTGTTCTTCTTCTCCCAGGCGCTGATATCAGCGGCCGATCTTGCCGCCGCGGTCACGCGTCATTCGCCTCGACTGCACCATGCCGGGTGTTCCACGGCTGGGGAAATCACGCCCTTCGGGATTGAGGAAGGGCAGACGCTGGCAATCCTGTTCCCATCCCGGAGCTTCACGGTGGCGGGACGGATGATCCGTGGACTCTCAATAACCGGAATGGACGCGATCGCTGCCGATGTCGGCGTGCTGCGGCGGACCCTGGCCGCAAGGACGGGCCGCTCGTCCGAGACCGAGACTTTCGCGATCTGTCTGATCGACGGCATGTCATTCGCTGAAGAGACGGTGACCTCCGCAATACACTGGGGACTGGACGACATCCCCCTGGTCGGCGGGTCGGCCGGGGACGACCTGAAGTTCGAGACGACGACCCTGTTCTATGATGGCATTGTCGACAATGACGCCGCGGTTGTCCTGCTCGTGTCGACCGACGTTCCGTTCCAGGTGTTCAAGACGGAGAATTTCGTCGCGACCGACGAGAAGCTCGTCGTCACCGCCTCGGATCCGGACCGCCGTATCGTCCGCGAATTCAATGCCGTGAGCGCGGCGGAAGAATTCGCATTCGCCATCGGCGTCGTGCCGGACGCGTTGACGCCGCTGAGCTTTGCCTCCCACCCGGTCGTGGTCAGGGTCGGCGGCGAGTATTACTGCCGCTCCATCCAGAAGCTCAATGCAGACAGGTCCCTCTCCTTCTTCTGCGCCATCGACGATGGTGTGGTCCTTTCCATCGCCCAGCCCACCGAGTTGGTGGAAACGACGCGCTCTGCATTCGAGGATATCGGCAGACGGATAGGCCGAGTCGATGTGATCCTTGGTTTCGACTGCGTCTTGCGCAGGCTCGACGCCCGCAATCGGCAGGTGCTGCGCGATCTCTCCGAACTTTACCGGGCGAACAATCTGATCGGCTTCGGCACCTATGGGGAGCAGTATCGAACCATGCACCTCAACCAGACGCTGACCGGTATCGCATTCGGCTGCCGAGAGGCCGCATAGCGGCAAGTTTCCAAGATGCCTGTTCGCGACATCACCGACATCGAACGCCTGCGGAAGATCAACGCCGCCCTGATCTCGCGGGTCGAGCGCTCGATGGATCAGCAGGCCAATGCATTCTCCCTGTTCCAGACTGCGATCAACCTCGAAGGCCAGGTGAGAAGCCGCACCGAGGAACTCCGCTCGACGCTCCGCCGGCTGGAGGAATCCAATGTCGACCTGCTGGCCGCCAAAGAACAGGCTGAACTGGCGAACCAGTCGAAGACGCGGTTCCTTGCAGCCGCGAGCCACGACGTGCTGCAGCCGCTCAACGCCGCGCACCTATCGATATCCGCGCTCGCGGATCTGCAGACCACGGAGGAGGGTCGAAGGCTGATCGGCCAGGTCGAGCGCTCGCTTACGACGATCAGCCACCTGCTTCTGACCCTCCTCGACATCTCCAAGCTCGATGCCGGCGTGGTCCGCCCTGACATATCAGACGTCGCGCTCGATCCGCTGCTGTCGTCGATCAAGTCCGACTTCGAACCGATCGCAGAGCAGAAAGGGCTTAAGTTCCAATTCCGCACCAGCCATGCCGTGGTGCGCTCTGATGAGACGATGCTACGGCGCATCGTCCAGAACATCGTCTCAAATGCGGTCCGTTACACGAGCTCCGGTGGCGTCCTTGTCGGAGCGCGGAAGCGCGGGACGACCATCCGCATCGACGTGGTGGACACCGGCTGCGGCATCCCAGCCGACCAGTACGAGGCCATCTTCGACGAATTCCACCGCTGCTCCGCAACACCCGAGCACGACGTCTCTGGCGCGGGCCTGGGCCTTGGGCTCTCGATCGTGCGCCGCATGGCTGATGCGCTGGGTCATCGCATCGGCTTCACATCCGTCACCGGACGCGGAACCGTCTTTCGGCTGGAGATGCCGCTAGCCACGGGCCCCGTCGCCGTCCGGCCGAAGGTCGTACAGCCGCCGCGTGGCTACGGGCTCTTCGGCACCCGGGTGCTGCTCATCGAAGACGATCGGCGTGTGATCGAGGCGACCACGTCCCTGCTTTCGAGTTGGCGATGCGAGGTCAAGCAGGCTGGCTCGCTGAGCGAGGCGATCCGCTGTCTGCGCGATACCGGTTGGATACCGGACGTGCTTATTGCCGACCAGCATCTGGAAGGCGGCGATCTCGGAAGCCAGACGATCATCGAGGTTCGAGCCTATCTCGGTCGGGCGGTGCCGGCCTTGATCGTCACCGCCGACCACTCGCCCGCTTTGTCCTATTCGGCCCGCGCCTCCGGCATCGAACTGATGCGCAAGCCGGTCAAGCCGGCGGAACTGAGGGCGCTGCTGGCGCATCTGCTTGCGTGAGGAAGTCGGCAGTAGGCAGTGGGCAATCGGCAGTCGGGAAGGTCTAGGCGGTATCTCCGTCGCGCGGCCTGCCATAACAACACCCGACTGCCAATTGCCTATTGCCGACTGCCGCCTTTCAAAACTGCTCCCGAAACAGTTCCGTCCCGTCGAGCTTCGAGACCTCGATCACCGCCTGGGTGCGGCTGTAGACGTTGAGCTTGCGCAGGATTTCCGAGACGTGCGCCTTGACGGTGGTTTCGCCGACCTGCAGCTCATAGGCGATCTGCTTGTTGAGGAGGCCTTGGCGAAGCATCTGCAATACGCGCAGTTGCTGTGGCGTGAGCGTCGACAGCCGCCGCACCATTTCCGCGCGATCTGCGCCCTCCCCCTCCGGCGGGCGGCCGCTGTAGTTTTCTGGAACATAGATGGCGCCCTCCATCACCGAACGGATGGCGGCGGCCAAGGCGTCCTTGCGGGCAGACTTAGGGATGAAACCGGCGGCCCCGTACGACAGCGCCTCCGAGATTATCTTCGGCTCCTCATGGGCGGACACCACAACCACCGGCAGGCGCGGATGGCGCGTCCGCAACTGCAGCAGCCCCTCAAAACCGTGCACGTCCGGCATGCTGAGATCGAGAAGGGCAAGATCAAAGCTCAACGGTCCGGCGAGAATGCCTAGTGCCTCGGCGATCGTCTTGGCCTCGGCCGTATCCACGCCGGGATAAGCGACCCGCAGCGCACTGTGCAGCGCCTCGCGAAACAGCGGATGGTCGTCAATGATCAGAAAGCGCGCAACGTCGCTGCCGTGGTTCATGAGGAGGGCCTCCTACCCGCGTCCTCCCTGTTCCCCCGCCCAAAGCTTCCCGAATTTCCGTTCCGACTTCAAGCCTTGTCCTCGCCAGTAGAACATCGGGCCGCGGAATGAAGGCTCGTGGCACTCCGCTTTCTCCCGACCGCCTACTGCCGAGGGCACAGGAGGGCGCGACGAAACACGTCGCTCAGGCCTCCCGCTGTCGCCTGCGCTCGTAGAGCATGACCAGCGTGTCAGCGACCATCGCGGTCTTCACTTCACCCTCTACCTCCATGATGTTGCGCGCCTTCAAAAGGTACTGGCCGGGTCCCTTGTCTTCCATCGAAAGCAGCGTCGTGCGGATCCGTACCCGCGCCCCGGACATCACGGGGGACATGAAGCGTACCTGGTCGAGGCCGTAGTTGAAGGCGGCCTGCGTGTTCTCCGGCAGGATGTTCATCTCCTGGATCAGCGATCCGATCAGCGAAAGCGTCAGGTAGCCGTGGGCAATGGTAGACCTGAATGGGCTGCGTCGTCTCGCCTGCTCGGGATCGACATGGATCCACTGCCTATCACCGGTGCATTCGGCGAACTGGTCGATGCGGTGCTGGTCGACGGTGGTCCAGTCGGAAACGCCCAATTCCTGCCCGACCAGCCCACGGAGTTCCTCGAAGGTCGGCGGCACTTCCCGCGGCATCCGTTTCCCCCAATCGAGCGATTCACTGCATGCGGAACCCACAATAGAAGGCCGCACGCCTACTGCAATCCGCCCGCGAACTCGAAGCGGCTGTCGCCGGGTGCGACATTGTCAGTGCAGACTCTCGGGCGTCTGTTATGCGATGACCCAGTATGGAATTGTTCCAAACAATGGGCCATATTGGGCGAGCCATGCGGCAGAAGGAACCCTCATGCGTCTGACACGCCAGACCAACTATGCGATGCGCATACTCATGTATTGCGCGGCCAATGAAGGTCGCCTCAGCCGCATCCCCGAGATCGCGCAAGCCTACTCCGTCTCGGAACTGTTCCTGTTCAAGATCCTGCAGCCGCTCGTCGAGAACGGCCTCATCCAGACGGTCCGCGGCAGGAATGGCGGCGTGAGGCTGGGACGGCCCGCTGACCAGATCAACCTATTCGATGTGGTCCGCGTGACCGAGGAGAACTTCGCCATGGCGGAGTGCTTCGAGAACGATGCCGCCGACTGCCCGCTGATCGACAGTTGCGGCCTCAATCAGGCGCTGCGCGAGGCGCTGAATGCGTTCTTCGCGGTCCTGCAGCGCTACACGATCGAGGATCTGGTGAAATCCAGGGACAACATGCGTTCGCTGCTGGGGCTCGAGACGCTCGCGGCGGCGAATCCGGCAGTGGAACTGCCGAATTAGGCTGCAGCCCGGAAACTCAGCCAGGTCCACACCGCTCGAGCTGCGCACCGAGATCACAAGGCTGCCCGCCCGGCAGCGTGCCCCGAGACCTCTAATAGGCGCTCACTTGTTCAGGATGAGCTTGCCCTGGCGGGTGATCTTCAGCCGGTAGAGCGAGCCGGCGTGATCGATCCCGATCTCGTGTTCACCCTGGAAAAGCGACTGGCTGCTGACCGTCCTCACGGCGCCGCGATAGCTCTCCTGCGGCTCTTTTCTCAATTCCAGGGTGACGAGCTTGGACCGGCGCAGAAAACTGTTCGGGCTATGCGTGTTCATGACGTCGCTCTCCTCCGCCGGAGCCTCAACTGTGGGCAGCAATAAACATGACTATTTTTATCATGTTTTATGCCAACTGCAATAGGCCCTCAATCCGCTCCGGCCAGAAGACTGGCATTGCCACCGGCGGCCGTCGTGTCGACGCAGATGGAACGTTCATGCGCATAGGCCACCGGATTGATCGCCTCCGTGATCACGGGCGCGATCGGGCCGGCCTGGCCTGACAGCACCCTCCGAATCGATGACGCCGTTTCCGCGGAACCGCAGAAGGCCACGGCATCGATGCCCGGCGTTGCCAGATCGTCCGGCTCGATCACGCCGTCGACCACCCTGATGGGCAGGTCCTTGCTGGTCAGGGGCTGCAACGCAGTGCGCGCTCCCGGCGCGACTCCCAGCACCGCGTTTCCTGCTGCCAGCGCCTGCACCACCTGCGCCAGCAGAGTGTCGGCATCCGGGCCCAGACAAAGCACGTTGCCCCGCGGGCGCAGTACCAGCGTGTTCGCCTCTCCGGTCGGGCCCGGCAGGTCCAGCGGACCGAAATCGAGTCCAGCCGCGGCTGCGATCGCCTCGGCAGCCCTGCCCCGCAGGAGTTTTCTGAGGACCGGCACGCGGTCCGGCCGCGCCGCCCACTCTGCCGTGTTCACCCCGCGGAGCGCCTGATCTAGTTCGGCGGCGCTGGCCTTTCGTACCGTAACTCCGATACCCGAGACGGTTTCGCCAAGCCCACCCGAAGCCCGCCGGAAGCGGCGGAGATAGTGCGGTCCGCCCGCCTTCGGTCCGGTGCCGGACAAGCCTTCCCCGCCGAATGGCTGCGCGCCGACCACCGCGCCGATCTGGTTGCGGTTGACATAGATATTGCCCGCCCGAATGCGGTCGACGATGTGCTGGACACGCGCCTCGATGCGGGTGTGCAGCCCGAAGGTCAGGCCGTAGCCCCTGGCGTTGATCGCCGAGATCACGTCATCGATGTCATCCGCCTCGAAGGTCGCGACGTGGAGAACGGGGCCAAAAACTTCCTTCTCCACGTCCTCGATGCCAGACACGCCGAAAATGTGCGGCGCGACGAAGCGACCTTCGCCGGGCGTGTCCAGTTTCGCGATCAGCCTTCCCTCGCTCTCGAGGCGCCTGCAATAACCGGAGATCGATCCGCGCGCCTCGTAGTCGATAACCGGCCCGACATCAGTCTCGATAGACCACGGGTCACCGACGACCAGCGTCTTCAGCGCGCCGGTGAGCATCTCCAGCACCTTCGGCGCGACATCCTTTTGTACGTAGAGGATGCGCAAGGCCGAGCAGCGCTGGCCGGCGCTCTGGAACGCCGACGCAAGGATGTCGCGCACCGCCTGCTCCGGCAGCGCCGTGGAATCGACGATCATCGCGTTGAGCCCGCCGGTCTCAGCGACCAGCATGGCATCCGGCGCGCCGCTCCTGGCAAGTTGGCGCTCGATCTGGCGCGCGACTTCGGTCGAACCGGTGAAGCAGACGCCCGCAATGCGCGAATCGGCGGTAAGCGGCGCGCCGACGGACGGGCCGTCGCCCGGCACCAGTTGGAGGATCTCCTGCGGGATACCGGCCTGGTGCAGGAGGCTAACCGCCTTCGCAGCGATTAGCGGCGTCTGCTCGGCCGGCTTTGCGATCACCGCACTGCCGGTCACCAGCGCCGCGGCGACCTGGCCGGTGAAGATGGCGAGCGGAAAATTCCAGGGCGAGATGCAGGCGATCACGCCGCGAGCTTCGGTCCCGCCTTCCACCCTCGCGGCCTCGGCAGCATAGTAGCGCAAGAAATCAACCGCCTCGCGAACCTCAGCCACACCGTCGGCCAGCGTCTTGCCGGCCTCGCGGGTGCAGAGCGCAAAGAACTCGACGGCGTTCTCCTCGTAGAGATCGGCCGCGCGGCGCAGGATCGCCGCCCGATCCGCCACCGGCCGGCGCGCCCATTCGGCCTGCGCTTCAGATGCAATCCCAACAGCGTTACGGACGATATCGATCGTGGCTTCGACGACCGTGCCCACTGTTTCCTCCGGACGAGCGGGATTCACAACCGCGCGGGGGATTGTCGTCCGTGCGGGAGCGCCGAACGTGGGCGTTGCCGACCACCGGTCCTCGCCGGCAAACGCTGCCCTGCCTTCCTCGATCGCAGCCAGCGTGTCCGGGTCTGTAATATCCCAGCCCTGCGCGTTCTTCCGCGTCGGGCCGAAGATGCCGGCCGGTTTCGGGATGGCCGGATTGCTGGCCGTCGCCTGCGATTCCACGACCGCCAGCGGGTCCCGGGCGATCTCTTCGGTCGGAACCGAGGCGTCCGTCACCTGGTGCACGAAGGAGGAGTTCGCGCCATTCTCCAGGAGCCGCCGCACCAGATAGGCGAGCAGGTCGGAGTGCGCCCCGACCGGCGCGTAGATGCGGCAGCGCGTGAGTTCTCGGGATCGCACCGCCTCGTGCAGGGTCTCGCCCATACCGTGCAGGCGCTGGAACTCGAAGGTGTTGCGATCCCCCGCCATGTTCAGGATGGCGGCCACCGTATGCGCATTGTGGGTGGCGAACTGCGGGTAGATGCGATCCGTGAGGTCCAGAAGCTTTCGTGCGCAGGCGAGATAGGAGACGTCGGTGTTCGGCTTGCGGGTGAAGACCGGATAGCCCGAAAGCCCCATCACCTGCGCGCGCTTGATCTCGGTGTCCCAGTAGGCGCCCTTCACAAGCCGGACCATGATGCGTCGGTCGAGGCGCTGCCCCAGCGCGTGCAGCCAGTCGATGACGAAGGGCGCACGGGGGCCGTAGGCCTGGACGACGACGCCGAAACCGTCCCACCCCTTGAGCTTAGGGTCAGCGAGCACCCGGTCGATCACATCCAGCGAAAGGTCGAGCCGGTCCGCCTCCTCGGCATCGATGTTGAGGCCCATGCGCGCTTCGCGTGCCGCCAGCGCCAACGACAGCAGCCGTTCGCTCATCACCGGCAGCATCGTCTCGCGCTGCGCCATCTCGTATCGCGGGTGGATCGCCGACAGTTTCACCGAGATTCCTGGATTCTCGCGGATATCCGAACTGCGCGTATGCTGCCGCAGCGCGGCGATGGCGTCGGCATAGGCTTTCAGGTAGCGCAGTGCGTCGGCCTCGGTGCGAGCCGCCTCGCCCAGCATGTCGTAGGAATAGAGATAGCCTCTCGCGGTCATCTCGGAGCCGCGCCGCACCGCCTCCTCGATGGTGCGACCGAGCACGAACTGCTCGCCCATCTCGCGCATCGCCGCCGCCACCGCCCGACGTATGACCGGCTCGCCCAGGCGCCGTACCATCGCCCGCAGCGTGCCGGCGATACCGCCCTCGCCCTCTTCCAGGACGCGGCCGGTCAGCATCAGCGCCCAGGTCGAGGCGTTGACGAAGATCGAGCTCGAGCTACCCGAATGGGCCGACCAGTCGTGCGGCGCGATCTTGTCCTGGATGAGTTCGTCGACCGTCTGCGCGTCCGGCACGCGCAACAGCGCCTCGGCAAGGCACATGAGTGCCACGCCTTCCTTGGTCGATAGGCCGTAGGCCGAGAGAAACACCTCCATCAGCCGCGGATCGGAAGAGGCGCGCACCGCCCGCACGAGGTCCGCCGCGCGGGCGCAAATGGCCGTCCGCTCTTCTGCGGTGAGCTGCGCCATTCCGACCAGCCGCGAAAGCGCCTCGCCTTCGTCCGGCAGGTAGTTCTCGCGGATTCTCCGACGAAGTTCGTCCAGGGCGGGTTTGGTCATGTCGATCCAGCAGGAGAGATAGCGGCACAGAGGCTTGAAGGCTATCACGCCGGCCACTTCCGAGCGGACCAAAGTTCTGGCCGCGACAGCCCGATCGGGCTATGAAGAACCCAAACGGATAGAGCTACGGACCATCTTTCTTATGCCGGCAGACCAATTGGACCGGATCGACCGGAACATCCTCGCCGAACTCGCGCGCGACGGCAGGCTCTCGGCAAGCGAACTCGCCGCACGGGTCGGCCTGTCCAAGACGCCGGTGCAGGCGCGCGTACGGCGACTGGAGAAGGACGGCTTCATCCGCGGCTATTCCGCCGTCATCGATCGCGAGCGCATGGGGGAAGGCCACGTCGCCTTCGTGCAGGTCAAGCTGTCGGACACCCGCTCGCCTGCGCTGGCCGAGTTCAACCGCGCTGTGCAGGGGGTGCCGGAGATCGAGCAGTGCCACATGATAGCGGCCTCGTTCGACTATCTCCTAAAAGTCCGCACTAAGGACATCGCCGCCTACCGCCGCGTGCTGGGCGAGAGGATCTCAGCGCTCCCGCACGTGGCGCAGACCTCCACCTTCGTCGCTATGGAGACAGTGAAGGACCGCTAGCAACAATATTCGGCAGCTTCGGGCGATTATCGAACATTACCGATTGTGCAACCGCACGCTATCGCGATCTTGGAACAGAACGATCGGAGGCCGCGTTGGACCTCTGAAGTCACGCATGCATTAGAGTGCAGCAGGTTCCCAGCGATGAGGCAAAGCATTCGACTGTCGGGTGGCACGGAGTTGTCCTTCATCACCGCAGGGGCTGTTTCAAATCCATCCGTACTTCTTCTGCACGGCTTCCCGAGTTCCGCGCGAACATTTCGGGAAGTCATTCCCGTCCTGTCGAAGACGGCAAGGGTGATTGCGCCAGACCTGCCAGGTTTTGGAGAATCGAATGTCCTTCCGTCTCCTTCGTTCGACACTTTCGGAGAGGCGGTTTCCGAATTGCTGGAACATCTGTCCGTCGGACCGCGCTACCTATACCTTCACGATTTCGGCGCGCCGGTAGGTCTCCATCTCGCCATGAAGGAGCCGAGACAGGTTCTGGGTCTGATAATCCAGAACGCCAATGCACACCAAACGGGAATGGGTCCGCAATGGGCGGCGACAAAAGCTTACTGGGCTGATCCGACTCTGGAAAACGAAGCGGAGGCCACTGCTCATCTAACCTTCGAGGGCACACGCGACCAGTATATCGCGAATGTCCCAGACGAGGTGGCCGCCCGAATACCGGCCAGAAGCTGGGAGGAGGACTGGCGGGTAATGCAGCTTCCTGGCCGTATGGAAACGCAGCGCGCGCTCATCGCCAACTACGGCAATTTCGTCGCCCGATTCGACGCGGTCGCCGACTATCTCGCGCGATGGCAGCCTTCCGCCCTGATGATCTGGGGTCGGCATGACGCGTTTTTCGATCTCGCCGAGACCCTTTCGTGGATGCAGGGCCTGCCCAGGATGGAATCCCACATTCTCGATGGCGGGCACTTCCTGCTCGAAACCCATGCCGCGGAAGCCGCGAAACTCATGGTCGATTTCATCGAGCGGAACAAGAAATAGGACGTCTTTGATACCGCAAGCGAGTGTCTGCGAGAACGAAAGTAGAGAGGCTGGATTTTCTGGACCGGAACGGGATAGACGATCACTTGGCTTGCCATCTCCCGAATGCGGCCTACAAATGTGCGTAGATCGTCTGAATACGGCCTTAGCCATCAGAGAGTTCAGGAGATTTCATGGCGAAACATCGAATCTATACAACCAGCTTCGCGAGCGTTTATCCGCTTTTAGTTGCGAAGGCAGAGAAGAAGGGTCGCACCAAGGCGGAGGTCGATCAGGTCATCACCTGGCTGACAGGCTACGGTCCTAAGGAGCTACACACCCAACTGGAAAACAAGACTGACTTCGAAACCTTCTTCGCGGAGGCTCCTGGTCTCAATCCCTCGCGAGCCTTGATCAAGGGCATGGTCTGCGGTGTCCGGGTAGAGGACATCGAGGAGCCGACGATGCGGGAAATCCGCTACCTCGATAAGCTGATCGACGAACTCGCGAAGGGAAAGGCGATGGATAAAATTCTGCGAAAGGATTGATCTACTCCGTCGATCCCTGACGCTATCACCCGCAGTTCTCCTTTAAGGATCCTACTACTGGGCGAGCGTCTTCAGAAACGCCACCAGCGCTGTCTTTTCCCTCTCCGAAAGCTTGAGCCGGACAAGCTCGCTGTGCCCGTCCGGCGACTGCGGTGCCGCGGCGTAATGTTCAACCACCTCCACCAACGACTTGAACTGGCCGGCATGCATGTAGGGCGGCCGTGAGGCGGCGCCGCGAAGCGACGGCGTCTTGAAGGCTCGTTTGAGCTCCGGCCCTTCCTTGACCATGAAGCGAAGCTCGCCGCAGGCGCTCTCGTCCCCGTCGCGGAAGCGTCCAGCGCAGTTGAAGGGATCGGCCAGCACTTGCGCCACCGCCGTCTCGCGGCCGAGGTCGAGCGGCTTGCCGTCAGCCTGCGGCACCCCGGTGTTGTGAAAATGGTCGTCGGTGAAGCGCGGCCCGGTGTGACAGGTCGAGCACCGCGCCTTGCCGACGAAGAGCCGCAGCCCGAGGATTTCGTCCTCCGACAGGGCAGCGTCCTTCTCAGGCTGCCGGCCGGCGGCAAGCGCGTCGGCGAAACGGTCGAAGCGGGTCGGCTTGTGCACCAGCGTGCGCTCGAAGGCAGCGATCGCCTTGCCCATATTGGCGAAGACGAGATCAACGGCCGCTCGTTGGTCGTCGGACATGGCCATCCAGGCAGCCCGCTCGGCTTCGGCACCGAACGGCCCGGCCGACGCGGGCACGGCGGAGAGGTCCGGCAGCGGCCCAAAAATGTTCTCGTAGCGGTCCTTGAACTCGCGCGCGATCAGTTGGGCATAGGCAGTGCGGGTGCCGGCATGCTCGTTCTGGTCCTCGAGCGGTCCGAGCGCCTGGGCCCAGAGACTGTCGCGGCGTCCGTCCCAGAAGAACCACGGGCTGTAGGCGACGCCCGCTAGCGGCATGGTACGCCGCTTCGTTTCACCGACTCCCTTGCCAAACGGCCGGTCGTCCTGGAACTGGCGGTCGCTGATGTGGCAGGTCGAGCAGGCGACATTGCCATCACGCGAAAGCCGCTGCTCGAAGAACAGCGTCGCGCCGAAGGCCGCCGGCCCGGACTGATCGGCATACTTGTTGGTCGGATCGGCCGGTAGCGGCTGCAGTTCAGAGAGTCGAAACTGGCCGATCAACTGCTTCTCCTCATCGGAGAGCTGCTCGCCCGAACAGCCGGCCAGGAACAGCGAAATGCCGACGGCCAGCACCTTGAAAGACATCTTCAGCACGGCGGACATGATCTTACAGCACAACGTTGAACACCACTGCGTCCTTGCCGGCAGCAGATCCGATGGTCAGCTTCAGTTCCCACCAGCCGCTCATGTTGAACCGCAGGCCCTCGATGCGGTAGCGGCCATCGCCGAGATACCCGCCCGCCTGCGGCGCCGTGGGCAGGCCGTGGCCATGCTGAGGCATTCCGCCGTCGATCGCTATCGCCGCATCCTCGACCGGACTTCCGTCCGGACGCTGGACCGTCGCGATCCAGACATGCAGCTTTGATCGCTGAACCGGCTCCGCTTCCGGCGCGAGGGTCACCACGTAAAGCCCGTTCTCGCTGGTCTTGGAGCGCGCAAGATCGAGGTCATCCGGCGGCGCCATCATGCGCATGGCGGCGAATGCCGCGATGACGAGCACAACGACAATCGCGGCACCAGCCGCTGCGATTCGCTTCTTCATTGCCTTGACCCTCATCCGGACCCGCGAGCTACGGTTTCCAGCAACTGGAAGGTCAAGAGGCTTTTTGCATTTGGCGCGGCTCCGGCCGGCGATGTAGAGAGGGCCGCAAACAGGAGGGACGGGTATGAGGGGAATTGCTTCGGTCGGCGAGTGTATGCTGGAACTCTCGGGCCAGAGCGGCGAGACGTGGCGGCTGGGCTATGCCGGCGACACCTTCAATACGATGTGGACCATGCGCGCCCTCACGCAGGCGGCCGTCGCGACCGACTATGTCTCGGCTTTCGGCGACGACCCTTTTTCACACCAGCAGATAGCCTTCTTCCAGGAGCACGGCATCGGCATCGCATCGAGCCCGATCATCCCCGGTGCGCGGCCGGGCCTCTACGCCATTACCCTGACAGGGGCCGAGCGCTCCTTCGCCTACTGGCGCTCCGACGCCGCCGCCCGCCAGCTCGCTCGCGATCCCGCGGCGCTCGCAAGGAGCCTGGACGGCCGGCAACTCGTCTATTTCTCCGGTATCACACTGGCCATCCTCGAGGCCTCAGCGCGGACTGTCCTTTTGAACGCTCTCAGCGAATCGCGCAGAAGCGGCACACGAATTGCCTTCGACCCGAACTACCGCCCACGCCTTTGGCAGGACACCGACGAGGCGCGCCTATGGGTGACTTCCGCACTCGGCGTCGCCGATGTGGCACTTCCTACCTTTCCGGACGAAGCGGCGTTGTTCGGCGACCGCACGCCAGAGGAGACCGCCGAGCGCATGGTGCGGGCCGGCGTCGCGGAAGTCGCGGTGAAGAATGGCGAAGAACCTGCGCTGATCGCCTCCCGCGGCGGCCACCACACCTCCCCGGCCGTCCGGGTCGCCGCGCCCGTCGACACCACCGGCGCCGGCGACAGCTTCAACGGCGCCTATCTCGTGGCGCGGCTGCAGGGCGACGAACCGCATGAAGCGGCGGCCAAGGCGCATCGGGTGGCCGCAGCGGTCATCCAAGTGCGCGGTGCGCTGGCGCCGTTCGAGACGCTCCGTTCGGCCTTCGGAGAGTGACCCTCATCCGCGGTGGAACCGAAACTCCGTGATGTGACGGTAGACCTCGTCGGGCCGAAGCAGCGCCTGCGGGAAATACGGCCGGTGCGGTGAATCGGGCCAGGTCTGCGCCTCCAGGCAGAAGCCGGAGAACGGCCCGTAGCTCCGCCCCTCGATCCCGCGAAGGCCCTCTTCTATGTAGTGGCCCGCGTAGAACTGCAGCCCGGGCTCGGTGGTCCAGACCTCGAGTTCCACTCCCGATGCAGGCCCCTTCGCCCATGCTGCCTGCTTCAGCGCGTGCCTGGCGGACGAGAGACAGAAATTGTGGTCGTAGTGGATCGGAGCCGCATCCGGCGCGGGACGGATCGTGCGGGCGGTGCGGAAGTCGAACTCCGTGCCGTCAACCGGCTGGACCAAACCCGTCGGGATTAACTCATCATCGACCGGAAGATAGCCGTCGGCGGCGATCCTTAACTGGTGCGAAAGAGTGTCGCCGGACCCGCCGTCGTCCAGGTTGAAGTAGGCGTGATGCGCGAGATTGCACAGGGTCGGTTGGTCGGTGGTCGCGTTCATTTCCACCGACAGGATGCCCGGGGCCCTCAGGCGATAGGTACAGTGCGCCTCCACCCTCCCCGGGAACCCCATCTCTCCGTCGTGGTCGGTCAAGGACAGCGCGACGAAGTCTTCGCCATATCCCGAGATCGACCAGTTCCTACGGCCAAAACCATTCCGGCCGCCATGCAGCCCGTGCAGGTCCGGCCGCTCGGGGTCGATCTGGTAGTCGACCCCAGCGATGGTGAAGCGGCCATCTCGGATGCGGTTGGCATGGCGACCGACCACCGCGCCGAAATAGTTCGGGTGGTCGACATAGTCCTGGAAGCGATCGAAGCCGAGAGTGAGCGGCGCATCATGGCCGTCCAGCCGCAGGTCCTGCAGTATCGCACCGCAGGACAGGATGCTGGCGGTCAGGCCACCCGCTTCGATGGTGATACGCCGGACCGGCTCACCCGCAGGTGTCGTGCCGAATACCTGGTCTCGCTCCATGGGACGCTCTCACGCTTCCCCCTCGGCGATCAGATCCCCAGACCGCCAATGCAGACGTACTTCGTGTCGAGATAGTCCTCGATGCCCTGATGTCCGCCCTCGCGGCCGATGCCGGACTCCTTGACGCCCCCGAATGGCGCCTCGACCGTGGTAATCAGCCCTTCGTTGACGCCGACCATGCCGTACTTCAGCCCCTCCATGACCCGGAAGGCGCGGGCGAGATTGCCGGTGTAGAAATAGCAGGCGAGCCCGAACTCGGTGTCGTTCGCCAGCCTGACCGCCTCTTCCTCGGTCTCGAACTTGAAGACTGGCGCGATCGGGCCAAAAATCTCTTCCTTCATGAACATCATGTCGGGCTTGGCGTCCGCGATGACGGTCGGCTCGAAGAAGGAGCCGCCGAGCGCATGACGCTTGCCGCCGGTGACCACGCGACCGCCCTTGGCGGTGGCGTCGCTCACGAACTCCTCGACCTTCTCAACCGCCTTGCCGTCGATGAGCGGGCCCTGCTGGGTGCCGTCCTCAAGGCCCGGGCCGACCTTCAGTTTGCGGCTCGCTTCGGCCAGCTTCTCCACGAAAGCGTCATAGACGCCAGCCTGGACGAAGAAGCGGTTGGTGCACACGCAGGTCTGGCCGGAGTTGCGGTACTTGGCGACCATCGCGCCTTCGACTGCACGATCGACATCGGCGTCGTCGAAGACGAGGAACGGAGCGTTGCCGCCAAGTTCCATTGAAACCTTCTTCACGGTCGCGGCGGCCTTTGCCATCAGCATCTTGCCGACTTCGGTCGAGCCCGTGAAGGTGATCTTCTTGACCAGCGGATTGGCGCAAATTTCGTCGCCAATCTCGCCAGCCGAGCCTGTGACGATGTTGACCACGCCCTTCGGGAAGCCGACCTCTTCGCACAGCGCGCCCCAGGCAAGCCCCGAATACGGCGTCTGCGAAGCGGGCTTCACGACGGTCGTGCAGCCGGCGGCGAGCGCCGGCGCCAGCTTGCGCGACAGCATCGACGAAGGGAAGTTCCACGGCGTGATCGCCGCCACCACGCCCGTCGGCTCCTTGGTCACAAGGATTCGCCGGTCCGCCCAGGGCGAAGGAACGACGTCCCCATAAGCGCGACGGCCCTCTTCTGCGAACCACAGCACATAGGCTGCGGAGATTGCGATCTCGCCCTTGGCCTCCGTCAGCGACTTGCCCTGCTCCATGGTGAGCAGTTCGGCGAGCGACTGCTGGTTGTCCATGATCGCGTCGTGCAGCTTGCGCAGCAGCTTGTGCCGCTCGAGCACCGAGGTCTTCTTCCAGGAATGGAACGCGGTTTCGGCAGCCTCGATGGCGCGCCGGGTCTCAGCCTTTCCTGACTTCGGAACGGTGCCGATCTTCAGGCCCGTGGCCGGATTGGTCACGTCGATCGTGGCCCCGGAATCCGCCTTGACCCACTCGCCTCCGATAAAATTGGCTTCCCGCATGAACTGGCTGGTTTTCTGGAGCATTCTGCTCTCCCTCGGGCGCCTCGGGCGCACCTCTTTGATCCCACAAAGCGCCAAAGCGGCGCGCGGCCAGCAAGCATTGGCCGCATACAGGACGTATTAGACCATGCGCCGCGGGACGATCAATCGCCCGCGGCGCATGTGGACCATAGTCCAGTCGACGGGACGGCGGCTCAGGCCTCGATGAGCCGCCAGGTCGGATCAAACCTTCGAGAGCGCCTGCTCCAGGTCGCCGATGATGTCCTCAATGTCCTCGATGCCGATGGAAAGGCGCACGACGTCTGGACCGGCGCCTGCCTTCGTCTTCTGCTCGTCCGAGAGTTGACGATGCGTCGTCGAAGCCGGGTGGATGACCAGCGACTTGGTGTCGCCGACATTGGCGAGATGCGAGAAGAGCTCCAGCGCTTCGACGAACTTCACGCCCGCGTCGTAGCCGCCCTTCAGGCCGAAGGTGAACACCGCGCCGGCGCCTTTCGGCGAATATTTCTCCTGCAGCGCGTGATTGGGATCGTTCGCCAGACCGGGATAGGAGACCCAACTCACCTTCTCGTGCCTGGACAGGAATTCGGCGACAGCCTGGGCATTGTCGCAATGCCTCTGCATGCGCAGCGGCAGCGTCTCAAGGCCGGTGAGGATCAGGAAGGCGTTGAACGGCGAGATGGCAGGACCGAAGTCGCGCAGGCCGAGCACGCGCGCCGCAATCGCGAAGGCGAAATTGCCGAAGGTCTCGTGCAGCACCAGGCCGCCATATTCGGGGCGCGGCTCGGACAGCATCGGATAGTTGCCCGACTTCGACCAGTCGAAGGTGCCGCCGTCGACGATCACACCGCCGATCGAGTTGCCATGGCCGCCGATGAACTTGGTCAGAGAATGCACAACGATGTCGGCGCCATGCTCGATGGGCCGCACGAGGTAGGGGCTCGCCAGCGTGTTGTCGACGATGAGCGGGATACCGTGCTTGCGGGCGACGTTGCCGAGGGCTTCCAGGTCCACGAACTCGCCGTTGGGATTCGCGAGGCTTTCAACGAAGATCGCGCGCGTGCGCTCGTCGATCTGGCTTTCGAAGCTCGCAACCTCGCGCGGTTCGGCCCAGCGCACCTGCCATCCGAAATTCTGGAATGCGTGGCCGAACTGGTTGATCGATCCGCCATAGAGCCGGCGCGCGGCGACGAAGTTGTCGCCCGGGCGCATGATCGTGTGGAAAACCAGCATCTGCGCGGCGTGGCCTGAAGCGACCGCCAGCGCGGCAGTGCCGCCCTCGAGCGCGGCGACGCGCTCCTCCAGGACCGCCTGGGTCGGGTTCATGATGCGGGTATAGATGTTGCCGAACGCCTTCAGACCGAACAGCGACGCGGCGTGGTCGGCGTCGTCAAAGACATAAGAGGTGGTCTGGTAGATCGGCGTCGCACGCGCGCCTGTCGCCGGATCCGGCTTGGCGCCGGCGTGAACGGCGAGTGTGTTGAAGCCTGGGCTGCGCTGAGACATGTTTCCTCCAAAGAATCTTCTGATGTAAATCCGCGCATTCTTGACGGTACGCTGCGCCGAAAGCAAAGAACAACTTTTCCAACCGGTTAGGTCCGGGGAGCCGGCAGAGCCAATTTCACGGGCTAAGATGGAACGTTCTTCTCCAGCTATCTTACCCGCACGCCAAAGCTCTGGAAGCCCTGTCGCATTATGGGCTTCTTGGAGGACAGCACCCGGCTGTTCACGCCGTTCCAGCCAATCTCGCCAGAGAGCCTGCCGTACTCGATCTTCGGGCAGCGGTTCATGACCACTTTTACGCCGGCGGCCTCGGCCTTCGCAGCAGCGTCGTCGTTGCGCACCGTGAGCTGCATCCAGATCACTTTCGGCAGCGGCTTCAGCTTCAGCACCTCGTCCACGATCGGCGGCACGGCGCTGGAGGCGCGAAAGATGTCGACCATGTCGATCGGCTCCGGCACGTCCGAGAGCTTCGCATAGGTCATGCGGCCGAGGATTTCCTTGCCGGCTTGGCCGGGATTGATCGGGAAGACGGTGAACCCCTTATCGATCAGGTATTTGGCGACGAAGTAGCTCGGCCGCACGTCGTTGGCCGAGGCACCGACTATCGCCACCGCCTTCACGGAGTTGAGGATCTCCGCGATGTATTCGTTGGTATAGGAGTCGTGGTTCATGCGGGCAGCGAGATACGCCCTTCCGCATCGAGGGGAAAGCCCGGATTGTGCGCGATCTCCCAGAGGTTGCCCTCCGTATCGGCGAAATAGCCGTACCAACCGCCCCAGAACGCGCGCTGCGCCGGCTTCACGATGCGGCCCCCGGCCTGCTCGGCTCGCTCCAGCATCTCGCCGACTTCGCTCTCCGAGCGGGTGTTGTAGGCGAGCGCGACGCCGGAAAAGCCGGGTTTGCTATCCTGTATGCCAGCGTCCTCCGCCAGTTTGGCGCGGGGCCAGAGCGCGAGCAGTAGGCCGCCCATCTGGAAGAAGGCCACATCGTCCGGCACCACCATCCCGGGCTCGAGGCCCATCGCCGTGTAGAACGCGATGGCCCGGTCCAGATCGATCACGCCTATGGTGATGATCGAAACGCGCGGCTCCATGAGCACCCGCCTCCGCCGTCACACGCCCGCCGCAGCGCGGGCCTCGGCCAGAGCCTTCAAATCAGCAGGCTTCAGCTCAACCGACTCGCCGCAGCCACAGGCCGAGCTCTGGTTGGGGTTGCGGAAGGTAAAACCGGTACGCAGCGTCGTTGCTTCAAAATCCATTTCGGTCCCGAGCAGGAACAGCGCGGCCTCGGGCGCGACATAGACATGCGCGCCATCCTTCTCCACATGGTCGTCCTTCGGATTAGGCTCGGTGACGAGCTCGACCGTGTACTCCATGCCGGCGCAGCCGCCCTTCTTGATGCCGAGCCGGATGCCCCTAGCATTGTCGCGCGCCCCGACGATCTCGCGAACGCGGTCGGCGGCTCTATCGCTTAGTCTGATGACCTCGAAACGTCCCATCTGTTGCTCCACTCGCGGCGGGTTCAAGGCCCGCGGAATGACGATGGCCCTAAAATGGTGAAGAATCACGTCGGGTGCAACTGTGAGGCTGATCGCACGAGGTCGGCTCGTTGCTCCCTCTGTTTCGGATGCAGGGTCGGGAACCGTATGCCGCACTGGGGCTTTCCCCCAAGGAGAGCCTCAGGGAGGCAACCATGAAAGCACTCTGCGTGACCACCCTCTTCTTCGCGCTGGCGGCGAGCGCGCCAGCATTCGCGCAAGCCGCGGATGCCGCGCGCCACCCTCAAGACTGCCTTGCCAGACCGGGGCAGAACCCGGGGACCCAGGCGGCACCGGAGGCAAAGGCAAATCAAGGGGAGCAGCAAAGCAGCGACAGCGAGACCCTGTCCAGCAAGCTCGACCCCTGCAACGGCGTGCTGCGTCCGCCGCCGGTTGGCGATCAAATGGCGACTCCCGCCCCGGACCAAGGCAAGACGCCCGTCATCCGTCCGGACGAAATCGAGCCGCAGACGGCAGTGCCGAAGTAGTCGGGACCGCCTCGCTACAATCGCCCCCCGCCCTGCCCTGCCATACCGAAGGAAGCTAGATGTCTGACCTCACCAACGAAGAGATCGAAGGCCGTCTGATCGCCCAACGAGACGTGCTCCGCGTCCTGGTGCAGCGCATGCTGGGATACCCCGGGGCATCGAAATTGCTGTCGGAACTGGACAAACTGCTCGATGTGCAGAATCATCAGGAGGACCCGGGCGCCCTTCCTTCAAAGGCCTTCGCCGTGGAGGGTGCCAAACTGAGCGAGTTGGAGCTTCTTCTGGAGGGCGCCGTGGCGCACAAAGAGTTCAAACGTCGCAGGACACCCGGTCGGGCGGAAGATCCGGAGACCCTGGAGGAGCAACTGGTGGAGGGCTTGGAGGATACCTTCCCGGCCAGCGATCCGGTGTCGGTCACCTCCACGACGGTACCCGGGAGCCCGAAACCGAAGCCAGCCAGTTGAACAGCAGTCTCAGGTTCGTGGGCCGGGAGACTGTTCGCGATAGAGCCGCTCGGTGGCGGCGCGCTGTGCATTGCGTTCGCTGCCGCGAAGCCGCCTGCGCGTGAGCAGCGCATAGGCCATCGCTGCGCCCAGCACGATCGGTCCGCCGGCAACCAGTACGATCCAAAGAATATCCATTGAAGAGTGCCTCCGCCTTGCTTTCCTTGTCGCAGGGCGAACGGGAGCGGCTCGGATTGGTTCCGGCACTCCAGCGACCGAAAAACCGGAACCTTTCGAGCATGGCGCGATTGCCCTCAGACAAGAGTGGAGGCCGCAATGAGCGACAACAAGCATGCGAAAACCAGAACGCCCAGCGACAAGGACCTCAGGCAGGATCCCGGAATCGGTGCCTCCAAAGGCACGATCCGTGCCGGCGATCTCAAGATCGAGGACGGCGACAACACGTTCCGCGGCGACGTCGAGAACGACACCACGACCGGTGGCGGCGTCGATCCGAACCAGCGCGGACGCACAAACAAATAGAAGCCGAGAGACGAGCGGAGGCTGCCATGGCCGGCCACAGGACTGAAGAGCACAGCAAGACCGCACGCCCGCACGGGAACGCGACGCATGATCAGCAGATCGCGATCATCGAAAAGCGGGTGAATACTAAGAATGCGGGCGACGATTTCGACGCCGAAGCGGATCTGAAGATGACCCCCGAGCAGCGGGAGGCCAGGCGTAAGGGCGCAAACCTCAGAGCCGACCAGCGTGATCTGGTCGACCCCGACGACCGCAACATGCTGCGCGGCGAAAGCCAGGAGAGCGAGCACCGCAAGCAACGTCAGGACGACGAGGACAACCGGGAGAATCGCCAGCCCTGATCCCGATGCGACCGGATTAGTCCTTTCCAGATCGACTAACTGACTTTGAGAAAGGGGGAGCCGAGGATCACTTGGCTCCGCCTTCGCTCGCGAGGTAGGCAGCAACCGCGGCGATGTCCGCATCGGTGAGGCGATGCGCGGCATTCCACATCAGGTGGCTGAAGGGCGTCCCAGTACGCTTGCGCTCCCGAAAGAGCCGCAGTTGCTCCTCGATGTAGTCGGCGCGCTGGCCAAACAGTCGCGGGTATTGCGGCCGCCGATCCTGGCCGTGGCAGCCAAGGCAGGCGGGGATGCTCCGGCTCGAGTCGCCCTGGACGGCGATCCGCTCCCCCTCTTCCATGTTGATCCTGGCCACTTCTCCCGAACCGCTGCGCGGTACTCGCGAAAGCCCGGGCAGGCCGGCATAGTGCCTTGCAAGCGAACCGACCACTTCATCACTCAATCCGTTGGCCGCCACCGACATGATGCCGCCCGGACGGGTCCTCCGGACATAGGCGCGGAGACTTTCCAGCAGATATGCCTCCGACTGGCCGGCGATCACAGGAACCAGGGCGCTTCGGCCAAGGCCGTCCTTGCCGTGGCACCTCGAACAGTCGGCGATCCGGTCCTCGATCGAAACCATGAACTCCTTGGATTGACCAGGACCGTAGGCCAACTCACGATATTCCCCGGGGCCAAGGGAGGGCAGCCTGCGAAGGAAGGCGACCATGTCCCAGACCTCGTCGTCGCGATCCTGCGCCGGCCATGCGGGCATGCCCGTGAAGCGGACGCCATGCTTGACGATGCGGAAGAGCTGCGCGTCGGTCCAGGTGTCGACCACCGATGCGAGGTCTGGCGGATATGGCAGCATCCGCAGCATGGCCTGAGTGCGAGGCTCGCCCGGCGCCCCGTGGCAGACCGCGCAGGCGATGGCGAAATGGCCCGCGGCAGGCTGCACGCCGGCATCCGGAAGCGTGGCGGGCTCCGCCACCCCGAGTGCGTAGGTCCGGACCGAGGAGCGCATTGCGAAATGCAGGAACCAGTCGGTGATCTTCCAATGCCCGGTCGAGGCCGCGACATTGTACAGCCCCGACCAGGCGCCTAGGACGGCCAAGATCGGCAGCACGACGAAGAAGCCGACGACATGGCGCCAGCGGATCGTCACTGCGGGTCTCGCCGAGGAGCGGGCAAGCCACGCCTTGAACGCTGCGTACGCACTCACCTCAGGCACTCCGTCACGAACAGCGCCGGCATGGCCACATAGATCACCGCCACGAAGCTGAGGCCCGACAAAAGCAGCGTGGAAAACCCCTGGAGCAGGTTGCGGTCGAGCCGCGTGGGCTCATCGTGCGGCGGGGCGTAGGCGCCGAACCCCCACTGGCGCCAGGAAAGCCAAGCCGCCAGCAGGATGATGGCGAGCGCTGCAAACGTCGCGGCTCCTATGCCGATACGTACGACGCCGAAGCCGAATCCGAGTTCGTGCTGCTTCGCGCAATAGATAGCGGCGCCGACATAGCAGACCAGGAAATGCACCGCCCACACCACCGGTGCGGTGAAAAGCGTCCAAAAGGTCTCGATCTGCCGCGGGATCAGACTCATCGCCGCCTCACAGAACCTTCGGAAACAGGCCGATGACCAGAAGCGTCACGACCGCCGTGAGAACGAGGAAATGCCAGTAGAGTTCAACGTTGCGGATGTCGCCGTCATATTCGGCGGTCATGCGGCCGGCGAAGCTGCGGGCCAGGCAGTAGAGCTGCATCACGGCGCCGACGGCGGCATGGCAGAGCAGCCAGATCACCAGGATCCAGACGATCGCCGCATAGACGTGGGCGGTGGGCTCCATCGTATGCGACCAGGGGCCGAGAAACGCGGCCAGCGAGCCGGCAATCGTCAGGATGCATCCTGCAGCCAGAGATGCCCGCGCGAGGTCGGTGCGATTGCCCTGGTTCAGTGCACGCGCAGCGACCGTGGCGCCCCATGCCGCCGCGAAGAAGGCCAGCGACAACAGTGGCCAGAATGCGCCAGGGCCGGCCAGTCCGCCCGTGAAATCCCCATGAATCGTCCAGTAGAAGAAGTAACCGAAGACGAGGCTGGCGAATGCAGTGCCGTCGCCGACCATGGTGATGAACATGGCCCACCAGCCCACCGAGTTCGGGCCCGACGCATAGATCGGAAGTGTGAGCCCCAGGCCGACATCCTTCTGCGGCTTCTCGGGAATTTCCGAGGTCCCGGTCCACAGCCAGTAGAGGATCGATGCAAAAGCCGCCACGCCGAAGACCAGAGCCGTCCACCACCAGTGGAAGGTGAGTGCGACGAAGACCATACCGAGGCTCGCTGCCGAAACGATCGTGACGTATGACGTTCCGCCGACTCGCAGCACCTGCAGCGGTCTTGCGTCCAGGACCGAGGTGACCAGCCCCTCCCGTTTGCCCTCCTCGGCGTCGGGGAGGTAGAAGTCTCCTTCGTTGATGCGGCGAACGAGATCCTTCTGGTCCCAAAGCGGATAGCGGCTCTCGACAATGGGAATCGAGCGCACGCCCCAGTTCTCCTCTGGCTCCGATATCCATTCGAGCGTTCCGGCATTCCAGGGATTGATCTCGCCTCCTGGCTGCCTGTGCTTGGGCCGCAGCACGTCGTAGACCACCACCAGCACGCTGGCGGCAAAGACGTAGGCGCCGATGGTGGAAACCAGGTTCAGCCAGTCCCATCCGATTCCGGCCGGATAGGTGAAGACCCGGCGCGGCATGCCGCGCAGGCCGGTGAGATGCATCGGGAAAAAGGCGACGTTGAAGCCTGCAAACATCAGCCAGAACGCAATCTTGCCCAGCCGGTTCGAAAGCCGCTTCGAGTCGATCAGCGGGTAATAGTAGTAGATGCCGGCCACGATCGGGAACAGCATGCCGCCGATCAGCACGTAATGCAGGTGGGCGACGATGAAATAGCTGTCGTGTGCCTGCCAGTCGAACGGCGCCAGCGCCACCATCACGCCGGTGAGACCGCCGATAACGAAGACGGCGATGCCACCGATGCCGAACAGCATCGGCACCGAGAAGATGACGCGGCCCGCCAGCATCGTCGCAATGAACACGAATATCTGGACGCCGGTCGGGATCGCCACTGCCTCCGAGGCGGCGGAGAAGAAGGCGAGCGAGATCTGCGGAAGGCCGGTGGCGAACATGTGGTGCACCCACAGGCCGAAGGAGATGAAGCCGGTCCCGACCGCGGCGAGCACTATCCAGGGATAGCCGACAATCGGCCGCTGCGCGAAGGTCGGCACGATCATCGCCATGAGTGCGATTGCCGGCAGGAAGATGATGTAGACTTCCGGGTGTCCGAAGATCCAGAAGAGGTGCTGCCACAGGATCGGGTCGCCGCCACGGGAAGCATCGAAGAACGGCCAGTCGAACATCCGCTCCATCTCGAACAGGATGTCCCCGGCAATGAGCGGCGGGAAGGCGAACAGGATCATTCCGGCCACGACGAGCAGATACCAGGCGAAGAGCGGCATCAGGTTGATGCGCATGCCGGGCGCGCGACATTTCATGATGCCGACGATGATCTCGACTGCGGCGGCAATGGAGGCCACCTCGATGAAGGAGAGCCCGAGCAGCCATATGTCGGCACCGTACCCCGGCTCCTTCGTGGCGAGCGGCGGATACATGAACCATCCGCTGGTTGGAGCCGAATCGAATAGGATCGAGCCGCAGACAAAAACCCCGCCTAGGAAGAAGCTCCAGAAGCCGAAGGCGCCCAGTCTCGGAAACGGCAATTCCCGGGCGCCGAGCATCGGCGGCAGCAGGAAGATCGCGACCGCTTCGAAGATCGGCACAGCGAACAGGAACATCATCACCGTGCCGTGCAGGGTGAAGGCTTGGTTGTAGAAGCCGGCCGAGATTAGGTCGTTCTCCGGAACGGCGAGTTGCGCCCGCATGATCAGCGCCAGCAACCCGGCGAACAGCATGAAGGCGAACGCGGCGGAGGCGTACCAGAGGCCCACCTGGAAGTTGTTGACGGAGGTCCAATAGCGCCAGCCGGACGGGTTGGCCCACACGGCGCGCAGCCTTTTCTCCTGCGCCCGCCGTTCCCTTAGCGAGAAGTCGTTGCCGACGATCATCACTGCAGCGCCTTCAGGTAGGCGGCCATGGCGCGGATCTCGGTCTCGGGCAGCATGCGGAAGGGCGGCATGGTGGAACCCGGCTTGACGACATCGGGCTCGGCGATGAAGCGGGCGATCGCCTCCTCCGTATTGGGCAGGGTGCCGGCGCCGATCATGAGGCGGGACCCGACATGGGTGAGATCGGGGCCGACTTCACCGCTGGCTGCGGTGCCGCGGATCGTGTGGCACGCGCCGCAGCCGTTCTCGACGAAGAGACGGGCACCGTCGGACGGCTGTGGCCGCGCCGGCCCGGCTTCCGCCGCAAGCCAGGAGCGGAACGCCTCGGGCTCCATGCTTATCGCCGAGAAGGCCATTAGGGCGTGGGACGCTCCGCAGAATTCTGCGCAAGGGCCGCGGAACGTACCGGGCTTGGTAGCCAAGATCGACAGCCGGTTCGTCCGGCCGGGGATCATGTCCATCTTGCCGCCGAGCGGCGGGATCCAGAAGGAATGAATGACGTCGCTGCTGGTCAGCGTGAACTCGACACGCTCCCCCACCGGCAGACGGATCTCGTTCGCGGTGACGACTGGCTGGTCGCCGGGCCGGTGATAGACGGCGCGCCACCAGAACTGGCGGCCTTCGACCTCGATACGAAGCGTTGCGGCGGCCTGAGCTGGCGCCCAGGGCCTCAGTTGAGGCATCAGCCAGAGCGCATAGCCCAGGAGCAGGAAGAGAGTGACGACCGGAAAGACCGCGCCGGCCCAGAAGATCAGCCGGCCTGCCGTCCATTCGTCATGCACCCGGCGCCTGCGCCTTATGCCGTAGAGCATGAGCGAGACCACGAAGAGCCAGAGGAGCGCACCGCCCACGACCATCGCCCAGAACAGGGTGGCGATCGACGATGCCTCGGCGCCGGCAGGATCGAGCGCGGAGGCCTGGCCCAGAGCCGGAACGGACGTTACCGTCAGAAACGCAACGCAAAGGCGCCGCCCGCTCTGCGAACCATTATTGCGGGCTCGCCTCGACGCCAGCGTCAGCGCACCGCCCTTCTCCGCCGCTCCTGTTGGTCTTGCGCGTGCTCTCAAGATGGGCATGCCTGCGGTCGGCGGCCTGAAGGAGTTCCGATTGAACAGGCTGAACTGTCCCGATCGAGCTTTGTTCCTTCGGCCTCAGCGCGGCATCAGTTCCAGCACCTCTTCCAAAGTCGCCGTCTCGAGATGCTGGCCGTAACGGGAGGAGAACAGCATCAGCATCGCATCGTGGGCCTCGTCGGAAGCGCTGCAGAGCGCATCGCTGACGATGATCGTGCGGAAGCCGTAATCGGCGGCTCCGAGCACCGAGGACAGCACGCACATGTCGGTCTCGCCGCCGGTGATGACGAGCGTGTCGCACCCCCGCGCGCGAAGGCGGGCATGGAGGCTCGAGCCCAGCCAGGGCGAATAGACCGGCTTGTCCACTACATCCGCCGGAGGAACGAAGCGGGCGAGTTCCGGCACGAGTTCGACCATGTCCATGCCGACGGCTTCGATGGTCATGGAAGCCCAGCGCTCATAGTAGCGCCTCCAGGTGCCGTGCCCCTGACCTGGCCTCTGCGCGGGAATAAATCGGGTGAATGTGGTGTGATCAGGTGCCCGCTCGCAAAGCCGGACGATCTGCGGCAGCACGCGCGACATCCACGGCAGAGACCACTCCGTTCCCTCGGCATAGAGGCGCTGCATGTCCACGCAGAGGTGAACGAAGTTCGGACTGATCGACTCGTTCCGAATTGTCGATGGGACCAAATCTCACCCCATTAATAAGCGTTGCGGTCCGTGGTTGACGCAATCGAACCCGCCCCAATCCCTCAATCCGACGGCAACTCCGCGGAACAGACCTGCCAATAACCGCGCCTGATAACGCAGGTTCCGGCAGTTGCTCGCTCGAGAGAAAAGAAACAACTAGGCGATGGACGCGTTTGCCCTGTTTTCAGGAGGGAATATGGCCAGTTCGAACGGCACATCCGCCCGCCCCGCGCCCGAGCCGCGCAAGGGCACGCCCAGTCCGAGACTGGACGAGATCGAATTCAAGCGCCGCTACCGGGAACAATTCTCCGATCCTGCCTTCCGCGCGCTCGGCGAGGAGATCGAGAGGATCGCCGACGTAGCCTGGGATGCGTACTCCCAGTCTCGGAAGAGCCCGGTCACACGCAAGGCCGGACCGGATTTCGCCGATCCGGATTACGACCTGTCGGTCGACTGGCTCGCTGCGCGCGAGGCGCTGCTGATCGCGCAGTCACGCCACGCCGACGAGACCAAGGCGCCGCAGATCCTGATCATCAACTGCTCTTCGCGCAGCGAGCACACCTGTCCCGGCGAGATGTCGAAGAGCTTTCGGCTGACGGAGATTGCCCGCAGCACGATCGCGTCCGAGATGGGGCTCGAGACGGCAGTTCTCGATCTCTCCCGCCTTGCCTCCGAGTACGGGCGGAAAATCCATCCCTGTAAGGCGTGCTTCTCGACGGCCGCGCCGCTCTGTCACTGGCCGTGCTCCTGCTATCCCAATTACTCGCTGGGCCAAACCCAGGACTGGATGAACGACATCTATCCTATGTGGGTGGCGGCCCACGGCATCATGATCTTAACCCCGGTCAACTGGTACCAGGTGACCTCGCCGCTCAAGCTGATGATGGACCGCATGGTCTGCGCCGACGGCGGCAATCCCGACCCGACACTCACCCAGGGTAAAGATGCCGAAAAGGCCAAGCAGATCGAACTCGACGGCTGGGACTATCCCCGCCATCTCGCCGGGCGGCTGTTCTCGGTCGTGGTCCACGGCGATGTAGAGGGCGCCGAGAACGTCCGGCGCTCGGTCTCGGATTGGCTGAGATACATGAAACTTGCGCCCGCCGGACCCAGCGCCGAACTCGATCGCTACATCGGCTACTGGAAGCCCTACGCCACCAGCCATGATGAACTCGATGCGGACCAGGCCGTGCAAGAGGAGGTCCGCAACGCCGCCCGGACATTGGCAGAGGCGGTGATGGAACGCCGCGCCGGACGTCATCGAATTGCCGGAGCTACGCTGACCGAGCCGCGTGAGAAATAGGCAGGTCCCAAAGCTACCAGAGCGAGATGAATTCTCGTCGAGTCGTCATCTCGCTCCAAGTTTTTGTTCTTGGCGCATGATCTTGTCCGAAAAATCCGCAGCTTTTCGGGATCATGCTCTAGGCCTCCGACTTCCCGGCCGCGACAATCCTCTGGATCAACTCAGTCTCGCTGAACGGTTTCACCAGCAGGGGCACGTCCTCCGGACGTCCATCGACTGCGGCAGCGTCGGCGTAGCCGGTGATGATGATGGCGGGACAATCGGACCGGAGCTTGCGGGCGAAGCGCACCACGTCGAGGCCCGTCACCGCCGGCATGGCAAAGTCGGTAACGATGACGTCGAACTTATGCGGGTCGCTCTCGATGATGGCGAGAGCCTCTACACCGCCTCCCGCGGTGGTCACGGAGAACCCCCGATCGGACAGGGAGCGTGCGGTGAGTTCCCTCAGGTTCGCGCTGTCGTCCACCAGCAGGATCGAGAGTGAGCGCGCACCATCCGTTTCGAGCAGATCCTGGACGTCTTCGGCCGAGGGGCCGGATGGCACCGGTTCCTCGGAGCGCGGCAGCCATAGCTCCGCCGACGTGCCCTGGTCGACGACGCTATCGAGCTTGAGCATGCCTCTGGACTGGCGCGCGAAACCGTACACCGTACTGAGGCCGAGCCCCGTCCCCTTGCCCACTGACTTGGTCGTGAAGAAGGGTTCTATCACCTTTGACAGGATTTCCGGCGGTATGCCCGAGCCGCTATCGCTTACCGCGATGACTACGTAGTCGCCGGCCGAGATGTCGTCGGTGTCCTTCTCGACCACCTCGTTGCGGGCCTTCACCAGGATCTTGCCGCCCGACGGCATCGCGTCGCGGGCGTTGAAGATCAGGTTCATGACGGCGAGTTCCAACTGCGCCGCATCGGCATGTGGAGCCCAGACTTCAGTGTCGGCCGACCACTCGAATTCGATCAGCCCGCCCAGCACGGGAGCGATCAGGCCCTTCAGCGTGTCCGCCAGCGCATCGATCGAAACGGCGGCCGGACGAAGCTGCTGGCGTCGGGAGAAGGCGAGCATCCGGTTGACGAGATCGGCGCCCTGAGTGGCCGAGCGGCGCGTCATCTCCAGGATACGCGTCGCATCGTCGCCGAGCTTCGCCCGGCGCCCGATCAGTCCCAGCCCACTGAGGATGGCAGCCAGAAGGTTGTTGAAATCATGCGCCAATCCGCCGGTGAGCTTGCCGATCGCATCCAGTCGCTGAGAGTGCATCAGCCGCTCTTCCAACTGCCGGCGCTCGGTGATGTCGGTGAGGGTACCGTAGAGTTCCGGCTCGCCGCTCTCGCTATCCCTTGCAATCACCCCCTCGTCGAGAAACACGCGGTATGTGTCGTCGGCGCAGAGCCAGCGGAACTCGGTGGCATAGGAGCCCCGCTCCAGGGTCGAGACAAGGGCCTGCTTCACCGCCGGAAGATCCTCCGGATGAACGCGGCTCAGCCCGAACTCGGGATCGGAGGTGAAGCGCTCGGTCGGAAATCCGGTAAGGCGCTCGGCGGCCGCACTGACGAAATGCGCTGCGTAGGGCGGTGTCGCCGATCGTGCATGGAAGCAGATCGGGAGAGAACGCAGGATAGCCTCCTGACGCTGCTCGGACCTGCGAAGGGAGCGTTCCGCCTCCAGCTTCTCCGCATTCGCATCGAGCGCAGCCTGCAGCAGGTTCTGCTCGGCTGCGGCGCGTCTCTGGATTTCCTGGGTCTTATCGAAGAGATCGACGAAGACCCTGACCTTCGATCTCAAGATGAATGGATCGAACGGCTTGAACACGAAATCCACCGCGCCGGCATCATAGCCGCGCAGCATATGCGCCTGTTCCTTGTTGATCGCGGTCAGGAAGATGATGGGGGTGCGCCGCGACTGCTCGCGCTGCCTGATCAGCGCGGCGGTTTCGTACCCGTCCATGCCCGGCATGAGCACGTCGAGCAGAATGACGGCGAACTCCTCCTTGAGCAGCCAGCGAAGCGCTTCCTCGCCGGATTTTGCGCAGACGATCTCGCCGGTGTCGCCCAGCACCTCGCAGATCGCGGTGAGGTTCCGGTCGTCGTCGTCGACGGCGAGGATGCGGGCGCCGCTGGTCGGAACCGGCGCCGAAGAAGGAAGGCCATATGATTTCGGAATGCGTGTTCTCACAATCCCCTGCACAAATTTCCGATCAAAACAGGCGAAGAAATTCTACGCCGCCCCTCGTCCCCGAGCCTTGGCCCCGGCTCTCGCCCGACCGACCCAGACGCGCAGCAGAGCGAGCAGCAGATCGAGGTCGACTGGCTTGGCGATGTAATCGGAAGCGCCTGCTTCCAGGCATTTCTGCCTGTCGCCCTTCATCGCCTTGGCAGTGACCGAGATAACGGGCACATGTGCGATCGCCGGCTTCTCCCTGATCAGCCGGATGGCCTCGTAGCCGTCCATTTCCGGCATCATGATGTCCATGAGCACCACGTCGATATCCGGCATCCGCTCCAGCAAGGCGATGCCCTCCGCGCCGCGCTCGGCATGGTGGACTTCCATGCCCTGCGTCTCGAGCACGCTGGTCAGCGAATAGATGTTGCGGATGTCGTCGTCGACGATCAGCACCTTGGCGGCCTGCAGGCTGGCATTCCGGCCCTTCCACTCCGGGTCCTTGTGCGGACGTTCGGGGTCACCGCCGGGCAGGACCGATGGAAGCAGAAGCGCCAACTGAGTGGGATTCTCGGCGCGCGGAATGTCGGCCAGTGCCGGATTGAGTGCGACGCTCTGCTCCAGCGCCTCCGCATGGGGCGTGTAGAACACCAGCCGATGCACAATATCGTCGAGGCGCCCGGACAGGTCGTCGATGAACTCCGAATTCTCCTTGGCCGACCGGCCGAAGCCGAGCACGACCGCGTCATAGCCGCTCATCTCTTCCGCATTGGCGGCCAGCCGCGGCACGGAATCCACTGCCGTGATCCCGTCCCGGATGACTTCCACCAGCGCCAGCCGGCGGTCTGGATCGGGATCCGCCACCAGCACCCTGCGCTGCTCGCGCTGCTTGCCGCTCTGTATGCTGCCGAACAGCTTGCCGAGATCGTCAGATGACGCCGGCTTATTTAGCACGCTGGCTGCGCCGCGCTCGAGAAGCTGAGTGGCATCGTCCGAACCCGAAATCACATGGACCGGGATGCCCGCGGTCTTGGGATCGTTGCCGAGAAGGTCGAGCAGCACCCAGCCGTCGATGTCGGAGAGGCCGAGATCGAGCGTGATCGCATCGGGCACGATCTTGCGCGCCAGCGCGAGTGTTCCGGCTCCCGCTGTCGACAATACGCCCTTGAGGCCCGCCGCGCGCGCGAGGCCCAGCAGCAGCCCGCCAAATGTCGGGTCGTCCTCCACGATCAGCACGACGTGATCGCTCGGCTGGATCGAGTCGCGGTCGTCCTGAAGCTCCCCATCCGCCTTGCCGGCGATCGCGCCTGCCGCGGCCCCCTGCCCCTTGGCCGGCATTCCGACGTTCGAGGCGGCGGCAAGAGCGGCCCTGGGCCCCTCCAACGGTATGAGGAGGGTGAAGGTCGATCCATTGCCCGGTGCGCTTTCGACGCGCAACTCGCCGCCGAGCAGGCGTGCGATCTCGCGGCTGATCGAAAGGCCGAGGCCCGTTCCGCCATATTTGCGGCTGGTCGTTCCGTCCGCCTGCTGGAAGGCCTCGAAGATCAGCTTCTGCTTGTCCTCGGGAATGCCGATGCCGGTATCGATGACGTTTATCGACAGTGCCCGCCCTTTCACAGGGCCCAGCGTCGGCCCACTTTCCTCGAGCCGGAACTCGAGCACCACCTCGCCTTCGGAGGTGAACTTGAACGCGTTGGAGAGAAGATTGAGCACGACCTGCTGCAACCGCTTCTCGTCGGTACGGATGGATTCAGGCAGGCCGGGATCGACCTTGATGGTGAAGCCGAGACCCTTGTCGGCCGCGAGCTGCCGGAAGGTGCGATCCATGTGCTGCCGCAGGTGGGCCAACGGCACGTCCGTCGGCTCGATCGACACCGTGCCGGATTCGATCTTCGACAGGTCGAGGATGTCGTTGATCAGGCTGAGAAGATCGGTGCCGGCAGAATTGATCGTGCGGGCGAACTCGACCTGCTTCTCGTTGAGATTGCCCTGCTGGTTGGTTGCCAGAAGGTTCGACAGGATGAGCAGCGAGTTGAGCGGCGTGCGCAGCTCGTGACTCATATTGGCGAGGAACTCGGACTTGTACTTCGAGGTGAGCGCCAACTGCTCGGCCTTCTCCTCCAGAGCCCGGCGCGCCATCTCGATCTCGAGGTTCTTGTTCTCGACCTGCTTCTTCTCGTTCTCAAGAAGCTGCGCCTTTTCCTGCAGTTCCTCATTGGTGGCGTGCAGTTCCTCCTGCTTGGTGGTGAGCTCGCTCTGGCGGGACTGCAGTTCGGCGGTGAGCAACTGCGACTGCTTCAGCAGGCCTTCGGTACGCATCGTCGCGGCGATGGTGTTCAGGACGATACCGACCGACTCCATGAGTTGGTCGAGGAAGGACTTGTGGGTATCGCTGAAGTTGCTGAACGAGGCGAGTTCGATCACTGCCTTGACGTCGTCCTCGAACAGGGCTGGCAGGATTATCACGTCGGCGGGCGCAACATCGCCCAAGCCGGAGGAGATGCGCAGGAACCCGGCCGGCACCTCGTTCAGCACGATCGCCCGCTTGTCGGCCGCGCACTGTCCGACGAGGCCCTCGCGCAGGTCCAGCCGTTGCTGGAGGACCGAGCGACTCTCCGCCCCGTAGGAGGCGGCAAGCTCGAGATAGGTGTCGTCCTCGTCGCGATTGGTGACGTAGAACACGCCGTATTGCGCGTTCACCAGCGGCGCCAGTTCGGACATGATCAGGCGTGACACGGTCGCCAGGTCGCGCTCGCCCTGCAGCATGCGCGAGAAGCGGGCAAGATTGGTCTTCAGCCAGTCCTGCTCGGCATTCTTCAGCGTCTGATCCTTCAGGTTTCGGATCATCTCGTTGATGTTGTCCTTGAGGGCCGCGACCTCTCCGGACGCCTCCACCGAGATCGACCGCGTCAGGTCGCCTTTCGTCACCGCGGTCGAGACCTCGGCGATCGCGCGCACCTGGGTGGTGAGGTTCGCGGCGAGTTGGTTGACGTTGTCGGTGAGGTCGCGCCAGAGACCCGCCGCACCCGGCACGCGCGCCTGGCCGCCGAGTTTGCCCTCGATGCCGACCTCGCGCGCCACGTTCGTCACCTGGTCGGCGAAGATCGCCAGAGTCTCGATCATGCCGTTGATGGTGTCGGCCAGAAGCGCGATCTCGCCCTTGGCGTCGACCGTAAGCTTGCGCTTCAGGTTGCCTTGCGCGACCGCCGTCACCACGTCGGCGATGCCGCGGACCTGGTTGGTCAGGTTGGTCCCCATCAGGTTGACGTTGTCGGTGAGGTCCTTCCAGATGCCCGCGACACCTTCCACGCGCGCCTGACCGCCCAGCTTGCCCTCCGTACCCACCTCGCGAGCGACGCGCGTCACCTCGCCAGCGAAGGAGTTGAGCTGGTCCACCATGGTGTTGATGGTGGATTTCAGCTCGAGGATTTCGCCCTTCACGTCGACGGTGATCTTCTTCGACAGGTCGCCGCGCGCCACGGCTGTCGTCACGTCCGCGATGTTGCGGACCTGGCCGGTCAGGTTCTCGGCCATCGAGTTCACGTTGTCGGTGAGGTCCTTCCAGGTGCCGGCGACCCCACGCACCTGCGCCTGGCCTCCGAGTTTGCCTTCTGTTCCCACTTCGCGGGCAACGCGCGTCACCTCAGAGGCGAACGAGTTGAGCTGGTCCACCATGGTGTTGATGGTGTCCTTCAACTCCAGGATCTCGCCGCGCACGTCGACGGTGATCTTCTTCGACAGGTCGCCCGAGGCCACGGCGGTCGTGACCTCGGCAATGTTGCGCACCTGGCCTGTGAGGTTAGCGGCCATGGCGTTGACGTTGTCCGTCAGGTCCTTCCAGGTACCGCCGACGCCTTCCACGCGCGCCTGGCCACCCAGCTTGCCGTCCGTACCGACCTCGCGCGCAACCCTGCTCACTTCGGACGCGAATGAGTTCAACTGGTCCACCATCGTATTGATAGTGTTCTTGAGCTCAAGGATTTCGCCCTTGGCGACGGCGGTGATCTTCTTAGACAGGTCGCCGGAGGCCACCGCGGTGGTCACCTCGGCGATGTTTCGCACCTGGCCGGTGAGGTTTTCGGCCATGGAGTTCACGTTGTCGGTCAGGTCCTTCCAGGTGCCCGCCACGCCTTCCACATGCGCCTGGCCGCCGAGCTTGCCTTCGGAGCCCACCTCGCGGGCGACGCGGGTGACCTCCGAGGCGAATGAGTTCAGCTGATCCACCATCGTGTTGATGGTGTCCTTCAGTTCCAGGATCTCGCCCTTAACGTCGACGGTGATCTTCTTCGACAGGTCCCCGCGCGCCACGGCGGTGGTCACGTCGGCGATGTTTCGCACCTGGCCCGTGAGATTGGCCGCCATGAGATTGACGTTGTCGGTAAGATCCTTCCAGGTTCCGCCAACGCCCTTCACCTCGGCCTGGCCGCCGAGCTTGCCTTCGGTGCCGACCTCGCGCGCCACGCGCGTCACCTCCGAGGCGAAGGAGTTGAGCTGGTCCACCATCGTGTTGATGGTGTCCTTGAGTTCCAGAATTTCGCCCTGGGCAACGGCGGAGATCTTCTTCGACAGGTCGCCCGAGGCCACGGCGGTCGTCACTTCGGCGATGTTGCGCACTTGGCCGGTGAGGTTCTCGGCCATCGAGTTCACGTTGTCGGTGAGGTCCTTCCAGGTGCCGGCGACGCCGCGCACCTGCGCCTGACCACCGAGCTTGCCCTCGGTGCCGACCTCGCGCGCCACGCGCGTCACCTCCGAGGCGAAGGAGTTCAACTGGTCCACCATCGTGTTGATGGTGTTCTTGAGCTCCAGGATCTCGCCCTTCACGTCGACCGTGATCTTCTTGGAAAGGTCGCCCAGCGCCACCGCCGTAGTGACCTCGGCGATGTTGCGAACCTGGCCCGTAAGATTTTCGGCCATCAGGTTGACGTTGTCGGTCAGGTCCTTCCAGGTGCCACCGACGCCTTCCACGCGCGCCTGACCGCCGAGCTTGCCTTCGGTGCCGACCTCGCGCGCCACGCGCGTCACTTCCGAAGCGAAGGAGTTGAGCTGGTCCACCATCGTATTGATAGTATTCTTGAGCTCCAGGATTTCGCCTTTCACGTCGACGGTGATCTTCTTCGACAGGTCGCCCGACGCGACCGCCGTGGTGACTTCCGCAATGTTGCGGACCTGGCCGGTCAGGTTCGTCGCCATCGCGTTGACGTTGTCGGTCAGGTCCTTCCACGTGCCTGCGACGCCCTTCACCCGCGCCTGGCCGCCGAGCTTGCCCTCGGTACCGACTTCGCGCGCCACGCGCGTCACTTCCGACGCGAAGGAGGCGAGTTGCCCGACCATCGTGTTGACGATTTCGCCGATGCGCAGGAACTCGCCGCGAAGCGGACGCCCATCGATCTCGACCATCATGGTCTGCGAGAGGTCGCCCTTGGCCACCGCACCGATGACGCGGGCAACCTCTGCGGTCGGCTGGACCATGTCCTCGATCAGTTCGTTCACCGAACGGATGCTGGAACTCCAGGCGCCGGTGGCGTTGCGCACCCGGGCTCGCTCGCTAATGCGCCCCTCCTTGCCGACGACCTTGCAGAGGCGGTCGAACTCGCGGGAGAGTTCCTCGTTGATCTCGACGATTTCGTTGAATGTATCGGCGATCTCTCCGTCGATCCCGTCGAACTCGTTCGCGATGCGGACCGAGAAATCCCCTCGCCTGAAGGCACGCAGCGCGACCAGAATCTGACGGCCATCCAGCCGCGGCCGAGGCATTTCGACGTCCACAGTACACCCCTCAATAACTGCGATGGGATCGCAGCACCGGCAAATACGGGGGTCTAAAACGAAACTTTTCTTGTCACCCCCCGTGACAGTTGCGCAAAACACGCAATGGCCGACAACGCACCAGGCGCAGTCGGGTTCCAACCGGGATCAAAAATTTTTCTTCGCCTGAGCGGGGCTATCGACGCCGTGCGGATTCCTCCAGAAGATGGCCATCGGAAAAGCGGTTGCGCTTTTCGACAAGAGAACGCGACGAGGTCTCGCCAAGCGCTTCGAGGACGCCCGCGCGCGCCCTGTTGAGGCGGCTCTTGACCGTTCCGACCGCACAACCGCAGATCTCGGCGGTCTCTTCGTAGCTGACGCCCAGCACCCCGATCAGCATCAGAACCTCGCGCTGATGCTCGGGCAGACGCTCCACTGCCTCGGCGACTTCCCGGCCCTGCACGGACCACTCCTGCGTCGCTTCAGCGATCGGGCGAGCAGAGGCGCAGTCAAGAAGGCCCGGCGCCTCGCGTACCGCCACCTTGATGCGGGTGTTGTAGGTGTTGCGCATGATGGTGAAGAGCCAGGACTTCATGCGCGTTCCCGGCTCGTATTTGTCGATGTTCGCTATGCCCTTTGCGAGCGTCTCCTGGACGAGATCATCTGCATCGGCCTGGTTGCGACAGAAAGTTCGCGCGAATGCCCGGAGCGCCGGAATGAGATCGACTATCGCAGGGTCGTCTTTCCCGGCAGGTTCCAGGTTGGTATCGCGATCTTGCAAGGGGATGCTCCTGGTGACCTGGAGAGCGGACCCCCATCAACGCCCCAGGGGAAATCACGGTTCCCTTGTTGATGCACAATATTGTGAACTGGAATCTGCCAGAAGGGGTGCACCAAGGCTGCTTCGCCGCCGGTGACCACCCTCGGCTCGGCGCTGTTCTTCGACCTTTCCCACTCCGCACGAACTGCGGATTTGCATCGCGCTCGATGCGATTTGCCAGAGGACATTCCGGCCTAGTTTGAGCGTGGCCTAGAACTCATCGTTTCCGGTCGCGTCCGTTGCCGTCGCGTTCCACGAACTTATTGAAGCGGCTTGTCTTTCCGTCCTCCGTCTTGTCCTGATGGAGGAAGGCTAGGTGGTTCTCGTCGAAAATCCGAAAAAACTCGTCCCAGTCGATCTCTTCCAGGGCCTCGTCCTTGTCGCCGAAGTCGAAACGCAGGATGCCGCCCTCGCCCTTGGTTCGAACCACGGCTGGCCGGCCACCGCGCTTCTCGGCCCATTTGCGGATTTCGTCGTGATCGGTCGTCTTCATTGCTTCGGACATCGTGCTCTCCCGCATAGGGTTACTCGAGGGGTCTCCGCGACGGCTTGATCATTCAGTTCCCGTCGAAATGTCGTGCGCAGAACGAAGAGCGCGCGCCTCCGTTCCTTTCGGCGCGATGATCCGATCCTTTCGTTGGATCAGTCCGGCCTCGTCTCCCGGATCGCCTCGAGCACCTTCTCTGGTTCCACCTCATTGGTGAGATTGTCCAGTTCCGACCTTTCCTTCGGCGCGACATTCAGGTGCCGGGCGATGGCCGAAACGACTTCCGCCATCTTGGTCATCTCGTATTCGGCCAGCAGGCTGATCTGCAGCGTCATCTCGGCGCGCTCGTCATCGAGCTTGGCGATACGGTTCTGATTCATAAGGACGAAGGTCGTCAGAAAGATCGCCTCCACCGATGCGATCATTGCGAGCACCACGAGCGACGGGTCCCACGATCGGACGATGGGCAGCAGCCCGATGTTGATCAGGATCCATGCCGAGAAGACGATCGCGTGGACCAGAACCGACCACATGCTGCCGGCGAAGGCAGCGATGGCTGCTGCAGCCCTGTCGACGAAACCCGCTTCCATGCGTTCGCGTGCGCGCCGGCTCATAAGGCTTCGAATGTTGCGCTCCAGCGGCGGCGCGATCGCCGCAACACTGTCCTCGAACTCATCTCGCCTGATCATTCGACATTCCCGCTGAAGCGAACCCATCGAAACGCGGCGGCTCCAGCTTCGTTGCGCGGCAGCATAGGACGAAGGCCGAACAAAGAACGCCAGGAACAAACCGTCGTGAGCGGGCGGGAACAAACCTTCATTCCGTAAGTTCGAAGCCGCGGGAACCGCCTTTGTTCTGGAGCAGTTGTGGAACGGATTTTGGTTACTGGAGGCTGCGGATTCATTGGCAGCCACGTCATGCGCGAACTCGTCGATCACGGCTACGCAGTTCGCCTTCTCGATTCATTCGTCGAACAGGTCCACGGCGGAAGCAGCTATGAAGCCGAGCCGGAGGCGGAACTCGTCAACGGGGACGTTCGGGATCGTCGGATGGTCGAGCAGGCGCTCGAGGGCGTCGATGCAGTCATACACCTCGCGGCCGAAGTCGGCGTGGGCCAGTCGATGTACGAGATCGCGCGCTATGTCGGGGCGAACGACCTAGGCACGGCGGTCCTTCTCGAAGCCATGATCAAGAAGCCGATCAGACGGATCGTCGTTGCGTCCTCGATGAGCGTCTATGGCGAGGGACTCTACATCGCGCCTGACGGGAGGCGGGTCGGCAACGCCCGCCGAAACGGCAAGCAGGCGAAGAGCGGCCAGTGGGACCTGTTCGCCGACGATGGCGAGCGCCTGCGGCCGATCCCGACCGACGAGGAGAAGCCGGTAGACCTCGCCTCCATCTATGCGCTGACCAAGTTCGCGCAGGAACGCGAAGTGCTGATCTTCGGCGAAGCCTATGGCGTCGACGCCGTGGCGCTCCGCCTGTTCAACGTCTTCGGCGCCGGCCAGGCCCTGTCCAATCCCTATACCGGAGTGCTTGCAAACTTCGCCTCGCGCCTGGCGAACGGGCAATCGCCGATGGTCTTCGAAGACGGCGAGCAGCGCCGCGACTTCGTCCACGTCCGTGACGTCGCGAAGGCGTTCCGCCTGGCGTTGGAGCAGCCGCGCGCTTCCGGCCAGGTCATCAACATCGGCAGCGGCAACGCCTATGCCATCAAGGACGTGGCCAGCCTTCTGGCCGAGGCGATGGGCGTGCCCGAACTCAAGCCGGATATCCTGGGCAAGGCGCGCGTCGGCGACATCCGCAACTGCTTCGCCGACATCGGCAAGGCGCGCGAGTTCCTTGGCTTCGAACCGGCTCACCGGCTGGAGGATTCGCTCGACGAATTCGTCCACTGGGTGCGCGGCAGCGTAGCCCTCGACAAAGGCGCCGAGATGAAGCGCGAACTCGAACAACTAGGACTGGTATCATGAGAAGCGGCCCGATCGTCATCGTCGGGGGCTGCGGATTCATCGGCTCGAATCTTGCCGACAGCTTTCTGTCGGACGGCGAGCGGGTGGTCGTGGTCGACAATCTCAGCCGCGACGGGGTCGAGGACAACCAGTTGTGGCTGTCTGAAAAGCATGGCGACCTGGTTTCGGTCGAGATCGCCGACATCCGCGATACCGATGCGCTCTCGACGATCGTGGATGACGCGAGAGCAGTCTTTCACTTCGCTGCGCAGACCGCGGTGACAACGAGCCTGGTCGATCCGGTCGAGGACTTCGAGGTCAATGCGCGAGGCACGCTGAACGTCCTCGAGGCGGTCCGCAAGAGCGGCCGTGCGACCCCGGTCATCTTCGCCAGCACCAACAAGGTCTACGGCGACCTTGGCGACCTCGCGATGATCGAACAGGACGGGATGTATGCCCCGGCCGAGGCCGAGATCCGCGCCCACGGCATCGGAGAGTGGCGCTCGCTCGAGTTCTGCACGCCCTACGGCTGCTCCAAGGGTGTCGCCGATCAATATGTGCTGGACTACGCCAAGTCCTACGGGCTCCCCACCGCCGTGCTGCGTATGAGCTGCATCTATGGCCCGCGCCAGTTCGGCACCGAGGACCAGGGCTGGGTGGCGCATTTCCTCATCCGTGCGCTGGCAGACGAGCCGATCACCATCTACGGCGACGGCAGGCAGGTACGCGACATTTTGCACGTGTCCGATGCCGTGGCGGCCTACCGCGCTGTGCTCTCGCGGATCGAAGAGTTTTCCGGCCGAGCGTTCAATCTCGGCGGCGGGCCCCAGAATGCGGTCAGCCTGCGCATGGTGCTGCACGAGATCGGCCGCATTCTCGGCCGTGAGGTGCCGTTCAGCTTCGCTAGGACCCGCACCGGCGACCAACTCTACTTCGTTGCGGACACCCGCGCCATTTCGAGCGCGCTCGGCTGGGAAGCCCAGATGACCTGGCAAGACGGCATTCGCAGCCTCGCCGATTGGCTGCTCGAGCACCGCTTCGGGGGCTCACAGGGCCAGCAGCGGAGGCGGGTCGCATGAAGGTCGCGCTCGTCAACCCGCGCTGGAGCTACGAGGCGAGCATCTATTTCGGCTGCCGCGAGCCTCACCTGCCCCTTGAGCTCGGCTACTCGAAATCGCTCCTCGAAAAGGACGGCCATGAGCTGCTGATGCTCGATGGGCAGTTGCAGCAGTTCGACAATTCCGAGTTGGCCGAACGGGTGGCCGAGTTCGGTCCCGACATGACGGTGATGACCACGGCCCCGACCTATCTTTTCTGGCGGTGCGCGCCTCCGGAGCTTCGCATCCCCGCCGAATTCCTGAATTACCTCGATGACCGCGGCGGCCGCACGGTCGCCGTCGGACCGCACGGCTCGGCAACGCCGGGATCGACGCTCAGGAAGCTCGGCGTCGACATCGTCGTGCGCGGCGAATGCGAGGAGATCGTCGCCCAACTCGCGAACGGACCGGACTGGAGGGAAATCCCGTCAACCGCATATCTCCGGGACGGCGAGGTCGTCAGCAAGGGCGGCGTCCATGCAAGTCGCTTTGTGGACCACGAACCACTGCGCTGGCCGACGGAATGGCTCCAGCGACACCACCACCATCACCACCGCTTCGATCACGAGCAATACGGTTTGGGCGCCGAAGTGGAAGCATCACGCGGATGCCCGTACAACTGCAGCTTCTGCGCCAAGATCGACTTTCGCGATGCCTACCGCCGGCGCAACCACGAGGCCATCGTCGCCGAGATCGACGGACTGATCGCCCAGGGCGTCGGCTACGTCTACTTCATCGACGAGATCTTCCTGCCGCAGAAAGCCCTGCTCGAGGCGCTGGTCGAGCGCCCCATCAAGTTCGGGGTGCAGACCCGCATCGATCTCTGGAAGCCCGATCTTCTGGAACTGCTCGGCCGGGCGGGCTGCGTCTCGATCGAGGCTGGGCTCGAAAGTCTCACGGTCGAAGGCCGCGAAATGCTCGCCAAGCGGTGCCGGCTGGGCACCGAGGAATTGGCCGCCCTGCTGATCAACGCACGCAGGCACGTGCCCTTTGTGCAGGCCAACCTGATCGGAGTGGTGGAAGACGACCCGGAACTGGTTGCCTATTGGCGCAAGCACCTGATCGATAATGGAGTGTGGGCCAATGAGCCGGTCCCGCTCTACCCCTACCCCAGTTCTCCCAGCTACCGGCAGCTCTGGGGCGAGCCGGACGACCTCGCCTGGGAGCGGGCCCACGAGCATTACCTCGCCTCGTTCAGGAACTTCAGCGACATCCAGGAGAAGCAGCCGCTGCCGCTCCGGGTTCTGGAACAGTCATGCTGCGCAGCTTAGCTCAGCCACGCCGCATCCTGATGACGGTCGATGCCGTGGGAGGCGTGTGGAACTACGCCATGACGCTCGGCCGGGAACTGAAGCGCATGGGAATGTCCATCGTCTTCGCCGGTGTCGGCCCGGGGCCCAGCGCCGAGCAGCAGGCTCAGGCGGAGGCCATCGGGACCGTCGTCTGGCTGCAGACTCCGCCGGACTGGATGACCGACCGCCCCGAGGTCCTGGACGGCCTGAAGGACGAGCTTCCCGCCTTGGTGCGCGAGCATGCGATTGATCTCGTCCACCTCAATGCGCCCTCGCAGGCGGCCGGGCTCGAAGTCCCCTGCCCTGTCGTCGTGATCTCGCACTCCTGTGTCGTGACCTGGTTCCATGCGGTATTGGGCGAACCCGTCCCGGACGGCTGGCGCTGGCACGAGGAGCGGAATCGGCAGGGCTTCGAGCGCGCGGACGCGATCGTCGCGCCCAGCACCAGCCACGCGGCCCTGATGCAAGCCTGCTATGGTCCGATCGCGCGGCTGAGCGCGGTCTACAATGCGGTGGAGGAGATCGCCTCGGCCGGCGAAAGGGAGCCGATCGTCGTTGCTGCGGCGCGGTGGTGGGACAACGGCAAGAATGCTGCGGTTTTCGATGAGGCCGCGGCGAACTCCGCATGGCCTGTGAGGGCGATCGGCGCCACTCGAGGCCCGAATGGCGAGCATGTGGAGTTCAGGCATGCCCGCGCAACGGGGTCAATTCCAGCCTTCGAGATCAGATCAGCCTTCTCCCAGGCCGGCCTGTTCGTATCGCCGTCTCTCTACGAACCGTTCGGGCTGGCGGCACTCGAGGCCGCTCTCTCCAGCACACCGCTGCTGCTCGCCGATATACCGACCTATCGCGAGCTTTGGGACGGGGCGGCGCTGTTCTTCCCGCCTCGCGACGCGGCTGCACTCTCGGATGCGATCAACAGCCTGGCCGGGGATCCGGAACGGCGGCGCCAGTTGGGCAGGCTTGCGGCTGAGCGGGCGCGACGTTTCTCGCCGCGCTCGCAGGCCGCCGCCATGGCAGCGCTCTACCAGAACGCCGTCGAAGCGGTAGCCAGGGGACGATGACGATGCGTTTCCTGTTCTACACCCACTCACTCGTTTCCGACTGGAACCACGGCAACGCCCACTTCCTCCGCGGGATAATGCGCGATCTCGTCGCGCGAGGGCACCGGGCGATCGCTCTGGAGCCCGAGGACGGCTGGAGCCGCACCAATCTGGTGACCGAGCGCGGTCCCTTCGCCGTGGAGCGGTTTGGCTCGGATTTTCCCGAACTCACCTCCTTCGCCTATCGGCCGGACTTCGATCACGAAGCGTGGCTCGCCGAGGCGGACGTCGTCGTCGTGCACGAATGGACCGATCCGGCGCTGCTGGCGTGGATCGGGCGCGCCCGCCGCGATGGCGGGCGGTTCACCCTCCTCTTCCACGACACGCATCACCGCGCGGTTTCGGCCGAGGGAGATATCTCCTCGCTCTCCCTCGCCGACTATGACGCGGTGCTCGTCTTCGGCGAGACGCTGCGCGAACGCTACCTCAGGGCCGGCTGGGGCAGCCAGGTCTTCATTTGGCACGAGGCCGCCGACGACCGGGTGTTCCGGCCGTATCCCGACATCGTCAAGATCGGCGACCTCGTCTGGATCGGCAACTGGGGCGATGACGAGCGAAGCCGGGAAATCGGCGAGTTCCTGGTCGAGCCGGCGAAGGAGCTTGGGCTGAAGGCGACCGTGCACGGTGTGCGCTATCCCGATGCTGCGCTGGGCGCCCTCGCCGCGGCTGGCATCCACTACGAAGGCTGGCTGCCCAATGCGGAAGTGCCGAGGGCATTTGCGGCAAACAAAGTGACCGTGCACATTCCCCGCCGACCCTATGTCGAAAGCCTGCCGGGCATCCCGACCATCCGCATGTTCGAGGCGCTGGCCTGCGGCATTCCGCTGGTCTCCGCGCCATGGTCGGACAGCGAGAACCTGTTCAGGCCTGGCAGCGATTTCCTCTACGCCCGCGACGGCGAGCAGATGCGCGGTCATCTCCGCGCCATCCTGAACGATCCGCAACTGACAGCCTCCCTCGCCACATCGGGCCTGGAGACGATCCGCAACCGCCACACCTGCCGGCACCGCGTCGACGAGTTGCTCGGCATCCTCGTCCAATGCGGGACTACCCAGGTCCTCGACCAACTTGCCGCCAAGGAGGCCGCGCAATGAAGCTCGCATTCTACGGTTCCAGCCTGCTGTCCTCCTACTGGAACGGCGCGGCCACCTATTATCGGGGACTGCTGCGGGCGCTAGCGGAGCGCGGCTACGATATCACCTTCTACGAACCAGACGTCTACGACCGCCAGAAGAACCGGGACATCGAGGCGCCCGACTGGTGCAAGGTCGTCGTCTACCAGCCCACGCAGAGCGCGCTGAGAGAGGTCCTGGCGCGGGCGGTGGAGGCCGACATCGTCGTGAAGGCGAGCGGCGTCGGCTTCGAGGACCATGCGCTCCTACGCGGCGTTCTCGACAAGGCGCGGCCCGGGGCGCTGCGTGTCTTCTGGGACGTCGACGCACCGGCAACGCTGGCCGAATTGAAGGAGGACGCCAGCCATCCCCTGCTCGCCGCCCTTGCCGAACTGGACATGGTGCTCACCTACGGCGGCGGCGATCCGGTGGTTCACGCCTATCGGGCAATGGGCGCGGCCGACTGTATCCCGATCTACAACGCACTCGATCCCGACACCCACCATCCCGTCGAGAAGGACGGCCGCTTCGCCTGCGACCTGGCTTTCCTCGGCAATCGCCTTCCCGATCGTGAGGCGCGCGTCGAATCCTTCTTCGTCGAGGCCGCTGCGGCACTGCCTCATCAGCATTTCCTGCTTGGCGGGGCGGGGTGGGGCGACAAGCCGATGACGCCGAACGTCCGCTGGCTCGGTCATGTCGGGACACGCGACCACAACGCCTTCAATGTGACCCCGAAGGCGGTCCTCAACATCAGCCGCGAGAGCATGGCTTCGACCGGCTTCTCGCCCGCCACGCGCGTCTTCGAGGCCGCCGGCGCGGGGGCCTGCCTCATCACCGACGAGTGGCTGGGCATCGAGCTTTTCCTGAAGCCAGGGGAAGAGGTGCTGGTCGCGCGTGACGGCAAGGACGTCGCCGACATTCTTCGCGACCTCACGCCTGAGCGCGCCACCGCGATCGGGCAGAGGGCGCTGAAGCGGGTCCGGGCCGAACACACATACCGCCACCGCGCAGATCTGGCCGACGAGATCTTCCGGCGCGCGCTCAACACGCCTGCCATGGAGGCCGCGGAATGACGGGTGCCATGGACCTCGTCTTCATCGGCCTGACGCTCTCGTCCTCCTGGGGCAATGGGCATGCCACCACCTATCGAGCGCTGCTCAGGGCGTTGGATGCGCAGGGGCACCGGGTGACGTTCCTTGAGCGGGACGTGCCCTGGTACGCCTCCAGCCGCGATCTCGAAGAGCCCGACTACTGCCGATTGCGCTACTACGAATCGGTGGATGAACTGCGGCGGAGTTATCGGCGCAACATCGCCCAGGCCGACGCCGTTATCGTCGGCTCCTACGTGCCCGAGGGGCCGGCGGTGATCGACGCGGTCGCGGACATCGCAGACGGACAGTTCTGCTTCTACGACATCGATACGCCGGTCACGCTGGCCAAGCTGGAAAGTGGCGAGTGCGAGTATCTGGCGCCCCCCCAGATCCCGCTGTTCGACATCTACTTCTCCTTCACCGGCGGGCCGACGCTCACCAGGCTGAAGCGGCAATATCGTGCACGGCGCGCCGAGGCCCTTTACTGCGCGGTCGATCCGGACCGCTACGCGCCGACTGGCGAGCCCCCCAAATGGGACCTCGGCTACCTCGGCACCTACAGTCCGGACCGGCAGCCCACATTGGAAAGGCTGCTCATTGAACCCGCCAGGCAGATGCCGGAGCGGCGCTTCGTGGTAGCCGGACCGCAATATCCGACGTCCATCCGCTGGCCGGAGAATGTCGAGCGCATCGAGCATCTCCCGCCGGCCCAGCATGCGTCCTTTTACAGCCGCCAGCGCTACACGCTGAACGTGACCCGCGCCGACATGATCGCGGCCGGCTGGTCGCCCAGCGTGCGCCTGTTCGAGGCCGCGGCATGCGGCACGCCAGTTATCAGCGATGCCTGGGCGGGCCTGGAGAGCCTTTTCGGCGGCGACATCCACGTCACCACCCGGTCCGACGATGTCGTCCGCATCCTCTCCAACGAGGAGGACATCGTCGGACGGCGACTGGGTTCCGGCGCCAGGGAACGCGTGCTCGCACGACACACGGCCCAGCACCGGGCCAGGGAACTAGTGGGCTATCTGGCCAGCCCGGTGGAGGCGCGAACCAGAAAAGCGGAGAAGGAATCGGCAGGGACCGCAGCATGACTGCCGCAATCCCAGGAGGCGACAGGTCGACCATGATGAAGAATGGAAAAACCAAGACGGCGCTGGTCGCCGGGGGCGCGGGCTTTCTTGGATCGCATCTCTGCGAAACACTTTTGAAGAACGGCTATTCAGTCATTTGTCTGGACAATTTCCTCACGGGCACTGCTGGAAACATCAAGGAACTCTACCGCGACCCGCACTTCAGCCTGATCGAGCATGACGTGTGCAAGCCGCTCGAACCCAGCGGAAAGCTTGACTTCGTCTACAACCTGGCCTGCGCCGCCTCGCCGCCGCACTACCAGGCCGACCCGGTGCACACGATGCGCACCTGCGTCCTCGGCACGCTCAACCTGCTGGAAATCGCCGAGCGCCACGGCGCACGCTTCGTCCAGGCCTCAACCAGCGAGGTCTACGGCGATCCCGACCAGCATCCGCAGCGCGAGGACTATGCAGGGCATGTGAACTGCACGGGCCGCCGCGCCTGCTACGACGAAGGCAAGCGGGCGGCGGAAGCACTCTGCTTCGACTTCCTGCGGGCGAAGCGCGTGGACGTCAGGGTGGCGCGCATCTTCAACACTTACGGGCCGAGGATGCACCCGAACGACGGCCGCATCGTCTCGAATCTCGTGGTGCAGGCACTCTCCGGCAGGCCTCTGACCATCTATGGAAGCGGCGCGCAGACGAGGTCGTTCTGCTACGTCTCCGACCTCATCACAGGGCTGGTCAGGCTGGCCGAGGTCGCGGAAAACCCGGGCGCCCCGATCAATGTTGGCAATCCGTCCGAATTCACCATCCTGGAACTCGCCGATCTCGTGCTGGAACTGGTCGGGTCGGAGAGCCGCATCCAGTACATGCCGCTGCCGGAGGACGATCCGCGCCGGCGGCGGCCGGACATCTCGCGAGCCCACAAGCTCCTCGAATGGTCGCCGACCGTACCGCTGCGCGAAGGGCTTCAGCATACGATCGCGTACTTCGCGTCGCTCGCTGCGGAGCGGCGCCCGCGCAAGTCCCTCAGGACCACCCGGCCGGCAGCTAGGATCCTGCAGAAGGCACCGACCGCCGCGACTGCTTGAGAACGGTTTTCTCGATGCAGCGGCAGATGCCCTGCCGCAGCATTCGCCACACAACGCACATCGTCTGCGGCCAATTGACGGAAGGTCTTGCGTGTCTTGCAGCCGCTGCACACCTTGCAGCCCGGAGCAGGCGAATTGGCAATGGGACGGGCCGTAAAGAACAACATCAACGAAGCGCGAGAGATTCCTGAGGGCTCGCCTCTCGAGGACCAACTCGCGCCGATTCTGGATGCGGTTGAGGCAGAGCCAGTTCCGGAAAACCTTCAGAAGCTCGCGACGGAGCTTCAGACGGTGCTGGAAGAACGGCGGCAGCGGCGGAAACCGAAGTGAGGCAGTCGGGCGGAATGGCGCGCGTTATCGGGTTCTAGAGGAGCAGCGCTCCGAGCTTCGCCATATAGCGCTCCCGCAGCGCAAACTGCCTGGATTTCTCCCAGTCCGGCCCGGCCGTGGCGAAGGTCCAAAGCCCGATCTGAAACGCCAGGTAGCAAGGCGTGTAGAAGGCTACCAGCCGTGGATCGACCTCGCGTCCGCTGCCTGCTTCAACCGCGATGCGCAGGCTTTCGAGTTCACCGCTTGAAAGATCGTGCTCGATCCCGGCGGCCGCGATATCCCAGGCGATGTCCTGGCAGCCGACGAGGTCGTGGGCTGCCGCGTGGTCCAGCGCGTCGGTCTTGACCAGCTTGCCCGCAGGGGTGACGAGGAATTCCCAGGCGTGGAGCCGACTGTCGGTTTCGACGGGGGTGAGCCGGCACGGCCCAACCGGCCTGGATTCGAACCACCGCCTTAAGCGCATGGCAAAATCGCCCGCCAGGGCGAGTTCGGCATTGTGCCCCGCCATTTCGGTCAGTTCACCGAGCGATGCCCCCTGTTGAGAAGCGACGCAATGGCGGGCGCGATAGCCAAGATAGCTTCCCAGCCAGTCGATGAGGCGTGCCTTGTCGAAGCCAGACAGAGGCAGCGGAGTGCCCCGAACCCAGCGCTCCACCAGAAAGCCATGGCAAAGCCCCACCGGCTCCGACGTAAACCCACCCTCGTGGAGCGTCCTGGCGAGGGCAAGCTTGTGCTCTCCGGTGTCGCCCAGCCCGGCGAACCTCGCCAACCACCAGTCGGCGCCACTCGAGACCAGATACTTCCGGCGCTCCTGCCTCGGGTCACAGGAGGGCCACTGCGCAGGATCGGCATAGACGATCTTCCGCCAGGCCCCACCGAAGAAATCCGTCAGCTCGAACCCGTCGGTGCCGAGAAGATCGCCGATCCAGGAGCGAAGGCTCCGGCTGGGATGCGTGGAGTCGCCGATTACCTCGTCGAAGCCAGCGCAGTGCCGGGCCGAATGTGCCCATGCCCCACGGTACTGCTCGGCGGCCTCGGGGCCCGGCCCGCCTTCATGACTGGGGAAGAGGTGGATGCGGCTCGCGGCTACTCCCAATGACTGGAGCCATTCGACGACGGCACCGAAGGAACTGCCGGAGAGGCCAGGTCCCTCGTCGACAATGGCGACGGGCGCGGCAGGGTCGGAAAGCGCTTCCGCGACGAGAATCGTTTCCGCCCTCAGTTCGCGTCGAAAGGGATGCCCTACAGGCCGGAAGCTCTTCGGCGGCTTTGCACCGAGCGCGGCTGCGATCAGTGCCGCAAGGCCAAGGCCAATGCTGCGGATACCGATCACCACAGTCTTCGCCGGCAGGCCGGACCGCCGCGCCGCCTCAACATAAAGCTCCGGATAGAGGGCATAGAAGTCATAGCCCTCAGCGCGCGACGTAGTGATCAGGCCGGCCGGTGCCAAACTTTCTCGAAGGTGGTCAACGTCGATTTCAGGGAAGATATCCGCCCGCAGGCCCGTGTCCCAGGAAACTGCGATCTGCTCCGCAATAGACATCAGAAGAGCGTTCGCGGCGGTCTGTCTGTTCGAAGGCGCGTCGACGCCCCGCGCCTCGAAGTCGGCGTCCGCGACCCCCTGGGCGAGTTCCGCGGCAGACATAAAGGCGCGCACCAGGGCGGCATGCCGTTCGAGCCCCGGTCCGAGCGCTCCGATCCGCTTGAGTGCCCTGACGACGGATTCTAGAGCTTGCTCGCAAGTCTGCTCCGTGCGGAAGTCACCGTAGACGAACATTGCGCCCCCTGTACCAGGGAACCCAAACGCGCCCGAGGGAACTTTGATCCCTTGGGCCTGGGGAACAATCGCGCGACTCCGCAGTTCTAGCACGGGAACTTACCTGAATGAGGGTGGCGGCCGCGTTCATGCGCTCAAATAAAGTTCGGATCGGCATTGTCGGGGTGGGCAACTGCGCATCGTCGCTCGTGCAGGGGCTTACATATTACAGGGACGCCAGGGGCAACGAACCGATCCCCGGGCTGATGCACGCAGATCTCGGCGGCTATGGCATTTCGGATATCGAGGTCGTCTCTGCCTTCGACGTGGCAAAGGGCAAGGTCGGTCACGATGTGGCAGAGGCCATCTACTGCCGGCCGAACAACACCTTCAGGTTCGCAAATATCGAGCCGACAGGCGTGAAGGTGCGCCGCGGACCGACCCTCGACGGCATCGGCAGGTATTTGGAAGACCAGATTGAAGAGGCCGAGGACGAGCCGGACGACGTCGCCGGCACGCTAAGAAGCAGCGGCACCGAGGTGCTGATCTCCTATCTGCCGGTCGGGTCGGAGAAGGCCACGGAATGGTATGCCGAGCGCGCGCTGGAGGCCGGCTGCGGCTTCGTGAACTGCATCCCCGTCTTCATCGCCTCGCGCCCAGAATGGCGCCGCCGCTTCGAGGAACGCGGCGTGCCGATCATCGGCGACGACATCAAGAGCCAGGTCGGCGCGACGATCGTGCACCGCATGCTCGCAAATCTCTTCCGTGAGCGCGGCGTGCGGCTTGACCACACCTATCAGCTCAATTTCGGCGGCAACACCGATTTCCTGAACATGCTGGAACGCGAGCGGCTCACGTCGAAGAAGGTCTCGAAGACCCAGTCGGTGATGAGCCAGTTGGACGTCCCGCTCGAAGCCGAGAACATCCATGTGGGGCCGAGCGACCACGTTCCGTGGCTCACCGACCGCAAGTGGGCATATATCCGGCTCGAGGGCACCACCTTCGGCGGCGTCCCGCTCAACGCCGAGGTGAAGCTCGAGGTCTGGGATTCGCCTAACTCCGCCGGAGTCGTGATCGATGCCGTGCGCTGCGCAAAACTGGCGATGGACCGAGGCATCGGCGGCGCGCTCGTCGGTCCTTCCAGCTACTTCATGAAATCTCCGCCCAAACAGTTCACCGACGCCGAAGCCCGGCGCCGCACCCTTAGCTTCATCGCTGGTGAGGACGAGCCCCTGCTCGATGCCGCCGAATGACCACCACCTTCTTCCTAATCCGCCACGCAGCCCATGAGGATCTGGGTCGTTCGCTGACGGGAAGGAAGGAGGGGGCTCGGCTGGGGCGCGTCGGACGCGTGCAGGCGTTGCGGCTGGCGGAGTTGCTGTCGAGCGAGGCCATTTCAGCTGTCTACTCCAGTCCCCGCGAAAGGACACGAGAAACCGCCGCGGCGATCGCGATCGCCTGCGAGACCGGGCCGGTTAAGACTGTCGAGGAGGTCGACGAGATCGACTTTGGCGAATGGTCGGGCAAGACGTTCGAGGAACTCGACCAGGACGCCGGCTGGCGCCGCTGGAACGAGGTGCGCGACCAGGCGCAAACGCCGGCGGGTGAGAGCATGGCGGACGTCCAGGCTCGTGCCCTCGATTTCGTCTGGCAGCTTACCCGAACAAATCGGGGTGAGGCGGTGGCAGTGGTGAGCCATTCCGATGTCATAAAGGCGATCGTCTGCCACGTACTGGGGCTGCCGATCGCCCATTGTTTCCGTTTCGATATCGACCCCGCCTCGGTCACCACCATCGTGATCGGCGATTGGGGAGCCAAGCTTCTGCGGATGAACCAAACCGCATGACGGGATCCGGCATGCGTCTGACCATATTCGGACTGAGCGTCAGTTCGTCCTGGGGAAACGGCCATGCCACGCTCTGGAGAGGATTGATCCGGGCGCTCGCCGCGCGCGGCTGGAGCGTGACCTTCTTCGAGCGCGATGTGCCCTACTATGCCACCACGCGCGATCTCTATGAGATCGAACCCGGCGAGTTGGTGCTCTACGAGAACTGGACGGAGGTGCGCCGACAAGCGCGTCAGGCAGTCGATGAAGCGGATGTGGTGATGGTCACCTCCTATTGCCCGGACGCGATCGCCGCGACCGATCTCGTGGCAGATGCCGGGAAAGCTCTCAAGGTGTTCTATGATCTCGATACGCCGGTGACCCTGTCGCGGCTCGGGACCGAGGAGCATCCCGCCTATATCGGAGAGCGGGGCCTTCGCGATTTCGACCTGGTGCTGAGCTACACCGGCGGCATCGCCCTGGACCGCCTCCGCTCGGACCTTGGCGCCCGCCATGCCGCGCCGCTCTACGGTCACGTCGACCCTCAGATTTACGAGGCGGGAGAGCCCAATTCGGCCTTCGCCGCGGATCTTTCCTATCTCGGCACCTATGCCACCGACCGTCAGGAGGGCGTGGAGCGGTTTCTCGTACGCCCGGCCGCCCTGCAGCCGAACCGTCGGTTTGTGATCGGCGGTGCCCAGTATCCGCAGGACTTCCCTTGGACACCCAACATCTATTTCGTGCGCCACCTGCCGCCGGCGGACCATCCTTCGTTCTACGCTTCGTCCCGGGCGACCCTCAACGTCACGCGCGGCGCCATGGCCGCAATGGGATGGTGCCCCTCGGGCCGTCTGTTCGAAGCCGCGTCATGCGGCGCCACGATCCTGACCGACGTCTGGGACGGGCTGGACGAGTTCTTCGAGCCGGGCTCCGAGGTCCTGCCTCTCTCCAGCACCGAGCACGCCTTAGCCGCGCTCGAGATGGACGATGCCGAACTGCGCCGGATCGGCCGGCTGGCGCGCGAGCGCACGCTCGCGCAGCACACGTCGGCGATACGGGCTGCCCAGTTGGAACGCATGTTGGAGGAGGCGCATTCGTCGCACTGGGAGCAAAGGGAGACGGTGTAGATGCTGGGCGTCGTACCGGCCGCAGGAAAGGGAACCCGGATCCAGCCCCTCGGCTTTTCCAAAGAACTGCTGCCTGTCGGCAGCCGCCTGGAAGGTCCCGTCGAGCGGCCCTGCGCGGTGAGCGAATATCTGGTGCGCCGCATGGTCATGGCCGGGGCGGACAAGATCTGCTTCGTCATCGCTCCGGGCAAATCCGACATCCTCGAGTACTATGCTGCCGGCTACTCGGAGGCGGCCACAGTCTTCGTCGTGCAGCCCTCCCCGGTCGGCCTCTGCGATGCGATCTTCCGGGCCGCACCGCTGGTTGGGCCCGACGAACAGGTTCTGGTCGGCCTTCCGGACACGATCTGGTTTCCGGAGGACGGGTATTCGGCGCTGCCGAAAGACTGCCTTTCCTTCCTGCTCTTTCCTGTCGATCGCCCCGAATTCTTCGACGCTGTCGTGACTGATGAGTTCGGCCGGGTCAGCGAAATTCAGGTGAAGGAAAAAGACGCCCAGTCGAACTGGATTTGGGGCGCCTTCTCCATGCCGGGGCGGGTTCTTCGGGAACTCGCCGACCTCTGGCATGTGCGCGAGGAGCAGGATGAATATGTCGGCACTCTAATCAACGCCTATCTGGCCCAGGGAGGAGAAGCGCTCGGCGTGAGGGCGGGGAGCGAATACGTCGACGTGGGCACCTTCGACGGCTACCGCCGGGCGGTGAAGCTGCTCGGCGAGGCCTCGCAGCAGGAGCAGCCCCGCGCAGCCGATTTCCCGAACATCGCAACGACCATCTGTTCGCAGCCGGGTGCCACAAGAATTCCTCTCCGGGAAGGGAGATGAGGATGCAACTGTCCAGCACGGAGATCCGTCGGCAGGTGGAGGCGCTCGGGCCATGGTTCCACAACATGGAACTGATGGGCGTAGCGACGGCTCCGAACCACTTTCTAGGCAACTATCCTTACATCAAATGGCGCAAGTTCGCCGATGCCATACCCGCGGACCTCTCGGGCATGACCGTTCTGGATATCGGTTGCAATGCCGGTTTCTACTCGATCGAGATGAAGCGCCGGGGTGCCGACCGCGTGCTCGGGATCGACTTCGACGCGGGCTATCTCGCGCAGGCCCGCTTCGCGGCCGACGTCGCGGACTGTGACATCGAGTTCAGGCTGCTCTCCGTCTACGACGTGGGCGCTTTGAAGGAAAAGTTCGACGTCATCCTCTTCATGGGCGTCCTCTATCACCTGCGCCATCCGCTGCTGGCGCTCGACCTGATCCGCGAGCATGTCGCCAAGGACCTCCTCATCTTCCAGTCGATGCAGCGCGGCAGCACCGACGAAGCGCAGGTGGAGCAGAACTACGACTTCTGGCAGCGCGAACTGTTCGATCGGCCCGAATTCCCAAAAATGCATTTCATCGAGCACCGCTATTCCGACGACCCGACCAACTGGTGGATCCCGAACCGCGCCTGCACGGAAGCGATGCTGCGCAGTTCGGGCTTCGAGATCCTCTCCCACCCGGAAGAGGAGGTTTATCTCTGCCGCGCCGCCCAGGCCCCCGCCGGGGAAGGCGCCGTCTACCCCGCGAGAGGATTTGCAAATGATTGAAGCCGCGATGATCTGGAACGAGCCGAACAACAAGTCCCACTGGGACCCCGAACTCGACCCCGATTGGAGCCGGTTCGCCGAGATGTCCATCCTGGCGGCGGATGCGATCGCGGCCGAAAACCCGGCCTTGACCAAGGTGCTTGGCGGCATCTCGCCGATCGACCCCGGCTTCATGCAGCGCATGAAGGATTTTGGTGTGCTGGATCATGTCGATGCCGTAGCCGTCCATGGTTTTCCGCTCGACTGGAATCTTTGGCAGGTCCACGAATGGCCGCAGAAGATCGCCGAGATCGCAGCCGTGACCGATCTGCCGATCTGGGTGAGCGAAGTGGGTGTTTCGACTTTCGGCGCCGAGGAAGTGCAGGCGTGGGGGCTTAAACGCACGGCGGAGCTTCTCAGGGGTAATACTCCCCGCATCCAGTGGTACAGCCTCTACGACCTGCCGCGCTCCTGGGAAGCCACGACGCGCCACAAGGAGGCGGAAGGATCTTCCTACTACCGCCACTTCTACATGGGCCTCCTGCGCGAGGACGGGACACCGAAGCCGGCCTTGGAAGAGTTCGCGCGCCACACGCCCGAGATGGGGCTGGTCCAGTGGTTCCATTTCGAGGATCAGCGCCTGGACGACGCGGTCGCCTGGATGAAGCGCCTCGGCGTGACCTATCTGCGCACCGGACTTTCCTGGGCAGACAGTTTCAGGCCCGGCGCCCTGGACTGGTTCGATCGGCAGATGGAGGCCCTCGCCCCCTTCGACGTGACGCTGACCTTCTGCTTCACGCCCGAGCATCGCGGCGAGATGCCTCATCACACCAGCCCGCCGCAGGTGCCCGAGGAGTTCGCCGAGTTCTGCGCCGCGATGACGCGCCGCTACGCCGCGGCGGCACGACCGGCAAGCGCGCGGCAAGCTATGCGGGCTACGGCCGCCTAACGGCCATGCAGCAGCGGGTCTCACCGGCGGATGTCATAGCGCCCTTCGCGGCCATGCTGGCGGGCGATGCGCCCGGCAGCGGCAAGGCTGTGGTGGTCATCGCTCATCCGGACGACGAGACGGTCGGGATGGGCAGCGTTCTCCACTGTCTGCAGGACCTGCAGATTATTCATGTGACGGACGGCGCGCCGCGCGACATGGCCGATGCACATGCGTACGGCTTTTCGACCTGTGAGGACTATTCGCGGGCGCGCCGGGCCGAGTTGAACAAGGCCCTTGCGGAGGGCGGTGCATCGCACGCCGCGCTCGTCGAACTCGGAGTCCCCGACAAGGAGGCGGCGCGGAACCTCCCTCGCCTCTCGACCGAACTCGCCAGGCTGATCGCCAGCGCGCGTTTCGTCGTCACCCATTGCTACGAAGGCGGGCACCCGGATCATGATGCATGTGCCTTCGCGGTGCACGCGGCCTGCCGGTTGCTGCGCCAGCGGGAAGGTCTTTGCCCGGAGATCATCGAGGTGCCCCTCTATAACGCCGGCGAACAGGCCCCTTCGTTTCAAACCTTCCCTGCCGGACCCGGCCCGACGGCGATCGAAATGCCGCTCCCAGAGGACGCGCTCGATCGGAAGCGCCGGATGCTTGCCTGCTTTGCGACGCAACGCCAGGTGCTCGCGCCCTTCACCTCTCCGGTCGAGCGCTTCCGCAATGCGCCGGCCCACGACTTCCAGAAGCTGCCGAATGCAGGGCGGCTCTATTATGAGACGCTGCCCCTCGGCCTGACCGGCGCCGAATGGCTCGTGCTGGCCAGCGGCGCCTATGACGAACTGGGGCTTTCCCCACTATGAAGCTCACGGTCCTCAACGTTGCCTATCCGCTGGCGCCTGTCGGGCCGGATGCGGTCGGCGGTGCGGAGCAGGTGCTCTCGGCACTCGACCGCGCGCTCGTCGAGATGGGCCATCGCTCCATCGTTATCGCATGCGAGGGCTCCACGGCCGCCGGAACGCTGGTGAGCGTGCCTTTCGAGGTTGGCATTCTCGATGAGGCTGCAAAGGCGCGAGCGCATGCGCGCCACCGCGAAGCGATCGCTACGACGCGGCGGCGCTGGCCGGTCGATGTCGTCCACCTCCACGGCATCGATTTTCAATCCTACCTGCCGGATAACGGGCCGACGCTGGCTACCCTGCACCTGCCGCTCGATTGGTATTCCGCCGAGGCGCTCCGCCCTGCCCGGCCGGACCTGTGGCTGCACGCGGTCTCGCAATCCCAGCACCTGCTCGTCCCGGATGGTGCGATGCTGCACGGACCGATCCCCAACGGCGTGGATTTCGATGCACTGGCACGCCCCCACGCCAAGCGCAATTTTGCCCTCGTGCTCAGCCGCATCTGCCCTGAGAAGGGCATTCACCTGGCATTCGAGGCGTCCCGAATGGCCGATATGCCTTTGCTGGTAGCAGGGCGGGTCTACCGCTACGAAACACACGAACGCTATTTCCGCGACGAGGTGCTGCCGCGGCTGGACAGGCGGCGAAGGTTCCTGGGGCCGGTCGGCTTCATCCGCAAGCGGCGGCTCTTGAACGCCGCGCGCTGCCTTGTCATCCCGAGCCTGGCGGCGGAAACCAGCTCGCTCGTGGCCATGGAAGCGCTCGCCTGCGGAACGCCCGTCGTGGCATTCCCGAACGGCGCACTGCCGGAGGTGATCGACCACGGCCGTACCGGGTTTCTCGTGAACAGCCTAGTCGAGATGGCTGAGGCCATGGCTGCAGCCGGCTCGCTGGATCCGGAAACCTGCCGGGCAGAGGCGCGCCGCCGGTTCTCGCTGGAGAAAATGATCGCCGGCTACATGGATGCCTATCATGCGCTCGCCAGGCTTGGCCACGGCGTCTCCGCGGTGGCCTGAGGCAGAGCTGCCCCTGCGCACCGAGGTCATCGCGGGCCTCGACGACCTGCGCCGAATCGAGCGGCTCTGGTGGTCGCTCTGGGAGCGCTGCCCTCCGGCCACGCCCTTCCAATCGCCTGCGTGGCTGCTGCCCTGGTGGGAGGTTTTCGCGCCGGGGCGGCTTGCCGCGATCGCGGCGTGGCGTGATAACGAACTCTATGGCCTCGCAGCCTTCTATCTCGAACCAAACACTGACCGGCTTCTGCCGGCCGGCATTTCGCTCAGCGACTATCTCGATGTCCTCATCGATCCGGATTCGGAGGAGGAAGCGGGGACCGCGATTGTCCATACGGCAGTCGCCCTGCCCTGGCGCGAATGGAGTTTTGAGGACCTCGCGGCCGGAGCCTGCGCGATGCGCCTTCCGGTGCTTCCCGGAACAAAAGAAACCGTCTCGCCGCACCACGCCGCGCCCGTCATTCCGCTCTGCGGCGGCGATGATCTCTGCTGCTGCGTACCGGCCCGGCGCAGGCGGCAGTTGAGACGGGCGATTGCGGCTGCTGAGCGGCTCGGGGAAATTTCGATCGAGCGAAAGGAAGACGCACCCAAGCAATTCCTGGACGAACTCATCCGCCTGCATGGGGCACGTTGGGAGGGCGACGGCGTCCTGAACGGCGCGGACGTACTGCGCTTCCACAGGCTCGCCCTGCCCCGGCTGGCCGCTCGTGGGCTGGCGCGCTGCTGGCTGATGTCGATCGACGGCAAGCCGGTGGGCGCCTATTACGGTTTCGGCGACCACGACCGCGCCTATGCCTATATCGGCGGGTTCGACCCCGACTATTCCGAGGTCAGCCCCGGCTCGATCCTGACCGGACATGCGATCAGGCAAGCCATCCGCGAGGGCGCGCGCGAATTCCACTTCCTCAGGGGCGGCGAGGCGTACAAGTTCAGTTGGGGAGCCAAGGAGCGCTGGACCAGCCGGCGCGTGTTCACCCGGACCGAGACATCATGAGCCTGGACGGTAAGTTGGATCTGACCGAACCTTACGAGCCGCTCGCCCGGCGCATCTCCGGCGCGCAAACGATGGAAGCTGCACTTGTCGGGCTGATCCTGGAGACCGAGAGCTTAAGCGCGCTCCAGATACTGCTGCGAGAAGAGGCTGCTCGGACGAAAGATGAAAGCGGAGCCGTGCAGATTGCCGAAATGCAGCAGTTTCTGCGCAGACACCCGCAATCTTGGCGGCAGGTGCGTGGTGCGGCCAAAGCGGTGGACCATGCGCGCGGTAATGAAACTCCGGAGGAGGTGCTGGCCAGACTGGCGGAAAGCTTTGATGCGGCCGCCGCGATCTCGCCCGCCGCAGGCGTGGCACTGTATTCCCTCGGCGATGAGGGAAAGCTGGCGGCGATGACCGACGAGGCCGTCGAATGGCTGGAGCAACAAGGGCTCATCGCTCCCGATCGGGAGTTACTCGACCTCGGATGCGGCAGCGGCCGCTTCGAACAGGCGCTTTCCCCCAAAGTGCGCCGCATCGTCGGCACGGAGATCTCGCCGAGAATGCTGGAATGTTCCGGCAAGCGTTGCTCGGGGCTTACGAATGTTCAGTTTCGGCTTACCGATGGGCGCGACCTCGGCGGCTTTCGGGATCGGAGTTTCGACTGCATCCTTGCCGTCGACAGTTTTCCCTATCTGGTGCTCGCCGGCGGCGGTATAGCCGCCGCGCATGTGCGGGATTCCGGGCGCGTTCTGCGTGCCGGCGGGAGCTTGGTGATCCTGAACTATTCCTATGAAGGCGGCTTCGAGACCCAGCAGGCGGAGGTAACTGAGTTGGGCCGGCTCGCGGGCCTGGAACTCACGTCGGCCGCAAAGAACCCGTTCCGCCTATGGGACGGATCGGCGTTCCAACTTGATAAGCCCGGGCCTAGCCTGCGCGGCCGCAGTATGGGACGCGGCTCAACTCTTCGCGCTCGAATTCGGGTTGCGCTTGTCGGAGTCCGTGATCGGTCCCTTGGACGCTTTCGAGCCGCCGCCCCGCTCCTGCGCATTCCACTGCTGGCTGCCGACGTCACGCGGGGCGGATTACTAGTCGCTCCCGCTGGCGGGCTTGTCCGAAATCTTCTTGCCCGACCTGCTGCTTGGCCATCCGACGCCTCCTCGTTGCTGCCGGCCCAACCGATGCGGCACGATTTCGATCCGGCTCAGATAGGGGAACCATTCCCTGCGGCGTCCCGTTGGTCCGGTAACGAAAGGAGATCAAAATGACGGCAAAAGCTCCTCCGACACCCCCCGAAAACCAGAGCCATAAAGGCACGGGCGACATGAAGACGGCACCTCGCGACGAGCAGCCGAAGGGCGGAACTTCGGTCGACAATCCGGATAAACGCGGCCACCAGGGCAATTCAGCCATAAACCTCACGCCGCAACGCAAAGTGCAGGATCGATAGGAGGGCAGGATGTCCACTTCAAGCAAGCATCCCAACACCATTCGCCAAGGCGGGCCCGGCGCCTCGCACGAGAACGCCAAAAAGCCGCTTCAAGTGAACAAGCCGCAGGCGGACTCCGACCAGCGACATCACAGCAAGGTCTCCGGCGGCGGTGGAGAGAAGGACATCCGCCACACGCACAACCCTGAGACCAAAGGCTCGCAGCGGCAGACGCACTGATCAGAGAATCGTTTTTTGCAGGAGGCGACAAATGGCAAATGCCAGCAAGAAGCACATGGGCATTGGCGCCCACGGGAAGGGATCCGGCGAGGGGGCGATGACCACCATGCCGAAGGACATGGTGCCGGAAAATGCCATCCTGTCCAACCGCGACAAGGCCCAGCACTCCAAAGAGCGCGGCCACGACAGCCGTGGATCTATGACCGACCAGTATCAGGACCATTCCGGAAACCGCATTCCGGAAGAGTAGGGTTTCCTCACCTTACTCTCAGACGGGTCGCTCCCGGGCGGCCCGTTGAATTTTCAGGCGTGGCGCTGATCCATCTGCATCAGCCACCGGGCCATCAGGATGAGCGCCGCGACGACATAGAGGCTGCAGGCCGGGATCCACATGATCAGTCCGGCGAGTGCCTGATCCTCCGACCTTGTCATGCCGATCAGTTCCATCGGATCACGGCCGTCGGGGTACCAGAGCTTCGTCGAAAAGGTGAGCAGCGCACCCAGCAGCGCCGCCTGGATCGAAGTGAAGAAGAGGGCCAGCACCGCCGCCCCCTGGCCGTGCCGGCGCTGGTCCCGATCGAGTACGGCGATCCAGAAGAATGCGGCCGAGACGACGAAAGACAGATGCTGGATCACATGCAGCCCTTCGTTCCTCACCGCCGCTTCGAAGAAGGACGGCACGTGCCAGACCCATATCACCGCCGTATGCAGCAGCGTGGCGCTGGTGAGTTCGGTGAAGGCCCGCCATGCCCATCCGAGCACGGGGCCCCGAAGCAGCCGCATCAGCGGCTGCCGCCAGCCGTGCGGCACACCCCATAAAAGCACCGGCCCCGGGCGCGCCGCCACCATCAGCGGGACCGCGATGATCATCATGATCTCGTGCTCGATCATGTGGGCCGAGAACAGCCGTGTGCCGTAGGCATGGAGCGGAGACATCAGCGCCAGCGCAAGGGTGGCAAAACCGGCCCAGAACAGGACGGCGGACCTCCACCGGTCCGCGCTGCCGCGGCGAGCGAGCCTGCTGCTTCCGGCGGCATAAAGGACGGCGAGCACGAACATGGGCCACACCACCCAGGGCTCGAAGCTCCACCCGAGGGCTTCCGCCGCGTGGTTGCCGCCCTCATGGGCATAGGCTGGCGTCATCCCTCGGCTCTTCTCCGCGCGCCTGCTGAAGGCATCTCACTTCGCCGCGAACACCTGCGACGAAGCTTTGTTCCCTGCATCGCAGACCCGCCCTGCCGGCATGGGAGCGATGACGGTGCAGCGCACGGGTCGGACGCTTCGCCGAGTGCCTGAGATGCCTTCCGATCGTCGAGAGACCAAAAACAGAGCGGCTATCCTGCCGATTGGGCCAGAAATGTTTTTCGGTCAGATTAGTCTTCCCGAAGGGAACCTTCGCGGAAGTGCCAAGTTGGACCTGCGGATCGCAGTCCCTTCGCAAATCCCTGCGATGTCGTGAGGTCCCTCCCGCCTGGCACGACGGCCCGTCGCGATCCCCTCACGCGACGGGCTCCGCGGGGAAGAATGTCAGAGCGTTATCCTGTACTTGGCGAAGCCGCCCTCGCCTTGCCCTGCGGACTCGATCTTCACCGCCTTCAGGTCGGCGATGAAGTCCTTGGCCTTCGGGCCGGTCTCGAAGATGACCGTGGCGCCGCCGAGCGGCGCAAAGGACCAGTTGTCGTCGGCTGACGGATTGATGGTCTTCTGCTCGACGATGTAGCGCACAATGACGTCGCGGTTGGTGTCCGGAGCCTCGAAGACGATCTTGGATTCGTTGATCTCCGGGAAATTTCCCCCGCCGCCGGCACGGTAGTTGTTCGTCGCGACGACGAACTTCTGGGCCGGGTCGATGGGCTTGCCGTCGAACATCAGGTCCTTGATGCGGCTCGAGGAGGCGTTGAGCACCGCGCCCTTGGGGTCGTATTTAGGAGGCTGCGACAGGTCGATCCTGTAGGTCACGCCGTCGATGACGTCATAATTGTAGGACGGGAAGTCCGGATTGATCAGCTTCTGGTCCGGCTTGCCCGGCTCGATCTGGTTGAAGATGCCGGCCGACATCTCCAGCCACTCCTTCACCTGCGCGCCGGTGATGGCAACCGCCCGCACCGTGTTCGGATAGAGGTAGAGGTCGGCCACATTCTTGATGGCGATGTCGCCGGCCGGCACATCCGTATAGTAGTCCGGTCCGCCGCGACCACCCGCCTTGAAGGGCGCGGCCGCCGAGAGAACCGGCAGGTCCTTCCACTCGCTCCCCTTCAACAGATCCTTGATGTACCAGGTCTGCGCCTGGCTCACGATCTGTACCGAGGGATCGTCAGCGACTAGGGCGAAGTAGGAGTAGAGCGGCGCCGCCGTCTTGCCGACCGGCCGGCGCACATAGGCGAGCGTCGCCTCGTGGTCCTCCTTGAGCGCCTCGACCACGCGCTCGTCGTCCTTCACCGTCGCCTTGTTCTTGTTGTCGACGCGCTCGAAGATCGGCAGCGCCTCAGAGGTCGCCGAAACCACCCGCCATTTCGAACCGTCGCGATCGAGGAGGAGATCGATCAGGCCCATATGCGAGCCCCAGAAGCCGCCCATGACGGCGGGCTTGCCCTGCAGCGTGCCCTTCTGGGGGTCGACGCCCTCCAGGCCTTGAAAATCCTTCTTGCCTGGGAAGACCAGGTGCTGGTGGCCGGTGAACACGGCGTCGATGCCCTCAACACCCGCCAGGAAGAAGGATGCATTCTCCATCATGGCGGTCTGCCTCACGTCGATGCCGGAGTGCGAAAGCGCGACCACGATGTCCGCGCCCTCCTCCTTCATCTGCGGCACCCAGGCTCTGGCCGCCTCGACGATGTCGCGCGTCATCACGTTGCCGGCGAGGTTCTTGGCGTCCCAGATCATGATCTGCGGCGGGACGAAGCCGATAAAACCGATCTTGATCGGGTGCTCCGTGCCGGCGCCGTCCTTGAGCTTCTTTTCCACGATCAGGTAGGGCTTGAGGTAGAGCTTGTCGTCGCGTGGGTTTGCGCCGAGTTCGGTGCCGCGGATGAGATTGGCGCAGACGACCGGGAATTTCGCGCCGCCGAGCACCTTGTCCATGAAGGACAGGCCGTAGTTGAACTCGTGGTTACCGAGCGTCGACACCTCGTAGCCGAGGACGTTCATGCCCTTCATCACCGGGTGGACGTCGCCTTCCTTCAATCCCTTCTCATAGGCAATGAAGTCGCCCATCGGATTGCCCTGCAGGAAATCGCCATTGTCGACGAGGATGGCGTTGGTCGCCTCGCTGCGCACCGCGTTGATCAGGGAGGCCGTCCGCGACAGGCCCATCGTGTCGTTCGGCTTGTCCGCATAGTAGTCATACGGCAGCACGTTCACGTGAATGTCGGTGGTCTCCATGATGCGCAGATGCGCCTGGTTGGCCTGCGCTCGGGCCGAGAACGGGTGAAGGATGATCAGGGCTCCGGCGGCGGCACTGCCGGCGAGGAAGGAACGGCGCGAGAGAGATGGCGGGGTATGATCCATAGACTTCTCCTGAAGGCGCGTGGACAAATCCGGTTGCTGGAAAGACTTTCGCTGCAACGACGAAGCGAGTCCAGCAGTCTTGGAAGACGTTGGCGTGACTTTGTGCAGCGGCTCGTCGCCATTGAGCGGCACCCTGTCGCGATTCCATCGGCCTAGGCTGAGCCTGGGGCATAGAGTTCCATAAGCAGGGAGGAGCGAGCCGCAATGACCGCAGACGATCCCGACGAAAAGCCCGGCGCCACCTATGCATCGCCGCCCTGCTTCATGCACGAGGTCGAGGGTCTGGCCGAACCCACGAATCCAGCCGATCCTGTGCTTTGGGCCGATGTTCGCCGCTGGCGAAAGGCCAAGCGCGAACGGCTGATCGCAGCGCGATTGGAAATCTCCGCCGACAGGCGGGCAGAGATGTCGGCCCGGATCGCGGAAGGGATCGATGCGGCGATCGGCAGCCCCGCCGGAAAGACGGTGAGCCTCTACTGGCCGTTCCGCGGCGAGCCGGACCTGCGCGGCTGGATGGCCTCGCTGGTGGCGCGTGGCGGTCGGCCGGCCTTGCCGGTCGTCATCGAGAAGGGCCAGCCGCTGGTCTTCCGCGCCTATAGACCGGGCGACCGGCTGGAGAAGGGCGTATGGAACATCCCGATTCCAGCGGACGGCGAAGAAGTAATCCCGGATGTCGTCATCGCGCCGGTCGTCGGGGTCGACCCGGGCAACTACAGACTGGGCTACGGGGGCGGCTTCTTCGACCGGACGCTTGCCGCCCTGCCCCGCAAGCCACTGGTGATAGGCGTCGGCTACGAGATGCAGCGGATCCCGACGATCTACCCGCAGCCGCACGACATTCCGATGAGCCTCATCGTCACCGAGGCTGCGGGCCCTGCGTGATCAGCCGCGCGCTGCGGCTCCCCGTCGTATAGGTCCACAACCAACTCAGCGCCACGAATATGCGGTTGCGCAGACCGATCAGGAAGAAGATGTGGACGAAGCCCCAGAGCCACCAGGCGATCCTGCCGCGGAACGACAGGTCTCCGAAGTCAATGACGGCCGCCCGCTTGCCAATGGTCGCGAGATCGCCTTCGTGCTTGTAGAGGAAAGGTCGCGGGGACCATTCACCGCCAAGCCTTGCCTTGATCGTTTCGGCAACATGCCTGCCCTCCTGCTTGGCTGCCGGCGCGATACCGGGAACGGTACGTCCGTCGGGGCGCTTGACGAGCGCCGTATCCCCGATGGCGAAGATGTCGGGGTGGCCCGGTACGGTCAGGTCGTCCCCGACGATCACCCTTCCTGCCTTGTCGGCCGCCACTCCCAGCCACTCCGCCGCCGGCGATGCGGCAACTCCGGCGGCCCAGAGGATGGTCCTCGACGGCAGGCGGGTTTCGCCGATCTTCACACCCTCAGCGTCACAGGCCGTGACCTGGTGGCCTAGCTTCACTGTCACACCAAGGCGTTCCAGCGCCGATTTCGCATATTCCGAAAGTTCCGGCCGAAATGCCGGCAAGACCCGGTCGCCCCCTTCGATCAACACGACCCGCGCCTGCGCCGGATCGATCAACCGGAACTCGCCGGGGAGAATCTCCTTCGCCAGTTCCGCGATGGTTCCGGCAAGCTCGACCCCCGTGGGGCCACCGCCGACGATCACGAAGGTCAGGAGTGCCTGGCGCTCGTCCTCATCCAAATCGCGCTCGGCATTCTCGAATGCAAGCAGGATGCGCCGCCGGATCGTGGTCGCATCCTCCAGCGTCTTGAGGCCGGGCGCGAACTCCTCCCACTCGTCATGGCCGAAATAGGAGTGACGCGCACCGGTGGCGAGCACCAGCGTGTCGTAGGCGATCGACGTGCCGTCGTCGAGAACGATGCATTTGAGCTTCGCATCGACCCCCGTCACAGTCGCAAGAAGAGTGGTCACCTCCTGCTCGCGCCGTAAGAGATGGCGGATCGGCCAAGCGATCTCGGAAGTGCCCAGCGAGGTGGTCGCCACCTGATAGAGCAGTGGCTGGAACAGGTGATGGTTGCGCTGGTCGATCAAGGTTATGCGCACGGGAGCGTCGGCCATGGCGCGCGTGAATTCGAGGCCGCCGAAGCCGCCGCCCACCACGACCACGTGATGCTGCTCTCCGCTCATCCAGATCGCCACGCTTCGATGGTGAAGTGTGGCGGGAGACAGGCAGATTCAAGCGGGCAATTAGGCCATCTCGGGCTTCAGCCCCAGCGCCGTCCGGTCGACGATCTCGCGCAGCGCGAAGGAGGAATTGATCTTCGTCACATGCGGCATGGCCGACAGCCACTCCTTGTGGATCCGCTCGTAGTCGGCAAGGTCTTTTGCGGCAATGCGCAGGATGTAGTCGTATTCCCCCGACATGAGATGGCAGGAGAGAACGTTCGGGCAGCGCTTGATCGCGGCCTCGAACTCGGACAGCGATTTCTCGAACTGGCCAGACAGCGATATGTGGACGATAGCTGTCATCTGATGGCCGAGAGCCGCGTTGGAAAGCCGCGCGTGATAGCCTCGAATGACCCCCGTCTTCTCCAGGTTGTCGAGCCGCCGCGAGCAGGCGGATTGCGACAGTCCGACCTTCTCGGCGAGCGCCGCATTGGACACTCTGCCGTCCTTCTGAAGCGTGTCGAGAATGGCAATATCGATCCTGTCCAGAGCCATTCCTGAAGCTTCCTTCGGCCAGTGCCCCCACTGGCGCAAGAAGTAACGAACAAGCGGGGCTTGGACAACCGTCTTCGCAAGGACCTACGTGCCGCAGGGTGATTTAATCTATTCCCTAGGGGAAAGGCCTACAGGCTGGAGGAAACGACAATGCGTGTCGGCTGCCCAAAGGAGATCAAGAACCATGAGTATCGCGTCGGGCTCACCCCCGGCGCCGTCCGCGAATATGTCGCACACGGCCACGAGGTGCTGGTCGAGACCGGCGCGGGAGCCGGCGTTGGCGCCGACGACGGCGCCTATCGCGCCGCGGGCGCCTCAATCGCCAGGACGGCCGAGGAAGTGTTCGCGCGCTCAGACATGATCGTGAAGGTCAAGGAGCCCCAGCCGAGCGAATGGGTGCAGTTGCACGAAGGGCAGATCCTGTACACTTATCTGCACCTCGCTCCCGATCCGGAGCAGACCAAGGGCCTGCTCGCCTCCGGCGTGACGGCAGTCGCCTACGAAACAGTAACCGACGACCGCGGCGGCCTGCCGCTGCTTGCGCCAATGTCGGAAGTGGCTGGACGCCTTTCCATCCAGGCGGGCGCTACCGCCCTGCAGAAGCCCAATGGCGGCCGCGGCGTGCTGCTTGGGGGCGTGCCCGGCGTGCTGCCCGGTAAGGTCGCCGTGATTGGCGGGGGTGTGGTGGGCCTGAATGCGGCGAAGATGGCGGTCGGCCTGGGCGCCGACGTCACGATCATCGAGCGCTCGATTCCGCGCCTGCGCCAGCTCGACGACATATTCAACGGCCGTGTCCACACGCGCTACTCGACCGTCGAGGCGCTCGAAGAAGAGTGTTTCTCGGCCGACGTGGTGGTCGGCGCCGTGCTCATCCCGGGTGCCGCCGCCCCGAAGTTGGTCACCCGCGAGATGCTGTCGGGCATGAAGAAGGGCGCGGTGCTGGTCGACGTCGCCATCGACCAGGGCGGCTGCTTCGAGACCTCGCATCCAACCACGCACGCCGACCCGACCTACGAGATCGACGGCATCCTCCATTACTGCGTCGCCAATATGCCGGGAGCGGTGCCCGTCACCTCGGCGCATGCGCTGAACAACGCGACATTGCACTACGGCCTGCAACTCGCGGACAAGGGCCTCAAGGCGATCGTCGACGACGCGCATCTGCGCAACGGCCTCAACGTCCACAAGGGCAAGATCACCAACCGCGCCGTGGCCGAGTCCCTCGGCTATGAGTTGGCGGAGCCGAAGGCGGTGCTTGCCGCCTGATGGGAGCCGGCATCGTCGTTCCACCTTTCACCCGCCGGCCCAACCGGCGGGTTTCTTTCGTGAGGGATGCGCGTAACGCGCCTTCTTCGCCATGTCGCTTTGCTGGCCCAATTGGTCGCCGCCACCGCAACGCCTGATCGATTGCGCCGTCATATTCCGCCTCGCTCAGCCAAAGTGAGGGTCAGTATCATGAACGCCGCCGTAGAGCCCGCCGAACAGGCCGTTCCGGCAGACCGCGCCCGCCGCGGCGGACGCGCCGGCAAGCGCGCCGGCGCAGGCGCGTCCTTCGAGCAGCCCGCCTTTCAACAGTTGAGGCGCCCCTTCGCACCGACCAACCTCATCTCCGAGGACGAGCTCGAGTCGATCCATCTCGCTTCCCTGCGGGTACTCAAGGAGATCGGCGTCGACGTGCTGCACGACGATGCGCGCCGCATCATGAAGGCGCATGGCGCGGACGTGCGCGAGGATTCGGTGCGCGTGCGCTTCGATCCGGACGTGATCATGGGCCTCATGGCACACTGCCCGTCCGAATTCACGGTGCACGCGCGAAATCCGGCGCACAACGTGCGCTTCGGGGGCGACAACATCGTCTTCTCGCAGATGGCCTCCGCGCCGAACTGCTCTGACATCGACCGTGGCCGGCGCCCCGGCAACCAGGAAGACTACCGCAACTTCCTGCGCCTGGCGCAGATGCACAATATCCTGCACACGACCGGCGGCTATCCGGTCGAGCCGATCGACATCCACCCCTCGATCCGCCACCTGGAATGCATCCGCGACCTCGCCACGCTGACCGATAAAGTCTTCCACATCTATTCGCTCGGCCTCGAGCGCAATGTCGACGGCATCGAGATGACCCGGATTGCGCGCGGCATCTCGCGCGAGCAGTTCGAACGCGAGCCGTCTGTCTATACGATCATCAACACCAACTCACCGCTCAAGCTCGACGTGCCTATGATGGAGGGCATCATCCAGATGTCCGGCGCCGGCCAGGTGGTGATCGTCACGCCCTTCACCCTGTCGGGCGCCATGGCCCCGGTCACGATCGCGGGTGCACTGGTCCAGCAGAACGCCGAAGCGCTGGCCGGGCTCTCCTTCACGCAGATGGTGCGGAAGGGCGCGCCGGTGGGCTATGGCGGCTTCACCTCCAACGTCGACATGAAGTCGGGCGCGCCGGCCTTCGGCACGCCGGAATACATGAAGGCGCAGTTGGTCGGCGGGCAGTTGGCGCGCCGCTACGGCATTCCTTACCGCACCTCGAACGTCTGCGCCGCGAACACTGTCGATGCCCAGGCGGCATATGAGAGTGTGTTCTCACTCTGGGGCGCGATCCAGGGCGGCGGCAATTTTGTCCTGCACGGGGCGGGCTGGCTCGAAGGCGGCCTGCGCTGCTCCTACGAGAAGACGATCCTCGACATCGACCTCCTGCAGATGATTGCGGAGTTCCTCACGCCGCTCGACCTGTCTGAGGACGCGCTGGCGATCGATGCCATCCGCGACGTCGGCCCCGGCGGGCACTTCTTCGGCACGCCGCATACGCAGTCACGCTACAAGAACGCCTTCTACGCGCCGATCCTGTCCGACTGGCGCAATTTCGAGACTTGGTCGATGGCCGGCTCCCCGACCGCAATCGAACGCGCCAACCGCATCTGGAAGGAACGGCTGGCGAGCTACGAGCAGCCGGCGATGGACCCGGCCATCCGCGAGGAACTCGACGCCTTCGTCGAGAAGCGCAAGGCCGAAGGCGGCGCCCCGACGGATTTCTGATCTCATCATGGCCCCCATACGCGAACACCCCCGGAGGATGGTGGTCACCAACGGAGTGGGGGAACCACGTAATTTGCCTGGCCAATCCAATCCATCTTCTCACCCTACGGACCCATCCTTATGAAATCCCACGTCAAAGCGGTTGTGATCGGCGGCGGTGTCGTCGGCTGTTCGGTGCTCTACCATCTCGCCCGTGCGGGCTGGACCGACGTCATGCTGATCGAGCGCTCGGAGCTGACCTCCGGCTCGTCCTGGCATGCGGCCGGCGGCTTCCATACGCTGAACGGCGACCCGAACGTCGCCAAGCTGCAGGCCTACACCGTGCAGCTCTACAAGGAACTGGAGGAGATCTCCGGCCAGTCCTGTTCGCTGCACCTCACCGGCGGCGTGATGATGGCCGATACGCCGGAGCGCATGGACTTCCTCAGGCTCGCCCACGCCAAAGGGCGCTATCTCGGCATGGACACCGAACTGATCACGCCTTCGGAAGCGAAGGCGATGTTCCCGCTGATGGACGAGACGAATTTCGTCGGCGCCATGTGGGACCCGGTCGAGGGCCATCTCGATCCGTCCGGCACCACCCATGCCTACGCCAAGGCGGCAAAGAATCTCGGCGCCGAAATCGTCCTGCGCAACCCGGTGAAGGAGCTTACCCAGGATCCCGACGGCACTTGGAACGTGATCACCGAGCAGGGCACGGTTAAGGCCGAGCACGTTGTGAACTGCGGCGGCCTGTGGGCGCGCGAGGTCGGCCGCATGGTCGGCGTCGAGCTGCCGGTGCTCGCCATGGAGCACATGTATCTGCTCACCGAGCCGATGCCGGAGGTCGAGGCCTTCAACAAGGAAACCGGCCGCGAGATGGTCGGCGTGCTCGACTTCAAGGGCGAGATCTACACGCGCCAGGAGCGCAACGGCATCCTGCTCGGCACGTATGAAAAGGCCTGCAAGCCGTGGTCGCCGGTCAACACGCCGTGGGACTTCGGTCACGAACTGCTTCAGCCCGACCTTGATCGCATCGCGCCTTCGCTCGAACTCGGCTTCAAGCACTTCCCTGGGATCGCCAGTGCCGGGATCAAGCAGGTTATCAACGGCCCCTTCACCTTTGCGCCGGACGGCAACCCGCTTGTCGGCCCGGTGCAGGGGCTCACCAATTTCTGGTGCGCCTGCGCCGTCATGGCCGGCTTTAGCCAGGGCGGCGGGGTCGGCTTGGCGCTGTCCAACTGGATGGTGAACGGCGATCCGGGCTTCGACGTTTGGGGCATGGACGTCTCGCGCTTCGGCGAATGGGCGTCGCTCCGCTACACCAACGCGAAGGTCCGCGAAAACTATTCGCGGCGGTTCTCGATCCGCTTCCCCAACGAGGAATTGCCGGCCGCCCGCCCCGCGCAGACGACGCCGCTGTGCGACATCATGGTCGCGCAGAACGCGGTCATGGGCGACAGCTGGGGCCTGGAGACGCCGCTCTGGTTCGCGCCGAAGGGCACCGAGGCGAAGGACATCGTATCGTTCCGCCGTTCCAACGATTTCGAGCATATCGGCGCGGAAGTTCGCGCGACGCGTGAGAGCGTCGGCGTCACCGAGATCGCCAACTTCGCCAAGTACGAGGTCACCGGTCCCGGGGCGGAGGATTTCCTCAACCGGCTGATGACCAACCGCATGCCGAAGAAGGGCCGCATCGTGCTCACCCCGATGCTGAACGAGTTCGGCAAGCTGATCGGCGACTTCACCATCGCCCGCGCCGGCGACGAGCGCTTCATGATCTGGGGCTCGTCGGCCGCCCAGAAGTATCACATGCGCTGGTTCGAGAAGCACCTGCCCAAGGACGGCTCGGTGCGTATCCACCGCTTCGACCAGACGCTGGTCGGTCTCTCCATCGCCGGCCCGAAGGCGCAGGAACTGCTGCAGAAGCTTGCCGATGTGGACGTCTCCACCAAAGCATTCAAATTCATGGATTTTCGCGAGATGGCGGTCGGCGGCGCGCCCTGCATGGTCAACCGCGTCACCTATACCGGCGATCTCGGTTACGAGATCTGGATGCCGCCGGCCTACCAGCGGCTGGTCTACGCCGCCATCAAGTCGGCCGGCGAGGAGTTCGGCATCGTCGACTTCGGCATGCGCGCGCTGCTGTCCATGCGGCTTGAGAAGAATTTCCCGACCTGGTTCCGCGAACTGCGGCCCATCTACGGCCCCTTCGAGGGCTCGATGGACCGCTTCACCAAACTGGAGAAGAACGACTTCATCGGCCGAGAGGCGGCCGCGAAGGAGCATGCAGACGGGCCGAAGCTGCGGCGTGTCTCCCTCATCGTCGACGCGCTCGACGCTGACGTCATGGGTGACGAGCCGATCTGGGCGAAGGTGAAGGGCCGCGATTTCGGCACGGTCGAGAAGCCGCACGGCTACGGCGCGCCGCGCTTCGATGCCACCGGCGAGGAGGTACGCTCCTCCACGGCCGCAACGGGCGCGTCAGCGGTCCGCGGCATCCACGACGGCGAATGGTCGGTGGTGGGCTGGGTGACCTCGGGCGGCTACGCGCATTACGTGGAGAAGTCGCTCGCCCAGGGATACGTCCCGGCCGAACTGGCCGACGACGAGAGCGAGGGCCTGTTCGAAATCGAGATCCTTGGCGAGCGCCGGCCCGCGCGCATCAACCGCGTGGCGCTGTTCGACCCGGCGGGCGAGAAGATGCGCGGGTGATTTGACACCCTTCGTGTGCGGCAGGTCCATGGGGCTTTGCCGCACCGCAAGCGGGATGCGCTAGCGTCCCGCCTCAAGGTTTCCGAGTACACCAGGCAGCGCGCCGGGCAGATCGTCGGCGATCAGGCCCGGCCCCAACGAGCGCGCCGCTTCCGCATGCATCCAGGCCGCGGCGCAGGCTGCTTCGAAGGCGGGCATGCCCTGCGCAAGCAGGCCAGCGATGATGCCGGAAAGCACGTCCCCCGATCCGGCCGTTGCGAGCAGAGGCGTGCCATTGAAGTTGATGGCGGCTCGGCCGTCCGGGCTGGCAATCACCGTATCGGGTCCTTTCAAGAGCACCACCGCCGAGGCGCGCTGGGCCGCAAGCCGGGCGCGCTCCAGCTTGGAACCGGACTGAGCGGCAAGATCCGGGAAGAGTCGCGCGAACTCGCCTTCGTGGGGCGTCAGGACCAATGGACCCTCATAGGCGGCGCTGACCTCGAAGAAGCCCTCCGGATCAAGCGCAAGCGCCGTGATCGCGCTGGCATCGACCACGACCGCCGGGTTTTCGCCTGCCCCCAGCAGTTCCCTCAACATGGCCGCGGTAGGCTCTTCCGGTGCCAGCCCGGGGCCGAACACGATGGCTCGGACGCGTCGATCCGAGATGAAGTCGAGCGCCTCCACCCCAGAATCGCAACGGCGCAGCATGATCGAGGTGAGATGGGCGGCGTTGACCAGAAGCGCGGCCGAGGGCGAAAGGAGCGTCACCGCCCCTGCCCCGGCGCGTGCGGCGGCAAGTGCCGAAAGGCGGACGGCGCCGGTCGCCGACGGACCTCCCGAAAAAGCCGCGACGTGGCCGCGCGAATATTTGTGCACGTCGACAGCCCAGGACGGGAGAGTTTTGCGCCAGAGATCCGGCCGGTTTTCGAAACATTTCGGTCCAACGGAAGCGACCACGCTGTCCGGTATGCCGATGTCGGCGACGATGACCTCGCCGCAGTTCGTGCGGCCCGGCAGCAGCAGATGCCCGGGCTTCAATCGCGCAAACGTCACCGTAAGTTCGGCGCTGAAGGCGGTTCCCAGGATTTTACCGGTCTCGCCTGAAACCCCGCTGGGAAGATCGACCGCAAGCACCGGGGCCCGCGCCTCGGCCGTGAACTCGATTGCCCTCATGACCGTTCCGCTCACCGGGCGGTCCAACCCAGCCCCGAAGATCGCATCGACGACCAGGTTGCCCTTTGTCGGCGCGTACTCGGCAAGCGGCCGCGGCTCTATCCGGCAGTCCGTCCGGGCGCGGGCGGCGTCGGTTCCCTTCTTCGGGCTTCCTTCGGCAAAAAGTGCGACCTCGATACCAGAGCGTCGGAGGATCTCCGCGACCACATAGCCGTCACCGCCATTGTTGCCCGGCCCGCACAGCACATCGACGCGGGATGCCCCGGGATAGCGCGAGAGTGCCGTCGAGGCGACGGCCTGCCCGGCGCGCAGCATCAGCCCGTAGCCATCCAGCGGTCCCGCAGCGATCGTCCTGCGGTCGCATTCGCTCATCTCCGCCGGCGTGAGCACTTCAAGCCGCATGATCCATTCTCCGTCCACGGGAGAGATAGCATAGGGTTCAGCAGCGCGAACACTTATTGGGTGAGCCACCCAACCCGCCCAAATTTTAGGCACAATGCCCAATTCAGGGGCTGCCTAAAGATCAATCGGCAATATCCTCGACGGCGACCTCGCATCATCCGCCCGCGAGGGACCCTTTCGACGCAAGGGAAGCCCTCTACATAGGGGCTGATCGGCAAACTGGCACGGAACCTGCTAGATGATAGGCAAGGCGGGCCTCGACAGCCCGCAAATTTTTGACTGGAGGCCTGACCCGATGAAGAAGATTGAAGCGATCATCAAGCCGTTCAAGCTCGACGAGGTGAAGGAGGCGCTCCAGGAAGCCGGCCTGCAGGGCATCACCGTTATCGAAGCGAAGGGCTTTGGCCGTCAGAAGGGCCACACCGAACTATACCGCGGCGCCGAATATGTCGTCGACTTCCTGCCCAAGGTGAAGATCGAGGTGGTGCTCGGCGACGACGCGGTCGAGGGGGCAATCGAAGCGATCCGCAGGGCCGCGCAGACCGGCCGCATCGGCGACGGCAAGATCTTCGTGTCCAACATCGAGGAAGTCGTGCGCATCCGCACCGGCGAAACCGGCATGGATGCCATCTGAGGCACCGTCCGGCGCCTCGTCCAACCGTTTTTCAGAACGTCATCAGAACAGGAAAGAGACATGACGACAGCCAACGACATCTTGAAGCAGATCAAGGACAACGACGTGAAATTCGTCGACCTGCGCTTCACCGATCCGAAGGGCAAGCTTCAGCACGTGACGATGGATGTCGCCGAGGTAGACGAGGACATGTTCGCCGACGGCGTCATGTTCGACGGCTCCTCGATCATCGGCTGGAAGGCCATCAACGAGTCCGACATGGTGCTGATGCCCGACCCGGAGACGGTCCACATGGATCCGTTCTTCGCGCAGTCCACCATGGTGATTCTCTGCGACATCCTCGATCCGGTCACCGGCGAGGCCTACAACCGCGACCCGCGCGGCATCGCCAGGAAGGCTGAAGCCTATCTGCGCTCCGAGGGCATCGGCGACACCGTCTATGTCGGCCCGGAGGCCGAGTTCTTCGTGTTCGACGACGTCAAGTACAAGGTCGACCCGTACAACACCGGCTTCAAGCTCGACTCGACCGAACTGCCGTCGAACGACGACACCGATTACGAGACCGGCAACCTCGGCCACCGCCCGCGCGTCAAGGGCGGCTATTTCCCCGTTCCGCCGATCGATTCCTGCCAGGACATGCGCTCCGAGATGCTGTCGGTGCTGGCGGAGATGGGTGTGCGCACCGAAAAGCACCACCACGAGGTCGCGGCCGCGCAGCATGAACTCGGCCTGAAGTTCGACACCCTGCTCCGCAACGCCGACAAGATGCAGATGCACAAATACGTCGTGCATCAGGTCGCTAATGCCTACGGCAAGACGGCCACCTTCATGCCGAAGCCGATCTTCGGCGACAACGGCTCGGGCATGCACGTGCACATGTCGATCTGGAGGGAAGGCAAGCCGACCTTCGCCGGCAACGAGTATGCGGGACTCTCCGAGAACTGCCTTTACTACATCGGCGGCATCATCAAGCACGCCAAGGCCATCAACGCCTTCTCCAACCCGCTCACCAACTCCTACAAGAGGCTGGTGCCGGGCTACGAGGCTCCGGTGCTGCTCGCCTATTCGGCCCGCAACCGCTCCGCGTCCTGCCGCATCCCCTTCGGCTCCTCGCCGAAGTCGAAGCGCGTCGAGATCCGCTTCCCCGATCCGGGCGCGAACCCCTATCTCTGCTTCGCCGCCCTGCTGATGGCCGGCCTCGACGGCATCAAGAACAAGATCCATCCCGGCCAGGCCATGGACAAGGATCTCTACGACCTGCCGCCGAAGGAGTTGAAGAAGATCCCGACCGTCTGCGGTTCGTTGCGCGAAGCGCTGCAGAGCCTCGACAAGGATCGCGGCTTCCTGAAGGCCGGCGGCGTCTTCGACGACGACCAGATCGACAGCTACATCGAACTGAAGATGGCCGAGGTCATGCGCTTCGAGATGACCCCGCACCCCGTCGAGTTCGACATGTACTATTCGGTGTGATCCGTCTTAAGGCACGGACTGCGAAAACCCCGGCGGCGACGCCGGGGTTTTTTGTTGGGGTGCCAGCTTCGGCGCAACGTAACCGCCCCTGAGGCGTCGCCCTCCGCTGCTGGAAACCCCGAGTACCGATTCCCGCCGAAGCTTCGGATGGTCGCCTGTCTGCGATCAGGCTTTGACGACATCCGTCTCCAGCGGATAGCTGCCCTTGGTCGCCCGCCAATGGGCGGCGGCGAAGCCGAGCACGACAAGCGCGAATCCCTGATGCAGCAGCGCACCATCCAGCGGGACCTGCATGAGGAGCGTGACGATGCCGATCGCCGCCTGGATAACGACCAGACCGAACAGCACGATTGTGCGGCGAGCGTGCGTGGTGCCCGGCGCAGAGGACAGGGTCGCCAGCATATGCCAGAGCGCCGCAGCCAACAGAATGTAGGCTCCGAGCCTATGTATGAACTGCACGGTCTTGGGATTCTCGAAGAGATTCACCCATGCCGGCTGCTGGACAGATAGCCCGCCCGGGACGAGGCTGCCGTCCATCAGCGGCCAAGTATTGTAGCTCAACCCGGCGTCCAGGCCTGCGACCAGCCCGCCGAGATAGATCTGAATGAGGACGAAGAGCACGATCACGCCGGCAAAACGCTGTACTGGGCGCGAGGTTGGGCCTTCGGAGTGCGGCGCCAGCCCGCGCGCGACCAGCATTGTCGCCATGAAGATCAGCGCGGCGATGGTGAGGTGGGTGGCGAGGCGATACTGGCTGACGTCGACACGTTCTGACAGGCCAGAGGCCACCATCCACCAGCCGATCGCACCCTGCAGGCCACCCAGGGCCAGGATGCCGAGGAGCTTCGGCCCGAGGCCGCGCTCGATCCGGCGGGTCGCCCAGAAATAGATCAGCGGCAGCGCGAAGACGAAGCCGACGCCGCGCGCGAGCAGTCTGTGCGCCCATTCCCACCAGAAGATCGTCTTGAACTCGTCCAGGCTCATGCCCTTGTTGATCTGCTGGTACTGCGGGATCTCCCGATACTTCGCGAGTTCCTCCTGCCATTCCGCCTCGTTGAGGGGCGGGATGATGCCGTGGATCGGCTTCCACTCGGTGATGGACAGTCCAGAGTCGGTCAGCCGGGTCGCGCCGCCGACCAGGACCAGGGCGAAAAGCACCACGAGCACGCAATAAAGCCAGCCCCGGACCATAACCCGATTGCGCAGGAGCCGATCCCGCTCGGTCAGAGGCGATCGCACGTCAGTAATGGCTGCCATGAGAGAAGAATTCCGTGAATTCGCAGGATTGGTGGACCAGACTGCGTGGAGTTGCAAGCCGGCCTCACGCGACACGCAGTCGCGCGCGGTTTTGCTTTCGACGCCATCGGTTGCGCCGCCGCTCGTTCCGAATTAACGGAGCGGGGATGGAGCAAAGATGCCGATCCGTCTGAAGAAACTCATCGGGACCGTCCTGCTGATTGCGCTCGTCGTGCTTTATGCACTGGTTGCGAGCGCCGTCGCCGTGGCAAGACTGGGCGACGCGGGCGCGCTCGCCCAACTGGCGTTCTTCATCTTCAGCGGCCTTTTGTGGATTTTGCCGGCCATGGCCATCATCAAATGGATGATGGTACCGCGGCGAGACTGAGCACCTGCGGCTAACCGGCCGACTAGCCTATACGGTGACGACGAGCCTGCCCGGATTGGCGAGCGGCGTGATCACGCCGGACAGCATCGTCCTGATGTAGCCGAGTTGCTGATAGCGGCCGTTGATCGAAATGCGCGGCAGCGCGTGGGGATGACTTTCATGCTGCGGCTGGATCAGGCCATGCCGGGTGGTCACGGCGGACGTGAACCCTGCCTCGGCGGCGAGCTTCACTTCGCGGCAGCCGACCGCGCTTCTGTAGCCGTAGGGATAAGCCATGTGCCTGGGACGGGCCCCCAGCCGCGCCTCCAGTATGTCGGCTGCCTCCACCATCTCCCGGAGCGCCTCATCCGCCTGCAGCCGTTTCAGATTGTAGTGGTGCACCGTGTGCGCGCCGATCGTCACCAGCGGATGCCTTGAAATCCGCTCGATCTCCGCCCAGTCCATGAAAGCGGCCCTGCTCAGCGCGGCAGCGCCGACGCCATGCGCCTCGGCCAAGGCGGAGAGAAACGCATGGCGATCATGCTCCGCCAGTCCCTTGCGAAGGTGATCGTGCAGCCAGGCATTCGCCCCGACCGGATCGTCCTGCGCGTTCAGGGTGACGTCCCCGTCCGTCGTGGGCACCCGCACGATCTTGCTGCGAGCGACGATCTCCTCTACCAGTTCCCACCAGGGGAAGGCCGTGACATCAAGCAACCCTGGCGCGATGTAGATTGTGATCGGCACGCCGTGGGCTTCGAGAACGGGCAGGGCCTCCATCAGGTTATCGCGATAGCCGTCATCGGCGGTGATGCTGGTGAAGCGCCGCCCTCCCCGACCATGGCGAAGCCGGACAAGCGCCTCGTCGATCGTGACGAACTCATAGCCGTCGGCTTTCAGTGTACCGATCAGCCGGTCGAGGAACTCCGGCGTGATGGCGAGATGCCGGTTGAAGCCTCGCGCCCGATCCGGGTCGACCGTGACCCTATGCAGCATAAGGATCGCGCCGATCCCGCCGAGGATCGGCCGTGCCAGCGGGGCGAGGCCGGAGGCCAGATTGAGGACCAGCTTGCGAAGGGCCTCCCGGCCGTGGAGCATTCGTTCACCTTTTCGGCCTAGGCTCGCCCGGCTCCCGCACAGGCACAGCGTCCATCATCGGACCATGCATAGGTTGGAAGGATTGAAGGATGGTTGATGCCATGGCCAAGGCAGATTCCTTCGCGCCCAATGCCGTCGCTTCCAGATCCGGCAATCCAGCGGACGCGATTGCGATTAGCCCGGCGAACGCCGATGTGCTGGGCAAGTACAGGGCGATCGCCATCCGAGGCATCCATACGCCTGCGCAACACCCAGTCTGGATCGAGGGCTGGGTGGAAGCCACCGCGCCGCAAGCCTTCGTCGCCACGTTTTCGGAAAACAGACATCCCGTTTTCGCAATCGCGCTGGAGGTCGTGAAGACCGGCCCCTGTCACACGGCCCGTCTTCTTGGCGGGCGACACGCCAACGGCAATTTCGCGCCGGTCGACCCGTCTTGGTTGGCAGCCGCGGGCGAAAAGCCATTCCGCGCGTTGCCGGCGGCGATTGCGCGCTCCCTGCCCGGCGTCGACATCCTCGCTCTGGAGCGACTAGCCCCGGCACACGGCGGATGTCCCAATCCGCTTCTGGCGCTCCCTCACACCCGGAGCCCGAACATCTCGCTGGCCGTCGACCTGTCGGGCGGGTTCGAACAGTACATGGCCCGCCCCAACGGCAAGCGCAAACGCAAGAAGCACCGCTCCGATGAGCGCAAGTTCGAAGCGGCCGGCGGCTTCCGACGCTACGAGGCGGGTTCCGAGAGCGAGGTGAAGGCGCTGCTGGACGCCTTCTTCGAGATGAAGGCAGCGCGTTTTCGCAAGGCCGGCATCCCCAATGTGTTCGCAGAGCCCGAAGTGCAAAACTTCTTCAGGCGGCTGTTCACAAAGTCTCTTTCGCACTCGCCAAAGCCGTTCTCGCTGCAAGGACTGGAGGTCGGCGGCAGTCTGCGCGCGATGACCGCTTCGAGCCGAACCAGCGACCGCCTCATCTGCGAATTCGGCGCGATCGCCGACGATGAACCTTCAAACGCCAGCCCCGGCGAGTTCCTGTTCTACGAGAACATCAGGGAGACCGCCGAACAGGGTCTTCCCCTCTACGATTTCAGCGTGGGCGACGAACCCTACAAGCGCGGCTGGTGCGACATCGAGACGGTCCACTACGATGTGATCGTCCCCCTGAGCATGAAAGGGAGGCTTTACGCCGCTTGGCTGCGGATGCTTGCCACCCTCAAGCTGGGGGTGAAGAATAGCCCGATGATATGGCGGTTTGCCAAGGCGATCAGACGGCGCACTCTCGGGCAGAGCGAGGGAAAGCCGAGCGTGGAAAGCGACTAAGCCGATGCCCGCCTGGGATTTGCTCAAGCCGCGCTTCGCTCCGGCTCAGGCGGAGGTGCATAGTCGGACAGGGCAACCAGAGTGAGTTCCTCGTAGCCCCTGGACGCTAGATCGTGGCGCGCCGCAAGGACTTCCTCGGCAGGTTCGATGACGCTCACCAGGATCTCGGTGCCTTCGGCAACCAGGCGCCTGATGCTGTCCGCCCGGGCCGGACCGCACTCGACAATCACTACACCGTAGGCCGCGCTCAGAGTGTCGATGACGATGGGCAGCCTTTCTACCGACCGCATGGCCGTTCTCTGGTCGGCGGTGCCGACAGGGATGACGTGGCACTCCGAATAGTGGTCGGAATGGATCACGTCGACGAATTTCGCCGTGCCGGCCAGAAGGTCGGTTATGCCGGGCAGCGCCTCGCCGTCCAGCATCGGCTTCGACGCCGCCCCCTTGGCGGTGAGGTCGACGAGAAGCACACGCAGGCCTGCATCGGCGACAGAGCGTGCGACCATGACCGCACTTGCGGCGGCTTCATCACCCTCGGGCGAGATGAATAGAGCCCGCGTCGCGCCGCCGGCGATCAGCATTTCCGCGGCCTGATGTGCCGACACCTCGCCGCTGTCCTGCAGGCCCACGATCTCCCCTTCATCTTCGTAGACATCGGTCGCCACCACCGGGTCAGGCATCCGGACCTGTTCCACAGGCATCACAACACGACGCGCGGGCATCATCGCGCGACCCGAGAACAACTCGCGCAGGAGCGTTGCGATTGCCATCACCAGCAGCGAGCCCACGAAAGTTGCACCGACAATGGGCAAGATCTTCGGGAAATATGGATCGGCCGGAACCACGGCCCGCGAGAAGATGCGGGCATCGGCCGGCACATAATTGCCGTCGCGGCGGGAGGCCGCCTCGCGGTAGCGTGCCAGGTAGGATTCCAACAGGTCGCGCTGGGCAGCAGCTTCCCGCTCCAGCGCGCGCAGTTCCACTTCCTTTTCGCCGACTCGCGACGATTCGGCCTTTAGCCGGTTGAGATCGGCGACGACTTGGTCCTCGCGCAGTTTCGCTGCCTTGGCTGTGTTCGCGAGCCCCTGCAGGATCTTCTGGGCCTCGGCCGTGACCTGCCGGTCGAGATCGGCGAGCTGCGATTTCATCGCCCGGATGCGCGGGTGGTTGTCGAGCAGAGAGGTGGAGAGATCGGCGATTTCCGCGCGCAGTTGCACCTGGCGCTCGCGCAGGCGCTGGATGAGGTCCGAGGCGATCACGTCGGGAAACGCGTCGAGTGACCCGCCGCTCTTGAGCGCCTGCCGGACACTCTCGGCATTGGCCTCCGCCGCGGCTCGGTTGGCGCGCACGCGCGACAGTTCGCTGGAGAGTTCGGAAAGCTGCTGCGTGGCGAGCGCCGAATTGTTCTGGCCGACCAGCAGATCGGATTGCGAGCGGAATTCCGCGACTTTTGCTTCGGCCTCCTTCACGCGCGCCGTAAGCGCCTGAATTTCTGGCTCCAGCCACTCGGTCGCGGCCGAGTTGGACTGGAGCTTGGCCTGCTGGTTGAAGGCCAGATATGCCTCGGCGATGGCATTGGGGATCTCCGCCGCAAGACGCGCGTTCTCGGAAGAGAATGCGATCGCGATCACGCGCGAATTTTCGACACGGTAGACCGTCAGCTTCTCGCGAAAGGCGCGCAAGACCCTCTCTTCGGCCGGCACCTCGGCCGGATCGCTGCTCAGGCCCGCCATGATCAGGAAATGGCTTAGCGCCGAGGGATTCACCGCGGCATCGAATTCCGGCAGGCTGGCCAGGTCGAACTTCCTGGCGACTTCTTTCAGGATATCCGTAGAGGTGATGACTTCGACCTGGCTGGTGACGCCCTCGGGGTCGAGGATCGAGGGGTTGTTGGCACCCTCTCCTTGCGGCCGGGTGAAGACGGATTCGCGTGTCTCGATGAGAAGACGGGTTTCTGCCTGGTAGTGAGGCGTCGCAAGCGAGGCCAGGACGAAGGCAAGAAGCGAGAGGACGACGGCGACGACAAGGATCCTTTTCCAGTCTCGCCCGAGACTGGCGAACAGCCGCCCAAGATCCACGTCGACATCGCCTGCGGTCGAATTCACGACTGCCATACGCCCAACTCCGACTCCAAGTCGGACCGATCGTAAACATCTATGGTAACCCAGCGGTTAAAAGATCAGTCCTAAGACGCCCGTTGGTCGCGCGTCTCTCGCCGGGGCAGGAGATCTTCGGTCGAGCTGCTTTTACGGGGCGTTAACCCTAACCAATGGATAACGGCCTCGTCGCCTGCCGGCAAAGTGGGCGCGCTTGAGGGACGTTCCGTCGCATGAAGACTCGGGCCATCATATTGTCGACTCTGGCGCTGGCCTTGGCCGTCGGCGGATGCTCGTCCTACCGGCCCACGCCGACCGCCTTCCATGCGGCGCTGAACGAGCCGTACCGCTTGGGCGCCGGTGACCGGGTGCGCGTCACCGTCTTCGAACAGGAAAGCCTCACCAACACCTACGCAGTGAATTCCTCCGGCTATATCGCCTTCCCGCTGATCGGCTCGGTGCCGGCCCGCGGAAGCACGGTGCAAGAATTGGAAGGCGCCCTGGCGGCCAAGTTGCGGCAAGGTTTCCTCCGCGACCCGGACATCTCTGTCGAAGTGGATCAATACCGGCCCGTCTTTGTGATGGGCGAGGTCGGCGCGGCGGGCCAATACTCCTACGTCCCGGGCCTGACCGTACAGAAGGCAGTGGCGATGGCCGGCGGCTTCACGCCGCGCGCCCATCAGAATACGGTGGACATCACCCGCGACATCAACGGCAAGGTCATGACGGGACGGGTGCTCACCTCCGACCCGCTTCTGCCGGGTGACACGATCTACATCCGCGAACGCCTGTTCTGAGCGAGGGCCGTGCTCTCCCCCGCCCATCCTCTTCGGATTGTGCACTGCTTCCGATCGCCGGTGGGCGGGATCTTCCGGCATGTCCGCGACCTGACCGTGGCGCAGGTCGCTGCGGGCCACAAGGTGGGCATCGTCTGCGATTCGACGACCGGCGGCGAGTTCGAGGAGCGCCTGTTCGATGCGATGCGCGGCATGCTGGCGCTTGGCATCCATCGTACGCCGATGCAGCGCCACATCGGGCCGGGCGACATCGCCGCCGCATGGCGGACATTCAGGATCATCAAGGAATTGCAGCCGAACGTAATCCATGGGCACGGCGCCAAAGGTGGCGTCTATGCCCGTCTGTTCGGCTCACTGTTGCGGGTTTTCAGGTCTCGCGTAGCCCGCCTCTATTCGCCCCACGGGGGTAGCCTCCACTACGACGAGGGGACCGCGACCGGAAAGGTCTTCTTCCTGCTCGAACGCAAGATGGGGAGCTTCACCGACCACCTGCTCTTCGTCTCGGACTATGAACAGCGAGCCTATCGCAAGAAGGTGGGCGAGCCGCCCATCCCGAACGCGCTGGTCTACAACGGCCTGCACGAGCAGGAATTCGTGCCCGTTCCGGCCAATTCTGAGGCGGCCGATTTCCTCTACATCGGCATGATGCGGGATCTCAAAGGCCCCGATCTCTTCATCAATGCGCTTGCAAGCGTTGAACGCAGGACCGGGCGAGCGGTCACGGCCGAGATGGTCGGAGCCGGCGACGACCTGCCGCACTATCGCAAGCAGGCGGCGGCACTCGGATTGGGGGAACGGGTGCGCTTCCGTCCGCCGATGCCCGCCCGCGAGGCCTTCGCGCTCGGCCGCACGATCGTCGTGCCATCCCGCGCAGAGGCGATGCCGTACATCGTGCTTGAAGCGCTTGCCGCTGGAAAGCCTATGGTCGCGACGGCGGTCGGCGGCATTCCGGAGATCTTCGGTGGGCAGTCCCCTGCCCTCGTCACGCCCGACGTGGAGGATCTCGGCGGCAAGATGGCGGCTGCCCTCCTCGAACCGGAAGCATACGCTTCATTGATGCCTTCCAGGCAGGAACTGCGGGCGAGATTTGGGGCCGCTGTCATGGCTGCTCGGATCGAAGAGGCCTACCGCAAGATGCTCCGCGTCGCGGCCTGAGCCGAGTTCATTAAACTTTTCAATATCTTTCAAGGAAATTCTTGGGCCCTCCCTGCTAAGGCTCGCCTGTTTGCGGGCTTTCAGACATGAACCACATCGATCCGGCCGACCGTTTTTCGCTGCGCGCCGTACCCAGCACGGACGCGGGCAGCCGCGCAGCGGAAGGAACTGCCCAGCTCAGCAAGATCGCGCGTCAGGTCGCCGCCCAGTACTGCCGGGACACCATGTCGCCGGTGATGCTCGGCGGCGTGCTGCGCATCGTCGAGGCAGGCCTGATTTTCTTTTCCGGTATGGCCCTGTTCCTCGTGTATGTGGGAATCGACACGCATCTCTACTGGGAATATTCGCTGGCGATCGCGGGTTCGTCGCTTCTCGCTGTCGTCGGCTTCGAGGTGGCGGATTCCTATCAGATCGGCGCGCTGATCCATCCCGCCCGGCATCTTCGCCGTATGGCGCTGGTGTGGACTGCGGTATTCGCCGCACTGGCGATGGCTGGCTTCCTGCTGAAGATGTCCGAGGGTTTTTCGCGGGCGGTATTCGGCATGTGGTTCATCGCCGGCCTGGTCCTTCTCGTCGGGGGCCGGCTCATGATGGCCCGAATGATCCGCAAATGGACCCGCAATGGCAGGATCGAGCGGCGGGCCCTCATCGTCGGCGGCGGCAAGGCGGCGGAAAGCCTCATCCGCTCGCTCGAGTTGCAGCCCTACAACGACATCCGCATCTGCGGCATCTTCGACGACCGGGACGACAGGCGCTCGCCACGCGTGGTCGCCGGCTATCCGAAGCTCGGCAACATCTCCGAGTTGATCGAGTTCGCCCGGATCGCCCGCATAGACATGCTGATCGTTGCCCTGCCGATCACGGCAGAGAAGAGAGTGCTTTCGCTCCTCAAGAAGCTCTGGGTGCTGCCGGTGGATATCCGCCTGTCGGCACACAGCAGCCAGTTGCAGTTCCGCCCGCGCTCCTACTCCTTCATCGGCTCGGTGCCGATGCTGGACATCTTCGACAAGCCGATCAACGACTGGGACTCGGTCGCCAAGCGGGCCTTCGACATCATCTTCAGCCTGATCGGGATCGCCCTGTTCTCGCCGATCATGCTGGCCACCGCGATCGCCATCAAGCTCGACAGCCGCGGGCCCGTGCTCTTCAAGCAGAAGCGGCACGGCTTCAACAACGAGGTGATCGAGGTCTACAAGTTCCGGTCGATGTATACGGATCAGTCGGATCCGACCGCAAAGAAGACGGTGACTAAGAACGATCCGCGCGTCACCCGCGTCGGCCGCTTCATCCGAAAAACCTCGATCGACGAACTGCCGCAGTTCTTCAACGCGCTGTTCGGCAGCCTGTCGCTGGTCGGACCGCGTCCCCATGCGGTCGCGGCGCAGTCGCACAACCTCCTCTACACCGAAGTGGTCGACGGCTATTTCGCGCGCCACCGCGTAAAACCCGGCGTCACCGGCTGGGCGCAGATCAACGGCCTTCGCGGCGAGTTGAATACGGACGAGAAGATCAGGATGCGGACCGAGTACGACCTGTTCTACATCGAGAACTGGTCGCTATGGCTCGACCTGAAAATTCTGCTCCTCACCCCGATCCGCCTGCTTAACACGGAAAACGCCTATTGAGCGCGATCGCCTATACGCTTGATCGCAGCGCGGTCAAAGCCAGGCTAATCTCGCTGATCGCCACGGCGGCGGTCGGGCTGGGCATCCTCCTTTCTGGCTTCGTGATCCGTGAGCCCGCGCCTTACGAGCTCTATATGGCCGGGCTCATCGGCGTATGGGCCCTCTTCGGCTTGCGGATTTCGCGAGCCGCCACGCCGCTGCTGGTGCTGATCGTCGTCTTCAACATCGGCGGCATGATCGCAATGACCCAGATGGCTGAGCTTGCCGGGGCGCCGCTCTATATTGCCGTATCGCTGTTCCTTGGCTTCACCGCCATCTTCTTCGCCGCGGTGACGGAGGCGCAGCCCAGTCTCTTCCGCGTGATCTTCGTCTCCTACGTGGTGGCGGCCGTCGGGACCGCCCTTTTGGGCGTGCTCGGCTATTTCCACGCCTTCCCGGGCGCCGAGATGTTTACAAAGTTCGAGCGGGCCGCGGGGGCCTTCGAAGACCCGAACGTCTTCGGTCCGTTCCTCACCCTGCCCGGGATCTACCTGCTGCACAGGCTGATGACCGGCCGGGTCTCCCACATGCCCCTCTACGCTGTCCCGCTTCTGGTCGTTGTCGCAGGCATCTTCTTTTCCTTCTCCCGCGGCGCCTGGGGACTTTTCGCGGTTTCATCGGTCCTGCTGGTGGCAGGTCTCTTCATGCAGTCGGCCAACGGCCTGTTCCGGCTGCGCATCTTCGTCATGACCGTCGCGGTCGTGGCGCTCCTGGTCCTTGGACTGCTGATCCTGCTGCAGATACCGGCCGTCTCCGACCTGTTCACCACCCGCGCCAAGTTCGCGCAGGAATACGACGCCGCACGCCTCGGCCGCTTCGCCCGCTACGTCATCGGCTTCCAGTTGGCCATGGAGAAGCCATTCGGCATCGGCCCACTGGTGTTCGGCACCCTCTACACCGAGGACACGCACAACATCTGGCTGAAGAGCCTGATGGACTATGGCTGGCTGGGATTCGCGTCATACCTGACGCTGATCGTCTGGACGCTCGCCGCCGGCTTTCGCATCCTCTTCCGCGACCGCCCGTGGCAGCCCTACCTTCTGTGCGCCTACGTCACGCTCATCGGCCACATCGGGCTCGGCACGGTGATCGACACGGATCATTGGCGCCACTTCTACCTGCTGCTTGGTCTGGTCTGGGGTGCGATCGCGCTGGAGGCCCGCCACCAGCGCGCGACCCTGCGCTACTTTGACCGAGCGTCCCGGATCTCGGTTCGCCGGCCCCACCGTCCCCTACCAATGGCAAGCGGCCGGCCCGGCGCCTGTAGCGCAGCACGCTAGCGCACTTGATTCGGCCACGTGCCCTCTCCCGGTTTTCCTTCAGCAACGATTTGATCTCAGTTGTGCACCCCGTTGTGGGAGACACGTCGGACCACTGACATTGCCCCCGAACGGGCGCTTGCCAAATCGGCTATATTTGTTCGAATATAACGCGCAGTTCCGCGGGACAGATTCCTCCACCCCCGCTGGGCTCGAATCGGTCAGATCCAGGGGAGATCCACAACGATGCCGCTCACGCGAACCATCAGCACCCGCTCTGCCCTCGCGGGGCTCGCCGCGCTCTGTCTCGCCGGTTTTCCGGCCCAGGCCCAGGACACGATCACCGTTTTCGCGGCTGCCAGCCTCAAGAACGCACTGGACAAGATCAACGACGCCTGTGCAGCGGAAGTCGGCGGAAAGGCCACGATCTCCTATGCGGCCAGTTCCACACTGGCGAAGCAGATCGAGCAGGGAGCGCCGGCGGACGTGTTCATGTCCGCGGATCTCGACTGGATGGCTTATCTGTCGGACAAAGGCTTGATCAGAAAGGAAACCGAGACGAGGCCGCTCGGCAACAGGATCGTGCTGATCGCGCCGGCCGCTTCGAGCGCCGGCATCGAGATCGAATCCGGCTTCGACCTCGCTGGTCTTCTGGGCGGCGGGAGGCTTGCGATGGCCAATGTGGACGCGGTGCCCGCCGGAAAATACGGCAAGGCTGCCCTTGAGAAGCTGGGCGTATGGGGCTCGGTCGAGCATACCGTGGCGCAGGCAGAGAACGTCCGGGCCGCCCTAGCCCTGGTGTCGACGGGAGAGGCGCCGCTCGGCATCGTCTACCAGACCGACGCTGCCGCCGATCCCAAAGTGAAGATCATCGGAACGTTCCCCGAGGATTCGCATCCGCCGATCGTCTATCCTGTGGCGCAGACTACGGAATCGAAGAACGATCAGGCTCCGGCCTTCCTGAAGTGCCTGCAATCGCCGGAGGCCAGGAAATTTTTCGAAGCCGAGGGCTTCACTGTGCTCGCACCTCAAATTTCCAACTAGTAATGCCGTCACTTAGTATCAGAATCGACCTCGACCATGGCGCCGGCCGGATTGGGCCGGGCAAGATCGGGCTTCTGGAGGCCATAGCTTCGGCAGGCTCCATATCGGCCGGCGCCCGTCAGATGAAGATGTCCTACAAGCGCGCCTGGGATCTGGTCGAGGAAGTCAACCGGATCCTAGGCGCACCCGTCCTCTCCACGAAGAGCGGGGGGAAATCTGGAGGGGGAGCCGAACTGACGCCCGCAGGCGCCGAGTTGATCCGGCGGTTCAGGGCAATCGAGGACTCCGCCACGGCCGCCGCAACCGAGCATCTGGAGGCCATAGCAAGATCGATCGCCTCCCCTTCGTAATCGCGCGGCGGGCGCCAAGCAGCGACTCTCGGTGAGGATCGCAGCGTGGGACTTTTTGCCTCGTTCAGCCCCACGTCACCCGGCTTTCGTCCACAGCCTCAGTTTTGCCCTTGCGCTGCAAATCCCGATCACATAAGGCTTCCCGCGGTCCGGAGTGTAGCGCAGCCCGGTAGCGCACTTGACTGGGGGTCAAGGGGTCGTGGGTTCGAATCCCGCCACTCCGACCATTTTCCAAGCATCCAATCCTAAGGCAGACCGGCCGCATAAGCCGATTGCCATCTCACTGCCCCGGCAGTTCACTTTCAACCAGGATGTTATCCTTCACCGGCTTCTGGCCAGGGACGTGCGACATCGTCTTGGTCCGACTTTGTAGCTCGCCGTCCTTGATTCGGGTCTTCGTCATCGATTTGCTGAACGTACCCTTGTCCATGGCCTGAGCCTTGGACTGGGACTTCAGTTGGTTCGGATTGACGTTGGTCTTGGTGCGGCTCATCGCCTTGCCGTCAGTGGTCGCGGCGCTGCCGCCGGAGCCGATCGAGGCGGTAGTGCCGTCGCCCGTATCGCATGCCGCGCCGGTGCCGAGGGTGCTGGCCGATGTTCCCCCTGCCGCCGCGCTGCCGCCCGACCCGATCGTAGCCGAATTCTCACAGTCCTGAGCATAGACGGGGGCATGCATGGCCCCGAACATGGCTACGGCCGCGACACCCGCCAAAAATGTTTTAATCATCTCCTGCTCCTCAAGGCTTCGATTTCGTTATGATGCAGGTCCCGTCGGATGCCCGGGTGATCGTGGTCGTACCTTCGGGCCCGCTCGTCGACGAGGTCGAACTGCTGGTCGATCCGGCTCCAGTCGTCACCGACCCAGCGGACGTGCTGGCAGTGACATCGTTGCCGGACGTCCCGGTCGAGGTCGTCACGCCGTTTACCGTGGTGGACGACGAAACACTGCCGCCGCCTGCGGTCACCGAAGACGACAGTCCCTTCCCCGCCGAGTTGCCCTCAATGACAGTGCATTTCTCGCCTGTGTCGGTTGTGGTCAGTTCCTCGGCGATAGCAGGCCCGCAGAGCAGCGTTCCGAGCCCGATGGTCAGGACGCCCTTGCTAAATTTCGACATGTTGGCCTCCTTTGGCTGGAGCAGTCCCGGCCGAAGCCGGGACTGCCGTTGAAGTCGATAGCTCGCCGGTTAGCACTTGTTCTTCTTGGCCTGACCCGGAGGGCAGTTCTTGTTGCTGACGTCGTCCTGCGCCGCGCCGGCCGCGCTGCCGCCGGTGCCCACCGTGCTGCTGGTGGTGCTGTTGTCGGTCCCGGCAGAAGAACCGCCGGTGCCGAGGGTCGACGCCGAATTAGAGCCGTCCGACCCGGCGGCCGAGCCGCCAGTCCCGATCGAACTGCTCGCGGTGCCGCCGCCAGCCGAGGAACCGCCAGTGCCAAGCGTCGTAGCCGAGCCCGAGCCGTCCGCACCGGCAGCCGAACCGCCAGTGCCGATCGAACTGCTCGCCGTGCCGCCGCCGGCCGAAGAACCGCCGGTGCCGAGCGTCGAGGCTGAGCCAGAGCCGTCAGACCCGGCAGCAGAGCCGCCCGTACCGATGGTGCTGCTGGCCGTGCCGCCGCCCGCCGATGAGCCGCCGGTTCCCAGCGTCGAGGCCGAGCCAGAGTCGCTGCAGTCCGCAGAGCCCGGAGCGCAAGAACCGGCCGAACTGCCGCCCGTGCCGATCGTCGAACTGGTCGAGCCGCTGCCTGCGGTGCTGCCACCGGTTCCTACCGTGCTGCTCGTCTGCGCAACAGCAAACAGGGACGATCCAGCCAGTAGCGCGATTGTCAAAGCGGTTGTTTTCAAAGTTGACATCCTAAACTCCTTCGTATTGCGAGAATGCAATGGCTCGCCCCGCGCCACTGAACTCTTTGCGAGACGCGGGCTGCCCAGAGTTCGACTTGAAAGCTGACTTGTTCGGTTCGGTCAGCGTCGAACCTGATAGGCAAATCACGAAGATGAGAGGGTGTTCCGCAGCAAGGGCTTCAGGCGGAGCGCGGGTCCGACATGAGGAGGCTGCGAATAGGACTTTGGTCCCAATTCAAGTCCGCAGTGGTCCCAAATGCCCGTTTTCGGGGAACGCCGCCGGCTCCCGACGTGTTGCCCGGCCACTCAGTTCAGGAGGCGACAATGGAAAATAGTGTTTATCAGGCAAGGTGGCTCTTGGCCCCGGTGTTCGGCGTCTGCATCGGCTTCATCAGCCTGGGCCTTTTCGTGAGCTAAACCGCCTATGCAGGCGAGTCTTCTTGATCAGCGCAGGAGATCGTCCCGCCCTGCGCCGATAGCCCGCCGCACTCGTCCCCGGGTCGGCGGGCTTCTACTTTAGGACCAGAACGGACGCGTGGTTCGCAAGTCCGCCTTAAACGAATGCTACCAAGAGGCATTGCATCCGGAGTGGGCAACTCCGAAACGTATGAAGCAGACGTATCTGACAGGGAATCTCACATGCTTTCGCGCAGACAGCTTGTGATCCGGCTAGCCGCTTGCTCGTCCGCCTCTGTGCTGAGCGCGTTTCCCTGGAAACTCGAACTGGGCAGCCTCACCATCGCGCAGGGAGCTCAAAGCGCGCGCGCTCAAGGTAAGGGGGCGGGCAATGGTAATGGCAACGGCGGAGGGAATGGAGGGGGGAACGGTAACGGTAACGGCTCCGGGAAGGGTCGAGGAAATGGCGGCGGAAATGGTGGCAAGGGAAAAGGCAAAGGTAACGGAAACGGACAGACCAACGGCAAGTCGACCGGCCCCGCTCCTGCAGCCAATGCACCTGAGAGCCCCAACGCCCCATCCGTGGATGTGCGCCACGAGGACGGCATCCAGGAAGCCATCAGGAACGGCCGCTATGTCATGAGGGATCGCCAGGGCCGGGTAATCATAGATCGTCGGGCGACGATCAAAGACCGGTTCAGGCTACACAGCTTCCTAAACTGAGCGCGCTGCGCCTACGCTCCATCAAACCCGCGTAAACTGCTGCTGACGCTGGTCGGCCGCATCGCGGAGGGTCATCGCCGCTTCAGTCCGATTGCTGACGTTGAGCTTGGCGAGGATGCGCGACATGTGGTGCTTGACCGTTTTCTCGTGCAGGTCGAGCTTGAGCGCAACCCGTTTGTTGCTGAGCCCCGATGCCACCAGTTCGAGCACCTCCTGCTCGCGGGCGGTGAGCGTCGAAAGTGGATCGGCCTTCGTTCCACCGTTCGAAAACGAAGCCAGGTCCTTCAGCAGCCTCGCTGACAGGGTTGGGGACACGTAGCTCTCCCCCGCCGCGACCGAGCGTAGAATCTCCGCGAGCGCCTGCGAGCCGACCCCTTTCAGGACATAGCCTCTGGCGCCACTGTTCAGCGCCCTGGTGATGTCGTCTCCAGATTCGGAGACGGTCAACATGACGATCCGCTGCTCCGGCCGAATATCGCGGATGGCGCCGATCGCTTCGAGGCCGCCACCGGGCATTGAGATGTCCATCAGCATCACGTCCGGCGCGTGCAGCTGCGCGATGCGGATCGCGTCCTCCATGCTGCTGCCTTCGGCCACGATGTCGAAACCGCCGATCTCGGACAGGCTGCGGGTCACGCCTTCCCGGAACAGGGGATGGTCATCGATTACCGCGATTCTGATCGGCGGCATCAAGCGTGCTCCATCTGGTTCTTGTTCAGGCACAGTTTCACGCGTGTCCCCTTCGGCGTGGATTCCAGTGTAAACTGCCCGCCGAGACTTTCGATCCGTTCCCTCAAGCCAGCAAGGCCGAGACTGTCCGGTTTGATGGAGGCGGGATCGAATCCGGGTCCGCCATCGGCGACTTCGACCTCCACGCAGCCGTCCACCCATGCCTGGACAACGCGCTGATTGCGGCCCCCACCATGGCGGAACGCGTTGTTCAGCGCTTCCTGGACGAACCGGTAGATGCATATCTTCGCCGAGGCAGGCAGCCGATACTGCGCTTCGGATAAGGTAAGGTCCACCTTCGTAGCCGTCCTCTGTTCGTGGGCCCTTACGGCACGTCTCAGGATATCAGGGATCTCTGCCGCTTCTATGTGCGGCAGAACCAATCCGTTGCAGATGCTCCTGATTTCGTGGAGAGCCTCGTCGAGGCTGCCCTTGATGCCCATGATCTCCGCTTCCCGAGCGCTGCTGCCGACTCCCGGGTCGAGCACGGACTTGCTGTCGAGCCGAAGCGCGGCGAGCGCGATCAGTTGGGCGGGACCGTCGTGCAGGTCGGCGCCTATCCTGCGCAGATAACTTTCGTTGAGCGCCGTCGCGCGCTCCGAAGCCCGCTGTACTCTGGCGTGCAGAGCGCGATTCTGATCCAGCAGATCCGAAAGCTGGCCGACGCGGCCCCGCAAAGCGTGGCGCTGGCGGTCGATGGTTCGGCTTCCGCGAAAAACAATTGCAGACAGGATGAGGAAGAAGCCCAAGGTTACGCCGGCAACCGCCAGCCAACTGCGGACGCGGGCATTCCAGAGGCTTCGCTCGAAATCCGTCGCGACCTCGTGAAATTCGGCGACTGCCACCACCTCGCCCGACCAGGGCTGTAGGATGGGATTGTAAATCTTCAGGAGCGGCAAGTTTTTGCCACGTTCCGCCCCGCTCTCGGCTAGGCCGGACCGTTCATAGTCTGCGGTGATGTCTCCCGAAAAAGCGTTCTCAACGTCCTTGTCGAGAGGAAGCTGTTTCCCGGTCGACGATCCGTCGCTCGAGTAGAGGATCGTGCCGTCGCCGCGCCAGAGCTTGAACGAGGCGAGCCGGCGACCGAGCGCCCCCTGCCCCAGGGTCTCATCCAGCGCACGGGTGACAGTGTCGCTGAGCACCTCGTTTTGCTGCATGTCGGGCAACAGCGGGGCAATGACGCTGTCGACGTAAAGGGCGGTTGCGGCGGCCGAGTTGCGTGTCACCGCCGCCTCGATGAGACTGGTGACCACCGTACCGACAAGGACCATGGCGATGAGCGATATGAGCCCGCCGACCAGCAGGAACTGCATGGCCAGGCTTCGCGAATTCCAGTGATCGGCGAGCTTCTGAAACCGCTTCACGTAGATCTTTCAAGTCCGGGCGCACCAAACCCCGCTCTGACGGCCATCGCTGGTGGTGCTCCTAGCGCTGCCCCGCACCCTACAATGTAGACGGGTGCCATGCTGTTCCGCCGGTTGTCCTCTCTCCTGCTTGACTCCGTTTCGGGCCCGCCGGATTGTTCCTCAGGTCGGAATCGATCATCGCAACGAAGCCGGATTCTGCCAAGTGTCAGTGCGAAAGGCGTAAGGCGGCGCGATCGTGCCTTATGTCACAATCTGCGAAACCCGGACGCACGCGCTGGTCGTCGCCGGCTAACAGCATCCGACATCGAAGACGAGGACGGGCTGAGATGAACGCGAACATTCGCAAGATCATCATCATCGTCGAGGAGATTCTGGTCGAGGGAGAACGGCCAGCCGTGCCGCCTTGCCGCCGCGCTGCGGCTCTTGCGATCATCGAGAACCCGTTCGCTGGCAGATATGTCGAGGATCTCGAGCCTCTCGTCGCGATCGGCGAGGAACTTGGCGGCTTGCTTGCAGAGCGGGCCGTGGCCGCCCTCGGCATCCCGGGACCTTCGGTTGAGAGCTATGGCAAGGCGGCCTGCGTCGGCGCCGAGGGGGAGTTGGAGCATGCCGCGGCCATCCTGCACCCGAAACTCGGCGCTCCCTTCCGGAAAGTGCTCGGCAAAGGGGCAGCGCTCATTCCGTCATCGAAGAAGCGGGCCGGTCCCGGCGCGCCGTTCGACATTCCGCTCGGCCACAAGGACGCAGCCTTCGTGCGCAGCCATTTCGACGGCATGGAGGTCAGGGTCAACGATGCACCGCGAGCCAACGAGATCGTCGTCGCCGTCGCGGTCACCGATTCGGGCCGTCCGCATCCGCGCGTCGGCGGGCTCGCCAAGCACGAGATCAAGGGCGAGGACGGGCTGAGATAGCCGGTCGAGACTCACTTGTCGGAAGCAAACCCCGGCTCGGCCATCTTGCGGTGCTGCTCCGCCAGCACTCCGGCGGGTGCAACGTGTGCAGCGGGTTCCTGTCCTGGCCGGGGAATTTGCCACGATGATCGAGGCCGCACTTGTAATGCGGCCTCATGTGCAACTCGCTAGTCGCCAAACAGCTCCGGCATGACGCTGGAGGGCGGGGTGTTGCGCGAGCGGTGGGTACGTACGATGCCATCGATGATGGTCATGCCGATCCCCGGTATGTCGCCCAACCTGACGCTCTCCAGGAGGTCGCGGCCGGCCGAATGCTGCGCCTTGTCGAGCAGCACGAAGTCCGCGGCGCGCCCAACCTCGATCAGCCCGCAATCGAGGTTTCGCATCCGCGCCGTATTGCCCGTCGCGAAGCAGAAAGCGGTTTCCGCAGGAACATCTCCGAGCGAGGAGAGCATCGCAACCATCCGGATGATGCCCAGCGGCTGAACGCCCGAGCCGGCCGGTGCGTCGGTGCCGAGGATGACGCGTTCGAGTTGCTTCAGATCCTTGGCCGTCCGCAGCGTGAACAGTGCCGCGCGCTCATTGCCGTTGTGGACCAGTTCGAGGCCGCGATGGCAGCTCTCGCAGATGCAGCGGATCTGGTCATCCGGCAGCGCCGTGTGTCCGCCGTTGATATGGCCGACGACGTCGGTATCGGCGGCCAGCACCACGTCCTTGTCGATCAGCCCCGAGCCGGGGATCGACGGCCCGCCCGTATGGATCGTGCTCTGGATGCCGTATTTGCGGGCCCATGCCACCATCTGCCGGGCGGTCTCCGCGTCCTTGACCGAGCCCAAGCCGACTTCCCCGAGCAGCTTTACGCCGGCCGCCGCGAGCTCGCGAAAATCTTCCTCGACCATGCCGTGCTCGATCACCGGTGCGCCGGCATGGACCTTGACGCCCGATGGGCGGAAGGCAGCGAACATGCGCTGCGCAGTAATGGCATGGGCCTTCAGGCCGACGATATCGCGCGGCCGGCCCGGCGTGTGCACCTCGCCGGCCGAGATCATCGTCGTCACACCCCCATGCAGGTTGGAATCGATCCAGCCGAGTTGGTTCTGCCGGGGTGTCCAGTCGCCCGCCACCGGGTGGACATGGCTGTCGATCAGCCCCGGAGAGATCGCCGATCCCTTGGCGTCGACGGTGGTCGTCGCGTCCTCGGTGTCGAGGTCCTTGAACCGGCCAATGGCGACAATGCGATCATTCTCGGCGACGATCGTGTCCGCATCGAGAATAGGATTCTCGATGGCGCCCGACAGCATCAGCCCGATGTTGCGGATGACCAGCTTGGTCGGCTTTTTCTGATCCGATGCACTCTCTTGCGCCATCCCAAAACTCCTCCTGCTCGGTCGAGCGATCCCCGGTGACCGCTCCGCTTGGACCGCACGATAGCGTGCGGGCGAGCCGGACCCAAGATGGGCCTGCGACAGAGTTTCGCGGGAGCGTTTGTCGCGCCTTTCATTTGCCTTCAATCCCGTTGACAGGAACTAAACTTCCTGATGACGCTGTGCTGATAGCGACATCGATGTCGCAGTGTCCGTCCGAGTGAGGATTCCTTGAACGCGTTCCAGCATCCGATCAAAAGATCGCTTGTCTTCTACCTTATTCCCGACTTCACGATGATCGCGTTCGCCACCGCGTTGGAGCCTCTGCGGTCGGCCAACCGCATGCTCGGATATGATGCCTACAAATGGCGGCTGGCGAGCTTTGACGGCAAGCCGGTGCGCGCCTCCAACGGCGTGGAGTGCGCCGTCAACACGTCGCTCGACGAGGAGCGCCGCAAGCTGGCGGGATCCGATCGTCCTTCGATGGTGGTGGTCTGCAGCGGCATCAATATCGAGACCTATTCCAACAAGTCAGCCTTCGCTTGGCTTCGCGAGGAGTACAACCGCGGCGTGGCCATTGGCGGGCTCTGCACCGGCGCGCATGTGCTAGCGGCGGCCGGGCTGCTCTCCGGCAAGCGATGCGCCATCCACTGGGAGAACCTGCCGGGCTTCGCCGAGGCCTTCCCGAAGGCGAATGTCTTCGCCGACCTCTTCGAGGTGGATCAGAACATCTACACCTGCGCCGGTGGCACGGCTGCGCTCGACATGATGCTGAAGCTCATCGGCGACGATTTCGACGAGAACCTCGTCAATCGCGTCTGCGAGCAGGTATTGACCGATCGCGTGCGCAGCCCGACCGACCGGCAGCGCCTGCCGCTGCGCGCCCGGCTGGGCGTCCAGAACTCGAAGGTACTTTCAATCATCGAGTTGATGGAGGCGAACCTCTCCGAGCCGCTGTCGCTGATCGAGATCGCCGACGAGGTCGGGCTGTCGCGCCGCCAGATCGAGCGCCTCTTCCGCTCGGAGATGGGCCGCTCGCCCGCGCGTTACTATCTGGAGATCAGGCTCGACCGGGCCCGGCATCTGCTGCTGCAATCTTCGCTACCGGTGGTCGAGGTCGCCGTCGCCTGCGGCTTCGTCTCGGCCTCGCATTTCTCCAAATGCTACCGCGAGCTCTATTCGCGCTCGCCCCAGCAGGAGCGCGCCGACCGGAAGCAGTTGATCGCAGCGTGAGGGCAAATGGCGATGGAAACAAGCGCTTCCATCGCCATCTTGCCTTCAGCCCAAATCAGCTTAGCAGCCAAACCGCTCGAGCTTATGCGACCCTCTCCCCGCCCCTGATGCGGTAGGTGGGCTGGTACATGGTGACCAGTTCCTCCGCGGCGGTCGGATGGACTGCCATGGTGCGGTCGAACACGTCCTTGGTCAGCCTGCCCTTGATCGCGATACCGAGAAGCTGTGCCATCTCGCCCGCATCGATGCCCAGAATGTGCGCGCCGACGACCCGGTTCGTGGATGCCTCCACGACCAGCTTCATGATCGTCCGCTCCTCGCGGCCCGGAAGTATGTTGCGCATCGGGCGGAATGCAGCGCGGTAGATGTCGAGGTCGCCGAATTTCTTCGCGGCAGCCTCTTCCGACAGTCCCACGGTGCCGATCTCCGGCTGCGAGAACACCGCCGTCGCCACGTCGTCGAGATCGGGCTCGGTCGGATTGTCCTTGAACACTGTCTCGATGAAGCACATCGCCTCGTGGATCGCCACCGGCGTCAGTTGCAGCCGATTGGTCACGTCGCCGATCGCATAGATGTTCTCCGCGCTAGTGCGGGAGAACGCGTCGACCAGGATCTCGCCCACCGGACCGGTCTTCACGCCGGCTGCTGCCAGTCCGAGATTGTCGGTGTTGGGTGTGCGGCCGAGCGCCAGCATCATTTGGTCCGCGACCAGTTCGCGCCCCTTCGCGGTGTGCGCGCGAAGACGCCCGTCCTGGCTCTTCTCGACCTTCTCGAACACGTCGTGGCAGATGATCTCGATGCCCTTGCGCTCCATCGCCTCATGCAGGCCGCGGCGAAGGTCCACGTCGAAGCGCGAGAGGATTTCCGCGCCGCGGTAGATCAGCTTCGTCTCGACGCCGAGACCGTGGAAGATGTTGGCGAACTCGACCGCGATGTAGCCGCCGCCCGCAACGACGATCGACTTCGGCAACTGCTTCAAGTGAAAGGCGTCATCGGACGTGATCGTCAGTTCGCGACCGGGTAACGCCTTGTGGGGGGCCGGGCGCCCGCCGGTGGCGATCAGGATGGTCTCGGCAGTGACAAGGCGGTTCTCGGCGAGGATGCGCACCGTGTGGGCATCAACCAGTTCGGCGCGGCTACGGAAGGTGATGCCGCCGGCTTTTTCGACGCCCGTCCGGTAGATGTTTTCGAGGCGGGCGATCTCGCGATCCTTGTTGGCGATCAGCGTATGCCAATCGAACGAGGTGTCCCCGACCGTCCAGCCGTATCCCGCCGCATCCTCGAATGCTTCCGAAAACTGCGAGGCATAGACAAACAGCTTCTTCGGGACGCAGCCACGGATCACGCAGGTGCCTCCGTACCGATACTCCTCGGCGATCGCGACGCGCTTTCCGAGCCCGGCCGAGACCCGTGCGGCCCTCACGCCCCCCGAGCCGCCTCCGATCACGAACAGATCATAGTCGTAGCGCGCCATGGCCATCTCCTGCGTCGCGAATCCCTGAAAGACCTATTTAGAGCGATCGGCAACGAAAAGCCCGGCGCGAGGCCGGGCTATTCAAAGCTGAACTTCTCTTCGCCTGCTCAGTTCGCCTTGGCCGGCTCGCCCTCGGCGGTTGCAGGCGCCTGCGGCTGGTGGGCCTTGAAGTACTCGTCGAGGCTCTTGCCCACTTCCGCCGCGAGATCACGCGCCACGCCGCGCTGCCAGATGTCCGCGGCCTTGCCGAGTTCCCGAACGACCAGCGGGCCGTCCGTGATCAGCTTCTGGCCGGCCGGCGATTGGTAGAAGGATGCGATTGCGTTGAGTTCTTCGGCCGTGAAGACTTTGGCATAGGCAAGCGCTGCCTCCTTCTCCAGGTCGGCGCGCCGCGGCGCGAGCGCGATCGTCTTGTCGTCCACGGTCTTGATGATGACCTCCTGCATGTCCGGATTCTTCTGAATCAGGTTCTGCTTGAGGATCGCCGCGGCTTCCGGAAGGATGTTGTCGAACGCCTCGGTCGCCTTGATCGCCGAAACTGCCGCGCGGGCAGCCTTCAGGTGCTCGGCCGAGATCTCCTGCGCCTGTGCCGGCAGCGACAAGAGGACGATCGCCGATGCGGCGGCGGCAAGATGACGGATCGGTTTCAGCCGGATCATGGCGTTGGCATCTCCTGTTCTAGTCTCGGGCGTGGATGGTCTTGACGCCGTCCGCGCCTGCGACAATCGCTATGCGCGCCAGCTTGAGAAAAAGCCCGTGTTCTACGACTCCCGGCACGCAGAAAAGCCGGCCGGATAGCGCGCTTGGATCGGGAATGCGGCCAAAAGATGCGTCTAGGATGAAGTGTCCACCGTCGGTGACGAATGGCGCGTCCCCCCTGCGGCGCAAGGCGATGGTCCCTTCGAGACCGAGCGCTTCGGCGACGCGGCGAACTGCAAGCTCGGTGGCACCCAGACCGAACTGATTGACCTCGATCGGCAAAGGAAAACGGCCAAGTGCGTCCACCGCCTTGCTCTCGTCGGCGATGACGATCATCGACTTCGAAGCGGCCGCGACGATCTTTTCGCGTAGCAGCGCCCCGCCGCCGCCCTTGATCAGGTTGAGCTCAGGATCAAACTCGTCGGCCCCGTCGATTGTGAGGTCCAGTTCCGGGGTCTCGTCCAGCGTTGTGAGCGGAATTCCGAACCGGCGACAGGACTCGGCGGTCCTTTCCGACGTCGGGACCCCGATGACCGTCAAGCCGGATGCGACCCTTTCGCCGAGCAGGCGGATGAACTCCTCGGCCGTGGAGCCGGTCCCGATGCCAAGACGCATGCCGTCCTTGACATGGGCAAGAGCGGCCCTCGCAGCTTCGATCTTTAGGCTCCGTGCGTCCATTGGCCTCTAATTCTGCTCTCTCTGGCTGCAATGCCGGAAGCGTCGGGCTCTAACATCTTTGCCGCATCCTTCAAACCCCCTATATCGGGTCCGCCCCTGGGGGAATTTTCGCGGGCGCCGGACTTACCGGCGCGGGCACCGTCAACATCCAATCATGTGAGCGTTTCATTGACCCGACCCATCGTAGTTTTTGACCTCGACGGCACACTCGTCGACACCGCGCCCGACCTGCTCGACAGCCTCAATCACTGCCTCGTCGCAGGGGGCGCCGCGCTCACCGACGGAGCAGGCTTCCGGCAGTTCGTCGGGCATGGCGGGCGGGTGATGATCGAGCGGGCCTACGCCGCCCAGAAGCGAATGCTCGATCCTGACGAGCACGAACGCCTTTACACACTTTTCCTCGAGCATTACGGCAACAACATTCCCGGCGGATCCCTGCCCTATCCCGGCGTTCCGAACGCGCTCGCTCGCCTCGAGCAGGCCGGCTACCTGCTTGCAGTGTGTACCAACAAGACGCAGGCCTTTTCCGAGCGACTGCTCGCCGGTGTGGGGCTCTCGCCCAAATTTGCCGCGATCTGCGGCGCCGACACCTTCGCCTTCCGCAAGCCGGACCCGCGCCATCTGACGGAAACCATCGCCAGGGCCGGCGGCGATCCCCGCCGCGCCATCATGGTCGGCGATTCGCAGACGGACATCGACACCGCCAAGGCCGCCGGCATTCCGGTCGTCGCCGTCGATTTCGGCTACACCGACCGCCATGTGCGCGAATTCGAACCCTCGCGCATCATCTCGCATTTCGACGCGCTGACCACCGCACTTTGCGAGGACTTGCTGGAGGCGGCGCAGGCCTGACTCGGCCGGCCAGCGCACCTCCCGCACCGTCACCGGGGCGGCGGCTTCGCACCGCTGCGAGACGGGTTGACTTGCCCCGGCCCCGCCCCTTATATCCGCGGCGCGCTTGGACGTTTCGTCCACGGCGGGCGATTAGCTCAGCGGGAGAGCACACCCTTCACACGGGTGGGGTCGTAGGTTCAATCCCTACATCGCCCACCATTTTCCCGAAGTTTGCCTTATCGGTTAGGATTTCACCCGAACGGGCCGAACCATACGGCTGATGACGCGCACTACGCCGCTGACGCAACCCTAAGCGGCTTCGACGCCGCGGCATCCGGCGAAAACACCAGCCCGACTAAACTGCGGAAGTTCAGCACCTGCCGTTCGAGCCGGCCCGGATCGTTCATGAGCCTAGCCAAGATGATGCCGCCGTCGATCACGCAGGCGAGCGTGTCCGCAAGATCCTCGACGCGCGCGCCCCGCGGTGGGTAGATGGCGGCGATCTCCGCGAAATGGCTTCGGAAGCGCGCGTTCCAGTTCATCGTGCCCTGCTTCGCAAGATCCACCACCTCGCGGTCGAAAAGCCGCTCCTGGTAGCAGATCGAGGCGACGAGGCAGCCGGGGTGCTGCGTCTGGGCATCCCTCAAGACCTCGGCAAGCAGCTTCAGCGAAATCAGAAGCGCCTGCAGCGGGTCGTCGGAAAGCTCCCTGCCCCGGCTGAAGATCTCGTCGAAGACCCGGTCGTTCTCATCAATGAAGCGGCGCAGCATCTCGCGGGCAAGCTCGTTCTTGTCCTTGAAGTGATAGAAGAAACCGCTCTTGGTGATGCCGGCCTCCGCGATGATCTCGTCGATTGAGGTGGCACCGAAGCCTTTGGCCAGGACGGATGCCTGCGCGATGTCGAGGATCCGCTCGCGCGTTTCGGCTCCCTTTCCCATGTCCGTTCCTTCCAATCGCTGTACCAGCGGTGCAGTTTTTGCCCCCCGCGAACCCAGCAACGGCCGATCGGAATGCCAACACTCAGAGCCTAAGCTCTTGACTTCTTATGGTTTACTTGCGCGCGCCAGTAAGCGGACCACGCGGCTTCTAGTTCGGCGGCTCTCCATACTGCAAAACAGGGCGACTTCCAAGAGCGCCATGGCTCCCAGGCCCGGGCGCCAAGCAGAGGAGAGCATCAAATGCCAAAGTACCGGACGTCCCTTCCGCAGACGAATGGCGGAATTTTTCTTAGCGACGGCGGAATGGAGACCACGCTGATCTTCCATGAGGGCATCGAGCTTCCGCACTTCGCATCTTACGTCCTGCTCGAGTCCGAGAAGGGCCGCGCGCTCCTGAAGCGCTACTACGAAAAATATCTTCAGATCGCGCGTTCGCGCGGCGTGGGCTTCGTCCTCGACAGCGCCACCTGGCGCGCCAATCCGGACTGGGGAGCGAAAATCGGACACGACATCTCGGCCCTGAAGCGCATCAACGCTGCGTCCATCGATCTCTTGCTGGAGTTGAGACGTGAATGGGAAACGCCCACCACGCCTTGCGTGATCGGCGGCGCCATCGGGCCGCGCGGCGACGGCTACAAGGCCGGCCTGATGGATGCAGCCGAGGCCGAGACATACCACGCGATGCAGGTCGAGACTTTTGCCGGGACCTCAGCCGACCTTGTCGCCGGCTATACGCTGACCAACTACAACGAGGCCATCGGCATCGCGCGTGCCGCCGCGAAGAACGACATGCCCTGCGTGATCTCCTTCACGGTCGAAACGGACGGCAGGCTCGTGACAGGCCTGGAACTGCGCGATGCTATCAATGCGGTCGACGACGCCACCGGCGGATCGCCGGCCTACTACATGATCAACTGCGCCCACCCGACCCACTTCATGCAGGCGCTGGAGGCAGGAGAAGCCTGGATCAAGCGCGTGCGCGGGGTGAAGGCCAACGCCTCGACCAAGAGCCATCAGGAGTTGGACGAGTCCGTGGAACTGGATGCCGGCGATCCGGTCGATCTCGGCCGGCGATACGGCAGGCTGCGGCGCGAATTCCCGACGATGCGCATCCTCGGCGGCTGCTGCGGCACCGATCACAGACACGTGGCGGCGATTTGCGAGGCTTGCGTCGAGCCAGCCCCGCAGGTCGCCTGAATATGCGACAAGGGTGCTATGCGAGCGTGTAGGCGGTCTTCACCGTCGTGTAGAACTCGGCGGCATAGCGCCCCTGCTCGCGCGGGCCGTGGCTGGAGCCTTTTCGGCCACCGAACGGCACGTGGAAGTCGACCCCCGCGGTGGGGAGATTGACCATCACCATGCCGGCCTCGGCGTTGCGCTTGAAATGCGTCGCATGCTTCAGGCTCGTGGTGCAGATGCCGGACGACAGACCGAAAGGCGTATCGTTCGCGACCGCAAGCGCCTCGTCATAGTCCCTGACGCGGATCACCGAAGCGACCGGCCCAAAAATCTCCTCACGGCTGATGCGCATCGAATTGGACGCCTCGGTGAAGAGCGCCGGCTGCAGATAGAAGCCCGGCGTCTCGCGGTTCAGCCGCTCGCCGCCGAACACCAGGTTGGCGCCCTCATCCCGTCCGATGGCGATGTATTTCTCGTCCTGGTCGAACTGGCTCTGGTCCACCACCGGACCGATATGGGTGCCCGGCTTCACGGCGTTGTCGACGGCGAGGGAGCGCAGCTTCTCGGTGACCGCATCCACGAACCGGTCGTGAATGCCTTGCTGGACGATCAGGCGCGACGAGGCGGTGCAGCGCTGGCCGGTGGAGAAGAACGCGCCATTGACCGCGCAGTCAACCGCGACGCCGAGATCGGCATCGTCCAGCACCACCAGCGGGTTCTTGCCGCCCATCTCGAGCTGGAATTTTCGGTTGTGCTCGATGCTGGCGGCCGCAACGCGCTTACCGGTGGCGACCGAACCGGTGAAGGTGATAGCGGAGAGGTCCGGGCTGTCGAGCATCGCCTGCCCCACCACGGAGCCCTTGCCCATCACCAGGTTCAGCACGCCCTTGGGAACCCCGGCACGGTGCAGGATGTCGACGATCGCCCAGGCGCAGCCGGGCACCAGGTCGGCGGGCTTGAATACCACCGCGTTGCCGTAGCAGAGCGCCGGCGCGATCTTCCAGGCCGGAATTGCAATCGGGAAGTTCCACGGCGTGATGATGCCCACCACCCCGATCGGCTCGCGCGTCACCTCAACCCCCACCCCGGGCCGGACGGAGGGCACGGTCTCCCCTGTCAAGCGCAGCGCCTCGCCAGCGAAAAAGTCGAAAATCTGCGCAGCCCTGATGGTCTCGCCAACGCCCTCGGCCAGCGTCTTGCCTTCTTCGCGGGACAGAAGGCGGCCGAGCTCATCCTTGCGGGCCAGCATCTCGTCGGATGCCTTGCGCAGGATCGCATGTCGCTCCAGCGGGCCGGAGCGCGACCATTTCGGGAAGGCTGCCTGCGCCGCCCTGATCGCCGCTTCGGCATCTACTTTCGTGGCGCGCGCATACTCGCCGACGACCTCATTGGTATCGGAAGGATTGATGTTGGGCACCGGGTCGCCGCCCACCCATTCGCCGTCGATCAGGTTCCGGTGAAGATCGGTCATTTCGGCTCCTCCATAGAACGATGCCCCGCTGGCGCAGACCGCCGCTCGCCGTCACGCGATAGCGCTACAGGTGCGTTCTCATAGGAGATTTTCCGCGCCGGGGACAGGGCGTCTGACCATCCCAAATGACAAGGCCGGGGCAAAGCCCCGGCCTTTAGCAACTGTGTCTCGAACCGCTCGGAGGCGCGACTAGAACTTGACCTTCATGCTTGCGGAAAGGGCACTCACAAGGTCGTTGTCGAAGTCGTAGGCGACATCGGTTCCGTAGTTGATCCCGTCCTTGGTCACCACGCCGGAAGAACCGCTGGTCAGGATGCCGAGCGCGCCGCCGAGCCGCAGTTCGACATTCTGGTTAGGCGTATAGGAAGCACCGGCGCTGAAGGTCCAGGTGTCGGTCTGGGTGCCCAGGCCCGTCGAGGTGCCGCGATCCCAGGTAACCGACGCAGCAGCGCTTAGCGTCTCCGAGAACTTGTGGCCGACGCCGCCCGAAATCGTCCAGCCATCGCGGTAGAGGAGATCGAGGGAGGTCCTTCGACCGGCATAAGTGCAATTATCGACGTCCGTTAGGCAGAATGGGATGGTCTGCAGCACGCTCCAGTCGACCCACTTGATCGAGCCGAAAGCCAGCCAATCCGGCGCGATGCCTGACTGTACCTTTAGCTCCACAGACTGAGGCATGGAGGCAGTGCCATGAACGTCCTGCACGCCAACAGCAGGATTTACTTGGCTCAAATCTAGAGTGCCTGTTATGTCACCCAGATCTACTTCAGAATTGTAGACGAGACTCGCCCTGAAAGCGATCTCGTCGATTTCATATGCCACGCCAGCGCGCCAACCCACGCCGTCAGCCGAAAGATCGAGCCGTCCGATACCAGTAAGAGGCACGGGGAAAGGCGAGAAGTCCTGAGCCAACCGCTCCTTGAAGCCCTCCAACTTCTGATAGAAAACGCCTCCGATGACGCGGAATTGCCCAGTTCCAGCGTCCATTTTATAGGAGCAAGTAGCGCCGTAGTTGTCGCTATCGATCTTAGTTTCGATATTGTTGTTCGCGCCGGCCCAATTCAGCCCTGGATTCGTGTGAGCCCCCCAAGGCTGCGAGTAATCGAGTAAGCAATCAACTTGATCACCAAGACCCGCTTTGATTCCGATGCGAGGAACCCAGTAGTTCTCCGTGTCCCGTACCGAGGTGGGACGACCGTTCAGATTGCCCCCACCCAGACCACGTGCGCCTGGAGGTAGTGGGTCCGGAAACCCCGGAGTGACGGGAGGAAAGCCCGTCGTCGTATCCGTGTCCCTTACATTCTTCAAATCCCGCTGGGGCATCACATAGGTGGCGCCCGCCTCCGCGGCGAACCGCGACGGGTCGAAAAGCAGATCGATATTGTAGCCGCCGCGCTCGAGACCGCCGGCCAGCGCCGTTCCTGCTGAAAAAAGGCAAACGCAGCCGGCAGAGGCCAGCAGCGTAAAACGAGTTCTCTTCATTAAGCGTCCTCCACGGCACTGCATATTCTTGCCCTTGCAGATACCAACACTGCTTCACACAGCTCATTTAATCGGCGTTCGCGGCCCTCAAATCGCGAACGTCTTGAGCCGGGGAGGACTTTTCCCGAACTCCGCCTAAAAATCGCAGAAAAAGTATGCGTGACGGCAACAACGAAGCTGAAAACCGACCGATTTTCAGTCCTTTGTTACATTGCGGCAACATTGCGGCGCAGCTTCTGTGGATAACGCTGCGTCACACTTCGCCCGTTTTGCGCAGCCCGAGGATCGTTCGCGAGCGGGTCAGGGCCGGATGTCGCGCACGCGTGACAGCGCGGTCACCAGTTTCTCCTGGAGAGCCTGGTACTCGGCCATCTTCTCCCGCTCGGCCTCGACGACCTCCGGGGCGGCATTGGCCACGAAGCGCTCATTGGAGAGCTTCTTGTGGATCCGGGCTATCTCTTCCGTGACCTTGCCGAGTTCCTTCTGCAGTCGCACCTCCTCGACCTTGAGGTCGATTAGGCCTCCAAGCGGCAGGCAGACGGTGGCTTCGCCGAGAACGATCTGGGCGGATGCGCGCGGCGGCACGGCCGCATAGGTGACCGACTCGACCCGGGCAAGCCGCTTTATCGCAGCATCGTGGCGCGTCAGACGCTCACGAGTCGTCTCGCCCTCACCGATCACGACCAGCGGCGCCACGGCACCGGCCGGCACGTTCATCTCCGAACGCACCGAGCGGATGCCGGAGACCAGTTCGACCAGCCAGTTGATCTCGTCCGCAGCCGCCGCGTCCTCGAACTCCGGTTCCGGCCAGCGCGCATGGCAGAGAAGGGTCGGTCTTTCCGCGCCCTCGCCGGCCGTGCGAGCCCAAAGCTCCTCGGTCATGAATGGCATCATCGGATGCAGAAGCTTATAGATCTCGTCCAGAACGAAGGCGGCAACCGCCTGGCTTTCCGCCTTGGCTGCCTGGTCATCGCCGGCGAAAATCGGCTTGAGCAGTTCGAGATACCAGTCGCAGAACAGGTTCCAGACGAACCGGTAGGCCGCGCCCGCGGCCTCATTGAAGCGGTAAGACTCGATCGCCTCTGTAACGGCGCGCGCGGCGCGGGTCAGTTCGGTGAGTATCCAGCGGTTGACGGTGAGCTTGGCGTCCTGCAGCCAGAACTCGTCGTTGCGGGCAACGCCGTTCATCTGCGCGAAGCGTGTCGCGTTCCACAGCTTGGTGCCGAAGTTGCGGTAGCCCGCGACGCGCGCCGGATCGAGCTTCACGTCCCTGCCCTGCGCAGCCATGATCGTCAGGGTAAAGCGCAGCGAATCCGCCCCGTACTCGCTGATCAGGTCGAGCGGATCGATGACGTTGCCCTTGGACTTCGACATCTTGGCGCCGGTCTTGTCGCGAACCAGCGCATGCACGTAGACGGTGTGGAAGGGCTCTTCATCCATGAAGTGAAGACCCATCATCATCATCCTGGCGACCCAAAAGAAAATGATGTCGAAGCCGGTGACCAGCACGCTCGTCGGGTAATAGGCGTCGAGTTCCGGCGTGCGGTTCGGCCAGCCAAGGGTCGAGAACGGCCACAGCGCGGACGAGAACCAGGTATCGAGCACGTCTTCGTCGCGCGTGAGGATGTCGCCCGGTTGGAAATTCTCCAGCTTGTCCTCGACCCAGGCCTTCCAGGGTCCCTCAAGGGCGATGTAGTGCTGGATCGCCGCCTCGAGTGCGGCTTCCTCGGTCTTTTCCACGAAGACTTGCCCGTCGGGACCATACCAGGCGGGGATCTGGTGACCCCACCAGAGCTGCCGGGAGATGCACCAGGGCTGGATGTTCTCCATCCAGTCAAAATAGGTCTTTTCCCAGTTCTTCGGGACGAAAGCCGTGCGCCCCTCGCGCACCGAGGCGATCGCCGGCTTTGCCAACTCGGCCGCGTTGACGTACCACTGATCGGTCAGGAACGGTTCGATCGGCACGCCGCCGCGGTCGCCATGCGGAACGGCGTGGCGGTGCGGCTCGACCTTGGCCAGATAGCCGCCCTCCTCCATGAGCTCGACGATCAGCCTGCGGGCTTCGAATCGGTCGAGCCCCTCGAGCCGCTGCCATAGCGCCTTCTGCTCCTCCGAAGGCTGCAGACCGGCGAGGAAATCCTCGTTGTTTGCGATGCTGATCCTTGCCTCGACCGTCATGACGTTGATGGCTGGAAGGCGATTGCGCTTGCCGACCTCGAAGTCGTTGAAGTCGTGCGCCGGCGTGATCTTGACGGCGCCGGTGCCCTTCTCCGGATCGGAGTACTCGTCGGCCACGACGGGGATCAGCCTCCCGACGATCGGCAGCACGACTTCCTTGCCGACCAGATGCCGATAGCGCTCGTCCTCGGGATGGACGGCGACGCCGGTGTCGCCCAGCATGGTTTCCGGCCGCGTGGTCGCCACGGTGATGTAAGTGGCCGGGTTTTCCGGGTCGAAAACCGCGCCGGCGACCGGATAGCGGAAGTGCCAAAGATTGCCTTCCACCTCGCGCTGCTCGACCTCTAGGTCGGATATCGCCGTCAGGAGCTTCGGATCCCAGTTCACGAGGCGCTTGTCGCGGTAGATCAGCCCTTCCTTGTAGAGCCGTACGAAGACCTCGAGAACGGCCTCCGACAGACCCTCATCCATGGTGAAGCGCTCGCGCGACCAGTCACAAGAGGCGCCGAGCCGCTTGAGCTGATGCATGATCGAACCGCCCGACTGCTCCTTCCAAGCCCAGACGCGGCTGATGAATTCCTCCCGGCCGAGATCGCGGCGCGAAACTCCGGTGGCGGCGAGTTGGCGCTCCACAACCATCTGGGTGGCGATGCCGGCATGATCCATTCCCGGCTGCCACAGCACATTCTTTCCGCGCATGCGCTCGAAGCGGGTCAGGATGTCCTGCAGGGTGTTGTTGAGCGCGTGCCCCATGTGGAGCGAGCCGGTGACATTTGGCGGCGGGATGACGATGGCGAACGGCTCCGCGCCCGGCTCGGCTCCAGCCCCCGCCTTGAACGCGCCCTCCCTCTCCCAGAGTTCAGCGATCCTGGGCTCGACGGACTGTGCGTCGTAGGTCTTGTCAAGCATGGGAGCGCCTGCATTTTCCGGAACACGAGAGTGCCCGCTGTAAACCGGAAGGGTCAGGTCAAGTCAACCGCGAGCCGCGCCTATCGCTGCACAGGATCGTGCGTCCATTACCCGACGCAGCGTGACGAGACGGCACTTCGTCCGGCCATCAAAGGGTGGCCGAGCGAAGGGCAACGTTCCGAACCGGCGCGGGGGCGCTCCTCGAAAAAAATTAGGCGCCCCTGGCGACTCGCTCGATTTCCTCGCGAACCAGCCGCTCGACCAAGGTTGGCAGATTGTTGTCGAGCCAATCCTGCAGCATCGGCCGCAGCATCTCCTCGGCCAACTCTTCCATGCTCCTGCGGCTGCGCGCAGCAAGCGCTTCCGCCAGTTCGTTGAATGAAGCGGCCACCTGCCGGCCAGTGCGGTCGGAGATCAGCGACAGCCTGACGGGTTCTGCCGGGACCGCCGCTTCGCTTTGCGCAGCCTGCTCGGGCTGCACCTCAGAGCTCTGGGAGGCGGTCACGTCTTCCAGGACGGCGCTCGCCACCTCATCGACATCGAAAACGGGTTCCTCCGGCAAATCGGGTTCCTCCGACGTAAACTCGGGCTCCGGCTCCGGGACGCCCAAGCGCCATTCGGAAATTGCGGGCGTCGCCGTAAACGAGGTTAGAGACGAATCGGCTGACTCGGCAGGTGCGGGCGCGGCCATCTCCGGCTCGCTTCCCTCTCGTGATTCGCGCTCGGCAGCCAACTGCGCCTGCACTTCAGCCAGCGAGATCGGCTTTGGCGGCGCGCCACCTCTTGCCTCATCCTGAAGTCCGCCGCGAAACGTCTCCACCTCGATCACCTCAGCCGGGCCACGGCGATCCGAAACTTCCGAGGAAGGGGCTTCAGCAGCCATGTCGGACTGTACGGGACCGGCGGCATCGCCGGGGCGCCGGCCGCCGTCGCTGTCCTCGATGATCCTGCGGATCGACGCCAGGATCTCTTCCATGGAAGGTTCGCGCTGCGCGCTGCCCAATTGTGCCATTGTCACATCCGCCGCCTTTGTGACCGGTTGCCAGGAGGGCGGTCGAATGACCACCCACGAATCATGGCAGCAGCGTAGCGGAGCACCTAAGGCGCGAGAATCCCCAAACGACCCCGTTGAGGATTTTCAACAGACTAGACGGAAGAAAGACAGGTAGCCGCGTAGGGCCGCCCTACGCCTCAGCGGCCGTCGGGAGTACGCAGGCCGAACCACTTGTCCTTCACGGCCTTATAGTGCTCCTGAGGCTTGTACTCGGCTACCTTGAGACCCAGGCGACCGACATTGAGGGCGCCCATCGCCGAGAGGATCGCGTAGCTGCCGACGACGTAGTCGCGCTCGCTGTTGGCGAGGTTGATCTGCGCCGTGATGACGTCCGCCTGGGCGTTCAGCACGTCGAGCGTCGTGCGCTGGCCGACATTGCGCTCCTCGATGACGCCAGCCAGAGCAAGCTGCGCTGCCTCCACGACCTGCCGATTGGCCGAAACGTTCTCTCGCGCAGCGACATAGGCGGACCATGCAGAACTGATTGCCTGCCGAACCTGGTCGCGGCGGACGTCCACGTCGATCCGTGTCTGACCGAGCGTCTCCTTCGACTGCCTGATTACCGCGGAGGTGCGGCCGCCGGAATAGATCGGAATGTTCAGCGTGGCACCGATACTGGCAGATGTAGAGGTTCCTTCCGCTCCGGGACTGGCAGGCCACGTTTCCGTAAAGGACCTTTCCACCCTCGCGGAGCCGGTCAGTTGAGGCAGCAGCGCGCCTTCGGCCGACTTAACCTGGAAATCCGCAGCATTGACCAAGTGGAGCGAGGCGAGGATCGCCGGATGCTGAGCCTCGGCGATTGCCTGCGCCGCCCCAAGCGACTTCGGCACAAGTTTAGAAAGCGGAGAGGCGGCCCTGAGCGTCCCCGGGTCCTCTCCGATGACCTGGCGATAGACGGCAGAGCTAGTCGCCACCTGCGCGCGTGCTGCGCTCAGTTGGGCCACCGCCGAGGCGCGACTGGCATCCGCCTGAGCGACGTCTGTGCGGGTGCCCTCGCCGACTTCCAAACGCGATCGTGCAGCCCTCGCCTGCTCGTTCAGGAATTCGAGGTTCTGCTCCGTCAGGACGGCAACACGGCGGTCGCGAATGACATCCATATAGGCGCCCGCCGCATCGAACAGGGTGTTCTGCTCGGTGTTGCGCACGTTCTCGAAGGAAGCTTTCACCTGCGCGTCCGCCGCCGCGACATTGTTTCTGGTCTGGAAACCGTCGAACAGCGTCTGCTGGAGTGCAATGCCGAACGAACCAGTCGCGATGCTCGTCCTAGTGCCGCCCGATCGCGTCGTATAATCGATGTTACCGACCCCCGCGATGGTGGGCCGCAGAGCCGACTTGGCAATGGGGACGTTCTCGTCGGTGACGCGCGCGGCGGCCCGGGCGGAATTCACGCTCGAATTGAACTGATAGGCTTTCGAAAGCGCACCGAAGATGGTTTCGGCAAAAGCAACGTTGGACACCAACGCAGTGGTGGAGAACACAATGGCAGCAAAGGCCGATTTACGAAGCAACTCCACAGTATTCCCCTCTATCGTAACCACGGACGACACCACGAAGGCGTCACCTCGCGGCGCGTAGAATCGCAGCCCCGTACCCATCCTTCTCCGCTAAAAAACGGAAAAGATCGTAAACATAACTGGAATCTGTGGCCCTCTGTCCCCGATTCCCTCAGAACTCGAATGTATAGGCGCGCTCGAACCCCGGCAATGGCTTAATTGCCGCGTTGAAATTATCGCGGCCGGTCACGACACCGTTCCACTTCGTATAGAGCTTTGCCTTACCCGTCAGGCCACGGCCCTCGACGACCACCAGGCGGCCGCCCTCCCTGAGTTGGGCGAAAATCGCGTCCGGCACGAAGTCCACGCATCCGCCGAGAAAGATCACATCGAACGGCGCCTCCTCGGCGTAACCCGCCGCAAGCGGCCCACGCACAACAGCGACATTGTCAAAGCCAAGCCTCGAGAGATTTTCGGAGGCGAGGTCGGCAAGCATCGAATCCGATTCGAGCGCCACCACGGAGCTCGCCAGTCGCGACATCACTGCCGACGAGTATCCAGTGCCGCAGCCGATATCGAGAACGAAGTCCGATTGGCCGATCTCAGCAAGCTGAACGAGACGAGCAAACGGGGACGGCTCCATAAGGTAGCGCGCCGGATTGGCGCCCTCTGTCGGAGCGATCTCGATATCCTCGTCGATATAGGCGAGACCGCGCTTCGAGGGCGGAACGAACTCCTCGCGCGGCACGGACAGCATCGTATCGAGCAAGCGCGCATTGATCACATCGGTCGTGCGCAGTTGGCTATCGACCATCCGTGTCCTGCGCTGCGCGTAATCTGCTTCCGTGTCCATTCGGTGCGTTCCCAGCCCCGCAGGGCGCGATGCCGTTTGAACGTCGGGGACCGGTTCGACGAACCGGTGGAGCGTTGGAGGCCTCGCCCGGAATCGAACCGGGGTGCAAGGATTTGCAGTCCTCTGCGTAACCACTCCGCCACGAGGCCTCGCTGCCCCGGCGTTCAGGCCTGCTCAATAGGAGACCCGGTACGATCCGGTCAAGTGAACCGGGCGCATCTCAACAAGGGAAGCGTATGTGTTCCATTTCCGCATCACCCGGTTAAACGTCAAGTGAAAACCGCCGGCCGCGACGAAAACCGCGCGAAAGCCCAAACAGAACTGCCACCGTTCGAAGAATTTCCATCCCCGTTCGAACCCAACCAGCCGGAAGCTTTCAGTCGGCGACAAACTGTCGCTCGCCCCCCAACTGACCTCAATGAGACTCAGGCAAGGAGCAGACGGACCAGCGGCCGCCCCGCTTTTCGCTCGGCGACACGTTCGAATCCCGCCTTCTCGAACACGCGAGTCGACCCGACGAACAGCCCTACCGAACGAGAATCCTTGGATTGATCCATTGGGCATGCTTCAAGCAGGCGCGCCCCGCCTTGCCTCGCGAACTCGATCCCAGCCTGAACGAGCCGATGGGTAAGCCCCCTGCCCCGCGCCTGGCTCCTGATGAAAAAACAGGAGATCGCCCAGATCGCCGAATCGGTAGCATCGTCCGGCTCGAGCGGCGTGGACACGCGTCCGGGTTTGTTGAACTCCGGAATGTCGCCCCGCGGGCCGATCTGCATCCAGCCGGTGGCCCTGCCGTCCTCGAACGCAAGCAGGCCCGGCGGCGGGCCGGCATCGATCCGCGCACGAATGAATTCCTTGTTGCGCTGACGGTCGTTCTCCCGCCGCACCGCCGGCGGCAGCCTGAAATGCGTGCACCAGCAGCCGTAGCAGGCACCCTGTTTCCCGAAGAGGTCCTCGAAGGCAGGCCAGAGGTCTGGCGTAAGGGGCTTTATCGAATCGGACATGGTTCCTCGGCGCCGCGCCTTGTGGGCGGCGTGTGCCTAGCCTATCATGCGCGTCTGTTCCCGTTACGTTCGCACCGATGGCGTCGCCTGTCAACGATCCGGATCACGGCTTCTGCCGCGACTGCCTCGCCCTGATGCCCGGGCGACCCCCTCGCTGCGCGCAGTGCGGCAGCCCGCGCCTGGCACGGCACCCGGAACTCTACCGCCTGCATATCGCGCATATCGATTGCGACGCGTTCTATGCCGCGGTCGAGAAGCGCGACAATCCGGAGCTTCGCAACAAGCCCGTCATCATCGGGGGCGGCAAGCGCGGGGTGGTCTCCACCGCCTGCTACATCGCTCGTATCCAGGGCGTCCGCTCGGCGATGCCGATGTTCAAGGCGCTGGAGGCCTGCCCCGAGGCGATCGTCATCAAGCCGGACATGGAAAAATACGTCCGGGTCGGGCGCGAAGTGCGCGCCATGATGCAGGCGCTGACACCCCTGGTTGAGCCGCTTTCCATCGACGAGGCATTTTTGGACCTGTCGGGCACCGAGAGGCTGCACGGCAGGCCGCCCGCCCTGGTGCTGGCGGATTTCGCCAGGCGCGTCGAGAAGGAGATCGGCATCACCATCTCGGCGGGGCTCTCCTACTGCAAGTTTCTGGCGAAGATCGCATCCGACCTAAGGAAGCCGCGCGGCTTCGCCGTGATCGGGGAAGCGGAAGCGGTTTCGTTCCTGGCCGAGCAGCCGGTGACGATGATCTGGGGCGTCGGCAAGGCCTTCGCCTCGGTCCTGGAGCGGGATGGCCTTCGCACCATCGGCCAGCTTCAGGCTATGGAGCAGGGCGAACTCTTGCGACGCTACGGCAGCATGGGAAGCCGTCTCTATCATCTTGCTCGCGGCAAGGACGACAGGCGCGTTCACCCCGAGCACGAGGCCAAGAGCGTGTCGGCCGAAACCACCTTTGATACCGACCTCGCCTCGCTGGTTGATCTCGCCCCGGTCCTGCGGGCGCTGTCGGAAAAAGTGTCGGCGCGACTGAAGAAGGCGAACATGGCCGGGCAGACGGTGGTGCTGAAGCTAAAGACGCGGGACTTCAAACTCAGGACGCGAAACCGCCAGCTGAGCGACCCCACCCGGCTTGCCGACCGCATTTTCCATACCGGCCTGCAACTCCTGGAGAAGGAGACGGACGGCACGAAATACCGTCTGCTCGGCATCGGCGTCTCGGACCTCAGCGACGACGACCGCGCCGATCCCCCTGACCTTATCGACGAAAGGGCACGCAAGCGCGCCCTGGCCGAGGGTGCCGTCGACGTGCTGCGCGACAAGTTCGGGCGGAAGGCGGTGGAAACCGGCTACACCTTTGGCAAGGGCCACCGCGGCCGGCCCGCCCGCCCCGAAGAAGAGGAGGAAGCCGAGGTGCGTCATCCCTGGGAACGGATCTGAGGCACGCGGCACCGCCGCCCTCGGCGACCGCCCGCACGGCCAATTCAGGTCCCAGCCCGTCTGAACGGCCTCAGTCCAGGAACGTAGCCCATTCGTCGAGCGGCGCGCGCTCGGTGCGCAGATCGTTCTCCGGCTTCGAAGTGTCCTCGTAGCCGAGCGCGATGCCGCAGACCACCACCTCCTCCGGCGTGATGCCGAGGATCGGGCGGATCTGGTTGTGATAGGGCGCGAACGCAGCCTGCGGGCAGGTGTGAAGGCCCCTGCCCCGGGCGGCGATCATGATGTTCTCCAGGAACATGCCGTAATCGATCCACGAGCCCTTGTTGAGGCGGCGATCGATCGTGAAGATCATGCCCACGGGGGCGTCGAAGAACACGAAATTGCGGTCGTGCTGCTCGCGCATGCGGTCGACCTCGCGCCGCTGGATGCCAAGATGGCCATAGAGGTCGAATCCAACCTTGCGGCGGCGCGACAGATACGGCTCGAAGAACTGGTCGGGATAGTAGCGGTACTCGTCCCACACCGCCTTCTCCGCCCGGACCCCCGAGTTCAGGATCGCGTCGGCGATGCGCTGCTTCGTCTCGCCCGTGGTCACATAGACGCGCCAGGGCTGCATGTTGGTGCCCGAAGGAGCACGCGCGGCGACCTCGAGGATCTCGCGGATCATGCTCTCCTCGACCGGCGCGGGCAGGAAGGCGCGAACGGAGCGCCTCGAAGCAATGGCTTCATCCACGATCGCCACGTCGTCGGGAGAAGAATATTTGTTGTCCGGTGCCAGCATACGCCATCCCCACGGCCTAGATTCGCTGCGCCCCTCGGCGCACTCCTCCCTAGCCCAGCCATGCACTTCCACTGTGACTAGCGCAAGAAATTCCTTGTCTCTGGACCATGAAATTCTCCTTGAAAATTTCATGGGATTGGTGAGGATCGCAGTCAGGAGGAACTTTCGATGCGGTCCGCCGCCAAGAAGCCAGAGCTTACCGACCATAACGCGCCGGCGACCCTGCTTGCGAGCGACATCCGCGCGTTGCGCCGGCTTCGCGGGGTTACGCTGGCGGAAATGGCGGTGCGCCTCGGGCGGTCGATCGGCTGGGTCAGCCAGGTGGAGCGGGGGCTGTCGCTGCCCTCGATCGAGGATCTTCGCAGCATTGCGGACATGTTCGGCGTGCCGCTCAGCATGTTCTTCGGCCACGAGGCGGCGAACGAATCGGAGCGCGGCGTCATCGTGCGGGCCGACCGCCGCCGGGCTCTCGGATCGAGCGAGACCGGCCTCACCGAAGAGCTCCTTTCGCCCGACCTTGGCGGCAGTTTTGAACTGATCCGCTCCGAATTCGCGGCCGGCGCCGAAATGGCGGTCGAGGCGCAGCGCGAGACCGAGGATGCGGGATACGTCGTGTCCGGACGACTGGACCTGGAAATCGGCGGCGTCTGGCACAGCCTCGAACCGGGCGACAGTTTCCGCTTCAGCAACAAGACCTATCGCTGGCGCAACCCGGGCGAGACGCCCGCGGTCGTCATCTGGGTCGTCTCGCCGCCGGTCTATTGAAGCGATAGCGATGCAGTTCCACTACCCCTCATCCGCCTCGCTGCGCTCGGCACCTTCTCCCACAAGGGGAGAAGGTAGGTCGCTGCACCACCGCTATTGCCAGTCGCCGAGGCAGGCGATCAGCGGGTGCGTTGGCGCAGGCTTCCCCCTTCTCCCCTTGTGGGAGAAGGTGGCCGCGAAGCGGCCGGATGAGGGGTGTTCAGACATATTCATTCTCATAAGGGCGTCTGCACATGCCTGATCTTCCTTCCCACGCTCGCGTCGTCATCATCGGCGGCGGTGCCGTCGGCGTCTCGGCGCTCTACCATCTCGCCAAGGCGGGATGGACCGACTGCGTGCTGCTCGAGAAGAACGAGCTGACGTCGGGGTCCACCTGGCACGCGGCGGGCAACGTCCCGACATTCTCCTCCTCCTGGTCGCTGATGAACATGCAGCGCTATTCGGCGACGCTCTATCGGGGGCTCGCCGAAGAGGTCGACTACCCGATGAACTATCACGTCACCGGCTCGCTGCGGCTTGCCCACGACAAGGAGCGGATGCGCGAGTTCGAGCGCGCCAAGGGGATGGGCCGCTACCAGGGCATGGCGATCGACGTCGTCGGCCCGAACGAGGTCAAGACGCGCTACCCGTTCCTCGAGACGCACGATCTCGCCGGCGCGCTTTATGACCCCAATGACGGCGACATCGATCCGGCCCAGTTGACACAGGCGCTGGCCAAGGGCGCGCGCGACCTTGGCGCGACCATTGTCCGCTTCTGCCCGGTCAACTCGGCGCGCCGGGAGAATGGGGAGTGGGTGCTTACCACAGCCCAGGGCGAGATCCGCTGCGAATATGTCGTCAACGCCGCCGGCTACCGCGCACAGGAAGTAGGCCGCATGTTCGGCCGCGAAGTGCCGATGATGGTGATGAGCCACCAGTACATCCTGTTCGAGGAGATCCCCGAACTCGCCGCCTGGAGCAAGGAAGTCGGCCACAAGTTGCCGCTGCTTCGCGACGTCGATAGCTCCTACTATCTGCGCCAGGAAAAGAACGGCATGAATCTCGGCCCCTACGAGCGCAACTGCCGCGCGCACTGGGCTACCCCCGACGACCCGATGCCGGAGGACTTCTCCTTCCAGCTCTATCCGGACGATCTGGAACGTCTCGAATGGTACCTCAACGACGCCATCGCGCGCGTGCCGGTCCTCGGCACGGCCGGGCTGTCGAAGGTTATCAACGGTCCCATCCCCTATGCGCCCGACGGCAACCCGCTGATCGGACCGATGCCCGGCGTGCCGAATGCCTTTGAGGCCTGCGTCTTCACCTTCGGCATCGCCCAGGCGGGTGGCGCCGGCAAGGTACTGGCCGAATGGGTCATCGAGGGCCGCACCGAATGGGACATGTGGTCGTGCGACCCGCGCCGCTTCACCGCCTTCGCCGCGGACAAGGATTACTGCGTCGCTAAGGGCATTGAAATCTACGGCCACGAATACGCGATCCACTTCCCGCGCCATGCCTGGCCGGCCGGGCGCCCGCAGAAGCTTTCGCCCATCCACGATCGCATCGCCGCGCTCGGCGCCCAGTTCAACGCCTATAACGGCTGGGAGCGCGCGACCTGGTACGCAAAGCCCGGCGACGACACCTCCGAAGAGGCGACGCAGACCTTCGATCGCGACGGACCGTGGGAGCCGCGCATCCGCGAGGAGTGCCTCGCCGTGCGCGACGCCGCCGGCATCCTCGACCTGCCCGGCTTCTCGCGCATCCGCTTGCGAGGTCCCGGAGCCCGCGACTGGCTCTCCTCGCTGATCACCGGCGTGGTGCCGAAGCCCGGACGCATAGGCCTCGCCTATTTCGCGGACGAAGCTGGCCGGATCGTCACCGAAATGTCTGTCGTGGCACACGAGGAAGACGTTTTTGTTCTGATCACCGCAGGGGTCGCTCAATCACACGACTTCGAATGGCTGATGCGGCATCGCCCCGCCGACGCTGCATTCACGCTTCAGGATGCAACCGAAGAACTCTCCTGTCAGATTCTGACCGGCCCGAAATCGCGCGACATCCTGGCCGAGGTCTGTGGCGCCGATCTGTCGCTGCCATGGCTGACGCATCAGTCGACGAAGATCGCGGGACGCTGGTCTCACCTTGTACGCGTCTCCTTCGCCGGCGAACTGGGCTGGGAACTGCACAGCATGGTCGAGGATACGCCGGCCATCTTCGACGCAGTGTGGGAAGCCGGACAGAAGCACGGTCTTAAACCCTTCGGCATGTTCGCGCTCGATTCGCTGCGTCTCGAAAAGGGCTATCGCGCCTGGAAGCAGGATCTTTCGACCGACTACACCATCCTGCAAGGCGGGCTGGAGCGCTTCGTCAAGTGGGACAAGCCGAGCTTCAAGGGCAAGGCGGCGCTTCAGAACGAAAAGCAGCAGGGCGTGACCAAGCGCTTCGTGACGCTCACGCTGGACAATCCCGGCGCCTGCGATGCTCCCTACATGTCCACGATCTGGGCCGACGGCACCATTGTCGGCGAGACGCTGTCGGGCGGCTGGGGTTTTCGCGTGGACAAGTCGATCGCGCTCGGCATGGTGCGGGCGGAGCAGGCCGCGCCAGGCACCAAGCTCGAGATCGAGATATTCGGCGAGCGCTTCGCAGCAACCGTGCAGGGCGAAGCCCCGCTGTGGGATCCTGAAAATCAGAGATTGAGGGCTTGATGGCGCGAGGAGTGCACAACGGGCGTTCCTACGGCGCCTTCCTGTTCGACATGGACGGCACGATCCTGAGTTCGATCGCCGCCGCCGAGCGGGTGTGGGCAGCGTGGGCGCGCAAATTCGATCTCGATGTCGAGACCTTCCTGCCGACGATTCATGGCGTCAGGGCGCGCGAGACGATCAGCGGGTTGGGCATTCCGGGCATCGACCTCGAAGCCGAGATCGAAGCGCTGACGCTGGCCGAGATGGACGACGTCGAAGGCATCGAGGCGATCGCCGGCGCGGCCGAATTACTCGTCTCCCTCCCGCCCAAGCGCTGGGCCATCGTCACCTCGGCGCCCCGCGCGCTCGCGGCCCGCAGGCTGGAGGCGGCCGGAATCCCCTTCCCGCCGCTGATGGTCGCGGGCGAGGACGTCGAGAACGGCAAGCCGGCGCCCGACTGCTTCCTTCTGGCCGCCCGCACGCTCGGGCAGCGACCGGAGGACTGCCTCGTATTCGAGGATGCCATTGCCGGAATCCAGGCCGCCGACGCCGCCGGCATGTCGGTGGCGGTCATCACGGCGACCCACCGGCACAGACTCGATACATGGCATCCGACTGTAGCCGGATACGACTCACTGGTCGCGACATGCGACGAACGCGGACATCTGGTCATCTCGGAAGCAGCCGGGGCCAGGATCGCAGAACTCGGAGTGTGAGCATGCCCTCTCCTTCGTCACGCATCTCCGGCATCATCCCCTCGGGCAAGGACGGCTGGGAAGTCCACATGGCCGCCTGGGCGCGCAGGCAGGCCGGCGAGGACATCATCATGCTGTCGGTGGGCGACCACGACTTCGATACGCCCTCCGAGACGGTCGAGGCATGTGTCAGGGCCGTGCGCGGCGGCCATCACCATTACACGAACCTTCCCGGCCTCCCCGCGCTGAGGAGCGCTATGGCCAAGATCTCGACCCGCTGCACGGGCGTTGAGACCTCTGAAGACGAGGTCATCGCCACTCCCGGCGGCCAGGCGGCGCTCTACGCCGCCGTTCAGGCGACGCTCGATCCCGGCAGCCACGCGATCGTGGTGGCGCCCTACTATGCAACCTATCCCGGCACCTTCCGATCGGCCGGCGCCGATTTCACGGTGGTAGAGACGCGGGCCGAGAGCGGCTTCCAGCCGGATGCAGCGGCGATCGAGGCGGCGGTCAGGCCCGAGACCAGGGCGATCCTGATCAACACACCGAACAATCCGACCGGCGCGGTTTATACGCGGCGCTCGCTCGAAGCGCTCGCCGAAATCTGCCGCAAACATGACCTCTGGCTGCTTTCCGACGAAGTCTACTGGACACTGGGTGGCGGCGAACACCTATCCCCGCGCGCCCTGCCCGGCATGAACGAGCGCACGCTGGTCATCAACTCGATGTCGAAGAGCCACGGTATGACCGGCTGGCGCATCGGCTGGCTGACCGGCCCCAGCGAACTCATCCGGCTCACGATCGACCTCAATCTCGTCATCACCTACGGCTTGACCGACTTCGTCTCGCGCGCTGCGGCCGAGGCGCTGGAGAACGATTTTGGCGTCGCCGAGATCGCGGCCCGCTATGCGGCGCGGCGAAAGGCGTTTCTCGCAGAGATCGAGGGCTCGAACCAGATCACCGTCCGCGGCTCGGAAGGCGGCATGTACATCATGCTGGACGTCCGGGACGTCGAGCCCGACTGCGAGGCCTTCGCCTGGAACTTCCTCGACGCGGAGAAGATCGCGGTTATGCCCGGCTCGAGCTTCGGCGACGCCGCCGCCGGCCACATCCGCATCAGCCTCTGCCAGCCGGAGCCGGTGCTTGCCGACGCCGCGGCGCGGCTGAAGCGCTTTGTTGCGAACTACCGGAGGAAGGCGGCGTGAGACGCGCCTCCTTCTACATTGTCTCTATAGCTTCGAGTCCGAGGCGTGGATTCCCGACACTCTCCGCTCTGCAGCGCTAAGTAACGCTCCAAGTTCAAAGCATCTACCTACGAAGGCTTAGCCCCATGACCTCCCTGCCCTCCAAAGCCCGCGCTGTCATCATCGGCGGCGGCGTATCCGGCTGCTCCGTCGCTTACCATCTGGCGAAGCTCGGCTGGACCGACATCGTGCTCCTGGAACGCAAGCAGCTGACCAGCGGCACCACCTGGCATGCGGCCGGCCTCGTCGGCCAATTGCGCGCCTCCAGGAACATGACACGGCTCGCGAAATACTCGGCCGACCTCTACGTGAAGCTCGAGGAGGAGACGGAGGTGGCGACCGGCATGCGCCAAGTCGGCTCGATCACCGTCGCGCTGACCGAGGAGCGCAAGCACGAGATCTATCGCCAGGCTTCGCTCGCCCGCGCCTTCGACGTCGACGTGCGCGAGATTTCGCCCAGCGAAGTCAAGGAGATGTACCCCCATCTCAACGTGTCGGACGTGGTCGGCGCCGTGCACCTGCCGCTCGACGGCCAGGCCGACCCGGCGAACATTGCCATGGCGCTTGCCAAGGGCGCCCGCCAGCGCGGCGCAAGAATCGTAGAGAACGTGAAGGTCACCAAAGTCCACACCAGGGATGGCCGCGTTAGCGGCGTTTCCTGGGACATGAACGGCGAGCAGGGAACGATCGAGACCGACATGGTGGTGAACTGCGCCGGCATGTGGGCGCGCGAGCTCGGCCAGCATAACGGCGTCGCGGTCCCGCTGCACGCCTGCGAGCATTTTTATCTGGTCACCGAGGCGATCCCAGGCTTGTCGCGCCTGCCGGTGCTGCGCGTTCCCGACGAATGCGCCTACTACAAGGAGGACGCCGGCAAGATGATGCTCGGCGCCTTCGAGCCGGTGGCGAAGCCCTGGGGCATGGACGGTATTCCCGAAAGTTTTTGCTTCGACCAGCTGCCGGAGGACATGGACCACTTTGAACCCATTCTCGAAATGGGCGTGAACCGCATGCCGATGCTCGGCACGGCCGGCATTCACACCTTCTTCAACGGCCCTGAGAGCTTTACGCCGGACGATCGCTATTATCTCGGCGAAGCGCCGGAGCTGCGCGGCTACTGGGTGGCCGCGGGCTACAATTCGATCGGCATCGTCTCCTCCGGCGGCGCCGGCATGGCGCTGGCGCAGTGGATGAACGACGGCGAGCCGCCCTTCGACCTGTGGGAGGTCGACATCCGCCGCGCCCAGCCGTTCCAGGTCAACCGGCGCTACCTGAAGGAGCGGGTCAGCGAGACGCTCGGGCTGCTCTATGCAGACCATTTCCCCTATCGGCAGGTCGCGACCGCCCGCGGCGTTCGCCGCTCGCCCCTCCACGAGCATTTGAAGGCACGTGGCGCCGTCTTCGGCGAAGTGGCCGGCTGGGAGCGCGCCAACTGGTTCGCAAGGGAAGGCCAGGAGCGCGAGTACAAATACTCGTGGTGGCGCCAGAACTGGTTCGACAACCAGCGCGACGAACACCTGGCGGTGCGCAACAACGTCGGCCTGTTCGACATGACGTCGTTCGGCAAGATCCGGGTCGAGGGGCGCGACGCTTGCGCCTTCCTGCAGCGGCTCTGCGCCAACGACATGGACGTGGCGCCCGGCAAGATCGTCTATACGCAGATGCTCAACGAGCGCGGAGGGATCGAGAGCGATCTCACCGTCAGCCGGCTGTCCGAAACCGCCTACTTCCTGGTCGTGCCGGGCGCCACGCTGCAGCGCGATCTCGCCTGGCTGCGCAAGCATCTGACGGACGAGTTCGTGGTCATCACCGATGTGACGGCCGCCGAAAGCGTGCTCTGCTTGATGGGGCCGAGCGCGCGGAAACTGATCCAACGGGTCAGCCCCAACGATTTCTCCAACGAGAACAATCCATTCGGCACGTTCCAGAACATCGAGATCGGCATGGGGCTCGCCCGTGCGCACCGCGTCACCTATGTCGGCGAACTCGGCTGGGAGCTCTACGTCTCCACGGACCAGACTGCCCATGTCTTCGAGGCGATCGAGGAGGCCGGGCAGGATCTCGGGCTAAAGCTCTGCGGCCTGCACACGCTGGATTCCTGCCGCATCGAGAAGGCGTTCCGCCATTTCGGCCACGACATCACCGACGAAGATCACGTGCTGGAGGCGGGCCTCGGTTTCGCGGTGCGGACCGCCAAGGGCGACTTCATTGGCCGCGATGCGGTGCTGAAGACGCGCGAGACCGGCCTGTCACGCCGGCTCGTCCAGTTCCGGCTGAAGAACCCAAAACCCCTGCTCTTCCACAACGAGGCGATCGTTCGCGACGGCGCGATCGTCGGCACGATCACCTCGGGCAACTATGGCCACCACCTCGGCGGCGCGATCGGCCTCGGCTATGTGCCCACCCGGGGCGAGAGCGAAGCCGATCTGCTCAGCTCGACCTATGAGATCGAGATTGCAGGCGAGAGGTTTGCGGCGGAGGCTTCGCTCAAGCCGATGTATGATCCGAAGGCGGAGCGGGTGCGGGCGTAGAGAGCATGATCCCGAAAAGTTGCAGACTTTTCGGACAAGATCATGCGGCAAACAAGACTTGGAGAGAGATGCCGACTCGAAGTCATCTCGCTCTAGCCGCCCCTACACCAGTTCCACCTCGACAACTCCCGGGACGGCGCGCATCGCCGAGGCGACCTGCGGCGAGAGGCGGTAGCCACCCGGCAGCGCGACTTCGATCTCGCCGGCGGCGTCGGGCTTGAGCACGATAAAACTCACCTGACCGTCGCCGCGCACGCCGAGTTGCCCAGCCAGCGTGCCCAGCGGCGCGGCGTCGCGCACATAGATGCGCAGCGCCTTCTGCACGCGGCTCGCCTCCACTTCGAGAGATTTCACCGTCTGGATGCGCAGGTTGATACCTTCCGGCCTATCCTCGGCCGCCACCGTGAGCACCACGGATTGGCCGGGCTCCAAGAGATCGCGGTATTGGGCGAGCGTCTCGGAGAACATCACCGCCTCGTACTGCCCGGTCTGGTCCGAGAAGAGCACTACGCCCATCTTGTTGCCGGTGCGGGTCTTGCGCTCCTGCCGCGAGGTGACGGTGCCCGCGAGCCGGCCGGCGGTCGCGCCGCGCTTCACCGCGGCAGAGAACTCGGACCAGTTCTGCACGCGCATTTTCTGCAGCACTTGGCTGTACTCGTCGAGGGGGTGGGCCGAGAGGTAGAAGCCGACGGCGAGAAACTCCTTGTGCAGGCGTTCCGCCGGCAGCCAGGGCTGGGTCGCGGGCAGGTGCAACTGCTGCTGGCGAGCCCCCGAGCTTGCCCCGAACATGTCGGTAATGCCGAGCGCGGCATCTTCCTGCGCGCGCGAAGCAAGCCCCATCATGCGCTCTATGCCGGCCATCATGGCGGCCCGGTCGTGGCCGAAGCAGTCCAGCGCGCCGGCGAGGATCAGGCTCTCCAGCACGCGCTTGCCGACCACTTTCGGATCGACCCGCTCGCAGAAATCCTCGAGATCGGTGAACTGCCGCTCCTTGCGCTTCTCGACGATGTGCTCGACCGCCGCCTCGCCTACGCCCTTGATCGCCGCTAGCGCGTAGAAGATGCGGTTCTCGGCGACCTCGAACGGCCGGTATGAAGTCTTCACCGAAGGCGCGACCACGTCGATGCCGAGGCGCAGCGCATCCTGCCGGAATTCGGCGAGCTTGTCGGTGTTGTTCATGTCGAGCGTCATCGACGCCGCCAGGAACTCCACGGGATAGTGCGCCTTCAGATAGGCGGTCTGGTAGGAGACCACCGCGTAGGCCGCGGCGTGCGACTTGTTGAAGCCGTAGTCGGCGAACTTCGCCAGGAGGTCGAAGATGAAGTCCGACTGCTGCTTCGTAAGCCCGTTCTTCGTCGCGCCGTCGACGAAGCGCACGCGCTGCGCATCCATCTCGGCGCGGATCTTCTTGCCCATCGCGCGCCGGAGCAGGTCTGCTTCGCCGAGCGAATAGCCGGAAAGCTCCTGGGCGATCTGCATCACCTGCTCCTGGTAGACGATGACGCCTTGGGTCTCGGCCACCAGATGGTCGATCTTCGGGTGGATCGACGCGATCTCCTCTTCCTTGTGCTTGCGGGCGTTGTAGGTCGGGATGTTCTCCATCGGCCCCGGCCGGTAGAGCGCGACCAGTGCGATAATGTCCTCGATGCGATCGGGCTTCATGCCGATCAGCGCCTTGCGCATGCCGGCCGATTCCACCTGGAACACGCCGACGACCTCGCCGCGCGACAGCATCTGATAGGTCTTCTGGTCGTCTAGCGGGATCTTTGCGAGATCGATATCCACGCCGCGTCGGCGGATCAGCTTCACCGCGGTTTCTAGCACGGTGAGCGTCTTCAAGCCGAGGAAGTCGAACTTCACCAGCCCCGCCTCCTCCACCAGCTTCATGTTGAACTGGGTGACCGGCATGTCGGAGCGCGGGTCCCGGTACATTGGCACCAGTTCGGAGAGCGGCCGGTCGCCGATGACGATACCCGCGGCGTGGGTCGAGGCGTGGCGGTAGAGCCCTTCCAGCTTCTGCGCCATGTCGAGCAGCGTGCCAACGATCGGCTCCTTCTCGACCTCCTCGGCAAAGCGAGGTTCGGCCTCGATGGCATCCTTCAGCTTGACCGGATTGGCCGGGTTCTGCGGCACCATCTTGCAGAGCCGGTCGACCTGGCCATACGGCATCTGCAGGACGCGGCCGACGTCGCGCAGCACCGCGCGCGCCTGCAGCGTTCCGAAGGTGATGATCTGCCCGACCTGGTCGCGTCCGTACTTCTGCTGGACGTAGCGGATCACCTCCTCGCGCCGGTCCTGACAGAAGTCGATGTCGAAGTCCGGCATCGACACGCGGTCGGGATTGAGGAAGCGCTCGAACAGCAGCGAGAAGCGCAGCGGGTCGATGTCGGTGATGGTGAGCGCGTAGGCGACCAGCGAGCCGGCGCCCGAGCCGCGGCCCGGTCCGACCGGGATGCCGTGCGCCTTCGCCCATTTGATGAAGTCGGAGACGATGAGGAAGTAGCCGGGGAACTTCATGCGCTCGATGATGCCGAGTTCGAACTCCAGCCGCTCGCGGTATTGCTCTTCGCTGAAGCCCGGCGACATGCCGACCGTCGCGAAGCGGTTTGCCAGTCCCTCGCGCGCCTGGCGGCGAAGCTCGTCGGCCTCTGCTTTCTCGGCGTCATCCCCGCTGCCGGTGAAGCGCGGCAGGATCGGCGAACGCTTGGTCGGGTAATAGGAGCAGCGCCGGGCGATCTCGACGGTGCTGTCGATCGCCTCCGGCAGGTCCGCGAACAAAGCCGACATCTCGGCCTGCGTCTTCAGGTGGTTGTCGGGCGAGAGGCGACGCCGGTCGTCCGACGCGACCACCGAGCCCTCGGCGATCGCGATCAGCGCGTCATGCGCCTCGTAGTCCGCCGCCGAGGGGAAGAAGGCCTCGTTGGTCGCCACAAGCGGCAGGTCGTGCGCATAGGCGAGGTCGATGGTGGCGGCCTCGACCCGCCGGTCCCAGTCACCGATGCGCTCCAGCTCAACATAGAGCCGGTCGCCGAAAATGTTCTTCAGCGTCAGCAGCCGGTTCTCGGCGAGATCGGCATGGTCGAACTTGAGCGCAGTGCCGATCGGCCCGCGTGGTCCGCCGGTGAGGCAGATGATCCCCGGCGACAGCTCTTCCAGCCACTCGGTGGAGACGTGGACAGGCTCGCCTGGCGGGGTGCTGAGATAGGCCCGGCTGACCAGCCGCACCAGGTTCGCGTAACCTTCGGCAGTCGCCGCGATCAGCACGATCGGCCGAAGCTCCACCCCTCCCCGGCGTTGCCCGCGCGGATCGGCCGGCTCGCCGCTGAAGGCGAGGTCAAGCTGGCAGCCGATCAGCGGCTGCACGCCTTCCTTGGTAACCTTGTTTGCGAATTCGAGCGCGCCGAAGAGGTTGTTGGTGTCGGTGATTGCGATGGCCGGGGCGCGGTCCTTCAGCGCATGGCCGACGATCTTGCCTGTTGGCAGCGCGCCTTCGAGCAGCGAATAGGCGGAGTGGACGCGCAGGTGGATGAACGGTCGCGTGACAACGGGCGGCTGGGCGACCTGGCTGCCGCCGTCGGGCGCCTGCATGGCAGCGCGGAGGATCGGATCGCGGGGAGGTCTGTCGGCGGCCATGAGGTCTCAAGAGGCTCGAAGAATCCAAGTGCCCAATTTGGCCGATCGGCCGATAGCTTTCCACCCTTGCAAGCGGTTTGCCACAGGGCGGGTTCTCAAATCGCCGCTTGCGGCAGCTCTTTTGTCGGAAGGTATTTCGCGGCAGGCCTCAGGATCCGGCAATGCGCTCCAGGGCGGCCAGCCCGCAACCGCCGCCAAGGCTCCTGCTGATGGCTTCCTACGGCAGCAAGCGATGCCGCTTCAATGAACCGGCTTTATCTAGCCCGGTACTGCTCGTCGGTCACGTGCTCCATCCACTCGACTGCCTTGCCGTCGAGCGCCTCCTGGATGGCGATGTGGGTCATGGCGGTGGTCGGCGAGGCTCCGTGCCAGTGCTCCTCGCCGGGCTCGAACCAGACCACGTCGCCAGGACGGATCTCCTCCGCCGGCCCGCCCTCGCGCTGCACCAGGCCGCAGCCTGCGGTGACGATCAGCACCTGGCCGAGCGGATGCGTGTGCCAGGCCGTGCGGGCACCGGGCTCGAAGGTCACCGCATTTCCAGCGGCCCGCGCAGGGGCGTTCGCCGGAAACAGCGGATCGATCCGGACCTTGCCGGTGAACCATTCCGAAGGTCCCTTCCCGGACGGCTGCGAGCCGCTTCGCTTGATCTCCATCGCCATTCTCCTTGGTTGTCCCTGGACCTTGGCCGTAGGGAAACCCATGATCCAACAATCTAGCGCGCCGGCCTGCAGTTGATCAGGTGGACCGTGCACAGGCATTCGTCAGCGTCAGTTGCGCGGAGAGGGCCTTTCATGGTCGGGCACGTCGCGACACCACGCGTGGATCAGCCTTCGGACGCCAAACCGAAGAGATCGAACGTCAACAATTTAGGGGCAAACCGACGTGATACGTTTCTTCAGGACCATGATGCTTCTTGCTGCCGGATGCGCGACATTCGCCCTGGTGGCATGTCAGTCGACGGCGAGGCACGGACCTGCGCCAAGAGCGCCCGCCAATTGCGCGATGACTGGCTCGTCCTGCGAGACCCCGGACCGCCCGGGCAGGTGAAGTGGATCTCCCCGAAGAAATTGCTAGAAGGGCAGCACAATCGTATCGACCGTCGTCGCGAACATCATCCAGGCGAGGAGGATACTTTTCTGCCGGCGGGCTATGCTAGGTTCGGGGTTCTATACAGGATATTCTCGCCAACCCTGATTTCTACATCGAGAAGATGTTCCTGGATGGCGTGCAGGTCCATGGCAATGCCTAGCCCTGGCGCGTCCGGAAGCTCGACTTTACCATCGGCACCGAGCGCCAGGTGCTCGCGGCAGATCGCCCAAGACAATGATGACGGGTCCATCGGATATTCGCACAGATCCTGCCGTTCCAGACCCGCATAGGCATGCAGCGACGCGCTGAGGGCAAGATGTGACGTGTAGGTGTGGTTGACGTATTGACCGCCACGCCGGTCGACATAGCGTGCGATGTCCCTGGCTGCCCCGATGCCTCCAACGCGACCGCAATCGATCTGGATAACGCCCACGCCTCCGATGTCGAACAGGTGCCGGGCCTGGGCTACGCTGTGAATGTTTTCGCCCGCGGCGATGCGCTGACGGCCGAAGTACCGGCTGAATTCGGCATAGGCTTCCAAGGCGGCCGGCTCGAACGGTTCTTCCACCCACTCGACGGAAAACTGATCCAGCAGGGCGCCGTAGCCGTTCGTGGCCGTCGGGTCGTTGCCCCAGATGCGGGCCGCATCGAGGAACAGGCGCGCGTCAGTTCCAAGGCCTTCGCGGGCCGCAGCGAGTTGCGCCCCGTCCGCAGCGATATCGCCACTGCCAAAGCCGTTCCAGCCGGTCTTCACCGCCCGATAGCCGGCCTGTCGGGCCTGGCGCATCCGCCCGAATGTCTCTTCCGGGGTGGCGGCGAAGGGGATCACCACATAGGGCTGCTTGGCAAATGCCCTGTCATATCCAAGGAGCCGGTAGACTGGTTCCTCACATTTCTTCCCGAGCAGATCCCACAGCGCCATCTCCACGCCCGAATAGACATGCGGCGCCTGCAGCACGTTCATGCTGTCCTCGAGCACCCGGCGCGTGATGGCGACGATGTCGGCCGGGCCTTCGAGCGGCTGGCCGAGAACGGAGGCGCCGACCGGCCGGGAGGTGCTGTGCGATTCCGGCGTGACGAAGGCGGCAAGCGACACGAAGGGCGCCGCCTCGCCCTCGCCCCAGCCCTCGTACTGCCCGGCGCGCGCGCGCACCAGCAGCGTGTCCTTGACCGGATCACGGGCGGGATCGAAGTCGGGCACCTGCAGCAGGAACAGATCGATCGCCTCGATGCGCGTCACAGGCTCAGTGTCCCTTGTCTGCCAGGATTAGGTCGGCCCCGCGCTCGCCGATCATCATGGCCGGCGCATTGGTGTTGCCGCTGACAAGATGCGGCATGATCGACGCGTCAACGACGCGCAGCCCCGCAATGCCATGCACGCGCAGCCTGCTGTCGACCACCGCCATCGGATCGGAGCCCATCTTGCAGGTTCCGACGGGGTGGAACACCGTCACACTTTCCCGGCGTAGGAATTCCTCCCAGTCGCTGTCGGTCATGTCGGCCTTCCCGGGCGCCAGCTCCTCGATCACATGCTGCGCGAGCGGGGCTGCGGCAAAGATCTTGCGAATGGCGCGGCAGCCTTCGGTGAGCAGACGCACGTCGGACTCTGCTTCGAGGAGACGGCTGAAGATCCGGGGCGGATCGCGGAAATCGCCGCTGCGCAGCGTGAGATGGCCTCGACTCTCCGGTCGGCTGATATTCGGTATCGCCGTCACCACCGGATCCTTGAGGATGATCAGTTCGTCCGGCGTGAGCTTATAGCCGACGGGCGTGAAATGCAGTTGGAGATCCGGGTCCGGCCGCGTCTCGTCCGATCGGATGAAGGCCATGGCCTGCGCACCCGGTGCGGTTCCGGGGCCGCGTCCGCACACGAGCCAGTTGACCCCGTGCAATGCCGATTTGAACAGACCCGCCTCGGAATTGTAGGTCGGCTGATCGACGCGGTAGGTGAGATAGACGCCGACATGGTCGTGAAGGTTCTTGCCGACGCCGGGCAGATGATGCGTGGCGCTCCCGTACGGCGACAGCTCCGCGGCATCGCCGACGCCTGAGAGCATCAGCAGTTGCGGCGAGGCGATCGTGCCGGCCGACAGGATGACCTCGCGGCGAGCGCGAACCACATGGCGCGAATTGTCGGGCCGGTAGTATTCGATCCCGGTGGCACGGCGATCCTCGATCAGGACGCGTGACACCTGCACCTTGGTCCGAACCCGCAGGTTCTTGCGGCTTCGGACCGGCTTCAGATAGGCGTCCGATGCGCTGTGGCGGCGGCCGAATACCTGATTGGCCTGGACGAAACCTGCGCCTTCCTGTGACCTGCCGTTGAAATCGTCGTTGGCAGGCAAGCCGGTGGCAATTGCCGCCTGCACGAACTTGTCCGCCAGACCGTGGCGGCTCCGAAGGTTCGACGTCCGCAGCGGGCCATCATGGCCGCGATAGCCATCTCCACCGTTCTCGTTCGTCTCGCTGCGCTTGAAATAGGGGAGCACATCCGCATAGGACCATCCCGCATTCCCGAGGGCCGCCCAACTGTCGTAGTCGCTGGCCTGGCCTCGCATATAGACCAGACCGCACAGCGAACTGCTGCCACCCAGGACCTTGCCGCGCGGCCACACGTCCTGCCGACCGTTCCGCGTCGGGTCGGGCTCCGTCAGATAGTTCCAGTCGTATTTCGGGTTGCCGATTCCGTAGAGGTCGGTGGCCGCCGGCATCTTGATGATCGGCGAGCTATCGGTGCCGCCGGCCTCCACGAGCAGGACGGAATTGCGGCTGTCCGCACTCAGGCGGTTGGCCAGCACACAGCCTGCCGAACCTGCGCCTACGATGATGAAGTCGAACTCTTCCATGAGGCGGTCAGGCGTAGCTGTGATAGACGGCACGGAGCTGGGTGTATTTCAGCACACCGTGCTTGCCGTCCTCGCCGCCCATGCCGGATTCCATATGCCCGGTGTGAAAGCCCTGCAGCGCCTCGCCCATGGTCCGGTTGATGAAAATCTCGCCGAAACGCAGCTCGTCCTGCGCGCGCATGACCAGCCGGTAGTCGTTGCTGAAGACAAAGGCCGTGAGGCCATAGCGCGTCGCGTTGGCATGACGGATCGCCTCGTCGTATCTGGAGACGCGTATGATCGGCGCGATCGGCCCGAAGGTCTCCTGGTTGAAGAGCGACATTTTGGGCGTCACGCCGGTCATCACGGTCGGCCGCACCCAGTATCCCCTGCCCGGGAGCGACGGCAGACCGTAGCCGCCGCAGTGGAGCTCGGCGCCTTCCGCCTGCGCCAGGTCGATCGCTGCGGTTACCTTCTGGAACTGCACGCGATTGACCAGCGGTCCGAGGTCTAAGTCGTCGGATGGGCTGCCGACGCGTAACCGCTCGGCACGCTCCACAAGCCGCGCGACGAAGGCGTCGTGCACGTCCTCATGAACCAGGATGCGTTCCGAGGAGGTGCAGACCTGGCCGGTATTCTCGAAGCTCGCAAAGGCGATCGCATCCGCGGCCAGATCGAGGTCGGCATCCTTCCAGATGATCGCCGGCGCGCTACCGCCAAGCTCGAGCGAAACGCGTGAGAGATTGGCCGCCGCCGCAGCCATGATCTTCTTGCCGGTGTCGCGATGGCCGGTCATGGTGATCATGTTCACCAGCGGATGCGAAGTCAGGGCCGCGCCGACCGCGCCACCGCCGGTGACAAGGTTCAGAACTCCCGGCGGCAGGCAATTCTCGTCCGTGATGAGTTGGATGGCGCGAATGGTGGCCAGCGGCGTCACTTCGGTGGGCTTCACCACCAGGGTGTTGCCGCTGATCAGCGCCGGAGCCGCCTTGCGGATGAAGAGATCCAGCGGATAGTTCCAGGCGGTGATGGCCGCCACGACACCGATCGGCACGCGGTTGAGGAGGATCGTCTCGTTGCGGTTGTCGGCGGGAACGATCTCGCCCTCGATCCGGCGGTCCCACTGCGCCATGTATTCGAGATAGATCCCTGCATTCTCCACGTCTTCGCGCGCCTTGCGCAACGGCTTGCCGACCTCGCGGGAAACGAGTTCCGCCAGTTCCTGCTGATGCTTGAGCAGGCACGCGCGCATCGCGCGCAGCGCGTCGGCGCGACGCCACGGCTCGAGAGCGGCCCAGGCTGGCTGCGCGGCGGCAGCGGCCTCGACGGCCCGCGACACCTGGTCGTGGCTGGCGCTCGGCACGACGGCGAACTCGGCTTCCGTTGCCGGGTCGATGACCGGCAAGCCGGCGTCCGCGCCAGCTTCCCAGAGGCCGTTGATCAAAATGGTCTTATCGGTCGTCATTGCGAATCTCCCACCATCTGCAGTCCGGCGATCAGGCCGTCGCGCAGAGCTGTCAGGTCGTCCGTGGTGGCCATGAAGGCGATGCCGAGACTGCGCGCCAGATCGCGATCGGGAATGCTGGCGATCGGCATCGCCCAGGGCTTGTTATGGTTTCGCGCCGCAAGCGCGATCCGGCGGATGTCGTCGTGGTCCCGGCCATCGGCGCGATACTCGCCGCGCCCGCGCGCCAGCGATAAATCGTTGGGACCGATGAACAAGCCGTCCACTGTCTCGAGCGAGGCGATCTGCTCGACGTCCTCGAGCGCCTGCACGGTCTCGATCATGACCCAGCATTTCGTCCGCCGGTTCTCGGCCTCGACGAAATGGGGCGGCGCGGGCAGGTAATTGTATGTCTTGCCGCCGCCGAAGCCGCGCCCGCCCAAGGGCGGGAACTTGGCGAAGGCCGTTGCAGCGCGGGCATGCGCAAGATCCCTGACCTGCGGCAGGATCACGCCGTCGCTGCCAAAATCGAGCGCATGCTGGATGGGCACGCGCTCGGCGCTGTCGACGCGCGTATACACAGTCAGGCCGAGTGCCTTGGCAAGGGTGATGCTCCGCGCGGCCGAGGACGGCTCGAACGTGCCGTGCTCCATGTCAATGATCACGGTGCCATAGCCGAGGATCGAGGCGATCTCGCAGGCACTCTCATTGGGCGTCATCAGCCAGAAGGCGAACGCTGTGTGGTTCGCGATGCGGATCACAGTCATCAGCTTTCCCCGAACGCCCCTGCCATTGCGCCGCCGTCCACCGGATAGAGGCCGCCCGTCAGATAGGCTGCGGCCGGCGAGCAGAGAAACATTGCGAGCCCCGCGACGTCTTCGACCTGCGCGAAGCGGCCCATCGGGATGGCAGCCGCCCAGTTCGCCTTATCCGCCGCCGATGCGACGGTGCGGAACATGTCGGTCTCGACCACGTGGGGCAGAATGGCGTTGACGCGGATGTTGTCGCGGGCGTGGTCGAGGGCGAGCACCTTGGTGAGCCCGATCACGCCGAACTTGGAGGCGCAATAAACGGCGCGGCGCTGGAAACCGGTTATGCCGGCCGTAGACGAAACCTGGATGATCGAGCCACCCTCCCCTCGGCGCGTCGCTTCGGCAATGAACCGCTTGGAGAGCCACAGCACGCTATTGAAATTGAGCTCCATCAGTTCCCGGGTGCGATCCGCAGTAATGGAGTCGGTCGTCACCCCCCAGGACCGGCCTGCATTGTTGACGAGGAAATCGATCCTTCCGTGGACTTCGATGGCCCGGTCGAAGACCGCATCGGCGGCGCCCTCCACCGACAGGTCGCCACCCAGGGCGATGATCTCCTGACCGTCCGGCCTCAATGTTTCCGCCCTGCGCGTGACAGCGTCCTCATCGATGTCCTGCATGACGACATGCGCGCCGAGATCGGCGAACGCCTGGGCGATCCCGGCTCCAATGCCGCCGGCGGCGCCGGTCACCAGGGCTACCTTGCCGCTGAAAATTCCATCGCTGAATGTCTTTGCCATTATGCTTTCACTCGCCATGCCTCGAGTGCGGCCTCGTCAATATCAAGGCCCAGTCCCGGGCGATCAAAAGGTTCGACCATGCCCCGATCCGACAAAAACAACGGCGAACGGAGGAACTCCTCCCGCCAGGGCGAGGGATCCATGTCGCACTCGAAATAGTCGGCGTTGGGCAGGGCGTAGAGAAGATTGATGCAGGCCGCCAGGCTGACCGCCGTGCTGTAGTTCTTGGAGGAGAAGGTCAGGTGCCGCATCTGCGCATAGGCGGCGATCTTGCGGGCCTCCGTGATGCCGCCGACCTGGATCACGTCCGGCTGGACCACCTGAATGGCACCGGCATCCATGAGGGCTGCAAAGTTGAACTTGCTGGTCTCCGTCTCGAAGCCTGCGATCGGCACGCGGGTACGGCGCGCGAGCTCGGCGCAACCGGTGATGTTCTCCGGCTGGGTTGGCTCTTCGAACCAGCGGATGCCGAGTCGCTCGAACTGGTCGGCATAAGCCATGGCGGTGCGGGCATCGAGCGACGTTGTGGCATCGCACATCAGGTCGAGCTCGGCGCCGAGCGCCTCCCGCGCCGCTTCGACGCGGGCGATGTCCTCGGCGAAGGAGACGCGCATCGGCGTCTCGTGGAGCACGCCGGCATGGACGGCCGAGGCCATGTTGCCGACCTTCATCTTGTAGCCGAGATAGCCGGCGGCACGGGCCTGCGAGACGTCGGCGGCAAAATCATCCACCGTGTAGTCACGTCGGTAATAGCCGGAGGACGCATAGGAGCGGAGCGGACGGCCGAACCCGCCGAGCATGCGCCAGACCGGCTGCCCTGACGCCTTCCCCATGATGTCCCAGAGCGCGATGTCGATGCCTGAGAGGCAGGACAGCAGGATGCCCTTGCGGCCGTGATAATAGGTCTCCTGATAGACCTTCTCCCAGAGATATTCCGGACGGCGCGGGTCGTGGCCGACGATCAGCGGCTGGATCTGCTTTTCCAGGACCGCAACCGTGGTGTCAAAAGGGCCGCCCCACATCGCCGCCTCGCCCCAGCCGACAATGTCCGGGTCATCGGTGTAGACCTTGACCAGGACCGCTTCCCGCGACTGGTACTCGCCGCGGGCATAGGTCAGCGGATAGGGCATGCGATATTCGAGACAGAACGTCTCCAGTCCGGTAATCTTCATTTTCTTCCTGTGCTCAGTTGGTGCGCAAGCACACGACCCGATCGCGCAGAATCTCGAGATTCACGCGGTCGTTCTTGCCGAAGGACTCGTAGCTTTCGTTACGGACCGTCAGTTCCTGTCCGGGCGCCACGCTGACAACATACTCGGTGGTCCCGCCGAGGAAACGGCATTGCTGGACCACCCCTTCGATCCGTCCGTCGCCGATCTCCCTCGATAGGCGGATGTCCTCCGGACGGATCGCGATTGCCTTGACGCTGGTGTCGGCGTTGTCGGGCAGCGGGAAACCGACCTCGCCCTTCGTCACGAACCTGCCGGACGCCACGGCGCCATGGACGACGTTTGCTCCACCGATGAAATCGGCGACGAAGGGCGTCTCCGGCGCGCGGTAGAGCCGCGTCGGCGTGTCCATCTGCTCGACCAGGCCACCATTCATGACCGCGACATAGTCGGACAGGACGAGCGCCTCGCTCTGGTCGTGCGTGACGAAGACGGTCGTGATCTTCAGCTCACGGACGATGCGGTTGATCTCGTCGCGCATCTCCTCGCGGAGCTTCAGATCGAGCGCGGAAAGAGGCTCGTCGAGCAACAGGATGTCCGGCCGGATGGCGAGCGCGCGGGCAAGCGCCACACGCTGCTGCTGTCCGCCCGAAAGCTGCCGCGGGGCGCGGTCGATGAAGGCGCCCATCTTCACGATGTCGATCGCCTGACGCGCGCGTTCGTCGCGTTCCGCCCGCCCGACACCACGCATCCGTAGCCCGAAGGCGACGTTCTGCGCCACGCTCATATGCGGGAACAGCGCATAGGACTGGAATACCATGCCGATATTGCGATGCCGGGCAGGCACACGCGTGATGTCCTTGCCGGCAAGCATGATGGTTCCGGCGCTGGGCTGCTCGAAGCCGGCAATCATGCGCAAGGTGGTCGTCTTGCCGCATCCGGACGGGCCAAGCAGGCTAAGCACCTCGCCCTGCGCAAGCGAAAAGCCGACGCCTTTCACGGCATGGAAGGGCCCGAAGGATTTTTCAACGCTGTCTAGCTTGAGTGTCACTATCTCTTCACCGAAGTGGGGCGACCGGGCTGGCAAGCCCGGCCGCATGCATTCTGCTGGAACTTACCGGACCAGGGCCTTGGCCTTCTGCCAGACCTCGGTCGCCTTCGTCTCATAGGCGGCACCGAGGTTCCGCTGGAACTGGACGCGATTGAGGTTTGCCTCCGCGTCGTCGACGCCGAGCGTTGCGCGAAGCTCCGCGTCGAGCAGCGGCACGGCCTTCTGGTTCGCGGGCGCGTAGCCGAGTTCCTTGCCGAGCTGCGCCTGCGTTTCCGGCGAGATCATGTGATCGAGCAAGGCATAGGCCGCATCGGGGTTGGGGGCGTCCTTGACAAGGCAGGGGCCATCGTACCAGGCGATGAAGCCTTCCTCGGGATAGACGAGCTCGATCGGAAGACCCTTGGCCTTGGCCTGGCGGAAGCCGCCGTCATCGGTGTCGGCGATCCAGATCTCCCCGGCCGCGAGCAACTGAGCCATCTCGTCATAGTGCTGGTAGATGGTCCGCACCTGAGGCATGTCCGCCTCGAGCGTCTTGGCGATTGTGGCCCACTGCTCTTCCGTGAGCGGTCCATATTCGAAACCGGCCTGGAAGCAGGAGCGGTAGGCCTGCTCGTTCGCCTTGTCGATCTTGCCGATGCGGCCCTTGTACTTGCCCGAATAGACGTCCTTCCAGGACTTGATCGGCCCGCCGGTCTTCGCGGGGTTGTAGGCGATCAGGCCGTTGGCGCCCCAGGAATAGGTGACCAGTTCGTGCTGTCCGCTTTCCTTCGGCTTCTGGAAGGGAGCGTACATGTCCTTGAAATTCGACAGCCGGTCGACATCGATCGCGTCGATGAGCCCCTGCCGCATGGCCACTTCCTCGTAGCCGACGCCGAGGAAGACCACGTCATAGGTGCCGAGGCCGGCGGCGCGGATCTTGTTCATCGCCTCCTTCTCGGAAGCGTAGTAGTCGATGTTGACCTTGGTACCGTGCTTTTCCTCGAAAGCCGGCAGCGCGAAGTCGATGTAATTGCCCCAGCTCAGCACGTTGATCGAGCCGCCGAGCTTTTCCTGCGCCCAGCCTCGGCCGGTCAGGCCGAGGGTTAAGCCAGCGGCGGAAGCTGCAAGAAGTTGACGTCTGTTCATTCCAAACCTCCCTTGGTTGTTATTTGCGTTTCGACCAGGTGAGCCGCAACGCGGCAACGCTGAGCACCACGGTTGCAGCCAGGATCAGCGTCGAGACGGCGTTGATCTCCGGCGTGATGCCGACCTTGACGATCGAGTAAATGCGGATCGGCAGCGTGGTTGTCCCGGCCGACGTGAGGAAGAAGCTGACCACGAATTCGCCGATCGAGATCGTGAATGCGAAAAGGGCCGCTCCGATGATGCCCGGCATGATGCCGGGAATGGTGACGCGCAGGATCACGGCGAGTTCGCCAGCGCCGAGCCCACGGGCCGCCTCCTCGAGCGAGCGGTCGAACCGCGCCAGGCTCGAGATCAGGATGAAGGTGCAATAAGGCAACGCCAGCAGCACGTGACCGAGCAACATCGCCACGAAGCCGGTCTGGAAACCGATGAAGCGGGCAAAAAGCAGCAGGGACACGCCCATGATGATTCCCGGCGCCAGCATGGGCATGACCGTAAGCAGCAGGAAGGCGTTCTTGCCGCGAAAGTCGTGACGGACGATCGCGAGCGCTGAGAGGAGGCCGAGCGCGGTTGCCACCGCGGTCGCAATCACGCCGACCTGCAGGCTCGTCCAGAGGGCGTCGAGGGTTTTCCTGTCGGCCAGCAACTTGCTGTACCAATGGGTGTCGAATGCCTTGATCGGCAGCGTCGTGATCATGTCCTGGTTGAAGCTGGTGATCACCACCAGCGCGATCGGCAGATAGACGAACGCAAAGACGATCGCGGCGAAGGTCCCGAGGATCCAGCGAGCCATGGCGCTTACTCCTGGCCAAGCATGCTGCGGTTGATGTTCAGGAAGCGGCCGACGATCAGAAGACAGGCCAGTATGCTTCCTAGCAGGACCATCGACAGCGCGGAGCCGAACGGCCAATCGAAGTTCGAGAACGCGGTCGTGATGAGATTGCCGAACATCACCCCTTGCAGGCCGCCGAGCATGTTGGGCACCACATACTCACCCATGGCGGGGATGAAGGTGATGATGCAGCCGGCGATGATGCCGGGGGCGATCAGCGGCAGAGTGATGAAGGCAAAACGCCGCGCAGGTCCGGCACCAAGGTTCTCGGCGGCCTCGAGCACCGAGTTGTCGAGGCGCTCGATCGCGGCATAGATCGGAACCAGCATGTAGGGCAGGTAGATGTAGACGAGGCCGATCACCACTGCCGCCTTGGTGAAGAGCAGCCGGATGGGCTCCTCGATCAGGCCGGCCGACAAGAGCAGCCAATTCATCAGGCCCGCCTCGCCGATGACGAGATTCCATGAATAGGTGCGGATAAGCACACTGACCCAACCGGGAACGATAAGGGCCAGAACGAGAAAGACGCGCAGACGCGGCGGCACGAAACGGACAAGGAAATAGGAGAGAGGCAGCGACAGCGCGAGCGCACCGATGGTGGTCATCAGCGCCATGCCGGCCGAACCGGCCAGCGTCCCGAGATAGAGCGGGTCGGCGGCGATCTTTTCGTACTGCGTGAGTTGCAGCGAATGCTCGACCAGATAGTCGTCGTTGATTGCCCAGAAGCTGTGGATCGCCATCAGCGAGATCGGCGCCACGAAAAGAATGAGGAGGGTCAGCAGGGGCGGTACCAATAGGCACGCTAGCTGCCCGCGCTCGTTCGCCATTCTTGCTGCTCCCACCCTTTTCATCTGCCGCCCCGCATCTTGTGCGCGAGGCTAGGAGCCAATAGGGTATTTGGCAAATTTATTAGCCTTATAGACCTCATTAGGAGATGAAATAGCCCGTGGCCGGTGATCTCGACATCGACCTGCTCAGAGCGTTTGCAACCGTCTATCAGTCGGGCGGCTTCTCGCCGGCTGCCGAAATTCTTGGCCGCAGCCAGCCGGCGATCAGCCTGCAGATCAAACGACTAGAGGAACGCGTCGGCAGTCAGCTCTTCGAGCGGAGTTCTGCACGCGGCGTTTCGCTTACGCCGACCGGTCTGACGCTGATGGACTATGCCCGTCAGATCGTCGCTCTTCACGACGAGGCGATGGCAAGGGTAGCACTGCCCAGCTTCAATGCCTTTGTCCGGCTCGGCATTTTGGAAGAACTGAGCAACTACCGCCTTCCGACCGTGCTGCGTTCGTTTTCCAAGGTCTTTCCGGACGCCAACCTTCAGGTGCAGGTGAAGCTGAGCAATAGCCTCATGCTCGAAATGCTGCAGGGCCGCCTCGACATCATCGTCATCGCCGCCGAGGCAAATACGCCCAACACCATCCCTCTCTGGTCGGAACAGTTGGTCTGGGTGGCCTCGAGCGCGGTCCCCACTTCGGTGCGGCAGCCGCTGCCCCTGGTCAGCCTTCCCGATCCTTGCTTCTACCGCAAAGCAGCCACACAAGCCCTCACCGGCGCGGGACAGCAATGGGTCGACGTCTGCTCCAGCAGCACGATGGCCGGCATCCGGGCTTCGGTGATCGCCGGCATCGGTGTCACCGCAATGGGCAAGACCGAAGTGACCGAGGGCCTGCACATCCTCGGTTCCGATTCCGGCCTGCCCCGGCTCTCCGACGCAGAGGTCGTGATCTATTTCCGCGACAAGGGATTTGAGAGCGTGGCCAAGGCCCTAGCTGCGCATGTGCGCAAGAGCATCGCGTGACAACGCGTCGACCACGATCAACCAGAAGGAACCAGCTTTTCAATGACGAGTGCGAATGAATTGGCCAGGCCCGCCATCGGCTTCTGGCTGGAGAGTGACAATCAGAAGGCGTGCGAGATCGCGCGCCTGGCCGGCTTCGAGCTTGTTCTGTTCGATATGGAACACGGCACGCTGGACCTGCCTGCGCTCGATCGGCTGCTGCCCTTCTGCCAGTCAATCGGCCTCACCGCCTATGTGAGGTTGGCCGAAGCGACGCGCCCCAACATCCAGCATGCGCTCGACGCTGGAGCAGAAGCGATCGTGCTGCCGCAACTGCGCGATCTCGCGCATGCCAGAAAGGTGACCGAATTCGCGAAATTCGCCCCGCTCGGCACGCGAGGCGTCGGCTACGGCCGGACGCAGCGATATGGGGGCGCCAGCAATGATTTCTTCCGCGAGGAAAACGAGCAGCGCCTCTGCTACGCGATGATCGAAACTGCGGAGGCCCTCGCCGATGCTGAGGCGATCGCGGCCCTGCCCTGCGTGGACGGGCTCTTCATGGGGCCGGGCGACCTCTCGGTCGCGCGTGGACGCGGCGCATTCAGTGCATCCGAGGCCGACGTTGCCGACCTGAAGCACATCGCGAATGCTGCACACCTCGCGGGAAAGTGCTGGGCTCTGCCGGCTACAAATTCGCGCCTGCGCGAGGCGGCGCTGGCGCTCTCGCCGAGCTTCGTGATGCTTGGCGACGATCTGTCCGCCCTGTCGATCGGTTTCGAGGCCCTTCGATCAAATCTGAACTGAAGCCCAATCGCGGTCTAGACGCGGGCAAACATCGGGAGACGGAATCAAAGGCTTCGTTGACAATGGGCAGTTGCCAACTCGAAGTGGCGCTGCCCGGCGTAGCCGCGGTTACAGGGAGAACGCGAGGCCGCTCTTTGCCGCTGGCGCACGATGAAGAGGAGACAATCATGACGAACCAAAACCGCTTCCTGCGCGAAGCAATCGAACTTGCATATGCAAATATCGAGAAAGGTGGCCGCCCGTTCGGCGCGGTGGTCGTCAGGGACGGCGAAGTGATCGCGACCGGCGTCAACGAAATTCACAGCACAAATGACCCCACCGCGCATGCCGAACTAACCGCGCTCCGCGCCGCCGGCCGCAAGGTCGGTTCTCCCAATCTCGAAGGCTGCGCGGTCTATGCCAGTGGCCATCCCTGCCCGATGTGCATGGCGGCGATGCGGCTGGCCGGCGTCACCGAGGTCGCCTACGCCTACTCCAACGACGACGGCGCTCCGTTCGGACTTTCGACCGCAGCGATCTATGCGGATTTGGCCAAGCCCTTTGCTGAGCAATCCATGACAATCCGACACGTGCCGCTTCGGCTGGAGTCGCGCCCGGATCTCTATGCAGTCTGGAAGCGCAGCCAGGACGAGTGGGCATAAGCGTAACGAAGCTCAACGCCCCCGCCGCCTGCCCGATTCCTGCCCCTCGCAGTCATCGTCCTGGTCAGCCCTTGATGGCATGGCTTGGTGGCATGAACGTTCGCTGGCGCAGAATTGGTGAAGGTCTGCTTATGCCAGCAGCGTTCAAACGATTGGCGTTGCTGTCGGTTTGAAGTGCTGATTCAGTCCTTTTGACAGCATCCTCGCTGAAACCAGCACGGCATTCCACCTCTCATTGGATAACAGCCAATTTCCTATCCGTGAAAAAAGTTGACACGGGAGGACCTCTGCTACCTAATGCCGCGTGGGAACATAAAAAATGATCGTCATCAGACGGCGCGACAATTGAGGAGAAGACCGTGATTGCCAGCCTGTTGAGAAGCGGAGTTAGCCGCCGCACATTTCTTGCCTCGGCCGCCGCTGGAGCGGGTGCACTGGCCGGGTTGCTCCCGCGGCCGCTGCGGGCACAAGACAAGACCGTGAAGATCGGTTTTCTTGCCCCGCTGACCGGACCCGTGGCGGCGTGGGGTAAGCCCGGTCTCGACGGCTGCCAGATCTGGGCGGAATGGATCAATGCGGGGGGCGGCATCAACATCGGCGGCGAACCGCACCGGGTGGAGTTCGTCGCCTATGATGACGAGGACGATCCGGCCAAGGCTCGCACCGGCGCAACCCAGCTCATCCGCGAGAACGACGTGAAGTTCGTGATGATGCTTGGCGGAAACTCATGGCCAGGCGTTCAGCCGGTCGCGGAGCGGACCGGGATGCTGTTTTCCACGCTTCTGCCCTCGGACCTCAGCCCCTCCACGGCAACGCTGATAGCGCCGGCCGAGGTGCACCCGATCTACAATGTCACTGCGGTCGACTGGCTGGCTGCCAACCGGCCCGAACTGAAGACGGCCGTGATCTGCGCCCAGGACGACGCGCTGGGACTGCCGTCGGTGGCGACCTATCTCGCCGCCTTCGAGGCCGCCGGCATCGAGATGCTGGACGAACCCCTGCTGTTCGACCCGGCAACCACGGATTTCGCCCCCGTCGTCACCCGAATGCTCTCGAAGAAGCCGCAGATCGTCTGTCTCGACACCTGCTATTCCGACTATGTGCATCCGATCTGCGAACAGCTCTTCCAGCAGGGATTCAAGGGCCAGATCCTCTCCTGCACGCTGGACTTCTACGACCAGGTGATCGCCAAGACCTCGGCGGAGTTCATGGAAGGGACGCTGTTCCAGTTCCCCGACTTCGACGATCCGGCGTTGAACGCTGATTTCATCAACTTCCAGAAGCCCAACGAGTTCTTCGCCGAGTACAACCGTCGCCATCCCGGCCAGTGGGGCGCGGTGAGCTGGGAATACGCATCGGTCATGGACCTCTGGAAGGCGGCGGTCGAAAAGGCTGGTTCCGCCGAGCCGGACGCTGTCAAGGCTGCAATGACCGAGGGCGGCGAAGGGCTCCATGCGTTCGGCAAGGCCCGCTGGTGGGGCAAGGACCTCTTCGGCATCGACAACGCACTGGTCGGCAACTGGCCGGTCGTGGCGATCGAGGGCGGCAAGGCGCGGATCAAGGAATTCCGCTCCATCCCCGACTGGTACGATAAGCACGGCGAGCTGATGAAGAAACACATGGCCGCCTACAATCAGATGTGGGACCAGCGCGGCTGACACGAGCCGCCCGGATCTTCCAATGCTGGACCTTTTCGCGCAGACGGGCGTGAATGCCCTCTATGCAGCTGCCTATCTGTCGCTCGTCGCGGTTGGGCTGGTGCTGATCTTCGGTGTCATGGGCATTCTCAACTTTGCCCATGGTGAACTCTTCATGATCGGCGGCTATGTCGTCGTGGCCCTCTATGCGGGCTATCAGTTGCCCTTCGCCGTGGTGGTTGCGGTCGCACTCGTCTTCGTGGGCTTGGTTGGACTTCTCATGGAGTGGTCGATGTTCAGGCCCTTGAGGGACAACCCCTTGGGCGGCCTAGTGGCTTCCATCGGGTTCCTGATGATCCTCCAGGCGCTGGTTTCGATGCAGTTCGGGGTTCGGATGGCCCATGTGCCACCCGCCACGCAGTCAGTGATCGAGCTTGCCGATGGAGTGCGGCTGCCGGCACAGCGCGCCATTGTGATCCTTGCGGCAATCGTGCTTCTCGGGGCGCTATGGTACTTCCTGAAGCGCACCCGTTTCGGCTGGGCCTTGCGCGCCAGTGCCCAGGACCGTGAAGCGGCGGCACTCCAGGGCATCTCGATCAACCAGACCGCGCGCATCGCCATGTTCATCGGCGCGGCGCTCGCCGGTGTGGCCGGGGCACTGACGGCACCGCTGGTATCCGTCAACCCGCACATGGGTCATTCGGTGATCGTCTCGGTGTTCATCGTCATCATCGTGGGCGGCGTCGGCTCGCTGGAAGGCGCGCTGGTGGCTGCCGTGGTCTATGCATTCTTGCATACCGTCATCACGACCTTCTGGGACGGAGTTATAGCCGACATAGCCGGGCTTCTGCTCATGCTGCTCGTCCTGATCGTCCGGCCCACAGGCTTTTTCGGGACCAAGGATCGTGCCTAGAATCGTTTTCCTTCTGCTTTGGTCCGTCCTCATCGCCTTGCTTCTAGCGCTGCCGCACGGGCTCAGCCTCTCGCAGCAGGAAGTCCTGGTCTTCCTGACGATCAACGTCCTTCTAGTCTCCTCCTATCGGCTGCTGACGCTGACCGGCGAATGGTCGCTTGGCCATGTCGTCATAATGGGCGTGGGCGCCTACGGCTCGGCCCTCTACACGCGGCACTTCGGAATACCGGTGCCGATCTCGATGCTGCTCGGCGCAGCGACGGCAGCGGTGCTCGCATTGCTGCTGAGCTATCCGCTATTCCGCATGAAGGGCCTCTACTTCCTGATCGGCAGCTTCGCCGCGAGCGAGATCGTTCGGCTTCTGTGGAAACGCATGCGCGAGCCCTTCGGCGGGGCCAAGGGCCTGAGCCGGATCGAACCCATGCCGGATTTCGACATCGGCATCTGGCAGTTCGATTTCTTCGAGCCGGTCAGCTACTACTATTTCAGCCTGGCCGTCGTCGGTGTCTGCCTCTGGATCATGTGGCGGATCGAGCACTCGCCGGTCGGGCTGACATTCCACGCCGTTCACTGGCAGGACAAGCTGGCCGAGTCGGCCGGGGTGAACGCCCGCGCCTACCGCACGCTGGCCTTCGTCCTGGCCTCGGCATTCGCGGGCCTCTCGGGCGCGTTGCTCGCCCACTATGTCGGCACCGTCAACCCGTCGAGCTTCGACGTGGAAGTGATGGTCTTCGTGCTGACCTGGGCCATCGTCGGCGGCACGAGCACTCTCTACGGACCGATACTGGGCTGTGTGGTCCTCACTGTCCTCAACGAGATCGTCCTGCGCAATCTCGGCTTCGAACAGGCGCGGCCGCTGATCTATGGGCTGGTGCTCATCGTGTCGGTGCTGTTCCTGCCGAAGGGGCTGGAAAGCCTGGTCCAGAAGCTGCTGGAGCGGCGCAGGACCGCGATCGCCCTGCAGCCGGAGAAGGCATGATGACCGGGCCCTTCCTGGAAATGGACCAGTTGATCATGCGCTTCGGCGGCCTGACCGCGGTGCAGGGCCTGAGCTTCAAGGTAGAGCATGGCACGATCCATGGCCTGATCGGACCGAATGGCGCGGGCAAGACCACGACCTTCAATATGGTATCCGGCTTCTACCGGCCGAGCGCGGGCGAGGTCCGCCTGCGCGGCGAGGTGATTTCCGGTCTGAACATGTACGAGGTGGCCCGGCGTGGCGTGATACGCACGTTCCAGCACTCCACCCTCTTCGCCGAGATGACGGTGATGGAGAACGCGCTGATCGGAACCCACATTGCCTTCCGGCCCAATCTGTTCGCCGCGATCACCGGCTCGGACCGGCCCGATCGCCGCAAGGCCCGGATGCGTGCCGAGGAGGCGCTGGACTTCTTCGGCCTGCTGCACCTTGCGGACGTACGCGCCGGCGATTTGGCGCACGGCCATGAGCGTGCGCTCGGCATGGCGATCGCCATGACCGGTCAACCCGACGTGCTGCTGCTGGACGAACCGTTCACCGGCATGAACCCCGAGGAGACCGGCCGGATGATGGAACTGGTGCGCAAGCTGCGCGACAACAAGATCACCATCCTGCTCGTCGAACACGACATGCAGGCGATCATGGGGCTCTGCGACAGGATCACCTGCATGAGCTTCGGCAAGTTCCTAGCCGAGGGCAAGCCCGAGGAGATCCGCACCAATCCCGCGGTGATCGAGGCCTATCTGGGAGGCGGGTTCCATGCTGCTTGAGGTGCGCGCAGCGTCGGTGACCTACGGCAAGGTCCGCGCGCTTGCGGGCGTGAGCCTCTCGGTGCCCGAGAACGGCATCGTCACCATCATCGGCTCGAACGGTGCCGGCAAGAGCACCACGCTTCGCGCGATTTCGGGACTTGCGCGTCTCTCCTCCGGGGAGATCCATTTTGCCGGCGAGCGGATCGACAATCTGCCCGCAGATCGCGTGGTGGCTCGCGGCATTGCCCATGTCCCCGAGGGCCGGCGCATCTTCAAGGACATGACCGTCGAAGAGAACCTGATGACCGGCGCCTTCCTGCGCCGCGATGCGGCCGGCGTGGCGAAGGATCTGGAGGGCGTCTATGCGCGCTTCCCGCGCCTTGCCGAGCGCAGGCGCCAACTTGCGAAGACCATGTCCGGGGGTGAGCAGCAGATGCTGGCCATTGGACGCGCGCTCATGGCGAGGCCGAAGCTTCTGCTGATGGACGAACCCTCGATGGGCCTCGCTCCGGTGATCGTGGAAGAGATCGCCCGCATCGTCGTCGACATCAAGGCGCAAGGGGTTCCCGTGGTCCTGGTCGAGCAGAACGCGCAACTGGCCCTCGAGCTTGCCGACCACGCCTATGTGCTGGAGACCGGGTCGCTGGCGCTGGAAGGCCCGGCGCGCGAGCTCCAGCGCAACGATCATGTCCGCGCGGCCTATCTTGGCATCTAGCGCGAGCACCGGTTGGCGATCGGCCTGGCCCGCCGCGCGCGCCGCGGGCTGGAGCCGCGCCGAACTGCTTTGGGAGCGCCTGCAGGACAGGGCGAACCACAGTCTCAGCGCCGGCGACCGCACCCGGGCCGTGCGCGGTTTCCGCTGGGGGTGGTGGCTGGCTTTTCTCGCCTTCTCCCGCATTGATCCCCGTTACGCGACAAGTCTCGCCAATATGGCCGCCGCCGATCGTATAACAGGGGCCGAAGCTCGGGCGCGCCGCCGCTACGAAAAAGCACTACAGCTTTGGGCAGAGGTTCCGGCGCAGGCCGACACGGTGGAAATCGCGCCGCGGGCGCGCAGCTCGCTCTTCCACCTCAGGATGGAGGCGCGGCATATGCAGACCTATGAGGCCACGCGCCGCCTGCGGCTTGCCGCCTTCGCCAGCGAGGCCGCAGAGACGCTCACGGCCCTTTCATGCGACAGACAGCCTCCGCACCGCCACCATGCCCGGTGGGCGGGCGAACGGCCGCCCGTCTTCGACGGGAGCCGCCGCCTGCTTGCGGCCTGTCTGCTGATTGCCGCGCCCGCAAAAGACCCGTCCTGAGCTCAACGGCAATTAATCTCTGCTGACCCAGGGTGTGGCCTGAGATGCGGCGTCAGTTGCGGCGGGCTGGTCAGTCCATGCTGACGATCTTGCCGCCGCGGCGGTATCTCCCGGGAACACCTGCGGCAACCGCATGAAGAAAGGGCGCCGGTGGTCCGGCGCCCGGATGGGTTTCGTGCGGGCCCTCGGCTCAGTTGCGCAGATAGCTGTCCATGGTGTCGTCGAGCGCGTCCTTCCACGGCGTGTGGTGGGCCGGCGCCATGGTGCCGGTGATCACCGACTTGTAGCTGTTGTCGCGGAACTTCATGATGTCCTTCACCTTGTGCTTCTTCCACTGGAAGAACGCCTCGTTGGCGCCGT
>NZ_JABVCF010000010.1 GCF_014595955.1 Pseudaminobacter soli (ex Zhang et al. 2022)
GGCGCTCACCGTCGCCCTACAATAAGGGGGTCAAAATTGGACGCCGATCAGGGGTCAGTTTTGCGCGCCGATTGACACTCACGAAGTTGAACGAACACGTCGATCATGAGGGGAAACGCTGATCGACCAGAGAGTCAGTCTAGTGAGACCTGCGGCGGCCTTGGACAACCACTTTGCTCAGCAGTTCGTGCAGCCAATCATCAAGAGAGCGGTTCGCGGGGCGGTCGTCGATGGTCGCAATTGCCAGCCGGAGCGCGCTTTCCACCAGTTCGTCCGCTTCTTCCTGGTCATGGGTGATGACTGCGGCTGCCCGTCTCAGCTTCGGGATACACGTGTCAGCCTCGCCGGTGCTACGTTCATTGGATCTCCGCGTGCAAGCAGCCGGTTCGGCGTTTTCCATCGAGTCCGCGGGACGCAACTTCGCATCGAACAGAAGCACCGAGAAGCCCATGGCCAGCGCATGGGAGGCAACGAGCTCCGCAAGTTCTGCATCCGAAATCTCAGGTTCGGGTATCGAGCCGCGGATCTTTTTCACCGCTTGAGCCAAGGAGAGCGCCTGATCCCGGGAGGCTGCCTCCAAGAAGTTCAGATTGCATTGGCGGTCGTCGCGGTATTGATCATCTGCCCAATCTTTTTTCTTGATCTTAAGAAGATGGGGTCTTGCGGCAACAACATGGGTTATTTTTTCGAGTGGAGCATTGTTCCGATTGGGCCAATGGCGGAAACTTTCGAGTAGGACCGCTCTTGGCGCAACCACCACGACCCCAGTGATCGCCGGGCATGTCTGCTTCTAGGAAACGGCGCAACTGATTTCTACGGCCGCCAAGTGGGCGCAGAGCTGCCGCTCGCAACGCGGACCGGGAGGGCACCGATCGGTTAAACGCGTGAATACATTCTCACCAACCAAGCCGTCGCGCACTTAGATGGTAGCTGCGGGCTTGGCACCGGACGACGCGTATATGACCGTTTCGCAAATGCAGGTACAGCAAACACCAGCACGACTGCGGCCAAGGCAGGTTTGTTGCTTACGCGAAACTATCTCCCTCCTAGCAACACGACTCTATCGGGAACCCTTCAACACGCCCAATCGCGTCAGCTTCCCCTGTCGCCAGGGCAATGCCGTCGAAAAACCGAAATTTGGCTGACGCCATGCCGGCGAGGACCGTGAAGGCCGTATGGGCGCCAACGAAAGGCAATTCGCAGCGCTGCAGCCAGCAGGTGCTGCCGCCTGAGCCCCATAGCCGCGACATCAAATACGGGCCCAACGTTATCCTTCTTGCCTGACGGATCGCCTCTGGCGTCGAGGCGCCCCAATACAGAGCTCCATCGTTTCGAACGACAAGGATGCTCCCATCAAGGCCTGTGATCAATTTCCTGGCCCTCTGCTCCGCACCAATCGTAGATACTGAGCGCCATCACCTTGATGGCGGTGATGTAGTCATCGATGGACACGTATTCGTCGTTGGCGTGCATCACCGCCGTCGAGCCGGGTCCAAAGATCACCGTCGGTGTGTTGCCATAGCTGTTGAGGAAGCGCGTGTCGGCAGCACCCTGGCGACCGCTGATCACCGGCTGGCGGCCTGTGATCTCGGTAAGGTTCTTCCCCACAAGATCCACAATGGCATGGTCGCGCGGGATCTCGGACGCTTCGGCGTCATAGCCGACGAAGCGCACCACCGGCGGATGATCCTTCATCCACTCGTCCTTCGCCGCGACCTCGGCGATCTTGGCGACTAGGCTCTGCTTGACGCCTTCATGGTCCTCGCCCGGAACCGTGCCGATCGAGCCCTTGAGCACGGCGCTCGCCGGGAAGGCGCTCGGATAGTTGCCGGCCTGGAAGCTGCCGATGATGCAGGGCAGCGAGTCGAGCGCATTCGGATAGAGCGGGTGCTTCACCGTCGCAACGCGATGGTCCTCGAGTTCCTGGACCGCCTTGACGATCTTGTTGCCCAGTTCGATGGCGCTGATGCCGAGGTAGCGCTGCTGGATGCCGGCCGGCTTGCCCTGTACGTCGATTTGGAACCAGATGCGGCCGATGCAGGCCGGCTGCACATGCAGGTCGCTGGTCTCGCCCGAAATCCCGGCATCGGCCTTGTAGCCGCGGATCACGGTGTCCAGCGTGCCGTGACCGGACACCTCCTCGTCGATGACGACGTTGATATAGACGTCGCCCTTGAGCTTGACGCCAGCCGTCTTCAGGAACTCGACCGCCAAGATGTGGCTGGCTACCCCGCTCTTCATGTCGCAGGAGCCGCGGCCATAGATGCGACCGTTCTCGATCTTGGCCGACCACGGGTTGTCGCTCCAGCCCTCGCCGTTGCCGACCGGGATCACGTCGGTGTGGCCGTTGAGCAGCAGCGAGCGGCCGCCGCCGGTGCCCTTGGCCGTAGCCACGATGTTGGGTCGGCCCTCGTAGCCGCGGTCGACCGGGCGATAACCGGGATGCTTCTTCAACCCCTCCCAGTCGGTCTCCCACATGTCGACCTCAAGCCCGATGCCGTTCATGTAGTCGGCGACAAAGGCCTGAATCGCCGCCTCGTCGCCGGTCACGCTCGGGATCGACACCATTTTCTGCAGAAACTCGATCGCCTTCTCGCGGTTCTGGTCGATCGTATCCAGGATGGCCTGGCGCTGGTTGGTCATTCGAGAACTCCAAAATGAAAGCTGGCTGGAGCGCGGCCGCGCGGCAATGGACGCGGCCGTGCAGGATCATTTCATCTGGTTGGGAAGCCAGAGAACGACGTCGGGGAACGCAATCATCAGCCCCATCAGAAGAATGTTGATGAGGATGAACGGCACCGCGGCCCGATAGATGTCGCCCATGGTCGTGTTGGCTGGTGCGATGCCCTTCATGACAAAGAGCGACAGACCGAATGGCGGCGTGATCGTCGCCATCTCGAGGTTCACCATCATGATGATGCCGAACCAGATCGGGTCCCACTGCATCTGATGAACGATCGGCAGGAAGATCGGGATGGTGACCAGAACGATCGACGTCTGTTCGATGAACATGCCGAGGAACATCACGATCAACTGCATCATGACGAGCAGCAGCAACGGGTGCACCGGCATCTCGTTTGCCAGGCTGGTGATCGCCGCGGTCGCACCTGAGTAGCTCAGCAGTTGGCTAAAGGCGGCGGAGCCCGTCAGGATGATGAGGATCATCACCGACAGTTGCGTCGCGGAGCTCACGCCCTTGACCAGCACGCGCCAGTTGAGCTTGCGGTAGAGGAACGCCAGCACGAAAGTCAGGAAGGTGCCGATGGCGGCCGCTTCGGTCGGCGTCGCCGTTCCGAAGAAGATCAGTCCGATGATCATAACGACGATGCATACCGGCGGCACCAGATATAGCGCAGCGTCGCGCAGCCGCCGAGCAATCGGAACGCGCGGTGCGTAATAGGCCGGCGCCTCGTCCGGCCGCAGCTTCGCCCTGATGATGATGTAGCCGATGCACAGGACGGCGAGCATGAGGCCGGGCACGATGATACCGATCAGGATCTTCGCTACCGAAAAGCCGCCCAGGCTCGCCAATACGATGGCCAGCGTGCTCGGCGGAATGAGGATTGCGAGCCCGCCGCTAGCCAGGATCGGACCAATCGACATCGACTTCGCGTATCCGTGGCGTTCCATCTCGGGCGTCAGGGTCGAGCCCAGCATCGCGACCGATCCCATGGCCATGCCGGTTAGCGTGCCCAGTACGGCGCCGGCGCCGATCGCCAGCACGGAAAGGCGGCCTGCCACGAAGCCAAGCCATTGATCGAGCACCTCGATCATGCGCTGCGCGATGCCAGAGTAGAACATGATCGATCCCATGAGGATGAACATGGGAACCGGGACAAGGACGAAGGTCGAGATCGAGCTATCGATGCTCAGGATAAGCTGGTTGAAACCGGAAACACCGCCCCAGAGATAGAAGACACCGGCCAGGTTCACGAGCAGGAAGGCAATGGCGACCGGCAGCCCGATCACCATGAGCACCGCGAGGCCGACAAAGAACGATAGAAGAAATTGCCACCACTCCATGGCTCAAGCCTCCATGCGGGGAGTGTCGGATTGAACGGCCTCGCCTTGCCAGAAACGGGCGGCGCGCCGCAGGAATTCGATGCCGAGCAGGAAGCAGCCGAGCGGAATGACCCAGAGATTTACCGCGCGCGGGATTTCCAACTCCGCCGCCACAACGATCCCACGATGCAGCGAGAGCATCACACCCTTGGTCCCGAACCATGTGAGGACGAAGCAGATCGCAGCGCCGAGGAGTGAACTGGTGGTCATGACGAGGCGCCGGCTCGCCGGCCGCAGATTACTAGTCACGATGTCAACGGAGACGTGCCCGTCCTGGCGCAGCACCCAGGCCGCGCCGAAGAAGGTGAGGTAGACCATCATCGTGCCGCTGATCTGGTCTATTCCCAGAATGCCGTGGTTGAAGAACGCGCGCAGCGCGACCTTGACCACTGTGGCAAGCATCATGGCCACGAGAATGACGCCCGCCAGAATGGCGCCAGCATCAAGGAGTCGGTCGAGAAGCCGTCCGATCGATTTCATATTGTCCGCCAGTGCATGACTGAGTGAAAAGCCCTGCGGACGGAGCCCGCAGGGCTCTTTCGATTATTTTGATTCGAACAGCGCCTTGATCTCGCCGATGTGCTTGGCATCCAGCGCCGTCTCGTAATAGGCCCACAGCGAATCCCTGGCGACGGCGTCCCAGCGCTTGGCCTCCTCATCGGAGAGCTTGACGATTTCCATGCCGGCCTCGACCATAATCTTCTGCTGCTCCTCCTGGTTCTTCTGGAACCAGTCCAGAGCGAAGCGCTGGGTTTCGGCTATGGCCTTGAGCAGGATGTCCTGCACCTCCGGCGACAGGCTTTCCCATTTGTCGAGATTCATGGCCACGCTGCCGCCACTGCGGTACATGGGCTGTTCGATCATGTATTTAGTGACGTTCTGCCATCCGTAGCGAGTGAAGGCATCGGCGACCGGCCAGGAAAAGCCCTCAACTGTGCCACGATCCATAGCAAGGAAGATTTCGGACGGCGGCAGGGTGACCGATTCCGCACCGGCGGCTTGGACAAAATGGCGGGTCAGCGGCGCGACGCGCAGCTTCTTCCCCTTCAGGTCATCCACGGATTTGACCGGGAAATTGGTCGAGACGTAATGGGCACCTTCGCCTGGATCGCCGGCGGCATGGCCGAGATGGCGCACGCCCTTGGCGGCGTAGAGTTGGACCATGTAGTCGTATAGGGGCGAACCCGGCCCGCCGTCGGGAATGGTGAGGGGCGAAAGCTCGGTGATGTCCCCGCCCGGCACAATGCCCGCCCAGTAGTTCGGAGCCCCGTACCATACGTCGAAAACGCCATTGACCAAGGCTTCAGGCTGATCAAAGGGCGGCAGAACGTCGTCAGCGCCGACGTATTGCACCTTGACCTTGCCTTCACCGAGACGGTTCACATTCTCCATGAAGTTCTTGCCGACCTCGGCGGTCGGCGAAAATCCATGGGCCCATGCACCCACCATCTTCAGCGTCACGACATCGTCGGCGTGAGCTGCGACGCTACCCAGCATCGCAAGTCCGAATGCTGCCGCGCCCCAAATTTGGGCAAAACTTTTCATTGGAATTCCTCCTCGGCGGTCCGCGCGAAACGCATTTGCGCGACCCCGCTCTCCCCTGTTGCCGGCAATTCTCCTCAGCCAGCGCCGATCTCACATAATGCGCCAATCCCAGATTTGTCTACAATTTTTTTTCCATTGCATACAAGACTTACGTGGCATAGCCTTCGGCGCGGGATTAGGCTGAAACAATCCGGCAGGCGCAGCGGCTTCTTGCGGATTTTCAGGATCCTAGTCGATTGTTAAGGGGAACCGATGAGGCCAGCGACATTCGAGTACCATCGCGCTACTTCGCTTGAGCACGCGCTGCAGTTGCTCGGCGAGTTCGGCGAGGAAGCCCGCCCGATCGCAGGTGGGCAAAGCCTGGTTCCAATGATGAATTTCCGGCTCGCCAGACCCGGTCATCTCGTCGACATCAATCGACTTCCGCTCAATGCGATTGAGATCGTCGGTTCCATGCTCAGGATCGGAGCGCTGACGCGCCACGGCGCCTATTTCGACCACCCGCTAATCGCAAGGCACTTTCCTGCCTTTCTCGATGCGGTGCACTACATCGGCCACCCCACTATCCGGCGCAACGGTTCCATCGGCGGCAGCATCTCGCATGCGGACCCGACCGCGGAACTGCCGGCCGTCGCGGTGCTCCACGATGCCGACATCGTCGTCCGTTCGGCGGCGGAAGAGCGCCGCATCAAGGCGAGCGAGTTCTTCGTCAGCGCCTACGTCACGGCTCTCGAGCCAGGCGAAATGGTCGTGGCAGTGGAATTTCCGATCCCGCCGGCGGCATCGGCCGGGAGCTTCGTAGAGATGAGCGAGCGCAGCGGCGACTTCGCGACCGCGTCGGTCGGTATCGTGCTCGAGCACGAGGGCGGCCGGATTGCCAAGGCGGCGATGGTGTGCTCGGGCGCAGGCCTAGTGCCAATCCGAGCGCCCGATGTGGAAAGCCATCTGCTCAACCGAGCGCTCAATGACCCGCATGCGGAAGAGGCCGGCCGGATTTTCGCGGCCTCGATAGATCCCGTCGACGACCATATCGCATCCGCGGCGTACCGGCGCAGCCTCATCGCAGAGCTGACGCGCCGCGCAATCGAGACTGCCTGCTCCAGAGCACTGGGAAGATCATGATCGAGATCACGCTTGAGGTGAACGGTGTCACCAAGACGCTGAGCGTCGAACCGCGTCGACTGCTGGCCGACGTGCTTCGGCAGGAGTTCAATCTTTGCGGTGTCCACATCGGATGCGCGCACGGGGCCTGCGGGTGCTGCACTGTCCACCAGGACGGCACGCCCAGGCTCTCCTGCCTGACGTTCGCCGTCCAGTGCGATGGAGCTTCGATAAGGACTGTCGAGTCGCTCGGAGGTCCGACCGCGGAGCATTCTCTCCAGCAAGCATTCCGCAGCGAACATGGCCTGCAATGCGGTTATTGCACGCCGGGATTCCTGATGACCCTCGTGCCCTTCGTGGATGAGATGGTGGAAATCGGACGCAGGCCTGACGACGAGGAGATCAGGGAAGCGATGAGCGGAAATATCTGCCGCTGCACAGGATACCACGGCATCGTGGCGGCCGTTCGCAAGGCCATCGACGACGGTCTCGGTGAAGGGAGCGTGGCATGAAGGCGGGTCGACCCAGACATATTGGCGCGCGGGTCCAGCGCTTCGAGGACATCCGCCTCCTCTCCGGCTCGGCGCGCTATATTGACGACGTCCGCCTGCCTGACATGCTGCACCTCATGTTCGTGCGATCGGACACGGCTCACGCCCGCATCCGTTCGGTCGACACCTCCGCCCTGTCGGATCTCGAGTTTCCGACATGGGTGTTCACTGGCAAGGACACGGCCGGGCTGTCGATGAAAGCGCATCAGGACTATCCGGAGATGCAGTATTCGGAGCAGCCGCTGCTCGCCGAAGACAGAGTGCGCTTCGTCGGCGAGCCGGTCGCAGTCGTTCTCGCAGAGGACGCCTACAAGGCGGAGGACGCAGCAGAGCACATTTTCGTCGACTACGAGCCGCTACCGGTCGTCGGCACCATGGAACAGGCGCGCGATGCTGCGATCCCGCCTTTGTTCGACGGGTGGAAGAGCAACGTCATCGTCCAGCGGCAAATGAAGGGGGGCGACCTGGAAGCAGCCAAGGCGGCCGCCGCCCATGTCGTCAAGCGCACCTATCGGACGCAGCGCCAGGCCGGTGTTCCGATGGAAGGCCGCGGGGTGGTCGCTCGCTACGACCATTCCGACCGGGTCCTGACCGTATGGTCGTCAACCCAGATGCCGCACCTCGTGCGCACCTACATTTCGGAGGAGCTTGGTCTTCCTGAATCCCGTATCCGCGTGGTCGCGCCCGACGTCGGCGGTGGTTTCGGCGTGAAGGGCCAGGTTTATGCCGACGAAGTGCTGATTGCGTGGGTGGCGATGAAGACCGGCCGCCCAGTGAAGTGGATCGAGGACCGGCGCGAGCACCTGATCGCCAGCATCCATGCCCGCGATCACGAACACACACTCGAGGCCTATGTCTCGGCCGACGGCCGCCTGCTCGGCCTGAAGGCCGACATCACGGTGGACAACGGCGCCTACTCTACCTTCCCGTTCACCTCGGCCGGCGAGCCGGGCATGGTCGGCAAGGTGCTTCCCGGCCCTTATGACTTCCATGCCTACGAGGCCACCTTCAGGGCGGTTGCCACAAACAAATGCGCGATCGGCACCTATCGCGGCGTGGCCCGCCCGTCCGCGGTCTTCTCGCAGGAACGGCTGATGGACGACATCGCCACCGAGTTGGGGATGGACCCTTTCGAATTCCGGCTAAAGAACATCATCCGCGAGTTCCCTTACCGCAACGTGCTCGGCTTTACCTACGATGCCGGCTCCTATGCGGAATCCCTGGAAAGAATGCGCAAGCTTCTGGCCGAAGACGTAGCCCAGGCTGCCGCCTCGCACGGCTCCCGCACCAAGCGCATCGGCGTCGGGATAGCCTGCTTCATCGAGCAGACGGCCCACGGCACGCCGGACTTTACGCGCCGCCGCGTGCCCATTGAAACAGGCTACATCGCGGCTCGGGTCGAGATGTCGCCGGATGGCGAGGTCACCATCGATCTCGGCCTGCAGAACCACGGCCAGGGCCTCGAGACAACGATGGCGCAGGTCGCAGCCGACGCGCTAGGGGTGCAGCCGGAAAACGTATACGTGCGCCACGGCGACACGCTGACGACGCCCTATTCAGTCGGCACCTGGGGCAGCCGTGGCGGTCCGCTCGGAGGCGGCGCCGTTCATATCGCGGCGAGCCGCATTGCCGACAAGCTGCGTGCGATCGCCGCGCATTTGCTTCAGGCCAGGCCCGACGAGATCGAGTTGGCGGACGGCCTCGCCTCGGTGCGCGACAATCCCGGGAGGCACATCAAGATCTCGAGGCTCGCGCGCATCGCGCTGCGCAATGTCGACCAGCTTCCGGAAGGAATGGCGCCGGGACTGGAGGCCCAGTTCAGCCTCGACGGACCGCGGGACGGCACCTACTCAAACGCGGTGCATGCGGCTGTGGTGGAGATTGATGTGCCTACGGGCAAGATGAAGCTTCGCCGCTTCGTGGTGATCGAGGATTGCGGCACGATCCTGAATCCGCTCGTCGTCGACGGTCAGGTGCGGGGCGGCGTGGTGCAAGGCATCGGTTCGGCCATGTTCGAGCACTTCATCTACGACGGTGAGTGCCAGCCGCTCACCACCAGCTTCGCCGACTACCTCATGCCGTTGGCGCCGGAAATCCCCAATATCGAGGTGCATCATATCGAGACGCCAACCCCGCTGACGCCGCTCGGAGCCAAGGGCCTTGGCGAAGGCGGAGCCATCGGGCCCGCGGCGGCCATCGCCAATGCGGTTTCGAATGCACTTGGCGTCAACGTGAGTGCCACTCCGCTCAACGGCAACGCAATCTGGAACCTGTCCCGGCATCTTCGCGACGCATCCTGAGACCAAGACCGGAGCGCTCACGAAGCGGCGCCCCGGAATATCGCAAACGGAAAGGCCGGCGAAGCCACAGCTTCGCCGGCCTTTCTATATCCGCGGGCATCTTCAATTCAGATGACCGGCGCAAAAAAGTGCTGGTGCCCTCCCCTTGGAGGACGCCAGCACGAAAAACGTTTGTTCAGGTAGTCGTCATCAGACGCTTACGCATGCATCGCGGCGGGCAGCGGTCTTCCATGCAGGAGCGCTTCATAGACATCGGGATCGGTGGCGCCTTCGGTACCGATGAGCAACACGCGCGAGGCGGCGTCGAGGCCGAGGGTAGCGCGGAGCGTGCTGTCGCCGGTCGCGGCCAGAAGCCCCGCTAGTCCCGCGGCGCCGGACTCACCAATGCGCAGTTCCGGGTCGCCGGACAGCGGGCGCGCCAGGCGCTGCAAAGCCTCCACGGCGGTCTCATCTGGCACGTCGATATAGAAGTCGGCGGCCTTTTCCAGGATCTCCCAGGCTGTCAGCGACGGCTCGTAGCATTCCAGCATTGCCATCACAGTGGCCTCTCCGGCGGCGATCGCGGTCCGGCGCCCCGTCTCGGCGCTGACCTGCAGGCAGTTCGCTCTGTCGGGCTCGACCACGACCAGCTTCGGGCGCGAAGCCCCGTGCCGGTCCAGAAGATGGCCCGCGACCGCCGCGGCCAGCCCGCCGACACCACCCTGAACGAAGACATGCGTATAGGGCCGCTGCGCCTGGGCGAAAATCTCGTCGAGCATCAGCGTGTAGCCCTGCATGACCAGGCTGGGAATCTCGGTATAGCCTTCCGAGGCGAAATCCGAGACGACGGTCCATCCCTCCCGGCGCCCGGTCTCGCTCGCTTCCGCGACCGACTGGTCGTAATTGCCGGCGGTCCGCCTGATCTCGGCTCCGAAAGCGGCGATCGCCTTCTCGCGACCGGCAGAAACGCCGCTGTGGAGGAAGATTACGCAGCGGCATCCGAACATCTGGGCACCAGACGCAACAGAGCGTCCGTGATTACCGTCCGTCGCACAGCAGACCGTGAGGTCGGCCGCCAGCTTCCGTACCTCGTCACTCAGCAGCTCTGACGGGTCAATGGGGCGGCCGAGCCTAGGCTCGCAGTGCTCGCGCACGAGCCGCGCGACCGCATAGGCGCCGCCGAGGGCCTTGAAGGAGCCGAGCCCGTAGCGACGGCTTTCGTCCTTGATGTCTATCCCCGCAATCCCAAGGCTTGCCGCAAGCGAGGGAAGGCTTGTGAGCGGCGTCGGTTCATAGGTTGGGAAGGCGGGCAGGAACTCGCGTACGGTCTCCGATGCCTTGGCGCCAGCAATCGCAGCCTCCGCCATGCTCAGGGAGGCGTTCCGCTTCGATGAGCGGTTTTCGACTAGTTTCATCTCTTGGACCTCGCTTGCTCGCGCCGGTCGCAGTAGCGCCGGCCGCAGGATAATCGTCTCCCATCCCGGCGGAGACTCGCGCCGCCGGGCAAAGTTCACCTCGAAAAGGTCGAACCTATTCCCTGTTCTCGGTTTCCAGCGACAGCAGAACGTCGGCGGCCGCCCCCGCCACCAGGTCGACGTGCTCGCGCATCAGTCTGGCAGCAAGGTCCTCTTCACCGGCAGAGATCGCTTCGACGATCCGGCCATGCTCGACCACCGACTTCGCCATCTTGCGCGGTGTCGTGATGTGGCGGCGATAAACATTGAGCCGATTACGCAGCTTTCGGCTTTCCGTTTGCAGGAACGTACTGCGCGAGCCTCGGAAGATCGCGTCGTGGAGTTCGTTGTTGGCCGCGTAGAAGCCTTCCTGATCCCCCGCTTCAGCACACTTGGAGCACTCCTCGTGCCACTTGCGCATTTCGGCAGTTTCCTCTCGCGTCATGCGCCGGGCGGACAGACGCGCCGAAAGACCCTCGTACTCCGCCATCACCTGGAACATTTCGATGAGTTCGGCAGTGGTGAGGCGCCGCACCGTGGCGCCCTGGTTCTTGCGGATCTCGACTAGCCCGCTGGAGGCCAGATGGCGAAGCGCCTCGCGCACAGGGGTGCGCGAGACTTCGAAACGGCGCGCCAGCGACTGCTCGTCAAGTCGGTCTCCCGGCTTCAGGATGCTGTTGAGGATGTCATCCTCGAGAACGCGCACCAGATTGTCTGCCGACAATCTGGTTTCCTTCTCCTGGTCCATGACTTCGCTCACCGAACACCCCTAGAACAGTCGCATCCGATGTTAGATGCATCCTTGCCCAATTTGATGCAAGCACCCGCTGTACGTGCTTATTGCTGAACGGTGATCACGAGGCAGGCGCTCTCTTCCTCGCCTTCGTTGATCGTGTAGTGCGGATCGCGCGGCTCGAACAGCACGGCTTCGCCCTGCTTTAGAGTGAAGCGTTCCTTGCCGGTATCGAAGGTCATCTCGCCCTTCACGACGTAGAAGACCTGCGACCAGTCGTCGTGGTGGTGCAACTCACCGCCACCGCCCTTCGGCGCCTTGGAGAGCTGGACGGAAAAGTTGCTGCCACGAAACGGCACGATATCCAGCACGTTCAACCCGCCAAAGTGGTTCGGCGGTGTAACTCCGGTCGCCGCACCGTTCTTCCAGATGTTCATGTCGCTCTCTCTCGATCCTGCAGCGCCCACTAGGAGATGTAGGCCATGTAAGGGCTGATAACGCTACGCACCGGCACCTGGATGATCGCCGGCTTGCCGCTGGCGATCGCATCGCCGAGCGCTTGCGCGATCTCGCGTTCATTGCGCGCGAGATATCCCTTTCCACCAAGTCCCTCGGCAACCTTGGTCCAGTCGCGGCGGGGCAGCTTCATTTCGTAAGTCTCGCCGAAGCTCTGCTGCTGCGGCAGCGCTATTGCCCCCCAGCTCTCGTCGTCGAGCACCACCACGATGAAGGCCCGACCATAGCGCTCCGCGGTATCCAGTTCCGAGACGTGGAAGCCGACACCGCCGTCGCCGACGAATACGATCACAGGCGCCTCGGGATCCGCAAAGCTCGCCCCGGCGCCATAAGGAAGCTCCGCGCCCAGCGCACCTGACTGACCAGCCCGCAGATAGCGGCCAGGCGCGAAGACGCGTAACCGAGCATCCGCCCAGAAGTCGATGTTGCCATGGGATGTCACGAAAATCGCGTTTTCCGGCGCGGCCGAACTGACCGCATCGATTGCAGCGACCGGGTGCATCCCGTTAGCGTCACCGTCGCCGAGTTGAGCCTTGCGTTCCTCGCTCCAGGCGGAGACGAGACCGTCGCACCAAGCGCGGTCTGCCTGTAGTGCCGGCATTCCTGCGAGCAATTCGATGAACGCGGCTGGCGAGGACGCAATGCCAAGCTCCACGCGCCGGTTGCGATGCAGCAGTTCCTGGTCCGAGCAGACCTGGATTATGCGGGCCTGCGAGCCCACGCTGTCGCCAAACTCTAGGTCGAACTCGAAATGATGGCCGAGCAGGAGGATGCAGTCCGCCTCCTTCATGGCCCGCCGAAGCGTTGCATTACAGGGAGCGTAGGCCGGTCCCATCCAGCGCTCATGGCGCTCATCGACGATGCCACGGGCAAGGCGCATGGTGGCAAAAGCAAGTCCGTGCTTCTCGACGGCCTCGACGATCTTTCCGGAGCGGCTCCAGAAGAGTTCGTCGCCGAGGATCAGCAGAGGACGAGCGGCGGCGGCAACAAGGGCGCGCGCGGCATCGGCATCGGCCGAGGCCAGCCCCGGGATCCCAGGATTTGCCGGCGCAACACTGGCGGGCCTGCCCTTCAGCGGAGCCGACAGGATGTCGGTCGGCACCTCGATGAAAACCGGACCGGGGCGGCCCGCCCACATCTTGCGCCACGCAATGTCGAGATACTCCTGCAGCCGATCCGGGTCCGTGCAGCGTGCAGCCCATTTGGTAACGTTCTTCATGATCGGCAGCACGTCGTAGGCCATGCCTGCACCGCGTTCGGCCGAACGCGTTGCGGCTTGTGCGCCGACGATGATGACCGGAGTGCCGGCAAGCATGGCGACAAGCCCCGGAGTCACGGCGTTGGTGACGCCGGGACCAAGAGTGACGACTGCCGCACCCGGCCTTCCGGTCACGCGCGACTGCGCTTCGGCCATGAAGCAGGCCGCGGCTTCGTGGCGAGCGTGAACCAGCCGCACCCCTTGATGCGCGCAGGCGCGATAGACCGAATTGATCGGCCCACCGGAGACGGAGAACACATTCCGTATACCGGCTTCCTTGAACCAGGCGACGATGGCTGCGCCGCCATCCATGGTCTGGGCGTCGGCACCTTCCTTAGTAGGCACGGGATTTTCCTCCGTCGAGTGCAATGGCAGTTCCGGTGATGAAGCCGGCGCGTTCGGATGCCAGCATGGCGACCATTGCTCCGAAGTCGCTCGGATCGCCGAATTTGCGCGCCGGCACCTCGTCCAGCCACAATTCCTCGGCCGCCGCCCGATCGAGCCCGTCGCGCTCCATGCTGGCCTTGATGAGGTCTTCCATGCGGTCCGTCGCGAACGGGCCCGGGCACAGGCAGTTGACCATGATGTTCTCGTGCGCAAACTCGATCGAGAGCGACTTCGCCAGCCCAACGACCGCAAGCCGCAGCGAATCCGATAGCACCATGTTCGGCTGAACGACCTTTACGCCCACCGTCGTGACGAAGACGATGCGCCCAAAGCCACCGGCCTGCATGTGCGGGAGCACGGCATGGGAGAGATCCACCAGCGGCAGCAGTATCTCGTTGAGCGCGCTCTCCCAACCCTCGCGCGGCACGCTGAGGAACGGGCCTGACGCCGGCCCGCCGGTGTTGCCGACGAATATGTCGAGCCCACCGAATTCGCGGGCGACCGCATCGACTCCGGACTTCAGGGTCGCCCGGTCGGAGAGGTCCATAGCCACGCCCATCGCGCCGGATGCGCCGGCCTGACGGAGCTCTGCGACGAGGCCCTCCATGGCGGCAACGTTACGCCCTGCGACCGCGACCTTGGCGCCCTCCGCCGCAAGCGCCAGTGCTGACGCCCTGCCCAAACCGCGGGAAGCGGCAGTCACCAGGGCGCGCTTCCCCTCCAGACCAAGCTTCATTGGGTATTACTCCGATGGGTCAATGTGCAGTCTGGCTACCAGCGTGTAAACACGATGTCAATTCATGTAGACAATCTTTTTTATTTTGCATACAACCTTGCCAGAACCGGCCAAAGAGACGGCATCAATGGAGCCCTACATGATCGAACGACCCCTCATCCCCATCGTCGTCGGCAACAAGGTCCTCAACGAGGGATCCGACGGAATCGGCCAGTCGTTCGACCCTGCAACCGGCGAGTTGGTTGCCCAGTTTGCGCGGGCGGGACAGGTGGAAGTCGAGATGGCCGTCGCCGCTGCGCGCGAGGCGTTCGACAATGGTCCGTGGCGTCGCATGCGGCCGTTCGAGCGGGGTCGCATCCTGCAGCGAATCGGCGAACTGATGCTGCAGCGGCGCGGCGAGATCGCGCGCAAGGAAAGCCGGGACAGCGGCAAGCCCCTGCGGGACTCCTATTGGGAGGTCGACTGCTCGGCGCGCTTTTTCGAGTTCTATGGCGGCGCCGCCGACAAGATGCACGGCAATTCGATCCCTCTCGGACCGGACTGGTCGGACTGGACCGTCAAGGAGGCGATCGGCGTCAGCCTCCACATCATCCCGTGGAATTATCCTTTCCAGCTGATCGCGCGCGGCGTTGCGCCCGCGCTTGCGGCCGGCTGCGCCGTGATCATCAAGCCCTCGGCCGACACGCCCGTCACGGCCTATGAATTCGTTAAGATCTGCCAGGAAGCCGGCCTGCCCGAAGGGTTGGTCAACCTCGTGAACGGCCGCGGCTCGCTCGCCGGTGACCTGCTCGCGCGGCACAAGGGCGTGGACCAGATCACCTTCACGGGATCCGTCGCCACCGGAGAACGCGTGCTGGTCGCCGCCGCCTCGCATGCAATTCCCTGCAACATGGAGCTTGGCGGCAAGTCACCGCAAATCCTGTTTGCAGACGCCGATCTCGACAGGTCGCTGCCGATCGTCGCCGGTGGCTTCCTTACCCATTGCGGGCAGGTCTGCAACGCAGGCACCCGCCTGTTCGTGGAACGCAAGATCCACGACCGCGTCGTCGAGCAACTGCACGCGCGCATCAGCAAGATGACCCTTGGCGCGGGCATCGACGATCCGGACATGGGGCCGCTCATCAGCAGGGCGCACAGGAGCGATGTGGAGCGCTACTATGACGTTGCCCGTGAAGATGGAGAGCTCCTCCTCGGCGCCGAGCTGCCGCAGGCACCCGAACTTGTCGATGGCGCCTTCGTTCGCCCCGGTCTCGTGGTCGGCGCGGGCAACAATACTCGAATCGCACGTGAGGAAATCTTTGGCCCGATCCTGACGGTGATACCGTTCGATACGGCCGAGGAGGCCATCTCCGGCGCCAACGACTCGCCCTTCGGGCTCGTCGCCGGCGTGCACACCACCAACATCGACAAGGCGCTTGGCGTCGGCGAGAAGCTGCGCGTCGGCCAGGTCTGGATCAACTCCTTCGGCGTCGGGCTCGATGTCGAGTTCCCCTTCGGCGGCTACAAGCTGTCCGGCTTCGGCCGCGAGAAGGGCCTAGAGGCGCTGGCCGCCTACCAGCAGATCAAGAACATCGCGATCCATCATCCGCTGCCGCGCTGATTCGGCGAGGCTGCCCCTCCGCCGGAAGCGCCGCATGATCGCGGGGCTTCCGGAGGGCGGCCCCGCGAAGCGCATCCCTCTCCCATCGCATCCAGTCGTTAGAAGGAACTCACATGTCATTGGTCATCGAGGGCGAGGAGCGCATCGCGGCGCCGATCGGCAGGGTTTGGGAAGCTATCAACGATCCTGAGATGTTGAGATCGTCGATCCCGGGGTGCACCGAGCTTGCCAAGACGTCGGACGACACCATGACCGCCACCGTGGTGCTGAAGATCGGTCCGATAAAGGCCACCTTCGCCGGGCAGGTCACCCTCTCCAACCTTCAGCCGCCGAGCGGACTCACCATCTCCGGTGAGGGAAAGGGTGGCATCGCGGGCTTTGCGAAAGGCGGCGCGGACGTCTCACTGAGCGAGGACGGCCCGGACACCACGATCCTCAAATACCAGGCGAAGGCCGATGTCGGCGGCAAGATCGCGCAGCTCGGCAGCCGGCTGATCGTGTCGACCTCGAAGAAGCTCGCTGAACAGTTCTTTTCGAACCTCAGCAAGGCGATCTCCTGACCTTCAGTCCCTTGCACCCTGAGGGTCGGGGTTTCGCACCGGGGCCTCGAGGTTCCGTAAGTGGCAATTTCGCCAGCCACGCGTCCCCTACCCTATCCGACAACCTGGACAACGACCGTTTTCCCTCTGGGCCGTCGTTGAAGGTTGGGCCTTACCAATCGGCTCTAAGAACCCCATGCTGCACGAGGCGCAGGAGGAATCACTTCACATTCGGAAGCGGCCCTCGACTGAGCGCTGTCTGGCGACGGGAAAGCCCGATGATCCACGCGCGCAGCTCCATGCCAAGCGGCTTTTCCAGAGCGGAGCGCTGCCACGCAAGAAAGTAGGTTTGCTTCAGCTGTAGGCGCAGATCGAAGGGGATTGCCAGCCGCCCAGCAACGAGGTCGTCATAGATCATGGAAAGCTGGGCGAGAACGAAGCCGCGTGTTGATCGCCGCATCGATCGCCGCGCTCGAGATCGAGAACATCAAATCTCCGGAGCGCCGCGGCGAAATCTCGCCGATGCTAGCCGCCCAATCGTTCCAGCTGGGAGGCTGCTGATAGCCGGATTCCCATTCGATTCCGAGCAAGGAACGCGCCAGGATGTCGCTGGGTCGGTGCACGGGGTTCGCAGCAAGGAACGCCGGTGAGCAGCAAGGCACGACCCAGTCGGTAAACAGCTCGGAATAAAGCTCGAAGGACCGGACCCGGTCTCCATAGGAAATGCGGAAGTCGATCGGATCGGCATTTGGCGCTGGTTCTGCACCTGTCGCCACAAGTCGGACGTTCGCTGCGGATTCAGCCTGCCAGTCGACGAGTTTCGGGCCGATCCACTTGCTCGCCAAGGATGGTAAGCAACTGACCGTCAGACTGCTCCGCTCCCTCATGCTGTGAAGTTCGTTCTGTGCCTCGCGAAGCTGGTCGAACGCCTTGGTGACGCGGGCATGATAGATGCGGCCCCAATGCGTGAGCGCAATGTTTCTGCCGTTTCGCTCCAGCAGCCGAATGCCGAGAATTTCCTCTGCCCGTTTGATCTGCTGGCTGACAGCGCCGCTCGTCACGCCAAGTTCGTCCGCGGTCGCACTGACGCTGCCGTTACGGCCGAGTGCCTCGAACGTCTGGATGGCACGCAATGGCGGAAGTTTTCTCAATCGGCTCCCCCCCCAGAATTCTCGCTTTAGCAGAACTAAACCAAATCGCAATTTCAATCATTTTGCTTCGGGCTGGCCCCTGGCTATGATTCGAATGTCCGGCCACCGTGGGAGCGGCTTAGGAAGCGAGTGCTTCGCCGGGCTGAACTGAAATACGGAAATTTGCAGGGGTGCCTCGTTGGCGGCCATTCGATGGCTTGACCAGTCGAAGTCGCTCGCCTGCGGCCATCGTGGCAAGGAGGGCATAAATGGTTGATGTTCGCAGGGTGCGAGGCGGTAGCGGTCTGGACGAGATCAATGACGAACTCGACCAGATCCTCGACTCCGTCGTCGAGAACACGCGGAATGCCACGGAGGCGTTCTTCGCATCGTATGACAAGAATCCAGATCCGCAGATCCTGGCTGACTGGCTGACGCCACGCGCCTGGCGCGAGATCGACTACGTGTTCCTGCTCAATGAACAAATTCGACGCTATGGCCTCGCCTTCGAGCGCAAGCACATCACGCTGCTGGCAAAGCAGTCCTTCCAGGAGGCCGAGCACTACGAGATGGTCGGACAGGCGATCGAGTCTCTCGGCGGCAAGGTCCCGACCTCGGCACCTCCGGAAGCTCGCCCCTGGAGCGAGTTTCTATGGGAGTGCCTGGAGCGCCATCCTCTGGCGGCGATCGCTGCATGGAATTGTTCGGAAACTTCTGCGTCCGGAAGCTTCGAGCCAACGTTCAGGGCGGGCGCCAGGCACGGCTTCGACGAAGTTGTCCGGATCTACAAGCAGATCGAGACCGACGAGAAATTCCACGTCGGCCTCGGACGGCAGGTGCTCGCGGCCTACGCCAAGACTGACAAGGATCGCGACGAGATCCTGCGGGCGATGCGCGGCATGCGCGACATAGCCTGGAAGACCTTTACGCCGGAATCCGTCTCCCAAGCACGCGCCGGCTGACCTCTGCCACCCGACGCCTCGGCTTCTTCTCCCAGCAGGGCAACGGCAATCAAGTGAATGACGCAGATCAGTAGCATGACGACATTCAATCCGCAGTCTGGCGGCAAGGCGAGCCAGTTGTTCGACATGACCGTTGCAGAACTGCGCTTGGTCGCCGATGGCGTGATCGCCATTGAGTTGGCAGCGCCGGACGGCGGTGACCTGCCCTCCTGGGAGCCTGGAGCACACATCGACGTACTGCTGCCGAATGGCTTGGTCAGGCAGTACTCACTGTGCGGCGATCCTTCCCTGCGCGATCGCTGGAGGATCGCCGTGTTGCGCGAACCTTCCAGCCGGGGTGGGTCGAGTTGGCTGCATGACCAACTGCAGGAAGGGCAGCGGATCGCCGTGGCCGCACCCCGCAACAATTTCAGGGTCGTGGAATCCGAACGTTATCTGTTCGTCGCCGGCGGGATCGGGATCACGCCGATACTTCCCATGGTCCGTTCAGTTGCTGCAAAGGGCAAACAATGGACGCTTCTCTATGGGGGGCGTAGCCGCCGGTCCATGGCCTTCCTCGAAGAGATCGAAGGCTTTCAAGGGGGCGCATCCCATATCATCCCACAGGACGAGTTCGGGCTGCTGGATCTCGACAGCTTCCTTGGAGAGCATCAGCCTGACACGGTCGTCTATTGCTGTGGCCCGACGCCCCTGATCGAAGCAGTGGAGCAGAGATGCCGCAACTGGCGACAGGGCGCTCTACACCTGGAACGCTTCGCGCCAAGCGAAAAGGCAAAGACTCGAGAGAAGGGTAGTTTCGAGGTCGAACTCGCCCGCTCCGGCCGGCGCATCGTGGTTCCGCCTCATCGCAGCATCCTCGATGTACTGGAGGAAAACGGCTGCAAAGTCACCAACTCATGCCGGGCCGGCATCTGCGGCACTTGCTTGGTGAAGGTCCTTTCCGGCGTTCCCGATCATCATGACGATGTGCTCAGTCTGGATGAGCAAGCGGCGGGAGACGCAATGCTCGTCTGCGTCTCACGCGCTAAGAGCGACCGTTTGGTGCTGGACCTCTAGGCCAGTTTGGAGGGCCTAAAGATCGTTTGGCGAGGAGTTGCCGAGAGGATGTAAGCAAGATCAGCATACGCGCCGGAGTTGCATACAAAATTACAACAATTGCATGCGCGAGACTTCTCTGTGATGCTGCGAGTGGGAAATCGCTTTGGGCGATGCCGTTTCGGGGATGTGTGCGCCACCGAATGGTTGTCCGGTCAATCGCGCACGATTGGGAGGGAAATGATGGTAGAAACCGACAAGGCGATGCAACGGCGCGTTGCTATCGCAAGCTTAATTGGCACCACCATCGAGTTCTATGATTTTTACATTTACGGAATTGCCGCGGCGCTTGTCTTCAATGGTATCTTCTTTCCGAGTCTCGATCCCGCGGTCGGTATGATCGCTGCGTTCGCGACGTTTGCGGTAGGCTTCGTTGCGCGCCCGCTTGGCGCGATAGTCTTTGGGCATTATGGTGACCGCATCGGCCGCAAGGCCATGCTGGTCGCCTCACTGTTGACGATGGGCGCAGCTACGGTGCTGATCGGCTTACTCCCCACCTATGAATCCATCGGCATTGCAGCCCCCATACTGCTTTGCCTCCTCCGGTTCTTGCAGGGTATCGGGCTCGGCGGAGAGTGGGGCGGAGCGGCCCTCGTTGCGACCGAATTCGCCCCGAAGAAGCGGCGGGGACTGTTCGGCTCTCTGCCTCAGTTGGGCAGCGCCCCAGGGTTCCTCCTCTCAAACGGAATCTTTCTCTGTCTCAGCCTTCTGCTGACGGATGAGCAATTTTCAGCCTGGGGCTGGCGCATTCCGTTCCTGCTCAGCACGGTCCTTATCATTTTTGGTCTATACATACGGTTGAGCATTGCCGAGACGCCGGTCTTCCAACGCGTTCTCGACAAGGAAACTCAGTCCAGCGTACCTATCGTTAGCGTCCTGAAATCGAACTCCCTTCAGGTCATCCTTGGGGGTATGTCTACGGCCATCACCTATGTTCTGTTCTTCACCACCGGAACGTTCGGACTGTCTTACGGAGTGAAGACACTGGGTATCGAACGCTCGCAAATGCTGTCGCTGACGATCGTGGCAGTCATTGCAATGGCGGTCTCCACACTCGTTTGCGGCATGCTCGGCGACCGCTTCGGGCGTCCTCGCGTAATCATGATCTCGGGCGTCGTGGCGATCATCTGGTCATTCTTCTTCTTCCCGATGCTCGATACGCGCGAACCGGTTCTGATCGCTGCGGCGTTCTCGATAACGCTCGCTGTGATGGGTGGCATCTACGGCCCCATGGGGGCGTTCCTGCCGGAGTTGTTCAAGCCGAGCGTTCGCTATACCGGCGCGGCTCTGGCCTACAGCCTTGGCGGCATCTTCGGCGGAGCATTGGCACCGATCATCGCGACCGATCTTGCGGCAACCTTCGGCTCCCATTCGATCGGCTACTATCTCGCGGCGATGGCCCTGGCCAGCATAGTGTGTGTCGTGATCCTGCGTGGACGCATGCCGACGAACTTCGCGGAGGAGGACTATTCTACCGAGACCGCAAGCAACCCGGCCGGCTCCGTTCGCGCCGCGCTACCTGCCAACTGATCTCCCCCTGCGGGCATCGGGTCTCGCTCTCCCGAGACCCGTCACTGCATAGGAGCCTCAGGACAGCAGCGCGACCCCCGCGCTGCTGTCAAACAGTGGAGCATAGGGGCGACCACTGACCGCATCACAATCTATAGGCTTGGCGCCGAAGCTCCTGCTGGCTCTGAATGGCTTCTCTACCAGCTCTGATGTTGAACCAGCAAATTGCGCCAAGAGCTGACGCCCTCGGGCGAGGTCGAACGCTACTATTTCCGCTCGCTCTATTTTCGCGAACCGGGCGGCAACCTGTTCGAAATCGCGAGCGACACCCCGGGGTTTGCGGTGGACGAGCCCTTTGAGACCATGGGCGAGGCCCTGTCGCTGCCGCCGTTCCTGGAATCGCGTCGCGCGCAAATCGAGGCCGGTCTGAAGCCGCTGGACTGATCGCCTGACAAGGGGCCGCCGAAGCTAGCGGCCTTTTGCCAACTGGTTCGAGCCGCCCGGGGGCCTTTGGATGACCGCGAATAGCGGTGCAGCGGGGCCCGCGACATGACACTGGAAACCGTCAGCCAGATGAGCGATGATCCCTCATCAGCCTGCCAGCCGCGGCGCGCTGAACTGCCGGCCCAAGGCCGGAGAGCACGGCGACCGAAGCCGTCAGCTACATCACCCCTGAGACGCGTCCGGTACTGACCAATGTCGAAGGACAATCCGATGCCAATATCAGCCAACCCAGATCCCAGGAGCTTTCCCGCGCCCCGCGAGGGGTTTGTGGTCACGCACCTGCTCATAGTCGCCGACCAAGACCGATCGCGCGAGTTCTACCGCGCCGTGCTGGGTGCCGAGGTGGTCCGCGAGCGCGACCCGGTCGCGCTGCGCTTGAGCAACACCTGGCTCATCCTCAACGTCGGCGGCGGTCCGACCGACGACAAGCCGGACGTCATTGCTGCGCCGCCCCAGAGCGCGCACGTACTCACGAGCGCTCTAAACATCCGCGTCGCGGACATCCAGGCTGTCTACCGCGAGTGGAAAGCGCGCGGCGCCGAGTTCCTTACCGAGCCCAAGGACCGCGGGTCCGAGATCCGCTGCTACATGAAGGACCCCGACGGTCACATCATCGAAGTCGGGCAGTCCACCGGAATTCTCCGCCAGCAGGCATAGACCAGCTTGTTGAAACACCGTGACGATGTTGCTGGACTGGTTTGTTCGACGGTCGAATCCAGCATTCTCGACCTGATCGTGCCGCTCGAGCGTCAGCGCGGATTGACCCGATCAAACACAGTTGCGAAACGGCCGGTGGCTTCCGCCGTGCGCAGCGCCTTCACCCGCTCGACCAGGATTTCGGCCGCCTCCGGGTCCGCTGCCAGCAGGGTCATGCTTTCGCGGATGAAATCCTCGAGCGGCATCGCGCGCGGGTTGTCGCGCTGGCCGGCCGTCAGGTCGGTGGCCACCGCCACCTCAATGACCGGCACAGCGGTGTCCCGGAGTTGGTGGCGCAGCGAGATGCTGTAGGAATGGATCGCAGCCTTCGTCGCCGAATAGGTCGGCGTATCCGCGCGCGGCACGAAGGCGAGGCCGGAGGAAACATTCACCACCGCGGCCTGCGGTTGGGCCAGAAGGTAGGGCAACAGAAGGACTGCAACTCCCGTACCGCCCTTGACATTATTAGCGGCCCGACCGTTTCGATCGCGTTTTCTTGCAGCATGCAGGCCAGGCTCTCGTCGAACACCGCCGCGATCGGGCGCAACGTAGGAGAGGCACGCTGCCCCGTTAGCCCGTTGTTCATCCCCCGACCCGATGCATGCGAACCCCACTTCTACGCCGTTACGCGAGTTGCGCAATCGCTGGCAGTTACTCGCACTGTCTGCGGGGCCCGCCGCTATAAGGCTGATAGCTGTTGTCCTCAGGACGGTACGAGCGATACCGGGCGAAGCACGATTCGATGTGATCGGAAGAGATTTCGCTGCCGCTCTCAGCGATGCCGCCGGTCACAGAGGCTTCGAGGTAACCACCGACCTCTTCAGAGCTCCCCGAATATGGCGAAATGCACTCGCGCCGTGCTCCGCTGTAGGAGGTATAGGTATTGTCCTCAGGCCGGTAGGAGCGATAGCGATGCGAACACCACTCGCCATGCCCGGTCTGCATTTGCGCCTCCTGATCTGATTTCGGCTGCTCCTGCTCAGAAGCCTTGGGCACCGCGGCTGTCGCCATTGGGTCGACGAACTCCGGGTCTGGGTCGGAAACAAAATCGTTTCGGAACTCCGCTGGAGAAGTATCGGTGAGCGCCTCGACCAAATGATCTTGCTGACGCCCCCTTCCATTGCTCGATAATCTCGATGCGGCACGTGCCGGAACACGCTTCAAGTCCGCAGGATGGGGCTTCACGGTGATTGGGCGGTCAGTCCACAGCTCGGATGTCTGAAGATCGAGTTTCCGGTCCTGGACAGGCTCAGAGGCCAGTAAAAAGACGGCGGTGAGCGCGCCCCCAACAAATGTAACGAGCATGGCAGCCATCCCGCTCAGTGCCGCCAAGAATACCCTCATCCTTCCGCTCCCAGGTCTCACCCCTCCTAGTCAGAATGCTAAGAGGCCCGAGCAGTTCCGAGGTAGACGCTTGAGCGCCCTAGTTGGATGCCTGCCAAGTGGGAATGACCGCCGCGTGACGCATAGTCACCATCCGCGGGCATGGTTTCGGGGCGGGACAGAATCAACTGCCACATCCGGTGAACATGTGATGGGCCATGTTGGCGCTAATGCTCTTCTGCGGCGCGCTCGCCCTCATGTTGGTGTTCGGCTGGAGGCGTCTCTGATGTGCAATCTCTATAACGTTAGCACCAACCATCAGGCGATCATCGAATTCGCCGACTTCGGGGACGCCATGACACCGGAACTCATCGAGCGCGAGGAGCAATTGCGCGAGAGAGTCTCCCACCGATAAGGGCTCCAACGGATTGGTTTTTGCCTCGACGGATACAAGCGCCTCCCACTCCCTGGGATCGGCGACGTCTTGGCAAAGGTCGATCGGCGGGTGGATGGGACCGGATGATGCGGTAGGTGGCGGCAAGCGGGCGTCGCACCGACAGCCCGTTCAATCGCCGCGCCGCGACCAGCATAAGGATCAGGGCCTCTGCTTGTCCGCAATCGAAAGCCGACCGACTCAACGATCTTGCCGACTGAGAAGTAAGGCCGCCTCGATGCGGCCTTACTCTGTCGTTTGGATTCAGGTTCGATTGATCGACACGCCACCATCGGCAAGAACGGCGGCGCCAGTCATGAAACTCGCTGCTGGGGAGACGAGAAAGAGGGCCGCTTGGGCAATCTCTTCTGGCCGAGCAAGTCGCTTCAGAGCATGAAGTCCCTCGATAAAGCCTCGCGTTTCGGAGGCCGCGCCGGGCAAGTTCGCCGCGTTCGATGGGGTGTCCGTCCCGCCAGGCAACAAGGCGTTGGCGCGTACGCCTCGTGACCCAAACTCTGCGGCAATTGTCTGGACAAGACCCACAAGTCCCGCCTTCGCTGCGGCATACGCTGCCATGCCCGGAAATCCGACGGTGTTGCCCACGAACGAAGACGTGAACACCAAGGCTCCTCCGCCGCGATTGATCAATGCGGGCAATTGATGCTTCGCGCTCAGGAACGCGCTGGTGAGATTCGTGCGCAATGTGTCGTCCCAGCCGTCGAGCGTCAGGTCAGTGACCGCCCCCATCGCGCCGGATGAGCCGACATTGTTGAACGCGATGTCGAGGCCGCCGAATTCTTCAATTGCCGTCTCGACAAGTTTCTTTGCATGGGATTCAGCCCGGACGTCACCAGTTACGGAGACTGCACTTCCTCCGGCCCCTTTGATCTCGGCGACAACATCGGCGAGTTCTTCGCTGCGCCGACCGGACAGCACGACTGAAGCGCCTGCTTGCGAGAAGAGCTTTGCGGCCGCCTTTCCAATCCCCGAACTGGCGCCGGTGATAATGGCCACTTTATCTGTGAGAATCGTCATCGGTCAGAAGCTCCTTCGTGGTTGAGGAGCCTGCTAATCAAAACAATTGAAGCCGCCGGCCACCCGTTTCCTGCTTGAGCACGCGAGGCCGAGCTTCCCACCCGATCCAGTCATACGGAAATCGGTTTCCGTTACGTTCGGGCCGCAAACGGACTGCCGGCTTAGGTCGTCGGATCTCAAAAGCAGACCTCCACGTCGGGGCGGAGATCGTAGTGGCGTGCCCCTTGGCAGAGATTGCGTTTGAACGTCTCTCCGTTGCGGAGGGTGAAGCAGTGGCATCGGCCAGTCGCTTCACGGCCTGGGTGTTGTCACGGTTCCTCGGCAGCTTCGGCGAGCGCCTTCCTCCCTTCGCTAGCGCCCCTGCAGCATGGTTGCTGTCCCTGGCCAGGTTTCCATAATCCCAAAAATTCGAGTGCTTCTGGAATAGGGGACACCTTCAGCCGGCCTTGTTTTGCTTATCTTTTTGGATCGAGTGTTCCACCGTCTAAGGGCCTCACCGCCGCTTAGCATGCTCATTGATCTTCCGGTGCTGACCTCGTTCTGGCTGGCGACCTTGGCCGTCTCCGATCGAGAGTTGCAAACTCTTCGTCTTTGCCTGCTGCGGGAAGCCGCCAATAGAGAAGGGGCTTAGCGCCTACACTCACCGTAAGGGATAGCCATGCTTTCCGTACTGGATGCACGCGGTTTGCCTCTCCCGAGGTGGATGGATTGCTCTTCTATCGCCCCGGAGTCGTGCCTTTCGCCGGGCGCGGTCTGCGCGCCATTTCGGAATGTCTTTCCACGGAACACTCCGAAGCCGAAAATATTAGGGCCGCACGCTCCAATAGCGCCTCATCTGATTGGAAGGAGAGTGCAATGAAACACAGCATCATAGCGGCTACAGCGCTTGCGCTGTGCCTTGGCACGCCAGTCCTCGCTCAGACCTCTGGGGGTGGTGGCGGCGGTGGCCATGGTGGCACCACGGGTCACGCGACTACGCCCGGCGGTGGAGCTACGAAGGGGGCCGGCACCGCCGGCTCCTCGTCCATGTCCGGGACGTCTGGTGCCACGGCGGGTATGCCAAGCGGATGGAGCGGTGACATCGCAAATGCCCTTTTCAGCGATCCGTCTCACGCCACCCTGCGCTCACCCGACGAGATCCGCGCGCACTGGCAGAACCTGTCCAGTCAACAGCAGGCTCAAGTCCGGCAGGGCTGCAGCAACATGATGGCCAGCAACGCCGATGGCGGCACAAACAGGATGGCACAGGGCTCGACCGGCCAATCGAGCGGAAGCTCCACGATGGGCTCGTCCGGCGGGCAGAGCGCGGGCGGTAATGCCGAAAACCTGACCACAGGTAGCACCAAGCGGTTCCAAGGCGCTTCCCCAAGCAGCGAACCAGGCGGTAGTTCGGCAGGCGGCAACTCGATGGAGGGCTCTGGGCAAAACGAGAGCAGCGGCGCCATGGGTAGCGCTTCGGGTGAAACGGCAGGCGGCGGTAACTCCCCCGCACAGATGGCGTCGTTGCATCAACTATGCTCGACCATCCAGGGCATGTGAGCAAAGCTTGGGGAGTTCGGTGCGGGCTCCGTGCCGAGTCGGCCCAACCCTGGCGGAGTATCCGAGATCTGCCCCGGTGCCCGGTGGCCGTCTCAACGCGGAGGGGAGATGCGCCTCCCCTCCGATATCTAATAGACCCTTCAACGCCCGATCAGTCCTCGCCCTCGTGCTGCTTCCGCGATCGGCGATTTTTGCGACGCATCGGCACGCCGGCCCATTAGAGCGGAGAGTGCGTCAGCCGCCCAGGATCACGAGACCGTGCCGCCGGTTGACCGATTGATGGTGGAGCTCGAACCGGTCGCGCCTCCGCCCACGCCGTGCCCGGTCGTCGGACTGGCCGCTGAGCCCTGAGCCGGCGTATCGCTCGGGTTTGCTACGGGCGGCGGAGCAGTGGTGGCCGTGGCGGCTCCTCCCTGGATGCTGCCGGTCGTCGGGTTAGTCGAGGATTTCTCAGAATTCGAGCAGCGCACCGCCTATTTCAACGGCGACCACGTGAGCGCGACCCGCAAGGGGGTGCACCTGCCGGACCGGCCGAACCAGGTCGCGATGATGGCGCAGATGCAGAACATGATCGACTTCCCGCCCACGCCGAAACTCGACCCGCTCAACCGCCTCGACCCGAGCAAGGCAAGTTTAGTGGAACTAAAGGGCGAGCAGATTTTCATGGGCAAGAGCCGCTGCGCCGAATGCCACATCCCAACGCTGTCCTTCATAGACAACAACGTGCACGACCTGAAGCTGGAGCGCTTCTACAAGGTCGGCCAGACCTTCAATGACATGGTCACCATACCTGACGGGCCGATCAAAACATTCACGTTGCGCGGCATCAAGGACTCCCCACCCTATCTGCACGACGGCCGCCTGATGACGCTCGCCGATACGGTGGAGTTCTTCAACCTCGTGCTCGGGACCAAGCTCGACCAGCAGGAGAAGGATGCGCTGGTGGCGTACCTGCTCACCCTCTGAACCGAGTTGCGCCAACGAGGCCGCCATGCGTGCAGTTGCCATTACATTCGGCCTGATCCTCATGTGGGCGCCGGCTTCAGCCAGATCGGCAATCCTGCCGGACTGGCGCCGAATACCGTCATAGAGCAGCCGGGTGTCCCGGCACCCGGACAATCCAACTATCAGGACAATCTCTTTGCGCAGTTGGCTCTGCCGGAGGAACTGCCGAAATCGAGTTCGGCAAGCTCGCTGCCGAGAAGACTGGCGATGATGCGGTAAGACGTTTTGCCGACCGCATGGTCACCGATCATCGTCAAGCCAGCGACCAGCTGACCGAAATAGCCGGCAACAGCAATATTTCGCTCCCGAGCATGCTTGATCCGGATCACCAGCGGATCCGGACTGAGCTCGAGCATCTCGACGGCGCGCAGTTCGACCACGTGTATATCGCATCGCAGATTGTCGACCATCAGAAGACAGCACAGTTGCTCGCCTGGGAGATCGGCTTTGGACAGAATGCCGAGTTCCAGCGCTTTGCCGCCCAGGTCTTACCGACCGTGCTTGAGCATCTCGCAATGGCCACAAGGACTCAGGCCGAACTGGCGAGCAAAGGCGCGCCAAGGCATCCGCCAAACTAGCTAATCATGTCTAATCGCCTGCCCGCTCAAACGGCAGCGAGACGCCGATCGAACGGGACCTCCTTTCCGGAGAAGTTCGGCGGCTTGCCGAATTTTCAGCGTTTTGCGTTCACGCCCGCGTCCTCGCGCATGAGATAGGCTTTGGTCGTCTCGGGGATTCTCTCGGCCAGCCACGCGGCCATCGCCTCTTCCTCGCGGCAGATCGGTCCTTGCCTGCATACTGAATGACGTCAGAGTACGCCCGCGTCCCGCGTTTCAGGCCAGCACGAAGCGAAGCGCGCGCTGAATCTCGAAGAAATCCGTTGCCGCGAAAGCGATTGCGCGCGGACCATGCGAACGCGCGCCCGGATACCAGGAGGCCCGATACGCGTCGGACGGATTGCAGAATTCCACGACAACCTCGTAGGCCTCGGCCGGCGGCGGAACCAGTCCGGAGAGGTCGCGGGAAAGAGCCGCCTCGACCCCCTGCCGGATCAGCGCCCGGGATCGGGCCGGCGAGAGCGAGTTGGCGGCGCGCCCTGCCCCTTCCAAGGTCGCCACCGTGGCGATGCCCGGGATCATGGCGCGGGCATCGGCACAGATCCCTGCATCACCGGCCAGAAAGGCAGACGGTACTCCGTAGCGGGCGGCGCAGAGCGCGTTCACGGTGAACTCGGAGGCGACCTCTCCATTGAGCAAAAGCCGTGAGACGGTGGTCGTCGTGGTATGGGCGAGCGGATTCGCCTCCGTTCCCGCCTTGGAATGGTAGCCGACATAGATCGCCGCGGCAAAATCGGCGGCGATGCCGAACATCATGGCGTCGGGATGGCCGGACCAGCCGCGGACGATGCGCACATAGTCGGGCAGCAGGTCGAGGACGAGATTGCGGCCGCTGTCATGCGCGTCCTTGACGACGACTTCTTCGGCACCGGCGGCACGCGCACCCTCGCAGGCGGCCACCACCTCCGCCGTCATCAGCGTCCGGAACTCGCGGTGATCCGGATGGCTGCGATCGGCTTCGTCCCAGTGAGCGATTCCGGCCGTTCCTTCGATGTCCGCGCTGAGGAAGATCTTCACGGCAGCGGGTTCTCCTTCAGCCATTCCGCGAGCGCGGGAAACCGTCGGCCAGTGCGTCCTGTCGTGGCCGGCGCGGCACAAAGCGCGCTCAGCACCGCCTCCTGCGTCGCCTCGGCGGCGGCGCGGAACGGCATGTCGATCCGGTCCTCGGCAAGCTGCCGGACCGGCTGGAAGGCTGCCCGCGATTCATGCACAACCGGATCGGCCGTGGTGAAGCACAGGGCGATGTCGCCGCTGCCATTGCCCCAGAAAGCGCCCAGGCGAGCCAGCCCAGCCCCCGCCCGTCGCGCAACGCGGCGGAGTTGGCGGTCGCCGAGCGGCAGATCCGTGGCGAGAATGATGATGACGGAACCCTTTTCCGCCTCCGCCGTCCGGCGCGGGTCGGGCCGGCGGCCGTCCGGCAGCACGAGGTCTCCTGCCCGCCCGAAATTCGCCAGCACGAGGGCCCCCAGCACATAGTCATGCCCGTCGATCCGCATAAGCCGCGAAGCGGAACCGATGCCGGCCTTGAAGCCGAAGCTTGTCATCCCGGTGCCTGCCCCTACCGCGCCCTGCAGCACCGGGCCGCCCTTGGCGTCTTCGAGCGCCGCCTCGGCGTCGGCCGCCGTCACCGCCATGGCCTGGATGTCGTTGATCGGGCCATCATTGCATTCGAAGACCAGCGGATTGACGGTAGAGGTCTCGCGCCCGATGTCCGGATTGGCTGCGATCGCCCGGCGCACCAGTGCTTCGGCACAGGGTGCGACGGAGAAGGTGTTGGTCAAAAGGATCGGTGTCTCGACGGTGCCGAGTTCGGCCACCTGCATCATGCCTACGGACTTTCCGAAGCCGTTGATCACCTCCACCCCGGCGCGAACCTTTTGGCGGAAAAGATCGCCCTGATGCGGCAGGATGGCGGTGACGCCGGTGGCCAGACCCTCGCCGGAAAGCGTGCGGTGGCCGACCGTCACGCCGCCGACATCGGTGATGGCGTTCAGCGGTCCTGGCGGCAGGATGCCCGAACCCAGGCCGAGATCGCGCGCTGATGGCATACCGGAACCCTTCATCGTGCCTCGGTCAGAGCCTGCCGGCCTTCTTCAGGCTGCGCAGGAAGGCCTGCGTACGCTCGCCCTTCGGATTGCCGAATATCTCCGCCGGCGGCCCCTGTTCATAGATCTTGCCGGCCTGAAGAAAGCAGATCCTGTTGGCGACTTCGCGGGCAAAGCCCATTTCGTGCGTGGCGAGCATCATGGTCATGCCCCGGGCCGCGAGGTCGCGGACGATGTCCAGCACCTCGGCCACCAGTTCGGGATCGAGAGCAGAGGTAATCTCGTCCAGCAGGAGCAGCATGGGATCCATCATCAGCGCGCGCACGATGGCCACGCGCTGCTGCTGACCGCCGGAAAGCCGGTCGGGATAGTCGCCCGCCTTGTGGGCCAGGCCGATGCGCTCGAGGAAGGCCATGGCCCGATCCTCGGCCTCGCGCCGCTTCATGCCGAGCACTTTCAGCGGCGCCAGCGTGGTGTTTTGCAGCACCGTCATGTGGGGAAACAGGTTGTATCCCTGGAAGACGATGCCGATGTCGCGCCGCAGCCGGTCGAGATCCACTCCAGGTCCGGTGATCCGGTCGCCATGGATGCGGATCTCGCCGAGCGAGATCTCCTCGAGCCGGTTGATGCAGCGCAGCAGCGTGGATTTTCCGCAGCCCGACGGACCGATCAGGCAGATCACCTCGTGCTCATCGACCGAGAGCGACAGGTTCGAAAGGACCTCGAGCGTGCCGTAGTGCTTGGTCACGCCGTCGATTTCGAGCAGCGCCATGCCTCAGCCCCCCGCCCGGATCCGGCGCCGGTCGCGCTCGACCAGCCGATCGACGAACCGCGCCTGCGGGATGGTGACGACGATGAACAGGATCGCGACGGTGGTCACCGCCGATAGATTAAAATTGTTGGCCGCGATGATCTTCGACTGGTTGAAGGCGTCGATGGTGCCGATGATGGCCACCAGCGCGGTGTCCTTCTGCAGGCTGATGCAGTTGTTCATCAGCGGCGGAATGATGTTGCGCACGGCCAGCGGCACGACCACGTAGCGCATGGTCTTGAAATGGCTGAGGCCGAGCGAACGGGCGGCTGCGACCTGGCTGTGATGCACGCCCTCGATTCCGGCGCGATAGACCTCGGAGGTGTAGGCCCCGTAGGTCAGGGTCAGTGCGATGATCGCATAGGCGGTAGAGGACAGGTCCGACAGCACCGGCAGGTTGGTCAGCGGCAAGCCGAAGCCGATCAGGTAGATGGTGATGATGGCGGGCAGGCCTCGGAACAGGTCGCCATAGGCGATGGCAAGGAAGCGCAGAGGCCGCCCGGCATCGCCAGGAAGGGTACGGGCAACGGCCACCAGCAGCGACCAGATCACGATCAGAACGGCCGAAACCGCGAAGATGACGATATTGGTGCCGAAGGCCCAAAGTACCTTGCTGGCAGAGTCGCGGATCAGCGCCAGGTCAAAGAAGGTACGGCTGACGGCGGCGTCGTTCACCACCATGAACCAGGCGCCGGCGGTCACGATGAGCAGCGCCCCGCACCACGACAGCGCCTGCCACGCCGCCATCGAGGCCTCCGCGCCAAGCGCGCGGGCGGCATAGACGTCGGCGCTGCGAGCGGAAGCGAGCGATTTCAGGAAAGCACGTGCCGCGATCACCAGCACCATTGCCGCAGCCAAGGCCGCAACGGCACCCAGTACCACCACCGCAATGGACGCGATGCCCTGCGAAACGGCGAAGGAACCGATGTGCTGAACCGACACCGCGACCGCCACGAAGGTCAGCACAGCCAGCGCAAGGGTCAGGGCTGCGCGGCCGCGATGCGTACGCGTGACGGCCCGAGCGCGCCATGCGGCGGCGCGCCCGTCCTCTTCCGATGCCATAAGGTGATCGGGTGCCGCCATCGGCTCAGAACTTCCAGGTCGGAACGTCGGCCGGCGTCTTGCCACCCCATGCAGGGGCCAGATACTGCGCCTCGAGATCCTTGAGCGTGCCGTCTTCCTGCATGTCGGCGATGATCTTGTCGATCACCGACTTTGACGACGATCCCTTGGGATAGATGCCTGCGGTCTCGCCACCGATCTCGTACTGGCCGACCACCTCGAGCTTGCCGTTCGAAGCCGCGACCTGACCCAGCACGATCGACAGTTCGGTCATGACAACGTCGACGTTGCCTGCGGCGACGGCTGTAAACATCGCGCCAGTGTCGTCGAAGACCGAGAGGTTGTTCACTTTCAGCGTATCCTGCGCCCACGACACCATGGTGGTGCCGGCCTGGGTGCCGAACTTGGCGTCACGCACATTGTCTTCCGTGACGTTCGAGCCGGCCTTGGCCGCCAAGCCATAGGAGCCGAAGGAATAGGGCGTCGAGAAATCGACTACCTTCTTGCGCGGCTCCGTCACCGAGATCAGCGCCAGGGCGATGTCGAAATCCTTGTTCTGGCCCGCGACGATGGAATCGAAGGAGGCGTTTTTCAGCACGACCTTGTCGAGACCGAGGCGGTAGGCGATGTTGACCGCCATGCAGAATTCGCGGCCGCTGGTGACCGTCTCCGGCGTGTCTCCGTTGAATTCGCCGACCGCCGGCAGGTTGATGATGGCAGTGAACTGCCCGGGAACCGCCGGCGTGATCTGCTCGGTGCCCTGCTTGCCGTAGAGCTTGCATTCGCCGTAGCCCTCGGCTGCCGAGGCAGCGGTGGCGGCGAGCGCCATCATCGAGCCGGCGGCAAGGCCGGCCACTTTGTTGCTGAATTTCATCTGGTTCTCCTCAGGGTGGTTTGGATGGTGTTCCGTTCGTGGTTATCCAGGCAAGGCCGGCACGGAACCGAGCGCGGCCTCGATGTAATAGGATTGCAGGCGCCGGGTCAGCGGGCCGGGTCGGCCGTCCCCGATTGCAACGTCGCCGATCCTGACCACGGGGGTGACGAAGGACGAGGCGCTGGTGACGAAGGCCTCGACCGCCGCTTGCGCTTCTGCCGGCGAGAAAGCGCGCTCGTCAAGGCGCAGGCCGTGGGTTTGGCAGAGGCGAAGTACCGCATGGCGCGTACAACCGGGCAAGGTCGAGCGTGAATTGGGCCGCGTCACGACGCGGTTGTCGGCGGTGATGATGAAGGCGGTAGAGGAAGAGCCTTCCGTAACCAGGCCGTCCTGAACCATCCAGACGTCGTCATATCCGTCGGTGCGGGCCTGGCGCTTGGCCAATACCTGGCCGAGCAGCATAGCGGTCTTGATGTCGCGCCTGGCCCAGCGCAGATCCTCGGTGAGGTCGACGGAGATGCCGTTCCGTTGCGCCGGCGTGTCAGCGAGCTTTTTCGCTTGGGTGAAGGCGACGAAGTTCGGCTTGAGCCCTTCGGGATAGAGAAAATCACGATCGGCCTCGCCGCGGGAAACTTGCAGGTAGATAATGCCCTCTGCGAGTTCATTGCGCGCCATCAGTTCGGCCTGGATCTGCTCCAGTTCGGCACGAGACACCGGCATCGGAATCGAGAGGGCAGCCAGCGACCGCTCGAGCCGGTCAAGGTGGAGGTCGTTGTCGATCAGCCGCCCGGCGAGGACAGCCGTGACCTCGTAGATCGCATCACCGAACAGGAAGCCGCGGTCGAAGATACTGATACGTGCATCTTCCTCCGGCGTGAAAACACCGTTGCAATAGACAATTCTTCCCACGGCGGCTGCGTCCCCTCGTCCCTCGCAATGTCAGCGAGATGCCGGGCCACCCTGCAATGGCACGCGCCGGTCGCGCCAATTCATTTTCAACAACAGGCCATTCCGATTTTGCATAACCTCGTTGTATCAACCTTCTATCGTGGCGACTTCCGCCATATTCGGCAACACCGCGCTGGGCATCGGCAAATGGAACTGAAATGGCTGGAGGACTTCGTAGCCGTGGCAGAGACGTTCAGTTTCTCACGCGCGGCCGACACCCGGCACGTCACCCAGTCGGCGCTGAGCCGGAGAATCAAGCAACTCGAGGCCTGGCTCGGCGCCACCCTGATCAGCCGTGCGACGGTGCCGGCGGAACTCACGCCTGCCGGTAATAATTTTCTGCCGGTGGCGCGGGAGGCGATCCGCACATTCTACACCTCAAGGGAAATGCTGCAGCCTGTAGCCGAACAAGGCATGATACGGCTTGCGGCACTGCACACGCTGACGGTCACCTTCTTTCCGAACTGGCTTCGTTGCCTGGAAGTGGAGATATCCGGTCTACGGACCTCGCTTATCCCCGACCGCGGCGGCATCGAAGCCAATCTGACTGCGCTGATCGATGGCGAGGCTGACTTCTTCCTGACCTACGCGCATCGCGACGTGGCCTTCCACCTCGATCGCGAGCGTTTTGATTTCCTGACGATCGGCAGCGACAAAGTGATCCCGGTGAGCGCTCCCGAGCTTCGCATCCGCGGACAAGCCGTTCCGGGCACCGGCCTGCTCGAACGCGCGATGGCGGAACGGTTGACGGTGCCGTATCTCAGCTACGGGTTCAGTTCGTTCTTTGGCGTGGCGCTGCAGCGCTTGTTCGCAGCGCGGCCGTCCTTCCTGCGCCGCACCGTGCACGAGAACACGATCAGCGCCGGATTGAAGACACTGGCCCTGACCGGCTCGGGTCTGTGCTGGCTTCCCGAGAGCCTGGTGGAGAACGAGCTTCGCAGCGGGTCGCTCGTGCAGGCGGCACGGGCGGACGACTGGACGCTCGACCTGCAGATCAGGCTGTACCGGGCGCTCGAAAACAGCAGTTCGGCCACCGACACTTTCTGGCGGGCGGCACAGGCGGTCGCTGCACGAAGTCGCCAAGCCGGTGATCAGCCGTCCTGAGGTTGCCGGCTAACTCGGCGGAGGACAACGGGGTCTGTGATGCGAAGCCATCGCCCCTGATCAGCCCAGCGCCGAGGCAAGTGCCCACGCGCTCAAAATCAGGAGCAGTAGATCCCTCTCTCGTGGAGATGGCGGCCGTGGCCTCCAGCTTCTTGTGTCCGGAGACTTGACCCGGCGCAGACGCAATCCCATCTCGGCGCTAACCCGTGCGGCTCGGGCAGTTTCGCAAGACCGAACTCGGCAAACGACTTACCATCGACGTGCCCGACGGCGCAGCGCACCGGGCCGATATTCTCCTCCAGCACGAAAATTGCCGGCGAGTTACTGCCTGACAACTCGGCAAGCGCGATGGCAGTCCCTACGGTCGGATGTCCCGCAAACGGCATCTCGTAATCCGGGGTGAAGATGCGCACGCGGGCCTTGTGACGGGGATCCTGCGGCGGGAGTACGAAGGTCGATTCGGACAGGTTGAACTCGCGCGCGATCCTCTGCATCGCGTCGCCCTCGAGCCCTTCACAATCGAGCACGACAGCCAGCGGGTTGCCCGTCAGTACCTCACTGGTGAACACGTCGTAGATCACATAACGGCGCTTCATCTTTCATGATCCCTTCGCATGCCGATGGTGAGCCAGAGCCGACCCGATCCCGGTTCGTCAAGCAGGTAAGCACGGATGGCCAGGTCTTCCAACGCATCGCACAACCGTATTCACCCGGAAAAATGCCAGTCGATGATGGCCTTCATGTACGGCATGACGCCGTCCGGCAAGTTGTCACGCTCCCGGATGATGACAGGCCCTTCGATCTCCGGATCTGTCTCCCGCGCCACGAAGTCGCTGATCTTCGCGGCAATCAGGTCGGCAGGTTCGCCCATGTAGTAGCGCCTGAAGATGACCGTGATGCCGTCGCGCGAGAAAAGCTGGTACTCGTCGTCCCGGGGGAGCCGCAAAATGTCGAGGCCGGTCTCCTCCCGCACCTCGCGCGCCATGTTGCCCTCCACGTCGACCATGCCATCGACGAAGTCCATGGGCTCGAAGGATCCCGCTGCGAAGTAGACCTTCCCGGGATTGGCCGTGTGGGTACCCATCCTGATAGCGACCAGGGCGCCGTCGGACGACACCAGCGCCGCATGCGCATAGGCGTGCTCTGCACCCGCGGGCCGGGCCCGGCGCCAATAGAGCAACGTCGCGTAGCGGACGGAATGACAGCGCCCGATCACCCGCTTCTGCTCGTAACTGACCTGTGAGAGGAGGACCAGCCGGCCGTCGAACAGCGCCGGGTTGGCCTCGCGCTCGCGGCGCCAGTTCTCCTCGATCGCGAGTTGATGCTCCAGTTCGAAAGGGTGCGAGGTCGCGTCGAGCCGGACCTCCACGCTTGAAACCGGCACCACACGATCGCGGGGCAGTGAGAACGAAAGCTTGCTCATACGATGTCCAGGGTGACTGCAACCGGGCAGTGGTCGGATGCCTTGGGGCGATCCCACCCGGCCCTCGGAAACCGGTCGACCTCCTGTCCAGGCGGGAAAATGGTCCGCCAAGGCTGTCCAGCGCGGATGATGTCGGGCACGGCGGTAGAGTTCCGCCGTGCGAGTGCGGGCGAGACGAGGATGTAGTCGAGTTGGCAGAGGTGCCGCTCCTGCGGACCACGCGTATGGTAGAGCGTCCAGCGCTCGATCTTCGGCAGCCGCTCAACGAGATTCTCGGCGAAGCCATCCGCGAGCAGCGGATCAAGCGCGGATTCCGACTCGTTCACCACAGTGAAGGTGTAGCCTGCCAGGTCGTCGCCGCCCACGACGATACGCTGGCGATAGTCGTTGAAATCGCCGCAGATCATCCATCGTTTGGATGCAGCATGATCCTTGCCGAAGCGCGTCTCGATGATACGGCGGACGGCCCTCGCCTCCGCTTCGCGTATCAGCCTGGTGGCGGTTCGGCCATCCATGCCGTTCCTCGCGGCGCCCATGGACTTGAGGTGCACGGTATAGATCGTGAGCGGCAGGCCGCCCACCCTGACGTCTATCTCGAGGCAATCTCGCCGAAAGAGGCGCTCGTGCGGCGCGATCCCGAGCGCCGCCAACTCCGCAGTGTGCAGGTCGAGTTCGCCATAGGTGAGATGCGCGTGGCTGGTCATGCGCACGAATTCGATGGGCTGCCCGTCACGCGTCTCTTCGCGCATGATGACCGCGACGTCGATACCGCGGCTGTCGTTGCCGGCCGTGGTGTATTTGTGCCGGTAGCCGTAGCCGATCATCTTGAACCGATAGCCGTATTCGAACGCTTTCAGAGCTTCGATATTGTCGATCTCCTGCAGGCAGAGAATATCGGCGCGCGTCGCCGCTATCGCCAGCGCCGTGAGTTGGCGCGTGTCGTCGGTGTGTGCGATCGTGCGCGCCTGCTCCAATAGCCTGAATTCCGCCTCGTCCTTGATCTCGAACAATGCAAGGGCTCGATCTTGATGCAATTGGTTACGATAGCCCGAGAAGTCGAACCTGCTCATCAGGTTCTCGACGTTGAAAGTGGCGATCCGTAGCGACATCGGGTCCGCTTTTGCCTGTCGGCGAGGCCGAAGACAAGCGGGCCGGGTGCGCGTATCCGACGGCCGTACGAACACGGCATCCAATCAAGACCCAACCCCGGGCAAGACTCACCCCGGAACATCCCACACGCCGCAGAGTTCGACCGCCAAGCGGGAATGGCACTCATTCGGGTTCAAGGGAAGAAACGTCCTCAGAGCGGCAGGCATGACCACGCTTCTGGAGACTGACAATGACTACCCAATCTTTGAAGTTCTCATTTGCCGGCGTCGTCGCGCTGGCGGCTTGTGCAGGTGGCGCGGCTGCAGCACCACAGAGTCGGGTCCCCGAACCAGGGCACGCGGGCCCCGCTTCAGCGGGTCCTGCCCACCAGGCCTACGGTAACGATGCCTCCATCCTGCTGGTGGGCGGTGGCGGCGGCGGGGGCGGCGGCAATGGTGGGGGTGGAAATGGTGGGGGTGGAAACGGCGGCAATGGTGGCAACGGCGGCCACGGCGGCCACGGCGGCAACGGCGGCCACGGTAGCAGCGCTGGTCACGGCCACGGCCACGGACACGGGGCTGGCGCCAACGGCATGGGCTTTGGCCATGGCATCGGATTTGGCCATGGCATGGGATTTGGCCCCGGCATCGGATTTGGCCCCGGCATCGGGAGCTTCGGTGGCAACACCATGGGAGGCTTCGGCGACGAAGGCATGGGAGGCAACGGCGGTCATGGCAAGGGAGGCAAAGGTCACCATGGCATGGAAGGCAAAGGCGAACACGGCAAGGAAGGCAAAGGTCGCCATGGGATGGAAGGCCAAGGCCACCACGGCATGAAAGGCAAAGACGAACACGGCAAGGAGGGCAAAGGTCGAAACCATGGGATGGCAAGTAATGGGAAGCATGGCAAGGGAGGCAAAGGGCGCCATGGATTTGGCTCTAACAGCTTCGGTCAGAACGGCTTCAGCAATAGCGTCGGACAAAATTCCTTCGGTAGCGGTGATCCCGGAAACGTGGGCGGGATCGGCAGCGGCGGGCTTGGCGGCGACACTGGAGGATATGGGCTGAGTTTCCCCGGCTACTGGGCTCCTGGATGGAATGGAGGATACGGCATGAGCGCCCCCGGTCCCTGGGGCGAGCCGTATGGGATGGGCGCTCCCGGCTACGCCCCACGCGACTACTACGGCTACTGACTGCGCATTTGCGTGAGGCTGTAGCGGTCGGGCGCCGGCGACCATCCAGTGGCCGTCCGGCGCCCGTCCGGGGCTGGATTATTTTACCAACGGACGAGATTCCTTCCGTCCTTGATATTGAACAAGGCGGGCATGCGCTCCTGATGCGTTATTGGGGGTGGTCTGAAGGTTGGACCGATCATCAAGTTGACGACCTCGAAGGTAGCAAGCGACAGCAACTTTCATTCGAAGCTCAAGGCAACATCCAAGGGCGGCGGGCACCACCTCGCTTCTGGAGATGATCAATGATCAGGCAATCTTCGAAACTCGCAGGCGCAATCGCACTCGGCTCGCTGGCAGTCTTTGCAGGGACTGCGGATGCTGCACCGCTGAGCCCCATTCCCGATTTGACACATGCATCGGATCTGAGGTCGACAGGCCGCCCTAGCCACGCGTTCGGAAGCGACGCTGCCGTCATAAAGGTGCAAGGTGTCGGGCTGGGCTATGGTGGCACGACCGGTGGCCTTTGGCTGAGGCTACCCGGACTGAATTGGAACGCGCCGCCAGCAGGCTATTGCGGACCTTACGGATTCAGCGCCCCCGGATGGTACAGTTGCCGCTGGATGAGGGCCAGCACCGCCGGAGGCCGCCGCTGGTACACGCACATGTATTGGGGACACGGTTATGAACGGGCGCCCACCGACGGATATTGATGTCGCGTCCCGGTGAGGCAATACCGACGGAGCCCAGTCCCAACGCTGGGCTCTGTCCGCACGCTGCCTCGCGTCAACCCTCGCCGTGCTCAATTCGACCTTGTCTTTGATCTCGAGCAAAGCAAGCCTGTGTGGCTGGTGCAATTGATTGTGACAGGGCGAAGTGTCGAACTGCCCGGCAATCGCTCGACAGGAAGGTGGCGAGACGCAGAAAAAACCGGCTCCGCTACCGACGCGAACAATGTTCGGCGTTGAACCGGCCTTGATCCTGTGTCCCAGGAGCAGGCTCCCGCAGTAATCCGGATCTCAAGAATCCGTGGATGGGGGGTGGCTCGCCTATGGAGACCGACAATGATCAAGAAACCCTCGAAGTCTATCAGGACTGGCCTGATCGCACTTGGCGTGTTGACCGCCTTTGCTGGCAGTTCGTTCGCGGCGCCTCTGGCCCGGCCCTCGATCCCGCGTCCTGCGGCGGATTTGCCTTTAGGCGGCCACGCGGCGCAGGCATTCGGCGGTGAAGCGGGGATCATACTGGTCCGCGGCGGTGGCGGCCGCGGCGGCGGCGGTGGCGGTCGCTTCATGGGTGGCGGTCGCGGCGGTTGGGGTGGCGGCCACTTCATGGGCGGCAGAGGCGGTTGGGGCGGGAGGCACTTCGCCGGCGGCGGCTGGGGAATGCGCGGAAATCCTCGCTGGATTCGCGGCGGCTGGGGAGGACGCGGCTGGAGGGGCGGCACTTGGGGCGGACGCCATTTCGTTGGAGCTAACACCTGGCGCGGTGGCGGCTGGAGGGGCGGCACTTGGGGCGGTCGCGGCTGGCGCAATGCAGCCTGGAACGGAAACTGGGGCGGTCGCGGCTGGCGGGGTCGTGGATGGCGCGCTGCAGCCTGGAACAACGGGTGGCGAGGTCGTGGCTGGCGTAATGCAGCCTGGAATAACAGGTGGAACAACAATTGGTGGGGAAACGGCGGTGACAACTTCTTCCTCGGCCTGGGATGGCCGGCGGTCTGGCCCGGTTACGGGTGGGGAGACTACTACGGTGCCTATGGGCTCTCGAGTCCCTATTACGGGGGCTACGGCAGCTATGGCCTCTCTCCCGTCTCCTACGGAGTAAGCGATCCCGTTGCATGGTGCACGAGACGTTATCGTACCTACCGAGTCTCGGACAACACCTTCGTGAATGTGCGAGGCCGCAGGGTCGTGTGCGTCGCCCCATTCTGATACGCACTCCAAAAAGTCGAGCCGGCGCAGTCCCCTGGCTGCGCCGGCTCTATGTGCCGCCGCTGGCGCCCCCCGGAACCAGCCAGCGACACGTCCCCAGGCAGCCTATCGGCTGCCCTCCCTCCCCGCTTCAGTCACCCGACCGTTCACTAGAGCCACGCGTCCCCAAAGCGCGGCCAGTCATTCGAAGGTGACGCCGAGCGCATTCATGCTGCGCCAGCGCACGATCGCAGTGCGGGAATAGTCTTCGTCGGTGATGAGGAGTTCGAAGCGGCCCGGCACAGCCGTGGAATCGCCGAAGCTCAGCCGCGCCCCACAATCGGACATGTTGCGCACGACGCATTCGAACACCGCGTAGCCCCTATTGAAGCTGAGCCGCGCTCCCTTCAGGACGCGCCGGCGTGTGGTCTCGCGACGATCGGGAAAGACCCGTCCGTCCAGCCCGATGGCGTTTTCGGTGAGCGCTGTCATGGCACAATCTCCTCTGTCGAAGGACGAAGCAAGGATCAGGCCAGATGCCACATGTTCCGCAATGGGACAGGACAAAAGCAAGCGGCCCCGTCCGGGGACGGGGCCGCAATGTGGCTGCGACTAACTGGCTAGGATTTTTTCTTCGTCTGTCCAGCAGCTCTTTTTTATGATCTGCCCCCCGCGCCCTCAGGGCAAAACCCGAGGACCGGCAGAGGCAGAAGCGTGGATCGCCGATCAGTTCTTGGCCTTGTCGACCAGCTTGTTCTTTGAGATCCACGGCATCATGCCGCGCAGTTTCTCGCCGACCTCTTCGATCTGATGGCTGTCGTTGAGGCGTCGGATTGCCTTGAAGCGCGCCGCGCCCGAACGGTACTCCTGCATCCATTCGGAGGTGAACTTGCCGGTCTGGATGTCCTTCAGAACGCGCCTCATCTCGGCCTTGGTCTCGTCGGTGATGATGCGCGGGCCGGTGACATACTCGCCCCACTCTGCGGTGTTGGAGATCGAGTAGTTCATGTTGGCGATGCCGCCCTCGTAGATGAGGTCGACGATCAGTTTTACTTCGTGCAGGCACTCGAAATAGGCCATCTCCGGCGCGTAGCCAGCCTCGACCAGCGTCTCGAAGCCGGCGCGGATGAGTTCGACCAGACCACCGCAGAGCACGACCTGCTCGCCGAAGAGATCGGTTTCGCACTCTTCCTTGAAGTTGGTCTCGATGATGCCCGAACGCCCGCCGCCGACGCCGCAGGCATAGGACAGGGCGAGGTCGAGCGCATTGCCGGAGGCATCGTGGTGAACCGCGACCAGGCACGGCACGCCGCCGCCCTTCTGGTATTCACCGCGCACCGTGTGGCCCGGACCCTTCGGCGCGATCATCACGACGTCGACGGTCGCCTTCGGCTCGATCAGGCCGAAATGCACGTTGAGACCATGCGCGAAGGCGATCGCGGCGCCGTCGCGGATGTTGGGCGCGATCTCGTTCTTGTAGATGTCGGCCTGCAACTCGTCGGGCGTGGCCATCATCATCAGGTCGGCCCACTTCGCGGCTTCCGCCACGCTCATAACCTTGAGGCCATCGGCCTCGACCTTCTTGGCCGTGGGCGATCCGGCCTTGAGGCCGATGGCGATCTCCTTGGCGCCGGAGTCCTTCAGGTTCAGCGCGTGCGCCCTGCCCTGGCTGCCGTAGCCGATTATGGCGACCTTCTTGCCCTTGATCAGGTTCAGATCGGCATCGCGATCGTAATAGACACGCATCTCATTTTCCCTTTCGTCAGTTGCGTGGGTGGTGTGATTGATCTTGCGTCGTTCGCGGACGCTCCATCATGCGTTCGTGCTCCCGCCAAAAAGGGCCAGGAACTGCGACGTCGCGCGCTCCGCATCGCGCGCGATCTCGGCTCGGGTCAGCGTGAGTTCATCGCCTAGCAAGAGGCGAATCTGGACGTCGCGGCCGACCAACCCGAAAAAGGTGCGGAATGCGGTTTCAGTGTCCTCGAAGTCGAGCAGCCCGGCTTTGCGCCCGGCCTCGAGAAGCGGCTTCAGGCGCTCGCCGATTGCGAAACGGCCATTCGCCAGCACGATCTGCCCGAGATTGCTCTTGCCGGATGCCGCATGGCTCACGGCGACACGATTGAGCGCGATCGAGGTGCTCGATGAAATCACGGTCAGCCAGTTCGCGCCGAAATTCTGCAGGCTTTCCCGCAGCGCGGCCGTATCCAGATGCTGGCTGTAGTAGTTGCCGGCGCGGACCTTCGAGGCCTGCCAGCGGACCGTTGCCGCCAGCAGCCCGTCGCGGTCGCCGAACCATTTGTACAGCGTTTCCTTGGAACAGCTGGCGCGCCGCGCGACGTCGGTCATGGAGAACTCGCCGCCCTGCTCCACCATAAGCGCGAGCACAGCATCGAGGACGTCCTGCTGACGCTCGGTCAGAGCCTCGTTCCAGGCACATTCGTGTTGGGGCTCAGACTGTAGCACTCGCCTTCCCGCTGCGGCTCAAGCCGTACCGTACGTTACGGTTCGGTTCTATGCACGCAGGAGTTCTTACATTCAAGCCGATATTGTCGGCCGGGCGCAAAATAGAGTGAACGAAGTCGCATAGGGGCCCAAGTTGAGCGGCAGCCCCTGCGACCGGCCTTCCTCTTCACCGTCGATCGGAGAAGAGGTGGTCGGCGAAGCCGACCGGAGTGGTCGAACCCAAATGCGATAGCACAGGGAAATGAGGGGAGGCCCGGGCCTCCCCTCATTTGCGGTCAGCCCTCGACTAAATGACGACGAAGTCAGCGTTGGTCACGATAGGCTTAGTGGTGAGGGTTGCGAAGTGGATGCCGGCCGCCGAACCAGTGCCGTCGGCGTCGTAGAACAACTTGCCCGTGTCGGTTTCGTAGATGATGCGGTCGCTGCTGTCGCCAGCCAGTCCAGTGGTGTTGGCCCGGAAGGCAGCGGCCGTCAGTGTTCCGGTAGCGGTCAACGCTTTGAATATCGCGTTCTCCAATTGGATCGTGTCATCTGCAACAACGAAGTCGGCGATCGTATCGACATTGCTGGTTCCGAGCGCATTCGCGAAGCGGAAGTTGTCGAGTCCGGCTCCTCCGGTCAGCTTGTCGTTACCGGCACCGCCATTGAGTATATCATTGCCGGCACCGCCATTGAGGGTATCGTTGCCGTTGCCGCCACTGAGCGAGTTGTTGCCGGCATTTCCGGTTATGACGTTGTTGAGGTTGTTGCCCGTCCCGTTGATCGCAGCGCTGCCGGTAAGTGTCAGGTTCTCGACGTTGCCGAATACGACTGATGTATTCGCGAGGCTGAAAGTGATGGAGGATCGGACTGTGTCGGTCCCATTCGCCGAGTCAGTACCGGGATCTTCATTAACTCGGTCCCCGGCATTATCCACGACATAGGTGTCGTTGCCCCGACCGCCCCACATATCGTCGGCGCCACCGCGGCCGTCCAGGAAGTCGTTGCCGTCATATCCGCGAAGGCGATTGGCAACACTGCTGCCCGTAAGGGAATCAGCCTTCAACGTGCCTCGGACGTTCTCGATGTTGATCAGGGTATCCTGCTTGCCGAAGCCGTCGATCGCCACGCCGGTCGTCAGGTTCACCGTGACCCCGTCCATCCCTCCCCTGCGATCGTCGCGATCATAGCGTACTTCATCGATGCCACCCTTGCCGTCGATCACGTCGCGGCCGCCCATTCCGATGAACGACTCGTTGAGTGCAGACCCATTTATCGTGTCAGCGAAATGCGAGCCACGATAGGCTTCGAACCCCACGAAAGTCTCGTTGTTGCCCCAGGGATCCGTCACTGTCCCTGCCTGTGCATCCAACACGATCCCACGTCGCGCCGTAGGATCAAAGTAGGTGTCGTCGAAGCTCAGTTGATCAAATCCGGCCCCGCCGTCATAAGAGTCCTTTCCCGCGCCACCCTGAACGTAGTCGTCACCGGCATTTCCTTTCAGGATGTCATTTCCGGCATGACCGAACATGTCGTCATCGCCTGAAGATCCATTGACCGTGTCGTTGCCGTTCATCAGCCACTGATTCATTCCCCAGGCATTGAACCCATCATCGTAGCTGAAGGCATCGACGGTGTCGTAGACATCAATCATCGGCAAGTTCAGGCCCGTGACGGCCTGAAGGACCGTTGTACCGTTTGCAAGGAACAGTTGCAGACCGGTCAGCGTGCCCGCAGTGGGGAAGCCGTCTGCGTCAAAGGCAAAGCCCGTCCCGTTCAGTCTCAGAACAAGACCATTCTGTAGTTGGTATTCGATCCTCGTCCCGGTCGGGGTACCCCGCGGGGTCGCATTTGCGAGGTTGATCAATTCGCCGAGAGAGGGATTGTAATCGTAACCGGGAAGATAAGCCCCTCCCGGGAAAGACATAGTCACGGTTGCCATTTTAGCACCTCCCCTTGCTCCCCTGTCTAACGCTCCAGAATATTGCGATACTCTGACTCGCTTCGATCATTCCGGGCAATACATCTTCTCGGAAAGGTTTACACAGTCAATCTCTCCCCACACGGAATTCTTGGCCGCCTAGGCACATTTTATCTCTGAAAAACATCAACTATAAACGTCGATGCTCAGCCGGGTAGATATTGCTTCAGCCCCGGGTATCTTTGGTCGAATCGCGCCGCCCAGCGCCTCAGCCTGTGCCGACCCCGTTCCCACTGGCCGGGGAAGCGCAGGTCGAGATAGCCGAGACAGGCGCGCAGCGCGATATGGCCCGCATGGGCTCTCTTGCCGAGGCGGGGCGGCTGGGCATTCAGCCTGTCCAGCGACCGCAGCGCCTTTGACCACTGCAGGTCGAGCCAGGGCTGATGCACCTTCTCGGGCGGCCTCATCCGGCGTTCATAGACATGAGCGAGCAGGCAGTCGCAGATGCCGTCGGCCAGCGCCTCGAGCAGTTCTGCTTCCAGTCGCTTGCCGGCTGTTCTGGGGAACAATGCTCCCTTGGACATCCGGTTCAGGCACTGGGTGATGGCGCGGCTGTCGAAAACGGCGTTGCCGTTGTCCAGGACCATAGAGGGCACCTGGCCAAGCGGGTTGACCGAGGTGAGTTCCTCGGGCTGCGGCCCGGTCTCGACCGTCACCGGCTCCAGGTCGATGCCGGCGACAGCTGCCGCCATGAGCACCTTGGAGCTATAAGGAGACGTAGAAGCATATAGTACTTTCGGCATAGCAAGCGATCCCCCCATCGACTACACACGCAAGCTATTTCGCCTGTGGATGGGAAGCAATCTCCAGACAGCTCCAAGTCGCCATGGATTGAAGCTATCCCCCGATGCCTCTCTTCTGCTTAGGCTACGCGGCGCTGCTCGCCAGCGAAAGAACTGAAGCCGAGCCACTTCTGGATTGCGCTTGCGACGGGGCGCTCGCCCTCAAGCCTCAAATTGCCTGCTGCGACTTCATTCGGTATTTTCAGCAGGCCCATCCAGACCGCTGTCATCGTGTGCAGAGAACTGCGGACGAGCAGATTGATTTCGTATCCGGGATCGAAGCCGCACAGATCGACCTCGCCGTTCTCGATGACCAGCCACCAATTCCTCTGCGGCTCGGGCAATTCGGGGTACTGAAACTGAATCGTGCAGCGGCCGTCAGGAAGCGGCCGCGGATCGAGCCTGCGGCGGATGTCCCACATCAGCAGCGAAGGGTCGAGATTCTTGAGCGACAGGCGGGATTCGACCCAGCGATGACCCCACATGCCCATCGTTTCGATCAGCGGCTTCAACTCTTCCCCAGCGCTGGAGAGTGCATATTCCACATTGCCGCTCTCTCCGGGAACGGCGGCGATTACGCCGGCTTTCTCCAGTTCTTTCAAACGCTTGGACAGAAGCGCCGGCGACATGCGTGGCACCCCTCGGCGCAGATCGTTGAAGCGGCGCGATCCGCAAAGCAGTTCACGCACGATCAGGATCGTCCAACGCGTGCACAGGACCTCGGCCGCCATCGCAACCGGACAAAACTGCCCGTACCCGCCGCGCTCCTCCATCTCGTCACCCTTCACTGAGCCTACGCACCGACAATAGTACCGGAGCGCCGAACTGCCAATAATCGGGATATCCATGCGCCGACAATGCTTTGCGACGCTCGTTCTGGTACAGTTCCTGAACTTGTTCCTTCTTGCGATCTGCTGACTTTGGCGACCTGTCAAAACAGACAAGCCACAGGAGAATGGACAATGACCATCAGAGTGGATCCGACCGCCGAAGCACACAGATCGGATGTGATTGCGGCCGCCCGGGAACTTGGACCGATGTTGGCGTCGCGCGCGGCAGAGGTGGACGCAAACGACCAGTTCGTCGCGGAGAACTACGAGGCCCTCAAGGCGGCGGGACTGATCGAGGCGGGCGTGCCGGCCGAATTCGGCGGCGGCGGCGCAGAGATTTCCGAATTGGCCGAGATGCTGCGCGAGCTTGCACACCATTGCAGTTCCACAGCGCTTGCGTTCGCCATGCACACCCATCAGGTTGCCATCCCCGCGTGGCGCTGGCGGCACCAGAAGGTAGCGGCGGTCGAGCCCCTGCTCAGGCGCGTCGCGAGTGAGCGGATCGTGCTCCTTTCGAGCGGCGGCTCGGACTGGATCGCAGGCTCCGGAGAGGCGGTGCGTGTGGATGGCGGCTACCGGATCAACGCGCGAAAGGTGTTCACCTCGGGCGCAGCGGCGGGCAACCTGCTGATGACGGGTGCCCTGGTGAAATCGGAAGGAGAGCCGGACACCGTCATCCATTTCGGCGTGCCGATGGCCTCGCCGGCCGTGAAGATTGCCGACACCTGGCGGGTGCTCGGAATGCGCGGCAGCGGCTCGAACGACGTGCTGATCGACGGCCTATTCGTTCCGGACGCCAGCGTAGCCGCGTCACGCCGGAGCGGCGAGTGGCATCCGCTGTTCCAGATCATCGCGACCGTCGCATTCCCGCTGATCTACGCAGTCTATCTTGGCGTGGCCGAGAGCGCCCGCGACATCGCCGTCGGGCTCGCAAAGTCGAGGAAGCCGACGCAACATACGGTCCAGCTTGCCGGCGAGATGGAGACGGCGCTGCGTTCGGCCCAACTCGCGCATCGCTGGATGGTCGAGATCGCCGAGCAAAACACGCCATCCGCCGAGTCCGTGAACGAGATCATGATCGGTCGTCAGTTGGTCGGAAAGAACTCGATTCGGACCGTCGAACTCGCGATGGAGGCGGCCGGCGGCGCGAGCTTCTATCGCAGCAATGGATTGGAGCGCCGATTCCGCGACGTCCAGGGCGCGCGCTTCCACCCCATGCAGGCTGGTCCGCAGGCGGAATATGCGGGCGCCATAGCGCTCGGGCTGCCGACCGGCACGATCTTCTGATTGGTCGGCTTCTGCCCGGAACGGGCGATGCCGCGTCCTTTTCAGTCAGGCGCGGCATCGCCGTTCTCGATAAGCTAACCACCCCGCACCGGCGGCATCACCACCTTGTCGGCCCGGCAGGCGCGGCGATCGACCTCCGGGCAGGCTCGGAATTCGAGTTGCTTGGTCATGCAGATGCGCACTTCGCTAAGAAAGCGCTTGTCGCAGGTGACGGCCATGTCCTCGGGCTCTAGGCCGGGATTAGCCTTGAGGAAAGAAGCCTCTGCCGCGCCGGGGGCGACAACCTGATAGTCCTCTAGCCGCCTGAACTCCGGCGGGATCACGACGCGCTCGCGAGCCTGCCGCAACACGCGGAAATACTCTTCCTGCGAGAGACCCGAACATGTCCCGTGCTTGCGCCATTCGTGCCGGATCAGCCCGGCCGAAGGCATGATGTCGTAGAGGCTGCGCAACGTTTCGCGGTCGACTTCGCGGTCGCCGTCACAGTTTTCCGGATAGCCGCGCTCGAACTGCGGCCAGAGACCGTGGACGACAAATGCATAGGGACGGCCGTCCAAACACTGCTGCCGGTTGGCGTCTTCGCCCTTCGCCTCGCAATAGCTCGGCGACCATGACAGGGAGAGCACGTAGAAGTCGAAGCCCCTCCCAAGCGGCACTTCTGCGGATGCTGCCGAAGTCTGTTCGCTGGGTGTGGACGGATGGTTAGGAGGAGTGCCCGCCTGCTGTTCGCACGCCGAAAAGAGCAGCAGGCCGGCAAATAGCAGCAACCGGCCACCGCGGGGCGGCCGGAGCCGGCGGGTCATGGCGCTATTCCCGGAGGACGCGGCAGCGCCCGTTGTAGACGTACCAGCGATCGAAGCCGGAGACGCAGAACTCGACATTGTTGCCGACGCCCGCGAACCCCATGCCGTACTCGACCAGGTACCACATGTCGCGGATGTCGCCGTCGGAAAGAACCACGGTCGCGCCGCAATAGAGCCTCGGGATCGGCCAATCCGTAGAATCGCCCTCGTAGCGGCGCTCGTGGATGTCGCGGAATTCCAGGATCGATACATCAGGGAGCCCAGGAACATGCCTGACCTGATACCGGAAACGATTGTAGATCTGGTTGAGGAAACGCTGTTCCGCACAGGGTCCATTATAGACGTAGGTGCCGACCGACACATCTGCAGCCTGCGCGGACGAGTTCCACCCGAGCGCGGAGGATATCAGTCCGACAATGGCAAGCGCCTTCGCGACATAGGTCATGGGGGCTCCGCATTTCAGAGAGTCTGACTGCGACACTCTGCTTCAAAGCTCCATTCAGGGTCAAGCGGCGGTTGCCTCGGTAGACAGCCATTCGAGCGACCACCTGGCGGCTGGAGCCTCGGCGAGAGCCTTCTGCAAGGCTGGCATGATCGTCTTCAGTTCGGCCGCAAGAGTATAGGGCGGGTTGACCACGATCATGCCGGATCCATCGAGCCGCGGCTCAGCCGAAGGCGGCCTCACCTCCTGCCGGATCGCCAGGATCTTCAGAATGCCGAGTTCTCGCAACTCCTGCTCGAAGGCAGCGACCGCGGGCCGGTCCTTGATGGGATACCACAGAGCGTAAATCCCGCCCGGCCATCGACGATGTGCCTTCTTAAGCCCCTCGATCATGCGGGCGAATTCGCCCAACTGTTCGAAGGGCGGATCGACCAGCACCAGGCCGCGCTTCTCTTTGGGCGGCAGGTGGGCGCCTAGCGCCAGCCAGCCATCGAGCTCGATGACCCGAACCTGATGATCGCCGGCGAAGTTCGCCGCCAGGTCACGCGCGTCCTCGGGGTGCAATTCGATCGCTGTCAGCCGGTCCTGCCGGCGCAGAAGTTGGCGCACAATCATGGGCGAGCCGGGATAATAGCGGAGGCGATCGCCTTCGTTCAGGTCGGAAACCGCCTCGAGATAGGGCGCGATCAGGGCGCGCACTGCATCCGGAAGCGTGCTCTCCCGGAGCCGGCCTATGCCGCCGAGCCACTCGCCTGTCCGTGCGGCCCGCTCGCCCTCGAGATCGTAGAGGCCGACCCCGGCATGGGTGTCGATGACGCGGAACGCCTTATCCTTGAGCTTCAGGTACTCGAGGATTCGCATCAGGACGACGTGCTTGAGGACGTCGGCGAAGTTTCCGGCATGGAAGGAGTGGCGGTAGTTCACGGCCGGTCCGGCGCTCCCCTGCCCCGCTGCAAACCATAGGGCGCCGATACGAACAGTATCCGACCCAAACCAGGCCAGATCTCCCGACTGGGGCAATCGCCAAGCAGTGACAGCCCTTGGGTCACGCCTTGCGCTCCCAGCGCCGGTCATCCGTCTGCTGCCAGTAGGTCACGCTGTGGCCGGCCTTCTTGTTGGTGGACCAGTGGGCGCGCGCGGCCTCGACCTGGCTGTTGTCGTGGCCATCGAACATGAACACCATCCGCTCATAGCCGTCCGCTGGCGGCGGATCGGCGCCGTCCACAACGAAGCGCACCGCTGCGCCGTTCGGATTGTCCTGGCTGACAGTGAGCATGATCGGCTGCGCCGCGGCGTGAAGGTCGAGATCGGTTCCGTGCGCGAGAAACGAATCGTCGCGATAGACCCAGAGGTGCGCATCAAGGCTGTCGCGCCGCTCCTCGCTGCCCGTCTGCACCACCGCCTTCCAGCCGCGCTGGAGGGTCCGCTCCAGGAGGGCAGGCAGCGCCTCTTCCAGAGTAGACAGTGTCAGGTGGTAGAACAGGACCTCGGCCATGCCGGACCGGTGTCAGTTCTCGTAGTGGTCGCGCACCAGCCGGTCCAGGAGGCGCACGCCGAAGCCCGTGCCCCAGGACTGGTTGATCTCGTTGGCGGGCGATCCCATTGCCGTGCCGGCGATGTCCAGGTGCGCCCAGGGCGTATCCTTGACGAAGCGTTGCAGGAACTGGGCGGCTGTGATGGCGCCGCCATGGCGGCCGCCGGTGTTCTTCATATCGGCGTTCTTGGTGTCGATGATCTTGTCGTACTCGCTGCCGAGCGGCATGCGCCAGACCCGCTCCTGGGTGGCTCGTCCTGCCGCGGTCAGCCTCTCCGAGAGTTCATCGTTGTTGGAGAAAAGCCCAGCATAGTGGTGGCCGAGGCTTACGATGATCGCGCCCGTCAAGGTCGCGAGATCAATCATGAAGGCGGGCTGGAAGCGATCGTTACAGTACCAGAGCGCGTCCGCCAGGATCAGCCGCCCCTCCGCATCGGTATTGATGACCTCGATCGTCTGCCCCGACATCGAGGTCACGATGTCGCCGGGGCGCTGCGCATTGCCGTCGACCATGTTCTCCACGCAGGCGATGACGCCGATCACGTTCGCCTTCGCCTTGCGGGCGGCGAGAGCCCGCATGAGGCCGGTAACGGCCGCCGCGCCGCCCATGTCGCCCTTCATGTCCTCCATGCCGGCCGCGGGCTTGATCGAAACGCCGCCCGAATCGAACACCACACCCTTGCCAACGAAGGCCACCGGCTTGTGCTTGGCGTTGCCGCCATTCCACTGCATCACGATCATACGCGGGGGGCGCACCGAGCCCTGCGCCACGCCGAGCAGCGCGCCCATGCCGAGCTTGCGCATCTCCTTTTCGGTGAGGATGTCGACCTTCACGCCGAGTTCTGACAACTCCGCCGCCTTGGCGGCGAATTCGACGGGACCAAGCACGTTGGCCGGCTCATTGACGAGATCGCGTGCCATGAACACGCCGTCCACCACCGCTTCTAGGGAGGCGAACGCCTTCTTCGCGGCGCTGGGATTGTCGCACTGGATGGTGATGCGCGCCGGCTTGTCCGGCTGGGAATTGTTGTTGTTCTCGTCCTTCTTGGTCTTGTACCGGTCGAAGCTATAGCTCCGCATCAGCAAGCCCGCCGCTAGTGCCGCCGCCTCTTCGCCGCCGATGGACGCGCCGGCAAGGTCGGCGACCACTGTAAGGTCCCTCGCCTTCTTCATGTTGGCGGCGATGGTGCCGCCGAGCTTCCACCAGGCGTATTCATCCAGCGCCGAGGGCTTGCCTACGCCCACGGCGAGCAGCCGGTCGAGCGGCGACTTCTCCGGTGCGATCACATCGACGACGCCGCCGAACTTGCCCTTGAAGTCCGCCACCGAGAAGGCGCGGCCGAGCACATCACCCGGGTCGCAGGCGTGAGCCGCCGCGCCGAGATCGCCGTCCTCGGCGGAGAGCACGACCGCCACCCCCTTTTTTGGGGCGGCGAACTTGGCAAACGCGATCTCCGGCCTGTGCTTCATCATTCGTCCTCTTTTCGGTGCGGGACATGCCCCCTCGCGCGAGCTTTGGTGGTTTTCCCGCCCATTTGCAAGCGAGCCGGCTCGGCGGGCAATTCCGCGCACTCGGTACTTCGCCAGTTTTGCGTTCGCTCGGACCTGTACGACGCAAAGGCCTTCACGACACTTTCACCATGATTGTTGACGAATTCTTTGCCAGGAATGGCGACAAATGGACGTATCAAGGGATCATCGGAAGGGCGGTCATCAAACCGGCCGGATTGTGCTGCGCATGCTGGACGGGTAGTTTCGCGCGCTGCTTCGGAAACAGGATGTCGCCACATCGATGATGGTCATTGAACGCTACATCCTGAAACGGACGGTGGAGGTCTTCCTCGCCGCGCTGTTCTGGACCCTGGCGATCGTCTGGACGACGCAGGTGCTCACCAAGATCGACGTGGTCACCGACAGCGGCCAGTCGGCGCTTACCTTCTTCGAGATCGCCGCGCTCATCCTGCCGTCGATGATTCCAATCGTGGTGCCCTTCGCGCTCGTCATCGCCGTAGCGCAGACGCTGAGCGCCATGAACGCGGATTCGGAGTTGGCCGTGATCAACGCGGCGGGAAGCTCCCGCATGGCCGTCATACGGCCGATCCTGGTGCTTGCGGCAATTGCCAGCGTCTTCTGCTTCGTCGTGGACAACGGCGTGGAGCCCTCTGCGCGCGAACGCACTCGGCAGCTTGTGGCTGCGGCCCGGGCGGACCTGCTCTCGCTGCTGGTGCAGGAGGGGACGTTCAGGAAGATCGAGGACGGGGTGTTCGTCCAGATCGGCGAAAGGCTGCCCGATGGCCAACTCGGCGGCATCTTCGTGGCTGATTCGCGCCAGGAGGGCACCGATCTTGCCTACTACGCCAAGACCGGCGCGGTCGTGAAGGATGAAGAGGGCAAGGACCTGCTGGTCATGAGGGACGGGCAGGTCCACCGCAAGACGCCGTCCGGCGATGTCTCGGTTGTGCGTTTCTCTTCGTATGCCCTTGATCTGTCGGCTTTTTCCAAGGCATCCGACAAGATCAAGCTGTATCCCAAGGACCGCACGCTCAACTATCTCTTCGATCCCGATCCGAACGATCCGGAGTTCCAGGACGATCCGCGGTCGTTCACCGTCGAACTCCATCGCCGCTTCAGCGAGTGGCTGTATCCCCTTATCTTCGCGGTGATCTGCGTCGCAGTTGCGGGGGACCCCAGATCGCACCGTGAAGGGCGCGTGCACCCGCTGATCAGCGCAATCGCCATCTGCCTGCTCGTCCGCTGGCTGGGCTTCTTCGCCACGGACCAGAGCGAAAGCTCCCCATGGCTCACCTTCGGGATCTATCTCGTGCCGGCGGGAAGCACTGCGATCGCCGCATGGTTCATCTTCAACAACAGGACCATGGAACTGCCGATGTCCTGGTTCGAGTCGCTGCAGGATGCTGCCCGCAAGGTTCGTAGCGTGGCGGCGAGGTTGTGGGCGCGGGTGACCAACCGTCGCGCCATGGGAGGCCGGGCATGATCGGCTTCACCCTCGGACGCTACTTCTTCATGCGCTACGCGGTGATCACGACCTGGATCCTGCTTGGCATGCTCGGCCTTATCTTCCTGATCGATTTCACCGAGTTCTCGAGCCGCACTTCAGGCATGCCCGGCTTCTCCTTCTCGTCGGCGCTTGCGGTCTCCGCGCTCCGGATCCCGATGATTCTCCTGCAGACCGTGCCGTTCGTCGCCCTGTTCTCGGCGATGGCGACGCTGGTTTCGCTCAACCGCAGCTACGAGCTTGTGATCGCCCGGTCGGCAGGGATCTCGGCCTGGCAATTCCTGCTGCCGCCCTGCCTCGGCGCTTTCGTGTTCGGCGTGCTCGTGATCCTCTTGCTCAATCCGCTGGCAGCGCACGGCTACTCATATTCCGAGGTCATCGAGGCACAGGTCCGCTCCAAGAACTCCAACAAGGTATCGGCCTTTTCGGCACCGTGGATCCGCCAGAAGACAGGCGACACGGACACGATCATCGGGGCTCGTGCCATCCTCAACCGAGGCATGGAACTCGCCGACACGGCATTCTTCTCCCTCGATTCCGATGGCGAGATTGTCGAACGCCGAGACGCCAGGCGGGCAGTCCTGCGCGACGGCTATTGGGAACTGACGGATGTCCGTCGCTTCAAGGACGGCGAGAAGGTCGAAGCGATCGCCGAGGATCGGGTTCCAACGAACCTGAAGCCTGAATTCGTGCAGGAGCGCCTGGCCAGGCCGGAAACGATTCCCTTCTTCGAACTGCCGTCCAAGATCGAGGTGGCGCGGTCCTTCGGCCTTCGGGCAAGCGCGTTCGCAATGCAGTTCCACTCGCTCGCGGCCCTGCCCGCCCTGCTTGTGGCCATGACGCTGATTGCCGCCACCGTGTCGATGCGTTTCGCACGGCTTGGTCAATCCGCCACCATGATTCTGGGTGGCATCGTGGCCGGCTTTCTGCTTTATGTGGTATCCGTTCTCGTGAAGGCGTTCGGCAACGCCGGAATCGTGCCGGCCTATATAGCGGCGTGGCTACCGGCGGTTGTTGCAATGTTTTTCGGTGTTACTTTTCTACTTTATAAGGAAGACGGCTAGTGAGGGGACCGTCGTCACAGCCTAGGACTGTGTCGGGGAGAATCGCCCGCCTTTGCGCCACGACTGCGCTGGGCTGCATTCTCGCGGGCGGAGTGGCGTTGGAGCACGCCGCTGCGCAGGACGTCAGTGACCTGACCGAAAGGGTTGCCGCCTCAGTCCCTTCCGATTCGCAGATGCTGCTGGAAGCAGACACCCTCGTCTATGACGTCGACAAGGACACGGTGACCGCGGTCGGCGGCGTGCGAATCGACTATGCCGGGAACAAACTCGTCGCCCAGCGCGTGAGCTACAACCGCAAGAGCCGCCGTCTCATGGCGAGCGGCGGAGTCGAGATCGTCAACAGCGACGGCACCAAAGTCTTCTCGGACGAGGTCGACATCACCGAGGATTTTGCTGACGGCTTCGTTAACGCCCTACGGGTCGAGACGGTGGACAAGACCTACTTCGCGGCCGAAAGCGCCGAGCGGGTGGGCGGCATCACCACGATCTTCAACAATGGCGTCTACACCGCCTGCGCCCCTTGCGAGGAGAAGCCGGACCGCGCTCCTGTCTGGCGCATCAAGGCGCAGAAGATCATCTGGAACGGGAAGGCAAAGACCGTTCGCTTCGAACGCTCGCGATTCGAGTTCTTCGGGTTCCCCATCGCCACGCTGCCTGCGTTCGAGATCGCGGACCCGACCGTCAAGCGCAAGAGTGGCTTCCTCTTTCCCAGAATCGCGGGCGGTTCCGATCTCGGCGTCGGCGTCGCCGTTCCGTATTATTTCGCGCTCTCGCCGACCTACGATCTCACCGTCACGGGAACCGGCTTCACCAAGCAAGGCTTCCTGGGCGAGGCCGAATGGCGGCAGCGCTTCAACAATGGCGGATACAACCTGAAGATCGCGGGCATCTATCAGGCTGACCCCGGAGCCTTCGACAAGAACAGCGTCAACTCAGGCCCCGAAGGCGATCCGAATCGCTGGAGAGGGATGATCGGTTCGAAGGGCAACTTCAAAATCAATCCACGGTGGCAGTTCGGCTGGAATATTCTCGCTCAGGGCGACAAGAATTTCTCGCGGACCTACGAGATCGAGGGCTTCAGCGATTATGTCCATCGCTCGGAGATTTATCTGACCGGCCTGAACAATCGTAACTACTTCGATCTGCGCGGCATGAAGTTCGACGTCCAGGAGGACATCCTGAACTCGGACCCGCGGTCAACAAACGACGACCAGCCGTGGGTGCTGCCGAGCTTCGATTACAGCTATATCCCGGACGAGCCGCTGGCAGGCGGCGAACTCCAACTGGCTCTGAACGCCCGCTCGAATTACCGGTCGACCTTGGACGACTCGACCTTCGACAACCGCTTCGATTCCAGGAACGACTTAATCCAGGGCATCGAAGGCTATTCGGGCCGACTGACGGGCGCGGCCGAATGGAAGCGCAACTTCATCACCGAGGGCGGCCTGGTCGTCACGCCGCTGCTAGCCCTCCAGGGGGACACCACCTACGTCAACCAGTCGCAGGCATCGATCGACGCAATCAATGCCTTCGCGAACACGCCGGTGACCGGTGTCGAGGCGGATATCCGCTCGGCCTATTACAGGTTGATGGCGACCGCAGGTATGGAATTGCGCTGGCCGGTGCTTTTTTCCCTGGCAAGCGCCTCCCACGTGCTCGAACCGATGGCGCAGGTGTTCGCGCGGCCTGACACGCCCTTCGAGAACTCCCTCGGCATTCCCAACGAGGACTCGCAGAGCTTCGTGTTCGACGCCTCCACGCTGTTCGACCGCGACAAGTTCTCCGGCTACGATCGCATCGAGGGTGGAACGCGCGCCAATATCGGGCTGCGCTACAGCGGAGTCTACGACAACGGCTGGACGACGAACGCGCTCTTCGGCCAGTCTTATCAATTGGCCGGCGAAAACCCATTCGACGCCCCGGATTTCGTCAACGTAGGAGCCAACTCGGGCCTGGAGACCGATACATCCGACTACGTCGGTCTGGTCGGCTTTGCCTCGCCTTATGGCCTCTCGGCCTCGTTGAGCGGCCGTTTCGACGAACAGAGCTTCGAACTCCGCCGGGCTGCGGCCAAGGCCGGCTACACTAATGGACCGGTGGCGGTGACCGCGAACTATGCCTACATCCAGGCGCAGCCGCTCTATGGCTTCAACGAGGACCGGCACGAGATCAGTGCCGGCGCCTCCATCCGTTTCCACGAGAATTGGCGCGCCTTCGGGTCCGGCAGCTACGACCTCCAGTCCGGCGTACTCGTCTCCGATTCGATCGGCCTTGCCTATGATGACGAATGCTTCGCCTATACCCTTTCGATGACGGAGACGCGCGACACGGACGGCGGGGATGACACCGAGCGGAGGTTCGGTATCAGCGTCTCGCTTCGCACGCTCGGCGATTTCGGCAAGGGCGCGGGAGCCTGGGGAAGCTAAACCGGTAGTCGGTCATCGTTTCGCCCTACAACTCATTCAACGAGCGCCATATCCGCGGGGCAGCTACGGGTTATTTTCATGATGGGATTGAGAAAGACACTCCTTTCACTGAGCGTTGCGGCAATGGCGGCCGTTTCCGCGCCCGGCTTCGGCGGGGTCACGACGGCTCACGCGAGCGAAATCAAATACGTCGTTAACGACATTGCCATCACCAGCTACGACATCCAGCGCAGGGCGGCTTTCCTCAAGCTGCAGCGCAAGCAGGGCAATCTGAATCAGCTTGCCGGCGATGAGATGGTGAACCAGACGCTCAAGCACGCGGAGATCCAGCGGCTGGGCATCAAGGTCAGCGACGAGAACGTGGCCGCGGCCTATGAACGCTTTGCGAAGTCGAACAAGATGACGACAAAGCAGCTCGACGGCATCATGAACCAGGCGGGCGTGACTCCCCAGCACTTCAAGGAGTACATCAGAACCCAACTCGGCTGGAACCAGGCTCTGACTCGCCGGTTCCGGGCGCAGGGCGGCGCCCTGAGCGAGCAGGAGGTCGTCCGCAAGATGCTGGAGAAGGGCGGCGCCAAACCGTCCGCGACCGAGTATATGCTGCAGCAGGTGATTTTTGTCGTCCCCGCTTCCGAGAAGGGTTCCATCGGCAAGCGCAAGCGCGAGGCAGACGCATTGCGCGCCCGCTTCTCCGGATGCGATCGGACGCGCGAATTCGCCAAGGGGCTGGTCGACGTGACCGTGCGCGACCTCGGTCGCGTGCTCGCACCGGAATTGCCCAAGGAATGGGCCGATCAGATCAAGGCTATCAACACCGGCGGAGCGACGCCGGTGCGCGAGACCGAACGCGGTGTCGAATTCATTGGTATCTGTAGCGCCAAGGAAGTATCCGACGACCGGGTTGCCAAGTCGGTGTTCAACGCCGAGGGAACGGACGACGAGAAGGCGGACGAACTCGACAAGAAGTACTCCGAGGAACTTCGGAAGCGGGCCCGCATCGTCCAGCGTTGATTGGCACCGCTCCCTCGAGGCTGCCAGCCCCTGTCGTCCGTGACCGGCAATCGGGAAAACCGAAATGGCCTCCCAATCACCCATCCTGCCGCTCGCGATGACGCTCGGAGAGCCGGCCGGGATCGGCCCGGACATCGCGCTCGCGGTCTGGATGGCGCGCACGAAGCTCCACATCCCGCCGTTCTACCTGATCGGGGACGCAGCGTTCCTGACGTCGCGGGCCCGCCGCCTGGGGTATACGGTACCCATAGTCGAGACCGCACCGGCCGAAGCCACCCGCCTGTTCCCCAACGCGCTGCCGGTGGTTCCGATCGGATTTCCTATCGACGATCGTCCCGGCGACCCTAGCCAGTCTACTGTTCAAGCCGTGGTCGGGTCCATTGACCGTGCCGTGGAGGATGTCTTCGAGGGCCGCGCGGCTGCCATCGTCACCTGCCCAATTTCGAAGAACGTCCTCTACGGAGGCGGGTTCGCCTTTCCCGGACATACGGAGTACCTTGCCGAACTGGCGCTCAGGCGCACCGGCGAGAAGCGGCATCCGGTCATGATGCTGGCCGGCCCGGATTTGCTCGTCGTGCCCGTCACGATCCACATCCCCTTGGCCGAAGTGGCGTCAGCGCTGACTCAGGACATGATCGTTGAGACGGGCAGGATCGTCGGAAACGCCCTCAAGGCACAGTTTGGGATTCCACGTCCCAGATTGGCCATAGCCGGCCTCAACCCTCATGCAGGGGAAGGCGGCACGATCGGCAGGGAGGACGAGGAGATCGTCCGGCCCGCGGTCGAGGCGCTACGGAGCGAGGGCTTCGAAGTGGCGGGTCCCCTGCCCGCCGACACGATGTTCCACAGCCGCGCGCGCAGCACCTACGATGCGGCGCTCTGCATGTATCACGACCAGGCGCTCATCCCGGCCAAGACGCTCGGCTTCGACGACGCGGTGAATGTGACCCTCGGCCTGCCTTTCATTCGCACCTCTCCCGATCACGGTACGGCGTTCGAGCTCGTCGGCAGCGGAAAGGCGTTGCCGGACAGCCTGATAGCGGCCCTCAAGCTTGCCGCGAAGATGGCTGCACGGTCGACGCAATGACGCTGTCGATGGACGGGCTCCCGCCGCTGCGGGAGGTGATCGAGGAACACGGGCTCCAGGCGCGGAAATCGCTTGGACAGAATTTTTTGCTCGATCTCAACCTGACGGGCAAGATAGCCCGCGCGGCCGGCCCGCTGGAGGACGTCACGGTGCTGGAGGTAGGCCCCGGTCCCGGTGGACTGACGCGGGCGCTGCTCATGCATGGCGCCAAGCGGGTTGTCGCTATCGAGCGCGACGAGCGGTGCCTGGCAGCCTTGGCGGAGATTTCGGCGCATTATCCGGGGCGGCTGGAGGTCGTCTCCGACGATGCGCTCAAGGTCGACATGGCAGCACTGACCGGCGGCGGCCCAGTCAAGATCGCCGCCAACCTGCCCTACAATATCGGTACCGAGTTGCTGGTCCGCTGGCTCACGATGCCGAACTGGCCGCCTTTCTACGAGTCGCTCACGCTGATGTTCCAGAAGGAAGTAGCCGAGCGGATCGTCGCCAAGCCTGGAAGCGCAGCCTATGGGCGGCTGGGAGTGCTCGCGGGCTGGCGGGCCGATGCCCGAATCCTGTTCGACATCCCTCCGCGCGCCTTCACACCGCCGCCGAAGATCACCTCGTCGGTGGTTCAGTTGATCCCGAAAGCCGATCCCCTCCCCGCCGACCTGCGCAAGCTGGAACGGGTAACGGAAGCGGCGTTCGGCCAGCGCCGCAAGATGCTGCGCCAGAGCCTGAAATCGCACGGCGGCGAGGCACTGCTCGCCACGGTCGGAATAGATGCAACCCGCCGGGCGGAGACGCTCAGCATCGAAGAATTCGTGTCGCTGGCGAACGCGCTCGGAGAATGAAAAACGGATCGTTCGCCTGGCGACACTCCTAGCAAGAGGCATGATGCTTGTGCATAGCTAGCATCGTCGCAATATGTGCTTGGAGAATGTCAGAGAACAGGCGCGATGTCACAGGCAGCGGACTACCCGGATCTTTATTTCACCCGAGAACAGCTCATGCTTTCTCCCGAGGAGACATTAGAGGTCGCCAAGGACCTGATGAATTGCTCCCCTCCGGCCTCGGCAATCACCGACACCGATCGAGCCTTTGTGCAGCGTGCCTTGCTCATTGTTGTCGACAAGAGCGAAAAGACCACGGCGATGTTCGACGTCTTTGCCTCTTTCATGACGAAGGCGCCATCCGGCTCCGTCCTGAAGATCGCAAAGAGCCTCGCCAAGCGTACGGCGAGGCGCTGGTTCAAGAAATACATCGATGATACGCCGAAATACAGCGCCGTCGGGAGAGCCGGCTTCCTGTACTACAGCGCGATGCCGATGGAATGGCGGGTGAGAGTGGCAACCGGTGATGTGGGGATGATCACCAACTATCTGCTGGCCAGATAGCGCCAAATACAATGCTTGCGCGCCCCGCACTCGAGGGCAGCAGCAAAGGCGACCAGAGCATCGTAGGAATCAGTCAGGTCGTCTTTTCGTCCAGAAGACCCGCCACGAAATCGAACAGGCCGGAGTTGCGGTCGCGGCGCAGTCGTTCGGCCGTGACGATCGCCTTCACCTCGGCGAATGCGGGCTGGAGGTCACGGTTGACGACGACATAGTCGTAGTCGCGCCAATGCTCGATCTCCAGCCGGGCGTTCTCCAGCCGGCGCTCGATCGTCTCGTCCGAATCCTCGGCGCGTCTCTTCAGGCGGTTCTTCAGTTCGCTCATCGACGGCGGCAGGATGAAGATCGAGACGATGTCGGCGCGCATCTTCTCCTTGAGCTGCAGCGCGCCCTGCCAGTCGATGTCGAACAGCATGTCGCGGCCCTCGGCCATGGCCGTCTCGACCGGCTCGCGCGGGGTCCCATAGCTGTTGCCGTGGACCTCCGCCCATTCCAGCAGGGCATCGGAATCGCGCAGGCGCTCAAACTCGCGCTGGGACACGAAGCGATAATGGACGCCGTCGATCTCGCTGCCGCGGCGCGCGCGCGTGGTCACGCTGACGGACAGGCTGAGCTCATGATCCTTCTCGAGCAGGTTGCGGGCGATCGTCGACTTGCCGGCGCCCGAAGGCGACGACAGCACCAACATCAATCCGCGCCGGCGAATCCCGGCAGGTACAGGCGCCGCTCCCATCGTCACTCCAAATTCTGGACCTGTTCGCGGAACTGATCGACGACGGCCTTCAATTCAAGCCCGATCGCCGTCACGCTCGCCGCATTCGATTTTGAGCAGAGCGTATTCGATTCCCGGTTAAATTCTTGTGCCAGGAAATCGAGCTTCCTGCCGATCGGCCCACCGGCCGCCAGCAAGGCACGACCCGAGGCCACATGGGTTTTCAGCCGGTCGATCTCTTCCCGTATGTCGGCCTTCGCCGCAAGGAAGGCCGCCTCCATGTGAAGGCGCGTCTCATCCAATCCGGCAGCGGCATCCATCAGCAAGGCGACCTGCTCCGCGATTCTGGCCCGGATGGTGGCCGGCTCGCGAGACGGATCGGCTTCGGCCCGCTCCACAAGCGCCTCGATCGCATCGAGATGGCCGAGAAGCAATACACGCAGCGCGTCTCCTTCCGACTGGCGAGCGATCTCCAATTCGGCGATCGCCGCGCCGAGCACGGTCAGGATCGCGCCGTCCACGGCGGCGCGGCTCTCCTCCGTCTCGAGCGCTTCCGGCGGCTCGAGCACGCCCCTCAGCGCCAGCAGGCCGTCGGCCCGGGCCGGCGCCAGCCCGTACTGCTCCTCAAGACGCTTCGCAAGGCCGGCGAGATCCTTGAGGAAGGTCTCGTTGATCACCGGCTGCGCAATGCTTCCAGCAGCCCGACCGAGGGTGAGGGTGGCCTGGAAGTTGCCGCGCGCAAAGCGCCGCTGAAGAGCCTGCCTCGCCGCCGCTTCGAGCCGCTCCCAGCCGGGCGGAAGACGCAGCCTGATCTCGACGGTCTTGCCGTTAACCGATTTCAATTCCCAGGCGATCGCCAGCCCGTCCCTTTCGCCGGTGGCCCGCGAAAAACCGGTCATGCTCTGGAGGTTCATTCCGCAGATTCCTTGGGATGGACGATTGATGCCCTTGCGTCAGGTCAGTGGCCTGGCTATTTCGGGGCAGCGATCGAGGCTCAGTTGCCTTCCTAACCCCCTTTTACTGGGCTTCGTTCGCGGCACCCTCGGCGGGCTGCTGACCGGATTTGACGGACTCGGCCTGCTGCTTCTGGACCTGGCGCCAGCGAGCCACGTTCTTATTGTGCTCCTCCAGCGTCTTGGCGAACACGTGCCCGCCGGTGCCATCCGCCACGAAATAGAGATCTTCCGTGTCCAGAGGATTGGCTACGGCCTGCAGTGCCGCGCGTCCGGGATTGGCGATCGGCGTCGGCGGCAAGCCGTTGATCACGTAGGTATTGTAGGGCGTCGGCTTCTCGATATCCGACTGATAGATCGCCCGGTCGGCCGGCTTGCCGGCGCCGCCGAACAATCCGTAGATGATGGTCGGATCGGACTGCAGGCGCATCTTCTTGCGCAGCCGGTTGATGAACACCGAAGCGACATGAGGCCGCTCTGAGTCGATCCCTGTCTCCTTCTCGACAATCGAGGCGAGCGTGACGAACTCATCCACGGTCTTGACCGGGAGGTCGGGAGAGCGCTTCGCCCAGATCTCTTCGATCAGCTTGGCTTGCTGCTCTCGCATCTTGGCGATGATCGCCTTGCGTTCCTCGCCCCGGGTGAAGCGTTGCGTATCGGCCGCAAGGCTTCCCTCTGGCAGCAGTTCCTTGGGCATCTCGCCGCTCAACGCCTCGTGCTCAGCGATCCTGCGGAACGCCTGCGCCACGGTCAGGCCTTCCGGAATGGTGAGCGAATGGAGGATCGACTTGCCGCTCTGCAGCAGTTCCATCACGTCGCGCATCGAGGCGCCGGCCTGCACTTCATACTCGCCGGCCTTGAACGTCTTCTCCCCGCCATAGGTACGCACGCCGATCCGGAAGATCGTCGCGTCCGTGATGAAGCCGTTCTGCTCCAACTGCGCCGCGATCTGGCCAACGCCGCTGTTCGGCTTGACCAGAAACGCCTTGGCCTGGGTAGTCGGCCCGGGCGCCTCGAACGCCTGCTTGCCGAAGTAGAGCGCGGCGCCGGCGGCTACGACTGCAAATACCACCAGTGACATCATGAAGTTCATGAAGACGATGATCTGGTTGCGCGATGCGCGCGACCGCCGGGGCGGAGGCGGCGTGCCAGGTTCCGGCCGCAACGCCTCCCTGGCCGTCTTGGGCGTGATCTGTCGTGGAGATTCAGGAGCAGTCGGAGGCTCGGAACGCCGGCCAAATTCCGTCGAACTGGTCTGGGTGTCGCTCATTGCCTCGAACTGTCCGTACAAGCCGCGCCGAGACTAAGCGCGAATATGGCAAAATTCCCGCAGCCCCGCAGGACTGCGGGGCGGCTCAGGCCTCGTAGCGGCGGAACACCAGCGAGGCGTTCGTTCCGCCGAACCCGAAGGAGTTGGACAGAACGACGTCCACCTGCCGCTTGCGGGCCGTGTTCGGCACCAGGTCGATCGCGGTCTCGCGCTCCGGATGCTCGAGGTTGATCGTCGGAGGCGCGACGTTGTCGCGGATCGCCAGAACGCTGAAGATGGCTTCGGCAGCACCCGCGGCCCCCAGAAGGTGACCGATCGCCGACTTCGTCGATGACATCGAGATCTTCGACGCCGCGTCCCCAACGAGCCGCTCGACTGCGCCGAGTTCGATCATGTCCGCCATGGTCGAAGTGCCGTGAGCGTTTATGTAGTCGACGTCGGCGGGTTTCAGGCCGGCACGCTTGAGCGCCGCCGTCATGCAGCGGAACGCACCATCGCCGTCCTCCGAAGGAGCGGTGATGTGATACGCATCCCCGCTCAGGCCGTAGCCGACGATCTCGCCGTAGATCTTGGCGCCGCGGGCTTTCGCGTGCTCCAGTTCCTCAAGAACCAGCACGCCGGCCCCCTCGCCCATCACGAAACCGTCGCGGTCACGATCCCACGGCCGAGAGGCCGTCTGAGGTGTCTCGTTGCGATCGGTCGAAAGCGCCCGACACGCCGCGAAGCCTGCAAGCGACAGGCGCGTGACCGGCGCCTCGGAGCCGCCCGCCAGCATCACGTCGGCATCGCCCAGCATGATCAGGCGGGCCGCGTCGCCAATGGCATGCGCGCCCGTCGAGCAGGCGGTGACCACCGCGTGATTCGGGCCCTTCAGCCCGTGCCTAATGGAAACCTGGCCGGAGACGAGATTGATGATGTTGCCCGGTATGAAGAACGGGCTGATCCTGCGTGGGCCGCGCTCCTTGAGCATGATCGCATTGTCGGCGATGCCGTCGATGCCACCTATGCCGGAGCCGATCATCACGCCCGTGGCGTTGCGGTCTTCCTCGCTCTTCGGCTCCCAGCCTGAATCCTTCAGCGCCTCGTCGGCGGCCGCGATCCCATACAGGATGAAATCGCCGACCTTGCGGAGTTCCTTAGGCTCAAGATAGGATTCGGGATCGAAGCTGTGCTCACCACCCTCGCCGCGCGGAATGACATGGGCGATCTTGCAGGGAAGATCCTCCACCTCGAAGCTGTCTACGCGACGGCAGGCGCTCTTGCCGGCGAGGACCTGGCTCCAGCCATGTTCCACGCCGACACCGAAGGGAGACAGCAGCCCCAATCCGGTGATGACGACACGCCTCATCGCAACATCCCGGTAGGGTACCAGCATGCCAGAAGGATCAGGCCGAAGCCTTGTCGATGTACTTCACCGCGTCGCCGACGGTGAGGATCGTCTCGGCAGCATCGTCAGGGATTTCGACGCCGAACTCTTCCTCAAAAGCCATGACGAGTTCGACCGTGTCCAGGCTGTCCGCGCCAAGGTCATCAATGAAGCTCGCGGCCTCAGTCACCTTGTCGGCGTCAACGCCCAGATGCTCGACTACGATCTTCTTGACGCGCTCTGCGGTGTCACTCATTTTAGCTTCCTCGTCTCGAGTTGTGTGCCTTCGTTAGCGGGCGACTTGCCGCTAATCAAGCCCGAAAGATTGCGTTTGCCCGATGCAACCCCTGACCCTGGGGATTGTTTCCACGAGGGCTGCTCTCCGGCTTTGGTCAGGCGGCGCCCGCCAAGCACTGAGAGCATTTAAGCGTCTTGTGCCGGATTTCCCTGCTCAGATCATCGCCATGCCGCCATTCACATGAATGGTTTGGCCGGTGATGTAGGCTGCTTCGTCCGAAGCCAGGAAGGCGACCGCAGCGGCAACCTCATCGCCCGTCCCCATGCGCTTGCTGGGGATCGCGGCCATGATCGCCTCCTTCTGCTTCTCGTTCAGCTTCTCGGTCATGGCCGATTCGATGAAGCCAGGCGCGACGCAGTTGACCGTGACGTTCCTCGTGGCGATCTCCTGGGCCAGCGACTTGGTGAAGCCGATCATGCCGGCCTTGGAGGCGCAGTAGTTGGCCTGGCCGGGGTTGCCCGTGACGCCGACGACGGAACTGATGTTGATGATGCGGCCCTTACGACGGCGCATCATCGGATGTGTCAGTTCGCGAGTCAGCCGGAACACAGCGGTGAGATTGATCTCCAGGACGCTGTCCCAATCCTCGTCCGACATGCGGACGAACAGGCCGTCCTTGGTGATTCCCGCGTTGTTGACCAGGATGTCTACGCCTTCCAACTCGGTCTCGGCCGCCTTGCCGAGCGCCTTGACCTCGTCCCGGTCCGACAAATTGGCCGGAAAGATCTTGGTGCGCTCGCCGAGATCGGAGGCCAGTGCCTCGAGCTTCTCCACGCGCGTGCCGTGCAGGCCGACGATGGCGCCCTGCGCATGCAGGACGCGCGCGATGGCTTCGCCGATGCCGCCCGTTGCGCCGGTGATCAGTGCCTTGCGTCCCGAAAGGTCGAACATGGCTCAATTCCTCTCATTCGAGCGGGTAAGTGATGGTGAAATGCTATCCGGCGCTCAGCGGAGCGCGGCGAGTGCCGCCTCGACCTCGGCCGGGCTGCCTACCGTCGAAGTGGCAAGGTCGCGGCTGATCCGCCGGGCCAGTCCCGAGAGCACCTTCCCGGCTCCGACCTCATAGAGAGTTGTGGCCCCCTTGATCGCAAGCCACTCGATGGTCTCCCGCCAGCGCACCCGCCCGGTAACCTGCTCCACCAGACGCCGGGAAATCTCTGCCGGATCGGTGGTCGGCTGAACGATGACGTTTGCAACCACAGGCACGGACGGAACGCGAAGCTCGACCTGTGACAGCGCCTCGCGCATCGCCTCGGCGGCCGGCGCCATCAGGGCGGAATGGAACGGCGCCGACACCGGCAGCATGATTGCACGCTTCGCGCCCATATCCGTGCAGATCCCGGCTGCCCGTTCGACTGCCGACTTGGAGCCAGAGATGACAAGCTGGCCGCCGCCATTGTCATTGGCGATCTGGCAGACCGAGCCCTGGGCAAACTCGGCACATGCCTTCTCGACAGAGGACTGCTCGAGGCCGAGGATGGCGGCCATCGCCCCCTCCCCGACCGGAACCGCCTTCTGCATGGCGTTGCCGCGGATGCGGAGCAGGCGTGCGGCATCCGCTATGGTGAGGGTGCCGGCCGCGGCGAGCGCCGAGTATTCCCCGAGCGAGTGGCCGGCGACATAGCTCACCGTGCCCTTCAACGAGAAGCCCTGCGCCTCCATCGCACGGATGACGGCGAGCGACACCGCCATCAGGGCGGGCTGCGCATTGGCCGTTAGCGTGAGTGCGTCTTCCGGCCCTTCCCAGATGAGGCTCGACAGTTTCTCGCCGAGCGCCTCGTCGACTTCCTCGAACACGGCACGCGCTGCCGGAAAAGCCTCCGCGAGGTCCCTGCCCATGCCCACGGCCTGACTGCCCTGGCCAGGGAAGGTGAATGCGATCGTCATGCTGGCCCCGCCTTCTCTGCGAAAGTTCAGCGCTGCGTCTGCCGTGGCGCGAGCGCGAAAGTCAAGTCCGACCGGGTGAGGCGGAGGAACCACAGGTGTAAAAATTCCAGCCACCCATAGACAAGGCATCCGCAATTTAGCCATACGCGATAGCAACTTGTGACAGTTGAATGACATTTATATGACTGCGCGCGGGACCCCGCGCGGTCCGGGATATTGGTTCTGATTTTTCGCAGGCCGCGGTTGGGAATGAGTGTAGTGAAGGCAGACCCGCACAAGGCGGGAAGAGGGGACGCGTGGCGCCACGGATTACGCCTCGCCGGGTCGGTGGTGTTCGTCCTTCTGGTTTCGGCGCTGCTCGTTTTCGCGGTCGAACTGATCGTGCGCGGCTCGATCAGCGAGACGCTGAGGTTCTTCCAGCAGCCGTTCCGCCCGGGCTGGACGACGGTCGTCCTGTTCGCGCTGCTCATCGTGTTTGTCGACGCCCTGCTCGGGCGCCCCTACCACGCGCTGCTGATCATAGCGCCGATTGCCCTCGGCCTCGCCTTCGTCGGAAAACAGAAAGCCTTCTATTTGGGCGACCCTCTCTATCCGACGGACTTCCTCTACGCCCGCCAGATTCTGGAACTGATGCCGATGCTGGTGCGGCAGCGTCCTGTGGAGGCCGTCATCTTCTCGGTGATCGGCATTGCCGCCATCGCCCTGCTGATCGCCGCCTGGCGATACTGGCGCCTTAAGGTGCCGCGCCTGACGCTCCGGGCCCGCGGCGCGCGCCTGGCGGTCGCCGTCCCGGCGCTGATCTTCTTCGCCTCGATCATGGACTACGCGACCTTCTCATGGGCGCGCGACCGGCTACAGATTTTCCCAATGATGTGGGACCAGAAGGAGAACTACAGCAGCAACGGTTTCGCCATCGCCTTCGCCCTCAACGTGCCGATGGCAAAGGTCTCAGCGCCGAAGGGATATTCCGAAGAGGCTATCAAAGCGCTCTCACAGCAGCCGCTACCGCCCGTGGCTGCCCCGGCCGACAAGCCGGACATTATCGTGGTGATGAGCGAATCCTTCTGGGATCCGGCTCGCCTTCCCGGGACGAAGATCACCCCCGACCCGATCCCGACGGTGCGCTCGCTGATGTCGGGCCACGTGCTCTCGCCGGAATTCGGCGGCATGACCGCTAATGTCGAATTCGAGGCTTTGACCGGCTTCTCAAACGCGTTCCTGCCCTATGGCAGCATCCCCTACCAGCAATATGTCCGCACGACGGTGCCGTCGCTGGCGACCTTTTTGAAGGGCGAGGGCTACGACACCCAGGCCTTCCACCCCTTCGCCGGATGGTTCTGGAACCGCGCCTCGGTCTACCAGGCTTTTGGATTCGAGCGATTCCTCTCTGAGGAATCCCTTCCCCCGCTGGAGAAGAGAGGCCCGCTCGCAGCCGACACGGCCTTCATCGACGAGATCATCCGCACAGCGGACTGGTCCAGCCACCCGATCTTCTACTTTGCCGTGACCTTGCAGGGGCACGGGCCTTATGAACCCAACCGCTATCCCGACTCGACACTTGCGGTGGACGGGAGAATATCGGCTAAATCCAAGGAGATGCTGAAGACCTACGCCACGGGCGCGAAGGACGCCGACGATAGCCTGGCCCGGCTGATCGAATGGGCGAGCAAACGCGAACGCCACACGATCATCGCCTTCTTCGGCGACCACCTGCCGCCGCTCGGGTCCGTCTATATCGAAACCGGCTATATGAAGCGGGTCGTCGCCGACCGGAACGCCCCGCTGCCGACGCTCGCAAAGGAACACGAGACCCCGCTGGTGCTCTGGTCGAATCGAACGGGACCGGCCAAGGATGTTGGGACCATCAGCCCTTCCTTCCTGCCGCTCCATCTGATGCGCGTGGCGGGCTTTAGCCACCCCTACTATACGGGCCTGCTCGGCGCGGTTCACGACCGCTATTCGGCCGTCGATCGCAACATGCTGGTCGCCAGGACTGGCGAGCCCACTCAGAACTGGGCGCGGGAGACCGAAATCGATCCGATGATCAGGGATTTCCGCTACCTTCAGTACGACCTGATGTTCGGGAAGCGGTTTGGGGAGAGGTCGTTCTTTCCTGAGCAAGGGCTTCGAGACGACTATTCCGGTTCCTGATTTCCCTATCACCGCATAATCCAAGCCTCATGGATTACACCATATCGGTGGTAATACTTCCGGGTTATTGCCGTCGCTTGCGGTTCCGCGCACCCTGGAGTGGCTTTGTACAGCCACTCAGATGGTTTGCTCCCACCCCATCATTGGACCGCCACTTGCGCTCTGTATGGTGTTCCTTCAGGAGGCTCCGGTCTCCGCGAACGGGCACCAAAAGATAGTGCCTTCGGACCAGAACTCGGAAGACTCACTGCAATTGACCTCTGAACAGATCACCTGTCTTCAGCAGTTCAAGGACTTTCCCAAGGAGTATAGCTCGGCATACCTGGACGGCACCTGTTTCGTGACCGGCCCCGCGAGGCAGCGCCTCCGGAGCCTGCGGGCGCCGCTTCTTGATTTCGCTCCTTTGGACTTTTCAGCCAGGATCCTTCGAGCAAATTGAAGTCACTGAAAAATTGCAGCGCCAGACTGAGTAAGAGGCAGGCGCGACTCATCTCCACCCGTGCTCAAGGTCGCCGACGGCGCTAGCCGATCTCTAGCGAACGGGATCGGCTAGGCTTCCATAGTCAGCCAGCAATTAGAATCCGTAATATGCATACGGGCCTGGATACCCGCAGTATCCCCAGCCGCATCCCAGCAGCGGAACCCCTACGAACACAGCCCAATTATTGCCATGGTGGTGATGCCAGCCGTGACCCCAGTTGCCACCCCATCCGGCATGCCTCCAACCCCAGCCGCCATGGCGCCAACCCCAACCGCCGTGACGCCAGCCAGCATGTCTCCAGCCCCAGCCGCCATGGCCCCAGCCAGCATGTCTCCAGCCCCAGCCGCCATGGCCCCAGCCGCCATGACCCCAGCCGCCGTGACCACCGTGCCATGCGACATCCTCGACGAGGGAAGTCTTGGTATGGACACCGGCCAGTAGATTGTCCGGCATGGTCGGCATGATCAATGGCCCGGTAATCGCTGGGACGGACATACCTGCCAGTAGCCCGAGAGTTACTGCGCCTCTTCGCGCGAATGATGCAAGATTCGGTACCATGGGTGCCTCCGCACTCCCTCCATGGTCCCCCGGACTTATCTCAATATATCACAGGACTAGATGGACCTCCTCATCCGGCGTGGTATGAACCTGCGTCAATCCGGATCACGATTGCGCGAGCGGATCACGATCACGCGACCGCTCAAGGCTCAACAACCGCCCCCTTTGCCTTGCGATCTCGCCAAAAACCTGTATAGAGCGCGCATCTGCCGGTCCCGGCTGGGGGCTGAACGGAGGGCCGGAGGTTTTCTGAAAATCTCCGCATGAAGGTGAACGGCCTTCTGCCTCCCGTGTCTCCGCTCTCGACCGTCCATGCTCCTTTCTTCCCCTCAAGAAGGTCATCTGGCCTCGAAGGGTAAAGACAGGTTGCAGAGGCTTAGCCGCCGGAACCGCGCAGGGAAACGAAGAAAGGCAAAGACCATGGCACTTTATGAACATGTGTTTCTTGCCCGCCAGGATCTGTCGCAGCAGCAGGTCGATGCGCTTGTGGACCACTACAAGACCGTCATCACCGAAAACGGCGGCAGCGTTGGCCGGGTCGAGAGCTGGGGGCTGAAGTCCCTCACCTACCGGATCAAGAAGAACCGGAAGGCCTATTTCACGCTGATGGACCTCACCTGCCCACCGGCAGCGCTCAACGAGCTTGAGCGGCAGCAGGGTCTGTCCGAAGACATACTGCGCTTCATGACCCTCAAGGTCGAGAAGCACGAGGAAGGCCCGTCCGCAATGCTGCAGAAGCGCGAAGAGCGCAGCGAGCGCGGTTTTGGCGATCGTGACCGCGGCCCACGCGGCGGCTTCGGCGATCGCGACCGCGGCCCGCGCAGCTTCGGCGACCGCGAGGATCGCGGCCCTCGCCGCCCGCGCGAGACGACGGAAGGAGCCGAGTAAATGGTAGACATCAATCAGATCCCGACCCGGCGCCCGTTCCATCGTCGCCGCAAGACCTGCCCGTTCTCCGGCGCCAATGCTCCGAAGATCGACTACAAGGACGTGCGTCTGCTGCAGCGCTATATCTCCGAGCGCGGCAAGATCGTGCCGTCGCGCATCACCGCCGTCAGCCAGAAGAAGCAGCGCGAGCTCGCCCAGGCGATCAAGCGCGCCCGTTTCCTCGGCCTGCTGCCCTACCTGGTGCGCTAATTTAGACATGGAGGCGGGCAGTCCTGGCCCGCCTCCCCTCCTCCGCGACGGGCGCGGCGGCGGTATCGAAAAATCCCGAGTTGGGGCGTTGCCCCTAACTGCCGCAGGGCAGGACAGCGACCCCGGCTATTGCCGCCCGACCCGTCCTGCTCCTTATTCCAAAGCCCGCTGCGCGAGCGCGGGGCATGAAAGGAACAGAGACATGGACGTCATCCTTCTCGAACGCATTTCCCGCCTTGGCCAGCTTGGCGAGACCGTCAAGGTCAAGGACGGCTACGCCCGCAATTACCTCCTGCCGCAGGGCAAGGCGCTGCGCGCCAACGAAGCCAACAAGAAGAAGTTCGAAGGCCAGCGCGCCGATCTCGAGGCTCGCAATGCCGAGCGCAAGTCGGAGGCGGAGAATATTGGTGGCGGCCTCGACGGCAAGAGCTTCGTGATCGTGCGTTCCGCCGGCGAAACCGGCCAACTCTACGGCTCGGTCTCGACCCGCGATATCGCCGACCTGCTGACGGCTGAAGGCTTCAACGTCAACCGCAACCAGGTCGAGCTCAATCATCCGATCAAGACCGTCGGCCTGATCAATGTCGCGATCGCGCTGCACCCCGAGGTCGAGGTGACCGTGACGCTGAATATCGCACGTTCGACGGAAGAGGCCGAGCGTCAGGAGCGCGGCGAGACCCTCACCACCGCCGAGGCGATCTACGGCGAGGACATCAACGAGAACGCCCGCCCCGACACCTTCTTCGATCCGAACGCGGAAGAATTCGAAGGCTGATCCTTCTCGGATTGATAGATCTCGAAACGGTCGCTCCCCTCCTTCGGGCGGGGAGCGATTTTTTTTTGAGGCCAGAATTGCCGCGGTCACGCCGACCGCATGAACCTCAGGACGCCAGCCACCGCCTGTCCATCCTGCCCAGGTCGATCCGAGGGATGGGACACGCCGTCCAGCACCGGTACCTCTTCGAAGTCGAAGGGGCTGACGCCCTCGAGGCAAGCGACGTTGATCCCGTATTGGTTGGGATTGGAGCGTCGCTGATGATGGGTATAGATCCCGCATCTCGCACAAAAGTAGTGTTTGGCCGTCATCGTGTTGAACTGATACAGGGTCAGCATTTCTGCGCCTTCTCTGATCACGAGGTCCCCGACTTCGGCAGAAACAGCTATTGCACCCCGCATTCGACAATAAGAACACGAACATCGGCGAGCCGTATGCAGGCCGTCGCTAAGTCGTACCCGAAAGTGCACGGCGCCGCAGTGGCATGATCCGCTGCATTCGGTAAGGTCCCTGAAGTCCTCCGGCTTGGTCTGTTGCGATGTCACGTTCGCCTCCTTTTGAGAAGTGCGGGACGACTTGAGCATACGGACCGATGCTCGCATACCGCAAAGCGGTCGGACTGGCGCCAACCCTTGCCAAGCACTGGCGAAAGCCGGATTATCTGGCCCATCGACCCACTTTCTGTTTGGGCCAAACGGTGGTTTTCAGCCGCGACTTTTTGCAGCAGAATTATAGCTTTGGGAGGCAGAGGCGCTGCCAAATCGGGACGGGCTATGAATATACTGCTTAGGCGTGTCGTCGATCGTGTCGTTAGGGTCGGCAATCTGAAGATCACCGGGCCTGACGGCTCGGTCCATAGTTTCGGCGACGGCAGCGGGCCGCTCGTCCATGTGCACATAAAGACCACTCACGCCGAGCGCGCCATCACACTGCATCCGTCGCTGGCAGTCGGCGAGGCCTTCATGGACCAGGAGTTGGATTTCCTGGAGGGCGACGTCCTCTCCTTCCTGCACCTGATTTATGAGAACACCGGGCCGATGGGCAGCGGCGACGCGCTGTCGCGCGCCATGGAGGGCGTGCGGGTGGCGATCCGCGGGCTGCACCAGATGAACACGCATCGGCGCTCGAAGCGCAACGTCGAGCGGCACTACGACCTCTCCGGCGAGATGTACAAGCTCTTCCTCGACGAGGACATGCAGTATTCCTGCGCCTATTTCGAGCGGCCGGACATGACGCTCGAGGAAGCGCAACTCGCCAAGAAGCGGCACATCGCCGCCAAGCTCCGGCTGAAGCAGGGACAGTCGGTGCTCGACATCGGCTGCGGCTGGGGCGGGCTCGGACTCTACATCGCCAGGAATTTTCAGGCCGACGTGCTGGGTGTCACCTTGTCGAAGGAACAGCACGCCATCGCGACCGAGCGGGCGCGGGCCGAGGGACTGGACAGTCACGCGCATTTCGAGATCCGTGACTACCGAGACCTCAACGAGCGCTTCGACAGGATCGTCTCGGTCGGCATGTTCGAGCATGTCGGCGTTAATCACTACCGCACCTTCTTCGAAAAGTGCGCGACGCTGTTGAAGCCGGACGGCGTGATGCTGCTGCATTCGATCGGCCGCTTCGGCCCGCCGACATCCACGAACGCCTTCATCCGCAAGCACATCTTCCCCGGCGGCTACATACCCGCGCTCTCGGAAGTGCTGCCGGCGATCGAAAAGGCCGGCTTGATGGTCGGCGACATCGAAATCCTGCGCATCCACTATGCAGAGACGCTGAAGGCCTGGCGCGAGCGCTTCATGGCCAACCGCGACAAGGCCAAGGCGATCTATGACGAGCGCTTCTGCCGCATGTGGGAATTCTATCTCTCCGGCTCCGAGGCGGCGTTCCGCTGGCAGGACATGATGGTGTTCCAGATCCAACTCACGCGGAAGAATGACGCGGTCCCGATCACCCGCGGCTACATGGAGAAGGCCGAGAAGGCGCTTGCCATGCATGAGATGGGGCACCAGCCTGGAGGGGCTGAGGCTAAGCCCAAACGGGGCCGCAAGAAGGTGTCGGAGGGGGAGTGATTGGAGCGGAACGTTCGGCTGGTAAGATAGACGCGGACCCTTTACGGGCGTCATCCCGGGCGAGCAGGAGCGCAGCGACCGCGAAGACCCGGGATCCATTCCGGAACTTGCCAGGACTGGGCTCGCCCGACCTAGACCGCCACCATCCACCACCATGGCGGGCTAGGTCTACATACTCGCTTCCAAGAAAGATGGGACACTCTATACAGGCGTCATTGGCGCAGGCGCCCACGCTAACTGATGAGGGTTTCGATCTGCAGCAGGGATCGATGCCATGTTAATACCCATGAGGCTGCAGTGAACTACGTACTCTTCGCAGCCGCGGCACTTGCCGAAATCGCAGGCTGCTTTGCCTTCTGGGCATGGTGGCGGCTGGACAAATCGCCGCTTTGGCTGGCGCCGGGCTTGGCGTCGCTTGTCGTCTTCGCATGGCTGCTGGCGCTGACCGATGCCGAGGCGGCAGGCCGCACCTACGCCGCATACGGCGGAATCTACATTGTCGCCTCGCTGGCGTGGCTCTGGGTTGCGGAAGGCATCCGGCCCGACCGGTGGGACGTTTCGGGCGCTGCCATCTGCCTTGCCGGAGCTTCCATCATCCTGTTTGCGCCACGCGCGGGGTGATCATCCGAGCCGCTCCAGCAACGCCGGCAGTTCGCCCAGATGCGGCAATTCCCTGAAGCGCGGCTCGTCGGCGGGTGCCTCCATGTGCTCCAGCACCCAGGTGAGGTCATGCGGGATGAAGACGCCCCATGACCCTGCCCTGACGGCTGGCACCACGTCGGACTTCAGCGAATTGCCGACCATCATCGAATGTTCGGCCCCGTCTCCGTGGCGCGAGAAGATGCGCCGGTAGGTGGCCTCGTTCTTGTCACTGACGATCTCCACCGCATCGAAGAAATCGCCCAGCCCCGACTGCGCCAGTTTGCGTTCCTGATCGAACAGATCGCCCTTGGTGATCAGAACGATACGATAGTCGTCGGCCAATCTCTCGAGCGTCTCGCGGGCGTGCGGAAGCGTCTCGACTGGATGCGAAAGCATCTCGCGGCCGGCGGAAAGAATCTCGCCGATGATCGAGGCGGGAACCCTACCCTGCGTGATCTCAACCGCGGTCTCGATCATCGACAGGGTAAAACCCTTGATGCCGAAGCCGTAGTGGGCGAGGTTGCGCTTTTCGGCCTCCAGAAGACGGGTCACTAGAGCCTCCGGCGCGGCATGATCGGCAAGCAACGCCTGGAAGCGCTGCTCGGTGAGCCGGAAGAACTGCTCGTTCTGCCAGAGCGTGTCGTCGGCGTCGAAGCCGATGGTGGTGAGTTTCGCCATTGAGTACTCCTTCAGGCGAATAGGCCTTGCATGCGCCCTGCCCGTCGTTCACGCTTCGTTCACAAATCCCAAGGACACGGATAATATAGTTCGATTCGGGTCAAGGCGGATTCGAAGCTTAGTCGACTGCGCTGTTAACGACTGTGAATCCAGTGCACCGAGAGTGCACCGAGGCCGCTTTGGACGGACTCCTTTGGAGCGTTTTGCTACGCCCAAAGGCTGAAGGATTTTGGGGTGACGGGGATGGCGGAAGCAGCACGGAAGCTCGCGGTGGCGGAGACGCCGATCTATCGCGAGGCGCCGAACAACATTGAGGCCGAGCAGGCCCTGCTCGGCGCGATTCTCGTGAACAACGACGCGTTCTACCGGGTCTCGGACTTCCTCAAGCCGGCCCATTTCTACGAGCCGCTGCACCGCAGGATCTACGAGATCGGCGGCGACATGATTCGCATGGGCAAGGTGGCGACGCCGATCACGCTGAAGACCTTCCTGCCCGCCGAGGAGAAGGTCGGCGACTTCACCGTGGCGCAGTATCTCGTGCGCCTCGCCGCCGAGGCTGTCACCGTCATCAACGCCGCCGACTACGGCCGGGCGATCTACGACCTCGCGACACGCCGCGCGCTGATCACGGTCGGCGAGGACATGGTCAACATCGCCTATGACGCGCCGGTCGACATGTCGCCGCAGGAGCAGATCGAGGACGCTGAGCGGCGTCTGTTCGAGCTTGCCGAGACCGGCCGCTATGACGGCGGTTTCGAGAGCTTCGGCGATGCGGTGAAGACCGCGATCGACATGGCGAGCGCCGCCTATATGCGCGACGGCCATCTCTCCGGCATCGCCTCCGGCCTGCGCGACCTCGACAACCGCATGGGCGGCCTGCAGCCTTCCGACCTGATCGTGCTCGCCGGCCGACCGGCCATGGGCAAGACCTCGCTTGCCACCAACATCGCCTTCAACGTCGCGCATGCTTACGAGCCCGCCCAACAGGCGGACGGCTCGTTCAAGGCGGCCAACGGCGGCGTGGTCGGCTTCTTCTCGCTGGAAATGTCGTCCGAACAACTCGCCACGCGTATCATCTCCGAGCAGGCGGAGGTGCCCTCGTCGAAGATCAGGCGCGGCGACCTGACCGAGCCGGATTTCGAAAAACTCGTCAGTTGCACGCAGACGCTTCAGAAGATCCCGCTGTTCATCGACCAGACGGGCGGCATCTCGATCGCGCAGCTTGCGGCGCGCGCCAGACGGCTGAAGCGCCAGCGAGGTCTGGACGTCATCGTGATCGACTATATCCAGCTCATGACCGGCTCTTCCAAGAAGGGAGACAACCGCGTTCAGGAAATTACCGAGATCACCACAGGCCTGAAGGCGCTCGCCAAGGAACTCAACACGCCGATCATCGCGCTGTCGCAGTTGTCGCGTCAGGTCGAAAACCGCGAGGACAAGCGGCCGCAACTCTCCGACCTGCGCGAATCGGGCTCGATCGAGCAGGACGCCGACGTGGTGCTCTTCGTCTACCGCGAGGAATACTACCTCAAGAACAAGGAACCGAAGCCGGGCACCGAAGAACATATCAAATGGGAAACTGAAATGAACGAGGTGCGCGGCAAGGCCGAGGTCATCGTCGCCAAGCAGCGCCACGGACCAACCGGCACGGTGAGCCTCGCCTTCCAGGGCGAATTCACGCGGTTCACAGACCTTGCCGAGGACCAGCATCTGCCGGAGCGGTTTGAGTAGGGTGGGGTCGACCGTGTCTGAAATGTCAGCTCTCTACGTTGCTCCCCTCTGTCCCGCCGTCATGTCCGCCTCGATGCGAGTGCTAAGCCGTGGCTAAATCCCGCATCCAGTTCATTTGCCAAAATTGCGGCTCCGTGCACACGCGCTGGGCCGGCAAGTGCGATGCCTGCGGCGAGTGGAACACGCTGGTCGAGGAAGGCACGTCCGGCGGGATCGGCAGCGGGCCGTCTTCGCTGCGCACCAGCCGCAAGGGGCGACCGGTTGCGCTGACCTCGCTCGCCGGCGAGATCGAGGACGCGCCGCGCATCGCCTCGGGGATAAGCGAGTTGGATCGCGCAACCGGCGGCGGTTTCGTACGCGGCTCCGCCCTCTTGGTGGGCGGAGATCCCGGGATCGGCAAGTCGACGCTCCTCACCCAGGCAGCGGCGGCGCTTGCGCGCAGAGGCAATCGGATCGTCTACGTTTCGGGCGAGGAAGCGGTGGCGCAGATCAGGCTTCGCGCCCAGCGTCTCGGCGCGGCCGATTCCACGGTGGAACTGGCAGCTGAAACCAATGTCGAGGACATCCTCGCCACGATCGCCGACGGTCGCCGGCCGGACCTCGTCATCATCGATTCGATCCAGACCCTGTGGACCGATGCGGCCGACTCCGCGCCCGGCACCGTCACCCAGGTCCGCGCGGCGGCGCAGGCGCTGATCCGCTACGCCAAGTCAACCGGAGCGGCGATCGTACTAGTCGGTCACGTTACGAAGGAAGGCCAGATCGCGGGTCCCCGGGTCGTGGAGCACATGGTCGACGCCGTGCTCTATTTCGAAGGCGAAGGCGGCCACCACCATCGCATCCTACGCACGGTGAAGAACCGATTCGGGCCGACCGACGAGATCGGCGTGTTCGAGATGTCGGACAAGGGACTCCGGGAGGTCTCGAACCCATCCGAGCTCTTCCTTGGGGAGCGACATGCCGCCGCGCCTGGAGCGGCCGTGTTCGCCGGGATGGAAGGCACGCGGCCTGTCCTGGTCGAGATCCAGTCCCTAGTGGCACCGACGTCGCTTGGCACGCCGCGGCGCGCGGTCGTCGGCTGGGATTCGCCACGATTGGCAATGGTGCTAGCAGTGCTCGAGGCGCATTGCGGCGTCCGCTTCGGCCAGCATGACGTCTACCTGAATGTCGCGGGCGGCTATCGTATCGCCGAGCCGGCGGCCGATCTTGCCGTGGCGGCTGCGCTGGTCTCCTCCCTAACCGGCCTTGCTCTGCCTGCAGATTGCGTCTATTTCGGCGAAATAAGCCTATCGGGTGCGATCAGACCGGTTGCCCATGCGCAGCAGCGTCTGAAGGAAGCGGAGAAGCTGGGCTTCGGGCAGGCGGTCTTGCCGCGCGGCAGCGAGGAACTCGGCAGCGGGAACGACTCCCGCGCCTTTCAGCCTGCCACGCTGGCGGATCTCGTGGTCCGCATTGCCGGCTCGCTCCGCCGCGATACCGATGACTGATAATATGGGGCCGGCGGGCTACCGGGGCCGTGAGGGACTTGAATGCCGATAACGCTGCTTGACGGAATCCTTGTCGGCTTCGCGCTCGTTTCCGCCATGCTGGCGATGGTTCGCGGATTCTCCCGCGAAATCCTGTCGATCGCCTCGTGGGTCGCAGCCGCGGCCGCCGCCTTCTTCTTCTACAAGCCGGTCCTGCCCTATGTGCAGCCGCACATCGACAACGAACAGTTGGCGATGGCGGTCGCCGCCGGCGCGGTATTCGTCGTGGCGCTCATCATCGTTTCTCTCATCACGATGAAGATCGCCGACCTGATCATCGATTCCCGTATCGGTGCGCTCGACCGCACGCTGGGCTTCGTCTACGGTGCGGCACGCGGCATCCTGGTGGTCGCGGTCGCGCTGCTGTTCTTCGAATGGCTGGTCGGCCAGAACCGGCCGGCATGGATCACCGAGGCGAAGTCGGGGCCGATGCTGGAGAGCATCGGTGACTACCTCGAAGGCATGCTGCCCGAGGATCCGGAAAAGTCGTTCCTGAAGAAGATCATCCCTGGCCAGGAAACCCCGGAGACCCAGTCGCAGGAGCCGGCCGCCACCGAGGCCCCGGCGGAAAATCCGCCGGCAGAAGCGCCCGCCGGGGAAAATCCTCCGGATGAAAATCCGCCGGCAAACGATTGACCATGGCGCGCTCGGCCTAAACTGCCTATATCCAGGCTTTCCCCGACGAGAGAACGCCTATGTCGAGCGCGGATCATAACCTCACTGCCGAGGCCGACGATCATTTCCATGACGAATGCGGCGTGTTCGGCATATTGGGCCGCCAGGACGCGGCGGCCATCGTCACGCTCGGCCTGCATGCGCTCCAGCATCGCGGCCAGGAGGCCGCGGGTATCGTCTCCTTCGACGGCACCCAGTTCCACGTCGAGCGCCATGTCGGCCTGATCGGCGACAATTTCACCAAGCAGACGGTCATAGACAGGCTCCCTGGCGCGCGCGCCATCGGCCACACGCGCTACGCCACCGCCGGAGGCTCCGGCCTCCGCAACGTGCAGCCCTTCTTCGCGGAACTCGCCGAAGGCGGACTGGCGATCGCACACAACGGCAACATTACGAATGCTTTGACCGTACAGCGCAACCTGCAGAAGCAGGGCGCCATCTTCTCGTCGACCTCCGACACCGAAACGATCCTCCACCTCGTGGCGACGAGCAAGGAGCGGGATCTGAACTCGCGCTTCATCGATGCGATCAGGCAGATTGAAGGCGCATTCTCGCTGGTCGCGCTGACCGCGAAGAAGATGATCGGCTGCCGCGATCCGCTCGGCATCCGGCCGCTCGTGCTCGGCGATCTCGATGGAGCCTGGATCCTGGCTTCGGAGACCTGCGCGCTCGACATCATCGGCGCGCGCTTCGTGCGCGACCTGAAGCCGGGCGAGATGGTGGTGATCACGCCGAAGGGAATCGAGAGCCTCTTCCCGTTCGAGCCGCAGAAGCCTCGCTTCTGCATTTTCGAGTACGTCTATTTCGCCCGGCCCGACTCCACGGTGGAGGGGCGCAACGTCTACGACGTGCGCAAGCGCATCGGGGCAGAGCTCGCGCGTGAAAATCCCGTCGAGGCAGACATCGTGGTGCCTGTGCCGGACTCTGGGACGCCCGCGGCGATCGGCTTCAGCCAAGCCGCGGACATCCCGTTCGAGCTCGGCATCATCCGCAACCACTATGTCGGGCGCACGTTCATCCAGCCCGGCGACTCGATCCGCCACATGGGCGTGAAGCTGAAGCACAACGCCAATCGCCGCATTATCGAGGGCAAGCGCGTGGTGCTGGTCGACGATTCCATCGTGCGCGGCACCACCAGCCAGAAGATCGTGCAGATGGTCCGTGACGCGGGCGCCAGGGAGGTGCACATGCGCATCGCCTCACCGCCGACGCGCGCCTCCTGCTTCTACGGGGTGGACACGCCCGAGAAGGCCAAGCTGCTCGCCTCGCGCATGACGGTCGAGGAGATGGCCGACTTTATTCGGGTGGATTCGCTCGGGTTCCTGTCGCTGGACGGGCTCTATCGCGCGGTGGGCGAGGACGGCCGCAATTCGGAGCAACCCCAGTTCTGCGACGCCTGCTTCTCGACCCAGTATCCCACCCGCCTCGCGGACGTCGAGGGCACGGAGGACAATGTCCGCACGCTCTCGCTGCTGGCCGCCGGCGGGCAATAGGGGAGCTTTCGCTGGCTGGCATGTCGGTGCGGAACAAGATCTATCTCGCCGTCGTCATTGCGACGGCCGCAGCGCTCTATCTTACTTCGCCAGAAGGGATGAACAGCGGCGACGGGTTCGCTGAATGGGCTTGCGGCATCGCGCGGGGCTTCGGTTACTGCTGAAGGCAGACCGATCGATCCTGCGCGACACCCTCGCGCACCAATGGTCCGCCCACTGATCGCCTCAGGCGCTGCTCGGCAGGGCTTCTGGCCGCCACAAAAATCCCTTGCGGACCGCGAGCCGCTCCCCCGGGCCGTGGACGGCGGCGTATAACAGTCCGGCCAGGAAGGTGAAGTGGTCGACGAAGAAGCCGAACTCCGCCTCGTTGCCGGCCCACCGGTCAGGTCCATGGAAGGCGAAGCCGAGGAAGATCACATAGACGCCGGCGAGAAGGGCAGCCTCAGAGAAGAAGACGCCGGTCAGGAAGGCCACCACCAGCGCGAGCTCGAAAAAGGCCGCCAGCCACGCAAGCAGCAGCGGAAACGGAAACCCGGCCGCAGCGATGTAGCTGGTCGTGTCGGACATGCCGGCGAACTTGAATGCGGCCGCCATCGCGAACAGTGCGGCGAAGATGAGCCTGGCGACGAGGATTGCTACGGTTCTGGCCACTTTTCCCTCTCCTGAAAATCAAGTCTCGGGCCGAGGACGTTCCGCCCCCGCTCCTCCCGACACTCGCGGCGACATATTCGCGCCGGCGCGATGATTCCGTAGGCGAAAGGGGTGTTCAAGGCTTTCGCCGGCGCCGAATTCGTCCTATCTGACGGCGCCTTCAAAAGCCGAACGACTGGATATCCGCATGACCGACACCCCCGATCTTTCCGGCCGCATCGCCCTCGTCACAGGAGCGTCGCGCGGCATCGGCTATTTCGTGGCCAAGAGCCTGGCTGCGGCGGGGGCACATGTGATCGCGGTGGCGCGTACGGTCGGCGGGCTCGAGGAACTCGACGACGAGATCAAGGCCGCGGGCGGCAGCGCAACACTGGTCCCCCTGGATCTCGCCGACATGCCGGGCATCGACCGGCTCGGCGGAGCCATCCATGAACGCTGGGGCAAGCTGGACATACTGGTCGCAAACGCCGCCATCCTCGGAACGATCTCGCCGATTGGTCATGTCGAGGCGAAGACCTTCGAGAAGGTCATGACCATCAACGTCAACGCGACGTGGCGGATGATCCGCTCGGTCGACCCGTTGCTCAGGCTTTCGGATGCCGGCCGGGCAGTGATCATGTCTTCCGGTGCCGCCCACAGCGCCCGCGCCTTCTGGGGCCCCTATGCGGCGTCGAAGGCAGCCGTCGAGGCGCTGGCCCGTTCGTGGGCGGACGAGACCCGGAACATGGCGCTGCGGGTGAACGTCTTCGATCCCGGTCGTACGCGGACCGCAATGCGGGCCCTGGCCGCACCCGGCGAGGATCCGATGACCCTGCCGCATCCCTCCGAAGTCGCGCCAAAGATGCTTCCGCTGCTCAGCCCCTCCTTCAACGAGACAGGGCTGATCTACAGCGTCCCGAACGGACGGCTCCTTCACTACCGCATGCCCGAATAGGCCGGCGCCTCCCCTTTCCGCCTGAGCCAATCGCTTGCCCGCGCTGGGCATAGCCGCCCTTCCTGACGCCGTGCCAAGAGGGCTCGCCCTTCCCGCGCCATCGGCGCAGATCGCCAGGAATTCTGATGGCTGCGGTCGTGTCCACCTCTACCCGCGACGGCGTCTTTGCCGGCATGGTGCTGGCGAGCGTCGCCTACATGCTCTTTTCCGGACAGGATGCGGCGATCAAGCTGCTCGTCGCCGGCATTTCGGTCTGGCAGATCCTCTTCTTCCGCAGCGTCGTCATTCTCGCCGGCTGCGGGGCCGTTGGCGGGGTCAAGCTTTTCCGTGAAACTGCGCGCTCACCCATCGTGAAGCCTATGTTCGTACGCAGCCTGCTGATGCTGGGCGCATGGCTCTGCTTCTACACCGCAGCGAAGACCCTGCAGTTGGCGGAGATGACCACGATCTATTTCGCCGCCCCGGTCATCGTCACGATAATGTCCGTGGTGATCCTCAAGGAGCGGGTGCCTCTCCTGCGCTGGGCCGCGGCCCTGGTTGGCTTCGTCGGCGTGTTCATCGCCTGCGATCCAAGCAATCTGGGCTTCACACTGCCTGTCGTGCTGGTTCTCACGGCGGCGCTGTTCTGGGCCCTGTCGATCGTGCTGATGCGAAAGATGGCGCTCCAGGAACGCACAATCATCCAGGTCGTGCTCAACAACTGCTTCTTCCTGGTGACCGCAGCCGTGCCGATGTTCCTCGTATGGGAAACGCCGAACCTTGGCCAGGCCGCTCTCATGGTGCTCGTCGGCGCCATCGGTGGAGCGGCGCAATTCGCGCTCTTCGAAGGAATGAAGCGCGCAGAGGCGTCCGTGATCGCGCCGTTCGAATACACCTCCCTCGTGTGGGCATTCGTGTTCGGCTATCTCATCTGGAGCGAGGTCCCGCGGATCGAGGTCTATGCCGGAGCCGGGCTGATCATGCTCGCAGGGCTTATCATCATAGTGGGTGAGCGACCTCGGTCGAGCCGCTGACAAGGGCGCTGGAAGGGACCGGCACTCCCTCTCTCGGGCCTTGCCGAACGATTGCAGAAAAAATTTCAAAAAAATCTTTGTCGGCGTGGAACCTTCTTTCGCGAGCGTAGTTCTTACCCACGACGGGCACCCCCCTATGCCCACCCCCCCTCGCCCGTCACACTTTAAAGCCAGCTTTCGAGCTGGCTTTTTTCTTTGCCGTGGACGCGCCGACATGCGCGTGGCGATTGACGCGGGAGGAAGATCAACTACCCTCTTCGGCAGCGATTGGGCATAGGCGCGCCGTCGCAGTCGACGGGATGGAGGCGCGGCATGGTCCTGACGTTGATTCTGATTGGCGCTGTCGCGGCGGTCTATGCGACAGCCTGCGCCGCCTTGATGATGCGCCTCGGAATAACGTTCCGGCAGGCGCTGTCCTATCTTCCGCTGAAGCTCCTCTATCGAATAGACGATCGTGCGGTCCGGATCGCGAGAAAGTCCGAAGCGCCGGTCGTCTATGTCATCAGCCATCAGTCGCGGCTCGATGCGGCGTTGATGCTGTCGCTGCTACCTGACGACACGCTGCACATACTGGACGAGGACTCGGCGAAGTCGGCGTGGCTGGAACCTTGGCGCGAGCTTGCGCGCACGATCGCGTTCAACACCGAGCATGTTTTCGTCAGCCGCCGACTGGTCCGCGTGCTCAAGCGCAAGGGGCGCATCGCGGTCTACATGCCGGAGGATGTGGAGCCGGATGTCCGCTCCTTTCGGCTCTACCGGGCCGTTTCACGGATTGCCCTGCAGGGCGAGGCCCGGGTGGTCCCGATCTTCATCGATGGCGCTCGGCACCTGCCCTTCTCCCGCATCGACGAGGCGACTGCTCCCCGACGTTGGTTTCCGAGGCTGAGAATCGGGATGCTCGAGCCGCTGACGATCCCGGAACTGGTTTCCCGTGCGGGCGCGGCGCAGCCCACCGCCTCCGGCGCGCTGTTCGACCGTCTGGCGGAGGCCAGGAGCACCACAAATCTCGCCGGCAGGACGCTTTTCCAGGCGATCGTCGAGGCGGCGGGACGCTTCGGAGCCGACCGGGAGATCGTCGAGGACGTCATCAGCGGATCGCTGAGCTATCGGCGCATGCTCATGGCCACGCGCGTACTTGCCAGCCGGCTTGCGAGAACCACGGCACCCGGCGAAGCGGTCGGACTGCTTCTGCCGAACTCCAACGGGATAGCGATCGCGCTGCTCGGAGTGCACTCGGCGGGACGTGTCGCCGCCATGATCAACTACACTTCCGGCCCGGCCAACGTGACCTCGGCCATCCGAACCGCGATGATACGGACGATCGTCTCCTCCCATGCGTTCGTCGAGAAAGCAGGACTGGCGGACATCATAGAGGCTGCGAAGGCCGGCGGGGCACGCATACTCTGGCTGGAGGAACTGCGCGAGGGCACGAGCCGCCTGGACAAGCTTGCCGCCTTCTTCCTCTGGCGGCGTCCCGTAGGGCCGCAGGCAGCCGATGCGCCAGCGCTGGTCATGTTCACTTCGGGATCGGAACATGCCCCCAAGGCGGTCGTGCTTTCACACCAGAACGTCTTGACCAATGCCATGCAGGTCGAGGCGCGCCTTGCAATCGGCCCGCGCGATTTTGTCATGAACGTGCTTCCGGTGTTCCACGCCTTCGGGCTCCTGGGCGGGCTGATCCTCCCCCTTCTCGCAGGAGTGAAGACGCTGCTCTATCCTTCGCCCCTGCACTTCAAGCTGATACCCCAGTTGGCCGGGAAGAAGCGGCCGACCGTTCTGTTCAGCACCGACACGTTCCTCTCCGCCTATGCCAAGGCGGCGGGAGACCAGGATTTCGCCTGCCTGCGGATGGCGGTTGCCGGCGCCGAGCCGCTGCTGGCCGAAACCCGGCGCATCTGGATGGGGCGCTTCGGAACGCGCCTGTTCGAAGGCTATGGCATGACCGAGGCCGCGCCGGTCCTCTCGCTCAATTCGGCGACCCATGAGCGCGAAGGCAGCGTCGGCCGCCTGCTCCCCGGCGTTCGCGCACGGCTCGAACCTATTGAAGGCATCGATGAAGGCGGGCGTCTCTGGGTGACCGGCCCCAACGTGATGATGGGCTACATGTCCGCCGACCGGCCCGGCGTCATCCAGCGCCTCGAGGAGGGCTGGCACGATACCGGCGATATCGTGTCCTTCGACCGGGAAGGTTTTGTGACGATCAAGGGGCGCGCAAAGCGCTTCGCCAAGATCGCCGGCGAGATGGTGTCGCTGGGCGCCATCGAGATGCTCGTCCACGCGCTCTGGCCCGAGGACAAACACGCCATCGTCGCGGTTCCGGACCGACGCCGCGGCGAGCGGATCGTGCTGGTCACGACTGCTGAACAGGCCGATGCAAACGAACTTCGCCGACGCGGCAAGGAGGCCGGGATGACCGAACTGGCCATTCCGCAGGACATCGTGAAGATCGAGGAAATCCCGATCCATGCGACCGGCAAGACGGACTATGCCGCCACCCGCCAGATCGCGATCGACCGCCTCGGCCACGCCACCGCGGCGTGAGGGCCACGCCTAAGCTTCTGAGCGACGCTTTGCTTCCGCTTCCTCCCGGTCCGCCCGTTGGGAATAGGCGCGCGCGCTGAGCGGCAGGAAGATCAGATAGGCGATCACGCCGGCCGACATCGTCACCCATGGATAGGTGAACAGCAGCGAGGCAAACAGCACTACGCCCAGGATCATCAGCGTCACGTGATCGCCAGGCACCTTCAGGCGCTTGCCCGACCACACCGGGAGGCGGCTGACCATCAAAAAGGCGACCAGGACCACGAAGCCCGCGCTGATCAACGCCGCGGTCCGGCTGGGCTCGAAGGCGCCGATGAAGATCAGATAGACAGGCAGCAGCACGACGACCGCGCCGGCCGGAGCCGGTACGCCGACGAAATACTCGCCTTGCCAGGCAGGCCGGGCCAGGTCCTCGTCGAGCACGTTGAAGCGGGCGAGCCTCAGGCCACAGGCGATCGCAAAGAGTAGCGCCGCGATCCAGCCGACCGAGCCGACATCGCTAAGTAGGTAGGCGTAAAGGACGAGGGCCGGCGCCACGCCGAAATTGACGATGTCGGCCAGCGAGTCCATCTGCGCCCCGAACCTGGACGTGGCCTTCAGCATCCTGGCGACACGTCCGTCGATGCCGTCGAGGAACGCGGCAACGAGAACCATCGCGACTGCCATCTCGAAGCGCTGCTCGAATGCCAGTCGGACGCCGGTGAGGCCGGCGCAGATCGCCAGAACCGTGATCAGGTTCGGCATGACCAGCCGCAGCGGTATCTCTCGAATGCGCGGCCCGCCTCGCCCGTGCGGTTCGAAGCGCTGGAACAGCCCCGCCACTAGGACACCCTCACCAAGGGGCTGGCAGGCGCGCCGCCGAACTCGGCGAGCACCGTTTCACCGGCGACCGCCGTCTGGCCGACAAAGACACGCGGCGCTGCCGTGACGGGGAGGAAGACGTCGAGGCGGGAGCCGAAGCGGATGAGGCCGAAGCGCTCGCCCGCGCCGATGTTGTCGCCCTCGCCCACCCAGCAGACGATGCGGCGTGCCACCAGTCCGGCCACCTGCACGGTGCCGACGCTGCCGTGCGGGCTCTCGATCACCACGCCGTTGCGCTCGTTCTCGGCACTCGCCTTGTCCAGTTCCGCATTGAGGAACTTGCCGGGACGATAGCTGATCCTGCTGATCCTGCCGCGCACGGGGGCGCGGTTAACGTGACAGGAGAAGACGTCCATGAAGACCGAGATGCGGGTCATCTCGGCATTTCCCAGCCCGAGTTCACGGGGAGGAACAGCCGGGCCAACAGCCGAAACGATCCCGTCTGCCGGACTGACCACGAGGCTGTCGTCGGTCGGCGTCACGCGCTGCGGATCGCGGAAGAAGAAGGCGCACCAGCCGGTCAGGATCACCCCGATCCAGAAGAGGTGAACCGAGACCAGGCCGAGCAACAACGCTAGGACGGCGAATCCCGCAACAAACGGCCACCCCTCCCGGTGCACCGGGACGAAAGCGTTCTGGATCGTTCTGACGAGAGACATTGGCTACCGATGGTTGGGGCTCGCGGCCTATGTAAGAGAAAGCGCCCTCGCCCGCAACGCAGCATAACGTCATAGCAGGGCAGCGAACTCAAGTTTGGGCAGGCATGCCGCCCCCTCTCCGTCGCACTGATGCGCGACACCTAGCATGGGCCGGGGCGAGCCCTCTGCACTCGCCCTGCTATAACCCCGAGCCGAGCCGGCGCACGAAATAGAGCGTCGTCGCCGCCACCAGAACCGACAGTAGCGTCACGGTCCAGAAGCCTGCATTGTCGCCCATGAAGGGTAGTCCGCCCACGTTCATTCCGAACAGGCCCGATATGATCGACATCGGCAGCAGCACCGCGGTGAGCACCGAAAGCAGGTAAAGCAGCCGGTTCGACTGCGCCGTCAGCCTCGCCATCACTTCCTCCTGGAGGAGCCGGGCACGCGCCTGCAACTGCTCGCTGTCATGGTTGAGCATCATCGTCTGGTGGGACAGCCGGTCGGTCATCTCCGCCAGTGCCGGCGAAAGGTCGTCCCGGTGCGCGAGGTCGAGATGGCGGAAGAGGTTGGTGAGGCCCGCGATGCGCCGGTGGATCATCACCAGCTTGCGGCGGATCCCGACCAGCGGCTGCCGCTCGCGCTGCCACTCGTCGCAGACGATCCTGTCCTCGACCCCGTCGAGTTGCTCGTTGATGCCCGTGAGGTCGGCGGCCAGTCCGTCGAGCGACTTCAGCAGGATTGCGGAGATCAGTTCGGCCGGCGCGCGGAACGGACGCGAGCGGCTTTCGACCATCGCGCGCACAAGCGAGACGGAGCGCAGTTGCTGCTTGCGCGCGCCGATCAGCATCCGCTCGTTGAACGCGAAGCGGAAGTGGGCAAGGCCGCGCGTCTCGACCGACTCGTCGTGACGCAGGTCGGGCAGATCGCCGTGCAGCCAGCCTTCGTCGAGATCGACGTGGCATGTCTCGGCCGAGGACAGGAATGCGGACTTGACCGGAGCCGGCATGGCGGGCTCGGCAGAGATCTCGTGGCGAGCACGCAGATCGCCGATGTCGTAGCTGCGCCATATCCAGCGCGCCGTATTCGCGTCGTCCGTCGCGAAGCCCGCCTCGTCGAAGTGGTAGGTGAAGAAAAGGCCGTGGGAATCCGGCAGCAGGCCGATCACTGCCGTGTTGTTGGATGCAGGAGAGTCCATCTGCCCACCCGGACGTTCTGTGCGGCGCCCTTATAGCACGAACTTACCGAACGTCAGGCGCGGCCCTCACATCTTGTCGATCACGGACCGAACGCCGCTGGCCGGCTCGGCGATGTTCGATTCCTCGATCAACAGGGCAGGAACGATCGCTTCCGGCTTGTCGATGACCAGCGGCTGCACGAGATGGCCGGTGTGGACGAAGCCCTCGGTGCGCATGTGGTCGAGGAGCGTCAGCATCGGGTCCCAGAACCCGTCCACGTTGCAGAAGGCGATCGGCTTGCGGTGATGGCCGAGTTGGCCCCAGGTCATGATCTCTATGATCTCTTCGACGGTGCCGATGCCGCCCGGAAGGGCGACGAAGGCATCCGACTCCTGGAACATGATGTGCTTTCGCTCATGCATGTTCTCGGTGACGACGAGTTCATCGAGCTTGCCCAGCCCGGCTTCTGTGGCTTCCTTGTTGAGCAGGAATCGCGGTATGATGCCCATCACCTTGCCGCCGGCGCGCAGCGCGCCCTCGGCGACTGCACCCATGATTCCCTTGGTGCCGCCCCCGTAGACAAGACGAATCCCGGACTCGGCAAGGCTGCGGCCAAGAGTATGACCTGCCTTGATGTAAGCCTCGTTCCGGCCAGGCGACGAGCCGCAATAGACGCAGACGGATCGAATCGTATTCATCCCGCTGATTGCTTAGTGCACAAGTGCCTTTGGTCAAGGGCGCAAAAGGGCATTTCCTTGTGGCGCAAGGGAAAACACGCTAGACCGCTGTTGGTGGACTAAGGGATACGTCGAGATGGCAATTACACCGGTCAAGATTATTCTGTTCCTCGCAGGGGGAACGGTCGCGGCCGGCGGCACAGCCTATTTGGCCGGCGTGTTGGACCCTTTGCTCAACTCGCCGCCGGGGGTGGAGGCGACGGCGCCGAACGCCCCGAAGGTAGCTGCATTGCCGCCGTCTGAGAACTCGGCTGCCTCGAGCGCAGCCGGGACGGAAGCGTCGACGACGTCCCCAGCCAAAACTCACGGTACGGAAGCCTCGGGCGAGCCGAAGGTGGAAGTTCCGTCCTTTGACGTCGTACGCGTCGAGCCTGGTGGCTCGATCGTAATCGCCGGTCATGCGGCTGCAAATGCCAAGGTGGAAGCGATCATCGGCTCCCGCGTCATCGGCAGCGCAACTGCCGGCCCCGAAGGCGATTTCGCGATCGTCCTCGAAAAGCCGCTCGAGCCTGGCGACTACTCGATCGTGCTACGCTCGACCACAGCGGACAATGTGGTTGCGATGTCGATCGAGACGGCGGTCGTCTCGATCCCCGACACTCCGGCCGGCCAGGTGCTGGCGCTCGTGGAGGAGCCCGGCAAGCCCGCCCAACTGATCACCGTGCCTGAACCCAAGGGCAAACCCGCAGCCGAGACTGCCCAACCGGCTGTCGGCTCAGCCAGCGCCAACAGCGACGGAGCCGCCGCCTCTGCTAAGGGAACTGGTGCCCAGCAGGCAGTCGGATCCGGCGAAGGGACGGCAAAGGGCGGTGCGCCCGCCCAGGCGGAAGGCCAGTCAGCACAGAAGGGCGATCGGGTTCCGCAGGAGGCCGCGAGCGCTCCGGAGAAGCCGTCCGTCGGCGAACAGAATTCAGGCGCGCAAGCACCTTCAGAAGCGGGCCAGACGGCCGGAAATGAATCCGGGACCGCGACGAAGCAACCCGCAAGCCAGGAGCTTGCATCGGCAGGCGAGGAGGCCAAGTCCAGTCCCGCGACCAAGCCCAAGGCAGGCGATGATCCGAAGGTGGCGGTCGAGGCCGTCGAGATCGAGGGCCGCAAGATCTTCGTTGCCGGTTCGGCGACGCCCGACCTGAACCTCCGTGCATATGCCAACGAGATTCTGCTCGGCGATGCGTCGGCCTCGAAGGCTGGCCGCTTCCTCATCGAGACGGAACGCGAGCTGCCGGTCGGCGACTATATAATCCGCGTCGATGCACTGGGTCCCGACGGGGTGAAGGTGCTGGCGCGTGCGGCCGTGCCGTTCGAGCGTGAGGCCGGTGAAAATATCTCGGCGGTTGCTCCGTCCGAGCCCGGCAACGATACAAAGCCGGTCTCGCCTGGGACAAGCGGGCCGAGTTCTCAGGAGTCTGGATCGTCGCAGACGGACACGCAGGCTGCGGCGGGAGGGTCGGCGACCTCCGCAGGCGGTAGCGAAGCTGGGCCCGACGCCTCCGCCGGTGTGGGGTCGCAGGCGTTGCCTAACAAGGGCAGCGGCGCCGGCGAGGCGCAGACACAATCCGACCCGCAGCCGCCGGCTCACTCACAAGAGACGGCATCCGAGCAGGGCGCCTCAGCTACCGCGCAACCGGCCGAGACTGCCGCAGCCGGGGAGAACATGCAGTCGGGAACACCCTCGGCGAATGCGCCGAAGCTGCAGAGCGTCGACGGATCGGTGATCATCCGACGTGGCGACACGCTCTGGCGCATCTCGAAGCGGGTGTATGGCCGCGGGGTCCGCTATTCAACGATCTACCTCGCGAACCAGGAGCAAATCCACGATCCGCACAAGATCTGGCCCGGGCAGGTCTTCAAGGTGCCCGAGAAAACCGGTCAGGGTGAGAAGGCGGACATGACGCGGCTTGGCGAACAGGCGCTGAAGCCTCCGGTCACTGCTCAGTAGACAGAGCGGCCGGCCCGCTTCGGTTTGGCGGATTGGGACGCCCGTTCGTTTCCTGGACGAGGCGAAGCTGGGCAGAGCTACTCCCTGGCCTGCCCGGGTGTGATCACATAATCCGATTGCCATATCGGCATTCATCGTATATCGCCGATACGCGATGAACCACGAGCGGAATTCGCCTGATCATGGAAGCGAGCAGTTGGCATCCCGACTGGGAGCCCTGTCGCATCCGGCGCGGCTGAAGATCCTGAGGCAACTCGCGGCAAACGAGTGCTGTTGCAAGGATGTCGTCGAAGGGCTTCATCTTGCCCAGTCGACGGTGTCGCAGCACCTGAAGGTTCTCGTCGAAGCCGGTCTGGTCACGATGAAGCAGGACCGCCAGCGATCGATCTATGAAATCGACCGCGCTGCGCTAGCTGAGGTCGCGAAAGGTTTTTCCACACTCGTGTCATCTTGCTGCGGGAATGGCGAAACCGTCGTCGGCTGCTCGCAGGGCGCAAAGGCGCAAAAGTAGGTAGAACACGTCCCGCGACGGTCCGCTGGGACCGAACGCGGCGGCCCATAGGATGAAGAAATTGGCAGCAAAAACCGTCTCGGCAGAGTCCGGCTCGACGCTCAAGACCCTTTTCAACCTCAAGCCCTACATGTGGCCCGCCGAGCGGCCGGACCTGCGCATGCGCGTGGTCTGGGCGAGCGTCTATCTCGTCGTTTCCAAGCTCGTGCTGATCGCGGTGCCCTATTTCTTCAAATGGGCCACCGATGCGCTGGTCGGCGACGCCGCCAAGACTCCACCGCTGCCGGACTGGCTGCTCGTTCCGGCGGCCTTGGTGATCGCCTACAATCTGGTGCGGATCATCCAACTCGCTCTGAACCAGTTGCGCGACGCACTGTTCGCCAGGGTGGGCCAGTATGCGGTGCGCAAGCTGGCTTATCGCACCTTCGTGCACATGCACGACCTGTCGCTGCGGTTCCACCTGGAGCGGCGGACCGGCGGCCTGTCCCGCATCATCGAGCGCGGCGTGAAGGGCATCGAGACGATCGTTCGCTTCACCGTCCTGAATACGCTGCCGACGATCCTCGAATTCGCCCTGACGGCGGTCATTTTCGCGGTCGCCTACGGCTGGATCTATGTGGTTGTGGTGGCGGTCACCGTCGCGCTCTACACCTGGTTCACCGTCTGGGCGAGCGATTGGCGCATCACCATCCGGCGCGAGATGAACGAGAGCGATACCGACGCCAACACGAAGGCGATCGACTCGCTCCTCAACTATGAGACGGTGAAATACTTCAACAACGAGGCCATGGAGGCCGAGCGGTTCGATCGCTCGATGGCGCGCTACGAGGTCGCTGCAACAAAGACCTGGACGTCGCTGGGGTGGCTGAACTTCGGCCAGGGCGTGATCTTCGGCGGCGGCATGCTGGCGGTCATGCTTCTGTCGGCGCGCGAGGTGCAGGCGGGGACGCAGACGATCGGCGACTTTGTCTTCCTGAATGCCATGCTGATGCAGTTGTCGGTGCCGTTGAACTTCATCGGCTTCATCTACCGCGAGATTCGCCAGGGCTTAACCGACATCGAGCAAATGTTCGACCTGCTCGACGTTCCTGCCGAGATTTCGGACCGACCTGGCGCGCGGCCACTCAAGGTTGCGGAGGGCAAGGTCGAGTTCCGGGACGTCCATTTCGCCTACGAATCGAACCGCGAAATCCTGAAGGGCATCAGCTTCGAAGTGCCGGCCGGCAAGACAGTCGCGATCGTTGGGCCGTCCGGCGCGGGCAAGTCGACGATCTCGCGGCTGCTCTTCCGCTTCTATGACATCAAATCGGGCCAGATCCTCGTCGATGGGCAGGACATCCGGGACGTGACGCAGGAGAGCCTGCGCTCCGCGATCGGCATGGTGCCGCAGGACACCGTGCTGTTCAACGACACGATCGCCTACAACATCCGCTACGGCCGGGTGGACGCCTCATTGGACGACATTCGCGAGGCGGCGGAACTGGCCCAGATCGGCGGCTTCATCCAGGGGCTGCCGGACGGGTACAAGACGATGGTCGGGGAGCGCGGGCTGAAGCTCTCGGGCGGCGAGAAACAGCGGGTGGCTATTGCCCGCACCATTCTCAAGGCACCGCCCATCCTCATGCTCGACGAGGCGACCTCGGCGCTCGACTCCCACACCGAGCGCGAGATCCAGGCGGCACTCGACACCGTTTCGCGCGGCCGTACCACCATCGTGATCGCCCACCGCCTGTCGACCGTGATCGGCGCGGACGAGATCATCGTGCTGAAGGACGGCCGCATCGCCGAGCGCGGCCGTCACGCCGATCTTCTGTCCAAGGGCGGCCTCTATGCTTCCATGTGGGCGCGCCAGCGCGAAGCCACCGAAGCGGAAGAGCGGCTGCGCCAGGCTCAGGAAGCCGACGACGAGGGCATCATCGTGCGCCGCCGCCCGGCGGAGGTGTGAATTCCGGCGAAGTCAGCTTTCGTGCCGGCCGCGCCCCAGCGGCCGCAACACGAACTTCAACGAAGAGGCGGAACTGTTTGTTCACCAAACCAAATTCTTGGTGGCGGGCCTCTCTGGGCAACTAACGAAGCAAGCGGTTTTTAAGGACTGAAATTACGCACGAGCCAGCACACAGGGGCTGGGTCGATGAGCATTATTGCGTCCATTCGCTCGCACACTCGCGGGCTCTATCATACCACGCAGGTGCTGCTTCTCATCAGCATGGCCGCCGTCGGCGTCGTCGTCCTCAAGGCTGCGGAAAGTGGTCTCAACAAGACGGTGCTGCTCGCCTCGATTTGTTCGATCGGACTGGCTCTGTGCACATTCGAATATATGCGAAGAGTGATGGTGCAACGGTTGGCATCAGCGGCAGCAGCGGAAACCGAGGAGCACCGGCGCCTCTCGATTGATGCCGTCAGCGGGGCAATGACGCGGCGATACTTCATGGAGATGCTGGAGCGCTCCATCGGCGACATGGGAGACCGGAAGGACGGTACTCTGATCCTGCTCGACCTCGATCACTTCAAGCAACTCAATGACACGTTCGGCCACAGCTTCGGTGACAGCGCTCTTCGCCATCTTGCGGCCGCGGCCGGCGGAGTATTCGACGACGGCTTTGTCGGTCGCCTGGGCGGCGACGAGTTCGGTGTGATCGTACCGCATGCCGACCTTGACCTGATCTGCAGCAAGGCCACCGAACTGCTCGCCGTCATGCAGTCTGGCACGGTTCATGAGGGCAGAAGAGTCCCGTTCGGAGTTTCGATGGGTATTGCTGCAGCGCCTACGCATGGCTCGAGCGCTTCGGACCTGATGTTCATGGCCGACGTCGCGCTGTACGAGAGCAAGGCGACCGGCCGCAATCGTCTGACGGTATTCGAGGCGGAGATGCTCGCCGGCAAGCGGCAACGTCGGCTGATCGAGCGCGAGCTACGCGCCGCAGTCTATCTCAATGAACTCGAGCTCTATTATCAGCCTGTGGCCAACGCCGACGGCTCGATCTTTGCGCTGGAGGCGCTGGTACGCTGGCGCCACCCGGTGCGCGGGATCATATCGCCCGCCGAATTCATCCCCGTGGCAGAGCATTCTACGCTCATCGACCTGGTGGGTGAGTGGGTGTTCAAGCGCGCATGCGCGGACATTACGCAATTTCCGGGGAAGCGGATCAGCATCAACGTCTCGGGCGAGCAGCTGAAGCGAGACGAGGTGGTCTTGATGGCTCAGCGCGTTCTTCTCGAGTCCGGCCGCATGGCCTCACAGTTTGTCCTGGAGATCACGGAAACAGTGGCCACGGCCGCGACGCCCGAAGTACTCGCCCGAATTCAGTGTCTGAAGGAGCTTGGGTTCCGGATCGCCCTCGACGATTTCGGAACGGGGCATTGCGGATTCAACTACCTGAAGACACTTCCAATAAACAGCATCAAGATCGATCGGAGCTACATCAACCGGCTCGCGAATGACGAGGTTGCTCAAGTGTTCGTTTCGGCCCTCGCCCAGATCGGACGCATACAGGATCTGACGATTGTGGCCGAAGGAATCGAAACCGCCGAAGAGTTCAAACTTGCAAGGGCGGCCGGCTGCACCCGCTTTCAAGGCTATTTTATCGGCAGGCCGATGCCGAGGAAGGAGCTATCCGGCGTGCTCGACCTTCAGAATGGGTCCACTAGGCTCACGGCATAGCTTCATCAGGGGGAGGCGCAGGAGCCCCCGACGCCGGCTCAGCCTTCACGTGGAGGCGCGAAGGTCGTCCAAAAACTCTCCCTCGGCGAGCATCTCGGCTTCGTGGGCCGGCTCGCGCCAGGTTTCTGCGAGGGCAGCCTCGTACCATTCGCGCATGGCAGGCAAAGCAAGCAGGCGTGTGGGATAAGCGGCTGCGGCTCCCGTGAACTCCAGCCCGTAGGTCTGCGCCCGGAACGCCACTGGCGCGAAGAAGGCGTCGACCGCCGTGAACCTGGCCCCGGCGAGGAACGGCCCGCCAAACCGGCTCAGGCCGTCGTTCCATAGGTCAGAGAGGCGGAAGAGATCGTGCTGCAGCGATTCGGACTGCGGCTTCAACCGGACACGCACGCCGCAGTTCATAGTGCAATCGTTGCGCAGCGCTACGAAGCTCGAATGCATCTCGGCGGCCGCGGAGCGCGCCCATGCGCGGGCCTTCGCGTCCTCGGGCCAGACGGCTGCATGGCGCTCGGCGAGGTACTCCACGATTGCCAGTGAATCCCAGACCGCCAAGCCGTTGTCGGTCAGACACGGAACCCGTCCGCTTGGCGAGAACGCGCGGTAAGTCTCGAAGCTTCCCTGGCTCGGGAATGGGACCTGATGTTCCTCGAAGGGAATGCCGAGTTCCCGCATGAGGATCCAGGGGCGCAACGACCAGGATGAATAGTTCTTGTTGGCAATGTGCAGCGTGTACATTCTTGTTCCACCCTCAGCCGGACCGGCGGCCGGCAAACATCGACCAGGTGTAGATGACGAGCGCCAGCCAGATCAGGCCGAAAGCCGTGACACGTACCCCATCAAAAGGCTCGCCGAAGGCGAAGACGGCCAGCAACAGCACGATCGACGGCGCGATGTACTGCATCAGACCAATGGTCGAGAGGCGGAGCAGCTTGGCGCCGAAGGCATAGAGCAACAGGGGGATCGCCGTGATCGGACCGCACATCATGAGCAGCGCGATGTCGCCGGGTTGAGAGGGGACAAAGTGCCCCTCGCCGCGAAGCTGCAGCCAGACGATGTAGCCCAGGAACGGCAGGCAAAGGATGAGGACCTCTAGGAAAAAGCCCTGGCTGGGGCCGATCGGCAGCGTCTTGCGCAAGTACCCATAGATCGCAAAGGTGACCGCCAGCACCAGCGACACCCAGGGGAGCCCGCCCGTATAGATGGTGAGGATCACCACCGCGAGCAGGGCGAGCCCCACTGCCGCCATCTGGGCGGTGCTCAGCCTCTCTCCGAGCATAAAGGCGCCGAGCGCCACGGTCACAAGGGGATTGATATAGTAGCCCAGCGCCGTCTCGACTGCGCGGTCGACGGCGATCGCCCAGATGTAGACGGCCCAGTTCAGCGTGATAATGCTTGCAGTCAGCGCCGCCATCAGCAGCGTACGCGGCGAGCTAAGCGCCGCCTTGAGGTCTGCGGTGCGGCCAAGCGCCCACAGAACGAAGCCGGCCACCGGGACAGCCCAGACGATGCGATGCGCCACCACTTCAGTGGCCGGTATGTGCGCAACCATCTTCATGAAGATCGGCTGCACACCCCAAAAGACGTAGGCGACAAGGGCGAAGAGGAACCCGCGGGTAGCGGCATCAGAATTCGGCAAGGAGACTTCGGCTGTCATGGGGCGTCCTATGCGACGCCCCGGCCCCTTTCACCACCGAATTTTTGTGATGGTTCATTGCAATTCCGGTGATGTCTGCTGCGAAGGCGACGGACTACTCTGCCGCCACCAGCCCGGCCATCTCGCGGTTCTTCATCAGCTTGAAGACGATCGAATCCATCAGCGCCTGGAACGAGGCGTCGATGATGTTGTCGGAGACCCCGACCGTCCACCAGCGGGCGCCGGTGGAATCGTGGGATTCGATCAGGACGCGGGTGACCGCCTCGGTGCCGCCGTTCAAGATGCGGACCTTGAAGTCGACCAGCGACATATCGGCGATCTCGGCTTGGTAGCGGCCAAGATCCTTGCGCAGCGCGATGTCCAGCGCGTTGACCGGGCCGTGACCTTCGGCGACCGACATGCGCTCCTCGCCGTCGATGTTCACCTTCACGATGGCCTCTGACACGGTCTTGAGATGGCCGTTGGCGTCGAAACGGCGCTCGACCATGCAGCGGAAGGACGTGACGTTGAAGAACTCCGGCACGGAGCCCAGCATGCGCCGCGCCAAGAGCTCGAAGCTCGCGTCAGCGCCTTCGTAGGCGTACCCCTCGGCCTCGCGCTCCTTCACCAGCGAGATCAGCGTGTCGAGGCGATTGTCGTCGCGCAGGACCTCGATGCCGCGCCGCTTCAGCTCGGCGATGAAATTGGCCTTGCCGCCCTGGTCCGAGACCATGACCCGGCGATGGTTGCCGACCGCCTCCGGCGGCACATGCTCGTAGGTCTTCGGGTCCTTCAACAAAGCGGAAGCATGGATGCCGGCCTTCGTCGCGAAAGCCGACGATCCGACAAAGGGCGCCTGGGCCTGGGGTGCTCGGTTGAGCATCTCGTCGAAGCCGCGCGACAGCCGCGAGATGCCGGCCAGTGCATCCGCTGAGATGCCGGTCTCGAAACGGTCGGCGAATGCAGGCTTCAGCATCAGCGTCGGGATGATGGTAACGAGATTGGCGTTGCCGCAGCGTTCACCGATGCCGTTCAGCGTGCCCTGGATCTGGCGCACGCCCGAGTCCACCGCTGCCAGGGAATTGGCCACCGCCTGGCCGGTGTCGTCATGGGCATGGATGCCGAGGTTTTCTCCAGGAACGCCGGCAGCGATCACCGCCTTGACGACCTCGCGCACTTCAGACGGCTGCGTGCCGCCATTGGTATCGCAGAGCACGACCCAGCGGGCCCCGGCTTCGTAAGCCGTCTTTGCGCAGGCGAGCGCAAAGTCCGGATTCGCCTTGTAGCCGTCGAAGAAGTGCTCGCAGTCGACCATCGCCTCCTTGCCGGCGGAGCGGGCCGTCTCCACAGAGGCGCGGATCGCCTCCAAGTTCTCCTCGTTCGTGCAGCCGAGTGCCAGGCGGACGTGATAATCCCAGCTCTTGGCGACGAAGCAGATCGCGTCCGACTTCGCCTGGACGAGCGCCGCCAGTCCCGGATCGTTCGAGGCCGAGACGCCGGCGCGCTTGGTCATACCGAAGGCGACGAATTTTGCCCGGCGCGTCCGTTTCTCGGCGAAGAACGCCGTGTCGGTCGGATTGGCACCGGGATAGCCGCCCTCGACGTAGTCGAGGCCGAACTCGTCGAGCATGGCCGAAATGGCGATCTTGTCCTCGACGGAGAAGTCGATGCCCGGCGTCTGCTGACCGTCACGGAGCGTGGTGTCGAAGAGATAGATGCGCTGTTTTTTCATGAATGGAGAACCTTCACACTCCCCTCTGACCGGCCGGCCAGAGGGGAGTAGATTGAGGAGAGATCATCTCGCGAACTTGTCGGTCGCGTAGATCAGCCGGTCGAGGATGCCGGGCTCGGAATAGGCGTGGCCCGCGCCCTCGACCAGGAAGAACTCCGCGTCCGGCCAGGCCTTGTGAAGCTGCCAGGCATAGCGGGCGGGACAAGGCATGTCGTAGCGCCCGTGCACGATGAGGCCGGGGATGCCCTTCAGCCTGTGCGCGTCGCGGATGAGTTGCCCCTCCTCCAGCCAGCCGGCGTGCACGAAGTAGTGGTTCTCGATGCGGGCGAAGGCGAGCGCGAACTCGTCCTGATGGAATTTTCCGCTCACCTCGGGCTGCGGCAGCAGGGTGATGGTCTCGCCTTCCCAAATGCTCCAGGCGCGCGCCGCCTCGATCTGCGCCTGCCGGTCGCTCCCGGTCAGGCGCCTGCGATAGGCCGCCATGAGGTCGCCGCGCTCCCCGACCGGGATTGGCGCAAGGAACCGCTCCCATTTGTCCGGGAACATCTCGGAGACGCCGAACTGATAATACCATTCGAGTTCGGCGCGGGTGAGCGTGTAGACGCCGCGGACGACGAGTTCGCTGACGCGCTCCGGATGCGTCTCGGAATAGGCGAGCGCCAGCGTCGATCCCCAGGAGCCGCCGAACACAAGCCACTTCTCGAAACCGCACATCTCGCGCAACCGCTCGATGTCGGCGACGAGATGCCAGGTCGTATTCGCCTCGATCGAGGCATAGGGCGTAGACTTTCCGCAGCCGCGCTGGTCGAACAGGATCACGTCATAGCGTGCCGGATCGAAGACGCGGCGATAGTCCGGCGCGGTCGCGCCGCCGGGGCCGCCATGCAGGAACACGGCGGGCTTAGCGCCCTTCGTGCCGACGCGCTCCCAGTAGATCCGGTGCCCGTCGCCGACATCCAGCATGCCGCTGTCGAACGGCTCGATACTGGGATAGAGGCCTCGCAATCCGCTCATTCTGCCTTGCTCCTTGGCGGCCATTCTTCTGTATCAAAATCTGGATGCTGATAGGAAACCAGTTCGGCTAGGAAGGCGGCAGCAGCCGAGTCCTCCATCGTCGCCTTGCCCGGCAGATTCGGAACATCGTCGACGTAAGGGAGCTTCGCCTCGATGCCCCACTGGATTTCCGGGGCGATCTCCTCCGGCTGGTCGAAGGCGCCGATGGCAAGGGCCATCCCGTCCGGCGCCTCATAGGTGAGCGGAGTGCCACAATCCCCGCAAAATCCCCGTTGGATCAGGTTGGACGAGCGAAATCGTTTTGGCTCGCCTCGCGTCCAGGAAAATCTGGCCTCTCGCACCGAGACCAGCGGCGCGTAGAAGGCGCCAAAGGCCTTCTGACACATGCGGCAGTGGCAGACGGAGGCATGGCCGAGCGCGCCCTCGACGCGGAAGCGCACGGCGCCGCATTGGCAGCCGCCGGTATAGTGCGGGACGTTGTCGAGGCTCATCGCTTCACCCTTTCGCCGGCACATGGCCGTGGAACACGGCCTCCACATTATGACCGTCCAGGTCCAGCACGAAGGCACCGTAGTAGTCGGGATGGTAATGTCTGCGCAGGCCTGGGCCGCCATTGTCCCTGCCGCCCGCAGCGAGCGCCGCCCTGTGGAAGGCATCCACCTCCTCGCGACTGCGCGCCGAGAAGGCAACGTGCTGACGGTCAGTCGGCCTGCCCTCGTGCAGCCAGAAAGTCGGGCGCTCCCGCCCGTAACCCGCGACTCCCAGGCCGCCGGTGCGCTCCAGCGGTACCTGCATCAGCATCCGGGCGCCGAGCGGCGCCAACGCCTTGTCGTAGAAAGCCTTGGACGCGTCGAAGTTTGAAACCGAAACACCCGTGTGGTCGATCATGGCCGTGGCTCCATTTGGGTTGTCGAGGACGACACGATAGCATCGAGGGAGACTTCCGCACCGCCGACGCCCGCGGCAATGACAATATGCTGACAGACACTGTTGATATCGGCGAGCACCTCCCTCACCGCTTCACCTCCCAGGTGGTGATGCGTTCGCCGGTGGCCGGGTCCTTGCCGTCCTTGAGCTGGATTCCCTGGGCGAGCAATTCGTTGCGGATGCGGTCGGCCTCCGCCCAGTTCTTCTCGCGGATGAAGGCGAGGCGTTCGGCAACCTTTTCCTTCGTGATCCGCTCCACCTCCTCGTCCATACCGGCGTCGACGGATATCCCGAGAAGATGCAGCGCGCCGGCAAGGCGCTGCGCGCCAAAGACCCGGCGCTCTTCGATCTCCTGCTCGGTCTCGTCGCCGCGCAGCCCGCCACGGAAGGCCAGCGAGCCGTATTCGTTGAGCAGAGCCATCGCCCGGGACGAGTTGAGATCGTCGGCGAGAGCTTCGAGAAGTTCGTCCGCTACGACGGGCTCGCCGAAGGGTTCGGAAAGCGCACGCGACCAGCGGGTCCAGAGCGAAAGCGCCTCCTCCAGCTTCCTCACCGAAAAGTCGATCGGCTCGCGGTAGTGGGTCATCAGCATGGCGAGCCGAAGCACCTCGCCCGGCCAGCGCCGGCCGCCGAACTTTTCCGTGTTCAAGAGTTCGTTGATGGTGACAAAGTTGCCCTCGCTCTTGGCCATCTTCTTGCCTTCGACCTGCAGGAAGCCGTTGTGCATCCAAACATTGGCCATCCTTTCGGTGCCGAGCGCGCAGCAAGTCTGGGCGATCTCGTTCTCGTGGTGCGGGAAGACAAGGTCGATGCCGCCGCCATGGATGTCGAAGACGTTCTTCGTAGGGTCGTCGCAGCGAAGTCCGCCGCCGAAGGGCTCGAGCAGCTTCGCCATCGACATGGCTGAGCACTCGATGTGCCAGCCCGGGCGGCCGGGGACGGCAATGCCCGCCGGAGAAGGCCACCCAGGCTCACCAAACTTGGACGGCTTCCACAGGACGAAATCCATCTCGTCGCGCTTGTAGGAGGCTACGTCCACCCGGGCGCCGGCGATCATCTCGTCGAGCGGCCGCTTCGACAGCAGGCCGTAGCGGGTGCCGCAGCGCCTGTTCATCTCCGACGGCGAGAACAGCACATGGTCTTCCGCGACATAGGCGACACCGCGTTCGACAAGGCGCTCGATCATCTCCTTCATTTCGTCAATGTACTCGGTGGCGCGCGGCTGACTGGAGGGCTCCAGGCAGCCCAGCGCCTTCACGTCAGCCTGGAACTGCGCGTTGGTCTCTTCGGTGACCTTGCGGATCGCCTCGTTCAGCGGCAGGCCGGGATAGTCGCGCGCTGCACGCGCATTGATCTTGTCGTCGACATCGGTGATGTTGCGGACATAAGTGACGTGGTCCGCCCCATAGACATGGCGCAGCAGCCTGTAGAGCACGTCGAAGACGATGACCGGCCGGGCATTGCCAATATGCGCATAGTCATAAACTGTCGGCCCGCAGACATACATGCGCACATTATTCGGATCGATCGAGGAAAACTCCTCCTTCGACCGCGTGAGCGTGTTGTAGAGCCGTAAGCCTCTGCCGTCCGTCATCGTTCGTCCCGGTTCCTCGGTCGAGTCCGCGCGGTATGCGGCGAACTCCAGCCTACTGGCCTGGACGTTTTTCGTGTCGGATGTGGATGAGCGAAAACGACCGGACCAGCGTGTGCGCTAGCCGATAATGCAAATGCCGCAAAGTGCGAAAGCCGTTTTCATTGCCAGCCTTATCGCGCGCTCTCCGCGGCTTCGTCAAGCGCAGCTTCACGAAACGACGTCAGGCTATGCGAAATGTTACGAGATTGTGTCAGACCCGGCACTTTTTTGTTGCATTTCCAGTGTAGATTTTAACCGAGGGCGTGGCTTAGCCTGAGAAAGGTTGCCGCGGCCGTGACAGGAAAGCAACACCAGCAGGCTTTTCTTAAGCATGGCTACACAATTATGGAATTTGCCGGGATGTGTATGAGCATCGGTCACGGATTCGTCAGAATCGGTTCCGATGAGCCGGCGCCCTGATATGCCTGAAGGACGTGAAAAGATGTCTATCCTCAAGAGCGAAGCGGAACGAGCGCGCGCTCAGTATGCCAATCTGGTGAAGCATTATCGCGCCATCGGCCCTGCGGCCGTCGCCGGAGCACTTGCAGCCGGCAAGAAGAAGAACAAGAAGCCGCAGCCGACCCAGGTCAAGGCTTGAGCAACCAAAAGCGCCGCCAGAGGCGCTTTGGCCTTGCGGGCACGGATACGCCCCGCACCGGCACTTTGGCTTTCCACTTTGGCTTTCGAAGTGAGCGTCGGCGACGCCAGGCGAGACGTGGCGGATCAAAGCAGACTTAGTTGCGCGCCTTCCGTAGGCTTGGTGTCGGGTTTTGTGGGCTTCGCGGGCGAGTCCTGGAGAGCGGCAGGTCGAAGAATCTCCGGCCCCGTATTGGCGACCTTGTTGACCAGATCAGAAATCGCAATTGCTTCGAACATTCCCTGCTCAGGCGGCTGAAGGATATCCGCGACATCCTTCGGCTCGTTGCTGCGGCAGTCGAGCCAGCGTGAAAAATCCTCCGGTTTGACGACGACCGGCATGCGGTCATGGATGTCGGCAATATCGGGGCTGGCGTTGGTCGTCAGGATCGCGCCGGTGTCGATCTCCGAGCCGTTGGGATCGAGATAGGTCTCCATCAGGCCGGCGAAGGCCACCAGTCCGCCGCCCTTGGGCCTCAGGAAGAATGGCTGCTTCCGGTTCCCGACCTTCTTCCATTCAAAGAAGCCGCTGGCCGGCACGAGAGCACGGCGGTGCCGCATCGCAGCCTTGAACGTGTTGCGCTCCGCGGCGGTCTCGCTGCGGGCATTGATGAGCAACGGAAGGCTTTTCGGATCTTTTGCCCAGGCCGGGATCAGCCCCCAGCGCACCAGCACGGCCTTGCGATCCGGCAGGTTCGAGCCGGGCTCCCTCGGCTCGTCGGCCATGACCAGCAGGATCGGCTGGGTGGGCGCGATGTTGTAGCGAGGCGGAAACGGCTCCACCTCGAGTAGCGACATGTAGGCCACCACCTCTTCCCAGGTCGCCATCAGCGTGAAACGACCACACATTCAGCCTTCTCCGGTTGATCTTCGTGCGCATCTAGTGTGGTGATCGAAGCCCGCCCGCGCAACCCATCGACTTGTCCAGAGCATGCAAGAAGTCCCAGCCGCAGAACCGATTGCCGCCGTTTCAGTCGCCCTCGTGCAGGATGATCGCATCCTCCTGGTCAAGCGCGGGCTGGCGCCGTCGCGTGGGCTCTATGCCTTCCCCGGCGGCCGCGTCGAGTCCGGCGAGACGCTCGAGCAGGCGGCGCGGCGCGAGCTCTTCGAGGAGACGGGGCTGCAGGCCGGCCCGCTTACGCCCGTGACCGAAATTCTCATCGGCCCTGGCGACGGCGATCCGCCCGTCCATTTCCTCCTGCAGGTATTCTCGGGCCCCCATGTCGGCGGCGAGCCGGTGAGTGCCAGCGACGCCGAAGAGGCAGCTTTCTTCACGCTGGACGAGATTCGATGCCTGCCACTTGTGGGGTCAGTGGGCGAAATTGCCGAGGAACTACTTACGTTTGGCCGGGGATAATCACCCGACGGCCTTGCCGCCGCCAAAATGAGCGCCGATAAGCCGCGTATGGGGCGGTCGACGGTGGTGGTGCCGATAATCTGCGCAATGCTTGCGATGGGCGGGCGCGATCTGGCGCGCGCGGCCGAGGGCCCGTACGAAAGCGGGCTACTGCGTCTCTCCGAAGTGCTTGGCTCGCTCCATTTCCTGCGCAATCTCTGCGGCGAAAAGGGCGACCAATGGCGCGGCAAGATGGAGGAACTGCTCGCCGTGGAGAATCCCGACGCGGCGCGTCGAGCCCGGCTGATCGCACGTTTCAATCACGGCTACCGCTCGTTCGAGGGCAGCTACAGCACCTGCACGCCTTCCGCGACCGAGGCGATCAGACGCTACATGAAAGAGGGCGAGCAGCTTTCGCGCGAAATCTCCAGCCGCTACGGAAATTAGGGGGCGGTTAACTTTTTCGCCAATGCGCGCGTGCAGTTGCGCCTAAGTGTGATAGAAGTCTTAACGGGGCATTAAAAACTTGAATAAAGTTGCCCTTTAGGGGCTTCGGATTCAAGGCTTTTAGAGAGGGTGCGGATGTGAGTGTAAATCATACTACCCGCGACATCGACGCACTGGTGCAAGAGGAGAAGCGCCTTACGGCGCTCGAATGCCACACCGAGGCCTGGGCCGAAGGCCTGTCCGCCGGCATCGAGGCTGACATCATCGCCGAGACCGCGCTTGCCACCGCTCTCTACGAGGTCTTCCGGTCGAGCGGTGAAGAGGTCGCCCTCTCGCTGATCGACCGGATGCGCGAAAGGGTTTTGGCGGGCGAGTTCGCTCCGTCCCAGTCGCGGCATTGAATCGTCCCTATCGACGGCGATTCATGCTAAGGCCTGCCGGACTCGCGGCCTAGCCGCGTCCGGCGGAGAAAACGGAATGATTTACAAAGCCCCCGCGACAACCCGGTTCGCGGTGCAAATGAACTTGCTCGCTGCGGTAGTCATCTTCGGGGCGATCGGCACATCGCAGGCTCTGGCCCTCAGCGAGATCAGGCGCGAAGAGCTCCCCGCCCCGACAACATCGCAGTCTCCCGGTGCGGACGGCAGCGAAAACGCCGTTCCCATGCCCGACGACTCGGAGCCGGACACGCCCGACGAGCCCGCGATTCAGCAGCCGGCTCAGCCGGACTCGGAAGCGCCCGCACAGCCGGGCCCAGCCAGAGGACAGATGGACCCGGCGGCACCGATCCCGGAAGTTCTCTACGACACCGCCAAGCTTCCAGTCCAAGTGCAGCAGACACGTGAAAAGCTGCTGGAGATTTGCCGGAGCGGAGATATCGAAGGGCTACGGCCGCTGCTCGGAACCGGGGAAGACATGACCCAACTGTCACTCGCCGGGCTGGAGACCGACCCGATCGAGCACCTGAAGAGCGTCGCCGGCGACGAGGACGGTCAGGAGATTCTCGCGATTCTCGAAGAGGTGCTTTCGGCCGGCTACGTCCACCTCGACCCGGGCACGCCCGAAGAGCTCTATGCCTGGCCCTATTTCTTCGCGGTGCCGATCGACCGGCTGACCGGCCCGCAGCGCGTCGAACTGTTCAAGATCGTTACGGCGGGCGATTACGAGGAAATGAAGGAATACGGCTCCTACATCTTCTACCGCGTTGGCATCACACCAGAGGGTCGCTGGGCGTTCTTCGTGGCTGGGGAGTAGGGGTTGGCGGTGTGTCCTTCGAGGCTCCCCTTCGACTGCTCGCCACACCGTGGCTCGCGCTCAGGGTGGCACCTCAGGATGAGGACCGGAGTGCCGAAGGCGCTAACCGGCACCGTCGACCATAGACTGGGTCGCTTTACCCGGATTGAACGTCCGATTTTGCTGGCGTACCAGGCCGGGTTAGGATGCCATCCCGGCCTTTGCGATTAGCGTTGCAAGCGCAACGGTCCTCATCCTGAGGTGCGACCCTGAGCGCAGTCGGAGGGGAACCTCGAAGGACGCACGGATTAGTTTGGCAGCGCCTCCGAAAACAGCACCGGCTGGCCGCTGCCCGGCGTGACGATCTCGCCCTCCCACATCACCCGCATTCCACGGACGAAGGTGCCGACCGGCCAGCCGGTCACGCGCTTGCCGTCATAGGGCGTCCATCCCGCCCTGGAGCCGGCCTGGGCGTTGGTGATCGTCTCGGAGCGCTTAAGGTCGACGATGGTGAAATCCGCGTCGTAGCCGGCCGCAATCCGACCCTTGCGTGCCATCCCGAACAGGCGGTTGGGTCCATGGCTGCTGAGGTCGACCAACCGCTCCAGCGAAAGGCGGCCGGCATTCACGTGGTCGAGCATGATCGGGACGAGCGTCTGCACTCCCGTCATGCCGGAGGGCGAAGCGGGATAGGACTTGGCCTTCTCCTCCAGGGTGTGCGGCGCGTGGTCCGAGCCCAAAATGTCAGCGACGCCGTCTCTCAGCGCCTGCCATAGCCTGTCGCGGTGCCGGCGTTCGCGCACGGGCGGGTTCATCTGGATGAGTGTGCCGAGTCGCGCATAATCATCCGCAGTTAGCGTCAGGTGATGCGGAGTGACTTCGCAGCTCGCCACGTCCTTGTGGTGGCGCAGGAAGTCCATCTCCTCCGCAGTCGAGATGTGCAGGACATGGATACGGGCGCGGGCCCGGCGCGCAACCTCAACCAGCCTTTCCGTACAGGACAGCGCTGCGACCTCGTCTCGCCAGACCGGATGGGATGAGGGATCGCCGGGCATGCGCTGGCCCGCTCGTTCGCGCAGGCGAAACTCGTCCTCCGAATGGAAGGCCGCACGGCGCCTTGTGTTCTTCAGGATCGAGAAGACGCCGTCGTCGTCTTCCACCAGCAGCGTGCCGGTCGAGGACCCCATGAACACTTTTATGCCGGCCGCGCCCGGCAGCCGCTCCAACTCACTGACCTGATCGGCATTGTCCCGGGTTCCGCCGACCCAGAAGGCGAAGTCGCAGTGCATGCGGTTCGTCGCACGCGCCACCTTATCGGCAAGAGCGGCCTCGCTTGTCGTCGTGGGATGGGTGTTCGGCATCTCGAACACCGCGGTCACCCCGCCCAGCACCGCGGCCCGCGAACCGGTCTCCAGGTCTTCCTTGTGCTCCAGCCCCGGCTCGCGGAAATGCACCTGCGTGTCGATGACGCCGGGCAATATGTGCAGGCCCGTACAGTCGACGGTCTCGCCTGCCGAGGCTTGCGACAGGTCGCCTACGGTGACGATGCGCCCGCCGGTGATGCCCACGTCGCGGCGTCCGATGCCGTCGTGGTTGACCAGGGTGCCGCCTGTCAGGATCAGATCGTAGGTCTTGGCCATGCTTCAATGCCGCCCTTGCCGGTCGCTTGAGGCGGGCTTACGTAATGGCCCTGCCGAATGCAACCCGACAGAAAGCGCCGATGCCAACCGCCCGCCTCCCCGACCGCGCCCTCATCTCCGTTGTCGGCCCGGACGCCGAACATCTCCTGCAGAATGTGATCACGGCGGACCTGGATACGCTCAAGCCGGGCGAGGCAATGCCAAGCGCGCTCCTGTTGCCTCAGGGCAAGATCCTGTTCGATTTTCTTGTTTCGCGCAGCGGCGAAAACGGCTTGCTTCTCGAGTGCCGCGCCGACGTGGCGGACGATCTCGTACGCCGGCTTATGCTTTATCGGCTGCGGGCCAAGGCGGAAATTTCCAAGCTGGACCAGGACTTTGTAACGGTTTCCTGGGAGACCGAGTCAGATTCCTCGCCAAGCGGGTCCGCGTCTTCACAGCCTGGTGCAGGCTCTTCAGAAAATGATTCAATGGAGAAGGGCCTGCGCGACCTGCGCTTCGCCGAGCCTGCCCGGGTCTGGCGCTGCTATGGCGACGCGGCGGTTGAGACGAGCGATTTGGCCAGGTGGCATCGATTCCGGGTCGCCCAAGGGATACCCGAGAGCGGTTCCGACTATGCGCTCGGCGATACCTTCCCGCATGACGTGCTGCTCGACCAGATGAGTGGCGTCGGATTCCGCAAGGGCTGCTATGTCGGACAAGAGGTCGTCTCACGCATGCAGCACCGCGGGACGGCGCGCCGCCGTGCTGTGATCGCGTCTGCTGAAGGTTCCCTTCCCTCGCCCGGCACCGAGATCGTCGCAGCCGGCCGTCCGATCGGAACGCTGGGCTCGGTGGCCGGAGATACAGCTATTGCGCTGGTGCGTCTCGACAAGGCCAAGGCGGCGATGGATGCCGGCCAGCCGATAACGGCCGGCGAGGCCACGCTCTCCCTGGCGATTCCGTCTTGGGCGCGCTTCACGTTCCCGCAGGACACGGCCGCTTCGGAGGAGGCCTGATGCCCGACCGTCCTGGCGCGCCAACCCGGGCCTGGCAGCGGATGCTGTCGGGACGCCGCCTGGACCTGCTTGACCCCTCCCCGCTCGACGTCGAAATCACTGACATCGCGCACGGGCTCGCGCGTGTCGCCCGCTGGAACGGGCAGACCTTGGGCGACCATGCTTTTTCGGTCGCCCAGCACTCGCTGCTGGTGGAGCAGATCTTCTGTCGTCGCCTGCCGCACGCCACGCCCGACGAGCGGCTAACGGCTCTTCTCCACGATGCCCCGGAATACGTGATCGGCGACATGATCTCGCCATTCAAGGCGGTGGTCGGCGGAGGCTACAAGCTGATCGAGGAACGGTTGCAGCGCGCGATTCATCTGCGCTTCTCGCTTGGCGCGAGTATGGACGAGAAGCTCAAGAAAGAGATCAAGAAGGCCGACCAGGTCGCTGCCTATTTCGAGGCGACACTGCTGGCCGGCTTCCAGATCGGAGAGGCGGCAAAGTTCTTCGGTCGACCGTCAGGCATCGTGCTCGGTCCGGAGGACTTGTCGCCGCAGCCGGTCAAATGCATCGAGGCTGCGTTCCTGAGCCGTTTCAATGAGATCGAGACGCTGCGCGCCGCCCAACCCGCCCGCCGGGAGCTTCGTGAGGACGCGAAAGCGGGCTAGCAGGCGAGCGGGCAAGACGATTACCGCCCCTGGCGCTCCAGCCTGTCCAGGAACCACTGCGTCAGACGCACCCAGACCTCGTCCTTCTCGCCGGTATCCTCACATCCATGATCGAGGTTGGGGTTGTCGTTGACCTCTATGACGACGACGCCGTCCTTGGTCTCCTTAAGGTCCACGCCGTAGAGCCCGTCGCCGATGCAGCGTGCGGCCTTGACCGCGGTGGCGATGACGTCTTCGGGAGCGTCCTTCAGCGTGAAGGTCTTGACTCCGCCCTGGTCGGGCTTGCCGTTCGTCTTGTGGTTGACGATCTGCCAGTGCTTCTTGGCCATCAGGTACTGCACGGCAAAGAGCGGCTGCCCGCCAAGCACGCCTACCCGCCAATCATAGTCGGTCGGCACGAATTTCTGGGCGATCAGCAGGTCGGACTCTTCCAGCCACTGCTCGGCGAGCGCCTTTAGTTCGGCGAAGTCGTTGGCCTTCTTCACGCCGCGGGAGAAGGAACTGTCTGGTATCTTCAGCACCAGTGGAAAACCGAGCGTGTCCGCCGCAAGCTGCAGGTCCGAGACCCCTGCGATCATCACGGTCGGCGGCACCGGTACCTTGTTGGCCGACATGAGTTCGTGAAGATAAACCTTGTTGGTGCAGCGGATCATCGAGAGCGGATCGTCGATCACCGGCATGCCTTCCTGCTGCGCTCGCCGGGCGAACCGGTAGGTGTGGTTCGAGATCGACGTCGTCTCGCGGATGAATAGGGCGTCGTAATTGGCGAGCTTGGCGAGGTCGCGCTTGGTTATGGGCTCTACCTCCACGCCCATCTTCTCAGCGATCCGAGCCCAGTACCGCAAAGAACCGATCTCCGAGGGCGGCAGTTGCTCTTGAGGGTTGACCAGCGTGGCGAAGGTGTAGCGGGCCGGCGTCCGCGTCTTCGAATCGCGCCACTCGCGGCTGGTGTAGGCCTCCAGGCTGGCGAGAAAGCGGGGCTTCTCATCCGCCGACAGCCGCGCCAAGGGATGGAAGCCGATCCTTTGGATCGACGCCCAGTTCTGGCCGTCGCGGATCACAACCTCGAGCGCCGGGGCCCGGAACCAGTCGAACAGCAGCTTGGCGAAGCGATCCCACACCTTCGACGGGCCGATTCCGAAGAAGATGCAGACTTTCGGGGGATAGGAGCCGCCGAGTTCCTTGCGGCACTTGTTGAGCGCCGTCTCAAGCTCGGGCAGCGCGTTCTCGTAGAGCTTGCGCTCGGACAGGTCAATCATCGTCTCGACCGTTGGGATCACCTTGTGGCCGCGCGACCCGGCGAGCAACGAAGCGTAGTAGCCGCGGCTCTGGTAGGCATAGTTGTTGGAAAGGTTGATCACCTTCGGCCGCTGTCCGCGGAAGAGGGCGGGGTGGGTGAGATATTCGCGATTGGTGATGATCTTGTGCGGAGTATCGACCTGACCGAGGTCGCTGTTCCGGCCAGTCAGGATGACCCAGGTCATCGAACTTTCCGCAGGGGATGGCGTTGCACGATTGCGGCCTCACTCGGCTCCTAAAGGGGTCAAAACTCTTGTCTCTCGTCAAGGCTGGACGCCTCGGAGACATTAACTTCGCCAGCACAGTAATGCAGGTGGTCTGCCAAAGGTTTCTCGAATCGCAGCGCTGTCATTCCATCGGAATAATAGTCCATTTTGAAACCTATCTGCTGGTAACCGGACTTTTCATAGAAGAAGATGGCGCGCGTATTGTCTTGGCGGACCTCCAGGCGCATGCATCGCGATCCGCGCATGGCCGCCGACCTCTCAGCCGCCGCGAGCAGCGCGCGACCGAGACCGGAACCATCCCTTGCCGCCGCGATCGAATAGAGCCGCGCCTGACGGCTGTTCTGGCGCAACAGCACCGTGAAACTCCCAGAGATCGCGCCCTCATCCTCCGCCACGAACACCAGCGCGGTCGGCCTCCCGATCAGCCGGCGGTACGATCGCCGGGAAATGCGGTCACCGGGAAAGGACGCCTCCTCCAGCGCCAGAAGCGCGTCGAGATCTGAAGGCCTGGCCGGACGGATTTCCACGGACATGCGGGTGGGGTCTTCCTCGCTCCAAGCCAGGACAACCAATATCCTGCCGTATGCGAGCAGTCGGCATCAATCGCGCTTTCGCGCTTCGATTCGGGCTGAATTGTGACGTATCGGCCGCAGCTTAGGCGGCGAGGCCCTGCTTGATCTGGCGCCATGCGTGGGCGGCTATCTCGTCGCGCCGCTCCTCGGGCAGATCGCTCACGATCGCACAGCCGAACCCCTTGTCTGACCAATAAACGGCGACGGGTCTGCCCTCTTCTGCCGTGTAGACCCCCTTCGTCTTCTTATCGCCTTCTGCCATCATGTAGATCGAGACGCGATTGCCGTCCTGGTCCTTGTAGATCAGCAGCGCCGCAGGCTTGTCGTCACTGGGTACGACACGGCCGCCCAGCAGCGAGAACCCTTGCGGCGTGAGATCAGGGGCGACCAGCTTCAGCCCGGTACGGGCCGAAAGCCATGCCTCGAGATAGGGCTTGTTGTCGCCGGCGACTTCTACGGGATGCGCCTGATCCGCGGTAAAGGTGTTGTGGGCATCGATCGCCTGATCGGCGAGGCGCTCTTCGATCTCGGTCTGCCCGCCCAGCATGCCGCTGCCGGCCACGAAATAGCCGGCGAGGCCGCCGACCGCGAAGATCAGCGCAGCGGCGGCCGCATTGCGCCACCATGCCGTCTTGGAGGGCGCCTTGGGCCACTCGCCCTTGACGATGTGGGCAAGCCGATCGGGGACAGGTTCTTGCGCGATCGGGCCCAGCGCCGCGCGAAGAAGCGTCATGTCGGCGGCAAACCTGTCCGCCCGGGCCTTCATCTCCGGATTGGAGTCGAGCCAATCCTGGTAGGCGGCGCGCTCGTCTTCCGGAAGCTCGCCATCCAGCGCGAGGTGGATATCCCGCTCGGAGAAGCTACGCGCAGTCATGGCTCGACCACCCTGATCGCGCGACGCCGCGAACCGCCGTCGAGGATGGCGCGCAGGTCCTCACGCCCCCGGGCGATCCGCGACATCAGAGTGCCGGCCGGAATGCCGAGAACGGCCGACGCCTCGGCATAGGAGAAACCTTCCACCGCAACCATCAGGATTGCAGAGCGCCGCTCGGGACTGATCGACTGCAGTGCCTGCAGGACCTCGCGGGAGGCGGCATCCTCGGCCTGTTCGGACGGTACCGACATGGCGTCATGTGACTCCAGCGGCAGCATGGCCCCTTCGCCTCTTCTCTTCTCCCTACGCATCTGATCGAGGAACAGGTGATGCATGATCGTGAACAGCCATCTGCGTGGGCTCTCGCCCGTGCGCCAGTTGTCGAGGCGGCTCAGGGCCCGCTCCAGGCAGTCCTGGACGAGATCGTCCGCTCGGTCGCGATCGCGCATCAGAGCTCGCGCATACCGTCTGAGGCGCGGAATTTCCTCGAGGATCGCTCTTCGTCTGTCGTCCATGGGCGACACGTGCACCGCTGGCGTTCCGCCGATTCGATCCGATTTCCCCTCCGGTTGCAAGGTCGAGGACGAAGGCGATCCCTTTCCGTGCCCATGTAAGAAGAACGCTCCCGAGGGTCGAAAAATTCCCGATCCATCAAGGAAACTGAACAGATCGTCTAATCAATTCATTCCGAAGAGCATGGCAGGTCGGATATTGTGCGGCCGATCCGGAGACCTGATTCATGACATCGACGATCAAGAGTGCGGCATCAGGACGTGTTCCGTGGCTGATCATCATCTGCGGCTGCCTGATTGCCGCGCTGACCTTCGGGCCGCGGTCGGCCATGGGCTTTTTCCAGCTGCCAATGCTGGCCGAAAAGGGCTGGGACCGCACCACCTTCGGGCTCGCCATGGCGATCCAGAACCTTTTTTGGGGTCTCGGCCTGCCGTTCTTCGGCGCGATCGCCGACCGCTACGGAACATGGCGGGTGCTGGCTCTTGGCGGCGCGATTTACGCCGCCGGCCTCGCGCTGATGGCATCCGCCACATCGCCTACGCTGCTGCATATCGGCGGGGGCGTGCTGGTCGGCCTCGGAGTCGCAGCCGGATCGTTCTCGATCGTGCTGGCGGCTTTTGCGCGGCACACCCCGCCCGAAAAGCGCTCAATTGTCTTTGGCATCGGTACGGCGGCAGGCTCAGCGGGCATGTTCGTGTTCGCGCCGATCAGCCAGGGCATGATCGACGCATTCGGCTGGTCGTCCACGCTGACCTACATGGCGATCGCCATGCTCGTCATCCCGGTGCTCGCAGCGCCGCTTGCCGGCAGTTCGCATGCGCACGACGGCAAGGCGAGCCTGCAGCAGAGCGTGGGCGAGGCGCTCAAGGAGGCGCTCGGCCATTCGAGCTACGTGCTGCTGGTCTCCGGCTTCTTCGTCTGCGGCTTCCAGGTCGCCTTCATCACCGCGCATTTCCCCGCCTATATCGGTGACTTGGGCATTCCCGCGAAATATGCGGTGATCGCGCTCGCGCTGATCGGTTTCTTCAACATCATCGGCGCGCTCGCCGCCGGCGCCATCGGCCAGCGCTATTCCAAGCCGATCTTCCTGGCACTGATCTATCTCGGGCGCTCAGTCGCCGTGACCGCCTTCCTGCTTCTGCCGCAGACGCCGACCAGCGTCGTGGTGTTCTCGATCGTCATGGGCCTGCTCTGGCTCTCGACCGTGCCGCCCACCAACGGACTTGTGGCGATCATGTTCGGCACCCGCCATCTCGGCATGCTCGGCGGGGTGGTCTTCCTGTCGCATCAAATCGGCTCGTTCCTGGGCGTGTGGCTCGGCGGCTATCTCTACGATCGTTTCGGCACCTACGACCCGGTCTGGTGGCTCGGGGTGGTGCTGGGCGTCTTCGCTGCCATCGTCCATTGGCCGATCCGCGAGAAGCCGGTTGAGCGGCTGGCGCTCGCGCCGGCAGAGTAGGACTCCGCTGGCTCCGTCCCCCGGCACGATCCTCACGCTGCATTCTCTCCGGGCACGGCGTTCGCCCTGCGCAGAGCCTCGAGAAAACCCGCCCGCGCCTCCGGCTCGGCTATGCCGCGCGGCTCGTAGACATGGCGAGTGAGAAAAAAGCCGGTCAGGCGGAAGGCTTCGCCCAGAGCGACGGGATCGGCGCGCGTGGCCGGGCCCTCGACCAAGAATCCCGGTAAAACCAGCATCTTGTCGCGCCAGGGCTCGCCCGCCTCGCGCGATACGGCGCGGCCGGATTTCGGCGAGACATAGACCAGTTCGGTGCGGACACCGGTCGCCGCGCATTCGGTGAGATCGAGCCCAAAACCCAATTCCTCGAGCACCATCAGTTCGAAGCGGGCGACCAACTCGCCGGCTAACAGCCGGTCGTCGAGGTGGCGGAGCAGGACGATCAGGGCTTCGTAGAGGTCCGGATGCACGTCCCGCTCCGGCAGGAGACGCAGATGGGACGCGAGCGTCTGGAGACCGAACACCGCCGCGGCACTGTCGAACAGCCGCGCAGCATTGAACTCAACGGCTTCCGCCTGGAACACGCCGAGATGCTCGTCGAGCCTCGCGTGCCACACCAACTCGACGCGGTTGCCGGGCTGCAGCACCGGCTGCTGTTTTCGCGAGCGCCCTCCCCGCACCATGCCGAGATGGCGGCCATGGCCGCGCGTCATCACTTCAAGGATGACACTGCTCTCACCGTGCTTGCGGGAACCCAGGATGATGCCTTCGTCACGCCATTCCATGAGGGCGAGCATTCCACCTGTAGAAGCGAGAGATCAAGGGAGGGGTTAGAAAGCCGATCTAAGCAAGCCTCCGTACCGCCCCACTCAGCGCGGAAAATCCAGCCCCATCTCCCGGTAGCGCTCGGGGTCGTCGCCCCAGTTCTCGCGCACCTTCACGAACAGGAACAAGTGCACCGGCTGTTCGAGGATCTCGGAGATGTCTTTTCGCGAGGCCTGTCCGATCGAGCGGATCGTCTCGCCCTTGGCGCCCAGCACGATCTTCTTCTGGCTGTCGCGCTCGACATAGATCGTCTGCTCGATGCGCACCGAGCCGTCCTTCTTCTCCTCCCATTTGTCGGTCTCGACGTGGGAAGAGTAGGGCAATTCCTGATGCAGGCGCAGGAACAGTTTTTCGCGCGTGATTTCCGCTGCCAACTGGCGCATCGGCAGGTCGGAGAGTTGGTCCTCCGGGTAGAACCATGGCCCCGCCGGCAGCGATTGCGCGAGATAGTCTAGGATGGCTTTGCAACCGGCGCCGGTCAGTGCCGAGACCATGAAGGTGCGCTCGAAGGCGATACGCTCGTTCGCTTCCTTCGCCAGTTCGAGCAGCCGTTCGGGCTTGGTCCGGTCGATCTTGTTCAGGATCAGGATTTTTGGCTGGCGGACGTCCTTGAGGTTCTCGAGGAGGACCTCGGCATCGCCGCGAAGCCCGCGCTCCGCGTCGATCAGAACCATCACCACGTCGGCGTCCTTGGCGCCGCCCCAGGCGGTCGTCACCATCGCCTGGTCCAGTCGCCGGCGCGGCTTGAAGATGCCGGGCGTGTCGACGAAGACGATCTGGGTGGTGTCGTGCGTGGCGATGCCGCGGACGATGGCTCGGGTCGTCTGCACCTTGTGAGTGACTATCGAAACCTTCGCGCCGACCAGTTGGTTCACCAGCGTCGACTTGCCGGCATTCGGCGCGCCGATCAGGGCGACGAAGCCGGAGCGTGTCTCGGCGGTTGCGGCCTCGCTCACGATGCTGCCCTTTCTGTGGTCCAGACCCCTTCGCGGATCAGGAACTCGGTCGCCGCCGCCTCCTCGGCTCCGCGCCTAGAGCGGCCGCTCGCCCGCGCCGGCTCAAAACCCTCGACGTTCACCACTACCGTGAAGATCGGTTCATGGTCAGGCCCTTCACGGGTCTCGATCATGTACTCGGGGCGGGCGCCGTTTGCCTGAGCGACCCATTCCTGCAGTTCGGACTTGGGGTTGCGCGGCTTTTCGACCACGCTGCTCGAACGCGGTTCCCAATACCGCAGGATGAAGGCGCGTGCAGGATCCATACCACCGTCCAGATAGATCGCAGCGATCAGCGCTTCCACCGCGTCCGCGAGGTAGTTGCCCGATTTCCCACCCTTCGAGACCTTCAGCGCGGCATCGGCACGGATGAGCTCGTCCAGGCCAAGTTCAATGCCGATCTCGGCGCAGGTGCGCGCATCTACGAGCGCGTTGAAGCGGGGTGCGAGTTCTCCCTCCCGCGCCTCCGGAAACCGGTGGAAGAGCATGTCGGCGACGACGAGCCCAAGAATCCGGTCGCCGAGGAACTCCAGGCGCTCGTTGTTCGTCTTCGCCTTGACCGCGCTCGAATGGGTGAGTGCAGTCTGGGCGAGCGCGACATCGGCGAAGTCATGGCCGGTACGCATGCGCAAGGCGGCCGCAAGAGCTTCGCCGGTCGGCCGTTTCAGTCCCATCGGGCTATCGGACGAAATTGAACAAACGCCAGGGGCGCAGTTCCGTCGGCCACTTCCAGATCTCGAGCGGGCTGGCGCCGCCGGCAATCGAGAAGAAGATGATGTTGGCCCTTCCGACGAGGTTCTCCTCCGGCACATAGCCGACGGTGAACCGGCTGTCGGTCGAGTTGTCGCGGTTGTCGCCCATCATGAAATAATGGCCGGGCGGCACGACATATTCTCGGGTGTCGTCGCCTATGCCGTTGGGGGTGAGATCAAGCGTCTCGTAGGAGACGCCATTGGGCAGTGTCTCGCGGAACACATCCACCGGCCGGTCGACCTCGGTCACGTCGGGATCATTGATCTCCCCGACTTTCTCACGCGAAACGGCTTCACCGTTGATGAAGAGCTGGCCACCGCGCATCTGGATGCGGTCGCCCGGGAGGCCGACCACCCGCTTGATGTAGTCGAGCGACGGATTGGGCGGAAACTTGAAAACGACCACGTCGCCGCGCTCGGGCGAACTGCCGAAGATGCGGCCGGAGAACAGGTTGGGCGAGAACGGCAGCGAGTAGCGCGAGTAGCCGTAGGACCACTTGGTGACAAACAGATAATCGCCCTCAAGCAAGGTCGGGCGCATCGAGCCCGACGGGATGGAGAAGGGCTGGAACAGTAGGGTGCGGATCACGAGCGCGAGGATCAGCGCCTGGAAGATGACATTGACGGTTTCGCCAAGCCCCCCTGATTTCTTTGCTGTCTTCTCGGCCACGCTCATTCAGTCCTCGGTCGGGTTGGGGTTCCGTATAAGGGTTAGGCTTGAGCGGGGCAACGCCGCGTGGCCGGCTTCGATGCCATAATCATGGCTCTTGTTCGACGGGCAAAGCCTCGATGATCACAAATGCCTGAGCGAGCGGGTGATCGTCGGTGATGGAAAGGTGAATCTCGGCGCGATGGCCTTTGGGGAGCATTTCCTTCAGGCGCTCCGCGGCCCCGCCGGTCAGGTGCATCGTCGGCTTGCCGCCGGGCAGGTTGACCACGCCCATGTCGCGCCAGAAGACGCCGCGCGACATGCCGGTGCCCAGCGCCTTCGACATCGCCTCCTTGGCGGCAAAGCGCTTCGCATAGGTCGCCACCCGCTCGCGTCGCCTCTCGGCCTTGACCTGCTCGATCTCGGTGTAGATCCGCTTGATGAAGCGCTCACCGTAGCGGTCGAGCGAACTCGCGATACGGCGGATGTCGACGAGATCGCTGCCGATGCCGATGATCATGGGCGTGGCCTCCTTAAGGTACCTGCAGCTTTCGTGAACTGTTCCTGACGAAGCTCGAATTGGACCTGATCAAATATTGCGGCTGCCGGGCTTGACCGGCGGGATCGCGGCGAGTTCCGGCGGCAATTGGTCAGCCGGATAGGCCGGCACCTCATATTCGGCGAGCGCGATCAGCGGCATGCCGACGTCTGTTTTTCCGGCGGAACGATCGATGATGCAGGCGGCAGCCGCGACCTCCGCGCCGAGTTCGCGCAGGCAGGCGATGGTCTCGCGGATCGACAGTCCAGTGGTGACGATGTCCTCCACGATCACCACGCGGGCGCCCTTCTCGATGTCGAAGCGACGAAGCCGGAACACCCCCTGCTCGCGCTCCACCCAGATCGCCGGCACCCCGAGATGGCGGGATGTCTCGTAGGCGGGGATGAGGCCGCCCACAGCGGGGCCGACGACATAGTCGATGCTGCCCGGCACTTCCCTGCGGATCTTCACGGCAAGCGCGCGGCAGAGCCGCTCCGTCTTTTCGGCGTGCATGAAGACGCGCGCCTTCTGCAGGAAGACTGGGCTGCGCAATCCGGAGGTCAGGATGAAGTGTCCCTCCAGGACCGCGCCCGCCTCACGGAAAATATCGAGAACTTCGCTGGTTTCCATGCCTTCGTATTCCTAGCCGTTCACCCGCTTGGCCTCGCTCACGGCCGGCGCGTTCTTGAGCTGCGTCAACAGCCGGTTGAGGTGTTTGACGTCCCAGACCTCGAGGTCGAGTTGCATCTCGGTGAAGTCGGGCGCCGTGCGGACCATGGACAGGCTATGGATGTTCGCGTCGTTCACCGCAACCACCTGGGCGATCTCGGCGAGTGAACCCGGCGCGTTGATCGCAGTGACCGAGATTCTTGCGGGGAAGCGTTCCCGGTTGCTCTCTTCGATATCCCAGCGCACGTCGATCCAGCGCTCCGGCTGATCGTCGAAGGCATTCAGCGCCGGCGACTGGATCGGATAGACGGTGATGCCCACGCCCGCCTGCATGATGCCGACGATACGGTCGCCAGGGACCGCGCCTTCGGGCGCGAAGCGCACCGGCAGGTCGCCGCCAACGCCGCGGATCGGCACCGCTCCGCCACTCTTTTCCGCCTTGCGGTCCTTCCTGGAGCCACGGCCGGGGAGCTGGAACAGCATTCCGGCAGCGTTGCGCAGCCTCGACCACCCCTCCTCGCGCTGCTGTGGAGGCGGCGTGGTTACGCGTTCCTCCTTGTAGTCGGGATAGACGGCGCGCAACACGTCGGAGGACGTCAGTTCGCCCCTGCCGACTGCCGTCAGCACGTCATCAACATCCTTGCGGGCGAGGCGCGCCAGTACCGGCTTGAGGCTGTCCCTGGTGAACTCCTTGTCGGCGCGCGCAAAGACCCGCTCGAGAATGCGCAGACCTAGTCCGGAATATTGCTTGCGGATCGCGTTCTTGGTGGCGCGCCGGATCGCCGCCCTCGCCTTTCCGGTGACCACGATCGATTCCCACGCGGCCGGCGGCACCTGCGCTTTCGAGCGGATGATCTCGACTTCGTCGCCGTTCTTCAGTTCGGTGATCAGCGGCATGATGCGCCCATTGATCTTGGCGCCGACGCAGGTGTCGCCCACCTCCGTATGCACGGCGTAGGCGAAGTCAATCGGCGTGGCGCCGCGCGGCAGCGCGATCAGCATGCCCTTCGGCGTGAAGCAGAAGACCTGATCCTGGAATAGCTCGAGCTTTGTGTTTTCCAGGAAGTCCTCTGGATTATCGCCTTCGGCCAACTGCTCGATCGTGCGCCTGAGCCAGGCATAGGCGTTCGTCTCCTTCGACATCGACGCGGCCGCGCCGTTGCCCTTTCTCACGCCGTCCTTGTAAAGCGCATGGGCCGCCACACCGTATTCGGCGATGGTGTTCATTTCATCGGTACGGATCTGCAACTCGATACGCTGGCGAGACGGTCCGACGATAGTGGTGTGGATCGACCGGTAGTCGTTCTGCTTGGGTGTCGAGATGTAGTCCTTGAAGCGGCCGGGAACCATCGACCATGTGCTGTGGATGGCGCCGAGCGCGCGGTAGCAGTCCTCCACGCTCTGCGTGATGACGCGAAAGCCAAAGAGGTCGGAAAGCTGCTCCAGCGAGAGCGCCTTGGACTCCATCTTGCGGAACACCGACCAGGGCTTCTTCTCGCGGCTCTTCACCTTCGCCTTGATCGCGTGCTTCTCGAACAGGGCCGAGAGCGCGGTTTCGATCTCGGCGACGACGCCGCGGTTCTTCTCGAAGATTTCCGCCAATCGCGCCGTCACCATGCGGTGCGCCTCGGGGTTGATGTGGCGGAACGCAAGTTCCTCCAGTTCCTCGCGCATGCCCTGCATGCCCATTCGGCCCGCAAGCGGCGCGTAGATGTCCATCGTCTCCTCGGCGATGCGCAGCCGCTTGCTCTCCGGCACGTGGTCGAGGGTGCGCATGTTGTGGAGGCGATCAGCGAGCTTTACGAGAAGGACGCGGACGTCCTCGGAGATGGCGAGAAGCAACTTGCGCAGGTTCTCCGCCTGCTCAGCCTTTCGGGAGACAAGGTCCAGCTTCTTCAGCTTGGTGAGGCCCTCGACGAGCTTGCCGATGTCGGGACCGAAAAGCTGATCGATCTCCTGCCGGGTGGCGGTCGTGTCCTCGATCGTATCGTGCAGCAGCGCGGCAGCCACGGTCGACTCGTCGAGGTGCATATCGGTCAGGATCGCCGCGACTTCGAGCGGATGCGAGAAGTAGGGATCGCCGGATGCGCGCCGTTGATGGCCATGCTTCTGCATGGCGTAGACATAGGCCTTGTTGAGCAGGGGCTCATTGACCTCGGGCTTGTAGCGCTGCACGCGCTCCACAAGCTCATATTGGCGCATCATGGGTGTGGGCTATCTCCAAAATTATGCGCCGTATCAGGCAATACGGCGCATAAGACAGATAGCCACGAAAGGCGAGCCACAAAAGGCCCGCCTAATAGTGCAAGGCTCAGTAATCTTCGCTTTTTTCCGGCGCGACCAGGCCTTCGATGCCGGCCAGCAGTTCCTCTTCCGACATGCGGTCGAAAGCAATGTTGCTCTCGTCCTCGCGATCGACCTCTTCGCCGGCAGCAACGGTCTGGTCGGCGATCTCGCCCCCTTCGCTCTCGGGCTCGTCCACCTCGACATGCTTCTGGAGGGAGTGAATGAGGTCCTCCTTGAGGTCGCCGGGCGACAGCGTCTCGTCGGCGATCTCGCGAAGCGCGACGACCGGATTCTTGTCGTTATCGCGCGGCACGGTGATCTGCGCGCCCTGCGATATCTGACGGGCACGATGACCGGCCAGGAGCACGAGCTCGAAGCGGTTCTCGACCTTGTCGATGCAGTCTTCAACGGTTACGCGGGCCATTGACTGCCCCTTTCATACCTGAATGTCACGGAAACTGGCGGGGTCCATAACCCGAACGCGGTTCGAAAACAAGCTTTTCGCTCTGCTTGTTCCGCAGCGGCAGAGTCAACGCGGACGGACGCTTCCTGTTCCAATTACATTTGCGTGACCGGACTTGGATTATTCTCAACTCGACTATATCTGTATCGATTAGCGAAACGGCCAGCATTTCAGTTGCCGTTTCGGGGACATGATTGCAGCACCACTGTCTATTTGAGCAAGGACATTCCGCATGTTCGATCCACGCGAGAAAGTTGCCCTCTTCATCGATGGCGCTAACCTGTATGCCACGTCTCGATCTCTTGGTTTCGATATAGACTACCGTAAACTCCTCGCAGCCTTCCAGAAACGCGGCTACCTTCTGCGCGCCTACTACTACACGGCTCTGGTAGAGGACCAGGAGTATTCATCGATCCGCCCATTGATCGATTGGCTGGATTATAACGGCTACAAGGTCGTGACCAAGCCCGCCAAGGAATTCACCGATGCGACCGGCCGGCGCAAGATCAAGGGCAACATGGACATCGAGCTGACGGTCGATGCCCTGCAGCTTGCCGATTGCGTGGACCACTATGTCATCTTCTCGGGCGATGGCGACTTCCGGACCCTCGTGGATGCGCTGCAGAGGCGCGGCCGTAAGGTGAGCGTGGTCTCCACCATGGCGTCGCAGCCGCCGATGATCTCTGACGAGTTGCGCCGGCAGGCCGACCATTTCATCGACCTGACGACGCTGAAAGCCGAGGTCGGCCGCGATCCCTCCGAGCGTCCAGTGAGGCGGCCGGAGCCGGCGGTAGTGGCCAGCGAAGAGGAATTCTGAGGCCCCGAAAGCCTGGGATCTTCACTCTCGTTGGGGATGGCGGGCTTTTACGCGCTGCGGTGCATTGCCCGCCGTGCGCATGCTGTGGCAAGGCTCCGGGCGTGACGCCTTGCGAACCTTCCAACGATTGTCCCCTCTGCCCTCGCCTTTCCGCATTCCGTCATGAATGGCGGGAGCGCGAGCCGGACTGGTTCAACGCACCCGTTCCCACGTTCCTGCCGCCGACTGGCGAAGAGTCCGTCCGCCTGCTGATCGTCGGCCTGGCCCCGGGACTTCGCGGGGCAAACCGCACCGGCCGGCCGTTCACGGGCGACTTTGCGGGGAACCTTCTCTATTCCACCCTGGTCCGATTCGGGTTCGCGCGCGGCCACTACGAGGCACGGCCGGACGATGGGCTTGAGCTGATCGACGCGGCGATCACCAACGCCGTGCGATGCGTGCCGCCGGAGAACAAGCCGACCACGCAGGAGATCGCCACCTGTCGGGCTTTCCTCGGCCCCACCCTGTCGCGCTTCCCCAATCTGAAAGTCATCGTCACGCTGGGCGCGATCGCGCATCAGTCGACCGTGCGGGCGCTGGGCGGCCGGGTCGCGGCCTATCCGTTCAGGCACGGCGCCTCCGCGCCGATCGCCGACCTTTCACTGCTGTCGAGCTATCACTGCTCGCGCTACAACACCAATACCGGCGTGCTGACCGAGGAGATGTTCCTCGCCGTGTTCAGGGAAGCATCTCGTATCCTGCAGCAGTGAAGGTGGCCGGGTAGGTCGTCTAGTGGCTTTGAGGTATGCCTCCTCGAGGCCGATGCCGATGCGCATCGTATGCAAATCTCCTCGCATGGCTTTAGCCTCGGACTCGAAACCGCAAATCCGAGGTAGAACGAAGCGTCAAGATGCGTATGCACCCCAGTGGCGGACGGGAGACGGGAGACGAGACCCTCGACAGCTAGCCTAACGCCCTTCCGTCTCCCTGGAGCAGTTGCCTAAGGCAGCGCGACCGCGCGGCCGCATCAGTCCGGCGCTCTCCATTGCATTACGAGCCATTGACTCATCCATAAACCTGTGTTTATCATAAACCATGGCTTATGATAAGGCATTTGCCGCGCTCTCGGACCCGACGCGGCGCAAGGTGTTCGAACTGGTGAGCGCGCGGCCGCGATCGGTTGCCCGTATCGCCGGTGAACTGCCGATATCGCAGCCGGCCGTTTCACATCATCTGAAGGTTCTGCGGGAGGCAGGCCTGGTGATCGCCGAGCCGAAGGGCGCCAGCAACATCTATCGCATCGACCCGCAGGGGCTCGCCGCCATCCGGACCTGGCTCGACCGGACGTGGGAGGCCGCGCTCGACGCATTCCAGGCAGAGTTCAGCATCGAGAAGGAGGAGAAATGACGATCTCAATCAGACCCGCACCTGTCCGAAGGTCGGTGACGGTGCCCGCCCCGCAGGAGCGAGCATTCGACGTGTTCACGGCCCAGATGGGCAAGTGGTGGCCCGCCTCGCATTCCATTGGCTCGACCTCGCAGAAAGCCGTCCGAATGGAACCGCGCTCCGGCGGACGCTGGTATGAGGTCGGCGAGGACGGAAAGGAATGCGACTGGGGCGAGGTGCTGGAATGGAACCGCCCGCGCCGTCTTGTGCTCGCGTGGCGGATCACTGCGGATTGGCGGTTCGATCCAGAGTTGCTGACCGAGGTCGAGGTGCTGTTCACGCCAATCGAGGAAAGCCGCACGCGCGTCGATCTCGAGCATCGGCTGCTCGAAAACTATGGCGACCGCGCCGAGGCCGCGCGAAACACCCTCGATTCCGAAGGCGGCTGGCCGCTTCTGGTCGACCTCTATGCCAAGACCGTCGCTGCGGGCTGAACGCTTCAATCAGGTCCAGGCTTCGGCGATCGGCTTCACCAATGCTCCCAGGCGTTCCGCGATCCAGCGATGGCGGGCAGGCGATTTCGGCAGGAGGAAAGCATCGGCCCATTCACCGGTCACCGGGTCCTCGCCGAGATAGGCGAGGACCGGCTGATCGGGGATGTAGCGGCTGAAGCGCTGGCTTATGTCGCGGCCATACACCCGCCAATGCCCGAATTTCTCAGGCTTGGCAAAACCCCAGTCGCGCGTCACCGGCTCGCGAATCGGATCGGGCACGGAGAGATAAACCAGCCCGTCTGGCGCCGCGATCCGCAGCAGTTCCAGGAGCGCCGCGCGGTCGTCGCCGACATGCTCCAGCACGTGCGAGCAGCCGACATAATCGTAACTCGCGTCGGGCCGATCTATCGCCTGGATGTCGATGCCGCCCGGCTCGCCATAGACCGAAAGTTCGAAGGAGCGGAACCAGGCCGCATCGACCGTCGGGTCCGGCGAGAACTGGATCGCCGATGCGGCGGCGAAGCTCTCCGATCCCAGCCGCTCGAACATGATGCGGGAGATGCGATGGCGTTCCAGCGACCGGCAGCCGGTGCAGCGGGGCATTGCACCGTTCGGAGCGGTGCGGCCTCGCGGGCCTGGTCCGAACTCAGTGCCCCCACAGATTGGGCAGCGCGCCGTTGCGCCGCTTGCGCCGGCTTTCGAAGTCATTGACCCCTCCGGAAACGGTGCACTCCCACATTTCCGCAGAAAACCAAGGCTTTCCTAGGGAGGACCTCGAGCCGAGGTGCATCTCCTTGTAAAGAACTAGCCCCGTTCCTTGAGCAGGCGCCCCTTCTCGCGCGCCCAGTCGCGCTGCTTCTCGGTCTCGCGCTTGTCGTGCAGCTTCTTGCCGCGGGCGACCCCGAGCAGCAGTTTCGCCCGGCCCCTATCGTTGAAGTAGATCTTCAGCGGCACCATGGTCATGCCTTCCCGCTCGACCGCCTGCGACAGCCGCGCCATCTCGCGCTTGTTGAGCAGCAGTTTCCTGCGGCGACGCGGTTCATGGTTGAAGCGGTTGGCCTGAAGATACTCCGGCAAATAGGAGTTGATGAGCCAGATCTCGCCGCCCTCGTTGGAGGCATATGCATCCTGGATGTTGGCCTGGCCCTGGCGCAGCGACTTCACCTCGGTGCCGGTCAGCACGAGGCCAGCCTCCACCGTGTCCAGGATCTCGTAGGAGAACCGGGCCTTGCGGTTTTCGGCGACGGTCTTGTTGTTGGGATCGGCTTTCTTGACCTGGTTCATGCTTCTCTATTTGGCGCCTAGCGTGGCTTCTCCGGTGCCTACAATATGGTGCGTCCTTCGAGGCTCGCCCGTCAAACTTCGCTCCACTCACATACGCGGTGCGGGCTCGCACCTCAGGATGAGGGAGGCCGCTTGCCCTGCTAGGACCTTCTCCCCGCAAAAGGCAAGAAACGAGGTCGGCCGCAACGCTGGCGAACTCCCCTCCCCGCCCTTTATCGGGAGAGTAAGAATGAGGGGCGACGCCAATGACTTTCCGAGCGGCGAGAGGCACCGACCTCCCTCATCCTGAGGTGCTCGCCCTCTTCGATACAGCAGAACTCGCTCCAGTCGAATGGGCGAGCCTCGAAGGACGCACCGGTCTCGCGCTCAGATCAATCCGGCATGCCTCATGGCCGCGTCAATCTTCTCGGCGGTGGATTCTTCGACCGCTGTCAGCGGCAAGCGGACGACGTTCTGAACCTTGTCGAGGCGCGACAGCGCATACTTCGCCCCGGCGACGCCCGGCTCGATGAAGATCGCCTTGTGCAGCGGCATGAGCCTGTCCTGCAGTTCCAGCGCCTCCTCCTTGTCGTTCGCCAGCGTCGCCTTCTGGAACTCGGCGCAGAGGCGCGGCGCCACATTGGACGTCACCGAGATGCAGCCGACGCCGCCATGCGCATTGAAGCCGAGCGCCGTAGCATCCTCGCCGGAGAGCTGGATGAACTCCTTGCCGCAGGTCATGCGCTGTTCGGAAACGCGCTCGATCTTGCCGGTCGCATCCTTCACGCCAACGATGTTGGAGAAGTCATGGGCAAGCCGGCCCATCGTCTCCGGGGTCATGTCGATCACCGAGCGCGGCGGTATGTTGTAGATGATGATCGGCAGCTTCGTGGCCTTGGCGACGGTGGCGAAGTGCAGATAGAGCCCGCGCTGCGTCGGCTTGTTGTAGTAGGGCGTGACGACAAGTACGGCGTCCGCGCCGACTTCCTCGGCGAAACGCACGAGGCCGACCGCCTCCTCGGTATTGTTCGAGCCGGCGCCGGCTACGACCGGCACGCGGCCGCGCGCTGCCTCCACGCAGGCCCGGACCACCTGCCGGTGCTCTTGATGCGAGAGCGTCGGCGACTCACCCGTCGTGCCGACCGGGACAAGGCCGCTGCTGCCTTCCGAAATCTGCCATTCGACCAGATCGCGGAAGGCTTTCTCGTCCAGCGCCCCGTTCCTGTCGAACGGCGTCACCAGCGCGGTCAACGAGCCTCTCAGCATGTAGTCGAACTCCTGCGCAGCGGTTCTGCTGCATCGATTTGAACTGCGGCGCCTTGTAGCGGAACGCCAAGCGACTCACCATAGTCTTGACATTCTTGGCGGGCAATGTGGCCCAAAAGCAGAAACCGAACGGATCGGTTTACGGGCTCTTCACCATGATCATCTAGCATACCCTCGCGCGCTCTTTTGAGCACTGCGCAAGGGACGGGGAAGCCGAATGAGCATTTCGCGTTATTCGCGCCGCTCAATGCTGCTCGCCGGGCTCATAGCGCTCGCTCCGGCTGCAGACGTTGCAAGAATAGAGGTCGACGGGGACGTTACGGCCAGCATCGACATGGACACACGCCGGGTGTCGCATGCGATGGTGAGCGGGATTCCGCACTCCGGCACAGCCACAGGCAAAAGCGACCGCCTGCCGCAGACAAGCATCGCCGAGCTCAAGGCAGGGCTGGCCCTTCTGGAGAAGGGCGATGTCGTCGAGGCGCGTGCCGTTCGGGACGCCATGCCCATGTCGCTGGACCGGCGCACCCTCACTTGGGCGATCGTGCTCAAGGGCGGCGGCGATCTCTCCAGCAAGGAGATCGCCGAAGCGGTGCAGACGCTGCAGCATTGGCCGGGCGCCGAGACGTTGAGGAAGAACAACGAGCGGGCGCTCTACCGCGAGCGCCCCGCCCCCGAGGTGGTGGTTCAGGCGTTCGCCGGCAATACCCCGCAGACGATGCAGGGCGTCATCCTGTTGACGCGCGCCCATCTTGCGCTCGGCGACCGAAAGGCGGCCCAAGACGTGCTGGTGCCGTTCTGGCGGACGGAGAAGCTCGAAGCGCGCGAAGAATCGCAGATCCTGCGCGAGTTCGGCGAAGTCTTGTCGAGCGCCGATCACCGCTTCCGCATGGAGCGGATGCTCTATGCCGAGCGTGTCAACTCGGCACAGCGGGTGGCCGGATCCGCCGGAGCCAAGGCGCTGGTCGATGCCTGGGCCGCAGTGATCAGGGGCGACAAGTCTGCGAGCAAGCTGCTCGACGCCGTCCCTGAGGCGCAGCGCTCGGCCGGATGGTTCTTCGCCAAGGCCAAGTACCTGCGCAAGAGAGAGAAATACGAGGACGCCGCGGCCGTCATGGCGAAGGCGCCGCAGGACCGTACGGCAGTAGTCGACCCCGATGCCTGGTGGATCGAGCGGCGCGTCCTGTCGCGCGAACTCCTCGATCTCCGCGACGTGAAGACCGCGTACAGAATCGCGGCGGGGCACGCGGCGGAGACCCCATCGAATGCGGCGGACGCCGAGTTCCATGCGGGCTGGTATGCCCTACGCGGATTGAGCGATCCGAAGAAGGGTGCCGAACACTTCGCCCGCATTGCAGAGGTCGCCGAGGGTCCGATCTCGATGTCGCGGGCCTATTACTGGCTCGGCCGCGCGGCCGAAGCCGGCGGACCCGGCAGCGCCAAGGAGTATTACGAGCGGGCGGCGACCTATGGAACCGCCTTCTACGGGCAGCTCGCCGCCGCAAAGATCGGCCGTTCGGCCATCGACGTCGCCCATCCGGAACCGTCGCAGGCCGACCGCCGGAACTTCGCCGCACGCGATCCCGTCATGGCGATCAGACGCCTCGAAGCGGCCGAACGCCAGGATCTTGCCGACATCCTCTACCGCGGGCTCGCGCGCGATCTCACCAGCCCCGGAGAGATTGCGCTGCTCGCCGCCATGGCGGAGGAACGCGGCGACCACAATCTTGCGCTGCGGATCGGCAAGATCGCCTTGAACAAAGGCATGGAGATCGGCGCGCTCTCTCACCCGGTTGGTGCAATCCCCACGGACGCGAACATCTCAGGATCGGGCAAGGCGCTGGCCTATGCCATCGCCAGGCAGGAGAGCGAATTCAAGACCGAGGCTGTTTCGAAAGCCGGAGCTCTCGGCTTGCTGCAGTTGATGCCGAACACGGCCAAGAGCGTGGCCGAGAAGGCTGGCCTCGCCTTCTCCGCGCTTAAGCTCACTACCGACCCCGGTTACAACGCCACGCTGGGGGCGACTTTCCTCGGCGAGCAACTCGGCAACTTCGACGGTTCCTACGTGCTCACCTTCGCCGGCTACAATGCCGGCCCGGGCCGGGCCCGCCAGTGGATGAAGCGATATGGCGATCCGCGCGGCAAGGATCTCGAGACGGTGGTCGACTGGATCGAGCGCATCCCCTTCACCGAAACACGCGGCTACGTGCAGCGGGTGATGGAGAATTACGAAGTCTACAAGATGCGCCTCACCGGCACCTTCGACATCGCCGATGATCTCGTCCAGGGACGCATAGAGCTGCAGTAGTGGCGAAGGACGCGGGAACGAGCTAACGTCCCGGGCCCGTGAACATAGTTGAACCGGGCACGTATATAATATCGCTCGTTCCTCCTGAGGCTCCCGCATGGACCTGTCCTCGCTTCTGATCTTCGCCGGCGCGCTGGTCGTGGCGGCCGGCTCGCCGGGGCCGAGCATCGCGGCGCTGGTAGCGCGCGTGATCGCCAAGGGCATGCGCGACGTGCTGCCGTTCCTGCTGGCGATGTGGATCGGCGAGGCGATCTGGCTGACGCTCGCCGTGTTCGGCCTGGCTTTCATCGCCCAGACCTTCCACGTTGCCTTCCTGATCGTGAAATGGCTCGGCGTCGCCTATCTGGTCTATCTCGCCTGGAAGATGTGGACCGCGCCGGTTCATACCGAGGGCGCATCGATCCCGAAGGCGGACGCGCCACTGAAGCTCTTCTTCGCCGGGCTTGCCGTCACCCTCGGCAATCCCAAGATCATGATGTTCTATCTGGCACTGCTGCCAACCATCATCGACCTCGCGAGCGTCAGCACGATCGGCTGGCTGGAACTGGTCGGCACGATGGCAGTGGTACTGATCCTGATCGATGTTTCCTGGGCGACTGCCGCGGCACAGGCAAGGCGGCTTCTGAAAAGCGCGAGGGCAATGCGATTCGCAAACCGTTTCAGCGCGACCACCATGGCGGGTGCGGCCGCGGCCATCGCGGCCCGCTGAACTGCCTGGCTCAGCGCCATCGCGTTGTAAGAACGGCGACCGCAGCGCTGGAGCCCGGCCGATGGCAGGCAATTCCGTTGAACCTGAACGTAACCAGCGGGCGTTATCACCATCGAATTCCGCCGGCCATCTGATACGGTCGCAGGATAAGTGCATCATTCGGAGAGGATGTTTACATGGCTTCAGCGAGATCCAGCGCAAAAGCTCGGACGAACGGCAAGACGGCCACTTCCGAGACGCGCAGAGCTCATTCGAAGCCAGTCAGCCTCGCCGACTTCCTTCTGGCGCGGGCGCCTGAGGAGGATCTCGCCTCCTATCAGCCGGAGGCCTTGTCGCGCGCCGCCGAACTCGCCGGCAACGCCGTGACGCGCCATCGCAAGGGACAGAGCATCGTCGCCGTTGACCGCGATCCGCAGGTTGTGCGGGATGGACGGCCGATGACGGTGATCACGGTCGTCAACGACAACATGCCCTTCCTCTTCGACTCAGTCCTCGGCGAGATCGGCGCCAGTGCGGACGAGCCAACACTGGTCACTCATCCTATTCTCGCTGTCCGGCATGGCCCGTCGGGGGTCGAGGAGATCATCGGCGACGGTGGCTCGGCGCGGGAGCAGGATGCCGCCCGGCTGAGCGTCATCCATGTGCACGTTCCGCAACTTTCGGCCGACGAGGCACAGAACCTGAAGGATCGGATCGAAAGCGTTCTCGCACAGGTACGGCGCGTCGTCTCCGACTGGAAACCGATGCTGGCGAGGCTCGATCGGGCGATTTCGGAATACCGCTACTCGCCCGTGCCGCTCGACAAGGTGGCAGTCACCGAGGCGGTCGCCTTCCTCGAATGGCTGCGCGACAACAACTTCACCTTCCTTGGGATGCGTGAATTCGTCTACTCGGGCAGCGAAAAGACAGGCAGCCTGGAGCGCTCGGACAAGACGGGGCTAGGCATCCTCGCAGATCCGAACGTCCGGGTGCTGCGAACGCCCGCCAATCAGGATGGTCAGACGACGCCGGAAATTCGCGCCTTCCTGCATGGGCCCGATCCGCTGATCGTCACCAAGGCGAACGCCAAGTCCGTCGTGCACCGCCGCGCCTATCTCGATTACATCGGCATCAAGACCTACACGGACGACGGAGAACTTTCGGGCGAGTTGAGGATCGTCGGGCTCTTCACCTCGACCGCCTATACGAAGTCGGTGCTGAACATCCCCTATCTGCGCTCGAAGGCTAAGATCGTCCTGCGGGAATCCGGGTTCGATCCGGCCGACCATTCCGGCAAGGCGCTCACCAACGTCCTCGAAGCCTACCCGCGCGACGAGCTCTTCCAGGTGCCCGTGTCCGTGCTGCGCAAGCATGCCAATGCGATATTGGGACTCGTGGAGCGGCCGCGGATCCGGGCGCTAGTGCGCGTAGACCAATTCGACCGCTTCGTCTCGGTGCTCGTATTCGTGCCCAAGGACCGTTACGACAGCGAGGTCCGCGAGCGCATCGGCAACTATCTCAAGTCCGCCTTCGAGGGGCGAGTCTCGGCATACTATCCCGCGTTCCCCGAGGGTGCGCTGACGCGCGTGCACTTCATCATCGGTCGTGACGGCGGCAAGACGCCGAAGGTCCAGCAGGAGACGATCGAAGCTGCGATCCGCGACATCGTACGGACCTGGGAAGACGGCTTGCGCGATGCCGCAAAGAACTCAGGCGCCGATCAGCGCGTCGTCGCATTCGCCTCGCGCTTTCCGCAAAGCTACCAGGGCTCCTTCACCGCGGCGGTGGCACTGGCGGATGCTGCCCGGATCGCCAGCCTGTCGGCCAAGGACCCATTCTCGATCGATTATTACAGGGACACCGGACAGCGGGCCGAGCAGGCCTCGTTGAAAATTTATCACTACGGCGAGCCGGTGGCCCTGTCCCGCCGCGTACCCATCCTGGAGAACATGGGGTTCCGCGTGATCAGCGAGCGGACCTTCGATATCCCGTCCAACGGCGCGCTCGTCTTCGTGCACGACATGGAACTGGAGAATGCCTTCGGCAAGGCGATCGACCTGGCCAAGGGCGCCGCGCGCCTGGAGGAGGTGTCGTACTCGATCTGGCGCGGTGAGAGCGACAATGACGGCTACAACGCGCTGGCGCAGACCGCGGGACTGTGGTCGCGCGATATCCTGGTGCTCAGAGCCTACGGCCGCTACCTTCAGCAGGCCGGGATTCCGCAAAGCCAGGACGTGATCGCCAATGTGCTGAACCGCTATCCCGAGATCGCGCATGGCCTCTACCAGCTTTTCGCCGCGATGTTCGACCCCAAGGCGGAGAATGGCGCGGTCAGCGCCAAGCATCTCGGCGCCAAGATCAGGGATGCGCTGCGCGAGGTGCCCAGCCTCGAGGACGACACCATCATCCGGCGCTTCCTGAACCTGATCGACGCAACCCTGCGCACCAATCACTTCGCCCCCGCCGACCCCGGTCGATCGTTTGCGCTCAAGCTGGATTCCAGGGTGGTCGACAACCTCCCGGAGCCGCGGCCGTGGCGTGAGATCTTCGTCTATGGCCCGGAGGTGGAAGGCGTGCATCTGCGCTTCGGGTCGGTGGCCCGCGGCGGCCTGCGCTGGTCCGACCGGGCGCAGGACTACCGCACCGAGGTGCTCGGCCTGGTCAAGGCGCAGCAGGTGAAGAACGCGGTCATCGTTCCGGTCGGAGCGAAGGGCGGCTTCTATCCGAAACGGCAGCCGGTGGGCGGCAGCCGGGAAGCCATCTTCGAGGCGGGGCGGCAGGCTTACATCAACTTCATCACCAGCCTGCTCTCGGTCACCGATAATATCGGCGATAAGGGCGTCGTGCCGCCGGAAGGGGTCGTTCGCCGTGACGGCGACGATCCCTATTTCGTGGTGGCCGCCGACAAAGGCACCGCCACTTTCTCGGACACGGCCAATGCGATCAGCCAGGAGCACGGTTTCTGGCTGGACGACGCTTTCGCCAGCGGCGGCTCGGCCGGCTACGACCACAAGAAGATGGGCATCACCGCCAGAGGTGCCTGGGAAGCAGTGAAACGGCATTTTCGCGAGCGCAACCGGGATATCCAGAACGAGCCGTTCACGGTCGTCGGCGTGGGCGACATGTCGGGCGACGTGTTCGGCAACGGCATGCTCCTGTCCAAGCAGACGCGACTCGTCGCTGCCTTCGACCATCGCGACATCGTCATCGACCCGGACCCCGACCCCGCCGCATCCTTCGCCGAGCGCCAACGGCTGTTCAACCTGCCCCGCTCGAGCTGGCAGGACTACGACAAGGCGAAGCTCTCGGCGGGCGGCGCGATCATCTCCCGCAGCCAGAAGTCCGTGACGCTGAGCAGTGCAGCGGCTGCGGCCATCGGCTTCGAGAAGACGGCCGCCACGCCGATCGAGATAATGCACGCTATCTTGAAGGCCCCAGTCGATCTGCTCTGGTTCGGCGGCATCGGCACCTATGTGAAAGGGAGCAGCGAGACTCACCAGGAGGTCAGCGACCGCGCCAACGATGCCATCCGTATCTCCGCCCCGGAGGTGCGCGCCAAGGTCATCGGCGAGGGCGCCAACCTGGGCGTCACCCAGCGCGGCCGCATCGAGTATGGACTGCTCGGCGGCGCCTGCAACTCCGACGCGATCGACAATTCCGGCGGCGTGAACTGTTCGGACGTCGAGGTGAACATCAAGATCGCGCTGTCCAGCGCGATGCGCAAAGGCGCGCTCACGCGCCCGGCCCGCGACAAGCTGCTCGCCGAGATGACGCCCGAGGTGACCAGGCTGGTGCTGGGCAACAACTATCAGCAGACGCTTGCCATATCGCTGCAGAGGAAGCGGGGACTGGCCGACCTGCCGCATCAGGCCCGCTTCATCGCCGGCCTGGAGGCGCGCGGTATCCTGAACCGCAAGGTGGAAATGCTGCCTTCCGAAAGCGCCCTCGCTGAGCGGCAGGTGCGCGGCGAGCCGCTGGCCCGGGCTGAGTTGGGCGTGCTGCTCGCCTACGCCAAGATCTCGCTGTTTTCCGACCTGCTGGCGAGCGAGGTTCCGGACGATCCCTATTTCGAACGCGACCTGCTGTCCTACTTCCCGGAAAAGATGGCGACGAAGTTCGGCCAGGACATAAAGAGCCATCGGCTTCGCCGTGAGATCATTTCACGGGTGCTGGTGAATGATCTCGTCAATCGTGGCGGCCCGTCCTTCGCGAGCCGGCTCCAGGATGCCACTGGGCGGACTGCCGCGGATATCGCAGCGGGATTCGCGGTTGCGCGCGACGGCTTCGAGCTGCCGGCGATCTACGCCGAGATCGACGCACTGGACAACAGAATAGACGGCCAGCTTCAGCTCGATCTCTACCAGGACGTGTCCCGGCTGCTGTATCTGAATTGCGGCTGGCTACTCAAGAACGACCACTCCGTCGAGCCGATCGGCAAGCGCATCGGCGACCTGCAGGCGGCGCGCAAGGCGCTGGAGCCGAAACTCGCAGAACTGCTGCCGGCCTATTCGCGGACGCGGCTAGACGAACGGCGGCAATTCCTGATGGCTGCCGGTACGCCCGAGGCGCTCGCCGAAAGTCTTGCCAATGCAGAGGCGGCGCAGGCCATACCCGACATCGCGCTGGTCGCGCGCACCGCGGATGCGGGAATGGGCGAAGCTGCGGAGGTCTACTTCGCAGTCAACGACACCTTCCGCGTGGCGCGCATCGAGGAGGCTGCACGCACCATTCCGGCCACGGACTACTACGACGGGCTTGCGCTCAGCCGCGCGATCGACACGATCAACGCCTCGGCGCGCGCCATCGCGGTCTCGGCACTCGCGACCCAGGGCAAAGCGGCCGATTCCGTCACCAAATGGCTGCAGAGCGGTGGCGATCGCGTGACCCTTATTCGGGAGCGGCTGCAGGCGCTCACGGAAGGTGGGGACATCAGCCTCTCCAGGCTTTCCGTGGCGGCAGGGTTGATGCACGATCTCACCATGGTGTGAGAACAGGCTCCGGGGGGCCTATGGCGGTGTTGACGGTCGAGGCGGCGCCCCGGCGCGGAATCTGGGGCTGGATGCTGTTCGACTGGGCGGCACAACCGTTCTTCACGGTCGTGACCACCTTCATCTTTGGGCCGTATTTCATCTCGCGCGTGGCAAGCGACCCTGCCGCGGGACAGGCCGCGTGGGGCTATGCGGTTGCGATCTCCGGTTTCTTCATCGCGATCCTGTCGCCGGTGCTCGGCTCGATCGCAGACCAGACAGGACGCAAAAAGCCGTGGATCATGGCCTTCGCCGTGGTCAAGATCGTATCGCTCTCGATGCTCTGGTTCGCAGCGCCGGGTTCGAATGTGGCCGGCATGCTGGTCTTTTTCTGCCTCGCCAGCGTCGCCGCCGAGTTCTCGATCGTCTTCAACGATTCGATGATGCCGCGCCTTGTTCCCCAAGACGAGATCGGCCGGGTCTCCAACGTCGCCTGGGGCCTCGGCTACCTGGGCGGCATGATCATGCTGATCTTCGTGGTCACGATGCTTGCCGCATCTCCCGAGACCGGCAGGACGATCACCGGCGCGCTTCCCCTCTTCGGGCTAGATCCCGCGCAGGGCGAGGACGCGCGCATCACAGGCCCGCTGTCTGCGATCTGGTACTTCGTCTTCATCCTGCCGATGCTGCTCTTCACGCCGGACGGTGCCAGGGGCATGGCACTGTCGCCGGCCATCCGCTCCGGGCTCGCCGAACTGAAGGAGACCTTGGTCGAGGCGCGGCAGCGCCTTGGCATCGTGCGTTTCCTGGTTGCGAGAATGATCTACCAGGATGGCGTCAATGCGCTGCTCGCGCTGGGCGGCGGGTTTGCCGCGGGGATGTTCGGATGGTCGATCACTGAACTCGGCATCTATGGCATTCTGCTCAACGTGATCGCTATCGGCGGCTGCCTGGTAGCAAGCAGGCTGGATACGGCATTCGGATCGAAATGGGTGGTGGCGGCTTCCCTCGTCACCCTCACCGTTGCAACTGCGGGGATCGTCTCCACCGGTCCCGGCTTCACGCTGCTCGGGCTCGTAGCGCTCTCGACCGCCGACTCGGGCGGCCTGTTCGGAACAGCTGCGGAGAAAGCCTACATCATCTACGGGCTTTTCGTCGGGCTTGCCTTCGGGCCGGTCCAGGCGTCGTCGCGCTCCTATCTCGCCCGCAGCGTAACCGCCGAAGAGGCCGGCCGTTATTTCGGGCTCTATGCGCTCGCCGGGCGCGCGACCAGCTTCCTGGCGCCCTTCCTCGTCGCCACAGTCACCGCGCTTGCCGGTTCGCCTCGCCTCGGCATGGCGGTGATCCTCATCTTCCTTGCCGGCGGCATGGCAATCCTGCTCGGAACCCCCTACCCCGCCGATCGCGAACGAAGATGAGGCGGCCGCGGGTCGCCGCCTGTTGGGCGGGACAGCGCAGCGCGATGGATCCAATGGCTGCCGGTTTGACGCGAGGAGTCCCTGCCCTATAGCTGTCGTACTGTCTCATTGGCAGGAGCGACCGCATGGCCGACGACAAAGGCTTCGATGACTTCTTCTACGAGTCGCGGGACGGTCTTAGGCTCCACGCCCGGATCTACGGGAGCCAAGACGACCGGCGTCTGCCGGTGGTCTGCCTTCCCGGCCTTACTCGCAATGCCCGGGATTTCCACGAGCTGGCGCTGTTCCTCTCCCGCCATCCGACTGTCCCCCGCAGCGTAATCGCGTTCGACTATAGAGGCCGCGGCGCCTCGGACTACGATCCAGACCCGAAGAACTACACGATCGCCATCGAGGCCGAGGATGTGCTAACCGGCCTCTCGGCTCTTGGTATCGCAAAGGCGGATTTCATCGGGACGTCGCGCGGCGGGCTGATCATCCACGTCCTGGCGACAGCTCAGCCGACACTCTTCAGCGCCATTGTGCTCAACGACATCGGCCCGGTGTTGGGAACGCAGGGGCTGGCACATATCCGGTCTTACCTCGAAAGCCCGCGCACCCCATCAGACTTCGCGGACGCCGTCGCGATCCATCAAGCAATCCACGCGGCTGCGTTTCCGGCGCTCTCCTCCGCCGACTGGGACCGCATGATCGCGGCGATGTACCGTGAAGAGAATGGCCGACTGCTTGCCGATTTCGATCCCGCACTGGTCGGAACCTTCGCGGCCTCTGAACCCGACCAGCCTGTGCCTGAATTGTGGGAGCAGTTCGAGCGGCTCTCGGCCGTGCCGCTCATGGTCATTCGGGGCCAGAACTCGCTGCTCCTTTTGGCGGAAACGGTCGAGGAAATGTCCCGACGGCATCCTCGCCTGGAAGTGATTGCCGTTCCCGGCCAGGGTCATCCGCCGATACTGGAGACTGGAGACCTGCCCGACCTCATCGCGCAGTTTCTTGCGCGCGCAGATGCCAACTCTGCATCTTCGTAAGCGGGCACCCCAGAAATCGCGACGAACAACAAAAAACCCGGCGATCGCTCGCCGGGTTCTCTGTCAATCGGTTGAGACCGATTAGAAGTTGCGCTGGAAGCGGACGTTCACGCCCCAGGCGTCGGAGTTGTCCTCGTCGAAGTTGTCGACGTAGGCGACTTCCGGGGTGACCACGAAGCCGGGGACCAGCTCGTAGGCAACGTTCGCGACAGCCGAGAAGTTCTCGAAGTCATCATAGCCGAGTTGGGCGTTGAAGGTCGCCTTCTCGTTCAGCTGGATCGCGGTACCGCCCCAGACAGCCCAGTCGCCGCCCCAAGGAGCGTAGAAGTTGGTGCCCTGGTCGTTGATGCCGTTGAACTCGTTGCCGCCGGAGTCCCAGGCAGCCATCACGAAGACCGAAGCGGTCTCGGTGATGTTCACGTCAACGCGGCCCTTGACCGCAACTTCTTCTTCCCAGGTGTCGTAACCGGCGACGACGCCGACCTTACCCCAGCCCTGGGTCAGCGACACGCCGCCCACGACATACGGTGCGTAGTCTTCGGTGATGCCGCTGGCGCCTTCACCCTCGTCCTCGTCGCCCTGCTCGAGAGCGATCGCCGCCGAGAAGCCATTCGGGCCGGTATAGGTGTAGGCCATCTGCAGAGTGGCGTACGGACCGAAGGCAACCAGATCGTCGTTCATCACGCCGCCGGCATAGTCGGTGAAGGTCGAGAACAGCGAGTCGGTCTTGCCGATGCGGAAGCCGCCGAGCTCGATGTAGGCGTGATCGATACCGAACCGGTCGTTGTTGTCGTAGAAGCCGTCGACCTCGGTGCCCTGGTAGTTGAAGTTCACGGCAGCATACGAGCGCAGGGTGCCGAGCTCGGTCTCCGAGCGGGCGTCGGCGCGCAGCTGGAAGCGGGCGCGGTTGTTGTAGGTCTCTTCACCGGCATTGCTGGTGAACGCGAAGAGGTCGCCGCCACGAATGTCGACACGGACGTAGCCGCCGATCTTCAGGCAGGTCTCGGTGCCCGGGATGTAGAAGAATCCGGCGCCGTACACGTCGCAAACGCGCACATATTCCATGGGCTCCGGCTCAGCGACGACGACCGCATCGGCCGCCTTCGCACCGGAGACTGCGACGAGGGCCGCAGCGGAGCCAAGAAGAAGGCTCTTGATGTTCATTTACTGACCTCCAGTCAATATTTCATAAACTCGGAGTTGGGTCTTCCCGCTTAGGGGAAGCGTTTAGGGTCCCATCCCCGCTCTGGTGAAAAGCCGCGATTCCTCGCCCCCTTTCGAGGAGGGACATGACGCATCGACCCTCGGCGTTCAACATGGATCATGACCGAAACCGGGCGAAAAGCGCGCGATCGGAGGGCACTGTGGCGCAAAAGCAACGAGTCTTCCTGCCTCCGAAAGCTTTTGTTAACCGTTAGGAGAAGGTGCCGCTGCGTCAGATTCATTGTCTCGCCGGGCATTCGAATCGTGTCGCAGGAATCAACGGGGGTGAGGAAGAGGTAGTTCGGACGCCAGGCACAGCCTACGGAAACCGTAGTGTGGGTGGCATCGCGCGTGTGCCAGGAGCGATATACGAAACCGCGTGAGGTGCCTTAGGCGAATACCGCTCTTCGTCTACGTCAGCCCGAATTTGGTGCCGCCCGATTCCCGCGCTTACATCGCGAGACTCGCGGTCAGCTTTCATACGCATTCTGGTGGCCGATCTCACGAAAGAGCGAAACACCCGGAACACCGGATGCTTCGCTCATATTCGTATCCTTAGCTCCCGCTGCGGTTTTGGTCGGTATTCCAGCTATCGGATTTTCTGGCGCCGGACCTGGTGCTGCCGGTCCTCGTGCTTCATCCCGACCAGCCGCCTTGGGCGGCTGAGATTCTAGTACTGGGGCCGGGTCTGGGTGTGGGTCTGGGTCCTGGTTTGGGATGGCGCCGCGTTGTGCTGACTCCGATGATGTTTGCTGCTTTTGCGGTGATGCTGGTTGCCTTGCATGCGGTACGTTCCCTTTTGTGCTTGTACATGGCTGGTACCAGCGTGACGCTTCTTCATCTGGTGGGATCCTCCTTGCTGTCCCTGGGCCCGGTAGTTGCCGCCTCGCTGTGCCGGCATCTGTCCTCCCTGCCCTGTCGCCTGCTGGTCGGCGCCGCTTGGCTGGCCGGGAAGGGCGTTGAGGTTCTGGTCGGTTTGGGCAAGCGCCGCCGTGGCGAGAATCACCGAGAACGCACCTGCAAAGAAGAGCTTATGCATTTGTCGTCTCCTGTTCTTGGAACTTATGCCGGGAGGCTGCTCAGCGAGATGGCTGAGACCGCGCGTCATACCCGTTGTCACGCAGCATGAGATCCTCTGCGCTCTCAGCGCCGAACAAGATTTTTGGTTGCCATGTTCCGCGCCGCGCCCTCTGACCGAGCCATGTGTGCGGGCCAGAACGCGACGGAAGAACAACTCTTCAGCTCTGACTGGCTTCATTTCAGAAGGTGCGGCGGGCTCAATGACAGCTCGGGCCCGCCACACTCGACTAAGGCGGTCTACAACCGACGGCACTTCGGCTAACCAACGAGACCTATAGTTCAATGCTCGTCAAATCGACGAAATCCGTCTGCTGCATTGCTTTCCCGTGATCCGCTCGCTTCGGCCGACTTCCTCGGTTTACGGTCCCGTAACTTCCGGAAGCAGGAGTTCTTCGGAATAGTCCACCAGCCCCGGGCGTACGGTTCCGTACAGACAATCTTTGTGCGGCGGGTCCAGGCAATCAGATTCCAGAGCTGGGAAGCGGGCGAACTTAGCCTTTAGCCGCGGCAGGCGTCGCTCTCGCGTCTCATGGAATCAACCGCTGATATTCGCTTCGAATCAGGCCGTAGCAACCGCAAGAGCAGGACTGGAGTTGGCGGGGATCTGCGATGTGGATCACCCCGCGCCCGGTGCGTATAGTCGCCTCGCTCTCCAGGAAGCGCAGGCACTCCGAGACGCTGGCACGCCTCACTCCCAGGAGACGAGCGAGCATCTGATGGGTCAGCGGGAGTTCGTCACGCCCGAGCCCATCGCGTGCGAGGAGCAGCCAGCGACCAAGCCGCTGCTTCAAAGGATGCTGCGCATCGCAGACATGTGCCTGACAGGCCTGAAGCAGGACGTATTCCGCATACCTGAGCAGGAGCCTGCGAAGCACGGCATGCCCGGTCATGACCTGTTGGAAGTCGGCGCGCATCATCCTGTAGGCATTGCCGCCCACCTGCACGATGCGGCGAAAGGGGGGCTTGTCCTTGTCGCCGAGGACAATCGGAACCCCCGTCATTCCCTCGGATCCAATGAGCCAGACTTCGATCCACTTGCCCGCTGAGGCCCTTGCGGACACCGATACCAGCCCGTCCTCGATGAAATGCACGTATTCGGCCTGTCCCCCCGAGTAGTGGAGGATCTGTTTCTTTCTCAGTTCCACAGGCTCCAGTCCCGGCCACAGATCGTTCATGACCTTCGCGGGAAGGGCACTGAGAAGCCGATTCTTCACGCGGGGATTCCACACCTCATCCCTCGCAAGCACCTCGTCCGATTCTCCGATCATTCGGATCAGATTGGTCATTGGACGACGATCCTTCCCTGCATGAACGGATGCAGGCCGCAGTGATAGGTGAACGTGCCCGGCTGCGAGAACGTGTGGGAGAACTCCCCGTCCGTATCCAACGCCGGCGAACGGAAGCTGCCGTCGTCGGCAACAATACTATGCACCGTGTCGTCGCCATTCTTGAAGGTCACGGCCGAACCGGCGGCGACCTTGAGTTCGTCAGGGACGAAGGCGAAGTTCGAGATCGTCACGGCCGGCTCGGCAGATGATGCGGGAATGAGGCTCGGCCATGACGCTAGGATCACGACGGTGCAGGACGCCAGCACCAGGCGTGGCAGGCATGATGGGAGAGACATCGTCCGCTCCTCCGATCAATGGAACCAAGAGCGAAGCCGCGCCTCAGGCGGACGCCAGCGTCGAGTCGGTAAGCGCCAGGTCGCTCTTGCCGACCACGTAGTCGACGCTGGTGAGGCCGAGCATGCCACGCAGTTTCTCCGCCGGCACGATGACCGGGCCAGGCGCCTTCGCGCTCCCCGGAGCCGGTTGCGGAAATGCCGTCGAGCGGGCCGTGTGGAAGGTCATGTTGCCCTCCACCTTCTGGATGATCTGGTGGATGTGGCCGTTGAGCACCGTGACCGAGCCGAACGGTTTTAGCATGGCCAGCGCCTGCGCGCTGTCGTCCGTTCCCCAGCCCCACTCGGGATAGATCGCCCAGAGCGGAATGTGGGCGAAGACGACGATGGGGGTCGAGGCGGATTGGCCGGAAAGGTTCTGCTTGAGCCAGGCCAACTGATCGGGGCCGAGAAAGCCGAGGCCGCCAGCCTTGAGGTTCACGACATTGACCAGGCCGATGAAGTGCACGCCCTCCTTGTCGAAGGAATACCAGCCTGCGCCCTTGGTGCTCTTCCCGTAGCGATCGAGATAGGCCTGCCCCTGGCCCTCGTCGACGACGTCATGCTCGCCGGGGACATAGTGCACGTCGAGTCCCGTGCTGCCGATGATCTTCTCGGCCGTATCGAACTGCGCCGCGGTGGAAAGGTGCGTGATGTCGCCGGTGTGGATCATGAAGGATGGCTTGCGCGCAAGCGCCTTCACATGGTCGATGGCTTCCTGCAGCGTATCGACGGCAGTGACGCTCTTTTCCTTGTCGAAGCCGACATGGCTGTCGGAAATCTGGAGGAAGCTGAAGCCCTGCGGCCCCGGCTCGGCGGCCTGCGCCTCTCCGAGGAGGTTCAGAGGCTTCGGAACGCCGCCGGCCATGGTCCACATGATGCCGGTTCCGGCCCAGATCATGCACTCGAGAGCGTGCCGGCGAGTTAGGCCGCTCGCCCTGTGGTCAGTACCGGATCGATTGCTCATGACCATTCTCCTTTGCGCGTTGGATGCGCACACAGAAAAGACGAGTTCCTGACCAAGTTTATTCCAGCCTTGCGGCGGCAGGCGGTCACGTGCCGGTGATGGGAGTGACTGGCCGACCGCCGTCGATTGTGAACATCGCCGACGACGGCGGCCGGCTAGCGCGATTAAGAAATATCCACGCGAGCAAGCTCGATCGCTTGGCCGTCTGCTTCTCGCAATGTAGTTGGCAGTCGTCTCCAAATCGCCCCGGCGCGCAAAGTCGATCTTAAGATTCCCTTGCGAAAATGGCGCGATGAAGAAGTTTGTCTTCTCGTTGCCAAACATCAATTCGTTCCCGAAGCCGTTCACAGCCGTTTCGAACGTTCATCGGCGCCTATCCGAATTGGTAAGGCCTTCGGGACAGTCTGGCGGAGAGAAGCACGACCTGAACGGGCGTTACGCCATCCTTCTAGGGCTCTCAGGTCTCTTCATACCTTTCTTCGTGATGCAGTTCACCTTCACCGGCTATCCGGAAGCCGCCGGCATGATGGCCTTCACAGGCCTTCTGATGCTGACATCATTCTGGGTCTACAAGACCACCGGCAGGCTTGCAGTCGCGCGGGACGTGTTCCTCGGCAGCCTCTATGGCTTCCTGATCTGGGAGGCCGCCTATTACGACACCGTCTACTCGCCCGGCTCGTTCTGGTTCGTGGTGATGCCGGTGGTCAGCGTGCTGCTCGGCAGTCCACGGGCCAGCGCCTGCTGGCTCCTCGCGGCACTGGCCGCTCTGGCGCTGATCTTCTTCATGTCAGGCGAAGGAGCGGGCCATCCAGCCTACATGACCGATCAGTTCCGCATTCTCTACTCGGTAAGCCTCGGCGGCATGATCGTGGCGGTCGTCTCATTCGTCCTAATCGTGGATGCCGCGCGCGCGCAGGCGCACAAGAGCCTTGAGTCCGCGAACGCCGCAAACCGGGATCTCGCAGAGCGCGACGAACTGACCGGGCTCTTCAACAGGCGGGCCCTGCTCGAACGCATCAACACCCGTATGTGGCAGCAGTCCCGGCCGGAGGAGATCGCGATCCTTGTCGCCGATCTCGACGGCTTCAAGGACATCAACGACACCCACGGACACCACGTCGGAGACCGGGTGATCCAGGACATTTCATCAAAGCTCTCGGCTCTGTGCGAAGACGGCAATACCATCCTGGCCCGACTCGGTGGCGACGAGTTCGCGATCTTCATGTCAGGCGAAGGCTGCGTGGAGAGGGCGCACGGCTTTGCGCAGGCCGCCCTGGAGATCACCCAGATTCCGATCGAGATAGACGGCCGTGCGACCATGCTCGGCATCAGCCTCGGTCTGGGCACTGCCGGAGCCAGCGTAGACGCGGCCGAACTCATGCGGCGGGCCGACGTTGCGATGTACGAAGCCAAGCATCAGGGCAAAAACAGACTTTGTCGGTACCGGGATGAGATCGACGGCACGCGCGCCAAGCGCCTGGACCTCGCAAAGGAACTCGATCAAGCGCTGTCCGATTGCCTGATCGAGGTTCACTATCAGCCGATCGTCGATTCGCGGACCCGCGGCATGACCGGCGTGGAAGCGCTGGCGCGATGGACAGCCTCGTCGGGCGAGGCTGTCAGGCCCGACGAATTCATTTCGATTGCCGAAGAATCCGGCATCATCAATAAGTTGGGGCTCTATGTCCTCGAGAAGGCCTGTCGTGATGCAGCCGCTTGGCCCGGCCTCACGCTTTCGGTCAATCTCTCCCCCGTTCAGTTCCGCAGCCCGACCCTGGTAGGGGATATCCTGCAGGTCCTGAACAGAACGGCCTTTCCCGCCGCCCGCCTAGAATTGGAGATGACGGAAGGCTATCTGATCGAGCATCGCGAGCGCGCGCTGCCCGTGATCGAAGCCTTGCGCGCCGAGGGGATCAGGATCGCCCTGGACGATTTCGGCAGCGGTTATTCCAGCATCGGGTATCTGCGCCAGTACAGGTTCGATCGGCTGAAGATCGACAGGTCCCTGGTGAATGGCATGCTCCGGGACGAAGCCTCCACGAACATCCTCCAGGCGATCGCCCTGCTTGCCCAGAGCCTGACGCTCGATCTGACAGCCGAGGGAGTCGAGACGGACGAGCAAGCCCAACTTCTTCAGTTGACTGGGTGTTCAAGCCTGCAAGGATATCTGTTCGGCAGGCCCGTTCCGGCTGAGGCGATCGATGCGATGCTGGCTGCAACACGCACCGGCGGAAGCGGAGTGGCCTTCCGGCCGGCAATCAGGGCCTGAACAACCCCGCTGAGGCCGGCGTCGGAGTTGGCTGCTCCATGCGCCTCGGCAAGCCGGATGGCGGCTAGGCCGCCGCCATTGCCGGTTGGGCCTTGGGAAACGGCCTGAAGGTAAGGGCGATCAGGAAAGCGCCTAGCCCGATGCCCCAGGCGCCAATGTACAGCCAACTATAGGTACCCATGCTGTCATAGATGAAGCCGCCGGCCAGCGGCCCGGTCGCCATGCCGAGGCTGCCGGCCATCGCGATGCCGCCGATCACGGTGCCCATCATGCGCAGCGGAAAGTTCTCGCGCGCGATCACCGCATAGAGCGGCATAACGCCGGCATAGATGAAGCCGACCAGCGCGGCGACAGCGTAGAAGCCGCTGAGTTGGCTCACGAAGACATAGCCTAACACCCCGAACGCCTGCAGCAGCAGCCCCATGACCAGAATGCGCTTCGCGCCGAAGCGGTCTCCGAGCAGGCCGAAGGCGATGCGGCCGCCCATACCCGCCAGCCCTTCGACGCTGTAGATCGAGACCGCCGCGATCATTGGGATCCCGCAGGTGAGGGCGTAGCTCACGGTGTGGAAGATCGGGCCCGAATGGGTGGCGCAGCAGAAGAAGTTCGTCAGCAGCAGGACGATGAACTGCGGCGACTTCATCGCCTCACCCAGGGTCATGTCGGGTTGCCCCTCCGCATCCGCCGGCGCGCCTGCAGCATTCGCCGCCTCGAGAACTGGGGGGCGACGCACCAGCAGCGAGGCGGGGATCATCAGGACCGCCGCGATCGCTGCGATGATCAGGAGAGACGTTCTCCAGTCGTAGACTGTGACGAGCCATGCCGCGAGCGGCGACATGGTCATCGGTGCCATTCCCATCCCGGCGGAGACCAGCGACACGGCAAGGCTGCGCTGCGTCTCGAACCAGCCGGTCACACACGCCATCATGGGCGCGAAAATGGCTGCAGTCGCGGCGCCGACCACCACGCCGAATACGAGTTGGAACTCGATGAGAGACGTTGCCCGGCTCGCGAGGGCGAGGCTGACGACAAGGAGCACCGATCCGGTCAGCACGACAAAACGTGGCCCCCAGCGATCCGAGAGGGTGCCCCAGACCATGCTCGCCAGGGCGAGGGCAAGGAAGCCGATCGTCATGGCCGTCGAGATGCCGGTGACCGACCAACCGGTATCGCGGGACATCGGCAGGAGGAAAACAGGCAGCGAGAACATCGCGCCTATCGCGACACAGCCGAGGAGGCCGCCTGCGGCTACGATCACCCAGCGATGGGGACTTTCCGTCACAGTTGGTGCATGCGGCATGACAGGGCTCCAGGCAGTGGCGATGCGCCGCTTCGAGCGGGGTGCTGCCGTAAAGACGGAGCGGCCCGGCGGAATGCGACAAGGCTCCCGAAAAATTCCGCGGGCCTACCCTCCCCGCGTTCCGCTGACTGCCGTCAGTTGCCGATTGCCACCCCTTCGCGCCGGCTGTCGGCGCCGCCGGTCAGCCCGTCGGCGCCGACCACGACCGCCTGGATGCCGGAATTCATATCGATGAGTTTCACCTCATGGCCCTTGGCCTCGATCTCCAACTTCCAGCCTTCCGCCTCGGTGCCGGCCTCCAGTTCGGTCGGTCCGTTGCGGCTGCCGAAATTGGGAAGGTCGACAGCGACCTGTGGGTCGAGCTTCCAGTCGAGGAGGGCGACGAGGGTCTTGGCGACATAGGGGATGATCTGGCTGCCGCCGGGCGAGCCGACCACGGCATAGAGCTTGCCCGCGGCATCGAAGACGATCGTCGGCGCCATCGACGAGCGCGGCCGCTTGCCGCCCTCGACGCGGTTGGCGACCGGCCGGCCCTCCTCGGTCGGCGCGAAGCTGAAATCGGTGAGTTCGTTGTTGAGCAGGAAGCCGCTGCGCGTCATCAACCGCGCCCCGAAACCGTCCTCGATGGTGGTGGTCATCGACACCGCATGGCCCTCGCGGTCGACAATGGAGATATGGCTTGTACCGAATTCGATGCCCTCGGAAGGCGCGAAGAAAAACTCCGTCTTCTGGAAAGGCGGCTCGCCGGCTTTAGCCTTGCCGATCGATCGGCCGGCCCCCAGAAGAGCGGCCCGGCTCTTCAGATAGCCGGGGTCCGTCAGCCCGCGCACGGGCACGTCGACGAAGGCCGGATCGCCCAGGAAGAGCGCGCGGTCGGCGAAGGCGAGCCGGCCTGCCTCGGCCAGCCAGTGCACTGCCTCCGGTCCCGGCTTCATTGCGCCGAGGTCCTGCCCTTCAACGATGCCGAGCATCTGCAGGATCGCGATGCCGCCCGAACTCGGCGGGGCCATGCCGCAGACCCGGTAGACCCGGTACATCCCGCAGACCGGCTCGCGCTCCTCGACCTTATAGCGTTTCAGGTCGTCCAGCGTCATGTCGCCGGGATTGGTGGGATGGCGTCCCACGGTCGCCACGATGTCGGCGGCGATGCTGCCGCTGTAGAAGGCATCGGCTCCCTTGTCCGCGATCTCGCGCAGTGTTTTTGCGAAGGCGGGATTCTTGAGGACCGTGCCGACCGGCTTCGGAGTGCCGTCCTCCTGGTAGAAATAGGCGCGCGCCAGCGCATCCGATTGCAGGAATTTTTCCTGGCCGAGCAGCCCGTTCAGCCGGGGCGAGATGGTGAAGCCGTCTTCCGCCAGCTTCAGTGCAGGCGCGATCACATCGGCCCAAGGCAGCTTGCCCCAGCGCTTGCGCGCCGTTTCCAGTAGGCGCGGCGTGCCCGGAACGCCGACGGAGCGACCGCCCACCACCGCATCGTAGAATGCCATGGGCTTGCCGTCGGGACCCATGAAGCGGTCCGGCGTTGCGGCCGCCGGCGCGGTCTCGCGGCCGTCGAGGCTGGTGAGTTTTGTGCCGTCCCAATAGAGCAGGAAAGCGCCGCCGCCGATGCCGGAGCTTTGCGGCTCCACCAGGTTCAGCACCAGTTGGACGGCCACCGCCGCGTCCACCGCACTGCCGCCGGCAGCCAAGATCTGTCGGCCCGCCTCCGCGGCCAACGGGTTGGCCGCCGCGACCATGTCCTGATTGGCCGTCGTGGAATGTTTCGCAATGCGCCCGGTCGGCGCCTCGGGCGCGGGCGCTGCGGTCTGGGCCTGAGCGAGACACGGCGCCACAAGAGCCAAGGCAAGAAGGCTCGAACGGAACCCGCGCTTCATGGCTGAGACATGGGTTGCGGTCATGCTTCCCTCCTCAACGATAGATTGCCTCGCAGAGTAGCAATGAATTGGAGACGAAGGGAAGGCCCCGAGCTTAGGCGCGGTGGACTGCAGAGAGAGCCGACAAATTCACCATCAGCGGCCCGGGGCGATCAAGGGCGCGCTACCGGTTCAAGCTCAGGATATAAGCCGAGACGTTCCGGACCTCATCGCGGGACAGCTTTATCATCGGCATGGTGGGATGCTCATGCACCGTAAGCCAGACGTTGAGCGCTGCCGCTGTCATACCGGGTGTCTCTGCTATCCTTTGAAAGCTGGGCGCGGTTGCGATCGGGGATCGCGACTGGCCCGGACGGATCTCGTGACAGGACGCGCAGACCTCGCGCGCAAGCTCGCGCCCTTGCCGAACGTCTTGCGCTTGTGCCGCCGACACAGGCGAGGTGCCGACAGCGACAATTGAGGCGATCAGAGTTCGCACTGTGCCTTGCATGGCCCGGCGCTCAGATGTTCCGGGCGCCCATTTCCTGCGCGATGTAGTCGGCCTGGCGGAGGGCGAGCGTCACGATGGTGAGGGTGGGATTCTCCGCTCCTCCGGTCGTGAACTGGCTGCCGTCCGACACGAACAGATTCTTGATGTCGTGCGTCTGGCCGTGCCTGTTGACGACGCCGTCCCTCGGATTCTCGCTCATGCGGTTGGTGCCGAGGTTGTGCGTGGACGGATAGGGCGGCGTCGGCATCGTGCGGGTGGCCCCGACCGCATGGTAGAGCGCGATCCCTTGCTGGTAGGCATGGTTGCGCATGGCGACGTCGTTCGGATGGTCGGTGAACCACACATCCGGGATCGGCATGCCGTGCTCGTCCTTGAGTTCGGCATGCAGCTTCACCGCATTCTGCTCCTGCGGCATGTCCTCGCCGACGATCCACATGCCGGCCATCGAGTCGTAATGGTCGAGCGCGGTGGTGAAAGACCGCCCCCAGTCGCCCGGATTGAGGAAGGCCGCCATAAAGGGCAGGCCGAGCGACAGCGTCTCAAGTTCGTAGCCTCCAACGAAGCCGCGCGACGGGTCGTTTCTCGCCTCGTCGCGGATGATCCCGGCCATCGTCGTGCCCCGGTACATATGCACCTTCTTGTCGAATACGGCGTAGACCGAGCCGGTCGTGTGGCGCATGTAGTTCTTGCCGACCTGGCCCGATGAATTAGCCAGCCCGTCCCGGAACGTGTTCGATGCCGAGTTCAAAAGCAGCCGCGGGCTCTCGATCGAATTGCAGGCGACGCAGACCACGCGCGCCTTCTGGCTCTGCAGCTTGCCGTCCTTGTCCGCGTAGACGACGTTGGTGACCTTGCCGCTGTCGTCATGCTCGATCTTGAGCACCATGGAATCCGGGCGAACTTCCAGCTTGCCGGTCGCCTCGCCTTTCGGGATTTCCGTGTAGAGGGTCGACCACTTGGCGCCCCATTTGCAGCCCTGGAAGCAGAAGCCGGTCTGCTGGCACGCCATGCGGCCGTCGCGCTCGGCCGAATTGATCGCCATGCGCCCGGTGTGGCACTCCTTGTAGCCGAGTTCGTCGGCGCCGGCCTTCATCACCTTGAAGTTGTTGTCGTCGGGCAGTCCCTCGATGCCGTGGGTGCGGGTGACCCCCAACTTGTCCTCGGCCCTGTCGTAATAGGGCTCGAGGTCTGCGAGCGTGATCGGCCAGTCGAGAAGGTTTGCGCCCTCGATCTTGCCGTAGTTGGTCAGGGTCTTGAATTCATGATCCTGGAAGCGCAGCGAGGCACCGGCCCAATGCGTCGTGGTGCCGCCGACCGCCTTGACGATCCAGGCCGGCAGGTTGGGGAAGTCCTTGGAAACACGCCAGCCGCCGCCCGTGGCGCGCTTGTCGCGCCAGGCGAGTTGAGCGAACGAGTCCCACTCGTCGTTGACGAAATCCGTGTAGTCGAGACGCGGGCCGGCCTCGAGGATGAGGACGTCGACGCCCTTCTGGGCGAGTTCGTTGCCTAGCGTGCCGCCTCCGGCGCCGGAGCCGATGATGACCACCACGTTCTCGTCATTGAGATCATAGGGTGCAGGCATGTCTTCCTCCCAGGGAATTCTTGGCTGCGATTGCGTGGATCGAAGGCCCGGTCAGAGCCATTCGATGTCGTCGAAGCCTCGCTTGATGTATCCCCCCTTGGAATAGGACTCGCCCTCGTAGCCGAAGATCGGCCAGACCTCCTTCTGATTGTAGAGGCTCACCACGAGCCCGCCCCGCACCGTCTGGAAGAAGGGCGTCGTCTCGATCTGCCTGAGGACGGCAACGCGATCTTCTTCCCAGCCGAGCCCGGTGTAGCCGCCGACGCCGGATCTGCGGTCCAGATCGGCGATTCCATTCTCGATGAGTTCCTTGTGGGCCGGGTCCTTGCCGGCCTGCTCGTCGTGCGACTTAACCGCGATGGCGTAGTATCTGTCCGGCACCTGATCGTGCGGGTAGATGTCGCGCGCCATCTGGATCAGCGTCGCCATAGTCTCGGGCTTCAGCGCGCTCGTTTCCAGGGCCCAGGATTCGGTGGCACTGAGCAGCACCGCCGAACCGCTGATGACGAATAGCGCGCCGGCCGCCGAGCCGCGTTTCAGGAGTTCGCGCCGGGAAAGGCCCGGCTTGCCTGTATAGATCGTGACCATCCGTACCTCCCTTGCGTGCCCTGTTCCCAGGACGAAGTGGACGGCCCCTCCCCTGCACTCGCGGCTTGCGCCGCTATTTGTAGCGCCCTCCCCGCTGCAAGACCTCGATCTTGTAGCCGTCCGGATCCTCGATGAAGAAGAAGCGGGCAATCGGCGTGCCGCCGGGGGCGAAGTCGACGATATTCTTCGGCGAAAGGCCGCGTTCGCTCATGCGGTTGTGCTCGGCCTCGAGATCGTCGACCGATACCGCCAGATGGCCATAGCCGTCGCCGAGCGAATAGGGCTCAGTACGCCCCTTGTTGACGGTCAGTTCGACCTCGAATTCGCTTTCCGGATTGCTGAGGTAGATCAATGTGAACGTGTCGAAATCCAGCCGCTCAGCAATCTCCAGTCCGAACGCGGCCCTGTAGAAATCGATCGAGCGCGCCTCATCGAGCACGCGCACCATGGAATGAATAGCCTTCGCCAATTGCTGCTCCGCTTCTCATCTTACGGCCAGGATTATGCCCGCTTGCCCGGGGGTTTGGTGGCAGCCGGTTACCACGCCGGCGGCAACAGGAGCTTTGGCGGAAAGTTCCGTTGCACAGCTTCGTCAACAGGCAGACACTAAGCCGATGCCTCACTCTTTGAGGCCAATAATCAGAAGAAAGAACAGGAGGAGATCCCGTGTGCAAGGTCTTCGCAGGCCACGACGCGGAAGGCTACCGCTCCATCAACCGGTCCATTTCGCATTGCCGGGCACTCGACCAGCATCCAACTCGAGGCTGCATTCTGGGAACTGCTGGACGAGATTGCCGGGAGCCAAGGAATGAGCACGCCCAAATTCATCTCCAAGCTGCATGACGAAGCTCTCGAGATGAACGGTGAGATCCACAATTTCGCGTCGATGCTACGCACGAGGTGCGTGCTTCACCTGCGCAACTCGCACCCTTCGCAAGCCCGGGCCGGGCTCGCCCGGCGCCAAGCCGCGTGAACTCGTACGGAACGACTTACTAGGATAGGGTCTTGCCCGAGTCGCATTGGCGGGAGTGATTACGCGGGTTGGGAGCAGCCCGGCAGAAAGGTGCCAGGCTGCCTCAGGTCTCGCAATGTCAGCGCTGCTGCTTGCCGCCGCCCTTGTCGCCACCACGGCTCTCCCCGCCGTGCACTTCCATATAGGTGCGGGTATGGTGGTGTATGTTGCCCTGGCTATCGCGATACTCGCGTTCCTTCAGGGACTGATCCTGCTCGCTTTGGCTCTGCTGGCCTTTGCCCTGCTGTCCTTTTTCATGCACGCCGCCCTGCTGACGGCTGCCCTGTCGGCCCTGGCCTTTGCGTTGCTCAGGCATTGGGTTTCTCCTTTGATATTGCTGCTCGGAGGATTCACGCCGCGTCGGTACTGGCGGGGACCGAGGCATCACTGCCTTGGCATGACCGCCGCCCTGCGCGCGCTGCTTTCACGCGCCCGGCAGCGGAGTTCCAACCCGAGCGGATGGAGGAGGTTCCAACGGATTCCGATATTCGCAATGGCTCGAGCCGCGGCGGCGAGGCTACGCCAGTGCACGCTTGATGAACCTACCATTCATCATCGGTTCACCGGGCCAGACCTATGCAAGGGGAGCATCAACTGAGGAATCGCGTCCATGGCATTGATCAAGGGTACCAACTCCAACAACACGCTCGGCGGCACCACTTCTGCCGACGAGATCTACGCCTATGGCGGCAATGACAAGGTCTACGGCTATGGCGGCAACGACTGGATCGACGGTGGGGCCGGCAATGACATCCTCTATGGCGGCGCCGGCAACGACGACCTGATCGGAGGGACCGGCATCAACACGCTCTACGGAGGAGCGGGCGCCGATTGGTTCCGCATGAGCGCCCGTTCGAGCGCTCTCAGCGACGACTACATCGCCGACTTTACGCTGGATTCCGACAAGATCGATCTGCGCGCGTGGGGCGTTTCCGACTTCAGCCAGGTCAAAGCGCTGCTCGGCAACACCGCTGACGGAGGCTCGCTGCTCAACGCGTACTACGGCGGGTACAACCACTATATCGAGATCGCCAACGTCACCAAGGGCAAGTTCATTTCCAGCGACTTCGTATTCGACACTTCCGCGAAAGCCCTTTCCATCAGCGGAACCGGCAGCGGCGATGTGCTGTTTGGTGGTCGAGGCGACGACCTGATTCACGGCAATGGCGGCAACGACAAGCTTCTCGGCGGTATCGGCGACGACGACATCTTCGGCGGTGCCGGCAACGACCAGATCTGGGGCGGCCAGGGAAGCGACTACATGTCAGGCGGGTCGGGGAACGACATCTTCCGTTTCGCCGCCATCTCGGAAATGACGAGTTCCACCGGTCGCGACATCATCAAGGACTTTCAGGTCAATGATAGCTATGGCTATGACGACCGCATCGATTTTTCGCAGATCGATGCGGATGCCACCCGCGCCGGCAATCAGGCTTTCGACTTCATCGGGGGGAAGAAATTCATATCCAACAGCCCTGGGGAGCTTCGCTACTACTACAACTCCGCAGGGAATACTGTCGTAGCGGGCAACGTCGACAACGACGCCACGCCCGAGTTCGAGATCGTGCTCATCGGAAAGCACAATCTCGATGTGAGCGACTTCATCGTCTGATGATCGCCTAGTCCAAGGCGGGCTCTCGCGACAGGATTCGGAGATGCCCGCCGGCCAACTTCGCTAACCTGCCTTCGGGTCGGGGTTCTCCGTATGACCGTCGACGGCGATGATCTGCCCGGACACGCGGGCCGCCGCGGGGGACGAAAGGAAGACCGCCATATTAGCGATGTCGCGCGCCGTGACGAAGGTCCTCATCGACGTGCCCCCTTCATAGGCGGAGCGCACCGCCTCCGGGCTCATGCCCTTCGCGGCCGCCTCGCGAGCAATCACGCCGTCGATGCGCGGGCCTTCCACGCAGCCAGGTGCAACCACGTTGGCGCGAACGCCGTAAGGCCCCGCCTCCATGGCGACGGTCTTCATCAGCCCGTTGATCGCCCATTTTGCGGCGGCATAAGGGGCGCGCAGCGGAAAGCCGTACAGGCCGGCGGTGGAACTGGTGAAGACGATGGAGCCCCGTCCGGCAGCCTTCATCATCGGCAGCGCGCCCTTTGAGGCCAGGAACGCGCCCTCGACATTCACCGCCAGACAGGCTCGGAAGCCGTCGACGGGCTGGTCTTCCAGAAGCGCCGTAGGCCCCGGCGTCCCGGCGTTGGCGCAGAGTGCATCGAGGCCCTGCCAGGCTTCGCCGATCCGGCGAAACAGGTCGGACATCCCGTCGGGGTCGCTGACATCCACGCGATCGCGCCGCCATTCGGAGGGGCAACCGTCCAGGCTGTCGCCATTGACATCCACCACCCAGACGCGCGCGCCACTCTCGGCGAACGCCTCGGCCATAGTCTTGCCGATACCGGAGCCGCCGGCCGTGATCAGCACGCGCTGCCCTTCAAGAATTCCAGTCATTTGCCCTCCTCCTCAGCCCTCATGCTCGCGAAGGCCGCAGCCGTCACGTCGATCAATTGCAGACGGTCGCCGATCAGTGGATGCGGACGCCCTGCCGGACCAGTTCCGCCTGTACGGCCGCCATGTCGACTTCGGCCACCTCCCGGCCGGTCTTCACGGCAAGGGCTGCGGCGACGCCCGCGCCCTGCCCGGCCACCGCGCAGCAGGCCATGTTGCGGGTCGCGGCATGGGCCACCCTGTCGCCGCCGATCGCGCGGCCGGTGACCAGAAGGCCTTTGACGCCCTTCGGCAGCATCGAGCGGTAGGGCACGTGCATGTAGCGCCCAGTCGTAGGGATGATGAGGATGCCGTAGCCGTCGATGAATTCGGGATAGATTCCGATCGTGTCCTCGAAGCGGCCTTGCTGGCGCACGTCCTGCTCGGTCATGTTGTAGACGGCGTCGATCTTGCGGGTGTCGCGGATGCCGATGGTCATGCCGAAGTTGCGCAGCCGCACGCCCTTGCAGCCCGGCATGAAACGCCTCAGCGCCTCGATGGCGAGCATCGCCTGCTTGCGCCCTTCGATCTCGCCCTTGGTCATGCTGTCCGGATCGGTCCCGTCGATGCCGGCGAGATGCACGAGATTCATGTAGGTCAACTCGCCGGTGTCGTGGACCGCGCCCCAGGTCCCGGCGATGGTGTTGAGGTTCTTCGGGATGATCCCCTCCTCGATCGCCTTGGCGAACGGCTTCTTGAGGAAGGGCGAGAACATGTCGTCCTCCTTCCCGTCCGTTTCCACCGTCCACTCGCCCGTAGACCAGTCCTTGTAGGTCTGCGGGTCGGCCTTTACCTCGGCCATGAATTCGGACTTGTTCACCCCGGCGAGGTTGAACATCACGCTTGCCGCCTGGATATGTTCGATCGGCGTCTTGTGGACAGGCGCCCCGGCGCGGGTTGCGACGTCGGCATCGCCGGTGGCGTCGATCACGACCTTGGCGAGGATCGCCTCCCGCCCGGCCTTCGATTCCACGACGATGCCGGCGCAGCGATCGCCCTCCATGACCGGTGAGACGAAGGTCCGGTGCAGCATCGGATGGATGCCTGCCTCCTCGACCAGCGCATCCGCAACCAGCTTGAAGCCTTCGCTGTCAAGCTCGTAGCTCAGCGACTGGCTTTCCGGCACGGCCGCGCCCATGGCCTTGGCGCGCTCCTCGAACTCGCGGCCGATGCCGTTCGCCTCGACCGTCTGCTCATGCCGGTACCAGGCAAGCCCCTCGACACCGACGACGGTGATGTTCCCTCCGAAGCAGCCGAAGCGCTCCACCAACGTGACCTCGACCCCGGCCCGTGCGGCGGCAAGGGCAGCGGCAAGGCCTCCCGGGCCGGAACCCACCACAAGAACGTCCGTGCGCCCGATGACCTCGATGCGACGCGCAGGCTCGGTGATGAAATCAGTGCTCATTCAGGAACTCACAATGAAGGAAGCCGGCCGTCGCGAGGCCGGCGTGATGGTATGCCAAACGGCGCCCTGACCCTGAAAGGTCAGGCCTGGCCAGATCGTGAGGCCAGGAGGCGGGTCAGCCAGTCGGGATCCATCTCGGGCACCGACGACAGAAGCAGGTCGGTGTAGGGCTCGTTGGGCGGCCGGAACATCTCGGACTTGGGCCCCTTCTCGACGACCAGGCCCGACTGCATCACCACCACTTCGTCGGCGATCGCTTTCACGGTGGCGAGGTCGTGGGTGATGAACATGTAGGCGAGGTCGAGTTCCGACTGCAGCCGGTCAAGAAGCTTCAGGATGCCTTCCTGAACGATCTGGTCGAGGGCGCTGGTGACCTCGTCGCAGATGATCAGCTTCGGCTCTGCCGCAAGCGCGCGGGCAATGCCTATCCGCTGCTTCTGTCCGCCGGAGAGTTCCCCAGGCAGACGATCGATGAAGCGGTCCGGCTCCAGCTCGATCATCGCGAGCAGTTCGCGCACGCGCTCTTCCAGCGCGCGGCCTTTCAGCCCCAGATACATCTGGGCGGGCCGGCCGATCAATTCACGCAGGCGCAGTTTTGGGTTCAGCGCCGTATCCGCCATCTGGTAGATCATCTGGCACTGGCGAAGCTGCTCGCGCGAGCGGGCCTTGAAGGAGGGCGGCAGGGGCTTGTTCTCAAAGAGCACCTCTCCCTCGCGGGGCGGCAGCAGCCCGGTGATCACCCGCGCGGTCGTCGACTTGCCCGAGCCACTTTCGCCGACCACGGCCACCGTGCGGCGCGCGTGGATGTCGAAGCTGACGTTCTTCAGCACGTCGACCGTCCCGTATCCGGCGGTGATGTTGCGGACCGAAACGACCGGCGTCCCGGTCGCCTGAGACTGCTCCGGGCGCGCGAAGCTGCGCACGGCCCAGAGGCTTCTCGTATAGTCTTCGCGCGGGGCAGCAAGCATCGACCTGGTGTCGGCTTCCTCGACTTCCACACCGCGCAGCAGCACCTTGATGCGATCGGCCATCTGGGCGACCACCGCGAGATCGTGGGTGATGTAGATCGCCGCCGTGCCGAACTGGCGGACGATGTCGCGGATGGCGGCCAGCACCTCGATCTGGGTGGTGACGTCGAGCGCGGTGGTCGGCTCGTCGAAGATGATGAGATCGGGGCGGCACGCCATCGCCATCGCCGTCATGGCCCGCTGCAGTTGCCCGCCGGAGACCTGATGAGGATAGCGGAAGCCGATCTCGTCGGGATTTGGCAGCCGCATGCGCCGGTAAAGCTCCACCGCATCCGCCGCGGCCTTGTCTCGCGCCATCACGCCGTGGACGACCGGCCCCTCACAGTACTGGTCGATCAGTTTGTGGGCCGGATTGAAACTGGCGGCCGCAGACTGCGCCACATAGGCGATGCGCTTGCCGCGAAGCGCGCGCCGTTCGCCTTCGGATGCCTTGCGCAGGTCGATCCCGTCGAAATCGATCGTGCCGCCGGAGATCCGGCAGCCATCGCGTGCAAACCCCATGGCGGCGAGGCCGAGCGTCGATTTGCCGGCGCCGGATTCGCCGATCAGACCGAGGACTTCGCCCTTGTGCAGGGTCAGGTCCACGCCCTTGACGATCTCGGACCAGGTGTCGCCCGAGCGCCCTTCGATGCGCAGGTCGCGGATGGTGAGAAGGACCTCTCCCCTCATCGCACTACTCCTTGAGCCCCGAGGCGCGGTGCAGTTGCCAATCCACCACGAAGTTGACCGCCACGGTGAGTAGCGCGATGGCGCCCGCCGGCAAGAGCGGCGTGACGTCGCCGAAGGTGATCAGCGTCGCATTCTCGCGCACCATGCTGCCCCAGTCGGCGGTCGGCGGCTTGATGCCGAGGCCGAGGAACGAGAGTGCCGAGATGGCAAGAAACACGAAGCAGAAGCGCAGGCCGAACTCCGCCACCAGCGGCGCCATCGCGTTGGGCAGGATCTCGCGGCGGATCAGCCGCCACATCCCCTCCCCGCGCAAGCGCGCGGCCTCGATATAGTCCATCACCACGATGCCCTGGGCCACCGACCGCGCGAGCCGATAGACGCGCGTCGCATCCACCGCAGCTATCACCAGGATCAGGGTTGTGATCGAAGTGCCGAAGATCGTCAGCAGAAGCAGCGAGAAGATCAGCGCCGGAATGGCCATCAGCGCGTCGACGAAACGCGACAGCGCCTGGTCGGCCCAGCCGCCCAACACCGCGGCCCAGATACCAAGGATCGAGCCGACGACGAAGGCGAGCGCCGTGGTGGCGAAGGCGATGCCGACGGTATTGCGCGCCCCATAGATCAGGCGGGTCAGCATGTCGCGGCCGAGATTGTCGGTGCCGAGCAGGTAGGGCGCCGCCCAGGGCAGATATTGCCCACCGACCACCTCGCGTTCGGCGAACGGCGCAAGAACCGGCGCGAACAGGGCCACCACGACATAGATGAGAATGACCGCCATGCCGAAGGCGGCGGTCAACGGCATGTCCCGGAACACCAGGGTGTGCCGCTTGGGTGCAAGGCGCCATGCAGCGGCGCGGAACACCCAGCCAAGAGCCAAGGCGAAGGCGACAGCGGCGATGACGACGAGAAGGACCTTCATCGTCTCACCTCTGGTGCATCAGTCGGGGGTTGGTCACGGTCGAAAGCACGTCCGCGATCAGGTTCAAAAGGACGTAGGCGGAAGCGAAGATCAGAGCGACCGCCTGCACCACCGCTATGTCGCGGTTGGTGACGGCATCGACCATGAGTTGGCCGAGGCCCGGATAGACGAACACCACCTCGACCACGACCACGCCGGTGATGAGATAGGCGAGGTTCAGCGCGACCACGTTGATGATGGGCGCGAGGGCGTTCGGCACGGCATGGCGCAGGATCACCCGCAGGGGCGACATCCCCTTGAGGCGCGCCATCTCGATATAGGGTGAGGCGAGGAGATTGATGATTGCGGCCCGCGTCATGCGCATCATGTGTGCGGTGACCACGAGCGTCAGCGTCAAGGCCGGCAGGAACGACATATAGAGTCGAGCGCCAAAGGTCGTGCCCGGCGTGATCCGCACCATCGAGGGAAACAGCCCCGACTGCGCCAGCCAGAGGACAAGGATGTAGGCGACGAAGAATTCGGGAAACGAGATCGAGGTCAGAGCGAGCGAGTTGGCGGCGCGATCGAACCAGGAATTGCGCCAGAGCGCAGCGAGAACGCCGAGGATGAGAGCAAGCGGCACGGCCAGAGCGGCGGCATAGAGCGCAAGGAAAAGCGTGTTGCCCAGACGGGCCGAGACGAGATCGGCGATCGGCCGCTTGTTGGCCATGGAGACGCCGAAGTCGCCATGCAGCGCGGCCGTCAGCCAGTTCCAGTAGCGCAGAGGGGCGGGAGCGTTGAGCCCCAATTGTTCGCGCAGCGCCGCCAAGGTCTCGGGCGTCGCCGATTGCCCCAGGAGTTGGCGCGCCAGATCGCCCGGCAGGAGCTCGGTCGCTCCAAATATGACGACCGAAATCACGAATAGCGTCAGGCAGCCAAACAGCAGCCTGCGCCCGATCATGCGCCAGACATCACTCATCTGTCCCCCGTTGCCGACGGTCTTAAGGCCGCCGTTCAAAGTGCAGAAGAGCTCCGGCGCCGTGGCGCCGGAGCCGAACCGAGTCAGCAGGTCTTAGGTAAACCACCAGCGCTCGACGCAGCGGAAGCCGTCGAGATTCCAGTCGCTGGCGACCTTCTCCGGCGTTGCGAGCTTCTTCGACAGGCCCATGACGTAGTTGTTGTACATCGGGATGATGGTCGAGCCCTCGAAGGACACGATCTTCTGCATCTCGTAATACATCTCCCGGCGCTTGGCTTCGTCGAGCTCGGAGCGGGCAGCCACGAGCAGTTCCTCGAAGCGCGCATTGTCCCAGTAGCTCTCGTTCCAAGCCGCGCCCTTGGTATAGGCCACCGAGAACATCTGGTCCTCGACCGCACGGCCGCCCCAGTAGCTGGCGCAGAAGGGCTTCTTCAGCCAGACATTGTCCCAATAGGCGTCGTTCGGGGCACGGTCCACGGTGATCGTAATGCCCGCGGCCGCGGCCTTCTCGCTGATCAGGACCGCCGCATCGACCGCGCCGGCGAAAGCTGCGTCGGCCGCGACGAGGGTCACCTCGAGATTGTCCATTCCCGCCTTCTTCAGGAAGGATTTTGCCTTGTCCGGGTCGTAGCCCTTCGGTTCCATGTCCTTGAAGAAGTAGCGGCTGGCCGGGCCGATCGGATTGTCGTTCGACACCGAACCGTGGCCGTTCAGGATCTTGTCCACCAGTTCCTGCCGGTCGAAAGCGTACTTCAGGGCCAGACGCACGTTGTTGTCGGAGAACGGCGCAGCGCGGGCATCCATCGGGAAGCAGTAGTGCGCGTTGCCCGAAACCGACACGATGTTGGCGACGCCACGGCTTTCCAGCATGGGGATGGTCGAAGGCTCGACCTGATCGATCGCGTCCACTTCGCCCGTCATAAGCGCATTGAGGCGTGCGGCCGAGTCGAGGATCACAAGGACGACGACCTGATCGAAATGGGCGCGGTCGGTCTTCCAGTAGTTCGCGTTGCGGTTGAGCGTCGCCTGTACGCCGGGCTCGTAGCTTTCGACGATATAGGGGCCGCAGCCGTCCGAGGAGGTCGGGTCGATCTTGCCGTCGGTGGCCGGCATGATCGGCAGGTGGTAGTCCGACATGATGTAGGGGAAGTCGGCGTTCGGCGCCTTCAGCGTAACCACGAGGTTCTGGCCGTCGGCCTTCATATCGGCGATCGGCTCGAGGTAGGGCTTGGCCGCCGAAGTGGACTTCTCGCCGAGGTGATGGTTGATCGAGGCGATCACGTCATCGATGGTCACCGTCTTGCCGGAATGGAACGAGACGCCCTGGCGGATCTTGAACACCCAGGTCTTCGCATCCGACGATTCCCAGCTCTCCGCGATCTCGGGCACAAGATTTCCGTCCGCGCCGACTTCGATCAGTTGGTTGTGGCGCGCGGCCGCGAAGGTCTGTGCGTAGAGATTGTCCCAGACCGCCGGATCGTAGCCGTCGGTGGTGGAGCCGTGTCCGATGCCGACGCGGAACACGCCACCCTTCTTCGGCTCGGCCCTTGCGGAGCCCATCGAGCCCGGCAGCAGCAGGCCCGCAGCGCCGACCGCAGCGGCGCCCTTGAGCAGGCCGCGCCGCGTAACCGCGTGCGGCAAAATGAGTTTGGTCATGCTGTCCCCTCCTTGTGATACAGTGCAGCGTAGGCACTTTGCCTGAAGCTTTCCAGTGCACTGTCCTGATAAATCGGTCGCTCGAACCAGGTTGGATTGATTGCGACACCACGTCACGGTGTATCCGCCACGGCAGCGCAGCCGCCCGCGATCATCAAAGGATTGCCGAGAAAACAGACCACCCAGTCATGGATCTTAGTCGTCTCCCCGGCGCCAATTTGTCCACAACTTTGGGCCGGGCAGCGCGGAATCCGCATCAATTGGCGCTGCGGATGCTACGCCAGTCTTGCAGGCATCGCTGGCGCATGCTGGGCGCTCGGACTTGGCAAGCCGACCGGCGGGGACTCCGTTCGAGCCGGCACGGAGGGCTCACGCGAAAACTAGGACGGACAATCTGCTGTGAGCCGGAGAAACCGCTTGAATGTGCCGGCCCATCGGGTTAGCAGGTCGCCTTGGAGAGGTGGCCGAGTGGTCGAAGGCGCGCCCCTGCTAAGGGCGTAGAGGTCAAAAGCTTCTCGAGGGTTCGAATCCCTTCCTCTCCGCCAGAGCCCGGCTAACCTCTTGACGGGTTATAATCCTCAGCAAAGTCATTGTGTGCCGGCGAGCACCGCTTGGCGTCAGATTGCGCTCTCCGGGCCGATTTTCTCCAAACCTTGTGACTACGCAAATTCGACACAAGTTTTCTGCCATTGACTTTGTTGATCTTTTTTGGCGGGCCCTCGTGTCAGTTGGAGAGAACCTCCGCCGAGCGTCGGCACCCGATATCGAATGAAGTTCGAATTTCGATGTAGCGCCAACCGCCGCTTCGTCCTTCGATTGCGGACATCGGGCCAGTGAGAGCACCGTTGCGAACGACCTTCCAAGCGGGTCCGGTAGCAGAGCTGGACTGCTCTAAGCCACTCATCCTGCCCAGCCGAGAAAAACTTAGCAGACTGACGAAGTTTCCCCTTGCGTCGCGCGGCAGGGCAGGCAATAGTTAGCGTCATGGCTAAGCATGATCCTGACCTCTCGCTGCTCTTCCATGCTCTAGCCGACCCGACCCGTCGGTCGATCCTGACTCGACTGGCCGAAGGGCCCGCGCGGGTGACGGACCTCGCTGGTCCCACGGGACTGCGTCTGCCCACGGTGATGCGGCACCTTTCCGTGCTGGAGGAGGCAGGGTTGATAGCCACGTCCAAGGACGGGCGGATACGCACCTGCGCCGTCGTACCTGAGGCTCTGGACCCAGTGCGAACATGGCTCGATGAGCAACGGGCCATTTGGGAAGCTCGGCTCGACCGGTTGGATGCATTTGTGATGAATGTAATGAAGGAACGCGCAGAATGACACCGAACCTGAATGCAAGCAGCACCACCCGTGCGGCGCCTGATGATAGAAGGGATCGTTTTGCCACGCTGTCTTTCAAGCGGGACGTAGCCGCGCCGTCGTCGGTGCTGTGGCAGGCTTGGACGGCCCCGGCCGCGCGGGCGGTATGGGCCTCGCCCACGCCCTCGGTCACTATGGAGTTTCTAGAGGCCGACACCAGGGTGGGTGGACGCGAGGTCTCGCTCTGCAAGGTGGAGGGCCAGCCGGACATCCGCTGCGAGAATGGCTGGCTGGAGTTGCAGCCGGCGGTGTGCAGCGTGAACTACGAGGTGGTTTCGTCCGAAGGCGTGACGCAATCGGTAGCGCTGGTGACGGCGGATATCTCAGATACGGGCGAGCGTAGCCAACTGGTCGTGACGGTGCAGCTTTCCTCACTGGCCGAGGACATGGAGGCGGGCTATCGACAGGGCTTTGGCGCGGGACTGGACAATCTCGCGGGCGCGGCTGAGCGGACCATGGTGCTACAACGGGTGATAAAGGCGCCGCGAACCGTGGTCTGGGGCGCGTGGATGAACCCTGAGACGCTGCCGCAATGGTGGGGGCCGGACGGGTTCTCCTGTCGCACGAAGAGGATCGATCTGCGGGCAGGCGGCGAATGGGTCTTCGACATGATTGGTCCGGATGGCACGGTCTTCCCGAACCACCATCGATATGGTGAGGTCCGGGCCGAGGAGAGGCTCGGCTACACCCTTCTTTGGGGGGAGAACGGGCCGAAACATGCTGATGCCTGGGCCTCGTTCGAGGATCACGACGGGGCGACGAAGGTGACGCTGGGCATGATCTTCAGCACGGCGGCCGAGTTCCAAGAGGCGAAAGGCTTCGGGGCGGTGGAACTGGGGCTGGAAACGCTGGGTAAGCTGGAGCGCTTCGTCGCGGCGCAATAGAGCTACCGGGTTGGTCTCTGCCTGAGCGGAGCCGGCAAATCGAAAGAGTTGCATAATTGCTCGCGGGGCCGCGAATTCCGCGAAGCGACTCGCTCCGCCGAACCTCCCGCGAGCGGCGCGCTGCCGTCGGGCAGCGTTGGGGCCGAGAGCGGTCTGGCGGCTTCCGGGGACCGAGTTGGTAAGAGCAGCCATTTGGCTCACCACTCATCTCCGCCGTAACCGCCTATACTGGCGATCGTCCTACTCCCTGATCTCAGGTTCGACGAGTTTCGCGAGTTTGCGCAGCGATTCCTGCCAACCCAGATAGCAGGCTTCCGGCGGAATGATGTCCGGAATGCCCTGCTGCTCGATGCTCACTTCAGTACCCACCGATACTGCCTTTAGGGTCACGGTTACGGTCATCTCGCCCGGCAGGTTGGGGTCGTCGAACCTGTCGGTGTAGACGAGCCGCTCGTCGGGGACGATCTCGATATACGTGCCACCGAATGAATGGCTGCCGTCGGTTGTGAAGTTGCGGAATGACATCCTGTGTTTGCCGCCGACTTTGGCATCCAACTCGTGAACCGTGCAGAGGAAGCCGTTGGGAGGGAGCCAGCTTGCAATTGCGTCGGGTTCGACGAAGGCCCTGAACACCTTCTCGGGCCGGGTGGCCAGAACCCGGTGCAGCTTAACGGTACTGGGCATTGTCATATCCTTTCTTGATGGATGGTGGATACCGCGCTTTCTATGCCGAGGACGAACCACCGGCGGGTCTCCCGACAACGGATAGCACTTTTCAACTACGGCACTTCGTGGCCCGAATCGGTCTGCGAACTTCGCTGCCACCCTCTCAGGCGATCGAGGGCGAGGCCGTTGCGAAGCAGGACGGACAGAAGCAGGAGCCCGGCAGTGCCGAACTGCAGCATGGCAACGTCGTAGGTGTCAGCGAGGTAGTCACGCTCAGGCGTGTGATCCCCCAGATGCTCACGGCAGCAAGGCCGAACAGCGCCCCGACTGAATAGCGCGGGCGTTCCGCTTCCTGATTAGTGGCCTTTCATGTCAATGCCGCCTCCAGCATGAACGTGGCGGCTGTCGGCCGGGGCTTGGTCTCGGTCGTGAAGGCCGTAGTCGCGGATGACGTTGGCAACACGCAGGCGATAATCGGCGAATACGCCGGTGCGTCCCTTCGCTTGGGTCGCGCGGTGCCCGGGACGGTTGCGCCACTGCCGCACCGCCTCCTCATCGCGCCAGAACGAAAGCGAGAGGATCTTGCCGGGCTCGCTCAGGCTCTGGAAGCGCTCGATGGAGATGAAGCCGTCGATCGAGGCAAGATCTTCCCGCAGGGCAGCCGCAAGGTCGAGGTAGTGCTGCGTCTCGCCGTCAGCCGGGCGCACTTCAAAGATCACGGCAATCATGGCCGGATGAGCTCCTCATGTGGCGCTGAGGCCAGGCGCAGAAAGATCCGGTCCTCGCGGCGAATGAACTGTTCCCGTTTGGCGAACTCGTAATTGGACCGCCCCAGCGGATCTTTCCTGAGGCGCTCGCGATAGGCCTCGTAGTCGGCAAGGCACTTGATGTTGTAAACGCCGTACGCGACCGTGCTCGAGCCTTCGTGGGGAGAATAGTAACCGATCAGGTCGGCCCCGCAACGGGGAATGGCCTGGCCCCAGTTGCGGGCGTACTCGTCGAAGGAGTCAACCTTGAACGGGTCAATCTCGTAGCGGATGAAGCAGGTGATCATGCTCGGGTGTCCTCCTGAAGCGTGTGAGAATTCCTTTCTATCCGGTTGAGGGTCGGCGTTGCTTCGGTTACGACCGAAGTATGAAAGAAGGCCCCGTCATCGCCTCCGTGGGCGCCCTCCTGGGAGATCCGGCCCGGGCCAACATCCTCTCTGCCCTGATGGACGGGCGGGCCCTGACGGTCAGCGAGTTGGCCGAGGCCGCGGGTGTGACGATCCAGACCGCCAGTGGGCATCTGTCGAAGCTCGGCGCCGCCAATCTGCTCACGGCGGAGAAGCAAGGGCGGCATCGGTATTTCCGGCTCTCGGGCCCGGACGTGGCACAGGTCCTGGAGGCGCTGATGGGGTTGGCTCAGCGCACGGGAGCAACCAGGGTGCGGACGGGCCCAAGGAATGCCGCCCTGCGGGCTGCGCGGGTCTGCTACGACCACCTTGCGGGCGAACGAGGGGTCGAACTGCTGAACGGAGCTAGGCAGCGAGATTACATAGCGGGTGACGAGCAGTTGGTCCTGACGGATAGGGGAAGAGCTTTCTTCGGTGAGTTCGGGATTGATCTGGCCCGGTTAGAGAAAGGCCGCCGTCCCGTGTGCCGGGCCTGTCTCGACTGGAGCGAGCGGCGCAGTCATCTCGGTGGCGCCTTAGGGGCCGCGATCCTGTCACGGCTGCTCGATAAGGGATGGGCCCGGCGCGATTCCGGACGTGTGGTGACCTTCACCGGCCAGGGTTTAGGGGAGTTCAGGTCAATCTTCGTCCCCTCTGCATAGTCATATCAGCAGGGCTTTCCATCTGATGTGGACAGGCCCGGCGCCGAACGAGCGATCCTACTGGGGAACGCAGAGTCCTCGACTGTTCCACCTGGCCTCCCGAGCCAGGCAAGCAAGCTCGACCTGGCGTCAGCCATGAGCTCGAACTAAACCGGCCGCCCCGTCTTCTGCTGAAGGACGATCGCGCGCGTCCGAATCTCCGGACCAACCACCAGGCTGCCGATCTTGATCTTCACGACGTCGCATCCGCAGCTTGCATCGATCCCGAGATCGAACAACGCTCGGTCTCGCAGGCGGCCCTCCCGATCCAGGAAGAAGCGGTGTCAATCGGCGCGCAAAGCTGACCACTGATTGGAGTGCGATTTTGCCCCTTTTGTAGTGCGCGACGGTGAGTGCCTGACCGGACCGGATGGCGCTCCAGCCGGATTCGGCCGGCGATCTGCTGCAGCGACCAGCCCTGCATGATCCGCTCTCATTTCGATCCTGCCCGATCAGGAATTATATGCTCTTGATCGTGAGATATGACTGACATATCATCTGTCGAATAGGCTTAGAGGAGGCTACGATGGAACCCCAAGACACTCGAATGACCGAACGCCAGCGGCTCTACAGGGCCAATTACCGGCAGCGTGTTGCCGGCTGGTACAATGGTTTTCTGCATATCATGATCATCTACGTGATCGGACTGACGGCGCTTTACGTGTACGTCTCCAACATCCATGAAGTGCGACCCTTGGAATGGCTGACGATTCCAGTCGTGTTTTTGTTCTGCAACTTCTTCGAGTGGTGGCTACATAAATACGTGATGCACCGTCCTTCGAATAATCCGATCGCGCGTGCTGTCTATAACCGCCATACCTTGCAACACCACCAGTTCTTCACGGAAGTCGAGATGCGTTTCGCAGACCATCGCGATTACCGCGTGACGTTTTTCCCGCCCTATGCTCTGGCGGCATTTACGTTGATGTCGATCCCGGGCGCGATCGTCCTTGGGAACTTGTTCACGGCCAATGTGGGTTGGCTTTTCATCTCGACGACAACCAGCATCTACATGATTTACGAGTTCATGCATTTTTGCTGTCACGTTGAAGAGAACTGGTTCGTTCGCAACATGCCGTTCGTGAACACTAACCGTCGGCACCATACGGCGCACCACGATCAGTCGCTGATGATGGAGCGCAATATGAACCTGACATTTCCAATCATGGACTGGCTCTTCGGCACATCAGATCTAAAGCGTGGTTTGCTCGGCCATCTATTTAACGGATACGACACGCGACACATCCGCACCGACATGCGCAAGACTTCGCGAAAGCCCGTGCGTGCATCGTCGTCCGACCAGGTCCTACACCCAGGCGAATAACACATTCAAAAACCTGTCGCCGCCAGTGCCATCGCGATGGTGGCGGCGCCAGGTCCGATTTTGAAGAGGAGAAGCCTGATGCACCTGATCGAGCCGAACGTCGTTGGTCTACTGATCTTCGCATTACTAGCAAGTGTAGGTAGCCTGTCTGTGATCGTCATGAGTGGGGTTTTCCCGCTCGCAACCCGCCCTGATCTGGCGCGTCCCGTTGGTCTGGGGTTGATCGTGATCAATCTCATCCTGCTCGCCCTCGTCCTTTATGGAACGATAGCGTTCGGAGTTGACCATCTCCGTTGGACGAGCATGGTCATCGTTGGCGGACTGGCATTTCTTTTCACGCCGGGACTTTTCAATGTCTGGCCGGGCAAATGGCGGGACGGCGTGCTGGGTCTTGGCACCATCACGCTTGGGCTTGCTGCTTCGGCCTACTTCCTCGGGACGATGTCCTGACTGCCGGCAGCTCAAAACAACTTCAGGTTAATAAGGAGAAGAACTTATGCCCTTTACGATCAAGCTGGGCTTATCCGTGATGGTCGCTTTGGCCGCCATCGGTGGGTGGATATACATGGGCTATCTCAATCAAACCGGACCGCAGTGGGCATTGACGTTTCTCGGCCCGTTTGCCGTCGGTTCGCTCTGGATCTTCCCAGAGGTAATGCGCAACAAGGCCGACGGAAGGGCGAAATGAAAACCTATCGAGGTGATAGAACGATTGATGGCGTGGTCGTGGAGGTCGACGGCCAGGACTTGCAGTATTTCAGGGACGTGAAGCAGTTCAGCAATGCCGCCTTTGAATGGGGATTTGAGGGCCAAGCGGCCACGCAGCTAGCATTTGCACTGCTCTATGATCACACCCGTGACAAGGACCACTCTATCCGACTTGCAAAGCCGTTTATGCAGCAAGTCACCGCCAACTTCGGCAACGAGTGGGAAATGACTTCGGCAGATATCGATGCCGCTATCAGTCAGGTCACCGCCCTCGCGGAGAGGTGAACGACAATAATCCCGAAACACAACCCGAAATAGTTAACGCCGTTACATCCTCATGGGTCATAGAAGGGTGGGCCTCCATGCCGACAAAATTCAAAGCCGCGGTCCTTCATGCGGCAAATACTCCGCTAAAAACGGAGACGGTCGAGCTCAACGAGATGGGTGCGCGGGATGTCCTTGTCAGGGTACGTGCGGCCGGTTTGTGTCACACTGATCTCGAGGTCATCGAAGGCTCGCTGCGCTTACCCTTCCCCATCGTACTTGGGCATGAGGCATCCGGTGTCGTGGAGGCCATTGGGCCAGAAGCGAAGGGGGTGGCAGTCGGGGATCATGTGATCCTCTCCTGGAACCCCCATTGTGGTGGTTGCTTTTACTGCGACCAGAGCTTGCCGATCCTATGTGAGGGCTACCTCGGAAACACGCCGAAGGCCTATGGTTTCGATGGCCGACCCAAGCTCCGGTTGGCAGGAGGACAGGATCTCCATCAACTCATGTATCTTGGCGCGTTCGCGGAATATTGCGTTGTCCAGGATCAGCAGGCGATCCCCGTTCCCAAGGAAATGCCGTTCGCCCAGGCAGCGTTGATCGGTTGCGGCGTCATGACGGGGGTTGGCGCGGCATTGAACGTCGCAAAAGTCCGACCCGGCAGCGCTGTGATGGTGATCGGCTGCGGCGCTGTCGGCCTAGCGTCAATCCAAGGCGCGGTTCTCGGCGGAGCCGAAACGATCATTGCCGTCGACCTGCAGGACAGCCGCCTGGATGTCGCTGCCCAGATGGGCGCGACAGTGCTGGTCAATCCCTCTCGCGAGGAAGCGATCGATGTCGCGCGTGCCCACACCGCCGGGCGCGGTGTCGACATCGTTCTAGAGTCCGCTGGCAACGAACGCGCATTTCGCCTGACGCTCGAGGCAGTGCGCCCGGGCGGTGAGGTCATTTGGCTCGGCAAAACGGATGTCGACAATGATGTGTCCTTCCGTTGGGGATCTCTCATGCAGGAAAAGCGGATCCGAAGATCGAGCTACGGGGGTGCGCGGCCGAGGCAGGACTTTCCGTTTCTATGCCGTACCTACCTGGACGGGCGCCTGCGCCTCGATCCACTGATCTCGCAACGAATCGGGCTCGACGACATCAATCAAGGCTTCGCGGCCTTGAAGGCCGGCGAAACGATCCGAAGCGTCATTTCTTTCTAACAGTAACGCAAGACCGTCCCTGAACAAGGGAGGGCATCAGTGCATAAGGTAAGAGTTAATGCTTGTAGAGACTTCTGACGGGATGTTGGAATGTCTGACCGCCGGCCAGACCGGTGCCGGAAGCGTGGTTTTGGTGCATGGCATTCAAGGCACGGCGTCGGTCTGGAAGCCGGTCATGGGATCGCTTTCGACTAACCGGCGTGTGATTGCACCGCACCTGCGCGGACGAGCAGGATCGTTCTCACCCGACACGGCTGCATCCTATGCGCTTTCGAACTTCGCCAGCGATCTGCATTCCGTGATCAACACGATCTCGGGGCCGGTGCTGCTCATCGGTTGGAGCATGGGCGGGTTTGTCGCGCTCGAATATCTGACGCGCTTCGGCACCGGTCGCTTGATTGGCCTGGGGCTCATCAGCAGCAGTCCGTGCATCAAAGCAACAGCCGGAATCGGCGCCACCTGGTTCAAAGGAGAGACGAGCGAGGAGCTCGCATTGGATGCGCTTGCCAGGGCGGAACGGCTGCAACTGACCGAAACTGCAACGGACACGGCCGTTGCAGGCTCATGGATGAGCGTGAGCATGGCGGACTACCGTGCGATGCTATCCGCTATTTCCCTTCCTGTCCTGGTGCTGCACGGAGCCGACGACGGCGAATGCCCGGTCGAGCACGGTAGGGCCATGGCTGCAGCCATTCCCAATGCGGCGCTCGAGGTATGGGACGGGTGCGGACATGTGCCAATGTCCTTCGATCCCGGCCGTTTCACTGAAAAGCTTAATCGCTTCATTTTGGACTGTGAACGCATGGGGAACCGCTGCGCTCAAAAACAACTGATTTTCAATTCAGTTGACCACTGATATACAACTCCCATATTTGTATGGCATTTTTCTTGAACATCGATCGGTTTAGACACGACACTCCTAAACCGTTCAAGAGGGCCGTCTCATAGTGATGCAATCGAAAGAATCTACCGGTTTAGCGGTTGACGCCTCGTCCGACAGTGGACAGGGCGGAGATACGATGACCGACCGCGCTTATCGCCAGATTGAGGAGGCAATCATAACCCTCCGTCTGCGGCCCGGACAGGTTCTTTCCGAGACGCAGCTAGCAGACAGTCTCGATATGGGTCGCACACCGGTCCGCGAGGCTCTCCAGCGCCTCGCGCGCGAGGGGATGATCACCGTTTTGCCTCGCCGCGGCGCGCTGGTGTCCGAAATCAATCTTTCGAGACAGCTGATGCTATTGGAACTGCGTCGGGAGATAGAGCGGCTTTGCGCCCGCAAGGCGGCTCAGCGCGCCGCGCCGGAGGAGCGAGAGGCTTTCTCGGCACTTGCCGATCAGTTGGCAAAGGCGGCGAGCGAGAGGGACGATGCAGCCTTCATGCGTCTGGATTTACAGTTCAACCAGATGTTGCTGGCCGCCAGCCGCAACGAATTCGCCGAACGGGCAATGCATCGGATCCAAGGCCTTTCGAGACGCTTCTGGTTCCAGCATTACCGCGAGTCTCTCGACCTTGAGAAGTGTGCAATGCTGCACTCGAAAGTCGCCCGCGCCATTGCTTCGGGCGATGGCGACAAGGCGGCGGCGGCTTCTGACGATTTGATTGACTATATCGTCGAGTTCACCCGTTCGACCATTTGAACGTCGGTGCCGAGGCGGCGGACTGACGTTGCATCGGCGCCGAGGCGTGAGGGCCCGGCCCCTTCCCGTTCGGCTGCCGCACCTTCTGTCCGCCTAGAAGTCGATTTCGATCGCGACACCTTTAGAAACGGCGAGATCAACCGTTTTTGATGCAACGGCGAGATCCTGAAGACCGACGCCCGTGCCATCGAACAACGTGATCTGGTCAGCAGATGTACGACCAGGGTGAGCGCCGTTGATGACGGTGCCTAGTTCAATGATATCTTCCGGCGCGATCAGGCCTTTTCCAATGGCGTGCTGACTCTCGCCGATCGTGATTGCCTGTGCAACTTCATCGGTGAACACGCTGGCATTTGCCACAAGCTCCGCCTCGACCTCTTGCTTGCCCTTCGTGTCGGTTCCCATGCAGGCGAGATGTGTTCCCGGCCGAACCTGTGACGCTTTCAGGATGGGGTCGAAGGACGACGTAATGGAGATGATGACATCTGCCTCGGCACCGAGACGATCAAGGCTGACTGCCTCGAAGGGAAGGTCCTCCTCCTTGGCAACCTCCTCCAGACGGCTCAGCATTTCCGGAACCACGTTCCAGCCGATGACCTTTTCGAACTTTCGCTGAGCAAGTGCTGCGCGCAGTTGAAAGGTCGACTGATGTCCGGCGCCGATCATGCCGAGGACCTTCGCGTCCTGACGGGCGAGATATTTGATGGAGACTGCCGAAGCGGCAGCCGTGCGCAATGCAGTGAGCAGGTTCCCGCCTACGATCGCGCGGCACTGGCCCGTGTCAGCATCGAACAGGAAAATTGCTGACTGGTGGTTGGTCAGCCCCTTCTCGACGTTGTTGGGCCAGAAACCGCCCGACTTGAGCCCGAGAGCCAAGCTTTCTCGATCGAACCCTGATTTGAAACCATACAGGGCGTCCGCATGGCCGATTGCCTCGCGAATGACCGGGAAATTGTAGGCAGATCTTCTGGCCATGGACGCGAATACGCCTTCAACGGCGGTAAGGCAGTCGGCCGGCGTGATCAGCTTGGCGATATCTTTTTCAGGGACGACGATCATGACAATTCCGCTTGGTAGGAAGGGGGGCGATGGCCCCCCGATATGGCGTCAATAGGCTTTGCCGCGGGCGGAAACGGGCCAAAGAGTTTCCACCTTGCCGTTACGAACACCGACATACCAGTCGTGGACGTTGCAGGTCGGGTCGCAGTGACCAGGAACCAGCTTGAGCTTCTCGTTCACCTTCAGAACGCCGTTCAGGTCCTCGATGACGCCATGCTCGTCCGAGCACTTGATATATTTGACGTCATCGCGGCCGTAGATGAACGGCAGGCCGGAATCGACGGACTGGGCCTTCAGACCGGCGTCACAGATCGCCTTGTCGGCCTTGGCGTGGGACATGACGCTCGTCAGGATGAAGAGCGCGTTCTCCCATTCGCCCTGGTCGATGCGCTTGCCGTTCTCATCACGGATGCGGCCGTAGTCAGCGTCCATGAAGGCGTAGCTGCCGCACTGGAGCTCGTTATAGATGCCGGAGTTCGACTCGAAGTAGTAGCTGCCGGTGCCGCCGCCTGAAACGATCTCGGGCTCGAGGCCTTCCTTCTTCAGTGCCTCGACGGCGTCCGTCACCTGGGCGATGGCGGCGTCGAGCTTGGCCTTGCGGGCATCGTAGTCGTCCATGTGCTGCATGGCGCCCTGGTAAGCCTGGAGGCCGAGGAAGCGCAGGTTGGGGGCAGCGGCGGCGGCCTTCGCGATCTCGACCACGGCCTCGGTCGTCGTCACGCCGCAGCGGCCGGCGCCGCAGTCGATCTCGACGAAGACGTCGAGGGTGGTGCCGTGCTTCTGGGCGGCGGCGGAGAGGTCGACGATGTTCGCAACGTCGTCGACGCAGACGATGACGCGACCGTCGTTGATCTTCGGCATCCGGGCGGCGCGGTCGATCTTGGCCGGGTCGCGGACCTGGTTCGAGACGAGGATGTCCTTGATGCCGGCGCGGGCGAAGACCTCGGCCTCGGAGACCTTCTGGCAGCAGACGCCGATGGCGCCGCCTTGTTCCATCTGCAGCTTCAGGACGTCGACGGACTTGTGCATCTTGCCATGCGCGCGGTGGCGCATGTTGTGAGCCTTTGCGTAGTCGCCCATCTTCTTGATGTTCCTCTCGAGCGCATCAAGATCGAGGATCAGGCAGGGCGTCTGAATTTCGCCGACGCTCATGCCGGGAAGAGCGGGCACGTCATACCCGACTTCCATGCCGGCGAATTTTGTCTGCATGTTCATTTCTCTATCTCCCTTACTGCCAAGGCAACTTGTCGAGATCGACGTTTCCGCCGGTGATGATGACGCCCACCCGCTTTCCAGCGAATACGCCCTTATTTTTCAGAATGGTTGCCAGCGGCACCGCACTTGAGGGTTCCACCACGATCTTCATGCGTTTCCAAATGAGCTTCATGGCGTCCACGATCTCATCTTCGGACGCGGTCAGAATGTCGGTGACGTGATTTTTGACGAAATGCCATGTGAGGTCCTTCAAGGGCACCTTCAGGCCATCTGCCACGGTGTTCGGGGCGTCGTCGGCGATGATCCGTCCAGCCTTGAAACTACGATAGGCGTCATCCGCCTGCTCCGGTTCGGCTGCATAGATCTTGATGGCGGGCGCGAAGTTGGAGATCGTGAGGCATGTGCCCGAGACCATGCCGCCCCCGCCGATCGGTGCGATGACGGCATCGAGCCCGTCCACCTGCGCGATCAATTCTGTCGAGCACGTCGCCTGGCCGGCAATGACCCGATGATCATTGTAGGGATGCACGAACTCAGCACCGGTTTCGGCCACCACCTCGGCGAAAACCGCCTCGCGCGATGTCGTCGAGGGCTCGCATTCTACCACGCGGCCACCGTAACCACGCACGGCGTCCTTTTTTGCCTGCGGCGCGGTTCGCGGCATAACGACCGTGCACGGAATACCCCGTCGTCCCGCGGCATAGGAGAGGCATGTGCCATGATTGCCGGAAGAATGGGTTGCGACGCCCCTGGCCGCCTGTTCGTCGGTAAGCCCGAAGACCGCGTTGGAAGCGCCGCGAGCTTTGAAGGCGCCCGCCTTCTGCAAGTTCTCGCACTTGAAGAACAGCTCTGCGCCGGCAACAGAGTTGATGTACTCCGACGTCAGAACCGGTGTTCGGTGGATAAACGGCTTGATGCGCGTGTGGGCGGCAAACATGTCCGCAATTGTCGGAATATACATGATTACCTCTTCAGGCCGCCGCTTTAACTTCAGACGCGATATCGTTGCGGTAGTATTCCTGCGCAGCGGCCACGCCCGACCCGAGTTTGATGCTCAGCCCGAGATCGGCCATTGCCATCTCGGCGGTCGCGACCCCTGACAGCGCCATGACGTCCGTGAGGCTACCTAGATGGCCGATCCGGAAGACCTTTCCGGCGACATCGCCCAAGCCAACGCCAAACGCGACGTCGTATTTCTTGGCGGCATGGGCGACGATGGACGTCGCATCGAAACCTTCAGGGGTTCGGATCGCGGTGACCGTATCGGAATAGTACCGTTCATGGGTGGCGCAAATCTCCAGGCCCCAGGCATGGACGGCAGCGCGGATACCCGAGGCAATGCGGTGGTGCCGCAAAAAAACCTGATCCAGCCCCTCGGCCAACAGCAACTCCGTCGACATCTTCAGGCCATTCAGCAGCCCAACCGCCGGCGTGTACGGATAGGCATTGTTGGCATAGCTCTTCGCCATGTCGCGAATGTCGAAGAATGTGCGCGGCAGCTTCGCAGTTTCGAGTGCTTCTATAGCCCGGGGAGAAAAAGCGGTGATCGCAAGCCCGGCAGGCAGCATGAAGCCTTTTTGCGAACCGGTGACGGCAATATCGACTCCCCATTCGTCCATGCGGAAATCCATCGAGGCGATGGAACTGACGCCGTCGACAAACAACAATGCGGGATGCCCGGCGGCATCGAGTGTGCGCCGGATCGCAGCGATGTCGGACTTGACGCCCGTCGCGGTCTCATTGTGGGTAACCAACACGGCTTTGATTTCATGCGCCTTGTCGGCGACCAGTATTTCCTCATACCGGTCGGCCGGGGCGCCCTCACCCCACTTTGCATCGATCACATCGACCTTGAGACCGTGCCGTTGGCACATGTCGATCCAGCGATGACTGAACATCCCGTACCGGGCGGCAAGAACGCGATCGCCGGGGCTGAGGGTGTTTGTGATCGCCGTCTCCCAACCGCCTGTGCCGGTCGAAGGGAACACGAAGATCGAGGCGCTCTCACTCTTGAGGACTTTTTTGACCCCGGCCAGCGCCGGGCGAAGGATTTCCCCGAACAACGGTGAACGGTGATCAAGGGTGGGCATATCCGAGGCCTTGCGAAGGATCTCGGGCATGTTCGTCGGCCCCGGGATGAAAACCGGATTTTGCATATACATGAGGGTTCCTCCTAAGGGTTTGTCCGACAACTACCACGGCCCACCGCTAAAATAAATTTTTTTGAAATGGTTTTTCAAAATTCACCATGATCATCAATATAGCTGCAGAAACAATCTGCTAACATTTTTCATTGCGCAAAATGTTTTTTCATGCAAATTTTATTTACCGATGATCGGTACGAGATAGACATGCCTGAAATTCGACGGCGGGGGCGCCCAAAGGCCTTCAACGGCCCACAGTCCCAAAATACCATCCAAGCCCTCGACCGGGCGCTAGACGTTCTGGAGGCTCTCGCGAAAGCCGAGGGTATGACACTTTCGGAATTGGCCAGCCAATTGGATCAGTCGACGGCTACCATGCATCGCGTGTTGGCGACCTTGGAGCGGCGGGAGTTTGTGGAGATCAGCACGGATGGGCAAATCTGGCACATTGGTCCGGAGGCCTATCGGTTGGGCGCTGCCTTTTTGCGCCGGTCGAATGTGATCGAACTCAGCCGTCCGATCATGCGCGAACTCATGCTGGAGACGGGCGAAACATCCAATCTCGGCATCGAAAAGGACGGGAACGTGTTGTTCGTGAGCCAGGTCGAGACGCATGAATCGATCCGCGCCTTCTTCCCGCCTGGAACATTGTCGCCGCTGCACGCCTCCGGCATCGGCAAGGCGCTTCTGAGCACCTATGATGAAAACCGGCTCGCCAAGTTGTTCGAAGGCAAAGACCTGGAACGGTTCACGGAAAACACGGTGCGCAGCTTCGACCAGCTTCGGAGTGAACTGAACAGGACGCGGGACCGGGGCTACGCCTTTGATGACGAGGAGCGGACCAAGGGGATGCGCTGCGTCGCAGCCCCGATCTTGAACGTTCACGGTGAAGCGGTTGCGGGGATATCCGTTTCGGGACCAAAACACCGTGTTGAAGATTCCGACGTGCATCGGATCGGCGAGCGAGTAAGGCGCGCCGCAACAATGGTGTCGCGACGCCTTGGCGCTCCCTGATCAAGTTAGCTTTCGCGCCGACTGGTGCTCTGCCGCGATTAGAGCGTCGCGGCGAGAGCCGGTGGTTTCGGCCCCCCTGTCGCCCAATCGAGCAATTCCACGGTATGAACAACCGGTATGTCGGTTCCTGATCCGATTTGCATCATGCAACCGATGTTGCCAGCACTGATGATATGAGGCTGCACAGCTTCGAGCTTCGAAACCTTGTGCTCCTTCAACTGCGAGGAAATTTCCGGCTGCATCAAGTTGTAGGTCCCCGCCGATCCGCAGCAGATATGACTGTCCCGCGGTTCCAGGACCTGGAAGCCGGCTGCCTTGAGCAATTCTTTCGGCGCCGAACGGATTTGCTGTCCGTGCTGGAGGGAGCAGGCGGCATGGTAGGCGACACGCAACGGATCAGCATGCGAAGCATCCTTCAAACCAATCTCTTCCATCACCTCTGAAATGTCCTTGGCGAGGGACGCGACCCGGGCGGCGTCCGAAGCCAGCGGATCGTTCCGGAACATGTGGCCATAGTCCTTCACAGTCGTACCGCAGCCGGAGGTGTTGATGACGATGGCATCAAGACCGCGGCCGTCTAGTTCAGCGACCAGGGCGCGGATGTTGGCCGCAGCCGCCGAATGGCTCTCCCGGCTCTTGCCCATGTGATGCGTGAGCGCGCCGCAGCAGCCGATCCCCTGCGGAATGACCACTTCGCAACCGTGACGTTTCAGGAGCCTGATGGTCGCATCGTTGATGTCTGTATTGAGCGTGCGCTGGGCGCAACCGGTCAATAGCGCAACGCGTTTTGCACGCGGTCCCTCGGCTGCGAAACTCTGAGGCAGGTCGTTTTTACTGATATCCGGTATTTTTCTCGGCGCCATCTCCAACATCGCCCGAAGGCGGGCGTCCGGAATAAGCTTCCTGAACGGCCGGGCCAGCGCAGCGCCTTTGAGGGCGAGCCGAAAGCGGCCGGGATAGGGCAGGATCCGCGACAGCAACCAGCGCAGCGCCCTCTCGTCCCAGCGGCGTTTGTAGTTTTGCTCGATATACTGTCGCGCGTGATCGATGAGATGCATGTAGTGCACGCCAGAAGGGCACGTTGTCATGCAACTTAGGCAGCTCAGACACCGATCGATATGCTTGACGGTGGCCTTATCAGGGACCTTGTTGTTCTCAAGCATGTCCTTGATCAGGTAGATGCGTCCTCGCGGACTATCCAGCTCGTCGCCGAGTATCTGGTAAGTCGGGCAAGTCGCGGTGCAAAATCCGCAATGCACGCAGGACCGCAGAATTTCGTTCGACCGCCTGGTGTCTGGATCGAGAAGTTGCGCGTCCGTGAAAGTGGTCTGCATCTCAATCTCCCATGAGTTTCGGATTGAGGATCCCGGCGGGATCGAACGTCTTGCGCAGCGCCGCAGAAAGGCGAGAAATGGCGCCAGCGTCCTCAGGGAACCGATCGCTGGCTGGTCGCGCACCTTGGCGAATGAGCACGGCGCGACCCGCTGATGCGGCGCTCCGCACCTCGGCGCTTTGGGCCGAACCGCAATACCAGACCAGACCTCCACCCCAGTCGATGAAAACGTCGCCGCCGAGTAACTGTAAGCTTCGCGCCAAGGCGGGCGCTTCGCTGGGCTTGATCAAGATGCGCCACAATGGTTCGCTTGACTGAGCGAAAACCTCGACATTCTTGAAATCCCGCCAAAGGGCCCGGCTCTCTTCGTCCGCAATGACGTCGATTTGATTCTCGCGAAAGAGCGCCTTGAGACGGTCTGCGCGATAGGCGGCCTGCTGGGCGAAGCCTTCGACCCGCAGCCAAGCACTTTCTTGATGATAGACGGCGCCGGAGACTTCGTAAGGGGTGGCGAGCGCAGAGGCGAAAATCGTGCAGGCTTCCTGTAGAGATACCTTGCTGAAAACGAGCGTCAGTTGCCTTTCGGCCCGCGGCAGCGTCTTCAGAGCGACCTCGGTCAGAACGCCAAGTGTCCCAAAGCTTCCGCACATGAGCTTGCTCAAGTCGAGTCCGGTCACGTTCTTCATGACACGGCCGCCGTTTTTGATTTTGCGACCGCTGCCATCGACGAAACGAACTCCAAGCAGGTGGTCTCTGCAGGCGCCGGCTTGCAACCGACGCGGTCCACTCACGTTTGCTGCCACGACGCCGCCGATTGTCGGCACGCCGCTTGAGCCGAGTAGCCCACGGTGGTCCATCGGCTCGAAAGCAAGCGCCTGCCCCTCCTCCGCAAGCGTCTGTTCCACTTCCTCCAAAGGTGTTCCGGCGCGCGCAATCAATGTCAGCGCTCCAGGCTCATAGGTCACGATGCCGGTCAGCGCTCGGCTGGTGAGGGTTTGTTGCGCGTTCAGCGCACCGAGGTCCAGGCGCGTGCCGCCTCCTGCGATGCGAAGCGGAATTCCGCGGGCGTAACTGTCGGCGAGAAAGGCCGACAATTCGGCATCATCGTTCGGACTGAACACCTCAGTGGGGCCATTGATCTTGGAATTGGGGTTCATCATGACCTAGAGGCCCTGTCTCTGTACGGCTGGCTGACATCGAGCGGAAATACCTTGGCCGGGTTGAGCAGCCAGTCCGGGTCGAACACATCCTTGATGTCCATCTGAATGGCCATGTCTTCCGCGGAATACTGCTTGCTCATCAAGTCGCGCTTCTCGATGCCGACCCCGTGTTCGCCTGTCAGGCACCCGCCAACGTCGACGCAAAGTCTCAGGATATCCGCGCCGTAGGCTTCCGCGCGCTCCAGTTCTCCCGGGGCATTGGCGTTGAAGAGAATGAGCGGGTGCATATTGCCGTCACCGGCATGAAAGACGTTCGCAACCTCCAGACCGTAGTGCTTGGAAAGCTCGCCAATGCGCTTGAGAGTATAAGGAAGCTTGGAAACCGGAACGGTGCCGTCCAGGCACAAGTAATCGCCGAGCCGGCCCATCGCCCCGAAGGCCGATTTGCGGCCCTTCCAGATTGCCAGCGATTCGTCCTTGTTGCGGCTGCTGCGGAACTCGACGGGGGAAAGCTCGTCGGCGATCTCCCGGATGCGCTCGATCTGATGGGCAATTTCACCCTGAGACCCTTCGACCTCGACGATGAGAACGGCAGCGCATTTGGGATAGTCCGTCTTAGCGAAGGCCTCGATGGCGCGAAGGCACACATCGTCCATATATTCAATCGCAACCGGGATTAGCCCGGAGCGGATGATGCGGGCAACGCATTCGCCAGCAGTCTCCGCGCTGTCGAAACCAATCAGCATCGGTCGTGCATCTTCCGGCTTCGGAACGATGCGGAGTGTGGCTTCCGTCACTATCGCAAGCTGCCCCTCCGAACCGCAGAGGAGACCGAGAATGTCGAGCCCGCCTGAATCCATAAATGGTCCGCCGACTTCGACGATTTCACCATCTGTCAGGACACATCGGACACCCATCAGATTGTTCGTGGTGACACCATATTTCAGGCAGTGCGCGCCGCCCGAATTCATCGCGATGTTCCCGGCGATGGTGCAGGCGAGTTGGGAAGACGGATCGGGGGCATAGAAGAAGCCCTCGGCCTCGAGTTCGGCGCTGACGGAGAGATTGGTGACACCCGTTTGAACACGGATGAAGCGATTGGTGGTGTCGATCTCCAAAATCTCACGCAATCGTATGGTAGCGATTACGACGCTGTCCGCGGTTGGCAGCGCGCCGCCGGCGAGCGACGTGCCCGCGCCTCTGGGGACGACCGGCACGGAGAACCGCTGGCAAATCCGCATTGCCGTCGCAACCTCTTCGGTTGTCCGCGGTAGCACTACCGCGATCGGCGGGCATCGATAGGCTGTTAGCGCATCGCACTCGTAGGCGCGCGTCTCCTCCGGGTCCGAAATGACGGTGCCGGCTGGTAGGGCGTCGCGCAGGGCAGCGATGATCTGCGGCGCTTCTGCCAAGATACGCGCATCCGGCTTGGGCATGGCAATAGTAGACATTGCGGTTCTCTCCACTCTCGATGCGTTCCATCTCGTGTCGGCAAGCCGGGAGGACGTGGCCTTCCAAAAGGCGCTCTTTCCAAGCCAGATGGCGCGCAACGCATCTCCGCTATCACAGGCATGCACCTGATATACCGGTTGCATCTTAGCCGTATATCTCGTTTATTGCAGTTTGTCATAGGAGGAGTAACGTGACAGACACAACCCTAGTTATCGGGCGAGCGAAGCCAGTGGGGCTCAGTTCAGCCGCAAGCGCGACTGCGACAGCGTCAGACGCAATGATCGCAGCGCGGCTCGATCGTTTGCCAATGACGGGCTACCAGCGGATGATCTTCGGAATCATCGCGACCGCCTGGTTTTTCGATTCAATTGACCTCGGATCGCTAACGTTTCTGCTCGGATCGATACGTTCCGAGTTCGGCCTGACGACCGCTCAGGCCGGCTTGCTGTCGAGCATGAGCTTCATCGGAATGTTCCTTGGTGCCGCCATCGCTGGCATGGCGGCCGACCGCATCGGACGAAAATTGGTCTTCCAGGTAAGCATGCTTTTCTGGGGTGCCGGCAGTCTTTGGTGCTACTACGCGCCTGACGCAGAGACGCTGGGCTATGCGCGCCTGCTGTTGGGCTTCGGAATGGGGATGGAATTTCCTGTCGCGCTGGCGATCGTTTCGGAATTCCTGCCGACAGCGAAACGTGGCCGATACCTCGCCATTCTTGAAGGGTTCTGGCCTATCGGCTTCATCGCCGCCGGCCTTCTCAGTCTCTTTTTCCTGACCTATTTCGACTGGCGGACCATGTTCCTCTGCCAGGCGTTCCCCGCTCTCTTCCTGCTCGTCGTGCGCATTTTTGTGCCAGAATCCCCACGGTGGCTGGCCGACCGCGGGCGCAGCGCGGATGCTGAAAAAGTCATGAGCCAAATCGAGGCTAGGGTTGTGAAGCGCCTGCCTTTTGGTCAGACTCTGCCGCAGCCCAAGGCCGAGGTGGTTCAAACGCAGCGCAGCAGGCGATTCTCATTCATCGAACTGTGGTCGAACGGCTATGCCAGCCGCACACTGATGATCTGGACGGTTTGGTTCTTTGCCCTGCTTGGCTATTATGGGCTCACGACGTGGCTGAGCGCGCTGCTGCAGGAGGCCGGATACAGCGTAACGACATCGGTGAATTACACCATCATGATTTCGCTCGCCGGCGTGCCCGGCTTTATCGCCGCGGCCATTCTTCTGGAGAAATGGGGTCGCAAGCCGACGGCGATGTTGATGCTGATTGGCTCCGCAGCTGCGGCGTATCTTTATGGCAATGCGGCAACAGAAACTATGCTGATCAGTTTCGGCCTGATTATGCAGTTCTTCCTGTTCGGCATGTGGTCGGTTCTCTACGCTTACACGCCGGAGCTCTATCCTACACGGTCTCGGGCGACCGGCGCAGGATGTGCCTCAGCAATCGGCCGCATCGGCTCCCTGATCGGCCCCTTTGCCATCGGCATCGTGCTCCCAGTCATGGGGAATAGCGGAGTGTTCGCGCTAGGGGCCGGCTCATTTATCCTTGCAGCGATCGCCATCGGCGTCTTCGGCATCGAGACGAAAGGCAAATCGCTCGAGGCAATCTCCCATTAAGCACGACAAGTCTGGTTGCCGCCATCGCGGCAGCCAGACACATCTGCAGCGTTGTAAAAATCGGGTTGGTCGCAAACTCGCCGTCAAAGAGATCGGTGTCATGAAGGCTCGCCTAGTTCGGAGAGCTTTTTGTTCAAAGGCACGTCATTTCGACCGTTCGGTGATTCTGCTGTGTGTGCGTTGGTACCTGGCCTACAATCTCAGCCCGCGTAATCTGGAGGAGGTTAAGCCCTCCAGCGATTGCGACGCTGCCGTCGCGCTCCCTTGGGAATCGAGGCGACTGCGGCGACGCCTATCACAGCTTCATTGCCGGATAACTATGTAAGGAAGGCCTCACAGACTGGAGAAGGTTGGCTTCCGGTCCCCTGCCCTCTACCAGCGGCCGCATAAGCACACGCCACGTTCCCAGTTACAGATAGGAGGAAGGGGCTGCTGGCGGCAGGAAATTTAAGCGCCTTGCACCGCCGCAACTGCTGGCGCTGAACCGTCTAGGCTAGTTCAGTAGATCGGCATGAACCATCAGCGAGCCGTTCATGGCCTCTTCGATGGCGAGGCGCACGCCGTAAGCGTTGCTTGTCGCTCCGGCACTCAACACCTCGCGGGCGGGCCCATCGGCGGCAATCCTCCCCTCATGCAGGAGCAGGAAACGATCCGCGAAGCGGCAGGCCAGCCCGAGATCGTGCAGGGCGGCTACTGTGACGATGCCGCGATCGTGCGTCACCCGCCGGACGAGATGCATGACCTCAAGCTGGCGGCGCAAATCGAGCGCGCTGGTCGGCTCGTCGAGCAGCAGCACGTCAGGGTCGCGCACCAGCGCCTGACAGAGCGCCACCAGTTGCTGCTGGCCCCCGCTCAGTTCGGTCACCAGCCGGTCCGAAAGATGATCGATGCCGAGTTCCTCGAGCACCCGCTCCACCCGCGTGATGTCATCGGGCCTTGCCTTGCCGCCGCTCCAGCCGCGCTTGGCCAACAGGACGACCTCAAAGACGCCGAGCGTGGCGCGCATGGCGGTATGCTGGGTGAGCAGGAAGACGCGCTCGGCTCGGCGGCGCTCCGACATGGTGGCTGTGTCGTGACCGTCGAGATGGATGGTGCCGCAGGACGGCTTCAGCAGGCCCGCCACAAGGCGAAAGAGAGACGACTTCCCGACGCCGTTCGGCCCGACCAGGGCAGCGAGCTCTCCGCGCCTGAGCGGTAAGGCGGTGAGTCCGTCGAACAGGCTGTGGGTGCGATAGCCGAAGCTAAGGCCGCTGATTTCCAGGCTCATCGCCACGTCTCCTTGCGGATGGACAGGATGAGGCTGAGGAAGAAGGGCACGCCGACCAGCGCGGTGATGATGCCGATCGGGTATATCACACCAGGCGTTATGGCCTTCGACAGGGTCGAGGCGGCCGACAGGAGGATCGCGCCGGCGGCTGCCGAGACAGGCAGGAAATACCGCTGGTCCTCGCCCACCAGCATGCGTGCGATGTGCGGCCCGACGAGGCCCACGAAGCCGATCGTGCCGACGAAGGCCGTCGCCGTGGCCGCCAGCAGCGAGATCGAGGTGAGCATCTCGAGCCGCAGCCGCACCACCGGCACGCCGAGGCTGGCAGCACGCTCGTCGCCCATGGAGAGCGCCGTCATCATGGAGTTGCGAGCCCAGGCCAGGGGAACGACGAGAGCCAGCAGCAGGGCGCAGATGCCGATCTTGGTCCAACTGGCGCGCGCCAGGCTGCCCATCATCCAGAACACGATCTGCTGCAGTTGAGCTTCCGAGGATTGATACTGGATGAAGGCAAGTGACGCGTTGAAGGTGAAGAACAGCGCGATTCCGACCAGCACGAAGGTTTCGACGGTCACGCCGCGCATGCGGGTGAAGAGGAACAGCACCAGCGACGTCACCAGCGCGAAGAAGAAGGCGTTGGCGGTGATGAAGAAGGAGCCGCCCATAGGCAGCAATCCGATGCCGAGCGCGATCGCGAGTGCGGCGCCGAAGCTCGCCGCCGACGAGATGCCCAGCGTGAAGGGATCGGCGAGCGGATTGTGCAGGATGGTCTGCATCTGGGCGCCGGCCACGCCGAGCATGGCGCCGACGAAGATGGCCATGACCGCCACGGGCAGACGCACATCCCACACGATGATCGCCAGCTTGGGCTCGACGCTGCCGGGAGAGACGAGCGCGGTCAGCACCTCGAGCGGGCTGTACCAGCCGGGACCGATGGCGACGTCGATGCAGACGGCGACAGCAAGCGCGGCGAACGCGCCCGCCACGAACATAGAGTTGCGGAAGATGCGGCGGCGATAGCGTTCTCCGGCCCGCATGATGGTCATCTCCGCCAAGGCTGCACTCCGCGTTTCGAGAGAGGCGGCGGCCAGTGGCCCGGCCGCCGGCGCCGGGCTTTAGTCGAGAGTCGTCCAGAAGACGCCACTGACCTCAAAGGGCAGGAACCGCTCGTGCAGTTCCTTGAACGTCGCCTGCGGGTCGAGATCGGCAAACTTGTCGGGATTCAGCCACTTGGCCAAAGCCTGCACCGCCACGAAGTGATAGGGGCTCTGGTAGAACTGATGGTAGATGGCCATCACCCTGTTGGCCTTGACCGCCGCCAGTTCTGGAAAGCCGGTCCGCTGCATCAGGGCGTGGAGTTGTTCCTTGGCCTTGGCGGGATCAGCCTCGTAGCCGAGCCACACCGCGATGTTGCCGGGGTTCGAGCCGGACCAGTTGGCGCCGGTGGCAAGGATGTAGTTCGGGTCCTCGACGACCAGCGCTTCCGGATTGAGCACGCCGCTGACCCCGGTGAAGTATTTCGTGCCGATGTTGAAGCCGCCGGCCTCGGCGACGAATTCGCCGAAATTGAAGTTGCCGAAGGTGTTGCAGCAGACGGCGGGGTCTAGGCCGGCGGCGCGCTCGGCAAAGACCGTCGGGCGCTCATCGGGCTTCAGACGGGTGGTCACGTTGTAAACCCGCCGCATCTGCGCCATGTAATAGTCGGCGAAGGCCTGCGCCTCGACTTCTTTGCCGAAGATCCGACCCAGAAGCAGGATCGACGGCACGGTGTTCTGGGTAGGACGCTCGCGGAAGTCGACGAAGACGGTGGGGACGCCGGCCTTCTCGAGCGTGTCGATGATGCCGCTCTCCTTGATCTTGTCGTAGAAGCCAAGCGTGACGACCAACACGTCGACGTCTAACTCGAGCGCCTTTTCCACGCTGAAGTCGGCCGAGGCGGCCGCGCCGATCATCGGCACGTCCTTGGCATCGGGAAAGCGCGCCAGATACTTGTTCCAGGTGTCGGGATCGAAATTCGGCAGATCGTCGCCGATGGACGCGAGTTGGGCGAACGGGTTGTCCTTGTCGAGCACGACCGTGGCGTAGAGCATGCGGCCTTCGCCGAGGATGACCTTCTTGGCGCCATGCGGCACCTCGACGGTGCGGCCGGCGAGATCGGTGACGGTGATCTTCTCCTGCGCGCTCGCCACGCCCGTCGCCGCGACTAGCGCGGCGGCCAGCCATGCAATCGCCAGCAGCGAACGGCGGACCGCCGCGCGCATCCGCGTTGCGTTCTCCAGCATACCACTCTCCATCTGTCTCATGCCGCTCGCCGGGCCTCTCCGGCCGGCCGGGCGGTCTGTTGAACTGGTTTGCTGGCTTGGATCGCATAGCGGTCTTGGCTGGCTCGATCGATCCGCTGGTGAAGCGGCATATGGCGACCCTGCGCCCTGCGAATGGGCGCGAAGTCGCGGTCGATGACGATGTCCCGGAATCCGGCGTCGCGCAGCAGGGACGCAATGTCCTCGGCGCGCGCGCCGTCGGAAAAATGCACCTTGCTCAAGATGCGGTTATGGCGCTCCCGGTCGACGCCGTGTGTCGCGGCCGGCGGGCCGAACCGCTTGAAGAAGGCCGCCGCTCGCCGCAGCAGCAGGGATCGCAAGTTGCGCGCCGTCATGTCGGCATCCACGATTAGAATCTTTCCACCGGGCTTCAGCACCCGGAACCAGTCGGCGAATGCCGCTGCGGGATTCGGCAGCGTCCACACAAGGTGCCGCGTCATCATCACGTCATAAGCTTCGTCGGGGAGGAGCGTGCTCTCCGCATCACCCATGACATACCTAGCATCGAGGCTGCGTGCCTTTGCTTTGGCCCTCGCCCGCTCGAGCATTGGCTCGGAGAAGTCGAGGCCCGTCACCGAGTAGCCGCGCTCGCACAGCAACCGCGAGATCACGCCGGTGCCGGAGGCGAGGTCGAGCGCCTTGCGGCCGCTGCCGGGACCCAGGTGCTTTTCGATGAGGGTGTGCCAGGCTCCACGCTCGTCGTCTCCGAAGATCTCGTGTCCCGGCGAAAGATCGAAGGTCTCGGCCCGCGCCGACCAGTAGTCGCGGATCTCGTCCTTGATCGTCCAGTTCTGCCCTCGCATCGCAAACTCCCCCAAGTTCGCCGACGCTCCTAAAAAAATATGAGTGTAATTGTCAACTAAAGTTTCATTGAGCTTCGCCCTTCCAGCCTCGACATTCTGTCAGTGCCGTACTCGGAGCGCACGAAGCAGTTGTTAAAGGAGATGTTTGACGCCGATCCAGATCACAGGCGGCACCGGCTAGAGCGCGTCGCTCGATTGCCCTCGTTCGGTGTTTGTAGCCTAGGGTTTCGATCACGCTACTTTTTAGGACGGCTATGCTTGAACGTCCGCTCTTGACGATTCGTCAGCATGAGGCAGGGGTAGCGAGCCGACCAATAAAAAGGGCGCACCGCGTTACTGATGCGCGGTCCGCCCGTGTTCGCCCTCAGGCGACGATCGCAGTCAAGCACCGAGTTTCAGCGCTGGCGCTCTCTGCTTTGAAAAAGCTTGGCCGATTGGCTCGTCAGTTCGTCCGGCCCTTCTGGTCGGCCGTGGCGCTCGACGACAGGCCGGCCGCCGACTCGCAGACCTGCACGTGCTTCGCAAGCGCTTCCCTGGAGAGCATTGCACTGATCGTGCAGATGTCGCGGTCCTGGAATTTTGGCAGCCGCTGGAGTTCCTGAAGCCGCTCAAGTAGTGCGCCACGCGTCATGCTCGTCTCCTTTCGTCAAGGTAAAGCGGCAGACGTCCTGCCGCTTGCAGGCGGCGTCAGGCCGCCTTCACATCCTTTTTCACGTCCGCGTTCAGCGGGATCTCGATATCGACTTCCAGCGTCGAGACTTTCTCGCCGCGGTCCATCTTCACGTTCACCTTGTCATTGTCGATCTGAACGTGCTTGGCGATGACCGCGAGGATCTCTTCCCGCAGCTTCGCCACAAGGTCCGAGTGCCCGACCGTCGATCTTTCGTGGGCGAGCAGCACCTGCAGGCGCTCGCGCGCCGTCGGTGCCGAGCTCTTCTTGTTGAAGAAGCTGAACAGGCTCATGCCGCCACCCTCCGACCGAAGATCTTGCTGAACAGGCCGCGCTTCTCGCCGGGGATCGTCATCGGCACCGTCTCGCCGGCGAGACGGCGGGCAGCGTCGAGATATGCGAGGGCAGGCGCGCTGGTCTTGTCTGCAAGCGTGACCGGCGCCCCGACGTTGGAGGCGCGCAGCACGTCCGTGCTCTCCGGAATGATGCCGACCAGCGGGATCGACAGGATCTCGAGCACGTCTTCGACCTTCAGCATGTCGCCACGCTCGGCGCGGACGGCATCGTAGCGGGTGAGCAGCAGGTGCTTTTCGATCCTTTCGCCGCTCTCGGCCTTGACGGTCTTGGAATCGAGCAGGCCGATGATCCGGTCCGAATCGCGGACGGAGGAGACTTCCGGGTTGGTGACTATGACCGCCATGTCGGCATGGCGCATGGCGAGCGTGGCGCCGCGCTCGATGCCGGCCGGGCTGTCACAGATGATCCAGTCGAAGTGGCGCTTGAGGTCGGTCATCACCCGCTCAACGCCCTCGGGGGTCAGGGCGTCCTTGTCGCGGGTCTGGGAAGCCGGCAGCAGGAAGAGGGTATCCAGGCGCTTGTCGCGGATCAGCGCCTGCGGCAGTTTGGCGTCGCCCTGGATCACATTGACAATATCATAGACGACCCTGCGCTCGGCGCCCATGACGAGGTCGAGATTGCGCAGGCCCACGTCGAAGTCGACGACGACCGTCTTCTCGTTCCTCTGCGCCAGAGCGGCACCGAGGGCGGCAGTCGAGGTCGTCTTGCCAACGCCTCCCTTGCCTGATGTGACCACGATTACCTTTGCCATTCCGCTCTCTCCTGTCCCCGGTTCTCTCGCGCCTAGCTGAGGGCTTCCGCCATGATTGAATCGCCTTCCAGCCAGAACTGGACGGCCTGTCCGCGAAGTCTTTTGTCCATGTCCTCGGCCGTCTTGTAGAGGCCGTCGATCGCCAGCAGTTCAGCCTCCAGCTTGCGGCAGAAGATGCGCGCCGAAGTGTTGCCGACGGAGCCGGCCAGGGCGCGTCCCCTGAGGGCGCCGTAGATATGGATGGACCCGCCGGCGATGACCTCCGCGCCAGATGCGACCGATCCGAGGATCGTCACGTCGCCTTCGGGGTAGATCACCGATTGGCCGGAGCGCACCGGCTCGGTGATGATGATGGAGTGCGTCGCCCGGCTCGGCTGCGGCTCTGTCACCGGCGTGAGTTGCGGCGGCTTCTCGCCGGCAGCCGGTCGCAGATCGGCCGGCGCATCGGCGGCGGCAGCTTCCTCGGGAGCGGGCGGCTCGAAGTCGGGGCCTGGCCGCCCACCCTTCATCGCCGGTGGCATGCCGGGGCCTAGCAGCGACGGACGCGCGCCCTCGATCCCCATGATCCAGACGTTCCGCTGGCCGAGTTGGGCGATCAACTCCTGCAGTTGGGCTTTGGTGATGTCCAGGTCCTCGACGTCGAGGACGACAGGACGTCCAAGGAAGAACCCAGCCGAACGCGCCGCCAGATCGTCAAGGCGGGCAAGCCAGCCCTCGATGGGCAACTCCGGCGTCAGCATCAGCGCCAGAAAGGAGCGACCCTTGAGGCGGATGGGGCGCGTATCTGTTAGCGTCTCGGTCATCTAGGTTAATTTTCTGTTTCAACGTCCAGTATGGGGATGATGGTTAACCAACGGTTAACGCCTCTTCCGGCACAGCAGTCGAAGCGCGGCCACCAGTTCCGAATCACGCAGGTTGCGGCGAAGATAGCTGAGTCGCGGCGTTTGGCGCACGACATTCGGCCGAAAACATCGAGCATTCGCGGAAGGTCGGGGTATTCCATCTCGTATCGTGGCGGCACGACGCCACGCCTTGCCGCCTCTCCGGGACAAGCGACTATCGCCGCCGGCACAACTTTGCTGTATGGCGCGTTTCCTTTATGGGGAGCGCGCGAGCAGTTAGACGTTTCGAGCGGGGCCTTCGTCTCGAGCGGCCAAAACGGGTGTAGCCAACTGGCATGAACATGATGAATCCGCAGGACAAGTCCCGTCGGAAGAGCAAGGCGCAGGCGCTCTTGCTGGACGGAATGGACAAGTCCGAGGCGAATCGAGACGGCACGGGGTCCCTGCTGAAGAAGGTCTTCAGCCGCTACGAATTCCTGAGGTCCGGCCTGCTGATCAGGCTGTTCAAGGAGAATTTCCGGCAACAGGCCCACCTTTACGTCGCTGCCATAGTGGCCATGCTGGTCGTCGCCGGGGCAACGGCGGCAAGCGCCTGGATCATCGCCGAGATCGTCAACGGTATGCTGGTGACGCCGGATCTCGCCTACGCCTCCCTTATCGCGGGCACGGTGGCGACAATCTTCATCGTGAAGGGCGTCGCGACCTATACGCAGACCTACTTCCTGAGCCGCGCCGGCAACCGCATCATCGCCGAGAAGCAGCGCGAGATCTTCAGGAAGATCGTCCACAGCGACATGCACTTCATCCAGACGCATGTGTCGTCGGAACTGCTCGTGCGCATCACCCGCAGCGCGCAGGCGGCCAGGAGCGTCATCGACACCATCGTGGTCTCCTTCGTGCGGGACCTCTTCACGATCGTCGGTCTCATCGCAGTGATGTTCGTCCAGCAGCCGGTGATGTCGCTGATCGTGTTCGTGGCCGGCCCCCTCGCCTTGCTCGGCATGCGGTGGCTGCTGGCGAAGGTGCGCCGCATCATGGAAAAGGAGATCGCCTCCACGACCGACATCATAAGGCTGATCCAGGAGACCACGTCCGGCTTCCGGGTGGTGAAGGCCTATTCGCTCGAGCCGCAACTCGAGGCGACCCTGGACAGGGCGGTCGCCAATGTCGAAAGGCGCTCGAATGCGATCGCGCGGATCGAAGCCGCCACATCGCCCTTGATGGAGACCCTCGGCGGACTGGCGATCGCCGCAGTCATCGCGCTCGGAGCGGTCCTTGTTCTGGACTATGGCAACACCCCCGGCGAGCTTGCCTCGTTCCTAACCGCCTTCCTGCTCGCCTACGAGCCTGCCAAGCGGCTGGCCCGCATGCGGGTCAGCATCGAATCCGGCATGGTCGGAGTGCGGATGCTCTTCCAGATCATCGACCATCCGGTCGCGCTCACGGAAAGGCCGGACGCCATCACCCTGCCGCACGGCCCCAACGCGATCGAATTCGACCACGTGCATTTCGCCTATCGCGACGACCAGCCGGTCCTGCGCGATCTCACGGTGCTGTTCCCCGCCGGGAAGACGACGGCGATCGTCGGTCCGTCGGGAAGCGGCAAATCCACCATCATCAACCTGATGATGCGGCTATTCGATCCGGACTCGGGCGAGGTCAGGATCGACGGCACCGACATCCGGCGCGTGACCTTCAACTCGCTCAGGGAGCGCATCGCCTATGTCGGGCAGGACGCGTTCCTTTTCTCAGGCAGCATCCGCTACAACATCGCGGCCGGTAAGCCGGGTGCGAGCGACGCCGAGATCGAGGCCGCCGCGCGGGACGCGAACGCCCATGAGTTCATCACGGCGATGCCCCAGGGCTACGACAGCGATGTCGGCGAAAACGGCGGAAGGCTGTCAGGCGGACAGAAGCAGCGTATCGCCATTGCGCGGGCCTTCCTGAAGGACAGCCCGATCCTCATCCTGGACGAAGCGACCAGCGCGCTCGATTCCGAGGCCGAGGCCGCCATCCGCGACGCGCTGGCAAGGCTTACCGCCGCGAAGACGACCATCATCATCGCCCATCGCCTCTCGACCGTGATGGAAGCCGATAACTTCATCGTGCTGCAGAATGGCGAGATCGTCGAGCAGGGCGATCCCAAGGTGCTCTTGAAGAACCAGGGCCTTCTGCGAAAGCTCTACGATCACCAGATCCTGCCGGACCTGTAGGAGAGTTCCGCCATGACGCTCCGTCCCAGACAGGCTCCGATCATCGACGCCCTCCCCGTCACTGTGCCCTTCGTCGGGCCGGAGGCGCAGGAACGGGCGCGCGGGCGGCCCTTCCGGGCCCGGATCGGGGCGAATGAAAGCAGTTTTGGGCCGGCACCTTACGTGATTGCCAGGATGCAGGAGGCCGCGCGGGACCAGTGGATGTACTGCGACCCCGAACGGTATGAACTGAGGACGGCGATCGCGCAACATCTCAGCGTCGGCTACGAGAATGTGGTCGTCGGCGAGGGCATCGACGGGCTGCTCGGCCTTGTGGCGCGCCTCTTCGTGGCCCCCGGCGACACCGTTGTGACTTCGCTCGGGGCCTACCCGACCTTCAACTTCCATGTCGACGGGTCTGGTGGCCGGCTGCTGAAGGTGGCCTACCGCAATGACCGCGAGGATCTCGAAGGGCTGCTGGAGGCTGTCCGGCGCGAGAACGCGGTCATGGTCTATCTTTCCAATCCCGACAATCCGATGGGGACGTGGTGGGAGGCGGACGAGATCATGCGCTTCGCCGACGCACTGCCCGAGACCACCATGTTCGTCCTCGACGAGGCCTATGGCGAGACGGCGCCGGCTTCGGCGCTGCCGCGCATCGACATTGACCGACCAAATCTCATCCGGATGCGGACCTTCTCCAAGGCGTATGGCCTGGCCGGCATCCGCTGCGGTTATGCGATCGGTGAGAAAGAGAGCATCGCGGCCTTCGAGAAGGTCCGCAATCACTACGGCACGAGCCGGATGGCGCAGATCGCGGGCCTGGCGGCCCTCGCGGACCAGGCTTACCTTGCCGAGGTGAAACGAAGAGTTGCGGCCGGCCGCCAGCGCCTCGCGGCGATCGCGCGGGATAACGGGCTATCGCCGATCGAATCGGCGACCAATTTCGTTACGATGGGCTGCGGCGGCGACGGCGCTTTGGCGCTGAAAGTCATGCAGAATCTGCTCGACCGCGACGTCTTCATCCGCAAGCCGATGGCACCGGTGCTGGACCGCTGCATCCGCGTGAGCGTCGGGCTGGACCATGAGCTCGACATTTTTGCCCAGGAATTGCCGAAGGCTGTGGCAGACGCAAGAGCGTCATCCTGACCGCCGGTCTACCGGTTTCGCGTAGAAGTCTGGAATCCTGCCGTCGGGAAATGCGCTCAAGGCAATCGCTTGGAGCCGTTCCGCGAGTCCGTTTACGCTGGAACGGCGCCAAGCACAGCGCCCCTATGCCGCAGTCGCCCGACGCGGGCTAAGTTGCTAGCCTGCCTCTCGCGCGTCGCCTGTTTCAGCATGCGCCCGGAGCACACAGCGGCGCAGGGTCAGCCGCCCTCCACAAATCCCCATTTGTCAGGAAGGAATTCGAATGAGCAATCGTATCGTCTTGCGCACCGGTGAGGCATTGGTGGCAGGTGGCCCTCCCGGAACCGCGGCCGAGCCGGAAGTGGTTATCGGCGAACTCGACGGTCCGGTCGGTACCGCCCTTGCCACTCTGGTGGGCGACCAGGTGGCCGGCCATACGCGCGTCTTTGCGCTTCTCAACACCGACATCATGGTGCGCCCGGTCACGTTGTGCGTGTCCAAGGTGACGGTCAAGACCACGCGCTACACCAACATTTTGATGGGCACGGTTCAGTTCGCTATCGCCAATGGCGTACTCGATGCGGTGCGCGCCGGCATCATCCCCAAGGAGAAGGCCAATGATCTCGGCATCATCTGCTCGGTCTGGCTGGCGCCTTCGGTGATCGAGGACGACAATCTCGACCACAAGATCCTGTTCGACCTGCATCGTAAGGGCACCACCGAGGCGATCCGCAAGGCCATGACCAATGAGCCGTCGATCGACTGGCTGCTGGAGAACCAGGACAAGATCATGCACAAATACCACCAGCTCGGGCTGGACGGTAAGCTCTGACGCAGCCTTTCGGCTGATGGTCGACGATCGCGGCGCTGTCGGCGTCGCGATCGTTGCGGCAAAAGCACATCGATTTTGGACGAGGTACGTCAAAGGAATAATTCCCAAAATCATACCCTAAATGTGGACTGGCCATTGGAGCTTCTCGGCCAGTATTCTTCTCGTGGGACAGCATCCAAGAGGGAGGGGTGAAATGAAGTGTCTGGGAATGCTTCCATTGTCGCTTCTTCTCGCCGCGCCTGCGGGCGCGATGGATCGTCACAACATCGACGACATGTCCTGCCTTCAGATTGGCGCGGCACTCGACAAGGAGAGTCCGGCCCTCCTTGTCCACCAGTCCAGGAACGTGCCCGGGATGATGCTCTTCAGCACCTATGTCGGCAGCAGGCAGGACTGTCGCGGCGGACAGTCTCCGGTGCGGCGAAGCGTCCGGGCCAAGGACGGCCCTTGCCGGGTCTACCAGTGCGTGACGCCGAGCCGCTCCTGGATGCAGCCCTGACCAAGCGGCTCAATCCGCCGGGCCGACGATGCCCCAGGCGATGCCGAAGCGGTCGCGAAGCTGGCCGTATAGATCGCCCCAGAATGCGACTTCGAGCGGCATCACCACGTCTAGTCCCGCGGCGGCCGCCCTGTCCCACCAGACGCGCGTCTCCGAGGAAACGATGTGCAGGGTAACACCCTGGACAGGCATGGAGCCCATCCCGTGTTCCGGGAAAGGATCGTTGAGCATCAGCGCCCCGCCATTGATCTCCAGATGGAGGTGGATCAGCCGGCCATCAGGCACCGCCTTTCGGTCGATCTCCTTGGCGGCGAAGGCCTTCTTGTAGAGCTCTCCCGCCTAGTGGGCATTGTCCACCTGGACATAGGCGATGACGCCCGAAAGATTTGGCTTGTCTGTCATAGCGCTCTCCCAACTGCGGCGCGTGGTGCGCCATTATGAGTGGCTGTTGCAGTCTGCAAGGACGCGGCTGGACCCGCCCTCCCGACATCGGCTCGCGATTTCTGTCACGGCTTCCGCACCACCGCCGGTCTGCCTGCATCAGCCTTCAGCCGGTCGAGGTGCATTCGGATGTGGGCGGCCTCGGCAGCCGTGTTGGCGAGCGCGATCGCGCGGTCGAAGGCGACCCGCGCCTCCTCGCTGCGGCCAAGCTGCATCAGCAGGTTGCCCTTCACGCCGAAGAAGTAGAAGTAGCCGGATAGCCTTTCCGCGAGGGGTTCGATGAGGTCGAGGGCCGCTTGCGGACCTGCGGTCTTCGACACCGCGACGGCGCGGTTGAGCGTGACGACCGGAGAAGGCTGGAAGGCCTCGAGCCCCCTGTAGAGCAGTTCGATCTGCTGCCAATCGGTTTCCTCCGCCCGCTCGGCGCGGGCATGCAGAGCCGCGATCGCCGCCTGTATCTGATACGGCCCTGAGCGGCGATGGCGGATCGCCTTGTCGATCAGAGCCAGCCCTTCCGAGATCAGCGGCTGCTTCCAGAGGCCACGGTCCTGGTCCTCGAGCAGGATCGCATTGCCATCTATGTCGAAACGGGCATCGGCGCGCGCGTGCTGCAGCAGTATCAACGCGACCAGCCCCATGAGTTCCGGCTCGGTCGAGAAGAGCCGCAGCAACAGACGGCCGAGCCTGATCGCCTCCTCGCAGAGCGGCGCGCGCGACTGCACCTCGGCAGCCTCGGCCGAATAGCCTTCGTTGAAGACGAGGTAGACCATGGAAGCGACCGCGGCGAGGCGTTCGGCGCGCTCGACCGGCCCTGGCGTCTCGAAGGGCACGCCGGCTTTGGCGATACGGGCCTTGGCGCGGGTGATTCGCTGCTCCATCGCCGCTTCCGAGACGAGGAAGGCGCGCGCGATCTGGCGCACGGAAAGGCCGGAGACGATTCTCAGCGCCAGCGCGATCTGCTGGGTGGCCGGAAGATCGGGATGGCAGCAGATGAAGAGCAGCCTGAGGATGTCATCCCGGTAGTTCGCGTTATCGACCCTGTCGGCGGCATCGACCTCGGCATCGCCGAGATCCGACAGCTTCTCCTCGTCGGGCAGCGGCGTCAGCTTCTTCGTGCGCCGCACCGCATCGACGCCGGCATTGCGGCCGACGAAGATCAGCCAGGCTGCGGGGTTACGCGGCGGCCCGTTCTTCGGCCAGGTCTTCAGCGCCCGAAGGCAGGCTTCCTGATAGGCCTCTTCCGCCAGATCGAGGTCGCGGAAATAGCGCAGCAGCGCGCTGACCGCCTGCGGGCGGGCAGAAGAAAGCGCGGCCTCGATCCAGGCGGTCTCATTCATTTTTTGATTCCGTTCTCGGCAAAGTAGCCGACCGGTCGAAGCTCGTATGAACCGACCCCCGGATTGGCGGCGGCGAGTTCGCGGGCAGCGTCAAGCGCCTCGTCGAGCGAGGCGCTCTCGATCATGTAGAAGCCGAGCAGTTGCTCCTTGGTCTCGGCGAAGGGGCCGTCGATCACCAGTGGCTCGTCCTTAGTCTTGCGCAGAGTGGTCGCCGTGGTGGTGGGCAGGAGCCGCGCCACGGGGCCAAGGCGGCCCTGGGCCACGAGCTTCTCCTGCACCTTTCCAAGACGCGCCATCACGGCCGCGTCTTCCTCCTTCGACCAGGCGGAGGTGATCGCTTCATCGTTGTAGCAGAGCACCGCGTAGAGCATCGATTTCCCTTTCGCTTCAAAGACGTTCGCCGGCGGGAGGCGCCGACACTGGCTCGACAATAATCCGCGGCCACTGCCTGACAAACCGATTGTGCCGGTATGAGCTTGGATCGCTCCCCGGTTGCTGTCGATTACAGGTCGCGGGAAGGTATTCGTGACTGCGAGAGAACCGGCCGGTCCGCTTGCGCGTTTGCGTCCAAACCGTATCGACTTCCACGCGGCGCGGCGGCACTCTAGCCGAGCCTTGAGAATGAACCTCAAAGCCCGCCACGCGAGCGGCCGAGTCGGGCTCGGTCGGCCCGAGTACCACCCTGGAGACGTGTCATGTATGACAAGGTGCTGGACTTCGGTCACAGTGAGGAGATCGGCGCGCTGCGCGAGATGGTCCGCCGCTTTGCGAGCGAGCGCATCGCCCCGATCGCCGCCGAGATCGACCGGAGCAACGATTTTCCCGCCCCGCTCTGGAAGGAACTCGGCGCTCTCGGACTGCTGGGCATCACCGTCGAGCCCGAATACGGTGGCTCGGGCATGGGCTACCTCGCCCATGTCGTGGCGATGGAGGAGATTTCGCGGGCCTCGGCCTCGGTCGGCCTCTCCTACGGCGCCCATTCCAATCTTTGCGTGAACCAGATCCGGCGCTGGGGCAGCGAAGAGCAGAAGCAGAAATACCTGCCGCCGCTCTGCGCCGGCGAACATGTCGGCGCGCTGGCCATGTCCGAGACCGGCGCCGGCTCTGACGTGGTCTCCATGAAACTGAGAGCCGACCGCAAGAACGACCGATATGTGCTCAACGGCTCGAAGATGTGGATCACCAACGGCCCCGACGCCGACACCCTGGTCGTCTACGCCAAGACCGCGCCGACCATGGGCTCGCGCGGCATCACCGCCTTCATCATCGAGCGCACCATGCCCGGCTTTTCGGTCGCGCAGAAGCTGGACAAGCTCGGCATGCGCGGCTCAAACACCGGCGAGTTGGTGTTCGAGGACGTCGAGGTGCCGTTCGAGAACGTGCTTCACGAAGAGGGCAAGGGCGTCCAGGTGCTGATGTCCGGCCTCGATTACGAACGGACCGTGCTGGCCGGAGGACCGCTCGGCATCATGGCGGCCTGCCTGGACAGCGTGATGCCCTATGTGCAGGAGCGCCGGCAGTTCGGCCAGGCGATCGGCGACTTCCAGCTTGTGCAGGGCAAGCTCGCCGACATGTATGTCACGCTGAACGCCGCCCGCTCCTATGTCTATGCCGTGGCGGCGGCCTGCGACCGGGAGGGGGCGACGCGCAAGGACGCCGCCGGCTGCATCCTCTATGCAGCGGAACGCGCCACGTTGATGGCGCTCGACGCGATCCAGCTTCTGGGCGGCAACGGCTACACTAAGGACTTTCCGGTCGAGCGCCTGCTTCGCGACGCCAAGCTGTACGAGATCGGAGCGGGTACCAGCGAGATCAGGCGCTGGCTGATCGGGCGCGAGATGATGGCGGAGGGGTGAGCGGACATCTTAATGGCGTATACGGGTAGCCCCCGACGCCAGCTGCTTACGCGCCACTTCCTCCAGCGCATCCGAAATCCATTGGTTGACCGATTTTCCCTGACTCGCAGCCGCACCTCCCACCATCTGGTGTATCTCCGGGGTCGTGCGCAGAGCTAGATTGCCGGAATAGGGTTTGTCAGGGTCCTTTCCCTGCTCGGCGCAAAATGCCAAGTAGTCGTCCACGCTATCGTGGAATGCCTCGGTCAATTCCTCCGGTGTTCTTCCTTGGAAATGCACAGTGTCCCTAATTCCCGACACCAGGCCGTGAAAAGCGGCATCGTCCTCCTCGAACCAGATCTCCGCGCTATAGCCCTTGTAAGGTCTCATGGCTTCACTCCGGCACTCGTCAGAAATCGTCTTACGGCCTTCACGACGCCCTTGTCTGTATCCGGACTGGGATGCGGACGATGGAAAACAGCCACTGCCGTTCCAAGCACGACCTTAACTCTCGATCCGCTGCCTTGCGAAATCTTACCATCAAGCGCCAGCAACATCGCCTCGATGTCGCGCCATTTGATCGCGCCACTAACCGGATCAGCGAAGATCGCATTCAGCGTCTTTCGGTGCCGCGCGTTCAAGGCCATGCCAACCTCCATGTTGGTCTTTCCGGTATTGACCGGATACCATTTGAAGGTCGCACGTCATGCGCGACGCAGTATCAGAATATGATATCAACCTGGGTCCGTCAATGCCGCGCATCCACTCCGCCCTCTCCCCCGCCTCCGAAACCTTCCGCGCCAATGCCGAGCGCATGGAGGCGCTTGTCGCCGACATCCGCGACAAGGCTGCTGTGGTGGAGCGCGGCGGCTCGGAGGAGGCGCGGCAGCGCCACGTCTCGCGTGGAAAACTGCTCCCCCGCGATCGGCTGGCGCAGCTCATCGATCCCGGCTCACCCTTCCTCGAGATCGGCCAGTTCGCGGCCTGGGACATGTATAGCGGCGACATCGCATCGGCCGGCATGATTGCGGGCGTCGGAAGGGTCGAGGACACCGAGGTCATGGTGATCGTCAACGACGCCACCGTGAAGGGCGGCACCTACTATCCGCTCACGGTGAAGAAGCACCTGCGGGCGCAAGAGATCGCGCGCGAAAACAACCTGCCCTGCGTCTATCTCGTCGATTCAGGCGGCGCCAACCTGCCGAACCAGGACGAGGTGTTTCCGGACCGCGAGCACTTCGGGCGCATCTTCTACAACCAGGCGACGATGTCGGCGGCGGGCATCCCGCAGATCGCCTGCGTCATGGGTTCGTGCACGGCCGGCGGCGCCTATGTGCCGGCCATGGCTGACGAGAGCGTGATCGTCAGGAACCAGGGCACGATCTTCCTCGGCGGGCCGCCGCTGGTGAAGGCGGCCACCGGCGAGGAGGTGAGCGCCGAGGAACTCGGTGGGGCCGAGGTGCACACGCGGCTTTCCGGCGTGGCCGATCACTATGCGCTCGACGACGAGCACGCGCTGGCGATCGTGCGGCGCATCGTGCGCAACCTCAACCGCAGCAAGGTGACCGGCCTTGCGATGCGCGAGCCCGCCCCTCCCCTTCACGATCCGGCCGAGATCTACGGGATCGTGCCGACGGATACCCGCACGCCCTACGACGTGCGCGAGGTGATCGCCCGCATCGTCGACGGCTCCGAACTCGACGAGTTCAAGCAGAACTACGGCACGACGCTCGTCACCGGCTTCGCGCATATCCACGGCATGCCAGTCGGCATACTCGCAAACAACGGCGTGCTCTTCTCCGAAAGCGCGCTCAAGGGCGCCCATTTCATCGAGCTATGCACCCAGCGGAAAATCCCGCTGGTCTTCCTGCAGAACATCACCGGCTTCATGGTCGGGAAGAAATACGAGGCGGGCGGTATCGCCAAGGATGGTGCCAAACTGGTGACGGCGGTCGCCGCCGCCGCCGTGCCGAAGGTGACGGTCATCATCGGCGGCTCCTTCGGCGCCGGCAACTACGGCATGTGCGGCCGCGCCTTCTCGCCACGCTTCCTCTGGATGTGGCCGAACGCGCGCATCTCGGTAATGGGCGGCGAGCAGGCCGCGACCGTGCTGGCGCTGGTCAAGCGCGAGGGCATCGAGCGCAGGGGCGGCACTTGGAGCGCGGAGGAGGAAGCCGAGTTCCGCCGGCCGATTCTCGAGAAGTACGAGCGTGAGGGTCACCCCCTCTATTCGTCCGCCCGGCTCTGGGACGACGGCATCATCGATCCGGCGAAAACCCGAGAGGTGCTGGCGCTCTCATTGTCCGCTGCGCTCAATGCGCCGATCCCGGTAACAAGGACCGGCGTTTTCCGCATGTGATCCGACATCGCGAAAAACCGGCACGGCGGTCGCTTCCGTTCCACACAAGATTGATGGAACAAATACAACCGCTCTCAAATTCTGCTTGAACCCTTCTCATCGGAGCGACCGTCTGCTGTCGCTCCATCGGACGCCCCAGACACTAGACAGCCGGCACAATACCAAATGCCAGCGCTAGCCGGCCGGGGCGGAAAGGACGGCCTATGCAGCCAAGTCCTCACTGCAACACACGAGCGGCCACATCGCTCTTCCCCTCAACATCGATACGGTTGCCGCACGAGCGGCCCTGTGCCGAGCTACAGCGACGGGGCAGCCCCGAGCGCGCTGCCACAATCCACTTCCACTCAACCACGGCTGTTGCGAACTGGCCCAGGCACAATCGGCAAGCGAGCAGCCTCTTGGCGGGGTCTCGCATCCTTGTGGTCGAGGACGATTGCCTGATCGCCACCGACCTGGTCTGCGCAATCGAAGAGGCGGGCGCATACGTGATCGGACCGGCGTCAAGCGTCGCCTCGGCACAGCGGCTCATCAAGCCGGCAGCAGAACCCTCGGCAGCGATCCTCGACATCCGCCTCGATTGCGAACTCGTTTTCACGATCGCCGATACGCTGCTGGAACTGGGAATACCTTTGATATTCTACAGCGCATTCGAATGCGATCTGCTTCCCGAGCGTTTCGAAGGAATTCGGTTCGTGAGCAAGTCGCTCTCGCCCAGCGACGCCGTGCGGGTGCTGCAGATGGAAATGGCACTCGAAAGAGCCGACTGCCGCGACCTGCTTGCCGACTCGGAGCCCGAGGAGAGCGTGGTCAGGATCACAGTCGCCTTGCTCGAGATCGCGCGCAATCTGACCGGCGATCAGGAGGCAGCCAGCATCCTGGTTGAGACCGCTCTGAACCAGGCGCTCGAATGCTCCGGAATGCGGCCTCCCGACACGGCGATCTTTCGCTGGTTGCTTGAGATGATGGAAGACGCATGGATGAGCGGTCGGTGGCTTCACTGAGCCAGGTCGATTCCTCTTCCGGCCTCACCCGCCGTTCACCAGGCCCAGGATCAGTTGATGAACGTTGCCGCCGTCTTGCATTTCGTTTCGGTCGAAGTCGCGGCTCGTGGCGCGCTGCTCTTGCGATAGCTCGCTGAGGCGCTTCGTCAATTCCTGCCTGATCTTCTTGCAGCCCGAGTCATCGGGCACGGTGAAGCCGACCGAGAAAGCTTCGATCTTCCTGACCATGTCCAGGATATGCTCGCCATGCACCCGCTCATGCGTCGTGATGCCGTCGATAAAGCGGTCCCAGAGCTTTTGCGTGTCAGGTGGCAGCTTCGAGGACGGCTTCGGCAGGCGATAGATGATGGTGAGGTGCGGCCGCGCCGTGGTCAGGCGACAACTGCCATCCTGCAGCGGCTCGTATTTGCGCGACCATTTCAGATCGAAGGTGGTGTGGGCGATCGCCCTCGTCTGGCCCGCCTTTGGGCCGCGTTCGCCGATGGATTGGTAGAGTTCGATCCCGGTCTTGCCCGAGATCGCGTAGGTGTCGATGCGCTCCGCCGGCCTCCATTCGGCCTGAGCGGGCTGGGCGGCAAGGCAGGCCAGCAGAACGATGAGATGCAGGCCCGTTTTCATGAAATCCCCCAAATTCCCTTCAGACGATGCCTCCCAAGCGCCCCCTCTCCGTCTCGCTCTTCGACAAGCTCAGGGCTCGACACCTCTCCCCCACTTTGTGGGGGCGAGGAAACAGCGCTCGACCTCACTCGCCCCGCGGAAACCGCTGCGATTCCTCCAGCACGTTCAGGTCCATGTGGTTGCGCATGTAGCGCTCGGAGGCGCGCTGCAGCGGCTGGTAGTCCCAGGGATAATAGGCACCGTTGCGGAGGGCCTCATAGACCACCCAGCGGCGGGCCTGGCTGGCGCGCACCTCGGCGTCAAAGCGGGCAAGGTCCCAGCGCTTCAGCGCCGCCTCGGTCATACTGGCGAGAACCTCGGCATGTGCAGGGTCGGCGGCGAGATCATTGAGTTCGTGTGGGTCCGCTTCGAGATCGAAGAGCTGCGGCGGATCGAGGTCGCAGAGCACCAGCTTGTAGCGGCCGTCGCGCAGACCCACCAGCGGAGCATAGGAGCCCTCGGCCGCATACTCCATCGGCACCGCGCCCCTGGCGCTCTTGCCAGCAGCGACGTCGACGAGGCTGACGCCGTCGGTCCAGGGCATGACGCCGGCGAGATCGACGCCGGCGAGTTCGGCCAGCGTCGGCAGGACGTCAAGCGTCGAAGCGGGCGTGTCGATGCGGCCGGCCTTCAGGCCCGGTGCGGCGATCATCAGCGGCACGCGCGCGGAGCCCTCGAAGAAGCTCATCTTGAACCACATGCCGCGCTCGCCGAGCATGTCGCCATGGTCTGAGAGGAAGACGATGATGGTGTTGTCGGCCTGGCGGGTGCGCTCGAGGACGTCGAGGATTTCGCCGATCTTCTCGTCGACATAGGAGATGTTGGCGAAGTAGCCGCGCCGGGCGCGCCGGACATGCTCGTCCTCGATCGGGAAGGCCGTGTAGTCGCATGCCTGCATCAGCCGCTGCGAATGCGGGTCCTGCTTCTCGAAGGGGAACGGCGCGATCACCGGATCGAGTTCCGGGCAGTCGTCGTAGAGGTCCCAGAAGCGCCGGCGCGCCACATAGGGATCGTGCGGGTGGGTGAAGCTGACGGTGAGGCACCACGGCCGGGCGTCATGGCCGCGCGCGAGGTCGTAGATCTTGCGGGTGGCGTGGTAGGCGACCTCGTCGTCATATTCGAGCTGGTTGGTGATTTCGGCGACGCCTGCGCCGGTCACGGAGCCGAGATTATGGTACCACCAATCGATGCGCTCGCCCGGCTTGGTGTAGTCCGGGGTCCAGCCGAAATCCGCGGGGTAGATGTCGGTCGTCAGCCGCTCCTCGAAGCCGTGCATCTGGTCCGGCCCGACAAAGTGCATCTTGCCCGACAGGCAGGTGTGATAGCCGGCTCGGCGCAGATGGTGCGCATAGGTGGGGGTGTCGGAGGTGAATTCCGCGGCATTGTCATAGACACGAGTGCGGGTCGGCAGTTGCCCGGACATGAAGGAGGCGCGGGCCGGGGCGCAGAGTGGGCTCGCGGTATAGCTGTTGACGAACCGCACCGAGCGGCTCGCCAGGGCCGAAAGGTTGGGTGCCTTGAGGAACGGCGCCGGCCCGTTCGGGAACAACGTCCCGTTCAGTTGGTCGACCATCAGAATCAGAATGTTTGGTCTAGTCATCATGCGGCTGCCCATACTGGAAGGAAGATCGGCGAGGAAGAGGCACCGCCGGGCCCGCATCGGCCCAACGACAGAGAACACAAGGCCGTGCTCCTGACGACGGGATGTCAGCAGCCAATCCGATCGTACTTGCCTACGAGCCGGCGCGGTGAGACGATCACCGCACCTCCGGAGCCTACTACATGATCCTCATCGGCCAGTATGACTCCTCGTTCGTGAGGCGCATCGGGATTGTGCTAAGACTTTACCAGATCCCGTTCGAGCACCGGCCGTGGTCGACCTTCGGGGATGCAGAGAAGATCAAGGCGTTCAACCCGCTGATACGGGTGCCCACGCTGGTGCTGGACGACGGCGGCGTGCTCGTCGACAGTTTCTCCATCATCGATCATCTCGACAGCATGGCGCCGGAGGAGAGGCGCATGTTCCCGGTCGATGAGCCTGCGAGGCGCCAGGCGTTGCGCATCGCCGGCTTGGCGACAGGGCTCGCCGACAAGGGCGTCGCGCTGTTCTACGAGACGCGCTTCCACGAAAACGTCTCCGAGACTTGGGCGGCGCGGTGCCGGGCACAAATCCTCGGCACGCTCGACGTGCTGGAGCAGGACAGAGGCCGGCAGACAGGCCCCTGCTGGTTCGGCGATCGCATCGGCCATGCCGACATCGCCGTCGCCTGCGCGCTGAGGCATGTCTCGGACTCGCATCCAGGACTGATTGCGTTCGACCGCCTGCCCGCCCTCGCAGCGCATTGCGAGCGTCTGGAAGCGATGCCGGTGTTCCAGGAGATCCAGCAGCCTTTCATCCCACCATCGTGACGCGGGCCGAGATCCCGCAAAAAACAGAAGGGAGAGCAACATGGCAAGCAAGTTCGTCTGGTACGAGTTGATGACGACCGACCTTGAGGCCGCCAAAACCTTCTACTCGTCCGTGGTAGGCTGGCGCGCGGAGGATTTCCCCGCCGCCTCCCCCTACGTCGTGATGAATGCCGGCGACCGCGGCGTGGCCGGCCTTATGACCATCCCCGAGGAGGCGAAGACCATGGGCGCGGGGCCGAGTTGGCTCGGCTACATCTACGCGCCTGATACGGACGCGGCGACGAGGAGCGTTCAGGGAGCCGGCGGAAAGGTCTATCGCGAGCCCGTAGACATTCCGGACGTCGGCCGCTTCTCGGTTGTCACCGACCCGCAGGGCGCGACCTTTATGCTGATGACCCCGCGGGGGCCGGAACAAGCCCCAGCAGCCCCGAACACAGCCGGCCATGTCGGCTGGCACGAGCTTTACGCCGCCGACTGGGAGAAGGCTTTTGACTTCTATTCCAGCCAATTCGGATGGACGAAGGACCAGGCCATGGACATGGGTCCCATGGGAACCTACCAGTTGTTCGCGGCGGACGGCGAGATGCTCGGCGGCATGATGAACAAGCCGCCGGCAGTGCCGATGCCTATGTGGATCTTCTACTTCAACGTCGACGCGCTGGACGGCGCAATGGAGCGCGTGAAGGCTGGCGGCGGCCAGGTCATGCACGGTCCTGTTGAAGTCCCCGGCGGCAGTTGGATCGCACAGTGCATGGACCCGCAGGGTGCGATGTTCGCACTGGTCGCGCCGAAGCGGTGAGGAGCGATGCCTAGCCGCGTCCGAGAAACCGTGTAAGAGCGCGCGCTTAAGAAACTGGCCCCTCGCCCTTACGCTCTCCCCGTGAAGAACGGGGAGAGGGGGGTAGTGGCGTCGCCGCCTCGTCCTTCTCCCCGCGCTTCACGGGGAGAAGGTGCCAGCAGGCGGATGAGGGGCATTGATAATCAAGAACTGCGCGGCTCTCGGTCACGCCTCCTGGATCGCCGAGAGCTTCCAGTCCTCGCCGCGCGGGCGGACAAAGGTCCACAACTCCGTGGTCTCGGTCGGCCGGTCCTCGCCCGAGACGATGCTGCCGCTGGCGCGGTCGCGCATCACGTCGCGCGCCTCGTACTGGAAGGCTGCGGTCGCGTAGTCGCGATCGCCCTCGCGCCAAGCTTCCGCGATATCGGCCTGCAGAAGACGGACGTCCGAGACGTCGTTGCGCACTCCGTTCTTGGCGTTGTCGCCCAGTTCCTCCGAGAGATACGAGACCATTTCGGGCGTAACCATCTGGCGCAACCGGGCATGGTCCTCGGCGGCGTAGGCGCCCTGGACCTCGCCGAGAAGGCGCTCGAAGGTGTCGAGGTCGCGCTGGTCGAGACTGATGTCCTCACTCGCGGCGGCAGTCGCCGCGGAGCCCGACCCGAAATTCGGCACCCGGAAGCCCCCAATCGTGCCGCCCTCGCGACGTTGCACATCAGGCCCCGGTTCCACTTCGCGGGCATAGGAGCCAGCCGGGCCAGCCCCCGCGAGCGTCGGTTGCTGCTGGCGCGAGCGGAAAAAGCGCAGCGCCAGCATGACCACCAGCCCGATCAGCAGGATCTGAACGAGCATGCCGAGCATGCCGGCCATTCCGCCGAAGCCGTGGCCGAGCAGCATGCCGATCAGGCCGCCGATCAGCAGGCCGCGCAGCATGGTGCCGCCGAAGCCGTTCATGAAGCCCGGCCTCGCAGCCGTCTGCGGCTGCGCCGCCGCAGGATTGTTGGTCCTTGCGCCCGGCCCCGGGTTCGGCGTCATGCTACGCTCGACCGGAGCCGCCGGCTGCGGCGCCGTGCGGGTCGCCGGCGCCTGCTGGAAGGTGCGCGTTCCCCGGCTGCCGAAGCTGCCGCCCCGGCGCGCGTCGGCGTGGTCCACCGCGACCATGGCAAATGCCATCGACAGCGCTGCGGCAAGGACCGCCAGGCGCGGGAGGCGAGGGAGTCTCATCGGACCATTCTCCATTTCAAAAAGGGCGCCCCTCATATGGGGTACTCGAATGCGCTTGTCAGCAGTCGTATGAGCACGTCGCGGAAGATTGACGCGTGACGCTGGGGAATGCGCCCGGGGTTGCGGTTCGCGTCGTCGCAACGCACGATGCGCGCGATGGAGGCCGCATGTTCGAGAAGATCCTGATCGCCAACCGGGGCGAGATCGCCTGCCGGGTCATCCGGACCGCGCGGCGCCTCGGGATAGCGACCGTGGCCGTCTACTCGGACGTCGATGCCCGAGCGCTGCATGTCGAGTTGGCGGACGAGGCGGTTCACATCGGCCCCTCCCCGGCCGCGGAGAGTTATCTCAGGGGCGAGACAATCATCCGGGCAGCGCTCGATACGGGCGCGGAGGCGATCCATCCCGGCTATGGCTTCCTGTCTGAGAATCCGGACTTCGTCGATCAGGTCGAGGCAGCCGGGCTGGTCTTCATCGGCCCCTCCGCTGACGCGATCCGGGCGATGGGGTTGAAGGACGCCGCCAAGGCGCTGATGGAGAAGGCCGGGGTTCCGGTGGTGCCCGGCTACCACGGCGATACGCAGGCGCTGGTGCTGCTCGCCAGCAAGGCGCGCGAGATCGGCTATCCGGTGCTGATCAAGGCGCGCGCCGGAGGCGGCGGCAAGGGAATGCGCCGCGTCGACGATCCCGATCAGTTCGCCGACGCCCTCGCAGCCGCGAGGCGTGAGGCGAAGGCGGCTTTCGGCGACGACCATGTGCTGATCGAGAAATATGTCGAGAAGCCGCGCCATATCGAGGTTCAGGTGTTCGGCGACAGGTTCGGCAATGTCGTGCATCTGTTCGAGCGCGACTGCTCAGCGCAGCGCCGCCACCAGAAGGTGATCGAGGAGGCTCCCGCGCCGGGCATGACGCCGGAGGTCCGCGCCGCCATGTGCGAGGCGGCGGTGACCGCGGCCAAGGCGATCGGCTACGCGGGCGCAGGCACGATCGAATTCATCGTCGACGCGTCCGAAGGACCGAAGCAGGACCGCTTCTGGTTCATGGAGATGAACACGCGGCTGCAAGTCGAGCACCCGGTGACCGAGATGGTGACCGGCATCGACTTGGTCGAATGGCAGTTGAGGGTCGCCGCTGGCGAGGCGCTGCCGCTGTCGCGGGACGAGATCCGGCTGGACGGGCACGCCTTCGAAGCGCGTCTCTACGCCGAGGACGCCTCCAAAGGATTCCTGCCGGCCACGGGCACGCTGCATCATCTGAAGTTTCCCGAGGCGCCACTGCCGGGAACGCGGCTGCGGGTCGAGACCGGCGTGCAGGAGGGCGACGCCATCTCGCCCTACTACGATCCGATGATCGCCAAGCTCGTGGCGCATGGCCCAGACCGCGCGGCGGCGCTCGGCGCGCTTGTGGCGGCGCTCGAAAGCACGGAAGTAGCAGGCTCGGTCACCAATCTCGCCTTCCTGGCCGCACTTGCGCGAGAGCCAGACTTTTCGGCGGGCGAAGTCGACACCGGCCTCATTGGGCGCAAGCAGGACGCGCTTACGAAAAATCCGGAGCCGAGCCCGGGCATCCTGGCTGCTGCTGTGATCGCAGCGAGTGGCATTCACGACCGACCGCGGACAAGCGATCCGTGGTCGTCGCTGTCGGGGTATGCGCATTTCCACCCAATCGCTCGGCGTGTCTCGCTGCGCTATCAGGACCGCGAGATTTCGGCCCATGTCGCGGTAGAGGAAGGCTCGCCGAAGGTCCTGGTCCGCGATGAGGTGGACGGCGCGCTTGGCAAGATGCAGCACCATCTCCCCTCTCCCGGCGCGGGGTCGAGCGGTGGCGCTCGCATTGCCCGCTGGCCCGGCCACATCACCATATTCGATGGCGCCATCGGCTACGATTTCGCCGTGCCCGATCCGCTGGAGCGGGCAGACGATGCCGATGCCACGGCGGACTCGATGCGGGCGCCGATGCCGGGGCTGGTGAAGCTGGTCCGCGCCGCCTGCGGCGATCTGGTGAAGAAGGGCCAGCCGCTGCTCGTCCTCGAAGCCATGAAGATGGAGCACACGATCGCCGCCGCTCACGACGGCGAGATCGCCGAGATCGCCGCAGAGGGCGCACAGGTGTCGGAAGGGGCGGTGCTGGTCAGGTTTGCCGAGATTTAGAGCGGCGGCAGTTTGGGGTGCGCCTGATATTAAACTAGTTCCTGATGAGCCGTTCGCTAGCTGAATCCAGGACGTCCTCGGCCCACTGATTGAGACTCTTGCCCGAGAGCTGCGCCGCGATTGCGGCCCGTCTATGTACCTCCGGATCGACGCGGAACATCATCTTCCCAGAGTAAGGCTTCTGCGGGTCCTTGCCGACCTTCGCGCATGTTTCGATGTAGTCGTCCACAGCCTCGTGGAAGGCATTCCTCAACTCAGAGACGCTTTGTCCGTGGAAGCCGACCACGTCGATTATCCCGACGATCCGCCCCGTGAAGATTTCGTCTTCTTCATCGAACTCGATACGAGCCTGATACCCCTTATATGCCATCGTGTTCATGGCCTAACTCCGATCGGTATCAGGAATTCGCGAGCATCCTTCACCTGGTACCGCTTCGCTTCCTTGGCGGGATGTGGGCGATGGAACGTCGCCATGACGCCGTCCCTTTCGAACCGTACTCGGGAGCCAGCGCCTTCTATCAAGCGGTACCCGACCGAAATCAGAAGGCTCTCGATCGAGTCCCATTCGATCGTTCCCGATACCGGGTCCGTGAAGACGAGTTCCAGCATTTTCCTCTGCCTGCTGTTCATCCCCTCACCATGTGGATCTGCTAGCACATTCTGCAAGCAAAAGCAAAACGGCCGGGCATTGCCCGGCCGTTCCGAAGAGGTCTGCAGCGCGCCTTACTGCTTGATCGGCGCGTAGTTGCCGTCGTGCCACTGGTTGATGTCGTAGCTGGCGTTCTTCAGGTCGCCCTTCTCGTCGAAGACAACATCGCCGACCACGGTGCTGACCGGCTGGCCGTTCTTCAGCGCCTCCGCGACCGCGGCAGGATCGTCGCTGCCAGCGCGCTCCACGCCCTGGGCGATCGCCTGGATCACGGCATACGAAAAGAGGGTGAAGCCCTCCGGCACGAAGCCGCCGGACTTGATCTTCTCCACCGCTTCCTTCGCCTCGGGCTTGGCCTGCGGGTCGGAGGGGAAGACGAACATGGTGCCTTCGCCGGCCGGGCCGGCGACCTGCCAGAATTCCGGCGAGGCGATCGAGTCAGGCATGATCAGTTGGAACTTGAAACCCTGCTCCGCGGACTGGCGCAGCATGAGGCCGGCCTCCGGGTGGTAGCCGCCGAAATAGACGACGTCGGCTTTCAGGTCCTTGAGCTTGGTCACCAGCGCCGAATAGTCCTTCTCGCCGGCGTTGATGCCCTCGTACATGACCTCCTTCAGGCCATTCTCGTTCATAGTCGCGCGCACCGCATCGGCCACGCCCTGACCATAGGCGCTCTTGTCGTGAAGCACGACGACGTTCTTGCCCTTGTACTTCTCGGCGATCCACGGGCCGATGAAGGCGCCCTGCGCGTCGTCGCGGGTGTAGAGGCGCATGATGGTCGGCCAGCCGTTCTTGGCGGCCGCATCCGTCATCTCCGGATTGGAGGAGGCCGGGCTCATCATCAGCACCGAGCTCTCGGCATAGACGGCCGAAGCCGGAATGCTCGAACCGGAGCAGGCATGTCCGTCCACGAACTTGATGCCTTCGGCGACGACGCGGTTTGCGACGGAGACGGCCTGCTTCGGATCGCAGACGTCGTCCTCGATCACGATCTTGATCTGGCGTCCGTTGACGCCGCCCTTCTCGTTGATAGCGGCGGCCGCGGCCTGCGCACCCTGCTTGAACTGGTCGCCGATGTTGGCGAGTTGGCCGGTCATCGGTCCGATCACCGCGATCGCGATGTCGTCCGCAAAGGCGGGGGTGGCCAGAACAAGGCCGACGGCGGCTGCGCTGAGTAGTCTGCTGAGCTTCATTATGTTTCCTCCTTTGCCGCCTCGGCGGCGAACTACACAATCAATCCGGAATGAGGCCATGCCATTACATTGCTGGAATGCGCAGGGCCAAGCACAAAAGGAGCATAGTCCATGACAAAGGGCGATAGTCCATGACAAACGCCGCGCCAGCCTGTCCCGGCCGGTCGCGGCTTTGTCAAAGCAAGAGCCCGTCTGTGACGAGTTAAGTTCCTGCTCGCCTACCCTGTCGTATTCGCGGCTTTTGCCGTCTCTCTGGGCTGCATAATCCGCCCACGCGTTGGAGCGCGCGGAAGGAATTCCACTTCAGTGCAAGGTCATCCACTCGCGGGCTTCGCGGAGTGCCCGTGCGATGTCCTGCTTCGACATGGTCGCCGACAACTCGGATCGCAGTTGCGCGGCGCGGAGTGATCCCTTTATTGCGGCGATGTTCAGCCACTTATGCGCTGCGATCATGTCGATCTCGCAGTCGCGGCCGGTCGCGTACATCAAACCCAGTTCGCAAAGGACGTCCGCTTGAGCTGCGGTGCCGATGGAGCCGGTATCAGCTTCGAAGATCTCAAAACGAGCCATTTCGCCTGTCCCTGTCTCTGTCCCGAGAGCCCCGGCTCTTGGCCGCCGGTTCGCCCTTCCGATGGTTCGAAGAATGACGGGAAGGCTTGAAACCGCCGTTAAGCGCTGTCCTTAACCGGCGGCAAATGAAACTAAAACAAGCGGTTAAAGTGGGATTCTGTTAAACATCGAGACCCTTGCACGCCAAGCGATCGCCAGAAAATTTCCTGAAAATTCACATGTGTGGCGGCAACCCTTCCTTCACCACGCTTTCGACTGTTCTCATTCCGAGAGAGGGGGACGAGGTCGTTTCCCCGGGTCTGCCGAAGGAGAACAGCGGGGTTTAGGCGACCCGATACTTTCCCCTTGGGCAGCGGTGGGCTATTTACGTTCGCGTAAGAAGCCGGACCGTCCGGCCCCAGGAGGAATGAATGCTTAGCAGACTGAGCCTGATTGCCGCTGCGACTCTATTCATGGCAGGGGCAGCAGCCGCCGACCCCATCGAAGGCAACTGGCGCACGCAGTCGGGCGCCACCGCCGCGATCAGCAACTGCGGAGGAAGCTTCTGCATCACGCTCAAGAGCAGCAAGCACAAGGGTAAGCAGATCGGCAAGATGTCCGCACAGGGCGAAAGCGAGTATGCCGGCTCAATCACCGATCCCGAGACGGACAAGACCTACAGCGGCAAGGGCTCCATCAGCGGCAGCACCCTGAAGATGAAGGGCTGCGTGCTCGGCGGGCTGATCTGCAAAAGTCAGACCTGGACGAAGCTTTAGACGAGCGGAGCCTGAACGCACCGGCTATCCACCGCTCCTTGGTGATCGCCTCGCCTCGACCAGGCGAGTAAGCAGCGCCTGGTCCCATACCCTGTCTCCTGCCCTGATGCGGGAACCTCACCCTGCGACAGCCTGTCCGGGCGCTTTCGCTTGCGTATGTTCATCCTATTCGGCATTTTCGCCTCACCGAGTTCCCCAGCATAACCGCTGGTCTTTGGCCGCACGGCGTCGGTCATCTTGAACTCAATGAGCTTGTTCCCGGCGATCGTTTTCGATCGTCCCTGCTGGACCGCGCCGAAACTCAGGACCGAATGGTCGATCACAGGGCATCCAGCGGTTGTCGCTGGGTGAGCGAACTGAATGGCAGATGAACATCATCCTCAGAACAGGTTCAGGGCGGATGCGGCATCCTCCCAACACAGAATGAACGCAAAGCTCGAACACGAAGGTCAAACGACCATGAACCGCCTCGCCGCAACAGCCCTCCGGATCGTCCCCACGGTTCTGCGGGTTTCACTGGCCATGCTGCTTTTGGCGGCTCCGGTCCTCGCGGTTCCGCTTTCCTCCTCCCCCAAGGGTGCTGTGCTCGAGGCTCCCAAGCCCAAGAAGATCGGCGCCGGGCTGGTCCTGCTCGTCAGCCTGCAGCGTGCTTGAGGCGGATTGCTGCTGTTTCACACGAACTGCCTCAACCATTGGCCTGACCAGCCCCCTCCCGATTGTCACATCGGCTCTCTATAATGGGCCATGGAAAAGCGAATCTATCCCGAGCCCACGCAGACCATCATCTCGCCTGAGCCCTATCCTCGGCAGACCTTCACCGATGTGCAGGAGGCGGTAGAGGCGTTGAAGCGCCTCTATTTCAGGAACACGGAGTTCCTGCGACAATCCTTTGCCTCGATGACGCAGCAACCGGACGCGCGACATCGCTACCGGGCCTATTATCCGGAGGTCGGGGTCAGCATCACCTCCTATTCGCAGGTAGATTCCCGCCAGGCCTATGGACACATGTCCCTGCCCGGCCATTACACCACCACCATCACACGGCCCGACCTGTTCGAGACCTATCTGGTGGAGCAACTGCAGTTGATCACGCGCAACCACGGGGTCCCGCTGGTCGTGTCGGAATCCGATCGGCCGATCCCGCTGCATTTCGCCTTTCTGGAGGGGACGCATGTCGAGGGCTCGGTAGCGGAAAAGCTCCGCCGGCCGATCCGTGACTTCTTCGACGTTCCGGATCTCGATGGCACGGACGACCTGATCGCCAACGGGACCTACGAAGCCATTCCCGGCGAACCCAAGCCGCTGGCGCCCTTCACGGCACAGCGCATCGACTATTCGCTGCACCGGCTGCCGCACTACACGGCGACGACCCCGGAGCACTTCCAGAACTTCGTGCTGTTCACCAACTACCAGTTCTACATCGACGAGTTCTGCATCTATGCCCGCGACCTGATGGCGAAGGGCGGCGGTGGATACGAGGCTTTCGTGGAGCCGGGCAACCTCATCACGCCAGCGGGCGCAAAGGAGCCGGTCTCCGGCATAACTCCCCCTCGCACGCCGCAGATGCCTGCCTACCATCTCAAGAAGCCGGGGCATGCCGGCATCACCATGATCAATATCGGCGTCGGGCCGTCGAACGCCAAGACGATCACGGACCACGTGGCGGTGCTGCGCCCGCATGCGTGGCTGATGCTCGGACACTGTGCGGGGCTGCGGAACACCCAGGCGCTGGGCGACTACGTGCTGGCGCATGCCTATGTGCGCGAGGATCACGTGCTCGACGGGGATCTGCCGATCTGGGTGCCGATCCCGGCGCTTGCCGAGATCCAGGTGGCTTTGCAGGAGGCGGTGGCAGAGGTGACCGGCCTCGACGGCTACGACCTCAAGCGCATTATGCGCACGGGCACCGTCGCCACGATCGACAACCGCAACTGGGAACTGCGCGAGCAGCGCGGCCCGGTGCGGCGCCTTTCGCAGTCGCGGGCGATCGCCCTCGACATGGAATCGGCGACGATCGCCGCCAACGGGTTCCGCTTCCGCGTACCCTACGGAACGCTGCTGTGCGTTTCTGACAAGCCGCTGCACGGCGAACTCAAGCTGCCGGGAATGGCAAGCGAGTTCTACAAGCGGCAGGTCTCGCAGCACCTTTCGATCGGCATACGCGCAGTCGAGAAGCTCGCCGAGATGCCGCTGGAGCGGCTGCATTCGCGCAAGCTGCGCAGCTTCCTGGAGACGCCCTTCCAATAGGGGCGGCTTATTAGGGGCGGCTTGTCCACAACTCCCGGTGAGCGCCGAAAGGTACGCCTTGATCGCACCGCAATCGTCCGCCTAATCGGTCGGACATGGCGAAGACCTTGTCCCGGCTGGTTTTTATGCTGATCCTGCTCGGGATAGCGGCGGTGACCGCGGCAATCGCGGCCGGATTCTTCGGCCATCTCCATCCGGCCCTGGACTCCTTCGCGCATTTCCGGGCGCACCTTGCGGTGCTGCTGGGCCTTGTCTGCCTTCCCCTCTTCGCCACGCGATATCTCAAGGTCGGGGCGGTCGGCGTGCTCGGCGCGATTCTCGCCTTCGCCACCACCTCCGGCACGGTGCCGATCCCTGGGCTCGGGAAAGAATACGGGCCGCTCTACGCGGGCGATCCAAAGGAGCCGAGCTATCGCCTGCTTCAACTCAACCTTCTCTACAACAACAAACAGCCGGAACTCGTGCTGTCGATGATCGGCCGGGTACAACCCGACGTGCTGACGCTCGAGGAGGTTTCGCACCCCTGGGAAGAGAAACTAAAGCTGCTTTCGGCCGCCTATCCGTACAGCATCATCTGTCCAGACCCGGAAGACCACCGGCGTGTCGCGATCCTGTCGCGGCGGCCGTTCAGGTTGGGCACGCAACCATTCTGCGACGGCGAAGGGGTGATTGCGATCGCCTCGATCGACTTCGGCGGGCGCAGCGCCGATATCGCCGCGCTGCATCTCAGTTGGCCGTGGCCTCACAAGCAGTACTGGCAGGTCGAAGGGCTGAAGCCGTTCTTCGAAAGGATCGGCGAAAGTGCGATCCTGGCCGGCGACCTCAATGCCGTGCCGTGGAGCCAAACACCGGCCCGAGTGGCGAAGTACGGCGGGCTGACCCAGATGCCGTCGCCCGGGTCGACGTGGCTGTTCCTCGAACTGCCGCGCTATCTCCTGTTCGCCGGACTGCCGATCGATCAGGTATTCGCAAAGGGTGACATCCGGGTGCATTCGATCCAGAGGCTCTATGCAGTTGGATCCGACCACTCGCCGCTTCTGGTGACGTTTTCACTGAAACGTTCCGAGGAGCCAGCGCAAATCTCGCAGACCGATATTGCGCTGGCGGACTGAGCTATACAGCTATCGGCGAAGGCGTCAGGGAAGAAGACGGCCCACGAGGCGCTCGACCTTTCCGCCGGGCTGGTGCTCGACAGCATCGAACTGGCGCTGACGGGCTTCGTAATCAGCGGAGGTGACACGCATGATGCGGGAAGCCTCCTGCTTAGCCCTTGCACAGCTGGGGTCCCCGGCAGAGCGGATGCGTGCAATCGATTTCTGAGCGGCCGACACCATCTGGATGGCATATTTTCCGTGCTGCTCCTCGTGCTTGCGCACGCCGACCAGGAACTTCGCCCACCTGTTCTTCAGGTTCGGAGACGAAGTGGCGACCAGTTCCGGATAGCGATACTTGATGTGAACGATGGCATCGGCCTGCGACGGGCTGCAAACGCCGCCATTCACCTGCCAGTCCATGTTCCACTTAACGTCATAGCTAGTCTGGGCGATCGCGCTTGCGCGATAGCCCTGCCTCGGACCCTTGCGATCCATCTGTTGCATCAGCTCCTGTCCGCTGTTGCCCGAGATCTTGTAAGTCGAGGTCGTTGTGGTGGCGCTCACCCCTGCGTTCGCTGAAGCCGACGCAGCCAAAAGCACCACCAGTGCAGAAATGCCCACAGTTCGCACTCTATGCTCTCCTAGTTATAGTTAGCCCGGCCTCACGTTGGGGCCGGGCGAGTGCTAAGCTGCAAGCAAAAAAGGCTAAGGTGTGACCTACATACCACTATAGACCGGTCCCTCGCCTCCCTGAGGCGGAACCCAGTCGATATTCTGGTTGGGGTCTTTTATGTCGCAGGTCTTACAGTGGACGCAGTTCTGCGCGTTGATAACGAAGCGCACATCCTTAATGTTCGGATCAGCTGCCGCATTGCCATCGGCGTCCACCCATTCGTAGACGCCTGCCGGGCAATAGCGGGTTGACGGGCCGGCGAAGACGTCGTGCTCCGAGCGCCTCTGCAGTTCGATGTCCCTCACCCTGAGGTGGACCGGCTGGTTCTCCTCGTGATTGGTGCTCGACAGGAAAACCGAGGAAAGCCGATCGAAGGTGAGAACGCCGTCAGGCTTGGGGTACTCGATCTTGGTATGCTTTGCCGCGGGATCGATCGACGCATAGTCGGGCTTGCCGTGCTTGAGCGTGCCGAACAGCGATCCGCCGAAGATCGTGTTCATCCACATGTCGAGGCCGCCGAGGCTGATGCCCACGATCGTGCCGAAGCGCGACCAGAGCGGCTTGACGTTGCGCACCTTCTTGAGGTCGCGCCCGATATCGCTGCTCCGCCAGGCGTCTTCATAGCCGACAAGCTCGTCATTGGACCTGCCCGCGGCGATCGCCTCGGCCACATGCTCGGCCGCCATCATTCCGGAAAGCACGGCGTTGTGCGACCCTTTGATGCGGGGAACGTTTACGAAGCCGGCCGAACAGCCGATCAGCGCGCCGCCCGGGAAGGACAGTTTCGGCACCGATTGCCAGCCGCCCTCGGTGATGGCCCTGGCACCGTAGGAGATCCGCTTGCCGCCCTCGAAGGTGCCGCGGATGGCGGGATGCGTCTTGAAGCGCTGGAACTCCTCGAAAGGCGAGAGGTAGGGGTTCTTGTAATTGAGGTGGACGACGAAGCCGACCGCGACCTTGTTGTCCTCGAGATGATAGAGGAAGGAACCGCCCCCGGTCTTCATATCGAGCGGCCAGCCGAAGGAGTGCTGCACCAGGCCCGGCTTGTGCTTCTCGGGCTGCACCTCCCAGAGTTCCTTCAGGCCGATGCCGAACTTCGGCGGCTCGCGTCCGTGGTCGAGCCCGAACCGGGCGATCAGCTTCTTGGCGAGCGAGCCGCGGGCGCCCTCGCCGATCAGCACGTACTTGCCGAGGAGCGCCATGCCGGGTGCGAAGGCGGGGCCCTGCGAGCCGTCCCGCTCCACGCCCATGTCGCCCGTCACCACGCCCTTCACGGCGCCTTGCTCGTCATAGATCAGGTCGGCGGCGGCGAAGCCGGGATAGATCTCGACGCCCAGCGCCTCGGCATGACCCGCCAGCCAGCGACAGACGTTTCCGAGCGAGACGATGTAGTTGCCGTGATTGTTCATCAGGGGCGGCATGAGGAAGTTCGGCAGCCTGACCGAGCCGGCCGGGCCGAGCACCAGGAAATGGTCGTCCGTGACCGGCGCCTTGAACGGATGGTCGCTCTCGGAGCGCCAGTCGGGCAGCAGCCTGTCGACACCGATGGGGTCGACCACGGCGCCGGAGAGGATGTGGGCCCCAACCTCGCCGCCCTTTTCCAGCACGACCACCGACAGATCGGGATTGACCTGCTTCAGGCGGATCGCAGCCGCGAGGCCAGCCGGCCCTGCGCCGACGATGACCACATCGAATTCCATGCTCTCGCGCTCGATCTCGCTCATCGATCCTCCGTTTGCCGCGCATCTCCGCGTCGACTGACCGCGCGCTGAATAGCGCATCGTTCTAGGCCGTGGAACCGTTGTTTTGACCACGGTCAACGGCAAAATCCATCGGGAAGGCGACACTTCTCCCGGGAATTCCACTTCCGGACTTATCCAGACCCACATTGCGGTCGGGGCAAAGTGCGGCATACTCGCGCAATGCCACAGCGTGCCGCTGCCCGCGCCATTCCGGCCCTTCGATGCTGGGCAGTGGCGGTGTTTGTTCAGGCCGTGGGCTTTCTGGCTTCGCCTCATGCGTCGGCTGGCCAGGAGAATGAGCAGGAGCCCGCTCTGGAGTGGCTCGCCGGGGCCTATTCCTTCTCGGACGAACTCGGCGGCTTCGTCATCGAATCCGTATCCGGCTCCGGCACGCAGGAAGATCCGATTGTCGTGACGGAGACGTTCGCCTCGTCGTCACCCGTTACGCTGGTGATCCGCACCAAGCGCCCTATTCGGCCCTTCGATGATGGCACTCTCTACGCAAACGGTATCCTTTACATGCGCGTCGTGGTGCGCAACGGCAGCGGCCAGGGCTGGGTGGAATTCGAGTTCGAACTGCAGGAGAGGCTGCATCAGCCGAGCATCTTTAGTGACGGCCTATCCTTCGATCAACGCAGCGAAAAGAGCGACGAGATCTCCTCCGATGCCTACGACAAGTACAGCCGCGACTTCGAGCCTTACGACAAGCTGCTATTTCATGACGGCAAGGTCGACCCTGGCGAGACGGCCGGGTTTTCTTTCCTGATCACCGATTACACGCCCAAGAGTGTGTTCTATCTCGTCCAGGATCCGCGCATACCTTCGACCTAACCCGTCATATGGGACTGAAGTCCAAGGTTACCTAAAATCAATTGGACTCCTTCTGGAGATGTCCTATTGCTTGAACGTCGTCCGCGTTTTCACGGCAGGCGGATGCTTGGAAGAGCCCATCACGCTTTCGCCCTTGTTTGCAGGAGAAGGCGTATGCGCTTCAGCGGCACCTTCACTCCGGAACAGCTCGATTTGCTGGCGCGAGTGCTCGACCATCACTGCTCCTCCCACGGCATCGAGTCTGCGCTGGAGAAGGAAGACGTGGCGCGGCATCTGCTGTCATTGTATCACGCCAGGCCGGGCAGCGCAGAATGCCTGCTCGACATTCTAGAGGAGCGCCTGCGGCCTAAGGCAATCGCCTGACAAGGCCTTCGGCAACTGGCCGGACACATGTCAGGAACCGCCGACGAACGGCGCCATCCTCCTCACTTGAATCTCTCGGCGGCGGCGGGCATTTTGCCCGAGATGGACCTGGCCACTTCACTCAGCCGAGCGCAACTTCGCGAGTTGCTCGCCTTCTATGCGGAGGCGGGGGTGGACGAGGCCGTCTCCGAGACGCCCATCGACCGCTTCGCCGAGACGGAGCAGGACAAGGCTCAGCGCGCGGCTTCTGTTGCGAAGCCTACGACGCCGGCCACTCCTGGTTCCGACCGGGGGCGTGCCGCGCCTAGCCTAGCGCGTACAGCGGCACCGCCAGCCCCCTCGCCTGCCCAGCGGCCACAGACGGCCGCGGTTCCCGACGGTTCGCAGGCGGCGCTAGCGCGGGAACTGGCGCGTTCGGCTTCGACCCTGGAAGAGCTTCGCGAGATCCTGCTCTCCTTCGACGGCTGCAATCTCAAGGCGACAGCAAAGAACCTCGTCTTCGCCGACGGAAATCCGCAGGCTGACCTTATGCTCGTCGGGGAAGCGCCGGGGCGTGACGAGGACCTCGAGGGTCTGCCCTTCGTCGGCCGCTCGGGCCAGCTTCTCGATCGCATCCTGGCGGCGATCGGCCGCGATCGCGGCTCCGCCTACATCGCCAATGTCATCCCGTGGCGGCCGCCCGGCAACCGCGATCCCTCTCCCATGGAGACGGAGATCTGCCGGCCCTTCATCGAGCGGCAGATCGAGCTTGCAGCGCCGAAGGTGCTGGTGACGCTCGGCAATCCCTCCACCAAGGCGCTGCTGAAGACCCAGGACGGGATAACAAAGTCGCGCGGCTCCTGGCGCGACTACGTCACCGCCTCCGGCATGACGATCCCGACCATGCCGACGCTGCACCCGGCCTATCTCCTGCGCAATCCGGCCCACAAGAAATTCGCCTGGCGGGATTTTCTGGAGATCAAGGCGCGGCTAGAGGCGGAGCAGCAATAGCGCCCGCCCAGCCGGCCGTTCGAGCAGTTGCTGCAAGTTGACAGCCTGCGAGGTCAAATCCTACGCTTTTCGTAAATTGCAGTTACGGCGTGTCTCATGGCTTTGGCTTGGAGGTTTCCATGACGCTTATCGTCGCGAATGTCATGCCCATAACAGGATCTGGCGCAAAAGCCGCCGCACGCCTGTGTAATTTCGAGACGTCCCAGTCATTTCTACTTCGCGATCACATAGATTTCCTGGATGGGCCGGTCGCGAGTGCGATAAGATCGTTCCAGACTCCTTGGGTCGAGCTGCGCGGATACGCCAGTCGGGCGGGCGATGCTGGTTATAATCAGAAACTATCAGAGCGGCGGATCGCAGCCGTAAGAGCGCGAATAGAGCAATTCGCCAACAAGGTGAATTTTCAGGTTTACGTAGCCTTGGGCGAATCGCAGAGCGGCGATAACGAGCGAGACAATTCGGGGTACTACCGGGCGGTCGAGGTACTCGTCTTCGGCACCAAGCCACCTCCGCCGCCGCAGCCTAAGCCACCCGAGGAAGGGTCGCGATCTTTCGCTATCAAGTGTCTGTCGAGCTTCAGCTTAGCCTTTCCCGTGATCGACGGCCCTCAGGGCTCGATGATGACCTTTGCTATTGTGGACATCACGGCCCGGCAGTCGGCATCATACAGCTACAACGCGCTCGGAATAACTGTCCCATCCGGCCCAAGCCTTTCGCCCATTTCGTTCGCCGGAGCAGGTCCCTGGAAGAAGTTCGGGACGACAAATCCCGTAAACCTGAACGATTTCGTCGGCCGGGTTGATGTGGGCCAGGAACCAGGAGCCCAACTTGGAAACAAGAGCGCCTGGGGAAATCTGCAGGTCATGTTCGATACCGAGCGCCTTGGAGCAAAGCTCGCAACGACAATTCCCAGATCAATTATCGTGGGGACGGGATCTGGCTTCGCGGCCCCCTCTCTCGGCTCCTACGGCGTCGGAAACTTCAAGATGATCGGCGGAATAGATGCCTTCTTGGAAACTGTAGTCGAGGGCTAGTCTAAGGACGAGAGGAACTGGACCGAATAGAGATGCTGGTCAGAGATAGGGGAAGAACGCTGTAGGGCCCTAAAGGCTGGGCGCCTGACGAGATCAGGCGCACCACGGCTTCTTAGCCTACTGCCGCGACATTACCGTATCGGCGCGTCGCATCGCGATGAACTGAAGTTCCGCGAACAGGGCCACGGCCGCGGCCTGCGCGACCACGAAGGCATAGCCCAGCATGTTCGGAGAGACCCAGCCGGTGAAGAGCAGGCCGATACTGGCCGCTGCCCATAGCGCATTGACGCCGATCACATCGATGAGAAGGATGCGGCTGATCGTGGGACGCCGGAATAGTGCGAAGAGGAGCGCGACCCAGGGCACGAGCACAATGCCCGCCCAGACAAGCAGGGTCTCTGGAAGCTGGAGCAGTTGCGCGAGCAGTGGAGCCCCGGCGATCATCAGCAGGGCCGCCGTCCCCGAGACGGCCGCATCGAGCAGCAGCGCATTGCGAAGGAAAGGGGTGTTGTTCATTGCATCGTCCTTTCTGGTGGCCGGCAATCAGCCGGATGCAGAGAGGATGAGGGATGGGCAGCCTCGTGGCGATTACGTCCGAGGTAATGGAAATGCCCCGCGTCGCCGCCTATCGTGCCGGCCATGAACACCGCCCTCGCCTCCCCCGGACCGATCATTCGCGAATGGCGCAGCCGCCGACGCATGAGCCAGTTGGATCTCGCCTTGGAGGCCGAGATCTCCCAGAGACATCTGAGCTTCGTGGAGAGCGGCCGGGCCAGGCCCTCGCGAGAGATGGTGATACTGATCGCCGAGCGGCTCGGCCTGCCGCTTCGGGAAACCAACTGGCTGCTGCTGGCGGCCGGCTACGCCCCGGCTTTCGTAGAGCGCGATCTGGAAGAACCGGCGATGGCGCCGGCGCTCGCTGCAGTGGAGACGGTGCTCAGAGCGCAGGAGCCCAACCCGGCCCTCGCAGTCGACCGCCACTGGAACCTGGTGAGGGCGAATGACGCGCTCGCGCCCTTCCTGGAGCGCGTGGCCGATCCGAAGCTGCTGGAGCCACCCGTCAACGTCCTGCGGCTCAGCCTGCATCCGGACGGCATCGCGCCCAGCATCGCCAATCTGCATGAGTGGCGCGAGCATCTGTTGGATCGGCTGCGGCGGCTCAACCAGGCGGTGGCCGATCCGGTTCTCCTCGAACTCGAGAAGGAACTGCGCGGCTATCCAGCGCCGCCACAGCTTCACCCGCCCTCGCGCGCCGACTATTCGCCGATTGCAGTTCCGCTGCGATTCCGGATGGGTGGAGCCGTGCTGTCCTTCATCTCGACGATCACCGTATTCGGCACGCCGCTCGACGTGACCCTGTCCGAGTTGGCGATCGAATCCTTCTTCCCGGCAGACCAGGACACGGCGCTCGTCATGCGGCAGATGGCGCAGGCGAGAGACCAGACCCGGCCTGGCTGAGCCTACTGCGGCGGCGTTGCCGTCTTCGCCGCCGCGCGCTCGATGCCAAGCTGGCGCTCGCGCAGGATGATGAAGAGCCCGGCGCCCACTACGATCGCGCCGCCGACGAGCATGTGAATGGTCGGCACGTCGCCAAACACGACGAAGCCGGCGATGATTGCCAGGATCATCGAGGTGTACTCGAAGGGAGCCACCACCGACGCTTCGGCATAGCGGTAGCTTTGCGTCATCAGTAGCTGGGCGACGCCGCCGCATATGCCCGCCATGACAAGCAGGCCCGCCTGCTCGGCAGTCAGGGCGACCCAGCCGAAGGGCAAGGTGAGCAACGAAAGCAGCGTCGCGGAGAGCGAGAACCACAGCACGATTGTGGCCGTCTTCTCGGTGTGCACGAGGCTGCGGACCAGGATCATGGCAAACGCCGAGGCCGCCGCCGCGCAAAGGGTGGCGATCGCGCCTGCAGCTTCATGGCCACCCAGGCCGCCGCCGCCCAAAAGTGTCAGCTTCGGCCAGGAGACGATGAACACGCCGATCAGCCCGACAACAACTGCGCTCCAGCGGTAGATGCGGATCGTCTCGCGAAGCAGCAGGGCGCTGAAAACCACCACCAGCAGCGGCTGCGCGTAGTTGATCGTGATCGATTCCGGCAGCGGCAGGCGGGCGAGTCCGTAGAAGCCGAGGCCCATGGACGTAACGCCGACGAGGCCTCGTGCGAAATGGCTGAAGGGGCGCTTGGTGCGGAATCCGCCGCGGAACTCGCCCCGGTAGGTCAGGAAGGCCAGCACCGGGATCATCGCGAAGAAGGAACGAAAGAAAACGACCTCGCCGGTCGGCACCTGCCCCGCCGCCTTGATCGCCGTCGACATGCCGACGAAGACGGTGACGGAGGCTACCTTGAAGGCGATTCCTGTAAGCGGGCTGTCCGACCCCCGGGAGGCCCGGCTCACTTGTCGCGGGCTTCCGCGATGGCCGCCCAGACGTGCGACGGCGTCGCCGGCATCTCGATGTGCGAGATGCCGTATGCCCGCCAGAGCGCATCCGTGACGGCGTTGAGGACCGCCGGGGTGGCGCCGATCGTTCCCGCCTCGCCCGCGCCCTTGATACCCAATGCATTGGTGGTCGAGGGCACATTGCGTGTCTCGAAGTGGAAGGATGGAACGGTGTCGGCGCGCGGCATGCAATAATCCATGAAGCTGGCGGTCAGAAGCTGGCCGTCCTCGCCATAGACCGTCTCTTCCGTCAAGGCCTGGCCCAGTCCCTGAACCACGCCGCCATGCACCTGGCCCGCAAGCAGCAGCGGATTCACCGTGACGCCGAAGTCGTCGACGATCGTATAGTTCAACACCTCGGTGCGGCCGGTATCCGGATCGATCTCGACCTCGCAGATGTGGGTTCCGTTTGGATAGGTGCACTCGTCCTGGACGAATTCGCCGAAACCCTTGAGGTCCTCAAGCGATTTGGCCGCCTTGGCGAGCGCGGAGAATGAGATAGCCCGGTCAGTGCCGACCACGCGAGCCTCGCCGCCTGCGAGCTCGATGTCGGCCGTAGCCGCCTCCAGTTCGTCGGCTGCAAGCTTGCGCAGCTTGACCGCGAGATCCTCGCCTGCCCGCGAAGCCGAGACGCCGCCCAGCGGAATCGAGCGCGACCCGCCGGTACCGCCGCCATCCTTGAGGCGATCGGTGTCGCCCTGGCGGACCCTGATCCTGTCGATGTCGAGCCCGAGTTTCTCGGCCACGAACTGGGCGTAGGCCGTTGCATGCCCCTGCCCGTTCGACTGGGTGCCGATGTCCAGCGTAACCGTGCCGTCCGCATTGAGCTCGGCGAGCGCCGGCTCCGAGCCCGGGAAAGCACAGGCCTCGATATAGGTCGCCATGCCAATGCCGCGGAGCCTGCCCTTCGCCTTCGAGGCTTCCAGGCGCTCGTCAAACCCGGTCCAGTCGGCGCGCTGCATGGCCAATTTCATGTGGCCCTCGAACTCCCCCACGTCATAGGTGCGGCCAGTCGCCGTCCGGTACGGGAACTGTTCGGGCTTGATAAAGTTGCGCCGCCTGATCTCCTCGCGCGGCAAGTCCATCTCGCGGGCGCAGGCATCGACCAGTTTCTCCAGCAGGAGGGCCGCCTCGGGGCGGCCGGCACCGCGATAGGCATCGACCGGGCAAGTGTTGGTGTAGACGCCGTTGATCACCACATCGAGGGCCGGGATATCGTAAACGCCGGTCGACATGCTGGCGCCGACATAGGGAATGAACGGCCCATACTGCGAGACATAGGCGCCAAGATTGGCCGTAAGCCTCACGCGGAGCGCCAGGAAGCGGCCGTCGGCGTCCATCGCCATCTCCGCCTCGACGCGGTTGTCGCGGCCCTGCGCGTCGGTCAGGAAGTGCTCCGTGCGGTCGCCGGTCCACTTGACCGGACGACCAAGCCAACGCGCGGCTTCCAGCACCAGCGCATATTCGCGATAGACGAAGCTCTTCGGCCCGAAGCCACCGCCGACGTCCGGCGTGATCACCCTGATGCTCGAGGGGTCGACGCGGAACACCTGCTTGGCCAGGATCGTGCGCATCGAATGAACGCCCTGCGAGCCAGTGGTCAGCACCAGCCGGCCCGTGCCCTCCTCGATCTCCCCGATCGCCGCGCGCGCTTCCATGTAGTTGCAGACGAGCCGGTTGTTGGTGAAGGCGATGCGCGTGACGTGGGCCGCTCTGGCGAATGCCTCGTCCGCCGTTTCGGGCTGGCCTAGCTGATAGGTGAAGGCGCGGTTGCTGCCGAGTTCCGGCCAAACCAGCGGCGTCTCGGGCTCCAGAGCCGTGGCAGTCGCGCCCGCCGCCTCCTCGCCGTCGTAGTCGACCTCGATCAGTTCCGCCGCGTCCTGTGCCAGTGCGCGGCTGTCGGCCACGACGAAGGCGACGGCATCGCCGACATAGTTCACCCGGTCCGCGCAGAGGATCGGGATATCGCGCGTCGGCGCCTTGGTGCCGTCCGGCTGGCGCTGCATGACGCCGGATCTCAGTGCTCCGAGATCGGCGAGGTCCGCACCGGTGAGCACAAGTTGCACGCCCGGCGCCGATTTCGCAGCTTCCATCGAGCCGACGCGGAAAGATCCCTTGGCCACCGGAGAACGCAGCACGTAGCCGTGGAGCATGCCTGGCCGCGTGATGTCGTCGGTATAGCGTCCGTTTCCGGTGATGAAATTCTGGTCCTCGAGGCGCGTCACGGATGCGCCCATCCCGAACTTGGGTGTGAAGACGGTCATGTCTGCCCCGGAAAACAAGCGTGCGAAGAACGCACGCGGGAGATTTACGCCTCCTCAGTTTTGTCGAGAGAGACATTCATGTAAAGAGCAGCACCCCAGAGTTTACCGGGCCAGCCCTACGGCCGGCCACGACTACATACCGCCTCGAAAGGCATCGAATGCGCACTGACACCGGCCGGGTCTTCCGGCTCGAAGACTACCGGCCGAGCGACTATCTCATCCCGCGCACGGACCTCAGCTTCGTCCTTTCCCCGGATAGCACAATCGTAACGGCGCGCCTGCTGATCAGGCGGCGGGAAGGCGTCGCGCCCGGCACGCCGCTCAACCTGGACGGCGACGGGCTGACACTGCGCCTCGTCGAAGTAGACGGGAAGCTCTTGGAAGAAACCGAGTTTTCGGCGCCCCCCGAGAGCTTCGTGCTGCACCGCCCGCCGGCGAAGGACGAGTTCGTCCTCACCATCGTGACCGAGATCTCGCCCTCCACGAATACGGCTCTGATGGGGCTTTACCGCTCCAACGGTGTCTACTGCACGCAGTGCGAGGCGGAAGGATTTCGCCGCATCACCTATTTCCTCGACCGGCCGGACATCCTCTCGGTCTACACGGTCCGCATCGAAGCCTCGCGGGCGGAAGCGCCGCTGCTGCTCTCGAACGGCAATCCGGGCGCGACCGGAGAGCTGCCGGACGGCCGGCATTTCGCGGTCTGGCACGATCCGTTTCCGAAGCCGTCCTATCTGTTCGCGCTGGTGGCGGGCGACCTTGGCGCGATCCACGACGAGTTCGTCACCATGTCCGGGCGCGCGGTGGCGCTCGCGATCTATGTCGAGCACGGCAAGGAGCGCCTTGCGACCTACGCCATGGACGCCCTGAAGCGCTCGATGAAGTGGGACGAGGAGGTGTTCGGCCGCGAGTACGACCTCGACGTCTTCAACATCGTCGCCGTGTCGGACTTCAACATGGGCGCGATGGAGAACAAGGGCCTCAACATCTTCAACGACAAATACGTGCTCGCAGACGAGAATACCGCGACGGATGCGGACTTCGCCAATATCGAGGCGATCATCGCGCACGAGTATTTTCACAACTGGACCGGCAATAGGATAACTTGCCGCGACTGGTTCCAGCTCTGCCTGAAGGAAGGTCTGACGGTCTATCGCGACCACGAGTTCAGCGCCGACGAGCGCTCGCGACCGGTCAAGCGCATCGCCGAGGTGCGCACGTTGCGCGCCCACCAGTTCCCAGAGGACCAGGGGCCTCTCGCGCATCCGGTGAGGCCGCGTCGCTACCGGGAGATCAACAACTTCTACACGGCGACCGTCTATGAGAAGGGTTCTGAAGTGGTGCGGATGATCCGCACCATCCTGGGCCGCGAGGCCTTTCGCCGCGGCATGGATCTCTATTTCGACCGTCACGACGGCGAGGCGGCGACCATCGAGGATTTCCTGAAGTGTTTTGAGGAGGCTTCCGGCCGCGATCTCAGCCAGTTCACGCTCTGGTACCATCAGGCCGGCACGCCCAATATCAGCGCCACATCCGCCTACGATGCCGCGGCCAAGGAATTCACTCTCGAGATCGAGCAGTCGCTACCGCCGACCCCGTCCGAAAGCCGCAAGCGGCTCATGCACATCCCGCTGCAGTTCGGATTGGTTGGGCCTGACGGGCAGGACCTGAGCTATGCGGCCGTCGAGGGTACGGCGGTGGAGGACGGCGTAATCCACGTCCGTAAACGGCGGCATTCAATCCGCTTCTCCGGCGTGGAGGAGCGGCCGATCGTTTCGCTCAACCGAGGGTTCTCCGCTCCGATCACCCTGTCGCTCGAGCAGAAGACCGAGCACCGCGTGTTCCTGGCGCGGCACGACAGCGACCCGTTCTCGCGCTGGCAGTCGTTCAACACCATACTGACCGAGGCGACAATCGCCGGCTCCAAGCGGATTCTTGGCGGGGGCGAGGCCGAGTTCGAGCCCGTAATTGCCGAAGTGGCTGGCGCAATTGTCGAAAATGAGAACCTCGAGCGGGCCTTCCGGGCGCTGGCGCTGACTCCGCCAGGCGAAGCCGACATCGCTCGCGAGATCGGCAGCAACATCGATCCCGATGCGATCTTCGCCGCGCGCGACGCGCTGGTCCGGCGGATTGCCGAGGCCAATCGCGATCAGTTCCTGGCGGCCTATCATCGCCTCGAAGACAACGGCCTGTTCAGTCCTGAAGCGGCCAGTGCGGGTCGGAGAGCGCTCCGCAACGTGCTTCTCGATTATCTGGCGACCACGCAGGACGGGCCCGACATCGCCTCGGCGCATTTCGGGTCTGCGACCAACATGACGGATCGCGCGGCTGCACTCGCGGTGCTCGTGCATCGCCATTGCGAGCGTGCCGAGGCGCAGGACGCGCTGCATGCGTTCGAGGTCACCCACGGCGACGATCCGCTCGTCATGGACAAATGGTTCGCCATCCAGGCCGCCGCGCCGGGCCCGAACACGGTTGACGCTGTGCAGCGGCTTGCGGCGCACCCGCGTTTCTCGATCGCCAATCCGAACCGGCTGCGCTCGCTGTTCGGTACCTTCTTCAGCGGCAACCAATCAGGCTTCCACCGCGCCGACGGCGCCGGCTACCGGCTTTTCGCCGAGACGGTTCTCGAGGTCGAGAAGCGCAATCCTCAAGTGGCGGCACGGCTTGCTACGGGCCTGCGCTCCTGGCGCTCGCTGGAGCCCAAGCGGCAGGAACTCGCCCGCGAGGCACTGGTTTCGATCGCCTCGACCAAGGGATTGTCGGCGGACTTGAGCGACATCATCGATCGCACGCTGGCGTGATTCAGGATTGTTTCCGCCAGCGGCCCGGGGACGCGAGGTAAACCGAATTTTTACACCTCACGCGTGTCCTTTTCCGGTTCACCACTAGACAAGGAGAATCACGTCTGATTCTTTAGGACAGATTCGGACGTGCGGCGTTTCCGGATCTCCTTTGAAAACTGGTTGCGAGGAGCCAGCTATATGGCGTGGACGGACGCGTGGAGCGCGGCCGGCGGGACGGTTTTTGCGCGAAAGAGATCGGGGCGCTCCAGCGGCGGAAGCGTCTTCGCAGAACCGACCTATCGGCGGCTGCTTTCGGCCGAACCCCTGCTCAAGCGGTCGATCCCACTCCTGATCGTCCTTTTCCTCATCCTGATTGCGGGTGTGCGCACCCTCGCCCTGCTCGCCCAGCACGACGAGATCGACCGTAACGCGCGTACCATCCTTGCGCTCGCCGCCGCGCAACTCTTAAGCGACGTTACGCCCATGCAAGGCGCGGAAGAAGCGCAGGCGGCCATCACCCAAACGGCGCAACGCGCATTGCTGGGCTCTCACCACGTGCTTGCGGTGACCGACGACCGATTCGGCGTGGTCGCCTCCTCGGCGTCGCCCTGGCTGGCCAGCCGCCTCGACACCATCGTTTCGGGCGGCCAGCCGCTGTTCATGTTCGGCTCGCGCGCCGGCGTCATGGAAGTCACGATCGACGGCGAGCCGTGGTACGCATCCGTCGAGCTTGCGTCCGACCGCAGCATCGCCTCGGCGGCGCTGGTGCCGGTCGAGTCGGTCTTTGCGGATTGGATCAAGGCGGTGTCCCTCAACATCATCGTGTTCGCCTTGACTGGCAGCGTGCTCCTCCTCGTGCTCTTCGCCTATTTCCGGCAGACCGGACGCGCCCACACGGCAGACCGCATCTATCGCGACGCGCACCAGCGCATCGATCTCGCGCTGATCCGCGGTCGCTGCGGCCTGTGGGACTGGGACATGGTGCGCGGCAAGATGTACTGGTCGCGCTCGATGTACGAGATGCTGGGCTATCAGCCGTGCGAGGCGATGCTCTCCTTCGGCGAAGTCTCCTCCATCATCCATCGCGACGACGGCGACCTCTTCAAGCTGGCCGAGCAGATCGTAGCGCGTGAGATCGACAACATCGACCTGGTCTTCCGCATGCGCCATGCCGACGGACACTGGGTCTGGGTGCGGGCGCGCGCCCAGGTGGTCGATCCGGATGCGGCCGACATCCAACTCATCGGCATCGCCGTGGACATCACCGAGCAGCGGCACCTCGCCGCCCGTTCCGAGGCTGCGGACCTGCGCCTGCGCACCGCAATCGAAAGCGTCAACGAGTCTTTCGTGCTGTGGGACGCGGCCGGCAGGCTGGTCATGTGCAACACGAAATACCTGCAGGACAACGGACTGTCGGAACGGGATACCGTTCCGGGAATCCAGCGCGAGGATCTCGAGGAGCGGATGACGGCCTTCGCCTCGGAACGACGCCTGGCCAATCCGAACGGGCCGCGCGGCGGCGCCACATATGAGCGGCAACTCGCCGACGGGCGCTGGCTGCAGGTGAACGAGTTGAAGACGCGCGACGGCGGCACCGTGTCGATTGGCACCGACATCACGCTCATCAAGCAGCACCAGGACAAGCTCATGGAGGGCGAGCGGCGGCTGATGGCCAACTTGCACGACCTCAGCCAGGCACGCCGCAACGAGGAGGAGCGCACCCGCGAACTCGTCGACCTCAACCGCAAGTACATTCGCGAGAAGGAGCGCGCCGAGGCCGCCAACCGCGCCAAATCCGAGTTCCTCGCCAACATGTCGCATGAGTTGCGCACGCCGCTCAATGCCATCATCGGCTTTTCCGAACTCATGGGATCGAAACTGTTCGGACCGCTCGGCTCGCCGCGCTACGAGGAATATGCGAACGACATCCACAGCAGCGGCAAGCACCTGCTGGGCGTCATCAACGACATCCTCGACATGTCGAAGATCGAGGCCGGCCAGTTCTCGATGGAGCGCGAGGAGATCGATCTCAATCCGCTGGTGAGCGAGACGGTGCGGGTGATCTCGCTTCAGGCGGCGCAGAAATCGATCACTGTGGAGACGAGGATCGCCGAGGCGATGACGCTGATCGCCGACCGCCGCGCCATCAAGCAGATCGTCATCAACCTGCTCTCCAACGCGGTAAAGTTCACCGGCCAGCGCGGACGGATCCTCGTGCGGGTACGCAAGGTGGCAGGCACCATGATGCTGACGATCAAGGACAATGGCTGCGGCATCCCGACGGAGGCGCTGAAGAAACTCGGGCGCCCGTTCGAGCAGGTTCAGAACCAGTTCTCGAAGAACCATACTGGTTCGGGGCTGGGGCTCGCCATCTCGCGATCCCTGGCGGAACTGCATGGCGGCGCTCTGAAGATCCGCTCCAGGGAAGGCGTCGGCACGATTGTCTGCGTACGCATTCCATCCGGCAAGTTGCCGGCGGCCGTCAGGATGATGCAGGAGGCGGCGGAGTAGGACAAAAGTCTCCTCACCGCCTCACCCGTCTAGGCCCGGCACCTCTCGCGATCGCCGGCTTGGGCGAATACATCCTTGAGGTCATCCCAACAGCATCCCATGCAAATCTTCTCGTAAGCCTTTGGCTTCGCCACCGCAGAATCATGGATTCCCGACCTCGTGAGCGAGCGAGCGGAGAGTGTCGGGAATCCATGCCTCGAACTCGGAACCGCAAAGCCGAGGTAGAAACAAGCGTCGACCGACATGCGTACGAGGCGAAATACACGGCCGGAGGCTGGCGCCGAGGCCCCTTACCCAGCCCCCAGCAGCCTCTCGAAGTGGCTTCGCACCCGCTGCAACGTTTCGGTCACGTGTGCTTCCAGCACGCCGATATCCGGCAGATCGGTCGCCTGCAGCAGCAGATCTACAAGGCCGGGCGGGATGTCCTGGCGATCGAGCGGACCGGTCAGGCAGAGGCGGATCATCTGCGTCAGCGACATGAAGAGTCCGATCGCCTCGCAGAGTTCCTGCTTCGTCTGCTCGTCGGCGAAACCGGGCGAGAGGCGGGACAGGATCTCCGCCGTGCCGGTCGCCCGCCGGTCTCCCGCGACGATCTGGCCGGTGATGACGGCGCACTGAACGATGAACTCGAGGTCGATCAGCCCGCCCGGGATCAGCTTGAGGTCCCATATGTCGCGTGGCGGCTTCTCCTCCTCGATCAGCCCCCGCATCTCTACCGCTTCCTTGTACACCTTGCCGGGTTCCCGCGGCAAAGCGAGGATCGCGGCGACCTCCGCATCGACCTCCGAGCAAAGAGCCGCATCGCCGGCGACGGGCCGGGCACGAGCGAGGGCCATGTGCTCCCAGGTCCATGCGTCGGTGCGCTGATATTTTCGGAACGCCTCGATATGCGTCGCTACCGGACCCTTGTTGCCGGAGGGGCGCAGCCTGAGGTCTAGGTCATAGAGCACCCCCTCCCCCGTCTGCGCCGACACGGCGGCGATCAGCCTCTGCGTGAGGCGGGTGAAATAGTGGGCCGGCGCCAGCGGCTTCGCGCCGTCGGAGAACTCGGCATCCGGTTCGTGATCATAGAGCAGGATCAGGTCGACATCCGATCCTGCGGTCAACTCGCGGCTGCCGAGCTTGCCCATTCCGAGGATCGCGACCCGGCTCCCGGATATCTTGCCGTGGTGCACGGCAAATTCCTCGATCACGGCTTCGAGGGCAGCGCCGATGGTGAGGTCCGCAAGGTCGGAGAACGCTTTCCCGGCCCGGGTCGCGTCTATGGCGCCGGCGAGCAGGCGCACGCCGATCAGGAATTTCTGCTCGGCGGCGAAGATGCGCAGCCGGTCCAGCACCTCCTCATAGTCACCCATGCCCTGCAGGAAGGTGGCGAGGCGGTCGGACAGGTATTGGCGGTTCGGCAATTCGGCGAGAAGCGCCGGGTCGAGCAGACCGTCGAAGACGTGCGGCCGGCGCGTGATGATCGCCGCCAGAGCCGGCGCGGCGCTGAGTATGTTGGCGAGCAACTGCAGCAGCGCCGGGTTGGATTGGAGCAGCGAGAAAAGCTGGATGCCGGCCGGCAGGCCTGCCAGAAACGCGTCGAAGCGCAAAAGCGCCTCGTCGGCCCGCCGTGTCTCGCCAAAAGTCTGCAGCAGCGCCGGCGTCAGTTCCGTCAGCCGCTCGCGCGCTTCGGCCGACCGCGTGGCGCGGTAGCGGCCGAAATGCCAGGCCCGGATGACGCGGCAGATGTCGCTCGGCCGCTGGAAGCCGAGGCTCTCGAGGGTCTTCAGCGTGTCAGGATCGTCCACGTCGCCGGTGAAGACAAGGTTCCCGATCCCGGCGGACAGATCAGGCGCTGTCTCGAACAGCGCCGCATAGTGCTTTTCGACCTCCTGGAGGGCAGCTGAAAAGCTTTTCGAGAATTCTTCCGCGCTGTGAAAGCCGAGCAGGCGCGCGATGCGCTCGATCCCCTCGTCGTCCTCGGGCAGCGTATGGCTCTGCTCGTCGGCGATCATCTGGATCGCGTGCTCGACGCGGCGCAGGAACCAATATTGCCGCGTCAGCGCCTCGCAAGCCTCGGCCGTGATCCAGCGATGGCCGGCAAGCTCCGCCAGCATCGGCACCGTCTCTCGTCCGCGCAGTTCGGGAAACCGGCCCCCGGCGATCAACTGCTGCGTCTGGACGAAGAACTCGATCTCGCGGATCCCGCCGCGGCCAAGCTTGACGTTGTGGCCTCGGACGGCAATCTCGCCGTGCCCCTTGTGAGCATGGATCTGGCGCTTGATCGAATGGACGTCGGCTATCGCAGCGAAATCCATGTATTTGCGCCAGACATAGGGTCGCAGTTCCTTCAGGAAGGCACCGCCGGCGGCGATGTCGCCCGCGATCGGCCGCGCCTTGATCATAGCGGCACGCTCCCAGTTCTGGCCACGCGCCTCGTAATAGATGAGCGCTGCCTCGACAGGGATCGCGAGCGGCGTGGAGCCCGGGTCGGGACGCAGCCTGAGGTCGGTGCGGAAGACGTAGCCCGCCTCGGTGCGGTCCTGCAGGATACGCACCAGCCGCTTGGTCAGGCGGGAGAACAGGTCGGCGGCGTCATAGGGATGGAGGACGGCCGGAGCCTCCGGATCGAAGAACACGACCAGATCGATGTCCGAGGAGAAGTTCAACTCGCAGGCACCATGCTTGCCCATTGCGAGCACGACCCAGCCCGAGCCCTCGCCCGGCCTGTCCGTATCCGGGAGGCGAAGCTTGCCGCTGGCATGGGCGTCGCGCAGCAGGAAGTCGATCGCAGCGTTCACGCAGGCATCGGCCAACACGCTCAGGCGTCGGACCGAAAGTTCCGGCCCGGCGATGCCGGCGAGATCGTCAAGGGCGATGAGGAAATGCGCCTCCAGCTTCAGGCGACGCAGTTCCGTCATCAATGATTTTTCGTTGATGGCTTCGGCGTAGGGCAGTGCGTGAATTTGGTTAGCTATGTCAGTCAGCCGGGCATCTATGCCGGTATCGAAAAGCTGCTCGATAATCTCAGGGCGGCGGCGCGCGCAGTCGCGCATGAAGGTGGACAGGTCGAAAACAGCCGCGAGGAATTCGGCCTCCGCGCCGCGATGGGTCAGCAGCGAGGCAAGACGCAGCAATTTCCGCTCCTTTGCCACTGCCGCGAGTTCGCGGGTCGTCTCCCTGGCCGCGTTCTCGTCCATGGGTCTGAGCGCCTTGGGCGACTGCGGAAACAGCCGCGACTTTCCGATCGACCGCGCCGGCGTACCCGCCATCTACTTGGTGTCCTTGTCCGGAAAACTCATGACGACGGATAGTCCCGGATCAAGCGGCTCCAGATCAAGCCGCCCGGCGTGGAATTTCATCACCGCCTTGGCAAGGCTGAGGCCCAAGCCCGAACCGGGCTGGGAACGGCTCTGTTCCAGGCGGACGAACCGCTCGGTCGCACGTCCGCGGTCGTGTTCGTCCGGAATGCCTGGTCCATTGTCGCTGACGCGCAGGATCGCCTTCCCGTTCTTTCGCTCCAGCGACACGGTGACCTTGGGGGCGTCCCCGGCGGCCGAATATTTGATGGCGTTGTCGACGATGTTGGAGGCGGCTTGGGCAATGAGCTCGCGATTGCCGTACAACTCGAGCGCCGGGGCTATGTCGACCTCGAGGGCAACCCCCATCTCTTCGGCGACCGGCTCGTAGAGTTCGACCACGCCCCGCACGAGTTCGCTGAGATCGACGAGCCCGGCCGGCTCGGCGGAATAGCCTGCTTCAAGGCGCGAGATCATCAGGATGGCGTTGAACGTGCGGATCAGTTGGTCCGACTCCGCGATGGTCTGTTCCAGCGCCTCGCGGTACTTCTGCGGATCGTCCCGCTCGCCAAGCGCCGCTTCCGCGCGGTTGCGCAGCCGGGTGAGAGGCGTCTTGAGGTCGTGGGCGATATTGGCGGAGACCTGGCGCAGGCCTTCGTTCAGTTCGGCGATGCGCGCCAGCATGGTATTGAGATTCTCCGAGAGCCGGTCGAACTCATCGCCGGCGCCGCTGACGGGAAGCCGCCCGTTCAAGTCGCCGCCCATGATGCGGCGACTTGCCTCGGACACCCGGTCGATATGCTTCAGGGCGCGGCGGCCGACGAAGAACCAGATGAGCAGACCGCCCGCAGCCATGATTCCGAGCGCACCGATCAAGGCGTTGCGCACGACGAGGCGGAACCGCTCCGGCTCTCCGAGATCGCGCCCGACGAGCACAATCATCCGATTTGGCAGGCGCAGCACCAAGGCCATGGCGGCGTGGCGCGTCGGGGTTCCGGCCCGGGCGTCCTGCGAGTACTCGGTCTGGCTGGTGTCCCCGTAGCGCTGGTAGGTGAATGGCTGGTCGGTCCAGCCTTCCGTGTCCAGCACGCCAGGTTCGAGGGCCTGGACGTTTCCCGACAGGATGCGGCCGTTGGGATCGGTGATCAGATAAAGGTTTGCGCTCGGCTGCCCCGCGCGCCGCTCGATGACACGCACCAGCAGCGGCAGCCCGCCGCGCTGATAGGCATTCGCCAGTCCGACGACTTCCTCATTGATCGTTTCGCGGGTCTGCGAGGCGAGCATGCGCCACGACAGACCGGTCATATAGACGACCAAAAAAATCGCGCAGACACCGAAAAGAAGCGTGTACAGCGCCGAGAGGCGCGCGGCCGTGGTCCTGAAGCCCGGCGGAAGCCGCATTCGTCAGGTGGCCCTCAGCATGTAGCCGGCGCCGCGGATCGTGTGCAGGATCGGGCTGTCGAAGCCCTTCTCGATCTTCGACCGAAGCCGCGACACGTGCACGTCGATGACATTGGTCTGTGGGTCGAAGTGGTAATCCCAGACGTTCTCGAGCAGCATGGTGCGCGTTACGACCTGCCCGGCATGGCGCATCAGATATTCCAGGAGTTTGAACTCGCGCGGCTGCAGGACGATCTCGCGGGAAGCTCGGCGCACCGTGTGCGAGAGCCGGTCGAGTTCAAGGTCGCCGACCTTATAGACGGTCTCCACATCCTTCGAGTTGGCACGCCGGCAGAGGACTTCTATGCGTGCCAAAAGCTCCGTGAAGGCGTATGGCTTGGTCAGGTAGTCGTCGCCCCCGGCGCGAAGCCCGGTGACGCGATCGTCCACCTCTCCCAAGGCCGACAGTATGAGCACCGGGGTGGTGTCGCCGTGGGCCCGCAGCCCGGCGATGACCGAAAGGCCGTCCCGGCGCGGCAGCATGCGATCGACCACCATCACGTCGTAGTCGCCATTGTCGGCAAGCGCAAAGCCGGTGTCGCCGTCTCCCGCCAGGTGCACGGTGTGCCCGGCTTCGCTGAGCGCCTTCTGCAAATAGTCCGCGGCCTCGCGATCGTCTTCGATGACCAGAATCTTCATCCGGCGATCATACGCGATTTCACGAAATTCTGCCGGCAAGATGCTCATGGGGGAAATCCAGGGTTGCGGCAGCAGGCTGTGGGCCGCCTGCTGCCGCGAACCGGTCCGGTAGGACTGGAAACGGCCGGACCGGGAAAGCGGCGGTCCATCCCGAGATGGACCGCTGGAGGATGCGTCAGCTCCGCGCGATCGGGAGAGCCACGAAGCGGCTGCCGTTGTCGCGGGTGATCTGCATCAGGACGGCCTTGCGACCGGACTTCTCCGCGTCGGCCAGGGCCGAGGTGATGTCCTGCGCCCCATTCACCTCGCGGGAGTTCACCGAGGTGATGATATCGCCCGGCTGGATGCCACGATCGGCGGCATCGCTCTGAGGATCGACGTCGGTCACGACCAGACCCTTACCGTCATCGGCCGGGGCAACCGTGAGGCCGAGATCCGCCAGCGAGGAGGGCTCAGCCTTCTGTTGCTGGTTGCGGTCGGTCGAAGCCTGCTGCTGGGTCTCCGGCAGTTCGCCAAGCGTCATCTGGACGTTCTGCGACTTGCCGTCGCGCCAGAGAGTGACTTCGACGGTTTCTCCCGGATTGATCGAGCCGATCATGCGGGCGAGTTCGCGCGGGCCGTTCACCAGCTTGCCGTTGACGGCAGTAATCACGTCACCGGACTTGATGCCGGCCTTTACCGCCGGACCATTCGCCTGCGGTTCGGAGACGATCGCACCCTTGGCTTCGGACAGGCCGAGCGAGTCGGCAATATCCTTCGTGACCGGCTGAATCTGCACGCCGATCCAGCCCCTCTTAACGGAGCCGGTATCCATCAGGTCCTTCACCACCTCCTTGGCGGTGCTTGCGGGGATGGCAAAGGCGATGCCGACGCTGCCGCCGGAAGGCGAGAAGATAGCCGTGTTGATGCCGACCACTTCACCCTTCAGGTCGAAGGCGGGACCACCGGAGTTGCCGCGGTTCACCGCGGCGTCGATCTGAATGAAATCGTCATAGGGACCGGCGCCGATGTCGCGGCCGCGGGCCGAAACGATGCCCGCCGTGACGGTGCCGCCAAGGCCGAACGGATTGCCGACAGCCACAACCCAGTCGCCGACGCGGACCTGATTGTCCTCCGCGAAATTGACGTAGGTGAACTTGCGATCGGCGTCGACCTTCAGCACGGCAAGATCAGTACGTGCGTCCTTGCCGATCAGCCTGGCGTTGAGCTCGTCGCCGTTGTCCATGACGACCGTGTACTCGCTGCCGCCATCAACCACATGGTTGTTGGTGACGAGGTAGCCGTCCTCGGAGATGAAGAAGCCGGATCCCTGCGCGGTCGGACGCGGAAGAGCGCGCTCACGGCCGCCACGGCGCTGCTGCCACTGACCGCCATCTTGATCGCCGCGGAACTCGCGGAAGAAGCGCTTCAGCGGATGGTCATCCGGAAGGTCGTCGAAGCCCTGACCGCCGAACAGCTGCGTGCCCATATCGGACGTGGTCCTGACATTGGACTTGACCTGAACGCTGACGACCGCCGGAGACACCTGGGAAACGACGTCGGCAAAGCTCGGTACCTGCGGGGCTTCGACCTTGACGGCCTGGGCCAGAACAGGCGCGGTACCTGTAGTGACGGCGCCGACGCCAATTGCACCGGCTATAGCGATGGACGCCGCGGCGGCCATGAGCCGGGAGCGAGTCCACGAAACGGGTTTGTTCGATGTGCTCATGTTCATCCTATCCTCTTCAAAGACGGACCCTTCCGGGACGAAAACCGATGCAGGAGAGATAGGAGCACGCACATTACAGCGCCATTTCTGACGCGTGAAAGTTTGTTAATGTTGGAAGGCGTGTGAATATAACGCGCCCGAACCTGCCGGTTGGCATCGACGTTTGGGCTGCCCGGCAGTGTATGGGCGTCCGGAAGGAGCGGATCCATGCGCAAGATCAGTGACCCCGACCTTGCATCAGAACTGATGAACTGGCTGATCGGGCCAGCGCGCAAGGATTGCACTCCGGAACAGGTCGTCGCAGGCTTGGCAGAGCGGCTGATGAAGGCGGGCATGCGGCTGTGGCGAATCCGAATCTCGCAGCGCGTATCCAATCCGCTGATCGGCGCCTGGGGCGTGATGTGGACGCGTGACGGCGGGGCGGAGGGTTACACGGTGCCTCGTCGCGTGCTTGCCACCTCTTCCTACCTTGGGAGCCCCTTCGAACGGGTGATGCTGACGCGGAGCTTCTTTCGGCGTTCGCTGGAAAACCTTTCCGCGGACGGGGATCACGCCGTCCTGTTCGAACTTGCCGAGACCGGGAGCACCGATTACGTCGCCCTGCCGCTGGAATATGGCGACGGGTCCATCCAGGTGGCAGCCTTCACGACCGATCGGCCGGGCGGCTTCGAAGCCGACGAAGTCGCGCTACTGGAATGCCTCACATCGGCAATCGCGGCGGCGCTCGAACCGGCAGCAATGCGTTATTCGATGCGCAGCCTTCTCGAGGTCTATCTCGGCAATGGGCCCGCAGAGCGCGTGGTCGGCGGCGCGTTCCACCGGGGAGACGTGAGCGAGGTGGACGCAGCGGTGCTGATCGCCGACCTCCGCGATTTCACCGGACTATCGGAGCGAACCTCACCTCCCGAACTGCTCGAGGGGCTCGGCAGCTATTTCGAGGTCGTGGTCGACGCCGCACGCGAAGAAGGAGGGGACATCCTGAAATTCATCGGCGACGGTGTTCTTGCGGTCTTCCAGTGCAAGGGGGGAGACATCTGCGGAGCCTGCCTGAAGGCCGTCGAGGCGACGAAACGGGCCCTGGCGAATGAAGCCAATTCGCCCGCGCCCTTCGTGGTGGCGCTCCATTTCGGACCTGTCGTATACGGCAACATCGGCAGCCCGGACCGCCTCGATTTCACTGTGGTGGGATCGACGGTGAACCATGCGAGCCGGCTGGAAGGAATGGCGAAGCTACTCGGCCGCCGCGCGGTCTGCTCGCCAGAGGTAGCCAACGCGCTGCCCGCGGGTGCGACCGAGGACCTCGGCGTGCACATGCTGAAAGGCTTTGAGCAGCCGCAGCGGGTTTTCGGGCTGAACCTTTAGTCCTGAGAGGCTGATATAAAGGGGTCGGCCCGTCAGCCGCGCTCCCCGTCCAGTATCTTGGCGATCCTGGCCTGCTCCTCATCGGAAAGCCTCTCTGCACCGCGCCGACGTGCGCGCACAGTGAAGACCGCAAGCAGCGCGCCGCCGATTAGCAGAACCACCGGCGCGCCCCAGAGCAGCGCGTTGCGAGCACTGAGGCGCGGCTTCAGGAGCACGAACTCGCCATAGCGGGAGACGATGAAATCGAGCACCTGCTCGTCGGTGTCACCCGCGATCAGGCGCTCGCGCACGAGCACGCGTAGATCCTTTGCGAGGTCGGCGTCGGAATCGTCGATCGACTGGTTCTGGCAGACCATGCAGCGCAGTTCCGCCGAGAGCGTTCGCGCCCTTGATTCCAGAACGGGATCGGCCAGAACCTCGTCCGGCTGCACCGCGAAGGCGGGACCGGCGGCAATGACACTCAGCAGAATTGCGGTAATGAGGGCGAGGTTTCTCATTGCGATGCTGCCGCGACAGCGGTCCTGGCTTTTCGCGATGGCGCGCCGACCCGCAGGCGGCGATCCGTCAGCGAAACGGCGGCGCCGATCATCATGACAAGTCCGCCCAGCCAGATCAGCGTGACCAGAGGCTTCCACCAGACTCGTACGACCATGCCCCCGTTGGACGTCGCATCGCCGAGCGAGACATAGAGCTGGCTGAGGCCGAGCGTCAGGATACCGGCTTCGGTGGTCGGCATCTGGCGCGCCGTGTAAAGCCGCTTGGCCGAGCTGATTTCGCCCAGTGTCCGGCCGTCCTTGGCGAAGACGAACTGCGCTCGGGTCTCCGTGTAGTTCGGCCCGCGCACCGGCGCGACGCCTTCGAAGCGCAGCGAGCGGCCGTCGATATCAGCCACGTCGCCCGGCTTCATGACGGTGATGTGCTCGCTCTGGAAGGCCAGCGTAGCGGCGATGCCCAGCGTGGTGAGACCGACGCCCATATGCGCCAGCGCCGTGCCAAAGACGGAACGCGGCAGGCCTGCCAGACGGCGCATCGAGACGCCGAGCGGGGCGGTTCCGAGGGCTGACTTCTGGGCGAGATCGGTGAGCGCACCCAGCACCATCCAGGCGGCAAGCCCCACCCCGAGTGCAGCGAAGACCGTCACCCGGTCAACGACGAGCCAAGTGACGAGCATGGCGAGCAGAGCGCCGCCGAAAGCCGCCATGAGCCGCTGGGCGGCTGCGTAGACGTCTCCCCGCTTCCAGGCGAGCAGCGGCCCGAAGGGGATGAGCACGAGCAGCGGCAGCATCAATGGGCCGAAGGTGAGATTGAAGAAGGGCGCGCCGACGGAGATCTTGTCGCCGGTCACCGCCTCCAGCACCAGCGGATAGAGCGTGCCGACGAGCACGGTCGCGGTGGCCGTCGTCAGGAACAGGTTGTTGAGGACCAGGGCGCCTTCGCGCGAGATCGGATGGAAGATGCCGCCGGCGGTCAGGCTGCCGGCCCGCCAGGCAAAGAGCGACAGCGATCCGCCGATGAAGACCACCAGGATCGCCAGGATGAAGACGCCGCGCGTCGGGTCGGTGGCGAACGCATGCACGGAGGTCAGCACGCCGGAGCGGACGAGGAAGGTGCCGAGCAAGGAGAGCGAGAACGTCAGGATGGCGAGCAGCACGGTCCAGATCTTCAGGGCCGAGCGCTTCTCCATGACGATCGCCGAATGCAGAAGCGCGGTGCCCGCCAACCAGGGCATGAAGGAGGCGTTCTCCACCGGGTCCCAGAACCAGAACCCGCCCCAGCCGAGCTCGTAATAAGCCCAGTAGGAGCCCATCGCGATGCCGCCGGTCAGGAACATCCAGGCGGCAAGCGTCCAGGGCCGTACCCATCGCGCCCAGGCCGCGTCGACGCGTCCGTCAATCAGCGCCGCGACCGCGAAGGAGAAGCAGACCGAGAAGCCGACATAGCCGAGATAGAGCAACGGCGGATGGATCGCGAGACCGATGTCCTGCAGGATCGGGTTGAGGTCGCGCCCCTCGAACGGCGCCGGATCAAGGCGTGCGAAGGGATTGGATGTAGTCAGGATGAACATCAGGAATGCCGCGCCGATCCAGCCCTGGACGGCAAGCACGTTCGCCCGCAGCGTCGCCGGCAGATTGCGGCCGAAGGCTGCGACCAGAGCGCCGAAAAAGGTGAGGATCAGCACCCACAGGAGCATGGAGCCTTCGTGATTGCCCCATGTGCCGGTCACCTTGTAGAGCATCGGCTTCAGCGAATGGGAGTTCTCCCAGACATTGGCGACCGAGAAGTCGGACTGAATGTAAGTTGCCGTCAGCGCCGCGAACGCGATGCCGACGAGCGCGAATCCGGCCAGGGCGACCGGGCCGCCCACCGCCATCAGCCGCATCTCGCCGATGCGTGCGCCGGCGAGCGGCACAACGGATTGCACCAACGCCAGCGCAAAGGCGAGTACGAGAGCGAAGTGGCCGGCTTCGACTATCATGTCACGACCCCGACTTCGCCGGCTGGTCCTGCCACACGCCCTTTTCCTTCAGGCTGTCGGCGACTTCCTTCGGCATGTAGTTCTCGTCATGCTTGGCAAGCACCGTGTCGGCGGCGAACACGCCGTCGGGCCGCATCGTCCCTTCGGTGATCACACCCTGCCCCTCCCGGAACAGGTCCGGAAGGATGCCGACATAAGTGACCGGAACGGATTTTTCGCTGTCGGTCACCGAGAAAGAAACCTGCGTTCCCTCCCCGCGCTTTACCGTGCCCGCCTCGACGAGGCCGCCCAGCCTGATGCGCTGTCCCGGCTGCAGCGTCGTCGCCTGCAGTTCGGTTGGCATGTAGAAGAAAGAGGCCTTCTGCCCTAGCGCATAGAAGGTGAGCCCTGTCGCGGCGCCGAGGAAGGCCAACCCTGCTGCGATGACGGACAGTCTTTTCTGCTTGCGTGTCATTTGCCGTTCAACCCGCCCGCTCGCGCCTGTTCATTGCGCCAAAGCCAAACCCAGAGAGGCAGCGAGCGACAGCAGCCGCTTCCCGTCCTCGCTGCTGCCGTCCAATGCCTGCAGGCCCCTTCCGAGCGCGTCCTTGGCCTCGTCTGTTCTGCCGAGCGCTGCGTAGGAACGCACGAGGCGAATCCAGCCCTCCGGGTCCTGCGGATTCTGCCTCAGCTTCGCATCGAGGCCTTCCACCATGGAGTTTATCATGGCGGCGCGATCGGTGTCCGACATCGCCGCGGCCGCATCGATCTGGTCCTGCGTCGGTCCTGGCTGAGCTTCACCCCTCGCCACCGCGATGCGTCGCTCCGCTTCGGCGATCGCGTCCCGCGCGGCGCCACGCCAGGGGCTCTCGGCCGGCAGGTCCTGAAGCATCTTGCGCCAGGCGGTCGCCGCGTCCTCGAGCTTCCCCTCCTGGGCATCCGCGGTCGCCAGATAGAACCGTGCCTTGGGATCCTTCGTGTCGAGTTCGGCGGCCTTCGCAAAAGCCGCGCGTGCCTCCGCCGTCACGATCCCCCCGGCCGCACCGGCGATTGCCTCGCCGAGACCGCTGAGGCGCGCGGGCGTCTCTCCCTCCAGCCGAATCGAGCTGCGATATGCTGCGACCGAATCGGCGAAGCGCCCGGTGCGCAGATAGACAGGTGCGAGCACGTCCCACCCCCGACCGTCTTCCGGGTTTGACGCGAGATGGGATTCGGCGCGTGCGACCAATTCCTCGATCGAGCTCTTCGCAGGATCGGCTCCGAGCCGGGCGCTAAGCGGCTGCGCAGGCAAAGCGGGGGAGCCGATCGCAGCATAGAGCCCCCAACTCACGAGCGGCACTGCGAGAACCGCTCCGGTGGCAATGACGGGCACCAGAGACCGCTTCCGTAACGCCTCTTTCGTCCCATCGTCTCGCGATGCGATCTTCAGGATGCGCCGTCCGATCTCGGCACGGGCCTCCTCGGCCTCGGCTGCGCCGATCAACCCACGCGCGGCATCACGCTCCAGTTCCTTCAACTGGTCCTTGTAGACTTCGATATCATGATCGCGTTCGCCCACGGCGCGACGCCGCGGGCTCGCCAGGGGAACGATCACCGCCAGGCTTGCAGCCAGCGTCAGCAGCGCGGCAATGATCCAGAACAGCATGAGCCTTCCATTACCCGCCCCAGCGGAATGTGCCAATTCGCCAACGCTGCGGCTGATTGACCGTCGGCCGGGGCACTCCTCAACTCAGCGTTGCCCAGCTTCCGTCCACGTTCCGGCATGCCGTGCCGCGGGCGGTCCGGGTGGTGCCGTTAATCACTACGCGGTGCGTGTACTGCCGGCAATCCTGCGACCCTACCCTATATGGTTGTGCCGCAACAACATCGCCAGAGCGGCCCGCACGGTCGCCGCTCCAGGTAACTGCCTGGCCACTCGGCGTGTATTCAAGTGCGCGATACTCTGCTTCGAGCGCCTTCTTCCGGTCGCCAGAGCCGAACCCCTCGCCCAGCGAGCCGGTGATGAGGCCGCCCACCATTCTGGCGTTTCCGCCGGTCGGCCTAGGCGTGGCGGGACTCGAGTCCCCGGTCTTGGTCCCGGACATGGTCGTGCAGCCGGACACGGCCACCAGACCGGCAAGAAGCATCGTACGAAACTTCATATCCACCACCGATGGAAGCCGCGTGCCGAGCACCGGACGCCGCAATAGGATTGTTGTTTGGCCGAAATCGGGCCCGCCTACCGCCCCTGCTCCGGCTCATCTACTGAACACTGCGTAGCAAGACAACTGCCTTCAGGCCGCCCAGCGAGGAGCGGCCCAGTTCCAGCGTGCCGCCATACTCCCTTACCAGGTCGGAAACGATCGCGAGCCCCAGGCCAGTCCCCGGCTTGGTCTCGTCCAGCCGCTTTCCGCGCTGCAGCGCCTCGCGCGCCTTCTCGTCGGGGATACCGGGACCGTCATCTTCGATCGCGATCGCGAACATCGGATGAGCATCGCGAGCGGCAGGCGCAACCACAACCGAAACCCGCCCCCTCGCCCACTTTATGGCGTTTTCCAGGAGATTGCCGACGATCTCTTCCAGATCCTCGCCTTCGCCGGCGAAGACCACTTCGGCTGCGGGCGGAGCATAGGTGAGGTCGATCCCGCTGTTCAGCTTGGACATGACGCGCACCATCCGCTCCAGCAGCGGGCGCAACGGCGTCCGATAGACGACACTGTCGCGCTGCGCCGCTATCCGGGCGCGCTGCAGATAGTGTTCCAACTGGCTCTGCATAGCGGTCGCCTGTTCGGCGATGATCCGGCCCCTTTCATCCCCCATCGACCTTGCCTCGTTTAGGAGGACTGCGAGCGGCGTCTTGAGCGAGTGCGCAAGGTTGCCGACCTGCGTGCGCGACCGCTCCACGATCCGGCGATTGTTCTCGATCAGCGCGTTGGTTTCGTTGGCCAGCGGTGCGATCTCGCTCGGAAAACTTCCGCCGAGGCGCTGGGCCGTGCCCTCGCGCACCTTTGCAAGCGCTTCGCGGACCCGCGCGAGCGGCCGCAGTCCCAGCAGGATGACCGCCGCGTTGATGACGATGGTGCCGAGGCCGAACAGAGAGAGATAGGTGAAGAGCTGCCACTGGAAATTGGCGATCTCGGCCTCGAGTTCGCTGCGGTTTCCCATTACCCGGAACCGCGCCACCCGATTGAGGGTGTCGAGCACGAACTCGTTCTCGATGACCTCGAGGTCCTCGCCGGCGATGCCCCGGGTCCGGTAGGTGCGTTGGAAGCTCACGTCGAACGGCACCTCGGCCGTCGTCGGCGAGGGTATGGGCCCCATCATCGACAGGGATCTCAATTCACCCGTGAGCCCTCGCGAAAGCGGCTCGACCGACCAGTACCAGCCCGATTGCGGCTCGGAGAACCGCAAGTCGCCGAGGTCGGGAGACCCGGTCAGCGATCCGTTCGCGGAAACACCGACAGAGCCGATGAGATTGAAGAGATGCGCCGACAGAAGGCTTTCGAAGCCGCGCTCGCTGGTCTGGCGGTAGAGCGCAACGATCACGCTGAAGATGATGATCAGGGTGACGATCACCCAGATCGTGGATAGAGCGACTACCCGGGCCGCCAGGGAGCGGGGCGTGAGCTTCGGAAGCCAGCGTCCCCAAAAATGCTCCGTGCCCGAGATGCTTGTCACGCCTCCGGCTCTCGGATGCGATAGCCGAGTCCGCGCACGGTCTCGATCATGTCGATGCCCATCTTCTTGCGAAGCCGGCCGACAAATACCTCGATCGTGTTGGAATCCCGGTCGAAATCCTGGTCATAGAGATGCTCGACCAGTTCGGTGCGCGACACGACCTGGCCCATGTGATGCATCAGGTAGGCGAGCAGCCGAAATTCGTGCGAGGTGAGCTTCAGGGGCGTGCCGTTTATGTCGGCCCTCGACGCTTTGGTGTCCAGCCTGAGCGGCCCGCAGATCAGTTCCGACGAGGCGTGTCCTGCGGCCCGCCGTATCAGCGCGCGGACCCGGGCAAGGACCTCCTCGATGTGGAACGGCTTGGTAACGTAGTCGTCCGCGCCCGCATCGATACCGGCGACCTTGTCGCTCCAACGGTCGCGCGCGGTCAGGATCAGCACCGGCATCTTGCGTCCGTCACGACGCCAGCGTTCGACCACGCTGATCCCGTCCATCTGAGGGAGCCCGACATCGAGCACGACCGCGTCATAGGGCTCGGTGTCGCCGAGGAAATGCCCCTCTTCGCCATCCCAGGCCTTGTCGACGGCATAACCCGCGTCGCTCAAGGCTTGGGTCAGTTGCCGATTGAGATCCTTGTCATCCTCGACGACGAGTATTCGCATGGAATCATCCGATGAAAGGATCTCAACCTACCCGACTATTCGGCAGGAGGAAGGCGAAGTAGTCATTCCAGCGGCACGACCACTTCGCGCCGGCGGGGGCGCTGGCCGTCCTTGCCGGGCACCAGTACGACAATGACGCATACGGCACGCCCACCCTGCTTGGATTGGCTGGCGCGCGCCAGCGTGCCGCCGTTCTGCGCAGCAACCTGCTGTCCGACCGCATAGCAGTCGGAGCGCACGAGAAGCGTCGCCTCTTCGAAGCTGGGTTTTGCCAGGCCCGGCATCGCGGCCTCTGCCTGCGGCACCAGGAAGGACACCGCGAGCAGCGCCGCGAAGAACGATCGGAGCATGTCGGAACACCGTTTCATGAGAGCGTTATTGCCCAACCGGTCTGAACGCCGAATGAATGGTTTTGCTCGATTTCGTTCTGCCCTCAACCTATGCGCGACTTCGCGACCAGTCGCCCGATCAACGCCACGATGCCCGCAATCGCCGTTGCCGCCTGCAGCAGGGCGTCGGCCATCTCCGACTCGTGGAAACCGTCGAGTGGAACGCCGAACAAGCCGCAGAGCGCCATCAGGACGGTGACAATCGCTGCCCAGACCGTGCGGGACGAATACCATGGTTTGACGCTGGTCATGTCTAGTCCTTTCAGAGGGTGGAGGGGGGTTGGAAAGCGGATTCACTTGGTCAGGAAGGCACTCAGCGGGGGGGCCGGTGCAGACCAACTTTCTCCGGTCAGAGCTCGAACCGTCGTATCGCGGGAAGCCCCCAACCCGCTGCCAGGCTGAGTTGGCGTATCGTCACCTCCAACGCAGCCGGAACTCCGCCGAAGTCGGCGACCAGCCCGGGCCCGGTGTAGACATAGCTCGGGCTGCCTACCGTCGCTGACCGCAGGACGTTGCCGCCTACCGCCGAGATATCGATCCGGTATTCCTCCCGCTCCTCGCCGAGCGGGATTTCAGCCGCTGCCCAGTCGTCCGCGTCGACACGGCTGCGCCGCACCCAGGACAGAATCAGGTCGCCGCCCGCCTGCTTGCGGCATCTGAGGTGCACGGGGGATAGCGGCAGCCTGGCTCGAACCCCGCCGACCGCCGGCTGGCGAACAAAAGTTTTATCGGAAACGACGGTACCCGACGGCCCAGCCTTCCAGTTGAGGGCCAGTCCGATCTCGCCGGGCAACAGCCCCGCCGGCCGCACGTCGGCGTCGAGAATGACGAACGGGGCGCCGATGGCCGCGCCCAGCGCCATCGCGTCGCCTGTTCCGAGTTGGCCCCGAAGCAGGCCTTGCAACTGCCAGGTGCCCGGCTCCATCTCCTCGGCCGACCGGAACTGCAGCACCTCCCATGCGCCGCCATTGGACCGTAACGCCGCGGCGTTCGCGCCATTGCAGAGTTGCAGCCTGCTGACGCTTTCCACCGCCGCGTCATAGAGCGCGACCACAAGAGAGGCGGAGCGGTCCACCCTGCCTTCGAAGCCGCCTGGCGGAAGTGCTTCGGCCAGTTCGCCGATACGCGCTGCACGGTCAATCATGGCACGCAGGGTAAAGCCGGTCGTCTCCGGCGAGGCGAGCACCGCCTGCCGCTTCCACGGCTTCTGCCAGGCCGCGACCCGGAACTGCTCCTCGGCTGCTGCTTTGCCCGTCATGGTCGGCAGGTCAAGGAACAGGACATGCGGCGTTCCGGCGTGGATCGGTTGCACTGCCGGCGGATCGTACAGCACAGGCACCGAGGCCGAGGGCGCGGTGCGATCGATGCGCCGAGCCTTCAGCCGCCGCACCAGCCCGTCCTCGACATCGGTGACGAGGAACTCCGATCCGCCCGCTTCGGGCAGCGTGATCACCGCCCCAGGCTCCAGGCCCGGCTTATAGCTCGCCACCGCAAACGAGACGGACTCCCGTTCCGCCCATACGCGCTGGTGCCAATCGGCAATGAAAGCCGTCCCCTGCTCGCGCTCGAGCACGCCGGGAAAGCTCAGCGTCCGCTGCAGCCTGCCAGCAGCATCTGCGCGGACGCTGCGCACCGCGCCGGTCTGAAATCCGATCAGATGATCGCGGAAGACCAGCACGACTTCCGCAGGCAGGTCATGATCGGGGGTGCGGACCCTCTCTATGGTCGCGCCGCGATCGTCTACGACCATCTCCTCGATCTCGACCGGCTCGATCGAGCGCGCCCTCGCCGAGCGGAAGATCAGTCCTTCCGCCGTCTCGCAGACCGCGAGGCCATAGAGGCCAACAAGCGGCTCCAGGGCAGCGCGTGCCGAGCCCGGCTCATCGACGACGTAGCCCTGCAGCGTGCCGTCTGCTTCCGCCACATCCGCGCGCGGCAGCCCATGGTCGGCGAGGATTGCGTTGGTCAGCGAACCCAGGTCGGGGGCTTCCAGCCGGCCATTCAGCCAATGGCCGAGGCGCCAGTTCTCACCGTCGGACCAGGTATTGCTCTGGAGCGGGAAGGCGGGAAAGGGACGCGCATCCCAGCACCATACATAGGTCCGCTCATGCTCCACCATGCGCCCGCCATAGACGGGCGAGACCGGATTTTCCGCAGGGTCAAAGGTAGGACTAGCCGGATCCCAATGTGCCGCATGCGCCTCCAGGAATCGCCTTGGCGCGAGATCGTTTCGCCCGCCGCTGGAGAAGTAGGGCGTGAAGCTTTCGCTCGACTTCGGATCGACGAAGACGTTGGGCTGGTTAGGCCCCTTGTCGACCGCCGGGCAGCCGAGTTCGGTGAACCAGATCGGCTTTCCACCGGGCACCCACTCCGTCGGCGGAGCAAGCTCGACGCCACTTACGCGGTTGAAATGCTGGTTCGACCACCAGCCGGCGAGATCCTTGTACCGAAAGATCCAGTGCTTGCCGTAGGCGCCGTCCGTGATCGGCGAACGCAGCCGCGCCTGCCGATCCGCGAAGCTGGCATAGTACCAGTCGAACCCCTCGCCCGAATTGATCGCGTTGCGCAGCGCTCCCGGATCATAGGGACCGCTCGCACCATCCGGATTGCCGCCGTGGTAATCGGCGTCGCGCCAGTCGGACAGCGGCATGTAATTGTCGATGCCGACGGCGCTTATCGACGAACGTGCCCAGAGCGGATCGAGATGAAAGAACACGTCTCCCGATCCGTCTGTCGGCTGATGCCCGAAATACTCCGACCAGTCGGCGCCATACGAGACGGCTGTTTTCGCGCCAAGCAGGTCCTTCACTTGGTCGGCCAGTTCGCAGAGCACCTCAACGAAGGGAAAGGCGTTCGTCTCGTCCCGCAGAGTGGAGACGCCGCGCATCTCGGATCCGATAAGGAACGTATCCACTCCGCCGGCGGCCTGCGCCAGATACGCATAGTGGAGAACCAGCCGCCGGAAGCCCCAGTCAGCCGCCGGGCCTGAAAACACCACTGTCGAGGCACCGGCTGAAAAGTCGCCGGGCGCCGCCGAGCCGCAGAAGGCCTCCACCTGGGAGCGCGCGGCCGCAGTTTTGTCTGCGCTTGCAAGCCGGCTCGGACCGGGAAAGCAGGTGATTCGCCCGCGCCAGGGGTAGGGCGCTTGTGCATCGCCGCCGTAGGGGTCAGGCAGACTGTTGCCCGGCGCGATATCCATCATCAGGAACGGGTAGAGCGTCACCTTGAGACCACGCGAGCGGATCTCGGCGATCGCTGCCATGACCGAGTCGTCGGACGGCGTGCCGCCGTAGGCAGGGCCGCCGCCATAGCTCGACACTACCGGCGCATCGGCGCGGGTCACGCCGGAGACTCGCCACGGCCTGGAGTAGCCGTCTGCATGCGTGGTGACGCCTGGTCGGATCCTGCAGTGGCCGGCCCGCAGGTCGTCCCCGAACCAGGTCACCACCAGCGCAACGTCTTCGAGGTTGGGGCACTCGGCCTGGAGTTCGGCCAGCGAGGCGACGAGATCGGTTCCCGCGAACAGCACATGCCGGTTCTCGGGCACAGTCTCGCCAGGACGCAGCTTCTTGGTTACGAGGCGCGGGTCGAGGCCATACTCGATGGCTCCGGGGATCAGCACCACGCGCCGGATCTTTTCACGTAATCCGCTGACCGGCCGCAGCACCTCGAACTGCAACTGCGGAATACGGTTGCCATATTCGCTCAGCGGCAGCCGTTCGAAGACGACATAGGCGAGGCCGCGATAGGCGGGAGCATTGCCGGCGCCCTGCTTGGCCTCGATCATCGGGTCCGGCTGCTGATCCGCCGTGCCTTTGTGCACGCGCATCTCGACGCCCGTAAGGTCCAGTTCGCGGCCGTCCGCCCATACCCGCCGCACGCCGGCGATCTCGCCCTCGCAAAGCGCGAAGGCGACATTGCCGTAATACTCGTACTCGGTCACCTTGGGGCCAAACTTGCCCTGGCGGCGCGTCGTCCGGTCCTCCTCGAAACGGGTCGCCCAGATCATGATCCCGCCGAGGCGGGCGGTGCCGTAAAGACGCGGAATCGGCGATCCCTCCTCGGCATCGAAGAGACGCGCCCCGGTCAGCCGCGGTCCTTCGATCCGGCGCGTGCTGTCGATCAGCGCCCGGTCGATCGCGTAGCCTGCGAGCGCGCCGACCGCGGAGCCGACAATGCCTCCGACAGCACCCAGCGCGCCGCCGAGATAGGCGCCGGCAGCCTGCAGAAGAATGGTGGCCATGATGATCCGTTTTCAGGGGCTGTCCGGAAAGGCGAAGACGCCCGCGATGCGCCGCCTCCATTGCGGGACCAGCGCGCTCTCCACTACCGCAGTGCCTTCATAGGCATGGACGAAGCGATCCGGCGCACTCAGGATTGCGGCGTGTTTCGCCGGCAGTTCCTTTCGCCAGCGGAAAAGCAACAGATCTCCGGGCGCAGCTTGGGCAGGAGACTTTTCCCGGAACCATCGCCTCGCCGCTTCCAGCAAGCGGTCCTCGCCGCCTGCTTCCGCCCAATCGGCCGAGTACGAGCCCGGCTCCTCGGGCGCAATGCCGTAGACTGCCGTCCAGACCCCGATGACCAGGCCCAGGCAGTCGCACCCGACCCCTTTCCGCCTGCCCTGATGCCGATACGGCGTACCGATCCAGGTAAGCACCTCGGCGACAACGGCTGCTGCCATGTTTTCGCGTTGGGCATCCCTCATGGCACGAGCGGCGCGCCATCGAAGATGCCGCCGTCCACCACATGACCGTAGGCGGCATCGTTGCCGGGCAGGTGCGGAAAGCCCTGGAAGTTGAGCGGGTTGTTGAACTTTGCCTTGCAGGTCGCGAAAGCCTTGTCACAGCCTGCGCGGATGACGAAACGGTCGCCGGCCTCAGGTGAAGGCCCATCCGCCAGGCGCAGCGAGAGTTCCACGCTCTCCGCGACCTTTGCGTGCACCTCCACGAAGGAGCGTGCACCGGCGAGCGAACCGCTCGTCCACTCGACCCGTCCCAGCGAGAACCATCCCGGCCGGAATCCGCCCAGGCCCGAGACACTCAGGATCTCCGGCGTGGTCACGGACAGAACGGCGCCGGGCGCCGAGAAGCCGGGCTGGTCGAGGTCGAACCGACAGCGCGCATCCCCGAGTTCGGCATCGCATAGCCGCGTCACCACCCGGCCATTGACCTGGTCGAGTTGGTGCATCCGGCTCTTCAGCTCGGCAACGAAGGCGCCATCCCGCCGCGTGATGGTTCCGATCGTGGCTACGCGAAGCCGCGCGAACTGCTGCGGGTCGGCCCAGTTGACCAGCAAGGTCTCGACCGTCGCATCGTCGTACCGGCCCGCCTGGATGTCCGCCTCGTCGATCTCGTCCGACGAAAGCGCTCCCTCGAGATCGACCGTGTCCACCGCAAGCCCAAGCGTGTCCCGCGCCTCGGTCGCGCTGAACCCGGTCAGCGGCTGGAAGCTCGTGCCGTCCACCGTGAGAGGGCGGTCATGGTCAGTAAACCCCTTGGTCACGCCGTCGCGCCGCATCAGCCACCAGCAGTGGCAAACAGTCGTCGCACCGCCCTCGAGATGTTCGGCGAGTGCCTCTGGATAGACGCTCACAGCTGTACCTCAATTAGCGGAATGGACGGGATCGAGCCGGCCTTGAAGGCGCTGATGCCGACCTCCAGCCGCTCCGTGTCGAAGCGTACAGGAACGTCGAACTCGAAGCCGGCGGTCACTTCCTGGCCGGCCGAAGGGATTGAACCGGGCGTGAAGACAATCTCGCCGGTGGCGACGTCGAAGCCGTAGTCGCCGGGCGACGCCGCGACCACCCCGGCGACCGCGACCTGCAGGCTGGAAAGCACCGGCTTTCGGATCGGCCGTACATAGGTCGTCGCGCCAGTGCCGTAGCGCTTTACCAGGGCGAATCGAGCACGCGTCCCGTTGCCCGTACCAAGCGATTGATCCGTGGGTGACGGAGCAAGATCCGCCCGGCACGACTTCATGTCGAACGGGTCGCGGAACCGGAAAGCATGGAGCGATCCGCGCCGCGCCTCGAAGAAATCGACGATCTCGTAGAGATCGGCGAGGGACCGCACTCCTGTCCCCGCGTCATAGCGGTGGCGGGAATGCGCGAAGCGGGCGTTGCGCTTCTCGCGCCCGGAAGTCAGCGCTACGATCTCGTTCCGCCTCTCCGGACCGCCTGTCGCGCCGAACGAAACAGCGGTGGGGAAGCGCACATCGTGGAAGCCGGTGAGTTCGGTCATGGCCACCTCAGTGAGGGTCCTTGCGCCGCGCGAAACCGCCCGCGCCAACATGCCGGTCACCTGCGCCTCGGACTTGCGGAACGAGGCTGCGTCCTGCGTCGTCACGTTGAAGACGATGTTGACCGGAGGAGAGCTTGCGGGGGCGCTCACGCCCAGCCGTCCATCCGAACCGCGCCGGAGCGGCAGGACGGCCTCGGCCCCGGCCTCGCCCATCAATCCAAGCCGGTTTCCCATCGGGAAATAGGTCGGCGAAGACACGACTCCGCCAGCCGCGAAGGGCACGACCCCTGCCCCTGCCCGCCCGAACGCTGCGCCCGTGACATTGGACAGCATCGATCCGAGCAGCCCCTGCAGCGGCTGCAGGCCCTGGTTCAGGGCCGTGCCCGCAAGGCTGACTGCGATCCGACGCAGCACCGAGTCGACCTCCTTACCGTCGACGGCAATGCTGCGCAGCGCGCCGCCCAGTTGCGAGCCGAAGCTGGCTGACAGCCGCTGCAGATTGTCCAGCGCGGTCAGGAACGGCTCCGTGTCGGCCTCGATCGAGACCTCGACCTTCTCAGCCATGGATTTTCCTCTACTTGTCCGGATAGGCAGCCATCAGGGCCGCGAACTCACTGCGCTTCGGCGCAGCCGGAGCCCGGCCGAAATGGACGCTCATCGCGCGTTCGAGCTCGCGAGGGGTCATCGACCAGAAGTCCTTTGGGGAAAGCCGCAGCACGCCGACTCCCAGGGCCATTGCATGCTCCCATGGGAATTCGCCCAATCCGCCTGCCGCGGTCACCGAGGGTCCAGCGATCCGCTCCCCCTCGCGCCAAAGGTTGCCGCCAGCAGTTCGGATACGATCGCGGCAAAGCCCGCCACACCGCCCTCGGCCTGCATTGCGGAAACCTCCTGATCGGAAATGTCGTTGCCGCCGCCGCGCAGGCCCGCCGCGGTGATGCGGATCAGGTCGCGGGCGGACAGCCGGCCGCTGCCGAACCGCTCGACCAGCGCCCCCAGGTCCTCGGCCTCGTATGCCGCCTCCAGTTCCGCCAGCGCTCCCAGCGTGAGGCAGAGACGAAAGCTGCGCCCATCCAGTTCGGCGGCCACTTCGCCGCGTCTGCGGTTCACCGTCATGGCGCCGCCTCGAAGCTCAGCGCGCCCGCCGATTCCAGACCGATCTCGAAGGTCACCTCGCCGTCGTGATTGCCCGCATATTCCAGCGCCGTGATCTGGAACGGGCCTTCGACGATGCCGAAATCCGGCACCGCCAGTTGCCACACGACGATCTCGGCCGCGAAGAAGCGCGACCGGATCGAAGCATCCGACTGAGCGTCCTTGAAGATGCCCGAGCCGCTCACCGACGCGCGCTGGATGCCGCTGCCGGCCAGAAGCTCGCGCCAGCGGCCCGCGGAGTCGGCATCGGTCACGTCGACGGTTTCGCTGTTGAAGGCGAGCCGCCTCGAACGCAATCCCGCGACGGTGACGAAAGTGTCTAGACCATTGGTGTCGATCTTCAGCAAGAGGTCCTTGCCCCTCTGCGCAACCATTTCGATCTCCTGGTGATGATGTGTGGGGCCGCCGCTCAGGCGTTCGGTTCGACCAAGGCCCGGAACCGCAACAGCCCGTGATAGACGGAGAGGTCCTCGTCGAAGCGGACCTCCGAATATTCCTGGCGGAAGCAGACCAGGTGGACTCCGGTCAGAGCCAGCGCATCTGGCCGGAGCGCCTCGCCGGCCCGCTCGATGATCTCCAGGGCCTGCTTCTTGCCCTGACCCTTCGACCAGACATGAAGGGTGAGGATCTGCTCCTCGCCGCTTTCCGTCCCTGTGCTCCAGTCGAACAGGCTGGTCCTGCCGAGCGTGATATATGGAAAGCTCGCTTGCGGCGGCGCGTGGTCGTACACCTTCGCCCCGCCAAGCAGGCCCACGAGCGCGTTGTCGCTGGTCAGGGCGGCGACAACGGCCTTCTGCAGCTCAATCGCGGCGCTCATGGCGTTCGTCCTCCAACACAGTTCGTCTGCCGGCGGGCATGACTCGATCGGCTCTCTCGGGCGACGAATCGACGGTGGGCTCACCAGCCTCCAAGGCATCGGCCAACCCATGCGCTCTTGCCCGCAGCGCCCGGATCATCCCGTCCAGGGTCAATGCCATGGTCACCTTCACAGGCCGACTTCCCTGACCAGGCAGATCAGATAGCGCCCGGACTCGTCGGGATCGTGGACGCTTGCGATGTCGAAGACTCGTCCCTGCTTTATCAGGCGCATGCCGCTCGCCGCATCCACCCGATGTCGTATGGTGATGCGATGCGTGTTTTCTTCGAGCGTCTGGCCTGCGCCGAAGTTTGCCTTCTGCGCGACAGGCTCGATCAGCCCGAACACGGTCGCGACTTCCGTCCACTCCGTGTCATGCCCACCCAGCCCGTCCGGCGTGAGGCTGGCAGCCTGCAGCAGCAATTCTTGTCTCAGCGCACCCGGATCGATGAAGGTGGAGCGCATCAGAGCCTCCGGTCCCGGTAGCCGGCGATCATACGCTCATACTGGGGCGGATAGGAGACCGGCTGCTCGTCGGGGCCATAGCTGGCGCGGAACTCGTGCCAATGCGCCACCAGCACCAGGATCGCCCGGCGCAGCAGGTCCGGCACGTCTACGCCCGACTCTCCGAAACCTGCCCGGAAATCCACCTCAAGGCCGTTCATCGCCCGCGTCGCTGGCGGCCTGTTAACGAACAGCAGCCGCGCCGGACGCGAGATGAGATCGACCTGGTAGCTGCCCGGCGTCACCAGCGAGGCTTCCCCCTCGCTTCCATAGGCGGTGACTGAGACAACCTCCCGCACCGGGTGCCGCATCAGCAGCACGACCTTATTGGTAGGAATGCAATCGATCGCGAGCCGCCAGTCCTGCTCGATGAGGGCCAGTCCCGTCGCACGCTCCACATCCTCGCGGGCAGCCTTGATCAGCCCGGCCAGGAGCTCGTCCTCGGCCGTTCCGGACATGCGCAGGAATGCCTTCGCCTCGGACACGGTGACGGGTTCGACTGCCGGCTCTACGGTGCGCAATAGCGTCATCATTCACTTCCACATGGGAGAAAAAGAAGCGGCCCTGGCTGGGGTGAGCCAGGGCCGCGACGGCACGTCTTTTGGGGAGGCGGTGGAGGAGGCCCGCCTGCCCTGCGCTTCAAAGGTGAGCGCTCAGGTCGTGCCGTATTTCATCAGCTTGATCGCCTCGAAGTCCTGCACACCGCCGCCGACGCGCTTCGTCGTGTAGAAAAGCACGTAGGGCTTTGCAGAGTACGGGTCGCGCAGCACCCTGACGCCCGTCCGGTCGACGACGAGATAGCCCCGCGAAAAATCGCCGAAGGCGATCGGCGTCGCATCGGTTGCCGCGTCCGGCATGTCCTCCGCCTCGACGAGCGGGAAGCCCATCAGCATCGCACGCTGCCCGGCGCCGGCCGGCGGCTGCCAGAGATAGTTGCCGTCCGCGTCCTTGAGCTTGCGGATCGACGCCTGGGTCTTGCGGTTCATCACCCAAGTGGCGTTCTGGCGATAGCCCGCCTTCAGGGCATAGACCAGGTCGATCAGCTTGTCGGAGGGGTTGCTTGTCGGCAGGCCACCGGCAATACCGGTCGCGACATAGCCGATCTGACCCCACGTCCAGCTCGCGTCGGCCACCTTGGTGTAGTCGAGAAAACCCTTCGGCTTGTTGGTGCCGTTGCCGGTCACGAAGGCCGTGCCTTCCTGCTCGGCGAAGGCCGTCTCGATCTCCGCCGCGATCCACTGGTCGAGGTCGACGACCGCGTCCTCGAGCAGCGCCGGCGTCGCCGCAGGCATGGCGTAGAGCTCGGCCGTCGGGAACTGCAGCTCGTCCAGCGTGGGCGACGCGGTCTGCGGTCGCGCAGCGGTTTCGGCCACCCAGCCGACCGCCGGCCCGCTGATGGCGAAAGGCTTCTTCAGCACCGCCGAAGAGACCTGCCGGACCGAAGCGATGGAGCGGATCGGCGAGATCTGTGCCAGCCTCTTCCCGATCTCCGCCTCGATCTCGTCCGGCACCAGGTAGCCGCCGTCGGCTCCGGAGCCGTAGGACATCGCTTTGAGATCAAGCGTCCGCATCGCCCGCTCGTCGCCGCGGCGCAGGTATGCGTCGAACGCCGCCTTGTGCTCGGAAGGCGCCTCCCGTCCTGTGCTGCCGAGCGCCGGCCGCAGCCGCTTCAATGCGAGATCGTCCAGCCTGCGCTTGTGCTCGTCGAGCACCGTGGAGATGCGCTCGACCTTGTCCGAGGTCACCACGTCGGCGCCGAGCCTTCGCTCGATCTGCGCCAGCTTCTCGTCGTTGGAGGCCTTGAACGCCTCGAAGGTCGTCATGAACTCGCCGAACGCGTCGGCAAGGTCGGCGTCCGCCGATTTTGTCTCAAGCCCGCTCGGGCTCGCCAGTTCAGTCATCGTGCTTTCATCCTCTTGATGTGCATCATGCGTGTCGCCTCGCGAAGCCGGTTCACGAGGTCGGCTGTCGTCCCCGGTGCAGCATCCCGCTCGGCCACCAGGCTGGCATAGCCGCGGGCGATCACCGCCCTGGCCTCGCCGCGCGTCAGCCCCGCATCCCGCGTGAGCCAGCGTTCGAAAGTGCGGATCGTCGGCAGCGCGCGCCTGCCCTTCACCGTCTCGACGCGCGCACCGGGCAGCATCGGAAAGGTGACGATCGAGATTTCCCAAAGGTCGGCCTCGACGATCTGCCGCACGCCGCGGGCGGCATCGGCGCGCGCCTTGACGGCGCGAAAGCCGATCGAGAGCCCGTCGAGCGCGCCGGCCCGCATCAGCGCAAGCACCTCGCGCGCTTTTGCGACGTCCTTCGCCAACTGGCCGCGCACGAACAGGCCGCGCGTGTCTTCCTTGAGTTCGGTCCAGACCCCGATCGGCTCGCCCGGATCATGCTGGTAGAGCATGCGCACGCCGGCGGCCCCGCGCTCGCGGATCGAGCGGGCAAAGGCGCCGCGCAACACCATGTCCTTGCCGAGGTCGACCGCGCCGAACAGGCTGGCATAGCCGGAGAACGCACCGTCGGCCTCCACCTCGTCCAGCGCGAGTTCCGCATATTTGCGCTCGCATGCACCGCGCCTCGCGATCATTTCCCGCTCCCGTTGAAAATCCATCCGAGCCCCTCGGCGAACATCCGCTTCAGCAGCCCCAGCGCCCACCAGGCGCTCAGGCTCGCGGCCGCCGCACCCATGAGGGCCAGCTCGGTCGAGCCGATCGTCTCCTCGAGACCAAGTTCGGTCGCGATCTTCAGGCCGGCGGTGCCGCCGAACACCAGGCCGCAGACCAGCCCGACGGCGAAGCGGATCGCAGCTTCGCGACGGCCCGTCGGCAGCATGTAGGCGAGCGAGATCGCGGAGCCCGCGACCGCGCCGGCCCCCTTGGCGACCCAAATCCAGGCCGCCTCGTAAAGGTCTGTCATGGAGGGTGTGTCCGTGTTGGAAGGGAGTAGGGCAGTAGGGGAGTAGGGCAGTAAGGGAATAGGGAGTTGATGGAACGCAAATGTACGCCACAGCCAGTTAGGGGCGCATAACGCGACTAGGACAAAGCGGCTGTGAAGGGCCTTACTGCCTTACTGCCTTACTGCCTTACTGCCTTACTGCCTTACTGCCTTACTGCCTTACTGCCGTACCCCACCGCCTCCCGCTTCTCGTCGTCGCTGAGGAAGTCCGCCGCCCCGATCCTCGCCCACAGCGCCTCGCGCTCGGCGGCCAGTCCCTCGATCTGGTCGGCGTCGAACCACAGTCGGAGATCAGGGCCGAAGGCCGGCGCCAGCCAGGCGGTGAGCTCGCGCGCCGTGCGCGCCACCAAGGGCAGTACGGTCATGCGATAGTAGGCGCGGTTGGCCTCCTGGTAGTTGGCGTAGGTGTTGTCGCCGGGAATGCCGAGCAGCATCGGCGGCACGCCGAAGGCGAGCGCGATGTCGCGGCTCGCCGAATGTTTTGCTTCGATGAAGTCCATGTCCTTGGGCGACAGGCCCATCGTCTTCCAGTCGAGCCCGCCTTCAAGCAGCAGCGGCCGCCCGGCCCGGCTCGCGCCCGAATAGCCCTCCTCCAGTTCCGTCTTCAGGCGGTCGAACTGGTCCGGCGTGAGATTGCCGCCGTCCTTCGGCGCGTAGACCAGCGCACCGGAAGGCCGTGCCGAATTGTCGAGCAGCGCCTTGTTCCAGCGCCCGGCGGCGTTGTGCGTGTCGAGCGCCATCAGCGCCGCCTCGAGCGGCGGGAACCCGCAATGGTCGTCGAGCGGATGGAAAAGCGTCAGATGCAGCGCGCCCTCGCCCGGCCGGCCGGTCGGCACCAGCCGCTTGGCCGCACCGCTCCTGTATTCCAGCGCCATCGGCCAGCCATTGCCGTCGCAGGCGATCGCCACCCGGTCTGGCCGCAGCAGGTGCAGTTCCCGCGCGCCGCCGCCATCCGCCAGCTCGACATAGGCGTTTCCGGAGATCAGCAGGTGCCCGTAGAGCGCCTCGAGGAAGGTCGCCCCGGCCTGGCGCGGGTTCGGACGCTCGAGCAGTGCCAGCAGCGGGTGTTCGGTCAGCTCGGTGTCGCCCTCGTAGAGCAGCCAGGGTGCGGCCGACGCCGTCTCTGCGATCAGCCGCACCGCGCGGTGCACGATCGGGTTGCGCATGAAACCTTCCCGCGCCAGCGCCGCATAGTCGCGGCGTGTCCACGCGGCGTCGGCCTGCATGTGCAGGGCCACGAACGAGCCGCCCCGGCCGCTCTTCGCCTCGGCCACGCCGCCGCCGTTCCGGGCGCCGCGGCGCCAGGGCCAGTTCAATCGCATTCGCAGGCTCCTTGTTGAAGGGAGTGGGGCAAGTAGGGGACTAAGGGAGTAGGTGTTGGGTAGGGCAGTAGACAGGAAGGCATTTGCCAGTCGGCACTAGAGGCTGGCGGAGAGAGGAACACAGTCGGTTCGTGGCGATGCCTTTGAGGACCACCCTACTCCCCTACTCCCCTACTCCCCTACTCCCCTACTCCCCTACTGCCCTACTGCCCTACGCCGCCCTCACCCTCGGCTCGCCCGTCCCGCCCGGCATCAGTTCCGTCACCGCCCAGACCAGCGCGTCGACGCGGTCGGGCGAGCGCCCGCCGGAAAGACCGTCCGGGCCAAAATCGCACATCTCGTCCTCGAGCAGCGGGAAACGGCCGGCATGCACCACGCGGCCCTGCTGGTAGAGCATCGCCACCGGCTCGGCGCGCGTCCATTTTCCGCGTCGTGCCCGCACCGGCTTGACCGGCAAGGAAGGATCGGCGGTGCGGATCACCGCGCTCACCATGTCGCCGCCCTGGTTGACCTCCGCCACAATCGCGTCGGCATCGAGCCGGTGATAGAGCGCCACGGCCGCACCCGCCCAGTCCTGCGGCCGCGCCGCGTTCACCGTTGCATCGGCCAGCACCACCGCCCTGCCATCGCCGTCCAGCCCCGCCGCCACGATCCCGCAGGCATCTGAGCTGCGCCGCGAACTCGCCGGGGGGTCGACCGCCACCACGATGCGCTTCAGCTCCGGCACCTCCGCCACGAACGCCGCCTCGACCAGCGCACGCGGCCACAGCGCGTCCTCGCGGTCCTCGATCAATTCGCCGTCGAGTTCCTGCCGCCCCAGCCTGGTCCCGCCGTATCGCTCCTCGATCGCCTTCATAAAACCCGGCGCAAGATTCTTCGCGTTGCCTGCCGTCGCCATCCGCATCCCGGTCACGCCGGGATCGGCCAGCAGCTTTTTCATCAGCGCGGTTGGCCGCGGCGTGGTGGTGATGATCTGGCGCGGCAGCGACCCCAGCCTCAGCCCGAACTGCAGCATGTCGAAGGTCGCCTCGGCCTGTCTCCACTTCGCCAGCTCGTCGCACCAGGCCGCCTCGAACTGCGGCCCGCGCAGGCTCTCCGGATCCTCGGAGGAGAACACATGCGCCACCGCGCCATTGTCCCACACCACCCGCCGCCGGCTCGTCTCATAGCGCGCGCGGTTTCCCCGCGCCGTGCTGATGATGCCGGACGGTCCCTCGATCATCACCTCGCGCACGTCGCCAAGCGTCTCGCCGACCAGTGCGATGCGCCCGTACCTCAGCCGATCCGTGAACGGGGCAAAACCCCGCACCAGCGCGTTCACCCATTCGGCGCCGAGCCTGGTCTTGCCCGCCCCGCGCCCGCCGCTCACCAGCCAGGTCAGCGGCCGCCTGCGCGCTTCGCCATACTGGCCCTTCAGCGCGCTGAAGAGCCATTCATTTCGGATCAGCGGGGCTCCCGCGAAACCCACCTCTCTCAGCGACCATTTCCTCTGCGAGCTCGCGAGCGAGCTCGATGATGCGGTCGTCGATGCGCTGCAGCATGGCGGCGGTGTCTTCATCCCGGTCGTTCTGCTTATCCTCTGCCGCTTCTTCAGGCAGCATGACGTCGCCGATCTTCTCCAGCCCGCGAATGGCGACGATGATCGCGTCGAGCCGCTCCTTGTCGATCCTGCCGCCGTTCTCCATGGCCGCGCGGTTCAGCGCCTCAACCTGGTCGAGCAGCATCGTCGCGTTCTCGCGGATGCGGGCGAGGATCTCCTCGCGCGACGCCCGCCCGAGCCGCCATTTCTCCCGCTCGGCGTCCTGTCTAAGCGACTTCAACTGCCGCCCGCTGACATCGGCCAGCAGCTCCAGCGTCGCCCTCGCCCCTTCGGCAAGCGCGCGCAGCGCCCTCTGCTTCGCCGTGACTGGCTGCGGCATGGATGAAGATTCCTGATTGTCCGATGGTTCGAATTGGAGGATGGCCGTCGTCCACCATCGCCGCCGCCGTGGTTTCTCGATGACGTGGCGCGGCGCTGCAACTGCTAATCTCCCCCCTTGTGGGGGAGATGTCCGGCAGGACAGAGGGGGGCGCCTCGCACCTCCTCACCCGGCGAGCGTGGTCGAAGGCTGAGGTATGAGGCCGGCGCAAATCCTACACCGAAGCGCTCCGCCACCCGCACTTTTCCGACGATAGCGAAACCCTACCTGAGGACCGTCACGCCGTCAAGGATTATTTTCCTAATTATATACTTGACAAAAGTAACCCTGTGGTGTGAAATACAACCACTAGGAGTTACCGAGATGACCGACCTTCAGAACCCGATGTTCCACGATGACGACGCGGCCCGCGAGGCGCTCGAAGCCGTCCGTTGGCCTCATGGTCCGAACTGCCCTCATTGCGGTAACGCCGACGCCAGCAAGATTGCCAAGGTCGAGGGCAAGAAGCGCTCGCATCGTCCGGGCCTCTACTACTGCAACGAGTGCAAGGGTCAGTTCACCGTGACCGTTGGGACCGTGTTCGAGCGCTCCAAGATCCCGCTTTCTAAGTGGTGGCTGGCAACGCACCTCATGGGTTCATCCAAGAAGGGCGTGTCCGCGCACCAGCTTCACCGTATGCTTGGCGTCACCTACAAGACCGCTTGGTTCATGGCGCATCGCATCCGCGAAGCCATGAAGGAGGACGTGAAGTCGTCCGGCCCGATCGGCGGCGAAGGCAAGACCGTGGAGGCCGACGAAACCTACATCGGCAAGCGCGAGACGCCCCGCGTCTATGCCCGTCCTCGCGCCCGCAAGAACTGGAAGCCTACCAAGTCGGGCAAGGCTGGCGGCGCTCAGAAGCGCATCGTGGTTGGCCTCGTGGAGCGCGGCGGCAAGGCCCGCATGTTCCATCTGCAGAACGCCACGGCAACGACCGTGCGCGAAGTGCTGGTCCGCAATGTAACCCGCGACACGACCCTCTACACCGACGAGTCCCGCCTCTATGTCGAGACCGGCAAAGAGTACGCCAAGCACGACACCGTGAAGCATTCCGCCAAGGAATACGCGCGCCGCGAAGGCGAACTGGTCGTTCACACCAACACGATTGAGAACGTGTTCTCGGTTTTCAAGCGCGGCATGGTCGGCGTGTACCAGCACTGCGGCGAAGCTCATCTACACCGCTACCTTGCTGAATTCGATTTCAGGTACAATCGGCGCGCCAAGCTCGGCTTCACCGATGCCATGCGCGTTGAAGAACTGATGCAGGGCATCGAAGGCAAGCGCCTAACCTATCGAAGTGCTCACTAAGCCAATAACGCCTAAGCAGAAGGCGGCAGCCTTGATGCGACGGCGTAAGCGCAAGAAAGACTGACACTCCATTACGTGATATAGTGGAGGGAATCGGGTTGCAGCCCGATTCCCTCAGTCCACGCCTTGAGTGGTGCCACCGTGGACTTGAAACAAAGCAGCGACGTGATGTCGCCGCATCCCGGCTAGTGGCGGCCCTAGTAGAAGGAACGCCATAACCATGGCTAAATTCACCTATCGACGGACTACTAACGAAGGCAGCTTTGACATCGCGCTCAATCTCGATCTAGCGCTAGTCCTTCGTATTGTTCTTATCTTGCTTCCTGCTTTGACGTAATTTTTCGGGGCGCGGCGCTGCCCTTTGTGCCGCGTCCTTCTTACCAGTATCGTGCGGTTGGGGCGGTGTCTTTACCAAGCGTTCCATGATTCGCTTGGTTTCATCCAGATCTTCTTCTTTCTGGGGGCGATTACCCATGTGCGACAGTGCCATGCTGAAGGTTGACCGGGCCTCGAAAGGCGTCCGCGATCTTAACGAACTTTTTCGCGAACGTCGCCCCTTCGGCTACTTCGTTGAAACAAACACAAAAACCTGCAAGCGCGCCACGTTCGCCAAAAAGAACAAAACCGTCGTGAACGAAGCCGCCATCATGTGCGGGGAGATCATCCACAACCTCAGGAGCGCCCTCGATCACGTCTATTGGGAGATCGTGTCTCCTTTTGCGAGTACCGAACGAGAGCGGAAAAAGGTTCAGTTCCCGTTCTGCGAAGAGGCGGGACGGCTTCAGAAAACCGTGGAGGACAGACTGGCCGACAGGGTTTCTCCAAAGTTCTTCAAAGCCATCATGGATTTGAAGCCCCATGGCGAACCTGGCGGGAACGAACTTCTCTACCTCATCGATAAGCTCGATATTCTCGACAAGCACAGGCTCCTGATTCCAACGGGCGATTACACACGCATTTCCGAGCAATTGCTTAGGGCGCAAGTCCCCGACTTCCCCCAAGATCTCTCTATCGACTGCGTGATATTCGGCAGTAATCAAAGAGATATAATGTGGGGCGTTCCGCGGCATGTGCTGGCAAGGATCGACCTTGGGGGCATCCGCCCGCCTACGCTCAACCAGTTCGAAAAGGAACTTGATGTGCCCGTTGACATAGTTTTCGAGATCGGAGGCGACGGAACGCCTCGACCAGTCATTCCAACGCTTCACGCACTGGTCAATGTGACGGCCAAGACGATCAAGATCATCAAGGCCGCCGCCCGCTAATCCCGGCCCGTCACACTCCATTTGCATCGGCGAATCACCTACTTTTGTTAAGTATCCAATTAGGATTATTTTCCTAATTATATACGTGACAAAGTATGACCGATTCGCTAGAGAAGTCAGGACAGGCCGGCCCGATACAGAGATCGGAGATGGAACGCTCTATCTCCGAATTGCTTTTGGCTGAGATTGAGTTGGCGAAGCCAGACGATCTAGCGTTTCTTGAGCTACAGGTTCCTCGCATAAGTCGGAAAGTAGCTGATCTAGTTCTGGGTCTTGAGGGGACGGTCCTTCGTCGGGATCAGTTCTAGCGGCCCTCAAAATGTCGCGGAAGCGTATCGCGATGTCAGCGATCCAGTAGTTATCGCGAGCGAGCTTCCTAAGCTCCCGGCTCTTGTAAACAAACATGTCTTTGGGGCTGTGGCCCTTCCAGATAAGAACCTTCTGGTCGGCCGTTATTAGGGCGTCCTTCACCTCCGGGGAAATGCCCCAAACATGGTGAGCAAGTTTGTCGCGGGCCTTCTGATTGCGTCTGGCTACCGCCAAAATCGCGCTGAGAACCGCGAAGGAGAGATGGGTAAGATTGTTTCTGGCGATAGCTATGAGGGCAGCCGATTTGGCCGACTGGGTTTCGAGCGCCAGATAAGCAGTCGTGGCAGCGGTGCGGTTATCGCGACTGTGAATCGGCGTGCAATTTTGACCCCTTAGCAGGGAGGATCGGCGTCCAAAATTGACCCCCCTCATTCAGTCGAT
>NZ_JABVCF010000011.1:0-197615 GCF_014595955.1 Pseudaminobacter soli (ex Zhang et al. 2022)
GGCGCTCACCGTCGCCCTACAATAAGGGGGTCAAAATTGGACGCCGATCAGGGGTCAGTTTTGCGCGCCGATTGACAACCAGATCGTAGCTGGCGAGGTTCGCCATATCCAAGAAGTACTTAGACTTCCGCTTGGGTTCTGCCCCAAGCCATTCCGACAGTTCCGTCTGTGCGATCTGCAACCAAGTAGGAAACTCCTCGGGGCAATTGAAGTCTCCGTCGATGAAACCGAACAGGGCATTGAGGTAGATGACGCGGCCCACGCCGGGGAACTCGTAAATCTCGCCCCCGCGCTTCCCTTGCAGTCGCTTCTCAAGCAGTTGCCGCCCCAGTTCCATGACGAAATGGTCTTCCGGGTAACGGTCGTCCACGAGAAACCAGTTGGCTATCTCTCGTCTGCGCTCATTGTCATCGCGACCGTGAAATGCGCCTAGCCCCATATTGCAGATCGTGCAGCAAGGTACGAGCTTGCATTCGCCGAACCGTTCTCGGATCGCTTTCTTGGTGATCAGCCCGCCATCTGCGAACCTGTGCAGGACATAGACGGGCGGCTGATGGTCGAGCTTTCCGTGGCTCGGCATTCCGCAATAGATGCACCTGTCACCAGCGACGGGCTGGTAGACAGGGTGGAAACGCTGCTCGGCAGCGCGGCGGTTGTATCGTTCCTTGACGCGGCCCATGAGGGTTGAGCACCGAGGTGATGTTCAAAGGCATGCTCGATGCTACCGGCGGACGCTGAAAGAACTGGTAAGTCGAAAGGAAAAACTGTTCGTTTCTGATCAGTGCGATGTCAGCGGATTTTCCAAGCCTAGCCACGAGTGCCGCGATGGCGGGCGCGAGCGCGTGGAAGATACGCCAGCAGACGGGACACGCTTCCGATACGATGCTGGCCCGCTACATCCGCGACGGTGACATGTTCACGAACAATGCCGCTGGCGCAGTCCTCTCGGGTGCTGGGAGGCAGTTATCCAGTGACTAATGCCCCGCCAATTTTCAACATTCGCGTTCAGTTCATGGCAATTGGTTCCGTGCAAGAATGAAAACATCGACTGTCCTCCTGCCCAAATGGAGCATGGAAAATGAATGTGACAAGTCCTTCTTTAACGAGAACCAAGAAGCTGGGGGACCTCGCAGAAAGTTTGGCTTTGGGGTTGTTGCAAGAGGCGGGGTTCAGAGAGGTAGTCGATCTCAACGTCGAAGCTCCGAACCACGCCGGGGGCGATTTTCTGGCTGAGCGGCATGGCGAGCGATTTCTGATTTCGGTCAAGGCGCGCAACAAGTTTCGGCAGAGTGGTGCGCTCAATGGCAGCTACAACATCTTCCCGGAGAAGGTGCGTAGAGCCGCCAGCCTTTATGATGCTGTTCCCGCTTGGCTGACTATTCAGGTTGATACGGGTCGCGCCTGCTATTCCGCCTACTTCGGATTGATAGACGCATTGCCCAATCCCAACGCGGTGGGCGTGCCGATGACAGCACGGGCTGTGGCGACCTATGAGTGCCTCGCAAGGGATTGCGACTGCCCGGACATCACGCTCGATCTATCCAATCGCAACAGTGCAGGAGCCGCCGTCATCGAGCGTCGGAACAGGCTGCGTGAACAAGCAACTGTTGCTTTCGTCTCTGGCTCCGCGAGGCAGTACACGACGAAACAGATGGGCGACGCTTGCGAGATGTTGGTCGCAGCAGAGCTAACCTTAGCGGGGGTGCCCGCATTGAAGGTGCCTGACAATTGGCCCGGATACGATGTGATCGCCCAGCCCCTTGATAGAAGTGCGCAGCGTATCTCAGTCAAGTCGAGAACATTCAAGCGCGGTGCGGCATATGTCGGCTACAACGACTATGACGAGTTCGACTGGCTCGCGATTGTCCTGCTCCCCGGTGAGGAGCTTTGCGACCGCACAATCTATGTGATCCCCCGATTGGTGGCAGAGGGTCTGGCGCGCCGAGACAAGCCGACGAGCAAGACGGCTGCGGAGCGATACTATCGAGTGGATCAAGTGCCCGAGATTTTCGCAGGCTGGAAGTCGAACTTCGGATTGAAGCACCGGGCGTGATCCGGGGGGCGCAGCTTTGATCGGGGGTCGGCATTGGTGACGCCCGGCCTGACGATGTAGAGCATCGGCAGGTCAGTTCTCTAACCTCCGATACGCTTTACATTTAGTAGCTCAGGAGTGCTCCCATAGCCGGGTCGTCATCGCAGGCTTGTCGGATTTTTGAAGCCTCCAACGACGCCCTCGTCAGAGCCGTGGCGAGTAGCCACTGGGGCCAGCGGATTTTGTCTTTGGCTATCCGCTACTGTGGTTGCGCTACTCACATTTCCTATTTTTTCGGCGTGAAGAGATCGTCCATCTCCGCATGAACCGTGGTCGATGCAGCCTCTCCGCGCTCACGCTCGCGATGCCACTCTTCCATTAAAACCCGGCGTGCCTCATCTCGGGCCTCTAAGAACATCTCTATGCAATCGGCAAGTTGACCCCCGGAAAGTTGCTCGTAGTCGCCTCGTTGCCATGTCTCCGCTGAGCGCACCTTCTCGCCATCCTTCGGGAAGAACAGATACTCAGCCGGACCATTCTGGTAATCGGTCAGCGAGAGAAAGGCATCCTCACAGATTGTGACCAGTAGGCGGCGTTGCATTAGGGTCAGCGACAGTGTGCTCCAACCACAGACAAAGATCGGCAAAAAGGTTCCGCGCTCGCGGATGACCGATAGCGGAGCAACAGGAACCTGCACCTCTCTCGATACCAAGAAATGACCCCGCTCAAAGTCGATGGGGTTCCGCGCAGCATAGCCGCGTTCATCGTCATGAGCGTAAAACGCCCTGACGAGTTCTTCATTTTGGACTTTACCGGCGGGCGAGCCGCGATGTCTCACGATCCCGAGTGCCGTCTCAAGTTCGATGCCTAGCTGGATGCGGTCTTTGATCGCCGCATACCCAGTCTGGTAAGTGAACTGGGGGATGCCCTTCGCGAATGACAAGATCGACTTCGTTGTGGAAGGAAGGTCCGCTCCTATGAAGCGAACCCAGTTGGGTCCAGCAGGCGGACGGTCGAGCTTGGCAATGATCTTTGCGTAGTCCTTTGCCATCAGTGTTTCGCCGTCTTCTGATACCATTCCCGGATCAGATCATCCGAGATTTTCATGGTGGGGTTAGCTCGATTGTCGTGGTTCCACGTCGTGTCCCATGGCCCGCCTCTTACGTGCGATTGTGCCACCAGAGCGCCGGGCGACATGGCTATGTATTTTGGCAGGATAGAGTTCAGAAAAGTCTCGTCTTCCGCGGTCAGATCGCACGATGCAGTGATACGCTGTCCCGTTTGTGGATCAATGCACGTTGCTCGGGAGACGATGTAGCTCTCTCCGAATGCCTTGAACTGGTGATATAGCTCACGAAAAACTGGACCGTGGGTCCAAGCTTCGATCTTCGCGGTTACGAGGGGGCGCGAAAATGTCGCCAGAAAGTCGGCATGCAGAAAGTAGACGATCTTGTTGATGTGGAGGTTGGAGATGCCCCGCCCTTCGCCATCCGCAACATCCAGCACATAGTTGGCAACTGCCCTTACGTCATAGGCCATACGCATAGCTAAGCAATTCCTGTTTTGTTCACAACGCCGAGGGAGCGATTTCCCCAAGACAGTAGCGGGCCTCTGGCAGGAGGCGTGACAACTGGTCGAGCCCGCCTTACCTTCGCCGCCGGGTGGGAGGAAAGCTATGATCAGCGTGAAATTCGCTCTGTCGTTTGAGGGCAACGAAGCTGACGACAACCAACTCGACTTTTATGACGCAGCGGATGCGCTCACTGGGTTCCAGCGGTCACTGGCCTTAACCACGCACCTTGTCCTCAATGGCGAGATCATCGTGCAGGCTCCGGCGCTGAAAGGTGCTCGGATTTTTATCAAATCACCCGAACAGGGGAGTTGGAAGGTCGTTACCACCGTTGGAATGATCATGGCTGGAGCACATCAGCTTGGCACTGCACCAAGAGATACGGTTATCGGGCATCTCGTTACATCGGCCTATGATTACGTCATCAACGAGACCCTCGGCTTTCACGTCGATTTCGACAAAACCCTCGGCCAACAGTATGAGGATGCGCAGCGACATAGACGGGCCATTGCGCCGAAAATCACCCAGTCACAAGTCGATGCGCTCATCGAGAAGTGCGAGAGTTCGATCAAGGAGATGCACCGGCCCATCTATGCATCGAAGACCGCGACCACAGCGAATTTGAGTTCTACATATCGGCGAGCAACTAAGCGCCTTGCAGAAATGGACGCCGACACATTCGACTATGTGAACCTGACTACACAAGTCGAGCAGCCGGTGGAAAATTCAGGTCGGGTCAGCAGTTACAACATCAACACATTCAAGGGCCGTGTGTATCTCCACGATGAACATCGGCCTATTCCCTTCGACCTCGCAGAGGGGTGCCGTGACCCCTTAAGCGTGCAGGCCGTTACTCAGAGCTTGCAACGGAACGCGAGGGATCGATTTAGCCCAGACGGAGAAATTCAGTTCTCAGCCTTCCGCTTTGAAAGCAGCACAGGTCGTCTCAAAAGGCTCCTGATCACTCGTGTCTTCCGCCCGGTAGCTATGCAAATGCAAGGGATAGGTGGGGTCCACTCCATAGCTGCGCAGTAGCGTCAAGCTCTCGCCTTGGTGTTAAGCTGCGTCCGCACGTCCTTCCCGTCCAACGAGCATCTATCGCCGTTCGTTCTGCGTAATTTCACCTGACAACGAATAGCTGTTTTCAGCATTCTCTTGCAAAACCAGTGCAAACGATTTCGTTTTGATGGCGCCAGCGTTCAATTTCTGATTGTCATCGCATTCACCCTGAGTAATTTGGGCTCATGGGGGAGTGTCTGACCAATACCCAAAAGCTGGAAGCTCTGATCACCGAAGCGCAAGCCTCTGGCGGGTCGGAATTGGCCAATTTCCAGCCGTTCATTCTCGGATTGTGCGAGGCGCTGGGGCTGGAGCGCCCGGCGATGGCGCAGGAGCAGAACGAGAGAAACGACTACGTGTTTGAGCGTCGGGTCGATTTCAAACACCCGGACGGCTCACGCACCGCCGGGCGGATCGACTGCTACCGGCGCGGACATTTCATTCTCGAAGGGAAGCAGTCGGGGAAACGGCTGGGTGCCAAGGTCCATCCTTCTCAGCTTGACCTCCTCCCGGAAGATGCGACCCAGCGGAAGCCCGGACAGGCGAAGCGGGGAACACGCGGCTGGGATCAGGTCATGCTCGCAGCCCGCAGGCAGGCCGAAGACTACGCCCGCGCTCTCCCGGTCGAGCACGGCTACCCGCCCTTCCTCCTCGTGGTCGATGTCGGCCATGTGATCGAGGTCTATGCCGATTTTTCCGGGCAGGGGAAGAACTACGCTCACTTCCCAGACCGTCAGTCCTACCGGATCAGCATGGACGACCTCCACGATGCGAAGGTGCAGGCGCGGCTGCGGGCCATCTGGACCGACCCGCTGTCGCTCGACCCCACGCGCATTTCAGCCGAGGTCACGCGCGACATCGCCGAGCGACTAGCAAAGATCGCGAAACGTCTCGAAGGCAAGCACGACGCGAAGGACGTGGCCGAGTTCCTGATGCGGTGCCTGTTCACGATGTTCGCGGAAGACGTGAAGCTCATTCCCGAGAAAGGTTTCCACAAGCTGCTCGGGCAGATGAAGGACACGCCCGAACATTTCGTGGCCGCGCTGGAGAGCCTGTGGAGCGTTATGGATGGTGGCGGTTACGCGCCGCACCTGAACGCGACCTTGAAGAAGTTCAACGGATCACTGTTCAAGAACCGCTCTGCCCTTCCGCTCGACAGAGACGACATCAACGAGTTGTGGATCGCTGCGGGTAAGGACTGGTCTGATGTCGAACCAGCAATCTTCGGGACCTTGCTTGAGCGGGCGCTTAACCCAAGGGAGAGGTCGAAGCTCGGAGCACACTACACCCCCCGTGCCTATGTTGAGCGCCTTGTCGTGCCGACCATCATCCAACCGCTCCGGGCTGATTGGGAGTTGGTTCAGGGGCAAGTGAAGGAGCTTCGCGACAAAGGCGACCACGTGGGCGCGCTGGCCGCCGTGAAGGCTTATCATCACAAGCTCTGTACGACGCGGGTGCTGGACCCGGCTTGCGGCACCGGCAACTTCCTCTATGTCAGCCTCGAACTGATGAAGCGGCTTGAGGGCGAGGTTCTGGAGGCGCTGGAGGGTCTCGGTGAGGACCAGAGGCGCTTCGCGATGGAAGGTGAGACCGTGAGCCCGCGTCAGTTCTACGGGCTGGAGCTGAACCCGCGCGCGGTGCCCATTGCCGACCTCGTGCTGTGGATCGGCTACCTCAAGTGGCAACTCAAGACGGCGGGCCTCTCCTCAATCACCGAGCCGATCCTGCATGCCTATGGAACCATCCGGCAGCAGGACGCGGTGATTACCTATGACCGTCAGGACTTGTTGCGGGACGCTCAGGGCCGACCGTTGTCGCGATGGGATGGCGTCACGAAGAAGCTGCATCCGATCACCGGGGAGGAAGTGCCTGACCCCAACGCGCAAGTGCCACTCTACTCCTATGTGAACCCCAAGCGCGCGCCGTGGCCGGAGGTCGAGTTCATCGTCGGCAACCCGCCCTTCATCGGCGGCAAAGACATGCGTGCCGAGTTGGGCGACGGTTATGCGGAAGCATGCTGGGCAGCACGACCTCACGTCCCGGGCGGGGCGGACTTCGTCATGCACTTCTGGGACGAGGCCGCGACCCGACTGTTATGGAAGCCGATTAGTGGGCAAACGAACCCGCTGAGGCGCTTCGGGTTCATCACCACCAATTCGATCACGCAGACCTTCTCGCGGCGGGTCATCGAGCGTCACATAGCGGCCAAGGAGCCGCTCTCACTCGTGTTCGCGATCCCTAACCATCCGTGGCTCAAGGCATCCGACAAGGCCGCCGTGCGGATCGCCATGACAGTCGCTGAGAAAGGCGACCATGAGGGTGTGCTGGCGGAAGTGGTCTCCGAGGCCGGACTGAACACCGACACACCGCAGATCGGGTTGGAAGCGCGTGAGGGGAAGGTTCGTGCGAACCTCACGATTGGGGCCGACCTCGCATCTGCAAAGGCCCTCTTCGCGAACGAACTAGTCTCAAGTCCCGGCGTGAAGCTCCACGGTGCGGGTTTCATCGTTACGCCTTCACAGGCCAAGGGGTTGGGGCTGGGGACGGTCGACGGGTTGGAGCGGCATATTCTTCACTATCGAAACGGGCGTGACATCGCGCAGCGTCCGCGTGGCGTCATGGTCATAGACCTCTATCCCCTCGAAATTGAGGAGGTGAGTGCACGCTTCCCAGCGGTCTACCAGCATGTGCTCGACAACGTGAAGCCGGAACGCGACCACAACAACAGAGCGAGCTACAAAGATTTTTGGTGGCTGTTTGGCGAGCCAAGAAAGGACTTCCGCCCAACTCTGGAGCGACTTCCCCGCTACATCGCCACTGTTGAGACGACACGCCACCGCACATTCCAGTTCCTCGACGCCAGCATCAGACCGGACAACATGCTCATATGCATCGGACTGGATACTGCCGAGCACCTAGCGGTTCTCTCATCACGGCTAAACGTCGCGTGGGCAATCGCTACGGGCGGTTGGCTGGGTGTCGGGAACGATCCGCGGTACTCGAAGTCGCGAACCTTCGATCCCTTCCCATTTCCATTGGCGGTCGATCCGAGATTGGCGTCCGGTAATCCGCTGTTCGCACAGCAGGAGCGGTTGCGTGAACTCGGTGAGCGGCTCGATACCTTCCGCAAAGAGCGGCTGGCACAGCATTCCTTCCTGACCATGACCGGCCTCTACAGCGCACTGGAGCGACTTCGGGAGTTGGAGAATGGTTGCGACGTGCCCCCCTTATCGGAGGCCGAGCGTGACATTCATCAGGCTGGGTTGATCTCTGTCCTCAAGGAAATGCACGATGACATCGACCGCGCCGTGTTCGTTGCCTATGGATGGGAAGACCTGATCCTCGAACTGGTGGGCAAGCCGGGTGCAACGCTGCCGTCTCCGTACAAGACGGAAGCACAAGAGCGCTCTGAGGAGCAGCTTCTGTCGCGTCTTGTCGCGCTCAATCAGGAGCGGGCGGCGGAGGAGAGAAAGGGCGTCGTGCGCTGGCTCCGTCCCGACTACCAGAAGCCGAAGCTGGGCGTGAAGGCACCGAAGGCCGAGGGAGAGCATGTCGGCCCCCTCGGCATCGACCTGCCCGCGAGCGCCGAGCGTCCGAAGTGGCCCTCGGATGGGCTGGAGCAGATCAGGCTGGTGCGCGACCTCCTCGCCAAGGCACCAGCGCCAGCACCACCTGACGCAATCGCCAGCGTCTTCGACGGCAGAAACACCTCAAAGCGCCGGGACCGCATCGCCGAGGTTCTTGAGACGCTGGTCGCTACCGGTCTTGCCCGCACCGGCGAGCATGAGGGCCAGCGGCGATACTTCCTGCCGAGATAGCAGGCAGGGGATGAGGAGTAGAGTTGCCGATCCCAGACTATCAATCGTTGATGCTGCCGGTCCTCCGCCTCGCGGCTGAAGGCGAGAAGCGTGTCGCCGATGTCGAGGACCGTATCGCGGACGACCTTGGACTGACGGCTGAGGAGCGGGAGGAGCTTCTGCCGAGTGGTCGTCAGCGCGTGCTGCACAATCGTATTCACTGGGCGAAGTTCTACATGAGCAAGGCAGGTCTGATCGCCTCACCCGCACGTGGCCGGTTCGTCGCGACCGAGGCAGGCAGGGCGTTGCTGGCACAGAACCCGGAACGGGTGGACGTGAAGCTCCTGCTCAAGCGCCCCGAGTTCAGGGATTTCTACAAGTCCAGCAACACCGCCGGGACGGACACCGACAGCAGTCGCGGGGAGACTGAGGGCCGCGATCTGGACAGCGCGAGTGTCACTCCGGAGGAGCAGATCGAAGCCGCCTACCAAGCCGTGGTTGCCGCGTTGAGGGCAGACCTGCTCGACCGGATCGGGCAGAACAGTCCCGCATTCTTCGAGGGCCTGATTGTCGATCTTCTGGTCGCCATGGGCTATGGCGGCTCCCACAAGAGTGCTGCTGCCCAGCTCGGACGTTCGGGCGACGGTGGCGTTGACGGTGTGGTGAACGAGGACCGGCTCGGGCTGGATCGCGTCTACGTGCAAGCCAAGCGATACGCGGCCACCAACTCCATCGGTCGCCCGGATGTGCAGGCATTCGTCGGGAGCCTCGTGGGATTGGGGGCAACCAAGGGCGTTTTCGTCACGACCTCGACGTTCAGCCCGCAGGCTCGCGATTTCGTCAAGCACTTGTCCCAGCGCGTCATACTGATCGACGGGCGGCAGCTCGCCGACCTCATGATCGAGCACGGGGTCGGAGTGCGTGTCAGCCGGGCCATCGAGTTCAAGAGGCTGGACGAAGACTTCTTTGCGGAGGAGTAGGAGAGGCGGGCGCGACCTCATGCGGCGAGCAGATCGAAGTCGATGTCGGCTTCCGTCCATGGCAGCGATCCTGCACTCCACTCCTCGTGGATCACCTGATTGACGCAGACGAGGACTTCCGACCAAACAAAGTCCCAGCTTTGCCCCGCGTCAGGGTCGCTGTCGCTGAGTTTGCGATCCCATGCCGGGTGAGACCCGAACCACTGTCGCGCATAGCCCACCGCGATCTCCAGCAACTCGGATTTCGTGATGGCGGTCGAGTTCTCAAGCCGCTGACGCAAACGGGTACGAAATCGGTTGAAGCGATCCAGCCCCGGTCGGACATAGACGGTGCCGTCAGCGCGGCGGGTGATCCGATACCCAAGGAAGTAGGCGCTTTCGCGCACATCGCGGATGCTGTCGTGTTTCAGGTCAAGTGGTCCGGCAGGGAGGCTTGCCAGCCGAGAGGTCAGGGCCTTGATGGACGCCTTTAGCGCCGACCGGGAGCGCGCACCTATGACCACGTCGTCAAGGTGACTGCCGTAGACCACGTCCCGTTTCCCCAGCGCGTGCTGGAGTTCCCGCCCCAAGACCGTGCGCGCGATTTGCGGAGCACAGACGTCGCCCTGTATGAGGCCCTGCCGGACCTGTTTGACCTTCGACCTGAGCGTACCCAACGTATAGGAGGGACACACAGGCTGATCATCGTCATCCCCGTTGAAGATGACATCGTCAGTGAGATCGATGCCAGTTCGCTGGTCGATGAACCTGATCGGGACATTCGCAGGAAGGAACACGATGTTCCCGACGATCCACTGCGAGAGTGGAAAGCCTGCAAGGTGTCCGGGTCTCAGGGACGGGAAGAAATCGCGAACATCGAGGCTGGCCCAGTAGTAGTACCCCTCGGAAATCGCCTGCTTGATGTCTGCAAATAGTCTGGTTTCCCCGCCCATCCCGGACACCGTGCTGTCATAGGGATTGTCCCCCACCGTCATCAGCAGCAGGTCCCGGACCATGAGCTGTTGGGCACGACGGCGCAAGCCTGTGGTACAGACGGGACGCCACGACTGCCCATGAGGCTGGGGGTGGACGATGACGGTCTCGTAGTAGCAGTGATCCAAGCTTAGGCTGTTTGCCCACGTCCCCAGCGTCTCGAACGCTACAGGCCCCCCGCGTTTCGCGGTCGCTCGCACGACTGCCATGAGCTTGGAGGCGAAACTTGACAGAAGGCGCTCCTTGGCAGCGCTGACCGCCTTCGGCTTCCCTTTGGCTATCGCCGCCCGGAGCGCCCTCAGTTGCTTGTGGTGGACCTTCTGTGCCTTGCGTAGGATGCGGACCTGCTCAACGCTGAACTGGCTGGCTGTGTCGCTGTTTTGGGAAACCCGTCGCCGGATGGCAGCTCCGACCTCGGCACTGATGCGGTTCATGGCCAAGTCAACGGTCATGGTCAGTTGCCCTTGGCGAAGGTGTCCAAGGCGTTGGCGTAGTACCAAACTCGACCGCCTCGCTTGGTCCACTCGGGTCCGACTTCCTCACCCCGCCATCGGTTGAGGGTCGAGACGCTGACGCCGAGATAGCGGGCAGCTTGTTCCACATTGAGCCGTGGGTTGACCTGCTCTTCAGCTTGTTGGGCTGCGATGCGCTGTTCGGCTACAAGGAAAGTCTGGTTGGGTTTCTTGATCGGCATATCGAGGCTCCGGTAGGGCGCTCGATGCGGATGATGCTACCGCTCCGATGTATGTCTCAATCAAGCGCTCTTAGCTGGCCGAGGAACGCGGAAAAAATCAAGTGGCAACATCTGGCCTCAGCCGACAATAAGTTGGGCGCTTTGGTAGCAATGGGTTACGTTGTGAATAGCGGGGAAAAACGGCTCCGAGTGAATTTGATTGCAAGTGTTTTACCAACTTTTCTCACTCCTGTTCGCGGGGACAGAAGGTGAGCGGTTTGACTTGGCGGGCAACCTGAATAGCATGGAGAGGCTGTTGAGTAAGTGCTCCTCATCGATGTTGGAGCCGTCGGACCGCGAGTAGCCAAGCGGACGCCTGCAAATGCGCGCCAGTCAGTTGCGCATACTCTTTCATGCAGGAGAGTTCGCGTGGTCCTAATCCTCAACAAGCGACGATCCACCTTTGCTCCTCGCGGCGGTGACAACGAGAACGAGCCGGTTCGCGTCGTGCAACCTGATACGATAGCTGAAGCTCGAAAGTCACTCCGAAAGATCACCCGCTATCTTGCGGAGCGAGCCGCAGTGGATGACCATCGTCAGGAGCACGGTGGAGAGTAACGATGGTGCGCGCGGCAATCTACGCGAGGTATTCGACCGACCTACAGGACCCTCGGTCCATATCGGACCAGTTCGCATACTGCCGAGAGTACGCGGCACGCGAGAACATAGAAGTCGTCAGGACGTTTGCCGATGAAGCTCGCTCTGGCGGGTCCATGATCGGCCGTGACGGGCTTCTCGACTTGATGCAGGCGGCCCGAGCCAAGCAGTTCGACGTGGTGATAGTGGAGGCGCTGGACCGACTGTCCCGCGACATGGAGGACTTGGCGGGTCTGCACAAACGGCTCCAGTTCGCGGGGATCGAAATCCGGGCGGTGAACGATGGGCCGGGTCCGGTCGATGAAGTCGTAGTCGGCCTCAAGGGGCTGATCGGCCACATGTACCGTTTGGACAACGCCAAGAAGGTCCGGCGCGGCATGTTCGGTGTTGTCCGCGAAGGGCGTAGTGCGGGAGGACGAGCGTATGGCTATCGCCCCGTGCCCGGTCAGACTGGCCACCTTGAAGTCGTCGCAGAGGAAGCGGAGATCATCCGGCGCATTTTCAGCGAGTATCTGAATGGGAACTCGCCTCGGCGGATTGCATGGGGCCTCAACCGCGACCATGCGCCCCCGCCGCGTGGCAAGGCTTGGAACGCTTCCACGATCAACGGTAACGCACAGCGCGGCAACGGCATCCTGAACAACGAGCTTTATGTCGGGCAGATCGTCTGGAACAAGGTACGAATGGTGAAGGACCCTGAAACGGGCAGGCGCGTCTCACGGATCAACGCGGAGCAGGACTGGCATCGCACCACCGCCGCGCACCTTCGGATCGTGTCAGACGATCTCTATGACCGCGTGCGGACCCTTCGGCTGGCTACTACTCGAAAGAAGCCCGAAATGCAGCGCAGGCCCAAGCGCATTCTCTCGGGGTTGCTACGTTGTGCTGTCTGTGGGTCCGGGATGACCACGAGCGGGAAGGACAAGTCTGGTAGAGTTCGCATCCGATGCTCAGCGGCACGGGAAAGCGGCACCTGTCCTGATCCCAAGACCTGCTACCTCGACACGGTCGAGGACTTGGTGATCCAGACATTGCTGCGTGAACTTCGCAGCCCCCATGAGGTCACCGAGTTCATCGCGTCGTACATCGAGGCAAGGAAGCGTCTCGTGGCGACTTCGGAGCGACGTCGCGGGAGCCTATCGAGAAAGATCGCGGAGAAGACCCGAGAGATCGACCGCATGGTGGATGGCTACGCCAAAGGGCTGCTGACCGATGCCGATCTTGAGGGACGGTTTCAGGACCTCAAGGCAGAGCGACAGCAGTTGGAGCGTGAGCTTTTAGACGTTCCGAAGGAAGTCAACGTAGTGGCCCTGCACGACAAGGCGCTTGGGCAATACGAGATCAGGCTCGCGCAGTTGCGGGAGGAGCTTCAGGCCGGTATGGACGACGGCAACAGTTCAGGAGCCAGAGGGCTTCGGGAACTGGTCGATAGCGTCATCGTCTACCCGAACCGTGAAGGCGGGGTAGGCGTCAAAATACAGGGGAAACTCAACGCTCTGGTGGGCGCGGAAGGCTTCGGCAGCCTCGGTGTTGTTAACGGTGGTAGCGGAGGAGGGATTCGAACCCCCGACACAAGGATTATGATTCCTCTGCTCTAACCGACTGAGCTACTCCGCCCCGATGCGAGAGCGACCGCTGCGGCGCGTCTCGAAGGCAGCGGCGGTATAGGGGGGCCGGACCAAGCCTGTCAAGCGATGGTACAGCAAATCCTCAGCACCATGGCGTCTTATGCTTCCCCCCGCCAGGTCGGCGGCGGCTCTGAAGCTTCTCGTCTGGCCTCTGGGCGTCTGAAGCTTGGGTTGAAGTCGGCTGGTCGTAGCGCCGTAGGCCGCCGACCGTCCGCTCAAGATGCGGTCGCGCAAGCGGTGCTGGCTCGAATGAGGCTTCGGAGTGCTCGCGCGCACTCCGTTGCATTCACGATGGACCGAACGACAGGCCGCCAATCCTGCACAGCCGGTTACCGACCGTTTTCGACTGAAAACAAACGTGCAGAACGCAGCCTTGAGTTCGCAGCGGGCGCTGGTTATGTCTGCCCGACCTACAATCCCCGGCCAAGCCGCCCTGAGATCCTGAATTGACCAAACCACGTATCGCTGTCCTCGGTTGCGGCTACTGGGGCGCAAACCACGTCCGCACGCTGAAGGGCCTCGGAGTCCTGCACGCAGTATCCGATGCCAATGCCGCGCGCGCCGAAGGGTTTGGCGTCGAGCACGACTGTCTTGCGATCGACCCTTGCGAGCTTTTCCGACGCGACGACGTCGATGCCGTGGTGATGGCGCTGCCGCCGCAGTTCCATGCCGAAAACGCCATCAGGGCGGTCGAGGGCGGCAAGGACGTGCTGGTCGAAAAGCCGATCGCGCTGACGGTTGCCGACGCGCAGCGGGCGGTCGACACCGCCGCGCGGCACGGCCGCATCTTCATGACTGGCCACGTGCTGCGCTTCCATCCCGCCTTCGAGCGGCTGAAGGAACTGATCGAGGCCGGCGAACTCGGCGAGGTGAAATACATCCACTCGCACCGGCTCGGCCTCGGAAAATTCCACACCGAGAACGACGCACTGTGGGACCTCGCCCCGCACGACCTCTCCATGATCCTGGCGATCACCGGCCAGGCTCCCTGCGAAGTGCGAGGGGAGGGGGCAGCGGTGCTCGACCGGCTCAGCGACTTCGCCCATCTGCACATGCTGTTTCCCAGCGGCCTGCGCAGCCATCTCTTCGCCTCGCGGCTCAATCCCTATCGCGAGCGGCGCCTGACCGTCGTGGGAACGAAGGCCATGGCGGTCTTCGACGATGTCGAACAGTGGGAGCGCAAGCTCGCCTTCTACAGGCACGAGATCTGGCAAGACAGCGGCCAGTGGCTCGCCACCACCAACGAGCCGACCTACATCCCGGTCGAGGGCGGCATGCCGCTCACCCGCGAACTGCAGCACTTCCTGCACTGCATCGAAACCAGGGAAGCGCCGCGCACCAGTGGCGAGGAAGGCGTGTCCGTACTGCGCATCCTCACCGGCGGTACGGTGATGCATAGCTGAGGCTTATGCCTCGAAAGCCAGGGGCGATTTTACTCGGCTGTTGCGTGGGCTGGCGCGGCTGAAAGCCGTTCCAGCATGGCCTCCGCTGCGGCACTGCGTTCCGAGCGCTGGATGAAGCCGCCGCCGAGAACGCGCGCCTCGTTGGAATCGTCCGAATAGAGCACGCAGGCCTGGCCCGGCGCGATGCCTGCCTCGCCCTCAGCAAGTTCCACCCAGACGGCCGCGCCTTCGCGGCGGAGCAAAGCGGGCCGGGGCGGCCGGGTCGAGCGGACCTTTGCAAACAGTTCGATGCCACCAGGGCCGATCGAGGCCAGATCCTCGTCTCCGAGCCAGTTCATAGCGCGCAGGAAAACCTTGCGGGTGTCGAGCGCCTCGCGCGGGCCGACGATCACACGCGCCCGGTCGGCGTCCAGATGGATGACGTAGAGCGGCTCGCCTGAGGCGACGCCGATGCCGCGGCGCTGGCCGATCGTGTAGCGCAAAATGCCCTCGTGGCGGCCGAGCACGCGCCCGTCGATATGGACAATGTCGCCAGGCTCGGCCGAACCCGGCCTCAACCGCGCGATCATCTCCGAATACTTGCCCTGAGGAACGAAGCAGATGTCCTGGCTGTCCTGCTTGTCGGCGACGCTCAATCCCAACTCGGCGGCGATCTCGCGCACCTGCGGCTTGGACATCCCGCCCAGTGGAAAGCGCAGATAGTCGACCTGCTCCTGGGTCGTGGCGAAGAGGAAATAGCTCTGGTCGCGATCGGCATCGACCGGACGGAACAGGGCGCGGTGCGCGCCATTAGCGCCGCTGCGGATATAATGGCCGGTGGCGAGTGCTGCCGCACCGAGATCGCGCGCGGTTTCCAGCAGGTCCGCGAACTTCACGGTCTGATTGCAGGAAACGCAGGGGATCGGCGTCTCGCCCGCCACATAGCTCTGCGCAAAGGGATCGATCACCGCCTTGCGGAAGCGCTCCTCGTAGTCGAGCACGTAGTGAGGGATGCCGAGCTTCTCGGAGACGCGCCGGGCGTCGTCTATGTCGCGGCCCGCGCAGCAGGAGCCCGCCCGATGCGTGGCGGCTCCGTGATCGTAGAGTTGCAGCGTCACGCCGACGACGTCATAGCCCTCCCGGGCAAGAATCCCGGCCACCACGGAGGAGTCGACGCCGCCGGACATGGCGACGACCACGCGCGTATCCGCCGGACGTCCCGGCAGGTCGAGGCTGTTCATCGGCATTCTCATCAGGGGTTCCGCAACGAGCTTTCGGCCAAGATATAGGCGAAAGGAGGGAGGCTTGCCACACCAGGCCGCGAGATCCCGGGTCGCGGCCGTCGACGCGCGTCATCCGGAGTTGTGCGGAGCGAAGCGACAAGCGGCTATCCGGATCCGTTCCGGGATCGGTGCCAAGCCCTCCGGTTTGCCCATAGGCCGGCCCGGGGACAAGCGCAGCGAGGCGGAGAGGGGGCGTCCGCTCGCACTAACCTGAGTTCGTTTTTGAAAAGGCCGGGTAACGTGAATCTATCACGGCGGACTGGAAGACTAAAATTTTCATCGGCGCAGCAACGATGGATTCACGAGATGCCGGTTAGCCTCCACCTCGCCGCTTAGGCAATTCTTAAAGCTGTCGCGCTAGTCTGGGCGCGATTGGTTCTGCGAGTTGTAGAGAGTACGATGACCGATCTAGTGAGGCCGCGTGTCAAATACGTCATTGGACCCGACGGGAGTCCGTTGACAATTGCCGATCTGCCTCCCAGCAATACGCGGCGCTGGGTTATTCGCCGTAAGGCCGAGGTGGTGGCGGCCGTCCGTGGCGGCCTGCTCAGCCTTGACGAGGCGTGCCAGCGTTACAAGCTCACGACCGAGGAGTTCCTGTCCTGGCAGGCCTCGATCGACGAATATGGCTTGGCCGGCCTGCGCACCACGCGCATCCAGCAATATCGGCACTGACACATCGGCATCCGCGAGTTCGCCACTACCGTCCCGCACGCGTTTGCCTATCAACTGGCGCGCGTGCACGCGGAGGGTCTACGCGCTCCCTAAAATGCCGACATCCATACTTTTCCTGACTTTAGCACCGGGTTGGATGCTGCGTCTCTACGCCCGCTCTCAGTAGAGGAGTAGAGGTCCAGCAGCCGTCAGCCGTTGCCGATGATCTTGTTCGCCATGGCGGCGTAGGGAGCGAGGACGGTTCCGACCGTGATCGCCGTGAAAAGCAGCTTGCGCATGGACAACCTCCTTGAGAGGAACAACATACAAGGTGGTAGTGCTCGGAAGAACGTTCAAGACCTATTGAACCCTCCTCGCCAAGGCTGACGTGCCCGCCGTGAGCACAGCGGAGGCGGCGAAGAACCACAAGCCCGGTTTGGTGGCTGCGGTCGCGAGGCCGCTGGTCTTCGCCGTGAAGATTACCAGCGCGACGAGCAACACATCCAGCATCGACCAGTTGGAGAGCGCTCGAAGCCAGCCGGGAATGGCCGGTCGAGGCGGCTTGGAATAGGCGGCGATGTGAAGCAGCAGCAGCTTGATCGCCGGGAACACCAGCGAGAACAGCCCGATCAAGGCGGCGAGCGGCCTGTCCCCCGTCCTCCACAGCCCAGCGACGATGCCGATCAGAGACGCCTCGTCCGTGAAAAGGAGCAACCGCTCGACCTGGATCAGCGGCAAGATGATGCCGCAGGCGAACGAAAACGTTGCGGCGAAGAGCAGTAAAGGAAGCGGCGACATCAGGCCGCAATAGAGCAGCCGGCGGCTCCAGGAAAGCCGCGGCTGCCCGGCAACTCGCGCCGGCTTCTCAGCCGATCATCGCGCTGCGGCCATGAATGTCGATGTCACGGATCTTGCCGTCACGGGATTCCAGCATCTGCGCCTTGGAAAGCTCCGCTTCAGCTTCGCGAAGTAAGGCTAGGGCGACGGTTCTCTGCTCGGCGAGGTCCGCCTGGGAATTACGCAGATTGTCCCGCCGCTGGCGCGCGGCTTTGGCAAATGTCGGATAAGCGAAGTGATTGACGTCGGTGATGCCTGCCTTCTTCTCTTCCGCGGCGATCTGCACCTCGAGTTCGCCAGCCATCCTTTCGAACTCGGCGATCATCAGATCCAGTTGGGAGAGTTGCCGGCGCTTCTCGTTCACCTGAAACTGCTTCAGCCGAACCAGGTTTTCACGTGACTTCATGTCCACGACTCCAGAACGCAAACTTGATGCAATAACTCGGTCCGTCGGGACCAGCCTTTCCCGCCGCGCTCCGAACCTCCTCGCGGCGAAGGAAAACAGATTCCTAAGAATCTCCGAGCCCGGTAACCTTTCGTTTACGGGCATTGTTAATCATAGGGCTGAGGACTTAAGGCACGGTAAAAAAAACCGGGTCGGTCAGGTCACCGGCAACAGCTGAATCGAACGAGTCGGTTGCGTCGGATTGTTAAGGTTCAGGCGCAGCCGCGCCAAGGTGATTTAGTGTTCTGAATCAAGGGTATGTGTCCCAAAGTTGAACAGCATGGCAGCGGCTTGCCAAGCGGAATCAGGTTTTGTTAACCATTTCGTGTCAGCTTCGGGTCAGGCAATCACTGCTCCGGCACTGGGGGTTGGCCGAAGCCGGTACGGCAGCAGAAAAGGGGATCTAGATGCGCGTTCTGCTGATTGAAGACGACAGTGCGACAGCTCAGAGCATCGAGCTGATGCTGAAGTCCGAGAGTTTCAACGTCTATACGACGGACCTCGGCGAAGAGGGCGTCGATCTCGGAAAACTCTACGACTACGATATCATCCTTCTCGACCTCAATCTTCCGGACATGTCCGGCTACGAGGTCCTGCGGACGCTGCGCCTGTCGAAGGTCAAGACGCCGATCCTGATCCTGTCCGGCATGGCAGGCATCGAGGACAAGGTGCGCGGCCTCGGCTTCGGCGCCGATGACTACATGACCAAGCCGTTCCACAAGGACGAGCTTGTGGCCCGCATCCACGCCATCGTCCGCCGTTCGAAAGGCCACGCGCAGTCGGTCATCCAGACGGGCGACCTGATCGTCAATCTCGACGCCAAGACGGTCGAGGTCGGCGGCCAGAGGGTGCACCTCACCGGCAAGGAATACCAAATGCTGGAGTTGCTCTCGCTGCGCAAGGGCACGACGCTCACCAAGGAGATGTTCCTCAACCATCTCTATGGCGGCATGGACGAGCCGGAGTTGAAGATCATCGACGTCTTCATCTGCAAGCTGCGCAAGAAGCTCGACGCTGCATCCGGCGGTCAGAACTTCATCGAGACGGTCTGGGGCCGTGGCTATGTGCTGCGCGAGCCGGAGGATATGCGCGAAAGCGCCTGAGGCTCCTTTCGTAGCTACCGAACCTGTTCAAAACCCGGCGCAATGCCGGGTTTTGCGTATTGAGGCTCTCAGCGTCCAGAAAATCGGGTCAGGCGGCCGATGCCGTGGGCTTCGGTTCGCTGATCGCGCGGAAGAATTCGAGGAGTTGTGTGCGGTTGAAAGGCTTCAGCAGGTAACTCTGGGCGCCGGCCCGCTTGGCCCGCATGATCGTCGGAATATCAAGTTCCGTGAGGCAGACGGCGATATGCGGCACGATCGGGCTGGGAATCGAGCGGATTCTGCGGACCACGTCGGCAGCCGGCAGATCGGGCAGTGCCGAGGCGACGATGACGATGTCGGGCATCTCGGCCTGGCACATGTCCACAGCGTCCAGGCCGGATTCCGCCTCGATGACGATCATGTCGGGTCCGTTCAGAATGCGCTTCGCGACCTTACGGACGACGCTTGAATCGTCAACGAACATGCACCGTTTCATTTCCTGCCCCTCTCGTCCGCGGAATCAGTGGAACTGCGGACTGCAGTGAAGCTAGGTGCGTCGGGTAAAGAACAGGAGAACGGGTTACGTAAGTTTTTCCTAAAATTTTCTCGTCCGTCACTCCGCTCTTGACGCGGAAAAGACGATTTCTTCCGGCGTCGCATGAATTGAAATCGGCATGCCGGCTTCGCGTGCCAGAAGCAGCGTGTAATAGGGCTGGACGGCGTGGGCGTCGACCGCCTCTTCGCCGCGATTTCCGGAATGAAGCTCCAGGAATTTCGGCGGCACGCGCAGCATAGGCCCACGTGCCGAGACAGTGAACTTCGGGTTCGTATCCGTTCCTTCGATCCTGACGGTGATCTTGCCGCCGCGCGGAATGGCGGAGTTGCCGATCAGGATGAGATTGAGCAGCAGCTTCACGGTGTTCTTCGGCAGCAGCCAGCGCGGCCCGCTCCACTCGAAGTCGGGCTTCTCGTTCTTCAGAAACGCGGACGCGACGCTCTCGGCGTCGCCGGTGTCGATCACCATGCCGGCCGAGCCGGCGGCCCCGAAAGCGATCCGGGCGAATTGAAGCCTGGCCGACGCATTGCGGGCGCTCTGGCGGATCAGGTTCATCGCGTCTTCATCGGCGCCGCCCTCGTCGAGAAGCTCGAGGCCGTTGTTGATTGCGCCGACCGGGGAAATGATGTCGTGGCAGACCCTGCTGCAGAGGAGCGCGGCCAGGTCGGCCGCCGTAAGCGTGAAAATATCGGCCATCAATGCATCTCCGGCGATCGAAATGTGTCCCCGGACAGAGCGTGACCGCCGTTCCAGCCTGCCCGAATCAGCGCTTCGACGGTCTAGCCGTATATGGCATCTCAACCACGCGGCCAATGCGCCTGCGAGAGCGTATGATTGACCGACCAGGCGACCTTGGGCGGGCGTCGTTTAATGGTTGAAAAAGGATTACGCCATACGCTCGGTTGGGAATCGCCGAGCGGCCGCCAAGAGTCGCCGGCGGCAGGGACGTCGGCGAGTGCTCGCGGACGGAGATCTGAACATGAATTCTCGCTTCAAGGACCGGGCGATCCGGCTCGTTGCCGCATTGCTGCTGGCGACAGGCTTTGTCGGCCTCGCGCCGGGCAAGCTCATCGCCCAGGAATACACCGCGCAGGAGATCGTCGACTCCGGACATCGCTTCTTCGGCGCCACATCCGGCGGCCTGGCATCGGCCATCGAGACGATCTTTTCCTCTTATGGGCTGCCCAACGGCTACGTCCTCGGAGAGGAGGGATCGGGCGCCTTCTTCGGCGGCCTGACCTATGGCGAGGGCACGCTCTACACCAAGAATGCCGGCGACCATAAGATCTACTGGCAGGGCCCGTCGCTCGGCTTCGACTTCGGCGGTCAGGGCTCGCGCATCATGATGCTGGTCTATAATCTGGACCAGGTCGGCTCGGTCTATGACCGCTTCGCGGGAGTATCCGGTTCCGCCTATGTGGTGGCAGGCGTGGGATTCAATGTGCTGAGGAGGGGCGACCTGCTGCTCGTTCCCATCCGCACCGGAGTCGGTGCCCGGCTCGGCGTCAATCTGGGCTACCTCAAGCTGACGTCCAACGCTACCTGGAACCCGTTCTGATTTGGATCAGACGGACTGCTTGCTCCCGAGGTGAAATCCGGCATTAGTGATCACGGGAGCCTTATGCTTCCGAAGACGTTGCAGGGTTGCCGTGGTCCAGTCGCTCCTTTTCTTCGCTCTCGGTTTCCTGTGCGCCGGTCTTCTGGCGTTGATGGCGGCGCCTGCTGTCTGGCGGCGGGCCGCCAGATTGACGCGCAAACGGGTAGAAGCCTCCATCCCCCTGACGCTGGACGAGATCCAGGCCGACAAGGACCGCATGCGGGCCGAATTCGCGGTGGCGATCCGGCGGCTCGAAGTCCGGGTCAAGGAACTTCGCGACACCGCCAATCTCCAGTTGGTGGAGATCGGCCACGCCCGCAAGGAAATCGGGCAGCTGACGATCGAGCGCGATGAGAAGGCGCGGATCATCGCAGACCTTGAAGCCGTAGGCGAGGAGTTGCGTAGCGAGAATGATCGGGAGACGGAGGAGATCGCGGCCCTCACCAATCGGATCGCCGAGACCGAGCGCGCATTTGAGGAGAGGACGCGCAATTTCCAGGAAAAGACCCGCGAACTGGAGAAAATGAACGAACTCCACGAGGAGGTCAGCCTGGAACTCGTGGACCTGCAGGCAGAGCTTCTGCAGCGGACAAGCGAGGTCGAGAAGCTGGAGGTCGATCTAGCCGCGGCTGCAAAGACACGCCGCGTGGGCGAGAAACGGGTGGAGGAACTCGAGCGCGAGCTCAATTCGGCACGCGCGGCGATGGATGCCGAAAAGGCGAGGGCGGCCGAACTCGACCAAAAGATCGAGGGCATGACCGCCAGCATCGCCGAATTGAGAGACGCCGGAGATTCCAAGGAAGTGGAAAAATCGGAAGCAGGGCAGCGCCTCGAAGAACGATTGCTGATCCTGACGCGGGAAAACCGAAAGCTGAAGGCCGATCTCAAGCGCGCCGAAAAGGCTAGGGACGCCAGCTCTGCCCATGCAGACGACGCCGCCTTGCGCGAGCAGATTAACAACCTCGCCGCCGAGGTGATCTCACTGACCTCGAAGCTAGACGGGCCGGACTCGCCGATCCGCAAGGCGCTGGAGGAGCCCGGTCCGGGCGGCAAGCTCGGCGAACGACCGATAAGCCTTGCCGACAGGGTGCTGGCCTTGAGGAAGACCGCGGCGGATCAGGCGGACGTCACGGCCTCGGAAAGCCTGTGAAGCGCGATCGCCGAGGCGGCTGCGACATTCAGGCTGTCGAAGCCTGCAGCGATCGGGATTCGGATCGTATCCATCGCCGCGAGCAGTGCCGGGGGAAGGCCTTCGCCTTCAGTTCCAAGAAAGAGCGCGGCACGGTCGGGGCGCTTCAGGGTGCGGATGTCGTGCGCGCCGTGCGGCGACAGCGCCAGGCCGCGGAAGCCGTGCTCCTTTAGAGCCAGGAGGAACTCCTCGTCTCGATCGAACCGCGCAAACGGCACCTTTAACACGCCCCCCACTGAGACGCGGATCGACTTGCGGTAGAGCGGGTCGCAGCATTCTGAATCCAGGAACACGGCGTCGGCGCCGAACGCAGCGGCATTCCGGAAGATCGAGCCGACATTGTCGTGGTTGGAGATGCCGGAGAGCACAAGGACGAGCGCCCGGTCCGGCAGGCTGGCCAAAAGTTCGGCCGCGGTGAGCGGGGCGCGACGCTGCCCGAGGGCCAGAATGCCGCGATGCATGTGAAAGCCTGCGATCGCATCCAGCACCGGGCCCGCCGCCACATAAACGGGAACATCGTCCGGGACATGCGCGAGGGTTTCCGCCAGTCCGGCGACGCGGTTCTCAAGGATCAGAAGCGATCTTGGCTGAAACGCCTCTGCCGAGAGAAGGACGTCGAGCACGACCTTTCCCTCGGAAATGAAGAGGCCCTGGCGCCCCACCAGATCGCGCTCACGGATATTCCGGTAGCCTGCGATGCGAGGGTCTTCGGGATCGTCGATGCGGATAAGGTCCATGGGCCTCAGGCCGGCGGCATTGTTCCGCGGGTTACCGGAGAAGCTCAGCTCAATGAAGGTTGCTGCAAATCACGCATGACCCTCGCCTGCACCAGGAGGGTGCGCGCTCCTCGCCACCTTGGCCATCTCCACAAGAACCGGCCTTAGCTCAGAGGCGGAAGTAAGTGGCGAGGCGAAGAACACCCGGCGTACCTCGTCGCCACGGGCGAGGTCCATGCCGTCGGCATCGATCCCGGACAGTCGCCACCCGGTGCCGTCCGCTCCCGCAAAATGCCTGGCGTAGAGGTCGATCGCTTCGCCGTGGTCCTCGTTCATGTGGTCGACCGCCCCTTGCTCGGCTTCAGCGAGCGCCTCCACGGCGGGGCCAGACGTAAGAAGGTCGGCGCGGCTGAGTTCATAGGCTTTGCCGAAGCCGCCGTTCAGGCTGGCGCGTTCCGGCTCGAGCCTAAACAGCCGGAAATCGCCTAGCCTGGCATAGAGCTTCGCCTTGGGGTTTCGGCTGAGGTAGCGTCGCTCGGCGCGCGCATGCTCCGGCGTGCCCGTCTGCAGCAATCGTGACTGGCAGATCAGGCTGAGGCGCGGATGCGCGAGCGGGTCGCCTTTTCCGGGCTCGCCCACAAGCAGCGAGCAGCGTGGATCAGCATTCAGCGCTCTCGTATGCGCCGAGAGGAGTGACACCAGGATCAGCGGCGCGCCGTCCGCGTCGGTCGCCACGCCGACCCGGCTGGCCAGCGGCCCGCCGGATTCAGGGTCGAGCACCGCGATCGCGCCATGGCGAGCCGTCCTGACCAGGGTCTTGGCCAGCGTGATCGCCTCCTCGTCGGTGGGGCGGATGACATTTCGGGTCTGGGACATGGGACGCTCCGATCGGCCGTCGGCCGTGCTCTACTTTGGAGCCATGCGAATGGCACCGTCCAGCCGGATCGTCTCGCCATTCAGCATCTGGTTCTCGACTATGTGGACGACGAGGGCGGCGTATTCGGACGGCTCGCCCAGCCGGGGCGGGAAGGGGACGGCCGCGCCCAGCGACTCCTGCACCTCTTGCGGCATTCCGGCCATCATGGGCGTCCTGAAGATACCCGGTGCGATCGTCATCACCCGAATGCCGGAGCGGGCAAGGTCGCGCGCGATCGGCAGGGTCATGCCCACGACGCCGCCCTTCGAGGCCGAATAGGCGGCCTGGCCGATCTGACCGTCGAAGGCCGCCACCGAAGCCGTGTTGACGATGACGCCGCGCTCGCCTCCGTGCAAAGGCTCGAGCTTCGAGGCTTGATCGGCGAAGAGCCGGATCATGTTGAAGGTGCCGAGAAGGTTAATCTCCACGACCTTGCGGAAGAGGTCGAACGCATGCGGGCCGTCCTTGCCGACCGTCTTCATGCCGATGGCGATGCCTGCGCAATTCACCAGGATGCGGGCAGGGCCCAATGCCTCCGAGGCCCGCGCGATCGCCGCCTCCGCACTTTCCGCACTTGCAACATCGCACTGGACAGCAGCACCACCGATCTCGCGCGCGACCTGCTCGGCCCGCTCGAGTGCGAGATCCAGGACCGCAACGTGCGCGCCCCGCTCGGAGAGCAGCCGCGCGGTGGCTTCACCCAGGCCCGAACCGCCGCCGGTGACGATCGCGCTCTGTCCTGTGATGCTCATGCCGATCTCCGCTTGTTGCATTGCGATCGTAGGGTCCGCCCGTCACGCTCGCAATATTCGTGGGCGGCCTTCAGGGCAATGAACCCAGGTCGACGCAATTATCGACCCCGCCTCGCTTCGCTCGGTGCCGAGCGGAGAGGGGCGATCCCTCGTCAGGCCTCTTGCAACTGTCTCGCCTGGTCCTCGTGGCAGACCTCGCCGCGCAGGTGCTCGACCGAGTTGGGAATGATCTCGTAGGCAAGGATGCGGTCGAGATCGACAGGGCGCGGCATCGAGACCTGCCCCCGCGGGATGCGCTTGAAGCCGAGCGGGCCGTAATAGGGCTCGTCACCGACCAGCATCACGGCTCCCGCGCCGGCCTTCTTGGCAGCCTCCAGGGCAATCGCCACCAGTTTGCGGCCGATACCGAGATTCTTGTGCGCCGGTCGAACCGCAAGCGGCCCGAGCAGCAGGGCGCGGCCTTCGCCGACTGTGATCCGCGTCAGCCGCACCGACGCGATCACCTCGCCGTCCCGCGTGGCCACAAAAGAATGATCCCGCTCATGCGGACCGCCCTCGCGTATCTTGTAGGCGGCGCGTGTGAAGCGTCCGGGGCCGAAGGCCTCCTCGTTGATGTGTTCGATGGCAGCATCGTGCGCCGGCAATTCCGGCATGAAGACAAGGTCGGCAGGAGTCATGGGAAGCGATGTCCGGTCGGTCGAGGGAAGGAAGGCTGCAGGGCAGCGTCGCCAGTCAGCGCGCGTCGGCGCGGGCGCTCATCGTCGTCGGTCGATCCGGATCGGCATGTTCATTCCCATGGCTCAGCGGCTAGCATCAAATTGCACTGAGGTCTACCGGGTTCTCGAGAGATTTGTCGCGGTCCGTCCGGCGGTTACGATCCGTTCAATCGTCCTGCCGTGTCGCCGCCTGCCAAACTGACCTATCTAAGCCGTGCGGGATCAGTGCAGGAGTTCGGAATGGGTCAGTTGGTTGAAGGCAAGTGGCACGACGTCTGGTACCCCACCAAGGAGACCGGCGGCAGGTTCGTGCGGCCTGATGCTCCCTGGCGCGACTGGGTAACGGCGGACGGCCAGCCTGCACCCGGTCGCAGCCGCGGCTTCAAGGCGGAGCCGGGGCGCTATCACCTCTACGTCTCATGGGCCTGCCCCTGGGCGCACCGCACGTTGATCTTCCGCGTTCTCAAGAAGCTTGAGGAGGTCATCTCCGTCTCTGTCGTGCACCACTACATGGGCAAGGACGGCTGGACTTTTCGCGCCGAGGACGGTGCCACAGGCGACCGGCTCTACGGCTCGCAATTCCTCCACCAGATCTACACCAGGGCGGACCCGAGCTATACGGGGCGAGTGACAGTACCCGTGCTGTGGGACCGGCAGACGGAGACCATCGTCAACAACGAATCCTCCGAAATCATCCGTATGTTGAACTCGGCATTCGATGAATGGGGCGACGCCTCGCTCGACTTCTATTCGAAGGAGTTGCGGGCCGAGATCGATGCGGTGAATGCGCTCGTCTATCCGGCGATCAACAACGGCGTCTATCGCGCCGGCTTTGCCACCACGCAGGAGGCCTACGAGGAGGCTTTTCGTGAGCTCTTCGCGGCGCTGGATACGCTGGAGGATCGGCTTTCCCGCCAGCGCTATCTGGTCGGAGACCGCATCACCGAGGCCGACTGGCGGCTGATAACGACGCTCCTGCGCTTCGATCCGGTCTATGTCGGGCACTTCAAGTGCAATTTGCGCCGGATCGCCGATTATCCGAACCTGTCCAACTTCCTGCGCGATCTCTACCAGGTGCCCGGCGTGGCGGGCACGGTCAATATGCACCACATCAAGTCGCACTATTATGGCAGCCATCGCACCATCAACCCGACCGGCATCGTGCCGCTCGGGCCGGCGCTGGATTATTCGGCCCCGCATGACCGGGCGAGGTTTGGCTGAAGGTGCCGTAGCTCTCCTGTTTTATCGCGCAGCTCACCAGTAGGGCGACACCGGCTCGCCTCCAAGCACCTCTCCGATCCGCCGCCGCGTCGCAGGCGTCGTACCCTCCGGCAGTTGCTCGAGCGGAAAGAACCCCGCCTCGGCGATCTCGCGATCAGGCAGCTTGGGCGCGGTCTGCTCGAACTGCTCGATCAGGTAGAAGCCGACGTGGTCGCGAAGGCTGGCGCCGCGACTGTAGTGGACCGACCGCAGCGCGGGAGCTCTGAACGCGATGTTGCCTTCCTCGGCGCATTCGCGTGCGAGTGCCTCCTCCATGGTCTCGCCGAGTTCGACACCGCCGCCCGGAAACTGCCAGCCGGGCACATAGGTGTGGCGGATCAGGAAAACGGAGTTCTCCTGGCGGTCATAGATCATGGCGCGCACGCCCAGCGTCATCGCGCGCCGCAGCAGGAAGTATTTGTGCAAGAGAGCGGCGCGCAGCCGCGGCCAATCTGGCCGGCGCGCGGAGCTTTTCTTGCGGCCAAACGCCATCAGTGCATCCGAGGGTGGAAACCGTTCCCGCCCTTCCGTATTAGAAAAAGATGCTCAGGCTCGCGCATATTTCCGACGTCCACCTCGGTCCGCTTCCCGATGTAACCTACCGCGAACTCGCCTCCAAGCGAGTGGTCGGCTATGTCAATTGGCACCGCACCAGGCGAAAGCTCATCACCGAGGGCACGCTCGGCGGCATCGTCGCCTCGATCAAGGAGGATAAGCCCGATCATCTCGCCGTCACTGGAGACCTCGTCAACATCGCGTTGGACGCCGAGCTCAAGCTGGCGCGGGTCTGGCTTGAAACGCTCGGCAACCCGAAGGACGTCTCGGTGGTTCCCGGAAACCATGATGCCTACGTTCCCGGCGCGTTCGACAAGATCTGCCAGTTGTGGTCGCCGTGGATGTGCGGCGACGGGCACGAAGGAACGGTCGGGCGGCTGACGTTCCCCTATCTGCGCGTGCGGGGCAACGTCGCGCTCATCGGCGTTTCAACGGCACGGGCCACCGCGCCCTTCATGGCCAATGGCTTTCTGCGCGAGGAGCAGGCCCACCGCCTCGCGGAACTGCTGGAGGAGACCGGAAGGCGCAATCTCTTCCGGGTCATCATGATCCATCATCCGCCCGTGCGCGCCGCCGTGCCCCAGCACAAGCGGCTATTCGGGATCGGCAACTTCCATCGTGCGGTACACGAGCATGGCGCCGAACTCGTGCTGCACGGACACTCGCACGACCCCTCGCTCTACTGGGTCGGAAGGCGGGAGAAGCCGATTCCCGTCGTCGGGGTCGCCGCGGGCGGGCAGGGTTTCGGGGGCCATCACCCGCCGGCGCAATACAATCTTTTCGAAATTTCCGGAGGTCCGGGCGCCTGGAACATCCGGTTGACGCGGCGAGGGTTTGCCGTTCCCGACGAAGGCGTCGTGGACGTCGGCTCGCTCAATCTGGGGTCGCGCAAGCGGGCGCCGGCGCCGTTCGAGAGCGAACCTTCGTGAGCTTTGCGGGCCTGTTACTGGAGCGATCCGGTGAGTTGCTGCCAAAGCAGGGCGATGGCCACCGCCAATCCAAAGCCGAAGCCTGAGACGAAAACCAGGACGCCGCCGAGGAAACTGCCCCCGCGCCGCCGTGCCCCCGTTGCGGGCTCCCCAATAGTCTCCTGATCTTGCGCAGGAAACTGCTTCTGGATTGCGGGCTCGACCTCGCCCTGGAGGAACTGCTCGCGCTCGACGATCCGCTCGGCCACATAGCGGGTGACGGCTTCGACGATGACGGCGATCTTCGGCGATTCGGCCAGCACGATGCGGCCGTTGCGCGTATCCCTGATGAAGCGGTAGGTGCGATGGTCACGGCCCATGGCAACATGGGAAATGGCATCGATCCAAAGTCGTGGCTGCAGCCCGGACGACAGGGCGAAGTCGAAGATGTCGGCGTCCGACGGGACCTCGGCGAAGACCGGCGCGAGTTCGGCCGCGAGCAGTTGCAAGCGCACGCTGGTCGCGTCACGCAGTTCTACGACCACGTCCGCACGGTCTGCAGCGGCATTCTTCACCTCGCGGATCGTCTCCGAAAGTTTTCGGGACTTGGTGTGGTCTTTGTCTGCCCTGTCGATCGACATGGCTGGGCTCCGCCGCAAACTTTGCGTTAATCTTGGTTAACACAAATTGTGGCGCAAACCAGCACGGAAGAGTTGCTTTCCAGCAGTTCTGCGGGCGAGGGGCGAAGAAGAAGCCGAAAAAATGCCGGCTCCGGGCCGCCGGCCCGAAGCTGTTCTGGGAGAAAAATTGAGCGGGAACCGCCGCGCTTCGGCTAAGTCCTGCCGATGATCCGGTTCACGGCCGAGCTGACCGCCTCGAGCGACGCGCCGACAATGTTGGTGTTGATCCCGGCTCCGAAGAGAACGCCGCCCGGGTGTTCCATCTCGACATAGCAGATGGCGGCCGCGTTCGAGCCGTGCTGGATTGAATGCTCCGAATAGTCGCGCACCGAGATCGCCACGCCGACATGGCGCGACAGCGCATCGACGAAGCCGTCGATCGGACCGTTGCCGACGCCCTTGATCGTCACTTCCTTGCCGCCATCGAGGATGGTCGCCTCGACGATACGGCGGCCCTTGACGTCGTGATCCGGGAACGTCTGATGATCGACGAACTTCAGCCGAGCACCAGGCTGGTCGATGTAGACTTCGCGGAAGCGTTCGTAGATGCGCCTGGGGGAGAGTTCCTTGCCCTCGGCATCCGTGATCGCCTGAATGTCCTTGGAGAACTCCACCTGCAGGTTGCGGGGCAGGTTGAGGCCGTAGTCGGCCTGGAGGACGTAGGCGATACCGCCCTTGCCCGACTGCGAGTTGATCCGGATGATCGCTTCGTAGGTGCGGCCGACATCCTGCGGGTCGATGGGCAAATAGGGCACTTCCCAGAGCGGCTTGTTCGCCGATTTCAGCGCCTTCATGCCCTTGTTGATGGCGTCCTGATGCGAGCCCGAGAAGGCTGTGTAGACCAGTTCGCCCACATAGGGGTGGCGCTCCGGAATGCGCAGCTGGTTCGAATATTCGTAGACGTCTTTGATGTGGTTGATGCGCGAGCAGTCGAGCTCAGGGTCGACGCCCTGCGTATACATGTTGAGCGCCAGGGTCACGATGTCGACATTGCCGGTGCGCTCGCCATTGCCGAACAGCGTGCCTTCCACGCGGTCGGCGCCGGCCATCAGGCCGAGCTCGGTCGCGGCGATGCCGGTGCCCCGGTCGTTGTGCGGATGCAGCGACACGATCAGGCTGTCGCGGTTGTCGAGGTTGCGGCACATCCACTCGATCTGGTCGGCGTGGATGTTGGGCGTCGACATCTCCACGGTCGCCGGCAGGTTGAGGATCAGCCGGTTCTCGGGTGTGGGCTGTACGATCTCCGCAACGGCGTTGCAGATCTCCAGCGCCACCTCCAACTCGGTGCCGGTGAAGCTCTCCGGCGAGTATTCGAAGCGATAGCCGCCGCCGGCCTTCGCCGCCATGTCGGTGATCATCTTGGCAGCGTCGGTGGCGATCTGCTTGATGCCGGCCACGTCCTTCTGGAAGACGACGCGGCGCTGCAACTCGCTGGTCGAATTGTAGAAATGCACGATCGGCGACTTCGCGCCCTCGAGCGCCTCGAAGGTGCGGGTGATCAGTTCGGGCCTGCACTGCACCAGTACCTGCAGGTCGACGTCGTCGGGCACATTGCCCTGTTCAATGCACCAGCGGGCGAAGTCGAAGTCGGTCTGCGAAGCGGACGGGAACCCGATCTCGATCTCCTTGAAGCCCATCTCCAGCAGGAGGGCGAACATGCGCGCCTTGCGGTCGTGACCCATCGGGTCGACCAGCGCCTGGTTGCCGTCGCGCAGGTCGACGGAGCACCAGATCGGGGCCTTCTCAATGCGCCTGGACGGCCACATGCGATCGGTCAGGTTGATAGCCGGATAGGGCTCGTACTTCATGGCGGCATCCGGCATGCCGCGCGGGGGCTTGATACGGGTGGTCTGGTCCATCTTGCTTCTCTTTTGCGCCTTGCCGGACGTCTGGTCCTGGCGGCTGAAACGGCTGACTCTTTTGCGACTGGCGAGGAGCTGGCGCCGCTCGAGCGGCCCGTCGACCGCCGGGCGCTCCTTCAGCGGGCCCGGCGGTCGCCGATAAGGCCGAGAAGCAGGAGAGCGGAGGCGCGCAAAGACGCCGACGGGAAGGCGTCGGGCCGTTTCGCTGCGCTGGCCGCGTGAGAATTCATGCGCCGATTGATACAGGAGCGGCGCGGACGAGGCAAGGGGAAGGCTGGGGGCGGCGCCCCCAGTTTCAGTTCTCGGTTGGCGCGCCGGCGCCTTCTGGAAGCGTGGCCGGCGCGATGTCGGTCTGGGAGGGACCTGGGGGAGAGCCGGCCTCATCGGTGCCGCCGTCAGTGGGACCCTCTGTGGCACCCTGAGCGGCGCCGTTCGCCGGGGGCTCTGCTCCCGCGGCGCCCTGCGGACCTGGATCAGCCGTGCCGTCCGTGGTGGCGCCGGGCTCCTGCGGTGTCGCGCCGCCAGCCGCGTCGTTGCCCCCGGTTGCGCCGACCACGACCGGGTCGGTGCCACGGGGCTCCGGCGTTACGGAGCCGTCCGCGGAGGCGACACGCCAGACCGTATTGCCGGAGTCATCGGCGATCAGCAGGGCACCCGTGCCATCGATGCCGACGCCCACGGGACGTCCCCGGGCTCGATCGCTGTCGAGGAATCCGGTCACGACATCCTGGGCCATCCCGGCGGGCTGGCCGTTCTCGAACGGAATGTAGATGACCTTGTAGCCGTTGAAGGCATTGCGATTCCAACTGCCATGAAGGCCGACGAAGGCCCCGTTCGCGTAGGCTTCCGGAAGTGCGGAATTGTTGGTGAAGGTCAGGCCGAGCGCGGCGACGTGGCTGGAAAGCGCGTAGTCCGGTTTGATCGCCTTCTCGACCAGATCAGGCCGCGGCGGGTGCACCCTCGGGTCGACATGCTGGCCGAAATAGCTCCAGGGCCAACCATAGAAGCCGCCCTCCTGCACCGACGTCATGTAGTCGGGCACGAGGTCCGGCCCAAGCTCGTCGCGCTCGTTGACCACGGTCCAGAGGACGCCGGTTTCGGGGTGGATGGCCAGGCCATTGGGGTTGCGCAGCCCCGATGCATAGACGCGGCTCGCGCCAGTCTGCCGGTCTACCTGCCAGATCGCGGCGCGGCCCTTCTCGGCCTCGAGTCCACGCTCGGCGGCGTTGGAGTTGGAGCCGACCGAGGCGTAGAGGAAACGGCCGTCCGGGCTGAGCGCCAGGTCCTTGGTCCAGTGGTGGTTGATCGGTCCGCCTGGCAGTGGGGTCAGCACCTTGGGCTCTGCGGTGATCTCCGTCTCGCCGAGGCGGTATGGATAGGCGAGGATGGCATCCGCCGCGGCCACATAGAGCGTATCCTCGAACCAGACGAGGCCGAAGGGGGAGTTCAGGCCGGTCAACAGGTCGCTGCGCTCGTCCACCTGACCGTCGCGATTGGTGTCGCGCAGAAGGGTGATGAGATTGGTTTCCTTCTGCTCGCCCCCGCCGCCGCGCGCCATCGACATGATCCAGTCGCGTATGTAGTCCTTTGGCCGCTCGAGCGGCTTGCCCGGCGGCGCCTTGGACTGGACGACAAGGACGTCGCCGTTGGGAAGGGTATAGACGGTTCGCGGATTGGCGAGGTCCGTTGCGTAGGCTGCGATGGTAAAGCCGTCCGGCACGGCGGGGGTCTCGCCGTCCTGCCAGCCGACAACTTCCGCGACCTTCAAGTCGGGCAGCAGCGACTGCTCTGGCTCGGGCAGCAAGGGATCGGGGCCGATCTGGCGGGACACGTCGAAGTCGTCGCTGCCGCTGCAGCCGGCGAGCGCCAGCAACGCGAGGCAGGTTCCTCCGAGGATCGAGGCGCGAAGCGTGGTCTTAGACATGGCTGCTCACCCCCACGCCGTGACGGAACACCATGGAGCGGCCGAGCCAGACGGTCACGAACATCAGCACGACAGTCGCCGCGGACAGCGCGAGCCCATAGGGAACGATGGCCGTCCAGCCGTCGCCGGCGTGAACGAAGCTGTTGATCAAGGCGAGGATCAGGACGATCACGTTGCCGATCGCGTGGGGCCAGGCTGGTCGCTGCGTGCGCACTTCGCGGCGGAACAGGAAATCGACGGCACCGGCTATCGCCGCGAGTGCTCCGAATACGAGCCCCACGAACAGCAGCCAGGCGGAGAAGTTGTGCCACATGAGATGGAACGACTGCCAATAGGCGATGTCAGTCAGCAGGGCGAGGGTGAAGCAGACGATCGGAAAGGGGACCAGGGTTGCGTGTATCGGGTGACCCGCGATCGCGGCGGTGGCTGGCAGGTGGAATCGATCCATCGGCAAAGGGTCTCTGTTGGGGGTGGACCCAGGCCATACGTATGAAAACGTATTTGGTTCCAGCGCCAATGGGCGAAGGCGAAGGTGCTCACCGCTATTCCTTGCCGGCTAGGCTCACGTCAGCAGGGGGCGGCAGCCAGGCAGGAATGCGTTCAAGCTGCGCGCCGGCACCCGGCCTCACGCCCTCACGTTGCGGGCGATGAACTTCGCCAGCGCCGGTCCGAGCATCAGAACGATCAGCAGGCGCGCGGTCTGAAGCGCCATCACGAACGACAGGTTCACCTTGTTGGACGCGGCCGCGATGATGGCGACCGAGTCCAGCCCGCCCGGGCTGGTGGCGAGATAGGCCGTGAGCGGATCGATGCCGAGTTCATGACTGAGCAGCCAGGCGATGCCGCCGCAGAACAGGATCAGCACCAGGGTGGCCCCGAACACCTGCGGCAGCACACGCACGGCGTGCCAGACCACAGCGCGCGTGAAGTTCATGCCGACCGCCCAGCCCACCACGGCATAGCTCAGCGCCTTCAACCATTCCGGCACCTGCATGGGGACACCCCCACCGAGATGAAGCAGCATGCCCAGCGCCAGGGAGGCAAGAAACCAGGGGGAGGGCAGGCGCAGGAACTTGCCTAGCGGGCCGGCGACGATCGCAACGATCAGGGTCACTGCCAAGGCCGGCCAGGCGATCGGCGGAAACCAAACGGTTTCGGGCCGCCCCACGGCGCTGGTGTCCACCCAGAGACTGGCGACGAAGGCGGCGGCCACGGTGACCATTACCACACGCAGATACTGCATGAAGGCGACGAGCCGCGCGTCGGCGCCGAAGGCCGCGCTCATCAGTACCATGGCGGTCGATCCTCCCGGTGCGGTGCCCCAGATCGCGGTGGACCCCGGAAGGATGCCAAGCCGGCTGATCGCCCAGCCGAGAACGCTCGAAGCCGCCAGCGTTGCGAACACCGACAGCAGGATTATCGGCCAGTCGTGCAGGAAGGACGAGAAGATGCCGAGATCGATCGAGGTGGCCACCAGGCATCCGACCACGGCCTGGGCCGCGCCGAAGATGTTTCGCGGCACGCGTATGGTGGCGCCGAGGGTCCCGAACAGGATCGACACGATCATCGAGCCGATCAGCAGCGCGGCCGGAACCTGGATCGCCAGGAACAGGGAGATGAGCGTCGCCGAGCCCGCGGCCAGCAGCAGCCATTGCACGATGCCGGGCAGGGTCTTCAGCGGGCCCGCATCGGGCGGCTCGGGGTATGGGGCCATTGATCCCATCTAGACCGAGCGAACGGGGATGTCAGCCCGCACGGGCGATCAACGCGCCCAAATGCGTTGATCACCCCCCGCTGATCGCGGTCAGGATGAACACCTCGGTCCCCGGCTCGATCGGGGTCTCCAGGTTCGCCCGCTTGCCGTCGATGAAGACGTTGATGTGGCGGCGGATGGCGGGTGTGGAATCGCAGATCCGGTCCCGCATGCCGGGCCAGAGCCGGTTCAGTTCGTCCACCATCTCGCGCACGTTCACCGCATGCATTTCCACCCGGCGCAGCGAGCCGGGGAAGAGGTCGACGAGCGGGCCGGGCAGGCGCACGACGATTACGCTGTTGCTGCCTCGGCTTTTGATCGCGTCCATTGCGGCCGATCCGTTCAGCGGTCCACGACCATGGCTTCCACCGACAGGACCGCCGGCAGATGCTCGGCGACGAGGCCCCAGCTTTCGCCCTCGTCCGCACTCGCATAGACCGCACCGGAGCTTGTGCCGAAATAGACGCCGGCCGTCTCGTGCGTGTCGGTCGCCATCGCCTGGCGCAGCACGCCAAAATAGGCGTTCTTCTGCGGCAAGCCCTCGCGCATGTCCTGCCAGGTCCTGCCGCCGTCGCGCGTTCTCCAGACTGCGGTCTTGGCGTCGGGCACGTAGCGGCCGGCGGAGTCGCCGTTGAGCGGCAGCAGAAAAAGCGTCTCGGAGTCGCGGGGGTGCACCGCCGCTGGGAAGCCGAAGGTGGAGGGCAGGCCGCCCTCGATGCTGCGCCAGTTCTTGCCGCCGTCCTCGCTGGCATACATGCCGCAGTGGTTCTGCTGGTAGAGCCGCTCGCCCTTGCCGGGTGCCATCACCACACAGTGCACGCACTGGCCGAATTCCGGATAGTTCTGGCCTTCCGGGAAGAAATCGGCCCGGGTGCCGCGGTTCCTCGGCTCCCAGGTCTCGCCGCCGTCCTCGGTGCAGAACACGCCGGCCGCTGAGATGCCGACCCAGATCTTGTTCTCGTCGCTCGGGTGAGGGACCAGCGAATGTAGGATCAGGCCTGCGCCGCCCGGGTTCCAATGCGGCCGGGACGGATGTTTCTGCAGCCCGTCCATATGCGACCAGGTCTGGCCGCCGTCTTCGCTGCGGAAGAGGCCGGCCGGCTGCACGCCGGCGTAAAGGCTGCCGTTGCGCGCGGCGAGGCTCCAGACAGCTTTGACGGGCTCCTGGCCCGCCTCATAGGCCAGGCCTTCGCTCGAGTGGCTCCATGTCTCGCCGAAATCCTCCGATTTCCACACCGCCGGGCCGAACCACTCGTTGCCGCCGCCGGCGTAGATCGTTCCGCTGCGCCGGTCGCCCATGACATGGTTCAGCGGCCAAGTCTCGCAATACGGACCGCGCAGGGTCCAATCCTTCCGCTGGTCGTCGCTTTCAGCGATGAATGCGCCCTTCTTCGTACCCAGAAGCACCAAAGTCCGTCTTGCCATCGCGTTGTCCTCCGTCCTCGTCTGTGGCAGCGGTCCCATCCGCCCGGCGCATTCCCCCTTCCGGACGTCCTTTCAGGAATGACGCTCGGCGGGGCGTCATTCCGACATCGAAGGAACAAGACTAGCATCTTTTCCGATCTGGTCGAACCAGCATGGCGGATCGGCCTGCTCTGTCGTGTTGCAGCGAAGGAGCCTTCGCCGCTAATGAGGGCGGCGACATGCACCAAGGAGGAGTGGATGCCGATCGAGAGCCCGGATGCCGATCCGCGCATGCCCTATCAACTGCCGAACCCGCCGGACGCGCTGGCCGAGATCGTCGTGGCGAAGGCCATCCCGGAGGACGAGCGGCTATGGGTGCCGCAGGCGGAAAACGTCTGGTTCCGACCGCTCTGCCTGAACCGCTCGCAAGGCTACTGGATGAACCTTCTCAAGGTCCGCAAGGCCGGAGTACTGTCGCGGCATCGCCATCCGAACGCCGTACACGGCTTCGTGCTGAAGGGCCGGTGGTACTATCTGGAGCACGACTGGGTGGCGGAGGAGGGCAGCTATGTGTTCGAGCCGCCGGGCGAGACCCATACCCTCGTCGTGCCGGACGACGTTGAGGAGATGATCACCTACTTCCAGGTGAACGGCATCATGTACTACGTCGACCCGTGGGGAAAACCGCTCGGCTACGAGGACGTCTTTACCAAGATCGAGATGTGCCGCAAGCACTTCACCGCCGTCGGCCTCGGCGCGGATTTCGTCGACCAGTTCATTCGATAGCGTCGCGATGGGAGGGTCTGGTGGGTTTTTGGCCGAACGGTTGTTTCGAGGGCCGGCGGGTGCTCGTGGTCGGAGGCACCTCGGGAATAGGTGCTGCTATCGCCCAGGCATTCCAGGCCGAGGGTGCGGCGACGATGGTGACGGGCGCGACCGAGGCAGAGGTCGCGGAGCACGCCCGTTCGGCGCCAGGGATCGAGACGCGGCAACTGGACGTACGGGACGGCGCGGCGATACGCAACCTGATCGCCGGCTTCGACCGACTGGATCACCTCGTCAACTGCGCCGGCGTGATCCGCCGCGTGGAGGAGCACGATCCCGAGATATTCGCGGACGTGATCGACATCAACCTCAACGGCACGATGCGAGCCTGCACTGCCGCGCGGCCGCTTCTCGGCGATAGCAAAGGCAGCATCATCAACACAGCCTCGATGCTGTCGTTCTTCGGCGGCGGGCTGGTGCCGGGCTACTCGGCTTCAAAGGGCGGCATCGCTCAACTGACGAAATCCCTCGCTATCGCCTATGCACCGGACGGCATCCGGGTGAACGCGGTGGCGCCGGGCTGGATAGCAACCCCTCTCACCCAGGCGCTGCGCGACGATCCGCAGCGCAACGACGCGGTCCTAGTGCGCACGCCGCTGAAACGTTGGGGCGATCCGAAGGACGTAGCCGGCGGCGTGCTCTATCTCGCCTCGCCGCTCGCCAGCTTCGTTACCGGTACGGTGCTGCCCATCGACGGCGGCTATCTCGTCACCTGACCGGCAGCAGGTGCGCGTCAGGCGAACGGCACCGCGCCCGTGCCGATTGGCAGCTTGGCCTCGTCTTCCGGCTCGACATGGATGATGACGCGCACCGACGGGATCTCTGCTCGTAGAGCCTCCTCGATCCTATCGCAAATCACGTGGCTCTGAGCGACGGTCATGTTGGCGTCGACGACGAGGTGGAATTCGATGAACGTCGCGCGCCCAGCGATGCGCGTCTTGAGGTCGTGCACTTCCAGCGCGCCCCTGGAATTGGCCGAGATGATGTCGCGGATGTGAAGGTGTTCTTCCAACTCCACCGCCCGGTCCATCAGCCCCTCGACCGAAGAGCCGATGACCTTCCAGCCCTGCCAAAGGATGTTGAGGGCGACGATCACGGCCAGCAGCGGGTCGAGTATCTTCCATCCAGTGACCACCGCGCCGACGAGGCCGGCAATGACCCCTACCGACGTCACGACATCGGTCATGATGTGGCGCCCGTCCGCGATCAGCGCCGGAGATTTACCCTGTGTCCCTACGCGGATGAGCACGGCGGCCCAGACCGCATTGACCACCGCGGCTAGGCCGTTGACTGCCAGCCCAGACCATGCGTCGTGCAGAGGCGCTGGATGGCCCCAGGTGCGCCAGACTTCGAAGAGGATCAGGAAGGAGGCGACGACGATCATCACGCCTTCCAGCACTGCCGAAAAATACTCGGCCTTGTGATGCCCGTGCTGATGGGTGCGATCCGCCGGCTTGTGGCTGACCTTGATCGCCCAGAAGGTGGCCATCGCCGCGATGACGTTGACGGTCGATTCCAGCGCATCCGAATAGAGTGCGACAGAGCCTGTCAGCCACCAGGCCAATGCCTTCAGCGCCATCACGCCGAAGGCGACGACGATGGTCCAGAAGGCGAGGGCCGAGATTTGTTGCTTCGAGGGCATTTTCGCTATTCTCCCCCCTTGAGGAGGAGATGGCCGAGAAGCGGCCAGAGGGGGTTGTTCCGGCCGTCCGCTACCATTCGGCAGCGTTGGCCCATCTTCAATAGGATATGGGTGCGGGGGGCGTCGCCGACGACCCTTCCCGGCCGCTGCGCGAACGCCCTCTCCTTAAGGGGGAGGGAACGGCGCTTTTCGGTCACGCTGCCTGTTCCTTTGCCTTGCGCGGCAGGTGGGCAACCACATTCTCGATCATCCGCATCCCTGCATCTTGGCCGAGCGTCATGATCGATTCGGGATGGAACTGCACTGCGGCGATCGGCTCCTTGCGGTGCTCGAAGGCCATGATGACGCCGTCGTCGGTCTCTGCCGTCACGACGAAGTCTTCCGGCAGGCGCGCCGGGTCGGCGAAGATCGAATGATAGCGGCCGACGGTCACCTCGCTTGGCAAACCGGAGAAAATGACGCCCGGCGTAGAGACGTGAATGCGCGACGGCTTTCCGTGCATCGGAATATGCAGCTGCCGCAGTTCTCCGCCATAAGCTTCCGCCAGCGCCTGCAGGCCAAGGCAGACCCCGAATATCGGCAGGTCACGTTTGCGCGCCTTCCTGATGGTCGCCGCGGTGTCAAAATCCTTCGGCATGCCGGGTCCGGGGGAGAGCACGACCAAGTCCGGCTTAAGCGTATCGAACAGTTCCTCCGGAACGGGACTCCGCACTGTCGAAACGTTCGCGCCAGTCTGGCGGAAATAGTTCGCCAGCGTGTGAACGAAGGAATCCTCGTGATCGACCAAGAGGATGTTCACGCCATCGCCGACCCGCGCGGCAGTGCGGTCGCCCGCGGCGGCATTGCCGGCCTTGGCGTCTCGGATCGCGGATATCATGGCGGAGGCCTTCAGTTCGGTTTCGGCTTCTTCTTCTTCCGGAACGCTGTCGAAAAGCAAGGTGGCGCCTGCGCGCACCTCGGCGATGCCGTCCTTGATGCGGATGGTCCTGAGCGTCAGGCCGGTGTTCAGGTCGCCGTTGAAATGGACCATGCCGATCGCGCCGCCATACCAGGCGCGGGGGCTCTTCTCATTCTGCTCGATGAAGCGCATGGCCCACAGTTTCGGCGCGCCGGTGACGGTGACCGCCCAGGCGTGGGAGAGGAAGGCGTCGAAGGCGTCCATGTCCTCGCGCAGCCGGCCCTCGATGTGGTCCACCGTGTGGATCAGGCGCGAGTACATCTCGATCTGGCGACGGCCGATGACGCGCACCGAGCCGGGCTCGCATACGCGGCTCTTGTCGTTGCGGTCGACGTCCGAGCACATGGTGAGCTCGGATTCGTCCTTCTTGGAGTTGAGCAGTTTTAGGATCTGCTCGTGATCCGAAATGGCGTCGTCGCCACGCTTGATGGTGCCGGAGATCGGGCAGGTCTCGACCCGCCGCCCGTTCACGCGCACGAACATCTCGGGCGAGGCGCCGATGAGGAACTCGTTCTCGCCAAGATTGATGAAGAAGGAGTACGGGGAGGGATTGATCGCCTTAAGCCGCCGCGAGATTTCGGAAGGCTGGGTCTCGCAGCGCTCGTAGAACATCTGTCCGGGCACCACCTCGAAGAGATCGCCGCGGCGGAAGCTCTCCATGGCCGTGCGCACCAGTTCTGCATACTCGCCCGGCTCATGGTCGCCACGCGGCGGGATGTGGTCGGCCGTGTGGAAGGGCTCGACGGCAGCCTCGCGCGGCAGGCCAGCGGTCGAGAAGCCCGCGCCGGAATAGTCGTAACGGTCGTGCCAGGCCTTTGCGGCATGGTGGTCGACGACCAAAATCTCGTCGGGCAGGTAGAGGACGAGGTCGCGCTGGCTCTCGGCGCGCTGCAGCTTGAGCTCGACCGGATCGAACTGGAAGGCGAGATCGTAGCCGAATCCTCCGTAGAGGCCGAGATTGGAGTCGTGGTCGGTCCTGAAGAGTTTTGTGACCGCCCTGAGCACCGTGAAGACGGAGGGTACGCGCGAGCGCTCTTCCTCGGTGAACACCCGGCCGGGCTTCGCGATGGTGAGTGCCAACTGCTGCGGGGTCGTCTGGGTGAGCGTCACGTCCTTCTCGGCGAGCAGCGCGCGTGCAATCACTGGAAGCAACATCTCGCCGCGGCGGTTCAGCGCCTCAATGCGCATGGCGCGGCCGCGCGCGGAGATCATGAGTGGCGGATCGACAATCGCCGTGTCCCATCGGGTGTACCGGCCCGGATACTCGTAATTCGAGGAAAAGACGGCGCCGCGGCGGCCGTTCAGCGCATCGACATAGGATTCGATCGCTCCGGCATAGGGCGTTTCATGTCGCTCTCGGACGATGGTGATTCCGCCCGCAGTGACGAACTTTTCCGCTCCGTTGTCGAGGATCTCGACCGACATGACACTCTCCATCCGTTCGCCGCCGGGTCCGGACAGGGCAAGAAAAGCAAATGGCCGCCCGGACTTCTCCTGCGGCCATTTTCCTCAAAATTACGCGCGCGCGTTTGGGTTGGCCGCTGTCAGTTGGCCCACCACCAAAGGGTCTTGAGAGACGTCCCGCGCATGAGGATTCATTACCGGCGAAAGAAGGTTCCGGCAAGCGGATTTCGGATGCCTTTCCGCGCTTCGTCATCCTAGGGTGAAGCAGCCGCGAAGCGGCGTCGCGGAGACCCCAGGATCCATGCCGCAACCAAGCGGCCATGCTCCGGCGGAGCAGAATGACTATGGATCGAAAGCGAGAGGCGATGGTTCCAGCGTAGGCTCCCCTCCGATGGTTCCGGCATGGATCCTCGGGTCAAGCCCGAGGATGACGAAGGAGAGGGTCGGGGCCGCAGGTCCCTTACTGCTCCAGCGCGCCCGATCTCGCCGTCTCGCTTCGCCCCTCACCGACCAGCTTCACGAGATCATCGCCGGTCCGCGCGAAGCGGTGGCTGACGCGGGTGAGGATGTAGCCGGATTGAGGTGCCTTTACCTCGATACATCCGCCCTCTTCGCCGGCTGCGTGGACGATGGTGGCGATCCGGTCGCCTTTCCTGACCGTGTCACCGGGCGCGACCTCGAACAGGATCGCGCCGGACTTGGGCGCCGTGACCATGTCGATATGGTCGATCGGCGCGACCAGGCCGGCGAAACGGCCTACCGGCGGCTGCTTTTCGTCTGCGACCACGCCCCGCCCGACCAGCAGGCGGTAGAGCCCTTCCGCGTCCCCGGTCGCGAGCCCGGGATAGACGTCCAGGAGGCCCCGGTATTCCACTGTCGTCACCACGCGGCGCGACAGGCCGGCCTGTTCGGGCGGCATCTGCAGGTACGGATGCAGCGAAGCCTCGTCGAACGAGGCGCCCGAACCGCCACCCCAGAGGATCACCGCGTCGACGCCCATGGCGGCGGCGCAGTCCTCCATCGCCGGCCAGAGTGCCTGCGGAACATAGAGATAGCTGACACCCTCGTCGTCGCAATGAAGGTCGAGCACGATCTCGTGCCCCATGGAGAGCGCGAGCAGCCGCTTCTTCAAACGATGGTCGGCGGTCCCGATCTCGTCGCCCAGAGCTGATGCATCGGGCTTCTCCAGCAGTGGGAAATCGCGGTTGAAGTTGGTGCGGGTGCCAAGATGGAAGCGGCCCTCCATGTCGCCGAAGTGATACTGCGCGCGTCCGACCGGATTGGCGCCTGGGACGATCGTCAGTGAACCGCGTATCCGCCCCTCCGCTTCCGCCCGAAGCAGCATCGGCATCAGCGCATCGATCGCGACCGTGCCGGGCAGTTCGCCGGCATGCAGGGCGGCCTGGATGTAGGCGGACGGCTCGGACGGGTCCGTGCCCGCGAAGCGGAACACTGGAAATGTATAGGCTACGCCGCTCGCGTCGCCCGGGATCGTTTCAATCGACTTTTTCATGGATACGGTTCACCCCAAATGCTGCGGCACAATGGATCGAAGCGGCGGTCTCTTCAATCGCGAGGCCTGCCGATGATGGGATCAGTTTCGTCGAGCTGTGATGGCAGGGGAGGCGGCACCTCAGGGCGCGTTGACATTCCCGCGCCGAGGCTGTGCACTCGGCGCCACAGCGACCGTCAGAAGCCCGGAGCAAGGAGCATTTCGATGATCGACCAGACCACCCATGCGCGTACGTTCCGTTCCCTGCACGTGAAGGGGGACCCGGTCGTGCTCTACAACATCTGGGACCCGGGCAGCGCGCAGGCCGTGGCGCGCGCCGGCGCCAAGGCGCTCGCGACCGGCAGCGCGCCGGTGGCGATGGCGTTCGGCTACGCCGACGGCGAGAACATCCCGCTCGAGCTCGCGCTGGACAACATTCGCCGCATCGTCGCTTCCGTCGATCTGCCGGTGACGATGGACCTCGAGGGCGGCTACGGCGTCGAGCCGATCGTCGTGGCAGGTTCGGTCACCAGAGCCATCGAAGCGGGAGCGATCGGATTCAACTTCGAGGACCAGGTGGTGGGCGGCAGCGGGCTTCACGAGATCGGCACGCAGCAGCGGCGCATCGAGGCGGCAAAGCAAGCGGTCGAGGCTTCCGGCGTGCCGGCCTTCATCAATGCGCGAACCGACATTTTTCTCAAGAACAAGCCGGACACGCACAACGACGCGATGCTCGATGAAGCGATCGAGCGGGCGAGGGCCTATGCGAAATGCGGGGCGGACGGCTTCTTCGCGCCGGGGCTTGGCGACGAGCGCCTGATTGGACGGCTCTGCTCGGCGGTGTCGCTGCCGGTCAACATCATCGCGCTGGCGCATGTGCCGCCGAAAAAGCGGCTGGCCGAGCTCGGCGTGGCGCGCATCAGCTACGGCCCGGTGCCTTATCGCAAGATGATCGCCTGGCTCGAAGAGCAGGCCAGGGAAGCGATCTCCGGCTGACCGCCGGCTCTGCCAACAAGGACGCTCCAATGTCGTTTTCCGATCTCGTAATCCCCGACCTCGCCGGCAAGGCCGTTCTCGTCACTGGCGCCTCTACCGGCATCGGTGCTGCGCTGGCGCTTGCCTATGCCCAGCAGAAATGCCGCGTCGGCCTGCACTACAACCAGAGCCGCGACGCCGCCGAGAGCCTCGCCGCAAAGGTCAGGGATGGCGGAGGCGACGTGTTCGTGGTCCAAGGCGATTTCTCGGTCTCGGAGGATGTCCGACGGGTCGTGGAGGAGACCGTGGCCCATTTCGGCGGGCTGGACGGGCTGGTCAACAATGCCGGCGGCATGCTCGGCCGCCTTGCCTATGCCGACATGACGGACGAGCAGTACGACCGAGTCATGGACCTCAATGCGCGCTCGGTGATCACTGCCAGCCGTGCGGCCATCCCCTACCTCAAGCGGAACGGCGGCTTCATCATCAACACGTCGTCTGTCGCTGCCCGCAACGGCGCGGGTGCGGGGGCGGGCATCTACGGCTCGGCGAAGGCGTTCGTGTCCAATGTGACGCGCGGCATGGCCAAGGAATTGATCGGACATAAGATCCGCGTGAACGCAGTGGCGCCCGGCCTGATCATGACCCCATTCCACGAGCGCTACTCGACGCCGCAGCACATCGCGGCCGGTGTGGCCAGCATCCCGCAGGGACGCGCCGGCACTGCGGAGGACTGCGTCGGCGCCTATCTGTTCCTGTCGTCCGAACTGCTCAGCGGCTATGTCATCGGACAGGTGATCGAGGTGAATGGCGGGCAACTGATGCCGTAGGCGAGTGTCCGTCCCGCCTGCGTTCTGGGCGGGGATGGGCCTGTCTTTGTCCCATACGAAAAGGCCGCCCTGCAGGGGAGCAGGGCGGCCCTTATTTGAGAGTTCAGTGTGAGGCTTAGAACAGGCCTTCGATCTGACCCAGATCGTTGAGGAAGATCTTCTCCGACGAGGGCGCCTTTGGCAGGCCGGGCATGGTCATGATCTCTCCGCAGATAGCCACGACGAAGCCCGCGCCGGCCGACAGCCTGACCTCGCGCACCGGCACAACGTGATCGGTGGGCGCGCCGCGCAGGTTCGGGTCGGTCGAGAACGAGTACTGAGTCTTCGCCATGCAGACCGGCAGGTGGCCGTAGCCTTGCTGTTCCCACTGGTGAAGCTGGTCGCGCACGCTCTTGTCGGCGATCGCCTCCGAACCACGGTAGATGCGCTTCACGATCGTGTTGACCTTGTCGAACAGCTTCATGTCGTCCGGATAAAGCGGAGCGAATTGCGAAGCGCCGGATTCGGCCAGTTGGACGACCTTGTGAGCGAGTTCCTCGACGCCGGCAGAGCCGTGCGCCCAGTGCTTGCAGAGGATCGCGTCCTCGCCGAGCGAGCGGACGTAATCCTTCACAGCCTGGATCTCGGCCTCGGTGTCGGAATGGAAGTGGTTGATCGCAACCACCGCCGGTACGCCGAACTGCTTCACGTTCTCGACATGGCGGCCGAGATTGGCGCAGCCCTTGCGGACGGCCTCGACATCCTCCTTGCCAAGGTCTTCCTTCTTGACGCCGCCGTTCATCTTCAGCGCGCGCACGGTGGCGACGATGACTGCCGCGGCAGGCTTGAGGCCGGCCTTGCGGCACTTGATGTCGAAGAATTTCTCGGCACCCAGGTCGGCGCCGAAACCGGCTTCGGTCACCACATAGTCCGCTAGCTTCAGCGCGGTGGTGGTCGCTACCACCGAGTTGCAGCCATGCGCAATGTTGGCGAAGGGGCCGCCGTGCACGAAGGCCGGGTTGTTCTCGAGCGTCTGCACGAGGTTCGGCTGGATCGCGTCCTTGAGCAGCACCGCCATTGCGCCGTCGGCCTTGAGGTCACGAGCGTAGACCGGGCTCTTGTCGCGGCGGTAGGCGACGATGATGTCGCCGAGGCGCTTTTCCAGGTCCTCCAGGTCGGTGGCCAGGCAGAGGATCGCCATGACCTCCGAGGCCACGGTGATGTCGAAGCCGGCCTCGCGTGGATAGCCGTTCGCGACGCCGCCGAGCGAGCAGGTGATCTGCCTAAGCGCCCGGTCGTTCATGTCCATGACGCGGCGCCAGGCAACGCGACGGATGTCGATGCCCTGCTCGTTGCCCCAGTAGATGTGGTTGTCGATCAGCGCCGACAGAAGGTTGTGCGCGGTGGTGATGGCGTGGAAGTCGCCCGTGAAGTGGAGGTTCATGTCCTCCATCGGAACGACCTGGGCATAGCCGCCGCCGGCCGCACCGCCCTTCACGCCGAAGTTCGGACCCAGGGAGGCTTCGCGGATGCAGGTGATCGCCTTCTTGCCGATCCGGTTCAGGCCGTCGCCGAGGCCGACGGTGGTGGTCGTCTTGCCCTCGCCGGCCGGGGTCGGGTTGATGGCGGTGACGAGGATGAGCTTGCCGTCCTTCTCGCCCTGCTTCGACTTGATGAACTCGGCCGCGATCTTCGCCTTGTCGTGCCCATAGGGCAGGAGATGCTCCGACGGAATGCCGATCTTGGCGCCGACCTCCTGGATCGGTTTCTTCTTCGCCGCGCGGGCGATCTCGATGTCAGTTTTGAACTCGGCCATACGGCGTTTCCCTTCAGACAACAGGTGCTCAAGGCAGACGGCGCACCGACCGCCCCCTAATCCAGACATTCCCCCTAGGGTCGGCCGATCCTAGCGCCCGGGTCCCGAAAGCGTCAACCACATGCAAAATAGTTTCATGTGAAGAATACGTGTCGGAGCGAGCCCTCATTGCCGAACGGCAGTGATGTCGGGAATTTCCGGTCGGGATAAAACCCTTAGCGCGCAAACGCCGCAGTCTCAAAATAGGCGCGCGATGCACCGATTGCGACAGAGGTGCCCCGCTGCGATCGCCATCACCGATCCAGCACCTGTCGGATCTCCACGATCTGGGAGCGAGCGCGCAGCAGGTTGAAGCCCATCGTCGCCAAATGCGAGGGGAAGATGAAGCTGGATTCGTTGCCGTTGGAGATAATCCAGGGCTGCATGTTGAGCGCGCCCCGCATCTGCTGCTGCAAGGTGTCCCACAGGGCAGTCAGATTGCGCTCGCGGATGATGGCAGAAAAATCATCCTGGGTGGCATGCAAGATGCCGTAGTAGGCATAGAGCTGGCCGTAGGTGAACCAGAACCGGTCGTCGGCGCGCGGGTCGAACCAGCCGGCGTCGGAGGCCTCGATCTGGCCGCGCAGAATGTCGGAGGTCGAGCCGATGTCGCCTGCTATGCGATCCAGGAAGAGTTGCAGATTGTCGGCTCGCGCGTCGAACGTGGCCTGACATCTTTCCAGGCTGTCGTTGAATGCCCGAAGTTTTGTGATCGCTTCCCGATAGACGCTGGGCGTCGGGCGCGTTGGGCCGCGCAGGCCGATGTACCAGGCGTCCTCGTTCCAGGCGAGCGCCGTGCGTGCGTCCTGCAGGTTCTGGTCGATCCGCGAGGTGCCGCGGGTTCGGCCCAGGGTGTCGACAAGTTCGGTGGTCGTGCGGCGCATCACCTGATTGATGCCGAGCTGGAATGCAGCCTTGTTGTCGAAGAAGGGCGTATTGCGCCAGGGAATGCCGAAGAAACCAAGCTTCGACACCAGCATTGAGGAGATCCAGGCATTCTGGTTGACGTTGAAGTCGACGAGATAGGCCGAAACGGCGGCGATCTCGGAGCGCTTGCAGGTCTGCGCGTTGGGATCGGCCTGCGCGTTGGTGCCGGCCGCGGCGCCATTGGACGCTCCCGTTGAGATCGGATCGCCCGCCACTACGTTCGCTGCCTGGGGTGGCGCGCTGCCTGCCGGTATTTGGCTCGGATAGTCGGGGTCGAAATTGGTCCAGACCTGTGTGACGTAGAAGAAATAGCCGTAGGTCCCAACAAGCACGGCAAGGATCAGTCCAACGATCCCTTTCAGGATCCAGCCCCGCTCGCCATACCAGCGCCCCAACCACATGAACGGCCACAGGATGACGCTCACCAGGACCCCGATGCCTCGGCCGATCATCTGAAACAACCGGGTGAAGAAGCTCACGATCGGGTCGAGCATGGCGAAGTCATTCCCCTCGTGCGATGCCGCCGGGTGTCGTCAATCGTACAACCCGTAAAGCGGCTGGGCAGCGCCGCCCCGTCCTCAGATATGTCGTCTTTAGCCGCTCCACAACATAGGCAAGGGAAGCTCTTGCCGTTTCCAGTTGCGAAGGGTCTTGGAGAAGGCGGTGTTCGAAGGCGCGGACGGATCTAGCCGTCAGGCGTCGGTCCAATCCGACGCCTGGATGCCGGATTCGCGGGTGCCTATGCGCAGAGTGTCAACTGCTAGCGATCGGCCAACTCGAGCGTGTCGGACCAGATGCAGCCAAGCTGCGCAGTGGTTCCAACGAATGAAGACGCAGCCTTGGAGAGGAACGAGCGCGCAAAGGTGCCTTTTGACACACCTTTGGCGTTCATCGCCGCTTGAATCCATTTAAAATTGGTGTTTGGCTGGCGGCCTGCCCGCGCGGGAACTTCCCTATTGCGCGATGATCGTGTTGGAGAGAGCACCAAGAATGACACCTATAAAGAACATTGCGCTGTCGGCAGGATTTGCAGCCCTGCTCGCAGCAGGGCCGGCCTTTGCCGCCGATCCCGAAAGCTGCAAAGCCGTGAAGTTCGCCGATGTGGGCTGGACAGATGTCACGGCTACAACGGCGACCGCTTCGGTGATTCTCGAGGCTCTGGGCTACACACCGGACGTCCAGGTGCTCTCGGTGCCGGTCACCTACACCTCACTCGCGTCCAAGGACATCGACGTCTTCCTCGGCAACTGGATGCCGACCCAGGAAGCCGACATCAAGCCTTACCTGGAGAACAAGTCGGTCGAGTCGATCAAGACCAATCTGGAAGGTGCGAAGTACACGCTCGCCGTGCCGAAACATACCTATGAAGGCGGCCTGAAGGATTTTTCCGACATCGCCAAGTTCAAGGACAAGCTGGGCGGAAAAATTTACGGGATAGAGGCGGGCAATGACGGAAACCGCCTGATCCTTGATATGATCTCCGACAACAAGTTCGAACTCGGCGGCTTCGAACTGGTCGAGAGCTCCGAGGCCGGCATGCTCTCGGCGGTCCAGAAGGCGGCGTCCAACAAGGAAGACGTCGTCTTCCTCGGTTGGGAGCCGCATCCGATGAACGCAAACATCGACATGGCCTATCTCTCGGGCGGTGACGAGGTGTTCGGGCCGAATTTCGGTGGCGCCACGGTGCACACCAACGTCCGCACCGGCTATCCGTCGGAGTGCCCGAACGTCGGAAAGTTCCTTTCCAACCTTGTCTTCACGCTGAAGATGGAGAACGAGATGATGGGCGGTATCCTGAACGACGGCAAGGATCCGAAAGCCGCCGCCAAGGAGTGGCTGCAGGCCAATCCCGATACGGTCGCGCCGTGGCTCGAAGGCGTCACGACTTTCGACGGCGACGATGGCTTGGCAGCGGTGAAGACCGCGCTCGGCGGCTGATCGAGACCGACGATCCGGCGGGCGCGATTGCGCCCACCGGCCTTCCTTCCCGGAAAGACTGGAGCGATGGCTTGCAACCCTGGCAACCCTCGCCTAGTCGGCACCGGGCAATCGCGCGGCTCAGGCCGCCACAAGAAACGGCTGAGGGGGTAGTGTGGATCCGATCTCAGGATGGATAGCCAGCTTCAAGGTGCCGATTGGGCGCTGGGGCAAGGTCTTCTTCGATTTCCTAACCACCAATTTTGAGTGGTTCTTCGATTCAATCGCCGAGAGTGTAACCTACGTCCTCAACAGCCTGATCAGTTTTCTGCTCGTCGCCCCGCCGGTCTTGCTCGCCGCGCTGCTCGCCGCGCTCGCCTGGTATCTGCAGCGGTCGTGGAAGCTCGCGCTGGCGGTGCTGATCGGCCTTCTCTTCATCATCAACCAGAACCTCTGGAAGGAGACGGTCGAGACCCTCGTGCTGGTGGTCGCCTCGGCCGCGGCCTCCATGGCGATTGGCATTCCGCTCGGCATCTGGACCGCGCATAACGAGCGCACGTGGCGCGTGGTCCAGCCGGTGCTGGATTTGATGCAGACCATGCCGACTTTCGTCTACCTGATCCCCGTGCTGATCCTGTTCGGCCTTGGCGTCGCGCCGGGTCTCATCGTCACCGTCATCTTCGCCGCGCCGGCGCCGATCCGCCTGACCCATCTCGGCATCACTTCGGTGCCGAAGCCCATGCTGGAGGCGGGCGCCGCGTTCGGCGCCACCAAGCGGCAACTGCTCTGGAAAGTCGAATTGCCTGCGGCTCTGCCCACCATCATGGCGGGGCTGACACAATGCATCATGCTTTGCCTCTCCATGGTGGTGATCGCGGCGCTCATTGGCGCCAATGGCTTGGGCAAGCCGGTTGTGCGGGCGCTCAACACGGTCAACATACCACTCGGGCTCGAAGCCGGCTTCGCCATCGTGATCCTTGCGATCATGCTCGACCGCATGACCCGCATGGGCGTGGGAGAGAAGAAATGATCCCCGCCGTCGAATTCCGCAACGTCGACATCGTCTTCGGCGAGAACCCGGCCCGGGCGCTCGAGATGATCGATCAGGGCGCTACCCGCGAGGAGATCCTGGCGAAGACTGGGAACGTGCTCGGCTGCGCCGGGGCCAACCTCACCATCAAGGAAGGCGAGATATCGGTTCTGATGGGCCTGTCCGGATCCGGCAAGTCGACCCTGCTGAGGGCGGTCAACCGTCTCAACGTCGTTTCACGCGGCCAGGTTCTGGTGAAGGAAGACGGCCGGCAGGTCGACGTCGTGACCTGCGACGATGCCACGCTGCGGCGCCTTCGGCAGCATCAGGTGGCGATGGTTTTCCAGCAGTTCGGCCTCCTCCCTTGGCGCACCGTGGAGGAGAATGTCGGCTTCGGTCTGGAGCTTGCCGGTGTTCCTGAAAGGGAACGGCAGGCCCGTGTCAAGAAACAACTGGAACTCGTTCATCTCGACCAGTGGGCCAAGAAATACGCGCACGAGTTGTCCGGGGGGATGCAGCAGCGCGTCGGGCTTGCCCGAGCGTTCGCGACCGAGGCGCCGATCCTGTTGATGGACGAACCCTTCTCGGCCCTCGATCCGCTGATCCGCACCAAGCTCCAGGACGAGCTTCTCCAGCTTCAGAAGAGGCTCAAGAAGACGATTATCTTCGTCAGCCATGACCTGGAAGAAGCGCTGAAGATCGGCAACGCGATCACCATCATGGAGGGCGGGCGCATCGTGCAATCCGGCGCGCCGGAGGACATCGTGCTCAATCCTGCCAACTCCTATGTCCGCGACTTCATCGCCAATGTGAACCCGCTGTCGGTGCTGACCGCCTGGAACATCATGCGCGACCGCCGCGATCTAGAGACGGAGGAGGGCGGCTGGACCTGGCTCGACCGACGCCGCACCACTCGCTTCAAGATCGATAGTGACGGGTTGGTTGCCGCGGCAGAGCGGAACGGCAAGCCGGCGGTGTGGGTGTCCTGCGCCGATGTGGAACGCCAATCCGAGGAGGCGGCACAGGTATTCTGGGCGAACCCCGGCACGCCGCTGAAGACAGTCATGCTTGCCATACATCGCTCACAGACGGCGCCGGTCGCGCTGCTTGATGACCAGTCGCGCTTTGTCGGCGCCATCGGCATCCGCGACGTCTTGAGCGCCGTGCTGAGGCGCTGATCCGGTCCGATGCCTTCGTTCCTCATGGATGGGCCGGAGGGCGTGCAATGCACCCTCCTTCTCGCCCATGGCGCGGGCGCACCGATGGATTCTGGCTGGATGAACGACATGGCGGCGCTTTTTGCCGCCCAAGGAATCCGCGTTGCGCGTTTCGAATTCGGCTACATGGCAGCCCGCCGCCAGGGCCAGCGGAAGCCGCCGCCCCGGGCCGAAAGCATCACCGGCGAGTATCTCGCAGCCGTTGAGGCGCTTTCGAACCAAGGCGAGGTAAGGGGCAAGCTGTTCATTGGCGGCAAGTCGCTGGGCGGGCGCGTAGCAAGCATGGTCGCCGGCCGGCTCTTCGCGGAAGAGCGGATCGCCGGCCTCGTCTGCCTCGGCTATCCGTTCCATCCGCCTGGTCAGCCGGAGAAGCTCCGCACCGGCCATCTCAAGGAACTGTCCGTCCCGACCCTGATGTGTCAGGGAACGCGCGACCCCTTCGGCACGCAAGAGGAGGTGGCAGGCTACGGCCTGCCGGCCTCGATCACGGTGCATTGGCTCGATGATGGCGACCACGACTTCAAGCCGCGCAAGCCCCTGACCTTGAGGACAAATCAGGAGGACACCGCCAGCGCGGTCGCCGCTTTCGCGTCGCGCTGATGCAGAAGCGGCCCCGGCGCCAGGGGCCGTTCCGCCGGGCAGCGCCGGCGATGCTACCCTACATACGGACCTTTGCGTTGTCGCCCATGTCCGGACGTGAGTCGCCGATGGCTGCCGCGAGCATCTTCACATAGGAAACGACCGTGCCGGGGCTGTCCCAGTACTGCGCGTCCTTGGGCACGACCTTGAGGAGGCGGATGGACGGATCCTCGGAACTGTCCCACCAGGCTTTTGCGGGAGCCGAGAACAGATCGCGGATCTTGGCGCGGTCGTTCCGCACAGTCGCCACGCCGGTCACCGAGACATACTTCTGGTCGCCCGCGTCGGCGAAGGCGAGGCACACGTGCGACTCCGCGTTGATCTCGTCGTCCTTGTGATCCTTCACGTCCGTCAAGAAATAGACGGCATTCTCCGCCGGTTCGACATGGGCCGCCATTGGCCGCGCCCGGATGTCCTCGCCGTCGCGGGTGGCGAGCATGCAGAAGCCGATCTTCTCCATCAGGTTCCAGACGCGTTCGGGGTCAGTATCGCTGGCCATGAAAGTCTCCTCGGGTCTCGGGAAGTGCCCAAGCGGAACTGGCACGGGCGCATCAGGTTCCAGCGGTCTGAAGCCGTGGCGGGGAACCGGCCGAATGAGGGGAAGCGTCGTGTAGCATCGCCCAGAACCGGGTGAGGTGGACCCTGGCCGGTGTCAGTGGCAATATCCTTGCCCATGATAGGCGCCACGATGCCTGAAACCATCGTCAAGCCGAGGACCGATACCCGGCCCCAGGTCGAGCGTCCGAAGCTGCACAAGGTCATCCTGCTCAACGACGACTTCACCCCGCGCGAATTCGTTGTGCGGGTGCTGAAGGCTGAGTTCCGGCTGTCCGAGGATCAGGCTTACCGTGTGATGATCACCGCCCATCGAAAGGGCGTGTGCGTGGTCGCGGTATTCCCGAAGGATGTCGCGGAGACCAAGGCGACGCGGGCGACCGACGCCGGCAAGGCCAAGGGCTATCCGCTGCGGTTCACCACTGAGCCGGAAGAGTAGACTCAGCCCTTCGAAACGCCGCTGATCACCCCGGATGTCAGGCCGTGGCGGTAGTCCTCGCGCACGGGCGAGAAGGCGTCGAGTATGCGGCAGTCGGTCAGCGCCCGCCCCGAGTGCAGCGCGTTGGACGGGATCGCGGAGACCATTCCGGCGTGGAGCGTCTCCGTGCGGCCGTCCACCGTCGCTTCGAAGGTCCCGTCCAGCATGTGGATGACCTGCTCGTGGACATGACGGTGCTCGGGCAGCGAGGCGCCCGCATCGATCCGCCAGAGAACGAAGCTCATGGAATCGGTATGCAGCACCTTGCCGTGGAAGCCGGGGATCGGCGTCTGCTCTTCGACCGCGCTCCAGTCCATCATGGGCCTATCTCCCCTCGCGATACCACATGCTGCCGAGTGCGAGCAGCAGCAGCGCGAGGCCGAAGAATCCGCCGAACAGCGGCACGCGCGAGACAGACTTCAGGACGCTGTCGTTGGTGGTGCGCAGACCGATCCAGTCGCGCCCCGAGGCGTCTGCCTGGCCGCGCACCGGCACGATGGACGGCAGCGAGACACCGGTCATGCCTTCGAGGCGACGTACGCTGCCGCCCGTCGCGTCCGCCGCCGGCTGCAGGACATTCTCGGTGGACACGACGTCCGCGAACTCGGGCGCGTTGACCGGGCCGATATGGGCCAGTGCCGACAGATCGCCATTGTTGACCTGATAGAGCCCGATCTCCCGCGTCTCGACGCTGCCAAGGAAGAGTCCGGGATCGGCAGGCGTGAGCGGAACCGTGACGGTCTTGCCCGAGGGCGTGGTGACGGTGGCCGGGCCGGGATCGTCGCTCATGCTCTGGCGGCGAATGTCGAGGATCATGCCTCGCCCGTCGGCGGTCAGGCGCTCCTCCTCGAGTTCCGGCTCTTTCATCAACCAGTGGGCGATGCGGCGGTAGAGCGCCACATGCGGCCCGCCGCCCTCGAAGCCGCGTGCCCACAGCCAGCCCTGGTCGGAGAGGAACATGCCGACCCGTCCCTCACCCTTGCGGTTGAGCAGGAGCAGGGGTCGGTCGTCGGGACCCTTCATGACCGCCATGCCGTCGGGCTGATCGACACCGATCAGGCGGAACCAGCGGCTCCAGTGCGGCGGTTCGAAGGCCGAGCCCTCAAGGCCGCGGGTCACCGGGTGGCGCTTTCCGGTCTCGGTCAGGCGCGGGTAGAAGGCCTGCTCCAGCACTTGGCCGTTCGGCAGGCCCGGGAGGGCTGACATCAAGGGCGTGCGCGCGATCGAGGCCTCGCCGGCATATTCCGGTCCCGCCGCGATCAGCAGCGCGCCGCCCTGTTCCACATATTCGGCGATGTAGTCGTAGTAGAGGATCGGCAGCACGTCGCGGTGCTGGTAGCGATCGAAGATGATGAGATCGAACTCGTGGATCTTCTCCACGAACAACTCGCGCGTTGGGAAGGCGATCAGCGAGAGCTCATTGATCGGCGTGCCGTCCTGCTTCTCCGGTGGGCGCAGGATGGTGAAATGGACGAGGTCGACCGAGGCGTCGGACTTGAGCAGGTTGCGCCAGGTCCGCTCGCCGGCATGCGGCTCGCCTGACACCAGCAGTACTCGCAGGTTCTCGCGTATGCCGTCGACCAGTGCGACGGCCCGATTATTAATGTCAGTCAGTTCGCCTTCAACCGGGGCGATGGCCAGCTCAACGATGTTGCGCCCCGCATTGGGGATGTCGATCGACAGCCGCATTTCGCGGCCGATCTCTGCTCGCTCCACCGACAGAGGATGGCCGTTGATCGAGACATGAACGTCCACCATTCCTGTCTCGCCGCCGGTAGCGAGCACCCTGTAGGTCATGTCGACCGGCTTGCCGACGATGCCGAAACGCGGCGCGTTCTCAAAGCGGATCCGGCGGTCCATCTCGCCTTCATGGCCGGTGATAAGCGCGTGGACCGGCGCGCCGATGCCCGACGCGTCCTTGGGTATGTCGTGGACCTGGCCGTCCGTGATCATCAGCGCTCCGCCCATTCGCGAGGGAGGCACGTCGCGGAAGGCACCTTCGAGCGCGCCGAAAAGGCGCGTTTCGGTGCGATCGTCTGCCGAGTTGGCCTTTCCGGCCTCGACCACCCGCACCTCGAACTGCTTGAAGCGGGCAAGCCGCTCCTGCATTCCCGCCAGCGCCTGGTCAGTCTGGCTCGTCCTGTCGCCGATCTCCTGGCTCTGGCTGCGGTCGACGACTAGGGCGACGACACTCTTCAGCGGATCGCGCTCCTCGTCCAGGAACACGGGGTTGATGATTGCGGCCGCGAGCGCCGCAAGCGCGGCCAGCCTGAGCAGCGATCCGCGCTGGCGCAGCCACAGCCCGGCCAGCGCAAGCAGCGCGATCGGGAACAGGATGATGGCGAGCCACATCCATGGCAGCAGGGGCTCGAAGGCGATGGACCAGTTCATGGGGTGGGCACCTGGTCAGTTCGCGATTGATTGCCCCCGGGAAAATATCCGATCCGACTCACTGCCCCAACCGCTCCAGGAGGATCGGCACATGCACCTGGTCGGACTTGTAGTTGCCGGTAAGCATGTACATGACGATGTTGATGCCGGCGCGCAGCGCGTAGATCCGCTGCATCGGATCGGACGGTACGGTGGGGAGCATGAAGTTGCCGCCGTCGTCGATCGCCCAGGCTCCGGCGAAGTCGTTCGAGGTGATCATGATCGGGCTCACGCCGTCGCCGGTGCGAACGGGACGCTTGTCGGTGTTGCTGGCGTCCAGCGACGCCTCCACCCAGAGGGGCCCGCCGCTGTAGCGGCCGGGAAACTCGGGCATGATGTAGAAGGCCTTCGTCAGCACGTGATCCTCGGGCACCGGCTCGAGCGGCGGCACGTTGAGGTTGCCGAGGATGTCTCGAAGCCGCTGCGTGGCCGGGCTGGCGGCGCCATTGTCGATGCCGCTGGCATACTGGTCACGGGTGTCGAACAGAACCGTCCCGCCATTGCGCATGTAGGCGTCGATCCGGGCTATCGCGTCTTCCGACGGCATGGGCGCTGCGGGATCGATCGGCCAATAGATCAGCGGATAGAAGGCGAGTTCGTCCTTGGCGATGTCCACGCCGACGGGCTGGCCAGGCTCGAGCGCGGTCTTTTCGGTGATGTAGCGAGCGAGGCCGGTGAGCCCGGCCTTGCTGACCGAATCCACGCTGCTCTCGCCGGTGATCACATAGGCAAGGTGGGTGACCGAGACAGCCTGGATCGCTTCTACGTCGCCTGGCTTGGCGTCGCTCGAGACATTCTGGGCGAGCGCCGGCTCTGCGAAGTGGGCGAGCAGACCGATCGACAGGAGCACTGCTGCGACTGTCCCGCCAGACCTCGGAGAGATCCACCGCCGACGCGAAAACGCGCCGCCCATCCAGAAGACGGCCAGTGTGTCGAGCACCATAAGCGCCAGTGCTGCCGCGAGTAGGGGCGCCTTCAGATCCCTGGACTCGTCCAGGGCGTAATGCAGTTCCTTGACCTGCGATGCGATTTGCGGCCTCGACAAAGGCGCAAAAGTGCTGTCCGCCGCGAGCAGGTTGTGGGCATAGACGCCGTCCTCGGTGCCATAGAGGCCGGGCGGGTTCTCGATGGTGACAGGCGCTCGGGTACCGCGGATCTCCAGCGGGCGGGCATCTGGCGTGGGCGGAACGAGCGCGCCGTTGGCGGCGATCATGCGGTAGGGCGCCAACGTCGCCGCGCGTCCTTCGGCATTCGGGGCGATTGTGCCCTGATTGCGGGACAGTTGGACCAGCCGGCGCAGCATCTCCACGAATGTACCCGAAATAGGCAGGTTCGACCATGTCGCCTGCGGCGTTGTGTGGAAGAGCGCGACCGTGCCGTTCTCGCGCTTGTCGCCGGTGACCAGCGGCGTGCCGTCGGCGAGGCTGGCCCAGGTCCGCTCCAGGATGTCGGCCGACGGCTCGGCGAGCACCTGCCGGGTTACCGTCACTTCGTTCGGCGGGGTCAGGTCGCTGAACGGACCGTTCGGCGGGAATTCGGCGACGGGCTGTGGCTCGGTCCAGGACAGAGTGCCGCCGAGAGCCCGCTCACCCGTGCGCAGCCGCACCGGCAGAAGGTCCGGATCGGGTTCCGCCGCCGCCAGCCGCGACCCGGCGAAGCGCACCAGGGTGCCGCCCTTCTTCACCCAGTCGAGAAGCTGTGCGTGGGCGGCATGCGGAATGGTCCCGACGTCCGCCATGACGATCATGGCCGGTTTCTGCGCGATCAGGTCCGGGATGGACACCGCCAGGTCGGGATTGCTGGTCTCCACGAGATCGGCGAAGGGCTCGAGCGCGTGGCGTATGTAGTAGAGCGGCGAAAGCAGTGGCTGTGCCTGATCGGCCTCAGACTGCGAGATCAGCCCGACACGGCGGCGCTTGGCGCTCTCGTCCAGCACGCGCACGGCCGCGGCCTGGTTCTCGCCGTCGATTGCGACCGCGGAAAAGTCGTTACGAAGCTCGAACGGCACCTGCATCGTTCCGGTAGCGGTTGTTTCGCCGGCGGCGAAGCTCAAAGTCGCATCGGCGATGCGGCGGCCGCGATCGTCGAAGGCGCCCGCGGTCACCTGGCGGGGAGCGATGTCCCCCGCCGGACGGATCGCCGTCAACCTAAACCCGTCAACGCCGTTTTCGGTGGCGGTGAGGCCAAGCATCGACAGGCGGTCGGGAACAGCCCAGACCACCGGCGCGCTCACGCCGGAGAACAGTCTCGTGAATGCAGCTTCGTCGGAAGGCGCGGCAAGCCCGTCGGCCAGCACCGCGACGCTCGCGCCGGGCAGGGCGCGCATCGCCTCCGCGACGCGCGCGTAGACGGCCGGACGGTCGGTCGGGATCGGCCGCGGCTTGGCAGCCCGCAGACGATTGCGCGCACCCTCGGCGTCGAACGGCCCGATCTCGGCATTCGGCTTCTCCGCCGTGAAGGCCAGCAGCACCGGCCCTCCGGTCGCAGCCGCATCGGCGATCAGCCGTTCCGCGGTGGCGACACGGCGGTCCCAATCCGGGGCGCTGGCCCAGCCATTGTCCATGACGATCGCTATGCCCTGGCCGCCGGTCTCGACACGCTCGCGCGGATTGAAGATCGGCTCGGCCAGCGCGAGGATCACCAGGGCGGCCATCAGCAGCCTCAGCAGCGTCAGCCACCATGGGCTCTGGTGCGGCGTCTCCTCCCGCCGCAGCACCTGGGCGAGAATGCGCAGCGGTGGGAACACCTCGGTCTGCGGCCTGGGCGGGGTGAGCCGCAGCAGCCACCAGATGACCGGCAGCGCAAGCAGCCCCCACAGGATCGCCGGAAAACCGAAGGAGAGCGGCAGCCAACTCATCCCCGCACTCCCGCTGCGTAGCCGGCGTCGGCCGACATCGCCAGATGAACGCTGACGAGCGCCTCCGAAGCGGGACGGTCGGTGTGATTGACGGTGTAGCTCCAGCCGAGACGCCGGCACCAGGCGCCAAGTTCCTCACGGCGGGCCGTGTAGATACGGCGGTAGTCCTCGCCCAAAAGTTCGGCACGTCCGGCGATCAACTTGTCGCCGGACTCTGGGTCGGTGAATTCGGTGCGGCCGGAATAGGGGAAACTCTCCTCCGCGGGATCGGCGATCTCAATGAGGTGCGCCCGCACGCTGCGGCGGGCCAGCGTGTCGAGCCAGCCGCGGATCTCGTCCACCGGATCGAGGAAATCGCTGGCGATCACGACATCGGAAAAGCGCCGGACCTGCGACAGGTCAGGGCGCCCGGACATGACCGGGGCATGGCTCAGCAGTGCGCCTATCCTCTCCGCCCCATTCCTCGCCGTGATCGGATCGGTGAGGCCGGGCCAGGCGATCCGCTCGCCGCTGCGCGACAGAAGCTCCGCGATCGCAAGGACGAGGACCAGCGCCCGCCATTCCTTGGAAACAAGCGCGGCCGAAGATTTGTAGAGCATCGACGGGGACGGGTCGGACCACAGCCACACCGTATGCGCCGCTTCCCACTCCTGATCGCGGACATAGGTATGATCGTCGCGCGCGGAGCGGCGCCAGTCGATGCGGGACAAGGACTCTCCCTCGACATAGGGACGGAACTGCCAGAAATTCTCGCCGATCCCACGCTTGCGCCGGCCATGCCAGCCGCTGATCACCGTGTTCACGACCCGGCGGGCCTCGATCAGCAAGTCCGGCACGAGTGCCGCGCGCTCACGGGCGCGGGCAAGGGCGTCGCGTGCGCCGACCGGTGCCGAAGCCTCGCCGACACGCGCCATCAGATGACTTTCACCAGGCGCGCTATGACGTCGCGGACGCTCATGCCCTCGGCGCGCGCCGCGAAGGTGAGCGCCATGCGGTGCTGCATCACCGGCTCGGCGAGCGCCTTGACGTCGTCGACGGAAGGGGCGAGCCGGCCCTCGTAGAGGGCGCGAGCGCGGGCGCAGAGCGTCAGCGCCTGGCTGGCGCGCGGACCGGGACCCCAGGCGACGTGTTTGTCGGTCTCGGCGACTCCCTGGCCAGGACGGGCCGAGCGAACGAGGTTCAGGATCGCCTCGACGACGCTTTCGGGGACCGGCATGCGGCGGATCAAGTGCTGGATCTCCTTCAACCGTTCGGGGTTCAGCACGTTAACGGCGCTCGCTTCCTCCACGCCGGTGGTCTCCAGCAGGATGCGGCGTTCGGCCTCGAGCTCCGGATAGAGGATATCGATCTGCATCAGGAAGCGGTCGAGTTGCGCTTCAGGTAGGGGATAGGTGCCTTCCTGCTCCAGCGGATTCTGCGTTGCGAGCACGTGGAAAGGCGAGGGGAGGTCGTGGCGCACGCCCGCAACGGTGACGTGGTACTCCTGCATGGACTGCAGCAGCGCCGACTGCGTGCGCGGGCTGGCGCGGTTGATCTCGTCGGCCATCAGCAACTGGGCGAAGATCGGTCCTGGAATGAAACGAAAGGAACGACGGCCGTGCTCGTCCTGCTCCATCACCTCGGAGCCCAGGATGTCCGACGGCATCAGGTCGGGCGTGAACTGGATGCGGCGGTCATCGAGGCCGAGCACCGTGCCGAGCGTATCCACCAGCTTGGTCTTGGCGAGGCCGGGCACGCCGACCAGCAGCGCGTGGCCGCCCGCCAGAAGCGCCACCAGCGTGCGCTCGACAACACTCTCCTGGCCGAATATGACGCGACCAACGCCCTCTCGAATCCGAGAGATGTCGCTCAGCGCCTTCTCGGCTTCGGCGACCATTTCCCGTTCGCTGAGGCCTAGATCCTTGATGATGGCGCTCATTCAGCCTCGGTCCTCTCATAGAAGCGGACCCATGAGGCGATGGAGGGGATCACAAATCCGGCCCGCACATTAGACTTCAAACACAGCGAACTTAAATCAGCCCACCCGGCTGACAAGCGAAAGAACAGTGACTATTTCGTGACCATGCAAAGCACTGGAGACCAAACGACGCAAGAGTTGAGCCAGGCCGGCGACGCAGCCGGATTGTCGGCTCTCATCTCACGAGCCGCGCGCTCAGGAAAGGGCCTTCCGCCCGTCGAGAAATGGAATCCGCCCTTTTGCGGTGACTTGGACATGGAGATCAGGGCCGACGGCACGTGGTTCTATCTGGGCACGCCGATCGGCCGCATGCCGCTGGTGCAACTGTTCTCGACGGTGTTGCGAAAGGACGAGGACGGCAAGACCTATCTCGTTACACCGGTCGAGAAGGTCGGCATCCGCGTCCAGGACGCGCCGTTCGTAGCCGTCGAAATGCACATCTCGGGCGGGGGCGAGGCCAAGGTGATCACCTTCCGGACCAATGTCGGCGATGTGGTCGAGGTGGGGCCGGACCGTCCGCTGCGTTTCGTCGACGAGCCCGAGACGGGCGGGCTGAAGCCCTACGTGCTGGTTCGCGGCCGGCTCGAGGCGCTGGTGGCGCGAGCGGTCATGTACGAGCTTGTCGAACATGGCGAGGAGATCGAGGTCGACGGAACGCCCATGTTCGCCGTGCGCTCGCACGGACAGATCTACCCGATCATGGCGGCCGAACGCCTGGCGAGCCTGAGTGGCTGACATGCGAGCGCCGGACGCCAGGCTCTTCACGGTCGAGGATTTCAGGCGCCGGGCCGCGCGCCAGGAGAACTTCCTCGCTCACCCGGAGCATGACGGCGACCATCGCTTCAATCCCGGCCATGCGCGGCTGATTCAGCACGATCGATTGCGCGACGCTGCGGTGCTGATCCCCGTAGTCGATCACGGAGACACCGCCACGATGTTGCTCACCAAGCGGGCCGAGACGCTGCGCAGCCACACCGGCCAGGTCGCATTTCCCGGCGGCCGGATCGATCCCGAAGACGGATCGCCGGAGCAGGCGGCTCTTCGCGAAGCCGAGGAGGAGGTGGGCCTCGGCTCGGAACATGTGGAGATCGTCGGGCGCATGCCGGACTACGTCGCCGGCAGCGGCTATCGCATCGTACCCGTGCTCTCGGTCGTCAGGCCGGGGTTCCTGCTGACGCTCAACCGCGACGAGGTGGACGACGCCTTCGAAGTGCCGCTGGCCTTCCTCATGGATCCGGCCAACCACGGCCGCGCCAGCCGTTTCTGGGGCGACCAGGAATGGTTCTACTACGACATGCCGTTTGAGGGCCGCCGGATCTGGGGCGTGACCGCGGGCATCATCCGCACGCTATACGAAAGGCTGTACGCGTGAGCGATGCCGTCTCCCTTGCCGGGCGCGCAGACTGGCTCCCCGACCCGCACCTGCAAAAACTGCTCGCCGTGCTGCGAGAGGGCGGTGAAGAGGCGCGGATCGCGGGTGGCGCGGTGCGCAACGCCCTCATGGGCGTGCCGGTCACCGACATCGATATAGCGACGACCACGGTTCCGGACGAAACGACGCGGCGCGCCGAGGCCGCCGGATTCAAGGCCGTGCCGACCGGGGCCGATCACGGCACCATCACGGTGATCGTGGCAGGAGTCCCTCACGAAGTGACGACGCTGCGGGCGGATGTCGAAACTGATGGGCGCCGGGCAAGAGTTGTTTTCGGCCGTGACTGGCCGGCAGATGCGGAACGGCGCGATTTCACCATCAATGGGCTCTACGCCGAGCCGGACGGCACCGTAGTGGACCTTGTCGGCGGGGTCGAGGACATCCGTTCCGGCACCATCCGCTTCATCGGCGATGCTGAGCGGCGCATCCGCGAGGACTATCTGCGCATCCTGCGCTTCTTCCGATTCTTCGCTTGGTACGGGTCGGGTCGCCCCGATGCCGATGGGCTTCGGGCCTGCGCGCGTCTCAAGGAGGGATTGGACGGTCTTTCGGCAGAACGGGTCTGGACCGAGACGAAGAAGCTTCTCTCCGCACCTGATCCGGGACGCGCGCTCTTGTGGATGCGCCAGACCGGCGTGCTCACACGCATTCTCCCCGAAACGGAGAAATGGGGGATCGATGCCGTCCAGCCGCTTATCGGCGCGGAGCGGGATCTCGGATGGCCGCCGGATCCCTTGCTTCGGCTGGAAGCGATGGTGCCTCCCGATGCCGAAAGGCTGGCTGCGATGGCCGAGCGGTTGCGTTTCTCCAAGGCAGAGGCCGCTCGCCTCACGCGGTGGGCATCGACGCCGCCGGTTGCAGCCACCACGACCGAGCTGTCATTGAGGAAGGCGCTCTACGTGAGCGATCCGGAGGCCGTCAGGGACCGGCTTCGGCTGGCGCTGGTTTCGGCGCGTGGGCGCGCGGTTGGCGACACCGTGGCGTTGATGGAAGCGGGCGCCTATCAGCGGCTGCTGAAGGTAGCCGAGACCTGGGAGCGCCCGACCTTCCCGGTCAAGGGGGGCGATCTGAAGTCACTGGGAGCAGCGGATGGTCCTGGGATGGGCACCCTGCTTCGACAGATCGAGAGCGCGTGGGTGGATTCGGGTTTCGTGCTCGGCCGCGACGCCCTGCTGGAGCGCGCCGCGAAGATCCTGAAGGGCGAGGGCGCCTAGGCGGCGTCGCGTACCGTCTCGATGCGCGAGCGGATCGCCTCGATCATGGTCTCACGAATTTCCTTTTCGCCGTGTGTCTGCCGCAGGTGCTCGACGGCGCGGCGCATCACTTCCGCCTCTTCGGGATGGCGGGTATGCCAGTCACAACCCGGAACAAGCGATCCGCACTGAAACTCTTTCATTGGGCTTCTCCTTCCTGGTTTGTTTCCTCGAGGATGGAGCATAGCACATAGTTGTTTTATCGGCGCCGGGAAGAACGAGTTCTGCGCTCCCTAATCTCCGACTAATAGCTCAGCCTGTTGTCAGTTTTGCGAAACCGCATTTGCCCGATCCAGCCAGCCGGCGACCACTTCCACGTCCTGGTCACCAAGCAGATGGCCCGCCTTGACCACCCTGGGGTCGACGCGCGCCCCGTGATCCCGCAGCAGTTTCTCGAGCCCGGGGCCAAAGGGCGCATAGGTCTCGTCCTCTTCGCCGATCACCATGAGGAAACGCGACCTGGAGAGGTCGGCAGAGGGCACATCCTCCAGCACGGGCATCGGCCTCAACAGCACCGCTCGCTCCACGAGGCCGGGATGAAGGAGGCAGAGGGCCGCCAACAGGTTCGCCCCGTTCGAGTAGCCGACGAAGACTGTATGATCGAGGTCTAGCGTCTTTGCCCTTTGCGCGGTCTCGAGGAAGTCGGCGAACGCCGCTGCCTCGGCGCGGATGTCCTTCTGGTCGAACGAGGTCGGCGTGAGGCGCTGGTACCAGCGTTTCGTGCCTTCCTGGGTCACTCGGCCGGCGACCCCAATCAGCGACGCGTGAGGCGAGGCCCGCGATGCGAGCGGCAACAGCGTGGTCTCGTCTCCGCCGGAGCCGTGCAGCAGGACGAGCGTGTCGCCCGACGGGTCCTTCGGCTGCCGGTAGGTTACCTTGAACTGCTTGGCCCGCTGGATTGCCGCCATTGCGGCTTCGGGCAGTTTGGATCTGCGTTGGTCGGTCAATGTTTTTGAAACGTCCGTCTTCGATGTCATTGCGGTTGCGCACGGCTCCTCCGCAGACGGAGTCTGCCCAGGAAGCTGGCCGGTTTCGCCACTCGTCGCCATCGAAACAACTGCATCAGGGCGGCAATGCGGCGAGGCTTCCGCTGTAGCCACGGTAGAGATCGAAAGAGACGCCAGAATCAGCAGGGCGAAGCCGGGAGCGCGCAAATCAGCCATGAGGCAAGGAATCCCAGCCAAAGGTTAAGGAAATTTTCAGGATCCGCGGTCCGATCGATAAAAGCGTGGACCCGCGTCGATCATCTTACGACTCGTAGCCGGATGACGCCATCTTCATAGAGGATTTCGTAGAAAAGTCCACGCGCTGAATCAATCCGTATCGCCAAGACGCACGTCTCGCGCGGACGTGATCGAGCCGGTCTTCGTAGACGATGCGAATGCCAAGCGGAGAGGGCTACGCGCCATCAGGGCCATTTCACCTCGGGCGGCATGCTGGAGAGGATGGCCTCTACATTGCCGCCGGTGTTCAGCCCGAACGTCGTGCCGCGATCGTAGAGGAGATTGAACTCGACGTAGCGGCCGCGCCGTACCAGTTGCTCCTCCCGATCGGCCGGTGTCCAAGGCGTATTGAAATTCGCCCGCACCAGGCGCGGATAGATGTCGAGAAAGGCGAGCCCGACATCCTGGACGAAGCGGAAGCCCGAATCCCAGCCGCCCTGTTCCGGGGAGGGCTGGACCCAATCGAAGAAGATGCCGCCGATCCCGCGCGGCTCGTTGCGGTGCTTCAGGAAAAAGTAGTCGTCGCACCACGCCTTGAATTTCTCGTAGTCCGCGACGCCTGAGTGAGCCTCGCAGGGAGCGCGCATGGCCTTGTGGAAGGCGACCGTGTCGGGATCGTCCTGGGTCCGGCGCCTGTCCAGGACCGGGGTCAGGTCTGCCCCGCCGCCGAACCACCAGCGCGAAGTGACCACCATGCGCGTGTTCATGTGCACGGCCGGCACATTGGGGTTCTGCATGTGCGCGATCAGCGAAACGCCGCTCGCCCAAAAACGCGGGTTTTCCACCGCGCCCGGGATCTGCTTGCGGAACTCGGGCGAGAACTCGCCATGCACGGTCGAGGTGTGCACGCCCACCTTCTCGAACACGCGGCCGCGCATGGTCGACATCACGCCGCCGCCTCCGGCGCCCTTGTCCCGCAGCCAAGGTTTGCGCTCGAAACGTCCCGGCTCTTGCTCGGACAGGGGGCCGGTGAACTCGTCCTCCAAGCGTTCGAACTCTGCGAAGATGCGGTCGCGCAGTTCCTCGAACCAACTACGGGCGCTCGCCTTGCGCTCCTCGATGTCTGCGGGAAGGCCAGCCGGCAGTTCGGGACGCTTCATGATCACTCCTTCGTCGTCCAGTGCAGAGCCCGACAAAGGACTCGCATTTTTTGCGTCGATCCCTAATCTGTTGACCGTGAGCGTCAAGCAGCATGAGGTTGCACGGTGCGTGCACCGACCAGACCGCCGCTCGATGGGCTGAAGAAGCAGCTCCACCGCGCCCGCTCCGAGGGATCGAAGCGGATCGGCGACGGCTTTATCCGTGAGACCTTCGTTCTACCCCGCCCGGACGCGCGTCTCAAGGCGCAGGAATGGTTCGACCGCTGGCCGAAGCAGGCCTACTGGACTTCGATCGAAAGCTGGTTCGAGCGCCCCAATGACGTGATCGAGTTTACGATCCGCAGGCTTCCGGCCGCGGATTGAGAGAATCTTATCCCACTTGCCTCAGCGCCTCTCCCGCCGCCATCGCTGCGGCCAGCGCGACATTGAGGCTGCGGCCGCCACCGCGCATCGGGATCAGCAGGCGGGCGTCGGCGGCATCGTGAACGACATCCGGTACACCCGCAGATTCACGGCCGAAGAGCAGGATGTCCGAGGGCGAAAACGTAAAGTCCGTGTAGGGCAGGGCGGCCTTGGTGGAGAACAGGACCAGCCTGCGTCCCTCGCTTCGCCGCCAATCGTCAAAGGAAGCGAAGTCGAGGTGGCGCGTCAGCGCGGCCATCTCGATATAGTCCATACCGGCCCGCCGCAGCGCCCGGTCTGAGAGGTCGAAGCCCGCAGGCTCGATGATGTCTACGGCGACGTCTAGGCACGCCGCCATGCGCAGGATCGTGCCGGTGTTGCCGGCGATGTCGGGCTGGTAGAGCGCGATGCGGATCGAGGACAAGGGCGAACCCGGAGTTGCAGGTCGGCCACACTGATCGCCTCACCTTACGCTACGGCAATTCGAGGGTGGCTCTCAGCGCCGAATGGAGTTATAAGACGCGCCTTGTCAACTCGAACCGAGGGAGGCGGAGCATGGAATTCATGATGACCGTAGACATCCACCGCCCCAACCGTGGGCGCAGCGCCTGACGGCGGTATCGGTTCGACGCTTTAGACCACTCCAAAAGCAGATCGCGATCTCCGCCGGAAACCACTCCTGGTTCTCGAAGGATTTTGGCGATGTTTTCTCGCTTCAGCCGCGGGCGGCAAGGCCCGCATATACTCCTTATCCGCGACTCCGATGGCCCCGTCCGGCTCGACGAAGCGCGCTTCATCGGATGGGCCAAAGCGCTCGGCCAGGTCCGGGAAGCCGGTCCGCGATCGATCCGCCCGCATCGCGGACAGTTGCCGGACCTCGACCTTTCGTGCGCCGAGCCGGTGAAGCGTCGGCCGGGCCTGTTCGCGCGAATTGCGAATGCCGTGCTTGCGGGCAAGGTCCCGGACCCTGACGGGGATCTGTCAGGAGACGGCAAAGCCGCTCTCGGCAAGCGGCCGCCGTAATTCTATGCTGTTGCCGGACGGCGTTAATCGGCGCCTAGCGCGATCGCGCGCAGCGGGGCTACGAAGAGTTTTCTGGAAAGTCACACATGTTCGCCTGGTTCGAAAAGAGACTCGATCCGTTTCCTCCCGAGGAGCCGACCGAGCCGCCCAAGACACTGATCGCCTTCTGCCTCCATTACACCAGGGGCTCGTGGCCATACATTATCGCCGCCGCGTTGCTGATGGCGGTGATTGCGCTGACGGAAGTCTGGATGTTCGGTTTCCTGGGCTCGATCGTCGACTGGCTGTCGGCGCAGAACCGCGAGACATTCCTGCAGACCGAGGGCTGGAAGCTCGCGGGCATGGCGGCGATCGTGCTCGTCGGGCTGCCGGCCACCGTGCTGCTGCACTCCCTGGTCTCGCAGCAGACGCTGATGGGCAACTACCCGATGCGCATCCGCTGGCAGGTGCATCGCTACCTGCTTAAGCAGTCTATGAGCTTCTACCAGGACGAATTCGCCGGGCGTATCGCCGCCAAGCTCATGCAGACTGCGCTCGCGGTGCGTGAATGCGTAATCAAGCTTATCGACGTGCTGAACTATGTCTGCGTCTATTTCGCCGGCATGCTGTTCATCGTTGGCTCGTCCGACTGGCGCCTGGCGACGCCGCTTGCGGTATGGCTCGTGGCCTATTTAGGCCTGCTGACATACTTCGTTCCGCGGCTTGGCAATGTCTCGGAGGAGCAGGCCGATGCCCGCTCCATGATGACCGGACGCGTTGTCGACAGCTATACCAACATCCAGACGGTAAAGCTGTTCTCGCACAGCCGGGGGGAGGCTTCTTATGCCCGCGAGAGCATGTCGATCTTCATCGATACCGTTTACCGCACCATGCGGCTGGTCACCCAACTCTACGGCTCGCTCTACATGATCAATTCGCTGCTGCTGGCTTCGATCGGCACGCTGTCGATCTGGCTATGGCTGGAGGAGGCGGTGACGATCGGAGCGGTCGCGGTCGCCATCGGCCTCGTGCTGCGGCTCTGGGGCATGTCGCAGTGGATCATGTGGGAAGTGTCGGGGCTGTTCGAGAACATTGGCACGGTGCGCGACGGCATCAACTCGATCTCGCTGCCGCGCGTTGTGGAGGACCGGCTTGACGCGAAGAACATCGTCGTCAAGGACGGGGACATCCTGTTCGACCGCATCGGCTTCCATTACGGCAAGCGCAAGGGCGTAATCGACGATCTCACCATCCGCATCCGGCCGGGCGAGAAGGTCGGCATCGTCGGCCGCTCGGGCGCGGGCAAATCGACGCTCGTCAACTTGCTGCTGCGCTTTTACGACCTGGAAAGCGGACGCATCCTGATCGACCATCAGGACATCGCCCATGTCCGCCAGGACTCGCTCAGGGCACAGATCGGCATGGTGACGCAGGACACCTCGCTCATGCACCGCTCGGTGCGTGAGAACATCCTCTACGGCCGGCCGGACGCCACCGAGGGGATGCTCATCGAGGCGGCCCGAAAGGCCGAGGCGCTCGATTTCATCGCCGGTCTCGCCGATGCGCAGGGCCGCAAGGGTTTCGACGCGCATGTCGGCGAGCGGGGCGTGAAACTTTCGGGCGGACAGCGCCAGCGCATCGCGATCGCGCGGGTGATGCTGAAGGACGCGCCGATCCTGATCCTCGACGAGGCGACGTCGGCGCTCGACTCCGAGGTCGAGGCGGCGATCCAGGACAACCTTTACCGGCTGATGGAAGGCAAGACGGTGATCGCCATCGCCCACCGCCTCTCCACCATCGCGGCCATGGATCGCCTGATCGTCATGGACAAGGGCATGGTAGTCGAGGAAGGCACGCACGAGGAACTGCTCACCCAGGGCGGCCTTTATGCCCAGTTGTGGCAGCGACAGTCCGGCGGCTTCCTTCCCAACGACGACACGCTCGAGCCGGAGGCGGAGAAGGCGGCCGCCGAGTGATCGGGCTAGGACGAGCGCTCGTCCGGGCGGATACGTGTCTTTCGCCCGGCAGCACCTATATGCGTGGTTCGCGCCGGTGGCCCGGCGCACGGACCGGCCAACCAGCGAGTAAGAATGGCGGAAGAAAGCTTTCGTGAGAGGCTGCTGCATCGCGTCGAGGGAAGCATCGATGCGTTCCATGACACCGACCGCGAGGTGCTGCCCAAGGAGGCGTGGCGCTTCATTCTCTATTTCGCCTCGCAGGCGAAGGGACCGTTCCTGCTGCTCCTGCTGGTCGGTGGCCTCTCGGGTGGTGTGGATGCAGCGCTTTACTGGGCGGTCGGCTGGCTGATCGACCTGCTCGACCATTCCAATCCGGCCACACTGTTCTCGGATCACTGGCCGCAATTGGCGGGCATGCTGGTCCTGCTGCTGGTGATCCGGACTCTGGTCATGATCGCGTCGGCTGTCGTTGAGCAGCAGATCGTGGTGCCCGGCTTCTTCTCGATGGTTCGCTGGCAGTCCTTCCGGCGGGTGATCGAGCAGCCCTACGATTTCTACCAGAACGATTTCGCGGGCCGCATCGCCACCAAGATCATGCAGGGCGGCGAAGCGGTGGGCGACTTCATCGTCAACGTGCTGCAGACCATGTGGTCGTTCCTCACCTTCGTGGTGCTGTCGATCACGATCCTGGTGGCGCTCGATCCGCGCATGGGCGCGGTGGTTATCGTCTGGTTCATCGGCTACGGCTCGATCGTCTATTTCCTGCTGCCCGAAATGCGGCGCGCCGGGCGCGCCACCGCCGACGAGCGGTCGATCTTCAACGGCCGCCTGGTAGACGCCTTCACCAACATCATGGCGGTAAAGCTGTTCGACAGCGGACGGCGTGAGCATGCCTACATCCGCGACGGGCTGGAGCGTTTCCTGGCCGCCGTCAAACGGCTGACCCGCGCCGTTACCACGGTGCGCTCCTCGGTGGCCCTTCTCAACGGCATGATGATGAGCGCCATCGCGGCGCTCTGCATGCTGAGCTTTTCGGCAGGCGAGATCTCGACAGGTGCCGTTGCCGCCGCCATGGGGCTCGTCTTCCGCCTCAACCAGATGTCTGGCTGGATGATGTTCAACATCAACGGCCTGATCCGAAACTATGCGACGGTTCAGGACGCCACCCGCACGATCTCGGTAGAGCCCGCCATCCGCGACGCGCCCGCAGCCACGGTGCTGCCTCGGGCGAAGGGGGACATCCGGTTCGAAAACGTCTCCTTCCACTATGGAAAGGGCGAGGGCATCATCGAGAACCTGAACTTGCACATTCGGCCAGGCGAGCGGGTGGCGCTGGTCGGACCGTCCGGAGCCGGCAAGACGACGATCGTGAATCTGGCGCTGCGCCTCTTCGACGTGGAGGAGGGTAGGGTGCTCATCGATGGCCATGACGTGCGCTCAGTCACCCAGGCCTCGCTCAGGGCACAGTTCGGCGTGGTCAGCCAGGAAGCGATGCTGATGCATCGCTCAATTCGCGACAATATCGGCTATGGCAAGGCCGGAGCGGGTCAGGCCGAGATCGAAGACGCGGCGCGGCGCGCTGCCGCTGACGGATTCATAAGAGGCGTCGCCGATCCGCGCGGCCGAAAGGGCTATGACGCCTATGTCGGCGAGCGCGGCGTAAAACTTTCGGGCGGACAGCGCCAGCGCATCGCCATAGCCCGCATGATGCTGAAGGACGCGCCGATCCTCATCCTCGACGAGGCGACTTCCGCCCTCGATTCGGAGATCGAGGCGGCGATTCAGGACAACCTCTACCAGTTGATGGAGGGCAAGACGGTGATCGCGATCGCGCACCGCCTCTCCACCATCGCGGCGCTCGACAGGTTGATCGTGCTCGATCGCGGGCGGATCGTCGAGGAGGGTCGACACGAGCAACTGATCGCCCGCGGCGGGCTCTATGCGCAACTGTGGAAGCGGCAGTCCGGCGGCTTCCTGCCGGACCGGCTGGCGGCCGAGTGAGGCACCTGTGGGATCTGTGAAGACAGCAGGAACGATCGCTTCTGATGCGTTCAGGAAGGAAGACGTGACAATGGTGCTTCGTCCGCCGCAGCAGTTGCAGCCGTCGCAGGTCACCAACCCGCTCGACGTCGAGATCCTGGCCGAGAAGGCTGCCTCTCTTGGCCATGCCGGCGAGAAGGTCGAGAAGGCGCTTGCACGTCTGCGTGCATTCGAGGGGACGCCGGAGGAGCGCCGCGCACTGCTCAAGGATGCGGCCGAATGCGTCTACGCCTATTTCATCCAGCGAGAGCTCTGCGGCCTGCGCCGGCACCACGAGGTGATTCGGGAATACGGTATCCCGAACGAGGTGCTGGTGCGGCTCGGCGCGAAGTGATGATCGACATGCCTCGTCCCAAGGATTGAAGAGCCTGACGCCGGTGCGGGCGAAGTCCTTGGTGTTGCGAATGACTACGGTCAAGAACGGTGGCGGCGATGTAGGCGTCGCGTCCTGAGCGAAGCGTGCAATCCACAGCGCGCAATCGAGCCCCGCGACAATCTGCCGTCCTCTCTTGGCCCGTCTGGACAAGCGTGGGCTTCACGCATAAACCACCCCGACTGCCGGAGGACTTCTCCAGCCCGTGCCGCCGCGCGAATACGGGCCGGTGCGTCAGGGGGACCATGTTCCGGCGAGGGGTTAGGCGAAAGGATGCCCGTTCCGTGAGCGCAGAAGATACCATTGAACCTTCCCGTCGCGATTTTCTTTACATAGCTACCGGAATGGCGGGCGTCGTCGGCGTCGGCGGCGCGGTGTGGCCCTTCATCGACCAGATGCGGCCAGACGCTTCGACCTTGGCGCTCGCGACCGTCGAAGTCGATGTGGCGGCGCTCGAGCCGGGCATGTCGCTGACCGCCAAGTGGCGCGGCAAGCCGATCTTCATCCGCAACCGCACGCCCGAAGAGATCGAGGCGGCGAAGTCGGTTCCGATGGCGGAACTGAAGGATCCGGTCGCGCGTAATGCGAACAAGGCTGCCGACGCCCCGGCAACGGACGAGGATCGCTCCGCTGGCGACGGCAAGGAGAACTGGCTGGTGATGATCGGCTCCTGCACGCATCTGGGCTGCGTGCCGCTCGGTCAGCAGGGCGATTTCGGCGGCTGGTTCTGCCCCTGCCATGGCTCGCACTATGATACGGCCGGACGCATCCGGAAGGGTCCGGCTCCGGAGAACCTTGCGGTTCCGGTATTCCAGTTCGTTTCCGACACCAAGATTCGCATCGGCTGAGGGGCCTGGGAAAGACATCATGAGCGGTGGACACTCGACCTACACGCCGAAATCCGGGATCGGAAAGTGGATCGACGCGCGCATGCCTTTGCCGCGTCTCGTCTACGATTCATTCGTCGCCTACCCGGTTCCGCGCAACCTGAACTACGCCTACACCTTCGGCGGCATTCTTTCGCTGATGCTGATCGCGCAGATCCTCACCGGCGTCGTGCTGGCGATGCATTACGTGTCCGACACGTCGCTGGCCTTCGTGTCGGTTGAGAAGATCATGCGTGACGTCAACTCCGGCTGGCTGCTGCGTTATATGCACGCCAACGGCGCGTCGTTCTTCTTCATCGCCGTCTACATCCACATCATGCGCGGCCTTTACTACGGTTCCTACAAGGCTCCGCGCGAACTGCTCTGGATCCTGGGCTGCATCATCTATCTGCTGATGATGGCGACGGCCTTCATGGGCTACGTGCTTCCGTGGGGCCAGATGAGCTTCTGGGGCGCCACCGTCATCACCGGCTTCTTCACCGCGATCCCGCTGGTCGGCGAGTGGATTCAGCAATTGCTGCTCGGCGGCTTTGCGGTCGACAATCCGACGCTCAACCGCTTCTTCGCGCTGCATTATCTGCTGCCCTTCATGATCGCCGGCGTCGTCGTCCTGCACGTCTGGGCGCTGCACGTCACCGGTCAGACCAATCCGACGGGCATCGAGGTCAAGGCGAAGACCGATACCGTGGCGTTCACGCCCTACGCCACGATCAAGGACGCGTTCGCAATGATCGTGTTCCTGGCTGTGTTCGCCTACTTCATCTTCTACATGCCGAACTATCTTGGCCATCCGGACAACTACATCGAGGCGAATCCGCTGAAGACGCCGGCGCACATCGTGCCCGAATGGTACTTCCTGCCCTTCTACGCCATCCTGCGTGCGATCACCTTCAACATCGGGCCGATCGACTCCAAGCTGGGCGGCGTGCTCGCGATGTTCGGCTCGATCGCGGTGTTGTTCTTCGTGCCCTGGCTCGACACCTCGCGCGTGCGTTCGGCGGTCTACCGTCCGTGGTACAAGCTGTTCTTCTGGCTCTTCGTGGCCGATGCCATCTTCCTGGGATGGTTGGGCTCGCGACCGGCCGAGGGCGCCTATGTGGCAATGGCGCAGGTGGCGACGCTCTACTACTTCGCCTTCTTCATCGTCATCATGCCGGTTCTCGGCCTGATCGAGACTCCGCGTCGGCTGCCGAACTCCATCACCGAGGCAGTGCTGTCGAAGAACAAGGCTCATCCGGCGGTTGCCGCCAAGGTCTAAGCCAGAGAATCTAGAGGGACTTCGCTATGAAAAGGATTCTCAAGGGCCTGGCCGTTCTGTCGGTCGCCACGGTCTGCGCATTCGGTGCATCGGCCGCGGAGGAAGCGGGGCATTCGGCCGCCGAGCCGACCCACTTCCCGATCTTCAAGCCGCACCACGAAAGCTGGTCCTTCGCCGGTCCGTTCGGCAAGTACGACCTGGCCCAGCTGCAGCGCGGGCTGAAGGTGTATCGCGAAGTCTGTGCCGCCTGCCATGGACTGAACCTGGTCTCGTTCCGGACGCTGGAAGGGCTTGGCTATTCCGACGCCCAGGTGAAGGCGATCGCGGCTCAATATGAGGTTCAGGACGGCCCGAACGCCGATGGCGAGATGTTCAATCGCCCGGGTATCCCGTCCGACTATTTCCCGTCGCCCTATCCGAACACGGAAGCGGCCGCCGCGGCAAACAATGGCGCCGCCCCGCCTGATCTTTCGCTGATCGCCAAGGCGCGTGGCGTCGAGCGTGGCTTTCCGACCTTCATCTTCGACATCTTCACGCAGTATGCGGAGAGCGGACCTGACTACCTCTATTCCCTGCTGACCGGCTATGATCAGCAGCCTCCGGAGGGGATGCAGATCCCGGAAGGCACCCACTACAATCCGTATTTCATCGCCGGAAAGTCGTTGGCAATGCCGCCGCCGCTTAGCGACGGACAGGTGACCTATGACGACGGCTCGCCGGAGACGGTCAAGCAGTATTCGCACGACGTTGCCGCCTTCCTGATGTGGGCTGCGGAGCCGCACATGACGGCGCGCAAGCAGACTGGCTTCAGCGTGCTCGCCTTCCTGATCCTCTTCGGCGCCTTGGTCTACATCACCAAGCGCAAGGTCTGGTCTGAAGTCACCCACTAAGCGGAAAATCAAACCCGAATATGGGCAAGGGCGCTGCGGCGCCCTTTTCTTTTCGCGCGTCTAAAGGCAATTATGCCGGGCAAGGAGTCGTCCGCGATGAAGTCCTCCCTAGAAGAGACGCTGCTTTCTTCGATCCGCACGATTCCAGATTATCCCAAGCCGGGGATCCTGTTCCGCGACATCACCACGCTGCTCGGCAACGCTCGCGCGTTCCGGCGGGCGATCGACGAACTGGTGCATCCCTATGCGGGGTCGAAGATCGACAAGATCGCCGGGATCGAGGCTCGAGGCTTCATCCTCGGCGGCGCCATCGCCCACCAACTGTCGGCCGGCTTCGTGCCGATCCGCAAGAAGGGTAAGCTGCCGCACGAAACGGTACGCGTCGCCTACAGCCTGGAGTACGGACTGGACGAGATGGAGATGCACCGCGATGCGGTCAAGCCGGGCGAGAAGGTCATCCTTGTCGACGACCTGATCGCAACAGGCGGGACTGCGGAGGGAGCGGTGCGGCTGCTGACGCAGATGGGGGCCGACATCGTCGCCGCCTGCTTCATCGTCGACCTGCCGGACCTCGGCGGCCGCGCCAAGCTCGAGGCGCTCGGCGTGGACGTGCGCACGCTGATCGCATTCGAGGGACATTGAAGGCTTTTAGGTCCCAACTTTGAGGGACATTGGAGTTTAGGTGCGTCCTTCGAGGCTCGCCCGAGCCTCGAAGGACGCACCCAAAATTCCCGCGCCGCTAAGGGCGCACCGTTGGATTACTCCACCTTCACCAGTACGGCGCTGTCGAACTCGATGACCTTGTCGCCCTTCGAGTCGAAGCCCTGCGAGTGCAGCGATACGAGCCGCCAGCCGGGCCGGCTGGCCATCGTGCGGTGGCTGACGACCCTGCGCGTATAGGAGACAGTCTCGCCGGCATAGACGGGCTTCAGCCATTTCATGTTGGTGAAGCCGGGGGAGGGGCCCATTTCGGGCTCGGGGCAAGGCCCGGTCCATCGTCTCCCGTCGCGGTTGATCGGAGTCGCGATGTTGCACTTCATCCAGGCGGCCGCCGTATGCCAGCCAGAGGCGCAGAGACCGCCGAGAACGGATTCCTGCGCTTTATGCTCGTCCGTATGGAATGTCTGAGGATCGTATTTTTGGGCGAATGCCTTGATGGCCTCCGCCGAGAAATGATGCGAGCCGATCGGGACTGTCACTCCGACCTCGAGCCATTCGTCGAGGGTCATGCCGTCTCCCGCCTCAGGAACATCATGCTGTTCTGGAACTCCAAAACGGTTTCTCCGCGTTGGTTGAAGAGTTCGTGCCGGCATAGGACCAAGCCGATCATCGGCCGGGACTGAGAGGGGCGCTTGGCTACGACCGTGGTGCGGCCGGTCAGCGTATCCCCCGCGAGCACCGGTTTCCTCCACTTGCCATGATCGACGCCCGGTGCGCCCTGCGAAGTCGAGTCGAGCAGGAAGGCGTCGCAGATCATGCGCATGACGATGCAGCAGGTGTGCCAGCCAGATGCCGACAGGCCGCCAAGGATACTTTCCTTGCCCGCCTGCTCGTCGAGATGCATGGGCTGCGCATCGAACTCGCTGGCGAACTCGACGATCTCTTCCGCGGTCACGAGTTTGGTTCCGAGGTCGATCGACGATCCTTCCTCGAAGTCCTCGTATGCCCAGCGCTTGTCGGTCATCGCCCCCGTCCTCGTTGTTCCGGTCTCGCCTAGCAGAGGAAGGTTGCCGGGGCCAGACTTAGAGCCATCCGCGGCTCTTGAACCACCAGAAGGGGAGGACCGCCGAGAGGATCATTGCGCCAATTGCAAGCGGATAGCCGAAGACCCAGTCCAACTCGGGCATGTTGTGGAAGTTCATGCCGTAGACGGAGGCGACGAGGGTCGGTGGCAGGAACACCACCGCAGCGACCGACACGATTTTGATGATTGCATTCTGCTGGATGTTGATCATGCCGAGCGTTGCGTCGAGCAGGAAGATGATCTTCTGCGAAAGCGACTCGGCGTGGGCGGCGAGCGAAAGCACGTCGCGCGACAAGGTCTTGACGCGACCGCGCTGGTCCTTGTCGCCCTGCTTGACCATGGCGATATTGCTCAGGAACCCGGAGAGGCGTTGCAGGCTGACGAGGCTGTCCTGCACGTCGGAGATGAAGTGCTCCAACCGGCCGATCCGCCTTAATATGTGCTGGAAATCCTGGTCGCGCTTCGAAGCCTTCTTCGCGGTCGGATGGAAAATCTGCCGGGACAGATCGACGACGTCGCGGCTCGCCTGCTCCAAGTGATCGGCCAGCCGGTCAACGATCATTTCCAGGAGGGCGATCAGCACCGAGGTACCGTCGGTGCAGTTCAGGTCGGCGTTCTCTGCCCGAGCCGGAAAGGTCTCGAAGACCCGAGGCTCGTGGTAGCGTATGGTCGCGAGCCTGTTCTTCGTGAGGACAAAGGTGACCGGCCCGATCCTGCTGCCGACATCATCGGACTGAGCGGGGATCGTGGCCGTCATCACGAAGCCGTCTCCCTCGGCATAAAGGCGGGACGAAGTTTCAATCTCCTCCATCTCTTCGCGGGTTGGAATGCCCATGCCGAGCCAGCGTTCGGCGGTCTGCTCCTCTTCCTTGCTGGGGCTGAGCAGGTCGACCCAGACCGCACCCGCCAAGCCATTTCCAAGGTCGGACAACTGGCGCAGGCGATCCCCCTGCGCAGCGAAGGCTCGGATCATTGAGCTTTCCTCGGGGCTGGTATGTTCGAACGGTCTTTCTGGAACCGGTTGTAGCACGGAGCCCGGTAAGCGCGAGCCGCATAATCCCCCGCCCGGCGCGGGTAAAGGCGAGTGCGCAGCCCGAGGAGTGGGGCGGATTGGTGGTTGCGACCGAAAGTAACCCTTGCGTCAGGTCCGATATGGGCAGAAGCTTCGAAGACGTTGGAGGGGAAACTGAAGCGGATGTGAGCCGCACACTCACAGTCTGGTAATTGACCCTCTTCGTGCAAGATCGGGAGGAACAAATGCCACTTCTCACCGCACTTGCTATCAGCATCGGTGTTCTGGGCGGGATCGCCACCTGGCTGTTCGTCGGTCCAGTCGGCGCACTGGGCCTGCAAATTTGGGCCGCATTCGTGGCCTGGGCTGCATTCTTCCACTCCGGCGGCGGGCAGGCCGCGCTGAAGACCAACATTCCTGCCCATGTCTACGGAGCGATCATCGCCTGGATCGTCTTCGTGCTCCTCGGTGCGCTCGCAGGCCCGCTCGGCATTCCGGTGGCCGCCGGCATCCTGGTCGGGCTCGGGGTGATCGCTATGGTCCTGGGCGCCAATGCACCGGCGCTGAGCAGCATACCATCGTCCGTGTACGGTTTTGCCTGCGTCGCCGGCTATACGCTGCTCGCCGGCAAGACGGGTACCGTGCTGTCCGCCTCGCTTGTCGACAATCCGCTGATCAACATCGTCATCTCGATGGTGATCGGGGCCGTGTTCGGCTTCATTTCCGAGAAGGCGGCAGGCGCCCTAACAAAGGCACGGCCGACCACCGCACATCCGGCCTGACGGCTGGACCTCGTCGGCCTCAGCCCGGCGGTTGAGATTAGATTTGGGGTCACGGAAGCCGTGAAGCTTCCGTGACACGCAGCGCGGTGGGACTTCGCCTCGCTGTCGGCGTAGAACGTCAGGTGTTGAACTTGAACAGCATGACGTCGCCGTCCTGAACGACGTATTCCTTGCCTTCGTCGCGTGCCTTGCCGGCTTCCTTGGCCGCCACTTCGCCGCCGAGATTGACATAGTCTTCATAGGCGATCGTCTGAGCCCTGATGAAGCCGCGCTCGAAATCCGTGTGGATGACGCCGGCCGCCTGCGGCGCCTTGGTGCCTTTCTCGATCGTCCAGGCCCGCGTCTCCTTGGGGCCGGCGGTGAAATAGGTGATGAGGTTGAGCAGCGCGTAGCCGGCGCGGATCAGCTTATCCAGACCCGGCTCCTCGAGCCCCATGGAGGCGAGGAACTCGAGTTCCTCCTCGTCGGGCAGTTGTGCGACCTCGGCCTCGATCGCCGCTGAGATCACCACCACGCCGGCCCCTTGTGCCGCAGCCATAGCCTCTACCGCGAGCGTGTGCTCGTTGCCGGTGGCGGCATCCGTTTCCGCGACGTTGCAGACGTAGAGGACGGGGTGCGAGGTGAGCAGGTTTAGGCCCTGCAGGATCTTCAGGTCGTCCAGCGAGATGCCCTGCAGCATCAGGCGCACCGGCTTGCCGTCCTGCAGCAGCGCGAGCGCCTTCTCCATCACCGGCAGTACGGCCAAGGCTTCCTTTTCCTTGCCCTGGGCGCGCTTCCGGAACTGCACGATGCGGCGCTCGAGGCTTTCCAGGTCTGCCAGCATCAGCTCGGTCTCGACCGTCTCGGCGTCGGCGACCGGATTGATGCGGCCCTCGACATGGGTGATGTCGTCATCCTCGAAGCAGCGCAGGACGTGCACTATGGCGTCGACCTCACGAATGTTGGCGAGGAACTGGTTGCCGAGGCCTTCACCCTTTGAGGCGCCGCGCACCAGGCCGGCGATGTCGACGAAGGAGATGCGGGTCGGGATGATCTCCTTCGATTTGGTCACCGCAGCGATCTTCTGCAGGCGCGGATCGGGGACCGCCACCTCGCCGGTATTCGGCTCGATCGTGCAGAACGGATAGTTGGCGGCCTGTGCCGCGGCGGTGCGCGTCAGCGCGTTGAACAGCGTCGACTTGCCGACGTTGGGCAAGCCAACGATGCCGCATTTGAAACCCATGGCAATGTCCTAGGAAACGAGGTTTTGCCCGCGCGTATGGGGGAAAGGATCGCCGATCGTCAAGGCCTGCGGCCTGTTTGGCTGGCATCCAGGACGACGGGTCGCGTTTGGAACATGCCGTTCCTCCGTTTGTTGGGCCACGTCAAAACAGGAGGTCAGCCATGTTCTTGCGCGTCGACAAGCTGCAGATCGAACTGCCGCCGCCCGCGAAACAAGATGCAAACGCCGCCGCCGCGCTTCAGGAACTGCTGGGCGGCAAGTATGGGGAGATGTCAACACTCGGAAATTATCTGTTTCAGAGTTTCAACTTCCGGTCGAAGAGCAAGCTGCGTCCCTTCTACAGCCTCGTCGCGGCGATCACCGCGGAAGAGTTGGGCCATGTCGAGCTGGTCAGCAATGGCGTGGCCATGCTCAACAACGGGCCGGACGAGGACCATGACGATACGATGCCTGGCGACGTCACCAACGCTCCGTTCGAAATGATGAAGGATGTGCGGCTAGCTGCCGGCTTCTTCTCGCAGGGCGGAGGCGCCGTCCCGGTCGACAGCAACGGGCTCAGTTGGAACAAGGACTTCGTCACCACGACAGGCAACGTCATCTTCGACCTCCTACACAACTTCCACCTGGAGTGCGGGGCGAGGCTGCACAAGCTGCGAGTCTATGAGACGCTCACCGATCCGACCGGCCGAGAGGTCTGCGGATACCTGCTGGTCCGCGGCTCCGTCCACGCGCACGCCTATGCTCTGGCGCTGAAGAAGGTCACGGGCGTGTCGATCGAGAAGATGCTGCCCACGCCCAACATCCCGCTCGACAAGATCCCCGAGGCCCAGAAATACCTGGCCGAAGGTGCGCACCGCCGTCTCTATACCTTCAGCCCCAGTGACTATGCCGAGATCGCGGGTATTTGGGGCAATGGCGAGACGGCGCTGGCCGGCGATCCTCCCGGAGAACTGGAGGTGGTCGAAGGCATGCCGGACGGAGGCAAGATCCAGGAATTGGTCGGGGAGCCCTCCGCCTTCACGCCCGACTACGCACCCGAGGAAATGTACGAGATCGCGGCGAAGCTGTATCAGGCCTCGCGGTAGAAGTCCGGGCTCACGTGGCGAGTGATCCGCACCGGAGATCTCGCCACAAGCTCAGGATTCGCCCTTCCCAAACAGCTTCTTCAGCATCGCCGCCATCGGCCCGCTTTCGGGGACCTTGACGGCGGGCTGCTGCGGGCGGGCCTGCCGTATATGGCTGACGCGTTTCTTCTTGGGAGCCGCTTCGGGCTCCGCGGCCGTACCGGCAGGGCCGGACACCGCCAGGCTTACCCGGTTCATAAACTTGTCATCCTCACCCTTCACGAGGTGGGGGGCATTAACGGCAATCGCCTCTAGCAGCGGCTCCAGCCACTCCTTGTCGACCTTGGCGAAGTCGCCGAGCACATGGCCGTGTACCAACTCCTTCACGCCCGGATGGCCGATCCCGATGCGCGCGCGTCGGTAATCCTTGCCGAGATGGGCGTCGATCGACTTGATGCCGTTGTGGCCGCCTGATCCTCCGCCCTTCTTGACCCGTACCTTGCCGGCGACAAGGTCGAGTTCGTCGTAGAACACGGTCAGCGCGGAGGGGGTGAGCTTGTAGAACCGCAGCGCCTCTCCGATCGCCTGGCCGGAAAGGTTCATGAAGGTCTGCGGCTTGATGAGGAGGACCTTTTCGCCGCCGATCGTTCCATCGGCAACGAGCGCCTGGAACTTTTTGGACCAGGCGGAGAAGCCATGGCGGCGGTGGATCTCATCCGCCGCCATGAACCCGACATTATGCCGGTTGTTGGCATATTTCGCGCCCGGATTGCCGAGGCCTGCAAAGACCAGCATGGCTCAGCCTCCGGGGCGGGAGGATTACTCCTCGCCGCCAGCCTCGGTTGCGGCCGGCGCCTCGGCTTCCTCGGCCGCCGGCTTCATCGCAGCGGAGCCAGCGATGGTGGCAATCGTGAAGTCGCGGTCCTGGATGACCGGCTGCACGCCCGCCGGCAGCTTCACCGCCGAGATGTGGATGGAGTCGCCGATTTCCCGGCCGGTCAGGTCGATCTCGATCGAATCCGGGATCGCATTGGCCGGGCAGCGGAACTCTACCTCATGGCGAACGATGTTGAGCACGCCGCCGCGCTTGATGCCGGGCGACTTCTCTTCGTTGAGGAAGTGGACAGGAACCAGGACATTGACCTCGGTGTCCCTGCTAACGCGCAGGAAGTCGACATGCAAAGGCATGTCCTTGACTGGGTCGAGTTGGTACTCCCGCGGCAGGACCCGGATCTTCTGGCCGCCGACGTCGATCGTGGTGACGGTGGTCAGAAAGCCGCCGCCGTGAATCTTGTAGTAGATTTCCTTGTAGGAGAGAGCGATAGCCAGGGGAGGCTGCTTGTCTCCATAGATGACCGCAGGGATCTTGCCTTCGCGGCGAACTGCACGGGCGGACCCCTTACCGACCTGTTCGCGCGCCTCGGCCTTGAGCTCGTAGGACTGGCTCATGGCATTTCCTTTCCGTGTTGCTGGAGCGTTTCCGGCGCTGCGGGCAGCGGTGATCCGAAAACGTCGAAAGCCGCGTCTTGCGCGGCCCTCGCCCGCGCTGCCTCCAAGGGTGTCTACGCGGGTGGCGGCTCTATAGCGAAAGGGGCGGCGAGGCGCAAGATTTCGCTTGCATCGAGCTCGGACTGCATAGCTGGGACTGCTGGTCCGGGCATCACCGCGAGACTGGGGCTATCGATGGTGAAGCAAGGAGCATTACTGGCTCGCCCTTATGACCGAAGCCAGTGAACTGATCTCAGCCCTTTCAGCGGGCGAATTCATCTTTCTCGCATTGTCGGCCCTGATCGCAGGGCTGGCGCGCGGCTTCTCGGGTTTCGGCGGTGCGCTGATCTTCGTGCCTCTCGCAAGCTCGGTGATCGGCCCGAAGCTGGCCGTGCCGATCCTGCTCGTCATCGACATGATGCTTACGCTTACGATGATCCCCAACGCCTGGCGCAAAGCGGAACGGCCGAGCGTAGGCACAATGGCCCTGGGCGCGGCGATCGGCATTCCAGCCGGCGCCTATCTCCTCACCGCAGTCGATCCGGTGGCGATCCGTTGGGGTATCGCCGCGGTGGTCTTTGCGCTGCTCGTCCTTTTGATTTCGGGATGGCGGTATCATGGCAAGCCGAACGTACCGACAACGATCGCCGTAGGCATGACCTCGGGCGTGTTTTCAGGTGCTGCCCAAATCGGCGGTCCTCCCGTGGTCGCATACTGGCTGGGTGGGTTCATTCCGGCAGTGACAGTACGCGCCAATACCGTCCTCTATTTCGCAATCTCCAGCGTGATCTCCCTGGTCAGCTATCTCATGGGCGGCCTGATCACACTCGAGGCATTGAGATTGTCCCTTCTTGTGGGCCCCGCGTTCGGTATAGGACTCTACTTCGGCTCGCGAATGTTCGGGCGATCCGACGAGAAGCTGTTCCGCCGCGTTTGCTTCGCGCTGATCGCTGCTGCGGCCATCATCGGCCTGCCGGTCCTGGATGGCGTACTGCGATGATACGGTCAGCCTGACCCTTCTTGAAGGTGTCATGTTGCGCGTCTATCATGGCCACTCGGGGGCATGGTGGACTCCCCGTGAGGCGTGCGCCCAAGTTCCGCCTTCGCGATGCTATGCGGAGGAGCGGCCATGTCTCGCAAAGTTCAAGCCCAAAAACTGATCCCGCTTGTCGGAACCGATAGAAGTCCGCTCTTCATCGACGTGCGCCGTCTGGCAGTTCGCGCCGATAATCCAGTGCGGATAGCCGGCGCCCTCTGGCGCGATCACATGAAGGTCGGTGAGTGGCTGCCGGGCTTGCCGTCTGGGCGGCGACTGGTGGTCTACTGTGCTCAGGGTCACAATGTCAGCGAGATTGCGCTGGCAGAACTGCTTGTGGCTGGCGCCGAAGCCGGGATGCTTGAGGGTGGCCTGGAGGCCTGGATTGCCGCCGGTGGGCCGACCGTCGCCAAGGAAGGACCGGGTATCGAGCCCGGACTTCCTCAGGCCAGCATCTGGGTTACTCGGGAGCGGCCCAAGATCGACCGGATTGCCTGTCCCTGGCTAATCCGGCGTTTCATCGACCCGCTGGCCATCTTCCACTTCGCCGCCGCCGAGTGGGTCATCGACATGGCCGAGGAAACCGGCTGGATTCCCTACGACGTAAAGGGAGTTCACTATTCTCATCGCGGTGAGACCTGCACCAGCGACACGCTGGTCGAGGAGTTTGGGATCGCCGATCCTGCGCTGCTCCATCTCGCCAGGATCGTGCGCGCCGCCGACACCGCGCGTCTGGATCTGGAACCGCAGGCAGCCGGCTTGCTCGCTTTGTCGCTCGGGCTGTCTGCAATGGAGGCGGATGACCTTGTTCAGATGGAGAAGGGATTCCTCCTCTATGATTCACTGTACGCCTGGTGCCGGTACGCCACGGCAGAAACACACAATTGGCCGGCGGGGGCGACCTGAGATGGACCAGAGTTTGCGCCAAGGGAACGTGCCTTCGTTCTCGGAGGCGACGCGCACATTCACCCGCATCGGACTTCTTTCCTTCGGAGGGCCGGCGGGTCAGATCGCGCTCATGCACAAAATCCTGGTCGAGGAGAAGCGATGGCTCGACGAGCCACGCTTCCTGCACGCGCTCAATTACTGCATGCTGCTCCCCGGCCCGGAGGCGATGCAACTCGCGACCTATGCCGGATGGCTGCTGCACGGCGTGCGCGGCGGGCTGATCGCGGGATTGCTGTTCGTGCTGCCGGGTGCGGTGGTGATCACCGCACTTTCCGCCCTCTATTTCACCCTTGGGCACGTTCCGCTGGTCGAGGGCCTGCTGTTTGGCATGAAGGCCGCGGTTCTGGCGGTCGTGCTCGAGGCCCTCGTCCGTGTCTCGCGCCGGGCAATCACCAGTCGAGCGGCTGTCGGGATGGCGATCGTGGCCTTCGTGGCCATCGCATTCCTGAAGATCCCTTTTCCTGTGATCATTTTTGCCGCTGCCTTGGTGGGAGCGGTTGGGCGCGACTTTGCCAGTCCTGTGCGGTCGAACGGTGCCGGCGCGGATGCGAGCGCGGAGGCAACCCTGATACCCGAATGGACGCGGCCCAACTGGAAGCGGTTCGTGCGGACCCTGGCGATCTGGTTCGCCATCTGGTTCGTTCCGCTAGGGCTCCTCTGGGCAATTTACGGTCCAGGTCATGTGCTCACCGCCGAGGGTGTGTTCTTCTCCAAGATGGCGAGCGTCACCTTCGGCGGCGCTTATGCGGTGCTCGCCTATGTGGCGCAGCAGGCTGTCGAGATATACGGCTGGCTGAAACCCGACGAGATGCTGACGGGGCTGGGCCTGGCGGAGACTACGCCGGGCCCGCTGATCCTCGTCCTGGTCTTTGTCGGTTTCCTTGGCGGCGCCAGGCTGTCGGGCTTCGACCCGCTGCTCGGCGGGTTGGCGGGGGCGGGCGTGACGCTCTGGTTCACCTTCGTACCCTGTTTCCTCTGGATCTTCGTCGGGGCGCCCTATGTCGAGACGATACGTGGCGTGCGCTGGCTGAGCGGCGCACTCGCCGCGGTAACCGCGGCGGTGGTCGGCGTCATAGCCAATCTGGCGGTGTGGTTCGCCCTGCACGTGCTGTTCGCACGGATGGGGGAGGTGGTCGCCGGGCCGTTCACTTTTCCAGTGCCGGATCCCGCCAGCCTCGACCTTTATGCGTTCGTGATCGCGCTTGGTGCGGCCATTGCGTTGTTGAGGTTGCACGCGAACATGATCGCCGTACTCGTGCTGGCGGCGCTGGCCGGAATCGCGGTGCGCCTGATCTGATCGGCGGGATTAGGCTCAGTCGAACAGACTGGAAACCGATTCTTCCTGTGCGGTGCGCGAGATCGCCTCGCCGATCAGGTCGGCGATGGAGATGACGCGGATGTTGCGGGCGTCGATCACGGCCTGGGTGGGCTGGATGGAGTCGGTGATGACCAACTCCTGCAGCTTCGAGCCGGTGATGCGGGCGACAGCGCCGCCTGAAAGCACGCCGTGGGTGATGTAGGCCGACACGCTGTTGGCACCCTTTTCGAGCAGTGCCTCGGCCGCATTGCAGAGCGTGCCGCCCGAATCGACGATGTCGTCGAGCAGCAAGCAGTCCTTGCCATGCACGTCGCCGATCACGTTCATGACCTCGGACTCACCGGGCCGTTCACGGCGCTTGTCGACGATGGCAAGCTGGGCATCGATTCGCTTTGCCAGCGCGCGGGCGCGCACAACGCCGCCAACGTCGGGCGACACCACCATCACATTGTCGAGCTGCTTGTACTTGGCCTTCACATCGCGGGCCATGACGGGGACGGAAAACAGGTTGTCGGTCGGGATGTCGAAGAAGCCCTGGATCTGCCCGGCATGGAGGTCGAGCGTGAGGACGCGGTTCGCTCCGGCGCGGGTGATCATGTTGGAAACCAGTTTTGCGGAGATCGGGGTCCGCCCCGATGCGCGCCGGTCCTGCCGGGCATAGCCGAAATAGGGAATGACCGCCGTGATGCGCCGCGCCGAGGACCGCATGAAGGCGTCCATCATGATGAGCAGTTCCATCAGATGGTCGTTGGTCGGATACGACGTGGACTGGAGGATGAAGACATCCTCGCCGCGCACGTTCTCCTGGATCTCGACGAAAATCTCCTGATCGGCAAAGCGGCGCACGCTCGCCTTGCCGATCGGGATATTCAGATAACGGGCTACTGCCTCTGCAAGGGACCGATTGGAGTTGCCCGCAAATAGCTTCATCTGTCTTTTCCGAGGGGATGGTTGAGCGGGCTTTTAACCGGCTTAACCGCCATTGCAAGCAGAACCCGTCCGGAATGATGTAAACATCGTCAAGCGAACTGCCGCAGGAAGCTTCGTGTTCCCGATATGAGTCAGCCCTGACCGCCGGCGAGCCAGCCTGTCAACTGCTCCACCGTTGAATCCGCGATCGCCTGCATGGCCGCGTCCGGCACCGCGGCCCACCCTTCTCCGCCTGCGGAAGTCACCTTCTGCTGGCCGGAGATGCGATGGATGCGGTTGCCGGTAGGGTCGTAGACGTCCCAGACGTAGATCACGGTGGTCTCGCGTCCCTCGACGAGCGGTGTGAAATACCCCTTCAAGAGATGAGTGGTCGTCGTGTCCGAACTGCCGGTGATCCGGATGCCGCGGTCCTTGGCGCGCGTCGCCAGGCGCTCCGACAGCGAAGTGGCCGCTTCCACTGATGCGCCGACGAGAGGAGCGAAGTAGACCCTCGCCCTGCCGATGAGGGCTGCCGACTGGGTGGCCGTGGCAGCCGGAGCGGGGCTCGTCGCGGCTGTAGAGAGGGTAGCGGCGGATTGATCTACCGAAGCCGTCGACGGATCGCTGGCGTCAGCCACGGAGGTCGGCGCAATCGCAGATGGCTCCAGGACGTCCTGGGCGCTGGTGCAGGCCGAAAGCCCGACTGCTACGAGCACGGCACCTGCAAGCTTGGAGATCCGCCAGGCGCCCTCAGAACCAAAAACCAATTGCGGTACCCCTTCGCGAGTGACGATTCACTTCACGATCAAGTCGAGATCATGGCGGGAAAGTGGCCTTGGTGCCGTTTCTGTGGTGAGATAGGTGCGTCCGAGTGTCATGGCCGTCTCGGCCTCCGAGTCCATGATGATCATGTGCGCAAAGAGCGTCATGTTTGGAGCGATCGGCTCGGAGTTTCCCTGATAGAACATCGGCGTGTCCATCCAACTGGGCGCGAATCGCGCGCCTACTGAATAGCCGCACGCGTTCAGCCTGTGGCGCGTGAGGTCATCCGCCTCGAGCGATTTGGCATGGGCGTCGAACACGTCCCCGAAGGTCTTGCCAGGCATCATCGCCTTCTCGACCGCCATCATCGCGTGATGCGCTGCTTCGTAGAGCTCCTGATGACGCTTCGTGGCCTTTCCGGTCAGGATCGTGCGCATCATCGGTGCATGATAGTGGTTGAAGACGCCCGACCATTCCAGGGTCAACTGGTCGTTCTTCAACAGCTTCCGGCGGCCGGACTTGTAACGGCAGAGCAGGGCGTCGGGTCCTGAGCCGATGATGAACTCGTTGGCGGGATAATCGCCGCCGCCGGTGAAGATCGCGCCCTGCATCGCTGCCAGAATGGCGCCTTCGTCGGCGCCCTGCGTGATCAATGGCAGCGCCGCGTCGAGCGCATCATCCGACAGAGCCGCGGCGTGCTCCACCTTCTCGATCTCGGCCGGGCTTTTGAACTGGCGCAGCCGTGGCACAATGCCCGAAGCGTCGATGATCTGCCCGAAGGTCAGCAACTGCTCGTCAAGCCTGCGGCCGTTATGAGCGGTCAAGCCATGCGTGTCGTATTCGACGCCGATGCGGGCTCCCAGCAGGCCGAGGTCGTTGAGCAGGTTACGAAGGTCCAACGCCGGATTGGCCTGTTCGCGGTCAAGCCAAATGACGATGTTATCGATGGTGGAGGTGTGCCGCGCCTGGCGCAGATCAGCGGAGCGGGTGAGCAGCACCATCGAGCCGTCCGCCTTCACCACGAGAGCCTGGAAGAAGCAGAAACCGAAGGTGTCGTAGCCGGTCAGCCAGTACATGCTCTCCTGCGCGAAGAGCACCAGCGCATCCAGCTTCTTCTCCGCCATCTCAATCGTCAGCCGGTCGCGACGGGCGTCGAACTCGGTTCGCTCGAAATGCAGGGCCATTCAAAGGTCCTCCAGCACGATTGCAGATATCTGCCGGCCGTAATCAGGCTCCTTGCGGTGCGTCGCGCGGCGATAGGAGAAGAACAGGTCCTCTTCCGCGTAAGTGCAGCGCTTGAGCGCCTCAGCCGTCACGCCCGCCTTGCGCAGCCGATCTACTGTATAGCCGTTGAGGTCGAAGTAGCAGTGCCCGGGGCGCGTGGACGGCTTAAACCATGTCGTGTTGCCGCCATCTGCATCCAGGAAGCGCGCGACGAATTCAGGCCCGACCTCGTAGTTGTCCTGCCCGATCGAGGGGCCGAGCACCGCAATGATACGGGATCGCTTCGCCCCGAGAGACTCCATCGCCCCAATGGTGTTCTCCAGCACGCCCGTGAATGCCCCCTTCCAACCGGCGTGCGCTGCTCCGATTACGCGCGCCTCGACGTCCGCGAACAGAACCGGCCCGCAATCGGCCGACGACGAACCCAGCGCCAGTCCTGGTCGGTCGGTGACGATGGCATCCGCCTTGGGGCGCTCGCCCGCGAACGGACCCGTCGCTACGATCACGTCAGGGGAATGGACCTGATAGAGCGAAAGCAGGGCAGGGGATTGCACCCCCATCCAGGCTGCCACACGCCGTCGGTTCTCCGCCACCCTGGTTGGCTCGTCCTGCGAGCCCGTGCCGATGTTCAGGCCCCGGTAGATGCCTTCCGACACGCCGCCGAGCCGGGTGAAGAAGCCATGGCGGATTCCGGACGATCGGCCTTTTAGCAAGTCCGACTGAAGAGGCGCTGGCCCGTGATGCTCGGTCATCCGCGATGCTGTTCTCCGCGGACGGTCAGGGGCTTGGGCATCGAGGGAACTCCTTGGCTGCTTCGGCTGGCGGCGGAAAGTGAGCCAGCGGCAATCCCAAGTCAACCGAGACAACTGCGCCGTGTGGACACGTACGTTACGGGTGCGAAGATGCACCTTGTATTCGATCGCGGAGACGGACGTCTTGCCGCCTCCGCCGCTAATCGAGCCTCAGCAGGGGCCTTCCTGGATGACGCGATAGCGTGCGACGCCGGCCTCACAAGCATTCGGGAAGGTGCGCACGCTCTCGCCTTGCCGCGCGCATACCGGCCGATATTCGCGGGTGCAGAAGGCAGGTTCCTCGTCGCGGTCGCGGCGGGGTCGGCATTCGCCTCCGTGGACGACGCGGTAGCCTGCCGATTGGGCCTCGCATTCGTTGGGGAAGGTTCGTGTGCGCTCGCCTCGCCGCCCACAGACCGGATCGTATTCGCGCGTGCAGAAGCGCGGCTCCGCTGGGCGCCGGCATTGGCCCGGGTGGGCGATCCGATAGCCCGCGCGGTCCGCCAGGCAGGCATTGGCGAAGGTCCGGCTTTCGCCGCCGCGCCGGCCGCATACCGGGTCGTACTCACGCGTGCAGTAGGATTCGGCTGGACCCGGCAGGGGACCGGGCCGGCCCTCGTCCACCACGACAGTGTCGCAGGAACTCAGGAGGACCAGTGCCGCAACTAGCAACGCGCCACGTCTCCAGTCCAGAAATATTGAGCGCATGAGAATCTCCCCCATCTTCTACGCGTATGCTATGATGTGTATCCGGTCCAAAACGCAATGCCGGAGTTTATCCGGTGCTGTTCCCCTGCGGCAGTGCGGCCTGGTTCGCGGACGGCGCTCAAAATTCCCGCATAACCAGCTTCCCGGTTTTCCTTGCGTCAAGAAGATTTCCGTGCGATATATTTCGTGTTCGGGCTATTCATGACCCGGAGACTGGACCGCTTTGGAAGAAACCTTTCCCCGAAACCGTGAATATCTAACGGCCCTGTATTGGTGGGGGGCAGAACGTGCCTGAATGCACGGCCAAACTGACACGGGCGTTCGATCTCCGGAGAAATCCCGGGCAAACGAAACCGCTAGACCCCATCGGGTGAAGGAGCTTCCCCCCATGTCCCAGACGGGAACCGTGAAGTTTTTCAACGCAACCAAAGGCTACGGCTTCATCACGCCGGAAGGTGGCGCGAAGGATGTCTTCGTGCACATCTCGGCGATAGAGAAGTCGGGGCTGAGGACACTCATCGACGGCCAGAAGGTCACGTTCGATATTGAACCTGATCGTATGGGTAAGGGCCCCAAGGCCGTCAACCTGCGCGCGACAGCCTGACACTTGGCTAACCAGGGCCGGTCGGCGAGGCCGGCCCTCGCGCTCCCATCTGATCGATTCGCCTGAAGCTGGAGCGCGGTGTCAGCGCTCTCCTCTTAGGGAATACGCTGCGGCATTGGTCTGAAACTTGCCCCTGGTTTCAACTCACCGCAATCGCGGTTATATGAATTGCCAGCCGCAATTCCGTCCAGTCGTTCCTTGAGGAACGGACTAGGGAATACCTTTCAGTCTCTGCCGTAGACTTGTGGCGTAGAAAGTTTTGCTTGCCCGTTCCGATAAAATGAAGGACAAATCTCGTCTCGGGCATTTGCGGGCCGGAGATGGGAACGAGGCCCCGGCGGCTCTTCTGGAGCACGGGTGCGGCGCATAAACGATAAGAGGGCGGGCCAAAGCCCCGGCGCGATCACGAGTTTCTTCTCCCCCAAGATGGTCGGGAGCCTGTGGGTTCTGCCTGCAGGATCATCGTTCAATGGGTAGGAGATTCATACCATGCCGCAGCACGGCACCGTCAAGTTTTTCAACCATGCCAAGGGGTTCGGCTTCATTACCCCGGACGACGGCGCCAAGGACGTCTTCGTGCATATCTCTGCCGTGCAGGCCTCGGGACTGCCTGGGCTCGAGGACGGCCAGAAGGTGACCTTCGACACCGAACCGGACAAGCGCGGCAAAGGACCCAAGGCCGTCAATCTGACGATCGGCTAGCTGTCTGGCTCCGGGCCACAACTCCCGGGCAATCAACCTCACGTCGCGTCGCCATCACGCTGCGTCGCTCTCTTTCGGTGCGGATAACGTCCGCGTGAACAACTTTTTGCCCGATACGTTGTTCAGCTAGTGTTCAGCCGTAACAGGCATACCGTTCAAGCGACAACGGGGCGGTGGGGTGCTCTCCCCACCGCTGGGACAGTCGAAGGAGAGTGGAATGAATCGCTTGCTGAAGTCGGCCGTGCTCGGCCTTGCCGTCACGGCTACATCCTTGTCGGCGCTCACCGCTGCAGAGGCCGGGGATAGATGGCGCCGTCACCATCATCACCGCGGTTCGGGCGATCTCGTTGCCGCCGGCGTACTCGGAGCTGCGGTCGGCGCTCTGGCGGCAGGAGTCGCGACCACGTCCCGCGTCGAGTATTACGAGCCGGTGCCGGTGTATCGCGACCCGCCGCCGCGGCGTGTCTATGTGGCCCCGGCTCCGCGTGTTGTCTATGCAGAGGGTGCTCTAGAGCCTTGGACGCCGTCCTGGTACGAGTATTGCGAGTCCCGCTATCGCTCGTTCAACCCGCGCACCGGCACATTCGTCGGCTATGATGGTGAGCGCCGCTTCTGCGTAGCCAACTAATTGCAAGCCCTGAATGGAACGGCGCCGTCCACACGCGGCGCCGTTTTCATTAGACGAGGAACGGATTGGTCCGTCTTTCCTCGCCGAAACGGCCGCCTGGGCCGTGACCGCAAAGGAAGCCGACCTCGTCTCCGAGCGGAAGCAGCTTGTTCTTGATCGACGAGAGCAGGGCCGCGTGGTCACCGCCGGGGAGATCGGTGCGCCCAATGGAGCCGCGGAACAAAACGTCGCCGACATGGGCGAACTGTGCGGCGCGGTTAAAATAGACCACGTGCCCCGGGGCATGGCCGGGGCAATGCAGCACCTCGAACTCGTGCGATCCGAACGCGACCTTGTCGCCCTCGTTCAGGAAGCGATCAGGGTTGCAGTTGCGCACGCCGCCGGCGATACCGAAACGCTGCGCCTGCTTCTCGATGTTCTCCAGCAGCGGACGGTCGGCCTCGTGCGGGCCGATGATCTCGACCCCCAGCGCGTCCTTGAGATCCATCGCGCCGCCGGCGTGATCGATATGCCCGTGCGTGATCCAGATAGCGGAGGCTGTTAGGCCGTTTTCGCTCAGCGCAGCCAGGATGCGGTCGACGTCCCCGCCGGGATCGATGACGACGCATTCCTTCGTCTCGTCGTCGAACAGGATCGTGCAGTTCTGCTCGAACGGGGTGACTGGGACGATGCCCGCATTCAGTTTGCCCATGGGTCCTCGCTCCTCAGTCCGCGATGTAGATCAAGCCTGCCTCACTGCCGCCCAACAGCTTGTTGCCGAATGGCGGAATCCGGCCATGACGAATAGGGCCGGAGGGCCGCAGAGCGACTGCTTCCGCTCTTATCAACGAAATAATGCCGGGTGGCCCTGACCACCCGGCATCGCATTCTCCAGCGTCGGCCGCCCGCTTACTCGGCGGCGATTGCCTGCTTCGGCTGAACTGCCGCCGTGTAGTCGTTCATCAGCGTCTTGGTGATCTCGCCGACCTGGAAGTTGTAGGGCCCGATCTCGGAGACTGGCGTGACCTCGGCGGCGGTTCCGGTGAGGAAGCACTGCTCGAAGCCTTCCAGTTCCTCCGGCTTGACGACGCGTTCGTTCACCTCGAGACCGCGCTGGCGGGCGAGGTCGATCACGGTCTGGCGGGTGATGCCGTTCAGGAAGCAATCAGCGATCGGCGTGTGAACCGCGCCGTCCTTCACGAAGAAGATGTTGGCGCCGGTCGCTTCGGCGACATTGCCGCGCCAGTCGAACATCATGGCGTCCGCATAGCCCTTCGCCTCGGCGGCATGCTTGGAAAGCGTGCAGATCATGTAGAGACCGGCGGCCTTCGCCCTGGAGGGGGCGGTGCGCGGGTCGGGGCGGCGATATTCGGCGATATCGAGGCGAATGCCCTTGAGTTTCTGCGCCGGGTCGAAATAGCTCGGCCACTGCCAGATCGCGATGGCGCAGTTGATCTTGTTGTTCTGCGCCGCGACGCCCATCTGCTCGCTGCCGCGCCAGGCGATCGGCCGCACATAAGCATCGGTGAAGCCCTGCTTCTTCAGGAGGGCGCGGCAGGCCTCATCGATCTCCTCGACGCTCCACGGGATGGTGAAGCCGAGGATACGCGCCGATTCATGCAGCCGCTCGGTGTGCTCTGTCAGCTTGAAGATCTCGCCGCCATAGGCGCGCTCGCCCTCGAAAACCGCGCTGGCGTAATGCAAACCATGAGTCAGTACGTGAATCTTGGCATCGGCCCATTTGACGAACTCGCCGTTCATCCAGATAAAGCCTTCAAGTTGATCGAAGGGGACGGATGCCATCAGTGCCTCCTCGGGCCGCAGCCCGGTGTCGTTTATCGTGAGGGGTGTTCGCCGAAGCGAACGCCAAATGTGGAATCTAGGCTGATGCAGGGCTCAAGGCAAACTTACAAAACCCACCATTCGGGGCTTGCAGCTTTCCTTTTCGTTCGCATTGCGCCCAAAACCTTGCCAAAAATTACCAACGCCCGAAAAATATGTCAACATCGCTGACATAAATTCTGCTCGCCAGGAACACGCATGCCAGATCGACAGAAACCGGCCGCCATGCCCGTCCGCTCTCCGCTCGCAGAGGAGAATGGCATCGACCTTTCCATCATCGAGCTCCTTTTCTTCGCCTATCGGGACTTCACCTCCGACCCCGACCAGATCCTGGAGGCATACGGCTTCGGGCGCGCGCACCACCGCGTCCTGCACTTCGTAAACCGGAAGCCTGGGCTGACCGTTGCCGAACTTCTGGAAGTACTCCAAATTACAAAGCAGAGTCTGGCTCGCGTGCTGAAGCAACTGATCGATACGGGACATATCGTCCAGTTGCCGGGCCCCCGCGACCGGCGGCAAAGGGAACTTTACCCCACGCAGAAGGGGCGGCAACTGGCGCTCGACCTTGCGCGGCCGCAGTCACGGCGCATTGATGCTGCACTGAAGGCGATCGGCCCGGATGAACGGGGGGCTGTGGAAAGCTTCCTCAAGGCAATGGTCAACGCCGAACTTCGGCCGCAGATCGATCGTCTGGGGCACGAACAGTAGGGCGCAATGTGAGAGGATCAGATGAGCGCAGTTCCGTCCGTTCTTGACGATGACGCACCGCATCTGCTGGTGATCGACGACGACACCCGCATCCGCAACCTGCTCAAGCAGTACCTCACCGAGAACGGATTTCGAGTTACGGTCGCGGGAAATGCCGAGGAAGCGCGGCGGCATCTCATGGGGCTCGACTTCGATCTCTTGATCCTTGACGTGATGATGCCGGGCGAGTCGGGCGTGGAACTGACCAAATCCCTGCGCGAGCAGAGAACGGTGCCGATCCTGATGCTGACGGCTCTTTCGGAGACCGACAGCCGGATCGCCGGTCTGGAGGCCGGCGCGGACGACTACCTGCCCAAGCCTTTCGATCCTCGCGAATTGATCCTGCGCATCAACAACATCCTGCGGCGGGGCGGGCCAGCGACCACACCCAAACTCGAGCAATTGGTGTTCGGGCCCTATACGTTCCAGATCGCGCGGCGCGAGCTCAAGAGGGGCGGCGAGCCGCTCAAGCTCACCGAACGGGAGCAGGAGATCCTGGCGATCTTCGCGACGCGGGCGGGCGAGACCATCCCTCGCCACGAACTGGTGGCGGGCGAGGCAGAGGTCAGCGAACGCACGATCGACGTGCAGATCAACAGGCTGCGGCGCAAGATCGAGCGGGATCCAGCCAACCCAATCTGGCTGCAGACCGTCCGCGGTGTGGGCTACAGGCTGAGCGTCGAATAGGTCGTATTGAGATTCAGGTGATGGCGGGCCGCGAATGACGCTCTTCTGCGCCCGAAGCGCCGTTAACCATTCCTTTGAACCCGATACTCAATCTCCCGGTCACGGCCATTTCATGATTCGGCCGAGCGTCAGTGGGGGATTTTGTATGTCCGATGAGCCGGCTCGTCTGCTCGCCTTTCCGATCGATCGCAGGACTGCCCTGGTACGGGAGACGGCGGGGGAACTGTTCCAACTAAACGGCGACGCGGCGAACACCTACTGGCACATGAAGGCCCGTGAACTCCTGGCCGACCTGACCGAGCAAGGTCGGGATATGGAGACGGCCCGCGAGGAGGTGCTCCGCTTCTTTGCGGCGGTGCAGGACGAGTTCCGCAAGGAGCTCTCGCACAGGCGCTCCCTGGCCATCGCCTAGAGCATGATCCCGAGAGGTTGCAGACTTTTGGGATAAGAGATTATGCGACCAGACAGCGATTGCGACTCCAAGAAGGACATCTTGCTCTAGGCGGCCGTCGCCTCGGGTTCCATCGAGCATCGCCCCGCTCTAAGATGAGTGAGCCGGGCGAGCCGGCGGAGACGGTGGAGGCGAATGGCTACCTCTGAGGCCGGACATACGCGATACGCCGATTGGCGTGCGCGCGCCAGGAAGGCGTACCGGCACGTTCAGCGATATTGGGAACGGTTCTGGCGGCGGATATCCTACTATCTGCCGAAGCGGCTCTATGCGCGTTCGCTGATCATCGTCATCACGCCGATGATCCTGCTGCAGTCGGTGGTCACGCTCGTCTTCATGGAGCGGCACTGGCAGTTGGTGACCCAACGGCTGTCGGATGCGGTGGTCCGCGACATTTCCGCCATCATCGATCTGATAGAAGTATTCCCGCAGCCCAATGGAGACTATTCGGAGCTGACGCGTATTGCCCGGCAGCGGCTTCAGATGAGGGTCGAGATCCTTCCGCCTGAACCGCTGCCACCGCCTGGTCCGAAGCCCTTCTTCTCGATCCTCGACGAGAGCCTGTCGAACGGAATCCGGGATCACATCCGCAGGCCCTTCTGGCTGGACACCGTCGGGGATTCCAAGATCGTCGAGGTCCGGATTCAGCTCGAGCACAATGTCTTGCGGGTGTTCGTCCGGCGTGGCCAGGCCTACGCGTCCAATTCCCATATTTTCCTGGTCTGGATGGTAGGCACTTCGCTGATCCTGCTTGGCATTGCCATCCCGTTCTTGCGCAACCAGATCAAGCCGATCACGCAACTGGCCGAAGCAGCCGAGAGTTTCGGGAAGGGCCGCCCAATGCCGCCCGACTTCCGTCCGCGTGGGGCGGAAGAAGTGCGGCGTGCAGGCTTCGCCTTCATCCAGATGCGCGAGCGCATCGAGAGACAGATCGAGCAGCGCACGACGATGCTAACCGGCGTGAGCCACGATCTGCGGACGATCCTTACACGCTTCAAGCTGCAACTGGCGCTGAGCGGCGCGAAGCCTGACACCGAGGCGCTCAACCAGGACGTCAACGACATGCAGGCGATGCTCGAAGGCTACATGGCCTTCGCGCGGGGGGAGGGACTCGAGGATGCCGGCCGATTCGACCTCGCCGAAGAATTCTCCAAGCTCGCGGAGGAGGCTAAGCTGCGCAAGCGCAAGCTCAAGACTTCGCTGACGGGTGCATCGGAGATACATGTCCGGCCGAACGCGTTTCGCCGACTTCTGTCCAATCTTGCCGGCAACGCTTTCCGCTACGCCAAGACGGTCGAGGTAAAGGCGACGCATGCGAGGGGCACGGTCAGGCTGGTCATCGATGACGACGGGCCAGGCATTCCCGCCGACAAGCGCGAGGAAGTGTTCAAGCCCTTCGTTCGGCTGGACGATGCGCGCAATCTCGATGCCAGCGGCACCGGGCTCGGCCTTTCGATCGCGCGCGACATCGCGCGCAGTCATGGCGGCGACATACGCCTCGAGGACAGCCCGCTTGGCGGGTTGAGGGTGGTGGTCACGGTTCCGGGGTGAGGAAGGCGCGGGCGACCCCCACCCCACCCCGCCTCGCTTCGCTCGGCACCTCGGGCGAGAAGTCGTCGGCGAAGCCGGCCGGAGTGGGGTCGAACCAAGATGCGATACCCGGAACCCCCGTCATTCCCCTGTCATGGATACTGCACGATATGGCGGCATGCCTCCGCTTGCCGCCGATCCACTTTCTGCCGGCACAGAGCCGCAGCCTGTTGCGGAACTGCAGGCGCTCGTCAGTCATGTCAGGCGCATCCTGATCGTCTCCGATGCTTGGCACCCGCAGGTCAATGGCGTAGTCCGAACGCTCGAGCACCTCGCCGATCATCTTACGGCTGCAGGTGCCAAGGTGGAGATTTTGGCGCCGGCTGGTTATCGCACGATTCCCATGCCGACCTATCCAGACATACCGCTTGCGCTGGCCTCGCCCGGCGAAGTGGCCCAGCGGATCGAAGCGTTCGCTCCTGACCACATCCACATCGCGACCGAGGGTCCGCTGGGGTTTTGGGCGCGCCGATACTGTCGCCGCCACGGTACCGTTTTCACGACCAGCTATCACACCCGCTTCCCGGAGTATCTACGTGCCCGTGCTCCAGTGCCGGAAGCGTGGAGCTATGCTGTCATGCGCCGCTTTCACAACGCGGGTTCTGGCACGCTGGTCGCCACGCCATCGTTGGCAAGGGAGCTTGCGGGGAGGGGGTTCACAAAGGTCAGGCAGTGGTCGCGCGGCGTGGATACCCAGCTCTTCAGCCCAGACCGACGGATCTCCCTGGACTTGCCGGGGCCGATCTTCCTCTATGTCGGCCGGGTGGCGGTAGAGAAGAACCTGCCGGCGTTCCTCGACCTCGATCTCCCGGGGAGCAAAGTGGTCGTGGGAGACGGGCCGGCATTCGCAACGATCAAGGAGGCGTATCGGAACGTCACCTTCCTAGGAGAGATGAGCGGCAAGTTCCTGGCCGAAATCTATGCCTCGAGCGACGTCTTCGTTTTCCCCAGCCTGACCGATACGTTCGGCATCGTTCAATTGGAGGCGCTGGCGAGCGGGCTTCCAGTCGCCGCCTACAACGTGACCGGGCCGGCCGACGTTTTCGCCGACGGCGTGGGCGGAGCGCTTTCCGACGATCTTGGTGAGGCGGCCCTCAAGGCGCTGACGCTTGATCGCGATGCAACTCGCCGGAAGGCCTTGGGCTATAGTTGGGCGGCCTGCGCGGCGCTCTTCATGCGGCATCTTCACGCCGCTCATCAGAGCCCGCAACCTGCAGAAACGGCCGCCTAGGTTCAGCTCTGAAGCGCTAACCAGTTGCGGACCAGCGCTTCCTCTTCGTCCAGACCCTCCGCGACGTTGCGCCGCGACTTCTTCGCCGCGGCGAGTTCCTCCCACAGTCGCCCTTCTTCCCAGCTCTCCAGCACGCGGGGATGTATATAGCAGGCGCGGCACACGGAACGCGTGTTGCCGAGGCGGGCGGCCACCTGGTCGATCACCTGATTCATCACCCGCTTTCGCGTACTCGCCGCCTCGGGCACCGGCGTGACACCGAAGAGCGAAGCCGCATGGATCGTCCCACCCCAGGTGCGGAAGTGTTTTGAGGTGAAATCCTGGCCGGAGGCCTCGCGGAGGTAGTCGTTGATATCGTGAGACCCGACACCACGCCGGTCGCCGTCCTCATCGATGTACTGGAAGAGTCTCTGCCCGGGCAGTTCCTGGACATCGCGGAGTATTCTGGCCATCCGGCGGTCCACGAGTTGGAGCCGCCATTCCTTGCCGGACTTCCCCGTGAAGTTGAAGCGCAGCTTCGATCCCTCGATCACCACGTGGCGATTGCGCAGCGTGGTCAGGCCGAAGCTCTGGTTGTCGCGCGCATAGGCGTCGTTGCCGACGCGGATCATCGTGTTGTCGAGCAGCCAGACGATGGAAGCGACCACCTTCTCGCGCGGGAAGCCGTGACGCCGCAAATCCGAATCCACCCGAGTGCGGATCGTCGGCAGGGCATCGGCGAAGGCGGCGAGGGTGGAGAACTTCGCCTCGTTGCGGCAGAGCGACCAGCGCTCGTGATAGCGGTACTGCTTCCGCCCCTTCAGGTCCCGGCCCGTCGCCTGGAGATGTCCGTTCGCGGATGCGGTTATCCAGACATCCGTCCAGGCCGGCGGGATAGCCAGCTTCCTGATGCGGGATAGCGTTGAGACATCAGCGATGCGGTTGCCGTCGGGCCCGCGATAGAAGAAGCCCGTGCCTGCCCGGACCCTCCTTATCCCCGGTTCCTCGTCGCTGACATATTCGAGCTCGGCTTCCCGGGCGGAGACCTCCGGCGGCGGGCGTACGACCGCGACCTCGTCGTCCAACAGCTTCAACACAGCCCACTTCCTTCATCGTTCGGGACAGAAGGAATTCGCTGGGATGCGGAGTGGTTCCTTGCGCCCGCTGGCGGGGCTTGGCGTCTTTTATCGCGGTCCCGCGCGGTCGGGGCGGGAACGCAGGCCTAGAACAGACGGCCTCCGTTCGGGACAGTGCGGTCGATGGCGCCAAGCACGACCGCGCCTTCCTCGTCCGGGAAGCCGAGGGTAAGCACCTCGGACATGAACTTGCCGATCTGGCGCGGTGGGAAGTTCACCACGGCAAAGACCTGCCTGCCGATCAGCATCTCAGGCGCATAATACTTGGTGATCTGGGCGGACGATCGCTTCACGCCGATCTCAGGGCCGAAGTCGATCCTGAGCTTTATCGCCGGCTTGCGCGCCTCCGGAAAGGGCTCGGCCTCGACGATCGTACCGGCGCGGATGTCGACCTTGTCGAAATCCGCAAAAGTGATCTCCGGCTTGCGCTCTCCGCCAGCACTCATGGATCAGGCCGTACCATGCGTCTCGAACAGCACGCTGGACAGCGCGACCTTCGCCGAGGTGCCTGACCAGACGACGAACTGGAAGGCTTGGAAATAGCACTCGCAGGCTTCCAGCGCACTCGACAGCAGCACCTCCACCTGCTGGCTGGAGGGCTCGACGCCGCCCGCAAGCAGCAGCGACTGGCGGAACATGATGGCGCCTTCCTGCTCCCAAAGGTCGAAATGTCCGAACAGCAGTTGCTCGTTGATCAGCGACAGCAGCCGCATCACCTCCAGCGTGCGCGCTTCCGGCACCTTGATGTCAAAGGCGCAGGCGAGATGCAGTGCCTCGAAATCCTCCATCCAGGAGAAGGAGACGTGATAGTCGGTCCAGCTACCGGAGACCGTGATCGCGATCTCGTCATCGCCGGTTCGCTCGAACGCCCAGTCGTTGTTGTGCGCGACCTGCTCGATGACGTCGACGGGGTGGATGTCGCGTCCGATGTCGAGTTCGACCAGTTCCATGCGTGTATCCTGTCGTTGCCCGGGCATGCGGGAACTGCCGGCAGTCGCAAGCCGGAAGCCGATGCTGTTCTTGGAAATGTTCGACAGGGTGCTTGGCGCAACCTTACCCCGTGCCGGGCTCCTCCTGCCGGCCGCGTGACCCGTTCCGAATCATGCAGCAAATTCAGTGTATTGATCGGGAGTCGCGTGACCAGCCCCCGAAGCAGGAAAAGGGCGGGATTATGGCCGTGTCCGCTGCGGAAAAGATTCACGCAACGCAGTTAAAGGATTCACGTGACAGCGCTTTTCCGGATGGGGAGCCTGTGGACAATTTTAACGAATTATTTGTGACTATCGCTTGCGGGAGCCCCCGACGCGACCATTGTAGGCGTGGAGAGCGGGTCAGCAATGGGTTCTGCGCCGCCAGATCCGCCCTTGGACCTGATCATCGCCTCGAGTTCATCGATCCGCGCGGCCAGTCTCTTGTTCTCGGCGCGCGCCTTGACCGCCATCTCGCGGACAGCCTCGAACTCCTCACGCTGGACAACATCCATGCTGTTGAGGATGCGCTCGGCTTGGGAGCGGAATGCCGTCTCCATCTCACGTCGCACGCCCTGAGCGGCGCCTGCGGCGTCAGTCAGCAGCTTGGCGAACTCGTCGAGAATGCGATTTGGTCCGTTGCTCATGAGGATATCTCCACAGCTTGAGAATGACGTAGTTGCCAAGCCCCCGCATTGCAAGGCGAAGTCTTCCTTGACCCGGCCCCAAGCCTGGAGGATTGTCCGCGCCACGCTCACCGGATGAGACAGTCTTGACCGATTACCTCCTTCTCCCCCTGGCGGCGCTGCCTTTCCCGAACATCGACCCCGTGCTCATCCGGCTGGGGCCGCTGGCGATCCATTGGTACGGCGTGGCCTATGTAGTCGGCATCCTGTTCGGCTGGTGGTACGCCAAGCGGCTGGTCTCAAACGAGCGCCTCTGGCCGAACGGCGAGCGGCCGATGCGGCCGGAGGACATTGACGACTTCCTGCTGTGGGCGGCGCTCGGCATCGTGCTCGGCGGCCGCGTCGGCTACGTGCTGTTCTACGACCTGCCGCGCTATCTCGCCAACCCGCTGGACATCTTCGCGGTCTGGCAGGGCGGAATGTCGTTCCACGGCGGCTTCGTCGGCACCACCCTGGCGATGATCCTGTTCGCCCGTTCTCGGAAGATCCGGGTCTGGACCCTGTTCGACGTCATCGCCGCCGGAGTGCCGGTCGCGCTCGGACTGGTGCGCTGCACCAACTTCATCAACTCGGAGCTTTGGGGCAGGCCCACCGATGTCCCCTGGGCGGTGGAGTTTCCGAACGGCGGTCCGTTCCTTCGCCATCCCAGCCAACTCTACGAGGCCTTGCTGGAAGGGCTCGTCCTGTTCCTCCTGCTCAGGATTCTCACGCATCGATTCGGCAAGCTCGCCAGCCCCGGCTTCGTCTCCGGCGCCTTCATGGCCGGCTATGGGTGTGCGCGCATCTTCGTCGAGTTCTTCCGCGAGCCCGATGCCCAACTCGGCTACCTCTTCGGCGGTTGGTTGACCATGGGCATGATCCTGTCGTTGCCGATGGTCCTTGTCGGCATATGGGCAATGGCCACGGCCCGCAGGGTCGGGAGGCCGCAGCCGGCATGACCACGCTGAAGGAGCGCATCGCAGCGCTCGTCTCGGCGATCGGGCCGATCAGCGTGGCGGAGTATTTCGCGCTCTGCCTCTCCGATCCCACGCATGGCTATTACACGACGCGCGATCCCTTCGGCAGGGCAGGGGACTTCACCACGGCGCCGGAGATCAGCCAGATGTTCGGCGAACTCATTGGGGTTTGGCTGGCGACGGCATGGCGCGCGATCGGCCAACCCGAGAACCCTGCCATCATAGAGCTCGGCCCGGGCAGGGGAACCCTGGCGAAGGACGTTTCTCGGACGATCGCAAAACTCGAGCCTGCCCTAAGGACCTCGGCCGAATGGCATCTGGTCGAGACCAGCCCGAAATTGCGCGAAATCCAGGCAGCGACACTGCAGGAGTGCGGCCGCTTTACATGGCACGACAGCCTCGATGAGGTGCCGCGCCGGCCACTGCTGGTCGTCGCCAACGAACTGTTCGATGCGCTGCCCCTTCGCCAATACGTGAAACAGGGCGGCGCCTGGCGCGATCGCTGCGTGGCGCTGGACGTGGAGGGCGGCCTCACTTTTGTCGCGGGGGCAGGCACCCTTGATCCGATATTCCTCCCGCCCGATGGAGAGGCACAGCCGGAGGGAAGCGTGTTCGAGATCGCGCCGGCCCGAACGGCGCTGATGCAGCAGATCGCTGAACGGATTGCCCGCGACGGCGGTGCCGGGATATTCTTCGACTACGGCCACTTGGTTCCCGGTTTTGGGGACACCCTCCAGGCCGTGCGCAATCACCACTACGAGGGGGTACTGGACACCCCCGGCGAGGCCGATCTGACTTCGCATGTCGACTTCGCCGCACTGGCCGAGGTGGCCCGCGCCGCCGGTCTGGAGGTTGACCAGTCCACCCAGGGCGCATTCCTGCTCGGCATGGGACTGCTCGAACGGGCCGGACGGCTCGGCTCCGGGGCAGGGCAGGCGCGACAGGATGAGGTCCGCGTCGCGGTCGAGCGGCTCGCGGGACCCGATCAGATGGGCGAGTTGTTCAAGGTGATGGCAGTCCTGCCCCGCGGGGTGAAGGTGCCGCCTTTCTGGCCCTGAGGTCGCGGCGGGCGAGCGCACACAAAAACCTGGACCCGCAGTAAAGGCAGGGACTCACCACCTCTGCGCAATTACGCTATAGTGCGTCATCAGGTCGCGTGCCCCCGGTAGGCTAGCGACCAGTCTACCGATACGACGCGACCGCCCGCTCCAGTGGAGGACGGTCATGGCAGGCTTTCATGTCATCGCAGGTGCCGGCGAGAGGATCGTCCATCCCCAGGTCCGGCGGATCGACTTCTCGGACCTAACGACGTCGTTGAGCCAAGGCTTCGACGACTTCATGGCCAAGCCGTCTCATGTGATGTTCATCGTGATCCTCTATCCGCTGGTCGGCGTGTTTCTGGCCAACTGGACCTCGGGAAATGCCCTGCCGATGCTGTTCCCCTTGATGTCGGGCTTCGCCCTTCTGGGGCCGCTCGCCGCCATCGGGCTTTACGAGATCAGCCGGCGCCGCGAACTCGGTCTCGATCCATCATGGCGGGACGCGCTGGCAGTGCGACACTCGCCCGCTCTTCCGTCGATCATGGCTGTCGGCGTCTTTCTGGGCGTGGTCTTCATCGCCTGGCTGCTTGCCGCGCGCGGCATCTACATCGCCATCTTTGGCTATGAGGCACCGTCGTCGCTGCCGGCCTTCATCTCGGAGGTGCTGAGGACCTCACGTGGCTGGGAGCTTATCATCACCGGCGGCCTGGTGGGATTCCTGTTCGCCATGCTCGTGCTTTGTACGACCGTGATTACCTTCCCGCTTCTGCTCGACCGCGACATCGGTGCCTATGAGGCGATGGCGGCCTCGATCCGTGCGGTCTTGAGAAATCCGATCGAAATGATGGCATGGGGCCTGATCGTGGCGGTCCTGCTCGCGGTCGGATTGCTCACGGTCTTTGCCGGCCTGATCATCGTTATCCCGGTGCTCGGTCACGCTACCTGGCATCTCTACCGCAAGGTGGTCGAACCTGACGGCACGCAGCCGATCTGAGGCTGGTCCGAGGCACGACTTTGGTCTCGCTCATGTTCCGCTTCGGGAGGGCCCGATAGCCCTATGTAACAAAAAGTGATTTTGTAGGCCTTGCTGAAACCCGAATCAGAAGGCGCTATGACCGCGCCGCAATGTCGCGGCTTGAGGGCAGGCGACACGCTTAAGGAGGCTCAGCGATGACACGCCACCCCAACGACAAGACACCGGTTCCGAATAACGACGACAAGAACGACGTCGAGTCGGGCGCTCACGCCGAGATAGAAGGCGCCATCGACGCGGTCTGCTGTGAACTGGGGCTCGACCACCGCTCAGACGAGCGCCGCCGTCGGGTGGCGCATGGAGTGGTTTCCACCTGGCGGAGCGGCAGAAGGCTGCCTCTCAACCTCGTGAGCGCAGGATTCGATGCAGTCGGCGTCTGAACAGTCACTTGTTGTTCAAGCCGATGCCATTGGCGCAGTCGGCTGAGAATTGATTTTGATTAAGTAGGCGCCGCCTGAGGTGCCGTAACGGCCTTCACGCTTTTCCGGCCGGCCTTTCCAATTGACCAGAGGACTACCTCCCCGGTCGCCCCGTCTTGCCCGGTCTGCGCTTCGCCTGGCGCTCATCCACCGGGTCTTCGAAGGAGCCGATACCGATCTTGCCGCGCTTGACAGGCTTCTCGCCCTCCATCGGCTTCTCGGTGCGGCGTACCGTCATCTCGTCCAGCGTGTTCTTGCGGAACAGCGATGGCCGGTGGTCGTCGGGAATGCCGAAGTCCGAACCATGGGCTTCGTCATGCGACTGCTTCTTGAACAGGGAACGAGATACGGCGCCAGCGGGCGTGGGCATGTCGGTGCCAGGACCCATGTCGTCGAGAGAGGGTTTTGTGAAGAGCGACTTTCTGTCCCCGTCATCAACAGTGCGGTGGCGCTCGCGGCCCTTGTTGTGCTTGCCCTTCTCGCGACCGGTGACTGGGCTCAAGCCTTCCGCCTCTCGTGCCAGCGGGTCGTCCGCGATTTCGAGTTCCTTCTCGCGCAGCCGCTTGATCTCGTCGCGCAGCCGTGCGGCGCGCTCGAAATCGAGATCGGCGGCTGCGTTGCGCATCTCCTTCTCGAGATGCGCAAGATGCGCCTGCAGATTGCTGCCGACCAGCGCGCCGCTTTCGGCGAAGCCGGAGATGTCGGGCCTGACGTGATCGCGCTCGTAGACGGAGTCGAGGATGTCGGCGATCCGCGACTTCACGCTTTCCGGCGTGATGCCGTTCGCAGCGTTGTATTCGAGTTGCTTCTCGCGGCGGCGGTTGGTCTCCGCCATGGCGCGTTCCATCGAGCCGGTGATCTGATCGGCGTAGAGGATGACCTTGCCATCGACGTTTCGCGCGGCGCGGCCGATCGTCTGGATGAGCGAGGTCTCGGAGCGCAGGAAGCCTTCCTTGTCGGCGTCGAGGATGGCGACGAAGCCGCATTCGGGGATGTCGAGGCCCTCGCGCAGCAGATTGATGCCGACCAGCACGTCGAAGGCGCCGAGGCGCAGATCGCGCAGGATCTCGATGCGCTCCAGCGTGTCGATGTCGGAGTGCATGTAGCGGACGCGCACGCCCTGCTCGTGCAGGTATTCGGTGAGGTCCTCGGCCATGCGTTTGGTGAGAACCGTCACCAGCGTGCGGTAGCCCTTGCGCGTCGTCTCGCGGATCTCGCCAAGCACGTCGTCGACCTGAGTTTTCGCCGGGCGCACCTCGACGGGCGGGTCGATCAGGCCGGTCGGGCGGATGACCTGCTCGGCGAACACGCCGCCCGATTGCTCCATTTCCCAGCCACCCGGCGTCGCCGAGACGGCGACGGTGAGCGGGCGCATCGCGTCCCATTCCTCGAAACGCAGCGGCCGGTTGTCCATGCAGGAGGGCAGGCGGAACCCATATTCGGCGAGCGTCGCCTTCCGCCGGAAGTCGCCGCGATACATGCCGCCGATTTGCGGCACGGTAACGTGGCTCTCGTCGATGAAGATCAGCGCATTGTCCGGCACATATTCGAATAGGGTCGGCGGCGGATCGCCAGGGGCGCGGCCGGTCAGGTAGCGCGAATAGTTCTCGATGCCGGCGCAGGAGCCGGTTGCCTCCAGCATCTCCAGGTCGAATCGGGTGCGCTGCTCAAGGCGCTGCGCTTCCAGCAGTCGTCCTGCTTTTTCAAGCTCTTCCAGCCGGAATTTCAGTTCTTCCTTGATCGACTTGATAGCCTGATTCAAGGTCGGCCGCGGCGTCACATAGTGCGAGTTCGCGTAGATCTTGACGCTTTTCAGGTCGCCGGTCTTCTGTCCCGTGAGCGGGTCGAACTCGGTGATCGACTCGATCTCGTCGCCGAACAACGAGATGCGCCAGGCGCGATCCTCCAGGTGCGCGGGGAACAGTTCGATCGTGTCGCCGCGGACCCGGAACGAGCCGCGCACGAAGTTGATGTCCTGCCGCTTGTACTGCTGGGCGACGAGGTCGGCGAGAAGCTGGCGCTGGTCGATGCGGTCGCCGACCGTCATCTGGAACGTCATCGCGGTATAGGTCTCGACCGAGCCGATACCGTAGATGCACGAAACCGAGGCGACGATGATGACGTCGTCGCGCTCCAGCAGCGAGCGCGTGGCCGAGTGGCGCATGCGGTCGATCTGCTCGTTGATCGACGATTCCTTCTCGACGTACGTATCGGTGCGCGGGACGTAGGCTTCGGGCTGGTAGTAGTCGTAGTAGGAGACGAAATACTCGACCGCGTTGTTCGGGAAGAATTTCTTGAACTCTGCGTAGAGTTGCGCGGCGAGCGTCTTGTTCGGCGCCAGGATCAGGGCAGGGCGCTGCGTCTCCTCGATCACCTTTCCCATGGTGAAGGTTTTTCCGGAGCCGGTGACGCCGAGCAGAACCTGCGTGCGCTCTGCGGAATTAACGCCCTCGACAAGATCGCGGATGGCGGTCGGCTGGTCTCCGGCCGGCTGGAAGTCCGATTCCATCTGGATGAGAATGCCGCCCTCGGATTTTTCCGGGCGGGCGGGCCGGTGCGGCGTCCAGATCTGGCCGTTCTTATGAAGCGGGTTGCCGGATTCGATGAGCTTCGACAGCGCCTCGACAGTGGCGGTCACGCCGGACTTCGGCAGCGCTTCGGCATCCTCCAGGCTAATGTCGAGGCCGGGAACGGGATTCAGGCCCGCCGCGGCGCGCTCGCGCGCGCTGGCCGCGCCGCCCATGGAGGTGCCGCGCGCGGTCTTGGTCGGCGCGGAGGAGCGGTCGGGGATTTTCTTGGGCTCTCTCCCCTTTGAGGGGAGCGTGGCCGCGGAGTGGCCGGGTGGGGTTTTATCGGCCGTGCTCGACCTGCCTTTGCGCAGCGCGCTGCCTTGGGCAACCCCCTCTGCCGCCTTCGGCGGCATCTCCCCGTCAAGAGGGGAAATCGGGCGCTGAGCCCGCCCATCCTGCTCCGCTTCGCGCGCGATCTGCTCGGCCCAGTCCGAAACCGATCCGGTCAGCGGGGCGCCCGTGAGTTGCGCCTGCGGCGCCTCTTCGAAGCCACCGGGATCGAGCGGTTCGGACGCGTCGAGGTAATCCGTCAGCGGACTGCCGCGCTTCCTGTACCCGCCGTCCTTCGACGCGGGTGCGCTTTTGTGGGGGGATTTGGCCATGGTCAGAATATGGGCAGAATCATTCCGGATTGGAAGGTGGCGCGTTGAGGTCCAGCCTGTCTGCCGTGGGCGGCTGTTGACATAGGGTTGTCAGGAAGACCACCCCGGCACGACCGAGCGTGCGCAGTATGTAATTTCCCCTGGGGGCTGCATCAGGAGACGGTGCATGCGGAAGACAACGCTGGCCAACGACAGCGGCCCGACTGAAGCCGAGCGGCTTTGCGCCTCCTGGCGAGCAGGCCGCGCATGAGGATCGTCCATCTGGTCGGTCATCGCGGACTGAATGGCGTTGCAACGAGCGTGAAGATGCTTGTCGACGCCCAGTTGCGCGCCGGTCATGAGGTCATGGTGGTGCATCCGCGGAAGTCGTGGATAGAGAAGCAGTCCTTTGCCGGGCCGATCACTCTATTTGAGACCAGCTACAGCTTGAAACCGGGCGAACTGCTGCGGACCGGCTATGCCATCCGGGACTGGGGGCGGACGCTTGTGCACGCCCATGGCAGCGGCGGCAACAAATACCTGATGGCCTTCCGGATGGCCGTGGGCGTGCCGGCGGTGATGACAGCGCACGCCCGGCATTACCAGATTCCCTGGATGTTTGCTCATGCAGTGGTCGGGCTGAGCCGGCAGACCATGGACTATTATATCAGCCGGCGACTGGTGGCGGCGCGGCGCATATTCAACGTGCCCAACATTTTTAACATCGACGATTTTTCTCCGGTCGACCCATCCAGCCGCACGGCGGCCCGAGCCGAACTGGGCATCCGCGACGAAGCCTTTCTCATCGGCGCGGTCGGCAGCATCGGGGCGCGCAAGCGCCAGGCCGACATGGCCAGGGTTTTGGCAAGATTGGTCGAGGCGGGCGTCGATGCCGAATTGCTGCTGGTCGGAGGTTCCACCTCCGAGCCCGATGCACAACGAGACCTGGCCGAGGCAATGGCGGATCCGCGCCTGGCGGGGCGGGTGCATATGCCCGGCCATCGCGCCGATGCCGTTCGTCTCATCCCCGCCCTCGATCTCTACCTATGCGCGTCGGCCGTGGAGGAAGCCCCGATCGCGCCACTCGAGGCCATGGCACTGGCGGTGCCGGTCGTGTCGACCGATGTCGGGAACATGGCGGATCTTCTGCCGCCCTCGCGGATCCTGCCGGTCGGCGACATAGACGGAATGACTGAGACCGTCATCGGGCTTGCGCGTAACCCGGCCGTGCGAGCAGAACAGGGAGCTTTCGATCGAGCCACGGTTGCCACCAAGCTCTCGGCTAGGGCGATCCTACCGAAGATCGAGGAGATCTACCGCTTCGCCATTGCTTCGGCGCGCGATCGCAGCCGCGGCCGGATCGATCAGGCTCTCGCCAGTCACTAACGCTAGTTTGGTGCCTGGACTGCCCGGCTCCAGTCCGAGGCAGCTTACTGACGAACTCCTGAGCAATCTCTGGCGTAGCGTGTGAGAGATTGCCCAGCCTGTAGCGAGTCCGGTCCTGTTACTCCGCCGCCACCTGCGTGGCGATTGCAACGTCCGCGGCCGTAAGCTCCACCTGTTCGCCTGCTGCTCCTTCCTTCGCCTTGGACCGTTTCGAGGCAGGGTGCTGGGAGACCTCGGTGCGCCGGAGCCGCTTGATCGTCGCGCGAAGCTCGGTGATCTCCGCCTGCATCCGTGCCGTCTCCTGGCGATGACGATCATCGTTCGCCGCGGGAGAGATTCCTTCTGCCAGTGCGCGCCGTTCAACCTCCACGTCGCGCCCCTGCACCGAAAGCCGCTTCTCAAGCACCTGCTTGTCGGTCTCGAGGTCGCTTATGCGCGAGCGCAGTGTCGCGGCGGTGTCGAGCGTTTCGCGCTGCTCGCTTGCCGCGGACTGGAGGCGCGCGTTCAGCGCCTGTACTTCGGCCCGGAGTGCATGGTTCTCGCTTTGGTGCCTCCGGTCGCGATCGCTCAACTCGGCGGCAAGGCGGGCGGCGTATTCATTCGCTTCGACCAGCTTGGCTTCCAGCGCGTCATTGGACTTCTGCAGCCGGGCGCTTTCGGACTCTTCGGCCACGAGCTTGCCCATGATCTCCGAAAGTCGGGCGGAATCGCTTGCATGCATGGCCGAAAGCTCCTCGGCACGGCGGCGCGATTCCGACTGCTTCTTCTGCGCCAGATCAAGCTCCACCGACAGGCTTATGCTCTTCTCGCGGAGGACTTCCGCTTCCCTGAGATAGCGCTCTGCCTCGGTGGTGCGGGCTGCAAGCGCCGTCTGCAGTTCGCCCTGCTGCGACTCCATCCGGGCGATGAGGTTGCGAGCCTCCACCAGTTCCAACCTGAGTTCGCCGATGGTCTCACGCATCGTCTCGTTTTCCGCGAGCAGTCTCGCCTCGCGCGTCTTCAGAACCTCGACCAACTGGTCGTAACGGGCGCGAAGCCGCTCCAGCTTGTCCGCGCGCTCGGACAGGCGGCGGTTCTCAGCGGCGAATGCGGCGTTGGCATTCTCGAGTTCATTGGCGCGATGGATTTCCGCGTAACAGTCGTTGAGGAATTCGCGGCCCATATGTTGCGAGGCGACGAGGCTTGCGATCGCCTCGCCGATGCGCGCCAGGTCTTCGCGCGTGCGCGCCTGCGCCTCCTCGAAGGAAGCGTAGGCCGCGAGCCGGTGCTGTGCATGAGGGCCAATGCGCTCGACCGGAGCATCCTCTTGCTGCTCGGCCGGCGCCGTCTCCGTCTCCTGTACTGCCTCGACCGGCTCAAGTTCATCCCCCAGAGCTTCCGCCTGAGCGTGATCTTCATCGGGAGCAACGCTCTCTGGCGGAAGAAGGAACTCCTCCTTCAGCACATCTTCCATGCCGTCTTCCAACGCTACGAAGGCTCTCTTCAATGGATCACGACGGTTTAGAAGATTGGCGATATTCATGACATTGTCCCCTGACGCCACGCTCTCACGCAATATTGAGCTGTTTACCTATTGTTAATCAATATACAGCGTTTCCGGTTGTTGGAAACGGTCCGGATCTCGCGGCATTTCGTTATAGTAAACGGGCGTTTAGAGGCGTTCCAGGGCGCTGCTGGACCAAATCCGATCTACTTTGGCCGCTAAAGTATTAGGCCCGGGGCTTCTTTAGGCGTAGGCTCTGCGTGTCCAGTTAACAATATTGCTGATGTAACATGGTGTCTGCAGCAGCCTCCGCGCCCGAACGGGGCAGGAAGCTGCCAGCCACGCGACGGTGCGAGATAGGCGCTTACGGAAAGACCACCTGCTGGGTCATCTCGAGGTGTAGGAGCGATCCGTCATAAGGATGCGCCTCGCACACCGCCTCATTCAACTCGACGCCGATGCCGGGCTCGGAGGAGGGGATCACATGCCCGTCCTGCCACTCGATCTTCTTCCTGAGCAACTGCTCGTGGAAGCCGTCCCACTGCTTGAGCGATTCGAGAATCAGGAAATTGGGCAGCGTCACGGCCAACTGAATGTTGGCGGCGCCGACGATTGGCCCGCAATAGCAGTGTGGCGCGATCTGGATGTGATAGGCCTCGGCCATCGCGGCGATCTTCTTGGTCTCCAGGATGCCGCCTGAACGGCCGAGATCCGGCTGAAGGATCGTCGCCGCCCGCTGCTCGATGACCCGGGCGAACTCGAACTTGGTGGTCAGGCGTTCGCCGGTGGCGATCGGTATCTTCGTCCCCCGCGCAACCTGGGCCATCACCTCCGGCATGTCCGGCGGCACCGGCTCCTCGAACCAAAGCGGATCGTAGGGCTCGATGGCCTGCGCCATGCGCAGAGCGCCCGAGGCGGTGAACTGGCCATGCGTGCCGAACAGGATGTCCGCCTTGTCGCCGACCGCCTCGCGGATCGCCTTCATCATGCGGGCCGAGAGGTCGATGTCATAGAGCCGTGGCTGGTGGCCGTCGTAGATCGTGTAGGGGCCCGCAGGGTCGAGTTTTACTGCGTCGAAGCCCTGCCGGACGTATTCGGCCGCGCAGGCGGCGGCGAGATCAGGATCGTTATAGACGTTGACGGGACCCGCCTCGACCGGGACGACGCTGCCCTGGTTGGGGTAGAGATAGGTGTAGGAGCGGAGCGTCTCGTGCACCTGTCCGCCCAGTAGCTTGTAGACGGGCTTGCCGGCCTCCTTGCCGATGATGTCCCAGCAGGCGATCTCCAGCGCCGAGAAGCAGCCCATGACCGAGATGTCGGGCCGCTGCGAAAAGCCTGACGAGTATGCTCGGCGGAAGAAGCTCTCGATGTCGTGCGGGTCGTGGCCGATCAGATGGCGCTGAGCCAGATCCTCAATCATGCGGGCGGTGACGTGCGGCCCGAAGGTGGCATTATAGGCCTCGCCGTAGCCGACCACGTTGGAGTCTGTCGTCAGCTTGACGAAGATGAAATAGCGCCCGCCGATGCCCGGCGGCGGATTGCCGACGACCCAGGTTTTTACGTCAGTGATTTTCATGAGTGACCTCCAGAAGGGGGATTCCTCGCCCCACGTAGTGGGGGAGAGGTGCCGGGCAAAGCGAGGCGATGAGGGGGCTACTCATCATCACTCGCCGAAGAATCAACCGAAGTGGCAGGAACGATCTCACCCCGCATCCTCCAGCACCATCTCCGCGCCCTTCCATCCGGTCATGATCGAGGGGGCGTTGGTGTTGCCGGCGATGTTGGTGGGGAAGATCGAGGCGTCGATGACGCGAAGCCCCTCCAGTCCATGAACCTTCAGCCGTGGGTCGACGACTGCCTTCTGCTGGTCGGGACCCATGCGGCAGGTGGCGACCGGGTGATAGACCGTACCTGAACGGCGGCGGAAGTCATCGATCAGCGCCTCGTCGGAGGTGACCGAGGGCCCAGGCACGATCTCCTCGACGATGAACTCCTTCAGCGCCGGCCGCGCCGCAATGCGCCGTACGAACTTGACCGCGGCCAGCATCTCCGCCACGTCGGCCTCGGTCGAGAGGGCATTGGGCATGATCCTGGGGTGTTGCCGAGGATCGGACGAGCGGATCATGATCTCGCCGCGGCTCGACGGACGGCAGTTGGAGAGGCCGATCGAGAAGCCCGGCCAGGGATCCGGGGTCAGGATCGGGCGCTCGCCGGTCCTCGGGATGATGGTCGAGAAGGCCTGAAAATAGAGCTGCATGTTGGGCCGAGGCAGCGCCGGATCCGTGCGGAAGAACCCGCCGCCAGCGTTCATCGACATCGACAGCGGGCCGGAGCGCATCAGGACGTACTGCATTCCGACCAGCATCTTGCCCCACCAGGGCCGAAGCAATTGGTTGAGCGTCGCCTCGCGCCCCTTGAACGTGTAGTTGATGCCGACGTGGTCCTCGAGATTGCGGCCGACATTTTCGCTGGCGTGAACAACCTCGATCCCGAGCGAGCGCAAGTGCTCGGCTGGACCCACGCCCGAGAGCTGCAGCAACTGTGGGGAGTTGATCGAGCCGGCCGAGAGGATCACCTCGCGGCCTGCCTTGACGCGAAAAGTTCGGCCACGCTGCTCATATTCGATCCCGGTGGCGCGGCGCCCCTCGAACAAGATTTTTGTCGCCAGCGCATTCGTCTCGACGCGGACATTGGCCCGCTTCATGGCAGGCCGCAGGAAGGCGCGCGCCGCCGACATGCGCCGGCCGTCCCTAGTCGAGATCTGGTAGATGCCGACGCCCTCCTGGGAGGCGCCGTTGAAGTCCGAATTGAAGGGCAGCCCGGCCTGCTCGGCCGCATGGATGTAGCGCTTGGTCAGCGGATGGACGGCGGAAGTGCAGTCGCTGACGTGGACCGGCCCGCTGGTCCCGCGCCATTGGTTGGCGCCCGCTTCATTGTCCTCGATCGCCTTGAAGGCCGGCAGAACATCGTCATAGCTCCAGCCGGGATTGCCGAGGTCGCGCCAGCCGTCATAGTCGGCGCGGTGTCCCCTGATCCAGACCATCGCGTTAATCGAACTCGATCCGCCGAGAAGTTTGCCGCGCGGCCAGTGGTCGGCATTGCCGGCGAGCCCCGGATCCGGCTCGGTGCGGTAATTCCAGTTCACCGCCGGATCGTAGAAGGTCTTGCCATAGCCAAGCGGCATCTGGACGAAGAATCGCCTGTCCGTGCCGCCAGCCTCCAGCACCAGCACGGAGAAGCGGCCGCTTCTCGACAGCCGCTCGGCAACTACGCAGCCTGCGGAACCGGCGCCGACAATGATGAAATCGTAGGTCTGCATGAGAGAGTCCAGCGAGGTTGCGGCACTTTAGCGCTGCGGCAAAATCCTCAACGTGGGTTCGCCCGGCATGGGTTGTGAGAAAAGCGACGGGGCCAGGACGGATGCGACGGCTTCGTTGACCCTGTCCGATCGGACAGCTAGGCAGGCGATGAGACACGGCTTCAGGGCTCAGGCTGCCATGACACACTACGCGGATGGACAACCCACCGGCGAGCTCACGCTGCGGACGCTGGCGATGCCTGCTGACGCCAATGCCGCGGGCGACATTTTCGGCGGCTGGGTGATGGCGCAGATGGACCTTGCGTGCGGCATCCGCGCGGCGGAACGGGCGAAGGGCAGGGTGGTGACCGCGGCGGTCAAGGAGATGTCCTTCGCCAAGCCCATGAAGATCGGCGACACGCTCTGCATCTATACGCATGTCAGCCGGGTCGGCCGCACCTCGATGACGCTCAAGGTGGAAGCCTGGGCGCAGCGCTACCTCACCGATCGGATGGAAAAGGTCACGGACGCGGATTTCGTCATGGTGGCGCTGGATGGCGAAGGGCGGCCGAAGCCGGTGCCCAGTGCATAGCGCAGTCGGCAGTCGTGATCGGCGTCGGTCGTGAGTAGCCGGTCGTCGGTAGTCAGGCAGTAAGTCGCTACTGCCGATTGCCGACTGCCGAATCCTGACCGCCGTGCACGTCCTCGCTGTCGCACGCCGTCCGGTCGAAGCTTTCTCGCGCCTTGCCGATCCGCTCGCCGTTGCGGCGGGCCCAGTCGGCCAGCGCGGTGACCGGGGCCAGAAGCTCGCGGCCCAAGTCGGTCAATTCGTACTCGACCCTGGGCGGGATGGTCGGGAACTGCTCGCGAACGACGAAGCCGTCCCGTTCGAGACTGCGCAGCGTCGTCGTGAGCATCTTCTGAGAGATCCCGCCGACCGCTTCCCTGAGCTCGTTGAAGCGCATGCGGCCGGCGCCGAGCTTCGTAACCACCAGGACCGTCCACTTGTCGCCGACCCGCTGAAGGATGCTGCTGATGGCGCGGCAGTCCTCACTGACGTGCAGGTGCCTAGGTTTCAAAGAAGTGCCTCCTTGCGGCTTTCCTTCCTAGTTACTTATATAAAGTTGGTATCCTTAAGATACCAGATTTCAAGAGGTCACTTCTATGTCTAAACCGAAAATCGCCCTTGTCATAGGCTCCACTCGCGCCAACCGTTTCGCCGACAAGCCGGCTGAATGGTTCGCCAAGATTGCCAGCCAGCGCAGCGACATCGACCTGGAGGTGATCGATCTTCGCGACTTTCCAATGCCCTTCTTCGACGAGGCCGGCTCCTCGGCCTATGTGCCATCCAAGAGCGAGGTGGCCCAGCGCTGGCAGAAGAAAGTGGCGGAGTTCGACGGGTACATTTTCACGGCGGCCGAATACAACCGCGGCCCGACCGCGGTGCTGAAGAACGCGCTCGACTATGCCTACACCGAGTGGAAGCACAAGGCGGCCGGCTTCGTGGGCTACGGCGGCGTCGGCGGCGCTCGCGCCGTCGAGCAACTGAGGCTGCATGCCGTGGAGCTTCAGATGGCACCGGTGCGCAATGGCGTGCACATCGTTTGGGCTGACATGGCGCAGGTCATGGACGGCTCGAAGAAGCTGGAAGAGTTCGAGCACTTGAATCAGGCCGCGAACACCCTGCTCGACGACATCGCCTGGTGGGCAAAGGCGCTGAAGAGCGCACGGGAAGCGTCCGCCGCCGAACAATCAAGCAAGGCCGCCTGAGCCCTTTCGCGGAGGCAAAACCCGCCGCCCTTGTTAGAGCGGCGGGGTGTTGCCTGGGTGCCGAGGCACCGCGGTACTCGGTACGTGACCGCAGCCTCGTCACAATGCATGATCATGGTGAAAAATGGCTTAATTGGCCTCGCCGAACCACCCGCGCCGTCTATCCACAGGACTAATCGCCGCTCCCAGGACGGGTTGGCCGAAAACAAAAAAGCGGGCCCCGCGCCCGCTTCTCTCGCTTCTGAGACTTTTCTCACCGCCGATACATCCACGGTCGGCAAGCCGTCGATCAGATCAATGCGGCCATCTTGACGGGGAACCTTGACCCCGAATCCCGGGGAAGCCTCGACCCGCCCCTCGACGGCCGATGTCGCCTATATGGGCAAGGATATGGGCCGAAACAAGGCGTTGCTCGCGGCCTCGCAGTTACCCGGGTTCCCTATTCTTGAAGCGTGTAGGATCCGAGCTCGCACAGGTTCTGGGTGTCGGTCGTCGTGTCCAGATCCGAATCCTCGGTGAACTCGAACCTCATGTCGTATTCGCAAACCGCGCGGCCGTCGGCGATGGTGATTTCCACGCTTTCTCCGGGATTGAGGACATCCTGCCCGAGGATATCGTCTTCCCAATTGTTCACGCCCGTCGGGGAGGAGTGGAAGCGCGTCAGCACGGAATCGGTGCCATTTGTCAACGTAAAGACAAGATCTTCCGCGTGGGCAGGAACCGAGGAGAGAATGGCAACCGCGGCACTGGCCCCAAGCAGTTTCATATTCATACTTGTAAAAACCCCCTTGCCCGAAATGGGCAGGGCTGCTCCCTAACTCGAAAGCCAAGTCGTCAGAAATGAATTCGCGCGGCTTCCCTAATTTTCCCCGAAGCACAACGATGCAATTTTGCCTAGGCTGATGGATCGGATCAACGCGCTCCCGCGATGATTCAAGCTGCTGTCGTGCTCGCTGAGGATCTCAGCACGACATGCTGATGCGGATTGGGTTTCTAGCCGGCCCTGCGATGGGCGCCGGGAAGTCGCCTGGCCAGCACCTTGTCGATCCGGCGGCCGTCGAGATCGACCACTTCGAACCGCCAGCCATCCGCATCCACCCATTCGCCGGTCGCGGGCAGATGGTGCAGGTGGGAAAGCACATAGCCGGCCACCGTCTCGTAATCGCGCTCCTCCGGGACGTTGACCCCCAGATGGTCGCGCATCTCGTCCGCAGGCATGTAGCCGGCGAGCAGCCAGGATCCGTCCTCGCGCTGGACGGCATGAGGCTCCTCTTCCGCCTCGAGGTCTGACCGGAATACGCCTGTGATCGCCTCCAATATGTCGGCGGGCGTGACGATTCCCTCGAAGTGGCCGTACTCGTCGTGGACAAGCGCGACGGGGATTTCTGACTCCTTGAGAGTGGCCAAAACATCCAGTGCGTCCGCCTGATCGTGCACGATCGGCGCCTCGCGGGTATGCAGCCTGAGGTCTAGGCTCTGGCCGGCCAGCAGGGCGGCCAGGAGTTCACGGGTCTGCACGACACCGATCATGGCGTCCACAGAGCCGTCGCCTACGGGCAGCCGCGAGTGTGGGGTCTCGATCAGGGCCTTGCGCACCGCCTCGTCGTCCCAGGCGAGATTGATCCAGTCCACCTCGGTACGCGGCGTCATCAGGGCGCGCACGGCGCGATCGCCGAGCCGCATCACGCCAGCGATCATCTGCCGCTCGTCGGCCTCGATCGTCCCGTGGTGCTCGGCCTCGGCCACGAGCATCTTGATCTCCTCGTCGGTGACCTTCTCTTCCGATTCGCCGCGCTGGCCGAGCAGCCACAGAACCGCGCGGCCGGAGATATCGAGCAGGAACACCACCGGCGAAGCGATCGTCGCCAGGATAGACATTGCAGGCGCTACCCGTGCGGCAATTCCCTCGGGGTTGCGCAGCGCGATCTGCTTGGGAACCAGTTCGCCGATGATCAGTGACGCGTAGGTGATCACGGCGACCACGATGCCTACGCCGAGGCCGTCCGCGGCAGAGCGGGGGAGCCCGGTTTCGGCCAACGCCGCGGCCAAGCGGCCGCCGAGCGTCGCGCCGGAGAAGGCGCCGGAGAGCACGCCGACCAGCGTGATGCCGATCTGCACGGTAGAGAGGAAGCGGCCCGGATTCTCGCCGAGCTTGAGCGCGCTTGCCGCGCCCTTCACGTTGCGCTCGATCATGCCTTTCAGCCGTGCGGGACGGGAGGACACGACCGCCAGTTCGGACATGGCCAGGAGTCCATTCAGGCAGATCAGGACGGCGACGATCGCGACTTCAACGTACAGCATTTCCGGTGCTTTAGCATTGGTCCGACGCGGCAGGAAGTGTGCTCAGAAGCCTCGTGCCTGGCAAAAGCGAATTCACGTTCGTTGTCGAGAACTCATTCAGTGCTCAATTCAGAGTAGCCCTCTCGAAACTAGTTCCTGCACTTACAGTCCATCGAACCGGAGATCCTTCCGCGCTGGAGGACGCCGTCGACCTTGCCCCGAATCTCCTCCGACAGAGATTCCAGCCTCCAAGTCGCCGTGGTCTATCGGCAGGCCGTGTGGCCGTTCTTGCGCGGCATGATGTCGAAGTGGAAGTGGTCGGCGTGGTCTGCGTCGTAACCGGGCCCAAGCACGGTCGAGAAGTAGTCGCAGCCGTCCTGGCGCACCGTCTTGAGGAAGCCGCGCTGGCGGAATGCGAACCAGCCGGGCTTGCGCACGTCGATGTCCCGGCCATTGGTGAGCTCAATCCGCATGATGTCGAGCGCATTCCCCACCGAATGCTGCGATCGTCTGGCCGTGCCGCGGATGTTCCGGCAGGAATAGCTCGACCCCTGATGTATTGTCCTTACGCCAGAGAAATAGCGCCAGCGTGCTGCCGGCACGAGTTCCTTCCTCGTCCAGCGCGCCACGGTCGCGGCCATTGAGCAGGTAAGAGTGGCTGCGGGTTGCATCCGGACGCTGCCGATCGATGATACTTGAACCGGCCAATCGATGCCGCAACTCGCGCCCTGATGGATCGTCGGCAGGTCCCGGAAGCCGACGCCGAGGCGCTTCAGCTCGCGGCGGCAGGCTGCCTCCGAGGCCGGCATGACATTCAGTGGCGCCCGCGGCTCGTCAAAGCGCGGGTATGCCACCTCGATCGGGCCGGAAGATTCAAGCGGCTCGAGCGGCTCCAGTTGCGGCGCGGATAGAGCGGCTGTGTTCGTGCCCACGTCGATGTCAGGCCGCGGCGGCTCCCTCGAGCAACTGCTTGCGGCAAGCATGAGCATCGCCACGCCGACAAGGCGGCGCGCGCGCATACGCGATACATGAATGCGCATGGATAAATCCCTGACCGTCAGGGACAGGCTATGCGGCAAGCGTAAAGGAAAGGTCGATGGCGCCGTTCACAGCTGCGGCGGCAAGATGGCGGCCGCAAGCGCCTTACTATTCGCAGAAGGTGCCGCCGTTTTTGCGCGGAGCCAGATCAAGGTGGAAGTGCGTGCCGTGATCGGCATCGCTGCCGGGGCCAAGCACAGTCTTGAAGGGGCCGCAGGCCGCCTTCCGCACGCTGCCGAGGAAACGCGCCTCGCGCTCACCGGGGGTCGGCGTCACATCCACGGAAGTCCCGTTCGACAGGTTGAACCGCGCGATATCGAGCGCATTTCCGAAGGCGTGTTCCGATAGTTTTGCGCTTCCGTTGCGTGGCCGGCAGACATAGGCGGAAGCGTGCGAAATCGAGGCGAGCTTGGCGCCGAACTCCCGCTGTGCCGCCGGATTGATCACATCGTTTGCGAAGTCGGTCATGCTTTCAGCCATTGCGCAGTTCATCACGGCCTCCGGCTCCAGCTTGACCTCGGGGCCAAGGCTTTGCACCGTCAACGGGTAGGGCATGGAGCAGCCCTTTTCGTCGTGCTCGGCCGATCGGCTTGCGAATTTCACCCCGAGCTTTTGGAGCCGATCCCGGCAGGCAAGCTCGGCGGTCGGCATCGGCACCGAAGGTTTTTCCGACGAGCGCGGGTCCGGCGGAACGACGTCGGGTTTCGGAATGTCCGGCGCCTCCTTCGAAACGGGACCGGGTGTGTTCGGATGGACAGGAAGACTTGTCGTGGGCGCTCCGGCATCCCGCTCCGAGCGAGGCCGTTCGGTCGGCAGCGGCGCCGCTTGAGGCGGACCCTTCGGCTCCGTTCCGGATTTAGCACGGCCGGGACGTGGTTGCGGCACCGGCACATGCATGTCTGGCGCGGGTGTAGCAGGCTGCCGATCAGGAGAGTGCAACTGTGGAATTGGCGCCGATTTGGGAAGATCAACCGATTGGGCAAGTGACGCGGCCGCAAGAAGGTCGGCTGTGAGAAACATGATGGCGAGGGCAGTCAGTCGCACGCCTCGCGTGCATCCTTTCCGGCCCCTCTCTTCCGGCAGGTTCATCTAAGGAAAATAGTGGTGTCAAGGAAAGGTTGCCGACAAGATCGGTAACATCTTCAGCGTGCACCCCGGCTCGCTCAGGCGCCGATCGATTCCAATCCTTCTTCGAGCCAGTCGCCCAGCATTGGCATACCCAGCAGATATTTGGATGTTCGCCTATTGCCGCGCTCCCGCGCGGCTGCGACCGCTTCGGTCCACTCGGAACCCTCGTAATCGCCGCGCCCGATCCAGGCGAGCGCGACCAGTTCCGCCGCCTCGTCGACGTTCAGATCGTCGATCAGTTCGCGCAACTCCTCCTCGAGCAGATTCTCCGACTCTTCCTCTGCGAGACCCTCGTGGAGATGGAGATCGCCGCCGTCGCCGTCATACTCGACCTCGTGCTCCTGGCCGTCGGCATAGTCCTCATTGATCGCGGCGCTGATGACCTTGGCCTTTTCGATGAAAAGCCGAACGGTGTCTGGCCCGATCGTCAGTTCCCAATCCCTGTCGAACTTCCTTTCCACCGGCTTTTCTCCGCCCTCCTGTCAATGATGATCGCAGAATTCATGGCGAAGGTCACGCTGCTCAATCAGCCGTGAGCCGCCGGCAGGCAGCATTGACAGGGTTGGCGCGAGCACCGAAATGGCGCGTCGCTCACAACTGGTGCCGCATGTCCGCGATTCTCTCGCCCAAAATCCTACCGATCCTCCTGCTCATTGTTTCCAACGTCTTCATGACCTTTGCATGGTATGGCCATCTGAAGTTCAAGACGGCGCCGCTCTACGTCGTCGTTCTGGCGTCATGGGGCATCGCCTTCTTCGAATACTGGCTGGCTGTGCCGGCGAACCGTATGGGAAGCTACGCCTATTCGGCTGCAGAGCTGAAGACTTTCCAGGAAGTCATCACGCTCGTTGTCTTCATGGTATTTTCGGTGTTCTATCTCGGACAAAGCATCACCTGGAACCACGTTCTGGGCTTTGTCCTGATCTGCGGCGGCGCTGCACTGATCTTCAGGGCGTGAGGTTCGATCGCGACGGCCAGGAAGAATCCTCGCCCCGGCAACGTTGATCAGTGAGCACGGGCCTAGTCAGGAGGACTGCATATGCGCAATTGCATCGCTCTGATCGCCGCTTTCCTGGTCGCAACTCCGCTTGCCGCAGGACCGGTTTTCGCTGCCGGCGGTAGCAGTGGAGGCAACAGTGTCCCCAGTTGCGGCACAGGGAAGATCTATGACAAGAAGACCAAGAAATGTGTGGCGCAGAAGGCCGGTGCGGTCGACGACGAGACGATCTATCTGACCGGGCGCCAACTCGCGCAGAGCGCCAACTACGAAGAGGCGATCAAGGTCCTCAGCCTGGCCGAGAACAAGAGCGATCCGCGCATCCTGAACTATCTCGGCTATTCGCACCGCAAGGCCGGTCGCGTGCTCGTCGGCCTCGGCTACTACCAGGAGGCGCTGAGGGTCGACCCCAACTATACGCTGGTGCGCGAATATCTCGGCGAGGCCCACCTGCAGATGGGAGACCTGGCCGGCGCCAAGGTTCAACTGGCTGAGATCGAGAAGCGCTGCGGGACCGGATGCGAGGAGTACAAGGATCTCGCCGGCCAGATCGCTTCCTACAAGGGCTGAGGGCACATCCTATACCGCCAGACCGACACGGGCGGGCTGCCTCAAGGGCGGCCACTTACAGGTGTGCGGTAGCCGGCCCGGCTACTTCCCTCGCGACACGCGGACGATCGCTCCGTCCTCCTCGTCGGTGAGCAGCCAGATCGAGCCGTCGGGCGTAATCCTTACGTCGCGGATGCGCCCAAACTCGCCCTTCAGGATTTGATGCTCCTTGCCGATCTTCCCCGAGCCGTCGCGCTCGAGTCGGGCAAGATATTCGAACTTCAGCGAGCCGATGAGCAGATTGCCCTTCCACTCCGGGAACATGTCGCCTTCATAGACGGCCATGCCGGAAGGCGCGATCGAGGGATTCCAATAGTGCAGGGGTTGTTCATAGCCCGGGGCTGCGGTTCCGACGCCGATCTTCGCGCCGGAGTATTCTCTGCCGTAGGAAATCACGGGCCAACCGTAGTTCTTGCCTGCTTCCGGCTGGTTGATCTCGTCGCCGCCCTTCGCGCCATGCTCGTTCGTGAGCAGGCGGTGGGTGAGGGGGTCGAAGACGGCGCCCTGGATGTTGCGGTGTCCCTTCGACCAGATCTCCGGAAGGTGTGGCTTGCCGCGCCAGGTCGGATTGTCTGGCGGTATGGAGCCGTCCGGCTGGATGCGGACCACCGAACCCGCAGCGTCCTGAAGGTCCTGGGCGCGCGGGGCGTCGCCGCGGTCGCCGGTGGTGATGAACAGTGTTCCGTCGGGGGCAAAGACCAGGCGCGACCCGAATTGCAGGGTGCTACGTGTCTTCTTCTTCATGGAGAAGATTATCTGGACATTCTCGAGCCGGGCGTTGGCGCCATCGCGAACCAGCTTGGCTCGGGCCGCTGCTGTTCCTGATCCGCCTCGGCCTGGCTGCGAAAAGCTGAAGTAGACCAGATTATCGCTGGCGAAGTTCGGCGAGACGGCGATGTCGAGCAACCCGCCCTGTCCGCGGGCGGCGACCTTCGGCACCCCTTTCACCGGCTTCGACAGCTTGCCATCCGAAAGGATACGGATGCGCCCCGGCCTCTCGGTGACGATTGCATGGCCATCCGGCAGGAATGCCACGCCCCAGGGATGTTCGAGCCCGCGAACGATGACGTCGGTTTGAAGCGGAGGAGAGGATTGGGCACTCGCGCCAAGGACGAACGCCATCGAGAACAGGGTTGCCGTCAGCGCAACCAGAAGTGTGTATGTTCTGCTCATACGACCGAGCGTAGGTTGGTGTCGAAGCCGTGCAAGTCGCCGCCCGATCAACTACCGTGCCCTTTTCATCACGTCTTTGTGAGCAAGCGCCGGGCTGCCCCATTCTCTGTTTCGGAGCAGCGTTCGAACGAGTTTGTTCAACCTGCCGACAGGCACGGATCTAGCAGCGTAACTCACCTATGACGGAACAGTAGAAAGTCATCGTCAAGGTCGAATGGACGGCACTCGTAGACGGGGCAGTTGCTCGTGTCTCTGGTGGTAATGTAGGTCGTTTCTGGCTGCTCGCTGCTGGCACAGAAGCGGACGTCCCGAACATAACGGCCATAGAGCTGCCCGCCTGTGCGAGCCGAGCGATAGCGCACGATCGCCGCGCCGTCGCGAGCAATGGTCGCTCTCACCTCTCCGCAGGACATCGAGGCGGCGTTGTAGCGGGAGATCGCATAGGCGTCGCTCGCGAGCAGGGCGAGACCCATTCCAAGGAGGATGCTCTTCATCGAACACTCCGCGGAGCGGCCTATGCCGCAGGTTGAAAGAAAGTAGATATAATACCGAAACGGATGGAACGGTTCCGCGGTTTGTGCGTTTGAACTCGCCTACGCTGCCGTCGTGGCAACGTTGGCGGCAAGAGGTGTGCCGCGGCGCCCTCCTGCCTCTTGTCTAAAGGAATGAAGCGATTTATAGGCGGTTGTATTGAATTTTCGGTCGATCGGTAGCTCGCGATATCTCGCGTTCGCTGACGTTCATCTGCAAATTTCGATAGGGCCCGCCGGGCGCCGAAGTCCGGTCAGAAAAACGTAGCGACAATCTAGGAGATAAGATGGCTACCGGTACCGTCAAATGGTTCAACACCACCAAGGGCTTTGGCTTTATTCAGCCGGACGCTGGTGGTGCGGACGTATTTGTCCACATTTCGGCAGTCGAGCGCGCTGGTATGACTAGCCTCGTTGAGGGCCAGAAGATCAGCTTCGAGATCGAGCAGGACCGCCGCACCGGAAAGTCTGCCGCTGGCAAGCTGGCGAAGGTCTAAGCCGTCCGCCGATCAGGCGAGTTAAACAAGAAAAAGGCGGGCTCGTTCCCGCCTTTTTCTTTGCTGTTATGGTGCTTGGACTTTCTCCGCCAGTTTGATGAATGGCGCGAGGTGCGCATCAGGCGGTAAGCGGGACCACGTTGCCATGCGCTCCCATCAGCGTGGCCAGGAGACGCGGCGAATCATCGAACTCGGTTCCTGCTAGCGCGCCGGGCTCTAGGTGATCGCCCTGCAACCGGTCGGCGTTCGCCGCCAGGGCCGCCCGCAGTTGCGCCGCGTCCGAAATGCCCTCGACCTGAATCATGATCCCGCGGGATCTCAGCGTGGTCACCAGCAGACGGAAGACGCGCATCAGTTCCGGCTGAGTGACAATGCCTTGCGTCCATTTCGAGGGAACGCGCACCAGTGCGGGCGAGAAGGATGTATTCATCTCGTTCAGCCGCGACGTCGCTTCCAATTCCAGCGCCAACGATGCGCCCGACCGTCCGAGTGCCTCCGCGGCTTCGGCGAGGTCCTTCGCTTCTGCAATACTGGATAGGTCGAAGTAGAGCCGCTCCGGCATGATGCCGACCGATAGTGCTTCCTCGATGAGCGCCTCTATCTCCGCGCAGGGCTGTTCCACGCCAGCGGGCAACTCGATGATCAGATCGAAATATGGATCGTCGCAGCCGATGAAATCCAGATTGCGGATCGCCAGCCTGGGTCCGATCCACTCTGCGGCCGCGGTCTGCTCCGCCGGAAGGTCCAGCAGCGCGTCGCTGTAGACTGCTCTTCCACGTTCTTGGAATGCGACGCCGAAGGATACTGCAACCGGTACCAGGCTGGTGTTTCGCCGCACGAAGACGGGCTGGAATGCAGTCTTCAGCCGAAGGGGCGGCAGGAGGCCGAACGACAAGCCGATCTCGTCCTGCACGATTGCGTGCAGGTACTCAGTTGTTGGGTTTTCAGTCATGGAGACGAGATCTTCCGGCCAAAATGCTTGCCTGGGGCGAGGGCGACGGGAGCAGGCCGGCGATGCTCTTGCTGGACGGCTGGCCGTCGGCCTGGCGCGATCGGGAGGGCGGTGCGGGGGAATGCCCCAAAGTTGGTGGGAGCCAGTTCCGGTCGCGCCAGCACATAGCCCTGCACCATGGAGGCGCCCGATTTTTCAGCGAGCTCGAGTTGCCAGTTCTCTTCGATGCCCTCGAATACCGTGGAGATGCCCTGGTCGTAGAAGATCTCGACCATGGCGCTGAGGAGACCGAAGCCAGGGTCCGATTCCATCAATCGCGTGATCCAGTGGGCATCGAATTTCACGATGTCCGGGCGCAGCATCTTGATGCGTTCGATGTCGGAGTCCTCGGCGCCGTAATCGTCGACTGCGATCTTGAAGCCGTTCGCCTTGAGTGCCTGGACGAAATTGTAGAGCGCGTCCTGCGAGCCCGACTTCTTTTCGGTGACCTCGCAGACGACCCGTTTGGGATCTATTCCGGACTCATGGAGAGTCACCCGCATGTCGCCCAAAGCGGCATCGGCGATCGAGCGGTCGATGAAGACCGATGGGTCGAAGTTGACGAAGATCGCCGTGTCCTGCGGCAGACACGCCCCCGCATTCATCAGGTGAAGCGTGCGTGTCAGGGTCTCGACATGGAAACGGTCGATGCCGGCAAGCCCGCCGAAGAAGGCGCCCGGTGATACGAAGGCGCCGTCGCGCTCCGGCCTGATCAGGCCTTCGAAGGCGGCGATGGCCAGCTTGCCGTTGTTGAAGGCGAAGATCGGCTGAAACGCGCTTTTCAGCGCATAAGCACCCCAGACGGCCTGAACGGTCTGGTCCTCGTTGCGGCCAATATGGGCGAGCACTGCGCTACGGGGCACGATCGCCTCTGCTTCTCATAAGAGTGGCAGCCTACACCGGCGAGATTTGATCCCGCGTTAATCCAATCGTTCGAAGTTGAGACATCCGAAAGACGGGCAGGCGCTTGCGCAAAGGTAAGCGATCGGACATTACGTGCATGCTCGCCGCTCATGGCCAAGGATCCGTGCGGCGGGCTGCTATCCGGCCATTCGGCCCATAACTCTTGGAGACCTCCAGCCATGGCATTCCTTGCCGACGCCCTTTCCCGCGTGAAGCCCTCCGCAACGATCGCGGTCACCCAGAAAGCGCGCGAGCTGAAGGCGAAAGGCCGCGACGTGATCGGCCTTGGCGCCGGCGAGCCGGATTTCGATACGCCGGATAATGTGAAGAACGCCGCCATCGACGCGATCCGCCGCGGCGAGACGAAGTATCCGCCGGTGTCGGGCATCCCGCAACTGCGCGAGGCGATCGCGAAGAAGTTCAAGCGCGAGAACAACCTCGACTACAAGCCGGAGCAGACTATCGTCGGCACCGGCGGCAAGCAGATCCTGTTCAACGCTTTCATGGCCACTCTCAATCCGGGCGACGAGGTGGTCATCCCTGCGCCGTACTGGGTCAGCTACCCGGAAATGGTCGCTCTCTGCGGCGGCGAATCCGTCTTCGCTGCCACGAGTGGGCAGAACGGCTTCAAGCTGACGGCCGAGGCGCTCGAGAAGGCGATCACGCCGAAGACCAAGTGGCTGGTGCTGAACTCACCGTCGAACCCTTCGGGCGCGGCCTATACGGAAGCCGAGTTGCGGGCCCTCGGCGACGTGCTGCTCAAGCATCCGCACGTCTGGGTGCTCACCGACGACATGTACGAGCACCTGACCTACGGCGACTTCGTGTTCAAGACGGTCGCCGAGGTCGAGCCGCAGCTCTACGAGCGCACCCTGACCATGAACGGCGTGTCGAAAGCCTACGCCATGACCGGCTGGCGCATCGGCTACGCTGCCGGGCCGGTGGCGCTGATCAAGGCGATGGACATGATCCAGGGCCAGCAGACCTCCGGTGCCTGCACGATAGCCCAGTGGGCGTCGGTCGAGGCGCTGAACGGGCCGCAGGACTTCGTCGCCAAGAACAAGGCGATCTTCCAGAACCGTCGCGATCTCGTGGTCTCCATGCTGAACCAGGCGAGGGGCATCAGCTGTCCGTCTCCGGAGGGCGCCTTTTACGTCTATCCCTCCTGCGCGGAACTGATCGGCAAGACGGCGGCATCGGGCAAGGTGATCGCCAATGACGAGGAGTTCTGCGCGGAGCTTCTGGAGAGCGAGGGCGTCGCGGTGGTCTTCGGCTCGGCCTTCGGACTCGGGCCCAACTTCCGCATCTCCTACGCGACTTCCGAGGCTCTGCTGGAGGAAGCCTGCCACCGTATCCAGCGGTTCACCGCATCGCTGAAATAAGCGGAAGGCTTGGACTGGTTGTGGCGCTTCGGCGCCACACTGGACAAGGCCGCGGGAACCGGCGATGATCTAGGCATTCGTCCTTGGGGCAGAAGGACGGCGAGGGGGCTGTTGGTGTAATCGCCGGAGGAACGAGCATGCCGCCTGCTGCCCGGCTTACCGACATGCATGTCTGTCCCATGCAGACGCCGGCCGTTGTTCCGATCCCGCATGTCGGTGGCCCCATTATCTCTCCCGGAATGCCGACCGTTCTGATCGGCAACCTGCCGGCCGCTCGCATCACCGATATGTGCGTTTGCGTCGGTCCACCCGACGTGATCGTGCGCGGATCGGCAGGCGTCCTGATCGGAGGCCTCAACGCCGCGCGCATCGGCGACAACACCGCCCATGGCGGCGTCATTGTCCAGGGCTGGCCGACCGTGATGATCGGCGAGATCGGGGTTGTCACGCCCGCTCCGCCAAAAATGCCGGCTCTGCCCAATGTCGCCCTGCCGGATGTTCCGGCCATGCCTGCCATGCCGGCGCCGCCCAGACTGCCTGAGATAACCGCTCCGGAAGCGGGGCTTCTGTCCAGCATCGCAAGCGCTGCGCTCGACGTGATGGCGCCGCCCGGGTCCGCAGATGCACCTGAAGGTGCACAGAGTTCTTCCGCATCCCCATCTTCCCGCACCTCCGCCCCGCCGCCGCCCGCAGCCCCCGCAACGCCTCCAGCCGCCTTCGAGGCCCTGTCGAAAGCTGTTCCGGCCGTCGCCCAGACGATGCAAAAAATGGCGGAGAAACCCGGCTCGGCGTTCGCCGAAAGGGGAGCGGCCGCATTGGGTGCGTTGAACGACGCGCTCGCGGCGGTGCCTGCCGACCAGCTTCCGCCGGCCCTAAAGCCGGCCATCGAGGATCTGCAGACGCGCATCGAGGCCGCCAGAGCCGCGTATGGGAAGGCCTCGGCCAAGGTCGCCGAACTGGTTGCAGCAGCCGAGCAGAAGGCCACGGAGTTGAAGCAGCGATACGATGAACTGCAGGCGGAGAAGGAGCGCATCCGCAACCACTCCGCAAAGGGGCTCGACGACTGGAACGCGCTCGTTGACGGCTATGAAGCAACGCGGGACGAACTGAAGCGCCATGCCGACGAGGCGAAGCGTCTCGGCAAGGAGGTGTCGAGTAAGACCCGCGCACTCGCAAATACAAAACCCCCTACGCTGCCATTTCGAGGGCGTTAATCGCCGAAGGCCACCATTCTCGTTTCGGATTATCGTCTCCGGGTTACGTGACGTGGTCTTCGATCCCGCATTTGCATCTCTGCGATATCTCCATGAACTTAGGAATCGCTAGTCTGGTCGTATCTGCCGCTCGAAAATGTAATTCTCGAAGGAGGGGTGTCTTTAAGTAATAGAACATTAACTGCATTTGTGATTCCGATTACTAAGAAATCTTAGAATTTAACTATTCGTCTACACGAAATATGGACACTTCGGTCCTCTATGCGGGGGCTGGTCCATGAAGTCAGCGAATGTGAGGGCAATCTCGGTCGCCATAGCCGGCATGCTTCTCCTGGCAAGTGCGGTCTTTTTCGGAATAGAACTGACCGTCAACAGGGCGGTTTCCGTCGATGCCGACCGGAAAGCACGCGATTGGGCGGCCTATTTCATCGGCAAAATGCCCAATCTAGATGAACTGATCTCAACCGGTCAGGCGGATGCGGCGCAGCTTTCGGTCATCGCTGCCGCCGAGCATGTGGGAGATGTCTTCCGTTTCAAGCTGTTCGACCGGCAGGGCCGAACAGTACTCGTTTCCGATGAAGCCGCCTACGCCAAGGAGGGCGGGGCCGGCGAGCACAGCGCCAAGGCGGCGGAAGTTCTTAGAACGGGAAACAGCGACGTCTCTCTGAACGACGGCACCGGCAAGAAGAACCGACCGCCGCTCTATGTCGAAGCCTATGTACCCGTCATCGACGCGCAGGGCAGCACGCGCGGGGTCGTCGAGGTCTATATCGACCAGACCGGGACGGCCTCCCTGTTCAAGGCAACCTTCATGCTGCTGGCGATCGGCCTTGCTGCGGCGGCCGCGCTGATGTTCGGCCTGCCGACGCTCGCCTTCATCTCGCGCAGCCGGCAGGCGGCGGAAGCAAAACGCCGGGTCGAATACCTTGCCAAGTACGAGCCGATGACCGGTGTGCTCAACCGTGCCAGCTTCACGGAGCGTCTATCCGAGTTGCTTGCCCGGAACGTGCCCGACCGGCAACTCGCCATCATTTTTCTCGACGTGGATGATTTCAAGACGATCAACGACACCTATGGCCATGAAGCCGGTGACGAGTTCCTGAAACATGTCGCTCGCTGCGTCATGGGCTGCTGTGGGGCGGACGATCTGGCCGCCCGGATGGGCGGCGACGAGTTCACGCTGGCGGTCCGCCGCGACAGCACCCAGGATGTCACCGACACGGTCGAACGGTTGATGCGCGCCATCGGCGAACCGATCCTCACGCGCGGAAAGACCATATACGGACGCATCAGTTGCGGCGTGTACGTTGTCGAGGAACAAATCGGGCTGGCTGACGCCATGCACAAGGCCGACGTAGCTCTCTATCAAGCCAAGATGGACGGAAAGAACACCTATCGCCTGTTCTGCGACAGCATGGAGGACACCATGCGAGCCCGACTGGAACTGGAGCAGCGTGTGCGCGATGCGGTCTCCTGGCAAAGCTTCGAGTTGCACTATCAGCCGCTTTTGCGGGCGGACAACGGCACGTGCATCGGCTTCGAGGCGCTGTTGCGGCTGACGGACGGGGAGGGAGGCTTTATCCCGCCGTCCAGCTTCATCCCGGTCCTAGAGGCGATGGGACACATCAACGAGGTCGGCAAATGGGTGATCGAACAGGCGACGGCGACTGCCGCGCTTTGGCCGGAGCCGCTCACGGTGTCGGTCAATCTGTCCGTGCGCCAGTTCCAGGACGGCAAGCTCGTGGGCTATGTGCGAGAAGCGTTGCGCAAATCGGGCCTGAGCGCCGGCCGCCTCGAGATCGAGGTGACCGAATCCATGCTGATGGAGAACACCGAGAACGTGTCCAGCCAGCTTCGGGAACTGCGGTCGCTGGGCGTCTCGATCGCCATGGACGACTTCGGAACCGGGTATTCGAGCCTTGGCTATCTGTGGCAGTTCGGGTTCGACAAGCTCAAGATCGACAGGTCTTTCGTCTCAGCGCTGGAGCGCAACGATCGGCAGGCACGGGATATCCTCGATACCATCATCATGCTGGGCCACAAGCTCGATATGAGCGTAACGGCCGAGGGGATCGAGACCGATCATCAGGCCGAGGTTCTGACCTCGCTCGCCTGCGACCACTTCCAGGGCTATCTCTACGGTCGTCCCCGGCCGGCCAGCGAAATCCCCGCTTTCCTGCTCGAGGGCAAGCGGAAGCAAATGGCAGCGGCATCCAGCGCGGCACCATCTGCGCCGAGGCTGTTCGCCGCGGGCGCCTAGGCAGTGGTGATTTGCTCCGCCGGACGCGGGAAGTGCGCAGTGATATCTCGGAAGGCGCGGGCCGGTTATTTCGCCGGCCCGCCTCTCTTTGCGGTCACGCGTCCAGAGTGTGGCGCAGGCTCCGCTGCGGGGCGTTGGCGAGATAGCCGTGTTCCCGCAGCCATTTCGCGATGATCAGTTCCACTAGAGACGAAACGGAACGGTGGTCCTCCTTAGCCGCAACGGTGAGCGCTTCCTTGATGTCCTGCTCTATGCGGAACCCGAGTGGATGAGTCTTGGCCATGGGTTTTCCTTCATTTAGCCGCCCTGGCGAGATGCACATGAAAGGCAATGTCGCGCGGCTTGTTCCCGGTGTGTTTTGGGTCCGAGGCACCTGAGCGCCGGACCCGAGTTCAGACTGCCGGGGAGCCTTCAGGCGGGCCGCGCGCATGCCTTCCGCCGGTATCGGGGCGGTCTCGGACCAGGTGATCGCGATGGCCGAAGCCAAGTGTCAGGGCAGCAACTGAAAGTCGCCCTTCCGCGTAGCCGACCCATTCGAACTCGACCGGTTCGGCGAAACCCGGTGATGAGACATCGTCGTCCGGGAGAACAGCCGAGGAAGCTGAACAGGTCTCCGTGGGGATGCCGTTGCCCTGCGGGTCAGGTGACAGGGGGCTGTCAAGATAATAGTGCGGCCGCTGGCGCTCGAAGGTGTCCGCGGCAGACGACGCCTCGCCCAGTGCGAGAAGCGCGGCAACCCACAGGATCGTCCGGTAGAACAGGACGAGGACCGTGCTATGTGCACCGGCGCTATTCATGCTCTGCGCTGCGTCTGCCCCTGGCTCTCGGGCCCGCCCTCCGGGCCTGAGTCGATTTGCGATCGTCATACAAAGTAGGAGCAATGCTTAGCCGGGACAAGCTCCGGCTTTTTTCTTGCCCTGCTGATTATCCCGTGTGACGATACGGCAGGTCAGGGGCCCGTGCACAAGGCTCCGCCTGCGACGGCCGCAGGCCGGCCGCCGCTCTCGAGGAAACGATTGAGTGGAGGTCAGTCATGGGTGCACGTGCCGGGGGCAGACGCACGGGACCGAAATGCGTCGCCATTGTCGGTCCCTTCTCCAGCGGAAAGACGACCCTTCTCGAAGCCATTCTCGCGCGCGTCGGCGCAATTCCCCGCCAGAATACGGTAGCTTCCGGAAGTACCGTCGGCGACAGCTCTCCCGAGGCCCGGGCTCACGCCATGAGCGTCGAGGCGACTTTTGCCACGGTCGATTTCATGGGCGAGTCGATCACCTTCGTGGATTGCCCCGGCTCGGTGGAATTTTCCTTCGAAGCTCAGCCCGTGCTCGCGGCCTGTGATGCGGCGATCGTCGTGACCGAGGCGGACGAAAAGAAAATCCCGGCTCTGCAGGTCATCATGCGCAGCCTCGACGAATTGCGGCTGCCGCGCATCCTGTTCCTGAACAAGATCGACAAGACCTCCGCCGGCGTGCGCGATACGCTGAAAATGCTGCAGCCGGTGAGCGACACGCCGCTGTTGCTGCGACAGATTCCGCTGCGGCGCGACGCGATCGTCGTCGGCGCGATCGATCTCGCGTTGGAGCGCGCCTATGTCTGGCGCGAGCACGCAGCGAGCGAGGTGACGGAAATCCCGGACGACGAGAAGGCGCGCGAGATCGAGGCGCGATTCTCGATGCTCGAGACGCTCGCCGATCACGACGACCATCTGATGGAGCAACTTCTTGAAGAGGTCGCCCCGCCCCAGGATGCGGTGTTCGACGACCTGGCCGCGGACCTGCGCGAGGGCAATGTCACGCCCGTCCTGATCGGCGCGGCCGAAAAGGGCAATGGCGTTCTCAGGCTGTTGAAGACGATCCGCCATGACGTGGCCGACGTCGAGGCAACCAATAAACGCCTCGGCGTCCCAGAAGATGCCGGGACTTTGGTGCAGGTCATGAAAACCGTCCATACGGCCCACGGCGGCAAGCTTTCGATTGCGCGCGTGCTTGCCGGAACGGTCAATGACGGATTCGAACTAGCATTGCCCGACGGCGCCACGGCCCGGGTCTCGGGCATCTATCGCTTGCTTGGAAAGGAGCAGACCAAGGTTCCCTCCGCGATGGCGGGCGATGTGGTTGCTCTCGGAAAGCTCGAAGGCGCTCGCACGGGACAGACGCTCGGGGCCGGCAAACAGCCTGCGGTTCAGCTCTTCGACGGCATTCCACCGCAGCCGGTCTTTGCGATCGCACTACGCCCGAAAGAGCGAAAGGACGACGTCAAAATGTCGGCCGCCATCGTCCGGCTGGCCGAGGAGGACCCGGCTCTCACCTTCACCCATAGCCAGGAGACCAGCGAGACGGTGCTGGCCGGGCATGGCGAGATGCATCTGCGCGTCACCATCGAGCGGCTGGAGGGCAGGAACCAGATCCCCATCGAGCAGCGCGCGCCGGCAGTGCCCTACCGGGAGACGATTCGAAAGGCGACGCAGCAGCGCGGGCGCCACAAGAAGCAGTCCGGCGGCCATGGCCAATTCGGAGACGTGGTGATTCAGATCAAGCCGCTCCCACGCGGCGAAGGCTTCCAGTTCACCGACACGATCACCGGCGGGGTCGTGCCCAAGCAGTACATCCCATCGGTCGAGGCCGGAGTGCGCGACTTTCTCAAGGAGGGGCCGCTAGGCTTTCCGGTAGTCGACGTCGCCGTGAACCTGTCGGAGGGCTCCTACCATTCGGTGGATTCATCCGACATGGCCTTCCAGATGGCGGCGAAGCTCGCGATGAAGGAGGGCATGACGGCTTGCTCGCCCGTGCTCCTGGAGCCGGTGATGAAGGTCCAGATTTTCACTCCGTCAGACGCTACGGCCAAGATCACCGGCATCGTGCCACAGCGGCGCGGTCAGATCCTGGGTTACGACGCGCGGCCCGGCTGGAAGGGCTGGGACGTGGTCGAGGCCACCATTCCGCAATCGGAGATCGGTGATCTCATCATCGAGCTGCGCTCGGCCACGGCCGGGGTGGCCAGCTTCGAGGCGAACTTCGACCATATGGCTGAGTTGACCGGCCGGCTTGCTGACGACGCAATGAGTCACGCACGCGGAAAGGCGGCGTAGCTATCCGACGCTGCGGCAGTAGCGGCAAGAGGCGATCGTTCTACCCCCACCCCTGACCCCTCAAGTGGGGGGGGTAGAAGCCTGCGTACGGCGGGGGCATTGTTCGTCATCACGTTGGCCATTCACCACGCGAATGTGAAGGCAGGACTGATTGATCAGGCCCTCTCGACGCGGCACGTTGAAATCGCTTGCCGGAGGACTTGCCCATGAGTTTTGCTGTTCATCGCCGCCCCTCCTGGGCGATCCCGGATTTGGAGGCGACGCCTTACTCGGCTTTCGTCAACCGCCGTGCCATCCTGGCGGGCCTGGGTGTTGGGGCGTTAGGCCTCGGAGCCGGCCTGCCGCGGTTGGCGCTTGCGCAGGAAGCCGACCCTACGGCCGATCTCTATCCCGCCAGGAAGAACGAGAGCTTCAAGCTCGACCGCGATCTGACGCCGGAAGAAATCAACGGCCACTACAACAATTTTTACGAGTACGGCACCCAGAAGACGATCGCGCGGGCTGCCCAGGCGCTGAAGACGCGGCCCTGGGACATCGAGATCGGCGGGCTTGTCGAAAAGCCCTTCACCATTGCTTTCGACGATCTGGTTCGAAAGATCCCGCTGGAGACCCGGCTCTACCGCCACCGTTGCGTCGAAGCCTGGTCGATGACGATCCCCTGGACCGGCGTTCCACTGAAGGAACTTGTTGCACTGGCCAAGCCGCAGGGCTCGGCGAAATTTGTGCGCTTCGAGACCTTCCTCGACCCGGACATGGCGCCGGGCCAGAACGACTTTCTCTACCCATGGCCCTATATCGAGGGCGTCACCATCGAGGAAGCCGGCAACGATCTCGCGTTTATGGTCACAGGAGCCTACGACAAGCCGCTCGTCAAGCAGCATGGGGCTCCGCTGCGGGTCGCACTGCCATGGAAATACGGCTTCAAGTCGATCAAGTCGATTCGCAAGATCGATTTCGTCGAGGAGCGCCCCGTTGGCCTCTGGGAGGCGATCCAGCCGAGCGAGTACGGTTTTTGGGCTAACGTCAATCCGGAAGTGCCGCATCCGCGCTGGAGCCAGGCCATGGAGCGTGTGCTGCACACGGGCGAGTTCGTACCGACACTGATCTATAACGGCTATGGCGAGCAGGTCGCCGGGCTCTATGCGGGCGTCTCGGGGGAAAAGCTCTTCATGTGAGCATACGAGGCAGGCGTGGTGAATTCTGCTGCATTCGTGTGCAGCCGGCAGAAACGCTCAATTGCGTGCAGAACACCCCGTCAAGAATCAAAAAAGCCGGATCTGGAAAGACCCGGCTGAGTTGATTGGAGTGCCGAAAACGGCAAAACCTCCAGAGGGGAACACTCTGGGGCGCCAATGGGAGGAGGAATGCGCCCCGGAGATGTCCACTATATGGGCTATGCCTGCCCAACAAACAAGCATGTCGCTTGCAAAGCTCCCATGCAAAAAAGCAGCGCCTGTGGTCCAATGTCCTTACGGAACGAATGGCTCAGACCGAAGGAGGTCGTTTTCAGAACGACCAGTTGCGTGCCTTGGTGATGACGAAGTCGCGGAAGGCCTGGAGCTTGGCCTGGTTTTTCATCGCTTCGGGGTAGCAGAAATAGGTGTCGAAGGACGGCACCTCGGTTTCCGGAAGGAGCTGGATCAACCCCGAGTCCTTGTCGACCAGATAATCCGGCAGCATGGCGATGCCGGCGCCGCGCTGGACCGCCCGCCGAATCGAAATGAGGTCGTTGATCTGCAGCGTCGCGACGCGCTGTCCGCCGTCGAAGTCGCCTACCGTCTCCAGCCAGTTGAGTTCGCTGAGATGCGGCGGAACCGGCAAGCCGAAGGTGACGATGCGATGGTTCTTCAGGTCTGAGATCGAGTTCGGCTTCCCCCATTTGCTGACGTAGGAGGGTGAGGCGAACAGGTGGAAGTGCACAGTGAACAGGCGGCGCTGGATCAGATCCGGCTGTTGCGGCTGGCGCAGCCTGATCGCGCAGTCCGCCTGCCGCATGGTCAAATCCAGTTCCTCGTTGGCGAGGATGAGTTGGATCTGGATGTCCGGGTAAAGTTCAAGAAATTCGGGGATGCGCTCGGTAAGCCAACCGGCTCCCAGGCCGACCGTCGTGGTGACTCGGAGAATGCCGGAGGGCTTGTCCTTCGCCTCGGTGAGGCGCGATCGCACCGATTCCAGTTTGAGCAGCACGTCATGGGCGGTGCGGAACAGCAACTCGCCCTGTTCGGTAAGAACCAGACCCCGTGCATGCCGGTGGAACAGCGGGACGCCGACATCGTGCTCGAGCGCGCTCACCTGGCGTGAAATGGCCGATTGCGAAAGCCTCAGCGTCTCTGCCGCATGCGTGAACGAGCCGGCTTCGGCCGCGGCATGGAACACCCGCAGCTTGTCCCAATCGAGTGACATCTGTTCCCCTCTTATCGCCGGCTTCTCGCCGCCGGTACGAGCGATCTTGCGTGCGTCTCTATTCCGCAGCTTCGCGTTGCTCCTCAAGGCTAGCCAGGTACTTTTCCGCGTCCAAAGCCGCCATGCAGCCGAGCCCGGCCGCGGTCACCGCCTGCCGATAGGTGTCGTCGGTCACGTCTCCGGCCGCGAACACGCCGGGCACATCGGTGCGGGCGGTGCCGGGGGCGGTCCAAAGATAGCCGTTCGGCTTCTGCTTCAGCTTGCCGACGAAGAGTTCGACGGCCGGCGCATGGCCGATCGCGACGAAGATGCCGTCCACGGGGAGTTGCGAAATCTGGCCGGTGATCACGTTGCGAAGCTTCAGCCCTTCGGCGGTCGGGGGGAGGGGCGCCTTTCCGGGACGGCCAGTGATCTCGTCCACGACCGTGTCCCAGATCACCCGGACATTATCCTTCTTCATCAGCCTTTCGCGCAGGATCCGCTCGGCTCGGAATTCGCTGCGGCGATGGATGACGGTGACCGATTTCGCCAGATGCGAAAGGTAGAGCGCCTCCTCGACCGCGGTATTGCCGCCGCCGATGACAGCCACATCCTTGCCGCGATAGAAGAAGCCGTCGCATGTGGCGCAGGCGGAGACGCCGAAACCCTTGTAGATCTCCTCCGACGGGATCCCCAGCCATTTCGCCTGGGCGCCGGTCGCGATGACGAGTGCGTCGCAGGTGAAGCTCAGGCCGGAATCGGTCTTCACTCGGAAGGGACGGACATTCAGGTCGACCTCAGTGACAATGTCGTTGACGATCTCGGTGCCGACATGCTCGGCCTGCTTGAGCATCTCGCCCATCAGCCAGGGTCCTTGGATCGGTTCGGCGAAGCCCGGATAGTTCTCGACATCCGTGGTGATGGTGAGTTGGCCACCCTGCTGCAGACCGGCAATGAGAACCGGCTTCAGCATGGCGCGGGCTGCGTAGATCGCCGCCGTATAGCCCGCTGGGCCGGAGCCGATGATCAGAACGGGCGCGTGCTTGGCGGTCATGACGTGTCGCTTTCTACCTTCGATCCTGCCTCGCTCGGGGAGGAACGTAGGCGGTTGTAATCTATGTGCTGTCTTGCACTGCAGCAAGGCAGCCGATTCGGCCATCCCCGGAAAGGACATGACGCCCGGAGAGTGTGCGTAGGACAGATTCGCGGCTGACGCGTAGGCGGCTTTTGGTCTAAGGACCGCTGAGACGGGCCGTTCTTTTCGAGATTGCGGATCATCACATGGCGGTTAGGGCCGAACTCGATGCTATCGACTGGAAGATCCTGCGCGAGTTGCAGAACGATGGTCGCATGACCAATGTGGAGCTTTCGCGCAGAGTCGGCATCTCGGCGCCGCCCTGCTTGCGCCGCGTGAAGCGGCTGGAGGATATGGGTGTCATTCGCGGCTATAGGGCGCTGCTGAACGGTCCGGCGCTGGGCATGGACGTGGTGGCGTTCTGCCTGGTCGGCCTGAAGCACCAGTCGGATGCGGATCTGAAGGCTTTTGCGGAGCTGACCCGCGGCTGGCCCGTCGTTCGGGAAGCCTGGATGGTCTCGGGCGAATCCGACTTCATGCTTCACTGCGTCGCAAGTGATCTTACGACCTTTCAGACCTTCGTCATCGAGACGCTGACTTCCGCGCCGAATGTCGAGACCGTGCGGACGGCGCTTACCATCCGCAAGGTCAAGGACGAGGGCCTCGTGGCGATGGACGAGGACTGACGCGCCGATCGGCCAGGTGCCGCGCCGACATTGCGACGCAATCAGCCCCTAACAAGAGCGCAACGAATCAAGCATGACGGCTTGTGACCGGTGGCACTCACCGACCATTTCCCGAAGATTTTGCGATCCCCCGATGCGAATTGCCTACAGACCCGAGATCGACGGCCTGCGCGCCATTGCCGTGCTCTCCGTGATGCTCTTCCACTTCGGCGTGCCCGGCTTCGGGGGCGGCTTTGTCGGGGTGGACGTCTTCTTCGTCATCAGCGGCTATCTGATCACGCGGCTGATCAGCGAGGAGATCTCGACGACAGGCAATTTCAGATTTGCCGAGTTCTATGTAAGGCGGATACGCAGGTTGTTTCCGGCGCTCGTCTCCGTCCTGATCGTCAGCGCGCTGGTGGCCGTCGTGGTTCTGTCGCCCGAACACCTGAAGCGGTTCGTCCGCGAGATGATGACGGCCGTACTGTCCGTCTCCAATATATTCTTCTTCTCTCAGTCCGGCTATTTCGACGTCAGCAAGACCTACAAGGTCCTCCTGCATACCTGGTCGCTGGGGGTGGAAGAGCAGTTTTACCTGATATGGCCAGTGTTCCTCCTTTTCGCCTTGCGCCTTCGGCGCAGAGCATTTTTGAGTGTCTTCGTCGCCTTGGGCATCTGTACCTTATTGGCTGCCGAGTTTTGGCACGACCGTGAGGCCGCTTTCTTCCTTACGCCGTTCCGCATCTATGAGTTCGCCATCGGCGCCGGGCTCGTCTGGCTGGAGCGTTATCAAGCGCCACGGCTAGCTTCGGAATTTGCAGCTGTTTGCGGCCTGGCGATGATCGCCGCAGCGGCACACCTGATCACGCCGGAGATGCATTTTCCGGGGCTGCTCGCGTTGCTTCCCACAGTAGGCGCCGCTCTCGTCATCTATGCTCGCGATGCGAGCCTGGCCGGTCTTCTGACCAGGAACCCGGTCAGTGTATGGATCGGCAAGATCAGCTACTCGCTGTATCTCGTTCACTGGCCGCTCTTCGTCTTCTACTTCTACGTGAACTACCGGCCGCTTACCCTGTTCGACCGCACTGCCTTGGTGGTCGGCTCCTTCGTGCTCGCCACCGCGCTCCATCGGTTCGTGGAACAACCATTCCGCCATCCAAGGCCCGGCAAAGGGGAGATGGGCCGCTTCGCCACGCGAACCGCTGTGTTGGGAGCGTCGATCATCGCTTTGGGCGTTTCTGTCGTATTGGGGGGAGGCTGGCATTGGAGACTTTCGGCCGAGACCGCGAGCCTGCTTGCCAGTGCTCGGCGCCTGACCGTTCATGTCGATCCCTGTCATTACCGGTCTGAGAAGATAACCCCAGAGTTGCAGTCGAAGCTCGACGAATGTTTCAAGCAGCGCGGTTCGGCAGTTCTTATCCTCGGCGACAGCCACGGATCCGACCTGTTCGACGCCTTGGCCTCCAATAGCGGCGACAGGCATGTGATCGGGATCACAGATGGCGGTTGCCGGCCCGTCCGGCCGCTGCACGAGTGCTACTTCCGTGAACTGCCGAATTTTCTTGCCAGCAACAAGAGCAAGATCGACAGTATCGTTTTCACGCAGAAGGGCAGCTATTTCCTCACCGATTACATCAGCCTGCCGGTGGACCTTGAGGTTATCGACGGGACTGTCGACTTCGTTGCCAAGCTCGCCGGAACGGGGATCGAGACGGTTTGGCTGGGACCTCAGGAGGAGCCGAATTACGAAGTCGAGCATTTTGTGCCCGTGGCCACCCAGCCGACACTCGGGGAGAGCTTCCTGAGAGCTGAAAACCAGCACATAAAGGATGTTGAGGACGAGGTCAGAAAGAGATTGGGGGCGTCAGGTGTTCCGGTGACTTATATCTCGAAACTCGAGACCATCGGAAAGTTGACGCCTGCGCTGTTTGTCGTAGACGGCGAGTACACCTACTCGGACGCGACTCACTGGTCGGCGAAGGGCGAGGAGATATTCGGCGCGATGTTGATGCGAAATCCAATACTTCACCGAATCTTTTTCTCCGCCTCCAAGACAGGAGCATCCTAGAACTGATGATAGCTGGTGATACCCTGTCCGAATCTGAATGACGCTGCACGTTTCCTTCCACACCTACCCGCACTTCTGGCCTTTTCCGGTCTCCTGGAAACGATGGTCGAAGCTGAGCGACAAATACCAGCTTGGCCATGCGCTGCGGGTGGGCATGAAGCGCCATGGGGTCAGGACGTCGAAGGCGAAGAAATATGAGGTTCCCGACAGCGACATTGCCGTCGTTTGGTCGTGGAAGCAGCACCGCCTCATCGAGGGCATGCTTTCCTCGGGGCGCCATGTGCTGGTGCTGGAGCGGGGTTTTCTGCCCAATCGAAAGGAGTGGTGCAGCCTGGCCCTCGACGGGTTCAACGGGCGCGGCAGGTTCGCGCCTCCGGCGGACAACGGCGAGAGATGGCGCACGCATTTTGCGCATCACCTAAAACCCTGGAAGGAGGGGGCGGGAGAGTACGTGCTTGTAATAGGCAAGGGCGCCAACGACGTCTCCCTGCACGGCGCCAGCTTCATGGCGTGGCTCGAGGAGCAGGTCCGGCTGCTACTGAGCGCAGGCCATCGCGTGGTCTACCGGCCCCACCCCGATCGGCCGACGCCCTGTCCTGAGGGCGCCGAACTCTCCACCAGAACGCTCAAGGAGGACCTCGCCTGCGCCTCCTTCATCGTGTCGTTCAACTCATCGACGGATGTGGAGGCGGTTCTATCCGGCGTGCCGGCGGTGATCACCGATCCCGGCTCGCTGGCCTATCCCGTCGCGGCGCACTCGGTCCTTGAACCCCTGTCCCGTCCCGATCGGACCAAATGGTGCCATGCCCTGGCCTGGCGGCAATGGACGGCTGAGGAACTGCGCAACGGCGATGCCTGGGATCACGTGAAGCAACTCCTGGCCTAGCAGGGGGGAATCAAGCGGGCCGACCTCGGGGGGCGCGTAACCACCACCGTTCGCGAGATCGCTCCCGACGCTCAGGCCTATGCGGGTGCGAACAGGGCTGCTAGAGCGCATTACGAAGCTGAAGGCTCCGATTGAAGAATGTCACGCGCTGAGATCGACTGGTCCGTTTTCCGCAGCCGTCAACAGAAGTGGCTCGCAAAGCTGGGAATCCTCGATCGGCCGTGGCTGATCCTTGGCGCAGCGCCGTCGCCGACCATCCCGGAGGGGATACTGTCCACTCATGCGCGCGTCGACATAAACAATTCTGGCCTGAGCGCGGCCTCCTTGGGTCTGGGGCGCGCCGATCTCACCCTTCGCAAGAAAAGCAAGCCCTGGTCCGAGCACCCAAACCTGAACACGCGGGGGCTTCTCTGGTACAACACCAATCCGAGCTGGCTCCTGAGGCTCCAACTCCTGACGATGCCCCGGGTTCGGGTGGACAGCATCATGGCGGTCACGCGCACCGAGCGCGATGGCCTTGTGGAACTGATGGCCGGCGAGAGCGTCCGCGGCACGGGCGATATCGGCAAGGCAAGCAACGGCGTCGCCGGTCTTTGCTACGCGCTCTTTGTCGGAGTGCCACAAATAGTCCTGTGCGGCATCTCGCTCTCCAAGCAGGGCCATTTCTACAACGAGCTGGCGCGCAAGCGCCTGCAGGTTTCGGAGGACGCGTTCGTCCTATCCAGGCTCAAGGACAGGCCCGAACTGTTCACCACCGAACCGGACCTGTCGGCCGAAGCCGGGATCAAGCTGTGGCAGGCCGGCTAGTCTCCAGGATTGTGACAACGCACTGGCCGGTGGTCAGGTGCAGGACGGTCTCGGGCTTATCCGCGAAGAACTCGTCGAATGCGCGTCTCGCGCCTGGGCAGTGTTCGGAACCGTAATCGTCGCAGACGATGAAGCCCCCGGTGGTCATACGCGGATAGAAGAACTCCAGGCTGTCCAGCGTCGGCTGGTGGAGGTCGACATCGATGTGGACCAACGAGAACGACCGGTCGGCAACCTCCGGGAAGCGGGCGGGTATCCAGCCCTGCATGATCTGGACCTTCGGGTAGTCCTTCAGGTTCTCCTTGATGATCTCGATCGGCGCGAGGATGTCGCCCTTGCTCCAGTACGCCTCTCCGCCTTCCAGCCTATCCTCGGCCGTGGGTTCCGACAGGCCCTCGAAGGAGTCGAAGACGAACAGCGTCTTCTCGCTTGCAGGCCCGCGCCCAGTCAGCATGAAGGTGGCCGATCGGCCGAAGCGCGATCCGCATTCGGCGATGTCGCCAGCAATCGCGCGCGTCTTGCGAGCGAGATCGAGCAGCGTGAAGCACCGATCATCGGGAACGCCGGTGATGGACTTCGCTCGCGCCCTGAGAAATTCCTCGTCGTGGTACCAGATCAGGTTGTGCCTGTAGAGCTGGAGATCGTTCTTCTTCGCATAGCGGTTGAGAAGCTTGAACCGCGCCTTGCGCCGTACTTCGGGTGAGGACGAGTACTGCTGAACGAGCTTCGAGTTCAGGATTCTCGAGATGAAGTTTTTCATACAGATTCCTTGATTGGCGAGGCCAAGGTGGGGGCGCTGCGGTTTCAGATGAGTGCAGAAAGATCCAGGAGCCCTTCCTGCTGCTTCCGTCTCATCCAGTTTTCCTCGCCCGCCCAGTCATGTCTCTTCCATCCGGCCCAACTGAAGCCCACCAGTTCAATGCGCCACTCCGGAGCCGGAAATCGCTGCAGCGCGTATCGGGTGCCGAGATAGCCGGTACTGGGAAAGACCTTGTGTCTCTGCACCAGCTCCAGGCCCAATTCGTCGCAGCTTTCCTCGTAGAAGGTTACGGGCAGGATGGTGACCGATTTTCCCAACTTGCCGAACACCTCGATGATCCGCCACGTCCAGTCGGTCCGTCGTCCCTTCAGCCATGACAGCGGGTTCGGCTTCGGGTGATAGCGCGCGATTACGGTGGGGTGGTAGGCCAGTATGATCTCCTTCGCGTTGCGAAGGACCGGAGATTGGAGGAAGCCCTGGTTGGCAAGCCTGGCCTGCATGGGCTTGCCGGAATTCATCATGAAGATGATGTCGGTCTTTGTTCCGACTTGGTCGAGCGGCTGCTTCGGGTTGTTGAACCGGATCACCACGTCCGCCGCTTCGATGAAATCGGCCGAGCCCGGCCGAAGCGGGCCGTTCCCGACAATAGTCACTCGCTTCGGTGTGTTCATGCGCGCATCCGCCCGCCCGTAAGAGAAGTCGGACCTCTACTTCAAGGGGAACTCGGTCTTCAACAGGGCGCGGGGGCCGCTGTTGAATAATCGCCATCAAGCCGCTATTGCCCCAGCAGCGAGATATCAGCGAGGATTGCCATGGGTGACGGTTTGAAGGTGTACATCGGCTGGGATTCGCGCGAGCCGATCGCCTATGACGTCGCCAGGCACTCGCTCCTCAAGAATTCCAGCATCCCCGTCGAAGTGATCCCGATCAAGCTGCAGGAACTGATCGAGCAGGGCGCATATACGAGGGAGGTCGATCCGCTCGCCTCGACCGAGTTCACTTATTCCCGGTTCTTCACGCCGTATCTCGCCGGTTTCAAGGGCTGGGCGCTGTTCTGCGACTGCGACTTCCTCTTCTTCGGCGATGTCGCCGGCCTCCTGTCCTACCGCGACCCGTCCAAGGCCGTTCTCTGCGCGCAGCACGACTACAAGCCGAAGGAATCGGTGAAGATGGACGGGAAGGTGCAGACCGCCTATCCCAGGAAAAACTGGTCGTCCTTCATGCTCTTCAACTGCGAGCACCCCTCGACCCGCAAGCTGACGCCCGAGGTGATCAACAGCGAGAGCGGCGCCTATCTGCACCGCATGCAGTGGGCGGCCGACGAGGAGATCGGTTCGCTTCCGATCGAATGGAACTGGCTGGAAGGCTGGAACGACAAGCCGGCGTCGGGCTATCCGAAGGCGGTCCACTTTACGAGCGGCGGCCCCTGGTTCAAGGACTGGCAGAACGTCGACTATGGCGACGAGTGGCGCCGGGAGGCCGACACGGTCGAGCCCGGCTGGAAGCCGATCTGACCGGGCAAACCTGCCGGACAGAGCGGGAGGCCGAACCTCAGATCTGGCGCAGCCGCAAGGCCAGGCGATAGCTCGCCCGTTTGATCTCCCGCGAGAGCACGTCGAGCGGCTTTCGGGTCTTCTTCTGAACGACCGACCCGCCGAGCAGGTGGCCGATCTGGCGGATGATCGGCGGGTGCATCGCCAACACGCGGACTGCGGGTATGCATCGTAGCTGAATCGTGGTGTCGACCGGTCTGTCGAACACTTCCGTGGCCTTCAGCAACTCGATCGCAGCCTGGCGGCCCACCAATTGCATCTGCATGCCCGCGCCCAGCCGTTTCGGGTGAACGAGCCTAGCCTCTCCCGCCTCCGCCGCGAGCGTTCCTTTGTCCGTATAGTCCCGGTAGGGGAAGCGGATATAGTCGCCGGGCCGGATCGACTGCAGTGCCAACTGCAAGGCCGTGTCGAAATGTGGACCGTCAGGCTCGACGTCATCCTCGATGATCAAACCTGCGTCCAGTCCGCGATCGACGATCTCACGCCAGGCTTTTCTGTGGGACAGGAAGCAGCCGACCTCGGTCCGGCGCAGTTCGAAGGGGTAGCGCGGCCGGTGCAGCCGCCGTCGGTAGACGGCTTGCACGTCTTCATCGGAGAGTTGAAGCCCGTCGACGGCATCGAGAATGGTGACGGGCATCGGTAGCATGGAGGCGAGACGCTCGGCCTGCGGGCGGCGTCGTTCGGCGCGTCGCAGATGAATGACGAAGGCCCCGACCTGCAGCGGAAGGTCCAGGCTCGTATTCATCCCCGAGCCCACATCTTCTGGTACACCGAGTGAAGGCCGTTGGCTTCATTCTGGAGCGGGAAATGGCTCCAGACATGCGCCAGCCCCGCCTCTCCATGACGCTTCGCGAGCCCCGGATCAGCCAGATAGGGGCGAACCGCTTCGCGAAGAGACTCGCCGTCACTGGCTGGCACCACGGCTCCGGTGACGCCGGGAACGATCATTTCAGCATAGGCGCCCGCATCGCTCGCCACGACGGCCGAACCCGATGCCATGGCTTCGAGCGGCGTCAGGCCAAAACCCTCGTTGCGTGAAGGCGCAACATAAAGCGAGACGCGCCGGTACCAGACCCTTATGTCGGGAACCTCACCCAGAAAGAGGATGCGGTCCTGAAGACCGGCCGCTGCGATGCGAGCCTTCAGGCCCTCGGTCCAGGCCCGATGCTCAGGCCTTACCCGTCCAGTGATCACCGCAGTCCAGTCAGGATGATCAGGCAACAGTTCGATCATCGCCTCGACGAAAAGGTCTGTTCCCTTCTGGGGCCGCACGCGCCCGAAGCAGCCGATCGCATACTTCCCGGGCAATCCGGCCGCTGCGAAGTTGTCTTCTGCGGTGCGCGGCGGATGGAACGCTTCCAGGTCGATCCCGTGCATGATCACCTGGTGCGGAACCTCGAGGTAGCTGCCCGAGCGGCCGCTCGTCGCCACCACGGCATCCATCCGCCGAATCAGCCATTTGGTGAAGGGCTTGTGGTGGCGCTGGCCGGCGGAGGTGAACATGAGATGCAACGGCGCGCCGAGCGCCTTGAACAGAATGCCGCCCACCATCTCGATGTTTCGGCGCGCATGCCAGATGCGTTTGCGGCCGGATGCGGGCCGGCGCCACAGGAGCGGCATCTGCCAGAACCGCATTTTGGGAAGCCCGTCCGGCAGGCCCGGCCCAAACGTGGTGATGCCGATCTGCCTCGCCTGCACCGGGACGAGCTGAATGATGGTGCTGGTCACGCCCGACAATCGCCGCTTGAAATGAGGTGCGATCACCTCGATGTGCGACATATCGGGGGCAGCGCCGGTCGCCGGCGCTGATGGAGCAAGCATCGGGGCGCTCTGGTCAGACGAAGCTGAGCTTGGTGATCTCGTAGCCGCGCGGGCCGCCGGGCGCATTCACCTCGACGGAATCGCCGACCTCCTTGCCGATCAAGGCGCGGGCGATCGGAGAGGAGATGGAGATGCGGCCCGACTTCACGTCGGCCTCCTGATCGCCGACGATCTGGTAGGTCTTCGTCTCCTCGGTGTCCTCATCGACGAGTTCGACCGTGGCGCCGAACTTGATCGTCGTACCCGACAGCTTGGAGATGTCGATGACTTCGGCGCGCGCGACGAAATCCTCGAGTTCGGCGATTCGACCCTCGTTGAGGCTCTGCGCTTCCTTGGCGGCGTGGTATTCGGCATTCTCGGAAAGATCGCCGTGCGAGCGCGCCTCAGAGATCGCCTCGATAATGCGCTGCCGCTCTTCCTGTTGACGCCAGCGCAGTTCTTCCTTGAGCGCTGCGAAACCACCGGCTGTCATCGGAACCTTGATCATTTCAGTTCGGCCCTTCCGCTTCTGTGTCGCGCCCGGGTCGGTGTCAAACCTGCTAGGCGGCAAACAAAAAAAGAAAACGGCCCGCAGAAAAGGGGACCGTTCTCAGCTCTTTCGCCGCCAATATAGCAACGCTGTCGGAATTTTCACGCCCAAAAACATTCCACCGATTTTCGGGGCGTCACGCGCATCCGCCGCTAGAAGGGAAAGGCAGCCTGTCCGGCAGGGGAGGGCGGCCTCGCGCGCTCCATCTCGAGCAGCCGCCGCTTGGTCGCCTGCCCACCCGGCGCCGAGAATCCGCCCATGCGTCCACCCGCCGCAAGCACGCGATGGCAGGGGATGATGATGGGAACCGGATTGCTAGCCATTGCCTGCCCGGTCTCTCGCGCCATGCCCGGATGACCGGCCGATTCGGCCAGAGCGCCGTAGGTGGTGGTCTCGCCATAGGAGAGGCTGCGCGCCTGCCGGTAGATCGCCCGTCGGAATTCGTCGGAGCCGTCAAGATCGAGTTCGATCGCGGAGAAGTCCACCTTCTCGCCGCCTGCATAGCGTTCAATTGCCGCTATTGCTTCCTGGACGCGGGCTGGAGGCTCAGCGGCAATCGCGGGCGATCCGCGCTTGAGCAGTCTTGCCGCGGTGCTGCGGCGATCGCTTTCCGGAAGCTGGAGGTGCAAGACGCCAGCCGGTGTCCAGGCGATGCCGATCCAGCCGAGGCGGGTTTCGAATAGCGTGTAGCCCGAGGCTAGAGGCTCCATTGTGCGAGTCTCCTTCGCGATGAGCTTACCAAAGGTCGGGCCTGGTACAAAGCACGAACGCATCGGCTGTAGAGAAGTTGACTGCATGGCAAGAACGGGAGCGCGCCTTGAGTTTGCAAGCAATTTCAAGAGCTTCTCAGATTGTTCCGCCGCGACGCACGAGATGCGATTGCCGCAATCCTTAAATTTGGGTAATGCGGCTCTGGGGACAACAGCACGGCAGAACCGGCATTGCCTTTATTCTCGAGGAAGCTCCTCCTCCTTGGAGGTCTCGCGCCTGCGCTCCTTGCCGGCTGCGCGACGACCGAAACGAGCACTCCGGTTCCGGTGGTGAGCTACGATCTTGGGCCGGACGACACGCCGCTTCCGGAAACCGTGGCCGTGCTCCCGACCCAGTCCTCCGGCGAGCCGATTATGGCACTAGCGAGTTACGCGGAAGCGCCTGAGGCCTCGCAGGCTCTAGCAGCGGCTGCCACCGCCGCGAGCGCGCCCATGGCGCCTGAGTTAAGCGCGCAGGTGTCTGGCCAGGCGGAGCAGGCGGGAGAGGCCGCCACCGGTGTCGCGGCGACCGAGGTTACTCTCCCGGATGGCACCATGGTTCCAGTGCCTAATGCGAAGGCCGGCACTGCCGTTGCGAATGCGGCAGGCCAGACCGGTTCGGCGTCTCAACCGGAAAAGGGCGTCGTAGTTGCGTCTGTGGAGACTGGTTCGGAGATGACCGAGGCGGCACTCGCCCCGGCCTCCCTAGTCAAGCTGGACGATCCGCGAGCGCAGCTCGATCAACTGATCGCGAAATACGCCGCCGTCTACGAAGTGCCGGTGGATCTGGTCCGGCGGGTGGTCAAGCGCGAGAGCAACTTCAATCCCTCGGCCTTCAGTCGGGGGCATTACGGGCTGATGCAGATCAAGCACGCGACGGCGCGCGGCATGGGCTATCTGGGGCCGGCGCGCGGCCTGTTCGATGCCGAGACAAATTTGATGTACGCGGTCAAATATCTGCGCGGCGCCTATCTCGTCGCGGACGGGGATCACGAGCGCGCCGATCGCCTCTACCAACGCGGCTACTACTATGATGCCAAGCGAATGGGGCTGCTCGAAGAGACCGGCCTCGGCACCGACCGGGTGAGACGCCGCCAACCGCATTTATAGGCGCCGTCAACACTGCGACCGTGCAGTGAAAATCCGCCCGGCCAGGCCCTGACGTCAGCCGAACATCCGCTCCCCTTGCTCATCGACGATCTGCTGACCCTTTCGCAGAGCCATGTCAGCGGCATCGTCTTCGGAAGCGAAGCGGTCGGCCCGAACGAATCGGTGCTCCTTCATCGCGCCGTCTATCTCCTTGGATATGATCCCGCAGGTCTGGAACTGCCCCTCCGACTTGTAGGGTGCAGCACGGATGGTGAAGCCCTTGTATTCCACCCCGCGGCCGGCAGGCTTGGCGCTTTCCTGTGCGCCGCCAGCGCCACCGAACAGACGCTTCAGGAATGACATCGCGATTTCCTCTGTTGTTTCAGGAAAACTAGCTCAATTGCATTCGGCGCGTCGAGCGCCACCCACGGGCGTGAGGATTGCAGCCCCATTCAAGGTCCGAGATGAAGCACGACCTGCCGGCGATGCGGCGCGGTACGATGCTCGAACAGATAGATGCCCTGCCAGGTGCCCAGCGCCAGGCGGCCGCCGGTGACCGGGATCGATAGCGAAACGAGCGTCAGTGCCGCCTTGATATGCGCCGGCATGTCGTCAGGTCCCTCGAGCCGATGGGTCAGATAGCTCATCGCCGGATCGTCCGCCGGCGGCACGAGGCGGCGCATGAAGGCCTCAAGGTCGCGGCGGACATCCGGATCGGCGTTCTCCTGGATGAGCAGCGAGCACGAGGTGTGACGCACGAACACCGTGAGCAGCCCTGTATCCGCGCCGGCATCCCGGACAAAACTCTCCGCCCGGTCCGTGAGTTCGTAGAGACCCTGACCGTTGGTGCGGATCTCGATCGTCGTCTGGGCCACGCTCTTACTCCTCCAGGGCGCGCTAAAACATACGCGTCAGCTTCGTGAGGGTTGCGTGAGCGCTGTTCAAAAAATTGAGCGGCAGCCCCGCTGCGACGTTCGGCTGCGCTTAAGCGCGTCCCTACTTGACCCCGAACACCTCGGCGCAACGCGACAGGCTGAAACCGGCGCCGTCGGTGTCGCGTGTTGCTTCGACGTTCACGATCAAGCCGGCGGAAGATCAAAGAGGCTTGAGGCCGAACTTGTCCAGGCACATGGAGACGCTCGGGGCGCGAATGGCCGTCAGTTCTTCGTTCGATCCGGCTTGGGTTATGGAGCGGTAACCCTCGACGCCAAGTCGCCTGAAGACATGCGTTACCAGACCGTTGGCGTCGATGACCCAGACCTCGGGGATGCCATAGGCCGCATAGACGCCGATCTTGCGGCCGCGGTCATAGGCGAGGCTCGAGTCGGCCACTTCTATCGCCAGCAGCACGTCCGGGCCGCGCAGGTCGCCCGGAAAGATCGATCGCTGAAACACGCAGAAGTCGGGTTCGAGGAAGCTCTTGTCGTCTAGCCGCAGCGTGGTTTCCTGCGCAATCGACAGTTCGTCCGAGATCCTCCGCTGGAATTGGCGGTTCAGCTCGACCTTGACCATCTCGTGGCGCCCGCCCTTGGCTTGCATCGGAACGACCTCTCCCCCGATCAGTTCGAACCGCTCGTCCTCATCGATGATGCCTGCCCGCGTCATCGCTTCGATCTCGGCGACTGTCCAGGCGCGCCTGGGCAGGCCTTCCGCGGCCTGCGTGGTTGCCGGCATGGGCAGGAAGTCGGCCGTGTGCGTATTCATGCCGCAACCCTAACACAAAGGGCGCCTGCTTGCCACGCAGACGCCCAGTGATGGCAGGCAGCCGGGGGTCACCCGAACGACGAGATGATCTCCCGATAGGCGGCTTCAGGGAAAGCCTTCAAGGTGCGGGTGCGCACATTGCCTCCCGTCGAGAGTTGCAGCGCGAACCGCGCCATCACCGCATCGTCGGGAGCTTCGCAGACTGCGACCATGTCGTAGTCGCCCATGGTCAGGAAGAACTCCCGGAAGGAGCCTCCCATGTCCGAAAGGGCCTTCTTAGCCGCATCGAGCCGCTTCGGCGACTCCCGAACATTCCTGACGCCCTGATCGGTCCAGTTTATGAGAAGCACATAGGTGGTCATGGTTCACCTCCCTCTGGCGCCGAAACGTATCGGACAGAGGATCGGCGCCGGACATTCCGCCCCCACCATGGAGGAGTATGCTCCCGCGGGCGATTGGGGGCAAGCGGCGGGAGCGCAGATCACGCCACAGTAGGCGGGTTACGACACGACGAGACTTTCGCAATCGCGCTCAAAAGAGTTGCTCTCGCGCATCTACTTAAAGTAGTGTAGTTACTATAACACATCTTTTAGTAGAGTTAAGAAGGGAGGCAAGGGTGGCGCAGTTCGTCATGTGCGCAGCTTTGAGCTGGCTTGTTGTGACTCTTCTCTTCGCCATGGATCCGAGCAGAGCGTGGAAGCCTCTTGCCAGGCGGCATTTCGTCCGAAGAGTTGCCCACAATATTATGACGCTGGCTTCGTTGTTTATCGTAGTGGGCGTCATCGTCGGGATGGGGTACCTGCTGGCTTATCGGCGCTTGGCCGGGATTCGGTCGTCGCTTGAGAATTGGTGGGACCAGTTCACCGAACTTTGGTTTGCACAGTGCCTTCTAGGTATCGCGTTTGGCGCGATCTTGGCGGTATGGCTCAGGCGGGCCTACAGGTTGCCGCCTAGCTCGGATCTTTCGCTCTCCCAGAAAGTGGAGGGGATCGCCCTAGTACTACTGTTCATTGTTGGCACGACCTCAACGCCGCTCGCAGAGCTTCTGCGCGGAGCGTCGATCAACACAGGTTTCCTCAATGTGACGCTTGCCGCAGCAACGACGCGTTCAGACGATGCAAGAAAGGGGAATAATTGGGCTCCACTGACCTTTGGCCCAAGGGGCGCCCACCGGCCAGCCGATGAGGAATTCGGCCTGAGAACGGTGGCTGACCTCCATATCCATATGAAGACAGATGCGTCTCGAATTGAAATGGACTGGCAAACTGCCGGCCGTTATCCCGAGTTGAGCCGGGTGCCGGGGCCGGATCGCGTCTTGGTGCTCACGGAGCGCCTTGAAACAGCGGCTGACACCTACCGCAATAATGTTTACGCACTCACCGAATGTATCCGATTTCTCAATGAGCAAACCGGCGATCGCGGGTTCGGTCGCTCGCTGTTGATGGGCCTGAAACCCGAAGTAGCGAAGCTTCATTATCTATCACTAGCGCGCATGTCACAGCCCTCCCCAGAAAACCAATTTGTTGATGAGGTGGATGAGACAGCGCGCAATCTGGCTACGAAGCTTCATCAGGCGATTGACGTAGCCGCCGACCAGGCAGGCGTCCTTGAGACCTTGAGACCCAAGAAATCAAACGGCCATTGCTCAGGTGCGGTTACGCCGTACAGCGCCGCGGATTTGTTCAACATACTTGCCGAACGTCGGCCATACATCTCGATACTGTACGCTGCGCTATTGCAGTTGGATAATCAGGAACTTACGGGCGTTGCAGTGCTGGATCAGTGGCTCGAAGCCTTCGAGCGCTACAAAATGGACCATGAAGAACCTGCCTTCCTGTGGTTCAAGCTGCGGATACATGCGACAGAATACCTCCTGTTCGAATCGTTGTTTCGCCGAGAGCCGGCGCAAAGACAGACGGATCTTGATTCACATCTTAAAAATACTGAACTCCTTATCAACCTGTACGGCACATTGCCCCCAGTGCAGGAGTACTACGAGAAGATTTTCGGAAATGATCGGATCGAGCTTATAGCTGATGGGTTCGAGACGGAGCCTGCTTACAGGCCTCAATGCCCGGGTGGGCTTCCTCGTGACGCTTTGACCCTGTCGCTTGGATTGCTTTCTTCGAAGGCTGTTTACGCCCGGCGAGCAACTCAGCATTCCGATTTCGCACGAAACTATATTCCTCAGACGAGGGCTTACGCGGAGCAAGTCGTCAATGCGGACTACGGTTGCCTCGCCCGCCAATATCCCCAGCAATTCGTACTTCAGACACGAGCAGAGAACTTGCGCGTGCTTGCGTTGCACAGGCTGGCGAGCATAGGGTCAAGGAGAGCCGCGCGTTCAGAGTATGCCGCCTGGGTCGTGCGCGAACTAAAGAGTGCCGAGGCCGCCCTGAAACTGTCCCGGACTCTTCTGGGGCCGTTGGACTCGACTGATGCAAAGGAGACCCGAGATGAGGTCGAGAAGTTACTTCTGGATCTTGATGTCGAATTGAGTTGGCGCGATCGCTGAAAGGGAATTGGCTAAGAGCTCGCAAAGGCGCGCTAGCGCTATTCAAGCGAAGAGTTCCGTCGAGAGACAAACTGCGTCACATTCGTCAAAGTTTGCACTCCAGGGCATTCAGTGCTTGATCTTGGCGGATGCTTGCTCGATCGCATTGAGGTCGGGGGAATAGTGCGGTAAGTACCAGAGCCGGCGCCTGCCGTCCGGATCATCTGCCGCACGGCGGCCGACTGGTGCGAGCGGAGAATGTCCATGATGACGGGTTTGAGCACCGGCAGGAACTGCTGCCAGAGATAGGCCCGGAAGCTCCGACCATTGATGGGGCCTTCGAATACGAATGGGGGAAAGCCGATTCCAGCGCAGCGTGCCAAGGAAGGTCAGGGCGCGCCAGTGGCCCCTGCGGAAGTCGCCCAGCGGCGGTAAGCCGGGCTCGATCGGGCATAGCGCATGGCAACGTCAAATGGCGACGAGAGGCGGTTCCGCCATTGCAGCACCGGCCGCCATAGTGAGCGCCCATATAACCAGGATTCCTAATCGTACGATGCTCATCTGGGTTCCCCCTGACTAAGGAGAGCAGATATTACTCAGGCGCTCCTGGGCCTGCAACCAACCGGTTGCAACCGGACCGATCTATGACGACTAGGTCCGGTTGTGGGTACCGATCAACTGTCAAGAAGTTCCCGAACTCCTGGACCCGCTCGGATGCGCCAGGTTGCGTAGTGCTATGGCCGCTGGCAGACTTCCTCGAGTGCGTAGTCAATGCTCAGGCTGATGCCGAAGCACATGCCCAGCACGCGGTCCCCATGTTTGCAGCACCTCAACTCGGCAGCGCGTCCGGTGCATAACTGTTGGCAAACTCTGCACTCGGGGCGATCGGCTTTATGACGTCGATCAGGACTCCGTTCGGATCCGCGGTAATGAAATGACGCTGGCCAAATGCCTCGTCGCGCAGTGGAAGCAGGATCGGCAGCCCGGCCGCCTTCAGCCGCTCGTGCTCGGCATCGACATCCTCGACCTCGAAATTGATGAGAAGGCCCGACACCCTGCTCCTGCCGGACGCCGGTATCGTCTCGTGGGAGCCGTCGAGAATGGCCAGGTTGATCGCCGGGTCCTGCTTCAAGGTCAGATGGACATACCAATCGCTCTCGAAGGCCGGAGCGAACCCGAAATGCCGAACATAGAAAGCCGCCGTTTGCTCGACGGCGTCTGTCATGATGACAGGATAGTAGCTCGTCACTCTCACGGGCTTTTCCTCTGGCTAGAAAACATACATACTGCATGTACAAGCCAATTTAACATACAGGCTGTATGTATGCAAGAAGGAACTGTTTCCCGAACCAACCGCGAGCGAACGGAAGCGACCCGTGCAGCGCTGATTAAGGCCGCCAGAAGCCTGTTCGTGGAGAAGGGTTACGCCGAGACGGGCACGCCGGAGATCGTCGCCGCAGCAGGCGTTACCCGCGGCGCCCTCTATCACCATTTCGCGGACAAGCAGGCGCTGTTCCGGGCCGTGGTGGAACATGAATCGGCAGCGGTCGCCGAGGAGATCGTTCGCAAGTCGTCAGACGGGACGGCAATCGAGATGTTGATTGCTGGCGGAAACGCTTTCTTTTCCGCCATGGCCGTTCCCGGCCGTACACGGTTGCTCCTGCTCGATGGCCCTGCCGTTCTGGGACGTGCGGAGATGGACGCGATCGATGCGCGCCATGCAGGCCGCACTCTGCGCGAGGGTCTCGCCTACGCCATGGAGCAGGGAGAGATCCGCCCGCTGCCGCTCGATCAGCTATGCGCCCTGCTCGGCGCGGCATTCGACCGCGCGGCCCTGGCGATCCGGAACGAAGCGGAGACAGCCGAATACCAGGCTGTGATCGGCGATCTGATCAAGGGACTTCGTCCATGAAAAAAGGCCCGGACTGTGCCGGGCCTTTCTTGAAGTCTTAGCTGTCGAGGAAGCTTCGCAGCTTGCGGCTGCGGCTCGGATGCTTGAGCTTGCGCAACGCCTTGGCCTCGATCTGGCGGATACGCTCGCGCGTCACCGAGAACTGCTGACCGACTTCCTCCAGCGTATGGTCGGTGTTCATGCCGATGCCGAAGCGCATGCGTAGCACGCGCTCTTCGCGCGGGGTGAGCGAGGCGAGCACACGCGTCGTGGTCTCGCGCAGGTTCGCCTGAATTGCCGCGTCGATCGGCAGGATGGCGCCCTTGTCCTCGATGAAATCGCCGAGATGCGAATCCTCCTCGTCGCCCACCGGGGTCTCGAGGCTGATCGGCTCCTTGGCGATCTTCAGCACCTTGCGGACCTTCTCGAGCGGCATCGCCAGCTTCTCGGCAAGCTCTTCCGGCGTCGGCTCGCGGCCAATCTCGTGCAGCATCTGGCGCGAGGTCCGCACGATCTTGTTGATCGTCTCGATCATGTGGACCGGGATGCGGATCGTGCGCGCCTGGTCGGCGATCGAACGGGTGATCGCCTGCCGGATCCACCATGTGGCGTAGGTCGAGAACTTGTAGCCGCGACGGTACTCGAACTTGTCGACCGCCTTCATCAGGCCGATGTTGCCCTCCTGGATGAGGTCCAGGAACTGCAGGCCGCGGTTCGTGTACTTCTTGGCGATCGAGATCACGAGACGGAGGTTCGCTTCGACCATCTCCTTCTTGGCGATTGCCGCCTCGCGCTCGCCCTTCTGCACTTGGTTCACGATCTTGCGGAATTCCGAGATCGAGATCGCGGTTTCGGTGGCGAGGTTCTGGATCTCGGAGCGCAGCGCATTGACGGTCGCCGCCTCGTTCCTGGCGAACTCCTTCCAGCCGCGGGTGGTCAGCTCGCCGACGCGGGTGAGCCAGTTGGTGTCGAGTTCCGATCCCTGATATTCACGGAGGAATTCCTCGCGGCGCACGCCGTAGCTTTCGGCCAGGCGCAGCAGCTTGCCCTCGTTCTGCACCAGCCGCTTGTTGATGTCGTAGAGTTGCTCGACCAGCGCCTCGATGCGGGCATTGTTGAGCGACAGCGATTTCACCGCCTTGATGAGCTGGTCCTTCAGTTCCTTCAGCTTCTTGTCCTGGCTCGGCGACAGCCGCTCGCTGTCACCCAGGCGGGCCTCAACCTGCTGGTCCTGAAGCTTGCGCAGCCTGCGGTAGGTGTCGGCGATGACGTCGAGGGTCTCCATCACCTGCGGCCGCAGCTCGGCTTCCATGGCGGCCAGCGACAGGTTCTGCTCGTCCTCGTCGTCGTCCTCTTCCTCTGCGCGCATCTCGCCGCCGACATTGGTGATGTCGTCGTCCTCGCGCGATGCACGGCGAGGCGGCGTGCGGTCTTCGGGCGTCTTGGGGCGTTCGAGTTCTTCCTGCCGCTCGGGGCTCGGCGCCTGCTTGGCCTCGGGGCCGGCATAGGTCGCCTCGAGATCGATGATCTCGCGTAGCAGGATCTTGCCCTCGTTGAGCTCGTCGCGCCAGATGATGATGGCCTGGAAGGTGAGGGGGCTCTCGCAGAGACCTGCGATCATCGTCTCGCGGCCGGCCTCGATGCGCTTGGCGATCGCGATCTCGCCCTCGCGCGACAGAAGCTCGACCGAACCCATCTCGCGCAGATACATGCGCACGGGGTCGTCGGTACGGTCGGTGGGTTCCTTCTTGGTGGTCGTTGTGGCGACCGCGGTGCCGGTCTGCTCGGCGAGTTCAGTCGCCTCTTCTTCCGCGTCGCCTTCGGCTGCCTCGGCCTCTTCGCCGGCCTCGTCATCCTCGACGACGTTGATGCCCATGTCCGAGAGCATGGACATCGTATCCTCGATCTGCTCGGAGGTGACTTCCTCCGACGGCAGGACCGAGTTCAGTTCGTCCATGGTGACGTAGCCGCGCTTCTTGGCGGCCTTGATCATTTTCTTGACAGCGTCATCGGAGAGGTCGAGAAGCGGGCCATCGGGCGCGCCCTCGCGTTCAGTCTCGGCCTCTTCCTTTTCCTTTGTCGCCATTCCGTGCCTACTCCAGAGAGAGCGGTTTGCCCTGCGGCCGTCTTGTCCTGCTTTCCGCCGGCAAATTCCGCAAAAACCGCTGATGCCGCCCGCAGCGGTACTTGATCAGTCGGTTAACATATGTGGAGCGAGGTTAACGCCTCGTCCAGTCTTCGCTTCCGTCCTTTACTGGTCGGTGAGAACGTTCCTGCGGGTCACTGTCCCCGAATCGTCCTGATTCCGCCAAAACACCCGAAGGTCAACCGCCTGTCGCATGATTCGCGGTGAATTGGCGAATCAATTGAAGCGGGCGGGAGCGTCCGTTCAGCTCCGATCCGAGCGACCGGACGAGACGCCGAAGCCCTCGATCAATGCCTCCGTAGCCTGAAGGTCCTGGAGTTGCGCCTGAATCTCGATCAGGTGTCGGTAGTTTTCGTCGGTCGGTTCGGCGTCGAGCGCCGTCTCGGCCAGCTTCAACTCCCTATGTAAGGTGCGGGCGCTGCGCTGCAAGTGCAGGGCCTGTGCGAACGCTTCGCGGGCATCCTCGACTGCGGCGTCCTCGAGTGCCGTCCAGAGGCGGGCGCCGCGAACCATCAGGGTCGCGCGCTCCAATATCTCCTCCATTCCCGCGGTCTTGATGGCTTGGCGAAGCCGGTCGCGGTCGCTCGCCTCGCCATGTGCGGCTGCGTCGATCAGCGCTGCGTGAAGCTGGCGGAGGTCGGCGCTGGTAAGCTCCAGCGTCTCGACCTGGTCGAAGTACTCGTCGATCAGCGACGGATGGCTGATGAGCGTCACGATGATGGCGGTTTCGCGCAGCGGCATAACGCCGCCCGCCCGCCTCGCCAGCGCCGATCGTGACAGGCTATCCGAGACAGCGAGCCGGCCCGCAGCCTGCCCGGGCGTCGAGCCGCGCTGGCCGCTGCGGCGCTGGCCAGGTCCTCCTGACCCTGCAGCGGGGGGCCTTCCACGCGAGACGCCAAAAAAGGCCTGTACGCGCTCCCGCATATCCTGGCTGTAGTGGAAGCGCACGCTCTCGTCGCGGATGCGAGCGGTGAGCTCGCGCAAACTTCGTTCCAGTTCGGCACGCCGCTCCGGGGTCTCGAAGACAGCGCCGGTGGTCTCGCGCATCCAGAGCAGGTCGGAAAGCGGGCGTGCCTCGGCAAGCACGGCGCGAAAAGCCTCAGCTCCTTCCTCGCGCACCAGGTCGTCGGGGTCCTTGCCCTCGGGGAGGAGTGCGAAACGCGCCGTCCGGCCGGGCTGAACGGCTGGCAGGATCATGTCGGCGGCGCGCCAGGCCGCTCTGAGGCCCGCCGCATCGCCGTCAAAGCAGAGCACCGGCTCCGGCGTCATCTTCCAGAGGAGCTCCATCTGGTTCTCGGTCAGCGCCGTGCCGAGCGGCGCCACCACATTGTCGAAGCCCGCCTGCGAAAGGGCTATCACGTCCATGTAGCCTTCGACGGCGATTACCGGCTGGTCCTTGCCGAGCGACTTGCGGGCTCGCGCCAGGTTGTAGAGCACCTCGCCCTTGTGGAAGAGCTCGGTGTCGGGCGAGTTCATGTACTTGGCGGCGACCTCGGGCGACATCGCCCGGCCACCGAAGGCGATCACTCGTTCCCTGCGATCCTCGATCGGGAACATGATGCGGTCGCGGAACCAATCGTAGGAGACCGGGATATCGTTGCCATGCCGGACGAGGCCGCATGCCTCGATCTGGTCGGGAGCGACGCCTTTGCCTGCCAGATATTCCTTCAGGGCATTGCGGCTGTCCGGTGCGTAGCCGATCCGGAATTTCTGTTGGGTCGCAGGCGCCAGACCGCGCTCGCGCAGATAGGCGCGCGCCTTCGCGCCCGCCGCCGATTGCAGCTGCTGCTGGAAGAAACCTGCAGCCATCTCCATGACGTCATGCAGGCTAGCGCGCTGTCGCGCGCGCTCCTCTTCCCGCTCGTCGCGCGCGGGCAAGGGCAGCCCGGCCATATCGGCCAGGCGCTCCACCGCTTCAGGGAAGGACAGGCCGCCGAGATCGGTGAGGAAGCGGAAATGATCGCCCGAAACCCCGCAGCCGAAACAATGATAGCGGCCCTTGCGGTCCTCGCAGTGGAAGGAGGGCGTCCTCTCTCCATGGAAGGGGCAGCAGGCCCAGTAGTCGCCCTTCGCGGCATTGGTCTTGCGCCGATCCCACGTCACGCGCTGTCCCACCACAGCCGAAATCGGCACGCGGTCGCGTATCTCATCGAGGAAGCTGGGCGGAAAGCGCATTGGATCGGGGTCCCTTGTGCTGCAGATACGGCACGGCAGCGCGGTGCGCCACCGGCCATTGCGTCCATGCCCGCGATCCACAGGGGCGCAGATCGGCAACCATTGAGAAAAACTGCACGATCCTCCAGCCTTTCTGGATTGCCGCGACGAGTTGTCCATGGTTGTACGCCACGTACAAAGCACCAACCTCGCGCACTTCCGGTTCCGCCATGCCGCTGCCCCTGATCGCCCTATTTGCTGCAGCCTTCGCCTTCGGCACGACGGAGTTCGTGATCGCAGGCGTGCTGCCGGACGTCGCCGCAGGCCTCGAGATTTCCATTCCAACCGCGGGCATTCTCGTCTCAGGCTATGCGTTGGGCATCGCCATCGGCGGCCCGCTGATGACGATCGCTACGGCGCGCGTATCCCGCAAGACGCTGCTGCTCGCAGTTCTGGTGGTCTTCACGCTCGGCCAGTTGGCCTGTGCGCTGGCACCCGGCTTCGTCTCCATGCTCGTCGTCCGTTGCATCGTAGCCGTCGCGCACGGCGTCTACTTCGGCATCGCCATGGTCGTGGCGACAGGCATCGTCAATCCCGGGCAGCGTGGCATGGCAGTCGCCGTCGTGCTCGCCGGCCTGACCGTTTCCAACGTCGTCGGCGTCCCTATCGGCAGTGCCGTCGGCCAGTTCTTCGGCTGGCGCGCCACGTTCTGGGCCATGCTGGCGCTGGGCCTCGTCTCCCTCGCCGCCATGGCCCTACTCCTGCCGCGTACCGGGGGCGCGGCGACACGGCCGGCAAGCCTCGCCCGCGAGGTTCGCGTTCTCGGCCGCCAGCAGGTCTGGACCTCGCTGATCCTCATGCTGATGCTGATGATCTGCCAGTTCGTTCCGTTCACCTACATCTCGCCGCTGCTGCAGGAGGTGACCGGACTGGACGCGATGCACGTCCCATGGGTGCTTCTGATCAATGGCATTGGCTGCACGCTCGGCGTGTTCATCGGCGGCAGGCTGGCGGACTGGAAGCTGATGCCCTCGCTCATCGTCATCACGGTTGTGCAGGTGGCGATTGTGGCATTGATGTACGTCGTGGCACCGTATCCGCTACCGATGATCGTAGCGGTGGCGGCGTGGGGCTGCGTCAACTTTGCCATCGGCACGCCGATCCAGACCCGTATCCTATCGTGGACCGCCGATGCGCCGAACCTCGCCTCGTCGCTTATTCCCGCGGGCTTCAATGTCGGGATCGCCTTCGCCGCCTTCTTCGGAGCGGCCATGCTCAATGCTGGCCTGGGCTATCGCGAATTGCCCCTGTTCGGCGTGGCGTCCATGCTGCTGGCTCTGGTGGTGGCGACCCTGTCCTGGACGGCCGAGCGGCGCAGCGGCGCCACGCCGCCTCCATCCGCTCGCGCAGTATAGCGACGCAAGCAGAGTGGCCACTTGCCCACCATCGCAAGTCCGTTGGTGTCGACGCGTACGGGCTAGACGATCTGTCGGCGATATCGCCGCTGAGAGCTGATCTCGTCGTCAAGGCATGGAGCATCAGGGGCGGCCTTGGGCCGCCCCTTCGGAATTCCGCAGGGAATGGTGGTGTTTCAGCGGGCCACAACGATGCTGGCGATCAGGCCTGACACGGCGCCGACGAGCAGATAGTCGTTGCCCACTCTGATCCAGTGATGGCCGGGAACTGGCCGCCGCAAACCGTGGCGGTGATAGTTGCGTACCGGCTTGTGCCGCTTCCATTCGGAATATCTGTGACCCTTGTGCCAGCGTTGATGGCGATGGTGGTGCCTCTTGGCCTCGTGATGCCTGGATCCGTGATATTGCGCGACCACATCGCCGCCGGCACGGTGCTGGACGGGCGCGGCCATGGCTTGAGCAGTGGGGCCGGCAAGCAGGGCAAGGGCCAGTGCTGAGATTGCGATGCGTTTCACCGGGTTCTCCTTCGTTGTTGACGTGACCCTGGTATGGCTCGCCAAGTGAACCGCACATGAACGCATGCATTAAGGATTTGTAATGATTACATATCCTTGGATCTGGATGTTAACGCTACGGAATGAGAGGTCGGATCGCAGGATCGGGAGAAATGGTCCCAAAGACGGGGGCGGAGATCACCCCTCGCTAAACTTATCCGGCTAAGATAAATCTGAGGCTACTATGAAAACGATCCGCACTCTCGGGCGACCCCGCGCGGCCAGAAGCCGCGTCGGCAACTGTCGCTCGGAAGAAGGCGCGAAATGAGCGGCTCGGTCGTCCTCCTCAACCTCGCGGGCGCGGTCGCGCTGCTGCTTTTCGCCACCCGCATGGTGCGCACTGGCGTGGAACGCGCCTATGGCGACGTGCTGCGTCACCGGCTGCGGTCCGTGCTGCGCAATCCGATCCTTGCGGTCGGGGCAGGGGCGCTGCTCGCGATCTGCCTGCAAAGCGCCACGGCCGTCAGCATCCTGGTCGGATCGTTCACCGGCGCCGGCATCGTCGGCGCGACCCCGGGCCTGCTCTCGGTGCTGGGCGCAGACCTCGGCTCGTCGCTGGTGGTAAAGCTGCTTTCCTTCGACCTTAGCCTGCTCGTTCCGGTCTGCCTGCTGGCGGGCACGTCCATGTTCATGGCGACCGAGCGACGCGAATGGCGCCAGCTTGGGCACATCCTCGTCGGCGTGGGTCTGTTGCTCTTGTCTCTGCGCATGATCGGCCAGGCGTCCGAGCCGCTGCGCGAAAGCGAGATCCTGCCGGTCGTCATCAACTATCTCTCGGGCGACCCGATCACCGCCTTCCTGCTGGCGGCCGTGATGACCTGGCTGTTCCACTCCAGCGTGGCCGCCATTCTCCTCGTCTGCGCGCTGGCGGCGCGCGGTCTCGTGCCCATTCCGCTTGGTCTGGTCCTGATCCTGGGAGCCAACCTTGGAGGCGGCGTGATCGCGGTGATGCTGTCGCGAGGCTCGGTGCCGCGCGCGCGGATCGTGCCTCTCGGCAACCTGATCATGCGCACAGCGGGCGCGGTGATCGGCCTGGCGGTGCTCGTGCTCCTTCAGCCGCCGCTCGGCTGGCTGGGCGCCGGACCGGTTGACCAACTGGTCCATTTCCATATCGCGTTCAACGTGGCTCTGGTGATCGCTGGGGCGCCGTTTGCCCACTGGGTGAGCAGGCTGGCGGAAAGCCTCACGCGAACGGGGGAGGCTCGACAGGCGGGGACGCTTGCGGGCGCGGAAGTCAGTGCGCTCGACGAGGCGGCGCTCGCGATGCCGACAATCGCGCTGGCAAATGCCACACGCGAGGTCGTGCGCGTCTGTGGAACGGTTGAACTGATGCTCATGCGCGTGATCGAACTCTATGAGCACGCCGACCAGGTGAAGATCGACGAATTGGCGGCGCTCGACGACAGGGTCGACCGCAAGCATGCGGCCATCAAGCTCTATCTTGCCAAGCTTACCGCAAATCCACTCACGGAAGCAGAGACCTTGCGCTGTCAAGAACTTCTCGGCGCCTCCATCAGGCTTGAGCAGGTAGGCGACATCATTGTGCGCAATCTTTTGGCGCATGTGCAGAAGAAGTTGGACCGGGGACTCACTTTCACGGACGAAGGCTGGCGCGAACTGGTCGCTTTCCACCACGCCGTGCTCATCAATGCGCGGCTTGCATTCAATGTGGTGGTGTCGCGCGACGCCATGACGGCGCGGCAACTCGTGCAGGAGAAGGATCGGCTGCGCACGCTCGAAAAGCAGTCGAGCCAGAGCCATTTCGACCGTCTGCGCGAAGGGACGGCCAAGAGCCTGGAGACCAGTTCCATCCACCTGGATACGATCCGGGACCTCAAGCAGATCAACTCGCTGCTTGCCGCGATGGCCTACCCGGTTCTCGAGGAGGCTGGCCTGCTCACCGGATCGCGCTTGCGGGCGGTTTAGACTGGACCGAGAGAACCTCTCCCGGCTTGAATGAACTGGACCTCCTCGGCCCAGCCCACCGGTTGGAACGGCACTTCAGCTGAGAGTCGGGGGCTGGCGTTACTGAAGCATCGACTTCACGATGCCGCTCGCCTTGCCGAAATCCATTTTGCCCGGAAATCTCTCCTTCAGCACGGCCATGCAACGGCCCATGTCGCGCAATCCCTCCGCTCCAACCTCCTCGATCACCTCCTGGACGGCGCGCTTTGTTGCCTCCTCGTCCATCTGTTTGGGCAGGAATTCGCGGATGATCACGATCTCCTGGCGCTCCTGCTCGGCGAGTTCGGGCCGGCCGCCCTGCTCGAAGGCATGGGCGGATTCCTCTCGCTGACGGACCATCTTGGCGAGGACCTGCATGATCTCGTCGTCGCTCACCGGGGCCTTGCCGGCGCCGCGATTGGCGATGTCGCGATCCTGCAGGGCGGCATTGATGAGGCGCAACGTCGACGTCCGCCGCTTGTCCTGAGCCTTCAGAGACGCTTTCAGCGCCTCCGCGATCTCCACGCGCATGGAATTTCTCCTTTTCCGGACCATCGACAATAGCGCCACGCGACGGCGGAAGCAAATCCGGCCCGCAACCAACCTTCTGATTTTGCTTGCGAAAAAATTGGTGGTCGCTAGGTCGCGATGATTGACCCGTCGGGAGGCATCGCCTATTGTGCGTGCCTTGCAGTGAGTGCGAAAAAAAACGTCCACGGTTCCGGCGAACACCGTCGCGAACCGCGTTCTGCTGCATTATATGGCCATCGGACCGCTTCTGGACAAGCGCCCTGCCATCGCCAACGGAGTCGCCATGACCGCCTCGACATCCCCCTGGGGTACCGAACTGCTGACTGCTGCCCTGGTCCTGGCCGACGGCACCGTCATCCGTGGCAAGGGACTGGGTGCAACCGGCAGTGCGGTCGCGGAAGTCTGCTTCAACACCGCACTCACCGGCTACGAGGAGATCCTGACCGATCCATCCTATGCCGGGCAAATCGTCACTTTCACCTTTCCCCATATCGGCAACGTCGGTGTCAATGACGAGGACATTGAGGACCTCAACCCTGCCGCGCGGTCGGGCGCCGTCGGCGCCGTCTTCAAGGCAGACGTGACCAACCCCTCGAACTATCGCGCCGCGGGCGATCTGGATCGCTGGTTGAAGCGGCGCGGCATCATCGCGATAAGCGGCATCGATACACGCGCGCTGACGGCGCTGATCCGGGAGAAGGGCGCCCCCAACGCGGTGATCGCGCATTCAGCGGACGGCCGCTTCGACATCGACGACCTGAAGCGGCAGGCGAAGTCCTGGCCTGGCCTGATCGGGCTCGATCTCGCGAAGGAAGTTACGTCCGGCCAGTCGTCCGTCTGGACCGAGATGCCGTGGGCCTGGAACGAGGGCTATTCCTCCCTGACCGAGCCACGCTTCCACGTCGTGGCAATCGACTATGGCGTGAAGCGCAACATCCTACGGCTGATCTCCGGCCTCGGCGGAAAGGTGACCGTCGTTCCCGCCCAGACCAGCGCCGAGGACATACTGGCGCTGAAGCCGGACGGGGTTTTCCTGTCGAACGGTCCCGGCGATCCGGCGGCCACGGGCGCGTATGCGGTGCCCGTGATCAAGGATCTGCTCAAGACCGACATCCCGATCTTCGGCATCTGCCTCGGGCACCAGATGCTGGCGCTGGCGCTCGGCGCCTCCACCGTGAAGATGCACCAGGGCCACCATGGCGCGAACCATCCGGTCAAGGACCATACCACCGGCAAGGTCGAGATCGTCTCGATGAACCACGGCTTTGCCGTCGACGCGGCGACGTTGCCCGCCGGCGTACAGGAAACCCACATTTCCTTATTCGACGGCACCAATTGTGGCCTGACGCTTTCAGGCCGACCGGTCTTCTCGGTGCAGCACCATCCCGAAGCCTCGCCGGGGCCGCAGGATTCGCACTATCTCTTCCGCCGCTTCGTCAACCTGATCCTGGAGCGGAAGGGAGAACCGGCCCTGGCGGAGCGCTGACCCGGCCCACCTTAGGGGGGGCGATGCCCTCCGTCAGGAAGAGATCCGCAGCTTCACGATCTTGTCACGGATTTTGCCGAACGCCTCGTCGAGCATGGTGCGCGTAGGCACGTCGAAATAGTGATCCGGCGCCGAGGCACACTCCTTGAGCACCGTTCCAGTCTTCACGTCCGGCTCCTCCAGCCGGATCGTGTAAACCTCGATGCCCTCGGCCTTGACCTTGTCGCAGGCGGCGAGCGTCCGGCTGTTCATGAGCGTATTGGTCGCCGATTGTCCTCCGGCGCTGATCCCGAGACGACCGTCCACCAGGTAGCCGTAGCTGGAATAGCTTGAGCCCAGGCCGGTGCCGTTGTTGCCGAAGACGTTCGCGCCATCCGTGAGCACGATCATGATCTTCTGAACGCCGGTCGAGCGATCCCTGCCCTCGGTGAAGGGCTGGCCCGGTGAAAGCACGCGCAGGCCCCAGGCGACGCCTTCGGTGATGTTGGTGTTGCCATTGGCCTGAAGCGCGTTCACCTTCTTCTTCAGGTCGTTGTACTTGTTGGAAAGCGGTGTGATCGGGTCCATGTCGCAGCCCCGGCCAGGCCCCTTGCCGCCGGCCGTATCGATCGGAATGTACTTCTTTCCGGTGAGCGGATCGGTGATCACCGAGAGGATACTCCAGAAGGGATCGAGCAAGCCGCCCAGCAGCGGGTTGCCTGCGGAGTCGGTCTTGACGCCATATTTCTTGAAGCGCGCAATCTTGGCCGCGACCGAGGGGTCGTTCGGCTTGGCCGGCGAAACGATGTAGCTGTTGGCATAACTGTCCGGCTCGTCGATGCCGAATGCGGGTACGAACAGGGTCTGCGGATTGTTCGGATCGGCTGCCGCGTCGCTTACGTCTAGGTTAGCGCCGATCCCGCGCGTCTCGACGCAGCCTCGCCATTTCTGGCCCAAGTTCTCATAGAGTTGGAAGCGGCTTGCGCCGGGGGCTAGCTCCGATTGCGGAAAGTTGGCTTTGCCTTCGAGATCGAGCCAGGAGGCTCCGGTGCCAGCGATCTGCTTACCGGCGCTATCGAACTTCGGTCCGTATTGCGGCCCGACATTGACGAAGGTCGCGAAGGGGACGATGGCGAATTTCAGCCTCTCTGGCTGATCGACCTGCGCCGACATGGTATCAATCAGCCCGACCACGGCGTCCTTCATGGCCTGCAACTTCCCGCCCTTCATGGACCCGGTGGTGTCGAGCACGAGGCCGATCTCGTAGTCGACGTAGGCGACATCGGCCGAGGCCGAGACCGCCAGGGGCCATTTCTCCTTGCCGAAGAGCCCGCCGAACGCCAGTGCGGTGCCTGCGTTCACGTCCAGGCTGACCCTAGTGCCGTCGCGGCTAATCCGAAGCTCTGACACAGCGTTATTGTAGTTGGAGGCGAGGAACTGCTCGGCAATTTGGTGAGCCCGGTCAGCGGACAGCTTGTCGCCCTCTCTGGCCACCGCGAGCACTGCGGCATCCGCCGCCTGCTGCAACTGGCTGTGCTTTCTCGCCACATGCGAGACGTCAAGGGCCATGCCCACGCCGAGCAGCAGCGGCAGGGCCGCCAGGCCAGTGATCATCGCGAAATTGCCGTTGCGATTACGCAGGAAACGAACAAACGTGGTTCGCATCGCCCACTCCCATTGCACCGGGTGAGACGATAGCGAACGGAACTGAATGTACGTCTAAGAAGTACAACGAGAATTTAGCTCGGTCCTAAGCGGGTCGTTAACGTTCCCGAACTGCCTAGGATCGAGCTAATCAGATCGGGTTGTTGAACGTGTCGCACGCCGAGAGCTTGCCGCTTTCGAACCCGGCTCTGAACCACTTTTGGCGCTGCGCGCTTGTGCCGTGATTGAAGCTTTCGGGCACGACATAGCCCTGGGTGCGCCGCTGCAGAGTATCGTCGCCGATCTGCGCCGCTGCGTTCAGCGCCTCCTCCAGGTCGCCGCGTTCCAGAATGCCCTTCTGATTGGTATAGTGACCCCATATGCCGGCGAAGCAGTCGGCCTGCAGTTCAACCCGAACCGACATCTGGTTAGCTTCTCCTTCAGACATGGACTGCCGCATCTGGTTGAACTTCGGCAATATGCCCGTGAGGTTCTGTACGTGATGGCCGACCTCGTGCGCGACGACGTAGGCCTGGGCGAAGTCGCCGGCCGCGTCGAACTGGCGAGCGAGTTGATCGAAGAACGCCGTGTCGAGATACACCTTGTGGTCGCCGGGGCAATAGAACGGGCCGGCGGCGGAGGACGCATAGCCGCAAGCGGATGAAATCCCGCCGGAAAACAGAACCAGCTTCGGATGTTCATACGTCTGGCCTTCAGACTGGAAGATGCCGTCCCAGACGTCTTCCGTCTCCGCGAGGACGGTGCTGACGAATTGGGTCATCTCATCCCGGGCATGGGTGCTTCCCTGGGTTGTCTGGCTGGACTGCGGTGCCATGCCGCCTTCTGAGAGAAGCTCAAGCGGATCGATGCCGCAGGCCCGCAGGGCGAAAAACAGAACGATCAGGATAATGATGCCGGAGAGGCCGCCGCCGCGCCCGCCGCGGCCAATGGGGATGCGCAATCCGCCGCCCGGCCGGCCGAACGGGCCGCCGCCCATTCCGCCGCCGAAGCCGCCGCCTCGCATGTCCTCGACGTTATCGCTCTGCCGGCGTCCCCTCCAAAGCATGGTCGCTCCTCAATGTTAGCCCCGGACGATGACTCCGGCTGTCGGCTTCGTCCAATCAACAAGTGCGGGATCTGAAGTTCCGGGTTCGGAGTTCAGTCGCGCTGCTTTTCTCCGGCGCTCGTCCCGTCCGAGCTTCGCGATCGCTCGTCGAAGCGCTCAGCCCCCTTCTTCAGGTCGCTGCCCTTCTCTGCCTCGACCTTGCGTTCCTCGCGCGCGCTTTTTTTCCGTAGGCCCGCTGCCGCTTCCTTACCTGCGGCTGTTTGCGACCGTTCAGTGCCCATGGCTCGCCTCCCTACTGGGTTGCCAGCATCAACGCGCCTTGCGCGCGGACGTTCCGCGAACAAGTAATAGTCCTCGGGACGGCTGCGGCTAAGGCTCAGGAGGCAGCGCGCCAGGACTGGGCGCGGACGTAGTCCTCGAATGCTGCTGCGCTCATCGGCCGGCCGAAGGCGTAGCCCTGCAGCTTGGTGCAGCCGATCTTTCTGAGGATGCGGGCGTGCGCCATGGTCTCCACGCCCTCGGCGACGACCTCGATCCCCAGCGTCTTGCCGATCTCGGCAATGGATTCGACCAGCTGTCGCTGCCGGGCCGACTTGACGATCGGCTGCGTGAGTTGTCGGTCGATCTTCAGGCGCCGCGGCTGCAGCTTCATCAGGCTGACGATCGAAGCGTAGCCCGTCCCGAAATCATCGATCTCGATGTCGATTCCGAGTTCCTTGAGACGGTCCAGATTCCAACTGACATGGTCGTCGGTGTCGTCAAGGAAGATGGACTCGAGAAGCTCGAACGAGACGGTGCCCGGGCGGATATCGAGCCGGCGCAGGCTATCGACGAGTTCCTCGTCGCGTAGTCTGCGACCCGAGACGTTGACGGAAATGCGCGGGATCATAAGCCCGGCGCGGTTCCAACGCTCGAAACTGACGAGCGCCTGCTCGAGGACTAGGCGGTCCAGGGTCGAGACGACGTTCAGTTCCTCCGCCGACGACAGGAAGGCGTCCGGAGTGAGCAGCCCCTCCGTCGGATGGTTCCATCGGACGAGGGCCTCGACCCCGGCGATCTCCAGCGTATTTGCGTCGAATTGAGGTTGATAGAATACCGTGAACTGATCGTTCTCGAGTCCAGCGAGAATGTCGTCGGCGACCTTCTTCCTGCGCACGATCTCCGACTGCAGCGTCTCGGTGAAGAATTCGAAGCGATTGCGGCCCCGGCTCTTGGCTCGATAGAGCGCGATATCGGCATTGACCATCAGCCGTCCCGTGTCCACTTCCGGGCCACCGCCTTCGGTCGCTATGCCGATGCTGACGCCAAACCGGCACGCATGGCCCTGGAAGAGAACGGGCTGGCGCATCTGTGCAACGATCCGCTCGGCGATCTCGGCCAAGTAGTCATCATGCGGCCCTACCTCGCAAACGATGATGAATTCGTCGCCGCCGATGCGTGCCACGAAATCGTCATTCCTGACGCGCTGGCGCAGCGTCCTGGCCACGTGTACGAGGATGGCGTCCCCGGCGGCGTGGCCCAGCGTGTCGTTGATCTGCTTGAAGCGATCGAGGTCGATATGCAGAAGGGCGATGCGCTTGCCGTCGCGTGCGCATTCGGCGGCGCGGCGCTCGAGTTCGGCGTCCAGATATCGCCGGTTGGGTAGATCGGTGAGCGAGTCGTGCAGGGCGTTGTGTTCGATGCGCGCCTTAACGACCTCCAACTCGGTGCTGCGCGTTTCGGCAAGCGTCTTGGCCCGTTCCAGATCCTTGTTCAGCTTGACGTCGTCCGTTACGTCCCATTCAGCGCCGATCATGCGTGGCGCGTCTTGCGGGTCGTGAACGATGAGCGAGTGCGAGCGTATGTACCTCACCTCGCCATTGGGGTGAACCACGCGATACTCGGCAGAAAACGGCCGGTCCTCCGCGACCTGCCGCCGGAAGTCCTCATCCGCTCTCTGCAGATCGTCTGGATGAAGGCTGCCGGCCCAATCCTCGTAGGTGAAAGGACCGTTCTTTCTCGGAATGCCGTAGATCCGGAACATCCGGTCGTCCCAGATCATCTCGTGTGTTTCCAGGTTGAGTTCCCAAACCCCGACCTTGGAAGCGCCGAGGGCATGCTCGAGGCGCTGCGAGAGCCGGCGGAATTTCGTCTCGCTTCTCTTGAGCTCCCGATAGTTCCGTTGCCTTTCATCGTAGAACCGGCCCGCCACGAGGATGGGCACCACCACCATGGCGCCGGCGACGACGATGAGCAGGCGCAGTAGCCAGGTGTTGGCCGGCGTCTTGTCCCAGCCTCCCTTCGGAACGGCTGCGATCTGCCACTGGCCTGAGGGCAGGACGATGGTAGCGGTGACTGGCGCACTGTCCACGGTTGCCGGCGAACCGAAGAACTGAAACCCCTTGGCGCGTCTGGAATCCTGGCGAATAAGAGCAAGGTCGAGCCCGTGCTCTTCCAGCAGTTCGCTCTCTCTGTACAGGCGATCGATGTCGATGACGGCTGAAACGACGCCCCAGAAGTTCTCCCGGCCATTCGAGTGAGTGAAAATCGGAAGACGCGCAACAAAACCCTGGCCACCCTGAACGAGATCGACAGGACCTGACAGCACCAGCCGCCCCGTGTCCCTCAATTGGACAAGAGCGGGGCGTTGCCGTTCGACGCTAAGCAGGTCGACCCCAAGGACGCGCTCGTTTCCCTTCAGCGGGTAGACCATGGTCACCGTGAAGCCGCGCGACACGGCGACATGCCGCAATTGGTTCTCATTATCGAACACGCGCCTGGCCAGGTCTTCGAAGCGTTCCCTAGTGATTTCGGGCTCCGCCTCAAGCGTGGCCGCCAGGCCGCGAACAAGCTGGATATTGCCGTTGACCTTGCCTTCCAGCTTGGCCCGGATCACGTTGATCTTGGCGAACACCTCAGCCCGCAGGTCCTGTTCATACAGGATTTGATTCTGGTGGTCCGCGAAAAGGCCGAGTATCGCCACCACAACGACTGCGATTGCAGCGGGCACACTTCTCGCCGACAGGAATCTCTTGAGGCTTCGGCCTAGGCGGAGTTCCAAGCTCTTCACTCGCTGCACGGGATTGCCGGCGATCGCGAAGATTGCATTGAAAATTTAAGCATCGATTTCGACGGCTGGTCAAAAATTAGCTAAACAGGCAGTGCATCAAGGTGATCGGCGGAACTGCTACGGCGATGTCGCAGGGGACGCGTCATTGCCGAATCTTCGTGCTTTCCGCTCTCCTTAGGTCAGGTTGAGGTCGCCTTGCGGCGCCTCGATACGGCGGCGCTGCTATACTTGCGAGATTCAACCCTTGCCTCTGCTTTGTTAGAAATTGCTTTGATGGGTCGGGCGTACGTTCTGAGAGGGTAGCAAATGCGGATCGCTTTGAGGGCCTTCGCCGGTCTATTGCTCGTTCTTCCGACCGGCTTCGCAGCGGGACAGGGAAGCGCCCCCGCCCAGACCGAGCTGTCGCCTGCGACCGCAGGGGCCGAGGTCGTGGCCATCATTCACGGGCTTGCACCGAACGATCTTTTGAACGTCCGCAAGGATCCTACGCCCGGCGGAGCCGTCCTGACGCGTCTCACAAACGGGGCGATGGTCAAACGATTGCGCTGCACCATGGTGAAAGACTACGAGTGGTGCGAGATCGAAGCTTTCGAGCAGGGTGGAGTGCGCGGATGGACCCCCAGCCGCTATCTGCTCGCGGGAGCGGAGGACGACCAGGGCGGAACGGCAGCCGCCCCCGCGGCCGGTCAGGTGCTCGAGACCGCCGCTTCAGCCGAGGATCTACCGGAACCCGGCATACTCCCTATCCCCGAAGATCTGGCGGAACGAATAGGCGGCGCTTCCGATGCGGATCTGACACCGGAGGCCAGGCAGCGGGCAGCCAGCATCGAAGCCGCCGCAACGGCGCTCACCTTGGCTCTCTTGGCCCCCGAGCCGCCATCGGCAGACGAGTCTACGCCCGGCAGCGCGAACGCTGAGGCGGCGCCGGACAACGCCGGATCGGAGACCCCAGGCGCTGATTCCGCTCCCGTCACCGAAGCGGCGCTTCAGGTTCCCAACAACAATGCGGCGGGCAACGCCGATGAGATCCCCTGTGCCCGCCACCTCGGCCAGCCGATGACGACATGCCGGGCGAGCGTCGAACGCAAGGGCGACGGCGCCGCCGACGTGACGGTCTTCTGGCCTGACGGCGGCACGCGTGTCATCTTCTTCCGCACAGGCAAGCCGGATGGATCCAACGCCGAGGGCGAATTGACCTATATCCGCGAGGCGCAGCTCAACATGATCCGGATCGGCGCGGCCGAACGCTTCGAGATCCTCGACAAGCTGCCGTTCGGAAACTGAGACCCTGCCATTCTGCTCGTTGAGCGCCGTAGGACACTGCGGCATGGGAACGCGTAATTCGGGGTTCCCCCTTTGGCATCTCTCCCCTATAAGGCCCGCCTAGCCTGACTTCAGAATCGTGCAGCCGCCCGGCGAGAACCGCTTCGCCGGGTTTTTGGCGCAACGCCCCGGACGGATCGCGAGAACATGCCCAAGAGAACCGATATCAAGTCGATCCTGATCATCGGGGCCGGCCCCATCGTCATCGGCCAGGCCTGCGAGTTCGATTACTCTGGCACGCAGGCCTGCAAGGCGCTCAAGTCCGAGGGCTATCGCGTCATCCTGGTCAACTCCAACCCGGCGACGATCATGACCGATCCGGAGTTGGCGGACGCCACCTATATCGAGCCGATCACGCCCGAGGTCGTCGCCAAGATCATCGCCAAGGAGCGGCCAGACGCGCTTCTGCCCACCATGGGTGGCCAGACGGCGCTCAACACCGCGCTGTCGCTGCGCCGCATGGGCGTTCTGGAGCGCTACGGCGTCGAGATGATCGGCGCCAATGCCGAGGCGATCGACAAGGCCGAGGACCGGGCGCTGTTCCGCGAGGCGATGAAGAAGATCGGGCTGGAGACACCGCGCTCCATGCTCGCCAACGCCACCGAAGTTAAGGACGCGGACCGCAAGAAGCACGAGGCCGAGCGTGCCGAGCTCAAGGCGGCCAATCCCGAAAACCTCGACGCCGCGCTCGACGCGCTGGAGACCCAGTGGAACCTCGGCGAAGGCGACCGCAAGCAGCGCTATATGGCCCACGCCATGGGTGTGGCCGCGCAGGCGCTCGACCATGTCGGCCTTCCCGCCATCATTCGCCCGTCCTTCACGCTCGGCGGCACCGGCGGTGGCATCGCCTACAACCGCGCCGAATTCTTCGACATCGTGCAGTCCGGCCTCGACGCCTCGCCGACCACCGAAGTCCTCATCGAGGAGAGCGTGCTTGGCTGGAAGGAGTACGAGATGGAGGTCGTCCGCGATCACGCGGACAACTGCATCATCATCTGCTCGATCGAGAACGTCGACCCGATGGGCGTCCACACCGGCGACTCCATCACCGTCGCGCCGGCGCTGACGCTGACCGACAAGGAATATCAAATCATGCGCAACGCCTCGATCGCGGTGCTGCGCGAGATCGGCGTCGAGACCGGCGGTTCCAACGTGCAGTTCGCCGTCAACCCGGCCGACGGCCGCCTCGTCGTCATCGAGATGAACCCGCGCGTGTCGCGTTCCTCGGCGCTTGCCTCCAAGGCGACCGGCTTTCCGATCGCCAAGATCGCGGCCAAGCTCGCGGTCGGCTATACGCTGGACGAGCTGGAGAACGACATTACCGGCGGCGCGACGCCGGCCTCGTTCGAGCCCTCCATCGACTATGTCGTGACAAAAATCCCGCGCTTCGCCTTCGAGAAATTCCCGGGAGCGGAGCCGGTCCTGACCACCGCGATGAAGTCGGTCGGCGAGGTCATGGCGATCGGCCGCACCTTCCAAGAGTCGCTGCAAAAGGCGTTGCGCGGGCTCGAGACCGGGCTCACGGGCCTCGACGAGATCGAGATCCCCGGCCTCGGCCATGGCGAGGACAAGAATGCCATCCGCGCCGCACTCGGCACACCGACGCCCGACCGGCTGAGGATGGTGGCGCAGGCGATCCGCATGGGCACCTCGCTCGAGGAGGTCCACCAGATGTGCAGGATCGATCCGTGGTTCCTCGAACAGATCGACGGCATCATCGCCATGGAAGCGCGTATCCGCGAGCACGGCCTGCCCCAGGACGCGGAGAACCTGCGCATGCTGAAGGCCATGGGATTTTCCGACGCGCGCCTTGCCTCGCTGACCGGCAAGACCGCCAAGGAGGTCGCGCAGCTGCGCAACGCGCTCGGCGTCCGCCCCGTCTACAAGCGCATCGACACCTGCGCGGCCGAGTTCGCCTCGCCCACCGCCTATATGTATTCCACCTATGAGGTGCCCTTCGCCGGCCCGCCCGCCAACGAGGCGCAGGTCTCCGACCGCAAGAAGGTGGTGATCCTCGGCGGCGGCCCGAACCGCATCGGCCAGGGAATCGAGTTCGACTATTGCTGCTGCCACGCCTGCTTCGCGCTCGCCGAGGCCGGCTACGAATCCATCATGATCAACTGCAACCCGGAGACGGTCTCGACCGACTACGACACCTCCGACCGCCTCTATTTCGAGCCGCTGACGGCCGAGGACGTGATCGAGATCCTCAAGATGGAGCAGAGCCGCGGCGAACTCGTCGGCGTCATCGTGCAGTTCGGCGGGCAGACGCCGCTGAAGCTCGCCGAAGCGCTGGAGAAGAACGGCATCCCGATCCTCGGCACCTCGCCCGACGCCATCGACCTCGCAGAGGACCGCGACCGCTTCCAGAAGCTGTTGCAGAAGCTCGACCTCACCCAGCCCAAGAACGGCATCGCCTATTCGGTCGAGCAGGCGCGCACGGTGGCCGGCGAACTCGGCTTCCCGCTGGTGGTGCGCCCGTCCTACGTGCTCGGCGGCCGCGCCATGCAGATCATCCACGACGAGGGCATGCTGCAGAGCTACCTGCTCGACACCGTGCCCGGCCTTGTGCCCGAGGACATCAAGCAGAAATACCCCAACGACAAGACCGGCCAGATCAACACGCTGCTGGGCAAGAACCCGCTGCTGTTCGACACCTATCTTTCGGGCGCGATCGAGGTCGACGTCGACTGCCTGTGCGACGGCCAGAACACCTATGTCTCCGGCATCATGGAGCACATCGAGGAGGCCGGCATCCATTCGGGCGACTCCGCCTGCTCGCTGCCGGTGCATTCGCTGCCCTCCGACCTCGTCGACGAGCTGGAGCGCCAGACGGCCGCCCTCGCCAAGGCGCTCAATGTCGGCGGGCTGATGAACGTGCAGTACGCGATCAAGGACGGCACGATCTTCGTGCTGGAGGTCAACCCGCGCGCGAGCCGCACCGTGCCGTTCGTGGCAAAGACCATCGGCAAGCCGATCGCCAAGATCGCGGCGCGCATCATGGCGGGGGAGGGGCTCGACGCCGCCTTCGCGCACTACGGCGCCAAGCCGGACGCCCGCAACCCCGGCCACATCGCGGTGAAGGAAGCGGTGTTCCCGTTCGCGCGCTTCCCCGGCGTCGACATCTTGCTCGGGCCGGAGATGAAGTCGACGGGCGAGGTGATGGGCCTCGACCGCGATTTCGCGCTGGCCTTCGCCAAGGCGCAGCTCGGCGCCGGCGTCGACCTGCCACGCTCGGGCACGCTGTTCGTCTCGGTGCGTGACGAGGACAAGGCCGGGGTGCTGCCCTCGGTCAAGCGGCTGGCGGGCCTGGGCTTCAAGGTGCTCGCCACCGGTGGCACCGCCCGCTTCCTGAAGGAGAACGGGGTCGAGGCCGAAAAGGTCAACAAGGTGCTGGAGGGCCGCCCGCACATCGAGGACGCCATCCGCAACCGCCAGGTGCAGATCGTCTTCAACACCACGGACGGCCAGAAGGCGCTGTCGGACTCGAAATCGCTGCGCCGCGCCACGCTGATGCAGAAGGTGCCGTACTACACCACCCTCGCCGGCATGGCCTCGGTGGCCGAAGCGATCGCGGCGCTGAAGGCAGGGAGCCTGGAGGTCAGGCCGCTGCAGAGTTATTTCTGAGGGCGGCCGCTGCATTCTAGGTGCGTGAAGACGATGCCGGCAGGCTAAGGGAAGGGCTCGGCTCCCCTACATATCGCTCCTCGTCTCAGAGCTGCTGCAAGGTGAGTGCGGATGAGTGGGAAGACTACTTGATACAATCCGCCCTGTGGATATGGCTTCTGTGCTCTCCAAGTCGTATTTGCAATTTCAGCCTCGAACTGTAACTCTGGGTTGAGTGCAGTTTCAGGGGGGAGTATTTTGTTAGAGGCGGTAGCACAGGGCGCGAGTAGCGGCGTTTCCAATTCCATTTCTCAGCTAGTCGAGAGAGCTTTCCATGGCGTCATGCAGAACTCCAAGGAAGGTGTAGCGATACTACGGACACGCTTTGCTCTGGGCTTTGAAAGATATCTGGCCACAACTCTGAGTAACTGCAACAATGTCAAGACTCTGATATCGAGCAGTCATCCGGTTTTGTTGGAGAAGGCATATGAACCCGTAAATCTGAGATCGGGGAGTAATGAAGTTCTTCATGTTGATAGGTTTGCTGACCGCCTCGAGGTGCAGCACAAGAGAAGCCTTATCATAGCCACCCTTGGGGCAGGCAAATCATTCACGATGAGGTATTTATTCTCTGTACTTGCTCGCGTTGAGTTATTAGAAAAGATTCCTGTATTTGTAGAATTAAGAAACATAAATTTTGAAGAAGATAGCATCATCGCGTACATCAATAACCATTTTTTCGATCCATAACGGTGCTTCCACCGAGAGGGCGGTTCTCTCTGGGTTAAAGGCTGGCGTCTTCACACTTATTCTTGACGGCTTTGACGAAATACCTATCAAGAACAGGGCTGCAGCCCAGCGACAGATACTTAAAATCTCGACTGACTATCCCAACTCAGCGATGATTGTTTCATCACGCCCCGATCCTGAGCGCTTCTTGAGCTGGCATGCTTTCGCAGAATATCGGGTGATGCCGCTGTCGATTGATCAGTTGGAGGGAATGATACGCCGTATAGACTATGATGAAACAGACAAAAAGAACTTTTTGCGCCGCGTCCGCGGTGGGCTATTTAAGACGCACGAAAAACTACTCTCTAATCCGCTCTTAGCATCAATGATGCTTCTTACATTTCAAGAATTCCAAGATATACCATCTAAAATGCACGTGTTCTACGGAACTGCGTTCGATGTACTGTTTCGTCGCCATGACACAATGAAGCCGGATTACCACAGGGAGTTTAAGACATCTCTTGAATTGGATGAGTTCAAGAGAGTATTTATGACATTGTGTTTCTCTAGCTATGTTGACAAAAGTTACGGTTTTACAGACTCATCATTTAGCAAGTACGCAAAAACGGCATTCGACTACGAAAATGTAGAGATAGACAGTAGTGGTTTTCAGTACGATTTGATTAATAATGTGTGCATTATGCACAGAGAGGGTGAAAATATTTCTTTTCTGCATAGATCGTTTCAAGAATATTTTGCGGCGCTATTTCTCTCTAAGAGGAGCATACCTGAAGGGTTTGAGTTTATTGAACACATTCTTGCAGAATCGGACGGGGCTGCAGGCTGCGCTGGAATGCTCATCGACATTGATACAGAGGAGTTTGAACGTAAGTATCTCATTCAGCGGCTTGCAAAATTCGAGGTGGAGGCGGATCGGGCGAAGACTGACAAAGGCAAGGTGGCATTTCTGTCCTCACATTACGTCGTGGGCAGGGTCGGCCCACATGACTCCTTCTATCTAAGCCCTTGGCGTCGTAGCACGAACGTACGTTGCAGTAACCACCATTTGATTGGAGTTCTCGGAAAGAAATATGGGTTTCAGCCCTATGATGTGTTCGACAATGATTCCTCAGAATGGTGGAACAGCCTCCCGAAGGATCTCCGCGAGATCAGCCATCTGATTATTGTTCCTGCTTCAAAGATTCCGGTGGCGGCAGCGAGAAAGGCTGGCCTGATCGCATTTGCAAATTCGACGATCTCCCAAGCAAGGCGCCTTTCGAAGACGTTACGTGAACGACACGAGCGAAAAAGGCGTCTCCTATCAACCGCGCTTAGAAAGGGTCATAGTTCATAGCAGTATTACAGAGCCGCTTCTTGGGCTGGTTGTCTGCCGAGTACGACGTGCAGGTGGAGGCTGGGCCTGCCGTCGTCGCCCGCCGCGATGTCGCCCAGCGCGGACAGCACCTCGCCGTGCTCGTCCACCGGGATGCGGGCATAATCCTTGCGCTCGAAGCCGAAGACGCCGTCCACCGCGACCGAGAAGGCGCCGAATGCGCCTGATGAAGGCGGCGGCCGCGATTATCAGTCCGCCAAAGCTGATGTCGCCGGCAGAATAGCTCGGCGAGGCGATCACGACCGGAGCCGCTACCGTCATCCAGCCGCGGTGAACCATGCAGCAGCACCGCTACCGGCTGCTCCCTAAAAGTGCTGCCTCAGGGGTATTTCTGTTCGTTGCGCGCGGTTTTTGGATGGGGTGGCGAATATTTTCCTGATCCGGGTTGATAAAGCGGCTGTTGCCCCCTAAATATAGCTTTGTCGATCTTGTTCGTTGAACTTTGTTGCGGCGTGCTTTTCGACGCCCCGAGCGATCTTCCTCTTCAAAATCGATGTGCATGGTATTGCGCTGCATAGGGTGGCGCGAGCCTAAAGACTTGCCGATTGGAAGGATTCGCCATGATCACCGGAACAGTAAAGTTCTTCAACTCCACCAAGGGCTTCGGCTTCATCCAGCCCGACTCGGGCGGCGCGGACGTCTTCGTCCACATCTCCGCCGTCGAGCGCGCCGGCATGCGCACCATCGTCGAGGGCCAGAAGCTCTCCTTCGAGGTCGTAAAGGACAACCGCTCGGGCAAGAGCGCCGCAGAGAACCTGCAGGCTGCCTGACGCGGAGCGTATCGCGGTCCGGCGACCACGGATGTACTGGCGCCAGTCGCCGCGATGAACGGAGAAAGGTCGGGTCAGCCCGGCCTTTTTTGCTTTTGAGAAAGGACCCTATGAAGAACAGACCCGAAATCCCGGCCGGCGTGTACGCGCCTCGTCCTTCCCGACAGGAGTCGAAGGCTGATTCTACAACCAACGTCGCCCGCTCCATCATCGAGGCGGAAGCGAAGGCTCGCGACGCCAAGACCGCAAAACTGCGCGCGCTGCGGTTGGCGCAGGAGGCCGTGAGTGAGCCGGTGGCGCCGGCGAAGCGCCCCGCGCGCAAGGCCGCGGCGAAGTAGCGTTAGAGGGTATTAGACGGCAGTCACCAAGCTGCCTCTCGACGCCTTGGAAGCGCGACGGAACGGGCTACAAATCAATCATCGCCACACCCATTCCCTGGCGCTTGCGGCGCCTCAGGACCTTCGGCGTCTCGGTGACGATCACCTCCAGCGTCGGGTTGACGTGGGCTTCCAGCAGGTGGCCGCCCTTGCAGGAACCATCGGAGAGGCCGAGCACGACATGCAGGTGGAGGCTGGGCATGCCGTCGTCGCCTGCCGCGATGTCGCCCAGCGCGGATAGCACCTCGCACTGCTCGTCCACCGGGATGCGGGCATAATCCTTGCGCTCGAAGTCGAAGAAGCCGACCACCGCGCTTGAGAAGGCGCCGATCGCGGTCAGCTGCGCGCCGTCGAGCCCTTCCTTCGTCGCGAAGGCGCGGATGCAGCCGAACGCCTCGTCGCCCGGTTCGAGGACCACGACATAGGTCCGCCCATGATCGCCTTCGGCCAAAAGCTTCGATTTCATGGCATGTCTCCCGTGCTTGTAGTTACAACCCGGGAGGAGGAGGGCGGTTCCGGATGTGCTGCCCTGGCGGAGGGTAGTGGCACTGACCCCCTCCGCCTCGCTGCGCTCGGCACCTCTCCCCTAGAGGAGCGGGGAAACGCGCGCCTCTCTTACTTCTCGTCCATCCTGATCAGCGCCAGGCGGAAGGATGCCACGCGGAGCAGCGTGGCGCGCCAGTCGGCGATCGAGCCGATATTGTCGACGAACCAGCGCAGCGCCGAATGCACCTGGGTGAAGGCGGCGGCCGCCATCATCAGCCCGCCGAAGCTGAGGTCGCCGGCAAAATAGACCGGCGAGGCGATGACGATCGGCGCCACCACGGTCACCCAGCCATAGCCCGCTGTGAACCATTGCAGCCGGATCGACGCCGTCATGATTTTTCGCGTTGCGGCGAGCACGTCCTCCAGCGTCCCGACCAGTCTTCCGCGCTGGGCCGTCTCGCTGCCGGAACGGGAGATGGCTTCGACGTTCTGGCTGGCCCGCACGAGGGCGGCGCGCAACTCGGCCTCGCGGGCGTAGTGGTCGGCGTTGAGTCGAATTAGCGGCCGGCCGAGCAGCCAGGATATGAACGACGCCGTGCCGGCATAGGCCAGAGCGGCCCATACCATGTAGCCGGGGATATCGACGCTGGTGCCGTGGATGTGGAAAGAGAAGCCCGCGGAGATCGACCACAGCACGCCGATGAAGCTCAGGAGCAGCACGCTCGACTGCGCCAGGCCGATGCCGAGGTCGGCCGAGAGGTCGGCAAGGTGCCAGGCGTCCTCGTGCAGCCGCTGGTCGGGGTTGACGCCGATCTCGCCGGATCGCGCGAGTTTCGCGGCGCGGCCCGGCCGCATCCACTGCTCGAGCAGGTCGCGCACCAGCCCCTCGCGCAGCTTTATGTGCAGATAGCGGTTGAGCCAGCCCTCGGCGACGTTGATCAGGAGGAGCGCCCCCGCGATCCAGGCGAAGACGACGAGCTGGTGGAAGAATTCGGGGAGGTCCCGCCTTTCGATCGCGTCGTAAAAGGGCTGGTTCCAGCGGTTGAGCATTACCTGGCCGCATGCCATCGCGACGATCAGCACGAGCAGGCCCGAGCTTGTTAAGATGAGGCATCTGCGCAGCGGTGAGCCGAGCAAGGCCCGCCACATCATCCTGAGCTGCTGCGAAAAGCTTGCCTCGCCGGCCGGAACAATACCGGGGTCGCCGGTGCGGCCGGCGCGCTGCACGCCGGCTTTCTCGGCTCTCGCCGGTCCGCTGCTGCTTGCCACCGGATGGTCGACCATCGCACCGCCTCGCGAGTGGTTACCTTACGGCAAGTAGGTGTCGCGGCGCCTGATTTCATGGGGCGCGCAGTTCGATCCGAACGGAACGGCACGGGGCTGCCCGGCGTTGCCCGATCGGATGAACGGAGACGCCAGATGCACGCACCCAGCAGGAGGGAACTGAAGGACACCGCACTTGCCGCGACGATCGCCGGCACCATCGCAAATCTCGCCGTCACCGCGACCCTCGGAGCCCTGGCGCGGGGACAGGGCAAGAGCCCGCTGCAGCCGATCAACGCGACCAGCCACTTCTTCGAGGGGCCGCAGGCGGGCAAGGTGAAAGAGGCGGACCTGCGACACACCGGTACCGGATTCCTTACCAACCATGCGGCCTCGATCTTCTGGGCGCTGCCGCTGCAGCTTCTGATCTCGCAGAGCCGACAGACGACAGGCAGGACGGTCGCCGGGGCCGCATTGGTGTCCGGGCTGGCGGCGCTGGTCGACTACGGCCTGATGCCCAAGCGCCTGACACCCGGCTGGGAACACGCCCTGCCTGCCCGCTCGGTCGCGATCGGTTTCGGCGCGCTGGCGGTGGGTCTTGCCGCCGGCTCGCTGATTGCGAGGAGGATGATGGGGCGCTGACCTACTAGGCCAAAAATCCAGCGGGGATTGCGGCAACAGCGCTTTGGCTCCACAACGCTGCAAGCGAAGAATGGAGTTCCGCGCATGTCCCTCAAGGGCAAGACGCTATTCATCACCGGAGGCTCGCGCGGGATTGGGCTCGCCATCGCGCTGCGGGCCGCGCGGGACGGCGCCAATGTCGCGATTGCCGCCAAGACGGTCGAACCGCACCCGAAGCTGCCGGGCACGATCCACACGGCGGCCGCCGGGATCGAGGCGGCCGGGGGCAGGGCGCTGGCGCTCGCCTGCGACATCCGCGACGAGGCTCAGGTGGAGGCTGCGGTCGCAGCAACGGCGGAGAAATTCGGCGGCATCGACATCTGCGTCAACAACGCCAGCGCTATGAGCCTCACCGGTGCGCTCTCGACCGAGATGAAGCGATATGACCTGATGCAGCAGATCAATGCGCGCGGAACCTTCCTCGTCTCCAAGACCTGCATCCCGCATCTCAGGAAGGCGGAGAACCCGCATATCCTGACCCTTTCACCGCCCCTCGACATGAAGGCGAAATGGTTCGGCAAGCATGTCGCCTACACGTTGGCGAAGTTCGGCATGTCGATGTGCACCCTCGGCATGAGCGCGGAATTCGCGGACAAGGGGATCGCGGTCAACTCGCTGTGGCCGCTGACGACGATCGACACGGCCGCGGTGCGAAACCTGCTCGGCGGCGAGGCGCTCGCCTCCCTCAGCCGTTCGCCGGAGATCGTCGCGGACGCAGCCTATGCCATCTTCAACCGACCGGCGCGCGAGACGACCGGCAACTTCTTCATCGACGAGGAAGTTTTGCGCGCCGAAGGTGTGACCGACTTCTCGAAATATGCGCCAGGCGCAAAAGGTCCTCTCGCCGCCGACTTCTTCGTGCCGGACGAGGTGTTCGATCGCCTGCCGACCAAGGTGATGCGCAGCTTCGAATAGGGCGCCTTTCAATTCGCCGCATTGCTCGACCTGCTTCCCGAGTGGGGCGGGCGGTGTAGAATGCGGGCATGTCCCGTGCGCTCGTCATCATAGGCCTTCTGCTCGTGGCAGCCGGCCTTCTATGGCCGCTTTTGAGCCGGCTCGGGCTGGGCAAACTGCCCGGCGACATCCTGATTCAGCGGGATGATTTCACCTTCTACGCGCCGATTGCGAGTGGCGTGGTCGTGGGCATCATGCTGTCTCTCGTCCTGTGGCTGGTCAATCGCTGATCGAACGCGAGCCGTCCAGCGAGGCAAGACAACTCTCAAAACAAAGGCCCGGCCGGCAGGAGCCGACCGGGCCTTTATCCTCGCCCCCTGTGGGTGGGACGGAGGAGCGCTATTCGGCCGAGGCGACGGGCGCCACCAGCGGGGTGACGCGGCGGATGGCGACTCGGCGGTTCTCTCGCTCCGGCGACTCCGTGTTCACCTTCAGATACTGCTCGCCATAGCCCTGGGTGGCGAGGTTCTCCGGCGCGATGTCGAAGACGTTGCTGAGCGCATCTGCCACCGACTCGGCGCGCCGGTCCGAAAGCGCCAGGTTGGCCATGTCCGAGCCCACGGCATCCGTATGGCCCTCGATCAGGAAGGTCTCGGCCGGGTTCTTCTCCAGCAGACGCTGAATTGCCTCGGCGACACCCTCCAGCTTGGCGACCTGGTCCTCGGGGATGTCGGCCGAGCCGAACTCGAAGGTCAGGGTGTCGAGATCGATCCGGCGGGTCTTGTCGCGGATACGGGCCGAGCGCTTCACCTCGTCGATGGAGTAGAGCCGTTCGACACGCTCCACCGGCGGCTGTTCGAGGAAGGTGTAGTAGTCGTCCGGCGCCCGGACCTGCTCCGCGTCGAGAATGTACTCTTCGACCGGGATCTCCAGCCGCATCGGCGGCAGGTCGAGACCCGGATCGCGCCATTCGCGCACGCGGTCGTAGTCGTAGTGGTCCTCATCCGCATAGACCATGACGATCTCGCGCCCTTCGGGCGTGAGGCGGGACCGGCGGATCACGTCGCCGTAGCGGTCACGAATGGTGATGACCTGCGCGCCGTTCGGCCTGACCACCACCTCGCGCGTGCGTCCGCGCGGCAGATCCTCGTAGTAAACCTCGCGGGCGTTGCGGGTCAGCCGCGGCCGATCGTTGCTCTCGACGAAATACTGGTTGCCGAGTTCGACGATGACCCGATCCTTGAACTCCTTCACGATGTCCACGCCCTCGGGCCGTTCGCGGCGACGCGGTTCGTCGTCGGGCGCCCGCTCGCGGCGCTTGCCCCGCTCCTCGGTGACCGGCTTGATCTCGCGCGGCTGCGCAGCCTCCTGGGCAGCCCGATCGCTTTCCGGGGGCGGTCCTGCGGGAGCCGCCTCTTCGGCCTGCTGACGGCGACGGTCCCGTTCCCTATGGGAAGCGCGCGTCTTCTCCGAGCCATCGTCTTCAGCGGCTGGGGCGGCCTGTTCCTTCTGACTGTCGAGGACTGGCGCTTCCGGCTTGCCCGATTCCGACCTGCGTGGCCGCCGCTCCGCCGACTCACCTTCCTCGGCGGGCTCTTCTTGCGTGGCCTGCTCTTCTGCCTGACGCTTCTTTCGCCGTTCTGCGGCGCTTTCCGTCTGGCCCTCCTGCTGAGCGGCTTCCTCTGCCGCCTTGCGCTCAGCCTGGCGCTTCTTCAGGCGCTCCGCGGCACCTTCCGCCTCGCCCTGACCTTCTGGCTGGGCGGCCTCTTCCGCCGCCTTGCGCTCTGCCTGGCGCTTCTTTACGCGCTCCGCGGCGCTATCCGCCTCGCCTTGACCCTCCTGCTGGGCGCCTTCCTCGGCGGCCTTGCGCTCGGCCTGGCGCTTCTTCAGGCGCTCCGCGGCACCTTCCGCCTCGCCCTGACCTTCTGGCTGGGCGGCCTCTTCCGCCGCCTTGCGCTCTGCCTGGCGCTTCTTTACGCGCTCCGCGGCGCTATCCGCCTCGCCTTGACCCTCCTGCTGGGCGCCTTCCTCGGCGGCCTTGCGCTCGGCCTGGCGCTTCTTCAGGCGCTCCGCGGCACCTTCCGCCTCGCCCTGACCTTCTGGCTGGGCGGCCTCTTCCGCCGCCTTGCGCTCTGCCTGGCGCTTCTTTACGCGCTCCGCGGCGCTATCCGCCTCGCCTTGACCCTCCTGCTGGGCGCCTTCCTCGGCGGCCTTGCGCTCGGCCTGGCGCTTCTTCACGCGCTCGGCGGCACTATCTGCCTCGCCTTGACCTTCTGGCTGGGCGGCCTCTTCGGCGGCCTTGCGCTCGGCCTGGCGCTTCTTGCGCCGCTCCTGCGCGGACTCCGCCTGACCTTGACCCTCTTGCTGGGCGGCCTCTTCGGCGGCCTTACGCTCGGCCTGGCGCTTCTTGCGCCGCTCCTGCGCGGACTCCGCCTGGCCCTGGCTCTCCTGCTGGGCGGCCTCTTCGGCGGCCTTGCGCTCGGCCTGGCGCTTCTTGCGCCGGTCCTGGGCGGACTCCGCCTGGCCCTGGCTCTCCTGCTGGGCGGCCTCCTCGGCAGCCTTGCGCTCGGCCTGACGCTTCTTGCGCCGCTCCTGCGCGGACTCCGCCTGACCTTGACCCTCCTGCTGAGCGGCTTCTTCAGCCGCCTGTCGCTCAGCACGCTTCTTGCGCTTGGGCTGCTCCTCCTGCGACTGTTCGCCCTGAGGCTGCTCCGCTGGCGGAAGGACCAGTTCCTCGCTGGAAGAATCGGCCTGCGCGAGCAGGATATGCGCGGAAGGCTTCACGCTGGACGATACCGGCGCCAAAGGCGCCGCGTTGGCCCAGCCGGTGCCCGCCGCCAGCAAGGTGGCGAGCGCCGTGCCCGCCATGATCCGGGTATGGCGATTCATACGATATAACTCCCTTCGGATAAGTCCCGTCGCCGCGACAACAGGCTTGAAGCTTGTTTGTTCCGGCTTCCGGGATTTTGGACTTTTCGGCTTGGCCCCCCGGCCACAGGGTTGACCTTGGCTGTCGCGCACGCCACATCGCCGCGATGAGCGCGCCTTTCTGGAAAACCAAGGCATTGGAGGAGATGTCCGCCGTGGAGTGGGAATCTCTCTGCGATGGCTGCGGAAAATGCTGCCTGTCCAAGCTCGAGGACGAGGACACTGGCGAGATCTATTGGACGACGGTCGCCTGTCGGCTCTTGGACGCGGGCAGTTGCCGCTGCAGGGACTACGAAAACCGCAAGGCTCAGGTGCCGGACTGCGTGCGGCTGACGCCGGAGACGGTGCGCAGCATCGACTGGCTGCCTTCCACCTGCGCCTATCGGCTCGTCGCGGAAGGGCACGACCTCTACTGGTGGCATTACCTGGTCAGCGGCAGCCGTGAAACCGTGCATGCGGCGGGCATCTCCATTCGCGGCAGGGTCACCGCCTTCGACAGCGATCTTTCCGAGGACGACGACTATTTCAGCCATGTCGTCGAGGCGGAACCCTAGGGTCGCGCCGGCATTCCACCCATCATCCTCGGGATGAATGCAGCCTGAACGGCAGGTTCGGTGGCTGTTCAGGTGAGCCCGGCTACTCTCCGGGCATCGCTTCGGCGAACCGGATCGAACATCAAGGAGACAGCAATGTTCAGGACGATCAAAGCCGCCGCGGCTTCCGCGCTGGTCGGACTTGCCTCGCTTGTCGGCATGGCCGGTGGCGCTCAGGCCGAGGGGCTCTACTTGAACTTCGGCACCCCGGGCGTTGGCGTCCATGTCGGCGGGCCGAGCTATGTCCAGTATCGCGACGACTGGCGCGATTACCGGCGCAACGGCTGGCGCGATTACCGGCGCGACGAATGGCGCTGGGACCGCCGGATGTGCACCCCTGAGCGCGCCATGCGAAAAGCCGAGCGCCTCGGTCTCTACCGCGTTCGGGTGCTGGATGTTCGGCGCCGCTCGATCGACATAGGTGGCCGCCGCCACGGGGACCGCATCGTCATGACCTTCGGCCGGGCGCCGAACTGTCCGGTTATCGGCTGAGCGCGAGAAGAGATCCGCGCAGTCCAGGCAGGGCCCCGGCAGAGCCGGGGCCTTCTTACTGATGATCGAGTGAAGCAAACGAGGCGACTATCTCAGTTCGAGGGTGACCGTCACCTGGACGCGGTAGGCGTTCATGCCGGGCTCGATCGGAACCGATTCCCTGGCGTCGAATGTCTTTGCAGCGATCGGCACCGGCGGCGCGACGAAGGTCTGTTCGTTTATCTCCAGGATGCGGCCGAGTTGGACGCCCGCCGCCTCGCTGAGGGTCCGGGCTCTCGCGACTGCATCCGCGATGGCTTTCTTCCGCGACTCGGTCAGCGCCTTCGAGGGATCGTCGTTGGTGAAGCTGATCCCGCTGCTCTGGTTGACCCCCAGGGACACGGCCGTGTCGATGATCTCGCCGGTCTTCTGCAGATCGCGGACGCGCACGGAAAGCGTGTTGCTGGCCTGATAGCCGACAAGTTGGGCTTCCTGGCTCCCGTCGGGCTTGCTGGTATAGGTGTAGCGGGGGATGATCTGCAGCCCGCCGGTCTGAATGTCGCGCGCCTCGACGCCAGTCTCCTTCACCGCCGCGATCACCTGCTTCATTGCGGCGCTGGACGCGTCGAGCGCCTCGCCCGCCGTCTTGGCCTCGCGCATGACGGTGAGCGACAGCAGCGCCAGATCCGGGGCGATCGAGCTCTCGCCTTCGCCGACCACCACGATCTTCGGGGCCGGGATCTGCTGAGCGTGGGCCGAAATTGGCACCGCCGCGACAAAGGCAAGCGCCAGGGGCAACAGGCGATTCATTGCAATTCCCTCCTCTGCAATAGCGTCCCCGTAGAGAAGCATTGTGGGCCGATTGCGGCAGATGGTGCGGCGTGTGGCACTGGGAAGATGATGATCTACCACTAGGCAGATGGTGCGGTATCTACCACTAGGCAGATGGTGCGGTATCTACCACTAGGCAGATGGTGCGGTATCTACCACTAGGAAGGAGACACCCGCTATCCGCATGTACGGGAATCGAGCCGGTTCGTTGTGGGCTGGCTCGGATGCTTCGCGTCCCGATATGCCGGTGGCTTTGTGGCGAGCGCTCTCGCGGTTGCTTAAATAGGTCTTCGCCCGGCGGTGCCCATCCAGCGGGTAAGGCTTGTGCCCGGCGCGCGAACCAACTAAGTCAGCGCCGTGGGGCCTGTAGCTCAATGGTTAGAGCCGGCGGCTCATAACCGCTTGGTTGGGGGTTCGAGTCCCTCCGGGCCCACCAAATTTACTTATTTGTTGTCGGCACAAAATAGCAGCGAAGCGTTTCCAAAAATCAGCGAAGCGTTTCCAAAAAGTAGCGAACCTAGTCAGAGTAGCGTCTGATTCCTATAACTTATTGATGTTATTGAGTCGTAAGATAGAGTTAGGAGTTCTAAAGCCGATTGAAGGGCTTCAAGTTCCACAGGCATGCCGCAGAAAAGCCACATTTCAGCAGCGAGCCCCCAGTAAGCTGCGACTCGCATTTCTTGGCCCCAGCAAGTCGTACGTGAGTAGGTTTCGGCCGACACCTTGCGTGCTCTATCGATCCGCCAGCTGAAACTCGATCTTCTTCACCACGCAGTTGCGGACGTGCGCTGTCCATGAGATCCGGCTTAAAAGGGCATTTTTCCAGCTTAGAATTGTCATTTCGGACAACGCGGCAAAGGAACAGCACTCTTTGGCTTCGAGGCCAGCCTGCACTTTCGCCCTGGACTTCAGACACATTCCCCAGAGCTTCGATCCGGACCAGTGGGCGGGAGGCGCTGTCATTTCTTGAACAATGCGGCCTGCGTGGACCCGCTGCGTCGTCTGGAGCGCGTTGACCCCGGTCACCCTCTGCTTGAACCGCAGGGTCCTTATCGTCGCCCTTCCGGTGGCACAGCGTGGCGTTACGGCTTGCGATCGATCCGTTTACCAGGAGGCTGATATCGACGTTCAGCAGGCGCGGTCAGCATCTTGTCCGGGACACGTATTCCTGGTCCGAATCCCTCCCCAGCCGGCAGAAACATCACCCCCCTCGCTTCGAGAGCGCTCTGAACGCGCTCGCGGGAGGCTTCAGAAACGCCCTGGAGGGCTTCAATCCGTACCAGTGTGCGCTTGCTGACCCCCGCCTCTCTGGCAAGGTCGACGTGCGTGATGTCGATTGCTGCGCGTGCTGCCCGCAGCAGTTGGTAGGGGACCTTCATACCGCCTTCTAGCCGCCTCGCGTCCACCGTTCCAGTTTGCTGATTCCTTGCGGGGCCACGATCCAAAGGATCCACGGACAAAAAAGAGGCATGGGCGTCTGGACGCCCATGCCTCGGGCCCGTATGTCTGCCCCAGCTCACGAGGCGAATCAAAGGATTCGCGAAGAGCGCGATTCAGGCCAACGACGGAAGACCCCCATGGTGACATTTAATCTGCACAGCCGCGAACAGGCCGAGCCGTTCGCGTTTGAGCTTGGCCGGCTGTCGGCGCTGGTGGCGGACATGGAGGCAATCCAGCGCGGTGTTCCTCCGGAGTGCCAGACCAAGGAGACCGCGCCGATCCTGGACCGCTGGGTCATTGCCCAAAGACCAATCGCATGCCTCATGGGACTGTCCTCAGGTCACCCGCTGCTGCCGGGCGTCAACAGGGTGATTACGACATCCGATCTGTGGCTCCTGTCAGACGACAGGACGTGGGCACGGACATTGTCACGGTGGTACCGGCTGGGCCGTCCTGCCGGACCGTCGGACGATCACGCGTGAGGCCCTGATGACGGAAGAGACCTCTCGCCAGCGTGAGGTTCGCCACCAGCAGCACCAAGAGCCGCTGGATCGATGCCAATCAACCATCTGAGCAAGGGAAACTTGATGCCTCCGGCTACGCCTTATCCCTACCACGCGACGCGCAATTCAGTACGTGGCGTCCTCTTCAGCAAACTCACGGGTGGCCCCGGGTCAGGTGACGGCAATCCACCTGACGGCGGAACTGGAGATCCTGCCGATGGCGACCACAGACCGAGGCGCACCGAGCACTTGAACTTCCGGATGGCAATCCATGAGGCGAGCCACGCGGTGATCCGCCTGTGCCTGGGTCTGGGAACCCTCACGAAGATCACGGTCGACGCGCCAAACGGCGGATACCTCACTTGGCGGACGGATGAACTCCACGAACTGACCGAGGGGTTCTTCACCGCGGTGCTGGCCGCCATCTGGGCAGGGCGCGCCGGAGAGGAGGTGATCATGAAATCATTCGCCGCCAGCGGCGGTGGCGATCAGGCGGTCGCGACAAAGCTCGCCTACGACATGGAGACCGCGATGGGCTTCGGACAGACCCGACCGCTCCTATATCGAAGCGCGCCTGATTGGCGGTCTCATCTCATCAACGACCCGGAACTTTCGGAGCACGTGAACGCGCGTTTGGAAGCAGCCTACAACACGGCCCGCGAGATGGTCGCCAAACAACGTGAAGCGATCATGCATCTGGCAGGGGCCCTGTTTGTTCACGACACCCTGGAGGGACCTGAGCTGGAGAGCCATCTGCAAGCCGTCAGAGAGCTTCTCGTCGAATGAGGCTCTGGATCCTTTCCGACCTCTATCTCGAATACGCGCCGCTGAAGAAACCGTCGAAACGCTCGTCGAAACCCGCGAACGGCACCGGGAACCGCAATGAGCGGCGTGCCGTGCTGAAGGATTCGAAGCGGGTTGGGACCTTGTCAACAGTGGCAGGAATCCTTGGTCGAGCCTCGGCGCGCCGCAGCATTCGGCAAGCGAACACCCGGTGAAGACCGGACCGTCGGCGACCCTCGTTCGTGTCCGGTGGTTGAAGGAAACGATGGGCGTGGCCCTGAAAAGGAGGTGTTGGATGGACCAGAAGCTTGTGGCAGTCCTTCAGACTGTCGGCAGCCTGAGCAGGCAGCAGGCTACGACCGCATTGGCTGGCGCATTCGTCGCAGTGGGCGCGAGGCGGCATGCGGTTCGGGCAGCCCGGAACGGCTTCAGCGCCATTCTCGCCCACGCACGGAACGGCACACCGCAGCTGATTGGCCACAAGCCCATGGGCATGACGATCCTCGTGTCGCTCTCCGATCTCGTCGACATGGTTCAGGCCGCCGCGAAGAAGCAATCCTTTGGAGAGGCGCTCGACGCTGAAGGATTCCGGCCAGTCTTCGGCAAGAAGATCGCGGTCAGGCCGGGCCTTCCTCCGGAACCGCTTGTGAGGAGGAGAATCAAGGAGGCGAACAGCGAATGACTTCGAAAGGGACGACATGAAGATCTGGCTGCTCTCCGATCTGCATCTGGAATTCGCCGATCTGCGGCAGCCGCTGGCGATTCCCGACGCCGATGTCTGCGTCATTGCCGGAGACCTGTGCCGCGCTCCGGCCAATGGCGTGCAATGGCTGGCTAAGCACGTCGCCCATGCCATGCCTTGCGTCTACGTCGCGGGAAACCATGAGTTCTACAAAGGCTCGATCAAGGAAGCCCTGGAAGACGGGCGATCAGCGGCTGCAGGATTCCCCAATGTCCATTTCCTGGAGAACGACAGCGTCGTCATCGGCGGGATCTGCTTTATCGGGGCGACGCTCTGGACCGACTACCGGATCGAGGGACATCCCGAGGTGGCGATGTTCCATGCCCGCGAACGCATGAATGACTACCGCCAGATCGCCAGGCAGCGGAACCCCTGGCAGCGCTTCGTGCCCGAGACGGCCTACCGGATGCACCAGCAGTCACGCCTGTTCATCGCCTCTGCCCTCAAGGCCAATCCGATCGAGACCGTCGTGGTCACGCATCACCTGCCACACGCCGGGTCTATCCCCTCGAGGTTCCAGGGCGACCTGCTCAACGCCGCCTATGCATCGGACCTGTCCGAGGTAATCGAGGCCGGGCGTCCCGCGCTCTGGATCCACGGCCACACGCATGACAGCTGCGACTACAGGGTCGGCAACACGCGTATCGTCTGCAATCCACGCGGCTACGACGATGAGAACATTCACTTCGATCCAATGCTGACGGTGCGGGTGTAGGGGGCCGCCGATAACGGCGCGGCTGCGCCGACATCCCGGCGACTCCACTGGGCGACGGTCTTCCTGACGGCGATGCCCTGCAAGGGCAACATCCGCATCCGAACAGTGAAGTGCGTTCACCGACGTGCCCAAGGCACGTCACTCCAAACTGCCCTGCGAGGGGAGCACGTCCTTGTCCATGACGACAAACTACTACACCGCGGATACGCATTTTTCGCATGCGCTCATGCTGTCGCCGACCGCCTGCAACAGGCCCTTCGCCGATGTCCGCGACATGGATGAATTCTTGATCCGCGCCTGGAACGCAGTCGTGAAGCCGGATGATGTCGTCTATCACCTCGGGGATTTTTCCATGGGCCTTCACGACGGCGATCGGGTGCGCAGCATGTTCGCGCGGCTCATGGGCCGCAAGATCTTGGTCCTGGGCAACCATGACTACCAGAGGCAGAACCGAAATCCACCCGGTTATCGCCTCGCTCGAGTGGGACCGGCCGCCGACACAGCAACTGGAGATTACCGACGAGGGCCAGCGCGTTTTCCTTAGCCACTATCCGTGCCGCACCTGGCCTGGGATCCTGAAAGGCGCCTGGCATTTCTACGGTCATGCCCATGGCGAGATGCCGCATTACTACCGCTCCCGGGACGTCGGGGTCGACTGTCCGGATACGGGTTTTGCACCGCGGACTTTCAGACAGTTGACGCGGCAAATGAAGGCAGTAACGGTTCCCGGTGCTGCGTCCGACTCGCGCAAATGAGTCCTCCGCGCTTGTTGTGACCCGTAGTCCACTGCAGTGTGGGATGGCAGCTTTGCGCCCTGATTTCGGTCACTTATTGACTTGGCGGGATCGCGTGAAAGCGGACCTAACTCACTTCACAGCACAAGATGTCTTACGGCCCTAAGCTGATCACCTGAGTAGGTAGAATCTTGACTTCCGCCTTCGATCATGATTTGCGAAGCCGCTTGGCTTCAACCGCGCAAGCGCCGACATGGTTGACAGGTTCGCCCTTCATGACAAGGCGGAACGGCGGGCTGCCAGTGCATCTGTGCTTTGATCCGAACCCCCGCGCCAAGGTGAAGCCGCTATTCGCCGCTGTTGATCAGAACACGAGTTGGATGCGACCCTTGCACCGCGGGAGCCATCCACAGAAGCATTGCCGGCGGGTTGGAGCTCGCGGTTGCGATATGTACGGCGCGATCGACTCCAGTGGGCCGATTGCTGCCCGTCCGCCGCTGCAGGAGGGATGTTTCCCTCACGTCGCTGAATTAAGCCGACCCTCTTTCGGCCTAGTAATCGACAGACAGGCGCGCGACGAAAGCTCTAATATTTCGGAGACGGACAGGCGCCAGATCCGGCTCGAGAACACCTCGAGCTCGAACAGACCGTCATACCCCGCGTCAAGCGCCGAATTCGTCAGTGCACCCAGATCGATCACCCCCTCTCCTGGGAGTCCCCGATCCATAAGTATGTCGGCGGTCGGCACCAGCCAGTCATTGACGTGAAACGCAAGCAGCCGCCCTTCCGACGCTGTCCGGGCCATCATGTCATGCACCTTGGGGTCCCACCACGTGTGATAGACATCAATGGCAACCCCGAGGCGGCCTGTGGCATGCGGATCGAGCAGCGCGCAAAGCTCTAAGGCCTGCTCGATCGTGTTCACGCAAGCGCGGTCGGCAGCGTACATCGGGTGCAGCGGTTCGATGGCCAAGGACACGCCGAGCGCCTGCGCGTCAGCAAGCAGTGCGGCAATCCCATCCGCCACCTGTTGACGAGCGTCCGGCAGGCTCCTGCTGCCCGGCGGCAGGGCTCCGACGACCAGAACGAAACATTTGGTCCCCAGTTCGGCCGCGAACCGCAGGGCCATTTTGTTGTCCTCGACGTTTGCCAGCCACTCCCGTTTGGAGGCGCCAGGAAAACAGGTGCTGCGGCAGTATCCGCTGACCTGCAGCCCCGCCGCGCGTATCTGACGGGCGAGGCCAGGAGCGTTTTCGTTCTCGACCTCGCGCCGCCAAGGCGAAATACCACCGAATCCTGCGCGAGCGACCGCCTCTATGGTGTCGCTGAGCGGCGCCTGATAGCCAAGCGTGGCCGTGTTGATCGAGAACCGTCGGAGGTCAATCGTCATGCCGCTCATCAAGCAAACCGAAGAACCGGCAGATCTCCTCGACCTGACCATCAAGCATGTGAATCCCCTCGTGCGTCGGGCAGCCGCGCGCGGCGGCCTGATGAAGGAGGGGGGTCGTCGAGGGTTCAAGCACGATGTCGACCACCAGCGCGCGTTGGTCGAGCCCGTCGAGCCTGAGCGGCAGCGGATCGCCATCGCGCATGCCCAGGGACGTACAGTTTACAATGACATCAAAGCCATACGCATCGGGCTCTGCATGGGAGACGAGCGTGTTCGAAGCGTGCCTTTGCAGATCATCGCTCAATTGCGAAATGCGGCCTCTGTCGATGTCATAGATCCCGAGCGTGCAAGGCCGCTCGTCCAGCACGGCGTGGGCGACCGCGCGTCCTGCTCCGCCTGCGCCGATGACCAGCACGTTCTTTTCTCGGAGAGAATGACCGCGACGACGCAGTCCGTGGACGAAGCCCGCGCCATCGAAGTTCTCGCCGAGCAGGCGCCCGTCCGGCAACTTGCGGATGGCGTTAACTGCGCCGATGCGTGCCGCCATGGGGCCAATTTCATCAAGACGGTCGGCGATGGCGATCTTGTGCGGTACCGTCACCACAAGGCCGTCCATGTTGCGAGCCGCACGGAAGGCTGCGAGGATTGCATCCAGCCCATCCGCCGACACTTGGATTGGGACCAGAACTGCGCCTATTCCCTCGCGGCGGAATGCGCGGTTGAAAAGCCCGGGGGAGCCTGCCTGCGCGATGGGGTCACCCAGAATGGCGTAGACGCGGGACTTCCCGGAGAGCGGGAGCGGCAAACCAAGTTCCAGTCGGTCGGGGCACTCGCTCACTGCTGAACACCCCGGACGGCCAGGACCGCCGCCATCCGCTGAACCGCAAGAGCGGGATCCGCAAGGAGATTAACCTGGTCGGCCAGGCGGAAGATATCTGCCAGGTGCAAGGTCGAGCGCGCGCTCTCCAGCCCGCCGACCATCGTGAAATGGTCCTGGTGACCGTTGAGATAGGCCATAAAGACAACGCCCGTCTTGTAAAAGCGGGTCGGTGCGGCGAACAGGTGGCGCGAAAGCGCTTCCGTGGGCGCTAGAATGTCGCGATAGCCGGTCACATCTCCAGTAGCCAGGTGAGAAAGCGCGGCAGATGCCGCTGGAGCTATCGCATCGAAGGCCCCTAGCAGGGCATGCGAGTGGTGCTGGCCGTCACCCGCGATGAGATCGACGTAGTTGAAGTCGTCGCCCGTGTACATCTTGGTGCTGCCCGGCAGAAGTGATCGCAGATCGATCTCCTTAGCGGCGTCGAGCAGGGAGATTTTGATCCCGTCGACCTTAGCCCTGTTTTCACCGATGATATCAAGGACAACATCCCGTGCCACCGAATAGTCCCGGTGCCCCCAATAGCCTTCGAGCATCGGATCGAACATGGGGCCCAGCCAGTGAAGGATGACGGGAGCAGCCGCTTGGCGAAGCAGGCGGTCGTAGACGTTACGATAATCATCCGGCCCCTTGGCCGCCTGAACGAGCGCCCGCGAGGCCATTAGCACCACTCGGCTCCCGCAGGCTTCGACCGCCTCCATCTGCTCTTCGTAAGCGCGGATGACATCATCGAGCATAGGGGGCTTGGACGGATCGAGCTGGTCCGTTCCACAGCCGGAAGCGACGTAGTTGTTCTTTCCGGCGGCCGCCATGGTCCGGCGGATGAGCTCCAGAGCCATGTCCCAGCCGAATCCCATACCGCGTTGCGCGGTATCCATCGCCTCCGCGATGCCGAGGTTCAGGCTCCAGAGATGTTCCCGGAAAGCCAGCGTGCGGTCCCAGTCGATTGCGGGCGCAACCCAGGGATCGCTCGGCGCGAGCGGATCAAAGACGACGTGCCCAGCCGCATAGGCAACCCGGTTGAACTCGCCGCTGGCGCGCTGGGCGGTGATGGGCTGACCGACAAGGCTGTAGTCCTCGATCGTCCGGTCAGCGCGAGGAAGGCGGATGCGAAGGTCGTTTTCCATATCAGCCGGCATCCATGCATTTAGTTGTAGGCGAGGAGACGGTGGTGTACGGGCCAGTCGCCCTGCAGCTCCCTTTCGAGGCCCATCGGCTGCTCATCGAAGAGGCGTGGGTCCATTTCGCGGAGATTGTCCGAGATGGCCGGGGTGAAGTTCATATGCGCGAGAACGTCGCGCTCAAGATCGATGCCCGGCGCGATCTCGATCAATTCGAGACCTTGTGGCCCTGTCTGGAAAACTGCCCGTTCGGTTACGAACAGGGTCATCTGGCCACGCTCGCGTGCATAGGCCCCATTGTAGGTGACCTGCTCCAGCTCACGGACGAACTTCCGGTGCTTGCCCTCGGTCAAAACCGTCAAGCGCCCGCCGTGCGCTTCAACCGCCAAGCCGCCAGCCGTGAAGGTACCGCCGAACACCATCTTCCGAGCGTTCTGACTGATGTTGACGAAGCCGCCTATCCCCACAACCCGTCCGGCGAAGCGGCTGATGTTGACGCTGCCTTGCGGATCGATCTCGACAGCGGAGAGAAACGCCACGTCGAGGCCGCCTCCATCATAAAAGTCGAACTGATAGGGTTGGTCGATCATTGCCCAATAGTTTCGGGCCGCACCTGCGTCGAGGCCGCTGGCCGGGGCGCCGCCGATCAGGCCTTGTTCATTCGTCAGGACGACATGGTCCAGCAACCCTTCTTCTGCTGCGACAAGCCCGATGCCCGTGCAGATGCCAGAGCCGATGTTGCAGATCGCCCCCTTGCGGAGCTCCATGGCGCATCGCCGCGCGACGATCTTGCGCTCGTCGAGCGGCAACTTCGGGAAGGAGCCGAGCGGGATTTTGAGATGCCCGGCATAGGCAGGATCGAACGTGGTCTGGTAGGTCTGTCGCTGGTCGGGGTCGACCACCACCGCATCGACGAGCATCCCGGGAATTTTCACCGACTTTCCCGGAAGCATACCGCGCTTGGCAAGCCGCTTGACCTGCACGATCACCAAGCCACCGCACCGGCGCGTTGCCTGCGCCATGGAGAGCATCTCCCCGAAGATGGGCTCGTCTTCCATGGAAATGTTTCCGTCCTCGTCCGCCGTCGTCCCCCTCAGGAACGCCACGTCGATCTGAAACGGCTTATAAAAGAGCCACTCCCGGCCCTTGAGTTCGATCAGTTCGACAAGATCCTCCGAGCAGGCGGTGCTCTGCTTGCCGCCCTGTTGGCGCGGGTCGACAAACGTGTGGAGGCCGACATGCGAGATGAGACCGGGACGTCCGGCAGCAATCTCACGCACGAGCTGCGATAGCGCCCCCTGGGGTAGGGTATAAACTTCGGCCTTGCCCTGGCTTGCGAGTTCGGCAACCGGAGGCGCGTCGACCACCGTTCCGCAGACGACGCGTTTCAGAAGGCCTTCGTGGCCGAAGCGCGACGCGCCAGCGTTTGCCCGGTTGCCAAGGCCGACTGGATGGATCGTGGTCAGTCCCCGGGGCTCGGAACGTTCCAGAAAGCGGGATTCAACCGCAGCGATCAGGGCTTCGGGAACGGCGTGGCCTGATCCGGATCCGCCGATCAGGATCGTATCTCCATCCCGCACCAAGGAGGCAGCTTCCACGGCCGACACAACTCTCATCAGATCTGCTCCAAGCAATCAGTCCCTTACTGATCGATAAGTATGTTCCCCGCAATTTGCAAGCTGCATGTGCCCGACGCGTAGGGCCGGAACCGGCGTGCGCAACTGCCCAAAACCACCCGGGACTGGGCAGATTCTAGTTACGGGAAGGCCGACTGCCGGCAGCGCAGTAAAGCGTGAAGAGCACCTTGGCCGCTTACTCCCCCGCAGGTGAAGCGTAAGCACCAAGGACGACGCGCGAGAAGGTTTCAAAAAACTGCTCGAGGCGGTCGAAACTCCCGGCATCCTGCGTGAAAACCGAAGACGAATTTACGATGTTTAGGATCAGCAACGCGATGTCATCCAGCGGAGCATCGGCGCGGAGTTCGCCTTTCCAACGCGCGAGCCGGACCGCGACCTTGATGGATTCGTGGACCCGGACCGTGAAGAGGGAGAGACATTCCTTCGCCTCTTCTCCCAGGATTTCGCCATCAAGCCGGAGACGGCCGATCAGGCTCCACGGACGGTTTCCTTTCCGGTCCTTGTTGAAGGCGCTGTAGCGGTGGTAGTTGAACTCCGCAACTGCGGCGAGCTTTTCTTGAAGCGAATGCGCCGGGTCCTGCCAGATCTCTTCATGGCGCGCCACCGTGGCGTCCACATAGTCGCGGAGAACTTCTTCGACGAGCTTTTCCTTGTTTCCAAAATGGTAGTGGATATTGGTCGTCGTGGTATCGAGGCGATCGGCGATATTGCGAAAGCTGGTCCCGTGATACCCGTGCCTTATAAGCAACTCGGTAGCCACCAGCTTTATGCTGTCGCGCATGGAGCCTGCGCGGACGCCCGCCGGGGCTGCGATGGTTTTCTTGGTCGGCAACTTTCCCTCCGGGCGATTCTGCGGATCTCCTCAACGAGGATCAGTGCGATACCCGCGGTCGATCATCAAGCCGCAGCTCGGGCGCTTCGCGCCATCATCAACTGGGTGTTCCCGTCTTGCACGACCTTGCTGTTCTGGTTCAACAACTGCAAGTCGAAGGTCGCGATCCCCCGGTCGCCGCGCCTCGTCTCGCGCTTGGCTGAAACTTCCAGCCTTACATGAATGCGATCGCCGGCGAAGAGCGGCGCCCGGAAAGACCAGTTCCAGCCGAGCGTGGCTATTCCCAGCAATCTCACTGACGAACGCGTTTTCAGACCGTCGGCGAGAGCGAGCCCAAGCAGTCCATGAGCAATGCGACCCGGGAATCCCTGAGCCCGGGCGAAGTCGTCGTCCATGTGCACGTCGAAGAGATCGCCGGACAGGCCGGCATAGCCGACGATATGGGATTCGGTCACCGTCACGCCGGACGTCAAAAAATGATCCCCGACCGACAGGTCATCAAAGCTGTATTCCCCTGGAGCAAGAAGCCGGGCCGCCGTTCCGCTCATCGCGACACTCCCTATTGACTTACTTATCGATAAGTAATTATCTCGCGACCGTCAAGCTGACCGGCTGTGCCCGGCTGCCCGCCTTGCCGCGAAAGAGGCCCGCGTGAGCGCCGCATCGCTAGAGTTCATTCCTGGGAGCCCTCATGGCGTCTGTCACTATCTCCGACATGCACAAGAAGTACGGCTCCGCGCACATCCTCAAGGGCGTGTCGGTCGATATTGACGACGGAGAATTTGTCATCCTCGTCGGCCCTTCGGGTTGTGGAAAATCGACGCTCCTTCGCATGATCGCCGGCCTGGAAACGATCACCTCGGGGCAGCTGCGCATCGGCGACAGGGTCGTCAATGACGATTCCCCGAAGGATCGGGACATCGCCATGGTTTTCCAGAGCTATGCGCTCTACCCGCACATGACGATCGCCGAGAACATGGCGTTCGGCCTGATGCTGAAGAGGACGCCGAAAAAGGAGATTAACGTTCGCGTCGAACGGGCAGCCGACATCCTTGGTCTGCGCGCGCTTCTGGACCGCTATCCGCGGCAGCTCTCGGGCGGGCAGCGGCAGCGAGTCGCCATGGGCCGGGCGATCGTCCGTGATCCGAAGGTTTTCCTCTTTGACGAGCCGCTATCGAACCTGGATGCCAAGCTTCGCGTCCAGATGCGCGCCGAGATCAAGAGCCTGCAGCAGCGGCTCGATACTACGACGATCTACGTCACGCATGACCAAATCGAGGCGATGACTATGGCCGACAAGATCGTGGTGATGCGAGATGGGCAGATCGAGCAGATCGGCGCTCCGCTGGATCTCTACGATTTTCCCGCCAACCAGTTTGTCGCAAGTTTCATCGGCTCGCCCGCGATGAACTTGCTTCCGGGCCGCTTTGAGGGCGGCAAGTTCCATGCGGGAAATTTGACTTTTCCCGGTGGTACCCGATGGGCGGACATTCCCGCCCAGGAAGCCGTCTACGGGGTGAGGCCCGAGCATCTCAGGCTATCTGACGAGGGCCAGTTGGTGGAGGTG
>NZ_JABVCF010000011.1:197641-250294 GCF_014595955.1 Pseudaminobacter soli (ex Zhang et al. 2022)
GACGGAAGTGGTCGTCCGCGCAGGATCGACGGAGTTCCACTGCCTCTTCCGCGAGCGCCTCTGCCTTAAGCCTGGCGAGACGATCCGCGTTCAGCCCGAGCCGGGCTCGGTCCACCTTTTCGACAAGAAGGACGGCCGGCGGTTGAGCTGATCGCCGGCACCATAGCGATGCATCAACACCGGAGGATAGCAATGCAGTCTAACAGAAATACCTATACGCGGCGGACGATGGCCAAGCTGGCTGCCGCGGCGATCGCGCTCACGGCTTTCGGTCCACTGACAATGGCCGCGTCATCTGCCGAGACGCTGGTGATCAACACAGATCGCAGCGGCGCAGGGCAGAAGGAGGCGATGAACAAGATCGCCAAGGATTTCGAAGCCGCCAACCCGGGCGTCAGCGTCACCATCAATTACAGCGACGTCGAATCCTACAAGACCTCGATCCGGAACTTCCTCGTGGCGAGCCCGCCCGACATCGCCTTTTGGTTCACGGGCGCTCGCATGCGGGCCTTCACCCAGCGCGGCCTGTTCGAAGACCTAACAACGTTCTTCGAGCAGAACGGCCTCAAGGAACCGATGGGGCCGTTCATCGAGGCAGTCACGGACGACGGCAAGCAGTACATGATGCCGACGAACTTCAACATCTGGGGCTTCTTCTACAACAAGTCCGTATTCGAGCAGCATGGGCTGCAGCCGCCGAAGACCTGGGACGAGCTGATGTCGGCCTCGGCGAAGCTCAAGGAGAACGGTGTCGTCCCGTTTGCGATCGGCACCCGCGATCTCTGGGCGAACGCCCTGTGGTTCGACTTCATCACCAAGCGGACCGCTGGGCTCGACTTCTACATGGAACTGATGAACGGCAAGGCAAGCTACACCGATGACCGCATCAAGCGCGTTTTCGAAATCTGGAAGGAGCCTATCGACAAGGGCTATTTCCTGGAGAACGCCTCGTCATACGGCTGGCAGGAGGCAATCCCGTTCCTGAACCAGGGCAGGGCGGGAATGTATCTGCTCGGCCCCTACGTACTTACGTCGCTTCCGGCCGAAGCCCGGGACAACATGGGCTTCTTCCCCTTCCCGACCATCGATGCCGAAGTGCCTGACTATGAGCAGGTTTCGATCAACGGGGTCGGCATCCCGAAGGGAGCCAAGAACAAGGAGCTCGCGAAGAAGTTCCTGGCGTTTCTGGCGCAGCCCGACCAGCTCGATGCCTTCGCAAAGGGCGGCTCCGTCGTTCCGGCGCGAACCGATGCCACGCTCGACCCGAACGACTTCGCTTCGGTCCAGCTCGAACTCGTGCGCGCATCCGCCGGTTCCTCGCAGTTCTATGACCGGGACACCAACCCCGACATGGCGCAGCAGGGGATGAAGGGCTTCCAGGAGTTCCTCGCTAGGCCGGATCGGGCAGATTCGATCCTCGAGCGGCTCGAAGCGACACGTAAGCGCATCTTCAAGTAGCGTTTCCAGCGGGCGCGCCGGCCTTGCTGCCGGCGCGCCCAGACCTTCGACCAGCGATCCACGCCTGGCCCAATTCGAGGAAGCGATGCCGAAACTCTGGCAAAGAAACCAAAGCTGGCTGACGCCGGTGATCCTTTTGCTGCTCCCTGTCGGCCTCTTTGCTCTGATGATCGTCATTCCTATCGTGCAGAGTATCTGGACCAGCTTCTATGACTGGGACGGGACCGGCGAAGCGACGTGGATCGGCCTGGCGAATTACCAGGAACTCTTCGATGATCCGCAGTTCTTCGTCTCCTTGAAAAACAACGTCATCTGGATTTTGATGTTCCTGCTGGCGCCGGTATTCGGGCTTGCGCTGGCCCTTTTCCTCAATCAGCCGCTCAAGGAGCTCCGTTTCATCAAGGCGGTGTTCTTTCTGCCGCTGGTCCTGGCCCCCGTCATCATCGGTGTCGTATTCACCTGGTTCTACGATCCGACCTTCGGGATCCTCGCAATCGTGTTCCGCTTCTTCGGCTTCGAGCCGATCGCGATTTTGTCCGATGAAAATTTCGTTACCTTCGGCATCATCGCAGCCGCCCTGTGGGCGCAAATCGCGTTCTGCCTCGTCCTCTTCTTGGCGGGGCTGTCGCAACTGGACGCAGAACTTATTGCGGCCGGCCGGATCGACGGAGCGTCGGGCTGGAGCCTGCTGCGGTATGTGGTGCTGCCCCAACTGCGCTCGGTCTCCTTCGTCGCGACAATCATCACGGTCATCGGATCGCTCCGAAATTTCGACCTCATCTCGGTTATGACGCAGGGAGGGCCTTACGGCAGCTCTACCGTGCTCGCCTATCAGATGTTCGACGCGACGATCTTCAGCTACCGCGCCGGGTATGGCGCGGCGATCGCGACGGTCCTTTTCCTCATCATGACAGTCTGGATTGCAGTGTTCCTCTGGTACACGCTGCGCAAAGAAGCGAAGGTGGGCTGATGTATCCCGCGCCTGTCACCGAACGCGCCTTCGGAATCCGCCTAGGCTACCGCGTCGCCATCTACATCGCCATGCTGCTCTGGATGGCACCTCTCATCGCCATCATGATGACCGCAATCCGTTCGCAGGGCGATCTTCTTGACGGCAACTATTGGGGGGCACCTGAAACGTTCAGCCTCTTTGCCAATTATCGCGAGGTTTTTGCGACCTCTCCGATGTGGACGTTTTTCCTCAATAGCCTGACGGTTACCGGCGTGACGGTCGTGCTGGTGCTAGCGCTGAGCACCATGGCCGCCGTGGCTATTGCGAAGTATCGTCTGCCCGGCGCGACCATCCTTTTCGCGATGTTTATCGCTGGGAACTTTATCCCCTACCAGATCCTGATGATTCCAGTTCGCAACATGGTCTTGGATGTCGGGCTCTATGATACGGTCTGGGGGCTCATCCTCTTTCATACGGCTTTCCAGACAGGCTTCGCGACGCTGTTCCTGCGCAACTTCATCATCACGCTACCCAACGAACTGTTCGAGGCTGCGCGCGTCGAAGGCGCCAGCGAGTTTCAGATCATAAGGAAGATCATCATTCCGCTGCTGCGCCCGGCCCTGGCTGGCCTGTCGGTCCTGGTCTTCACATTCGTCTGGAACGATTACTTCTGGGCGTTGGTACTCGTCCAGAGCGACGAAGCTAAGCCGCTCACGCTCGGCATTGCCGGGCTCAAAGGCGAGTGGCTGACGGCTTGGAATCTGATCTCGGCCGGCGCGCTCTTTGCCGCCTTGCCTCCGGTCTGCCTGTTCTTCCTCATGCAGAAGCATTTCGTGGCGGGCCTTACCGCCGGCGCCGTGAAGGGCTAAGCGGGCGGCTCCTGGTCTGCGCTGAACGGTTGGTTGGAAAACCGCCGCGACGACTGACGGCCTTTTCTACGGGGTGTCTGGACTGCGCCCGATTTCGGCCGTTCGTCAGCCTTCCACGAGTTCCTAAAAGCGGAAATAGCGATCGCTTCGTCGCTCGCTGGCGACATCCCTCCCGCGCACTCGGGCCAGACGGGCACTACCCGTCCGGCAGTGCCGCAATCCAATCGCGGACTTGCCCGGCCGGTCGCCCGGGGTACAGCCTCCATCGCGGACCGCAACACTGCCTTGGTCCTCCCCCAACGTGTGCGGTCAAATTCGCCATAATGTTCGGCGAGCGCCGCTGGAAGCGGATCTCCACGCAGCAGAAATGTTGCTGAGGCGTCCAAGTGACAGCTCGCCGCGATAGCGGAATGTGGACCTAAAAGGCTGATGGGAGAAATGCCATGCAGCAAGGCGGGTGTTCCCCGGAAATGGCACCCGTTTCAGTGCCAAGTCATCGCCACGCGCACGATCAGGACAGCGTCGACGCTTGGGCGCAGCCCCAAGTTTCTTCGCCACGCGTAGCGCCTCTGCAAGTTGTTTCACCGCGGACAGGATGGTAGCCTGTCGTCGTTGGGGGAAGCCATTCGTAGGGACAACCCCGTGAGCCCCAGGCAGACGGCGGCCGAAAGTCAAAAGGTTGAATCCGCTTTCGCACGCCCTATCGAGCGCCTGGTCGAACCACACGTCCTGGGGCCGGCCGTCGGAGCCTTAGCGGTCGCAATCGCCCTCTACGTTATTCACCAGATTACTGCCCATCTTCACCTCAATGACATCGTCACTGCCGTTTCGTCGGCAACCGCGAAGACGATACTGCCGGCGCTGGGCTTTACCGCAATAAGTTTCCTCGCGATGTCGCTCTACGACGTGCTGGCCGTTCGTCGCGTGGCTCCTGGCCGCATCCCCCTTCAGCTGGCGGTATTCGCGGGCATGGTGGGCTACGGGTTCTCGACAGCGATCGGGTTTCACGTCTTCGTCGGCGGGCTGGTGCGATATCGGATATACCAGACAGCGGGTCTCGACGCGGCCGATGTCGGTCGCATTGTCGGCATCTCGCTGCTTACTTTTTCCGGAGGCCTGGCAGCAATCCTCGGCATCACATTGCTTCTCGACCCTACCGGCGTTCGGGCACTCCAGTTCCTTTCGCCGGCCGACGACCGCATCGTCGGTGTTGCTATCCTCGCGCTGCTGCTTGCAGCCATCTTGTGGCTGCGGCGCGGGAACCGGATCATCGTTCTTGGCTGGACATTCCTCCTGCCAGCGGCCCCGAGCGCGGCCGCTCAGTTGGTCATAGGGGCGGTAGACATCGGCGCGGCGGCAGCTGCGCTTTATGTCCTCCTTCCTCCCGATATCGCGCCCGGCTTTGCTTCATTTCTGATCCTCTTTGTTGCTGCGATCATCGCGAGCGTCGTCAGTCATGCACCCGGCGGGCTCGGCGTTCTGGAGGCGACCATCCTGTACGGCCTCGGCGCTGGTACCCGCCCCGACGTTGTAGCGGCACTGGTGCTGTTCCGCCTGATCTACTATGCGCTGCCGCTCGGGGTTGCGGTGCTGGGACTGGGGGCATTCGAGATTTACCGCGTCCGCATGGCGGTCGCAGGCATGGCAGCGCGCACGCTTGTTGTCGTACGACGCATGGTTCCCCCGGTTGCGAGTGTTCTGGTGTTTGGTGGCGGGCTCGTCCTAGTCCTCTCGAGCAATACGCCAACCGACAGTTCCAGGATGGCGTGGCTGGAGGACGTCCTTCCACTTCCTTTCGCGGAAGCCTCTCATCTTCTCGCGAGCATCACCGGCGTGCTGCTGATCGTGATTGCGCGGGGCCTCTACCGCCGCATCGCGTCGGCACGCATAGGTGCGATCCTGCTGCTTCTCTCGGGAGCAACCTTCTCGCTCCTGAAAGGCATCGACTGGGAGGAAGCGCTGCTGCTCACCGTCCTTGCCGGCGCCTTGGCGACATCAGGCCCCGCCTTCTACCGCAAGGGCGATTGGCGCTCCTTCCGCCCCGACCTGAAGTGGATCAGCCTGATGGCGATTGCCCTCGCTTCGCTGACCTTGGTCGGCTTCCTTGCTTTTCGCCATGTGGAATATCAGTCCAGCCTCTGGTGGGAGTTCGCCTGGGACGGCGATGCGCCCCGCTTCCTACGCGCGACGCTGGCATTGACCATCGTGGCCGGGGCCATTGCCGCGGACGCGGTGATCAACCGCCCGATGCCAATGCCCCCGAGGGCAGGGGACCCGATCCCGGCTGCGGTGCGGACAATCCTTGATACCTCGACGGGCACACAGCCGTGTATCGCCCTGCTTGGGGACAAGTTCTTCCTTGTTTCCGACGATGGCAAGGCATTTCTCATGTATGCCGTTTCGGGATCGAGCTGGATCGCGATGGGCGACCCGGTGGGCGATCCCCAGTCCGGCATAAGGCTGATCTGGCGCTTCGCCGAGGCGGCGGACCGCGCCGGCGCGAGATCGGTCTACTACGCCGTGCAACCTGAATTCCTCACTCACTATCTCGACATGGGACTGGCGCTTCTCAAGATCGGCGAGGTGGCGCGCGTTCCGCTCGCCGGATTTTCGCTCGCAGGCCCCGCTCGCCAGCCGCTGCGATACGCCGAGAAGAGGGGCGCGAGAGAGGGACTCGTCTTTTCTGTCGTTTCGAAAGCCAATGTGCCGGCAATACTGGAGGACCTACGGGCGGTATCGGACGCTTGGCTGGAAGAAAAGCACCACAGGGAAAAGGGCTTTTCGCTCGGCTTTTTCGATGACCGCTATATGGGCGAGTTCGATTGTGCGGTCATGCGCAAGGAGGGCGTGATCATCGGTTTTGCCAATCTCTGGCGCAGCGGCGACCACGTGGAGCTCTCGATCGATCTGATGCGCTACCGGCCCGGGGTTTCGCGCGTCCTGATGGATGCACTCTTCGTCCATCTGTTGCTCTACGGTCGTGACCAAGGCTATCAATGGTTCAACCTTGGCGCGGCGCCCTTGGCAGGTCTCGCCGACCATCCGCTTGCCTCGACCTGGAACCGGGTCGGAACGTTCATTTTCCGTCGCGGCGACGAGTTCTACAATTTCGAGGGTTTGCGTGACTTCAAGCAGAAGTTCGACCCCGTCTGGACCCCTCAATACTTGGCCTGTCCAGGCGGCCTTGGGATACCGCAGGTGCTTCTTGACGTGACTACATTGATATCGCGGGGCCCGTTGGGCTTGTCAAAGAGATGAGCCGGGTTCTTGCCTGCTGGCTTGCCGTCATGGCTCTCACCACCACGTTGTGCGCTTCGCCGCCGCAGACGCTCAGCGTAGAGCGGCTGCAGAACATCCGGTTGCTCGTCCCTGAGAAACAACCCAAGGCCGTGATTGTCTACCTGTCAGATCGATCGGGCTGGAGTGCGACCGACGAGGCCTTCGCCCGAGCACTGCGAGAAGATGGTTCGGTCGTCCTCTCGGTTGACCTCTCGATATATGCAAAGGCGCTCGATGCGTCATCGGGCGAATGTCTCTACGTCGTCGGCGAGATCACTGATCTTGCCCAGACAACGCAGAGGGAACTTGGTGTTCAGACCTATCTTCCGCCCATCGTCATAGGGCGCGGCGAGGGCGCGACATTCGCCTATGCTGCGCTTGCGGATGCGCCGGCAAATACTCTGGGCGGGGCGGTGGCCATGGACTTTGCCGACCGTCTGTCGCTAAGGCTGCCCTTCTGCCCCGGCGCGACCGCGACAAAGATGCCCGATGGTGGAGCTTATCGGTATGCCTTCGACAGATCCATGCCAGGCCCCGCTACGATCTTCGTCCGTGAAAATGCTCTGGATGACATCGCCCAGCGGGCAGCGCCGCAGCCCTCTGTCACCGTTGAAGCCATCGATCAGAAAAACCCCGTAGCCCAAGTTGTCGAGGCAGTGTCGACATTGACGGCCACGATCGAGCCTTTCGGTACCCTGCCCGCTGTGGATTTGCCCTCCACGACGACTCCGCGCGCCGTGGCCATCTTCGTGTCGGGAGACGGGGGTTGGCGCGACCTCGACAAGAGCATAGGTGAATGGCTCTCAACCCAAGCCATTCATGTCATCGGCCTGGATGCGCTACATTACTTCTGGTCGAAGCGCACTCCCGAAGAGCTTGCCGACGATGTCTCCAGCCTGATCCACGACGCAGACCCGGACGGCAGCCTTCCCGTTCTGCTGCTGGGATACTCGTTCGGCGCCGACACGTTGCCCTTCGCATTTCCATATTTGCCCTCGACACTCCGCGGTCGCACAAGGCTGATCGCCCTGCTCGGTCCCGGCAAAACGACCTCGTTCCAGGTCACAATCTCGGGCTGGCTGGGGATTGACGAAGGCGGTTATGACGTGACGGGCGCGATCGCAAGGCTTCCGCCGGAACTGACCTTGTGCGTTTACGGCAAAGCCGATGCCGAAACCAGTTGTAATGACCCGAAGCTTACAGGCATCACATTGATCGAGACCGAGGGGGGACATCATTTCGACGCTGACTACATTGGGCTGGCTCGCAGGATACTCGATCGGACATCTCTGCCGTAGCGTAACGCTACCCTCTAGTGGAGCGAAGCAAGGTGCTTTACCGCCCAGAGCGGCGCCAGTGGAATCAGCTGTTGTTTTTCTGATGGGACAGCGTTGTTCTGGAAATTAGACGATAGAAATGACCCAAAGCGGCGAAGAACCGCAATGACCATCGGTGATGGCGCCGAAGGCCGCCCGGCTGCTCATGGCGAGCGACAGCATCACCGCGAGCGACATCAGGCAAGTGATACGACAGGCGCGCGCGAGGATAATCGCCGCCGAGAACCGCGCCAAGGCGGGTCCTGGCCCGTCCCGCGGCAATTCGAGTTCGGTTGCCCCGTGCCATCGCAAAACCTGGAATGATCCTCAGAGCAGCATCCCAGACAGCGACCGCATCGATCGTGCGACCCACCATATGGAGGAGGTTCGCGTGGTTAGTGAGAATCTGGCATTGGCGGACCTTATCGAGGCTCGCGAAGCCGGGATGGTTTGAGGCACGCGACAACGCGAGCAGTTCCGCCTGCCGCTCGGGCGCCTCCCAGGACCAGGATAGTCGAACGTTCGCGATATGCGACCGTGCTGCCCAAACATTGGCTCGGAAATACTCGATCAGCGCGCCATCGGTGTCGGCGAGATCACGCTTTGACAATTCGTCGAGCAGATGGAGCGCGCGCTTAGCGCCGCGCTCGAAGGACGCGTCGAAGGCATCGTCGATCAATTGCCCGATGTGTGCTAGCGCCTCGGCATCGCTCAGTTTTGTGATGCTGCGTTCGCACTGCTTGTTGAGCTCTTCGAAGCCAGGATTCGTGATCATCGCCTTCATCGTTTCATCGACGGGCGGGGAGACTGGCATTTAGGGCGAGAGCACGACCCGGAACTTCGCCTGGGTCGTCTTGAGCAGATAGAGTTCGGTCGTTGCCAGCAGTCGCAAAGCGTCATTAGTGATGGAAGAAACCGATCCGCCCGGCTGGACAAGGATCATCTCGAACTCGAGTCTCGCGCGGCGCGACTTTTCCTTGAAGTAGGAGAGATCTTTGATTTCGCCCTTCAGGAAGCGATTGTGGCCTTCGCGGGCCCAGGTTTCCTGCCGCCTTTTCAGGTCGTGATAGAGTGTCGGAAGGCCGGCATGCTTTGCTACAACGCTCTTCTGAGCTTGGCCGCAGACAATGTAAAAGTTCCGGATGTCCTGTGACACCCGCGCCTCATGGGCGCCCTTGCAGTGGACGAGGCATAGCCGGATTGTGTTGTCGTTGAGGTCCTTCAGGCACACGAGGTCAGCGGCCTCTCCGTGACCGTCATCGTTGAAGATGACGTCGAACTCGCCCTTGAGCTGCTCGAACGTCCGGTACTGAATAGTCTTCTGGTCGCCTGCCTTGTGCATCGACTCCTTGTTCAACTCGATGCCATCCCAGTTCCACGCCTCCAGCTTGTCACGCTGGTAGAGACCGGCGTCCAGCTTCACTGGAATGTGGTAGCAGTTGTACGAGTAAGTCCCGTCTGCATAGCGAACGATGAAGGGATCCTTCTGTAGGTACTCCTCCAGCGGCACCGCCGGCAGTGTGCCGTGCCGGAACGTGATAGCAGGACCGGAGACGTGGTCATGGCGGTATCCGCCTGGAATCTTCTCACTGATGACAAGGGCGTATTCGGACATCGCGCCGTCACTTTCGACACGGAAGACGATTTCGCCGTTCGGTCCGACATCACTGAGATTCACATCGACGGCAAATACCGGGACTTCTGACGAACCAAAGATGACGAACTGCCGGTCGTTGAAGCGCATTTGTGCCTGCTCGCCCCATTGGGCCGATATCGGCCATGCGGAATGCGGCTCCGCCAGTTTCTCCGGGCGAAGGAAGTCGCGGACGATGTTGCTCTCGCTTTCAACTTCGGACGAGACCTTTGCCCACGTCGCGGCGGTCCACTCGATCCAGTCCGATATCGTCCCGGATTTTTGCTGCCAGACCTTGCCGCGGCGCTGGGTTCCCCCCCAGAGGACGCGCTCTCCGTTCTCGTACCCGAGGCAGGCAAGATTGTTCAGCGAGGACTCGGCCTTTTCGATGCTGGCGAGTCCTTCGGTGACATTAGGCCCGAAATACGAGGTGAAGCTAATCGCACCGATACGGGACGACCCAAGGCTCTTCACCAGTGGCAGTTCGACATTGTTCAGAATGTTGAAGATAGGCGTGCCCGATACCAGCGTGGTGTCGTCGTTCGTGACCGCCTTAGCGAGCTTCTCTGACCGTAACGCATCGTAGTCGCTCGCATAGAGGCAGAGCGCTCCAGCAGACTTGTCCCACTTGAGGATCAGGAGGTCGTAGATCGTGTCGTACACGTTCTGGTAGTTGCCCCAGGCCACATCGCTAGAACGGCACACTACGGCGACCAGAACGCCGTCCTGTTCACTGATCGCGTACCAGCTCTCTGAGTCTTTCTGAAGCACCGACTCGAAGGCGAAAGGGTTCCAGTCCTCGCTTTTCGTCCGGAAGAGCTGCGCTGAAAGTGCCGGCCGGAGGTTCCAAAGCGAAAGGTTCGCATGGAGATCGCCGGACTCTTTAAGCGCAAGCACCACGTCCTGCAGGCGCAGTTCCTGCGCAATTCTTTCCTCGCTCAAGCGCTTGATGAGAAGATCCCAGTCGGCTCCTTCTGCGTAGAGGTCGGCGAGTTTCGCCTCGGCATCAGGGTCGGCAATGTTGGTGACAACTGTGGCCTCGCCGATTTTGTCGGCGGGGCCTTTGCGGGTGAAGCGGCCGATGAACTGAAGTGTCACGGCCAGCGACTTGTGCGTGTCGTGAAGGGCCGCGACCTTGAGGTACGGCAGGTCGAATCCTTCGCCCAGCATGTCGACGCAGATGACAATCCGGGCTCCATCGGCTCCTCGATCGAAGATCTGGGTCATAGCCTCGCGATTGATCATGGTGCGGCCGGGACCAGAGTAGACGATCACCGGTTTGAGGTCCGGCGCGAGGCGCTGGTAGATTCGGCCCACGGCTTCAGCTCGGTCCTTTGACGACGTCCGCGCCATCAGAAGGTGATCGAGCTTCAGGTCGTGCCGGTCATGTCGAAGCGTTGCAATGGCTTCCTTGGCAATCGCGACATCGCGGGCTTCCTCGTCCCCGTATTCTTCGATCGTTCGGAGGTTGATAGGGCGGTAGTAGCCGGCGGCCTGGGCATCACCGAGCTTGTAGTTGAAGATGATCTTGCCATCGACGCGCTTGCCGTCGCGCCGGAACGGCGTTGCGGTGAATTGAAGAATACGTTTTGCAGCGAAGTGCTCCCGGACGCCCTGCCACGTTCTGGCAGTGATGTGGTGGGCCTCATCTACAATGAGATCGGAGCATGCGTCTGCGAGACGGCGGACAACTTCGGCGTCCGAGGCCTCGAGGACGTTCGGAAGGGCAACGATTACGTTTGCGTTCCGGATCAGCGACTCCAGTTCGTCCGTTGACCTAATGCCGGTCGTGATGATCGCGACGCGGGGCCTGGCGAGGTCGTGGGTGATGACTTGGGCCTCAGGCAGGACGCCGAGGCTGATGAACTTGCCGGCTATCTGGCTTCGCAGTGTATCGCTGGGAACGAGGACGAGTGTGTGTCCAAGCCGCCGATAGACGAGCGTTGCCAGCATGGTTTCTGTTTTGCCGGTGCCGGTCGGAAGGACGACGGTGGCAGGTTCAAAGGTGGAGCCGACTGCAAAGTGGGCGGAGATCGCGTGCAGCGCGCCGATCTGCGGGGTGCGCAGGCCCGGAAGGTCCTGCTCTTCGTCCTCGGTTCGAAAGTCGAACCTGTTGATCCATGACTGCAGGACCTTTTCCGGCGTGTCGGCGTAGGTCGCCAATTCGCCTTGGGAATCCCATTGAACTACAAAGGTTTCAGGAAGGTTGTCGGGGTCGTCGACGCCTGGCGCCACGACCACGGGTAGCGGCGTGGATATTCGGCGTGCCCCCTTTCGGCGAAGGAGAATCTCGCGGTACGGAGGACTGAGCTCCGTGGTGATGAGATCGTGCCCCTTCATCTGTGAGGATGAGATTCGGGCCCTGGTGGAAGCGCCGCCGAAGATGCGCTGGACGATGCGATTTCCGCCGACCTTCAGGCCGCGCTCTGGAAGTGCTGGGAGATCAAGAATGCCCCTCCAGGTAACGAACAGGCTCATGTCGCAGTGTACAGAGTTGCACAGTGGGTGCAATCCTTCTCCAAGCGTTCAAGTTCGCCCGAAACCTTTGTCCTTATATCCTCCGTGGCAATGCCCCCCGCTCGTGCTTTGTGTCTACACATTTTTGCTTCGAACTGGAACCAGGGCTCGTGGCGATACACAAGATTCACCTTCGCGGACACTTTCGGCAGTTTCCCCATTTGAACGCATCTAGCTGGAAACCGCGTCTTTCATGGAAATGACTGCTGACGAGCCACGGAGCAGGTCGCAGAACGTTTGGAAGGGTGATGGGCGGGATACCTCGACGCCCAATGGCCGCTATGGCGCTGGGCGGCTGCCGCGCCCTGGTCGAAATGGGGATACAGCCGGGCAAGGACGTGGCGGTCGTCGTCATCGTCCACACGGCGCTATGCCGGTATTACTCGCCGCGGCTGACCAGCTTCCGTCCGGCGCTGGAGCCGCTTGGCCAGCGGCTTGCGGAAATGTTGTTAAAGTCCATGCCCGCCTTCGCGGGACCTGAAGGCGCGAAGGTCATCCGCGAGGTCTGGCCGCCGGAACTCGTTGTCCGCGACAGCGACTAGGCTTGTCTCGGTGGCCGAACATAGGCCCGCCGCGACGCGCGGTTCCCAGTCCGCCGGCGGCTTCTTCATGCACCATTGGTTGCCGTGGGCGCCCCAAAGCTGAATGCCGACGAGATCGCTTCCGTCGAAATTGACCGTGGCATTATCCAGCGGGAAATGCAGATCGCGGGCCTCGTACCAGAGGGCCTCGATCTTGTGCTCGCCGGATCCCTTCTCCAGGGCAGCCATTCGCGCATCGGGCGTTGGAATAGCCATGCTGTTGAAGTCGAGCGGGGATCCGTCGGCGATTTCCCGCAAAGATCGTGGCTCATGCGCAAGTAACTTTCACATGTAACTCCGGGGTTGCAAGGCTTTGCTACGGAGAGATGATCAGTTGTGAGATGCGCCTGAGAGATGGCAGCTCTGCGACAGGCTGGAAAGAGCTATCGGTGCGGCTGGACTACCGCCGAGGCTTTGGACGGGTTCTTGGCAGCGTCCAGACCAACCAAATCCCGACAAGTGGACCGGGACCGATACGGTCGGGTCGTAGCTGACTGCTGGCGTGCTGATGGCAGCAACGTCAATGTCTGGCTTCTCCGGAGAGGTCACGCTCTCGACTGGCCCAGATACAGCCGCGGGAAATACGCGACGGAACAAGCGGCCGCTCGACGTGAGAAGGCCGGGGTTTGGCAGGGCGATTTCATCGAGCCCTGGGAGGCGAGGAAAGCCAGATCGCAGTAGCCCCGGCTGCGGCGTCTAAAGCGCCGGGTATTAGGAGGGGGGAAGCAATGGGAGTGATTTTCGTAGTTCTATCGGCATCGTTGTCGCTGTTCAGCGTCAGCAGCGACGTCCCTTGGACAGAGCGGCCGACTGAGACGGCGCAGTCATGGTCTTGCTCGCCGCGTCGAACCTGCAAACAGATCGCCTCATGTGACGAGGCGTATTGGTACCTGCAGAACTGTTCCTGGGGTGGACGGCTGGACCGTGACGGTGACGGTCGCCCGTGTGAGAGCCTCTGCTAGACGACAGGCTCGGTAGGGCCGCTACCGGCCGTTAAGTAGCCTCGTGCAAACTGTGATCGCGATATTGGCGGGGGAGGGCAGGAATGCGGAAATTCAGGAAGGCAGCCGCATACTTAGTGGTCATTGCAAGTGTCGCAGTTGCGACGTCGCCGAGCTTTGCGCAAGCAACGATCCGATCAGTGGATCCAGGACCTCGACTGCTGGAATCCTACATCGCCTATATCGGCCCACAGGATCTCTACAACTCACGAGGCATTCGGCTTACGGAACCTTGCAAATCCTGCGGCAGGACCGAGCGAATTTTCATCGATATGGCAAAGCTGACCGAGCCGACCAATACGACCTCCTTCTTCGCGGATGAACGAAACCGCGCAGCTATGGAGGTCATGCTGATGCGGGGCACCATCCAGGCACGCGCTGCCCGTGATCTCGTGAGCGGCGGCGCGATGATTCTGGTCGAAATCTATGGCCGAGGATCAGTAGGCGAGTACATCGACGTCTCGGTAATGCGGTGATCGCCGGCTGGAAGCTACAGGAACCCATCCCCAGCATGATCGCTGTAGCGATCGGCGCGCCTTACATAGGTCTCGACCGATCGAGGATCCCGATGTCGGCTCACCTCCATGATCCGTCTGATCGAGGCGCGGTTGTCGGCGGCCGAGGTTATGACCCCGGCCCGCAGCGAATGCCCTGACAGCTTGTCGATGTCGAGCCCCGCCGCGTCGGCATAGTGCTTCACGATTAGCGCTCCGATTGAGCGTTGAGTTGTTCCGGCTTCAGGCGGTCGCCACGGCCGACGCCGCGGAAGACCGGTCCTTCGATGATCCCGGCTGCGGAAAGCCACTCCTGCAGCCTCTGGAGGGGGAGCAGAGCCTTTCCGTTCAGGATGGCCACTGACTGCCCCTTGCCCTCCCGGTCGGTCTTGGAGCGGCCCAGGAAGACATCCACGCCTTTCTCATTAGACGTCAGATCCTCGACCTTAATCCCGACGAGCTCGGAGCGGCGGAAGGCGCCGGCGAAGCCCAGCAGTAACAGGGCCCGATCGCGTTTGCCCTTAAGCGGCGCCGGTGGCGCTTTTCGACGAGCAGTCGCGCTTCGTCGGGGCGATCGGCATACGCGACGTGCTTTCGGCGGTCCTGCGGAGGGTCGCCGCCACCTCATGCTCAGATGTCCCGTTCGAAGCCGAGAAGACGCGAGTAGGCCTGATGTGACGCATTGTCGCCAAGCTTTGACGCGGATGGAGGATAATGGCGCTTTCCACTATCGCCGAAGGGTCACGAGAATGTCAGCTTACCTGTCCGCCTTGCCTGAAACCGGACAGTCTGAAGCCGGCCCGTTCACGTCACTCATTTCTCTCCATCGCATGGGCGCTGGGGTACCTGACCGTCACCTGAAGTTCCTTGGCTTGACCTCCAGCCTGTCGATGTGAAGGTCGGCAATGTAGATGTCTCGCATCGGCAGTCCTTTCGGAGGCAAGCCACGCGGATCCAGCGCCGGGCTGCCGCCATGGAACTAGTCGCCCCGGCCGTGCGGAAGCGGGAAGGGCGCACCCCGCTTCCTGATGCTCACCAGTTCCGCGAACAGGTCGGTCAGATGGTGAGCAACAAGGTGCACGACCTCGCCCTCGCGCTGCACGCGTCCTTTGACCGAGACCATGCCGGCCCCAGAATGATGCGCCGATGCCGCTCGAACACCTTCGGCCAGACGACCAGGTTGGCGATCCCGGCCTCGTCCTCGATGGTGATGAACATCACCCCCTTCGCGCTCCCCGGGGGTAGGCTGCCCTGAGGCTGCAGAAGCAAGCCAAGGCGGTACGATATCCCTTGGCGAAGCAGGGGGTCGAGCCAAGCTTCAGGGGGACGGGCGGCAACTGGTTTTATGACCGGAGGGAGTTCGACCGGATGCTGGAGAGGCTACCGACGCGCCGGCGATCCTTGCGCCGCGGCGGAGGGGGCGGGAACGAGTGCAGTAAGGCTGCCCGGCCCCCTTAGGAGAGGGCATGGCAGCTTCCGTTCAGGCGGGTGTTTCCGAACATTGGGTCAACAGCTTGTGGCAACGCTCGGGGCGGGGCGGAAATCCCATGGTCGCGATGCGGCGTCTTCCGATGGCCTCGTTCCGAAGGTTAGCTCGGCGGGGTCGTTCAATGGCATCCTGGCTGGCGCGGCTGGGAGAGGTCTACCGCCACCGAGTTGCGACAGCCGACGCGACTGAATGATCAAATAGTTCAGATCAGGAACTGCGTGCGTATCCCTCGTTTGATTGCAATCGAGCAGAAATAGTGTTCTGAGCGGCTATTAATTCCTTTGACGAAACTGTTTTATTGTTGCCTTTGCGCGATAGCCAGCCTTCGTGATCTCCGCCGTAGCCTAGCTACGAACAATTTGGCATTGCGGGGTCGGATGTGACACAGGCAATGTTTCCCAACCACATCGGGCAGCCGGGGTCCAACTCCGCGGCAAAGGCATCAGACCTCCGCCCCCCTTCCGCCTCTGAATGCAGCGTGGAGCAGCGCACCGTCGCGACGCAGAGGCTGGCCGCGCTGGGCGAACTTACGGAGGGAATAGCACACGATTTCAGAAACCTGCTGACAGCAATCGGATCGGGGCTAAGGCTGGCGGAGACGAACTCGGACGAGCCCGGGAAAGTGCGCGCATACCTTACGGAGGCGAGAGGGGCGATCGACCGTGGGATCGAGCTGACCTCGCAGCTTCTCGCATTTGCCAGGCATCAGGAACTAGATCCCCACGCAGGCAACGTGAACGAGTTTCTGCAAACGTTCGAGCCTTTCCTGAGATACGGGGCCGGACCCGACGTCCGCGTCGTGTTGGATCTCGCTCCCGACCTCCCAAGCTGCCTCATAGACCCCGCGTTCTTCGATGCCGCGGTCCTCAACCTGGTCGCGAATGCGAGGGACGCTATGCCGGGCGGCGGCCAGATCGAGATCAGCACAAGCCGGATCGTCGAGATTGCCGGACCAGAGCTCTCCGCTCTCGGAGATTATGTACGGGTCAGGGTCAGGGACAACGGGCGGGGAATGCCGCCGGAAATATTGAAGAGAGTGTTCGACCCGTTCTTCACCACCAAGGGCGACAAGGGAACGGGAATAGGCCTTCCTCAGGTACGGGCGTTCACGAAGATGGTGGGCGGTCAGATCCGCATTGACACCACGCCGGACGTGGGCACGACGGTAGACATCCTTTTTCCGGTTGTGGTGGAAAAGGATTAGCCGGAAGGTATCTCCTTCCCGGGACGGAAACGTGCCGTCACAGACTAGATGTTAGCGCTGGTGGCGGGCCGCCGCAGCATGGACGGTCGGTCCGTGACGTGCTGCGGCGGCCATCAACCGTCGATCTAGGTGGCTCATCCCGTCTACCTGTTGGCCACCGCGGCCGCCGCCCTTGCGCCAGCGCCATTGCACGTTCTCAGTGAAACCATCGGCAAAGTTGAAGGTTGGGAGCAGTAATCGCGGCTCAGCCCCTAGTTGGTGGAGTTGAACGAGGCAGTTCATGAGGACGCTTTATGCGGCCACCGGCGACGCATTCGCCTGCATCCGCGACGACGGGGGCATATGGAGGGCATCGCTGTCGTTGCAAGGCAAGGGCGTGCAATGCCTTGCGCTGGACCCGCTCAATTCTGCCAGCGTCTATGCTGGAACGCGCGGCAATGGCGTGTGGAGGAGTCGCGACGGCGGCGTTAACTGGCGCAACATCGTACTCCCTCAGCCGGATGTATTCTCACTCGCGGTAAGTGCGGCCGATGGAGCGGTCTATGCCGGCACCGAACCAAGCCATCTTTTTGTTAGCCGCGATGGCGGAGAGACCTGGCGGGAGCTTCACGCGCTGCTTGAATTGCCTTCCTATCCGGAATGGCGCTTCCCGCCGCGGCCTTGGACGAGCCACGTGCGCTCGATCGCGCCCTCGCCGCACGACGCCGGCCTGCTCCTGGCCGGTATCGAGCTGGGCGGCCTGATGCGCAGCCTCGATGGGGGCGAATCCTGGCAGGACCACCGCCCTGGCGCGCAACGAGACGTCCACGCTCTCGCCTGGCATCCAAACGTACCGGGCCGTGCCTATGAGGCGGGTGGCGGCGGCGCCGCATGGAGCCGCGACGGCGGTGATAAATGGTTCCTCGCCAACGAGGGGCGTGACCGTGATTACTGCTGGGGCCTGGCGGTCGATCCCGACGACCCCGACACTTGGTTCACCTCCGCGGCAGCAGGGCCGCGCCGTGCCCATGGGCAGCTCGCCGCGCATGCTGCCATCTATCGCTGGCGTGGTGGCGGCCCTTGGGAGGAACTCAAGGGCCGGCTGCCGCAGCAGCCGCTGAAAAACATGCCGAGAGCCCTTGCCGCCGCGCGTGGACAGCTGTTCGCTGGCTTTGACGATGGTCGCATCTATGCAAGTCAAGATGGTGGTGACGACTGGAACGCGCTTGCCATGCACGGCGATCACCTGTCGCGCGTTGAGGCGCTTGCAGCTGCTGATTGATGCACCGCCGAGCGCGTGACTGGCATTAAAGAGCAGTCCCACGCGAAGATCGGCAACTAACGTCTTGCGGGCCGTAAGACGGTGGCGCGGCACGAATCCGGGCAGGGGCGCTGATCGGGCCGCATCGCTCGCGGTTGGTGGCCTGTGGAACGCGACCGCTATCCTGGGCGTTTCCAGCGATCCGTTGACCGGGTTGCGCGCAACCCGGACCGTTTCGATAGGTTCGCTGAGGACGCTGCAGTGTCGTCCGAACAGATGATCGCGCTCGCCGTTCTCGGCATCACGATGGTGCTGTTCATCTGGGGACGGTGGCGCTACGACTTGGTGGCGGTGTTTGCATTGCTGGCAGTCGTCCTGACGGGGCTCGTTCCGGCCCAGACGGCCTTCAACGGCTTTGCCCACCCCGCGGTTCTTACCGTCATCGGCGTGTTGATCCTGAGCCGTGGCCTACAGAATGCTGGCATCATCGACATGATCGTGAAGCTGCTGGGGCCTCTTCAAGGGCACCCGGCGCTACAGCTCACCGGGCAGACCATCATCATCACGACCCTGTCCGCGTTCATGAACAACGTCGGCGCGCTGGCTCTGATGCTGCCCGTGGCCATACGCACAGCATACCGGGACAATTTCTCTCCGGCTTTGGTACTGATGCCCCTGGCATTCGCATCGTTGCTGGGCGGGACGATTACGCTTATCGGCACACCGCCCAATCTCATCGTCTCGAGCTTCCGCGAGGATGCCGTTGGCAGGCCATTCGCCATGTTCGATTTCGCGCCCGTCGGAGTGCTGGTTGCCATCGCGGGGATTCTGTTCCTCGTGCTGGTTGGCTGGCGCCTGATCCCGCAGGATCGGCGCCGCCGCGCGAATGCCTCCGATGCCCTCAGGATCGAGGATTACATTGCGGAAGTCGTTGCGCGAAAGGGGGCAAGGGCGATCGCGCGCACCGTCGGCGAAATCGAGCGACTGTCAGAGGAAGAGGCTGTCGTAGTCGCTCTCGTGCGCGGAGACGAGCGTATTCCCGAACCCCGTTACGATGAGGAGATCGTGGAGGATGACATCCTTCATCTTCAGGGCAGCCCCGAAGCGCTCAAGACCGTGATCGATGAAGCCGGACTGGCGCTGCTTGGGCACAAGGGGCGCAGCCTGACAAGCGGCGCAGCCGGCACTGCTGATGTTGTCGAGGCAATCGTCTCGCCCAGATCAAGCGCCATCGGGCACACTCCGGCCTCGCTGCGTTTGCGTGGACGGTTTGGTGCCAATCTCCTGGCCATTTCGCGCCATGGGCGCAGGATCCGCACCCGCCTGAGGGACGTGACATTCAAGTCCGGCGATGCAGTGCTGCTGCACGGAGCCAGGGCGAACATAGGCGAGGCTCTTACTGAATTGCACTTCTTGCCGCTCGCCGAGCGCGACATCGGCATCATGCGTCCGCGTCGGCTGATCCTCGCGAGCAGTCTGTTCGTGGGTGCCATCTTGGCAACAATGCTCGGTCTCATGCCCGTTCACATTGCCTTCATCCTGGCGGCAGCCCTGATGGTTGGCACCGATATCGTGACGCTCAACGAGCTTTATGACGCAATCGACTGGCCGGTCGTCGTCCTTATCGGAGCCATGTTCCCCATAGGCACCGCCCTGGAAACAACAGGCACAGCGGCCCTGGTTGCAAACGGGTTGTTGTCGGGCGTTCGCGGCCTTGCGCCAGTCTGGGCGCTGCTGCTGCTGCTTATCGCAACCCTTCTGCTCACGGACTTCATCAACAACAGCGCAACCGCCCTTGTCATGTCGCCGATTGCCGTGAGCATGTCGGGACAGCTCGGCACCAGCCCCGACCCGTTTCTGATGGCGGTCGCCGTGGGCTCGTCCTGCGCATTCCTGACTCCCATTGGCCACCAGAACAACGCGCTCATTCTCGAGCCAGGCGGATACCGTTTCGGCGACTACTGGAGGATGGGGCTCCCGCTCGAAATTGTCGTCGTGATCGTTTCAGTTCCGGCGATCATGGTCGTGTGGCCGTTCTGAAAGAAGATTCGGGCACACGAACACGACGCTCAGGATAGGTCAGTGGTCCAAGTTCAATTCCCGACCGGGCTGGCTCCAATGGCGCGACGCGGGTCAAGCCCCTGTGCGGGCGTGATGCCGGCGGTGCGGATCGGCGCACTACCTCTCTCCAGGCCCGGCTCCGACGGAAACGGCTCATGGGCCATCAGGCGCAGTATGTACCAGGTGCCCACCGAAAAGACGGCGAAATAGACGACGATAAAGGCCAGGAGGGACGAACCGACCGCCGGGGCGGCGAGCGGCGAGACCGATTCGGCCATCCGCAGCAGGCCATAGACGGTATAGGGTTGCCGCCCGGCTTCCGTCGTCACCCAGCCGGCGATCACCGCCACGAATCCGGCTGGTCCCATTAGCGTCGCGAATTGGTGTAGCGCCCGCGTGTCGAACAGGTTGCCGCGCAGATAGGCGACGAGCGACCAAACGCCGAGCGCGAGCATGAGCAGCCCCAGCCCGACCATGATGCGGAAGGACCAGAAAACCACCGGGACGTGAGGCCATTCCTCCCGCGGGACGGTCTCCAGTCCTTCCATGGGTGCGTTCAGGCTATGCTCCAGGATCAGGGAGCCAAGCTTTGGAACGGCGATGGGGTAATGGACGGTCGCCTCTTGTTGGCTTGGAAGGCCGAAGAGATAGAGCGGCGCGCCCTCGGGATGGCTTTCGAAATGCCCTTCCACGGCCATGATCTTCACGGGCTGATGCTCGAGCGTGTTCAATCCATGGAAGTCGCCCACCAGAACCTGGACGGGCGCCGTCACCATGATCATGCCCATCGCCATGGCGAACATCACGCGCGCGCCCTCGTTCGTGCGGTCGCGCAAGAGGTGCCAGGCGCCGACCGCCCCCACCACCAGGGCAGTCGTGAGGTAGGCTCCGAGCACGGTATGAACGAGCCGGTACGGGAAGGAGGGGCTGAAGATGACCTTCCACCAGTCCGCCGGAACGAACTGGCCGGCTTCGTTGGTGAGATGGCCGCTCGGCGTCTGCATCCAGGAATTGGCCGCGATAATCCAGAAAGCCGACAAAAGCGTGCCCGCCGCGACCAGCAAGGTAGCGGCGAAATGCAGTCCCTTGCCGACCCGCGTCATGCCGAACAGCATGATGCCCAAAAAACCCGACTCCAGGAAAAAGGCGGTGAGCACCTCATAAGCCAAAAGCGGCCCGATGACAGCGCCCGTCCTGTCTGAGAATACCGACCAGTTGGTGCCGAACTGGTAGGTGAGCACGATCCCGGAGACCACGCCCATTGCGAAGCTAAGGGCGAAGATTTTGATCCAGTAGTGGAAGACATCGATGAAAACGCCGCGTCCGGTCCACAGCCACAGCCCCTCCAGCACCGCGAGGTAACTTGCGAGCCCGATGGTGAAGGCAGGGAAGATGAAGTGAAACGAGACTGTGAAGGCGAATTGAATGCGTGCCAGGAGAAGGGCATCAAAGCCTTCGAACATTGCGTTCTCCGATCTCGTGGGCTCACACGATACCTAGTGCTGAGCGGCAGCCCGGCAACACATCAGACAGCAGAGTTCTCTCGCCGGCCGCACCCCATGTCTTCATCGCCACATCCTGTTGGACTGTCGCCAAGATTTTTGGACTCGAACGGTGACCAACCTCGCTGCAGGCCATCCTAGTGCCGTTGAGGCGACAAATCACGGATGCTTCATTCCACAATCATTTGCTGCCGCACCGTTGGGAACGAAAAAATAGAAGGTAGCTAGCCTCCTCTCGTCGCGGGGATTCTGAACCCTCGCCATGTGAATAGCGCGACGGACCCGCCGGGCCAAAAGGACAGATTACATGTAACGGCTGCGTTCTGACACGACCGAGCATCGGACGCGTCTGTCACGGCTGCGCTAGGCGGGGGTGTCCGCTCATGCCTCAGCCGGGCCGACCGCGACATTCTTAGCCAGTAAACGCTCCTGATCCAGCTCAAGCGCCGACCCTTCGCTTGAAGGCGGACTGCATGCCTGCAACACAAAGGGCTAGTACGGTCAAAACGTATGGCAGTGTCAGCAGGAGTTCGCTGGGAAGACCGAAGCCCTGAAGTCGATCCGTTAGGGCTCCCGCGAATCCAAAGAAGAGCGCAACAAGAAACACCTGCAGCGGGCGGTGAAGCCCGAAGATCACCGCCGCGAACGCGATAATCCCGCGCCCGGCTGTCATATTGTCCGTGAACATCGCCAGCAGGCCGAGCGCCAGCTGCGAACCGGCCATCGCGCAGCAGAATCCCGTGATCGCCACCGAAATGTAGCGCATGCGACGCACATTAATTCCGGCAGCCTCGGCCGCTTCTGGACGCTCCCCGGTCGCCCGGAGCGATAGTCCGAATGGTGTCCGATAGAGGGCGAACAGGAACAACGGCAGCAGCAGCCAGGAAAGGTAGGTCAGCGCCGTTTGATTGCTGAGGACCGGCCCGATCAAGGGAATATCGTGGACCAACGGTATTTTTATGGGATTGAGCTGAACCAGAGAGAAGATGCCGCCGCCCTGGCCCATCGCGTTGAGCATGAAGACCGTGCCGCCCTGGGCGAGCAGGATGAAGCCCAGGGCCGAGATGATCTGGTCGGCTTCAAGGTCGATGACGATCCAGCCCCAGATTAGGCTGAGCAGGACGCAGACGCACCCGCTGAGCAGGATACCGATCCAGACATTGCCAGTTAGGGTTCCGAAAAGCACGCTGAAGAACGCGCCGAACAGCATCAGGCCTTCCAAGGTGAAGTTGAATAATCCCGCCTGGTGGCTTACCAGTCCGCCCATGGCGGCCCAAATCAGCGGCGTGGCCGCGACGAGCGTTGATGCAATCAAGGAAACGGTGAGGATATCCATGCCCGGCTCCCTTAACGGCCTCTCAGCCTGCCGATGAACCAGGCAAGATAGCCCCGCAGACGGTTGGCCGAGACGAACAGAATGATCGAACCTTGGAGTATCCAGATAATGCTCTTCGACAGGCCGAGCGTCCGTTCGATCTCTGAGCCTCCAGCTTTGAGGATGCCGAGGAACAGTCCCGCTGGAATGCAACCGGCGATGCTCCCGTTCGCTAACAGAGCGACAAGGAAACCGTCGAAGCCGAAACCTGGGTCGAACTGGGAGACGAAACGCTGATTGATGCCGATGCTCTCCGAGGCGCCGATCATCCCGGCAAGAAAGCCGCTGAGACAGAAGGCGAGCACCATGCGACGTCCGATCGGAACACCGGAGTAGTGGGCGAAGGCCGGATTGGCGCCTGTCATTCGGATCTCATAGCCCGCTACCGAGCGCGCCATGAAATGCGCCAATAGGATTGCGGCCCCGATCGAAACGAAGATCATTACCGAAACGTTTCCGACGGGGAAGATGGACGGCAGCACGGCGCTTGGAGCCACCTTCACGGACATGAGGAAGGCCGCCGAAGTCGGATCACGAAAGAACTGCCGGACGAGGAAGTCGGCAATTCCGATCGCGACGTACCAAAGCATCAACGATGTAACGATCTCACTCGCCCCGAGATATCGCCGCATGATCGCAGGGATGAACGCCCAGGTGGCGCCCGCAAGTCCGCCGCCTAGAATGGCCGCGACCGGATGAAGGCCCCATGGGAGCGTGACGCCGAAGCCGATTAGGCTGCCGACAAATCCACCCGCGTAGATCTGGCCGGAAAGCCCTGCGTTGAACAGACCGGCCTTGAAGCCAATCGAGACGGCAAGCCCTGCGAGGATCAGGGGCGTCGCCCAGCGCAGCGTCGAGGAAATCCCGAACAGACTGCCAAGCGCGCCACGCAGGAGGGCTGCGTAGACATCCAGTGGATTCACCTCGATGCAGACGAGCAGAACCGAGGTTACAAACAATCCCGCCACGGTGGCTATGACCGGCATTTGCAGCGCATTCCAGGCTCGCGCCAAACTGCGGCGAGCCCGCGCTTCGGCCGCAAGATTCCCCATCTGCGACTGGACCGTCACGCTTTGTCTCCCACCCTCGGAGCCCCTTTGCCGGCCTGCATTCCGGCCATGAGCAGGCCAAGCGTCTCTGCCGTCAGATCCTCCGGCAGGGCCTCAACCATCACGCGTCCCTGGTACATCACGACGATCCTGTCCGAGAGACGCAGGATCTCGTCGAGGTCGGAGGAGACGAGCAGGACACCCGCCTTCTGACGCCGGCTCAGGAGTTGATCGTAGATGAACTCTGCGGCGCCGATATCAACGCCGCGCGTTGGATGGGCCACGACGATTATCTCGGGGTCGCCACTCAGTTCGCGGGCGACGATCGCCTTCTGCATGTTACCGCCGGAGAGGCTTTCTGCATCCGCGTCAATGTCTCCCGGCCTGACGTCGAACTCGCGTATTAGCGTCTTGGCTCGATTGCGCGCGGCGCCCTGGTCGATCCAGACACCCCGAGACACGGGTGCGGACCGGTGTGCTCCCATGACCAGGTTGTCGAGAAGCGACGCCGTGGTCGCAAGGCCAGTTGAGATGCGGTTTTCAGGCACATGGGCCACGCCAAGCCGCCTCATCTCGGCTGGGCTCGAGCTACGGCCGACATTGACGCCCTTTATTCGCAACGCGCCGGCGCTCGGATGGCGCAGGCCAGTAATGATCTCCACCAGTTCGGATTGGCCGTTTCCCTCAACCCCAGCCACACCTAAAACCTCACCGATCCGCAGACTCATCGACACATTATCAAGGCGCGTGCTGCCAAGTCCGTCCGAATAGCAACTCACGCCATCAAGCTCGACGAGCGTCTGTCCGACTTCCCTCTGAACCTGCCGTGGCTTCGCGAAAAGCTCATGTCCCACCATGGCGACGGCAAGCGCATTCGGGCTGGTCCGCGCCGTCTCGGTCTCCATGACGACCCGTCCCGCGCGCATCACCGTCACGCGATCGGCGATTGACATGACTTCCTGCAGTTTGTGGGTGATGAAGATGATGGTCTTGCCCCTGTCGCGTAGCGTGCGGAGGTTTTCCATCAGAGTGGTGGCTTCCTGCGGCGTGAGGACCGCCGTCGGCTCGTCCAGGATCAGCACCTCCGGATTGCGGTAAAGCGCTTTCAGGATCTCGGCGCGTTGCTGGACACCGACCCGGCATTCCAGAATGCGCCGGCGCGGATCGACCGCGAGGCCGTACTTCTCTGCGAGTTCCTTGACCTGCCTTTCCGCATCGCGCTTCAGGAAGAGGCCTGCGCGCTGCGGCGGGTTGGAGAGAACCACGTTTTCCGTAACGGTCAGCGAGTCTATGAGGGAAAAATGCTGGTGCACCATCCCGATGCCATGCCTCATGGCCGCCTCGGGATTGCGCAGCATTACCTCCTCGCCGCGCAGCAATATTCGCCCTTCCTCGGGCATGTGTAGGCCGGCGAGCGTCTTCATAAGCGTCGACTTGCCAGCACCGTTCTCCCCGACGATCGCATGGATCGACCCGGCCTCAATGGTGAGATCGATCGCTTGGTTGGCGACGAAACTGCCGAACCTTTTCGTAACGCCGATGAGTTGGATGATCGGTGTGGGCACGATTTGTCTGCAAGCAATTGGCCACGGAACAAGGCCCGGCGTGAGTACGCCGAGCCCTGCGGAGGGATGCTAGAGCTCCGGAGTACCGGATACTTTGATGGCTCCGCTTAGAACCTGCGATCTGAGGTTGGCTATTGTGTCGACGATCACCTTCGGCAGGGTGGAGCCGAGCTTGTGGTCCGCTTCGTTGAAAGGACAGATGTCCAACGCGCCGTCCGGCAGGCCAACATAGTGATGGCCGGGCTCGAAAGAGGATGTGCGCACCTCCTTCATAACGTCGTAGACCCAACGGTCGAGGAAGACGAGCACCGATGCAAGACAGGTGTCGGGGTATTGGAGGCACTGGTCGTTGTCCATGCCAAGCCCGATATAGCCGCCTCGTGCGGCGGCGCCGAGCACGCCATGCTGGCTCTTCCCGCCGCTTGTCCCAATGATACCCGCGCCTCTTTCCTTCAGCACACCAGCCAGTTGCGCCGCCTTGACCGGATCCTCGAAGGGCGAATTGCCGCCGATCACGTTATGGATCACCGTTCCCTTGGTGTTGGTCGTTTTGAAGCCCTGTTGATAGCCGGCAAGGTAACCATGCTGCTCGCCGTTTTCGACCGCAAGCACGACGCCTAGCACGTCACTCTCCACACCGATCAGCTTCTCGGTCGAGACCATACCCGCGAGCGCCCCCGACAGGAAGGTTCCATCCTGTCCCGCATGCCAGACCGACTTCAGATTGGGCACTCCCTCCGGGACGATACCGACAAGATTGGCGAAATGAATATCGGGAAACTGCCGCGCGGCCCTTTCAAGGGGGTCGGCCATTGGCGGGAATAATCCGAGGATCAGGTCGGGCTTCTCAGCCGCCGAGGCTTCGAGCGCTCCTTGGTACTCCCCCTGTAGCGCCTCCACGACCCGGACGTTGTAGTTGAGTTCTTCGGCACCGCGGTTCAGCCCCCGGACCATCGCATCGACCGGGCCAAGATCGCCGGCCCGTTGGATGGTTATCATGACGCAGTCAAGCTTCTCGCCCTCTGCGGCCTTCGCGCCTCTAACGCCGGCACTTGAGAGCACCGCACTCGGATTCTCCACAGCGCCGACGAAGGCATAGGCGGCGGCCGCCGACAAGCCGAGCTTCATTGAATCCGCGAGCAATTGTCGGCGCGAAAGCCTGCCCTCTTTGAACTGCTGCTCCAGAGAAAGCCATTTATCAAACATCGTCTGTTCCCCATTTTTGCGTCGTATGACTCGCGCCCGCCCTGTGCCTTCATCCAGAGGTGAGGCAATTGTTATTCTGTGTACAGAACGGTAGTCGATGTATAGGACGTTATCCGATCTCGCGGATGCGTCAAGCACCAACTTTCGCGTCGCGGGATCGCCGGTGCGCCTGGCCGACCAAAGCGCGGCCCTTGCCGGAAACCTGATGAACGGTCAGAACCTCTTTCGACGACAAAGGACGTATGAATGCCCAAGAACCCGCCACAAGAGCAGATGGCAAGCCAGTCACTGGCTTCCCGCTCCGGCGCCAAGCTGCAATACGAGGGCGATCATTGGATGCTCGCCGCGGGCGGCCAGTTCGTTTCCGAGCGCAAGGCCCCCGGGATCGTGCCTGCTCTCGAGAACGGCATCGCCATCATCGCCTATCTGAATAGGAAAGCGCCAAGGCCTGCCGGACTGGCCGAGATATCCTCCACGATCGGCATCTCCAAGAGTCACTGTCATTCGCTGCTGAAGACGCTCACACATTTCGACTGGCTGAGCTTCGATGAGGAGACCAAGACCTATCGCCTGCATTCCGGCATCATCAGTGACGCATCATCGCTGCTGAATTCTCCGATCATCAATGTGATTAGACCGCTGCTGTCCGAACTCGTCCAACGCCTAGAATTGCCGTGTGTCCTATCTGAGCCGATGTCTGACGACTCCTTTGTCGTCATCGATCGGATCAACGCCCACCACATTATGGAAGTGTCCTTTCCGGTAGGTCATCGGTTCTCGCGCAATGCGGCTGCCCAGATGCGTGCTTATCTCGCCTGGCAGAATCCGGAGCGCATAGATCGCTGGATGCAGGACTGGAATCCCGTGGCCTACACGGAAACCACTGTCATTGACCCAGCCACGCTGAGGGCGGAGATCGGGGCCACCCGGCGCCGCGGCTGGGCTCGTTCGGTCGGGGAATTTACAGAAGGGCTGATGGCGCTGGCCCTTCCGATCTTCGATCGCTCCGGACAGGTGGCCTATATTTTCAACCTATCGTCACTGGTGAACACCTTGCTGCCCCGCGAGGAGCAGGTGGCGCGCGAGATGCAACGCACCGCTGCCCAGATACACCGCGCCCTGGCGGCTCGGGTTCCGCTTGACTTCCCCACGTGATCGCGGGCGGCTCCATTCACCGCCTATCCCCAAGCAACCTTCACAACGAGCTGCGGTGATAAGGGCGGCGCTTTATGAAATTCCCGGTTCCCGCCTTGCCGACAAAATGGCGATTCTCCACGATCATCTCACCGCGGCGAACCACCGTCAGCGGCAAACCGTGGACCTGCTTACCCTCATAAAGTGTGTAGTCGACCTTATGATGGAGGTCCGCCTGGCGGATGGTTGCAGTGGCATCCGGGTCCCAGACGACGATGTCCGCGTCGCTTCCCACGGCAATGGTCCCTTTTTCGGGGAATAGTCCGAACAGTCGCGCCGGATTTGTGGCAACAAGTTCGACGAAGCGGTTGATGCTGAGGCGACCCTCGTTCACCCCCTGATAAACCATGGTGAGACGTTCTTCGATCCCCGGCGCTCCGTTGGGGATCTTGGAGAAGTCGCTCCTCCCGAGGGTCTTGTGCTTCTCGTACGACCAGCTCGCATGGTCCGACGACACCGCCTGTAATGTTCCCTCGCCAAGCGCCCGCCATAAGGCATGCTGGTCCTGCTCGCTGCGAGCGGGCGGCGTGAAGACCCACTTTGCTCCCTCGAAGCCTTCTCGAGCCAAGTCTTCCTTGGTCGCGTAAAGATAGTGCGTACAGGTTTCCGCCCGCACATCGACGCCGCGCCGCCGGCCTACGAGGATCTCCTCCAATGCTTCCGTGCAGGTCAGGTGAACGATGTAAACAGGCGCGCCAGCGATCTCGGCCATCGCGATCGCCCTGGCGGTCGCTTCGCTCTCCACCCGGGGAGGACGGCTCAACGCATGGTATTTAGGTGCCGTGTTTCCAACCTTGAGGTTCTCCTCGATCAGGAAGTCGGCGGCGTCTCCGTTCTCAGCATGGACCATCACGAGCGCGCCGGATTTTCGCGCCTGAGCCAAGGTGCGCACAAGAGTGCGGTCGTCCACCATTTGCGCGCCCTTGTAAGCCATAAACACCTTGAAGCTGGTGATGCCTTGCTGCGGCAAGGAAAGGAGCTCCTCCTCCACGGCAGGGTTGAAGTCGACCACGATGATGTGGAACCCATAGTCGACTACGGCCTTGCCCTCGGCCTTGCGGTGCCAGTCGGCCAGCGCGTCCTGCAGCGACTGGCCCCGCCGCTGTTGGCAGAAGTCGACGATAGTGGTCGTGCCCCCACAGGCGGCGGCAATGGTTCCGGTAAGGAAGTCGTCCGCGGTGTTGAAGCCGTCGCCCGGGGCGTCGAGATGCGTGTGCACATCGACGCCTCCCGGAATGACATACTTGCCCGCAGCATCGATCCTGCGCCGCGTCTCGCCTAGCTCTCCTCCGATCTGAACGATCTTGCCGTCCTTGATTCCCAGATCAGCGCGGGAGGTGCTTGCCGCCGTAACCAGCAGACCGTTTTCGATAACCAGATCAAGCACGAGCCGTTTCCTTTCATCTGTGGCCCATGGATGGCTCTCCGGGCCGCTTGACAACATAGGAAACCAGCCTAGTGTGTTCCTCATATAAAAATCAATCCTGTATACAGAACACAGAGGGTGAATCTTCGTGTATGAGGAAGTAAGAGAGCTATACGAGCGCAGCGGCTTTGGCGGACGCGTGGGGTTCGGTGAGCGACCTGCACTGGTTGTCATAGACCTGGCACGTTCCTGGCTTGACGATGAATCGCCCCAGGGGTCCTCCCGACTCGAGCCGGTCTTGCACAACACGATCGAGCTCTTGCAGGTCGCGCGGAAACACGATTGCCCCGTGTTCTTCACAACCATGGCCTTCACGCCCTGGGAAACCGTCGGCCCATACGGCCGCAAGATGCTTCACCTCGGCGAAAGGGGCTCGCTGGAGGCCGGCTCAAAGATGGTAGAGCTTGATCCCAGGCTGGAAAGGCGGCCGGAAGAGCCGCTTCTTGTGAAGCCAAGGGCGTCAGCGTTCTGGGGAACGCCCTTCGACACCTACCTGATCGGCCGGAACATCGACACGTTGATCGTCACTGGCTGCAGCACGAGCGGCTGCATCCGCGCGACGGCGGAGAGCGCCCATAATCTCAATTTCCGGACGATCGTCGTCAGGGAGGCCGTGGGCGATCGCTCGCCGATGGCGCATGAGGTGAATCTGACTGACATCGATCTTCGCTATGCTGATGTTGTCGGTCTTGAAGAGACGATCGCCTATCTCGAGGGAAGGGCCACGAGATGAGCACCGACATCGTTCGCCTAAGCGAAAACCACCGTATGAGCCTAGCCGTCGAGACAAGCGGCTTCGTCTTTCTGGCGGGCCTCACCGCCGTCGCGACGCGTGGTGCTTCCGTCACCGAGCAGGCGAAGGAGATCCTGGAGAGAATCGATCATCATCTCGCCGAAGCGGGGACGAGCAAGAAAAACGTCGTCAGTGCGCAGGTCTGGCTGACCGACATCGCGACCTTCGACGAGTTCAACCTTGTCTGGGACGCATGGATTGCTGATGCAGGCAAGCCCGCCCGCGCCTGCGTGGAGGCCCGTTTGGCCGATCCCGCGCTGACCGTAGAAATCATGGTCACGGCCCGGCGCTGACGCGTCGGACCGCTTCCTCACATCAGGAAGGCAGGCAGATGCCAAGGATCAATGCTGAGCGGTTGCTTTCCGAGCTCCGCCGGTTCGCTCGATTCGGCGCGCACAAGACGGGCGTCCATCGGCCCACCTACTCCGCTGAGGACATGGAAAGCCGACGCTGGCTCGCCAGCCAGTACGAGGCGCTCGGTCTCGACGCTCACATAGACGGGGTCGGCAATGTGTTCGGCATGCCGCGCTCACCTCGGCGCTCACTGCTGATTGGATCGCACGCCGAATCGCAGAACCATGCAGGCTGGCTTGATGGAGCGCTTGGTGTGATCTACGGCCTCGAGGTGGCGCGCGCATTCGCAGAGACTCCGGACTGCGCCGAACTGCCCATTGCCCCTGTCGCCTGGGCTGACGAAGAGAGCCACTATATCACTCTGCTGGGAAGCCGCTCTTATGTCGGCGACATCAGCGAAGCCGAGATCGCCAACGCCGTGAACGTCTATCACGGACAACCGCTTCGGGACGCGTTGAAGGCTGCCGGCCTTGCTGGCATTCCGCGGCGGCAGGCCGAACCTGAACGGCATGTCGGATATCTGGAAGCCCATATTGAGCAGGGAGACTCGCTCGAGGCCACGGGCAAGCGGATCGGAATTGTCACCAGCATCGTGGGGATCTGGCAGTACCGCATCGCCTTCGATGGTGTTCAGAACCACGCTGGAACGACGCGGATGGCGATCAGGAAGGATGCGGGTGTCGCAGCCGCCATGCTGGCGATGGCGATAGCGGAGCGCTTTCCACAGGTCGCCGCTGAGCGGTCTGTCTGGACAACTGGGCGCATCACCCTAGAGCCTGGCGCGCCGAGCATCATTCCTGGCAGAGCCGAGATGCTGTTCCAGTTTCGCGATGCAGACGTTTCGGTTCTGGAGCGCATGGATGTGGCTCTCAGGGACCTTGTCGAGCAGACGTGCGCGCGCTCCGGCTGTTCGGCGGAGGTCGAGAGGACTGCGACCGGCCGGCCGTGGGTCATGGATCAGGCGTTCCAAGAGGCACTTGAAGCTTCCGCCGAGCGGCACGCTCCTGGCATGCACGTGCGGATGCCAAGCGGCGCCAGCCACGACGCTCAGCTGGTGGCCCGCAAGCTGCGGGCGGCGATGCTCTTCGTTCCCAGCATCGGTGGTATCAGCCATCACTGGACCGAAAACACCGACGATGCCGATCTTGTGCTCGGCTGCCAGGTATTGGCGGACGCGGCCGAAACAATTCTGCGCACCCAGGGTGATTAGAGAACGCTTGGCCAAGCTGGGCGCGGGCGGACTGCGACCACTACTTGGAGAAGGTAGGAAGATTACGGAAGCAGCATCCAGATCGAGGCAGAGCCAAGCCGCTCAAAGTTGGTCCAAGGAGACCTCCTCGCCTAGCTTCCAATACGCACCATCGATTGAACTCACACGTACGTTGGAGCCGCATATTTCGACACACTGAAAGGGACGGCAGTTCCGATGGATCGTACACACTCCACGCAATCCCAACGCACAGCCGCGAATTACTTGGATTCTTCGAAGACGGATCAATGTCTGCGCTGTAGCAGAACGTGATCGGCCTATCAGAGACAGCGTACGCCGTATGCAACAAAGGCCAACACGAAAAAGGCGGGGCATATCCCGCCTTCCGCAACCCTGCACGCTAGCTCCCAGAGCCCAAGGAGAGGCGCGGGCGTAGTGCCCGAAGCGCGTGGCGTGGCAGACACGGCACCCCTCGGGATAGTCTTGCGGTTGTCGAGGAAAAGTCCACCAGGCCAGTGTGCCCGTCAGGCCGCAGGGCTCCCCACTTCTCCGGTGAGCTTGGCCTGAAGGGCCGGAACAGGAAGGTCCGAAAACCTCCCCTTTGCATATATAGCCGCCTGGCGGCCTCGCCGCAGGGCTCTGCCCTAAGCGATGAAGATGCTTCGCTAATGTCTCGGCCTAATCGGCAGCAATGTCGCCGAGCATCTTCCAGGTGCCTGTGCTGACCTTCACAAACCTCAGCGTGATTTCGCGTTCGATCGCCACACCTGCATCACCGATTCCAGCTCCCTCTCAGGGCTTATTTCGATCATCTCCGTCTCTTCAAGGTGAAGAACGGAATGGCCCGCAGGTGAATAGAATACCTCTCCAGCCTCAATCGTCTCTTCGCGATCGGGGTATCTGACCAGTAATCGTCCGCGGATCACGTAGCCCCAGTGAGGGCTTTGGCAGAGGTTTCCAGCAAGCCCGCGGAAATACGGACCCGAATCAAAGCCTTTAGGAATTCCCGAATAATAACCAATGTTCATGCCACCCCATCGGACATGTCTCGCCTCCCATCCGGCGTTCGAATCACCCAACGGCAGCTCACCAAGTCTGAAATGGTACGGCACTTGACTAGACATAACCTCTCCTTTGCACAAAGAATAATCTCCGACTTGATGGTTGTCGGAGCTTCCCCGCGAGCAGGACGTCCGCACGCCTTAGAAGGCTGAGACAAAATCGGCGGGGAAGAAAGCTGAATTTTCTGAATAGACGAATTCAGTTCCGCTGATGCTCGGCTGTGGGGCTACAAATCTCAGGCGCGTCAGAATGATCCCTAACCACATTCAATTTACTGGAGGCGAGACCGCCCCAAGTGCAGCCGTTTCGATTGCGATGTGCGCTGGTTCGGACATCGCGAGGGGCCGGATCACGAGGATCTGCAGTGGCTCCGTTGTGGGCTCGCAGCGCAGTCGGCGTAGTGTCCCCTTCGCGACCTCGGCCTCATAAAGCCGCTCAGGCAGATAGGCGAGCCCCAGTCCGGCCGTGGCCATCATGGCCGCGGTTCGGAAGGAATTGCAGATAGTGAGGTCCCGAAAGTGAACGGAATTGGTGGTGAGCCACGTCAAGGTTGAGCCACGGAACTGCCACTCTCTTGAGGTGCCGATGGTTGGTAAATTACAGAGGCTCTGCGGCGTAAGGACCTCGGGAATGCCGGGGAGGTCGGGGCTGCACATCCAACTGAACGCGACTTCATGGAGGGGCGTGGACAGGAAACGCGACGGAGGCATCTCGCAGGTCGCGAAAGCCATGTCGAGCGTTCCAGCGTAGAGCTTTTCCTCAATGAGGTGCGAGAGCGTTATTTCGAGCTCAAGGCGAATCAGCGGGTGTTCTGCGCGGATGCGGCGGACCAGCTCCGTGAGCCAAGTCAGCGCCACCACTTCGGCGACTCCGAGGCGCACATATCCCGCAATCTCTCGCTTCTGGGCCGCGGCCCTGACCATACGGTCGGTCGCGAGCACCACGTCCTCCGCCATAGGCAGCAGGAGTGCACCCTGGGCGGTCAGGCGCGCCGTCCGGCCGGATCGGTCAAAGAGGAGGGTGCCGAGCCGGCTCTCCAACTCCTGGATTCGCATTGAGACGGTCGACTGCGTCGCGTTGAGGCGAGCCGCGGCGGCCGCGAAACTGCCGAGGCGGGCAGCCCAGAAGAACGTCTCGATCTGCCGCTGATTCATCACGGTCGGCTCCTCCGCTTGTACAGGGTTCTCAGTTCAAGATTCTTGAAGGGACTTGTTCCAGATAATTCGCTTTTATTTCATTATGACCCGTGGCTCCCATGTACGCAACGGAACCCCGTCGTCCCGCTCAGGACAGCACCGCACCCCGGGCGCACATGTTTCGGTGCCGAGATGCGCGCCGGAGGTTCAGCAGCCGACGACGCCTGGAGCGCAGATACTATGCAGAACACCGCATCTCCCCTTATCGAGATTTCTCCGGAACTGGTGGAACGATACGTGTTGGAACTCGCTTCCTATGGCGCCGTCCAGGCTACGGGCGTATCCCGCACGGTCTATTCGCCCGAATGGGTCGGTGCGACTGAGCGTTACGTTGAGTGGTGCACGGAAGCCGGTCTCGAGGTGAACCGCGATGCGGTTGGCAACGTCTGGGGGAAGCTTAAGGGAAGAGAGCCGGGTAAATCGATCGTCTCAGGCTCTCACATTGACTCGCAAACGCCGGGGGGGCGCTATGACGGCGCCCTCGGCGCCGTCGCGGCGCTGATCGCCTTGCGGGCGCTAAGGGAGCAGTTTGGTGCTCCGAAGCGCACGATCGAGGCCGTTGCATTTTGCGAAGAGGAATCCAGCCGCTTTCCGAGCGCGAACTATTGGGGCTCTCGCGCTATCACCGGGCGGATCGCACCAGACGACCCGGATCGGGTCATCGGATTTTCAGGCGAGTCGATCGCCGAGGCCATGCGCGACGTCGGACTCGATCCCGCGCGCATCGCCGAGGCCAGCCGCGACGACATCGAGCACTTCATTGAACTTCATATCGAGCAGGGACCCATCTTGGAGCAGGCAGGTCTTCCCGTGGCGATCGTCAGTGCGATTACAGGTATCCGCCACTACCGCGCAGAGATCAGGGGGACACAGAACCATGCCGGCGCGTTTCCGATGGATCTTCGCCGCGATCCTTTGGCCGGCTTCGCCGAGATCGCCTCGGGCCTGATAAACACGGCGCACCGCATGGGGCGGCCGGCAGTGACCACCATCGGGCGGGTGATCGTCGAGCCGAACTATCCCGGAATTATCCCATCGCGCGTCGAGTTTACGATCGATGCGCGCCACCCGGATCCGGAGGCCCGCCGTCGGCTCTACGCGGCGCATGAAAACCTTATGACGGAAGTTGCATCGCGGCGCGGGCTCGACATCCATTGGGAGACGATGCTCGACCATGAACCTGCCCCCTCGAACTTGGAGATCGTGTCGGTGCTGGAGCGGGTAGCCCGAGACCAAGGCGTTCCGACAATGTTGATGGCCAGTGGAGCGGGGCACGATTCGCAGCAGATGGCGGCCATCGCCAAGGTGGCGATGATCTTCGTGCGGTCCAAGGATGGCCGGAGCCATACGCCCGACGAATTCTCTTCGGTGGAGGACATCGTGGCCGGAATTCGCGTCCTAGCTGCGGGGCTTCACGCCCTCGCATATTGATGGAAGGGAGAACCGACTGATGTATCCTCGCGATCTTGCCGGCTATGGACGAAATCCCCCCGACGCTCGTTGGCCCAATGATGCACGTTTGGCCGTCCAATTCGTGATCAATTTCGAGGAGGGCGGAGAGCATTCGATCCTGCATGGTGATCGGCACAGCGAAGCGTTTCTCGCCGAGGAGCCGACAGCAGCTTTCTACAACGTCCGCAATCTCGGCGTTGAATCTCAGTATGAATACGGGAGCCGTGCGGGCTGGTGGCGCCTTTATCGGATGTTCACCGAACGCAACATCCCTGTCACAATCTTTGGGATCACGAAGGCGCTGGAAAAGAATCCGGACGCCGTCGCCGCGATGAAGGAGGCGAAGTTCGAGATCGCTTCCCATGGCCTGCGCTGGATCCACTACGCGGAGATGCCAGAGGAGCAGGAAGCCTTACACATCGCCGAGGCGATGCGAATTCACACGGAAGTCACCGGGGCGCGACCGACGGGTTGGTACACAGGCCGGATGAGCGTAAATACTCGGAAGCTTCTCGTGCTGGCAGGCGGGCTCGTCTACGACTCGGATTCTTTTGCAGATGATCTGCCTTACTGGGTTCAAGTCGATGGGCAGGATCACCTCGTTGTGCCGTACACGCTCGACAACAACGATGTCCGGTACGTCAACTCTTACGGATACCAGTCGCCAAGTTTTTCCGCCTACCTGACCCAGGCTTTCGAGTTCCTCCGCCGCGAAGGCGAACGAAAGCCGAAGATGATGAGCATCGGCCTTCACACACGCCTCGTGGGACGGCCTGGGCGGGCCGCCGATCTCGAACGGTTCCTCGACCACGTCGCGGCCACTTCGGACGTGTGGGTGGCGCGGCGGATCGATATCGCAGAACACTGGCGGGCAGCACATCCGCCTGCGTCTCAGTACTGAGGGAAGGTTCCCGCGATGCAGAAGGGAGGTCAAGGCTCATTTGTTTTGGTCAGTGGCGCTTCTGGCTTCATCGGCGCAGCCGTTACGCGGGCCCTGCGCTCCGCCGGAAGAGGGGTCTTGGCTATCGACATCCGCGGTGACGAAGCGGAGGAGGTGATCCATTGCGATCTACTCGAGGCTCACCGCCTGCACGAGCTCGCCCGGGAGTGTGATATCGAGGCAATTCTGCATTGCGGAGGGGTTTCGGGCCCGATGCTCTACGCAGACCGCCCCGGCATTGTCGCGCGAACGAATGTCGAGGGTACGCTCAATCTTCTCGAGCTCGCTCGTATCCATCGCATCTCGCGGTTCGTGTTCTGTTCGTCGGCCTCAGTCTACGGCCCGCGCGCAGCGGACGATCTCGTGTGCGTGGAGAGCGCGCTGCATCCGCGTTCCGCCTACGCTGCGAGCAAGATTGCGGGCGAGGCGCTGGTGGAAGCCTATTCAAACTGCCACGGCCTAGACGGAATCAGCCTGCGGATTGCGGCCGTCTATGGCCCTGGCCGCCGCACCGATTGCTTCATCCGCGAGATGATCCTGGCCGGGTTGAACAACCGTCCGCTGTCGATCGGGGCCGGTGGAAGCCAGCGGTATCATTTCGTCCATATTGATGACGTCGTGTCCGCTCTGACCGCGGCCCTTTGGGCCGTGAGCGCGCGCAGGACCCATACGATCGCTGGGGGGCCGGGGCTCACGCTCAGGGAACTGGCGGATGTCGTCCGCGCGATCGTGCCCGGCCCAGACATCATCGTCGGATCTGCGCTCGACGGCCTTTCCGATCCGCAAGGCATTTACGATCTTTCGTCGTCCCGCGCCGACTTCGGCTGGACGCCATCAGTGCCGCTCGAGGATGGGATCGCGTCATACGTCGAATGGCTCAGTCGGGATTCGGATCAAGTCTCGGAACCTGCGGCTGATCCCGCTTCGACCGGAGAGGCCCCGGCCGAAACTGGGTCGCCGCCGACATCACGTTTTTCAACCGGCGATGCCTAGGGGCACGCTGTTCTTGGGAGGGAAGGGAAATGAGAAATAAAACTGGTGCATTACTTGGCGCGTTGTTGGCCGGGTTGAGCATAGCGGCATTTTCGACCCCGGCTGCGGCGGTCGACCTTGAGGCGATGAAGGCGCACGTCGCCGATCATCAGAAGCTGCCGGAGTTCCAGGCGCCTGGCGAACCTTTCGACGCCCGCGCCTGCATGAAGGACAAGAAGCTCATTGTCGTCCCGTTCTCCAGCTCGGTCGAATTCACGGGCGGCGTTGCCAGCCGCATGGTCGAAATCGCGAAAGATATCGGATTCCAATACGACCACTATCGGACGCAGGGCCAGCCGTCCCAGTGGATTCAGGGGATCAATCAAGGCATCAGCCAGAAGTACGACCTCATCGATGTGCTGATGCCGGATCCGAGGGCACTCGTTCCCCAGGGCATGCAGGCGAAGGAGGCGGGCATCCCCATCGTCGCGGCGCACGCGGCCGGACTTGACACGAAGCCGCCCGAACCCTTCCTCATGGTGCCGATCGACTATACGCAGGCCGGCCAACTGATGGCCGAGTGGGTCGTCACGAAGACCGAAGGCAAGGCCAACGTCCTCTTCCTGACCGCCAAGGACTCGTTCTCCGCGGAGTCGGTCATGAGCGGCGTGCTGCCTACGCTCGAGCAGTGCGAGGACTGCAAGGTGAAGCAGCAGAACGTCAACGTCGTGGACTGGGGAACCCGGCTTCAGCCGACTGTCCAGGCCGAGCTCCTTCGGGACCCGTCGATCGACTACATCATCGTTATGTATGACGGCATGGCCCAGTTCGTCGTTCCTGCCGTCGAACTGACCCAGTCCAAGGCCAAGATCGTGACCTTTAACGGTAGCCCGTTCGTCCTTGATCTCGTCCAGCAGGGGCGGGTCGAAATGGATATTGGCGAGAGCATCGACTGGGTTGCACACGCGATCCTCGACGCGGAGATGCGCATCCTTTGCGGCCTACCGCACGTCACCGATCCCAAGGCCCCACTCTACATCTTCGACGCGTCCAATGTGGACACGGCCGGAACGCCGCCGCAGGTCTCGACCGGCTATGGAGACGCTTACGTCGAAGGCTATCGGAAGCTCTGGGGGCTTCAGTGATCTTGGAGAGGGGCACGCCGGTGCTCGAGGATTCAGCTACCCCGAACCTCGTGGTCCAAGGGATCAGCAAGTCCTTTGCTGGCGCCCGTGCCCTTGATGATGTGACCCTCTCCGTCGGATACGGCGAGATTCACGGCTTGCTCGGGCACAATGGCTCGGGCAAGTCTACCCTCATCAAGATACTGTCCGGCGTGCACGCCCCGGACAGCGGGCATGTCCGGATCGGCGAGCGTGACCTGCCCCTACCCCTGCCGCCAGGCGAGTTCAATCGCTTCGGAATCGCCGTGGTCCACCAGGCTCTTGGCCTCGTCCCGTCGCTTTCCGTTACCGAGAACCTCTTAGTCCGCCGTCTCGTGCGGGACGCGAACCCGATGATCCGGTGGGGCCGGGCGAAGCGCGAGGCAGAGGCTCTATTCTCCCGATACGGCCTCTCGCTGGACCCGGATGCGCTGGTGAGCAAACTCGCGCCCGTCGAGCGCGCCTTGCTCGCCATCATCCGGGCATTCTCCGAGCTAGACGACACGGCGGGTGACGGAGGGCTCCTGATCCTGGACGAGCCGACTCCGTTCCTGTCACGAGCCGACGTGGAGCAGCTTTTCGCGCTGGTCCGGGCGCTCGCCGACCGCGGCACCAGCGTCATCTTCGTCTCTCACGACGTTGACGAGGTAATTGATCTCACGGATCGCGCGACCGTGCTTCGCAACGGGCGCGTCGCGGCGAGCCTGACGACGCGAAATGCGAGCAAGTCGGATTTCATTTCGGCCATTGTCGGCCGGTCGCTCAATATGACCCGCCCTCCGCCGCGGACGATCGGGGCGACCCAAGCGGCCGTCGTCACGGATTTGCGAGCCAGCGGGCTCGAACCGTTCAACCTCACGCTCCGGCGCGGCGAAGTCGTCGGGCTCACAGGGCTGCTTGGCTCGGGATATGACTGGGTGCCCTATCTGCTCTACGGGGCGAAACCGGCGGATGGTGGAACCTTGTCTGTCGGCGGAGCCGAAGTGGCGATCGCAGATGTCACACCTTCCGCCGCGATGAGGCTAGGCATGGTTCTCGTGCCCGGGGATCGCCCGGGGGCGGCGGTCGCCGATGGACTCTCCGTGGCAGAGAACATCGCGCTGCCGGTATTCGGGAGGCTGTTGCCCCGCTTGATGGTAACGGGCGCGCGGATCAACCAGCATGCTGCCACACTCGCGGAAGACTTCGACATCCGCCCGCGCGAACCCGAGAGGGCGGTGCGCGATCTGTCCGGCGGCAACCAGCAGAAGGTTGTTCTAGCCAAGTGGTTGCAGACCGGTCCCGACCTGATACTGCTGGATGAGCCCACGCAGGGTGTCGACGTGGGCGCCCGTCAGCAGGTCTACGAGTTCATTCGCAAGGCGGCGGACCGGGGTGCGTCCATCCTCTGTGCGAGCAGCGACCACGAGCAACTGGAGGCAATCTGCGATCGAGTGCTGATCTTCAGCCGCGGTCGGGTGGTCTCCACCCTCTCCGGCGATGAAATCACGAAACATGCAATTACCGAGCGTTGTTTGAACAGCCTCGGGGGAAACTTGCAAGGCGAGGCGGTCAATGGGTGATGTCATTGCGGGCTCACAGCCAACGCGGTCCACGGTCAATCAAATCCGACGAGGCCGCCCGCGGTTTCTAGCGGAGTTGGAGCGTTTCGCTCTCGTCCTCGCGTGGCTTGTGGTCATCGTGATCTTCGGCGTGCTCGCGCCGGAGTCCTTTCTGACTTGGCCGAATTTCTCAACCATCTTCGGGTCACAGGCGGTCCTTGTCATTCTGACGCTCGGGCTGATCATCCCACTGACAGCAGGCGACATCGACCTGTCCGTTGCGCAAGTCCTCACTCTATCGTCGATGACGATCGCGGTCCTCAACGTCGGCCATGGATGGCCGATCGGCTTGGCCATCGCTGCTGCGCTCGCGATCGGCGTTGCCACCGGAATCCTCAATGCATTTTTCACGCTGTTCTTCCGCATCCACTCCCTCATAGTCACGCTGGGAACGGGTACATTCCTTCATGGGATTACTTTGTGGATCAGCAACTCCAGCACGATCGGCGGGATCGACTGGACGCTCGTCCAGGCGGTGATCCTGACCAGGCTTTTCGGTATCCCTCTGGCCTTCTACTATGCGGTCGCCATTGCGCTCGTGCTGGTCTACGTATTCGAGTTCACTTCGCTGGGCCGCAAGGCGCTCTTCGTCGGCCGTGGCCGCGAGGTGGCGCGTCTTGCAGGCGTGCCAGTGACGCGCGTCAGGCTGATCTGCTTCATCGCCTCCGGCGTACTGTCGGCCATAGCCGGAACGCTCTATGCTGGCACATCGGGTTCGGCTGACCCGACTTCCGGGACGCAGCTCATGCTGCCGGCTTTTGCGGCTGCGTTCCTCGGCGCGACGTCGATCACGCCGGGCCGCTTCAATCCGCTCGGCTCCACGATTGCCGTGTATCTCCTGGTCACGGGAATCACCGGACTCTCGATTCTCGGAATCGATACCTACGTCCAGGACCTGTTCTACGGCGGTGCCTTGGTCCTGGCGGTTGCTCTCTCACAACTGGTGAGAGGACGCGAAGAATCGTTGACCGAGCTTTGACGGGAGCAGGATGTGCTGAGACTTGAGGGAAAGAGCGCGCTGGTGATCGGTTCGGCGACTGGGATCGGGCGGGCGGTGTGCCTCGCCTTCGCTGCCGAGGGTGCCACCGTTTTGGCGGCCGATCACGGTCTCCGCGACGACAAGCGCACTCTGCTGGAGGCGATCTCGTCGGCCGGCGGTCGGGCGTTAGCGTGCGACTGCGACGTGACGAAAGAGGCCGATGTGCGGGGCGCGGTGGAGGCGGCCGTGGCGGAGTTCGGTCGGCTCGACATCATGGTGAACAACGCCGGGATCGGGCTGCCGATGCGCAGCTTCGTCGAATGTGACTGGGAGGACTGGCAACGCGTCTTCGACGTAAACCTAGTCGGTGTCGCCTGGGGGATGAAGCATGCCCTTCCTTACATGCTGGCGCAGGGATACGGCCGGATCGTGAATACCGCGTCGCAGCTCGCCCACAAACCGGCGCCGGGCGCGGCGGCCTACAGCGCCTCCAAAGCGGCGGTCGTGGCGTTGACCACCGCCGTTGCGATGGAAGTCGCGGAGAGGGGGGTCGTTGTCAATTCTGTCTGCCCCGGGCCGACGGACACCCATACTTGGCGCGCCAGCGATCCCGACTGGCGGGCATGGAAAGCGAGCCAGCTCCCGATACGCCGCGTCGGTGAGCCCAGGGAGATCGCGCCAGCATATGTGTACCTCGCCTCAGACGAGGCCAGCTATATGATCGGGCAGAGCATTTCTCCGAATGGCGGGGACGTGAGTTGGTAGCCGCGCTTCAGCCCCCGGCCGAGGACATGGGGGGAAATGCAGGCGTTCGCCGTCGACCTTGCGGGGCGCGGGGAGGTGAGTCAGAGTCCTTCATCCAAACACAACAACTTCTCCCCGCTCACCACTGGCGCTCAGCCGTGCAGGGAGCGAACGGGCTGGGGCTTCTGCAAAAAGGTCGGAGGGTTGAGGGCCGTGAGGCGGTGTTATGCGGCTTACATTGGACGTCTCCTCAACAGAGGCGTTCGAGGTGGGGCGGCGGGAGAAATCGCTGTCATGGAGGTCAGTTCTACCAACCTGATCGACCACGCGCTCGAAGGCGCTCTCGGTATCGATGGTGATCTGTTCCGGGAGGAGATGGTGACAAGCAGCTCCAGATGGACCTCTTGAGGTGAGCGGGGAGCGCGAAAGGCCCGTGATGCTCGTGCAGCTTCAGCCGATGCTTGAAATCGTCGAAGCCGCACTAAGCCGTCGTTTTAACGTCCGTAAACTTTGGGAAGAGCGCTGGCTTTCGACCGAAGACGCATGCCGGGTACGCGGCATTGTCGCCAGCGGGCACTCAGTGGTCGATGCCTCGCTATTGTCGACGTTTCCCAATCTGGAGATCGTGGCAAGCTTCGGCGTGGGCTACGATCACATCGACGCCAAGGCAGCCGCTCGACAGGGCGTAATCGTCACTAATACGCCAGACGTCCTCACCGGCGAAGTAGCCGATCTGGCCATTGGGCTTCTGATCGCGACGGTTCGTCAGTTGCCGCAAGCGGAGCGTTATCTTCGCGAGGGGAAGTGGGCGTCAGGTCCCTTTCCTCTCAGCGCCAGCTTGCGGGAAAAGAAGGTTGGCATCCTCGGGCTAGGGCGGATCGGGAGGGCCATCGCCCATCGCCTCTCCGGTTTCGACATGGCCTTATGTTACCACGCTCGACGGAGGCATGAGGACGTGAATCTTCCGTACTATGAAAGCCTCGCAGGCATGGCAAAGGATGTCGACATTCTGATCGTTGCTGCACCCGGCGGCGCCGAAACCCGGCACATCGTCACCCGTCCTATTATTGATCTGCTTGGACCGGAGGGCGTGATCATAAATATCGGGCGGGGCTCAGTTATCGCGGAACTCGATCTCGCCGCCGCATTGAAAGAAGGCACGATCGGCGCAGCGGGCCTTGACGTTTTCGAGAACGAACCCGTCGTTCCAGCCGAGATCCTCGACCATCCCCGTTCTGTGGTGCTCCCTCACATAGGATCCGCCTCGGTAAGAACGAGGAACGCCATGGGACAGTTGCTGGTGAACAATCTCATGTCCTGGTTCGAACGAAACGAAGCGGTTACACCCGTCATAGAGTCAGTGCCGCTTCTGCAGCCCGGTATCCCTCGCTGTGGTGGCAGTCTAGCAGAGCTACATCAGCACGGTTCGGGAACACTTTCGATCACCATGCCGCCAAGCCGGCAATGATGCTACCAAGAACGGCAGAAACATGCCCCTTGGAATCATGAACCGGGCAACCCACAGCCGGACGTGAATGCTCAGCAACACAGCCAGAATACCGCAACTGCCACTGGCCTGAGGGCCCGCGACCAGGGGCCAGCCGAGGTAGAGGCTTCTGGTGACCTCCATCGACTGGGGTTCTCCCTCCTGAGAGGGAGCCGCGCCGATTTCGTGGAATCCCTGAAGAGATGGATTCGAACCGAGGTTCCCGCTCCCTTGCGTGAACGCGGCTACGACATCGTGTTCAGGTCCCTGAACCGCACAAGGCGTACCTTCCTTTCTCCCCAACTGTCTGAGTTCTTCTGGAGGTCTATGCGCAAGGCGCATTCGGCCGCAAATCGCCCCGAGCAACGTACATTCACGGACGAGGAATTCGATGCCGACGATGTCGGCGTGGTCGCGTTGGCTGAACGGTTGAACATCCAACGGTATGCCGTATCGGATATCGCAAGAAGGGTCGGCGTTGACCCGAACCGACCGTCCCCCCGGACGAAGGTTGGTTACGCGCCCGACGAGGTCGAGAAGATCGAGCAATTCGCCAAGAGCCTCGTGACGTACGCGGAGGCCACCAAGGCACTTGGCCTTCCACGGTATCAAATCAAACCGCTGGTGGATGCGGGCTTTCTCCAGAGCATTCCCGGCATTTGTGGCAGTCGCAGCCTTGGATTGGTCCGCAGCGAGGTCGACGACCTGCTGCGGACAACCATGGAAGGGATTCCCGTTGTGCCTTCATCGGGAACTCACGGGCTGACGACAGCCGCGAGCCTCATGGGCATCGAGGCCGGCTTGCTGGCCACCTTCGTGGTCGCTGGCGAGATCAGGCCCGTTGGCCGCGCGGAGGGTCCACTGGCTTTCCGGAGCCTCCGCTTCACGCCATCAGGGAATCTGCCTCCCGACATCATCGGAACGCGGAAGCGGAAGCCGCGGGATCGCAAGAAGGAATTGGGCTCCGGCGTCTGGAGGCTGTCAGGCTGATGGATCAGGTAGGCATGGACGAAGCCTGTTCAAAGCTGGGTCTTCGCCGGGAAACGCTTGAGTTGTGGAGGGCAGTGTTCGCCGAGGGCGGTTTCCAAGGTCTCTGCGACCTAAAATACGAGGCCAGGCATCCCTAGACGACGCCCGAGAGCGTGGCCGTCCGGGTGAGGGCGCTTGGGAGGAAGGATGTCCGCAACAGCTGCAAACGGATCGCGGCGACCCTTGCGCGAGAGGGAATACCGATCTCATTCCGCACCGTCTGGAAGATTTTGAAAGCAGCAGGGCTGGCAACCGCCAAGGATCGGCAAAGGGCGATTGAGAGCAAGGCGCGATGAGGCAGCATGCCGCCAGTAGAGTTATCTCCGAAAGCGTGGCGCCCAGCTTTCGATCAGTCGTTCTTCGTCCTCAGCCTCATCATCCAGGTCCATGTCGTGTTCTTCAGCAACCCAGGTCATCAGCAGCGTGAGATTCCGGCCATAGGATCGATGATCGGAATTCTATCTGGAACTGGAGTGGCTTTTCCCTCCTCTGGGTAAGCTATAGGCTTCCAATCGGATGGGGCGATCTGGGGGAGCCGGGCAAATGAAGGCGAGTGCAGGATCGATTGGCGGCCAAGAAATGGCCAGCGTGCTGGACAAGGAACTCTCCGACCCAACGAAAGACGCTTTCGGCCATCAGCACTTCTCAGATGCCTTAAGGAACTTGATCGAGAGTCCTCATCGCCCGCCGTTCAGCATTGGACTGCTCGGGTCGTGGGGTACGGGCAAAAGCACCATCAAGGAGCTCTATCTCACCTCCCTCGCTAAGGATTCCAGCGGACCAAACGGCAAGCGAAGAAGGAATCGTTTTCGGCCGGTCACGTTCAACGCCTGGAGATATGGAGCGGGTGAAGATATTAAGCGGGCGCTCCTTCGGCATGTCTTCCTCCGGTTGGGAGGCGACGACGTGGAGCTTCGCCGGAAATTGTACCAGCAGGTCACTGACACGGCCCAAAGCAAGCGCAGCTTGGGGGAGTGGTTCAGAGAGGCTGCACTCCAGAATGTCGCGTCAGCTCTCCTGTTTTTGGTCCTGTTCGCGCTCATTATGGGGACGATGTGGCTGGTCTCTTACGGGCTGGGTCTCTCGGATCAATTGGGCCTTACGGTCGTCCTGACGGCCGCGGCCGCGGTCGCGGCATTCCTGGGCAAATACGTTGTCGATATTCGACTGAAGTCGCCTACGCTTTTCACAAACCAAACTGTGATTTCCTTTCCTGCGACCAGCGCGGAAGAATACGAGCGCCTTCTCGTCGACCAGATACGAAAGTTCAGGGCAAAGCCAGAAGGCCGATCCTGTGAAAGGCTGGTCATATTCGTCGATGATCTCGACAGATTGTCCGCTGTTGAAATGGTTGCTGGACTGGATGCCGTCCGAACGTTCTTGGAACTCCCACTGGGAGAGGTGTCGGACGACTTTGGCGTGATTTTCGTCATCTCTTGTGACGAAGACCGAGTGGCCGATGCCCTATCCCGCGGCCGGGGAAGGGTCAACCCAGACCTGCCAGGCTCGGTATTCACCCGTTCAGACGCAAGACGCTACCTCGATCGTCTTTTCCAGTTTCGTCTCGAGATCCCGCCGTTTCCCAAGCTAGACATGAGGCACTTCGCGGAAGAGAAGCTGCGGCAGTCCAGCCTTGCTGCTGAGATCGAAAAAGGCGGCGTGCGGCTGCAGGATCTCGTGGAGAGGCTCATTCACGTTGGCGTTCAGAGTCCACGCAACGCAATTCAAATCCTGAATGCATTTACCCAGAGTTGGTGGATGGCCGTCCAGCGGGAGAGGAGTGGCATCGGCTCGACCGCGCCGGGAGCGTTGTATGACGGTGCCGTGACAAGCCATCCGTTAGCATTGGCTGCCCTGTGCGTGTTGCGGGCTGATTTTCCAGATTTCTATGGCGAGCTTCAAAGTCGCCCGGAACTTATCCAAGAATTCAACCGAGTGGTCTTCAGGGGAGAAGCATTTGATTCGCTGGCGGTCAGCGCTCAACACGCTCTGAAAGAGTTCTTGGTCGTTGAGGATGGCAAGGTTGGCAATGACGTTCGGTCTGAGCACCGAAACCTTCGGCAATACCTTTCCAGCCTCCTTGACCTGCGGTGGCCAAAATCCCTGCAGCCGCTCCTGCTCCTCGCACAGGATGCGATCTCGCGAAGGCTTGGTGATCGGGCTGCCGAGCTAAATGACGCCTTCGTCTCCGGCGACACCCGGGGAGTCATGGAAGTGCTTGGCCATCACCTCGACAACGATGATCTGAGCCACGAGGATGTCCGCTTGCTGGAAGATCTGGCTGAAGGCCTTTCAGACGAAACACAGGCACGCCGCGTCAATGCTGCGAGAGTGCTAGCTGCCATTGCCCATCGAATCCCTGCGGCTTACCGCAACGGGCTGATGGTCCCCTTGGCGCGGCAGATGATCGGTATCAAGGATATTCGGACCAATGTTGGTCCGGCGGCTGCCAAGGAAATCATTGCTGCTCTGTCACCTGAGGACAGGCGTGAAGTTGCGGAGAGCTTCTCTGGGGACCTATTGACCGGACAGAAGTTGGAATGGCGCCTTCCGACCGGTCAGACGCCGAACCTTGAGGAGCTGGTCTCCGATGTCAGGGCCGCGGCAGAACTCGTACTCACCGTACGTGCGACCGATCAGCTTCTGCCGGTTACCGAATCCCGGGTGAGGAGTTGGCTGCTGAGTCGAGAAGTCCAATCCTCTCAAGGAGCGCAGACGCTACCCTTTGCACAACTCGAAACGTGGATGAACGAGCATGAGGAGCACCTCCTTCGGCCGCTTGGCTCGGACTACACCCAGCTAGCCGTTGACGAACTGGAGAACAATCCGGCGGGTATCCCGGATATCGATCGCATGCTCCAGAGGGTAAGTCAGGTATACAAGGCGCTCGCCGAAGCCGGTGAGGAGAGCCGCGAGGAGCTATGGGAGCAACTGACGAGACTAGTCGCCGTTCGCAGTTCTGACGGCGCATTGACGGCGTGGAAGGAAGCTGGATCCTACGCGAGCTTAGCTACACCGAAACAGGCCCGAACCTTCCTGGTGGCATTTGCCAACAGACTGCATCGGGAGATGGAGGACGGGGATCAACGGGAGCTGGACTGGCAGGCTGGGTCTCAACAGCTTCTCGATCTCGCAACTCGCTGGGAAGCCAACCTGGATCAGGAATCTGCAGCTGGCGTTTTCCCGCTGCTCCAGTCCTGGAGCGGATTCCCCGAAACCTCGGACTACATGAGCCGTGCTGCAGAAATCCTGATGCGTCGCGACCAGGATTCCTGGCACAGCTTGATGGGGTACATAACCAACAAGCCTTTCGGGGAACTGCCGTGGCCGTCCCTTGCCTACGTCGCTTCGCATCTTGATGATCTGACCGAGGAAACTCTGGCCGCTCTGGTGGGTCAGATGAACGCCGTGGTGAATGGGGACAAGATCGAGACGGATACTGCCGAGAAGTATCGCAAATTCATCGATGCGACCGCTGCAATGGGTGGCTGGTCATCGAACCCGCTTTCTACTCATACGAAGACATCTCGCGCCCGCATTCTCGCAATGTCGACTCAAGCTGACTACCTATCCGAATTCTTTCCCGCGGCCAGAAAGCTCTTGAGAATCGCCCCCAAGGGACAGATTGCCAACGTTCTGAAGCCTCTCTTCGAGCAAGCGGCAGGTGCCCCCGAGGCCTATCCAGTCCTACATCGCGAAATGGCTGGCCATTGGCCGGAACAGGACGAGCAGACGGGACCGTATGACGCCGATGCCATTGCCTCTCGTGCGATCCAGTTCATCAAGGAAAACCCGGCGAACTCAGGGTCTGGAGTCGTTTTCAATTCAATTGTGGACATGGTCTCGCGTGACCTCGTCGCAGAGAACATCCGGCCAGGAGTCTCAGATGCCGCCACCATTTTGTGGCGGTATTCGCCCGGAGCAGTGGCCCAATCGATGAGTCAGATCGCGCCCTTTATGGCGGTCACGGATATAAAAAATCTCCTGACGGGCAAGCAGCCGAACGATCCTGATCGGGAGGATATTCAGACGATCATCGACGCGATATCGAGAGAGGCCGATGAACAGCGCCAACTAGCCATTGCCCGCGAGCTTCTCGTGGCTCCCCCGAAGGAAATCAACAGCCTGCCAGATGGAGCGTTGACAATGTGGCTCTCGTCGCTTGGCAGCGGCGAGGGGGCAGTGCTCGCGACATTGCTTCAGGACGATACCCTCAATGAGGAACAGAGGGAGCGCGTTCTCAGCTACGCGATGTCCAGGCGACGGGAACTGGGCCTGACGTTCTTTCTCGAGGTGGCTCCGATCATTCTCTCAAGAACCGGAGAAGCAAAGCCGCTAGCGATCCTCGTCAATGGAATGGAGGACATCCTCGTGCTGGCGACAGACAGCGACCAGAAGAGCTCGCTGGCCGGCGCGCTTGTGCCCACCCTGCCGAACCTCCCCAAGGAGTCCCTGTTGCCAGTCGCTCGGGCCATCGGCCAGCTGGGCGGTAAGGGCATCCTGGAGCGGGATAGCGATGCTTTGCGGAGCATGGATACCGATCAGTTGGACATCCTGATGCGAGCGGTGCCAGGTTCGAAGGTGATTCGAAAACACCTGGAATCGAGCGGCACAAAGGCTACCGAATAGCCTGATCGTTCACAGGATGGCGGCACCTATCCGGCGGGTTCCGCTGGCGACGGTTCGCGGCGCCTCGCTGGCGACGGACCCCGAGAAGCCAATCTGATCTGGCGTGCCGCCAGAGGCGGATGGCGATACGTTGCAAAAGTGCAATGATTTCAGCGGGTCTGAGTCCAAGAGGATGTGGCGACAGAGATCATCGAAACATCCTCTTGAACCGTCGTTAGTATTTCTGGCCTCGCAAGTCGGTTGCCGTCGCGCGAGTAGGATGGGATTTTATCACTTCCGATCACCCGTCTCTCCGCTCCCGTCCGGGATCAAACGAATGACAATCTTGCTGTCCAACCTTACGACGGACTTAACGAGTGTTGGAGTAGCCCCGTCATAGCATTCTGGGATGTCCTCAGGTGCGGCGCAAAGCGCGCGCGCCTCCCAAGCTTGGAACTGATCCTGGGATACCGCCTTCAAAAGGCACGCGACCGGCTCCAACGCCGCACGAGAGTAAGCACACCCAAGGGAGGACTTAATCGCTCAACGAAACGGCACATGCCTTGCAAATCGTATTCAACGTCGACAGGGGATCGAGCTATGACACTGTCGATTTCTGTTCCCCGGATCACCCCTACCTCGCCTTCGAGCACACTCTCGGCCTTCCATGGGTCGCGCCACACTGCCTCGAGCCATAGCAAGGTGGTTCCCTCGTATTCCCCAGCAGCACTGAAATCACGTGTGCCGATCTCGGCTAGGCTGACACTGGCATCCTTCAATTCATCCTGCGCAGCCTCATACGCCTTCTCGTAGGTCGAGTAGAAATCCCGGAAGACCGCACTTCCATTAACGTAGCTCTCGGTAAAGAACGGTTTCTTCCTGTCCAACATCGACGACTGTCCTGCGTGAGAAATGTGAACTCATCCCATCAGCAAAGCCGGGGAGGCCGCGTTGCCATTGCCGCCCTCAGCGCGTGACCTGATTGAGCGTCGACGAATTCGGGGGTCGGCGCAACCTGCGTGTGCGCTTTGGCTGGAGAGAACGGCTTGAGTCCAAATTGAGTTGGCGATGGCCTATCGAAATCCAATCGGACGTGGCGACATCTCCAATACCGATTGGCGACCGCCGGAAAAACCTGAACAATTTCAACAGGGGTGAATCCAGACGGATGTGACGACAAAGACCATGCTCATCAGGCGGCTTGAAAGCGAGCGGTTCCACCGACTGTGGCATTGCCGTCGAGGAAGTCGCCCCTAGTTATTGGCCCGTCCAATATTTAGGGCGCGGTCGAGGTCAGAAATGAACCCGGACTTTGGCCAGACGATCGGAACGTCGGACGGAGTTCCCGCCAGCCCCGCGAGCGCCGCCACAATCTCTGGCTTCGATAGCGCACGTTCCGACCAATACGCTCTCCTCGCCTCGATTCTCCTGCGCGCAACCAATGCCGATTTCCTGACGCGGCTTTCTGGCCTGCAAGGTACGGAGAGTCCGCACCGTCTGGTTCACGTCGCCCTTGGGCAGGCTGGGGCCTGCGCTTCCGCCAATGCGGCTACCGTGGATACCGACCACGTCAGGCCTTCTACGGTTTGAACGGTTACGAGACGTTAGAGAAGTGAGGCCGCCATGTTGACGAAGCGGAAAAACGGCCAAGCGAGCCGCACGAAACTTCAAGGTCTGACGGGGAGCGCCGCGCCGGCTCTCATGGATCGTCGAACCTTCCTGCAGCGCTCCGGCCTCGTCGTCGGCGGGTTGACCGCCGTCGGCTCGCTCCAGCTCGGCACGGTCAAGAAGGCCGCGGCCTTCAGCCCGCCGCAGCCGGGAGTGCCGATCGAGCTGAAGAAGAGCATCTGCACGCATTGCGCGGTCGGCTGTACGGTCACCGCGGCGGTCCAGAACGGCGTGTGGACCGGACAGGAGCCCTCATGGGACAGCCCCATCAACCGCGGCTCTCATTGCGCCAAGGGCGCGAGCGTGCGCGAACTGGTGCACACCGACCGCGGCCTGAAGTACCCCATGAAGCTGGTTGACGGGCAGTGGAAGCGCGTCTCCTGGGACGAGGCGATCAACGGGATCGGCGACAAGCTACTGGAGATCCGGGAAACGTCCGGCCCCGATGCCACCTACTGGATGGGATCGGCGAAATTCTCCAACGAGGGAGCCTATCTCTTCCGCAAATTTGCTGCGCTGTGGGGAACCAACAACCAGGACCACCAGGCGCGGATCTGCCATTCGACAACTGTCTCTGGCGTGGCCAACACCTGGGGCTACGGCGCGATGACCAATTCGTTCAACGACATCCGCAATTCCAAGACGATTGTCATCCTGGGCGGCAATCCGGCCGAAGCGCATCCGATCGCCATGCAGCATCTGCTGGAAGGGAAGGAACTCAACAACGGCAACTTCATCGTCATGGACCCGCGGTTCACCCGCACGGCCGCCCACGCCACCGAGTTCGCGCGCATCCGCTCCGGCACCGACATTGCGGTGGCTTGGGGCCTGCTCTGGCACATCTTCGAGAATGGCTGGGAAGACAAGGAGTTCATCGCGCAGCGCGTCTACGGGATGGACGAGGTCCGCAAGGTGGTGGCCAAGTACCCCCCCGAGGAGGTGGAGCGCATCACCGGCGTGCCCGGCGAGCAGATGAAACGCATCGCTCAAATGTTCGCCACCCAGAAGCCGTCGACCATGATCTGGTGCATGGGACAGACCCAGCATACGGTCGGAACGGCGAATGTGCGCGCGGACTGCATCCTGTGCCTCGCCACCGGCAATATCGGCAAGCCGGGCACCGGCGCCAACATCTTCCGCGGCCATGACAACGTTCAGGGCGCGACCGACATCGGCCTCGATGTGACGACGCTGCCCTTCTACTACGGGCTGACGGAGGGCGCGTGGAAGCACTGGGCGCGAGTCTGGGGGATACCCTATGAGGACCTTCTCGCTCGGTTCGACTCCAAGGACATCATGGAGGCCCCTGGCATTCCGCTGACCCGGTGGTTCGACTCGGTCTTGCTGCCGAAGGAAGACGTCCAGCAGCGCGATACCATGAAGGCGATGTTCGTGCAGGGCCACGCCAGCAACAGCATCACCCGCATACCAGAGTCCATGAAAGGCCTGGCGGCGCTCGAACTGCTTGTCGTCGCCGATCCCCATCCGACCACTTGGGCCTCGCTCGCGGTCAAGGCGGGACGCAAGGACAAGACCTGGCTGTTGCCGGTCTGCACGCAGTTCGAAACGTCGGGTTCCCGCGTCGCCTCCAACCGCTCGCTCCAGTGGGGCGAACAGATCGTCAAGCCGAGCTTCGAGCAGAAGGACGACTATCAGGTCATCTATCTCCTGTCGAAGAAGCTCGGCCTCGCCGACCAAATGTTCAAGAGGATCGCGGTCGAAGGCGACCGCCCGGTGCCCGAGGACGTGCTGCGCGAGATGAACCGCGGAAGCTGGTCGACCGGCTATTGCGGACAGTCGCCCGAGCGGCTCAAGGCGCACATGAAAAACCAGGCGAAGTTCGACCTTGTGACGTTGCGCGCGCCGAAGGACGATCCGGAGGTCGGCGGCGACTATTACGGCCTGCCCTGGCCGTGCTGGGGAAAGCCGGAGATCCGCCATCCCGGAACCGCCAATCTCTACAGCACCGGCTTGCATGTGATGGA
>NZ_JABVCF010000012.1 GCF_014595955.1 Pseudaminobacter soli (ex Zhang et al. 2022)
ACGGCGCCAACGAGGCGTTCTTCCAGTGGAAGAAGCACAAGGTGAAGGACATCATGAAGTTCCGCGACAACAGCTACCGGTCGGTGATCACCGGCACCATGGCCCCGGCGCACCACACGCCGTGGAAGGACGCGCTCGACGACACCATGGACAGCTACCTGCGCAACTGAGCGCGGAGGGTTCGGACGAGCTTCTGCGGGCGCCGGACCACCGCGGCGCCCTTTCTTCATGCGGTTGCAGTCCGTCTTTCGGGGAGAGGCCATCGCGGCGGCAAGATCGTCAAGAGCGCCTGGAGCCCCGTCACTGGCCGCGCCGCATGCCCCAGTCGCCCAGGTCGTTGATCAGCATCAGTGCGATCCTGCGGAAGGTCTGCCGCATGCGATCCACATGGGCGCCCTCATGCCCCAGATCAGTGAGCGCCTGATCCATCAGTTCCAGCCAGGTCTCGGCGACCTCCTGCGAGATCGGGACATGCGCGTGGATCTGGCGGATGTCCATGTGACCGTGCCGCTCGGCATAATATCTCGGACCGCCCAGGAAGCCCGAGAGGAAGTCGAACTGTTCCGTGCGGGAATGGGCGATCCCGTGCCCGCGAAGATGTAGGAGCTTCAGCTTTTCGCCGCGCGGATCGGTTTCGATGAGGTCGTAGAAGCGCTCGACCAGTGCACGCAGGGCGTCCTCGCCTCCGAGTTCATCCAGTGTGCTGCGCAGGTTCATCTCGCTCCTAGGACTGAGGTCGGGTTTTCTTGGGATCATAGTGCGCAAACGGTACCACCCGGGCCGGTAAGCGCTTCTGGTGGCCATCGAGCTTGCCGACTTCCACCTCGGTTCCGACTTCCGCATGGGCTACGTCGATCCGAGCGAGCGCGATGTTCTTGCCCAGGATCGGCGAGCGCGTGGACGAGGTGACTTCGCCCACCTGCGCGCGCCCGATATGGATGCAGTTGCCGTGCCCGACCTCGACGGCGCTGTCGATGTCGAGCCCGACCATCTTGCGCGACGGATGCTCCTTGCGCCGGATCAGCGCGTCGCGGCCGATGAAGTCGTCGGCCTTGGTCTTGAGCGGCACAGTGAAACCGATGCCGGCCTCGAACGGATCGGTCTGGTCGGAGAAGTCGTAGCCGGCGAAGATCAGGCCTGCCTCGATCCGCACCATGTCGAGCGCCTGCAGGCCCATCGGCGTCAGCCCATGCGCGGGCCCCTCGGCCCAGATCGCATCGAAGACCTCGCCCGCGTGTTTGGGATGGCACCAGACCTCATAGCCGAGTTCGCCCGTATAGCCGGTCCGAGAAACCACGACCGGCACGCCGGTAGCGTCACCGATGCGGCCTATCGTGAAGCGGAACCAGCCGAGTTCCTCCATCGAGGGTTGATGGGGAGGTGTCCAGATCACCTTCTTCAACAGTTCGCGGCTCTCGGGGCCCTGGACCGCGATGTTGTGCAACTGGTCCGTGGAGTTGCGCACCAGAACGTTCAAGCCGAGCTTCTCCGCCTGTTCGCGCAGCCACTCGCCGGAATAGTCGTCGCCGCCGATCCAGCGGAAATTGTCTCGGCCGAGGCGGAACAGCGTGCCGTCGTCGATCATGCCGCCATGCGGATAGCACATGGCCGAATAGACGACCTGGCCGACCGCCAGCTTCTTCACGTCGCGGGTCAGCGTGTATTGCATCAGCGCTTCCGCGTCCGGTCCCGTCACCTCGAACTTGCGCAAAGCCGAGAGGTCGAGCAGTACCGACTTCTGCCGGCAGGCCCAATATTCCTCGATCGGTCCGGCCTCGGCGAAGCTGTTGGCCAGCCAGTAGCCGCGGTACTCCACGAAGTTGCGGGTCAGCTTCGACAGGCGCTCGTGGAATCCGGTTTCCTTGGTCATCTTCGGCTCTGAATCTGGGGTGGCGCGGATGGCCACCGCGCGCTGGAACTTATGCGCCCCAGAATAGGTGCGCACATGGATGTCGGTCGGGTTCCAGCCGTTGGCAGGGCTGGTGTCGTCGGGACAGGCGGAGCTTACGCAGACCAGATCGGTCAATGCCCGCAGAAGCACATAATCCCCTGGACGCGACCAGGGCTCGTCGGAGTACATGACGCCATGCGCGTCGACCCCGGTGTTGAAGAAGAAGTTGGCCGCCATCCAGCCGCCGCGCGGCTTTACGCCGAATTGCTCCAGCGCCCCGTTGAAATTGTCGGTGCAGTTGATGTGGCCGGGGTAGCCGATGTCGTCGTAGTACTTGGCATAGCATGCGAGCGAAAAGGCATCATGCCGCCCGCAGGTGTCCTGCACGACCTCGACCAGCGGCACGAAATCCTGGTCGAAATATTTGGAATGCAGGCCCGGCATCGGATAGGCGTGACCCATCGCGCTGCGCGTCGCGGTCACGTCCAACGCATGTTCCAGGCCTTTGTCGAGCTTGCGGGCCGAGAAGCACTGGAAGTCGGTGCATTGCCGACCGTCCACGTCGAGGATCTGGATGTAGTCGCCCGCCTTGACAAAGTAACCTTCGGCCGTGGCGGAATGCACGCGCAGATCGAGCACCGGGTCTGCCAGGGGATCGGGCAGTTCGCGCCCGCCCTGCGGCCGCCGGACAGAGTTGCGCCGCACCATCACCGTCAGCGGCGTGGCGGTGTCCTGCCCGTCGGGAGCCATGTCCTCGCCCGGCGCGGCGATGACCACCGCTCCATCGCGCTGCGCGGTGAACTCCACCTCGGTCCTGGCCGGGGTGGTCTCCCCGAAGAACCGCATCGCACCCGCGGTAGCTAGGTCGATGCCGTGGCGCTCCAAGCCCTTGCGCAGCCTCTGAAGGCTGCCGTCGGAGTTGGTCAGCAGCGCCTTAAGTCCCGAGGCATCGGAGTTGGCGGAAAGCCCCAGGACGCTAGCATCGATCCGCCCGGCAGCATCGGCGGCAACGACCTCACAGGCCTGACCGCCCTCGTCATTGGTGACCGTGATGTGATCACCCGCCGCAACCGCGATTAGAATGGCGCCGGCGCCCTCCACGACGTAACGCTCGGTGCCCGGCGGCAGCGCCAAGCTGCGCGGGAGAAGGATTCGGCTCGGCTGCGGCGGACCGGGTACGACCGAAGGGTACGGCGTATTCAGCATCGTCACTTCCAGAGCCTCGGATTGCACATCCGGAAAAAATGTTTAATCCGAAGAATAGCCCGCCCCATGTGCCGCGGCAAGCGTCATTTAGACTTAGGGGGCTCGCCTTAGCCCAGCCAGCCCGCCGCCAACTGACGCTGATAGGCCACTATCGAGTTGCGCATCAGCATCGCCACCGTCACAGGGCCCACTCCGCCGGGGACGGGCGTGATCCAGCCCGCGACCTCCAGCACCTTGTCGGTGTCGACATCGCCGACGATGCGGACCGTGCCGTCCGGTTCGGTGATCTGGTTGATACCGATGTCGATGACGGCGGCGCCGGGCTTGATCATCTCCGGCCCGATGAGGCGGGGCTTGCCGACGGCGACGACCACGACGTCAGCCCGGCGCGAGTGCATCGCCACCGAGCGCGTCATGTGGTGGCAGACGGTGACCGTCGCTCCCTCGGCCATGAGCATGAACGCCGCGGGCTTACCGACGATCTCCGAGTGGCCGATCATCACCACCTCGAGGCCCTTCAGTTGGAGGCCCGTCTCGCGGATGAGTTCGACCGACGCCGCTGCGGTGCAGGGCGCGAGCGCGATGTCGCTGTAGACGATGTTGCCGATCGAGGCCGGGTTCATGCCCTCGACGTCCTTCAGCGGATGGATCGCCGACTGCAGCGAGCGGACGTTGATGTGCGCCGGAACCGGCCGCTGCAGGATAATACCCAGTACATCCGAGCTGTCGTTCAGCGCCACGATCCGCCGCTTGCATTCCTCCTGGGTGAGGTCGTGCGGCCAGAGCTGCTGCTCGAACGGAATTCCGGCCTTCGCCGCACCACGCTCCTGGTTGCGGACATAGGCGGCAACGCCGGGCGATTCGCCAATGCTGATCGAAATGAGTTTTCCGAGGGGACGAGCAGCAGCCTCGACCTGAGCACGCACGTCCGCAAGGATCCGCGCCTGCACTGCCCTGCCGTCCATCAGCCTGTGGTCGATGAAGGGAGCGTTCATGCGCCGAACCCCGCAGTCGCAACCACGCTCGACGCAGTGAACGGCGCGCCGGCTGAAAAGCTATTCGATGAAATCAATTTCACGTCCTCTGAAACTGGCGTTTCGCTTCAGCTACATCGGCCGTGGCACGCAAGCTCTGGGCCGGGCGCGCCATGCGCCGCGCATTTGATAGCCGTATTGGTCGGAAGGCGACATCCCGTCCCCGGGTTCAAGATGTCGCATGGTAAACTGCATTCGCTGGCGGCGCCGAACCTGCCTAGCCGCCCGTCATATAGGGCATGAGGACCACCTCGCTGTCGGGCCTGACCTCGGCGAACCAGGACTCTCGGTAGATCCGGCCATCGAGCGCGAGGGAGACCCCGCGCTCGATCTGCGGTTTCAAGCCCGGATATTGCTCGGCAAGCCCGTCGAGCACCTGCTTGAAGTTCTTAGCCTCGACCTCGAGTTCCCCGCGTCCGTCCGTGAAGCGGCGCAAGGAGCCCCAAATCTTGACCTTCACCACTGGCTCATACCCCGGCAGCCGAGACCGCCTTCAAGATGGTCGGCGGAGACATGGGTAGCCGCGTCATGCGCACGCCGAGTGCCCGCGAGACCGCATTGGAGAGGGCCGCGAGCGGCGGCACGATCGAGGTCTCGCCGACGCCACGCACACCATAGGGGTGGCCCGGGTTCGGAATCTCCAGGATCACCGGCTCGATGCGCGGCAGGTCCGAGGCAACCGGCACGCGGTAGTCGAGGAAGCCCGGGTTCTGCAGCCGGCCGTCCTCGCCGTAGATGTACTCCTCGTTGAGCGCCCAGCCGATGCCTTGCGCCGCCCCACCCTGCATCTGGCCCTCAACATAGTCGGGATGCACGGCCTTGCCGGCGTCCTGGAACACCGTGTAGCGCAGCACCTTGGTGGCGCCGGTTTCCGGGTCGACTTCGACGTCGGCGATGTGCACGCCGAAGCTGACGCCGGCACCTTCGGCGTTGACCTCGTGGTGGCCGGCAATCGGGCCGCCCGTCTGGAACGAGATCGCGGCGATCTCCTCAATGCTCATCGGCTTGAAGTCGCCGGCATTCGGGCTGGCCGGCTTGACGTAGCCGTCCTCCCAGACCACCGCCTCCTCGTCGATGCCCCAGATCTGGGCGACGCGCGAGCACATCTTCTGGATGGCGTCCCGAGCCGCCTTGATGGTGGCAAGGCCGACGGCGAAGGTCACGCGGCTGCCGTCCGTAATGTCGCTGTGGCCGATCGAAGTGGTGTCGCCGATCACGGTGCGCACCTTCTCATAGGGCACGCCGAGTTCCTCAGCGGCCATCTGGCTGATCGAGGCGCGCGAACCGCCAATGTCCGGATTGCCTTCGGTGACGCTGACCGTGCCATCGGTATTGATGTTGAGCGTCACGCAGGTGTTGCCGCCGAAGTTGAACCAGAAACCGGCCGAGAAGCCGCGCCCCTGGTTCGGCCCGAGCGGTGCCGACCAATGCGGATGCGCCTTGGCCGCCTCGAGGGTAGCCATTAGGCCGATATCGTCGAAAGTCGGGCCATAGGAGGACAGAGTGCCCTTCTGCGCGGCGTTCTTCACCCGAACGTCGAGCGGGTCGAGCCCGAGTTCGAGGCACAGTTCGTCGACAACGCTCTCGACGGCATAGATCGCCTGCGGCGCGCCCGGCGCGCGGTATGACGCCTCCTTGGGACGGTTGGTCAGCACGTTCCAACCATACGTGCGCACCGCGTCCAGGTCGTAGGGTGCAAAGGCAGCCTGGGCGCCCATCTCGACCGTGCCACAAGGGAAGGCCCCGCCGGAATAACGGAGCCTCGCCTCGGCGGCGGTGATGCGACCATCCTTGGTCATGCCAATCTTCACGTCGGTCGAGGTCGCCACCGTCGGACCCGTGGCGCGGAACACCTCGTCGCGGCTCATGACCATCTTCACCGGCCGGCCGGACTTTCGCGACAGCGCCAGCGCCACCGGCTCGATGAACACGGTCGTCTTGCCGCCGAAACCGCCGCCGATCTCGGATGCGGTGACCTTGAGCTGGCTCGCCTCCATGCCGAGTATGGCCGAACAGACCGCACGGACATGGTAGTGCCCCTGCGTGCAGCACCAGAGATCGGCCTTGCCGTCGGCATTCATCGAGGCCAGGCAGGCATGCGGCTCGATGTAGCCCTGGTGCGTCGCGGCCGTCGTGAAGCTGCGCTCGATGATGCGGTCGGCCTTGGCGAAACCGGCTTCGAGATCGCCGTGGCCGAACTCGCAGTAGCTGGTCACGTTCTCCGAGAAGCCCGGCGCCACGGTCTCATGCACGAGGCCCGACTGGACGACTGGTGCGTCCGGCTTCATCGCCTCGTCGACATCCGTGACGTGCGGCAGCTTGCGATATTCAACCTTGATCAGCTTGAGCGCGGCCTTGGCGACCGCCGGCGAGGTGGCGGCGACGGCGGCGACGGCATGCCCGTCATAGAGCACCTTGCCGCGCGCCATGCAGTGGTCCTGGACGTCGCGCAGTGCCGAATCCTCCGGCACCCCGAAGTCGCCGGACGTGATCACCGCCTTGACGCCGGGCAGCGCCTCGGCCGCCGAAGTATCGATCGAAACGATCTCGGCATGGGCATGCGGGCTGCGCAGGATGTGGCCGGTAAGCATGCCGGGCGCGCTCACGTCGGCGCCATAGAGGGCGCGGCCGATCACCTTGTCCACGCCATCCGGCCGAGGCGGCCGGGTACCGACGACCTTGAATGCGCGCTCGCCTTTCACTCGCATATTCATCTCAGGCGCCTCTCATCTGCTGGGCGGCATCCTGTACCGCCTGGACAATCTTGTCATAACCGGTGCAGCGGCAAAGATTGCCCGCGAGCCAGTAGCGGATCTCGGTCTCCGTCGGATCGGGGTTCTTCTTCAGGAGAGCCTCGGCGGCCACCAGGATGCCGGGCGTGCAGACCCCGCATTGCAGCGCGGCATTGTCGATGAAGCTCTGCTGCAGCGGGTGCAGCCGGTCGGCATCGGCCATGCCCTCGATGGTGCCGATCTCCGCCCCCTGCACCTCGCCCCCCAGCACAAGGCAGGAGCAGACCAGCCGGCCATTGACCGTCACACTGCAGGCGCCGCAGTCGCCCGTCCCGCAGCCTTCCTTGACGCCCGTCAGGCCGAGCCGGTTGCGCAGGACGTCGAGCAGCGTCTCCTGCGGCTCGCACACGAATTCGGCCGGATCGCCGTTGATGGTTGCAGCGACATGGATGGATTTCATTTGCGGCCTCCGGCGCGTTCGTAGGCGATCAGGGCGGCGCGCTTGGCGAGCACGCCCACCACATGGGTGCGGTACTCGATCGTGCCACGCTTGTCGTTGATGGGGTTGGCGGCGGCCGAGCAGGCGGCAGCCAGTGCGGCAAGCGCATCCTCGTCCAGCTTGGTGCCGATGAGCGCCTGAGCTGCCGGCTCGACCAGCCGCACGGTCGGCGCCACGGCGCCCACGGCCACGCGCGCAGCCGTCACGGTGCCGTCCTCGCCGAGCGTCAGGTTGACCGCCGCCGAAGCGACGGCGATGTCCATCTCGGTGCGCGGAATGAAACGCAGATAGGCATCGGAGGAGCGGGCGGGACGCGCCGGCAGGAAAATCGAGGTGATGAACTCGCCCTTGGCAAGCGAGATGCGGCCGGGACCGACAGGAATCTGCTCGATCGTTACGTCGCGCTCGCCGTTCGGGCCGGCCACGCGCGCCGTTGCATTGGCGGCGACCAGGCTCGGCACGGCGTCACCGGCCGGCGAGGCGTTGCAGAGATTGCCCGCCATCGTGCAGCGACCCTGCACCTGGGTCGAGCCGATCAGGTTGAAGCCTTCGACGACGCCGGGCCACTGAGCGACGACTTCAGCGTTCTCGCCGAGTTCCGCGCCGGAAACCGCTGCTCCGATGCGGAACCCGCCCGCCTCGGGCGTCACCGTCCGCATGCCTGCAATCTGCTTGATGTCGACGACGAGATCCGGTTCGACCATGCCGGACTTCATCTGCACAAGAAGGTCGGTGCCGCCGGCAAGCACGCGGGCTAGGCCCGCCTCATTCGCCAGCAAGCGTACGGCTTCTGCCGTGCTTTCGGGTTTTTCGTATCGCAAGGCCCACCTCTCGAGAATGAACCCTGTTGGTACAGCAAAAAGGAGGCTTTAGCCAAGCCGGAGAGCGACAGGACCAATCGCCACGGCGAAGCTGTCATTCAATTCGGGATGAGTCGGCGACCGTCACGCGGTCATCGGGAGCGGGAGCGGCTAACGGTATAGGCTTGCGCGCCGGGTACGACGCCCCATGTCCAACGGCGACGGAAACCACGGCCCACCCACCTGAACGGAGAGATCCTTTTCCCCGACGATGTCGGCGAAGAGCTTCCTTCCCGTCATTCGGCGTACGGAGGAACTCACTTCCAGGCGAGACACGATCGGTGCCCGCTGGTAGACGGCACCGCTCAGCCGAAGCGCGCTGGCGTCCAGGCACCTCCCGCGGCGTTCGAGTCGACCGCTGCGGCCACGAACTTGACGCCGCGCGCGCCGTCGACGACCCCGGGGACGAGCCGCTCGCGGGCCGGGTCGATCGTAAGCCCGGAGCGGTGCGCGCGGATGATGTCCGCCGCGTCGCGATAAAAATTGCCGAAGCCTTCGATATAGCCTTCCGGATGGGCCGCAGGCATACGCGACACGGCCTGGGCGGCCGCCGTCGTGCCAGCGCCGCCTCGCACGATCGTCTGGGTCGGCTCGCCATAGCGGGTGAAGCGCAACTCCTCTGGTCGCGTGCCGCGCCACTCCAACCCCGCCTTGTCGCCATAGATGCGCACCGACAGGTCGTTGTAGTGTCCGGGCGAGGTCTGGCTGGCGAGGATCGTACCCCGCACGCCGCCCGACCAGCGCACCATCACATGGGCGTTGTCGTCGAGGCGCCGGCCAGGCACGGCGGTGAAGAGATCGGCTGCGACTTCCTCTGCCTCCAGGCCCGAGACGAAGGAGGCGAGATTGAAGGCATGGACACCGATGTCGGCGAGCACCGCGGACTGCCCCGCACGCGCCGGGTCGGTGCGCCACTCGGCCTGCTTCTGCCCATCGGCATCGATCGGCCGGGTCAGCCAATCCTGGATATAGGCGCCGTGCAGCGCAACGAGGCGTCCCAGCTCGCCCGCCTCCACCATCTCGCGAGCCTGGCGGACCATCGCGTAGCCGGTGTTGTTCAGGGTGACGAGGAACTTGCGCTGCTTGGCCCGCGCCAGCGCAACCAGCGCCTCGGCATCGGCCACGGTGGTCGACAGCGGCTTGTCGCAGATGACGTCGATTCCGGCCTCCAGGAATGCCGTCGCGATCGGCGCATGCAGGTGATTGGGCGTGACGATCACGACGGCCTCGATGCCGTCCGGCCGTACCGCCTCGGCGCACGCCATCTCGCGATAGTCGGCATAGGCGCGGTCGGGCGCAATGCCGAGTTCGGCCGCAGAGACGGCGGCATTCTGCGGATCCGCGGACAGCGCGCCGGCGACGAGCGCGATGCCGTCGTCAAGGCGCATGGCGAAGCGGTGCACCGCGCCGATGAAGGCGTTTCGCCCGCCGCCCACCATGCCGACCCGCAGGCGCTCGGCTGCCTTGCCGTCTGAGGTTGCATAAACCATGTCGTTCCTCCGGGCTCGATTGAGGCCCCGCCTCTGCCATGCTCAGCGGGAAGGTCGAAGCATTTTTCCATTTTTTGCATTGTGAAACTGGAATGCCAAGCTACCCTGCGCGAAACGAACGACGAGGGAGAGTTCGCGTGGCCAAATACGGCGTGCTGGGCATCAGCTTCGACCACATGCACATGGGCGACCTGCTGCGTCAGGTTGCGGAGCATCCGGACGCCGAGATCGCCGGCATCTACGATCCGGACCGGTCGAGGATGGAAGGCGCGATCGTCAATTTCGGCATTTCCGAGGACCGCGTCTTCACCAATCTCGATGAATGCCTTGCCAAGACCAGAGCCGATCTCGCCATCGTCTGCTCGGCGACGGCCGAACACGCCAACACGGTCGAGAAGCTGGCGCCGCACGGGCTGCATGTGATGATCGAAAAACCGTTCGCGGCATCGGTCGCCGACGCACGGCGGATCATCAAGGCGATGGAAGGCACGGGAAAGCACCTCGCGATCAACTGGCCGCTCGCCTGGTGCCCGTCGCACAACACCGCCAAGCGCCTTATCGACGAGGGCGCGATCGGCGACCTTATCGAGGTGCATTTCTACGACGGCAACCGCGGGCCACTGTTCCATCTCGCCGACAAGGTCGAGGTCTCGCCGGAAGAGGTCGAACGGCAGAAGCCTGATTCCTGGTGGTACCGACATGCAAGCGGAGGCGGCAGCCTGCTCGATTATCTCGGCTACGGGACCACGCTCGGTACCTGGTTCTATGACGGCCAGGCGCCGCTCGAGGTGACGAGCACCGTCGACGAGACGCCCGGCATCGAGGTCGACCAGCACTCGATCACGGTCGCCCGCTATGCCCGCGGCCTTTCCAAGTTCGAGACCCGCTGGGGCACGCTCACCGATCCGTGGACGCAGCAGCCGCAGCCGAAATGCGGCTTCATCCTTGTCGGCACGGACGGCAACATCTCCAGCTACGACTACGACGACTTCGTCACGCTGCAGACGCGCAAAGACACCCGGTATGTGCAGGTGCCGGTGGACAAGCTGCCGCCCGGCCGCCGCGCCGTGATCGAGTACATGCTGGCCCGCATCGAGGACGGTCAGCCCGTGACCGGTCCGCTCGATCCAAAGCTCTGCCTCATCGGCCAACGCATCATCGACAGCGCCATACTCTCCTCGCGAGAGAAGCGGACCGTGCCGCTGGTGCCCTGATCCGATCCGGTCCCCTACACGGCCTCATCCCATGGCACAGCAACACGGACGAAAGAGGAAGCCTGCTGGCGCCGAGGCGCCGCGCCGGAACGACACGTGCTCAAGCCTCGGCTATACGAAGCCCGGCACGTACGAGGAATTGCGGGCGGTGCTGTCGTCCGGCACGGTCAATCTTCCCAAGCGTTTGCGGCAGGTGGCGATCTTCCTCTGGCAGCATCCGGGCGACGTGGCCCTGGGCACGATCAGCCAGGTGGCGGAAAAAGTCGGCGTCCAGCCATCGACCCTGGTGCGCTTCGCGCAGATCTTCGGGTTTTCCGGTTTCTCCGATTTCCAGAGCCTCTTCAAGGAGCATGTGAAGGCGTCATTGCCGGAAGGCCGAGCCATCGAGGGCGCAGCCGACGAGCCCGGCGCGACCGGTGCCGACCTGCATTTTCTGCGCGGCATGGTCTCTGCGTCACAAGCATCGCTGGGGCGGATCGAAAGCCGGTTCGACGTCGAAGCCTTCGACGCTATGATCGAGCTGCTCGCCGGCGCCGACATGATCTACGTGATCGGCAGCAAGCGCGCCTTTCCCGTCACCTCCTACCTGTCGCTGACGCTCTCGCAGCAGGGCATGCGGAACGTTTTGGTCGACAACGTCGGCTCGACCGCGCTCGACCAGGTGGCATGCACGGGGCCGGGCGATGTGGTGCTGGCCGTCAGCTTCAGCCCGTACAACTCGATCACGCCGGATCTCGTCGCCGTGGCGCGGGAGCGTAACGCGCGCGTCTTGACCATCACGGACTCCGCGTTCAGCCCGCTCGTGCCGCTGTCCGACCGCTGGGTCGAAGTGGTGGAATCCGATTTTGCCGGTTTCCGCTCGCTCGCCGCCTCTCTCGCGGTCGGTATCGCGCTCGTGCACGGCGTCGCTGTGCGCCGGCGGAAGGAAATCGGCAGTTGACGAACTTCGATCGAATTCCATAGATTGAAAAATAGAAAATTCGTTCCGGGGAGGGGGCGGTGGGGGCACGTGTCGACGGCAAGGTCGCGCTCGTTACAGGGGCGACCCAGGGCATCGGGCTGGCCATTGCGGAAACGCTGGCGGCATCGGGAGCCTCCGGCATCTGCATTTCGGGTCGCAACGAAGAGCGCGGCAGGCAGGCCGTCGAGGAGATCTCGGCATTGGGATGCCCGGCGGATTTCGTGGCGGCCGAACTCGCCGAGGCCAATGCGCCCGCCCGGATCATCAAGGCCTGCACGGACCGTTTCGGGCGGATCGACTGCCTCGTCAACGCGGCCGCCCTCACCGACCGTGCATCGCTGCTCGACGCGGATCTCGACATCTGGACGAAACTCTTCGACGTCAACGCCCGCGCGCCGTTCTTCCTGATGCAGGCCGCGGTCCGCGCCATGCGCAAGCAAGGCACCGGCGGCTCTATCGTCAACATCCTTTCCATGAACGCGCATTGCGGCACGCCGGAGCTCGCCGTCTATTCGGGAGCGAAGGCCGCGCTGGCGGTGCTGACGCGCAATATCGCCAATGCACACCGCTTCGACCGCATCCGCGTCAACGGCATCAATGTGGGCTGGGCCGACACGCCGGCCGAGCGCGTGATGCAGGCCGCCACGCTTGGCCTGGGCGAGGGCTGGCTCGAAGCCGCCTCCGCATCCCAGCCTTTCGGCCGCCTGCTCTCTGCGCAGGACGTAGCCAATCTGGCGGTATTCCTGCTGAGCGACGCTTCCGGACCAATGACGGGCGCTCTGGTCGATCAGGAGCAGTGGGTCGTAGGGTCCAGGAATTGAGCAATTCAGCCCCACTTCCCCGGCTCTCGGCTGCGCTGCTGCCCGAACTGCCAACGACGGTCGCGCGTCCACGCTACGACCGCGCGGCGCTGAAGCCCGGCATGGCGCATCTCGGCGTCGGCGCCTTTCATCGCAGCCATCAGGCGGAGTTCACGGACGACCTGCTCACCGCGTCCTTCGACCGCTGGGGCGTCGTCGGCATCAATGTCCGCCCGCCAGCAATCGAGGCGGCGCTCGGGCCCCAGGACGGCCTTTACACTCGGCTGATGAGGGAAGACGACAAGGTCGAGGCGCGGGTGATCGGCAGCATTGTCTCGGTGGTCGACAGCCGAGCGGATTCGCGGGCGGCCCTCGAGGTCCTTGCCTCGCCGGACATCGACGTGGTCACCATGACCGTCACCGAGAAGGGCTATTGCCACCGCCCCGCCACCGGCGAGCTCATCCTCGACCATCCCGACATCGTCCACGATCTCGCAAAACCCGAAGCACCGGGCAGCGTTCCGGGCATCCTCGTCCAGGCACTGGAGATGCGGCGGCGCAGCCACGGCCGGCCGCTGACGCTGATGAGTTGCGACAACATCCCGGCCAATGGCGCGATCCTCAACTCCGTGGTCGGCGCCCTTGCTGAGCGGCGCGACCCGGCGCTCGTCCGCTGGATCGAGGCCAACGCCGCATTTCCATCGTCCATGGTCGACCGCATCGCCCCGGCCGTGCGCCAGGCCGACTACGATTTCGTCGCCGAAGCATTCGGCTATCGCGACCAGGCGGTGGTCGTCGGCGAGCCGTTCCGGCAGTGGGTGATCGAGAACCGAGTGGCTGGCCGCTTCCCCGCCTGGGACCGTGTCGGCGCGACGCTGGTGGACGACGTCGAAGCCTTCGAGCACCTCAAAATGCGCGTGCTCAACGGCGCCCAGACGACGCTCGCCTATCTCGGGGTCTTCGCCGGCCACGAGCATACCTGCGATGACATGACCGATCCGCTGCTGGTCCGGTTCGTGCGCCGCATGCTTTTCGAGGAGACCCTGCCGACCCTCGCCCCGATCCTGGGTGTCGACCCGGCGACCTATGTCGAGCAGAGCCTCGCCAGGCTGCGCAACACCGCAATCCGGCACCGCAACCACCAGATCGCGACCGACGGATCGCAGAAGATCGTGCAGCGCCTGCTCAACCCGATCCTCGAACGGCTGCGGCGCGGACAGAGCGTCACGCTGCTCTCCGTGCCCGTGGCGGCCTGGATGGCCTATCTGATCCGCGCCTCGGAGCGATTCGGTCGCGCCTGGACCGCCGACGACCCCTACGCAGAGAGGATCGCCGATATCGCCGACCGAACCGGCAATGACGCGAAAGCGCTGGCCGATGCCATTCTTGCAATCGACACGATCTTTCGACCGGAACTGGCCCAGAGCCCAGTCTTCCGCGAGAACATTGTGTGCGGCCTCAAAGCTTTCCTGGCATCCGATCCGACGGAATATCTGCGCAGCGTATGCGAAATGCAGACGCTACAGTTGAACGACACCCCATAAACAGCATAGTAGGAAAAGGGGGGAGACATGAAGCTTGGAATTCTTACGGCGCCATTTCCGGACACGCCGCTCGACGAAGTAGCCGCGTGGGCGAGCAGTGTGGGCTTCGAGGCGATGGAGATCGCCTGCTGGCCGCGGTCCAAGGGCCCGAGCCGCCGCTATGCCGGCACCAGCCACATCGACGTCGCCGGCATCTCCGAATCCGAGGGCAAGGAGATCGTCTCCCGCTTGGCCGAGAAGGACATCGCCATCTCCGGCCTCGGCTATTATCCAAATCCGCTCCACCCCGATCCGGCGCACCGCGAGGCGGTGATTAGCCACCTGAAGGCCGTCATCACCGCGGCGAGCAAGATGGGCGTCGGCCTGGTCAACACCTTCTGCGGCGGCGACGCCTCGAAGGACGTCGACACAAACTGGGCCGAGGCCGAGAAGGTATGGCCCGAGATCGTCACCTTTGCGCGCGGCCACGGCGTCAAGCTCGCCTTCGAGAACTGCCCGATGATCTTCAGCAAGGACGAGTGGCCGGGCGGGCACAACATCGCCTATTCGCCCCATGTCTGGCGCCGCATCCTCGAGGCCTGGGGCTGCGACGTCGGCATGAACTTCGACCCCTCGCATCTCGTCTGGCAGATGATCGACCAGGCGCGCTTCATCCGCGAATTCGGGCCGAGCATGCTGCATGCCCACGCCAAGGACCTGATGATCGACCGCGACGGCCTCTACGAGCGCGGCATCATGTCGGCCGGGATGGGCTGGCAGATCCCGCGCATGCCAGGGCTGGGCGAGGTCGACTGGAGCGTGATTTTCGCCGGCCTTTACCGGGCCGGCTACGACGGTCCCATGATCATCGAGCATGAGGACCGCAATTTCGAAGGCAGCGACGAGAAGGTGAAGCGGGGTTTCCTGCTCGCCCGCGACGTTCTGCGGCCCTTCGTGAAGTGACGGCGGAAAACCGTAAATCAAACTGGGAGAAGGAAACTACAATGCTGAAGAAGAAACTCGTCGGAGCGCTGCTCGCCAGCGCCGCACTCGCCGCCTCGCTCGGCGCAGCGTCGGCCGAGGCGCCCTACACGATCGGCGTGTCCAACACCGTGCAGGGCAACGGCTGGCGCGAGGAGATGATTTGCGCGATCAAGGCGCAGGCGCTCGCCTCGGGCAAGGTCGACAAGCTCAACATCGCCCACCGCAACACGGACGCGGCCGGCCAGGCCGAGGACATCCGCAACCTGATCAGCGCCAAGGTCGACGCCATCGTCGTCAACCCGGCCGATCCGGCCGGCATCAAGGACGCGCTGGCCGAAGCCACCAAGGCCGGAATCGTCGTCGTCGCGGTCGACCAGGCGGTCACCGAGCCGTCCGCCTACATCATCTCCAACAACCAGGAGCAGTACGCCTATCTCGGCGCCAAGTGGCTGTTCGAGCAGATGGGCGGCAAGGGCAACGTCGTCTACATGCGCGGCGCAGCCGGCGCCTCCGCCGACAGCGACCGCGATCGCGGCTTCAAGAAGGCGCTGGCCGAGTTCCCGGACGTGAAGGTCGCCCAGGAGACGTTCACCGGCTGGCAGCAGGACCAGGGCAAGCAGCAGATCCTCGACTACATCGCCACCGGCGTGCCCTTCGACGGCATCTGGACCTCGGGCATCGACAACGTCATCGTCGACGCACTGGTCGAGAGCCAGGCGACGCTGGTCCCGGTCGTCGGCGCCGACAATGCCGGCTTCGTCGGCCAGCTCCAGAGTGTCGAGGGCCTGAAGGGCGCCGCGGTTACCAACCCCGGCTCAATCGGCGGCGCGGGTGTCACCCTCGCCCTGCAGATCCTGGAAGGCCAGAAGCCAGCCGAGCAGACCGTGCTGGTCGAGCCCGAGCTCTGGGAGAACGCGACCGACGCCGGCAAGGAGAAGCTGAAGACCGCCGCCGACTCGTCGCTGAGCCCGGAATGGCCGGTCTCCATCTCGATCCCGAACTGGACGACCTACAGCAAGGAGCAGATCGTCGCCTGCAAGGGCCCGGGGGAATAATCGTCTCCCGACGTATTTGCTCAATTGACGTTGAAGCACCCCCTCACCGGCCCTTCGGGCCACCTCTCCCCCTGCCCGGGGGAGAGGAAGGGCGCCAAGCCCGCGGCCGGCATTTCCTCTCCCCCGTCGATCGGGGGGTCCGAAGGACGGGCGAGACAAGTGGCTCGCCCCGGAAGCGAAGCGAACCGGAGTGGGGGTCGCAGCAACGTCGCATCCAATCCAACACCGGTTTTCAGTCTCCATTGACCACGTCCCCCCTCCTTGACGCCACCGGCGTGGCGAAACGCTACGGCGCCGTCGCCGCGCTGAAGAACGCGTCGCTGTCGTTGCTGCCGGGCGAGGTGCATGCGCTGATGGGCGCCAACGGCGCCGGCAAGTCGACGCTGGTGAAGATCCTCACCGGCGCGATCTCCGCCAATGTCGGCCGCATCCTCGTGCGCGGCCAAGAGCGTGACATCCGCTCGCCGGCGAAGGCCCGCAAGGCAGGGCTGGTGCCGGTCTACCAGGAGCCGTCGCTGATCCCCGATCTCGACGTCCTGTCCAACCTTCGCCTCACCAACACCCCCGTCGAGCCCTTCCGCAACTGGGTGCGCGAGCTCGGTGTGCCGGACCTCGACCTGCGCGAGCTCGCCCGAGACGTGCCGCTGGCGATCCAGCGCGTTCTCGACCTGGCGCGCGCACTGGCCGTCGAGCCCGACGTGTTGCTGCTCGATGAAATGACCGCGGCGCTGCCCGCCAACCTGGCCGAGCGCGTGCTCGAGGTCGTGAAAGGGCAGTCCCGCACCGGACGCTCCGTCATCTTCATCTCCCACCGTTTCGTCGAGATCGCCGCGCTCTGCGACCGCGCCACCGTGCTGCGCGACGGCGAGACCGTCGGCGTGGTCGACATCGTTCCCGGCGTGGAGGAGCGCATCGTCGAGCTGATGCTCGGCGCCAAGGTCGAGAAGCGGCGCGTCACCCAGCAAAGGGCAGAGGATGCTGCCTCTCCCGCCGGCGGCAGCACGCGCATCGCTGTGCGTAATTTGAGCGTCGGCACCAAGCTGCAGGACGTCTCCTTCGACCTGAAGGACGGCGAGGTAGCCGGCGTCGTGGCGCTCGAAGGCCAGGGGCAGGACGAGCTTTTCGCAGCTCTTGCTGGCTCGATCAGGCCGGCCGGCGGTACCATCGAGGTGGATGGCCGGCAGGTGAGGTTCTCCCACCCCGCGGATGCCGTCCAGGCCGGCATCGCCTATGTGCCCGGCGACCGCACCGAGGCGCTCGCCATGCAGCAGTCGGTGCGCGAAAACATCGCCCTGCCCTTCTCTGCCGCGTTCCGCAACTGGGGCCCGATCCGCATGGGCAAGGAAGGGGCGACGGTGCAAGGCGCCATCGAGCGCCTGCAGATCGACACCCGCGCCCAGCGCGAGGTGCAGCGGCTTTCCGGCGGCAACCAGCAGAAGGTGACGATCGCCCGCTGGATCGCTGCGGACGCACGCACCCTGCTCTGCTTCGACCCGACGCGCGGCATCGACGTCGGCACCAAGCAGGAAATCTACAAGCTGCTGCGCCAGCTCGCGGCCCAGGGCAAATCCGTGCTGTTCTACACGTCCGAGCTGGAGGAGGTTCAGCTCGTCTGCGACCGCGCCATCGTCATCTTCGGCGGCCGTGTCGTCGACATCCTCCCCGTCGAGATCGCCGACGAGGCCGCGCTGACGCGGGCCGCCTACGGGCTGCCGCGCGACGCCAAGGCCGATGTCGGTATTCTCGCAGACGTCCATTCCGATCCGGTGACCCGACCGTGAAGCACCATTTCCGCAGGCAGGGGTGGGTTGCGGGGCTGTTCGCCCTGCTCGTCGCCCTCTTCATCCTCACAAAATTCATCCAGCCCAACTACGGCGCCGGAGACCTCGGCTCGCTGGTGCGCGCCGTGCTTCCCTATGCCTTCGCGGTGGCGGCGCAGACCGTGGTCGTGATCGCCGGCGGCATCGACCTGTCGGTCGCCGCGATGATGGCGCTGACCAGCGTCACCGCCGCCTCGATGATGGCTGGCGCCAGCGAGGAATATGCGTTGCTGGTCGTGCCCTTCGTGCTCGCCATGGGCTTCGCGCTCGGCGCGGTCAACGGCATCCTGATCGTGGTCAGCCGCGTGCCGGACATCGTGGTCACGCTCGCCACCCTCTTCATGCTGCAGGGCGCCGCGCTGCTGGTGCTCGGTGCGCCGGGCGGCGGTGCGGCCGAATGGTTGAAGAGCCTGGTCGTCGGGACCATTCCGCTGCCCGGCCTGCCCGACAGCGTCACCGCCTGGATCCCGAAGTCCCTGGTGCTCCTGGTGGTGCTGCTCTGCATCGTCTGGATCCCGCTGAATCGCTCCAAACTTGGGCTGTCCATCTACGCCATCGGCTCGAGCGAGCTCGCCGCTTTCCGCAGCGGCGTTCCCGTCGCTCGTACGAAGATCCTCGCCTATGCGTTTGCTGGCCTGTTCGCCGCGATGGGCGGCCTGTCGCTCACCATGAGCACCGGCATCGGCGCGCCGATCCCAGGTCCATACCTGCTCGCCAGCGTCGCTGCGGTGGTGCTCGGCGGCGTCGCGCTCGGCGGCGGCAAGGGCAGCCTGCTCGGCCCGATCATCGCCGTGTTCGTGCTCCGGCTGGTGCGCACCGACCTGACACTGCTTGCCATCGACCCGAACGTCACCGCCATCGTGGAAGGCTCGATCATGGTGGCGGTCGTCATGTTCGGCGCCTTCATCACCATGCGGAGCCGTTCGTCATGAGCATCAGCGCAACAGCCTCCCAGCCGGCGCCGCTCGGCCGCCGCATCAAGCGTTTCATGAGCGACTATCCGCTCGTGCCGCTGCTCGCGCTGCTGCTTCTGCTCGTCCTCGTCCTGCAGATCATGCAGCCCGGCATCGTCAACCAGCGCTGGATCGCAAATACGGTGAAGTTCGCGATCCCGCTGGCGCTGCTCGCCGGCTGCCAGACCATGACCATGCTGACCGGCGGCATCGACCTCTCGGTCGGCACGGTCGCGACCATGGCCGCCTTCATCGTCGCCACGCAGGGCGTGGACCATGCGGCACCGGTGGCGATGCTGATCGCGCTCGTCCCTGCTGTGCTGATCGGCTTCGCAAACGGCATCGGCGTCGGCGTGTTCCGCGTCCATCCGCTGATCATGACGCTCGGCACCAGCCTGATCGGAGTCGGCTTCCTGCAGGTCTATCAGCGCACGGTGATCGCAGCCGGCGCAAAGGTCCCGGACTTCCTCATCTGGCTCGGAACGGGACTGACGGGCGGTATTCCGAACGCGCTCCTGCTCTTCATCCCGGTCGCCGCGCTGCTCATCTTCATCCAGCGCCGCACCGGGTTCGGCCGCCTGCTCTACGCGACCGGCGACAACGAACGCGCGACGCGGCTCGCCGGCGTCAAGTACTGGCAGGTCATCCTCGCGCTCTACATGTTCTCCAGCGTTCTCGCGGGCATCATGGGCCTGCTTTATATGGGCCTCATCCGCGCGCCGTCGCTGTCGCTGGCAGAGCCGCTGGTGCTGCCCTCCGTGGCGGCAGCCGTGATCGGCGGCACGTCGATCTTCGGCGGCCGGGGCAGCTACACCGGCACGATCGTCGGGGCGCTGATCCTCACCGTGCTGACGACGCTGCTCACCATCCTGCAGATGCCGGAAGGGGCGCGGCGCATCCTCTTCGGCGCGATCGTGCTGCTGGTGACCGCGGCCTACCTGCGGATCGTGGACGATCGATAAACAGACGGGGTGGCTCCGGTCAGCCAGCATCTCCGGTGCCCTGACCTAACCACTCGTTTGGCCAGTTCTGCTCGGCTATTTTCCTGAGCTCGCCAGGTGCGCTCCGTGACCAGCTTAGCGGTGAAGACTCGGTCACATGGGAGACGCTCTCTCGTCTCATATACTCGCTCGGCCCACGCGGTATGTCTGAGATGAAGCAAAGCGCCGAACATCATCCCCGCTCGCGACAGCATCTTAGCCATACCTAAAGTCTTCAACACTTCCTTCTATCACCGCACTGTGCCGCTCCAAGCTAGCGAAACGTTGAAGGCTTGCGTTTGTCCTTCGGCTGTGGTGCGACTACTCTCCGCCGGCGAGATAACGATATGAGCACCCAGGCGATAAGAGGGGAGAGGATTAATAGTGCGGACGATCAAAGTACCTTCAGACTACCCATCTATTTGGGATGCGATTGTTAGAGCGGCCTCCCCTGGAGATACCATCCTCGTCGATTCAAGCTACGCTGGAAACGAGTCGGTTCTCGTTAATGTCGACAATCTGACGTTCGACGCGCCGGCAAGCGTCACCGATGTCCAACTTTGGGCCAGTGGGGTCAGCAGAATCACGCTGACAGGGCAAGCGCCGATAGAGATCTTCTGCGATGCCGGCACCAATGTTTTCACCGGCAATGCGGGCAGCAATGTTTTCTATATAGCGAATGGCACAAATACAATTTATGGCGGTGAAGGCAATGACGTCTTCGACTTTCAATTCAACTCGGCTGAAGACCCAAGCGGCACCTTTGATGGTGGCGCGGGTACGGACATCGTACTTGCAGGAGATCTCGGCACCTGCAGCTTCACCTCCGTCGAGGTGCTCGACACATATTCCGTCTTCGCCACGGCGGCTCAGCTTTCCTCGTTCTCAAGTATCATCGACAGCGCTCATGCGGCCACAAGGATAACCGTCCATCTTCGGGGCGCCGGCGGCACCATAGACTTCTCGACCCGCATCACGGGCAGCGATTCCGTCTATGTCAGCGACAATGGGTACGGCCTCCTAACTGCCGGCGTGACGATCACCGGTTCCAAAAACGGCGACGACCTTGCAGGGTCCGCATACGACGACATCCTGAACGGCGGGGACGGCGCGGACATGATCCGCATCTCTGGCGGAAAGGACAAGCTCAATGGGGGAACAGGCGATGATACCTTCGAGTTCGGAAATGCGAGTGGCCTCGGCGGAAGCGTGAATGGCGGCAGCGGGACAGATACCGTCCGCGCGTCGCATCTCGGCAATTATGGCTTCAGCGCGGTCGAGGTGCTTGATACCAAGAGCGTTTCTACGACCGCGGCGCAGCTTTCCGCATTCTCGAACATCATCGACAACACTGCAACCAAGACCCAGATCCAGTTTCAGCTCCGAGGCGCCGGCGGCACGATCGATTTCTCGAACCGTGTGACGGGAAAGGATTCTGTTTACGTACGCGACAGCGGGCTAACTGCGGGCGTGAACATGACAGGCTCCGCCCAAGGCGACGACCTTCGAGGCTCAAAGTTCAACGACACACTGAACGGCGGGGACGGCGCCGACACGATCCGCTCATCGGGCGGCATCGACACGCTTAATGGCGGGGCAGGCAACGACACGTTCGAGCTCGGCAATGCCCGCGACCTTGGCGGAAGCGTGAATGGCGGCGGCGGGACGGACACTGTCCGGGCAAGCCATCTCGGCAACTACAGGTTCAGCGGAGTGGAAGTGCTCGACGCAACCGAGGTTTACACCACCTTAGCTCAGCTTTCCGCTTTCTCGAGCATCATCAACAGCAATAGCTACGCGCAGAGAGTGGTTTTGTACCTCCTCGGAGCAGGCGGCACATTCGACTTCTCGACCCGCGTTGCGACGGGTTATTCCGTCTGGGTCGAATATGTGGATTTCAAGGGCGGCATCGACGTCACGGGAACGGCCAACGGCGACTATTTTGGAGGGTCGCTTTTCGACGACACGCTAAGGGGCGCTGGCGGCAACGATATCCTTGAGGGGGGCGCTGGCGATGACACGCTAAATGGGGGCACGGGCAACGACACCCTGGCAGGCGGCACCGGGAACGACACATATTACGTCGACAATGCGGGGGACGAGGTAATCGAGGCAGCGGGCGGCGGCACGGACACGGTGAGGACCAGTGTCAGCTACAAATTGTCTGCCGGGGTCGAGGTTGAGACGCTACGCACCACGTCCAATGGCGACACCGCAGCCATCAATCTCACCGGCAATGAGTTCGCCCAGACGATCATCGGCAACGCCGGCGCCAATATCATCGACGGCAAGGGTGGCGCCGATACGATGCAGGGATTGGCCGGCAACGACACCTACTACGTCGACAACGCGAAAGACAAAGTGGTTGAAGCAGCCGGCGGCGGCACCGATACCGTAATGACCAATGTAAGCTACGCGTTGGCCTCGGGTGTTGAGCTCGAGACGCTGCGCACTGCGTCCAACGGCGGCACCGCAGCCATCAATCTCACCGGCAACGAGTTCGCCCAGAAGATTATCGGCAACGCCGGCGCCAACATTATCAACGGCAAGGGCGGCGCCGATGCGATGCAGGGATTGGCCGGCAACGACACCTACTACGCAGACAATGCAGGGGACAAGGTGGTCGAGGCCGTGGGCGGCGGCGTGGACACGGTGATGGCGAGCGTCAGCTACAGATTGGCTGGCGGAGCCGAGGTCGAGACGCTGCGCACCACTTCGAACACCGGCACCGCAGCCATCAACCTCACCGGCAACGAGTTCGCCCAGAAGATCGTCGGCAATGCCGGCGCCAACATCATCAACGGCAAAGGCGGAAGCGACACCCTGACCGGACTGGGCGGAAAGGACATCTTCCGCTTCGATACGGCCCTAGGCCCGGGCAACATCGACAAGATCACGGACTTCTCGGTGGTCGACGACACGATCCAGTTGGAGAACGCGATTTTCAGGGCGTTAACGGCGACCGGTACTTTAGCCGCGGCTGCCTTCCGCGCAAACACCACCGGGCGGGCGGGCGATGCAAGCGATCGCATCATCTATGAGGCCGACACGGGCAAGCTCTTCTACGATGCGGACGGCGCCGGCGCGGCGGCAGGCGTGCACTTCGCCACGCTTACCGCGAACCTCAGCCTTACGAACGCGGATTTCGTAGTGATCTGAGGTCGACAGCGTCCGGCAAGCGGCAGGAAGCCATTCAGACCGGCCAATCTCACATGCCGCGGTTGCTCAGGTCTGCTCGAGAAGTCCCCTCGCCCGTGGAAATGGACGGACGGAGTGAGGCGGCTCCATCGAGGCCGATCAGGCCGGCTCTGGTACCGTCTCCGCTGTCTTCACACCCGCCGGATTGTGGCACCGGAAGGCGCGAATGCCGTCCGCTCCAGTCAACTCCGGCAGTTTCGTCTTGCAGATGTCGAGCGCAAAACCGCAGCGGGGATGAAACTCGCAGCCGCTCGGCCGGGCGATGAGGCTGGGCACCTCGCCGCGGATTGGGAGCCTTTGCACGTCCGCATCCGGGTCCGGCTCGGAATTGGCGGCGAGGAGCGCCTGGGTGTAGCGGTGGCGGGGCTGCTCGAAGATGGGACCCGTCGCCCCCTCCTCCACCAGGCGCCCGAGATACATCACCCCCATGCGGTCGGCGACATGGCGCACCACGTGCAGGTTGTGGGTGATCATCAGGAAGGCGACGCCCAGCTTTGCCTGCAGGTCATTCATGAGGTTCAAGAGTTCGCCCTGCACCGACACGTCGAGGCCAGCGGTGGGCTCGTCGGCGATGACGAGTTTCGGCCGCAGTGCCAGCGCCCGTGCCACGCCGACGCGGCGGGCCTGCCCGCCGGAAAGCTGGTGCGGAAAGCGGTCGGCGAAGTCTGGCGAGAGCCCGACCTGTGTAAGAAGCCTTGCAACCTCCTGTGAGAGATCCGCATCGACGCCGTGGACCTTGAACGGCTCGGACAGGATCGAGCGGACACTACGGCGCGGGCTGAGCGAGCCGATCGGGTCCTGGAACATGATGGCGATGTCGCGCCGCACGGCCCGAAGGTCGCTCTGGCCGGCCGAAGCGATCGTCCGGCCTTCGAAGCGGATCGAACCGCCGGCCACCGCCACCAGCCCCACGATTGCGCGCGCCAGCGTCGACTTGCCGGAGCCGGACTCGCCGACCAGCGCATAGGTGCTCCCCTGCTCGACCCTGAGCGAAACACCGGCGACGGCCTCGATGTCCTGCCGCCCCCTGCCCCGCAGTCGGTCGAGCATCGAGCCTGGGTGCCGAAAGCGGACGATGAGGTCGTCGATCTCTAGCAGCGCGCTCACGCTTCAATCCTCTCGAGCGGCGCAAGATCGAGCGCCTTGTGGCAGGCGGCGAACTGCGTCTCGGTGATGCGGCGGTCGCCCGGGTGCTCGGCGCAGCGCTCGAAGCGCTCGGGACAGCGCGGCCGGAAGATGCAGCCCTCCGGCAGCCGGCGCAGGTCGGGGATAGAGCCGGGAATGGTCGGAAGCCGCCGCGTCGCCTCGCGGATGCGACCGGGATCGCAGGTGAGCAGCGCCCGCGTATAGGGATGGCGGGCATCGTGAAAAATCTCGCGCACGGTGCCGCGTTCCACCACCTCGCCGGCATACATGATCGCCACGTCGTCGCAGAGCTGGGCGATGGCGCCGAGATGGTGCGAGATGAACAGCACCGCGCAGCCGACTTCGCGCTGCAGGTCCTTCAACAGCGCGATCACCTCGAGTTCCAGGGTGGCGTCGAGCGCGGTGGTCGGCTCGTCGGCGATCATCAGGTCCGGCTCGGCGAGCAGCGCCATGGCGATGCAGATGCGCTGGCGCATGCCGCCGGAGAACTGGTGCGGATACTGCCCAAGCCGCGGCTCCGGATCGGGTATGCGCACCTTTGCAAGGTACTCGGCGGCACGGCGCCGCTTCTCGCGCGTGCTGGCGCCGGAGCGGTATTGGATCGCCACCATCTGCTGGCCGATCGTCAGCACCGGGTTCAAGGCCGTCATCGGATCCTGGAACACGGCGGTCATGCGCTGTCCGCGGAGGTCCTGGAGTTGTCCAGGCGTCATCTTCAGCATGTCGCGGCCGTCGAAGCGGACCTCGCCACCGGCGACGCGGGCGTTGCTCGGCAGCAGCCCTATGACGGTGTTGATCAGGGTCGACTTGCCGCAGCCGGATTCGCCCACGATGCCCAGCACCGAACCGCGCTTCACCGACAGATTGACGTCGCGCAGTGCGTGGAGCGTGCCGCCCGGTGTCCGGAAATCGACGCTGAGGCCGCTGATGTCGAGGATATCGTCCGCCATCAGCCGTCCTTTCGCAGGCGCGGATCGAAGCGGTCGCGCAACGCTTCGCCGAGGAAAGTGAAGCCAAGCGTCGCGATCACGATCGGCAGGCCGCCGGCGATCGCCGGCCAGGGGCTCTCGCGGATGAAGGAGTAGCCGTCATTCAGGATCGTGCCCCAGGAGGGGGTCGGCGGCCGCACTCCCAGGCCGAGGAAACTCATACCCGCCTCGATCGTGATCACCACCGGAATGTCCATGGAAACCAGGATCAGCAGCGGGCCGATGAGGTTCGGCATGACGTCGACCAGCAGGATGCGCGGCGCCGAGGCGCCGAGCGCGCGGGCGGCGAGCACGAATTCCGCGCTCTTTAGCGCCATGGTCTGGGCCCGGATGACACGCCCATAGCCCGGCAGCGTGGCGATCACCACGACCGCCACGACGGCATAGAGGCTGGGTCCGGTCAGCGTCACCAGGGCCAACGCCAGCATCACCGTCGGGAAGGAGCGCAGCGCGTCGAATACGAGCAGCAGCACAGAATCCAACCAGCGCGGTCCATAGCCCGCGGCCATGCCGAGGATGAGACCCCCAACGAGCGATATGCCCGTCGCGACCAGCGCGACACCCAAGGCAATCCGCGCCCCATGCAGCACGCGCGTGAAAAGGTCCCTGCCGAGATGGTCGGCGCCGAGCAGATGCTCGAAGCTCGGCGGCGCGAACCTGGCCGGCATCGCCATCTTCGAAGGCAGGTATGGAGAAAAGTCGGCGAGCAGCGCGCCGAGCACGATCAACAGGACCAGGGAAAGGCCCAGTGCGCCGAGCGGATCGGTGATGGCCGAACGCAGCACCCGCCAGCCGCTGCTGGACGGCGCCGGGGCGGCTACCGCCACGGGATCGTTAAAGGCTTGTGCGGACACGGGGATCCAACCAGGCTGCGAAGAGGTCGGCGCAGAGCGTCGACAGGACGTAGAAGATTGTGGTGATCATCACCCCACCCATGACCACGGGATAGTTGCGGGTGGCGATGGCATCGAAGATCAGCCGGCCGACGCCGGGGCGGGCGAAGACGATCTCGGCGAAGACCGCACCGGAGATCATATTGCCCACGCCGATGCCGAGCAGCACCACCGTCGGGATGATGGCGATCTTGAGGGCATAGCGGTAGGTGATCGTGGCTTCTTTCAGCCCGAAGGCGCGCGCCATTCGGATGTGGTTCTCCGACAGCACTTCGAGCATGGAGGCGCGTACCATGCGGGCAAGGTAGCCGACCCAGCCGAGCCCAACGGCGAGCGAGGGAAGCACTAGGTGCCAGAGCTGGTCGAGGGGATCGCCCGGCTCGCCGGCGCCGATCGTCGGGAACCAGCCGAGCGCCACCGAGAACAGCAGCAGGCCATAGATTGCCACGACGAAGGACGGCAGCGCGATGGTGCCGACCGACAGGATGCCGATGATCCGGTCGGCCCAGGAGCCACGCGAGATCGCCGACCAGCAGCCGAGCGGGATGCCGAGGGCGGCCGACCAGCCGATGCTGAAAAAGATCAGCCACAGCGTGAACGGCATCTGCTCCATCACCGTGGTCAGAACCGGGCGCTTAGTCAGCACGTCGGTGCCGAGATCACCGGTCAGCACGCGGCCGAAGAAACGCGCGATCTGCACGACGGCAGGCTGGTCGAGCCCCATCTGAACCCTGAACGCCTCGCGCGTCTCCGGCGTGGCGAGCGGTCCGAGCAGCACCGCCGCCGGGTCGCCCGGGATCATCTGGATCATCGAGATGAGGATGATCAGCGCCAAGGCCGTAATGACGGCGGCAAGGCCAAGGCGGCGCAGGCCATAACTCAGCATACGAGTCTACTCGGGTCGGGACGGCCCGCCTTGCGGCGGGCCGGTCTGTCAGAAGGGATCATCCGGTCAGGCAGGCTTGAACCCGTAGAAGATCGGCGTGCCGTTCGGCATCAGCGCCGGCGCGATCTTGTCGCTGTAGCCGATGCCGACCGCCTCGTGCGTCAGGAACACGTAGGAGCCGGACTCCTCCATGAGGTCCTGCATCTTGACGTACATGTCGTGGCGCTTGGCGGTGTCGGTCTCGACCTTGGCCTTCTTGTTGAGTTCGCCATACTCGGGGTTGTTCCAGCGCTCCCAGTTCCAGATGCCGATCTGCTCGGGCGTGAACCAGTCGGTGGCGAAGCTGGGATCGGGCTGCATCGAGAAGCGGTTGATCTGGATGCCGATGGTCTTCCAGATGTCGCCGGCCTTTTCGTCGCCGATCGTCCAGAAGGTGCCGGAGTCGTACTGGCGGATGGTGGCGTTGATGCCGACCTCGGCGAGGTTGGCCTGCACCGCTTGGGCCGCCGCGATGCGTTCGGCCTTGTTGAGGATGTCGATCGTGCATTCGAAGCCGCCCTGAAGGCCTGCCTGAGCGAGGAACTCGCGCGCCTTGTCCGGGTCGTAGCCATAGATGTTCTTCGCGCGATGACCCAGGAGGCCCGGCGCGATCAGGCCGGTCGCCGGCGTCGCGGCGCCGAAATAGGCGGCCTCCAGCACCGTCGGCACGTCGATGGCGTGCTGGACGGCCCTGCGCACCTCCGGCTGGTCGAAGGGCTTCATCTCCTGGTTCATGCCGAGCCAGACATAGGCGAGCGACGGCCGCACCTCGATCTTGCCACCTTTAGGCGGCGTCTGCCGATAGCGAGGGATCGAGGAGACGCTGAGCCAGGTGTAGTCGATGTCGCCCGACTCCAGCGCCAGTTCGCCGGTCTTCTCGTCGTCGATCGGCCTGATGTGGATCTCTTCGAAGGCGCCGGGCTCGCCCGGCCAGTCCGGGTTCTTCGCCAGCACCAGGCGCTGCTTCGGCAGCCATTCCTTGATGAAATAGCGTCCGCACTGGGCCGGCGGAGTGTTCTCGAACCTTCCACCCATTGCTTCGGTCGCCTTGCGCGGGATGATGCGGCCGGAGCCGTACACCAGGCCGACGTTCCAAAGCGGCGGGAACGCCTCCTTGAGGACGATGACGCCGGATTTCTCGTCGATGACCTCGACGTGGTCCAGGGCTTCCCAATCGCCCTTGTAGACAGCCTCCAGCTTGGGATCGAGGAAGCGCTCGAACGAGTACTTTACGTCATCGGCGGTGACCGGCTCGCCATCCGACCACTTCAGGCCGTCCATCAGCGTGAAGGCGATGTGCGTCGGGTCGGTCTGCTCAAGCTTCACGGCGCTGTCGAGCTGCCACTTCCACTCGGTGCCGGGGCCCATCGTCGCGAGGCCGGGGAAGATGTTGCGCATGACGTCGTCTTCCGGCGCACCGCTGCGGAAGGCCGGATCGAGACCCGTGATGTCGCCGTAAGAGCGGACCTTCAGGATCTTGCCGTCCTGCGACAGCGCAACCTTCGGATAAAGACCGGCGCTCAGGCCGGCCGCAGCCATCGCCCCCAGCGCCTGGCGGCGCGTCAACTTGGTTCCCAACATACTCGTCCCCTACTTTGGGTTATTGGCCCAGCATGCTTCGTGCGCCGGGCCATTACAACAGAATTCAGCCCATCTTACCGTTCGCGCAACGTTACACGTGGTCGCGCGGCACGTCGAAGCGGTAATTGCGGTCGAACGCCTTCTTTCCGTTCTCCCATGCCTCGAGATGGCCTTCGAACTGGAATTTCGTTTCCGTCACGGTCATCTGCAGGCGGCCCGCGACTGCCAGATCGAGTCCATCGCGGCCGTACTCCTTGCGGAAGCTACTCTCGGCCCGTGCCGAAAGCGGGTCGTCGGGGTGAATGGCGTAGGTACGCTTGGAAAACTCGCCAACCTGCCAGTCGATGTCGTCGATGCGGTGCTTGCCGCTGTCGCCGACGCGCTCCATCACCACCTCGCCGCTGCGAATGTCCTTGGTGATCGTGTAGTGGCTGTGCGGCTTGCGCAGTTCGGTCTTCTTGAGCGCCGGGCCGTTGACCGCCGGCTCGAATGGCTTGAGTTCGGCGTCGGCCGGGCTCGGTGTGCGCACCGGGAGTTCGAGCGAGCTGCCCGCCGTCGCAATGGTCAGCATCGTCTTCTCCGGCGACGGCCAGACGATCGGCCAGTATGACGAGGAGATGGCGAGCCGCAGACGGCTGCCCTTGCCGAGACGCTCGCCGCAATCGTTAAGCTTGATCGCGATGTCGTAGAACGTGCCGGGCTCGACCGGCTTCAGGTCGACATGGCCGTCGCGGTGGGTGAGGTTGAGCAGGCCGTAGGTCAGCCGCGTCGCGCTGCCGTCCGGCAGAACCTCGGAGAGGACCGCGCAGACGAAGGCGTTGGGCCGGTCAGCGGCGATCCGGAGCTTCACCACCGGCGCACCGAGGAGATCGTACGGCTCGGCGATCACCTCGCTGTCGAATACGAGCGATCCGCCCGCCTCGATGCGCTGGTCGTCCGGCTCGTCCGCCTCGACGCCATAGGCACACCACTTGCCGGCCGCCAGGCCGACCGTCTGCGGCGAGGAGATGGTGAGGCGCTCGTCTGCCGCGCCCGGCTGGTCGGACAGACGTCCGTAGCTGAGCTTCAGGCTGCGCGGAGAGATCGACGGGCTCGGCCAGAACGGGCCCGCGACCCAGCGGCCGGAACGCTCCGCATAATGTGTGCGCGGCGGCGCCGTATCCTGGACGTAGCTGCGCAGCATGGGCTCGTCCATGATGCCGGTCTCGACGTCCTTCAGCCACTTGTCCCACCAGCGCAGGCATTCCTGCAGGAAGCCGATCTGCGGACCGGGCTGGGCGAAGTTCGGATACTTGTGCGCCCATGGGCCGACGAGGCCCTTGCGTGGGCACTTCAGGTGCTCGAGCATGCGGAAGATCGGGTTGGTGTAGCCGTCCATCCATCCACCGACGAGATAGACCGGGCATTCGATCGCGCCGTAATCCTCGCAGACCGAACCGTGCTGGTAGAACTCGTCGCGGCGCTGGCGGCGGTGCCACTCCTCGAGATAAAGTCCGCCCTGCTCCAGCCGGCCCATCCACAGATCGCGCCACTTGTCGCCGACCAGCGCCGGATCCGGCGGCGTCGGCGCGATGCCGAACATGGACGAGCCCCAGGAGAACTTGTCGACCAGCAAGCAGCCGCCCATGAAATGGACGTCGTCATTGTAGCGGTCGTCGGTCGAGCAGAGCGAGATCACCGCCTTGAGTTGTTTCGGCCGCCGCGCCGCGACCTGCAGCCCGTTGAAGCCGCCCCAGGAGATGCCGATCATGCCGACGCGGCCGGTCGACCAGGGCTGCTTTTCGATCCATTTCAGAACTTCGAGCGCGTCGTCCTGCTCCTGCTTCAGGTACTCGCCGAGCAGAACGCCTTCGGAATCGCCCGCCCCGCGCATGTCGACGCGCACGCAGGCATAGCCGTGCTCGGCAACATAGGGATGGTTCAGCGCATCGCGATCGGCCGTGCCGTCGCGCTTGCGGTAGGGCAGATATTCAAGGATCGCCGGAACCGGATTCTGCTCGGCATCGACCGGCAGCCAGATCTGCGCCGAGAGCACGACCCCGTCGGAAAGCGGAATTTCCGCGTGGCGGATGATGCGGATCGGACGGGTCTTGCTAATCGTATCCATGATGCTTCCGAAATCTCCCATGTTCCCTGGCTTGCTCTCAGCCGTGCAGGCGTGATGCAGCCGCATCCTGGCGGGGCGCCATGCTCCCCGCAACCGGCCGCGGCTCATGTGCAATCAAGACGTCAGTCCCCTCGCCTCGATTTCAAGGCAGCGCCTGGCCACGAACGCGTCCAGCGCCTCCTTGCGATCCGGCTCCAGAGCCGGCTGCTCGTAGGATGCGAGCTGTGTTTTCCAGCGCTCGTTCGCCCTCTCGGTTGCCGTCTTGCCGCCGTCCAGCCGCCAAGTATCGTGAGGACGAAGATCGGCGAGCAGTGGCGGGTGAAAGGCCGTCTTGAATCGGGCAAGAGTATGGTCGGCGCCGAAGAAATGACCGCCCGGGGGCGTCGCGGCTATGGCATCGAAGGCCAGGGCATCGTCCGAGAGATCGAGCGGATTCAACCAGGCACGTATTCCGCCAATCATGTCGGCGTCGACAATCACCTTCTCGAACGAGGTGGTCAGCCCGCCCTCGAGCCAGCCGGTAGAATGGTAGATGAAGTTGCCATGCGCGAGAACCGCCGCCCACAGCGACATCGACGACTCCATTACCGCCTGCGCGTCGACGGCATTGGACGAGGTCACATTGCTCGTGCGGTAAGGGAGCTTCCAGCGTCGCGCGAGCTGGCCGCCGACCAGGACGGCGTTGGCATATTCCGGCGTGCCGAAGGCCGGCGCACCCGACTTCATGTCCACGTTCGAGGTGAAGCCGCCGAAGATGACCGGCGCCCCGGGCCGTACCATCTGCGTGAAGGCGATGACGGCCAGCGCCTCGGCCGTCTGCTGCGCCAGTGCCCCGGCGATCGTCACCGGGCTCATGGCGCCGGCGAGGGTGAACGGCGTGACGATGACAGCCTGATTGGCCTCCGACATCGCCATCAGGCCGTTGAGCAGCTCCGCGTCGACGCGGCGCGGCGAGTTGACATTGATGACGCTGAAGAGGCCGGGCCGCTCGGCGAGGCCGTCGCGGTCAGTGCCCCGGACAATCGCAAGTATGTCCAGCGCATCTTCGATGCGCGTGCGTCCGATCGCGCGGGCGCCCCACACCCGATCGCTGAGGGTCGACAGGTTATAGCAGAAGTCGAGATGCCGGCTCTCCACCGGCAGATCCTGCGGCTCGACGGTTCCGCCGGCGGTGTGCACCATGTTCAGCGTATGGTGCAGCTTGATGAGGTCGATCAAGTCCTGCGACGTGCCGGGCCGGCGACCGCGGTCCAGGTCGGAGCAGTTCGGCGGACCTGCGACAGGAGCGAAAACGATCGAGTTGCCGCCGATGACGATATCCCTCTCGGGGTTGCGCGCGTGCAGCGTGAATTGCGACGGCGCCTTGCCCACGAGTTCCTTCACCAGGGCTCGATCGAAGCGCACCATCTGCGTTTCGAAGTCGACCTCCGCGCCGTTGGCTGCCAGGATCTGCAGTGCCCGCGCATTCTGGAACTCCAGGCCCAGTTCTTCGAGGATCCGGAGCGCTGTCGCCTCGATGCGCTCCAGCCCGCCCTCGTCGACGACCTCGAGCGGTGGAAACGGATTGCGGCAGAGCGACCAGGCGTCCTTCGTCACCCGGCGTGCGCTCAGCCGCTCCTCGCGCTCTGCGCTGAGGCTGCTGGCGCGCCTAGCCATGCGACACCTGCCGAGAATGGCCGAGATGGCCAACGTAGCGACTGAAAAGCACCCTGTCCGCCCCCCTCCACCGGCGCGGGCAAGTCAGTCCCAAGTCGCCGTCTGTTCGACCTGCCTAGCCAAGGCCAGCCGCAAGGCCAAGTGCCGAAATCGACAATCGGCGTCGGCGAGACAACAACTTGAGAGCCTCTCCAAGACCTCGATGGAGCCGCGCAGCCGCTCAGCCGTGGCCCGATTTCACATCGGGCGGTTCGGTGCCTTCCGGCTCGACTTCTCCGTGGCGCTGCAGCAAGAGCGCCACCGTCCAGCAGAGGATCGCCCAGGCCGCCCCGGTGCACCATCCGGCCAGCACGTCGGTGGGATAGTGCACGCCGAGATAGACGCGGCTCAGCCCGGTAACGATCGTCAGGAACACCGCGATCGAGATGAAGTAGATCTTGATGCGCCGATCGGCATTGGCCCTGGCAATGAGGGCGCCAAGGGTCAGGAACGTGACCGCCGACATCATCGCATGACCGCTCGGGAAACTCGCTGTGAATACGCGAACGGTGGTGTCGATGTCCGGCCGGGGGCGCTCGAAGATGATCTTGAGGGAGGTGTTGAGCACTTGCCCGCCGACGACGGCGACCGCCATCAGCAGGGCGAGCGCGCGCTTCTTGATCAACAGCAAGTAGCCGCATGCAGCGAGCGTGAGAAAGCCGAGGAATGCAAAACTTCCCAGAGAGGTCACATCCCGCGCCATCTCTTGCAACCAAGGCGGACCGATCGGGCTGCCTGGATTTCCGGCGCTGCGGAAAAGATGCATGATCGTCGCGTCGAGGCGGCTCGCATCGCCCTCGATAACCTCCTCGGCAATCAGACCGAAGCAGAGCAGGAGGGCGGCAACGGCGAGGACGGACGCGATGAGGCCTATCTCATCCCTCCCTTTCCGAAGCAGCGAGGACAGTCGCAGGCCCCGCACCCAGTCAGTGCTCGTCATACGCATTCCTTGTTTCAGACCCGTTCCCGTCTCCTGTGCGGAGCAGCAACAGCACGTTAGAACTAGGCCCTCCCTTCGCAAGCGGAAGAGGCGGAACCGACCTCACCTTCCGCAGAGCACGTATTGAAAAGCTGTAGGCTTGTCGCGGCAATCATGCTCGGGCAAGCTTCGCCTGCTTCTGGACTGACCGGAGAAGCGTCGTACGCGCCGGGCCGGCAGCCTGCCCTCGTCATGCCGGGGCCGAACCGAACAGGGAGACGATCATGTCCTTCAACGCCATCGTGATCCGCAAGGACGAGAGCGGCTACCGCGTCGCGAAGGAAGAGCTGGACGAAAGCACGCTGCCCGAGGGCGATGTGCTGGTGGCGATCGACCATTCGACGATAAATTACAAGGACGGACTGGCCATCACCGGCAAGGCGCCGATCGCGCGTATATTCCCGCTGGTCACCGGGATCGATTTTGCCGGGACGGTGCGGGAAAGCGCCAGCGGTGACTTCGGGCCGGGCGACCGGGTCGTGCTCAACGGCTGGGGCGTCGGCGAGACCCATTGGGGCGGCCTGTCGCAACTGGCCCGCGTCAAGGCGGACTGGCTCATCCCCCTTCCCGCCCCTCTCACCACGCGTCAGGCCATGGCGATCGGCACGGCCGGCTATACCTCGATGCTCTGCGTCATGGCGCTGGAGGATCATGGCGTTGAGCCCGGCGGCGGCGAAATCCTCGTCACCGGCGCGTCCGGCGGCGTCGGCAGCATCGCGATCTCGCTGCTCGCCAAGCGCGGCTACACCGTCGTCGCCTCGACCGGAAAAACAAGCGAGGCGGACTATCTGAAATTACTCGGCGCTGCGGAAATCATCGACCGGGCGACGCTGTCACAACCCGGAAAACCGCTCGCGAAGGAACGCTGGGCCGGGGTCATCGACACCGTCGGCGGCGCCACGCTGGCGAATGCCTGCGCGGCAACCCGCTACGGCGGCGTGGTCGCGGCCTGCGGCATGGCGCAGAGCCTCGACTTCCCCGGCAGCGTCGCTCCGTTCATCCTGCGCGGAGTGACACTTGCAGGGGTCGACAGCGTCCAATGCCCGATGCCCAGGCGGCTGAAGGCCTGGGAGCGGCTCGCTGCCGAACTGGACCTGGATCAGCTCGAAGCAATCGCCACGGAGATCGGGCTGGACGAGGTCATCCCGACCGCCCAGCAACTGATCGAGGGAAAGGTGCGCGGCCGCATCGTAGTCGACGTCAACCGCTGACGCAGGAGGCGGCTGACGCTCGACGGACAAAGCCCCAGCGAGCCAACAGCCGCATTTCTGAATTCCATTTGACAGAATACTTGCCCGGTGCAACTCTCATTCCAAGAGGAGCGCGGACGAGATGCCGCTGAGGGGGACCAACCAGGAGTTCGGGCGGCCGTACAACCGGCGCATCGTGCTCGAGTCGATAAGGCTGCACGGGCCCACCACGCGCGGCGATATTGCTGGCCGCGTCGGCCTCACGGTGCAGACCGTCTCCACCATCGTGCGCGAGTTGGAAGAACAGGGCTACGTGCTTTCGGCGCGCGACGAGCCGAGGGGGCGCGGCCTGCCGCCAGCGACGCTCCGCCTCAATCCGGAAGGCGGCTACGCGGTCGGCATCCACCTGACGCCGCTCGGCATCGACGCCGCGCTGGTCAATCTCGGCGGCGACGTGGTCGAAAGCGCGCGCCGCGAGGCGCCGGGTGCCACGCCTGATCGGGCCTTCGCCCTGATACGCTCCCTCACTTCCGAACTCACCCGCTCGAAGCCCGGCGGTCGTATTCTCGGCGTCGGAATGGCGCTGCCCGGTCCGTTCGGCGTGGAATCGATGAGCTTCATCGGCCCGACCACCATGGCGGGCTGGGAGTCCGTCGCGATCACGGAGCGGTTGGCGGAGGCGACCGACCTTCCCGCCTTCCTCGACACCGACATGGCGACCTCCGCCCTTGGCGAACAGCTCTACGGCTACGGCACGCAGTTTTCCGACTATTACTACCTCTACTTCGGCGTCGGACTGGGCGGTGCTTTCGTCCATGACGGCGCGGTGCTGCGCGGATCTTGGGGCAATGCCGGCGAGATCGGGCACATTCCCGTCGTGCCGGACGGGGAGCCCTGCCCATGCGGGAACCGCGGTTGCCTGGAGCGCTATGTCTCGCTCGACGCGCTCGGCCGCAGCGGGACGAGCGAAGACGAATGGCTGACCCGGATCGCACCGATCTTCCGCAATGCCATCATCACAATAGAAAACCTCTACGATCCGCAGTCGATCATTCTCGGCGGGCTCGCACCCGCTGGTCTGCTGGATCGGCTGGCGGAACTCGGCGGTGACCTGCCGAACTCGGTATCGGCGCGGCGCGATCGCGTCATGCCACGGGTCATGGTGGCATCGGGCGGGCAGCATTCGGTGCTGCGCGGGGCCGCCGCGCTGGTCGTCTCGGGGGCGCTGTCGCCACGCTTCGGCCGGATGTTCGCCGCCGAACGGGACATTTCGAGCGCAAGGGGAATGGCGGCATGAGCGAACCCTTGCTGGTCCTCGACAACATCACCAAGAACTACGGGGCGATCCACGCCCTGAAGGGCGTCAGCTTCTCCATCGGCAGGGGCGAGGTGGTGGCGCTGCTCGGCGACAACGGCGCCGGCAAGTCGACCCTGGTGAAGATCATCGCCGGCGGACTGGAGCCCAGTTCGGGGCGCATGCTCTTCGAAGGGAAGGAGTTTTTGGCCAGGACCCCCGCCGAGGCGAAGGCGGCAGGCATCGAGACGGTCTATCAGGACCTGTCGCTCTGCACCAATGTCGACGTCGTCGCCAATTTCTTCATGGGCCGCGAGATCACGCGAAAGGTGCTCGGCATCCCCGTGCTCGACGAAACGGCGATGGAGCAGGTGGTCGGAAACGCGCTCGCCAATGCCGGCACCCGCATCCCGTCGCTGCGCACCAAGGTGGAGCATCTCTCCGGCGGACAGCGCCAGGCGATCGAGCTCAACCGCTTCGTCCATTGGGGCGGCAAGCTGGTGCTGCTGGACGAGCCGTTTGCGGCGCTCGGGGTCGAGCAGACCCGGCGCGGCCTCGACATGATCCGCCAGGTGGCCCGGCAGGGCATCGGCGTCATCATCATCACCCACATCATGCAGCAGGCTTTTCAGGTCGCCGACCGGATCGTGGTGATCCGCCAGGGCGTGGTGGCGGGCGATGTGCCAACGAACAGAACAAGCCCAGACGCGGTGATCGGCATGATCACCGGAGAAACGCTCGCCGGCGCCGGACCGGCGGCAGAAGGGCAAAAGAGGGGTCCGGTACAAGAGGAGAGAACGATATGAAACGAATAGTCCTGGCCGCCTTAGGCGTGCTGGCAATGGCCATGGCCATGCTGACGCCTGCATTCGCGCAAACCAAAGGGACGGTCTACTACTTGGTCCCGACGCTGCTGGACGAGTTCCAGACGGGCTCGGTGAGCGCGCTCGAGATGTTCCTGAAGCAGGTCGGCTACGAGATGAAGACGCTCAACGCCGACAACAAGACGGACGCCCAACAGAGCCAGATGAACGACGTGATCGCGCTGAAGCCCGCGGCGATCATTCTGGCGGCGGTCGACTTCAATGCGCTGAAGCCGTCCGTCGAATCCGCGCGTGCCGCCGGCATTCCGGTCGTGCAGTTCGACCGCCAGATCACCTCGACGCCGTCCGACTTCACCTCCGTGGCGGGCACGATCGAGATCGGCCACATCGCGGCCGAGCAGGCCCAGAAGCTGCTCACGGAGAAGAACGGCTCGGTCAAGGGCAAGATCCTGCAGGTGCTCGGCGACCCCGGCGACCCCTACACGCTCGACATCCAGAAGGGGTTCGAGGAGAAGATGAAGGAGTTCCCGGACGTCACCATCGTCTCGCATCCGGCCATGCAGTGGGAGGCGAGCAACGCCGGCACGATCGTTGCCGACCAGCTGCTCGCCAATCCCGACATCGACCTGATCTTCAACCATGCCGCGCACCTTTCGGTCGCTGCCGTCGCCTCACTCGAGGCCGCCGGCAAGAAGCCCGGCGACATCATGATGATGAGCTCGAACGGCGCACCCGTCGGCCTCGACCTGATCCGCAAGGGCTGGCTGAACGTCGAAGTGGAGCAGCCGCTCTACGCGCAGGCCGCCGCGGTGGCGATGTTCATGGACAAGATCGTCAACAAGCAGGAGATCAAGGACGGCGAATATGACGTGATCGGTCTCAAGAGCACGCTGACGACCGAGTCCTGGGGACCGAACATCAAGATCCCGGGCGCTGCGATCGACAAGAGCAACGTCGACAACCCCGCCTTCTGGGGCAACATGAAGCCGCCGACGGATACCGTGAAGTCGGTGGAGTAAAGCGTTTCGGCTAAGGGCAGGCGCGGGGCAAGCCCCTCACCTGCCGGCCGGCATCCTCTCGCCCGTGGGAGAGGGACGCTCGGCGCCGAGACCTTCGCCAATCGCGGACGTAGAAGGTTTTGCGCCAACGACGAAGCGAGTTCTCTCTCCCCGCAAGCGGGGAGAGATGCCCGGCAGGGCAGTGAGGGGCAGCGCCTGCGCTTCGCGACTACGCAATCCAGAACAGATATTCAGTTCGCCACTCCAGAGAGCCCATGACCCCCCATACCCGCCGCACGCTCGAGTTCGTCCTCGACAATCTCGTCTGGTTCATGCTGCTGTTCGTGCTGGCGATCTTCTCGCTGTTCATCCCGAACTATTTCCAGCTCGGCATCTTCGCCAACATCATCGAGGCCTCCAGCGTACTCGGCGTCATGTCGATCGGATTGGCGCTGGTCATCATCACCGGCCACATGGACCTGTCGGTGGAATCGGTCGCCGCGCTCTCCGCCATGACGGTCGGCATTCTGTTCTGCTCGGCCGGCATCGGCTACGGCTTCCAGTTGCACCCGGAGTGGCTGATGGTGCCGGTCTCGCTGCTGATCGCGATCGCCGTGGGTTCCCTGATCGGGCTGTTCAACGGCGTGCTGGTCGTCAAGGCGCGGATGAACGCCTTCATCATCACGCTTGCGTCCTACATCTGGGTCCGCGGCCTCGTCGTCGCCGTGTCCGGCGGCCGCTCCGCCCAGGACCTCGCCCCGGCCATTCGCTGGTTCGGCATCCAGCGGGTGCTCGGCCTGCCGCTCACCGCCTGGATCGCCATCGGCTGCTTCGTGCTGTTCTCCTGGTTCATGGCCAGGACGCCGTTCGGCCGCCACCTCGTGATGATCGGCGGTAACGAGACCGCCACCTACCGCGCCGGCATCCGGGTCACGCGCAACCTGATCATCGCCTTCGCGCTGGCGGGTGCAACGGCGGGTCTGGCGGGCTGGCTGCTCACCATCCGCACATCCGGCGCCACCGCCAATCTCGGCGTCGGCCTGCTCTTCAACGCCTTTGCGGCGGTCGTCATCGGCGGCGTCAGCCTGAAGGGCGGCGTCGGCTCGCTGCCCGGCGTCTATGCCGGCGTGCTGCTGCTGTCCTCGATCAACACCGCCATCAACCTGATGGGCCTGCCGGCCAATTTCACGCAGGTGATCCACGGCCTGCTGGTGCTCGCCGCGGTGCTGCTCGACACATTGAAACAAACCATCCGCCAAAGACTTGCCTGAGGAGAAAATGGCTGGACGCATACAGGACAAGGTCGCGCTGATCATCGGCGCGGCGCGCGGCATCGGCAAGGGAATCGCACAGCGCTTCGCCGAGGAGGGAGCGCGGCTGGTGCTCGCCGACAGCGAGGACGAGGCTGGGCAGGCAACCGCGAAGGAGTTCGGCGCCCTCTTCATCCACACCGACATCTCAAAGATGGCGGATGCGGAGGCAGCAGTCGCACTCGCCCTCAACAAGTACGGGCGCCTCGACATCATCGTCCAGAATGCAGGCATCTATCCCTGGCAACTGATCGAGAACACCAGCCCGGAAGACTGGGATCGCGTGATGGCTGTCAACCTTCGCGGATCGTTCAACGCGGCGCGTGCAGCGCTCGTGCCGATGAAGGCGCAACGCTCGGGGAGCATGCTGTTCACCTCGTCGATCACCGGCCCGCATGTCACCAGCCCGGGCCACGGGCACTACTCCGCGACCAAGGCGGGCATCAACGGCCTTATCCGGTCGGCCGCGCTCGAGTTCTCCGGCTATGGCATCACGGTCAATGGCGTCGAGCCGGGCAACATCATGACGGAAGCCATCCAACTCCATCGCGGTCCCGAATTCATCAAGGGCATGGAGGAATCGATCCCGCTCGGCCGGCTTGGCACGCCGCGCGACGTGGCCAATGCCTTCCTCTTCCTAGCCTCGGACGACGCTGCCTACATCACCGGCACCACGATCGTGGTCGACGGCGGGCAGCTTCTGCCGGAAGGCAAGGATTTCCGCCTCGTCCCGCCCTGATGAAACGACAGTGATCCTCGACCTCGGCCACGGTTTTGTGCTGCGGCGGGCCACGGACGCCGACCATGCGGCGCTCTGCATCGTGTGCCTGAAGACCGGCGCGGCCGGGCAGGACGCTACTGCCCGCGAGGACGATCCCGAGTTGATGGGGATGATCTATGCCGTCCCCTACCAGGTGCTCGAGCCGGACCTGGCCTTTGTGATCGAGGGATCGAACGGCGTCGCCGGCTATCTCTTCGGCGCGCGCGACACGGGGGCCTTCAACGCGAGGCTCGCCGCCGAATGGTATCCGGCCCTGCAGGCGCGGGTCCGAGATCCGGGATCCGATCCGGCACGCTGGAAAGGCAGCGACTGGGCGCGGCGCATGATCCACCATCCGGCGCTCGATATCCCGCCCGCACTGCCTCCCTACCCCTCGCACGGCCATATCGACCTCTTGCCGGAGGCGCGCGGAAAGGACATCGGCAGGCGATGCATGGGATTTCTGGAGGAGCGGCTCGCGGCCGCCGGTTCGACCGGCCTGTTCCTCGACGTGAGCCCTGCAAACAAGGCTGCGGCGCGATTCTACGAGCGGCTGGAGTACGTGGCGCTTGCAGACCCAGAGCTTCCCACATCCTCGGTGTTCATGGTCAAGCGGTTGGCTTGACTCGGTCGCCTTTGCTCTGAGCGTCGCGCCCGTGGACAGTTTCCGTTGCGTTACCCCCTGGTGGATGGCTGAACCGCGATATGATACGGTGACTTGCTAGTCCCTTCGACCGCGATTCGCGGCGGCGGGGAAAGGCAACCCTAGAGTACTTCGTGCGTTCAATTGCCTGACCGGCGCTGCGACAACTCAGCGCGACCAAAGGAGAGAACGATGGAAGACGCTCAAGTCGGCTGGATCGCAGCCATCATCATCGGCGGTATTGCCGGCTGGCTCGCCGAGATGTTCATGAAGTCCAATCAAGGCCTTTTGATGAACATCATCCTCGGCATTGTCGGGGCCGTCATCGCCAACGCCCTGCTCAGCCTCATCGGCGTTACACTGACCGGGTGGATCGGCTATCTCATCGCGGGCTTTATCGGCGCCTGCATCTTGATTGCGATCGGAAGAGCGATCAGGCGATCGCCGGCCTAAGCTCCCTTCGGGGGCAAATCCTTTCCCATTCCTTGCCGCGCCGGCCAGGCTGGCGCGGCCTTCCATTTGGTATTTCCACCTCAGCTTCGATCTCCACCTCGTAGTCGCCGACGCCAGCCTGGATCAGCGTGAGCGACACGAGCGGCTTTATTTGACCATGCTGCCGCTGGCCGGAGCGTCCGAGGTCTCGGAGGAGGGTCAACGCGCTCCAAGCAGAACCCTTCGGTTCCCGGTCGTCAGCCCCGCCTCGCCACCAGGATACCCAAGAGCACGACCACGCCGCCGACGATCTGCGCCGGCCCCAGCGGCTCGTTCAGCAGCAGCCACGCGGCACAGGCCGCCACCACCGGCTGGATCAGCAAAGTGAGCGAGGAGAAGGAGGCCGGCAGCAGCGCCAGCGCATAGATGATGAGCCCCTGCCCTCCGGTATGGCAGATCCAGCCCAGCGCAAGGACCACCATCCATGCGGAGGCGGTGACCGGCCAGAAATTCGGCTCCCAGACGAGAGCGACAGGCAGCATGCACAGCGCCGCCGACGCCGAACTCCACAGCATTGTCGTGAGTGTCGAATAGCGGCCACGCAACCGCGAGAGCGACAGCACGTAGCCGGCGTAGAAAATCGAAGCGAGGACGGCCAGCGCATCACCGCCGGAGGGCGCGCCAGGGCCGGAGCCGGCACCGCTGTTGAGAATGAACACGCCCCCGACAGCCAGGGCAAGGCCCATCAGGAATTTCCGGGAAACGAGGCTGCCGAACAGGAGCCAACTGGCGAGGGTCACAAAGATCGGTGCCAGATTGGCCAGGAGGGAGGCATTTGCGACGGATGTGAGCTGGATCGAAATATGCCATGCGATCAGGTCGCCCGCGAGCATGACTCCGGGGAAGGCCAGCCAGCCCATGTCACGGAGCGATCGGGGCCCGTCATGGCTCCCGCCCTTCGACGGCAGGGCGGCCTTCAATGCCAGCAGCGGCAGCAGGGCCAGCATAACGCGCCAAACCGCGGTCGAGACCGGACCTATTTCGGAGAGCCTGACGAAAATCGGTGAAAGGCCGATCACGACACCGCCGAGCAGGAGGGCGGCCAGCGAGCGAGCCACTGTCCCATCGGTGGATGATTTCATAGTGTCGCGCCCTTCTCCATGAAGCGCGACCTATCAGGGCAGCACGGCGCATGGCTCAGCCAAGAGCCGGATCGTATGCGGCCAGCTTGCGGGCAGGCGCCACTCCGCGAGCTCCGCTCCGATGACGGCTGCATGGCGCCAGGCGGCGGCTCAGTCGATGCCGTAGACCGACAGAAACGCCTTCATGCGCGCCACGGCGAGCTCCGGCTTGTCGAGCACATTGGCCTTGTCGGCCAGCCGGAAGACGTCGGCATAATGGGCGATGCCGCGGGCCGACTGCATGCCGCCGAGCATGGAAAAGTGCTCCTGGTGGCCGTTGAGCCAGGCCAGGAAGACGACGCCGGCCTTATAGAACTGCGTCGGCGCCTCGAAGATTTTTCGCGACAATGGAACGGTCGGCTCGATGACGGACCGGAAGGTCGAAGTGTCCTCATTGGCCAAAGAGGCCAGCGCCTTGGCGGCCGAAGGCGCGACGGCATCGAAGATGCCGAGCAGCGCATGGCTGTGGCGCCTGCCGTCACCCTCGATCAGTTCGGCATAGTTGAAGTCGTCGCCGGTGAAGCAGAGCACCCCCTCCGGCAGGCGGTCGCGCAGCCGGACCTCCTTGGCGTTGTCGAGCAGCGAGAATTTTATGCCCTCGACCTTGTCGGCGTTGGCCTCGATTATGTCGAGCACGGTGTCCAGCGCGGCATCGAAGTCGTTGCTGCCCCAATAGCCGGCGAGCTGCGGATCGAACATGTCGCCCAGCCAGTGCAGGACCACCTTGTCCCTGGCTTGGCCGAGAATGCGGCCATAGACCTTGGCGTAGTCGTCGGGCGACTTCGCCACGCGCGCCAGGGCGCGGCTGGCCATCATGATCGCGCGGCCGCCATGCTTCTCGACGAACTCGACCTGCTCCTCATAGGCGCTGATCACATCGTCCAGGCTTTTGGCCGCGGCGGGATCGAGCTGATCGGTCCCTGCCCCGCAGGCGAGGTCGGCGCCAGGAACTGTACGCGCCTCGGCAAGCGAGCGGCGAATTAGCTCCTGCGCACCGGCCCAATCCAGGCCCATCGACCGCTGCGAAGTGTCCATCGCCTCCGCGATTTTGAAGCCCAGGCGCCAGAGATGATGGCGAAACGCCATTGTGGCGTCCCAGTCGAGTGCAGGGACGCCCCACGGGTTCGTGTCCTTGAATGGATCGGAGACGACGTGAGCCGCGGCATAGGCGATGCGGTTGAACTGAGGCACCCCGGAAGGGGGCTGAAGGGGAACGCCGGTCAGCTCGTATTCGCTGATCCGCCCATCCGCCGCGGGCAGCCTGATGCTGTTCTTCATGGGCGTTCTCCGATGTTGCAACTCCCCTAATTTAGAACGTTCCAAATTTCAAGAGGGTGGAGGAGCACTTCCTGACCTGCAGAATTCCCTGTCGCCAAGTGAGGGCGCGATCGAGCTCCGCCCGAAGATCCCCCCGTTTGCAGCCGATGCGCCGTGCGGGCAACGCAAACCGCCTATGAGTACGAACTGGACAAGCCGACAAATTCGTCCAAGTCGGCTTGACAGATTTAGAACGTTCCAAATAATCTGACCCAACCTGAAGGGAGGACCCGTTGTCGAAGGAGCGAGTGACCGTCATCGATATCGCGCGCGCTGCCGGCGTGTCGAAGTCGACCGTGTCGCTGGTCCTCCAGGGCTCACATCTCGTGAATGCGGCAACCCGCGACAAGGTCAACGCCGTGATCCGCGAACTCGGCTACGTCTACAATCGCGGCGCCGCCAACCTGCGCCAGTCCCGGGCCAAGTCCGGGATCATCGGGGTGGTGGTCAACGACCTGACGAACAGCTTCTTCGCGGAACTGGCGGTAGGCGTCGACGACGTGGTGCAGTCGGCCGGCTACGTGCAATTCCTGTCCAATACCGGAGAGAACATCGACCGCCAGCGGCAGGTCATCGCCTCCATGCGCGAGCATGGGATATCCGGCCTGATCATCTCGCCGGCGCGCGGCACGGAAGCCGCCGATCTGAAGCCTCTTACCGCGAGCGGCCTGCCGGTGGTGCTGACCGTGCGCAATATCGCGGGCGCCAAGGTGTCGACCGTGATGTCCGACAATCGCGCGGGTTCATCCGCAGCCACGGAGCATCTGTTGAAGCTCGGCCACAGGCGCATCGCCTATCTCGGCGGCTTCGACGACACGGCCGTCCATGAGGAACGCCTCGCGGGCTATCGGGATGCGCTTCAGGCAGCGGAAATCGAGCCATCCGAAGAACTCGTCATCAGTTCGGCGCCGTCGCGGGCGGGCGGCGTCGACGCGATCGGCCGGGCCATGACGGTTGCCGCGCCGCCGACGGCCGCGGTCTGCTTCAACGACGCGGTCGCCTTCGGCGTCTGCGACGGCCTGCGCAGCCGGGGCATGGAGCCCGGCCGCGATTTCGGCGTGGTCGGCTTCGACGACGTCATCGAGGCCAAGACCGCCGTTCCGGCGCTGACCACCGTCTCGGTCGATCCGCAGGGGACGGGCAGGCGCGCCGCCCAGCTGCTGCTCAAGCAGATCAATTCCGGCAGTCCGGCTGCCGAGGCGATCATCACGTCGGTGCGGCTGGTAGTGCGCCAAAGCTGCGGCGCCGGCTCATCGGCTTACCCGGAGAGGAAGGCATCATGACCGTCAAATGGGGCCTGATCGGCGCAAGCACGATCGCGAAGGAATGGGTGATCGGCGCCATCCGTGCCACCGGCGGCGAGGTCGTCAGCGTCATGAGCTCGAACCCCGAGCGCGGCCGGACCTATGCTGAGGAGAACGGCATCGCCAGGTCGGTCTCCAGCCTCGAGGAGGCCGTTTCCGACCCTGACATCGACGCCGTCTACATTTCGACCACCAACGAGCTTCACCGCGACCAGGCGATTGCGGCCGCGCGGGCGGGCAAGCATGTGCTTTGCGAAAAGCCCCTCGCCCTCACCCTCGACGACGCCCATGCCATGGCCGCCGCAGGGCGCGAGGCGGGCGTGGTGATGGCAACCAACCACCATTTGCGCAACGCCGACACGCACCGGGCGATGCGCGCCGCGATCGAAGCGGGAAAGATCGGCAGGGCGCTCTCGGCCCGCGTGTTCCACGCGGTCTACCTGCCGCCGCATCTGCAGGGCTGGCGCATCGACAAGCCGCAGTCGGGCGGCGGCGTCATCCTCGACATCACCGTGCACGACGCCGACACGCTGCGCTTCGTCCTTGGCGACGATCCGGTCGAAGTCTCGGCAATGTCGCAGGAAGGCGGCATGGGCAAAGAAGGCCTCGAGGACGCCGTGATGGGCGTGATGCGCTTCCGCTCCGGCGTCATCGCGCAGTTCCACGACGGCTTCACCACCAAGTTCGCCGGCACCGGCTTCGAGGTGCACGGCACCGAGGGCTCGCTGATCGCTCGCGATGTCATGACCCAGCGCGCGGTCGGCACGGTCACGCTGCGCACCGCCGACGGCGAAGAGCAGTTGCAGCTCGGCAACCGCAATCTCTACGAGCGGGCGCTGGAAGCCTTCCATGCGGCAATCGCCGGCAAGGGCCAGCCGTCCGCCACGATCGAGGATGGCATTTGGTCGCTCGCCACGGGCCTCGCGACCCTTGAGGCGGCCAGGAGCGGCCGCGCGGTGAAGATCGAACCGGGACTTTGAGAATTCTGATGAGCAAGGTGATCAGCCCCGCGGAGGCGGCGGCCCTTATTCCGGACGGCGCCATCGTCTCCGTCTCGTCGTCGAGCGGCCTCGGCTGTCCCGACCTGATGCTGAAAGCGATCGGCGAGCGCTTCGACGCGACCGGGCACCCGCGCGACCTCACGACGCTGCACCCGATCGCCGCCGGCGACATGAGCGGCATCAAGGGCGTCGATTACATCGCCAAGCCGGGCCTGCTGAAGAGGATCATCGGCGGGTCCTATCCGTCCGGACCGTCTTCGTCGGAGCCGCCGCTGATTTGGCAAATGATCACCGGCGACCAGATCCCGGCCTACAACATCCCCTCCGGCATCATGTTCGACATGCACCGCGAGGCGGCGGCCAAGCGCCCCGGCGTGCTGACCAAGGTCGGGCTGGACACCTTCGTCGACCCGCGCCGCCAGGGCTGCGCCATGAACACGTCGGCGACGCGGGAGCCGGTTGTGAAGACGGTCGAGTTCGAGGGCGAGGAGTGGCTCTACTTCCCGGCGATCGTCCCGTCCGTGGCGATCATCCGCGCCACCACCGCCGACGAGCGCGGCAACCTCACCTATGAGCATGAGGGCGCCTATCTCGGCGGCCTCGACCAGGCCCTGGCCGCCCGCAACAATGGCGGCATCGTCATCGCGCAGGTGAAGCGCATCACCCAGGAAGGCTCGCTTCGGCCGCACGACGTGCGCGTCCCCGGCAATCTGGTCGACTACGTCATCGTCGACCCGGAGCAGAAGCAGACCACGCAGACGTCCTATGATCCCGCCATCTCCGGCGAGATTTTTCGGCCGCTCTCCAGCTTCAGGGTCCCTGAGTTCAATGTCCAGAAGATCATCGCCCGGCGCGTCGCGCAGGAACTGCAGTCCGGCAGCGCGGTCAATCTCGGCTTCGGCATCTCGGCCAACGTACCGCGGATCCTGATGGAAGAAGGCCTGCACGGCGCGGTCACCTGGGTGATCGAGCAGGGCGCGGTGGGCGGCGTGCCGCTGCTCGACTTCGCCTTCGGCTGCGCCTCCAACGCCGACGCCTTCATGCCCTCGCCCTATCAGTTCACCTATTTCCAGGGCGCGGGCTTCGACGCATCCCTGCTTTCCTTCCTGGAGATCGGCCGCGACGGCTCGGTGAACGTCTCGAAGCTGTCGTTCCGGCCGCACGTGACCGCCGGCGCCGGCGGCTTCGTCGACATCACCGCGCGAGCGAAGAAGATCGTCTTCTCTGGGATGTTCAACGCCGGTGCGAAGCTCGGCATCGCAGACGGCAAGCTCGTCATCGAAAAGGAAGGCAAGCTCAAGAAGCTGGTGAACGAGGTCGAGCACGTCACCTTCTCGGGCCGTCGCGCCGTCGAGCAGGGCCAGGACATCACTTACGTCACCGAGCGCTGCGTGATGAAGCTCACCCCGCAGGGCATCCTGCTTACCGAGATCGCGCCCGGCGTCGACCTGAAGACGCATATCCTCGACCAGTCGGAGTTCCCGCTGCTGGTTTCGGAGGACCTCAAGGTCATGGACGCCGCGCTCTTCAACGAGGCTCCTATCGGGCTCACCCTGCCCGCCAAGCCGAAGCGCTCATTGACGGAAGCGTCCCATGCCTGAGCAGCGGATCAGGATCGAAACCGAGGGCGCCGTTGCCACGATCGTCGTGGCGCGGCCGGAAAAGCTCAATGCCTTCGACATTCCGATGCTGCAGGAGCTTCTCGCCGCATGCGATGCGGTCGAGGCGAACCGGCAGATCCATGCCGTCGTGCTGACCGGTGAAGGCAAGGCATTCTCGGCCGGCGGCGACATCAAGGCCTGGGCCGGCATGGAGCCCGACGAGTTCGGCCATGCCTGGGTGCGCTTCGGCCATCGCGTGTTCGAACGGCTGGCCACGCTGCGCATGCCGGTGGTCGCCGCGCTGAACGGGCATGCGCTTGGCGGCGGGCTGGAGTTCGCAGCAGCGGCCGACATCCGCATCGCCGAGGCGCAGATCAAGATCGGCATGCCGGAGACCTCGCTCGGCATGGTGCCGGGCTGGTCGGGCACGCAGCGGCTGGTGAAGCGCTTCGGCGCGCAGATCATCCGCCGCATGGTGCTCGGCGGCGAGGTGTTCACCGCCGAAGAGGCGCGGCTGAACGGGCTGATCGACCAGGTCGTGGAGACCGGGCAGGCGGTGGCCGCGGCGAAGGAATATGCGGCGCGCATCTGCACCCGCGGGCCTGCCGCGATCGAGATCTCCAAACTGATGCTTTCCGTCGCCGCCGGCGAGGACAACGGCACCGCCGTCGAGGCGCTGGGCTCCATCCTCGTCGCCAAGACCGGCGACCTGAAGGAAGGCGTCGCGGCCTTCGGCGAGAAGCGCCCGGCCGCATTCAAAGGACTTTGGTAATGACTGTACTCGTACGCCCCTCGCCCCTGCCCGATCCCAAGGTCCGCAGCTTCGACATGCTGATCGGTGGCAAGTGGACCGCCGGACAGGAAGGACGCGTCATCGAACGCACCGCGCCGAGCCACGGCATGGTGGTGAGCCGCTACCGGGCCGGCACCGCCGCCGATGCCGAACGGGCCATTTCGGCGGCGCGCGAGGCGTTCGACAACGGGCAGTGGCCGCGCATGACGGCGGCGGAGCGTTCGCGAATCCTGCTCAAGGCGGCGGACCTTATTTCCGCGCGCGCAGACGAACTCGCCTATCTCGACGCCATCGAAGCCGGCAAGCCGATCACGCAAGTCAAGGGCGAGATCGCCGGCGCGGTCGACATCTGGCGCTATGCCGCCGCCCTCGCCCGCGATCTGCATGGCGAGAGCTACAACACACTGGGCGACGGCACGCTGGGCGTGGTGCTGCGCGAGGCGATCGGCGTGGTGTCGATCATCACCCCGTGGAACTTCCCCTTCCTGATCGTCAGCCAGAAGCTTCCGTTCGCGCTCGCTGCCGGTTGCACGACGGTCGTCAAGCCGTCCGAACTCACCTCGGGCTCGACCTTGGTGCTCGGCGACATCCTCATTGAAGCGGGCGTGCCGGCCGGCGTGGTGAACATCCTGGTCGGCACCGGCCCCGAGGTCGGCGCACCGATGACCTCCCACCCGGACGTAGACATGGTCTCCTTCACGGGCTCGACCGGCGTCGGCCGCCTGACCATGGCGAATGCCGCCCAGACCCTGAAGAAGGTCTCGCTTGAGCTTGGCGGCAAGAACCCGCAGATCGTCTTTCCCGATGCCGACCTCGACGCCTTCGTCGATGCCGCAGTGTTCGGCGCCTATTTCAACGCCGGCGAATGCTGCAATGCCGGCTCGCGGCTGATCCTGCATAAGAGCATCGCCAGCGACCTCGTCGCGCGTATTGCCGAATTGTCGAAGCAAGTGAAGGTCGGCGACCCGCTCGACCCGACGACCCAGGTCGGCGCGATCATCACGCCGCAGCATCTCGAGAAGGTTACCGGCTATGTAGCAGATGCGGCCAAGAGCGGCGCTACGATCACGCTGGGCGGTCAGCCGCTCGACTTCGGAATCGGACAATATATGGCGCCGACGATCCTGTCGGATCTGTCACCCGAAATGCCGGTCGCGCGCGACGAAGTGTTCGGGCCCGTCCTGTCAGTCCTCACTTTCGAAACGATTGAAGAAGCCGTAAGAATAGCCAACGCAGTCGATTACGGTCTGTCAGCGGCGGTGTGGAGCCGCGACTTCGATACTTGCATAACGATCGGTCGGCGCGCGAGGGCGGGAACTGTGTGGGTGAATACCTTCATGGACGGCGCTAGCGAACTGCCCTTCGGCGGATACAATCAATCCGGCCTCGGCCGGGAATTGGGACGTCACGCGGTGGAGGACTATACCGAGACCAAGACGCTCAACATGCATATCGGCGACCGCACCGCCTGGTGGATGCCGCGCGGGCAGTCGTGAGCGGCCGAGCAGAGAATTTGAGGAATTCCTTGCGGGACTGGAAGGGACCGCGGGGAGAAGTTGCCCCGGCATGGTGCCTGGGCGTTGGTGAACCCCAAAGGGGAGGAGTCTAAAATGCGTAAGATGATCCTGAAGGCGGCGCTCGCCGCGCTTCTCGTCAGCCCGGCTGCGGTCGCAGTCGCGGCCGACGAGGTCGAGGTGCTGCACTGGTGGACGTCCGGCGGCGAGGCCGCGGCGCTCGACGTGCTGAAGAAGAAGCTGGAGAGCCAGGGCGTTACCTGGAAGGACATGCCGGTGGCCGGCGGTGGTGGCGAGCAGGCGATGACCGCGCTGCGCGCCCGCGTCACGGCCGGCAACCCACCGACCGCCGTGCAGGCGCTGGGCTTCGACATCACCGACTGGGCCAACCAGGGCGTGCTCGGCGACCTGAACCCGGTTGCCGACAAGGAAGGCTGGGACAAGGTGGTGCCGGAGGCGCTGCAGAAGTTCTCTAAGCATGACGGCAAGTGGATCGCCGCGCCGGTAAACGTCCACACCACCAACTGGATCTGGATCAACAAGAAGGCCCTCGATGCCGCCGGTGGCAAGGCACCGGAGACCTGGGACGAACTCATCGCCGTTCTGGACAAGATGAAGGAGAACGGCATTTCGCCGATCGGCCATGGCGGCCAAGCCTGGCAGGACGCCACGATCTTCGACGCCGTCGTCCTTGCCGAAGGCACCGACTTCTACAAGGCCTCGATGGTCGACCTCGATCCTGCCGCGCTGAACAGCGACAAGATGGTCGGCGTTTTCGACAAGATGGCCAAGCTCAAGGAGTATGTCGATGCGGACTTCTCCGGCCGTGACTGGAACCTCGCTTCCGCCATGGTCATCGAGGGCAAGGCCGGCATGCAGTTCATGGGCGACTGGGCCAAGGGCGAGTTCCTGAAGGCCGGCCAGAAGCCGGGTACCGACTTCGTCTGCGTCCGCTTCCCGGGCACGCAGGGCGCCGCGACCTTCAACGCCGACCAGTTCATGATGTTCAAGGTCGGCGACGACAAGCTGAAGGCCCAGGAGATGATGGCCTCCGACATCATGAGCCCCGAGTTCCAGTCGGCCTTCAACGTGGTCAAGGGCTCGGCGCCGGCGCGCACCGACGTTGCCGACACCGACTTCGACGATTGCGGCAAGAAGGCCATCAAGGACTTGGCCGAGGCTAACTCGAACGGCAAGCTGTTCGGCTCGATGGCCCACGGCCATGCCAATCCGGCAGCCGTGAAGAACGCGATGTATGACGTCATCACGCGTCACTTCAACGGCGAGATGGACTCCAAGCAGGCCGCGCAGGAACTCGCTGACGCCGTGGCGGCCGCCAAGGGCTGATCCGCACAAACCGCGCTCCGGCCGTTCTGGCCGGAGCGCACCTCGACCCCTCCTCCGGCCGCTTGCGGGCCTGCGTCTACCCAGCGGGAAGGGCGCTTCGCACCGAGCCGAGCAAGCCAGAGCCGCGTGGCAGCCAGAGCGGTCGCCGGACACTCTCCTTCTTTGCTGTAGGAGACGGTGATCGCGCAAGCGGCCGGATGAGGGGTGGACCACGTAGAAAGTTGCTCGAAGGAGCAAGCACCATGGCCCAAACGCAAGCAGAGATCGTCCCCGTCCTGACCCGGCGGCAAAGCCGAGCGCCCAAGGAGGTGCTGCAGGACTGGCTGCCGAAGCTGGTGCTGGCGCCCAGCTTCGCGATTGTCCTGCTGTTCGTCTACGGCTTCATCCTGTTCACCGTCGTGCTGTCGTTTACCGGCTCGAAGCTGCTGCCCGACTTCTCCACCTGGGTCGGCTTCAGCAATTACGTCAGGCTGTTCAACCACCCGAACTGGCTGACCTCGCTGAAGAACCTGGCGATATTCGCTTCACTGTACGTCATCGTGTGTTCGGTGCTCGGGCTCGGGCTGGCCATCCTGCTCGACCAGAAGATCCGAGCCGAGGGACTGATCCGGCCGATCTATCTCTACCCGATGGCGCTGTCCTTCATCGTCACCGGCGTCGCCTGGAAGTGGTTCCTCGACCCGGGCATCGGTCTCGAGCACATCGTGAAGGATCTCGGCTGGGAGAGCTTCTCCTTCCGCTGGATCAAGGACGGGCAGATGGCGATCTACACCATCGTCATCGCTGCGGTCTGGCAGTCGTCCGGCTTCGTCATGGCGATGTTCCTGGCCGGGCTGCGCGGCGTCGACAACGAGGTGATCAAGGCGGCGCAGATCGACGGCGCCTCCACCGTCACCATCTACCGGCGCATCATCATCCCCTTGATGCGACCCGTCTTCCTGTCGGCTTTCGTGGTGCTCGCCCACCTCGCCATCAAGAGCTACGACCTGGTGGTGGCGATGACCGACGGCGGTCCCGGCACCTCGACCTGGACGCCGGCGCTGTTCATGCAGAAGTTCACCTTCGGCCGAAACGAGATGGGCATGGGCGCGTCCTCGGCCATCATCATGATGATGATGATCTTCTCGATCATCGTTCCGTATCTCTATTCCGAGCTTAGAGGAGAGCGCCGCACATGAGCGCCGCTGCCCAGGACATCGCGACCCGCAACGCCGTGATCGCGCGAGCGATCATCTACGCGGTGCTGATCCTGTTCGCCGTCTACTACCTGCTGCCGCTTTACGTGATGCTGGCGAACTCGCTGAAGCCGCTCGACGAGATTCGGCAGGGCAACATGCTGGCGCTGCCGCAGGAATGGACGATTGCGCCATGGCTGTCGGCCTGGTCGACGGCGCAGATCGGCGTGCAGCCGACCGGCCTCAAGCCCTACTTCCTGAACTCAGTGCTGATGGTCGTTCCCGCCGTCGCCATCTCCACCATTCTCGGCGCGCTGAACGGCTATGTGCTGACCAAGTGGCGCTTCCGCGGCGACAACATCGTCTTCGGACTGATGCTGCTCTCCTGCTTCATCCCGTTCCAGATCGTGCTGATCCCGTCGGCGCGCATCCTCGGACTGCTCGGTCTCGCCGGCACCGTGCCGGGGCTGGTGCTGATCCATGCCGTCTACGGTCTGGGCTTCACGACGCTGTTCTTCCGCAACTACTACGAGGCGTTCCCGAACGAGTTGGTGCGCGCCGCACAGATCGACGGCGCCACGTTTTTCCAGATCTTCCGGCGCATCCTGCTGCCTTCATCGGGGCCGATCATCGTCGTCACCGTGATCTGGCAGTTCACCAACATCTGGAACGACTTCCTGTTCGGATCCTCGTTCTCCAGCGTAGATTCCATCCCCATCACCGTGGCCTTGAACAACCTGGTGAATTCGTCGACCGGCGTGAAGGAATACAACGTCCACTTCGCCGGCGCGATCCTCGCCGCGCTGCCGACGCTGATCGTCTACATCGTCTCCGGACGCTACTTCGTGCGCGGCCTCATGGCCGGCGCCGTCAAGGGTTGAACCATGTCCTTTCTGCAGATCAGAAACCTCGACAAATCATTCGGCGCGACGCGCATCCTGAAGGACATCAACCTGGAGATCGCCGAGGGCGGCTTCCTGGTGCTGGTCGGTCCGTCGGGCTGCGGCAAGTCCACGCTGCTCAACTGCATCGCCGGGCTGGAGCCGATCACCTCTGGCGACATCTCCATCGGCGGCCGCTCGGTGGCGGGGCTGCACCCGTCGAAGCGCGACATCGCCATGGTCTTCCAGTCCTACGCGCTCTACCCGAACATGACGGTGGCCGGGAACATCGCCTTCGGCATGGAGATCCGCGGCGTGCCGAAGGCCGAGCGCGACAAGGCAATCCGCGAGGTCGCCGACATGCTGCAGATCGGCCACCTGCTCGACCGCAAGCCGAGCCAGCTCTCCGGCGGCCAGCGCCAGCGCGTCGCCATGGGCCGGGCGCTCGTGCGCGACCCGCAGGTGTTCCTGTTCGATGAGCCGCTGTCCAACCTCGACGCCAAGCTGCGCGTCGACATGCGCACCGAGATCAAGCGCCTGCACCAGCGCATGAAGACGACCATCGTCTATGTCACGCACGACCAGATCGAAGCGATGACGCTGGCCACCAAGATCGCCGTGCTGAAGGACGGCGTGCTGCAGCAGTTCGGCTCGCCGGCCGAGATCTACAACAACCCGACCAACATGTTCGTGGCCGACTTCATGGGGTCGCCGGCGATGAACCTGCTCTCCGGCACGATCGAGCGCGACGTGGAAGGCGTGAAGGTCTCGCTGGCGCGCGCCCATGGCGAGCCGCTGAAGCTGGCGATCTCCGAGCCGAACGGCCTCGCCGCACACGCCGGCAGGGAGGTCGTGTTCGGCATCCGCCCCGAGGCGCTCACCGATCCCGACGGGGCGGACCGCAACGCACGATCGATCGTGGAAGGCGACTGCCTGATCGAGGTGGTCGAGCCCGCCGGCTCCGACACTTTTGCGGTGACGCGGCTTGGCGGCAAGGAGGTCACCGCGCGCCTGCGCGCCGACGCGCGCATCCAGGCAGGCCAGCCGGCACGTCTCGCCTTCAATCTGGACAAGGCCGTGTTCTTCGATCCGCAGACCCAGGCCCGCATCGCCTGAGCAGCCGCATGCCTAGACAGCCAGATATCGTCATCATCGGCTCCGGCGTCGGCGGCTCGACCATGGCCGCCGGACTTGCGCCGATCGGCGCCGAGATCCTCATCCTGGAGGCCGGCGAGCGACTTCCCGACATTCCGGAAAACCGCGACCCGAGGGCCATCTTCCAGCGCGGCCATTTCCGGCCGAAGGAGACCTGGTACGAGGCCTTCGGCGCGCCCTTCAATCCCGGCAATTACTACAATGTCGGCGGCAACTCGAAGTTCTACGGCGCGGTGCTGACGCGCTACCGGCGCGAGGATTTCGCCGAACTCCAGCATGAGGAAGGCGTCTCGCCGGCCTGGCCGTTCGCCTATGAGGAGTTGGAGCCCTGGTATTCGGCGGCCGAGCAGCTTTACCAGGTTCGCGGACAGACTGGGGAGGATCCGACCGAGCCGCCGCACTCGCAGCCCTATGCCTTCGCTCCGATCCCGGACGAGCCGGCGATCGCGGACATTCGCGGCAGGCTCAAGCGCGCCGGGCTGCACCCCTTTTCGCTGCCACTCGGCGTCGACATCGATCGCTGGCTCGCCAAGGCAAAGACGCCGTGGGACGCTCATCCCAATTCCGACGACGGCAAGATGGACGCCGAGACGACAGCCCTCGCGGCGGCGTTGCGCTATCCCAACGTGACGCTTCAGACCAACTCCAGAGTTACGCGTGTTGAGCTCGAACCCGGCGGGGACCGGGTCAACACCGTGCATTACACGCACCATGGCGAGGCAAAAACCGTGTCGCCAAAGCTGGTGATCCTCTCAGCCGGCGCGGTGCAGTCCGCCGTGCTCCTGCTGCGCTCGGCGCAGGGTCGCTACGCCAACGGCCTCGCCAATTCGTCCGACCAGGTCGGGCGCAATTTCATGAACCACAATTTGACCGCGGTGATCGGGCTGTCGCCGCGCTATCGTAACACCTCGATCTACCAGAAGACGTTCGGCTTCAACGACTTCTACCTGAGCGACGGCGCGGGCGGTCCGCCGCTCGGCAACGTCCAACTGCTCGGGCGCGTCTCGGGCGCCGTCCTGAAGGCCGACGTTCTGCGCGTTCCGGAATGGATGCTGAACCAGGCCTCTTCCCGCGCCATCGACTTCCTGGCCATGAGCGAGGACGTGCCGAATCCCGAAAGCCGGGTGATGGTGGACGGCGACCGCATCGTGCTCAAATGGCACCGCACCAACTGGAACGCGCATCTGAGGCTCGTCGCCAAGCTGAAGAGCATCCTGAAGTCGATCGGCTTCCCGCTCGTGCTGTCGCAGGCCTTCGACAAGCGCACGCCGTCGCACCAGTGCGGCACCGTGCGGATCGGCGACGATCCGGCGAGTTCGCCGCTCGACATCTTCTGCCGGTCCTATGATCATCCAAATCTGTTCGTGGTCGACGCGGGCTCGCTGCCGACCTCGGCGGCGGTGAACCCGGCGCTTACCGTCGCGGCCCAGGCGCTGCGCGTCGCCGATCACATGGCCAAGAAGGACCTCACCCGATGACGAGGCCGGTCGCGATCGTCACCGGAGGCCGGCGAGGCATCGGCTTCGCCGCCGCCACCGCGCTGGCCGATGCCGGGTTCGACCTGGCAATCACCGACATCGCCGATCCGGGACAGGACGGTGCGCCGCTGGACGCGCTCAAGGCGCGCGGCGCGGAGGCCATTTATGTGAAGGCTGACCTCGCGGAGGTCGGCTCCCACAAAGACACGGTCGACCAGGTAATTTCGAGGTTCGGGCGGATCGACTGCCTGGTGAACAATGCGGGGATCGGCTCCGTGGTCAGGGGCGACTTTCTCGAGCTTGCGCCCGAGAATTTCGACACCATCATCAACGTCAACCTGCGCGGTACGGTGTTCTTCACCCAGGCGGTTCTTAGAGCCATGCTCTCGCGCCCTGCCGAGGGGCCGCGCACGATCGTCAACATCACCTCCGTCTCGGCCGAGCTAAGCTCGCCGGAGCGGCTCGACTACTGCATCAGCAAGGCCGCGCTCTCGTCGTTCACGCAGGGGCTGGCGCTCAGGCTCGCAGGGGAAGGCATCTCCGTGTTCGAGGTCCGGCCCGGCATCATCCGCACAGAAATGACGGCGAAGGTGGCGGCCAGATACGACGCTCTGATCGACGGCGGCCTTGTGCCGATGAAGCGCTGGGGCGAGCCGGGCGATGTCGGGGCGATCTGCGCGGCGCTCGCCCGCGGCGACTTCGGCTTTGCAACGGGATCGATCATCAATGCCGACGGCGGGCTGGCGATAGGCCGGCTGTAGCCGTTCCGGGGAGACCATGACCTACGACTACATCATAACCGGAGCCGGGCCCGCAGGCTGCGTGCTCGCCAATCGGCTGACCGAAGATCCGAACGTGCGGGTGCTGCTGCTGGAAGCGGGTGGCGGCGATTGGCACCCGCTCTTCCATATGCCGGCCGGCTTCGCCAAGATGACCAAGGGCGTGGCGAGTTGGGGCTGGGAGACAGTACCCCAGAAGCACATGAAGGGCCGCGTGCTCCGCTATACCCAGGCGAAGGTGATCGGCGGCGGCTCGTCGATCAACGCACAGCTTTACACGCGCGGCAACCGCGCCGACTACGATCTCTGGGCTTCGGAGGACGGCTGCGAGGGCTGGGACTACCGCTCGGTCCTGCCCTACTTCAAGCGCGCGGAGGACAACCAGCGTTTCGCCGACGACTACCATTCCTATGGCGGGCCGCTCGGCGTCTCGATGCCGGTCTCGGCGCTGCCGATCTGCGACGCCTATATCCGTGCCGGCCAGGAGCTCGGCATACCATACAACCATGACTTCAACGGCCGGCAACAGGCCGGGGTCGGCTTCTATCAGCTGACCCAGCGCAACCGCCGCCGATCCTCGGCCTCGATGGCTTATCTGTCGCCGATCAAAGATCGCAAGAACCTCACCGTGCGCACGGGTGCCTGGGTGACCAGGATCGTGCTCGAAGGATCGAGGGCGGTCGGCGTCGAGGTTTCGACAGGCAGGGGCAGCGAGGTCATTCGCGCCGAACGCGAGGTGCTCGTCACCTCCGGCGCCATCGGCTCGCCAAAACTCCTGCTGCAGTCCGGCATCGGCCCGGCGGATCACCTGCGCTCAGTCGGGGTCAAGGTGCTGCACGACCTGCCGGGCGTAGGCTCCAACCTGCAGGACCACCTCGATCTTTTCGTCATCTGCGAGTGCACCGGCGACCACACCTATGACGGCGTGACCAAGCTGCACCGCACGCTATGGGCCGGTATGCAGTACGTCCTGTTCCGCTCGGGCCCTGTCGCCTCGTCGCTCTTCGAGACCGGCGGATTCTGGTATGCGGACCCGGACGCGAGATCGCCCGACATCCAGTTCCACCTCGGACTCGGCTCCGGCATCGAGGCCGGCGTGGAGCGGCTGAAGAATGCCGGCGTCACGCTGAATTCCGCCTACCTCCATCCGCGTTCGCGCGGCACCGTGCGGCTGTCCTCGGCCGATCCTGCTGCGGCACCGCTGATCGACCCGAACTACTGGGAAGACCCGCACGACAGAAAGATGTCTATCGAAGGCTTGAAGATCGCGCGCGAGATCATGCAGCAGGACGCGCTCAAGCCGTTCGTCATGGCCGAGCGGCTGCCCGGTCCGAAATTTAGGACCGACGAAGAGCTGTTCGACTACGGCTGCGCCAATGCCAAGACCGACCACCATCCGGTCGGCACCTGCAAGATGGGCACCGGCCCCGACGCGGTGGTCGGCCTCGACCTGAAGGTGCACGGGATCGAAGGCCTGCGTGTCTGCGACTCCTCGGTGATGCCGCGCGTGCCGTCCTGCAACACCAACGCGCCGACCATCATGATGGGAGAGAAGGGCGCGGACATCATCCGCGGCCTGCCGATGCTACCGCCGGCGATCTTCGAGCACGAGCGCAACGACACGCGGCCCCGCGCGCGGACACATGTGAGTTGAGCTGCGGAAAGACGCTCTCCGGTCCCGCTGCTCGGGAAGGCCGGGCTGTCTGGGACTCTTCACAGGAACTGAAGGTCCTGGCTTCTGCAAAGAGGGCGGTTCAGGATCGGACTGATCCGATCCGCCCTCCCGGCCCCCGCCGAAGCCAGTTCGGCTAGGCGGCTCCTTCGAGAACCGGCGTTCGTGCGTCTGCTGCAGACGCACTGCCGCTCCTCGACATTCGAGGTCGGAAGATGTTCGTCACCTGGCGCGCCTGATCGACGCTGATCCCGTTGCGCTCGGCAAACTCGCTGATGACGCGGAGATCCTCGTTCGAGGAACTGGCGCATGAGCGCTGCTCGATCGGTTTCTGGCTCACACGCCGCTCCTTTCTCCCTCCTCGGCAGATCGTCAATTGATGACGTGGACGACCTTGCGGGTGCCCGGATCCACCAGGACAGTCCGGTTGTCGACCACCACGTACTTGTACTTCACGTCAGGCACATCCACTGTGTGAAGCTCGACCGTATCGGGAACCGTGGCGCCGATGTTCAGTTCGACACCCGGCAGGTTGATCGAGGCAGCCGGCTGCTTGTGCACGTATTCCTTGATGACCGTTTCCTGTTCGGGCGCAATCGTGACCGTCTGGGCCAAGGCAACGCCAGCCGTCGCCGTCAGGAAAAGACCGGCGATGGCGCCTGCGATGTAATGCTTCATCCTATCCTCCAAAACACGAATTGAGGTTGGCGCGCTCCGCAGCGCCCGCCAAGAAAACTCGGGAATGATGGGGGCGTTCCGGACTGGGGCTTCAGTCCTGCTGTCGGATGAGTCCTATGACCAGAGGCGTACGACCAAAGTCCGAATAGCTGGCCAGCACATACTTTCTGCCCGCGCCAACAGCCTTCGGCGGCATCGCCGAACATATGCTTTCATTTGGAATTGATCTGAGGTTTCGGGCCAGGCACCGGCGCCAAATCAGCTCGTCACCTGCTCCTGCTTCTTGCGCTGGCAGTCACGACCCTCGCCGCTGTCCGATGGAGGCGGGTTGCTCTGCCCAAGCTGCTCCTGGCCTGCCATCGCTGCGGGAACAGAAGAAGGAGCGACGAAGGTGGCGGCAGTCGCGACGGCAAGCAGCAGGTTTCGCATGTGGGCACTCCGTTGTGGTCGGAGCTAACGTTAGGGCAGACACCCCAGTCTGGCGAGCGGGAAGATGAATGATCCGACTGATGTTCGGTCCTGATCGGAGCCTCCGACCACTCGCCTCGCCGGCTCGCCAGCCCTCACTTGAGCTTGAAATGCCGGTCGAGATCGGCGATCGCGGCTGGGCTGAGCATGCGCACCGGCATGCCCCGCAGCAGGATGGAGAGCTTCGCCGCCTCCTCCAGTTCCTCGATGGCGAAGACCGCCGCGTCCAGCGATGCGCCGGCCACAACGGGACCATGGTTTTCCAGCAGCACCGCAGCATGCTCGCCGGCCAGCTTCTCAATCAGCGGCCGGATCTCCGGCGAGCCGGGACGCGTGTATGGCACTACCGGCACCCTGCCCACCCGCATCACCACATAAGGCGTGATCGGGCGGATTGCGTCGCTCGGGTCGACGTCCGACAAGCAGGACAGCGCGGTGGCATAGGTCGAATGGAGATGGACCACCGCGCCGGCCGTCGGCCGCTTCTCGTAGAAGGCAAAATGCAGCGGAAGCTCCTTGGTCGGCGCGTCTCCCGACACGAGTTGTCCGGCGCCGTCCAGCTTCGAGATGCGTCCGGGATCGAGGAAGCCGAGGCACGAGTTGGTCGGGCTGACCAGGTAGCCGTCCTCGACCTTCACCGAGATGTTGCCGGACGATCCCGCCGTCAGGCCGCGCTCGAAGATCGAGCGCCCCCATTTCACCATCTCCTGCCGGACCTGCTGCTCGTTCATGGCAATCCTACCTGGCGCAATGCCTTTTCGAAGAAATCGGAAGCGCCGAAATTGCCGCTCTTCAGCGCAAGGCCGAGCGGCCCGTTCCTGTCCGCGACCAGCGCGGGCACACCCGGATCGATTTCCGGCCCGATCCGCATGCTTTTCACGCCCAACGCCTCGACCACGGCGCCCGAGGTCTCGCCGCCGCCGACGACGATCCGCCTGTACCCGCTGTCGGCCAAGCTGCGCGCCAGTTCGCCGAAGAAGCGCTCGATCGTGCCCGCGATCTCCTCGCGACCAAACCGCTCTTGCGCGGTGGTGACCCCGCTCGGCTCCGAGGTCGAATAGACGATCGGAAGGGCGTCGGCCCGGCGGCACACCCAGTCGGCCGCAAGTTCCGCAGTCATGCGTCGGGCAACAAGCTCGGCCGGGTCGATCGCCAGCCCGGGCGCGCGCTCGAGATAGGCGCGGACCTGCGCCTGCGAGGCGCGCGAGCATGATCCGCACAGCACAACGCCGAGTCCCCTCGCCCGCGGCAGCGGTTCGGCGTCCGGCGAGAGCAGACCCTCTTCGCGGAAATTGGTGGGAAGCCCGATGGCGATGCCCGAGCCGCCGGTGACAAGTCGGTGGCCGGCAATCGCCCTGCCGAGCACAAGGAGGTCCTCGTCCGAAGTGGCATCGGCAACCACCAGCCGCCGTCCGGCGCTCCTCTCCACCTCGAAAGTTGCGCCGACCGCCTCAGCACCGCCCCGCACGACGTGCAGCGGTACGTGGCCCACCTCTCCCTTGGTTTGATGCCGTAGCCAGCGCCGGATATCGGCGTCCGTCATCGGGTTGAGCGGGTGGTTCTCCATCCCGGATTCGTTGAGCAGCCTGTCGCCGACGAAAAGATGGCCCATGAACAGGCGCCGGCCCGTCGTCGGAAAGGCCGGGCAGACCACCGCGACTTCCGCCCCCAACTCGTCGAGCAGGGCCTCGGCGACCGGCCCGATATTGCCCTGCGGAGTCGAATCAAAGGTCGAGCAGTATTTGAAGACGATCTGCCGGCACCCTTGCCGCAGCAGCCACCGGGCCGCCTCGAGCGACTGCCGCACAGCCTCTTGCGGCGCGATGGAGCGGGTCTTCAGCGCGACCACGCCCGCCTCGCAGCCGGCCGGGGCGTCGCCAGCGCCGATCCCGACAAACTGGGTGGTCGCCATCCCGCCCTTCGCCAGTGTGTTGGCGAGGTCGCTCGCTCCGGTGAAATCGTCGGCAACCGCTCCGAGCAGCAAGCAGGCCTCCTACCTGTTCGTTTGCATCCCGCATATCCACCAATCGATCCCGCGGCCACCCGTGATGTCAAGGGACGCCGGTATGCGACCCCGGCCCGCGTGTCGCTATTCCGGTGGGTGAGGTCGGCGCGACGAATGAACCGCTGGACATGGCACGCCATAGCTTGCAGGAGAACGGTCACAGAACCAGGGGGGCCCAGTGACCCGTCGCTATTCGGCGTTTGGACTTTTGCGCGAGGGACTGCGCGGCCACACCGGCTGGCAGCCGGCCTGGCGCATGCCGGATCCCAAGCCTGCCTACGACGCCGTCATCATCGGAGGCGGCGGCCAGGGCCTCGCAACCGCATACTATCTCGCCAAGAACCACGGCATGACGCGGGTGGCGGTCATCGAGAAGGGCTGGCTGGGCGGCGGCAACACCGGGCGCAACACCTCCACCATCCGTTCCAACTACTTCTATCCCGAGAGCGTGGCGCTCTACGACTTCTCGCTGCGCCTCTACGAGGGCCTCGGGCGCGAACTCAACTACAACATCATGCTTTCCCAGCGCGGGCTGGTCAGCGTCGCCAACTCCGATGCGGAGATGGAGATCGCAGCGCGCACCGTGAACGCCATGCAGATCAACGGCGTCGACGGCGAGTTGCTCGGAGCGGAGCAGGTTATCGAGAAGGCGCCGCTCCTCAACACCACCGACCGCGCCCGCTTCCCGATCTATGGCGGCACCTGGCAGGGTCGGGCGGGCGTCGCGCGCCACGACGCCGTCGCCTGGGGCTATGCCCGCGCGGCCGATGGGTTCGGAGTCGACATCATCCAGAATTGCGAAGTGACCGGCTTCCTTGTCGAGAACGGGCGCTGCGTCGGCGTGGAGACAAGCCGGGGCACGATCAGGGCCGGCGCGGTTGGGTTGGCGACTGCCGGACAGTCGAGCGTGCTGGCCGCGAAGGCCGGCTTCAAGCTTCCGATCCGCTCCTTTGCATTGCAGGCGATGGTGAGCGAGCCGGTGAAGCCCTGCCTCGACACCGTCGTGCTTTATCCCGGCACCGGCACCTATCTCTTCCAGTCGGACAAGGGCGAGATCGTAGTCGGCGGCGGCCTCGACCGGGTGCTCTCATATGGGCACCGCGGCAACCCGCCAATGCAGACCCAGGTGCTCTCCGGGCTGCTCGAAATGTTCCCGTCCTTCGGCCAACTGCGGCTGATGCGGCAGTGGGCCGGCATCGTCGACGTGGTGCCCGATTCCTCCCCGATCATCGGCCCGTCGCCGCTGCCGGGCCTCTATCTCGACTGTGGCTGGGGCACCGGCGGCTTCAAGGCGATCCCTGCCGGCGGCTATCTGCTCGCCCATCTGATTTCCACCGGGCAGCACCACGAGATCAGCCGGCCCTTCGACCTCGACCGGTTCGCAAGCGGGCGCCTCATCGACGAGGCGGCCGGCTCCGGCATCCCGCATTAGAGACAGACCATGCAGCTCTTTTCCTGCCCCTTCTGCGGTCCCCGCGACGAAACCGAATTCCACTTCGGCGCCGAGGCCGGAAATGTCCGCCCGGAGCCCGCCGCCAGCACCTCGGCGGAAGCGTGGGCCGACTATCTCCACTTCGAGACGAACCCGAAGGGGCCTTCGCGCGAGATCTGGGTCCATACCACCTGCGGCGAATTCTTCCTGATGGAGCGCGACACCGTCACCCACGAGGTGAAGGGTTCTCAATCCCTGCGCAGAGGTGAGGCATGAGCGCGCGGCGCATCGGTAGGGACAAGGGCACTCTCTCCTTCACCTTCGACGGCCGCCCGTACAAGGGCCGCGAGGGCGACACGATCGCCTCGGCGCTGCTTGCCAACGGCGTGAAGGTCGTCGGGCGCAGCTTCAAGTACCATCGCCCGCGCGGCATCTGGGGCGCCTGGAGCGAGGAGCCGAACGCGCTGGTCGACGTCACGGTCGGCGGCCACAGCACGCCGAACCTGCGCGCGACCACCGAATACCTGCGGGACCGCATGGCCGTGCGTTCGGTCAATGCCAGCCCGAGCGCGGTGGCCGACCGCCACGGCTATCTCGACCGCTTCGCCCGCTTCCTGCCGGCCGGCTTCTACTACAAGACCTTCCTCTGGCCGGACTGGCACCTGTTCGAGCCGCGCATCCGCGCCATGGCGGGGCTCGGGCGGGTCGATCCGCAGAACCATCCGGCCGCCGACAATCCGTTCATCAACGCGCATTGCGACGTGTTGGTGGTGGGCGCCGGACCGGCCGGGCTTGCGGCCGCCATGTCCGCATCAGCCGCGGGGAAATCCGTGGTGCTGGTCGACGACCACGCCGAAGCGGGCGGCTCGTTGCTGCAGCGCGATGCCGAGATCGACGGCGTTCCAGGCCCGCAATGGGCGGCCGACTGCGTGGCGGCGCTGCAGGCGGCGGGCCAGCGCGTGCTGCTTCGCGCCACCGCCTACGGCATCTACGACCACAACCTCGCCTGCATCTGGCAGCGCCGCGACTGGGCACCCGACGCGCAATGGCGCATCCGGGCAAAGCAGATCATCGTCGCTGCGGGCGCGATCGAGCGGCCGCTGGTCTTCCCGGACAACGACCGCCCGGGCGTCATGTCGGCCGATGCCGCGCTTTTCTACCTGAAGCGGCACGACATCCTCGTCGGGGACCGGATCGTCCTCGCCACCAACAATGACGGCGCCTACGCCGTCGCCGCGGCCCTGCAGAAAGCCGGCGCCAAAGTGATTGTCGCGGACACCCGCAAGTCGTTTGCCGCCGAGATAGCGCGCGGCCTTCAGGTCAAGCAGGGTGTTGCCGTCGAGGCAGTGCATGGCACCAATGGCGTCGAGGCTGTCACGGTCGGCGGCATGCGCCTGGAGGCCGACTGCCTGCTAGTTTCGGGCGGATATACGCCGACCGTCCATCTCTTCTGCCAGGCACTAGGAAAACTTCGGTTCGACGAGGCCATCGCCGCCTTTCTGCCGGGGAATCCGGTGCCGGGGATGACGGTCATCGGCGCTGCGAACGGAACCTTCGGGCTCGCCGCGCTGCTGGCGGAAGCTCACTCGGCCGGCGACGGAGCTGGCGAGCCTCCAAGGTCCGCGGGTGATGAGCCGCCGTTCCGCATCGAGCCCGCCTGGCCAGCCGGCGGTGCGAAGGGCCGGCAATGGATCGATTTCCAGAACGACGTGACCTTGAAGGACGTCGAACTGGCAGCGCGCGAGAACTTCCGCTCGGTCGAGCATCTCAAGCGCTACACCACGCTCGGCATGGCCACCGACCAGGGCAAGACGTCGAACATGAACGGCCTTGCCGCAATGGCGGCGATCACCGGGCGTACGATCGCCGAGACCGGCACGACCACCTACCGGCCGCCCTTCACACCGGTTCCGCTGACTGTGGTGGCCGGACGCCGCCGCGGCGAGTTGTTCAACCCCATGCGCAGGCTGGCTCTGGAGAACGCCCATCGCGCCGCCGGCGCCGCTTTTCGCGAGTATGGCGGCTGGCTGCGCCCGGCATGGTTCGGCAGCGGCAGCGCGTTCGACGAGATCCAGCGCGAAGCAAGACAGTCGCGCGAGACCGTCGGCATTTTGGACGGCTCGCCCCTTGGCAAGATCGAGGTGATGGGGCCCGACGCCGGCGCCCTGGTCGACTTCAACTCCTATAACACCATCTCGACCCTGAAGCCCGGCCGCATCCGCTACGGCTTCATGCTGACCGAGAACGGCGTCGTCTATGACGACGGCGTGGTCGCCAAGGTGGCCGACGACCATTACATCGTCTCCTGCTCCTCCGGGCATGTGGCCGGCGTCACCATGCGGCTGGAAGAATGGCGGCAGGACCGCTTCGACCCGGCCCGCGTGGTCGTCCACAATTCGACGCCGCAATGGGCGACGCTGACGGCCACGGGACCGAACTCGAAGAAGCTTCTTGCCGAACTCGGGCTTGGCATCGATCTCTCCGACGAGGCGCTGCCGCACATGGCCTTCGCGGAAGGCCGGTTCCAGGATGCGCCGGCCCGGGTCGCGCGAGTCAGCTTCACCGGCGACCGCTCCTACGAAATCTCCGTCCCTACCGGCCGGGCCCGCGCCCTGCTCGCGGCGATGGCGGAGATCGGCTGGGGCCTCGACGCGGTTCTCCTCGGGTCCGAGGCACTTCTGCTTCTGAGAGCCGAGAAGGGCTATCTTATCGCCGGCAAGGACACCGACGGCACGACCATGCCGCACGACCTCGGCGTCTCCGGCCCGCGCGACAAGCGGCAGGGCGAATATGTCGGAAAGCGCTCGCTCTTCACCGAGGAAGCGATGCGCGACGACCGCAAGCAGTTCGTCGGCCTCACCGTCGATGGACGCGAGCCGCTGGCTACCGGCGCCCATGGCGCGGAGACGAATAGCGGCAAGCGCAGGTCGCTCGGCTACGTCACATCGAGCTATTTCAGCCCGACCCTGCAGCGCCCGATCGCTCTTGGACTGATCGAGCGCGGGCAATCCCGCATGGGCGAGGAGGTGGAGATCTTCCATCTCGGCGAAATCAGGCGCGCCAGGATCACCGCGCCCTGCGCCTACGATCCGGAGGGAGCACGGCTCAATGGCTGAACGCGAGCAGTTCTGGTCGGCGCCTCCGGAGTGGGAGACGGCCGAGATCACCCGCGCGGGTTTTTCCGCGCGTCCGGTTCTGGGCCTTGGGCAGGTACTGGTGAGCGGCCAGTTCGACGCGGCGCGGGAAACGCTGGCGCCGGGCGCTCCGGAAGCCGGCCTGTGGAGCGTGATCGAAGGCGACCGATATCTCGTCCGGATTGCGCGCGACCGCGCGCTTCTGGTCACGAGCCAGCCGCTCGCGATCCAATCCGGCTGGCACGCGCAAGGATTCGCCACCTCGCCGGCTGACGATGGCTGGTCCGTCTTCGAACTGGGAGGCGAGGGTCTGCGGGACGTCATCGCCGAGGCCGTCTCCGCCGACCTCGACCGCGGCAGCCCCTCCGCCGCGGTCCAGTTCGCCGGGACCACCGCCCTGCTCTACCGTACGGCAGAGAACCGGGCGCGGCTGCATCTCGAGCGCGCCGTCGCTGCTTACGTCTGGCAGTGGCTGGAGACGCGGAAGGGGTGAACCGTCCTCCTTCGTCATCCTAGGCCGGAGCAGCCGCAAAGCGGCGAGTGCGTCCTTCGAGGCTCCAAAGCCCCAAGCGTGACGAAGGCACAAGCGGTCGCCCTACACCGCCTCGGACGACAGGGCGAACACCTCTGCCAGTGTCCTCCCCTTCGCCAACTCGGCGGACCAACTCGCTTCCATCCGGACCCGCTCCTGTGCGATCGGCAGCAGCGCCCGCGCCTCGCTAAGCGGGATGATTGCCAGCCCGTCATTGTCGCCAAGAACGATGTCGCCGGGCCGGACCGCCACGCCGCCGAAGACGATCTCGCCATTAACCGCGCCACGCTCCTTGGAGAGCGGGCCCTGTGCCGTGTTGCCGAGGCAAAAGGCGGGAAAATCGTCCCAGTTGGCGATCGTGTCGATGTCTCTCAGCGCGCCGTTCACAACGAGGCCGGCGATCTTCCTGGCGCGCGCATACCCGCACAGGATCTCGCCAGCATAGGCCGTCTGCAGGCAGCCGCCCGCGTCGACAGCCACGACCTCGCCGGCACGGGCGGTGTCCAGCGCATGCAGCATCGCGCCAAAATCGCCGCGCTCGCACCAGGCGGTCACCGCCTGGCCGACCATGCGCCTGCCCAGCGGCAATGCCCTCAGCGGCCGGATCTTCGTGTCGGCGATGACGCGTCCCGCGGTGACATCGGAGGCGATGGTGACCGGAATCGCCGCCCAAGCTCGGAGTTCTTCAGCTTCGAGCCGCTGGTAGCCGGCCTTGTGTACCCTGGTCGCCATCTTGCCTCCAAGTTCTACGCCGCCCGCTCAGGCCCGTACGCGGCCGAAACCATGCGCGCACGAGTGCGTTTGGGCCACACCTGCAGGCCAGGCTTCGGCGGGGCGGCTGTTCGGGTGTCCCGCCGAGGTGCTGATCGAGATCAGCAGAGTTTTACGCCATTGACCATCAGCCGCACCGCGTAGAGCGAGGTGGTGCCGCAGATATAGAGTACGTTGTTCTTGTTACCGCCCCAGGCGCAGTTGGCCACGACCTCCGGCACCTTCACCTTGCCGATCAGCGTGCCGTCGGGATCGTAGCAATGGATGCCGTCGGCGGCGCTCGTCCAGATGCGCCCCTCCGTATCGAGGCGGAAACCGTCGAAGAGCCCGGCCGTGCAGTCCGCGAAGACCTCGCCGCCCGAAAGCTTGCCGCGCTCGCCGATGTTGAATACGCGCATATGAGCCGGGTTTTCGTCGCCATGGGTGCGGCCGGTGTCGACCACATAGAGCTTGCTCTCGTCCGGAGAGAAGGCGATGCCGTTCGGCCGCACCATGTCGGTGATCACGGCGTCCACAGTCCCGCTCTGCGGATCGACGCGGTAGACGTAGCAGGCGCCGATCTCGCTGTCGGCCTTGTCGCCCTCATAGTCGGTGTCGATGCCATAGCTCGGGTCGGTGAACCAGACCGATTCGTCCGATTTCACCACCACGTCGTTCGGCGAGTTGAGCCGCTTGCCCTGCCAGCGATCGGCGATGGTGGTGATTGAGCCGTCATGCTCGGTGCGGCTCACCCGCCGGCCGGAGTGCTCGCAAGTGACGAGCCTGCCCTGCCGGTCGACCGTGTTGCCGTTGGAATTCCCGCAGGGCTGCCGGAAGACGCTGACGCTGCCATCGGTCTCGTCGTAACGGAGCATCCGGTTATTCGGTATGTCGGACCAAACCAAATAGCGGCCGGCCGCGAACCATGCCGGTCCCTCCGCCCAGCGGCACCCGGTGAAGAGTTTTTCGACACGCGCGCTGCCGTTGAACAGCCTTCTGAAACGCGGATCGAGAATCTCGTATTCGTCAGCAGCCATGTCGTCCCCTCCTGATCGCTTGGCCATGAGCCGGGCGTTTCGCCTGCTCGTCCGGTTGGGACGGAACAAGGTCCGGCGCCGCTTGTCCTCAAAATCCCTTTAGCAAGACCCGGACACCTATGCGAGACCTGCCTTGGGCTGCGGCGTGTCGATCACGGACAGGGGCGTCGCCCGCCCGAGTCGCAGAGACCGGCCAGCAGTGAAGGGATCGGTTGATTGCCCTCGAGCTCGACGATCGCCTGGAAGGAAATTGCAAAGCAGACGGCAAGCAACAGGATGACCAGCAGTCGCGGCATCGGCATGAGACGCATCCTCCAACGGATGGGCGATCGTCACCCATCTCTGCTGAACCGCGCCCCACCGCCGGCTTCATTGAGCGTTCAGACACATTGCTAGAACGTTAATCGAAGTTTAGTCATTTGGTTGCCGCACGGGCGAATTGTCATCCCCGACCGGTAAGCCTATCTGAAAGAACCTTCACCTCGGTCTGATTGATGGCACGAGCCTTTCTTTTCGTTCTCGACTCTTTCGGCGTCGGCGGCGCGCCGGATGCGGCCCGTTTCGACGATGCCGGCGCCGACACGCTCGGCCATATCGCCAAGTCGGCTGCCATAGGCGGCGCCGACCAGGAGGGCTTGCGCCGCGGACCTCTAAAGCTGCCGGTGATGGCCGCTCTCGGGCTTGGCCGCGCTGCCCGGATCGCAGGCGGCGCGGACCCATTCGAGGGCGCCGCGCTTCTGAGCGGATCCTTCCATGGCGCGGCCGAGGAGGTGTCGATCGGCAAGGACACCATCACCGGTCATTGGGAGATCGCCGGGATCCCGGTGCCGTTCGCCTGGGGTTATTTCCCGGAAACGGTACCAGCCTTTCCGCCGGAGCTTACCGAGGCGATCATCCGCGAGGGCGCAGTGCCCGGCATTCTCGGCAATTGCCATGCCTCGGGAACCGGCGTGATCGAAGAGTTCGGCGAGGAGCATATCCGGACCGGCAAGCCGATCTGCTACACCTCGGTCGACTCCGTGCTCCAGATCGCGGCGCACGAAACCCATTTCGGCCTGGAACGGCTTTACGAACTCTGCCGGACGGTGCGGCGGTTGGTCGATCCGCTCAACATCGGCAGGGTGATCGCCCGGCCCTTCGTCGGCGAGGCCGCCGGTTCGTTCGAGCGGACCGGGAACCGCCGCGACTATGCCGTGCCGCCGCCGGAGGCCACGCTGCTCGACCGCGTTGTCGAGCACGGCGGACGCGTGATCGCGATGGGCAAGATCGGCGACATCTTCGCCCATCGGGGGATCAGCGAAGTGCGCAAGGCCTCCGGCAACCTGCCGCTCTTCGACAAGACGCTTGTCGCCATGGACGACGCGAAGGACGGCGATCTGGTCTTCGCCAATTTCGTCGACTTCGATACGAATTTCGGCCACCGCCGGGACGTTCCCGGCTATGCCGAGGCGCTGGAAGCCTTCGATCGCCGTCTGCCGGAAGCGCTTGCCAGGCTGCGACCGGGAGACCTCCTCATCCTGACTGCCGACCACGGCTGCGATCCGACCTGGCGGGGAACCGACCACACGCGCGAGCGGGTTCCGATCTTCGGCGTGGCCCTAGGCAGGCGCGGTGGATCGGCCGGCCTGCGCGCAACCTATGCCGACATCGCGGAAACCATTGCGGCGCATCTCGGTCTGCCCAAGGGACCGCACGGCACCCCATTCTCGGAAGTGATTGAAGAAAATGCCTGAACTGCCCGAGGTGGAAACCGTCCGGCGGGGGCTCCAGCCGGTGATGGAAGGCGCGCGTATCGATAGGGTCGAGCTTCGCCGACCCGACCTGCGCTTTCCCTTCCCTGAGCAGTTCGCCGAGCGACTTGCGGGAAAGCGCATCGACAGCCTCGGCCGGCGAGCGAAGTATCTCGTTATGGACATAGAAAAGGGCCCTGCCCTCATCTGCCATCTCGGCATGTCGGGTTCGTTCCGGATCGAGCAGGAGGGGTCCTCAGGGATGCCCGGCCAGTTCCACCACGAACGGTCGAAGTCCGGGCTGCACGACCATGTCGTGTTCCATCTGGAAAACGCGGCCGGTCCGGCTCGCGTCATCTTCAACGATCCGCGCCGCTTCGGCTTCATGCTCTTCGCTGAGGATGGCGCGGCCAGCCATCCGATGCTGGCGGATCTCGGCCCCGAGCCCAACGGCAACGAGCTTGGCGGGGCCTTGCTGCGCGAGCGGCTGAGCGGCCGCATCGCCCCGCTCAAAGCCGCGCTCCTCGACCAGCGCACGATCGCGGGGCTCGGCAACATCTATGTCTGCGAGGCGCTGTGGCGCGCCGGGCTGTCGCCCCTGAGGCAAGCCGGCAGCATCGCCGGCCCCGGCAAGCGCGCGAAGGAGCGCAGCGAAGCGCTGGCGGCCGCGATCCGCACCGTGATCGCCGAGGCGATCGAGGCCGGCGGCTCGTCGCTTCGCGATCACATCCAGACGGACGGCTCGCTGGGCTACTTCCAGCGCTCCTTCTCGGTCTACGACCGGGAGGGTGCGCCCTGCCCCCGCACGGGATGTGGCGGCCATGTCGAACGGATCGTCCAGTCCGGCCGCTCGACCTTCTATTGCCGGTCCTGCCAGAAGTAGGATAGCCACGGCTGGAACAAGCAGGAGCGGATAAATGGCGTACGAAACCATCACGGTCGAGACCCGCGGAAGAGTCGGCCTGATCACGCTGAACAGGCCGAAGGCGCTCAATGCGCTGAACGGCCAGGTGCTGTCGGAACTGCTTGCGGCCACCAAGGCATACGATGCCGATCCGGAGATCAGCGCGATGGTGCTGACCGGTTCGGAAAAAGCCTTCGCGGCCGGCGCCGACATCAAGGAGATGCAGTCCAAGAGCTATCTGGACATGTATCTTGGCGACCTCTTCAGCGGCTGGGAGGAGTTCACCCGGATCCGCAAGCCGATCATCGCCGCGGTGGCGGGGTATGCGCTGGGCGGCGGCTGCGAACTCGCCATGATGTGCGACTTCATCATCGCGGCCGACACGGCAAAGTTCGGCCAGCCGGAGATCACGCTGGGCGTCATCCCCGGCATGGGCGGCTCGCAGCGCCTCACTCGCTTTGTCGGCAAGTCCAAGGCGATGGACATGTGCCTGACCGGCAGGATGATGGACGCAGCCGAGGCGGAACGCTGCGGACTGGTTTCCCGTGTCGTTCCCGCCGGCGAGCTTGTCGACGAGGCGCTCAAGGCGGCGGAGAAGATCGCCTCGTTCTCGTTGCCCGCTGTTATGATGGCGAAGGAGGCGGTCAACCGCTCCTACGAGACGACGCTGGCCGAGGGACTGCGGTTCGAGCGCCGGGTCTTCCACTCGTTGTTCGCGTTCGAGGATCAGAAGGAAGGCATGGCGGCCTTCTCGGAAAAGCGGAAGCCCGACTTCCGGAACCGCTGAGGCCGCGAGATTCTTGCCGGCCGGGCGATCCGGCGTTGACGGCCGGGCAAAGCTCCTCTATAAGCCCGACCAATCCGGGCGGCCTGCGGCTGCCCGACAGTGTTTTGCTCGCGGATGCGGGCCGCCATCACAGAGATCGAGAGAGGCAATATGGCCAACACGTCCTCGGCCAAGAAAGCTACGCGCAAGATCGCCCGTCGCACCGCGGTCAACAAGAACCGTCGCTCGCGCGTCCGCACGTACGTGCGCAAGGTGGAAGAGGCGCTGGCCGCCGGCGACAAGGCTGCCGCGGAGGCCGCATTTCAGGCCGCCCAGCCGGAACTGATGCGCGCCGCAACCAAGGGCGTACTTCACCGCAATACCGCGTCGCGGAAGGTTTCGCGTCTCGCGCAGCGCGTGAAGTCTCTGTCCGCCTGATCTTTCTTCATTCGGTTATCTCTAACCCGGCCTTTCAGGCCGGGTTTTTGTTTGCGCCGTTCTGTCTTAAGGCCGCATCCGCGAAGAACCGGCCCCTCTCGCAGCGGATCTTCGCTCAGCCATAGGCGCCCCAGGATCGGAACTCGACCATCCTGGCAGTTCCTGGCAGCCGCTCCACTAGCTTATCTGGAATAGGCCCTCTCCCAGTCAGCCAAGGCTTCGGGCTGCCGAGCTATTCCGTAACGTCGGCAAAATGCAGGCATGGCTTATCTCGCCATTCCGGTCAGCATCCCCACCAACTGGCGTCGGCCGACTGCCCGACTTGATGCGGCGTCAGGCTACCTTGCGAGCTTGCGGACATCGCTCGGCCACCCAGATCGGAACCATATCCATGGGTCAGGAAAGCCAATACTTCCCTTAGGGTACTGGCAACTACCGGCGCAAAGATCAGCCTCTTTGAAACGAATTCTTTAGACTCTGTAGTCAGTTAAGCTCATCTTATCCACAGACAATCCACAAAGGTATGGCGCCCTTCCGGGTACTACGAGAGTCAAGAGAAAAAATTCGCAGCCGGCAATATTTTCTCCAGTTACGCGCAAGGTTTTGATTCACAATGTTTTGGCAGAAAGATGACCGATTTCGTTGCCGGCAAAGTTTAAAAAACAGTTTCGGGGTACCTTGAGAGCGCCCGCCGGGTTGGCTACAGTCCGGCCATCAAACGAGGCGGCCTGAACAGCCAATCCTAGCACAGCGGGGGCTTTGTGAACGCGGGATTATTTTGTCCCGTGCTAGGACTGCGCGTCTCGTTTCGATGTAGCGAGAGTGGGGTGGCATTCAGCGTAACAGACAAGTAACGCTTCGGCCCTCGGCTGGAGTTGGGGTGCTTTTGCCCCGCGGCGGGTCCCGGTCATCGGCACCCTCGGTGCAATTGTGTTCGAGCGGTCCCGCGACGGCGGCGCGGCCTGATGTCGAAGGATTCGCGCTGCGCGGCAGCGCGGTCAGGAAGGAAGAACGAGGTGGAAAAGATGCATGGCGGCGTCGACGGGGAGCCGAAGGAAGGCTTCCTTTTTCCAGTCAAGGTGACCGAGGAGAGCGATGTGGGCAATGAGGGTGCCGAGGCCGTGTTCGAGCGGGTGAAGGCCCAGCTCAAGGCGCGACTAGGCGCAGACGTCTATTCCAGTTGGTTCGCCCGCATGAAGTTGTCGGAGGCCTCGAAGGGGCTGGTGCGCATCTCCGTGCCTACCGCTTTCCTGCGCTCCTGGATCAACAGCCACTATCTCGATCTCATTCACGAACTCTGGAAGCAGGAACAGCCCGATATCCTGAAGGTAGAGTTCATCGTGCGCACCGCGACGCGGGCCCCGCGCCAGATGGTCGAGAGCGATACCGCGGTTGCGCGCAAGCCGGTGCGTCAGTTCCAGTCGACCCTCTCTGCCGGGACCACCGCCGGGCCGGCGCCCGCTAGGGAGCCCGTCCGTCGCGCCGTCGTTGCCGACAGCGATCAGAAGAGCAGCGTGCTGGGCTCGCCGCTCGACCCGCGCTACACCTTCGAGTCCTTCGTCGAGGGAAGCGCCAATCGGGTAGCGCTGGCGGCGGCCAAGGCGGTGGCGGAGTCGGCGTCGCGTTTCAATCCGCTGTTCCTCCATGCCTCGGTCGGCCTGGGCAAGACCCATCTCCTGCAGGCGATCGCCGCGGAGGCGGTGCGTCGGGACCCCAGGGCGCGCGTCGTCTATCTCACCGCAGAATACTTCATGTGGCGCTTCGCCACAGCGATCCGCGACAACAACGCGCTCACCCTCAAGGAGCAGTTGCGCGACATCGACCTCCTGATCATCGACGACATGCAGTTCCTGCAGGGCAAGTCGATCCAGAACGAATTCTGCCATCTGATCAACATGCTGCTCGACAGCGCACGGCAGGTCGTCGTCGCGGCCGACCGCCCGCCGGCGGAACTCGAGTCGCTGGAGCCGCGCGTGCGCTCGCGTCTGAACGGCGGCGTTTCGCTGGAAATGTCCGCCCCCGACTTCGCGATGCGGCTCAGCATGCTGAGAGTGCGTCTCGCCGCGGCGAAGGCCGAGGATACGTCGGTGGAGATCGGCGAGGACATCCTCGTCCACATCGCCCAGGCGGTGACCGGCAGCGGGCGCGAGTTGGAAGGTGCCTTCAACCAGTTGCTGTTCCGGCTGAGCTTCGAGCCGCAGTTGACGATCGACCGCGTCGACGACCTCTTGCGTCACATGTACAAGTCGGGCGAGCCGAAGCGCCCGCGCATCGAGGACATCCAGCGGGTCGTGGCACGGCACTACAACGTGTCGAAGACGGAACTCTTGTCCAACCGGCGCACCCGCACCATCGTCAAGCCGCGGCAGATCGCCATGTATCTCGCCAAGGTGATGACGCCGCGCTCGCTGCCGGAGATCGGCCGCCGCTTCGGCGGACGGGACCACACCACCGTTCTCCACGCAGTCCGCAAGATCGAGGACCTGTCGGGTAACGACAACTCGCTGGCCCAGGAACTCGAGTTGCTGCGCAGGCTGATCAGCGACCAGACCACCTGACCACCCGCACGACGCCGGGTTACCCGGCTCAGGTTGTCGACAAAGCCCGCGGAACGGCTGCCATGCCGGTTCGCGGGCTTGCCTTTGCCTGATTTTTCCTGTCAGTCTGCGGAAAATCCCGCCACAGCCAGGCGGCCGGGAACACCGGCGGACTATCCGCTCCAAGCATTCGAGCCTTTCGTCATGCGTGTCATTCTGGAACGTGCCAACCTGCTCAAGTCGCTCAATCACGTGCATCGCGTGGTGGAGCGGCGGAACACTATCCCGATCCTGTCCAACGTGATGCTGACGAGCGACGGCCAGAGCCTGGAGATGAAGGCGACGGACCTCGACCTCGAGATCACCGAGGCGACACCGGCGCAGGTGGAGCAGCCCGGCGGCACGACCGTGCCGGCGCATCTTCTCTACGAAATCGTCCGCAAGCTGCCCGACGGCGCGGAAGTCATGCTGCGCACGGACGAGGACGGCAACGCTATGTCGGTGGTCGCGGGCCGCTCCAGCTTCCGCCTGCAGTGCCTGCCGCAGTCCGATTTCCCGCAGCTCACCGCTGGCTCCTTCACCCACACCTTCCGCATGGATGCGGCGGCGCTGAAGAAGCTCATCGACAAGACGCAGTTCGCGATCTCCACGGAAGAGACCCGCTATTATCTGAACGGCATCTATTTCCATACCGTCGAAACCGGAGGGAAGCTGAAGCTGCGCTCGGTCGCGACCGACGGCCACCGCCTCGCGCGCGCCGAGATGGACGCGCCGTCGGGCGCGGAGGGCATGCCCGGCATCATCATCCCGCGCAAGACGGTGAGCGAATTGCAGAAGCTGGTCGACACGCCAGATGTGGTGGTCACGGTCGAGCTCTCCGACACCAAGATCCGCTTCACCATCGGTGCGGTCGTGCTTACCTCGAAGCTGATCGACGGCACCTTCCCCGACTATCAGCGCGTCATTCCGACCGGGAATGACAAGCGGCTGGTGATCGATCGCGATAGCTTCGCCCGCGCCGTCGATCGCGTTTCCACCGTTTCCTCGGAGCGTGGCCGCGCGGTCAAGCTGTCGATCGCCGATGGTCAGCTTACGCTTACAGTCAATAATCCGGATTCGGGCAGCGCGACCGACGAACTCCCGGCCGACTACGACGCCGATCCGATGGAGATCGGCTTCAACGCCAAGTACCTGCTGGATGTCGCGGCCCAACTTAGCGGAGAGAATGCCCGCTTCATGCTGGCAGACGCCGGCTCGCCGACGCTCATCCACGACACGACGGACGAGGATACGCTCTATGTCCTGATGCCGATGCGGGTGTGATCCGGAGCAACGCCCCCACCCTATGACCGACCATCCGGCGCGGGTTCGCCTGGTCAGGCTGCGCCTCGCCAAGTTCCGCAATTACGAAAGCCTCGATCTTGCCATCGAGCCGCGCTCGGCCGTCTTCGTCGGCGACAACGGCGCCGGCAAGACCAACCTGCTCGAAGCGATCTCGATGCTCTCTCCAGGGCGCGGGCTGCGGCGCGCCGCCTATGACGAGATCGTGCGCGCCGGCGCCCAGGATGGGTTCGCAGTCCATGCCGTTCTCGAAGGCCCGTTCGGCGCCGTCGAGATCGGCACCGGCACGGCCGGTTCGGCTCCCGGTGAGAGCGGAAGGCGCATTCGCATCAACGGCGCGCCGGCGAAATCGGCCGACGCGCTGCTGGAATGGGCTCGCGTCGTATGGCTGACGCCTTCCATGGACACGCTGTTCACCGGGCCGGCGGCCGAGCGCAGGCGCTTCCTGGACCGGCTGGTGCTGACCATCGACCCCGGACACGGCCAGCGCGCTCTCGACTATGAGAAGGCGATGCGGTCGCGCAATAGGCTGCTCGCCGAGGCCTCGCGCGACCAGGCTTGGTTCTCCGCAATCGAGGCGCAGATGGCCGAGACCGGAGTGGCCATTGCTGCCGCCCGCGTAGAGCTCATCCGCCTGCTTTCGGCCATGATCGCCCGGATGCCCGCAGAGGGACCGTTCCCGCAGGCCGACACTACCCTTGTCGGCTCTCTGGAAGAGGCAATCGCCTCGTCTCCCGCAAGCGACGTCGAAGAGAAGTTCAGGGAGCGGCTCGCCGCCGAACGGTTTCGGGATCAGGCGGCGGGCCGCACCCTCGAAGGACCACACCGGTCCGACCTGCTGGTCCGCCACCGGCCGAAGGCAATGGAAGCGCAGTACTGCTCGACCGGCGAACAGAAGGCGCTTCTCATAGGTCTGGTGCTTTCGCATGCGCGGCTCTCCGGCGATGTCTCCGGTCAGGTCCCGCTGGTGCTCCTCGACGAGATCGCCGCCCACCTCGACCAGCAGCGACGGACAGCGCTGTTCGACATATTGGAGGAGATCGGCTGCCAGGCCTTCATGACCGGTACGGAAATCGGCCTGTTCTCGAGCCTGACGGGCAGGGCCCAGTTTTTCGACGTCGCCAGGGGCCAGGTTACGCTACATGCAGGCTGACCCGTGGCTCTCGCTTCGCGCTGGACACCTTGAGGTTGCGCGACGGCGGTTTTGCCGTTCGCGCGAAGAGCCTGCCCTGATACATCTATGATCCTGATTCGCGACTCGGAGCCGCGCATGCAGCGCCTGGCTGGACGTATTATCCTGCTGTCGGGGTGGCGCCGCGCCGCGACCGCATTCCTGGCCGGCGCCCTGTTGGTCCTTGCCCAGGCGCCCTACGACTTCTTCGCGGTCGGTTTCGTTTCGTTCCCCATCCTCGTCTGGCTGATCGACGGCGCCTCCCCTGAAGTGGGGGCCGGCCCGATCGGACGCCTACGGCCGACTTTCGCGATCGGCTGGTGGTTCGGCTTCGGCTATTTCCTGGCCGGCCTGTGGTGGATCGGCAGCGCCGTGCTTGTCGAGGCCGAGACCTATGCCTGGGCCCTGCCGCTGGCCGTGCTCGGGATCCCGCTGCTGCTTGCCTTCTTCTACGGCTTTGCCGCCGCGCTGGCGCGGCTGTTGTGGAGCGACGGCATCGGCCGCATCGCCGCCCTCGCCTTCGCCTTCGGTTTCACCGAGTGGCTGAGGACGTTCCTGTTCACAGGGTTCCCCTGGAATGCCGTCGGCTACGCGGCGATGCCGGTCCCGGTGCTGATGCAGAGCGCATCGGTGGTCGGCCTTATCGGCATGAATGCGCTTGGGACCTTCCTCTTCGCTATGCCGGCTCTGCTGTCGGGCGACCGGGATCGGCGGCTGGGGATGGCGATGGCGCTAGTGCTCTGCACCCTGCATGTCGGCTTCGGCTTCTACCGGCTCTCCCAGGCCCCGGAGCAGCCTCGGAGCACGATCGCCGTGCGTATCGTCCAACCCTCGGTCAGTATGTCCGAGAAGTGGGACGCCGCATTTGAGGACCGGGTGTTCGCAGAACTGATGCGCTCTAGCGGAGAGCCTCCTGCCGAGGGGCAGAAGAAGCCGCAGTTGATCCTGTGGCCCGAAACTTCGGTGCCGTTCCTGTTCACGGATCGGCCGGATGCACTGGCAGCGCTGGGGGCGATGCTGACCGACGGACAGATGCTGCTGGCGGGGGCGGTGCGCGACGAGGGAGTACGATCGAAGTCTTCGGAAATCTATTACAACTCGGTCGTGGCGATCGATGCCGGTGGCGAGATCGTCGAGGCAGTCGACAAGATCCACCTCGTGCCATTTGGCGAATACCTGCCCTTTGCGGAATGGTTGGCCAAGATCGGCATCGAGCAGATGGTCGCCGGACCCATGAACTTCGCCGCAGGCGCGGTCCGCCGCGCCATCACCCTTCCGGGTGGCCTCTCGGCGGTGCCCTTCATCTGCTACGAGATCATCTTTCCCCAACTGGTGGATGTTGACGCTGCGTCATCTGATATTATTGTCAACGTAACGAACGACGCGTGGTTCGGGGATACCCCGAGCCCATATCAGCACTTTCGCCAGGCTCAGGTGCGTTCGGTCGAAACGGGAATGCCTCTGGTACGTGCGGCCAATACAGGTATTTCAGGCGCGGTGGACGCCTACGGACGCATTGTCGACGCCTTTGGCGTGAATGCTCGGGGTTATCTCGACGTGGAACTGTCCGTTCCCCGGAAGGCGGCACATAGATCGGTCAACAATGAGATGGTCGGGCTAGCGATGGTCTTCCTGATGGGAGTGTTTGCCGCCTTGGGGTTGGTGCGGGCTCGTTTTACGTAGCGGCAGGACTTGTATATAGACGAAGCTAAGTGCCAGCGTTCTCGCGGTTTAGCCGGAGAGAAAGCGTCTCGGGAACGGCGAGGTGAAGATGGTCACCAAGGAAAACAAGAAGAAACCAAATCCAACCGACATTCATGTGGGCAGCCGGATTCGGCTTCGCAGGAACATGCTAGGTATGAGCCAAGAAAAACTTGGCGAAACACTTGGCATTACCTTTCAGCAGATACAGAAATACGAAAAAGGCACCAACCGTGTAGGGGCCAGTCGCCTTCAGGCGATCGCCGAAGTGCTTGGCGTCCCGGTCTCGTTTCTTTTCGAGGATGCTCCGGGACAGGACAGCGCGAATCGCGGGCTTGCCGAGGATGCCTCCGCCAGCCTCGCCATCGACTTCTGCACGAGCACTGAAGGCCTGCAGCTGAACCGCGCCTTCGTGAAGATCAGCGACTCCAAGGTTCGGCGCCGGATCATCGACCTGGTCAAGGCGCTGGCCGCAGAAGAAGGCAGCTAAGCCGTCCAGGTCGTCTTGACCAGAGCGCCCGCTGACTGGTTCACAAGTATTGACAGGGGTTAGTCTTGACGCGCCGCGCTGGCCTTCGTTATCCCCTTTGCCGACTGCGGCATTGTGCCGTTCAGCCTTCTTGAGGGGACACCCGTGGCGCGCCAGAACTATCTTTTTACATCCGAATCTGTATCGGAAGGTCATCCCGACAAGGTCTGCGACCGAATCTCCGACGAAATCGTCGATCTCGTCTACCGCGAGGCCAAGAAAGCAGGGATGAACCCCTGGGACGTGCGCGTCGCATGCGAGACGCTCGCCACCACCAACCGCGTCATCATCGCCGGCGAGGTTCGGGTTCCGGACACGCTGCTGAAGAAGGACAAGGATGGCAAGGTTCTCAAGGACGGCAGCGGCCATGCGCTGATCAATCCGTCAAAGTTCAAGTCCGCTGCCCGCAAGGCGATCCGCGACATCGGCTACGAACAGGCCGGTTTCCACTGGAAGAGCGCCAAGATCGACGTGCTTCTGCACGGCCAGTCCGCGGATATCGCACAGGGCGTCGACCGTGCGCAGGATTCCAATACAGAGGGCGCGGGCGACCAGGGCATCATGTTCGGCTATGCCTGCCGCGAGACTCCGGAGCTTATGCCGGCGCCGATCTACTACAGCCACAAGATCCTGGAGATCCTGTCGGAAGCGCGGCGCGCCAATTCCAGCGATGCGGGCCGGCTCGGCCCGGATGCCAAGAGCCAGGTAACGGTCCGCTATGTCGACGGCAAGCCTGCCGAAGTCACCCAGATCGTGCTCTCCACCCAGCATCTCGATCCAAACTGGGACTCGAGTAAGGTCCGCGAGGTGGTCGAGCCATATATCCGCGAGGCCCTCGGGGACCTGAAGATCGCCGGCGACTGCAAGTGGTACGTCAACCCCACCGGTAAGTTCGTGATCGGGGGACCTGACGGCGACGCGGGGCTCACCGGCCGCAAGATCATCGTCGACACCTATGGCGGCGCCGCACCGCACGGCGGCGGAGCATTCTCCGGCAAGGACACGACCAAGGTCGACCGTTCGGCCGCTTACGCTGCGCGCTACCTCGCCAAGAACGTCGTGGCCGCCGGCCTCGCCGACCGCTGCACCATCCAACTCTCCTACGCGATCGGCGTGGCGCAGCCGCTGTCGATCTATGTCGACCTGCACGGCACCGGTAAGGTCGAGGAGGCCCGGCTCGAGGAGGCGCTTCGCGAGGTGATGGACCTGTCGCCGAGCGGCATCCGCAAGCACCTCGACCTCAACAAGCCGATCTATGCAAAGACGACCGCCTATGGGCACTTCGGCCGCAAGCCGGGGCGCGACGGCTCCTTCTCCTGGGAGAAGACGGACCTCGTGAAGCCGCTCAAGCAGGCGCTCGCCGCCTGACAGTGGTTTTCGCCGAAATGACGGATGATGGGCGGCCGAGCCGCGCAACCGAGGGCTTCTTCGGGCGCCGGCGCGGCAAGCCCGTCCGCGCCGGCCAGGCCGAGGCGCTTGCCGCGGGCCTGCAGCGCTGCGGGCTCGACCTGACGACACCCGCCCCGGCTGACCTGCGCGAACTCTTCCCCGTTCCCGTCAGCCAGGTGCGGCTGGAAATCGGTTTCGGCGGCGGAGAGCATCTCTTCCATACCCTGACCGAGGAGCCGGAGGTCGGCTTCATAGGGGTGGAGCCTTTCGTCAACGGAATGGCCAAGCTGATGGCCCGGGTGCAGGCGGAGCCTCGCCCGAACCTGCGCGTCTTCGACGATGACGCGATCAGGTTGCTGGACTGGCTGCCCGCCGGCAGCCTCGATCGCATCGTCCTCCTCTATCCGGATCCCTGGCCGAAGAAGCGGCATTGGAAGCGACGTTTCGTCAGCCAGACTAATCTCGACCGTATGGCGCGCGCGCTACGCAGCGGCGGCGAATTTCGCTTCGCCTCAGACATCAACACTTACGTCAACTGGACCCTGCTCCACTGCCGTGCGCACGGAGCCTTCAAGTGGACGGCGCGCGAGGCCGCTGACTGGGACCTGCCCTTCGAGGGCTGGCCAGGCACCCGTTACGAAGCGAAGGCGCTGCGGGAAGGACGCCGGCCAGCCTATCTCACCTTCCGCCGCCGGTAATGCCTCGTACCACTCTGTGTCGGTGCGCGCTCCTGCCCCGATAGCGTTCGGCCACGATCTCGGGCATTATCGGTTCGCGAGAGGGTCTGCGCCGCGCGGCCATGTGCGCTATCTGGTCGTATGGTCACCGAATGGGGAGCACTTGCCAATCTGCCCCGCATCTGCGAGCGAAGGCGGCCTGCCATGGCTGGGACCGCCGCTCGAATGCCGCCGGCGTGCTGGCTTACGCAGCACCAAGCAAAGACAACCTATGCCGCCAAGCAGGCAACGTAACTAGGAGGAACGGGTGAAACATTTCTTTCTGACCACTTTGGTGAGCGGATTGCTGACGCTGTCGGCCCATGCCGCCGATTACAAGATCATGGCGCCGGCCGCGCCTGGCGGCGGCTGGGACCAGACCGCCCGCTCCATGCAGGCCGCACTGCAGGACGAAGGCATTTCGAGCAATGTGCAGGTCACCAACGTTCCCGGCGCCGGCGGCACGATCGGCCTCGCGCAGTTCGTGAATCAGGCGAATGGCGACCCGAGCCAGCTCATCGTCGGCGGATACGTGATGGTCGGTGCGATCCTCACCAACAACTCGCCGGTCACCCTCGAGCAGGTGACGCCGATCGCCCGGCTCACCGGCGAGTACGAGGCGATCGTCGTTCCCGCCGCGTCCGACATCAAGGACATGGCCGGGCTGGTCGAGAAGCTGAAGGCAGACCCCGGTTCGGTTTCGTGGGCCGGCGGCTCCGCCGGCGGTACCGACCACATCACGGCCGGCCTCATCGCCAAGGCCATCGGCGTCGACCCGACCAAGGTCAACTACATCGCCTTCTCGGGCGGCGGCGAGGCGCTGGCCGCCATCCTCGGCAACCAGGTCACCGTCGGCATCTCGGGCTATGGCGAATTCGCCGAACAGGTGAAGGCCGGCACGCTGCGCCTGATCGGCATCTCGAGCGACGAGCGGATCGAGGGCATCGATGCGCCGACCTTCAAGGAAGGCGGCGCTGACGTCTCGATCCAGAACTGGCGCATGGTTGCAGCCGCTCCGGGCATCACCGACGAGCAGAAGCACGCAATCACCGCCGAGATCGGGAAGATGGCCAAGTCCGCGACCTGGCAGAAGACGCTGAACGACAAGGGTTGGGCGGACACTTTCCTCGCCGGTGACGAGTTCTCCAAGCAGCTCAACAAGGACATCGAGTCCACCACCGTGATCCTGAAAGAGATCGGCCTCGTCAAATGAGGCTCGACTCGAGCCTGGCTCAGAAGCGCCGCCCCGATCGGGCGGCGCTTGTCATCGCCGCGGCCCTGATCCTCGCCGCGGTCGGCATCGGCTGGAGCGCCTATTCCGCAGGGGGAATCGCGACCTACTCGCCAGTCGGTCCCAAGACGGTGCCCTATATCATCGCCGTCGCCATGTTCGTGCTGGGCGTGCTGACAGTTGTTGCGGCGCTACGCGGCGATTTCCCGGAGCGCGAGCGACAGGACGTCGGGCCGATGGTCTGGGTGATCGGCGGCCTGGCCGTGCAGATGCTGACCATGAAGACGGTCGGCTTCTCGATTGCCACGGGCCTGCTCTTCGCCGCGACCGCACGCGGCTTCGGCCGCGGCCCGCTCTGGCTCACCATCCCGGTGGGCATCGTATTCTCGTTCATCGTCTGGTTTATTTTCGCCAAGGGCTTGCAGCTCTCTTTGCCAGCCGGCCCTCTGGAATCGCTCTTCTTCTAGGACAGCAATGGCCACCTTCGACCTTCTTGCACAGGGTCTGCTGGTTGCGCTGCAACCGGCCAACCTGCTCTACGCGCTGATCGGGGTGACCCTGGGCACGGCTGTTGGCGTCCTCCCCGGGATCGGGCCGGCGCTCACCGTCGCCCTGCTCCTGCCCGTCACCTACAAGCTCGACCCGGCCGGATCGCTGATCATGTTCGCCGGCATCTACTACGGCGGCATGTACGGCGGCTCGACCACCTCGATCCTGCTCAACACGCCGGGCGAGAGCGCCTCGATCGTGACGGCGCTGGAAGGGAACAAGATGGCGCGGCAGGGGCGCGGCGGGCCGGCGCTGGCGACCGCGGCGATCGGATCCTTCGTAGCCGGGCTGATCGCGACCCTGGGCCTCGCCTTCATCGCGCCGACGGTGGTGAAGTTCGCGCTCTCCTTCGGTCCTTCCGAATATTTCGCGCTGATGCTGCTCGCCTTCATGACCGTATCGGCGGCGTTCGGCGAATCCACGCTGCGCGGCCTCACTGCCCTGGTGATCGGGCTTGCACTCGGCCTGATCGGCATCGACCAACTGACCGGGCAGGCCCGGCTCACCATGGGTCTGCCAAACCTTTTCGACGGCATTTCGGTGACAACGCTTGCAGTCGCGCTCTTTGCAATCGGCGAGACGCTGGCCGTCGTCGCCGGCCATCGCTTCGGCGGCGAGAAGGCCCAGGCGATCAAGGGATCGGTAATGATGACGCGCGCGGACTGGAAGCGTTCCTGGATGCCCTGGCTGCGCGGCACCGCGATCGGCTTCCCGATCGGGGCGATGCCGGCCGGCGGAGCCGATGTCGCCAGCTTCCTCTCCTACTCGGCCGAGCGGAATTTTTCGAAGCACCCGGAAGAGTTCGGCAAGGGCGCGATCGAGGGTGTTGCGGGCCCGGAGGCGGCGAACAACGCCTCGGCGGCCGGGACGCTGGTGCCGCTGCTCACTTTGGGGCTGCCGACGACGGCGACCGCCGCGATCATGCTCGCCGGTTTCCAGCAATTCGGGATGCAGCCCGGTCCGCTCCTGTTCGTAACCAACGCGCCGCTGGTCTGGGGCCTGATCGCCAGCCTTCTCGTCGCAAACTTGATGCTCTTGGTTCTCAACCTGCCGCTGATCGGCCTGTGGGTGCGCCTGCTGACCATCCCCAAACCGTGGCTCTATGCCGGCATCCTGGTCTTCGCCACGCTCGGCACGATCGGGGCCGACGGCTCGACCTCCATGCTCGGTCCGGTTCCCGTCTCGTTCGGGCTCGGCCTGCTGCTCGCCTTCGGCGTGCTCGGCTATCTGCTGCGGCGCTTCGGCTATCCGATCGCGCCGGTGGTGGTCGGCCTGATTCTGGGCCCAATGGCCGAGAAAAGCCTACGCCAGGCGCTGCAGATCAGCCAAGGCGATCCAATGGCGCTGTTCCACTCGTGGATCGCCATCGCGCTGTGGCTGCTGGCGCTCACGGCGCTGCTGCTGCCGCTGTGGCTGCGGATGCGCGGACGCGGCAAGGTTTTGGCGCAGTTGGCGACAGACGAAGACTGAACGGAACTCGGCGGGAAGCCAAGTTCTCATCGGTACTTGACCCGGGCAGTTTCAGGCGGATCGATGCCGAGCTTGCGCAGGGGCGCGGCGGCGGCTCCTGTCGGCCTGTTCAACACACCGATCCCAAATTCCTGACAGCCTCTCGTCATCCGATCGACTTAACGTTGCAGGCATAATCTGCTAAGCTGCAAACTTGCACGAATTGCCGAAACGGCAAGCGTTGCAGGGGCCTTGGAAGGGCCTGGCGATCGAAACGAGATCCCTTCGTTGCAACTGGGAATCCTGGCTCTCGCCTCGATCATTCGCTTGAGGAAAACGTGAAACGTCCGCGCGCGGGCCTGCGCGAGCTCTCATATGGGCGGTCTTTCACATGTTCAGCCAAGTTCTTAATCCCACCGGGAATTTGTTCGTCACCTGGATCATCGCCCTGATCCCGGTCGCTGCATTGCTTTTCATGCTGGCCGCGCTGCGCTGGTCGGCCTGGGTCGCGACGCTCGTTGGGTCGATCATCACCTTTTTGCTCGCGCTCTTGATCTGGCGCATGCCGCTCGGCGACGGCGCCCTCGCCTACCTCTACGGCTCGGCGACAGGCGTATGGAATGTCGACTGGATCGTGTTCTGGGGTGTGATGCTTTTCAATACGCTGGTCACCACCGGCGCATTCGACAAACTGCGCCGATGGCTCATTGCGCAGGGAACACAAGACGTTCGTGTTCAGACCATCTTGTTCGCCTGGGCGTTTGGCGCCCTCCTGGAAGGCCTTGTCGGCTTTGGCTATCCCTGGGCATTCGTAGCCCCGATTTTGATCGCTATCGGGATTCCGGATCTCGACGCAATCCGGGTGGCCGCGATCGCCAACAATGCGCCGGTATCCTACGGAGCGCTCGGCGCGCCGATCATCGCGCTCGCCGCCGTCACCGGCTATCCCTTGCTGGCGCTATCGGCCTCGATCAGCAAGATCGTCGCGATCCTTGCGCTGCTGCCGCCGTGGATCCTGCTCTATCTCGTCTCCGGCAGTGTAGGCATGTGGGAGGCATGGCCCCTCGCGGTGGTCGGGTCGCTCGCCTATATTGCCGGCCAATTGCCGGTCGGCACCCTTCTCGGCCCCTATCTGCCGGATGTCGCCGGCGCCATCGTGTGCTTCGCCTGCCTGCTGATCCTGCTCAAATTCTGGCAGCCCAGGCAGATGCGAGCCTATGGTGGCGCGCCGCTGGCTAGTCCTGGAATGTCGGCCGCCGATCATGGCCTTTCCACCGGCGACATCGTCCAGGCCTGGATGCCGATCGCCGTCCTGATTGTCATCGTGGTCGCCTGGACCGGCCCCTGGTCCAAGCTGCCCAGCATCTCGTTGCTGAATGTGCAGGTAGCCGCGGCATCCTCCATCTCGGAAGGTGCGACCATCGCGGCGGCTTTCAAATGGACGCCCTTTGTCGGCGGCTCGGCCATCCTGGCATCATGGATCATCGTCGCATTGCTGCTGCGGGTGACCCGCCGGCAACTCAGCGAAATCTGGAACAAGACCTGGTCGCAGACGTGGGGAGCCTTGCTCGTCGGCATATTTATTTTCGGCCTGGCCTATGTCTACAACTATTCCGGCATGGCGGCGTCGCTGGCGAAGGCTTTCTCCTCGCTCGGCACCGGCTTTATCGTGGTTGCTCCCATTCTCGGCTTCATCGGCGTCGCCCTGTCGGGCAGCAACACCTCCACCAACGCGATGTTCGGCAAGTTCCAGGCACTGGTCGGGCAGATCCTCGGCTTCCCGCCGCTGCTGTTGCCGACCGTCAACTCGGTCGGCGCGGAGATCGGAAAGCCGATCGCGCCGCAGACCGCCAGCGTCGGCGTTTCCACCACCCGCTTCGTGCGCAACGAAGGCGAGGTCATCCGGCACAATTTCTTGTGGTGCCTGGTGGTGCTGGGCTATCTGATCGTGATCAGCGTCGCCTGCTATCTCTTCTTCCCCGGCATTGCCGAGCTTTGAGGTGTTTCGGCGCTCGGCCGATATGTGATCAAAAAGAAGCGACGCCTTGCTGGGCGGCCTTGAAAATCCCACTCCGAGGGGCTAGATACGTTTCAAATTCTTGGTCGGTATGGCGAAGAGTGGGTCCCTCCGGTCCCGCTCTTTTTTGTTACCCGGACCGGTGGAGACGCAATGACTGCCGAGCAAGGCGAACCGGACGACCGCATTATCCGCGAGAGCGGAACTGAGGCACGTGTCGCGGCCATCATCGCGCCGGTCATGCGTGCGATGGGTTTTCAGTTGGTGCGGGTGCGGCTGTCCGGCCAGAACGGGCTGACGCTGCAGATCATGGCGGAGCGTCCGGACGGCACGATGACCGTCGAGGACTGCGAGGAACTGAGCCGCGCGGTCTCCCCGGCGCTCGATGTGGATGATCCGATCGAGAAGGCCTATCATCTGGAGGTCTCGTCGCCGGGCATCGACCGGCCGCTGGTGCGCAAGTCCGACTTCGTCACGGCCAAGGGGCATCTGGTCAAGGTCGAGACCTCGATCATGGTCGCGGACCGCAAGCGGTTCCGCGGCAAGATCGAAGAGGCGGACGATGCGGGTGTGCTGATCGCGCGCGACCAGCCGGCCTACGGCGAGGATCTGACCGTCAGGATTCCCTACGAGGCGGTATCCGAGGCGCGGCTGATCCTGACCGACGACCTGATTCGCGAGGCGCTGAGCAAGGACAACAAGGCGCGCAAGGAAGCCAAGAAGCGGCGCGGCGAAACGGACGAAGAAGACACCACGGAAGCGGACGAAGGCTCCGCTGAGTCGGCAGAACCGAACGAGTGATATTTTGATCCGCGGGCGCCGGGCGCTCGCGAAACTGCTGGGAGAACAAAATGGCAGTCAGTGCAAACAGACTTGAGCTGCTGCAGATCGCCGATGCGGTCGCGCGCGAGAAGTCAATCGACAAGAGCATCGTGATCGCCGCCATGGCCGACGCCATCCAGAAGGCAGCGCGCTCGCGCTATGGCCAGGAGACCAACATCCGCGCCGACATCAACCCGCAGACGGGCGAGATGAAGCTGCAGCGGCTGATGGAGGTCGTCGAGAGCGTCGAGGACTACGCCACTCAGATCTCGCTTGCCGGCGCACGCGAGCGCAACCCCGACGCCGAAATCGGCGACTTCATCGCCGAGCAATTGCCGCCGATGGATTTCGGCCGCATCGCCGCACAGTCGGCCAAGCAGGTGATCGTGCAGAAGGTGCGCGAGGCCGAGCGCGACCGCCAGTACGACGAGTACAAGGATCGCATCGGCGAGATCGTCAACGGCACGGTGAAGCGCGTCGAGTACGGCAACGTGATCGTCGACCTCGGCCGCGGCGAGGCGATCATCCGCCGCGACGAGTTGATCCCGCGCGAGACCTACAAGTATGGCGACCGAGTGCGAGCCTACGTCTATGACGTGCGGCGCGAGCAGCGCGGCCCGCAGATCTTCCTGTCGCGCACCCATCCGCAGTTCATGGCGAAGCTGTTCACCATGGAAGTGCCGGAGATCTATGACGGCATCATCGAGATCAAGTCGGTCGCCCGCGACCCCGGCTCGCGCGCCAAGATCGCCGTGATCAGCCGCGATTCCTCCATCGACCCGGTCGGCGCCTGCGTCGGCATGCGCGGCAGCCGCGTGCAGGCGGTCGTTGCCGAGTTGCAGGGCGAAAAAATCGACATCATCCCGTGGTCGCCGAACGCGGCCTCCTTCATCGTCAACGCCTTGCAGCCGGCGGAAGTCGCCAAGGTCGTCCTCGATGAGGACGCCGAGCGCATCGAGGTGGTGGTTCCGGACGACCAGCTGTCGCTGGCGATCGGCCGCCGCGGCCAGAACGTTCGCCTCGCCTCGCAACTCACCGGCTGGGACATCGACATCCTCACCGAGGAGGAAGAGTCGCAGCGGCGCCAGAAGGAGTTCGTGGAACGCTCCAACCTCTTCATGGAGGCGCTCGACGTCGACGAGATGGTCGGCCAGGTGCTTGCCTCCGAAGGCTTCACCAGCGTCGAGGAAGTCGCCTACGTGGACGCCAGCGAGATCTCCTCCATCGACGGCTTCGACGAGGAGACCGCGCAGGAGATCCAGTCGCGTGCACGCGACTACCTGCAGAAGATCGAGGCCGAGCACGACGAGAAGCGCACGAAGCTCGGCGTGCAGGACGAACTGCGCGAAATCCCCGGCATGACCACCGCGATGATGGTCACGCTCGGCGAGGACGGCGTTAAGACCATAGAGGACTTCGCCGGTTACGCCGTCGACGATCTCGTCGGCTGGAAGGAGCGCAAGGACGGCGAGACCAAGATGTATCCGGGCGTGCTCGCCCCGCATGACGTGTCGCGCGCCGACGCCGAGAACATGGTTCTCGCCGCCCGCCTGAAGGCCGGGTGGATCAGCGAGGAGGAAATGGCCGCCGAAGCCGAACAAGACGCCGAAACGGCGGACGCGTGAGGTGACCCATCTCCAGGCAGTCCCTTCACGACGAGATGAACGATCGCACTTGCATCGTGACGCGCGAGCGCCGCGAGCCGGATGATCTCATCCGGTTCGTCGTCGCGCCCGACGGCACGGTCGTTCCCGATCTGAAGAGAAAACTGCCCGGCCGCGGTTGCTGGGTGACGGCGGAGCGCCTACATGTGAGCAGGGCGGTGGCGAAGAACCTGTTCGCGCGCGCCTTCAAGCGTCAGGTTACCGTCTCTCCAGACCTGCCTGAACTCATCGACCAGGTCATGACCCAGTCGGCCTTGGGTGCCGTGGGGCTGGCCCGGAAGGCCGGAGCGGTTGCATTGGGCGCCGCAAAGGTCGAAAATGCGGTCCGTACCGGTGAAGCGCTGCTTGTGCTTCACGCGACGGATGCCTCGCCAGACGGGGTCAGGAAGATCACCCAGGCAAGGCGTGCCACAGCCCATCTCGGCGGCCCGAAAATCCGCGCCTACAAACTTTTCTCGGAAGCCGATTTGAGTTTGGCATTGGGCGGCACAAATGTGATACATGCTGCCGTTCTCGCGAAGGAGGCGGGACGGGCGGCTCAAAGGCGCCTCACGGCGCTCGACCGCTACCGGGGCGGCTCCCCGGACGACGAGGCGATGTTTGCGGCGATCGCCGGAGACGAGGCCGCCGCAGAGGATATGGAATGAGCGATACGAAGTCCGGCGACGACCATACGTTGACCGTTCACCCGAAGAAGACACTGACCCTGAAGAGGCCGGGCCTCGAGCAGGGCACGGTGCGCCAGAATTTCTCGCACGGGCGCAGCAAGTCCGTGGTCGTCGAGACCAAGAAGCGCAAGTTCACGATGCCCGGCGACCGCGCCGAAGCACCGCAAGCGCCGGCTGCCGCGCCGCGTCCGCAGACTGCTGCCCCCGCACCCGCTGCCGCCCCGGCTGCGCGTCCGCAGCCTGCCCCTGCCGCTGCTGCGCCCACGGCTGCTCCGGTCGCTCCGCAGCCACAGCCTACCCCGGCAACTGCTGCGCCAGCCGCTGCCCCACCCGCCGCTGCACCTGCAGCCGCTCCGGCCCCGCAGGCGCCTGAAGCTACAACTGCGCCCACGGCGGCCCCGACTCGTCCCGAAACTCCTGCCGCGGCGCCGGCGCCTGAGCCGGTTCGCTCCGCTGCCCCTGTCTCCACGCGCCCGCAATCTTCTGGCCAGCCGCGGCCTCAGGCGTCCGGTCAGTCAAGGCCGCAGGGGTCCGCGCAATCACGGCCGCAGGGCTCTGCTCAGCCGCGTTCCCAATCCGGCCCCGCCGGCCAGCCATCACGCCCCGCTTCGCCGCGTCCCGCACGCACCGGGATGGTCCTGAACGAGCTCTCCCGCGGCGAGATCGAGGCCCGCCGCCGCGCCCTGGAAGGCTCGCAGGCGCGCGAGTTGGAGGACCGCGCCCGGGCGGCCGCCGATGCCAAGCGGCGTCAGGAAGATGAAGAACAGCGCCGTCTCGAGCGCGAGGCCTCCGCGCGCCGCCAGGCCGAGGAAGAAGCCCGTCTCCAGAAGGAGGCGGAAGCCCGTCGCCGGTCCGAGGAAGAAGCGCGCCGCCGCGCTCCTCAACTCGACGTGTCTCCTGATGAGGACGAATCCACGCGTCCCCGCAGTGGCGCAGGCGCAGGCGCAGGCGCAGGCCTGCGCGGCGCACCGCCGCGCCGCCCGTCGGCTGCCGAACTCGCTCGTCCGGCCCGCGGTAAAGGGGAGGACGATCGCCGCCGCGGCAAGCTCACGGTCGTCACTGCGACCGGGGATCAGGACTCTCGTTCGCGCTCGCTCTCCTCGATGCGTCGCCGCCAGGAGAAGTTCAAGCGCGCGATGCAGCAGGAGCCGCGCGAGAAGATCTCGCGCGAGGTGGTGCTTCCCGAGACCATCACCATCCAGGAACTGGCGCAGCGCATGTCCGAGCGCGCCGTGGACGTCGTCAAGTACTTCATGAAGCAGGGCCAGATCCTGAAGCCCGGCGACGTGCTCGATGCCGACACCGCGGAGCTCGTGGCGTCGGAATTCGGCCACACGGTTCGCCGCGTCGCCGAAGCCGACATCGAGGAAGGCTTCTTCGGCGGTCCGGACAATCCGGAAGACCTGCAGTCGCGGCCGCCGGTGGTCACCATCATGGGTCACGTCGACCACGGCAAGACCTCGCTGCTCGACGCCATCCGCAGCGCCAACATCGCTTCCGGCGAGGCGGGCGGCATTACCCAGCATATCGGCGCCTATCAGGTCGAGAAGAACGGCAACAAGATCACCTTCATCGACACGCCCGGTCACGCGGCGTTCACCGCGATGCGTGCACGTGGCGCGCAGGTGACGGACATCGCCGTCCTCGTGGTTGCGGCAGACGATTCGGTCATGCCGCAGACGATCGAGTCGATCAGCCACGCCAAGGCGGCTGGTGTTCCGATCATCGTTGCCATCAACAAGATCGACAAGCCGTCGGCCAACCCGCAGAAGGTGCGGACCGAACTGCTCCAACACGACGTGTTCGTGGAATCCATGGGCGGTGAAATCCTCGACGTCGAGGTCTCGGCCACCAAGGGCACGAACATCGACAAGCTGCTCGAAGCGATCCTGTTGCAAGCCGAACTGCTCGACCTAAAGGCCAATCCGGACCGCACCGCGGAGGGCGTCGTCATCGAGGCCAAGCTCGACAAGGGCCGCGGCGCTGTCGCCACGCTGCTCATCAAGACGGGCGACCTGCTGGTGGGCGACATCGTCGTGGCCGGCAACGAGTGGGGCCGCATCCGCGCCATTCTCGACGATCGAGGCGAGTCGCTGGAAGGCGCCCTGCCGTCGCAGCCCGTGGAGGTGCTGGGCCTTCAAGGCACGCCTATGGCGGGCGACCGTTTCGCGGTCGTGGATTCGGAGGCTCGCGCCCGCGAGATCACCGAGTACCGCCAGCGCAAGGCGCGCGACAAGGCCGCGGCACGGCACGTCAACCAGCGTGGTTCGCTGGAGCAGATGATGTCGCAGCTGCAGTCGGCCGGCGTGAAGGAGTTCCCGCTGGTGGTGAAGGCCGACATGCAGGGCTCCGTCGAGGCGATCGCGGCCTCGCTCGAGAAGCTCGGCAACGACGAAGTGCGGGCGCGCATCGTCCATGGCGGCGCGGGCGCGATCACCGAGAGCGACGTTTCGCTCGCGCAGACGTCCGGCGCCGCAATCATCGGCTTCAACGTCCGTGCGAACCCACAGGCCCGCCAGGCTGCGGAGCAGGCCGGCATCGAGATCCGCTACTACAGCATCATCTACAATCTGTTGGATGACGTGAAGGCGGCGATGTCGGGCCTCCTGTCGCCGGAGCGGCGCGAGACCTTCCTCGGCAACGCCGAGATCCTGGAGGTGTTCAACATCACCAAGGTCGGCAAGGTCGCGGGCTGCCGTGTCACCGAGGGCCGCGTGGAACGCGGCGCCGGCGTGCGCCTGATCCGCGACGGCGTCGTGATCCACGAGGGCACGCTGAAGACGCTGAAGCGCTTCAAGGACGAGGTTCCGGAGGTTCCGGTCGGCCAGGAATGCGGCATGGCCTTCCAGAACTACGAGGACATCCGCCAGGGCGACATCATCGAGTGCTTCCGCGTCGAGATGGTGACCCGTACTCTGTAAAGAGGCCTAGGCTCCTCTAGATGGCCGGCTAGACCGGCCCTTTCCCTCGGCTTTCACTGCGGCGCGGTTCAATCCCGCGCCGCAAGGATCATTGTGATGTCCAAATCAACCAGTTCCGGCCCATCCCAGCGCATGCTTCGCGTCGGCGAGCAGGTGCGCCACGCCCTTTCCGAGCTTCTGCAGCGCGGCGAGGTGCGCGACGACGTGATCGAGTCCACCGTGATCTCGATCTCGGAGGTGCGCATGTCGCCCGACCTCAAGATCGCCACTGCCTTCGTCGCGCCGCTCGGCGCGGCCGACGACGCAGCCGTGATCGAAGCGCTCAACCGTCATGCCCGCTTTATTCGTGGCCGCATGTCGCCGGCGCTGCGGCAGATGAAATACATGCCGGAATTCCGTTTCCGGCTGGACACCAGCTACGACAATTTCGCCAGGATCGACCGGCTTCTGAAGTCGCCGGAGGTCGCGCGGGACCTGGACAAGGAAGAGGAATGAAATACGCCTACGTTCTCTCCCCCCTTGAGGGGGAGATGGCTGCGAAGCAGCCAGAGGGGGACCGAACCGGAGTGTGGGGCGCTAGACTTGCGCCGCGCGCGGCCGCGACGACCCCTCCCCCGGCCTTTGACCGGACCCTCCCCGCAAGTGGGAGGGAATAATGGCCCGTCAGCGCAAGAAGAAAGGCCGGCCAGTCTCCGGCTGGGTGATCCTCGACAAGCCCGTCGGCATGGGCTCGACAGAAGCCGTCTCCAAGATCAAATGGCTGTTCCACGCCGACAAGGCCGGTCATGCCGGCACGCTCGACCCGCTCGCGTCGGGCATGCTGCCGATCGCGTTGGGCGAGGCCACCAAGACAGTGCCCTACGTCCAGGACGGAGCAAAGGTCTATCGTTTCACCGTTGCCTGGGGCGAGGAGCGCACCACCGACGACCTTGAGGGCCCGGTGACGCGGACTTCGGACAAGCGTCCGACCGAGGACGAGATCCGTGCGCTGCTGCCCAATTATACCGGCGTGATCATGCAGGTCCCGCCGCAGTTCTCGGCGATCAAGATCGCCGGCGAGCGGGCCTATGACGTCGCGCGCGAAGGTGGCACGCTGGAGATCCCGGCGCGCGAGATCGAGATCGGCCGGTTCGACATCGTGGAGACCACGGCGGACGGCAAGACGGTCTTCGAAGTCGAGTGCGGCAAGGGCACCTATGTGCGCTCGCTGGCCCGCGATCTCGGCCGCGATCTCGGTTGCTTCGGCTATGTCGCGGACTTGCGGCGCACCGAGGTCTTTCCGTTCACGGCAGACGATTTCGTCACGCTCGAGCAACTAGAGCAAGCCGCGCCGAAGCGTGAACAGCCCGAGGAAGGCCGTCCACTCGGGCCCGACGCGGATCGTTTCGTGGCGCTCGACGCGCTCATCCTCGACACCGGCGCGGGGCTGGAGTCCCTGCCGCAGGTCGCCGTCACCGACGATACGGCCGCAAAACTGAGACTCGGCAATGCGGTGATCCTGCGCGGGCGCGACGCTCCCTTGCAGGCTGATGAAGCCTGCGCCACTGCACGCGGCAAGCTCGTCGCGATCGGCGCGATCGAAGCCGGCATGTTCAAGCCGAAGCGGGTGTTCGCAGGCTGAGCGCAAGCGCGCACATGGTCGTGATTCGGCGCGCTTTCCCGTAGGCAACAAGCCTATGGCTTTTGCGCCTGAGTTGCACTATATGCGCCGCATCGCAACCGAAAGAGCGATATAGAACCGGCCCCTGCTGGACGACATCCTGGCTGTGGGCGTCCCGTTTCCTCAAACCGACAAGGAAGACACGATGTCGATCACTGCTGATCGCAAGAAAGAACTGATGGCGGAATACGCAACCAAGGCGGGCGATACCGGCTCGCCGGAGGTGCAGGTCGCCATCCTGTCGGAGCGCATCAAGAACCTGACCGAGCACTTCAAGGGCCATGTGAAGGATAATCACTCCCGCCGCGGCCTGCTCGCCCTGGTTTCCCAGCGCCGCCGCCTGCTCGACTACCTGAAGGGCAAGGACGAGGCGCGCTACGCCACGCTGATCGAGAGACTCGGTCTGCGCCGCTGACGAATTGACCGGCGGGTCTTCATGGCCCGCCGGTCGCACATTGGGCATCGCTTGCGTTGCCCGCCGGAACCCAACAGAGGCATTGAGCCGCGAACGGGGTTCCGTTCACGGTCCGATCCCGAGGGAGGGTCGGAACCGCCTCATGGACCGGTCATGGGGCAGGATTGCAGGATGCCCGGAGGCGCTCCAGTCGCGCCAGGGAAACCGGACCTCCCGCTGTCTTGCCCGTGGCTCGTCCGCAACGAAGCCAATTGGGACCGGCGTCGCCGCCACTGGCGCGGCGCCTCCCGGCACAACAAGAGACAAGACATGTTCAACTATCATAAAGTGGAAATCGATTGGGCCGGCCGTCCGCTCAAGCTCGAGACCGGCAAGATCGCGCGCCAGGCCGACGGCGCCGTACTCGCCACCTACGGCGAGACCGTCGTGCTCGCTACCGTCGTCTCCGCCAAGGAGCCGAAACCCGGCCAGGACTTCTTCCCGCTCACCGTCAACTACCAGGAAAAGACCTACGCGGCCGGCAAGATCCCCGGCGGCTACTTCAAGCGTGAAGGTCGTCCTTCCGAGAACGAGACGCTGGTGTCGCGCCTCATCGACCGCCCGATCCGTCCGCTCTTCGCCGACGGCTACAAGAACGATACCCAGGTCATCGTGACCGTCATGCAGCACGACCTGGAGAACAATCCAGACATCGTATCGATGGTCGCCGCCTCTGCGGCGCTGACGCTTTCGGGCGTGCCGTTCATGGGCCCGATCGGCGGCGCCCGCGTCGGCTACATCGGCGGCGAGTACAAGCTCAACCCGCACACCGACGAAATGCCGGAGTCGAAGCTCGATCTCGTCGTCGCCGGAACGGGCGACGCAGTGCTGATGGTGGAGTCCGAGGCGCAGGAACTGCCCGAGGACGTGATGCTCGGCGCCGTCATGTTCGGCCATCGCGGCTTCCAGCCGGTGATCGATGCGATCATCCAACTCGCCGAAGCGGCCGCCAAGGACCCGCGCGAGTTCGCCCCCACCGATCTCTCGGAACTCGAGAAGGAGATGCTCGGCATCGTCGAGCAGGATCTGCGCGGGGCCTACAAGCTCACCAACAAGCAGGAGCGCTATGCCGCCGTCGACGCTGCCAAGGCCAAGGTGAAGGCCGCGCTGCTGCCGGAGGGTACCGAGCAGACCCGCTGGACCGCGGAGCAGGTCGCGACCGTGTTCAAGGAACTCCAGGCCAAGATCGTGCGCTGGAACATTCTGGACACAGGCCACCGCATCGACGGGCGCGACCTCAAGACGGTCCGCCAGATCGTGTCGGAAGTCGGTCTCCTGCCGCGCACGCACGGCTCGGCGCTGTTCACCCGCGGCGAGACGCAGGCGGTGGTGGTGGCAACCTTGGGCACCGGCGAGGACGAGCAGTATGTCGACTCGCTCACCGGCATGTACAAGGAAACCTTCATGCTGCACTACAACTTCCCGCCCTACTCGGTGGGCGAGACGGGCCGCATGGGGTCGCCGGGACGCCGCGAGATCGGCCACGGCAAGCTCGCCTGGCGGGCGATCCGCCCAATGCTACCATCCCAGGAGCAGTTCCCCTACACGGTCCGCGTCGTCTCCGAGATCACCGAGTCCAACGGCTCGTCGTCCATGGCGACGGTCTGCGGCACGTCGCTGGCCCTGATGGACGCCGGCGTTCCCCTTGCCAAGCCGGTGGCCGGCATTGCCATGGGCTTGATCAAGGAAGGTGAGCGCTTCGCCGTGCTCTCCGACATCCTGGGCGACGAGGACCACCTCGGCGACATGGACTTCAAGGTGGCCGGCACCGAGGGCGGCGTCACCTCGCTGCAGATGGACATCAAGATCGCCGGCATCACCGAGGAGATCATGAAAGTGGCGCTCGACCAGGCCAAGGGCGGCCGCGAGCACATCCTCGGCGAGATGGCGAAGGCCCTTTCCGAGAGCCGCGGCCAGCTCGGCGAGTTCGCGCCCCGCATCGAGGTCATGCAGATCCCGACCGACAAGATCCGCGAAGTGATCGGCTCCGGCGGCAAGGTGATCCGCGAGATCGTCGAGAAGACCGGCGCCAAGATCAACATCGAGGACGACGGCACGGTCAAGATCGCCTCTTCCAACGCCAAGGAGATCGAGGCGGCACGGAAGTGGATCCACACCATCGTGGCCGAGCCGGAAGTGGGCGAGATCTACGAAGGCACGGTCGTGAAGACCGCCGATTTCGGCGCCTTCGTGAACTTCTTCGGCCCGCGCGACGGCCTGGTGCACATCTCGCAGCTTGCGTCGGAGCGCGTCCAGAAGACCACCGACGTAGTCAAGGAAGGCGACAAGGTCTGGGTCAAGCTGATGGGCTTTGACGAGCGCGGCAAGGTCCGCCTCTCCATGAAGGTCGTCGACCAGAAGACCGGCAAGGAGCTTCCGCGCGAGAAGAAGCCGGAAGGCGAGGAAAGCGCCGCCTGATTTCTGTCGGGCGAATGGTAAAGCGGGCGCGGCTCACGGGGCCGCGCCCGTTTTTGTTGGTGCGTCCTTCGAGGCTCGCTTCGCGAGCCTCGAAGGACGCACCACAGAGTGACGAGGCATGTCGGCCGCGAATGAATTCATGGAAAACGCGCTAAAAACTCTCTTCCACCCCTTCGAGGACGATATCCTGCCTCCCCCAGCGGACGGCCAGCCCATCCTGTTTCTCGGCGCGCGACCGGGGATAAGGCTGCCTGAGGGCTTCTCCACGAACATCGTCGCGATCCAGGGTTTTCGTCCCGAGTTCCTGGCGCTTCAGCAGGCAGGCTTCACGGTCGAGCCCCTCCCCCTCGGGCAGGACTATGAGACCGCCCTCGTGATGGCCGGCCGCCACCGGGAAGAGAACGAGTTGCGGATCGCGGAGGCGCTGGAGCGCACCCGGCCGGACAGCCTGATCGTAGTCGCCGGCTTGAAGGACGACGGGATCGCAAGCCTGCGCAAGCGGATGAACGTGCTGATCCCGCTGGAAGGCTATCTGCCGAAATATCACGGCGTTGTCTTCTGGCTGCGCCGTCCGGCGAATGCGGAAGCGGTAATCGAGGCTCTCCGCTCTCGCATCGTGGTCGAACCGATCGCAGGGCGCTTCGTAACCGCTCCGGGCATGTTCTCCCACGATCGCCTGGACGAGGGCTCGCGGCTGCTTACCGAACGGCTTCCCGGCGGCATCTCCGGCCATGTCGCCGATTTTTGCGCTGGCTGGGGCTATCTCGCCTACGAGGTCGCCCTGAATTGCCCGGAAGCGCGGTCCATCGACCTCTATGAGGCTGATTTCGCCTCCCTCGAAGCGGCGAAGATCAACCTCTCGGATGTCACGCTAGTGCCGATCCGTTTCTTCTGGCATGATCTCGCCGCCGAGCAGGTGACGGCACGCTACGATTCGATCGTGATGAACCCGCCCTTCCACACCGGCCGGCGGGCCGAGCCGGACCTCGGCCAGAGGATGATCGAAGCCGCTGCAAAGGCGCTGAAAACCGGCGGGCGGCTCATGATGGTTGCCAACCGGCAGCTTCCCTACGAGCGCGTTCTAGCCGAACGCTTTTCCGAATTCAGCGAGATCGGCGGAAACGGCCGTTTCAAGGTGCTTCTGGCCCGGCGCTGAGACGACCTTTTTTCAGGCGACCAGCCGCTCCGCTTTGTCGCGTATCTGGGCCGCTTTCAGCGGCTGGGGCCGCCCGAACAGATAGCCCTGCACCTCCTGGCAGCCGGCGGCGCGCAGGATCGTGGCCTGGTTCTCGGTCTCGACGCCTTCGGCGATGGTCTTGACGCCCAGCGCGCGGGAGAGGCCGACGATGGTCGACACCACCGCGCCCGAGTTGGAATCGGTGTCAATGCGGCTCACAAAGGATCGATCGATCTTCAGCTTGTGGAAGGGGAAGTCGATCAGGTAGCTCAGATTGGAATAGCCGGTGCCGAAATCGTCGACGGCAACCGATATGCCCATCTCGCCGAGCCGCGTCAGGATTGCCGCTGCGTAGTCGCGGTCCTGCATCATGGCGGTTTCCGTCACCTCGAGTTCGAGCCGCGACGGCTTGATCCCGGAGGTCTGCAGCGCATCGGCGACGATCTCGAGGAAATCCCGGGCCATGAACTGGACCGGCGAGATGTTGACCGCAACGAAGCAGTCCTCGGGCAGGTGCTCCGCGTCCTGGCAGGCCTGCCGTAGCACCCATTCGCCGATCGGCACGATCATGCCGGTCTCCTCGGCGATCGGGATGAATTCCATCGGCGCGATCATGCCGCGCTCCGGATGCTTCCACCGGATCAGCGCCTCGTAGCCGACGACCCGCCCATTTGAGAGGTCGATCTGCGGCTGATAGTAGAGGTGGAAGTCGCCGCGCTGGAAGGCTGTGTGCAACTCGGATTCCACCCACTGGCGGTAGTCCGCCACGCGACCCATTTCCTTCTCGAACACGGCCCATTCGCCGATGCCGCGGGCGCGTGCGTTCTGGAGCGCGAGGTTGGAGCGCCGCAGGATCAGCACCGGATCGATGCCGTCCTTCGGGATCGCGACAACACCGACCGCGATGTTGACCGATTGGAGATGCGTCTTCAGTTGGTACGGCTCCATCATCTGCTCGATCATCCGGTCAAGCATGGTGTGGAGTCGGTCGCCGGCCAGACGATCGGGCAGAAGCACGCCAAGCTCTCCGGCTCCGAGACGGCCAATCACCGCGCCCTCTGGCACATGCTCCTTTAGCCTTGCGGCGAAGGCACGGATCAGTTCGTCTCCGTTGCTGTAGCCGATGGCGTCGTTGATCTGCTTGAACCGATCAATGTCGATGTCGATGAGATAGGCAGGCTCTCCGATCCGGGCAGCGGAGGACGCGGCTTCGGCGATCTTGCCCACCATGGCGGTCCGCGCGAACAGTCCGGTCAGCTTGTCGAAAGAGGTTTCTTTGTAGACATAGTCGGCCGACTCGTCGACGCCTGCGAAGAAGGACAGCGCGCTGCCGGCAGAGGCGAGCGAGCACAGTCCTGCGAAGATGGCTGCGACAAGCTCTGTCGGCATCCCGCCCATCCTGTCGCCAAATCCGAACTGCAGACCCCATAGGCCAATCACGAAGCTGCATAGCCCCGAGGCGGCGATGGTTATCAGCCTGAAGGTCGAACTGCGGTTTGGATTGACGGCAGCCGTCATGCGCAATGTTCCCGATTAGGGGGACCCTAGCGCATATCTCCTTAAAATGACTTTCCGGGGTTAGTTCACATTTTATCCAAAGCGACGAACGACCGGATCCCAACCGCTAGCGCGTGAATCACTCGCCGTTCGGCTCGGTGCGCTTCAGTTCATCCAGAGTTGGCATCGAGACGATATGATAGCCGGAATCGACGTAGTGGATCTCGCCGGTGACGCCGGACGAAAGGTCCGAGAGCAGGTAGAGCGCCGAGCCGCCGACCTCGTCGAGGCTGACAGTCCGCCGCAGCGGCGAATTGCGCTGCTGGTAGGCGAACATATGCCGCGCATCGGCTATGCCCGCGCCCGCCAGCGTACGCACGGGTCCGGCCGAAATGGCGTTCACCCTTATGCCGCGCGGTCCGTAGTCGTTGGCGAGATAGCGCACGCTTGCCTCAAGCCCGGCCTTGGCCACGCCCATCACGTTGTAGTTCGGCATGATCCGCACCGAGCCGGCATAGGTGAGCGTGATCATGGAGCCGCCATCGCTCATGAGGGCGGCCGCATTGCGGGCCACCTCGGTGAATGAATAGCAGGAGATGACCATCGTGCGGATGAAGTTCTCGCGCGACGTATCGGCGTAGAGGCCCTTTAGCTCGTTCTTGTCCGAAAAGCCGATGGCATGAACGATGAAGTCGAGCTTGCCCCATTCGCTCTTCAGCGTTTCGAACACGCCGCTCACCGACGCGCTGTCCTCGACGTCGCAGGAGAGCACGAGCGAGGCGCCGACCTTGTTAGCCAGCGGCCGCACGCGCCTGCCGAACGCCTCGCCCTGATAGGTGAACGCGAGTTCGGCACCGTGCTCGGCCAGCTTCTGAGCGATACCCCAAGCGATCGAATGATCATTGGCGACCCCCATGACGAGACCGCGCTTGCCCTTCATCAAGCCTTCCATCGTGCCCTGCCCTTACGCAGCGTAGCGCTGGAAGACCAGCGTGGCGTTGGTGCCGCCGAAACCGAAGGAGTTGGAGAGCGCGACGTCGAACTTGGCGTTGTCGATGCGCTTGCGCACGATCGGCATTCCCTCGAACTCCGGATCGAGTTCCTCGATATGGGCGCTCTCGCCGATGAAGCCGCCCTGCATCATCAGGATCGAGTAGATCGACTCCTGGACGCCGGCGGCGCCCAGCGAATGCCCGGTCAGCGACTTGGTCGAGGCGATGTTCGGCATCTTGTCGCCGAACACCTCGCGGATTGCCGCCATCTCGCGGGAATCGCCGACCGGCGTCGAGGTCCCGTGCGTGTTGATGTAGTCGACCGACCCGTTCACGGTCGACAGCGCCTGGCGCATGCAGCGCACCGCGCCCTCTCCCGACGGCGCCACCATGTCGAAGCCGTCCGAGGTCGCGCCGTAGCCGACGATCTCGGCATAGATCTTAGCACCGCGCGCCCTAGCGTGCTCCAGTTCTTCAAGAACCAGAACGCCGGCGCCGCCAGCGATGACAAAGCCGTCGCGGTTGACGTCATAGGCCCGCGAGGCGACTGGAGCCCGGTCGTTGAACTTCGAGGACATGGCGCCCATAGCGTCGAACAGGTTCGACATGGTCCAGTCGAGGTCTTCGTGCCCCCCGGCGAAGATCATGTCCTGCTTGCCCCACTGGATCAGTTCGTAGGCATTGCCGATGCAGTGGGCCGAAGTGGAGCAAGCCGAGGAGATCGAATAGTTCACGCCATGGATCTTGAACCAGGTGGCAAGGGTCGCGGATGCCGTGGAGGACATGGCCTTCGGCACGGCGAACGGCCCGATCCGCTTCGGGCTGTTGTTCTTGAGCGTGGTTTCGGCCGCTTCCACAATGGTCCGGGTGGAGGGACCGCCCGAGCCCATGATGATGCCGGTGCGCTCGTTGGTGACGTCGCCCTGTTCGAGGCCGGCATCTGCAATCGCCTGCTCCATGGCGACATGGTTCCAGGCTCCGCCCTTCGACAGGAAGCGCATGGCACGGCGGTCGACCAGTTCGGTCGGGTCCAGCGTCGGGGCTCCCCAGACCTGACAGCGAAAGCCGTGCTCGGCGAATGACTCCGAAAAGCTGATGCCGGACTTCGCGTCACGCAGCGAGGCCTGGACCTCGCTGGCATTGTTGCCGATCGACGACACGATCCCGAGGCCTGTCACGACGACACGTCTCATCTGCAACTCCTTTGCGGTCGGCCGATCGTCACGCCGGCTGCTGTTTGAAGAGGCCGACCCGTAGATCGGTGGCCTTGTAAATGGTTTCGCCGTCGGCCTTTAGCCAACCGTCGCCTATGCCGAGGACCAGACGCCCACGCATCACACGCTTGAAGTCGACCCCATACTCGACCTTCTTGTTGGCCGGGGTGACCATCCCGGTGAATTTCACCTCGCCGGTGGAAAGGGCGCGGCCCTTGCCGGGCTCTCCCAGCCATCCGAGGAAGAAGCCCGACAGTTGCCAGAGCGCATCGAGCCCCAGGCAGCCCGGCATCACCGGATCGCCGATGAAATGGCAGGGGAAGAACCAGAGGTCGCGGCTGATATCGAGCTCCGCGCGAACGAACCCCTTGTCGAACTCTCCGCCCGAATCGCTGATCTCGGTGATGCGGTTAAACATGAGCATCGGCGGATAAGGCAACTGGGCGTTGCCGGGCCCGAATAGTTCGCCGCGTGCGCAGGCGAGCAGTTCGCCGTAGTCGTAGCTCGATTTGGCCTCTGCCATTCGTTCCTGCCCCGAATTCAAGATGGACGCCGCCGCGCTGCTCGTGCGTACCGGCAAGCTCCGAGAGAGAGCGCCGCCGGGATTTTGGCGTAAGCGATTAACGCGCCTGCCAAGTCCGGTCAATGTGCCGCTATTGATCAGGTTAGAACAACGGAATATATGAACTGCAAGGGAATTGCGCTCCGAGAGGCGGTTTCATCGCCTGTGCGCCCATTCCGAGATGGGAAGATGAAGTCGCTGGGTGGCAAGATCAGCATCGATGAGCGTGTGCGGCGGGCAGGCCTGCGCCCGACACGGCAGCGCGTTGCGCTGGCCGAACTGCTGTTCGCAAAAGGTGACCGCCATCTCTCCGCCGAGATGCTGCACGAGGAGGCGCTCGCCGCCGACGTACCCGTTTCGCTGGCCACGGTCTACAACACGCTTCACCAGTTCACCGAAGTGGGGCTGCTGCGCAGCTTGGCGGTGGAGGGATCGAAGACTTACTTCGACACCAACACCTCGGACCATCATCATTTCTTCGTCGAAGGCGAGAACACGGTGTTCGACATCCAGTCGGCACAGCTTCAGGTGAGCGGGCTGCCGGAACCGCCCGACGGCATGGAGATCGTCAACGTCGACGTGGTGGTACGCCTGCGCCGCAAGCCGGGCTGTTGAGTGGCCCCGACCCTTACCGATATCCACACCCAATCCCGCGGCCGAACGAGTTTTCCGTGAAGGCGTAGTCGCCTGATCGCCGCCCCGTCTGCCCTGCCGGACCTCTCCCCCTCGAAGGCGAACAGCGGCACGCGCAAACGATGCACCTCGGAGAACTTCGCTGAACGGCTCGCTTCCGACCTCCCTCCGCCTGACCCTGAAGCTGGAGTGGGCTCTTCTCGCCGCAGGGCTGGTGCTTACTTACGCGGCGACCGACGGCTCATGGCTGCTCTTCGCGCTGCTGGTGCTCGCGCCCGACCTGTCGATGCTGGGCTACCTCGCCGGGCCGCGCATCGGCGCACTGGCATACAACCTCTTTCATAGCCTGATAGGGCCCTTGGTCCTGCTCGCCCTGGGGTGGTTCGGCGCGAGCGATCCGGCCGTGCACGTCGCCATCATCTGGGCCTTCCACGTCGCGTTCGATCGCGCCGTCGGCTATGGCCTGAAGCTAACCACCTCCTTCAGGGACACGCATCTCGGCCGGATCGGCCGGGATTGACGGAAAGCGTGGGCACGACCCTCTTCTCCCCTGAGGGGGAGAGATGGGCGCATCAATCCTTGATCGTCTCGCCGGGATAGGCACCCCACACCAGCGTCTGCTTGAGCCAGCCGGCATGCCCGCCGAAGGTCATCTGACACCATTCGCCGGTGCACTGCTTGATCGTGCCGATCACGCCGGGCTCAAGGGCCGCCACCTTGCGTCCGCCCTCGCGGGGTTCGGCCAGGAGATCGATGGTCGCCGACTTGCCGCGCTGCCAAGGTGCGGCAATCGCGGTACGCTTGCCCGAGAGCAGCGACTGATTGATCCAACCCTCCGAACCGTCGGGATCGCGCACGCGGCGCCAGTTGTCGTACTCCTGGATGATCTCCATGGGCAGGCCGGCCTTCATGTACATCCAATCCACAGGATAGTTCACGCCGGGGCCGATCCGGGAATTCACCCGCCCCGACTTCAGGCTGACGAATCGCGGTAGCGGCAGCCCGCTGCCGCGGGTCGAGGCGCCCTGTCCGCTCGCCCCCTGGGCCGCAGCCGGATCGATTCCTGCCGCAGGGACCAGAGCCAGAACCATCAGCGCGGCGGCCGCGCGAAACGACGCCAATCCGAGCACCTTCATCTCTCCGTGTGCTGCCCAATGCCCGAATCTCGGGCGACCCTTTTTCTTTGTCTTCGGCCCGGGCGCTTGTTACACAGGCGGGCGCTACCCAAGGCCGAAGCGAAGTTTCGCCTGCCTTGGTTAAAGAGGTCTCAACAGGATCCGGGATTGAGGACAGGAATGGTGGGCAGGAAGAAGCCTTTGGTGGTGATTACCCGCAAGCTTCCTGACCAGGTCGAAACGCGCATGCGCGAACTTTTCGACGCGCGGCTGAATGTCGACGACCGGCCGATGACGCAGGCCGAGATGGTGGCCGCCCTCCAGGAGGCGGACGTGCTCGTTCCGACCGTCACCGATCGGATCGATTCGGCGCTGATCGCGCAGGCCGGACCCAACTTCAAGCTGATCGCCAATTTCGGGAACGGCGTCGACAATATCGACATCGACGCGGCGGCGAAGAAGGGAATCACCGTCACCAACACGCCGGGCGTGCTCACCGAAGACACCGCCGACATGACCATGGCGCTGATGCTGGCGGTTCCGCGACGCCTGACGGAAGGCGCCAACATCCTCGAGCATCCGAGCAAGTGGGCCGGATGGTCGCCGACGTGGATGCTGGGGCGCCGCGTCACCGGAAAACGTCTCGGCATCGTCGGCATGGGCCGGATCGGCACCGCCGTGGCGAGGCGGGCGAAAGCCTTCGGGCTTTCCATCCACTACCACAATCGCCATCGGGTGCTGCAGAGCGTCGAGGACGAATTGGAGGCGACCTATTGGGAAAGCCTCGACCAGATGCTCGCCCGCATGGACATCATCTCGGTCAACTGCCCCTCGACGCCGGCGACCTTCCACCTCCTGTCCGCCCGTCGGCTCGCGCTGATGCAGCCCACCAGCTACATCGTCAACACCGCCCGCGGCGACCTGATAGACGAGGAGGCATTGGTCAAGCTCATCCAGGAAGGCAAGATCGCTGGCGCGGGGCTCGACGTCTTCGAGCACGAGCCGACCGTCAACCCGAAGCTCGTCAAGCTGGCCGCAAGGGGGAAGGTGGTCATCTTGCCGCACATGGGCTCAGCTACCATCGAGGGCCGGATCGACATGGGCGAAAAGGTGATCATCAACATCCGCGCCTTCATCGACGGCCACCGTCCGCCTAACCGGGTGCTGCCGAACAGGGTGTGAGGGGCTTTGCGATGCCTCTCGCTTTGTCATCCTAGGACGAAGGGCAAGCGAAGCGAGCCCGCAGACCCTAGGATCCATGCCGTAACAGTCATGAAATGATCCGACGAAACAGGGCTGGAGCGATCTCAGCATCGCCATCTCGACCAGACCTCGGAGGCCTGTAGGGTCTCCGCGACGCCGCTTGGCGGCTGCTTCGCCCTAGGATAACGAAGGCGTAGGGCGCGATTGGCCTGTTATTGAAATCCCACCGGCAACACTGACCGCCACGCGAGCCCCTTGGAAGCGGCCGAAGCAGCCCCTGCCGAGCCGCACCGCAATCGGCGCCGGCCAGTCCATCTCCTTCGCCACGATCAGGCCGAGCAGCAGGATGGCGTCGGGCTCGTGCATGACGATCGCCGCCGGGGCGCGGCCGTTGCGGACAAGTTCGAGGAGCACGGCGGAGGCCGAGGACGAGCCGATCGTGCCCGGCAGGAACAGCACTTTTCCGGCAATGGTCTGGCCGCACTCAGGATGGCGCAAGTCGGCGACGGTTCCGCTTATCGGATCGACGCCACCCCAGAAGCTGATCGGGGCAGACAGCACCAGCGCCTCGCCCTCACCGGGCTCTCCGGCGACGAGGACCTCGGCTTCTAAAGACTCCCCTTCCGAAGAGTCCCCAGCCTGCTCGTTCATGTCCTTCTGGCCTGCCTCGCTCATTGCACGCTCGCAAACACGGGGCGGCCGCGCACCGCGCTTTCCACGCATTCGGCCATCGACCCATACACAACGGCGTAGCCGGTGTTGCCGGGCGCATATTGCGCGAACTTTCCCGAATTGGTCATTAGCACGCCGGCTTCCAGTTCCGGCATGATCGGCGTCACCACCACGCAGGTATCGGCGACGATGACGACCCCGGCGGCTTCGAGCGCTTTGCGGCGTCCGCCGTCGAAGGCGGCGAGCACATGACGGCCGGTGCAGGCGTAGAGCGGAACGGCCAGCCGCCGCCCGGCGACGAGCGCCTCAAGCTGCTGCATCTCATGAACCGAGAGGTGCGGGCTGCCGACCGCCACCGCGTCGATGCGGTCGGCGCCCGCGGCCGTCGCAAGCCGCGCCTTGGCATCACTCGCCATTTCCGGCGTGACCACGATCCTCTTCGCCGGCCCTTCGCGGCCGAGCGCTTCGGACGCATCGCGCGCCTCCGGCGTGACGCCGGCGACGTGGAACAGGCCGACCGCTCCGGTCGAACCGGCTGCTGCCCCGAACGCCTTCAGCGCATCCTCGCCGGGATGCTCCTGCACCCCGACCACCACGCCGATCGCGTCGCCCAGTTCGCGGCCGAAGAGACTGCCCAGCACTGGCCAGGCGACTTCGGATGAAAGGAAGGCGGGGGGAAGCTGGCTGACATCGAAGACCACCGCCGCGCGCCGGTTCTCGGGACGATGCAGCCCGCAATCGGGTGCGCGGCCGGAAATCGCGCAGGCGATGTCCAGAAAATCGCCGTAGCGGTTGGTCCGCGCACCAAGCACCGAATTGCAGAAGACGACGGCGTTGGACTCGCCCCACGCGACGTCCGTGCCGCGCGCCGGTCGATGGCCGGCCTGATAGGGTGCACAGGTCCAACTCGGCTCGCATCCAAGCTTCCGGTAGGCGTCCATCATGCGCCTGGCCATGCCGCGCTGCGGCTCGGGTAAACGCACGCGCGCGCAGCCGGCCAGGTCGAGGGCGCCGACATTGAGGGTGGAGCGAACTGCCACTTGCGCCCCGCCCTCCACCAGTTTCTCCGCGAACAGCGTGCCCGAGTCCCCGTGATAGAGCGCGCCGTCGATATGCGCGGAGGCGATGGGAATGAGACGCGGCGCGCCAAGCAGATGCGCGCTCTCGGCGACAATACGCATCGCCATGGCCGCACCATCGCTGCCCGCGGCGATCCGGCGCTCCTGCTCTGACAGGACAAGCGTCACGCCAAAACCTTCCGCATGGTGATCGACGTCGAGTGATCGAAGCCGGGATGCGCCGCGCGGCCGATCGTCAGTTCCTCACCCACGGACCTCATTCAAGTGCGCCCGTATTTCACCGTGTCGAAGCGGGCGCCGAGACCGTCGTAGAGAAGCAGGCGACCGACCAGCGGCTCGCCGATCCCGGTGATCAGCTTGAGCACCTCCATGGCCTCGAGCGTCCCGATCACGCCGGTAAGCGCGCCCAGCACGCCCGCCTCGGCGCACGACGGCACCATTCCCGGCGGAGGCGGCTCCGGGAACAGGTCGCGATAGGACGGATTCTGCCGGCCCTGTGCGTCGGTCTCGAAGGGCTTCAGCACCGTCACGGAGCCGTCGAATCGCCCGACCGCGGCGTGCACCAGCGGCCTTTCCTCGGCCTCGCAAGCGTCCGCGATCACATAGCGCGTTTCGAAATTGTCCAGACCGTCGACGACGATGTCGTAGCCGCGCACCAACTCTCGGGCATTCTCGCCGGTAATGCGGAACCGATGGAGTTCCACCTTCACGCCGGGATTGATCCGGGCGATCGTACGCGCGGCACTGTCGATCTTGGCGTCGCCGACTGAAGCCGTGTCGTGGATCACCTGGCGCTGCAGGTTGGACAGCGAGACAGTGTCGTCATCAATGATCCCGAGTGTTCCAACCCCGGCCGCGGCCAGGTATTGCAGCACGGGCGCACCGAGCCCGCCGGCTCCGACCACCAGCACCCGCGCGCGCTTCAGTTTCTGCTGCCCCGGCCCGCCGACCTCGGGCAGGACGATATGGCGCGCATAGCGCTCGAGCTCTTCGGGCGTGAGGGGGGAGGAGGTCATGCAGCGACCATAGCGCGAGAAAAGGGCGAATGAAACGCCGTCGCAGCGGCTGGAACGCAGCCCCTCATCCGCCTGCCGGCATCTTCTCCCCGTGTACGGGGAGAAGGCCGAAGCGGCCCAGCCTTCGCCAATCATCTAAGACTGGGGAACCCTAGCGGCCGTCATCTCTCTCCTCGCGTGCGGGGAGAGGTGTCTGGCAGGACAGTGAGGGGCAGCGTAAGCCTAGGAGCGCCCCCACGCTATCGCGTCATGCCCCCGGGAACCCCGGGCTCCCCGTGCTCGGCCTGTTCCTTCGCCGCCCGGCGGCGGCGCTCGTTCTTCATCTCGACGATTCGCACGCGCTTGACGCGGCGCGGGTCGGCATCGAGCACGTGGAACTCGAAGCCGGGCACCGCATGTACCACCTCGCCACGCGCCGGCACGCGGCCCAGCGCATTGAAGATCAGGCCGCCGATCGTATCGACATACTCCCCGTGCTCGCCGGGAGAGAAGGCATCGCCGATGAGCTTGGCCACTTCATCGATCTCGGCCTTCGCGTCGACGACGTAGACGCCGTCGCCGGCCTGCGTGATCAGCGGCACCGACTCGTCATGCTCGTCCTCGATGTCGCCCACCACCATCTCGACGATGTCCTCGAGCGAGGCCAGGCCGTCGGTACCGCCATACTCGTCGATCACGAGCGCCATCTGCGTCCGCGAAGCCTGCATGCGCGCCATCAGATCCGAGGCGAGCATGGAAGGCGGGACGAAGAGCACCGTGCGGATGAGGTTCAGTTCGCCGAGGGTCTTGGTAAGATCGACGTTGGCGAGATCGAGCGGCGCGGCCGCTACGGCTGCGCCCGTTCCGTTCGTGGACTTCCGCGATCCGCGCCCGTTTTTCACGCGCGCGGCGCGGGTGATGTGTGCGAGCACGTCGCGGAAATGCACCATGCCGCGCGGGTCGTCGAGCGTCTCGGCATAGACCGGCATACGCGAGTGTCCGGACTGCTCGAAGATGGCCAACAGGTCGCCGAGGGTCGTGCCGATCTCGATGCCTTCGATGTCCGCGCGCGGCACCATCACATCCTCGACGCGGACCTCGCGCAGCCGCAGGATGTTGTGGAGCATGGCGCGCTCGGCAGGCGAGAAGGACTCCTGGTCGCCGGTCCCGGCCTCAGCCAGCGCCTCGCTCAGGTCCTCGCGGAGCGTGTTGCCGTTCCTGTGCCGGAACAGCGTCGACAGCCATTCTATGAAGGAAGGGCGCTCGGCCGCAGCCGTCGCGCCGGTACTCGGACTGGGTTCTTCGTCGCCCTGGTCCGGCATCTGCCTGACGCCACCCCCATCGGTGTTCGCGGCAGTATCGGGTGTCTCGTTCATCTCGTCTTCGGTCGTTCGACCCTCTGTTGTTACGCGTAGGGGTCCGGAATGGCAAGCCTCGCCAGAATCCGGCGCTCCAGACCTTCCATCAGCTCTGCTTGCTCATTCTCCTCATGGTCATGGCCCATGAGGTGCAGCAATCCATGCACGATGAGGTGGCTAATATGGTGGTCAAGCGGCTTTCCTTCCAGTTCAGCTTCGCTTAGCACCGTCTCCGCCGCAAGCACGATATCGCCCAGCATCGGTGGAAGGCTCGCACCCGGCGTCACCGGAAAGGCGGGAAAGGAGAGCACGTTGGTGGGCTTGTCCTTGCCGCGCCACTCGGCGTTCAGCGTGCGGATGTGCTCGTCGCTGGTGAACACCAGGCTGAGCTCGACGGTATGGCCGGCGCGCGCGCCGACCTCTTCGAGCGTCGCTTCCACAGCGCACGCGGCCAAGGCGTCGAGAGCCGACCTGGGCGGCCAGTCGCCCGCCTCGACCGCAAGGTCGATCTCGACGTCGACGGGGTCGACCTGCCTATTGCTTTCGTGGGAGGCCATTCGGCGTGTCAGTCCTCGTCGACGCCCATTCCGCGCGACAGCTTCGCATCACGATCATAGGCCCGCACGATCTCGGCGACCAGCGGATGACGAACCACGTCGCTGTCGCCGAAACGAACGATCACCGCGCCCGGAATCCCGTCCAGGACGCGAAGCGCCTCGACGAGGCCGGACTTGGTCTGCGGGGGCAGATCGATCTGCGTCGGGTCGCCGGTCACGATCATGCGCGAGTTCTCGCCCAACCGGGTCAGGAACATCTTCATCTGCATCGGAGTGGTGTTCTGCGCCTCGTCGAGGATCACCGCAGAATGCGCCAACGTGCGGCCGCGCATGAAGGCGAGCGGCGCGATCTCGATCACCCCCGCGGTCAGGGCGCGCTCGACCTTGTCGGCCGGCATCATATCATAGAGCGCGTCGTAGAGGGGCCTGAGGTACGGATCGACCTTCTCCTTCATGTCGCCGGGCAGGAAGCCGAGGCGCTCGCCGGCCTCGACTGCCGGGCGCGACAGGATGATGCGCTCCACCATGCCGCGCTCGAGCAGCATCGCGGCATGAGCCACGGCGAGATAGGTCTTGCCGGTGCCGGCCGGGCCGATACCGAAGACGAGCTCGGCCCGCTCCAGCGCCCGCATATATGCGTCCTGGTTGAGCGACCGTGCGTAGATCGTCCGCTTGCGGGTCGCGATCTGGGCGGCCGCCACCCTGCCCTTGCGCTCCAGCGTGGGCAGCGTCAGCTGGTCTTCCGGCGCGGTGGCCATGCGGATCGCTCCGTCGACATCCGACTGGGCGATGTGCGCGCCCTGCTGAAGGATGGCGTAGAGCTGATCCAGCGCTCGGCGTGCCTGCTCGGCGGCTGCGGCATCGCCCTGGATCGAAACCTGATTGCCCTTCGAGCGGATATCGACGCCGAGCTTCTGCTCCAGGCGCGCCAGATTCTCGTCGAACTGACCGTAGAGCGCGCTCGCCAGCTTGTTGTTGTCGAACGTCAGGACGATGTGCGCCATGTCCGACGCCCCGGCGGGCGCCTGCTTCAGATCGGCTTTGGCGACCAAACGTCTCTCCTCTTCAGAGGGTTTCGGCAAAAAGGGTGGAGGCCTCGGTGCGCGTGATGCGCACCGGAATGATGTCGCCGATCTCGCCGGCGCGTTCGTCGATGATCACCGGCTGCAGCCAGGGCGAGCGGCCCGCCTTCTGCCCGGCACGGCGGCCCGGCTTGTCGATCAGCACGTCGAAGCGCATGCCGACGCGGCTCTGCGTGAATGCGTGCTGCTGCTCGGCAAGCAGGGCCTGCAGGCGCTGCAAGCGCTCGTCCTTCAGCGTTTCGGGCACATGGTCCTTCATCTCGGCGCCGGGCGTACCTGGGCGCGGCGAGTACTTGAAGGAAAAAGCCTGGGCGTAGCCGACCTCCCTGACGATGTTCAGCGTGGCCTCGAAATCCTCGTCCGTCTCGCCGGGGAAGCCGACGATGAAATCGCCCGACATGGCGATATCCGGACGGGCGGTCCGGATCCGCTCGATCAGAGCGAGATAGTCGGCCGCCTTGTGACGCCGGTTCATGGCCTTCAGGATGCGATCGGACCCTGCCTGCACGGGCAGATGAAGATAAGGCATCAGCGAGCAAAGATCGCGGTGGGCAGCGATCAGTTCGTCGTCCATATCGCGGGGATGGCTGGTCGTGTAGCGCAGCCGCGCCAGGCCTGGGATATCCGCAAGCCGGAACAGCAGCCGGCCGAGCCCCCAATCCTTGCCGTCCGGGCCTTCCGCTCGCCAGGCATTGACGTTCTGGCCAAGCAGCGTGATCTCGCGCATGCCCGCCGCCACAAGCCGCTCGGCCTCCGCCAGTATCTGCGAAACCGGCCGGGACACTTCGGCGCCGCGGGTATAGGGCACGACGCAGAAGGTGCAGAACTTGTCGCAGCCCTCCTGGACGGAGAGGAAGGCGGTCACCCCACGGCGCGCGATCTCGGCGCTCTTCGGCTGCGGCAGGTGCTCGAACTTGTCCTCGACGGCATAGTCGGTGTCGACCGTCTTCTCGCCAACCCGGGCCTTGCGCAGCGCGTCGGGAAGGCGGTGATAGGTCTGCGGGCCGATGACGAGGTCGACCACGGGCGCGCGACGGATGATCTCGCGACCCTCGGCCTGGGCGACGCAACCGGTCACCCCGATCAGCATCTCCGCGCCGGTACGTTCGCGCTCGCGCTTGATCTCGCGGATACGGCCGAGCTCCGAATAGACCTTCTCCGCCGCCTTCTCGCGGATGTGGCAGGTGTTGAGAAGGACGAGGTCGGCCTCTTCCATCGCCTCGGTCGCCACATATCCATCCGCCGCCAGCGCATCGGTCATGCGCTGGGAGTCGTAGACGTTCATCTGGCAGCCATAGGTCTTGACGAAGACTTTCCGCGACGGGGTCGCGCTTGCATCACCCTCCGAAAACGCTTGGGACATGCTGTCTATTTCGAGATGCTCCATCGTCCGGCTTCTAGACTCTTTCGCGAATAAAGGACAGTGCGCAGTCGCCGCGGTGCCTGATCGCAAGCCGCGTAGATAGGGTAGCTCGATTGGGGCTGCGACCTCCTGTGTCGAGAAAATTACTTCGGCGATCAAGGAACTGTCGCGCTGCCGGCATAGAGCAGGTCGAATTCACATCCTGGGCTCGGGCTTCGAGAGGGCGCCGTGCATCATGGCTCCGACCCTCGCTTCGATCAGTTTCGCGACGTCCTTGCGGCTGCTCTTCGCATCGAAGGGGATCGGCTCGCCGAAATGCACCTCCACGTCGATCGCGCCCTCCTTGAGCACGCCGATGAGATGCGGGATTAGGTCCTGGTCGCCCACCCAGGCGACCACCGGCCGGTGCTGCCGGCCCATCGGCAGGCCCTGGACGCGCGTATAGGCGAGCGCCACCGGCTGGATCCAGACCGTCTCGTGCGCGCCGGCCTTGAGCATCATCGATGCCGCGCCAAACAGCGTCGTCTTGAACGGCAGCAGCATGTTGCCGTTGCCCGTCGTGCCTTCGGCAAACAGCACCATGACGTCGCCGGCATCGAGCCGCTCAGCGATCTCGTTCGCCTGCTCGCCGGACTTGCGCTTGACGTCCCGCTCGATGTGTACGGAGCGCTGCATCTTCGAGAACCAGCCGAAGATCGGCCAGTTCGCCATCTCGGCCTTTGCCACGAAGGATACGTCCGCAGTGGCGGCGAGCACCACGATATCGGACCAGGATACGTGGTTGGAGACCAGCATCAGCGGCCGTCCGGGCACTATCTTGCCGCGAACGTGAATGCGAAAGCCCAGCAACTTCGCCGCGACGGTGTGCCAGAGCCGCAGCAGAGGCCTGCCCCTGCACCATCCCGTATGCACGCATATCAATTGCGGCAGGGCGAACAGCGCGGTCATCAAGGCGACGACCATGACTGCCACAACCACCCTTGCCCTTCCGATCATCGAGACTTTCCCGGCCCCGTCGCGGCCTAGCCGAGGTCGCGGCGCATGACAAGCGCGCCCGCGGGTCCTTCGGAGTTCGCGTAGTAGTTGGGACGGCGGCCCACCTGGATGAAGCCTAGCCTGCGGTAGAGAGCGATGGCGGGCGCGTTGGTCTCGTCGACCTCCAGGAAGAGCGCTGCCGTCCGGCGAGCATGCAGGTCGCGCAGCACCGCATCCATCAGTTGCCAACCGACACCGAGCCTTCTATGAGCCCGGTCGACGGCGATGGTAAGGATTTCGGCCTCGTCCGCCGCCAATCGCGTAAGCACAAAGCCGACCGGCGGCTTGTCGCCGTGCCCGACTTCGCGGGCGGAAAAGCCGAACACGCCGTCCTGCCCGAGCAAGGTGGCGAATTCCTCTTCGCTCCACGGCCGCGAAAAGTCCTCCTGATGGATCTCGGCCATTGACGGCAGGTCGCGCGCATCGAGCGGCAGCAGATAGAACTCGCGCTGCCGCAAGGGGAGGAAGGGAATACGCATCACCCCTCCCGGCGGGGCAGGATGAAGCCGGCTTGCGGCTTCGCGTCAGGCTCGCGCAGATAGAGCGGGCTGGGTTTTTGGCCGATTGAGCCCTTGCCGGCGGCGACCTGCGCATAGAACAGGATGTCCGCCGCGCTCGCATCCAGAACTACAGGCAGGCTTCCGCCAGATGCAGCCGCGATCCGCGTCGCTCCCGTTCCCGCAAGCGCAGCCCCGGCATTGGTCGCCAACTCCACGGCCTCCCCCAGTCCCAAGACGGAGGGAGGATACGCCTCGCCTCCGAGTTCATCGTAAAGCGCGGCCTGCACGGTCGCAGCCGCATCATCAGGCCCAAAGCCCCTCGTCGCAAGCACGCTCCCCGCGCCCTTGGTCGCCCTCGCTTGCGCCGCCAAGGCTTCCAGCACGCTGACGCCGATCGCCGGCATGCCGAGCGCCAGCGAGAAGCCGCGGGCCGCCGCGACTGCAACACGGATACCGGTGAAGGAGCCGGGGCCAATCGAGACGGCAATCGCGTCGAGGTCTGCGTACGCCTTCCCGGCCGCCGAGAGCGCCGCGTCGATCACGCCGATCAGATGCTCGGCATGCCCCTTACCGAGAACGAGCACGGAGCGGCCGAGTTCCTCTTTGCGCCCGCTGTCGTAGACGCACGCGGCGCAGAGTTCGGCCGAACAGTCGATAGCGAGGAGGATCATGGCAGGCGCCGTAGTCTTTGGGCGCGTTCTGTTTCCGTAGGTAGGCCGTACTCGTCAGTACCCCCACCCCTCAAGAGGGAGGGGGACTTGGTCGCCTTCGCCCCTACCGCCAGTCGCAGAGCGTCGTGCACGCGGCCAATGCGCGATAGTCCCCCTCCCCCTTGAGGGGAGAGGTTAGGGGTGGGGGTTGAGGTCTGCGAAGGTGACACGAATATTCCGAGTACGATGCGGCCGCTTCGCCCACCTGTACACCGCCGTCGTCACTCCCCTCAACCGGCGGCGCGCTGTTTCGCCTTCTCCTCCAGCCGACGGGCATGTAGCACCGGCTCCGTGTAGCCGTTCGGCTGGGCACGGCCCCTGAAGACCAGATCGCAAGCCGCCAGGAAGGCGACCGAGTCGTCGTAGTTCGGCGCCATCGGCTCGTAGAGCGGATCGCCGGCGTTCTGGCGGTCGACCACGGCGGCCATGCGCTTCATCGTCTCCATCACCTGCTGCTCGGTGCAGACGCCATGATGCAGCCAGTTGGCAATGTGCTGCGAGGAGATGCGCAGCGTAGCGCGGTCTTCCATCAGGCCGACATCGTGGATGTCAGGCACCTTGGAGCAGCCGACCCCCTGGTCGATCCAGCGCACGACATAGCCGAGGATTCCCTGGGCATTGTTGTCGAGCTCGCGCTGGATCTCCTCCGGCGTCCAGTTGGGACGGGTGGCCACCGGGATCGAAAGGATGTCGTCCAGTTTCGCCCGCGGTCTTGACTTGAGCTGCTGCTGGACGGCCTTCACGTCGACCTTGTGGTAGTGCGTGGCATGCAGCGTCGCGGCGGTCGGAGACGGCACCCAGGCGGTGTTCGCGCCGGCCTTGGGGTGCGCGATCTTCTGCTCCAGCATTTCGGCCATCTTGTCGGGCATGGCCCACATGCCCTTGCCGATCTGCGCACGGCCGGAGAAGCCGCATTCGAGGCCAATGTCGACGTTCTGGTTCTCGTAGGCCCCGATCCAGGCCGACTGCTTCATGTCGCCCTTGCGGATCATTGGGCCGGCTTCCATCGAGGTGCGGATCTCGTCGCCGGTGCGGTCAAGGAAGCCTGTGTTGATGAAGACCACGCGCTCCCTGGCGGCGCGGACGCACTCCTTGAGGTTGACGGTGGTTCGCCGCTCCTCATCCATGATCCCCATCTTGATCGTGTTGGGCGCCAGACCGAGCATCTCCTCCACGCGTGAAAAAATCTCGACGGCGAAGGCGACCTCCTCGGGCCCGTGCATCTTGGGCTTCACGACATAGATCGATCCGGTCCGCGAATTGGCGCGGCGGCCGTTCGGGCCGACGTCTTGCAGGCCGCAGAGAACCGTGACCGCCGCATCCAGCAGGCCCTCAGGCACTTCGTTCCCATCCCGATCCAGGACCGCGGGCGTGGTCATCAGGTGGCCGACATTGCGCACCAGCATCAGCGAGCGCGCCGTCACCGAGACGCTTGAGCCGTCCGGCGCGGTGTAGTCGAGGTCGGGGGTGAGTTTCCGAGTAAAAGTACGGCCGCCCTTCGAGACCTCCTCGGTGAGGTCGCCTTTCATCAGGCCCAGCCAGTTGCGGTAGACCAGCACCTTGTCCTCGGCGTCGACCGCCGCGACAGAGTCCTCGCAGTCCATGATGGTCGTGATCGCCGCCTCGATCCTGACGTCCGAAATGCCGGCGGGATCGGTCTTGCCGATCACCGACGCGCGGTCGAACAGGATTTCGATGCCGAGGCCATGGTTGCGTAGCAGGATTTTTCTCGGCGCGTCAGGCTGCCCAATATAGCCCGCGAATTGTGATCCGTTCGAAAGCGAAAGCGTCTGGAGTGTTTCCTCGCCGTCGCCAATCGTATGGGCACGGTGGAGAACCAGGGCACCATCTTTCACCGACACACTGCCGACATCGCTCCAACTCGCGCCCTCGATCGGCACGGCCGCATCGAGGAACTTCCTGGCCCAGGCGATGACCTTGGCGCCGCGCCCGGGATTGTAGCCGCCTTCGCGCTCGCCCGCCTCAGTCTCCGGAATGGCATCGGTGCCGTAGAGCGCGTCGTAGAGGGATCCCCAGCGCGCATTCGCAGCGTTCAGCGCATAGCGGGCATTGGAGACCGGGACGACGAGCTGCGGCCCGGCGATCTCGGCGATCTCGGGATCGACGTTCTGGGTGGAGATCTCGAAATCGGGTCCCTCGGGAACGAGATAGCCGATCTCCGCGAGGAATGAGCGGTAGGCGGAAAGATCGGCGGGCGCGCCGTTCTCCTCATGCCAGGCGTCGAGCTTGGCCTGCAGGGCATCGCGCTTTGCGAGAAGCGCACGATTGCGTGGGGACAGATCATGGATCAGGGCGGAGAGCCCGCTCCAGAACTGGTTCGCGTCAACCTCGGTACCGGAAAGTGCCTCATCCTCGACGAAGCGCGCCAGTTCCGCGGCCACCTTGAGCCCATTCCTGTCGACGCGGTCTGACATGCCAGTACTCCGTGCTCCTCGCGATTTTGAATGGCCGCGCAATGACACGTACGCAGGGTAGGGTCAATTGCAGGCATTCTGCAAAGCGTTTCACAAAAATGGATCGCGTTCGAAGAATTCTTGCGCCCACTGTCGGATGCCGATCCTCCCGGACGTCATTTTGTCGACAAGAAGGAGAAGGCGATGGCCAAGGAACCAACCATCGAAGTCGAAAACATGATCAGCCCGGGATCGCGCTACCGGGTCAACGCGGCGAAATACGAGGCGATGAAAGACGCGATGCTCGCGATCCTGCCGGATCGCGCGCCCGGACTTTCAGTCAGCGAGATCAAGGCGGCCGCTCTGCCGCTGCTGCCGGACGAACTCTTCCCCGGCGGCGACAAGGCCGGCTGGTGGATCAAATGCGTGCAACTCGACCTGGAAGCGAAGTCGGTGCTGAAGCGGACCTCAAAGCCGGTGCGGCTTTACAGGGCGTAGGGCGATTCATTCCAGCTACAAGCATAGTCCCTCACCGCACCCTCTCTCCGCTCGCGGGGAAAAGGTGCCGGCAGGCGGATGAGGGGCCCCAGCCGCCGCAGCTTAACTCGCGATGCGCGGCCGGCCTGCCGCAACCGCGGTGATTGTCGCCTCGATGAACATCCGCTGACCTTCGATGGTCGAACTCCTGATGTCGCGGGATACGTCGATCTCCGCGGCATCGGCCCCGGCCGCGTTGGCCGCCTCGGCAGCCAGTTCACGGACACGCTTCTCGGCAGCGGCGAGCGCCTCGTCCTCGTCAAGGAAGTCGCGCACCAGGTCGCCGGCCGACAGCCGGAACAGGCCCTCGCGCGGCTGGGAAACCAAGGCCTCGGCCGACACGCGCACCTGGCCCACCACAGCGCCGAGCGCGTTCGCCACATCGGCATCGCCAGGCACGGCGCATTCATTGCCGACCAGCGGCGGCAGTCCGGCATAGTGGAGCGAGGCGGACGCGCCGAGGCCGATCACCGGACGGTCCAGCGCGACACTCAGGCGGGCTATGCCCCCCGTTCCATCGACCGCCCGCTGCACCAGCGCGTGCGCCACCGTCTCTGCGCCGTCGAGGCCGTCCTCGGCGAATGAGGTCTCCAGGATCACCTCGGCGGAAAAGCGCGTCACGGCGCTGAGCACGCGCTCGCACAGCGCTTCCGCCGTCTCGCCGATCGGCTGGCCGCGACCATCGCGTTTGCGAGCAAACAGTTCGGCGCCCATCCGCCCGCATGCACCGTTCCAGTTCGCCTGCCGACCGAGCACATGTGCGGCATCCGACGGCGTGAAGCCGCACACATGGACGAGCCCGCGCGCGACCAGCCGGTTCAGAGTCGCAATCTGCATGTTGGAGGTGACGAGCGTGTCCAACGGCACCGGCGTCGCTGATATCTGATCGTAGAGCTTCTGCTCCGGCGGGGTCAGGCCGGCGGAAAGGCGCTCCGGAACCCCGGTCCGAATGGCGAAGCGGCCGTCGAGGCGGCCCGGGTTGGGTGCGCGGAGCTGCCGCTCCAGATGCTGCGTGACGGTCTCGGCGTGCGACACCCCGACGAGCGAGAGCGGCACCAGCCGCCGCGGCCCGAGCAGGATTTTCGGATCGAGCCCTCCGTCTTCCAGCCGCACCTCGGAATCGCCGCCGAGGCCGAAGGTGCGCATCGCGACCGCTTCCACCATGGTGCGGAAGCCGCCCACCGTCGCACCCTGCGGATCGAGCCTCGGATGGCCGTGGTCGAGCACCGCAACGTCGGTCGTGGTCCCGCCGATATCCGAAACGACGGCGTTGTCGAAGCCGGTCAAGTGCCGAGCCCCGACGAGGCTGGCCGCTGGGCCGGATAGGATGGTCTCGATCGGCCGGTGGCGAGCGAAGTCGGACGACACCAACGCACCGTCGCCGCGGACCACCATGAGCGGCGCGGCGATCCCGCGGCCCTCGAGAAATCCTTCGGTGGCGGATATCAGCCGGTCGATCATCGAGATCAGCCTGGCATTGAGAAGGGTGGTCAGCGCCCTGCGAGGTCCGCCGAGTTGCGCGGAAAGCTCGTGGCTGGTGGTGACCGGCAGGCCTGTGCGCTCCCGGATGAGATCGCGAGCCTGGATTTCGTGCGAAGGATTGCGGGTGGAGAAATAGGCGCAGACGGCAAAACCGGAGACGGAACCGCCGAGCGTCGGCAATGCCTCTTCGAGCGCGGCGAGGTCCAGCGGCCGGGCATTGCCATGGACGTCATGGCCGCCTTCGCAGAACACCACCGGATCGCCGCCAAGCGCCTTGTCCAGTCCGTCACGCTCAAGATCGGCGGGAGTGAAACCGATCATGATGAGGGCGACGCGCCCGCCCTGCCCTTCGACCAGCGCATTGGTGGCGAGGGTCGTCGACATCGAAACGAGCTTTACGGAACCGGGAGCCGCGCCGGAATCCTTCAGCACGGCGTCGGCCGCCCCCGAGATGCCGACGGCAAGATCGTGCCGGGTCGTCAGCGACTTGGCCTTGGCGACGACGCCGGTCGCCTCCGACCAGAGAACCGCGTCGGTATAGGTGCCGCCGGTGTCTATCCCTAAGAAAAGGCTCATTGCGATATCATCTCCTCCTGCTCCAGGGTCAGCGGCTTAATGCCTGCCGGCACTGGCTCAGGCTTTTCCTGCGTGATCGGAGCAGGCTGCTGGGTAGAAGTTCTTTGCGGAAGAGAACTCGTCGAAGGGCCGGCACATGCCGCGAGGGCCGCGCATGTCATGACCGGGAGAAGGCGGATGGCACGGGAGATCGAAGTCATTCAGGGAAGCTGTGGAGCCGGTCGGGAGCCGAAGTGTTCGTTATGCCAGGAAGGCCTTGGGACTCTGGACCGCGCTTAGCCTGAATCCCGGCACTTAGCCAGCCCGCCGCCGGGCTGGCCTATCGTCCATGGAAGCGATGGCCCTGCACCTCAATTCGAGCTCATGGCGCCAAGCAGCTTGCGCAGGTCCCCGAAGATCGCGATCAGGCCGAAGACGATCGCCGCCACAAAGACGAAGAACACCGACACCGCCGCCATGGTCGGCGTATAGCCGTAGCGGAGCGCGTTGAAGATTTTTATGGGCAAGGTCTCCAGCGTGAAGCCGACCGTCATATAGGCCACGATGTACTCGTTGAGCGACAGCACGAAGGCGAAGGCGTAGCCCGAGACCAGGTAGGGAACGATGAGCGGCAGAACGACGGTGCGCATGATCGTGCGGTCGTCGGCACCCATGGTCGAGGCCGCCTCGGTCAGGGAGCGATCGATCGAGGCGAAACCCAGCGACAGTGTGACCAGTGGCAGGGTGACGAAGAAGATGCCGTGGCTGATGGCGGCGGTCCAGGGCTGGCCGTAGAGGCCGCTGGAGGCCCAGAAGGTGAGCATCCCCAGCGCCGTGATCACCGGCGGCAGGATGAAGGGGGCGATGCCGAGAAGCTGGAAAATGTTCGCCCAGGGCGCGATGCGCCGCCACAGGAACCAGGCGAGCGGCAGCGCGATCGAGACGGCGATGGCTGCCGAACTCAGCGCCAGCAGGACCGAGGCGATCAGCGCGCGACGCCACTCCGGGTCGAAGAAGATCTGGGCGTACCAGGAGAGCGAGAAGCCGACCGGAGGAAAGGCGAGGTCCTGCTTCTCGTTGACCGACACGCCCAGCACGACGATCAGCGGCATGGCCAGGAACAGGCCTACGGCCGCAAGGTAGAGCCTACTTAGGATCTTGCCGCTCATGCCGCGCTCTCCCTCCGTCCGACCAGAAGCGTAAGGCCGACCAGCGCCAGCGAGATCAGCACCAGGAACACCGCCATCGCAGCGGCGAAGGGCATGTTGGACTGATAGATCGCCTGATCGGTGATCAGCACCGACAGCGTCCAATGCTGCGGTCGGCCGAGGATCTGCGGCAACAGGTAGGAGCCCAGCGCGAAGACGAAGACCATGATGATGGTCGCCACCAGCGTGTTCCGTAGCGCCGGAACCACCACGTTGAAGAAGGCGCGTCCGGGCGAGGCGCCGAGCGTGCGCGCCGCTTCGACCAGGGTCGGATCGAGCCGCACCAGGGCGGGGTAGAGCACGAGGATGGAATAGGGCAGCGCCTGATAGACCATTCCCGTCAGCACCGCACCGAAGCTCGGCAGAAGGGCAACGGGCTGATCTATGAGCCCCAGCCAGACAAGGAGGTTGGAGATGCCGGCGGTTCGGGACAGGAGCGTCGACCAGGAGAAGCCGATGATGACTTCCGACAGCGACAGGACCGACAGGAGCGCCACCAGCCAGACGGTCTGGATCGCTCTCGACTGGCGGACGAGCAGATAGGTGAACGGAAAGGCGATGGTGACGCAGCAGAGGGCCACGAGCACCGACAGGAGCAGTGAGAAGCCCAGCACCTGCCCGAAGAACAGCGACAGGAAGCGGGCATAGTTATCGAAAACGAAGGCGGTCTTGTAGAAGCCGGCCGGATCGCGCTGGAAGAAGCTGACCGCGATCATCGTCGAGAAGGGCACGACGAAGAAGATGATCAGCATCAAGCCGGGATAGACCAGCGGCGCATAATCGGTGAGCGAGCGGGTGTGTTCGCGTTTCATCGGGCAGGCTCCGTGGCCGGAGTTCGCCCGAATAGCACCCCTATGAAACCTGTTACGCTCATGCCTTCACCACCACGCAGGCTTCCGGCGGCAGCGTGATGCCCACCGCATTGCCCTCGGCGAACTCGCCGCGGTCGCGCGGGGTGGTGACGGCGACGATCTTCGTCCCAGAGGCCTCCACGAAGGTCTCGATGGTGCCGCCGAGATCGCGCACGAAGGTGACCGTCCCCGGGATCGTGCCCGGCTGCGGCGGACCAAGCTGCACGTCCTCGGGCCGGATCGAGACAAAGGCTTTCGACGCCCCCTCTGGCAGAGTGAGGCCGGGGATCGCGGTGCCGAGCACCGCCGCCCGGCCGGCCGAATCCCTTTCGACCGGAAGCAGGTTGGTCGAGCCGATGAAGTCTGCAACGAAGGCGTCCGCCGGCTTGCGATAGATGTCGACCGGTGCAGCCGCCTGACGAATGCGACCGCGATCCATGACCACGACGAGGTCCGCCATGGTCATGGCCTCCCGCTGATCGTGCGTCACCACGATCGTGGTGATACCGAGCCGCTGCTGCAGCTGTCTCAACTCAACCTGCATCGACTCGCGCAATTTTGCATCAAGCGCCGACATGGGCTCGTCGAGCAGGAAGAGTTTTGGCGACAGAGCCAGGGCGCGTGCGATGGCGACCCGTTGGCGTTGGCCGCCAGAGAGTTTCGATACGGCTCGGTCGGCGAAGCCGGGCAGATGTACCAGCTTCAGCAACTCTTCCGCCCGGCTCTTCTGCTCCTGCCTGGAGGCCCCGCGGATACGCAGCGCATAGGAGACGTTGTCGCCGACGGACAGGTGTGGGAACAGCGCGAGCGACTGGAAGACCATGCCGAAGTTGCGCTTGTGGGTCGGGACCGAGGTTATGTCGTCACCGTCGAGCATTACTGCCCCGGCGGTCGGCTCCTCCAGGCCCGCGATCATCCTGAGCAGTGTGGTCTTGCCGCAGCCCGATGGGCCGAGCAGGCAGACGAAGGTGCCGTGCGGAACCGACAGGCTTACCTCGTCGACGGCTTTGAAATCGGCGAACTGCTTGGTGACGCCTTGGATTGATAATCCGGACATGTAGAGGTCCCGGTGTTCGAGGCTGGACACTGCGGCTGGATGCTGATGCATGAACTTCATGCCGCTGGTCAGCAACTGAAAACTACGATTGATTGGCGGGTGAGAGGAATTCGGGAGCGGAAGCAGCGGCGCCGAGCCAGCCGGCGCATCGGGGAGGATGGGCCACCCCGACCGCGGCGACGGCCTCGCCCTCGAACTGGAGGGACGCCATGTGGTTCTGGCCATATAGCGTCACCCTGGAACTGAAAAGGACCCGGACTGGCTGGCAAGTCGTGTTCCGGGTCCAATTCAGGATCTAGGAAAGGGGGCCGGGCGAAAGCCTGGCTCCCACTCCAGCTTCCAAAATAACGCCAAACCGGTGGGCGGACAAGGCTCCCTCGCCTGAGCCTCAGCCTACGATCATCTCCGTCCACTTCTGGTTCAGCCAGTCGGCCTTGGTCGCGTGCAGGTCGTAGCGAGGAATGATCGGCTCGATCTCGGTCGAAACCGCGGCGAACTCCTCTGGCGTCAGATCGAGCACCTCGCGCTTCAGCGTCGGCGCGGTTCCCACCTTGCGCGACATCAGGCCCTGGATCGAGGGCTGGCTCATGTAGTCGATGAAGACCAGCGCCTCGTCCATCTTCTTCGAAGCCCTGGACACCGCCCAGCAGCCCGAATCCTGGATGCCGCCCTCCTTCGGGAAGGTCGAACGCACGGGGTGACCTTCGGACGCGGCCAGCCCGGTGACGTCGTGGTAGTACTGGCCCATCGGGATCTCGCCCGACTTCAGAGCCTGCTCGAATTGAGCCTCGTCGCGATACCAGAGCCGGACGTTCGGCTTGACCTCGGCGAGCTTCTCGAAAGCCTTGAGCTGGCCTTCCTCGGTATCCAGCGCATTCGTGCCGCCGAAGAAGGTCTTCGCCGTCACTTCCAGCAGAAAGGAGTTGGAGACGAGCGCGAGCAGGCCGAGCTTGTCCTTGTTGGCCGCATCCCACAGCGCCTCCCACGATTCCGGCGCCTGCGGATAGACGTCGGTGTTGGTGACGAGTGTGATGTACCAGGCCACCGCGCCGATGCCGGCGATGCGCCCATCCTGATACTTGGACACGAACTGCGGCAGCAGGTCGCCAAAATGTTTGATGCGCGTCTCATCGATCGGCGCCCAGAGCTCGGTGGACTGGCCCTTGAGCATCGGCACCTGCGCCATCATCGACACGTCGGCGGGGGCCTGTCCTGCCCGGGCGGCCTGCTCGAGTTGCACCAGCCATGCCTCGCCGGTCGGCTCTGCAACGGACTCCACGGCGATGCCTGTCGCCTTGGTGAAGTCCGGGAAGATGTGCTCGTCGAAGGACTTCTTGAAGTAGCCGCCATAGACGCCGACCTTCAGCGACTTGTCCTGCGCTCTCAGCACCGATGGCATGGCGAGTGCGCCGGCGCCGACGACGGCACCAGCCAGCACCGTGCGGCGGCTGATCTTGGTGTTCATGTCCTTCTCCTCTTCTAAGGCCGCTCCGGCCTATGTTCTCAAGCGGTTTTCGAACCCCTCGTACCGCGTTCTTCTCAGTCCCCCTTGCCGCCGATCGACGGGCTGAACACCATCAGCGACAGGATCTCGAACAGAACCTGCGCGCCGGCGTGCGCCGTGTTGGTCGTGGCATCATACTGGGGCGCGACCTCGACGACGTCGCCGCCGACCAGGTTGACGCCCTTAAGCCCGCGCAGCAATTCCAGCACCTCGCGCGTGGTCAGCCCGCCCACTTCGGGGGTGCCTGTCCCGGGGGCGAAGGCCGGGTCGAGGCTATCGATATCAAAGGAGAGATAGGTCGGCCCGTCACCGACGATCCGCTTGGCCTTCTCGATGATTGCCGGGATTCCCATGCCGGAAATCTCCTCGGCATGGATGACCGTCATGCCGGATTCATAGGAGAATTCCCACAGGTATTCCGAGGAGCCACGGATGCCGATCTGGATCGTGCGGGCCGGATCGAGTGCGCCGTCAAGCACGGCGTTGCGGAACGGGCCGCCATGGTGAAACTTGGTGCCGTCGAAGGCGCCGCCGGTGTCGCAATGGGCGTCGATGTGGATCATGCCGACGGGACGGTCGCGCCCGACCGCCTTCAGGATCGGATGGGTGATCGAGTGATCGCCGCCCACCGAGAGCGGCGCGACGCCGGCAGCCACGATCTGGCTGATGCGCTTCTCGATGTCCTCATGGCTCATCTCGAGCCGGTAGCGGCTGCGGAACGGCACGTCGCCGATATCGGCAACGCGCAGGTCGTGCACGGGGGCGCAGTCCAGCACATGGTTGTAGGGGCCGATGCGCTCGATCGTCCTCAGAGCCCGCGGCCCGAAGCGGGAGCCGTTGCGGTTGGTGACGCCGAGATCCATGGGCACGCCGACGATCGCGACCTGCAGATCGCTGAGGTCCTGCGCTTCGGCATCAACCGGCCTGTAAGGGGCGGAAAGGAATGTCGGCACACCGGAATAGGGCGCGAGCCGGGTGCCGCCCTTGGTGAAGATGCGATCGGCGACCTTGCGGAAGCGCGGATCGAACATTTCGCCGCCGTGACTCTCGCCATATTTGCTGCGGAGTTCCTCGAGCTTGCTCGGATCGATCGCCATCGCTTTTCCTCCTGAATTCTTCCCGCAGCTATGCGCCAAAAATGCGGGCTGATCCGATAAACCTCAGGGATTATCGCAGCCCCAGCTACTTGGCGGAAATTGGGCCAAAACGGTTGAGGGATCAATTGACATTGCTATAGCCTGTTCTGTGAGAAAATCTCACAGGCTGAACTCCAAAATCCCATGACCCGCCGGCTGCCTCCTCTCAATCCACTGCGCGCCTTCGAAGCGACCGCCCGCTACGGCTCGCTGACGCGCGCGGCGGCCGAGCTCAACGTGACGCACGGCGCGGTAAGCCACCAGATCAAGGCGCTGGAAACCTCGCTCAAGGCGAAACTGTTCGAACGAACCGGCCAGCGGTTGAAGCTCACGCCACAGGGCGCCGACCTGCTGCCGGCGGTTGCCGGCGCCTTCGAGAGCATCGCGGCGGCCACCGCGCGGATGACCCGGCCGACCGGCTCCGGATCGCTGGTGGTGAGTTGCGTGCCGGCGCTGCTGTCGCTCTGGGTCCTGCCGCGGCTCGGCTCGTTTGCGGCGCGCTATCCGAACATCCGGCTGAGGATGGTACCATCCAATGCGCCGGAGGACCTGCTGTCCCAGGAGATCGACATCTGCGTCCATTATGGCGCCCGCCAGTGGGGTGATTGCTGGTTCCGCAAATGGTCGGACCTGGAACTCTTTCCGGTGGTGAGCCCGACTTTGATGAACAACCGGCCGATCCGGAACATACGGGACCTTGCCGACCACCTCGTCCTTCACGGCGATGACGGTCGTGAATGGCAGACCTGGCTGGCGGCAGCCGACGCGCTCGACCTACCACGCGACCAGCAACTTCACCTCAGCGATGCGCGTCTTTCAACCGAGGCGGCGCTGCACGGGCTCGGCGTGGCGCTCGGAGACAGCGTGACGGCGAGCGACCTGCTTGCGCGCGGCCAGTTGGTGACGCCCTTCAACATCCGCGTTCCCGCGGTCGACTCCTTCTACGTGGCATGCCGCAACGGGGTGCGTTCGGCGCCTGTGGCGCAGGCCTTCATCGACTGGCTCTTCGCCGAACGCGATGCAGCTACCCGGAACGAGGCGGGACTGGGCGGACAGATCGGAATCCGGAAGAAGCGTGGACGCCAAGCAGCGGCCTTGTCACCCTGACCCGAGACTTTCAGCCCCGCCCAGTTGTTGTTCTTGATGTAGCAAGGTCCCCTCGTCGGAGAACCGAAGCGTCTGTCCGCAAGAACTGCCGAAGAGGAGGTACTGCAAAACTGCCGTGGCCCGCGCCGCAGGCCGTACTTTTTGTCGGTCCAGGGGCCGAAAATAACGCAACATTCGGATTCGATGCTATACGCGGGTACCGGAGCCCGACACATGGCGGGAGTTTGCATTCGAGGGGCCGATGGCCACGACCGACATAGCGCGACGCGTCTACGACCACACCTGGAAGCTCGATCCGATCATCCGCAGCCTGCTGGACACGGATTTCTACAAGCTTCTGATGCTGCAGATGATCTGGGGCATGTACCCGAACGTCGATGCGACCTTTTCGCTGATCAACCGCACCACGAAGGTCCGCCTTGCCGAGGAGATCGACGAAGGGGCCCTGCGGGAGCAACTCGACCATGCGCGGACGCTCCGTTTCACCAAGAAGGAGATGATCTGGCTGGCCGGCAACACTTTCTATGGCCGCAAGCAGATTTTTGAGCCGGAGTTCCTGGCGTGGCTGGAGAACTTCCGACTTCCTGAATACAACCTCGAAAAGCGCGACGGCCAATACATCCTCGAATTCTCGGGACCGTGGATGTACACCACCATGTGGGAAATCCCGGCTCTGGCGATCATCAACGAACTGCGTTCGCGCGCCGCAATGCGCGGTTTCGGACCCTTCGCGCTGGACGTGCTCTATGCCCGCGCCAAGGCCAAGCTGTGGGCCAAGACCGAGCGACTGCGCAAGCTGCCAGACCTGAAGATTTCCGACTTCGGCACGCGGCGCCGCCACAGCTTTCTCTGGCAGCGCTGGTGCGTGGAAGCGCTGAAGGAGGGCATCGGCCCGGCCTTCACCGGCACCTCCAACGTGCTGCTTGCCATGGACTCGGACCTTGAAGCGCTCGGCACCAATGCGCACGAGCTCCCCATGGTATTCGCAGCGCTCACCGACAGCGACGAGGAACTGCGCCGCTCGCCTTACCGGGTGCTTCTCGACTGGCAGCGCTACTATGGCGGCAACCTTCTGATCGTACTGCCCGATACGTTCGGCACGGCCGCCTTTCTGCGCGACGCTCCGGACTGGGTAGCGGAATGGACGGGTTTTCGCCCCGACAGCGCGCCGGAAATCGAGGGCGGCGAGCAGATCCTGACATGGTGGCGCTCGAAGGGGATCGATCCGCGCGACAAGCTGCTGATCTTCTCCGACGGGCTCGACGCGGAGGCCATCGAGACGACCTACCGTCACTTCGAAGGTAAGGTGCGGATGTCCTTCGGCTGGGGGACCAATCTCACCAACGATTTCGAGGGCTGCGCGCCGACCGAGACGGACAGCCTCAATCCGATCTCGCTGGTGTGCAAGGTGTCCTCTGCCAACGGCCGCCCGGCCGTGAAGCTTGCGGACAATCCCCGCAAGGCGACGGGCGACCCCGAGGAGATCGCGCGCTACCTGCGCGTGTTCGGCGAGAAGGGGCGGGTCGAGCAGGCGGTAAAGGTGTGAGGCGCGGGCGGCTGGGGGTGCTGCAACGAGCATGCTCCACTTCGCGTCATGTACTTGCCGACGCACCGTCCACCCTCTTCGCCGCCCTCCTCTTCCCCACCCAGGCCCTCGCCCATGCCTCGGACCGCGGGCACATCCTCCTGCTGCCGACAGGTCACTATCTCGTGGGCGGGGCCGCAGCCGTCGCAATCAGCTTCCTGGCATTGGCAGTCCTCCCACGACGAGCATTGGGCCCGCTCGCGGCCCGGCGGCTCCCGCTGGTCATGCTGCCCTCGTCCCTACCCTTCTGGACCAACCTGGCAAGCTTCGCCTTCCTGTGCGTCCTGATCGCGGCCGGCATCTTCGGCAGCCGCGATCCGCTCTCTAACCCGCTGCCGCTCGCGATCTGGACCATGCTCTGGGTCGGCCTCACCCTGATCGTCGGCGTCTTCGGCAATTTTTGGAGCTGGATCGACCCATGGTACGCGCCGGTGCGGATGGCCCGCCGCCTCTTCTCCAAGCCACACCTCGCCTATCCGAAAGCGCTCGGCTACTGGCCGGCAGTCGTGCTGTTCGCCGGCTTTGCCTGGTTCGAGTTGATCGACATCGCGCCGGACGACCCGTACCGGCTTGCCATTGCCGTCGCCTCATACTGGCTGCTCACCTTCGGCTGCATGCTTGCATTCGGATACGAGCCATGGAGCCGGCAGGCCGAGTTCCTCTCCGTCTTCTTCCGCATGATTTCGCGCCTCGGCATCATCGAGACGGCACGTGACGCAAGCGGCAGGCTCCGGCTCGCACTGTGCGCGCCGGCGGCAAAGCTGTGGCGCGAGGAACCGCTTCCCCTCTCTGGTGCGGTCTTCCTGCTTGCGGCGCTCGGTTCGGTTTCCTTCGACGGCTTCTCGAAGACTTTTGCTTGGCTGGGGCTGATCGGTGTCAACCCGCTGGAGTATCCAGGCCGTTCGGCCGTTCAGGGCGCGAACACCGTCGGTCTATTGCTCTTCTGCGCCGGGCTCATCGCCCTCTTCCTTGCCGCCGTCTCCCTGGGCGCCCGTGTTGGCAAGCAGTTCGACCGGCGCGTCGCGGCCGGGCGGCTGGTATGGTCGATCGTGCCGATCGCGCTCGCCTACCACTTCTCCCACTATCTCACGGCCTTCCTCGTCAACGCCCAGTACTTCGTGGTCGCGTTGTCCGATCCCTTCGGGCTCGGCTGGGACCTGTTCGGCACGGCGCACATGCTGGTGAGCGCGGGCATCACCATGGGGTCGGAATCGGCCTGGGTGATCTGGAATCTGCAGGCCTTCGCCATCATCGCCGGCCACGTGCTGGCGCTCGTGATCGCGCATGCCCTGGCAGCCGAGCCTGATGCTCCTCCCCGGACGGTCTGGGCAGAGCTTCCCCTCACCCTGCTGATGATCGGCTACACGGTCTTCGGCCTCTGGCTGTTGTCGACGCCGACGGCGGGATAGCGCTGTCCTAGGGGAAAGTAGCGCTCTTGCGACCCCCAACCTTTGGTGATTTAGTCCGCACAAGATCAGGCCTGGACAGGGGAATTTGCCTTGGTCCGGAGGCCAACCAGGAGGGGAACCGACATGACCACTACCAAGGCTGGCGGCTCGGATGCCACCAAAATCAGCCGCCGCAGCACGCTTAAGGGCCTGGCGACAACGGCGGGACTCGCCGCCGCTCCCGGCTTCGTCCGCTATGCCCAGGCGCAGAGCTCGACGCCGATCAAGATCGGCTTCCAGTCGCACCGCACCGGCATTGGCGCCGCCTATGGCCGCTGGTACGAGCGGACCACAGCCGCAGCCGTAAAGCTGATTAACGAGGCGGGCGGCATCAACGGCCGGCCGGTCGAGGTCATAATCGAGGACGACGGCACCGATCCTGGTCGCGGAGCGGAGGTCGTCGGCAAGTTCGCCACCCAGCACAAGGTGGACGTCGCCTACGGCACGCTGTTCTCGCATGTGGTGATCGGCTCGGCACCGGCAGCCGGCGAAGCCAAGCTGCCCTACTTCGTCGTGAGCGAAGGCCATCACGTCGCCTCGACAAAACTCAACCGCTATGTGTTCCAGCCCGGCATCACCGACGTGAGGAGCCAAATCCAGTCGGTCGCGCCGTGGATCGCCGGCAATGTCGGCAAGAAGGTCACGCAGATCTTCCCGGATTTCGCCTTCGGCTACGACCACCGCGACTACCTGCCGCCGGCGCTCAAGGCGCAGGGCGCAGAGGTGATCGCGCAGATCGCGATTCCGCCGACGGAGAGCTCGTTCACCCGCTACTTCCCGCAGATCCCGCCAGAGACCGAGGTGCTCTACCACGTCATGGTCGGCCCGGCGGTGCTCACCTTCGTCAAGGAGCTTGGCGAGTTCTACGGCTCCAACCGGCCGCAACTCTTCGGTTTCATCGACAGCCTGGAGGCAGTCGACATCAACAGCCCTGGCCTCGAGTTCCTGGATGGCAGCCATTTCTGGGAAGGCTCGCCACGCTACGCCCAGCCCAACGACTCGGATGCCCAGAAAGCCTATCGCGCGGCCGTCGGCATCGACGAGAACGGAGCTGCCGCCGGCGATCCGAAGGACGTGTCGACGGCGGCGCACATGTTCGGCTGCTGGGAGACGCTCTACGTCATCAAGAAGGCGATGGAGGATTCTGGCTACCGCGGGCCAGAGGACCGCGCCAAGCTTGTCGAGGCCACCGAAGCCCTGACGGAGTTCGCCGAAGGGCCGGAGCACCCGCAAGGCCCAAAAACCTTCAACGGCAAGATCCACCAGTGTTTCGGCATCCAGAACATTTCCAAGGTCGAGGGCGGGCGGCTCAACGTCGTGCACAAGACCAGGATCGAGGACGGGCTCTACGAGCCGGAAGGCGACTACACCACCATGCCGCTTTGAGGTCGCCGCGCAGGCAACTGGCGGGAGAGGTACTGACGCGGTATATACGGCGTCAGTACTCAGGAGAGATCATCATGGCCAAGGAAGCCGTCTTCACCATGAAGCTCGAACCCGAATTGCGCGACGCCTTCATGGCGGCGGCGAAACGGGAAGACCGCCCGGCGTCGCAGATTTTGCGCGAGTTCATGCGCGATTTCGTGGAGCGAGACGAGGAGTATCTAGAGTTTTTGCGCCGGAAGGTGGAGCACTCGAGGCGCCAGTTCGCCGCCGGAGAAAGCCTGTCCCAGGAAGAAGTCGACGCTAGGGCCGCGGAAAGGCGGCGTAAGCTAATGACCGGCCTCGATAACGAGGCCGGTTCGTGAAGGTAAGGTGGTCGACCGCCGCGAACCGACATCTCGACGAGATCGTTGAGTATATTGCCTTCGATAGTCCCGCCGCTGCGTTGCGGATGGACGACTTGTTGCGCGATGCGGCGAGGCGATTGGCCGACTTCCCCAATCTCGGAAAACCAGGGGCCATAGCCGGCACCCGCGAGTTGATCCCGCATAGAAGCTATCGCATCGTTTATGAGATCGATGACGACCTAGTGCGCATCCTGGCCGTAGTTCACACCTCTCGGCTGTGGCCTCCGTTCTCTGGCGAAGACGACTAGATGGCATTCGGTCCGCACCTACTCCTCGCCGCGCTCGAAGGGCTCGTCACTTCGGCCGTCCTGGCGCTGACGGCTCTCGGCCTGTCGCTGGTCTTCGGGGTCATGCGCGTGGTCAACGTCGCTCACGGCGAGTTCTACATGCTGGGCGCGGTGATCGCCTGGTGGGTAGCATCCCTCGTCGGCGGGCACCCTGCCGTAGGTTTTCTTGCTGCCCTCGTGATCAGCCCACTGATCGTCGGCGTCATTGCTTTCGCGGCGGAACGACTGGTGCTGGCGCGGCTGTCCTACAGCCCGGAGGCCACGATCGTCGCCACCATCGGCATGCTCTACATTCTGCAGCAGGCGGCGCTCAGCCTCTACGGACCGGAAGCGAGGCCGGTGCCGCCGCCCTTCAATTATCGCATCCTGCTGCCCTGGTTCGGCTATTCCGGCTACAAGCTGTCCGTGGTCGTGGCCTCGGCGCTCCTGCTTCTTGCGACATGGTACGTGCTCGCAAAGACGCGGATCGGCCTCGTCATGCGCGCCACCCAATACGACCGGGAGACGGCGCAGGCCTTCGGCATACCGGTCGGCCAGGTCTATGCCGGGGTGTTCGCCCTCGGCGCGATGCTGGCGGCGGTGGCCGCCGTGCTCATCGTGCCGATCAGCCAGGCGCATTATCTGATGGGGCATGACCCGCTGCTGCTGTCGTTCATCGTCGTCATCATCGGCGGCCTCGGCTCGCTGCGCGGCACGGTCGTCGCGGCGGTGGCGATCGGCATGGCCGACGGCATCATCTCCGTCTTCTTCTCGCCGACGCTGGCCAAGATCATCGCTACGCTGCTGGTGGCGCTCGTGCTCGTGTTCCGCCCTCAGGGCCTGTTCGGCGAGACGGCGCGTTGAAACCGGTGAATACGCCAGCAAGGCCTCTCATCCTACACGGCGCCGTCATAGCCGTCCTGTTCGCACTCAACTTCCTGCTGCCCGACTACCACCACGGCGTGCTTGCGCGCGTGATGGTGCTCGCGGTGTTCGCGATGGGCTACAATCTGCTGTTCGGCTATACCGGGCTGCTCAGCCTCGGACACGCGATGTTCTTCGCCGCCGGACTCTATGGCGCGGCACTGCCCATGGTACATCTGGAGTGGAGCGCGCTCTCCAGCTTCGGAACGGGTATCGCAGCCGGCGCGCTTTTAGCACTGGCGGTGAGCTTACTGGCGCTCAGGACCACCGGCGTGGCCTTCATGATCGTCACGATGATGTTCGCCCAGGTCGCCTATCTGCTGACGCTCTATTTCGGCGAGTGGACGCGAGGCGACGAGGGACTGGTCATCCCGCAGCCGCAGCGGCACATCGCGCTCCCCGGACTGGACCTCGACCTGACGAGCCCAACGACGCGATATATGACCGCACTCGTCCTGTTCTCGGCAGTGCTGCTGGCGACGCTTGCCATCGTGCGCTCCGGCTTCGGCCGCGTGCTGGTAGCGATACGCGAGAACGAGGAGCGGACGCGCCTGCTCGGCTTCGACGTCTTTGCCAACAAGCTCGCCGCCGTCACGCTCTCGGGCGCGATCTGCGCCGCGGCAGGGGCGACCTATGCGATCCTTTTCGGCTATGCGGGCGCGACCTTTGCCTCGATCCAGTATTCGATCCTGCCGCTGCTCTGGGTACTGCTTGGAGGTGCGGCCACCACGCTCGGTCCGCTGATCGGCGTGCTGTTGATGTACTATCTCGTCGATGCCTCGGGTCCTCTGCTGGAGCAGTACCTGCCGGGATGGAAATTGAGCAGTCTGGGCATTGTCGGCGTCTCGCTGGTGCTGCTGGTCCTCTTCTTCCCGAAGGGGATTCTCGGAACGGTGCGGGAGCGGTGGGTGAAATGGCTGCCGTGACGCCCTTGCTCACCACCACGGGCCTAAAAAAAGTCTTCGGCGGGCTGACCGCAGTCGACGCTGTCGACTTCGCCGTCATGCCGGGCGAGATCCGCGCGGTGATCGGGCCAAACGGCGCCGGCAAGACCACCTTCGTCAGCCTGATCTGCGGTCGCCTGCCGCCATCCTCCGGCGAAATACGGTTCGATGGGCGCGACATCACCGGCCTGCCGGCGCATCGCCGGGTCCGGCTCGGCATCGCCTACACGTTCCAGATCACCAGCGTCTTCGCCAATCTCAGCGTCTACGACAATGTCGCGCTGGCGGTTCAACGCACGGCCGCCGATCGGCGCTGGACGGGCTCGCTCCGCGACGGCGTCATGTCCGCCCTGTCGCGGACCGGGCTCGCCGGCCGGGCGCAGGAAAGGGCCGGTGCGCTTGCCTACGGCCACCAGCGACTGCTGGAGGTGGCAATGGGTCTGGCGCTGCGGCCGCGGCTGCTCATCCTCGACGAGCCGACCCAGGGCCTTTCCGACGGCGAGATCGAAAGCTTCACCGATCTCGTGCGCGAGATCGCGCAGGATGCCACGGTGCTTCTGATCGAACACAACATGCCGGTGGTCATGGCGCTCGCCCATCGCATCACGGTGCTGGATGCCGGAAAGGTGCTGGCTGAGGGCAGCCCGGAGGAAATCAGGGCCAACGCCGCGGTGCAGGCGGCGTATCTGGGGGCGACAGCCGCATGACCGCCGTCCTCACCATCTCCGGCCTCGACTGCTATTACGGCGCGGTCCAGGTGCTGCGCGGGTTCTCGCTCACGCTGGAGCGCGGCGAGGTCCACTGCCTGCTCGGCCGCAACGGCGCGGGTAAGACGACGGCGCTGAAGGCGATCATGGGGCTTGTCCCCGCCCGGGCAGGTAGCATCGTCCTCAAAGGCCGAGAACTGACGCGCCTGCCACCGCACGAAGTGCCGAAGGCGGGGATCGCCTATGTACCGCAAGGGCGGCGGCTGTTCGCCGAGATGACGGTCGCCGAGAACCTCGAGATCGGGCTCATGACGCGCGGCAAGGGCGACCAAACGCGCGAAAGCGTGCTTGAACTCTTCCCACTCCTGCGTGAGCGTTTGAGGCAGCGTTCCGGCACGCTTTCAGGCGGCGAGCAGCAGATGCTGGCGATGGCGCGGGCTCTATGCCTGGAGCCGGACGTGCTCCTGCTGGACGAGCCGACCGAAGGCCTGATGCCCTCCATGATCGCGCGAATCCGCGAGACGGTCGCGACCCTCGGGCAGCGGGGAGTCTCGACCATCCTGGTCGAGCAGCGCGTCGACGCGGTGCTGCCGGTCGCCACCCGCGTCACCTTCGTCGACACCGGCCGGGCGCGGCAGACGGTGGCGGTCGAGGAGGTGCGCGCCAATCCCGGCATGGTGATGCACTATGTCGGGGTGACCTGACGCTCGCTCTAAGCTTTTGTTTTGCCGCATGATCTTGTCCGAAAAGTTTGCAACTTTTCGGGATCATGCTCAATCGCCGAAGAACAGCCACCCGGCGAGCAGGAAGGTTGGGATCAGCACCGCGCCGGACCACAGCATGTAGCCGAAGAAGCTCGGCATCTTCACGCCCTGGTAGCGGGCGATGGCGTAGACCATGAAGTTCGGCGCGTTGCCAATATAGGTGTTGGCGCCCATGAAGACCGCGCCAGTCGAGATCGCAGCCAGCGTCCCGGCCAGCGTTGTCATGAGGGTCTCAGGGTCGCCGCCGGCCAGTTCGAAGAAGACGAGGTAGGTCGGCGCGTTGTCGAGGAAGGACGACAGCCCTCCGGTCAGCCAGAAGTAGGCGAGTTCGTTCGGCTGGCCGTCCGGACCGGAAACCAGTTCGACCAGAGGCGCGAGCGCGCCCTGATGACCGGCGCGCAGGATCGCGATCACCGGCACGATGCAGATGAAGATGCTGGCGAACAGCTTGGCGACCTCGGCGATCGGCGCCCAGGAGAAACCGTTCGCCTTCCGGTATTCCGAACGGGTGACAGCCAGCGAGATCAGCGCAAGAGCGACGATGACCACGTCGCGCACGATATTCTGCCATTCGAGCGGCACGCCCGCGACCGTGAAGGCCACGCCCGGCTTCCATGATGCCGAAAGCAGGATGGCGCCGATGACGCCGGCCAGCAGCGGCAGGTTGACAAGGCCTCGGATACGGATGCGGCTATCAGGAGTCGGGTCCTTGATCTTGGGCATTCCGGCTTCCCGCAGGTGCAGGAACGTGTCCAGCGCGACGAACACGGCAAGCACGATCCCACCGACGATCAGCGTTTCCAGCCAGAGATGCGTCGTCGTCCAGAAGAAGTCGACGCCGCGCAGGAAGCCAACGAACAGAGGCGGGTCGCCGAGCGGCGTCAGCGCGCCGCCGATGTTCGAGACGAGGAAGATGAAGAACACCACGACATGCGCATTGAAGGGGCGGTTGTCGTTGGCTCGGATCATGGGACGGATCATGATCATGGACGCCCCGGTGGTACCTACCACCGAGGCCAGCAGTGCGCCGATGACCAGCAGTGCCGCATTGGTCGCCGGCGTGCCGTGAATATTGCCCCCAACCAGAATGCCGCCGGCGATCGTGAACAGCGCGAACAGAAGGATGATGAAGGACAGGTATTCCAGGAGCAGCGTGTGCAGCACCGCTTCGAGCGAAACCGGCCAGCCGTACATGAAGATCATTGGCAGCACAGCGAGCGCCGCCCAGACGGCAGCAAACTTGCCGTAGTGATGCTCCCACAGATGCGGGTAGAGCAGCGGTCCGGTCGCGATGCAAAGCAGCAGGCCGAGGAAGGGCAGCCCCCACAGCAGCGACATCGACTGGCCGGGCAGGCCATGCGCTTCGGCGGCCGCCGCCGTGCCACAGCCGGCGAGGAACACGAGCGCCGCAAAAGCGCCGCGCAATGCTGATCTCATGAGCCCTCTTTCGAACTTGCCGGGAGAGCGATGCGTCACAACCCGGAAACCTAGCGGTCGAGCTTGATTACGCCAGCGCGACCCCGGCGTCTCGCATTTTTGCGATCATCGCATCGAGCGATCCACCGATATCGATCGCACGACAGGCTTCGAGTTGGACCTTCACGTCGAAGCCCAGCCGAATGCCGTCGAGCGCGGAAAACGCCACGCAGAAGTCCGTCGCAAGGCCGGCCAGGGTGAGCGAGGTGAGGCCGCGCTCGCGCAGATATCCGGCCAGCCCAGTCGGGGTCGTGCGGTCGTTTTCGAAGAAGGCCGAATAGCTGTCAACGGAAGCGCGAAAGCCTTTGCGCAGGATCAGTTCCGCCTTGCTCCACTTCAGCGCTGGATGGAAGGCGGCGCCGCCGGTCCCTTGAACGCAATGATCCGGCCAAAGGGTCTGCTCGCCATAATGCAGAGTTTTGGTCTCGAAGGCTGCCTTGCCGGGGTGAACCGAGGCGAAGCTGGAATGGCGCTCCGGATGCCAGTCCTGTGTGAGCACCACATGCTCGAACCTCGAAATGAGGTCGTTGATCAGCGGCACAATCGCATCTCCGTCGGCCACCGCAAGCGCTCCGCCGGGACAGAAATCGTTCTGGACATCGATGACGATGAGCGCTTCCTGTGTCATTTATTCCAAGCCTCCTGTGCCCGCGGTCGGGAAAGTCGGGGGAAGACCGTGCGGCGTAACCCCGGCAATTCGAACCGCCAGTTCCAAGTGTTGTGCAGACGGTCTCAGAACTCCATAGCAATGTTGGCTTTGACAAAGCCACATACGCTGATACCATTTGCACACGAACGATTTTCATCGGCTTTCCGGCCGAAAAGGCATTGCGTGACCCGCTACGCGAAACCCGAGAAGGTCGAGGACGCTCTCGCGCTGCTGGCCGAGGGCGAGTGGCGGGTGCTTTCCGGCGGGACCGATTTTTATCCGGCCCAGGGATCACGGCCGATCCGGGATAACGTCCTTGATATCGCTGGGTTATCTGATCTGCGAGGCATCACAGAGACTTCGGATCACTGGGTGCTTGGCGCCCGTACGACCTGGACGGAGGTGCTTGGCGCCGACCTTCCTCCTTCCTTCAACGCCCTGAAGCAGGCGGGCCGCGACGTCGGGTCGGTTCAGATCCAGAATGTCGCCACGGTGGCCGGCAATCTCTGCAACGCCTCGCCGGCAGCCGACGGCGTGCCTGCACTCATGGTGCTCAGTGCGGAGGTGGAGCTTCGGTCCCTCGCCGGAGCGCGCCATGTTCCCCTCCACGAGTTCATCCTCGGCAACCGGCGCACCGCGCTGAGCAAGGACGAACTCGTGACGGCGATCCGTGTGCCGAAAGCAGCCAGCGCAGGCCAGTCCGCCTTCGTGAAGCTTGGGGCGCGGCGCTATCTCGTCATCTCGATCGCCATGGCGGCGGCCCGCATCGAAACCGCTTCCGACGGGACCATAGCGATGGCCGCCATTACGGTCGGCGCCTGCTCGCCGGTAGCCCGGCGCCTTGGTGGCCTTGAGGGGGCTATCGTCGGCCTGCATCGCGGAGCCAACTTGCGTGGGGCATTGCGCGACGCGCCGATGCCAGAGCTGTCGCCCATCGACGACGTGCGCGGAACGGCTGAGTACCGTCTCGAGGCCGCGCGCGAAATCGCCACCCGCGCGGTTATGGCTGCAGTGGCGGATTTCCCTCAAGAAGGGGAATGGGCGGCATGAGCACGGACAGGCTTTCCGTCCGCTTCGAGGTCAACGGAGAGCCTGTCACCGTCTATGTCCCTCCGCTTCGGCGGCTCTCCTCCGTCCTGCGCGACGATCTGAGGCTGACCGGCACGAAGGTAGGATGCGACGCCGGCGATTGCGGCGCCTGCACGGTGATCCTCGACGGGCAGGCTGTCTGTTCGTGCCTAGTGCCCGCCTCCAGGGCGGAGGGGACCTCGATCCGCACGGTCGAAGGACTGGCGAACGGCACGCTATCGGCGCTGCAGGCTTCTTTCCTGGCCCATGGCGCGGCGCAATGCGGCATCTGCACGCCCGGGCTGCTGGTCTCGGCTGCCGCGCTGCTGGAGATGAACGCCGCTCCTTCGGAAGAGCAGGTCCAGGATGCCTTGGGCGGAGTACTCTGCCGCTGCACCGGCTACCGCAAGATCATATCGGCGGTGATGGGTGCGCGCTGGTATGACAATCCGCACGGAACACTCCCCTCTGGCCTGCCGGCCATCTCCCCCTCAAGGGGGGAGATCTGCAGCTTCGCGGCCTCGCCTTCGCCTTCGACGCTGGAGATTGGCGAAGCAATCGACGACGGCCGAATCTCCCCCCTTGAGGGGGAGATGGCCGGCAGGCCAGAGGGGGGTGCCTGTTCGATCCGCGCAACTTTCCGCATGCCTGAGGCCGGCCATGCCGTCGGCGCCTCGCCGGTCCGCCTTGACGGCATCCCGAAAGTCCTCGGAACCGAAGCCTACGGCGCGGATTCCTTCCCGTCGGATGCTCTGTTCGTCCTAGTAGTCCGGTCGCCGCACCATCACGCACACTTCACCTTCGGCGACCTGGAGACCTTCGTGGAAACCCATTCCGGCATCGCCGCCGTCTTCACCGCCGCCGACATCCCGGGTGAGAACCGCTTCGGCGCCATACCGGCCTTCGCCGACCAGCCGGCGCTGGCCGAAGGCATCGCCCGCTTTCGCGGCGAGGCCGTCGCGCTGATCGCGGGAGAGCGAGAGGCGATCGAGGCACTCGATCCCTCCGAATTCCCGATCAACTGGGAGCCGCTGCCGCACTATCTTGAGATCGATGAGGCGGCAGCTGACGACGCGCAGAAGCTACATTCCGACCGGATCGGAAACGTCCTCACAAAGGGGTTCGTCGAGCGGGGCGATCCGGAGAGTGCGTTGGAACGCGCGACCGTGACCGCGTCGCAGCGCATCGAGACCTCCTATGTCGAGCATGCCTATATCGAGCCGGAGGCCGGCTTTGCGCGCATGGAAGGCGAAACGCTCGTCATTACCGCCTGCACGCAGGCGCCCTATCTCGACCGCGACGACACGGGAAAAGTGCTCGGCCTGCTGCCCGAAAGGGTGCGCATCGTGCCGACGGCAACTGGCGGCGGGTTCGGCTCGAAACTCGACGTCTCGCTGCAGCCGCTGATCGGGCTGTTGGCGCTGAAGACGGGCAGGCCCGCCGCGCTCGCCTACTCGCGCCAAGAGTCCATGATGTCGACGACGAAGCGCCACCCAGCCCGCATGGAGGCGACGATCGGGACCGATGCCGAGGGCCGCATCACCGGCATGGTGTTTTCCGGCGACTTCAACACGGGCGCCTATGCGAGTTGGGGACCGACGGTGGCGAACCGCGTGCCGGTACACGCCTGTGGCCCCTATCGCACGCCAAACTATCGCGCGCTCGCGCGGGCAATCCACACGCACGGCCCTATCTCCGGGGCATTCCGCGGTTTTGGCGTCCCGCAGGCCACGATCATGCTGGAGACGCTGTATGACGAGCTTGCCGGCAAGCTCGGGATGGACCGGCTGGAATTCCGCCTAAGGAACGCGCTGCGCGACGGCGACCAGACCGCCACCGGGCAGGTGCTGAACAGCGGCGTCGGCATTCTCGCCTGCCTGGAGGCACTCAAGCCCCGCTGGCAGGAAGCTCTGGAAGAGGCGGATGCCTTCAATACCAGGCACTCAGGCGTGAAGCGCGGCGTGGGTGTCGCCTCGTGCTGGTACGGCTGCGGCAACACCTCGCTGCCGAACCCCTCCACCATGCGGATTGGTATCGCACCAGACTGCAGGGTGGTGCTGCACCAGGGCGCCGTGGATATCGGCCAGGGCTCCAACACGGTGATCGCGCAAATCGCCGCCGACGCGCTCGGCCTGCCGCTCGACCGGTTCCGCTTGAGGAGCGCCGATACCGGGATCACGCCGGACGCCGGCAAGACCTCGGCCTCGCGCCAAACCTTCGTCAGCGGCAAGGCGGCGGAGAAGGCGGCGCGGAGCCTGCGGGAGAAGATCCTGCGCTTCGCCAATGTCTCCGGCTCGGCCTCGCTCTCGCTGGAAGCGGGGATGCTCTTGATTGGCGAGGGCGAGGCCGTGCGGCGCATCGAGCTTGCAAACCTTCCTCAGGACGAACACGGCCTCGTCTTCGCCGCCGAGGAGACCTACGATCCGCCTACCACCCCTCTCGACAGCAAGGGACAAGGCAGCCCCTACGCGGTCTATGGCTGGGGCGCGCAGATCGCGGAACTGGAGGTCGATCTTGCGCTGGGCACGGTCCGGCTGCTCAGGATCACCGCCGCGCACGATGTCGGCAGGGCGATCAACCCACTGCTCGCCGAAGGCCAGATCGAGGGCGGCATCGCGCAAGGCATCGGCATGGCGCTCATGGAGGAATACGTCCCCGGCCGCACCGAGAACCTGCACGACTATCTCATCCCCACCATCGGCGACGTGCCGCCGATCGATACAATCCTGGTCGAGGTGCCCGACCCGGAGGGTCCGTTCGGCGCCAAGGGGCTTGGCGAGCACGTGCTCATCCCCACCGCGCCGGCCATCCTCAATGCGATCCGCCACGCGACCGGCGTGCTGGTGACGAAGATGCCGGCGACGCCCAGCCGGGTGCTGGCAGCGCTGAGGAAGAAGGAGCGCGCGGATCCCTCCCCCTTGAGGGGAGGGTGGAGCATTCCATGAGCGAACTCGCCGAACGCTTCGACACCCACGATCCCGGCGCCAAGCGGGTGGCGGAAAAAGTCCGCTGCGACGCCTGCCCGGTGATGTGCTACATCGCCGAGGGCCGTACCGGCGCCTGCGACCGCTATGCGAATGCCGGCGGGAAGATCTTGCGCTGCGATCCGCTGCGCGTCCTGGAATACGCCGCCGCGAGCAATACTCCCCTCGTGCCGTTCGGCGCGGAAGCGCCAGACTGGGACGGCTCGCTGGTCAACACCTCCCGCCCTTTCGTCAGCGCCATCGGCGCCGGCACGACCTATCCCGACTACAAGCCGGCGCCCTTCATCGTCAGCCAGGAGGTCGAGGGCGTCGACCTCGTCACGGTGGTGACGGAGGGCATTTTTTCCTACTGCGGCGTGAAGGTGAAGATCGACACCGACCGCTTCGTCGGGCCGGAGACCGCGACCGTGCGCGCCCAGGGCGAGGCGGTCGGCCACGTAACCACCGGCGAATACGGCTCGCAGATGCTGTCGCTTGGCGGCGTGCATCATCTCACCGGCGGCTCGAAATCGGAGGGGCGGGTCACCTGCGACACCCTGCTCGACCTCTGCAACAAGAAGCCGGTGGAGCTCGCGGTGGACGGCGGCGCCAGCCTCATCGTGCAGGCCGGCAAGGCGCCGGTGATCGACGGTAAACGCGAGAGCCGGATGCGGGTCGGCTGCGGCTCGGCCACGATCGGCATGTTCGCCACCCAATGGCGCGGCCTAGTCGACGAGGTGGTCGTGGTCGACGACCACATCACCGGCGTCGTCTCCGAGCACCAGGCCGGCAAGGTGCTAGGCTGGCAGGACACCGGGATAAAGATCTTGGGGAGGCGCTCGACGCCCGGGCGCTATTTCAAGGTGTCGGAACCGGGACTCGGATGGGGCGGGACGACGATCTCCGACCCGCTGTCGATCCTCGGCGACTGGAACCCGAAGAAAGGCGCCCGGCCCGGCCTGTCGCTGCTGATGGTCTCGACCACCGGCGAGCAGTTCGCCTATTTCGAGCTGGATGAGGCGCTCAGGCCGGTGGAGAAGCCTTTTCCCGAGCGACTCAGGAAATCGGTCAGTCTGATCGAGGAGAATTGCGAGCCGGCCCTGTGCACGGTCTTGTTCGTCGGCGGCGCGGGCGGATCGCTGCGCGCGGGCGTGACCGAGAACCCCGTTAATCTCACCCGCTCCGTGCAGCGGCTGCAGACCTATGTGACCGTCGGCGGCGCGCCGGTCTATGTGTGGCCGGGCGGCGGCATCACCCTGATGGTCGACGTCATGCGCGTGCCAGACGGCGCCTTCGGCTACGTGCCGACGCCGGCGCTGGTCGCCCCGATCGAGTTCACGCTCAGGCGCGACGATTACCTCGCGCTCGGCGGCTACGAGTCTGACATCCGGACCGTGGAGGACGTCCTCGCCAGGGGCGGCGAGTATCTCAATCCTCGCCATGGCGAGATTGCATCGCGGGATAATTTCTGGCCGCCGCTGCAGCAGCTTCGGCACACCGGAGCGGCATGATGGAAGCTCCGTCCGCCCGCTGGCTGCCCGACGGCAGGCGGCTCCACCTCCACCACGGGCCGATCGACCTGATCGTTGAGGCGTTCGGCAGGCCGGATCAGATTTCAGCGGCCTACGCTCAAGCGGTCAGACGGTTTCAGACGGTGCTAGCGGAACTCGTGGACGAACTGCCGGACCTGCGGCGGCCGTCCTCGCTGCAAGGCAGCCGTGCGTTCAGAGGACCGACGGCCCGGCGAATGGAGGCTGCCACGACGCCGCTGGCCGAAAACTTCATCACGCCGATGGCTGCGGTCGCCGGTTCGGTGGCCGACGAGGTCATGGCGGCGATGATCTCGGGTCGCCTCCTGGACCGCGCCTATGTGAACAATGGCGGCGATATCGCGCTGCATCTTGCGTCGGGGCAGGAACTCACGCTGGCCATCGCCGGCACGGGCCACGGCTTCGCCGACCGGATCGTCGTGCGCGCGGACGAACAAGTGCGCGGCGTCGCCACCAGCGGCTGGCGGGGCCGCAGTTTCTCGCTCGGCATCGCCGATGCCGTCACGGTGCTGGCGCGGATAGGCGCTGAAGCCGACGCCGCCGCGACCATCATCGCCAATGCCGTCGACCTGCCCGGTCACCCGGCGGTGCAGCGGCAGCCGGCGCGTGAAATCGCGCCCGACAGCGATCTGGGCGGCATTCCCGTCACGGTGGGCGTCGGCACGCTTACTGCGGAGGAGATTGCGGAGGCGCTGGAGCGTGGGTTGTCTGTGGCGGAGGATTTGCGCCGACGAGAGTTGATCATCGCGGCGGCGCTGTTTCTGGCGGGAGATGCGAGGGTGGCGGGGGATATTTTGCCGGCTCTGACCAACGAAACCGAGACCAGCTTAGCCGAGTCGAGCCGTGTAATGCCTCGAGGGTCCGTCCTCGCCCACCGGAGTTTCCCAGCATGACCGGCGAAGACAACGTGCTGAAACTCGTCGACGCCGAGCCGTCCGACGTATATCGCCTGCAGGATCAGATCGGCTTCCTCCTGCGGCGCGCGCACCAGCGGCATGTCGCGATCTTCGCCTCGCGCATCGCCGACCTGACGCCGCCGCAGTTCGCCGCCCTCGCCCGCCTGCGCGACATTGGCGAGACCTCGCAGAACCAGCTTGGTGCCCTGATCGCGATGGACGCCGCCACGGTGAAGGGCGTGATCGACCGGCTCAAGGCGCGCGGTCTGGTGGAGATCCAGAAAAGCGTGTCCGACAAGCGGCGGTTGATGGTACGGCTCACGGACGAGGGACGCCGGGTCGTCGAGGAACTCATCCCGCGCGCCGCCGCGATCAGCAAGGAGACGCTGTCGCCGCTTTCGGAACGCGAGGCCTTGACGCTGATCAAGCTGCTTTCCAAGATCGTCTGAGCTTCCCGCCTGTCCTCCCCCGGAAAACCCCAAATCGACCTCCAGAGCGGACCGTGTACTGATACGGAAACGGGTCTTCGCCGCCGAATTCTCCAATCGGCACCCAACTGAGACGCTGCGTCTACAGGCCGCTGCCATATTGGAAAGCTGTTTTCTATCCGCACGTTGACCCAAAACTCGTTTGTATACTAATTACCTCCGGTATCACGGCTTCACCTACCGGGCATGCGCAAGAGCGCGCGGACATTCGATCTCCGCCTGCTCGGAGACACCGCGCCCCGAAGCAAACGCGAAGAGGCGCGCGATGAATTCTCCCCTGGTGCTCGGCAAGACCGACGCCCGGCCCCTGGCCTTCCCGGTCCCGGCCAACGTCTATGTCGAGACGGTGGTGTCGGTCCGGCACTATACCGACCGGCTGTTCTCGTTCCGGATCACGCGGCCGCAGTCGCTGCGCTTCCGCTCCGGCGAGTTCGTCATGATCGGCCTGCCCAATGCCGAGAAGCCGGTGTTCCGCGCCTATTCGGTGGCCAGCCCGGCCTGGGACGAGGAACTGGAGTTCTTCTCGATCAAGGTGCCGGACGGTCCGCTGACCTCGGAACTGCAGAAGATCCAGCCCGGCGACCCGATCCTGATGCGCCAGAAGGCCACCGGCACGCTCGTCGTCGACGCGCTCACGCCGGCCAAGCGGGTGTTCATGATCTCGACCGGCACCGGCTTCGCGCCCTTCGCCAGCCTGCTGCGCGACCCGGAGACCTACGAGAAATTCGAGCAGGTCGTGGTTACTCACACCTGCCGCGACCGGGACGAACTCGTCTACGGCCAGGAGCTCGTCGCGAGCATTGTCGAAGATCCTCTGATCGGCGAGTTCGCGGCCGGGCGCGTGACGCTCTATTCCACGACCACCCGGGAAACCTCACCGCACATGGGCCGCATCACCGCGCTGATGGACTCCGGCAAGTTCTACGAGGACCTCGGCATCGAGAAGCTCGATCCGGCCAATGACCGCGTGATGATCTGCGGCTCCATGCACATGCTGAAGGACGTCAAGGAGCGCGTCGAAGCGCTCGGTTTCCGCGAGGGCTCGGTCAGCCATCCCGGCGACTTCGTCGTCGAGCGCGCGTTCGTGGGGTGAGTGGGGTCCTCATCCTGGCTGATCAGGCTGGCGATGAGCTCATCCCGGGTCATGCCTTCAATGTAGACTTATTCCGCCGCGACTTCCAACGCCGCGGAACCTGGCGCCGGAATCCTCAATCGAATGCCCGGCTCTCCTTGGTCAGGCCGAGGCGCTCGCGGATCAGCCAGCGCCGCATCAGCAGTATCGCGACCACGACCAGTCCTATCGACAGCCCGATCCAGATGCCGCTGCCCTTGAGGCCGAGCGGAAACGCCAGCAGCACGCCCAGCGGCAGGCCGACGCCCCAATATCCGAGGGCTGCGTAGACCATCGGCATGCGCGTGTCGTGCAGGCCGCGCAGCATGCCTGCACCGACCGCCTGCGCCCCGTCCGCTATCTGGAAGAGGGCAGCGAAGGCCAGGAAGGTGACCGCCAGGACGACCACCTCCGCATTCTCCGGTCGGCCGAGATCGACGAAAGCGGCGATCAGAAGCTCGGGAATCGAGATCATCGTCAGTGCCATCAGCGCCATGAAGCCGACGCCGATCACGAGCGCCGTCCATCCAGCGCGGCGGATGCCATCGGGATCGCGCGCGCCGAGAGCCAGGCCTACCCGCACTGTCACCGCCTGATTGACGCCGAGCGGAACCATGAAGGTGATCGAGGCGATCTGCATGGCTATCGAATGGGCTGCGAGCGAAGCCGCCGAGATCAGTCCCATGAGCAAGGCCGCGACGTTGAAGACGGAGACCTCGAACAGGAGAATGCCGCCGATCGGCAGGCCGAGCTTGATCAGCGCCAGGAAGCGCGGCCAATCGGGGCGCCAGAAGCGGCCGAAAAGGTGATAGCGGCGGAAGGTCCGCTCCAGCGACACAACTAATGCCATGCCGAGGAACATGCCGAAACTCGCCAGTGAGGTGGCGAGTCCGGCACCGGCTATGCCCATATCCGGAAGCCCGAGCCGGCCGAACATCAACGCCCAGGCGAGCAGTGCGTTGAGCGCCACGGCGGCGAAGACGACCACCAGCGCCCATCCCGGTCGCTCCAGCGCCGAGATGAAGGAACGCAGCACGATATACCCGTAGAAGGGCAGTGCGGCCCACTGCAGCCAGCGCAGGTAGTGGGCTGCATCCGCCGCAAGCGCGGGTTCCTGCCCCATGGCGAGCAGAACGTGCTCGGCGTTCCAGAGAAACAGCCAGATCGGAATGCAGGCGAAGACGGCGACCCACAGGCCCTGCCGGACCGTGCGCCGCACGTCCCGGACGGAATGGCGGCGGCGCCCGAGTTCGGTCGCCATCATGGGGGACGTCGCCAGGACGAGACCGAGGCCGAAGATGTAGGGTGCGAAGTAGAGGTTGGAGCCGAGCGCGCCTGCGGCCAGGGTCTCTGGGCCGATCCGGCCCATGAGCAGGACATCGGTCGCGTTCATCGCGACCTGGCCGAGATTGGTCAGAATCATCGGCCAGCTCAACGCGAGCGTTGCGCGAATCTCGTCGCGCCATGGGCTTGCCGGCGCTTTCGCGCCAGTCTCTATGGCGGTCATTGTCCTGTCTTTCCGGCGCGGACACGACAAACGGTCAAGTGCCGCGGACCACCGCTTCAAGGCGGTGGATCTGCATTGGTTGTGCCACGATGTAGTCGGCTTCGGAACTCGCCAGGAACACAGCCATGCCGGTGAGGTCGGCGGGGGTGGCCATCCTGCCGAAGGGCACCACCTTGCCGACCTGCCGCTTCTTCTCGCCGATCGGCAGGTTCTCGTATCTGGCGAAGAGCGAGTCGACATGGTCCCAGTGCTCGCCGTCGACTACGCCGGGTGCGATGGCGTTGACGTTGATTCCGTGCTTGATCAGGTCGAGCCCGGCCGACTGGGTGATCGAGATTACCGCGGCCTTGGTCGAGCAGTAGACCGCGACCAGCGCCTCGCCGCGGCGGCCGGCCTGGCTCGCCATATTGATGATCTTGCCGCCCTTGCCACGCGCGATCATCGAGCGCGCCGCGGACTGCAGCGTGAACAGCGTGCCGAACACATTCACCGCATAGAGCCGCTCGTAGCTCTCTTTGGTGACTTCGACGATCGGCGCCAGATCGAACAGTGCGGCATTGTTGATGAGGATGTCGATGCCGCCGGTGCGATCGTCCACCGCCTTCACGGCCGCTTCGATGGAGGCGAGGTCGGTCACGTCGAGCTTCACCGCATAGGCGCCCTCGCCCAGTTCCCCGGCCGTGCGCTCGGCCGCCTCGATGTTGATGTCGCCGATCGCCACCATCGCGCCTTCGGCCAGATAGGCGGCTGCGAAGGCCTTGCCTATTCCGCGCGCGGCGCCGGTGATCAGTGCCGATTTGCCTTGCAGCCGTTGCATGGGAGTTCCTCCAAAGGAAGCGGGTTAGACGGATGGAGGTTTCGCTGGGCGATCAACCGGTATTGGGACACGATACTCGCAGTTGACCAAGTACTCGGTGGCGATCTTTAAGCTTTTGTCGCCGCACTCGAAACACGGATCAGAAGGATTCTCGCTCCCGGCCGGCTTGATCCGATCATTCCGGCAGGAATGATTCATCGAGAATCTGTTCGATGCTGAACGGACACTCGACCGGTAAGACGGCCTTCCGAAGGCCCGTCTCTGCGGCAGCCTTCAATCGAGCAAGATCATAGGACCACGAGAGAACCTCGGTCGGTACGTTCTTCAGGCTAGGGCTTTCCTCTGTCAGGGCACTTATCTGGCGCCGCTGCTCAAGAATGGTCAATTGCCATCCAGCTTTCCGCTTGTGGGGCTGCAATTGCCATTTCAAGAGATGGCGTACCAGAACTTCCAGCCGGTTCCTTATCTCCTTTCTGTCGCTCCGCCCCAGGCTCTCGATCTCCTCGGCAAGGTTCTCGCGATCGAGGTCGGCCAGTCGCCCCTCACGCAGGAGCGCGCCCTGCTCGGCGCACCAGGCAGCGTAGTCCTCGCCATAGGAGGTCAGTTGCCGTTTCAACAGGTGTCTGTTCATGGCTGCAATGATGGACCCTGCAAAGACTATTTCCAAGTATGACTTGAAGCTCATGGCAAAGCGATCGAACCACCGTGGAGCCTCAACCGGCGGTTGACGCAAGGTCACAAGCCCGCCACACTTAGAATTGGACCGAATATGCCGGAAAACGGCTACTGCGCGCGGAGCGCGGGGTCCAGCGGGAGGGGGAAGCATGAACCTGAAGCACATCGTCGTCTGCGCGCTGATCGGCGCAGGCGTCACCGGAGCGGCGGCAGCCGAAACCCAGATGCAGCGCGGCGAATACCTCGTCAGGGGCCCTGCGGGATGCGGCAACTGCCACACGCCGCTTGGGCCTGAGGGCTTCGACATGTCGAAGGAACTGGCGGGACGTCTCGTAGAGAAGAACGAGCACTTCACCGCCTATGCTGCCAACATCACACCCGGCGGACGGGTCGCCAGTTGGAGCGACGCCGAGTTCGCGCGAGCGATCCGCGAAGGCATCCGTCCCGATGGCAGCGTGATTGGTCCGCCGATGCCCATCACGATGTACCGCGGCCTGGGAGATGAGGACCTTGCGGCGATCGTCGCCTTCCTCCGCACCGTGCCGGCGGTGAACGAGGAATCGCCAGAATCCGAATACCGCATTTCCCTGCCGCCGGCCTACGGACCGCCGGTCGAGAGCGTCGAGGCGCCCGAGCGCGGAGTTACTGTAGAGTATGGTGCCTATCTCGCCGGCCCGATCTCGCACTGCATGGAATGCCACACGCCCATGGGACCCAAGGGTCCGATGGTGGACACCGTGCCGGGCCAGGGCGGTTTCCAGTTTCACGGGCCTTGGGGCATCTCGGTCGCGTCCAACATCACGCCCAGCGAGGATGGCATAGCCGCCCACACCGACGAAGAGTTGAAGGCGATGATCACCAAAGGCGTGCGGCCGAACGGCGCGCCGATGCTGCCGCCCATGCCCTATCCCTATCTGGCAAAGATGACGCCGGAGGATCTCGATGCCGTGGTTCTCTATCTGCGCAGCCTGAAGCCGCTGCCCGACTCACAGAAGTAGAGGCGGCGCAGCGTCCACTCCCGCGGTGCTACCACCGCAGTGGGCTAGTTCGGGAACAGTTCAGCCGGCCTTGCGTTCGCCCGACGATAGTCGTCGAACCGAACGGGAGAATGGCCAACATGATCCACATCCGCCATGAGGTCAGGCTTGCCGCGTTCCTGGTGCCTCTCCTGGCCACCGGGGCATCGCACGCCCAAGCTTCGCTCAACCAGGAGGCGGTGGATGCCATCGTCGGCTCGCAAGTGCACGAAGAGCAGGCCCGCGCCGCCGCCGAGCCGCAGAAGGTGATCTCTGCGATCGAGAAGACGGCCGAAAGCACCACGACCGTGCGAAAGGTATCGAAGCTCGACAAGGTCGAGATCGTGTTCCTGACGGATTCGAGCCGAATGGAAGGCGGGCCGCCGCCCGAAGTGGAATCCAAGCTCGAGGAGCACAAGCGCGAGATCAAGCAGTTGCGGAACGAGATCGAGGGCAACGCGATGCTCTATCACGCCCTCGACTCGCGTCAGGTTCTGGTGAAGGACATACTCGCCGTCGAGTTCGACAATGCGAACGGGGTTCTGATCTACGCGGCTGCGAAGCCGCCCACCAACAGGTGAGCGACAGAGACGGGTGGGAACACCCCGAACTCACGTGCGTCGCAACACGAGTCCAAAGACGGTCGCCGGTCGGTCTCAGCCCCCTCATCCTGGAACTTTGCGCCGAAAATCCTTGTTAGTAGTCAGTCGCCTGCTGTGGCCGGCATAACTGTGGAGGCCATGAATGCGGCAGCTCGCAATCGCCTTTTCAGCCGTCATCTTGATGTGCTCGTACGCCAGCGGCGCCGACTTGACGCCCCAGGCGGTCAATACTGCGACCCCATCGGAGTGGGACAAGGAAGGGGATGGGCCCGATCCCTTCATCGTCCGCGTCCAGGTGCTGCTCGACCGGGCCCGCTTCTCGCCGGGTGTGATCGACGGCGTCCCAGGCGATAATTTGAAGGAAGCCGTAGGCACGTTCGAAGAGTTCAACGACCTGCAGGCGGATGGTCAGATCGATGAGAAGTTCTGGGCCGCCATTCAACGCGACAATGGCCCCGCGCTGACGACCTATACGATCACCGAGGCCGACCAGAACCAGCTCTACGTCCGCGACGTCCCTGAGGACTATGGAGAAATGGCCCGAATGGAGTGGCTCGGCTACAGCGGTCCACGCGAGATGCTCGCGGCGCGCTTCCACATGGACGAAGATCTCCTCGCCGAGCTCAATCCTCACGCCGACTTCGCCAGGCCCGGGACAAGAATTACGATCGCGGCAGTCGAAAGGCCAGCCGAAGCAAAGGTTTCCCGCATCGCGGTCGAGCGCAAGGCGGGGCGGGTGCTAGCCTTCGGCGAAGGCGGCGAACTGGTGGCCGCCTACCCCGCCAGCATCGGCAGCACCGAGACCCCGACGCCATCTGGTTCCTATAAGGTCAAAGGCGTCGCCAAAGAACCGCCCTACAGCTACGACCCGAAAAAGAACTTCCAGCAGGGGCACAACACCAAGCCGCTGGAACTGCCACCCGGTCCCAAAAACCCCGTCGGGCTGGTCTGGATCGATCTTTCCAAGCCAACCTACGGCATTCACGGAACGCCGAATCCTGCCCTAGTCGGCAAGACGCAGAGCCACGGCTGCGTTCGGCTTACCAATTGGGACGCCATCGACCTGTCGCGACGCGTCAAGCCCGGCGTGCCGGTCGAGTTCAGGTAAGGTCGCGGTCACGTCGCCCGCCGAAAAGGGCCATCAAGCTCACGCTGCCCGAGGAGCTACTGGAAGGCAGCCTTCGGCTTTCAACACGCGCTTGGTGGCGGCGGGATTTTTTGCCAGCATCGCTGCTGGCCGGATCGGCCGCGCGACGAAGTTTCCGCCGCAGTTCGGGCACACGCCTCCAAGCACCCGGTCGACGCAGTCGCTGCAGAAGGTGCACTCGTAAGTGCATATCCTGGCGTCTGGAGAATCCGGCGATAGGTCGCGGTCGCAGCATTCGCAGTTGGGACGCAATTCGAGCATCCTTTCCTCCCCTACCAATCGGCTTGCCCGTAACCGGCTCGGTCCCATCAGGGAAGTCGACCCTTACCCACGCCTCGGCGATTGGCACGCAGTAAGTTCAATGCAACCTTGTCCCGTGGCGTGCAGTTCACCCCAATACACTTCGGTTGTTGCGTTGCGGGCGCACGATTTCTATACCTGCCAGAGTTATCGTGCGTTTATCTTGTGAACTGCGGTCCTTAGGACCCTTTTTGGATGCGAGATAGAAGAGCGTCTGCGGCAAGCGGCGCCTGGAGTGGGAGGTACAATGGACCAGCTTGCTCGGGAAATCATCGCCAAGATCACGCCTCATGCCGATCCCGGAATCGGCGAGATCACGCCGGATACGGAACTGACTGATCTGGGCATCCACTCTCTCGAACTCACAGAGATCATCTTCGACATCGAAGAGGCCTATGGCATCGAAATCGAAATGAGCACAGCCGAGGCGTGGAGTAAGCTCAGCAGCGTCGGCGACATCGTGGATGCCGTCCGCGGCCTCACGGCCGAAAACGGCTGACATGGCGCGTCAGAGGATCGTCATCACCGGCCTTGGCGGTCTTTGCGGCCTCGGTGCAGACGTGCCGGCCATCTGGCAAGGAATGCGGGAGGGCCGCTCGGCAATCGGGCCCATCACCAACGCTCGGGCGGACGATCTCAAGATCAAGATCGGCGCCGAGATCAAGGAACTGCCGCCGCACGACATAGACCGCAAGCAACTGGCGACGATGGATCGCTTCTCGATCTTCGCCGTCATAGCAGCGGGCGAGGCGATCAGGGCGGCCGGACTGGAACTCACCGAGGCGCAGCAATCGCGGGCCGGCGCGGTCATCGGAACCGGCATCTATGGCGCCGCCACCAGCGACGAGTCCTACTGGCAAATCTATCACGACGGCCGCACCCGCGTCGGCATATTCTCGATCCCCAAGATCATGCCCGGAGCCCCGGCCGGCCAAATCAGCATGGCCTACAGGCTCCGCGGCCCGGTCTTTGGTGTGACGTCAGCCTGCGCCTCCTCCAACCATGCGATCTCTGTGGCCGCCGACCAGATCCGCCTCGGCCGCGCCGACGTCATGGTGGCCGGCGGCACCGATGCCGCAATCGTCTTTGGCGTGCTGCGCGGCTGGGAAGCGCTGCGGGCGGTCGCGCGCGACACCTGCCGCCCCTTCTCGGCCGACCGCGACGGACTCGTCATCGGCGAAGGCGCCGGAATGGCAGTGCTCGAAACCTACGAACACGCCAAGGCACGCGGCGCGCCTATACTGGCCGAGCTTGCCGGAACCGGCATGTCGGGCGATGCGTCGGACATCGTCTCACCCACCGTGGAAGGGCCGGTGGCGGCGATGCGCGCCTGCCTCGCCGATGCCGGGCTCGCGCCCGAAGATATCGACTACGTCAATGCCCACGGCACCGGGACCAAGGCCAACGACCTGACGGAGACGCTCGCCATCCGGCAGGTCTTCGGCGCGCATGCCGACCGGCTGTCCGTCTCGTCGACCAAGTCGATGCATGGCCACTGCATGGGAGCCGCCGGGGCCATCGAGATGATCGCCTGCATCATGGCGATGCGCGAGGGCATCGTTCCGCCCACTGCAAACTACACGACCCCCGATCCCGACTGCGACCTCAACGTGACGCCGAACGTCGCGCGGGAGCGCAAGGTGCGCGCGGCGCTCAGCAACAGCTTCGCCTTCGGAGGGACCAACGCGGTGCTGGCGTTCAAGGCAGTGTGATCCAACAGGATTCTCCCTCCGCCGGAGCCATCGCTTTTTCTGCCCGAACCAACTGATGACCCGCATAGCGCCTGCCAACGAAGCGCTGCAGCGCTGCTCTCAATGCGCGCATTGGGAACGTTATCATCACGCGGCGGTTGGTCCGGCCTAAGCAACGAAACGGGACGGGCTTTGAATGCTGGCGAACAGTGAACTCCTATTTCGGCCGAACGTGCGCATCTACGGGCCCATCGACGACAGGGCGGTGCTTGATGCGCTCGATCAGATCAACGCCGTGCTCGACGGAGAGCAGGATCTGGTCATCGAGCTCAATACTCGGGGCGGAGATGCGGACGCAGCGCGGCGGATCGCCCTGGAGATTAAGCTTTTCCGTGAAAGAAGCGGCCGCAACGCCTACTGCGTGGGCAAGACGGTCGTCTATTCCGCCGGCGTCACCATCCTGGCGGCAGTCTCGAAACGCTTCCGGTTCCTGGCCAGGGATGCGGTCCTGCTCATCCACGAACGGCGGCTGGAGGACAGCATCGCTTTGAACGGGCCGATCAAGGCCTGCATTCAGATCGTGCGCGAACAGCTCTCGATGCTGGAGACGGCCGAGAAACTGGAGTTGCAGGGGTTCGCCGAATTCGCCGAGGGCAGCAAGCTGTCGGCAGAGGATCTCTACAGGCGTGCGACCGAGAGTTGCTACCTGTTTTCGGAGGAAGCCGTGGAACTCGGTCTCGTTGCGGGAATACTCGAGTAACCGCCATCGAATGATGCGTGGCATGGCGCTGGCGGGGCCCCATGCCCTCCTCGGATTAGGTGTGGACGAGGATGTCGGCCTCCTTCGCCGCGGCGACGAAAGCTTCGCGCGCCAGATCCGGCGTTTCCTTGCCCTGCCTGGCCATGATCATGGAGGCGAAGGCATCGGCGTGCCGTGGGCCGCGGAAAGTGGGCCATTTGTCACGTAGCCAGTCGATAGCTTCGTCGGTGTCGGAGACGACGTGGATCTCGGAAGCACTGACGACCTCGACCGGCTCGGAAAACAGCATCATCGCGTACGCTCTCCCTTGTTGTCCTTCTTTGAAGCGTCGCCGATAACTACCCAATTGATGCTTTGTTCCCAAGTCGCTCATTCGGATGACCGCCTTTCGGTAGGGGAACGAAGCGAGCCGCAGCCACGTTAGAATTGCCGGTGTCGTGTTCGGCGGGCATCGGTAGAGCGAGGCTGTCTTGGCGCCAAGGGCGAACTGGAAAGGGTTTCTGAAGGTCGGAGAGCTCACCTGTCACGTGGCGCTCTACACGGCCGCGTCGACCTCCGAGCGCATCGCCTTCCACACCGTCAATCGCGCTACCGGTCATCGCGTACACAGGCAGTTCGTCGACAGCGAGACCGGAAAGGCGGTCGAGAAGGAAGACCAGGTCAAGGGCTACGACCTGGGTTCGGGCGACTATATCGTGCTCGAGCCGGAAGAGATCGCCGAGGCGGTCCCGCAGAGCGACAAGACGCTCGCAGTCTCTGCCTTCCTGTCCTGCTCAGACATCGACAAGGCCTATTTCGACAAGCCCTATTATCTCGCTCCGGCCGACAAGATGGCGGAGGAGGCGTATGTGATCTTGCGGGACGGCATGCGCAAGGAGAACGTCGCGGCGATCGCCCAGACGGTCCTGTTCAGACGCATGCGCAGCGTCCTGATCCGTCCCTATGGAAAGGGCCTGCTCGCCAATACGCTCAACTTCGACTACGAGGTGCGCTCGGCCGAAGAGGCGTTCGACCAGATTCCCGACCTGAAGATCAAGGGCGAGATGCTGGATCTCGCCGAGCACATCATCGACACCAAGCGCGGTGAGTTCGACCCGACCTCGTTCGACGACCGCTACGAGGCAGCACTTGCCGAACTGGTGAAGGCGAAGATCGAGGGCCGCAAGATCGAGGCGCCGAAGCCGCCCAAGAGCACCAAGGTCATCGACCTCATGGAGGCGCTGCGCCAGAGCGCCGGCGCGGCCGCCAAGAAGGCGCCCGCCAAGACGGCTGCCAAGGCGCGCTCCGCAGGCAAGGAAAAACCCAGGCACGCGCCGGCCCGGCGCAAGGCGAGTTGAGCCATGGCGCTCGAGGTCTACCGCAGCAAGCGCGATTTTTCCGCCACGCCGGAGCCTAGGGGAAAGAAGGCGAGCAAGGCGGGCAACAGCTTCGTCATCCAGAAGCATGCGGCGACCCGGCTGCATTACGACCTGCGCCTCGAAATGGACGGGGTGCTGAAGAGTTGGGCGGTCACTAAAGGCCCGAGCCTGGTGCCCGGCGACAAGCGCCTCGCCGTCCATGTCGAGGACCATCCGCTGGAATACGGCACATTCGAAGGCACGATCCCCAAGGGCGAATATGGCGGCGGCACGGTGATCGTCTGGGACAATGGCACCTGGGCGCCCGTGCACGACGCGAAGAAGGGCTTTGCCAAGGGCCACCTCGAGTTCGAGTTGCGCGGTGAGAAGCTTCACGGCCGCTGGCATCTCGTGCGCATGGCGGGCAGGCCGCGGGAGAAGCGCGAGAACTGGCTGCTGATCAAGGGAGACGACGAGTTCGCGCGGACGGAAATGGACCCCGACATCCTCGAGGAGCGGCCGGAGTCGGTGCAGACCGGCCGCGAGATCAAGGATGTGGAGGGCGAGGAGCCCGGCTGGTCCTCAAAGACCGGCAGGATCAAGAAAAAGAAGTCCGCTGCGCCGGCTGTGTCCGCCAAGACGGCCCCCGCGCCGAAGCCGGACGGAGAGGCGGTTCAGCTTCCCGATCTGGCCAAAATCAAGGGAGCGAAGAAGGCGGCGCTGCCGGATTTCCTGCAGCCGACGCTCGCCAGCCTCGTATCGTCGCCTCCCGCCGGCGAGCGCTGGCTGCACGAAATAAAGTTCGACGGCTACCGGCTCGAGGCCCGCATCGACAACGGCAAGGTTACGCTCGTCACCCGTAGCGGCCTCGACTGGACGGCCAAGTTCGGAAAGGCCCTGGTCGACGCGCTAGCCGCTCTGCCGGTGCAGACGGCCCTTCTCGATGGCGAACTGGTGGTGGAGACCGGGACCGGTGCCTCCGACTTCTCCGCCCTGCAGGCCGACCTCAGCGAAGGGCGCACAGATCGCTTCCGCTTCTACGTCTTCGACCTGCTTTATCTCGACGGCTACGACCTCACGGCGCTTCCCTTGATCAAGCGCAAGGAACTGCTCGAAGCGCTCGTTCAGGGTGAAGGGGGGCTGGTCCGCTACAGCGGCCATTTCGAGGAGAACGGCGATCTGGTGCTGCGCCACGCCTGCAGGCTGAGCCTGGAGGGCATCGTTTCGAAGCTGCGCGGCTCGCCTTACCGGCCGGGACGTGGCAAGTCGTGGGTCAAGTCGAAATGCTCGGCCAGGCAGGAGTTCGTGATCGCCGGCTACGTGCCTTCGACCACCTCGAACAAGGCGATCGGCTCGCTGGTGCTCGGCGTCCACGAGGACGGCAAGCTGCACCATGTCGGTCGGGTCGGCACGGGTTTCACGGCGGCAGTGGCGGAGGACCTCTGGAAGCGGCTGGATCCGATGGTGATCCCGAAAAGTCCGTTTGCGGAAAGACTCGCCTCGGAAGAAGCGCGCCAGGTCCGCTTCGTCAGGCCGGAACTGGTGGCCGAGGTGGAGTTCCGGGCCTGGACCGCCGACGGGCACCTGCGCCACGCCTCGTTCCGAGGCTTGCGCGAGGACAAGCCAGCGGAGGAAATCGTGCGCGAGGCAAAGCAAACCGAGAAGGCCGCGGAACTGCCGAAGCGGAGCGTCAAGCTCACCCATCCCGATCGCCTCTACTGGCCGGAGGACGGCGTCACCAAGGAAGGTCTGGCCGACTACTACGCCGAGGTCTGGCGCTACATGGCGCCCTATGTCGTTGGCCGGGCTCTGGCGCTGGTCCGCTGCCCGAGCGGCATCCACGGCGAAAGATTCTTCCAGAAGCACGCCTGGAAGGGCCTCAACGAGCACATCGTGCTGGTGAAGGATCCCAAGAACGCCTCCGACGAGCCGCTGATCAGCGTCAACGACCTCGACGGCCTGATTGGGCTGGTCCAGGCGGCAACCCTGGAGATCCATCCATGGGGTTCGACCGTTTCGGATTGGGAGCGGCCGGACACGATCATCATGGACCTCGACCCCGGCGAAGACGTCCCATGGGAGACCGTCATCGAGGCCGCGCATGAAACGGCAGAGCGGCTGCGCCAGGCAGGACTGCATCCCTTCGTGAAGACGTCCGGCGGCAAGGGCCTGCATGTGGTTGCGCCGGTCAAGCCCAGCTCACAATGGCCGGCAATCAAGGCCTTTACCAAGCAGATCGCGGATTCGATGGCCGCCGACAGCCCGGAGAAGTACGTATCCACTATCACCAAGGCCAAGCGCCACGGCAAGATCCTGGTGGACTATCTGCGCAACCAGCGCGGCGCTACCGCCGTCGCAGCCTACTCGACCCGGGCGCGCGCCGGTGCGGCCGTTTCCATGCCGCTTGCATGGGAAGAACTGAGCCCGGTGATCGGCCCTGCCTATTTCACGGTCGAGAACACGCCGAACCGGCTCGCATCCCTCCCCTCCGATCCCTGGCAGGATTTTCGCGCCTCTGCCGTGCCGCTGGATCTCGGTCCGCGGCGAAGGAAAGCCGCATGATCACACGACGTACCGTGCAGTTCGCCCGCATGCCCTCAGCCCTCATCAGCAGATTCAAATACAACCCGGAGACGCGATGCCTGTCCGTCTGGTTCGTGAGGACCCGCCGCCGCTACGACTACGAGGATGTTCCGCCAGAAACCCATGAGGAGTTCCGGCGCGCATTCTCGAAGGGCAGCTTCTTCAACCGGCACATACGCGACCACTTCCGGTTCAGCGTGGCCGAGGAGGCGGCCGAGCCGCAATTGTCTCTCCCGGTGAATCCCGCCGCCCGGCCCTCGGCAGCGCCCAGCCGTCGATCAGCAGAGCGGCGCATGAAATAGGCGGGGCGCGGCGGCCGCAGCTTCAACAAATCTGCTCAAACGTGCACTGCCGCGGCGCCTTGTCAGGCCGCCAGCGCAGGAGCTTCGTGCCGTGCCGGAAGCGGTCGCCGGTGACGTGGTCGAAGCGGACTTCCACGACAAGCTCCGGCCGCAGCGGCTCCCATTCGCCGCTCCGCTCCGTGCTCCAGCGGCTGGGGCCGCCCGGCGCCTTGCCGGTGAAGCCGGGCGGCTCACGCAGCGCCTCGAGCCGGCGGGTGAGTTCGCCGCGCTCGTCGTTCGAGATGGTGGAGGTGAAGCCGACGTGATCGAGCTTCCCCTCCTTGTCGTAGAGGCCGAGGAGAAGCGATCCGACCTGCCGCTCGCCGGCGAGGTAGCGAAAGCCCCCGACAACGCAGTCGGCAGTGCGCAGGCGCTTCACCTTGACCATCGCGCGCTCGCCGGGCTGGTAGGGCTGGTCGACCCGTTTCGCCACCACGCCGTCAGTAGCGCCATGGCCGGCATGGCTGAGCCATGCGTTCGCGTCGCGGGCGTCCCGGGTCACGGGCGAGAGCGCCAGCCATGGACTGCCTGCTGAAGCGACGAAGGACTCCAGCGCCGCCCGCCTCTGCTCAAGCGGCCGGTCCAGGAGCTTCGTGCCCGTCGGATCCACGAGCATGTCGAACAGGATGAGGTTAGCCGGCGTTTCAGCAGCCAGCTTCCTGATCCGGCTCTCGGCCGGGTGCAGCCGCATCTGCAGGGCGTCGAAGGAGACTTTTCCGTCAATCGCGATGACGATCTCGCCGTCGACGACGAAGCGCAGCGCGTCTAGCGCCCTCAATGCATCGACCAACTCCGGAAAGTAGCGCCCCAGGGGCTTGCCGGACTTCGCCCGGAGATCGACCTGGTCGGCCTCCTTGAATGCTAGGCAGCGGAAACCGTCCCACTTGGGCTCGTACTGCCACGAGCCGCCCTCCGGCAACTTGTCGGCCGTCTTCGCCTCCATCGGCTCGAGGGTGAGCGGCAGCGTGAAGCCGGCCGTTACCGGCTGTTCGCCTGCACCCAAATCGGAGTTGGGGCGCAGCGGCATCAACCCTACTTGCCCTTGCCCTTCTCAGCGCTGATGCTCTTGCGAAGCGCGTCCAAGATGCTGACCACGTTTGTCGGCGTAGGCTCCTTCTCGGCCTTCGCCTTTGCAGGGCGCTTGCGGCCCTTCTTCTTGGCTTCGATTATTTCGAGAAGCTTGGACTGGACCGGGTCGCTGACCATGTGGGGGTCCCAGGGCTTCATCCTCTCCTCGATCAGCGTGGTGGCCAGCTTCATGAGCTTGGGATCGGCCTTGGTCTCGCCGATGCCACCGAAATAATCCTCCGGCTTGCGGACTTCATCCCCGTAGCGCAGGGTCCAGACGACAATCCCCTTGCCGCGCGGCTCCAGCATCACAGCACGCTCGCGCCGATACATGACCAATCGCGAGATGCCGACCGTGTGCGTCGCCTCCATCGCGTCGCGAATGACGGAGAATGCCTCCTCGCCGACCGGATCGTCCGGCGTCAGGTAGTGGGCCTTGTCCAGCCAGATCCAGCTGATCGTATCGGCATCGACGAACATGTCGATATCAATCGTGCGGGTGCTCTCCAGCGCGACCGCTTCCAGTTCATCGTCCTCGAGGAGCACGAATTCGTCCTCGCCGCGCTCATAACCCTTCACCTCGTCGTCCTCGGCGACAGGCTTTTCGCTTACGGCATCGACATACTGGCTGACCACGCGGTGGCCGCTCTTGCGGTTGAGCGTGTGGAAGCGGACTTTTTCGCTCTCGGAAGTGGCCGGCATCATGGCGACCGGGCAGGTCACCAGCGAGAGCTTCAGATAGCCTTTCCAGAACGGGCGCGGCGCCATCGGTTGACCTCCAGCACGTCAGAACGTGCCGTCGCGAGGGAATGTTCCGAGCAGCAGCCCTATCCTATCGAACCGGCGGTCACGCGCTAGTCGAAATCAAAAATCTCGCCGAGCAGCGACTTGCGCTTCTTGTGCGGTCGGTATCCCCGATCGTCGCGATAATGGTCCTCGCGATATTTGGGCTCCTCCCGATACTTCGGCTCCTCGCGATAGCGCGTCTCCTGGACGGGGTTGGCGGTCTCCTGTTCGGCGGAACGCTCGATAATCTTGTCGAGTTCACCGCGATCCAGCCACACGCCCCGGCACTTCGGGCAATAGTCGATCTCGATGCCCTGGCGCTCGGTCATGGCAAGCTCGGTATTGTCGATCGGGCACTTCATGGCGGACTCCTGTTGCCCCAACTAGATTGGGCGGGGCCGGAGCACCTTCAAGGCGTACCACCGCGACTGAATCGCCGTCGCGAGAGCGCGAGACCTGCTGACGGGTTGGAGGCGCCCGCGCTAGACGCCGGCCCGGAAGGCCTTGGGCAGATAGCGCTCGATCAATTCCTCGACATGGTCGTTGCGCTGGCGTGCCGAATCTCCGCCCATCACCACGACAATGAGCTTTCTCCCGTCACGAGCCACCGACGTGGCGATGTTGAAGCCAGACGCCCGGATATAGCCGGTCTTGATACCATCGACGCCCGTCACACGGCCGATCAGGTCGTTGTGGCCGCGGATCGTGCGTCCTCGGAAGGCGAAGTTCTGGCTGGAGAAATAGGGAAAATAGGCCGGGAAACGTTTCCGGAGCGCGATGCCGAGCACCGCCATATCGCGCGCGGTCGTCTGCTGCCCGGCGTCCGGCAAACCGGAGGCATTGCGGAAGATCGTGCCGCGCATGCCGATCGCCCGCGCCTTGGCGGTCATGGCCTGGGCGAACTGTTCTTCCGTCCCGCCGAGATACTCGGCAACCGCAACGGCCACGTCGTTGGCCGACTTGGTCACGAGCGCGCGGATTGCGGAATCGACGTCGATGGACTGACCGGGCTTGAAGCCGATCTTGGTCGGCGGCTGTTTCGCGGCATAGGCGGAGACCGGGATTTCGGTGGATGCGCTGACCCGGCCCAATTCCATCGCTTCGAAGAGCATGTAGAGCGTCATCATCTTGGTCAGCGACGCGGGATAGCGGGGTGCGTTGGAATCCGCTTCGTGCAGAACCCTGCCGCTGTTCGCGTCGACCACGATCGCCGCATATTTCGTCGAGGAAAGGCGGGGCGCCGAAGGCGGTCCTACGTCCAGCGTCTGGACCGTGGAGCAGGCCGCCAAAGACAGAAAAAGGAACAGCAGCGCCAATGCCCGCATTGGCGCAACAACGGCCGTCATGAATGCACGCCTCGACTCGATCCCGCGATTTGCCACTCCATACCCCTCGCGAAGCAGCCGGCGGACGCTAACCCAGATGGGGCACCAGCCGCAATGCAGGAACAGCCGCGCTTGCGACGCTCGCATCACCGGCGCGGGCATTTGACAGTGACTGTTCGGCTAGCGGTCCAGCACTTCCCTGATCTTGGCGGCGAGTTGGTCGATCGAAAACGGCTTGTGGATGAAATCCACATCGTGGTCGAGCACGCCGTTATGCACGACGGCGTTCCTTGTGAACCCTGTGGTGAACAGCACCTTCAACTCCGGACGCTGCTCCCGTGCCACACTGGCGAGCTTGCGGCCATGGGTCCCCGGCATGATCAGGTCGGTGAGCAGCAGCGCCACCTCTCCGGACTCCGCCAGAAGGCGCAGCGCGTCGTCCGCATCTTCGGCTTCCAGCACCCGGTAGCCTAGCTCCCGCAGGGATGCCACAGTGCCGGCGCGCACGAGACGATCGTCTTCCACCACGAGGATCAGTTCGCTCGGCGGATGGGCTCCGCGGGCGGGCCTGCTCTGCGGGATCGGGCGGTCGTCGCCAAAATACCGCGGCAGGTAGATCTTCACGGCCGTGCCCTGGCCAGGTTCGGAATAGATCTTCAGATGCCCGCCGCTCTGCTTGACGAAGCCGAAGACCTGGCTGAGGCCGAGCCCGGTACCCTTGGCCCCTTTCGTGGTGTAGAAAGGCTCGACCGCCTTCTCGGCGACCTCAGGGGCCATGCCGGTGCCGGTGTCACTGATCGCGATCAGCACATACTGCCCCGCCGGCACATCCATGTGCTCTTCGGCATAGCGCTCGTCGAGGCAGCAGTTGGCGGTCTCGATGGTAAGCTTGCCGCCTTCCGGCATGGCGTCGCGGCCGTTGACCGCGAGATTGAGCAGCGCATTCTCGAGCTGGCTGACATCGACGAAGGTGAGCCATAGCCCGCCCGCGAGAACCGTTTCGATCTGGATGGGCTCGCCGAGCGTGCGGCGGAGCAGTTCGGACATGCCGGTCACCAGCCGGTTGGCGTCGATGACCTTCGGGGATAGCGGCTGCTGCCGCGAGAAGGCCAGCAGTCGCGAGGTGAGGTTCGCCGCGCGCGTGGTGGCGTCGACAGCCGCGTCGACGAACGGCTGGATGTCGCTCTCGCCGCGCTTCAGCTTGCGCTGCATGAGGTTGAGCGCGCTCATGATGACCGCGAGCATGTTGTTGAAATCATGAGCGATGCCGCCGGTCAGTTGACCGATCGCCTCCATCTTCTGCATCTGCCGGACCTGCGCTTCGGCCAACTCCCGTGTGGCGATCTCCTTCTGCAACGCCTTGTTGTTGCGGCTCAGCTGATCCTGCACGACGGCGACGTCCTCGAGCCGCCGCCGTGCGCTCAGCACCCCGAACACCCCGAGCGAAAGAACAGCCAGCGCGGCCACCACAGAGTATAGTCGCATCCACTCATTCATTCGTTCGCTGTTCGCCAGCCTCTGCTGGAGAATGGCGCTTTCGTCCCTCCGTATATCGATGATGATGGTGCGTATCCGGTCCATCAGCAGCTTGCCCTGGTTGCTGCGGACGAGTGCGATTGCGGACGAGGCGTTGTTCTGGTCGTAGAGGGAAATCGATTCAGCGATCTCGCCAAGCTTGTCGGATATCGCGGCAGACAAGGCATCGACCTGGGCACGACGCCCGGCGTTGCCGGCGGCAGCGGCTCGTACCTCCTCCAGCGCCTTGGGCAAGGCGTTGCGGGCGGCGCGGTAGAGATCGAGATAGGACCCTTCTCCGGTCAGCAGATAGCCGCGCTGGCTCGTTTCGGCATCCTGGATAAGGCTTTGCAGAGTGATGACCTGGCGCTGGAATTCGAACGCCAGCCGGATCCGCTCATTATCGTGCCGCTGCGCCTCGATCAGGCCGGTCAGGCCAACCACAATGGCCGCAAGCACCACAAAGCCCACGATGAGCGGGATCAATTGCGCCAGAAATGCCTTGCGTAGCCGTGCGATCATCACGGTTCCGCTCTGATCATTGTGCCCACGGCACCATACGTATCAGGCAATAGGAGCCCTGCATATCGGCATTAGGGATGCTAGACTGCTCCAGAAGTCTGACCGCTTGGGGGCGCCACGCGCCCAATGGCGAGGAGTGGAGGAGTTGACATGTCGGAGATCGCGACGCTGGCTGCCACCATTTTCAAGCGGGCCGGCAAGGCGAGGCGCTTTGTCGTCGCGCTCGCCGGGCCGCCGGGAGCGGGGAAGTCGACTCTGGCGGAAGCCCTTTACGACCTCTTTCCCGAGGGCAGTGCCACGGTGGTGTCGATGGACGGCTTCCATTTCGACGATGTCGTGCTCAACGCCCGCGGGCTGCGGGCTCGCAAGGGAGCGCCCGAGACCTTCGATTTCCATGGCTTCGAGGCACTCCTGCAGCGGATCCGCGCCAATGAAGCGGAGATCGCCATCCCGGTTTTCGACCGCACGGTGGAGCTTTCGCGCGCCGGCGCGGCGATCATCGGCCAGGATGTGAAGTTCGTCCTCGTCGAAGGCAATTACCTTCTCCTAGACGAGGAGCCATGGAACAGATTGGCACCGCTGTTCGATTTTTCGATCTTCATCGACGCGCCGAGGGAGGCGCTTGATGAACGGCTTCGGGAAAGGTGGCACGATCACGGCAAATCGGAAGCCGATGCGAGGGCCTGGATCGATACGAACGACATGCCCAATATCGACCGGGTGCTGGCGCGCCGTCGCCCGGCAGACCTCGTGATGAGGCACAACTGAGCGGATTCGGAGAGGCGGCTGCCGTAGCTCTTTCCAGTGCTGCCGCCTCAGGGCCGCGGCGGGATGTTCAAGCCGCGCTGCGTAGCGGGTCGCGCCAGGCCGGCATCGAGCCAGCGCATGACATTCCTGAAGCCGTCCAGGCCAAGGAGTTCGGTCGCATCGTAGAAGACTTTCAGCGCGCGTACCCAGCCCAGCATCGACACGTCGGCGATGGTGTGCTCGTCGTCCATGATCCACTCGCGGCCTTCCAGCCGCTTGTCGAGGACGCCGAGCAGGCGCTTGCTCTCGTCGCGGTAGCGCTCCAGCGGCCGCTTGTCGGCAATGTCGCGTCCCGCGAACTTGTGGAAGAAGCCCAATTGGCCGAACATCGGTCCGATGCCGCCCATCTGGAAGAACACCCACTGGATCGTCTCATAACGGCGGGCCGGATCGGCGGGCATGAGCTTGCCGGTCTTGTCTGCGAGATAGAGCAGGATCGCCCCGGACTCGAACAGCGCGAGCGGCTTGCCGCCTGGTCCATCCGGATCCAGAATGGCCGGGATCTTCCCATTGGGATTGAGCGACAGGAATTCCGGCGTCCAGCTCTCGTTCTTCAGGATGTTGACCAGATGCGCCTCATAGGGAAGGCCGACCTCCTCGAGCGCGATCGAGATCTTCACGCCGTTCGGCGTCGGAAAGGAATAAAGCTGCAGGCGATCCGGATGCCTGGCCGTCCAGCGCGAAGCAACGGGAAAACCGGAAAGGTCGCTCATGAGTGTCTCCACCGAAGATGGGCCTGGACCAGACAGCCGGCGCGGAACTTAGGGTCCGGCACTGCGGCTGTCGAGAGGCCGGCGATGGTCGCATTCTTAGACAACGGCAACTCGGTTATCGAGAAACACCAGCGTCCCGGCCTGCCGAACATGGTTGCAACAGAGCGGACGCTTGAACGTTGATGCCTCCACACACTGGAGAAAGCCATGCACGTCGCCAATCTGCAGCTCGAAGGCCTACTGATGGCCATCGCCTCGATCAACAATGTGCTTGTGCGAAAGGGAATCCTGACCACCGACGAGATCGACACGGCCCTGCGCAGGGCGGAAGCGGCAATGACGGGTGAAGAGCGGAACCACGAGGATCTCTCGCCCTCCAACGTAGACGCGGTGTGCTTCCCGATTCGCCTGCTGCAACTGGCCAACCTCGGCCAGTCGGAAGGTGGGGTACAGTCCTTCTCCGAACTCACCCGTTCCGTTGGGCAACTCAAACAGCCCTACGGCGACCAGCGGTAGATAAGCGGGCCAGGAAGCCGTCCGCCTCCTCGCCCATCGGCGCCAGGTTGGCGTCGATCAGTGGAATCTGCTGTGTCATGGAGCGCTTTCTCCGCGTTGCCGGCCATTCGCCTCTTCGGGCGGGCGCATCAACCGTTGCAGTGGCTCGGAGATCGATTCGTCACGGAGGAGCCGTATGACCGCATCCACGGCCGGGGTGTTGTCTGGGCACGCAACGCGAATGATGGAGCGGAGAGCCTTTGGGTCGCAACCAGGCGGATGACGTGCTAGAGTCAGCTCGCGATGGATCGCTGGCCCTCAATCCCCTACGCGGAATGGCGTGAGACCTGCGCGTCCCTCCATTTGTGGTCTCAGATCATCGGCAAGTACCGCCTCGCGCACACGCCATGGGTCAACCACTCCTGGCACGCCACGCTCTACGTTACGCCACGCGGCCTGACCACAGGGCCTGTCCCGGACCCAGGAGGGCTGGTGACCGTCAGTCTGGACTTCTGCGACCACGCTCTGGTGGTCGAGGCGGGAGGAGGTGCGCGGGCAACGTTTCCTTTGCGGCCCATGAGCGTCGCCGAGTTCTTCGGCCTGACCAAAGAGGCAATTCGGTCGATCGGCGGGCAGCCAGCTATCCATGGGGTTCCGAACGAAATCGCTGACGTGGTCCCGTTCGCAAATGACAATGCGGAACGGCCCTACGACGCGGATGCCGTCCGCCGCTTCCACAAAACTCTGGTCAATGTCTCGTGCCTGTTCCAGCAGTTCCGAACAGGCTTCATTGGCAAGGTTTCCCCGGTCCACCTCTTCTGGGGTTCATTCGACCTGGCGGTGACACGTTTCTCCGGCAGGCCGGCGCCGATGCATCCGGGCGGTGTGCCGAACCTTCCCGACAGCGTTACGCGGGAAGCATACAGCCATGAAGTGTCCTCGGCCGGGTTCTGGCCTGGAGGCTCGGGAGCGGAGGATGCGATGTTCTACTCCTATGCCTATCCAGCCCCCAGCGGGTTCTCGGAACGAAAGGTCGAGCCTGGCGAGGCCTGGTTCGACGCTGCGCTTGGTGAGTTCCTCCTCCCGTATGAGGCAGTGCGCCAGAGCAAGGATCCCGAGCAAACGCTGCTGCTCTTTCTGGAGTCCACCTACCGGGCAGCTGCCGATACGGGAAACTGGCCGCGGAGCGCTTTGGAATGCGAGCCGGGGCGTCCGCGAATCCCGCGGCGGGTCTAGCTCAGGGCTCAGACTACTGCCGAATCGCTTGGGATGATATCGGCGCAACTGCAGCGCCAAAAAAGATCGATTGCCCTAGGCAAACAGCGGTCATCGCCGCCTCATCTCATCAGTCGAAATGCGGACAAATGGGCGTCTCGCGGGCTGGATGCCGGTGTTGCCATCAATCTACCGCCCACTCCTTGCTCTCCGTCCGTAAGCACTCGATCACTCCTCGCCGCGAGGATCGAATCGAACGAAGCGATGCGGTCGATAGCATAAGGTATCCGCAGCTAGCCCCGCATGTAGCGGGAGGTGGCCAGACCGCGGATCGACCTACAGTGGGCAGACGAGAGTAACGCTTCGCACGGCAAGCGCTCCGTTCAGGCGTGGATCTGCTTGACAAAGAAGGACTGATCGGGAATCAGTGGTCTGACCATTGTAAGGCCAGTTGGGAGGGGTGCCGGCCGATGTCCATCATGCTTGCCGAGGGCGACGATCTTTCGGGCGCGGAGAAGGTGTTCGCCTTCTTCCGCGACGCGCTGCTCGACGGCTCGCTACAGCCTGGCGAGCGCCTGCTCGGCGAGCGGGAACTGTCGCTCCAGCTTGGCGTCTCGCGGCCGCTGTTGCGCGAGGCACTCCGCTCGCTCGCAATGCTCGGCTTCCTTGATATCCGCCATGGCAAAGGTGCCTATGTGCGCCAAGCCGACATCAACGTTCTGTCGGATTTCTTCACCTTCAGCCTCGCCCAGCAGCCGGACATCCTCGACGATGTGATGCAGGCTCGCATCGCCATCGAGTGCCAGGCGATCAGGCTAGCCTGCGAGCGCGCCACCGAGAGCGACCTCAAGCGCATCGGATCGGAGCTCACCCGGCTGATGGACACGCTCCACGATCCGGTCGAGGGCGGTGCTGCGGACTTCGCCTTCCACCGGGCGATCGTCGAGGCGGGCCACAGCGAGGCGCTGACCACGCTGTACGGTGCGATCAGCGAACTGCTGCGCCGCAGCCACGTCCAGCGTCGCGAGGTCACCGTCTCGGAGCCCGGCATCGTCGACTACCTCGTCGAGGCGCACCGAGAGGTGTTCCTGTCGATCATCGAGCGCGACGCGGATGCCGCCGACCGCAAGCTCCGCGACCATTTCACCATCGGCGACGAGTTCCGCCGCCGCAGCCTGATCTCGGCCTTCGCCCGAAGGCCGCAGACCTAAGCACGAAGCATGAAGCAAGGGAGGATTTTCGACATGCTGCAGAGGACCATCATTCGCGCCCTGACCGGCGCCACCGTCGCGCTCGCCTTGACGGGCGCAGCCCTCTCCGCCGACCTGCGCTACGCGCATGTGGGCGCGGAGGGCGACATCCAGACGATCTATGCCGCCGAGGCGGCCAAGGGCATCGCCGCCGCGACCAACAACGAGGTGACGGTGACCGTCTATCCGGCGAGCCAGCTCGGCGGCGTCGCCGAAATGGTCGACGGCATCAAGATGGGTTCCATTTCGATCGGCCACCACGACTTCGCCTCGCTCGCGCGCCTCGTGCCCGAAGTGGCGGTGTTCAACGCGCCCTTCATCTATCGTGACGGCGAGCATGCCTTGAAGGCGACCGATCCGGCGACTTCGCCGGCGCTGCAGGCGATCAACGAGAAGCTGGTCGCGCAGGGCGTGCGCATCATCGGTCGCATCTATCGCGGCGACCGGCAGATCTCGTCCAACTTCCCGGTGAAGTCGCCGGCCGATCTCGCCGGCAAGCCGTTCCGCGCCGTGCCGCTCGAGCTCTGGGTCTCGATGGTCAAGGGCTTCGGTGCGATCCCGACCCCGGTTGAGGTCGCCGAGTTGCCGACCGCGCTGATGACCGGCGTGGTCGTCGGCCAGGAGAACCCGCTCACGATGATCGCCTCCAATAACCTCAATGAGGTGCAGTCGCACATCTCGATGACGGGCCACATGCGCGCCGTGCTCGCGGTCTTCGTCAACGAGGAGATCTGGCAGGGGCTTGCCGAGGAGCAGCGATCGGCGATCACCAAGGTGCTGGACGACGAAGCGAAGAAGTCGCTGCAGATGGCGCAGGAAGGCGAAGCCAAGCTCGTCGAGGAGCTCAAGGGCCGCGGTATGACCGTCATCACCGAGGCTGACGGGCTGGACGTCGCTGCGTTCCGCGAAAAGGTCGGCGCCCAGATCGCCCAGGACTTCCCGAACTTCACGCCGCTGATCGAGCAGATCCAGGCAGTGAAGTAAGTCTCGACAAGCCGGGGCCTTGTTGCCCCGGCCGCCCACCAAATCAATCGTCCGCTGCACCTTGCGTGCCGCGCGACCGGCAGGGAGAACGGGATGCGCGTCCCGGAACGCATTCTCACGGCATTCGTCGTCATCGTCATGGCGGGCCTCGTGCTTGTGCCCACGGCTCAGGTCATCATGCGCGGCGTGTTCGTGCTGCCCTTCATCGGGGCGGAGGAGTTCACGCGCTTCCTGCTGATCTGCCTGATCTTCTGCGCCTATCCGCTGGTGGTGGAGAACGGCGAGAACATCGTCATGGGCGAGTTCAAGGCGGCGATGCCGAAGCGACTGCGCGGGATCGTCAACTGGACGATTTCGATCACGGCCATCGGCGCGACCGGCTTCATCGCCTATGTCACCGCGACGAACATCTCGAAGAACCTCACCAACGCGACGCCGACGCTCGGCATCCCGTTCTGGATATTCCTCGGCGCGACCCTGTTCGGCTTCGCCGGCGCCGCGCTCATCCATCTTCTCCACCTGCGCAAACCGCCGCAGGCCGACACCAACATCGCGGTTTGACACTTATGGGTTTCGCAGTCGTCATCGCCTTCCTGGCGCTCTTCATGCTCGGCTTCCCGGTGGTCTATGCCATCCTGCTGCCGTCCATCGCCTACGTGCTGATCGAGGGACTTCCCCTCGGCCTCCTTGCCCAGCGCATCACCTACGCGCTCGATTCCTTCCCGCTGGTCGCGGTGCCGCTGTTCATCTTCGTCGGCAACCTGATGAACCTGTCCGGCATCACCGACCGCATCTTCCGTTTCGCCTACACGCTGGTCGGCCGCGTCCCCGGCGGTCTGGCGCAGGTGAACGTCTTCGGCAGCCTCGTCTTCTCCGGAATGTCTGGCGCCGCGCTCGCCGACATTGGCGGGCTCGGCCGCATCGAGATCGACGCCATGAAGAAGCGCGGCTTTGATGCGTCCTTCGCGGGCGCCGTCACGGCCGCCTCGGCCACGCTCGGGCCAATCTTCCCGCCATCGATTCCGCTGATCGTCTACGGTTCGGTCACCAGCGTCTCGATCGTTCAACTGCTGATCGCGGGCATCATGCCGGCACTGGTCTGCACGGTGCTGCTGATGGTGACGGTGCTGATCGTGGCGACCCGTCACAAGCATCCCCGCGCCGAGCGCTGGCCGACGCCGTGGGAGGTCGTGCGCGACTTCCTGCCGGCGCTGCCGGCCATCATCGCGCCCGTGTTGATGATCGCCGGCATGACCTACGGCGCCTTCACGCCGACGGAAGCTGCGGCAATGACGGCGATGTATGTGATCGTCATCAGCGCGGTGTTCTACCGCGAACTCACCCTCGAGCACCTGTGGAACTCGGCGGTGCTGACGGCGCGCAGTTCGTCGGCGATCCTCATCATCGTCGCGGCGGCCGCTCTATTCGGTTGGATCCTGGCGGTGGAGCAGGTGCCGCAGACCTTCGCGGCAGCACTCCTCAGCCTCTCGAGCGACCCGCTGATGCTGCTGATCATCGCCAATCTCATCTTCTTCGTCGCCGGCATGTTCCTCGATTCCACGACGGCGACGCTGCTCCTGGTGCCGATCATCGCGCCGCCGCTGGTGCTGGCGGGCGTCGACCCCGTCCAACTCGGCATCGTGACGATCTTCAACCTGATGATCGGCCTGCTGACGCCACCGATGGGCCTATCTCTGTTCCTCGTGTCGGACATCGCCAAGGTGTCGATCCGGCAGCTTCTCAAGTCGCTGCTCCCCTTCTACATCCCGTTGCTGACCACGCTTGCGATCCTCACCTTCGCGAAGGATTTCACGCTATGGCTGCCTCGAATGATCGCCCAGTAATTTTCCGGAGACCCTCCAAGATGCGCATCGTCATCGGTTCCGACCACGCCGGCTTCCCGCTCAAGGCGACCATCATCGACCACATCAGGTCGCTGGGGCACGAGGTGCATGACGCGGGATCCTACGACCCCAATCCGGTCGACTTCCCGGACATTGCGAAGACGGTCACTTCGTCGATCATCGAGGGCAAGGCCGACCGCGGGCTCATGGTCTGCGGCACCGGCGTCGGCGCGTCGATCGCCGCGAACAAGGTGAAGGGCATCCGCGCCGCGGTCTGCCACGACGTGCATTCGGCCCACCAGTCCGTCGAGCACGACGACGTCAATGTCATGTGCATCGGCGCGCAGATCGTCGGAGCCTGGCTCGCCAAGGATCTCGTGACGGCCTACCTGCAGGCGGAATTTTCGACCGACGAGGATTTCCGCCGCCGCGTGCGTAAGCTCGCGGAGATGGACGGCGAGCGCTGAGGTCAATCCTCTAGGATACACACTCCCGTCGGCAATCCCTCAGAAGGTTGCCGATGGGACGCAATTGCCATTTCAAGTCGCGCTCAGGATCGTCGGCTTTTGGCGCGCGACCACGACCTCCAGCATTGTCACCTGCGATGTCTGCTTCCGGGGCGGAGGCAATGTTTGTTTCTTTGGCCGATCGGGCGCAGAGCGGCCCCGCTCGCCCATCATGCCCGCGCCGTTCCAAGAGGACTGACTCAGGACTTCACGTCGCGGGAAACGCGGACATTCTCGAACTGATCGTTTCGTCCCTCTAACGGGCAGAGCCCGCCCGGGCGCGCGGGCGCGCAGGCTGTGTCTCGGAATGATCGGGGATGACCTGCCGCAGCCCTTCCAGGGTGGTCTCGTAATGCTCGGTGAGCAATTGGCAGGCGCGCTCGACATCGCGTTCCAGCACGACGTCGAGGATCGCCTGGTGCTCGGCCGCCGCGCCTTCGCGCCGCTGCCGGCTCGGATTGCTGTTCATGGAGAGATTTCGATAGCGCACCGCCTGGTCCATCAGCGTCGAGCAGAAGCCGAGCAGCCAGTTCGACCCGCAGCGGTCGAGCAGCAGCATGTGGAACTCCTTGTGCCGGACCTCCCACTCTTCTGAAAGCTCGCGCCCGGCCTCCACGGGCAGCCGGCGATGCGTGCGCGCTAGCCGGTGATAGCTGACGACGAGCGCCTCCTCCCAGGCCTCGTCCGCATTGCGCATGGATTCGGTGAGCGCGCGGGTCTCGAGCCAGATGCGTGTCTTCACCAGTTCCTCGAGATCGGCCATCGAAATGGCCGCGACGAAGAAGCCGCGATGGCTCTTGCGCTCGACGAGGCCCTCGGAGGAGAGCCGGTTCAGCGCCTCCCGCACCGGCACGGCGCCGATCCCGTAACGCTCGGAGACCGCCTCGATCTGCAGCTTCTCGTCGGGGAACAACTCGCCCTGCAGGATATCGCGGCGGATCCTGTCGTAGGCCTGTTCCGACAGGTTCCTGACTTCCGCCGCGCCGTTTGCGGGATCGCTCATCTTAGCCGATCGCCCCCGGCCTTTCGGACTTGTTCCAGAAGATGAATCTACGCTGAATCCAGGCGATGGTAAAATAGAGCGCCAGCCCGAGAAGGCTGAGATAGAGGATGAGCGCAAAGACGCGCGGCGTGTTCATCTGGCTAGCCGATTGCCTGATTAGCGCGCCGAATCCCTTGCCCCCGCCCAGAAACTCCCCGGTGATCGCGCCGGCCATCACGCCGACCGAGGCGATCTTCAGGCCGGTGAAGATATAGGGCAGGCCCGTCGGCATCTTGAGCTGGATCAGCGTCTGCCAGCGCGAGGCCCCCATCGACTTGAACAGCATCCGTTCGTTCTCGCTCGCCGCATAGAGGCCCGCAGCCGTCGCCACCACGATCGCGAATGTGGCGATGAAGGCGGCGAGCGCCACTTTGGACGAGATATCGAAGCCGAGCCAGGCGATGAAGAGGGGCGCGAAGGCAATCTTCGGCATCGTGTCGATCGCAACGAGATAGGGCATGACGGCGCGTTCACCGAACTTCGTCTCGCCGACGAGGACGCCGAGCGAGAAGCCGATCGCAGCCGCGATCAGGAAGCCGTAGAGGACGGTGATTGTCGTGGTCCACAACGCGGTCAGCATGTAGTCGCCGGTGATCAGGTTGCGGCCGACGAAAATGAGGTCGTCCAGCGTCTCCTTCGGGCTCGGCAGGATGATGGGCGAGACCCAGCCCATGCGCGTGACGAGGTCCCAGATCGCGACCACGACGACGAACAGGATCGTCATGGCCAGCCAGCGCGGGATGCGGTCGATCAGCGCGTCGCGCTCGACCCAGATGGTGTCCTGGCCTGCGGTGCTCGGTGCGTCGGTCATACGAAAGCCTCCCGGCCCAAGAGGTCACGGATATATGCCACGATCTCGCCGAAGCGGGGCGTGTTGATCATGTCGAGCGTGCGCGGCCGCGGCAGGTCGATCTTCACCTCCTCGACCACGCGGCCGGGACGCGGCTTCATGACGAGGATGCGGTCGGACAGGATCACGGCCTCGGCGAGCGAGTGCGTTACGAGGAAGGCGGTCGCCTCGCGCTCCAGGCAGATGCGCTGCAACTCCATGTTCATGAAATCGCGGGTGAGCTCGTCGAGCGCGGAAAACGGCTCGTCGAGCAGCAGCACGGCCGGATCGGCGATCAGCATGCGGCAGATCGCGGCGCGCTGCGCCATGCCGCCCGAAAGCTCGCTGGGATAGACATTGCCGAAGTCCCCGAGGCCGACCAGGCGCAAGAGGTCGAGCGCGCGGCCCTTCGCTGCCTTGGCGGCGGCCCGGCCCTCGCGGATCTCGATCGGCAGCACGATGTTTTCCACCGTCGTCTTCCACGGCAGCAGCGTCGCATGCTGGAACATCATGCCGATGTCGGGCCTGGTGCCCATCACCGGTTTGCCCTCGAGGACCACGCGGCCGCTCGAGGGTGGCAGGAGCCCCGCCATGATCTTGAGCAGCGTCGACTTCCCGCAGCCCGAGGAGCCGATGACGGACACGAACTCGCCCTTGCGGAGCGTCAGGTTCACGTCCGTCAGCGCAGTCAGGTTGTTGCGGGCATAGGTCTTCGACAGCCGCTGGATCTCATAGACCGGCCGCGCCGGGGGCGCGGTCGACTGGGCTTCGATTAGGCGGGGCTCCATCAGCATTGTCAGGCGTTCCAGCCGTCCACGAACTCGTTCGTATAGACGGCCGAGAGATCCGGCAGCGGCTTTTCGAGCGCTCCCGCCGCAACGGCCGAGTCGTGGATCGCCTGCCAGTGCTCCGGCGGCTGATAACCGTAACCCTTGTCCTTCAAGGCGTCGGTCGGGGTCATGCGGTAGATGACGCCTTCCAGCAGCGAGGCGGCAAAATTCTTGTCCTCGCCCTCCTGCGGGTTGCCCGCCGCGCAGTGGGCCAGCACCTTGTCCTTGTTGGCAGCGTCATTGGCAAAGCGCGTGCCGCGAACCAGCGCACGGCCGAATTTCGGCGCGAGATCCGGTGTCGCCGCCATCTGGCTTTCCAGCATCGCGATGCCGTTGCCGAAGAAGCCGAGATAGGCATCGGGCGTGATCTCGCGCAGCTTCAGCCCGCGCGCGGCCAGGATCGCCGCGTCGGAGACCGCGCCCGCATAGCAGGCCACCTCGTCGCGCAAGAACGCCACCGCGGCGGTGCCGCCGTCGCCGACCGGCAGGAAGGTGTAGTCCGTGCCTTCCTTCATGCCGAGATCGGTGAAGATGGCGCGGCTGAACGACACCTCGGCGCCGTCGGCGGTGCCGACGCCGATCACCTTGCCCTTGAGGTCTTCAGGCTTCTTGAACTCGCTGTCGTCCTTCACCAGCAGGCCGAAGACCGACTTCGGATAGAGGTTGTAGATGAACTTGACGTCGACGCCGCGGGAGCGCGCGCCGAGCACCGGGCCGGGTCCGGGTGCGCCGATCTGCGCCTGGCCGGCGGACATGGCCTGCAACACGGCCGACGAGCCGTCGATGGCCTCGAGTGTGGGCTTCAGCCCTTCCTCTTCGAAATAGCCTTCGCCCAGGGCCACCCAGTAGGGCATCCAGGTCAGGGCCGACGGGTTCGGCACGGCAAAGGTGATTGCGGTCTGCGCACGTACGATCGTCGGCATGCCGATAGCGGCGGCGGCCACGCTGCCGGCGGCGAGCTTGCCGAAGCTGCGGCGCGATAGTTGGGTCTTCAGTAGCGTCATTTCCTCTCCTCCCACTCAGTCCTGTGGAGCCGGCAAAGCGAGATTGCCTCCGGCACCACGAGGTCAGACTATACAATCTATGCTCGTTTGCAAAAAGAATATATGAAACGCGCCAAAAACGTGTTTCATATCTTGATCCGTCCGCCGATCCGGGAAATTGTGCGCCGGCCTGACTCGCCGGGACCAGCGATCGCGCGAGCGGAAAATTGAATAAGAACCCGTTACAGGGAGGACATTGATGGTTTCCTACGCCGTTTCACCGCCGCCGCAGGCACATCTCGACATCACTGGTTCGGACGATAAGTTTCCGGTCCGGCGCATCTACTGCATCGGCAAGAACTACGTCGCTCATATCCGTGAGATGAATGCCGACGAGCGCGACCCGCCGGTGATCTTCCAGAAGCCCGCGGACGCAATCGTGAAGAACGGCGGCGAGATCCCCTATCCGGTGTTCACGAACAACTTCCATTACGAGTGCGAACTGGTCGTGGCGCTCAAGTCGGGCGGCTACAACATCTCCGAAGCCGACGCCGCGAAGCACATCTTCGGCTATGCCGTCGGCCTCGACATGACTCGGCGGGACCACCAGGCTCTTGGGCTCGCCAAGGGCCTGCCGTGGGAGATCACGAAATCCTTCGACCATTCCGCGCCCGTCGGGCCGATCACGCGCGTGGAGGACAGCGGCCTGCTCGAGACCGGCCATGTCCGGCTGAAGGTCAATGGCGAGGTGCGCCAGGACGCCGACATCTCCCTGCTGATCTGGAAAATCGATGAGATCATCTCGAAGCTCTCCGAGCAGTACCGGCTGATGCCCGGCGACATCATTATGACCGGCACGCCCGCGGGCGTCGGCGCGGTGGTAAGCGGGGACGTGCTCGAGTGCTCGGTCGACGGCCTTGCGCCGATGCAGGTGCGCATCGGAGGCGCCGCGGCGTGAGCCTTGCCGCCCGCCTAGCCGCGCTGGGGACCGCGACGATCGGGGAGGCCGCACCGTCGGCCCGCATCGTCGCGCTGCCCTTCCGCCCGCTTGCGCCAGCAATGGCGGCGGCGGGCCCGGCGCTCACCGTGCGCTGCCGGCCGGGCGACAATCTCGCGCTGCACAGGGCGATCGCCGCGGCTGAGCCCGGTGACGTTCTCGTCGTCGATTACGGGGGCAGCACCGAGAGCGGCCCCTTCGGCGAGATCATGGCGCTCGCCTGCCAGCTTCGCGGCATCGCGGGACTGGTGACCGACGGCTCCGTGCGCGACAGCGCGCGACTGATCGAGATGGGCTTTCCCGTCTTCGCGCGCGGCCTCAACATCCGCGGCACGACGAAGCTGGACCAGGGCGAGATCGGCGGGCCGATCACGCTCGGCGGCGTGCGCATCGACCGCGGCGACTTGATTGTGGCTGATGCCGATGCGGTCATCGTCGTGCCGGCGGCCGACGCCGAGGAAGCCCTTGCCGCAGGCGAGGCCCGCTCCGCCAAGGAGGCGCGCATGATGGAGTGCCTGCGCGCCGGCGAGACGACCTTGCAGATCCTGGGACTGACAGAGGGAGAGGAGCCATGAGCATGATTGGCATTGCCGGCACCGGCCGGATGGGCTCGGCCTTCGCACGCCGCCTCCTCGAGACCGGCCATGCAGTCACCGTGTGGAACCGCACGCAAGAGCACACCGGGCAGGCAGCCGAAGCGGGCGCGCGCGTCGCGCCGGACCTCGCGGCCCTTGCGGCCTGCGACGTGATCCTGATTTCTCTCACCGACGCTGCCGCGGTTCACGCCGTCGTGGACGGGCTGGTCGCCGCGGGCATCACTGGTCGGCTCGTCGTAGACATGTCCACCCTTCTGCCGGAGGAAAGCCGCGCCATCGGAGCAAAAGTCACGGCGGCCGGCGCCGATTTCGTCGACTGCCCCGTAGGCGGCACGGTCGCGCCGGCGCTGAAGGGTCAGCTTCTCGGCATGGCGGGCGGCACCGAGGCCGCCTTCGAACGGGCCAAACCGATCCTCGAAAAACTCTGCCGCCGCGTCGAGCATCTCGGCCCCGTGGGGACTGGCGCGCAGATGAAGCTCGCCATCAACCTGCCACTTGCCATCTACTGGCAGACGCTCGCCGAGGCGATGGCGCTGCTCAAGGGCGCGGGCATTCCGGCCGAGACCGCCATCAGCCTGATCGCCGACAGCTCGGCCGGGCCGACCGTGCTGAAAAACCGCGCGCAGGTCGTGGTGGATACGCTGGACGGCAAGGACCAGCCGGGCACCTTCGACATTGCGGGGCTGGCCAAGGACCTTGATCTGGCGCTGCGCTTCGCGGCCGCGGGCGTGGAGACGCTGCCTCTGTCGGAAGCCGCAAAAGCGAGCTACGAACGCGCGCTGGCTCAAAGTCTCGGCCGTTTTGATGGCGCAAGCCTTACGCGCATGCTGCTCTCCAAGGCATGAAGCCGAAACATGGAAAGCGGTTTGCGGACGATATCGTGATCCAACCCGACTGCATCGTGAATTAGCGCCTTGGAAATCCTGTCCGACCCCTCCACCCTCTCCGCACTTATCACCGCCCTCGCGGTCGCCGGTGCGGCGATCGGCTTCCTCGCGGGCCTGTTTGGCGTTGGCGGGGGCGCCATCTCGGTACCGATCTTCTACGAGATCTTCGGCGTTCTGGGCTACAAGCCGGAGGTCGCGATGCCGCTTGCCGTCGGCACCTCGCTCGCCGTCATCGTGCCCACCTCGATCAGTTCGGCGCGCGGGCATTATCTAAAGGGCGCGGTCGATATGGCGCTACTGCGCATCTGGGCGGTGCCGGTCCTGATCGGCGTTCTGGTGGGTGCCGCGATCGCGCGCTATGCCGATCCGGCGGTGTTCCAGGCGGTCTTCATCGGCGTCGCGGGCTTGAACGCCGTCAAGCTGCTGACAGGCGGCAAGGGGTGGCGGCTGCGCGACGAGTTGCCGGAGCGCGGCGTGCTGAGCATCTATGGCGCCCTGATCGGCCTCGTCTCTTCGCTGATGGGCATCGGCGGCGGGGCGGTGTCGAACCTCGCCATGACGCTGCATGGCGTGCCGATCCACCGCGCGGTTTCCACAGCGGCGGGCGTGGGCGTCCTTATCGCGATCCCCGGCACGATCGGCTATATGCTCGCCGGCGCGGGCCGGCCGGACCTGCCGCCCGACGCGATCGGATTCGTCTCGCTCGCCACCTTTGCACTGACGATCCCGACATCGCTGCTGACGACGCGCCTCGGCGTTTCGCTCGCACATTCGCTGTCCCGCCGGATGCTCGAAACAGCCTTTGGCGTGTTCCTGCTCCTGGTTTGCAGCCGATTTGTCTGGGGCATTGTCAGTTAGTCCAGATAGCTGCGCGATCTGCTCCTGCTCTTTGTTTTGTTCTGTATCGGGGAACACGATCCTTTGGGTCGCGGGAGGAGGTTGTCTGACAAATCGCCGAAGGATTTGTTCGATCGCACCTCCCAGTTCGACTCGGCGCAGCTTGTTACGTCGAGGCAGTCGGCACCTGAAATGCCTCGAAATGAGGCCTCGTGTAGAGACGATGATCGATGGCCGAGTGATTCGACCCTGATCCAGGTGTGATTTACGGTCGCGTCTCCATCCCTAGGCAGGTACGAGAAGGCCCACGGCCTCGGCTCACAGGAAGCCCGCTTCTGAAGCGGCCAGGCATGGTCGCGCTACACCTGGATGGACCGTCCCGATAAGAGTTACGTCGTGATTTTTCGACGATCTCAGGCGCTTTGCACGCGATACCGAGTTTCACCTCAAACTACGCCAGAAACTCAATAAGAGAAACGCGCGCGTCGAGTGCCCCAAGTGTTTGGTTTCCAACCGCAGAGACCGACTGGCCTTTCAAGGCCTTAACACAATTTCACGGACACGATCCGGTTTTGGTGGAGCCAAGCGGGATCGAACCGCTGACCTCCTGCATGCCATGCAGGCGCTCTCCCAGCTGAGCTATGGCCCCATCACCGGCGGAAGCCGGCGCCCTGGCGGGCGATGCAGACGACCCCGAAGGACCGTCGCTGTGAGGCGGCTTCTAGCGCCGCCTCTTCACAAGATCAAGCCTCTCGTGAGGCAATTCTCACAGCTGCTTCGACGCGGCCGCGAAAGTCATCCTTCGTCGTCCTCACCGACGCCGATGATGCCGGAAACGTCGTCTCCGTCCTCTTCCTCGTCCTCAAGGAAGACATCCTCTTCGTCGTCGCCGAGATCCACGTCGTCGTCGCCGAGGTCCGGCAGATCGTCGCCGCCGCCCTTCGTCTCCTCATCCGCATCCTCGAGCGAAACCACGTCCGGAGCCTCGTCGTCGGTCTCGTGCTCGTGCTCGTCGTGCTCCTCTTCGTCCATCGACTTGGAGTTGGTCTCGAAATAGGAGCGGGGATACGACTTGCCCGTATACGGCGAGACGATCGGGTCCTTGTTGAGGTCGTAGAATTTGCGGCCCGTTTCCGGGTCGATCCGCTTGGTACCGAGTTCCTCTTTTGCCACGTCTTAGCCTCGTCCTGAAAGAACGGTCCCCTTAACGGCAGTTTACCGCAGTTGTCAAAGCGAAATAGGCCGATTCGGGCCTTTGGAAATATGGTCGCAGACCCGCTGCCGCTGAAGGGATGACCGGTCTCGATAGGCGTGATAGGAGGCCGCGCAAAAGTCAGCAATGCGCCGGGCATCCGGCGGTCCGGGCAACGAGGCTTGCAGGAATGTCCCATCAAGAAATCGCGAGACCGGCGACGGCGAAGCGCTCGTCCGCACTCAAGGGCACGGCGCGCATGCCGGGCGACAAGTCGATCTCCCACCGCTCCTTCATGTTCGGCGGCCTTGCTTCCGGCGAGACCCGCATCACCGGCCTGCTGGAAGGCGAGGACGTGCTGCGCACGGGCGAGGCCATGAAGGCTATGGGTGCACGCATCGAGAAGCACGGCGACGAATGGATCATCCAGGGCACCGGCAATGGCTGCCTGCTGGAGCCGCGCGCGCCGCTCGACTTCGGCAATGCAGGGACTGGCTCGCGCCTGACGATGGGCCTCGTCGGCACCTACGACATGGAGACGACCTTCATCGGCGACGCATCGCTCTCGAAGCGGCCGATGGCACGGGTGCTCGATCCGCTGCGGGAGATGGGTGTGCAGGTACTGAAGTCCGCGCCCGGGGACCGGATGCCGCTGACGCTGAGGGGCCCGCGGCAGGCCGCGCCGATCACCTATCGTGTACCGATGGCCTCGGCGCAGGTGAAGTCGGCCGTGCTGCTCGCCGGCCTCAACACGCCGGGCGTGACGACGGTTATCGAGGCGGTCATAACGCGCGACCACACCGAAAAGATGCTTCAGGGTTTTGGGGCCAATCTCGAGGTGGAGACGGATGCGGACGGCGTGCGCCACATCCGCATCGAGGGCCAGGGAAAATTGTCGGGGCAGACCATCGCCGTTCCGGGCGACCCCTCCTCCGCCGCCTTCCCGCTGGTCGCGGCGCTTCTCGTGCCTGGCTCGGACATTCTCATCGAGAACGTCCTGATGAACCCGACCCGCACCGGGCTGATCACGACCCTTCTGGAGATGGGCGCCGAGATCGAACTCCTCAACCAGCGCAATGCCGGCGGCGAGGACGTGGCCGACCTTCGCGTGCGCTCCTCCGAGCTGAAAGGCGTCACCGTGCCGGCCGAACGCGCCCCGTCGATGATCGACGAGTACCCCGTGCTGGCCGTCGCGGCGGCTTTCGCCGAGGGCGAGACCCTGATGCAGGGGCTCGACGAGTTGCGGGTCAAGGAGAGCGACAGGCTGGCCGCCGTGGCGCGCGGCCTGGAGACGAACGGCGTCGACTGCTCCGAGGGACACGACTGGCTCTCCGTCCGCGGCCGGCCCGATGGCAAAGGCCTCGGCGGTGGGACCGTTGCAACGCACCTCGACCACCGCATCGCGATGAGTTTTTTGGTCATGGGCTTCGCGGCTGAGAAGCCGGTGACGGTGGACGACCAGTCGATGATCGCCACGAGTTTCCCCGAGTTCATGGGGCTGATGGCGGAGTTGGGGGCGGAGATCGACTGACCAAGGAAGTTGCTCGAGCGATCGACGGGCGTGCCGCGCGCAAGCGTTCGTCGAGGGTTGCGCGAAACGCCTTTCTCCTGTTCAAGCAGCAACATGCCGCTACCCCTCCTCATCGCCATCGACGGACCTGCCGCCTCCGGCAAGGGCACACTCGCACGCCGCCTGGCCGACTACTTTCACCTCGCCCACCTCGACACCGGCCTGACCTATCGTGCCGTTGCACATGAGATGCTGCGGCGCGGCTGGCCGCTGGATGACGCCGAGCATGCCGTCGACGCAGCGGGTCAGGTGGATCTCACCGCGCTCGACAAGCACGCGCTGTCCGCCCACGCGGTCGCCGACGCCGCGTCGAAGGTGGCGGTGATACCGGAGGTCAGGCGCGTGCTGGTCGACAAGCAGCGCGCCTTTGCCGCGCAGGAAGGCGGCGCGGTGATCGACGGGCGCGACATCGGCACGGTCGTCTGCCCGGACGCGGAGGTGAAGCTGTTCGTCACGGCGAGCGCCGAGGTGCGGGCCGGGCGAAGGTTGCGCGACATCGAGAGCCGCGGCGGCCACGCCGAGTTGGACGAGATCCTCGACGACATCCGGCGGCGCGACGAGCGCGACATGGGCCGCGCCGACTCACCGCTGCGGCCCGCCACCGACGCGCACTTGCTCGACACCTCGGAAATGTCTATAGAAGCCGCGTTTCAGGCGGCTAGGGCCATCGTGGACGATGCCCTTGCCAAGCGAAAACAGGCCTAGGCCAGGCGCTCCGGATTTTCCGCGTTGCGGACCTTTTGTCCGGGTCGCCAAGACCGATAGCCCGTAAACCCGCCTGCCCGCATTCTCTTGCGCCGATCGCCGCGATCAAGCGGCACCAGGGCTTCCGCCCGGACTGTCGGCAGGTATTTGCAACACGAACCCGAGGCGCTGCTCCGGACACGGAGCTTCCAGGAGAAACAATGTCCCAATCCAATCCAACCCGCGACGATTTCGCGTCCATGCTCGAAGAGTCCTTCACGGACGGACATTCGGGCGAGGGACAGGTCGTTCGCGGCATCGTTACGGCCATCGAAAAGGACATGGCCATCATCGACGTCGGCCTGAAGGTCGAGGGCCGCGTCCCGCTGAAGGAATTCGGCGCCAAGGCCAAGGACGGCCAGCTCAACATCGGCGACCGCGTCGAAGTCTATGTCGAGCGCATCGAGAATGCGCTGGGCGAGGCCATGCTGTCGCGCGACAAGGCCCGCCGTGAGGAGAGCTGGGTCAAGCTCGAAGAGAAGTTCAACCGCGGCGAGCGCGTCGAAGGCGTCATCTTCAACCAGGTCAAGGGCGGCTTCACCGTCGATCTGGACGGCGCCGTGGCCTTCCTGCCGCGTTCGCAGGTCGACATCCGGCCGATCCGCGACGTCACCCCGCTGATGCACACGCCGCAGCCGTTCGAGATCCTCAAGATGGATCGCCGCCGCGGCAACATCGTCGTGTCGCGCCGCACCGTGCTCGAGGAGAGCCGCGCCGAGCAGCGTTCCGAGATCGTCCAGAACCTCGAAGAGGGTCAGGTGGTCGAGGGCGTGGTCAAGAACATCACCGACTACGGTGCGTTCGTCGACCTCGGCGGCATCGACGGCCTGCTGCACGTCACCGACATGGCGTGGCGTCGTGTCAACCATCCGACCGAGATCCTCAACATCGGCCAGACGGTCAAGGTGCAGATCATCCGCATCAACCAGGAAACCCACCGCATCTCGCTCGGCATGAAGCAGCTCGAGAGCGATCCCTGGAACGACATCGGCACCAAGTTCCCTATCGGCAAGAAGATCACCGGCACGGTCACCAACATCACCGACTACGGCGCCTTCGTGGAGCTGGAGCCGGGCATCGAGGGCCTCATCCACGTTTCGGAAATGTCGTGGACCAAGAAGAACGTCCATCCCGGCAAGATCCTGTCCACCTCGCAGCAGGTCGACGTGGTGGTGCTGGAGGTCGATCCGTCCAAGCGCCGCATCTCGCTCGGCCTCAAGCAGACGCTCGAGAACCCGTGGCAGGCTTTCGCCCGCAACCATCCGGTCGGTGCGGAAGTCGAGGGCGAGGTCAAGAACAAGACCGAGTTCGGCCTGTTCATCGGCCTCGAGGGCGATGTCGACGGCATGGTCCACCTCTCCGACCTCGACTGGACGCGTCCGGGCGAGCAGGTCATCGAGGAGTACCAGCGCGGCCAGATGGTGAAGGCGCAGGTGCTCGACGTCGATGTCGACAAGGAGCGCATCTCGCTCGGCATCAAGCAGATGCAGCGCAGCGCGGCGAGCGCCGGCGAGGCTGCAGGCGATCTGCGCAAGAACGCGGTCGTCACCTGCGAAGTCCTCGCCGTCAAGGACGGCGGCCTCGATGTTCGCCTGGTCGAAAGCGGCCTGGAGAGCTTCATCCGCCGCTCCGACCTGTCGCGCGACCGTGACGAGCAGCGTCCTGAGCGCTTCGCCGTCGGCCAGAAGCTCGATGCCCGCGTGATCGCCTACGACAAGAAGGCGCGCAAGGTGCAGGTCTCGATCAAGGCGCTCGAGATCGCCGAGGAGAAGGAGGCCGTCGCACAGTACGGTTCGACCGACTCCGGCGCCTCGCTCGGCGACATCCTGGGCGCCGCCCTCAAGGGCCGCGGCAACTAAGCCGATCCGCCAACGCAATGACGAAGCCCCGCCGGAGCGATCCGGCGGGGCTTTTTCTTTTGGGCGGCAGGAGTCAAACTGCTCTTCGCGACGAACGTCTCAGATGGGTGGAATCCGGACCGCCAGCTTCTGGACCAGAACGCGTAAGAGCGGTCGTTCCTTAAACTGCGGATTAGGGCCGTCTGCTAACCGCCAGTCAGCGGTGATTTCCATCTGGCGAGTCACGAGATTAAGCGGGAACGTAGGTCAACCTAATCACATCCTCGCCAATCCGATCATGGGTCACAAGGCGGAGCGGCGGCCGGGGTCCGGCGAAATACGGCTTGCCGTGACCAAGCACGACGGGGTGCAGGTAGATCCGATACTCGTCGATCAGGCCAAGTTCGGTGAGGCTTTGCGCCAAGCCCGGGCCAGCAACTTCGATCTCCCCGTCGCGCTCGGCCTTCAGCTTGCGGATCGCGCCCTCGAGATCCCCCTCGACAAGACGGGCGTTGGGGCCGACCGACTTCAACGAGCGCGACACGACCCATTTCGGCTGCTTCCGCCACGCCGCCGCGAAGGCGTGTTCCTCTGCACCCCATTCAGGATGATCCTCGTCCCAGTAGCTCATGATCTCATAGATTCGGCGACCATACAGACTGCCCGCCTGTCCCTCAGCCTCCTCGATGAAGTGGCGGAACAGCGTGGGGCTTGGCCCGAACGCCATGTGATCGACGTAGCCGTCCAGGGACTGGTTCATTCCGAACACGAGCTTGGCCATACCCACTTCCTCTCCTCACATTGCACATTCGCGCGCTTGTGATTGCATTATACAATCGGTTGTAAGCTAGATCGACTGGTTTTATATCGCAATTGGTTTTTGGAGTGCGCATGAACGCCCCACGTTCGGGCTGCCCGATCAATCTGACTCTCGAGGCGCTGGGGGATCGCTGGAGCCTGATCGTTATCCGCGACCTGATGTTCGGCAACCGCCGTCACTTCCGCGAGTTGCTGACCCGTTCGGAGGAGCGGATAGCCTCGAACATTCTAGCCAACCGGCTGAAGCGCCTGGAGAAAGCCGGATTGGTATCCCGTCGCGACGATCCCAGCCACAAGCAGAAGGTCATTTACAGCCTGACCGAAGCATCCATCGATCTGGTGCCCTTGCTGGCCCACATGGGCGGTTGGGGCCTGCGTCACACACCCGCGTCGAAAGAGCTCTCCGTACGCGCGAAAATCCTTGAGGACGGAGGCCCGAAGCTGTGGTCCGAGTTCATGGAGGAACTGCGGCACCTCCACCTGGGGGCGCCGGCGCCCAGGGAGTCGGTCTTCTCCAGGCTGCAGTCGGCCTACGAAGCCGCCATTGCAAAGGCGCCGGTCTGAGCGAAACGACAGGCACTTGTGTCGCTTAGGCTGCCCGACGTACCTTAGCCTCAGCCGCATCGGCACATGCGACGCGAGCCCAAGGGATCAACCTCTTTCTTTCGGCACTGCCGGGGAACCGAAGCCTTGTTCTGGCGTTCCCTACACGACCGGCGGCGACGCCGTCGGATGAGAACAACCCAGGAGATGCGCGATGAATTGGAACCAGGTGGAAGGCAATTGGGAGCAGTTCAAGGGCAAGGTGCAGCAGCAGTGGGGCAAGCTCACCAACGACGACCTTGACGTGATCAGAGGTAACCGCAAGGAACTCGCAGGCCGTCTGCAGGAGCGCTATGGACAGGCGCAGGACGCTGCAGAGCGGGACATCGACGACTGGCTCTCCCGCCACTGATTTCTCAGACCACCCCTCCAGTACAGCTTGCCCGCCGGTTTTCCGGCGGGCTTTTTCTTTTCCCTTGGGAAAGGCTGACCGCCTGCCTTTACCGCAGCAGAAAACCGGAGCCGAGCGGATCGCCGGCCTCGACCGAAAAGCGGGAACGACCGGAGTAATAGGCGTGGCCGCCGACCTCGATACGAACGGCGTCGAACCACCCTGCCCTCTCGGCAAAAGTGGCCTTTGCGGAAAACACCGCGCCAGTCAGGCTCTCGAAGCGGCGTGTCTCGCCGAGCCCGACCTGACCGCGTGCGACCTGCACTGCCATGCGAGCCGATACCCCGCTGCCGGTGGGGCTGCGGTCCACCTCGCGGTCAGCGAAGACGCAGAGATTCCGGCTCGGCCGGTCGCGGCCGTCCCCGCCGTCGGTCAGGATCGTACCATACAGGAAGGCCAGATCGGGATCGTCGGGATGCTCGAGCTTCAGCTCGGCCGAAAGAGCCCTTGTGATGCGGTCGGCGATCTCGACGAGTTGCGCGAGTGGCGAATGCTCGAGGTCGAGGCAGAGCGAAGCGGTATCGACCAGGGCATAAAAGGCGCCGCCATAGGCGATGTCGAATCTCACCCTTCCCAGGCCCTCAATCTCCAGATCCTGATCGAGGGCGACGGCAAAGGACGGAACGCTCTCGAAGGAGACGGCGCCGCTGACGAAACCCTTTTCCGTCTCCCTCACATCCACCTTCACCCGCACGAGGCCGCATGGGCACTGGATGGCGAGATCCGTCACCGGAGTTTTGGGCTCCACCAACCCGTGATCCACAGCGTAGCGGCCGAGCGCGATGGTCGCGTGGCCGCACATGGTCGAATAGCCTTCATTGTGGATGAACAGCACGGCGAGGTCGGCCCCGGGCAGGTCGGGCTCGACGGGGATCACGCCATACATGTCGAAATGGCCGCGCGGCTCGTAGATCAGGAGCTTTCGCAGGTGATCCAGCCGCTCGCGCGCATAGCGGCGCTTGTCGAGAATGGTCGCCCCGGGGATCTGCGGATAGCCGGAGACGACAATGCGCACCGGCTCGCCGCCGGTGTGCATCTCGACGGTCTCGATCTCAGCCTCGAATGCGGCTTCCCCGCCCCTTCTTAGCTCGACCATATTAATTGCAACTCCTGTCAGCCTAGCCGGCTGTGAACTCCACGATCGCCGGTCCGGGCACGGCCTCTCGCAGTGCAGCCTGCAAGTCGTCCAGCCGGTTCACCGCCGCACAGGGCAGACCATAGGCCTCGGCGATCTTGCCGAAGTCCGGCGGAGCCGGCGAGACGCCGACAGGCTCGACGCCAACCTGCCGCATCGACAGCTCGATCTCGCCATAGCCCTGGTTGTTATACACCAGGAAGATGACGCGCGCCTTGGTCTCCACCGCCGCGGCAATCTCCGGAAGCGAAAACTGGAAGCCGCCGTCGCCGGTCAGGCAAACGACCTGTGCGTCCGGCACGGCGAGCGAGGCCCCAATCGCCGCAGGCGGTCCATAGCCCAGCGCACCAAAACCGGTCGCGGCATTGAACCAGCCGCCCGGACGGTCGTGGTCGTAGTTGAGGTTCGCGGCATAAATGGGCTGCGTCGAATCCCCGACGATGATGGAGTTCGGCAGCGCATCGCGGATCGCCTCCACCAATTCCAGCTGCGCAGGCATATAGGGGGCCAGGCGGCCGAGCTCGGCCAGTGCGTCCTGCCGTGCCTGCCTGGCCCTCTCCTGCCCTTGCGAGGTGCCGGAGGGGCGGGCGCGGTCGGAGATCGCGGCAGAGAGTGCGGAGAGCGCGGCCGCCGCATCCGCTTCGATCTTCACCGAAGCGGGGTGGCGATCGAGTTGCTCGGCATCGATGTCGATGCGCACGAGTTGCTTCGGGATGGCAAAACCGCCGTCACCATACATGTCATAGTCGGTCGGGCCGAACTCGGTGCCGACCGCAACGACCACATCCGCGCCGTCAATCAGTGCCCGCACCGGTTGCATGCTCGCGCTTGCCGGCACGGCGAGGGGATGCCGGTGCAGAAGGCCGCGCGCATTGGTGGTGAGCACCACGGGTGCATCCAGCCGTTCGGCGAGGGCCCGCAGCGCCGTCTCGGCGCGAACTGCACCGCCGCCAGCAAGGATGACCGGCCGAACGGCGCCGGTAATCGCCCGCGCGCCGGCGGCGATGGCCGACGGATCCGGCGCAGGTGGTTCGGGCTGCTCCACCTCCCGGATCGGATCGGCGGGAAGGCCCATGACGTCGAGCGGAACCTCGATGTGAACCGGACCAGGCCGCCCCGTCCGGAACAGGGTGAAGGCGCGTTCGATCGCCGGCTGAAGTTCTGCGGCCTGCTCGACCCGCACCGAGAACAGCGCGACCTTCTCCATCAGCCCGCGCTGGTCCGGCAGTTCATGCAGATGGCCCAGTCCCTTGCCCAGCGTCGGCCGGGCATTCACGCCCGAGATCACCAGCATCGGGATCGAATCCGCACGCGCCTGCCCCATGGCGGTGATGGCGTTCGTCAGCCCCGGCCCGGTGATGACGAAGGCAACGCCGGGCCTCCCGCTGGCGCGGGCGTAACCGTCCGCCATGAAGGCCGCGCCCTGCTCGTGGCGGGGTGTGACGTGGCGGATGCTGGAGGTCGCCAGACCGCGGTAGAGCTCGACCGTATGGACGCCGGGTATGCCGAACACGGTGTCGACGCCATGGCGTTCAAGGAGCGTTACGATTGCTTCGCCGATGGTTGTCATCTTTTCCTCACCATCTCAGCACTGGACGGGTCAGGCAGGTAGGCCCGCCTTCGCAGGCGATGCAGAGCGCATCCGCCTCGAATGTCTTCACCGTGCAACCGGCGGCTTCCATGGCCGCCTTGGTCTTCGGGAAGCCGGCGACCGCAATCACCTCGCGCGGCGCGGTGGGCAGGACATTCAGGTTCAGGCCGTACGAGGCCGCGAACTCCTCGGCATCGCCCTCGACCAGTTGGATGCCACGGGCCTTCAGCATCTGCCAGAAGGCGACCGGCAGCAGCGGCGCATAGACGAGCGCCAGATCGTCGGCCAGCGGGCTGATCACCGACATCAGATGCAGGCATGCCTCGGCGCCCTGCCAGAGCGGCAGGTCGAAGCCGTGAACGGAAATCCCATGCGGGCCGAGCAGATTCGCCAGTTGCTCGATGCCGGCCTGGTTGGTGCGGATGCCGCGCCCGACGGCCAGCGTCTTGCGGTCGACCCAGACGCAGTCGCCGCCCTCGACCGTGCCGGTCCCCTCGATCCGCCCGAGGATCGGAATACCATGCTTCCGATAGACCGCCTCATGCAGGCCCGGCTCCGGTTTTCTCAGGCTCTTGCCCATCGACAGGATGACGGCACCGTGGTCAGTCATCAGGGAGGGATCATGGGTGAAGACGGAGTCGGCGAGCCCGTCCTCCTCGTCGCCGAGCCAGAGGATCTCCGCGCCCGATTCTTCCACCAGTTCCACCAGCCCGTCATGTTGGACACCTGCCTTGGCGGCATCGAAGCCTGGCCCATAATGCCAGCGCTGCGGGTCCGCACCGCGCATGGCCGCGGCGGCGCGGCGCATCAGCACCCGCCTCAACGGCGCCGCCATGGATTGCGCGCCGTAGGTTGTCATCGTTGCAGTGTCCACCCAGTCCTCCCGTTGCAGGCCGCGCAGTATCCACGTCGAGAAGGCCCGGGCAAGGGGCCACCGCGGCCGGGTTGACGGATGCAAGCGCCCGAGTCCATTGTGCTGGGGGGAACAAAGAACAGAGCTGCGGGCAGTTGCACCACCAAGGCCAGAACAGAACCGGGAGCCGCGAAGCGTGAGCGCAGTGGCTTCTTTAGAACTTGATGCATCGAAAGTTGGCGAAGCCGCCGAAGCCATTCATGTGGAAAACCTCCACAAGAAGTTCGGCAGCCTGCATGTGCTGAAGGGCGTGTCCGTCTCAGCCCGCGACGGCGAAGTCGTCGCCATCATCGGCGGCAGCGGCTCGGGCAAATCGACGTTGCTGCGCTGCATTAATTGCCTCGAAAACCCGACCAGCGGCCTCATTCGCGTCAATGGCGAGGAGATCAGGCTAAAGCCGGACGGCAATGGCGGCTCCGTGCCCGCCGACCGGCGCCAGATCGAGCGCATCCGCTCCCGCCTTGGCATGGTGTTCCAGAGCTTCAACCTGTGGAGCCACATGACGCTGCTTGAGAACGTCATCGAGGTTCCTGTCCACGTGCTCGGCGTCAAGCGACAGGAAGCCATCGAAGTGGCGGAGCGCCTGCTCGCCCGGGTGGGACTTGCCGAAAAGCGCGACGTCTATCCGGCCTTCCTGTCCGGCGGTCAGCAGCAGCGCGGCGCGATCGCCCGCGCGCTCGCCATCCAGCCGCGCGTGATGCTGTTCGACGAGCCGACCTCGGCGCTCGATCCGGAACTCGTCGGCGAGGTGCTGAAGGTCATCGGCGATCTCGCCCAGGAGGGCCGCACCATGGTGCTGGTGACCCACGAGATGAAGTTCGCGCGGCAGGTCGCGAGCCACGTCATCTACCTGCACGAAGGTGTCGTCGAGGAGGAGGGACCGCCCGAGCAGATATTCGGGGCGCCCAGGTCGGAGCGGCTGAAGCAATTCCTCCGCAACATCCATTAGGCTTCCAAATACAGACTACCCAGAGGGAAACGGGAGAGAGACAATGAAGAAATTTTTGGCAGCATTCGCCACGGCCGCAGTCATGGCCGCCAGCATCGGCATGGCGCAGGCGGAGCAGGTGAAGGTCGGCTTTTCGCCGGAGGCCTATCCGCCGTTCTGGTCGCAGGACGCGTCCGGCAAATGGGGCGGCTGGGAGGTCGAGATCATCCAGGCCATCTGCGACAGCCAGCAGATGGAGTGCGAGTTGACGCCGATCCCGTGGGACGGCCTGATCCCGGCGCTCCAGACCAAGAAGATCGACGCGATTATGAATTCCATGTCGATCACCGACGAGCGCAAGCAGTCGATCGACTTCTCCGACAAGTACTACAACACCCCCACCGCCGTGATCGGCGCCAAGGACCAGAAGTTCGACGCCACGCCTGAGGGGCTGAAGGGCAAGATCCTCGGCGTGCAGGTGTCCACCATCCACGCCACCTATGCCAAGAAGCACTTCGGCGAGTCCGCCGCCGAGATCAAAGAATACCAGACGCAGGATGAGGCGAACCAGGATCTCGCCGCTGGGCGCATCGACGCCACGCAGGCCGATTCGATCGCGCTCGACGCGTTCCTCAAGAGCGATGCCGGACAGGCCTGCTGCGACCTGAAGGGCATGGTCGCTCCCGATCTCGAGGTTCTGGGCCCGGGCGTCGGCGCCGGCGTGCGCAAGGGCGACACGGCGCTGGCGGACAAGATCAACGCCGGCATCAAGGCCATCCGGGACAACGGCAAATACGAAGAGATCACGAAGAAGTACTTCGATTTCGACATCTACGGCGAGGCCGGTCAGGTTAACTGATCGTTCGTGTCTGCACCGGGCAGCCGTGTTTGCAGCGGCTGCCTGATTTCTTTCTGGCGCTCAATTTCCGGTTCGAGGAGTAGTCCCATCGAGTTGCTCTCCGCCCTGTTCGGCGCCAGCACGCTGGAACTGCTGTCCTTCAATCCTCCCGGATGGGGCGCCACGCTGGCGCGCGGACTGCTTGCCTCGCTTCAGATCGCATTTGGCGCCTACGGCCTCGGCCTGCTGATCGGCATGGGCGGGGCCTACGGCAAGCTTTATGGCGGCCCGGTCGTGCGCGACCTGCTCGAGGTCTATACGACGGTTGTACGCGCGGTGCCGGAGTTGGTGCTAATCCTGCTGCTTTATTACGCCGGCACGGACCTCATCAACCGCCTGCTCGACGTGTTCGGCTATGCGCCGATCGACATCAACGGCTTGGTCGCCGGCATCGGCGTGCTGGCCTTCGTGCAGGGTGCATACGCCACTGAAGTGCTCCGCGGCGCGATCCTTGGCATCCCGCAGGGACAGATCGAGGCGGCTCGCGCCTATGGCATGCCGCCCGGCACGATGCTCAGGCGCATAACCGTGCCTGCGATGCTGCCCTTTGCCATCCCGGGGATGGCCAATCTCTGGCTGATCGCTACCAAGGACACCGCCCTGCTCGCCATCGTGGGATTCGGCGAGCTCACACAGGCCACGCGGCAGGCGGCCGGCGCCACGAAGGCCTATTTCACCTTCTTCATGGCCGCAAACATCCTCTATCTCGCCGTCACACTTCTCTCCAATGTCGTGCTGGGCCGCGTCGAGCGCTGGTCACGCCGCGGCATGCCCGCGACCGCGGGGGCCGGCCGATGAGCGAGGCCATCCTCACCACGACGCCGCGGCAGCGCGCGCTCGGCTGGCTGCAGCCGCACCGCGTAGTGCTGATCGCCATCGCGGCAGCGCTCGTCCTCGCCGCCGTTTTCACCATGCGCTGGGACTGGCTGCCGAAATATTTTGATCTCGCAGTCCAGGGCGTCTGGCGGACGATCTGGCTGCTCATCGTCACCACCCTCTTAGGCTTTGTGCTCGCTGTCCCGCTCGGGCTGGTGCAGGTCACCGGGCCGTGGTGGCTGGCGGCGCCGGCGCGCGCCTTCTGCACGGTCATCCGCGGCACGCCGCTGCTCCTGCAGCTTTGGCTGCTCTATTACGGTCTGGGTTCGCTGTTCCCGCAGTTTCCATGGATCCGGGAGTCTTTCCTCTGGCCCTATCTGCGGCAGGCATGGCCCTATGGCGTGCTGGCGCTCACGCTCTCCTATGCGGGCTATGAAGGCGAGGTGATGCGCGGCGCCTTCGCCGGCGTGCCGCGCGGCCAGCTCGAGGCGGCCAGGGCCTTCGGCATGAGGCGCTGGACCATCCTGCGACGCATCTGGCTGCCGCAGGCCTTCTATCGAGCCCTGCCGACGCTGACCGGCGAGACGGTGCTGCAGCTCAAGGCGACGCCGCTGGTCGCGACCATCACCATGGTCGACATCTACGCGGTGTCCTCGCGGGTCAGGCAGGAGACCTTCATCACCTACGAGCCGCTGCTCTTGCTTGCGCTCGTCTATCTCACCATTACGGGCATCCTGGTCTTCCTCTTCCGGAAGCTGGAGGCCCGCATTCCGGCGCGCCTAGGATGACCGACGAGGCAATGGAAGAAGTCACGCTGACCCTGGACGAGGCGTTCGCGCTCTGCGAGGCCGCCGCGATACGGCACGGCGCGCGTGCCGAGACCGCTCGCTCGCTCGCCGCGGCTGCGGTGCGCTCCGAAGCCGAGGGCCGGCCGAACGTCGGCCTCGCGCATTTCCTCGACTATCTCGCCGCGCTCGACGCCGGCCGCATCGACGGAGCGGCAGATGCGGTGATCACCCGCCCGGCACCGGCGATTATCCTCTCGGACGCTCGCAAGGGTGCCGCTCATCCGGGTTTCGACCGGGCTTTCGACGACCTCGTCTCAACCGCGCGCTCGTTCGGGCTGGCGATGTTCGTGCAGAAGAACGCCTATACCTGCGGGGCGCTTGGCCCCTTCGCGGCGCGGCTCGCCGAAGCCGGCCTCGTCGGCATGGCGGCAACCAACGGCCCTGCCCTGCTCGCCGGCTCGGGAGGCACGCGGCCGGTGTACTGCACCAATCCGCTCGCCTTCGCGGCCCCCGTTGCCGACGGCCCGCCGCTGCTGATCGACCAAGCCTCGAGCGCCACCGCCTTCGTCAGCGTCCGGAAGGCGGCACGGGAAGGAAGGCCGATTCCGGAAGGCTGGGCGCTGGACGCCGAAGGCAATCCGACGACCGACGCGAACAAGGCGGTCTCAGGGGCATTGCTCGCTTTTGGCGGCGCGCGCGGCGCCAATCTCGCGCTGATGGTGGAGGTGCTCTCCGCCGGGCTCTCCGGTGCGAACTGGTCGCTCGATGCCAGCTCTTTCATGAAGGGCAGCGAGAGCCCCGGTACGGGGCTGTTCGTCCTTGCGATCGCGCCCATGTTGCTGGACGCCGATTTCTCCACGCGCTTGGCGGCGCAGCTGGAGCGACTGTCCGGCGAGTACGGGGTGCATATTCCCGGGCAGGCCAAGGGCCGCACTCGGGAGCAAGCGGAGAAGGAAGGGATCTCTATCCCGGCGGATGTCTATCGGCGCATCGCCGAAGGGTGACGGGCGGCCGCGACGCATCCCTCCCCCTTGAGGGGAGGGTGGCCGCGAAGCGGCCGGGAGGAGTCGTTACGGCCATACTCGACCTGATTCGACGAATATCGTGAAGAGAAGAGGTTGTGGCCGGCCGCGAGTCCCGCCTCGCTTCGCTCGGCCCCTCCCCTACCAACCCCCCACCGTTGTCGGCACCACCAGGCTCTGCAGGCTCGCAGTCGGCTTGCCGCCGATCGCCCCGAGCGCGGAGCGGGCGAGTTCGCGGCCGGCCAACCTCACGTCCTCGTTCACCACATAGAGCTTGCGCCGCAGCAGGTGGAGCAGCCGGGACGACTGTTTCGACACGAGGTCGACCTCCGCGCCCACGGTCAGCCCCGCATCCTCGATGCCGGCGACAAGCGCATAGGCCGCCTGCCCCGAACCGCTAACGATGCCGTCCGGCCGATTGGGCCGGCCCATCATCTCGGCCGTCCGCTCGCGGATCTCGTCGATCGAATGGTCGAGCGACACCGACGAGAACGGCACCTCGGCCAGGCCTGCCTCCGAGAGGGCCTCGAGAAAACCGTCGCGCATGTGGTGATGGTAGGAGAGGTTCGGAGACGGCGCGAGCAGGGCTATCCGCTTGCGGCCCGCCTCGGCGATCTGGCGCACCGCCGCGACCGCGTAGGCGTGGTTATCGAAATCGTGGAACGGGTGCTCGATCCCCATATGCGTGCGGCCGTGCGTGGCGAATGGCATGCCGTGATCGACCATGTAGCGCACGCGCGCATCCCGCGGCTCCGTCCGCGAGATGATGATGCCGTCGGCCGATCCGGTCTCGACGATGTAGCGCACCGGCTCGAGCGGGTCGTTGTTGCGCGAATAAGGCGTGACAATCAGGTGATAAGGCGTCTCCGCCAGCTGTTCGGAAATGCCGTAGACCAGGTCGGAGACGAAGCCGCCCATCTGCTCCTCGGTGTCGAGGACGAGGCTGATCACGTTGGTCTTGCCGGTGCGCAGGCGAACGCCCGCGCGGTTCGGCCGGTAGCCGACCTGGCGGGCGACGAGTTGGACGCGCTTGCGGGTCTCCTCGCCGATGTCGGGAGCATCCTTTAGCGCGCGCGAAACCGTCGTCACGCCGAGCCCGGTCATGAACGCAATGGTCTTCAGTGTCGGCCGAGAACTCTCTTCCGCCCGCTCGGGATGGTCCCTGCTTTCGATGTCCATCTGGCCCGCTTAGCTCCGGAACCCTAGCCTGTATAGACCCAGGAGCGAGTCGCCACAGGGACACCCCAGCTGATATTCTGTAACGTTACAGTTTTCAACGAGGCTTGGCACTTTCGTCCAATCAACCTTGAGGTTCCAGGCTCATCGGTCACAGGTAAATCCTCCATGGCGAGAGGCCAGTTGGGGGCGCCCAGCCCGAGATCCGATGGCCGACTCAGTGCAGCGCAGCAGCATATTTTTGCATCGCACTACGTTGCATACGGATGATCTCGGGACCCTACCCCTTCAAAATCCGAGGGACTGCATTCAACCCCTTCTTAAGAGCCCCTCCTCAAGCGGGGGTTGCAGAGCCAACCTAAATCCAATATGGCTCTCTACTGTAACGTTTCAGTTCAGGGAGGAATATTGATGCGTTATGGTTCGTTGCGCGCCGCGCTCGCGGTCGGCGCCGCTCTTCTCGCTATTGCTCCGGCCTCCGCCACCGATCTCGAAGTCACCCATTGGTGGACCTCGGGCGGCGAAGCGGCGGCAGTTGCGGAACTCGCCAAAGCGTTCGACGCGACGGGCAACCACTGGATCGACGGCGCCATCGCCGGCTCCGGCGGAACGGCCCGGCCGATCATGATTTCCCGCATCACCGGCGGCGACCCGATGGGCGCCACGCAATTCAACCATGGTCGTCAGGCTGAAGAGCTCGTTCAGGCCGGCTTGATGCGCGACCTGACCGATCTCGCCAACAAGGAGAAGTGGACCGAGATCATCCGGCCGAAGAGCCTGCTCGATTCCTGCACCATCGACGGCAAGATCTATTGCGCGCCCGTGAACATCCATTCCTGGCAGTGGCTGTGGCTGTCCAACGCCGCCTTCGAGAAAGCCGGCGTCCCTGTGCCGAAGAACTGGGACGAGTTCGTCGCCGCCGCCCCGGCGCTCGAGAAAGCGGGCATCGTGCCCCTCGCGGTCGGCGGGCAGCCCTGGCAGGCGACCGGCGCCTTCGACGTGCTGATGGTCGCCATCGCCGACAAGGACGTCTTCATGAAGGTGTTCGGCGACAAGGACGAGGAGGTCGCCGCCGGCCCGGAGATGGCAAAAGTGTTCAAGGCTGCCGACGACGCCCGCCGCATGTCCAAGGGCACCAACGTGCAGGACTGGAACCAGGCGACCAACATGGTCATCACCGGCAAGGCCGGCGGCCAGATCATGGGCGACTGGGCGCAGGGCGAGTTCCAGGTGGCCGGCCAGGTCGCCGGCAAGGACTATACGTGCCTGCCCGGCCTCGGCGTCAACGAGATCATCTCGACCGGCGGCGACGCCTTCTACTTCCCGCGGCTCAAGGACGAGGAGAAGTCGAAGGCGCAGGAGGTGCTGGCTTCGACCCTCCTCAATCCCACGACGCAGGTCGCCTTCAATCTCAAGAAGGGCTCGCTGCCGGTCCGCGGCGACGTCGACCTGAATGCGGCCAACGACTGCATGAAGAAAGGTCTCGACATCCTGGCCAAGGGAAATGTCATCGCCAGCACGGACCAGCTCTTGTCGCAGGACTCCCAGAAGCAGAAGGAGGACCTCTTCTCGGAGTTCTTCGCCAATCCGAACCTGACGCCGGAAGAGGCGCAGAAGCGCTTCGCCCAGATCATTTCGTCCGCGGACTGATCCTCCCAGCCCCCCGCGCCTGGACCGGCTCCCCTAGAGCCGGTCCATCTTCCCATGTCCTGCCTATGGCGGAGCCTCGATGCGCGATGAGATTGCCAGGCGCCCGACCAAGCTCTGGCGCAACCTGAACGCCAAGATCGCCTCCATCCCGATGGTGCTCACCGCCGTCTTCGTCTTCGCGGGCGGCACGGCCTGGACCGTCCTCTATTCCTTCACCAACTCGAAGCTCCTGCCGCGGCTGAACTTCATCGGCCTCACCCAGTACGAACGGCTGTGGGAGACCCCCCGCTGGCATGTCGCGATCGAGAACCTGCTCGTCTACGGCAGCCTGTCGCTCGTCTTTCAGTTGGTGATCGGCTTCCTCCTCGCAGCGCTGCTGGACCAGAAGATCCGCTTCGAGGACACCTTCCGCACCATTTTCCTCTACCCCTTCGCGCTCTCCTTCATCGTCACCGGGCTGGTCTGGCAGTGGCTGCTCAACCCCGACTACGGCGTCCAGTCGGTGGTTCGCAGCCTCGGCTGGGAGAGTTTTTCCTTCGACCCGCTCTACAATTCCGAGATCGTCATCTACGGCATCCTGATCGCCGCGCTGTGGCAGGGCACGGGGCTCGTCATGTGCCTCATGCTCGCCGGCCTGCGCGGCATCGACGAGGACATCTGGAAGGCCGCTCGCGTCGACGGCATCCCGATGTGGAAGACCTATCTTTTCATCATCATCCCGATGATGCGGCCGGTCTTCATCACCACGCTGGTCATCATCGCCTCGGGCATCGTGCGCGTCTACGACCTCGTCGTGGCGCAAACCAGCGGTGGCCCAGGCATCGCCTCGGAAGTGCCCGCCAAATACGTCTACGACTACATGTTCTTCGCCCAGAACCTGGGCCAGGGGTTCGCCGCATCGACCATGATGCTGCTTTCCGTCATGATCGTGGTGGTGCCATGGGCCTATCTCGAGTTCGGAAGACGGCGCCATGGCTAACCCGGCCTCCCTCTGCGCCGCGGTCACGGGCGCATCGGCGATCGCCGACGAGTTCTCCGGCCCGCATGGCCCGCGCCCGCGCCGAACACTTTCGCGCCGCAACGTCTTCCTCTACGGCACGCTGATCCTGGTCGCCGTCTACTACTTGCTGCCGCTCTACGTGATGGTCGTGACCTCGCTGAAGGGCATGCCGGAGATCCGGCTGGGCAACATCTTCTCGCCGCCGGTCGAGATCACCTTCGAGCCGTGGGTGAAGGCGTGGGCGCAGGCCTGCACGGGGTTGAACTGCGATGGCTTGAGCCGCGGCTTCTGGAACTCGGTGCAGATCACCGTGCCATCGGTGATCGCCTCGATCGCGATCGCATCGGTGAACGGCTATGCGCTCGCCAACTGGCGTTTCAAGAGCGCAGAAGTGTTCTTCACCATCCTGATCGTCGGCGCCTTCATCCCCTACCAGGTGATGATCTATCCGATCGTCATCATCCTGCGGGAGATCGGGCTCTACGGCAGCCTGTGGGGGCTGGTGATCGTGCATTCGATCTTCGGCATGCCGATCCTGACGCTGCTCTTCCGCAACTACTTCGCTTCCGTCCCCGAGGAGTTGTTCAAGGCTGCGCGCGTCGACGGGGCCGGCTTCTGGGCGATCTACTTCAAGATCATGCTGCCGATGGCGCTGCCGATCTTCGTGGTGGCGATCATCCTGCAGGTCACCGGCATCTGGAACGATTTTCTGTTCGGCGTCGTCTACACGCGCCCGGACACCTATCCGATGACGGTGCAGCTCAACAACATCGTCAACTCGGTGCAGGGCGTGAAGGAATACAACGTCAACATGGCCGCCACCATCCTGACCGGGCTGGTGCCGCTCATCGTCTACTTTGTCTCCGGAAAACTGTTCGTGCGGGGAATCGCCGCTGGCGCGGTGAAGGGGTGAGCGGGCTTCGCGCATGACCAGCGTCCTCGTCAAAAACCTGTCGCTGAACTTCGGGGCGGTGGAGGTCCTGAAAAACCTCGGCCTGGAGGTCGCCGAGGGCGAGTTCATCGTGCTGCTCGGCCCCTCCGGCTGCGGCAAGTCGACCCTGCTCAACTGCATCGCCGGCCTGCTCGACGTCTCGGCCGGCCAGATCTTCATCAACGGCAAGAACGTCACCTGGGAGGAGCCGAAGGACCGCGGCATCGGCATGGTGTTCCAGTCCTACGCGCTCTACCCGCAGATGTCGGTGGAAGGGAACCTGTCCTTCGGCCTCAAGAACGCCGGCCTGCCGAAGGACGAGATCGCCAAGCGGATCGCCCGCGCCGCCTCGATCCTGCAGATCGAGCCGCTGCTGAAGCGGAGACCCTCGGCGCTGTCCGGCGGCCAGCGCCAGCGCGTCGCCATCGGCCGCGCTTTGGTACGCGACGTCGATGTCTTCCTGTTCGACGAGCCGCTGTCCAACCTCGACGCCAAGCTGCGCTCGGAACTGCGCGTCGAGATCAAGCGGCTTCACCAAAAACTCGGCAACACGATGATCTATGTCACGCACGACCAGATCGAGGCGATGACGCTCGCCGACCGCATCGCAGTGATGAAAGGCGGGCTGATCCAGCAGCTCGATCAGCCGCAGGCGATCTATTCGCGGCCGGTCAACCTGTTCGTCGCCGGCTTCATCGGCTCGCCGGGCATGAATTTTCTCAATGGCCGGCTGGAGAGCCGCAACGGCTTGCCCGCCTTCGTCGCCGAAGGGATCGAGATCCCGCTGTCGACCTATGCGTTCGATGGCAAGGCCTTCGCACCAAAGGAGGCGGTGTTCGGCATGCGGCCGGAACACGTCGGGCTGAACATGGGCTCAGACTGGCCCTTCTCTACCCAGGCCGTCGTGGAAGTGGTCGAGCCGATGGGGTCGGACACGCTGATCTGGACACGCCTCGGTGGCCAGAACTTCACCGTCCGGGTCGGATCGGAGCGCGCGCCGACCGTCGGCGACCGCGTCACCCTCGGCTTCGACCCGCTGCGCGCCTCGATCTTCGACGGATCGAGCGGCGAGCGCCTCTAGGAAAGATCCCCAAGCAGCAACGGAGGACACGGATGAACTGGTCATTCCAACTCTACAGCGCCCGCAATTTCCAACCCTGGCCCGACGTGCTGAAGACGCTGGCCGAACTCGGCTATCGCAATGTCGAGGGTTTTGGCGGCGTCTATGCCGATCCCGCCGGCTTCCGTGCCGATCTGGACAGGAACGGCCTTGCTATGCCGAGCGGGCACTTCCCGATCGAGATGCTGGAGGGCGATTTCGGCAAGGCGCAGAGCATCGCCACCACGCTCGGCATGAAGCTGATCGCCTGCCCCTACCTGCAGGCGCCCGATCGCCCCATCGATGCCGAGGGCTGGAGAGGCTTTGGCCGGCGCCTCGCCGCGGTCTCCCAGCGCGCCAAGGATGCCGGCTTCGACTTCGCCTGGCACAACCACGATTTCGAGTTCAAGCCGCTACCCGACGGCTCGACCCCGCAGGCCCGCATCTTCGAAGGCGCGCCCGATCTCGGCTGGGAGATCGACGTGGCCTGGGTGATCCGCGGCGGCGCCGAGCCGATGAAATGGATCAACGACCATGACCCGCAGATCGTGGCGGTGCATGTGAAGGACATCGCTAGGCCGGGCGAAGGCCTCGACGAGGACGGCTGGTCGGACGTCGGCCACGGCACGGTGGACTGGAAGGGCCTGGTTGCGGCGCTGAAGAGCAGTACGCCGGCTAAGTACTACATCATGGAACAGGACAATCCGAACGACTTCCGCCGCTTCGCGGCACGGTCGCTCGAAACGGTCAAGGCTTTTTGAGGCGTCCAATGGCAAAGCTTGGAGTTGGAGTGATCGGCTGCGGCAACATCTCCGCGGCCTATCTGGGACTGGCGCCGCTCTTCCGCGGCATCGAGATGCGGGCCTGCGCCGACATCAACATGGACGCCGCGAAGGCGCGCGCCAAGGAGTTCAAGGTCCGTGCGGAGACCGTGGGCGAATTGCTCAAGGACGATGAGATCGACATCGTCGTCAACCTCACCGTTCCGGCAGTGCACCACCAAGTGTCGAAGGAGGTGCTCGACGCCGGCAAGCACGTCTATTCGGAAAAGCCCTTCGTGCTCTGCCTCGAAGAGGGCGAGGATCTCAAGAAGCGCGCCGAGAAGAAGGGCCTGCGGATCGGCTCGGCGCCCGATACCTTCCTCGGCGGCTCGCACCAACTCGCCCGCCGGCTGATCGATGACGGCAAGCTCGGCCAGATCACCAGCGGCACCGCCTATGTGATGAGCCGCGGCATGGAGCACTGGCATCCGAATCCGGACTTCTTCTTCCAGCCGGGCGCCGGTCCGGTGCTCGACATCGGCCCCTACTATGTCACCAACCTGATCCAGTTGATCGGGCCGGTGAAGCGCGTCGCCGCGGTCGCCACCACGCCGCGCACGGAACGCACGATCACCTCAAAGCCGCGCAATGGCGAGACCATCAAGGTGACCACGCCGACCACGATCCATGCGCTGCTCGAATTCGCCAACGGCGCCGTGGTGACGCTGAACACCAGTTGGGACGTCTGGCATCACGGGCACAAGCCGATGGAGCTCTACGGCGAAGAAGGTACCCTGCACGTACCGGACCCGAACTTCTTCGGCGGCGAGGTCTCCTACACCAAGCAAAACTCCACGGTGAAGAAGATGCCGAAATGGGAGCACCCGTTCGGCGTGCCGAACCAGAAGCACGCGCACGGCATGATGGCGAACTACCGTACCGCTGGCCTCGCCGACATGGCGATCGCGATTTCAGAAGGCCGGCCGCATCGCTGCTCGATGGAGCTCGCGCTGCACGCGGTGGAAGTGATGACCAGCATCCTGAAGGCGGGCGAGACCTCGTGCTTCGTGGAGATAAAGACCACCTGCGCGCGGCCCGAGGCGCTGGGACCGAAGGATGCCGAGGCGCTGCTGGCGAAGAAGAAATAGCGTTGGTTTGGGGTGCGTCCTTCGAGGCTCGCTTCGCGAGCACCTCAGGATGAGGACCGTTGGTGCGCGACTTCCCTTCTCCCCTTGTGGGAGAAGGTGGCCGAGCCAAGCGTAGCGATGGCGAGGTCGGATGAGGGGTTATGCTCGCAATGCGGCACCGACACACCCCTCATCCGCCTTCGCTTCGCTCAGGCACCTTCTCCCACAAGGGGAGAAGGGAAGGATCGCGCGCCACCTCCCTCATCCTGAGGTGCTCGCCCTCTTCAACCTTGAAGCGGATGCGCCAGCTTAGGATGGGCGAGCCTCGAAGGACGCACCTACTGGATCGAGGATACGGAAATGCCGTGGCACCCCGCCGACACCCGCTACGACCACATGCGCTACAACCGCTGCGGCAACTCCGGCCTGAAGCTGCCGGCGATCTCGCTCGGGCTCTGGCACAATTTCGGCGAGGACACGCCTCACGACACCAAGCGGGCGATCTGCCGAAAAGCCTTCGACCTCGGCATCACCCATTTCGACCTTGCCAACAATTACGGGCCGCCGCCCGGCGCAGCGGAGAGCGCTTTCGGCGAGATCCTGCGCACCGACTTCGCCGGCCTGCGTGACGAACTGATCGTATCCACCAAGACCGGCTACGCCATGTGGAAGGGGCCGTATGGCGAGTGGGGCAGCCGCAAGTACCTGCTCGCCAGCCTCGACCAGAGCCTGAAACGCATGGGGCTCGACTATGTCGACATCTTCTACTCGCACCGCTTCGATCCCGAGACGCCGCTGGAGGAGACTATGATGGCGCTCGACCACGCCGTGCGGTCTGGCAAAGCGCTCTATGCCGGCATCTCCTCCTATAACTCGGAGCGTACCCGCGAGGCGGCGACGATCCTGCGCGCCCTCGGCACGCCCCTCCTCATCCACCAGCCGAGCTATTCGATGATCAACCGCTGGGTGGAGGAGGACGGCCTGCTCGATGCGCTCAAGGGGCTCGGCGTCGGCTCGATCGTCTTCTCCCCGCTCGCCCAGGGCATGCTGACCTCAAAATATCTCGGCGGCATTCCGGCAGGCAGCCGAGCCAGCCAGGGCAAGTCGCTGCGCAGTTCCTTCATCAACGAGCGGACCATCACGCACCTCAAGGCGCTCAACGCCATCGCCCAGCGCCGCGGGCAGACGCTGGCGCAGATGGCGATCGCCTGGGTGCTGCGCGGCAGGCACGTGACCTCGGCGCTGATCGGCGCCAGCCGTCCGGAGCAGGTCGAGGACTGCGTGGGGGCGCTGAAGAATGCCGAATTCAGCGATGCCGAACTGGCCGAGATCGACGCGCAGGCGAAGGAAGCGGACATCAATGTTTTGGCGACCGCGGCAGATCAGAAGGCGGAGGGGAAATGACGCGCCGCATATGCCTATATGCCGCCCCCCCGGTCCTCAAACCGGTGGTGTGCCGTTTTCGGCAAGCACGGCTCCCGCAAGATAGAGCGAGCCGCCGATCAGGATGCGCGGCGGCGCTTCCTTTGGGTCCCAACTGTCCCGCAGCAGCGTAAGGGCATTGGCAACCGAGGCGACCGGCTCGGCCTCGAGCCCTGCTTCGATGGCGCGGGCGGCCAGTTCGCCGTTCGGCACGCCGGCATCGCTCGAATTCACCGGCACCGTGAAGACACGACGCGCGATTCCCTTGAAGGCGCGGAAATAGCCGGTCTGGTCCTTGGTGTTGATCATCCCGGAGATCAGGATCAGCGGGCGCGGATTGCGCTCCTCCTGTTCCGTCAGGGCCTCGGCAATAACCATTGCGGCGCTGGGGTTGTGCCCGCCGTCCAGCCAGACCTCCGCACCCTCCGGCGCGAGTTCCGACAAGTGACCGTTCGGCAGACGCTGCATGCGGCCGGGCCAGTAGACCGAGGTCATCGCCCTTTCGGCAGCGTCATGACCGATGTCGAATCCTGCCACCTTCACCGCCGCGATCGCCGCGGCCGCGTTGGCATACTGGTAGCGGCCGAGAAGTTTTGGCGTCGGTAGGTCCATCAGGCCGTCCTCGTCCTGGTAGATCAGCCGGCCATTCTCCTCGAAGGCCACGAAGTCCTGGCCGTAGACCACCGTGGTGCAGTTCAGCCGGTCCGCGGTTTCCGCGATGACTTCGAGCGCCGTGTGGCTTTCCTGCGCACCGATGACGACGGGACAACCTGGCTTGATGATACCGGCCTTCTCGGCCGCGATCAGTTCCACCCGGTCGCCGAGATAGGCCTCGTGGTCCATCGAAACCGGCATGATCACGCTGACTGCCGGGTCGGGGATGACGTTGGTGGCGTCGAAGCGCCCGCCCAGGCCGACCTCGATGATGGCCGCGTCCGCCGGATGTTCGGAAAACAGCAGGAAGGTCACGGCCGTCAGGATCTCGAAGACGGTGATCGGCTCACCGGCATTGGCTTCCGCGGCACGGGAGACTGCATCGGCGAGCACGCGATCATCCACCAGGCGGCTCCCGCCGGGTGCGGCGATCCTGTAGCGTTCGTGCCAGTTCACCAGATGTGGCGAGGTGTGGACGTGGACCGCAAGGCCCTCCGCCTCCAGCAGGGCGCGTGTGAACGCCGCCGCCGAGCCCTTCCCATTCGTCCCAGCGATGTGGATGACCGGCGGCAGCCGCAGGTGCGGATTGCCGAGGCGCTCGAGCAGCCGAGTGATACGACCGAGCGACAGGTCGAAGCCCTTCGGGTGGAGCGTCATGAGGCGCTCGATTTCGCGCTCGGCGAGGCTGCTTGCGCGATGCTTGGTCATCGTTATCGGTGCTTTCTGTCGACCGCCCCGGTCCCGCGACCATTGTGCGGGAACCGAAGAGCTGAGTTGCTTTGCCGGACGGTTTCTACTTACGCGCCGGCGCGGTGTTCCGGCTTGCTCAAGGCCGGGAGCAGGGATTCCGTGGTCGCCTCGACGGCTTCCTCGCCCGGCACCCTCATGAGGATCTTCAGCAGCCTGGCGATGGTCGATTTCATCTCCAGCCGCGAGACGACCATGTCGACCATGCCGTGTTCCATGAGGTACTCGGCGCGCTGGAACCCTTCGGGCAGTTTCTCGCGGATCGTCTGCTCGATCACACGCGGCCCTGCAAAGCCGATGAGTGCGCCAGGTTCGGCGATGTGGATGTCGCCAAGCATGGCGTATGAGGCCGTCACGCCGCCGGTGGTCGGGTTGGTCAGCACGACGATGTAGGGCAGTCCGGATTCCTTGAAGCGGTCGACCGCCACGGTCGTGCGCGGCAACTGCATCAGTGACAGGATGCCTTCCTGCATGCGGGCACCGCCGGACGCCGCAAAGAGGATGAGCGGCCTGCGTCGCTCGCGCGCCGTGTCGAACGCCTTGACGATCGCCTCGCCGGCCGCCATGCCGAGCGAGCCACCCATGAAGGCGAAATCCTGCACAGTCGCCACGATGGGCAAGCCCTCGATCGTGCCCGTCGCGTTGAGAATGGCGTCCTCCAGCGCGGTCTTGGTGCGGGCTTCCTTCAGCCGGTCGGTGTAGCGCTTCTCGTCCCGAAACTTCAGAGGATCGACCGCGACCTTGGGGTTGTCGATAAACTCGAAGCGGCCCTCGTCGAAGAAGAACTTCAGCCGCTCGCGCGCGGCGATCTTCATGTGATGCCCCGACGAAGGGATCACCCACTGATTGCTTTCCAGGTCCTTGTGAAAGACCATCTCGCCGCTCTCCGGATCCTTGATCCAGAGGTTTTCGGGCATATCGCGGCGGCCGAGCATCGAATTGATACGGGGGCGGACGAAATTCGTGATCCAGTTCATGGGCGCGGCGTCCTTAGACCTAAGCCGGAGACATGGGGAGTTTATTGGGCGGTAGCAAGGCGGGCTGCGCGCACGCCCTCAGCCAGATTGCCGACCAGCGATGCAACTGCTTCGACGGGATCGGCGGCCATCTCGCCCGTCGGGCCGAGCGCGTTTGCGACCGTATTGACGATCGCCGTGCCGACCACGACGCCGTCTGCGGAGGCGCCGATCGCCTGCGCCTGCTCGGCAGTCTTCACGCCGAAGCCGACGCAGACCGGCAGGTCGGTGTGGCTCTTGATGCGAGCGACAGCGGCGGCGACCTTTTCGGTGTCGGCAAGGGCGGCACCGGTGATGCCGGTCATCGAGACGTAGTAGACGAACCCGGACGTGTTCTGCAGCACCTTGGGCAGGCGCTTGTCGTCCGTGGTCGGGGTCGCCAGCCTGATGAAATTGACCCCGGCCTCCAGGGCCGGAACACACAGTTCCTCGTCCATTTCAGGCGGCAGGTCGACCACGATCAGCCCGTCAATGCCCGCGGCTTTGGCGTCCGAAAGGAAGCGATCGACGCCGTAGATGTAGATCGGGTTGTAGTAGCCCATCAGCACGATCGGCGTCTCGTCGTCGTCCTTGCGGAAGTCCGCCGCCATGCGAAGCGTCTTGGCGAGGGTCTGGCCGCCCTTCAGCGCGCGCAGGCCCGCGGCCTGGATCGCCGGGCCGTCCGCCATCGGATCGGAGAACGGCATGCCGAGTTCGATCACGTCGGCGCCGGCTCTCGACAGCGTTCTCATGATCTGCAGCGAACTCACGTAGTCCGGGTCGCCGCCCATGAAATAGGTCACGAGCGCCGGCCGGCCTTCGGCCTTCAGCTTAGCGAAACGGCGGTCGATACGGGTGGTCATGATCACTCTTCTTGGTCAAGCCAATTCAATCGGCCCGGGTTAGCGCGACCATCCCAAAGCCGCAATATCTCGATGCAATCATCGGCTATTCGATAGATCAGAGAAAACGGTGTCCGCGGGATCGAGAACTCGCGCTCCTCTCTGTCCGACACTGGATGCCCAATGAACGGATTGGCTTCCATCGCAGCCAGTGCGCGCGCCTGGGATCGCCCTTCCGGAAAAGTGGTTCGATAATAACGAGTAAACCATCTTACGTCCTCGTCCGAAGACGCAAGGAATATGACTCTCATTTGCGGGGCGGCAGAATCACGTCCGGAGCCGGAGCCGGCGCGTTGATGTCACTCTCCAGGCGCTTCATCCACTCTAGGATCGCCTCACTTGAGATGAAGACGCCCTTGTCGGCCTCTTTTGCTGCCGCAGCGATCACGTCGCGCTTGTGCGCTTGAAGGTTCAAGTATGCCTCGATCGCTCTTTCGGCTACCTTCGACTCCGACATCTTCAGCAGGCGCGCTTCCTGCTCCAGTTCTTCCTTGAGCTGCGCTGGCACGTGCAATGATAGTGGCACTTCACCCATCAGCGTTTTCCAAGAGTTCGGCCATCCAAAGCCTAGCACGCCCGGCGAGCCGCTCCAAATACAGCGCGCAGCTCAAATCTCCACACCGAGCATCTTCGCTACCGTATGCACGTCCTTGTCGCCGCGGCCGGAGAGGTTGCAGATGATGATCTCGTCCTTGCCCATGGTCGGCGCGACCTTCATCACTTGGGCGATGGCGTGCGCCGACTCCAGCGCCGGGATGATGCCTTCCACGCAGGTCGTCACCTGGAACGCCTCCAGCGCCTCGTTGTCGAGGATCGGCACATAGTCGACGCGGCCGGTGTCGCGCAGCCAGCTGTGCTCCGGCCCGACGCCTGGGTAGTCGAGGCCGGCCGAGATCGAGTGCCCGTCGAGAATCTGTCCGTCCTCGTTCTGCAGGAGATAGGTGCGGTTGCCGTGCAGCACGCCAGGGCGGCCGGCGTTCATCGACGCACAGTGCTCAATGCCCTGCAGCCCGCGCCCGCCAGCTTCGACACCGACGATCCTGACGCTGCGGTCATCGAGGAAGGGGTGAAAGATGCCGATCGCGTTCGAGCCGCCGCCGACGGCGGCCACCACCAAGTCGGGCAGGCGCCCCTCCTGCTCGAGGATCTGTTCGCGCGCCTCCAAACCGATGACCGACTGGAAGTCGCGCACCATCTCCGGATAGGGGTGCGGGCCGGCGGCCGTGCCGATCAGATAATAGGTGTCCTCGACATTGGTCACCCAGTCGCGCAACGCCTCGTTCATGGCGTCCTTCAGGGTGCCGTGGCCGGAACTCACCGGCCGCACCTCGGCGCCGAGCAGCTTCATGCGGAAGACGTTTGGCGCCTGCCGCTCGACGTCGGTCGAGCCCATGTAGACCACGCACGGAAAGCCGAAACGCGCCGAAACGGTGGCCGAGGCGACGCCGTGCTGACCAGCGCCGGTCTCGGCGATGATGCGCTTCTTGCCCATACGCTTGGCGAGCAGGATCTGGCCGAGGCAGTTGTTTATTTTATGCGAGCCGGTGTGGTTCAGGTCCTCGCGCTTGAAATAGATCTTCGCGCCGCCGAGATGCTTCGTCAGGCCTTCAGCGAAATAGAGCTTTGACGGTCGGCCGGCGAAATTGGTCGAGAGCCCTTCCAGTTCGGCCTTGAAGGCGGGGTCGCGCTTGGCGTCTTCCCAGTGCTGCTGCAGGTCGAGGATCAGCGGCATGAGCGTTTCGGCGACGAAGCGCCCGCCGAACATGCCGAACATGCCCTGCTCGTCGGGTCCTGTCCTGAAGGAGTTTGGCGTGAGCGGCTGGTTCATGGCGTTTCCTGGCACGCGGTTTGTTTCTATCGGAGGATGGCCTGGGCATGCATCCCGTCAAGCCCCCTCACGGCAAGAGGCCGCAGCATCCCTGTTCGGTCGCTTAACCCCTTCCGGACAGAAAAGTAAACCGACGGGTGCGACCGCCTATGCCGCCCGGCCGGTGCGTGCCGCCTCCACGGCGCGGAAGAACGCCCTGATCTTCCCGACGTCCTTGACCCCAGGAGCGCTTTCGACGCCGGACGAGACGTCGATGCCGGGCGGATTGCAGAGCCGCAGCGCCTCGCCGATGTTTTCGGCATTGAGCCCGCCGGACAAGAGGTAATCGAGCTTCGGATCAAGGCTTTGAAGCAGGCGCCAGTCGAACGAGACACCGTTTCCGCCGGGCAGTTCGGAGCCCTTGGGCGGCTTGGCGTCGAAGAGGAAGCGGTCGGCGACACCGAAGTAGGGCTCGATCTTTCTGAGATCCGCGGCTTCGCTCACCGAAAACGCCTTCATCACTGGCAGGCCGTAGAACTGCTTGACCTCGGCGACACGTGCGGGGCTCTCCTTGCCGTGGAGTTGCAGCATATCCGGCTTCATCTCTGAGACGATCGTGTCGAGGACAGCGTCATTGGCATCCACCACGACCGCGACCGCCTGCGCCCGGCCCCCGACCGCCTGCCGAAGTCGTCCGGCATCACCAGGCTCGATATAGCGCGGGCTCTTGGCGAAGAAGATGAAGCCGACATGGCTCGCCCCGCCTTCGATCGCGGCGGCAATCGTCTCGGGCGTCTTCAGGCCGCAGATTTTGATGGAGAGGGACATGGGATGGGAGTGCCATGAATTTGCGGCGGAGTCGAGCAGGGCAGCTTCGCTGCCGCGCGCCGATCAGATCCTATCAAATCATATCTGCCGGCCTAGTCTGGTGCGTCTCGAAACCCTCAACAAAATACCACCTTGTATGCAGAACCTCTTTTTCGCCTTGTTGAACTTTTTCGACTTTGCAACTACTAGAGGCAATTAATTGACATAGACACGCAAAGCGTGCACTATACTTACGTTTAGGACCGCTTACGAGGTCGAGCAAACCCACACTCGAAACAGCACTCCCTTGTTGGGAAGGGATTTCTTGATGAGGACTCTCTGCACCATAGCCTGTGCTGTGTCGCTGTCATCCTGTGCAGCAGGTCCAATTCAGGCAACGGTCAAGTCCCCAAGAGCCACAATTGAGGAATTGGGCTACAGCGCAGTGGCCCTTCCGTCCACGGCTTATGGGCCGGGATCGCTGGTGACATCACTCAAGGGCAACGGCCTGCAATCGCCATTGAAATTGACTTATCTTTGTCGTCCTGAATACGCGAATGCTCCGCAGCCTATGATCCACCCCGCAGCGACAAGTGAAGCAACAAGGGCCTTTGCGGGCAGCTTCAGGCTCGATGCAACCGCTCTCAACCAGTTGGGGCTGGGAACTGGCGCGGACTATGTCGAGAATGTGGATCTCAGCTTCAGGAATGTGCGCATCGAACAACTCGCCCTCGATGACTTGGACGCGATTCGCAGCGGCCTGGGGCCGGTCTGCACCAACCTTGTGAGAGAGTACTCGGAAAAGAACCTGGCCTATCAAACTCAGCAGGCTATCCGCGCCGACGTGATCTATCGGGTCAGGCTCAAGAGAGGCCTTTCCGCAGAGGCAAAAGGCATTGCGTTGAAGCCATTTGTTCTGCAACTCGGTGGAAATGTCCAGGAAGAGTCAGACACGACATTTTCGGGTGAAGGCCTCTATCATGGCCTGCTGCTGACGAAGGTATAGCTCTCGCCAGGAACGACCAAGGAAGGGGCATAGGTGATCTGTCCTGCCTGCCTTCACTCAAACCCGATCGCCTGGAGCGCATTGCCGTTCTTCTTCAGCCAGGCCTTGCAGCGCTCGGTGTCCGGGCAGAGTTCCTCGCACAGCCTCCAGAAGTCCGGACCGTGGTTCATCTCCTTGAGATGAGCCACCTCGTGCGCGACGAGGTAGTTTATCACCGGCCTCGGCGCCATCATGATGCGCCAGGAGAATGAGAGCGTGCCATCGGACGTGCACGAGCCCCAGCGGCTTGAGGTATCCTTGAAGCGGATCGCCTTGGCCCTGCGGCCGACCGCGGCCGTATGTTTTTCCACCAGCGCCTCTATGTCGCGTTTGGCTTCCCGCTTGAGGAAGTCAGCGACGCGCCGCGGCAGGTGAAGCGGGTCGCCGTAAACGACGAGTTCCGGACCGGCTTCCCCTGCCCTGATCTTGGTGGTCCCGCGTTTGTCCGCTTCATGCACCAGCAGGTGCGGCACGCCGCGGACTGGAATTTTGATGCCCGGCCTGACCTGCGGCCGGTCGGGAAGCTTTGAGAGCCTCTGCTCCAGCCAGCCCTGATGGCGGCTCAGGAATCGCTCGATCTCGCCGCCCGCAAGGCCGGGCGGCACTGTCACTCTCAGCCCTCGCCCGCCTGTCTCGATCCGCAAGGTGAGCCGGCGCGCGCGCTCGTTTTGGACGATGCGCAAGGGCAGCGTGCGACCGGCGACGTTATGCTCGCGCTCCTCCGTACGATTGGGGGCGGGCCGGGATTTCAGTCGGTTCAGCAGGCCGAGGGACATAAAGCGAGCGATACGCGATTCGGGATGCGGCGGGGGAGCCACTTTGTTCCACAAAAGGCGGCGGCAGTACGGCTTTCGGCGGAGGAAAATTGTCGAGCACAAAAACAAACGGCGCCGCACAGGCGGCGCCGTCCAATCGATGGCAATGGCGTGCAGCTTTACTCGACGTCGTCGAGCGAACCGGACGAACCCTTGTGGGTGCGGCCCTCTTCGGTCGGCACCGGCGTGGAGCGGGAGCGGTTCGCCATAAAGCGGTCGAACTCCTCCTGGTCCTTGGCGCGGCGAAGCTCGCGCATGTATTCGTCGAACTCGGTCAGCATCTCGTCGAGCCTGCGACGCTCTTCCTCGAGGCGCTTCAGCTCATTTTCGCGCCAGTCGTCGAACGCCACGTTGCCGGTGCGGGCCATTCCGTGACCCCAGCGCTGGGTCTTGTCGGCGCTGCGGCGGCAGCCGGAGAAAATGCCGTTGGTCGCGCGGTTGACGTCTCGCTTGAAGCCTTCAAGCCGGTCGCCCCAGATGATGTAGGCGAGCATTGCAAGCCCGAGCGGCCAGAAGACCATAAAGCCGATGATCATCAGCGCAATGGTCGCGGGGGTCCAGGCCGGTCGGATCCAGGCGGTCGTGTTCATCTTCTCCCGTTCCTTCGGTTGGGGCAGCCGAGCCGGCTGCTTGGAATCGAGATGGTATGAAGCCTGCTCTGCTTCAATAGTTTCCGGTCCGAAACCGGAGAAGACCTTGATTCGCTTAGCGGAATTTTGCGCGCTCGATCACCAGCACCGCAATGCCGGCCACCAAGCCCCAGAAGGCGGAGCCGATGCCCGCCACCGTCAGTCCCGAAGCGGTCACCGCAAAGGCAACCGTCGCCGGAATGCGCTCCTTCTCATCCTTCAGGGCGATGGCAAGCGCATTGGCGAGCGCCGCCAGCAGCCCGAGCCCGGCGACAAGGACGATGAGTGAAGACGGAAGCACCGCGAAGATCGCAACCAGCGAAGCCCCGAACAGGGCGAAGACAAGATAGGCGAGCGCATAGAAGGGTCCCGTCTTCCAGCGCTCCACCGGGTCCGGATGGACATCCGGGCCGGTGCAGATCGCGGCGGAGATGGCGGCGAGATTGGTCGTCAATGCGTTGAACGGCGCTGTCAGCAGGGACACCACACCGGTGAAGGCGATCGGCGGGCCAGGCTCGGGCTCGTAGCCGGCCGCCTTCAGCACCGCCAGGCCGGAGAGGTTCTGCGAAGCCATGGTGACGAGGTAGAGCGGCAGCGCCAGCCCGAAGGTCGCCGCGAGGCTGAACTTCGGCGCGGTGAATACCAGCGTCGACATTTCCGGCGCCGGCATTTCGCCGATCCGCCCCAGCAGGGCGGCAAGCGCGATGCCTCCCACAAGCACCGCCACCACGGAGAGGACCGGGTTGAAGAGGCGGACGACGAAGAAGGCGACGACCAGCGGCCCGATCAGCAGCGGATCGGCGCCGACTGACTTGACCGCTCCGATGGCGAAGCTGACCACGATGCCGGCCAGCATCCCGGATGCGACCGAGGCGGGGATCCTCGACATCAGCTTGGTCAACGGCCTGAACAGGCCTGTCGCCGCGAGCAGCGCGCCGACGATCAGGAAAGCCCCCACCGCTTCGTTGATGGTAAAGCCCGAGCTGCTGCCGATCAAAGCGGCGCCCGGCGTAGACCATGCGGTCACGACCGGCATTCTGGTGCGCCATGACAGCCAGGCCGATTCCACGGCCATCGCTAGGCAGAGCGCCGTCACCATGCTGGCCGTCTGCTCGCGCGACGCGCCGACCGCCTCCGCCGCCGCGATGATCAGAGCCAGCGTGCCGCCGAAACCGACGACCGCCGCAACGAAGGCGGATGCGGGAATGGAAAGGCGCATCCTCAGGCCGCCTGATCGGCGATCACCCCTTCGAGCGCGGCCAGGATCATCTCGATGTCCTGCGGCCGCGAGAGCCGATGGTCGCCATCGGGCACCAGCGACAGCGTCACGTCGTCGGCCGGCAGCAACCCGACCAATTTCAGCGCGTGCTGATAGGGGACATCCTTATCGCGCATTCCCTGGATCACATGCACCGGACAGAAGGTGTCCATCGGGCCGGTCATGACCCGGTTCTTGTATCCGTCCTCTATAAGGGCGCGCGTGAAAATGTTCGGATCGCCGCCATATTCGGACGGAGTCTCGAAGAAGCCGTTCTGCTCAAGCTCCTTCTTCTGTTTCCTGGTGAGTTCCGGCTCGACCAGTTCCATCGTGAAGTCTGGCGCAGGCGCGATCAGCACGAGGCCTGCAATGCGATGGGCTTCCCCGCCCCGCACGAGTTCCTGGATCATGCGCAGCGCGATCCATGCGCCCATCGAAGATCCTACGAACACCTGCGGGCCTTCGCTCTGCGCGCGAAACACTGCCAGGCTCTGGGTCAGCCATGAAGAGATCGTGCCGTCTCGAAATTCGCCGCCGGATTCACCATGTCCGGAGTAGTCATGGCGAAGAAAGGCCCGGCCCGTACCCTCCACCCACTGGTCGAGTGCCTCGGCCTTGGTGCCAAGCATGTCGGACCGGTACCCGCCGAGCCAGACGACGCCCGGCGGCTGTCCTTCGCGGCGGCGGTAGGCGATGCGGATCCCGTCGACATCCAGATAGGCGGGTGAAGTGCGGTTCATGCCGGATACCGAGTTTCGTCGCGGCTGCTTTTGGCATGTTTGCAACGCAAGGCAAAGTCCCGCGTTAGCAGCCACAAAACTGCGGCGATGCTGGTGATTTATTCGTTCCGCCATGCTATTGACTCGCGCCCCGGCGCACCGACATAGGGCGCCGGCACGAACTTCAACAACTGAGGAGACCACGACCATTCGCAGACCGTTCAAGGCAGGAGCGCCCGTCAAGGAGGGCCCGCGCGCAAACAGGGAGATCCGAGTACCCCGCGTCCAGTTGATCGACGCCGACGGCAAGAACCACGGCGAGGTTCCGACGCTTGAGGCCTTGCAACTTGCCGAAGAGGCCGGGCTGGATCTTGTCGAGATTTCCCCTAACGCAGAGCCGCCTGTCGCCAAGATCCTCGATCTCGGCAAGCTGAAATATGCAAACCAGAAGAAGGCCGCCGAAGCGCGCAAGCACCAGAAGGTCATCGAGATCAAAGAGATCAAGATGCGCCCGAACATCGACGACCACGACTACGAGGTCAAGATGAAGGCGGTGCGCCGGTTCTTCGAGGAAGGCGACAAGGTAAAGCTCACTCTGCGCTTCCGGGGTCGCGAGATGGCCCATATGGAACTCGGCATGCAACTCCTGCACAAGGTCCGTGACGAGGTCGCCGGCATCGCCAAAGTCGAGGCCGAGCCGAAGCTCGAAGGTCGCCAGATGATGATGGTGCTGGCGCCGAAATAGGCGCCGGCCATCTCTTCGGATCGGCTGCTCCGGTCTAGAAGAGCGTCAGGCACATCCGATTCAATTCGCGTCGCCGGTCCCGGCCGGCTCACGATTCAACAGTTGCGCTTTCCCGGCCTCGCCGCTATAAGGCCGCCGTTCTGAGAACCGCCCGGCAGGGCATGCCGTGGCGGTTCCGTTTGCTTTTCGGGCTCTGGTCGGCCCGAAGACAACAACAAAGCAGGCCCCGAGCCTCGAAGGAGAAGCAAAATGCCCAAGATGAAGACCAAATCAGCCGCTAAGAAGCGGTTCAAGATCACTGCGACCGGCAAGGTCAAGGCGCAGGCCATGGGCAAGCGCCACGGCATGATCAAGCGTTCCAACAAGTTCATTCGCGACGCGCGCGGCACCATGGTTCTGGCGGAACCGGATGGCCGCAAGGTCATCAAGAACTTCCTGCCGAACGGCGGCGGCATCTGAGCCTGGAACGATATTAAGGAGATCATGACATGCGCGTGAAAAGAGGCACAGTCGGCCACGCCAAGCACAAGAAGGTCCTGAAAGCCGCCAAGGGTTTCTACGGCCGCCGCAAGAACACCATCCGCATCGCCAAGCAGGCGGTCGAGAAGTCGCTGCAGTACGCCTATCGCGACCGCAAGGTCCGCAAGCGCAATTTCCGTGCGCTCTGGGTCCAGCGCATCAACGCCGCCGCGCGCGAGCATGGCCTGACCTATGGCCGCTTCATCGACGGCCTCAACAAGGCCGGCATCGAAATCGACCGCAAGGTGCTGTCCGACATGGCGATCCACGAGCCGCAGGCGTTCGCAGCGCTGGTCGGCCAGGCGAAGGTCGCGCTGGAGTACCTGAAGGACACCACCCCGAATGCTTTTGAGAGCGCTGTCGCCTAAGGCCGCCGCGCTTCCCAAGCTTTCGAAAATCTGATTTGGGAAACCCGCGCCGGCAGGGCTGGCGCGGGTTTTTGTTATGAAGTGCGTCCTTCGAGGCTCCCCTTCGACTACTCGCCACTATGTGGCTCGCTCAGGGGCGCACCTCAGGATGAGGAAAGTCGGCGCCGCCCCTCTACCTCGAAGGACGCGCCACTGAACGTGCCGCATACGCGGAAAGGGCATTTGTAATGGATCTGTCTGGTCAGGAATCGGCACTTCTTTCAGAGATCGCTTCCGCCGGCGACGAGCATGCGCTCGAAGCGGTGCGCGTTGCCGCGCTCGGCAAGAAGGGCTCGGTCTCCGAACTCCTGAAGACGCTTGGCTCGATGAGCCCGGAAGAGCGCCAGGTGAAGGGACCGGCGATCAACGGGCTGAAGAACCGCGTGACGGATGCGCTCGCCGCCCGCCGGGCCGAACTCAGGGACGCTGCGATCGCCGCCCGGCTTGCGGCGGAGAAGGTCGACGTGACGCTGCCTGTGCGCCAGTCGCCGGCCGAACGCGGCCGCATCCATCCGATCAGCCAGGTGATCGACGAGATCACCGCGATCTTCGCCGACATGGGATTTTCGGTCGCCGAAGGGCCGGACATCGAGACGGACTATTACAACTTCACGGCGCTGAACTTCCCGGAAGGCCATCCGGCGCGCGAGATGCACGACACCTTCTTCCTGCCGCCGGACGCAAACGGCGAGCGCAAGGTGCTGCGCACCCACACCTCGCCCGTGCAGATCCGGACGATGGAGGCGCAGAAGCCGCCGATCCGCATCGTCATCCCCGGCAAGACGTACCGGCAGGACTCGGACGCCACCCACTCGCCGATGTTCCACCAGGTCGAAGGCCTGGTGATCGACAAGACGGCGAACATCGCCAACATGAAGTGGGTGCTGGAGGAATTCTGCAAGACCTTCTTCGAGGTGCCGAGCGTGAAGATGCGCTTCCGCCCGTCCTTCTTCCCGTTCACCGAGCCGAGCCTCGAGGTCGACATCCAGTGCGACCGCTCGCGGCCGGGCGAGGTGCGTTTCGGCGAGGGCAACGACTGGATGGAGATCCTTGGCTGCGGCATGGTCCACCCCAACGTGCTGCGTTATGGCGGGCTCGATCCCGACGAGTACCAGGGTTTTGCCTGGGGCATGGGCATCGATCGCATCGCCATGCTGAAATACGGCATGCCGGACCTGCGCGCCTTCTTCGACGCCGACGTGCGCTGGTTGCAGCACTACGGGTTCCGGCCACTCGACATGCCGACGCTGTTTGGAGGGCTTAGCGGCTGACTCATGCCGACCCTGCTCATCTGAAGAGGCTACAATTTCCGCTTCTATGCCTCCGACAGGTATGAGCCGCCGCATGTGCACATCGCGAAGGACGGCAGGTCGGCCAAAGTCTGGTTACGGGATTTGGAGATCGAGTATCGGCACGGCTACAATGACCGTGAGATCGCCGATCTCATGACCGTCGTCACGGAGCACCAGGATGACTGGATCAGAGCTTGGAGCGACTTCTTCGGAGTTTGAGACCGAAGCCATGCGCCCCACCGCGGCCCGATGCGACGATCGGTTCGTGTATGTCACTCTGGCCGATGGCCGCCAGATCCGCGCACCGCTCTGGTGGTATCCGTTTCTGGAGAAGGCGTCCGCGATCGACCGTGCCGAGGTCGAACTGATGTTCGAGGGTGTTTGGTGGCCAAAAATGGATGAAGGAATCTCGGTCAAGAGCATGCTGTTGGGATGGAAAGCCCCCGGCGCCGTGCCGCCTTCGGTAGCGGCCGAATAGCTGGAGCTAATGTGGGCAGCATGACCGATCCCTACGCCTCAGCCATCACCTTCTCCTTCGGCGACAGCCCGGAGATGGCGGACGAACTTCTCGCGCTGGTGATCGCCGGGACGAAGACGGCCACCTGTGGCGCGCTTCGCGACTTTCCGGAGGACAGCCCGGCGCGTCCGGTGGTCGGACGCCGCGATGTCGTGCTCGACGGCCAGGGCCGGCGCGCTGCCGTCATCGAGACGGTCGAGGTTACCCTCCGCCGCTTCGATGAAGTGGATGAGTCCTTTGCCTTTGACGAAGGTGAGGGATTTCGCACGCTGACGGACTGGCGCGCTGGTCACCAGCGCTTTTTCGAGCGCAATGGCGGCTTCGCGCCGGGCATGGAACTCGTCTGCGAGCGTTTCCGGCTGGTCGAGGTTCTGCCCCGGGAGGAAGAGGCGACTTCATGAGCGATGCCATCCTCCATACCGGCGGATGCCGTTGCGGTGCGGTTCGCTTCGAGGCGAATGCCGAGCCGCATCACGTCAGCTACTGCCATTGCGACGACTGCCGCCGCGCGACCGGGGCTCCGGTGTCCGCTTTCGTCGGTTTCACGACGGACGCGGTCACCCTGCGCGGCGAGGCTTTGCGCCGCTTCGAGAACGGACCGGCTACACGCAGTTTCTGTGGCGTCTGCGGCTCGCCGATCACCTACACCGATCAGCGCCTTGCCAACCGCATCTATTTCATGCTCGGCGCGATGGACGCGCCAGCGCAGTACCAGCCGACCCTGCACGCCTACGTGAGCGAGCAGCTTCCCTTCGTGCAGATGCCGGACGGCTTGCCGCGGCATATGCACACCAGCGTTCCCAGACCGGAAGAAAACCAATGAAACTGACGCTTTCCTGGCTCAAGGATCATCTCGAGACCCACGCATCGCTCGACGAGATCGTCGAACGGCTGACCTCGATCGGGCTCGAGGTCGAGGCGGTCGACGACAAGGCGCCCTTGCGTCCCTTCGTCATCGCCAAGGTGCTCACGGCTGAAAAGCATCCTGACGCCGACAAGCTGCGTGTGCTGACCGTCGAAACGGGTACGGGCAATCCGATTCAGGTGGTCTGCGGCGCGCCCAATGCGCGTGCCGGCCTAGTCGGCGCCTTCGCCGCTCCGGGTACCTACATTCCGGGAACAGGGATCACGCTCGGGATCGGCAAGATCCGCGGCGTGGAAAGCCGCGGCATGATGTGCTCGGAGCGCGAACTGCAGCTTTCGGACGAACATGACGGCATCATCGAACTCCCGGAGGACGCGCCGGTTGGCGAGGCCTTCGCGCCCTGGGCGAAGCTCGACGACCCGGCCATCGAGATCAACCTGACGCCGAACCGGCCGGACGCGACCGCGATCCGCGGCATCGCGCGCGACCTAGCGGCCAGCGGGCTCGGGCGGCTGAAGCCGCTCGCGGACGAGCCGGTGCCGGGCCGCGGCGACACTCCTGTAAAGCTGCGGCTCGACTTCGGCGACACGCCTTCGCTCTGCCGCGGCTTCGCGCTGAGGCTGGTGCGCGGCGTGAAGAACGGCCCCTCGCCCAAGTGGATGCAGCAGCGGCTGCTGGCGATCGGGCTGCGACCCATCAATACATTGGTCGACATCACCAACTATCTCACCTTCGACCTCGGACGGCCGCTGCACGTCTTCGACGCAGCCAAGGTGAAGGGCGACCTCGTCGTCCGCCGCGCGCGCGAGGGCGAGAAGGTGCTGGCGCTCGACGGGCGAGAATATGAGCTGACGCCCGGGATGTGCGTGATCGCCGACGACAGCGGGGTGGAATCGATCGCCGGCGTCATGGGCGGCGAGCATTCGGGCTGTGACGAGAACACGACCGACGTGCTGATCGAATCGGCGCTGTGGGAGCCGCTCAACATCGCCCGCACCGGCCGCGCGCTCGGCATCGTCACCGACGCGCGCTACCGCTTCGAGCGCGGCGTCGACCCCGAGATGATGGTGCCGGGACTCGAAATCGCCACCCGCATGGTGCTCGAGCTGTGCGGCGGCGAGCCGACTGAGCCGGAGGTCGTGGGCTATAAGGGCTATGCCGCGCCCGTCATCGACTTCCCGCTCTCGGAGGTGAAGCGGCTCACTGACCTGGATGTGCCGGAGGGTGAGGCGGTCGGCATTCTGGAGCGGCTCGGCTTCGGCGTGGAGCCGTCCTCCAAGCAGGGCCACCGCCGCGTCGCTGTCCCGTCCTGGCGTCCCGATGTCGACGGCAAGGCGGACCTCGTCGAGGAGGTGATGCGCATCCATGGCGTCGACGAGATCGCCCCGGCGCCGCTTCCCGGTCACGAGGCGGTCAACGGCAAGATCCTGACCACACTGCAGATCCGCACCCGCGCCGCCAAGCGCGCGCTTGCGGTGCGCGGCATGATGGAAGCGGTCACCTGGTCGTTCATCCCGGCCAGGCACGCCGAAATTTTCGGCGGAGGCCGGCCGGAGTTGAAGCTGGTGAACCCGATCGCCGCCGACATGTCGGACATGCGCCCATCGCTGTTGCCGGGGCTGATCGCCGCCGCACAGCGCAATGCCGACCGCGGCCATGCCGACGTCGCGCTGTTCGAGGTGTCGGACATCTACGAAGGCGACAATCCAGACCAGCAGGCACGGGCCGCCGCCGGAGTCCGCCGCGGCACCGCCGGGCTGGAAGGCTCAGGCCGGCATTGGGCCGGAGCAGCCTCGCAAGTCGGCGTGTTCGACGCCAAGGCAGACGCGCTCGCCGCGTTGGAGGCCGCCGGCGCGCCGGTCGACAAGCTGCAGATCGAGGCGGGAGCGCCGGGCTGGTACCATCCGGGCCGCTCGGGCGTGATCAAGCTCGGTCCCAAGACGGTGCTCGGCCATTTCGGCGAGTTCCACCCCAAGACGCTGGATGCGCTCGACGTTTCGGGCCCGCTCTCAGGCTTCGAGGTGTTCCTCGACGCCATCCCCGAACCGAAGGCCAAGGCCACCCGCACCAAGCCGAAGCTGGAGTTGTCCGCGTTCCAGGCGGTAAAGCGCGACTTCGCCTTCGTGGTCGACCGCGCTGTCGAGGCCGGAGCAATCATGAAGGCAGCGGGCGCGGCCGACAAGAAGCTGATCACCGGCGTCTCGGTGTTCGACGTGTTCGAGGGCGCTGCGCTCGGCGAGGGCAAGAAGTCGGTCGCCATCGAGGTCGCCATCCAGCCTACCGAACGCACTCTTACGGACGAGGATTTCGAGGAGCTCGCGGTGCGGATCGCCGAGAATGTGAAGAAGCAGACTGGCGGTGTGTTGCGGGGTTAGCTTCCAGCCACGGCGATCATGCCTCTCCGGCAGGCTTCACTCGTTCCTGCCGGGCGGGTTTCGTGAGCATCTGCGGATTACCCGTTATCCAGCCGAGATGGAGCGGCAACCCGCTTGGCAGGCGAGTCTCGAACAGATGGTCATGCCGAGCCAAGATCCCAAAAAGCTGGGCAAAGGCCGCGAAGTCGTCGAACCACAAGCGCTGCGGCGAATAGGATTGAACGATCATGATCGCCCGGGAGGCGCGGAATCGACTTGCCTCGAGCACTGCGGCCGCCGTCCTGTGCAACAGCTGATAGCGCAGGCACCCGGGTAGCTCGCTCGGGAGACCCAGCAAGCCGTTGATCTGGGCCAGACGGACTCTCCGGCCGTCGGTCAGGGGAGACGTCCACTCCGCCAGCGTCGGACCGAACGGTTCGGAAACCTTGGCCTCCACAGTCATAGCCGCTGTCTCGGCACCAATGCCCAGCAATGCAAACAGATCGCTCTGGCTGTTGCGGCCGCCGCCTTCGAGCGGCACCTGGTGTTCCGGGAACGCGGCAATCAATTCGGGGATGCGACCGAAGGCGCTGGTGATCACCGAAAGGACTTCAGAGGGAAGCCCGCCCGTCTCCTCCCAATCGTGCGCAAATGCGCATGCCGAATAGCCGGTGCGCCAGTGCCTCTCAGGCTCCGCGAGAAGACCTCGCCAATCGGAAGGGCCGGCAGTCGGGAGGTAAATTCGCTTGATAGGCATTGTTACATCCCTCTACGCTTTGAGGACAAAGCAAGACTTCGCCCAACTCTAGACTAAAACATTTTAGTGCTGGTGAACCTCATGGCTGACCGTATCCCCACCACCTCCCTCCCCTCCGGCGTCTCCGTCCCCGTGCTCGGCCAAGGGACATGGAGGATGGGCGAGGACGCCCGGCGCCGCGCCGAGGAAGTGGCTGCGCTGCGCCTCGGGCTCGATCTCGGCATGACGCTGATCGACACGGCGGAGATGTACGGCTCGGGCGGGGCCGAGGAAGTGGTTCGCGAGGCGATCGACGGGCGCAGGCAAGAAATCTTCCTCGTCAGCAAGGTCCTGCCGTCCAAGGCGTCGCACTCCGGCACGATCCGCGCCTGCGAGGCCAGCCTGAAGCGACTCGGCACCGACCGCATCGAACTATACCTGCTCCACTGGCGCGGCCGCGTGCCGCTGGCCGAAACGGTCGCCGCCTTCGAGACGTTGAAGTCGCAGGGCAAGATCCTGCACTGGGGCGTCAGCAATTTCGACGTGGACGACATGGCCGATCTTGCCGCAGCCGGCGGCACGAGCGTCGAGACCAATCAGGTGCTCTACAATCTCCAGGCTCGCGGCATCGAGTTCGACCTCCTGCCGAAGTCGCTCGCCGACGATCTCCCGATCATGGCCTATTCGCCGGTCGGACAGGGCGACCTTGCCCGGCAGCCCACTCTGGTCGAGATCGCCCGCCGGCATGGCGCGACGGCGGCTCAGGTCGCGCTCGCCTGGGTGCTCCGGCAGCCCGGCGTCATCGCCATCCCGAAGGCGAGCCGGCCGGAGCATATCCGGCAGAACCGGGCCGCGGTCGACCTCCAGCTGAGCGCGGAAGACCTGGCCCAGTTCGACGCGGCCTTCCCGCCGCCGCGCCGCAAACAGCCGCTGGAAGTCATCTGAGCGGTGTCGTTGTCACCGCCACTACTTCCATCCAGCGGCAATCGGAGGCCGAATACTCCTGACAGAAAGCTGTCAGGAGGCGATCGGTTACTCTGACAGCAGGCCATGTCAGTGGAGGGGACGATGCACGACACCGGATTTGCCGATTTCGATTTCCTGGTCGGCGAGTGGACCATCACCAACGAATTCCTGCGGGGGCGGCTCAAGGGCTCGAGCGACTGGGAAACCTTTCCGGCGACGTCGCGCGTGGAGAAGGTGATGGACGGCTGCGGCAACCTCGACCAGATGTTCGTACCGGCGCGCGGCTTCACCGGCATGACGCTCAGGCTCTACAATCCCGAGTCAAAACTGTGGTCGATCTACTGGTCGGACACCAAGAGCTGCCGGCTGTTTCCGCCGACGGTGGGGAAGTTCGAAAACGGGCGCGGCGAATTCTACGGCGACGATGTCGAGGACGGCCAGCCGGTACGCGTGCGGTTCCTCTGGACGGCGGGGGACAGCCCTCGCTGGGAACAGGCGATGTCAGCCGATGGCGGGAAGACGTGGGAGCTGAATTGGATAATGCGGTTCGAAAGAGAGTAGACGTTCCGCTCGACGCCCGGATCCAACTGACGTGATCAAGGCGAGGAAATCCGGCGCTACGACGTTCGGCGCCCCGACTTCGTTCGAGCAGCGGCAGCCGGCTTCACCCGTATGCGCAGCGTCCCGCCTTCGGGGTGGTGGATCTCGAAAGCTCCGGTCTCCTTGACGAGATCGCTCAGCTTGCGGAAACCGAATGTGCGCGGGTCGAAGTCGGAAGCGAGATTGGCGAGTTGTGTTCCGACCGCGCCCAGCCGAACCCACCCGTCCTCGGTCTCCATCTGGGCAATGACCCTCTTGATGATGGTCGCCGCATTCGCGGGCGGTTGCAGTGCCTTGACTTTCGGGGCGCCAGATTGATCGGCGGCTGGGGTCGACACCAGGTTCTCGGTATAGAGAAAACGGCGGCAGGCTTGCCGAAAGCTCTCGGGCGTCTTCTGTTCGCCGAACCCGTAGACATCGATTCCCTGTTCGCGAATGCGAGCTGCCAGGCGGGTGAAATCACTATCCGACGAGACGAGACAGAAACCGTCGAACCTGCCGCTGTGAAGCAGGTCCATCGCATCGATCACCAGCGTAATGTCGGAAGCGTTCTTGCCGGTCGTGTAGGCGAACTGCTGCTGCGGAATGATGGCGTGCTTCGACAGCACTTCGGCCCACCCCTTCGATCTGGCGTTGGAGAAGTCGCCATAGATTCGGCGCACGCTCGCCTCGCCGATCTTGGCAATCTCCTCGAACAGACCATCCGCTATCTTGGCCGAGGCGTTGTCCGCATCGATCAGGACGGCCAGACGTGGGGAACGAGGTTCAGACGGCAAAGGGGGAACTCCTTCCAGACCCGACTTATGTCATCCAGCATAAGGCGCGTTTTGGAATAGTCGATCGTGGGAAGGCTGCCTTCCGAGACGACCGCACCTTCGGCGGCGCGATCGCTCCGCCTCCTTGACGAGCTTGCATTCGAGGTTGGACCTGAAGCTGAAGAACTGCAATTGCCGTGGCTCGGCACGGTCGTGCCATTCGGGCGGCGCCTTAACCGGCGATCACTCGCTCAGAAGAACCCTCGCCGATTTTGCCGCCTCGACAAAGGCGCGGCGCGCGAACGAGGCAGGCTGCTCGCCTTTGATGACGGCAAGGCATGCGCTCATCGCGCGCTGCCGCTCCTCGTCTTCGTGCTGCCAGTCGCTGAGTAGAATCCGGCCGGCATCGTCGACGCTGGTCACCACCCGATCGCGGTCGATCCGGCCAAGCTGAATTATGACCGGCCTGTGGAAGCGTTTCGTTTTCATCGGATTCTCAAGCGCCGGCGCTCGGGAGGTGCGCCACAGCCGGTCGCGCCAGCACATCTGGCCGAGCAGCTTCGTGGAAGAGCTCGCACGGAGATGCCCCCACTCGGTCACGGGGCTCTAGGAGAGAAACTTCGTATACTTCGGCCGGCATATCGCCGCGCCTGTCCCACACCATCCAGCAATCGGATGGATCGAGCACGCACTTGAAGCGCGAAAACTCCCCCGTCACGCGGTCCCCTCCTAAGGCTCAATGCCGCTCGAAACACCCGATCCTCAGGAAAGTTCCTTCCGGCGTCGAATTTCTCGAGGGGCGACAGGGGCGATAGCCGCGAGCCAATGCAGAGTCATGGCCGGCCGTAAATCAGTTGTTGCGTAAATCCGACGGTACGGTGGATATTTCCGTTCTGAGTGTGGCTTGCGCACCGTGCTTCAGACTAAACGTTGAGGAACGCGTGCATTTCGAATGCCGGTGTTTGGATTTCGGGGCTGAAGATAAAGAAAAGGGAGAAGGGAATGAGGAATTTGATAGGGGCGAGCCTGCTCGCTTGTGGGCTCGGCGTGTCGGGCTTTGCCTTCGCTGAGCCTGTGAAGGTCGGCATGATCACGACGCTGTCCGGCGGCGGCGCCGGGCTCGGCGTCGATGCCCGCGACGGCTTCATGCTGGCGCTGAAGCTCGCTGGCGCGAAGGACATCGAAGTCGTGACGGAGGACGACGCGATGAAGCCTGAGCTTGCCGTGCAAATCGCCGACAAGATGATCCAAAGCGACAAGGTAGACATCCTGACCGGTATCATCTGGTCGAATCTTGCCATGGCCGTCGTGCCGAACGCTGTTGCTCAAGGGAAATTCTATCTTTCCGTGAATGCCGGTCCTTCGCCGCTTGCCGGCGCAAAGTGCGACAAGAACTACTTCAACGTCGCCTATCAGAACGACAATTTCCACGAGGCTGCTGGCAACTACGCGCAGGCCGAAGGCATCAAGAAGATGTTCATCCTCGCGCCGAATTACCCGGCCGGGACGGACTCGCTGAACGGTTTCAAGCGCTTCTACAAGGGCGAACTGGTCGGCGAGGTCTACACCAAGCTCGGCCAAACCGACTATGCTGCCGAGATCGCACAAATTCGCGCCTCTGGCGCCGATTCCGTGTTCTTCTTCCTGCCGGGCGGCATGGGCATCGCCTTTATGAAGCAGTATGCCCAGTCGGGCGTTGAAATTCCCGTCATGGGTCCCGGCTTCTCCTTCAGCCAGGACGTGCTCGGCGCAATCGGCGACGCAGCACTTGGGGCCAAGAACACCGCATCCTGGTCTCCCGATCTCGACAACGCCAAGAACAAGGAGTTCGTCGCGGCGTTCACGGGCGAATACAATCGCCTGCCGTCGATCTACGCGGCGCAGGCCTTCGACACGGGAAGCTTGATCGCGGCTGCCGCAGCCAAGGCCAGCGTGAAGGACGCAGACGCGTTTCGTGCGGCGCTTGCTGCCGCCGAATTCGACTCGGTGCGTGGCAAGTTCAAGTTCAACACCAACCACCATCCGATCCAGGACTTCTATGTCCGCGAGGTGATCAAGAACGGCGAAGGGGTGCTTACCAACAAGATCGTCGCCACCAGCTTCACCGACCATCAGGACGCTTACGTAAAGGATTGCAAGCTTTAGACAATCGACCGCCGGACGGCATCGGTTTCCGTTCAGCAGACCTCTCCCCGGCCCGGGGAGAGGATTTGTCGGGGCAGGTCTGATCTCCCCACGCAAGAAGGTTGCCAGGACGCCCGGCGAGGCGGGCTTTTTCTTGTCAACGATCGCCTGATGGATCGCACATTTGCAAACTGCCCTGCTTATCGAACAACTCCTGAACGGCCTCCAGTTCGGCGTAATGCTGTTTCTGATGGCGGCCGGCCTGACGCTTATCTTTGGCGTCATGGGGCTGATCAATCTGGCGCACGGCTCACTCTACATGATCGGAGCGTTTGCCTGCGCGGGCGTTGCCGCTGCTACCGGATCGTTCTGGCTGGGCCTGCTCGCAAGCCTCGCAGCGGCGGCGGCAGCCGGCGCGATCGTCGAAATGACCATCATTCGCCGTCTCTACGGCCGCGACCACCTGGATCAGGTGCTGGCGACCTTCGCGCTCATCCTGATCTTCTCCGAGGGCACGGCCTGGCTGTTCGGCTCGTTTCCCCTCTATCTCGACATCCCCCCTCTGTTGCAGGGCGCGGTCGAATTGCCGGGAGGGGTGCGTTACCCGATCTACCGCCTTGCCATCATCGGCGTCGGCATCGCCGCCGCGTTCGGCCTTTATCTGCTGATCGCCCGGACCCGGCTCGGCATGCGCATCCGCGCGGGCGAGTCCGACCGCGAGATGATCGGCGCGCTCGGCGTCGACATCCGTTCGCTCTACACCGTCGTCTTCGCGCTCGGCGCAGCGCTCGCCGGCCTGGCCGGCGCAATGGTCGGCGCGTTGCAGTCGGTTCAGGTCGGCATGGGCGAGCCGGTGCTGATCCTCGCCTTCGTGATCATCGTCATTGGCGGCATCGGCTCGATCAAAGGCGCCTTTGTCGGGGCGATCCTAGTCGGCGTCACGGACACGATGGGCCGCATTCTTCTGCCTGCTTTGCTCACCGCGATGATCGGCCCCGCCAAGGCAGCGGGAATAGGCGCCGCGATTGCCTCCATGCTGATCTACATCGTCATGGCGCTGATCCTCGCGTTCCGGCCGCAAGGCCTCTTCGCGGCGCGGGGTTAAGCTATGAGCCGGGAAACCCTTCTCAATGCAGGGCTGGCGCTCTTGCTTCTGGTGCTGCCGCTGGCCGCAACCGCCCTCGGCGAGCCGTTCTATGTCTCTCTCGCCACGCGCATGGCCATCCTGGCGCTTGCCGGGGTCGGGCTCAATCTGGCGCTTGGCTTCGGCGGCCTCATCTCTTTCGGGCACGCGGCCTTTTTCGGCATCGGCGGCTACGCGGCCGGAATCCTGGCCGGGCACGCTCTCAATGCGGAGCCGCTGCTGTCCTGGCCGTTCGAATTTTCCGGCTCGGACCAGATGCATGTCGTCTGGCTCGTCGCGGCACTGGCCTCGGCGCTCGCCGCGCTGTTGATAGGCGCAATCAGCCTGCGCACAAGCGGCGTCTACTTCATCATGATCACGCTCGCCTTCGCGCAGATGTTCTACTATTTCGCCATCTCCTGGCCTGCCTATGGCGGCGAAGACGGGCTGTCGATTGCCATCCGAAACGGCTTTCCCGGGCTCAACACCGCCCTGCCGATGGATTTCTTTCTCATCTGCTACGTGTTGCTGATGCTGGCGCTTGTCCTTTCCTGGCGCATCCGCGATTCCCGCTTTGGGGCAGCGCTCCAGGCGGCGCGGCAGAACGATGTCCGCGTCGCTGCGCTTGGCATCGAGCCGTTCCGGACCAGGCTCGCAGCCTTCATCCTGTCCGGCATGATCACCGGTGTCGCCGGTGCGCTCTACGCGGATCTGAACCGCTTCGTCAGCCCTTCAATGATCTCGTGGCAGATGTCCGGCGAACTGATCGTCCTCATCATCCTCGGTGGTGCCGGCCGGTTGTTCGGTCCAGTGGTTGGGGCGATGCTCTTCGTCCTCCTCGAGTTCTTGCTGGGCGGCCTTACCGAGCGCTGGCAACTCTTCCTCGGCGTTATACTGCTCGGCGTCGTGCTATTTGCTCGCGGCGGCGTCATTGGCCTCCTTGTCGGCAGGGCGCGTCATGGCTGAGCCGGTCCTCGACATTCGCAGGCTCTCAAAGAGCTTCGGCGCGCTCAAGGCGACAGACGATGTCAGCCTCGATCTCCGCGCCGGCGAAATTCACGCCCTGATCGGCCCCAACGGCGCGGGCAAGACGACGCTCATCCAGCAGATTTCCGGAGCGCTCAAGCCAAGCAGCGGGTCGATCCGCTTTCTCGGCGAGGACGTCAGCGCGCTGGACGTCGCCGAACGGGCCCGGCGCGGCCTTGCGCGGACCTTCCAGATCTCGTCGCTGACGCCGGAATTCTCGGCGTTGCGCAACGTCATGCTGGCTGTTCAGGCACGGCAGGGGTCGAGCTTCCGCTTCTTTCGCGACGTGATGACCGATGCAAGCCTGACCGAGCCGGCCATTGCCGCGCTGTCGCGTGTGGGTCTTGGCGACCGCGTCCGCACGCCGGCGGCGGAGCTCTCGCATGGTGAGCGGCGTCAACTCGAGATCGCCATCGCGCTTGCGCTCCGCCCGAAGGCATTCCTGCTCGATGAGCCGATGGCCGGAATGGGACCGGAAGGCTCCAGGGCGCTGACCGTTCTCCTCGATGGGCTCCGCGCCGAAGCGCCGATCCTCCTCATCGAGCACGACATGGACGCCGTCTTCGCGCTTGCCGACCGCATTTCCGTCATCGTCTACGGACGCATCATCGCCAGCGGCACGGCGGCCGAAATTCGCGCGGACAGCGCTGTGCGCGTCGCCTATCTGGGAGAGCCGGGATGACGCTCCTCAAGGTAGCCGGCATCGAAACCTTCTATGGCGCAAGCCAGGCGTTGTTCGGCGTCGATCTCGACGTCGAGGAGGGTGAGGTCGTCGCCCTGATGGGGCGCAACGGCATGGGCAAGACCACCACGATCCGCTCGATCTACGGGCTCACGCCGGCACGCGCAGGCAGCATCACATTCGCCGGTCTGGACATCACGCAGCAACAATCCTTCCGCGTTGCGCGGCTTGGCGTTGGCCTTGTGCCGGAGGGCCGTCGCTGCTTCCCCAATCTGACGGTGCATGAAAACCTCGTCGCGGCGGCGCGCGACGGCAAATGGACGCTTGCCGCCGTGATCGACCTGTTCCCCAGACTCGGCGAGCGCTCGAGCCAATATGCCAGCACCCTTTCAGGCGGTGAGCAGCAGATGCTGGCGATAGCGCGCGCGCTGATGACCAATCCGCGCCTCGTCATACTCGATGAGGCCACCGAGGGCTTGGCCCCCGTCATCCGAAAAGTCATCTGGGATGCGATACGTAGGCTGAAGGCCGAAGGCGAGTCGATCCTCGTCGTCGACAAGAGCATGGCCGAACTCCTGCCGGTCGCCGATCGCTGCTTCGTCCTCGAGAAGGGCCGGACAGTCTGGACCGGGCGGCCAGCCGGCATGACCCCATTGCTGCAGGACCGATATCTGGGCGTCTGAAGTTTGCCGGGGTTTGCTGCGCAGTGGCTGCACCGATTTACACGCTTCAAGCGCTGGTCTGCCGTTCAGGTCGAAGAGAAGACGACTGAAGATCACACCTCCCCCCGTTAAGTCCGCAGGAGGACTCACTGGCGGTCTCCGAGCGTGCACTACCCGATGCGACGGTGCACCTCGCGCCGCAACTCAGCGGTCGATGACAGAACGCATTTGCCGCCGCAGCGCGGGGGCTCGGTCGTGGAGCGCATGCCTACTCTGATCCGGATCAGCCGATCCGATATGGATCAGAAGTTGACGCACTCAGACGGGCTTGCGTTCTCCTCAGCAACTCGTCCGGCCGCTGGAACGCGCTTGCTGGAACTGACAACTGCAATAATGAACTACCATGACTCGCAGCCTCTCGCTCCAGAAGCTGCTGAGCGCCGGATCCTCTTTAATCGTCTGATCGTTCAATTGCAGGAGGAATTGGAACCAGGCAAGCTGCCGTTGTTCCCGCTATCATCACTCAGGTGCTCGTCGATACTCCATTGTCCGAACCGGCCGCCCATCGCCCAAAAGCTATGCTCCGGCGGATCACGCCCGAACACTTCAGGCACAACGCCACAACCCCGCCGCTCCGGCGCACCCGACAGGGTTCGAAGCTAGGCGCTCTGCCTTCGGATCCATACGCCTTTCCATCGCGGAATTCGAAGTCAAACCGCCGTTGAACAGGCGGGAGGCTTCGTATAAGAACGCTCTGCCGGTTCCCGACGCGGGTCCGGCTTCGATGCGGATGCACCCGTAGCTCAGTTGGATAGAGCGCTGCCCTCCGAAGGCAGAGGTCACAGGTTCGAATCCTGTCGGGTGCGCCACTCACAGCCCAAGTCTTTGGAACTGCTGAAGCGCTTGATTCGACTGCGTGTTTCGGTTCGCGTTTGCTACACTTGCGTGCTACAAGGACCACAGTTGATGGGCCGTATGAAACACGTTTAGCGCCGCGCCAATCGCTTCGAGTTTCGCTTCGCCTTGCCGGATGACATCGCCGGCAAGCCGGCCCCAATGCCGTGGCCGGAAGCGCTCAGTTGGTGTGTCAATGCGCAAACCGGACGCTTCAAGCACGAACTTGTTCGGTCGCTCAAGTCAAACGACAGCCGAGCGGCGGAGCGGGCTGCCCTGCCGCTGATCGCCGAGGCGCAGCAGCTCGTCGATTTGGCACGCAAGGCGCTGGTTGCGGGGCCGCCAACGGAACTGGATGCGCAGACCCTTGCCCATCTGGCCCTGGCGCACGAAGCCAAGCTGCTGGCCGCCGACGAGGAGCTTCGGTCCAAGGGGCTCGGTTTGGATCTGGCTCGCGGCCTCACGCGGCCGGACGGGCTGGGAATGAGCGATGAAGATCTGGGACTCTATCAAAGGGCAATCGCCTACCTCAACGACGTCAGCCGCTCTGAGGCGGCCAAGATGCGCGGCGGTGAAGCACTGCAGCTGGCCCTTGATCGGGCTCTGGAGGAACGCGGTATCGTGCTTCACCCAGATGACCCCGCTTGGCGGCAGCTCGAGCTTGGCTTCATCCAGGCGCAACGACGGGCCATCAACGGCATCAACGCACGGCTCGACGGCGAATTGGTGCCGACACCAATCATCCCGGCACAGCCAAACCGCGCCGAGACCTTGTCAGAGGCGATGCGGCGCTGGGTGGAGGGGGCAGTCGGGCGGCACGTAAGCCCCGGGGCAACGCGATTGCCGAAGCGCAGCGCGCCGTTCAGCGTTTCATTCAGTTGCATGGCGATCTCGAACTCAGGGCGATTACCAAAGCCCATGGCCGGCAGTTTCGCGATGCGCTGGCCAAAATCCCAAAGGCGCTGCCGCACAAGCTGGCCAAGCTGAAGCTGCCGGAGTTGCTGAAACAGGACCTCTCCGGCTACGAACTGCGCAACGCCCAGACCATCAACAAGAACCTCAACCTGATCGCCGGCATCATGGCCAAGGCCGAGAAGGACGGCTACTTGGAGGACCTGCCGGGATGGTCCAACCCGTTCCATGTCGGCTTCGAGATCGCACACGCCGAGCGTGCGCCTTATGAGCCGTTCACGATTGGCGAACTCAATGCGCTGTTCGCCTCGCCGGTGTACAGCCAAGGCCTTCGGCCGAAGGGAGGGCGCGGCGACGCCGCCTACTGGTTCCCCTGGATCGCCCTCTTCACCGGCGCGCGGCGAACCGAGATCGCGCAGTTGAAGGTCGGCGACGTCCGTGAGACGTCTGGTATCGCATTCATCGACTTCAATGAAGAGGGCGAGGACCAGAACCTCAAGAACCTGTCGTCGGCACGCTCGGTGCCAATCCACCCTGAGTTGCTGCGGCTCGGCTTGCGCGACTACGCAGCGAAGCGCTCGCTCAAGGCCAAGGCATCGGCGCCGTTATGGCCCGAGTTCGAACCGCCGGTGGCCGACAAGGCAAAATCCTGGTCGAAATGGTTCGGTCGCTATCTCGCCAGTCATGTCGTTGACCATCCCTCGAAGACCTTTCACTCGTTTCGGCACACCTTCAAGCGGGCGTGCCGCGAAGCCGGTATCAGCGAAGAGATCCACAACGCCTTTACCGGTCACAGCGGTGGTGGAGTCGCTCGCAGCTACGGCCGTGTCCGACGCGCGGACGGAACAATGGATCGTGGCGTGTCGATTGAGCGGTTAAAGCAGGAGATCGACCAGGTTTCCTACGAAGGGCATTCGATAGCCCTTTGAGATGACTAACCACGATGCGTCGAATGAACCTGGATCGGACGAGGGGTTGAGCCGAGTGGTCCATCTGCGGCGCAGGGAGAGTTGGTGCAGAATTGGAGATGAAGTCCCTCTGGAACGAAGCTTGTGCCGGGTGTTCGAATCCCTCCTCCTCTACCACTCCCAACCCGCCAAACATTCTCCGCTGCCGATTAGCGGCCTCAGAAGCCCAGGATTTCCGGGGTTTTTGAACCAAACCTTGTGTCGGCGGCCAGCGTTTCAGGCGCGATTTTACTCTCTCTGGGCCGATTTTCTCCAAACCTTGTGACTACGCCAATCCGACACAAGGTTTTCGCGCATTGATTTTGTTCATCTTTTTAGATCGGCACCTTGTGTCAGTTGGCACAGAACTCCGGCGCGCGTTCGCACCCGAGATCTAACCATTTCCAAGTACACGCCTATGCTCGGCGGGAGAATTAGCGTCTTGTTTGGGCCGAAACCGGACCGTCAGCCCTCGGCCGCCGCTGCGCAGATAGCTGCCCCTCTTCAGCCGCCGCGCTGCCTTCCGCCAACGGCACTGAGTGGCTCGGTCCGCCAGCCACTGCCAACACTATAGTCCTGTTCTGCTTCTGACCATTCCTAAGCCTCATATTCATCATCGGCCTCAGGCGGGTTCCAGTACGCGAAGTTGAACAGGACATCGAGTTCGGTGAAGTCACTGAGCCCGAGACTCTTGCAAAGAACGGCAGCATCAGCGGCAAAACGCCCGTAACGCTCCCCATTGACGCTGGCTTTAGCTGGCACGCGCGGATAGCCGTTGATGTTGGCGAGCCCCATTCCTGCGACCGAATTGCGGTTCATGACGGGAAAGCGCTTGGGATCGCGGGTGTGCAAAATCTCAGTAAGGACGTTAGTTCCTGCACGAGGGATTCTATCAAAATAGCCCTTCAGGAGATCGAACAAACCAGCGGGATCTTGCGATGGCGCGGCTGCGAGAGCGCGCAGCGCTTCCTGATACAGCGGCGCCTTCTTTGCGAGAGAAGTCTTGCCACGATGGAGACCTCCCGCGTGCCAATATCTGATCTGCTCCTCATAGCGCGGAAGGAAATCACGCGGCTTCAGGTCCGGGTTGCGCGCGAGTTCGTCAAGGATCGTGGCCCCTTTGCGACGGCTTCTGCGCCGGTCCTTCACCTGTGCGTCAAACCCGTCCGGACCGTCGTCCGCACGCATCTCGATCAAAAGGTCACTGAGGACGATCGTCTGGCCAGGGGAGGCCTCCGTCGAACGTCGGGCGCGCCACTGGGCCGCCTTCATCGCAGCGCAATATATGTTGCGCTGCTTCTCGTAGCTGTCGATCAGACCAGGCGTCGCTTCAACGATGTCGCCGTCCGTGACCCGGTCGCCGATCCAGCCCTCTAGCCTGCGTTGCCATTTCCGTCCGCCGCCGATCAGGGCGGCAGATAGTTCATGATTATCGGAGAACCCGCCGGAGGTCATATTCGCCGACCCGACAATTAGCGCTTCCTGCCTGCCGCCCTTGAACCAATACACCTTGGGGTGCAGCGTGCACGCGCCGGCAGCGGCACCCATGTAAACCTGGATTTCGCCGCCGGCTCTCGCGGCGGCGGCGCGCAGGCGAAGAAGCGCTCGGAGCAGGTCTGGCTCGCTTTGAAAGAAGTTGATGCCGATGACAAACGTGGCGCTCAAGCCCTTGTCGACGCGCGCCCTAAGCGAGTTTTGAATCAGCTTCATTCCCGACATCCGCGCAAAGGCGACGATGCAAATGAAACGCGTCGCGTTCTCAAGATGGCGAACGAGCAGGCTGGCGTGATCCTCGTCCTCGGCATTCTCCAGCAGGATATCCGTCACGACTCCACCCCCCTCTAAAGATGCTCGATAGAATGGATCAGCCTACCTGCCCGATTTTGGAGCGGCCTACCTATTCCCTGGCCTGAAGAGGATAGAAAACCTGGAATAAATCAAGCGCACGCCTGATAACCCTCGACACCGCATCTGCGGCCGCCTGAGGATCAGCGGCCGCCCTTTCGCATATCGCTCACGCAGGCGGAATGCGTAGCGCTTGCCCAACGTAGCTATGCGCACGGAGGGTGGTGGATGGGACAGCTCGGCGAATGGCTGGCTCGGTACTTCCATCAGCGCAACCGCGATATGCGCCGGTTCTGGCGCAATCCAAGACACCAACCAGATCAGACGCATCGGTGGACCCCCTCACCGATTTCGGGAACCGCAGCGTGGGGGCTGGATGGCCGGGATGAGGCCCCAACGCTGAACCGGGCTGTCAATCGGCGCGCAAAACTGACCCCTGATCGGCGTCCAATTTTGACCCCCTTATTGTAGGGCGACGGTGAGCGCC
>NZ_JABVCF010000013.1:0-62633 GCF_014595955.1 Pseudaminobacter soli (ex Zhang et al. 2022)
ACCAACGTCGCGGTACCTGGAAGCGAACTTCTTGGCCGCCAGCAGCGTCGCCGCCGTCGTTGGTGAGGCGTATATAGGCGGCACCCCGACAAACTGTCAACTGGGCTCCGAAACTTTCTAGGGGGACTATCCACAACCCGGGAGAACCCACCGCCCACACGTTCCTGAGGGGTCAATAGGACGCGCCGGAAGCCGGAAGGGAGAGGGCGCGTAGGTCTGCTTTGACGTAGATGCTCGCTTCTGGAGAAGGTTGGATCCCGGTCCTCTGCCCTCCCCTCTTCCGAAAAACTTTCTCTGGGTTGAGTTGCAGGCCATCTCGCCCAGTTGGACGACACACGAGACGACTAGGCTGCCGCCGGAAAGACTGCTCTGCGAAACACTCGGCATTTCCCGGGCGAACTACGCAAGGCGCTGGCGATCGCCGACGCCGACGGCCAGATTTGGCGCCATGTCGGAAAAGAGCACCTTCGTCGGGCAGCGCCCAGAAGAAATAGCGCGGATACGCTGGCGTCCATCGCCAAGTTAACCAATCCGGCGGAAGTGATGCGCAATCGGCTGCTGCTCGAGCCGGAGATTTGTCGCGAGGCATGTCTCTACGCGACATCCGAGGACATCGGCGAATTGCAACTGTGCACGGAACGTGAGCGCGACACCTGAGGCTGTCTATCGCAGCGCTCTGGAGCTTCTGGCACGCAGCAGCGCTGTCGCCGCGGACGGGTCCAGCGGTGGTCGTCCTACGCCCGAGTGCCGCGGCTGTCCCGCGGCACTCGCAAGGCAGAAAACTCAGGCCCGCAGTCGCTTTCCTTCCGGATCGAAGGGCGGCTCCTTCAGGACGACGGCCTCGTGCGGCTGGCCGAGGATCGCCACGCTGACCTTGTCGCCCGGCTTCGCGGTACCGGCCTTGATGTAACCGAGCGCCAGCGACTGGTCGACGAAATAGCCGTACGTGCCCGACGAGACCTGGCCGATCGGCGTGCCGTCGGGCAGGAAGATCGGCTCGCCGCCGGTCGCGTCGGCATCGACCGCCGAGACGGAGAGCATGATGAACTCCTCGCGGGCCGGCTTGTCGGCAACGGCCAGATAGGCGTCACGGTTGAGGAAGTTGCCCTTGTCGAGCTTGATCAGCCGGTCGAGGTGCACCTCCTGCGGCCAGTATTCCGGCGAATATTCCCGGCTCCAGCTGCCGTATCCCTTCTCGACGCGCAGCGACATCAGAGCGCGCGAGCCGACCGGACCGGCGCCCAGCTCGGCGCCCGCTTCCAGCAGCGCGGTATAGAGCTGGACCTGATCGATGGTCTTGCAATGCAGCTCCCATCCGAGGTCGCCCGTGAACGAGACGCGTAGCGCGACCAGATCGACGCCCGCCACGGTGATCCGGCGCGAGCGCATGAACGGGAAGGCCTCGGTCGAAAGATCGGCATTGGTCAGGCGCTGCAGCAGTTCGCGCGACTTCGGCCCGGCGACGTTGAAGCCGCACATCTCTGCGGTCAGCGAGCGGAAGGTGGTGCCTTCCGGCAGCGGCACCGCCTTGAAGAACCGCTGGTGGTAGCGCTCGGCCATGCCTGAGCCGATCACCATGAACTCGTCTTCGGCGAGCCTCGTCACGGTGAAGTCGCCGGCGATGCCGCCGCGCTTGCCGATCAGCGGGGTGAGGCATGAGCGGCCAACCGCCGTCGGCATCCGGTTGGCGAAGAGCGCGTTGAGCCAGGCTTCGGCGCCAGAACCCTTCACCTCGTACTTGGCATAGTTGGAGATGTCGATGATGCCGGCACGCTCGCGCAGCATGCGCGCCTCGCGGCCGACCGGCTCCCACCAGTTCTGGCGCTTGAAGCCCACAGTCTCCTCGCGCGGCTCACCCTCGGCGGCGAACCACAGCGGATGCTCCCAGCCGAAGTTGAGGCCGAAGATCGCCCCCCTCGCCTTCTGCATCTCGTAGGCCGGCCGCGTGCGCACCGGACGGCCGGCGGCGCGTTCCTCGTTGGGGAAATGGATCTTGAAGCGGTGGCTGTACTGGTCCTGGACCCGCGCCTTGGTGAAGGCCTTGCCGGCCCAGTGGCCGTAGCGCGCCATGTCCCAGCCGAACATGTCCAGTGACGGCTCGCCCTCGACCATCCACTCGGCCGCCAGCTTGCCCATGCCGCCCGACTGCGAGAAGCCGGGGATGATGCCGTTGCAGCAGAAATAATTCTGGAGCTCCGGCACCGGCCCGAACAGCACGGCGCTGTCCGGCGACCAGATCATCGGCCCGTTGATGACCCGCTTCACGCCGGCCGAGGCGGCCACAGGCACGCGATCGATGGCGCGCAACATGTTCTCCTCGATGCGGTCGAGATCGTCCGGGAAGAGCTCGTGGCCGAAATCCTGCGGCGTGCCGTCCTCGGCCCAGAACTTCATATTGCGCTCATAGGCGCCGATCAGTAGCCCAAGCCCCTCCTGGCGCATGTAGTACTCGCCGTCGCGGTCCGCGACCGACGGCAGGCGCCGCCCGAGCGCGGCGATCTCGGGGATCGTCTCGGTCACGAAATACTGGTGCTCGGTCGGGATGAGCGGAAGTTCGAGACCCGCCATGGCCGCGACCTCGCGTCCCCACAGGCCCGCGGCATTGACCACCCATTGTGTGCGGATGTCGCCCTTCGGGGTGCGCACGATCCAGCTTCCATCCGGCTGCGCCTCGGTGGCGGTCACCGGGGTGAAGCGATGGATCTCCGCGCCGCGCTGCTTCGCCCCTGCGGCATAGGCCGCGGTCACACCGGAAGGATCGACGTTACCGCCCTCCGGCTCGTACATGATGCAGCGGATGCCCTCGAAATTGACGAGCGGATGCAGCCTTTCCGCCTCATCCCGGCCGATCTCGTAGAAATTCATCTTGTGCCGGCGCGCCTTGGCTTCCTGCAGCCGCAGCTGATGCTCGCGCGCTTCCGTCTGGGCGAGATAGAGCGAGCCCGGCTGGAAGATGCCGCAATCCTGGCCGGTCTCGGTCTGCAGCTCCTTGTAGAGCGTCATCGTGTAGTGCTGCAGACGGCTGATGTTGGTGTTGTCGTGCAGCCCATGGATGCCCGCGGCGGCGTGCCACGTCGAGCCGGAGGTCAGTTCGTCGCGCTCGAGCAACACGACGTCGGTCCAGCCGAGCTTGGCAAGATGATAGAGGATCGAGCAGCCGATCAGTCCTCCGCCGATGACCACGGCCTGTGCATGGGTACGCATTTGGAGAGAGTTGTCCTTTGAGAGGGTGGCGAACGATCAGACGTCAGCGCCATGAAACCACGGCGATTACGTCGAGCACCATGTTTAATGGGGACGTTTGGCGTTCGGAAGCGCCGCTAGCGGCGGTATGGCCCAAATAAAATTGGGCCATTGACGCGTCGATTCTTCCCTCAGCAATCAGGCGAGCCCAGTGCTATGCCGCGCTTTCGTCCGCCGCGCGGCCAAGAATCCACTCCCGAGCGGTGCGCACGACGCTCCCCTTCGAGAGCGGGTTCTCGGTGAGATAATAGTTCCACGGACTCGGCGGCCGGATCGGAAAGGGCTCGATCAGGAGGCCGCGCTGCAGGTAGGTCCGGGCAAGCGAGCGTTGGGTGACCACGAGGCCAGCCCCCTTGGCTGCCACTTCGAGCCCGACGTTCGAGGAGTTCGTCGTCAACCCTTTCGGGTAGTCTCCCATCTCGAGGCCCAGAGCCGAGGTGACGGACTGCCAGTATTCCTGACGGCCGTGCACGAAGATCCAGTCGAACCTGGATATGTCACTGGGCTCCTTCAGGCGATCGTTGCCCTCCAGCAGCGCCGGTGCGCACAGCAGCACAAGGCTGTCCTCCCAGAGCACAATCCCGTTCGGCGGCCGATCGTCGAAGCGTCGGGTGAAGATGGTGAGGTCGGCGATCTGCTCGCCGGTATCCTCCCAGATCGTGCCATGCAGGACGACTTCGATCCCGGGATGCTCCTTCCTAAAGTCGGCCATGCAGCCGGCAAGCCAGTTCTCCGCGAGGCTTATTGGACAGGATACCGTAACGGTGCGCTTGCGCGATGACGTGACGATCGCCTCGGTCGCCTGGTCGATCTGGTCCAGCGCCTGCCGGAGTGTAGGCAGGAACGCTTCGCCCATTTCGGTCAGCTTCAGGCTGCGCGGATAGCGGATGAAGAGCTGCCGGCCGATATATTGCTCGAGGGCGCGCACATGCGTGCTCACCGCAGCCTGGGTGTAGCCCAGTTCCTTGGCCGCGGCGGTGAAACTCAGATGGCGCGCGGCGCACTCGAAGGACCTGACATAGTTCAACGGCGCTGGCGGTTTCATCTCCTGCTCCTCATCTCGCTCTAGCTAGGCCAGACAGCCCTGTGGCTTCAATCACGGTGGCGCCGTTATTTTTGGCCATAGGCGGCAAACTAATTGCGTGAATAGCTGATTGGGCCAAACTAATCGTGTCGTGGCTGCAACGGGAGAGGTGAGAGGGCCATGTCGCCGCAGCGGCGAGAACGTGCTTGCCGACCATATCTGCGCTGGCCTTAGTACGGTCGCACCAGACCGCCACCCTTCGTATCAAACAGCCCGCGACGGCATTTCCCACAAACGGAACGAGATATGACACAGGAAAGACGCGGCGGTGGCCGCAGGTCCAGGCTGGAGCGCAGCGGCAGCGCCATCCCCCAGCTGCCGTGGCAGCGCGTCGAGAACCCCTACCCGCCTATGCAGCTACTCGACGAGGAGCGGATGGAGGCGCTGCACGCGACCTCGATGCGCATCCTCTCCGAGCTCGGCATCCGCGTCATGAGCGACCGCGTCATGGATATCTTCGAGGCGGCGGGAGCGATCGTCGACCGCGAGGAGAAGATCATCCGCGTCGACGAGAGCATCGTGATGGAGGCACTGAAGACGGTGCCGTCGTCCTTCACGCTGACCAGCCGCAATCCCGCGAAGCAGATCACGCTCGGCGGCAATGCGCTGACCTTCGGCCTGGTCGCCGGCCCGCCCAACGTCCACGACCGGATCAACGGGCGGCGTCAGGGCAACCTCGCCGATTACAAGAACTTCACTCGCCTCGCGCACTTCTTCAACTCGATCCACATCATCGGAAACCAGGTGGTGGCGCCCATCGAACTGCCGGCCAACTCCCGGCATCTCGACACCTACCATGCCAACCTGACGCTGAGCGATCTTTCCTTCCACTGCACCGCGATCGGCCGCGAGCGCGCCATGGACGGCATCAACATGATGGCGATCGCGCGTGGCATTACGCTCGACGAGATGCGCGCCTCGCCCGGCGTCATCACCATCATCTCGGTCAATTCGCCGCGGCTGCTCGACGACGCCATGACCGACGGACTGATCGCCATGGCCGAGCACGGCCAGCCGGTCACGGTCACCCCGTTCACGCTGATGGGTGCCATGACCCCGGTGACGCTCGCCGCCGCACTGGCTCAGCAGAACGCCGAGGCGCTGTTCGGCATCACGCTGACGCAGCTGGTCAACCCGGGCGCGCCGGCGATGTACGGCGCCTTCACCTCCAATGTCGACATGAAGTCGGGCGCGCCGGCCTTCGGCACGCCGGAGAACGCCAAGGCCAACATCATCGCCGGGCAGCTCGCGCGTCGCTACAATCTCCCCTACCGCACGTCGAACGCCAACGCGTCGAACGTGGTCGATCTGCAGGCGGCCTACGAGACCGAGATGGCGACCTGGGGCGCGGTGCTCGGCGGCGCCAACATGATCTACCACGCCGCCGGCTGGCTGGAGGGCGGCCTCACCGCCTCCTACGAGAAGCTCGTCCTAGACGTGGAAATCCTACAGAACATGATGGAATTCCTGCGTCCCCTGCCCTTCCAGGAGGACGATCTCGGCTTCGAGGCGATCAAGTCGGTGCCGGCGGGCGGCCACTTCTTCGGCTCCGAGCATACCATGTCGCGCTACACCACCGCCTTCTACCAGCCGATGCTGTCGAACTGGCAGAACTACGGAAGCTGGACGGAGGCGGGCAGCAAGGATGCGCTCGAGCGCGCGACCGAGATCTGGCAGCAGGCGCTGCGCGACTATGAGGAGCCGGCTTTGGATCCTGCCATCCGCGAAGAACTCGACGCCTATGTCGCGCGCCGGCGTGAGGAGATCGCCGCAAGCGGCGAGTAAGCGGGCTGCATCGGATCGGATCGATTGTCATGGTAGGCTTGCCGAAGTGAGTTCCCCTGCTGATCTGCCTTGCGGGGGATCTCGTGCCGGATAGGGTAGCCTCGACCATGTTCGTGAACACAAGCGGAAGCGGATGGTGAGCAACGGGGGAGTCCAGGTCCCCACCGACCCCAAATCGGGTGCGGAGACAGGCGTCCGTTTCGCGGTCCTGGTCTTTCCCGGCTTCCCGATGATGGCCTTCAGTTCGGTCATCGAGCCCTTGCGGGCCGCCAATCTGCTCTCCGGCAAGCGGTGCTATTCCTGGATCACTGTCGGGATCGGCTCCGGAAAGGTATTTGCCTCGAACGGAGTCGGCATCGATCCGGATCACTGCGTCAGCACAGCACCTGTGGTCGATCGCATCGTGGTGTGTTCGGGCGGCGACGCGGACCAGGTGATTGCCGAAGAGGCGCTCGTCTGGATCAGGAAGAATCTTCGATCCGGCGCCCATATCGGAGCAGTCGCCGACGCCGCCTTCTTCCTGGCGCGCGCCGGACTGCTGGACGGCTATTCCTGCACGCTGCACTGGACCAGCCAGGCGGCGTTCGGTGAAGCCTTCCCCGGCTTGGACATGCGCCGCGATCTCTTCGTCATCGACCGGCGACGCTTCACCTCGGCCGGAGGCGTCGGCGCGCTCGACATGATGCTGGAGTTGATCACCAGAGACTATGGTCCTGCAATCGCGGCCGGCGTCGCCGAATGGTTCGTGCACAGCCAGTTACGATCCAGCGTCGACAGGCGGATGATGCCACTTCGGCTGCGCACCGGCATCCGCGACGAACTTGTCCTCGGGGCGGTCGCCATAATGGAGGACGCGGTCGAAGACCGCCTCAGCATGATCGACCTCGCGAGGCGCCTCGGCATTTCATCCGACAAGCTGGAACGCGCTTTCCGTCGCGAGGTCAAGACAACGCCGAGCGCCTATTATCGTATGCTTCGGCTGCGGCGTGCCAATGATCTGTTGACCCACTCGACGCTGCGGATCGGCGAGATTGCCCTTTCCTGCGGTTTCTCCAGTGCGTCGAGCTTCGCGCGCGCCTTTAAGGAGCAGTTCGGCCACGAGCCGAACCAGGCCAGGCGGCACCGGTCGGTCACGCGATAGCCGGTCCGACTAGCAGACCCAAGACTCACGCTGCGGGTTTACCACCGTATGAGGAACCCCCCTATCTGCGGAATCCCGCATCACATGTGCGGATTTCTGCATCTTGGCCGAGTGATGTTCGGACTAGCATTTCCCTGCTCACCTGCTGGTGAGGGGAACGACGATAAACAAAACCAGGAGAGCCCGATGTTCAAGTTCATGCTGACCAACCGGCGCCTGCATCCAAAGGCCAAGCCGATAGCGGAGCAGTACCGAAGCGGCGCGATCACGCGGCGCGAGTATCTCGCGACGATGGCTGCGCTCGGCGTCTCGGCCGCAGGCGCCTTTACCCTTGGTGGTATCGCGCCCACTGCTGCCTTGGCTCAGGAGCCGCGCAACGGCGGCGTGCTTCGCGTGGCGATGAACGTGAAGGGCTGGCGCGACCCGCGCACCTTCGACGGCGTCGAGATGTCGAACGTGGCCCGCCAGTGCAACGAGTACCTCGTGCGCTGGAACACCGATTTCAGCTTCGAGCCCTGGCTGCTCGAGGCCTGGGAGGCAAGCGACGACGCAAAGACGCTCACCCTCAAGGTTCGGCAGGGCATCACCTGGTCGAATGGCGACACCTTCAACGCCGACGACGTGATCCACAACCTGAACCGCTGGTGCGAGGCGGACGTCGAAGGCAATTCGATGGCCGGGCGTCTGGGCGCGCTGATCGATCCCGATACCAAGAAGGCCGCCGAAGGCGCGATCGAAAAGGTCGACGACTTCACGGTTAGGCTCAACCTGGCGGCGCCCGACATCTCCCTTGTGCCAAGCTTCACCGACTATCCCGCCCTGATCATGCATCGCTCCTACGCCGGCGAGCTTGATCCGATGAAGGCGCTGGCGATCACCACCGGCCCCTGCGAACTGGTCAGTTGGGAGGTGGAGACGCGCGCGGAAGTCAAGCGGAAGGACACGCCCTGGTGGAAGGGCGAGTTCATGCTCGATGGCATACAGTGGATCGACTACGGTTCCGATCCCAACCCGATGTACTCGGCTTTCGAGGCTGCCGAGGTCGATGCCAACCACGAGACCTCCGCAGACACAATTTCACAGGTAGAGGCGATCGGGCTGCAGAGTTCGGAGATCGCGACCGGCTCTACGATCGTCGCCCGCTTCAACGTCACCAACAAGCCGTATGACGATGCGCGCGTTCGGCGCGCCGCGCAGCTTGCGGTCGACAATGCCGCGGTCCTGGCGATCGGCCTCAGCAACCGCGGCAAAGTGGCCGAAAACCATCATGTGGGGCCGATGCACCCCGAATATGCCGACATCGGGCCGCACACGCGCAACGTCGAAGAGGCCAAGAAGCTGCTCGATGACGCGGGCCAGAGCGCGCACGAATTCGAGTTGATCTCCGTCGATGTCGAGTGGCAGAAGTCGAGCGCAGACGCGATCGCGGCGCAGATGCGTGACGCCGGCCTGAACATCAAGCGCACGGTGCTGCCCACCGCCACCTTCTGGAACGACTGGGCGAAGTTCCCCTTCTCGTGCACGGAATGGCTCGGCCGCCCACTCGGCGTGCAGGTGATTTCGCTCGCCTACAGGTCGGGTCAAGCCTGGAACGAGAGCGGCTTCTCCAACAAGGAGTTCGACACACTGCTCGAGCAGGCGCTCGCCACGCCAGATGCCGAACAAAGACGCCCGATCATGGAGAAGATCGAGACGATCCTGCGCGACGAAGGGGTCATCATCCAGCCCTACTGGCGCTCGGTGTACCGCAGCTTCCGCGAGGGTGTGCATGGGTGTGAGCAGCACCAGGCGCTGGAGCAGCACCTCGACAAGGTCTGGCTGGAATCCTGAACCGACCATGAGGCCGGCAGTCGATTACAGCAATCTGATCGACAGGGAGACCTGGGCGTTCATCGATCGCGTCAACAGCTTCTATCCGCCTGAAGCGATCGACTGGCCGATCGAGAAAAACCGCACCATTTACAATGGAATGAGCCGTGAATTTCACGCTGGCCATCCGGCCGGCGTGGCAGCGGAGACCACCGCCCTCGAAGCGGATGGGCGCTCCATTCCCGTCCGCATCTATCACCGCGAAGCAGCCGACGAGCGCGCCGTCATCCTCTATCTCCACGGTGGCGGCTTCGTGCTCGGCGACCTAGAGAGCCACGACGACATCTGCGCCGAGCTTTGCGCGGGTACAGGCTTCACCGCCGTCTCGATCGACTATCGGCTGGCGCCGGAGCATACCGGCACCGCGGCTTTCGATGACGCGATGGCGGGACTTCAGTGGGTATCGGAGCGGTTCGGTCGGCCAATTGTGCTGGTCGGCGAATCGGCCGGCGCCAGCGTCGCAGCCTCGCTATCCCACAACAGCCGGCGCAAGCACTGGGCGCCAGGTGGGCAAATCCTGATCTATCCCAGCCTCGGCGGCGACCTGACCAAGCCATCGATGTCGCGCCATGCCGAAGCCCCGCTGTTGAGCGCAAAGGACGTCGCCTTCTACCGCACGATCCGCACCGGCGGCCAAGAGACTGGCAGCGATCCCCGTTTCGAAGCCTTGGCAGACAGCGACTTTTCCGATCTGCCGCCAACCGTGATCTTCACCGCCGAATGCGACCCCCTCGCCTCCGAGGGCCCGCTCTACGCCGGGCTCATCGAGGCCGCCGGGGGCAAGGCCTGCTCGATCGAGGAGAAGGGCCTTCCGCATGGCTACCTGCGCGGGCGCCGCATGGCGCGGCGCGCCGGCGAGAGCTTCGCTCGCATCATCTCTGCCACCGCTGCGCTCGGGCGCGGCGAGTGGCCGTACTGATCCCCTTTTCTGACCTCTCCAGGAGTAAATCGTGGTCAAGATCACCAATGTTCGCGTCAGGCCGCTCGTGCTGCCACTCAAGCAGCCCTACCACTGGTCCTACGGCATCCGCGAAACATTCGCCGTTAACCTGATCGAGATCGAGGCGGATGACGGCACCGTCGGCATCGGCGAATGCACCGTGGCGCCGGATCAGACGGGTACGGCAGCCATTCTCTCGCGCCTCGCCGGTCATCTAGTCGGGCAGGACCCGCATGACGTCGCACCGCTCATCGACCGGATCTTCCGGCAGGAATATCTCGGCCACGGTGCCAACATCATGCGCGCCGCCAACCAGATGTTCTCCGGCATCGACATGGCGATGTGGGACCTCCAGGCCAAGCTTGCCGGCCTGCCGGTCCACCGCCTTCTCGGCGGAGCCCATCGCAAGGCGGTCGGCTATTTCTACTTCCTGCAGGGCGAGACCGCCGAGGAACTCGCGCGCGATGCCGCAGCAGGTGCAGCGCAGGGCGAGCGCGTCTTCTACCTGAAGGTCGGACGCGGCGAGAAGCTCGATCTCGAGATCACCGCAGCGGTCCGCCGCGAGATCGGCGACGCCCGCCTTCGGCTCGACGCCAACGAGGGCTGGAGCGTGCACGATGCCATCAACATGTGCCGCAAGCTGGAGAAGTTCGATATCGAGTTCATCGAGCAGCCGACGGTGAGCTGGAGCATCCCTGCCATGGCGCATGTCCGTGAGAAGGTCGGCATCCCGATCGTCGCCGACCAGGCGGCTTTCACCCTCTACGACGTCTACGAGATCTGCCGTCAGCGTGCGGCGGACATGATCTGTATCGGCCCGCGCGAGATCGGCGGCATCCAGCCGATGATGAAGGTTGCCGCAGTCGCCGAGGCGGCGGGTCTGAAGATCTGCATCCACTCCTCCTTCACCACGGGCATCACCACCTGCGCCGAACACCACATCGCGCTCGCCATCCCCAACCTCGACGACGGCAACCAGATCATGTGGCAGCTCGTCCAGAAGGACATCGTGTCCTCGCCCAACCTCGCGCCGAAGGAAGGCTGGCTCGAAGCGTTCCAGGGTCCCGGCCTGGGCTTCCAGCTCGACGAGAACGTCATAGCGGAGGGAGAGAGCCGGTACGCGGCCTCGCGTGCCAAATGACGGCCTCGCACGTATCCGTTCCGGCCGGCCTCATCGAGCGGACTGCCAAGACCGCTCTGGTCCGGTCCGGGGCCCTGCCGGAGAATGCGGGGCCGGTCGCCCGGGCGATGGCCCGGGCGGAGCTCGAGGGCAACCGCGTCTGCGGCCTGTTCTATCTGCCGATCTTCTGCGAGCACCTGAAATGCGGGAAGGTCGACGGGCTGGCTGAGCCCGCGGTCACCACCAAGGATGCGGTGACCACGGTGGACGCGCTGCACGGCTTCGCGCATCCGGCGATAGAGGCAGGACTGTCCCATCTCGCCCAGGCCGCGCGCAATTTTGGTGTTGCGGCAATGGCTGTCCGCAACTCCTACAACTGCCTGGCCCTCAGCCATCACGTCACGCCGCTGGCCGAGTGCGGGCTGATCGGCCTGTGCGTGTCGAATGCTCCGGCCTCGGTCGCACCGCCAGGTGCCAAGCGGGCGATCTTCGGCACCAACCCCCTCGCCTTTGCGGTGCCCAGGGGGGACGGGGCCATGATCGTGGTCGACCAGAGCATGAGCGCGGTCACCAAGACGGAAATGCTCATGCGGCGGGAACGCGGCGAGCCGATTCCGCTCGGCTGGGCGCAGGACGGCAATGGCGCCCCGACCACCGATCCGGCAGAGGGCCTGCTCGGCTCGTTGCTGCCCGGCGGCGGCCAGAAGGGAGCCAATATCGCACTGCTGGTCGAGATCCTGGCAGCCGTGCTGACCGGATCGAGGCTCAGCACCGAGGCCAGCCCGCTCGGCAATAATGAAGGCGGCCCGCCAGAAGTCGGTCAGTTCCTGCTCGCCATCGATGCCGGCCATTTCGGCTCGGGACATTTCGCTGCAAGCGTGGGCCGACTGGCCGAGAGCTTCGCCGAGGCCGGCATTCGCACCCCCGGACAGCGCGTCCTGGGTTCAGGCCAGGACTGGAGCAGCGCCAGCGTCGAGATCGATCAAGGGCTGTGGCAGCGCTGCCTCGATTTGGCGGGCTGAGGCGTAGGAAAGAATAGGCCTCTCATTTAGCAGGTCCGATCCGATGATCGGCTTGAGGCTTCCTTTGCGCCTACGCTTGAAAACCGGTTTCACTAAAAAATAGACAGGGCCGGCCGGGTGATCCCGGCCGGCCCTGTCGCATAGGCTTCCTAGCGGCTTACTTGAGGCCGCTGTCGGCGAGGAACTTCGCCGCAACTTCCTCGACCGTCTTCTTCTCGACGTCCACCTCGCCGTTCAGGCGCTGCATGGTCGGATCGTCGAGCTTGGCGGAAAGCGACTCCAGGACGTCCTTGAGATCCGCATTGGCGTCCAGCACCTCCTTGCGCACGACCGGGGTCAGCGCATAGTTCGGGAAGAAGCCCTTGTCGTCGGCGAGAACTTTCAGGTCCATGGCGGCGATCAGGCCGTCCGTCGCCTGGACCGAGACGACGTCGAGATCGCCGTTGCCGAGCGCCTTGTAGGCGAGGCCCAGATCCATGGGCTTGACGTTCGCGCGGCCGGCCTCGAAGCCATAGGTCTTCTGCAGGCCAAGCAGGCCGTCCTCGCGCTTCGGGAACTCGGCGGTGGTGCCCATGAGGACTGCCTTGCCCTCAGTGTAGGCCGCCGCGAGATCGGAGATCGTCTCCATTCCGTTGGTCTTCTCGTTGTCCTTGCGCACCGCCATCGCATAAGTGTTGTTGGCCTTGGACGGCGTCAGCCAGACGAGGCCCTTCTCGCCGTCCAGTTCCTTGACGCGCGTATAAGTGTCCTCTGGCGAGAGCTTGTCGGTGATCTTGTTGAAGGTGATCAGCGAAGTGCCGGTGTACTCCCAGTAGAGGTCGACTTCGCCGTTCTCGAGCGCGGCGCGCACGATCTTGGTGCCCATGCCGTCCTTCTTGTCGACCTTGTGGCCCTTGCTCTCGAGCAGTTGCTTGGTCGTTTCGGCAATGATGAGCTGCTCGGTGAAGCCCTTGCCGCCGACCGTCAGCTCGGCCGCACCAGCCGTGCTACCGAGGAGTGCAGCGGAGACAATACCCGCCGCGAGTTTCGATAGGATGTTCATACAGTCCCTCCGTTTGTGATGACTTCCGCTTCCCTATCGGAGCGGATTTATTCCCCGCGGCACGAGGTAGTATTGAAGCCTGCCAACGGTGAAATCGGTGACGACCGCAAGCAGAGCGGTCGGAATGGCGCCGGCGAGCATCATGGGCAGTTCGTCCAGCGCAATGCCTGTGAAGATCAGTTCGCCGAGACCGCCGGCGCCAATCAGGAAGACCAGCGGCGCGGAGCCGACGCAGATCGCCAGCGCGGTACGGACGCCGCCGAAGATAACGAACAGCGCATTCGGCAATTCGACGCGCCAGAACATCTGCGCCGGCGTCATGCCCATGCCGCACGCGGCCTCGATCAGATGCTGCGGCACGGCGCGCAGTCCCGCATAGGTGTTCCTTACGATCGGCAGCAGGGTCGCCGCCCACAGGCCGAAGACCGCAGGCACGGTGCCGATGCCGAGCAGCGTCATTGACAGGGCGAGGATCGCAAGCGTCGGGATCGTCGCGCCAACATTGAACCCTTGTAGCAGCGCCTCGGAGACGCGCTGGAATGCCGGGCGCGACAGGAGCGCGCCGATCGGCACACCGGTGAGGATCGCCAGCCCACCCGACCAAGCCACCAACTCGACATGCTGCCCGCCGAGATAGATGATGTCCTCGCGATAGGTCAGGATCTCGGCCGGCATGTCGCTCAACGAGATCCAAATCGCCACGGCCAGCGCGATCACCAGCCAGACCAGAACGGGCGTGCGGATGGAAGTGACCCAGCGGGCAGATGCCGGGCTCTTCTGCACCTGAACTGAAGCAGTGGTGGCCTCGCTCATTCGCGGGCCTCCGCCGATGCCAGGCTTTTGACCACTGAGCGATAGGTGAGAATGCCCTTCAGCCTGCCGCCGTCGTCCACGCATGGTAGGACCGGCATGTCCTGTGCGAACATCGACGCGACGGCGAGCCTCAGGTCTGCGTCCGTGGAGATGGTCGCGCGCACCGGCCGGGCTAGATCACCGACTTTCGCATCCACGCCCGCTTCAGCGTTCCCGGCAAGGCAACCGGTCGGCCGGCCGTTCTCGTCCACCACGATCGCGAACGGCAGCCCCGATTCCTCAAGGACCACCTTGCCGCGCGCGTGAGGGTCGTCACCACGAAGGGCATCAAACTCGGTAAGCATCGCTTCGGCGACGCGGACCAGCCGCAGGCGCTTCAGCGCCCTGTCCGATCCCAAAAAACTCTCGACAAAGCTGTTGGCGGGATTTGCGAGCAGCCGGTCGGGGCTGGCGAATTGCTCGAGCCGCCCGCTGCGGAAGATGGCGATCTTGTCGGCCATCTTCACCGCTTCGTCGAGGTCGTGCGAGACGAAGATGATGGTCTTCCGGAGCGCCTGCTGCATGCGCAGGAACTCGTCCTGGATCACTTCGCGGTTGATCGGATCGATCGCCCCAAAAGGCTCGTCCATCAGCATGACAGGCGGATCGGCGGCGAGCGCGCGGATCACGCCGACACGCTGCTGCTGGCCGCCGGAGAGCTCCTTCGGGTAGCGGCCCATGAAGGCGGCGGGGTCCATTCCCACCAGTTCCAGGAGTTCGGCGGCGCGGGCGCGTGTCTTCTTCCGGTCCCAGCCGAGGAGATCCGGCACCACGCAGATGTTGTCGGCGACAGTCTTGTTCGGGAACAGCCCGATCTGCTGGATCACATATCCGATCGATCGCCGTAGCTGGATCGGATCAGTGGCGTCGGTATCGCGCCCGTTGATGTAAATCTTCCCGCTGGTCGGCTCGATCAGGCGGTTGATCATCTTCATGCTCGTCGTCTTGCCGCAGCCCGACGGGCCGAGCAGGACGCAGATCTCGCCTTCGGGGAGTTCAAGGCTGACATCGTCGACGGCCCGCACGGGACCGTTCGGGGTGTTGAAGACTTTTGTGAGATGCTCGAGGCGGATCACTGGCGGGACTCCTCGACGAGACCTTTGGATGTCAGCAGTTTCTGGACGAGCAGGAGAATCAGATCGATCGCGATCGCCAGCAGCGACACCGAGACGGCGCCGGTGACGAGCTGACGCGGGTCGGACTGGCTGATTCCCCGCGAGATGAAGGTTCCGAGGCCGCCGGCGCCGATATAGGCCGCGATGGCGGTCACCCCGATGTTCATGACGACGGCGGTGCGGATGCCGGTCATGATAACCGGAATGGCGAGCGGTATCTCCACCTGCCGCAGCCGCTGGAAGGTGCTCATGCCCATCCCGACCGCGGCTTCGCGCAGCGCCGGGTCCACATTGGAGATGGCCGTGTAGGTGTTACGGATGATCGGCAACTGCGAATAGAGGATGACCGCAATGACGGCCGGCACATAGCCGATGCCGTAGCCGATCGGCGACAGAAGCGGGATCATCAGGCCGAACAGCGCGATCGACGGCACCGTGATCATCATTGAAGCGAAGTAAAGGACGACGTCCGCCGCGGCCTTCGACTGGGTGATCGCTATGCCTATGGGGACGGCGGTCACGACAGCGATCCCCACCGCCACGAAGACGATGGAGACGTGCCGCAGCGCATGCTCGCCAATAAGGCCGAGATTGCCTGTCATGAACCAGATGATGTCCATCGAGCCGTCCGTTCCGCCAAACGTTCGCTTATAGTTGCCGGTAAAGCTCGGCGGCGTTCTCGAACGTGTATCGAAGGGGTACCGAACCCTCGACCTGCCAGGCCTCGACTGATTCCCCCGCGAGAAGCCCGCAGACCTGGTCGGTGGTGACGACCGCCCCGCCATAGAGGCGGTTGGCGAGGTTCAGGATGCCAGTCTGGTGCATCGCTGCCGTCCCGGTGCCGCAGGCGTCCTTGACGAGGAGCACCCGGAAGCCTCGGCTCACCGCGTCCTTCACGGTCGCGTCGACGCAGGCTTCGGTCCAGACGCCGCATACGACCAGCCATTCGATGCCTTGGCTGCGCAGTTCGTCTATCGGTGAGGTGGCGCCGAACGCGCTCGCCTCTCCCTTCACGATGGTCCGCTCGCCGGAGAACGGCGCGACTTCCCCGCAGATTGCGGTGTTCGGATCGTCCTTGGCGCTGAAGGCGGACGTGCCGTTCGGCATCATCGGATGCAGCGACCGCCGGTTCGTCGGGTCGACGATATAGGCGAAGTGATAGAGCTGCACCCCGGCCGCCCGAGCGGCGGCCTGGATGCGCTGAACGTTGGCCAGCACGCGGTCGAACCCTTCGACGATGTAACGCGAATCGCGCCGATGCTCCTCCTGGAGGTCGATGAAAAGGGCAGCGGTCTTCTCGGGCTCGATCGTGAGCGGTTTCTTCATTCAGGCCTGTCCGTCCAGGAACTCGTCTTCGTAGGGGAAGCGCGACAGAAGCTCGGTCCCGGTCTCGGTGATCAGGATCTCGTCTTCCAGCTTCACCCCCTCGCGGCCGCCCTTCTCGCCGATATAGCTTTCGACGGAAACCACCATGCCCGGCAGAAGCACCCCATCGCGTCCATAGGTCGCATAATCCATGGAATGGGCGATAAAGGGCGTCTCGCCGTGCATACCGACACCGTGCATCACCGAAGTGTAGCGCTGGTCGACGAAGCGCTCGGGTATCTTCCACGCCTTCTCAGCAATCTCGCGGAACTCCATGCCGGGCTTCACGATTCCGATGTTGTGCTGCACCTGGTCGTGGGCCATCCGGTAGAGCGACTTCTGGTAGGCGGTCGGCTTGCCCGGGCCACAGCGGAAGGTGCGTGAGAAGTCGGAGTAGTAGCCGTAGCAGCCGATCGTGTCGGTATCGAGCGCGACCAGTTCGCCCGGCCGGATCTTGCGCCCGCTCGCCTCGTTGAACCACGGATTTGTACGCTGGCCGGACGAGAGCAGCCGCGTCTCGATGAACTCGCCTCCCTGGCGAATCACCTCATGGTACATGATGGCGAAGAGGTCGTTCTCCGAGACGCCCGGCTTGATCGCCTCGCGCACGGCCGCAACCGCTGCCTCGGCGCCGGCCATCGAGACCTGCAGGCACTTAATCTCTTCCGGCGTCTTGACCGCGCGCACGGCAAGAATCTCGCCCTGGCAGTCCTTCACCTCGCAGCCGCGCTTCTCCAGCGCCAGCGCCTGGAGGTGACTGCAGCGGTCGAGGCCGAGCTTCATCGAGCCGCCACCATGCGTCCTCAGGAGATCGGCGATCTCATCCGCGAATGGACCGGCAGTCTCATCGTCACGACCCGACACCGAGGACCAGACGAGCTTTGAGGGCCGCGCCTCGTCGACCGTGTCGAGCACCATGGAGACATGGTAGCTCTGCGGATACTCGAAGAGCACGATCGGCCCCTCGGTGGGGATGAAGAAGTACCTGGTCGAGTTGCGCAGGAAGTAGCCGAACATGTTGCGCGAGCCGGTGGCATAGCGCTGATTGTATGGATCGAACAGAACCACGCCGCCGTAGCCCGCCTCGCGCATCCAGGCGCGCAGCTTCGCCAGCCGTCCTTTGCGCAAGGCGTCCGCATCGATGAAGGACGGCTCGGTGTCCGACAGCCACATGCCGCCTGCCGGGTCCGCTGCCGCCGGATGGCGCATACGCTCGGCGAAATCGACATCCTCGACGCTGTCCGGATCAAATACGACAATGCTCATAAACTACCTCCGTGCGGGTAGAGAATGGCCGATCGCCATCGGAGGAGATGTTCACGGCACCGCGGAACCTGTGCATCATTCCGCAGCGCCGAAAATAGGTAGGACCAGAAGAGAGGATCATTGGCATCGCCCAAAGCTTACGCTCTTCATGGACGGTGCGCAGAAGCTTGCGCCGCTACGCGAACGTAATGGAAAACTTGTCATGTCATTCCGTATGGCGAAGCCGTCCCTTGCGGCATAGCCGTGCTGGATCGCCATATCGGCAAAGAGCCCCGGAAGGTCGGAAATGAACGCAGAGAACAGCACGGACAAAACGATCGACGGCAAATCGTTCTGGCGAGCGATCGGCGTCCGGGCCGTCGGCGCAGCGGTGGTGACGGCCGCCGATGCCGAGGGGCCTGCCGGATTCCTGGCCCTGTCGGCGACCCACCTCTCCGCGGACCCGCCGCTCATGATGGTTTCGATCGGCGCGAGCACGTCCGCGCTGAAGCAGGTGGCGAACGGGCATCACTTCGCCATCAACTACCTGGCCAAGGGACAGGAGCAGCTTGCCGACAGTTTCGGCGGGCGCGGAGAACTCAAGGGTGCCGATCGTTTCCGCTCAGGGAACTGGGGCGTGCTCGCGACCGGCGCGCCCATCCTGCTGGACGGCGTGGGGTCGCTGGATTGCCGCCTGGAGGAGACGATCGAGCGACACGGCACGGTGATCGCGATCGGGCGTCTGGTCGACTTCAGTTCGCACTCGGAGCGCGAGCCTTTGCTCAGCTTCGGCGGCCGTTACATCTAGCCGCCCTTTAACGCCTCTTCCGCGGCAACGCCCTGCCATGGCCGTCACGTGGTCGTGGCCGGATTCCTTTCGGCCGCTTGCCTTTTCCGTTTCGAGCGGGCAGCCAGGAAAGTAACCTAAACAGGACCATTTGCATGCATCCGATCTACATCACCTATCTCAATCGCTTCGACATCGAGGCGGCGATGCTGTCCGACGCAGAGATTCTCGCCGCCATCGAGTCGAGCCTCGGCATGCAGGGACGAGGCGAGACGGTGATCGAGCCGCGCATGCATCTCGAGCCGCGCGCCGGCGTGGAGGGCCATTTCAACGTCCTGCGCGGCTGGATCGGCGGCGAGATCGATGCGGCCGGCGTGAAGGTCGTCGGCGACTTCGTCGACAACTACAAGCAGGGCATGCCCTCGGAATTCGGCCTACTCAACCTCTTCGATCCGCGCACCGGCAAGCCCACCGCAATTCTCGACGCGAGCGGAATCACCGACATGCGGACCGGCGCGGTCACCGCCGTAGGCGCGAAACATCTCGCCCGCAAGGATTCGAAGGTCCTCGGCCACGTCGGCGCTCGCGGCACGGCCTACTGGAACGTCCGCCTGCTCGACCATCTCTTCGACTTTGACGAGATCCGCGTCCATTCGCGCCGGCCGGAAAGCCGCAACGGCTTTGCCGAGCGCCTCTCGCGTGACCTCGGCAAGAAGGTCGTCGCGACCGAGGACTGGCGCTCGTGCGTGGAAGGTGCCGACATCGTGGTGGAGGCTTCGCGCCTCGGCAAGCCCGAGCCGATGCTGAAGACGCAGTGGATCAAGCCCGGCGCGCTGGTCGTCCCCTACGGCACGATGAGCGCGGTAGAACTCTCGCTCACCGACATCATGACCAAGATGGTCGTCGACGACTGGGGCCAGTGCAAGGGCGGCAAGTTCGGTTCGCTGCGCGCGCATGTCGAGGCCGGCAAGCTATCGGAAGAGACGCTCCATGCCGAACTCGGCCAGATCGTCGCCGGCCTGAAGCCTGGTCGCGAGAGTGCCGACGAGACGATCCTGTTCTGGCACCGCGGCCTGTCGCTTTCCGATATCGCGCTCGGCCATGCTTTCCTGGGGAAAGCGGAGCGACTGGGCGTCGGGCACCGGCTGCGTTACGCATGACGCGGCTCGTCTTCGGCGAACGACCGGTCAGGGTGGAGGATGTCGCCGCCGCCTCGACCGGCGACGTCAGGGTCGATGTCACGCCCGAGTTGCGCGCCCGGATGCAGGAGGCGCGCGAGGTTCTCGACGCCCATCTGGAACAGGGCATCCCCGTTTACGGCCTCAACACGGGGCTGGGCGGCAATATCGGGCATCGGATCCCTCCCGATGAGGCCGCCGAATTGCAGGCGCAACTGGTACTGGCGCGGGTGGCCGGGGTCGGGAATCCCCTGCCCCTTCATGTGTGCCGTGCGGCTCTGTTCTGCCGGCTGGCGGGTCTCGCCGGCGGGGGCGCCGGCGTCTCGCTGCCGGTCTTCGATCTCCTTGCGGAGATGCTCGCCCGCGACGTCATACCCGTCATACCCTCCCACGGCTCGACAGGTGCCAGCGATCTCGTGCAGACGATGAGCATCGCAGCCGCGGCGATCGGCAAGGGCCAGGTCTATCTGAACGGGGCAACCGTGCCCGCTGCGGATGCGCTGGCTGCAGCAGGCCTGGCGCCGGCACAACTCGCTCCGAAGGACGGCCTGTCGATCGGCAGTGCGTCGTCGGTCACGGCTGCTACGGCCGCGCTAGCCATTGCGGCGCTCGACGATCTTCTTGCGGCCCACATCGCCACGGCGGCGCTCGCCTGCCAGGGGCTGGGCGCCAGCCCGCACCTCTTCGACCCTCGGGTCGTGGGGGCCCGGCCGGCGGCCATGCAGGTCGAGGCGGCGGAACTGTTCCGGCGGGCGCTCGACGGAAGCGACTTCTTCAGCCGCCGCCCGGCGAAGGTCCAGGATGCGATCTCGTTCCGGGCTCTGCCGCAAGTCACCGGCACGGTGCTCGGCGCCCTCGCCCATGCGCGCCGCGAGGTCGAGATCGAGATGAATGCCACGGCCGACAATCCGCTTGTGCTCGTCGAAGGCGGCGAGGTTCGCCCTTCGGCCAATTTCCTTACCGCATCGCTCGCGCTCGCCTTCGACACTCTGGCAATCGCACTCGCACAGCTTGCCACGGCTTCCGTGCAGCGGTCGATCAAGCTGATGACCGGCCATCTCTCCGGCCTTGCGAACTACCTTTCGCCGGTCGGCGGTGCCTCTGCAGGCTTCGTGCCGATGCAGAAGTCGCTCGCCGCGTTGCATGCCGAGATCAGGCTGAGGGCGATGCCGGCCAGCCTTGACGGGATCGTGGTGTCGGAGATGGTCGAGGACATCGCCACGAACAGCACGCTCGCCGTCTCCAAGCTCTCGGAGCAGCTCGAACCCATGCGATGGCTGGTTTCCATGGAGGCGATGTTTGCCGCCCAGGCTGTCGACCTGCGTCGGGAGCGAGAACCGGACCTGAAGCTCAGTCAGGCCACCGCGCTGGTCTATGACGAAGTCCGCAAGGCTGCCCCGATGCTGCACGCCGATCGCGCGACGGGCCCGGAGGCCGGCGAGGTCCACCGCCGCCTGTGGGCGCCGGAGAACCTGGCCACAATCCGGCGTCTGATCGAAGAGCGCGATTGAGGGCAGGCCTCGCGCGCGAGGGCAGCAGAGCCCGATCTGGTGTCGGTTCTCGGATTGCCTTTATGCCGGCAGCCCGAGGCCGAGATTGCCACGCAGCGTCGTCCCTTCATACGCCGTCCGGAACAAGCCACGGCGCTGGAGTTCCGGAATGACGCGCTCGACAAAACTGTCCAGTTCGCCCGGAAAATAGGCCGGCATGACGTTGAAGCCGTCGCAGGCACCGCCGGTGAACCACGCCTCCAACTCGTCGGCAACGTCCTTCGCAGTCCCGACCAGCCGCCAATGGCCGCGTGCTCCCGCAAAATGCTGCGCGACCTGGCGGATGCTGAGGCCTTCGCGGCGCGATTGGTCGATCACGAGCTGCTGCCGGCTCTGCATGCCTTCGCTGGCCTTGAGGTCGGGCATCGGCCCGTCCAGCGGCAAGCCGTTCAGGGCATCGGTCGCGAGATAGCTCGCCAGCAGCGCCAACCCGACCGCGTCGGGTATGAGCGCCTGCAGCTCGTCGAACTTGGCCTGTGCCTCCTCACGGCTGTCGGCGACCACGGGCGACATGCCGGGAAGGATCTTGATGTGGTCGGGGTTGCGCCCCGCCCTCTCCGCGCGCGCCTTGACGTCGTCGTAGAACGCCTTGGCGGTCTCCAGTGTCTGCGCCGCGACGAAGACCACGTCGGCGGTGCGCGCGGCGAGGTCGCGGCCGACATCCGACGCGCCGGCCTGCACCATCACCGGCGAGCCTTGTGGCGAAGCCGGGATGCCGAGCCCCTGCCCCACCACGAAATTTTCGCCCTCATGGCCGATCGTGCCGGCTCGGGTCTGCGGGCTCCACAGCGCGCCGACGATTTTTGCGAACTCGTCGGCGCGGGCGTAACGGTCGCGATGTGCGCGCAGCCCCTGCGCACCGAAATTCGCCGCCTCGATCTCGCTCGCCGAGGTGACCAGGTTCCAGCCGGCACGCCCGCCGCTGACAAGGTCCAGCGTCGCAAAGGCACGCGCCAGCGCGTATGGCTCGTTGTAGGAGGTCGAGGCGGTCGCGACGAGGCCCACGTGGCTGGTCCTGGCCGCGAGCGCGGCAAGCAGGCTGATCGGTTCGAAGCCGATCGAGCGGGAGGTCTGCGCCGCCAGTTCGACCCGCGCTTCGCGCACCCCGGCCGCGTCCTCGAAGAAGACCAGATCGAACAGTCCGCGCTCCGCGGTCTGGGCCAGCCGAACCATGTGATCGACGTCGATGCCGGCGTCGGCCGCCGCCTTCGGATGCCGCCATGCAGCGATGTGATGGCCGGTCGGCATCAGGAAAGCGCCGAGCTTCATCTGTCTGCTCATCGGGCCTACTCCCCAAGAATCGCCAGAGCGGCTTGTCGATTATCGACCGTCACGGCATCGGCAATGTCGGCTTCTTCGAGAAGATCCGGCGTGCCCCGTGGAGAGCGCATGACGTTGAGCGGTCCCCGCACCGAGAAATGCTCGCCCTTATGATCAAGCGTATGCATGGCCTCGGGCCGGAAGAACTGCGCGCCCTCCTTGTCGAAGACCAGTGCGTCCGTGTCCCAGCTCTGCCAGAGCCCTTTTACGACCGTGGCGAACTCGCGCTCGCGCTGCTCCTGGTCCACGCCTTCGAGCCTGACCTTGCCGCTGAATGCGGCATACGCATCGTCAGCGCCGTCTGTCGCCACCAGCCAGCCTGCGCGACCGCGGCTTAGCAGGTCGAGCGATGCCAGCCTGCGGGCAAGATTGTAGGGCTGATGCCCGAGGCTCGACACCATGCCGGCCAGCCTTATGCGCGATGTCTGCGCGGCCAGCCACCCGATCAGGATCAGCGCGTCGGGCCAGCCCTCGCCCCCCTTCGCAGGAGCGATTCCATCCGGCAGGACGATCGTCTCGACGCCTGCCGTCTCGGCTCGGTTCACTAAGTCCCGCAGCCCCTCGAGCGTCCAATCGGCAAAATCGCCGGAAATCAGGATGGTCTTCGGAATGCTCATGATCAGACCGCCAATATCGCTTCGCGGCTGACGCTTCCGACGACGGCACCGGTGGTGTCGACCACCGCGGCAGCCCCGGCCTTTGCCGCAACAATGGTTGAGAGCGCATCGCGCAGATCGCACTCGCGCTCGACTTTCGGCAACGAGGCCGGGATTTCTCCCGGCACCATGATGCTCTCCACATTGAAGAGCGTCAGCCGCTTCAGCGCCCGGTCCGCGCCGACGAAGTTTTCCACGAACTCGTTCACCGGCTTCGACAGGATGCTTTCGGGCGTGTCGTACTGCACGATCCTGCCGTCCCGCATGATGGCGATGCGGTCGCCGAGCCGCACGGCCTCGTCGATGTCGTGCGTTACCACCACGACGGTCTTCCTCACGCGCTTCAGGATCTGCTTGAACTCGTTCTGCAGCCGCGTGCGGGCAATCGGATCGATGGCGCCGAAGGGCTCGTCCATCAACAGCACGGGCGGATCGGCAGCCAGCGCGCGCGCCACGCCGACCCGCTGGCGCTGTCCGCCAGAGAGCTGGCGCGGATAGCGCTCGAGCATCGAGGGCTCGAGCCCGACGAGTTGCATCATCTCGCGGTTGCGCGCTTCGATCTTGGCCTCGTCCCAGCCGAGCAGGCGCGGCACGGACGCGATGTTCTGCGCGATCGTCATATGGGGGAAGAGGCCGACCTGCTGGATCACGTAGCCGATATGACGACGCAGTTCGACCGCATCGGCGCTGCGGACGTCCCGACCGCTGACGACAATCGATCCGCTCGTCGGTTCGATGAGCCGGTTGATCATGCGCATCGTCGTGGTCTTGCCGCAGCCGGAGGGCCCGACCAGCGCAACCGTGATGCCTTCCGGCACTTCCATGCTGAGATCGTCAACCGCCGCCGCGCCACCTTTGTCGAAGCGCTTGGTGACATTCTTCATTGTGATCATGCGGCGCGTCTTTCTCCGAACATGAGCCTTTCGGTCTGACCGAGCAGGAACTCCGTGCCAAGCGCCAGAAGCGCGATGGGGACGGCCCCCACGAGCAGCCGCGACGGGTCCATGGCGCCTATGCCGATCGCAATGAAATCGCCAAGTCCGCCGCCGCCGATGAACGGCGCCAGCGTGGCGCCGGCGAGAACCTGTACCGAAGCGGTGCGCAGCCCGGCGAACATCGCCGGCGCTGCGAGCGGAATGCGGATCTTGTGCAGGATCTGCCGCTCGGTCATGCCCATGCCGGTGGCCGCCTCCACCGCATCAGGGTCGACATCGCGCAGCCCGATAAAGGCGTTTATGAGGATCGGCGGCAGCGCCAGGATGGTCAACGCCACGATCGAAGGCCATAGCCCGATGCCAAGGATCGGCATCATGATGGCGAGAATCGCGAGACTTGGAAGCGTGCGCAGCCCGTTGACCGAGTTGATCGCTACCGCCGCCAGCTTGCCGTAGCGCAGGATCAGGACAGCAAGCGGCAGGCCGATGCCCAGCGCGAAGGCGATCGCAGTGATCGACATGAGAAGGTGCTGCCCGAGCGCCCGGTTGAACTCGGCCGGGTTGTTCAGGATCCAGGCAAAGGCTTCCGAAAGCAGGTTCATCCCTGCCTCCAGCGCAGCATTCGCCGCTCGGTCCAACTCAATGATAAATCGAAGAAGATGGCGATCAGCGCAGTGAGTGCGCCGCCGACGATGATCTTCTCCGGCCAGCTCTGGTCGATACCCTGCAGGATGATGGCGCCCAGTCCGCCCGCGTCGATGAACGCGGCGATCGTGGCAATCCCGATGACGGTGACGAGCGCAATGCGAATGCCCGACACGATCAGCGGGAGAGCAAGCGGCAGTTCTATGCGAATGAGGCGCTGCCAACGGCTAAAACCCATGCCGTCGGCCGCATCCAGCACGTCATCGGGGACGCTGCGCAGACCGGTGACGACATTCCTGAGCAGGATCAGCAGGCAATAGGACGATAGCCCCGTCAACGCCGGTTTCATCCCCAGCCCCATGATCGGGATCAGGAAGGCGAAGAGCGCAAGGCTCGGGATGACGAAGATGATCCCGGCGATCGTCAGGAAGGTGGCATAGAGGCGCGGCCGGCGCGCCGAGACGATGCCGAGCACGAGGGCGATCGCGCAGCCGATCAGGACCGAAAGGAATGAGAGAATCAGGTGCTGGCCGGCCGCCTCAGCGATCAGCCCAAGGTTCTTGTATGTCCAGGTCACGCGATGTCCGTAGTGCGCCAGCGCCTCGCTTCAGGATATGCGGCCGCGCATGGAGCGCGAGCCGCATTTCGCGTTTGTCAGATGCCTTCGGCCGTCAGGAATTCCGCCGCGACTTCGGCCGGCTCCTTGCGGTCGCGCTCGACCGCGGCGTTCATGGCGCGCATCTTCTCGTTGGTCAGCAGCGGCGCCAACCTGTCGAGGACCTCGGCGATCTTCGGATTGGCCTTCAGCGCGTCCTGACGCACGACCGGGACGAGATAATAGGGCGGGAACAGGTTCTTGTCGTCCTCGAGCACCGCTAGCTTGCTGTCTTCGATCTGCCAGTCCGTCGAGAAGCCGAAGGACACGTCGATCTGCTTGCTGGTGAGGGCGCTGTAGCGGATGCCGAGTTTTGCGAACTTCACAAATTCCTTGAACTTGATGCCGTAGACCTGCTCGAGGCCAGGCAGACCGTCCTTGCGCTCGCCGAACGTGCCTTCCGCGCCGAAGGTGAGGTCCTTGGAAGCCGGACCGAGATCGCTGAGGGTCTTCAGCTTGTACTCCTCCGCCTTCTCGGGAAGCATGATGATCGCGTAGCCGTTGTTGATCGCCGTCGGCTTCAGCAGCGTGAGATCGAGCTTCTCCTCGTAGTGCTTCTTGGCGTCGGAGTAGATCTGATCGGCATTGCTGGTGAGCTCACCCTTCGCCACTGCCGCGAGCGCCGTGCCGGTGTACTCGGGATAGAGGTCGATCTCGCCGCTGGTGAGGGCTGTGTGAGCGATCTGCGTTGCGCCGAGGTTGAGACGCTTCTCGACCTCGATGCCCGCCTTCTCCAGCGCCTGCGCGTAGATCTCGGCTACGATGAACTGCTCGGTGAAGTTCTTGCTGCCGATCTTCACCGGCTCGGCCTGCGCCGAGAAGACCGTTCCGAGGGCAAGCGCCATGCCGAGCGAAGCGGCTTTGAGGGTCTTGAAAATCATTTGAAACTCCAGAAGATGCGCCGACAATCTGGCTCAGATTGGCATTCCTTGGCGAACAGCGCCATTCCAATTCGCCGGGTCCCCACGCAAAATGTCAGCGATCTTGACGCATTCTGCAGACACAGATTGCTCTTCCCGTTCCGACATCAGCGCGAGGGTTGCTCTTGGCATGGGGGCATGGCGCAGTCTCACTCGGCACAAGGCCACGAAAAAGGGGCGCGATGAGCGCCCCTTCGCATCAGAGAGACCAGACAGATCGTTCAAACTCCACGGTCCGGAGTTTGACATGACGAACTCGACCCGCAACTGAAGCCGGGGTCCAGAACGATATCAGTTGGCGGTCTTCGCCTTCTCCTGCTCTTCCTTGAGCTTCTTGGCGAAGTCCTCGTTGTTCTTCGACACGAACTCCTGGAGCTTCTTTTGGCGCTCCTGGATGTCGGACTGCTGCATCGCCGGGCCGTCGAACGCGCCGGTGAAGCCCTGGAGCGACACCTTCACGGGATTCGGCTGGTTCTGGAAGTTGATCGAGGTGAGCGTTAGTTCCGAGCCCTTCTTGAACTGGCCGACGAGTTGGTCGCTAAGCTGCACTTCCGCGACGCAGCGGTCCGGGAAGCAGATGACGTAATCCAGCTTCTGGGCCTTGCCGCCGTCGACTTGCAGGCCGATGCCGGGAGGAACGAGACGGCCGGTCGGGACGGTCACCTGGAAGACCTTGCGGTTCACCTTGCCCTTCAGTTCGATGAGGCTGAGGCCCGTCACGAGTTGGCCGTTGGAGGCCGTGACGATGTTCTGCACGTTGCAGATGTCGACTTCCTCCTGCTTGGTGCAGGCCTTGAACCAGCCCTGCGGCAATTGCTGTTGCTGCGCCAAGGCCGGAGCGACACCGGTGGCGAGCAAGCCGATCACGCCTGCGGAGAGCACCGAAAGACGGAATCGGTCAATTTTCGAGCTCGTCATCTTGTCCTTTCCTCTAAATGATCCGGAACGGCTCCAGCGTCGCCGTTTGGCGGTAGGTGTTGCGCAAATACGGCAACAGCATGACTCAGGTTTGCCTCTACATTGCTCCACGTGCCAAATCCAGCGTCAGAGCCGACGAAATACGCTGAAAACCATCTCGCGCACCCACACAAAGGTCAACATGATACGATTCAGGTTCGAATCATCGCGACCTTGGATTCAGGAATGCATCGAAGACTACTTGCGCTCTGCGCCGCGGCTCTGGCGTCGGCGTCGCTCCCCGCTTACGGCCAGGCGGAGCCGAGGCATGCCATTGCCATGCAGGGCGAGCCCGCGCTGCCTCCTGATTTCACGCATTTCCCCTATGCCAATCCGAACGCTCCCAAGGGCGGCGAGGTCACCTATTGCGTGGTCGGCAGCTTCGACAACCTGAACCCGTTCATCATCCGCAGCCTGCGCACCACGGCGCGCGGCATGATCGATACGATCTTCGGCAATCTGGTGTTCGAATCGCTGATGCAGCGCAACGCCGCCGAGCCCTTCTCGCTCTATGGACTGCTGGCGGAATCGGTCGACCTCTCGGAGGATCGCCGGCAAGTAACCTTCAACCTCAACCCGAATGCCAAATGGTCGGACGGCAAGCCGGTCACGCCCGAGGACGTGCTATTCACCTACGAGGTTTTCACCGAGAAAGGCCGACCGCCCTACAGCGACCGGATGAAGCGGGTGGAGCGTTTGGAGAAGACGGGGCCGCACTCAGTGCGCTTCGTCTTCAACGGCCAGGCGGACCGCGAGTTTCCCCTGATCATAGCGATGACGCCGATCCTGCCGAAGCACGCCTTCGACAAGGGCACTTTCGACCACACCACGCTTGCGCCGCTGGTGGGCAGCGGCCCCTATGTGGTCGATCAGGTCGCCCCCGGCGACAAGATCGTCTACCGGCGCAATCCTGAGTACTGGGCGCGCGACCTGCCCTCCAAGAAGGGCTTTGACAATTTCGACCGTATCACGGTGCAGTACTTCCTGAACGCCAACGCCCAGTTCGAGGCGTTCAAGAAGGGCATCTGTTCGATCCATGCCGAAGCAGATCCGGTCAAGCTGAAGCGAGACTTCGATTTTCCGGCACTGCAGGACGGACGGGTCACAATAGGAGAGTTCCAGACCGGCATACCTCCGGTGGTCTCCGGGTTTCTGTTCAACACCCGACGGCCGCAATTCTCGGACGTGCGGGTGCGCAGGGCGCTCGCCCTGCTTTACGATTTCGAGTGGGTGAACCGGAACATGTTCGACGGTCAGTTCGAACGCACCGCGAGCTACTGGCAGAACTCCGAGCTTTCCGCGCTGGGCCGACCTGCCAGCGAGAAGGAGAAGGCGCTGCTCGCCCCGTATGCGGACCAGGTGCTGCCGGAGGTCATGGACGGCACCTGGAAGCCGTCGCAGACCGACGGCTCCGGCCGCGACCGGAACGCTCTCAAGGCCGCGCTCGATCTGCTTAAGCAGGCAGGCTACAGCCTGGACGGCCCGACCCTGGTCGATGCCCAGGGCCAGCCGCTTTCCTTCGAGATCCTCACGGCCTCGGAGAGCGAGCAGCGGCTAGCGAGCGTCTACCAGCGCACCCTAGCCCGGATCGGCATCCAGGCGACCATACGGGCGCTCGAGGCCGACCAGATCCAGATGCGCAAGCAGCGCTTCGACTTCGACGTCCTGATCGGTTCAACCGGTTTCACCGGCACCCTGTCACCAGGCATCGAGCAGGCGTTCCGCTGGGGCTCGGAGGCGGCAACTACCGAGGGGTCGTTCAACCTAGCCGGCGTCGCCAGTCCGGCGATCGACGCCATGATCCAGGCAATGCTCAACGCGCGGGAGAAGGACGACTACGTCGGCGCCGTGCGGGCGCTCGACCGGCTGCTGATTTCAGGGGCCTACATGGTTCCCATGCAGCATACGATGAAGCAGTATCTGGCCTTCTGGACCTATCTGGAGCACCCCAGGGAGACGTCGCTCTATGGCTACCAACTGCCCGTCTGGTGGCGGAAGTCGCAGTGATTTCGGCGGGCGGTTGGAGCCGTTGGATCATCGTGTGTCTTTCGAGGCTCCCCCACGAAGCGGCTTGGTTAACTTGGCGCGTCGTCGGGCGAGCACCTCAGGATGAGGGAGGCCGGCGCTGGACACTTGTCCTGAGAGGATTGACTATCTTCGCGATCGTCGGAGCGGTGCCCAGCGGTCCTCATGGTGAGGAGCGAGCCCGCAGAACTGTGGTGATTAAGGCTCTGTCCATCCGGGCGAGCCTCGAAGGACGCACGGCAACGAAGCGAGAAGGGAGACGAGCATGAGTGAGCGCACGGCAATCACGGTGGACGTCGTCTCCGATGTGGTCTGCCCCTGGTGCTATCTCGGCCAGAAGCGGCTCGAGAAGGCCGTGGAGAGTCTCGAGGAGATCGATGTCGTCACCCGCTGGCGGCCGTTTCAGCTCGATCCGACGATTCCGCCCGGCGGGCGTGATCGGAAACAATACATGCTTGCAAAGTTCGGCAGCGAGGAGCGCATCCGCCAGATCCATGCCCGGATCGAACCGCTCGGAGAAGCGGAAGGCATCGACTTCGCCTTCGACAAGATCAAGGTATCGCCAAACACGCTAGACGCTCATCGGGTGATCCGCTGGGCTATGGCAGATGGACCGGAGGTTCAGAACCGTCTCGTGAAGCGCCTCTTTGCCCTCTACTTCGAGGAAGGCGCCAATATCGGCGACCACGCGGTTCTTGCGAATGCGGCAACGGATGCCGGGATGGACGCCGCCGTCGTCGAGGCGATGCTCGCCGGTGACGCCGATCGCAATGCGGTCGAGGAAGAGGCGGCGACCGCCTCGCGCATGGGCATCACCGGCGTGCCGTGCTTCCTGCTCGAAGGCCGCTATGCCGTGATGGGCGCGCAGGAAACCGAGGCACTCAAGGGAGCGATCGCGCAGATCGCGGATGCGAAGCGGCGGGGAGAGATGGACGAGGTGAGGTGAGGTGAGGCGCGCCTGCCTCCGCCCCCCGCCTCACACCGATCTATCAGCCCCGATCAGAACCGCTTCAGTCGCGACCGCACCTTGGCAAGGAAGGCAGCCCGGCTCTCCGGCGTGGCATTGTCCATGTCGTAATGCGCGAGGTAGAGGGTGCGGGTTCGTAGGGCACATAGTGATCGAATGCCGCGCAGGATCATCTTGCGTCCCGGCTGTCCCATCACGAAGGACAAGAGCCGCGTCGCGCCGCAGGTGGTAACCACGCCGATCTTCCGGATGTGCCTGACCCGCGAGACGATGCCGCCATTCGGTGCGAGGTCGAAGACGACACCCATCGCCCATACCCGGTCGAGCCAGCCCTTGAGCATGGCCGGCAGGCCGTACCACCAGGTCGGATAGATGAAGATGATCGCCGCGGCCCAGTTCAGCGCGTCGATGTGCGCGGCGAGCGCAGGGTCCTTCGGCGGCCCCTCGTGATAGGCGAGCCGCTCCTCGCGGCCCATCACGGGGTCGAACTTTTCGGCATAGAGGTCGATCAGGCGGACTTCGTCGCCGCGGCCTTCCAATGTACCGACCGCGGCTTCGCGCAGGGCCGCGCAAAAACTTTCCTCGACGGGATGGCAGTAGACGACGAGGACGCGCATCAGGAAGCACCCATGCGAGCGTACCCCTCCCCCTTAAGGGGAGGGTCCGGCCGAAGGCAGGGGGAGGGGTCGGTGCTGAAACGCGCGACGGATTCTCTTTGAAGGGGAACGCGCCTTGCTCGGCCGCAACGACCCCTCCCTGATCCGCTACGCGGATCGACCCTCCCCTCAAGGGGGAGGGAGAGCGCCGCGCCCCTCACCTCTCCAGCCCCTTGAACAGGAAGGTCTTGCCGGACCTGTAGTCATACTCAGGGTTCTCCCAGGCGATCATCTTGCCGGGGTTGAGCAGCCCGCGCGGGTCGGCCTGGCGCTTGAAGGCGAGTTGGATCTGGTCGGTCTGCTTCATGCCGCCCTCCTCAAGCGTGTAGCGGTGCGGGTTGAAGATCGGGCAGCCGTTGTCCTCGTAGGTGCGGACGATCTCGTCCAGTCGCTCCTCGGTGGTGAACTTCACCAGCGGCAGGCCGAAGCAGGTGATATTGCCGTCGAAACGCACGAATTCGAGGTGCGAGACCACTTCGGGAAACATCGCATCGACCCTCCGCACCAGCTCCAGCTGGTTCGGGAAGGGATAGAGCGACTGCAAATAGGTGATCGAGGGATCGACCCTCAGCGCCCGAAGCGTCGTATGGTTCCAGGCGAGTTCGTAGGCGGGCGGCAGGCCCTTTTTGTCCTCGACCCTTGAGGCGTCGAAGACGACCTCACCTTTCTCCCGCCGGGTGAAGGCGAGGAACGCATCGAGCGCGTGTGGCGCGACCATGACGATGACGACGCTCTGGCCCTCTCGCAGGAAGCGCTGGTGCCGCTTGAAGTAGAGCCAGGGCGCGGGCGCCGCGACCGGCGTGATCAGCTTGGTCAGAATGCCGTCCTGGCAGGCGAGCGCGTTGGCGTAGTGCGCCGCATCGGCGAAGTCGTCGAAGCCGACGATCACGTCCACCCAGTCATAGGAGGCCGTCAGCGGCATCTCGACCTCGGTGATGATTCCGTTGGTGCCGTAGGCATGCGTGACCTTGTGCAGTTCCTCGCCGGTGAGATCCAGCACCTTGGGCTCGGCCTCCATCGTGACGACACGCAAGCGTAGCACATTGCCGAAGTCGCGCAGGCCGCCCCAGTTGATCGAGCCGACGCCGCCGGAACCTCCGGCGATGAAGCCGCCGATCGAAGCGGTCGCATAGGTGGACGGGTGAAGCCTTAGTTCCTGCCCTGAATGCGCCCGCGTCGCCCTGTCGATGTCGGCGATGATCGCGCCGGGACCGCAGACCACCCGGCCGGGCGCGATCTCGGTGATGGAGTTCATATCGGCGAGGCTGAGCACCACGCCGCCCGAGAGCGGCATCGCCTGGCCGTAATTGCCGGTTCCGGCCCCGCGCGGCGTGACCGGCACGCCTTGGGCGTAGCAGGCGGAGAGCACGCGGATCACCTCGGCCTCGTCCTTTGGCGAGACGATGATGTCGCCGGTCACCTGCTCGAGTTGCCGCTTCAGCACCGGGCTATACCAATAGAAATCCCGGCTCTTCTGCTGCACGATCGCCGGATTGTCCTCGGTCCGGGTGCCATCGAGTTCCTTCTTCAGCGCCGTCAGATCCATTGAGCCCCCATCAGGTCGTCGAGTTCGGAGTAGTCGGGCAGGCTGGTGTCGATCCGCCGGCCGTCGCGCAGCACGATCCGGTCGGATTCCGGACGGGAGAGCAACTCCGTCCAGCTTCGCCCGCGGAAGATCACCAGATCGGCGGGCGTGCCGGCTGCGATCGTGCCAGCGCCGTCGAGGCCCATGATCCCGGCCGGCGTGGAGGCCATCGCTCTCGGCCAATCGGCGACCGGATGATCGAGGTGGGCGATACGGGTCGCCGCCCGGTAGACTTCGAGCATGTCTAGGTCGCCATAGGCGTAGAATGGGTCGCGTGTATTGTCCGAGGCAACGGCAACAGGAATCTTCCTCGCGTTCATCTCGTGAAGCAGGGTCACGCCGCGCCAGCGCGGCGTCGTCCGGTCCTGGCGTCGGTCCTGAAGGTAGAGATTGCAGAGCGGCAGCGACACCGCGGCAATTCCTGCCTCGGCGACCTTGTCGAGCGTGTCCCTGACCTCGCGGTCGGGCTGGCATGACAGCGAGCAGCAGTGCCCGACGAGAATGCGGCCAGAAAAGCGGTGCCGAAGCGCGGTCTCAGCGATCATGCGCAGCGACACCGCGCTGATCTGGTCGGTCTCGTCCGCGTGGAAGTCGAGATCGAGGCCAAGCTCCATGGCCATCCGGAAAACCTGGTCGAGCAGCGGCTCGAGGTCGGGCAGCATGTAGGTGACGGCGCCGAGGACGCCCTTCGCCCCCGCGACCCGGCGGGCGAGCGAGGCGAACCAGCCGGTGTCGCGAACCGCCTCGATGCCGAAGAGGGCTGCCCCCTGAAGCTCGATCCGCCCCCGCCAGCTCTCCCGCATTTCCTCGAAGACCGGCCACGAGATCGTCTCCTGCAGTGCGACCGAGTCGATGTGGGTGCGCAGCGCCTTGGTCCCATGCGCGTAGGCGCAGCGCAGCGAGAAATCCATCCGGCGCGCGACGTCATCCGCGCTCCAATGCACCAGGCGATCGGCATCGGCAGCCCCGAGCGCGCCCATGAAGGATCCGTCTGGGTTCGGCATGCGCGGCCAGATATGACCCTTGTCGATGTGGGTGTGGCAGTCGACGAAGCACGGCAACACGATCCGGCCGGCGAGATCGATCAAGCGCGGCGGCGCGGGCCTGTCGTTCCGCCGCGCGATTCCACCGATCTTGCCATCGGTAATGGCGATGTCGACGAGCGCGAAACCGTCGCGGTCGAGCGGACCTTCGAGGTCCGCCGCGAGCGAGGAATGCACCCGGGCATTGCCGAGCACATACCAGCCGGTCGTGGGGATTTTCAGCTGCATTCAACTTCCATCAATTCCTTGGCCACCCTCACCTCTCCGCCGACAGCGCGCTTTCGTGCCAGCGCCGCAGGATGAGATGCGAGACCAGCGTCAGCACCAGGAAGATCACGATGCCCGCCGCCGAGATCAGGATGAGCGCCGCGAACAGCCGCGGTGCGTTCAGCCTGTACCCCGCCTCGATGATGCGCGAGGCGAGCCCAGACGACTGGCCCGAGGCTCCGGCGACGAATTCTGCGACAACCGCGCCGATAAGCGACAGTCCGCCCGCGATCTTCAGCCCGCCGAGGAAGTAGGGCATCGCGGCCGGCAGCCTCAAGAACCGTAGCTGCTGCCATCGCGATGCACCGTTGAGCCGGAAGAGGTCGATGAGGTTTCGGTCCACCGAGTTCAGGCCGAGCGTGGTGTTGGAGAGGATCGGGAAGAAGGCGACGATCCAGGAGCAGATCAGCAGTTTTGCAGTCTGGTTGTCGACATAGATGTTGATGAGCGGGAAGATCGCGACGATCGGCGTCACCTGCAGGACGATCGCGAAGGGGAAGAACGACATCTCGACCCACTTCGATTGGGTGAAGAGGACGGCGAGCCCGACCCCGCCCACCACCGCCAGCAACAGGCTGAGCAAGGTGATCTTCAGCGTCACCAGCAGCGAGGTGAACAGCAACGGCGCATCGCTGACCAGGGTGGAAGCGACCACACCGGGCCTAGGCAGGATGTACTGAGGGATTTCGTACCAGACGCAGAGGCGGTCCCATAGCCAGATGGCGAGGATCATGATGGCGATCGGCAGCACCCACCGGCCGATCCGTTCCAACTTCGCGTTGCGCGCCCGCTGAGCCTCTTCCCTATCGATAAACGGCGCTGCCTGCACTTCCGCACGCATGGTCAGCGACCCTCCGCATGCATGGCGTCGGCCAGCACCTGCGAGGCCTGCCGGCAAAGGGCAGCATATTCCGGAGAGGTGCGGAAAGCCTCGGCCCTGGGATAGGGAGCGTCCACCGCCAACTCGCGAAAAACTCTGCCGGGCCGCGCCGCCATCACGACGATGCGGTTCGACAGGTACACGCTTTCGAAGACGCTGTGGGTGACGAAGGTCACCGTGAATCGCTGGTCCTGCCAGAGATCGAGGAGGTCCTCGTTGAGCCGAAAGCGCGTGATCTCGTCCAGTGCGGCGAAGGGCTCGTCCATGAGCAGCAGCCGCGGCCGGGTGACCAGCGCACGCGCGATGGAGGCCCGCATCTTCATGCCGCCGGAGAGCTCGCGCGGCATCGCCTTCTCGAAGCCGGACAGGTGCACGCGCTCGAGCAGTTCGTGGATGGCGGGGGCCGCCTCGGTACGGGATTTGCCCTTGAGACGCAGCGGCAGCCAGACATTGTCGAAGACATTTGCCCAAGGCATCAGCGTCGGCTCCTGGAAGACGAAGCCGATGTGGTCCTTGTCGAGAGACTTGCGCCAGTCGAGCACGCCAGCCGTTGGCGAAGACAGGCCGGCAATGATGCGCAGCGCCGTCGACTTTCCGCAGCCGGACGGACCCAGCAGGCTGAGGAAATCGCCTTCGCGTACCGTGAGGCTGGCCGCCTTGAGCGCGGTCACGCCGTTGGCGAAGGTCTTGCCGATCTCGCGAAGCTGCAGCAGCGGCTCGTGCCTGGCGGCAACCTCAGTCGTCATCTCGCCGCCTTACGCACGCTCGGACCCCTGCGATCATCCTGACCGAGCGTAACGCGTCGCAATGGGCGAGGCTAGCCGCCGAGTTTCCCCACGGCAGCCGTTGTCCACCGCTCCGCGGCTTCGTCGTCGGCTGCCTTGGCCTCGACCCAATCTCCGGCCGTACCGTCCAGACGATGCTCCTTCTTCCAGAAGGGGGCGCGGGTCTTGAGGTAGTCCATCAGGAACGAGGCCGCCTCGAACGCCGCCTGCCGATGGCTCGATGCGGCGACCACCAGGACGATGTTCTGGCCCGGCTCGATGCGGCCGTAGCGGTGGATCGCGGTGAGGCCGGCCAGCGGCCAGCGCTCCATCGCCTGCCTGGCGATGCGGGCGATCTCGGCTTCGGCCATGCCGGGATAATGTTCGAGCTCGAGTGCGACCAGCCTGCCGGCCTCGTCACGACAGAGGCCCGAGAAGGTTACCACCCCTCCGATGTCGGTCTTGCCGCGCGTCAGCCGCTCGATCTCGGCTGCGGTGTCAAAATCTTCCCGCTGGATCCTTACCGTCGGGGCGGAGCCGGCCGTCACGCGATCAGCCTCCGGTCATGGGCGGAAACAGCGCGACCTCGCGAGCATCGGCGAGCGACTCGCCATGAGCCACATGTTCCTGGTTGATGGCGACGCGGATCACCTCGGGATGGGAGAGCGCGTTCTCGTACCCTTCCCCGCGGTCGCGGAGCCACAGCAGAAGGTCGCGCACGGATTTCACCTCGTCGGGCAGGACGACGTCCTCCTCGGAGCAGCCGATGCGCTCACGAACCCAGGCGAAATAGATCAGTCTGATGGGGCGGTCGCTCATTCGTCCACGATGTGCTTAAGGCCGGCGCGGAAATAGTCGTAGCCGGTATATAGCGTCAGCACGGCCGAAACCCAAAGCAGGAAGATGCCGACCTGGGTCCAATAGGGCACGATCTTGTCTCCGGCAGGCCCCAGCAGTAGGAAAGCGATCGCGACCATCTGGGCGAAGGTCTTCCATTTCGCCAACTGGGTCACTGGCACGCTGACCTTGAGCTCGGCCAGATACTCGCGCAGGCCCGAAACCAGGATTTCGCGGCAAAGGATGATGATCGCGGCCCAGAGCGACCATCCCGCAATCGTCTTGTCGGTGTCGGCGGCAAGCAGGATCAGGCAGGTGGCGACAAGGAGCTTGTCGGCGATCGGGTCCAGCATGCGCCCGATGGTGGAGGTCTGCTGCCAGGCCCGGGCGAGATAGCCGTCCAGGTAGTCGGTGATGCTGGCGATGACGAAAATCGCCAGTGCGCTCCAGCGGGCGAAGTCGCTGGACTGCAGCCTACCCTCCAGGAAGAAGCAGAGTACGACCAGCGGAACGGCTACAATCCGCCCATAAGTCAGAATATTCGGAAGATTGAACGCGCGTTTCGACATACTACCCGCCGCGGGAAAGCCCCGCATACTCAAATCAGAACCTGTCCATGGGGGTCAACCGCAGAAGCCGCCTGGCCCAGTTATCAACCGGAGCAGGTCAGGTCAATTTTCGTGGAAGTGGTTGTAGACGGCCCGCGCCACCGACTCGGATATGCCGTCCACTGCCATCAGGTCCTCGACCGCTGCGCGGCTCACCGCCTTGGCCGTCCCGAAATGCATGAGAAGCGCGCGTTTGCGGCCCGGACCGATGCCTGCGATCTCGTCGAGCGGGTTCTTCGTCATCTCCTTTTTGCGGCGGGCGCGGTGCGAACCGATCGCGAAACGGTGCGCCTCGTCGCGCAATCTCTGCACGAAATAGAGTACCGGATCGCGGACCGGCAGCATGAAAGGCTCACGGCCTGCGACGAAAAATCGCTCACGCCCCGCCTCGCGGTCGACACCTTTCGCCACTCCGATCGCGGTTACCCGATCCGCGATGCCAAGCTTGTCGAGAATTGCGCGCACCGCCGACATCTGGCCTTGCCCGCCATCGATCAGGACCACGTCCGGCCATGCCGGGAAGCCGCCATGGTGATCCTCGGTCTCCGCGTCCCTGGTGGCGTCGGGACCGCCCTGTGGCTCCTCCTTGAGCAGCCGCGAAAACCTTCGCTCCATGACCTCGCGCATCATGCCGAAGTCGTCACCAGGGGTTATGTCGGTCGAGCGGATGTTGAACTTCCGATACTGGTTCTTCACAAAGCCTTCCGGCCCGGCGACGATCATCGCGCCCACGGCGTTGGTGCCCATGATGTGGGAGTTGTCGAACACCTCGATGCGCACCGGCGTTTTGGCGAGGCCGAACGTGTCCTTGAGACCCTCCAGCAGCCGGGCCTGGGTCGATGTCTCGGCAAGCCTTCGCGCCAAAGCCTCGCGCGCGTTCTGGAGCGCGTGATCGACAAGATCCTTCTTCTCGCCGCGTTTCGGCACCGAGATCGAGACCTTGTGCCCTGCCTTGGTGCAGAGCGCCTGCTGCAGCAGGTCCTGTTCCGCGACTTCCTCAGAAAGAAGGATCGATTTCGGGACGGGCTTGTCGTCGTAGAACTGCGCCAGGAAGGACTCGAGCACCTCGCCGCCCTCGAGCGCCGGGTCCGCCTTCGGGAAATAGGCGCGGTTGCCCCAGTTCTGGCCGGTGCGGAAGAAGAACACCTGGATGCAGGTCTGGCCCCCCTCCTGATGCAGTGCAAAAACGTCTGCCTCCTCCACCGACTGCGGGTTGATGCCCTGATGGCTTTGCACGTGCGAAAGCGCCGCGAGCCGGTCGCGGTAGATGGCCGCGCGCTCGAAATCCAGTTCCTCGGAGGCATGCTGCATGGCCTCGCCGATCTGTGTCTTCACCTTCTGGCTGCGCCCGGACAAAAAATCCTTCGCCTCGCTGACCAACTCGGCATAGTCCTCCGGCCCGATCTCCCTCGTGCACGGTCCGGAGCACCGCTTGATCTGGTAGAGCAGACACGGGCGGGTGCGGGTCTCGAACACCGAGTCAGTACAGGTCCTGAGCAGGAAGGCGCGCTGCAATGCGTTGATGGTCCTGCCCACGGCGCCGGCGGAAGCGAAAGGTCCGAAATAGTCGCCTTTCCGCGAGCGCGCACCACGGTGCTTGAAGATCCCAGGCGCGGCATGATCGCCGGTGATCACGATGTAAGGAAACGACTTATCATCGCGCAGCAGTACGTTAAAGCGCGGCCGCAAGCGCTTGATGAGGTTGGCCTCGAGCAGCAGAGCCTCGATCTCGGTGCGCGTAACGACGAACTCCATCGTCGCGGTTTCGCGCACCATCCGGCCAATACGATTGGTGTGGAAGCGGCCCTGGGCATAGGCCGTGACACGCTTCTTCAGGTTCTTCGCCTTGCCGACATAGAGCACGTCGCCGACCGCATTCATCATGCGGTAGACGCCGGGCGCATTCGGCAGGCGCTTCACGAGCGTCTGGATCACGTCGGCACCGACCTTGCCGTCGGCATCGCCGCGATGCGCGCTCCAGTCGATCGTGGTGAACGAAAGGTCGGGACCGGCCTCCGGCGCGGGTTCGGGGGGAAGGTCCTCTTCTTCGTCAGACTCGCTATCCGGCAAATAGCCGGCCATGTCATCAGCCGCCTCATCCTTCTTCGGAATCGGAGGCCGGCGCAGGTGCTGGGTAGGTGAACTCATTCTTTCATGCCTGACACGTCGGGCGTGCGCCATGCAAGGTGCTGGCCGCCATCGAGCGCGATCATCTGGCCAGTGACCGAGCGCGCCTCCCATAGATAGCGGATGGTCGCGCCGAATTCTTCCAGCCCGGGACCGCGCTCGAGGATCAGGCCTTCAACCTGCTCCGCGAAATCCCGTTCGGTCTGCCGCTTGTTCGGCAAGGTCGGACCCGGACCGATGGCGTTGACCCGGACCCGTGGCGCCAGCGCCTGAGCCATCGTGCGGGTCGCCGCCCACAGCGCCGACTTAGAGAGGAAATAGGTGAAGTAGCGGGGATTAGGCCGCAGCACGCGCTCATCAATGATGTTGACGACGAGCCCATCCCGCCCGGGCGCCAGTCGCTCCGCGAACACTCGTGTCAGCATCGCAGGCGCCTTCACATGTATGGCGAAGTGGCTGTCCCAGGTCTCCCAGGAGAAATCGGTGGCCTCGTCCCATTCGAAGATCGACGCGCCGTTGACCAGGATGGAAAGCGGGCCGAGTTCCCGCTCGGCCGCAGGCACCAGTTCCGCCATCGCCTCCGGGTCCAAAAGATCGCACTGCAGAACCACGGCCCTTCCGCCCCGCTCAACAATCTGGCGCCTCAGCGCCTCTCCCTCGCTGCGCGAACGGTTGCAATGGATCGCTACGCCGAAGCCATGGCCGGCCAGATCCTCGACAATGGCCCCGCCGATGCGCCGGGCCCCTCCCGTGACCAGGACGTTCAATGAAGATTCGCGTGGACTTGTCATTCAGGATTCCCGCTTTCTGGCGATGGCCTCCTGGGTCGCCAAAATCGTTTACCGGCAGTTCGCAGGTCAGGCAGGAATGTGGCCAAACACACCCGAAACGACGCCGAAAATGGCCAGCGACACCCCTGCGAGACCATCAATATAGGCGTCCCAAAGCCTTGCGCCAAATGGGCTTCTGACCTTGTTTTCGTCCTCGAAAGGTACCTTCTGTTGCAAACCAGCAACGCCTCTTTTCAGCCGCATTGCAGCCGGGGAAACATCAAAAAGATGGTACGTTGCGGCCCCAATTGGCACCCAGATTGCACCCCGTCGAGCCGGGACCGGTTCTCCCACCGGGCTCGGCTTATTGGAAGTTACCACGGCGTACCCGAGTATCCTGTGGCTAAGGAGAGAGAAAAAGCATGTCAGCCAAAACAACGAATTTTTCGCTGCTGAGCGCGACGGCACTGGGGCTCGTCGCATTCCTGGGGATCAACGCCGCCAATGCCGCGGACGCTATCGAAGCCATTCCGGCGCCCGCCATGCCGATGGAAGAGCCGCCGGTTGCGGCCACCTGGGGTGGTCCTTACGTCGGTGTCTATGGCGGATACGGCTTCTCCGGCACCTCGGAGGACGAGGCCGCCGGTAACGACATCGGCACGAAGGGCTTCCTCGGCGGCGGCTTCGCCGGCTACAACTTCGACACGGGTACCGGCTTCGTCGCAGGCATCGAGGGCGACGTCGGCTACAGCGGCGTCAAGGGCGACAATGCCGGCACGACCGTCAAGTCCGGCGTGGACGGGTCTGCCCGTGCCCGCCTCGGCTACACGATTACCCCCGACCTCCTCGCCTATGCGACGGCCGGTGGTGCTGCCAAGCGCATGTCCGTCGAGGAAGGCGGCGTGAAGGACTCCGCCACCCAGCTCGGCTGGACCGCGGGCGTCGGCGCGGACATGAAGATCACCGAGAAGGTGTTCGGCCGCGTCGAGTATCGCTACACCGATTATGGCAGCGAGACCTTCAGCACCGGCAGCGGCGACCGCGACGTGAGCGCCAAGGACCATCGCATCCAGATGGGTCTCGGCGTCTCGTTCTGAGCCCTGACAGAGACATCCATGGAAAAGCCGGGCTCCGCGCCCGGCTTTTTCTTTGCCGGTGCACTAGCGGGAGTCCCACATGAAGGAGCGATCGCGCCACATCTTCTCGCCGACTAAACAGTCGTAGCCCGCCTTTGACTGCACCATTACCACCGGCAGCGCGTTCGGATCATTCTCCTTGGATGGGGTACTGCCGGCGAGTTCCAAAACGAGCTTGCGCCGGATTGCCTCCGGAAACTGCGACCAGTCGTTGACCGGGACCATGAAGGCTCCGGGTCCGCCAATGACGCAGTCTGCGTAATATCTGTCGAGATCCTTCATGTCATAGATGCTGGTGAACCCGCTGTTGGTCATCAGCGGCAGGCCGTTGATCGTGATGCCGCTCGCTATGACGGCTTCGCGTGTGACATCCACGGGCGCACCCTGGTTGTTGGGTCCATCGCCCGACACGTCGATCACGCGCCTCGTCCCGCGGAAGGGGCTTTCGGCCAGCAGGTCCATGCCGAAGTCCAGCGCACCCGAAATCGAGGTGCGGCGCGCACTGTTCGGGGGCTGGGCGGACAACTGCGCGGCGACACGCTCGGCATCATCGTGCGAGGCGACAATCGTCCAGGGCACGATCAGGCGCTGCGTGGTTGAACCGGCCCACTCGAAATAGGCCACCGCGATCTTACCGTAAGCGCCGTCCGCGATGGCATTGATGACCTGCGGATCGGTAAGCGCCGCGGCATATCCCATGCGCTGGATCTCGAGCTCAGTCGGCGACATCGACAGCGATACGTCGACGGCCAGCACCAGTTCGACATCGACCGGCTCCTCGGCCAGCGCTTGAATTGGCGAGCCTACGAGTAGGAAGGGAACCACCCCCAAGAACCGTCCGGCGCGAAAGCAACGAGACATGGCCGCCAAGGTGACCCGAAAGCGACGCGTTGAAAAGAAAGGCCGGCTGCAATCGCCGGCCCCTCCGCTTCACGATTTCGCGACCGCCTCCGGCCGGACGCTCCCCTCACGGGGAGGGACACCGGCGACTCAAGTCCGCGGCTTGAGGTTCTCGGGGTCGTAGAGCGGTTTGTAACCCACGCCGGCGACCTCGACCGGATAAGTCTCGCCGAAATACTCCACGATGAATTTCCGTCCCACCTGGCAGTGGGACCAGGGCAGGTAGGCAAGCGCGATGTTCTTGCCAATCGTCGGGCCGTAGGCCACCGAGGTCGTGTAGGACCGTCGGCCGAGTTCGTCCACCAGCGTCTCGCCGGTCTCCGGATCCATCACTGGCATGATGCCAACCGGATAGCGGGCAACGCCCTGAGAATCGACATTGTCCGTCATCACCAGGGTGCAGAGCATGGCCGGCTGGTGCTCCCGCGCCTTGTACTCCAGGTGTTTCGCCTTGCCGCGGAAGTCAGCTTCCTTGACCTTCGGACGCGCCAGATCGGACTCGATCAGATTGTATTCGGTCAAGAGGTCCGCGTTTTGCAGGCGCAGGCTCTTCTCCATGCGGCGGCTGTTGGCATAGGTCTCAACGCCGAAGGCCATGACGCCGGTTGAGCGCAACGCGTCCCAGACGGCCAGGCCGTCCTCGTAGCGCATGTGCAGTTCCCAGCCCTGCTCGCCGACATAGGAGATGCGGAAGGCAGTCACGTTCTTGCCGGCGATCCTGATCGGCTTGATCGCGGCGAACGGGAAGTTCTCGTGCGTGAGGCCATCCGGATTCTCCACCACCTTTTGCAGCGTGGTGCGGGCGTTCGGCCCCCAGATGCCAATGGTGATGTACTTCTCGCTCACATCGGTGATGGTGACGTCGAAGCCTTTGTCCTCGGCCACGCGGCGCAGGTAGTGGAAGTCCCGCGGGCCGGCGTCGGCGCCGTCGATGACGCGGCAGCGGTCGGCCATGCGGATGACCGTCAGATCGGCCCGCACCATGCCCTCATCATCGAGGAAGTGGGTGTAGATGCCCTTGCCGATGTTGCCGTCGCCGCCGATCTTGGCGGCGCAGACCCACTCCATCAGCGCGACATGGTCGGGGCCCTCGACGTCGAACATGGCGAAGTGCGAGAGGTTCACGATGCCGCAATCCTCGCTCATGGCAAGGTGCTCGGCATTGGAGACGCGCCAGAAGTGGCGATTGTCCCACTCGTTCTCGCGCACCGGGACGCGGTCGCCATACTTCTCCAGGAGATGCTCGTTGGCGGCGTAGCCGTGGGCGCGCTCCCAACCGCCAAGTTCCATGAAGTAGCCGCCGAGTTCCTTCTCGCGGTCGTAGAAGGGGGAACGCCTGAGGTTGCGTCCGGTCGCATAAGGCTCGCGGGGATGAACGGCCGGCGTATAGATTTTTTGCGCGGCCTCGCCGCAGCGGCCCACGACCACCTTCTCGTCGAACTGGTGCGGGTAGAATCGGGCGAAGTCGATCCTGGCATGATCGATTGCCGTGCGCCCGTCGGTCATCCAGTCGGCCAGCAGTTTGCCGTAGCCGGGGCCGTCCTTGACCCAGATGGCGACGCAGTACCAAAGGCCGCGAACCTTCTGGCTTTCGCCCACCGAGGGGCCGCCGTCAGTCGTCACCTGCAGCAGGCCGTTGAAGGAATGGCTCTCGTTGTAGCCAAGTTCGCCGAGGATCGGTGTCAACTCGATCGCCCGCTCAAGCGGCTCGAGGATCTGTTCCATGTCGAGGTCGCGCTGCGAGGGCGACAGGCGCGCCTCGTGCTTTTCGAGGAGTTCGCGCGGATGGACCAGCCGCGGGTTCGTCTCTTCGTAATAGCCCCATTCGATCTGGCCGCCTTCGGCGGTCTTGGGGTCGCCGGTGTCGCGCATGTAGGCGGAGTTGCCCTGGTCGCGCAGCAGCGGCCAGCCGATCTCCTTGCCTGTGCCCTCGAACTCGTTGTACGGCCCGAAAAAGGTGAGCGGATGGTCGACCGGCATGACCGGCAGATCCTCGCCCGCCATCTGGGCGATCAGCCTGCCCCAGAGACCCGCGCAGACCACGACATAGTCGGCCATGATCGTGCCGCGATCGGTCACCACGCCCTTGATGCGACCGTCCTCGATGACGAGCGACTTGGCGGCCGTGTTGGCGAAGGCCTGCAGTTTGCCAGAGGCGACGCCCTGGTCGACCAGCTTGCCGGCGACGGTTTGCGAGCGCGGGATGACGAGGCCGGCATCAGGGTCCCACATGCCGCCCTGCACCATGTGCTCTTCGATGAGCGGAAACTTCTCCTTGATCTCGGCCGGGCCGATCAGGCGGGCGCGCGTGCCGAACGCCTTGGCCGAGGCGACCTTGCGCTTGATCTCGTCCATGCGGGCGTCGTCGCCGACGCGGGCGACCTCGAGACCGCCGACGCGCGCATAGTGGCCCATCTTTTCGAAGAACTCGAGCGAATAGAGCGAAGTCCAGCACGACAGGTTGTCGTGGCTGGTCATGTAGCAGAAGTCGGAGGCGTGCGCGGTCGAGCCGATGTCGGTGGGAATGCCCGACTTGTCAATGCCGACGATGTCGTTCCAGCCGCGCTCGATCAGATGATGCGCAACCGATGCGCCGACGATGCCGCCAAGCCCGATGATGACGACCTTCGCTCTTTCCGGAAACCCTGCCATTGCCCGCAATCCTGAGGTGATTTCGCGGGCACACTATAGAGCGGTGCGCAGCGATTGCAGCCTGTTTGCGACATCGCCGAAATGCGGCGCGACCCGGGGGGCGGTGCCGGTGTGGCAGGTCGCCATGCCGAGGCGGAGGGGCCGCGAAGCGGCCTCAGAGATCCTAGAATTGATGCCGCGACCCCAGTTGCGAACCTGTACGCTATCTCCAGTGTGGTGTATCCTTCCTACTGGTCCGCATTCGACACGACCTGACGCCGCTGAGACCCCAACAGCCGGAGCGCTTTGGATCGACGGCAGTCGAATGCCTGACCTTTAATCGATCACACACGAGGAGGTTACGATGGTGCGCATTATCGCCGCGTCCGTGCTCGGAATCCTGTGTGTCGCAGGTCCGGCCCTATCTCACGCCGCAACGCTGAACGATGCGGCGGCCCACCAGGCCGCCGACGAGATCATGAACAAATTCCAGACCGCGTATAATGCGGCAAGGCCTGCCGGGATTGCCGATCTCTTCGCCAAGGACGGCGTCTATCTCACTCCCGTCGGGACGAGGCTGACGGATCGAAAAGACATCGAGAAAGTCTTCGACGCCCGTTTCAAGGCTGGCTGGACCGTCGAGTCTATTAAGCCAATCGAGGCTCATCCCGCCGGGGACAATGTGTGGTTCTTTGGCGACTACCGGATCCAGGGCTCCGGGGCCAACCAGGGCAAGGAAATCGGCGGCTACTTCGCCCAGGTGCTTGCAAAGGAAGGATCTGATTGGAAGATCCGCCTAATGGTCGGCAACATAAAGCCTCAGACCGATGTTTCGGGCATGGCGGCCGCGACTGCGGGGAAATAGAAACTTCGGCCCGCCAAGGCCTCGGAGTGGGCGAAGGGAGTTCTTCGGCCACTCACCTACTTGGAGCGGATGATGTTTACGCTGAACGCTGCATCGAACCGCGGCTTCCAGATGGTCACCAGCAGCACTGCCATGCCGAGAATAAAGACGTGGTAGAAGCGGTCGTCCGGCAGCGGGAAGCTCGCGAACTTGCCGATCGTGCCGATCACCAGCGCGAAGAGCAGAGCGTTCTGGCGTGAGGAGACCGCCCGGCCGTAGCGGTTGAGCAGCGCCCAGCCGGCAACGAAGAGCGCCAGCAGCGCCGCCCAGTCGTTGTGGATCAGCGACACCACGACGCCGCGCATGTACCCCTGCAGCATCGCGACCGGCGAGAAGTCGGGCTGGAAGCCGGCCATCGAGTTCTGGATCTTAACGCAGGAGAAATAGAAGTGCGCCCACCAGCCGGGGTGGCCGCCATATTTCGAGATCGCCACGCAGGCCAGCAGCGAGGCAAGGAATGTGGCGAGCATCGGTAGCACGCGCCAGCCGAAAATGACGGCCGTCAGCAACAAGGCGAAGATCAGGATGAGGTTGTCCGGCCGCACGAAGACGCTGGCGAACAACAGCACGCAGGCGAGCGCCTCGCGGCCGCGCACGAACGCGTAGAGCGCGGCGAGGGAGACCAGCGACAGCAGCATATCGGGCACGACCGCCGAGGTCATCTGCGCCTGGTCTGCCAACATAAGCAGTGGCGCAAGGATGAAGCCTGCTTGCAGGGCGTTCTCGCGGGCAAGCCAGTAGAGCATCAGGGCGCCGACCAGAAGCGACGGGATGACTGAGAGCAGGATAGCGGCATTCGCCAGTCCGACCACCGGCTCCATGGCGCGCATCAGCCAGACATAGCCGACCTTCACCCGGTACATGGAAAGCTGCGACTGGAAGTCGGCCGGGTTTTCCCACTGATGCTTGTTGTAGGGATTGCCGTACTGGATCTCGTAGAGCTGCGCTTCCGGAGCGCTTTCCGAGATCACCTTCCAGGTGGCGGCATGGAGGTCAGCCGAGTCCTGGTAGCGATCCTCCAGCGCGGTCGCGACATAGGCGACCATGTCCCAGTTGTAGTCGGGCTTGACCAGAGCGTAAGCCGCGATGAACAGGCAGACGAAGGCGAAGAAGACCCCGCCCAACCAGTCGAGCAGCCTCCGGTTGACGACAGCCTGTGCGAGGCCTCTGCCAATGCCGGTATCCAGCGCCCAGGCGATGGGCGCGCGTTCGCCCTTGATCATGCATTATCCCCCAATCCGGCGCCCCCACGCCGGTCCCTCAGCCCATCTGGCTCTTCACAAAATCCATTACGATCGCCACGATGCCGCGCGACAGCAGGTCGTCGAGCGCGGTGACGAACCTGTCGACATGCTCTCTGCCGCAGATCAGCGGCGGCTCCAGCCTGATCACGTTGCGATTGTATTCCGTGAAGGCGACCAGCACGTCGTAATCGCGCAACAAGAGCGCTCCCACGAAGCCGGACAGCGAGCCCTTCAGCTTGTCGTCCAGCATGCTGACCATGGGCCTCAGCATCATCGGCAGGGTCTGCGAGAAGTCGTGGAACTCCAGGCCGACCATCAGGCCCTTGCCGCGGACATCCTTGATGATCTTGGGATGGCGTTCCTTCAACTCTTCGAGGCGCTTCAACAGGTAGGCACCGGTGTCGCCGGCATTGTCGATGAGGTGCTCGTCATAGAGCGTGTTTAGCCCCTCGATCGCGGTCACGCAGGCCTCGCCGATGCCGCCGAAGGTCGCCATGGCGTGGATCATCGCCGTCTTCGGCGTGCCGTAGGCCCTCATGTACACGTCGCGCTTGGCGATCATGGCGCCGACGGCCGCCTTGCCGCCGCCCAGCGACTTGGCGAGCGCGGTCACGTCCGGCACCACGCCGTAGTGCTCGAAGGCGTAGAAGCGGCCGGTGCGCCCGTAGCCGCACTGCACCTCGTCGGCGACCCAGAGCACGCCGTACTCGTCGCAGAGCGCGCGCAGCTTCTGCCAGAACTCGGCAGGCGCCTGGATGATGCCGCCACCGCCCTGGACCGTCTCCAGCACGATGACGCCGATCTCGGGATCGGTGCGGAAGACGCGCTCGATCGCGGCAATATCCCCGAACGGCACGCGCACGGTGTTGTCGGCCACCTTGAAGTCGGCGCGGTAGAGCTGGCCGTCGGTGATCGCAAGAACGCCCTTGGTCTTCCCGTGGAATGAGTTCTCGGCATAGACGATCTTCGGCCGCTTCGAACCGGCGGCGCGCTCGGCAAGCTTCACCGCCGCTTCCATCGCCTCGGAGCCGGACGAGCCGAGGAACACCATGTCGAGTTCGCCCGGCGAGCACTGCGCCAGATTGTGCGCGAGCGCGGTCGCATATTGCGACATGAAGGCGATCGCGATCTCCTGCCGTTTCTCCTCCTGGAATTTTCTGCGGGCCTCCAGGATGCGCGGGTGATTGTGCCCGAAGGCCAACGAACCGAAGCCGCCAAAGAAATCGAGGATATTACGGCCCTTCTGGTCGACGTAGTACATGCCTTCGGCGCGCTCGATCTTCACCTTGTGGAAGCCGAGCAGCTTCATGAAATGGAGCTGGCCGGGATTGAGATGCGCCTTGAACAGGTCGGTCAGCCTGGCGAGGTCCATCGCCTTGGCTTCCTCGACGCTGATCAGCGCCGGCTTCGCGATCTTCCGCGGCGCGGGGACGGTCGTGGCGAGACGAGCAGCCGCTTCCGGCATGGTGATGGCATTCATCGAAACCTCCTATTCGGCCGGAACGTGGGTTGCGGCGGGCATGCGCCCGTCCTTCTTGGCGCGGTATTCGCTGTAGGCGGCGATCAGCATGTCCTCGTCGCGATATTTCGGCACCCAGCCGAGTTGGCGCTCGCCCTTCGAGACGTCGAGCACGCACATCTCGTCGGCGATCAGGTACTGCTCGGGGTCCATGATCGGCATGTTGACTAGGTCGAGCAGATCGAGCGTGCGCTTCACCGCCCAACCGGGGGTCGGCAGGAGGATCGACTTCGACCCCGCATGGCGGATGAGGTCGCCGAGCAGCTTGCGCACCGGCGGCGGATTGAGGGAGCCGAGGTTGTAGGCCTCGTTCGGCACGCCGGCCTTGAATGCCGCCCGCGCGGCTTCCGCGCAATCGAACACAGAGATGAACTGATAGGGGTTCCTGCCCGACCCGATCATCGGCACCGGCAGGTTGAGATCGATCAGCTTGAACAACTTCTCGAGGATGCCGAGTCGTCCCGGGCCGATGATCAGGCGCGGCCTGAACAGCGAGATGCGCATGCCGCGCTCGCGCCACTGTGCCGCAAGCTTCTCGGTCTCCCACTTGGACAAACCGTACTCGCCGAGCGGCGCGACCGGGTGATCTTCGGTCATCGGAGAAACCACCGTATGGCCGTAGATCATGTCCGTGGTGAAGTGGACCAGCTTCGGCGCGCCGGCCCGGTCCATCGCCTGGATGATGTGCTCGGTGCCGTGATAGTTGACCGGATAGAAAAAGTCGTGCCGCTTGGCGCGCACCTGGATCGGCGACAGCATCTTGGCCGACAGGTTGTAGACCATGTCGTCGGCCCTGATCCCGACCGCCTCGACTGAGGCCGGGTCGGTGACGTCGCAATGAACGAAGCGCACGCTGCGGTAGGACGGCAGGTCGCTCTTGACTATGTCGGCGACGACGACCTCGTGGCCGTCGGCCTGCAGCTTGGGCGCGAGATGGCGGCCGACGAATCCGTCGCCGCCGAAGATGATCTGTCTCATCGGGCTAGCTCACTGGTCTGAACTGGGTTTTCGGAAGCGGAGGATTGCGCGTGGCCGGCGCCGCCCTGCGCGATCAGCACGGTGCCCACGCAGATGAAGGCGATGCCCGCGATGCGCCAGGCGTTCAAATCCTCGCGGAAGACGAAGTAGGCGAACACCGCGACCGCCACGTAGGCGAGGCTGAGGAAGGGATAAGCGAAGGAGAGCTCGACCTTCGACAGCACATAGAGATGAGAGGCCATCGAGATGACGAAGGTGCAGAGCCCCAGGAACACCCACGGGCTGAACACGATCTGCAGGACGCGCAATATCGGATGGACGCCGTCCACCGCCAGCGGCCCGAGATTCATCATGCCCTGCTTCAGCATGAGCTGCGCGGCTGCATTGGTAAGCACCGTGAACAGGATGAAGGGCAGGAATTTCATCGGACTCGCTTTCTTGCCTCAGTCATACAGAGCGCCCGGAAAGATCTGGTGAAACCAGGCGCTGTATTTGCATAAAATCCTCTAGAACAGGCCTTCGGCGCGTCTTCCTCTACCCTGCCGCTCGTGCAGCACTCCGCTCCGGCGACTTCAGCCGCATTGCAGTGCGCTCCCAGAAACTCGACATGAAGGCGGGATCGCGCATGAACTCGAGCCGCTGCCAGTCCGGGAAGGCGACGGCGAATGTGCCCGGCGACATTCGCGCGTCCTTGTAGGGATTGACGCCCCCGCCGGCGTCGACAGTGATCGCATCGAGTTCCTTCAGCAGCGCCATGGTGCGCTGGCCACGGTTGGGAAAGTCCAGCGTCAGCGTGTAGCCGGGCCGCGGGAAGGACAGCATGGCCGGCGACTGAACGTCGCCAAATCGCTTGAGCACGGTCAGGAAAGAGCCCTGTCCCGCCTCACGAGTCGTATGCAGCAGAAGCGGGATGGTCTCCCTCGCAGCCTCGAAGGGTATGACGGACTGGTGCTGGAAGAGCCCCTTCGGTCCATAGAGCCGGTTCCAGTTGGCGACGCCGTCGAGTGGGAAGAAGAACCCCTGATAGCCCGTCCGCCGCGTCGACGCGCCCCGGCTGCGGCTCCATCGGTAGGCGGCATTGAAGGCCGTCAGGAACGGCCGGTTGAGCAGATTGATTGGCGGCTGGAACGGCACCGACAGCTTTGGCCCAGTCCGGCCTGCCGATTGCGAGCCGCCTTCAAGGTGGTTGCCGGCAAGCAGCAGGCCCCTCCCCGCATTCCTCCCGCCAGCCAGTTGATCGAGCCAGGCGACCGCGTATTCGTTCGCGCGGTCCGCCTCCTCGGCACGATCGAAGTATTCGTCGAGGCGGCCGAATGGCGTGACGGTCTCCTCCACGTCCAAAGAAGGGACGCGCATCAGGCGGATGGTGGCCGACAGAATCAGGCCCGTCAGGCCCATGCCGCCGATCGTCGCCTGGAACAGACGGGCGTTCGAGCCGGACGTACAGACATAGGAGCGCCCGTCCGACTTCAGGAGATCGATGCGTTCGACATGGCAGCCGAAGGTGCCGCGCCGATGATGGTTCTTGCCGTGCACGTCATTGGCGATTGCGCCGCCGAGCGTCACGAACTGCGTCCCGGGCACCACCGGCGGAAAGAAGCCGTGCGGTGCCGCCTTGGCGATGATGTCGGAGAGCAGCACGCCGGCCTCTGCCGTGAGCAGTCCCGATTCAGTATCAAAGGCGATGATGCGGTTGAGCGAGCGCATGTCAGCAAGGATGCCGCGCTCGGTCTGACAGCTGTCGCCATAGGAGCGGCCGTTGCCATAGGGCAGGATCATTGCCGGCCCGGCACGGCCGCTCTTCATCAGCGCAATCGCCTCGCCGGCCTCCATGGCGCGCTGGCTGGGCGGCGTCGTGCGACCGAAGCTTCCACGCGCCAGCTTCATTGCACGAACCCCGCTACGACCAGCATGACCGCGCCGATCAGCACGACGATCTGGCTGCGCCAGTCGCTGACGATGAAGACCACCGGGTCGTCGTGGAGTTCGTCTCGGCGCGCCAGGATCCAGATACGCATGATGAGATAGAGGACGATCGGGGCGAGCGGCCAGACCATCCAGGGATGCGGGTAGAGCTCTCGGACCGCAGCGCTGTCGATGTAGAGCGCCAGCACCAGCGCCGCCGAGAACGCCGAGGCCATGCCGGCCTGTGCTACGATTTCCTGGTCCTCGGCCCGGTAGCCGCGGCCGGCGATGCGCTCTCCGGGCACCAGCGCCGACGAGCGCAGTTCGACGTAACGCTTCACCAAGGCCAGCGACAGGAAGAAGAAGCTCGAGAAAGCAAGCAGCCAGAAGGAGACCTCGATATTGGTGGCTGCCGCCCCAGCCAGTAGGCGCATCGTGTAGAGCCCGGCGAGCATCAGCACGTCGATCAGCAGCATCCGCTTGATCGACAGCGAATAGGCGGTCGTCGCCAAGAGATAGCCGAGAAGGACCGCCCAGAAGAGCGGCGGCAGGAAAGCGACGGCAGCGAAGCTGACCGCGAGTAGCGCAAACATCGATAAGATGCCGAACCGCATCGACAGTATGCCGCTGGCGAATGGCCGGTGGCGCTTGGTCGGGTGGCGGCGGTCGAGCGCAAGGTCGAAGAAGTCGTTGAGGATGTAGATAGCCGATGCCGCAGTACTGAAGGCGATGAACGCCACGAGGCAGGACAGCAGCATCCCGACGTTGAAGTATTCGTGCGAGAGCACCATCGGGACCGCGATCAGCCCGTTCTTCAGCCATTGATGCACGCGCAGCATCTTGAGGATGGTCCGAAGGGTCGGCTTCGGGGTCTCGATCTCAGCGCAGCCATGCTCGGCACGCCACCGGGCGGCGCTGCGGTCCGGCGCCACGACGGTCGCCTGCCGGGCGGCGTCGAAGATGTGCAGGTCATGCCGGCTGTTGCCGAAATAGTCGAAGCCGCCGTCACCATAGGCCTTCACCAGCGCGGCGCGCTTCACCCGGGCGGTGAAGTTCTCGCGTCCGTCAGTCGCCAGCACCGCGTCGAATACGCCGAGATGCACCGCGATTGCTTCCGCGAATTTGCGCGGCGTGCCGGTCGCCAGGATCAGCTTGCGCCCGCCGGCATGTTCGGCATGCAGCCTGTCGAGCACTTCCTTGCGATAGGGCAGCGCGGCTGGGTCGATCTCGATGCGCCGGGCGATCTCGCACTTCAGCGAGGCGGGGCCCTTCAGCAGCCAGAACGGCACGAGGAAGAAGAGCAGCGGGTTCTTCCGCAGCAGCAGGAACAGTCCTTCCCACAGAAGATCGGTTGCGATCAGCGTGCCGTCGAGATCGACGGCAAGAGGAACCGCATTGTTGTCGGACCGGACGTCCATGCCTTCAGTTTCCGCGCCTGCCTGATTGACGCCTTTGGTCGCGTCTTGAGGCCGGTCGTAGCGGAACGACGGTTAAGCACGGTTAATTCAGGTGTCCCTCAAGACCACTGAAGCAACAGCTTTCATGAACAGGGTTAAGCTGCGGGAATCGGAAAAGATAAAAGGCCGAGCAATTTGCCCGGCCCTGCCTCACATCTGCTTGTGACAGGAAGCGCTTACTTGATGCGCGCCGCTCCGCCAGAGATCTCGAGCGTCTCCGATCCGGTCAGCGCCTCACGGTCGCCGTTTGGCATCGTCACGAAGCAGCCCGACGCGCAGAACTCGACCGTCTCTCCGGCCGCGATCGCCAGTTCGCTGCGCGCTCCGCCCTCCGTGACGATGAGCGTCCGCACCTCAGTGTCGAGATTGATCGCGCTCGCGGCATGCGCCGCTCCTGAGCCCGCGAACAGGCAAAGCGCAGCGACGAAGAGGTTCCTCATGACTTACCGGTGTCTCCACCGCCTCTGGTTGAGCGGGCCCCTGCCCGTTGCACGAAGCTTTATAGGGCAATGTAGCTGAATGCCAACTGAACGGCCCGTTCAGCTGTCGGACGTCTCGTCGACCGGTTCCGTACCGCGCTTGCGACGCTTGCGGCCGAGCAGCCTCCCGCGTTCCTCCACTTCCTTCAGCGCCTCTTCGCGCCGCTCAACGGTCGCTTCGAGTTCGGCATGGGCGCGGTCGTCATCCGCCTGCCATTGCCGTTTCTCGTGCTCTTCCCAGACCCGGACCTGCTTCTGCGGGAAAGGCATTTGGATGCCTTCGCGCTCGAACGCGTCGAGAATAGCAAAGCGCAGATCGTTGCGAACGCCGCCTCCCGCGGTCACGTCCGGCAGAAATGCCTGCGCCTCGAAGTTCATTGCAGTCTCGCCAAAGCTCACAAACGACACGAATGGCTCGGGATTCTTCAGAACCGCAGGGTGGCTCTGGACGATCTCCAAAAGGAGAGCATAGACCGTGCGAGCGTCGGTGCCGTATGCGACCGCGACCGGCACCTCGATCCGGCCGATCTTGTTGCGATGCGTCCAGTTGCCGACGGCGCTGTTGATGAGCTCCGAGTTCGGCAGGATCACCGTCTGGCGCTGTCCGGTCTCGATCTCGGTGGCGCGCACACTGATCTTCCTCACGGTGCCCGAGACCTGACCGGCGACGATCCAGTCGCCCGCCTTGAACGGCCGCTCGACCAACAGGATCAGTCCGGAGACGAAGTTCGACACCACATTCTGCAGGCCGAAACCGATACCGAGCGAAAGGCCACCGGCGATCAGCGCGATATTGGAGAGGTCTATGCCCGCCGCCGACACAGAGACGAGGGCCGCCAGCGCCAGGCCCGCGTAGCCGACCACAGTCCGGATCGAATTGCGCACTCCCAGGTCGACGCGACCCCGGGCCATGACCGAGCCGTCCAGCCACCGCTGGAACCAGCGGGTCAGGAAGTAGCCGATGACGAATACCAGCACGCCCCAGAGCAGCCCGGTGAGCGACAGCGTGAAGGAGCCGATCTGGACGCCGGTGGCGACCTTGCGCACCCAGGCCATCATGTCGCCGGGCTGGAATCCCCATTGCAGCAGGATCAGCGGCAGGCCGAGGATCACGACTATGATGTTTATCAGGAGGCTGGCAGCGAGCCCTAGCTGGTCGAGTCCGGTCTCATCGAGATTGAGCCATCGCTTAAAGCGCTTGCCGACGCGGGTTTTGGCGAAAGCTCCCTCCTCGGACACCGCCCGTGAGGAGAGGAAGCCGATATACATCGTCACCAGGAGCGCGCCAGTCCAGACGATCTGCTGCGAGATGAACCGAGCGAGACCGATGTAGCCGAGCAGGGCCGCAATGATCGTCACCACCCCGAGCAGATAGAGGAAGCAGCGCACCAAAAGCGGCCAGGGACGCGGCCTGCCGTCCTGGTCGCGGAACGGTTTCACCAGACCGCCGGCCGCGACCAGTACGCCGATCAGCACCGTTGCGATCAGCGCCTCGCCGACCGTGAGCGCCAGCGGGGCATCGAGCGCCTCGTAGATGTTGACCAGAAGGAAATCGACGCCGCTGAAGGCTGCGACCGCGGACATGATCCAGAGCAGCTTGGTGGCAGCGCCCGAGCGGACGGGGATAAGCCTCCACTCCGGCAGGCGCGGCGACAGCACCGCGCCGCCGAGACGATGGACGAAGAAGACCAGTCCGATGACGGCGAAGAGCGCGGCAAGCATGCTGCCGATGTCGCCGCGCAGCACGCCGAAATAGTCGAAGAAGAAGTAGGTCGCGCCAAGGAAGACGCCGAGCGCCGCAGATGGCAGCAGCGTCGACCAGAACGCCACGGAGAGCCGGCTGAGATAGGTCGGCTCCCTCTGTTCCGGGTCGGCGCCGATGAGATGGCCGAACAGGCGGCGTCCGCCGATCATCAGAACCGCAGCCGCAACCAGTGCGAAGAACGCTGCGGTCAGCACGGAGCTCAGCTTGAAATTGAAAACGAAGCGCAGCCACGCCGAGATCGATCGCCAGAAATCGTAGGCGGTGTTTTCGAAGGCGACGACCACCTGGCCGGCAAGGTCGAGATTGATCTCGTAGCGCTTCGTAAGCAGTTTCGAAAACAGTTCGCGGCGTAGGTCGGCTACACGCGAAACCAGGTTGTTCACGCGGATCGAGAGATCCTCGGCAGTGCCGAGCGTCGCATTGATCTCGGATTTTTCCGCGGCCAGCGCCGCCCGTTCCGCCTTGATGATCTCCGATTCAGGGGGAGCCCCCGATGCGGGAGGTGGACCGAGCTGTTCCAGGCGGTCATTGATCTCGGCGAGACGGGGCCGGAACGCGGTGCTGCCGACGATCAGTTCGCGGCCGACCTCCTCCAATTGCAGCCTGGTCTCCGCGAGCCGCAGGTCGTCCTCCGAGAACTCCCGCATGCTCTTCTCGAGTTGCTCGGTGCGGGATTGCAGGCGCTTGAGCACGTCGCGCTGCTCCTCGACCAATGGCGAGGCTCGATCGTCCGGCGCCTGCGCATAGGACGGCAGCGGCGCAAGCGCCGACAAACTCAAGAAGATCAGAGCCAGGATGACCCGGCAGAGGTGGCTCGGCATTCAGGAAAGTGCTCTGGCTGTTGTCCGCCCGCCGGCAGTGTTAACGGGCCGCCGCGGCATCGGCAAGGCGGCCGCAGTCGGCGCCAACGCACGATCCGCGATCACGCCGCCTTGTCGACCATCCGCGCCAACTGCGTCATGACGACTGCAGCACCCGAAAGCCGCTTCTCGGGGTTCGGCCAGTCGCGGATGAAGACGATGCTGTGGTCCGGCCGGATCTTCGCCATCGATCCCTGCTCGCCGATGTAGCGCACCAGCCCCGCCGGATTCGGGAACTCCCGCTTGCGGAACTGGATGACCGCGCCTTTGGGGCCGGCGTCCAGCTTCTCGACATTCGCCTTGCGGCACAGGCTCTTGATGAAGACGATCTTCAGCAGGTGCTCGACCTCCGTCGGCAGCGGCCCGAAGCGGTCGATGAGTTCGGCGGCGAATGCGTCGATGTCCTCGGTGGTCTCGAGATCGGCCATGCGGCGGTAAAGCGCCAGCCGCAGCTGCAAGTCGGGCACGAAATCCTCGGGGATCATAACGGCAGTGCCGACGCCGATCTGCGGCGACCAGTCGCCGTCCGACACCGGCGCGGTGCCTCGCACCTCGGCCACGGCCTCTTCCAGCATCTGCTGGTAGAGCTCGAAGCCCACTTCCTTGATGTGGCCGGACTGCTCTTCGCCGAGCAGATTGCCTGCGCCGCGGATATCGAGGTCGTGGCTCGCGAGTTGGAAGCCGGCGCCGAGCGTGTCGAGCGATTGCAGCACCTTCAGGCGCCGGTCGGCCGTGTCCGTCAGCTTGCGGTTCGCCGGTAGCGTGAACAGCGCATAGGCGCGGGTCTTCGAGCGTCCCACGCGGCCGCGAAGCTGATAGAGCTGCGCCAGGCCGAACATGTCGGCTCGGTGAACGACCAGCGTGTTGGCCGTCGGGATGTCCAGCCCGGATTCGACAATCGTGGTCGAGAGCAGCACGTCATACTGCCCGTCGTAGAAGGCGTTCATGACGTCGTCGAGCTCGCCGGCCGGCATCTGCCCGTGCGCGACCGCTACCTTCAGTTCCGGCACCTGCTCGTGCAGGAAATCCTTCACCTCGGAGAGATCGGCGATGCGCGGCACGACGTAAAAGCTCTGGCCGCCGCGATAGCGTTCGCGCAGCAGCGTCTCGCGGATGACCAGCGGGTCGAACGGCGAGATGAAAGTGCGCACGGCGAGGCGGTCGACTGGCGGCGTGGCGATCAGCGACAACTCGCGCACCCCCGTGAGCGCCAGTTGCAGCGTGCGCGGGATCGGCGTGGCCGAGAGCGTGAGCACGTGCACGTCGCTCTTCAACTCCTTCAGGCGCTCCTTGTGCTTGACGCCGAAGTGCTGCTCCTCGTCGATGATCAGTAGGCCGAGGTTCTTGAAGGAAACGCCCGAGCCGAGCAGCGCGTGCGTGCCGACCACGATGTCGACCGTACCGTCGCTGATACCCTTCTTGGTCTCGGCCAACTCCTTGGCGGTGACCATGCGCGAGGCCTGGCGAACTTTCACCGGTAGGCCGGCGAAGCGTTTGGCGAAGGTGCTGTAGTGCTGGCGCGCCAGCAGCGTCGTCGGCACGACAACGGCCACCTGAAAGCCCTCCAAGGCCGCGAGGAAGGCCGCCCGCAGCGCCACCTCTGTCTTGCCGAAGCCGACGTCGCCGCAGATCAGCCGATCCATCGGGCGGCCGGCGGAGAGGTCCTCCATTACCGAGTCGATGGCGCGCTGCTGGTCCTCTGTCTCCTCGTAGGGGAACCGCGCGGCGAATTCGCCATAGACGCCGTCCGGAGGCATGATCACCGGCGCGCCGCGCAACTGCCGCTCGGCCGCGAGTTGGATCAACTGGTCCGCCATCTCCAGCAGTCGCCGCTTGAGCTTGGCCTTGCGCGCCTGCCAGGCGCCGCCACCGAGCTTGTCCAGCGCCACATCGGCGGAATCGGAGCCGTAGCGCGACAACAGCTCGATGTTCTCGACCGGCAGGAACAGACGGTCGTCGCCGGAATAGCGAATTTCGAGGCAGTCGTGTGGGGCTCCGAGCGCCTCGATGGTCTTGAGCCCGACAAAACGCCCGATTCCATGCTCGGCGTGGACGACGATGTCGCCGGTCGAAAGCGATGCGGCTTCGGAGATGAAGTCGGCCGCCTTCTTGCGCTTCGAGCGGCGGACCAGGCGGTCGCCGAGGATGTCCTGCTCGGCGATGACGGCGAGTTTTTCGGTGACGAAGCCGGCCTCGATGGGCAGCACCGTCAGGCCGGCTTGGCCGGGGCCGAGTTTCTCGACCTCGGCCAGCGTGGCGACCGGCTTCAGATTGCCCAGTCCGTGCTCGCCAAGAATCTGCGAAAGGCGCCCGAGCGAACCTTCCGTCCAGCCGGCGACGACCACCTTTCGCTTGTCGGCGCGCAGCGAGGCGATGTGGTCGACGGCAGCGTTGAAGACGTTGACGGCCGGGTCGGCGCGTTCAAGCTCAAAACCCCTGCCAGTCTTTGACCCGGCATGCAGAAGCTGGCGCCCGCTCGTCTCCGGCGCGTCGAAGGGGGAGAACTCCGCCGATAGCCGGTCCTGCAACCCAGGGGCGACGTCCTCCGGCGACAGGTACATGGCCGATGGCGCTACCGGTCGATAGGGAACCGCGTCCTTCAGAGCGCTGCCGGCCTGTTGCCGGCGCGCCTGGTAGTGATCCTCGATCTGGGCGTGGCGTTCGGCCATCGCCTCCGGCGCCAGATGGTCGAGGACGAAGGGAGCGGTCGGCAGGTAGTCGAACAGCGTTTCCAGACCGTCGTAGAAGAACGGCAGCCAGTGCTCCATGCCGGCAAAACGCCGGCCCTCCGACACCGCCGCATAGAGGGCGTCATCGCGGTTGGGCGCTCCGAACGCCTCGATGTAGCTGCGGCGGAAGCGGGCGATCGTGTCGGGCGTCAGCGCGACCTCGCTCATCGCCTGCAGCGTGAGCTCATTTCGCTGGCCGGTCGTGCGCTGCGTCGCCACGTCGAAGGCGCGAATCGAATCGAGCGTGTCGCCGAAGAAGTCGAGCCGCAGCGCCTCCGCGCCGCCCGGCGCGAACAGATCGACGATGCCGCCGCGCACAGCGTATTCGCCGACTTCGCGGACGGTCGCAACGCGGTCGAAGCCGGAGTTCTCCAGCCGCTCGATCAGCGTCTTCATGTCGACCTGATTGCCGGTGCGGGAACGGAAGGTCTGCGCCTCGATCAACGCGCGCGGCGGCATCCGCTGCATCAACGCCCTGACCGTGGTGAGCACAACGGCGCGATGTGGCTTCTCTGCGAGCGCGATCATGCCGGCCATCGCCTCGACGCGCCGCGCCACGGCATCGGCGCCGGGCGAGACGCGATCGTAGGGCAGGCAGTCCCAGGCGGGCAGTTCCAGTTGCGGCAGGTCGGGCGCGACGAAGGCAAGCGCGTCCGCTATGGCCGGAAGGCGCTGCCCGTCGCGCGCGACGAAAACAACCGGTCCGTCGGGTGCGGCCTCCGACGACAGCTTTGCCAGCGCGAACGCCTCGTAGCCTTCGGCGACTTCATCGATGAGCACGGGCCCAGTGCGGTCCTTGCGCAGGCCGAGCGTAGGAATGAGCGACATGAATTCAGCTTCAGAACGTCATCGCGCGTCGGAAGGCGATGATCTGTTGGAGAATCGTGGATTGCTCCCGCTCTGGTATCGGCTGCTCACCGGTCAGCCAGGGCAGGAGAATGGTGTCGGGAACTTCGAGCAAGCTTTCATATTGTTCGAGTTCCGCGTCGGTCAAGACGTCGATTGTTGCATCGACAAAGCTGCCGAGGATCAGGTCGACCTCGCGCATCCCGCGATGCCATGAGCGGAACAGGAGCTTGCGCCGCCTGGCGTCCAGGCCGTCCGTCGATCGCGTGGTTCCGGTCATTCCCTGCTCCGTTTGCGCGGCATATAGCGCCACCGGGCGATGGTGTCATGCTCGCGTGAGATGTATGGACTCTTCGACATGACGACCGCACCTGCTTCACGCCACTACTTCCCGACGGGTTGCCGCTGACGATGCGCCCGTCCCTGCTCGATCCGCTGTTCGTGCCGATCACCTCGCTGGACGGGGTCGGGCCGAAGATCGCCACCATGATCGAGAAGGTCGTCCCGGCCGACCTCTCGGCCAGGAACGCGCGGGCCGGCGACCTCCTGTTCGTGCTGCCGCACTCGGTGATCGACCGGCGCAACCGGCCCGGGATCGCGCTCGCAGCCGAGGGCGCGATCGTAACGCTTGACGTGCGCGTCGACCGCCACCAGCCGCCGCCGAGAGGCAATCGCTCGGTCCCTTACCGGGTGTTCGTGCACGACGACACGGGCGAGATGGCGGTGACCTTCTTCCACGCCAACGCCGCCTGGCTGGAACGCAGCCTGCCGGTTGGGCGCCAGGTCGTCGTCAGCGGGCGCATGGAGTGGTTCAACGGCCGACCGTCCATGGTCCATCCGGACCACATAGCTTCGGCCGAGGACGTGGACTCCCTCCCCCTGGTCGAACCGGTCTACCCGCTCACCGCCGGTCTGCACGCCAAGGTCTTGCGTCGCGCGATCGGGCAGGCGCTGGCGAGAATGCCGCAATGGCCGGAATGGCAGGATCCTGAGTTCCTGCGGCGCCAGACCTGTCCCGACTTCGCTGGCGCGCTACGCCGAATTCACAATCCGGCCGACCCGATCGACGTCTCGCCGGAAGCGGTTGCCTGGCGGCGTCTCGCCTATGACGAGATCCTCGCCGGACAGGTATCTCTGGCCCTGGTGCGGGCGAAGGTGAGCAAGCGGGCCGGTCGGCCGCTCATCGGTGACGGTACGCGAATCGCTGCAATCCGTGCCGCCCTGCCCTATCGCCTTACGGCATCCCAGGAGAGTGCGCTTTCGGAGATCGACGCCGACATGGCGAAGCCCGACCGCATGCTGAGGCTGCTGCAGGGCGACGTCGGATCGGGCAAGACCGTGGTCGCCCTTTTGGCAATGACGCGCGCGATCGAGGCGGGCGGACAGGCCGCGCTAATGGCGCCAACCGAAATCCTGGCGCGCCAGCATTTTTCGACCATAGAGCCGCTGGCGTCGAAGGCCGGGCTGTCGGTTGCCATCCTCACCGGCCGCGAGAAAGGCCGCGAGCGCACGGCCATACTCCAAGCGCTCGAATCCGGAGCGATCGACCTGGTGGTCGGGACGCACGCTCTGTTTCAGGAGAGCGTGCAGTTCCGCGATCTCGCGCTCGCGATCGTCGACGAGCAGCATCGCTTCGGCGTGCACCAGAGACTGGCGATCACCGCGAAAGGCGAAGCCCCCGACATGCTGGTCATGACCGCGACGCCGATCCCGAGGACGCTGGTGCTTACCGCCTTCGGCGACATGGATGTCTCCAAGCTGACCGAGAAGCCGGCCGGCCGTCGCCCCATCCGCACCGTCAGCCTGCCGTTCGACCGCTATGAAGAACTCGTCGGTCGCATATCGGACGCGGTCGCCGAAGGGCAAAAAGTCTACTGGATCTGCCCGCTCGTCGAAGAGTCGGAGGAGGCAAAGCTCGCCTCGGCGGAAGAGCGTCATGCGGCGCTCCAATCCCGCTTCGGCGACAGGGTAGGTCTTGTCCATGGCCGCATGTCGGGCCGAGACAAGGACGAGGTAATGCGCGCCTTCAAGGAGGGCGAGACGCGCGTGCTCGTCGCAACCACGGTGGTCGAGGTCGGCGTCGACGTGCCTGACGCGACCATCATCGTGATCGAGCATGCCGAGCGCTTTGGGCTGGCACAATTGCACCAGTTGCGCGGCCGGGTCGGGCGCGGCTCGAAGTCCTCCACCTGCGTGCTCCTCTACAAGCCTCCGCTGAGCGAAACCGCGACCGCACGGCTTTCGGTGATGCGCGAATCCCAGGACGGTTTCCGGATCGCCGAGGAAGACCTGAAGCTGCGCGGCGAAGGCGAACTGCTGGGGACCAAACAATCCGGCACGCCGGGGTTCCAGGTGGCGCGTCTGGAATTCCACGCCGATCTTTTGGAGACGGCGCGGCAGGATGCTCGGCTGCTGCTGGCGCGCGATCCCGAGCTGAAATCCGAGCGAGGCCAGGCGATCCGCGCGCTGCTTTACCTGTTCGGCAAGGACGAGGCCGTGCGCCTGCTCAGGGCGGGGTAGTGGTCAGCTTCCCCGCTTGCGCTTCGCCATTGCCTCCTCCGCAAGCGACGTGATCTTGGCCTGCGGCTCGGGCGCGACCAAGCCGCCGGAGATCAAAAGCTTGGCGGCATCCTCCACGCTCATGTCGAGCGGAATGACGTCCTCCTCGGGGGCATAGAGCAGATAGCCCGTGGTCACGTTCGGGCTGATCGGCCGGAAAACGGCAATCGTCCTGCCGTGCCGCGGCGCCAGCGCATGGTTGATCTCCGTCTCCTGCTGCTTGGCGATGAAGACGATCGACCAGGCGCCCCGGCGCGGGTACTCGAACAAACCGACCTTGTTGAAGAGCTCCGACCGGTTGGCGAGGATGGTCTCGAATATCTGCTTCAGACCGCTGTAGATTGTGCGGACCAGCGGCATGCGGTTGAGGAGCCGCTCGCCGAACTGGACGATGGAACGGCCGATGATGTTGGCCGTCATGAAGCCTACGAGGGTGATCAGAAAGAGCGCCACGATTAGGCCGAAGCCCGGTACGGCGAAAGGCAGGTAGTTGTCCGGGTTATAGCGCGACGGAATGTAAGGCTTCACCCACGAATCTACCCACTGGATGAAGGTCCAGGCCAGGTACGCCGTTATTGCTAGCGGAGCACAGACCACGACTCCGGTAAGAAAATAATTCCGGAGTCGCGTCATGCCGGAAAGGGAAGTCGGGGCGTCGCTCATCCGGAGCCTGAGAAATCGTGCAGCGGCGCCGGATTAGATCATCCTTGGCGCGCCGACACAATCCTTACGCAGAACGCGAGTTTCCGGCCTTCTGCCGGGTCCC
>NZ_JABVCF010000013.1:62675-208497 GCF_014595955.1 Pseudaminobacter soli (ex Zhang et al. 2022)
ACATCCGTGCCCATCACCACCGCCGTATAGTAGGCGAGCATTTGGATCGGCAGCGCATAGATGATCGGCGCGATGATCTCCGGGGTGTCGGGCAGCACGATCGTTTCCAGCGTATTGATCGTGGCGTTCTTGGCGCCCTTCTCGTCCGTGATCAGGATGACCTTGCCGCCGCGAGCCGCGACCTCTTGCATGTTCGAGACCGTCTTCTCGAAGATGTGGTCGTGCGGCGCAATTACGATCACCGGCATGGTTGCGTCGATGAGGGCGATCGGCCCGTGCTTCAGTTCGCCTGCGGCATAGCCCTCGGCATGAATGTAGGAGATTTCCTTGAGCTTGAGTGCGCCTTCCATGGCGAGCGGGAAATTGGTGTCGCGGCCGAGATAGAGTACGTGACGGTAATTGGAGAGTTCGCGCGCCACCTTCTCGATCTGCGGCGCGAGCTTCAAGGCCTGACTGGCGAACCGAGGCGTTTCGGCAAGCTCGCGAACCAGTTCCTTCTCCCGTTCCGGCGAGATCGTCCCGCGCTCCACGCCTGCCCGTACGGCGAGCGATGCGAGGACCGAGAGCTGGCAGGTGAAGGCCTTGGTCGAGGCGACGCCGATCTCCGGCCCGGCCAGCGTCGGTAGCGTGACGTCGGATTCGCGGGCGATCGTGGAGCCTCTCACATTGACGACCGCACCGATTGGGAGTCCCTCCCTGCGGCAATAGCGCAGCGAGGCCAGCGTGTCGGCCGTCTCCCCCGATTGCGAGATGAAGAGTGCCGCGCTGTCCTTCGAGAGCGGCATCTCGCGATAGCGGAATTCTGAAGCGATATCGATATCGACCGGCAGGCGCGCGAGCCGTTCGAACCAGTACTTGCCCACGAGCCCGCTCAGATAGGCGGTGCCGCATGCCGAGACCGCCAGGCGATCCAGAGCCTTCCAGTCGAAAGGCAGGTCGAGCGCCCGCGTCGTCCCGGAGTTGAAGTCGAGATAGTTCGACAGCGTATGAGCGATGACCTCCGGCTGCTCATGGATCTCCTTCTCCATGAAATGCCGATGGTTGCCCTTGTCGACCATCAGGTTGACGCCGAGCGAGGTCTGCCGCTCGCGCTGCACCTCGCGGCCTTCCATGTCGTAGACGACAAAACCATTGCGCCGCACGACCGCCCAATCGCCATCTTCCATGTAGGTGATCGAATCGGTGAACGGCGCCAGTGCGGTCGCGTCGGAGCCCAGGAACATCTCGCCCTCGCCATGACCGACCGCGAGTGGCGGACCATTGCGGGCGCCGATGATGAGGTCCTCGTCCTTCTCGAACATGACCGCGATGGCGAAGGCTCCACGCAGCCGCTTCAATGCGCCGTGGGTTGCCGCGACCGGGTCCTTGCCCAGCGCCGTCTCGCGCGCGATCAGATGCGCGACGACTTCGGTGTCGGTCTGCGACGAGAACGTGTAGCCGTCGGCGATCAGTTCCTCGCGCAATTCGGCAAAGTTTTCGATGATGCCGTTGTGGACGATCGCCACGCCCTCCGAGAAATGCGGATGCGCATTGGTCTCGTTCGGGACCCCGTGGGTTGCCCAGCGGGTATGGCCGATGCCTATGCTGCCGCCGAGCGGTTCGGCCTGCAGCTTGCGCTCGAGATTGACGAGCTTGCCTTCCGCGCGCCGGCGGCCGAGCCGGCCTTTCTCAAGGGTGGCTACGCCGGCCGAGTCATATCCCCGGTATTCGAGCCGCTTGAGCGCGTCCACGATGAGGGGCGCGACCGACGACTGGCCCACGATCGCTACGATGCCACACATCTCCCACCCCCTGACCTCTTCCGGGCATTCCAAGATGCACCCATAGGCGGTTCAAGCAAACCACCCAAAATCAAATTCAGTATACGAAGATTGCAGCCGAAAGGTCTGCGACGGCCCTGCCGCTTCTAGCGCCTTCTACTCCGCCGCGTCCCGCTGCTTCTTGGCCGAAGAAAGGCGCGCCCTCAGCCTCGGCGCGTATTCCGGCAAGGTCTTCTGCCGCGCCCTGCCGAAGGCGAGCCCATCTGCCGGGACGTTGTCGGTGATCACGCTGCCGGCTGCGATATTGGCCCGGTCCCCAATCGAAACAGGGGCGACCAAGGCGGTGTTGGAGCCGACGAAGACGTCCCTGCCAATGTCGGTATAATGTTTTCCGAAGCCGTCATAGTTGCAGGTGATCGTACCCGCGCCGATATTCGATCCGGCTCCGATCCGCGCATCGCCGATATAGGTCAGGTGGTTGACCTTGGCGCCGGGCTCCACCGCCGCCTTCTTGATCTCGCAGAAGTTGCCGACCTTGGCCTTCTCGCCGATATCGGCGCCGGGCCGCAGCCGCGCGAAGGGCCCGATCTCGGCCCGCGGCCCGACCTCCGCGCCCTCAACGTGGCTGAAGGCGTGGATGATGGCGCCCTGTCCGACGCTGACACCGGGCCCGAAAAAGACATTCGGCTCAATCAGTGCGTCGGCGCCGACCTCGGTGTCGTGCGAGAAGAAGACCGTCTCCGGCGCAAGCAGCGTCACACCGGCGAGCATCACCTCGCGACGGCGGCGGCGCTGCCAGATCGCCTCGGCTTCCGCAAGCTCGACCAGCGTGTTCACGCCGAGCGTGCTTTCGAACGGAGCTTCGGTCGCCGCCACCTTGAGCCCGGCTTTTCGCGCGATCTCGACGATGTCGGTCAGATAGAATTCGCCCTTGGCGTTGTCGCTACCCACCTGATCCAGTAGCGCCAAAACATGCTCGCCGGAAATCGCCATCAAGCCGCTATTGCAGAACGTGATGAGCCTTTCGGCCGGAGAACAATCTTTCTCTTCCCTGATCGCCTGAAGCTGACCGTTTTCCTCGATCAGGCGACCGTAGCCGGTGGGCGCATCGGTGCGGAAGCCGACCACGGAAACGGCATTGCCTTCCGCAAGCCGGCCGCGCGCCACCAGCAACGAGCCTGCATCGACCAGCGGCGTGTCGCCGAACATGATCAGCACGTCCTGGTAGCCGCGCGCGATCGCTTCGCGTGCGGCGAGCACCGCATGCGCGGTCCCCAGCCGGCGCTCCTGCACGAACACTTCAGCGTGGGACGAGTACTTGGCCGCGGCCGCCCTCACAGCATCGCCTTCATGCCCCACCACGACCGCAATGCTGTCCGCACCGGCTTCATCAGCCGCGCGGAAGACGTGAGCGAGCATTGGAAGGCCAGCGATCTTGTGCAGCACCTTCGGCGTGCTGCTTTTCATCCGCGTACCCTCACCCGCGGCAAGGATAATGGAGAGGCAGGTTCTCGAGGTCATGGAACTCCGGGGCAGAGGCAAGGGATTCGGGCTGTTCTAGCACTGTAGAGGCGCGGGTCCAATGTGCGTCCGCGTTGCGGCCGTCATCCTTCTCCCCGCGTGCGGAGAGAAGGTCCCGGCAGGGGGATGAGGGGCAGCACAAACCTCCTTCATCCTGAGGTGCGAGCGCTCTTCGCCATCGAAGTTGCTCGTAAGGCGTTCGTGCGCGAGCCTCGAAGGACGCACCAAACGTGCCGAGCCCCCGGGTCCTTTCAGACCCACCCCATTCAGGCGTTCAGCACCCGGCCGTAGGCGTCGAGCACGCTCTCCTTCATAGTCTCCGAAAGCGTTGGGTGCGGGAAGATTGTGTGCATCAGCTCTTCCTCGGTGGTCTCCAGGTTCATGGCGACGACAAAACCCTGGATCAGTTCGGTGACCTCCGGCCCGACAAGATGCGCGCCCAAGAGCTGGCCCGTCTTTGCGTCGAAGATCGTCTTGGCGAGACCCTGATCCTCGCCGAGCGCGACCGCCTTGCCGTTGGCTGTGAACGGGAACTTTCCGACCCGCACCTCGTAGCCTGCTTCCCTGGCCTTCGCCTCGGTAAGGCCAACCGACGCCACCTGCGGGCTGCAATAGGTGCAGCCAGGGACCTTAAGCTTGTCGAGCGGGTGGATATTGGGCAGCCCAGCGATTTTCTCGACGCAGACCACGCCCTCATGCTCTGCCTTGTGGGCGAGCATCGGCGGCCCGGCGACGTCGCCGATCGCGTAGACGCCCGGCACAGTCGTGCGGCCGTAGCCGTCGATCGCGATGACGCCGCGGTCGAGTTCGACGCCGAGCGCCTCCAGCCCGAGCCCTTCGACATTGGCCTGCACACCGACCGCCGAGATTAACCGATCCGCGGTGATCTTCTGGACCTTGCCGTCCTTCGTCTCGACATGGGCCGTCACTGAGTCCGCAGACTTGTCGACCTTGGTGACCTTTGCCTCGAGCAGGAACTTCATCCCCTGCTTCTCGAACTGCTTCTTGGCGAAGGCCGAGATCTCGGCATCCTCGACCGGCATGACCTGTGGCAGTAGCTCGACCACAGTCACGTCGACGCCCATGCTGCGGTAGAAGGACGCGAACTCGATGCCGATGGCACCCGACCCGATGACCACCAGCGATTTCGGCATTTCCGGCGGAACCATCGCCTCGAAATAAGTCCAGATGAGCTTGCCGTCCGGCTCGATGCCAGGCAGAGCGCGCGGCCGCGCACCGGTGGCGATGATGATATGCTTGGCCGTGTAGGTGCCCTCGCCCAACGCATTTTTCGGAATCGGCCCCTGCGGCTCCATCGGCTTCTTCGAGGTGCTGGAGACGACGATCTCATTCGGCTTGGTGAACTTCGCCTCACCCCAAATGACGTCGACCTTGTTCTTCTTCATCAGGAAGCCGACGCCGTTGTTCATGCGCACGGCGATGCCACGTGAGCGGTCGACGATCGCCTTCAGATCCGGGGCGACGCTGCCTTCGAGCTTCAGGCCGAAGTTCTTGAAGTGCTGGGCGTACTGGAAAATCTCCGCCGACCGCAGCAGCGCCTTGGTCGGAATACAGCCCCAGTTCGAGCAGATGCCGGCCAGATGCTCGCGCTCCACAATGGCCGTCTTGAGGCCGAGTTGGGCGGCACGGATCGCCGCTACATAGCCGCCGGGTCCGGCGCCGATGACGATGACGTCGTAGGAATTCGCCACGTTAGCTCCTCGGTGATGTCGCTGAAATCGGATCGGCGCGCAGTTGCCCGGGTCACAGTGCCAGGGTGGCTCGAACCAGCGGCGCTATCCCCTGCCCGATGGCGCGCGTGTTCTCCGCGTCGAGATGGATGCCGTCCAGAGGCGTCGTCCGCGCCACGCTGCCCGCATCGAAGAAGCCGCAGCCGATCTCCTCGGCAAGCGCCGTGTAGTGACGCGCCAGATGGACGGAAGCCTCAATTGCCCCGGCGAATGCCGCTGCGAACTCGGCGTCGTTAGTCGGCGTGACCGGCGGAGGCGAGACGATGATGAGTTTTGGCGCGGGCGCATCCAGTTGGTAGGGATGGGTCCGAACGATCTGCGCAAGCCGCTTCATGCCGTTTTTCGAAACGAAGGCATTGCCATGGATCCAGGGCTTCATGTCGTTGGCGCCCAGCATGATGATGACCAGATCGAGCGGCGAATGGGTGCCCAGGACCAACGGCAACGTCCGGGCGCCGTTCCGGTCCTCGCCTGCAAGACCGTCGTCATAGGCCGTCGTGCGCCCGTTCAGCCCGTCCGCGATGACATGGGCCGCCGACCCGAGCTCCGCCTGCAGCACGCTCGGCCAGCGGTCCTCCAGCCGATGCCGCGACGGTCCGTCCGCATTGTAGCCCCAAGTCAGCGAGTCGCCGTAGCACAGTATGTTCTTCAAGCCTTGTCCCCCCAAGAAAGTCGAAGCGCGTTCAGGTGCTGCGCAGCCCGAACGTGATGAGCAGCAGGGAAATCCCGTTCGAGATGAGCTCGACAGCCAGTAGGATGCCGAGGATCGACGCCGCGGAAACCGGATAGTCGGCGAGGATCAGCACCCCGAGCAGCAGCGAGATCGCGCCCGAAAGGATCACCCAGCCCCATCCTTTCACCGGCCTCAGCGAGATGGCGTACATGATCTTCACGACGCCCAGCACCAGGAAAAGGATGGCCACCACCAAGGTGAGTGTGAGCGCGCCGGCCAGCGGGTTGTAGAGGAGCGAGACACCCACGGCCGCCGTGAGTACGCCGAGCAGCAACGCCCAGAGAAAGCCCGACCACGCACCGATGCTGAATGCCTGGATGACCTGCAGGATACCGAATAGCAGGAAAGTCCAACCTGCGAGAAGGACGGCGGCGAAAGTCGCAGCGAAGGGGTTGAACAGCGCGAACACGCCCCCGACCAAAGAAATCACTCCCAGGATTGCAAGCCATATCCACGACGACTTCAGTCTCTGAACCTGTTCAGCCGTAGCCATTTCAGCCTCCTGGCATGGGATCAGTGAAGTTACACCAGCATTGCGAACGGATTCTCCACGATGCGCTTGAACGCGCCCAACAGTTCCGCGCCGAGCGCACCATCGACCACCCTGTGGTCCGTCGAAAGGGTCACCGACATAATCGTCGCGACCTTGATCTCGCCGTTCCTGACCACCGGCCGCTGCTCGCCCGCCCCTACCGCGAGGATTGTCGCGTGCGGCGGATTAATGACGGCCGAAAAATCCTTGATGCCGAACATACCAAGATTTGAGACGGCTGTCGTGCCGCCCTGATACTCTTCCGGCTTGAGCTTGCGGTTGCGGGCGCGCGCGGCAAGATCCTTCATCTCGTTGGAGATCACCGACAGCGTCTTCTGCTCGGCCTTGCGCACGATCGGCGTGATCAGTCCGCCGGGGATGGACACCGCTACGCCGACGTCGGCGTGACGGTGCTTTACCGTCGCGCTCTCGGTCCACGAAGCATTGGCGTCCGGCACTTCCATCAGCGCCAGCGCCATCGCCTTGATAATCATGTCGTTAACCGACAGCTTGTAGGCAGGCTGCTCGCCATTGTCGGTCTTCTTGATCGGGGCGGCCGCGTTGAGGTCGCTCCGCAGCTTCAGAAGCGCGTCGAGCTCGCAGTCGAGCGTCAGGTAAAAATGCGGGATCGTGCTCTTCGCCTCAACCAGCCGCCGGGCGATGGTCTTGCGCATATTGTCGTGAGGGACGAGTTCATAGCTGCCCTCCTCGAACAGTTTCAGCACCGCCTCATCCGAAGTCTTCGCTACAGCAGGCGCAGCCGGCTGGGCGGCCGGGGCATGCATCGGCGCCCTTGCAGCAGGTTGCACGCCACCGCTCGCAGCGGCCTCGACATCGGCCTTGACGATTCGGCCATGCGGGCCGGAGCCCTGGACGGCCGAAAGGTCGATGCCGGCCTCCTTGGCGATGCGGCGTGCGAGCGGCGAGGCGAAGGCGCGTGCGCCGTTCGGCGATTGGCTGATTTCCCCATTTGAGGGGGAGATGGCCGGCACGCCAGAGGGGGGCAGCGATTGACGCTCACTTGTTGATTGGCCGTTGCCCTTTTGCGGAAATGAGGACGCAAGAGCGCCCTCCTGTGTCGGCTTGCCAGACCCCGCCGCCGTGGAGGCAGACATTGGCGCCGGACTTTGCGTCTTGGCAGCAGCCCCGGCATCCTCGCCCTCGCCCGCGAGCACTGCGATGACGGCATTGACCTTCACGCCCTCGGTACCGGCCGGCACGACGATCTTGGCCACTGTGCCTTCGTCGACCGCCTCGACCTCCATCGTCGCCTTATCGGTCTCGATCTCGGCGATGACGTCACCGGGCGCGACCTTATCGCCTTCCTTGACCAGCCACTTGGCGAGGTTGCCCTCCTCCATCGTGGGCGACAGGGCCGGCATGGTGATGTTGATGGGCATGCTATCGATCTCCGGCGTAGAGGGCCTGGGGGTCTTCATTGAAGCCGAGCGGCCTGTCGAGAGGCCAAAGATCGGCGAGCGAGAAGGAAATGGCGTCGAATGGCGGGGCTCGGACCTGATCGTCGGAGTTCCAGGCTCCGAATTTTGTCCAGCGCCCCTCGAGCAGTTCGAAGGTTTCCAGAATCTGCTGGCGAGGGTCGATAATCCAGAGATATGGAACCCCGGCCTCCGCGTAGATCCGCATCTTCACCGTTCGGTCGCGCCGCTCCGTTGAAGCGGATAGAACTTCGCAGACCCAGTCGGGGACAGTCTCGACATAGTTGGTTTTCGGATAGGTCGTCAGGCGATCACGCCGCCATGCAGCAATGTCGGGCACAAGGATTTGACTGCCCAATTTAAGTTCAGGCTCGGCGACGAAAATCCATCCCCCTGGACCGCCCGCACCCCCAAATTGGAAGGCATTGCCGAGCCGAATATTCAGCGCGCTCGCCGTCCCGCCGTGCCTGAACGACGGCCTTGGATGCGTCATCAACTCGCCGTCGATGATCTCGGCGACGAGATGCGGCGGCACCGCCTCGAGGTCGGCATACGTCGCAGTCTTCTTGCCTTGCTCCGCCATGGCGCCGTCGTCCTCCAGCCGCGCCTTCAGTTCACGATCGAACCCGAGCCGAGATCGGTCGGGTCGTCAAGCTCCGCCCGCATCAGCCGGACGATTTCGGACATCGCCTCGTGCTCGGAGCAGGCACTTCCATACTGTGCCATCGCGCGGGCAAGGTGGCGAGCGATGTCGACCACCATGATGCCGGCATGGGCAGGCAACTCGACCTGCGCAGGATCGATCCGCACGACCAGGCCGTCGTCCTCAGTCCTGAAGCACTGGATGAATGGCGCGCGCTCGGACGAGGGAGCCGCCGGCGACGCCTTCCTCCCGAACAGCGCCATGCCTCACCCCCGATACGTCACTGCCTTCACGGCCTCAACCACTTCCGCCACATTCGGCAGAGCGAGCTTCTCGAGGTTGGCCGCATAAGGCATCGGCACATCCTTGCCGGCGATCGTGATCACCGGCGCGTCGAGATAGTCGAACGCCCGCTGCGAGACTTGGTTGGCGATGAAGTCGCCTACCGACGACTGCGGAAAGCCTTCTTCGACGACGACCAGCCGGTTTGTCTTCTTGACGGACTCGATCACCGTCTCCAGGTCCATCGGCCGGATCGTCCTGAGATCGATGATCTCCGCGTCGATTCCGAGCTTGGCCAATTCCGGCTCGGCCTTGGCCAGATAGGTCATGCCGATGCCGAAGGAGACGAGCGTCACGTCCTTGCCGGCCTTGTGGACACGCGCCTTCCCGATCGGCAGGACGAAATCGTCGAGCTTGGGAACCTCGAAGGACTGGCCGTAGAGGATCTCGTTCTCGAGGAAGATCACCGGATTGCGGTCGCGGATCGCCGCCTTGAGCAGGCCCTTGGCGTCGGCGGCCGTATAGGGCTGTATGACCTTCAGCCCCGGGATATGGCTGTACCAGGCGGCATAGTCCTGGCTGTGCTGCGCGGCGACGCGCGCAGCCGCGCCGTTCGGGCCGCGGAAGACGATCGGCGCGCCCATCTGGCCACCGGACATATAGAGCGTCTTCGCCGCCGAATTGACGATCTGGTCGATCGCCTGCATGGCGAAGTTGAAGGTCATGAACTCGACGATCGGCTTCAACCCGGCCATCGCCGCACCGACGCCGACGCCGGCAAAGCCGTGCTCAGTGATCGGCGTGTCGACGACGCGCCTGGCGCCGAACTCCTGCAGAAGCCCCTGGGTGATCTTGTAGGCGCCCTGGTACTCCGCGACCTCCTCGCCCATGATGAAGACCTCCGGATCGCGGCGCATCTCCTCGGCCATGGCGTCCCGCAGCGCCTCGCGAACGGTGATCGTGACCATTTCCGTCCCGGCAGGTATGTCCGGGTCGGATACGGCTGCGGCTTTCGGGGCGGCCGGAGCTTTCGCGGTCTCGGTCTTCGCGCTTGGTTCTTCCCTCGATTCGCGCACCTTGCCGCCGGCATCGTCGGCAGCCTGCCTCGGGGTCTCGGAATCATTCGCTTTCTCGGCAACCGAAGCGGCAGCGGCGTTCGATGCATCGCCTCCCTTGCCGAGGTCGCCGGCGCTCTCGCCGTCCTGCAGGAGCATCGCGATTGGCGTGTTCACCTTCACCCCTTCACTGCCTGCCGGGATGAGGATCTTCCCGAGCGTGCCCTCGTCGACGGCCTCGACCTCCATCGTCGCCTTGTCGGTCTCGATCTCGGCGATCACATCACCCGGCGCGATCTTGTCGCCCTCGTTCTTCAGCCATTTGGCAAGGTTGCCCTCTTCCATGGTGGGCGAGAGGGCGGGCATGAGAATCTCGATCGGCATGTCCGTTCCCTTCTCAGTGCACCACGTCCGTCCACAACTCGGACGGATCCGGCTCCGGATCGGTCTGGGCGAAATCTGCCGAGTCGGCGACGATGTCGCGCACCTCCTTGTCGATCGCCTTCAACTCGTCCTCGCTGGCCCACTTCTTCTCCAGCACGCGCGCCCTCACCTGCTCGATCGGATCGTGCTCGGAGCGCATCTTCTGCACCTCTTCCTTGGTGCGGTATTTCGCCGGGTCGGACATCGAATGGCCACGGTACCTGTAGGTCATCATCTCCAGGATGATCGGCCCATTGCCGGAGCGCGAATAGTCGAGCGCCATCTCGCCCGCCGCCTTCACGGCGCGCACGTCCATGCCGTCGACCTGGATGCCCGGGATGCGGAAAGACACGCCGCGATGGGAGAAGTCGGTCTCGGCGGACGAGCGCGCGACCGAGGTGCCCATGGCGTAGCGGTTGTTCTCGATGATGTAGACGACCGGCAGCTTCCACAGCGAGGCCATGTTGAAGCTCTCGTAGACTTGGCCCTGGTTGGCGGCGCCGTCACCAAAGAAGGTCAGCGACACGGCGCCGTTTTCCCGGTAGCGGTTGGCGAAGCCGAGGCCAGTGCCGAGCGACACCTGCGCACCGACGATGCCGTGGCCGCCATAGAAATTCTTCTCCTTGGAGAACATGTGCATGGAGCCGCCCTTGCCCTTGGAGTAGCCCCCGCGGCGTCCGGTCAGTTCCGCCATCACCCCGCGCGGCGACATGTCCATCGCCAGCATGTGGCCGTGATCGCGGTAGGCGGTGATCATCTGGTCGCCTTCCACCATCGCCATCTTCAGGCCGGTGACGACGGCCTCCTGGCCGATATAGAGATGGCAGAAGCCGCCGATGAAGCCCATGCCGTAGAGTTGGCCCGCCTTCTCCTCGAAGCGGCGGATCAGAAGCATGCTGCGATAGGCGGAAAGCTCTTCTTCCTTGCTGAACTCCGCCGGCTTTGGCGTGGTCAGACCTTGGGCTTTGCCGTCCGCCTTGGATTTGGCGGACGCTTTGCGGGCGGCGGCCTGCGCCATGAACTCACTCCCTCGAACTGTCTCTTGCCGGACATGGTGGGCCGACTGGCTCCGATGATTAGCTAGGCTAGCATGCGGCTTTGGACAGGGCCATGCGCAAAATGCATGGCAGGCATGAAAGTAGATGAAGATGATTTCTGTTAATGTGCTGTTTTCGCTAGGCTTTTTGTTGTTAACTTGAATTGAGTTAACCACCTGATCGCAGCATGATCGTCACTTCGTCGGGATGCGAGAGATTGAGCGCGCGGCGCGCCTGCTCGTCCAGCATGTCCTTGTCGATGGTGCCGTCGCGCAGCATCCGCACCCGCCCCTCAAGATCGGTACGCTGGACGCGAACCTTGTCCAACTCGGCCTGAAGCACCACGGCGCGCTCGCGAAGCTGCGCCTTCGAATCGATGCCGAATTCGCCGTGGTAGACATGATAGCCGAAATAGGAGAGCACGACGGCGGCAACGGCCGGCACGATCAGGCGGCCGGTCTTGCGAGGGCGGTGCTGGCGTGTCCACATCGGGCGAATCCTCTAAGCCGGATCATCTCGCCCGATTGTGCTTAACAGCCGGTTACAGGGCCGGCGAAGTCGCTGTCAGGCCTTGAGAATCCCTTTGCCCGCATAGCGCGCCTGCTTGCCCAGTTCCTCCTCGATGCGGATAAGCTGGTTGTATTTCGCTGTGCGGTCGGAACGGGCGAGCGAGCCGGTCTTGATCTGCCCGCAGTTGGTGGCGACCGCGAGGTCGGCGATGGTCGAATCTTCCGTCTCGCCGGACCGGTGCGACATCACCGCGGTGTAGCCCGCCTTGTGCGCGGTCTCGACCGCGTCCAGCGTTTCCGACAGCGAGCCGATCTGATTGACCTTGACCAGGATGGAGTTCGCCACGCCCATCTTGATGCCGTCGCGCAGTCGGGCGGTGTTGGTGACGAAGAGGTCGTCGCCGACGAGTTGGACCTTGCCGCCGATCAGGTCGGTGAGCGTCTTCCAGCCTTCCCAGTCGTCCTCGGCCATGCCGTCCTCGATCGAGATGATCGGATAGTCGGCCGCGAGCTTCGCCAGGTACTTCGCCTGCGTCTTTGGATCGCGCGTCTTCCGCTCGCCTTCGTAGACGTAGTTGCCGTCCTTGAAGAATTCGGTGGCGGCGCAGTCGAGTGCCAGCGCCACCTCGTCACCCGGCTTGAAGCCGGCCTTCTCGATCGAGTTCATGACGAAGTCGAGTGCGGCCTGGGCGCTCTTGAGATTCGGCGCAAAGCCGCCCTCGTCGCCGACATTGGTGTTGTGCCCGGCTTCCTTGAGGCCCTTCTTCAGCGTGTGGAATATCTCGGATCCCCAGCGCACCGCTTCCTTGAGGCTCGGCGCGCCGACCGGCATCACCATGAACTCCTGGAAGTCGATCGGATTGTCGGCATGGGCGCCGCCATTGACGATGTTCATCATCGGTACTGGAAGGACGCGCGCATTGACGCCGCCGACATAGCGGTAGAGCGGCAGGTCGGCAGCCTCCGCGGCGGCCTTGGCGACGGCGAGCGAAACGCCGAGGATCGCGTTGGCGCCGAGGCGGCCCTTGTTCGGCGTGCCGTCGAGCTCGATCATGGTGGCGTCGATCGCCGCCTGATTCTCGGCCTCCATGCCGCCGATCGCCTCGAAGATCTCGCCGTTGACGGCCTCGACAGCGCGTTCCACACCCTTGCCGAGATAGCGCGGACCGCCGTCGCGCAGTTCGACCGCTTCGTGCGCGCCGGTAGAGGCGCCGGACGGGACGGCGGCGCGGCCCATCGAGCCGTCCTCCAGCACCACGTCGACCTCGACGGTCGGGTTGCCGCGGCTGTCGAGAATTTCGCGCGCAATGATGTCGACGATCGCGGTCATGGGCTGCCCTCTTCCGTGGATTGTTTGAGATCGCGATCGTCTTAGCCAAAGCGGGCGAAAAGGCAATCCGCCGAGCCGCGGTTGAGTACTCAAGCGTGTAGCAAGCGCCCACATTCAGGCGATCAGTATGATGCCGGTGACCACGAGGGCCGCGATCCAGATGAGATCGAAATTGATCCAGCCCCGGCGCAGATTCGAAAGGCCGACCCACTCGTAAACGGAAACCGAGATGACGAGGATCACCGCCAGCATCGCCGCCATATGCGTCCCGATCGCAGCGAACACGACTGGCAGCGAACCGGAAGCCGTGAGTTCCCGAGCGGGCGTAGCGGCGAGGCAGAGCGGGATGAGCACGGGCACCAGCATCAGGCCCGCGCCATGAGCGGTGGCCATTAGGAACGACCAGGCGCCCAGCCCGACCATTCCCGTGGTCATACCGACGCGGACACGATGACGGTGGCCATAGGCGGCGTGGTAGGCCGCCCAACCTATCAGCAGCAGGCCGGCCGCAATCTCCAGCAGGCGCTCATCGACGACAAGGCCGAGCAGCAACACCGTCGCCGCCACGATGGCGATCGAGACGGCATGCCCGATCGCAATCGGAAGGAGCGAGCGCACGACGACCGCGCGGCTCTTGCGATGCAGGCCGAGCGCGACCGCGAACAGCCAGCCCATCGCGGGATTGACGCCGTGGAAAGCGCCGAGGCCCGCAAGCACCAGCCAGGGCGAAACGGACATCATTGCGCCCGGCTGGCCGCCTCCGCCCTGGTCGGCATCACGGATAGCAGTAGGAATCCGACGAGCAGTCGCCTCCCTCCAGCCGCACCTGGTGGGGCCGATGGCCCTTCGGCCAGTCGACGAAGAACTTTTCGTCGAAGGCGATGCCTCCATTCTCGCCAACGTCGAGCTTCACCATCCAGCCGTCGATCCCTTCCGGATAGAATTGCTGGTCGATGGCTCCATAGAGGGAGTTGGTGAAGTAGACGCGCTTGCCGTCGCGGCTGATCTCGACCATCTGCGGCCCGCCTCTAAGCGCACCGTTCCTTGCGCCGGGATGCGTCGCGCGCGAGACGATGCCGCCGATCCGCACCCGGCCCGTCTCAAGCGGCTTGAACGGGTCGGACACGTCGTACTGGATCATGTCGCCGGTGCCCCAGCAGGACACGTAGAGGAAGCGGTCGTCCATCGACAGGTCGATGTCGGTCACCAGCGGGGCAACCGCACCAAAACCCTTCAGTACCGGCGGCAAGAGGTCAGGATCAGCGGGCTCGGCCGGGATCTCGATCACCTTCTTCACCGCCCACTGGCTTCCGTTGCGGTACCAGGTCCAGATCGAGGCCGACAGGTCCTTGAGGCTGACGACGCAGCCGACGAAACCGTAGGCCTTGGTCGGATCATGTGCGGGCCTGAGTTCGAACACGAGTTGGTGCTCCTCGCCGAGATCGATCTCCTGCAGATGCTTGCGCTTCTGCAGATCCCAGAAATGCAGCCGGCGGCCGTACTTGCTGCCGAGGAGGACCTCCGGGACCAGGCCGTTCTCGAAGGTGTCGGCAGTGCCCCACTCGCTCGTCACCATGGTGTCGTGGCCGAGGTGCCACCAGAAGTCATAGGCGAGCTTTTGCGGACCGCGATCGATTTCCCATTGCCCGAGAACCTCGAAGCTCTCGGGGTCGAGCAGGAAGATGCCGCCGGGCGCATTGCCCTCCGCATCACCAAGCGCGTTGACGTAGATGCCCTCGGGCCCGCAATGTACCGTGTGCAGTCGCGAATAGCCGGCTCTTTCGGCAATCTCCTCCGGCTCGATGACCTTGACGATCTCGGGGTTCCTGGGGTCCGACTTGGTGTCGACGATGTGAAGCCGCGACGACCTTAGCCCCGGCACGACGAGATAGCGGCGCTCCATGTGCGGATGCGGCGCATTGGGGCACAGGCACGAGGAACAGGCGTTCCAGCCGAAGTGGTGCAGTTCGTCGCCGGTGTTCGGCATCTCGGTCCGGCCGACGATCTGCGAATAGGTGGAAGATTTCGGATTGAGGTCGACCACGGCGATCGCGTCGGGCGTGGTGCGATCAGGATCGAAGCTGGCGACATAGGCCAAGGTCTCGTGCGGCGCCTTGGCGGCCATTCTGGGGGATGGATAAAATGAAGGATCAGGACGCCAACTGGCCATGTGGTTCCTCCTTTGGATGGATCAGTCTCTTCCTGCGAACCCCCCGTGTTTTGCTTGACAGGTGATATTTGCACGACAGACCGCCCCCGTATAGCGGGTGTTTGGTGGCATCGACGGGTCTCTTCTCCCCTCCGTCTCCTGCAAGGGCGGAGGACCAGGAACCAGGCTGGACGCCTCTCTCCGCCCTTTGAGGGGGCTCTTTGGCCAAAGGGCCAGAGGGGTCATTGCGACCGCGCTAGCGGACCATAGCCACGGACCGGCCAGCGTACATCTCCCGGCCGCCAAGCTGAGCAGTACAATTGCTGCCGACGTTGGAGTTGCCGGTCAGTTCGATGGTCTTGCCGACCAGGCGCAGGCAATCCGGCGTCCCCATGGCATTGTTGCCGGCGTAGATGATATGGGCGTCCGGCGCGTAGATGAAGCCAGAGACGCGCGAGCCGGCGGTGCCTAGGAAGCTCACCGTGTTGGTGTTGCCCTTAGCCTGATAGACGGCGATCCCGGCATAGGGGCCGGTGGTGGGCGGCGACAGGTTCACGGTCTGGTTCGCCCCGATCGAGAACTTGGCGCCTTCCATTAGGAATATGGTGACGCCATTTCCGGTCAGCTTGCCGTTGCCGCCCAGATCAACGCTGCCGCCGCGCAGGATATAGGTGCCCGGGTTCATCGTGATCTCGCCCTTCAGCTTTTCGTTGCAGAAGGTCATCGGGGAGGCTCCCGGGGAGAGCGTATACGTGTTGGAGTTCGGCACCTTCTCGCACGCCGTGTAGTTGGGAGGGCTCACGTTACGCAGCGGGTCGGGCGTGGGCGGCTGCTTCACCAGCGGCGCCTCGCACGCGGTCTTCACGCTGGGCGATGGAAGCCCCGCAACTCCTCCCGAGGAGATGATGCACTCCGACTCCAGGATCGCAGATCCGCCACGAGAGAAGGCGCTCTCCGACGTCGAGTTCGTCGCCACGACGCAACCGACGAAGGCATTCTGGGTCGAGCCCTGGACCTTGATAGCCGCCGACGCGGTGGGATCGAGCGCAAGCACGCAGGCCGGCTTGCCCTTGGACACGCGCACAATCGCGCGGCGATTGATGTCCCAGTTGCCCGCAAACCTCAGGATGGGCTTATGAATGATTTCTGCTTCCGCCATGACGAACTCGGCCGTGCCAAGCCCGCCCTTGGAGAACTGTGACCAGATCGGCAGGGAGGCATCGATCGCCGTCCCGGTGATCGTCCAACTGTTCAGGCCAAGGCCAAGCCCCGCGGAGTTGCTGCTGAGGAAGTCCTGCCCGGCTTGGCTGATCTGGCTGGCCGACTTACCATCCATATGGGCTTGCGCGGCCGCCAGTGCGGCGGTGTCCACGGCGTTCTGAAGTGCCGAGGCCTTGTTCGCCGCGTCGAAATAGTCGATGGCGCCCCCGACCGCCGCCATCAGCGGCAAGCTGGCCAAAACGAAAGTGACGGCGACATTTCCTTTTGCATTCTGGAGAAAGCGGCGCAGCGTATCGCTCATTCTTCTCACACAGCGTTAGTACCCCCGATCCGCCTAATTACCGCTGATCAATTTAAGGAAGCCGGAATGCCGTCGATAAAATTTTAGCAATCTATATCGTCGCCCAGTTTTGACGAGAGGGCACCTCGCCAATCACAAGCACCAGGCATGAATCGATGCTTTCTGTCCTTGTGAATACTGCCGAGTCTCGAAGGATTCAGCCATGTCGCGTGGTCGACACCGAGTCGTTTCGGGACCATGCCGGCAATGCATCTGCATGAGGCTAGATTTTAGACTTCACGACGCGATCAGTGCGCATCTGTTTATTCACCGGTTGCCACCCACGACAATCACCGTGGCAAGCCGGTTATATTTCAGCCTTAGAATCGGGCTCCACGAATAAAGCCACGTCGTCGGCGCTGCCGGATGATAACTCCCCCCGCGGCTTCAGCGCCACCCTCCCCCCAAGGGGGAGGGAAACTGGCGCCCGGGCACCGGCGCGTGGCCGGCCGCTACTCCTCGTCGTAGTCGCCGCCCCCGCCACCGCCACCGCCGCGGCTGTCGATGAAGAACTCTCTGATGTCCTCTTCCGTTAGGTAGCCCTTCTGATCCTTGTCCATCGCCCTGAAGATGCGGGCATGGAAATCGTTGATCTCGTCCAGTGTCAGCCGGCCGTCCCCATTGGAATCCATGACGGCGAAAAAGATCTTCAGGCCGACGCCCCTCATCATCCACGGCGGGCCGTGCCTGTGCCCGCGCATGTGACCGCGCCAGCCGCCCCGGTCGCCCTCCTCCCGCATCTCGGCGGCCCGTTCGCGCAGCCTTTCGCGCATCATCCCGCCTCTCTGCCCCATCATCTCGCCTCCGGGCTCTTCCGGCCCTCCCTGCTCCTGCATACGCTGCATCATCATCTCGCGGACTGCCTGGCGAATCATGTCGCGCATTTGATCGGGGCTAATTTGGCCCTGAGGCCCGCCCTGCTGGGCCATTATGACGGGCGCATCGCTCTGCGCGAAGCTTGGCGCCGCCGGCAGCGCCACCATCAGTCCGACCGTCGCAATACCCGCCAACATCTTGACGCGTGTCATCATCGTCACTCCTCAGCCGTTGAAACTCGAGAGTTCTGCGTTCGTAAGGGTGGTGGTTCGTAAGGGTGGTGGTGAGCCGATGGCTCAATGCGGCCAGAGTGGGACGGGTTCCGGCGAAAGTCATTGACCGGGATCAATGGCAGGTTGCGTGAACCCAGCACTGCCCGATCTGTGCTGTGTCTGCAGGCTCACAAGAATGCGAAGCGGAACGCGCGCCCTCTCCGCCCTTGAAGGGGAGATGGCCCGAAGGGCCAGAGGGGGACATTGCGGCCGCGTCGGAGTCTTCTTGTGCAGCCTTGGAGGGAAAATGGCGTCGCGCCTCTCAATCGAGCGCCCCCTCCCCGATCCGCTTCGCTTCCTCGCTCTACGCTTTGGCTCCGGGCGGTCGTCACTCGAAAAGCCAGGTCGCTGGCTTTTCGTCCGCTTCGCGGACCGCTCCTCGCCCCCTCAAGGGCGAGGGTGAGGCGCCCGCGCTCCAGGCGGCGCTAGACCAGCCGGCTCTGTTCGATCGCTGCGGCGATGAAGGAGGCGAAGAGCGGGTGCGGCTCGAGCGGGCGGCTCTTCAATTCCGGGTGATACTGCACGCCGATGAACCAGGGATGGTCTGGATATTCAACAGTCTCGGGTAGCACGCCGTCGGGCGACATGCCGGCGAACACCAGGCCGCACTCCTCCAGCCGCTGCTTGTAGTCAATGTTGACCTCGTAGCGATGGCGGTGGCGCTCGGAGATCGTGGTGTCGCCGTAGATCTCGGCAATCCGCGAGCCGGACTGAAGCCGCGCCTCATAGGCGCCGAGCCGCATGGTCCCGCCGAGATCGCCCGCTGCCATGCGCTTCTCCAGCATGTTGCCGCGCAGCCATTCGGTCATCAGGCCGACCACCGGCTCCTTGGCCGGGCCGAACTCGGTGGAGGATGCTCCCTCGATGCCCGCGAGCGAACGGGCTGCCTCGATGCAGGCCATCTGCATGCCGAAGCAGATGCCGAAATACGGCACTTTTCGCTCACGCGCGAACTTGGCGGCGAGGATCTTGCCTTCGGAGCCGCGCTCGCCGAACCCGCCGGGCACGAGGATGCCGTGCACCTTCTCCAGGAAGGGCGCGGGATCCTCCTTCTCGAAGATCTCGCTCTCGATCCAATCCAGTTTCACCCGCACATTGTTGGCGAGTCCGCCGTGGGAGAGCGCCTCAATGAGCGACTTGTAGGCGTCCTTCAGCCCGGTGTACTTGCCGACCACCGCGATGGTGACCTCGCCTTCCGGGTTGTGGATGCGTCGCGCAACGTCCTGCCAGGCCTCCATGCGCGGTTTTGGCGCGGGCTCGATGCCGAAGGCGGCGAGCACTTCTCCGTCCAGACCTTCCTTATGGTAGGCCATTGGCACGTCATAGATGTGGCCGACGTCCAGCGCCTGGATGACGGCGCTCTCGCGCACGTTGCAGAAGAGCGAGAGTTTCCGACGCTCCTCATTCGGAATCGGACGGTCGGCGCGCACCAAGAGGATGTCGGGCGCGATGCCGATCTCGCGCAATTCCTTCACCGAATGCTGCGTGGGCTTCGTCTTCAGTTCCCCGGCGGTGGGGATGTAGGGCATCAGGGTCAGATGCACGTAGACAGCGCCGTTCCTCGGCAGGTCGTTGCCGAGTTGGCGGATCGCCTCGAGGAAGGGCATCGCCTCGATGTCGCCCACCGTGCCGCCGATCTCGCAGAGCACGAAGTCGTAGTCCTCGTTGCCGTCGAGGACGAAGTTCTTGATCTCGTCGGTGACGTGCGGGATCACCTGCACGGTCGCGCCCAGATAGTCGCCGCGGCGCTCGCGCTCGATGATGTTCTTGTAGATGCGGCCGGTGGTGATGTTGTCGGACTGGTTGGCGGAGCGGCCGGTGAAGCGCTCGTAATGGCCGAGGTCGAGGTCGGTCTCGGCGCCGTCGTCGGTGACGAAAACCTCGCCGTGCTGGTACGGGCTCATCGTCCCCGGATCGACGTTGAGATAGGGATCGAGTTTCTTGATCCTGACGCGGTAGCCACGCGCCTGCAGGAGCGCTCCGAGAGCCGCTGCCGCTATGCCTTTGCCGAGTGAGGAGACCACGCCGCCGGTGATGAATACGTATCGCGCCATGGGAATTATCGCTTACTTTGCGCGGAATGATTCCGCTAGTCAAAAAACGTCGTCCCGACCTTACGTGGCGTGAGGTGGAGCCGAGCGGGCAAATGAAAAGGGCCGGCGCGACCGCCGGCCCCAGGAATCGTTCCGGATCGGGCTCTAGAGCACGACGACAGGCATACCCATCCTCACCCGGTTATACAGGTCGATGACGTGCTCGTTGACCATGCGGAAGCAGCCGTTGGACGAATTGGTGCCGATCGACTGCGGCGCGATGGTGCCGTGGATGCGCAGATGCGTGTCCTGCTTGCCCTGATAGAGATAGATCGCACGCGCGCCGAGCGGGTTCTCGCCACCGCCGGGCATGCCTTCCGCATAGCGGGCGTATTTGGCGGGCTCGCGCTGCTGCATCTCCTTGGTCGGGATCCAGCGCGGCCATTCCTGCTTGTCGCCGACCGCCACCGTGCCCTTGTACTGCAAGCCGTCGCGTCCAACCGCAATGCCGTAGCGGCGGGCGCGATTGGAGGACTCGACCAGGTAAAGGAAGTGGTTGGCGGTATCGATCACGATCGTGCCGCGTGGATACCCGGAGAACTCGACCACCTGCATCTCGTATTCCGGCTTCAGGCGGAATTTCTTCTTCTTGTCCAGCACCGTGTCCAGCGCGCGCGTCTCGGGCAGCAGGGAGGCGGTGGTCGCCGGCTCGTCGCCGAAGAGGATTTGCAGGAAGCCCGCGTTGCGGGTCGCAACGTCGCCGCTGCGCAGTTCACCATTGTTGCCGGCCCGCAGGACCTCGTCGGCGCCGACCCGTGCCGCTTGCTGCGCGGCGACGCGCTCCTTGGTGAGGCCGGTGACCGGAACGGCCGCCGTGGTGAGCGATGCGGGAGCCGAACCCGCGCTGGCCAAAGTGAAGAGCTTCGCCCCCTTCTTGTTGGGCTGGGGGTCGTCTTCCGCCACCTCGACCGACTGGCTCTTCCCGCGGGCAGCCTCACGGCGGGCTTCGGCGTCAGCCTTGGCCTTGGCGCGCAGCGCCAGCAGCTTCGCCTGCCGCGCCTTCTCGGCCGCCTCGGCCTTGAGCTTCGCCTTCTCCTCAGGGGTCAGCTTGGCGACTTCCTCCTTGCCCTTCTTCTGGGAGGACTTCGAAGCAGACTTCTTGGTCTGCTTCTCGGCCGCGGCCTTCGGCTCGTCCGCTTGCTTGGACTTGGAGGGAAAGAGGACGGATTTCTGCGGCTTGGCGACTTCCGCAACGGCAGGCGTCGCCACTCCAAGGGCCGCGCAAAGGCCCATCAGTATGAGACTGCGAGAGTACATTTCTTGTCGATCCCGAAAGATGAATGCGACAGCCGCAGCGGAGCAATTCTCCGCGACACCCCAATCCCGCGGCCGCCGTTCAAAGCGATTTATATGCGCAGCAGGGGCGCCGCTCAAGCGGCGCCCCTGCTCGGTCGACAGCGATTCCGCTCGGTCTAGTCAGCATTTAGCCGACTGTGACCGAACGGGCACAGAATATGGTTACTGATTTGGAACCTGGGCGGGAGCAGCCGGCGCAGGCGCCTCGCCGCCGCTCGGGGTTGTGGCAGCGCCACCATCCGAGGGAGGCGTAGCGGGTGCCGACTCGGCCGGGGCCGCCTCCGAAGCCGGCGACGTCTCGCCAGCAGGAGCGGCCGGCGCCGGAGCCTGGCCGGCAGGCGCTGCGGGAGCCTCATCAGTGGGCACCGCGGGGGCTTGGCTGGCTGGTGCAGCCGGGGGCGGCGTATCGGAGCCGCCGAGTTGGTCGAGCACGCCGGAGCCCTGGCCCTGCTGCGTCGGCACGCGGTCTAGAATATCGAGCGGACGCTCGCCGTAGCGCGCCATCAGCGACAGACCAAGCGATGTGGCGAAGAAGGCGGCAGCCAGGATCGCAGTCGCTCGAGTCAGCGCATTGGCGGCACCACGGGCGGTCATGAAGCCGGAGCCACCGCCGATGCCGAGCCCCCCGCCCTCCGATCGCTGCAGGAGCACGACGCCCACGAGGGCGAGCACGATCATCAGATGGATGACGATGACGACGGTTTGCATGACTTCTCCGGCGGGAATTCGGGCGGGCTCGCCCTGCCGGGCGGCTCATTACATGGCTTTGGCTGGATTTCCAAGTCTCCCGCATATGGGGAGCAAGTGGGGAGGCGCAAGAGAAATGGTGAAACGTCGCAACTATGATCTCGTACCTGGACCAAGCAGCGGCGGCTTCCTATTCTCGTCACCGGCTAATGGACATGATGTGGACCAGCAGCCGCTTCCTGTCTCACGAAATCAAGAAGCCAATCCTTGAAGAAGCGGTCGATCTCATTCCCTGCAAGTCTCGCCAGGGCTACTCTCAGGGTCTGCTCGATGAGGCACTCGGCATCGCGCTGGCTTTGCGTCCTCATTCGTGCCGAGTAGATCAATTCAGGCAGGAAGCTCACGAGGTCGATCGATGTGGTTTCCGCCTGCGCTACGCAAGACTGTTCCGGCAACGTCGAGGGACCGAGCCTTGGCGGCTGGATGATTTCCAGCTCCAGCGGTGGCGGTCGCATGTCCCAGTCGATCGCCCGGATGCCGTCCTTGAGAGCGCGGCAAGCGATCAGTTCAGCAAGTTCGCTATCCAAGAGTTCGCAATGCGGGATGATCGACCGGACGCTTCGGACCGCATCAGCAAGGGAAAGCACCTGCCCCTTCCGACATTCCTTCAAGACGGTCGCTATTACGTCCGGGCTGCTACGCGCTCTCACATGCCGTCCCCCCAAGCCCACCCTAGGAGATACTTACACGCATGCATTAACTTTTGTTAATGGAAATATCACGAACGGATGAGCCAAGGACACCGATCCGACTGCAACCGTCCTCGCTCGCCCAAAGCCACGACCGGGTTATGTAAGTTGAAGCCGTCGTAGCGGGCAAGAATTTGCCCGCCACGCGTTCGAGCGGACTCGCGGCCGGAGAATGTCAAAACGTCCGATAGGCGTCGGCGATGCTCAGGAAATCCTTGGCCTTGAGGCTGGCGCCGCCAATCAACGCGCCGTTGACATTGGCGATCGACAGCAACTCGGCGGCGTTGGAGGGCTTCACCGATCCACCGTAGAGAATGCGCATGCGGGCCGCTTCCGAGCCGATGCGGCGCTCGAGCTCGGAGCGGATGTGGGCATGGGCATTCGCCACGTCGGCGGGGCTCGGCGTCAGCCCCGTCCCGATCGCCCAGACCGGCTCATACGCGACGATGGTGTTCGCCGGAGAAGCCGCCGCGGCGATCGAGCCTTCGATCTGGCGCGACAGCACCGCATTCGTCTCTCCGCGCTCGCGCTGATCCCTCGTCTCCCCGATGCAGACGATGGCGCAGAGCCCGGCGCGCCAGGCAGCCTCCGCCTTGGCATTCACCTCGGCGTCGCTTTCGCCATGATCGATCCGGCGCTCGGAATGGCCGACTATGACGTGGGTCGCGCCGGCGTCCTTCAGCATCTCGGCAGAGATGTCGCCAGTGTGGGCACCGCTTTCGAATGCATGGCAGTCCTGCCCGCCGATGCGCACGGGATTGCCCTCGATCGCGGCGCAGGCACGGGTGATCAGCGTCGCAGGCACGCAGACGACCGCGTCGGCCGCCAGTTCCAGCCCGCCCATAAAGCCGCGGCCGATCAACCTGAGCTCGACCAGGGACTCGGCCGTCCCGTTCATCTTCCAGTTTCCTGCAACGAGCGGGCGAATGGCGGCAGTCATGAGCATCTCCTGTGGCGGCGTCCCCCCGTACCAAAATCAATCGACAAAGCAATCGACACTTGCGGCCAAGGGCGCTATTGCCGTTCTTGAACGGGATTTCCCGCACTAATCGCCTGCAACGGACTTGTGATGCTCGACTCTTTGCGAAAAGCGGCCGGCACCTGGATCGCCAAACTCCTGCTTCTACTGCTGGTCGTCAGCTTCGCGGTCTGGGGCATCTCCGGGCAGCTCCACAGCGGGCTTGGCGGCAACAAGGTGATCACCGCCGGCGGCACGTCCGTCTCCCCGATGGAGTATCGGCTGGCCTATGACCGTCAGATCAATCTCCTGTCGCAACGGTTCGGCCAGCGACTGACCCGCGAACAGGCGACCTCGCTCGGGGTGGACAATCAGGTGCTGGGCCAACTCGTTTCGGGTGCGGTACTCGACGAGCAGGCGCGCAAGCTCGGCCTCGGCCTGTCGAAGGACCGGCTTGCTGTGCTGACCGCGCAGGATCCCGCCTTCCAGGGTCCCGACGGGGGTTTCGACCGCCAGCGCTTCGATTACGTGTTGCGGCAGATCGGCATGCGGCCGGAGGACTATCTGAACAGCCGGGCGCAGGTCGCCGTGCGCCAGCAGATCGTCGAGGCAGTTGCGGACGGGATCAAGGCGCCCGACGCGCTGCTGCGCGCCGTGGCGCTCTACCAGGGCGAGGACCGTACCGCAGAATACCTGACCATTCCCCGGAGCGTGGTGGAGCCGGTCGAGCCGCCGTCCGATGACGTGCTCTCGGGCTGGTTCGAGGAGCACAAGAAGCAGTATGCCGCGCCGGAATACCGCAAGATCAGCTATGTCAGGCTCAACGCCGAGGACATCGCCGATGCGGCGGCAGTCTCCGAGGATCAGGTGAAGGCCGACTACGAGAAGAACAAGGCTCGTTTCACGACGCCCGAGACGCGCGCGATCCAACAGCTTGTCTTCCCCAGCAAGGAAGCCGCCGAAGCGGCTGTGGCGGCGCTGAAGAACGCAACCCCCTTCGAGAAGATCATCGAAGAGCAAGGCAAGACGCTTGCCGATGTGCAGTTGGGCGAACTCACGAAAGAGAATGTCCCCGACAGGAAGGTGGCCGACGCGGCCTTCTCGCTCAACGAGAACGAGGTGAGCGGGGTCGTCGAGGGTAGCTTCGGGCCGGTACTGGTGCGGGTCACCAAGATCAATCCGGAAGTGGTGAAGCCCTACGAGGCGGCGAAGGACGAGATCCGCAAGGATCTGGCGCTGGGCGAAGCGCACCGGGTGCTGCTCGACGTGCACGACAGCTACGAGGACGCCCGCGCCGGAGGCGCCACAATGGCCGAGGCTGCGGAGAAGATGAGGCTCAAGGTGGCCACGATCGACGCAGTCGATCGCGCGGGACAGAGGCCCGACGGAACGATGGTCAACGACATCCCTCAATCCAGCGAGGTGTTGCGCGCCGCCTTCGACAGCGAAGTGGGCGTAGAGAACGCCGCGATCCCGAGCGGCAAGGACGGCTACGTCTACTACGAGGTTGAGGGCATCACGCCGGCGCGCGACCGCACTTTCGATGAAGTGAAAGACAAGGTGGCGGCCGACTGGACCAAGGCGGAGGCCGAGAGGCGGCTCACCGACAAGGTCACCGAACTGGAAAAGCGCCTGAAGGACGGGACGCCCCTGGAAACGATCGCGGCCGAGCTGACGCTTGAAAAGCAGACCAAGCGTGGCCTGAAGCGCGAAGCCGAGGACGCCGACTTTGGCCGCGACGGGGTCGACGCCGTGTTCAGCGTCGCCCTGAACGGCGTAGGCTCGTTCGCCGCGCCAGCCGGCGACGCACGCGTCCTCTTCAAGGTCACCGAGGTGTTCGAGCCCGCCGCCTCGGGGCCTGACGCGCTGCCCGAGAACATGCGCAGGCAGTATGCCTCCGATCTCGCGGACGATCTGCTCGACCAGTTGGTCCTCAAGCTGCAGACCGAGTACGAGGTGCGTGTCGACCGGAACGCGATCTCCCAGGCTTTGGCGTTCTGATCCATGAGCACGCTGAAATCTTATATCGCAAAGGTTGCAGGGGGCGCCGTTCTCTCCTTCGAGGAGGCAAAGGACGCCTTCGACATCATCATGTCCGGTGAGGCGACTCCGGGCCAGATAGGCGCCTTCCTGATGGCGCTGCGCGTGCGCGGCGAAAAGGTGCCGGAGATCTCTGGCGCGGTCGCCACCATGCGCGAAAAGATGCTGACCGTGGAAGCGCCGTCCGAGGCGATCGACATCGTCGGCACCGGCGGCGACAATTCGCACAGCGTGAACATCTCCACGGCTTCCGCCTTCGTCATCGCAGGCAGCGGCGTTCCTGTCGCCAAGCACGGCAACCGCGGCCTCTCGTCCCAGACCGGCGCGGCCGACGTGCTGATGGCACTCGGCGTGAAGATCGACCTCTCGCCCGAGGCGATCGCGAGTTGCATCCGCGAGGCAGGCGTGGGCTTCATGTTCGCGCCGGCGCATCATCCCGCCATGCGCCATGTCGGGCCAGTACGCGCAGAACTCGGCACGCGCACGATCTTCAACATCTTGGGGCCGCTCTCGAACCCCGCCGGGGTGAGGCGGCAGATGGTCGGGGTGTTCTCGGCCGAATGGTTGGTGCCGGTCGCGGAGACGCTGAAGGCGCTCGGCACCGAGCGCGCCTGGGTGGCCCACGGCGACGGGTTCGACGAGATCACGACCACCGGCGAGACCCACGTCACCGAACTGGTCGACGGCGAGGTCCGCAGCATGGTGATCACCCCGGAGCAGGTCGGGCTGTCGCGGTTCCGCCACGAGGATCTTCGCGGCGGAGATGCCGCCTTCAACGCATCGGCGCTGCGCGCTACATTGGAGGGCAAGCCCGGCGCCTATCGCGATACGGTGCTGATGAATGCGGGAGCCGGGCTGGTGATCGCCGGCAGAGCTGCAGATCTGAGTGAAGGCGTGCGCATGGCCGCCCAAACGATCGACGAGGGGCGCGCCGTGCATGTGCTCGACCAGTTGGTCGTCGTGTCGAACGAGTAGCGCTTATGGCCGACATTTTACGAAAGATCGAGGAATACAAGCGCCGCGAGATCGCCGAGGCGAAGCAGCGCGTCCCGATCGAGGAACTCAAGGACGCAGCGCGCGACGCCGACCCCGTGCGCGGCTTCGCGGAGGCTCTGTGGTCGAAACGAAGCAGCGGCGGGTACGGCCTGATCGCCGAGATCAAGAAGGCGAGCCCCTCGAAAGGCTTGATCCGGGCCGACTTCGATCCCCCTGCCCTCGCCCGAGCCTACGAGGCGGGCGGCGCGGCCGGCCTCTCGGTATTGACGGATGCGCCGTCCTTCCAGGGAGCGCCTGAGTTCCTGACGGAGGCCCGCAACGCCACGCGGCTCCCCGTGCTGCGAAAGGACTTCCTCTACGATCCCTACCAGGTCTACGAGGCGCGCGCCTGGGGCGCGGACGCCGTGCTGATCATCCTGGCGGGGGTCGATGATGACACCGCCTTCTCCATCCACGACACGGCCGAGCAGCTCGGCATGGATGTTCTGGTGGAGGTGCATAACGAGCAAGAAACTGAGCGCGCGCTCGCCATGCCATCGCCGCTGATCGGCATCAACAATCGCAACCTGCACACCTTCGAGGTCGATCTCGCCGTTTCCGAACGGCTGGCGCGGATGATTCCACCAGAGCGGCTGCTCGTCGGCGAAAGCGGCATCTTCACGCATGACGATTGCCGCCGCCTCGCGGAGGTCGGCATCGAGACCTTCCTCGTCGGCGAAAGCCTCATGCGCAAGCAGGACGTCGAGGCCGCGACACGCGCCCTGCTCTTCGGCGAACAGGCCGCGGCGGTGGAGTTGGGCTGATGGCTTCGCCCGCTGCCGGGCTCACGCATCTTGGTGCCGACGGCCAGGCCAACATGGTCGACGTCGGGAACAAGGCCGAAACGGTACGGACCGCGATCGCCGAGGGTGCGGTTGCCATGCAGCCCGAAACCTTGAAGGTGATCCTGGCCGGCGACGCCAAGAAGGGCGACGTCATCGGCACCGCGCGAATCGCCGGCATCATGGCGGCGAAGCGCACGCATGAACTCATCCCGCTCTGCCATCCCCTGCTGCTGACGAAGGTGGCGGTGGACATCGTACCCGACGATGAACTGCCCGGATTGCGCATAACCGCACTTGCGCGTGTCACCGGCAAGACCGGCGTGGAGATGGAGGCGCTGACGGCGGCATCGGTCGCCTGCCTCACCATCTACGACATGGCCAAGGCGATCGACCGTGGAATGGTGATTTCCGGCATCCGCCTGGTGGAAAAGACTGGCGGCAAGTCCGGCGATTACAGGGCGGGCTGACATGGCTCTGCTGCCCGTCGAAGAGGCCCTTTCGCGCCTGCTGGACGGAGCCGGAGCACTATCCCCCGAGCGGGTACCGATTTCGGATGCTTCCGGCCGCGTGCTTGCCGAACCTGTCAAGGCGCTCCGAACGCAGCCGCCCTTTGATTGCTCCGCCATGGACGGCTATGCCGTGCGCGCCATGGACGTCGCGGACGTGCCCGTGAAGCTTACTCTGATCGGGACGGCAGCCGCCGGCCGCGGTTTCAACGGGACCGTGGGGGAGCGGGAAGCGGTGCGCATCCTGACCGGAGCTCCCCTGCCGGCCAGCGCCGACACGATCATCATCCAGGAAAATGCCCGGCGCATCGACGATCGCGCCATCGAGGTGCTGGAGACCGTCGCCAAGGGCAGGCACATCAGGCGCCGCGCCCTGGATTTCGCCGAGGGCGACATCCTGCTGGAAGCGGGCCGGGAACTCGATGCCGGGGCACTCTCGCTCGCAGCCTCGGGTAACCACGCTGAGCTCGACGTCGTCTCACGACCGCTCGTCGCGATCATCGCCACCGGAGACGAACTGCTTCCTCCGGGCAGCGAGCCCGGGCCGGATCAGATCATTGCGTCAAATTCCTATGGCGTGGCTGCGGTCGCCGCATCCGTGGGCGCCCGTGTGCTCTACCTCGGGATCGTCCGCGACGACGCCGCGGCGATAAGGGAGAAGCTGGCGGTTGCTGCTGAGGCGGGAGCCGACGTCATCGTGACCTTGGGCGGCGCGTCGATCGGAGATCACGACCTGGTGCATCAGGTCCTCACTGGCGACGGCGTCCAGATCGACTTCTGGAAGATAGCCATGCGCCCCGGCAAGCCGCTGATGTTCGGACGCAAAGGCGCTACGCGCTTCATGGGCATGCCGGGCAATCCGGTGGCAAGCTTGATCTGCGCACATATATTCCTGAAGCCGCTGGTTGCCCGCTTGGGCGGAAGAACCGTTGAACATGACATTCGCCGTGCGGTTCTCGGAGCGCCGTTGCAGGCGAACGATCTCAGGCAGGATTATGTACGGGCGCGGCTGGACTATGTGCAGGCAGACTTGACCAGAGAAGAGGACACCACGCTGATTGCGACGCCGTTTGAGGTTCAGGACTCCTCAATGCTGCGCACGCTCGCCGAATCGCGTTGTCTCATCATACGCGAGCCCTTTGCATCCGCTGCAGAAACTGGCGCCCTCTGCACGGTACTGATCCTGCGCTGACCCGGTTTATAATAGTAGAGCAGCGGCTTTCCAGCGCCGCGAGTAACCCGCATCCATCATTGCGACCACCTGCTCGCCGCGAACCTGCACGTGCCACAGCCGTCGTGGCTGAGATGCAATCCTGATCTCTACTCCAAAAAAGAAGAACCCGGCGATTGCTCGCCGGGTTCACTGTCAATCGGTCAAGACCGATTAGAAGTTGCGCTGGAAGCGGACGTTCACGCCCCAAGCATCGGAGTCGTCGACGTCGAAGTTGTCGACGTAGTCGACTTCCGGGGTGATCACGAAGCCGGGGACCAACTCGTAGGCGATGTTGGCGGCCACCGAGAAGTTCTCGGCCTCGTCCCAGCCGATTTCGGCGTTGAAGGTCGCCTTCTCGTTCAGCTTGATCGCCGTGCCGGCCCAGAGAGCCCAGTCGCCGTCCCAGGGAGCGTAGAAGTTGGTACCCTGGTCGAAGACGCCGTTGAAGTCGTTGCCGCCGGAGTCCCAGGCAGCCATCACGAAGGCCGAGGCGGTCTCAGTGAAGTTCACGTCAACGCGGCCCTTGATGGCGACCTCTTCTTCCCAGCTGTCGTAGCCGGCGACAATGCCGACCTTGCCCCAGCCCTGGGTCAGCGACACGCCGCCCACGACATACGGTGCGTAGTCTTCGGTGATGCCGCTGGCGCCTTCACCCTCGTCCTCGTCGCCCTGCTCGAGAGCGATTGCTGCCGAGAAGCCGTTCGGGCCGGTATAGGTGTAGGCGATCTGCAGGGTGGCGAACGGACCGTAGGGGATCAGACCGTCGTTCAGGACGCCCGACGAGTAGTCGGTGAAGGTCGAGAACAGCGAGTCGGTCTTGCCGATGCGGAAGCCGCCGAGTTCGATGTAGGCGTGATCGATGCCGAAGGAGTCGTCGTTGTCGTAGAAACCGGTCTGGACCGTTCTGTCGATGTCGCCGTCGCCATCGTCGTCAACGCCCACGAACGAGCCATTGCCAGTACCCTGGTAGTTGAAGTTGACGGCAGCGTAGGAGCGCAGGGTGCCGAGTTCGGTCTCAGAGCGGGCGTCAGCACGCAGCTGGAAACGGGCACGGTTGTTGTAGGTCTCCTCATTGGCGTTGCTGGTCTTGCCGAGGAGATCGCCGCCACGAATGTCGACGCGGACGTAGCCGCTGATCTTGAGGCAGGTCTCGGTGCCCGGCAGATAGAAGAAGCCGGTGCCGTACACGTCGCAGACACGCACGTATTCCACGGGCTCCGGCTCTGCCGCAACCACCATGTCGGCCGCCCGTGCGCCTGAGACTGCGACGAGAGCCGCAGCGGAGCCGAGAAGCAGGCTCTTGATGTTCATTTCTGACCTCCAGTCAAAAAATACAGGAATGTATTTCGAGTCTTTGCCTTCCAACACCGTCGCCTTTGCCAACCCTGACGAGTCTTCACCCCTCCGGCAAAAGACGAACGTTGCTAACCCTTCTGGACCATACCCGAGTTGCTTGACTGTTCAATCTCTCGCTTAGGTTCCAGCAGCTTCATCGATCATGTTCTGCCCTTCCTGTGGCACAAAGGACACGACTCTGAGTGCTGCCACCGATCATTCTCCAGACGTATACATAAGCTGTTAATAGTCCCATCTACGAACACCGCCCCTCCCTGGTCATTCGAGCAAGGAACGACTGACGACCTTTTTTGCACTGCGAAGCTGCCGCGTGAAAGTACAGTTTGTTTGTAGATTTTGTTGACGACTGGCACGCTGGGCGTCGCAGGCATCAGGAGCGGCTCGCTAACCGGATTTTTATGGATTGCAGAACACAACTGGAACATGTAGGTTTGTTCTGGTTTTGTTTTGCTCAGTCGGGACGGAGCAGATGCTGACACGCAAGCAACACGAATTGCTGCTGTTCATTCACCAGAGGCTGAAGGAAAGCGGCATCCCGCCTTCGTTCGACGAGATGAAGGAGGCGCTGGATCTTGCCTCGAAATCGGGGATCCATCGGCTGATCACCGCACTCGAGGAGCGAGGCTTCATCCGGCGACTGCCCAACAGGGCCCGCGCGCTGGAGGTGATCCGGCTGCCTGATTCGATCGCGCCCGGCCTGAACGCCGCGAAGAAGTTCTCCCCGAGCGTGATCGAGGGCAGCCTTGGCAAGCGGGGGACAGCCGAACCGGCACGGCCCCGGGTGGCGAGCAACGACGACGACGCCACTCAGGGCGTGGTGGTACCGGTCATGGGTCGAATCGCGGCGGGCGTGCCGATCGATGCGATCCAGCATCGGACCCATTCCGTAACGGTTCCTGCCGAAATGCTGGCCGGCGGCGATCATTTCGCGCTCGAGGTCAAGGGTGATTCGATGATCGAGGCCGGCATCCTCGATGGCGACACCGTCGTCATCCGTCAGATGAGTTCGGCGACACCGGGCGACATCGTGGTGGCGCTTGTCGACGACGAGGAGGCTACCCTCAAGCGCTTCCGGAGAAAGGGTGCCTCCATAGCACTCGAGGCCGCGAACCCCGCTTACGAGACGCGCATCTATGGACCGGACCGGGTGAGGGTCCAGGGGAAACTGGTCGGGTTGATTCGGCGGTATTAAATCGTTGGCGACTGCTTCCGGCGAGGTGGCCTCTCCGATTCGCGGGGCCGTTTCGGCTCAGGCAAAAGTCTAGAGGCTCTGGCCACAAGAGTATCCTGCCTAAAAGGGTACTCAGGGGCTGGTCTCCGTCGCAGACTGACTGGAGGCGCCGATCCTCCTGGCCGCAGCGACGTTCGTTCTCGCCTTCGGTGGTCGTGGCGTCAGCCCCCGTGCCTCGCGTGAGAATACGCGATGGGCATGCCAAGGCCGGCTTGATGTCGAAACGGCGTATTCGACGTGCGGCCGCAAGGGACCAGCATCCGAAGCAGCGCTTCCGTTTGCGGGATTGGCGCGCCCGAGATAGACCGCCGCGCTTCCCTTACGCGCGAGCTCCCGCGCAGTGATCACTAGAACCGAGTGCTCAGCGCAATGCAGCGGCGTGGTGGCGTCCGTGAGTACGATGATGCCGGCATAGGAACATGCGCGCCTGCCCTCCTCCGCATCGGACGTGAAAACGACGTTGGAGCCTGCAGGGTGTCTGGCCGCGCAAACTGTCCCTGCGCATGAGAATCCGACCTCGATAGCCGCGAGGCCCGGTACGTCTGCAGTGTCATGGATCGCTGCATCGGCCTTCGCCACCTCGTCACCAACGCCTGTTCGACCGGCGAGTAGCGCAGCGTCGAGGCGCCTCGGCTTCACAACCGAGTCGGCGCGAAGCGCTCTTTGCCAGTTCTGTACGGTGAAGGCATTCGGACGAGGCAGATTGACCGCGAGTACGCCCTCCTGCGTAACCAGACCGATGAGTTTAGCATCCTCCGAAACTAGGACGTCTGGAACCGGCGTGGCGTCCAGTGTGAACAATCCCGCCAACGCCAGGGGTACGCTCACCAACCTCAGCCAGGTGGTGGCTATGGCGACGGCCGTCAGGGAGAGCGTGAAGAGGATCACCGACAAGCCGGAGATCATGCCTACAACATCGATGGGCGATCTCTCGGAGAACCAGGTGGCAACGCCAAGCATCGCCGAGATGCCAAAGCCCATCAAATCGAGACACGGTCCTTCTATGCCGAAGGGCATGAAGATCGCTGCGGCCACCCCAGCCGGGACCACCACTGCCGAGACGATGGGCATTGCGAACAGATTGGCCGCAAGGCTGAGAGGCGCGACGCGTTGGAAGTGATAGACGCCGTAGGGTGCAGTGGCGAGACCCGCGATCAGCGAGGTGAGCACCAGGCCGGCGATGAGCATCGCCGCCCGCCGGCTGATCCGGCCTGCGAACCCGATCCTTTTTGGCGTGCGCCCTGCCGATTTGGAGCGCCGCTCGTTCCAGAATGCATAGGCCGCCACCAGCGCGGCAGTAGCGGCGAAGGACATCTGGAAACTGGGGCCCACCACTTCGTGCGGTGTAAGGGCCAGCACGACCAGAGCCGATAGCGCGAGGTTGCGCATCGTCAGCGCTGCGCGGTCGAAAAGGACCGCGGTCAGCATGATCGCCAGCATGATGAAACTGCGCTGCGCCGCAACCTCGCCGCCGGAAATCAGCAGGTAGAAGGCGATAGCCGCGAGGCCGGCAACCGCCGCCACCTTTCGAACGGGCCAGCGCGAGGCGAACCCGGGAAAAAGCGCAAGCAACGCCCTCATCGAGCCGATCACTGCGCCGGCGACGAGTGCCATGTGAAGGCCGGATATGGAGATGATGTGATAGAGGCCGGTGCGTCGCAGCGATTCGCTGATCTCTTCGGGGATGCCGGCGCGCACCCCCACCATCAAGGCGGCCGCGATCTCGCCCTGGGCGCCGCCAATGCGATCACGTATCCTGGCTGCGATCGCATTGCGTGCGTTCTCGATGAAGTAGGAGAGGCGCCCGAGAATGCCGGCCGAAGAGGAGGTCATGCGCTCGGGGCGGCTCAGGAAGAAGCCGCTGGCGCCGATCCCGTCGAAATAACTTTCGAAGGAGAAGTCGTAGCTATCGGGGCGCACCGGTCCGGGCGGCGGTCGCAGCCGCACCAGGCCGGAGACGACGTCGCCGGCGTGAACGTCGGTCGGAACACTTCGGCCAGTCACGCGCACCCGGCCAGGCGCGTAGCGCAATTTCGGCCGCTCCGTCGTCAAGACGTCAAGCGTAAGCCGCACACGCTTTTCAGAAAAGGCATCGATCCCGATCACGCGTCCGGTGATCCGCGTCGTCACCTCCCCGCCGAGCATAGCCGTTCCGGCGCGCAGGGCCTCGACCTTTCCGAGCAGCACGCCGAGGACGACCAGCAAGGTGGCGACCGCCGTATAGTGCGGGAGCCGGCCACGGGGTGTCAGTAACGCCGCGGCGCCTACCGCCGCGGCCACCGCGATTGTCACGAGCAAGTCCGGCTCGAAGGAAAGACGGAAATAGGTGAAGGCGCCGATCGCCAGGAGTACCGGACTGAGCAGGAATGGTGTCCCCCGCTCCACTTCCAGCACCACGGCCTGGTAGAAGGCGTGCTTCGCGTGCCGAACGACTATCCCGAGTGCGGGACCGCGCGGGCGCGCGCGCCAGGAATGTTTTAGCCACTCCCGCCACCCATGACCCGGGGTCGGGTCGGTTGAAGGCACGCCGACTTCGGCCCGCTCGCCTCGGCCGAGCAGGAGCCGCTCGTCACTCTCTCGCGATGACGTCCCCGCCATCTCCCCGCCCGCTGCGGCAAAGCTTGCCGTGCCCATGCCGAAGGGATTTCTTCGGCTTGCGCCTCAGACCCTCTATGCTACAGGAACGCCAGCCTTTTTCTACGCCCGGCGTCGCGCGCGTCGCCTCCTATCTCGACCCCGGAAGTTCCGATGTCCAAGCAAGTCGTTACGCGTTTCGCTCCTTCGCCCACCGGATACCTGCATATCGGTGGGGCGCGCACCGCGCTGTTCAACTGGCTCTATGCCAAGCATACCGGCGGCAAGATGCTGCTGAGGATCGAGGACACCGATCGCGAGCGCTCGAGCGATGCTGCGACCGCCGCGATCCTCGATGGCTTGAGCTGGCTCGGTCTAAACTGGGACGGCGAACCGATCTCCCAGTTCGAGCGGGCTCCGCGCCACCGCGAAGTGGCCGAGGAACTCGTCCGGATGGGCAAGGCCTATTATTGCTACGCCACGCCCGAAGAGCTGAACGAGATGCGCGAGAAGGCGCGCGCCGCGGGCCTTCCGCCCCGTTATGACGGACGCTGGCGCGACCGCGACCCGTCCGAGGCGCCCGCCGGCGTCAAGGGCGCGATCCGCATCAAGGCTCCGACCGAGGGCGAGACGGTCGTCCACGACCGGGTGCAGGGCGAAGTCCGCTTCCCGAACAAGGATCTCGACGACTTCATCATCCTGCGCTCGGACGGTAACCCGACGTACATGCACGCCGTGGTGGTCGATGATCACGATATGGCGGTCACGCACATCATCCGCGGAGACGACCACCTGACCAATGCGGCGCGGCAGACGGTCATCTACCAGGCGATGGGATGGGACGTGCCGGTCATGGCGCATATCCCGCTGATCCACGGTCCGGACGGAGCAAAGCTGTCGAAGCGGCATGGCGCGCTCGGCGTCGATGCCTACCGCTCCATGGGCTACCTGCCGCAGGCGCTGCGAAACTATCTCGTCCGGCTCGGCTGGAGCCACGGCGACGACGAAGTCATGAGCCTGGAGGACATGATCCGCTGGTTCGAGATCGAGGACGTCAACCGCGGCGCGGCGCGTTTCGATTTCCAGAAGTTGGAGGCGCTGAACGGGCTCTACATTCGCCAGACGGGCGATGCGGAACTCACCGAACTGTTCGTCGAGACCTTGCCGCACCTGGCTGCGCCGAAGGAACTGGCGGCTGGTCTTGACGACGCTCAGAAGGCGAAGCTGCTGGCGGCGATGCCCGGCCTGAAGGAGCGTGCGAAGACGCTGGTCGAGCTTGCGGACAACTCAGCCTATCTTTTCGCCACGCGTCCATTGGCGATCGACGACAAGGCAGCCGCTATCCTCGGCGACAAGCCACGAACCGTGCTCTCGGGCGCCTGGGCGGCGCTGAAGAGCATCGACGGCGACTGGAACGCACAGTCCACCGAGGCGGCGATTCGCGAATTCGCTACGTCACAGGGCTTGAAGCTAGGCGGTGTGGCCCAGCCGTTGCGAGCGGCGCTCACGGGCCGCAGCACCTCGCCAGGGGTGTTCGATGTTCTCGCCGTGCTGGGCAGGGAAGAGAGTCTCGCACGGATTGGAGACCAAATCGATTAGGATGAGGTTGGCCTAGCGGAGAGTGATTGAAACCTGTCTGTTGCGGTGCAACATTGCGCACCACATCACGGGTACCGCGCTGTGCGGTGAAGTCGGCGAGTACTCGTGTGTCGCATCCGCGAGTCTGGAACAGACAATCGAGGATACGGATTGGATAATAAAGGGGTAGCGCATGAGCGAATCGACAGCCAGACTTGAGTACAAGGGCAAAGTCCACGAGCTGAAGGTTCGACTAGGTACCGTCGGTCCGGAGGTGATCGACATCGCCTCGCTCTACCGCGATACCGGCGCCTTCACCTACGATCCAGGGTTCACTTCGACCGCCAGCTGCGAATCGGAGATCACCTTCATCGACGGAGATGCCGGCGTGCTGCTGCATCGCGGCTATCCGATCGATCAACTCGCCGAGCACAGCGATTTCCTGGAAGTCTGCTACCTGCTGCTCTACGGCGAATTGCCGACCAAGGCGCAGAAGGACGATTTCGACTATCGCGTCACGCGCCACACGATGGTGCATGAGCAGATGTCGCGCTTCTTCACCGGCTTCCGGCGCGATGCGCACCCGATGGCGGTCATGGTCGGAGTGGTCGGAGCCCTATCGGCCTTCTATCACGACTCGACGGACATCTCCGACCCGTACCAGCGGATGGTCGCGTCGATGCGGCTCGTCGCCAAGATGCCGACGATCGCGGCCATGGCCTACAAATACCACATCGGCCAGCCGTTCATTTATCCGAAGAACGACCTCGGCTACGCCGCCAACTTCCTGCACATGTGCTTCGCGGTGCCCTGCGAGGAATACAAGGTGAACCCCGTCCTGGCGCGGGCGATGGAGCGCATCTTCATCCTGCACGCCGACCACGAGCAGAACGCTTCAACGTCGACGGTGCGCCTCGCCGGCTCTTCGGGAGCAAACCCGTTTGCCTGCATCGCGGCCGGCATCGCCTGCCTGTGGGGCCCGGCGCATGGTGGCGCGAACGAAGCGGCGCTCAACATGCTGGCCGAAATCGGCACGGTCGATCGAATCCCCGAGTTCATCGCGCGCGCCAAGGACAAGAACGACCCGTTCCGGCTGATGGGCTTCGGTCATCGCGTCTACAAGAACTACGATCCGCGCGCCAAGATCATGCAGAAGACGACGCATGAGGTGCTGGGCGAACTCGGCATCAAGGACGATCCGATGCTCGACGTGGCAATCGAGCTGGAGCGGATCGCCCTGACCGACGAGTACTTCATCGAGAAGAAGCTCTACCCGAACATCGACTTCTACTCGGGCATCACCCTGAAGGCGCTGGGCTTCCCCACCACCATGTTCACGGTGCTGTTCGCGGTGGCGCGTACCGTCGGCTGGATCTCGCAGTGGAAGGAGATGATCGAGGATCCGAATCAGAAGATCGGCCGTCCACGCCAGCTCTACACCGGCCCGGCGCCGCGGGATTTTGTGCCGATCGCGAAGAGATGAGGTAGTCGGGAGTAGGCAGTCGGAACGGGAGCAAAGCAGTTCAAACCGGCCGACTGCCTACTGCCGATTGCCGGCTGCCTTCAACACAATTTCTCCCGCCAACTCTCCCGCCGGCCGTTCCGTGTGCATGCGGCGAGCGACCTCGGCAAAGCCATCCTTCTGCCAGGCGCGCATGGCGGTATCCTCGAACAGCGCCTCGAGGTCGCGCGCCAGATGCTCGGGCCGGATGTATTCGTGGTAGAACTCCGGCACGATCACGCGGTCGGCGATGATGTTCGGAAGGATCGCCGACCAGACGGTGACTAGACTTTTGAATAGCTGCCCCACCGGATCGAGCTTGTAGCAGGACACGAATGGCACCCGCGCAAGCGCCAGTTCGAGCGATACCGTGCCCGAGGCGATAATCGCGGCGTCGGCCTCGCCAAATACCTGCCATTTCCGTTCGGGATCCAGGACGATCTCGGGCTTCTCCGCCCAGCTTGCGGTCGCTTCCCGCACCAGTGGAGCGACATGCGGCACCGTTGGCAGGGCAAGCTTGAGGCGGTGGCCGCGGGCCCGCAGCTTTGCCATGGTCTCGCCGAATGAGCCGATCAGACCGCTGACCTCACCCCGGCGCGAACCCGGCAGGACGAGGATGTTGCGGGGCTGTCCGGGCGGCGAGATCCCCCTTTCAGCCTGCATGCGCGCCGCCTGCAGGATCCCGCGATCGGTCGCTAGCCTGTGGCCGACGAACGTTCCGGGCGGGCCGCCCAGCCGCTTCAGTTCGTCCGGTTCGAAGGGCAGCAGGCATAGAACGTGATCGACATAGGGTCGCATCGCCGCGGCGCGGGAAGGCCGCCAGGCCCATACGGAGGGGCAGACATAGTGCACGATCGGAATGCCCGGATCGGCTGCCCGGACCCGCTTGGCCACTCGCAGCGAGAACTCCGGCGTGTCGATGGTGACCAGGCAATCCGGGCGCGCGGCCACGATAGCGCGCGCGGCCTGCCCGATCCGCCGCACCAGCCTCGGTAGGTCACGAAGGATGGCTCCGATCCCCATCAGGGAGATTTCTGATGAATCGAAAAGCGGCTTGAGGCCGAGCGAAGCAAGGTGGCGGCCACCGATGCCGACAAGCTCGACGTCGCGGCCAGCCATGCGCCTCAGCGCTTCAATGAGGTCGTGGCCGAGAAGGTCGCCGGACTCTTCGCCGGCCACCACGGCAATCCTGAGCGGCCGGCCGGCGTTCATGTCGGCCCCCCGGCAGGAAGGCCGACGACGAAGATGCCGAGTTCATCCGCGAGGCGCACCATCTCGGCGCCTTCCAGGATGAGCGAATGGTCGGCTTCGGCTCCGATGCCGGCCAGCCCGGCGGCGTGCGCCATCTCCACAGTCTTGGGCCCAATGGCCGGCAGGTCGGCCCGCAACTCCTGGCCGGGCTTGGCACATTTGACCAGGACGCCCCTGCCCTTTCCCGCTAGACGGCCATGACCCCGCATTTCCCGGACCCGCTCGAGAAGGCCGTCCGTGCCCTCTATGCCTTCGACTGCTATGACGCGACCGCCGACCGAGACCGCGCCCTGCCCTATGTCCAGCGCACCGAGTGCCCGCGCCGCCTTGTAGGCGGCCTTGAGATCGCTCCAATCGCCGCTCTGCGGCCGTCCCACGCCGATCGACCCTTCAGGCGTCAACAGGTCTGGCACGATCTGATGTGCACCCACGACCTTGATCCCCTCTTGCTCGAGGGTGCGGACCACGATGGAGAGCAGGCCGTCGTCGCCCCGGGCCAGTCCGGCGACAGCCTTGGGGAGATGACGGAGCAGCGAAAAGCCGAGCTTTAGCTCGCTGAGGCGCGGGCGCCGTGAGATGCCGCCCGCGAGCACGAGATGGGTGATGCCGAGACGCTTGAGCCGCCCGATCAGTGCGCCGAAGGCGCCCAGCCTGATTGGCTCGACGTCGAAGCAGTCAAAGCTGGAGTCGACTTCGCCCTGCACGGCCAGGACGAGAGCAGAATGTCCCTGCTTCGCCAAGCCCTCGGCGACATCGACCGGCAAGCGGCCGCTACCGGCGACGATCGCGACCCTGTCGCCAGGACCCAGCGTGATTCGGCTATTCCTGGTCGTCGTCGCTGTCATCGATCCCGCCCTTGAGCGGCGGAAGGGTGAAGCTTCTCCTGCCCCGCGCAACCATGAAGTCGATGACCTGCATGGCGTAGGGGGAATCAGCGAACTCCGCACGAACGAGTTCGATGTTCTCGGCCATCGTGCGGGAGCGATCGAACAGCGTCTTGTAAGCCATCCGCAGCCGCAGCCTGTCGGAGCGGGGAACCCCAGCCCGTCGCATGCCCACGACATTCATGCCGCGCAGCTCGGCCCGGTCGCCGCTGGCCAGTCCATAAGGCACCACGTCGCCCAACACCATCGAGCCGCCGGCGACGAACGCCTTGTCACCGACGCGGACAAACTGATGGAGGGCTGTAAGCCCACCGATCCCGACAGAGTTGCCGATGTCGCAGTGGCCGCCTAGCGTCACGCCATTCGCGAACGTCGCGTTGTCGCCGATCGAACAGTCATGCGCGATATGCACATAGGCCATGAAGAGCCCGTCATTGCCGACGGTCGTGGCGCCGCGGCTGTTGTCTGTACCGCGGTTCATCGTCACGAACTCGCGGATCACGCAGCGGTCGCCGATGGTCAGCGTGGTACGCCCGCCCTTGTGAGACGTGCTCTGCGGCGCGCCGCCCAGAACCGCCTGGGGATGAACCGTACAGTCGCTGCCGATGGTGGTCGCGCCTGACACTACGACATGGCTCATCAGCGTCGTCCGGTCACCGACAACGGCGTCTGCGCCGACATGGCAGAACGGCCCGATGCGCGCGCCGGCACCAATGCTTGCCCCTGGCTCCACTACGGCCAGGGGATGAATAAGGGTATCAGCCGTCATCAGCACGATCACACCGGCTGCGTCGCGATCATCGCGGAGATCTCGGCCTCGGCTACTTTGGCGCCGGCGACCTGAGCCTCGCAGCCGAAGCGCCAGATCGTGCCGCGCTGCTTCAGCTTCCGGACATGGATGGCAAGCTGGTCGCCGGGCACGACCGGCTTGCGGAACTTCGCGTTATCAATGGTCATGAAATAAACGAGCGCCGGGCTCTCGCCTCCGTTCTTTCGGATGCAGATCGCGCCAGCCGTCTGGGCCATCGCCTCGATGATGAGCACGCCGGGCATGACCGGCTGGCCGGGGAAATGACCCTGGAAATGTGGCTCGTTGAAGGTGACGTTCTTGATTCCCACGGCCGAGTTGTCGCCGTCGATGTCGACGATGCGGTCGACCAGCAGGAAGGGATAGCGGTGCGGCAGGAGCTTCATCAACTCCTGAATATCCATAGCCTCAAGGGTCGCCGCCGGGGCCTCAGCCATTGTCTCTGTTCCTTGCCTTCGACTTTGCCAGTTTGCTCAGCGTCGCAAACTCGCGCATCGTCTGGCCGATCGGCTTGGCCGGATAACCTGCCCAGACCTCGCGCGCGGGAACGTCATGCATGAAGGCGCTGCCCGCCGCAAGCTGTGCGCCGTCTCCGATGGTCAGATGATCGGCGATGCCGACAGCACCGCCCATCATGACGTTGTCGCCGACCGTAACCGACCCGGAAATGCCGGTACGCCCGGCAATCACGCAGTTGCGACCGAGGCGCACATTATGGGCGATCTGCACCAGATTATCGATCTTGGTATTCTCGCCGATGACGGTATCGCCAAGGGCGCCGCGATCCACGGCCGTGTTCGCCCCGATCTCCACATTGTCCTGGATGATGACACGCCCGATCTGCGGAATCCGCTCCGGGCCGGACTTGCCGAAGGTGAAACCGAAACCGTCCTGGCCGATCGTTGCGCCGGCGTGGATGACGACCCCGTCACCGATCAGCGCGTACTGGATGACGGCATTCGGTCCGACGAAGCAGTCGCGGCCGATCTTGCAGTTCCTGCCGATCGTGGCGTTGGGCGCAACGATGGTTCCCGAGCCGATCGCCACACCGGGGCCGATCACCGCGCCGGCTTCTACAACCACGCCCGGCTCCAGCACCGCCGAGGGGTCGACGGAAGCCCGCTGCGACACGCCGGTTTCACCGGTTACTGTGACGGGCGTCGCCGCCTCAGGATAGAGAAGCCGTCCAACGGTCGCGAACGCATATTGCGGACGCGGTGTCACCAGCAGCGCCACTTCCGCCGGAACGCGCTCGGCGAGATCAGCAGTCGTCAGGACCGCAGCCGCATGCAAGCCATCGAGGAGTGCGGCATTGCGCTTGCCCTCGACGAATACGAGCGCTCCCTCGCCGCCAGCCAAAGCCGGGGCGATCCAGGTAATCTCGACATTGCCAAGATCGGGCCGAGTGAGTTCGGCGCCGATCAGAACGGCAATTTCCGCCGCCGTGATGTGCCGCGACGGCGGAAAGAAACAGGTTTCAGACATACGTATGTTCGGCCGGGGCGGTGGCCCGCCCCGGTCTCTTCCTTGCGTTAGAAGCGCGTCGAGATGCCGAAGTTGAAGTTCTGCACCTGGTCGTTCTCCTGCTTCACGACCGGGACAGCGTAGTCGACGCGGAGCGGACCGAACGGCGAAGCCCAGATCAGCCCGGCGCCGACGGAGGCACGCCATTGCATGTCAGCGCCCTGGACGTCGATGCCAGGAGCACTCACCGAGTTGCCATAGAGTGTCGCGGCATCGGCGAACACCGCGCCCCGCAACCCGAGGCTCTCCGGAATGACCGGGATCGGGAACTGCGCCTCGGCGGAGGCATTGAAGTAGGTCGTGCCGCCGAGATGATCGTTGTCGTCGGTCGCCGCGTCGTAGGGACCGATGCCGTTGTACTCAAAACCGCGGATCATGCGGTCGTTGCTCTGGAACTGATCGAAGATGCGCAGGTGCTCTTCGCTGCCGTAGCCCGTGATGTAACCCGCGCCGCCCGTAAGGAGACCGACGACGTCGTGCTCTTCGGAGAGGGTGTGATAATAAGTGCCACGAGCGGCCAGCTTCACATATTGGGCATCGCCGCCAAGGCCTGCGAGTTCGACCGTGCCGGTGGCGAAGAACCCGGAATGCGGATTCTTCATGTCGTCGATCGTGTTGTAGGTCAGCGTCTGCGAGATCGCCGACTTGTCCCAAGGGCTCTCCTCGATCGCCTGCTTGACCGCGTTCGAAACATCGCAGTCCCCCAGGTTGCCATCGTCGTTATCGTCGCAGCTACCGCGGTACTCATACTCTTCCCGCGAGAAGGTATAGGCCGTCTGCGTAGAGAGCGACTGCGTGATCGGCAGACCGAAGCGCACCGTCGCGCCGGTGCTCTCGCTGCTATAGTCGTCATAAGTCCGCGTGCGACGGAACACGTCGAAGCCGGCGGCGATGCGGCGACCCAGGAAGTAGGGCTCGGTGAACGAGAAGGTGAAATCGCGTGAATTGCGGCCCGCGCCGGCGGCCAGACGAATGAACTGGCCACGACCCAGGAAGTTCCTCTCGGTGACCCCACCCTCGAGCGACGGCCCGGGCGTCTCGCCGCCGGTCGTGTAGCCGGCACCGATCGACAGTTCGCCGGTCGACTTCTCGACCAGGTCGATGACCAGGATAACCTGGTCCGCCTCGGCACCCGGCGCCGTCGAGATGTCGACCCGCTCGAAGAAGTTGAGCGCCTCAAGCCGGCGCTTCGCACGCTGGATGAGGACCTGATTGAAGGCATCGCCCTCGCTGACGTCGAATTCGCGGCGAATCACATAGTCGCGGGTGCGAGCATTGCCGCGGATCTCGATGCGCTCGATGTAGGTGCGCGGACCCTGGTCGATCGCGTAGTTGACCGCGATCGTGTGGTTCTCGAAATTGCGATCGCCGCGAGGGGTCACCTGGGCGAAGGCATAACCCTGCCCCGCCAGTTCCTCGGTCAGCGCGATGATCGAATCCTCGACATTCTTGGCGCTGTAGTTGCTGCCCGTGCGGGTCTTGACCAGCGACTGGAGCTTTGCCGTGTCGACGTCCGGAATGCTGCTGTCGATGGTGATGTCGCCGAAGTTGTAGCGCTGACCCTCATCGACCGCGATCGTGATCGTGTACTGATTCGACGCCTCGTCGAGTTCGGCATTGGCCGATACGACCTGGAAATCGGCATAGCCGCGATTGTAGTAGAAGCGGCGAAGCAACTCCTCGTCGGCGCGCAGGCGATCCGCATCGTAGATGTCGTCGCGCAGCAGGAAGGACAGAACGTTGGAGCGCTTGGTCGCAATGACGTCGGCCAGGCGGCGATCGCCGAAGGCATTGTTGCCGACGAAATTAATGGCTGCGATCTTGGTGCGATCGCCCTCCTGGACATTGTAGACGACATTCACGCGGCCCTCGCCGAGATCAATCGTCTGACCAGTCACCACGGCATCGTCGCGCCCGATTCGCGAGTAGGCGGCCTTGATCGCCTCGACGTCGGCATCCATCGCCTCTTGCGAGAACGTGCCGCGCGGCTTGAGTTGCACGCCGCCCGAAAGGGCAGCGTCCTTGATCTTCTTGTTGCCCTGGAAGAGCACCTGGTTGACGATCTTGTTCTCTGCCACATCGACCACCAGGGTCGAGCCCTGCTGATTGATGCGAACGTCGGAGAACAGGCCCGTTCCGAACAGGCGTTTCACGGCCTCGTCGATGTCGGCGCTCGAGAACGACTGGCCGGGCGCGATGCCAATCTGGCGGCGAATCGTGTCGGCTTCGACGCGCTGATTGCCGCGAACCTCGATTCGATTCACCACGGCGGCCTCGGCCACCTGAATCGACGCGAACTGGACGACGACTGCACCTGGAACAGCGATTGCCGTCGACAGGGCAATCGCGGACGCGGCGCCCAGAAGATGAGATACTGCCTTCATCGGGCTCAAATTACCTTTTTCTCGAAGTCCCCACGGCGAGAAAACCGGACTGCGCGGACATTTGCAGGTACGGTATTAACCGGATTTTCCCTATACGCAAGGCTCCCGGTTAAGAGCCGTTTACTTCCCACTCAGGCGTGGCATTGGCGTCACGCCAATCCGTCCCCATGGTAAACGAGGCGTAACAAACCCCGCCATCCCACGGTTTTAGCGAGAGAATCAGCAGCCGAAAAGGTCGTTCCAGAAGACGAAGCCCATGAATGCCAGGACCAGGAACATGCCGGTCCGGTACACCGCTTCCATCATCCGCTCAGAGACAGGGCGGCGAACAACCGCCTCATAGGCATAGAAAACGAGGTGTCCGCCATCCAGCGGGGGAATCGGCAGAAGGTTGAGAATGCCTATTCCCACCGACAGCAAAGCAACGAGTTGAACCAGCCACTCGAAGCCGGCCTTCGCCGCCTTTCCGGCCATGTCGGCGATGCGCACCGGCCCGCCGAGTTGGCAGCGATCCTCTCGGCCAACGGCGAATCGCTGCAGGAACTGTCCTGTGCGTGCGATGATATGGCCCGTCTCGCTGACCGCCTGGACGAGCGCTTCACCGGGATTGTAGGTGATATGCCGCGGCTGCCCCATCGACTCATTGTTGACGACGCCGATAGCGCCGATTCTGACCGTATTGCCGAGGGCGTCCTTCTGCTCCATGACCTCAGGAGTGGCCTTGAGCGTCACCTCGTTGCCGCCCCGCAGAATGACGAAGGTGATTTCGTCTCCCGCCCTGCCAGAGACGATTCGCTGCACGTCGGAAAATGTTTCGACACGCGACCCGTTCGCCAGGACGAATCGGTCTCCGGGCAGAAAGCCCGCCTTCTCTGCCGGGCTGCCGGCCCTCACCTCCGCCACCATCGGCTCGATGACGTAGCGGCCATAGGCCGTGAACAGCACGGCGAAGACTACGATTGTAAGCAGGAAATTGAATGCAGGGCCTGCAAAGACGGTCAGCGCACGTTTCCAGACGGGCTGGGTATGGAATGCGACCCGGCGCTCCTCGGCGGAGAGGTTGCGGTCCGCCTCGGCGTCAGGGGAACTCGTGACCCCCATATCGCCAACAAACTTCACATATCCGCCGAGCGGAATGGCGGAGATTTTCCAGCGCGTGCCGTTGCGGTCGTTGAAGCCGACAATCTCCGGCCCGAAGCCGATCGAGAAGGCCTTGACGCCGATGCCGCACCAGCGGCCGACCAGATAGTGACCGAGTTCGTGGACGAACACGACGACCGCGAGCACAAACAAGAAGGGCACGACGGTTCCGAGGAGCAAGCCGTCCGTGTTGAAGAAAGCCGATGCGATCTGGTCCAAATCCTGCCTCGATGCGGTGCGCTAGGTCACCGTTGATAAGTCTACTGCGCTCGCTGCCTGCAATTCCAGGTTAACCCGACCGCTGCGCCGGTTTTTGCGATCACTATCCCTGGAACAGCCCGTGCGCAGGTTGGTCGGCACCGCCCAGCGCCCAACCAATGAGGTAAAGAGCGAAAGCAGCCGCTACAAGGGCGTCGACGCGGTCCATCACGCCGCCGTGACCTGGAATGACGGTGCCCGAGTCCTTGAACCCATGGCGACGCTTGACCCAGGACTCGAACAGGTCGCCGACCTGAGAAACGATCGAAAGCAGCGCGGCGGTGATGCCGAGCACCAGCAGGCTCGAGTGACCGGCCAAATGGCCGAACAGGAGCGCTGCCAAAACGGCGGAGACGAGGCCGCCGAGCGCGCCACTTCGGGTCTTGCCGGGGGAGATGGAGGGTGCAAGCTTCGGCCCGCCGAGCGCCTTGCCGACGAAATAGGCCAGAATGTCAGTCGACCAGACGACCGTGAAAAGGAAAACAATCGCCAGGAGGCCAGCGCTATCGTCGCCACGCAGCAGCGCGAGTGAGAGACCGGACAGGGAAGCGTAGACGAATCCGGCCGTCTCCCACTGGTCGCCCGTCCGAACGGCAGAGAGAATCCCGAGCACAGCCGTCAGAATCACGATCAGGGCGAGCGTCCCCAGAACTGGGGCGCCGACCACAACAGCCGCAGCAACGACCAGCATGAAGAGCCCCGGCAGGAAGCCGAGGCTATCTCTCGTCTGCACATCCTGGTGTCCTCCTCGAGACATGCGCGACCACTCGTAGAAGATGCCGAGAGCCATCGCGGCCGAAAACAGCCGGAAGGGCAAGCCGCCGAGCCAGGTGAGGACGAGCACGGCAGTCGCCATGACAACGCCGGAGATCAACCGAAGTTGAAAGTTGCTCATCCGCTCAGGCGCTGCTTGAGACGACATCGCGTTCCACTCGGCCAAACCGCCGTTCTCGCGCCCGGAACTGGCGAAGCGCCTCTTCGAAATGCGCAGATGTGAAGTCCGGCCAGTAGCAGGGCAGGAACACCAGTTCGCTATAGGCGGACTGCCACAGGAGGAAGTTCGAGAGGCGCATTTCGCCGCTGGTGCGGATCACCAGATCCGGGTCAGGAATTTTGGCGGTATCCAAGGCGTCGGCGACAGTCCGCTCCGTGATCGCCGAAATCGCCAAGCGGCCCTCGGCCACATCAGTGGCGATCCGGCGGACCGCGCGCGCGATCTCGTCCCGGCCTCCATAGTTGAAGGCGATATTGAGGTTAAGTTTACGATTGTCCTTTGTCAGGGACTCGGCCTCTTCGAGAAGAGCCCGGATATCGGGCTGAAGGCCTTCGCGCTCGCCGATCACCCGGACCTTGACGCCTGAGCGATGCAGTTCAGCGAGATCGCGGCGAATGAACAGCTTCAGCAGGCCCATCAAGTCGCTGACCTCGGATTGAGGGCGCGACCAGTTCTCGGAAGAGAAGGCATAGACGGTGACCCAGTCGATGCCGAGGCCGCCAGCCGCACGTACCGCCTGGCGCAACGCCTCGACGCCCGCCTTGTGGCCGGCAACGCGGGGAAGGCCCCTCGCCTTCGCCCAGCGGCCATTGCCGTCCATTATAATCGCGACATGCGCGGGGGTGGACATCGGAGCGCCTTCTGACCTCCGATCAGACCTGCATGATCTCGGCTTCCTTGCTCGAAAGCAGGCTGTCGATGTTCGAGATGGTGTCGTCGGTCATCTTCTGGACGCGCTCCGACTGCTTGCGGTGGTCGTCCTCGCTGATGAGGTGGTCCTTCTCCGCTTTCTTGAGGTTGTCCATGCCGTCGCGACGCACATGCCGAACGGCCACGCGGGCGTTCTCGGCATATTCATGCGCCTTCTTGACCAATTCCTTGCGGCGCTGCTCGTTGAGCTCCGGCAGAGGGATGCGCAGCGTGGTGCCCTCGGTGATCGGATTGAAGCCCAGGTTGGACTCGCGGATGGCGCGGTCGACGGCCGAAACCAGCGACTTGTCCCAGACCGAGACCGAAATCATTCGCGCCTCAGGCACGGAGACCGTCGCCACCTGGTTGATCGGCATCGCGCCGCCATAGGCGTTGACCACGATAGGATCGAGCAAGTTGGCAGAAGCGCGGCCGGTCCGCAGAGACGCGAGGTCGCTCTTGAAGGCCGCGATGGCGCCATCCATGCGGCGCTGGATATCGGTGAAATTCACACCCTCGGTCATCATTCTACTCCTTGATCCAACTGGAGAAAGGCTGCTTCAATCGGCAACGATCGTACAATGGCCGCCGCCTTTGAGGATCTCACCAAAACCGCCCTTTTCGTGGATCGAATATACAATTATCGGTATGTGGTTTTCGCGCGCAAGCGCAATCGCGGCGGTATCCATGATGGCGAGCCCTTTTTGGATCACCTCGGCATGCGTGATGTGCTCGTAGCGAACGGCGCCCGGATCCTTCTTCGGATCGGCGGAATAGACGCCATCGACCTGTGTACCCTTGAACAGAGCGTCGGCTCCGATCTCGGCGGCGCGCAACGCCGCCGCCGAATCGGTGGTGAAGAAGGGATTGCCGGTGCCGCCGGCAAAGATGACCACCTTGCCCGCATTCATGTAGGCAGTGGCCTGTCGCTGCGAGAAGCTCTCGCACAGCTCAGGCATGGCGATCGCCGACAGCACCACGGCGTCGACGCCGATCTTGACCAGCGAGTTCCGGAGCGCCAGCGAATTGATCACGGTCGCCAGCATGCCCATGTGGTCTCCGGTGACGCGGTCGCCCCCCTTGGACGCCACCGCGACGCCGCGGAAGATATTGCCACCGCCGATCACGACCCCGACCTCGACGCCGAGTTCGCGCGCTTCGGCGATGTCGGATGCGATGCGGTCGACGACCGAGACGTCGATGCCGAAATGCTGTTCACCCATCAGCGCTTCGCCGGAAGCCTTGAGAACGACACGTCGGTATCGGGGCTTGGCCGTCATGAAGATCCTCGTTCGCTTACTGCAAGGCCGGCCGCCGTCGCCGGAATGTCAGCGCTGCCGGAGCAGGCGAGCGCAGGCGGCATGGCGATACACGAAGGGCGCCGCGATGTCACGCGACGCCCTGTCGATTCACTAAAGATGTAGAGAAACCTACTTCTTAACGGCAGCAGCGACTTCCGCGGCGAAGTCGCTCTCTTCCTTCTGGATGCCTTCACCCAGAGCGAAGCGGACGAAGCCGGTGATCTTAGCCGGAGCGCCGATATCCTTCTCGGCGGCCTTCAGGGCGGCGTCGACCGTCAGGTCCGGATTGATCACGAAGGCCTGCTTCAGAAGCACGGACTCCTCGTAGAACTTGCGCAGCCGGCCTTCGACCATCTTCTCGATGACGTTGTCCGGCTTGCCCGACTCACGGGCCTGCTCGACGAAGATCGCCCTTTCACGAGCGACGACGGCCGGATCGACCTCCTCGGGGGTCAGCGCGAGCGGATTGGTGGCAGCGACGTGCATGGCCACCTGGCGTGCGAAGGAACGGGCGGCATCAGCATTGCCAGTAGTCTCGATGGCAACGAGGACGCCGAGCTTGCCGAGGTTGTCGGTAACCGCGTTGTGCACATAGGTGGCAACCGCGCCGGCGCCGACCGACAGAGCCTTGGAGCGGCGGAACGCCATGTTCTCGCCGATGGTGCCGACGGCGTCCTTGATCGCATCCGTGACGCTCTTGTCGGAGCCCGGGTACTTCGCGTTGGCGACCGCCTCGGTCTCGCCACCCACCTCGAGCGCGACCTTCGCGACGTTGCGGACGAGTTCCTGGAAGGCCTCGTTGCGCGCCACGAAATCGGTCTCGGAGTTGACCTCGACGACGACCGCGCTGGTCGCGGCGCCGGCGACGCCGATCAGGCCCTCGGCAGCGGTTCGGCCAGCCTTCTTGTCCGCCTTGGAGATGCCCTTGGCGCGCAGCCAGTCGACCGCAGCCTCGAGGTCGCCATTGGTCTCGGCCAGAGCGGCCTTGCAATCCATCATGCCCGCGCCGGTCATCTCGCGGAGCTCTTTAACCTGTGCAGCAGAAATGCTCATCTTTGCCTCTTCGTCTCAAAACACGCGGGCGCACCATCGGATCATCGACGATGCGCCTGACGCCGGCACGACATGCGTGCCATCAAGGTATATGCGGCCCCTATGAAGGACCTGTTGCAGCTCAGGCCTGCGGCTGATCCTCGGCGGGTGCCGGAGCCTCTTCGAGAGCCGGCTCGACCGGGGCTTCCTCGGAAGCGCCGATGTCCATGCCCAGTGCACCCTGCTGGCGGGCGATGCCGTCGACGGCCGCCTTCGCGATCAGGTCGCAATAGAGCTGGATGGCGCGGGCCGCGTCGTCATTGCCGGGGATCGGGTAGTCGATCAGGTCTGGATCGCAGTTGGAGTCGATGATCGCCACGACCGGGATGCCGAGGCGCTTGGCTTCGAGGATGGCAATCGCCTCCTTGTTGGTGTCGATCACGAACATCAGATCGGGGGTCGAGCCCATGTCCTTGATGCCGCCCAGAGCCTTGTCGAGCTTCTCGCGCTCGCGCTGCAGGTTGAGCAGTTCCTTCTTGGTGAAGCCCTGGCCGCCTTCGCCGGCGAGCAGGTCGTCGAGCTTGCGCAGGCGCTGGATCGAGTTCGAGATCGTCTTCCAGTTGGTGAGCATGCCGCCGAGCCAGCGGGAGTTGACGTAGTACTGGGCCGAACGCTGTGCAGCGTCCGCCACGATGTCGGAGGCCTGACGCTTGGTGCCGACGAACAGCAGACGGCCGCCGCGCGACACGACGTCGGAAACCTGCTTCAGCGCCTGATGCAGCAGCGGAACCGTCTGCGACAGGTCGATGATGTGGACGTTGTTACGGGCGCCAAAGATGTAGGGCGCCATCTTCGGGTTCCAGCGGTGGGTCTGGTGGCCGAAGTGAACACCAGCTTCCAAAAGCTGGCGCATGCTGAAATCGGGCAGTGCCATTCTAACTTCCTTTCCGGTTTGCCTCCACGGACGCAGGCGATCAGTCTCGCCACCGGGGGTGTCAGCCGGATTTCTCCCGGGCAGGCACCAAAGTCCGTGTGTGGAATGGCGCGGCATATAGGGGCAGATCGCAGGAAATGCAACCCGCCTCGCGGCGGCCGACGCGCTGAGCAACTCGCCGACTACGGCAACTATGCTCCCTAACTACAAACGTGCTAGCACCGCCGGCAACCTAACGCCACCCGGACGCACCCGTGACAGTTGTAGATCGGTTCACTGATTGGCTCGGCAACGCGAAGCTTGGGCCGCTGGATGCGGCGCCGGCGCTCGCCGTGCTCTACTTCCTGTTCCAGGCCGTCAGCCTCGCTCTCATCGCTTACGTGTCTGGAGCCGGCGTCGGTATCGATGACGCCGAGCAGTTGATCTACCTGCCGCATCTCCAAGCCGGATATGGGGGCTCCCAGCCGCCGGTCTACAATTGGATAACCTGGCTCGCCGCACAGGTCGGCGGCACGAACGTCTTCACGCTCAAGGCCGTGAAGTATGCGATGCTGATCGTGGCGGCAGCATCGGTCTACGCCGCACTCCGCCTGCTCGGCTATAGCCAATCTGCAGCCAGCGCCGGCCTGCTGTCGCTCATGGTGATTCAGCAGGTCTTCTGGGGGGCGCAGTCCGGGCTCTCGCATACTCTCGCCGCCATCGCATTCACCGCATTGTCGTTCTGGGCGATGGTCAACCTGATCAAGCAGCCCAAGCCAATCTCATATGTCGTCTTCGGCCTCGCGGCCGCCGCGGCCATCCTGGCGAAATACAACTGCGCGCTGTTCATCGCCGGGCTTTTGGCGGCGGCTCTTTCCCTGCGCGACGCGAGACAGGTTCTCCTGACCAAATGGTTCGCGGTGTCGCTGGCGGTCGCGCTGGCAGCGATGATGCCGACCCTCATCTGGAACATCGAAAACCTCGACGCCCTGCTGGCGCGCACCAACAAGTTCGACATGCAGGCCGCGGATTCAGCACTGCCAGGCGCGGCAGTGAGTTTCCTGGAATTCATGAGGGCCTGCCTGAGCTTCCTGGCCCTTCCGGCTGTTGTATTGGCCATTGGAGCGCTGGCGGCACGGACGGCACCGCGGGATTGGCGACATGCGGCGACCGGCGGCGACCGCTTGCTGTGGCGCACGGTCGGCTTCGGAGCGCTTTTTGCCCTCATTCTGGTACTTGCGGCCGAGGTGACCACCCTGCGCGAGCGCTGGATGCTTCCCGTGCTGCTCATGATGCCTGTCGCGATGGCCGTCTGGACCGACGGCATGCAGAAGGGCGGAGCGCAGGTTCGGAAAGTTGTGATGATAGCGGGGGTCGCATGCGCGATCGGAGCGATGCCGGTGCTCTGGTACATCCATCTGGCCGGCGGAATGGGCCTGGGCCGCAGCGGACGGCTCGACTATCCGGCACTCTACCAGGAGATCCAAAGCGCCGCCGATGTCCGAACTGTGGTATCGGACCAATCCTGGATCGGGAATTTCCGCCTGCTCGATCCGGATTTGACGTTGCTGACGGACGAGGTGCCGCACTTCATCGAACAGATCGAGGGTCCGGCCGTCCTGATATGGCTCGATGACAAGACCCCCAAGGGGAATGTGGCGGATCTGCTTCTCGAAGCCGGCTACAAGCTCGGCGACGTCCGCTCCCTCGACGTGCCGATGCGCTTTGGGAGAACGCGCATGGTCTCTTTCGCCAGGCTGGAGCGGGAGTGACCTTGTCAAACCAAATGAAAAAGGCCGGCTCGATGAGCCGGCCTTTTTCATTTCTTGGATGTCCTCAGCCCTTGCGCGGAAGCTGCGGGACGAGGCTGCGCTTGCCTGCATCCTTGGCGGGCGGAAGCAGTTTCGGCTTCGCCGCTTTCGGAGCACTCTTGCGAGGAGATTTCCGCGTGGAAGCCTTGGTCGGGTCTTCCTTCTTCGGCTTGACGGGAGCTTCGTCGGCCAAGGCCTCCAGTTTGAGGCCCTTCTCGCCGGTCTCCCTGGTCTCGACGCTGACGCGAACCGTTCCGCCCTTCTTGAGCTTGCCGAAGAGCACCTCGTCCGCCAACGGCTTCTTGATGTGCTCCTGGATGACTCGGGCAAGCGGACGCGCGCCCATGCGCTCGTCGTAACCCTTCTCGGCCAGCCAGGCGATGGCCTCCGGCTGCAGGTCGAAGGTCACGCCGCGGTCGGCAAGCTGCGCCTCCAACTGCATGACGAACTTCTGCACCACCTGATGGATTACCGGCACCGGCAGCGAGCCGAAAGGGATGATCGCGTCGAGACGGTTGCGGAACTCCGGCGTGAACAGCCGGTTGATCGCCTCCATGTCGTCGCCCTCGCGCTTCGACGAACCGAAGCCGATCGCCGACTTCGCCATGTCCGACGCACCCGCGTTGGTCGTCATGATCAGGATGACGTTGCGGAAGTCGATCTGCTTGCCGTTGTGGTCGGTCAGCTTGCCGTGGTCCATGACCTGCAGCAGGATGTTGAACAGATCCGGGTGCGCCTTCTCGACCTCGTCGAGGAGGAGCACGCAGTGCGGATGCTGGTCGACGCCGTCGGTGAGCAGGCCGCCCTGGTCGAAGCCGACATAGCCGGGCGGCGCGCCGATCAGGCGGCTCACGGTATGGCGCTCCATGTACTCAGACATGTCGAAGCGCAGCAGTTCGACCCCGAGCGACGCGGCAAGCTGCTTGGCCACCTCGGTCTTGCCGACGCCGGTCGGGCCGGAGAACAGGTAGCAGCCGATCGGCTTCTCGGGCTCGCGCAGGCCCGCCCGCGCCAGCTTGATCGCCGAGGCTAGCGCCGAGATCGCGGTGTCCTGACCGTAGACGACGCGCCGCAGCTCGGCGTCGAGGTTTGCCAGCACCTGCTCGTCGTCGGCCGAGACCGTCTTCGGCGGGATGCGCGCCATGGTGGCGATGGTCACCTCGATCTCCTTGACGGAGATCGTCTTCTTGCGCTTGGCCTCGGGCAGCAGCATCTGCGAGGCGCCCGTCTCGTCGATCACGTCGATTGCCTTGTCGGGCAACTTGCGGTCGCTGATGTAGCGGGCTGACAGTTCCACCGCCGCCTTGAGGGCGTCGTTGGTGTACTTCACCTGGTGGAAGTCCTCATAATAGGGCTTCAGGCCCTTCATGATCTCGATCGTGTCCTCGATCGACGGCTCCTTCACATCGATTTTCTGGAAACGACGAACGAGCGCCCGGTCTTTCTCGAAGAACTGGCGGAACTCCTTGTAGGTGGTCGAGCCGATGCAGCGGATCGCGCCGGAAGAGAGCGCGGGCTTCAGCAGGTTAGACGCATCCATGGCGCCGCCGGATGTCGCACCGGCGCCGATGACGGTATGGATCTCGTCAATAAACAGGATGGCGCCGGGGAACTCCTCGAGTTCCTTGACCACCTGCTTCAGCCGCTCCTCGAAGTCACCGCGATAGCGGGTACCGGCGAGCAGCGTGCCCATGTCGAGCGCGAAGATAGTCGCGCCGGCCAGCACCTTCGGCACCGAACCTTCGACGATGCGCTTGGCCAGGCCTTCCGCAATGGCAGTCTTGCCCACGCCCGGATCGCCCACATAGAGCGGGTTGTTCTTGGAGCGCCGGCACAGGATCTGGATGGTGCGGTTGATCTCGTCGGCTCGGCCGATCAGCGGGTCGATCTTGCCCGAGCGGGCCTTCTTGTTGAGATCGATGCAGTAGGCGGTCAGAGCGTCCTGCTGCTTCTTCTTGCCGCCGCTCTCCTCCGCATCGTTGCCGGCCTGCGAGCCGGACTGATCCTCCTCAGTGCCGCGCGGCGTACGGCTTTCGCCGGCGCCGGGACGCTTGGCGATGCCGTGCGAGATGTAGTTGACCGCGTCGTAGCGGGTCATCTGCTGTTCCTGCAGGAAATAGGCGGCATGGCTTTCGCGCTCGGCGAAGATCGCGACAAGAACGTTGGCGCCGGACACTTCGTCGCGCCCGGAGGATTGGACGTGGATCACGGCGCGCTGGATGACGCGCTGGAAGCCGGCCGTCGGCTTGGAATCCTCGTCGTAGCCAGTGACGAGATTGTCGAGCTCGGTGTCGATGTAGTTGAGAACCGTGCGGCGGAGCTCTTCGAGGTCGACGTTGCAGGCACGCATGACCGCCCCCGCTTCGGCGTCGTCGATGAGCGCCAGGAGCAGGTGCTCGAGGGTTGCGTACTCGTGGTGCCGCTCGTTGGCGAAAGTCAGCGCCTGGTGCAGCGCCTTTTCGAGCCCTGGTGAGAAAGCCGGCATTAAGACCTCACTTCTTCTCCATCACGCATTGCAGCGGATGTTGGTTCTGACGGGCGAAGTCCATGACCTGAGCCACCTTCGTCTCCGCCACTTCGAATGTATAGACCCCGCATTCTCCAACGCCGTGGTTATGGACATGCAGCATAATGCGTGTGGCGGTTTCCCGATCCTTCTGGAAAAAACGCTCCAGAATATGGATCACAAATTCCATCGGGGTGTAGTCGTCATTGAGGATCAGAACACGGTAGAGGCTCGGCTTCTTGGTGCGTGGCTTGGTCCGCGTTATTACCGCAGTGCCCCGTCCCGGTCCCTGCCGATCCGAGTCGCCGCCCTGCATCGTCACTGACTGCCGCCCTTTCGCTGCCCCGCCTTTCAACCACTGTTCCTTTCCTTTCACGGGCATTCCCCGCCGGTCACATGTAGGTCTCGCCGACGCGATTTTAAGCCCTTCTTTCGGGCTGACAATATGGAAGCGGACGCGCATCGCACCCTCACCTACGATTGATCAACCAAGCAACGAAAAGCCCGGCTGCTGACCAGCCGGGCTGCGAACGGATCAGAACTGGAGAAGTTCGCCTACTTCGGCTTGGCGACCATCGACTCGAATGGCTTATACGCCTCCTTGGCCATATCGGCGTAGAGGCTGCTCAGCTTGGCAGACTCCGCGACAAAGCCCTCATAGGCCTTCCTGGCATAGTCGGTCTGGATCTCGAACGCCGTTTCGAGCGACCTCGCCGCAGCGAGTTGCTCGAGGGTGGCGGCGCCAGCTTCGTACGATCGTCGGGTATAGTCGCTCGTCTCGGCGACGATCGCCTGCGCTGCCTGGGAAAGGGAGGCGAAGCTCTTCACGCTCGTGTCTACGAACTCCTTGCCGAACATGTTGGCACCATCGAACATGGGGGTCATGGGGGATCCTCCCGGTGAATGGTAATCGGCTATCCGCCTATTTGATGTGCAATGCACAAACCGTCAAGTGAGCCGGCTCATTCGACGCAGGCTCTCGCCCGGGGCCAGGACCAATAAAAATTGTCTAAAGCCGCCCCGAAATCCTGAACGATCTGGTTACCATAAACCTCTTGGTAACGACGGCGCCCTTAGTGTGCACGGTCGAGGCCGGACCTTTGCCGCCTCGCCGAGTCAATGAAAACTCAAAGGGTGTCAGCAGTGCGTCAGGCGACCTACGTCCGCTTCTTCCGAGCCTTCCTCGCCACCAGAACTCTCGCCGCGCTGCTCGCCCTCTCGATGAGCATGATCGCAAGTGAGGCCGCCGCAAACTCGCGCTATGCAGCGATCGTGGTTGACGCCAATACGGGCAAGGTCCTGTTCTCCGCAAACGCCGGCGCCCGGCGCTATCCGGCGTCGCTCACCAAGATGATGACGCTCTATCTCACCTTCGAGGCGCTGAAGGGTGGGCAGATCACGAAGAACACGCCCGTTCCGTTCTCGGCCCAGGCCGCGGCGCAGGCCCCGACGAAGCTCGGCGTGCGCGCCGGGGGCTCCATCACGGTCGAGACCGCCATCTACTCGCTGATCACGCGCTCCGCCAACGATTCAGCCATGGCTTTGGCGGAACTGCTCGGCGGCTCCGAAGCGAAGTTCGCCCGCATGATGACCGCCAAGGCCCGCGCGCTCGGCATGGAGAATACGGTGTTCCGCAACCCGCACGGGCTGCCGGATACTGGCCAGTTCACCACCGCCCGCGACATGGCGACGCTGGGTCTCGCGCTGCGCGAGCATTTCCCGGAGTACTATCCCTATTTCTCGACCCGCTCGTTCAAATACGGCAAGCAGCAGATCGCCAACCACAACCGCCTGCTCGGACGCATCAAGGGCGTCGACGGCATCAAGACCGGCTACATTCGCGCCTCGGGCTTCAACCTGGTCTCGTCGGTCGATGACGGCAACCGGCGCATCGTGGGGGTTGTGATGGGTGGCGCCAGCGGGGCAAGCCGCGACAAGCACATGGCCGAACTGATCGCTCAGTACCTGCCGAAGGCGAGCCCGCGCAAGGGCGGGCCGCTTGTCGCCTCGGCGACCGGTCCCTCGCTCACGCAGACAGCAAAGGCGATCCTGCCGACGCATAATGTGCCGACGCCCAGCGCCCGTGACGACGAGGATCAGGATCAGGAAGTCGCGGACATCGTGGAACGCACCGAAGAAGCCGGGCCGCAGGTCGAGACAGCGACGATGCGGATCGAGCAGGCCTTCGCCGACCCCGCCCCTCGCCCGTCCGTCGCCCTCGATCAGTTGAAGACCGCGTCCGTCGAGCCGTCGGGCTGGGTGATCCAGGTGGCGTCGTCGCCGAGCAAGGCGGAAGCCACGGCGAAGCTGGCGGCGACCACCCAGAGGGCGTCGTCCATTCTTTCGTCCGCATCCGGGTATACCGTTCCCTTCCAGAAGGACGGCGTTACCTACCACCGGGTGCGATTTGCCGGGTTCTCGTCCAAGACGGCGGCCTGGAAGACCTGCGACCGGCTCAAGAAGAAGAACATAACCTGCTACGCCGTCCAGAACTGAGCGGCTTCAGCGCATTCCGACTGTGTGCCTCGTATCGGGAGATCAGTGGTGTTTGGCGAGAAGGACGTCCTTGGCTTCGTTGATCCGCGCGGCGAGGAAAGAGGTTCCACCGAGGTCGGGGTGCAGGCGCTGCATCAGGCGGCGATGCGCCTGGCGGATATCCGCAGGGGTGGCCCCCGCTTCAAGACCAAGGATCTTGTAGGCCTCCTGCTGAGTCATGGCGCCCGTGCTTGGCGCAACTCGCTTCCCTTTGCGATGACCAGGCTTCGCGTGGTCACGCCAGATGGGAAAACGGCCGTCAAGATACGTCTCAAGTAGCTGGCGGCTTTCCGCATCGTGGCGTAGGTCCTCATGGACCTCGCGGAGTTCACGCAAGCTCATGGTGCCAAGCACGCGCTGTTCATGCCGCCCGGCAAGAACAAGGCCTTCCAGAGCGCCGGTTTCATGGTCCAGTTCCATCTCCAGCGCAGCGGTGCGGACGTTGGAACGCTTGCCCGGCGACTTCGGTCCGGCGGCGGAATGAAGGCGCGAAGCACCGTACCAGCCCAGTGCGGCCGACAGCAGAAGACCGCCCAGCCCCGCCCGGCCGACCAGCAACATTGCAAGCCCAGCCGCACCCAAGAGCATGGGACCGGCGAAGCGCAGGCTGCGCGCGAGCTTGGCCGGATCCGTCTTCACGAACACGACCATCAGCAAGGCAAGGCCGATGACAAGGCCGAGGCCGCCCATCACGTAGGTCATGGCGGCGCACCGCCCGGCACGTTCTCGATCAAAGGCGTGTCCTCCGGAAGATGGAGTGCGGGAGAAGCCGGCTGCGCATTGCGTCGGACTCCCGAGAAATCGGGCGCTCGACCGGCACTGCCGCAGCGGTATCCTCCCTGGACATGAGAACAAGATGTGTCGGCAAAAAGGCGGATGCAAGGGTTCCCATGGTGGCGTCGGGAAGTCGCACCGCCCCTCACCTGCCGTGGCCCGTGGCTTCTATACGCAGAGACCCAATCTGGGCCGTCTAGCGATGGCGATGCCGGTCTAGAGGAGCCCGAGTTCCGCCAGTTCCTGCCTGAGTTGCGGCGGCATCTCGAGCAGCGCCGCGCCGGCCCGCCCAAGATCCGCCGGTGCATCGGCTGGGGTGAGGTAGCGCCAGCCCTGGAAGGCCCTGCGCGGCTGCCACTCAGTGCGGATCACAGTCGGGTCAAGGATCATATGGCAGCGACCTATGCCCTCGCCATCGGTGAAGGGCCGGATGTCGAGAATGCGCTGGCGGCACTGCACCTGCGCCTTGATGACCCAGTAGAGTGAGCCTCCATCAAGGATCTCCGCCGAGCGGGTGGGCACCATGCGGGTGGTGTGAAACTGTTCGGCAGGCTCGCCGGCGCGGCGACGCTCATCGAGACGGAAGGCGATCCACTCTTCCAGATCCTCGACGCTGTCGCAGCCGACGCAGAGCTTTATGAGATTGAGCGGCATCGGGCGAAGGTTTAGCGCGCCCATCGGCACGGTCAACGGCAGAGGCGGTTCTCCACAGGACGAGGAGCGGGATCCGCTTCAATTGTCCGTGGTCTAGGTCTCCAGCCTTCCTGGCCCGCATCGCGCCCATTTCGGCCTTGTTCGGAAGAGATCAACTTTCCAAAATACCGGAAACAAAGGGGCCGCCGTGCGTTCGGACCAGCGCGCCATGGCGCAAGAGGCAGGAGGAATCCATGACAGTTGCCAAGAACACCGAGATCACCGCCTCGGGTCCGACCATCGAGGAGGCGATTGCGCACGGCGTCGAGCGTGCCTCGGCCACGCTGAAGAACGTGCGGCAAGTCTGGGTGAAGGAAATCGTCGGCAAGGTCGACGGCGGAAAGGTGTCGGAATTCCGCGTCGACATGAAAGTCACCTTCGTGCTCGACGAGGCTTGAGGCTCAGCACTCCACCACGTTAACGGCGAGACCGCCGAGGCTGGTCTCCTTGTAGCGCTCGTTCATGTCGAGGCCGGTCTGGCGCATCGTCTCGATCGCGGCGTCCAGCGGCACGAAATGCGTGCCGTCGCCCTTGACCGCCAGCGAGGCGGCGGTGACCGCCTTGACGGCGCCCAGCGCGTTACGCTCGATGCAGGGCACCTGGACCAGGCCGCCGACAGGATCGCAGGTCATGCCGAGATGATGCTCGAGCGCGATCTCGGCGGCGTTCTCGACTTGTGCCGGGGTGCCGCCCATGACGGCAGCCAGGCCGGCAGCGGCCATAGCGGATGCGGAGCCCACCTCCCCCTGGCAGCCGACCTCGGCGCCCGAGATCGACGCATTGGTCTTGATGATGCCGCCGACCGCGGCCGCAGTCAGTAGGAAGTCGCGGATGCTCGGCTGGTCCGCTTCTGGGTGGAAGTGCAGCCAGTAGCGCATGACGGCCGGAACCACGCCGGCGGCACCGTTGGTGGGGGCCGTGACGACGCGGCCGCCCGCGGCATTCTCCTCGTTGACCGCCATGGCATAGACGGACAGCCAGTCATTGGCGAGAAGCGGGTTGGGACGGTTCTGCCGCCACTCCTCATCGAGCTTCTGGTGCAGCATCTTGGCGCGGCGGCGCACTTTCAGGCCGCCCGGCATGATGCCCTCCTGGCTGAGCCCGCGCTCGATGCAGCCGCGCATCGCGGCCCAGATCGCGTCCAGGCCGGCGTCCAGTTCGGCGCGCGACATCTGCGTCTCCTCGTTGGCGCGCTTCATCTCGGCGATCGACAGCCCGCTCTTGGCCGCCATCGCGAGCATCTCTTCGGCCTTGGCGAAGGGGAAGGGCACTGTCGCGCCGGGTTTCCTGGCCGCGCCCTTCGAGCGCTGCAACTCCTCCTCGGAAACGACGAAGCCGCCGCCGACCGAGTAATAGACCCGGCGCAAGATTAGATGATCGTCGACGTCATAGGCATAGAAGGTCATGCCGTTGGCATGCCCCGGCAGGGGCGTCTTGCGGTCGAGCACGAGGTTCTTGTCGGGATCGAACAGATAACCGGGGTGGCCGGGCGGGGTGACCCGCTTTGCCGCCCTGATCGCCTCGATCTGAGCGTCGGCCTTGTCGGGGTCAACGGTAGTCGGGATCTCGCCGGCCAGGCCGAGGATGACCGCCCTGTCCGAGCCATGGCCGATGCCGGTATAGGCGAGCGAGCCATGAAGGCTGGCGCCGACGCGACCTACCTTCGTTCCGGCCGGGCGGGGCCAGTCGTTGCCGGCAAGCTCGTCCAGGAAGCGGCGGGCAGCTGTCATCGGCCCCATCGTGTGGGAACTCGAAGGCCCGATGCCGATCTTGAAGAGGTCGAAAACCGAGAGAAACACCAAACGCTCCTACCCTGACGCGACGCCCTTAGACCACGAGTCGCGACTGCCTCTCATCATATCGGCATTTCAGGGTGCTGCCGCTAGACCGGCCGCGAAGTCGGCTCTTCCGGGCGCGACATGCTGACAAAGCAAAAGGCGCGGTCGCCCGCGCCTTTTACGATTGCCCTACCGTGGCCCGGATCAGCCTGCGACAAGAACCGCGGCGGTCTCCCCGCCGCCAATCAGCCAGGTCAGAAGGAGAATGCCTGCGAAGCCGAGAACTGCCTTGGCGGTTACGCCCCAGCAGGACTTCTGAATTGGTTCGTCCATGATCACCCTGTGAATACGGATCCGGAGCGCTGTTCGCGCTGTTGCAGCCGGATCACGGTGAGGCGATGAATATGCCGCCGGGTGCGCCTTGGCAACGACGAAAGTGGCAACAAAGTGGCAGACGCCCCGCGCACCTTTGCCGTGATCGGAGAGAACTTCCACTAAACCAATGGGTTCTATGGAGTTCTGCATAAATTGATTCTTAGCTGGTGAGGCGGCTTTGTGTCGGCTCCTCGCTCGCTGCCGAAAACAGGCTGATGCTGCACATTTGCTACACGCCGGGTCGACGCTAGGCTTTCGACGATGCTCGATTCGCTGATTCTTTCGCCGACGGACTTCGCCGCGCTCGCCTACTTCCTGGCCGCCTGGCTGGTGCACGGGCTTGCCGCATCGGGCCGGCTGGTGAGCCGCGTGTCGCTCAGCCAGGCGATGAACGCCCAGCGCGCCGCCTGGATGCGCGGCATGGCAAGGCGGGAACTACGCATGATCGACACAGGGATCATGGTCGGCCTGCAGCAGGGCACCGCCTTCTTTGCCTCAAGTTCTCTGATTGCACTCGGCGGCTGCTTCGCGCTGCTGAATGCGTCGGCCCAGGTGGCGCAGATCGTGGCCGACATGCCCTATGCAGGGCCGTATTCGCGACAGGCCTACGAGATCAAGGTGTTCGGCCTAATCGCCATCCTCGCCTACTCTTTCTTCAAGTTCGGCTGGTCGTACCGCCTGTTCAATTACTGCTCGATCCTGATCGGCGCGGTCCCGATGGCCAGCGACCCGGGCTACGAGCCGAAGGAAATTTGGGCGGCGGCCGACCGCGCTGCGCGCATGAACATGCTGGCAGGATCGCACTTCAATTCCGGGCTGCGCGGCATCTTCTTCTCGATCGGCTATCTCGGCTGGTTCATCAACCCGCTGGTGTTTGCGCTCACCACATCCCTGCTTCTGGCGGTGCTGGTGCGTCGCCAGTTCTTCTCGGAGGCGAGGCTGGTGGCGCTGAGTGAGGGGAGTAGGGGAATAGGGGACTAGGCAGTCGGCAGTCGGCAGTCGGCAGTCGGCAGTCGGCAGGGCGAGCTTGCGCTCGGCCGAACTCAATGACTTATTCCTTCATTTCCCGACTGCCGACTTCCTATTGCCCCCTACTCCGGAAACGGCGTCTCAATCCGCCCTGAGATCCAGTAGGCAAACAGCCCGATCCATTCGCGGATCGCCAGCGTGGTCGCCTGGAGGGAGTCGATCGCGTTGTCGCCGAAGAAGAGGCTTTCGCGGCCCGTCGTGCGGTAGTCGACCGGCCAGGGCACCACGTCAAAGCCGGCCTTGCGGAAGAGGGCCATCGACCGGGGCATGTGGAAGGCCGAGGTGACGAGAAGCCATGTCTGGCCCGGATCCGGCGAGACCATCCTCTTGGAGAACAGGGCGTTCTCGTAAGTGTTGCGCGACTCGTTCTCCAGGACCAGCCGGCTCTGGTCGACACCCAGCGCCGTCAGCAGGCGCAGCGCTGTAGCGGCGTCGCCCTCACCTTCCAGCAGCAGCGAGCCGGATCCGCCACTGACCACGACACGCGCCTGCGGGTAGCGCCGCGCCAGCACGGCAGTCTCGATGAACCGGTCGCCGGCGGCATTCAGTTCGTAACCGCCGCGCACGAGGTTGATCGCACCTTCCAGCCCGCCGCCGAGCACGACGATGCCGTCGACCTTCTCCGGCGCGGGATCCGGCCTGGAGATACGATCCTCCAGCGGCTCAAGGAGGCTCTGACCGAGCGATGTCCACGTCGCCGAGCCGAGAATGAGGAAGGCGGCCGCCATGGTGGCGATGGTCAGCCGTTTGCGGCGCAACGCTGCAGCGACCAGCCCGGCTAGGAGCAGGAAGATGGAGAGGTTCAGCGGCTGGATGAAGAACCAGAAGATTTTTGACACGTAGAAGAACATGCGGGTCCGCGCCTTGAGCCAAGGCTAAGGTGTGTAGCAGATTCCCGGCCTGTTAAACCGCTTGGCGGCAAGCCACCTTGGAGTGTCGAGTGCGGCGCTCGCCACTCCCTCCCCCTTGTGAGGAGGGATAGAGGGTGGCGGTAAATTGCGGACCTAGTGGTGATGAATAACGGCGGGAAGACGCGTTTCGAGAAACCCTCGAAGACCTTCACCCTGTATCCCTCCCCACAAGGGGCAGGGGGTCGCCAGCGCCGCGCTCTAGTTTCTACCACCACTTCTCCGGTTCGAAGCGGCCAGCCGCCTGCTCGATGACGTGCGCCGTCTGGAAAAGCGTCTCCTCGTCGAAGGGGCGGCCGATGAGTTGCAGGCCGAGCGGCAGGCCGTGCCCATCCAGGCCGGCGGGAACGGCGATGCCGGGCAGCCCCGCCATGTTCACCGTCACGGTGAAGATGTCGTTCAGGTACATCTTCACCGGATCGGCGGCCATGTCCTCGTCGGCGATGCCGAAGGCGGCGGACGGCGTCGCCGGGGTGAGGATCACGTCGACGCCACTGTCGAAGACGTTCTCGAAATCGCGCTTGATCAGCGTCCGGACCTTCTGAGCCTGCAGATAGTAGGCGTCGTAGTAGCCGGCCGAGAGCACATAGGTGCCGATCATGATGCGGCGCTTCACCTCGCGGCCAAAACCCTCGGCGCGGCTCTTCTCGTACATCTCGACGATGTCGCGCCCCGGCACCCGAAGGCCGTAGCGCACGCCGTCATAGCGCGCGAGGTTCGAGGAGGCCTCGGCCGGGGCGACGATGTAATAGGCCGGCAGGGCGTATTTGGTGTGCGGCAGCGAGATGTCGACGATCTCGGCGCCGGCATCCTTGAGCCAGGCGATACCCTTTTGCCAGAGCGCCTCGATCTCCTCCGGCATGCCCTCGACGCGGTATTCCCGGGGAATGCCGACCTTCATGCCCTTGACCGAACGCCCGAGCGCGGCCTCGTAGTCGGGCACGGGGCGATCGACCGAAGTCGTATCCTTGTCGTCAACCGACGCCATCGACTTGAGCAGGATCGCGGCATCGCGGACGTCGCGCGCGATCGGTCCGGCCTGATCGAGCGAGGAGGCGAAGGCGACGATGCCCCAGCGCGACACGCGGCCATAGGTCGGCTTGATGCCCACAGTGCCGGTGAAGGCGGCGGGTTGGCGGATCGAGCCGCCGGTGTCGGTCGCGGTGGCGCCGGCGCAGAGGAACGCAGAGACCGCAGCCGCCGAGCCGCCGGACGATCCGCCTGGCACCAGGCGCATGTTGTCCAGCGTGCGCGCCTGCGTGACGCCGCCGCCGGAGTGGACAAAACCGCCCTCGCCCATATGGGTGGACGGCATCAAGCTCGGCTCCTCGCGCGAACGGCGCCAGGGATTCACGACCGGGCCATAGTAGGATGACTCATTCGACGAGCCCATGGCGAACTCGTCCATGTTGAGCTTGCCCAGCATGACAGCGCCGTCGGCCCACAGGTTGGCCGTGACGGTGGACTCGTAGCGCGGCTTGAAGCCGTCGAGGATGTGGCTGCAGGCCTGGGTGTGGACGCCCTCGGTGGCGAAGAGATCCTTGATGCCGAGCGGAATGCCCTCAAGCGCACCGCTCTCCCCGCGCGCGAGCCTGGCATCCGAGGCCTTGGCCATCTCCCGGGCCCTGTCCGGGGTCACGGTGACATAGGCATTGAGCGTATCGTTGGCGGCGTGGATCGCGGCCAGATAGGACTCGGTCAGTTCGCCCGCGGTGATCTCCTTGCCCCGCAGCTTGTCGCGCGCGTCGGCGATCGTCAGTCTGGTCAGGTCGGTCATGGTCACTCGCTCAGGGCCTTCTCGTAGAAGACCGAATAGGTGGAATCCGGATAGTCGAGCACCGGGCCGCAACGCCTGAAGCCCGCCTTATCGTACACGGCCCAGGCCGCGGGGTGGCGATCGCCGGTCTCCAGCACAAGCCGGGTCAGGCCCTCCTCGCGGGCGAGCCGCTCGACCTGCCCCACGATCTCGATGCCGATCCCGCGGCCACGGTGCGAGGGCCGCGTGTACATGCGCTTCACCTCGCCGAGGCCGCCGACGTGCCGCTTCAGGGCCCCGCAGGCGATCGCGGTACCATTGTCGCGGGCGATGAACACCGTGGTGGCCGGCTCCGCCATCTCCTCCACGGTCATGTGGAAGCAGTATTCGGGCGGCGTGAGTTCCAGCAAGGCGGCATTCAACTCGCCGATAAGCGCTCGCACCTCGTCCTGCAGCGGGCTTTCGACGGCGATCTCGATCGCCATGGACCCTACTCCACCACCTTCGGCACCAGGAAGAAGTTCTCGGCCGAAGCCGGGGCATTGGCGACGATGTCCGCCGCCTTGCCGCCGTCGGTGACGACGTCCTGCCGCTTCTTCATCGCCATCGGCGTCACCGAGGTCATGGGCTCGACGCCCGCGACGTCGACTTCGTTCAGTTGCTCGACGAAGCCAAGTATCGCATTGAGCTCACCGGTCATGCGCTCGGCGTCCTCGTCGGTCACGGCGATGCGGGCGAGCCGCGCGACGCGTTTTACTGTTGCTAGATCGACGGACATTCTTGCCTCGGCGGAGTTTCGGGAGGGCCGAGGCCGCTATAGCGGCGCCGCGCCGCTGGCGCAACGGTCGCCGACCGGCCTCCAAGCGCGAAGGCCTTAACATCTGTATGCAAACGCCGTTCGCAAGCGTTCAGTGCCGAGGCAGTCACGCTACGGGGCGGTCAGGCCTTCACAGAGGAAAAATGTGCCACCATTGTCGATGGCGCCGGATTCCGGCTCATCCAGCTTCACCGAGACGACATCGAGCTGACCAGCCATACGTTCCGTGACCGTCAGCACGTCCGGCCAAATGTAGTCCGGCTCTTCGCATACGGCATCCACGAGCCAGGTCGGGATGCGCGAGGCCCGCGTCACCTGCACGAATTCGCAATTGTATTCGATCGCGTCGATGCCGCGGGCGGACAGCATCGCATTGCCGGCCTCGATCACCGCCTGCAGCGATTCTTTGCGAGCCTGCGCGCAGAGATCCTGCGACCTGAGATAGACCCCTTTGGGGAGGTCCGCCGCGGCCACGGGCGCGACCATCATCAACATGGCAGAAGCAACTGCAGCACGCACCAACATGGCAGGCCCTCTCCCGTTCGATTCTGCGCGCCCCCGTTACTGCGGCCTCAGAGACTGTGCTCAGATGTCCTCGGCTTCTCCGATCTTCGGAATGACCACGTCGAGGCCGCTCCCCTCCAGGCCAGTCACGAACTTGTCGGCGGTCTGGTCGACGAGACCGAAGCTGGCGTAGTGACAGGGGATCACCTTCTTGAAGTTGAAGAAGCGCCGGCAGGCCAGCGCCGCCACCGCGCCACCCATGGTGAAGCGATCTCCGATCGGCACGATGCCGATCTCCGGCTGGTGCAACTCGTTGATCAGCGCCATGTCGCCGAAGATGTCCGTGTCGCCCATGTGGTAGAGCGAGCGGCCATCGGGGAAATGCAGCACCAGCCCGAGCGGGTTGCCCAGATAGGTGTTCGAGCCGTCATCGTTCCCGAATGACGAGGAATGGTCCGCCCGAACGAAGGTGGTAGTGAACCCGCCGCAGTCGACGGTGCCCCCGGTGTTGCCGGGGTTGATCTTTTCGCCGCTGACGCCCTGGCCGACGAGGTACATGCAGACCTCGAAGCTGGCGACCAGCATGGCGCCGGTCTTCTTCAGGATGGCGGCCGAGTCGCCGATGTGGTCGCTGTGGCCGTGCGTGAGAAGCACGTGGGTTATACCCTCGGCCGGGCCTTCACAGCCGCCGGACCAGGACGGGTTGCCGGTGAGGAAGGGGTCGATCAGGATCCTTGCGTTTCCGCTCTCGACGCGGAACGCCGAATGGCCGTACCAGGTGAGTTTCATTGCCTTGTCGCCTCGATCTTAGTGCGGCCCAAGGATAGAACGCGGCACGGCAAGAGCAATACTACAGAAAGGTGAGGCCTGTTTTGACTGTCGTTTCCATCGAGGAGCTTCCGGGCCTTCTTGCCGGCGGCCGGGTGCTCGCCGGCCTAGACCTCGGCGAGAAGACGATCGGTGTGGCGGTCTCGGACCGAGGCCTCTCCTTCGCTCATCCTCGGCCGGTCATCATACGCAAGAAGTTCACCGCCGACGCCGAGACGCTGCTGAAACTGCTATTGTCCGAGGACGTGGCGGCTGTCGTCGTCGGCCTGCCGGTGAACATGGACGGCAGCGAGGGACCGCGCGTCCAGTCCACCCGCGCTTTCGTCCGCAATATCGAGAAGCTGACGCCGCTGCCCTTCGCCTTCTGGGACGAGAGACTGTCCACCGTCGCGGCCGAGCGGACGCTCATCGAGATGGATTTTTCCAGGGCGCGCCGCAAGACGATGATCGATTCAGCCGCCGCGGCCTTCATCCTGCAGGGCGTCTTGGACCGGCTTCACCGGCTGGGCGTCGACCCTGGAACGGGTTCACCCGAGTAGCGGGCCCGGCGAAGCGCGAAGCGAGAGCGGACTTCATTGCGCGCCAGCCATGCGCGCAGATTGCGCCGACGGCGGAAGGCCCAAATGCCGAGAAGGATGAAGGTGTCGAAGACGCAGGCCTTGGCAACCAGCGAGGGGATCGTAACCGGATCGATCCCGAGGATCTCCCCATAAAGCTGGAAGATGAGTTCGTGCGCCTCCCGCGTCAGCAGGACGTAGCCGAAATTCATGTCGTAGTAGGAAAGCCCGAACCAGCCCCAGAAGGCCAGGAGCGGTGCCGCCCACAGTGCGAGAATGATACGCATCAGCGTTCCGCGCTCCGTCCGCCGTCGAAGCTGGCCACGAAGCGATAGAGCCTCGCTGTCTGCGACGCGTCATGGCCCCTAACACGCGCTGCCTTCGCGGAGCGGCGCTCGCCGAGTTTCTGTCCCGTCCCGATCGCGGCGAACGAGGCGATCAGGGCCGCGAAATGCGCCGCCATGGCGCCAAATACACCGGACGGAGCCTTGAGCGAGCCGATGATGAGCATCACCGTCATCAGACAGCAGGCCCCTGCAAACGCCAACCGAAGCACCTCGTCCGCAACGGCTGCGCTGCCCAGTAAGGCCGTGACAAGCGACCACCAGAACAGAACGGCGCAGATGGCGAAGCCGAATGCCACCGCCGCCTTCAAAGCCGGGAACCCTGCTAGCAGATGGTCGGCGCCGGATAAGATCGCACCGAAGAAGCTGAAACCGCTGCTCAAGCCGCCCTCGTCTCCAAACAGAGCAAGACCGGCAAGCAGCGAGAACACAGCCGCCCAGTGCAGCAACAGGAACAGTGTGAGTATCCGCGACATCGCGCCTCCGTTCCGGCCAAATTGGAGCGGCAGGGCGGCGCGTGCAACGTAAACCATTTGTTAAGGTTAACGAGTTTCGTAAGGTAAGAATTTTGGCCGGCAGGGTGACCCGTCGCGATGATCCGCCGGTCCGGCAAGTCCTGACAACTGTGGACAGCGCCGCCCGTCGAACACCCGTTGTCGATCTAACAAGTTTAGCCGATACTTACGGCGCGATGCCAACCTCAATCGCCCACGAGAACGGGAGTGAAACATGAAAATTCATGCGTTGCCGGCCGCTTACGGCCTCGCCTTCACGCTTCTTACGACGTCCTCATCTTTTGCCGTCACAGAGATTTCCTGGTGGCACGCCATGACAGGCGCCAACAACGAGGTCGTGGAGCAACTCTCGAAGGAGTTCAACGAGAGCCAGAGCGACTACAAGGTCGTACCCGTTTTCAAAGGCACCTATCCTGAGACCCTGAACGCCGGCATCGCCGCATTCCGCGCCAAGCAGCCGCCGCACATCATGCAGGTCTTCGACGCCGGGACCGGCACCATGATGGCCGCCGAAGGCGCGATCAACCCGGTCGCGGAGGTGCTCGAACTTGGCGGCCAGCCGTTCGACAAGAGCCAGTACTTGCCAGGCATCGTTTCCTACTATTCCAAGCCGGACGGCACCATGCTGTCGTTCCCCTACAACTCCTCCTCGCCAATCCTCTACTACAACAAGGACATCTTCCAGAAGGCCGGCCTCGACGCGGACAACCCGCCGAAGACCTGGAACGAGGTCTGGGACGCCGCCAAAAAGATCAAGTCGTCAGGTGCCGCGCCATGCGGCTTCACCTCCACCTGGCTGACATGGATCCATACCGAGAACTTCGCCGCCTGGAACAACTACCAGTGGGGCACCCAGGAGAACGGCATCGCGGGACCCAATGTCGAGCTCACGATCAATTCCGAGCCCTTCGTGAAGCACTTCCAGGAGCTCGCGGATCTCGCCAAGGACGGCACGTTCAAGTATGGCGGCCGCACTTCGGAGGCCAAGCAGATCTTCCTCGCCGGCGAGTGCGGCATCTTCACCGAATCCTCAGGCGGCCTCGGCGACGTCGTGAAGTCCGGCATGAACTACGGCACCGGCATGCTGCCCTATGACACCGAGCCGCAGAACACGATCCCCGGCGGCGCATCGCTCTGGGTATTCGCCGGCAAATCGGACGAGGAGTACAAGGGCGTCGCGGCCTTCTTCAACTTCCTCTCCCAGACCGACATTCAGGCGCGCCTGCATCAGGTGTCCGGCTACCTTCCGGTGACGCTCGCGGCCTATGAGAAGACCAAGGCCGACGGCTTCTATGAGAAGAACCCGGCGCGCGAGATCCCGATCAAGCAGATGCTCGGCAAGGCGCCCACCGAGAACTCCAAGGGCGTGCGACTGCCCAACCTGCCACAGGTCCGCGACATCATGAACGAGGAGTACGAGAAGATGCTGGCGGGCGACCAGACCGCCCAGCAGGCACTCGACAACGCGGTCCAGCGCGGCAACGCGGCGATCAAGGAAGCCAGCAACTGAGCTGCGCTGGTGACTTCTCCCCCCCTTGAGGGGGAGATGGCCGCGCAGCGGCCAGAGGGGATACGTGCGGCCGCGCTCCGGCGCGGTTTGGCCGAAGCAACGGAGGCAATGCATTTGAGAAGCGACCCCTCCCCGCGGGCTGTGCCCGCCGACCTCCCCTCAAGGGGGAGGTTAGCGCGGAGTCCGTCATGACACCCCGCGTTGTCTTCCCGAACAAGATCCTGCCCTACCTGCTGGTCGCGCCGCAGCTCGCGATCACGGCGATCTTCTTCTACTGGCCCGCCAGCCAGGCGCTCTATCAGTCGATGCTGCGGGAAGACCCGTTCGGCCTGAAGAGCAGCTTCGTCTGGTTCGCCAACTTCAGGAAGGTGCTGGCGGACCCCAATTATCTGAATTCGCTCAAGGTCACGGCCATATTCTCGGTCTCCACCGCGGCGGTTGCCATGAGCGTGGCGCTGCTGCTCGCCGTCATGGCCGACAAGGTCGTGCGCAGTCGCGGGCTCTATCGCACGCTGCTGATCTGGCCTTATGCGGTGGCGCCGGCGATCGCCGGCATGCTCTGGCTGTTCCTGTTCAACCCGTCTATCGGCAGCCTCGCCTACCTGCTGCGTGCCGCGGGAATTGCCTGGGACCCGCTCCTCAACGGCACGCAGGCGATGGTGCTTGTCGTGGCGGCGGCAGCCTGGAAGCAGATCAGCTACAACTTCCTGTTCTTCGTCGCCGGGCTGCAGGCGATCCCGAAAACGCTGATCGAAGCTGCGGCCATTGACGGCGCCGGCGAGACCAAACGCTTCTGGACGATCGTGTTCCCCCTGCTCGCGCCGACCACCTTCTTCCTGCTGGTGGTCAATACCGTCTATGCCTTCTTCGACACCTTCGGCATCATCCACGCCGTCACCGGCGGCGGGCCGGGTAAGGCTACGGAGACGCTGGTCTACAAGGTCTACAACGACGGCTTCGTCAACCTTATCCTCGGCGATTCGGCCGCCCAGTCGGTGATCCTGATGGTCATCGTGATCGCGCTCACCGCGGTGCAGTTCCGCTATGTCGAGAGGAAGGTGCATTATGGCTGAGCCGTCGATGCTTCCGCCCGCAAGCGGACATGACAAGCTGATGATCGGGCAGTCGGCTGCAGGTATCTATCTGGCGCACGCCGTGCTGATCCTCGGCGTCGTGATCGTCGCGTTCCCAATCTACTACACCTTCGTTGCCTCCACCCACACGCTGCAGACGATCCTGCGGCCGCCGCTGCCGCTGGTCCCGGGCAGCGAGGCGGTGGCGAACTATTCGGAGGCGCTGTTCGGCGGGATCGGGCGCATAGGCGGGGTCGGCGTCGGCACCCTGCTCTTCAACTCGACGGTGACGGCGCTCGGAATCGCCCTCGGAAAGATCGTGATCTCGATCCTTTCGGCCTATGCGATCGTCTTCTACCGGTTCCCGCTGCGGATGACCTTCTTCTGGCTGATCTTCATCACTCTGATGCTGCCGGTCGAGGTCCGCATCCTGCCGACCTACAAGGTGATGGTCGATCTCGGCCTGATCGACACCTATGCCGGCTTGATCGTGCCGCTGATCGCCTCGGCCACGGCGACGCTGCTGTTCCGTCAGTTTTTCCTTACGATTCCGGGGGAGTTGGTCGAAGCGGCGCGCGTCGACGGCGCCGGCCCGTGGAAGTTTTTCAAGGATATCCTGTTGCCGCTGTCGCGCACCAACATCGCGGCGCTGTTCGTCATCCTCTTCATCTACGGCTGGACGCAGTATCTGTGGCCGCTGCTCGTCACCAACCGCAATGACATGAACACGATCGTCATCGCCCTGAGGAAGATGATCTCCTTCGCCGATGCTGACACGGAGTGGCATCTGGTGATGGTGACCGCGATCCTGGCGATCCTTCCGCCGATCCTGGTGGTGGTGCTGATGCAGCGCTGGTTCGTGCGCGGACTGATCGAGACGGAGAAGTGATGCGCGTCGGTCGTTTTTCGTGGGTCGTCGGTCGTGCCCTCGCCGCCTGCGCGTTCGCGACCGACGACCCATCACCCACGAATAACGGACATAGATAATGGCCACTGTCGATCTGAAGGACGTGCGCAAGACCTATCCGAGCGGCGTCGAGGCGGTGAAAGGCGTATCGATCGCCATTCACGACAAGGCACTCTGCGTGCTCGTCGGCCCGTCCGGCTGCGGAAAATCCACCCTGCTGCGCATGATAGCAGGCCTGGAGGCGATCACGGACGGCGCCATCGCCATCGAAGGCAAGGTCGTGAACGCGATCGGGCCGGCCGAGCGCGACATTGCCATGGTATTCCAGAACTACGCGCTCTATCCGCACATGAGCGTCTACGACAACATGGCCTACGGCTTACGCAACCGCGGTACGCCGCGGGACGAGATCGACCGTCGCGTGCGCGCGACCGCCAAAACGCTGGAACTCGACCATCTCTTAAAAAGGCAGCCGCGCGAACTTTCCGGCGGCCAGCGCCAGCGCGTCGCGATGGGTCGGGCGATCGTGCGCAACCCAAAAGTCTTCCTCTTCGACGAGCCGCTTTCAAATCTCGACGCAAAACTGCGCGGGCAGATGCGCGTCGAGATCAAGAACCTGCAGCGCGCGCTCGGCGTCACCAGCGTCTACGTCACGCATGACCAGCTCGAGGCGATGACGCTGGCCGACGTGCTTGTTGTCATGAATGCGGGCGTGGTGGAGCAGATCGGCGCGCCGCTGGACGTCTATGAGAGACCGGAAACCACCTTTGTGGCGAGCTTCATCGGCGCGCCTCCGATGAACCTGCTGCCCGTGGCGGCCCTGCCCTCCTCCATCACGAGCGCCGCTCCGGCCGGTGCGGCGACGCTTGGCTTCCGGCCGGAGGACGGCACCTTCTCCGACCACAGTGAGCAATCCCAGCTATCGCTTGCCGCCGAGGTGGAGGGTGTCGAACCAGTCGGCGCCGAGAGCTTCCTCTATTGCCGTCACGCCGACAACCGCCTCATCCTGCGCGCGTCCGGTCGGACTACGGTCGAGCCCGGAGCCCGCCTTGCCGTCACGATCGCGCCCGAAAAAATGCACTGGTTCGATGGCGAGGGGAAAAGGCTGAGTTAGCGGGGCCGTGGTGTTCTTTCGGCCCTGTCCTGCCGGACATCTCAGAGACCGGCAGCTTCAGCTGCTGCGCTCAAGCAGCTGGGTAGAGCGTGTCCAGGATCAGCACCGGGTCGTGGCGCGGGGCGAGGATGCCATAGGTCGAGCGCCACTGCCCGGCGAGCCGCGTCTCGACGAATGCATCCGCTATGCGGCCTGCACCCAGGCGCCGCAGTTCGGCGGCCGCGGCCGACAGCGCCAGCTGCTCGGTGAGCACTCGGGCGGAGCCCTCGTCGGAGCTTGCGACCTGCATGGCAGCCCGCAGCACGCTGGCCGTACCCGCGCCGCTTGCGCCGAGGTCACGTGAAAGAAGCTCGAGCACATCGTCGAACAGCGCCGGCCCCTTGCTGAGTACGCGAAGCACGTCGAGCGCCATCACGTTGCCGGACCCTTCCCAGATCGCGTTGACCGGGGCTTCGCGATAGTATCTGGCGAGCGGCCCCTCCTCAACGTAGCCGTTGCCACCCATGCACTCCATCGCCTCGGCGAGCAGCGTGGGCGCCACCTTACACACCCAGTATTTCACCACCGGGGTCATCACGCGGGCGAAGGCAGCTTCCGCACGACTATTAGCGGCTTCGTCGAAGGAACGGGCGAGGCGGAATGCGAGCGCCGTCGCTCCGGCCACGTCCAGCGCCATGTCCGCGAGTACCCGCTGCATCAGCGGCTTCTCGATCAGGCTGGAGCCGAACACCTGGCGGTGACGGCAATGGTGTACGGCTTCAGCAAGCCCAGCGCGCATGAGCGCCGCGGAGGCAACCGCGCAGTCCAGCCGCGTCAGCGTCACCATGTCCATGATGGTGCGGATGCCCGCCCCGAGATCGCCGACCGGCTCGCCGATCGAGGCCTCGAACTCGACCTCCGAGGAGGCGTTCGAGCGGTTGCCGAGCTTGTCCTTCAGCCGCTGGAACCGGAAACCGTTGCCGGTGCCGTCGCCCAGAATGCGCGGCACGAGGAAGCAGGTGAGCCCCTCCCCCGCCACCGCGAGTACGAGGAAGGCGTCCGACATCGGCGCCGACATGAACCATTTGTGGCCGGTGATGCGGTAGAAGCCGCCTCCTGCCCGCTCGGCCCGCGTGGTGTTGGCGCGAACGTCGGTTCCGCCCTGCTTCTCGGTCATGCCCATGCCGAGCGTGAGGCCGGATTTCTGAACGGGCGGTTTTTGGGACTGGTCGTATTTGCGCGAGGTAATGCGCGGCGCCCATTCGCGGAAGAGCTTCGTGTTGGCCATCAGCGCCGCGAGCGAGGCGCTGGTCATCGTCAGCGGGCAAAGGTGCCCGGCTTCGAGTTCGGCCGTCAGGTAGAAGCGCGCGGCGCGAACCTGATGCCGGCGGCCGGCCTCCTGCGGGCTGTTCTCCCAGATCGAGGAATGGAGCCCGTTGGCGACGCCGCGGCGCATCAGCGCGTGATAGGCCGGATGATACTCGACTAGGTCGATGCGCCGGCCCTGGCGATCATGGGTCCTGAGCTTCGGCGTCTCGGTGTTGGCGAGGCGGGCGAGGTCCTGAGCCTCCTGGCTCAGAACGAAGCGGCCGTGGGCGTCGAGTTCCTTGCGGACGGGCTCGGAAAACTCCTCGCCGATCTGCACCAGCAGCGGATCGCCGCGCCAGGCGTTGGTGCCGGTCAGCGGCGGCGGCTGATTTGTAACCTCGTGCGTCACGTCGGAATTCCCGCTCCCGCCAACGCGCCGCTCGACCCGCGACGCTCACGACAGCTTATAGCCGAAGCATAGCGGCATGCGCGATGAAAATGGAACTCTGCGGCGATTGGGCAATTCGATTCCCGGTTGCCCGCGAGGAGGCCGCGAACCATGGGGAAGAAGCCGTCGCTCTTCTTGCGGCAGCAGGGCTGGGGGCCTATAGCAGCCGCTTGAGATGACCGACGCTCAGCCACTTTTACCCCACCGCCATCTGCTCGGCATTCGCGATCTTTCTCCTTTCGACATCGCGTTGCTCCTCGACCGCGCCGACGCGGCGGTCGCCATCTCGCGGCGCAACGAGAAGAAGACCTCGACGCTGCGCGGGCGCACGCAGATCAACCTCTTCTACGAGGCGTCCACCCGCACCCAATCCTCGTTCGAGCTCGCCGGAAAAAGGCTCGGCGCCGACGTCATGAACATGAGCGTCGCCTCCTCCTCGGTGAAGAAGGGCGAGACGCTGATTGACACAGCCATCACCCTCAACGCGATGCGGCCGGACATCCTGATCATCCGGCATGCCTCGGCCGGCGCGGCCGCCCTGCTCGCGCAAAAGGTCGGCTGCTCGGTCGTCAATGCCGGCGACGGCGCGCACGAGCATCCGACCCAGGCCCTGCTCGACGCGCTCACCATCCGCCGCGCCAAGGGTCGCCTAGCCGGGCTGACTGTGGCGATCTGCGGCGACATTCTGCACTCACGGGTGGCGCGCTCCAACATCCTGCTTCTCAACGCCATGGGCGCGTTCGTCCGGGTGGCGGCGCCTTCCACGCTGCTGCCGTCCGGCATCGAGCGCATGTCGGTCGAGGTGTGCCCGACGATGCGGGACGCTCTGCGGGGCGCCGACGTGGTGATGATGCTGCGCCTGCAGCGCGAGCGCATGGCTGGCGCCTTCGTACCGTCGACGCGCGAGTACTTCCGCTACTACGGGCTCGACGCCGAGAAACTGAAGGAGGCCAAGGAGGACGCGCTGGTGATGCATCCCGGGCCGATGAACCGCGGCGTGGAGATAGCTTCAGGCATCGCCGACGGGCCGCAGAGCGTGATCCAGGAACAGGTGGAGATGGGCGTCGCGGTCCGCATGGCGGTGATGGAGGCGCTGCTCGACCCGCGCCGCAACCCGGAGGGGGCGGCAGCATGAGCACCACCGTCTTCACCAACGCCCGCATCGTCGACCCCTCGCGCAATCTCGATGAAATTGGCAGCGTCGTCGTCCAGGACGGGCGCATCGCAGCGGCGGGCGCTTCGGCGCTGAACCAGGGCACGCCCGGCGGAGCGGAGGTCGTGGACTGCACGGGAATGGCGATCACGCCTGGCCTCGTGGATGCCAGGGTGTTCGTCGGTGAACCGGGCGCAGAACACCGCGAGACGATCGCTTCGGCCAGCCGCGCCGCAGTTGCGGGCGGCGTGACCTCCTTCATCATGATGCCGGATACGGACCCGGTTATTGACGACATCGCGCTGGTCGAATTCGTGCTGCGCACCGCGCGGGAGACCGCCGCCGTGAACGTCTATCCGGCTGCCGCGATCACCAAAGCGCTGGAGGGGCGCGAGATGACGGAGTTCGGCCTGCTGCGCGAAGCCGGCGCGGTCGCCTTCACCGATGGACGGCGGTCGATCGCAAGCTCGCTGGTGATGCGCCGCGCCCTAACCTACGCGCGCGACTTCGGTGCGGTGGTCGCGCACGAGACGCTCGACGCAGACCTCGCGGCCGGCGGCGTGATGAACGAAGGCCTGTTCGCCAGTTGGCTCGGCCTACCGGGGATTCCACGCGAAGCCGAACTGATCCCGCTCGAGCGCGACCTCTCGCTCGCCCGGCTGACCGGCAGCCGCTATCACGCCGCCAAGATCTCGACGGCGCTCTCCGCCGCAGCGGTGGCTCGCGCCAAGTCGGGCGGTGCGGACGTGACCGCCGGCGTCTCGATCAACAACCTGTCGCTCAATGAGAACGACATCGGCGAGTACCGCACCTTCTTCCGTCTTTCGCCGCCGCTGCGCTCCGAGGAGGACCGGCTGGCGATGGTCGAGGCTCTGCGCGACGGCACGATCGACCTCATCGTCTCCTCGCACGACCCGCAGGACGTGGACACCAAGCGCCTGCCCTTCGCCGACGCCGCCGACGGCGCAATCGGCCTGGAGACGCTGCTTGCCGCCGCGCTCAGGCTCCACCACAACGGCGACGTTCCGCTGATGCGGCTGATCGAGGCGCTCTCCACGGCACCGGCCAAACGGTTCGGGCTCCCCGGCGGCACCCTGCGGCCGGGCGCCCCTGCCGATCTCGCGGTGGTCGATCTCGACGAGCCCTGGATCGTGCGCGAGGACGAGATTCTGTCGCGCTCGAAGAACACCTGCTTCGAAGGTGCGCGCTTGCAGGGCCGGGTGAAGCGTACGCTGGTTGCCGGCAGGACGGTTTTTCAGGCATAGTCCGGCGGGGCCGGCCAACGAGCCGAGGGGTCATGACGCTCAACATCATCGCCGCGCTGGCGTTCGGATATCTGCTGGGGTCGATTCCCTTCGGCCTGCTGATCACGCGCGCCGCCGGCCTGGGTGACGTGCGCAACATCGGCTCGGGCAATATCGGCGCCACCAACGTCTTGCGGACAGGCAGGAAGAGCCTCGCCGCTCTCACGCTGCTGCTCGACGCATTGAAGGGCACCGCAGCGGCCCTGATCGCCGGCCGGTTCGGCCTCGAGGCCGGCATGGCGGCCGGCTTCGCTGCCTTCATCGGCCACATCTTCCCGGTCTGGCTGGGTTTCAAGGGCGGCAAGGGCGTGGCGACCTACATCGGCGTCCTGCTCGGGCTTGCCTGGCAGGCGGCACTGGTGTTCGCCGGCGTCTGGATCGTCGTCGCCCTTCTCACACGCTATTCGTCCCTGTCCGCGCTGGTAGCGACGATCGCCGTACCCGTGTTCCTGTGGGCCACGGGAAGCACTGAGATCGCGGCGGTCCTTGTCGTTATGTCGGTGATCGCCTGGATCAAGCACCGCGCCAACATTGCGCGGCTGCTCGCCGGGACAGAGTCCAGGATAGGGTCCAAGGGATGAGCGAAGCCGGGCCGCGCCTGTCCGAACGGCAGCGGCTCGCATGGCTGAGACTGATCCGCACTCCGAACGTCGGGCCCGCCACGTTCCGCGATCTGATCAACCGCTTCGGGTCGGCGGAGGTGGCCATCGAACGGCTGCCTGAACTGCTGCGCAATGCGGGTTCGCAGCGCGCGCCGCGCGTGCCGTCGGTCGCGGCGGCTCAAGCCGAGATGGAGACGGCGGCCCGGGCGGGCGCCCGCTTCGTCGGGATCGGCGAGGCGGACTATCCGCCGCTGCTGCGGCGCATGGAGGCTCCTCCGCCGCTTATTGCCGTCAAGGGCAATGCTGCGGTGTTCTCGCTTCCGACGGTCGCGATCGTCGGCGCGCGGAACGCCTCGCTGGCCGGGATGAAGATGGCGCGCAGGCTCGCGACCGCACTCGGCAAGGAAGGCTATGCTGTCGTGTCGGGCCTGGCACGGGGCATCGATACGGCTGCACATGACGGCAGTCTCGATACCGGGACGGTGGGCGTGTTCGCCGGCGGACTTGACCGGCCCTACCCTCCTGAGAACCTCAATCTCTGCGAAAGCATCACGAAGACCGGCGCGATCGTCTCGGAAATGCCATTCGGCTGGGAGCCACGAGCCCAGGATTTTCCCCGCCGCAACCGGATCGTCGCAGGCATGTCGCTCGGCCTCGTCGTGGTCGAGGCGGCGCGCCGCTCCGGTTCGCTGATCAGCGCCCGGCTGGCGGGAGAAATGGGGCGAATCGTGTTCGCCGTGCCAGGGTCTCCGCTCGACCCGCGCGCGGAAGGCACGAACCGGCTGCTCAAGGACGGCGCAATACTCGTCACGGAGCCCGACGACATATTGGCAGCGTTGGCGCCCCTCGCCCGGACCCCTGCCCCGACCAATCTCGCCGCAGAGGAGCCGCCCGACTTCTCGGAAGCACCGCCGTCTGCCGATTCCGACCGCGCCAAGATGCTGGAGGCGCTTAGCCCGGTTCCCTGCGGGGTCGACGAGATCATCCGCCACACCGGCCTGCACCCGGCGCAGGTGTTCATGCTCCTTCTTGAACTCGATCTCGCCGGACGGCTGGAGCGCCACTCAGGAGGCGCTGTCTCGCTTCTCTTTCCGGACACTTAGCGGCGAGTCGCCTTGGATGATGTCATGCACCTCCAGATAGGCCATCTCGATCAGGTAGGCGAGCATGTCGCAGCGTTGGGCCCTGGCCATGGTGCGAAGTTGCCCCAACATCGTCTGGATATAGTCCAGCGTTTCCGTGCGACCGGCATGAGGTGGCATCGGTCCCCCGATCAGGCTGGCCGGAGACGCGCCAGTGCACGCTGCCGGCGAAATTCGCCTACCAATGTATGCAATCGGCAGACGTGGTTTTCATATCATAATAACCTAGGATTGCAAGAAATCCTCGCCTATCCCCTTGGTTGTAGCAGGTGCCACCTCAACGCCAGATGGGGTCCACCCTTGACCTGACCGCTTTCCACAGCCATGTGACGGACCCGACTCTACCGCGAACGGCTTTCGCCTAACCGCGGCCCCACTCGCCAAGCGCACAAATGGACATCAATGGACGTCGTCGTCGTTGAATCGCCTGCGAAGGCAAAGACCATCAACAAGTATCTCGGCCGCAACTACAAGGTGCTGGCCTCCTACGGCCATGTCCGCGATCTGCCGGCCAAGGACGGATCGGTTCGCCCGGATGAAGACTTCGCCATGTCCTGGGAGGTCGACGGCCCCTCCTCCAAGCGGCTCAGCGAAATCGCCAAGGCGGTCAAGGAAGCCGACGGCCTGATCCTGGCGACCGACCCGGATCGCGAGGGCGAGGCGATTTCCTGGCACGTCCTGGAGGTGCTGCAGCAGAAACGCGCGCTGAAGGATAAGCCGGTCAGCCGCGTCGTGTTCAACGCCATTACCAAGCAGTCTGTCCTCGACGCGATGGCCAATCCCCGTCAGATCGATGCGCCGCTGGTGGAGGCCTATCTGGCGCGCCGTGCGCTCGACTACCTGGTCGGCTTCACGCTTTCGCCGGTGCTGTGGCGCAAGCTGCCTGGGGCGCGCTCGGCAGGGCGCGTCCAGTCGGTGGCGCTGCGGCTCGTCTGCGACCGCGAAGCCGAGATCGAGCGCTTTGTCCGCCAGGAATACTGGCAGATCGCCGCCACGTTGAGCACGCCACGGGCCGACACGTTCGAGGCGCGGCTGACGGGCTTCGAAGGCAAGAAACTGCAGAAGCTCGACATCGCCAACAAGGAGATGGCGGACAACATCAAGGTAATGCTGGAAGGCGCCAGCTTCCGCGCGCTCTCCGTCGACGCCAAGCCCACCAAGCGCAATCCGGCGCCGCCCTTCACCACCTCCACCTTGCAGCAGGCGGCTTCGTCGCGGCTCGGCTTCCCGGCGGTCCGAACCATGCAGGTCGCTCAGCGGCTCTACGAAGGGCTGGACATCGGCGGCGAGACGGCCGGCCTGATCACCTACATGCGAACCGACGGCGTGCAGATGGCGCCGGAGGCGCTGAGCGCCGCGCGATCGGCGATCTCCAAGGAATTCGGCGACCGCTACCTGCCAGAAAAGCCGCGCTTCTACTCGACCAAGGCCAAGAATGCGCAGGAGGCGCACGAGGCGATCCGCCCGACGGACTTCTCGCGCACGCCGGCTTCGGTGCGCCAATATCTCGATGCCGACCAGTTCAGGCTCTACGAGATGATCTGGAGGCGCGCCATCGCCAGCCAGATGCAACCTGCGGAGATCGAGCGCACGACCGTCGAGATCGAGGCGGTCAACGGCAGCCGGACGGCAACTTTGCGCGCGGTCGGCTCGGTGATCCGCTTCGACGGCTTCATCGCCGCTTATACCGACCAGAAGGACGAGGATGCGACCGACGACGAGGAAGGTGGCCGGCTGCCTGAAATCCGCGCCGGCGAGGCACTCGATCGCAAATCGATCCAGGCGACCCAGCATTCCACCGAGCCGCCGCCGCGCTATTCCGAGGCTTCGCTGATCAAGAAGATGGAAGAGCTCGGCATCGGCCGTCCTTCCACCTACACGGCCATCCTGAAGACGCTCGAGGACCGCGACTACGTCACCATCGACAAGCGCAGGCTGATCCCGCAGTCGAAGGGCCGGCTGCTGGCGGCGTTCCTGGAAAGCTTCTTCGCCAAATATGTCGAGTACGACTTCACCGCCGACCTCGAGGAGAAACTCGACGAGATCTCCGACGGCAAGCTCGTGTGGAAGGACGTCCTGCGGGATTTCTGGCGCGATTTCTCGGCTGCAATCGACGAGATCAAGGATCTGCGGGTCGGCGACGTGCTGGACGCGCTGAACGAGGAGCTTGCGCCGCTGATCTTCCCGCCGCGCGGGGACGGGTCGAGCCCGCGCGCCTGCCCCAAATGCGGATCGGGTACGCTGTCGCTCAAGCTTGGCAAGTTCGGCGCCTTCATCGGCTGCTCGAACTATCCCGAATGCGGCTATACGCGCCAACTCGGCGAGGCGAACGGCGACGGCGAGGCCGGTGCCGCGGAAGACGGCACGAAGGTGCTCGGCAACGACCCCTACACGGCTGAAGAGATCACGCTGCGCAACGGTCGCTTCGGCCCGTATGTGCAGCGGGGCGAAGGCAAGGAGGCCAAGCGCTCGAGCCTGCCCAAGGGCTGGACCGCCGACACGATCGACCACGAGAAGGCGCTGGCGCTGCTTTCCCTCCCACGCGACGTCGGCAAGCACCCCGAGAGCGGCAAGATGATCTCCGCGGGCCTCGGCCGCTATGGTCCGTTCCTGCTGCACGACGGAACCTACGCAAATCTGGAGAGTATTGAGGACGTGTTCTCGATCGGCCTCAATCGCGCGGTCTCCGTCATCGCGGAGAAGCAGACCAAGGGTAGAGGTGCACGCGGCGGTACGCCGGCGGCGTTGAAGACGCTCGGGGACCATCCGGACGGCGGCGCGGTGACGGTCCGCGACGGCCGCTACGGCCCTTATGTGAACTGGGGCAAGGTCAATGCCACGATCCCGAAGGGCAAGGACCCGGCCTCCGTCACGCTCGAGGAAGGGCTCGCCCTGGTCGCGGAGCGCGAGGCCAAGACAGGCGGAGGCAAGAAGGCGTCGGCCAGAAAGCCTGCCGCGAAGGCGAAGGCAGCTTCGGCCAAGGCCAAGAAGCCGGCGTCGCAAAAGAAGAAGGAATGACGTCCTTTGGCGCGCAGATCGGGTTCCGAGAGGGATGAACGAGGCAAGGCTCCGGCTTACGGACCCGGCGCGCACCCCAGAACCGCAGGCGACTACCGCCCAACCCGCGACCAATTGCTCGCCTATATCGAGGAGAACCCCGACAGCGGCAAGCGCGAGATCGCACGCGCCTTCTCCCTGAGGAGCTCAGATCGCATCTGGCTGAAGGACACGCTCGCTGAACTGCAGGACGAAGGAGTGCTGGAGCGCAAGAAGAAGCGCGTCAGCCGCAGGGGCGCCCTGCCCCCGGTCGCGGTCCTCGACATCTTCTCGCGCGATACCGACGGCGTGCTGCTCGCCCGTCCCACCGAGGGCAATGACGGCTCGGAGGTTCCGATCGTGGTGGCGATCCGGACCGCCAAGAACGCCCGCGGCCCGGCGCCGGGCGTCGGCGACCGGGTCCTGGCGAAGACCTTCCGAAACAAGGACGAACACGGCGTCGCCTATACCGGCCGCGTCATGAAGGTGTTCGAGAAGCGCGCCAATCTCGCGCTCGGCGTGCTGCGCGAACTCTCCGGCGGCCGCCTGCGGGTGGTGCCGGTGGAGCGCAACAAGCCTGAATTCGAACTCGCGGAAGAGCACAGGGGCGATGCTCGGGACGGCGACCTCGTGGAGGTCGAGACGGGACGCTCCACCCGTTACGGGCTGCCGCAGGCGAAGGTTATGTCGGTCGTCGGATCGCTTACTTCCGAGAAGGCGGTCTCGATGATCGCCATCCATGCGCATGGAATCCCGCACGTCTTCCCGAACGAGGCGCTCGCCGAAGCCGAAGCCGCACAGCCGGCAGGCATGGAAGGCCACGAGGACTGGCGCGAACTGCCGCTGGTCACAATCGATCCGGCCGACGCAAAGGACCATGACGACGCGGTCCATGCCGCGCGCGACGACGATCCCCGCAATTCGGGCGGCGTGGTCGTCACCGTCGCGATCGCGGACGTTGCCTCCTATGTGCGGCCGGGCAGCGCGCTCGACCGCGAGGCGCTGAACCGGGGCAACTCGGTCTATTTCCCCGACCGGGTCGTTCCGATGCTGCCGGAGCGCATCTCCAACGATCTCTGTTCTCTCAAGGAGGGCGTCGACCGGCCAGCACTCGCGGTGCGCATGGTGTTCTCGGCCGAGGGGCAGAAGCTGCGCCACAGCTTCCATCGGATCATGATGCGCTCCGTTGCGCGCCTCTCCTACAGCCAAGCGCAGGCGGCGATTGACGGCGCTGCCGACGAAAAGACGGCTCCCATCCTGGACAGCGTGCTGAAGCCGCTATGGCAAGGCTATGACGTGCTTCACCGGGGGCGCGAGAAGCGCCAGCCGCTCGAACTGGATCTGCCGGAGCGCAAGATCCTGCTACGCCCAGACGGCACGGTCGACCGCGTCATCGTCCCGGAGCGCCTCGAGGCGCACAAGCTCATCGAAGAGTTCATGATCCAGGCCAATGTGGCTGCCGCCGAGACCCTGGAGGCCAAGCGGCAGAAGCTGGTGTACCGGGTCCACGACTCGCCGTCGCCGGTGAAGCAGGAATCGCTGCGCGAGTTCCTGAAGTCGATCGGCATCTCTCTAGCGCGCGGCGCGGACCTCAGGACCTCCAGTTTCAACAATATCCTGGACCGCGTGCGCGACAGCGAGCATGAAGCGCTGGTCAACGAGATCGTACTGCGCACGCAGAGCCAGGCGGTCTATTCGCCGGACAATCTCGGCCATTTCGGCCTGAACCTGCACCGCTATGCGCACTTCACCTCGCCGATCCGCCGCTATGCGGACCTGATCGTCCACCGCGCGCTGATTTCGGCGCTGCGACTCGGCAAGGACGGCCTCACGCAGACTGAAGAGGAGCGGCTCGACGACATCTCCGAACTGATCTCCGCTACCGAGCGGCGGGCGATGGCCGCCGAGCGCGAGACGGTCGATCGCCTGATCGCGGCGCATCTTGCCGAACAGATCGACGGAGAGTTCGACGGCCGCGTTTCCGGCGTCACCAATGCGGGACTATTTGTCCAATTGCCGCAGTATGGCACGGACGGTTTTATCCCTGTGGCGACTCTCGGGGACGACTACTATGTATTCGACGAGACGAGACGGGCCCTCGTGGGCCAGCAGTCGGGGACGGGATACCAACTGGCAGACCAGGTCAGGGTGAAACTTGTGGAAGTGGCGCCGCTCGCGGGCGCGCTGCGCTTCGAGATGCTGAGCGAACCGAAACCATTGCCGGGCGCGAGGCGTTCGTTTCACAAGGCCAAGGTGGCGCAGAGGCGCCAGCGCGGATCGTCGCCGAAACCGGGACAACGCCGCAGGAGATGATCATGGAAGAACAAGTTTTCGGCGGCGAGCACCATTCCGGCCGTCCTGCGCGCTCGCTAGGGACCGCGATGAAGCGCGGAATGCTCGGATGCTGCCCGAACTGCGGCAAGGGCCGGCTCTTCCGATCCTTCCTCAAGATCGTCGACCATTGCGAAGTCTGCGGCGAGGCGATGCATCATCATCGCGCCGACGACCTGCCGGCCTATCTGGTGGTCGTGATTCTCGGCCATATCATCGTCGCCGCCGCCATGACCGTCGAGCAATCGACGACGCTGTCACTGCCGCAGCACCTGGCGATCTGGATACCGCTGACGATCGTGCTCTGCGTGGCAATGCTGCGCCCCGTCAAAGGTGCGGTGGTGGGGCTGCAATGGGCGCTCTACATGCACGGATTCAGCGGCCGTGCCGACGCGCTCGATTCGCATCCGGAGATCGAGCACCGGTAACCGAAATTCACGGGTACATCTGCCACATTGCCTGATTAGGAAGCCCGAATGGACGGGATGACCAGAAGCGAGGTGGACAGAGCGGACGCGAAGGATTTCGCCTTAGGCGCGGGGCCATTGCGGCCGCGCGACGCCGCCACGTTGATTCTGCTGGACCGGGAAGACGGCGAGACGCGCGTGCTTCTGGGCCGCCGGCACGCCCGCCATGCCTTCATGCCTGGAAAATTCGTGTTTCCCGGCGGGCGCACCGACCCCGACGATGCCCGGGTGCCGGTCAGCGAAGGCTTGCACCCCTCGGATGCGGCCAAGCTCTCCGCCGGCCGGACCACCCCTGCCCGCGCCCGCGCCATCGCGCTTTCCGCCATTCGCGAGACCTATGAAGAGGCCGGTCTGTTGATCGGGCGAAGAACCTCGTTCGAGACGACAAAGGCAGGCTGGCGAGGTTTCGTCGAGCATGGCGTGGCGCCTTCGCTCTCCGGGCTGCGCTATGTCGCCCGTGCGATCACGCCGCCCGGCCGCGTGCGCCGGTTCGACACCCGCTTCCTGGCCGCCTGGCGCCACGACGTTGCCGTAGAGCTCGCGCAAGGAGGGCCGGCAGAAGAACTCGAGGAACTGGCCTGGATGCCTATAGAGGAGGCCATTGAAGCCGACGTACCGGCGATCACGCGAACGATCCTGGGCGAACTTCGCGAGCGCCTCGCGGCCGATCCCCTGCTCGTGCCGGGGGCTCCCATACCATTCTACCGAATGGTACGGGGCCGCTTCGTGCGCCACGTCCTGTAACTTTGAAGCTGCCGTTCGAGTCAAATGCCAGACGACGCTCACATTGTCGCCAGCAACAAGATTGAAGGTGAACACGCCGGCACCCGCTGGCTGGCGCTGACGGCAGCAATCGCCTCGATCAGCGTGGTCGGCATCGCCATTGGGCTCGGCATGCCGCTGCTCAGCATCATTCTCGAGAATCGCGGCCATTCGGCGAGCATGATCGGGCTCAACACCGCCGTCGCCGGGCTTGCCTCGATCGCAGGCGCCCCCATGGCCACGCCGCTCGCAATGCGTTTCGGCACGGTCTGGACGATGGTCGCCATGATCATCGTAGGGGCGCTCGCCTTCATGGGCTTCTACTTCGCGACCGCCTTCTGGATGTGGTTCCCGCTGCGCGTGGCGCTGCATATTGCGCTGACCATCCTCTTCATCCTCTCCGAATTCTGGATTTCCTCCTCCGCCCCGCCGCACCGACGCGGCTTCGTCTTGGGCATCTACGCAACCGTGCTCTCGCTCGGCTTTGCGGCCGGCCCCTGGCTGTTCTCGCAGATCGGCAGCAGCGGCTTCGCGCCGTTCGGAACAGTTTTCGTGCTGGTTATGGTTGCGGTGATCCCTGTCGCCGCCGCCTGGCGCGAGAGCCCGGTGCTGCACCCCAGCGGCGACGAAGGGGGACATTTCCTGCGCTACATCTGGCTGGTCCCGACCGCGACCGCCGCGGTGCTGGTGTTCGGCGCCGTGGAGACTGGGGGCTTTGCGCTCTTCCCCGTCTACGGGTCCCGGAGCGGCTATTCGGAAGGCGATGCCGCCCTGCTGCTCACCATGATCGGATTGGGCAACGTGCTGCTGCAGATCCCGATCGGCATGCTCAGCGACCGCATCGGCGACAGGCGATATCTTCTGCTCGTTTGCGCGATCGTCGGCCTGATGGGGATGCTGCTTCTTCCATCCATCGCGCACAACTGGCATCTGCTGGCAGCGGTGCTGTTCGTCTGGGGCGGCGTTGTTGCGGCGCTATACACGATCGGACTGGCGCATCTCGGATCGCGTCTGTCCGGCCATGAGCTTGCAAACGCCAACGCCGCCTTCGTTCTGTGCTACGGGCTCGGAATGGTGATCGGGCCTCAGGCGATCGGGCTGGGCATGGACATGTTCGGCAAGGAGGGTTTCGCCTGGGCGCTGGCGTCGATGTTCGTCTTCTACATCGTCGTTGCCTGCTGGCGCATCTTCGGGCGGGCCCGCAGCTCTTGACATTCCGGCCATGACCTTTATGTGTCCGGCCTGATTTCCGCGCCGGGGCCGCCGCCCTTCGAGGCGGTCAAACCCAGTCAGTCGAACGGAAGAAAACGATGGCAAAAGCCGCGAACATCAAGATCAAGCTGCTGTCCACCGCAGACACCGGCTTCTTCTACGTGACCAGCAAGAACAGCCGTACCAAGACCGAGAAGCTCTCGTTCCGCAAGTACGACCCGATTGCGAAGAAGCACGTCGAGTTCAAGGAAACGAAGATAAAGTAATCTTCGCATCCGCGACCGAAGCCGTTGAGCCGCCGCAAGGCGGCTTTTCGCGTTTCTGGGGAGTGCGTAGAGAGGCGAGCCTCTTCCGCCAGTCGTAGCGACTTTCGCCACTAGCCAAGTCCGCCCATGCATTCGTCATCCTCGGGCTTGACCCGAGGATCCATGCCGGAACCAAACGGCTGTGCGCTGGCGTCGCTGATCAGGACGGAATGGAAAGCAACGCGCAGCTGCCCGTTTCCTTCCACGCAGGAGCGCTGCCGGACAGTCACGGCATAAATCCTGGGGTCTCCGCGACGCCGCTACGCGGCTGCTCCGCCCTAAGATGACGATGGAGAGGGAAAATTCGGGGGCCGGTCGGCAATCTGGCAGCGGTACGAGGAGGCCACTATGCGCCAGTGCCGACCGGCCGACCCCACGGACCCAGGAGATGCGGCGGACCTGAGCATCATGGGGTAACTGGACGATTCAGCTGGTATCGGGGCGGTCCCAGCCCCTTCTGCTCTGAGATCATCGTCGCTCAGCAACAGTGGAAAATCAAGGAATTCTTAACCAATCCTCCCGAATCAATCCGAATAAGGTAAACGGTAGCGGGCCGATTGTGGCCCGAAGCGGGCGGAATCACGCTAGCTCCTCAGGATCAGGGTTCTTGGCGGGGTTTCACAGATTAGTGCGCCCAGACACACTGAACTTTTCGGCCATTGTTCAGGCGGCTTTCGCGACCACCCGATTGCGGCCGCCTGTCTTGGCTTCGTAGAGCGCAAGGTCGGCGCGCTTCATCAACTGCTCGACGCTGTCGACACCGCGCAGGATCGAGGACACGCCGACGCTGACGGTGACGTTGAGCAACTGGCCGCTGCTGCCGATCTCAAACGGATGGCGCTCGATCTCGGCGCGGATGCGCTCGGCGACCTTCTCGGCGATCATCGCATCCGTATCCGGCATGACCACCACGAATTCCTCCCCGCCGAAACGGCAGGCGAGATCGATGCCGCGGACGTTCTTGCGCAGCCGGCGAGCGAACTCGCGCAGCACGTCGTCGCCGCCGTCGTGCCCGTAGGTGTCGTTGATCGACTTGAAGCGATCAAGGTCGGTGATCATCAGCGACAGCGGCCGCCGGCGCGACACCGCCCTGTCGAACAGGGTGTTCAGATGGCTGTCGAGATAGCGCCGGTTGTGCAGGCCCGTCAGGCCGTCGATCACCGCCATCTCGATGGTCTCGGTGACGCTGGCGCGCAGCTGATCGTTGTAGCGCTTCCGCTTCACCTGGGTGCGAAGCCGGGCGATCAGTTCGTGAGGGTCGACGGGCCGCATGAGGTAGTCATTTATGCCGAGTTCCAGCCCGCGGATGATGCGTTCCTCCTCGCCGACATTGGCCAGGAGAATGATCGGCAGGAATCGCGTGCGGTCGAGCGAACGGATCTGCGAGCAGAGCCGCAGCGGGTCGTAGCTCGAGAAGGCTGTCGAGATCAGGACACATTCGTAGGGCGCTGCGGCGGCTTCGAAGAAGCCGGCCTGCGGATCGTTGACGACCTCCAGCACCGCGTGGTCGCGCAGATGGCGGGCGATGCGATCGCAGGAGGACGGGCGCTCGTCGATCAGCAGCACCTTCGGCACCGCCTGCTCCTCTGGCAGCCGTCGTGAAAGCAGTTCCTCGATGCCGATGTCCCGGGTGGTGGCGGCGCGCAGCCGCAGTTCGTCCGTCAGCGTCTTCAGCCGCACGAGGCTTTTCACCCGCGTCATCAGCTGCAAGTCGTTGACCGGCTTCGTCAGGAAATCGTCCGCCCCTGCCTCGAGACCGCGGATGCGGTCCGAGCCTTGGTCGAGCGCGGTGATCATCACGACCGGGATGTGGGCCGTGGCCGGATCGCCCTTGAGGCGGCGGCAGACCTCGAAGCCGTCCATCCCCGGCATCATGACATCGAGTAGAACGACGTCCACCTTGCCGTTCTCGCAGGTCTCGATCGCGTCTTCGCCGTTGGATGCGGTGAGCACCTCGAAATATTCGGCGAGCAGCCGCACTTCCAGCAGCTTCACATTGGCTGGCACGTCATCGACGACGAGAATGCGCGCGGTCATCGGCTGCAGCAGCTCCGGGAAACTGAATGGTCGTGCATCATGCGTCGCCCAGATAGGATTTGATGGTCTCGATGAAGCGCGGGACCGAGATGGGCTTGGAGATGTAGGCCTCGCAGCCACCCTGGCGGATGCGCTCCTCGTCACCCTTCATCGCAAAGGCAGTTACGGCGATGACCGGAATGGTGTGCAGGTCGTCGTCCTGCTTCAGCCACTTGGTGACCTCGAGCCCGGAGACTTCCGGCAACTGGATGTCCATGAGGATCAGGTCAGGGCGGTGCGTGCGCGCGAGTTCCAGCGCTTCGAGCCCGTTTCGGGTGCGCACGGTCTCGTATCCGCTCGCCTCGATCAGGTCGCGGAAGAGCTTCATATTGAGCTCGTTGTCCTCGACGATCATTACCTTCTTTGCCATTTCACATCTTCCCGGAGCGGAGCGGTCATGCCCATCTTCCGCGCCCCATAGCCACATCGCGCCGAGCTTGAAGCCAAGCCTAGCCGAAGAACATTGACGAAACGGAAACTCCACCCGCTCAACGTGACAGCACCCGTCCCGGCTTGCTCCTGACGCGACCCTTCACTACTCAAGCCGGACAGGAAGATGAAGGGACGGTCGTAAGATGGCGAAGGGAAAGGCACTGTCGAGGCAGGATGCAGAGGCGCTGGCGATCGGCGCGCTGTCCTACGTCGCCGCAGACCCCGTGCTGTTGCCGCGCTTCCTTGCGCTCACGGGCATCGAGGCGACGAGCATCCGCCATGCCGCGCAGGAGCCGGGATTTCTCGCCGGCGTACTTGGTTTCGTTGCGGCGCATGAGCCAACGCTGATCGGCTTTGCCGAACATGCCGGCGTGGAGCCTGCCATGGTCACCGAGGCGCTGAATACGCTTCCGACGGGCGACGCGCGCTATGACCGCTCGACCTGAGGTACGTTGAGAAAAAGATTCAGCTTCGGCTGACAAGCGTCTGGCTCAAAGGGTTTTTCTGCATCTTATTCCCCGTCACAGCGCGAACGGGAACGTGTCGGGCGTGTGCGCCCGGTCGGGCGGAGGCGCGGGTAGCGGTGTGACCGCTTTGGTGCGCTGGAACCAGACATAGGCGTCGAACTGCTTCGATAGCGACGCCTCGGCATAGTGGCTCAAGAGTTCCGTCTCGGGCCGATAGATCACGCCGATGAACCGCTCGATACGCGGCGCAATCAGCGCTTCGGCCAGTTCGGAGTCGTTAGCCATGTCGAGCAGGAAGCGCGGCTTGCCGCTCTCGAGGCACAGGCGCTCATAGCTTTCCGCATGGGATGGCCGGACATCCTTGATTCGCATCTCTCCATCCCAGTCGTCGGCGGCGGCCACGGTGCCGGTGTCCGTGCCGAAGCCGATCAGCGCAGCCTGGTTGCCGAATCGTTCGCGGCAAAGCTGGCCGATGTTCAGTTCGTCGCGGATCCAGCCCATCTCGGTCTGCCGCGCGTCGCCGATGTGGGAATTATGGGCCCAGACCACCGCCTTGGAGCCGGGGCCGCGCGCTTCGAGCACGTGCTCCAGCGTCTCGAACATATGCCTGTCGCGCATGTTCCAGGTCTCGGCACCAGCGTAATACATGACGCGGTAATACTCCTCGGCGCTCGCAACGACGCGGGCGCTCTGAGCGGCATCGAGGAAGGCGTCGCCGTCCTGTCGCGCGTATTCCAGTCGCTTAGCCAGCAATTCGCGGCATTGCCTGACCACCGCCTCCTCACAGGCTTGGTAGCGTGAGCGCAGGATGGCGCGGCCGTAGGTGGAAGGCTCCTTCTGCCAGGGTGTCAGGCAGCCGTAGCGTTCCCGGGCGACCTTGGCCGCGTCCGGGTCGACGCGGTCGAGATAGGCGAGCACCGCCGCGATCGACCCGCTCATGTTGTAGAGGTCGAGCCCATAAAAGCCGGCGCGCTGCCGGGGCTCCGCGACACCCGCATTGTGCTGGCGCATCCATTCGAGGAACTCCGCCACCTCGGCGTTGCGCCACATCCAGGTCGGGAAGCGCTGGAAGGGCGGCTCGGTGCCCTTCCGAAGCGGCAGGCCCCGGACCCAGCGGTCCATGATGGCGGCGTCGGGCCAGTCCGCCTCGACCGCGACGATGGTGACGCCGTGCTTCTCGATAAGACGCCGGGTGATCGCAGCCCGCGCCCGGTAGAACTCGGAGGTGCCGTGGCTCGCCTCCCCCAGCAGCACGACTCGGCGGTCGCCAAAGCGGTCGAACATCGCGCCGAATGCGGGATCGTCCAGATCGGGCAGATCTTCCGCCGCATCCGCGATCATGGCAGGCAGCGACCGTCCCGGCGCGCGGTGGACTGCGGGTGCCTTCTCGTCCGGCGTCCAGCCGTGCTCGCCGATGAGCGGCACGAACATGACGGCGCCCAAATCCTCTTCCTCGAATTTTGTGGCGGCAACGCGCATGATGCGCATCAGCCGCTGCATACGCGGCTCCTCGCCGATCGGGATGACCAGGCGGCCGCCGATCTCGAGCTGTTCCTGTAAGGAGACGGGAACCGAAGGTCCGCCGGCCGCAACGATGATCGCATCGAACGGTGCCTGCTCCGGCCAGCCCTTCGTGCCGTCGCCGACGCGCACTTCGACATTGCGGAAGCCATTGGCGGCAAGCCTGTCCTCGGCCAGTCGCGCCAGATCCTCGTGGCGCTCGATCGAATAGACCCTGGAGACGATACGGGCCATCACGGCAGCCGAATATCCCGAGCCGGTCCCGACCTCCAGAACCTTGTCGGTCGGCTCCAACTCAGCCGCTTCCACCATGTGCGCCACGATGTAAGGCTGCGAGATCGTCTGCCCCCCGGCTATGGGCAGCGGCGAGTCCTCGTATGCGAACTCTTCGAACCCCTCCTGCACGAATTTCTCGCGCGGCACCGAGCGCATGGCATCCAGCACGCGCTGATCGCGCACGCCACGCCTTGCGATATGCGCCTCGACCATGTGGTGACGGGCGTGCTCATAGTCGAGCATGTCAGCACCTCCTGTCTCCGAACGAGCGAGGCCGGGCGGGAGTTCCGCCGCGATGCTCGGCAGGCCTGATCGTGAGCCGCCAAGGAACAAAGCTTCCCACTTACGGTTGGACGAGGCGCTCAAGATGGAGACGATGGTGCCACCTGAGATTTCGTCCGGAATGGACGCGAGATCTGCGACCACAGCCGCGCGGCAGGAGTATTCACCTCAGAAGCTGCCTGCAGAACGAGACAAGATGGGCAGCGTTCGACCCGCAGGCGCGGCATGAAAGTCCTGGTTGCGGGGGCGACGGGCCTGATCGGGTCTTCGATCTGCGCCAGGTTGGCCTCCGAGGGCCATCAGGTGATCGGCGTCTCGCGTGGCAGACCGAAGTCAGCCTTGGCCCCGACCGAATTCGTCCCGCTCGACATAGCCCGTGCCGTCGAGCCGGAGGACTGGCTACCCCATCTGAGAGGCGTCGATGTCGTGGTGAACTGCGCGGGCGTGTTGCAGGACAGCGCGCGTGAGAAGACCCGGGAAATCCACCGGGATGCTGCGCTGGCCCTGTTCATGGCTTGCGAGCGCGCCGACGTGCGCCGGGTCATCCATTTCTCCGCGATCGGTGTCGACCGCGCGCAGCCCTCGTCCTTCTCCACGACGAAGCTCGAAGGCGACGAAGCGCTGATGGCCCGGGATCTCGACTGGGTGATCCTGCGTCCGTCGGTCGTGCTGGGCCGGCCGGTCTATGGCGCCAGCGCGCTCGTCCGCGGGCTCGCGGCTTTGCCGATCCTGCCTTCCATGCCCGGCACCGGCCGACTGCAGGTCGTCCAACTCGACGATATCGTCTCCACCGTCAGCTTCTTCCTGGATGCGGACGCGCCCTCAGGCGTCGCCATCGAACTGGCCGGGCCGGAAACCATGACCATGGACGAGGTGGCAGGCGTCTATCGCAAGTGGATGGGTTGGCGGCCGGCGAAGCTGTTGCGCCTCCCCGACTGGGCGGCTTCGATGCTTTACCGGCTGGGCGACTTCGCCAGCCTGTTCGGTTGGCGCCCGCCCATGCGCACCAATGCCGCGAAGGAGATCACGCGCGGAGCCGTCGGCGATCCTTCCCGGTGGACGGCGCTCACGGGTATCCGCCCCCGCAGCCTCGCAGCCGCATTGGCGGCGCAGCCGGCGACCGTGCAGGACAAGTGGTTTGCAAAACTCTACTTCGTCAAGCCGGTGATGTTCGTGATCCTTCCCATCTTCTGGATCGGAACGGGCGTCGTTTCGCTCACCATCGGTTGGGGCACGGGCGTGGGTCTGATGCAAAGCACCGGGGCCGGCGTGCTGTCGGGGCCGGCGGTGGTCGCGGGCGCGCTGGCGGACATGGTGGCGGGCGCGCTGATCGCCTGGCGCCCGACGGCGCGACTCGGGCTCCATGCCGCCATTCTGATCTCGCTCTTCTACCTCATCACCGGGTCGATCCTTCGCCCGGACCTCTGGTACGAGCCGCTTGGACCCCTCCTGAAAATATTCCCCATTCTGGCCTGCCATTTTGCCGCGCTGGCGATCCTGGACGAACGCTGATGCTCTACTTCTTCCTCAAATACCTGCACCTGATCGGAGCATCCGTTCTTCTCGGAACTGGCGCGGGCATTGCCTTCTTCATGCTGATCGCGCACCTCACGGGCAAGGCCGAGACGATCGCGGCCGTCGCCCGCATCGTCGTCATCGCCGACTTCGTCTTCACCGCGACCGCCGTCGTCGCGCAGCCCGTCACCGGCGTCGCCCTGGCCTGGTCGGCGGGCTATTCGCTTTGGGAAGGCTGGATCGTGCTGTCGATCGTGCTCTATCTCGTCACCGGCGCGTTTTGGCTGCCGGTGGTCTGGATGCAGATGGAGATGCGCAATCTGGCCAAAGCCGCCGCGGCGATGGGGGTGGCACCGCCGGCGCGATATCACCGCCTGTTCTGGCTCTGGTTCGCCTTCGGCTTTCCGGCCTTTGCCGCGGTGCTCGGCATATTCTGGCTGATGATCACCCGGCCGGTGCTCTGGTAGACTGCCCAATGACAGCGCGTCGGCAAGCGGGAACCTGCAGCCGATGCGCTGCGCTTCACGCTGAGCCAATCCGCCCCTAGGGCAAACCGCCCGTGACTGGATTGTTCTCGCTATCGTTGGCGCCGCCAGAGCCAGTCATAGGCGAAACGCCGGATCCGGAGGTCCGGGATGTGTTCCCGCTGCCGGACTGCGAGCCGGAGCTATCGGCGGCCGATTGCCGTGCCAGTTCGCGCTCGACGGTCTCACGCGATCCTTCCGCAGGCTCGGAGGTTTGGGGCGTCCGGGGAGCCGACGACCTGCCCGTCTTCGCTGCCCGGCTAGCACGTCCGTTTCCAGCAGCGGATGCGCCACGAGTCGCTCTGCCCGCCCGCTTCAACTCGCGCTTGATGACGCCGCGGGACCCTTCGGCCGGTTCCTGGCTATGGGCGCCGCGCCCTCGCGTCCTCGACACCCCGCCTTTCGACATTCCTTTGGCCGCAGTTGCGGTAGCGACAGGAGAGGCGCTGCCCATGAAGTCCTCCGCGACCGAACTCGATGCGGTCCGCTTGGCCGAGGCACGCGGGCGGAGTTTCTGGGCGGCGGCGCTGGTCTCTTCCGCGCTGGTCCTTGCTTCGGTACCTGATGAGGCGCTCCCACGGTCGAAGGACATCCGACCCGCGGCCGTCTGCCCGCGAAGAAACCTGCTGCCCGCCCTGTAGGCTGCGTAGCCCACAACTGCACCCGCCAAAAGTAGCCTGAACATCGTAACCTCTCGTTGATTGGTTTGTCGGTGAGCCAGTAGGCGCGACATGCGGCCAGCACTGGCTTTGAAGAAGCTCTTCCACTTCCAGTTCAACCCGGTAGTCCAACCAAGGTTCCGGCGTCAGGCAATACTCGCCCGGCAGGTAGAAGCTCGGAACCTGATGCGTAGCGGCGAGTTAAGCGCCGGTACCCCACGCCGATTTCACTCTGAGGAGATGCGACAATGGCCGAGAAGAAACTCGAAGACCTTTTCCACGAGACCCTCAAGGACATCTATTACGCCGAGCGCAAGATCCTGAAGGGGCTGCAGAAGATGGCACGCGGCGCACAGGACGAGAAGCTGAAAGCCGCGTTCGAGAAGCATCGCGACGAGACCGAGACGCAGATGGAGCGCCTGCAGCAGGTTTTCGAGATCCTGGGCAAGCGGGCCCAGGGCAAGACCTGCCCGGCCATCGACGGTATCCTCGAGGAAGGCGAGGAGATCCTCGAGGAGTTCAAGAAGAGCCCCGCCCTCGACGCCGGCTTGGTGTCGGCCGCGCAGGCGGTGGAGCATTACGAGATCGCGCGCTACGGCACGCTGAAGCGCTGGGCCGAGGAACTCGGCATGCGGGACGCCGTGAAGCTGCTCGACCAGACGCTCTCGGAAGAGAAGCGGACGGACGAGGATCTGACCAAGCTCGCCGACGCGGCTGCGAACCAAAAAGCCAAGGCGGCCTGAGCTTCAACGTGGCCGTCGACCCCGGCCCGGCGGCCACGTACCGGAGGAAAAATGTCTCTTCCAGACGACGAAAACCACCGCGAGACGGGTGGCCGTATTCCCATCGCCAGACCGAGCGAGGCTGACCGCGACAAGGCCGGCCTCGAAAGGGCAAAACATCGCTCGTCCGGGCTTAGGCAGTCGGCCGAGGAGACGATGGAAAAGACGCGGCAGTCCGATTCCGCGGATCAGGCGACCCTCGGTCCCGATGGGGAGGACCTGCCGGAAGCCGGACGACGCAGAAGCGGCTAGTTGGGCCGACAGAGCGCGGACGAGGCCGCGCCCTGCGAACAGCTACAGCCTATGCTGCCTGCATGGCAGCTTTCACAGCCGCGATCGCCTCTGCCGAACGAGACGCATCCGTGCCGCCGGCCTGGGCCATGTCCGGCCGGCCGCCCCCACCCTGCCCGCCGAGCGCGGACGAGGCGACCCGCACGAGATCGACGGCGCTGAAGCGGCCGGTCAGGTCTTCGGTGACGCCGACCACGACGCTCGCCTTGCCGTCCTCACCCGCACCGACGAAGACGACCACGCCCGAGCCCAGCGACTTCTTGCCGGCGTCGGCCAGCGGCTTCAGGTCCTTCGGCGAGACCCCCGTGACCGACTTGCCAAGGAAGCCGACGCCTGCGACCGATTCCTTCTCGCCGCCGGCATCGCCGCCGCTACCGCCGAGTGCCAGTTTCTTGCGCGCATCGGTGAGTTCGCGCTCGAGCTTGCGGCGTTCGTCCACCAGCGCCTCGACGCGCGCAACCGCGTCGACAGGCGACACCTTGAGCAAGCCGGCGATGGTCTTCAGGCGTCGCTCCTGCTCGTCGAGATGGCGCCGCGCCGCCTCGCCGGTCAGAGCCTCGATGCGGCGAACACCGGCCGCAACAGCGCCCTCCGAGACCAGCCGCACCAGGCCGATATCGCCCGTGGCCCTCACATGCGTGCCGCCGCACAACTCGGCCGAATAGGGTTTTCCGACCTTATCGCCATGAAGCGCGGTGCCCATCGAGACCACGCGCACTTCATCACCATACTTCTCGCCGAACAGGGCCATCGCACCCTCCGCGATCGCGTCGTCGACGCTCATCAGCCGCGTCGACACCGGCGCGTTCTGCAAGACGATCTCGTTGGCGTAGTCCTCGATGGTTTCGAGTTCTCCGGCCGAGATGGGCTTCGGATGTGAGAAGTCGAAACGCAGCCGGTCCGGCGCAACCAGAGAACCCTTCTGCGCGACATGGGTGCCCAGCACTTCGCGCAGCGCCTCATGGATCAGGTGGGTGGCCGAGTGGTTCGCGCGAACGGCGGTCCGGCGGGCGTGATCCACCTTCAACTCGACCGCCGCGCCGACCCGCACGGTGCCCTCGGCGACCTTGCCGAAATGAACGAACAGGCCCTCGCCCTTCTTCTGGGTGTCGGTGACCTCGAAGCGGAATCCTTCGCCGGAGATCGTGCCCGTGTCGCCGACCTGGCCACCCGACTCGCCGTAGAACGGGGTCTGGTTGACGACGAGGCCGACGGTCTCGCCGGCCGATGCCGCGTCAACCGACGCACCATCCCTTACCAACGCCTGGACGACGCCTTCGGCCTGTTCGGTGTCGTAGCCCAGGAACTCGGTCGCGCCGGTCTTTTCGCGCACCGCGAACCAGACCGCCTCGGTCGCCGCCTCGCCGGAGCCCGCCCAGTTGGCGCGTGCCTCCGCCTTTTGACGGGCCATCGCCGCATTGAACCCGTCGAGGTCCACGGCGATGTTGCGCTGCCTGAGCGCATCCTGGGTGAGGTCGAGCGGGAAGCCGTAGGTGTCGTAGAGCTTGAAGGCCGTCTCGCCATCGAGACGATCGCCACTCGAAAGGGACTCGCTCGCCTCCGCCAGGAGCCCGAGGCCGCGCGCAAGCGTCTTGCGGAAGCGCGTCTCCTCCAGCCGCAGAGTCTCCGTGATCAGCGCCTCGCCGCGGACGAGTTCGGGATAGGCCTGGCCCATCTCGCGCACCAGCGCCGGCACCAGCCGCCACATCAGCGGCTCGGCCGCTCCGAGCAGTTGGGCATGGCGCATGGCGCGGCGCATGATGCGGCGAAGAACGTAGCCGCGCCCCTCGTTCGAGGGCAGCACGCCGTCGGCGATCAGGAAGCTCGACGCGCGCAGGTGATCCGCGATCACACGGTGGCTCGCGCGGTTCTTGCCCTCGGCCCTTGTCGATGTCGCCTCTTCGGAAGCGCGGATCAGCGCCCTGAATAGGTCGATGTCGTAGTTGTCGTGGACGCCCTGGAGGACGGCGGCGATGCGCTCAAGGCCCATGCCGGTGTCGATGGACGGACGCGGCAGTTCGATGCGCTCGTCCTTCGTGAACTGCTCGTACTGCATGAAGACGAGGTTCCAGATCTCGATGAAGCGGTCGCCGTCCTCGTCGGGGCTGCCCGGAGGCCCGCCCGGGATCTCCTCGCCGTGATCGTAGAAGATCTCCGAGCACGGGCCGCAAGGGCCGGTGTCGCCCATGGCCCAGAAATTATCGCTGGTCGGAATGCGGATGATCTTCTGGTCCGGCAGGCCAGCGATCTTCTTCCAATAATCCGCGGCCTCGTCGTCGGTATGATAGACCGTCACCAGCAGCCGGTCGGGCCCGAGCCCGAACTCCTTGGCAATCAGGTTCCAGGCAAGCTCGATCGCGCGCTCCTTGAAATAATCGCCGAAGGAGAAATTCCCCAGCATCTCGAAAAAGGTGTGATGGCGGGCGGTATAGCCGACATTGTCGAGATCGTTGTGCTTGCCGCCGGCGCGCACGCATTTCTGCGCAGTCGCCGCGCGCGAATAGTTGCGCTTCTCCAGTCCCGTGAAGACGTTCTTGAACTGCACCATTCCGGCGTTCGTGAACATCAGGGTCGGGTCGTTGCGGGGCACGAGCGGGCTCGATGGCACGACCTCGTGACCGTTCTTCCTGAAATAGTCGAGGAAGGTCGACCGTATCTCGTTGACGCCGCTCATCTCGTAGCCTTCGGTAGGGAAGCCGTGCCCGGGGAAAATGGAGAGCCGCCTTTTAGCGGCCGTCATTCCACCTGTCCACAAGACGGACCGGTGGCCGGGCCGGCGAACTCAAGTAACGCCATATTTCGCCCCTCTCCGCCCCGCTTCGCTCGGCACCTATCCCACGTCCGACGGGAGGAGAGGACGTGACGGCCGCTAGCTTGGCGCTACGGCTTTGCTACAACCCGGGGCCAAATGCATAAACGAAACCGCCGGCACATGGCCGGCGGCGAATAATTTTTTGAAGCTTTCGAAGCCTTACATTTCCGCGGCGTCGTCGAAGCCGCCTTCCGATCCGTTCTCCAGCAGGCGCTCGGCGATCAGCCCGGCGTTCTGGCGAAGCGCCATCTCGATCTCGCGCGCCGTGTCTGGATTGTCGCGGAGGAACATCTTTGCGTTCTCCCGACCCTGCCCCAGACGCTGCGAATTGTAGGAGAACCAGGCGCCGGATTTCTCGACCACCCCAGCCTTGACGCCCAGGTCGATCAACTCGCCGGTCTTGGAGACGCCCTCGCCATACATGATGTCGAACTCGACCTGTTTGAACGGCGGCGCCAGCTTGTTCTTCACCACCTTCACGCGGGTCTGGTTGCCCACCACCTCGTCGCGGTCTTTCACCGAGCCGATGCGGCGGATATCGAGGCGCACGGATGCGTAGAACTTCAGCGCGTTGCCGCCGGTGGTGGTCTCGGGCGAGCCGAACATCACGCCGATCTTCATACGGATCTGGTTGATGAAGATGACCATGGTGTTGGAGCGGGAGATGGTCGCGGTCAGCTTGCGCAGCGCCTGGCTCATCAGCCGCGCCTGCGCGCCGGGCAGGGAGTCGCCCATCTCGCCCTCGATCTCCGCGCGCGGCACCAGTGCCGCCACCGAGTCGACCACCAGGACGTCGATGGCTCCGGAGCGTACCAGCGTGTCGCAGATCTCCAAAGCCTGTTCACCGGTATCGGGCTGCGAGATCAGCAGGTTCTCGAGATCGACGCCGAGCTTGCGGGCATAAACGGGATCGAGCGCGTGCTCGGCATCGACGAAGGCACAGATGCCGCCCTTCTTCTGCGCCTCCGCAACAGTGTGCAGCGCCAGCGTGGTCTTGCCCGAACTTTCCGGACCGTAGATCTCGATGATGCGGCCGCGCGGCAAGCCGCCGACGCCAAGCGCGATGTCCAGGCTGAGCGAGCCGGTGGAGACCGTCCCGATCTCCACGACTTGCTCGTTCTGGCCGAGCCGCATGATCGAGCCTTTGCCGAACGCCCGCTCGATCTGGGATAGCGCAGCATCCAGGGCCTTTGATTTGTCCACCGATCTGTCCTCAACAAGCCGCAATGTGTTCTGCGCCATGATACATATCCCTTGAGCGTCTATGAAGGCCGGCGTTTTCGATATCCCTGGCACTTTGTACTCTTTTTGTTCTTACCTGACAAGAGGGGCTCTACGCCTGTTCTCATTTAGGAATTCGGCTTCCGTTCTCTTTGCGTTCCCGGCGTTCCGACCGGAACCGAAACGCCGCAGGCCTTGGCGAGATCGGCTATCGCGTCATCAAGGCCAGCTACATCGAACACGGCCTGTCCCTCGCCGGAGAAGAGACCGAATCGCCACGAGAGATCGAATCGTCGCGCTCGCGCAAGCCGCGCCAGCGCCTGCTCGCCGTCCATGTTGAGCGAGCGATTGTAATCACCCAGCGTCCAGACGTCCTCAAAAGGGACGCCGTTGTCGTAGCGCATGGTCACCGGAATGCCGCCCTGCCCGGAAATCGCACGCCTGATCAGAATGGACGCACGCCACACGGGGTAGCGCGAGGCCTTGCAGGAGATCACCAGGGCCGCGCGATACTCGATCGTCCGGGCTGTCGTGGATAGCGTGTTGATGCTGTAGGTCGTGGCGGTGGCCGCCCCCTCGCCCCGGCCGATCTTCCATCGGTCGGCGGCCAGCGCGGCAGTCGCACCCAGCAGTTGGATGGCGGCGCAGACGACCGCCATCACCGCTCCGGCGAACCGCATAACTGAGTTCCGCACTTCCCGCCCCATGCACTGCCGCAGTCAGTTTCCCCGGCATTGGCATCAGAAGCAAGAGGCGGGGTTTGACGCCGGGCTGCCACAGCGGCGTCAAACCCCGGTCGGGCGCGGATCACATATATGGATAGAGCGGGAAACGTTCGGTCAGCGCCATCACTTTCTTCTTCACGGCAGCCTCGACGGCGGCGTTGCCCTCGTCGGAATTCGCCACCTTCAGTCCGTCCAGAACCTCGGTGATCAGATTGCCGATCTCCTGGAACTCGGCGGTGCCGAAGCCGCGGGTGGTGCCGGCCGGCGTGCCCAGCCTGACGCCGGAGGTCACGAACGGCTTTTCCGGATCGAAGGGGATGCCGTTCTTGTTGCAGGTGATGTTGGCGCGACCGAGTGCCGCTTCCGCGCGCTTGCCGGTCGCGTTCTTCGGCCTCAGGTCGACCAGCATGAGGTGGTTGTCTGTGCCGCCCGAGACGATGTCGAGGCCGGACGACTTCAGGCTCTGTGCGAGCGTGCGGGCATTCGCCACGACGTTCTCTGCATAGGTCTTGAACTCCGGCCGCAACGCCTCGCCGAAGGCGACCGCCTTGGCGGCGATGACGTGCATCAGAGGTCCGCCCTGCAGACCGGGGAAGACGGCCGAGTTGATCTTCTTGGCGATGTCCTCGTCATTGCAGAGGATCATGCCACCGCGAGGGCCGCGCAGCGATTTATGCGTCGTGGTGGTAACCACATGGGCGTGCGGCAGCGGCGAGGGATGCACGCCGCCCGCCACGAGGCCGGCGATGTGCGCCATGTCGACCATAAGATAGGCGCCGACCGCGTCGGCGATCTCGCGGAACCGCTTCCAGTCCCAGATGCGCGAATAGGCGGTGCCGCCGGCAAGGATGAGCTTTGGCTTCGCCTCGTGCGCCTTGCGCTCCACCTCGTCCATGTCGAGCAGTTGGTCGTCGCGGCGCACGCCATAAGAGACGACGTTGAACCACTTGCCGCTCATGTTGACCGGCGAGCCGTGGGTCAGGTGGCCGCCCGAATTGAGGTCGAGCCCCATGAAGGTGTCGCCGGGCTGCAGCAGCGCCAGGAACACGGCCTGGTTCATCTGGCTGCCGGAATTCGGCTGGACGTTGGCGAAGTTGCAGCCGAATAGCTTCTTGGCCCGGTCGATCGCCAGTTGCTCGGCGACGTCGACGAACTGGCAGCCGCCATAATAGCGCTTGCCCGGATAGCCTTCGGCATATTTGTTGGTCATCACCGAGCCCTGTGCATCGAGCACGGCGCGGGACACGATGTTCTCCGATGCGATCAGTTCGATCTCGTGCCGCTGACGGCCAAGCTCGTCGCGTATGGAGTCAAAAACCTCGGGATCGGTGTCGGCCAGAGTGGCCGAGAAGAAGGAATCCGTTCCGCGGGCGGCAGCATCTGCCATGTCGACCCCCTGATATGCCTGTTCTGGTGGCTAGAGTTGGGTGCGGGCTCTAACACACTCGTCCGGGCGCCGCCATGCGACACGCGAAGTTTGGTGGCCGCTCTGCGTCACATGCTTGGCAGGAGGCCGAGGCGGCAGCTTAGCGCTCGCAGATCCGCCGCGGGCCGCGATAAGGCTGGTAGGTGCAGTCGGAGGGCCGGAATGAGCGGTAAAAGCGCGAGCAGACCTCGTAGTTGCAGGCCGGTACTGACTGCTGGCCGTCCAGGCCGGGAAAGCCCTCCATGTCCGTCGCCGTGCTTGAGACCACTTCGTCCGATACGTTCGGGTCGGACTCCTCGTGGGACGGCAGGAGTTCCTCCTCCTGCTGGGGCAAGACCTCCAGAGTGTTTTCGGGCGCGACATCGGTCGCATCCAGTACGGAACGCGCCTCCAGCAGGAACTCGCGCCAGATATGTGCGGGCAGCTTCCCACCGGTGACTTCCTTCATCGGCGTCTCGTCGTCATTACCCACCCAGACGCCCACCACGAGACAATCGTTGAAGCCGACGAACCAGGCATCACGGAAATTCTGACTGGTGCCCGTCTTGCCCGCAGCGAATTCATCGAGTTGAGCCTCGCGGCCCGTGCCGCGCTCGACAACGAGCTCAAGGAGGCTGACCAGATCCGGCTGGTAGGCGCGGATATCGGTGCGCGGCGCCTCAGGCGGCCCGACCCGAAACGCCTGCGGCTGACCATCGGCATGGAAGGAGGCGATACCCCAGGGCTGCACCGGCGCAGCCCCCGCCCGCACCGAAGCGTAGGCGCCGGTTAGGTCGAGAAGGGTCACTTCGGACGTGCCAAGCGCAAGGCTAGGCGTCTCGACCAGCTTCGCGTCGATGCCGAGTTCGCGTGCGGCCGCGACGGTCTTATCGATGCCGATCTCCGTCGCGAGACCTACGGTCGCGGCATTCAACGAGCGGGCGAAGGCCTCGGCCACGCGCACCCGACCGAAATAGCGCCCGCTGTAATTTTCGGGCGACCAGCCGTTGATCTCGATCGGCTCGTCGTTGACCCAATCCCACGGAGAGATACCCGCCTTGATGGCGGCGTAGTACGGGAAAAGCTTGAACGCAGAGCCCGGCTGCCTTTGCGCGTTCACCGCACGGTTGAACTGGCTGGCCTGGTAGTCCCTTCCCCCGACCAGGGCCACGACCGAGCCGTCCGGTCGCATCGCAATGAGCGCCGCCTGGGAGGCGTTGCTGCGCTTGCCTTCGCGATCGAGCGCCTGCTTCACGACGTGCTCGGCGATCTCCTGGAGCCGAGGCATGAGCGTGGTCCTCACCCGGATCGTGCCGCTATATGGGGCGGCCAGGTCATTGGCCTGCGGCGTAACCCAATCCAGGAACCAGTTGCCCGGCTGGGCGATGCGGCCGACGGGCTCGAGGGTCGCCAGACGCGCCTTGGCATCCTTTGCGGCAGCCTCGTCCAACTTGCCGCTTTCGCCGAGAGCATCAAGCACGAGATCGGTGCGAGCGCGCGCCGCATCGAGATTGGTCAGTGGGTTGAGCTGCGACGGCGCGCGAATGAGAGCCGCCAGCATCGCCGATTCGACGACGTCCACATCACGTAGGTCCTTGCCGAAATAGACCCGTGCGGCAGCCGGCATTCCGGTCGCCCCCGCTCCCAGATAGACGGAGTTGAGATAGCGGGTAAGAATTTCGTCCTTGGGCAGCCTGCGGTCCAGCCACAGCGCGACGACCGCCTCCTGGATCTTGCGTTTGAGGGTACGGCCGCTGTCGAGATAGAGGATCTTGACCAACTGCTGCGTGATCGTGCTGCCGCCCTGCTCGACGCCTCCGGCGGCCATATTGCGGAAGGCCGCGCGGGTGATGGCGCGGAAGTCCAGGCCTTCGTGTTCGTAAAAACGCCTGTCCTCCGCTGCGATGACCGCATCAACGAGGTGCTGCGGAAAGTCGTCGCGCGAGGCATAGGCCGCCCGCGGCGAGCGCGGGTCCATGAGAGGCTGGCCGTCCGCGGTCTCGAGCACGACAACGGGCTGCAGCGTGCCGTCGGCGATCTTCTGCCAGGGCACGTCGGCCAGAGCCCAAGCCATCACGCCGCCTATGCCGGCTAAGCAGAGAAGGACCACGGCAGCCGCCGCTCCCAAGAAAGCGCGCCTTCTGCTGCGTCGACGGATGGGAGGCGGAACAACTCCTCCATTCATAGGGGCGCCTCTCCGGGTGCTCTCGGAGCGCTCAGCCAGACGTGCGTTGACGGGTCCGGCTTTTCGGACGTTCCTGGCGCGCCGATTTTTAAAGCGAGCGGCGAGCCGCCCGGCGGATCGCGAAACGTCTCGCCGAAGCGCCTGGAAAAGCAGCGCGGCCGCCGACGCGGTCTGGCCGAACGCTCTGGATTCGCCTTCCTCGGGCCGCGCGTGATCGCTTGGCGATGGCTTCGGTGCTACGCCCTCAGTGTCGGCCATAGCCGCGTCCCACCTTCACTCGTCCATGTTCGGTTGATCAACCGGGTCCTGAGCACGCCGACCCCATTGGCGTTCAACTCGGATGGCGCGCGGCGGTTCCCGCAGGGCGGTCAGAGAAGATGGTGGGCCAAAGAAAAAGGCCGCCCCGGCGGGACGGCCTCTCTACGCTTCGTAGTCTTGGGGAGCTATAGGGCCGACGTGAGTTGCAGTTCGTCGACGCCGTCGCGCGCATAGATGTCGTCGCGGAAGTGAACGACCCCCTCGCCGGTCGACCAGGCGGAGACGTAGGTGAAATACACCGGCACCGGATCGGTGACGGCAACCGGTGTGTTGACGCCGGACTTGATGGTCTGCTCGAATGTCTGGCGATCCCAGCCGGGCGTGTCGCGCAAGATCCAGGTGACCAGGTCCCGGACGTTCTGCACGCGCACGCAGCCCGAAGAATCGAACCGCATCAGTTTGTTGAACAGCCCCTGCTGAGGCGTGTCGTGCATGTAGACGTTTTCCGGGCTCGGGAAGTTGATCTTCACCGAGGCCATGGCGTTGATCGCGCCGGGATCCTGCCTGAAGCGGAACTTTGCGGCGTCCTCCGTCGACCAGTCGATGCTCTGCGGGTCGATCTCGCTGCCGTTCGGTCCGAAGATGCGGATACTATTGTCCTTGAGGTAGTTCGGGTTCTTGCGCATTAGCGGAATGATGTCCTTGCGGACGATCGATACCGGCGCTGTCCAGTACGGATTAACGATGATCTCGTTGATTTTCGAATTGAGGAGCGGCGTCTGCCGGTCGATCTTGCCGACGATGGCGGTGTGCCTGGAGACGACACGGTCGTTCTCGACCGCCTCGATCTGCGCCGCGGGGATGTTCACCACCACATAGCGGTTGCCGAGGAACCCGGACATGGAGCGCAGCCGCACGAGATTGGTCTCGAGCTGGCCGAGGCGCACCGGCGCGGATACGTTCATCATCTGGTAGGTGTACTGGCCCAGGACGCCGTCCGCCGGGAGTCCATGACGCGCCTGGAAGCGCTTTACGGCGGCATCCACATAAGTGTCGAAGGCCGGCGAGATGCCCGCATTCGGCGACAGATCGCCCGATACCATCAGCCGCTTGCGCAGCACCTCCACATCGCCATCGGCGACGCCCAGCTTCAGCTTCTTGCCGGCGGGAACCATCGGCCAGCCCCCGGCCGAGACGATGCCCTGATACTGACCGATAGCGGCCTCGACGTAAGTCGCGGTCATTGGACTGAAGATCGGCACGTGCGAAGCCACCTTGGCTGCGCCGGTGACCTTGGCGTCGAACTGATCGTCCCAATTGCCGCGACGCGAAGAGCGAAGGACGTCGCCGATGAAGTCCTGGGCGTGAGCGTGGCCTGCTGCGAAGCTCGCTGCGACGGCAGCGGCTCCGGATAGAAATGAACGGCGGCTGGCGGTGATTGGCATCCAGTCTGCTTCCTACTTTTCAAACTCGGACATCGTGTCCGGATTCTAGATTGGCCACCCTTAACAATTGACCAACCATGACGCACGACCACGCCCCTGCCGCGGACAGCTTCCGCAGCAGGACAATGCAGGACGTGCATCGAAGAAGCTTCCGAATGTTCACTCGATTATGGCGGCAGCGTGACCGCGAGCAGCCGGTCCACAGCATGCCACCAGGTGTTGCATTTTAGCATCGGCCGGTCATCCCGGACCGGCACCAACCTTCCGCAGGCTCTCGGCCCGGCCGTGCTCGCGTCGGTTTACATCCGGTACGCGATCGTGTCGTTCCAGAAGCGGTCGAGCCGCTGCAGCGCCTTGTTCATCTGCTTGAACTCGTCGGCGTTGATGCCGCCGACCTGCTCGATCGAGCCGACATGGCGTTCGTAGAGCCCAGCAACGACCTCCGCTACCTCCTGGCCTTTCGGCGTCAGGCTCACCCGCACCGAGCGCCGGTCGATACGCGAGCGCTGATGGTTGATGAAGCCGAGGTCGACCAACTTCTTCAGATTGTAGGAGACGTTGGAGCCCAGATAGTAGCCGCGGGAGCGCAACTCGCCGGCGGTGAGCTCGGAATTGCCGATGTTGAAGAGCAGCAGCGCCTGGATGGCGTTGATGTCGTTGCGGCCGTTGCGCTCGAATTCATCCTTGATGACATCGAGCAAACGCCGGTGTAGTCTCTCGACCAGTTGAAGTGATTCCAAGTAGAGCGGGCGGATCGCCTCACGACGTTCATCGGGTGCAGCCACGGCCTTCGCCGCCTGACGCAGGTTGTTCATCATTTTCGCCTCTCGTTTGTCGCCAGGTGATGTTTTTTGTCTTCTCACCTTGTCCCGGACGTTATCGAATGCGGCTAAAATTCGACTTAAACGTCGCGCTTAACAAGAGGTTAAAAGCAGAGGTTTCGGAACAGCGTTAACAAGAGGTTAACGGCGCAAACTTTTTTAACCTTCGGGCTGCGCGCGCTGCTGCATGGCAAGGACGACGCGAAACGCGAGGTAGAGCAGCGCCGCGAAGGCGTGCGAGGCCACGATCAGGTAGTGGGAGCCGAAGAAGCCGTCGAAGGCGAAAAACATCACTGTCTCGGTGGCGGCGCATATGAACCAGATCACTGGCCCCCACGAAGCCAGCATCCACAGGCCAGCCGCTGCGAACGGAAAAAAGACGGCGAGTGTCATGGTCGCCACCTGCCAGTGCGGCGGCATCAGGTCGAGGCGCCATAGCGGCGCGTCGTAGTAGCCGATCAGCCGCACCCAGTAGAATAGCCCCAGCAGCATGCAGTAGACGGCGATGATGCGCTGAAACCAGCCGAACAGGACCTCGACGGCACTCGGACTGAACAGCTGGCGCCCGGCTGGGATGTCGCTCATACCTCCAGGTCTCCGCCGGGAAGCGGGGCGAAGTAGGCGTCGACGGCAGGCTCCGACAGTTCCGCTAGCGAGGGCGGCCGCCATTTGGGCGCGCCGTCCTTGTCGATGATCACCGCCCTTATGCCTTCCGGGAAGTCGTGACCTGCCAGCATTCGGTTCAGGATGCGAAATTCCATGCGCATGCAATCGTCCATTTCCAGCATCGCGCCCGTGTTGATCTCCCGGAACGCAACGGCGACGCTCGTCGGCGAGGCCTTTTCGATAGCGGCAAGGGCGCTATCGGCGATAGCCTCCCCTTCGTCGCGGGCCTGCCGAAGTCCCAGCAGGAGATCGTCCAGCCGGTCGCGCGAGAACAGCCGCGCTATGGCGAAGAGCGTGCCTTCATCGGTCTCGCAGTCAGGTCTGCTGGCGAAAGGCCTTAGCACCCGGTCGGGCGATGTGCCCTTGCATAACCCTTCCAAAATTTCGTCCAGGCTCGCCGAGGACACGACGTGTGTGGCGATCCCGGCGCGGCACGCGTCGCCGGCGCGGATACGCGTGCCGGTCAGCCCCAGATACATTCCGAAGCTGCGCTTCAGGCGCGACAGCAGGAAGCTTGCGCCGACATCGGGGAAGAAGCCGATGCCCACCTCCGGCATGGCGAACAGCGCCTTTTCGGTCATGACCCGGTGCGAGCCGTGGCAGGAGACACCGACCCCTCCCCCCATGACGATGCCGTCGATGAGCGAGACGCAAGGCTTCGGGAAGCGCGCAAGAGCCGCGTTCAACCGGTATTCGTCAGCAAAGAAGTCCAGAGGCGGATTGCCTGTCCGCATTCCGTCATAGGCATGCGCCAGATCCCCGCCGGCACAGAACGCCCTGCCCTCGGCCTTCATGACGACCAGCGCGACCGCCTTGTCCTGCTCCCAGGCCGCCAAGGCTTTTGCGAGCGCCCGGATCATCCCGTGCGTGAGCGCATTGAGAGCCTTTGACCGGGTGAGCGTAACGACGCCCGCCACGCCGCGACGCTCGAAGCGGATCTCGTCTCCTCCGCCGAACTCCATCGCGTCCGAATCCTCTCGCTGCGCCCGAAACACCAAGTGCTAGATGACGCCGGCCGGGCACGTCAACAATGGTGCCGCGCAAGTGCCGGGAGTTTGAAATCCGGGCCTCATTGCTGCACCTTGCGGTCGATCATTCGTCGCGCATCTGCAGGACGCCGATGCGACGGAACAGGGCCGCAAGCAGAAACGCAGAGACGACGAGCGCCACACCGCCCTGCAAATGAGCATCGAAGCCATGAGCTGCGGTTCCGGCCTCTGCCGCCAGAAGGAAGCACATGTTTGCGTCCAGCCCCAGCAATGCGCTGCGGGGATGGCTGCGCAACGCAGCACCGGCCGCCATGAAGGGCATGGCAAGGATCAGCGCCAGGCCGGCCAGGTCGGGCAGCATCATGTCCACGCCACGATAGGCAAGCGCTGCCAGCACGCCGATTGCGGCACCGGGCGGCATGTAGGTCAGTATCGGTTCCGGGTTGCGGCTCGAACCGATGATCAGGCTGAAGATGCACAGCGAGAGTGCCGCCGCCACGCCTGCAGGTCCTCCGACGAGCAGCGCGAGCACCCCGCCAACCAGAGCCGTCGTGCCGGCGATCATCCCGTGCAGGACGACCAAACGCATGGCAGGCGGATGACGGGGTAGTGGCGGCCCGCCTCGGTGCGGCGTGAACGGGAAGGTGATTGCTGTGACCGCCACAACGCCGATCAGCGTGCACCCGATGCGGTCCAGCGCAAGGGCGACCGCATCGACCGTACTGTTCATCGCCGGGACCAGCACCACCGCGACCGTGATCGCCGCAAGCAGGACACCGTAGCTGTAGACCGTGCCGATCCAATAGGTCGCGGCGGTTCCGATCCCGATCGCAAGCGCAAGTACAAGGATGCGCGTGCTGGTGTCGGGCAGCAGCTTCAGCGCCGACCAGCCAAGGGCAGCGCCAAGAACTGTGCCTGCTACACGAAGCACGGCACGAACCAGGAGATCCTCCCGATAGGGCTGTACCACGACCCAGACCGGCATCGCTGCCCAAAAAGGATTGTGCAATCCCAGTTGGACCGCCACAACCAGCGAGATCGCCGCAGCAGAGAAAAGCTGCAAGGCCCGCAGTGTCCAGGGTGAGACAGGGTTCATCGCGCGGTCATCGATTTCATGGCGAGGCCCGCTTCGATCCTATTGCTGCAGATGCTTTTCGAACGCAATCGCACGTCGTCCATACAGGTTTCTTTGTCGGCGTCGGCCCAAAGCGCGCGGGAGAACCAGCCTGGTTCAGTTGAAACGCGGTCGGCGACCATGAAGCGGCCGGAATTGGGCGTTCCTTGATCCTGTCTCTTTGCCCGAATCGTGCGAACCTGTGATCGATCCCCCTGCGAGCACCTGATACATGGCCAACCTGCTAAAACACATGATGGTACTCCTGATCGGCCTCCTGGGCGTCGGGGCAGGCCAGGCGCAGACACTCAATCTCACCGAACTCTACACCACCAAGGCGATCGTGACAGGCACTGGAGAAGTCAACAGGAAGCCGGGGCTCGAGGAGTGCTTTCGCAAGGTTCTCGTCAAGGTCTCCGGCGACCAGACCGTGCTCACGGATGAGAGACTTGCCTCTCTCCTGCCGAAAGCCGGCTCGGCGATAAGCGAGTTCCGCTACCGCGATCGGCTGGAGGGCAGGCCGATCCACGACGAGCAGGGCACGTACGACCGGCCGCACGATCTTACCTGCGTCTTCGACCGCGAGCGGGTGGATTCCCTGCTCGAAAGTCTTGATCGCAAGCCATGGCTCGAGGAGCGGCCGCACCTAATCGTGTTCCTTTCCGTGAAGCAGGCGGGCAAGGCCTTCGTGCTGGCCCGGAATGGCGCGGATGGGCCCTACATGCGCCAGTCGCTAGCACAGGCGGCAGACACCCTGGCACTTCCGGTCGAGTTGCCGGACAGCGCGACGCTATCCTCCGCCGCCCTCAACGCGGCCACCCTGCCCAAGGTCGAGATGGGGGACCTAGACACGATCGCCGCGCGATACGACGGCGCCAAGGCGCTCGCCGGCAGTCTCGTCTGGAGCGACCGGGAGCATGGCTGGATCGCTGACTGGCGGCTGGACCGCGGCGACAAGATTTATGAATGGCAGGTGCGCGGCGTCGGATTCGACGAAGCCTTCCGCAATGCGGTGGCAGGGAGCCTGCAGGTTCTTTCGGGGAACGGCCAGCCCTGATCTGTAAGGCCCTCTGCCGCATTGTGCTTCATGCCGGACGTGATAGAGCAACACGCATCGGCCGGAGGAAAGATCATGGACAAGCAGACGACCCCGCTTAGCGGCCGCAGCGTCGATGAGATCACGCAAGGGCGGCGCCTGCGCCGGATGCGCAAGGCCGATTGGTCGAGGCGGCTCGTCCAGGAAAACCGGCTGACTGTCGACGACCTGATCTGGCCCATCTTCATCATCGATGGCGAGAACCGTCGCGAAGCCATTCCGGCCATGCCCGGCGTGTTCCGACTCTCGGTCGACATCGCGGTCAAGGAAGCAGAACGGGCGGCGAAGCTCGGCATCCCGGCGCTCGCGACCTTCCCCAATGTGGACATGGCGCTGCGCGACCAGAGCGGATCGGAGATCCTCAATCCCGCCAATCTGATCAACCGGGCGACCCAGGCCATCAAGGCCGCTGTGCCGGAGATCGGCGTCATCACCGACGTCGCGCTCGACCCATTCACCAGCCATGGCCACGACGGCATCCTGCGCGAGTGCATCATCGTCAATGACGAGACGGTCGCCCAGGTCGCGGCAGCGGCGGTGCTGCAGGCGGCCGCCGGCTCCGACATCATTGCGCCTTCCGACATGATGGACGGCCGCATCGGCGCCATCCGCGAGGCGCTCGACGCCAACGGCTTCCAGCATGTTGCCATCATGTCCTACGCGACCAAGTTTGCCTCGGCCTTCTACGGCCCCTACCGCGAGGCGATCGGCACGCAGGGGCTGCTGAAGGGTGACAAGAAGACCTACTACATCGACCACGCCAATTCGGACGAGGCGGTGCGCGAGGCGGAGCAGGACGTGCTGGAAGGCGCGGACATGCTGATGGTGAAGCCCGGCCTGCCCTACCTCGACATCATCCGGCGGCTGAAGGACGAGTTCTCGCTGCCCACCTTCGCCTATCAGGTGTCGGGCGAGTACGCGATGATCAGGGCTGCGGCCGCCAATGGTTGGCTCGACGGCGAGAAGGCGATGCTGGAATCGCTCATCGCCTTCAAGCGCGCCGGCTGCGACGGCATCCTGACCTATTTTGCGCCCGAGGTGGCGGAAATGCTGAAGGGCTGAGACCGTGCCGGGCTCCTTGTCGCTGGCCGAACGCATCCTGATTGCAACTGGCGGGCTGGCCGGCGCGGCCGGAGTAGCGCTGTCGGCCGCAGCGGCGCATGCCGGCGGAGCCTTCACCGGCACGGTCGCCACCATGCTTCTCGTCCATGCGCCCGCGCTGCTGGCGATCGGGCTTCTCGGGGGCGCATTCGGAGGCAAGCTCCTGCGGCTCGGCGCCTATTGCCTTCTTATCGGCCTCCTCCTCTTCACTGGCGATTTGCTGGCGCGCGATTATGGCGGCCAAGCCCTGTTCTCCATGGCTGCGCCCACCGGCGGAACCCTGATGATTCTGGGCTGGCTCATCGTCGCGGCGGCAGCTTTCATGCCGGCGCGCACCCGCTGACGGAGCACTTGCCGGCCCGCTTCGCAGGCGGAACAAACCCATCCATGCAGGGTTGGGGTGGTTCAACACGGCTTCGAAGGGAGGCCCAGATGAGACCCGCATCCATACCTCATACCTTCGTGACTGCAGCGGCGGCTCTCGCACTCACTGCCGCCGGGCTCAGCCCTGCCTTCGCCGAAAGCGGCAAAAAGTTCATCCAGCATGCCGTCCAGGGCGACAACGCAGAAATCGATATGGGACGCCTCGCCACCCAGAAATCCGGCAATCAGCAGGTTAAGGATTTCGGGAACATGCTGCTCAACGACCACACCACCGCCAAGAACCAAGCGACCGACGTGGGCCGCCAGATCGGGGTGAAACCGTCCGACGGGATGCCGCGGGCGGCACGGCGCGAGGAGCACAAGCTGCAGGGAATGTCAGGCGCCGCCTTCGACAAGGAATTCGTCAACTACATGATCAAGGATCACCAGAAGGCCATTTCCGAATTCCAGCGTCAGGCAAAGGCGAGAGACAAGGCCACTGCCGATCTGGCCAAGCAGCAGCTACCCACGCTGCAGAAGCATCTCGAGATGGCGCAGTCGCTGAAATCGAAAATGTGAAGCGAAGGTGCTCGCCGGGACCTTCTACTCGCCCGTCCACTCGGGCTCGCGCTTATCGATGAAGGCGCCAATTCCCTCCTCGGCATCGCGCGCGAGCATGTTCTCCACCATGACCCGGGCGGTGTAGTCGTAAGCCTCGGCAAGCCCCATCTCGGCCTGATTGTAGAAGGCCTCCTTGCCGATCCTCAGCGTCAGTGGCGACTTCGACGCGATGGTCTCGGCATACTTCGCCACCACCTGGGCCAGATATTCCCGCGGCACGACCCGGTTCACCAGGCCGAACTCCCGCGCCGTCTTGGCGTCGATCGCCTCGCCGGTCAGCAGCATCTCCATCGCATGTTTTCGCGACACGTTGCGGGACAGCGCGACCATCGGTGTCGAGCAGAACAGGCCGATATTGACGCCCGGCGTGGCGAAACTCGCATGATCGGTGGCGATGGCGAGATCACAGGACGCGACCAACTGGCACCCTGCCGCGGTCGCGACGCCGTCGACCTCGGCGATCACCGGCTTGGGGCAACGTACGATCGTCTGCATGAGGGTGGCGCAGGCGGCCATCGTCTCCTCGAAGAAGGCCCTGCCCCGGTCCACGTCGGCGCGGTGTGCCGTCAGTTCCTTGAGGTCGTGCCCGGCGCAAAACACCTTTCCGGTCGCACAGATCACCAACACGCGGATCGCTGCATCGTCGCGGGCCCGGTCGATCTCAGCCTGGAGCGCCGCCATCATCGCGATCGACAAAGCGTTGGCCGGAGGGCTGGCGAGCGTGATGCGCAGGATGCCGCTCTCCAGATGCGCCTGCACGGGTCCTTCGCTGGCGGTTTTGCGGATTGCCACGATCTCGGCCATTGACCAGACCTCCTTTACAGCACGGACCGCAACGGGCCCTGCCGAGAGATAGCATGCGCCGGGTTGAATGCCACGGGCCGAGCGTGTTTTCTGGCGCGACCGCGAAAAGCTTCCGGAACGTTTTAATTGGAGTTGGGATGCCAGCACAAAAAGGTCTCGAGCCCGTCCTCACGGTCGGCGAGGCGAATAGACTGCTTACGGAGGTCTATCCGCAGCTCAACGGTACTTATCGCGCCTATGAGGCAGTGGACATCTTTCCGGGCGGCTGCACGGTGCGGCTGAATGCGGACGAGCGCCACCTGCGGCCAGGCGATACGGTCTCGGGGCCTTCGCTCTTCACGCTGGCCGACATCGGCGGCTATGTCTGCGTGCTCTCCCACGCCGGTCCGGACGCGCTGTCGGTTACGACCAGCCTCAACATCAATTTCGTCCGCAAGGCGCCCGCCGGGCCGGTGCACGGCCACTGCCGCATTCTGAAGCTGGGAAAGAGCCTGATGGTGTTCGACGTCGACATCGTGGCCCAAGGTGAGACGGTGGCGCATGCCACTGGCACCTATTCGATCCCGCCGAAGCGGTGAGACGGTGATATGGCCCAACGGCGAACCGCACAGTTGAGGCTTGGTTGATGCTAAAACCCCTGTTCTCCGCCGACTGCGAACACGTCGCCTGGTTGCAGCCGCAAAAATTCATCTTCGACCTGGAGATGGCTTATGCGGCCTTCATCGCCAACGGTCACGCGTGGTCGGCGCGGTCCGGTCTCTGGATCGGGCCGGTGGTGGGCTCGCACCTGTTCGACATGGAGGGGCGGCCGGTAGCCTGGACCCCGAACGAACCGCTGCTGGGCATGGGAAAACCGCTGCGGCCGGTCAACGTGGTGCGTGCCGTGAGCCCGGTGAGGCCGCCGCGCCCGGTGTCGCCGCTCTGTCCCTTCACCGCCCCCGCCGTGGCAGGCGGATGGTCGCCGCATTCCTTCGCCGAATGGCTGGTGGCCAATGATCCGAAGTCCGCGGAGCCGTCCACTGCCGCAGAGGGATCGGAAAATCCGAACGTCCCCGTGGAGGAGATCGTGGGCGATCCCGCTCTTTATGATGCGGTAAAATATTACCTCACTCCTATCTATTTGATATTACATCAGCTTCTTTCAGACTGTCGGCCCGCCCTAGCTTGACCTCATACCACCCCCTCACCTATAAGCCGCGCTGAACCAGTGGCCCTCCGGGGCCGCCGTTCATTTTTCGGCGAGCGGCTCCGGCCGGACGCCGAATGGAAGCAACAAAAAACGCCTTCTCTCCGGAAGGATCAACGAAAGCAGAGCTCATGAAGACATTTTCGCAGAAGCCCGCGGAAGTAGTGAAGAAGTGGGTGCTGATCGACGCCGAGGGTCTCGTCGTCGGCCGCCTTGCATCCCTCGTCGCCAACCGCCTGCGCGGCAAGCACAAGCCGACCTTCACCCCGCATGTCGACGACGGCGACAACGTCATCGTCATCAATGCCGACAAGGTCGTGTTCACCGGCAATAAGTACACCGACAAGGTCTACTACTGGCACACCGGCCACCCCGGCGGCATCAAGGAGCGCACCGCTCGCCAGCTTCTGGAAGGCCGCTTCCCGGAGCGCGTCGTCGAGAAGGCCGTGGAGCGCATGATCCCGCGCGGCCCGCTTGGCCGCCGTCAGATGAAGAACCTGCGCGTCTATGCCGGCGCGGAGCATCCCCATGTCGCGCAGCAGCCCGAGACGCTCGACGTCGGCGCGCTGAACCGCAAGAACAAGAAGGTTTCCTAATATGGCTGAGCTGACTTCGCTCGCAGATCTCGGCACCGTTGCGGGCACCCCGCAGCCTGCCGCCCCCGTGCACGTCCAGAAGTTGGACAAGCACGGCCGCGCCTATGCCACCGGCAAGCGCAAGGACGCGATCGCCCGCGTCTGGGTCAAGCCCGGCAGCGGCAAGATCATCATCAACGACAAGGAATTCACCGCCTATTTCGCGCGCCCGGTCCTGCAGATGATCCTGCAGCAGCCGATCGTCGCGACCAACCGCGATGGCCAGTTCGACATCGTCGCCACGGTCTCGGGCGGCGGCCTGTCCGGCCAGGCTGGTGCGGTGCGCCACGGCATCTCCAAGGCGCTCACCTACTACGAGCCAGCCCTGCGCGCCGTGCTCAAGAAGGGCGGTTTCCTGACCCGCGACAGCCGTACCGTCGAGCGTAAGAAGTACGGCAAGGCCAAGGCCCGCCGCAGCTTCCAGTTCTCGAAGCGCTGATCTCGCTGCCGGCCAGCCGGCAGATTCTTGGTTACTCGGCCCGATCCGCCCTGCGGTTCGGGCCGATTGCTTTCATGGGACTGGCGACTGTCGCGACGGGCGATGTCGCAAGAGGCTGCGCGTTCTAATCCGGGCAATTCCAACGCTCGCCGCGCGCGTTGGAAAGGTCAGCATCTAAGTGGCGGATGGCGCGCGTCGAACCTCGGGCGCGGCTTCGCTCACATCGAGTACCGGATGCGGCACGCGCCTGAACATGGCGTGCGCCAGGCGGCGGAAGAATGCCCGCCCGGGCACCTCTATCAGCCGGTAGGTCAGCCAGCTCATCCCGATCACGCAGGCGAGCATCAGCAGCATCAGCAAATCTCCCCCGAACAGGCTGCCCGTATCGATCCCGCCGCCATACCGCTCGCCATGGCCGATCTGGGCGATGGAACTCGTGCCGAACACTTTGTCGAACAGGCGCGCGACGTTCATGAAGCGCAATTGCACGAACATGTGGGTGAGATAGAGCGAATATGAGATCGCTCCGAGAAAGAGCAGCGGACGCAGCTTCAGAACCCGGCTGATCAAACCGCGCTCGACCGCAAAGATCGCGATCACCGCGCAAAAGACCAGCGGCACCGCATAGGACAAGCGCGTCTGCGGCGCCGCCGTGATGGCGAACACGGCCATCGGCATCGCGGCGAGTTCCACGAGGGTCCAATCCAGCCTTGTGCCCGGTCTGCGTTCCGATGATCGCGCCGCCACTATGCTTCGGCCTGCAAACATGTAGAGGAGCGCGCCGAGGCTGAAACCGTAGATGGCGCGGACCCCGCCAAGCTGCGCTGTCGTCTCCATCCCGGGGTCCGCAAGCGAAGCGAGCACCAGCAGCGCTGCTGCGGCCGACGCCGCAATCGCCCAGGCGAGCCGCCGGCGGAAGACCAGCACCGCAAAGCCGAAGCAGACATAGGCGATGAATTCCGCAGAGATGCTCCAGGACGGAGTGTTCCAGCTGAGCTCGCCGTTGAGGCTCATCGAGTGCAGGAGCAAGAGATTCGGCAGTAGCGTCGACGGTTCGTTCGCGCCCGAAAATGCGGGGTCGGATGGATTGCCCAGGCCGGGCACCAGAGACTTCAGCACCTCGAAGGCGAGGAAAAGCATCAGCATGAAGAAATGCAGCGGATAGAGCCGGCCTAGCCGAAGGACGAGGAACTCGCGAAAGCTGCGCGTATCGGCGAGGCGATCCGCGTAGGCATGTGCGATCACGAAGCCCGAGAGCACGAAGAAGAAGTCGACAAACGCCTCGCCGGATCGGACGATCGGGATATCGCGGATATGGCTCACGATTTGGGTATGGAAGAGGACGACCACCAGCGCAGCGATGCCGCGCCAACTGTCCAGCGCTTCGAAACGCACTCTGGACTTGCCATGGCTTCCCTCGACGCCGGCAGCGTGCGCCGGCCTTTGGACATGAATGTTCAAGTCGACGACCCCCTTGTACCGATTGCGGACAAGGAGCGTCCGCCAAGCGTTTCATCGGGAGATCAAGCAAGGACCGCGCCGTCGAACACATCGAGCTGCGCGGAAGCGGGAAGACCTGAAAACGTGGTTTATGAACGATTAATCTAGGTTAAGCCCGGGCTAGTTGGTCAGGTCGTAAGGCACCCGATAGCCGTTCTGTTCCAGCCACTCGATCGCGGCCTTCGGCTCGTCGGTCTGGATCACGGTCGCACCGTGTTCCGCCCAATAGCCATAGACCTCGTCGGGTACGCTGGCCTGCACCGCCAGTTCGTCGCCGCGTCCGCGGGCGAGAAAGCCGCTCGGTTTGTTCACGATGGGATAGGTGTTCACCCAGATGTGCCAGTTGCCCCGTATCGCTGCAGCCCGCACGCGCGCTCTGAATAGCGGCCCGGCGTCCGCCTCCAGCCTGCGTCGATCGCCGCGCCAGGCGACCATCTCGATCATGTTTGCGGAGAAATTGCCCGCGACGGTTTCGATGAAGCGGGCATCCTCCACCGCGTCGTCGGCAATAATCGGCATGAAGCGAAAACCCGGCCCGGCGGCGTCGACCTCATCCTTGATGGCGGCCAGCCGTTCCATGCTCCAGATGTTCTCCTTGACGATCACGGATCGCTCCATGCCCATGCCACGCGCCAGAGCCAGGATTGCGGGGATGTGCTGGGGTCCGACCTTGTTGTCGATATTGACCACGACACTGCCCCGCGCCAGGGCCAGCATCTCCTCCATCGTGGGTACCACCTCGTCAGTGACATCGCGCGAGCCCTCGACGACGAGGTGGCACGACTTCAACTCGACAAGCGTGCGGGCAGCCACCTCGCCTCTGCAGGTGGTGGTGCGGTCGAGCCAGGTGTCGTGCATCACCACATAGTGGCCGTCCTTCGAGGTCCGAACATCCAGTTCCACCATCTCGACGCCGAGCGCGATCGCGTGCCGCACGCCGGCTTTCGAATTCTCTGCCCAGCGTACTTCGCCGTTCTCCTTCCAGCCGCCCCGGTGGGCGACGATCATCACATGGTCGCGCCAGCGGTTCGCGTTCTCGATACGCTCGATGATCTGGTCGGCCCGGCTGGCCTGGGCCACCCCCGTCATGGCCAGACAGGCGTGAACCGAGATGGCGGCGGCGAGGATCGATCGGCGCATGGGAATCACTCCGGGTCCGGATCAGGTCGCGGCCGAAGTAGTTGCCCGCAGTGACAGCCGGATGAATGAAGCCGGCTGAGCATCGCGGCGGTGCCCGAGCAGTTTTAGGGTTGCACAAGCGCCACAATCCGCCAATACCTCACCGCTCACGAAACAAAGAGGGAGTCGGCATGCCGGCCAGCGGGATCGATCACGCATTCACAGCGCGCTCCAATCTGGGACGCGCCGGCGATCCGACCTATGCGGGAGCGCTCTCCTTCATGCGCCGCCGCTTCACCAAGAACGTCGCAGGGGCGGACGTGGTCGTCTGGGGCGTGCCCTTCGACGGCGCCGTCACCAACCGCCCGGGTGCCCGCTTCGGGCCGCAGGCGATCCGCCGCGCCTCGGCGATCTTCGACAACGACCCGCAGTACCCGTTCCACATGGACCTGTTCGAGAAGCTCGCCGTGGTCGATTACGGCGACTGCCTCATCGACAACGGCAATCACCAGAAGACACCGGGTACGATCGAGCGGGAGGCGAAGAAGTTGCTGCGCTCCGGCGCGTTCCTGCTGACCCTGGGAGGCGATCACTTCATTACCTGGCCGCTGCTCAAAGCGCACGCTGAAAAGTACGGCCCCCTCGCCTTGGTGCAGTTCGACGCCCACCAGGACACATGGTTCGACGACGGCAAGCGCATCGATCACGGCTCCTTTGTCGCCCGGGCGGTGCGCGACGGCGTGATCGATCCCGACCGCTCGATCCAGATCGGCATCAGGACCCACGCGCCGGAGGATTTCGGTATCAAAATCATCTACGGACACGAACTCGAGGAGATGCGCGCGTCCGACATCGCCTACTCGATCATCGAGCGGACCGGTGGCAGGAAGACCTACATCACCTTCGACATCGACTGTCTCGACCCGGCCTTTGCGCCGGGCACGGGCACACCGGTCGCGGGCGGCCCTTCTTCGGCGAAGATCCTTTCTGTGCTGCGCCAGCTAACGCAACTCGACATGGTCGGCGCCGACGTGGCGGAGGTTGCGCCACCCTACGACCATGCCGATATAACCGCGATAGCCGCCTCGACCGTTGCCCAGCACTATGTGGGGCTACTGGCCGAGCGCAAGCAGCGAGAGACTGCCTGAACTGATTGGCCGCGCGGTCGACATCTGCGCGGCGAAGGCGCTCAGGGACAAGCGAGGGCTGGAAAGGTTTAAATGGCTCCGAGAATCTTCATCGATGGCGAGCACGGCACAACCGGGCTGCAAATCCGCGCCCGGCTGGCGGGCCGGACGGACCTCGAGGTGATCTCCATCCCGACCGACCGCCGCAAGGATCCGGCCGCGCGCGCCGAGTTTCTCAATGCCGCCGACGTCGCGATCCTCTGCCTGCCGGACGATGCCGCCAAGGAGAGCGTCTCACTAATCTCGAACGATCGTACCCGAGTGATCGACGCCTCTACCGCGTACCGGGTCGCGGATGGCTGGACCTACGGTTTCGCCGAGATGGACAAGACGCAGGCCAAGGCCATCGCCGATTCCAAGCGCGTGGCCAATCCCGGCTGCTGGCCGCAGGGTCCGATCGCGCTGCTGCGTCCTCTGATCAGCGCCGGGCTGCTACCCGCCGACCTGCCGGTCAGCATGAGCGGCATTTCCGGCTACAGCGGCGGCGGCCGCTCCATGATCGAGGACTATGAAGCCAGGGGCGAAGACGCGCCGGAGTTCCTGCCCTACGGCCTCACCCTGCAACACAAGCATGTGCCGGAACTGAAGAAATATGCCGGGCTTTCGCGCGACCCGATCATGCAGCCGGTGGTCGGCAACTTCGCCCAGGGCATGATCACGATGGTGCCGCTGCATCTCGGCACGCTCGGCCGCGTGCCGAAGGGCGCGGAACTTCATGCCGCGATCGCCGATCACTATGCTAGCCTAGAGCGGAGCGACGTCGTGGTCGCTCCCTATGCCGAGGTCGAGCGGCTGCCGGAGATTAATCCCGAGCGCCACAACGACACCAACCGGATGGAACTCTACGTCTTCGCCAACGACCGCAAGGCGCAGGCGGTGCTGCTCGCTGTCTACGACAATCTCGGCAAGGGCGCCTCCGGCGCCGCCGTGCAGAACCTTGACCTGATGATCGGCGCGTGAAGGTTGGCTGGCCTGTTCGGCGAATTGAACAACAGCAATCGCCTCGTCGCGCATGGCTTGAAGAAGCTCGTCTGATCTGGCGCGATGGCCGCGCCATTTTGTTTACGTTGTGATGCGATTCTAAGGCCGCGAGGAGGACGTGGCCGTGACGGATGAGCAACGGGGCATTCACAACGAGCGTACAAAGCTGGTCGCGACTTACTTCAACAATTTGGCTGTCGCATTGGTCGCAGTCGGCGCAATCGGACCAATAATCGGAACAGCGGTTGGAAACTCGGCCACCTCACTGATCTATCCCGTGATTTCTGCCTTTGTTTGCCTTCTGGCCAGCGCGGCATTACATTTCATGGCAGGAAAGGTACTCGGAAGGCTCGAACCATGACGAACCTGGAATCCCTTCTGGTAACAAGCGCGGTTCCGATCGCCACGGTGCTCCTCGGCCTAGTTCTGATGTATCTAACGCGCGAGAAGCCCAGGCACCCAAAGCCGGGCGAATAGCGGGCTCTGCCCGTGTAGCTTAGCAGAATAGATAGCCAGAATCTCTTCCGAGACAGAAAAGGCCCGGCGCCATTCAGCGCCGGGCCTTTTCGTCGAGCTCAGGTCCGCCCTATTCCTTCGTATGCAGGTCGGTACCGAGCGTGTCGCGTACGAAAATCATGCCGATGACCAGCGACATGGCCGAGATCGCGATCGGATACCAGAGGCCGTAGTAGATGTCGCCGGCCGCCGCGCTCATAGCGAAGACGGTCGCCGGGAGCAGGCCGCCGAACCAGCCGTTGCCGATATGGTATGGCAGCGACATGCCGGTATAGCGGATGCGGGTCGGGAACATCTCGACCAGGATCGCGGCGATTGGCCCGTAGACCATGGTCACGTAGAGGACCAGGATGAACAGGATGCCGATGATCAGCGGCCAGTTCACCTCGGCAGGATCGGCCACCATCTTGAAGACCCCAGCGCCCGGGACGGTGTAGACCGTGATTTCGGTCGCTCCGGCGGCCTCCTCGGCAGTGATCAGCTTGTCCTTGATGGCCTGCTCGATCGGAACCGTGGTCTTCTCGCCGGCCCGGATTGCCGCAGCGTCCAGGTTTAGCTTCGGATTGGCGGCGACCAGCGCATCCAGCTTCTGGTCAGCGACCTTCACGGGATCGCGCACCAGCGGATAACCCGCATCCTGCAGTGCGTTGAAGATTCCCTTCGTTAGCGCCGCATTCTTCGCAGCGTTGTCGGGCGCGGCCTCGGGGCTTGGATCGACCGCGAAGGATTCGACGGTCTCGTCGCCGATCTTGACGGTCGCCGGAGTACCCGGAGCCGCCGTCATGACAACGTCGTAAGGCACGGAGTTCTTGGTGAGGAAGTCAGTGACGATGTCACAGGACTTCGTGAACTTGCGCGTGCCGGTCGGGTTGAACTGGAAGGTGCAGTCGCCCGGTGCGGCCGTCACCGTCGCCCGCACGTTCTGCTGCGCCGAGGCGAGCGCCGGGTTGGCGGCCCAGGTCAGCGCCTTGAACAGCGGAAAGTAGGTGACAATGGCAAGCGCAAGACCCGCCATGATGATCGGCTTGCGGCCGATCTTGTCCGACAGCCAGCCGAACACGACGAAGAAGACCGTACCGAGTGCCAGCGCAATCGCGATCATGATGTTGACCGAGACGGAGTCGACCTTCAGCACGTTCTGCAGGAAGAACAGCGCGTAGAACTGGCCCGAGTACCAGACCACGGCCTGGCCGGCGGTGAGGCCGAGCAGCGCGAGAAGCGCAATTCGGGCGTTCCGCCACTGGCCGAAGGCCTCCTTCAGAGGCGCCTTCGAGCCCCTGCCCTCTTCCTTCATGCGCTGGAAGGTCGGCGACTCGTTGAGCGAAAGCCGGATCCAGACGGAAATCCCGAGCAGCACGACGGAGATGAGGAACGGAATGCGCCAGCCCCAGGCGGCGAACTCTTCCTTGCTCAACATGCCCTGGATCAGAAGGATGACGACGAGCGACAGGAACAGGCCGAGCGTCGCGGTCGTCTGGATCCACGAGGTGTAGTAGCCACGGCGGTCGTCCGGCGCGTGCTCGGCGACATAGGTCGCAGCACCGCCGTACTCGCCGCCGAGCGCTAGGCCCTGCAGCATGCGCAATGCAATCAGGATGACCGGAGCCGCAAGACCCCAGGTCGCGGATCCAGGCAGCAGGCCGACCAGAAAGGTCGACATGCCCATGATGAGAATGGTGATGAGGAAGGTGTATTTGCGGCCGACGAGGTCGCCGATGCGGCCGAAGACGAGCGCACCGAAAGGCCGCACCAGGAAGCCCGCGGCAAAGGCGAGAAGCGCGAAGATGTTACGCGTCGCTTCCGGATACTGGCTGAAGAAGGCCGCGCCGATGAAAGCGGCGAGCGAGCCGTAAAGATAGAAGTCGTACCATTCGAAGACTGTGCCGAGCGAGGAAGCGAAGATGACCTTCTTCTCCTCCCGGCTCATGCTCCGGCTTCGTGAGCCGGCGGTTGCGGTCACTGACATCGTTTCCTCCCCTGCGATCGGTCCTCGAACAAGGACCATATCGGCCGGACTCGTGTTCCCGAGTCCGCATCGCAGAAGAAATGACAGATTAGCGAACCTACGGCATTTAGGCTTTGGAATTATGACTTTAGTCTAATCCAGACGCGAAGCCCTGCGGTTAGATAAGCAGGTGCCTACACTTACAGTGCCTCGATCAGCCGCGCGGCCGCGACCATCTCGCGCTTGCGATTGGACCGGCGCGCCATTGCCTCGGCATCCTGTCCCCAGTGCTCTATCTGCCAGTCCTCGTCGACGTGAGCAGCGGTCCAAGCGTCCTCCACATTGCGGGCCTTGGCTTCCACGGCAAGCGCCAGCAATGCCGAGCCGGTGAGCGAGGTCATGACATGGAGTGCGGCCAAGCGAAGCGGCTCGGCGCGACCGCGCAGATGCACTCCGAGAGCGCCGATCGATTCGCGCGGCTGCTCGACATGCATCACCCCCTCGGCGAGGTTCATGCGGGCGCCAAGCGTTGAGCGCGCCCAGTCGAGCACGGAGTCCCAATGTTCGTTCTGGCGCTGCACCAAGCCCTCCGGGCCGTCCGCCCGGTAGCAGAGCAGATCGGAGGAGGCGAAGCGCAGGATGTCCTCGAGCACGGCGTCCGCTTGGCGCGCCACGCCGTCGATCGCTGTGTTCACCAGGCGCATCACCGGCATGGTCACCGGATCGATTACCTCAGCCTGGGCATCGAACTCGTCCGCCACGAGGCGGGCTGCCGTCTCGGTCGGCAGTTCAATCACGGTACCCGCCGGTGTCTTCGCGGTTCTGCCGTCGAGCTTGACGACGTAGCCGCCGTTCTCCCCTGCCGCCACCGAAACGTCCTTGTAGAAGCGCTTGGGCAGCGGCGCCTTCATCTGGATCTGCGCACGGCGGACCGGATCAGGGTCGGACAGGTGGCGGCCGGCCTCCAGATCGTTCAGAAGTTCTCTCATCAGCTTGCCTGTGATTTCGAGACCCGGTTGACCAGAACCAGGCCGGCGGCGATCAGACCGAGCGCCAGGAATATCTGGATAGATAGGGGCTCGCCGAGCAGCGTGCCACCCAGGAGCACGCCGAAGGCCGGCGTCAGGAATGTGAAGCTGGAGAGACCCGCGGCGGGGTAGCGCCGCATGATCCCGAACCAGACCACGTAGGTGAAGCCGACAACAAAGATTGCCTGGAAGAGCAGCGCACCGACGGCCAGCGCGGAGGGTTCCCGGACCAGCGGCGTCGCGAAGGGCAGCAAGGGCAGCGTCACCACCGCGGACACGGCGAGTTGGTAGAGCAGCACCTTCTCCGCGCTTGTCTTTGCAAGTTTCGAGCCCTTTATGACGAGCGTGGTTGCGGCCCAGAACGCACCGGCGGCGAGGCTCATCAGGTCGCCCTTGATCGCATCTCTATCGGGAAGGCTGAGGCGATCCGAAAAGACCAGCACGACTCCGCCGAATGCCAGGACCAGTCCGACCAGCTTCTGCGCAGACATGCGCTCGCCCAGCAGGAAATGGGCTCCCAGCAGCACCCAGAACGGCATGGTGTTGACCATCAGTGCGCTGCGCGCCACGGTGGTGAAGTCGAGGCCCATATAGATGAGCACGAACTCGCCGCCGAACAGGATGCCGGCGGCGAAGCCGGCAAGCAGGGTCCCGTCGCGCTCGAACAGCGGGACGCGGCGCCAGCGGCACCAGATGAAGACGCAGACCGTGCCGATCAGCGAGCGCAGCAGGGTGAGCAGCACCGGGTTGTAGCCGGCATTGGCGAGCTTGGCGGCAACCCCGTTCAGGGCCCACGAGAAGGTGAGGCCGATCATGATCGCTACCGCCGCTGCATCGATTGCCCGCATGCGGGGTGCCGCCACGCCGGCGGCCGTCACGCCTCGTCCTCGGCGCTCGCGTCATCGAAGCCGAGCAGGTTCCAGCTCTGGCGCATGTGCGGCGGCAACTGCGCCGTGACGTCGATCACGCCCCGCTCAGGATGCGGGATCACGATCCGCCGCGCATGCAGGTGCAGCCGGTTTTGGATGCCGCCCGGGAACTCCCAGTTCTGGTCCGCCTCGAAATATTTCGGGTCGCCGATGATCGGGTGGCCGATATGAGCGGCGTGGACGCGCAGCTGGTGGGTTCGGCCTGTGTAGGGCTCCATCTCCAGCCAGGCCAGCGCCTGCCCCGCCTGTTCGACGACGCGGTAGTAGGAGACCGCATGATCGGCCCCCTCCTCGCCATGCCGAGCGACCCGCATGCGGTCGCCGTCGGGCGTCTGCTCCTTGACCAGCCAGGTCGAAATCTTGTCGTCGCGCTTCTTCGGCACGCCCTTCACCAGCGCCCAATATTTCTTCTTGGCGTCGCGCCCGCGAAAGGCCTCTGCGAGCTTCATCGCAGCCAGTCGCGTGCGCGCCACTACCAGCACGCCGGAGGTGTCGCGGTCGAGCCGGTGCACCAGCCGCGGCTTCTCGCCCTTCTTGTTGCGGAAGGCCTCGAGCATGGAATCGACGCTGCGCGTGACGCCCGACCCGCCCTGCACGGCGAGGCCCGCGGGCTTGTCGAAGACGAAGACCTTGTCGTCCTCGTAGAGCAGCATGCGGGAGAGCGCCTCGCCGTCCTCGACGCCGCGCATCGTCCTTTGCGTCAGCGGCGCGTCGCCCTTACGGTCGACGTCGAGCGGCGGGATGCGGATCGTCTGGCCGGGCTCGACGCGGGTGTCCGCCTTGGCGCGCGCGCCGTCGACACGCACCTGCCCAGAGCGCAGCAACTTCTGCAGATGGCCAAAGCCGAGGCCGGGATAATGTGCCTTGAACCAGCGGTCGAGCCGCATGCCCGCCTCGCCGTCCTCCACCTTGATCTGTTCTACGCCTGCCATGTCCCAGTCACTGCGTCCCGGTCGGTTTCATTCGCTGTCGGTTCCATATTGCAGGACCTGAACTTTCTCCAGAGTGACGAGGCCGCTCGCCATGATCCTCTCCAGCATCGGGAGGAAGGCGGCGATCTTCTCCTCGCTGTCGACGATCTCGATCACCAGCGGCAGGTCTTCGGAGAGGCGCAGTATCTTGCTGGTATGCAGGCGGCTGGAATGGCCGAAGCCCATCGCACCACGAAACACGGTCGCGCCGGCGAGATGCATCTCGCGCGCCTTCAGTACAATGGCCTCGTACAAGGGACGGCCATTCGACCGGTCGTTCTCCCCGATGAAGATGCGGAGCAACTGAGCCTGATTGGGGATCTTCATGGCCGGGACCCTTTCAGCCGGTTGAGGCGCGTCGCAAGCATGTGGCCCAGCCAGACGGCGGCAAGCCAAGTGACAACCGATACCGCAACGTTGGCAGCCGCCACGAGCAACTCGCCGCTTTGCATGAGCATGACCGTTTCGAGGCTGAAGGTCGAGAAGGTGGTGAACCCTCCGCAGAAGCCGGCCATGACGAGCAGTCGCTGCCGAGGGCTGGCGAAGACGCGGCCGTCGGGGCCCGTGAGCGTTGCATAGAAGCCGATGATCAAGGAGCCGACCACATTGACGATCAGCGTGCCGACCGGAAAACCGGGGCCCCATATGGCAAGGCTCACAGAGGATGCCAGCGCGCGCAGCACGCCGCCCACCACGCTGCCCAGCGCCACGACCGCATAAACGGCGATCGCGTCGCGCACGTCCTGCCGATGCCCGTCCCGCATCACTCCCATCAGCCCGCCCCTCCCGCGAATGCTGAGCTCGCCGCAAGGCCCAACGCGACCGCTCCGAGACAGACAGCAACCGAGAGCAGCACGTTGCCGCCTGCTCGCACCCATTCGCCCTCGCGGGCGAGCGCTAGCGTTTGGAGGCTGAAGGACGATACAGTGGTGTAGCAACCCAGAAAGCCGGTCCCAGCGAAGGCCCAGAGGGCGGGAAGGTCATGGGCCTGCACGACGGCTGCGAGAATGCCGATCACGAAAGACCCGCTGATATTCACCACCATGGTGCCCCATGGAAAGGTTTCGCCCACGGTTCGGGCAACAAGGCCCGAGACAAGGAACCGCGCCACTCCGCCGAGCAGGCCGCCAAGGCAGACGAGCAACAGGTGATACATTTCTGCGTGCCCGCTCAACGCCAGCCCAATCGCATTTTGTTCCGCCCCCTCACCGGTTTCGGGAGAGGTGGTCTGCGAAGCAGACCGGTGTGGGGTTGATGGGGCCTACTTGTTCCGCTCCGCCCTCAGCTTCGTCCAATAATCCAGCCGCTTCCTGATCTCGCGCTCGAAACCGCGGTCCGGAGGGTCGTAGAAGGTCCGACGGCCCATCTTCTCGGGAAAATAATCCTGGCCGGAGAAGGCGTCGGGCTCGTCATGGTCGTAGCGGTAGCCGGCGCCGTAGTCCTCTTCCTTCATTAGTTTTGTCGGCGCATTGAGGATGTGTTTCGGAGGCAGGAGCGAGCCGTGTTCCTTCGCCGCGCGCATGGCGGCCTTGTAGGCGGTGTATACGGCATTCGATTTCGGCGCAGTCGCCAGGTAGACGGTCGCCTGCGCCAGAGCGAGTTCGCCTTCCGGCGAGCCGAGATAGTCGTAGGCATCCTTTGCCGCGTTGGCGATGCCGAGCGCCTGCGGGTCGGCCATGCCGATGTCCTCGACCGCCATGCGGACCAGTCGGCGGCCGAGATAGAGCGGGTCCTCGCCGGCATCGAGCATGCGCGCGAGATAGTAGAGGGCCGCGTCCGGATCTGAGCCGCGCACGGATTTGTGGAGGGCGGAGATCAGGTTGTAGTGACCGTCTTGGCTCTTGTCGTAGACAGGCGCGCGGCGCTGCACGACCCGCTGAAGGGCCGCCGCATCGAAGATCTCGCTGGGCCGGGCGGCTCGCCACACCTCCTCGGCCAGCGTGAGCGTGGCGCGGCCGTCCCCGTCCGCCATCCTGACGAGGACCGCCCTCGCCTCCTTGTCGAGCGGCAGCGGCTTGCCTTCCGCGGCTTCGGCGCGTGCGAGCAACTTCTCCAGGCTTTCCTCACCCAGCGTTTGGAAGACGAGCACGCGAGCGCGCGAAAGGAGCGCCGCATTCAGCTCGAAGGACGGATTCTCCGTGGTCGCGCCGACAAGGATGACAGTGCCATCCTCCATGACGGGCAGGAAGGAGTCCTGCTGGGTTCGGTTGAAGCGATGGATCTCGTCGACGAAGAGCAGGGTCTGGCGGCCGTTGGCGCGACGCAGCCGCGCCGCCTCGAAGACCTTCTTCAGGTCGGCGACACCAGAGAAAATCGCCGAGATCTGCTCGAAGGCCAAATGGGTCTCGCCGGCGAGCAGTCGCGCGACCGTTGTCTTGCCCGTTCCCGGCGGGCCCCAGAAGATCATGGAGCCGAGCGATCCGGAATGGATCATGCGCGTCAGCACCCCGTCCTCGCCGGTCAGGTGCTCCTGCCCGACGACATCGGCAAGCTTGGCCGGCCGCAGGCGATCCGCCAGTGGGCGGCCGCTCTCCTTTCGCTTCGGTTCCTCTTGGGCAAACAGATCGGCCATGGCTCTTCTTCAGTCGCAGTGGGCCTCACCCTTACTCTCTCCGCAGCCGGACGGGGAGAGGGGTGGGCCACGTCATCCCGGCCGACTGGAGCGAAGCGAAGGGAGAGCCGGGATCACGCACCACGGAAGCTCCCGCCCCGATGGTAGGCAGGAGCCCGGCCGCGATGTTTACGGCCCCTGGCCTCAATACCTCAGCATCTGCCGTATCAACTGACCCTCGCGCTCGACGGTGAAGCGCCACCAGCGCGTGTCGAGCTTGGCGACTTTCTCCAGTTGATCGACGCCCTTGATCACCTCACCGTTCACTTCGCGCACGAGATCGCCTTTGCGGAGGCCTACACCGGCCGCCGGAGAGCCCCGTCCGACATCGATGATAGCGACGACCCCAACGGCCTCGGCAGGCATCCTCAGCCGCTGCGCCAGACGCGGCGACAACTCGGCCACCTTGGCCCCGGCAAAGGGACTGCGGCCTTCGATGGTGACCGGCTGGCTCGATGAGCCCTCGGGGGCACGCTCCAGTGCGACCTCCACCGTACGTTCCTCGCCGCCGCTGAACACTTTCAGCGCCGCCTTGCCGCCGATCGGCTGCGTCGACAGCCGATAGCCCAGCGCGTCGACGTGCTCGATGGCGATGCCGTTCATCGAGAGCACAGCGTCCCCGGGCTTGAGTCCGGCTTTGGCGGCTGGTCCGCCTTCGGTCACGCCGGCGACCAATGCACCCTTCGGACGGTCGAGGCCTAGCGCCTCGGCAATTTGCGCGGTGACGGGCTCGAAAGTCGCGCCGATATAGGGGCGCTCGAAGAAATCCTGGCCGTTGCGGGCGGCGTTGACGACCGCACGGACAATGTTGGACGGGATGGCGAAGCCGATACCGATCGAGCCGCCGCTACGGCTAAAGATCGCAGTGTTGATGCCAACCAGTTGGCCGGTCATGTTGATCAGCGCGCCGCCGGAATTGCCGGGGTTGATAGCAGCATCCGTCTGGATGAAGAAGCCGAAGTCCGAGACGCCGATATGCGAGCGGGCGAGCGCCGAGACGATGCCGCTGGTCGTCGTCTGCCCGACGCCGAACGGGTTGCCGATGGCAAGCACCAGGTCTCCCACTTCCAGTGCGTCCGAGTCACCGATCTCGATCGTCGGGAAATCGCTCTCGCCGTTGATCTTCAACACGGCAAGATCGATGGACTCGTCCTTGAGCAACATCTTGCTCTCGAACTCGCGGCCGTCGGACAGCGCCACCTTCACCTCGTCCGCGTCATTGATGACGTGGTAGTTCGTGACGACGATGCCGCTTTTGTCGACCAGCACGCCAGAGCCGAGGGCAGATTGGGCTCGCGGGGGAGCGTTGCCGCCGAAGAACCGCTCGAAGAACGGATCGCCAGCGAAGGGAGAACGCGCCCTCACCTGCCGCGACGCGTAGACGTTGACGACTGCCGGCGCGGTCTCCTTCACCAGCGGCGCATATGACAGCTGAATTTCCGGCCGGCCGAAGGGCAGCCGCTTTCCAGGAAGCGCCGGAGGCGGAGGAGGCTCCTCCATCCTGTCGAGGAGGTCCCTGAGCACCTCCTTCAGCCCAGGGTCACCCTGTTTGGCGGCAGGCTTTTCCTCGGCGAAGGCCATGCCAAGGGAAAGCCAGACGGAAAGCAGTACGGCCAGAATGCCCTTGGGCGCCATGCGAATCCTCCTGAGGAACGGCCCCTTAGACGCCATGATTATGCAAAAGGAAAGGCCGGGGCCGCTACCGAGCCACGCCCATAAGCTCGTGTCGACCGACAAGCTCGATCAGCCTCTCAGCATCGGCAGGAGCAGCGCTCTTCACGTCATTGTCGAAGAAGCACCAGACCTGCCTGCCCTCCCCCCGCCATGTGGCGATCGATTCGGCCCAATCCCTCAACTGCCCATCGATATAGCTACCGTGATAGCGGCCGCTCGGCCCGTGGTTACGGATATAGACCCAGTCCGCGGTCACCTCGCACGGCGCCGGAGCGTCGGCATGATCCGAAAGGCAGAGCGCGGCATTGTGATCCCCCAACAGCTCGAACACCCGCGCCTGGTACCAGCTAAGGTGGCGGAACTCGAAACTGTAACTGCGCCCCTTGGGCAGATGCTTCAGGAAGATCGCGAGCCGTTCAAGATTGCATTCCATCTTGGGCGGGAGTTGGAACAGGACCGGGCCGAGCTTGTGCTTGAGAAGCGAAATCCGCTGCTCCAAGAGATTCATCGAATTCTCGTTGACGATCAGCCGCCGCCAATGAGTGATGAATTTCGAGGCCTTCCAGGCGAAGCGGAAATCGTCGGGGGTGGATGAGAACCAGGCCTCGACTGCAGCCTCTGTCGGTGTACGGTAAAAGGGGGCATTGAGCTCGGCGCAGTCGAAGCGCGTGGCATAATAACGAAGCGCGTCTTTCTGCTTCACGCCCTCGGGGAAGAAGGGCCCCCACCAGTCCCGATAATGCCAGCCGGATGTGCCAATACGCACAGGTGGCAGGTTCGAACGGTCGGACTGCTTTGCTCCTGCCATGCGCCTTGCTTCCCTAGGACACTGGGAAACGCGGATGGGCGGCTTTGGTTGTCAGGCATAATCTTGGATCAACCGTAATGGGTCCCGGGTCAGCGCAGTCGCTCGCGCTCCTGCTCCGCCCGGGATGACGCGGTTAGGTGATTCCCCGCCCGCCTTTTGGGAACAGCACCCCAAAATGAAAAACCCCGCCGGTACGCGGCGGGGTTCTGTACGTTCCGAAAATTCGGCCAAGCGGCCGGCGCGAAAACCGATCAGGCGGCTTCGGCGGTCTCGGCTTCAGCCTCGAGGCGAGCGCGGTCAGCCGCACCCTTCGCAGAGGTATCCCGATCGACGAACTCGATGACCGCGAGCGGGGCATTGTCGCCGTGGCGGAAGCCCGCCTTCATGATGCGCAGATATCCGCCGTTGCGGGTGGCGTAACGCGGCGCGAGGGTGTCGAACAGGCGCTTCACGACGTCCTCGTTGCCGATCTGGGCAATCACCTGACGGCGGGCGTGCAGGTCACCGCGCTTGCCGAGCGTTACCAACTTCTCGACGATCGGACGCAGGTCCTTCGCTTTCGGCAGGGTGGTCACGATCTGCTCATGCTCGATCAGCGAGACAGCGAGGTTGGCAAACATTGCCTTGCGGTGGCTTGCACTGCGGGCGAAGCGGCGGCCTTTGAAACCGTGGCGCATGGCTCTTTTCCTTCTAGGTTGTTCAAGAGGCCACGGCCTCTGATGGTTTTCCGCATGACCGTCGGGCCGGACGGCTCGCGCCCCCGGCCCTTGGAATCATGCTCAATATTGGTCTTCGTAACGCTTCGCGAGGTCTTCGATGTTCTCCGGCGGCCAGTCCGGGACTTCCATGCCGAGATGGAGACCCATGGCTGCGAGAACTTCCTTGATCTCGTTGAGCGACTTGCGGCCGAAGTTCGGCGTGCGCAGCATCTCGGCTTCCGTCTTCTGAATCAGGTCGCCGATGTAGACGATGTTGTCGTTCTTCAGGCAGTTGGCCGAACGCACCGAAAGCTCGAGCTCGTCGACCTTCTTGAGCAGCGCCGGATTGAACGCGAGCTCGGTGACCTGCTCGGCGGCGACTTCCTTCTGCGGCTCTTCGAAGTTGACGAAGAGGCCGAGCTGATCCTGCAGGATACGCGCCGCGTAGGCGACCGCGTCCTCGCCGCTGATCGAGCCATTGGTCTCGATCGTCATGGTCAGCTTGTCCTTGTCGAGTTCCTCGCCATGGCGGGTGTTCTCGACGCGGTAGGAGACCTTCTTGACCGGCGAGTAGAGGCTGTCGACCGGGATCAGCCCGATCGGAGCATCTTCGGCGCGGTTGCGGTCGGCCGCCACGTAGCCCTTGCCGTTGTCGACAGTGAACTCCATGCGGATCTCCGCGCCCTCGTCGAGGGTGCAGATCACATGGTCGGGGTTCAGGATCTCGACATCGCCGACGGTCTGAATGTCACCGGCGGTGACGGCGCCGGGGCCCTGCTTGCGCACGACCATGCGCTTTGGACCCTCGCCTTCCATCTTGATGGCGATTTCCTTGATGTTCAGCACGATGTCGGTGACGTCCTCGCGCACGCCCGGAATCGAGGAGAACTCGTGCAGGACGCCATCGATCTGCACGGAGGTGACCGCGGCGCCCCGAAGCGACGACAGCAGGACGCGCCGCAGCGCGTTGCCGAGCGTCAGCCCGAAGCCCCGCTCCAGCGGTTCCGCAACAAGCGTCGTCAGCGTCTTGCCCTTCGAGGAAAACTCGATCTTGTTGGGCTTGATCAGTTCCTGCCAATTTTTCTGGATCATCGTACGGTCCTTCCAATACCCCGCCACCATCCAATCGTGACGGGCGATCTGGAAATGCCGCGCGGGCGCACGACGGCGCCCCCGCGGCGGCTAAAATCAACAATCAGACCCGGCGCTTCTTGCGCGGGCGGCAGCCATTGTGCGGGATCGGCGTGACGTCGCGGATCGAGGTGATCGTGAAGCCGCCAGCCTGCAGTGCACGCAGCGCCGACTCACGGCCGGAGCCCGGGCCGCAAACCTCGACCTCGAGGGTACGCATGCCGTGCTCCTGCGCCTTGCGGGCGACATCCTCGGCGGCCATCTGGGCAGCGAACGGCGTCGACTTGCGCGAGCCCTTGAAGCCCTGGGCGCCGGCCGAAGACCAGGCGATCGCATTGCCCTGCGCGTCGGTGATGGTGATCATTGTGTTGTTGAAGGTCGAGTTCACGTGAGCGACACCCGACGAAATGTTCTTGCGCTCGCGGCGGCGAACGCGTGTGGCTTCCTTGGCCATATCAGTCCTTTCGTTCGATCTCGACGCCGCCGTAGTGCCAGCGGCTACACCTGGAGGGCAGTCGGAATTAGGCAGTCGGCAAACGGATCAGAACCGAATACCGACTGCCGACCTGCCGATTGCCTTACTTCTTCTTGCCCGCGATGGGCTTCGCCGGACCCTTACGGGTGCGGGCATTGGTATGCGTGCGCTGGCCGCGAACCGGCAGGCTGCGGCGGTGGCGCAGTCCGCGGTAGCAGCCAAGGTCCATCAGCCGCTTGATGTTCATCGAGACCTCGCGACGCAGGTCACCTTCGACCTGGTAGTCGCGGTCAATGGCCTCGCGAATGGCCAGGATCTCGGCGTCCGTCAACTGGCTGACGCGGCGCTCGGCCGGGATGCCGACCTTGTCGGTGATCTCCTGGGCGAACTTCTTGCCAATGCCGTGTATGTACTGGAGCGCGATCACGACGCGCTTGTTGGTCGGTATGTTGACGCCGGCAATACGGGCCATTCTTTCCTACTCCATGTGGGCCGGATAAACCGGCGCTTCAAGTACCCGCGTCCGGTGGAGGCCGGCCCTTGCGGGTGTTCCATCTTCAAAGCGGACGTACGGTCCTCTCGGACCGGCAAAACATCGCCATGCCTGATTGGGAGACTGGCCGCCATAGTCCAGAACGGCCCCATTGTCAACACCAAGTCATGCAACCGCCTGCGGTGCGGCGCCCAGCCGCGGGGTCACTCCGCGTAGGCTCGCAGCACTTCCTCGATCTTACCGGTGACGGCATCAACGTCGGCCATCCCGTCGATCGTCCGCAGTTCCCCGGTCCCGGCATAGTATTGGGAAAGGGGCGCAGTCTTCCGCCGGTATTCGTCCAGACGCTTTTTGAACGCTTCCGGATTGTCGTCGGCGCGGACCTGGCCGCCTGCGGCATGAGTCTCGTTCACGCGCTTCTGCATGCGCTCCAGAAGGGCCGATTCGTCGACCTTGAGCTCGATGACCGCGTCCAGCTTCTGGCCCTTGGAGGCCAGCATGCGGGTGAGCGCCTCGGCCTGGGCCACGGTCCGTGGATAGCCGTCGAGGATGAACCCCTTCCTCGCATCCGGCTCGTCGACTCGCTCGCTAACGATCTGGTTCACGACCTCATCCGAAACGAGTTGACCGGAATCCATGATCGCCTGGGCACGCTTGCCCACCTCGGTCCCCGCCTTGACCGCAGCCCTCAGCATGTCTCCGGTGGAAAGCTGCGGAATGCCGTGCTTCTGGACCAGCCTCTGGGCCTGGGTTCCCTTCCCCGCTCCTGGCGGCCCCAGCAGTATCAACCTCATCTGTTCCTCTTGCCTCCCCGGAGCTTCGACTTCTTGATCAGACCTTCGTACTGATGCGCGATCAGGTGGCCCTGAATCTGTGCAACCGTATCGAGCGTGACGCTCACTACAATCAGCAACGATGTACCGCCAAGGTAGAAGGGAACGCCAGTGGCCGTTATCAGAAACTCGGGCAAGAGGCAGATGACGACGAGATAGATGGCACCGATCACGGTGATACGGGTCAGAACATAGTCGATGTACTCCGCAGTCCGCTCGCCGGGCCGATAGCCGGGAATGAAGCCGGAATGCTTCTTCAACTGGTCGGCCGTGTCCTTCGGATTGAACACGATTGCCGTGTAGAAGAAGGCGAAGAAGACGATCATGCCCGCATAGAGCGCCATGTAGAGCGGCTGGCCGTGACCAAGAGTCGCAAGGATGCTGCTCGCCCAGCCGGGCAGGTTCTGGGTGTTCGAGAAGCCCGCCACCGTGGCAGGAAGCAGTAGCAGCGACGAGGCGAAAATCGGCGGGATGACACCGGAAGTATTGAGCTTCAGCGGCAGGTGCGAGGTATCGCCCTGGAACATCCGGTTACCAACCTGCCGCTTGGGATACTGGATCAGCAGACGGCGCTGGGCGCGCTCGAAGAACACGATGACGCCGATCACGACGATCGCCAGCACGATGATGGCGAGAATCAGGCCGGTGGAGAGCGCGCCTGTGCGGCCGAGTTCAAGCGTACCACCGATCGCATTCGGCAGGCCGGCAACAATGCCGGCGAAGATGATCAGCGAGATGCCGTTGCCGATACCGCGCGCGGTGATCTGCTCGCCGAGCCACATCAGGAACATGGTGCCGCCGACAAGCGTGATCACCGCCGAGATGCGGAAGAACCAGCCGGGATCGGTCACGATACCACTGCCGCCTTCGAGACCGATCGAGATGCCATAGGCCTGGACGAGCGCCAAGAGCACTGTCCCGTAGCGGGTGTACTGATTGATGATCTTGCGGCCCTGCTCGCCTTCCTTCTTCAGGGCCTCGAGCGAAGGCACGACCGAGGTCATCAACTGCATGATGATCGAGGCGGAGATGTAGGGCATGATGCCCAGCGCGAAGATCGCCATGCGCTCGACGGCGCCGCCCGCGAACATGTTGAACATGCCAAGCACGCCGCGGCTCTGCTGGTTGAAGGCATGCGCGAACGCTTCAGGATTGATGCCCGGGAGCGGAATATAGGTGCCGAGCCGATAGACCAGAAGCGCACCCAGAGTGAACCAGATGCGCTTCTTGAGATCCTCAGCCTTGGCGAAGGCCGCGAAATTGAGATTGGAGGCGAGTTGCTCGGCAGCCGATGCCATATAGAATTCTCCGCATGCTCACGCAGGAGGGCCGCAGCGGCGGCACGAACCGACGAAGCCCCGACATAGGACCGGGGCGCCGGTGTTGCAAGCGGCGGGCGCGGACGGCCGCCGCTTGATCAGCACTATTTCTTGGCCTTCGGAGCCATCTTCTTGACCGGCTCCTTCTTCTCGGGAAGCTGCACAGAGCCACCGGCCTTCTCGATCTTCTCGATCGCAGCCTTGGAGGCGCCGGCCACGTCGAAGGTCAGCTTGGCGCTGAAGTCGCCGTCAGAAAGCAGACGCACGCCATCGAGCGGACGGCGGATGACGCCAGCCTCGATTAGGGCTTCAGCATTGACGGTTCCGTTGGCGTCGAGCTTGCCGGCATCGATTGCCGCCTGGATGCGCGACAGCGAGATGGCGTTGTAGCTCTTGGAGAAGGGATTGCGGAAGCCGCGCTTCGGCAGGCGCCGGTAGAGCGGCATCTGGCCACCCTCGAAGCCGTTGATGGCCACTCCCGAGCGGGACTTCTGGCCCTTGACGCCTCGGCCGCCGGTCTTGCCCGAGCCGGAGCCGATGCCGCGGCCAACCCGCTTGCGCGACTTGTTCGCGCCTTCGTTGTCGCGAAGTTCGTTCAGTTTCATCGTAACTCTCCTGGCGCGCCGATTACTTCTCGTCCACGACGCGGACGAGGTGCTGCACTGCCCGGATCATGCCGCGCACAGACGGCGTATCCTCGAGGGTGCGGCGACGATGCAGCTTGTTCAGCCCGAGGCCGATCAGCGTCGCACGCTGTTGCTGGGGCCGGCGGATCGGACTGCCGATCTGCTCGACCGTGATGGTCTTGGTCGCTTGCTTTGCCATGATGCTACTCCTCGACCGCCACTATTCCTCGGCCGCGACAGCACTGCCGCGACGCGCCTGCAGCGCCGAATACTTGATGCCGCGCTGGGCAGCCACGTCCTTCGGGTGCATCTGATTCTTCAGAGCGTCGAAGGTCGCACGCACCATGTTGTACGGGTTCGACGTACCCATCGACTTTGCGACGACGTCCTGCACCCCGAGCGTCTCGAAAACGGCGCGCATCGGGCCGCCGGCAATGATGCCGGTACCGGCCTTGGCGGAACGCAGGAGAACGCGGCCGGCGCCGTGACGACCGGCGACGTCATGATGCAGGGTACGGCCGGAACGCAGGGGCACGAAGATCAGATCGCGCTTGGCGGCCTCAGTCGCCTTACGAATGGCTTCCGGCACCTCACGCGCCTTGCCATGGCCGAAGCCGACGCGGCCCTTCTGGTCGCCGACGACAACCAGGGCGGCAAAGCCGAAGCGACGGCCGCCCTTCACCACCTTGGCGACGCGATTGATGTGGACGAGCTTGTCGACAAACTCGCTGTCGCGCTCATCGCGCGTGTCGCGTCCGCGACCTTCCCTACGTTCCTGTGCCATATCCTGTCCTTGTTCTTTTCCGGAAGCACGGGTTGCTGTTGTGTCACCGGCGCCATACAGCGCCGGGACGGCTTAGAAGCTCAGACCGCCCTCGCGCGCGGCGTCGGCCAGCGCCTTGACGCGGCCGTGATAGATGTAGGCGCCACGGTCGAACACGACTTCCTTGACGCCGGCCTTGACGGCGCGTTCGGCGACCAGCTTGCCAACTGCCGCAGCGGCAGCACTATCCGCACCGGTCTTCAGGCTGGCCTTCAGATCCTTGTCCAGCGTCGACGCTGCAGCCAGGGTGTGGCCCTTGGCATCGTCGATGATCTGGGCATAGATGTGCTTCGACGAGCGGTGCACCGAAAGACGCGGGCGATCGCCGGCAACCTTCTTGATCTGGCGGCGAACGCGCTGCGCGCGCCTCTGCATGACTTCCTTGGCGGACATAATCGACTTCCCTGCCTTGTAAAACGGTGGCGGCCGTCTGCGGTAAACCGGATAAGCTTCCCGCGACCGCCCTCCGTGGCGTTGACTTACTTCTTCTTGCCTTCCTTGCGGACGATCCGCTCGCCGGCGTACTTCACGCCCTTGCCCTTGTAGGGCTCGGGTTCACGGTACTCACGGATCTCGGCCGCAACCTGGCCGACTACCTGCTTGTCGATGCCCGACACGACGATCTCGGTCGGCTTCGGCACGGCGATCGTGATTCCCTGCGGGGCCTCGTAGATCACATCGTGGCTGAAGCCAAGAGCGAGTTGCAGGTTCTTGCCCTGCATGGCGGCACGGTAGCCGACGCCGTTGATCTCGAGCCGCTTCTCGAAGCCTTTCGTCACGCCTTCGAGAATGTTGACGATCTGGGTCCGCGACAGGCCCCACTTGGAGCGGGCATCCTTGCTCTCGTCGCGCGGCTCGACCGCGATCTCGCCATCCGCCAGCTTGACCAGCACCTCGTCGTTGACGACGAACTTCAGCTCGCCCTTCGGCCCCTTGGCGGTCACGGTCTGACCGTCGACAGAAGCGGTCACGCCAGCCGGCACCTTCACGGGTCTCTTGCCAATACGAGACATTTGTTTGTCTCCTCTTTCCTAACTCGCCGTTCGTTGTGTTCGTCGGTCGTTATTCGAAAACGACGACCGACGACTGACGAACTACTTATTGACTAGAACACCTGGCAGAGAATCTCGCCGCCGACGTTCTGCTCGCGGGCCTCGTGGTCAGCCATAACGCCCTTCGGCGTGGACAGGATGGAGATACCCAGCCCGTTGGCGACCTGCGGGATCGACTTCACCGACACGTAAACGCGGCGGCCCGGCTTCGACACACGGGCGATCTCGCGGATCACCGGCGCACCGTCGAAGTACTTCAACTCGATCTCGATCTCGGACTTGCCGTTCTCGAAATCGGTCTGGGAGAAGTCGCGGATATAGCCTTCGGACTTCAGCACTTCCAGGACGCGGGCACGCAGACGCGAGGCCGGCGTGGACACCTTGGTCTTCTTGCGACCATAGGCGTTGCGGATGCGGGTCAGCATATCGCCGAGCGGATCATTCAGGGACATGTCGTGACCTCCTTACCAGCTCGACTTGACCAGGCCAGGCACGGCGCCGAGCGAACCGAGTTCGCGCAGCGCGATACGCGACATCTTGAGCTTGCGGTAATAGGCGCGCGGACGGCCCGTCACCTCACAGCGGTTGCGGATGCGCACCTTGGCCGAATTGCGCGGCATCGCGGCGAGCTTGAGCTGCGCGCGGAAACGCTCTTCCATCGGCAGGCTCTGGTCCATGATGATGGCCTTCAGAGCCTGGCGCTTGGCGGCCTTCAGGGCCACCAGCCGGCGGCGCCGGTTGTTCTTCTCGACTGAGCTGGTCTTCGCCATTTCAGATCTTTCCTTTGCTCGCTGCCGTTACTGCCGGAAGGGGAAGTTGAAGCCCTTGAGCAGCGCCCTGGCTTCGTCGTCCGTCTTCGCAGTCGTACAAACGATGATGTCCATTCCCCAGATCTGGTCGACTTTGTCGTAGTTGATCTCGGGGAACACGATGTGCTCCTTGATACCCATGGCATAGTTGCCACGCCCGTCGAAGCTCTTCGGGTTCAGGCCGCGGAAGTCGCGGACGCGCGGCAGCGCGATGTTTACGAGGCGGTCGAGGAACTCGTACATGCGCTCCTTCCTGAGCGTCACCTTCGTGCCGATCGGCATGTTCTCGCGAACCTTAAACTGCGCGATCGACTTGCGGGCGTGGGTGATCACCGGCTTCTGGCCGGCGATCATTGCCAGGTCGGCAGCGGCAACGGACGGCTTCTTGGAGTCGCCGGTCGCCTCGCCGACGCCCATGTTCAGCACGATCTTGTCGAGACGCGGAATCTGCATCACGTTGTCGTACTTGAACTGCTCGAGCATCTGCTTGCGGATGGTCTCTTCGTAGACCTTTCTCAGCCGGGGCTGGTAATCTGCCTTAGCCATTGATCACTTCTCCCGAGCGCTTAGCGACGCGCACCTTCTTGCCGTCGGCCTCGATGCGGAAGCCGACGCGGGTCGGCTTGCCATCCTTCGGATCGGCCAGGGCGATGTTGGACAGATGGATGGGGGCTTCCTTGCGGATGAGCCCGCCTTCCTGCGCCTGCGTCTGCCGCTGATGGCGCACGATGATGTTGATGCCGCGCACGAGCGCCTTGTCATCCTTCGGCATGACGCGCAGCACTTCGCCGGAACGGCCCTTGTCCTTGCCGGACAGAACGACGACCTTGTCGCCTTTGCGGATCTTCTGCATTGTTCCGGCTCCTTAGAGAACTTCAGGCGCGAGCGAGATGATCTTCATGTGGTTCTTGGCGCGGAGCTCGCGCGGAACCGGCCCGAAGATACGCGTGCCGATCGGCTCGCGCTTGTTGTCGACCAGAACGGCCGCATTGTTATCGAAACGGATCACGCTGCCGTCGGGACGGCGGATGTCCTTGGCGGTGCGCACCACAACCGCCTTCATCACGTCGCCCTTCTTCACGCGGCCGCGCGGAATCGCTTCCTTGATCGACACCACGATGATGTCGCCGACCGAGGCGTACTTCCGCTTCGAGCCGCCCAGCACCTTGATGCACATGACACGACGCGCGCCGGAATTATCCGCGACGTCGAGGTTTGTTTGCATCTGAATCATGACTGGCCGCCTTCTTCATGTCTGGGGATGGGCAGTCACCCTCCCCGGCTTTTCCAAATTCGTTGTTATTGAGAGGCCTGCGCTTCGGTCACCACGACCCAGCGCTTGTCCTTCGAGATCGGCCGCGATTCCTGGATGAACACGGTGTCGCCGACCTTGTGGCTGTTGTTCTCGTCGTGCGCCTTGTAATTCTTGGACATACGCACGGTCTTCTTCATCACCGGGTGCGTGAAGCGGCGCTCGACCTTGACCACTACGGTCTTGTCGTTCTTGTCGCTGACGACGGTGCCCTGCAGGATGCGCTTCGGCATTTTCTTCGTCCTTAAGCCTTCTTGGCCGCGGTTTCGGCGGCAACGGTCTTGATGCGGGCGATGTCGCGGCGGACCTGCTTCACGCGGGCCGTCTTCTCGAGCTGGCCGGTGGCCTTCTGGAAGCGCAGGTTGAACTGCTCCTTCTTCAGCGCGGCCAGTTCATCGTCGAGTTGGTCCGGGGTCTTCGCCCTGATGTCTGCAATCTTCATGGTCAGGCCCCTTTCTTATTCGGCAATGCGTTGTACGAAACGAGTCCTGACCGAGAGCTTCGCCGCGCCGAGGCGGAGCGCCTCGCGTGCGATCTCCTCGGAGACGCCGTCGATCTCGAACATCACGCGACCCGGCTTCACGCGGCATGCCCAGTAATCGACACCGCCCTTACCCTTGCCCATGCGGACTTCGGTCGGCTTCGAGGTTACCGGGACGTCCGGGAACACGCGGATCCAGACACGGCCCTGACGCTTCATCTCGCGGGTGATCGCGCGGCGGGCCGCCTCGATCTCACGCGCAGTCACGCGGTTCGGCTCCAGCGCCTTCAGCCCGAAACCACCGAAATCCAGATTGGTGCCGCCCTTCGCGGCGCCATGGATGCGGCCCTTGAACTGCTTGCGGAACTTTGTGCGCTTCGGCTGCAACATCGTTCTTACTCCAAAATCCTATGCTCTCAGGCGTTCTCGCGACGCCGGCCGCGCTCGCCGCGCTCACCCGCATGGCCGTGATCGCCCTCGGTCGCCCGGCGCTCGGAAGCCATCGGGTCGTGCTCGAGGATCTCGCCCTTGAAAACCCAAACCTTCACACCGCAGATGCCGTAGGCGGTCTGTGCCTCGGCCGTACCGTAATCGACGTCGGCGCGCAGCGTGTGCAGCGGCACCCGGCCCTCGCGGTACCACTCCATGCGCGCGATCTCCGCGCCACCGAGACGGCCCGAGCAGTTGATACGGATGCCCTCGGCGCCGAGACGCATGGCCGACTGCACGGCACGCTTCATGGCACGGCGGAACGCGATGCGGCGCTCGAGCTGCTGCGCGATCGACTGCGCGACCAGCGTGGCGTCGGTCTCCGGCTTGCGTACCTCGACGATGTTGAGGTGCGTCTCGGACTTCGTCATCTCAGTCAGCTTCTTGCGAAGCTTCTCAATGTCGGCGCCCTTCTTGCCGATGATGAGGCCCGGACGCGCAGCATGGATGGTGACGCGGCACTTCTTGTGCGGCCGCTCGATGACGATCTTGGAGACCGCCGCCTGCTTCAACTCGCCCTTCAGGTACTCACGGATCTTGATGTCCTCGTGCAGCAGCTTGCCGTACTCACCGGTGTTCGCGTACCAGCGCGAATCCCAGGTGCGGTTGATGCCGAGGCGCAGGCCGATCGGATTGATTTTCTGACCCATCAGGCGGCTTCCTTCTCTTCCACTTCCCGCACCACGATGGTCAGGTGCGAGAACGGCTTCTCGATGCGGCTGGCGCGGCCGCGGCCACGGGCATGGAAGCGCTTCATGACGATCGACTTGCCGACATAGGCCTCGGCGACGACCAGCGCGTCGACATCGAGGTCATGATTGTTCTCGGCATTGGCGATGGCGGACTCGAGCGTCTTCTTCACCGTGCCGGCGATGCGCTTGCGCGAGAACTCCAGGTCGGAAAGCGCGGTGTGAACCTTCTTGCCGCGGATCAGCGCGGCAACCAGGTTCAGCTTCTGCGGGCTGACACGGATCGTGCGCAGGACGGCACGCGCTTCGTTGTCAGCAAGCCTGCGCGGAGCTTTGGCCTTGCCCATCTTACTTCCTCTTCGCCTTCTTGTCCGCGCCGTGGCCGTAATAGGTCCGGGTGGGAGCAAACTCGCCGAACTTGTGGCCGACCATGTCTTCCGACACGCTGACCGGGATGTGCTTCTGGCCGTTGTAGACGCCGAAGGTGAGGCCGACGAACTGCGGCAGGATGGTGGAGCGGCGGCTCCACATCTTGATCACCTCGTTGCGGCCGCTATCGCGCACCTTGTCGGCCTTCTTGAGAAGAAAGCCGTCGACGAACGGACCTTTCCAGACTGAACGGGTCACTTCGCGTTACCTCTTCTTAGCTCTTGCGCTGATGGCGCGAGCGCACGATGAACTTGTCGGTCGCCTTGTTGGACCGCGTCTTCTTGCCCTTGGTCGGCTTGCCCCACGGGGTGACCGGATGGCGTCCGCCCGAAGTGCGGCCCTCACCACCACCGTGCGGATGGTCGACCGGGTTCATGGTGACGCCGCGGTTGTGCGGGCGCTTGCCCCTCCAACGGGTGCGGCCGGCCTTGCCGTCGTTGATGTTGGCGTGGTCCGGATTAGACACCGCGCCGACAGTGGCGAAGCAGGAGCCGTGGACGATGCGCTGCTCGCCCGAATTCAGGCGCAGGATCGCCATGCCCTGGTCGCGGCCGACCAGCTGAGCGTAGGACCCGGCCGAACGCGCGACCTGCCCACCCTTGCCCGGCTTCAGCTCGACATTGTGGATGATCGTGCCGACCGGCATGGACGACAGCGGCATCGCATTGCCGGGCTTCACGTCCACAGCCTCGCCGGAGACGATCTTGTCGCCGGGAGCCAGGCGCTGCGGCGCCAGGATGTACTGCAGTTCGCCGTCTTCGTACTTCACCAGAGCGATGAAGGCCGAGCGGTTCGGATCGTACTCCAGACGCTCCACCGTGGCGGTCATGTCGACCTTGCGGCGCTTGAAGTCGATGATGCGATAGGCGCGCTTGTGACCACCGCCGATGAACCGGGCGGTGACCCGGCCGTGGTTGTTGCGTCCGCCGGAGCCGCTAAGACCCTCGGTCAACCCCTTCACGGGCTTGCCCTTGTACAGGGCCGAGCGGTCGACGATGACCAGCTGGCGCAGGGTCGGCGTGACCGGCTTGTAGTGCTTCAATGCCATCTTACTGTCCTCACGCCTTTTCAGAGACCCGTGGCGACGTCGATCGAGTGGCCGTCGGCCAGGGTGACCACGGCCTTCTTGACGTCGCTCTGCCGGCCGACAGTGCCGCGGAACCGCTTCACCTTGCCCTTGCGGACCAGAGTGTTCACGGCAGTGACCTTGACGCTGAACAGCGCCTCGATCGCTGCCTTGATCTCGGGCTTCGTCGCCTTCTTGGCGACGTTGAAGACGACCTGGTTCTGCTCCGAAGCCATGGTCGACTTTTCGGTGATCGCCGGGCTGACGATCACGTCATAGTGGCGAAGATCCGTCATTTGAAGCGCTCCTCGAGGGCCTCGACGGCGGCCTTCGAAAGGACCAGCGTGCCGCGGCGCAGAATGTCGTAGACGTTGATGCCCTGGACCGGCAGGACATCGATGTTCGGAATGTTGGCGGCGGCGCGCTTGAAGTTCTGGTCAAGTTCGGCGCCGCCGATGACCAGCGCGTTCGAGAGACCGAGCTTCTCGAAATTCGCAACCAGCCCCTTGGTCTTGGCATCGGCGAGCGCCAGTTCGTCGACGACGATCAGGCTCGAAGCCTTGGCCTTCGCCGACAGCGCATGCTTCAGCCCGAGTGCGCGGACCTTCTTCGGAAGGTCATGCTCGTGGCTGCGGACCACCGGACCATGAGCCTTGCCGCCGCCGCGAAACTGCGGAGCACGAGCCGAATGGTGACGGGCGCGGCCCGTGCCCTTCTGCTTGTACATCTTGGCGCCGGTGCGATTGATCTCGGCGCGGCCCTTGGCCTTGTGCGTGCCCTGCTGCTTCTTGGCAAGCTGCCAGCGAACGACGCGCTGCAGGATGTCGTCGCGAGGATCGAGCCCGAAGATTGCGTCCGAAAGCTCGACCTTGCCGGCGTCATCGCCGCCGAGCGTTGAAATCTTGATGTCCATTATTCGGCTCCCTCGGTGGCCGGAGCTTCGTTCTTGGCAGCGGCGGCGCGCAGACCGGCGGGCTTCGGCGCGTTCTCCGGCAGCGAGGCCTTGACGGCGTCGCGGACGAGGATCCAGGCGCCCTTGGTGCCCGGGACGGCGCCGCGGATCAGGATCAGGCCGCGGTCGGCGTCGGTCGAGACGACCTCGACGTTCTGCGTGGTCACGCGGGTCGCACCCATGTGGCCGGCCATCTTCTTGCCCTTGAACACCTTGCCGGGGTCCTGGCGCTGACCGGTCGAACCGTGCGTACGGTGCGACACGGAGTTACCGTGGGTCGCGCGACCGCCACCGAAGTTGTGGCGCTTCATGACGCCCTGGAAGCCCTTACCGGTGGTCGTGCCGGTGACATCGACCTTCTGCCCGGGGACGAAGTGGTCGACGGTGATCTCCGCGCCGACATCGAGAAGGTTCTCGTCGGAGACGCGGAATTCGGCAAGCTTCGCCTTGGGCTCGACGGAGGCGCCGGCAAAAACGCCGCGCATCGCTTTCGAGGTGTTCTTGACCTTGGCAAGGCCAACGCCGAGCTGAACGGCGGTGTAGCCATTCTTTTCCTTGGTGCGCTGAGCCACGACCTGGCAGCTCTCCATGCGGAGAACGGTGACGGGGACATGCTCGCCGGCATCATTGTAGATGCGGGTCATTCCCAACTTCTGTGCGATAACACCTGAACGCATCGGTTCAAATTCCTTCAGAGGAGCCTTCTCGGCTTTCGCCGATCGGGCTCATGGTTCAGCTCTCAGAGCTTGATTTCGACGTCGACACCTGCGGCGAGGTCGAGCTTCATCAGCGCGTCAACGGTCTGCGGCGTCGGATCAACGATATCGAGCAGCCGCTTATGCGTGCGCATCTCGAACTGCTCGCGGCTCTTCTTGTCGATGTGCGGCGAGCGGTTGACCGTGAACTTTTCGATCCTCGTCGGCAGCGGGATCGGGCCTCTCACGTTGGCGCCGGTGCGCTTGGCGGTCGACACGATTTCCCGGGTCGAAGCATCGAGCACACGATGGTCAAACGCTTTGAGGCGGATGCGGATATTTTGGCCGTTCATGCGTCCATTCCTTGTTCTGGCGCGGCGCGGGCGTACTCCCGCCCGCGACAGATCGATTGCTTGCTTCTTATTCCTGGATGCTGACGACCACGCCGGCGCCGACGGTGCGGCCGCCCTCGCGGATGGCGAAGCGCAGCTTCTCC
>NZ_JABVCF010000014.1 GCF_014595955.1 Pseudaminobacter soli (ex Zhang et al. 2022)
AACGCTATCCGAACGGCTACACCTGCCATTTCCCGCGACCGAACTGGAAGCTGCCACGGCGCGAGGAAAGCCGCCGCATTTGAGAGATAGAACAGGCTTTTCTCACTATCTGCTGCACCGCTTTATTACTTTCAAGGTGTGTCAGTTCGTCTTGATTACCGTGCAGATATATTCTCATTATCTGCGAACCTGACCAATAGCCAGCATAGCCGCATCAGCCGGATCGGCCATACCGGGCCGGGCCGGCAGGACGTCAAACTGCAAGGAACGGCGCTGAATCAAACCGGCGCTCGGGGGCGATCTGTATCCATGGTCTCGAAGGTGGCCGGGAACTGTGTCTGTTCCGCATGCACTTCTGGGCGTAGGATGATGCCGACAAGGTCGTCGAGGCTGCGTCCAGCGTTCGATCACGGGAGGGCTGCCAAGGCCGGACCGATGAAGCGCACCTTCCTGATTATGGTAAGCGTCATTGCGGCGCTCACGATTACAGTCGGGGCCCTGGCTGAGCAGGCCGCCCACTCCGTTCCTCTGCAACTGGTGGCGAAGATTCCGCTCGGTGACGTGAAGGGCCGCATCGATCATATGGCGGTTGACGTCGCCGGGCGGCGACTTTTTGTAGCCGAACTCGGCAATGGCAGCATTGGAGTCGTCGATCTGAGTACCTTGCAGGTATCGGGGCGGATCCGCGGGCTCAACGAGCCGCAGGGCGTCGGCTATCTCCCTTCAACCGACACCGTTTACGTCGCCAGCGCCGGTGATGGATCGGTGCGGACGTACCGCGGGCGGGCCCTCGAGGAAGCCGCTCATATTCAGCTCGGCGAAGATGCGGACAACATCAGGGTCGACAGTGCGGGCAACCGGGTGTTCGTGGGATACGGGCAGGGCTGGCTGGCGGTCATCGACGCTGGGCAAGCGCGAAAGCTCTCGGACATTCCCTTGCATGGTCATCCTGAGGGCTTCCAGCTTGGAAACGACGGAGACCGGATCTTCGTGAACGTACCCGATGCGAATGTTGTTGAGGTCGTCGACCGTCAGGGCGGTGAGGTGGTCGCCCGGTGGAAGACGGGCCAAGCGGGCGAGAACTTTCCGATGGCTTTGGCCGAGGCCTACGGCAAGGTCCTTGTGGCATTCCGCGCTCCGGCGATGTTGAGCGCGTTTTCCATGGTTGACGGAGCGCGCGTCAAAGATGCGAGAACGTGCGGCGACGCCGATGACATGTTCGTCGATGCGAAGCGGCACCGGGTCTACGTAAGCTGCGGCGACGCCCATCTGGACGTCTTTGAACTGGAAGACGGCAGCTTCCGCCGAATGGCCAGTCTTCCGACTGCCCCCGGCGCACGCACATCGCTGTTCGTTCCCGAGCTTGACCGGCTGTTCCTCGCCGTGCGGGCGAGAGCTGGGGAACAAGCGGCGATCTGGGTCTATCGGCCCGCGCGATGAACCCATAAGAGGTGCACGCCGGAAGCTTGCTCCTGCTCGAGCTCTCACGGCCCAAGCGATGGCTGAGATCGCCAGCTTTGTCGCGGACGTGTTCTGAACTCTTGCCGTTACCAAATTGGAAATCCAGGTTTTGCCGGCGCTTCGTCGGGCAAGATGACGCAGCGTGAGTTTGCGGATTCGCAGCCGGCCGCCAGTATGCTAGGACTGCTTGAGATGGACTGAGAGGGATCGCCGGTGGCGGCACCACGCATGGGATGGAGGGTCTGGATCGCGCTCGTCGCGGCCGTGCTCCTGATCGCGCAAGGCTTCACGCCCGTATCGGCCAACGCTGCCGGGCCGACTGCAGTTGTTTTGGACGCATTCGGCAACCCCATTTGCCTTGCCGGCTATATCGCGGAAGGGCTCGATGATAGCCAACGCGGTGCCCCGCCGGATTGCTGCGCAATTCACTGCTGTGCGTCGACCTTCTCTGCGGGCGTGCTTCCGAAATCCGCGGAATTGATCGTCGGTCCATTCCTGGAGCTGCCGAAGCAAGATCTGCCGGTTTCGCCTTTCCTTCTCGCGGCCGACGGATATTTGCCTGGGAACCCGCGCGCACCGCCTTTCAGCGCCTAACATCTCTGTCGAGGATCTGCCTCGACCCTGACAGTCAACTTTTCTCCCACGCTTCCACGCGCGTCCGGAAAGGCGCGCTTCATGGAGAGATTCCATATGACTATGACGGCCTTCTATCGCACCCGTGCGTCTATCCGAACAATTCGACGTTCATTCCCCCGATTCAGCAGCATCGAGGAGCGTATTGGCATTCTTATCTTCACGCTGATGCTGATCCTCGCGCTTTCGCATCCGCTCTGGGCGCACGAGTTCGAGATCGGAAGCATCGAGATCGACCATCCGATCGCGAGCGCGCCGCCGGAGGGCGCCAAGGTCGCCGCCGGCTACATGACCCTCAAGAATAGCGGGGCGGCGACGGATCGCCTCGTCTCAATCTCATCGGAGATTGCCGGCCGCACCGAGTTGCACGACATGTCCGTGGACGCTCAGGGCGTGATGACCATGCGGCCCGTCACCGGCGGGCTGGAGATCCCTGCCGGCTCCGAAGTGGCGCTCAAGCGCGGTTCCTATCATGTGATGTTCATGGACCTGAAGCGGCCGATCAACGAAGGCGAAAGTTTCAACGGCACGCTTACCTTCGAGAAGGCCGGCACCGTCGACATTACCTTCAAGGTGGAAGGCAGGCCCGGCACCGAGCATCACGACCACGGCAGCTAAGCTGCCGGCCGGCAGACCAGACCAACGGCCTTCTGCTCTTGGGGAACGCGATCCGAATGCGCGTTCCCCGGCAAGGCCGTTGACAGCGGACAAGGCAACGAACTAGCCCCCTGAGGAACGGAAGCTCGCGCGACGCGAGCAGCGCTTCCAGAACGGGACCGAGCAAATGGCTGAGGCTTTCATCTGCGACTACGTCCGCACGCCGATCGGCCGCTTCGGCGGCCAGCTTTCCTCCGTACGGACTGACGATCTCGCCGCCATTCCCCTCAAGGCGCTGATGGAGCGCAATGCCGCGGTCGACTGGAACCTGGTCGACGACGTCATCCTGGGCTGCGCCAATCAGGCGGGCGAGGACAACCGCAACGTCGCGCGCATGGCTCTGCTGCTCGCCGGCTTTCCCACCGACGTGCCTGGCGCCACGGTCAATCGCCTTTGCGGATCCGGCATGGACGCGATCATCATGGCGGCCCGCGCGATCAAGGCGGGCGACGCCGAGCTGATGGTGGCGGGCGGCGTGGAATCCATGAGCCGGGCGCCCTTCGTGATGCCGAAGGCGGCGGAAGCCTTTTCACGAAACGCCGAGATCTACGACACCACGATCGGCTGGCGCTTCATCAACCCCCTCCTGAAGAAGCAGTATGGCGTCGAGTCCATGCCGGAGACGGGCGAGAACGTCGCGGAGGATTTTTCCGTGTCGCGCGCGGACCAGGATTCCTTCTCGGTGCGCAGCCAGGAAAGGGCTGTCGCCGCCCAGGCGAATGGCCGGCTCGCCAAGGAGATCGTTGCGGTCACAATTCCGCAGCGAAAGGAAGAGCCGCTTGTCGTCTCGAAGGACGAACACCCCCGTGCGGGTACGACGATCGAATCTTTGGCAAAGCTGCCGACGCCCTTTCGTCAGGGCGGGACGGTGACGGCCGGCAATGCCTCCGGCGTCAACGATGGTGCCGCGGCACTGATCATCGCCTCCGAGGCCGCTGCCGAGAAGCACGGGCTCAACCCGATCGCGCGCGTTGTCGCTGGTGCGGCGGCCGGCGTTCCGCCCCGGATCATGGGCATTGGACCAGTGCCGGCGACCAGGAAGCTCACGGCGCGCCTGGGCATCTCGCCCAGCAATTTCGATCTGGTGGAGCTCAACGAGGCCTTTGCATCGCAGGGTATTGCGGTGCTGCGCGAGCTTGGCATTCCAGAAGACGCTCCGCACGTGAACCCGAATGGCGGCGCCATCGCGCTCGGCCATCCGCTCGGCATGTCCGGCGCGCGCATCACCGGCACGGCAGCTCTGGAATTGCGGGAACGCGGTGCGCGGCTGGCGCTGGCAACGATGTGCATCGGCGTCGGCCAAGGCATCGCGATTGCGCTGGAGCGGGTGTAGCGCTCCCAGTGCGATCTGCATCCGCTTCGACCACTCGCAACTTCGTGGCTCGCGCTAAGGGTCGCTCCTCAGATCGAGCGATGTTGGTAATGCGACCCGCCGATATTCGCCTTGTCGAAGGTGACGGCTTTTACCACGGCGAAAACCTTTCTCCCCGGCGCCAGCCCGAGCAACTCGACCGAACGCCTCGTGACCCGCGACACCAGGCGGTCTCCGCCGCTATCGAGTGAGACAAGTGCCTCCGGCCCCGCGTTGGCCGATATGTCGACGACAGTCACCGAAAGCGTGTTCAGGGCGCTGATGCCGACCGGCCGCTCCAGCGCGAGCATCACATCGCGCGCCCTGACCCGCACCCGGAGCACGGTTCCGGCCGGTGCATCGATGCTGGGAAGGCGCCATTCCCCGCCGGCGGACCGCAGGACCGTCAGCCCGAAGCTCTCTTCGTGGCCTACCAGAGCCAGTTCGATCAGTGCCCCGACTTCTCCGCGCTCCTCCTCGGGCAGAAGCTCGAACCGCGAGAAGATGTCGCCCGTCGCCCCGCTCGCGACGACCTTTCCGTGATCGAGCACCACGACGTCGGTAGCGAGCCGGGCTACCTCGGCCACCGAATGGCTGACATAGACGATCGGAATCCTGCTCTCGTCCCGCAGTTTCTCCAGGTAGGGCATGATCTCGGCCTTGCGCGCCTCGTCGAGGGAGGCGAGCGGCTCGTCCATGAGGATGAGTTTGGGGCTGGCGATCAAGGCACGGCCGATGGCCACCCGCTGCTTCTCCCCGCCGGAAAGCGAGGCGGGCCGCCGATCCAGAAGATGCCCGATACCAAGCAGGTCCACTACGTCGGAAAAGTCGGCGTAGCGCTCCGCGGCCGGCGTGAAGAAGCGCCCGTAGGCAAGGTTCTGCCTGACCGTGAGATGCGGGAACAGGCGTGCGTCCTGGAACACATAGCCGATGCGCCGTTTGTGCATGGGGACGAAGGTGCGTGCGGCAGTGTCCACCAGCACCCGCCCGTCGGCGGTGACGCGGCCCTGCTGCGGTCGGATCAATCCCCCGATGATGTTGACCAGCGACGTCTTGCCCGACCCCGACGGACCGAAGAGCGCCGTCAGCCGCCCGCCGCTGTCGAAGCTGGCATCGAGCAGGAAATCGCCCTGATGGTGGCGTACATCGACGGACAGCGTCATTCCGGCTCGAACCGGCTGCTGATGCGCCGCGCCAGGATCTCGGAAGCAAGCAGCGCTAGCATGGAGATGGCGATCGAGATCAGGGTCAGCCGAATGGCTCCGGCGTCTCCCCCCGGCACCTGGGTATAGGTGTAGATCGCCGAGGGGAGCGTCTGCGTCTCGCCGGGGATGTTGGAGACGAAGGTGATGGTGGCGCCGAATTCGCCCATCGCCTTGGCGAAGGCGAGGATCATGCCGGCGATGATGCCGGGCAGGATCAGCGGCAGCGTGATGGTGACGAAGACCCAGGCCCGGTTGGCGCCGAGGGTGCCGGCTGCCGACTCCAGCCGCCGATCGACTGTCTCGATCGATAGCCGGATCGCGCGCACCATCAGCGGAAACGCCATCACCCCGCAGGCGAGGGCCGCTCCTGTCCAGCGGAACGAGAAAACAATCCCGAACGTCTCGGCCAGGAACGAGCCGACCGGCGCCCGCCGTCCGAAGGTGAGGAGCAGCAGATAGCCGGTGACGACCGGCGGCATGATGAGAGGAAGGTGGACAAGCCCATTTATGAGCGTCTTGCCCCAGAATTCCTTGCGGGCGAGCGTATAGGCAACCGCAATCCCGAATGGCAGGCTGACGACCATCGCCCAGGTCGAGACCTTTATCGACAGCCTGACCGCGTTCCATTCATCCGGACTGAGATCCAGCCACTGCATGTTCCGTTCCGGGACCTGTCGGTTGATTGGCGTCCTGGTAGGTCCCTGCCGGGAGCACAGACCGCCAAGTGGATCGCAGCACGCTAGCATGGCCATCGCTTCTCGGTCGAGGCGGAAGCGAGGCTTGCCGTTTCGGCTGTGCCGGGCAAGATGCTGGTTCCAAAGCCATTCTCAACGTCGGCACGGCAGCAGCATGAACGATCCATTGAAACAAACTCCCGGCGGCAAGCCCCGCGCCCGGTTCTATGGCATCCCTTTCCAGGGCGAGCCCGGCCCTTGTAACGCGATCACTGATGTGCCTGGCGTTTCCGTTGGCTATGTCACGCTGATTGCGGGAGACGGGCCGCTTGTCGTTGGCAAAGGTCCGGTACGTACCGGCGTCACCGCTATCTTGCCCCGCCCCCGGCCGGAACTGCCCACGCCTGTCTATGCCGGCGTTTTCAGCGGCAATGGAAATGGCGAGCTTACGGGATCGCATCTGATCGAGGAGATTGGCGCGTTCAATCTCCCCATCACCATCACCAACACGCATTCCTGCGGCGTCACCCGAGACGGCACCTTGCGATGGCTGGGCGACGTCCTCCCTGGCGCTCTCGACAGTTGGGGCCTGCCGGTCGCCGCCGAGACCTATGACGGCTTCTTGAACGACATCAACGGTCATCATGTCGGCTTCGACGACGTCGCACGTGCGCTGGAGACGGCTGCCGCCGGCCGGATCGAGGAGGGTAGTGTCGGCGGCGGAACGGGCATGATTGCCTTCGGCTTCAAGGCGGGCTCGGGTACCGCCTCCCGCCAGGTGGTTTGGCGGGACCGGCGCTACACGGTCGGCACCTTCGTCCAGGCGAATTTCGGCAAGCGAGCAAACCTGACGATCCGCGGCCGACTGGTGGGCCCGGATCTTGCCGAGCCAGCCTTGGTGGAAAACACACCGCGCGCCGAGAAGGGATCGATCATCGCCATCGTGGCGACTGATGCTCCCTTCCTACCGCATCAGCTCAAGAGGCTCGCGCGGCGCGTACCGCTCGGAATAGCCTTGACCGGAGGCTATGGGTATCACAGCTCCGGGGATATTTTTCTTGCCTTTTCCACGGCGAACGCCCAGGCGGCCGCCGCCGCTCCGGGATCGCTCGCGCGCGCGGAATTCATTCCCGATCCCGACATCGATCCCTTTTTCGACGCAGTGGTGCAGTCGACAGAGGAGGCCATCCTCAACAGCATGATCGCCAATGAGGACATGACCGGGCGCGACGGCAACTTCGTGCCTGCACTGCCGCGACCGTGGCTCTCCGCTGCATTCCCGCCAGCGTGAGAAGACCCAAAGGCTGGATCAGGATCGGTGGCCGATCAGCCAGCAGCGGTCTTGCGCCGTCCGCGCTTTGCCGCAGCCTCAGCCGCCTTTTCTCTGCGTCCAAGCCCCATGGTCTTGGCGAGTTCCGAGCGGCGCGCGGCGTAGTTCGGAGCGACCATGGGATAGTCGGAAGGGAGACCCCACTTCTTGCGATATTCGTCCGGCGACATCCCATGTACGCTGGAAAGGTGCCGCTTCAGCGACTTGAACTTCTTTCCGTCCTCAAGGCAGATGATGTAATCCGGATTGACCGACTTCTTGACCGGAACAGCCGGCGTCAGTGCCACTTCAACCGCCGGCACTTCGTTTGGTGAAAGTCTCTTCAGCGAGCCGTGCACGTCCCCTATCAGGTTGGGCAGTTGGGACAGCGGAACCGCGTTTCTGGACACGTAGGCCGAGACGATCTCGGCCGTCACAGCAACCATGTAGTCAGTCTCAAACTTCTCGTTCATTCAGAAAACCCTCAACTAGGCGTGCGCAGCCCCATTACGCGCACCTGAGTGCCGATAATGCGTTGCAAAGTCCTACGCAATACAATTTTCAGAAAAAGTTCAGATTGGTCGCAACCATCCCTTGCATTAGGAGGCCATGACAAGTGAGACTGCCTGGTGCGGGCCGGAAAACATGAGGCAAGGCCGAGCGTCAACGAAGGCGCTTAGTGAAGTTCGACTTCGAGTCCTCGCCTCAAAACCTACATCTCTTCAATCGTCTTGATTCAAAATCTTCTCAAATTCTTAACTGAGTTCGAATCGTGCCACTGAATAGGCGTGCAGTTCGATAGCGCCACCCCATTCGCGCATGGCCGACGTCACGAAGTCCGAATTGGTTACGATACGTTCAAATTGGTCAGCGGAGAGCATGGTGATTCGACCGTTGTACGGTCGGTCACTAGACAGGAACTCGATTGTCTTCGCCTGAGCTTGCAGATTGGCGACCCAAAGGATCACTCGGCCGTCTTTCCACACTGCAATCGATTTCACACCGTGGCAAGACCTGACTGCAAGCAGTTCGGCCCCGCTCGATGCGGCAAGGTCACTCATCACATGGTATGAAGGATAAACCAACGATCCGTTCTGTTCGTCATACCAGGGCTGTTCGAAATCGGCCATGCGGTATATGTGCCCGAACGGTCCAGTAGAGGCGCCGAGCGCCACCGCGTCTATGCCTTCCTCGGCACACGCGGCGATGTAGCCGATCGTCCACGCGGCGGTGAACAGTCCGCGCTGACGCGGATCGACACGGCTCAGACAGACGCGACCGTTGTGTTCATTCGGCGCAGTTGAGTTGCCGTAAGGATTCTCGCGACACCCCAACTGGCTCGGCCCAATGCGATAGCCTACCCCCTCGCCCATGAAAGCCCGCGCCGAGCGGATGAGATGCGGGACGCTCTCGAGCGTCTCCATGACGGAAATGTCATCTGCGGCATGCACATTCGGACAGGTCGTGAAGCTGACGTAATCCAGCCGATCGGCGGGCGGGCGCTTGCGATTTAGCTCGGTGAAATAGGCCGCCATGCCCCCGCCCAGCTTGACGCCCGGAAATGCTCTCCGGGCGGCCGCGTAGGTTTCCTCGAACGTGGGCATCTCCGGCCAGGGCGCATCCGGCTGCACCGACTTCATGTCCTGGGCCGGAAAAACCGCGACGGCTTGCGGCGCCAGCCCGACCTCCTGCACAGCATGCGCAAGTGGCTGCAGTTCGCCAAAGGGATCCATACTGCCCTTGGTGATGATCTCCAGCGTCACCTCGGCGCCGGTGAGGTCCGCCAGCTTGCGATATTTCTCAAGCTCGGAGCGGCCGTGACCGCGGCGCAGATCGATCTCACAGACCAACCAGCGCGGCACCAGGCGCTTTATCAGTTCCGGCCTTTCGAGCGCAGGTGCCGCCTCCTCCGCCGGAACGCCGATGCCGATCATCGGCATCTTGCCGATGACCTCGCCCAATTCGAGAACGACGGGCTCATTCCCCTGGTCCTTGCCGCCCTCGGGAATTGGGCCGTTGATCTCGAGCCGTACTGCCTGCGTGAATTTCACCCCCTTCGGCAAAGTATATGGCCACGGGCGTCGCAGCGGCCGAACATAGGTCTTGTAGGAGGCGTCGGACCAGTTGCGCTGATCCTCCATCTCGAAGGCATCGCCCTCCATGGTGCAGGTCGCCCATGTGCCCGGCGCGATCTCGTGAGAGAGGGCACGGATGTCGGTGAACGGGCAGCGCGGGTTGATCTTCTCCGGAAATTGCGAGACCTGCTCACGCCCGTCCTCGTGCAGAACCTTTACCGGCTGGCCCGCGACGCCCTCGATCGGATGGAGCACGATGAAGCCAGTGCGGTTGGTCAGCAGATCGGTCAACGGCTCGGCCTCTGCCACGAAGGACAGCGAACCGTCCGCCCTCCCCTCGATGCGCGCATCATAGACGATCCGGCGTGAGGCATCGCCGCAGGTCGCACGGTAAGTCACGGTGAACCCGTCAGCATCCTCCTGGAAACGAAGGTTCTCGACGTCCGGCGTGAACGTGCCCCAGTTCTCCTTGCGGACAAGAAAGGCGATGCCGCGCAGAACCTCGATCCCAGCAACTCTGACATAGCGAAGTGCGCCATTGTCGAACTCGACCGTAAGCGGTCCTGCACGAAGCGTTCGTAATGGCGGATCGACCTGTTCGGTGCCGTAGAGCCTGATTGCGCGAGAAGGCTCGGTTCCCATCATCTCCATTCCCATCAAAGTGCCCGCTGCGTTTGCGCATCGAAGATCGAGGCGCGGTTCATGTTGATGTCTATGGCAAGCCGCTCGCCTGGGCGGCTGACATCGTGGGCCTGCAACTCCGCCATGGCCGGAGCGCCGGCGAGCCGTAACGTGGCATAGCTGCGCGATCCAGTGGGCTGAATGAGATCGACCACGGCCTCCTGCCGGATGTGGCCAGGCACGGGCGCCGGTCCTTCCGCCCGGCTCAGATGTTCCGGTCTCAGCCCGAGAAGGATCAGTTGGCCATCCGCCGCAGCGATCGAGGCCCTTGCCGGCGGCAGAGGCATCAGGACGTCCCCCAAGCTGATGGCCGCCGCAGAGCCGTCGCGCAAAAATTTGCCGGGCAGGAAACTCATCTTGGGCGAGCCGAGGAAGCCGGCCACGAATGTCGTCGCCGGCCGCTCGAACAGGTCCAGCGGCGCGCCCTGCTGCTCGATCACACCGTCGCGCATCAGCACGATCCGGTCAGCGAGCGTCATCGCCTCGATCTGGTCGTGCGTGACGTAGATGATCGTGGTCGCGATCTCCTGGTGAAGCCGCTTGATCTCTCCGCGCATCTCGTCGCGCAACTGCGCATCGAGGTTGCTGAGCGGCTCGTCGAACAGGAAGACGCGCGGATTGCGCACGATGGCGCGCCCGATCGCCACGCGCTGGCGCTGTCCGCCCGAAAGCTGGCGCGGCAAGCGGTCGAGAAGCTGGGTGATGCCCAGCATGCGCGCAGCTTCCGTGACGCGCTTCTCCACTTCGGCCCTCGGCATTTTCCGCGCCTTAAGCCCGAAGCCGATATTGTTTGCGACCGTCATGTGCGGATAGAGCGCATAATCTTGGAAGACCATGGCCACGTCGCGGTCGCGCGGGCGATGATCATTGACAACTTGCCCGCCGATCTCAATCGTTCCGCCCGAGGCCTCCTCCAGCCCGGCTATGGTGCGCAGCAGCGTGCTCTTGCCGCAGCCTGATGGCCCGACAAGGACGGTGAACTCCCCGTCCGGAATGTGCAGGTCGATCCCTTTCACCGCATGGAACGCACCGTAGCGCTTGTGCAGGCCGGTGATCTTCACTTCCGCCATTTCTGCTGCTTCCCTATCCGCGCACGGCGCCGAGCGTCAGTCCGCGCACCAGGTGTTTCTGGGCGAGCACGCCGAGCACGATCGAGGGCCCGAGCGACACGATGGCCAGCGCCGCCGCTTCGCCATACTGGGCACCCTGGAACCCGATGAAGGCCCGGAAGACCGTGGGAAGCGTGAAGGCGTTGCGGCTTGTCAGCACCAGCGCGAAGAAGAACTCGGTCCAGCAGGCAATGAAGGCGAACACCGCTGCCGCCACGATCCCCGGCGCGGCCAGCGGGACGGCGACCCGCCAGAACGCCTGCCAGCGCGTCCAGCCGTCCACCAGCGCCGCTTCCTCCATCGATTTCGGCATCTGCCGGAAATAGGCGAACATCATCCACACAGAGACCGGCAGCGTGAACATGGTGTAGGCCAGGATCAGCCCGAAACGCGTGTCGTGGATCCCGAGGTTTCGGTAGATGAGAAAGAGCGGCAGCACGATCCCGACCGGGGGCAGGAAGCGCTGCGACAGCACCCAGAAGGACAGGTGCTGGCCGCCTGTATTGTAGCGCGCCAGGCTGTAGGCCATCAGCGTGCCGAGCAAGGCCGAAAGCACCGTCGCCGAGAGCGAGATGATCAGGCTGTTGATGAGCCCTTCCAGTCCGCGGTAAGCGAAGAGCGCCGCTTCATAGTGCACCAGCGTCGGAGCGTCCGGGAACCAGACGGGAGGAATCGCGAGATAGTCGTCGCTGGGCTTTATGGACGTGTTGAACATCCAGTAGATCGGCACCAGCACGAACAGCAGGAAGAAAGCCAGATACGCAAAGCGCAGGATCGGGGCGAGCCGCCAGCGCCTGGAGAAAGATTTCGGTCTGCTGGGCATCACACGGCCTCCGGCTTGAGCAGCCGCCGCACGAGCAGCGTCACCACGATCGCCGTGAAGATCAGGAACAGCCAGCTTCCGGCCGTCGCCTGCGACAGGTGAAACTGAGTGAAGCCGACCGTGTAGAGATAGTAGGAGGCGGTATAGCTCTGCGTGCCCGGTCCGCCTCCCGTCATGATGAAGATCGTGTCGAACATTCGGATCGCGTCGAGCAGCCGGAAGGTCAGCGCCAGCAGGATCATCGGCATGAGGTACGGAAGCGTGATCGCGCGGAACGCGAGCCAGGCGCTCACTCCATCGAGTTCGGCCGCCTCGTAGAGGTTCTGCGGTATCGAGGTCAGCCCGGCCAGCAGAATGACGAACATGAACGGCGTCCACTGCCAGACGTCCGCCGCGATCAGCGAGATATAGAGCCATGGCGCCTGCGTCAGCCAACTGATCGTCACCTCATGCCCGAGAAGCTGGCTGAGCACGTAGTTCGTCGGCCCGAACGGCCTCTGCAGCAGCAGCGTCCAGGCCTGGCCGACGATCACGGGACTGATGAAGAGCGGCACGATCAGGATCGACATGACGATGCTGCGGCCGCGGAAGGACTTCACCATCGCCAGTGCCGCAAGCAGGCCGAGAACGAACTCGATGATCACGCTTGTTCCGGAAAGGAAGGCGGTGAGCACGAGCGACCACCGCGCCACCGGATCGAAGACGACCAGTTTGAAATTGCGCAGCCCGACGAAGGCGTGTCCCGGCACCTGGAAGTCATAGTTGATGAAGGAGACGACCAGCGAGAACAGCAGCGGATATATCGAAAGGCCAAGGATCAGACCGACTGCGGGCGCCACCAGCACCCATTTGAAGTGCCGCTCCGTCCACGCGCCCAAACGGGAGAGTTTTGGCGGCGCGCCCGCAGTCTGCATTGGGATAATTGTGGCGACATCGGCCATGAGTCACGCCTTCAAGGGGATGCCGGCCACGACACGAACGCCGCGACCGGCTCACTCAACCCGCCGGTACCGAAGCGCCGGCGAGCCCCCACTCGATCAGTCGAGCTTTACAGCCATTCCGAGCTTCTCGACCGTGTTGTCGGCGGTAGCGCCCGGCAGCTTGAGGAACTCGGCGTAGAACGCCTTCTGGCTGTCGACGCCGAGGCGCTCCGTGGTGGCATTCATCTCTGCCGCAGCGGTCTTTAGCGCCGCATCGGGATCGCCCCCCGCCCACACCTCGGTGCACATGCGGTCGATCGAGAGGAAGTAGTCCTGGGCGCCTGGCATGATCGGGTCGAGCAGGCCGACATTCGCCGAGTTGTTGAGGTTGTAGAGATACTCCTTCGCGCTCGGGAACAGACCCGCATAGAGCTCCGACTTGAAATGCGAGAGCCGGTACGGGTCGCGCAATGCGTATGGAAGCATGACACGCGCCAGAGACACCGGCGGAGACGTCACCCACTGCATGTAGAGATAGGCGGCCTCGAGGTTCGACGAGCCTGCCGCAAGCGCCTTGTTGAAGCCCGTCGCATGCTCCGGATTGCCCGGGACGACGGCGTAGCCGACCTTTCCGGCGATCTGCGACTGCGGGATGAAGTTGATCGCCTTCGCGCTCTGCGAATAGTTGGCGGCCATGCGGCCAGTCGGCGGCCAGGAATAGATCATGGCGACCTTGCCGGTCAGGAAGGCAGCCCACAGCGACACCGCGTCCAGTTCGTTGTTGCCGGGAATGGAGGCCGCGTTGGACGCAATCATGCTCTGCAGAGTCTTCAGGCCGGCATCGGAGGCGATTCCCGCCTTCATGCTGTCGTCGAACAGCTTGCCGCCGCTCGCGCGGAACTGCTGCAGGAAATCGAACTGGTTGCCCGGGCTGCCAGCCTTGCGGAAATGACCGGCGCCGTAGACGTTCGGAGCGAGCTGGTCGGTGATGAATTGGGCGATCCGGTTGTATTCGTCCCAGGTTTTTGGCGGTGCGAGCTCCGCGTTGAACTTGGCCTGGTATGCCTCCTTCAGCTTTGGATCCTCGAAAATGTCCTTGCGGTAGTAGAGGGCAAACATGTCGCCGTCGTCGAAGAAGCCCCAGATCTTGCCCTTGTAGGTCGGCAGGGCCTTGTAGAGCGGGTGATAGTCGTCCAGGTCCGCCTTGTTCATGTACTTGGCGATGTAGTCGTCCAGCGGCGCGATGACGCCGCCGTCCGCCAGCGAAGGTGTCCAGGCCGGCGAGATGTCGAGCACGTCGTATGCGCCGGAATTGGCGATGTGCTCTGCAACCGGCTTCGAGTACATGTCGGGGTTGGACAGTTCCACGACCGCCGACTTGATGCCGGTCAGTTGCTCCCACATTGGACCGGAGAAGTTGCGTGGATCAAGCGCCTGCAGGCCGGCCTCATAGGTAAGGTTGAGGGTCACGCCCGAGAACTGCTTGGCCGCCTCGACGGCCCGAAACGCCGATCCGTCCTTGGGCCCCTCCTGAGAGGCCTTCAGCGCAAGAGCCTGCGCCTGGCCAAGCGGCGTCGACGGGTCTGCCAGTTCCGCCGCCTGCTGCGCCAGGGCCCAGTCGGTCACGGCGGTGAGGGCCGAACCCGAAACAGCGAGCAATCCGGTCATCTGGCCGAATCGGGTGATGAAGGTCCGGCGTGTGCTCTCGCTGCGCAGGAAAGCATCGACCTCCTGAGCGAGGCCGGCCTCAAAATCGCGTCTTTCACGATCGTTCATTGCAGTCACTCCTCCCAGATCGCGCCGCATTGCGGCGACGGCTTCCAACCACCTCCAAGTCGCGGGGCGCAGCGGCCCGGTATGTTCAAGACTTAGCCACGTAGGCTAGCGCCTCAGTTCTTGGGAGCCTCCTCAACTCCCGAAGCGGCTCGCATAATCCGCCAGCCGCCGCTTCCATGTGTCCGTCGCAAGCACCTCCCTGTTCACCACGCCCCGCGGCTCGCGCCCGTGCTGGACATCGAGCACCGCCTTGACGTCCGCCGCGCCGTTGCCGGCGAAGCACTGGTCCGTCCAGCAGAGCGCATGCGGCGCAAGGATGACATTGTCGAGCCTCAGGATCGGGTCGCCGGGGTCCGGTGGCTCCTGCTCGAGCACGTCGAGGCCGGCGCCGGCGATGCGGCGCTCCTGCAGGGCTTTGGTCAACGCCTTCTGGTCGACGATGGGCCCTCGCGCCGTGTTGATGAGATAGGCGGTGGGCTTCATCAGCGCGATCCGCTCGGCGTTGACGATATGCCGGGTCTCCTCGTTCAGGGGGCAACTGACCGAGAGCACATCCGCGCGGCTGAAGAGTTCCTCGATGCTTACCAACTCGATGCCGAGCTCCGCCGCCACTTTCCTGTCGGCGAAGGGATCGTGGGCAATGAACTTCACGTCGAACGGCTTCGCCATCCGGAACACCTCGGCGCCGATGTTGCCGATGCCGAGTGACCCCAGCGTGCGGCCGACGAGCCCCACGCCCATGTGCTCCGAGCGCTGGTTGAAGCCTTTTTGGCCCAACCGGGTGAGCCGGTCCTTCACCAACAGCTTCCCCGTGAGGGCGAGCATCAGGGTGATCACCGACACCGCGACGGGGCGGCGGACGCCGTCCGGCGTGATCACCAGGGCGATGCCGGCCTTGGTGCAGGCGGAAACGTCGACCGTGTCGTAACCCACGCCGAACCGGGCGACGACCGAGAGCCTGCCGCTCCTGGGAACGCTCTCGGAGGTGAAGCGATGGGTGAGCAGGATCAGCGCATCGAAATTTTCCAACTGCTCGGCCTGAAGCGGATTTCTGCTCTCCAGGAACTCGACCTCGACATCCGGCGCCGAGTAGAGCGGCGCGAGGTCGAAATCGGGATAGGTGGGCGAACCGTCCGGCTTGCGGAAGTCGCCCGACAGCGCCACCCTGAACTTGTCGCCGGCCATCCTCCCCTCCCTCCTACCTGCAAGCCTCGCGCAACTTGCCGATCGCCTCGGCGAGCGCGTTGTGCAGCACCCAGACGTCGCCCGAGTAACAGACGAAGTCGAAGCCCTGGCCGTAGATGTCGATGCCGGTCTGAACGTTCGGCACGAGCCGCCCGAGCGCCTTGTTGTGCTTCTTCGCCGCCGCGATGGTCTTGTCGATCGCCGCCTTGAAGGTCGGGTGATCGAACTCGCCGGGAATGCCTAGCGACACCGAGAGATCGAAATGGCCGACCCACAGGCAGTCGACCCCGTCGATCGCCGCGAGGGCCTCGGCATTCTCCACGCCCTCCGACGTCTCGATCTGGCAGAACAGCGTCGTTCGCTTATTGGCGGCGACGAACTTGTCGGCCACCGAACCACCCCGGTAATTGTCGTGCGCGACCTGAAGCGCCACCCCACGCTTGCCGAGCGGATGGTACTTCATCGAGTTCACGATGTGCCGGACTTCCTCGACATTGCCAACCATCGGCAGCATCAGCCCCTCCGCGCCCATGTCCATGGCGCGGGCGATGTGGTGGTATTCCCTGGAGGGCACGCGCACGATCGCCGGCAGCCGCGCCGCCTCGAAGTAGCGGATCGCGCTCTTGACCGTCTCGAAGCTGAATCCGGAATGCTCCAGATCGAACAGGACGAAGTCGCAACCCGCCGACTTCAGGATGTGCCCTATGCCAGGCGTGGCGAACTCCACGATGAAGTGCCCGAACTTGGCCGTCTTTGTGGCGGCCATTTCCTTCAGGCCCGGTTCCGACATTTGCTCCTCCCTGTCGCCCCGGCGGGGCTCATTCCGCTACGTACGGACCAACGCACCTCCCTCGAGCACAAGATTGCAGAGGGTCACGTGCTTCGCCTCGACCAGCGCCGCACTTTCCGCATCGAACGCCTGGAAGTGGGCGGTCCGCCGGTGCTTGAAAAAATCCGCCTCGCTGTCGTAGATCTCGTAGAGCACGATCCGATCGGGCTCGCCCCGCACCTCCGTCACGTCGAAGCGGCGGCACCCGGCCTCATTCCGGACCGATGCGATCGCATTGGCATCGATCAGCCGACGAAAGCGCTCGCGCGTGCCGGGCTTGAGCCGGAAATCCACCAGGACGACGAAGCCGCTCATTTTTTCGCCCTCGCCATCTCCAGGTAGCGCCGCGACACGTATTCGAGATGCCTGCGCATCGCGTCTTCCGCGGCATCCGGATTGCGCGCGGCAACCGCTTCGTAGATCTCTCGATGCGCCTCGTAGGCCTTCTGATCCTCGCCCTTGGCGAGCGTGGTGCGGCGCTGCTCCAGCAGCCACTCGGCGAGCGCGGCATGGATTGCCATGAAAATCGGGTTTCGGGTGATGACCGCCAGCACGTAGTGGAAATCCACGTCCGTCTTTTCGAAGCGCTTCAGGTCTCCGATCGACTGCCGATTGATCTCCAGCGCCTCCCTGAGGGCTGCAACATCCTCCTCGGTCGCGTTCTTGGCCGCATTGCGCGCCAGCCCGACCTCGAAGAACAGGCGCGCGCTCTGGAAATTCTGGACGCCGCCTGGCGCTGAGATCATGTGCCGCGCCGGTCCGGCCAGCGCATCGATGACGAACTGCGGCGTAGGACGGGTTACGCGAGCCCGCTCTCCCGACCTGACCTCGACCAAACCCATCTTGCTGAGATGCAGCAGCGCTTCGCGGATCGAAGGCCGCCCGACCCCGAACTGCCGCATCAGTTCGCGCTCAGAGGGAAGCCTCTCGGCCTCCGCCAGTTCGCCTTCGCGGATCATCCGCTCGAGGTGCTGTGCCACCTCGTCGGAGAGTTTCCGCTGCTTGATCTGAATCCCGAGCAATTGGCATACCTGTTATACCAGCACACCGACGCTACGCCTGCTGTGACGCAACGTCAATGCATCCATAAGTGAAGTCGGGGCGGTACGCGCGCCGCTCACCATTGAGCCGGAACTTCGGTTATGACTGCAGCCTCTTCGAGAGAACGCCAAGGGAGGATCCATGATCGTCGACACGCATCTGCACATCATCGACAAGGAGGCGCTGCGCTATCCCTGGCTGGAGGGAGTGCCGGCCCTCAACCGCACCTTCTCCTACGAGGAATACGCACGCGAGGCGCGGCGCGGCGGCATCTCCGACACGCTGCATATGGAGGTGGATGTCGATCCGGCCGATATCGAACCCGAGATCGCCTATGTCGAACGGAAATCGGCTGAGCCGGGAAGCCTGCTCCGGGGCAAGATCGCTGCATGCCGCCCGGAGGATTCCGACTTTCCGGCCTTCCTGGAGCGGCAGCGCGCGAACCCCTTCGTGAAAGGATTTCGCCGGGTGCTGCATGTCGTGCCCGACGACGTCTCCGAAGACGCGCTCTTCCGCGAGAACATCCGCCGCGTCAACGGCACCGGCCTCACCTTCGACCTTTGCGTCCTGCCGCGTCAGATCCCGAAGGCGATCGCGCTCGCGGACCTCGCACCCGGCGTGCAGTTCGTGCTCGACCATTGCGGCACGCCGGACATCAAGGGCAATGCGGAGCATCCCTGGCGCGAGCACTTGACCGAGATCGCCAAGCGGCCAAACGTTGCCGCAAAAATCTCCGGCGTGGTCGCTTATGCCGATCCGGACAGATGGACCGTGGACGCGCTGCGCCCCTACGTGGAGCATACGATCCGCTCATTCGGCTGGGATCGGGTGGTGTGGGGCAGCGACTGGCCGGTGTGCACGCTCGGCGGCGGGCTGTCGACCTGGATCGCCGCCACACACGCGCTGCTTTCCGGCACGAGTGTGGACGAGAAGGCGAAGCTGCTGTCGCTAAACGCCAAGCGTATGTGGTCTCTGTAGCCGCATGAATTTTCCTGGTGCGCGGACCATTTGCACTGCGCAGATCGGAAGCTTGCCGATACGGCCAAACAACAGAGGCGTCACTTTCCGGGTCGAACAAGTCGCGCGAACAGGGGTTCGCACGCTGCAAACCGTGCTATTCGGGCTGCGGAGGAAAGAACCATGACCCGACCGCAAGGCATCGTCGCACCCATCCTTACGCCATTCGAGGATGACGGCCGTATCGCGCGCGACCTGTGGGTCTCGCATGCAAGATGGGTGCTCGACCAGGGCGCGCACTATCTCTCGCCGTTCGGCACGACCGGGGAGGCGCTGTCGGTCTCGCTCAGCGAGCGCAGGCAGGCGCTCGAATGGCTAGTGGAGGCGGGCATCGCGTCGGAGCGCCTGATGCCGGGAACCGGCCTGACCGCCCTGCCCGAGACGGTGGAACTCTCGGCGCATGCCGTGGAACTCGGCTGCGCCGCAGTGATGGTGCTGCCCTCCTTCTTCTACACCGCGGTCGGGGATGCCGGGCAGGCGCGCTACTACAGCGAACTGATCGAGCGCGTCGCCGACCCGGCGCTGAAGGTCATCCTCTACAACATCCCGCAGAACTCCGGCGTGCCGGTGAGCCCTGCCCTCACGGCCCGCCTCAGCGAGGCGTTTCCAGGCACCGTCGTAGCCTACAAGGACAGCGCCGGCAGTTGGGACAATACTGCGGCGGTGATTGCCGCCGCACCGAAGGTCGCGGTGTTCCCCAGTTCCGAAGCCCAGCTTAGCCTCGGCCTCGCCAACGGCGCTGCCGGATGCATTTCCGCCAGCGTCAATCTCAATGCGGCCGCGATCCGCGCCCTCTATGACGCCATCCGCGCCGGACAAGACACCTCCGAACTCGAACCGGGCGTAAAAACCTTCCGCAAGGCGGTACAGGATGCCGGCCTGATCCCGTCGATGAAGGCGGCACTTGCGGTCCGCTCGGGCGACAGGCGCTGGCTCAACCTTCGCGCGCCACACGAGAACGCCGCCGAGGACGCCGGGCGAGCCCTGCTGGAAGCGCTCGGGCCGCTCGCTGGCCACCTACGCTTTCCGGCGTGACATGCCGCCCTCCCCGACCGTCATCCTGCACACCGACAAGCCGGCGCCCGCACTTGGCGTGTTACGCGAGACGCATCCGCAACTCGCCGTGCACACATGCGACACCTATGCCGACCTGCCCGGGACGATCGAGCGCACGGGTGCAGAGGTCGTCTATACGGTCCGCTTCGACGGAACGCCCCGCTTCCCGAGGCAGGCTCTCGTCGAGAGCGACAAGGTCAAATGGGTTTCGGTAGGCGGCTCCGGCACCGATCATTTGGGCTGCTGGGATCCGGCGCGGCTGACCGTGACCAATGCGGCCGGCGTCGCGGCAGACATGCTGGCTGAGTATGCGCTGGGAGCCATGCTCTCCTTCTCGCTCGACCTGCGCGGCTTCGAACGCCGGCAGCGGGCGCGCAGTTGGACGGCGGGCCGCATCGAGCCGATCGAGGGCAAGACCCTGCTGATCATCGGACTGGGCAAGACCGGAGAAGCGGTGGCGAGGCGCGCGCAGGCGATGGGCATGGTGACGCTCGGCATCCGCGCCCGTCCGAAACAGATGCAGTACATGGACGAGGTGCATGGGCCGGACGCCCTTTACGATCTCTTCGGGCTTGCGGACTACGTGGTCTGCTGCCTGCCGCTCCTGCCCTACACCCGCGGCATGCTGGACGCCTCGGCATTCGCGGCGATGAAGCCCTCCGCCGTTCTCGTCGACATCTCGCGCGGCGGCATCGTCGAGGAGAGCGCTCTCTTGTCAGCGCTGGACTCAGGCCGCCTGCGCGGCGCGGCGCTCGACGTCTTTGCCACCGAACCGCTGCCGGGCGATCACCCGCTTTGGGGATACGACAATGTGATCGTCACGCCGCATTGTGCGGCGGTCTACGACGGCTGGGACGTCAAGTCCGTCCGGATGTTCGCCTGCAACCTAACCCGCTACCTGAACGGCGAACCGCTCGAGAACGTGGTGGATCCCGCCCGCGGCTATTGAGGGACATGCGATAATGCATCGCGCAGGCCTACCAGGGTACATTCGCGCCTGGCGAGCGGGGGCACTTCACCGGTCGCGAGCGGACGCGGCTAAACGATACTGTCCGCCGCTAAACGGAATGCGTGGCGCGGATTGATCAGGGGGAACAGCCGGCGTCGCATGGGGGGCGGGGGGAGCGACACCGGCCGGCGGTCCCCCTTGCGAAGGCCCCGCGTCGAATCCTTTATCATGGGAATCGTAGGACCAAATCTCATGCATACGGATGAGGATGAAAAGCTCGTTGATCGTAGACCACGCACCTTAGTAAGACTTGAGGCTTAGGCCAGCGCAGGTGAGGATTTAATGGCACCACCCTACTCTCGGTGGTTGCGTGCCGCTCATCCCTTCGCGTTCCCAGGAAGTTTTTGCGAGCCAAGCTAGCTCAAGTCCGACACCTGGCACGACGCGAAGAGAGAGCGCCGGGAGCCCCTCGTCAGGCGGGCATGCTCGAAATGATCAAGCACGGCAACCACGCTCGTCCCGCTGGCAGGCAGTCCAAGCGAGACGTTCTTCACTCATCAAGGTACTAACGCAGTCTGGTCAGTGTGCTGCACCGAGCGACATGGTCGCGGTGGTTGAACGCTGCAGCGGCTGCGCAAGCAATGCGGCTTGCGTACGGTTGGCAGCGCCGAGCTTGCGCATGATCTGGCGCACGTGAACCTTGACGGTCGCCTCCTGCATGTTGAGTTCGCGCGCGATCTGCTTGTTCGATTTTCCAAAGCGAAGCCGATCGAGGACTTCGTGCTGGCGGGGCGTGAGGCCGCCATAGGACAGATCGGACCTCGCATCAGCGTTGGACGAATGAGATGCCGAATGGCCAGAGGCCAGGAGAGCTTCGCGCGGGAAATAGGTTCCGCCCCCCACGACGAAAGCAAGTGCCTGCCGGGCCAGATCTGGCTGCATGTCCGTCGTCAGAAACGCCTGCACGCCGAGGTCCGCGGCCGAAATCGCGTCTTCGGGCTCGCGCCTGTCCGAAAGAATGGCGCATGGAACGCCATGGAACATTTCCTTGACCCTGGCAAGCAGATCCTGCACGCGTTGATTATCGATCGGTGAACCACCAAGGTTTACAAGGATCAGGCGTATGTCGCCAGTACAGTCGATCGTCTCGAGGCCGTCCGGCGCCACTGCGATGGGCTCCAGCGAAAGCGATTTCGACCACATGGAAATAAGAGACTTTATACCCTCTCGCCTTAGCTCCAGGGAATCCAGCAGAAGTGCGTACCCCTGGCTGCACTGAGTGTCCATGACATCCCCTCTCACGCGGAGAAATTCACAACTGCCGACTCTACTTCGTCCTCGTAGACATGCTCTGTATTCGCGATACAAACTGAACTCGGATACATTGAGCAGTGATATATCAATTGCGACATTACCACCTGCGATGTATCTTCATTGGAAGCAAACCACATCTGTTCGATGGTTGCAAATACACAATATGGGTCTTCCGGCAAAAAAGTGACACAAATTCTAATTCTTCAACCTTCAACAAACTTCATATCGCAGGCACAATTTAATGTTGCTTGCCGGACGATATACAAACGCTGACATATGTCGTGAGTAACTGCCGGGACCAACTTGCAAAAAAATTGCAACCGATCGGCACGAGATAGTCGCTGCCGATTACACATGAGGCCGGATCGTTCCTCAACAATCAATACGAGATATTCAGTCGTTCTTATACTCACAACAATGAGAGCTACTGCAAAATTTCTTGACGCTACTCAGGCGCCCAATTGACACGAATTGAAGACGCGTTTCCTTTAGTTGGTCGATAGGATAGGCTCCCGCCGGATGTTCGACAAAACGCTATTCTTTGCCCCTTCGGACCACGCCCAAGGGCGAGCGCGTCTATTGAGTGATCGCTCACATCTACTTCAACGACCAACGGAGAGGCCCGGCACCGTCGTCGCGCTTGCGGCAGCACCAACCCCGCTTCGAGCGCCGATAGCACTCGAACACCGTCGAGATGCACCCCTGCCGGGCTTCCAAACGCGGATTTTCTGCTGCTGAGCTGCGCGAGAGAGTGCGGCCGTAACGCCCGTGCGCCAGAGCCAAGCCACTCCGGCGGGACGCATGCGCTCACACGCCGCTCGAGGAGGCTCCGAAGGGCCCTCGGCCGCCTCGCCAGCTCATTGCGAGGGGCAACTGTTGAAGAAGGTGACCACCGGCCAGCGGTTCTGCCGCAATGCGAACTTGCGCAGCCAGCCGGACTTTCCGTCGAAATCCGCGCGGCACCAGGCTCCGTCGCTCGCGTTCACGCAGAGGTCGGTTTGGATGCAGGTGTCTTTGGGCACCACCCCGATCGTCGGGGCGTCATCCCGGGCTTCGCCGCGGGCGTTGAGATTGACCAGCACGCTGATGCGCGGCCGCTCTTCCGCCGGTTTCTGCAACTCCGAATTGGGAGCGCACTTGTTGCTGAAACCGGCGTAGAAGCAGCCGGACTGCTTGCGGGCGGCCTCAAGCACCTCGGCAAGGCCGGGGACTCCATCCCGCTCGAGGATCAGCGGAGCGCCGGAAGCGGTGTTTCCGCTCATGCGGCGCTGGTTGCCGCCAAGCCTGGCGATCGCCGTGCCGGAGGAATCGTGCAGACTCATCTGTCCATCGGCAAGGCTCCAGGATGTGGCAAGCCCCGCCTCGGCAGCACAGCCGGACGACGTCACACCGAATCGGGTCTCCGATCGCTCGTTCGAAAGCGTGACGCGGCAACGTTCCGAGCCTGCCGCGTACCGGCTGTCGACGATATGCCAAGGCCCGGCAAACGCCTTCACGAAATCCGCTTCGGTCTGTGCAAAGGCGGATGACCCACCGCCGCACAACATGATTGTTGCTGCTCCAATCGCAGCGAGCCCAAGCCTCATTGGATGCTCCCCTTTCCCCACGCACCCGCCCCAGTGGGCTAGCGTCCTGCGGTGGCCGTGCTTTCGGCGACGACTACGCCCGCCTGCTTCAAAAGCACGGTGACGGCTATCGTATCGTCGGCACCGAAGTTCACGCCGGTCTGCGCTATGTTCTCCGTCGTGCCGGGCTCCAGCTTGAGCGCACGGCCCTGACGGGTCGACACCGTCCCGGACTTACCTTTCCGCTCGATCAGCATTTCCGCCTCGACTTCGATCGGCAGCAATGAAAAGGCTTTGCCGGCCACCGTAATTCCCGCTTCCGCCGGCTGGATGTCGATGACGGCGAATGCCGGCCCTACGTCCTCCGCGAGGGCAGTGCCGGTGGTGCAGACAGAGATAGCCGCCGCGGCCAAGATGAATGGCGCCCGTCGCTTGCCGAACATCGCGTGTCTTTCAGCGGAAACCGGTCTGCGTGATCGAGATGGTGCCGGGATTGGTCGAGAACACCTGGATCCCTGCGGTCCCCACAGGCTGGAGCCCATTGCCGTTCTGCGTGACCATTACGGTCGTATTTGAAGTGACGGTGAGAGGCTGGTTGTTCCTGTTCCCGTTCTGAACAATCTGCCCCTTGCCCCCGCCAAGCACCTCCAAATCGGCAAAATTGCCATTGCCATTTTGCGCGATCAGACCCTTGCCAAGAGGATCAACTTTGAGTTTTGCCGTGTTGCCGTCCCCCAACTGGAAGACTCCGCCCAGTGCGCCCGCAGCGAGTTCCGCGACCGCCGAATTTCCCTTCGAACCAACGGCCTCGCTGTTGTTCGGCAGCATGTTGTCCTGCAGCAATTGCAACTGACCGCCATTGCCCTCGATGACGACTTTGGCTGTGTTCTTCTCACCGTTCTGCAACGCCGACCAGCCGGGATCAAAGGTAGCGCGCTCCAGGTGGTCGATGGTCAGGGTTTTGCCGCTGAGAGCCTGTATCGTCGCGTCGCTGGGACCGATAAGGAGGCTTTCATTTGCCTCCGACTGATCGACCGAAAGCGAGTTGCCGGAGACGCTACCGCTTGGGCTCGTCTGGAGCACACGAAGAATGTTTCCCTGCCCGGCAAATGCCTCGGTGGAAAAGACCACGATGGACGCGGCCAAGATCGCGCCGATTTGCATCTTCATTCCAGTCCCCCGACCGTTCAGAAATCAAAACGACTTCTGCACGATGCTGACGCTATTGGCAAATCCGTTCTGTGAAAAGCTTGCGACATTGTTGTTGCCCGACTGAAGCACTGCCGCCTGATTTTGCTGTCCGGTGATGGAGGCCGTCAGTTGGTTACCCGAGCCGACCTGCGAAAACGCAAAAAGGTTGCCGGTTCCGGTAACGCCGACCCGCATGGCGTTGTTCGAACCTTGCTGAATGAGAGAGCCGGGCTGAAGTCCCACCGCCAGAGCAGGTCCGGTGAAAGAAGCTCCCAAAGGGCCGCCGTTCAACGATCCCTCGATGCGCACATCGATCAGATTGGACCCGAGCGCGCTCCGCTCCTGCAGGATGGTCAGCCGATTGCCGTCGCCAACCACCTCCACGCTCGTCTTATTGAAGGGATTCTCCGGCCCGAGCAGGACGAGTTCGTTCTTGGCGAGCGCCGTTCCCGATCCCATCGCCGCCGAAAGCACCAAAGCGGCTATGACGTTTTTCATGACAGACCCCCGTTTGACCGGGGGAGCATGCCGAGAACAAACTAAGGTTCCGGCCGGAAATTCAGTAGAAGTTTAAAGATCTCTTCCGCAGGCGGACGTGCCCGCGGCTCGGTGGACGATTCGGTCAAGGCGTTAGTATTGCCGCACCAAAAGTCCGTTGCCGGAGCCGTACTGCTGGGAAAGCGAGGTGTTTCCGATTCCGGTCTGTACGGCGACGAACTGGTTGTTGGATCCAGACATTGTCGAATCGATCCGGTGCGTGTCTCCAGTCTGGCTCACCCCGAAGAGATTGCGCGACCCGCCCACAACCAGGGAAACGCTATGAAGCGTTCCTTTTTGAACAATCGTGCCAGGCGAAAGCCCGGCCCCTGCCGCTCCGGTTAGACCATCACCTGAGAATCCTCCCGCGGACGCCGAATTCGTGTCGTAGCCGTCGATACGCAACATCGTCGTGTGGAACTGGCCGGTTTGCTGAACGTCAGCAAGATTCCTGCCCCCGACCTGAGTGACGGCGAGCACGTTGTCGCTTCCGATCGCCGAATGCGCGATGTAGTTGTCGTCTCCCTGCTGGAAGACGCCGACCTCGTTCCTATAGGCAGCCTGCCCCAAAGCCTCGCTGATGGCGGAAACAATTCCATTTCCGTCGCCGATCTGCGTAAAGCCGAACTTGCTCAAAGCTCCCTGCACGATCGTTAGCGCTAGGTCGTTGTCATCCCCCATCTGCAGGAACACGCCCTGCGCAACGCCGCTAAGACCAAGTGTGGCGGTGGCCAGGAATTCGCCTACTCCGCCTCGTCCGTCCCCGCCATTGTCCTCGCCCGTCATGGCGACGTCGATGCGGTTGCCGGTGCCGGTCTCCAAGATTTCGTTGTTCTGCAGCGCCTGCTGGATGACATTGCGCGAACCCGACTGGCGGATTTTCATGGAGTTCAGCGCGCCGAACTGCTCTGTGAACTCGACGAGATTGTCCTGGCCATTCCCCTGTTCCGAGTGGAGGAAGTTGCCCTCCCCTCTCTGGACGATCGCCTTCATCGCGTTCGACTGGTCAGTCTGCCAAATGTCCAGCGTGTTGCCTGTCCCGCTCTGCGAGACGGAGGCGATGGAATGGCTCAGCCCCACGCCCCCACCGGACTGCTCGATCGTCGCCTCGTTGGCGGCTCCGTTCTCCGAATCGTTTATCTGGCGAACACTGCCCAGGAAATGGCCCGCCCCCAAGGTCGCAGCGCCATCCTCGGACTGGCGGATTCTTGCGAGATTGGCCGGCGAGCCGCTGAGGCGGCTGCTTTGCTGATAAACGGCACCGATCTCGTTGGATCCGGACGGTTCGGTAGTGATCTGCTCCACGAGAATCTCGTTTCGGTCCCCCACCTGATTGATGCCCGATGGTCGGTCCTCACCGACCTCGGTGCGGCCGCCATGATTGTTCCACCCGAACTGATCGATGGATAGCACATTGAAGTCGCCGTCCTGGTTCATCAGAAAGCGAACATTGTCGGCGCCGGCCCGATTGCCCTCGCCTTCCTGGACAATGACGATCGTATTGGTGTTTCCGGTCTGACCTATCCAGACCTCATTGCCCGCATCCTGGGCCGAGGCCGGCGCGCCCGCGAAAACGAGCGGAAGCGCAGCGCTTCCCGCAATCAGCGATCTCATCAATCCCCCCGCCCTACCGCATCACCTTATTTGGCCGACCGCGGAACGCAAGCGGAAGGTTAAGAAAAGGTAAATCGGACGATGCAGCTAGCCGGATCGGAAATCCGGCCAGCGTTCGACACTAGAGTCTCGCGCTTACGACAGCGACCTGTTGCGGTTTATCCGATGCTTTCGAGGCCGGCGATCCGTCGCGCATAGGCTCGGCCGAGCCTATGGTTTCGCCGGGCTGCGCGGGCGGCGGAGCATTCGTACCGGGAGGGAGCGATCCGACCGTCTCGTCCTCCTCCGGGGCGGGCGGAGGCGGCGGCGGTGCCGGCTCGACGGGCACTGTTGCCGGCGCGGGCCGGCGGACCGTACGTGCCACGCGAGGCGCGAAGGGCTCGGTGGGAACGACGTTGGCGGCATTGCGCGTGTCTGGCGGCGGCGGCACTTGCGCCTCAAGAACAGGCGCGTCAGCGTATTTCTCGCGGCGATAGTCGGCGATGATCTGCTGCCCCAGGACGGGGTCCACGAAAGCCCAGACGCCCAACTCCGCGCCTTCGATGATCAGCGACACAACCGCCTTCTCGATCGCCTCCTGCACCGCGATCTGTTTGGGCTCGTTCTGGGTAATGCCTGCTTCCGCCTCAAGAATGCTGTCGAGCTCGACATATCGGAACGCGCCGCCCTGGATACCGTAAGACGCGATCGCCTTGTGGACCGTCACTGTCGAAAGCACCTCACCGGTACTGGTCGATACCGCGCGGAGGGTGACCGTGACAGTATCCTGCACCCATTTGGCATCGGCGCCGATGCCCAGATAACGAGCGCCAATGCCACCGGTCTTCGTATTGGTATCGTAGCCGGTGATGCCGCCCTGCATGATGATGCCGGCATAGCTCAGCGGCGGCAGGACACTCGCAGGAACCCGCTCCTCGTTGCGGTAGATGCGTCGCATCTCGGTAACGATCTGCCTCTCCTTGAGGATGTCGTCGAGACGCGCCCTGTCCAGGACGCTGAACCAGCGCCGTTCGCCGGCATCCTGCAGCGCCTTGATCAGCATCGGGGCGCCGCCCTGGGTAACCGCGCGCGAAAGTGTCTGGACGTTCTCGCGTTCCCGGTACTGACCGGTCAGGTCGGGAAAATCATAAACCGCGACCGGAACGCGCTCGCGCGGCGGCGGAAGCGTCCGCAGGCTAAAGCTCTGCTGTGTCACCGGCGTGACCACCGGCTGAAGCACGCTCTCCGGCGGCGTAGACTGACACCCGGCCAAGCCGAGGCCGGCAACCAGAACGGACAACGCGACATTGCCGCGCAGCCCCATGCGCATTCCCATTCCAAGCTCCCCCGTTACGCCCCGAGCCTGCTTATCGCTCAGTTCAGTCCCGAACCAAGATTGACGGTCAAGCCGCCGCCCGCATCGAGCCGGCTAGCGCCAAGCGAGCTTCCGCCAAGTGACCCGGTCTGCTGCGCCATCGGCTGCATCAGTGTTTGCGCATTGGTCGTGGTCACCAGCTGCGGCACCTCGATACGCGTCGTTCCCGTCGGATCCGTGATCGTCAGGATGATCGAATCCGCCGTGCGCTCGAACGAGACGGTGGTGTCACCGAAAACGATCGTTCCATTGTCCTGCGGATTTTCGCCGAAAATCGCTTCCGTCACCTGGCTGGCCAGCGCCGAGAGCAGCCGCCCCTGCAACTGCCGGATGAACAGGTCGACGTCCGTGTTTTCGCCACCGCCCGTGCCGGGGTCGGAGCCACCGCCGCCGCCCTTGTTGCGATCCCGCGCCGTGGCGGTCCGCTGCGCGTTGGCGAGGCCGAGAAGGTGAGAAGAATTGAGCGCATTGCCGCCGAAGGAGGGATTGATGGGCGAATAGACCACATCATCTGCCAGCGAAGGGGAGAGAGATCCGGCCAGAACAGCCGCGATCGCCAGTCCTTTTACAAGTGTCGAAACCTTCATAGCGACTTCCCCTGCCCCGAGTCGATCGATGATCGACGAGATCAAACCCCATTTTGCACCTAGCCGATCCCGCAGGACTTTGCACGCGGCAAGTGCACGAAGGATGAATGAATTCATCAGCCGTCGCTTACCGATTCTGCGACAGCCGAACTTCTTGCTGACTTTTCCCCGCAGGTAAAGGCAAGCGCACGAAAGCATCATTCCGATTCCTGGGCAGAATTGCAGCCGCACTGTGGCTTTGCGGCAACAAGAGGCCAGAGCACAAGACCTCATCGGACCAAGACCACCCCGACAGGGAAATGACAGACGCCCCGGCAGACCGCCCGCCTCGCATTAACCTTAATGACACCATGGATTAACAAATTTTTAACCACTTGCGACTTGGCGCACGGTGCCTGCGCCCCATGAATTCACGCCTCGTCTTAACTTTAACGGAAAATTAGCCTTTGCAAGAATGCGGAAGGTAAGTAAAACGTAAACGACAGGGCAACCTAAGGCTGTGCCCGAGAGGGGCCTTGGGAACGGGGGGCGGGCCGGCGGTTTTCCGCCGGCCATCCGTTTCGCCTGTAGCCGAGCGGCCCGTGAGAAAGGCCGACGGCAAGCGACGGAAGCGTGGGGGGTGTTTCCACTCCGGGGGCGGGGCGAAAGCTTTCTCCACACCGTCATCGACTGAAGCAGCAACTGGCGTCGGAGCCCCGGCGCCGGGACGATGATGCGCGGGCTGAGGCCCGCCGAGGAGAAAGTAACGATGAAGATCCGGCTTGCGCTAGCAACCGCAACCGCCATGGGCCTCCTGATGGGAGCAGCCGCAGCGGGGAGCAACAACAAGACCTACATCGACCAGAGTGGTGCGAACAACCAGGCCTCCATCACACAGTCGGGCAGCGATAACCGAGCCGGCGGGGCGGGTGGTCTTGACGGGCCTGCAATGAAACAAGCCCGGACCGGAGCAAGCGAATCTACGCAACTTAAGAACACGCTGTCCATCGAGCAGTCTGGCCACCGAAACAAGATTGGCCTGGAGGGAGCGGGGCTCTCCCAGAGGGTCACCTACGGTGCCACCGCTAACTGGTACAACACCAGCAACCATATCGAAATCAACCAGACCTCCAACGACAACACTGTTGGAAGCGTATCGCAAATCTCTGAAACTCATGTGGGGGCGAACAGCCTCACCATCAACCAGGGCGGTGAGAACGGTGGCGACGGCAACCGAGTTGGTAGTGTTTCCCAGTATCGAAGCCAGACCACCGGAAACAAAGCCGTGATCAATCAGACTGGAACCGGCAATACAATTGCGCGTGTTCAACAATATGTCTCAGCATACGGTGACAATATCGATACCAATATCATAGACGTCAACATTAGCGGCAGCAACAACGGCAAGGGTTTCTTCGTCATCGGCGGTGCGGCCGCTGCCACGGGCGCGCAGTCTTCGCAGATTGTTCAAGGAGCTTACGGTAACGGCGCTCGCCGCAACAAGATTGATTTGGCAATTAGTGGAGACGAGAACGAGTTCGGCATCAGCCAGTTCGGCGTCGGAAACGAGGTTGGCCTCCTAACAATCTCGGGCGACAAGAACCAGTTGGGCATCTATCAGGACGGGACCAACACCGTCTCGATGGGAGCCCTGGAAGGCGACTCCAACAACGTCGGCGTCAGGCAGATCGGCACCAACACCGCGACGGTGAACGTCTTCGGTGTCGACAGCGACGGCAACAAGGTTGGCGTATCCCAGGAGGGCACGAACACCGCAACGGCCAACGTCACCGGCAGCGCCAACGACGTCAGCCTTGTGCAGGGCTACAACGGGATCGGCGTGGGCGGCGTGAACATCGCTACTTTGAATGTCGACGGAAGCAGCAACAAGCTGAACGCCCAGCAGTTCGGTGGCGCGGTGGGTAACGCGAACAATCTCACCGTGAACATCTGGGGCAATAGCAACAACACAACAGGCTTCACCGGCGTTGCTGCTACTGCCGCCGCCGGGCTGAATCCGGGCGACCTGTTCCAGAAGGGTGCTGGGAACACGGCAACCATCAATGTCGGGACCTCGTCAGCCGATTCCAACAGTAACTTGTTCGCCTTCAACCAGACCGGAAACGGCAACACCCTGACCGGCACCGTCAACGGGTCGAACAACCAGTCCGCCGTCGTCCAGAACGGCAACGCCAACGTCGCCAGCTTCGTCCAGACCGGCGGCATGAACCAGTTGGGCGTCTCTCAGTAAGGACTCGACGGCCGGGCGGAGCGATCCGCCCGGCCCCTTTCGCATCCCGCTTGCGCAGGGCGGGATGCGTGAGGGGTGCCTCGAAACAATTGTTACATCATAGGGGATGGGAAAATGAAACTTGCACTTGCAACCGCGACGGCCATGGGGCTCCTGATGGGAGCCGCCTGGGCGGGCAGCAGCAATACGCTCTATTTGGAACAAAATGGCGCCAACAATACTGCCAGCGTACACCAGGCCACTGGCCCCGGCGGAAACGATATTGGCACCAGCGGCGACCCGGTTAGTCAGACCGGCGACAATAATGCCTTCGTCTTCTCCAACGCTGGCTGCTGCAACGAGGGCTTGCGGCAGGACAACGACGTTGCCAAGGCCGAGCAGGTCGGACATCGCAACTGGCTGAACATCCAGGTCTGGAACCTGTCTGACCACAATGACATCAACAACGTTCAGCAACAGGGCAACGACAACGCCTTGCAACTCGACCAGAATGGTTCTCGTTCATCGACCATCGGCACGGTCCTCCAGGAGGGCGATCGCAACACCTCGCTGATAAGGCAGAACGGGGCAAGGAACTCGGTCGTCTCGGCCACCATCGTCGGCAGCGACAACGGGACCGCGCGCTCAGGCGAACTCTCGTCCGGTCGCAGCGCCGGATCCCGCATCATCCAGAGCGGCAATGACAACGTCATCACTGAATCGCGCATTGAGGGATCGAACAACAAGCAGGCGACGAACACCTACGCCCCGCCGCATGATATCCAGCAGTACGGCAGTAACAACGGTCACAACGCATCGATTGCTCGTACGCTCGGTTCGAACGGCAACGGCATCAAGGTTACTCAGAGAGGCGACTGGAACAACTTCAGCATCCAGCAGGGTGTCGACGCGAACTCCGCTGGCAACTACGCCACGCTGACGCAGGATGGCAGCTTCAATGCCGCTTACGTCACTCAATCCGGCAGCAACAACCACATCATCGTCGACCAGGACCGCAACTCCAACACGGCGACTGCCAACTTCACCGGCAGCGGCAACGGCGTTGGCACGCTTACCGGAGTGGCCGGCGCCCTCGACACGCAACACGCCAGCTTGACGCAGGGCACGATCTTCCAGGATTCAGGCTTGGCCATGAGCGGAAACACGGTGACCTACAACGTCACCGGATCGAACAACCTGTTCGCCTTTGCCCAGCTTGGCGGAAGCAACACGATCAACGGTACGGTTGGCAGCTCGGGCGTTTCCAATGCCAACCAGGTCGCCGTCATCCAGACCGGGTCAAGCAACAACAGCACGTTCACGCAGAACGGCGGCTCCAACAACCTCGCCGTTTCGCAGTAACCAACCAGGGCCGGACGGGGCGATCCGCCCGGCCCTTCTTCTTCGCATGCCGTCGCGCATCGGCGCGCCGGAGAACCGGCCGGGACGCAGCGTCGTAAACGTTCGTCCTGACCAAGGGGAGAGCCGCTTCGTTCCGATACGAGGCGGCGAAATGGGGGTGGGCAAACCCTCTCAACAATAGGGAAGGTGCATAGCATGAAAGTGAAACTCGCACTCGCCACAGCCAGCGCGCTGGGCCTGGTCATGACGACGGCCGCGCTCGCAGACGGCAACAAGGCCTATGTCTCGCAGGGAGGCTCGAGCAATTCGGCTTCCGTCTCTCAGGCTGGCGGCACGAACAACCAGGCGGGCCGCAGCGGCGACGCCATGACCCAGACCGGGTCCAACAACGTCCTGACTATCATCCAGGACGGCACCGGCGGACAGATCGGCGTCGAGTCCAGAACGGACGCGTATTTCACTGGCGGTTCCACGCCCCAATTCACGATCACTTTCCAGGGCGTAGACCAGACGAGTTCCGGCTCGGGTAGCAACACGGCCACATTGACACAGCACGGAACAGGCTCCGTCATTGGCGATCTCCAGCAGAATGCGGCGAGCACGGCAGCAGGCAACAAGGCGACCGCCACACAGACGGGCGCCAATGTGATAAATCACATCTGGCAGACGCAGGATGCGGGCACCGCTAATACCAACGTGGTCACCGCGATACAGAGCGGCAGCGGCAACGTGATTGACCGTGTCGACCAAAGGGCGACGGGCAACGGCACTTCGCCCAATACGATCAATGTGGACATTTCCGGCAGCAACAACGGAAAGATCGTTCTGAGCAACCCGTCCTTTTATGGCACCCGGGCAGGACTTGCTGGCGCGACGCAAAGCGCGCTTATCCAGAACAAGTACGGTAGCCTCAACGGAGTTTCCGATCAGAATACCGTCTCCGGGAACGCGATCAATCTCACGATCACTGGCAGCGACAACCAGTACGGCATGACCCAGAAGGGATCGGACAATACGACCGGCATGGTCACAATCTCGGGCAGCAACAACAGCTTCGGCAGCTATCAGGCCGGCCAGGGCAATGTGATCGGCGCTGGCGAAATCGCCGGTTCCAACAACGATGTCGGTGTCTGGCAGATTGGGACCTCTAACAGCGCAACGGTGTCAGTGCTGGCTTTCGGCAACGACTACAACCAACTCAGCATAGCCCAGGGTGGCACCAGCAATATCGCAACGGCCAACATCGCCGGCAGCTTTAACGGCACCGGTAACTTCTCCGGCCCGGCGGCTGGGCTGGTTGGGAACAGCGGCGGCGCTTTGTCGAATGGGTCAATCGTTCAGGGGGGGCAAAACTGGACCAACTTCTCCGGCAATATTGCCACGCTCGACATCTTTGGCAGCAACAACAAGTTCGCGATCGCCTCGCTCGGCTCCAATAACGAAGTGACCGGAAAGATCGGCACCTCGAGCTTGGGAGGCGCTTCCAACGGCAACTCGGCGGCAGTCCTGCAGAACGGCAACAACAACGTTGCGGCGTTCAGCCAGACCGGCGCCGGCACGAACAGCGTCGCCATCAGCCAGTAATGGCCAGGGCCGGGCGGAGCAATCCGCCCGGCCTTTTCTTCGCGGGCTGGCATTGCCCGTCTGTTTTGTTTTCGGGGACCTAATCTATGCATATGAGAACAGCTCTTGCCGGAGCCACGGCAATCAGCCTTCTTTTCTCGCTGCCAGCGCTGGCCGGCGACAATTTTTCCAATGTCGTGCAGGACGGCAGCAACAATTCGGGCAGCGTTACGCAAGGCGGAAGCCACGACGAGGCGGGTGGCAATCCGCTGGTTCCGGGGAGCGCCATAACCCAATCCGGCAGCAACCAGACTTTCACCATCCTGCAGTCGGGCAGCTACAATCAGGTCGGCACCGGGGGCGCCGGGTTCGACCAGATGGGTGCCCGGAACCGGGCCAACATCACACAGTCGTCCGACAACAACATCGTTGGCGAGGTTCAGCAGAACCGGACCGGCTTAAATGCGTCCAACCCGGCGAATACGCTAAACATCCTGCAGCAGGGCGGAAATGCTAATCGCGTCTCCACGGTGATCCAGACGCGCTCGGGCGGCCTGCTCACAGGCACATCTGGAAACGACGCCGATATCACGCAGACCGGCACAGCCAATCTCGTCACCGAACTGTCGCAGTCCGGTCGCGCCAACGACGCCACCATCAGCCAGAAGGGTGACGGGAACAAGGTCAACTTCCTGACCCAGGATGGCGTGGGCAACGACGCAGTGATCGACGTCGTCGGCAACCTCAATACCGTTGATATCGACCAGGAGAGCGTAGTTTCCGGCAACGGTGCCGACGTGCACATTCTTACGGGTGACAGCAATGGCATCCGTATCGATCAGTCCGCCTTCGGTGCGGGCAACGACGCGAAAGTTGCGATTACTGATGGCGATTCCAATCACGTCGATATCTTTCAGGCGAGCCTGGTGCGCGGAAACGACGCTCTCGTAAAGATCGAGGACGGCGAAAAGAACAACGTCAACATCGACCAGGACGGCGCCAATGCGGCCACGGTTGAAATTGTCGGGGACCGGAACGCCGCCAACCTCAGGCAAATCGGCACCAACGGCGCCGATCTGCTGGTGCGCGGCGGCGACAACTCGATCCTTGGCAACCAGTCAACGGGGATCCTGGGCAGCAACGCTTTGACCGTCACTATCAATACCGGCGACAACAATGGTGTGAGCGTCAACCAGACGGTCGGGCTGGTCGCCAGCGGCAAGAACATCGCCGATTTGACGATCAACGGCGATAACAACCTGCTGGACATCGACCAGACCAAGAGTGGGTTCGGCGGCTCCAACAGCCTGACGGTCAGCATCTGGGGCGACAACAACAACAGCGGGCCGACGTTTCTCGGCAGCGCTGCTGCCTCTGTTGGCCTTACCCCGGGCCATCTCGTCCAGAGCGGCAGCGGCAACAGCCTCATGCTCACCGTCGGAACGACGCTCCAGTCGGACTCCAATCAGTTCGCAATGTCGCAACTCGGTGATGGGAACAAGATCACGGGCACGATCAACGGCGACTTCAACCAGGCCGCGATCCTGCAGACCGGGAACAACAACCTGACCTCGTTCACCCAGACCGGCAATTTCAACGTCATCGGGGTAAGCCAGTAAGAGGCTGTCTGAGAGCAGCGAGCCCATCCATCTCGCTGCACGCTACTCTCTTCAGGAGGTCGGATCGAGGTTTCAGCCTCAATCCGGCCTCTTCTTATTTTGATTTCGGATCGGCGCCGGCCGGTTTCGACGTGCGCCTTGCGGCTTGTAAGATGCCCATTCAGCGATCCGCTCGATGACTGCAAACAGGGCCGGGATGATGAACAGGCCGATCGTCGATGCCGCGATCATGCCGCCAACGACGGTGACGCCCACGGCCTGACGGGCTGCCGCGCCGGCGCCCGTGGCTATGGCCAGCGGCAGGACGCCGAAGATGAACGCCAGCGCCGTCATCATCACGGCGCGGAAGCGCTGTTCGGCACCCATCCGGGCTGCTTCGGCGATCGAGTGGCCGGCTTCGCGCTGCTCCTTTGCGAACTCCACGATCAGGATCGCGTTCTTGGAGGCGAGCCCGATCAGGAGCACAATGGCGATCTGCGCATAAACGCTGTTCTGCAGGCCTGTGAGCGTCAGCGCGACACTGGCGCCCAAGAGTGCGGCTCCCAGTGACAGCACAATGGAGATCGGCAGAACCCAGCTCTCGTACTGGGCGACCAGGAAGAGATAGGCGAACAGCAGCGCCAGCCCGAAGACGATTGGCTCCTGTCCGCCGCTCTGGCGCTCCTGGAACGACAGCCCCGACCACTCCAGGCCGTAGCCGGGCGGGAGGCTTTCGGCGGCGACGCGCTCGACCGCAGCCATGGCCGATCCCGAACTGCCGCCGGGCGCGGCCGCGCCATTGATCGTCGCCGCGACGTACGTGTTGTAGCGGGTGATCACATATGGGCCGAGCACGGTCGATATCGAAAGGAGCGTACGCAGCGGCACCATCTGCCCGTTGCGACTGCGGACATAAAGCGAGAAGAGGTCGTCGGGGTTCGTGCGAAAGTTCGCGGCGGCCTGGAGATTGACCTGGAACACCCGGCCCTGAAGCGTGAAGTCGTTTACGTAGCGCGGGCCAAAATTCGATCCGATCGTGTTGAATATGTCCGCCACGCTGACACCGAGCGCCTCGGCCCGGGTGCGGTCGATATTGACGAAGATTTGCGGCACGTCGGCGCTGAACGTAGTCGAGACGCCGCCGATCTCCGGCGCCTGGTTCACTTCGCCGATGAAGGCGCGCGCCACTTGGCCGATCTCTTCGGGAGGCTGGCCGAGCAGCGCCTGGAGGCGCAGATCGAGGCCCCCGACGATGCCGATGCCGGGAATGGCGGGTGGGGAAAAGACGGCGATATTTGCGCCCGGGATCGCGGCGAAGCGCGCCCTGAGCTTCGCCAGGATGGCGCCGATCTGGAGTTGCGGGTCCCTACGCTCCGCCCAAGGCTTCAATGCGGCCACAGCCAGCCCGCCGCTCGGCGTCTGGGTGCTCTGCAGGATGCTGAAGCCGGCGACCGAGATGACGCGCTCCACGCCGTCGGTTTCGGACAGGATGCCTTGCACCTCATCGATAATCTCCCGTGTCCGGTCGAGAGAGGCAGCATCCGGCAGTTGCACGTCGATGAGCAGGGCGCCCTGGTCCTCCTCCGGCAGGAAGGTGGAGGGAAGAGCGGTGAAGAGCAGCAGCCCACCGGCAAAGGCGGCGGCCAGCGCCGCGACCGGTATGATCCAAAAACGTACGAGGAAGGCGACGATGCGGCCGTACAGGTCCCGCGTCGCGTCGACGAGGCGCGCGAACCAGCCGAGCGGGCCTCGTCGGTACCCGGACTTGGCGTGCCTCAGCAGCGTTGCGCTGAGCGCCGGGCTGAGCGTCAGCGCGACGATGGCCGAGACCACGAGGGCCGCCGAGATGGTCACCGCGAATTGCCGATAGAGCTGCCCGTTTATGCCGGGCAGGAAAGACGTCGGCGTGACCACCGCGAGCAGCACGAAGGTCGTCGCGATGATCGGACCGGTGATCTGCGCCATTGCCCTGTGCGCGGCACCGGCGGTGGTGATCTCCGGATTGTCTTCCATGACATGCTGGACGTTCTCCACCACGAGGATGGCGTCGTCCACGACGAGCCCAATCGCAAGCACCAGGGCGAGCAGCGTGATCGTATTCGCCGAATAGCCAAGCGCCAGCAATACGGCCATCGCGCCAAGCAGCGAGACCGGGATGGCGACGGCCGCCACCACTGTCGAGCGCCAATCTTGCAGGAACAGGTAGGTGATGAGGACCACGATGATGAACGCCTCCGTCAGCACCTGCAGGATGGAGGCGATGCTGGCCCTCACGAACTCCGTCGCATCGTAGACGACCTCGTATTGCGTGCCCTTGGGAAAGGTCGGCTCGAGTTCCTTGAGCCGTGTCAGCACGGCGTTGGCCGTGTTGATCGCGTTGGCGCCGGGCGCCTGGCTGATCTGCAGCATGGCGGCAGGCTGCCCGCCGAGTCTGGCGTTCGACTGGTAGGATTCCGCGCCCAGTTCGACGCGAGCGATGTCGTGCAACCGAACGATGGCGGCGCCATTGCCACCGGTACGCACGATGATGTCGCCGAACTGCCTGGGGTCTACCAAGCGGCCTTGCGCGATGAGCGTATACTGGACCTGGGTACCCGGCTCGGATGGCTGGCCGCCGACCTGGCCGAGAGAGGCCTGCACATTCTGGGATTGAATCGCCGCGGCCACATCGTCGGGGCTGATATTGAGGGCGCTCATGCGCACCGGATCAGTCCAGATGCGCATGGAGTATCTCGACGCGCCCACCACGGTCGCTTCGCCGACACCGGAAACCCGCGCCACCGCATCAACGATCTGGGTCGAGGCGAAGTTGGTGACCTGCAGGATGTCGGTGGAGGGATCGTCCGAAGTGAAGCCGATCGCCAGAAGGAAGTCTGGAGAGCGGGTCCGGACGGAAACGCCTTGCTGCTGGACGGCCTGCGGCAGTTTCGAGATCGCGAGTTGCGCCCGGTTCTGCACATTGACCTGAGCGATATTGGGATCGGTCCCGATCTCGAAGGTGATGGAAAGCGAATATTGCCCGGCATTGGAACTGGTCGAGGACATGTAGCTCATGTCCTCGACGCCGTTGATCGCGCTTTCGAGCGGGCCGCCGACGACATCGGCCACAACCGATGCGCTGGCGCCCGGATAGAACGCCGAGACGCTGACGGTGGGAGGCGTGATCTCCGGATACTGCTGCACCGGAAGCCCGAAGATCGAGAGCGCGCCAGCGATGGAGATGACGATGGACACAACCATCGCAAAGCGGGTGCGGGAAATGAAGACGTCGGAAATCACTGCCCGACCGCCTGCTGCTGGCTGGGCTGCACCTTCATTCCGTCCGCGAGCCGCTGGACGCCCTGCACCACGACCTGTTCGCCGCCGGACAAGCCTTTCGTCACGGCCCACCCGGCCCCCACCCGGGCGCCAGTCTCGATGCGGCGCTGCGAGACCGTGTCGTCGTCATTGAGCAGATAGACGTAGCGTCCCTCGCGGTCCTGCAGCACCGCCGACTGCGGGACGACCGGCAGCCGTGGCGCGTTCTTCTCACGCACATTGAGCGTTACGAACTGGCCCGGCATGAGGATGCGATTCGGGTTCGGAAAAGTGAGCCGCGTTGTCACCGTTCCAGTCTGCGGGTCGACCTCGTTCTCTACGTAATCGAGCCTGCCCGGCTGCACGTAGTCGGTGCCGTTGGCGAGACGAAGCGAGAAGTCGAGTTCACTCGGGTCTAGCTCAATCTGCTGAGCGGCCTTCTGGCGCAGCGTCACGAGGAAGCCTTCGGTAATGGAGAAGGCGACACGGATTGGGTCGAGGCTGACGATGCGCGCCAGAACGCCGGACTCCGGACCGACCAGGTTGCCCTGTGTGAACGCGGGCTTGCCGATGCGGCCGCTGATCGGAGCGGTAATGCGGGTGTAGGAGAGGTTGAGCATGGCCGTTCGAAGCGCGGCCTGTGCGACCTGCACATCGGCGACAGCAATCTCGAATGCGGCCTGAGCCTGATCGAGCGCGGATTGCGAAACCGTCTTTTGGGCGAACAACTCCCTGTTGCGGGTAAGCGTTCTCTCTGCCGAACCGCGGCTCGCCTCGGCACGGGCCACCTGCGCCTGGGCCGAGGCAACGGCCGCCTGGAACTCGTCCGGCTCGATCTCGAAGAGCGTGTCGCCCTGCTTGACCGACTGCCCGTCGGTGAAGTCCACGGCCCGAAGGAATCCCTGAACACGGGCGCGGATGTCCACTGTCTCGATGGCCTCGACTCGGCCGTTGAATTGCTCGGGGTTTGCGACTTCCTCGACCGGGATCGGCTGGACGACCACGGCCGGCGGCGGTCTTTCCCCGTCCTGCTGCGCCTGCGCCGAGGCGGACGAGGTCGCCAGAAGCAGCACCAGCAATGTAGCCGCCAAGTATCGTACGGGATTGGCCACGCCAATGCTCCGCTGACAGGATAAGGCCAAAACCGGCCCACCCACCCATTGTTCCGGAACCGTGGTTAATCGCGCAAGGATGCTGCAGGCTCAGGCCGCGGCGGGCTCATCTGGTATCACATATTCCACCGAGTACGGCGAAGGTCGGCGCAGACCGTCGAGGTGCTAAATATCCATCACGCCTCTCATCGGGCGTGTCGAACCGACTGATCTTATGACGACGCTCAAATCGGTTGCGGCGCAGACGCCCGGCGGAAGGCGGGGATCAGTCGACAAGGACGGTGCCGCTGTTGGTGCCTCCAGCGAGGGACTCACCCCCGTCCGCGACCAGGGCGTGACCTGTCATGTAGGACGACCGGTCGGACACCATGAACAGGATGACTTCGGCAATCTCTTCCGCCGTGGCGAAGCGGCCCATCGGCACGACATTGGAGATGGCGTGCTCCAGCGCCTTTCGTCCGCCGAGTTGCTCCGTATAGGGGTCGTTGAACGGCGTATCGACCCAGCCCGGGCACAATGCGTTGATGCGGATGCCGAAGCGCGCGACATCGAGTGCGATCTGGCGAGTCATGGTGATCGATGCCGCCTTGCTGGTGATGTAAGCCGTCATCGCCCGGTCGAGGAAGACGCCGGAGTTCGACGAGGTGTTGAGAATCACCCCTCCCCCCTGCTTCTTCATGAACGGGATCACCGCCTGGCACGCCACGAATTGGGCGTGGACGTTGATCGCCCAGGAGCGATCGAAGCCCGCGGAGTCCACTTCCTCGACGCTGCCGGCAACTTGCACACCGGCATGATTGTGCAGGATGTCGATGTGGCCGCGCTGCCCGGCAACCTTGTCGACGAGAGAGACGATCGCACGGTCGTCGCTGACGTCCACCCGGTGCGCTTCCGCTCGCCCGCCCGCACCGGCGATCCTGTCGACGGTCTCGCGCGCCGCGGAGAGGTCGCGGTCGGTCACGATCACGAACGCGCCCTCGCGCGCCATGGCTTCCGATCCCGCTCGCCCGATGCCGGACCCCGCCGCGGTGACGATTGCCGTTCTCCCCTCGAGGATCATCCCCATTCCTTTCAAATTCAGTAGCGACGGCGGAAGAGATTGCGGCGGCCGTAGACGGCGACCGCCTCTTCGATCAGCGCGGCGATGGCATGGGCGCCATAGTCGCGGCGCAGCATCTCCGCGCGCTCGGAAAGCAGGCTTGGATCGGTCAGACGCCCCGGCCGCATCATCTCGTAGGTTTCGAGGATGATGTCCTGCGGGACGTCGACCAGTTCGGCAGCTCGTTCGAGGTTGAGCGCCAGCCGGTCGCGGCCGGCGGCACGGGCGATATTGGCCTGCAGCCGCAGCACCTCGGCCGAGATGCGGATTTCAGCCGGGCCGACCTGGCCGGAGACGACGGCGTCGAGCGTCAGGCGTTCGAGCGGCATGCCGGATGCCGAAACGGCCGCTTCCGGCGCCTTCTCCGCGATCGGATAGAGATCGAGCGGGCTGTTCATGCCGATGTCCCCCCCTGGCCGATGCTCATGGCAAGGCCGAGCGGCGGCGCGTCGGCGATCACGAGGCCCGTCTCGATCGCATAGAGCATGGCGATACGAACGTGGTGGCGCGCGCCCAGCGCCTGGCCGTCCACCGGCACGATGATCGGCTCCGGGGTCTGGCCGCGCGCGTAGAGCGCCGCATTACGGCCCATGGCCCGGTAGTGCTCGAGCGTCGTCACCGGCGCGTTGGAGAAAAGCTCGATGTTCATGTGCGGCAGCCGGTCGGCGCGATGGATCACCGCCGTCCCCTTGCCCTGGATACCGATGCCGTAACCGGACCCCGACAGGCGTGCAGCCGTCAGCCCGAGGAACGACGTGTCCGCGGTATGGCGGATGCGCACCAGTCGGGGTACGCCGCCGCCTTCCCGAATCCCTTCCGTCAGCGCCAGGACGACGTCAATGAGGTCGTGCCCGGCCGTGGTCTGGGTCAGCTCGTTACCGAAGGCAGGGCTGAGCCCGACGACCACTTCGTGCGGATCGGAGCCCTTCTGCGCCTCGCCCTTCGGGACCAGCCATGGCGCGGCTGTCGGGTCGACGCGCCGTTCGCGCTCCAGCACGCCAGCGCGCGTCTGCAGGTCGCGCACGCTGCGCACCGCCTGCCAGCGCGCATCGGACATGCGGTAGCCGCTGCCTGGGCCGCGATAGTCGTTGGGATCGTTCAGCGCACTGATCACCTTGCCGTCGCGCAGGATGGCCGATGTCTGCAGATAGTCTCCCGAAATCCGCTGCCGCAGCATCATGAGCAGGTTCTCGGCCTCCTTCGCAAAACCGCGTCGCTCAAGCGCGCGCACCACGTCCAGCGCCGTCAATCCGCGGTCGCGAATGGCTCCGCTGATGCGCGCCACCTCGCCGGGCGAAAAACTCTCGGTCTCCTGTGAGCCCGAGGCTGCCGCCACCGAGAGCATCCAGGCTTCGGGAACCTTGGCCAGCCCGAGTTCGTCGAAGACGGCCGCGATCGCGCGGATCGCATGCATGCGCAGTTCGCGCATGTCGCCTTCCTGGATGGGCGTCAGGCCTCCGTCCGCCTCGAAATCGCGCTGCAGCGCCAGGAAATCCTCGATGTCCTCACCGTTGAACAGCGAGGGATTGAAGGTGTTGTCGTATTTGCGGATCGAGCCGAAACCGGAGCAGATCAGGTCGGAGCCGGCCAGCAGGTAGGGCGTGATCTTGGCCCCGACCCTGATCTCCGACTCGCTGATGCGCGTGTCGTTGCCCGACGCGCATTCCAGGCCAAGCCAGACCGCTATGAGGTTCTCCGCCATAAGCTCGCGCATCCCTCCCGCCATGGAGACGGTCAGAGGAGCGCCGTCGATGCCGCCGTTCTGGGTGCCCTGCACGCCCATGGCGCGCTGCAGGCACAGGCATCGCGCTTCGAGGTAGAGCACCGACTGGCGCTCGTGGAAGCCCATCAGCAATTCCGCCGAAGCACCCGAGGTGCAGCGGGCCTTGATCCCGCGCGACGCATAGGCGGCCGTCAGAAACGCCTTCGACCAGGGCGTGTCGTCGCCATCCACGAAGGCCGGCTCGGTGCCGTAGACGGAGACCGTTTCGGCATAGGACGTGAAGCCGGCCATGCCGATCCTGAGTTCTTCCGCCTCCTCAATCGAACACTGGAAGAGCACGCCGCCCCGGCCGACCGCGGCGCCTACTGCGCAGGCCATCGCATTGGCCCACGAGTTGGACGCCACCCGCATCGTCGTCTCGACTTCATCGAACCCCAGCGCGACGGCGACCGCCGCATCCGCCGCAAGCTGGAGCGGGTCGTCCTTGGCATTGGTGACGTGGGCCTGATTGCCGGGCGTGCGGCGCTGCCGCATCTTCGAATAGGCGAAGGTGATCTCCAGGGACGACATCATGGAAACCACGGAGACAAGCTTGGCCGGCGTCATGCCCCGCGCCAGCCGTTCGAGCCGCTCGCGCGGCACGTTTATGTCGACCAGCATCCGCGCCACCTCGGCCGGATCCATGGCCATGGCCTCGTCGATCACATCGAGATCGAGGTGGTGCGCGGCGATGAAGGCGTCGAGTATGTCGAACTCGGCTTCCAGCTTGCCGTCGATTTCCACGACGCGGCCGTTCTCGACCTGGGCCGACGGCGCCGGATCCCACGGGCTATGGAAGGTCGCGAAGCCGGCCTCCGAATCCTCCACGGCGAACTGGTCCCGACGCAGCGGCCGCGAGTCCCACTCGTCGAAACGACGCCAACGTGGTGCCGAAGTCATCGTTCTCCTCCCTTGCACGAGTCTCGTCGCTACGCCTGTACGCGCCTGAGGCGGGCAATCAGAACCATCGCAACCAGACGAGTTGGATGACGATCAGTACGATTACGTCCCAGAAGATGATTTCGCCGACCGTGAACCATTTGCGTCTCCGGTTAACCTGCCAGAGGCCGATCCACACGATCGCGGCCAGCAGCAGCGGAACGAAGCTTGCGACCGTCATCGCAGCCTCTCCCCGGAGCGGGCATCGAAATAGTGCAGCGCTTCCTTCGGGAAGCGCAGGCCGACCGGCTGTCCGGGCTCGATCGCGTCACAATTGCTCTGGGTCCGCAGGGTGACCGAATTCCCGCGGTTCTGGAATATGAGCAGCGTGTCCGGCTCGATCGCTTCCTTGACGTCGACCGTAAGCGTCACCGAAGAGGTCGTCGCATGGTCGGCCAATTCGATCTGCTCCGGCCTGATTCCCAGCATCAGGGGACCATCGGCGCAGTCCACGGCGCACGCGATGTCGCCGGCGCGGAACACTCCGCCTTCCACCATCCCGTCGATCGTGTTCATCGCCGGGCGGCCCATGAACTCCGCCACGAAGCGGTTCGCCGGTCGCCGGTAGATTGTGCGGGGCTCATCGAACTGCACCAGCTTTCCATCCCGCAGCACGGCGATGCGCGTGGCGAGCGTCATCGCCTCCTCCTGGTCGTGGGTGACGAACACGAAGGTCTTGTCGAGTTTCCTGTGCAGCCGGTTGAGCTCCGTGCGCATGTGCAGGCGCAGAAGGGCGTCGAGGTTCGAAAGCGGCTCGTCCATCAGACAGATGGCCGGCTCCCACACGAGCGCGCGCGCGACTGCGACGCGCTGGGCCTGACCGCCGGAGAGTTGCGCCGGTTTGCGATGCAGGTAGTCTCCGATGCGCAGCAGGTCGGCGACCTCCTTAACCAGGCGCTCGATCTCGGGTGCGGCGACTTTGCGGATGCGCAGCGGGTAGGCGATGTTCTCGAACACGCTCTTGTGGCTGTAGAGCGCATAGTTCTGGAACACCATGCCGATGTCGCGGAAACGCGGCGGCAGGTCGGTGATGTCCTTTCCACCGATCTCGATACGGCCGCCGGACGGCGCCTCCAATCCGGCAAGCAGCCGGCACGCGGTTGTCTTGCCGGAGCCGGAAGGGCCGAGCAGAACGATGAACTCGCCGAGGTCGAACTCGAGGTCGAGCCGGTCGAGCGCCGTCGTTCCGTCGGGGAACCGCTTCGTCACTTCCTTGAAAGAGACAGCCATCGAGAAACTCCGTCAGTGTAGCCGTCTCAGCCCTTGACCGCGCCGAATGTCAGGCCGCGAACGAGGTGCTTCTGGACCAGAAAGGTGAAGACGAGGATGGGCAATGTGGCGACGACCGCGACGGCAGCGACCTGCCCCCACAAGGTTCCATGCGGGGTGATCAGGCCAGGGATACCGACGGTCAGCGGCCTTCCCTCGAACGCGACCAGTATGAAAGCGTAGAGGAACTCGTTCCACGACAGGATGAAGCAAAGCACGGCCGTCGCGGCGAGACCGGGTGCGGCCAGAGGAACGATGACACGCACGAAGGCGCCGAGCCTTGAGCGGCCGTCCATCATTGCCGCCTCGTCGATCTCCTTCGGGATCTCGGCGAAGAAGCCTCGCATCATCCATACCACGAGCGACAGGTTGAAGCTCGTATGTGCGATGACCACGGCATAGACCGTGTCGGTCAGCCCGAGCGTCGTGAAGAACAGGAAGAGCGGCACCGCTATCGAGATCGGCGGAGCCATCCGTGTCGTCAGGAAGAAGAAGAAAAGATCTTCCTTGCCGGCGAAATCAGAGCGGGCGAACACGTATGCCGCCGGCGCCCCGATGACGACCGACAGCACCGTCGATCCCAGCGAGATGATCAGCGAATTGAAGACGAGAGGCAGATAGTCCTTGTCGATGAAGACGGCGGGATAGTTGCTCAGCGTCGGGGTGAAGAGCCAGCGCGGCTCCGGCGACAGGATGTCCAGCCGTCCCTTGAAGGATGTCAGGAGCATCCAGACATAAGGCGTCAGCGCAATGATCAGCACGCAGGCCAGGACACCGATGGCGAGGATCTTGTAGGATCTGTTCATCTCGCGCCTACTGCCTTTCCGCCGACGACTTCCAGTACACGGCCTTGTAGAAGATCGAGCACAGGATCAGCACGACGAGGTAGACCATGAACGAGACCGCGGCCCCGTAGCCGAGGTTCCAGTTCTTGAAGTTGACCCGGTAGGCGTAGATGGAGAGCAACTCGGACACGGTACCGGGCCCGCCTCCGGTCATGATGAAGACCTTGTCGAATTCTTTGAACGCGTCGATGCCGCGCAGCAGCAGGACCAGCGCGATGATCGGGCGCAGCAGCGGAAGCATTATGTCGACGAACTGACGCCACGGCCCCGCGCCGTCCATGGTCGCGGCCTCGAACGGCGTTTTAGGCAGGCTCATCAGGCCGGCCAGGATGATCAGCGTCACGAAGGGCGTCCATTGCCACACGTCGATGGCGATGATCGTCGGCATGACCAGCCCCGGCGAAGAGAACACGGCGCTCGCCTGCGAAAGAATGCCGAGCTTACGCAAGTAGTACGTGACCATGCCGAAATCGCCCTGCAGCAGCAGGCGCCAGATGAGCCCAACCGCGACGGGCGCCAGCATCATCGGCACGAGCAGCAGGGTGGTCAGAAGCCGCTGCCGCTCGATGAACCGCCAGATCAGCCAGGCGAGCGCAAAACCGAGCACGAACTCGATCGTGACGCTGACGACGACGAAACGGATCGTCAGCCAGAAGGAACTCCAGAAGATCTGGTCGTCCCGCATCAACTTCCGGAAATTATCCAGTCCGACGAACGCGCCCTTCTGGTCCGGATTGGCGAAGCTCAGGTCGGTCATCGCCGTGTAGGCCATGTAGTAGAAGGGACCCACCAGGAAGACGACGACGAGCAGCGTCGCCGGCAGCATCAGCGGCAGGGATGCGCCGCGATCCAGCAGGAATCGCCCGCGCGACTGTTGGTTCATAGTTTTCATGGCGGCCACGGCTGGTTCCCGTGAGATGCCTTCGGGCTCTCACGGGAAGAGGGTATCAGGCTCGGCAGTTCGAGCTCACTGGACGGGATATTTCATCGGCGCGCACGAGCCGAGCAGTTCGGAGATCTCCTTCGCCGACTGGTCGAGCGCCTCCTTCGCGGATTTCTCGTCAGCCAGATAGGAAGACAGTTCGCGCACGAGGATGTCGGTCATCTCGCTCGACTGCGGCAGCGTCGGCTTCGGCTTGGCGACCTCGTTGGAGTCCATCGACGCCTTCGCATAGGGCAGCTTCTGCACATCGGCGGAGGCATAGACGTCAGGACGCGCGGTCGCGCCACCGTTGAGGTGCTGGTGGAGTTGCTGGTCGTAGTCCATCATCCACTGGATGAAGAGGTACGCCGCTTCCTTGTTCTTCGAAGATGTCGGGATGAGGTAGGTCCAGCCTTCGACCTGGGCCACCTTGCCACCCTCGCCTTGCGGCACGATGTCGAAACCCATCTTGCCGACCACGGTCGAAGCCGCCTCATCGACCGCGACCGCATAGGTGGCGTCGTTCCACATGATCAACTCGGCAACGGTGCCTTGCTGCATCAGGGCCATCACGTCGTCCCAGAAATAGTTCAGCGTATCCGGCGGCGAGAACGCCATCAGGCTCTTGTAGTATTCGGTAGCCGCGATGGCCTGCGGGCTGTTGACGATCACCGGGCCGCATTCGGAGCCGGCTTTCACCTCCAGCATGTCGCCGCCGTGGGAGTACAAGAAGTTGAGCCACTCGTACCATAGGGCTTCGTGGCGCTTGCCCTGCAGCGCGGTCCCGTAAAGCCGCTCGTCCGGACGCGTGAACCACTCCGCGATGTCGCGGTACTGCTTCCAATCCTTGGCCGGCGCTAGGTCATAGCCATACTTGGCTTTGAAACCTTCCTGTTCCTTCGGGTCCGAAAGCAGGTCCGAGCGGTACCACATGTACATGGTCAGCGCGGTGAACGGAAAACCGTAGGGCTTGCCGTCATACCAGGAGATCTCCTTCCACAGGCCCTGGTAGAGCTGTTCCTCGGGCTTGAACTTGGGGTCCCGCAGCTCTGCCGATCCCATGAAGGCTTCGACCGGCTCGACATGGCCGTTGGTGACGAACTTGCCGAGCTCTCGATGCGGCTGGATGATGAAATCGTAGCGGCCGCGCTTCGAATTGAGGTCGAGCATCACCTTGCTGACGGCCTCGGAGTGTTCGTACATCTCGATCTCGACGGTGATGCCGGTTCGCTTCTCGAACTCGGGCGCGAGCTTCTTCATCGCTTCCAGCGGCGGCAGGGCCTCGCCGATGGTCCTGATTGTCGCTCCCTTGTAGGGGGCGGCCGCTTCCTCGAGCGACCAGGCACTCGCCTCCACCACCGCTCCAAACGCAAGGACGCCGCCCAAAGCCACCGTCGCTGCTGTCTTCCGTATCGACCAATTGTATCGAAGCATCGGATTCCCCTATCGTTGGTTGTTCTTACGTTCTGCGGATCGAGGTCTGGCTCACAGCTTCCCACCAAAATCCAACATCCGCGGCAGCGCACGCGCGCAAAGAGCGCGATGATGCGAAGCCTGCACGCAGAAAGCAGCCGGCTCTCGGGCTTCGCGGGCGCAATTCAAGAGCGAAATACAGGCAAAGTCACGGCCCGTGAACAACTCGTCTCCTCCCTGCGCGAAGGCGGGTTCTCCTCCCCTGCTCTTCCTGGCGCATGTCGATCGGACCACCCATAAAGGTCGCCTTCGATCATATGAGCGGGAATTACCTTCATATGCACTTGACGAACGCGTCAGCTTCGACAACGCAATGCGGAGGCATATTCCACAAACTCACCTAATCTTATAAGTGTGCCCATGATTGTGGGATATTTCCTAATCAGGATAATCTAAAAGGCATATCCCTTTTGTTATAGGAAAGGTCCGAGGTGACGGAGGAAAACGCCGAGGCCGCATCCGGCAAACGACTGCTTTCACAGCCTGAGTGGTATTCCGCTCTCGGAGAAACGCTGTCGCGCGCGGGAAGCCCGACCTTTGCCGAAACGCTCGCGGCCACGCTTAGCCGCCTCGCTCCGTTCGATTACACGGTGACGTTCGGCTACAGCGGATCGGGCATCCCGGTATGCCTCCACCACACATTCGCGCCCCGGCAGTTCGACATCCACGTGCGGGAATATGAGATCGGGCCGTATCTTCTCGATCCCTTCTACAAGGCATCAGCCAATGGCATCCGATCGGGTCTGCACCGGCTGGCCGACCTTGCGCCGGATCAGTTCTACAAGAGCGAATACTACAAATCCTACTATGTGCAGACGGGGCCGGTCGATGAGATCGCCTTCTTCATTCCGGGCAACGAGCACTGGACCATCGTCACTTCGCTGATGCGTGCGCCAAGCCGACCGGCCTTCTCCGCGCATGACTTGCGAACGCTTCGGTGCGTCGAGCCGTTGATCAGGCGCATCGCGAAGGCACATTGGCGCACGGACGAGCGCCTGAGGGGCGCCAGCCCCGTGCAGGACGAGAAGGAAGTGTTGCGCAGGACAGTCCAGGAAGCCTTGCAACTTCGCGGGATGCCCGCCTTGACCCCGCGCGAACTCGAGGTCGTCGGTCTGGTTCTCGAAGGTCATTCCTCCGAGTCGATCTCCAGCCTACTGGGCATTTCCGCAGGCACGGTGCGCATCCATCGCAAGAACATCTACGCGAAGATGCGGATCTCCTCGCAAAGAGAACTGTTCGCGATCTTCATCAGGTCACCGGCGAGAAGCGTCTAGCGCTCGATCATGCCGCGCCGTGGGCGACGCAATGTCGCCCTGCTGTCAGGTTTGACATTCCTGGCCGCCTGTCCATGATGCCGGACGTGATCAAGATTTCACTCCACGGACTTTCCTTCAGGAAGCGACCGCAAATCGGCCGCTAGCCCTGGTTCGACGGAACCGAGTTCCGCCGGGCCAGGGGATGCTTTCCTAGCAACAGAACGTTCCCGAGCATGTCGACCGGGCTGCGCCTGCAGCCGCGGATACGCTCGGGCTCAGCCAGAAGGAATGAAAAATGGCCAAAAGAAAGGGCAATCGGGAAGCCCGCAAGCCGAAGCAAATCAAGGAAAAGAAGGTAGAGGCCAGTTCAGTGTCGGAACTCGGCGCAAGGGCCGCTTCGGCAGGTAAACGGCGGTAAGGTATCCGCTTCGCGGCAACGCGGCCCTTCAAGGGGCGTCGTTGCCGCTCTCTTCTCCGGCGCCCAGGTGTCTCGCTCGGCGCACGACGGAGTGTGGAGGAACCCTCGTGCTGCCCTCCGCGCGTTCGCGGTAGAGAGCAGCGCGGGCCAGCAGCATGAGCGTGACCGGCGTGGTGACCGTTATGAATACGCCGATCAGGACCTCATGCACGACTGGTCGGGATTCAAGCACGGAGAAAAAGATTATCGAAGCCAGCGCGATGGATCCCGTCCCCCAACTTGTCCCGAGAGTGGGCGCGTGCACGCGTTCGAAGAAAGTTCCAAAACGCAGAGTGCCGATCGCGCCGATCAGCGTAAGGGCCGCACCGATCAGCACAAGCACCGCGGTCGCAAGCGCCGCCCAGGTGGGCAAGGCCTCGACGTGCGTCATTCGATCACCTCTCCGCGCATGAGGAACTTCGAAAGTGCGACGCTCGAGACAAAACCGATGACTGCAATCACCAGGGCACCCTCGAAGTAGAGAGAGCTGCCAGTGCGGATGCCGAATGTGAGCACCAGCAACATGGCGCTCACATACAAGGCATCAACGCAAAGGACACGATCCTGCGCGCGCGGTCCGCGGATGAGCCGATACGTATTGCACGCCATAGCGATCACCAGCATGGCCTGCGCGATGCCGACGGACCAGACGAGAATGGCCTCGGTCATTCGAATATCTCCATAAGCAGCGTCTCGTAGCGGTTCTTGATCAGGGCGATCCATTCCTCCTCGGAAACGAGGTCGAGCACATGGATCAACAGGATGTTGGAATCGGAATCGTACTCGATCCATGCGGTGCCTGGCGTGCTGGTGACGATGCAGGCCAGCACGGCCAGTCCGGTCTTGTCGCGTAGCTCCAGCGGAATGGCGACGAAGCCGGACACCCGATCGCACCGGCGGGGATTGAGGATGACGCTCGCAACGGCGATATTGGATCGCAGGATATCCAGCGTCACCACCGCGGTAAGGCGCGGGATGAGTTGCCAACGCCTCAGTCTTGGCTTGGATGGCTCGAGAGCCGCCATGACGCGGGACGCGGCAACTGCGATGATCGTTCCCAGAAGGAGGTGACCGAGCGAGAACGAGTTGAGCAGCAGCCACATCAGGATGAGGCCGGCCGTCAGCAGCGGATAGGGCAGCACGCGGCTCATCTCGGCACTGCCTCGGAGTTGCCCGGCGGCGCAACCGATTCCAGCACGCCTCCGATGTAGCTGGCGGGAATGTGCAGGGAGCGGGCGGCCGCGTCGGTGTAGTTAAGCACCCCTCCGCCCGCGAGAGTCAGGAAAAAGCAGAGCGCTATCAGCATGATGATGGGCGCCACCTCGACCACGAGGACGCGCGGAACGATAAGCTCGAGCGGCGCCCAGAAGGTACGGATGCCGGTGCGCATCATCGCTATCAGCGTAGCCAGGCCGGACAGGATCACCAGCGCTACGAGTACCCACGTCCGGGCGGGGACCTCCATCGGACTTCCCAGCCCGTCCAGATTGATCATGGACGTCAGCATCGCGAACTTGCTTACGAAGCCCGATAGCGGAGGCAGCCCCGCCAGCAACAGCACGACGCACCCGTAGCAGATGCCGAGGACGGCCAGCGCGCCGGGCATGATCACACCCACCTCCGCGGGCTCGTCCTCCTCAAGATCGATCTCATCGCCATAAGCTTCCATGGTGACCGTGAGCAGGTCGGCTCCGGGCTCGCGGGCGCGCTCAACGAGTTCGATCAACATGAACAGAGCGGCGGTGCTCAGCGTCGAACTGACCAGATAGAACAGAGCTCCCGAGACAACCGAGGTGTCGCCCATGCCGACGGCTGCCAGCAGGGTTCCCGACGATACCAGGACGCTGTAACCGGCCAGCCGCCCCATCGCCTGCGAGGCGAGCACGCCGAATGACGCAAAAGCAACGGTCGCCATGCCGCCCGTGAGCAGAACCATGCCGCCGAAGCCCGTCAGTTCCCCTGCCTCGCTGCCGAAGAGGAGCAGCGACAGCCGGAGAAGCACGTAGAAGCCGATTTTGGTGAGCAGCACGAAAACCGCTGCGACCGGGGCCGCGGCTGCCATGTACGCGGACGGCAGCCAGAAGCACAGTGGCCACACGCCGGCCTTGACCAGGAAGGCCACACCCAGGATCGCGGTTCCCGACGCCAGCAGCATCCGGTTATCGGGGGGTACGGTCGGCAGGCGCACCGCGAGATCGGCCATGTTGAGCGTGCCGGTCACCCCGTAGATCATGCTCACGCCGATGAGAAAGAGCAGAGAGGCAGCGAGATTGATCGCGATGTAGTGGAGGCCGGACCGGACCCGAAACATGCCGGATCCATGCAGCAGCAGCCCGTAGGATGCCGCCAGCGTGACTTCGAAGAAAACGAAGAGGTTGAACAGGTCTCCCGTCAGGAAGGCTCCTCCGAGCCCCATCAGGAGAAACTGAAAAAGCGTGTGGAAATGCGGTCCCGCCTTGTGCCAGCGCGCCAGCGAAAAACCGAGCGAGGCAATCGCCAGCACGGAGGTGAGCACCAGCATCAGCGCCGCCAGGCGATCGAGCACCAGGACGATCGCGAATGGCGCCGGCCAACTTCCGATCGCATAGGACCAGGAGAGCGCGTCGTTCCCGACCGGCGTGCCATCTGCGATGCGCATTAGCGCCAGGGTGGCGGCGAAAAGCAGCAGGGTCGACGTCATGCTGATCAGCGCCTTCAGCCCATGGCGCACTTCGTCGATCAGCAGGAGCGCCGCTCCAGTCACGAGCGGCAGCAGGATTGGAACGATGATGAGGTGCCGAGCCCAATCCATCATCGCGACTCCCGTCCGTCGACGTGGTCGCTGCCGGTCAGCCCGCGCGCGGCGAGCAGAACCACCAGGAAAAGCGCGGTCGTCGCGAAGCCGATCACGATGGCGGTCAGGACGAGCGCCTGCGGAACCGGGTCTGTATAACCAGCCTCGAGCGCGCCTTCCGCCCCCAGCACGGGCGCGGCGCCGACGCGAAGGCGGCCCATGCTGAAGATGAACAGGTTGACCGCATAGGAAAGCAGCGAGAGCCCGATGATCACCTGGTAGGTGCGCGGACGCAGGAGCAGCCAGACGCCAGACCCGGTAAGAACGCCGATGGCAATGGAGAGGGTAAGTTCCATCACTGGCGCTCCTCGATGCGGGCGGCGCGCGGCCTGCGGATCGATTGGTGAGCGATAGCGATCAGCATGAGCACCGTGGCGCCGACCACGAGCGTGAACACGCCGAGATCGAACATGGCCGCGCTCGCCAGCGGCACCTTCCCCACGAAAGGCAGGTCCGCGTAGCGGAAGTAGGACGTCAGGAACGCATCCCCGAGCAGCAGTGAGGCGAGGCCCGTGAGGGCTGCCAACAGAAGGCCGCCGCCAATCCAGACGACCGGAAGGATCCGCAGCCTGCTCTCGATCCAGATGGTCCCCGCCGCCATGTACTGGAGGATGAAGCCCGCGGCCATTGCCACACCGGCGGCAAATCCTCCGCCCGGCGCATCGTGGCCGCGCAGCAGGAGATAAGCGGCGAGGACGATGGTCACCGGAAACATCCATTGCATGATCACCGACGGCACGAAAAGATAGTCCGCCTCGGTCGCTCCGGGCTTCCGGTCTGGCTCAGCTTCGTCGAAGGAGCGCTGGATCAGTTGCTGCTCCGGCAACTCGATGCTGTCCGGAGCCGGGCGGAACCGACGCAGCAGGGCAAAGACCGTCACGGCCACGATGCCGAGCACGGTAATCTCACCCAGCGTATCGAAGCCGCGGAAGTCGACGAGGATCACGTTGACCACATTGCGTCCGCCACCTTCGCTGTATGCCTTCTCGACGAAGAAGTCGGCGATGGACTCGGGCGGCGTGCGCGTCATGATTGCATAGGCCACTGCCGACATGCCCAATCCTGCGACGACGGAGAGCGAGAGGTCGCGCCAGCGGCGAAGCCGTGCAAGCATCCCGCTCGGCTCGGCCAAGTCTTGAGAGCGCTTGGGCAGCCACCGCAGTCCGAGCAGGATGAGCACCGTGGTCACGATCTCGACGACGAGTTGGGTCGCCGCGAGATCCGGAGCCGATAGCCAGACGAAAGTCACGCAGGTCACAAGACCCGTACCGCCCAACAGAACCAGCGCCGCGAGACGATGGAACTTCGCCTGATGGGCCGCCGCGACCGCGCAGGCCATGCCGACGGCCCACAGCCCCGCAAAGGCGAAATCCGTTGTCCCAGCCGCGATCTGTCCGAAGCCTAGGCCCGAAAGGAACAAGGGGACTGCGGCCGCGGCGATCGCCGCCGCCACAAGCAGACGCAGTTGAGGCTGCAGGCGTCGCGTGCCGGCTATTTCCTCGATAAGGCGCGCCCCTCGCCATGAAATCGCGACCATCACTCGCTCGAAGATGCGATAGCCGTCGATCCGCCCGATCAGCCACGGTCTGTCGGCGTGCTCGAGGTAGTTCCCCGCGACCAGATAGAGCAAAGCGCCGCCAATCAGCGCGACGAAGCTCATAGCAAGCGGAACCGTGAAGCCGTGCCAGAGAGCCAGGCTGTATTCGGGTGTTTCGGCGCCGAGCACCGACGACACAGCAACATGCAGGAAGGGGCCAATGGTCAGACCCGGGACGATCCCGACCACCAGGCAGGCGATCACGAGGAACATGACCGGGAAGCGCATCCAGAAGGGCGGCTCATGCGGCTCGCGGGGAAAGCTTTCGGGCGGCGCACCGAGGAAGATCGAATGGATAAGCCGCATGGAATAGGTGACGGCTAGCGCGCTGCCGAGCACCGCCGCATAGGGAGCCACCCTGTCCACCCACGAGTCGGCATGCGTCGCCACGGCCTCCGCAAAGAACATCTCCTTCGACAGGAAGCCGTTGAGAAGCGGAACGCCCGCCATGGCCGCGCTGGCCACCGTCGCCAGCGTCCCGGTTATCGGCATGTAGCGAAAGAGGCCGCTGAGCCGCCGCAAATCCCGCGTTCCTGTCTCATGGTCTATGATACCCGCCGCCATGAACAGCGATGCTTTGAAGGTGGCGTGGTTGAGCATGTGGAATATGGCCGCGACCAGGCCGAGCGGACTGCCGAGGCTGAGCAGCAGCGTGATCAATCCGAGATGGCTGATCGTGGAATAGGCGAGCAGGCCCTTGAGGTCCTGCTGGAACATGGCGAGGTAGGCGCCGAGCACCAGCGACGCCATGCCCGCAAGCCCGACGATGGTGAACCACTCAGGCGTACCGGAAAGCACTGGCCATAGCCGGGCCATCAGGAACACGCCGACCTTCACCATGGTCGCCGAATGTAGATATGCCGAGACCGGCGTCGGCGCAGCCATCGCGTTGGGCAGCCAGAAGTGGAACGGGAACTGCGCGCTTTTGGTGAAGGCGCCGAGCAGGATCAGCAGAAGCGTCGGTACATACAGTTCATGGGCTCGTATGGCCTCGCCTGACCGGAGCACGACGTCGAGGTCATAGCTGCCGACGATATGCCCGATGAGGAGCACGCCTCCAAGCAGCGCGAGACCGCCCATGGCCGTTACGGTAAGTGCCATTCTGGCGCCGTCGCGCGCGGCGGGGTTCTGATGCCAATAGCCGATCAGCAGGAAGGAAAAGATGCTGGTCAGTTCCCAGAACACAACCAGGAGGATCAGGTTGCCCGAGAGGACGACTCCGAGCATCGATCCCATGAACGCCAGGAAGAAGAGATAGAAGCGGCGGACCGGATCTTCGGGCGAGATGTAGTAGCGGGTGTAGATGACGACCAGGAACCCGATGCCGCTGACCAGAAGGGCAAAGATCCAGGCGAAACCGTCCATCCTCAGGGTGAAGTCGAGGCCGAGAGAAGGAATCCATTCGATCCGGTGCCGGACGCTTCCCCCGTCCCTTACCGAGGGATAGAGGATGATGGTCAAGACCAGGCAGGCAAGCGTCGTGCTCCCTGCGAGCCAGGTGGCGACGGTGCGCGAATCGGATCGAAGCATGACAGCCACGAGGCCTGCCATGAACGGGAGTGCGAGGATCAAGAGTAGCGGTGAAAGCCCCATCATTCTCCTTGCATCTGCGATTCGCCCATACCGTTCCTTAAGCTGCCGTATCGATTCCGCCAGACGGGGGAAACAAAAAATGCCTGTCAATACGTTGGTTGACGCGAGAATCTCGCGCGACGCAACGCCCCACCCCCTCGACCTTTGCTCTGCGCTCGACGGCGAGAACTGACCGGTATTAGCCCGGAAACTCGTCTGCTGCGCCGGCTGACACGCTGGAACGCACGCGTCGCACAGCGAGTTGGAACGGTGCCAAGGCGGAGATGCCTGGCCGGAGGAGACGCGCAGCCGGAGAGAGCCGGCCACTGCCGAACGTGGTGGCGCCGATCACATCCAGCGGTCTGTTCCTGCTGGAATGTGTCGACGATCACCCTGGCAATGCAGTGCGCCGAGGAGACAGCAGCCTCGGCACCAGTCTCATCGCAAATGTGGAACTACGACCCCAGTTCCGACTAGACGATCTCCAGGTAGGCAGCGAACTCGTAGTCGGTGACCTGCTCGGTAAAGCCGGCGATCTCCTGCCTCTTGCAGGCGACCATCATCTCGATCAACTGCCGGTCAAAGATCTGATCCGTGCTGGTACCTCTAGCGAATGCATCGACCGCCTGGCCCCACTCCGCAGGTATGCGGGACAGAGTCAGGTTGCTGTAGGCATCCCCGCTCACCGGATCCGGGGGCGTCCACTCGCCGCGTATACCGAGCAGCGCGCCGCCCAATATGGCCGCCAGAACGAGATAGGGATTGGCGTCCGCGCCGGCGACCCGGTGTTCGATGCGCCGCGCTGCCGGGCTGCCGCCGGGAATGCGAATGGCCGCGGTCCGGTTCTCGTAACCCCAGGCAACCGACACCGGAGCGTGGGTGCGCGGCCGCAGCCGCCTGTAGGAATTGTAGTGCGGCGCGAACACCAAGGTCATCTCGGCCATGCTGCGCAGCAGCCCTGCCACGGCGTTTCGCATCACCGGCGATCCCTGATCGCTGCCGTCGTCGAAGACGTTGCGACCTTCCTTGTCGACGAGGCTGAAATGGACATGCATGCCGCTGCCGGAACGCGTGCCGTACGGCTTGGACATGAAGGTTGCGGCAAGGTTGTGCCTGCGCGCCACTCCCTTGACGATACGCTTGAGAAATATCGCGTCATCGGCGGCGGCGAGCGCATCGTCACGATGCAATAGATTGATTTCGAACTGGCCGATCCCGTTTTCCGCCACAGCAGCGTCGGCAGGCACGCCCTGGCGTTCGCATTCCGTGTAGATGTCGGAGAAGAAGTCGCCGAAATCGTTGAGTTCATCGATCGACAGGATGGCGTCCGAATCGAGACGCTTCATGGTGTAGGGAGAGATCGGCGGCAGCGCGCTGTCGGATTCCGGGTCCACCAGGTAGAATTCGAGCTCGGTGGCGACGACCGGCTTGAGACCGAGCTTTTCGTACTCCCTCACGACAGCCGCCAGCGCCTGCCGGGGATCCGCCAGGAATGGCGTGCCGTCCTCATGAAACATCCAGAGCGGCACCAGGGTGCTCGGCCTCGACGTCCAGTTGATCGGGATCGGGCCTCTACCGGTGACGTTGCAGATCCCGTCTCGGTCGCCAATGGAATAGATGTTCTGGCCGGTGGCTATATCCTCGCCCCAGATGTCGACCCCGACGATCGACAGAGGCATGCGGACATTCCCCGATAGTACTTTTTCGGTCCGTTCCAGCGGAAGCCGCTTGCCGCGCAGAATACCGTTCAGGTCACATATTACCGCCTGTATACTCTCCGGTTCTTCCGCCAGGCGTGGGCTGACCGTGTCTCGCGAACTGGACTGTAAAATTTGCCTCTCCTGTCACAGTTGATCCTCTTCTAAATTGATCAGCTTCAGGAGGAGATGGCAACAGCCGGACCGCTCGCGTCGCCGTGGCTGGGCTTCCGGATACCGCCTGCGGATCGAAGAACCCGCTAGGATTGGAAGCAGTTGCTGGAGGAGGAGCAGCCCCGCCCGTCTATTTACCCTGCGAAAGGCCGCGGGAAGAGGAACTCCCCATCCCCTTTAGGAGGCATGCCAGGCGCGGCATGTCGCCAGGGGGCCGCGAGTGCCGCGGCATCCCCCAGCGAAGCGTTCAGATCCCAAGCCTTTGCTTCCGCTCGGCGGACCAGCGCACGAGTAGATGATCCGCCATCAGGCCGATGAACGCGACTGCGAAGCCGAGCACGAGGCCCTTTCCAACGTCAGTCGACGAAAGCGCGCGCTGCATTTCCTGGCCGAGGTCCTGCGTGCCAATGAACGCGGCAATGATGACCATGAAGAGCGAAAACATGATCGACTGGTTCGCGCCCACCACCATGGTGGGCAACGCGAGCGGCAGTTCGGCATGAATCAGCCGCTGCCAGCGCGAGGCGCCCGACATGGAGGCGGCCTCGACGATCTCGGCGGGCACATTTCGCAGGCCTTCTACCGTGTAGCGGACGATCGGCACCGTGGCGAAGACCACGACAGCGGCAATGACGGCCACGTCGTTCACACCGAAGAGCATGATGACCGGTATCAGGTAGATGAAGCTTGGAAAGGTCTGGAACGAGTCGCAGACCAGGAGCAGACGCTCTGCGCGTGCGGCACGCCTTGCTCCCCAGAGGCCGAGCGGCACCCCGATCATGATCGCAAGCACCACTGACACCGTCACCATGTAGATGGTGATCATGGCCCTGTCCCACCAGCCGGAGAGCGCGATCGGGATGATGAAGGCAAGGCTCACCAGTGCGGAGCGCAGTCCGCCGATGGCCCAGCCGACCGCGGCGAGGAAGAGCAGGACCGTCACGTAGGGCAGCCAGAGGAAGGCATCGCGCATCGGGATGAGCACCCAGGTGATCAGGAACCAGCGCAGCCAGTCGGTGACGGGAATCGCTGCACGGACGAAGACGTCCATCGCAGCGTCAATCGGCCCGGCAATACTCAACGCCTGATTGCGCTTCACCTCGACGAAATAGGGATCCCAGGCCGCCAGCGCGAAGGCGAGCGCCGTGGGGACAGCCCAGACGAGGAGCAGCCGATGGCGTTCGAGCCAGCTAGCGCCCGCTTCATTGTGTTCGGGCTGTCGCAGCGCCCACGCCCTGGACAGCCGGTCCAGCAGGATGGCGAGAAGGACGATGGTGATTCCGATCTCGGCGGAGAGGCCGATCTTCAGCGCCTGCAGAAGCTGCAGGAGCTTTTGGCCCAATCCCGGCATGCCGATGAAGGAGGCGAGCACGACCATGGCCAGGCACTGCATGATGACCTGGTTCACGCCGATCAGGATCTCCGTCCGAGCGGATGGAAGCCGGACCCGGGTCATGAGCTGCAGCCGGGTCGCTCCGCTCATCTGGCCGCTCTCGATGATCTCTGGCGAGACCTTGCGCAGCCCGAGCAAGGTCATGCGGATCATCGGAGGAACGGAAAAGATGATCGTAACGATCGCGCCCGCCTTGGGTCCGATTCCGATGAAGACGACGACCGGGATCATGTAGGCGAAGTGGGGCAGCGACTGCGCGACGTTGAGGATTGGGTTCAGCACCCGCTCGACAGTTGCGGATCGCCAGGCAAGGATGCCCATGGTCAGCCCAAGCGCCACCGAGAAGGGCGCCGCGACGACGATGACCGACAGCGTCTCCATCGCCCATTTCCACTGACCCATCACGGCGATCCAGACGAAGGTTCCCGCCGAGAACACCGCAAGCCGCCAGCCCGAGAGCGCATAGCCCACCGCCCCTGCCGCAACGGCAATCACCGTCCACGGGATCGGGCCGAGATGGGGCCAGCGGCTCTTGCCATAGAGGAGGTTCGCGGTGACATCGAGACAGAACTCGACCAGATCGGAGAAAGCCCGCGTCAGGCTCATCAGCCCGAGGTCCTCCTGCACGAAGACGAAGATCGAGTTGATCCAGTGCGCGAAGGGCAGGACCAGCCATTCCGGCGGGCGATGAAGCGCCTGCGGCAGCACGGACTGCGCCGCCGCGAGCACGACGGCCAGGGCCAGCAGAACCGGCCATGCCGAGAGTCGTGCCGGCATTACGCCTCTCCACCGAAGAGGAGTTCGACCGCGCGCGACTTGTCGAGTCCGCCGACCGGGCGCCCCTCGCCCGTGACGACCGGGATCAGGTTGCGCGGATCGCAGACGAGTTGGTGCGCGAGTTCACGCAACGTTTGGTGGGCCAGCACAGGCGGACCTTCGAGCATGCGGCCTGCTGGCAACTCCGCCAGCGCACCGGCTCGGATGACGCGGCCGCGATCGATCGCCGACGTGAACTTCGCGACATACTCGCTTGCCGGGGCCATCACGATGCGCTCCGGGGTGTCGCACTGTTCGACCGCGCCGTCCTTCATGATGGCTATCCGGTCGGCGAGCCGAAGCGCCTCGTCGAAATCATGGGTGATGAACACGATGGTCTTTGCGACCATGGATTTCAGCCGCAGGAACTCGTCCTGCATCTCGCGCCGGATAAGCGGGTCGAGCGCCGAGAAGGGCTCGTCGAGAAACCAGATGTCGGGCTCGACCGCGAGCGAACGGGCGATGCCGACGCGCTGCTGCTGGCCACCTGAAAGCTCGCGCGGGAAGTAGTCTTCGCGTCCCTTCAGGCCGACCAGTTCCATCATCGCCCGTGCGCGGGCGAGTCGGGTCGCGCGGTCCTGACCGCGCATCTCGAGCGGAAAGGCCACGTTCTCGATGGCCGTGCGATGCGGCAGCAGCCCGAAGCTCTGGAACACCATGCCCATCTTGGCGCGGCGCAACTGGATGAGCTCCGCTTCGGTCATGGCGCCGATGTCGCGTCCCTCGACCATGACTGCGCCGCTGGTGACATCGACCAATCGCGCAAGGCAGCGCACCAGCGTGGATTTGCCGGAGCCCGATAGGCCCATGACGACCAGCATCTCGCCGCGACGCACCGAAAGCGAGACATCCCGGACGGCCGCGATATAGCCAGTGCTCCGCAACTCCTCGGCGGTGGTAGCGGACGTAAGGCGGAGCTTCTCGGCCCCTTTGCCAAAAACCTTCCAGACATTGTGACAGGAAATAACGACGTCCGCCTCGCTCACGCGGGACTCCCTTGAAAGCTCCCACCCGGACAAGCCGGGTGGGCACGTGACGACTGGGTCACCGAATTTGGCGGGAGAGTTCATTCGGTCCAAGGCTTCCAGACGGCCTCGTTCGCCTTGAGCCAGGCGGCTGCGGCGTCCTCGGGCTCCATCCCGTCGACGTCGACGAGCTTCGCCATCTCGGCGATCTGCGGATTGGTGAAGGTGACCTTCTGCAGCGTCGCATAGGCCTTCGGCCACTTGTCCTTCATGCCGGTCCAGGCGGCGATCTTCAGGTAGCCGTCGGCCGGGTTGCCGCAGTCGTAGACCTTGTCCGCATGCGGACCGACCTTCGGATCCTTGTCGCAGCCCTCTTCCCATTTCGGGAACTCGACGAACTCGCCGGGCCAAACGGCTTCGGCAAAGTTGGGCGTCCAGTTGAACACCACAATCGGTGTCTTGTTCTTCTCGGCGGCAGCGATCTCGGCCCACAGAGCGGCGGCGGAACCGGCGTTGACCACGACGAAATTCATGCCCAAGGCATCGACCTTCTCCTGGTCGTGCTTCAGCCAATCCACTGGACCGCCAAGGAAACGGCCCTTCTCGCCGGTCTCGGGCGTAGCGAAGGCCTTGGCGCATTCGTTCAGCGCCTTCCAGTCCGGCAGGCCGGGACAGGCCTCCTTGGTCCACGTCGGATACCACCAGTCCTCGCGAGTGATGGCATTGTGGGTGGCGACGTCCTCGATGCCGCCCTTTTCCAACGCCGCTTGGAACGATGCGCCGAATGCGCCTTCCCACACCTCGACCTCGAGGGTGGCATCACCCAGGCGCACCGCCTCGTAGACTGCTTGGCTGTCCGTGGAAACATATTCGACCGAGTTGCCCAGCCCTTCGAAGATCTGGCCAATGGCGTGGCTCATGACGATCTGGCTCGACCAGTTGTGGATCGGAATGACGATCGCATCGGAGGAATCCTCCGCGCGGAGCGTTGTGGCCGGAAGGATCGCCATCGCAGCAGTCGTCGCGAGCGCGAGAAGCATTCTCTGCATTCTGTGTGTTCCCCTCTTGATTATCGCCCGGGCCGATCCGGACGCCTCGGAAAATCGGAATTCTCCGAGCGGCGATGCTAGGGAAGAGTTGTGAATGCGTCAGACAGGTCCCGTGAACGGACTGGATAAAGTTGTTACAGAATATTAACAGAAGGAACGAATTGCCGCGGGGGAACGGTGCATGCAACCAGGCTCGGCCCATATCGTCATCATCGAGGATGATCCGGTCACGCGCCTGGCGCTCGCGGGATATTTCGAATCGTTCAGCTACCGCGTCAGCGAATGTTCGGGCGCCGAACAGGCCGAGAAAGTCCTCGCCCAGGACACTGCCGACCTGCTGATCGTCGACATCAACCTTCCAGGGAAGGACGGGCTGGAGATCACGCGTGAGCAGCGGGCGCGCTCGGAGATCGGCATCATTCTGCTCTCGGGGCGGACCGACGACGTCGACCGCATCGTGGGGCTGGAACTCGGGGCCGACGACTACGTTTGCAAGCCCTTCAATCGCCGGGAGTTGCTGGCCCGGGCGAAGAACCTGTTGCGCAGGACAGCCGCGATGCGACAGTTCGCTCGCCGAACCGTGCACTTTGCAGGCTTCTCCTTCGATACAGCGTCACGCCAATTGATCGGCCCGGAGGGCGAGGTGATCACGCTTACCCAAGCCGAGTTCAAGCTTCTGCGGGCGCTGGTTCTCAACCCCGGAATCATCATGGACCGAGACCGGCTTCTCGCCACCTTCACCCACCGCCAGAACGGCACCAATTCGCGGACGATCGATGTGATGATCAAGCGGCTCCGCGCAAAGCTGGGCGACGACACTCGGGCCCCGAAAATAATCGAGACGTCGCACGGCGAGGGATATGTCTTCACAGCGCAGCTTAGCTAGCGAGTCGCATCCTCAACCAGTTGCCTCTCGGCGCAGTCGAGCGCGCGCTGAGCGACCAGTATGAGTTCAGGCAGGGCCGCAACTTCGCGCGCGACACCGTCACGGTCGCCGCTATCGGCGCTACGGCAAATCCGGCCCAGGTGCTCGACCAGATCGGGAAAATCGAAGTTGCCGATCGCGCCCTTCAGTTGATGCGCCCGGCGCGACAGGCGCGCCATGTCGCCGGCTGCCATTGCCGCGGCGATCGCCTCGCCCTCGGAGTCGAGGCGGCTCCGCATCAGCCGAACGAGGTTCAGCGTACGCTCGGGACCGAGGTCCTGAAGCGTCTGCAGCACTGCGTCGACCGGCACCTCTTCCCCCGCAGAGGCGGCGATCCAGCGGGTCAACTCGGCTGCGAGCCTTTCCGGCTCTATCGGTTTCGGCACCACCGCGTTCATACCAGCCTGCAGGCAATTCGAAATGTCCTCCGGCTGGACGTGGGCCGACACGCCTATGATCGGAAGGCCGGATAGTCGCGCGTCCTCCATCGCGCGGATGCGCCGTGTCGCCTCGATCCCCGAAATGCCGGGCAAGTTCACGTCCATGAGTACGAGATCGAAATCCCTTTCGTTCAGCAGGACCAAGGCCTCCCCGCCGGTCCCGGCAACGGTTCCCCGCTGTCCCACGCTTTCCAGGTATGCAAGCACGACCTCCTGATTGACCGCGTGATCCTCGACGACCAGGATCGAAGCGCCCGTTGGAGGCAGGATCGGCGCGGACGGCTGGTCTGCTTCTTCGTCTCGGGACGCGACGGGAAGGCGGAGCGAGAGGGTGAACACCGACCCAACACCGGGCGTGCTTTCGACGGACAGGCTGCCGCCGATCAGTTTCGCCAGCCGGCGCGAGATGGTCAGACCGAGGCCCGTCCCGCCGTGGCTGCGGGCCGTGCTGTGGCTTTCCTGCTCGAAGGGCTCGAAGATCCGGCCCAGCGCCTCTGCCGAAATACCCCTGCCCGTATCCTCCACGATGAAGCGCTGGCCCCACCCCTCCCCCGCGGGTTCCGCCTCGGCGCGGATGGTGACGCGGCCGACATCGGTGAACTTGACCGCATTCGAAACGAGGTTGAACAGGATTTGCCGGATCTTGCCGATGTCTCCCTCATAGACGGGCAGCCGCGGGTCGAGGTCCTGGCAGATAAGGTCAAGTCCCTTCTCCTCGGCGACCGGGGCCATCAGCAGTGCGATATCATGCGTCACATCCCCCAGGCGGAAGCGCAGGACGTGCTGTTCGGCGAGGCCGCTCTCGAGCTTGGAGTAATCCAGGATGCTGTTGAGGATGCTCATCAGGCCCTTGCCGGAGGACAGCGCCGCTTCGAGTTGGGTCACTTGGCGTTCGGTCAGATTATCGCGCGACAGACTCCGCAGCATGCCGAGTACGCCATTCATCGGCGTGCGGATCTCATGGCTCATCATGGCGAGGAATTCCGATTTGGCACGGTCGGCGGCCTCCGCCCTGTGTCGTGCGGCGTCGTGCGCGGCGACCTCACCGCGAAGCTGTTCGGTCCGTTCATCGACCAACCGCTGCAACTCGCTGCGGTGCGCGCGCAGTTCGTCCAGATGGCGCTCCCGTTCCGACTGGAGTTCACGATTGGCGATGGCCTGTCGCCGGAATACCTCGACCGAGGCGGCCATGCGGGCGATCTCGTCGCTTCCCCCAGGTATCACAGGTGCGCCGAGGTCTCCCTCTGCCAGCCGGGTCATTGTTGCCGAGAGAGCGTCCAGCCGCCGCACGATATTGCCGCGGATGTAGGTCCAGATGACACCGAGCGAGACGATCAGCGCCAGGAGCGAGGCGGAGAGATAGAGCCGCTGCGTTGCGCGGATGGCCGCGTCGGCTGTTTCTCCGGCCAAAACGGCACTGGCCTGGATCCTGTCGGCCAGCGCCGCCGCCTCGACATCGAGCTTTGCCGCCGCCCGCTGGACTTCGCTCTGCGCAGCTTCGATTTGCCCGGTCAGGGTCAGGATCGACCCCGTCACCGCAAAGAGGTTCGCGGAGTTGGGAGATGGAACCGGGCCAAGCCCGACCGTGCGCAGCAGTGAAAGTGCCCTCTGTGCACGGCTTGGGTCCTTCACTCCGGCCAAGCGGCGGGCCATGATCGCAGCGCGGCGCTCCAGTTCTTCGCGCAGCGAGGCGAGCGCCTCGGCCGTGCCTACGCTGGCCACCCGGTTGAGCAGAAGCCCCGTCTCCGATGCCTGCGCGCGCAATTCGAACATCAGGCCCAGTTGAAAGAGATCGACCTCGATCAGCCAATCGAGTGCATCGAGCCGATCCGTGACGTCGCTCTCGGAACTCTCCTCCATTTCATACAGATTCGAGATCATGGCCGAGGTACCCATCTGGGCGTTGGCGACCAGCGTGTCAGCGATGTCGGTCAGTTCCTTGGTCGCATCGATGCTCTGCTGAAGCCGCTCTTCTTGCCTCCGAATGAGGTGAAGCCGCTGGCGAACAAGCTGGTCGAGCCTCATGATCGCGGCACGAACCTCCTGCTCGGCTTTGAGGGCGCCCGCGACATCGCTCTGCGCACCCGTTTCATAGCGCCGAAGCCGCTCGCGCAAGGCATCCACTTTCGCGACGAGGTAGGCGGTCCGCTCCGACCGCGCAGCCTCGTTGCTGACGGAGGCAAGTTCCGGAGCTACGGCCACAAGGCGGCTCGTTTCGTCTGCAACGCCCCGCACCTCGGCAATTGCAGGAATGGCTTCAGTCACCACAGCCGTCTGGTTGCGCGCGGCATCGCGCAACTGAAACCAGCCCAGCAGGCCGGAGCCGGCCGGAAACGCGACAATCACGAGGAAGGCGACGAGCAACCTTCCCCCGAGACTCGACTTGAAGAAGATCTTCCGCAAACCTGTCCCCCATCGGCCCGGCGGGCCGCCAAGGCGGGGAAGGCTAGCATCATTCATGTCCGCACTGTCCAGACTAGTATCGGCGCTTCTGCTTGTTGCCCTGATGTTTCCCGCCGAAGTGGCCCGAACGGATGAGACCTGGGCGCTGGAAGCGCGCTCGGTCGCCTTCGACGACGCCAGCATCGGGCTATCGATCGCGTACCATCCGCTTGAGCGCGCCTCCCGTCCCTGGAAGCTCTGCATCCTCTATCCTCACCTCAAGGACGCATACTGGCTCAGCGTCAATTACGGCATGGTCCGAGAAGCCGAGCGGCTGGGCGTCTCCTTCGAACTCTTTGAGGCGGGCGGCTACCCCAACCTCCTGCGGCAGAAGGAGCAGTTGGCGGCCTGCGGCGCACGTGATTTTGACGCGGTGATCCTCGGGACCGTCTCCTTCGACGGGCTGACGCCAACAGTCGAAGAGGTTGCGCGCCGCAAGCCTGTCATCGCCACCGTGAACGACATCGAGGATCGCGGCATCAGTGCAAAGGCGAGCGTGCCCTGGCGAGAGATGGGTCGTGCGGCAGGGCGCGCCATTGCGGACCGGCACCCGAAGGGCTCGGCACCCGTCCGGGTCGCTTGGTTTCCGGGACCGAAGGGCGCAGGCTGGGTGCGCTTCGTCGAACAGGGCTTTTACGAGGCGATAGCGCGAAGCTCGGCCAAGATCGTCGCGGTGCGCTTCGGAGATACCGGCGTCGAACAGCAGGTCCTGCTCGTCGAGGACGTGCTCGACACCATGACCCATCTCGACTACCTGGTCGGCAGCGGTCCAATGGCAGAAGCTGCGATATCGCTTCTGCGCGCCCGCGACCTGTCGGATCGGATCGGGGTCGTTTCAACCTATATGAGCCATGGGGTCTATCGCGGCATCAAGCGCGGCCGCGTCCTCGCCGCTCCGACTGACTTTCCTGTTCGGCAAGGAGCGCTATCCATCGAAATGGCGGTACGCGTGCTCGAAGGAAGACTGGAAGTACCTCACGCTGGACCTCAGATCGTCACGATAAAACGCGGAAACATAAACCTTATCGGCCCGACCGAATCGCTCGCACCGGCCAGTTTCAACGCCGTTTTCGCTGTTGAGGACAGATCGAAGTGAGCTGTCGGCGGGATGGGGTATAGCGCGCGGTGATCAGGCCGAGGCCCAACGCGCGGTCGATACTTTCCCGTTTTTCCTTCTGAGACGCTTCTTCCGCGTCGGGCGTGCGGTTCATGGGCGCCATTCCGCGTCGTCCTCACGCTCCCGCCAACTTGGCATCGATGAGCGGGTCGGGAGTTGTGCTGGTACGCATTCCGGCAGTCCAGTCAGAACACGACGCGATCTGGCCCGTTCCGCAGGTCTCCCGGAACGCCGGCCCGCTGCGGGCGTTGACAACGACCGCAGTGACGGAGGCCATGATCAGAAAGGTTCGGCCGCTCGAGCGGCGCTTTCTTTTGTCTATGGCTAAACAGCGAAAGCTGCAGATTGGTCGGTGCCTGTGCCCGCCCGGGCCGCGCCGTAGAACTGCAAAGGCAAAATCCATGAACACGTCTCACCCCAATTCGGCAGACCCGGTTCTGTCGAAGCTCGATGGCCTGCTGCCGGACCTCGAAGCGCTCTACAAGGACGTGCATTCGCATCCTGAGCTCTCCATGCAGGAGAACAGGACCGCAGGTTTAGCGGCGGACCGTCTGCGCGCCGCCGGCTACGAAGTGACCACCGGAGTGGGCAAGACCGGTGTCGTCGGCCTGCTGCGCAATGGCGATGGCCCCACGATCATGCTGCGCGCCGACATGGATGCGCTTCCCATCGAGGAAGCCACCGGCCTGCCCTATGCCAGCAAGGTGAAGTCGAAAGATCGCGACGGGAAGACGGTGCCTGTGGGGCACATGTGCGGCCACGATATGCACGTCGCCTGGCTCGTCGGCGCGACCAACCTGCTCGCGCAAGCACGCGAAGCGTGGCACGGAACACTGATGGCGGTCTTCCAGCCGGGTGAAGAAACCGCGCAAGGCGCTCGGGCGATGATCGACGATCACCTGTTGGATCGTTTTCCCAAGCCGGCGGTCGTCCTCGGCCAGCACGTCATGGTCGGATCGGCCGGGAACATCGCCGGCAGCGCGGGCCCGATCACCTCGGCCGCGGACAGTCTGCAGATTCGCCTGTTCGGCCGCGGTGCCCATGGTTCCATGCCGCAGGCCAGCATCGATCCCGTCGTCATGGCAGCGGCAACGGTCATGCGGCTTCAGGGCATCGTTTCGCGCGAGGTCGCCGCGACCGAGTCGGCCGTGGTCACCATCGGCGTCCTGCAGGCCGGCACAAAGGAGAACGTCATACCGGACGAGGCGCTCATCAAGCTCAATGTCCGGACATTCGATGCGGGGGTCCGCAAGCGGGTACTCGCCGCCATCGATCGGATCGTGAAGGCCGAAGCCGAGGCGTCGGGGGCACCGCGGCCGCCGGAGATCACTCCCCTCGATCAGTATCCCCTCAACGTCAACGACAAGCAGGCGAGCGACCGCGTGGCGGCCGCATTCCGCGACTATTTCGGGGCTGACCGCGTCGTCCACACGGGACCCGCTCCGGCAAGCGAAGACTTCGGATGTTTTGGAACCGCGTGGGAAGTCCCTTCGGTGTTCTGGTTCGTCGGTGGAACGGATCCCGACACTTACGCGAAGGCCAAGCAAGCGGGCCGCCTCAACGACCTTCCTGTCAACCACAGCCCGCGCTTCGCGCCGGTCCTTCACCCAACTCTGGAGACGGGGGTGGAGACAATGGTCGTAGCCGCGCGGGCCTGGCTGTCGGCGGCATAGGCGACTGACTGGTCGATCGCTCCCGGGGCGCATAGAGTGAGCCTTCGTCCTGCCTGGGGTCGGCCGCTGCGATGACCACATTCCTGTTGGTGCTCGACCTTCTCGGCACCTTTGTATTCGCGCTCAGCGGCGCCAGCGCCGGCGTGAAGAGCCGCCTCGACCTATTTGGGGTCTTGGTGCTGTCGTTCGTTGCAGGAAACTTCGGCGGCATCACGCGCGACATCATGATCGGCGCTGTCCCGCCCGCAGCGATCAGCGACTGGCGCTACCTTGGCGTGTCCCTCCTGGCAGGTGTGGCTACCTTTCTATGGTTCACCAGGATCGACCGGGTACAAAGCGCAGTCCTTCTGTTCGACGCTGGGGGGCTGGCGCTGTTCGCCGTCTCCGGCGCGAGCAAGGCGCTTGCCTTCGGCCTTAATCCGATAGCCGCCGCCCTGCTCGGCATGTTGACTGGGATCGGCGGCGGCATGGTGCGTGATGTGCTCGTCGCCGAGATACCAACGGTGCTGCGCGCCGACCTTTACGCGGTGGCCGCATTGGCCGGCGCCGCGGTGGTCGTCGCAGGCAACCTGCTGCACCTCCCCTCGGGCGCAGCAGCGATCGCCGGCGCGGCGCTCTGCTTCGGACTTCGCTTGACGGCTATCCGGCGCGGCTGGCAACTCCCCGTCGCAAGTCCGAGCGAAAAGGACGATCAGCGCTGACGCAGCCTGCGCGTCGAGAGGGAGTCTATTGCTTTTGCGGCGCCACCCGGAAAATCGTGCCGTTGGCATCGTCACTGACCAGCAGAGCGCCGTCCTGTGTCACCGCGATGCCGGCCGGTCGGCCCCAAACTCTCTCCTTGTCCAGCACGAATCCGGTCATGAAGTCTTCGTACACGCCGGTCGGCTTGCCGTCCTTCATGCGGGCACGGATCACCTTGTATCCGGTCCTTTCTTCCCGATTCCACGACCCGTGCATGGTCGCGAAAGCATCGCCGCGGTACTCCGCCGGAAACGCATCCTTGTCGTAGAAGACAAGCTGCAGGGTCGATGAATGGGCCTGGAGCAAGACGTCCGGCACGATCACCTTGTCCTTGAGATCGGGTCGCTCACCGGCATGCGCCGGGTCCTCGTTGCCACCAGTGTAGTACCAGGGCCAGCCGTAGAACCCGTGCTCCTGCACGGTGGTCAGGAAATCCGGAACCAGGTTGGGGCCGAGGTGGTCGCGTTCGTTGCCCGTGCACCACAAGGTGTTGGCCCCGGGCTGCATGGCCATGCCGGAGCAATTGCGAAGGCCGGTCGCAAAATTGCGGACCTTCTCGCCCTCAGCATCGAATGCGCGCACCACGGCCCGGTTCTCCTCATCGCCCCAGGCCGCACCTACCCCGTGCGTCTTCTCGAATGCCTTGATCTCCTCTGCTGACTTCTGCGGCATCCCGGCGGCGACATTTGAAGACGAGCCGATCGAGACGAACAGGCGTTGGCCGTCCGGCGAGACCGCCAAGTCGCGCGTCCAGTGCCGCTGGGTAGGGATGTCCGCGATGATGACCTCGGCCGGCCCGCTCGCCTTGCGGTCGCCAGCCTTGTATGGGTAGCGAACGACCTGGTTGGCCGCCGCCACATACACGTATCGCGGTTCGGCCGGCGGATGGAACGCGATGCCGAAAGGCTTCTCCAGCCCCTCGGCGAAGACCTCGGATGTCGCCGGGGCGCCTCCAGCCGCGTCGGCGGCCAAGACCAGTACGCGTCCGCTTCCGCTTTCCGCCACGAAGATGTCGCCATTCGGGGCGGTCCGGAGGACGCGAGGCTTGTTCAGGCCGGTGGCGAACACTTGCACCGCGAAGCCGGCCGGCACATCCGGCATCTTGCCTTGCGGCGCCTCGACGACCTTCGCCGCGTTCTCAAAATCCGGAGCCTCCGGATCGTTCTCAGTGAGAGTCGGCGCCGGCAGGTCGGCAGGTTTGATGTGCCGGCTTACACCGGGCGCGTCAGTTTCCCAGGTGCCGAACGCATCGGCTCCGGTGCGCACCTCCTGGGCGTGCACCAATGCCACCGAAGCGAGTGCCAACGGGAGACTCATCATGACAATCCGGGCCCGCATAGGGTTCCTCCTCTAGGATGCTTAGCCGCCCACGCGCCGTAGGCGCTCCCAATCGCTGCCCGCGCCGAAAGGTTCCCGAGGAGACAGCAACGTTGAGCGAGCAACGCGCCTCAAGAAATCCGAGGAACCTGTGGAACGGCCCTATGAAAAGTGCATAGTCGGACCGGGGTGGGCCGACCGCGTGCGAACGAAAGGATCGTCCCATGGCAAAATATGAGGTCGGCTATCTGGTCGGTAGCCTTGCTTCCCAATCGATCAACCGCAAGCTGGCGCTGGCTCTTGTCAAGCTCGCTCCTCCGGACCTGGAATTCCGGGAGATACCCATCCGGGATCTGCCGCTCTACAGCTACGACTATGACTCCAACTATCCGGAGGTGGCCAGGCAGCTCAAGCAGGCCATCGCCAATGTGGATGCGGTCCTCTTCGTCACGCCCGAATACAATCGTTCGATACCCGGATCTCTGAAGAATGCGATCGACTGGGCAAGCAGGCCGTACGGCCAGAATGCATTCACCAGAAAACCTTCAGCGGTGATCGGAACTTCCCCGGGCGCGATCGGCACCGCTATCGGCCAGCAGCACCTGCGCAGCATCTTGGGTTTCTGCAATTCGCCCCAGATGAATGCGCCGGAAGCTTACATCCAGTTCACGCCGGGCCTGATCGACGACGATGGCGAGGTGACAGCGGATTCCACCGCCGAGTTCCTGAAAACCTATATGGCCGACTTCCGCGTCTTCATCGAACGGGTGCTTACGGTCTTGCCGCGACAGGGCTGACGACAAGGCAGCAGCTAATGGAGATCTCTGCGGCCGCCACATCGCGTCACCTTACACTGCAATCCGCTCTGGGCCGCTACCCGCTTAGCGGAGCGAAAAACTGATCGGCACCGATAGGTCCATGCGTGATCTGGCGATCTCTGCCGGCGGGGCGGGGAGCGGTGATGCGCGGCGGATCATGGCGAGCACTTCGCCGTCGATCTCCGCGCTGCCCGACGAACGGGTGATCCGTGCCGACAATACCCGTCCAGATGCGTCTATGGTGAACGCAAGCTGGGCAGTGCCCTCTTCCCTTCGCGAGCGCGCCGCGCGTGGATAGCGCTTGTGGCGGTTCAGATATGAAACGAGCTTCGACTGCCAGCGCGCGGGAGAGACAGCGGGTGCTTGGCGGCGTTGGATCAGCGCGGCACCGGCGCTGACCTTCGGCCGGGCCTGGCTCGCACGGGCGGAGGCTGCCTTCGCGGCAGGTGGCGGCGCTTTCTGCGCCTCCTTACGCGCCGGCCTTTCCGCTGGGGCCGACCTCTCCGCCGCACGTTCAATAGGCTCGGGCCGGGCGGTAGGCTCTGGGCGCGGCAACGGCAGCGGAGCGTTTTTTTCCGGCGTCACCAAATCCGCCACCTCCGGCTCGGCCGGATCTTCGGCCGGCACAGCAATCTCTGCCGGCACTGGAGCCTCCTGCGGCTGCAGGACTGGATTGGGTGCGGGTGCGTCGCTGATCTTTTCCGGTACCGGTTGGGGCCCACGCTCCGGCTGCGGGGCCGGCTCTGGCTGAGGCTGCAGGGTCGGCTCCGGCTCGGGTTGAGGAATCGGCTCCGGCGCCTCGGTGATCTCGTCCGGTATCGGTTCGGGTTCCGGCTCAGCCAGCGGAGCCGGGTCGGCCGGTTCCGGGACCTCGGCGACATTCTCCTCGATCGGCTCCGGCTCGGCCGGAAGCGGCGCAAGCTCAATCGTGACGGCCTCCGGCAGGTCGCCATACGAATCGTTCGCGTCCGCGCGATGCGCTGCCCACAAGACGCCCGCATGGAGGCCCAAGGCCGCGAGTCCGGCCACAAGCCAGCCGGCCACCTGAGGCCGCCCGATGCATGCGTCGGGCGGGATCTCCAACTCGCCCATGCCGGACCGGACCCTAGTCCGCTGCGCCGTCGACGGGATCACCCGACGCCGGTGCACTTGCGGCAGGTGGCGCATCCTCGAGCCCGACCAAGCCCACCTTCAGATAGCCGGCAGCACGCAGGAGGTTGATCACCTCCATCAGGTCGCCATACGCGACTGCCTTATCGGCGCGCAGGAAGATGCGCGCCTCGCGGTTGCCTTGCGTGATGCCGTCCAGAGCGCCCCCCAGCGCCTCCCGCGCAACGCCATCGTTGCCGACCGATAGCGCCAGATCGGCAGCAAGCGTGAGGAAAACCGGCTCGTCGGGCCGCGGCGCCGGCGTAGCTGTCGAGGCAGGCAGGTCGATATTGACGTCTACCGTCGAAAGAGGCGCCGCGACCATGAAAATGATGAGGAGCACGAGCATCACGTCGATGAACGGCGTGACATTGATCTCGTGGGTCTCCACGAGATCGTCGCCTTCGCTGCCCCTGATGAGGGATTTTGCCATGGCCCTACTCCGTCGCCCGATGGGTCTGGACTAGGGCCGCCGCGCGGCGATCGAGGTCGCGGCTGACCAGCCGTTCGACAGCCGCCGACGCATCCGCCAGCATGTGTCGATAACCAGTCACGGAACGTGCGAAGGCATTGTAGAGGACGACGGCGGGAATGGCGGCGAACAGGCCGAGCGCGGTGGCCAGCAGGGCCTCGGCGATGCCCGGTGCGACGACGGCAAGGTTTGTCGTCTGCGTCTCAGCAATGCCGACGAAGGCGTTCATGATGCCCCAGACGGTTCCGAAAAGGCCGACGAATGGCGCGGTCGACCCGATTGTGGCAAGCAAGCCCGTGCCGCGGCTGAGTTGGCGTCCAGCCTGGGCCTCGAGTCGGGAAAGGCGCGAGGTCACGCGCTCCTTCAACCCGACGCCACCGGCATGCTCGACCGCATCGGCCGAGATAGTCATCTCGTCAGCCGCAGCCCTGACCAGCGATGGTCCCGCGCCGCGAAAAGGCTCGAGTGCAGCCTGCGCGTCGGACAGGTTCCGTGCCGCGGCCATCGCACCCAGCGCGCGGCGCAGCCGCAGCCGAGCAACCGCGATCTCAAATACCTTCACGAGCCAGATGGTGCAGGTAAGCACCGAGGCACAGAGGAGCCCGACCATCACCGTCTTCACGACGATGTCGGCCGCCATGAACATACCCCACGGAGAGAGGTCGTGTGGGAGGACCGCATCGGCCGGCTGAGCCATCGCGCGACCGGCGATCAAAAGCAGCGGAGTAGCCGTCACCGATGCCCGCACGCGTCCGACCGACTTCCGCAAGACCGGGTTGTGGTGCGCGCTGTCGCCGATCCGCATGCTATCCCCTCGTCTACTCTCACCGTCCACATATTAAGTTGAATAATAGAGTCAAGTTATATCGAAATTCGACAAAGGCGAGTCCCCGACATGATTGCACCGCAGGCAGTGCCCCTTCGGATCCGGGTTGGAAGTCAAGACGCCGCCCTCTTCCCTCGTACTCCGTATGCTTGACCGTATGCTTGACTGCGAAATGGACCACGCCGCCGGCCGCTCCGGAAACCATAGGAGTTCGCCACTGGCCGGCGCACCACGTCCACCTGCCGCACCAGCAGCGGGTCGATCGAGAATTCGGCTAGAAGGGACGGGCCAGGGAGGTCCTTGCAGCTACGGTAACTTACCGCCATGTGCTTGATAAAGGCCGGCCTAGGCCGGATGAGTATCGTTCCGAATGCTTAAACCGGGCCGGCGCACTTGGGGTCGGGAGATTTGCGCCAACAGTACGAGACGATCGCTCATCGGAACAGGAAGGCCGAGATGGAAAGCGTCACGCGACGCGCCTCGTATCACGAGCCTGGCGCGGCTTGGCGAGCGCTAGTCGCTGCCGAGTCCCCTAGAGCCAGTATGGCCGCCGCATAGGCCCATGATCGAAAAGCCCGCCAAGCCTCAAATCAGGCGCGCTGGGTTCGCGGATAAGAGTTCGCCGGACAAATCGAACGCTGCCGGTCTCTCAGGCAGCGTGGAAAGCCATCAAGATCTCGGCCGGATAACGCTTACCGTCCTTTTCATCGTCGGCCTTCTAGTCGGCAGTCTCTGGATCATTCTGCCTTTGCTGCCGGCTATCCTGTGGGCGAGTACCCTGGTGCTCGCGACTTGGCCCCTTCTAAAGGAAGCCGAGCACCTTGCGGGGGGCCGGCGCTGGGTGGCCGTGGTCTTGATGACGGCGGGAACCCTGCTGATGCTCGTTCTGCCTCTCTGGCTGGCAATCAGCGTGCTTCTGTCCAACATGGACGTGCTTGGCCGAATTGCGGAGAACATGCTCTCCCTGCGGGTGCCTGCTCCGCCTGACTGGCTGGCCTCCGTTCCGATCGTCGGCCAAGGACTTGCCGACGGGTGGAGGAAACTGGCGTCGGCCGGATTGAGCGAATTCGCTCCCAAGCTCGCCCCCTATGCCAGAACCCTGACACTGTGGCTCGGCAGTACTGTCGGGAGTCTCGGCGCGGTTCTCCTACAGTTCCTTCTGACGACCATCATCGCCGCAATCCTCTACGCCAAGGGTGAAGCCGCCGGCGCAACCGCCCTGCTCTTCGGCCGGCGCCTTGCGGGCGAGCGTGGCGAGAAGGCCGTTGTCCTGGCGGGTCAAGCGATCCGCAGCGTGGCGTTGGGGATCGTCGTGACCGCCTTCGCACAAAGTATCATCGGAGGAATCGGCCTGTGGCTGGTCGGCATGCCGCTGGCGGCCCTGCTGACGGCGCTCATGTTCGTCCTGTGTTTGATCCAGATCGGCCCCGCGCTCGTGCTCTTCCCCGCGGTTGTTTGGATGTACTATGCGGGCGACGCGCTCTGGGCGACGGTTCTGCTCGGATTTTCGATCGTGGCTTGCACCATCGATCAGGTGATCCGCCCGATCCTGATAAGGCGTGGCGCGGATCTGCCTATATTGCTCATCGTGGCCGGTGTCATCGGAGGTCTGATCGCCTTTGGCATCCTGGGCATATTCATTGGCCCGACCATTCTGGCGGTCGCCTATACGCTCCTCAATGCCTGGATGGGCGAAGCCGTCACGCGCCATTCCGACCAATGACGCGGCGCCCGGCCGGCAACCGCCACGATGCGCAAGAAAATCTGAGCTTCGCCTACAGTAACTTACTTGCGCTGGGTGCAGTAGGCTCGCAGTAGAAAGGCCTGTGACCGGCAGATCGAAGCTGATCGGAAACTGCCATGAACCAGCGCAGGTCGATGCCGATTACCTCCGTCATGCTCCGGTTCGTGGATGCGGCTGAACTGATCAAGGCGCGCAGCGCCTCCGACGAGGCTTTCCGGGATCTTTGCGAGGACTACCGACTCGCACGCGAGACCTTGACGAAGTTGAGGAAGACCAGGCCGAGACGGCCGGCAGAAATCGCCGAGTACAAGACCATGGTGGCGGAGCTGGAGGACGAGATAATCCAGCGGCTCATCGGTGCCGACGAGCAGAGCGGGTAGGGCATCCCTCGGCAGGCGAGTGACAAAAATCCCTCCGGCCAAGTCCGCGATGGGACGATACGACCGAACAGCCTCACATGGAGTACATGGTGATGGCGAACACAATCCACCCCGGAGCACCACACCATTTGCCGCCGTTCATCACGGCGCCGGGCGAGACCGACTGGTTCTACAACGGATCCGTTATCTTCATTGTTGTCTTGGTCCTGGCGCTTGGCAGTCTGTACTTCCGGCTACACGCGCTGCCGGAACGACTCGCGCATAAGAATCCCAACAAGGTGCAGTTCGAGATCGTGGCCGTCCTGGCGCTGCTCGCACTCTTCACCCACAACACGCTCTATTGGGTGGCCGCCCTGCTGCTCGCATTCGTGCGGTTCCCCGATTTCGCCACCCCTCTCACCGCAATGGCCGAATCGCTTGCCCGGCTGGCAAGCGGGCGCAGAGTTCGCGACGTCGAGGGGGCTCCCGCCGCCAAGAACGAGGGCACGCCGGTCCCGGTCGACATCAAGGAAGCCAGCCCAAGCGAGGAGTTCCCATGGTCAGCCGCGCAGTTGGGGCCCCCTCCCCCAGAACCAAGTCCTGCTTTGGACAGCGAGGGACATGACCAAGAAGCTACCTCGCCCATGAAGCAGCAGATTCCGGAAAAGGCATGAGCCATGATCGAATTGCTGCTTTGCTCGATGGTGACCATCCTTCCCGATTTCTTGTATCGGCGGTTTGTTCAGGGAAAGAGACTGGGACGGGAAATCACGCTCTACTCGGTCTGGTTCGAACTGCGCTACGGCATCACCGCCTGCCTGGCCCTGACGGTCACGCTGATAACATTGATCCTCTACTTCCATCCTTCCACATCCAGTGCCGTTGCCTTCTACCGAACAGTACCTGTGGTGTCTGAAGGGAACGGCCGCGTCGACGAGGTGTTCGTCAACGTCCGCGACACGGTGAAGGCGGGTCAGGCCATCTTCAAGCTGGACAGTTCCAAACAGCAAGCCGAGTTCGAAACCGCCCGGAGGAAGCTTTCGGAAATCGACGCCCAGATGGTATCCGCGAAGACCCAGATCGTGGTCTCCGAGGCGCAAATCCAGGAAGCGCAAAGCGCTTATCAGCAGGCCCAGGACGAACTTCAGATGAAGACGGAACTGCGCCAACGGAACTCCCCCTCCGTGTCGGAGCGGGAGATCGAAAGACTCCAGAACGCCGTGAACGGAAGACAGGCTGCCGTTGCGGGGGCCATGGCGAGCAAGGAAACCATCGCGACCCAGATCTCGACGGTTCTGCCCGCTCAGAGGGCCAGCGCCGAAGCCCAACTCGAGGAGGCGCAGGTCGCGCTCGACAAGACGACGATACGCGCCGGGATTGATGGAACTCTTGAGCAGTTCACGCTTCGCAAGGGCGACGTCGTCAACCCGCTCCTGCGTCCGGCAGGTGTACTCATCCCCTTGGAGGCGGGGCGATGGGGACTGGTGGCCGGGTTCCATCAACTTGAAGCGCAGGTCATGCGGCCCGGCATGCTCGCCGAGGTAACCTGCATCTCCAAGCCGATGACGATCATCCCCATGATCGTGACGCAGGTTCAGGATCTGATCGCAGCCGGCCAAGTCCGGGCAGGCGAACAACTGCTGGATCCGCGGCAAGTGACGGCGCCCGGCACAATCACAGTCTATCTGGAGCCGCTCTTCGACGACGGTTTTGAAGGGATCCCTCCGGGGAGCAGTTGCATCGCCAACGCCTATACGAGCAATCACGACCAACTGGACAATGAAGATCTGGGTACCCTCAAGCGGGCTTACCTACATCTCATCGACACGGTCGGCATCGTGCACGCCATCGTGCTGAGGATCCAGGCCCTGCTCCTGCCGGTTCAAACGCTTATCTTCTCGGGTGGGCATTGAGGTTCTGTGAAATGTTAGGCGTGGGGCGCCACATTCTTCACTGTTGGCCTCGTGTATTCGACGCAGGTCGGGCAACCGCTCTCCAGCGTCGAATGCCTCAAAAAGGACACTGCACAACAATACAACTGGAGCGCGCTGGTAACAGGCGAGGCCTTGCGCCAATCTAGGGAAGTCAATGCCGTTCGTATGCTGGTCTCGTACTTTGCATTGGACTGCACATGAGTACAATAAAGTCAGATTGCTCCCTTCCCACACACGCGAACTGCACTCCAGTCGAGTTCCTGGCCGATCCTGCTGACGGTCGTTCCGCGTCTGCGCAAGCTCGAGCCGAACTACGACGGTTGATCGGGTCGAACGCGTTCGATGCGTCCGAGCGCAATCGGCGCTTCCTCGAATATGTCGTGGAAGAGACCTTGGCCGGAAGGGCCGAGCGCATCAAGGCCTACAACGTCGCGACCGAAGTGTTCGGTCGCGACGTAAACTTCGATCCCCAACTGGATCCCGTCGTTCGGATGGAGGCGAGGCGTTTGCGCACGTCTCTTGAGCGATATTACCTGACAGAGGGCAAGCGGAGTGAGCTTAGGATATCACTGCCCAAGGGCGGGTATGTTCCTGAATTCCTGAGCACAAAGACCATGCTTGATGCCACGGACTCGATCTCGTGGGAGCCGGGCCCGGCACCTGCATCGTCCGGCCAAGGCTCCGTTGTCATCGACGTGCTGCCATTCGAGGCCGAGGGCGACCTGACGACGTTCTGTAATCTGGGCCACGGTTTCAGAAACCAGATAATAGTCGCCTTGAATCGGATCCCTGAGATACAGGTACTTTGTGTCGCGCCAGGGAACGAGACGCCTGGCGCATTTGCTGTCAGCGATCATGACACGCGCCTGACGCTCAGGGGAAGCGCCGCGCTTTTTGCAGGCAACTTGAACGTGACAGCACTGCTGTCGCGCTCTCATACAGGTGAACTAGTTTGGGGCGAGACCTTTCGGCGCGAATTCGATCCGCGCGGTCTCCTCGATGCGCGTGACGAGCTTGCGGATCGGCTGGTTCGGGCAATGACGGGACCGAAAGGACCTTTGTTCGAAACGGTAGCAAGCAACAAGCCGCCGAGACCCGATGCTGAACTTGTTCCGTCGCTGGTTCTTCTGCTTCGACGGGATGGGCGCTAGTGGCGAGCCGAAGCCGGCCTTCGGAAAAAGGAAATTCGCTCGGATTTGGCCCCGGCCAAGCCGGTGTGTGTGCCCAACATCCCGCGCTGACGGGGGTTCCTGCCGTCCGAACGCTACCGTAACTTACCTCCAAGAGTCTTGAACCACGCTTCATTCGCAACGAGCCTCAGTCGCAATGATCAATCAGACCGCCGAGATAGCTGCGGGCACGGCGACTATAGTGCCGGTTCCCATGATGCATTGGCCCCGCCGGACGCGGTCTAGAGACATGAACAATGGCGGCCAGCTTGTTCCCGGTCCCTCGAACCAACGCAACCTGCTGCGCGGCCCTGCTTGCAATTGTCGGGTTTGGCGATACCCACACTGAGCGGTCGCGCTGCATCCCGCAAATCAAGCCACTGGAGGATGCACAATGGCAGACCTGAAGAGCTCCGTTTCAAGTGAGAGCCCGCCCAGCGCAAAAGACCTCCGCAAGACGATGGTGGAGGAACAACTCGCGGAAGCCAGGAAACAGGACCAGGCGAGACTGCGCGACCAGGAGAAGCTCACCGCATTCACGGACGATTTCCTGAAGGGCCAAGTCAACGACGACGAGGTCGCCAGGGTGCGGCGCCTCGTCATGAATGCAGTCAAGGAGGGGAAATACGAAGCGATGGTGTACAGCTTCCCGTCCGATCTCTGCAGCGACAGTGGACGGGCTATCAACAGCGGCGACCCTCGCTGGCCCGAGAGCCTGCAGGGAAAGGCCAAGCAATTCTATGAGCGCTATCTGAAGTACGGCAAGCCTCAGGGGTTCAAGCTGAAAGCCATGATCATCAGTTTCCCGGGTGGGATGCCCGGCGACGTCGGCTTCTTCCTGGGTTGGGCGCCGGAGACGGACTAAGCCGTAGGGCCCGCGATCACAGGATGGCAGCAGACGCCCGTTGAGAGGCGGAAGAGAGCCGCGCTTGAACGCAATACCGCCGAGCAGGGAGCGAAAGCCCGGATCTCGCGCGTGAAAGGAGACGTTCGATGGACACTCCTGCCAGCACAATACCCGCTACAGTGAGTGCCGCCACCATGGGGCCACTCTCTGCCTGGTTCGAGTATCTCCAAGACGCCGCCCAGCGGAGCATTCTCTTCTGGGACGTGATGCGCCAGCGCGGCAACCAGTATCGCGAGCACATGTCCGAAAACGCGCCGCACGTCCTCAGCTTCACGCCGGAGCTGTTGATCGACGGTCGCGGCCTGGAGCGGCCGGTGAACTACGCGCTCGTCCGGATCGTGCCACCCAAGGGCGCCACCATAGACGAGACGAGACGTCCCTTCGTGATAGTCGACCCGCGCGCCGGCCACGGACCCGGCATAGGGGGATTCAAGGCGGACAGCGAGATCGGTGTTGCCCTGAAGGCCGGACATCCCTGCTATTTCATCGGCTTCCTGCCGGACCCGATGCCGGGCCAAACGATAGAAGACATTGCTCGGGCAGAGGCAATCTTCCTCGAGCACGTCATCTCGCTCCATCCAGATGCAGATGGAAAGCCTTGCGTGATCGGGAACTGCCAGGCGGGCTGGGCCGTCATAATGCTGGCGGCGCTTCGGCCGGAACTCTTCGGAACCATCATTATAGCGGGGTCGCCCCTCTCCTATTGGCAGGGCGTCCACGGCAAATACCCGATGCGCTACAGCGGCGGGCTGCTCGGCGGGAGTTGGCTGACAGCGCTCGCCAGCGATCTCGGCAACGGCAAGTTCGACGGCGCATGGCTCGTGCAGAATTTCGAGAACCAGAACCCGGCAAATACGCTCTGGACCAAGCCCTACAATCTCTACTCGAAGATCGACACCGAGGCGCCGCGCTATCTGGGCTTCGAGCTGTGGTGGGGTGGCCACGTTAATGTGAACGCCGAAGAGATCCAGTTCATCGTGGACGAACTCTTTGTCGGCAACAACCTGGCAGCAGGACGGATCACAACTTCGGACGGGACTGCGATCGATTTGCGCAGCATACGGTCCCCGATCGTCGTGCTTTGCTCCAAGGGCGACAACATCACGCCCCCTCAACAGGCGCTGGATTGGATCCTCGACCTCTACGACAGCGTGGACGAAATCCGCTCCTTCGGCCAGACCATCGTCTACTCAGTTCATGAGACGATCGGCCATTTGGGCATCTTCGTCTCCGCCGGCGTGGCGCGGAAGGAGCATGGCGAGTTCTCCCAGAACATCGACCTGATCGATGCACTGCCGCCGGGACTCTACGAGGCGACCTTCGAGCCTAAGACTGCCGAAATTGCCGGGGCGGATTACATCAGCGGCGATTGGGTAATGCGCTGCGAAGCAAGGACCCTCGACGACATCCGTGCGCTCGGCGGCAACGATGCTGCCGACGAGCGGCGCTTTGCCACCGCGGCCAATGTTTCGGAGGTCAATCTCGCGCTCTACCGGACATTCCTGCAGCCTGCCGTCCGGGCGATGGTGACGGAGCCCTTCGCAGAGCAACTTCGGCAGTTCCATCCGCTCAGGTTGCAGTACCAGTTCTTCTCAGACCAAAACCCGCTGATGGCCTTCATCGGGAAGATGGCGGAGGGCGTCAAAGAGAATCGTAGTCCGGCCAGCGATGACAACCCGTTCGTCAAGCTGCAGGAACATGCATCGCGCCAAATCGTGGCGGGGCTGGAGGCTTGGCGAACGACAGCGGAAAATTGGGCCGAGCGTACTTTCCTGACCGTTTACGGCTTGCCTGTCCTGCAGTCCGCAGTCGGAATCGACCCGGCGGACGATGGTCCCTTCCGCCGGGCAGCCAAGACCGCACTTCACCGAAAGGTCATCCAGTCACGCATCGACGAGTTGAAGGCGCACATTGACACGGGCGGTGTCCGTGAGTGCCTGGCGCGCGGTCTTCTCTACGTAGGCATGGAGCGTGGGCGCGCAGATGAGCGGGGCTTTGCTGCCATTCGCCGAATGCGCTCCATCGGAGATGGGCAGAGCCGGCTGACCCTTACCGAGTTCGAGACCCTCATTCGCGAGCAGTTCCTTATGCTGCTGATAGATCAACAAGCGACGCTCGAGGCCATTCCGCACCTGCTGCCCTCAGACCCGGCACTGCGCAGGAAGGCGTTGGCGAGCCTCCAGGACATCGTGACGGCCTCGGGAGCGCTTTCTGGCGGGGCCCTCGCGCGCTGGGAAAGGATCGTAGACCTGTTCGAGGTCGAGCCGGATACGCTGGGCAGGCGTGCGATCCGCAAGCCATCGGAGAAGCCAAGGCTCGTCAGCGAAGGCTGATCCCTCAGCCCGAAGGCCGGGCTGCCTCAGGGCAGCGACACCACCGAACCGGGGCTCGAAAGAGGAGAGCGTGTCATGTCGGTTGGCGGTAAAGAGAGTTCGGCGGGAACACGTCCGCATCAGAAGTACGAGGGCCTAATCGCCCGCGCCAAGAAGTCAGCGTCGGTGGTGACCCTGGTCGTCCACCCCTGCGACGAGACCTCCTTGCGCGGCGCGGTCGAGGCCGCGCAAGAGGACCTGATCATCCCGGTGCTCGTAGGTCCTCGCCGCAAGATCGAAGCGGTAGCCTCCGCTCACGGGATGGATCTCTCCGCCTGGGAGGTGGTCGATGTTCCGCATAGCGATGCGGCAGCCGCGAAGGCAGTGGAATTGATCCGGGAAGGGCGTGGCGAGGTGCTCATGAAGGGCAGCCTCCACACGGACGAGTTGATGCGCGCCGTCACGGCTAGCGCCACGGGGCTCCGCACCGCCCGCAGGATCAGCCACGTCTTCATCATGGACGTGCCGTCTCATAGCGAGACGCTCTTCATCACAGATGCGGCGATCAACATCGCTCCCGACCTCGAAGCCAAGCGGGACATCGTGCAGAACGCGATCGACCTCTTCACGGAGACCGGCCTCGGAACGCCGCGTGTAGCAATCCTGTCCGCCGTGGAGACCGTGACCTCGAAGATCCCCTCCACCCTCGATGCCGCCGCTCTCTGCAAGATGGCCGATCGCGGGCAGATCACTGGCGGCGTGCTCGACGGACCGTTGGCCTTCGACAACGCAGTCGATCCGGAAGCGGCCAAGATAAAAGGGATAAGCTCGCCGGTTGCCGGTCACGCGCAGATTCTGGTGGTTCCCAACCTGGAGGCGGGCAACATGCTCGCCAAGAACTTGAGTTTCCTGGCCAAGGCCGACGCGGCGGGCATAGTCCTTGGGGCACGGGTGCCGATCGTGCTCACCTCGCGCGCCGATGCCGTGCGCACGCGGCTCGCCTCGTGCGCCGTCGCCGTGCTGCTGGCCGACGCGCGGCGTCGTTCCACCTCGGCGGAGAAGATGTAGCCATGGATGCGATCCTCGTGGTCAACGCCGGCTCGTCCAGCCTGAAGTTCGAGGTGTTCGCAATCGACGGCCCTCTGCAGAGGCTGGTGGAGGGCCAGATGGAAGGCATTGGAACGACACCTAAGCTGCGGGCCTCCGGGAGCGATGGCCGGAAGCTGCTCGAACAGGGCTATCCGGCAGTTGAAGTGGCCGATCTGCCGGGCGCGACACGGGTGGTGGGGGCATGGCTTCGCGAGACCCAAGGGGTAAGTCTCGCCGCGGTGGGTCACCGCGTCGTCCATGGCGGCCCTGACTACGACAGCCCGACAAGGCTCGACGAGACCGTCATAGAGCGACTGGAGCGCTTCGTTCCGTTGGCGCCCCTTCACCAGCCGAACAATCTGGCACCGATCCGTGCCTTCTATCAGCGCTGGCCGAACCTGCCCCAGGTAGCTTGCTTCGACACGTCCTTCCATCGGGCCCACAGCGCGGTCGCCGACCACTACGCCATCCCGCAGCGCTTCCATGAGCAAGGCGTGCGGCGCTACGGATTCCATGGATTGTCCTATGAGTACGTGTCCGGACGTGTGGGCGAGATTGCACCTGATCTCGCCGACGGGCGCGTGATCATCGCCCATCTCGGCAGCGGCGCCTCGATGTGCGCCATCCAGGACGGGCGAAGCATCGAAAGCAGCATGGGATTCACGGCGCTTGACGGCCTGCCAATGGGAACGCGCTGCGGGCAGATCGATCCGGGGGTTCTGCTCTACCTCATTGCGCAGGAAGGCATGACGGCGGAGCAAGTGCAAAACCTGCTCTACCGCGACTCCGGCCTAAAGGGGCTTTCAGGGATCAGCAATGACGTCCGCGACCTGTTGGCGAGTGACGACCCGCGTGCGGTCTTCGCACTCGAGTACTTCGTCTACCGCATCGGCCTCTATGCAGGCACATTGGCTGCGGCCCTCGGAGGGCTGGACGCCTTCGTGTTCACGGCCGGCATCGGGGAGAACTCGGCTGAAATGCGCGCGAGGATCTCCGCCAAGCTTTCGTGGCTCGGCGCCAAGCTCGACCCTGCCGCCAATGCCGCCGGCGAGCCTCTGATCTCTAGTCCCGACAGCACAATTGCCCTCCTCGTCGTCCCGACCGACGAGGAACTGATGATCGCCCGGCATACGCTGGATCTGATCGGCAGATAGGCCGCAATGCAAAGCTTCGCTTCAAGCCGATCAGTCTCCTGAGGAGGTTCTGCAATGATCCCCGTCGTCAAGGCAAAGCTGTTGGAAGGGAAGAAGGGTTTGGTCGTCGGCATCGCCAACGATCAATCAATCGCTTGGGGTTGTGCGCGTGCCTTCCGCGCGCTTGGGGCCGAACTCGCCGTCACCTATCTCAACGACAAGGCACGTCCCTATGTCGAGCCGCTCGCGAAGGAACTGGAAGCCCCGATCCTGATGCCGCTCGACATCAGGCAATCCGGGCAGATGGAGGCGGTGTTCGAGCGGATTGGCGAGCATTGGGGCGAACTCGATTTCCTCGTCCATTCGATCGCCTTCTCGCCAAAGGACACGCTTCAGGGCCGCGTCGTCGATGCGCCGCGTGACGGTTTTCTGTCCACCATGGAAGTGTCCTGCTGGTCGTTCATCCGCATGGCTCATCTAGCCGAGCCGCTGATGACCAACGGCGGCACGCTCTTCACCATGACCTATTACGGCAGCCAGATGGTGGTGAAGAACTACAACATCATGGGAGTGGCGAAGGCGGCGCTCGAGAGTGCCGTGCGCTACCTCGCCGCCGAGCTCGGACCCAAGGGGATACGCGTGCATGCGATCTCGCCCGGACCGCTGGCGACGCGCGCTGCATCCGGCATCCCTGAATTCGACGAACTGCTGCACAAGGCGCAGGAGACCGCCCCAGCACGCAGCCTCGTCAGCATAGACGATGTCGGCATGGCCACCGCCTTCCTCGCCCACGACGCGGCGCGCCTGATAACAGGCGAGACCCTCTACGTCGACGGCGGCTACCACATCATCGACTGACTGCGAGCGCGAACGGGCGGCCTTGCTTCCTTGACCATTGCCGGCGCGGATGCGCTCCGCCAGTCCCCCCAAGGTTTACAGACACGCCATCCAACTTCATCTATGCTTGAGGTGGCCAGGAGTTCATGGGAGCGCTCCGGTGCGCGGTCGTGTAGTTCTTGCAATTGCAGGCGTGCTCATTTGCAGCCAAATTGGTTCAGCCACTGAGCAGGGCAGCGACTTCAACCCGCTGACCTGTGGCTGGCTGCGAGGACGCATTGCGCAGGCCGAGAGCCAGCTTAATCCCGCGCGCCTCAACAGTTTCCTGTTTCGGGCAGCCGATGAGGGCTGCACGACGATCGTGCGGGAACTCCTGGACCGCGGTGCTTCGGTGTTCGCGCGCGACCGCGTGTCCAACACGGCGCTGCTTTACGCCGCACACAGCGGCCACAAGGAACTGGTGGAATTGCTCCTCGACAGGGGGGCCGACATCAATCATGCCAATCTGGACGGCTCGACGGCTTTGGCGCGTGCAATTGCACGCCGGCGCCATGACGTAGCGCGGCTTCTGTTGGAACGGGGGGCTTCGACCGCCGGCCTGGCCCCACACGGATCGACTTTGCTCGCTACTGCGGCATTCGAGGGCGACGAACAGCTTGTGCGTGTCCTGCTGGATCATCACTCTGATCCGAACGAGCCGGATGGAACCGGCAAAGGTCCGCTCGTCTATGCCGCGGCGAAGGGCCTGACCCCGATCGTGCAGCTCTTGCTGGATGCCGGCGCTGACGTGAATAGGGTGTATGCACATAACCTGACGGCATTGATGTGGGCCGCCGGCTACCCGAACATCGTTACCGCGCAGGACGGTCTTGCAACGGCAGAACTGCTGGTGGCGCAGGGCGCGAGCATCCATGCCGTGGACGACCGTGGACGTTCGGCATTGATGATCGCCGCCGAGCGCGGCCATGCCGAAATGGTCAAATGGCTGATGGAACACGGCGCTGATGCGGCCTTGAGAGACAAGCAAGGCAAAACCGCAGCCGAACTTGCGTCCGATGCCGCCGTCCTCGCCGCGCTGCAGATGCGGGCTGTCGATCAAAGCCCGGCGAGATAGCGGCTCATCGCGGCGATGTCGGCGTCGGAAAAACCCTTGACGATCGCTGCCATGGCAGCCGCGTTCTTGCGGACTCCATTACGGAAATCGGACATGGTCTGGGCCAGATAGTCGACCTTCTGGTGGTTGAGCCGAGGATTGCGGCTGTCGCCCAGCATCCCGCCGAGATGGCACTGGGTACACTGCCCCTCGACCGCGAGGCTGTGCGCGCGCTCTGTGTCTTCCGGACTGGCGACCTCCGAATAGTTCGGCCAGGGCTGAGCCGCGAAATAGGTCGCCAGCGCCTTCATCTGGTCGTCGGAAAGCTCGGCGGCGATCGGAGCCATGATGTCGTTGGCGCGCCGTCCCGCCCGGTAATCCTTGAGCTGGGTGAAGAGATAGAACATGTGCTGGCCGGAGATGATCGGCACCTTTTCGACGACCGGTTTTCCGTCTGCGCCGTGGCAGCTCGCGCATAATTGCAGATTTTCCGCGATCTCCGGCGGAGGAGGTGTTGCTTGTTGCGCATTTGCGGGCGGGCCGACCGAAAGGGCGAGGACCGCCGCAAGTACCGGCATGATCAATGGGGCGGCGGCTCGCATTGCTACTCCGATGTGGGCAAGGAAGGCGAAGCGCGATGGCGCTTCGCCTTCCGGGAAGTGTGGTTATCGAGCAAGCTTGAATGCGATGATGTCGTTACCACGCTTGTAGTCCAGTTGCGTGTTGCCGCCGGCGGCCACGACTATGTATTGTTCGCCGTCTATCGTGTAGGAGGCTGGCGGCGCGTTGACCCCCGCACCGGCGCGGAAGCTCCACAATACGGCACCGGTCTCGGCGTCATAGGCTTTGAACAGGCCATTGCCTTCGCCTGTGAACACCAGACCGCCAGCGGTGGCCAGCACGCCGCCGATCATCGGTTCCTGGGTCTTGACCTGCCAGCGAATTTTGCCGGTGTTGTAGTCGACCGCAGTTACGTTGCCCCACTGCTCTTCGGTGGGAATGACCTTGAAGGCACCGCCTAGCCACAGTTTCCCCTCGGGATAAGGTGTGCTTTCCACCTGATACGTCATCGGCTGGTGTAGATTGATTGCATAGGCAAGCGAATGGTCGGCATCGATCGCCATCGGCGACCATTCCACGCCGCCATTGGCACCGGGAAGCATTCGAGCGCCTTGGGCCGTCGGCAGCACCCACATGTTCTCCTGCGGCACCATGGCCTCGGAAAACCGGACAAGACTGCAGTCGTCCGCCTTGTTCACGTAAATGTGCCCGGTCTTGCCGGCGTGCAGGATGCCCTTCACCGTCTCGCCGGTGTCGGTCTTGACCTGAGTAATGATCGGCGGGCTGACCGCATCGAGGTCCCACAAGTCGTGGGGGATGTACTGGAAGTGGCAGGCATATTCGCCGGTGTCGAGGTTAACCGAGACGAGCGAGTCCGTGTAGAGGTTGTCGCCGGGCCGGAGCGAGCCATCCAGATCGGGGGACGGGTTGCCGACGACGAAGTAGATGCGTCGTGTCTCCAGGTCGACGGCAGGGTTCTGCCACACACCACCGCCCAACGTCTTGTACGGATCGCCCATTTTCTCGAACGCGGCTTTTTCCGCTTCAATGTCGCGATGCAGATCACGGCCGGTCGCATCGTGCGTGGCCCAGACACCGGCGGTCTTTTCGGGGATTGTGTTGAACGTCCAAAGCAGGTCGCCCGTCTGAGCATCGAAGGCCTTCACGAAACCGCGAATGCCGTATTCCCCGCCATTGGTGCCGATGAGAATCTTGCCGTCGACGGCGGTCGGCGCCATCGTCTCGCTGTAGCCAAGTGCCGCGTCCGCGACATCCTTCTTCCAGACGACCGATCCATTCTGGGCGTTGAGCGCTACGAGTTGGCCATCGAGTGTCCCCATGTACACCTTGTCGCCATAGGCGGCGACGCCGCGGTTGTTCGGGCCGCAGCAGAAGGTCGTTATCGGGCCCATCGGGTGCTTGTAGTGCCAGATCTGTTCACCGGTCCGCGCATCCAGGGCGTAGACATGGTTGAAGGCCGTCGTCACATACATGATGCCGTTGACGACGATCGGCGTCGTTTCCATGGTCTCGACGACCTCGGTCTGAAAGATCCAGGCTGGCCGTAGGTATTTGACGTTGTCCGTATTGATCTGCCGATTTGGGAAGTAGCGGGTCTGGTCATAGTTCGCATTTGTATGAAGGAAGTTGTTGCCGTCACTCCCGGCCCTATTCATCATGTCCTGCGTGACCGATCTCATACTGCCGTACAGCGTCTGTGTCTTTTGTCGTTCCTGAGCCGACGCAGCCGAAATGGTTCCAGCCAGCATCGCAAATACGCAGGCGGCCGCGCCGCCAACGCGCTTCTTCGACCAGTATGTCATGGCTTTCTCCCTCAGCACTCAGTGTGCTGACAACACGCTCGCCCAGAGCGACCGCAGCGGAAAACCTATCACATTCCGTAGCGGCAAGCGACGGCCACAAAAGTGGAAGCGATCTCGGCCTGCGGTATGACGCGCTTATGCCAGAGCTGTGAATCCGAACCAGGCTGCGACCACGTATTTGCGGGAGGAGATGAGATGCGATCACCGTCGGCGAGGGACGGGAAGGCCGTAGTTGCACGGGGTGGGGTAGTAATCGAGGCACCGCGGAGCCGCTCCTCACGCTCCTCATGCCTGGTTCGCCGCCGCGTTCGCTCTGAGCATCTGCTGGGCGGCGGCCGCGTTTTCGGAGCCACCCTCGACATGAACCGTCGGGACCGCGATCTTGATGCCGTTCTCGTCGAAGGCCTTCTTTATCATCACCAGCGCCTTCCGCTTGATGCCGAACTGCGCGTTGGGCTTGGTCATCAGCTTGATCCGGAGCACGATCGCGAAGTCGCCGAAGGTCTCCACTCCCTGCATCTTGAGCGGCTGGAGTGTGTCGGCGGCGAACTCGGGATCCTCCGCCAATTCCAGGCCGATCTTCTTGATGATCTTGCGCGCAAGCTCGACGTCGGAGTCGTAAGTGACGTTGATCGTCATCTTGTCGATCACCCAGTCTCGGCTCATGTTCTGCACCGCGCCGAGTTCTCCGAACGGGACCGTGAAGACCGGTCCCCTGTGATGACGCAGCCGGACCGACCGGAGGCTGAAGCTCTCTACGGTTCCCTTGTAGCTTCCGCTCTGGATGTACTCCCCCACTCGGAACGCATCGTCGAGCATGTAGAACACGCCGCTGAGCACGTCCTTGACCAGCGTCTGGGCGCCGAAGCCGATTGCAACGCCTAATACGCCAGCGCCGGCGATCAGTGGACCGATCTGCACGCCGAGGCCGGACAGGATCGTGAGCACGGCAATCGTCGCGATGAAGGCGGCCAGCGTGTTGCGGAAGATCGGTAGCAGCGTGCGCAGCCGCCCGGTGCGCGCGATTTCGTCGGGCGTTGCGCCGGCTTCAACGTCCAGGCGATAGGCGATCAAGGCCTTCGATAGTTGCCAGAGCAGGTCTGCCATCAGAAGGATGACGATGCCGTTGAGAATACCGGAGACAATCGCGGTGCCGGCCGGACTGCCCGCAATGGCTGCGGCGCGCAGGCGCCAGATGTAGGCGAGCCATGCCACCGCTGCGGCCAGGACCAGCGCCCGGGCGCCCCTCACGATCAGAACATCCAGTACGACGCCAAGTGCTCCGCCGACCTTCACACGGGTAGCCAAGGAATGGGCAAGGCGGTCGACGCCCCGCAGAGTTGCAGGCAAGAGCAGCGCGAAAATTCCCAGCCAGAGCAGGCCGAGCAACCCGGCCAGCCATGCCAACCAGAGCGCGACAAGGTAGATCGTGAGCAGCACCCCTTGGATCACCGAGGTCCTCTGGTCAGGGCGCGTCCAAACCGCCTGGATCCCGATTGCAAGCAGTCCAAAACCGAACAGAAGCGCTGTGAACTGCGTCATCTCTCGGGAGAAGCCAAGTCCCGGCATCAGGGCCACGATCGCCCAGCCGAAAAGGAACAGGCCAGCCAACCGGTCGAGCCGCTGCAGCCAGAAGCGAACCTTGGGATCAAGCTCGATCGTCCCAACCGAGACCCGCGCATCCTCTGGGGCGGCAAGCGCGATCAGAAGCCTCGCCAGGATTCGTATCGCCCTGAAGGCAATCAGCGCCAGGAGCAGCGTAAGTATGGCCCTGCGAAGCAAGGGAGGCCATTCGATCGCCATGAACAGGCCGGCGCTGACCATGACGAAAGTAAGCAGACTGAGGAGATGGGGGACAGCGTCGCGCCAGGCGCCTTGTCGTGCCTCTTCGATCCCGCCTCGCCGCAGGGAACGCCTGACCAGCGCCTCGGCGCCGGCCCCCGCCGCAATGACAGCCGCGAACAGTGTGAGCACCAGTGGCCATGGCCTGGCGGAGTCCTTGTCGGCGGATAAGACAGCTGCCGCCTTCGCGAACTCCTCGGGAACACGCCCCATCGCGGCGGTGATCCCGCCGATGCGGGTGCGGATGGCAGCCTCCCAGCCGGAGATCGCTTCAATTGCGGAGCTCTCGGGCTCTTTGGCCGGCGGCGGGGTTTTCGATTGCAGCCAAGCCTTCACCTCGGGGTCGGCCAGCAGCTTCATAAGCTCCTGAGCCTTTTCGGGTGGCAGATCCGTCGGGCCTTGCTGCGCCCATGCAGCACTCGGCGAACCGTACAGGACGGCGAAACTCAGGAGAGAGGCGAACGCAAGCTGGAAGACGAGCCTCATCACGGAATTGGCCGCGCCGTGGTTGCCTTCACTCTTGCCCAAATAGCCGTTCATCGCGCTTCGATGCTCTCGATGCACTTCCTCACCGGGCAGGAGGCCTGGTCCGCCGTCGGAACGCTGACAGATTTCGCGGTTTCGCCGGGCTGGCAGAAGTTGCGGTTACGGACAAATCGCTCGTAGAGCGCGCCACCCGTGCGCATCGAGCGATAGCTGACCACCGCCCCGCCCTGCGCGCCAAGGACGGCCTGCAAATTCGCGCAACTCATGTTGGTTGCGTTGATGCGGGTGGCCGCCGACGCATCATCGACCGTCATCACAAGAGGCGCAAGGACCACCAGTCCCGCCGCAATGAGTTGGAGCGAGCTTGCCACGGCGAGCGATCTCCTTTGCCCTTTGCGGACAGCCACGATCCCGAAGTTCGTTTCAGGGGAAGCTGGTCAATCGTCGACCACGCTCCACTCGTCGCCGGGATTGAAGCTGTCGATGTACTTGACAATCTGTTCGGTCGAAGGGCCGAGATCGGCCTGGTAGACGATACCGTTCTGGTTGACGACGAAGGTTTTGACGCCGGTCTCCTGATACTTCACCGGCCAGGCCAGCAGCGCGAAGCCAGCGATCATGTTGTCGTTGATGACATAGTCATAGGCGCCGCCGGCGATGTTGTCGCCCTGCTGCTTCAGGATGCGGAAGCGGTAGCCGAAATAGCCTTCGCCGAGCTTTGCCTTGTCGAGCGCTTGCTGGTCGGCAAAGCTCCCGGCCGGGCTCTCGCCATCGGTCTCGTTCGCGGGCCAGTAGAGCCCGTCCGTCTTCCCCTCGCTGCTGATTACCTTCTGGGCATATTCCAGCACGCCGTCTGCGTCCCGGTCCTCGGAAGCGTACTCGCGCTGCGCGTCGATATACTCGCGCATCGTGTTGATGGCCTGGAGTTCGTTCTCCCCAACCCGGCGATTTACGATCTCTTCCAGCCCGGCAAAGGTGTCGAAGCTCCATTTGCCGTCGTCGCCCTTCACCAGCGGGAACGGGAAGGGCCATAGCTTGCTGCCGAGATTTATCAGCTTTCGGTCGTCATGGTCCTCTGTCTTGAGCAACTCTGCCGCGGCTTGCCGGACCTGGCTATAAGTCGCCATAGTGGCCTGGTCCGCCTTCAGTTTACCGACATCCAGGCCAAGCAAGCTGGCCAGCTTGGCAACATCGTCATCCGCAAGCGAGGCCTTGAAGGCATCGATCGCGGCCGCCGGATCCTCGAAGGCGGGCGGCTCCTCGGCAGCGGCGAAGGAGGAGATGTCGATCCCGCTTGGTGCCTGCGACGCACCCTCCTGAGCCGTGACCTCCTGCGCCCCGGCGACAGGCGGTTCCCATGCTGCTAGCATGGCCACCAGGGCGATCAGGCCGGCGCCCTTGAGCAGCATTCGATGTAGCATGCTCGTCATTGATCCTGTCCTTGCTGCGATCAACGCCCGCGTCCCCCGCGTCCGCCACCGCCACGGCCGCCGCCGCGCCCCATGGCGCCCCCTCGGGAGCCACCAGTCCGGACGGCATGGCCACCGCCTCCACGATAGCCGCCGCCCATGCTTTGGCGGCCGCGACTCGAATTCACCTTGGTGACGCGTCCGCGGTCGACGTTGCCCAGGCCAGAGGGTTTGCTCGGGCGGTTATCGACGCGGGCACCTGCCTTCGGCTTGCCGGAGGGTCGGTTCGCCGATTTCTTCGCGCCGCCGGATGGTCGCGTAGCTGCCTGCGGCCTGTCGGTTCGCGCATTCGCACGCTGCCCCTGCTGGGGCCGATCAGGTCGCGCACTGGCGCTTGGCCGCTGCTGCGGGCGGGCGTCTGCAAGGTTGCCGGGCCGCTTCTGAGCCGTGTCCAGAACGTTCTTACGAACATCCCTGGCCTGCACCGCCTTGTTGGACAGGTTCGCCGGCCGCTCGCTTCTGACGTTCGAGGCCTTGTCCCGGATGGAATTGGCGCGATTGGACTCCAGCCCCTGCTGGATCCTGTTGCGATCGATGTTGGCCAACTGGTTCCGGTCGAAGTTGATCTTGGAGCGGTCGACGTTCTTCCAGTCGACATCCTTCCAGTCGATCTTGCCGTTGATGTTGTTTAGGCAGTTGTTGCAGTCGACATCCATGTCGACGTCGCCGCCCCAGTTCCCGCCCCAGACGCCCCAATCGTCCCAGTCGACAATGGCGCCGAAGAAGGCGCCTGTGGCCGCGCCGGCCCAGAAGCCGGCGGAGGGCCAGTAGTAGTTGGGATACGGATCGGAATAGTACGAAATCGGCTCCGGCGGATAGCTCGGGACATAGAGCATCTCGGGCTCGTAGCGGGGCACATAGATGGTCTCGGGGTTCGCCGACTGGATGATGATGTTGTCTCCGGACTGGACGACCTTCACCTTGTCGTCGGTCTTGATGATGTCCTTTGCCACTGCCTCGTCCCGCAGTTGCTGGATGGCGGTGAGCACGTCCTTCTGCTGGTTGGCCAAGGCGTCCCCGAGCGCCTGCGTCCACTCCAGGTCCTCAGCCATCATCTTCACGACGTCCGGATAGTTGAGCAGCGAGATCACGCTGGCATCCCAACTTTCCTTCGGCTCCAGGCTCTTGTCCTTGGCGCGCTTTTCGAGGAAGCGCTCCGCTTCGACGATCTGGAGAGGGAACAAGGAGGCGGAGCAGACGAGCGCGAGCAGTTCGTCGGGATAGAGCGCGATCGGCGCTACGAGTTCTTCGAGTTCGTCCGCCGACAGCGGCTCTGGCTCTGCAAGCGCCGCAGATTTCGAAGCCGCCGTGGCCGCGGTTGCCTGCTCCTGCGCCCAGGCACCTGGGAGGTCTCCCGCCGTCGAAATCAGGAATGCCAGAGTGGCCGTCACCAGGCCAGGAAATGGGGACCAACTGCCGGCCATTGCTTTACCCTCTCGGCCCCACGCGGTGGCCTCGGCGGCCACAGGTCCTTTGAACTAACTCGTTTTAGCCGACGCCGCGTCCAAGGCCGTGGGCTAAACTGCCTAACCGGCTTGTGATTTATCATCGCGAGCGGGCGCCCTTCAAGAATCGGCGAGGTAAGTTACGGTAGCGTGCTACGGCGTGGGGGCAGCGTGGGCGACTGGAACAGTCCTGGCGTTCGGTATGGCTTCCGCTACTGGAGAGGGCACGAGAACCGCCAGCCAAGCCCGCGTTGAACACCGCTGCGGCGACCCGGGAGGTGATCGCGGGGCTGATGTTCGAGGCGCACAGATCGCAAGCGGATCGCTCGCGTTCGTCGTTACAAGCTTGAGGATCTACTGGACAGACGCCCTCGCCTCGACTCTGAGGCCAAGGCTGGCTGACTCGAGAACATTCGGTGGGCGCTCCCGCGCGGCAGTTGGTCGAAGAGGAGAGCGCACTCGGAAAGGGCAAGGGGCCCATCGAACCAGCTTTGCCGATTGGTCCGTAATGTGCTGCAGCATAATGTTAGCGGTGAGGCCGGTCGTAAGAGGCCAGCCCCGATGCTAACCTGTCGCTGGCGGGGCGTGATTCAGCAAAAAGGAAATCCCCATTTCTACTGTCCTCAACGCCAATGGCGTGCCCCTCCCCTACAGCGCTTCCTCGGTCCGTCATTTTTCGGCGACATCCTCCGGCCCGCAGCTTTTTGGCAGCGCTAGCAACGACTCCCTGTGGGGCGACAGCAGCGTGAACGTCACGATGTTTGGCGGGCTCGGTGACGACGTCTACCACCTCTATTCGGGCATCAACCGGGCTTCGGAACAGGCTGGCGGTGGCATCGATACCGTCGAGACGTGGATGAGCTTTACGCTGCCGGAGAATATCGAGAACCTCGTCGTCACCGGCGACGGGCGTTACGCCATCGGCAACGCCGACAACAACATCATCAGCGGTGGTTCTGGCCAACAGACGATCGACGGCGGCCTCGGCGACGATGTGTTGAAGGGCGGAGCCGGAGCCGATGTCTTCATCTTCGCGGCCGGGACCGGAAGCGATCTCATCCTGGATTTCGAGAGCCACGACACCGTTCGCCTGAACGGCTACGGCTTCCGTTCGTTCGAGGATGTCAGGGCTAACATGGTGCAGTCAGGCACCGATGTGCGGCTCGACGTCGGAGATGACGAGGTGCTGGTATTTGCAAACGCGAATGTCGACCAGTTCACGGCAAGCCAGTTCAAGCTCAGCCTCGACAGGTCCGACCTCACCTTGTCCTTCGTGGACGAGTTCGACGCGCTCAGCCTACGGAACGGCGCCAGCGGCACCTGGGACACGAATTTCTGGTGGGGCGGCGAAAATGGCAGCACGCTTACCCCGAACGGCGAAAAGCAATGGTACATCGACCATGAGTATGGTTCGACAAGCTCCGTCAATCCGTTCGGTGTCGATGACGGAGTGCTGACCATCACCGCCGCGCGGGCTCCGGACGCAATTCGGCCCCATATCAACAACTACGAATACACATCGGGCCTGCTGAACACTCACGGCTCATTTTCCCAGACCTACGGCTATTTCGAGATGCGCGCCGACATGCCGGACAATCACGGAGCCTGGCCGGCTTTCTGGCTGTTGCCGGCGGATGGTTCCTGGCCGCCGGAACTCGATGTCGTGGAAATGCGGGGGCAAGACCCGAACACGGTCCATGTCTCGGCGCATTCTATCGAAACCGGCAGCCGCACGAAGGTGGGATCGGCTGTCAACGTGCCGGACACCGAGGGTTTCCACACCTATGGCCTGCTTTGGACGGAGGACGAACTCGTCTGGTATTTCGATGATGCCGAGGTGTTTCGTGCCGACACGCCGGACGACATGCACGACCCGATGTACATGCTGGTCAACCTGGCCGTCGGAGGGATTGCCGGAACGCCCAGCGATAGGCTGGCGACGCCCGCGGAAATGCAGGTGGACTATATCCGCGCCTATCAGTTGGACGGTGCCGACTCATTGTCCGATGCGGATCGACTCGCCACCACTTCGGGCGATAGCGGGGATTGGTGGGTGTAACGCGGGCCCGGCAATCAGTTTGGGAATCGTTGACTAAGCCAGACGGCCTTGCCTTCATCGTCGCCGGCGTGTCCGGCGACCTCGAGTAGCGGGCACTACATCTGCAAAGGCCTGGTGAGACCCGGAGCAACCCGGATTGGGGGCTTGAGCTTGGCTACGGCGAGCCGACAGCTGAGTTGAGCAGCAACTCATCGAATATCATGGCAAGTCACTGAGTCTGCGATGATATTCCCCACCGCCGAAGAGACACGATCTCGCCAGTCGCCAGCGCGGTAGCCGAAATCGTGAGCAAACCGCTCTGAATTCAGCTCGGAATTCGCCGGTCTCGGGGCTTTGGCCACCCACTGATCACCGACTATTGGCTCGACATCGGCGATCGGGCCACCCATCGCCTTGCTAATCTCAAGAATTTGCCTTGCCACTTCGTACCAGCTCGCCCTGCCTTGCCCGGCAAGGTGATACAGACCTTGCAGAAAGCCCTGGTGTTCGCGCCAGAAGCGCGCTGCAGCCAGCAAACCGTCAGCTAGATCGTGTGCTTCAGTGGGATTCCCGAATTGGTCTGCGACCACTTGAAGCCTCTTGCGCGTTTGAGCCGCGGACAAAATCGTCTTGACGAAATTTCGACCATATCGACTGAAGACCCATGCCGTTCGAACAACCAGATGATCCGGGTTCTCCGAGCGGACTGCTTGTTCGCCCGCAAGCTTGCTGAGTCCGTAGACCGTTTGCGGATTGGGCTTGTCCGTCTCGGCATATGGTTCACTAGATTTGCCATCGAACACGTAGTCCGTCGAAACTTGTATGATGGGAATAGCCGCCAATCGCGTCAGTCGTGCCAATTCGGCGGGGGCCTCGGCGTTTATCCTGAATGCTCGTTGCGGCTCATCTTCCTGCTGATCAACTCCGGTATGGGCGGCTGCATTGATGACCAAATGAGGCGCGACAGACTTCAGCACCGAGACGAACGTCGAAGGGTTCGCGTGATCAATCTCCGGCCGGCCGGCGAGCACGATTTCGATATCGTGGCCCTGCGCCCGGACCGCGAGTGAACGAGCCAACTGCCCATTCTTTCCGGTGACGAGGATTTTCATCTGGCACTCACCAGTCCGAGACGGGTTCCGTTGAATCGCTGATCACGGATTGGTCTCCACCACCAGCCATTGTCCAGGTACCAGTCGACCGTACGGGCGAGGCCCGTTTCAAAGGTTTCAACCGGGCGCCATCCCAGTTCACGCTCAATCTTCGCCGGATCGATAGCATAACGCCGGTCGTGCCCCGGTCGGTCGGCGACGAATGTTATGAGATCCGTATATGAACCTCCCCCCTTTCGTGGTCGCTTTGCGTCGAGCAGCGCGCAAATGCTTCGGACCACCTCAAGATTGGTACGTTCCGCCCGACCGCCGATATTGTAACTTTCGCCTTCCCGCCCCTTGCTCATTACTGCTTCAAGCGCACGAGCGTGGTCCTCGACGTACAGCCAATCACGCACATTGGCGCCCCGGCCATACACGGGTAGAGGACGCTCATCGAGAGCGTTTGCGATGACGAGCGGAATCAGCTTTTCCGGAAAATGAAAAGGGCCGTAGTTGTTCGAGCAGTTCGAGATGACGATCGGCAGCCCGTAGGTTTCGTGCCAGGCGCGCACGAAATGGTCCGACGCCGCCTTCGATGCAGAATAGGGCGAGGACGGATTGTAAGGGGTTTCCTCGGTGAAGACCCCGGTCTCGAATGGCAGGTCCCCGAATACTTCGTCTGTGGAAACATGGTGGAAGCGAAAGCCCATGCGGCCGTCGTCATCAAGTTCGCGCCAATGATCGACCGCGGCGGTAAGCATGCTTACCGTTCCGACGACATTGGTGTTCACGAAGGCCATCGGCGCGTCGATCGACCGGTCGACATGGCTTTCGGCGGCCAGATGCATGACCCGGTCGATCTTCTCGGCCGCCAATATCCGCCCGACCGCCTTGGTGTCGCATATGTCCCCGCGGTGAAAGACATAGTTCGGATGTCCCTCGATGTCGCGCAGCGATGCCAGGTTGCCGGCATAGGTCAGCTTGTCGAGATTGACGACGCGATAGCGGCCCGTGCGGACCAGATGGCGGCAGGCGGCAGAGCCTATGAAACCCGCACCGCCAGTGACGAGGACTGTTGGCAAGCCGTGCTTCACTGGTAAGTGAATCCGGTTTCCAGCCCAGCGAGGAACGGCGCAGCTTCATCCTTGGCCGAGAGAACCATCTCAGTCGCCGGGACAGGCCAGTCTATTGCGATATCGGGATCATCAAATCGAATGGATCTGTCATGGGGCCGCGAATAGGGCGCCGAGACTTTGTAGACAACCTCGGTATCGGGCTCGAGCGTGACAAAGCCGTGCGCAAAGCCCTTGGGCACCAGCATCTGATTCCATTGCCGGCTTGATAGCGTAACAGCGACCCATTTTCCGAATGTCGGCGAGCCCTTGCGAATATCGACCGCGACGTCGAACACGGAGCCGCGCAGAACGCGCACGAGTTTGTCTTGCGCAAACGGCGGAATCTGAAAATGCAGGCCTCGCATTATGCCCCGCGAGCGCGAGAACGAGTGATTGTCCTGCACGAAGTTGATCGAGATGCCGGCCTTTGCAAGTTTCGCTGCATTCCAGGTTTCTGAGAAGAAACCTCGTGCATCATCGAACTTTGGAGGACGAATCTCAAAGACACCTTCTAACCCGAGGCCGATCACCTCAACCATGGGCGAGTTCCCGAACCCGGCGCTCGAGATAGCGTGCGTAGTCGGTCTTGCCCAAGGAGGCCGCCCTGGCCAGCACCTCAGCTTCGCTCAGCCAACCCAATTCGAAGCCGATCTCTTCGGGGCACATGATCTTGATGCCTTGACGAAGCTCTATCGTACGAACAAACGACGACGCATCGTGCAAGCTGTCGTGCGTCCCCGTGTCCAGCCAGGCGTAGCCGCGGCCGAGCCGCATGACATGCAGCTTGCCCTGATCGAGATAGGCTCTGTTGACGTCCGTGATCTCGCGCTCACCTCTTGCCGAAGGCCTGACTGACGAAGCGATCTGGACTACCGAGTTGTCATAGAAATACAGCCCGGTGACGGCCCAGTTGGAACGCGGTTGAGCCGGCTTTTCTTCGATAGAGAGCGCCCGCTGGGTTTCACGGTCGAAATACACCACGCCATAGCGCTGCGGATCCTCGACCTGGTAGGCGAAGACGGAGGCCCCGCTGGTTCGCCTCACAGCTGCCCGACAATGCTGTGAAAGGCCATCGCCATAAAAGATGTTGTCGCCAAGTATGAGCGCCACTGGATCATCGCCGATGAATTCGCTTCCGATGATGAAGGCTTCGGCCAGTCCGTTCGGTGTAGGCTGCTCAGCATACGACAGCGAAATGCCGAACGCGGAACCATCGCCCAAAAGGCGTTGAAACTGCGGCAAATCCTGCGGCGTCGAGATAACAAGAATTTCTCGTATACCCGCCAGCATCAAGACGCCCAGCGGATAATAGATCATCGGTTTATCGTAAATTGGCAGTATCTGCTTCGATACTGCGAGTGTAACGGGGTAAAGCCTTGTCCCGCTACCGCCCGCCAGGATTATACCCTTCACCGAGGGGCCCCTTCCCCTGCTTTGCTTCCTGCTCGGCCCCTCATCGGCATAGGCTCTGATTTCGGACCGCGTTCTTTGATGTGGCATTGGACGCTGAGCGAGCCCATGCATCCCGGGTGCTGAACAAGGGATTCCGTCCGGATCGTGCTGGCGATGCGCGCGTCGAGTTCCTGCAGGCGCCGGGCAGGCCCGGCATTGTTCGGCTGAAGCGCCAAGGCCATGAGAAGCATGTCGCGCGCGGTCGCCAACTCGCCGTCGCGTATGTGTCGGTTGGCCCGGTGGTAGAGGTAGTTGACCCGCTGCACGGGCGAAAAGCCATTGCCGAGGCGCGTGTAGAGCCGGTCGGCCCAGGCGGGATGGCGAGCGATCGCGGTTAGTGCAACCTGGTAGGGCCGCATGGAGGCTCCAACCCGAACCGCGCGAGCGAGCGTGTGCAGGCCAGACAAATCGTCCGCGCGGCAGGCTTCGATCAGCGCCAGCCCGCGCGCCGTTCCGGCGAAGGCCCGGACAGTGCCGTGACCGGTCATGTGCACCGGGACGAGCCGTGTCCCCGGTTGCAATGCAGCGATCCGCTCCGCGTGCTCGCGATCGACGGCATGGAACGGATCATGGAAGACATAGGCACGGCCGGCCGCGTGCGCGGATGCGATCTCCATGTTTTCATGAAGCGAGGGTGCGAAGTGGCTCGTGAAGCGGCCGTCGAAGGGGACCGTCCTGGGATCGATGGATATCTGCGGGCAAAAGGCGATTGCGACATCGGCATCAAGGAGTCGGCGATAACGGAGCGCCGCGTAGCCACCCTGGGAGTGGCCGTAAAGGATGCGTTCGGATGCCTGCCGCAGGATCGGCGCAGCCGCGACGCTGGCCTTGGCCATGCTCGCCGCCGGAAACCAGTTGGGGCGCCGGCTGATGAAACCGACAGCGGTGATGTCCGCCTTCTCGCAAAACCGCTGTCCCCAGAAGCGGCTGCCGTTTGCCTGCATCTCCATTTCGTTGAAGGTTGCGAGAACATAGGCCGACGATCCCGGCCTATGAAATACCTCAAGGTTTTCGTCTGAATAGATTAGCAAGTCCAACCCCCGAACATTGGAAATACTCCGGCAATACGGATTGCCGATTCTCTATATTTGCCGTTTGCGGAAAACGTTCCCCGCTCAACGCAAAACTGCCCGCGTCTCCTCCGTTCCGGCCGGTGTGACGGCGAGCGCTCCGGCAGGACTCAACCGGCCGCAACGCCACAGGCTGTATGACTGCTCGGTGTCCCAATCGTAGTAGAAGGCTGCCGTCAGCCGACCTCCATCCATCAGTTGCTGGAAGACCGCGCGCACGGCTCGCACCGCGTCTTCCCGCTTCCGGTCGTCGACGGGGCAGTCGCGCGCCGTATTCGCAATCCCCCATTCCGTCACCCAGCAGGGCCGGCCAGCATTGTCAATCTCGCAGAAGTCGAGGATACGCCTCACCCGATCGGCGAGGGCCGGCGCTGGTTTCTGTCCCGGATAGACGTGAATGCCGTAGGCATCGACTAGGCTGTCGATACCCCGTTTGCGCAGCTCCGCAATGACCTCGTGCGGATCGAGCCGCTCCATGCCCCTCCCGTCGGCCCAGTCGGCGCTCAGGTCGGACAGGCCGGCCGAGACGAAGGCGGCGTCGCTGCTGTGAACGGTACGCCGCACTTCCCCGCGGGTGATCTTCAAGGCCTCCAGATATTTGTCGAGCCCCAGTTCGAAGGCCGCCCTGTCCGCCAGTTCGGCGATGCTGCGCGGGGTCCGTTCGCCGGGCCGACGATGGACAAGGAGGTCGCCGTTGTAGGCGCTGAAGTTGATCTCGTTTCCGGGCTCGATCGCCTCCAGCCGAATGCCCAGGGCATCGATGCGGCGGAGTGCGTCGCGCAATCCCATGCGGTACCGCTCGAGATCGAGTTCCGAGAGCCGGTGGACATCCCAGATACGGCCGAAGCCGGTCCGGGGCCGAGCCGTCTCGGGAAAGTAGCTTCTGTTCGTCAGTTCGATCTCGAGGAGAATCCGGATACCCAGCCGGCTTGCTATCTCGAGGCCCTCGATGCTTTTGTCTACCGGCCGCGACAGCGAAAGACGGGCGTGCGTGATGCCGTTCGCCGCCATCTCCCCGAGCACCCTTTCCTGATCGCCTCGCGACAGCCACGCGAGATTCAGGCGGTTGACCCCGATACGGGCAGTCGGCGTCTCGCCGGCATGGGCAACCGGTGCCGGGGCGACGCCCCAGAACGCCAGCAGCATGCCAAGCAGAAGCCCGGCTGGCATTGTCATTCTGCCACTGAAACTAGAGGCCCACATGGCTGAGGGCGTTGCGGAAGTTGGCTTCGCAGGCCGAGTACCGGTCTATTACGGACTGCGTATCGATCTTGGAAAGGAAGCTGGCGAGATAGGCCTTCTTGTCGGCCTCTCGGTTCCACGTCGCCGCCTCAATGTAGGGGAAGCCGGCAAACTCCAGCATTTCCCGCATGCGGTCGTCCACCGCGATCATGAGCGCCGGCACGCCGGCCTGCATGCCGATGATGCAGCCATGGAACCGGCGGCCGAAGCAGAGTTCGCGGGAGGCGATCCAGTTTCGCCACTGATTCGTGTCGAAGAAGACCACGAGCTCATGGTCCCTCTGCCACTTTTCGGAATGCTTGTAGGAGGTCGCCCCGGTGATGCGGCCGCTGGCCTTGTCATAGACAGGCGCGTCATCGTCGACCGGCAAGGACAGATTATAGGCGACCAGTTCGTCCTGCACGACATAGCTTGCGACGCTTGCCGGCTTCAGCAGCGCATGGACGTCAACGATGGTATCGGCCACGCTGCCGAGATACCCGCCGAAAGCGATTTTCTGTGCTTGCGCCAGTTCGGGGTTGGCGAGGGCAGCGAGAGAGCGCTGCATCCCCGCCGGGTTGAAATACAGCGACGGACAGCCGGTCGGCTTCACGAACTTCATGCCCTGTTCCCTGAGGAACTCGGCGGTGAAATAGCCGCGGGTCAAAAAGAAGCTCTCCTTGCGCCTGAGCACATCGAGGAACTTGAGCGTGCCGGCGGGCAGGTTCTCCTTGAGGCCTTCCTTGCGCTGGATGCCGATGCCCATGACCACGACCGGCATCTTCAGCTTCTCGAACACTTCCGCTTCCAGGTCGGCCGAATAGCCGGGCCGCAGCAGGTTGGCCGAGGCGAAGACACAGATGTCGAACTCCTGGTTCAGGCGCTCGTAGACATCATCCGAACCGCAGCTTCGGGCAAGGTGCCAGAACGGCACGTAAGTGACGTCATGCGCCTTCAGGCTATGGGCCGCGCCCTCCCCAATCAGGTAATTGCCGGTATTGGCTATCTTTCTGACCTGCTCGATCAGTTCCGACTTGGTGCGGATGTTGTCGAAATAGGGCCTGTGGCGAACCTCCGCCCCGGACACGCTCGCCACGGTTCGCTGCAGATATGACGGGATGCCCGTAAGCAGGATACGCATGATATTCCCTGAAACTGTGCCTAAGACCTGGTCGCGCGCTACTGCCCGATGCCGATCTCGCGGAGCACCGTGCGGAAGTTCCGCTCGCGATCCGAGTAGCGGTCGACCAGTTCGGACGCGTTGAGGCCGGCCAGATGATCCGCGACGAACTCGGCCCGGTTCTCGGCCTTATCAATGTCGGTCGCGTCGACAGCGGGCAGGCCGGTGAAGCCCAGCATCTCGCGCATGCGATCGTCCACCGCCACCATGAGGCTCGGCACCGCCGCCTGCATGGCGATGATCGAGCCGTGGAATCGCCGCCCGAAATTGAAGTCCATCGACGAGGCCCAGGCGCGCCATTGGTTCGTGTCGAAGAATGTGCGCACGTCGAACGGGCGCTTGAGCCGCTCGGTGCCCGGATAGGCGACGTCGCCGATCATCTTCCCGGAGGCAGAGTCGTAGACGCGCCCTTCGGCATTCGGCTCCACTCGCATGTCGAAGAGCAGGAACTCATCCTGGACGACATATTGGGGAACCGAATCCTGCGGCTCCAGCGCGTTGGCGTCGAGAATCGCATCTTGGTTGCCCCCGAGATAACCGGAGAAGATGGTCCGCGCCTTGCCGATCTGCACGGAGGGTAGCTTCTTCAGCGCGCGCCGCATATTGTCCGGCATGAAATAGACCGACGGGCAGCCGGTCGGCTGCACGAACGAAAAGCCCTGGTCCTTCAGGAAACCCGTGGTTTCAAAACCGCGCGTCAGGAAATAGTGCTCCCGCTCCTTGAGAATGCTCAAGAGCCGCTTCGTGCCCTCCGGCAGCGCGTTTTCGAGATCCTTCCGGTTCTGCTGGCCGATGCCGAGCATGACGATCGGCATCTTGAGCTTGCCCAGCACTTCAGCTTCCGCATCGGCGGAGAGTCCCTTGCGCAACAGGTTTGCGCAGGTGAATACGCAGATGTCGAAGTTGGAATTGAACTGCTCGAATCCATCCCCGTTTTGGCTGCAATTGTAGAGATGCCAGAAGGGCACCTGCTTCGCATGCGGTGCGAGCGCACGCAAAGCACCCTCGCCGATCAGATAGTTGCCGGTATTGCTGATGTTCCGCAGTTCCTGGAGGAACTCGTCCTTCGTCTCGGGTTGCTTCTGCCGTTCCGAATAGGAGACGGCCAATCCGTTGGCGCCGTTTGCAAGGCGCGCGTAGTGGCCAGGAATGCCCGTCACCAGAATCCTTGGACGCATACAACCAAACCTTTCTGCTTGATAGAACTGGTGGGAAGCCCTTCAGCCCGCCGCCGCGAGCTCTGTGTCGGGCGCCTCGCGCCGGCGCATGACCGCGGCACGCGACAGCGATGAATTGCTCACCGCGCCGTCGCACCAGCCGAGGAATTCCGAGAAGGAGCTTGTCCACGAGCGGCGCGCCGCCGAATTGAGGCAGCCTTCCATGAGCGGGGCGAGCTTGCGGCGATCGCGGGCGACCTCTTCGATGACCCCCACCATCTGCCGCACCACCTGGGAGTCGACATCGGCCTCGATGAGGATGCCGTCTTCGCCATGGGTAATGAGTTCCCCCACGGCGCCAACGTTGGTTGCGATGGGAACGCAGCCGAGCTGCTGCGCTTCTGCGATCATCAACGGAGCGCCTTCCCAGCGCGAGGGCATGACGAGCACGTCCGCCCAGCCCAGCGCCTTGATCAACTCCTTGCTGGCGAAGACCGGGGGATGCACGTCGACGCCGAGGTCCTTCAGCTGCTCCGTCCAGGAAACGGTGGAATCGGCGAGGATCTCGCCTCCTATCGCCCGTATGTCGACGGGGACGTGCGCGGCATGAAGCTCGGCGATTGTCGCGGCTAGCCGATCGATGCCCTTCTGTTGGTCGAACCGCCCCATGTAGAGCAGCCGCAGCCGATCATCCTTCCGCTCCATCCTCCTTGCGGACAGCACATCGGCAAGCGCCTTGGAGGACACCGAAAAACTCGCGCCATTGGGTACGGCGAAGACCTTTTCGAGGGGAACACCGAAGCTGCGCAGGTAGATCTTGAGCTGCTCCGAGCAAGTCAGGAACGCGTCGTAGCAATGCTCATGGGCGATCGCCGCGAAGGGTTGGCCGGCCGGCCGTTTGAACGAGGTGTTGTCGACGACGTGAAGATAGCAGGCCGCGCGCGTGCCCTCCGAGCGCAGCCGCGCAATCAGCGGATGGACCGACATAACGTGGTTGTTGATGATCAGGTCGAATCCCGAGAGCTGCCCTTTCAGCGCGCCCCATTCGACCTCGTGGTGCTCGGCGATGAAGTCCTGGCCGAGGAACTGGCCCGAGCCTCCCCAGGCTGGAATGCCTTCGCTCCAGAAATGGATGTGATCGAAGCTCGCGTCGAACTCGTCGATGACGTCCATACGCTGAGTGCCCAGCACGAAGAGGTGGGTCTCGTACCCGGCCCTCTTCAGCTCGCGCGCGGCCGCATAGACCACCTTCTCGGCGCCGCCGAATGAAGCATTGGGCACGAGCAGCGCAGCCGTGCGCCTGCCGTCGCTGTGGCCAAGCGGCAGGACGGGCGAGCCGCCGATCTCCTTCCGCAGCGACTTGTGCAGATCCGAGAAAGGCACAAGCCGCGCTGGCCGCCACGTCCAGCGACCGCCGGCAGTCCGGCGCAGCGGGCTCGTGGCAATGGCGTTGATGCAGTTTATCATCACCTGCTGGGGCGTGATCAGCGACCGCCGCGGCAGACTCCGCGGGAATGGGAATCGCACCTTCAGGATGGCCGAAGTCGGCCAAATCTGCTCGTTGCCGATCGAGGCAAACCAGTCCAGCGCATTGTTCTTGATCACGTCGCGAACAAGCGACGTCGGGATGAAGATGAGGTCTGCGGACGCGGTCTGCGATGCCCCCGCCTCCAGCAACACCGGTTCGATCTTGCGCTGCGTCGCATCGTTGCCGAGTTGGACAAAGACGATATTCGCCTTCTCGCTCAATCGCTCCAGGTGGCAAAGCACGTTGGGCAGCATGCGCGACCGTCGCAAAAGGTCGAGCGTCGCGCCGCTGCCTGCGATCAGGAAAGGCGGGAAGTGGACATTGTCGGGCTCGCCGATGCTCGCCCAGAAATCCGGAATGATGTCGTCGAGGCGAAGCATCCTCGGCGGCTTGGTGGGGTCGGTGAAGAACGAGATGGCGGCATCTTCGGTCCGCGCGAAGAGATAGCGCGGGCATTCCTCGTGCTCGAACTCGACAAGCATCGGGCGCTGGAACAACGCCTTGTGGCGCTTCCTGAGGAAGCTGACGGAAGTGGCACGTTCACGATTCGCTTCCTTGAAGCGGCTTTCCGCCCGCAGCCGATATTCGAAGGTGGTGTCGTGCGATGGGACGCCGACGAAGCCATGCTCGATGCAGGAAAGCCAGAACTCCCAGTCCTCGAACCCGTTCTGCCGGTCATCGTTGAAGCGCACGCCGGCCCGGAAGACGTCGATGGAGATCATCGAGCCGGTGTCGCAGATGTTGTCGGTGATGCAGTGGACAAGCCGCGAATAGCGGTTGCCGTAGTGCGCGCGCCAGTTCACCGAGAAGGTGTCGATATTGGTGTAGACCCAGCCGCAGCCGCTCGAGAGAAGCTGCTGGTACAGGGTTTCGATGGTGCCCGGCAGGACCCTGTTGTCGGCATCGAGCAGATAGATCGCCTTGGCCTCGGGCAGGTTTTCGAGCACGTAGTCGATTGCGCGATTGCGCGCCCCGCCCGGTCCCGCATTCGGGCCGAACACCACATGGATTTCAGGGTGGCTGGCGGCATAAAGCAGCAGCAGGTCGAAAGCCTCGTGCCGCGGGTCGCCGTCGACGGACACGACAATGGCAATCCTGCAGTTGGAAACCGTCGAAGCAAGGACGGATTCCAACGCTTCCAGGGCCAGCGCTGCATGGCCGTAAAGCGGCATCGCCACCGCAATCAGATCGTCCTTACTGGCGGACATCGACCGCCTCCCCCGACTGCTTGACCAGCCGGAAGCCCGACACCTTGAGCCAGGAGAAATCGACTGAATCGGTGACGGCACGGCTCAGGATCATAAGATCCATGGGCGCGCGCACCGGCTCGTCCATGTGGATATTGACGTTGATCGCGCGATCCGGACCGACCTCGCGCCAGCCGCTGAAGAAGGCCGACGGTTTTGCCGAGCCCTTGCGCACCAACTCCGCCACCTCGGATCGTGCGTTGGAGTTTGCCGGGGCGAGCAGGAAACTGACGGCCGCCGGGGCTCCTTCCGGATGGTCGATCACGGCGCTCGCCGAGAACGAAATGGTTCCGGGCTCGACTGCGCGGCTGACGGCCCCTGCGGAAATTCCGCTCTGCAGTGGATGACACACCACCGCGTGCTCGTGCTCGAGGAAGCGAACAGTCTGGAATTCGGGCACGACCGGCGTAACCGAAACATCGACGATTCGGCTCAGCAGGTCCGGTGCCAGACGGTAGTCTTCGATGAACTGGCCGTCGAGCAGATCGGTGGGCGCGATCATGTTGGGCATTCGGGTTGGGCGGACGCCGGGGAGCCCCGTGAACACGCGGAATGCCAACGGCCTGAGATCGAGGTCGGGATGCGAGACTTCCGACCGCGCCGTGTAGCGTTCGCTGGCAATCGGAAAGCCGAGCGATAGCCCCACCGTCTCTGGCCCCGTGGTCGACACCCGCAGCCGCAACGTCTTCGCCCCACATCCGCAAGCCCGCGGCAGCGAGAAGAAATTCCAGTTCGGGACGAGCTTTGAAGCGGGAACGCTCCATTCGGCCACGCCTTCGCGACTCTCGACGTAGCTCAGCGTGACGACCAGTTCGGCGCCGTCCTTCGGCACCGAATTGAGATGGAGGGCGATGCCGGCCACGCCCCGGCTGGAGACCGGCAGAAGCTGTTCGACGTGGGCGCTTGACAGCAACTGGCCGATGCCTTCGTCCTTTGGGTCGACATAGGGATCGTTCCCGAATACTTCCGCCACCGGCTCCCAGTTGTGCGTCTGAAATGCATCTTCGAGCGCACGGTAGCTTTCGAACAGCACTTCGCGCTCCCGGCGAAGCATGGCGAGTTCCGAGGTCATCGAGGCGGCGAACCGGGACAGCCGCCCCAAGCCTCCCTCGGCCAGCGTACGAATAAGCGCGCACATCTCGGCCCCGTTTCGCGCATCGAGCCGCTGGACGGGGACTTCCGGCACCGTGGCAAGACGCCGGAGCGAAACGAGAGCATCCCTCAGGTCAGCTTCGGCTTCCTCCGAAAAGGCGACGGCAATGAGAGGAAAACTGTTCTTCAGGGCCGGTTGCGAACGCGTGCCGTCACCAAGAAAGACGACCAGGTGTTCAATTCCGGCCTGTTCGACATTACCCCGGTCGAGATCTGATGCTGCAATCAGCTTTATACTTGTCGCCGACTGCTTAATGCCCGAGGACATCAACATTTGCACGCAAAATCCCCAATAACAACATGATATGTTGAAACTATTGATTGGCAATCGATGCGATGATGCCTTGGGAGTTACGTATCAATAATTATTGCTTCGCACAATAACAAAATGCAGGGACAAATCTGCTAGGTATATACTTAAAAACTTGAAGTAATACTCGCGCAATCTGCGCTTGCCTGGCGAGATTTCAATCCGGCAGCATCATTCTTCCGATCAGGGCAGTTTGGCTTGCGATGCACTCGTCCTGTTGGAAGCGCTGCTCGATCGTTCGGCGCGCGGCGATCCGCAGTTCGGCGAAGCTGTCCGGGCTTTTCAAGGCTTCCAGGATGGACTCGGCGAGAGCGTCTGTATCGAAGAACGGCACCAGGATGCCGTTACGGCCCGAGGAGATGACTTCCCGGACGGGAGCAGTGTCGGAGGCGATGACGAGAGCGCCGCACGCCATCGCCTCCAGGACCGACCAGGAAAGGACGAAGGGATAGGTCAGATAGACGTGAGCCGCGGAAATCTGGAAAAGCTTGCGCAAGACCGGGTGCGGGACCACGCCGGGGAAAAGCACCCTGTCCCTTGGAAGATCCAGCGATGCAAGAAGGTGCTCCTTCCACGTTCCCCCGCCAGATGGCGGCGTCCCATAGCTCACGCCGTCGCCTCCAACAAAGACGAACAAGGCGTCGGAATGTTTCCGGATGACCTTGGATGCAGCCTCCAGTGCCTGCGGGAAGCCGCGGTAGGGCTCCAGGTCGCGTGCGACGAATGTGACAATGGGAGGATCGCCGGCCTTGAGCACGCGTCCGTCCGGAAGCTTCAAGGAAGCCGCCGGATCTGGGCGGAAGAGTCGCGTGTCTATCCCCTCGTGGCACACGGTGATGCGCGCTCGCGCATCGGCCGGATAAAGGCTCCTCTGCCACTCGGTCGGGCTGATGCCGCCCTCCAGCGCCTCCAGCGAAATGAGCTGCGCCATATTGCGAAGCCTGAGCCGTTTGCGCGTCTCCAGATCAGGCTGATCGTCAGGGGCAAATCCGACATCTGCCCCATCGGCTCGATAGAAGAATTCGCAATAGCCGAGCGCAGGCACACGCGGCAGCACGTCCTTCACGAACATCATGCTGCCCCAGCCGATGTGGCCGATGACGATGTCCGGGCTTTGGCCCTGGCGCGCCATCGCGTCGAACGTCTCGGCGACGCGGTGCCCGATCCGGACATGGTGGTCGGGTATGCCGAGATGGCGGGCCATCAGCGGATGCGCCCGCGGACCCGGCTCCGACCGATGCCGCACGACACGAACCGACGGGATCCGCTGGTCCAGCGCCTCGGTTACAAGGCTCACCTCATTCCCCGCCTGCGCCAAATGGGCGGCCAGGGCGGCGAACTGGCCGAAACCGCGCGGATGCACGAAAGCGACATGCATGCCTAGCAAGCCCCCGACAGGGAGCCGCCCTTCAGGCGCACGTCAGACGCCGTAGCGTGCGGCATTGGCCCACACTAGCTCGAGCCGGTGCAGCGCCTGGAAGGCGGTTGCGAGATCCCGCAGGTCCTGCTCCCCACAAAAAGTGCGCTCAAATGCCTTCGCCGCGTCCCGCAGGTCGGCACAGAGCTGCTTGCCCCTCTCCGTCAGCCTGATTCGGGCCGAGCGCTTGTCGCGCTGGGAGGTGACACGAGCGATGTAGTCGCCATCGGTCAGTTGCTTCAGGTAGTACGAGATGTTCGAACCCACATAGTTGCCGCGATCGAGCAGTTCGCCGACCGAGAGCTCGGCATCGCCAATGGCCAACAGAACCATCACCTGGGCCGGTCCGATGTCGTCGACGCCCAGCCGCGTAAGCTCCGCACTCACCAGGCCTGAGAAGCGCCGGCTGGACCGATCGAGCAGACGAGCCAGGTCGAAACATGAGACCTGCGGACCGTCGCTGTGCTGGTTACGGCGCGGCTCGTCAGGGACGACATGCAGCCTATCGCCCCCATTCCGAAGTAATACCGCATCTTCCAAGCCCATAGACGGGTGGAGAAGTCCTTGTGTCATCCCTCGCTCCAATTTTGGGAATTTACTTCAAAACTTGAAGTAAATTTCGATAACGCCCCACCCCAAGCGCCAGCTCTTGAGAGTGATATCATTGCTGTGTCACACTGATGACAGCGATACTGCAATATGTTCTGCATGCGACGCAGATAACACCCTCAAATCACTAAAAACGTTAGCCCCAGGCCAAATCGCCCATGCTTGATACTGTTCGAAAAAACCCGGTTGGCAAGGGCCAAAATGGCTCAGTTGTCGCGCAAAATGGGTCGCTCAATCCAAGGTTGCTCGTTTTGCAGGCAAGGCGTGTGTTTGCCGTGACGCTCCTTTATGCAGCCTTGCTGAGTGCCTGTATCAACCTGCTGCAGCTGACGATGCCGCTGTTCATGATGCAGGTATACGACCGGGTGCTGAACAGCCAGAGCATCGATTCCCTCGTTATGCTGACGGTCCTAGCGGTCGGCGCCCTGATGGTCTACGGCGTGCTCGAATTCATCCGTGCCCTTTCGTTCCAGGCCATGGCCAGCGCCGTAACGCGGTGGCTGAACCTGCCGCTGCTGACGGCCGCGGTTCAGGCCTCCGTCGACCAGGGGATTTCCCGCGCAACGCAGTCCCTGCGGGACCTGACGGAACTGCGCGGCTTCCTCACTTCGCCGGCCGTCAGCGCCCCCCTCGATGCCGCGTGGTCGCCGATCTTTCTGGGCGCCCTGTTTTTGCTGCATCCCTTATTCGGCGTAGTCGGAGCGATTTCGGTGGCATTGCTGCTGTGCTGCGGTGTCGTTACAGACCTGCTCACGCGTCAACTCATGAAAGAGGCAAGTCAGGCCAACATCGAGTCGGTGTCGAAAATGGCGGCGTCACTTCGACACGCGGAGGCGATCGAGGCGATGGGCATGCTGCCGGCGCTGGCGCGGCGGTGGCGCGGCGCACAGATGCATTCGCTGGAAGCGCTTGAAAGCAGCGGAAGCAGGAGCAGGGCGATGTCGTCAATCACCCGCGTGCTCCGCTACATCATCCAGACCGTGACGCTCGCAGCGGGCGCCCTGCTCGTGCTGGAACAGGAAGTCACCCCCGGCGCCATGATGGCGGCAAACATCCTTGTCGGCCGGCTGCTCGTGCCTTTCGATTCCGTCATCGAGAACTGGCGGCAATGGGTCCTGGCGATCGCCGGCTGGCGCCGTCTCGAGGCGGCCCTGAACGAGGACCTGGCGGTGCGCCAGGCCATGCCGACGACGCATGCGCACGGCGACCTCGTCGTCGACAAGCTGCTCTACGCGGCGCCCGGCATGGACGTGCCGATCATCAAGGGCATTTCCTTTTCCCTTTCCCCTGGGGAAGTGCTGGGGCTGGTCGGCCCCTCCGCGGCAGGCAAATCGACGTTGGCGCGGCTGCTCGTCGGCGTCCTCAAGCCCACGTCGGGCGGCATTTTCCTGGACGGTAACAATGTCTATCTCTGGGAACGCGAATCCTTCGGCCGGGTGGCCGGCTATCTTCCGCAATCGGTTTCGCTGCTTGAAGGGACGATCCGGGACAACATCTCGCGGATGGAAGACGGCGACCCGCACAGGGTGCTCGAGGCCGCACGGATGGCGGATGTCCACGACATGATCGGCCGCCTCCCCCTGGGCTACGACACGCCGGTCGGCGACGGCCGTCTGACGCTTTCGGGCGGACAGAAGCAGCGCATCGCTCTTGCCCGCTGCCTCTACGACCGCCCTCGCCTGATCGTGCTGGACGAGCCGAACGCCAATCTCGATGCCGTCGGCGAGCGTGCGCTCGTCCGCGCGATCGAGAAGGCCCGAGACGACGGGGCAATTGTCGTGATGATCGCCCATAGGCCGACAATCATGGAAGTCGCGGACAAACTGCTCGTCTTGGAAAACGGGCGCATCACCCAGTTCGGGGAACGCACGGACGTGGTCGCTTCGATGACGTCAGCTCAATCGTCGCGCGAGGTTGTGGCATCATGATGCGCAAGTCGATGCAGCCGACACGGACCGAGGTTCAGCCCGTCCGCAGGCCCGCTGTCCCGGACCGCCAGCCGCGGGCGCCACTGCCCGCAACCGCCGTGGAACTGGAGATGGCCGAGGGCAGAGCCCGCTCGCCGCTCCGGCGCCTTGTCGTCGCGGGGTTCACGACGATCCTGGTGTCGTTCGGCGGATTTCTCGGCTGGGCGTTTCTCGCCGACCTCAGCAGCGCCTCGGTGGCCAGCGGCACGATCGTCGTCGATTCGAAGCGCAAGACGGTCAGCCATTTCGAGGGCGGCGTCCTCAGCCGCGTGGTGGTGCAGGAGGGCGATCAGGTCACCGCCGGACAGCCACTGATAAGACTCGAGGACACGCGGGCCCGCGCCGATCTCCAAGGGCTGGAAAGCCGGCGTATCGGCCTGATCGCCAAGCTGGCGCGGCTAAGGGCGGAGCAGGCCGGCACCGAGGCGATAAGCTTTCCCGACGAATTTGGCGACGGCGGCGACGCTGCAATCAATGACGCCATAGCGGCTGAACACGCGTTCTTCGAAAAGCGCCGCGAGTCCAAGAAAGGGCGCAGCGGCATCCAGCGGACGACGATCGAGGAATTTGCCGAGCGGTCGAAGTTCCTGACTATCCAGATCGAAGCCATCGACCGGCAGATCGACCTTGTCAACGAACAGAGATCGGCCATCGCAACCTTGGTGGACAAGGGCTTTGCCCAGCGTTCCAAGCTCATCGAGATCGATGCGCGGCTCAGCGAACTCGCAGCCTCGCGCGGGGAGCTTGCCGGCCAGAGGGCGCAGGCTGAAAAGGCCAAGGCAGGCGCCGAACTCGCGCTGACGGGAATCGAACGCGACTTTCAGTCGGAAATCGCCGGCGAAATCACCACAGCCCGCCTTGAGCTCGCAGATGTCGAAGAGAAGATCGTCGCCGCGAAGGACGTATTGCGCCGCCTCGAGATCCGCTCTCCCCAGGCTGGCATCGTCACCAACATCCGCGTGCGCACGCCGGGAAGCGCTGTGACGCCCGGCGAACCGCTGCTCGATATCGTACCGGAAAGCGAGCCGCTCCTCATCGAGATGCATGTCAGCACGCGCGATATCGACAGCATCGCAGTCGGCTCGCAGGCGACGATCCGGCTGACGGCATACAATCAGCGCTCGCACTTGCCCGTGGCAGGCAAGATTATCTATGTGGCCGCCGACCAGTCGGTCGATGAAAAATCGAATGTGGCCTATTTCGTCGCGCGAGCGCAGGTCGACCCTGACTCGCTGGCCGCGAATCCGGATATGCGCCTCTATCCCGGCATGCCGGCGGAAGTGCTGATCGTGCACAAGCCGCGGCGGGCCATCGACTACCTGGTTTCTCCAGTCGCCGACAGCTTCAATCGCGCGTTCAGGGAAGACTAACCCCGCTTCTCCGCGAGTTGGATCTTCGGGGCACCAGCCAGATCCACCCCCTGCTTATAAGCCTCCCGCCAGCCCGGCACGCAGGCCGGTGGCGCGTTGGCTCGCCCATAGAATGCGGCTGGAATTTAGTTTGAATTTTGAAGTGATTTATGGGCAATCCCGAATTACACTCTCTCTAATCTTCCTGTACTTTCTTTTTTAATTGAGTATATTTACTTATAGCTGGAACTATTTTATCAAGAATGATCATTTATGCTTCCACACGTGTTGCGCTTCTCCTATTTACACTACACAATAGCCTCGCGTAATCCTCGGTCCCCACCGACGATGCACGCGTTTAAACGGCAAAGAGGAAAAGCAGATGGCCACGTTGGAAGGCGGCGCATATGACGACGTCCTGTTTGGCACTCGCTTTGACGACATCATTCGCGCCCTTGGCGGCGATGATATCGTCAAAGGAGGCAACGGAGATGACATCATTTTCGGGAACGGCGGCGACGACGTGCTGTTCGGCGAAAATGGAAACGACACTCTGCTCGGCGGTGACGGCAACGACATCCTGTATGGCGGAAACGGCGACGACATCCTGGACGGTGGTCCCGGCGACGACCTCCTCTATGGCGGAAACGGCAACGACATCCTTAGCGGTGGGGCTGGCGACGACATCCTCTATGGCGAAAACGGCAACGACATCCTGAGCGGTGGTGCCGGCGACGACATGCTCTTCGGTGACAACGGCGACGACATCCTCCGGGGCGGCGACGGCAATGACATCCTGATGGGCGGCAAGGGTAACGACTTCCTGTTCGGCGGCGCCGGAAACGACATCCTCAATGGCGGGAAGGGCGACGACCTCCTGATCGGCGGCCAGGGGAGTGACCTGTTCGTCTTCGACGGCGGCGGCGGCAACGATGTCATCCTCGATTTCACCCCCGGCGAGGACATGCTGCAGATCTCGAAGGGCATCAACGGCCTCGACGTTTCCTCTCCCGAAGACCTGGCTTCGCGCATCACGCAGGTCGGCGGCAATGTCGTGATCGATCTCGGTCATGGCGACACGCTGACACTGGTCAACGCCGACGCCAAAGACATTCAGGCCAACCCGGACCACTATTTCACGGTTCATTGAGCCTGAGCGGCGTGCCCTGTCCCCCCCTCCCTCGGGCACGCCGCATCCCCTCCAACCGATCCAAAGGACCAACGCGTGACGTCCGACCGTTCGAAGGTCGCCGGCGACGGTTCCAGCTTTGCACAGGCCTTCCAGCTTTGCTCGGAGGTTGCTGTAGTGGTCTGGGACGTACCCGCGCAGCTACCAGCCTTGGGCAAATTCACCCTGGCCATGCAATCGCAACCGGTCCCGCTTGTCAGCATGACCCTGCCGCGGGCCGATGGTGGGCAGTGCGTGCTGTGGGCAATTAAGCCGGGAAGCGAAGCGGAAGACGCGCAGATCGCGGCAACGGACGGGAGCCCGCTGCAGGCATTCGCGCTGCAACCGGCAGCACGGCTGCCGCTCCTCGACGTGGAGACTCTGCTAGGCAATCTCTCGCCCGCGGGCTGCGTCAAGTTCCTGAACAATCTCCTGACCGTATGGCGCAGCGCGTTCCGGCTGTCCCGCAACGAACTCTTCAGCAGCGTGGTCGAGGATGCCGTCTTCACCCTTGTGCCGGCGCCGCGGCTCGCCAACTCCGTCTGCCAGATCGCTCCCGGACGCTATCTCGTCGAGACCGACATCAGCCCTGAGTTGGGCGAGATCAGCGGCATTTATGCCATTGGCGCCAGTTCGGTTCTGCCGCTGCCGTCGCAATTTGTCGCCGGCAACAGTTCGGAGCCGGGTTGGCAGTCCTGCCATTTCATTCTCGACACGCTGCAGCCCGCCCGGCCGATCCACATCATGTTCCTCGGTAAAGGAGGCATAGCGGTCCGGAACCTGCCGAACTGCAATCCGCGCTATCCAGGCCTCCAGAAATGGTGGGCGGAGCAGCGCGGCGACTCTGGACTGCGCGAGTTCGTCGTGCGGCAACTGTCAAACCTGCCCGGCGGCACGGCAGCCGCGACCGACCTGCAACTGCGGGCTCCGCTGCAGGCGCGGCAGGTTGCCAGGTCGCGAATGCATGCCGCCGCCGAGATCGACCTCGCGCTGTCGCTGCAAGGCGGCCTGCTCGCCGGCGGCTGGACCAACGATCCGACCTCCACCCTCGCCGGCATCGACTGTCTCAACGAAGACGGCACAGCCCTGCCCCTCGACGGCAACTGGTACGAGTTCCCGGCCTGGAGCCGCGAAGCAAAAACCAATGCAAAGGCCGAAGTGACCGGCTTCATCGCCTGGCTTCCGCTGGACGAGCCGCTTGGTCCACTGCTCCAGCCTCGCTTCCAGATGCGGCTCGCCTCAGGTGCGGTGAAACCGCTGGTACCGAAGCCGCAGCCCTTCGAGCCAGCAGCGCAGCGCAACCGCATCCTGCGCGCCGTCCCCCCACAGCATGCCGTGGACGATGCGTTCCGGACCATTCTTGCCCCGGCCCTCCAGGGTGCCGAACGTGAATTGGGCAAAACCATACGCGTCGACCACACCAAGGACTATGGCCAGCCTCGACAGGCGCCGCTCGTCTCGATTGTGGTGCCTCTCTATCGGGTCCTCGATTTCCTCCGTTTTCAACTGTCCGGCATGGCCACCGATCCCTGGCTGGCGGAGAATGCCGAGATCATCTTCGTCCTGGACTCCCCCGAGATCGAAGACGAGACGAAACACATGCTGGGCGGGCTGCACATCCTGCACGGCCTGCCGATGAAGCTCGTCGTGATGAACCGCAATGGCGGCTATGCCCGAGCCTGCAACGCGGGCACGCGCTTTGCGCGCGGCACGGTTCTCGTGATGCTCAACTCCGATGTCGTGCCGCGCGAACCGGGCTGGCTCCAGGTACTGTCGCGACCACTTCTCGAACAACCGAAACTCGGCGCCATCGGCCCGAAGCTGATTTTCGAAGACGGCTCGTTGCAGCATGCCGGGCTCTATTTCGGCCGCGACCAGCGCGGCATCTGGCTCAATCACCATTTCTACAAGGGGATGCCCGGTCGCTATTCGCCGGCCCAGGTCGCCCGCAACGTTCCTGGCATCACCGGCGCATGCCTTGTGACGCGCAGGGAAACCTACGAGCGGGTCGACGGATATACGGAGGACTATGTAATAGGCGACTACGAAGACAGCGACCTCTGCCTCAAGATCCGGCGGCTGGGTCTGCAGATCGCCTATGAACCGGCGGCCTGCCTCTATCATTTCGAGCGCCGGTCGATCCGCCGCAGCCAGGACTACATGCGCGGCGTCGCCAGCCAATACAATGCCTGGCTGCACACCCAGCGCTGGGAGGACGACATCGCCGCGCTGATGCCTGCCTATTCCGACGGCGCAAACGGGACGGGCATCTCCATAGAAATCGAAGCGACGGAAAGGAACGCCGCATGAGCGAAGCGGCTCGTCTCCATGAAGTCGGGCCAACAACGACGGCCCAGGAGGATCGCGTCGGCTGGCTGATGGAGGCCGTCCTGCGCAACCGCTTTCTGCCGCAGCCGGATGCGGGCAGCGTGTTCGTCGGGGACGGGGATTTCCGGGCCGTCGGCGCGGAGTTTCTGGGCCATTTCATTCGCCTGGGCGGCCTGCGACCGGAACACCGCATACTCGACATCGGCTGCGGCATTGGCCGCATGGCCGTTCCGCTCACCCAGTATCTGGATGTGGAGAAGGGACGCTACAGCGGGTTCGATCCGGTCGAGGGCGGCATAGCCTGGTGCCGGCGTTTCATCACCCCGGTTTATCCCAACTTTACGTTCCAGCGGCTCGACATTGCGCACAAGCTCTACAACCCCCAAGGCAAGATCAGCGGCGAGGCGCTGAAACTCCCCTACGCGGAGCGGCAGTTCGATTTCGTGATCATGACGTCGGTCGTCACGCACCTGCCTCCCAACGAGGTTTTCGTTCACCTGAGCGAGGTCGCCAGGCTGCTCAAACCGGGCGGGCGCTTGTTCATGACCGCCTTTGTGGTTGACGGCATCGCTGCTGCGAACGCATCCGGCAGGCGCGATCCCAGGCTTGGCTTCGTGCGCGATGGCAACGGGCCCTGCTGGTTTGTTCCCGACATGCCGCCGCTCTCGGCCGTCGGGTTCGACGATGATTTCCTCGACCATGCCCTGGAAAAGGCCGGGCTTGTGATCGCCATCAAATCGCTGGGCCATTGGCGCGGTCAGGACGCGGCTCACTACCAGGACCTCTATGTGGCCGAGCGCCGGGGAGCCCAGCGGTAAGCATGCGCATCCTTGTAGCGGCGCATAACCATCCGGCCTTGCATCCTGGCGGTACCGAGATCTTCGCGCACGACCTTTTCCGCGCCTACCAGCGCGCCGGCCACCAGGCGCTCTTCCTCGGCGCGACGAACCAGGTCCATCGCGAAGTCCGGCCCGGCACGAGCTTCCAGGGGCTCGGCGATGCGGCAGACGAAGTGCTGCTGTGGTCCGGCCATTTTGACCGTTTCTACATGAGCCAGGTCGATCTCTACGGGGTCGTTCCGGACCTTGTGGAATTGCTGTCCGACTTCCGGCCGGACGTGGTGCATATCCATCACCTGCTGCTGATCGGCGCGGAGTTCCCGCATATCGTCCGGCGAACGCTGCCGGATTGCCGCATCGTCATGACGCTCCATGATTACTATCCGATCTGCCACCATGACGGCCTGATGGTCCGCACCAGCGGCAAGGAACTCTGCCACGCCGCAAGTCCAGACCGCTGCCACGCCTGCTTCAAGGATATCCCCCTCGACCGTTTTGCGCTGCGCGAGCGGCACCTGAAGGCCCTGCTGAGCACGGTCGACCACTTCGTCGCGCCGAGCCGCTTCCTGCGGCAGCGCTTCGTCGAGTGGGAGCTTGCTGAGGATGTCATAAGCGTGATCCCCAACGGCCTTCCGCTTCGGCCCACGCCGGCGGCCGCGCCAGGCGGCGCCGGAGGTCCGACGGTGTTTGGATATTTCGGCAATCTCAACCCCTGGAAGGGCGCGACGATACTGCTCGAGGCCGCCCGGCTGCTCATCGCCGAAGGGCTCGAGTTCGAGCTGCGCGTCCACGGCGGCACCCCGTTCCAAAGCGAAGCCTTTGTTGCGCAGATCGACCGCCTTTTCAGCGACACCGCGCCAACGGTGCAGAGGCGCGGGCCCTATCGGCGCGAGGACGTCGCCGAGCTCGTCGCCGACGTCGACTGCACGGTTGTGCCGTCGATCTGGTGGGAGAATGCACCGCTCGTCATCCAGGAGGCCCAGGCACAAGGGCGGCCCGTCATCGCCAGCAACATTGGCGGTATGGCAGAACTGGTCGAAGACGGGGTCAATGGCCTGGGGGTTTCACCCAACGATCCGCGCGCGCTCGCTTCAGCGATGCGCCGCTTCGTTGAAGAGCCAGATCTGCGGCTTCGGCTTTCCAGGAACGCTCGCCGGCCCGACGACATCGACACGACCGCTCGGCGCTACCTCGAATTGATCGAGGCGATCGAGCCCGCACGTGTCCAAGCAGCGTGAGGAACGCCTGAATGCCTGTCACTGCCGAGAGTCCAAGCGCAATGGCCGAGCAGAACAACACCAAGCCGGTGAATGGCCGCGTTGACGCCATCGACCAGGGCCGCGTCTTCGGCTGGGCCTTCGATCCCGCCGAGCCCCAGCGGCGGGTGGCGATCCGCGTAATCCTGGACGGCAAGACGGTTGCCGAGGCGGCTGCCGACCGCGATCGTCCCGATCTGCGACGCAATGGCATCGGCGACGGCAAACACGCTTTTGAGATCGCGCTGCCGGAACCAGCGGCCTCGCGCGCTTCCGATCTCGTCGTGGTGGCGGTGAACGGGCCGGACGACGAGCAGGCGCTACGCGTCCCCCGCCCCGACGAGCAGGCCGCCGAAGCCCTGATCGCCGCACCGCTCACCAAGGTCCTCGACAAGCTGGACGTCCTGATGGCTGCGCAACGGCAGCTGCAGGTCTCCCAGCGCTCCTTCATCCGCTCGCAGCAGATCGACGGCACCGGCGAGGCCGAGACGGTCGAGCTCATCGACATCAGCACCGACGTTGCCAGCCTCCGCACCGAGATCACGCAGCGGCTGCGCGATCTCGACGTCCATCTGATGCGGCTCGACGGCGTGGTGGCGGGGATGGAAAAGAACCTGAGCGCACTGCAGAAGCGCTCCAACGGGGAATTGAAGCCCCTGCTGCTGTTGCTGTTCGTGCTGGTGGGTTTTGCGGCGGGTGCTGCCATGACGCTCTTTGCCAGGACCTGACCATGCTGGCCGTGGAAAATGGACCTCCCTCATCCCTGACCGCCGCACCGCGGCGTAACGGCAGGATCCCCAGGGCCGGAAGGGTCACCGGTTGCCCCATCGGCGGCTCCACCCTGCTCGTGATCGGCACGGGCGGCCCGATGCCAAACGCGGCACCGACAATACTCAATGACGATCCCGCCGAGATCTCGCATGCCGCAGTCATCAGTTGGCGATTGGGGGCGCCGTTGCCGACCGCCACGCACGGCTTCGCGGCCTTGCTGCCCACGAACAGCGCCGATCGCCCATTCGCGACCGTGCAGATCGAGCAGGAAGGCGCGCCCAAGCGCTACGTCTTCGCGCCTCGAACGGTCTCGGTGAACGAAGCTGCCGCGCTGCTGGCCGAGCTTTGCGGCAGTCAACTGGCCTCCACCATCGACGCTCTGGCGGATTTGCTCGTCGCGGCGCCGTCCGACCCTCACAGGCTGTCGGCCATCGTCACCCTGGTCAAGGCGGCGCATGGGAGAAACGGCTTCATCGAGTTGCTTGGCGAAGGCCAGGACGGGGAGATCTTCCTGCAAGGCTGGGCCAAAGACGTCGTGCCCGGCATGGCCCGGGCGGTGACCGACGGTGACAGGCCTTCGGTCGCGGATTGTGCAATTGCCGCCTACGCACGGCAGGACATTCCCCAGGGAGCCGCAGCCTTCGCCGGCCTTCTCAATGCCGACGGGCCGATCAGTCCTGGCAGCATCGAGGGCCTCGTCTGGCGCGGCCGCCACGGCTGGCGCCATGTGTCCGTCCACCGGCAAAAGCTGATTGCCGGACCGCTGGAAACACCTGGCCACGTCCGCTCCGTGCTGCTGCGGGCACACAGCACGCCGCAAGCTCTGCTGCGTCTGCGCACGACAGCCAACAGTTTCGACGGCACAGAGACGGTGTCGAGCCTGCCCCTTCCGGTCCGCATGGGCGTAGACGACGCATTCCAGGTCGACGGCGCGGGCTTTCTTGTCTCCGGCTGGCTGCTCGACCCCGACGGTCATGTCCAAAGCGTGAAATTGCGCCGTCACGACGGCGAAGCACGGCTCGACGACAGCTGGAGCCGGCTCGATCGGGCCGATGTGACCGAGGCCTACGCAGACCAACCCGCCTTCTCGCGCGCATTCGGCCATGGCGGCCACAGGCATGGCTTCGTCGTCCATTCGAGGCTACCGGACGGCGATCCGTCTTCGCCCCTCTATCTGGAACTCACATTGCGCGACACCCGCCGCGCCTTCTTGCCGCTCTCGCCCTTGCGGACCACTGCCCGCCTCGCGGCGATGCGCCAGCTGCGCGCCATCGACCCATCCGATTGGACACTGCCGGAGCTCATAGACCGCCAGATTGTCCCACTTCTCTGCACCTCGGAAAGGGTGTCGCCAACGGTCGAGGCCGTTGTCGATCCAGGTCCGTTCGAGTCGGCTGCCGGCCCGCCGATCGTCATCAGCGTCGGGGAAAACGACGAGGACGGCATCGCGCCGCTTCTTGCCTTGCTGGCAATCGACCCCGAAACGAAGCGCGCTCCGATTGCCCTTGTCGTGTCCTCGGAACGCTTTCATCGGCAGCTGGCCCGCGTGGGGAAGCTCGCCGCGTTCTACGGGCTCTCGCTCAGGCTGGTCTCCGCCGGAGAAGCGGGCGATGCGTATGACCTTATCGAGGCCGGGGCGCGGGCACTGTCGTCGGACACAGTAGTCCTGCTTTCAGCATCGTTGGTGCCGAACGAGGCGGGCTGGTATCGGAAGCTTGTCCACACCCAGGCAGCGCTCAAGGATAGCATCGTCTCCCCTACCCTCGCCTATGGGGACTATTCCGTCCGCTGGGCGGGGACCTGGCCCGCGCTTCGCTACGAAGGCTACCCCATCAGCGCCGTGACCGGGCTCAAGCTGACGCCTGTCACAGCCGCATCGCTCGAATGCTGCGTGATGCCGCGCGAGGCCCTCGTCGAGGCCGGCGGCTTCGCAGGGGGATATCTCGGCTCTCGGGAAAAGGGATTGGACCTCGGCCTTCGCCTCAGCCGCGGCGGCGTTGCCTCCTACTGGCTGCCATCCGTGCAGATGCTTGGTTCTGACGAGACGTCGAGCACAGGCACATCGGCGATGAACGCCCTCGTGGAGAGCATCGATCGCAAAATTCTCGATGCCCGCCGCACCGCTCAGCTTGCCGGCAAAGGAAACTCGTCGGAGGGGCCGCGCACATGACCGAGCAGCTTCGGGTCCTCGTCATCTCGCACGGGCATCCGGCGCTCGCGTTGGGTGGTGCCGAAATCGCGTCCCACAGCTTGCACCAGGGCCTGAATTCACTGCCCGATGTGGAATCGGTCTATCTGGCCCGCGTCGGCCAACCCTTTCCGCGGCATGGTGCTTCGGCACTCATGAGCCATCGTCCCATCGAGGACGAACTGCTGTTCCACGCCGACGACTACGACCACTTCTTCCTCTCTAACCGCGATACCGAGGCTCTCCAGAACGACCTCGTGCGCTTCGTTCGCGACGCCCGGCCTCATGTCGTCCACTTCCATCATGTGCTGGGCCTGGGTTTGGAAGCGCTTCATGCGGTGCGCGAGGCCCTACCGCAGTCGGTCGTCCTGGTGACGTTCCATGAATACCTGTCGATCTGCCACAACCACGGCCAGATGGTCAGGCGGCCGACTGGCCAGCTCTGCAGGGAAGCGTCCCCCATCGCCTGTCACGGATGTTTTCCCGAAATCCCCGTGTCGCATTTCCTGAAGCGCGAGAGGTTCGTGCGCGGAATGCTCGAACTGGCCGACGCCTTCGTTTCCCCGAGTAAGTTTCTGTCTGGGCGTTACGCCGAATGGGGGATCGAGGCGTACAAGCTGTCGGTCATCGAGAACGGGATCGCCATGGGGGAAGCCGCGCCCGCACGCGAGTTGCCGCCTCATAACCCTCGACGCAACCGCTTCGCCTATTTCGGACAATTGACGCCGTTCAAGGGCGTCGACGTGCTAATCGACGCGGTCTCGCGGGTACCCGAGGAAATCTGGGGCGACGACGCCTGCCTGATGATCTTCGGCGGCAATCTCGAGCGCCAGCCGGCGGATTTCCAGGAGCGCCTGAAGAAGCTCATCGATGACGCAGGTCGCCGCGTGCGCTTCTACGGCGCCTACCAGAACGCCGACATGCCACGCCTGATCCGCTCGGTGGATTGGGTCGTGGTGCCGTCCACCTGGTTGGAAAACTCGCCGCTGGTGATCCAGGAAGCAATGCACCACCGCAGGCCTATCATCTGCTCGGACATTGGCGGCATGGCCGAAAAGGTACGGGACCGAAAGGACGGACTGCACTTCCGCGCAGGCAGCGCGCAGGATCTCGCCGATCGCATGGCCGCGGTGTTGGGCGATCCCCGGGCCTGGGAGCGGCTGCGGGCCTCGATGAGGCAACCGACGAGCCACATCGATTGCGCTCGCGAACATGTCGAACTCTACCGTCGGCTGCTGCGTCGGGTTCATGGCGAGGCCACCTGCCCACCGGGCCGCCCTGCTTCTGCAGGCGGGTTAGGCACGGGCAAACCCCACACCATTTCAGAAATCGCATGAACCGGAGGGCTACCACCATGCACCAGAAGATCCGCAAAGCCATCATTCCTGCCGCCGGTTTCGGGACGCGCATGCTTCCGGCGACCAAGAGCATCCCCAAGGAACTGCTGACGATCGTCGACCGCCCCCTGCTCGACTACATCGTTGCCGAGGCCTTCGCCTCGGGAATTGAACATGTGATCATCGTCACCGGGCGCATGAAGGGCGCGATCGAGGACCATTTCGACCACGCCTTCGAACTCGATGTCAGCCTGCGCAATGCCGGGAAGCTGCCTTTGGCCGAACGAATCGCCCAGGACACGCCAGCCGCCGGGACGATTTCCTTCGTGCGACAGCAACAGGCACGGGGTCTCGGCCACGCGGTATGGACGGCCCGCCACATCGTCGGCGACGAGCCCTTCGCGGTGCTATTGCCCGACATGCTCATGGTCGCCGACAGGCCATGTCTGAAATCCATGGTCGATCTCTATGAACGCCATGGCGACAACGTCATCGCGGTGGAGAGATGTGCTCCCGAGGACGCCCACAAGTTCGGCATTGTCTCGCTCAGGCCGACTGCCGATGGCCCGGTCGTGACCGGGCTTGTGGAGAAGCCGGCCCCTGGCACGGCGCCCAGCAATCTCTTCATTTCCGGGCGCTACATCCTGCAGCCCGAAATCTTCGCCCTTCTCGAGCGGCAGGCGCCAGGAGCGGGCGGCGAAGTCCAGCTCACCGACGCAATGCTCGCGCTGTTGGAAACCCAGGCGATCCGGCCCTTCGAATTCTGCGGCCTCACCTTCGATTGCGGCGTCCCGGCCGGCTTCGTGACCGCCAACCTGCACATGGCGGCCGCGCGCACCGACCTTGCCCCTCACATCGGTGCCGCGATGGATGCCCTCTACCCGCGCGGTGGCATGAGCGAACTGCCGGTGACCCATGCCAGTGGGCACCCCGGATGAACCCGGCGGCTGAAGGCAAGCCGCCGGCCGTTAGGCTTCGGTCAGTGTGTCGTCCAACGCAGTTGGCGTCTTGCCGGCCCCAGGCAAAGCCACCTGCTGAGCGCCGGTTTCGCCCTGTATTTGATCCAGTTCCTCCGCCGCGCTGTCCATCGCGCGATTGAAGGTGGCGACCATGGCCTCGATGTCCTCGGCAGCATGTGCCGCCATGACCTGGAAGCGGAACCTGGATTGTCCCAATGGGACGGCCGGAAATTCCACCAGATTGGCAATTCCCGCAAACAACGAGAGATATTTCGAGGCCAGGCGTCCCAGAGCCTCGCCGCCGACACGAACCGGCACGATAGGGGAAGGCTCCCCCAGCACTTCGCGGCCGGAGCGCGCCATGGACTCACGCAAATGATTCACGTTATCGCGCAGCTTGTGCCGCAGTTCTTTCCCTTCTCGCCCCCGGATGATCGAAAGCGCCTCCAGAACCGTTGCGGCCTGGACTGGCGACAGAGCATTCGAGAATGTGTGCGGCGCGCTGTAATATCTCAGATATTCGGCGGCGGCCCGCGTCTTGACGGCCACAAAGCCGCCGTTAGAGGCGAAGGTTTTTGAGAAGCTCCCGATGATGATGTCGATCTCGTCGAGCATTCCCTGCTGGCCGATGTGGCCGAGACCGTCCTCGCCCATGCAGCCCAAGTCATGAGCGCAGTCGACCAGCAGACTCGCCCCGTAGGCGTCACAGACACTTCGAAGCGCCCTGAGATCAGGGGTGTCGGAGTGCATGGAAAAAAGGCTTTCCGTCACGACGAGAATGTTGTTCTTCGTGTCCGCAGCGCGAATGTTCGCCAGCCTGCGGGCCACAGCATCTGAGTCGAGGTGCCGAAAGTATTGCACCTTTTGAGTTGCGGCCGCTGCTCCCGCCTGGAGGCAGGAATGCGCCAGCATGTCCATCACGACGTAGTCATCCGAACGGACAAAGCCCTGGATGGCGCCATATCCGGCGGCCCAGCCGGTCGGATAAAGCACGACCTCACGGCCCCCGAGGAATTCCGAAAAAGCCGCCGACAACTGCAGCGAATAGGCGGTGTTGCCGAGAAGGGCGGCTGAACCGGCGCTATGGACGCCATATTTGTCGATCGCTTCCCTTGCCGCCGCCTTTATCCTGGGATGGGAGGACAGGCTGAGATAGTCCTGCGAGGCGAAATTGACGCCTGAGGTGGCCTTCCCGGCGTCTGTCCTGATGTCCGATCGCGGCCGGGGCGCCGACGAGGTCGATCGGGCGTAGGGCCATAGGCCATGCTGACGCCGCAGATCCTGCCAGCTGAAGAAGCTGTCGGCACGCGCCATGAGACCGCTGTTCTTGAGTGCGCGATAATCCTTCAGGCTTCCGGACAGTGCAGCTTTGGGTATCGATTTCATCAGCGACGTGTCTTTCGTTCGGTGCGAAGGTCGCCGGCGAAGCGTCCTGGCCGATCCCTAGAACCTGAAACTCACCCGTGCCTTCACGAGATCGAGCTGGCCGTCGATCAGCGTTCCGTCGAACCGATCGAACTGCATGTGGTCCCAGCTCACGCCAGCGACGAGATTGTCGCTCAGGAGGTAGTCGGCGCCGGCGCCTGCCACCCAGCCCCAATCCTCCAGTCCGATGTTGGTGGTGATATACGTGGCTCCGGCATGCCCGGTGAGCAGCAGACGATCGAAGGCGAAGCCGGCGCGGGCTTTTGCCGAGAAGGCGTTTTCGACATCGATGGGGAAGCCTTCGAAATTGATGTCGAGCCGTGTGTATTCGGCTTCGCCCCCCAGAACGAAGGCACCGAATTGGTGGAGATAGCCGGCATGCGCGCCGAAGACGACGTCATCTCCCGACGAACGAAGCGCCGGAGTAAACGAGCGGTCAACATCCCGAAGCCAGCCATAACCACCCGAAATACCAAAATAGGGAGCGCTCCAGTCGACCGCCGCCCGCCCAGCGTCAGCCGCCTCGCTAGCGCTACTTGATAACAAACAAATGAAAATGCCGAGAAACCGCGCGCTCATCAATGCCCTTGTCGAATCCACACAGACGAGGTGGCAATAAGCAACTTTCCAGGCCGCCTTCAAGCGGCCTGAATAAGGATTATTAATTTTCCTTTAAGTATTTACTATTATAAGACAACCAGCCAATACTTTATCACATCCCGCAATTAACCCGACAATATATACACTAATCTGAAGATTATATCGCGCACCTGGATTTGCGCACGATGGAATATCGCTAGCATATTGCGCATCATTCGGGGCTTGTTCACTGGATGCCGTCTGCCATCAACCGCTCTCAGACAGGCCCTTCTAGGCGCATAATCGGCGCAGAGACATCTGTAAGAGAGGCCACACAGTCATCGCGGGAAACGGTCTTCCCAATCCTGCTTCTAATCTGTTGGCAACCTTCACTTCCCGGACGCTAAATGGCCGTTTTGTAATCGCGGGAACGACCTACACACCAAATTTGATGCACGGGAGAGCAGGCCTGCTGAAGCCGACTTTACCTTACCCGCACGGCCAACGCTTGTTTCCGATAACGTACGTGGAGTGGCACGCACCATGACACCAATTCGCTTGGGACAATCTTGGGACAATAAGGATGAGCAGCGAACCGATGTCGGCTCCCGATCACACGACCTCGCGCCAATTTTACCACGGGACCCGGGCCGACCTGAAACCGGGAGACCTAATCGCCCCCGGCTACAGCTCCAATTACGGCCCACGAAAACAGGCGTCCTGGGTGTCTCTGACCGGCACCCTGGACGCGGCCATCTGGGCTGCCGAGTTGGCCACCGGTTACGGGCGGAGGCCGCGCAAGATATGCAGTAACCGGAACTGAGTTCCTAGAAAGCGACCTTGTCCGCACCCTTGAGGCGCAGGATCTCGCGCGCTTCCGAAGGGGTCGCGACGGTCTTGCCAAGGCCTTCGATGATCTTGCGGACCATGCGGACCTGATCGGCACTCGACTGGGCCAGGCGCCCTCTGCCCGCCCACAGCGAATCCTCCAGCCCGACGCGGACATGACCACCCATCGAGGCGGACATGGCGGCAATGCGCAATTGGCTGGCGCCGGCACCGAGCACCGACCAGACGTAACTGTCGCCGAACAGACGGTCGGCCGTGCGCCTCATGTGCAGAACGTCTTCCTGATGTGTTCCGATGCCGCCCAGGATCCCGAACACCGACTGGATGAAGAAAGGCGCCTTGACGAGGCCGCGATCTGCAAAATGCGCAAGATTGTAGAGGTGGCCAATGTCGTAGCACTCGAACTCGAAGCGCGTACTGTTCGCGGAGCACTTCTCGAGGATGTACTCGATCTCCTTGAAGCTGTTTCGGAAAACGAGGTCGCGGGTCGCCTCCAGCGCCGGGGCCTCCCAATCGTGCTTGAATTCCTTGTACTTCTGCAGGAGCGGGAACAGGCCGAAATTGATCGAGCCCATGTTGAGGGAGGCGACTTCGGGCGCATAGGCCAAGGCAGGCTGCACGCGCTCCTCAACCTTCATGAAGGGGCTTCCGCCGGTGGTGATGTTGACGACCGCGCCCGTCCCGTTCTTGACCGCGGACAGGAAGCGTCCGAATGCCTCGATGCTCTGGTCCGGCCTCCCTGTTTCCGGATCGCGGGCGTGGAGATGCAGGATGGCTGCGCCAGCCTCGGCGGCCAAATTCGCTTCGCGCGTGATTTCTTCCGGCGTGACAGGAAGATAAGGCGACATCGACGGCGTGTGGATGGCGCCCGTCAAGGCGCAGGTGATGATGACTTTATCTCTTAAATCCATCTGCTTTCCTCGATATGACTTCTGGCCGCCTGGAGTCTGTTCGAACCAGGCGCATTAGACTGATATTTCATAGACCGCGATCGGCCACGTGTTCGAAGAACTCGACGAGCCGCCCTTCGCCTCTTCTGCTGAAGATGACTTCCGGCGGCTCGTCGTAAAGTATCTTTCCGCCTTCCATGAAGATCATGCGGTCGGCGATCCTGCGCGCGAAACTCATTTCGTGCGTCACGCAAATCATGGTGATGCCGGTGTCGGCCAATTCATTCATCACGTTCAGGACCTCGCCGACCATTTCGGGATCGAGTGCGGACGTCGGTTCATCGAAGAGCATCACCTGCGGCTGAAGACATAGCGCCCGCGCGATAGCCACGCGCTGCTGCTGTCCTCCGGAAAGCTCGTTCGGGTATTTGGCGGCATGGTCGGTCATCCTGACCCTGGACAAGAATTCCAGCGCGCGGTTCCGCGCTTCCTTCTCCGTGACCGAGCGTGCCACGGGACCAACCATGCAATTCTCCAACGCGGTCATGTGCGGGAAGAGATTGAAGTGCTGGAAGACCATACCGACCTTGCGGCGGATCTGGGGGACAGTCCCCAGAGCCCGGCTGACCGGAACTCCCCCAACGGTAATGACGCCATCCTGGTAGTCTTCCAGGCCGTTCACGCAGCGGATGAGCGTGGATTTGCCCGAGCCAGAGGGGCCGAAAACGATGATGCGCTCGCCCGACTGAATCGTCAGATGGATGTCCTTGAGTACTTTGAAGCTTCCAAATCGTTTGGAGACACCCTGGAAACGAATGAAGGCCTTTGCCTTGCCATCGGATGATGGATCTGCACGCGTCATCAGCGTCGTCCAACCTTGAGGTGGCGTTCAAGTTTCTGGCTGTACCAGGAAATGCCGCCGCAAAAGATGAAGTAGACCATGGCGGTGAATGCATAGGCCTCGATGTAGATGCCAGACCAAGCCGGATCGCTGATCGCGGCATTCGTGGTGCCCATGAGATCGTGCATGCTGATGATGACGACGAGTGATGTGTCCTTGAACGCTGCGATGAACACATTGACCAAGGAGGGGATCGACAGACGGAAGACTTGCGGCAGGATCACCTTGAAGGTGGCTTCCCAATAGGTCAGCCCGATGGTTTCCGCCGCCTCGTACTGGCCCCTGGGGATAGCCTGGAGCCCGCCGCGCAGCACTTCGGCCATGTAAGCGGCAAAGAACATGACGAATGCCGCCTGGGCGCGCAGGATCTTCGAGATTTCGAAGCCGCTCGGCAGGATGATCGGCAGCAACAGAGCCGCCATGAACAGGATGCTGATCAGCGGCACGCCCCTGATCAACTCGATATAGGCAATCGAAAGCCAGCGGATGACAGGCAGTTTGGACTGCCGGCCGAGTGCGAGCAGCACTGACAGGATCAGGGCCAGGAAGATGCCGAAGACGGAAAGCATGACCGTAAGCGGCAGACCGCTCCAGCGGTCGATCTCCACACTTTCCAGACCGGCAATGCCGCCCGCCATCAGCATGCTCGACGCCGCGATCGTCACCGCCCAAAGCCCGATCAGAAAACGCCCCCAGTTGCGCCGGCGCCACTGGCGCCAGTCGGCGCTCAGCACCAGCGCGGCCAGCACGATGATCATGGCCAGCAGGGGGCGCCAATGCTCGTCATAGGGGTAGCGCCCGAATATGATCAGCCGTGCCTTGGCACCGACAAACGCCCAGCACGCGCCCTCCTGTTGAATGCAATCCTTAGGGTCGTCAGTGAACCAGATTGCGTCGGCGATCCCCCAGCGCAGCAGGGCGGGAATCGCCGTGACAAGCAGCCATAAAATGACGACGGTCAATGCCGCGTTCACCGGAGTGCCGAACAGCGGCCTCAGGACTGTCCGCAGTCGGTGACGCCCGTCGGTTCCTTCATCCCCCCCTGCAGACATCAGGTTCCCTTGGCAAGATTGGCCTTGTTATAGGCATTCATGAGGGCGGAAATTGCGAGGCTGATCGAAAGATAGACCGCCATAATGATCGCGATTACCTCGATGGAGCGTCCGACCTCACTGATGACGACGGTCGCCACACGCATGATCTCGGGATAGGCAATCGCGACGGCCAATGAACTGTTCTTGACGATGTCGAGATACTGGCTCGCAATCGGCGGCACGGAAATCTTCAGCGCCTGCGGAAGGACGACCAGGCGCATGGTCTGGCCGTCGCGCAGGCCGAGCGAGGCTGCCGCCTCCTTCTGGCCGGCTGAGACGCCAAGGATGCCGGCGCGCACGTTCTCGGCGATGAAGGCGGCCGAGAAGATCGAAAGCCCGAGAAACACGGCGGTAAATTCGGGCGTGATCGAGGCTCCGCCCTTGAAGTTCAGTCCGGCGATCTCTGGAACGTCGACACTGCCGGTCGTCAGCACCACGGCGAGCATGGCGACAACGGCCGCGCCTGCGAGGCGAAAATCGCCGAGCCGGCCGAGCGAGCCCGTCCGCTCCCTGCTTGTGGCGCGAGCCGCCAAGGTCGCAAGCAGCAGCACCGACAGCGCCACAAGGGCCCAGAACGCAGACGGCGGCATCTGAATGACCGAGAAATACACGCCCCGGTTCGTGAGGTAGAGGCCCTCGATCGGGCTAAGCGCCTTGCGCGGCGTTGGTAAGGAGCGCGTGATCACCGCATACCAGAACAGCATCTGGAGGATCAGCGGGATATTGCGCATCAGCTCGATATAGCCGGACGAAAGGAGGCGCGAGAGGGGATTGCTGGACAGCCGCAGGATGCCCACCGCGATGCCGAGCACGGTGGCCGTGACGATGCTGGCCAGCGAGACAAGCAGAGTGTTGACGATGCCGGCCCAGAACGCCGCCAGCACGCTGTCGCCGGCGACGAACCCGGTGATGCCCTCTCCGAGCTCGAAGGAGGCCCGGCTCCAGATGAACCCGAAACCGAGAGTGGTCGAGGTCTTCGCCAGGTTGGCCGAGGCGTTACCGATAAAGAAGGAAAGAACGGCCAGAAGGCCGACCACCACGGCGATCTGCGCCGCGCTTCGCCGGAAAAAGGGGCGCCTCCAGAAAGGAGGCGCTTGATAGTCGCCGAAAGTCGTCAACGCAGGTTCTCACTGTGGTGGGCGGGCGGGACCATTTCCCCGCGCGCCCTTGACCAGGGTCACCGCCAGGACGGCGCAAACAGCAGACCACCGCGTTCGTGCAGGTCGTTCATCCCGCGCGGAATCTGGAGCACGGAGTCGGCGCCCAGATGGCGGTCGTAGATCTCGCCGTAATTGCCGACGGCCTTGATGACGTTCACGACCCAGTCGTTCTTCAGCCCCATCTGTTCGCCGAGATCGCCGTCCACCCCGAAGAACGTACGCACGACCGGATCGTCCGACGTGAGCTTCTCTGCGACATTGTCGCGGGTGATACCGAGTTCCTCGGCCGTCACCAGGGCGAAATGCGTCCAGCGGATGACGTCACCCCAGCGCGCATCGCCTTCGCGATAGAGCGGCGCTTCATAGGATTTGGCAATCACCTCGGGCAGGATCACATGGGCATCGGGGTCCTTGAAGCCCCGACGCGCGATCGCCAGCGAGGGGGTCTCGTGGGTCATCACATCGCACCGGCCGCTCTCGTAGACGGTGGGCACCTGCGCTTCCTGCTCGACCGCGATCGGGGTGAACTTCATGTTGCGGGCACGGAAGTAGTCGGCAACGTAGCGTTCCGTCACACTGCCCGCCAAGACGCAAACCGAAGCACCGTCCAGATCCTCGACACTCTTCGCGCCAAGCTCGGCGTGCGCCATGAAGCTTTGGCCGGTGTAGAAGTTCGGCGGAATGAAATCCATCTTGAGCTGGGTATCGCGCGACAGGGTATACGTCACGCTACGCGAGAGGACATCCACCTCCCCCGACTGCAGCGCCGTGAATGACTGATTGAACGCAAGCGGAACGATCTTTACGGCCGCTGCATCTCCCGAAATCGCCGCCGCGAAGGCATGGCAATAATCGATGTCGAACCCGGTCCAGGTTCCCTTGTCGTCCAGGAACGAGAAGCCGGCCAGTTGATCGGAAACGCCGCACCTCAGCTCGCCCGCCTTCTGGACATCCTCTAACGTGTCGGCCGACGCGCCCTGCGCCGTCATCGCCAGGATTGCCGCGCCTGCGGCAAGGCTCGCAAGCCAGCGCTTCCCACCCATTTTCCTATGCAGTCCCACCTCAGACCTCCCAGTGTTTTGACCTGCCATGCTCCGAAGTCCCGAGGCATCCCGGATCCTTGCGAGGACGGCCTCCTGGAAGAGGCGTGCCAGGCACCTTCGTAACGCGGTATTCACAATCACAAAATGTGTTGAAACACAACATAGTTCGTTACAGCGATTTCGGTGACGGCGGCGGCGTCCCACCCGAAGACTCATAACCCTCGAAATTTAATACCATTTGTCGTCATCCGGCCTCTTGCCGACCGATGTAAGACTTATGGATTGCGCTAAATGTCGGAGCGATGTAATGTGTGATCACATTAACCGATATGAGCGTGAGGAGTCTGGGTGGGGCCGAAACTGACGCGGGGTTCAGTCGAGGAGCGCACGGCCGCAGCTTCCGGTGAGCCGGCCTTCGCAAGCTTGCAGTCGCGGCAAGTTCCCTCCGTCTTGGCCGGGCTTGCCAGCGTGACGCGCCGGCCCCTCCAGGACCAGATCTACAACGCGCTCTATAAGGCCATATCCTCGGGCGCTTTCGCGCCCGGCCAGCGCTTCTCTTTGCGCTCCGTCGCCGACGCGCTGGGCACGAGCACCATGCCTGTGCGCGAGGCCGTCGGCAGGCTTGTGGAGATCGGAGCGCTCGAACTCCTGGAAAACCGTCGCTTGCGGGTGCCACTTCTCGACGCCCCGCGCTATCGTGATTTGATCCGCGCCCGATTGCTTATCGAGGCTTCCGCCACCGAAGCTGGCGTTCCGACCATCTCAGACGAGGCGATAGCCGAACTGGCCCGCATGCACCGCGACATGTGCGAGCTGTCGGAAAAGCCCTACACGGATGAGTATTCCGGGCAGTACCTGGCCATCAACCGCAACTTCCATTTCACCATCTACGAGTCCGCCAAATCCCAGACCCTGACCAACATCATCGAATCGCTCTGGGTTCGTACCGGACCTTTCCTGCATATCCTGCACCAACGAGCCTCGACTTGGCGCGGCAATGATATTCACGCGCGCATCCTCGAGGCCGTTCAACGAAGAGACGGGCCGGCCGCCAAGCTGGCCATTTATGAAGACATCGAATCCGCGATGAATTACGTCATAGAAGACGAAATGTTCAAATGACTATGCAGCCGGCCAATTCCTCCCCGGCTGTATTCCAAGTACACGAAAATCCACATCTCGAATGAGGCGAAGCAGGCAGCACAATGTCCGGCAACATCAGCAATTTCCAACTCGATTCCGCACTCGAGGAGGCCAGGTCTCGCTTTCTGAAGCGGAATCCCAAAAGCGCAGACGCGCATGAAAAGGCGACGCGTTCAATGCCGGGCGGCAACACGCGCACAAGCCTCTTCTACGCTCCGTTCCCGCTCGCCATCGCGCGCGGCGATGGCCCTTATGTCTGGGATGCAGACGGCCACAAATATCTCGATCTCTTGGGCGAGTTCACAGCCGGGCTCTATGGCCATTCCCATCCCGTCATTCGTGAGGCGCTCAATCGTGCGCTGGACAATGGACTCAATTTCGGCGGCCATGGGCTCATCGAAGCCGAGTTCGCCGAAGTTTTGTGCCGGCGTTTCAAGTCGATCGACCTGATCCGTTTCACCAACTCGGGCACGGAAGCCAATCTGATGGCGATCAGCACCGCGCTCGCCATCAACAAGCGACGCAAGGTCCTGGTCTTCAACGGCGGGTATCATGGCGGCGTGTTCACCTTCCACAGCGGCCACAACAGGATCAACGCCCCGTTCGACTTCATTCTTGGCCGTTACAACGATGTTGCCGGGACAAGACAACTGATCGAGGACAACGCCCTGGCCCTCGGCGTGGTCATTCTGGAGCCCATGCAGGGCGGCGCGGGCTGCATTCCGGCTTCCGCCGATTTCCTGTCCATGCTTCGCGAGGTAACGGCGCAGCACGGCATCACCATGATATTCGATGAGGTCATGACCTCGCGCCTGGGTGTCGGAGGTCTCCAGGGAGAAGTCGGCATCACCCCTGATATGACGACACTCGGCAAATATGTCGGGGGCGGCATGAGCTTTGGTGCCTTCGGTGGCACGGAAAAGATCATGAGACATCTTGATCCTAGGCAGCCCGACGCATTGCCGCATGCGGGCACGTTCAACAACAACGTGCTGACCATGTCTGCCGGGCTCGCGGCCATGACCCAGATTTATACGCCGGCGGCCGTGGCAGAACTGAACCTGCGCGGGGAAAGGCTGCGCGGGCGGCTGAATGCGCTGTTCGCCGAACGCAACCTTGCGATCAGTTTCACCGGGCGCGGCTCCATGATGAACATTCATCCGACGACCGCGAGCGTCGAGAATGTGGAAGATACCAAGCGCGGCCGCCCCGAAATCCGCGATCTCTTCTTCTTCGAGATGCTGGAGAAGGGATTTTATTGCGCGCGACGAGGCATGATCAATCTCTCGCTGGTCATCACCGACGAGCACGCGGATCAGTTTGTCGCCGCCATCGACGAGTTCGCAACAGTGCACAAAGGGTTGCTTTCGGCCCCGGCCTGAGGCGGTTCTGAGTTGAAGGAGTTTTAGAAAGAGAAAGAAGGGTTGCGTAAGGCGCGGGCCACAGACCCCGTAAGCTCATCTAAGCGGAGGCGGCGAAGGGAAGCTCATCCTTTCGCCGCCCTTTCTGTATCGGCATGTCAGGATCGCTCCGCGGTGCGAAGTGCCATATGCCGGGCAAAGGCGGCTCGGCCGTGCCGCTGATCCGGGAGGCGATCGCCAAGGGCGAACTCCTCCGGGCGCGTGCCACCGTCACCGCAGCCGATATCGAGGTCGCGGAGCCCTATTTGCGCGAAGCGAGCCAAAAATGCGCCTGCCTGACCAGGGCATGGACAAGGTCACGCGACTGGTCTGGGCTAACCATAGTGGCTAACCATCTTGCAAAACATTGGTAATAATAATTGGCCAGATGAATTTTTCCTGAGTCAGCCAACCATTTGACTTCATTGAATGCGGCGAATATTTCTGAGTCACTCTCGGAAAATTCTTGAATCACGTTGGCGATTACTGACCGCGGAACGCGTTGCAAATTCTCTCCGATTGCGGACGGCCTGCGCCTGGGATGACCAACGTGGATGCGCGTACCAATGCGCGTCTCGAGGGGTTGCCGATCGTGTAGCTAGTCTCTCGGATAAGCCTTCGAGCCCGCCGGTTTCCTTGGGCCTCGGTCGGCCGCGCGGACGTATTCCGGATGCGGCGAAAGATTCGGTTTCGGATGCTGGTAAAGATTCAAATCCGGATGCGTAGAAGGATTCGTCGAGCCAGACGAATCGCGTGTTTGGGCATTCAAGACAGATGCCGCAAGGGTCACTTACGACGACGAGCGCCCGGCCTGAATCTGCTGTACGGTGTGCATCGAAGGATGGATGACCCCGATCGATGCCATTACGCCCCGCCGACGAACATGAAGCCAAAGACTCAGTGTTAGGGCCCGGTTGGATCGCCGGAACACACTAGCCGGACAGGAGACAGGTGGCGCGATCGATAAACGCTGCACGCTCCCCCACACACCAGACAAGTTTGTCGCCATGCTTGAGGCGGACGTGCGGTTCGACACCTGCCTGCCTCAGCGCCTGCGACAAATGCTTTGAAGACACGACAACATTCCTTTCGCGCAGCAGGTCCAAAAGGTCGGTGGTCAACGCGAAACTGGCTGTGAACTCCATGATGTCCGCTGCCCTGATTGTCCTGGGCAGAAGCCGAGCCGCGACCAGGGCATTGACGTTGTGAGGCGTGGTGCCCAGCAGGCGCGCGGCTTCGCCCTGAGTGAGCCTGACATCACTGAGGGGGGTATCGTCACCGGACGGAAGCAGCGCAGTAAGCACCGCCATGTCGGAAACGGCCAACGAGGTCATGAGAGCCGATAGCCTCCCCTCGATCCTCCAGACGGGGATCCTACTATTCAATATCCTCTCGTCGCCCAGAAGCAGAGCGGCGCCTCGGGAATGCGATTAATCCCTTTGGTTATTCTGACAAACGCAGCGGGCGGCTCGTCAGTGCGGACGAGCCTCTCGACATTGGCGATCAGAGCCTCGACTGATGAGCCATGATAGTAGTCGTTCCCCATGAGAAGCACGGTGACGGGACCCGTCTCCCTCAGGAGCAGTCTGCGCTCCGAGAGCTCCGCGAGCGCTGCCCGTGGGATACCGAGTTGGACGGCTACTGCCTGCGATGGCACCAGGGTCGGTTTCAGCGCCGCGATGCATTCGATCTGCCCGCGATCCAGGAGTTTCGGCCCCTTGATCGTGTTCTCAGCGCGAAGCGTGCGGACGTCGGGGTGGCGGCTGAGCTTCGCTACCAGCCGGCGGGTGCAGTTCAGGATCTCGGCCGCGTCGCGTTGCGTCAACAAGTCCGAGCGGTGGCGATTCTCGGTTCTTCGTATCCGGTGCGTGCCGTCAGCCGTCATAACCATGTTGTCATCGAGTTTTCGCCTGATGAGTTGCCGCGCGATCGACGGAATACTCCCGTCCTGCGTGATCGCCAGAAGCGGCCCAAGCTCCTTGCGAATTCCGAAGTGCCCCGAACGTGCTTCGGAACTTCCGCGAACGGTCTCTGCAAGACGATGAAAGGCGCCGGGCCAATCAAGAAGCGCGCGGCCAACTCTCGAGAGCACCTCGGGAGAGAACCGAGCATACTCATCCTTGTTGGCTGGCCTCCACAGGCTCGTAGTGCACCTCTGCGGGTCGGCGACAAGAGCGCAGCAGATCGACATCGCCATATCGAACAGTTCGCCTCGGGACATGACCCGAAGGTCGTCCGCGAGTGACGGATTGAAGGAATTCCGTACCGACGGATCAGGATCAATCAGCCCCGTCACGAAATCCAGCGCCTGCATGTCGTTCACATGCACGAGAGGCTGGGGGAAATCCCGCAGGTCGACTGCTCCCCGAGGGAAGCCCACCTCGTCTATCTAGCGATGTCCGGTGCGCAAGGTGAATACCACCGGCGCATGCGAACTCATTTGCACTGCGGACTCGGCCGGGTTGGTGTCAGATTTGGCGGGGCTTTCCCCGGAGGCGGGAGCCGCCGGCCGCTCATTCGCTGCCTCGGTCTCGGCTGGCCCTGTGCTGTGCTGGTGCTGTTCCGCGTCTGCGAGGGAAGACCAAGTCAGACCAACAACCACAAAGCCCAGAACCATCGCCCCGCGATAAAGCTTCATGTTGACCTCCCTGGATGTCGTTCAGGCAGAAGCAGTGTTTACCAGCTCGTTTTGCGCCATCCTTCGAACTGGGCACCAAGGCGGCCGCCTGGAGCCGAGAATCAGTTGCCTCAGTATCCCAAACTTCGATTGCCGTTTCGGAACTCTAACGAACCACGAGCACGGGCACCTTGCTGTAGGTCAAGGTTTCGATTGTCTGGCTGCCGAGGAAGAGCCTCCCCAATCCGCGTCGTCCATGCGACGCCATGACGATCAGGTTGCAACCCCGTTCGGTTGCAGTATCAACGATCGCCTCCGCAGGTCGCCTCTCCTCGACGTAAATGGTTTCCGCGGCAACACCGGCCATGTCGGCGGCGGCCTTCGCCGTTGCAAGAATCCTCTCGCCTGTTTCCCTGCCGCTCTGCCTGTAGGCCTCGAAATCAATCGGAATCCCGGCTCCGCCGAGCCCACCTGCAAGTGCGTAAGTCGGAATGGGCTCGCTCACGGTCAGGATCGCAACCTTGGCTCCAATCAGCCTGGCTGGGGAGAGACCATGATCAAGTCCCCTTTGCGCTAGCTCCGACCCGTCCATAGCGATGAGAATGTGCGTGTACATGATGTCCCTCACTCCAAGAAGCTATCCTTCACCTGCGTCAAGGCGGCCCTCGGAGGCTGAACTGCCGCCGTTTCCTCGTCGTTGCGTTCTGCTCAGATCGAACATGACGGAAACGAAACCCATTTCCATGGCACGGATGGCGACGACTTCGGCAAGTTCCACGTCGGTGAGATGACACTGCGGGAATATGCTCCGGATCTGATTTACCGCCCGCGCCAGCGAAAGTAGTTGCCCCGGGCAGGCGCCCTCCAGAAAGTCAGCGACGGCATCGGCAATGGTGACGGGATGGATCATCACTGTCCTCCTCGATCTGAGGGAAGTCAGCTTCGATACCATCAACAAAGCAACGTGCCCTTGCGGTAGGTCAACAGGGTAGGTCAACAGCTTGCCCGCCGCTCATCGGTCTGCACCGAGCCGCCCCCCGCTTCCTCCACCCGCTGCCGCCGGACTCCACGGTAAGGTGAATGCGCAGGCTTGCCGTCGTGTATTTTCTAGTTCTCGCTGGATCAGTTCGACATCAATCTGTGCAGCGAGCCGTCGGACAGCAGCGACCGCGTGACTCCTCCGAAGACCCATTGTCGAAGCCGGCTGTGGCCGTAGGCACCCGAGACGATCAGGTCTGCGCCTACGGACTGCGCTATGCGCGAGAGCGCATCCTCGACTTCGGTCGTGCCTGTCCCCAGGATGTCAGCTCTTGCCTTTGCTCCATGCCGCATGAGGAAGCGCACAACATCGGCCGCATTATCCCGTTCGGCCTTCTGGTCCCCTTGCACGATCGTCGTTACCACGACTTCCTCCGCCTCCGTCAGGAACGGCATGGAGTCGGCCACGGCACGCCGCGCCTCCCGGGTATCCTTCCATGCGAGCAAGACTCGCTTTGCTTGGACCGGCCGAAGATCGTCTGCGGCGAACAGCACCGGGCGTCCGGCGGAGAGGATCAAGGAACTGGGATCGATCGTGGCATGACGGCCCGGTCCAAGATCGGGGTTCGGGTTGCCGGTCACAATCAGATCTGCCGCGCGCGCATTCAGGGCCACCAGGTTGGCAGGGTTTCCGACCTCGCCTCGCCAGGCGAAACGCTCGCTGTCCCCAACCACGCCCAGGAACTCTTCCCTCATCGCCTTCAGGCGCTCGCCGATCTGTTCCGTCTTTTGTTGCAACAGTTCCCCGGCGCCCATCCCATCTTCGTCTGACACGACGAATGGGACCTCAGCAGCGGCGAAAGCGATGATATCGGCTTCGAAACGGTCCGCGAGAACCATCCCGAACATCAGCCGCGGCGTTACCGGGGACTCCACGTCGAGTTGAACGAGGATCGTCCTGTAGGTCATCAAACGCTCCCTGGGTGTCAGGTCCAAGCGACAGCACGAAAGGGTCTTCTTCGCCTTGATGCGCGTCAAAGGCTGGTGCGCGTCAGCGTGCTCACCCGGCCGATGGTAACGCGGCGGCAGATTGACTTGAGTCAAGCGGGACGAGGCCTGTGCCGCTACTATCGATTGCATTCCCTCCAATTGGGCAAGCACGATGAGAAACTCGGCTGCGTCAGCAATAGCGGCTTGCGTGCTCTGCGGGACCCTTGGGGTTGGGATGGCAGGCGAGGCGCCAGATGCCGCCGGTGTCGCAAACGGCAAGGCACTGGTCGAAGCCAACTGTGGCCGCTGCCACGCCATCGGCCCCGCGGATAAGAGCCCGCACCCGCAAGCGCTGCCGTTCCGGACGCTGTCCAAACGCTATCCCATCGAGGCGCTGGAGGAAGCCCTGGCCGAAGGAATCTTCACTGGCCACCCGGAGATGCCGGAGTTCCAGGCCACGCCCGAGCAGATTGGCGAGATCATCGCTTACATCAAGACGCTGCAGCCATAGGGCCAGGATCTCTGCCAAGGCCGGCTCGGTTTGATCCGGCGCAAGGACGGGCATCCGTGAATATCCGAGGTTCGGGCATGTCATACTTGCAAGGGCCACAGCGACATGTGCCCGATTTCTGCATTCGGCGTAGGGACTGTTCATGGGTGCCGCTGACCCGCCAGCACTCTGCGGCTGGGACTCCGCCCATCGTGCCAATCCTGCGGTTTCCTCGCTCCGGCGAGATCAGACCGACCCTCCTGACGATCGGGATGATCACGCCAGGCCGGATGGGGCCAAGCTGAGGGCCTCATGTGCGCCGGACCCGTGGTTCCGTCCGCTCTCCGAGCTCCTCGTCGATTTTCGGTCTTCTCCGGATGGATTGTCCGCTGACGAGGCGGCCCGCCGTCTCGTCAGTCAAGGCCCGAACTTGCTCGAAGAACCACGGCGGCAGCATCTGCTGTTCGCCTTTCTGAGACGCTTCGGCAACCCGCTCGTCCTCGTTTTGCTGTTCGCCGCCCTCACCGCCGCACTCACCAACGAGCGGGCGAGCTTCCTGATCATTGCGACGATTGTCTTTCTGTCCGTCCTGATCGACTTCGTTCAGGAGCACAGGGCAGAGAAAGCCGCCGACGCGCTTCGCCAGCGCGTAGCGCTATCAGTCCGGGTGGTGCGGCAGGGGCAGACCAAGGAGGTGCCTGCGGCGGACCTTGTGACCGGTGACATCGTCCTGCTCGCGGCCGGCAACCTCGTGCCGGCCGACTGCCGCCTTGTCGAGGCCCGCGATCTTTTCGTGAACGAGGCGCTGCTGACAGGCGAATCCTTCCCGGTCGAGAAGGATGCTGGCGATGCGCCTGACACCCTAACGAGCACCTCGACGCTGGAGAACGGCGTGTTCATGGGCAGCTCCGTGGTCAGCGGCACGGCCCGCGCCCTGGTGGTGGCGACGGGCCGGGCCACCCGCCTGGGCGCTATCGCCGGCGCGCTGAACAGGGAGCCGTCGCCGACGGCCTTCACGCTCGGGATCCGAAGCTTCGGGATGCTGATCGTGCGGCTAACGGTGCTCCTCGTGCTGTTCGTGCTGCTCGTGAACCTGCTCTTCCATCGGCCGCTGATGGAATCCTTCCTCTTCGCCCTTGCGCTGGCGGTCGGGCTGACCCCCGAGCTTCTGCCGATGGTCGTGTCGGTGACGCTCGCGCGCGGCGCGATCCGCATGGCCAACAAGCAGGTTATCGTGAAGCGGCTGTCCGCCATCCAGGACTTGGGCGCGATGGACGTCCTTTGCAGCGACAAGACTGGGACGTTAACCGAATCCCGTATCAAGCTCGTCCGCCGGGTCGACATCGCAGGCAACGAGAGCGGCGACGTTCTCCAGTGGGCCTATGTCAATGCCGGGTTCGAGACCGGACTGAAGAGTCCGCTCGACGACGCTATCCTGGCCTCGGCCCCGATCGATCTTGCCGCCTGGCGGAAGATCGACGAAGTGCCGTTCGATTTCGAGCGGCGGCGGGTCTCGGTCCTTGCGGAGCGCGACGGCCGCCGGTTCCTGATCGTCAAAGGCGCGCCCGAAGATGTCATCGGGCATTCCTCGAGCTACGCCTTGGCTGGGGGCGATGCCACGAGACCGCTGGATGAAACGGCCCGGACGACTGCTCTCGCCACGCTGCGGCAGCTTGGCGACGAAGGGTTCCGGGTTCTCGGCGTGGCGTGGCGGGAAGTCGAAGTCTCCCGGGACCACGCGGGCATTGCCGATGAAAGCGAACTGACCTTCGCGGGCTTTGCCGTTTTCCTCGATCCGCCGAAGGAGAGCGCCCGGGCGGCCTTGGAGGCGCTGTACGCCCTTGGCGTGGCGGTGAAGATCGTGACCGGCGACAATGAGAGGGTCACCAGGCACGTCTGCGAGTCGCTCGGAATTCCGATGGGCAGCATCCTCAACGGGCCTGATCTCGCGAAACTGAGCGATGAGGCGCTCTCTGCGCGGCTCGCCGGAACGACCCTGTTCTGCCGTGTGACTCCGCCACAGAAGGCGCGCGTCATCGCTGAGCTTCGCCGGAGGGGGAATGTCGTCGGTTATCTCGGGGACGGGATCAACGACGCGCCTTCGCTTCGGGCGGCCGATGTCGGGCTCTCGGTCGAAGGCGCGGTCGACGTCGCCCGCGAAGCGGCGGCCATGATCCTGCTGAAGCACGATCTGGGCGTGGTGGCGGGCGGCGTTCGCGAGGGCAGGCGCACCTTCGCCAACATCATGAAATATGTGATGATGGGCACGAGCTCGAACTTCGGCAACATGTTTTCGATGGCTGGCGCGGTGCTCGTCCTGCCGTTCCTTCCCATGCAGCCCGTGCAGATCCTGCTCAACAACCTGCTCTACGACACTTCGGAGATCGCCATCCCGCTCGACAGGGTGGACGACGACATGATCTCCAAGCCGCGTCACTGGGACATGAACTTCATACAAAACTTCATGCTTGTGCTCGGGCCTGTAAGCTCGCTCTTCGACTTCGCCACCTTCGCGCTCCTGCTGTGGGTCTTCAACGCAAGCGAGGCGCTCTTCCAGACCGGGTGGTTCGTAGAATCTCTCGCGACGCAGGTGCTGGTGATCTTCGTCATCCGCACGAGCGCGCGACCGTGGCTCAGCCGGCCGCACCCTGCGCTCGCGGCAAGCTCGCTGGGAATCGTCGCCCTGGCGCTCGCGTTGCCGTTCACCCCGCTCGGCGCCTGGTTCGGATTCGTGCCGGTTCCGGCGCACGTGCTGCTGACGCTGGCCGCAGTCACCGCGTTCTATCTGGTCGTGGCCGAGCAGGTGAAGCACTGGTTTTTCTTGCGCGCACATGTGGTCCGGGAACAGGGCGGCCGACTGCATCAGCATCGGCAGGCATGACCATGGCCGATCACGTGGCCCCCCGGGCGCACGGGCAGGACGTGCCGGAAGTCCGCGGATGGCGATGGGCACAAGGAGTGATGTGGATTTCGCCTTACTCACACACCTCGCGCCGAAACTGTCCTTTTTAGGCTTCAACGAAGGAGACGTAAGATGGACGAGGAGACGACCGAGAAGATCCTCAATCTTCTTGACCAGCATCGCATCATGAGCATCGCGACGGTTCGGCCGGATGGATGGCCACAGACGACGACTGTCGGCTATGTGAACGAGGGGCTCGCCCTGTATTTCCTGTGCGGCCCGGACAGCCAGAAGGCCGCGAACCTGGCGCGGGACGACCGCGTGTCGCTGACGATCGACCACGACACGCCCGACCTGATGGCGATCACAGGGCTGTCCATGGCGGCGCGCGCCACGCCCGTGACGGACCGGGCAGAAGCGGAGAAGGTCCTGCGCATGCTGCCGCTCAAGTACCCTGAGTACAGTGCGCCGCCACTGCCCATGCCGGGGCCGGACGATATCCGGATCTTCCGGGTGATCCCCACGGTCATCTCGGTTCTCGACTATTCCAAAGGATTCGGGCACACGGATCTCGTCACCTGCCGATAGGATTTCCCAGTCCGCTGTTGCGGCTCACCGGCATAGTCCGCGAACTCACCTGCAGGTGGCCGCTGCTCCGTTACGAAGGAGGCGTTATCTCCCGTGACCAAGGGTGACAGACCTTTACATCTGTTTGCACTCGCCGGCTCAGAGGTGCTGGGATCGGCGGTCGCGCGCTGCCTCGGGATCGAACTCTCGCCCTGCGAGGAGCGTGCCTTCGAAGACGGGGAGCACAAATCGAGGCCTATGGTCAGCATACGGGGGGCCGATGTCCATGTGCTGCTCAGCCTCGCAGGCGGGTCCGATGCATCGGCGAATGACAGGCTCTGCCGTCTCCTCTTCTTCATTGCCGCCTGCCGCGAGAACGGAGCCGCCTGCGTGACGGCGATCGCTCCCTACCTGGCCTATTCCCGCAAGGATCGTCAGACCAAGGCTCGGGACCCGGTGACGACGCGCTACGTGGCCCAGCTCTTCGAGGCGGTGGGCACCAGCCGCATCGTGACCCTCGACGTCCACAATCTTTCGGCGTTCCAGAATGCATTCCGCTGCGAAAGCATCCATCTCGACACCCGCGGGATATTCGTCCCGCTCATCAGCGAACTCGCGGGCGGCCTCCCCGTCTCGATCGTCTCTCCCGACGGGGGCGGCATCAAGCGTGCCCAGCTCCTCAAGGAGACGTTCGAAGCCGAGACAGGCGAAGCGGCGGGCTTCGCCTTCTGCGAGAAGCGTCGCAGCCGAGGCATCGTGACGGGCGAGCTCTTCGCCGGCGATGTGGACGGAGCGGCGGCGGTGATCGTGGACGACATGATCAGCTCCGGCGGCACCGTGTTGCGCGCCGCGCGTGCATGCCGCCAGCGCGGGGCGAATGCAGTCTTTGCCTTTGCCGCCCATTGCCTGTTCGGATCCGGTGCGCAGGCGCTCTTCGAAGATGGGTCGCTGGACCAGGTCGTAGTGACCGACAGCGTGGAAGCGGCAATCCGCTACAAGGCAGACCACGGACTTGACCGGCTGCGGATCGTCTCTGCAGCTCCATTGATCGCGGAAGCCGTCAAACGGCTGCACGCGGGCGGCTCGATTTCCGAGTTGCTGAAGGGCGAGACCTAGCGAGCTCGCGCTCCGCCCGCTGCAGATAGCGCAAGGCGAGCGGACGCCACTTCTCGGGCCTGCGCACCCGTCTTTCGAGGAGATGCGCGATCGAGAGCCGCGCCCGCAGCAAGGCCCGGAAGGCGCCGTAGCTTGACAGCAGCCGCTCCGAAGGCTCGTGCCCGAACCGGGACTTGAGCGCGTCGAGCAGATGCTGGCGCACCCATCCTGCGCCGATCACCTCGCACTCCATGCCGAGATAGTTTGCCTCGTCGTAGGGGTCGAGGATGCGCATGCGGCGGCTGAATTCCAGACAATCGATGATCTGCAACGGCTCGCCCAGCCAGACATGCTCCGGGCGCAGATCGCCGTGGCCTTCCACGATCAGGCCGGCGGCGATGCGGGTCTCCATCTCCGGCAAAGACTCCTCCAGCCTGGCATCGGTGCGGGCGAGAAGGTCGGCGCTTTCTAGCGCCAGTCCCAGCTCGGCCCGCTGCAGCAGGGCGCGGTTGATCCGCTGCTCGTCCAGCAGGTGGCTCATGTACAGCCGACCCTGCGAGATCTCGCCGGGAATTTGGGCATAGAAGCTTGCCAGACGGTCCGATACCGCGAGCACCGGGCCTTGGCTCAGCCTCCCGGCGTCGATGAGTTCGTCCATCATGGACTCATGCGGGAGTTGCTTCATCTCCACCAGCCAATCGACGATGCGTCCGGAAGCGCCGATGCTGTAGTCGCCGTCGGGCAGGCGTCGCAGCGGACGCACCCGCAGATAGGTCTCGGCGGCCAGGCGACGGTTGAGTCGCAGCTCCTCCTCGCAGAAGAAACGCCGCCTTTCGATCGTCCCGAAGTCGAGGAACGGTCGTTTGTTCGGCTTTTTGAGCTTGTAGACGCGGGAGCCGGTCAGGAACACCCAGGACATCTGCGTCTCGCGCGCCTCGACCTCACGAACCGCCGGCCCGTAGAGCTCCGGGCGCGACAGGGCCCGCACCTTGTCCCTCAGTTTCGATCTGATTGGCGAGATGTCCATCGACAACGATCTCGCCAAGTACTTGGCGCCGATCTTTGACGAGAATCAAACCGCATCGTTCAGGTGGTCGATTGTCGATCGTCTCATAGAGGCACATGGATCCAACGCACCCTTAGCGCTGCAGGGTAGCCAGATACCGGGCCAGCGCATCGATGCGATCCTGCGTCAGCATCTCGCCGCCCACGGGGCCGTATGTCTTTGCATCCTCCTCGATGAACTGCCTGCCCCAGATGGGCATCTCGCGGGTGCCATGACTCGGCACGATCTTGCGCCCGTCGATGAATTCGCGGGCCGCTTCATAGGGGAACTCGCCGCCGTACTTTTTCTTCAGCAGCGTGAGATCGGCAGGTTTCGTCTTCAAGACCGTCGCGAGCGCACCGTCGCCCTTGCCGTGCAGGCCATGGCATGCCGCGCAAGAATTCAGGTACTCACCCTCGCCATACGACATCTTCTCTTCGGCGAATGCCGCGGAGCCCATAGCAAGGCTGCTCAAGGCAAGGAGGACGACCAGCTTTCCGGCCATGGGTTCGTCTCGTTCATCTGCATTGCGCCGGCGCTCACTCGGTTCAGCGCTGAAGCACATAAGTCCCGGGGGCATCTTCGAGCGGCGGATAGCCTCTGCCGGGGGCACCCATCGACGGCTGTGGTATCCTTTCATGCGCGGAATGCCGGGTGAGCCAGGCGACCCAGTCGGCCCACCACGAGCCGTGCTTGAAAGCGGCCGCAGGTACCCACTCCTCGGCGCTCACGCACGGGTCCGTGGCACGCTTGTAGGCGATCCGGAAGTGCCTTCCGCGATGTCCGGGTTCGCTGACGATCCCGGCATTGTGGCCTCCGCTCGTCAGGACGAATGTGACGTCGGTGTCGGTGAGATAGTGGATCTTGAATACCGAGCGCCAGGGCGCGACGTGGTCGCGTTCCGTGCCGACGACGAACATCGGCACGCGGATGTTCTGGAGCGCCGCCGGGCGGCCTTCGACCATGAAGCGGCCTGCGGCGAGTTCGTTGTCGAGGTAGAGCCGCTGCAGGTACTCCGCGTGCATCCTGTAGGGCATGCGGGTGGTGTCCGCGTTCCAGGCCATGAGGTCAGTCATTGGCGTGCGCTCGCCCATGAGATAGTCATGGACCAGACGCGACCAGATGAGATCGTTGCTTCGCAGCAGCTGGAACGCCCCGGCCATCTGATCGGCCGAAAGGTAGCCCTTGTTCCACATTATGCTGTCGAGGAACTGCGTCTGGCTGTGGTCAATGAAGAGAGCGAGCTCGCCGGGCTCCGTGAAATCGGTCTCCGCCGCCAACAGCGTTACCGAGGCAAGCCGGTCGTCATCGCGGCGCGCCATCGCCGCTGCGGCAATCGACAGGAGTGTGCCGCCAAGGCAGTAGCCGGTCGCGTGGATCTTGTGTCCCGGTACAATCGTCTGCACGGCGTCGAGCGCCGCCATGATCCCGGACCGCTGATAGTCGTTCAAAGTTAGGTCACGGTCCTCGGCAGCGGGATTCCGCCAGGAGATGCAGAACACCGTGTGTCCCCGCTCGACGAGATAGCGGACCAGAGAATTGTGCGGGGAGAGGTCGAGTATGTAGTACTTCATGATCCAGGCCGGCACGATCAGCACCGGCTCCGCGAGCACGCGCTCGGCGCTCGGCGCATACTGGATCAACTCCATCAGGTGGTTCCGAAAGACGACCCTGCCGGGGGTGATCGCCACGTCGCGGCCTGGCAGGAAATTCTCCGCTCCCGCAGGCGGTTGTCGTTGCGCAAGCCGGGTGACGTCCTCGAGCCAGTTCTGCAGGCCGATCATGAAGTTGGACCCGCCGGTCACCCTGATCCGATTCAGGATCTCGGGGTTGGCGAACGGAAGGTTGGACGGTGAAAACACATCCAGCAGTTGGCGTGCGGCGAACGACACCACGTCCTGGTGGTGCGGCGTTACGCCGGGTACCTCGTGTGTGACGTTGTGCCACCATTGCTGGGTGAGCAGGAATGCCTGGGACCATGCGGCGTAGGGCTGCTTCTCCCACCCATCGGCGAGAAAGCGGTTGTCCCCTTCCAGCGGCTCGATGCAGGGAGGCGGGTCGCGTTGAATGCTTGTGGCAGCCAGGTAGGTCATGAAGCGGCTGTTTTTCCGTGCCGCCTTGTCCAGAAGTTCCATCCGCTTGCCCGGTGCCGATGCAAGATGGATGGTCCAGTCGAAGAACGCCATTGCCAGCGCGGCAGGCGAAAGCCCCCCGGTCAGCCGGGCGCCCAGAGCCTCGTTCATCCTGTCGAACGCCCGGAACGCCTCGGTGCCCAGGCCCTCCTCCTCGCGAAGGGGTGTCTTCGGCAGATGCCGCGTCGTTTCAGGCGCGCGGGCCACCGGGATCGGACGGGGCCGAACTTCGACAAGGGCGGGAGTTGTCGTCATGGAAACATAGTGCCGAAGGTCTGAGTTTGGCATCTTGATCTTCATCAATCGTTCGCGCTGGGGCGATCGATGGGATCACCTGCAATACGCACTTGAGGATGGTCACCGCGGCGGGCAAGAGGCGTGAGCAGCATTCGAGGCGCTGACTATTCGTACGCGCCTTTAACGTCTTTATCTTTCGCCTGCCTGGACGTCATTTTCTTGGTCGAGAATAATGATGTTTTTACAACTCTCAAATATGTTGTACACCCAACGCTGGCAACCAGTACTGGGTTATTGTTCGCAGGGGTACGTTGTACGCGGGAGCCACGACTCCGAGAGAATGTCGCATTAGAAGGATACTTTCACTTCCCGTCACTAGATGACCCAGCTTCCTATGGGTCGGGGAGGTTCGGTCATGAAAGAGATCGAATGGGAGGACGACCGCAAAGGCGGTATTTGCAACTGCGCTACCGCGGAACTCGGCGAGCTTAGCCTTTGGGTTGAGCGTCTTCAACGCGACCCCGACAACCGCTACGTGTGGACCGTCGATGCCATAGGGGGAGATGGCCGCTGCTATGCCGTTGGTATCGAGCCCAAGGAAGCGTTGGCTAAGCAAGCAGCGGAATTTGCTGCACGAAATATAGCCCGTCCACGTCTGCGGCTCGTCCATGCCGCATCACGGAGTGGATTGCCGCTTTCAGACCTCATCCTTGATGAATTAAGCGCCGGTTGCGGCTGCGGCGGCCTGCGACGCAGCTGAACGACCAGCGGCCTGGATTTCGGCGCAACTCACGGTAGCCGCAGGCGACCTGATACATCGTCCACTCTACCAGACCCTAGTCCTTCAAGCTCAGTATGTAGGCAGACACATTCCTGACCTCATCTCGCGAAAGCTCTATTCTCGGCATGGAGAAATGGTCATGGCTGGTGAGCCACACGTTGAGCGCTGCTGCCGTCATTCCTGGAGTCATTGCGATCGTTTTGAAGCTGGGCGCTTCTGCGACGGGTGATCGCGACTGGTCCCCGAGAACGGCGTGGCACGAGGCACAGACCTCACGCGCGAGGGCACGTCCTTGTCGGACATCTTGGGCCTGAGTTGCGGTGATTGGCGCGACGCTGGCAAAGGCGATCACGACGAACAGCATTCGCATGGCGTGCTCCCCAATTGTCAAGCAGGCAGTTCATGATCCGCCTGCCAGAATTTTCCCGCAAGCACGTAGAGTGGGCCGACATTGAGTGCGCGATTAGCGCCGACCGGACGTAACACTCGCCCGGCCGGAATGGTGTCGGGGAACCCTCAGCCTCAGGCGCCCCTCGCCGGGTAGTAGCCTGCGTCGGCTTCCCGGGTTGGGAAATCCTGCTCTGTCGGCCATGCTGGCGGCCGGAGCCATGGCGCTGTCCAGCGCGTTCGTGCTCGGCAACGCGCCGCGGCTAAAGTGCTTCCAGGTTCCGCTTCGAGAGGGGTCGAACGGGGAGGCCGTGCCCGTATCTGTCGTGAGATGAAGTCAGCTCTGGCCCGCGCCCCTGGACTTAGCCCAAAGGCGGTGCAGGAATCCGATTATTGTCTTTCGGCCATAGGGCCTATAGCTTCGCCACCGGGTCAGCGGGCGACTGCTGGACGGCCGTGAAAGGGACAGGACCCTGGGACAGGCGTACGTGTGGCGATCCTCCCAGGGTTTCGTGGCATAAGCGCATTGGACCCAAACGCAGTCCTGGATCCGATCGGCCCCTTCTCCGGCTTGTGCGCGGCAAGTTCTGGCCTTGCCGATCAAGTGCCCTATGTCGGACCTCATTCAAGCCGGGGCCGCCATGTTTTTTCGCGCCAAGTCGTGCTCATAGCGTTCGCCTTGATGGCGATCGGGGCGTTCGAGGCGCACTCGATAGCCATGGCTGGGCCGCTATCGTGCAGCGAGGAGATTATCAGCCACGCTTACGAGAACCATCATCCGAATAATCAAAAAGACCCGCACTCGCAGCAGGAATTTCATTGCCTGGTTAGCTGCACGATGCTGGCGGCCGCCGACTATCTCTGTCTCAGCACCTGGCGTGCCGTCCTCCGGCTGAAGCCGGGCGATTCCTCGGTGTACAACGGATGGGAGCCGCCGGCCCTGCTTCGGCCCCCCGATACCGCTGGTCTGACTGAGAATTGTCCCAGTTTGATCAACGGAGCAAAGACATGAAGAAGTTCGTTTTTCTCTCCACGCTGTCCCTCCTGCTTTCGCCGCCTGCGTTCGCGCAGGACAGCAGCAGCCACTCCGATCATTCCGCATCCGGCGAGCAGGGCACCTTGCCCGCCGCATGCGAGGAGGCCGCACAGGGCGGCCACATGGACATGTCGCAGATGATGAGCGGCATGCAGCAGATGATGGACAACATGGACGAAGTCCAGAAGGCGAACATGCAGGCCATGATGAAGATGGATGGCCCGATGATGCGGGCCATGCTGATCAAGGACCCGGACCTAGCCTTCAACTGCGGGATGATCGCCCACCATCAGGGCGCCATCGCCATGGCCGAGGTCGAGCTCAAGATGGGCAAGGACGAGAAGTCCAGGCATATGGCGCAAATGATCATCGAGGCTCAGAAGAAGGAAATCGCGGAGATGACTGCCTGGGTCGAGAAGCACTCGAACCAGTGATCATCAGACCGAAGGGCGGCCATGCCGCCCCTTTATGATTCAACGACCATGGACGCGCCTAGCGTCCGTGGGGAAGGTTCCAAACCTAGCCTGGCATTGGCGGCGTGCGCCCATGGTGCGACGACGACCTCCAGCCACCCGCGATGTCCGCTTCCGGGCTGACGCAAAGTTTGACTTTACGGCCAAGATGGGCGCAACGCTGCCTGGCAGCTATGGGCCGAAAGCCGACTGGCAGCTTCGAGGCTTGGATTGTCAGAAGCGGGCCTTCAGGTTCCTTCGAAACAGCGCACCATGGCGGTTTGCCTCTCGTAAAGGCCAGAATCGTCAGGATGGTGACGCGTCCGAAATGGGAAACCGGCGGCCGGAACCCTCCAACCCCGCGTTACTGGATCTGATAAAATATGAAAGACGTACCATCGACTACAACGGCAGGCCCGGTTTTCCCGGGCGACCGGCCCCCCTTCGTCGGGCCGGCCGATTTTACCTGTGGGCCTTCGAGTCAGCCAAGTTCTCTCAAATCGGCCCGAAGCCGTCTTTGATTCTGGTCAACACGGGATCTGAGGCCGTTTCGATCACGCCGACATTCTGTTGCGCCGGGCGGGAACGAAATCCTTCGCAAGGAACGTGCCGAGCAAAGAGAAGCCGTTCCTTTTGGTGATAACGTCGGACGACACGTCGGCAGGCCAGTTCGTAGGCGTGCTTCTGCCGACGTTTGATGAAGATCAAGATGCTTCACTCAGATGTTCGGCATAATGAAACGAGCTCCCGGCAGAGGCTAACCACCGATCAGGATGCACCCGCGCACTTATGTGCTTCAGCACGGAACCGCAGACGAATGTACGGCGGTCGACGGGGATGACGAGTCTAGTCCATGGCCCGAAACCTGGTCGTACTTTTTGCCTTGAGCAGCCTTGCGACGCAGGGCTCCGCGGCATCCGCCCAAGAAACGATGTCGTATGGCGAAGGCGAGTACCTGAATTCTTGTGCGGCATGCCATGGGTTGCACGGCAAAGGTGACGGCGCTCTCGCGACTGTTCTGAAGACGAAACCGGCCGACATCACGCTGTTGAAGAAGAGGTACGGCGGCGAGTTCCCCTTCGAGCAGATCCGCGAGATTATTGATGGACGCAAGATCGTGCCGAGCCATGGCACGCGCGAAATGCCGATCTGGGGCAGGCAGTTTGTCGAGGAGGATGCAAGGACATATGGCCCCGTGGGCGGCGAGATGCTGACCCAGGATCGCATCGATGCGCTGGCCCGGTATCTCGTCACCCTGCAGCGATGAGCGCCGGGTGGGCTGGCATCTGCGTTCTACGGAGCAATCCGACCGGGGCTCGATGCTTCAAGTTCTCGTCAAGGACCGGAGCCGGGTACGTGGCGATGGACCGCTCGCCTCATAGATCAAAGCTGAGAGACAAGGTTCGGGGCCCCTCGAGCAAGAAACTCTGCGGGCTGGGGACTGCGAGTGTGTCTCAATCCCTCGTCCGGACCGACCTGGTCGAAATCCTGCAGCGGGTCATCGTGAATTGGAGGGAGAGTAAGCGGTTGGCTAAGACCGGTCGGTGGGTGCAGGAATATCTCGACCGCTGTCAGGCGGCTCTCAGCGCCTCCTCGATGGACTCAATCGGCTCGCCAGCGACATCCTTCGCGAGATCACCTAGAATCTTCGCTTCGAGCGCTTTGTGGTAATGCCGCCGAAGTTCACCGAGCGTTCGAGGATCCGCAACGACCATCAACATCCCGACCGTCCCGTCCAGCGCCATCCGGTTCAGATGCCCTGCGGCTGCGGCTGCGAAATTGTCTTCGACAATCCTGGAGTAGTCCGGGTTTGCAGCGACAGCCCTATGCCGGCCTCCCGATCCCTGGTTCTGGACGTCGAGTTCAGGCGCCGGGAGTTCGACAAGATCGATCTGAGGTTCCCTGCCCCTGTTGCGAAACAGGCGTAACCTCGTTCCGTCGACTACCGCGACCGTCGTCTCATTCGGGAGAATCATGTGTTTCTACCTTGGTTTGGTTGGGCCGCCGCGCGGCGACATTGACTCTGTTTCAGATGCAAGCCTCGGCATGGTCTGAGCCGAGTGGAATGGACGATCGGACCTGCCCTTTAACGAACCACGAGCACGGGCACTGGGCTGAAGGTCAGCGTCTCGATGGTCTGGCTGCCGAGGAAGAGTCTGCCCAACCCGCGTCGGCCATGCGAAGCCATGACGATCAGGTTGCAGTCCCGTTCTGTTGCAGTTTCCACGATCGCCTCGGCAGGCCGCCTCTCCTCGACGTAAACCGTTTCCGCAGCAACCCCAACTCTGACGGCTGAGGCCTTGGCATCGGCAAGAATCCTCTCGGCTGTTTCCTTCCCGCTCTGCCTGTAGGCCTCGAAGTCGATCGGTACGCCGACTCCGCCGAACCCCCCGCCGAATGCGTAGGCCGGAATAGGCTCGCTGACGGTCAGGATCGTGACCTTGCCTCCAATCAGCTTGGCCAATGAGAGGCCGTGGTCAAGGCCCCTTTGCGCCAGTTCCGACCCGTCAATGGCAATGAGAATGTGCGTGTACATCTGCTTTCTCCCTCTGCGAGGATTATCCTTCATCGGCCTTAGTGCGACAGCAGCACAGGCAGGCGAAGATCGTTCAGAACGCCCGCCGCGCCGCCGAGCACGAAGTCGCGGATGCTCTTCCTGATCGTGACGACTTCTTCATGTACCGTCTTAGCTGAAGGGCAGGATGCAACCGAAACTAGCAAAGCAGATCCGGTCCAGCTTGACGTAGATCAAGCTGCAGTCGTGTTCCAAACTGTTTCCGCGGCGTCCGGAGGACGGATCAGGCGAGATCCCTAGTGCAACTGCAAGGCGCGAGTGTCGGGAGGGTTTCCCCGCGATCTCTGGCCGTCCGAAGCGGACACAGGCTGTGTGGGTTCGCCGAGGCTCTCTCACGTCCTGGCAAGCCGAGCGCGCCTTTAGAGCGTTTGTGGCCGCAAGGTTGAGTCTCGCGGCTACGTTCACGTCGAGGGGAGCTATGGGAACCGCTGACGGACAGCCTACCCGCTAGCCCACGTCCACCCCGAACATCGTGCCGACGGCGGCAGTGACGCCCATCGCAAGCGCGCCCCAGAAGGTGACGCGCGCAGCCCCGCGCACCACGCCGGCTCCTCCGGCCGTGGCGCCGAGGCTGCCAAGAATTGCCAGCGCCACAAGGGTGGATGCGGCGACGATGATGCTTATCTTGTCTGCAGGCGATGCAAGTGCCACGAGCACCGGGACGACCGCTCCCGCCGCGAAGGTGAGAGCCGAGACAATAGCAGCCTGCACCGGGCGGGCGGTGACGGTCTCGGAGATGCCGAGTTCGTCACGGGCATGGGCACTCAGGGCATTGCGTTGCGTCAGTTGGGCCGCGACCCGCTCCGCTAGCTCACGGTCGAGGCCTCTGTCCACGTAAATCTGCGTCAGTTCCCGCAGTTCGGCCTGCGGCGTTTCGGCGAGTTCGCGTTTCTCGCGGGCGAGGTCGGCGTTCTCGGCATCAGTCTGGGAACTGACCGAGACATACTCCCCGGCCGCCATCGACATCGCGCCTGCCACCAGGCCGGCCAGCCCGGCGATCAGGATCTCGGTCGATCCCGATCCGGCCGCGGCAACTCCGACGACGAGGCTCGAGGTGGAGACGATGCCGTCGTTCGCGCCAAGCACGGCGGCGCGAAGCCAGCCGATCCGGTGGACCATGTGGATTTCGGAATGCGAGAGACGGCTCATTTCGGGTGCCCTCCTGCGAGGCTGGATTCCATAGGGACGGGGGCTTTCGCGGACGGCAGCGCCCCGGCCGGGGAGATGCGAAGCGCCCGCAGGGCGTTGAGGATGACGGCTACGTCGATGGCTTCCTGAAGGAGCGCGCCCTCGACCGGCGTGAGAAATCCGAAGGCGGCGGCGACCATGCCGAGGACCGACAGTCCTATTCCGACGACGACGCTCTCCAGCGCGATGCGGCGCGCGCCACGAGCGATCTCGATGCCTAGTCCAAGGCGATCTATGCGGTCGACCAGGAGGACGACGTCCGCGGCCTCGGCCGAGGCAGCAGCGCCTCGGGCGCCCATGGCAACTCCCACGTTGGCTGCCGCCAGCGCCGGCGCGTCGTTCACACCGTCGCCGACCATCATCACCGGACCGTGCTTGTGCTCTGTGAGCACCAGCAGGACCTTCTGGTCGGGGGTGAGGCCAGCGCGGATGCCGTCCAGCCCAAGGCCCTTCGTTACCCTTTCAGCGACCTCCAGACGGTCGCCCGTTGCAAGAAGAATCCGTTCGATCCCGTGTCTGCGAAGGTCCGCCAGCATGCCGCGCGCGTCGTCGCGAAGCGGGTCGGCCATGACCAGGTGCCCCGCCAACTGCCCGTCGACCGCGACGGCCACCAGGACCGACCCTGCCGCGAGCGCGGGGTGCCCGGCCGCCGATCCGATCCGGTCCGTGACGAATCCATGTCCGCCGATGACGATGGTGCGGCCTTCCACCTCTCCGCGCAAACCTTCGCCGGGAACCTCGGTCACGTCTGACGGCAGGGGAAGGGACATTCCCCGTGCCTTGGCGACGGCGACGATCGCCTGCGCCATGGGATGCTTCGAAGCCTGCTCGAGTGCCGCAGACAGGCGCAGGATCTCGCCCTCATCCAACTCCAGATGGCTGTCTATGGAAACGATCTGCGGCCGCCCTTCGGTCAGCGTCCCGGTCTTGTCGAGGATCAGGGTGCGGATACGCCCCATGGTCTCCAGGGGACCCGCGCCCTTGATCAGCACGCCAAAATGGGCCGCGCGCGACAGCCCGGCCACCAATGCCACGGGAACGGCGAGGATCAGCGGGCAAGGCGTCGCCACGACGAGAACGGCAACGGCACGGATCGGATCGTCCGTAAACCACCAGGCGACGAAGGCGAGCCCGACGGTGACTGCCAGGAAGCCAAGCGACCAGCGGTCGGCAAGCCGCGACATCGGCGCCTTCGACCGCTGTGCTTCCTCCACAAGCCGCACGATGCCGGCGTAGGTGCTCTCCTTGGCCCGCCGGGCAGCAACGAGGTCGAAGGCCTCGCCCGCATTGGTGGAGCCGCTCAGTGCCTCGCCACCTGCCTCGATGCGGACCGGAAGCGATTCCCCGGTCAGGGCCGAGGTGTCGAGGAAGGCCGAGCCGGAAGCAATGGTGCCATCGACCGGAACGACATCGCCCTGCCGGATCAGGAGGAGGTCGCCCGGCGCAATATCGTCCAGGGGGACGTCTTCCAGGCTGCCGTTGCGGTGCCGGGTCGCAGTGCGTGGAACGCGCGAGAGGAGGTCGTGCATCTCGCGGCGGGCGCGGCCTTCGGCAAAGCTTTCGAGGAAGGTGCCGCCGGAATACATGACCGCGACCACGGCCGCCGCAAGGGTTTCGCCGAAGACCAGGGCCGCCGACATGGAGAGCGCGGCCACGATATCGAGTCCGACCTCGCCGCGCCAAAGACTGCGGAGGATTTCCACCAGCAGCGCCGCCAGGACAGGAACCACGCCGGCGAACCACACGCTCGGGGCAAGATGGGACCAGCCCGTAAAGTACAGGGCCAGGCCTATGACAAGGCCGCCCAGCGCCAGCGCCAGCAGCGCCGTCTTCAGCCGGTCCTCGTTCGAATGCTCCATCGCGCTCAGTCCATTGTTGGCCGAACCGCGGCCTTGCCGCCGTTTCCGAACAGGCGACCGATTCCGCAGCGGCGAATGCTATCCCCTTCGCCGCGATGCAGGAACAGGGCTTCAATCCCCAGCCTGCCGGCGAGTGTCCCGCCCTTGTCCGGGCCGAGCACCATGAGCGCCGTCGCCCAGGCATCGGCCTCCGCGCAGGTTGGTGCAATGACAGTGACCGAAGCGGGAGATCTCAGCAGCGGCGCGCCCCGGGCCGGGTCCATGGTGTGGGAGAGCCGCCGGCCCTGGACGTCCACCCAGTGACGGTAATCGCCGGAAGTCGCAACGGCGCAGTCCTGCAGAGACAGGATCGAATGTGGTGCGCGGCGCTCTGGATCGGGTTGCTCCACGGCAACCGACCAGGGCTCGCCATCGGGTCTGAGGCCCATGGCGCGCATCTCGCCGTCTATGCCCACCAGCCCATCGCCGATGCCGAAGCCCCCGAGAGTGTCGGCGAGACGGTCCACGCCGTATCCCTTGGCGATGCCGTTGAGGTCGAGCGTGATCGGTACGCGTTTGCGGACCCTGGCTCCATCGAACTCGAGCGCGTCGTGGGCAGGCACGCGCCGCGCCTGCATTGCGCTGCGGATGCGCTCAGAACTGGCATTTGCGGAGCCGAAGCCCCACGCGGTCACCGCGTCACCTATCCCGATGTCGAATGCCCCGCCCGAAGCCCGGCCGATCGCTACGCCCAGCCGGATCACTTCGAGAAGGCGTCCTGGAAGCGTCACCCACTCCTGCGCCGGAGTTCGGCTGAGGCGCATCAGGTCGCTGTCGGGCTTCCATATCGACATCTGCGCGTCGACCTCATCGATGGCAGCCTGCAGGGCTGCCCGGACAGATCCAGCGTCGAAGCCGGGAGGAGCATAGAAAAGCGCGGACCAGCGTGTCCCCATGGTTGGTCCGTTGAGGGCGTGGCGGGCGAGTTCAGTAGACATCTTCGACATAGCGCCCCTGCGCCTTCAAGACGGCTGGCGACAGGCCCTGCGGTTCCAGCATCCGAGTCAGTACCTCGGAGACACCGGCCGCCATCTGCCGCCCGCCGCAGACCATGACCCGCGCGCCCTCCCGTATCAGCCGAGCGGCCTCGGCTGCCTCGGCCCGCAACGCATCCTGGACATAACGCGGGCTTGCCCCGCGCGAGACCGCAGTGGACAGGCTTGAGAGCCTGTCTGCGGCCGACCAGGCTTCCAGTTCCTCGCGGTACAGGAAGTCGCTGCCCGGATGCCGCATGCCGAAGAACAGATGGATCGGTCGTCGCGACGTGTTGGCGCGGATGAATCCTGCAAGCGGACCGATGCCGGTGCCTGCTCCGATCAGGATCAGGGCATCGCGGTTTCGGTCTGCGTGGAAGGCAGGATTGCGGCGGATGAAGGCTGCAACTGTCCCACCCGCTTCAAGCCCCATCAGTTCGCCCGAGCAGATGCCGCCGACATGCTTGCGCACCACGATCTCCAGGAAGCCATCGCGGCTGCCCGAGGCGAGCGAATAGAAGCGAGGCATGGGCGATCCTTCCGGTAAGATGCCGAGCAGGTCTCCTGCCTCGAAACCAGCGAATCCTTGTCTTGTCAGGCGCTGCCACGCGGACAGGCGCGGCAGCGCGAAGCGCAGGATCGCGGTCGGAGCCTGGACCTCGTGCCCATAGTCGCGGCGCGAGACCAGCGTCAGCGCGTCGGTCTCGGGGTGGACGAGCTGGTGGTTGAGCTCCAGGTCGATGCCGAGCGCCTCGCCAAGCGTGCGGCTCCAGCGTGCGAATTCCTGCGGCGACTGACGGTCCACGGTGTCGAATGGCAGCAGAAGCGGCCAATTCTTGCCCTCCGCCGCGACGGCAACCGCCTCTGCGTAAGCGCAGAAGGCAGGAAAGCTCCGGTCGCCGAAGCCCAGTACCGCCAGCGGCGCATCCGGCGCGGCGGGAAGCCGGGCCAGGCGATCCAGGAAGCCTTTTGCAGAGGCGGGGGCATTGCCGTCACCGTAGGTCGCGGCAAGCACCACATACCGTCGCGCGCGGGAGAAACGGGTGGGGTCGAACATCGACATTGGCGCGGCGTGGACGTGCTGCCCGGCGCGGGTCAACGCCGAGTGCAAGGTCGCGGCAAAGCCCCAGGTGCTGCCGCCTTCGCTCCCGACAAGGATGACCGTCTCTGCGCGGCCCGGCGCGGCATTGTCGCGAATCCTTGGGCGACCGCTGCGCCCCGCGAGCCAAATGAACAACCCAGTCACGCCCATGGCCGGAACGCCGAGCGCCATGAGCCCGAGCAGCAGGCCGAGAAGAGAGGCACCCTGTCCAGTGTGGAGCATGTAGATGATTTCTGACACACGCTGCCAGCCACTCAGGTCTGACCAGCCGAGCGTCGCTCCCGTCCCCTGATCCAAATAGCCGGTGCCGCTGTCGGTCTTCAGCGTAAAGACGTCAGTGGGGTCACCGGGATAGGGGAAGCTCAGCTCGCGCAGACTTGAAACGGGCGTCTCGGCCAGCAGCGGCATGGATTCCAGCCGGGCGCCCATCTCGCCGCTCACCGTGGAAGGCAGTTCCGGCACTACCGCCTTGTCGGGAAAGAACCCGAATGTCGAGGCCGTCATCCAGAGGGCCGTTGCCGACGACAGCAGGAGGCCGAGCACGGCACCCCGCGCGATCTCGACATGGACACGTCCTGCCAGAGGCCTCCGAAGCGGAGCGAACCAGCGTCTCCATCCTCCTGCGCGACGCGCGACCAGCATGCAGCCGGAGACGGCGAGGACAAGCATCGCTGCGGCTCCGGCGGCCATGGCGATGCGGCCAGCATCATCCAGGAACAGCGAACGATGAAGGTTGGTGAGCCAACGCTCCACTTTGTTGGAATCAGCGGAAGCAACGGCGGCTCCCGTCGCAGGGTCGATAACCACCGATCCAGGCGTGCCGCCGTCGAACCAGTAGGCGGTGATGCGACCGGAGGGCGAGCGCTTGATCTGCTCGACACCCGGGATCGTTGCCTTGATGCGCATGGCGAGGTCCGCGACGCTCATCGCCTGTTCCGCCTGCGGCGCGGCGAGCCGTTCCGCTGCCGGGAAGACGGACAACGCCGCACCGGTGACGGCGAGCATCGTCACGAGGGCAAGAGCCAGGAGACCCGGCCAACGGTGAAGGGCACGGACTATCACTCCTGCTCCCCTTTACATGCCGTAGCTGAAGTTCGCGATGTAGCGGCGGCCCTGGACGGACTGGCTCGCGCCGCCCGCCGTCAACGGCACCGCGATCTCGTTGGGACTGTCACGCATGTCTTCGACGGCGGCGTCGATGTGCAGGATGTATCCGGCGTCGAATAGAGCGTCGGCGAGGTCCAGCGTGATTTCCATCTGGCGGCCAGCGCCCACGCTCGCCCCGGTGATGCCATTGATCTCGGCCGTGTTGCCGCCGGTCGCGCGGTACCAGTCTGAGAGGTGCTCGTAGTACTTGGACTTGGTTCCGGCCATCCAGAGGCTGCCGGCATAGGCCCCCTTCGGGTCCGTAACATAGATGGCCAGGTAGGCTCCGTTGCCGCCATAGTTCTTCAGCGTCGTCGTCAGGGTTACCGGCTTCGCCATGGCGATGCCGGAGAGCGTCAGCGCCGTGGTCAGCGCCAAGGCGGCGAAGATCGTTCTCATTGTGCTGTTCCTTGGGTTGGCGTGGATGCGGGACGGCGGGCTCAGTTCACCTGGACTTTTGGTGCCGCGCCGCTACCGAAAAGGCCGTTCTGCGGGGGAGCCACGCTCCCGGCAGGAGCCGGGCCGGACGAGTTGCCGGGGCGGGACTCGTCGTCATCCTCTCCATCGCCTTCATCATGGTCGTCGTCATCGCCTCCATGACGCAGCCTGCGCCCATGACGGCGGTCACCATCGTCATGGTCGCCGACCAGCACTGGAGACGCTCCGGAGTCCCGCGATGCAGCCAAGGCCGCGTCACGCGATCCTTCGAACTGGACAGAGCCGTGCATCGCGCTCCACGCGGGCAGGCCGATCGCGGCGACGAGCGCCGTCGACGCGAACAGGATGGCAAAGGTCCTTTTCATGTCAGCATCTCCTTTTTCTGATGCTGCGTTTTTGGAGGCCGCGCCTGATCCCTTCCTGACGGGAACGGATTTTCTGCTTCAGCTTGCCGTCAGGAATCGAAAGGCCCCGCCGAAATGACGGGGCCGGAATCCTTGTGCCTGAACCCGGGGCTGCCGGCTTAAGCGACGTCGCCGGGAGCAGGTGGCCTCTTGCGGCCCGTGATCATCGCGCGGGGCAGGTTCTCCTTGTGCCGGAAGGATGCCAGCGCCACTCCGCCCACATGGACCGCCACCAGAACGAGCATCAGGTTGGCGAGAGTCTCGTGCACCTCTTTCAGTGGGCCCCCGGTCTTCGCGTGGCCGTAGCCGCGCGTCCCGACTTCCGCCCTATTGCCGCCGCCGTCCGCGAACGCGGGGGCGACGATCTGCAGTTGCTGGGCAGCGGCCGCAGCGCGGTCCGGCTTTTCCAGAAGCCATCCGGTGAACGCCGTTCCGGACAGCGTTACCAGGAGCGCCACGATCATGGCCGCGCCCGCCGGGTTGTGGCCGAGGTAGCGCCGTTCCTTGAATCTCGCCATGTCGCCGATGTAGGAGAGTGTCTGGACGGGCCCGCGGATGAATCCTGCGAACCGGGCATAGCGGCTGCCCACAAGGCCCCACAGGATCCGCAAGCCCACGAGTGCGGCAACCGCGTACCCTGCAAACTCGTGAACGGGCTGGATTTCCTCAGCGGTGAGCCATGCGATGGCAAATGCCCCGACCAGGCCCCAGTGAAAAACTCGGACCAGCGGATCCCAGACGCGCACCGACCGCGCGGCCGCGTCGGGGGAACCGGGCGTGGCTGCGACAGGGTCATTGATCGTCATGGTGGCCTTCTCCGTCGCGGTGCCGATGACCGGCCCCGTCCTGTTCGATCTCAAGGATTTCGAGGGATGACGGATGGATGGTGACTTCGATCCGCTGGCCTTGAGCATCGGTGCCGTCGATCTCGTAACAGCCGTCGTCGATCTTGATGCGACGAACTGTCCAGCCCTTCTGGGCCGCAAGCGCGGCGACGGCCTCCTTCGGCTTCCATTCCGCCATGGGGACAAAGCATTCGTCTTTGGCCAGCGCCTGTCCTACAGGCAGGACCGCGACACATGCGAGAATTGTCAGGGTGCTCCGCATGGGCCAAGACTCCATTCCACCCGGATTCGCGGCTACCTTGCAAGGTCAAGCTGACGGCATCCTGAAGCTCGCTCGCATTTCGCTTCAGCCCGCTGTCAGGCAGGCTCGTTAAGGACGACGCGCGTCTGGAAAGGCGAGAGACGATGCGGATCCTGCTTGTAGAGGACGATGGCGTGCTGGGCGATGCCGTGCGCGACCAGATCGCTGGCGATGGCCACTCAGTCGACTGGGTCACGCGGATCGATGCGGCCCGGGACGCCATGGCGGGCGCCGCCTACGACCTGATCCTGCTCGACCTGATGCTGCCTGACGGCAGAGGGATCGTGTTCCTTCGAGCCCTGCGGGCTGCGGGGGACGTCACGCCCGTCATCATCCTGACTGCGCTTGACCAGGTTTCGGACCGGATCGACGGCCTGACGACTGGAGCAGACGACTACTTGGTGAAGCCGTTCGATCTCGACGAACTGTCGGCGCGCATCGGCTCGGTGGCGCGCCGATATACGGGAAACCCGAACCCCATCATCCGGCACGGGACGCTGGACATCGATATCGCCCGCCGCAGCGTGCGCCGGGAAGGCAAGCCCGTGCAACTGACGGCCCGTGAATGGGCCCTGCTCGAAGCGTTCCTCAACCGACCTGGGCAGCTTCTCTCGAAGGCGCAACTCGAGGAGAAGCTCTACGATTTCGATGCCGAGGTGGAGAGCAACACGATCGAGGTCCACGTCAGCAGGCTGCGCAAGAAGCTCGGCACCGGCCTCATCGAGACCGAGCGAGGCCTCGGCTACAGGCTGGCCCAGGCATGAGGCGTCCCCGAAGCCTTCAGGGCCGGCTGCTCCTTTCACTCGGGGCGGTACTGCTCGTGATCTGGGTCGGCGCGGCCTGGGCGACGGCTGTCCTGCTGCGGCACGAGATCGAAAAGGTCTTCGATTCCTCTCTCCAGGAGACCGCGCAGCGCCTGCTTCCCTTGGCGGTACTGGATATCGTCGGCCGCGAGGACGGAGACGCCGCCAGCCAGCGGCTCGGCGCAATCCGCAGTCACGACGAGCTCTTCACCTACGTCGTCCGCGACGACAAGGGCAAGATCCTCCTCCAGTCGCATGCGGCCGACCTGTCGGTCTTCCCGCCTTACGAAGGTCCTGGGTTCGGTCGGACCGCGACGCATCGCCTCTATAGCGAAGAGGCGCTGCAGGGCACCGTCCGCATCACGGTGGCGGAGCCGCTCGCCCATCAGGCCAAGGTTGCGAGGGAAGTCCAGATAGGACTCGGCCTGCCAATTCTTCTGGTGATCCCCGCCGCCTTCGTCGCCGTTGTACTTGCGGTGCGGAGGAGCACAAGGCCACTGCGGGCGTTCCGGGAACAGCTCGAAACTCGAAGCGAGAAGGAACTTGGGCCTGTCGCCTCCGACGACCTGCCCAGCGAACTCGCCCCGTTGGCCGTCACCCTGAACGCGCTGCTCGAAAGGCTCAAGGCTGCCTTCGAGGCAGAACGCAGCCTTGCCGCCAACACAGCGCATGAACTGAGGACTCCGCTCGCCGGAGCGATTGCCCAGGCGCAGCGCATCCGGAAGGAAACCGTGGAATCGCATACCGCTGAGCGGGGAGCCGAGATCGAGGCGAGCCTCAAGCGGCTGACAGCGCGCGCCGAGCGGCTCATGCAGTTCGCACGGGCAGAAGGCGGGCGCCTCCGATTGGACCGGCCCTCGGATGTTCGCGCGACGCTGCGGGTCGTGATCGACGACATGCGGAGGAGCGTGCCGGCGCATAGGGTGACCTTGTGGGTGCCCGAAGTTCCGGTAATGTCCGACATCGATCCCGATGCCATCGGGATCCTGTGCCGCAACCTCGTCGAGAACGCCGTCCAGCATGGCAGCCAGTCGTCGCCAGTTGAAGTGACGCTTGACCCGGATGGGCTGCTGACTGTCTCCAACGACGGAGCGGTCGTTCCGCCCGAGAGGCTGGCGAACCTGGGGGACCGGTTCGAGCGAGGCGAGTCTTCTGCCCGCGGCACTGGGATCGGCCTGTCGATCGTCTCGACGATTGCCGACCGCATAGGCAGCCCGCTCACGCTCAAATCGCCAAGGCCCGGCACGACATCGGGTTTCGAAGCCAGCGTTAAACTTGTAACCGCAAAAGAGGTCGACGACTTTACAAAATCACTCTGAAGCCGCGTCGCGTTACAAAGGCGACCACCTCTGGCGCGTCTGAATCCTTCGTGGCAGCGGCAGGAACGCTCGAGAGAAACTCGTTGCTCGACCGCATAGCACGGTCTCCATGGGCGCGAGTGGACTCAGGTTAGGTCAGACACAGTGACCTAGCCTCGCCGCAAGCCAACATGGTTGGGAAGGCCTCACTGCACAAGGGCCCGGATGAACGATCGGCATTCCACCGCACCCGCAGCGAACCGCTGAGCCCTGCTTCGGCTCTCCTGATCCGGCAAACGCTCGCCGAAATCGAGATAACAATCCAGCAGCAACTCGCACAAAGGTCCCGGGCGTTCCAGAACATTCGGTGGGAGGCCATCCTTGAGTAGGGGCGACGGGCCGAACGGCTTGGCGGCAAGACCTGAGGCTCGCTCACGCGCTTGCTGCGCCAGATCCTGCTGCCGGGATACCTCAGGTCCGGACTCCTTCCCGGCAGTCGCGTCCAGGTGCTCGGCCAGCCGTTGTTCAAGCTCCGACAGTTCCGGAGGGTTGGCGGCCGGCTTCGCCGCACGCCGATGGTGGAAAGCCTGTCTTCGTTCCCGCCGCAGCGTGGCCAAATGGCCCAGTTCCTCGCGCGCCATGCGCTCGGCGGCCTCGCGGAGTTTGTCCTGGTCCGTCTGCGCGGCAACATAGGTCCAGAATAGAAAGGCGCGCTCCTCGTTGCGTACGGCCATGGCAAAAGCCCGATAGGCGCTGAGCAGTTCGGGCGCGATGCTTCCCGCTCCCTCGTCGTCGAACGTGTCGGCCGGCTCCCACCGCAGGTTCGAAAGGTCGGGCTGCTTGCCGCTGACCCGCTCGGACCAGTGCACGACATTCCCGAGGTGCTGGCTTTCCTCGCCAACCAGCCGCTCGAAGACCGCCACCATGTCCGGTCTGTTCTCCTGACGCATGTGAGCAGCTAGCTTCGAATAGCCGTCGATCGCCTCCTGTTCCATTGCGAAGGCGATGGCGAGCAACTCGTCCATCGATGTCACAGCCGCAAAAGGTTCCGACTTCAAGAGCGACATCTCTGGATCCTCCGAGCCGCACATTAGCCATATCAGAAATCAGGTCTGTTTGCGCTAGCGCAAGTAAGCTCAAGTTGAACTAGGCTAGATGCGCGATGGCTTTCTCGACTCGGTGCCGGGAAGCCGGTCCGCATGATGAAGGGGAAGTGCGTTTTGAGCATAGCCCGCCACACCAGAACCGCCGTCCATCTGGGCCATCCGATCCTCCACTGCGTGACGATCGTCTTGGTGGCGATCGCCTTACAATCGTTCACCTTCCCCGCCCTGGCAGCTGGCCGCCTCACAGAATTTCTACAGCACACCCAGCCATCCGGACTGTTCGAAGGCGCCGACCGCTTCGGTGACATTGAGGGCGATCCCCCTATCGCGCCCGTCTACCGTGCTGACGAACTGGTCGGCTACGTCTATCTCAACTCTGACTTCACCAGTGCCGTCGGCTATTCCGGAAAACCCATCCATATCCTGGTCGGCATCGACCCGAAGGGCATCCTCCGCGGCCTGAAGCTGATGCAGCATCACGAGCCGATCGTGCTGATCGGCATACCGGAAAAGAAGGTCGTTGCGGCACTGAACGCCTTCATCGGGAAAGATCTCGGACAGGTTGCCGCCGGAGCGGCGCGACCGCCGCAAGTGGACATCGTCAGCGGCGCCACGGTCACCGTCCTGGTGATGGGCGATAGCGTGGTGCGATCCGCCGTCCGGCTGATCCGCAGCAACCGACTAGGGGCGGCACCGGGAGAGACGCAGCAGCCAACGGCGACTGAGACCAGAGAACTCGACGCTTCGAAGAGCGAGGTGCGCGACTGGCAGAGCCTGATCGGCGACGGCTCGGTGCGTAGTCTGCGGCTGACCGTCGGCGAGGTAAGCGAGGCATTCCGGCAGGCCGGCCAGACGAAAGCTGCGGAACGGCCGGAGAGCCCGAACCCGCAGGACGAGTTCATCGAGCTCTACATCGCGCCTGTAAGCGTGCCGACCATCGGCCGCAGCCTGCTCGGAGATGCGCAGTACGAAAGGCTGCGGGGACAACTGAAGCCCGGCCAGCAGGCCATCGTGGTGGCGGGCGACGGCGCCTATTCTTTCAAGGGCTCCGGCTATGTGCGGGGCGGCATTTTCGACCGTATCGAACTCCTCCAGAACGGCCAGGGAATACGCTTCCGCGATCGCAATCACACACGGCTTGGCGACCTTGCGGCCGAGGGTGCGCCGCGGCTGCGAGAGATCGCGCTGTTCGAAGTTCCCGATGAGTTCGACTTCGACGTGACAGAGCCTTGGGAACTACAACTCCTCGTGCAGCGCAGCATCGGCGCGCGCGACAAGGCGACCCTGCCCTTCAACCTGGGCTACGCGCTCCCCGACCAGTATGTGACGGTGAAGCAGGTGCCGGCGCCGCAAGCAGCCGCCGCGCACAAGCCCGCGCCAAACGAGCAGAGCGCCCAGTCAGAAGCGCCGCTGGTCGACAACGCTGCCCAGCCGACGGCCGACGAGGAGCCGCTGTGGCAGCGCATATGGAAGATGAATACGGTGTCGATCGTCATCACCGTGGCGGGGCTGCTGGTGCTGACGGCGATCTTCTTCTTCCAGGGCTGGTTGGTGCGTCGCCCGAAGCTATTTGGCTGGGTACGGCGTGGCTATCTCCTTTTCACGCTGATCTGGCTGGGCTGGTATGCCAACGCGCAGCTCTCGGTCGTGAACGTCCTGACCTTCACCAATTCGCTGATCACCGACTTCAGCTGGGAGTTTTTCCTCTCCGCCCCGCTGATCTTCCTTCTTTGGGCAGCGGTGGCGGCCGGACTGCTGTTCTGGGGGCGCGGTCCGTTCTGCGGCTGGCTCTGCCCGTTCGGGGCCCTGCAGGAACTCACCAACAATGTAGCGCAATGGCTGAAGGTGCCACAGATCACGGTGCCCTTCGGGCTACACGAGCGCCTCTGGCCGATCAAATACATCATCTTCCTCGGCCTGTTCGGACTATCCTTCTACTCGATGGCCATGGCGGAAGTCGCCGCCGAGGTGGAGCCGTTCAAGACAGCGATCATCCTGAAGTTCATGCGCGACTGGCCCTTCGTGGTTTTCGCGGTCGCGCTTCTGGTCGCGGGGTTGTTCATCGAGCGCTTCTACTGTCGCTATCTCTGCCCGCTGGGCGCCGCGCTCGCCATTCCCGGACGCATCCGCATGTTCGAGTGGCTGAAGCGCTGGCCCGAATGCGGTTCGCCCTGCCAGCGCTGCGCCAAGGAATGCCCGGTGCAGTCGATCCATCCCGAAGGGCAGATCAACGTCAACGAGTGCATCTACTGCATGCATTGCCAGGAACTCTATCACGACGACCATCGCTGCCCGCACATGATCCAGGTGCGGCTGAAGCGCGAGAAGTTCGAGGCACTGTCGTCGCCGTCCATGCGCGGCAAGGGACCCGCGGCAAAGCCTGTCATTTCCCAAAACGGCATTCCCGTCCAACGGCCGGAGCCAGTCGCCGGTCCGTCGACATAGCAAGCCAGCACAGGAGAGTCACATGTCACAGGAAGAGATGAAGAGGGGCCTGAGTAGGCGCCAGTTGCTCGGGAGCAGCGCGATTGTGGCCGCTGCTGGCGCAACGGGCGCAGGCGGTGCGTTCACGCTCGGCGGCGGTGTGGTTTCTCCGGCGGCAGCCGACGAGAAGGGCGAACAGGAATACGAGGTCAAGCCCGGCGAACTCGACGAGTACTACGTTTTCTTCTCCAGCGGCCAGACCGGCGAGGTCCGCGTCGTCGGCTGCCCGTCAATGCGCGAGATGATGCGCATCCCGGTCTTCAACCGGTGCAGCGCGACCGGCTGGGGCCAGACCAACGAAAGCCGCAAGGTGCTCACCGAAGGTCTCCTGCCGGAAACCGTCGAGTTCCTGAAGAACAGGGGCGGCATCTACGAAAACGGCGACCTGCACCATCCGCACCCCTCGCAGACCGACGGCACCTATGACGGCCGCTATCTCTACGCCAACGACAAGGCGAACACCCGGGTCTGCCGCATCCGCCTCGACGTGATGAAGTGCGACAAGATCATCCAACTGCCGAACCAGCACACGGTGCACGGCATGCGCGTGCAGAAATATCCCAAGACCGGGTACGTCTTCTGCAACGGCGAAGACCGCGTGCCGCTGATCAACGACGGCAAGACGATGGCGGACAAGAGTACCTATCGCGCCATCTTCACCGCCGTCGACGGCGAGACGATGAAGGTGGCTTGGCAGGTCATGGTCGACGGCAATCTCGACAACGTCGATGCCGACTACCAGGGCAAGTACTGCTTCGCCACCTGCTACAACTCCGAGGAAGGCGTGAACCTCGCCGAGATGATGGCGAACGAGCAGGACTGGATCGTCATCTTCAACCTGAAGCGGATCGAGGAAGCCGTCTCCAAGGGCGATTTCGAGGAGATCAACGGCGTGCCGGTTCTCGATGGCCGCAAGGGCTCGCCCTACACGCGCTACGTGCCGGTCCCGAACAGCCCGCACGGCATCAACACGGCGCCGGACGGCATCCATGTCGTCGCGAACGGCAAGCTGTCGCCGACCGTCACCGTATTCGACGTGCGCAAGTTCGATGACCTGTTCGATGACAAGATCCAGCCGCGCGACACGGTCGTTGCCGAGCCGGAACTCGGCCTCGGGCCGTTGCACACCGCCTATGACGGCAAGGGCAACGCCTACACGACCCTGTTCATCGACAGCCAGGTCTGCAAGTGGAACATTGAAGACGCGAAACGGGCCTTTGCCGGCGAGCAGGTCGATCCCATCCGGCAGAAGCTCGACGTCCACTACCAGCCCGGCCACAACCACACCTCCATGGGCCAGACCAAGGAGGCGGATGGCAAATGGCTGATCTCGCTCAACAAGTTCTCAAAGGATCGGTACCTCAACGTCGGACCGCTGAAGCCGGAGAACGACCAGTTGATCGACATCTCGGGCGACCAGATGGTTCTGGTGCACGACAACCCGACCTTTGCGGAGCCGCATGACGCGACCATCGTGCACCGCTCCAAGATCAACCCGGTCCACGTCTGGAACCGAGACGATCCGTTCTTCGCCGATGCGGTGAAGCAAGCCCAGGCCGACGGCATTGATCTGATGACCGCAGCGGATGTCATCCGGGACGGCAACAAGGTCCGCGTCTACATGACTTCGGCCGCGCCGGCCTTCAGCCTTGAGGATTTCTCCGTCAAGCAGGGCAACGAAGTCACGGTCTATGTGACCAACATTGACGACGTCGAGGACCTGACCCACGGCTTCGCGATCATCAACTACGGCATCAACATGGAGGTGGCGCCGCAGGCGACCGCTTCCGTGACCTTCACTGCCAGCAAACCGGGCGTCTATTGGTATTACTGCTCGTGGTTCTGCCATGCCATGCACATGGAGATGAAGGGCCGCATGTTCGTTGAGCCGCAGGGCGTCTGATGCATCGTCGCTGCATATCGACACTGGGGATGGCGGCCCTTGCCGCCGCCATCCTCGCCATGCCGGCCTGGGCGGCCACAATCCGCAAGCCTGCGGATGGCTCGCCGCTCCAGCCTGTGCTCGATCAGGCGTCTCCCGGCGACGTCATCCTGCTGGCCAAGGGCGAGCATCAGGGTACGCTCACGATAGGCAAGACCCTGACGCTCGAAGGCGAGCCGGGAGCCGTGGTCGTCGGGGGCGGCAAGGGTAGCGTGATCACCGTCACGGCGCCGCGGGCGATCGTGCGTGGAGTGGAGATCAGAGGATCCGGCAAGGATCTCTACGCGATGGATTCAGGCATCTTCGTGGCGCAAACCGCGACCGGAACGCGGATCGAAGAGAACACTTTCGTCGACAATCTGGTCGGGATCTATCTGCACGGGGCCGAGGATTCGCTAGCCAAAGGCAACCGGATCGTCGGCTTGCGTGAAGGCCGAACGAGCGAGGCGGGCGACGGCATATCGGTGTGGAATGCACCCGGCGCCAGGATCGTCGACAACGACATCAGCTTCGGCCGGGACGGCATCTTTACCAAGACCAGCAAGCGAAACGTGTTCAGCGGCAACAAGCTTCGCAACGTCCGCTTCGGCATCCATTACATGTACACCAACGACAGCGAGGTCAGCGGCAACGTCTCGCACGACAACACTGTCGGCTACGCGATCATGTTCTCGAGTCGTTTGCGCATCGTCGACAATGTCTCGGACGGAGATCGCGACCATGGGTTGCTGCTGAACTACGCCAATGGTTCGCAGATCTCTGGCAATGTGGTGCGCGGGAAGCTGCTGCCGGCCGGCAGATGGACCAGTGCCGGCCAAGCGGGCGGGTCGCATGGCGTGCCGATGGAAGGGGAAGCCTCGAACGTCGCGCGAGGATCGATGCGGCCCGGCCCGGAGAAATGCGTATTCATCTACAACGCGAACCGCAACAAGTTCACCGACAACTGGTTCGAGGGCTGCGCTATCGGCATCCATTTCACCGCCGGCTCCGAAGGCAACGCCATGACCGGCAACGCCTTCATCCGCAACCGTAACCAAGTGAAGTATGTCGGTACCCGCTATCTCGACTGGTCGGTCGCGGGTCGCGGCAACTACTGGAGCGACAATCCCGCCTTCGACCTGAACGACGATGGTATCGGCGACAATCCATACCGGCCGAACGACATCATCGACCGGGTGCTCTGGACCTCCCCGCAGGCCAAGGTCCTGGTCAACAGCCCGGCCGTGCAGGTGATCCGCTGGGCACAGTCGCAATTCCCGGCGCTCCTGCCCGGCGGCGTGGTCGACAGTCGCCCGCTGATGGCTCCGCCCCGCCACCAAGAACGGAATAATAATGGCTGAGAGGGTCGAGGTATCCGACGTGTCGAAATCGTACGGCAAGGTACATGCCGTGACGAACGTCTCATGCGTCTTCCGGGAAGGCGAGACGATCGCGCTTGTCGGCCACAATGGCGCGGGCAAGACGACACTGATCAAGCTGATGCTCGGTCTGATCCGGCCGACTTCCGGAACGGTTCGCGTGCTCGGCGAGGATCCCTCCGCCGGCCAGTTCGAGGCCCGGCAGAGGCTCGGCTACCTACCGGAGAACGTATCCTTCAATATGGCGCTGACCGGCCGCGAAACGCTCGCCTTCTACGCTCGGCTGAAGCGCGTACCGCTCGATTCGATCGACGCCCTGCTGGAACGGGTCGGCCTCGGCCATGCCGCGGATCGTCGCGTCGGAACCTATTCCAAGGGCATGCGGCAAAGGCTTGGCCTGGCGCAGGCGCTCCTCGGACGCCCAAGAGTGCTCCTTCTCGATGAACCGACGACCGGGCTCGACCCGGCGCTGCGGCGAAGCTTCTACGAGATTGTCGCCGAGCTTCGCGCCGACGGCGCCACGGTGGTGCTGTCCTCGCATGCTCTGACCGAGCTCGAAGGCAAGGCCGACCGGGTGGTGATCATCAACCGCGGAGCCAAGATCGCCGACGGCACGATCGAGGAACTGCGGAGCATCGCCAATCTTCCCACACGCATCCGCGTCAGGTTGTCGGACGCTGCGGACAGTAGCGTGAACGATTGGATTGGCCGCACAGGCGCCTGGAAGCGGGTCAACGGCCACATGCTGGAGATCGACGCGGGACCCGGTGAGAAGATCTCGCTGCTGAGAAGCGCCGCATCCCCTGATGCCCCGGTGACCGACCTGGACGTCGTTCCACCGACCCTCGATGAACTCTACGCTCACTTCCTTGGCGCGGGAGAGGCCGGGCGATGAAGAACATCCTCATCATAGCGCGCAAGGAGATCCAGGAGGGCCTGCGCAACCGCTGGGTCCTGGCGACGACTGTACTTCTGGCCTCGCTCGCGCTGACGCTCACCTTTCTCGGCAGCGCGCCTGCGGGCAATGTCGGCGCGAGCGCGCTCGACGTTGTGATCGTCAGCCTGTCGAGCCTGACCATCTTCCTGGTCCCGCTGATTGCGCTGCTGATCTCGCATGACGCGATTGTCGGCGAGATGGAGCGCGGCACCATGCTGTTGCTGCTCAGCTATCCGATCGGGCGCTGGCAGGTGATCGGAGGCAAGTTCATCGGGCATATCGCCATTCTCGCATTCGCGACCTTGATAGGTTACGGCGCCGCTGCGGCAGCCCTGGCCGCGACAGGCGCCGTCATCGACACAGCGAGTTGGATCGCCTTCGCGTCCATGATCCTGTCGTCAGTCCTGCTCGGCGCGGTCTTCGTCGCCATCGGCTATCTGGTCAGCGCGCTTGCCGGCGAGCGCGGCACCGCCGGAGGAATCGCCATTGGCGTCTGGCTCGTCTTCGTCCTCATCTTCGACATGGCGCTGCTGGGGCTGCTGGTCGTCGACCAGGGACGGACGATCGGCGGCGGGCTTCTGAGCGCTTTGCTGCTTGCCAATCCCACGGACGCATACCGGCTGCTGAACCTTGGCTCGGAAAGCCTCGGCGCGCTTTCCGGAATGGGCGGTGTAGCCGAGAACGCCGCTCTCGGGCCCGCGACCCTGATCTCCGCGCTATTCGTCTGGGCGTTGGTGCCGCTGGCTGCGGCTGCGCTGCTGTTTTCCAGGAGGGAACTATGAGAACCTTATTGGCGGCCTTGGCTACGGCATTCGCGCTCGCCATCGCCGGCTGCAGCGACGAGGGGCCGGCGCAACCGCAAAAACCCTTTGCGCTGACGATGGACGCCATCGGCCGCTATTGCGGCATGAACGTGCTGGAGCATCCAGGGCCAAAAGGGCAGATCCTTCTCGGGAAAATCCCGGAACCGATCTGGTTCTCCTCGGCCCGCGACGCGGTCGCCTTCACCATGCTGCCGGAGGAGCCGAAGAACATCGCCGCGATCTACGTCTCCGACATGGCAAAGGCGGAGAGCTGGGAGAAACCGGGGGCGGAGAATTGGGTCGAGGCGCGGCAGGCCTTCTACGTCATCGCCAGCGCCATTCGCGGAGGCATGGGCGCGCCGGAGACGGTGCCTTTCTCGACGCAGGCCGCTGCGGCAGAGTTCGCCGGAAAGAACGGCGGCCAGGTGGTAAGCTTCGCAGACATCCCGCCAGCCTACGTGCTCGGACCTGGCGAAGCTCCTGCAGACGACGGCATGCCACCGCAGACCACTGGCTCGCTACAATAGGAGCCGTGTCATGGCCCACACCCTGAACCGCCGCCGCTTCATCTCGATCACCGCCGCTGCAGCCGGACTGGGCCTTGTTCCCTCTTCACTTCGTGCAAACCCAGAGTTCCACACAGTCACCTGGAGCGGATCCGCACTCGGCGCTTCCGCCACGATGACCGTTCACCACCATGACAGGGAACAGGCCGGACTGCTGGTGAAGCAGGCGGTTTCGGAAGTCGCCCGGCTCGAGCAGGTCTTCAGTCTGTATCGCCACGATTCAGCGCTGGCGCAACTCAATCGGACCGGCGCGCTTGCGGCGCCGCCACCGGATCTGGTCGCCGCTCTCGAGGCAGGCCGGAACGTATGGAAACTCAGCGGTGGCGCCTTCGACCCCACCGTGCAGCCGCTCTGGAAGGCTCTGGCGGAGCACTTCGCCAGCCCCGACGCCGATCCGGCTGGGCCGCCCGCAACGGATATGGAGGAGGCGCTGTCGCGTGTCGGTTTCGACAAGGTGATCTTCGATCAGAACCGCATCGCCTTCGGCCGCAACGGCATGGCGCTGACGCTCAACGGCATTGCGCAGGGCTACATCACCGACCGTGTGGTCGACGTGCTGCGCCACGGCGGCATTGAAAAGAGCATGATCGATATGGGCGAGATTCGGGCGATCGGCTCGCGACCGGACGGCACGCCTTGGCGGGTCGGTGTCGAGGACGCAGGAAACAAGCAGGAGCTACTTGCGGTGGTCGACATCGAGGACATGGCCGTGGCGACATCGAGTGCTGACGGCTTTCGCTTCGACCGTGCCGGTCGCTTCAATCATCTCCTGGATCCCCGCACCGGACTCGGCGCGGGCCGATATCGAAGCGTGGCGGTTGTTGCGCCGGATGCGACAACCGCGGACGCGCTTTCAACCGCTTTCAGCCTCTTGCCGCCAGACGAGGTCCACACGATGGTGCTCGATCAGCCCGGACTGCGCGCCTGGCTTTCGGGGAGAGGCCAAGCGGACACCGTTCTGACGTTCGGGTCAGGATGAGGAATCGTGCAGGCCACCCCGGCGATACCGCCAAGCGATTAATCTAAATGGGCCGGGCACATGCCTTCGCTCCGTAGTGAGGGGCCGCGGCAGTGGACCAGAGCCTGCGCTTCAGGGTTTGAGATCGTCGAAGCTGATTGACCTTACGCGCGCCTTAAAGAAGGGGAAGTAGTCCTCGGTACCGATGAGGTTTCCACCTTCCACCCTCGTTGGCAGCCGGTAACCGCCGAATTCCCGGAAGTCGGCGAGATCCCCGCCGAAGGGCTGGAGGCGCCATTCCTTTTCCGGGTTCGCGTTGCTCCAGCGGGACAGGACGACGCGTACGGGCTGACCGTCGGACGCGACCGTAATCTCAACGGACTGCTCGAGGCCGTGATGGACGACTGTGACGCGGGCCGTGTCTGCGTCGACGGGGTCCCATCGGATGCCTGGGCCGGGAAGAAAGGCGGCAGGGGTCCAGAACGTGCCTTCGGCCACGACTCGCCCGAAAGCAGAGCGGAAATGGTTCGACTCACCGCCCGCACGGACTACAGGTAGGATGCCCGCGAGCCAAAAGCGGGTCCATGAGTTGCCGACCGTCATCGCGTCCGATCCGCCGATGAGCCCCGCGTCGAGTTGCCATACGAACCCTCGTGGCGCTGCAAGAAGCTGACGCGCACGCATTGGACGGTAGTCCGGCGCCTGCTTCGTTCCCGTCCCGATCTCGCCGGTCATCTCGATGTGGGCCGTGGATCTCAGCGGCGTGCCTGGAGCGATCGTATAGAGGAAATATCGTCGCGCAGGCTCGGGAAGGGTCGCTACCATGGCGGCGTCGAAGCCGGCCGGATCGTCGCTTCGAGCCGCGAGCCCGGTCCAGACACGCGTCTCTATCCGGCGATCGCTCGCGCGCCACAACGCAAGCGCCGCGGTGACGGCCAGGAGAACCGCGAGGACAATGACGGCAGCCTTCATCCGATAGTTTCTAATTTTCATCTGTTGGCAGGTTGGCCACATCGAGGCGCATGATCAAGTCGTCACTACTATCCATCGCTGGCTCCTCAGACGGACCGCCGAGGAATGACCGGGAGGCTGTGTCAGGGACACACTAGGGCCGTCACCTCGCCCATAATGCGCGTGTAACCACGCTGAATCCCCGGGGGCAGATGCCTCCAAGCGCTATGGGCCTCCTTGTGCTATCGAAGCAAAGAACGCTCCCAGTCACTGCCTCCTGTGCTGGACATGTCGCGTGTCCCATCCACGCGCTAAGAGACCACTGCCATCGACTGATCGGTTTGAACGTCAGATTCCTGGTAGGGAAAGTCTTCAGAACGGGGCAATCGAGCCTTTGGCGTTTGATGGCCGCCCCTGCGCAACTGCGCTCAAGGCGTCGACCCATCGATGTCCGCTTTTGGGGACGAACAGCGCCGCTGTGAACGACCGACATGGGGCGCAAAGCGGTCCACGCGGCGGCCGACCTAAGTCGTCTTTAGGTCAAACCGGGCAGTAGTGTTGTGACCGCCCGCTTTTGATGTGACTCAATCGAGACGCGGCTCTACCCGATGCCGATAGATCCGCGCCGTCCTGATCGGCGTAGCTGCAATCGGCGCAGGGGGAGCACAGTGCACACGTTTCGAATCAATGCCTCGATAGTGCCATCGTTCACCAGCAGCAAAATGCCCCCACGCATGCCGGCAGCATCGTGCTCGGGTTTCCCGTCCGACTTCAAAGGAAGGGTCGCAGTCGATGATGACTACGCCCTAGCGGTAGTCCCACGATCCACTCGGGCTATGATGTGCAACCGATCTGGCTCGATCGCTCCAGTTCATCATCTCCGCTTCAATCGGACGATCATGTTCGTCTCGAAGGCGTTGTTCTCGTCGCCGTATCCTCGCGGGTTGGAGACGACTCGCGTTCCGTGAACGGTATAGTCGCAACTGTCATGCACATGGCCGTGCACCCAGAGTGCCGGTGCCCCGGCCTCGATGACTGTCAATCGGCGCGCAAAACTGACCCCTGATCGGCGTCCAATTTTGACCCCCTTATTGTAGGGCGACGGTGAGCGCC
>NZ_JABVCF010000015.1 GCF_014595955.1 Pseudaminobacter soli (ex Zhang et al. 2022)
TGGAACTCGACCCGCGCTACTGCGATGTGGCGGTGGAGCGCTGGCAGCGGTTTACCGGCCGGCAGGCGGTGCGCCAGGGTTCAGCATCGTAATGGCTGCCATGCAGGGCATGAGCGAGCGGCACTATGCGCGACATGCCGGCGTCTCGCGCGGCGCCGTGCAGAAGGGGCGCATTGCCGGCCGGCTGGTGCTGTTTGCGGATGGCTCGATCGATGCGGCAGGCTCCGATGCGCGCCGGGCGGCGATGACCGATCCCGCCAAGCAGCGCCCGCCCCCCAGCCGGGCGAGGTTGAAGCCGGTGCCAGAAGCGGCGCTATCTGCGGTCGGAGAGACGCTGCGCGAGCAGGGCCTGTCGGCTCCAACTGTGGGTGGCTCCCACCTTCCTGCAGGCCCGCACCGCCAACACGATATCCGGCCGGCACCATCCATCTGCCCGCTTGGATCGACAGCGAATGGTGCAAGCAGTTTCTCGGCGAGCAACTGGTGACGGTCAGAACCAAACGCGGCTTTTCGCGCCTGGAATGGCAGAAGCTGCGGGAACGCAACCAAGCCCTCGACTGCCGCGTCTATGCCCGCGCCGCCGCCTGGCTGATCGGCGCCGACCGCTGGCCGCCATCGTACTGGGCCGATCTCGAGGCAGAGTTCGGGCGGCTACCAGAGCCACGCAGCGGGACCGTCAGAAGAGACTACCGCGGCATCAAGTCCTTCCACGCCGCCACCGCAGACAGGTACGCTCCGAAGCAGGCGGCCGCAGATGCGGCGCATCCGACCAAGCTCGTGGATGGCATAAGGGCGCACAGGGACGACCGAACTCCGTCGACAACGCAACATGTGGGCCTGCCACCCGAAAGCTCCTGTCGGCTGAGTGTCAAGCACTACAGCTAAGTTGGGTCTGCCCGGCGGTTCTTGACCTCAGCCCCTACGGACTCTGGCGCGAGGAAAGCCATTCCCGGTTACCATGCCGGCCCCTCTCTGACTGCGGCGGTGGGCGCTTACGTGGACGCGCGCCTTGTCATGTCTACTCGCCGCGCATGCGCTGCTTGAAAAAGCCGAGATGTTTCTCCTGGGCCTTGATCATACGCTCACGATAGATCCCGTAGATCTGATCGGTGTCGTGCAGTGTGACGCCGGCTATGGTAGGCGAGGCGAAGGTCGGCAGTTCGATGCCCTTCTCGCCCAGCTTCTGTGCCGTGCGGGCGACGAGTTCGTGCATCATCATCATGGCGAGCACGGTGGAGGAACCGGCGACCGGACGCGACCAGCCGTCAACAGACACGATGGCATCTTCGATCGGTGCACAGGTGTCTATGACGATGTCGGCAGCATCGGCCAGTCTGAGGCCGGAGGTATGCGTCGCCGGCTTGTCGAGATTTGCCTTGGCGGTGATCGCCACGACCGTGATGCCGCGCTTCTTCGCATAGATGGCGGCGTCAATCCCCGACGCGTTGCGGCCGCTGTGGCCGAAGATGACAATGCTGTCGCCGGGATTGAGCGGCTGGTGGTCGAGAAATTTTTCCGCATAGCGCTCGGTGCGCTCAAGCCACAGAAGTTCGCGCACGCCGCCCGCGCCGAGTATGTTGTGCCACATCACGCGTGGGTCGGTCAGCGGATTGAAGCCGACGTAGCTGCCGTAGCGGGGATAAGTTTCCTGCACCGGGAGCACCGAATGCCCCGATCCGTAGAGATGGATGAGCCCCTCCTGCTGGAGAGTTGCCGACAGCGCATTGGCCGCCTGCTCGAAGGCCGCCTCGTTCTCGGCCGCCGCCCGTTCTGCGAGTTGCACGAGACGGCTGATGTAGAGGGATGACATGGTGAATTTGCCTTTCCTTGATGGTTACACTTGTAGCCGCGACCGGATTTCGTATCGGTCGCCGCGCATGGTCGAGACGGTGTATTCGAACGGCCCGCGGGCGTCCGACGTGATGCGCTGCACGACGAAGGCGGGGCTGCCCGCCTCAACCTCCAGCAATGCCGCGTCTTCAGCGGAGACAGTTCCGACGCGGTAGATTTCGCGGGCCACCTGCGGCGAAATACCGAACCGGTTCTTCAGCACTTCATAGAGCGACGGCACAGGCTCGCCGATGCCGAGGAAGCCCGGCACGCGTGCGGCCGGCATGAAGGCGGTCTGGATGCCGATCGGCTGGTTGTTGCCGGCTCGCAGCCGCCGCACCTTCACAACCGTCTCGCCTTCGGCGATCTCCAGCGCGCTCGCCATTTCCGGCGTGGCCGGCAGTTCCACCATTTCGAGCACGCGCGAACCTACGACGAGGCCGCGATCGCTCATCTCCTGGGTAAAACTGGTCAGCCCACGAACGCCCGCCGTCACGGTCGACGTCCGCACGAAGGTGCCGCGGCCGTGTTCCCGCAGAAGCAGGCCGGATTCCTCGATATTGCGCAGGGCGTGTCGGATGGTAATGCGGCTCACCCCCAGCATCTCGCCGAGCTTGCCCTCATTGGGAAGCTGGGTGCCGTCCGGCCATGTGCCATCGGCGATCAGCGCGCGTAGCGCCTGCTCGGCTTGATGCCACAGCGGTTCGGGACGCGAGCGGTCCGGACGCCTGATATTGATCGTCATGGCCTGTTCTCCAGCCAGATCGAATGCCCGAGTGCGGCAAGCCCCGCGCCCGCGAGGGCTGCGCGCGAGCCGAAGTGCCCTGCGACAAGCCGGATATCGCGCAGATGCGGCGGCAGTTGACGGACAAGCGCCGGTCTCATCAAGGGCGCAAGCGCGTCGAGGCTGTCAGCCACCCCGCCAGCGAAGATGACGAGAGGCGAACCCGTCAGCGCAACGGCGCCTGCGAGTGCTGCGCCCAGCGCCGCCATTGGCGGTTCGAGTGCAGCACGTGCTGTCTGATCGCCGCTGCGGGCGAGCGCGACGAGTGCGGGGCCGTCGGCTACACCCATGCCGGCTGCGATGCGGTTGAGCGCGGTGCCCGAGGCGTTCCGTTCCAGCCAGCCATGCGCGTCGTCGCCTCGATCGTGGGGGTCGGCGCAGGCCCAGCCAAACGAGGCGGCGGCACCGCCCTCGCCTCTCAGGACGCGCCCGTCCGCCAACACCGCGGAGCCGATTCCGGTCCCGATTGCAAGCAGGATCGCGTTAGACGTCTCGCATGCGGCGCCCCCGGCCGCCTCTGCCAGTAGGGAGAGTTGGGCGTCGTTGCCCAGCGCCACGCGGAGGCCGGGGAACAGCATTGCGAGATCGACACCGTCCAAGAAAGGCAGGTTCGGCACCCAGGCACAGACGGTGCCGCGCGCCAGCCCCGGAATGCCGACGCCGAGTTCGGTGGCGCCATGTTCGGCGAGCAGCGAATCGATGCGGGCGCGAAATTCCTCGAGGTTCGCCGGCGCGTTCCAGCGCCCGAGCGGCTTAGGCTCGATCGCTTCGCCTTGCACGAGGCCCGCGCGCAGGTTGGTGCCGCCGAGGTCGATCGCCAGCGCGCTCATCCCTTGACCCCCGCGCTGACAATGCTGTCGACGAAGAAACGCTGCAGGAACACGAACAGCACCAGCGGCGGCAGCACGGCGAGCGTCGCGCCGGCCATCACCAGCCCCGTGTTCATCGCGCCGCGATTGTAGGAGAGCAGCCGCCCGAGGCTGAGCACGATGGGATATTCGGCCGTGTTGCCCTGCAGCACGGTTAGCGGCCACAGATAGGCATTCCAGTGATAGACGAAGGCGAAGAGCGCGAGTGCCGCGATCGCCGGCACGACGGAGGGCGCCACTATGGAAAAGACGATGCGAAGCTCCGACGCGCCGTCGACGCGGGCTGCGTCGATCAGTTCGTCCGGCACGACGGCGATGAACTGCCGCATCAGGAAGATGCCGAACGCATTAGCCAGATTCGGGACGATTACCCCGATCAGGCTGGCGTTGAAGCCCATATAGGTGACGAGCCGGTAGAGCGGGATCAACGTCACAATCGGCGGCAGGAACATCGTCGCGATCATGACCGCAAACAGCGTCTCACGGCCGCGGAATCGGTATTTCGCGAAGGCGTAGCCGGCCATCAGCGAGGTGATGAGGATGCCGGCAGTCGTCGCCGTGGCGATGACGAAGGAGTTCCAGAACGAACGCCGCGCGTCGATCACACCAGCCACCTCGCCAAAGGCTGAGAGGTTCGGCGTTGCGGGTACCCAGACTGGCGGCGTCTGCATGCTTTCGGCCGGCGTCTTGAGGCTGGACACCACCATCCACACCAGCGGGAAAGCGGCCGCCACGGCAATCGCGATGATCAAGAGCAAGATCAGGGCGTCGGCCTTGCTCGGGCGCGGACCGCGGAAGAGGATACCGCCGCTCATGTCAGCGCTCCTCCTTCTGCCGGGCCATCGCGAAGATGAGCACGATAACGACGATCAGCGACAGCATCAGCATCACCGCCATGGCCGAGCCGAGCCCGCCCTGCGCCCGCTCGATGCCCACGCGGCGGATGTGGTAGGTCAGCACATTGGTGGCGTTTGCCGGTCCGCCCTGCGTGATCAGCGCCACCGGCTCGAACACCTGCACCGCGTTGATGACGGCGATGACGGCGCTGAACAGCAGCGTGCGGCGCAAGAGCGGAAGCGTCACGCCGAAGAACTCCTGGATGCGGTTGGCCCCGTCGATCCGTGCGGCCTCGTAGAGGGGAGTCGGGATCTGCGTCAGCCCCGCAATCACCAGCACGGTGAAATAGCCGACCTGCTGCCAGACATTGAGGATCACGATCGAGAACAGTGCAGTGTCGGGCGACGACAGCCACAGCTGCGGCCCGATGCCGACCCAGGACAGGATCTGGTTGATCGGCCCTTCGGTCGGTGAATAGAGCTTCGACCAGACCAGCGCCACTGCGATCATCGGCACCATGTAGGTCGAGAAGAGTACGGCGCGCAGCACATGTCCGCCGGCCACCCGCGTCTGGTGGACCAGGAGCCCGAGCATCACCGACAGCGGCAGGATGATGACAACCGAGAGGCCGGTATAGACCGCCGTGTTCAGGAAGGCCTGCTTGAAGTCGCGGCCGACCGAGATCGACCCGAACAGATCCTGATAGTTGCGCAACCCTACGAAACGGGCGGCTCCGAAACCGGTCTGCGTCGACCATTCATGGAAGGACAGCCAAATCGTCAGCACGATAGGCACAAAGATGAACACCGCGATCAGCGAGACCGCCGGTGTCAGCATCAGCCACGTGGCGCCTGTTCGGGAGCTTGTCATTGGTTTGGTCAGGACGGGCCGGCGCGCGCGTCATGCCGACACACGCGCCGTCCAGTCCTGCTTACTGGGCCGCGCGCTCGAGGATCGAGGCGGCGTCGGCCTGGGCGTTGGCCTGCGCCTCTTCGGCGGTGATCTTGCCGTACTGAACCTGCTCGACCACCTGCTGCAGCGCCTCGGAGAACTCCTGGCCGCCGAGCACGATCGGGAAGCCCTGCGCATTGGCGAGCGTGGCGACATAGCCTTCGAGGAACGGACGGCCGAGCGCGTCCTTGTAGGCCTCGACGTCGGAGGTGCGCGACGGCAGGATGCCCATCGACTGCAATATGTCGGCCATGGCCGAAGCACCGTTCTTGCCGGATTCAGGACCGTTGAGCCAGGCGAGGAATTCCCATGCGGCCTTCTGTTGCGCCTCACCGGCGCCCGCATTCACCACGGTCTGCCACGAATAGGAGATGGAGCGTGCCTTATCGCCGCTCGGCCCGACCGGAATAGGCGCGGTGGCGATGTTCTCGAACGCATCGCCCATACCGCCCTTGAGCGCGCTTTCCCACCAGTTGGCCATGATGATCATGCCCGTCTTGCCGGAGACGAAATTGTCGAGGAAGGGACCTGTAGTGTTGGCATCGGCGGTGCCCATCGCGGCGACGGAGTAGCCTTCCTTGACCATCGTCGCGTAGAGCTGGAAGGTCTCCAGGGCCTGCTTGCTGTCGAGTTGCGGCTTGCCGTCGGCGATCAGCTGGCCGCCGTTGGAGACGAGCAGCGACGAGAAGGGGTGAACGACGCCCGCGGCCCAGGAGTTGATCATGCCGAATCCCTGCCGGCCGGCAGACGCGTCGGTCAGCTTGGCGGCGGCGTCCTTCAGTTCGTCCCAGGTCTTCGGTGGGGCCGCGATGCCGGCCTCAGCGAACAGCTTCTTGTTGTAGTTCAGCGCATAGACGTTGATCTCGTTCGGAATGCCATAGACCTTGCCGTTTACGCTCGCGGCTGCGGCAATGCCGGCAGGCCAGTTGGCGGTCACATCCCCCGCCACGGATTCGGGAGCCGGCGCCACCAGTCCGTCCTTCACCAGCGCGGGCAGCCAAAGATCGTAGATGCTGGCAATTGTCGGGCCGTCGGTCCCGCCAGAGCGGATCGTGGTCAAAAGGTCGCCGAAGGGAACGGCACGCACCGAAATCGCCACGCCCGGGTACTTGGCGCTATAGGCGCCCGCGGCCTTTTCCAGCAGCGCGACGGTGTCAGGCGCCCAGTGGGTCAGATAGGTGAGTTGCACGTCCTGCGCATGGGCCGCGAGCGGTGACAGCGCAGTCGCGACGGCGGCGATCCAGAGTCTCGAAATTGCATTCATGATCGTTCTCCTCCCAGGGGACCGTGATGTTTACGGCTTATGGACGAATGTTCCCCAAGAGGTTATAACAATATGATCTATTTCATGTAAATCATTGAAGCGAGCAGCGTAAGCGAAGACGACTGCCGTGAACGAGGCACACATGTGGCATTAAACCTGTCACCTAACGCCCGCCTGGATGTTCAAACGCGACGTCTACTCTTGCGCAATTCTCTGCCAAATGATTGGCGTCAGCGGCACCTGTGAAGCGAAATAGCAAGCACACCTCTGTCAGAACCGCTATCATCAACTCCCCCATTGCAGAGAATTCCGATCGGTGCCCATATTGTCTGGTTGTTGCCCAATATTCGGCGGTCTTCGTGGCGGGACTGGAAGCGGCAGGCTTTGTGATCCGCTTGCAAATCATCTGGGACAAGGCCCGGCTGATCATCGGCCGCGGCGACTATCATTTCCAGCATGAGCCGGCCTGGTATGCGGTGCGCAAGGGCCGGAAAGGCCACTGGTGCGGCGACCGCAAGCAGACCACGGTGTGGGCGATCCCGCACCCGCAAGTCCTCCACCGGCCATAGCACCGAGAAGCCCGTGGAAATGCATGAAGCGGCCGCTCGAGAACAACTCCTCACCGGGGCAGGCCGTCTACGAGCCCTTCTCCGGCTCCGGCACCACCATCATCGCCGCCGAGATGAGCGGCCGTGCCTGCCACGCCATCGAGCTCAACCCGGTTTATGTCGATGTCGCGGTGGAGCGCTGGCAAGCCTTCACCGGGAAAGAGGCAGTGCTGGAAGGATCAGGCCGCACGTTCGCCGAAATGAAGGCCGCGCGCCTGGCAGTTGAGAGGGCGGCTAGATGACTTCCCCTTTCCTCTCAGTCTTGAACAGTTACCTTTGCGGATACGCTGCCAACGTCGCGCTCGGCTTTGCGACTGCTTTGCTCATCCAGAGCATTGTTGTCCCGATTTTAAGCATCGAGACCACAATGGACGGAGACGGAGTCAACCATAGACCGCTCATCTACCGCAGATACATCCGCTCTGGGTCCAGGTAGCGCAGAAACTCCAACTCCTCCGGCAGGGGCGGCTCGCTCGTCTCGATACTCGAAGCGACTTCGGGCCTGAAGCTCATATTTGCCAGCACGTCGTCAAGCGACACACCGGGATGCAGAGACTGGACCGAAAGCCGCCGGGTTTCGGGATGGAACCCGAAAATACACAAATCAGTGATGACCTTTAGCACCCCTCCAGCAATGAGGCCGGATTCGGCGCGGGACTTTCCTCCGGAAACATATCCAGGGCTGGTAATGAAATCGACGTTCTCCACGAAGCGCTTGGTCTGGTGCGGCATGACCACGATGGTCTCGACCAGGCTGGATATGTCGTTGCCGCCGCCGCTGCCCGGCAGCCTTGTCGTCGGCCGCCTGACGTCACCGAGGTAGGAGCTGTTGACGTTGCCGTACTGGTCGATCTGCGCCCCGCCGATAAAGCCGATATCGACATAGCCGCGCTGCAGCAGGGACAGGACGTCCGTGACGTTCAGCAGCATGTTAGCCTTTTCGGCCGTTCGCATTTCATTGGTGGAGGGCGGCAGCCTCCCTGGTTTTATGAACGGACCGATAATTCCGCCCTCAAAAAGGATGGTGAGATGAGGCGCATGACGGTTTTGCGCCAGCGTCGCCCCGAGAAGCGGCACGCCGACACCTGCGAAGACGATCTGGCCATCGGACATGGCGCGGCCACACATCACGGAGAGGAGTTCGGACGTGGTGTAGGCTCTCGTGTTGCTCATGTTGTTCATTGCCGCCTCCCTATGCCCGACCGCTCACGCCGATTTTGTCGACGAACGAGCGCCAGTCCTTCGGCTCGAAAATGTGCTCGCGCATATAGCCGAGCGCGCCCTCCACACCTCCGGTCCGCTGCCGATCAGAATATTCGTTCATGTGCTTGTAATTGGCGTCGTAGAGCCCGGCGCATTCGTGCGGCGCCGCGCCGAACGGGCATTCGACGACAGCATCCACGGCCAGGAAGGGAATTCTGGTGTGATCCGGTGCCGCCCGGATCTCGTCGTTGGAAACGATCTTCTCGGTCGTCAGGATGACCCGATCCGCGGCCATCGCAATATCGGCATCCATGAAGGGCAGCCCGTCATACTGGGCGTTGCCGTAGACATCCGCACGCTGGACGTGAATAAGCGCGACGTTCGGGTTCAGCGCTGGAAGCAGCAGCAACTCGTCGCCGGTATAGGGACAACGCATGGTCTCGAGATGCGTGACAAGGGCCGCTGGCATGCTGGAGCCCATCATCACCCTGGTCGGCATGAACGGCAGCCCCATCGCCCCGGCCCGATACATCATGCCGAGGCTCATATGACTCCATTCTTCGTATGTAACTTTTCCATTCTCTACGTAGTCGCGCATCACGCGTGAGAGGCCCCAGATGATGCCCTGGCTGAACCAGCTGGTCATGTACTTGTCGACGCAACCACCTGCGAGCAGGAAGTCGCCTTCTGTAGAAGTGATGCTGCGTGAGACAGTCAGATGCCGTTTCTGCTGCCGAACCAGTTCCCAGATCAGTGCAAATGGGGTCCGTGAAAACGTGTTGCCTCCAATCGCCACGTGGTCGTGATCGCTGATCGTCGCCACCGCCGCCGAAAGGCTCATCACCTTCTCGCGCAGGCCGCGATCTCGGCCGGACAGGCGTCGGCGCATCGCTAGATAGGGTGAAGATGAGTTCTGCGCGTCTGGAACTGCGGACATGCTCTGTCTCCGGGTCGGCGCCAAGGATTTCTATTCCAGCGTGATGATGATGTTGCTCATTGCGTCGAGCCGCGCAGTCGCGTTCGGCGGTATGACGCAGGTGGTGTCGTATTCTTCGACTATGCACGGTCCGCGACGCGGCTCGGTGAGTGCCGAACGTGGGATTATTGCCGTATCGAGCCAGCCATGCTCGCTACCGAAATAGGCCTTGCGGGGCGGCTGCTCAGCGCGCAGATCGCCGGAATGCGCCTGCGGTTTGCCAGGCTTTGCCGAGCCAGGCCGTGCCGCGAGACCAGCGATCTGGATGCTGATCAGTTGAACCGGCTCGTCCAGCGAGGCGCGGTGTCCATAGGTACGTTCATGCTCCGTGCCGAACGCCTCCTCGATGGTAGCCAGTGACGCTTCGGTCAAAGGACCATCCGGAAGCGAGATGTTCATCTCGAAGGTCTGGCCCTTGTAGCGCATGTTGGCAAAGCGCCGAATGTGGATTTCGTCCTCCGAAAATCCGTCGAGGCTCAGCTGGGCGCGCGCCTTGTCCTCAAGTCGAGACCAGCTGCGCAGCCAGGTATCGGGCTCGATGTCGCGCAGCAGCCGGCGCACGGTCTCTCCGTAATAGTGCTCCACGTCGGCATGAAGCAGTCCGTAGGCCGAGAACAGCCCAGCCGAAGGTGGCACCAGGATGCTCTTGATGCCGAGCTCTCTCGCCATGCCGGCGGCGAACAGCGCGCCGTTGCCGCCAAGCGCGAACAGCGTGAAGCCGCGCGGGTCGCGGCCGCGTTCAGAGGTCACCGCCTTGATGGCGCGGATCATGTTGGAGATCGCGATCTGGCGCGCGCCATATGCGGCCGTGGTGACATCGACACCCAGCGGCTTTGCCAGCAGGCGGTCGAAGTGGTTCCTGGCGCGCGCGGCGTCCAGTTTCAGCTCGCCACCGACGAGGTACTCGGGATTGATGTAGCCGAGGATGACATTGGCATCGGTGACGGTCGGACGATCGCCGCCCTTGTTGTAGCATACCGGTCCGGGGTTGGCGCCAGCGCTCTCGGGACCGATCTGCATCGATCCGCCGGCATCGATCCAGACGATGGATCCGCCCCCGGCGCCGACCTCCGCCACATCGATCGCCGGAACGGCGAGCAGATAGCCGCCGCCGGTGAGCAGGCGCGACGAGATCATGATGCCGCCGCCTACTGAGTATTGCTGCGAAAGCACGAACTGACCATTTTCGGCTACCGAAGCCTTGGCCGTGGTTCCACCCATGTCGAAGCTGATGATGTCGCTATGGCCGCTGTTGACCGCGTGGCGCACAGCGCCGACGACACCGGCCGCCGGACCGGATTCCACGATGTTGACGGGCTTTTCGGAGGCCTCCTCGGCCGTCGTCAAACCGCCGTTGGACTGCATCAGCAGGATCGGGGCCTTCATGCCTTCGTTGCGAAGGCTGTCGCCGAGATGCTTCAGATAGGACGCGACGATCGGCATGATGTATGCGTTGACGACCGTCGTCGAGGTTCTTTCATATTCCTTCATCTGCGGCAGCACGTCGGAGCTGATGCTGTAGGGCAGATCGGGTGCCAGTTCGCGGATGACTTCGGCGATCAGCCTTTCATGCGACGGGTTGGCATAGGAGTTCAGCAGGCAGACGGCGATGCCCTCCACCTTCTCTGCTAGCAGGCGCTGAACCGCCGCCTCGACCTCGCTCCGCGACAGAGGCGTGGTAATGGCGCCCGTGGCATCGACGCGTTCGTTGACGGTAAGACGCAGATAGCGCTCCACGAGGGGAGCCGGCTTGTCCCAGCGCAGATCATAGAGCCTGGGCATGCGTAGATTGCGGATTTCCAGAATATCGCGGAACCCCTTGGTTCCGATCAGGCCGATACGTGCCCCCTTCAACTCCAGAATGGTATTCGATCCCACGGTCGTGCCGTGCAGAAACTCGCTGATCCGGTCGACGCTGAGGCCGGCCGGCTCCAGGACGCCGGCAAGGCCTTCGATAATGGCGCGGGCGTAGTTGTCAGCAGTCGAGGAGACCTTCTTCGTGAAGGTTTCGCCTTGATCGTTCACGACGACGAGGTCGGTGAAGGTTCCGCCAATATCGATGCCGACACGGCACGCGGCTGCTTTGGGTCTATCCAGCATCTTGTGTTCCACAAATTGTCGTTGAGGATCAATTGACCCAATTCACGAACTCAGTCGCGTTACCGCGCTCAGCGCTAAGCGAAGCACGCAGTTTTTCGGTCGCAGCCTGGTCGACAGAAAGGGTGGCCTCGTCCAGGACCACGCCATATTCCTGGCGGGCCGCGGAGGCGCTGACGATCTCGTTGCGGACGTCCTTCAACACGGCGACAGGATCACGCTGAAGCGGGTCGCCCCAGCCTCCTCCGCCGGGAAGCACATAACGGAATTCGTCGCCCTCCCTGACATTGATCGTGACTTTCGAGCCGATCGGATCGTTCGACGTGTTCGGGTTGAGGCTGACTGACCCCGGTTTTCCTGCCTTGCCGCCATGGAGGCCGTAGGGCCTGATCGTCTGCCGGTCGGCACGGATCTGAAGAATGGCATCGGGCACCTTGATGCGGTAGTCGCGATAGAACGGCGCCCCACCGCGAAATTTTCCTGCGCCACAGCGATCCTGAGCGAACTCGTAGGCAAGGATCTCGATCGGGTGTTCGGATTCGATTTGTTCGACCGATTGCGAGGCCATGTTCACGAAAATATTGGAGATCCCGTCGATCCCGTCCGCCCAGGGTCGGCCACCCCAGGTGCCGCAGGAGAAATCGACATAAACGAAGCGGGAGCCGGAGCGGTCGAAACCGGCGACTGTGACACCCACATTGCCTCCGTCCGAAGCTGCGAATACCCGGTCCGGAACCATCTTCGACAATGCGCCGAAGGCGCAGTCGACCATGCGGAAGCCGGTCAGGGCTCGCGCGGCGCAGGCGCCCGGCATGGCGACATTGGCGATGCTGCCCTTCGGCGCGATCGTCCGTATGACGCGAAAGACGCCGTCATTGTTGGGAATGCCGCCCGGAAGGATCGAACGCAGCGCCGTGTAGGAAGCTGCTTCCGTGACCGAGAGCGTGCAATTGATCGCACCTCGCACCTGCGGCGCGCTGCCGGTCCAATCGAATTCGACCGTCTCGCCCTTCTTCCGGACAGTGACGAACAGCCGGATCGGCACGCCGACATCCATGCCGTCGTCGTCGATCCAGTCCTCGAAGTCGAACTCGCCGTCGGGCAGTTCGCGCAACGCGGCCCGCGCCAGGCGCTCGGTGTAATCGGTGATCTCGGCCATGTAGGAGCGGGCCGCTCCGAGCCCGTAGCGATCGGTAAGAGCGAGCACCTTGCGCTGCGCGATTTCGCAGGCAGCAAGCTGTGCCCGCAGATCGCCCAATAGCTGAATGGGCAGGCGCACATTCGACTGGATGAGGCCCCAGAGCGCGACGTCGTGCTTCCCGCCGTTGACCAGTTTCAACGGGGGGATGCGAAGGCCTTCCTGGAAGATCTCGGTGGAATTGACTGAATTCGAACCGGGAACATGACCGCCGACATCGACGTGGTGCGCTGTCGTGGCAGCGAAGGCGATCAACTCGCCGCCTGAAAAGATCGGCTTGAGGATGAAGATGTCCGGCAGGTGCATCCCGCCCTCGAACGGGTCGTTCAGGATGAACACGTCGCCATCGCCAATATCGCCGGCGTACTTGTTCATCACGGCTTCCAGAGCGGTGCGGATGGAGCCGAGGTGCACCGGCAGGGTGAGCCCTTGGGCAACCAGCCTGCCCTGCGCATCAGCAATTCCGGTCGAGAAATCCATGTTGTCACGCAGGACGCCGGAATATGTCGTCCGGCAGATCGTGACTGCCATCTCATCCGCGATCGAGAACAGCTCGTTCTTGAACAGCTCGAAATTGATGAAATCGTCGCCCTTTGGCTGCCCCACAGGCAAGGCTGTCATCGCGTCCTCACACCGATCACGTTGTTGTCTAAGTAAGTATTCTTTTACAACGGACGTTGTCAATGGCCCTTCGCCTCGGCATGCGACTCTTCACACCCCTGCTGAACTGGCGGAGCCCTGGCATCACCGGCGCTTGACAGCTCGCTCTTGTAAGTATCCTATTACTTACGCAGCATCACCGCTGCGGGCGCTGTGAAATTATGAGCTGTGAAGCCCACTCTCCGATGCGCCGCGCAACGGTTCACCGGAAGCGGCGGAGCCATGCCCAGTTTTGCGGCGTCGCATGAGGGCCTTCGTCCATCGGGAGTGAGCGCATGAAGAACCGCATCGTATTGGCCGCATCAGCCTTGGCGCTGGCGCTGTCCTGTTCCACCAGTTACGCCGACACCATCAAGATAGGGGTGAATCAGCCCCTTACCGGGGCGGTCGCGGCGTCCGGCAATTACGTGACGAACGGCGCCAGGATTGCCGCTGACCAGATTAACGCCGCCGGCGGCGTCCTGGGGCAGCAGATCGAGCTGGTGATCGAGGACAACAAGAGCAATCCGACCGAAGCGGCCGCCGTTGCCGAGAAGCTCATCGTGCGTGACGAGGTTCCAGCCATGATGGGAGCATGGGGTTCGACCCATACGCTGGCGGTGATGCCCAAGCTGATGGAGTATGAGGTTCCGATGGTGGTCGAGACGTCGTCGTCCGGCAAGATCACCACGTCGGGCAATCCATGGGTCTTCCGGATCGCCCCGACCAGCAAGATGCTTGCCGCCTCGTTCGCACCGTTCGTCCAGAAGTTCGGGATGAAGAAGGCCGCGTTCCTGGCCGTCAACAATGACTGGGGTCTCAGCAACACCAACGCCTATTCGGACATGCTGACCGAGCAGGGCGTGCCCACCGAATTGCGCGAGACGATGGACGCCACTGCCGTCGATGTCTCCTCGCAGCTTGCCAAGATCAAGGCCTCGGACGCCGACACCCTGCTGGTAACCACCGAGATCGAACAGCTCACGCTGATCTTCAAGCAGGCTCAGGCGCTTAAGCTGCCGCAGCGCATCATCGCCACGACCACCTCCTCCACGCCGGACCAGGCGATCGACCATGCTGGCTCGGCCGCCGACGGCGCCTTCTTTACCGTGCTGTTTGCGCCCTGGTTCCCGGAAATGGCGCCGAACCCCGACATCGCGCGCGGCTTCGCGGAGGAATGGGAGAAGCGGGACTACGTCTTTGCAGGACGCATAGAAGGCCAGCGCGGCTACGACGCCATCCTCACGATCGCCGCAGCGATTCAGAAAGCCGGCAAGGCCGAGCCTGACGCCATCCGCAAGGCCCTATGGGAGGTGGAGGTGAAAGGCGTCAACAGCAATGTGAAGTTTTTCAAGGAAGGCCCCGAAGGCCAGGAGAGCGGCCAGAACAATGCCAACATCTTTGTCGTCCAGGTCAAGGACGGCAAGGTGGTGAAGCCGGAGTTCTGAACGGAGTGGAGTATGGGCTGCTGCGCGGGCCGGCGGCACGCGCAGCAGCCGCGCTCCCGCAGATCAGCGTGAGAACAGCTTCCGAATGGTCGCGCCCAGCCACGATTTCAGGGCTGTGGCCATGCTTCCCGCAAGACGCAGTTCCCTCGGCTGCTGAGTTGCATTTGGCGCTTCCTCTGGCGACAGCGAGCGCTTCAGATTGTCGGCGAACTGCGCGGTGATCGCCGCGATGAAGTGGGTTACGATGCCGCCCCGGGCAAATTGGCCGAGTGCGCCCGACAACGAGTAGGTGACCTCAAGATCGACCCGCGTCGCTGCGCCGCCATTCATCTCATGCAACGCATAGCTGAGCTCACCTCGCGCCAGCGAGCCACTACGCTCGTCGCGGCCCGATCCGTGAATGACGCCGGTCAGCATGTCGTCATTCCGCTGCTGGTTGGCCGTGCCAGCGAATTGCGCGCCGATCGGCCCCATTTTGACGCGCATGCTGACCTGGAAGTTTCCGTCATCGGTGCGGCCGACCAGGGAGGCGCCGGGGATGCAGGGCACCATCGCGGGCACGTCGCCGAATCGGCTCCAGACCGTCTCGGGCGGAAATTCGATGACGAAGGATTGCTTCACGGAGGGTGCCGTGGCCGCAAGCTTGCCCAGCTTGGCAGACTTGGGACTCGAGGCAGGAATCGGCGGCGTCATTGCCTGACGCGGCTTGGCCTCCGTCACCTGGCCGTGCCCGGAGCCTGCCGGGCCAAGACCCTGAGGAGCGCCTAGAGAGGGGGCCGTGCCGGCGGCTTGGCGCGCAAGCACGACGGAGCGGATCGCCTTTACGATCCCGGCGTAGCCTGTGCAGCGGCAAAGATTTCCTGCCAGCTCGAGCCGGATGCGTTCCTCGTCAGCGTCTCCGAGCCGCTCGACGATGTCTCGCGCCATGACCAGCATGCCAGGCGTACAGAAGCCACATTGCAGGGCGTGATGTTTGTTGAACGCCTCGCGCAGTTCGCCCATCAACGGATCGGCGTCGAAACTCTCGATGGTACGCACGTCGGCGCCGCTGCAGGACACGGCGGTGCTGATGCAGGAGCGCACCGGGACGCCATCGACAAACACAGTGCAGGCGCCGCAGACACCTTGTTCGCAGCCCAGATGAGTGCCTGTCAGATTCAGGTTTTCGCGCAGCAGATCGGCCAGGCTGGTTCGCGGCTCGACATGCTCCGCTACCGGCAAGCCATTCACGGTGAGCCGGAGGCCGTTCATGCAATCACCTGTTCCAGAGCGCGCGCAAAGGCATTGCCATGCATGGCGTCCGTGATCGGGTCGTCGTCGATGCCGAGGTCAGCCACACGATCGCGGGCGCGCGCGAGAGCCGCTCCATTCGGCGCTGAAGACTCCCCGCCTCCGCGAAGAAGATCGCGGATATCATCGAGAACGAGAGGCCTGGACTGGGTTGCGCCGATGACACCGCGGTAGATGTTCAGCGCGGGATCGATAACTACGGCTGCCATCGCCTCGGCGAACTCACCGCGCTTGCGGCAGAACTTGTAATAGCCAAATCGGGCAGCCGGCGAAAACTTCCGGATCCGAATGCCGGCCAGGAACTCACCATCGTCGAGATGAACGCCGAAAGCCATCATCATGAAGGCTTCCAGCGCGACGCGGCGTTCGCCCTGCGCCGTTGCCACGATAAGTTCCGCGTCGAGCGCAGTTAGCGTCGTGATCCAGTCCGCGGCGGGGTCGGCGTGGACCAGGCTGCCACCGATCGTACCGCGGTTCCGTACAGCGCGATAGGCGATGCCGCCCGCGACCCGGCGCAGGAATCCGTTGGCTGGATCCGGCACCCGGCCATCTTCGAACGCGGCATGGGTGATGCAGGCGCCGAAGACCACAGCATCGCGTTCCTCTGTAACCATCGTCAGAGCCGGAATTGCAGTGATGTCGACGATCTGCTCCGGCTGCGCCAAGCGAAGGTTGAGCATTGGCCCGAGCGATTGGCCCCCGGCCATGATCTTGGCGCCACCCGCACCCTCGTTCAGCAGTTCGATCGCCTCCGGGATGGTTCCCGGGCGGCTATAACGAAAATCAACGGGCTTCATTGCGCGACGGCTCCAGCGGCTTTCGCCCGAGCCTCGGCGATTGCCGAAAGCAGCCGGTGGGGTGTTACCGGCGTGGTCGCGACCTCGGCGCCCAATGGCCGCAACGCGTCATTGATTGCATTGGCGATCGCAGCCGGCGGTGCGATGGCGCCGCCTTCGCCGATGCCCTTGACGCCATGCGCCGTGAATGGCGAAGGCGTCTCCATGTGAACAATCCTGATATCCGGCACCTCGCATGGACCCGGAATGATATAGTCCATGAAGGTCGAAGCCAGCGGCTGACCGTCGGCGTTATAAGGCGATTCCTCATACAGGGCGGTGCCGATCCCCTGGGCTACGCCACCCAGGATCTGGCCGTCCACGATGAGCGGGTTGACCAACGTGCCGCCGTCTTCCACCACGACGTAATCGAGGATATCGACGGCGCCGAACTCGGGATCCACCGCCACGACGGCCGCATGGGTGGCATAGCTGAAGGTACCGCTGTCGACCTTGGGCTTGTAACCGGCGGTGACCTCCAGCCCCTCGGGAGCCACGTCGGCCGGCAGGGTCTCCGGCCGCTTGTACCAGGCATTAGCGATCTCGGCGAAGGTGACGCTGCCTCCCGCCGCCATGACCTTGCCATCGGAAACCGTGACCTGGTCCGGCGAAGACTGGAGCAGATGCGCTCCGATCACCTTGGCCCGTTCCGCGATGATCTCGCACGCGCGCGACACCGCCCCGCCTGCCATGACCATGGACCGCGACCCCCAGGTGCCGGTGGAATACGGTGTCAGCGCGGTGTCGCCATGCACCAGGTTGATCTGCGCGGGATCTATGCCGAGGATTTCGTTGGCGACCTGCGCCATCGAGGTTTCCATGCCTTGTCCATGAGAATGGACGCCGATACGCAGCTCCAGTCCACCGTCCGGCGTTACCCTTGCCGTTGCCTGCTCGAAGCCGGGCACCATCGGTATCCCCCAGCCCGAGTAGACCGTGGTGCCGTGGGCTGCCTGCTCGCAATAGGTGGCAAAGCCAATGCCCAGCAGACGCCCGTCATCCCCAGCGCTCCCTTGGCGGGCGCGCAATGCGGGCAGGTCGATCGCTTCGACGGCCTTGCGCACGCTTTCGGGATAGTCACCGCTGTCGAACAGCTTTCCGGTGATGTTGGTGAACGGCATCTGTTCGGGCCGGACCAGGTTGTCCAGCCGCACCTGCGATGGCTCGCGCCCGGCTTCACGCGCGATCGCATCCACGATCAGCTCGATCGCAAAGCACACACCCGTGCGGGCTACACCGCGGTAGGGCGTGAAGGGCGGCTTGTTGGTGGCGACCGAAACCGTACGGCAGGCGTAGTAAGGCATCACATAGGGGCCCGGCAGGATGCTGGCGATCTGCGCCGATTCCAGGCAGGCCGAGAACGGCCAGACGGAGTATGCGCCGACATCGACGGCGACGTCGGCTTCAATGCCGAGCAGCCGGCCCTCGGCGTCAGCATAGCCAGTGATCCGGTAGTGATGCTCGCGCGTGTTCGCGGCGGCAACCAGGTGCTCGCGGCGATCTTCGAGCCAGCGAAACGGACGCCTGCGCGTCATCGCCAGCCATGCGATACAGACTTCCTCCGGCTGCAGGATACATTTGAACCCGAACGCGCCGCCGACATCCGGCGCAACGACATGGATCTGCCGTTCCTCGAGACCGAGGCATTCGGCGAGTCCGGTCCGCATCATGTGCGGCAACTGGGTCGAGGTGTAGACGACGAGTTGGTCGAGACGTGAATCCCACCACGCCACCGTGCCCTTCCCCTCCAGCGGAGCCATGCACTGACGGCTCAGCCTTATCTCCCGCTCCACCTTGATCGCTGCATTGTCGAGGACGGCGCGGTCGCCCTTTTCGATCTTTGTCTCGAGATAGATGTTGTCGGCCCAATCCTCGTGCACGCGGACGGCGTCCACCGCCTGGGCCGTGCCGGTATCGGCGAGTACCGGCAGCGCTTCGATGTCCACGTTGACCCGGCTGACCAGGTCTTCCGCCTGCGCCCGGTTCTCATCGACGCACATCGCCACCAGTTCGCCTGCAAAGCGGACCGTGCCTGTCGCCAGCGGCGGCTGGCTGGAGGGCTTGAAGCCGGGCAATCCCGAAACGGCCCGGATCGGCTTCACCCCGGCCATATCGGCCGAGGTGAAAACCCGGCCGGCGCAGTCTTCGGGCACATCGACCGAGACGATCCTGCCATGTGCCAGCGGACTGCGCAGGAATGCAACGTCCTGGAGGCCCGGCATGGAGATGTCTCCGACGAAAAGGCCGCGGCCGCGCATCAGCCGATCGTCTTCCTTGCGAGGAAGGCGTGCGCCAATGCCGACATTGGCTCTCTCGTTCATTGTTGCCGCCTCCCCTCCTCAGCGGTCAGCCTTGACCGGCGCACTTACGCCTCTTCGTGCTCCGCCAAAACCAGCTTGCGATACTGTTCGGGGTCGGTGGCGCCTTCGCAATTGATGACCAGAACCTTCGCCGTATGGTCAAGGCCGAAAAGCTGACGCGCCTTCGGGTCGTCGCACAGGGCAAGAAGACCGGCCAGGCCCGCACCTCCGGTTTCACCGGCAGTGATTGCTGGATCGCCATCCAGAGGCTTCGCGAGGAGGCGCATGGCCGCGACTGCCGCATCGTCCTCGATGCGCACGAAGCCGAATGCACCGGAATCGATCGTCGGCCATGCGAGATGCGACACGGCAGCACAGGACAGGCCGCCCATGATGGTCTCCAGGTCGCCGCCAACGACCGTCGAGTTTCCTTCGACGGCGCTGGCGAACACGCAGTCGGCCTTGATCGGCTCCACGATGATGAATTTCGGCGCCCGGTTTCCGAGCAACTGATGGAGCGAAGAGATCATCGCCGCGGCAAGGCCGCCGCACCCCGCCGTCAACATCATGTGGGTGGGCAGGTCATCGCCCAATTGGGCTACGAACTCCTGCGCCATCACCGAGTAACCGGTCATGCAAAGCGCCGGAATCTTAGTGTAGTGGGGAGTGGCGGAATCCGAGATCATCATCGCGCCGGGATTGACGTTCGCGTCCTGCTCCGCGGCCTCGTACGCCTCGTCGTAGATTCCGTCGATCCGGACCACCTCGGCGCCTTCGTCCCGCAGTGCCTGCTCCCGGCCCGGGCTGACGCCGGCGGGGATGTAGATGCGCGCGTGGCAACCCATCCGGCGCGCCGCGCTGGCAACCGAGAACCCGTGATTGCCGTCGGTTGCGCAGACCAGGCTGACATCGGCCAAGGCTTCGCGGTATTTGCCCTGCAGAAGGTCGAGGTCCGATACCGGCGTGTCGAGGCGGCCAGCCAGCAGGTCCAAAACTTCGCTGACCGCCGCGAACACCGCGCCGAGCGCCTTGAAGCTCGCAAGGCCGAGCCGCCGGCTCTCGTCCTTGCAGACAAGGGCACCAAGTCCCAGTCGCGCGGCTGCTCCAGGAAGCCGGTGCAGCGGCGTGACCTGATACTGTGGCCATCCGCCGATCCGGGCCTTTGCCTTACGCGAATCGTCGGCGGTAAAGCCGCTGAGATCCGCCAGCCGCGATGAGTTCGCGTCGATCCGCGCGTTGAGCATCGCGGAGCCCTTGAATTGTCCGGCCAGTTGCAGAATTCGTTCTTCCGCCATGTTCCCCTCGTGCGCCTTCGCGAGTCTGCCTTGCCGGGTCCTCCGGCAAGGCGTCGATGTTGTGTCAGATCAGTGCTCGGGTTCCAGGACGATCTTGCCGAAGACGCCACGGCCCTCTGCCATCCGATGTGCTTCGGCTGCATCCTTGAGCGGCAGCTTGGCGCCAATGATCGGGCGGAGCTTCTTGGCTTCCAGCAGTTTGATGATCGTCGAAAGCTCGTTCATGGTTCCATGATTCGAGCCGATGATGGTGAGTTGCTTGTGCCAGACATGGGCGGCGTTCATGGTGACCCGATAGCCCGACGAGGCGCCGCAGGTGACCAGACGGCCGAAGCGGGTCAGGCTCATGATGCTGTCTTCCCACACGTCGGCACCGATGTGTTCGAAGACCACGTCGACACCGCGCTTGTCGGTCAGCCTGCGCACTTCCTCACGGAAGTTCTGCTTCTTGTAGTTGATCATGTAGTCGGCGCCGAGTTCGAGACCCTTCTCGCATTTCTCGTCGCTACTTGCAGTCCCGATTACCCGCAGGCCGTGCAGCTTGGCGATCTGGAGCGCTGCCAGGCCGATACCGCTTCCGACCGCATGGATCAGGATGTCCTCGCCCGCACGGATATTGGCGCGGGCCAACTTGTGCCACGCGGTCAGGAACGTGATGTTGGTGGCGGCGCACTCGGCGAAATCGAGGCCCTTGTACATCGGGATCAGGTTCTGCGCCCGCACCGTGCAATACTGGGCATACCCACCCCAGAGGGCCGAGCCATAGTACTTGTAATTCAGGCAGACATTCGGCTCGCCGCGACGGCACGACTCGCAAGTTCCGCAGCCGACGGTGGCATAGACGACGACTGGATCGCCGACTTTGACATTGGTGACGTCGGAGCCGATCTCGGCGACCTCGCCGGCGATGTCGCCGCCAGCAATATGCGGAAAGCCCTTGTTGGGACGGTACTCGCCCTTGCGTCCGATGATGTCGAACCAGTTTACAGACGTCGCCTTCACCTTGATCAGCGCATCCGTGCGGCCGAGCGGAATTGGATCGACGTCCTCGTACTTCAGAACGTCCGGGGTACCGTACTCGTGATAGAGTGCAGCCTTCATTTAACTAATCTCCAGATAAATCTCAGACGGACAGCGCGGTCAGATCGCCGCGACCGCCTCGGAAAGCTTGTCGGTAACGAACAGGTGGCCCACCTTGTGGGTGATCATGAAATCGATCTTCGAGGCCAGCGCGACGGCCTGTGGTGTGCCACCGCATCCCCAGAAGACGGGTACGTCGTCCTCGGCCAATTCGAAGACGCCGGTGTCGAAGTCGGTTCGGTTCAGATCCACGCCGATCAGCGTGGGGTCGCCGATATGGACGGGCGCACCGTGCGTGGCCGGGAAGCGTGACGTAACCTGCACTGCGCGGACGACCTGATCGCGCTTGACCGGTCGCATCGAGACGACCATCGGTCCGGCGAATCGGCCGGCCGGAACGCACTGCACGTTGGTCGTGTAGACCGAGACGATCTTGTTTTCGTCCTGGTGGCGCAGCGGAATGCCGGCGTTCAGCAGAGCCTGCTCGAAGGAGTAGCTGCAGCCGATCAGGAAGCCCACGAGATCGTCGCGCCAGTATTCCGAGATGTCGGTCGGCTGGTCGACCAGAACGCCTTCCTTGTAGACGCTGTAACGCGGCAGGTCGGTACGCAGGTCGGCCTTCGCCCACTGAGTGATCATCGGGCTGCCGGGATCGGTCACCTCGACGATCGGGCAAGGCTGCGGATTGCGCTGGCAGAAGATGAGGAACTCAAGCGCGACGTCCTTCGGGAGGATGATCAGATTGGCCTGCGCATAGCCGCGCGCCAGGCCTTCGGTGCCGCCGCTCCAGCGACCCTCACGGAAGACCGCCCGCAGCTGCTGGGGCGACAACCCCTCCAGATCCTCTTTCGTGACCGTGTCCGCAGCCTTGATCTTCGATTGCACTGTCATGCTCGACCCTCCCTGGGATGCTCATCCGTTCTAAGTAATAAGTTACTTACTTGCGTGCCGGCCGTCAACACAATGTCAAGCGTGCGAGCAAAAAACTTTAGGTTGCGCCGCGTTTGCGGCTCAGTCGCGGTCGGCCGATGGCGCCACGAGGGGCGCCATCGGTGGTTCCCCCGCTACGCGGGTGATTGAAGAGAGGCCCCCCGCGTCAGCCCTCGTCACCGAGATAGGCTCGCCGGACATGCTGGTCGCGGATCAGATCCTCGCCCCTGCCGTGAAGCGCAATCTGCCCGGACTCCAGCAGGAAGGAACGATCGCACATCTCGAGCGCGGCGTAGGCATTCTGCTCGACCATGAGGACCGTTGTACCCTGTCGATTGATCTCCATGATGTAGTCGAAGGTCTTCTGCACGTTGTTGGGAGCCAGACCGAGCGATGGCTCGTCGAATATGACCAGCTTCGGCCGTGACATCAGGGCGCGCCCGATGGCGAGCATCTGCTGTTCTCCGCCGGAAAGAGTTCCGGCGGCCTGGCCGCGCCGTTCGCCGAGAACCGGGAAGCGATGATAGACGCCGTCCATGTCATCGGCGATCTGCTTCCGGTCGTTACGACGATAGGCGCCGATTTCCAGGTTCTCCTCCACGGTCATGAAGGGGAAGATCCTGCGGCCTTCCGGGCAATGGGCGATGCCCATTTCGAGGATGCGACGCGGCGATGCATTGGTGATGTCCTCCCCGAGGAAGGAGATTCGGCCGGAGACGGGCGGAAGGAGGCCGGAAATGGCGCGCAGAGTGCTGCTCTTTCCGGCACCGTTGGCGCCGATCAGCGTGACAAGTTCGCCTTGCTTCACGTCTACCGAGACTTTGTGAAGGACATTGGCCTTGCCGTAGCGGCACTCGATGTTCTCGACCTCAAGCATGCTTTTGCGCTCCATGGCCGAGATAGGCCCGCACCACTTCCGGGTTCTTCTGGATTTCGGCAGGCGGGCCGTTCGCGATGATCTTGCCGTGGTTGAGGACGACCACGCGATCGGAGACGCCCATCACCATCCTCATGTTGTGTTCGACCAGGAGGATGGTGATCCGCCGCTCGCTGATGCTTGACAGAAGTTTGCGGAAGCTAAGCGCCTCGGTCGGGTTCATGCCGCAGGCCGGTTCGTCCAGCAGCAGAAGCGACGGCTTGGCGGCAAGGGCGACGGCAATCTCCAGCAGCCGCTGCTCGCCATAGGCCAGCGAACCGGCGAGTTCCTCTCCCCTATGCCCGAGCCCAACGAAATCAAGGATTTCGCGGACTTCATCCCGCAACTGCCTTTCCCTGCGCCGGACCTTGGGAAGGGCCAGCAAGGTCTCCCATGTCGAGGCGGCGCTGACCCGATGCAAGCCGATCAGGACGTTCTCGAATACTGTGTTGTTGCCGAAGATGCTGGTTTTCTGGAACGTCCGCACCAATCCCGCCTCGGCGATCTCGTGCGGACGCAGGCCATTGAGGCGCTGCCCCCTGTAGACGATCTCGCCCTGCGTGGCGCGAAGAAAGCCCGAGATGACGTTGAATGCCGTGGTCTTGCCGGCGCCGTTCGGTCCGATCAGGCTTACGATCTCGCCTTCATCGACGGCGAAGCTGGCATCGGAGATGGCTACCAGACCGCCGAAATGCACGGCGAGGTTATTGACGGCAAGAACAGGCGAGCCAGCCATGCTGTGCGTGTTCATCCCTCCTGCTCCTGGGGATTGCGGCCGAGCGACACGTTCGTCGCCACAACCTGGTCGCGCTTGCTACGGTATGCCGTCCACCACTTGTTGACCGCCGGCACGATGCCCTGGGGCAAGAAGTAGACGATCAGGATCATGAGCGCGCCATAGATCATCCATTGCACTTCCGGCACCGTGTGCCCCCGCAGGAATTCGGGCAGCAAGCCGAAGATCACGCCGCCGACCACCGGCCCAGCCAATGTCCCCTTGCCGCCGGACACCACCATGATGACCATGGTAACCGTGTAGATGAACAGGAAGACGTCGGGATCGACGATACGGACGTAGTGGGCGTACAGACCACCGGCTGCGCCGGCGATCGCGGCAGACGCGATCGCCGCGAGAACCAGATAGCGGGTCACATCGATACCGACGGACTTGGCCAATGCCTCGTTTTCCCGCAGCGCCACCATGGCCCGGCCAAGCCGGGACTGGATGATCCGCTTGATGACCAAGAAGGAGAATACGGCGACGCCCAGCACGATGTAGTAGTTGACGATCTTGCGCTGCAGCGGTCCGCTATCGAACCCGGGCAATGCAGTCGCGAGAGGCGGTATGTTGTTCAGCGCCATCGGACCTTCGGTCAGGTCGACCCAGTTCAGCGCGACCAGCCGCACCACTTCCGCGAAGCTGATGGTGACGATGACGAAATATGCGCCACGGACCCGGAACGAAAGCTTGCCGATGAACCAGCCGCACAGGCCGGCCAGCGTAACGCTGCATATCAAGGAAAACCAGGCCGGCTTCGGCGCTAGTACGAAGGTGTAGGTTTCGGTGATCTGAATATCGAAGCCGAGCGAGACCAGCGCACTCGTATAGGCACCGATCCCGAAGAAGGCGACGTGGCCCAGGCTGAGTTGCCCCGTATAGCCGAGCAGCAGGTTCAGGCTCATTGCTCCGATGGTGAAGATCCCCATCATGATCAGGACATGGAAGAAATACTGGTCGTGCATGACGAGGGGCAGGCCAGCGAGTGCGGCCACGAAGAGCCATTGCATGGTCGTGGTCATCCGATGCGCTCCGATCTTGCGAACAGTCCGGTGGGCTTGACCATCAGGACCAGGATGATGAGCAGGAAGCCCATGGCGTCGCGATAGCCCGACGAGACGTAGCCGGCACCGAACTCCTCGACCAGGGCAAGGACAAACCCGCCAATGGCGGCTCCCTTCATGTTGCCGAGACCGCCCAGAATCACGATGGCGAACGCCTTCAGCACCGCCAAATTGCCCATCGTCGGCATGACGATGAAGATCGGGCCGAGCAGGGCGCCGGCTGCAGACGCAAGGCCCGAACCCAGTGCGAAGGTGGCGAGATAGATCACGTTGATATTGATACCCATGAGGGCTGCGGTATCGCGGTCCTGGAAGGTCGCACGCATGGCCTTGCCCAGTCGCGTGCGCTGGATGATCGTCTGCGCCAGGATTATCAGCGCAATGGCGACGACGAAGACAAAGACGCGAGACCAGGCAACCGAGACCAGGCCCAACGAAAGCGGCTCTTCGGGGAATGGCGTGGGTATCGACTTGGCAACTCCGCTCCAGATGAGTTGCTCGCCATTCTGCATGATGATCCAGGCGCCGATCATCACCAGCATCGTGGTGTCGACGTCGGCGCCGCGCAGCTTCCGCAGGAGCGTGTATTCGATGGCCGCGCCGAGCAGCACCCCGAGAACGATGGCTATGGCGATCGCCAGCAGAAAGTTGACGCCGAGGATCACCGAAAACAGATAAACCATGTAGGCGCCGAACGTGTAGAGCTCGCCATGAGCGAAGTTCACGACACGCATGATGCCGAAGATGAACGTCAGGCCTATCCCTAGCAGGGCGTAAGTGGACCCTAATATGATGGCATTGACGAGATGCTGCAGGAGCTGTTCCAAGCTTACGTTCCCTGTAGAGGCCGGTCAGTTGAGAATGCTCTCCGGAGCCTTCTCGGCTCCGGAGAGACCTTCGCGCACGAAGCTTGAGTTCGCTTAGAGGTTAGGAAGGGACAGCTTTCCGTCCTTGATCTGGACGACGTACACGTTTGGCAGGTTCTGGCCGCTTTCGCTGCCCTCGACGCCGGCCTTCTCGAACTTGATGTTGCCGTTCACGCCCTTGACGTCGATCTCCCACAATGCCTTGCGTATGGCCTCCCGGTCCGGCGCTCCCGCCTTCTCGATGGCGGCGGCAAGCGCCGTGACAGCGTCATAGCCCCGGAACCCGTCGGAGAGGCCGGAGGCATCATAACCCTTGCCGTTCCAGGCATCGATGTAGCGCTTGGCGACCTCCGGATTTGCCGCGGCATCAGGGAACCAAGGGGCGAAGAACAGAATATGCAGGCTGCCTTCGGCAGCGGATCCAAGCTGTTCGACAAGTCGATCGGGGAACTGAGACCCTCCGGTCGTGATAATGCGCCTATCCAGACCCTGCGCCTTGGCCTGCTTCAGCACCAGGCTGAGTTGCTCGAACCCGGTGGTCACGAACAGCGTGTCCGCGTCCGAGCTCTTGATCTTTGCGAGTTGCGCGGAGACATCCTGCGCAGCCGGATCCATGGTTTCTACCATGCCGGTAGCAACGCCGCTCGCTTCCAGCATTTTTTTGAACTCGGCGGAAGCACCGAGCCCCCAATCGTTGTTGACGACCAGGAAATCGGCTTTCTTGACTCCGATTTGGCCGACCATCGGCGAGAAGGCCTTTGCCTCCATCTCCGAAGTCGCGGAAATGCGGAAGACCCACGGGTTGCCTGCGCTGGTGACCTTGCTGGACGAGGCGGTCTCCACGACCATCGGCACGCCATACTCTTCCAGCTTGGGCATGACCGCGAGCGTGAAGCTCGAGCCCCAAGCGCCCACCATCGCTGAAACCTCGTCGCGCGTGATCAGCTTTTCGGCAGCGGCAGCGGCTTCGCTGGGGTTGCTCTTGTTGTCCTCGACGACCAACTCGATCTGCTCGCCCAGCACGCCACCATTGGCATTGATGGCCTCGGCTGCTAGCTTCGCGCCGTCGGTTATGAAGTTGCCTGACGCGGCGACGGAGCCTGTTAGAGGCTGATTAATGCCGATTTTGATCGGGTCTGCCGACGCGCTGCTGGCCGCCAACACCAGCGCGAACGCGGCAAGCGTAGAATTGAATGCCTTCATATTGATGTCCTCCCTGACGTAAGTAATAAAACACTTACAAGGGAATCCTGTCAACAGGTCGTTTGGCCTGGGGACAGAGGGAGCACCCGTTCGGGCAGCTTGACATTGGACAAGTAAGAAGTCACTTCAACGCGAATTGGGCCAGCCCATAGGCCCGCTCGGCGCATTTTCTCAGGTTCTTTGACCGTGTCAAAAAAAGCCTCCTACCGCCAAGACCTTGACCAGAATTCTGCCAACTATGTCCCACTTAGCCCCGTTTCGTTTCTCGCGCGTTCGGCTCGGGCCTTCCCCGAGAAGATTGCGGTCGTTGATGGCGATCGGCGGTTCACGTATCGCGAATTTCAGCAACGATGCCTGAGGCTGGCCTCAGCACTGGAACGGTCAGGCGTACAGGAGGGCGATACGGTTGCCGTTCTCGCTCCGAACGTGACAGCTCTGCTTGAAGCCCACTATGGCGTACCCATGCTGGGCGCAGTACTGAACGCCCTGAACACACGCCTCGACGCCGCGTCCATTGCCTTCTGCCTCGGCCATGGCGAAGCCAAGATAGTCTTGGTCGATGCCGAATTCGTTGGCTTGATTGATGCCGCCTTGGCCGCAGCCGGTTTGTCGATTCCGGTCGTAGTTATTGCACTCGAACCAACAAGCTCCGCTAGTCAAGCCGACTACGAAGCATTTCTCATGACCGGTGATCCGGCGGGCCCGCGAACTCAAATTGCGGATGAGTGGACGGCGATCACACTCGGCTATACGTCTGGCACCACAGGCGATCCCAAGGGGGTCGTCTGCCACCACCGCGGAGCCTATCTAAATGCACTCGGCAATGCACTAGCCGCGCGCTTGGAGCCGGAAGCGGTCTACCTCTGGACCCTTCCGATGTTTCACTGCAACGGTTGGAGCCACACATGGGCTGTCACGGCGGTCGGCGGTACACATGTATGCCTGCGCAAGGTCGAGCCAGTTCGCATCTTCGAGTTGATTGAGCGCGAGAAGGTGACCCATATGAGCGCCGCTCCGGTTGTGCTCAATATGCTGGCTCACGCCCCCGAGATCGCAGGCCTTCGTTTTGACTGGGGAATAAACATCTTGACGGGCGGATCGGCGCCGCCGACCGCGGTGATGACGGCAATGGAAGGTGCCGGCTTCAACGTCATGCACATTTATGGCCTGACAGAGAGCACTGGACCGAGCTTGATCTGTGAATGGCACCAAGACTGGAACGGCCTGCCTCTGCAAGCACGTATGCAGTTGAACGCACGGCAGGGCGTCAATCTGGTCACGCTCGAAGACGCGATGGTAGCCGATCCCGACAGTTGCAGCGAAGTACCGTCCGACGGCGCTACGATGGGCGAGATCATGCTACGCGGCAGCACAATCATGATGGGCTATCTGAAGAACCCGTCAGCCAGCGCCAAGGCGTTCGCCGGCGGCTGGTTCCATACTGGCGACCTTGCCGTGCGTCATCCCGACGGTTACATCGAGATCAAGGACCGCGCCAAGGACGTCATCATCTCGGGCGGCGAGAACATCTCCTCAGTTGAGATCGAGGAAATTCTCTATAGGCATCCCGCGATCTTGGAGGCCGCTGTGGTTTCACGGCCGGATCCGAAATGGGGCGAGCACCCTTGCGCCTTCGTCAGCTTCAAGGAAGGCGCAACGCCGCCCGGGTCTGAAGAACTGACAGAATATTGCCGCGCCAATCTAGCCCGGTTCAAAGTGCCGAAAACCTTCGTATTCGGTACGTTACCCAAAACCTCGACCGGCAAGATCCAAAAGTTCCTGCTGCGGCGACAGGCGCAGGCACTGACTTAAGACGGACAGCAGTGCGTCAGGACGTCGTCGGCGCGCAGAGATAGCACATGATGACCTCAAGCACGTGACGCCTGCGGCTCTCGAGCCATTGCGTGTCGGTCAAGTCGACCTGCAATGTCCAGGACATGGTGTGTTTGTTGGCGAGATGAACCCAGCACAAGGAAAAGATCGACAGCCAAAGCTGTATCGGATCCGGCTTCCGGCGGAAAACACCTGTTTCGTAGCCGTTGTCTAGTAACGACTTAACGGAACTCGAGAGCTTCGTGGTCATCATTGGGACCAGATCAGACTTCTTCAAATAGGTGGCACGCTGGATGTTTTCGTTCATCACGATCCTGATCAGGTCCGGATGCTCGGCAAAATGGGTGAATGTGAAGTCGACTAAGCGCTCGAGCCCCTTCTTGGGATCGTCTTCCTCTATATGGAGGTCCTGCTCGGCCGAGCGCACGTCGCGGTACACCTCTTCGATGACCGCGATGTAGAGTTGCTCCTTGTCGTGGAAATAGTGGTAGAGCAGCCGCATGTTGGCATTTGCAGTCTTGGCGATCGATTCGACCCGGGCACCACTAAATCCCTTTTCAGCAAATTCGGCGACAGCTGCGTCCAGGATTCGCTTTTTAGTGGCCGCGGGATCGCGCGGGATGTAATCGTATTTTCGGCCTGCCCTGCTTCGCTTTGCTTCTTTGCGCCTTTCAGGCATATCGGTCATATCGCGTTCCTAATGTTCAGTCGTGCCTGATCGCAGCAACGAGCACGACTGAAGTAATCCCTTACTTAGCGCGCGTCGAGTGTCATTCTCGTAGGTCTCCAAAGCAGTGAGGCAAACGTGCGGGGCTGAACTGCCTCCGAACGGCGTCGCTGGCCAAGCACCTTGCCCGTGTTACAGGTCATGGGGGTTGCTCCCAGGGTCTTCCTTAAGGCGCGGCATAACCCGGCGGCGGCGCCACCAGCTCTAGTCTAGTTGGAGTGCGAAAACGCGCAGAAAAATCGACGTGATCTGGGCCAGGAGTGCCATGATCCGGTTCGCTTGTGTTGTCTTGCAGCGTATGCGCTCCAGTGGGGGTGACACTTTCCCACGCTGTGCCTGGCGCGTGCTGCTCCGGCGCGCATTCCCCCTCCCTCCATCGCTTCCCCGGCAGCATGGGCTGCGTTGTTCGGCAACTTCGCAGGTCACTATGAGCAGGTCCGATTTCGCCTGGACGTTCATCCTCGGGTCGCGGGTGCGCGCTTTTTGACGCGGACCGCCGCGCCAACCATGACGTTGGTCGTCCAAGGGACTTCCCGGTTCCCCGCAGGTCTTTCGGGACGCACGGAGAAGGTTATATTCCGGTCCCCTCCCCTCTACCAACCCCAACCTGCCAAATCGTCTCCGCTCCGGACTATCAGCCTCAGAAGCCCAGGATTTCTGGGTTTTTAGACAAGGCCTTTTGCTGACGGGTCTCGCTTTTGGCGCCGATTTGCTCTCTCCGGGCCGATTTTCTCCAAACCTTGTGACGAGGCAAATCCGACACAAGGTTTTCTAGCATAGATTTTGTTCATCTTTTTTGGTCGGCATCTTGTGTCGGTTGGCTTCGGGGCGCCGGCATTCGGGCGCCCCGCTTTGTCGAGTGAACTAGGCTCCGATGGGCTTCGATTGGGGACCGACAAGGCCGAACGCGCCCCAAATCGCCGCCACAAGATCTCGGGCGACAATGACCGCGCCCATGCTCCCGAATCGAGTTTCCGTCTCGGACTTGACCAGGTAGCGCCGGCAGAGTGTTGGCGATTGCTGCTGCCGGCTCAGCGCGGTGTGCCTGCCGAGCGCGCATCAGCCGGCAGGATCTGGTTGAGCAGGATCGCCCAGACCGCCCCGAAAGCGATCGACGAACCAAGCAAATATTGCACCAGGTCCGGCAAAGCTTTCACATAGTCGGGCGGCACCAAGGTCGCGAACAGAGCCATCAGGATCGGCAACCCGACCACGAACATGTTGCGCTCGGTGAGTTGGGCGCTGCGCACTACACGAAAGCCATTCATCGCGATCACCGCGCACAGCACAGCGAAGACACCGCCGATCACCGGCCCGGGGATCGCGGCGATCAGCGCCGCAAGCTTCCCAACCAGCCCAAAGCAAACGAGCAATATGCCGGCCGCGGCGAAAGCTGCGCGGCTGGCCACGCCCGTGATGGCGATAATGCCAGCATTGGAAGAATAGCCGGTCACCGGCGTGCTGCACAAAAGGGCGCTGATCAGGCAGCCCAGTCCCTCCCCGGTCGCGCCGCGATCCAACTGGTCTTCCGTCACCGGCCGGTCGATCACCGCACCCACGGCAAACCAGGTTCCAGTCGTCTCGGCCAGAACCACGAGATAGACCAGCACCATCGTCAGGATTGCCGGTACGGAGAACGTGACATCGAAGGTAATGAAGGCGATTCGGGGCAAGGTGAGCCAGCCGGCTTCAGCCACGCCACGCAGGCTGAACTGCCCCATCAGACTCGCCGTGATGCAGCCGCCGACAAGCGCGATGATGACCGAGGAGAGCCGGAGCCATGTGCCTTTCACACCCATTCGAATGCCAGCCATCATGCAGCCGACGAGCAGAACCGCTGTCACTGTGGCAAGCAAGATATTGCCGCCGACCGTACCTGTCCCATGCACCGCAAAGACGCTCTCCTTGAGCGCGACCGGCATAAGCGCAATACCGACGACGATAATGATGGCACCCCCAACGATCGGTGGCACGAGGCGACCAACGATGCGGTGGAACAGCTTGGTCGGCGAGCCGAGCAGCGCAATCAGGATCGCCCCCGGGATGAGGGCACCGATGACGTCGGAGAGCCCTTCAAGGCCGCCACCGGCGCCAAAGGCGATGGCCAGTATGGCCCCGATTGGCACGTAGGACGGACCCTGCACGACCGGCAGGCGCATCAAGACCTGCGACTGGATCAGCGTCGCCACACCTGCGGCAACGAATGCCGATTGGATGAAGGCGGCTGAATCGGCAAAACTGAAGGCGAGTACCGAAGCAATGATGAAGGGGACGATATAAACGTCCATCGCCAGGACGTGCTGCAGTCCCAGGAACGCCGCGCGACCAACGGGCAACGGATCGTCCGGCTGCGACACAAGTGTCCCTTCGAATGCTTGATGCTCCATGTCCCCCTCCAAAACGCGATGGTGCAGTTTCTAACCTAACCGGCTGACCTTGCGGTACCCAGCCTTGGCTTGCCTTGAAAGACTTTCAACATTTTTGCATCGAGGTGAGCGGCAGTGCGGGTCGCAGAGAGAGCGTCGGTCCGATACTGGGTCGCAACAATTCATGGACGACATTGTGCAAAGGATGGGCAAGGTGAACGACAAATGGATCTGTGGCACCGCCTTCCACACGCCGCAACGCGGTGTGCTCGAAGTACTGGACGAGGTGCTGATTGCCGTCGATGAGACAGGGAGCATTTCCCAGATCGTCCGGAACAATGAGCCTCGCTTCGGCGAAATCAAGGCTGCGGCTGACCGTGAAGGTCGTCTGACTGAACTGGCCGACAGCCAGTTTCTCTTGCCGGGTCTTGTCGACCTTCACATCCACGCTCCGCAATGGCCGCAGCTTGGGAAGGCGCTCGATGTCCCGCTCGAAGTCTGGCTTCAGAAATACACCTTTCCGCTCGAGGCCAAATACGCCGACATCGATTTCGCGCGCGAGGTCTACGGCGACCTCGTCGATGCCCTGTTGGCAAATGGAACGACGACCGCGGTGTATTTTGCGACGATCCACATGGAAGCTTCGCTGGCGTTGGCCGAAATCTGCCAGCAAAAAGGCCAACGTGCCTTTGTCGGCAAAGTCGCAATGGATGATCCTGATCAGTGTCCGGAGATCTACCGCGACAGCGATGCGGCGACTGCGGTCAGCGAAATGAGGGCGTTCATCCAACGCGTGAGGGAATTCTCTGGCGGCGCGAATGCGCTGGTCCAGCCGATCATTACGCCAAGATTCATCCCCAGTTGCACCGATGCGCTGCTCCAAGGCTTGGGCGAGCTTGCTGCGGAGACCGGCTGTCTCGTCCAAACGCATTGCTCGGAAAGCGATTGGGAGCGAGACTTTGTAGAGGCGCGCTTTGGCAAAACTGATACCGAGGTTCTTAGGGGCTTCGGCCTGCTGCGGCAAAGCACCGTGCTTGCCCATTCCAATTTCGTCAGCGACGAAGATCTGAGTTTGATCGGAAAGGCGGGCGCGGCAATCGCTCATTGCCCCTTGTCCAACGTCTACTTTGCCCGTGCCGTTTTCCCGTTGCGCGCTGCGCTTGACCGCAATGTGCATGTCGGTCTGGGGAGCGACGTGTCGGGTGGTCACAGCCCCTCGATCCTTGACGGTTGCCGCCACGCATTGTCGGCCGCGCGTGCACGGGAGGGCGGTGTGGACCCATCATTGGCGGCGGCCGAACGGGGCGTTGCGAATTCGGCCATCGGGGTTGCCGACGCGTTCTGGCTGGCGACTGCCGGTGGCGGCGAGGCGCTCGGCCTGCCGATTGGTAAGTTCGAGCCCGGCTACAAATTCGACGCGATATTGATTGACCTTGATGCGCCCGGTTCCAATTTGCGTCATTGGCCGACGCTCGACGGACTGGACGATGTATTTCAGAAGATCGTGCTGAACGCGAACCGCGCAAATGTCATGCGGACTTGGGTGAACGGTAAGCTGGTATATGCGGCACAAGTTTAGCTCATGGCCGGTCGAAAAGTAGCCGAAACGCTTTTCAGTCCTTGGCCCGCTCGCCTCGGCGAGCCGTCGTCACACTCAACTCCGTCCATGTTTGGTAGCTGCATAGAGCGCAACCGCCATTGCACGATTGCGGACACCGAGCTTGTCGTACAAGTTCTTCAGATGATACTTGACCGTATTCTCCGAAATACCCGTCCTGGTGGCAATCTGCAGATTGGTCCAGCCGTTGGCGAGCACAGCGAGCAGTTCCAGTTCGCGCGTCGTCAAGGCAGACAGTGGCGTTTCATTGATCTTCGAGACATCCATGTAGGGTATGCAGATGCGGCCATTTGCGACTGCAGCAAGAGTGTCGAACAGAATGCCAAGATCGTCGAACTGATAGCAGAAACCATGTGCACCGAGGCGCACGCACTGCTTCAGGATACCTACGTCATGATCAGCACAGAAGATGACCACACGCGTCGTGCTCTCCCGACGACGAAGTTCGACCAGCAGTTCGGCGGCGTTCATATCGGATAGTTTCCAGCCGACGATTGCGAGGTCAAAGCCTGCCTGTGGCTCCTCCGTGGCTTTCAGGAACGCTTTGCCGCTGTGGATGCCGGCAGCAAAGTCAAATCGTTCGTCCCGGCTTATCATGTCGCGCAACGCCGAAACCACCAGTTGATTGCGCTCCGCAATCAGCAGTCTTTTGGGCCGCGACGGGTTTTTGACGAGACCGCCATGCATCGATCAATCACAACCTTCGAGGGGAAACGCCCGGTCCGCGGCGCGGCGGGCCAAGGAAACCGTGTTTGCCATGAGCAGCGCAACATTCATCGCCACGCCCCGCCCTTAACCGCCACGATGGCGATCGCCTGCTCCGCGTCCCATCAAATAGTCGACGCCGCCGAGCAGCCTCGAATTGCCGCTGGCACCGCCGTGGATGCGGTTGATGCCGTAGTTCGACAATGCAAGATGTCGGATTACGGCAGCCACTGCGGGAACGCTAGCACAGCCCTCGCGGAACTCAACTGCCATGAATGTTTTTTTCCTCGTGGGAGAAACGACTGAGCCAGACGGCCGTCAAGGCGCCCCGCCGCACGTGCGCCTTGCCGGCACTGAAGCACCGGACGGTCAGGGCATCGGAACGGCGCCAACTTATTGCATCAACAGTATCTGCAGGTCGGCGACATTGGTGCCGGTCGGGCCTGTCATCAACAAGTCGCCCGAAAGCGCCAGCGCGTGGTAGGAGTCATTGTTGTTCAGACACCTTTCTGGACTGCAGCCCAGTTGCCGCATCCAGCTTGTCGAGCCGGCATCGACAAGGCCGCCCGCCGCATCAGTCGGGCCGTCCCGACCGTCGGTGCCACCGCTCAGAAAGACCCACGGTCTTCTGATCGAGGTCCGCTCATTTAGCAACGCGAAGCGAAGCGCCAGTTCCTGGTTGCGCCCGCCCCTGCCGCTGCCACGCACCCTGACCGTCGGTTCTCCTCCGGCGACGATGGCGACCGGGGCTCGTCTCGCCGCGGACACAGTCAGGCGGTGGAGCATCGCGGCCGCCTCCGATACGTCGCCATCCAGCCAGTCATCGGCCTTGACGACTACGGCATATTGCGAGCCGGCGCTGCTCATCACGCGTTGCAGGCTGATCGCGTTGCTGCCGATGACGACATTCTCGACATGGTCGAAGCACGCGGCGTCGGGCTCCGCCCGAGCGGCTGAGCCGTTGAAATACGCGCACAGGGTCGGGGGCAAAGTCCCAAGGAGGTCGTACCGCTCGAGGATGGCGGTAGCGTCCGCCGCGCAGGTCACGGGTTTTGCGGTGGGGCCGCTGGCGATGGTGGCGACATCGTCGCCGGGCACGTCAGAGAGAAACAGCGACAGCACTTTTGCGCCCGAAGCGAGCTGGGCGAGACGTCCGCCCTTCAGCCTCGAGAATTTCTGCCTGACGGCGTTTACCTCAGTAATGTCGGCGCCGCTGCGGATCAGCGCTTGATTGAGTGCGATCTTGTCGGCGAGAGAAACACCGGGCACCGGCGCGCAGGTGAGCGCCGAACCGCCGCCGCTGACCAGAACGAGCAGCAGGTCGCCGGGCGTTGCCGAACGCGCGGCGCTTTCAATTGCGTCGGCACCTCGGACGCTTCCCTCGTCGGGCAGCGGATGGCCGCCGGCAATAACCTCGACGCCGGGGACCTCGACCAGGTTTTCACGATTGGTCACCACACAGGCCGTCTGCAGCTTGTCGCCGACAAAAGGCAGGGCCGCCCGCGCCATCGTGCAGGCCGCCTTGCCGAAAGCGACGAGGATGACGCGCCGAGCCGCAGCTATGGTGTCCATCCGTGCTCTCAGGGCCGAGGCGACTGCCGACTCGGGATCGGACGCGGCGACGCCTTCCCGAAACAGTTCGACTGCCTGCGCGCGAAGCTTGAGCAGATCCGAGGCCGAGCCGCCGAGGGCCATCACACCACTCGGTCCGGCACGGGACGCCCTTCGAAGAACGCGACGAGGTTTTCGACCGCCCTCATGCCCATCGCAACGCGTGTTTCCTCGGAAGCGCTGCCAAGATGCGGCAGCAGCACCACATTCTCCGTTTCGATCAGTGCGGCCGGCACGGCAGGCTCGCCGTCATAGACGTCGAGACCCGCACCAGCGATCTTGCCTTCCCGAAGCGCGGCCACCAGAGCCTTCTGGTCGACCACGTCGCCGCGGGCCGTGTTGATGAGGAAGGCCCCACGCTTCATCGCGCCCAGCCGCTCGGCATTGATGAGATGACGGTTCTCTGCACCGCCGGGGCAGTGCAGCGAAACGAAATCGGCCTCGGCCAGCACGTCGTCGATGCTGGCGAGTTGGCGGGCACCCATCGCCCGGGTTTCCCCGTCATCGACCTTGGACCGGTTGTAGAAAACGACGTCCATGCCGAAGCCGAAATGCGCCCGCCGGGCCATTGCCTTGCCGATGCGGCCCATGCCGATGATGCCGAGTGTCTTGCCGGTCACCTTGGTGCCGATCATGTGGGTGGGGCACCAGCCGGCCCACCCGCCGGCGCGCAACTGGCGTTCGCCCTCCCCCGTCCTGCGGGCCACCGAGAGCAGCAGGCTCATCGCGATGTCGGCGGTGCAGTCGGTCAGCACGCCCGGCGTAATAGTCACGGTGATACCGCGGGCCTTGGCCAAGTCGATGTCGATATGGCTGAAGCCGACGCCGAAATTGGCGAGCAGCCGGGTACGGATGTCCGCATCCGGGAAGATGCCGGCCGGCAGCTTGTCGCTGACGGTCGGCAGGATCGCGTCGAAGTTAAGGAACGCGGCCTTGAGCTGGGTCGGGCTCAGCGGCGCGTCGCCCTCGTTGAAGGTGGCGTCGAACCGCTCCGCCAGGATTTGTTCGACGGCCGCCGGCCAGCGCCGCGTGACGATAACGCGTGGTTTCATTTTTCTCATTTCCGCGGTCTGGTATGATGGTGCCGTTCGGCACCGCTTCGGAAGGCCGGGTCAGGCGGCCTTCTTCTGCTGCTCCAGCACGCCCATGACGGTCGTGCCAAATGCCGACGGCGTCGGTACGATCGTCACGCCGGCGTCGCGGAGGATCTCGACCTTCTCCTGTGCCGACTCGCCGAATGCCGAGATGATGGCACCGGCGTGGCCCATGCGCTTGCCCTTTGGCGCCGAAAGGCCGGCGACATAGGCGATCAGCGGCTTGCGCATGGAATGCTTGGCCCATTCGGCGGCTTCGGCCTCCTGCGGACCGCCGATCTCGCCGATCATCACCACGGCGTCGGTATCGGGATCGTCTTCGAACAGCTTGAGGATGTCCTTGAACGACGAGCCATTGATCGGGTCGCCGCCGATGCCGACGCTGGTGGACACACCGATGCCGAGTGCCTTCATCTGCGAGGCCGCCTCGTAGCCCAGCGTGCCGGAGCGGCCGACGATGCCGACACGGCCCGGCAGGTAGATGTTGCCCGGCATGATGCCCATCAGCGCCTGGCCGGGAGTGATGACGCCGGCACAGTTCGGGCCGATCAGGCGCATGCGTTCCTCGTAGCGGAAGCGGAGCATGTAACGCTTGACCCGCATCATGTCCTGCGAGGGAATGCCGTCGGTGATGCAGACGCAGAGCTTGAGACCAGCTTCGGCGGCCTCCATGATCGAGTCGGCCGCGAAGGGCGGCGGCACGAAGACGATCGATGCCTCGGCGCCGGTCTCGCGTACCGCGCCCTTGACCGTGTTGAAGACCGGGATGCCCTGGTGAACCTGACCGCCCTTGCCGGGGGTGACGCCGCCGACCACGTTGGTGCCGTAGCGCTTCATGTCGTCGGCGTGGAACGAGCCGATCTTGCCGGTGAGGCCCTGGACGATGACGCGCGTCCTGCGATTCAAGAGAACTGCCATTTCTGCCTCCCTCAGTTCTTTTTTGACTTGGCGAAGGCGCGCATTGCCTCGACCGACCTTTCGGCGGCTTCCGCCAGCGTGTCGGCGACGATGACCTTCTCCCCGGACTCGGCGAGGATCCGCCTGCCCTCGTCGACATTGGTGCCGGCAAGACGGACCACCAGCGGCACGTTTACGCCTACCTCACGGATCGCCTTGATGACGCCCTCGGCCACCCAGTCGCAGCGGTTGATGCCGGCGAAGATGTTGACCAGGATCGTCTCGACGTTCTTGTCGGCGAGCACCGCGCGAAAAGCCTTGGCCACGCGCTCGGGCGAGGCGCCGCCGCCGATGTCGAGGAAATTCGCCGGCTCGCCTCCGGACAGCTTGATCATGTCCATGGTGGCCATGGCGAGGCCGGCACCGTTGATGATGCAGCCGATGTTGCCGTCGAGCCCGACATAAGAGAGGCCGCGGTCGCTCGCGAAGGTCTCGCGCGGGTCTTCCTGCGACTTGTCGCGCAGCTCCGAGATCTCCGGGCGGCGGAACAGCGCGTTTTCGTCGAACGACATCTTGGCGTCGAGCGCGATCAGGTTGCCGTCCTTGGTGACGACCAGCGGATTGATCTCGAGCATCGAGGCGTCGAAATCGCGGAACACGCGGTAGCAGCCGAGCAGCGTGTCCACCGCTCTGCCGATCAGGCTGTTTTCCAGCCCGAGCCCGAAGGCGATCTCGCGGGCCTGGAACTGCTGCATGCCGGCGCCCGGATCGACGATGGCGCGGATGATCGAGTCGGGCTGCTTTTCCGCAATCTCCTCGATCTCCATGCCACCGGAGGCGGAGGCCACGATCATCACCCGTTCGGACTTACGGTCGAGCACCATGCCAAGATAAAGCTCCTGGCGGATGTCGACGGTCTCCTCGACGTAGAGCCGCGACACCAGCTTGCCCTTCGGCCCGGTCTGGTGAGTCACCAGCTTGCGGCCGAGCATGGATTCGGCGGCTTGCGACACCTCGCTGTCCGACTTGCAGATGCGGATGCCGCCGGCCTTGCCGCGCGCACCGGAATGGATCTGCGCCTTCACCACCCACTTGCCGCCGCCGATCTCGCTGGCGCGGTAGGTCGCCTGCTCGGGGCTGTAGGCGAGGCCGCCGCGGGGAATTTGCACGGAATAGCGCGAGAGCAGTTCTTTGGCCTGATATTCATGAATATCCATGTCGAACTCCTCCTCAGTTTGGCAGGCCCGTGCGCGACCGTGCCGACTCGATCGCCTCGTGCATGACCAGCACATTGCGCGCCATGCGTTCGGATGCGGCGTCGATCATCTTGCCATCCAGGGCGGCGGCCCCCTTGCCTTGCTCCTCGGCTTCCTTGAGCACTTCGATGATGCGGCGGGCGCGGGTGACCTCCTTCTCCGGCGGCGAGAACACGGCGTTCGCCAGCTCGATCTGCGAGGGGTGGATGGCCCACTTGCCTTCGATGCCGAGGGCCGCTGCGCGCTTGGCTGCAGCGATGTAGGCATCCGGATCGGAGAAGTCGCCGAACGGTCCGTCGATGGCGCGCAGGCCGTAGGCGCGGCAGGCGACCGTCATGCGCGACAGCGCTGCATGCCACTGGTCGCCCGGATAATCGGGGTTGAGGCCGCCGATGTTGACGGTGCGCGCCTTGCAGCTCGCTGCATAGTCGGCGACACCGAAATGCATGGCCTCGAGCCGGCCGCCATAGGCCGCGATCGCCTCCACATTGGCCATGCCCAGCGCGGTCTCGATCAGCGCTTCAAGGCCGACGCGTGTCGTGAAGCCCCTGGCGGTCTCGATCTGGTTGACCATGGCCTCGACCATATAGAGGTCGGCCGGCACGCCGACCTTGGGCACCAGGATGGTGTCCAGCCGGTCGCCGGCCTGCTCCATCACGTCGACCACGTCCCGGTACATGTAGTGGGTGTCGAGCCCGTTGATGCGCACCGAGATCGTCTTGCCGCGGGCGCGCCAGTCGATCCCGTTGAGCGCTTCGATGATGTTCCTGCGGGCCCGCTCCTTGTCCGGCGGCGCGACGGCGTCCTCGATATCGAGGAAGATGTAGTCGGCGGCTCCGTCCGCAGCCTTGCGGATCATATCCGGATTGGAGCCCGGCACCGCGAGCTCGCTGCGTTGCAGGCGCAGCTTGCGCAGGTGGTGGATGGTGTGGCTCATGATTTCTCCTCCCATTGGAGCGCCGCGCATCAGGCAAAACGCGGCACCGAGCCTCAGGCCGCCTTGGCGATGGCCGGCTGCGTGGATAGGCGGTAGTGCTCGAGGGCTGCGCCGACGCCCGACCCCGGCTGGACCTTCACGCCGCAATCGCGCAGCGCCATTTCGGCCGCCGAGATGGCGCCGCACATCATCACCTCGTTGACCCAGCCGAGATGACCGATGCGGAACACCTTGCCGGCGACCTTGTTGAGGCCGACGCCGAGCGAGGTCTGGTAGCCGTGAAAAGCGCGGCGAACGACCTCGGCGCTATCGATGCCCTCCGGTACCTGGATCGCGCTGACGGTGTCGGAGTGCCACTTGGCTTCCTTAGCGCAGAGCTTGAGGCCCCACGCCGCGGCCGCCTTGCGCACACCGGTGGCAAGCCGGTTGTGGCGCTCGAAGATGTTGTCGAGGCCTTCCTCCTGGATCAGGTCGAGCGCTGCCCGCAGGCCGCGCAGCAACTGCACCGCCGGCGTGTAGGGGAAGTAGCCGGTGTCATTGGCCCGGATCTGGTCCTCGAAGGAGAAGTAGCAGCGATTGTGCTTTGCCGTCCTCGCGGCTGCCAGCGCCTTCTGGCTGACCGACAGGAAGCCGAGGCCGGGCGGCAGCATGAAGCCCTTCTGCGAACCGGACACGGCACAGTCGACACCCCACTCTTCCTGGCGGAAATCGATCGAGCCGACCGAGGATACGCCGTCGACAAACAGAAGCGCCGGGTGATTGGCGGCGTTCAGCGCCGCACGTACCGCGCCGACGTCGCTGGTCACGCCCGTCGCCGTCTCGTTGTGGGTGACGAACACCGCCTTGATGCGGTGCTCCTTGTCCGCGGCGAGGCGCTCGGCATAGATCTCGACGGGAACGCCCCTCCCCCACTCGACATCGACCACGTCGACATCGAGGCCGAACCTCTCGGCCATGTCGACCCACAGATGTGAGAACTGGCCGAAACGCGACATCAGCACGCGATCACCGGGGCTCAACGTGTTGGCGATCGCCGATTCCCAGGCACCCGTGCCCGAGGACGGGAAGATAAAGACCCGGCCGGTCTCGTTGCGGAACACCTTCATCAGGTCGGTGAAGAGACCGCGCGTGAAGCTCGGATAATCCGGCGCGCGCATGTCCTCCATCGGCATGTTCATCGCCTGCCGGACGACCTCCGGAACATTGGTCGGTCCCGGAACGAAGAGGTGGGTGAAGCCGGCCATAGAAAAATCCTCCCGAAGACTGCGGCGGGCGAGATGCCCACCTTTGGCGTACGGGAGGAGGATCGGGATTGCGCCAATCTCTCACAACACCTTTCCAGATAGAAACCGCTACCACCGAGGGTTTGAGGAAGCTGCCTGGAAGGGGAAAGACAGTCACTTCCGGATAGGTCGATCCTACCCGCCGGAGCCACCCGAACGAAACGGGAATTCTACCCGTCCGGGCGTTTTCACCGGCGCGCAAAACCGGTCTGCTTGCTCTTCTGAAAACGGGGTTTCGGATGGCCGCCTCAGCGGTTCGAGATTCCGGACAACACGGGATGAATGGGTGTCGCTTGGAGGAAAGCAGACCACTCAGCTTTCGCGAAGACGTCCGCAGCCTGCTTTTCAGGCTGCTTCTGGCCGTTGTCAGCGAACGTGAGCCCAATATGGCGGAGGTGCTTTCCGGCCGGGTGAGCCTCGATGCGCTGGCCAGCGAACAGCGCATCGCAGCGCTGCAAGCGACCGGCATCTGGTTCCAACTCATCGCCATTGCCAATGAGTTGCTTGCCATGCGCTCACGCCGTGAGCTTGAGCAGATGGGCGGTGCCGACGAGGTGGTCGGCTCCTTCTCCAATGTCATGAGTGAAATAGCAGCCGGCGGCTACCCGGCCGAGCAGATCCAGGCCACCCTGGATGACCTCTGCGTCGGACCGACCATGACCGCGCATCCGACCGAAGCCAAGCGGGTCACCGTTCTCGAGATCCATCGCCGAATCTACCGCAAGCTGACCGAACTCGAACAGCAGCGCTGGGCGCCGCGCGAGCGCGAGCGCCTCATCGACGACCTCAAGAGCGAAATCGAGCTTTTGTGGATGACGGGCGAACTGCGGCTCGAACGGCCGTCGGTCGAACGCGAGATTGCGTGGGGGCTGCACTTCTTCCGCGAGGTGATCTTCGAGGCGACGCCCAAGCTCTATGACAGCGTCGAAGAAGCCTTGGCACGCCACTACCCGGAATATGATCTCAGGGTGCCGTCCTTCATGCGCTATGCGTCATGGATCGGCGGTGACCGTGACGGCAATCCGAATGTGACGGCAAGGACCACCGCCTATGCGCTCAACGAGTGCCGCCAGGCGATCATCGGCTGGTATGTCCAGCAGGTGCGCCGGCTGGTCACAGTGCTCAGCGTCAGCGCCAAGGTTGTCGACCTCCCGGAAGCCTTCACCAAGGCGCTTGGTCAAGCGCTGCATCGCAGCGGCAACGCCTCGGAGATCGTTGCGCGCAATCCCAACGAGCCGCTGCGCCAGTTCGCGGCCGCGATGCTCGACCGCCTGGAGGCGATGCGCGGCGAGGCGTCGGCCAAGCCCTATGCCCGTTCGGACGCCCTTCTGGCCGACCTCCGTGAGCTTGAAGACGTGCTGGTCCAGATCGGCGGCAAGCAGATCGCCAAGCGTTTCGTCCGGCCCCTGCGTCAACAGGTCGAGACTTTCGGCTTCCGCACCGTTTCGCTCGACATTCGCCAGAACTCCACCGTCGTCAATCGCGTTCTGGCCGAGCTTTTCAAGCTCGCCGACCCGGCCGGCGCACCCGCGCCCGACACACCGCAATGGACATCGCGTATCCGAGCGGCGCTGAATTCCGGCGAACAGTTGGAGGTCGACCGGCTGGCTCTCTCCGAAGAAGCGCAGGAGCTTCTCGACCTGTTCGACGTCATCCGCAAAGCGTCGGCTGGACCGAACGACGGCGGCATCGGCGCCTTCATCCTCTCGATGACCCGGTCGAGCGATGACCTTCTGGCCGTCTACCTGCTTGCGCAATATTCCGGTCTGGCGACGGCGATGGACGGCAGCGGAACCGTTGCGCTCCGCGTCGTGCCGCTGTTCGAGACCATTGCCGATCTGCGCGCTGCGCCAGACATCCTCGACCAACTGTTCAGCGTCTCCATCGTGCGCCGCTCGGTGCGCGATTTCGGCAACCGGCAGGAAGTCATGCTCGGCTATTCCGACTCCAACAAGGACGGTGGCTTCCTCGCCTCGAACTGGGAGCTAAACAAGGCGCAGAGGCGGATTGCCGCCCTCGGCCGAAAGCGCAAGGTCAAGATCAGCTTCTTCCATGGCCGTGGCGGTTCGGTGAGCCGCGGCGGTGCACCGACCGGCCGGGCGATCGCCGCCCAGCCTGCCGGCACGGTGGGCGGCGCCATGCGCGTCACCGAGCAGGGCGAGGTGGTGTCGTCGAAATTCGCCAACCGCGGCACCGGGCACTACCAACTCGAAATCCTCGCCGCGAGTGTCTTTGCCCATAGCGTCAAGTCGCCGAACGAAGCGGAGCTCAAGGACAACCCCGAGTTCAGCGAGGCGCTGGAAGCGCTGACCGGCATGTCCCAGGCCTCCTATTCCGGCCTCATCAATGAGCCGGGCTTCATCGACTATTTCAACCAGGCAAGCCCGGTCGAGGAATTGTCGCTGCTCAAGATCGGTTCGCGCCCGGCGCGCCGTTTCGGTTGCCGCGACATCTCCGATCTCCGCGCCATCCCGTGGGTTTTTGCCTGGAGCCAGAACCGTCACCTTCTGACCAACTGGTACGGCATCGGCAGTGCGCTCAATTCGTTCGTCAATGTTCGAGGCGACGCCGGGCTGGAATTGCTGAGGCAGATGTTCGAGCGTTCGCGCTTCTTCCGTCTCATCGTCGACGAGGTCGACAAGGGGCTTTACCAGACTGATATGGAAATCGGCGCGCTCTATGCCGGTCTGGTGCAGGATTGCCAGGCGAGCGACCGTATCTATCGCAAGATCGCCGCGGAATTTGCGCTGACCCGGAAGATGATCGCCCAGGTCAATGGCGGCGCGAAGCTTTCGGAGCGTTTCCCTGCCTTCAAGCGGCATTTCGACCGCATCCGCCCGCAGATGGACAGCATACATCGGCTGCAGGTTCAGCTCCTGCGCGAGGTCCGGGCGCAGGACGGCGCGGCCGCAAAATCCAACCGGGCGGTCACTGCGCTTCTGCTGTCCATCAACTGCATTTCCGCCGGCCTCGGCTGGACTGGGTAAACGACAATTCATGGCGCCGCATGGCGCCCAAGGGAGGAGCCTCATGAATATTACCACCAGACCTGGCATCGGCGGCGCACATCGTTTCTTCCGCACCGGAGTGGCGCACGCGGATCCCGCCGTCAGCGATGCCATGCAGCGCGAACTCAATCGCCAGCGCGACGAGATCGAGTTGATCGCCTCCGAAAACATCGTCTCCAAGGCGGTTCTCGAGGCGCAGGGCTCGGTGCTGACAAACAAATATGCGGAAGGCTATCCCGGCCGCCGCTACTATGGCGGCTGCCAGTTCGTCGACGAGGTCGAGGATCTGGCGCGTGAGCGCGCCAAGGCGTTGTTCGGCTGCACCTTCGCAAACGTCCAGCCCAACTCCGGCAGCCAGGCCAACCAGTCAGTGTTCATGGCGCTGATGCAGCCGGGCGACACGTTCCTCGGTCTCAACCTCGCTGCGGGCGGGCATCTCACGCATGGGGCGCCGGTCAACCAGTCCGGCAAGTGGTTCAACGTCGTTTCCTATGGAGTCCAACCTGACACTCATCGCATCGACCTCGACGAAGTGCGCGACCTGGCGCGAAAGCATCAACCGAAGGTGATTCTCGCCGGCGGCTCGGCCTATCCGCGCATCATCGACTTCAAGGCGTTCCGCGAAATCGCCGACGAGGTTGGCGCCAAGCTGTTCGTCGACATGGCGCATTTCGCCGGTCTGGTCGCCGGCGGCGTCCATCCCAACCCGCTTGAGCACGCCCATGTCGTGACCACCACAACCCACAAGACCTTGCGCGGCCCGCGCGGTGGCATGGTGCTGTCCAATGACGAGGAGATCGGCAAGAAAATCAATTCGGCGGTGTTTCCCGGCCTGCAGGGCGGACCGCTGATGCATATCATCGCTGCCAAGGCGGTCGCATTTGGCGAGGCGCTGGCCCCCGACTTCAAGGTCTATGCCGCCAACATCGTCGCCAATGCCAAAGTGCTGGCCGAAACACTCGCCGACGGCGGCGTCGACATCGTTTCGGGCGGTACGGACACGCATCTGATGCTGGTCGACCTGCGTCGCAAGAACCTTACCGGCAAGGCTGTGGAAGCGGCCCTCGGTCGGGCCCACATTACCTGCAACAAGAACGGCATTCCGTTCGACCCGCAGGGACCGATGGTCACCTCGGGCATTCGGCTTGGCACGCCCGCCTGCACGACACGCGGCTTCCTCACCGACGAGTTCCGTCAGGTGGGCCGCATGACGATGCGGGTGATCGACGGGCTGGCGGCTCACGGCGAGGAAGGCAACGCCGCAACCGAGGCAAGCGTTCGCGAAGAAGCACGCGAATTGGTCGCCCGGTTCCCAATCTACGACTAGTTCCCGTCACTGGAGTGCAGGCACTGCCTGAAGATCGGGACGTAGGCTGCGTCCGGCACGATTTGCCGCCGGACATGCCTCAAGCGAACTTAGGGTTCTTGCGCGGAGCTTAACCGGGGAAGCGAGATGCCTGAACGCTCGTTTGCCTGATGCAGCCGCTCCTCCTGAGCTTGGAGGCAAATTCACTGAATTTGAGCGCGCTTCGCACGAAGAATGCGATCGATGAGTTCCAGCATCCTTTCGCGTCCGAAAGACTGATAATGCCCGGCGAACACCGTATTGACCGGCAATCCGCGAAGCCGCTCTAGAGTGTCGGCAAATGTGATCGGGTCGCCAACCGCAAAATCTCGCTCCAGCACAGGATCATCGTAAAGTGTGTCGCAGGTGAACAGACTGCCAGTCGCGGCTTCCCAAAGCACCATACTACCCGGCGTCACTCCCGGGACGTGGAGAACTTCCAGCCGTCGATCTCCCAAATCGATGATGTCGCCGTCATCGAAGCATACAGTCGGCGGAGCACCCTGCATGCGATAGTTCGCGGCCTCAAACCCATCGTAGGGCAGAGCAGTTAGCATAGCCTCACTGACGTAGGTCGAAACGACAGATGATTCATCGGTAGGATTCGCGATCTGGTCTGCATCCAAGCGATGACATCCTCGCTCTGCGAAATAATGAAGTCCGCCCGCGTGATCGTAGTAGCAGGCGCATGCCACCGCGAGGACCGGCTTGTTGACCATGGAATCGATTACCAGACGCGGCGACACGATGCCGGTTCCGGCGTCGATGACGAGATCACGCTCCGAACCCCGAACGAGCCAGATGTTTCCTGCGAGATAGGGGTCGATCCAAGTCTCGCGCAAACGCAGGACATTGTGATGGCAGGCCTCGATGCCGTACCAGAATTCAGCGACCGGCTTTTGCACGAATGCTTCTCCCTACATGATGCGAGAACTTGAAATTGGCGGGGCCCTTCGAAATATAGCTGCCCGGCTCCGGCAGGTTCGCGGCCGCGGTTCGGTGATTCCACGGGCGAAAGACTGTCGCGCTTCTCTCGTTGTCTGATCTTGCCGTCGGATTAAAAGGCAGGGTGTATGATCGCGCCGGCTAATCCGTTAGCCTCCCGTAATCAGGGACTAGGGAATTCATCGCGGCCTCGCATTCTTATGATTTGTTGAGCTTTATACCCCCGGCACTTCGGGAGCGATGGTGCCAAAAGGCATATGCTCCGCGTGTCCGGCGTCAGCCCGAAGAGACGAGATCGGCTGCAGTGCCATGCGCAGGCAATATGGTGCGGGACAGAAGATCCGCATCGCGCTGGAGGGTTTGCCGGGCTGACCTTCAGCCAACCCTATCGCTGGTGTCACGAGCGGTTCCAGACGCCTTGTCGAGGCGCTGTGGTGACCAATGGCATTATTGCCAAGTCGCCTCCTCTAAGCCTTTTCACGCGAGAAAAGACTTCGGAGGAGACTGTATGGACAAAAGGGTAGCAGTCATCGGCGCGGGCCCGTCGGGTCTTGCACAACTGAGAGCATTTCAATCCGCCGCGAAGAAGGGCGCAGACATCCCGGAAATTGTCTGCTTCGAGAAGCAGTCGGACTGGGGCGGCCTGTGGAACTACACCTGGCGCACCGGCACCGACGAGCACGGTGATCCGGTGCATGGCTCGATGTACCGTTATCTGTGGTCGAACGGGCCGAAGGAATGCCTGGAGTTCGCAGACTATTCCTTTGAGGAGCATTTCGGCCGGCCGATCGCCTCCTATCCGCCGCGCGCCGTGCTGTGGGACTATATCAAGGGGCGGGTGGAGAAGGCGGACGTGCGCAAATGGGTGCGCTTCAACACCGCCGTGCGCATGGTCACCTATTCGGAGGCCACCGGCAGGTTCACCGTCACCGTGCACGACCGCACCAAGGACGTGGTCTATGCCGAGGAATTCGACCATGTCGTCGTCGCCTCGGGCCATTTCTCGACGCCGAACGTGCCGCATTTCGAGGGCATCGAGAAGTTCGGCGGCCGCGTCATGCATTCGCACGACTTCCGCGACGCGCTGGAGTTCAAGGACAAGGACGTGCTTTTGATCGGCCGCAGCTACTCGGCCGAGGACATCGGCTCGCAATGCTACAAGTACGGCGCCCGCTTCATCGCCAACAGTTACCGCACCAAGCCGATGGGCTTCAAATGGCCGGAGAACTGGGAAGAGAAGCCGCTGTTGATGCGGGTGGAAGGCAAGACCTGCCACTTCAAGGATGGCAGCTCACGCGACTTCGACGCCATCATAATGTGCACGGGCTACCTGCACTACTTCCCTTTCCTGACCGAGGACCTGCGGCTGAAGACCGACAACCGGCTGTGGCCGCTCGGACTCTACGAGGGCGTCGTTTCGGAGAAGAACCCGAAGCTGTTCTATCTCGGCATGCAGGACCAGTTCTACACCTTCAACATGTTCGACGCGCAGGCCTGGTTCGCGCGCGACGTCATGCTGGGCCGCATCGCGCTGCCGTCGCAGGTCGAGATGGCCGCCCACAGCCAGGCCTGGCGCGAGCGCGAGGAAGGACTGGAGAACGCCGAGCAGATGATCTGGTTCCAGGGCGACTATGTGAAGGAGCTGATCGACAGGACTGACTACCCCTCCTTCGATATCGACAAGGTCAACGAGACCTTCATGGAGTGGGAGCACCACAAGATGGAGGACATTATGGGCTTCCGCAACCACGGTTACCGCTCCGTACTCACCGGCACCATGGCCCCCAAACACCATACCCCCTGGCTCAAAGCCCTCGACGATTCCATGGAGGCGTACCTGCAGCTTCTCAGGCCCGCTGAAGCAAAACTGGTCCACGGCAACCAGAAGGAGGTTTGTTGACGCTGCTTTCCGTACCTCCCCGAAATCATTCGAGATTTTCGGGGAAGCATATTCATGCGAGGAGTTGACCCGTTCAAAGAAGCTGTCAAACTCCGCTTTGGAGGTCGAGCTTCGAGTGGCCATGTTCGCCTTTCAGATGTTGGGATCCCCGCTTAGCCGAGGAACCTGGGATGATTGATGAAGAACAGACCCTCGTCGCGCTCACCAATCTGGCAAGGGATATCGGCGAACCCAATTTTCACCTTCGCCTTCTCGAACTCGTCGGCGCCGTACTGCCGCACGACATGGGCTGGATAGTTCGTTATCGTGCCGGTTCGGAGCCGGACGTCCTCTACACCAAGGCCATAGAAGCCACCCTGGTCGACTACTATCTCCAGATGAAGCCCAACTCGGGCGACCCCTATCTCTGTTCCTGGCGCAGCAATTCGCATGCGAGGGTTGAAACGATGGACGCCGCGTTGCCGCTGGCGATCGATCGGGATTTCTATGCCCAGGAATTCAGGCGTAAGGCCGAGTTCACGGACGAGTTGGCCGTCTTCCTGCCCGTGCCAGGCGCATCCTGCATTTCCCTTTTTCTCGAAAGGCGCGATCGCTGCTTCAGCTGCGACGATGTCAATCAGGTCCAGCGGCTGTTCCCGGCCATGCTCGACTTTCACCAAACCCATATGCGTTTGCTCTTTGCCAACCTCTCGCACGAAATGGCGGATCGGCGCGCAATTGAAGATTGCGCCATCAGCGTGCTCGACCGTTCGGGGCGGATCGTCTTTTCCACGCCGGGCTGGAGGGAGCTCGAGGCACGTGATCGCCGTATGATGGCATTGCTGGACGCAACTTCTTCTCACGATGCCGCCGAAATCGTTGCCAACATCGCATTACCGTTTCGCCTGCTTCCCCTGGACGAGATGAACCCGATAGCTCCCGGCGGCGTACTGATCTATGCCGCCGAGGAGACCAGCTTCGCCGATGCGAAGAATGGCGAGGCTGCATCGGCAGTAATCGATCAACTCACACCGCGCGAACGCGACATCATGCTTTTCACCCTTGAGGGGCTGAGCACCGGCGCGATCGCCCAAAGGCTCGGAATCGCCAAGGGTTCGATCAAGAACTGCCGTTTGCGCATGTATCGTAAGTTCGGCGTGACGTCCGAACGCGCGATGATCTCCGCGGTCATGCCCTTCACCAGTCAGTTGAAGGCACGGCTCGAGGCCGGCGAACGCAATTCACGCTAAGGAACCTCGACAGCCAGGCTACCGCGGCGAAACGGTGCTCTTTCACCCCGACACGTGCCGCTCCGGCCTTCCGAAACGCCATCACCTGCAGACCTGATCCGTATCCGGCACGCCCGACTGATAGTCCGACATTGTGAAAGAAAGCGTCGATCTTCGTCGAGCGCTGCTGTTGCAGGTCTTGGCGGACTGGAACTTTCCCGACCGAGCGTAGTGCCATCCGGCACTATTGCGGCACTACTCGGGACTGCCGAGAGTTCCCTAGCGCAAGACCCTGCCGGCCTCGACCGCCGATAGCCGTCAGCACCGGCGCCAGATTCAGAAAGGAGGCTCGGTATCCGCCGGATCCGGCTCGTAAGCGCCTTTCAAGCCGCTTCGGAACGGGCGGCTGCGAAACGTTTACACGCCAGCAGGTGAGCCCAATTCACGACAACAAGGGGAAGCCAATGCAAGCAACTCAGATGGATTTCACGGCGGATGCCATTACGGAGAGTCCGGACGATAGAATCGACTTGCTGGAGTTCATGCCCACAGGCGAGCCGCTCACGCGCAAGGATGTGATCGTTCTATGTCTTAGCGGCATTGTGGCACCTGCACTCCTGCTGATCTGGGGATGGGCATGAAAGGCGGCATTTCCGGCGATGTGATCGATCAGTCGGTGGAAAGTTGGCCGGTGCCATTGGCTCAACGCACCTGGGGAGGCTGGCATGCTGGAGCGGTATCGCTCACAGCGGGTGTGGCAACCTGGTCTTTCGTTGTTGGGGGCTTCGCGGCCAATTATGTAGATGCTCGCGCAGGCACCGCCGCGATGCTGGCGGGAGGTCTGATCTCCCAATTCCTGGTCAGTCTGGCTCAAATTCCGGCTGTCACCAAATATGGCCTGGAGACTGTCAGTACGACCAAACCGCAGTTGGGCACGCGCGGTTCGGCCTTCGCCCTGTTCATCCAATACCTGACCCTGATTGGCTGGAATTGCGTCCTCATCATCTTCCTTGGACGTGCCGTTTCCTCGACATTGCTACAACTGGGACTCATAACGGGAGACATGCACGGCAGCGTGGCGATCGTCGCTTCGGTGCTTGCCACCTTCAGTATCTGGGTGCTTTTGCTGCTCGGAGCAGAGGGGTTGAAATATACCGGCGTGATCGTGGCAGCCGGAATATTCATCATCGGGACGTGGATGTACGTTCTGCTGTTTCAAACCTATGGCCTGGCAGCCATAGTCGAGGCGAAGCCACTTGCTCCGCTTCCGCAAGGGCGCCTCATGAACTACACGATTGCAATGGAGGTGTTGCTGGTCTCATCGATCGGTTGGTGGGCCTATATGGGCAGCATGTTCAGGCTGGTGAATAAAGCCGGCAGGGCGGTCTATCCATCCATGGGATCGCTCGGATTTGGCTGGGCCGCCATCGGTCTGATCGGTCTCTATTCGGGCCTAATCGTAGGCCAACCGGATCCGGCGATCTGGATCGTGGAAGTTGCCGGCCCTGTGGCCGGTGTCGGGGTGCTGCTTTTCGTTATCATGGCGAATCTCGGGTCTGCGGTCGTTGCCTCTCACGCAGCGGCGCTCGGTGTCGGTCAGGTGCCGATATTGAACAAGCTCCTGTCCTGGCCGCTGAAGACATTCCTGGTTCTGCTGCCGATGTTCATCGTGGACATCTTTTTCCCGAGCGCCTTCTACGACAACATCGGTACGTTCATGGCCTTCATCGGCATCTTCATCGCGCCGCTGGTCGGGGTGCAGATTGTCGACTGGTTCGCCTTCAGGCGCATCGATACGCTTCATGTTCCCTCCCTGTTCAGGCACGATCAGCGATCATGCTACTGGTACAAGGGCGGCATCAATCCGCCTGGAATAGTGGCATTGGTCTTGGGAGCCCTGACCTATATCGCGCTGCTCGACCCTGTCTCGTTCGTCCCGAACCTGGAAATGGTCCAGTATACGACGGCTACGCTACCGTCGGCGCTGGTCGGCGCTGTGGTCTATTATCTGGGCATGAGATTGTTCGGCGACATCAACCCCGAGGCCAAGCGGGCCCGCTAGGGCGCCGAGCGCTTCTCGGGCGCTGAGATTATCCGACATCCCGCCGCGTCCGGACCGATACCCGGGCGCGGCGCCTCAATCACATCACCTTCTACAGCCCGTTCGTTGGTGCCAAAGGGCACCATTGCGACGGGTCCGGCAATGCACCCACACTTCAGACAGCGCAGAGGCGCGCCGCCCGCTTCCCCGGCCCACAAACTTGAACAGGAGGAGAACCCAATGTTGAAGAAAAACGATCAGGAACTCTTCGGATTGGAACGCTTCAACCCCGATGATGCGAGCCGCTCCTACACTCTTCCCGGCAATCTTTATTACGACCCAGAGATCTTTGAGGTCGAAAAGGAGGCGATTTTCTACAAAGCCTGGAATTTTGTGTGTGCCGCCAATCAGCTTGAGGCACCGGGCTCCTACACGACAACACGGGTCGGCGACCAGAACATCGCCATCGTGCGCGGTCGCGATGGCGAGATCCGCGCGTTCCACAATGTCTGTTCCCACCGCGCCCACCAACTCCTGAGTGGCGAGGGCAAGACGCGGATGATCGTCTGCCCCTATCACGCCTGGACCTACGACCTGGATGGCAGCCTGCGGTCAAACTCGATCCTGGAGACGGTGGACGGTTTTGCCAAGGAGGAGTTCTGCCTCAAGCCTGTCAAGGTGGAGATCTTCCTCGGCTTCGTGTGGATCAACCTTGATCTCGATGCGGTTCCGCTCGTCGAGCAGTCGGGGGGCTTCGGGGATGACGTGCGCCGCTATGTCGATACCCCCGAAACCTTGAAGTTCGCTGGCCGGCTCACTTTTGAAATCAAGGCCAACTGGAAGAATGTCGTCGAGAATTTCCAGGAGTGCTACCACTGCCCGCCCGCCCATCCGGCGCTGGTCGAGCTTTTCGACCACGGGATCTACCGGACGAAAAACTACGGCATCTGTTCGAGCCACATTGCGCCGGCGCGCGAAGACAACTCAGCCTACAAGTTCGACGCCAGCAAGAAGGGCAATCAGCTGATGTATGCCGCCTGGTTCCTGTGGCCGAACCTGACCTTCAACGCCTTCCCCGGCCGCCGAAACCTGTCCTTCATGCACATCATGCCGACTGGCCCGGAGACGACCTTCGAGCACTGGGACTTCTTCCTTGAAGACGAGACCCCCAACGAGGAGGAGGTCGCGGCGATGGACTACATCAAGAACGTTCTTCAGCCGGAGGATATCGGCTTGGTCGAAAGCGTCCAGCGCGGTCTTCATTCGAAGGCCTACAGCCAGGGCCGGCTGGTCATAGACAATGATCGCACCTCCAACAGCGAGCACGGCATCCATCATTTCCAGTCGATCTACTACAAGGCAATGACCGCAAACCGCTGACAGACGATTGCTCGACATGCCGGCGGCGCTCGCCGCCAGTATCTCAACCCGCGACAAATTGGGACGACCATATGGCCCATAAGGTCTCGATACGTCAGTTCGACTGCGCGATCGATGTGAAGGATGGCCAATCCATTCTGGATGCAGCGCTGAAGGCGGGGCTGGATTATCCTTATGCGTGCCGTTCAGGCACCTGTTCTGCCTGCAAGACCGAACTTCTTTCGGGTGATGTCAAGCACCGGGCCTACGACGCGCTTGCGTTAAGCGAGATAGAACGGGCGGCCGGCATCATCCTGGCCTGCCGCGCCAGTCCTGTTTCCAATTGCGAAGTGGCGTTTCTCGAGGACGATGCTCTCGAATACACGCCACGAAAGGTGGAATGCAGGATCTCGCATATCGAGCACGCCACTCACGACATTGCAGTCGTACGGGCCGTCGCGCGCGATGGTACGGCACTACAATTCGCGGCCGGACAGTTTGCCATGCTGACACTGCCCGGCCTGCCGCCACGCGAGTATTCCTTCGCCAGTCGACCTGGTTCGCTTGAGCTGGAGTTCCACGTCCGCTCCCGCCAGGGGGGACATGTCAGCTCGCACATATTCGAGCGCAGTAGGGTCGGCGATCACTTCCTGCTCAATGGACCCTTCGGCAACGCCTATCTGCGCAAGGAACACTCGGGACCGATCATTCTTGTCGTCGGCGGGACCGGATTGGCCCCCGCGATGTCCATCCTGCGGGAGTGCCTGGCGACACTGCCCGGACGCGAGATAAAGCTCTTCTTTTCGGTAAGGCAGGAGGGCGATTTATATTTCGGCGAATTGCTGAGGCGCATGTCCGAAGAGCACTCGAATTTCACGTTCTATCCGGTGATATACGATCCGGTCAGCGGATATGCTCAATATCGGGGGAATGTCCTCGAATTCATGGAAAATATCTCCCTGAACTTCCGCTCAGCCAAAGTGTATACCTGCGGCCCACCGGGACTGGTGAGCGCCTGTCAGAGGTTCGTCACGCGGATGGGCACCTTGCCCGAGAATTGCCATGCGGACTCCTTCGTTAGCCAGGAGGAAAAAATCGCGAGTTGATGCGGCATCAGAACACGACCGCCCCGGCCGCAATGCCGTCTGCCTGGAACAATTGGGCCATCTTCTGAGCCAAGCTGGATATTTGACCAGGAAAAAAGGTTAGACTCCAGTCCTCTGCCCTCTACCCATGTCGCGCGACCAATTGAGCCTTTAGCTGTCAACGAGTCTCCAACTCCAGTCGATGGCTGCTTCGGTGGGGCGTGACGAGACGCGTCAGCCCGCTTGGGGCAGGCAAGTGACGCGTCATGGAATTCGGCAAAATCGAGCCCATATCTCTGTATATGGAGCTTTGAGCGTGAAAATCGCGCGTATGGCCCTTCTTGCTGTGGCTCTCGTGGCCGCTGCGGCCTTTGCTCCCCTCTCCTCAACCGAAAAGGCGAGCGGCCGGGCGAAGCTGGCGTTGACCATCGACATCGACGGGGCCATCGGCCCAGCCAGCGCACGGCAACTGACGGAAGGCCTGGCGACGGCGGTTGCGCGCAACGCCGAGGTGGTCATCCTCGAGTTGAACACGCCAGGCGGGCTGGCCACCTCCATGCGCGAGATGATCGCCGATATCGTGGCATCGCCAATTCCCGTCATCGGCTATGTCGCGCCGTCAGGCGCCCATGCGGCAAGCGCCGGCACCTATATCCTCTATGCAACCCATCTGGCTGCTATGGCGCCGGGCACCAATCTGGGTGCTGCGACGCCGGTCGAACTTGGCGGGCCGCCGTCCCCCTTGCCTGGCGGCGGCGGCGACAAGGGCGGCAACGGCGAAAACCAGAAGAACGCGACCGAGCCCAATCCGTCGAGCGACGCGATGACGGCCAAGGTGACCAATGATGCGGTTGCCTTTATCCGGTCATTGGCCGAACTGCGCGGGCGCAACGCTGACTGGGCGGAAAAGGCGGTGCGTGAGGCGGCCAGTCTCTCCGCCACTGCTGCCCTGCAGCAGCACGTCATCGAGATCATTGCCAAGGATCCCGCCGATCTGCTGCAACAGGCAAACGGGCGCACGGTCGAGGTGGCCGGCAGGCAGGACGTGCTGGCGACGAACGACCTGACGGTCGAGACGCTGGAAGCCGGCGGGCTGATCCGGCTCTTGTCCATCATCACCGACCCGAATGTCGCAATCATCCTGTTGCTGGTGGGCGTCTACGGCCTCGTCTTCGAGTTTTCGAGCCCCGGCATGGTGGCGCCTGGTGTCGTCGGCACCCTGGCCCTGTTGCTTGCGCTTTATGCGCTGGATCTTCTGCCGATCAACTATGCCGGCCTGGCGCTGATGCTGCTCGGCATCGCCTTCCTCGTCATGGAGGCCTTCAACCCGACGGCGGTGCTTGGCCTCGGAGGTGTCGCGGCGTTCCTCCTGGGGGCTGCCATGCTGCTCAGGGTGCAGGGTCCTGGATATGAAATGTCGTGGGTCGTCATCAGCATTGCCGCCGCCTTGACGCTTGGCTTGGCATTGCTGTCGGGCAGCTATCTGTGGGCGGCGCGCAAGAGGCCCTCGCGGGTCGGCGCGCAGGCGATGAACGGGTTGCCGGTCGAGGTCATCGACTGGTCGGGCGATCAAGGCCATGTGTTCGCGCAGGGCGAGCGCTGGCGGGCGAAAGCCGACGAACCTCTTGGTCCTGGAGACAGCGCCGAGGTGGTGGGTGTCAAGGATCTCGTCCTGCTGATCCGACGCCGAGCGACGCGACAAACAAGCAATGGAGGACCGCAATGACCATTGCCTATGTGGCCTACCTGGTACTCGCTGCGGTTGTTGCCCTGTTCCTGTTCGCCACCATCCGCATCCTGAGGGAATATGAGCGCGGCGTCGTGTTCACGCTCGGCCGCTTCACGGGCGTGAAGGGACCGGGGCTGATCATCCTCATTCCCTTCGTCCAGCAGATGGTAAGGGTTGATCTCCGCGTGGTGGTGCAGGACGTGCCGCCGCAGGACGTGATCTCGCGCGACAACGTGTCGGTGAAGGTCAATGCGGTGCTTTATTTCCGCATCGTCGATCCCGAACGGGCGATCATCAAGGTTGAGGACTACATGGCTGCGACCAGCCAGCTTGCGCAGACGACGGTGCGCTCGGTGCTCGGCAAGCATGAACTCGATGAGATGCTGGCCGAACGCGATAAGCTCAATGCAGACATCCAGGAGATTCTCGACCAGCAGACCGATGCCTGGGGCATCAAGGTGACGAATGTCGAGATTAAGCATGTCGACCTCAATGAAAGCATGATCCGGGCGATTGCCAAGCAGGCCGAGGCCGAGCGACTGCGCCGCGCCAAGGTCATCAATGCCGACGGCGAACAGCAGGCGGCGCAAAAGCTGGTCGAGGCCGGCAAGATGCTGGCCAAGGAGCCGCAGGCGATGCAGTTGCGCTATTTCGAGGCGCTGCACGACATCTCCGGCGAACGCTCGTCGACCGTCGTGTTTCCGCTGCCCATCGACCTGCTCGGTCTATTCGACAAGACACCTCGCGATACGAAGTGAGTTCACTTTCGAAAGATCTTGTATGGCGTCAGGTAGAAGAGCTTGGCGTCCGCCCCCCCGGATGGCACGGCGGATCGAGGGCCCCTTGTGGGAGCCGAGATTGTCCATCACCACGACGTCGCCCGGTTGGAGAGCAGATGCGAGGAACTGCTCCACCCAGGCTGCAAAGCTGGTTCCGTTGATCGGCCGTCGACGACGCAGGGCGCGTCGATGCGGTCATGGCGCAGGGCAGCCAGGAAGGTGAGCGTGGGCCATTTGCTGTCCGGGGCCTTGGCGGGGCTCGTACACCATCGTACCGGACGCATTGCGGTTCAGCATCTTGACCTCATGTGTCTCAACATTGACCGCGGGCGCTGCAGCCAGAAGAAGCGGGATGGAACCGGAAGATCCTCGCGCCATCGGCGGGATCGGTGATGATGCTGGCGCGGACGCCGAAAACCGAACTGACGCGCTCGGCCGTCAGCACATCGTGCGGCGCACCCACCGCGACCAGCCTTCCGCCCGACATCACGCCGATCCGGTCGCAGGAAAGCGCCTGGTTGAGATCGTGCAGAGCGACCACGGACGTGACGGGCAAGCTGGCGACGAGGTCGAGGATCGAGAGCTGATGCTGGATGTCGAGGTGGTTCGTCGGCTCGTCGAGAAGCAGGATTTTTGGGCGCTGCGCGAGCGCGCGGGCTAGGTGCGCGCGCTGACGTTCGCCGCCGGACAACGTGGTCCAGGAGCGCCGCTCGAACCCGGACATGTCGGCATCGGCGAGCGCCTGTGCCACGATCCGATCGTCCTCGGCGGACCAGGGCTGCAGTGGCGTCAGCCACGGTGTTCGGCCGAGTTCTACCGCGTCCCTAACGGTGATCGCCTCTGTTGTTTCGGACTGCTGCTCGAGAAAGGCAATCAGTTGCGCCGCCTCACGTCGCGGCATTGCTTCCAAGGCTTTGCCTTTGACAAGCACACTGCCCGAGGTCGGCTGCCGAATGCCGGCCAGCAGCTTCATCAAGGTGGATTTTCCGGAGCCGTTCGGACCGACAAGGCCGAGTGTTTCCCCCGCGTTCACGACAAGGTCCACGGCCGTCACGATCGGCTTGCCGCGCGCCGACCAGCCGAGATTGCGCGCCTCCAGGATCATGGGGCGCGACGACCGCGGAGAAGGATCAGCGCGAAGGCCGGCGCGCCGACAAGCGCGGTGATGACGCCGATCGGCAGGACCTGCCCCGGTATGATGGTGCGCGACAGAACGTCCGCCGCGATAAGGAATGCAGCGCCGATGAGTGCAGCCGCCGGCCCGAGCCTGCCGTGGCGTACGCCGACCAGGAACCGTGCCGCATGCGGGATGACCAGTCCGACAAACCCGATCGACCCGACGATGCTGACCATGACGGCCGTCACCAGTGCGGTGAGGCCGATCAGCACGATCTGCACCCGGCGCACCGGAACGCCCAGCGATGATGCCGACTCCGCACCGAAGGCGAAGGCATCGAGCGCCCGGGCGTACCAGATGCAGGCCGACAGTCCGACAAGCGCGATAGGGACCGCCAGCCAGACGTCCGGCCAGCGCGCGCCGCTCAGGTTTCCGAGCAGCCAGAACATGATGCCGCGCGCCTGTTCGGCATTGGCCGACTTGGTGATGATGAAGGAGGTCAGGGCATTGAAGAGCTGCGAGCCGGCAATGCCAGCAAGCACGATCTGCGTGGTGCCATGCAGCGTCGCGCCGCCGCCCGCCGCCCGCGCCAACACGGCCACCATCAGGAACGCGGCGACCGCACCGGCGAAGGCGCCGAGCGACATCGAGATCGCGCCGGCGCCGAGCCCGGCGACGGTCACCGCCACCGCGCCCGTCGAGGCGCCCGCGGAGATGCCAAGGAGGTAAGGATCGGCAAGCGCGTTGCGCAGCAGCGATTGTAGGACCATGCCGGAGATCGCAAGGCCCGATCCGCAGCAGGCCGCGACGATCGCGCGCGGCAGGCGATAGTTCCAGATGATCCCCATGTCGATCGGGTCGATGGCGTAGGTCGAGCCGAGGATCTTGTTGGACAGTGTCTGCAGCACTGTACCGACCGCGATCGGCGTCTCGCCTATGCAGGTGCCTGCGAGCACCGCGACGGCCAGCGCCATGATTCCCAGCATCCCCCGGCCGAGACGGGAGACGTGGATGGCTTGCGAAGACGTGCCGCTCACTTGGCCAATCCGCAGCCCTTGAGCGACTTGGACAGCATCTCGATGCCGGCGACCGTGCGGATGGTCGCACCCATGGCATGCGCATCCATCACGACGATGCGGCTGTTCTTCACCGCATCCATCTGGCTGGCCACCGGATCGGATTTCAGGAACTCCAGCTTCTTCTCGTAATCGTCGGCGGGAAAGCGGCGGCGATCCATCTTGGCGATAACGATCAGCGTCGGGTTCGCCTTGGCGATCGTCTCCCAGCCGACCACCGGCCACTCCTCATCGGATTCGACGACGTTCCTGATGCCGAGCTTGTCCATCATGTAGGCGGGAGCGCCCTTGCGGCCGGCCACATACGGGTCGATGTCCATTTCGGCGCTGGAAAACCAGAACACGGCCGAGACACCCTCGAGATTGAGCGCTTTGGCCTCCTCGATCGCCGCATTCTCGCGTTCGGTGAGGCTGGCGACCAGTTCCTCGCCCTTGTCCTGGACGTCGAAGATCTCTGCCAGTTCGCGCACGCCCTGATGAATGGTCCTGGTCGAGAACAGCTCACTGCGCGTGCCATCGACGCCGATCGTGTTATCCTTGGCGACGCAGTCGGCGGGCAGGACATAGGTCGGGATGCCGACGTCGTGGAACTGCGTACGGCTGGCGACAATCCCGTCCGGACCGACGTGCCAGATGAACTGCACTGTCACCAGTTCCGGCTTCTTGGCCACGACGCTCTCGAAGCTCGGGTCGTTGTCTGCGAGCCGCTCCACCTTGTCGTTGACCTCCTTGAACTCGGGCAGGACCTCGTTGAACCAGACCGAGGTACCGGTCACCCTGTCTCCGAGCCCCAGCGAATAGAGCACTTCGGTAGCAGCCTGGCCGACCGTCACGGTCGAGGCAGGCGCGTTTTGGAAGGTGAGCGTCTCTCCGCAGTTTTCGAGGGCAAGGGGGTATTTCGTTGGCTCAGCCGCCGCGACGGCGGTGAGAAGCCCCAGACTGCCCACGGCCAGGGCAACAGGTGAAACGGTCATGGTGCACAGATCTCCGATCGGTAGTTAGCCAGACTTCGGAGGTACGAGTCAGGACGGCAATGACCGGCGACACGCCCGAAAGAACGTGGACCTATTGCGCACCAAACGTGCCTTGCATCATCGACACCCCCCCGGACGCCCCGCCGGCTTGTTGAGTTACGGACGTCGGTAGGTCTCCTGACTGACGGGTCATCGTCTCTCTCGGCCTTCCCGGGAGTGCAGCCCAGTGGCATGTTCGAGAGGGACTGGCCGCCTACAGTTGCGGGGGCAGTTTCGGTTCGCGGCAAGCCGCGGCGAATTCCCTGTTACTTCCTTGCGGAAACCGACGTTGGGGTTCGTAGCCAATTGCGCCGATCGGATCAAGCCGCATGCGCCAAGCGCCGGACAATCGCCTTAGGTAAACGAGGAGGCTCCAGCAGAGCCGGTTGTTCCGCGCATCCAATTTGCTGTGCAGGTCTTTGGCGAGATCACGAAGCCGCCTTCTAGCGTCCGGGAAATGTACTTTCCCAAAGGATGAGCTTTTCGAATTGGCGCAAGGACTCCATGATCGATCCGCTCCTGGATGAAGGATTCGCACCGGCCAGGCGCGGTCGTCGCCAACCCTCGATTCGTATCTGGGCCGCAAAGCGGTCTGGCAGTTTCTGGCTCCGCGACGAAAATTGCAGACGTTCAACCTACTGCGACCGACCAGGACCGCCCCTGCTGCAAGCGCGGGTGCTCGACCATCGATCCCACGCGGCCAGCGCCGCGGCCGAGCCGAGTATCGCGCCAGCCAGTACATTGATCCTCGTCAATGCAGCGCCTTGATCTCTGTAGCATTGTCAAATTTGGTCGCGGATTCTCCCTTGGCCGCGACCGGCCGCCAGCGCCACCGAAGGATGCAAACTTCGGACGAGCTAGGGATTGAAGCACACCGCCTGCCAAGGACCAATGGACCCGCCCTGCGGGCGCCGCATGACGCCTCTCGAAAGGCGGCAGAGCGATCAGTTCTGCGTCATGCGGCCAAGACAACAGGAGAAGTTCAATGGATACCGTTGCTCATTCTCGCCCCCATGCGCAAAAGACAACCTTCGCCCAGACGAACCTCGTCTCGGACGGGTTTGTCCAAGCACCGGTGATCGACCCGAACCTCATCAATCCCTGGGGAGTCTCAACGCCCGCCCCTAATCGGTTCTGGGTGTCGGATAACGGCACAGGCGTGACGACGATCTATGACGGTAGGGGAAATCCCCAGACGGTGGCCGGTCATACTGCCATCACGATTGCCGCGCCTCCAGGACAAACGGAGCCGTCGAGCCCGACCGGACAGGTGTTCAACAAATCAGGACACGGCTTCAAAATTTCCAGCGGAGGCAAGACAGGTTCGTCGGTCTTCATGTTCGCAACGGAAGACGGGACGATCTCGGGCTGGAACCCGAATGTGAACAGCGGCAGTTCCGTATTGGCTGTCGACAACTCCAACGGCGGTGAAGGGGCCGTGTACAAGGGGCTTGCGATTGCTGACACCAAGCACGGTGCCAGGCTCTATGCCGCCAATTTCAGAAGCGGGAAGGTGGAGGCCTACGACCAGAATTTCGACTTGGTGCGACGTTTCACCGACCGTCATCTCCCAAAGGGCTTTGCGCCCTTCAACGTGCAGGTTCTCGACAACCGGCTGTTCGTCAGCTTCGCCTTGCAGGATGCCGACAAGAAGGACGATGTCGCCGGCGCCGGGAACGGCTTCGTCGACGAATTCGATCTCAAGGGGAATTTGCTGAACCGCGTGGCATCCCGCGGACCGCTCAATTCTCCGTGGGGGCTCGCGACCGCGCCGAAGGACTTTGGAAAGTTCTCGCGTGATCTTCTGGTCGGGAATTTCGGTGACGGCACGATCAATGCCTTCGATCGGAAGACCGACAAGTTCGAGGGCAAGCTGCGCGGGGCCGATGGTAAGCCGATAACGATCGGCGACCTGTGGGCGCTCGTTCCCGGCAGTAGCCGGCCGAACGGCAACCCGAAGAAGATCTACTTCACCGCTGGCGTAGAGAACGAGGAGCATGGTCTCTTCGGCACATTGAGCGCAATCAACGATCACAAACACCCGACAGTAGCGGTACACGGTTCGCATTCGTTTGGCTGACATCACGAAGAGGCTCATGTAAGGAGTATCTCTCGTGGCGTTCTTCGCCCGACGGCGTTCGGACGCGGGGAGCCAGGTTCCGCAGCTTGAAGGCTCCGCCTTCACCGCGGAGCCGGAACAATTGGCGGCGGCTGCTTCCAGTCAGCACGTCCGATCGGCCCGGGACGGGCTTCAACCGCGTCTTCGGGCCGTGATCGCAGCGGCCCATTTTCACGGCATAGAGCTCGATCCCCGCGACTATGCCGGTAACCGTGAGGCGGCGGCGCCGTCCGCCGCGGCGTTGTCCGCATGGCTCCAGGATGCGGGTCTGTGGGCAAAGGCGGTGCGGTTGCGCTGGCGAGATCTCATTGGTCTCCGCGAAACCGGTCCTGTCGTCCTGTTCCTAAGGGACGGCGGGGCCGCCCTGATGGTTGGGGCAGACCCGGCACGAAATCTCGTCGGCGTCAAAAGTCCGGATTGGCCTGCAGGCGCGGAGGCCATCGCCGTCGATCAATTGCGCCTGGAGCAGGTCTGGTCGGGCGATGCTCTGCTGTTGCGGAGCAAACGTGCTCGATCGTCGGCCGAGGCGCCGTTCACGCTTGGCTGGCTGGCTTCTCTCGTCTTGCGGGAGCGGCGATTGCTCCGGGACATAGGGGTAGCCTCGCTGACATTGAGCTTTCTGACGATCTTCCCGCCCTTGCTGGTCATGACGGTCGTGGACAGGGTGCTGACCCACCACAGCTATTCGACGCTTGTCCTTCTTGGGGCGCTCCTTGCCATAGCAACGGTGTTCGAGACATTCCTCGGCTATGCCCGGCGGCTGATCGTGTTGATCGTGGGCACGCGGCTTGATGCCAAGCTCAATCTCCACGTCTTCAACCGCTTGCTGCGACTGCCGCTCGACTATTTCGAGCGCCATCCGGCCGGCGAGACCATGCACAAGATCGCTCAGGTCTACAAAGTTCGGGAATTCCTTACAGGCAAGCTTCTGACCACGTTCCTGGATCTCATGACCCTGGTCGTGCTTCTGCCCTTCCTGTTCTTCCTCAACCCCTTCCTCGCCGGATTGGTGCTGGCCTGCTCGGCCTTGATCATGCTTGTCATCCTGGCCTTTCTGCGCCCGATGCGCAGCAGCTTTGCCGAGGTGATCTTCGCTGAGACCGAGAAGGCTTCCGTGCTCGGCGAGACCGTGTTCGGTATCAAGACGATAAAGTCTCTGGCGCTTGAACCGCAGCGGAACGCTTTGTGGGACGATCGGGTCGCCGATGTCGGGACGTCGCGCCTGGCCTTCGGCAAGCTGGCAAATTGGCCCCAGACCCTCATCACCCCGCTCGAGCGGTTCATGTCTATCGGGCTTGTGCTGATTGGCGCTTACATGGCGCTCGAGGACAGCACGGGCTACGCGGTCGGCGCGCTGTTCGCCTTCATGATGCTCAGCATGCGGGTGGCGCAGCCCTTGGTGGCACTTGCGCGCCTCATCGAGGATTACGAGGGAGTGGCTCTCGCAATCGTCGAGGCCGCCTCGGTGCTCAACCGGCCGCCGGAGGCGGATGCGGTATCCGGAGGATTGCGACCCCGGTTCGCAGGTGCGGTCTCTTTCGAGGATGTAAGCTTCACCTATGCTGGCACCCGACTTCCCGCCCTCGATCGCGTCGCCTTCGAAATACCGGCCGGCACGATGCTGGGCATCGTCGGGCGCAGCGGGTCTGGAAAGTCGACGCTGACCCGGCTCCTGCAGGGGATAAACCGGGATTACACCGGTTCTCTGAAGATCGACGGCAACGACGTGCGGGAGATCAATCTGCGCCATCTCCGGCAGAGCTTCGGCGTAGTCTTGCAAGAGAATTTCCTCTTCCGGGGTTCGATCCGTGACAACATCATCGCCGGCCGCTCTGGGCTGGTCCTTAGCGATGTCGTGAACGCATCTCGCCTCGCCGGTGCCGAGGAGTTCATCGAGCGGATGCCGAACGGCTACGAGTCGCTGATCGAGGAAGGTTCGCCGAATCTTTCGGGCGGCCAGCGGCAGCGGCTGGCAATCGCTCGTGCCTTGATCACCGATCCGCGCATTCTGATCCTGGACGAAGCCACGAACGCACTCGATCCGGAGAGCGAGGCGCTGCTGAACGCCAATCTGCTTCGCATCGCTAGCGGCCGGACCATGGTGATCGTCTCGCACCGGCTGTCATCTTTGGTCGATAGCGATCAGATCCTTGTGTTGGACAACGGAAGAGCAGTCGACATCGCTCCTCACGACGTTCTCCTCGACCGCTGCGCCATTTACCGCCAGCTTTGGTCGCAGCAGAACCGCTCTCAAGACCACCAGGGTCACATCCATGTCGCTCCTGCCTTTGTCGGAAGCCGGTAGGCCGGTCATTGGTACAAAGGATGCGGCCGACCGGGCGCTCCTGGAGTTTCAATCTCCATCCGCGGCGATCGTCACTGCTCCGGTCCCATGGTTGGCACGTGGATCTGTCTGGGCAATTGCGCTCATGCTCGCGATCTCGGTCCTGGCGATGGGGTTGATTCCGGTCGACAAAGTGGTGACGGCTCGTGGACGGGTCGTCTCTCGGATGCCTATATCGGTCGTGCAGCCGCTGGAGACCTCGATCGTGCGCTCGATCGGCGTCACAGAAGGCCAACAGGTCCATGCAGGCGATACCCTAGCCGAACTCGACTCCACCTTCACGGCCGCGGATGTCGGCGGTCTGGCCTCACAGGTTTCCATGCTGGAAGCGGAAGTCGCGCGTCTCCAGGCGGAGGCCGACGGTCGCTTGTTCACCTATGCCGGATCCGATGCGAACCTGATGCTACAGGCGGCGATTGCCGCCCAGCGGTTGTCGGAGCGTAAGCTCAAGGAGGAGATGTATCGGCAGCGCGTCGATAGCCTAAACGCTGTCCTCACGCGCAGCGCCGAAGATGTGCAGACCTTCCAGGCGAGACAGAAGGTGGCCGACAAGATCCTCTCCATCCGTAAGGAATTGGAGCGCAAGCAGGTCGGCAGCCTAGTCAATTCACTGGCTGCCTTGGATAATCAACTGGAAATCACCCGCAGCCTTTCCAACGCGGCGCAGAGCGCGGAAGGTGCGCGCCACGATCTCGAAGCAGCCCAGGCGGAGCGCGATGCCTACGATCAGAACTGGCGCGCCGAGGTTTCGCAAAGGTTGGCGGAACAGAGACACAAGCTTAACGACGCCAGGGAGCAATTGAGCAAGGCGCAACGCCGGCGCCAACTGGTCGAACTGCGCGCTGACCGGGATGCAACCGTTCTCACGGTCGCCAAGGTTTCCGTGGGGTCGGTGCTGCAGTCGGGCGAGCAACTCATCACACTGGTTCCTGCCGACGCGCCCCTCGAGGCGGAAGTGAACATCGCCGGGCACGACAATGGTTTCGTCCAGGCCGGTGCTCCGGTCGCGGTCAAGTTCGACACTTTTCCGGCCTCGCAATATGGGTTGGCACATGGGACGGTCCGCACCGTCAGTGCCGACAGCTTTGTCGGTACGGATGACGTGAAAACTCGCCCCGGCGCCGCTCCGGCGAGTCCCGGCAGTTCAGAGCCGTTCTATCGCTCGCGCATCACCCTTGATGAGGTGAACCTGCATGGCGTTCCGGCCGGCTTCCATGTCGTGCCCGGCATGCCCGTCACTGCAGACATCAAGGTGGGCCAAGGCACCGTGCTCGCCTATCTCCTCGGCCGGATCCTGCCGGTGGCGTCCGAGGGGATGCGCGAGCCATGACCCCTTCAGAGAGCGCTGCTGCAGCATCGAATGACACTAGAACGAGGCGATCGCGGCTGCTTGATCGCGTCGTGGGCAGCTTGTGGCCATCAATGGCGCTTCATCGCGCGACGAGGCTGATGGCAGGAGGACAGGCGATCAGGGCTTTCGGGCTCTTCGCCCGTGCCGCACGCGCAGGTAGCGCGGAGGCTGAATACCAGGTCGGGCGGTGCTACTTGAATGGCGCTGGCGTCCCGGTGAGCCGCGCCGATGGATTCCGCTGGATCGAACGCGCTGCTGCACGAGGACATGCCGAAGCCGAATGGATTCTTGCGGCGCTGTATGTCGACGGCGTCGCGCCATGTTGCGACAGGCAGGACTCTTCCGGTTCTCCGCTCGATCTCTTTTCGTTCGATGTGGCTCCTGAACCAGACTTCGCGGCAGCGGAGAAATGGGCGCGTCGTGCGGCAGAACACGGATCCGCCGATGGACAGGCATTGCTGGGATACGTCCTCACCTTCGGCCCGAAATCCATGCGCGACCTTGAAGAGGCGCAACACTGGTACAAGCTTTCCGCCGAAGCCGGCTGTCCGCAGGGTGCCTACGGCTACGGATCGTCGCTGGTGCAATCGGGGGACAGTGAAGGCGATGAGGTTCGGGCGGCCGACTACATCCGCCTCGCGGCCCAGGCGGGCCTTTCCCCAGCAATCTATCTGCTTGGTATGCTCACGGAACGCGGATGGGGGATTGAACGGGACCAGTCTGCGGCCGTGCAACTCTACAGGCGAGCAGCCGTAATTGGTAATCGCTCGGCCCAGACGAGTTGGGGGCGTGCGCTGATGTGGGGGGTGGGGGTCGAACCCGATCGGATCGAGGGCGAGTCCTGGCTTCGCCGGGCAGCGCTGGCCGGCGATGCGGACGCGGCTGCATTGATCGGCGACATCTACGCCGAAGCCGGTGCGCTTCCTCCAAACTATGCGGAAGCCGCGATCTGGTATCGCCGCGCGGCAGAGGCGGGCCATGCTGCGGCAGCGCGGACGCTGGGCCTGCTCTATCTGTCGGGGACAGGAGTAGGGCGCGACCCGAGGGAGGCAATGAATTGGCTTGGCATTGCCGCCGAAGCGGGCGATCGGTCGGCACAAGTGGATCTTGCCAGCCTGCTGCTGAATGATGGGGCAAGCCATCCTGGAGACCTCGCGAAGGCGCGTGACTGGCTCGAACGGGCCGCCGCGTCGGGAAACCTGCTGGCTGCATCCCATTTGGGCGTTTGCCTGCTGGAAGGCATCGGCATGGACCGCGAGGAGCGATTGGCGCTCCAATGGCTGCACCAGGCCGCGCGCGAAGTCGTGAGCGCACAGTATTGGTATGGTCGGGCGCTTTCCGAGGGGCGCGGAATCGAGGCCGACCCGAGTTTAGGCCGTGCCTGGGTTGCACGCGCTGCGGCTGCCGGCATGGCCGATGCGGAAGCCGCCCTGGCGGAGATGATGGTGAACGGGCGCGGCGGCCCGAAGGATCATGGTGCCGCGCTGGATCTGTTCGAAAGGGCGGCCGCAAAGGGCCACGTCGGCGCCATGTACGCGCTCGGAATGATGAGGGACGGCGGATTCGATGTCGCTTCGGACCACGCTGCGGCATTGCGCTGGTTCGAGGCCGCGGCAGAGCGAGGGCACGAGGCTGCCCAGCACATCGTCGGCCACTCCCCGCAACAGAACGTGCGCGACGATCGCTAGGATTTACGTGGGCGGTGCCTGAGCAGCCCAGTGATGGCAGCAAGGGCACCCCCAACCGGGTTCAGCTCGAATTCGGCCGGTCCAATCGACCCAGCGCTGAGGTAGGCATTTTCCAACCCGCCGTCGTTGTGGGGAAGCGCCTTGACCCAGTCAGGGGCAATGGCGATCCTGTCCAGCCTTCAATATGGTGCGCGACTCATCTTTTCGGACGAGGAGCGCATGAACGCTACAGCACAAGCCAGCCTTGGGACCGCACGGATAGCGTCGACCATCGCGTCGGAAATTGGCGCTCGTCCGGAGCAGGTGGCCGCCGCCATAGTGCTCCTGGATGAGGATGCCACGGTTCCGTTCGTCGCACGCTACCGCAAGGAAGCGACTGGCGGACTCGACGATACGCAATTGCGCCTGTTGGCCGAGCGGCTTGCCTACCTGCGTGAGTTCGATGCGCGGCGCGCGACGATCCTCGCTTCGATCCGCGAGCAGGGCAAGCTGACGGATGAATTGGAGGCCAAGATTGCCGCCGCCACCACCAAGGCGGAACTGGAAGACATTTACCTGCCTTACAAGCCGAAGCGTCGGACAAAGGCCGAGATCGCGCGGGAACGCGGGCTGGGACCGCTGGCCGAGGCGATCCTGACCAACCGCGCAGCGGCACCAGCGGAACTCGCGGCTTCGTATCTCACCGATGAAATACCGGATGCGAAAGCAGCGCTCGAAGGCGCGCGTGATATTCTATCCGAGCAGTTCGCGCAAAACGCTGATCTCGTCGGGCAACTGCGTACTTACATGAAGGAGCGGGCCTTCTTGCGGTCGCGCGTCGTGGCGGGCAAGCAGGAAGCCGGCGCAAAGTTCTCCGACTATTTCGACCACGTCGAGCGCTGGTCGGGCGTGCCTAGCCACCGTGCACTCGCCATGCTGCGCGGCCGTAACGAAGAAGTGCTGTCTCTCGATATCGAGGTGGATGCCGATGACGCCTCGCCGGTGAAGCCGGTGGAGCGCATGGTCGCGCAAACCTATGCAATCGGCAGGGAGCTTCCGGGCGACCGGTGGCTGATGGAGGTCGTCGGCTGGACATGGCGGGTCAAGCTGTCATTGCATCTTTCCCTCGACCTGATGCGCGACCTGCGCGAGCGTGCCGAGGAAGAGGCGATCCAGGTCTTTGCCCGCAACTTGAAGGATCTTCTGCTGGCCGCGCCGGCCGGCTCCCGTGCGACGATGGGGCTCGATCCTGGCATCAGGACGGGCGTAAAGGTCGCGGTGGTGGACGGCACCGGCAAGCTGGTGGCGACGACGACCGTCTATCCGTTCCCACCAAGGAATGACGTAAGAGGTACCCAGGCGGAGCTTGCCGGCCTGATCCGCCGGCACAATGTCGAACTGGTTGCCATCGGCAACGGCACGGGCAGCCGTGAAACGGAGAAACTGGTGGCCGAGATGCTCTCCGACATGCCCGCACCGAAACCAATCAAGGTGATCGTGAGCGAGGCAGGAGCGTCGGTCTATTCCGCCTCGGAAACGGCCGCCGCCGAGTTCCCGGACCTCGACGTGTCACTGCGTGGTGCGGTGTCAATCGCACGTCGCCTCCAGGACCCGCTGGCCGAACTGGTGAAGATAGACCCGAAATCCATCGGCGTTGGACAATACCAGCATGACGTCGACCAGTATCGCCTTGCCCGTTCGCTGGATGCGGTGGTGGAAGACGCGGTGAACGCGGTCGGCGTCGATCTCAATACGGCTTCTGCCTCGCTTCTGGCGCGCGTGTCCGGTCTCGGGACCTCGTTGGCGGAAGCGATCGTGGAACACCGCAACGCCAACGGGCCGTTTCCCAGCCGTAAGGAACTGCTCAAGGTTCCAAGGCTCGGTCAGCGCACCTTCGAGCAGTGCGCCGGCTTCCTGCGCGTTCCCAACGGCCTAGAGCCGCTGGACGCTTCAGCCGTGCACCCGGAAGCCTATGGCGTGGCGAAGAAGATCGTCGCTGCCTGCGGCCGCGATGTGCGCTCGCTGATGGGAGACAGCTTGATCCTCAAGACGCTCGACCCGCGCATGTTCGTCGATGAGCGCTTCGGCTTACCTACGGTGCGCGACATCATCGCGGAACTGGAGAAGCCCGGCCGCGACCCACGTCCGGGCTTCAAGACCGCGACCTTCGCGGAAGGTGTGGACGACATCAAGGATCTCAAACCGGGCATGCTCCTTGAAGGCACGGTCACCAATGTCGCGGCTTTCGGCGCGTTCGTCGACATCGGCGTGCACCAGGACGGGCTGGTCCATGTGTCGCAATTGGCGGATCGGTTTGTGAAGGACGCGCATGAGGTGGTGAAGGCCGGCGACGTCGTCAAAGTGCGTGTGCTCGATGTCGACATCGCGCGAAAGCGAATCTCCTTGTCCATGCGCCGGGACGCGAGCGCGGCTCCTGCCAAACCCGCACCGCGAGACAACGGAAAGCAGAACCCGCCCCGGAATAGTCAGAGCAGGCCGGAGCGGTCTGCGCAGCAGGGCTCCTTGGGTGCTGCGATTACTGAGGCCCTGAGGAAGCGTTGAGCTGCCGAGCAGGGCAACCTGCGGCCTCCAAATGCTCACGCGATGTTGCCCAAAGCGCCGTGGACCCGCGGCGTCCGCCTGGTGTAAGGGACGCGTATCCGGCCGCCTCTGCCCTACCCTGTCCGCCGAGCGACGTATGGCGAGAAACAAGCGGGAAGGAGCGATCCATTGGAACCGGATGGACGCTCACTCGCGGGGCATCCGGTGAAGTTCCACGTTGGGACAAGGGGGAACGCTCGCAGCATCCCCCGCTTTGATATGAGCCTATTCGGCTGCCTGATGGATCACTTCCCACGGAGCCACCCAGTCGCCGCTGACGCGTAGCTCGACGCCCGCGTCATCTTCCACGACTTTGCAGACGGTCATTTCGCCCGCTTCGGCGCCATAGCGATCGCCGGCTTCACGGAAGCGCGCATAGCAGGCGTCGAGCATTTCCGAGCGGGTTCCAGTTTCCTCGAGCAGTTCCTTGATCAGGCCCAAGTCCTTCAGGCATAGCTTGATCGGGAAGGAAGGATCGTAGTGACCCGCGAAAATCGACGGGACATCGTGCTGCATCACGAAACTGTCCGCAGCCCCGCCCTTCATCACCTCCCACCAGACATCCGGCTCGAGACCAGCCTTCTTGGCGCACACCATGGCCTCGCCAATGGCCGCCGCATGCACCTTCCAGAGCTGATTGTTGACCAGTTTAGCGACGTAGCCGTTGCCATACTTGCCAACTTTTCTGAGTTCACCCATCGCCTCGATAACGGGACGCGCGGCCTCCACGTCGGCATCTTCCCCGCCCACGAACATTGGCATGTCACCGCGGATCGCCGCGTCGACCGAACCGGTGACCGGGGCATCAACCGGCCTGCCCCCGGCCGCCACGAATGGCTTGACGAGTTCACGCATGAACCGAGGCGAGGAGGTCGTCATGTCGATCCACAACTTGCCCTGGCAATCGCCCTTCAGCAGTCCTTCTGGCCCGTTCAGGACGGCATCCAGATGAGGCGGACCGAACACCATGGATACCACACAATCCACCTGCCCAATCATGTCGCGAGGGCTGTCGACCCACTTCGCTCCCATGGCGATGTGATCCGTCGCCGCTTCCGGGCGCAGATCGAAGACATAGGTTTCGAAACCCGCGCGGATGATATTCTTGGCGGCGTTGCCGCCCATGGTCCCGAGACCGATGAAACCGACCTTCATTCCAACCTCTGCAGTTATCAGGTGTGCGGGAACCTAGACGGTTTGCTGACTATCGATAAAACAAGAAGAATCTATCGCCACAATTAGGATTCTTAATAGGGCATGGCCGATATCGACATGAAGCTCCTGCGCTCCTTTCTGTCCGTCGCGACGGAGAGGAATTTCTCCAGGGCGGCGGATCGCCTTGGTTGCTCGCAGGCTACCGTGTCGCTCCGCATAAAGAATCTGGAAGGGACCCTCGGTCGGAAGCTGTTCGATCGAGGCTACCATCTGGTCGAATTGAGCCAGGCTGGCCGAGATCTTCTTCCCCAGGTGCAGATCATCGTCGACCACCACGACATGCTGTTCGACGGGATGAAGCGCGGCAAGATAACGGGCACCGTCAAACTCGGCGTCGCCGAGGACTACGTCCAACCGATCCTGTCGCGGTTGATGAGAGTGGTCGAAACCTCTCTTCCCGGCGTCGAACTCAGCATCACGTCGATGCTCAGCGCTAAGCTCGCTAATATGGTCGAGGCGAGAAACCTCGACCTAGCGATCGTGACGCTTCCTACCCAGAAAAGCCACTCGACCGTGCTCAGTTGTCCGAGGCTAGTGTGGGTCGCGGCCGAGGATTTCGTCATCGACAGAACGAAGCCGTGGCCATTGGCCTTCTATCCGGAAGGATGCGTGTTCCGAGCGGCCGCCATGGGCGCGCTGGGGCGCGAAGGCGTGAAGTTCCGCGAGTTCCTGAACAGCGCGAGCGGCGAAGTGATCAAGTGCGCGGTTAGCTCGGGGACGGCTGTCACCGTCATGGCCGAAGGCACGATTCCCCACGGGTTCATCGCACTGCCCAAGGACTCGGGACTGCCGGAACTCCCGAACACCTGCATCCAACTGCTGGAGCGTGCGGACGGTCTGTCGAAGGCGGCTCAACGGTTGAAGGTCTCCATCATGAAGCTTCTAGGTGCCTGATCCGGCGCGGGCGCGCTTCCACTCTCGACGACATTGTCGGCATGACATTACAAAATTGTCCCCATCGTCGGCGCTTGCAGAGATCAAGCGTCGGCGCCAGGCGCGCGCAGAAAAGCGCGGCAACGGCAAGAAGCCGAGGGAGCCCCGCGCCTCCACCCAAGATGCCGAGACCCGCGTGCTACGGCGCCAAGGACACCGACTAGACCAGGAGGTCGGTTCGGAAGTCGTTGTCGTGGAACTGCGCCACCTGGACACCAAGCAGCGTGAGCCGGTCGCCGCCACCCAGATCTGCCACGACATTGGCTCCCTGGTTTGTGGCGACCTGCGCAAATCTGCTTGCGCTGTCGATACCGAATGCCCTGAGATCAAGGACATCGCCGATGCTTGCGCCAGGCACGAAATTGGCGATGGTGTCCTGACCGTCGCCGGAGTGGAACACGAACTGATTCCGGCCATGGCCACCGACCAGCATGTCGTTTCCGCGGCCGCCGTTGAGCGTGGCGTTGGCGCCGAGACCCCACAGATAGTCAGCGCCCGCGGTGCCATTCATGACATATGCCCCGTCGACGATGGTTGGCGAACGGCCGGCTGGCGTCGGGATGAAATATGAATCCTTGAGGAGGCTGGTTACCGTGCTGCCGTTGAAACTGCTGACCGTATAGAACTCGATCAGCATGCCGGCGTCGGTGATCGTCACCAGGTTCGCGCCGACATTGGGGACGGTGCGGCCGCCGCCGCCAAGGCCCGTGGTGATGTAGGGCAGAGCGACACCATCGCCGTTGTCGTCCCTGTTTTCCCGATAGTAATTGTGCTGGTGGCCGGCAAACACCGCGTCCACGCCCCATTGTTCGAACGGCCATGCCATGGTGCCAGTGCCGCCGCTCGGGTTGAACGCCGTGTGGTGGTAATAGGCAAGGTTGAAGCTTGCGTCGGAATCCGCAAGGACCGATTGCATCCACTTGCCCTGTACCGACGTGGGACTGCGACCATCGGGTTCCTCCTTGTTGCTGTTGAGAGCGAACAGGTGGACCGGCCCAACCTGGAAGTCGTAATACCTCTCGTTGTCGGGCAGTGTGAAATAATTCAGGTAGGCGGGAACATTGCCTTCGCTGTATTCGTGATTGCCAAGCGAGGGGAAGAAGCGGTTGATGGCGCTTCCGCTCCCGTACGCGCCCTGATAGTTGCCGATGTAGTCGTGGTACTGCTGGCCGATGGCAGCATCGAGGGACTGCGGCGCATAGACGTTGTCTCCCACGGTGAGGACGAAATCAACGTTCCAACTGTGGACGAGCGCCGAAACGGCTTTTTCGCCCGACAGATCGGTATCGCCATAGTCGCCGAAGATCGCGAAGCGGAACAGAGTCTGTGGCCCCGATGTCGGAACGACGCTGGCCGTATAGGCATGCTTGTCGGTGCTTCCGTCGGAGGAGGTGGCGGTGACGTTGAGGGTGACGGTCGGCTCGGCCTGGGCGTTTAGGGTGCCGGTGGCCGAGCGGGTGATGACGCCGGTGCTGGGGTTGATGGCAAAGCGCGCGTCGTCGATGCTGTAGGTGACGGTCGAACCGGCGTCCGGGTCCCTGGCTGAAGCGGTGATGCCGATGACGGTTCCGGCGGCGGCGTTCTGGGCGATCCGGTTGGTGGCCGCATCGGCATCCGGTTGGGGGTTGAAGGCGACCGGTTCCGGGCTGTCGAGGATGCCGAGGGTGTAGGTCTGGTTCGCCTTGCTGCCATCCGATGAGGTCGCCGTCACGGTCAGGTTGACCGACGGCTGGGTCTCGAAATCGAGCGTGCCGGTGCTCGAGCGGGTGATGACGCCGGTGCTGGAATTGATGGCGAAGCGCGCGTCGTCGATGCTGTAGGTGACCGTCGAGCCGGCGTCCGGATCGCTGGCCGCGGCGGTGATCCCGACGGCCGTGCCGGCGGCGGCAAGTTCGGCGATCTGGTTGACGGCGGGGTTGGCATCGGCCGGGTTGTGGAACGCAACCGGACTGCCGCTGCCCCCACCGGGCACGTAATACTCGACATGCAGCAGTGGCGCCGCGTCGGGCCGGCTGTCATAGGCGCGCGCGTTGCGGGTGCCGGTGCCGCTGACGAGGAACACCATGTCGTTGGTTGGCGCCCAGCCGCCGCGGCTGACGATCTCCTGCACGATTTGGGTCAGGTCCGGCGTGCGCTGGCCGGCGCCGGCCGCGCCGCGCACGCTCCAGTCCGGTGGCGCCCAGTTCACCAAGGCGTCGGTGAGCGGGCGCGACGAGGCATTGAAGGCGGCACTGGTGAAGGCGGCCGCATCGTCGGCGTCCTCGCCGCGAATCTGCAACTGCGAGGCGCCGGTGGTCACCGTGTCGACAGTGAACTGGATATAGGCGTTGGTGATGACCGCGCCCTTGGGGATGTCGAGGCCGGTAAAGCGCATGCCGACGGTCTGCTGCGTGCTGCCATCAAAGGTCAGCTCGAGGTCGGAGCTGGTGAAGGACATCGCGCCCGACGACACGCGCTGCTCCACATCGTCGGCGCTGGAGGCGACCCGCTTCTCAAGGATCGTCGGGGTGGCGCTGGGTGCGCCGCTGATGCTCAGGCTATATGCGTGGGCGGCGGTGCTTCCGTCGGAAGAGGTGGCGGTGACGTTGAGGGTGACCGTCGGCTCGGTCTGGGCGTTGAGGGTGCCGGTGGCCGAGCGGGTGATGACGCCGGTGGATGGGTCGATGACGAAGCGGTTGTCGCTGATACTGTAGGTGACGGTCGAACCGGCATCGGGGTCCCTGGCCGAGGCGGTGATACCGACGGCGGTTCCGGCAGCAGCGTTCTGGGCGATCCGGTTGGTGGCCGCATCGGCATCCGGCTGGGGGTTGAAGGCGACCGGTTCCGGGCTGTCGAGTATGCCGAGGGTGAAGGTCTGGTTGGCCTGGCTCCCGTCCGACGAGGTCGCCGTCACCGTCAGGTTGATCGACGTCTGGGTCTCGAAGTCGAGCGTGCCGGTGCCCGAGCGGGTGATGACGCCGGTACTGGAATTGATGGCGAAGCGCGCGTCGTCGATGCTGTAGGTGACCGTCGAGCCGGCGTCCGGATCGCTGGCCGAAGCAATGATGCCCAGCGTCGTGCCCGCAGTGGCGAGTTCGGCGATCTGGTTGGCGGTCGCGTCGGCATCGGCCGGCACGTTGAAGGCCACTGGCGAGCCGGCCGGACCGGGCATCTGGTACTCGATGTGCAGCAGCGGCGCCCCAGTGGCGAGTTTTTCGTAGGACGTGGCGGTGCGCGTCCCGGTGCCGGTGACGAGGAAGGCCATGTCGTTGAGGGCTGCCCAGCCGGAGCGGTTGACGATCTCCTGCACGATCGCCGTCAGGTCCGGGGTGCGCTGGGCGAGGCCGGCATCGCCCACCTTGATCCACGGATCGGGTGTCCAGGCCGCCGACGCATCCGTCCTGGCGCGCGCCGACACGTCGAATTTGGCCGCGGTGAAGGGATTGGCGTCATCGGCGTCTTCACCCTGGATCAGCAGCGAGGTTGCGACAGAGCCGGGCTCGTCGGTGCGGAACTGGATATAGGCATTGGTGATGATGGCGCCCTGTGGGATGTCGACGCCGGTGAAGCGAAGCCCGACAGTGTGGGCCAGCGTGCCGTCATAGCCCAGTTCCAGATCGGTGACGTTGGCGGACATCCCACCCGATGTCGTCCTCTGCTCGACGTCGTCGCCGGCACTCGCCACGCGGCGCTCGACAATCATCGGGGTGGGGCTGGCGGAAAGGGGCCCGCTTGCGGCGGCCGCGGCGTCCACCTTGGCCGTCATGACTGGCGGAGGCGTGACGTCAGCGTTGGACCCCTGACTCGTTCCCATGTAATGCCCGAGACCCGAGGCATTCGCAGTCATGGTGTCGGACAAGGTTCCGCCGCCGACATCACCTGCGGATGCCGCATCGGCGAGGGTGCTCCTGGAGGATACGAAGCCGCGGTCACTGCTCACGGCCGATCCCGGGCCCCGCGCGTGATTGTCCTCGCCGGCTCCCACGACCAGGATGTCGGCATGATCTGAGGTCGTGGCGGACGTGCCGTGGACACCGCTCTCGTCCGACGTCGTCCCAGGCAGCATGCCGTAGGCATGGGAACGCGCGGCGGCGTCGGGAACGGCGGTTTCGATCGGCAGGGACCAATTGTCGGTCAGCCCACTGTCGACCGTATCCAAGTCGAGGCTAGTCTCCGTCTTGAGATGGTTCGCGCTGCTCCCGCTGGCGGGAGGCCAAGGCAGTCGGGTCATCTTGGATCTCCTTTCCGCAACTTTCTGGGCTCAGAAACTCGATGTAGTCTCGACCCGCGCCAGCCGTTCGAAATCCGGTCGGGGGAGACGCCGAGGACGGCAAGCTTGCGGGCAGCTCTCTGCCAATGGCCGTAAGGGACCGTTTACCGACGAGGCGCCAGCAACCGGCTGCTAGTCAGGCCGCGTCCTCAATCGCAGAGGACCCAGTTGAAACCCGACAGGGACCAACTCCGCGACTATTCGCAGCAGCGACCGCCCGTCCCGGCCAAGGAACAGCGACGGCATGAGCCAGGTCAGCAGGAGTCCTCCGGCACTCGCCACCGATGCCACGTAGATGAGCAGGGCGAGCGGCGGCACTTGGAATTCGCGCAGTTGATCGGTCAGTACCCAGACGGCCGCTCCGATTACGCCTGCGAGCGCCATGCCGGGCAGGTGTGCCGTGCCGAATTCCGACCAGCGCATCTCGGTGACGCGGAGGCTCAGTTGCGCCATGAGCAGGAAGTTGGCCGCAATGGCCACGACAACGCCAAGCGCCACGCCGGCCACGCCCCAGTGCTGTCCTACGATCGAGCCTATGGCGACGCCGCCAGTGAAGATGGCCTGCCGCCAGGCCCTGGCGTAGACTGTGCCGGTGGCACGCGACACGGAATCGCTGAGCTTGTAGCTCGTCCTGAACAGCATCCCGAACGCCAGGACCTGGAGCGGGACGATGGCCTCCTCCCATCCCCGTCCGAGCAGCACCCGCACGACTTCTGGCGCCACGATTGCCACGACCACGCTGGCCGGCAGGACGAGCAGCGCGCAGCCCGCCACAGCGCTTCGGTAGGCCCGGGCGAGGCGTACGGGCTCCTCCTGAACCAGCGCCATGGTCGGGAACAGCACGCGGTCGAGAACCTGCCCGACAATGACGGCCGGCGTCGTCATGAGTTGCGAGGACAAGGAGTAGATGCCCAGCGCCTCGGCGCCGAGCCAGCGCCCCACGACAAGCCTGTCGACTTGGGCAGCAAGGTAGTTGCAGATCCGGGCAAGGGTGAAGCCGCCGCCGAAATAGAGCAATTCGCCGATCGCGCGCCGCTCCAGCATGAGGCGCTTGGGGTGCGGTTGGCCGAGGAGCAGCACTGACGTGCGCAGCGCGTACTGAGTCACCAGCGCGCCGACGAGCGCCCAGATGCCGAAGCCGAGCCAGGCCAGCGTCGTCCCGGCGATGACGAAGCCGACGGCAAAGGCGGCTGCGTCGATGGCTGCGAGCCAGCGGAAGCGCAGCGCGCGCTGGGCCGTGGCCAGCGCCACCGTGGAAAGCCCTTCGCAAAGGAGCACGACGCAGGCGGCGCGCACCACCGGTGCCAGTTCGGCAAGCCGTATTGCCTGCGCGATGGTGGGCGCCAAAGTCCAGACCAGCGCGGCGGCGACGACGCTAAGGAGGAGCGACAGGGTGAACCCGACCCGCAGATGGCGCTCCTCGAGCACGGGCCGCTGTACGATCGCGGGGGCAACGCCAAGGCCCTCGAAGATAGCCGAAAGCTTGATGATGACCAGGGCCGCGGCATACAGGCCGAGTTCGTGGGGCGACAGGAGCCGGGCCAGAACGAGGAGCGCAATGAGCTCCGCCACGGCCAGCACGCCCATGGACAGGGCCGTCCAGAACATGCCCACGACACTGCGTTTTGCCAAGCCGCGTCGGCTGTCGGTCATGCTATGCTCCTTCCGCTCGGCCGATCCAGGCAGTTGGCCGCCGCAACTTCCCACCTGCCACTGAACTGGATGAAATGCGTACCGCCGCCCAAGGTGGCCGGTCCGCGCTAGCGTCATCGAAGAGCCGGCGGGACCTCATAGCCGTAGAACCGCATCTCCTCCTGGATCTCAGGCAGGATGGCCTTGAGCTTCTCCGGATCAAGGCGGAGCCATTTCTCCTGCCGAGTGGGGTCGACCATCTGCTTGGCAGCGCGGACGATTTGGTCGCTGCACTCGAGCCCACAATGGTCATAGATGCGCCGCAAGACCGGCTCGGGATCCTGCATCAGATCCTCATAGCGTATCGTCAGGACGCGGCCCTCTCCGAGCCTTGCCAGGTCCTCGCGCGCGCTTCGGTTACCGCGCGCCCACTGACGCGCAATCACCCTCAGTGTGCCGAGTTTCTTCAGGTCTTCATTGATCCCAATGTATCGCGGCCCATAGATCGGTATGTAGTTCCTTCGAAGAACCCTCTTGACCAGCAACTGCTTGATGAAGTTCCCCGCATAGTGGTGAAGCTGAGTCACCGGCGTTGCTTGAAGGGTCCTCTTCAGCCCACGCAACGTTTTGGTCCGCTGCCACTTGATCTCCATGGAACTGATGAAGGAGAACGGATTTCTCGTAATGTAGAGAAATATCGCCTCCGGAAAGATCTTGTGGACGTAGGGAACCCGTAGGACGTTCGATGGTGTATTCTCCATGATCTGCTGACCGCCATTCGCGGATTGGAAACTGAGGAACCGCTTACGGATGTAGCGGACGACCTTTTCCGTGGCATCGCGTTCGCCGAATTCGTCATGGCGTCGGGCCGGGTCGGCATATAGCCACAGAGTCCTTGGTTCGTACCAGGTCACGATGCTCGGATGCAGCCCAATCAGCTTTTGGGTGATGGTGGTGCCGGACCGATAGTTTCCTATCAGGAAAATCGGCGGCTTGAGCTTTGCTGCCGTCATCTCGACCATCCATCTCAGACACGTGAACTCGGGTTGGAAATGCAGTGGATGTGACTAACCGCGGCGATCCCGAACTAATCGTCGCGGAATGCGCGCATCATCTGGTCGGTCAGAGGCTTCATCAGATAGGAAATCACTTTGCGATCTTGGGTCTTGATGAATGCTTCCACCGGCATGCCAGGGATGAGTGTGACAGGCCCAAGGCTCGCCACCTCCTTCTTGGTGAGAGCAAGGCGCGCCACATAGTAGCTCTCGTTGGTGCGCTGGTCGCGCGTGACATCGGCCGCGATCATGGACACGACGCCGGCTACCTCGGGCGTGGTGCGCTGGTTGAAGGCGGCGAAGCGAAGCAGGGCGCGTTGGCCGATCAGAAGCTGGTCGATGTCCTGCGGAGCGACCTTCACTTCGACCGTAAGGGTATCGGTGTCGGGCACGATCAGCATGATCGGCTCCCCTGCGCCGATCACTCCGTTCACGGTGTGGACTATCGACTGATGAATGGTGCCGCTGGCGGGAGCGCGAATGTTGACGCGTGACAACTGGTCTTCCGCGGTAACCCTGCGCTCCTCGAACTCGGCGATCTTACCCTCGACTTCGCGCAGTTCCCTGCCGGTGTCGCTCGCGAATTCCTTGTCGAGTTGCAGAATCTGGAGTTCGACTTCGGCAATTGCACCCCTTGCCTGGGCGATGCTTGAACCAAGCTGTGCCCGCTCGCCGATGATACGGGTCGCCTCGCGTTCGTTGGCCGTCACCGTGGACATGGGTGTAAGCTTCTTCTCAAAGAGAGTTCGGAGGCCGTCGAGTTCGCTGTGAATCAGCCGGATCTCCTGGGTCTTGGCGAACTCTTGAGCTGAATAGCCTTCGATCTGCTTCTGGAACTGGTCCATGCGCTCGCGAAGCCGGGCCTTGTTGCCGGACAGTGCGATCCGGCGGAGCTTGAACAGCCGCTCCTCGCTGGCAACCATGGCCGCGACCTCAGGCTCGTTCATCCGGGAGACCAGCATCGGAGGAAGCGTCATCGGCTCCACTCCGTCGCGCTCGGCCTGGAGGCGGGATTTGCGCACATAAAGCTCGTCCAGACTCTTCGTCACGAAGGCGAGGTTGGCGCGCGCAATCGTGTCGCTGAGTTGCACCAGCAGATCTCCGGCCTCCACGTGGTCGCCGTCGCGCACGAATATCTTGACGATGATGCCGCCGGTCGGATGCTGCACCACCTTTTCGCTGGTCTCGACGACCACCGCGCCATGCGCAATGATCGCTCCCGAAATGTCTACCGTCCCCGCCCAGATTCCAATCAGGCCGAAAAGCAGCGCGATGACGCTCGTCCCGCCCAGCAGATTGCGACGGATGGAGTGCCGGCTGGGAGGCGTCCAGTTCATGACGATGTCTGTCGACAAGGTCGTGGCTACCCGTGGCTCAACCGTCTTCAATTCGCTAGCTGGACCGAACTTGGGACCGTGTCTCGGCCCCTCGGCATTGCGACCGAGGCATTGAAGATCTGCGGCAGTACACGCTCCCTCGGGCCGAACATGCTCATCTGCCCGTCCTTCATCGACAGGACAAAGTCCGCGGCAGTGAGGATGTTCTGCCGGTGCGCCACCATAACCACGATTCCTCCGCGTGCCTTGACCCCGAGGATTGCCGCGCCAAGCGCGATGTCGCCTTCGATGTCAAGATTGGAGTTCGGCTCGTCGAGGACCACCAGGAAGGGGTCGCCGTAGAGCGCGCGCGCGAGGGCGACACGCTGGCGCTGCCCGGCGGAAAGCGCTGCTCCGCCCTCGCCGATCTGTGTCTCGTAGCCATTGCCGAGACTGACAATCAGGTCGTGGATGCCCGCTGAGCGCGCGGCAGCAACAATGGCGTTTGCGTCTGGCTCCGGATCGAAGCGGGCGATGTTGGCGGCAACTGTCCCCGCAAACAATTCGACATCTTGGGGCAGATAGCCGACATATCGGCCGAGGCGCTCTGACGACCACTGATCGAGCGCGGCACCATCGAGCTTGATGCGGCCCGCCAGCGGCCGCCAGGCGCCGACCAGCCCGCGAACGAGGCTCGATTTGCCGGAGCCGCTTGGTCCGATGATGCCCAGTACCGAGCCCGCCTCGAGACGGAGCTCGACGCCCTGCACGATGATCCGTTGTGCGCCCGGCGCTCCGAGCGTGATGCGCTCGACCGTCAAGTTCGATCGGGGCGCCGGAAGTGCCATTGGTTGGGCATCCTGAGGCAGGCGGGCAAGCAATTGGCTCAACCTGCGCCAGCTTTGGCGTGCGCCTACGAAATTGCGCCAATGGGCAATGGCAAGATCGACGGGCGCGAGCGCGCGACCCGACAGAATCGAGCCGGCGATGATGATTCCGGCCGTGGCTTCGCCATGGATCACCAACCAGGCGCCCACCCCTAACATTGCTGACTGGAGCATCAGCCGCAGGACCTTGGCAACGCTGCCGAAGCCGCCCGCGATATCGCTGACGCGCTGTTGCTGGGCGAGATACTGCCGGCTAGCATACCGCCAATGGTCGTGCAGGCGCCTGCCCATGCCCATCGCGGCAAGCACCTCGGCGTTACGGCGGCTCGCCTCGACCAGGCTATTGCGCCGGACGCTGCTCAAAACCGCACCTCCCATCGGTTTGCGCGTGAAGACTTCGGTTGCGGCCGTCAGCGTGACCAGCACGATAGTCCCACAAACGGCAGTCACCCCGAGCGTCGGATGGAAGCTCCATATGATCGCGAGATAGAAGGGCAACCATGGCAGATCGAAGAGCGCGGTGGGTCCGGCGCTGGAGAGAAATGTCCGGATAATGTCGAGATCACGTTGCGGCTGCAGCCCGTCCCCCTGCTGGCCAGCAACCAATGGCAGCCGCGTAATGGCGGTGAATACGCGCCCCCCGACCGCCTCGTCCATTTCGGCGCCGATCCTTGTCATTATGCGGCCGCGCACAAGGTCGATCACTGCCTGCCCGATGAACAGGACGCTTGCAAGTATCGATATGCCGACCAGGGTCGGAACGCTACGGCTCGGCAGCACGCGGTCATAGACCTGCAGCATATACATGGCGCCCGTCAGCATGAGGATGTTGCTCGCCGCGCTGAAAAGCGCGACGCCCGCCAGCGCTCCCTTGCAGGATCCCAAGGCGCCGGCCAGTTCCGAACCGGGGATCGGCTTGGTGACCGCGACAGGGGCTTCGGCACGCAGTTGCGGCAAGCCGATCGCAGAGTAGCCTCCGCCTCGCCGTCTTGGCCGGCGATCGGCAGCCATGAGGAGCAGCCCTACGGCTCCGGCTGATAGCCAGACCGGTACAGTGTCCACTGAAGTCAAAAGCTGGCGATAGGGCCTCAGGCTGAGCGACTGGTCCGCTGCCAAGGCCGGTCGGCCGCCACCGTGCATGCCGATCCAGTCCGGCAGAACGCCGGCTGAAACCCAGTTCGGCGACGCCAGCCTTCCGTAATCGACGAAGCGCGGCAGAAACTCAATTCCCGCACGAGCCAGCACGACGAGGATCAGGACCGCACCAACGATACGCAATCGGCCGAAGGCGCGGCGACGGCGCTGGAGCCGGCGTGCAATCCCCCGAGGCGCGCCCCCGTTGAGCGCCGACAACGTACGCCGGAGGGCCTGATGGTTCGCCCTGGCCGCCATGGATACCGAGTATTTCCTGTCCACGGGATTAAGGTCCTGCGTCCGGTGTCGGCAGCGTGTTGCGATCAAGCTATGAGGGCAAACGTTGTTCTTTTGCCGGGCGCCCTAAGCTACTGTCCGATAACAGCACTCGGCTGCATTCCCGGGCCGGTTCCATCTGGAGCAGCCATGGTTGAGGAATTGAGTGTCTCCGGAGCGTAAAACGCCTTGTTCGCCTCAACCGAGACCTCGATCACATCCCCTGGCTTCACTTCCGTATTTTCACTGGCCAAGAGGGTGTGAGCCGATTTCTGGTCGCGCCGGAAGATCGAAATCCGCACGGAGCCTTGCAGATCGTCAAAGGTCCTCTGTTCACCGTAAGAGAAGAGGAACAGGAGCTTGTCGGCCACGGACCTGATCTGGCTCTGAACCTTTCCCAACTCCACTTGCGTGTCCTGGATCTTAGCGATCAGCTCGATTTCATGGCTCTGGCGCTTTCGTCGTATTTCACTCTCCAGGTTCATCATATCCTGCTGCTTCTGCGTCTGCTGAAGCTCAGACTGCGCAAGGTCAGCGCGGTAGCTGGTCTGCGCCCTTTCCATCGTCAGGATGTTTGTATTTGTGATCAAGCCCTGTTTCCGCATAGCTCGGAGGGCTTCCAGTTCCTTGAGCTGGATGGTCGCGGTCTTTTCACGCTCCTCCCGAGCCACTGCGATCATGTCTGCTTCTTTCCTGGCCCGAACCAGCGAGGCCTCGAAATAGGAAATCTCGTCCTTGAACGCGGCCAGTCGCGCCTCCAGTTGCGCCTGCTCGGACGCGACGATCTCTCGGATCAGGCTTGGGCCAAGTTCGATCGGCGGGTCAGATGGGGCAACAAAGGACTTGTCCTGCCGATTTTCGGCATTCAGACGGGCCAGTTGAACGTTCAGCCGATATTCCTCGAGCGTCAGGTTTGCGCGCGAACTGCGCAGATCCGCGATTTCCAGGGCCGGTACGCCCCCCCTCGTCGCGCTGGGCCGGAAACCGCCGGCTATGGCAAGGGCATGGCGAACGGTAATTCCCGGCTGAAACGGGTACGATCCGGGATTCGCCACGGCTCCGGCAATGAAGAACGGCCGATGCTGGCCAATCTCGACTTTCACGAAGGGTTCCAGGATCAGCTTCTGCTGCTGAAATGCCAGCTGAATGGCCTGGGAAAGAGCACCGGGAGTGAAGCCGCGTGCCGGAATCTCGCCCAATAGGGGAAGCGATATCGAGCCCGCATCGTCGATGACGACTTCCAACGGATAGGACGGCTCACCGAGCACGGAGACGCGAAGGACGTCGCCGGTGTCGAGAGTGTACCCCTCGGCATAGGAAATGTCGGCGGTGAGCAAGGCAAGCAATACAACGAGACTGCTGCAGATTGCGCACGCACAACTGGACGCATCCCGAAGCCTTGCAAACAACCATCGGCACCAAGACGCGGACAGGAGATTCTGATCGGAACAACGGTTCATCCCTCGTACTCCGGCTGCCACGCATGAGTAGTGTTGGTCGAAGGGGCGCTCTTCAAAGTGCATCGTCATGAATGAGGGCGATCAAGGTCGCGCCTCGGGAAGATCTGCCGTGCTTGCGGTCGCGGTGTCTCGTGAAGGAGGACTCACTGGAGCCTCGACGCGAGCACCGACCGGTAAACCATCTCGACGTGTTCGCACATCGCGTCCAACCCCCAGGACGAAAGGTCGGTGCGCCTTGCGCCGTCGGCCAGCCGGGCGCGAAATGTCTCGTTCTCGAGAAGATCGGCGATGGCCGCCGCCGCGGCACTCACGTCGTCTGCCGGCGTCAGGATTCCATTGACCCCATGCCGCACAACCTCTTCGATTCCGGGCAAACGCGATGCGACACAGGGGCGGCCGCCCGCCAGGTACTGCATCACGACGCGAGGCAATCCCTCCCGCATCGACGTCAGCACACAGACGTCAGCCAGGCTGATCAGGCGTTCGGGCTGGGAATGATAGCCAATCAGACGAATGCTGCGCGCCACGGGCGACCGTGCGATCGCCTGCTCCACGGCGGGTCGCGCCGGGCCCTCGCCGGCCAGGAGCAGCCGCACGTTCGGAATCCGGTCGACCACCTGCGTGAATGCTTCGATCAACTCGATATGGCGCTTTCTTGGTTCCAGCGCAGCCAGCATCAGGACCACTGGCGGCTTTGGCGCACCGGCTGCCGTCTCTAGGAGCCGATGCGGTTCCTCCGGCCAGCGGGCTTGCGAGAATCGGGACAGATCGAAACCGGAGTGGACGATATGGTGCTGATCGGGGCTGCCGATTTGATGGGCCAGACAGATGTCGCGCATCGCCTGGCTGACATGAATGAAAGCTTGCGTGGGTCTCGCCGCCAGACGTTCAGCGGCCAGGAATGTCATCTTCCGCACATTGCCAACATGCACGAACGGCAGGATGTGCACGCCATGGATGATGCCTGGAATACTCGCTTGCCCGGCGGCGAGGCGGCCAATGATGCCGGCTTTGCTTTGATGGGTATGCACGATGTCAGGCCGCCTTTCGCGCATGAGGCCTTTCAGTTGCCCAAAGGCCGAAATGTCATGGGGCGGTGATAACGGGTGAACGAGCGCGTCGAGCGTTACCACCCGAAGGACCCCGGTAATGGACGCTCTCAAAATCGGGTCATACTCCCGACCGTGAACCAGCGTTACCTCGTGGCCGTTTCGCACTTGAGCGAAGCAGCACGACAACGTGTTCTCCTCGGAGCCCGCCCGAAGCAGTCGAGTCAGAACATGGACGATTTTCATGAGACTGGGTCTCGTGATACCGACAGATCGTGAATCCGGGCTGGAGAGGCCGGAAGCGGAACCGCAACTGTCTTCAGGATTGGTCTTCCCCGTCACCGGGACCGGCTCGTCCATGGAAGGGTTCGGGACGGCCGAACGCCTCGCCGTTACGTCGTGGGGATGAAGATCGGCGGCTGAACCTCTGCCCTTTCCTACAAGGACAACCAGATCCGCCTGAACAGCTCTCGGTTGACCGCCTCTATGCCGGAACTCGCATCAACGACGCGGATGTCCTTGTCCAAGGCCCGCAACTCCGCCATCAGCGACAACCGCGCATCGAATGCTTCCTTGCTGATCTCTCCCGGCTTCCGGCTGTCGGACACGGCATGATCGGAAACGAGGTGAAGTGTCAGATGTGGCCGGAATTCTTCCATTTTTTGGTAGAGTTTCTGTTCGAGCCGGGCCAGCGGTGCCAGGCCGCGGACTAAAGACAGCTTTGGGGGGATCATTGGGCCGTCGAGATAGCCGCTGCGCCGCGCTTGCGGCCACCGGTCGCAAATGACGATCAGGCCGCGTGTCGCCCATCGATGGGCACGCTTGACGACGGCATATCTCTCAATCGCAATCAGAACGCCCCAGACCGCCAGCCCGGCCCCAAGAATTCCCTGCTTTGCCCCACGTCGCTGGGATGCCGCCTCGTTGTCGCTCTGGACCGCTGCGGCCTTGAGCTGACGCCTGTGGCGGAAAACAAGACGTTGCAGCACCTTGCGAAGCCACCATCCGGTGCCTTCTCCGGTCCCGAGATATGCCTTCGCACAGCCGAACTTCCAGCGGAACAGCTTCGTCAGCCGATCGACCTGAGTGCTCTTTCCCAGCCCGTCCGGGCCGACCAAGGCCACCACGATTCCGCCCGATCCAAGCCGCCTTTTCGCCGGAACGGCACGGGGCATCAGGCGCCCCAGAACGCTCACGGCACGATACGAAATCTTGCGGACGAGATGGACAGCCGGATCCGCAATCCCGCCACTTCCGGTGAACCCTGACATTTGCCGGATCGAATGCCGCAGCCTAGTGAGATCTCGGCGGTCAACGGCAAGGCCGTCCCCTTCCTGGCGGATTCTGCAACTCACCATGCCGGTGCGGCCAAACCTGCATTCCGCGACATGCACACCTTGCTCGCCGGGCACGGCAGGCAGTTTTGCAAGCTGATCCTTCCAGTCACCTGATATGGCGACCCACCGCCTCCAGGGAAGTGCCCAGGCGCGGAAAGCAAAGCGGGCAATGGCGATCCGGATCTCGTCTTCGGGAGAAACGACAGGGACGGACACTCCGTTCACGGAAGTCCGCTGCCAGCCGGTGATGGCCGAATAGTCGAATGCCAGATAGCGCTTGCGGAACTTCCAGCCGACACGCACCCCGATATGTGTGTCGAGATGAAGATATCCGCCACACGAAAAGTCGGGCACGAACCAGTCTTCGCGGCCGGCACAAACATTGTCATGGCAGGACAGGCTCACGCCGCGGAGACCATGGAACCGGTTCACGATCGCGCAAAACGCCGGATAGTCCTGCTTGTCCACAAGCAGATCTACATCGTCGCGTCCGGCGAGCGCATCCGGCAGGGTCGCGAGGTTCCGGACTATTCCGTATCGCACGCCAGCCTCGTCCAGTGCTTGAAACAGCGCGGCCGCGACCGGCAGCGAAAGGACGGTTAGGGAAGTGCTGAGAGGCGCGTTTGCGTCTGCTTGAAGCGGGCTGGCGTTCTCCCGGCTTTCCGGGTTCCCAGGGACCGTGCCCTCCTGAACAGCCCTGCGTCGCCACGCGAATACCTGCTGCGGAGCTATCCCATGCGCCCGCGCGATCGCTGAAACATTTACGCCCGGCATTAGCGCTTCCGCCACAATTCCTGCCTTGGCCTCGGTAGACCAATTACGGCGCTGCTGCCGAGGTGAGCCGCTCTGATGCCGGCGCCCGCCTTGATTTGTCCCCCCGGGCTTAGGTCTCGAATTGCGTTCCAAGGACATCCCGTTCTTGAATGCCATTCATTTGCGCTCGAAACAGTCGGGGTTGGCCCGGAAAGATGCTTGTTCGAATTCTGGTCTGGCTGATGCCGATCAGCTGCAGCCGGAGCATCCCCTCCCCTTTCCCGGCCAGCGCGAGGCTTATTCCTTTTCGGCAAGCTGCCGCACTGAGGGTGAATTGCTCCATCCCGCGCTGCCGACAATGCCGATCTATGCTGACAAAGAGGATTAAAAAGACAAGTACTCAGTATTACGCAGATTGCGTTAGCTTTTCTCGATCAATATATACTGGAACCGACCTATTCATGATTTGAAGAAGAACTCTAACCGCGCCAACTCGGTCAACATGGTCGAGTATACCAAGTTGGTCTGCGAATGGACCGTGCAATACACGAACTTTTTGACCGGATTGCAGCGATCTTTCTGGGTGAAGTATCCCATCTTTGTCGGTAGACAGCAGGAAAGCTTCTACGACACCGGTGGGCGCCGGGATAGGTGCGCCATCACTCATCAGAAGCCGCCGCACGCCGATGGTCGAATTGATTGCAGGCCATCTCTGTTTCTGGATGTCCAATGAAACGAAGAGATAGCCATCAAAATACGCGCTGCAGACGGTTGTGATCCTACGCGCATGCCGAACAGTTCGCTTGCGCTTGGGCAGATAGGTTCGAAAGTCTTGCGCCAGCAGATGCCTCTCGGCCATGTCCTCGGAATGCTGACGTGTCTGGACCGCGTACCAACGCGCATTCCATCCATCGTCAAATCCCTCAAGCGGTTCCGATACCGAGTTGCGTGTGTCAGCTATCAACATCATCCCCTCCAATCCCCCAGCCGCGCCTGCCTCTACATTTCCCTAATTGCGGTAGTAGGTGTTGGAGACGCTGCCTTCGAGCGACGTGTAACGGCCATATTTCGGGAGCTTCGGTTCGTCGACCATGGTCAGCGCGATGCCGGCAATCTTGGAGCGGCCACCGAGATGCCGAATTCCCTCGGCAACGACCTCGCGCGAGGTTTCGCGCCACTTCACCACAAAGACCACCCTGTCGACATACGGCGCTAGGATCGAGGCGTCGGCCGCCGGGCCCACCGGCGGTGCATCGATGATCACTGTATCGAACGTCTTCTGAAGCTTCTCGAGCAGCGCCCGCATTCGCTTCGAGGCAAGCAGGGCTGGCGGGTTCATCGTCCTTGTACCAGCAGGCAGGACGTAAATTCCCGACCGTTCGTCCAGGTGAATTGCGTCTTTCGCCTGTATCGGCAAGGTCAGGAGATCGACCAATCCGGCCTTCTCCGTCATCCCAAAGAAGTTTGTCGCAGACGAAAGCCGCAAGTCGGCGTCGATCACCAGAACCCGCTCGCTGTCGGCCGCGGCGGAACGGGCAAGGCTCAACACCAGTGTGGTCTTTCCCTCGCCCGGCATCGCTGATGTCACCAACATCACGCGTAGTGGACGCTCGGATTCCGGCACCCTCTCGATCGCCAAGCGCAGTCGCCGCACGGCTTCGCTATATCTGGAGAGAGGCTTGCGCTCGAGATAGGCAACCGGTTGAGCTTGGGACTTGTCAGTTCCTGACCAGTTCGTCATTCTCGGCATGGAGGCAAGGACCGGAACGGCCAACGTCTCTTCCACCTGGCGCGTCGCCATAAAGCCGGAAGCGAAAAGTTCGCGAAGCAGGGCACCCCCGCCGCCAAGGAAAATGCCGAAGACCAGACCGAGTGCCGCAAAAAGTGGCCGGTTCGGGAAGCTTGGGCCATCTGGAACATTCGCCGGCGCGATCACACGCACGCCGCTGCTAAGAAGCGTCGATCTTTCTTCGGCAATTTTGGCGCGTGACAGGAATGTCTCAAAGAGTTCCTTGTTCGCCGCAGCAATTCTTCCCAGATCACGCAACCGCACGCCAACCCGATCCTCGGTCTCGGACCGGCTGGACACCGACGCCAGAGCCTGCGTCAGAGCGGCTTCGCGGGCTTCGGCCGCTTCGGCTTCATTCTTCAGGTTCCCGACAAGACGCTGGACCTCGGCGCTGATCTGCGCCTCTATGTCGTGAAGCTCCGCTTGGGCGGTCATCACCTCCGGATGACGTTCGCCATATCGCAACGAAAGGTCGGCTACCCGTCGGGTCACCGTAGCCTGCTGAGCTCGAAGCGCACTGACGACAGCGGATTGCAATACATCCGGTATCGATTGAGCGTCTCCCCCCGTCCTAACCAGCTTCTCCGCCTGCTGATATTTTGCACGTCGGGATGCGAGCTCTGCGCGCGCATTGATCAATGCGATATTCAGCTCAGAAAGCTGCTGTTCGGTCACACTTCCTGACTTGGTCGCCAGAAGGTTGTGCTCAGCGCGAAATTTCTCCACATCATCTTCCGATTGGCTTAGTTGCAATCGGAGAACGTCTGCCCGTTCGCTGAGCCAGGTGGCCGCTTTTTTGGCACTCTCATAGCGGGACTCTATTCGATCAGCGACATAGGCCTCGGCGATTGCGTCTGCGAGCGACATTGCTTGTTCTGGATCGCGGGACGTCACGGAAAGTTCAAGAACGTCTGACAGGCTAACGCGGGAAACGCCCACAGCTTTCTTGAGCCATTCCAGGGCTCCAGCGCCTAGATTGGGATCTTCCTCCAGATTTTTACTATCGACGACCTTCTGAAGAAGCACGGCTGAACTCAGAACTGCGAGTTGACTTTCAATGAAAGTTGAGTTTTCTCCAGTTCCCGCGTTACTATAATCCTGCTGTTGCGCCGTATAATCTTTAGGTGAATCAAGCAATATTTGCACATATGATGTGTACAGCGGAGGAATCGCATATGAAATTGTAACAAGCATAAGGAAGGTGCTTGCTGCAATTAACGAAATTAGCTTCCATCGTCGACGAATAAAATCAAGTATATCTCGAACGTCGAGCGATTCATGTCCCGGTATTTTGAACTCATTGTCAGATGAAGCGTGCATTTTTGCGTCTTTCCGACTGGTGGATCACGATGTGCCGGCCTGCTCCCACCCGGATGCCCCCGAACTTCCAGGCCTGTTCACGCGCAAGCCGAAGAGGATGTCCTCGTGCGAGCCACGATTTTTGCATGTCTCTTGTTCGCGGATTGGAAGATTTCGCCAGCAGACGGCAACTATAACAAGCCGGCCGGAATCCCGCGCACAAGCATTGGGGTGGTGCAGAAGAGACGAGCGACTGCGTCGCCTTCAAGGTATATTTGTGTATATACCTTCTGATTTCCCACGATCCCCTAAGAATATTTACAATAACATATCAAATTATCCCCGTCAATAACTGAGATCTAGACGGAATCTTTACCGACAAGATAGCAGCAAATATTCATCAACATCTCAGGGTTGCACTAAAATAGCATCTAGATTTCTATGAAATTTACTGACAGAAACATTATTAAACCAGAGAGATAGAGGGTAGAATGGAGACGATGATTGAATCCGGATCGAGGTTCATCGAATGGATAGCGAGCAACTCCAATGCTGTACTTCTCCTGGCGGCGGCGTTGCCATCTGTTTTCCTCCTGAATGGAGGGCAGTTGCTGCGATACGGCGCCCTTGCTGTATTTTTCGTCGCGCTCGCATGGATCCGGTTCGGCAGCGACAGCCTCGCAGGGGCGGTCGTTGTCACAATTCTGAATTCTTTGCTGGTTACCTTTGCCGCGATTACCATCCGTAAACGATTGGTGCAGACCGAGGATCGCCTCGAAGCAATTACATCTGCAATTCGAGAACTGGAGCTTGCCGAGGAACGACGGCAGACCTTTAGCGCAAGGCGCTCCCGGACGGCACGGTCTACCTGAAGGTGATATGGCCGTTGGCTGACGACTAAGGTTCGGCTCTTCGACCTGCGCCGCGACACGATCGGTGCCGACGCGCTCGAAGCGGGCGGCACAGCGCAAGCCGGCATCGCGCCAGATAATCGGCCGCGGAGGGCGCAAGGTACCGATGCCGCCGTCGGAAAACCTGAAAAAAACCTGTTCAGTTGGCAAGTGAAGTGTTTCATTGCAGTGCTGTGCCTCGCAACGAGTCACCAACCCCCTGAGGGAGCTAGCGAAGCGTGCTCTGGAACGTCGTTTCGGTCTTTGCGCTTGGCGTCGTACTCGGGTTGAGTTTCCGCGCCCCCACCCTATTGGCCGCCACGGCCGTCACCATTGCTGTGACCGGCCTGCTGTTCGACGGTCCGCTGCTCCCGAGGGTTCTGGTTCCCGTGCTTGGCCTGCAATGTGGTTACCTTGTGGGAGCTGTGCTTGCGAATTTGTGGAAACGCTTCGCCCACGGAGACCGATGAGGTGGCTTGCATTGCCTTACGAGGCTTCGTCAAATCGCACGACCGCGAAGACCGTACGGGAAAGTATGACGAGATCGCTCCATAGCGACCAATTCCGCACATACTGGCTGTCAAGCGCAACGCGGCTCGAATAATCGGTGCTGCTTCTTCCCGTCACCTGCCACAGCCCGGTGATACCTGGCCTCGCAGCAAGATAGTCTGCGACAAAGTCTTCATAACGGCTGAGCTCGTCGGCAACGATTGGCCGCGGCCCGACACAGCTCATTTCACCCCTGAGGACATTGAACAACTGGGGAAGTTCGTCGAGGCTCGACTTTCTCAGAATTTTGCCAAGGAAAGTGATGCGGGGATCGTTCTTGAGCTTTCTGATCTCTGCCCACTGGCGGGCAGCCTCCGGATCGCGCGCAAGAAACTCACGCAGCACCTCGTCCGAATTGGCCACCATCGTTCGAAACTTGCGGCAGCTGAAGGGCTTTCCATCGAAGCCGACCCGAGTGTGCGCATACACGGCCGGACCTCCCATTGTCGCCCTTATCAGCAGGAAGACCATGAGCATGATGGGAGAGGCCAGTGCCAGAGCGCACAGGGCGATCACCACATCCGCGAGCCTCTTGGTCCGACCACCGAGCGGCGCCGGCGCCGCCGTGTCTGTTTGTCTTGCCGCATTATGCGGGTCGCTCACGGTCGCCTGGGTGGTCTCGCCCGCCGTGTCGACGGCTGGGAGCGCCGCCGGGGTTGCACTCCGCCAGCCAAGACGCACGCCCAGATCGTAGTGCGGCTTGACGTCCTTAGACACCCGGCTTGACGCCTTCCGAGTAAGGCTGAAATTTCTGCGGGGACTTTCTCTGCCGAAGACATTGGTCATCATAGGGGTGTCCGCCTTTTGGCTATTCATTCCCTAGCTTCCCAGCGCTCCCCACCCGAAAGAAAGGGCAACTCGCCATGTCTGCATTCGGTCTGCTCGCCATCGCTTCAGCGTCGATCCCTTGCGCTCAACACCAAAGCGAGTTGCTGCCTGGTTGCCTCGATAAAGTGGGCCTCATGCTCCAATGAACGAAGTCGCCGGAATCGGTTGACCGACGCTGCCAGCGTGTCGATCTTTTCGGACATGCTTTGCGGGTTCTCGCCGTTTTCCACCGTCGCGAACGCAAACGCGACATTAGTGACGGCGTTCTGGTTATTGGTCGGCAAGCATCGAGCAGACGCCGCAAACGCTCGAAGCGGCCTGCATGGCTGCCGTCTCTCCACGGCAACGCCGATGCTGAACATCTGCATGTCCCGGCCACCTCTCTGAGTTCCTCGGACAGAATCTCAACACCAAGATCGCACGTCCGCCGAACCGCAAAGCGGCTAATGGTGCCTCACAAAGCACCAACGGCTACGACCGCACTGCCTATCCAAGCCGGGTAGCGCCCACCAACTTTGACGCCGCTATTTGCCCTTCTTAGGGGGGGCCGGGGGAGAGTTGGGCTTGCTCTTGCCGGGAGGTCCGGAGTGGTGGTGGTTCTTGTCTCCCCATCCGTTTCCGGGACGCGAACCGCCTGACTTGGCGATTGCTCGCGAGTTCAGGCTTGTTCCGAGCAGCAGAGTTATGGCTGGCGGTGTCACTGCAGCGAAACGCCCAGTCTTCTTGATAAAATCGCGGCGCGCCTCGGATTCAGGAACATTATTTCCGCCTCGAACCTTACCAGACATGATTCCCTCCAATAAATCATTGTCATATTATTGTAATGTACTCCAGATAAAAAAGCAACAATTCTGTGAAATTTAATGATAACAGTAGGAACTGTTCTTTATACCTTTGCTCGAATATCTAGATCAAATAAAGTGCGGACGATGCGGCGTGCAAGATCGACTGGCCTACGCCGGGTCAAACCATCGCCGCGCGAAACCCGCCTTACACCCCACGCCACGTTCCCGGCCAGGCGCAACGGAGCGCCCATGACAGGATGCTTCGCCGTGAAAACGCGCCGCCAGTGCTGAAGGCGAACAATCGGGCGCCTTGCCCATTCCGCCGGGATCCTGATGTCAAAGAATTGGTGCAGGGCCAGGAGTTGGGCATCGAGCGCATTGCGTGCAGTCTGATCCGGCAACGATGCGCGCAGTGCCTTCCAGTCGACGCCTTCGGCTTCTGCCAATTCCGCCAGATCATGAAGGTGCCTGAGATCGATCCTTCCGCGCCAGTAATCTCCCTCCTTGAGAAGATCATGCAGAATCCAGTGCAAAGCACGCGACTGCACCGAGGGGATCTTTGCCAGAAGGCCGTTTCGCTCGACCAGGTTTGGGGTCTCGAAGCCGCCGGCGCGACTTTGACGGAGTTCCAGGATTCCGACATCCTGCGGACGCGCCATGCCGCGCGCGCCAGTTACCTGCACATAACCCAGCCTCTCGAGGCAGGCTCGGGCGCGCAGCTCGTCGGCTGCCTCGACACTGACGTCCAGATCGCTCGCCATTCGGCTGGGAAGACGGTCGACAGGGGATAGGAACAGGGGAACGGCCCCCTTGAGCAGGACCGGAGTGATGCCGCAGCGGTTGAGGGCCGCGACGGCCTCATTCAGCTGAGCACGCAAGCGCAAGTTCCGCTGTCGATTGGATTCATGAATGAACGAGAGGTACTCCCGCGCGTCCTGCGGGAGCCGATCGATCTCGCCGGTGCGCGCGAGAGATGAAAACAATGCAGGTGTAAGCAAGGTGTGATTTGCCAGCGCAATCACTGCTCGCACATCAGGCGTGGCAATAGGGCCGCCGCGAAGTCCGGCGATCAAGGCCTCGAGCGCGTTACCAGCGCGTATCATCGGCACGTTTTCCTGATCAGCCTTACCGCGTCGTCGAGCCCGGAATAGGTCAGGCAATAGGCCTCTGCCGATCCGATGACCTGGGCCAAAGCCTCGAACCCGCTGCCACCCAGTTCGCGGCCAGGCGCAAACGCACCGTTGAGAAGACCGTGCAAGGCGCCGACTGAGTCTATGGGCTCCAGACATGCAGGCGAGTCATGGTCACGCCGCAGCAGGACTATCCAGCCGACCGGCGTGGGTGAGGACGTGGCGGCTGATAACCCGCTCGGCACAACGTAGCGTACGCGTTTGCGGTCTGGGCGGCGAAAGACCGGAGCGGCACCGAGATCGGGGCAGTATTCCGCCAGAAGTGGCCATGCTCCCGCCTTGACGGCCGGAGCAAACGGCAGGCCAAGGCCGTGCCCCATTGAATCCAGGACTGTCACGTCGTCCGCGGCAAAGCCGAACCCCGCATGGGCCAGAGCGAGCGTCAGCGTCGTCTTGCCGGCGCCCGGGCTGCCGCAAAGGAGCAGCATGCGGTCGTTCTTGATGAGGGCTGCCGCATGGAGCGCAAGCTCATAGGCGCCGTGCTCGAGCGCATCCGTCAACAACTGCCCCTTCAGCACGGTGGCCAGCTCGTCGGGAGAGCAGGAGTGGATCCAGTCGCCATTCCGGAACAGATGGACCCTGTCACCGCCTTCGACGACCTCGATCCGTATGTCGGCTATTCGTTCCCGTCGAACCTCGAGATGCCGAAATATCGTCATCGTGGGAAAGGCCAGGGCAGCGGGATAGACGATGCGTACACAAAGCCCGCGCACCGCAACCAATTGGCTTACATGCCCGTGCGATGGAATTTGGGAGGGGGCACGCGGCCGGATCAGGTCAAGCCGCTCCCAGTCCGAGAGCGCGACCTCGACCTGGCCGCGCGCCTCGTGCGCGTCAACGCTGTCGTTCGCAATCCGGACCGCGATTGCTTCGAGCGGCAGGCCGTCTTCCAGCGCGTGCCAGATGTCTGCGGAGGTGTCGCTGAGCGCAAAGATGGCGCGCCGCGATGCGCTGAACAGGATATTCTGCCCCCTGATGCGCACCAACCGACCCTGGGTCACCAACGGTGCGTCTTCGGCAGAGCAGGACGCACCAGTTAGATCAGTCAGCCGCTGCGGCTTCATTGATCGTCGTCCTTGCATTTGCGGGTTGGCGAGATGGCCGTTCGTAGCCCGTGCTGCCGACATTGCCGGCGAGTTCGAACACATTTGGACTGCGCACGAGCCGCCAGCGCAGCCACAGGCCCGTGGCCAGGGAGGTCAGGATCGAGGCGAGCACCAGCGCTGTGAACATGCGCTCGTCGATGATGCCGGCAGCATACGCCACGCTTGCCAGCACGATTCCAGGCCCGCCGCGCGTGTTCATGGCGACGCCGTAGTCAAAAGCGCGAGCCCAGGCGACGCCGGCAAACCTGGCGGCAATGGTTGAGCTCAGCAGTTTTACGGCAGTGCTCGCACCGATGAAGAAGAGCGTGAGCGAGCCGTCGAACTGATGCGCCAGATCGAGCCGCAAGCCGACGAGCGCGAAGTAGATCGGCACGAAGAACCATATCGAAATGTCGGCGATGTGTTGTCGCACCGCGGCGAGATGGCGTGAGGAAAACCGCGCCATGACGAGACCGGCCACCAGCGCGGCGAAAACGATATTGACATTTAGGAGGCTGGCAGTGGCGACGAAGACCAGGCACAGCAGCAATGTGTATCCGGTAAGCGACGCTTCGCTGAATTTCCCGAAGACCCTTCGACGGAGCGCACGCACGACTGCAGGCGCAACGAAAAGCGCGACAAGCACGAAGGCGAGCGTAACTGCAATCACACGCCCGATGCCCGCCGCATCGGCCGAGTCGCCGTGCTGAACTGCAGTAGCGATGGCAAGCACGGTCCAGAGAATGACATCCTGGATCGTCGCGGCGCCAATGACGTTGCGCGCGAAAGGAGTATTCATCAGGCCAAGGTCGAGGAAAATGCGCGAGATGACCGGGATCGACGTGACGGCCACCGCAATGCCCATCACCAGTTGGAAGGCCAAAGGGTCGCCGAGCCGTGCCTGCGTAAAGAGCGACGCGCCTGCATAGCCGAGCGCGAATGGAATCATGAGCCCACCCACGACCTGCGCCGCGACCATGCGTCCCGATCCTTCCGCGCCTTCAGCCTGCATTTTGAAGCCGGCGGTGAACATCAGCAGCACGAGGCCGAACCAATAGAAGGCCGATAGCAGGGCACCCTGCGCCGGAAACCCGGAAAACAGCCATTTCTGCGCTTCGGGCGAGACCAGGCCCAGTACCGACGGACCGAGCACGATCCCGCCGACGATCTCGCCAATCACCCGCGGCATCTTCAGTCGTTCGAACACGTGACCACCGCACAGTGCGCCGGCAAGCAGCAGCACGAGGGACAGAAAGAAGCGCGCGAGTTCGGAATCAGTCATGGCCCTGACTCTGCTGACACGTCTGAAGGTTGCTGGGATCAATCCGGCTGCGGCGCGGCCCGTCGGCCGGAACCGTAGGAAGCGGCGATGCGTGCTGCCAGTTCGTCCAGGGAATGCGATTCGGTGTCGAGGACGAGGTCCGGTCTGTCCGGCGGCTGATAGGTACTGTTATAGCCGATGAGGGTGTCGATCTCGCCGCGCATCGCCTTGCCATACAACCCCTTCGGATCTCTTTGCGCGCAGGTCTGCGTGGAGCAGGCGACATAGCCGATCGTCAGGTTTCTGACGTGCGCGCGAACGTGCTCGCGAGCATCCTGACCAGCGGTAAGGGCGGCGACCACGACATGGAAGCCGGCGTCCGCCGCCTTGTTGGCAAGATGCACCAGGATGGAGACCACGCGCAGACGGTTGTCCGCGCCAAATCCGAAGTCGGCTCCAAAGAAATCACGAACCTCATCCCCGTCAAACAGAATGGCGGGAATCCCCTCCTTGCGGAGGTCGGCAACGACGCGGGTCGCGAGGGTCGTCTTGCCGGCCGAGGTTGGCCCGAGCAGCCATAGCACGGTTCCCGGTCGCGGGAGCTCAACGTCTTGCAAGGGTGCCGTTCCGAAATGCTTCGCTCCGCTCACCATCATCTATCCCCACCTGGGCCTAATCCTGGAATACGGCGTGTTTCATCATCAACTCCGCGCGCACCACATCCTGCACCTCGGACCGCATCATCCAGTTTGGCAGCGCCTCTCCGGCCTTCAAGGCTCGCCGGATCTCCGTGCCGCTGATCGACCTGGCAGTCGTGCAGGCGTTGATGTCGACATAGCGCTCGGACTGGGTGTCGTAGCCGACTGCATCGAAGAAGATCGGCTCTATGCCGAGATCGCCGAGTTCGTCGAACAGTTCCCTATTGGCGTTCGCGCCGTAAAAACCTCCGACGCCGGTGTGGTCCCGCCCGACGATGAAATGGCTGCAGCCCATGTTCTTGCGGCAAAGGGCTGTGAAGACTGCCTCGCGAGGGCCGGCAAATCGCGGGTAGGTGATGAAGCTTGCGAGCACCACCTTGCCGGGAGGATAAATGCCGTAGTCCAGCATGGCCTGGTAGCCGTCGAGAATAAGATGCGGCACGAAATCTCCGCTCTTGGCGTGTCCGATTACCGGGCTGATCAACAGGCCGTCGGCGTAGGTGCGGTCCAGGGCGGCGATCTGGATCGCCTCGTGGCCGCGATGGACCAGGTTGCGCCCGTGGAAGGCCACCACGCGGCTCCAGCCTTTGTGCCCGAAGAGCATGCGCAGTTGGACCGGCGTCAGGTCGTAGCGCCGGTACGGCACAGGCAGCGGCTGGATGAGGGTCACGTTACCGGCCAGGAAGTGTCCGCCGCGCGCGAGCACCCGGGCCACGCCGGGATGCTCGCGCGAGTCGGTGCCGAACCATTTGCGCGCCAGAACCTCCGGCTCGAGCTGGTGAGTTTCGGATATGTCGAGAACGGAATGCGGCAACCCGCTCGTGCTTGTAAGCAGAACGCGGTCGCCCGTCGCAAAACGGCTTGCGCTTTCCTTGGGCACAGGCAGCACGATCGGCATCGTCCAGGCCAGGCCGGAAGGAAGCCGGTTGTGTTCGAGCACGCTCTCCAGGCACGCTTTGTCCATGAAACCGCACAGGGGTGAGAAAGTGCCGCGGGCGATCTGTTCGACGTCGGTCAATTCATCGTCGCTGACCGTGATCACGGGCATGTCCTGGATTGCCAGATCCTCGGCCGGTCCGAGCGTTCGGGAGACCAGGCGCCCACCATGAGGCTCGATCCCGGACGTGAGGTCTGAGGGGCGCACTTCTATGGCGCGCGCGCCGCCACTCACATTCTGCTGGAACTGCTGGACGACCTTCACCACCATCCTGGCACAGTTCACTGGATATTGGCCGATGGCCGTTTCTGCCGCGAGCACAAGCCCATCGGCGCCGTCCACGAGGGTGTTGTAGATATCGTTGACTTCCGCCCGCGTCGGCGTTGGCGCACTGGTCATCGACTCGAGCAGGTTGGTCGCGACATAGACCTTGGCGCCATGCGCCTTGGCCTGTTGAATGATACTTTTCTGAACCTCGGGGATCTGCTCGATCGGGACTTCCCGAGACAGGTCGCCGCGGTCGATCAGGATCGCATCCGATTTCTCGGCAATTGCACCCAGATTGCGCAAGCCGCTCAGGCACTCGATCTTGGAGATCACGGTTGCGCCGGCGCCGGCATGAGCCCGGATCGCGTCGACGTCCGACGCACGACGGGCGAAGGAAAGCGCGAAATGACGGATGCCCATCCTGGCGCCGATCGAGATGGCCGCAAGATCCTTTTCGGTCGTGGGCGGCATCTCAATCTCGCGTTGCACGGTGACTGCCTTGTTCTGACCGACCTCTCCGCCATTCAGTACTCTCAGCACGACTTCGTCGTCGTCTTTCTCTACGACCTGAGCCAGGACCGCATTGAAGTCGATGCTGATGAAATCGCCGACTTGCAGTTTGCCGACGATGTAGGCCGGGTAGAGGCTGATGCTGAACTGGCCGCCCGCTGCCGGCCGCGCACGGGCGGTCAGGAACCGGCTTTCCCGCACCGTGACCTTGCCGTCGGCCAGCGGGCCCGTGCGGATTTGCGCACCTTCTGTATCGAGACAAATCGGAACGGACGTCCGCCTCTGGATGAAATTCACGATCCGCTCGAGATCCTCGATCTTCGTGTGTGACAGATTGAGGCGCAACAGCGAGGTGCCGGCACGTTCCAGCCAGTGGATGACCCTGTCATTGAGGGATGCCGGACCCAGCGTGCACAGGAGTTCGACTTGCCTGTCATTCATGGCAGCCACCTTTGGTTCGTGATGTGCTCTGAAATTCAGCCGGCGCCGGCGCGCACTCCGGCGGGCGGCATGCGAGTTGTTGCTGCGGTGACGGGTTGCGTTCTGTCGACCCCGCCCAACTGCCCGGTCACGGCGTCTCGTCCGGGAATCGGCTCACACCCGGATGCGAGGCGACCCACCGCCGGCGGGCCGCGGCCCAACATGCACGAGCGTCAGCGCCCGTCATCAGCCCAAAGCCGGGCGGCGGCAATGGAAGCTCCGACGGTATTGGCTCGTCAGGGAGCCACAGCAGCATGTTGTCGCGGCTTTCGATCAATTTTTGCCAAGTTCGCCGTAGCCGGGGAAAGCCGCGCATCTTTGCGGAGGCCAGCGCGAAGATCGAGCCAGTGATTTTGAGGCTGGGAGACACCTCAGTGGCCTTGATCGGCGCCTGGTGGGTAAATTCTCCCTTGGCGAGATAGGGCTGCATGCGGATCAGCGTTCGGTCGATCGCGACCGTCTGATCCATTCCGTCCCGATTATTGGACGCTGGATCCAGGCTGATCCCCGAGAAACAGCCGTCGAATAGGCAATCTTCAATGGCGCCGCTGAGGAGATAGTCGTTTTCGACCGCGTCATCCCTGATTTCGCTCAGCCAGCTTCCCTTCAGGCGAAAGCCATCGGCTCGATTGGCAAAGCGAATGCCGTCCCAGCAGCGGCGTGCCCGAACCCCCTCGATTGTTGCGCCAGTCGTTCCGTCCCTGACAAGAAGAGCCGCACTATTGCAATATGTTGGCCGCCAGTCCGACGTCAGCGGCACCTGGCCATCGAAGCGTCCGCCGATGAAGCGCACTCCAGGACAGTTGCGAATGACCACTGGATAGGAATTCGTTGGCAGCGTCCCGACTTCGCAGCTCAAGACGAGTCCCGGATCGCTGTTCCTGCTGTTCGAGACGATGAAGGAGGCATGTTGCGCGTCGATTGTCGCTCCCATCGGGAGATCGCGAGCTACCCATGGTTTGTAGCCGTACTCTCCGCTTAAAACGATTCGCGCCCCTTTCCCGTTGGCATCCGACTGATCGGGCATCGACTGGCTGCGTGCCCGGGCAGGCTGCGGCAACAGCGGGAACACAGGGCAAAGGCCAGCGACGCGGATGAATGATCGACGGTCCATTCCTAGCCTCCTACTGGCGGGAGCCTGTCGCGGCAGGCGAGCAACAGCCCCCTCAGCGCCCGCTCGGCCACCTCGTCGGGCGATGCCAACGGCCCGACGTCGACGGCCGCCAGCACTCCTGCCCGATTTGCTGCTCGCGTCCCTGTTTTTAAGTCGGCTGCCATCTCGCGGCATGCACGATCTGCCGCAACCCAGACCTCAAGATCGCCATCGGGAGATGCCTTTTGCATACGCGAGGATTGGTCGCCTCTCTTGAGGAGACGCCCCTGGGCAGTGACGATATCGCCGCGCAGATGCAGAAAGACAACGTCATCCACGCCGATGGAAGATAGAATGTCGAGCCAATTCTCGGAGGTTCTTCTGCGTCTGCTCTTCAGGAATACAGACCAGAACCCCTGTAACAGTCCCTGATCCAGAACGAGAATGGAGGCGCTGCTGGATCTCTTGTCGAGGATATATGCCGACAGATAGCACAAGTGCCATATCTCTCTGACCAGATCGATCGCCGTCGCTTGTCCGCCCTCTGCAACGAACCGTGCAATTCTCACGCTTAGCCGGCGAAACTCACGATCCGCCAGTCGCGAACTGATGATGCCAAATCGATAAAGCTGCCTTCCAACAAAGGTTCGCTTCTCGTAGGCAGATCGATCCTCGTCTACCGCTAGGTTGCACTGTTGCAATTTGTTGCCGAGCAGATTGGCGACCGTCGTCTTTCCAATGCCGGGAAGGCCGAAGAATTCCACAAAACGAACGTTTGTTTGGACGCGCGCTTCGGCGTCCGTCAAAGGGTCGAGAAGCTTCTGCAAAGTCATTCGATTTGAGTCCGTGCGGTTCCCAGAAAGCGAAACGGCTGGCTTCCTCAGGTGCTCAGCATTCAAGCATGCGCCGCTGGCATCTTCAGCTCAGCATTCGCACCAAGGCCGGATCTGACTGATCGCTGCAGGCCACGGTAGAACATCAACAGCGCCAGCGGCAGCCAAAAGAACGGGGCGGTCGACGGACCGAAGGAATCGCTCATCTGGTTTGCGACGACATAGTTCAGCACGGATACCGCTGATCCGAGAACCATCACATCGGCTTTCCCCGTGTGCTCGCTCGCCCCCTTGGCGTTCAGCGTGAGAAGGATCGCGCTGATCAGGTAGGTTGCGACCAGCAGAACCATGACGATGATCAGTGCGAGGCCGGGCACCCCCAGCGTTCTGAAGTATTCAATAAGCAAGTTGTGACTATGGGGGGCTATATCGCCCACCGGCTGTCCTGCGCCCACTCCCGTGAACGGATGCAAGAGGCCCAAATCGATCGAAATCGACCACAGTCGCTCTCGCGACACAATGGAATGCGCCTCGCCACCGGTAAGCTGGACTGTCAACAGCCTGTAGGCGCGTGGATTTAGGAATTGCAAAGTCAGGACACTTGCCCCAAGCAGCAAGGGAGCCGTGAGTACTCCGGCAATTATCGAAAGCGGGCGCTGTCTCCTTATTGTGAGATAGATTCCGTATAGCCCGAAGAAAATGCCAAGCCCTGAAATGCCAACGATGAAGTTGGTTTTCGAGCCCGACTTAACCAGGCCGAGGACGACAGCAGCCAGGCAGCCCCAAAGAAGAACCCGATACTTGCGGGAGATGACCAGCACGGCAGCAACAAGCGGCAGGCCGGCCGACAAGGCAATGCCCAGTTGGTTCGCATGCTTGAAGTAACCTTCAGCCCGGTCGGAGAATCTGGCGTCGCCCATGCCGAGCATCACGAGGCAGGATGTCACGACGCTCATGACGATGACTGCCAACACAATCCTATCAACTGCCTCAAAACCGTCAGGCCTCATTGAAATCACCAAGACCGCTGGAATCAGGGCGAAGCCAAACACCTGGGCAAAAACCGCGCGCATGGTCCTGATCGGATTATCGGCATGAAGCATAGATAAGAGCGAAAGAACGATGATTGCGGTAGATGTCGTCAGCACGGCAGTCGCAAAGGCAGCCTCGGTCCGATGAAGGCGCGTTGTCAGTTGGCCATAGAAGACGACGCTCACCACGGCGCAATACAAACCCAGGAAAAATGAAATCGAGCCATCAGTTCCGGCAATCCGCGTGGCACCGGGGAACCATATCGACACGACGAGCAGGAGGACGGAAGCTTGCAGCATAGGGTGGTCCGTGGACGCCAAGCTACTGGAGACACCGAAGATCGACTGCGGGGAGTCACTCACGCGCCGCCGAGTTACATGCCCAGGGCGCTCATATCTCTCGCGGCCCACATGCGATACCAACCATCAAACCGCGATTGAGGTAGTTCCTAAGCCAGGATTCCGTATGGACGGAAAGCGCAGAGTATCTTTCTCATGAGAAAGGCTGCCGCAGTTCGGGTGAAACTCATCCCGAAATCCTGTTTGATGTGCTCTTAGCCCCTCAACGGGAGTCTGACTAGCGGCGAACATATTACAGGATATTGATCAAACTTGAAATGTAATAAGACTGAAATTTGCCTCTACATCTGGACTTAGTCGACAATATATCACCAACCAATAGAGAGACACCCAACCAATATCATGTTACTTGAGTATTCGATGATGTCCGAGCTGCCTAGCTCAAGTATATACTTTATCACCGTGGTTACAACGTTCGGACAGTAGCCGGGCGGCTTGGGAACGTTGGCGGCACTCAAGAGGCCGAGCCGGTCTTCAGGAGAAATTTTGTTAGACCCGACCTATTGAATCGGGATTCCCAAATCAGCGTCGCCGGCCACCTGCTCCAGCGCGGCCGCAGCGTAGGCGAAGGGCCGGGCGCGCGACCTAGCCTGCTTCCGGTCGTCGTCGTGGCGATCCTGAGCATCCTCATCGTGGCGATGCCGGGCTCGCTGTTCAAGCTATGGCCCTACAATCTGAGCCTCTCCTTCTCGTCCAGGATTGAACCAGAAGTCGTGGAGTCCACCGAACAGATTTTCGCCTCAGCGTTGACGGCACGACGTAGCCGATCGGGCCGATCGGCCACCCCGGGACAGCCCGCCTCCCTTAAGTAAGCTGATCCAAATCTTGGATATCTGGCGGGATCAAAAGGAAGGCTTCCATGGACCCTCTTCCTTTCAGATTGATCCGCCCGCGAGATTCGAAGTTGTAACGGCCAGCGAGAACTTGACGCGCCGCCTTCGAGACCTGAATCCGGCCAGGCAGGCTGCCTGCCTCGAGCCGGCTTGCCACATTCACCGTATCGCCCCACACATCATAGGTGAACTTGTGGTGACCGATGATCCCTGCGACCACAGGCCCTGTGTGGATGCCAATTCGAATCTGGAGCGGGCTGTGCTCGCCGGTTCCGTTGATCTGCTCCAATGCCGCCAGCATCCCAAGTCCGAATTCCGCAATCAGCCCTGTGTGGTCGGGCTGCGACTCCGGCAGACCTGTCGCTGCCATATAGGCATCCCCGATCGTCTTGATCTTCTCTACCCCGAGCCGGAGGGCGAGCCTATCGAAGTGGGAGAACACGCGGTTAAGGCGATCCACCAGCCGGGACGGTGTCATCAGCGCCGCCGTGGGCGTGAACTCGACGAGATCGGCGAAAAGAATCGAAACGTTCTCGAACCGGTCGGCGATGAATGTCTCGCCCGCATTGAGGCGCATCATTACCGGGCCTGGAAGGATATTGCGAAGCAAAGCCTCCGAACGGTCCTTCTCCACCTTCAACTGGGCAAGGTACGACTGCTCGCGGTCGTGCCAGCGCTTTCGCTCCAGACAGGTGTTGATGCGGGCGCGCAGCAAGACGTGATCGAAGGGTTTTGGCAGATAGTCGTCGGCGCCCGCCTCGATACAGCGGATGACGGCATCCGTCTCACTCAGTCCCGAGATCATGATGACCGGAATGGAGTGCCAACGTTCATCCAGCTTTAGCTGCTCGAGTACCTCGATACCGTTCATGTCGGGCATGAGCAGGTCAAGCAGGATCAAGTCGAAGCGGTCCTGGTTCAGGATCGACATGGCTTCCCGGCCCGAGGAGGCTTTAAAGACCTCGTGACCCTCGTGCATCAACCGCCGACGCAGCAGATCCCGGTTGGTGGCATTGTCATCCACCACCAGTATGCGCCCGGCTTCATTGTACTTCGGAAGATCGTTACCTGGCCGCAGCGAACGAAGGAGGCTGACGATTGCCGCCTCGGCAGCAGCATCCGGGTGGCTTCGGACGATGTCGCCGCGATCAGCATCTCCTCGGCTGAGGTCCACGATCGCGTCGATTCGATTGAGTAGCTGCCGCGCTGCGATCAGCAGCTTTTCAATGTCGGCCCGCAATGCATCTGCACCGTTCGAGCCATCTAGATCCTCCAAGACCATCTCGCTGTAACCGATGATGGCGTTGAGCGATGTGCGCAGATCGTGTCGGAGCCTGGCTTGGAAGCTAGCCCCGTCATCAGAACCTGCTTGCGCATCTGCCTTTATATCAACGATCCGATCGACGAGATCACTGAGTGCGCGGGCGGCGGTAAGAACCTGATGGAGGTACGGCAGCACATCGTCGAGCCGAAGGCGTTGCCCCTCCTCGACGATGATTTCCTGATAGCCGCGGATGGCGCGAACCGGCATCAAGAGATCCTGCCATATGATCGCAAGGGCGGCGCGCCGCTCGAACTCCGCATCCACCATAGTGCGCGCCATCCTTGGGTCCTTCTTGCTCCCTGACGCGGCGATCACCGCCTATGTAGCAGGCGCTCCATCTTCTCCAGGAGCCGGGAAAGCTCGATGGGCTTGGTGTCGTAATCGTCACAGCCCGCAGCCAACGCCCTCTCGCGGTCCGCCGTCATTGCGTGAGCAGTAAGAGCGATGACAGGAATCGACCGGGTCTCTGGATTGGCCTTGAGGCGCTGGGTCGCCTCCCATCCGTCAAGCACGGGCAAGCTCATGTCCATGAGTACGAGATCCGGCTGCTCCGTCCCGGTCAATTCCACGCCGCTGGCACCGTCGCAGGCGACCAGAACATCGTAGCCATGTCGGATCAACCGTCGGGAGAGCATATCCCTGTTCAGCTCATTATCCTCGACCAGCAGGATCTTCGTCATGCGACATCCTTACCCTCCCCCCGGTCAGTCGGCACTGTTCTGGAGGAAGCGAGGCGCGCGGCATCGACCATGGCGCGCACGGCCGCGATGAGTTCCGCGCGGCTGTAGGCCCCTTTCTGGAACACATCCATGGCATGTCCGCGTAGCCATTCCAGTTCGTCTCTGCTGAGATCCTTGGACGTCACGATGACCACTGGAATGTCGCGCCACGCTGCCGTCTGGCGTACCGCCCGCAAGACCTCAAAACCGTCCACCTCGGGCATGATGAGGTCAAGCAGCATCACGGCAGGCACTGCCCTCGCGAGTTGCTCCAGACCCTCGGCGCCATTGGCCGCCTCCCGCACCCGCCAACCCTCTTTGACGAGCATCCGGCGGAGCATGCCGCGCGTCGACTGGTCGTCATCGACGATAAGGACGTCCGGAGTGATTTCGGGGCGTTGCACCCTGGCCAGGAGGCGCAGCAATTCTTTGGGATTGATGGGTTTGGTAAGGTGCTCCGCGGCTCCGAGAGCAAACCCCATGTCGCGGTCGCCCAATACGGTCACAAGGATGACCGGAATGTCGCAGAGTTCCGCATCGGTCTTGAGCAACCGCAAAATCGTCCACCCATCGAATTCCGGATTGACCACGTCGAGGATGATGGCGTCGGGTTTCTGCTCTCGGGCCAGCCGCAAACCATCCGCTCCGGCTGCAGCGGCAATCACTCGATAGCCCTCCTGGGTCAGCGGCTCGGCGAGTGATTTTGCGCCCTCTCGGCCATCCTCCACCACCAGCACTGTGCCGACGACGCGCTGCTCCCACACCGGCTGTGGAGCCGCGATAGCAGCATTGGAGTCATTGTCCGGTACGATGACATTGAAGGTCGAGCCCTCGCCGAATTCACTGGCCACGGTTACGTCTCCGCCGAGTATGCGGCAGAAATGCCGAGTAATGGCCAGCCCTAGCCCTGTACCACCGTACTTCCGGGTCGTTGATGCATCTGCTTGGCTGAACGGCTGAAAAAGCCTGCTCAGCTGCTCCGGAGTCATTCCGATCCCCCTGTCCGAGACCTCGAACTCTACCCCGTAGCCGGCGCCCAACCTCGTTCGCCTTGCCGCGAGCGTAATTTGCCCATCCTTCGTGAACTTCGCGGCGTTGCTGACCAGGTTGAGCAAAATCTGCCGCACCTTGGTCTGGTCCGAACGCAGCATCCCCAGTTGCGTCTCGCGATGCAGCGCAAAAGTGTTGCCGTTCTCTGCCATCAGAGGCCGGACGGTGGCCTGTACGTCATCCAGCAGAGCGGCCACATCAAAGGTCTCGAGGAACAAGTCCATCTTGCCCGCCTCGATCTTGGACAGGTCAAGGATGTCGTTGATCAGGCCGAGCAGGTGCCTGCCGGCGCCGCGTATCTTTTCGAGATCGGGCCTGACCTGAGGCTGGACCTGATCCTCAGACTCGTCCAGGAGAATCTCGCTGTAGCCGATGATCGCGTTCAGCGGCGTCCGGAGCTCGTGGCTCATGCTGGCGAGGAAGTCCGATTTCGCCTTGCTTGCCCTAACGGCCTCGTCACGAGCCGCGGCAAGCTCGGCTGTGCGCTGCTCCACAAGCTCTTCCAGGCGGTTGTTGAGCTGCTGCAAACTGACGTTCGCTTCGTAAATCGCCCGCGTCTTCTCCTCGGCGATGGCCTCTGCAGCCTTCCGAGCCTGTCTCTCTCGTTCCAGGCGACGCTCTAATTGCTGGATATTACTCACGAAGAGTATCTCGTTGGGTGATGACGAACCGTGCCGCTGTCCCCGCTCCGTCAGAAAGGTCTTCAACTTGGATATCGGCATCCTCGCCGAAATGAGCGAGGCACCCGCGGATCAACCCCTCCGCAAGAGACGCGAACGGTCGAGTGGACTGATAAGTGAGAACCAGACGTCCGGGCTGGGGCACATCATACGTGAAAGTTGGTAATTCCGCCTCGGGGTAAAGCTTGTGCACTTCAACATGGATGTAATCTTCTATCCTTGTAAGGAAGGCGAACGAAGAATTCATCCTTTCAAAATACTTTGGATATAGAATCTTGAATCTTCTGAACAAATACTCGCCAAACGCCATCATCAAATCGTGAGAATCGATCCCTGTTTCCCTGCTGAGGCGGGATACGAGTACTATCATTTCAGCGTGGTCGTAGGTACCGACTGAGGTGTATATCCCACATGAGGCAAGTTCAGTCCCTACGAGCAATCGGTCAGCGATTTCGGGAGAGAACTCTCTCTCGACCATTTCAAGAAATTCTGTAAATACAATTCCTTTCATGATCTGACGGCCGGTTGCTCCGAGAAATTATTTCATCTCTGCATGTCCGTAATGATAGGTTTCCGTTCCGGGATTGAGAGCAGGATGCCACCGATCATCTTCTTTTAGAAGAGATGCTATAATCTGCCTGCTTCGTGTCAGAAGTTAGTTGTCGCTCTTTATAGGTCTGATTTCTCGATACGGCTCTGTAACTATTGTTAACTCGGTCGATATTGTGGGGTTCGGATCGCCTATCGAGCAACTCATCGGAGCTTATGGAGCAACTGCTGACAACCGAGTTGGGATATGCGCATCGGAAGTCGCCCCACCGACGTCAGTGGTCCTCGGCCTGCGGCGTGAACGTGTCATTCAGGCCATCGCCCAGGAGGTTGAAGCCGAGCACGATGGCGATGATCGCCAGTCCCGGCCAGACCGCCATCCAAGGCGCCTCGGTCAGGAATTGCCGAGCGATGTCGAGCATGCTGCCCCAGGACGGCGCTGGCGGGCGCTGGCCAAGCCCGAGAAAGGCAAGGCTGGCTTCGGCGAGGACGGCGACCGCCATGGTGATGGTGACCTGAATGACGATTGGCGCCAGCACGTTGGGCAGAACATGCGCGAGGATGATGTTGCGGTCGCGCACGCCGAGCGCGCGCACCGCAGTGATGTAGTCCTCGTTCTTGATCGACAGCACCTGGCCGCGCGTCAGCCTAATGAAGATCGGCATCGCCGAGACGCCGATGGCTATCATCGCATTCTGCAGGCTAGGCCCGAGAAACGCCGCCAGCGCGATGGCTAGGACCAGGAACGGCACCGCCAGGAGAGCGTCCGTGAAGCGTGATATCACCGCGTCGATGACGCCGCCGAAATAGCCGGCAACCAGACCGAGCGGCACGCCGATGGAAATGGCGATGATGACGGCGATGATGCCGGCCGCTAGAGACGCGCGAGCGCCGAAGATGACGCGCGAGAGCACGTCGCGCCCGAGATCGTCGGTCCCGAACCAGTGCAGGGCCGAAGGCGCCTGCCTGACCTCGAGCCAGTCCGACGCGTTGGGGTCGAAGGGTGCGATGAGAGGGGCGAAAATCGCCACCAGTACGAAGAAGGCGACCAGCGTGCCGCCAATCATTGTACTCGGGTGCAACAGGGCGCGACGCACGGCGGAGCGACGCGTTCCGCTGTGCGCGGCTGGCGTCGGGGAGGCCTGCCCGCTCATGAGCGCAGCCTCGGGCTCAGGATGACATAGGCGATGTCGGCGATCAGGCTGAGCAGCAGGAAGATCAGCGCCGAGCACAGGACCACGGCCTGGACCACGGCATAGTCGCGGCTGAAGACGCCGTCGACGATCATCTTGCCGAAACCGGGGATCCCGAACACCTGTTCGGTCAGCACGGCGCCCGACAGCAGTTCGCCGAGGTGTAGCGTGCTGGTCGTGACGACCGGTATCAGGCCGTTGCGCAGGGCATGGCGGGTAACCACGATGCGCTCGCGCAGGCCCTTGGCGCGTGCGGTGCGCACGTAGTCCTGCTTGAGGACGGCGATCATCGAACTGCGGGTATGGCGCATAACGATGGCCGCCGCCGCGGTGCCGAGCACGAGGCTCGGCATCAAGGTGTAGCGCAGATTGTCGAGAGGCGACTCGAAGAAGCCCACATAGCCGCCGCTCGGGAGCCAGCCGAGCGACACCGCGAAGAGGAGGATCAGCATGATGCCGAGCCAGAAGCTCGGGATCGACAGGCCGCCGAGCCCGATGAGGCTGACGATATAGTCGACCGGGGTGCCGCGTCGGATCGCCGCGAAGACGCCCGCCGGAATACCGATGAGAAGGGCGATAAGCATGGCCTGGAGCGACAGTTGCAGGGTGACAGGCAGCTTCTGCACGATCATCTCGCCGATCGGCAGCCGGGTCCGGATCGACAGGCCGAAATCGCCCTGCAGGATGCTGCCCAGCCACTTCACGTACTGCACCGGGAAGGGTTGATCGAGGCCGTATTTGGCGCGCAGGAATTCGATCACCGCAGGATCGGGTTCCTGGCCGGCGAGCGCCAGGGCGGGATCACCCGGCAGTAGCTTCAAGAGGCCGAAGACCAGGATCGAAACGAACAGGAGCGTCGGGACCGAGATCAGGATGCGCCGCAGGATGAAGTTGAGCATGTCGGTCCGGAGGGGCCCGCAGTTGTCGGGGGCCGCGCCCGATCGGGCGATCGGGCGCGGCGGTCGGCTTAGTTCGATGCCGGCTTGACGCCGGTGACGCGCAGGATACCGTCCGGATAGATCGAGATCCCCTTGACCGAAGCCCGGGCGCCATAGAACCACGTCGGGTGGTACAGCGGAATGGTCGGGCGATCGTTCAGGTAGATGTCGGCCGCCTGCTCGTAGAGAACCTTGCGTGGATCGGCGTTGAGCTCCTTGCGCGCCGCGATCAGCACCTCGTCCAGTTTCGGCGACGAATAGCCATTCAGGTTCTGGGAGCCGCCGGTGCCGAAGAAGGTGTAGAGCGTCGGGTCCGGATCGGCGCGGCCGCTCCAGTTGCCGATGTAGAGCTCGAAATTGCCGGCAAGGTAGCGCTCGATGGCGGACGACGTCTCAAGTGGAAGCAGATTGACCGTGAAGCCTGCCTCCTGCGCCATTGACTGAATGATCTGCGCAACGCGGCCGTCGGTCAGCGAGTTCTCGTAGGTGATCTCAACGGTCGGATTCGAGACGCCAGATTCCTCGATAAGCTTCTTGGCCGCATCGACGTCCCGCTCCGGCATCGGGTGCTTGGCGCTGTGATAGACGCTGGACGGAGGAATCATCTGGTTGTCGGCGGTGAATTCACCGTTGAAGGCGACCTTGTTGATGGCGTTGCGGTCGAGCGACAGCTCAAGCGCCTTGCGCAGTTCCGGCTTGTTGGCCAGCACGCCCTTGGAGTCCGGGCGTACATTGATGAAGAGGTGCGAAACAGCGAGGCCGGCCGAGGTGTGGAGCGCAAGATTGGCGTTGGAACGGATCGCCTCGAGATCAGTGGGTGCGATGCGCTCGGCCACTTGGAGATCGCTGGCCTGGATGCGCGACAGGCGTACGGTGGAATCGGGAATGATCTGGTATTCAATCGCGTCGTAGCCGATCTCGCCGGCGTTCCAGTAGCCGGGATACTTCTTGATGCTGATCTTGTCGCGCGCGCTGCGGCTCTCGAACTGATAGGGACCGGAACACACGGGATTGGCAGAGAATTCGTCGGTCGAGCTCCCGGCCGACGGCGACACCATCATCCCCGCGCGGTCGGTGAGGACCGAGAGCAGCGGGGCAAACGGTGTTTCGAGCTTCAGCACTACCGTGGTGGGATCGACGACCTCGACCTGCTTGATGGGGGACAGTTCGGAGCGGCGCTTGGATTCCTTAAGCGTCTGCATGCGCTCGATGTTGGCCTTGACGGCTGCGGCGTCAAACGGCGTGCCGTCGTGGAAGGTCACGCCCTCGCGCAGCTTCAGCGTCAATTCGGTGTTGCTGTCGTTCCACGACCACTCGGTTGCAAGTTGGGGCACAATCTCGAGCTTCTCGTTGATGTCGACCAGTTTGTCGCATAGTGCGGCGAACACGATGCGGCCGGTATAGGTGCCGCCGGTCGCCGGATCCAACGTATCCGGGTCGTCCTGCAGGCCGACGCGCAGCGTCTCGGCGCTTGCCGATGCCATCGAGATCGCCATCAGCCCCGCCAGGATCGTCAGCTTTGTCGATACCGTCATGTTTGGTTTTCCTCCCTTTTACGAATGCGCCACGCACCCGTCTCCTCCTCCGCGGGCAGCCAAACACACGCGTATCTTTTTGTAAAGATAGCGAACGAATGTAACATGGCCCCGAAGTCTAACCGTTTCGATTCCGCTGGAGAGCTCAGTATATTTTACAGTCCACCGGCTTGACGCCGAACGATTTGTTGGCTCATTTGTGCGATACATTGACTAATTTAAGTTCCGCCCTTCATGGCCGACCTATCCTCGCTTGCGACGTCCCGGCAGATCACGCTCCGCACGGTCGTCCGCATCCTGCTCGACCGGGGCGCGGTGTCGCGCGCCGAACTCGCGAGGCTGACCGGACTGTCCAAGCAGACGATGTCGGAGGTCTTCCGTCACCTCGAGGATGGCGGCTGGGTGCAGATGGCCGGCCGGACGCAGGGCGCGGTTGGACGCAGCGCGGCCATCTATGAGGTATGCGCCGACCGCGCGCTGGTCTTCGGGGCCGATGTCGGGGGCACCAAGATCCAGGCGGCACTGGCGGACATGCGCGGCAGGATTGTCTCGGAACTGGTCGAGCCGACGGACGCAAGGGGCGGACGGCACGTTATCGAACAGTTGGCGCGCATCAATGCGACGCTGGCCAGCCGCGCCGGGCTGCCGGCCGACCGGGTGCTGGTCGGCAGCGTGGGCATTCCCGGCGCTTTCGACCTGCGCTCGAAGCGGCTGTTCATGGTGCCCAACATCGCCGGCCTGGAAGGGTCCTTCTTCGCCAAGGAACTGGAAGCCCTGGTGACCTTCGACGTGGCGGTCGGCAACGACGTCAACATGGCCGCCAAGGGCGAGTTGTGGATGGGCGAAGGCAAGGGCATCGACAATTTCGTGTTCATCGCGCTCGGCACCGGGGTGGGAATGGGCATCATAAACGAGCGCCGCATCCTGCGCGGCGCGCGCGGCGCGGCGGGCGAGATCGCGACGCTGCCGGTGGGTGCGAGCGGCTACGATGCCCGCACCTTCCATTCCGGCGTCCTCGAAACGATGATCGGCAGCGCCGCGATCCGTGACCGCTACGAAGGTGCGGGCGGCCAGCCGGGCCTGACCGTCCGCCAGATCATCGACCGCATCGAAGGCGGCGACCGCATCGCCGGCGCCACGCTCGACGAGGTGGCCCGCACGCTTGCCGAAGCGATACTGGCGGTATCGGCGATCGTCGACCCTGAGCGCGTGGTGCTCGGCGGCAGCATCGGCGCGCGGACCGAGTTGCTCGACCGCGTCCGGCATTTTCTGCCGCTCTGCATGCCGACGCCGCCCGAGTGCACGATCAGCCGGCTGGGCAGCCGCGCCGCGCTTTACGGCACCATCGCGAGCAGCCTCGACCTGCTGTACGAAAACCTGTTCCAGACCGCAGGCTACGATCTCCTACCGGGTACCGACGCGGCGGAGGCAGGGGGATGAGCGCCCTGCCCGCGACAGTGCCGCAGCGGCTCCCGCTGTTCCGCTACGTCAAGGCTAAGCGCTGGCCAGCCCCCTCGAAGGCGAAGTCAGCCTGCACAACCCCGCCTCCTTTTCTGCAGAAGCACTCCGACGTGACCATCGTCTGCAACCGCGCGGCGGCGGCCGACCAGCGCAACAACCCAACGATCGAGAAACCTCATGCATGACCGCAATTTCATGGTGCCCGGCAAATCGGTGGCCCTCGCCGAGAACGGCATGGCCGCAACCTCGCACCCGCAGGCGACCCTGGCCGCGGTCGAAGTCCTGAAGGCCGGCGGCACGGCCGTCGACGCGGCGATCGCCGCAGTCGCGCTGCAATGCGTTGTCGACCCGCACATGACCGGAATCGGCGGCGACTGCTTCGCGCTCTACGCGCCGGCCGGCGGCCAGATGGTGTCCTACAACGGATCGGGCCGGTCGCCGCGGGCCGCGACGCTGGACGCCTACCTGGCGAAGGGCTGGACGGCGATCCCCGATAATTCCGTGCATGCGGTGACGGTTCCGGGCGCCGTCGACACCTGGTGCAGACTGAACACTGAGCACGGACGGCTGGGACTCGACCGCATCCTGGCGTCGGCGATCGAGGCCGCCGAAAACGGTTTCACCATCACGCCGCGCGTGGCGCATGACTGGCGGCGCTACGCCAACCGCGTCGCCGCCCATGCCGATGCGGCCGCACAGTTCCTGCCCGGCGGTCAGTCGCCGGTGACCGGCGACCGGCTGAGCAACCCGACGCTCGGCAGAACGCTGCGCAGGATCGCCAAGGAGGGCCGCGACGCCTTTTACGAGGGAGAAGTCGCCGACGACATGGTGGCGACGCTGAAAGCGCTGGGCGGACTGCATAGCGCGGACGATTTCGCCTCGTTCGCCTGCGAGACGACCGGACCGATCTCGGCCGGCTACCGCGATCACGTGCTGGCGGAATCCCCGCCCAACGGCCAGGGACTGGCGGCACTGATCGTAGCCAGGCTGCTCGACGGCTTCGATCTCGCCGACCCGGCGCTGACCGAGGTCGATCGCATACACCTGCTGGCCGAATCCACCAAGGAGGCCTATCGGCAGCGCGACGCGCTGATCGCCGATCCCGCCGCCATGACCGTCAGCGTCGAGGAGGTGCTGTCCGACGCCAACATCGAGACGCTGCGTTCACGCATCTCCCGCGACCAGGCCTCGCAGGTCGCACGCGCCGACATGCCGGTCCACCGCGACACGGTCTATGTCAGCGTCGTAGACCGAGACGGCAACGCGGTCTCATTGATCAACTCGCTGTTCTTCGCCTTCGGCAGCGGCATCTACGCAAAGAAGGCTGGCGTGCTGATGCAGAACCGCGGCACCGGATTCTCGCTCTCACGGGGGCATCCGAACGCCATTGCGCCGGCCAAGCGGCCGTTCCATACGATCATCCCCGCGCTGGTGTGCAAGGACGGTCGCACCGTCGGCTCGTTCGGCGTCATGGGCGGCCAGTACCAGGCGACCGGCCACGTCCATATCCTGTCGCAGGTGCTCGACCGCGGGCTCGACATCCAGGCCGCCTCGGACCAGCCGCGCAGCTTCTTCACTGACGGCGCGATCAGCCTCGAGACGACCATTTCGGACGCCACCCGGGCCGGCCTGGAAGCGCGCGGCCACCGCACGCGCTGGGCCGACGAGCCGCTCGGCGGCTGCCAGGCGATCTGGATAGACCACGATCGCGGCGTCCTCTGGGGCGCCTCCGACCACCGGAAGGACGGTATCGCGCTGGGATACTGATGATGGAGACGACCGCTCCCGAGACGGCACCGACCGTATCCGTGCGGCACCTGGCGCTGCGGCTGCCGCGCGGCGCCGACCGGGACTATGCACTGGCCGACCTGAGCTTCGACCTGCCGGCCGGCGAGATCCTGTGCATCGTCGGCGAATCGGGTTCCGGCAAGTCGCTCTGCGCGCAGGCCCTGATGGGCCTGCTGCCACGCGCCATCAGCGTGGAGCGCGGCGCTGCGCTGTTCGACGGCATCGACCTGATCAGCGTGGACGCGGCAACGCTGCGCACGCTGCGGGGACGCCGCGTCGCCATGATCTTCCAGGAACCAATGACCGCGCTCAACCCGTCGATGCGCGTCGAGGACCAGATCATGGAAGTGTTCGAGGCGCACGACCTGCTTTCGCCGGCCGAGCGGCGCGCGCGGGCGCTCGACCTGGCGCGCGAGGTGCAACTCGCCGATCCCGAACGGGCGATCAAGGCCTATCCCCACCAGTTGTCGGGCGGCCAGCGGCAGCGTGCCATGATCGCCATGGCGCTGGCGCTCGAACCGGCGCTGCTGATCGCCGACGAACCGACCACGGCGCTCGACGTCACGACGCAGGCGCAGATCCTCAAGCTGATGCGTGAGATTCAGCAGCGGCGGAACATGGCGGTGATCTTCATCACCCACGATTTCGGCGTGGTGTCCGACATTGCCGACCGGGTGCTGGTGCTCGAGAAGGGTCTCGTGGTCGAACAGGGGACGGCGCGGGAGGTGCTCAGCAGCCCACAACATCCCTACACAAGGGCGCTGCTCGCGGCGGTGCCGTCCGGGACGCCGGCGATCCGGCCGGCCGAGCCGGAACAGCCGGTCGCGCTTGCGGTCACCAACCTCAACAAGTCTTACCGCTCCAAGGCCGGCATGTTCGGAGCGATCCGCACCGTGCGTGCGGTGAAGAATGTGAGTTTCGAGATCAGGCGCGGCCGCACGCTCGGGCTGGTCGGCGAGTCGGGTTCGGGAAAATCGACCGTAGCGCGGCTAGTCACGCGCATCAGCGAAGCGGATTCCGGCGGGATCGAACTCGGCGGCCAGGATTACTGCGCCTTGCGCGGCGAAGAACTCCGGCAGCAGCGCAGCCGCATCCAGATGGTGTTCCAGGATCCCTTCTCGTCCCTCAATCCGCGCCGCAAGGTGGGCTTGAGCATCGCCGACGGCCCGATCGCGCGCGGCGTGGCGCGGCGCGTAGCGCTCGACAAGGCGCGCACGCTGCTCGGACTCGTCGGGCTCGACGCCCGCGCAGCGGACCGCCTGCCGCACGAGTTTTCCGGCGGGCAGCGCCAGCGCGTCGGCATTGCGCGCGCGCTGGCGCTGGAACCGGACGTGCTGGTCGCTGACGAAGCAGTCTCGGCCCTCGACGTCACCGTGCAGGCGCAAGTGTTGAGGCTGCTCGACGAGTTGAAACGGCGGCTCAATCTCGCGATGCTGTTTATCACGCACGACCTGCACGTCGCCGCGCAGGTCTGCGACGATATGGCGGTGATGCGGTTCGGCGAAGTCGTCGAAATGGGACCGACGCGCGACATCTTCCTCAATCCGCAGCACGACTACACCAAGCAATTGCTCGCCGCCATTCCCGGGTCGGCGCGCCGGCATTAGCGCTGCGCGGCAGCGAAATTCGCCGAGGTCATGACTGCGCCAATGGACGCCAAGGCCGCTCCGGCTTGCAGGAGGACAGATCTGCGTCTCTTCATCTGTGCGACTCCCAAGCCATGCTGCGCTGCTTCTGCGCGTAGGACTGCGTCGGTTCAGAGTTTCGCGTTTACGGGAGGCGTCAGCCAGGCGCCGGCCGCGGCGAGCATCGCCTCGATCCCGACGTGCAGGGTGGGTTGATGACCGGCGCGAACTCGGCCGAATGATTGTGCTTGATTAGGCATTGAACCGGACGGTTCCGGTACCCTCGACCGCATAGTACCCCAACTGCTTGGCTTTCTCGGCGAATGCAGGAGTTCTTGCAAACGCGAACAGCTTTTGGAGCGGCGGCTCGAAATAGTCTCGGCGGCGACAGACGATGTCGAAACGCTCGCGCTGGAGCGGTACGAATTCCAGGCCGAAGCGTCGCGCCACCGCGCCGACGGCCAAGCCGCAATCCGCCTCTCCGTCGGCCACTGCGGAAGCAACATCCGTTTCCGTCAGGGCGGGGCGCTCGGCGAAGAGGAAGCCCGAAGGATCAACCTGCTCCTGTTCAAGCAGCGCATTGAACAGCAGGTGTCCTCCCGCACCCTCTTGGCGAACGACAAAACAGGCCCGCTTCTCGACGGTGTCGACTAGGTTGCGGAGACCAAGCGGGTTACCGCGTGAGACCACGAGCCCCTGGTCGCGCTCCGCCCATTCGATGAGCAGCAGGTCGTGAACACCGGACAGGGACCGGACGGCCGCGGTATTGAAACCGTCGTCCTCCGGATTCCGGAGATGCAGTCCAACCGCGAGCGCCTGCGCCTCGGCGAAGCGCTTCAGCCCGGCGCTGCTTCCCTCGAACAGCGTGGCCAGCCCGCAGTGGGATTCCCGGAGCGCCCATTCGAGGAGAGGATCACTCGATCCGCCGAAGATCGGCGGTGGAGAAAGCACCGAACTCTCGACAATGTGGACGTTCGCATCCAGCCAACGGTCGATCAGGCGGCGCGGGAAGATCAGCTTCCCGGTCACCCTGGAGCACGGGATCGCCTTCCGCGCGACCAGGTCATAGACGGTCCGCTCCTTCACCCGCAGATAGGCCGCGACCTCGGACGTCGTGAGGTATTCCATCCACTTCATTGAGGCTGCACTTCGATGCAATAGACTGCAAAATTTCCGCACCTTGCGAGACTGTAATTGGCAGTGATAATTCACGCAAGGGATTGCGTGATGCAGCAGGAAAACGCCTTCACAACCGCATTGAATCTCATCCTGAGCGGCGACGCCGTTCTGGGCGAGATCGTGGTTTTGTCGCTGGCGGTCACGCTCACGGCGTTGCTGGTCTCCGCCATCATCGGACTTCCGCTCGGCGCGGCGCTGGCGCTGGCGCGCTTTCCTGGGCGATCCTTCCTGGTCGTCACCTTCAACGCCCTGATGGGCCTTCCGCCCGTTGTTGCCGGCCTCGCCGTCTACCTGATGCTGTCGCGCTCCGGCCCGCTGGGCTGGCTGGGAATCCTGTTCTCGCCGTCGGCGATGATCGTGGCGCAGACGCTGCTGATCACGCCGATCATCGTCTCGCTGACACGCCAGGTCGTCGAGGATCTCTGGGGCGAGTACGAAGAGCAGTTGCGCTCACTCGGATCATCCCGCCTTCAAGCGATCCCGACGTTGCTGTGGGATGGGCGCTTCAGCCTGATCACGGCGATCCTGGCGGGTTTCGGCCGTGCAAGCGCTGAGGTAGGAGCAATCCTGATCGTTGGCGGCAACATCGCGGGCTACACCCGCACGATGACAACCGCCATCGCGCTGGAGACGAGCCGGGGTGATCTCGCGCTGGCACTCGGTCTCGGCATTATTCTGCTGGGGATCACCCTGTCACTAAACGCGGCGGCCTATGTCACCGGACGCCTGGCGCAGAAGGCGGCTGGGTGAGCGCGATGCATGGCAGCTTCTCTATTCTCCCCCTTCGTGCCGATGGCCTGACATATGTCATCCGAGGGCGCGCTCTCGTGGACAACGTCTCGTTTGTGGTTGCCCGTGGCACGCGCACGATCATCATGGGGCCAAATGGCGCCGGCAAGAGCCTGACCCTGCGGCTTTGCCACGGCCTTCTTCAGCCCAGTTCGGGCTCCGTGACCTGGAACGGCGCAGCCCAGGTCAATGGCCGCAAGCGGCACGCGATGGTGTTCCAGCGGCCGGTGATGCTCCGCCGCTCGGCGCTTGCCAATGTTGTTCATGCGCTGAGTCTCACCCGATTCTCCTCGGCTGATCGTCAGGCAAGGGCGAGCGAGGCGCTCGCCCGCTTTGGACTTGCCGAGTTGGCACGCCGGCCTGCGCGGATCCTTTCCGGAGGAGAGCAGCAGCGTCTGGCAATGGCACGGGCGTGGGCTCTCGATCCGGAGGTGCTATTTCTCGACGAGCCGACCTCGGCGCTTGATCCCGCTGCCACTCGCGCGGTCGAAGAGATGATCGAGGCCTTTCATGCCGACGGGATGACGATCGTGATGACGACTCACGACCTCGGTCAGGCACGGCGTCTCGCCGATCAGGTCCTTTTTCTGCATCACGGCCGGCTGCTTGAGCAGACACCGGCCGAAGAGTTCTTCGAGCGCCCGCGGTCGGAAGCCGCGCGCGCCTTCATCAAGGGCGAACTATTGTGGTGAGCCCGCTTCTTCAGAGGGAGAAATAACCATGAGCTTCATGAGAAGCGTGCTTGTCGCGGGCGCGATCGCCCTGAGTTCGCTGCCAGGGCTGGCCAGCGCCCAGGACTTCATCACCGTGGCCTCGACCACGTCCACCGAGCAGTCGGGTCTCTTCGGGCACATCCTGCCGATCTTCAAGGAAAAGACCGGGATCGAGGTTCGGGTTATCGCGCAAGGCACTGGCCAGGCGCTCGAGACGGGTCGCCGCGGTGACGCAGACGTGGTTTTCGTCCATGCCAAGGCCGCCGAGGAGGAGTTCGTGAAGGAGGGCTTTGGCGTCGAACGCAAGGAAGTCATGTACAATGACTTCGTGATCGTGGGCCCGGGTGAGGATCCTGCCGGCATCAAAGGCGGCAACGACGCTGTGGCCGCGCTGAAGAAGATCTCCGAGGCAGGTGCCACCTTCACTTCGCGCGGCGACGATTCCGGCACGCACAAGGCCGAACTGGCGCTCTGGAAGCAGGCCGGGGTCAAGCCTTCCGGAGACTGGTATCGCGAACTCGGCACCGGAATGGGCCCGACGCTCAACACCTCCGCGCAGATGCCTGCCTACACCCTCACTGACCGGGCGACATGGCTGTCATTCGAGAATAAGGGACCGCTGGAGATCGTGGTCGAAGGCGATCCCAAGCTCTTCAACCAGTACGGTGTCATTCTGGTAAACCCGGCGAAGCACCCGCATGTGAAGGCCGAGCAGGGCCAGGCATTCATCGACTGGCTCGTCTCCCCTGAGGGCCAGAAGGCGATCGCCGATTACAAGATCAACGGCCAGCAGCTCTTCTTCCCGAACGCATCAGCTAGCTGACGACGGGAGGTGCGGATGCGAGCCGCTGCCATTCTCGCCTTGGCGTCCCTTTTGATCACAGGCTCCGCCCAGGCAGCGGAGCCGATCAAGTTGCTTGCTGCAGGCAGCCTCAAGGCCGCCATGACCGACATCGGAAAAGCCTTTTCCGATACGAGCGGAGTTCCGGTCGAAGCGGGCTTCGGCGCCTCGGGCCTCCTGCGCGAGCGAATCATAGGCGGAGAGGAAGCCGACGTGTTCGCGTCCGCCAACCTTGAACACCCCCAGGCAATTGCCGACAAGCGCGGCCTTGAGGTGCGGCCCTTCGCGCGCAACACGCTCTGCGCTCTCGTCCAGCCTGACATCCCGGTGTCGGGCGACAATCTGCTCGAGCGAATGCTCGATCCCACAGTCAAGGTGGGAACATCGACACCCAAGGCTGATCCCTCCGGCGACTATGCCTGGGAACTGTTCGACAAGGCCGAGGCGATCCAAGCAGGTGCCGCCGAGACTCTCAAGGCCAAGGCGCTTCAGCTGACCGGCGGACCGGATTCCCCGAAGCCCGCGACCGACCGGTCGGACTATGGCTGGGTCATGGAGGAGAAGCAGGCGGACATCTTCCTGACCTACTGCACAAACGCTGTGATCGCTGCCGCCGAGATGCCGGGCCTGCGGGTCGTCGGCATCCCGGATGAGCTAGCGGTCGGCGCCGACTACGGTCTGGTGGTGTTGAGCGAGCGTGCAGAAGGCAAGGCCTTCGCCGACTTCATCCTGTCCGACAAGGGACAGGCCATCCTGGAATCTTACGGATTCGGGCCTCCACGCAATCCCTGACGTGATGAAGCTCCCGACCTATTCTAGTGCTCGGTATCGGTTCGGTAGGCACGACCTACGCGTCACTTCCCGACCGGGTGTTCGAGCAGGCTGGAATCCCAGCGATCCTATTCGGGGGCCGGCTGGATGAGCGTCAGACACCTACCGCCTGCTCGGCGATGTCCCCGAAGTCTGTTGGGCCGTCATCAGCCTAGAAGATTACGCGCGGCCCGCATGAACACGCGTGCGCCGATCTGGATCAAATCGTCCGGAAAGTCGTAGTCTGGATTGTGCAACGCCGGATGGCGCTCGCCGGCACCCAGGAAGAACATCGCGGACTTCGCACTGTGCCCGAACAGTCCGAAGTCTTCCGAGGCACGCATTGGAAGCGCTTCCTCGTTATGGCGAACTCCCTCCTCATCGAGAGCTCGCCGCAGGTGCTCCACTGCCTCTGGTGCGTTGACGCTGGCAACGAAGATCTCGTGATAGTCGATCTCGCAGGACAATTGGTGGGCGGCCGCAGTCCGGGCAACGAGACCCTCGGCTGCGGCGCACAGACTGGCCATGTTGTCATCGCGGCGGGTTCGCAGCGTAGCCCGGACCTCCGCGCGTCCAGGAGCGACGCCGAATACCGCTTCCCCCATCGACGCATGGGTCACGGTGATCATGCAGAAGTCGTCATCGCCGAAGGTTCCCCTCCCCAGGCCTGGAAGAGCCGGCATCAGTTCACTCACGGCCAGCATTGGCGAGATCCCTGTCTCCGGCATCGAGGAATGAGCAGTCATGCCCTCCAGAACGATGCGCATGCCGCGTGACGCGCAGTTCACGACCCCGTCTTTCAATCGCACTTCGCCGAAAGGCACCCCCGGGAGATTGTGAAGCGAGAAGGCGAAGTCCGGCGCGATCTCGCCGAAACGGGGATCGGCGACCACGCCGGCGGCACCGTCGCCAGTCTCCTCCGCCGGTTGGAACATCAGTACGATGCGGCCTCGTCCAGGTCGTTCGCGCCCGAACAGACGGCCGAGCGCCGCAAGGATCGCAGTGTGCCCGTCATGGCCGCACATGTGTGATTTGCCGGGCACGAGCGATGAATGCTCCACACCGGTGAGTTCGTGGATCGGCAGCGCATCCAACTCCGAACGGAACATCACCGTCGGTCCCGCCTCGCCGCTGTCATAGACGGCAGCGACACCGTGGCCACCTAGCCCGGTGAGCACCTGGTCCGGCCTTGAGTCGGCAAGAAAGGAAACGACCTCCTTCGCAGTCTTCTCCTCTTCGTTCGATATCTCTGGATGCTGGTGCAGTTTCCTGCGAAACGCCGTCAGTTCGAAAACATCTTGATTGGTCAGGATCACGCGTTCGTCTCCGCTTGCCCGCCTGATAGCACGTGGAAACCAGCCTAAGGAAACTCCAAAGATGGGGCGCTGAGGATGCCAGATGTCCACCGACAGTGGGACGCTAAACTAGCGGTCGCGTGCGAGATCGATCAAAAGTCTTCTCCTCTGGCCGCGCGCTCTGATCTGTTGCGTCTTGAGTGCCTGCCCCCGAACTCGCAATTGGCCCTTCTCTTCAACCACGAGGAAGCACCGGCGTGCGCCGATGGGCAGATCCTCCGATCCATAGATGCCAACCACCTCGACCGTAACGAGTCTGATCGCCAGAGAGGCAATCCCGTCATTTGAACCCACCTGAGTTCCGCGGAGTGCGTGTTCGATGAGGTTTCTAAAAGACCCTATGTCCCGTGTTTCACCGCTCGCCAGGGGACCTTGCCGGGTTCGCTCCCGGAGATCGGCGGATGCCCCGTTTTCCGATCCGGGCATATCGGTGACCGGGGAGACGAACGTATTCTTGGGAGTTCCGAGTGTCACGAGCACGCTTTGGACGTAAACGGGTCCCGAACTCATGTTGCTTAGCAAACACCGCGCCTCCAGTCCGTCTCCCGCCCCTCGGGTGATGAGCAGCGTGGCCCGAAGCTGTCTGCGATAACTGCTGACGAACACCTGCAGGTAGACCACCCATACGATCAGCGTTCCCAGTCCAGTCAGCGCGGTAATCACTTGTTGGTGCTGCGCGATCCACTCCAACATGTCTTTTCCGAAGGAACTGCTCACACCCGGATCATGGGTGCCGCCCCGCCATTCTTCAGTGACCCGCTGGCGCGTCCGGCGGGTGTTCCGGCGCAACTCACGTCGTCGGTATAATGTTCCAATCTCCGCGGACGCCACATCGGCGGCCAGCATCGGGGCCCCGATCAAAGCTTGGCGCGATTGGCGCGCGTCGATCTGCGTCTGGATCTCGAGTGCCGACTCGGCCATTCGCCGCTTGACGTCGTCTTGGATTTTCGACTTGGGTTGACAATTGCTGCACCGCACATTTAATAACCGCCCGTTCGGTTATTATGAGGCGCCGGAATGTCCCGACCTAGGGTGATCGATCAGGATAAGATCCTAGACGCCGCCGAAGTCGTTGTTGCGCGGGATGGCGCGGCGCGACTGACGCTCGATGCCGTCGCAATAGAGGCAGGGATCAGCAAGGCGAGTGTGATCTACGATTACAAGTCGAAGCAGGCTCTGATCAAGGCCGTGATCGAACGCCGCGTCGCAGAGGAACACGCGACGCTACGCCAAGCGATCCAGAATCTCGGCGCGGTGCCGGATGCGCATATTCGAGGACGCATAGCCGTCGCATCCAATTCGATGCCCGACGATACACGGGCTGTGGCGATCAACCTGTGCTCGGCACTGGCGCAGGACGCTGAATTGCTAGGCTCGATGCATGAAGCCTATCGCAAGGAGGTGGCGGCCATCCTGGAGACCTCGACCAATCCACAGGCGGCACTTCTTGCATTTCTCGCCGTCGAAGGCCTGAGGACTCTGGAGTTTCTCGGACTTCTCGCGTGGACCGAGCCCGAACGCACCCAGATACTGCGCGGCATCGAGGCCCTGGTCTCGGCGCCGGACCATTCGCTCGTCGCCGCTCGAGCAACTCGCATCAACTGACGACCAACAATCAATAGAACCATTTTTTCAAACAGTTGCGTCCTCCCGGACGCCGCAAGCCAGGACTGATCTCATGAAGGCCCTTTCGTATCCAGCACGGCTGGCATCTACGCTGACGCTGCTTTCGTTGGTCGTCGCCTGCAGCGAATCCCAGGGCAACACTCCCCCGCCTCCCGCGCCGCCTCCGCCGCTGGTCAGCGTCGTAGAGGTGAAGCCTGAACAGCTTGCTGTAACGAATGAGCTGCCGGGACGGGTCGCGCCGACGCGGATCGCGGAAGTGCGTCCCCGCATATCGGGCATCGTGGTCGAACGTGTCTTCGAGCAGGGCAGCTTCGTCGAACAGGGCGATGTCCTGTACCGCATCGATCCCGAGCCGTTCCGTGTGCAGGTGGACGCAGCGCAGGCGACGCTGATGCGTGCGCAGGCCACGCACTTGTTGGCGCGTCAACAGGCGGACCGGCAGAACGAGTTGCGCGAACGTAACATCACCAGTGTCCAGCAGCAGGACAGCGCCGTCGCAGCACTCGCGCAGGCCGACGCGGATGTCGCGGCTGCACAGAGTGGTCTGGCGGCGGCAAAGCTCAACCTTGCCTATGCAGAGGTCAAAGCCCCGATCGCCGGGCGGATCGGCCGCGCCATGATCACCGAAGGCGCGCTTGTGAGCAGCGCCGAAAGCCTGGCGACCGTGCAGCAACTCGACCCCGTCTATATCGACTTCACGCAGTCGTCGATGGAACTGCTGCGGCTGCGCCAAGCGCTAGAGGCCGGCGTCCTCGACAGTCCGGCACCTGGAGAGGCCAGCGTGCGCATCCACATGGACGACGGCAGCGAGTATCCGCAAACCGGACGGCTTCTGTTTTCGGAAGCCACGGTCGACCCGACCACCGGACAGGTGACCATGCGCGCCGAGGTTCCCAATCCAAAAGGCGACCTTCTGCCGGGTCTCTATGTCCGCGTCCTTATCGAGCAGGGCATTGAAAAGTCGGCGATCGCCATTCCGCAGCAGGCGGTCCAGCGCGATGCCGGGGGCGCATCGCAGGTCTATCTGGTGAATGCCGAAAACGTCGCCGAACTGCGCAAGGTCCGCGTCGGACGTACGCTCGCCGATCGCGTCGTCATCGAGGACGGGTTGAATGGGGGCGAGAAGGTCGTGGTGGAAGGTTTCCAGAAGCTGCGGCCCGGCGCCCAGGTCAACCCGGAAGTGTGGAGTGCCAAGGACAGCACCACCGCCGAAACGCCCCGTCAGGACAAGCAAGGCTAAGGCGCGAACATGGCTCAGTTTTTCATTGGACGCCCGATCTTTGCCTGGGTCGTCGCGATTTTCGTCATGCTGGCGGGGATCATCTCCCTTCCGATGCTCCCCGTCTCGCAATATCCGAATGTTGCGCCGCCTCAGATCAGCGTCTACGCGACCTATCCCGGCGCCTCGCCGGAGGAGATCTATCAGAGCGTCACCCGCCTGATCGAAGACGAGCTCAACAGCGTCAATGGTCTGCTCTATTTTGAATCGACGTCGGATTCCTCCGGTCTCATCTCCATCACCTCGACATTCGAGCCGGGCACGAAGCCAAGCGAGGCTTCGGTCGACGTGCAGAACGCGATCAAACGCGTCGAGCCGCGCCTTCCGGAGATCGTGCTGAACCAGGGCGTCTACGTCCAGGAGGCCGGTAGCGGCTTCCTGATGATGGTAGGGCTGGTATCCACGGACGGCACGGTCGATGCGGTGGGGCTGGGCGATTATCTCAATCGCAACGTGGTCGGCGAGTTGCGCCGCATCGACGGCGTCGGACGGGCGCAGGTCTTCGCCTCGCAGCGCGCCATGCGCATCTGGATCGACCCCGACAAGATGGTCGGTCTGAACCTCACCACGGACGATATCGCCAACGCTGTCCGGTCCCAGAACGCGCAGGTCGCCGCCGGTCGTATTGGCGCGCAGCCCAACCCCGTGGATCAGTCGATCACGGCGACCGTGCTCGTTCGCGGGCAACTGTCGTCGCCGGAGGAGTTCGGGCGCATCATCCTGCGCGCGAACCCGGACGGCTCCACGGTCCGGTTGTCCGATGTGGCACGCATCGAGGTCGGGGCGGAATCGTATAACTTCGGGACACGCATCAACGGGAAGCCTGCAGCGGGCATCGGTATCCAGCTTGCGCCGACGGCGAACGCCATGGCGACGTCCGAGGCGGTGCGCGCGAAGATGGCGGAACTCGCCGAGTTCTTCCCCGCCGGCATCGAGTACGTGATCCCCTACGATACGTCGCCCTTCGTGGCCGTCTCCATCGAGAAGGTGCTGCATACGCTGATCGAGGCCATTCTCCTCGTCTTCGCGGTCATGTTCCTGTTCCTGCAGAACTTCCGCTACACGGTCATCCCGACACTCGTCGTTCCCGTGGCGCTACTCGGCACCTGCGCGGTGATGCTGGCAACCGGCTTCTCAATTAACGTTTTGACCATGTTCGCCATGGTGCTGGCCATCGGCATACTCGTGGACGATGCCATCGTCGTGGTCGAGAACGTCGAGCGCATCATGGCCGAGGAAGGCCTCTCGCCAAGAGAGGCCACCCGCAAGGCGATGACGCAGATTTCCGGCGCGATCATCGGCATCACGCTGGTGCTCACGGCGGTGTTCGTGCCGATGGCCTTCTTCCCGGGTGCGGTCGGCGTCATCTACCAGCAGTTCAGCCTGACGATGGTCGTTTCGATCCTCCTCTCGGGCTTCCTCGCTCTGTCGCTGACCCCGGCGCTGTGTGCGACGTTCCTGAAGCCCATCAAGGCCGGGCATCACGAGAAGCGCGGCTTCTTCGGCTGGTTCAATCGCGGCTTCGACAAGACCACGAAGGGCTACGGCGCTTCCACGCACTGGATCGTCGGACGCGCCGGACGCTTCATGGTCATCTATGCGGCACTGCTGGCCGGTCTCGGCTGGTCTTTCCTGCAGTTGCCCTCGTCGTTCCTGCCGAATGAAGACCAGGGCTTTATCATCGTCGACATCCAGGGTCCGCCGGAAGCGAGCAGCAACCGGACCATCGGCATTATCGACCAGATTCAGGGGATCTTCGCTGGCGAGAGCGCGGTGAACCAGACGGCCTTCATCAACGGCTTCAGCTTCGCCGGGGCGGGTGAGAATGCCGGACTTGCCTTCATCACCTTCAAGGACTGGGAGGAGCGTGACGCGGAAAACTCCGCAACGGCGATCGCCAACAGGGCCAACGGTGCGCTTTTCCAACTCAAGGACGCGATGGCTTTCGCCCTATCGCCGCCACCCATCCAGGGTCTCGGAACATCCAACGGCTTCGCCTTCCGATTGCAGGATCGCGGCGGGCTTGGACAGGAAGCGCTCTCGGCGGCGAGCGCCCAACTCATGGAGGCTGCTGCCAAGAGCCCCGTCCTCGCCGGCCTGCGCATCGAGGGCATGCCGGATACCGCGCAGATCGATCTCATCATCGATCGCGAGAAGGCCAACACGTTCGGCGTTTCCTTCGCCTCCATCAACTCCACGATCTCGGCCAGCCTCGGCTCGAGCTACATGAACGACTTTCCGAATGCCGGCCGCATGCAGCGCGTGACCGTCCAGGCCGACAAGGACAAGCGGATGCAGACCGAGGACCTGCTCAACCTCCACGTCCGAAACGCCAATGGCGGCATGGTGCCGCTCTCGGCCTTCGCCAAGGTGGATTGGCGCAAGGGTCCCGCGCAGGTCGTCGGCTATAACGGCTATCCCGCCATCCGCATCAGCGGCGCGGCTGCTCCGGGGTACTCGTCCGGCGCGGCCATCGCGGAGATGGAACGGCTCGCAGGCGAGTTGCCAAACGGCTTCGGCTACGAATGGACCGGCCAGTCGCTGCAGGAGATCCAGTCGGGTTCCCAGGCACCGTTCCTCGTCGGCCTGACGATCCTCTTTGTCTTCCTGCTGCTGGCGGCACTCTACGAAAGCTGGTCGATCCCGCTTTCCGTGATGCTGGTCGTTCCCCTCGGCGTCATCGGCTCCGTCATTGCCGTCATGTGGGCGGGCATGCCGAACGACGTCTACTTCAAGGTCGGCCTCATCACCATCATCGGCCTGTCAGCCAAGAACGCGATCCTGATCATCGAGTTCGCCAAGGATCTAATCGCCGAAGGCAAGTCGCTGATCGAAGCGACGGTCGAAGCATGCAAGCTGCGCTTCCGTCCGATCCTGATGACCTCGCTCGCCTTCACGCTTGGCGTCGTTCCGCTCGCGATCGCCTCGGGCGCCAGCGCCGCCAGCCAGAACGCCATCGGCACCGCCGTGCTCGGCGGCATGATCTCGGCGACTGTGCTCGCGGTCTTCTTCGTGCCGGTCTTCTTTGTGTTCGTCATGAGGCTCTTCTCGCGCGGCAAGGTCAAACCCGGCGAGGCACAGACGACCGATCCGTCGCTGGCTCCGGCGGAGTAAGGGCCGGCGGCGATACGGGCGGCAATCGTCGCCCTTCGTAGGGCCGGTCACGATTGGGGACCGGCCCTCACGGCGGAACGACCTTTCTGCGCAACAGCGGCCGCACCCTGGAGCACCGATTTGGTCGTGTCACATAGGATGCCACGGCACGTCGGGCCAGGATCAGCGGCCCTGTCCAAAATGACGTCCTTTGGTCACGAATGCTGGTTCCCGCAAAACGACCACTTCTGAGAAGGGAAGGTCTGGAGAGTGTGGAAGCCGGCCTTTGCGGTGTCGGCGGCGAAGATACGCCCGCCGACTTGAAGTCCGCTCGACCGATCAGTTGATCGGAATCCAGATTTCGACCTCACCGGAGCCGCTCTCGGGGTCGAAACGCTCGTCATAGCGCTCGAAGTCTGGCGCATCCGCCACCTCGAGACCCGCCTCCGGCAGGTACTTGTTCCAGATCGTATAGACGGTGCTCCGGATCGTCGAGATATGCCCTCGGTGTGTGAACACCACATAACGGTGAGCGGGAATTCGTATACGGCTCAACTCCGTGGATATATCCGAGAAGTCAGAGACCTTCACACCGCAGATGTACTCGAAACTGCCCGCATCGTCGCTGTTGCAGCAAACTCCGTAGGTCGTCCAGCCGACCTGCCCTGGAATGTTACCAATAAAGGGCCCGAAACGCTGCCACTGCGCCGGAATGCCCTCGTTGGTCTCGAAAGTATAGCGGCCGCCAAGGCCAGCAATTAACAGGGCTTGGCCGTCCTCCATGCGAGGAGCTTCCAGCTCAACGAGAAGGTTGTGATCCATCCTGATCGGCTCCAAAAGTTCTAGATTTTCGAGATGACCTTGGGCGCGCACCTGCTCGGGCGTGAGGCCGAAGTGGTTGCGGAAGGCCCTAGAGAAAGCCTCATGGGAGCCGTAACCTGCCTCGAGTGCCACGGTTAGAATGTCTAGTGCGCCGCCCGAAAGCGCTCGCGCAGCCACGGCCAAACGGCGGCTGCGGAGATATCCCATGACGGTGCGGCCGGTCGCGGCCCCGAAAGCTCTGGACAAATGAAAGCGCGAGACGCCGCTCGCATCCGCTACCGCTGACAGCGAGATGGCTTGCGCGAAGCGGCTCTCGATGAGCCACAGGGCTTTTCCGACAGGATCCATGCGTTCTCCCACAAAGACCTTCTCCTATGACCGATTCCAAACGCGGCCATTTGATCGCCGTTGCGCATGCGCCATCGCATACAAATCTGAATGTCTACATTTGGTGGCGAGCGGAAGCTCGAGAAACGATCATTTATGACAGGACAGCGTGGAAAGCGGACTTCAGACGATGCCGTGCTTCCTCAGAAGCGCCTGCTCGTCGCGCCGACACCCAGCCGAAGACCTTCGGCTGGCCCGCTAGGGAGAACGACGAGTCCCGCCCGCAGCGGACAATTGCAACAGCAATGCTGTAGGTTGTAGCCATTCCGACCGCTTGATCTTGGAGGAGACGCAGCATGGACCGTTTCACCGGCGGTTGCCTGTGCGGCAACGTCCGAATCGTGGCGTCGGGACGCCCCTACCGGGTCGGCCTTTGTCACTGTCTCGACTGCCGCAAGCATCATGGCGCCCTTTTTCACGCTTCCGCGATATTCCCTCAGGATGCGGTGACGATCGATGGCGAAACACGCGACTACCGCGGGCGGTTTTTCTGTCCCCGCTGCGGCTCGTCCGTCTTCGCACGCAGCGCGGACGAAATCGAAGTGAACCTAGGATCCCTCGATGCTCCCGACCAACTGAGGCCAACCTACGAACTCTGGACCGTCCGCCGCGAGTCCTGGTTGCCGCCGTTTCCGCTCAAAAGACGATACGACCGCGATCGTGACGCCACGGGTCGCTTCGAGGAGTAGCCCGCACGAACGGCGCTACGATGCCGATACAAACCAACCAGTTGGTTGACGGCCTGTGCGATTCTGATTAGCATCTCTCCGGCTTTGTGCGGGTCTGCGATGCCTCGGTCTTCCCTGATGTTGTCGCCAGCAACATCATGGCGACCGTCATCATGGTCGCTGAGCGCGGCGCCGATTTCATCATCAACGGAGGGAGGGGAAAATGGCGGTAACGGAGAGTTTGCAGCGGACCTACGTCGAATCGGACGGTCTGGCGCTCGCCGAACTGGTGCGCAAGGGCGAGGTGCAGCCGATCGAGTTGGTCGAGGCGGCTGTCAGCGTCATCGAGCAGGTGAACCCAACGCTCAACGCGGTCATCCACAAGCTCTATGACATGGGCCGAGACGCCGCCAAGACGGTGGACAGGCAAGCGCCATTTGCCGGTGTCCCCTACCTGCTCAAGGAACTCGCAACCTCCTGGAAGGGCGCGCCGAACACGAACTCCTCCTACTATCTCAAAGATGTCGTGGACGATTCCGATGCCGAAGTGGTGACGCGTCTGAAGAAGGCAGGGTTCCTGCTCGTCGGTAAGTCGAATGCACCCGAAAACGGCTGGTCGATCTCGACTGAGCCGAAGCTCTACGGCGCGACGGTGAACCCCTGGCGGGCGGACCTGACCGCAGGCGGGTCGAGCGGTGGCTCGTGCGCCGCAGTCTCCGCCCGGATGGTGCCACTCGCAGAATCGAGCGATGCCGCGGGGTCCATACGCGTCCCAGCCTCCTGCTGCGGCGTGCTTGGCCTAAAACCCTCGCGCGGACGCATCACCCTGGCGCCGGTTGCGGACGTCTGGCACGGCGGCGCCTATTTCTTCGCCAACACCCGCACGGTGCGCGACAGCGCCGCCTATCTGGATGCGGTGGCGGGCGCCCTCCCCGGCGATCCGTACCAGCCGCCCGTCCCGGCTGAGACCTGGCTCGAGCTTTCCCGGCGCGCGCCGGCAAAGCTGCGCATCGGCTATTCGGTCACACCTCCCGACGGCCGTCCCATCGATCCCGAGGTCAAGCAGGTGGTGCTGGACACGGTGAAGGTGCTGGCGCGGCTCGGACATGATGTGGAAGAGCACAACCTGGCCCTCGACGCGGACGATGCCTGGAAGACCTACACACATATGAGTTGCGTCCAGACCGCCGCGATCTTCGAGTGGCTCTCTGCGGTGGTGGGGCGTCCGGTAACGCAGGACGACGTCGAGCCCGTCACATGGGCGATCATCGAGCGCGGCCGTGCCACCAGCGGCGTCCGTCACATCTCCGACGTGGAGGCGGTGCGCCAGATGGGACGCGCGATCGCGCGCGATCTCGACGCCTATGACATCTATCTGACGCCTACCCTGACCCATCTGCCGCGCCCCGTCGGCTACTACGACATGTCGGAGACCGACCTCGACCGCTACAACGCAAAGTGGACGGATGCGGTTTTCACATTCCCCTTCAACATGTCCGGGCAGCCGGCCATGTCTCTCCCGCTCGGCATGTCCAGGAGCGGCGTGCCGATCGGCGTGCAGGCGTCGGCCCGCTATGGCGACGAGGCCACGATCCTGGCTCTCGCTGCCGTGCTCGAGCAGGAAATGCCCTGGAAGGATCGCCGCCCGGAAGTCACGGCGTAATTGGCATGTGCATTGGCGCCCTGCGTGCAGGGCGCCAATGTGAACGACAGCAGACAGGATATAGCATGTCCATCATCGACCCGCTCCCGCGGTCCTTCGAGAGCGAGGCGCTTCTCGACGACTTCATGTCTTCGCCCTCCCCGGAACTTGTTCGCGATCTCGAGCAGGTACCTGGCGACATCATGATCCTTGGTGTCGGCGGCAAGATTGGGCCGACGCTTGCGCGCATGGCGAAGCGCGCCGCGCCATCGAAGCGGGTCGTCGCGGTGGCGCGGTTCTCCTCGCCCGGCCTGCGCGAGGAACTGGAGGAGAAGGGCATCGACACAATGGTCTGCGACCTCCTCAATGCTGACGCCGTGAAGAAGCTGCCCAGGCTCGAAAACGTGATCTTCATGGCCGGCTTCAAGTTCGGGGCGCAGGCCGACCCCGGCCAGACCTGGGCGATGAACGTGCAGGTACCCGCGATTGTCGCCGACACGTTCCGCGCGTCGCGCATCGTCACCTTCTCGACCGGATGCGTCTATCCTTTCGCGACGGTACGTGAGGGCGGCAGCACGGAGGACGTAAAGCCTAATCCCGCCCGGCGAGTATGCGATCACCTGCCTCGGCCGCGAGCGGATGTTCCAGCACTATTCCAAGATCCACGGCACGCCGGGCGTCCTGTTCCGGCTGAACTATGCCATCGACCTGCGTTACGGCGTGCTGCACGACATCGCCAGGAACATTTTGGACGGGAAGCCGATCGACATTTCGATGGGACACGTCAATGTCATCTGGCAGGGCGATGCCTGCTCACAGGCGCTACGCTGCCTCGCACATTGCTCGTCGCCGCCCATGCCGATCAACGTCAGTGGTCCGGAGATCCTGTCGGTCCGCTGGCTGGCGCGTGAACTTGGCGAACGCCTTGGCATGGAGCCGAATATCGTCGGAGAGGAGGCCGATCGTTCCTGGCTTACCAACACTGCCCGCGCGGTCCAGCTCTTCGGCTATCCAAAGGTGCCGGTGATGACGATGATGGACTGGGTGGCCGACTGGATATCGGCGGGCCGCCGGAGCCTTGGCAAGCCGACCAAGTTCGAGGTCAGAAGTGGTTCCTACTGACGAGGCAACAAGTGTCGTTCTGGGTCTTTCGGACATAGACGACGCGCTGCTGCTATCCGACGAGGCCCGCTGGAATCAGACGGCGGCCGACTGGGCCGTCTTCATGACTTCCGGGGAATGCTACGGGGTTCGAGTCGAAGGGCGCTTGGTTGCATCGGCCGCCATCCTGCCGTTCGGGGGCGGCTTCGGATGGATCTCGATGGTCCTCGTCACTGCCGACTGGCGACGCCGCGGCATCGCCTCGCGCCTGATGGGTCGCTGCATCGAGGCCCTGCGTGCCAAGGGTGCCGCCTCGCTGCTCGATGCCACCCCCGAGGGCGCGCTCGTTTATAGCCAGCTCGGATTCCGAAGCTGCTGCGGCATGACGAGGTGAGGAGGGATAGGTCTCGGTGGCTCAACCCGGGCCGGCGATGCAGGCCAACTTGGGGCGCCGGAGCGGGATAAGGTCCTGAACGTCGATATTCGGGCGTTTGGGGGCGACCGGCGTTTCCTGCTCGAGAACTTCCTCGATCGCGCCCACACTATCATACTTGGCGACGCCCGGTCCTATGTCCTCGTTCGTCAGGGCCGCCGAGCCGCCCAGATCGGACCGCTGGTCGCCTCCTCCGATTCCGAAGGGCGCGAGTTGCTGGAAATGGCCCTCGTGAGCGTTTCCAGCCCCGTCATCCTGGATGTGCTCGACGCGGGTGCCGGCCTGCACCCAGTGCTGACCAAACATGGTTTCGAGCCCTTCCGGACATTCGAGCGCATGGTTCTGGATCGTGCAGACCTGCCTGGAATTCCATCCAGCGTGATGGTCGCGGCTGGGCCGGAGTTCGGATAGCGACTACGCGGCCGCGTTCTTCGAGCCAGCACCTGTCGCGGCAACGAGCAGGGCGTGCTCGTCCAGGCCGGCATTGTCCATCACCGCTGTGATGCGTCCGTGCCGGACGACGGCGATGCGGTGGCTGAGAGCGAGCACCTCGTTCAGTTCGGACGAGATCAGGATGATCGCGACGCCCTCCGCCGCAAGGCGCCGCAGCACCGCATAAATCTCCTCCTTTGCGCCGACGTCAGCGCCGCGGGTAGGCTCGTCGCAGATCAGTACCTTCGGCCTCGCGAGTAGAGCGCGCGCGAACAGAACTTTCTGCTGGTTACCGCCGGAAAGGGACCCGATCGGAGTGTCCAATGAAGCGGCAACCAGCCTCAGCCCGCGCAGCACCTCGCCGGCCTGAGCCCGCTCGCGGCGGAGCCGTAGAAAACTGCCGAGCGCAAAGCGATCGAGCGAGGCCGCCGTGGCGTTGCTGGTGACGGCGAGCGGGGCGAAGATACCGTCGCGCTTGCGGTCTTCGGTCATGTAGACGACGCCGGCGGCGAGCACCCTCGCGGGATCATCGGGCAGTGCTGCACCGAAGAGCGCGGCTGAGAAGCCGTCGCGAGGCCGCAGGCCGGCGATGCGATGAGCGATGGATGTGCGGCCGGCTCCCACTAGTCCCGCTAGCCCCAGGATTTCGCCTTCCCGCAGTTCAAGCGGCACTCCATTCTCGGAGATGCCTTCCAATTTCAAGGCTGTCCGGCGACCTTCGACGAGAAGAGCGGGTGCGGTGTTGGCCGCCACATCGCGACCCGTCATCAGCCGCACCAATTCGGACGAGGTGAGCGCGGATTTTTCACGCGTGGCGACGAGTGCGCCGTCGCGCATGACGGAAACTCTGTCGGCAATCTCGAAAACCTCTTCCAGCCGGTGCGAGATGTAGAGAACCAGCAGTCCCCTCTCGCGCAGGGTGCGGATAACGCCAAAGAGCTTCGCCTGTTCCGAGATCGAAAGAACGGCGGTCGGCTCATCGAGAATGAGGATGCGCGCATCCGTTGCGAGCGCGCGGGCGAACTCGACAAGCTGGCGGTCGGCGACACCGAGCGAGCCGACGAGGGCGTCCGGCCGAAGCGAGATGCCGTAGCGGCCAAGAAGATCGGCGGCTGCGCGCGAGGCGGCGCGACGGTCGATGGCGCCGAAGCGGCCGCAAAATTCGCGGCCGAGGAAGATGTTGTCGGCGACCGTCAGCTCCGGGATCGAGCTGAACTCCTGATAGACGATGGCGATCCCTGCATCCCGCGCGTCGGCCGGCGAGACGAAGGATACCGTCTCGCCATTGACCGATATGGTTCCGGACGTCGGTGTGATCGTGCCCGACAGCAGGTTCATCAGTGTGGACTTGCCCGCACCGTTCGCTCCGCAGACCGCGTGGACCTCCCCCGCCTCCGCGGCGAAATCCACGTGGTCGAGCGCAAGCACGCCGGGGAACCGGCGTGTCAGCGCATGGGTCTGGAGCAGAGGCATCGACAGGCGTCTTACTGCGGCAAGAACTCGGTCGGCAGATCGGTCTTGAACCAGTCGTCGGGACGATCCGGTTCATGCAGCTTCGTGGCCTCGGCAGGATCGAGGTAGCGCGTCGGCACCACCACCGCGGTGGTGGTCGGCTGGCCGGTGAGGATCTTGACCGCCTGCTTGACCGCCTCGCGGCCAACCTCCAGGCCGCTCGTCACCGAGCCCCACTTGCCTTCCTTGGCCACCAGCTTCGTCCAGCCGTTATAGTCGTCGCCGGGAGAAAGGGTCAGTTCCTCCAGCCGGCCCGCCTCGTCAAAGGCCTCGTAGATGCCCATCGACATCTGCCCAGCCGGCGAGAAGGCGCCGTCGATTTGCGGGAAGCGCTGCAGCAGGTTCTCCGTGAGCTGCTTCGCCTTGGCGCGGTCCCAGTCGCCATATTCGGAGCTGATGAGCTCCATGTCGGGGTGGCTCTTGAGGACCTCCTGCAGGACGGCCAGTTGCACCACGGCGGCGGAGGAGCCGGCGATCGGCAGCATGGCGAAGATCTTGCCCTTGCCATCCAGCGACTTCACGAAACTCGTCGCCACCTGTTCGGTGTAGGTCCACTGGTTGACGTAGGCGTTGGAGGTGACCGCCTCGTCGCGCATGAAGTTGTAGCCGATGTTGATGGTGACGACACCCTTGTCGTGCGCCTTCTTGAGCACCGGAAGGATCGCCTTCTCGTCGACCGGCCAGAACAGGATCGCGTCGACCCCGCTGGTCAAAAGGTCTTCGATATCGGCCGCCTGCTTGGTCGGATTGAAGGCCGCATCGGTGACCTTAACCTCCTTGATCTCTGGATGCAGCGAGGCTTCATACTTCACCGACTGCGCGGTGAAGTTGATCCAGGCGTTGCTGAGATAGCCGGCCGACACCCCGATGCTGAGATCGCCGTCCTTCTTGTACTTCGACGTATCGAGGGGCTCGCTGGCCCACTGCATGATCTGGTCGTAGGTCTCCTTCTTGGTGAGGTCCATTTCCTGGGCGACCGTCGCGCTCGTCGCAAAGCCGGCGACCATCGTCGCCACCACCATTGTCACGAGTTTCTTACGCACTTCCTCTACTCCCCTTCTGGTGTTTATTGTTGCGTGCGGGCGCTGACCCGCCAGCCGATCCATGAATGGGCGGCGGAGGCAGCGATGATGATGAGACCCTTGATGGTGAGTTGCGCCGCGTAAGGCAGGCCCGCGACATTCGCCAGATTGAGCGCGATGAAGAGCACCATCACGCCAGCGAACGTTGCGCCCACGCTGCCACGGCCGCCCGCGAAGGTCGTTCCGCCAAGGACGACGGCGGCGAGCACGTCGAACTCCATGCCTGCGCCCGGATTGGTGCCGGAGACACCGGTGCGGGCAAGCAGGGCAAGACCTCCCAGCCCGGCGAAAAAGCCCGAGACGACATAGGCGATCACGGTGACGCGGTTGACAGGCAGGCCGGCGAGCCGCGCCGCGTCGGGATTGGCGCCGATCAGGTAGACGCTTCGTCCGAAGCGCGTGCGCGACTGCAGGAAGATGCCGATCGCCATCGCGACGAGAAGGAAGATGACCAACACGGGCAAAACGCCGCCGACGCGGCTGTTCAGCACCTCGCGAAAGCCGGGCGAGACAATGCCGCGCGCCGTGCCGCCGGTTCCCATCTGCACCAGCCCGTAGACGACGATCGACATGCCGAGGGTCAGGATGAATGCGGAGACCTTGCCGTGCGCGATCAGCAAGCCGTTGGCGAGCCCGATCGCCGCGCCGCAGGCACTGGCCGCAGCGATGCCGAGCCAGAGGTTCTCGGCCTTTCCGTCCATGACCAGGGCGCAAACCACGGCACTCATGGAAACGATCGCGCCGACCGAAAGGTCGACGCCGCGCAAAAGCATCACGAATGTGACGCCGACTGCGGTGATGCCGACGGGTGCCGCCTGCCGGACGAGATTGGTGAGATAGTTGATCTTGAAGAAGGCGTCGGAGGCCAGTCCTGCCAGCAGTAGGAGAACGACGAGCACGATCCAAACGGCGGCCTTGTCGAGCGACGGAAGGCGCAGGGATGCCCGCGGGGTATCGAGCGCCATGCTCATGCCGGCTGTGCAAGCTTGCCGGGGCGGTCGGCCAGGATTGCGATGATGACGATCACGCCCTTGACCACGATCTGCGTGAAGGCCGGCACCTGGAGCAGGTTCAGCAAATTGTTCAGCACGCCGAGGAAGAGGACCGCGCCGAGAATACCGAGGACACTGACGCGTCCACCCTTCAGCGGAGTACCGCCGAGCACGACGGCCACAATCGCATCCAGTTCCAACCCGTTGCCCGCATTCGGGAAGCCAGTGCCCAGGCGTCCGGCCACGAGGAGGCCGGCGACGCCTGCGCACAGCCCCGAGACAAGGAACACGATCCGCGTCAACGAGAAGAGATTCAGGCCGGCCTTGCGCGCAGACTCCGCGCTGTTGCCCATGGCAAGGAGATGCCAGCCGAATATCGAGCGCTGCAAGGCATAATACGTCCCAATCGCCACCAAGGCGACCAGCACCAGCGAAACCGGAATGCCGCCTACGCGGCCGTTGCTCAGGAAGGCGATGAAGGGCGCGGCCTCGCCGATGCTGCGGTCGGTCAGCATGAAGATGAAGCCCTGCAGCACACTCAGCATGCCAAATGTGAGGATCAGCGGCGACATGCGGAGCCGATTGATCAACTCGCCGTTGACGAGTCCGACCAAAGCTGCGAGCCCGAGGCAGGCGACGACAACGAGGAAGCCCATGCCGGGATATGCCTCGAACATCATGCACGCGACGACAGTGATCAATCCTACAAGCTGCCCTACCGAAAGATCGATCATGCCGCCGGCGATGACGAAGGCTTGACCCAGTGCCAGGACAGCCAATGTCCCCGACTGCTCGAGTATGTTGGCCAGGTTGGAAAGGGTGCGGAACTGCGGCGCGGCGAAAATTCCGACCAGCGCCAGCCCGACCAGCGCCCAGTAGATCCGAGGCAGCCTTTGGTAAGCCGAAGCGCCAGCCGCGAAAGGCCGCATTTGCAATCCACCCAGAAAGTAACTAGGTAGTTGGTTACCATGGAGGCGGATTGCCGGTCAATATGCAATACCCCATGGACGGACGCATCGCAGTTGCGTCGCAGGCACCTTGCGCCACCAGACTGACGCGGCCGCAGGCCGTAGAGTCGACGAGGAGAGAAGCCGATGGCCGGACGAGCACCAAAACCCGCAGCGGACCGCGCCGAGCCGCGGCGGCAGCCCAAGCCGCGCGACTCGGCAGCGACGCGAGCTGCACTGCTGTCGACCGCGATAAGCGAATTCGCCGAGAAGGGCTTTGCTGGCGCAAGGGTCGACGAGATTGCCAACCGTGCCGGCGTCAACAAGCAGCTGCTCTATCACCACTTCGGCAACAAGGACGACCTCTACCGAGTTGCACTGGAGACGGTGTACTCGGAAATCCGGGAGAAGGAGAAGGCGCTGCACCTTGGCGACCTCGCTCCGATGGAGGCCATGCGCACGCTGGTCGGCTACTCTTTCGACTACCTTGTCGAGCATCCCGAGTTCATCAGGCTGTTGAACGATGAGAACGCCCAGGGCGCGCCCCATGCGGCGAAATCCGAAGAGCTCACCGAGATGCACTGGCCGCTGCTCGAACTGCTTACCCAGACGCTGAAGCGTGGCGCGGCCGAAGGCCTGTTCCGCGACGACATGGATCCGATCAACGTCTACATCTCCATCGCGGGACTCTCCTATTTCTACTTCTCGAACAATCCGACCCTGTCGGCGGTTTTCGGCAAGAAGCTCAACTCACCCCAGGCGATTGCGAAGCGGCGAAAGCATGTGATCGAGTTCGCATTGGCCGCCTTGAAAAGAAACCAACCGGTTGGTTGACACTTCTTGACCCTCTGCTATCGTCCGCCTTGTCGCGGACGGAAGCCTGACTCTCCATCTCGTGACGAGATGAGGCGACACGAGAGACCGGGATGGGACTTCATCGCAATCAACTGCCTGCCGAGGTGGTCCGGGTCCTACGCGAAGGCTGTGTCATTCCGGCTCAGCCATTGGCGCTCACGGCTGAGCGGAAATTCGATCCAAAACGCCAGCGGGCCCTCACCCGGTACTATACCGACGCCGGCGCCGGAGGTCTCGCGGTCGGCGTACATACGACCCAGTTCGAAATACGGGACGTCGGCCTTTACGAACCGGTGCTGTCGCTGGCGATGGAAGCTGCAAGGGAGTGGACCGACCGGCCGCTGGTCATGATCGCAGGCGTCGTCGGACGCACCGACCAGGCGATCCGCGAGGCGCGCACGGCAGTCGGGTTGGGGTACCACGCCGGACTGCTCAGCCTGGCGGCGTTCAAGGGCGCCACCCAAGACGAGATCATCGAACATTGCCGCCGCGTCGCGGACGAAATGCCGCTCGTGGGCTTCTATCTTCAGCCGGCCGTCGGCGGACTAGCGCTGGATGCGGACTTCTGGAGACGTTTTTGCGAGATCGATAACGTCGTGGCGATCAAGGCAGCTCCGTTCAATCGCTATCGCACCATCGACGTCATGCGGGGCCTTGTCGAGGCCAGGGCCGAGGATCGCATAACGCTCTATACGGGCAATGACGACCACATCGTGCTCGACCTCGCCATCCCCTTCTCGATCCCCCGCGACGGCGTGCCGGTTATGGTGCGGTTCCAGGGCGGGCTGCTCGGGCACTGGTCGGTGTGGACGCGCGGCGCGGTGCAATTGCTCGATCGCATCAAGGCAGCGGTGGCAGTAGGACAGATCCCCGACGAGATTCTGGCGCTCGACGCGCGCGTCACCGATTGCAACGCCGCCTTCTTCGATGTCGCCAACAATTTCCACGGCTGTATCGCCGGCTGCCACGAAGTGCTGCGCCGCCAGGGTCTGCTCGAGGGCATCTGGTGCCTCAATCCGAACGAGACGTTAAGCCCGGGACAGGTCCAGGCCATTGACCGCGTCTGTCGCATCCATGCCGATCTTGCCGACGACGACTTCGTGAAGGCGAACCTGCAGCGATGGCTGTCCTGAAGCGGTTTCGCGCTTGACAGGCCGCTGTACGCGCATCTTCAGAAATACGATCCGAAGCCGCGGTGGCCCGCCGTAGCCTCTGCCGACGAGCCTCGCGGCGGCCGAAAAGGCCGCCGCCGTTCCAGCTTCGACGAGATCAGGCCGCTTGCCCCAGCCAGCCGATAACGGTCTCGCTGTCGGCCACCCAGCCGAACTTCATGGCGAAGTTCTTCAGCGCCGCTGCCTTGAGTTCGTGATCGAACGAAGACACGCCGTCCGAAACGACCGTCGTCCGATAGCCGTAGTGGAAAGCCTCACGCGCGGTCTGCTCGACGCAGATCTGCGCGACCGTTCCGGTCACCACCAGCGATTGCACACCGCGCTCCCGCAACAGCGCATCGAGTTGCGTATTGTGGAAGGAGCCGTAGCCGTATTTGTCGACGATCGGATCGCCTGCCGCAGGTGATAACTCGTCGATCACCGCTGCGCATTCCAGTTCACCAGGCGTGTCTTGGTAACGCCGGGAGACGCCCGGCCAGCAGCACTTCACCTCGGATCCGCACTGCGGCGACCATAGCCACATCAAACCGGGCGACTGTTCCGCCAGGAAGCGCGTGTAGATGACCGGCCGACCCAACTGGCGGAACGCGCCTGCCAGCCGCTGGATGGGCGCGATGGTCGATCTCGCTTCGGCCACCTCCAGTGGCGCCCCTGCTCGTACGAAATCGTTTTGCATGTCTACGATCAAGAGCGCTGGATTCATCACGCGCTGGACGAGTGGAATATCGGCGGACGCCGGCGTCATGAGTCCCTCCCTGCGATGAGGCGCCCTTTGAAGGCCCTCAACGCAATCCATTCATCCACTTTAATAACTATTTGGTTGATTGCTAGATCAGACTCTCTGGAGCGAATGACATGTCGGGATAGGTGTCGGTCCGCGAGACGATAACTTTCCAAACGCGAAAACGAGCGCTGCGTCATCTGGCGCTGAATACCTGGCTCATGCACCCTTGTCCCGAAAGGCAATTCTGCTATCGAGTAAGAAGACTGCAAGCTGCGGCCGCGGACTGAAGATTGCGTTCGCGGATTGACGAGGTTCAGCGGACTGGCCCGATGAACCACATCGACTGCGCTACGGGCAGCCGATCTCGTCGCCCGTTCTTCGGGCGTGGCGGATCATTCGCCATTTTGGAAACAGAACTGTTTCCATCCAGCCATGAAAGGCTTTAGACCTGCCCGGCTGCGCAGCCCGCGCCCCCTATTCGCTAGTCACTCCGAATTCCCGGCAACCAGAGGAGAAATGATGCACGAAGATAGCCTGCTTGAAGACGCCCTCGTCCGGCTGGACGATGCGGCAGCCCATCTCAGTATCGATCCGGACGTGATCGAGAAGCTGAAATTCGCGCGCGAAATGACCAAGGTCCGGCTCATGATCCGCATGGACGACGGATCGCGCAAGTCGTTCCTCGCATGGCGCTGCCGCTACGACGACACGCGCGGCCCCACCAAAGGCGGCATTCGTTTCCATCCGGACTCCACAGCCGATGAGGTCGAGACGCTCGCCTTCTGGATGACGTTCAAATGCGCGGTGATGAACCTGCCCTATGGCGGCGGCAAGGGCGCGGTCCAGGTCGATCCACGCAAGCTTTCGAAGGCCGAGTTGGAGCGGCTGTCGCGCGCCTACATCCAGGCGTTTGCCCGTATCCTCGGGCCTGACCGCGACATCCCCGCTCCGGACGTCTACACCAACTCCATGATCATGGGATGGATGGCTGACGAGTACGCCCAGATCGTCGGCCAGCACGAGCCGGCCGTCATCACCGGAAAGCCGATCGCGCTCGGCGGTTCGCTCGGACGCGGCGACGCGACGGCGCGCGGCGGGTACTATCTGGTCCGTCATCTCGCTGCCGAGCTCGGCCTTGCCCAGACCATGCGGGTCGCGGTGCAGGGTTTCGGCAATGCGGGGCAGCACATTGCGCGCCTGCTAGCTGCGGACGGACACAAGATCGTCGCCGTTTCAGACTCGGAAGGCGCGGTCTATTCGGCTGCGGGACTTCACATCGACCTCCTCCTCGCAGCCAAGGCGGACGGGAAATCGGTCACCAGCACGACTGGGCATGGCGGGCACGAACTCCTGGATCCCGATGCCCTGGTCGGCGTCGAGTGCGACCTCCTGGTTCCTGCGGCCCTCGAGAACATGATCGACGAGGAGAATGCCGGGTCCGTCAAGGCGAAACTGGTGCTGGAACTGGCAAACGGTCCGGTGACACCGGAGGCGGACGCCATCCTCGGCAGCAAGGACGTCACCATCCTCCCGGACATCCTGGCGAATGCCGGAGGGGTGACCGTGTCCTACTTCGAATGGGTTCAGAACCGGCAGGGCTTCTACTGGACGGTCGAGGAAATCCACGACCGGCTCCGTGCCATCATGGAGCGCGAGGGCCGCGCGATCTGGAATGTGGCCCGCGAGAAGAACATCACCATGCGCACGGCCGCCTATGTCCATGCGCTCGGCCGCCTCGCGGAGGCCATCGAGGCGCACGGCACGCAGAGCTTCTTCACGAGCTAAGCAGATCGCTCCCGCCCCGATCTTCTTCGATGGGGCGGGAGCAGGTATTCAGGCGAGCGGAAGCTCCATGTCATGCTCGCCTTCCCGGATTCGGGTGGGTAAGCCGATACGGCCGAGCAGGCTGAGGAACGGCTGCGGCGGCAGTTCTTCGACGTTCGCCATCTTCTTCACGTCCCACTCGCCCGTCGCGATCAGCATGGCAGCCGCCACCGCGGGCACGCCCGCCGTATAGGAGATGCCCTGGCTGCCCACCTCCTGGTAGGCCTCCTTGTGGTCCGCCACGTTATAGATGAAGACCTCGCGCGGCTTGCCGTCCTTGACGCCCTTGACGAGGTCGCCGATGCAGGTCTTGCCCGTATAGTCGGGAGCAAGCGACGACGGATCGGGCAGGACCGCCTTGACCACCTTCAGCGGCACCACTTCCAGTCCTTCCGCCGTGGTCACCGGCTGCTCCGAAAGCAGGCCGAGGTTCTTCAGTACCGTGAAGACGTTGATGTAGTGATCGCCAAATCCCATCCAGAAGCGCACGTTCGGCACCCCCAGCAGCTGCGACAGGGAGTGCACCTCGTCATGGCCGGTCAGATAGGCCTTCTGCTTGTCGACAGTCGGTAGATCCCATTCGTGACCGATCTCGAACATCTTGTTGGAGACCCACTTGCTACCCTGCCAGGACCAGACTTGCCCGGTGAACTCGCGGAAATTGATCTCCGGGTCGAAGTTCGTTGCGAAGTACCGCCCGTGGCTTCCGGCGTTGATGTCGATGATGTCGATGGATTCGATACTGTCGAAGTATTCGTCCTTCGCGAGCCGCGCGTATGCGTTCACCACGCCCGGATCGAAGCCGGCGCCGAGAATCGCGGTCACTCCAGCTTTCTCGCATTCCTCTCGGCGCTTCCACTCGTAGTTGGCGTACCACGGCGCAGGCTCGCACACCTTGAGCGGATCTTCGTGGATGGCTGTGTCGATGTAGGCGGCACCGGTCGCGATGCATGCCGACATCACCGACATGTTGAGGAAGGCCGAACCGACGTTGATGACGATCCTCGCGCCCGTCCTCTCGATCAGCGCCTTGGTCGCCTCCACATCCATCGCATCGAGGGCATGTGCCGCGATAGCCCCATCGGTCTTCAGCGCATTCTTCTCGCGGACTGACGCAATGATCGCCTCGCATTTTTCCACGGTGCGTGACGCGATATGGATATCGCCGAGGATATCGTTGTTCTGGGCGCATTTGTGCGCGACGACCTGGGCCACACCGCCCGCGCCGATGATGAGGACATGCTTCTTCA
>NZ_JABVCF010000016.1:0-19983 GCF_014595955.1 Pseudaminobacter soli (ex Zhang et al. 2022)
CCAGTTCTTCTGCTTCTCGAAGCAGACGATCTCCGGGATCTCGGCGCCCTTGGCCGCGGCGGACTGGAAGGCGCGCAGCTGCGCCAGCCCGGACGGGCCGGCGCCAATCACCGCAACTCGTTTTTTCATCAGTGAGACTCCCATTTGATTCGTACCAGTTCGATTTGTTGGTTTTCCTGGTTCCGAAAAATGAGCCTCTTAATTGCTCTGTGTCAACAAAGCTTCTTCACAGGAAAACCCGGTGTGGGACATCGGGTCGCCTCGGCTCAGCCCATGGAACGCTGCCGGCCGCGGCGCCAGGCACGGCAGCCCTCCCCTCCGAACGGGACGCCAAGGGCGGCCGGCATGCGGCTGACCCGTCAGGCGACCGCCATCGGCGGAATCGCGACCACTATCTTGCGGAACAGGTGAGTGATCTGGAGCGACGGCGATGCGATCGATGCCCGCCTCCCCACGCTCTTACTAAACGAATCGGGGATCTTTTCCTTGAAGATGCGCCCGGTGTTCTCACGGGCATGAAGACTGTCGCCCGGCCGGGGGGTCACCTCCCAGCGCCCGCCCCCGCGAGCGGGCGGGCGTTTCACCCGCCTATGTCCACCACCTGCACCGGGACAGTCCGCTGCCGGGCGTCACGCGCGACGGTTAGTTCGACCTGTGCGCCGACGCCTGCCTCTTCGAGGCCGGACACGAGATTTGCCAGGTGCTGGACGGGCTTGCCGTCCACCGCGACGATGACGTCGCCGATCGTTCCGGAGGCCAGGTTCAGCCCGATCAACCCCGCCTTATCGGCTGGGGAGCCGGGCATGACCTGGGCGACGATCACGCCGTTGATACCGAGTTGGGCGGCCATGCGCTCGTCCGCGGCCGCGATGCCGATGCCAGGCGTCGGGTAGCGTCCCGTGCGGATCAAGGTCGGGACCACACGATTGACGACATCCACGGGAATGGCAAATCCGATACCCGCATTTGCGCCCGAAGGCGAATAGATCGCCGTAGTCACACCAATGAGCCGACCGGCCGAGTCGAGCAGCGGGCCGCCCGAATTCCCCGGATTGATGGCTGCATCGGTCTGAATCGCACTCGAAATCTCCCGGTCGCCGCTGGTGGGCAGCCTCCGTTCCAGCGCGCTGATCACGCCTGAGGTGAGCGACTGGTCGAGCCCAAAGGGATTTCCGATAACAAAGGCGGCTTGCCCGACCTTCAGGTCCCGCGAACTTCCCAGCGGGATCGGGGGAGGATGCGACGCGCCTGGCCCCAGCCGGATGACTGCAAGATCATAATTCGGCGCGCGCCCGACAAGATCGGCCTTGAAGACCTGGCCCGACACCAGCCGTACAAAGATGGCGGTTCCGTTTTCGATGACATGGTTGTTGGTCACGATGTGGCCGGCGTCATCCCAAACGAAGCCGGTGCCGGACTCCATCTCCTGTGTGAAACGGCCGTGCGGCACGCCCACCTGCACGACGGACGGGGAAATGGTCTCGAAAAGACGGACGCTGGTGGTTTCGAACTCAGACAGACTGCCGCGCGCATCGACTGGCCGAGGCGCGCTTTGCATGACCAGCCATCTGTCGACCAGAGGCTGGAGGACGGCAACGGCGAGGAGAACGAGGAGGACAGCCAGAAGAACCCGGGTGATTGCAACTCGCATGGAGCGACCTCCTGCAACTGGCAAATCTTGAGTCGAACCAGGATGCAATTGCGCTGCCCGGGCACATGATCGATACGCCCGGGCTCTCCTTCGCAAAGTATGACGCATCCTGGCCGGGGCATATAGAGCGATGGATAGGAGCAGATGAGGTCGTCGAGCGCCCCCACGCTCAACGGCCGAACCGACGTCAAGACGGACGCTCGGCTACCGCACGGTCGCTAGCGCCCGCTCAAACCGCCCAAAGACCGGATCACCTCCGTTGTCGTCCCGGAAAACGTCACCGCTTCCATATGTTTAAGGAATAATTCGTACCAAGTATCCTCTATAAGATATGGTAACTCGCCATCCGTGAGCGGCCTCTTCCGGCGCTATGCCGGCGAGTAGGACCGCGATGCGGTCGCGGAGGCACCATGGGCCTGATTAGTGTTTCGCCATCTGCGAAGATGGTTTTCGCGCCAAGAATGACCTCGGTCGGTCAACGGCCACACGAAAGGTGAGTTCGTCCCGGCAGTAGATCAGCGGAGGGTGCCCATGTAGGCGCGCCCGACCATCTCTGGGATTGCAAGATGACGCTCTGCGCCACCCTCGACACAGGGCCAAGCGAGTAAGTTCAATCTCTCGTTGGCATACGCTCTAGCGAATTCGAGAAGTCCCGAAGCCTCGACGGGCCACGGTGAGCCAAGGAAGCCAATATCCCACGACGGCCGCCGAGTGTATGCTTCCGCGTCTGGCCAAGCCCCACGCCCTGAACAGGTTCACCGTAGTTCACGCCAGAGCGCCAGCCTCGTCATCGGAGATGGCGAGCCGGCCATATTGGCAGGGGTAGCGACGAGGTCCCGGAACTGCAGGGCAGATCTCTGTTTTACAGACGCCTAGCACAGGTTCCGTTGCAAATTTCGATCCCGGGACAGAAACCGTGGAGCGACAGCTTCACACCGCAGCGATGATTTCAGACTGTTCGGCGACGGACGGATGAGGATTGTAAGCGCCCGCAACCGGGAAGTCTGCAATCGAACCAAATCGCGATCCCTGGCTGCTACATCCCGTCGTCGAGGCGAACCAGATGGCCGGGCGAGACCTCGTCATAGCGCCGCGGCGGCGCGACATAGCCGAGGGGCCGCACCGGGCTTTTCAGTTCGTCGGCCACGAGATTGCGCCGGATGCCACGCCGCGACGGATCGGGGACCGGCACGGCCGCCATCAATTTCTTCGTATAGGGGTGCCGCGGGTCCGAAAACACCGCTTTGCGCGGGCCGATCTCGACGATTTCACCGAGATACATCACCGCCACCCGGTGGCTGACGCGCTCGACCACGGCCATGTCATGCGAGATGAACAGGAAGGCGAGTTTCAGGCTCTGCTGTAGATCCATCAAAAGGTTGCAGACCTGCGCCTTGATCGAGACGTCGAGGGCCGAGACGCTCTCGTCGGCGACGATCACCTTGGGATCGAGCGCGAGCGCGCGGGCGATGCAGATGCGCTGGCGCTGGCCGCCTGAGAACTCGTGCGGATAGCGCTTCATCATGTCGGGGCTGAGACCCACGCGCCTCAACAGGTCGGCCGCCTTCTCCCTGGCCTGCGCACCCGTGGCCAGCCCATGCTCGACGATCGGCTCGGCCACCATCGCGCCCACCGTCATGCGCGGATTGAGGCTGGCGAAGGGGTCCTGGAAGATCATCTGGATGCTGCGGCGCGCGTGCCGCAGCGACGCGGTGTCAAGGTCGAGAATGTTCTTTCCCTCCAGCCTGACGACGCCCCCGTTCGGCTGGATCAGACGGGTGATGGAGCGGCCGGTGGTCGACTTGCCGCAGCCAGACTCCCCCACCAGCGACAGCGTCTCGCCCTGCAAGAGGTCGAAGGAGACGTTCTCCACGGCGTGGACCGCGCCCACCTTGCGCCCAAGCAGCCCGCCCCGCACGTCGAATCGGGTGGTCAGGTTTTTCACATCCAGAACCGGTTCCGAACCACGGTCGACCGTATCCGCTACTTCCGCCGGCTCGACGCGCGTGCCCGTCTCGACATCGACGACAGGAAACCGCAGCGGCCATCCCTGGCCGGCCATTGAGCCGAGGCGGGGAACGGCCGAAAGCAGCGAACGCGTGTAGGGCTTGCGGCCATTGCGGAAAATGTCGGCCGTCGCCCCGGTCTCGATCGCCTCGCCCTTGTACATGACGATGGTGCGGTCGGCGATCTCAGCGACCACGCCCATGTCGTGCGTGATGAAGAGGACCGACATGCCCTCTTCTTCCTGCAGCACCTTGATGAGGTCGAGGATCTGGCCCTGGATGGTGACATCGAGCGCGGTCGTCGGCTCATCCGCGATCAGCAGCCTTGGCCGGCTGGCCAGCGCCATGGCGATCATCACGCGCTGGCGCATGCCGCCGGAGAACTGGTGCGGATAGTCATCGAAGCGGGAGGCCGCGTTGGGGATGCGCACCTTTTCCAGGAGTTGCACTGTCTCGGCCCGCGCTGCCGCCCTGGTGATGTCGCCGTGGCAGGTCAGTGCCTCCGAGATCTGCCGGCCGATGGTGAAGACCGGATTAAGGCTGGTCATCGGCTCCTGGAAGATCATGGCGGCGTCCTTGCCACGGACCTGGCGCATCTGCTTGTCGGAAAGGGCAAGGATGTCCTTGCCATTGAGCACGATGCTGCCCTTGATGCGGCTGGAGTCCCTGGCCAGCAGCCGCATGACCGACAGCGAGGTGACGCTCTTGCCCGAGCCGCTCTCGCCGACGATGGCGACGGTCTCCCCGGGCATGACGTCGAACGACACATCGCGAACCACCGTCCTCCAGGCGCCGTCGACAAGGAAGGACGTGGTCAGGCCGCGGACCGACAGGACCGGTTCGCCGGCCTTGGCCGAAGCGCTCCCGGAAGAAGGATTGCCCGCAAGCGTGTCGCTCATCGGACCATCCCGCCCTGTCGTATCCCCATGTCCTGCCCTCTCACGTCTTCGGCGGCGTGGCGAAGGAGGCCGACGGCCTGCCCGCCGCAACACGCTCCGCTTCCAGCGCAGCGATCTTCTCGTCGATCTCGCGCCGATCGATCAGGCCGCTGGGATTCTGCCGGGTCGCCATGGTTTCAGCCAAATGCAGGAAGCGTTCCTGCGCCACCGCGTAAAGCCGGCGCAGTTCCACCAGCGGGTCGGCGTGGTCGTCGGCGTTGAGGCTGAGCCAGGCATAGTCCTGGTCGCGGTAGATGACGAGCGCTGCCGACTGCCTGCCGCGCTTGTCGCCGCCGGCGTCCTCGCCCGCCTGCATCGCTTCCAACAGACGCTCCGCGAGCGGTTTCGAGGCGGTCATTCTGAAGGTCGCCAGCGTCTCGGCCACCACCTGCGGCCCGGCCAGCATGTTGCCGGCCACCGACACGTTGTCCCCGACCAGATGGCCGGCCCAGTCGATGCATTTCGCGCCGGTGAACGCGGCGTTGCGCCCTTTCGCATCTATCAGGTGCATCTGCCGCTGGTCGCGGCCTGCGTCGCGCGCCGTCAGCTCCGCCACGATTTGCCGTGGCTCCTTTCTGGCCGCCAGCCCGTCGACACCATAGAGCGGATTGACGAAGGCCTGCGTGGCCACGGCGCCGACACCGCCGCAGATATACGGCACGATGCCGCCGACGGCGAAGAAACGACTGGCGACGGCGACGCCGAGATGACTGGTGGCGGGATCGCGGGCGACGATGGACCAGGTCATGCTAGCGCCCTACCGCATAGGCCTGCATCAGGCGCGGCGTTGCCGCGGCGCGCAGCAGGCCATCGGCATCGCATTTGGCGGCGGTCAGCCGGCCGATCGTCCAGGGGTCCGAAACGGTCAGCCTGTGGCCCCTGCCCCGCAGTTCGCCAAGAACCGTCTCACCGAAATTCGCCTCAGCGATCAGGCTGCCCGGTTCGCGGGTCCGCGGGTAAAAGGAAGCCGGGAAATGCGCGGTGTGGAACAGCGGCAGGTCGATGGCTTCCTGCAGGTTCAGGCCGTGATGCACGTGGCGCAGGAAGAAGGAGAGCTGCCACTGCTCCTGCTGGTCGCCGCCCGGCGTGCCGAAGGCGAGCGCCGGCCGGCCTTCGTGGAGGCCGAGGGAGGGCGTGAGCGTGGTGCGAGGCCGCTTGCCGGGCATCAGCGAACTCGGCAGGCCCGGCTTCAGCCAGAACATCTGGGCGCGCGTGTTGAGGCAGAAGCCGAGGCCCGGAATGGTCGGCGAGGATTGCAGCCAGCCGCCCGAAGGCGTCACCGACACCATATTGCCCTCCCGGTCGATGACGTCGATATGCACGGTGTCGCCGCGCTTTTCCGAAAGGTGCGCCATGGTCGGCTCGTAGACAGCGCCGGTCTGCGAATCGGCGTCGAGCAGTTTCATCGTCAGGTCGACCTGCTTTTCGAAGCCAGGCACCTGGCCGGGGCTCAGGTCGAGCGAAGCGTGCTCCGTGATGAGCTTGCGACGTCCGGCGGCATAGGCGTCCGACAGGAGATGCGCCATCGGCACGTCGCTGAAGTTCGGGTCGCCGTAATAGGCGTCGCGATCGGCGAAGGCGAGCTTCATCGCCTCGGTCACGGTATGCACGAACTCCGCACCGACAGGTGCCATGGCGGCAAGGTCAAACCCCTTCAGCAACGACAGGCATTGGAACAGTACCGGCCCCTGCCCCCACGGGCCGGTCTTGGCCACCGTCCAGTCGCCATAGTCATAGGTGAGCGGCTCCTCGATAGTGGCCGACCAGCCGGCCATGTCCTGCGCCGTCAACACGCCCTTGTGCCGGCTGCCGCTGGCGTCCATTACCTCAGCGCTCTCCAGATACCGGCCGATCGCTTCGGCCACGAAGCCGCGATAGAAGGCGTCGCGCGCCGCCTCGATCTGCGCTTCACGGCCCTTTTTCGCTTCCGCCTCGGCAACGACGCGCTTCCATGTCTCGGCAAGCGCCGGGTTCCTGACGTTCGCGTGCGGAGCGGGCGCCGCACCGCCGGGCAGCCAGGTCCGGTACGAGGTGGGCCATTCCTTCTCGAAGAACCCGGCCATTCCGGCGATGGTCGCGGCGACGCGCGGCAGCACCGGATGCCCGCTCTCGGCGTAGTGGATGGCCGGCTCCAACACCTCGCGCACGCTCATCGTACCGTAGTCGCGCAGCATCAGCATCCAGCCGTCGAATGAGCCGGGAATGACGGTTGCGAGGAGTCCGTCGCCGGGAATCATGGCGAGGCCCTCGAAAGTGTAGCGCTCGATGGTGGCGCCGGCCGGCGCCGGCCCTTGCGCGCAGACGACCTCTACCTTGTCCCTTTTCCTGGAATAGATCAGCGCCGGCATGTCGCCGCCCGGACCGACGAGATGCGGCTCGACGACCTGCAGCACGAAGCCTGTCGCCACCGCCGCGTCGAAGGCGTTGCCGCCCTTTTCCAGAATGCTCATGCCGACCGCTGAAGCGATCCAGTGGGTCGAGGTGACGACGCCAAAGGTTCCAAGGATTTCGGGGCGGGTCGTGAAGGCTGGCATCCTCGATCGGTCCTTTCAAATTCAGGCTTCGCGCGGGTCGAGCGCGTCGCGCAGGCCGTCGCCCAGTAGGTTGAAGCCGATGACGACGAGGAAGATCGCCGCGCCCGGCCACATGGCCATCCACGGCGCCTGCGACAGATAGTTCTTGGCGACGTTGAGCATCGAGCCCCAGCTCGGCGCCGGCGGCTGCTGGCCGAGCCCGAGGAAAGAGAGGCTCGCCTCGGCGATGATGGCGGTGGCGATCGTCAATGTCGCCTGCACGAGGATCGGCGCGAAGACGTTGGGCAGGATGTAGCGCAGGATGATGCTGGAATGCCTCAGCCCGATCGAGCGCGCGCCTTCGACATAGTCCTCGGTCTTGACCGCAAGCACCTGACCGCGCGTGAGGCGGATGAAGACCGGCATGGCCGAAATGCCGATGGCGATCATGGCGTTCATCAGGCTCGGGCCCAGGAACGCGGCGAGCGCGATCGCGGTGATGAGGAAGGGCATAGCCAGAAGCGCCTCGGTGACGCGCGAGATGATCTGGTCGGTCCAGCCGCCGAAATAGCCTGAGACCAGGCCGAACGGCACGCCAATGGCGACAGCGATGGCGACCGACACCACGCCGGCGAGCAACGAAGCCTGCGCCCCCCAGATCATGCGCGAGAGGATGTCGCGGCCGATATCGTCGGTGCCGAGCCAATATGTGGCCGACGGCGCCGTGCGGATCGCCAACCAGTTCGTCGCGTTCGGATCGGCGATCGGCAGCAGCGGGGCGAGCACTGCAAGCAGCGTGAAGAAGAGGATGATTCCCAGGCCGACCAGCGCGCCCCTGTTCGCCTTCAGCTTGCGCCAGGCGCGGCTCGGCGAGCGCGGCTCGACGGCAGGAACGTCAACCTGATCGATCACCGTCACAGGGCCGCCCTCATGCGCGGGTTGAGCAGAACATAGAACACGTCGGCGACGAGGTTCATGAGGATGAAGCCGACCGCCGTGCACAGCACCACGCCCTGGACGACGGCATAGTCGCGGGTGAAGACGGCGTCGACGATGAGCTTCCCGAAGCCGGGGATGGTGAAGATCTGCTCGGTCAGCACCGCGCCGGCGAGCAGTTCGCCGAATAGCAGCGCGCTCAGCGTCACGATCGGCAGCACCGCGTTGCGGAAACTGTGCTCCAGCACCACCGCGCGCTCGGACAGGCCCTTGGCGCGCGCGGTGCGGATATAGTCGGCGCTGAGCACCGACAGCATGGCGGAGCGTGTGTGCCGCATGAGCGTTGCGGCGAGCGCGTTTCCCAGCACGAAGGCAGGCATCAGCATCGTCTGGATGGAGCGCAGCGGGTCATCGAAGAACGGCCTGTAGCCGGATGCGGGCAACCAGCCGAGCTTCACCGAGATCAGCAGGATCAGCATGATGCCGAGCCAGAAGTTCGGGATCGACAGGCCCGACAGCGCAACGATGTTGGCGACGTAGTCGAGCGCCGTGTTCTTCTTCACCGCCGCCAGTATGCCCATCGGAATCCCGATCAGGAATGCGAAGGCGATCGACATGACGGCAAGCTGGATGGTGACCGGCAGTTTGTCGCCGATCAGCTTCAGCACGGGTTGCTTGGTGCGCAGCGACATGCCCAGGTCTCCCTGCAGCGCCGATCCGGCCCAGCGCAGGTATTGCACCGGCACCGGGTCGTTGAGATGATACTTCTCGCGCAGATACTCGATCGTCTGCGGGTCCCGATCCTCCCCGGCCATGGCCAGCACCGGGTCGCCCGGCAAAAGCTTTTGCAGGGAAAAGACGAAAACCGAGATGATCAGCAGTGTCGGGATGGCGACCAGCAGGCGCTTGCCGATGTAGCTGTACATTTTGCCTTCCCGCCAGCGGATTCATGGGCTGCAGGCGGCGCCGGCCAAGCCCGGCGCCGCCGTTGCGAAAGTCAGTCCACTTTCTTCACGCCGGCGAGCCGGATCATGCCGTCGGGATAGGGCACAAAGCCGGCGACCTTCTTGCTGAGCGCCCAGATCCAGGACTGATGGCCGACATAGGCCATCGGCATGTCGTCCTGCAGGATCACCTGGGCGGCGTCGTATTTCTGCTTGCGCACCGCGTCGTCGGGCGACTGGCGCGCCTCGTTGAGCAGTTCGTCCACCTTGGGGTTGCAGTATTTGGCGTCGTTGAGCGCGGCCTTGCAGGTCAGGAACTGATGAATGTTGCCGTCCGGATCGGCGCGTCCCGACCAGTCGGAGCGGGCGACGTGATAGTTGCCCGCCGTCATCTCGTCGAGCAGCGTGGTGAATTCCGTCGCCTTGAGGCTGACGTCGAAACCTGCCTCGGCCACCATCGACTGGATGATCTGCATCATCTGCATTGTCACCGGGTTGTTGGTGATGATCATCTCGACGGGAACCCGGTCGAAGCCGGCCTCCTTGACCAGCGCCTTGGCCTTTTCGATGTCGCGGGCAGGCACCGAGAAATTCTTATCATACCACGGGCTTTGCGGACTGAAGGCCTGGTTGCCCGCCACCGCCGTGCCCTCGTAGACGATCTGGTTGGCCGCTTCGCGGTCGATCGCCAGCGAGAAGGCCTGCCGCAGCCGCTTGTCCTTGCCCAACGGGCTGGTGGCGTTCTCGCCGACATTGAAATAGATCGCCAGCCAGCCGAGATTGACGACACTCTCGTAGCTCAGGTCAGGATCGGCCTTGACGGCCGCCGCGTCGCTCGCCGCCAGCCGCTCGATCAGATCGAGGTCACCGGCACGCAGATTGGCCAGCCGCACGGTGGTGTCCGGGATCGGCAGATAGGTGACCTTGTCGATGAAGATGCTATCCTTGTTCCAATAGTCCTGGAACTTCTCCAGCACGATGCGATCCTGCTGCACGCGGTCGACGAACTTGAACGGGCCGGAACAGACCGGCTTGTTGCCGAAGTCCGCGCCCATCTCCTTGGCCGCCGTCGGCGAGATCATCATGCCCGCACGGTCGGACAGCGCGGCCAGCAGGGTCACGTCGGGGCTCTTGAGCGTGAACTTGACCTCGTATTCGCCGGTGGCCTCCACCTTCTCCAACGATTTCAGCTCGCTCTTGCGCTTGGATTCCGGCAGGGTCATCGCGCGGTCGATGTCGTAGACCACCGCATCGGCGTTGAAGGGCGTGCCGTCGTGGAACTTCACGCCCTGCCGCAGCTTCATGGTGAGTTCCATGCCGTCATCCGACCATGCCCATTCGGTGGCGAGCTGCGGTACGATCTTGAGGTCCGGCGACAGGTCGACCAGCTTGTCGCACAACGCCGTGTAGACGATGCGGCCGACGAAGGTCTGCGACTGCGTCGGATCGAGCACATCGGCATCGTCCTGCAAGCCGATCTTCAGTTCCGCGGCAGCGGCTGGAAGCGCAAGCAGCGCTCCCGCCGCCAACGCGGGCAAGAACCTCGTGATTTTCATAGCTTCCTCCTCCCTATGATTCGGCGATAGCGCCTGTCGTGCCGACGTTTCCCGTCAGGTGAATTCCTTTTCGACTTCCGCTCCCTGGCGATCGAGCGAAGTGATGCGCACGAGGCTTTCCTGCAGCGTCAAAAGGTGCTGGCGCATCGCCTCGCCGGCTCTCGCAGGGTCGTGTGCCGCGATCGCGTCGACGATCGCCATGTGCTGGGCTTGGATCAGGGACGCGGTCCCGGCGGCGTTGCGGGCGCGCTCGCGGATGGTCTGCCATGCCGGGTCCTGGCGGACCCGGTTGATGACATCGAAGATCGCCAGGAAGAACCCGTTGCCCGCGCATTGCGCGATGAGGCGGTGCAGCGCACCGTCCCAAAGTTCGTGGCTGTCTGCGTCGGTGCTCTGTTCCGACTTCCCGGCGAGGTCGTAGAGGCGCTCGACCTCGGAAGCCTTGGCCCGCATCGCCGCCAGTTGCGCAAGTTGCGGCTCGACGCGCAGGCGCACTTCCATGACCTCCATCGGGTCGGTGCCGGCGACGATGGAGCCGACATGCTCGCTCAGGCCGTCGGGGCGCTGGCCGGCATAGGTTCCGGATCCCTGGCGGCGCCAGATCCGCCCCTCCATCTCCAGCACCTCGAGGGCGCGGCGCACGGCGCGGCGGCTGACACCCAGCGACGTCGAAAGCTCGCGTTCTGTGGGCAGCCTGCCGTCAGCCTCGACGCTGCCCGAGCGCAGCAGCCCCCGCAGCTTGTCCAGCGCGTAATTTGAATTCCCGCTCGACGCATCGGTGGGCATGACACTCAGCGATTAATGGTTCGCACCAATTCACTATTGGTGCACCTCAAACCGAAATCGCAACGACGTCAAGACAGAAACTGTTCCCGGCAGGGAGGTAGCCGCTGACAGTCAAGCGGCGTGCAAAACTGGGTCTGACGCAATCTCGAGGAAGTCTATGGTCCTGAATCGCCGATCGGTCTAGCTTGCAGGAGACCGAGCCTGCCGCGGCCATACATCTGGCGGACCGAACGCAACGGTTCGAGCGTGGTAATAGACTTGAGCCTCACTGCTTGCTTGGTCCGATAAAGAACATTGTGTTCCCCTGCGGGCAAGCATCGATCCCTATCAGTCGCCTGTATTCGCGTGCTGGTACATCGTAACCGCCTCTCGTTCGCTTGATCAGCCGCTCGCGGTCGCGGATGACAATCTCGCCGCGATTGGCGCGGATCAAACCTTCTCCCTCAAGGACATGCAGTCCTAGTGTTACGACGGGACGACGTACCCCTAGCATTACGGCCAGAGCCTGATGCGTGAGCGGGAGCGTTCCGCCAGGAACGCGATCGTGGCATCTGAGCAGCAGTTGTGCCAACCGCTCTTCGAACTTGGAGCGGACATTGCAAAGCGCACAATAGGTGGCCTGAACATAGAGGCTCTGGGCATATCGGAGGAAGAGATTGTGCAACTGAGGACTTCGTGAAACCTCCCTCCTCAGCGCAGCGACGGGTACCCTGACACCCTCGCCAGCCATTTGCATAAAACATTCATGCGCGGCGCAGTCGTCACCGAACACAGCGGCGGCTCCGGTCATGCCTTCAAAGCCGATAAGGCCGACTTCGACATCACGACCCCTTGCTATTCTGGCAACGATCGTGGCGATGCCGCTCTCGGGGAAGTAGACGAACTCGATCGGCTGCCCGCGACATTCCAGAGGCATCCGAAGTGGCAGGCTGATGCGCTCCATATAATGCTCAAGCAACAGACGTTCATCTGTCTTCATTATGCGCAATAGAACATTATTATAAGTGCTTCGATACATGGATGTCCTCCATGCTGCACTGGTGATTTTTTTTCCATCGAACGCATGAGTTTGCAATATTATGCTCCCTCACTCTCAAGCGCTAGACGAAACGCATGGCTGCAGACCGACTACCGAACCCCTTAAAGCCGAGGGAGTATGCAACCCAGTTCTCCAATAGGTTCAAAATTGAACACTGCATTGACTTTCCGTCCCTTTCTGACCTCACTTCGATTGGGCCAGGGAGGAAATTGGGCATGGAAGCGATCGATTGGGGGGAGGAAGAAATCGAATGGGGGGAGGACCGGAAAGACGGGAACTGCAACTGCGCTACCGCGGAATTCGGGAGGCTGAGCCTCTGGGTCGAGCGTCTTCAACGCGATCCCGACAACCGCTTTGTGTGGACCGTAGATGCCATAGGGGGAGATTGCCGCTGCTGTGCTGTCGGTGTCGAGCCCACTGAAGCGCTGGCCAAGCAAGCAGCGGAACTTGCTGCACGGTCGATATCGCGACCACGTCTACGGCTCGTTCATGCGCCATAGTGGAATACCGCCCCCGGACGTGAGCCATGCTCGTTTTGTTCATGAAGAAAGCATAAGGGGACTACAGAGGCAGCTCGAAGTAGAAACAGACCCGAAAAGGCGTCAGCTGATCCGCGGGCTGATTGCCGAGGAGATGGCCAAACTGCTTTCTCTTTCGAAGCGGCGCCCGGCGAGCGACGCGAATGATCGGCCTAATAAATCGGGTTAGCTCGGCAGCTTCTGCTACCAGCCAAAGGACTTCCAGAGGTAAGGAGCTACGCCGTTGCCCCCCGCGCGGCCACCGCGTCTATCCTGAGACTGGCCCACCTTGCCGCGCAGGAATTTTCACGCTGGATTGAGGCTAAGGTACAAGTAAACTGCGCGGGTAACTTCCGCGTTGCACGTGTGACCAGTTCCACTGCCACTTTAACCGGTCCAATCAAAAACAGCGGCTGCGCGCTCGATCCAACTGAAGATCATGGCCTGAGGGCGGGGCGCCGCGACCGCTCTGAATGGTAACCTGCGGAACGAGACAACCATGAAGCTTTCTGGAGCAGTCGCGTTCAGGGTCGGTATAGCGGCGGCCGTCTCTGTCCTCCATTCAGCTTATGCTTCTGGGCCGCATCCGCCATGAAAACCTGGCCTTGACGTTCGCCGAGGCCTCAGGCCGCCTCGGAACCCGCAGGCACGACCATGGCATCGGCCAGGGCAGCGAGGCCGACTTCGCCGACAGGGGCGCCGCTCGCATTGACGATATACGCCGTCTCGCTGCCAGAGGCGCGGATCGCGCGTACGGCATCCTCGAGGGTCGCATCTTCCGTCACCGCCGGCCCCGACGGCGCGGCGCCCGGCCGGAGCGCGGTCATCACGGCGGCGGCCTTCACCACGCGGCCTCGGTTCACCTCGCGTACGAAACGCGCGACATAGTCGGTCGCGGGCCTGAGCACGATATCCTGCCCCGTCCCTTGCTGGACGACTTCGCCGTCCCTTAGGATCGCGATCTGGTCGCCCAGTCGCAGCGCTTCGTCGAGATCGTGGGTGATGAAGACGATGGTCTTCTTGACCTCCTTCTGGAGGTCGAGAAGCACGGTCTGCATGTCCATACGAATCAGCGGGTCGAGCGCAGAGAACGCCTCGTCCATGAGCAGGATGGGTGCGTCATTGGCGAGCGCCCGCGCCAGTCCCACGCGCTGCTGCATGCCGCCCGAAAGCTGGTTCGGGTATTTGCTCTCGAATCCCTTAAGCCCGACGCGCTCGATCCAGCGCATCGCCGCCTCAAGCTGCTTGGCGCGCGGCGTGCCGCGGATCTCCAGCCCGTAGACGACGTTTTCGAGCACGTTGCGATGCGGCAGCAGGGCGAACTTCTGGAACACCATTCCCGTCTTGTGACGGCGGAATTCCCGCAGTTCCCTCGGGCTCATCTTGACCACGTCGGCTCCACCGACCACGACCTCGCCGGCGGTCGGGTCGATCAGCCGGTTGATGTGGCGGATGAGAGTCGACTTGCCCGACCCCGATAGGCCCATGATGACCTGGATGCCGCCGGGCGGCATATGAATGTTGATGTCTTTCAGGCCGAGGACGAGACCGTGCTTCTCGTTGAGCTCGGCCTTGCTCATCCCTTGGCGGACGCGCTCGACATAGGCGGCGGCGTCCGGCCCGAAGATCTTGTAGAGCCCCTTGATGTCGATGGAGGCGCCTGTCCCGTCAGCCATGCACGAACTCCCGGTGACGCTGCAGGCGACGGCCGAAGGCCTGGCTGATGCGGTCGAACATGATGGCGATGCCGACGATCGCGAGCCCGTTGAAGACGCCGAGCGTGAAATACTGGTTGGAGATGGCCCGCAGGACGGGCTGGCCCAGCCCCTGCACGCCGATCATCGATGCGATGACCACCATGGCCAGCGCCATCATGATGGTCTGGTTGATTCCCGCCATGATCGTCGGCAGCGCAAGCGGCATCTGCACGTTCTTCAGTCGCTGCCAACTCGAGGAACCAAAGGCGTCCGCCGCCTCCAGCACGTCCTTGTCGACCAGTCGGATGCCAAGGTCGGTCAGCCTGATCATGGGCGGTATGGCATAGATGACGACCGCAATCACGCCAGGCACCTTGCCGATGCCGAGCAGCATGACGACCGGGATGAGGTAAACGAAGCTCGGCATGGTCTGCATCACATCGAGCACCGGATTGATCAATTTCTGCAGCCGGTCCGAACGCGACATGGCGATGCCGATCGGAATGCCGAGCACGATCGACATGACGGTGCAGACGAAGATCATCGACATCGTCTTCATCGTGTCCTCCCACATGCCGAAGAGGCCGATGAGGACGAGCGTGACGACCGAGCCGATGACGATCCTCCAACTGCGGCTGGCGAACCAGCCGATTGCCGCGATGACCGCAATCACGACCCACCACGGCGTGCTGAGCAGCAGGCGCTCGGACTGGACGAGGAAGCTCTGCAGCGGGTGGAAGAACGCCTCGATGCTGTCGCCATAGGCGCGGGTGAAGGTACGGAAATTCTCGTCGATGGTCTTCTTCAGCGCTGTCAGGATGCTGTCATCCAGCGTGGGAAACTTCGTCAGCCAGTTCATGTCACCTCTCGCGGCCCGCCGTCAGGAACACGAAAGCGGCGGTGGACCCGCCGCTTTCGCCGATACGCCGGGATCTTGTCAGAGCGCCGCCTTGACCTTCTCGGCGACTTCCGGAGTGACCCACTTCGTCCAGACGTCCGGCTGCTCGCGCAGGAAGTGCTTGGCGCCGTCCTCGCCCGTCGCCTGGTTGTCGGTCATCCAGGCCAGCAGCGTGTTGACCGTGGAGTTCGGCCAGTTGCGGTTCTTCAGGTAGTCGACCACCGGAGCGGCGCGCTCCGCGAACTGCGTGGTCACCAGGGTCTCGACCGTATCCTTGGGCCAGTCGTTCGGCTTCGGATCCGGGCAGTCCGCCACGGTGTTGCAGCGCTTCCACTCCGCCTCGTCGTACGCGGCGCCGGATTCGAGCTTGACCATCTCGTACTTGCCGAGAATCGAGGTCGGAGCCCAGTAGTAGCCGAGCCAGCCTTGCTGGCGCTCGTAGGCCTTGGCCATCGATCCGTCGAGGCCGGCCGCGGAACCGGTGTCGACCAGTTCGAAGCCGGCCTTCTCCGCCTCATAGCCCTTGAAGTACTGAGTGGTCACCAGCGTACCGCCCCATCCCTGCGGGCCGTTGTGAACGGCGCCCTTCGACGGATCCTCGGGCGCCGGGAAGAGCTCCGGATGCTTCAGGGCATCGGCGATCGTCTTGATCTCGGGATTGGCATCCGCGATGAACTTCGGGATGAACCAGCCTTGCACGGCGCCGTCGCTCAGGGCCGGGCCGGTCGAGATGATCTTCTTCTCGGCGAGGCCACGATTGACGAGTTCGGGCTGCAGGTCGACCCAGCCTTCCGGCGCGATGTCGGGCTGGCCCTTCTCGATCATCGAGGTCAGGGTCGGAACGGTGTCGCCCTGGACGATCTCGGCGTTGCAGCCGAAGCCGGCGTCAAGGATGATCTTGTCGATATTGGCCAGCACCTCGGCGGATTGCCAGGTCATGCTGGCGATAGTCACGTCGCCGCAACCCTCCTGGGCGCTGGCGGCGCCTGCGAATGCGACAAGTCCGGTTGCCAGGACTGTCGATAGCAGAAATTTCTTCATACACTCTCCCACTTACACAATGTTGTCTGCCCGCCTTCGCGACCTTGGTGGAAGCAGACAAGCCTCCTCGTTTCCTCCCGGCTTCCACGTTGCAGGCGGGAAGGGACCTCGGTTCCCCTATCTTTGTCGCCAGGCTGTAACAAGCTTCAAGTGGAGGGGCCGCGCGATTTTGACGCGGCCCGTTCCCGGCGCCTGAGCGCCGCATCTTCGCATCCGATGTCAAGGATTCGGTTGGCTCGCGGTCGCGCTCAGTTGGCAGGAAGCGGCCGACAGCAGACTGACCGCTTCCAGTGTTACAGAGCGAGGAGCAGACGTTCAGACTGAAACCGCAAAGGTTCAAACCTCGGCACAACCGTTTCCCAGACATCTCGGTGAAGGTGCACCCGGTACTCTTCCTGGTCTTCGGACTTGCGCCAGCGCACGATGGCGCCAACCTCGCAACTGGCCTGCCGCTTAACCTAGGCAGGAGTACGAGGGAACGGCGGTGGGGACGCGCGTCGGCAGGACCGAAGCTTCCGTCGACGATCGTCGATCACGCGGATGACACCCGCCCTTCCTGGGCCCTCGTGTCTACCTTCACCCGCAGTGCCGAAAGCAAAGCACGGCTCTCTTCGAGACGTCGGATCTTTTCACCAACAAGCTCGAACTGCTGCTTCAGGATTTCGGTCAACTCATCGCATGGCTCGAATTCGCCCCTCGCATCGAGCGCGCATGGAAGGAACTTGTGGATCATCGGCAATGTCATGCCGGATGCCCCAGCGTTTTTATACGCTCAACCGTGTCCTTCTCTGCCGGGCCATAGTCGCGATATCCGCTACTCGTCCTCGCAGGTGCCAGAAGCCCTTCTGCCTCGTAATAGCGCAGCATTTGGACCCCCGGTGTTCCGATCAGCGCTATTGGATCGGCGTCCATGCGCGTCTCGGACAGTTTCACAGGCTTGCTTCACCGAGCTTACCAAATGGAGCCTGCGGTTGCGATTTAATCTGGTCGGCAAACCGGATCAGATCTGCCTCTAAAGGAAGCGCGCGTCCAGGCGTTGGTCATGGGCCGTCGAGTGAGTTCTGCGGCTGGCGCATCCACAGGTTCGCGTCGTCCCGCCTGAAGTCCGTCCTGGCCGCTGCTCGCAGCGAGGCCCAGGCCTCGTCGCGTCGGGCCCGGCGCTCTTCTTCATCCCCGACGGACGACCTCCAGCGGTCGAGTGCGTCGGCGCCACCCCGCCGTTCACCTTGATGGCCGCGAGGATAGCCCCGCAATCTTGCTAAGTCCCGAATGTCCCCTCATCGACCCGCGGTGCGTGAACCGGCTCAGCGTTGGGACGCAAGCACCCGCTCGATGGCCCATTGGGCGGTTATGAGCATTTCCGCACCAAGGTCCGGGAACACTCCGCCTTCACGACCGCCTGAACTCCTCCGCGAGGAAGTCGAGGAACGCGTGAATCTTGGGAGCAAGGTGCTGCCGGGACGGGTAGACGGCATAGAGCGTGGTTTCCACCGCGCTCCAGTCCTCCAGTGCGCATTGCAGCCGCCCTTCCCTTAGGTCGCTTGCGACGTAGGGGTAGGGCATCAGGCTGAGACCAAAGCCCTCGCGCAGCGCATCGCGCACGGCGAGGCTCGACGCGACAGAATACCGGGCGGCGACCGCGATCCGTTCGGTGCGCCCGTTCTTGCAGAACTCCCATACGTCAGCATGTCCCGAGAGGCTGAAGCGGACGCAGTTGTGCCACCTCAGGTCGGACGGCGCCTTCGGCTTGCCGCGCGCCTCGAAATAGGACGGGGCCGCACAGAGCACGTGCGGCATGACCGCGAGCTTCCTGGCGATCAGGCTGGAGTCCTCCAGGCTGTCGCTGCCGCGGATGGCAAGGTCAAATCCTTCCCGGATGAGGTCGACCCGTCGGTCGTCGAGATGGAGGTCCAGGGTTATTCCCGGATGAAGCGACAGGAAGCGGGGGATCGCCGTGGAAAGCCGTGTGAGGGTGACGGTCATCGGTGCGCTGACCCGCAAGGTGCCGCTCGCTCCCTCCCTGAGCGGAGACAAGGCCTCGTCCGCTTCGGTCAACGCGTCCAGCCCGCGCACGACGTGCTCCAGATAGATCCTGCCTTCCTCGGTGAGCGCCATGCGCCGCGTCGTCCGGTTGATCAAGCGGGTGCCCGCATGCGCCTCAAGTTCGGCGATGTTCTTGCTGATCGCCGCCGGCGACAGGCCGAGCCGCCGTCCGGCTTCGGCGAAGCCGTTCAGTTCGGCCACCTGGCGGAAGACCTGCAAGGCGGTGAAGCGGTCCATAGATCATTCTCTCTCGGTGAACGATATCTTTCGAGAATAGAGCATTATCAGTTCACGGCTAACATTCTACTTCTGCTCCAGATGCCTTCGCCTCGGAGACGATGAATGATGACTAACCCTGCAATCGCCCTCATTGAGGGGCGCGTGTCGGCCAACCGGTTCGACGCCGGCCATGCGTTGACAGATGCGGAGATCGAGGATTTGGCGCGCCTCGCGACACGGGCGCCGACCGCCTACAATCTTCAGAACTGGCGCTTCGTCGCTGTGCGGACACCCGAGGCAAAGGCACGCCTGCGCGATCACGCCTATGGCCAGGCCAAGGTGTCGGACGCTGCCGTCACCTTCATCGTCTGCGGGGTGCTGCCCGATCATGCTGCTATCTCAGGACGGCTGCTTCGCTTCGTGGAGGCCGGGTACATGCCGGCAGAGACGGCTTCGGCCTGGCAGGAAGGCGCGCGTGCACACTATGCCGATCCCCGGGCAGCACGAGACGAGGCCGTGCGCTCGGCCTCGCTCGGTGCCGCGACGCTGATCTATGCCGCCGAAGCCCGCGGCCTCGTCTCGGGTCCAATGCTCGGGTTCGATGCCGAAGGCGTGGTTCGCGAGTTCGCTCTCGCGGGGAACGAGGTGCCAGTAATGCTGGTCGCGGTCGGCCGCGCCGCCCCGGGAAACTGGCCGCAGAAGCCCCGCCGCCCGCTGGCCGAGGTACTGGAAATCGCATGAGAACGAATGCTTCCGATCTGTTGCTGACGGCAACTGCGCCCGCCATCTGGGGCAGCACCTATCTCGTCGCCACCGCGTTCCTGCCGGACTTCCCGCCGATCACGGTCGCCATGCTTCGCGCGCTTCCGGCAGGGCTCCTGTTGCTGATGCTGGTGAAGCAGTTGCCGACTGGCATCTGGTGGGCGAGGATCTTCATGCTCGGCGCCCTGAACTTCTCGATCTTCCTGAGCATGCTGTTCATCTCGGCCTATCGGCTTCCCGGCGGCGTCGCGGCCACGGTCGGAGCCGTACAGCCGCTGCTGGTGATTCTCCTTGCCTACTTCGTGCTCGCCAGCCCCATCCGCTTGCTGTCGGTCCTTGCCGCCCTTGTCGGGGCCGCGGGTGTTGCGCTGCTGGTGTTGATCCCGAGTGCTGCCCTCGATCCGATCGGCATCTTGGCGGGACTCGCCGGCGCCGC
>NZ_JABVCF010000016.1:20062-136888 GCF_014595955.1 Pseudaminobacter soli (ex Zhang et al. 2022)
ACCGCGGGCGGCCTCCTTCTGGTCCCGGTAGCACTCATGTTCGAGCCCATTCCTCCGGTCCCGACCCTGACCAACCTGCTCGCGCTGACGTGGCTCGGCCTAGTCGGCATGGCCCTGACCTATGTCCTCTGGTTGCGAGGGGTCACGCGCCTGGACTCATCGGTGGTTTCACCGCTGTTGCTGCTCAGCCCGGTGACCGCCGTGCTGCTCGGCTGGCTGTTCCTGAACCAGACGCTGACCGCGCTTCAGATCGCAGGCGGCATTCTTGTCGTGGGCAGCATTTGGCTCGGGCAACGCGCCAATCACCCTTCCGCGGCCCCCATTCCTAGGCAGACTGGACAGGCGGGAGCCGGCTTTCCATTAGTCGGAAGAACTGTGCGCTGCGCAAGGCCGCGACGAAGCTCGGCCTAATCACTGTGTCCTCGCAAGGGACAACGCGATCCTCCATCCCTGGCTCATCATCGTGGCGAGCCTGCTCGGCAATGGCTCGTCCTTGTCGCCGAGCAACTTCCTCGAGGGCGGCGATCGCACGCGTCGCCACGGGCGGGGAGAGCGCCAGTCGCCAGGCAGCGGGAGCGAAGCCCCCTGCTCCGCGATGGACACGGACACAGTCATCGCTGGCAACCTGTCCATGAGCGATTATTCCCCATGCAGAAATGCTCCATTGCGGAGAATGGGAATTCTGCTCACAGAAGGGGAAGGGCGTTGTCCCGTTCACCGGGCGGCCAGCACCGCCCGACCCATCACGAAAGGACATCCTCCATGGCCCGAGTCGTGCGATGATGAATGCTGCCCTGACGTCTGGCGTCGACCATGTCGGCCTGACGGTCCCCGACCTTGCCGCCTCCCAGGCGTTCTTCACGGACTGCCTCGGCTGGACCCTGCTGGGAGAGAAGCCAGACTATCCGGCCGCCTTCGTTTCCGATGGCGTCACGCGGGTGACCCTGTGGCCGGTGAAGGACCGGGAGGGACACGTGCCTTTCGATCGGCACCGGAACGTGGGACTGCACCATCTCGCCTTCCGGGTGGTCGATCTCCCCACGCTTCACGCCATCCATGAGCGCGTAGCCAAGTGGCCGGGAGCCGTGGTCGAGTTCGCGCCGGAGCCGAGCGGTACCGGACCCAAGGTCCACTGCATGATCCGCGAGCCCGGCGGCAACAGGATCGAGTTCGCATACCTGCCGCAGGACATCCCACGCCGCGCGGAGGGATGAAGCGCTATCAGGCCTCTGCGCATTTGAGAAATCATTGAACGATGCGGTCCAGGTGACACCGAACCCCTTTCCTGGCGCTCGGACTCATGACGACGACAGTCCCGTCGTCCTGATCAACACGTTCCACCCGAAGCCGGGAAAGCTGGACGAGTTTCTCGAAACGCAGATCGCCGAGGCTGGGCACCTGGGCGGTGCCGCCCGCGCGATGGGCTGGCTGGGGAACCGCATCCACCGCGCCCAGGACGGCCGGACGGCCGTCATCGTCACGGCCTTTGCACCGGAGGCGGCACGGAAGCGATGGGCTGAGAGCGACCTGTCCATACCTCGAACGGGTTGATTCAGAGGCATTCGACCTGGTGTTCGAGAGCAACGGCCCGTAGCTCCGGGCGTGCCGGAAATGGAAGGAACATCCCGTCTGCGGCGATCAGGGAGACGGGATCAACAGCCCACCCAGGAGGGGACAAGAGATGATGCAGGCCCAACCCGATTCAAGATCCGTCTATCGCATCGACAAATTCATCGTGCCACCGCCCGCTCGCGACGAGTTCATGGCAAAGGTACTCGAAACACATGAATGGCTCTGGACCATGGAGGGATGCCTTCAGAACCTTGTCCTGGAGCAGGTCTCCGGCACAGGCCGCTACAACGTCGTGACCGTCGTCGAGTGGGCAGATGCCGCCTCATTGGAAAAGGCCACGGCCGCCATGCTGCACAAGCGAGAGCGGGACGGCTTCGATCCCCGGGAAATGCTCGCGCGGCTGGGCATCGTGGCCGACCTGGCAAACTACGGAACGTGCGCCATGACAGGCCACTCACCCGGGCCTTAGGGTGTCATGCACTTACTTCCGGGTTTGTGCCAGCCCTTCGCCTCCCGGCCTCGACATAGACCGCTTGTCCTCGGCCAACTGAAAGGAAACCCATGCTTGTCACCACTCTCGAGGACCTGGAAGCCCTTTACGGCCCATCTTCCGATGCCGCACGCGTGAAGGAGACGGACCGGATCGTCCCGGAGTACCGCGTCTTGATCGAAGCATCGCCCTTCCTCGCGCTGGCGACGCGGGGACCCGACGGCCTCGACTGCTCGCCCCGCGGCGACGGGCCCGGGTTTGCGCGCGTGGCCGACGACAGGACACTCCTGCTGCCCGACCGGCGCGGCAACAACCGCATCGATTCCTTGCGCAACATCCTCCACGATCCACGAGTCGCATTGCTGTTCCTCATTCCCGGCGTCGGCGAGACGCTGCGTGTCAACGGCCGTGCCGCCATCTCGGCAGATGCTTCGCTGCTGGAGAGCTTTGCCGTCGACGGCAAGCCTCCCCGCACGGTGCTGGTGATCCGTGTCGAAGCCGTGTTCTTTCAATGCTCCCGCGCGATCGTGCGCTCGGACCTGTGGAACCCGGAACGCCATGTGGCCCGATCGAGTCTCCCCAGCGCCGGACAGATCCTGGCGGCATGCAGCCGCAACCGGATCGACGGCTCGGATTACGATCGGGCCTTGCCGGAGCGGGTGCGCGCGACTCTCTACTGATCCCAAACGCATGAGCCACCACACGCACTCCTTTGGGGGAAACCCGGATTGACGGTGGATACCACTTGCGCTTGTCGAAGTAACACAAGCCCAACGATGCCCTGGCAGGTCGCTGGCCTGGAGAACCTCCTTGTATCCGCTGGCAACGACCACCAGAAAAGACCCTCAACCTTGGTGATCAGTGCTTTCCGCGAGTCCGTCACGGGCGCCGAACTCCCCCTCATACCTCCCGACAGGAGCGAGCCGAGCACCAGGAGGAGGAAGGGTCGTAGTCTGTCAGGGAACCTCGCCCGGGAACGTTCGGACGGCCTCAGTTGATCGAGCCGTCCGCGCGCAGCCGTTGGGCGGCGAAGTCGATGAACGCCCGCACCCGGGCCGAGGCCTGCCTTCCCTCCCGGTGCACGAGGTGGATCGGCACCGGCGCGGGCTCGTTCCCGGCCAGCACGCACTTCAACCGCCCGGCGGCAAGCTCCGGGGCAACCATGTAGGACAGCACCGACGTCAGCCCATGTCCCTGTACGGCGGCGGTGATCGCCATCTCCGCCGTGTTCACCTCCAGACCAGGCCACGGCCTGACCTTCACTTCAGAGGCGCCATCCCTGAACGACCATTCCGGCGCGGGCGTAACGCCCTGGAAGGCAATGGTCCGGTGGCGGATCAGGTCATCAGGCTCCTGGGGGATGCCGTTTGCGGCAAGATAGGCGGGCGACGCGCAGACGAGACGCCGCACCGAGCCGCGACCATCGCCGCTCTGTTTCGAAAAGGACTTCTCCCATGGCTCGCATCCTTGCTGTCGACCCCGCCGCCGCCACAGGCGAGGCCAAGATCCTCCTCGAGGCCGTGAAGGCGTAGCTCGGCATGACACCCGACTTCCTGCGCGTGCTCGCCCACTCCCCTGCCGCTCTCGGTTCCTTCCTGGGCCTCTATGGCATCGCTGAGCAGGGCAGCCTCGATCCCCAGACCCGCGAACGCATCGCCCTGACGCTGGCCGAGCAGAACAGTTGCGAATACTGCCTGTCGGCCCACACCGCCATCGGCCGCAGCGCCGGCCTGACGGGCGACGAGATGGCGGCCAACCGCCAGGGCACCTCGCAGGATGCCAAGGCAGCCGCCGCGGTCGCGTTTGCCCGCGCTCTCGTCAAGCACAAGGGCGAGGTGACGAACGCCGAACTCGACGCTGTGCGGAAGGCCGGCTACCGCGAGGCCGAGATCGTCGAGATCATCGTGCATGTCAGCATGAACCTGCTCACCAACATCCTCGGCAGGGCGAGCCGGATCGAGATCGACTTCCCGAAGGTGGCTCTCCGGCAGGCCGCTTGATCCTACCTTTCGCGGACCCTTGCCCCCGCCGGATTTGCCCGGGCGGGCACTCCCCTCCGGCGCCCGCCCCTCCTACCATCAACTCTCCAGGAAAGCGGGATGACCCAACCCGTTCTGACATCCGAAGTCGATCACATCGGCCTAACCGTCTCTGATCTCGCCGCAACCCGGACCTTGTTCACCGACTGTCTCGGCTGGACGCTGCTCTGGGAAATCCCGGCCTATCCGGATGCCTTCGTCACAGACGGCACCACGCGAGTGACGCTCTGGGAGATTAGGCGTGGCAAGCCACGTCCCTTTCGACAGACACCGGAAACTAGTCCTCCACCATCTCGCCCTCCGAGTGTCGGACCTGCCCACGCTCAAAGCCATTCATGGGCGCGCTTTCGCGGCAACGTTCAGTATATCAGCGCGGGCAACATCGCCGCCGACGGCCGCGTCGCCCTGATCCTGATGGACTACCCGAATCGCCGCCGCCTTAAGCTCTGGGCGCGAGCATACACGAGGACGAGGATCCCGCCTTGCTGGCGCGTCTCGAGGTCCCGACCTACCGCGCCCGGGTCGAGCGGGCCATCGTCATGACGGTCGAGGCGTTCGACTGGAACTGCCCGCAGCATATCACGCCCCGCTTCACGGAGGCGGAGAGCGCCGACCTCGTCTCACCGCTGCGGCAGCGGCTCGCGGAAATCACGCCGGAGAACGAGTCCTTGAAGGCGACAGTCGCGAACGCGCAGGCGCTCGGCAGCGGTCCGCTGGAGTTGGCGATCACAGGCATGCGCCAGTTGACGCCCCGGATCAGGGCGTACGAGTTGCGGGCATCCGACGGCGGTCTCCTGCCCGCCTGGACGGCGGGCGCGCATCTCAGCGTGCCTGTCCGCCTTCCCGATGGGCGGGAACAGACCCGCAGCTACTCGCTGATGCGCGATCCCGCGCAGCACGAACCCCGGCCGAGATGGCGCTGCGGCGCGACCTGGAGGCCAGGCTCGGCGGCCGCCTGCGGACCTACTTCAGCCAGGATGCCGTACCGACGCCGTTGGACGTCGGCAAGGTCCCTGGCGGACTTGCCGCCGGATGCCATGGTCTATGTCTGCGGTCCCGCCTCCTTGATCGCGGCGGTGACGGGCAGTCGGAGGCGATGGGCATTCCGCCGGATCGCGTCCGGTCCGAACGCTTCACGGCGGAGACGCCGCGCGAAGGAATTGGCCGATCACGCTGCATCTGGCCCGAAGCGACAAACGCTCGCCGTCGCCCGTGAGGAGACTTGTCGAGCGCGTCCCAGGCTGTCTCAACCGCCCCTATGACTTGTCTGGCGCGCTCGTATTTCGCCGCCTTGGATAGGCGGCTAGAAAATGTCTATGTCGGGATGGTGGAAAGAAGACGTCCATCACCCGCTATTTTTCGATCTTGAGCCGTCACCATGCGTCTTCCTTGCGCACCATGTGGACGATGTTGGCCGGGTTCATGATCCAGCCGCCTCGAAAACCGGGCTCCAAGGCTCGACCGCGTCGCAGCGGGTGATGCCGTTGCTTTCCAAATGCGCAAGTGCGGCTTTGTGGTCGTCAGTGAACAGTTCACCAGACTTCAGCCTGGCTTAGCACCGGGACTTCTTCCAGCCAGAGCCGGTTCGGACCGAGTTCGAAGCCGACTGCTGGCGCTTTGGTTTCGCTTGTCAGGCTTCAAGCTATGTTATAAAAATATAACATGTCAAGAGATTCGAAAGACGACCTGGTGTTCAAGGCGCTGGCGCACCCGGTGCGGCGGGGCTTGCTGGATCACATCCGGGATCAGCCCAAGACAACCGGCGCGCTTTGTGACGCCTATCCCGAACTCGACCGCTGCACGGTTATGCAGCATCTGAAAGTGCTGGAGGACGCCAGCCTGATCCTGGCCAGGCGCGAAGGCCGCGAGCGCTGGAACCATTTGAACGCCCTGCCGATCAAGGCGATCTCTGATCGCTGGATCAGCCAATATGCCGGCCACGCGATCAGCGTTCTGGACAGAATGAGGAGTGCACTCGGCTAGACCGCTTTCAATTGTCTGCTGACTGAGGAGTTATCGTTATGCGAGAGCGACTTCGGCCCGATGACGTTCCTGTGCTCGCCGGCCATCTTGTGCACGGCGATCAACCACCAGCGCACGCCCGACGCCCTCAACTGCGCGTTCGAGCGCCAGTTCACCCCCCGATATCCCGGGACAATGCCCTGGATCTGCGCCTATAAGGTGGCCGTGTACGCCTGACCAAATGCGCCGAAGAATTCGAAACAGGTCCTCGGCTAGCGGACGCGGCGGTCCGCTAGCGGGTGATTCAAGCTTCGAACGGGGCATTGACAGAATGTCGGGGGCGGAAGGCCGGAGCCAGCGTACAGAGTGGTCTCGTGCAATGTCGGCTTTCAGGCAGTGGGCAAACTGACCCCAACGGCATATGCGGCGCACAGCAGTCGTTCATCACGTGTGGCAAGAACGGCTGGAACGGGTCAATCCTTCACGTCCAGAAGAATTCCGACCAAACGAATCCTTGAAGTCCGGCAGGGTCGCACACGCGCCATTTCCGGATCGTGCAGAAAACCGCGACCAACGACAATAGGGTGATCCGATAGCGGACCCCGATCTCAGGGCGGCTACCTGCTGGTCTTGCGACAGGGACCGCAATGCTTCGCCGCGGAGCAACCAGAACGGCTTTGCGGTTTCCTCCAGTTCCTCGATCGCTTCCCGCGGGGCGGCGTGACCATGCTCGGCCAGCAGCAACGCACGGTGTTCTCGGCTTCGACCTCCTTGACCGCCACTCTCAAGCGCCTCGTCGTCCGGCAGGTAGTACGGGCACCAGCTGCCGATGCGCAGTCCCGAGCACCATTGTCTATCGTTCCGCGTATGTTTGGTTATGGCGCTCTCGGTCTCCTATGCTTCGACCGAGCGCGTGCGACGATCGAGAGATGCTTCGGTGCCGTGGAAACGGGCGTCCTGTTCTCGGCGCAGGTTGAGCAGGATCGAAGACGACTCGATCTCAAGATCAGCCATGACGATGTGCTCCCCCTTGGCGACCGGCCGAGCGAGCCGTCGGTCGGCGGCAAGATAAAAGGGCGCGGGCGCGTCCGGCGCCAATGCCTGCGAGGGCCGGATCTCGGACGAAACGCCGGTGATCACGTGGTGATGGCCACCCATCGCCAGATCGTGGCCGGCGGGCAGGTCGACTTCGGCGCGCGCTACGAGATCCACGCGATGCCGCGCCTCGACGCCTCCGCTCGACACGCCGTGTATCGCGGCTTCGAGGATGCTGGTTGCGGCCTCCAAGCCGAGTAGATGGCGTGGCACGAACATCATCGCGGCGGAGCCGTCCCGTGCGAGCACATGGCCCTTCTCCTCCAGCATCGTCCAGGTCGGCCGATCCTTGCACCTGACCACGACGAAGACGCCGCCGGCAAAGCTCACCTCGTCCGGCCGGCGCAGGCAGTGAAACACATCGACGCGGCGCGCACCGGAAAGCAGGCCGCCCTGGGACTTCAGATTGAGGAAGGTCGGCACTTCGCCGATCCGCGCGATTGGCGCGTGCAGGGTCGGAACATCGGGGTCGAGATCCAGGGCGTTCGCAACCAGGCTCAACTCGCACAGGTCGGGAACGGCGCGTTGCGGGAAGGCGGCGGCAATCGTGGCGCGGCGCTCGGCAATCTCGCGGCAGTCGCGGTCGCCCAGATTGGCGACGGGGGCGAAGTCCGGAAGATGCACCTGCCGTCCGTTGCTCGACAGTGTGCTCGTTCCGGGATCGAAGACGAAGTCGTATTCGCTGGATTTTCCGGCCGCAATGATCTCCAGACCGATGACCTCAGCCCAACTGGCGAGCCCGATGAGCAAGCTCGGCTGATCGCCGTCGACGGGCGTCACGACCAGGCCACGCTCCCTGGCGACTGCGGCGAGACCCGGCCCGACGACGCTGTCGACCTCCTTCGAGACGAGCGCGACATGACGACCCGCTTCGATCGCGATGCGTGCATGCTTCGCACCGGCTTCGGGCTGTCCCGTGGCTTCCACCACCGCGTCCACCGGCAGTCCGACGACGCATGACAGGTCGCCGGCAGCTATGACATCACCGGCCTTCCAGGCTGCCTCCGCCTCTGCCGAGGTCGAGCAGATACGGATGCGTCTCCTCGCGACACCGACGGATGCAAAGGCGGCAGCGGCCGTTTCGGCCTCCCTGTCAACCGCAACGCGCGCGCCCAGCAGAGGCACATGCTGTGCCTGCACGAGAAAGCTTCGGCCGAAACCGCCAGTACCGACGACCACGGTTTCGACACGCCGCGCGCCGGCAAAATGGGAGTGATAGTTCATGGCGATCCATTGATTGAAGGAAATTGTCCGTCTCAGTCGCCTAGAGGCTCTGCTTGGTCCCGCTTCCAGCGCGATGCGAGGCGCACCAGTTGCGGCAGGATCACCAGCGCGAGCGCCAGCGTCATGATGGTACCGACCAGCGGATTCGACCAGAAGACCAGGACCGATCCGTCCGACAGGATCATCGACTGGTGAAAGGCATTTTCGGCCTTGTGGCCGAGCACCATCGCCAGCACGAGCGGCGCGATCGGGTAGTCAAGTTTGTTGAAGAGATAGCCGACGATGCCGAACGCCAGCACCAGCCATAGGTCGAAAGTGGCGCTGCTCACCGTATAGGCACCAACGAAGCAGACAGCGACGATCATCGGTCCGATGATGGCAAAGGGGATCCGCAGGAGCGCTGCGAACATCGGCACCGTGGCGAGCACTAGGATGACAGCGACGATGTTGGCCACATACATGCTGGCGATCAGACCCCAGACGAAATCGGGCTTGGTGGTGAACAGCATCGGTCCCGGCGTCAGGCCCCAGATCATCAGTCCGCCCATCATCACGGCAGCGGTCGCCGAACTCGGCACGCCCAGCGCCAGCATCGGTAGCATCGCGCAGGTGCCGGCCGAATGGTCGGCCGCCTCCGGAGCGACGATGCCTTCCGGCCGGCCCGTGCCGAAGACCTTCCCCTTCCGCGACCACTGGCGGGCAATGCCGTAGCTCATGAAGGACGCGGCGGTGGGGCCGCCCGGAGTGATGCCCATCCAGGCGCCGACAAGGCAGGAGCGAACGAGCGTCAGATAGTAACGGGGCAGTTCGGCAATTGTGCGGAAGACGTCGCGCAGGTCGACGCGCGAACTGACGCCCCTGAACTTGAGCCCGTGCTGGACGGTCATAAGGATCTCGCCGATGCCGAACAGCCCTATGACGACGACGAGGAAGCTGATGCCGCCGATCAGTTCGCTGAGGCCGAAGGTAAGCCGCAGCGAACCGGTGATTGTGTCCATGCCTACCGAAGAAAGGGCGAGGCCGAGCAGCAGCGAGACCGCGGTCTTGCCGGGCCAGGCGCTACCCATGCCGATGAAGGCGCAAAAGGCGAGAAAATAGACCGCGAAATACTCCGGCGCGCCGAAGCGCAGTGCAAAATCGGCGGCCCATGACGACAACAGCGTGATGACAATGACGCCGACCAGCGCGCCAGTACCGGCCGACATGAAGGCAAGCGTCAGCGCCCTGGTCGCCTGCCCACCCCGCGCCATCGGATAGCCGTCGAATGTGGTCGCCACCGAGGACGGCTCGCCGGGGATGTTGAAGAGGATCGACGTCGTCGATCCGCCGAAGAGAGCGCCCCAATACATGCTGGCAAGCAGGATGATCGCCGAGACCGGATCCATGGAGAAGGTCAACGGGATAAGGAGCGACACGCCATTGGGAGCGCCCAGCCCCGGCAGCACACCGACGACCAGGCCAAGCAATACCCCGATCACCATGATGGCTATATGCGTGGGGGTGAGTGCGATCTGGAACCCGTCCAGCAGCAGGCCGAAATTTCCCATGGTTAGACCTCCCGCCCTACCTCAATAAATGCCGAACAAAGGCTCGAGCGGCCCCTTGAGGAGCGGCACCTTGAACGTGAGTTCGAAAACAGCGAACAGGGCGAGTGAAAAGCCGACGCCGATGAGAGCCGAAAGAAGCGGCCGATAGCCGCCCTGGCGCCAGGCGACGTAGAAGAGATAGAGCGCCGTTCCGACGTAAAGGCCAAGCAGGATCGTTACGACGACGAAGGCGGCCATGGGCCCCCCGAACCTGGCAAGGCGGATTGCATGCCGCTTTTCCACAAAGAGCTCCGCATCGCCTCGCTTGGCAATCGCCGCGTGAGCTCCGTTGTAGAGGCCGAGAACGGCCAGAAGCAGGCCGATATAGAAGGGAAAATAGCCCGGCTCGGGACCGGATTCGGTCCAGCCGACCCCAAGCTCGAGCGAGCCGAATGTCGTCACGGCGCCCGCCAGGGCCGTCAGGCCAGCCACAAAGAGCTCCATGTGAAAGCGTCTGATAACCATTTCGGCCTCCCTGTCGAAGCTACGATCCGGCACGCCATGCACGCCGGATCGTCCTGCGGAGATTACTGGACCAGCCAGCCCTCGGCCTTGAACACCTTGAGCGCGTTATCCTGACTCTTCGCGATGAAGTCCTCGAACTCGGAGCCGGCAAGAAAACGGCCCGTCTGCGAGGTCTTGGCCAAGTAGTCCTTCCACTCCGGCGTCTCACTGACTTTCTTCAGCAGATCGGAATAGAAGGCGAGCGCTTCTTCGGGCAGGCCGGCCGGCGCCCAGACCGTGCGCGGCATCTGGTAGGACTCGATCGGCAGGCCGGCTTCCGAGCAAGTGGGAATGTCGCTCCAGCCCTGATCTCCCTGGATCGGCTCGCCTTTCGCCATACGCTCGGGGCTGAACACGCAGAGTGGCCGGATAGCTGCGCCCTGCCATTGGCCAAGGTTCTCGTTCGGATTGTTGACGTTCGCGGCAATATGGCCGCCGGCCAGTTGCACGCCTACTTCGCCACCACCGTTGAACGGGACATATTTGAAATCCGCCCCGGTCTCCTGCTCGATCAGCGCAACCAGCGTCTCATCGGTATCCTTGGATTGGCTGCCGCCGAACGGAATCTGACCTGGATTGGCCTTGGCCGCCTCGATAAGGCTCTTGGCGTCCTTGTATTCGGAATCGGCCTTCACCCAGATCAGGAACTCGTCGAGCGCGAGCGCCGCGACGGGAGCCAGATCCTCCGTGGTGTAGGCCAGCTTGGCGACATGCGGCAACAAATAGACGTTGTTGGTGCCGAAGATCAGCTTGTGCGGATCGCCGGCATTGGCCTTGGCGTAGATGAAGGCTTCGGCGCCGCTGCCCGAGCCCTTATTCAGCACGACAATCGGCTGCTCCATCAGATTGTGCTTGGTGACGATCGACTGGATCGTGCGGGCGAAATTGTCGGTGCCGCCGCCGGCGCCCGACGCGACGATGAACTCGACGGGCCGCTCGGGCAGCCATTCGGCGTGAGCCGCAACGGTAGAAAGTAGTGCTGCCGCGGCAGCGAGAGTGATTCTGGTGTTTCGTAGCATGGCATTTCCTCCCGAACCTGGATTGCGATGATCATTGGCGATCGGGGGACCTGCCCCCACCGCCGCATGATTGGCTCGCTGCTGCAAGCCATTGCCGCAACCGTTCCTGATTGCGGCTTCGCGGGCCCAGGAGGTCCCGCGAAAACCGTCAAAGCTCCTCCGCGAGATCGATCACGCGCTGCACTCCGTCCACGAGCGCGCGGTGCAGCCCGTCAGCCGACGGAATCGCAACCGAACGCTCGCCAGGAACTGAACAAGCCTGATTGAACGCAGGGTCATGCCTCTGTGATGCTCCGCTTATTCGATTACGTCGAACGCGCCGATATGCTCGTGGCTCAGTTCAATCCCGAGGCCCGGCTTGTGGTCGTCGAGTTGAAGAAAGCCGTTGTCCGGCTGAGGCTCGCCTTTGAACAGGTAGTAGAAGAGTTCGTTGCCGACCTCGACCTCGTGGACGGGGAAGAACTCGGCCATTGGCGACGCGGTCGACGCCATCGTCAGATGATAATTGTGCATCTGTCCGGCGTGCGGGATCACCGGAATCTGGTAGGCTTCGGCAAGCGCGTTGATCTTGCGCGCGGCCGAGATGCCGCCGACGCGGTTGGTGTCGTACTGGATCACATCGAGCGCACGTCGGTCGAGCAGTTGCTGAAAGCCGGCCAGGGTGAACTCGTGCTCGCCGCCCGAGATCGGCACATGGCCGAGCTTGCGCAATTCGGTGTAGCCTTCAATGTCGTCGGCGATGACAGGCTCTTCGAGCCAGCGAATGTCGTAGGCTTCGAGCTTCGGCAGCATCCGCCTGGCATATTCGAAGGTCCATCCCATGTAGCATTCGCACATGAGGTCGCGGTCCGGGCCGATGACGTCGCGCACCGTTGCGACCAGTTCGAGGTTCTTGCGCATACCAGCCGGCCCGTCTTTCGGCCCCCAGCCAAAGCGCATCTTGACCGCATCGAATCCCTGGTCGACGTAGCTCTGCGCCTCGGCCCGGAGCGCGTCGAGCGGCTGCCCGTAAAGCTTTGAGGCATAGCAGCGGATCTTGTCCTTGGTCCGCCCCCCCAGCAGCTTGAAGACCGGCCTGCCGACCTCCTTGCCCATCAGGTCCCACAGGGCGATGTCGATGGCGCTGATTGCCGTCATGCCGATGCCCTTGCGGCTCCAGGCATGGGTCTTGCGATACATCTTCTGCCAGAGATACTCGGTGTCGAAGGGGTCTTCGCCGATCAGCATCGGCGCGTAGTACTGGTCGATGGCGGCCTTGACTACGCGCGGCGCCAGGGCGGCATTGCCGAGGCCAATGGAACCGTCCTCGGTCTCCACCTCGCAGACCAGCCATCCGTGAAAGCGGAAGCTGCCCATGCTGTCGCCTCGCTCGTAGAGCAGGTCGGCGGCGTTCGTGCAGAAATTGGCCGCAGGCGGCACGACCTTCCCGTTCCACTCGAATACGCGGGTACGTACGCTCTTGATCTTCATGTCTTTGGTTCCGCGAGATCGAAAGGAAGGACGTCAGGCGGCGGCAAACATGCTGCGGCGCGCGGCCGACATGGCCACGCAGATGTCGAAAGCCGCCTGCATGGCTCCGACATTTGCCGTCCCGCGCCCGTAGATGTCGAAAGCCGTCCCATGGGCCGGGGTGGCGATGGGGATCGGCAGACCGCCATGGACGGTCACGCCGCGCGAGAACCCCATGAGTTTCATCGCGATCTGGCCCTGGTCATGGTACATGGTGACGATCGCGTCGAACTCGCTGGCGCGAAGGAAGATCGTATCGGCAGGGAAAGGCCCGACAGCCGGGTAGCCGCGCCGCCTGGCCTCCTCAACGGCCGGCCCGATGACGTCGATCTCCTCGCGGCCGAAGCTGCCATTGTCGCCATTGTGGGGATTGAGCCCGCAAACGGCGATCCGAGGGGTCTCAAGCCCCGACTCGACCAGCGTCGAATGGACGAGCGCAATGCCATCGATAATGCGCTCCTGGGTGATCAGCCCGGCGACATCCTTGAGGGCGACATGACTTGTGACGCGACTGGTCCACAGATTGTCGAGAACGTTCAATTCGCCATGCGGGCCGGTGACGTTCAGCAACTCGGCGAACCATTGGTTTTCGTCCTCGTGCCTGAGGCCGGCCTGATGCAGCGAACTCTTATTGAGCGGCGCAAACAGCAGCCCGTCGGTGACGCCCGACCTGGTGATTTCGACCGCCGCTCGCAGTGTATCGAGACTGTAGGAGCCACCGTTGGCCGTCGCCCTTGCCCGTTCGAATTGTTGGCTCGCGCCGCCGCGAAAATTCCACAGCACAACACCTGACGTCGCGAGTTGATCAGGCTGTTTGTCAGAGAGTTCATAGTCGAACCGCCGGCCCGCAATGCGCATGCCCTCCTCGACCTCGTCGCGATCGGCAATGATTAGGACCGACGCTTTTTCGAGATTGCCTCGATCCGCAAGTAGTTTGGCGGTCAGTTCCGGGCCAATGCCGGCCGGATCGCCGACGACCATCGCAAGGCGAGCCTTCATTCCCGAGTTCCTCCCACGCCGCGGCGCACCGCCGCCCGTGGTCAGCCAAACACATCAATGTCATGCCTGTCAACTGGTCCGGCCACAGGACCACTAGACCAGATTGCCGGCCTTTGCTATCTTCGGCAGCGCAGCATGGAAGCTCGATTGAATGGGCATCACCTTGGACCTCAACAACCTCAAAGCAGGGCTGTCGAAACGCACAATCCGCGAGCAAGTCAGTCAGCGCATCGCCGCCATGGTCCAGTCCGGCCTCCTGCGCGAGGGCGACGAATTGCCAAGCGAGCGTGAGTTGGCCGCGACCCTCGAAGTAAGCCGGGAGACGGTGCGCGGCGCGATCCAGATGCTGGCGGCGATCGGAATGGTCGAGATTTCTCAGGGCAGCCGCACGCGGGTCATCGGAACAATCGGCTTTCCGTCGGCAGACCGCGCCATGGGCGAAGCGGGAACTCGTCGCTCCGCCCATCAAGTCTACGAGGCGAGGCGCCTCGTGGAATTGCCCACTGTCCGCCTCGCTGTGGAGCGGATCGATGATGCCGGGATACAGCGCATGAAGCGCTTGGTCGATGCGCAGCGTGAAATGACCAACGACCCCGTGCGCTTCCAGATATCAGATGCCGAGTTCCATGATGTCATTTACCGGGCTGGGGGAAATCCACTCCTCGCCGAATTCCTGCACGAAATGTACTCGTTCGGCCTTGAATTCCGCCGCCGCGTGCTTGTAGCGAAAGGCGCCGTATCACTGAGCGTCCAGGATCACATCCAAATACTGGATGGCTTTGAAAGGCGCGATGCAGCGGCCGCCGTGGATGCGATGGAAAATCATCTTAACCGGATCCATCGCACGACGCTGGAAGTGATGCACGCCTGATCCGACACAAGCCCTGTCCGATCACCGAAACCACGACCTCGAGCGACGCGGGCTTGCAGAGCAGATTGAAACGTACATTTGAGAAGAACGACCTGCGTTAACGACCGCTATGCGGGCGTAACAAGTCAGTTCACCAGAGAGTCCTCAATGACGGCTCAGGGCCGGAATCTGCCGGTCCGCTTTCGGAAACAATGCGCGCAGAGCTGCCGTTCGTATTATGAAGTGTGGGCGTCAATCCCTTTGTGTCCAGAAGGTTTCCACTCAAACGAATCCTTGTACCCCGGGTAACCCAGTCCAGTCGCAGAGCACCTGCCGACGTTTCCGCTGCGCGAATGACGGTGTTTGGCCCCCAAACAGCATCAGAGCTTCAATCTCGCCAGCAGACAGCCTGCACTCGCTGGTCTGTGACCCATGGGCATGCGGCATTCTAAGAAGCCGCTCCGCTTGACCACCGTCCTGCACGGGAGCACAGTGCCCGCGAGCGTTCGGAACCCGGACCTTCCGCACCGCATCACTGTTCGGCATTCCGAACGCGGTTGCCCGCCTGATGGCGAACGAGATCGTTCTCTCCACTCTATGCCGCTGTTTCGCGGGCTGGCAGGGGGCTAGCGCGTGTTCGGCGCTGCCGCTCGCCACACGGGAGGAACGCATGGAACGCTGCAAGAGAATGGTCGACCTCGGCCGTCGCCGCTTCCTGCAGGGAGGCGCTATCGCGGCCGCCGGAGCGGCAGCCGCCGCAACGCTGCCCAGGGAGGCCAAGGCGCAGGCCGCAATGGCGCGGGTGGAGTATCCCTCGAACCGCCTCGCCAATGTCGCCGACCTGAAGGTCAACGAGCCGCTCGAGGTCGCATATCCCGATAAGGACGCGCCCGGCGTGCTCATCAAACTCGGCCGCCAGGTCGAAGGCGGCGCGGGACCCGAGGGCGACATCGTCGGCTTCACTACGGTCTGTCCGCACAAGGGGTTTCCTCTCGCCTACAATCCCGATGACCGCACGCTGAACTGCCCCGGGCACTATTCCCGGTTCGACTGCGAGGCGGGAGGATTGGAGATCTGGGGCCAGGCCACCCAGAACCTGCCGCAATACACCCTCCGCGTTGACGACAATGGCGACGTGTTCGCCGAGGGGCTCGACGAACTCCTCTACGGCCGCCTCTCCAACGTACTTTGAAGGGAGGATCTGCCATGGCCTACAAACGCCAAATTGACCGCCTGCCGATCATCCCGGCCGATGCTAAGGTCCACAATGTGGTCTGCCACTACTGCATCGTCGGCTGCGGCTATCACGCCTACAGCTGGGACGTGAACCGCCAGGGCGGCACCGCGCCCGACCAGAACATCTTTGGGGTCGACCTGTCCCTCCAGCAGCCCGCCCAGACGGCAGCCTGGTACTCGCCCTCCATGTACAACATCGTCAAGCAGGACGGCCGGGACGTGCACATGGTCATCAAGCCGGACCCGGACTGCGTCGTAAACTCCGGCCTGGGCTCGATCCGCGGTGCCCGGATGGCCGAGATGAGCTACAGCCGCGCCCGCAGCACCCAGTTGCGGCGTCTCACCGACCCGCTGGTGTGGCGCTACGGCCAGTTGCAGCCGACCTCGTGGAACGACGCGCTCGACCTCGTGGCTCGGGTCACCGCACGGGTGATCGCCGACAAGGGCGAGGACGCGCTCTTCGTCTCCGCCTATGACCACGGCGGCGCCGGCGGCGGCTATGAGAACACCTGGGGCACCGGGAAGCTCTATTTCGGTGCGATGAAGGTGAAGAACATCCGCATCCACAATCGCCCGGCCTACAACTCCGAGGTCCACGGCACTCGCGACATGGGGGTGGGCGAGCTCAACAACTGCTACGAGGACGCCGAGCTTGCCGACACGATCATGGTGGTCGGAGCAAACCCGCTTGAGACGCAGACCAACTATTTTCTGAACCACTGGGTCACCAATCTCCGGGGCACCTCGCTGGACAAGAAGAACGAGCAGCTTCCCGGCGAGGCGCACGACCGCGCCAGGATCGTCATCGTCGACCCGCGCCGCACCCCGACCGTCGCCGTCTGCGAAGCAGAAGCCGGGCCGGAAAACGTGCTGCACCTGAAGATAAGATCCGGGACCGACCTGGCGCTGTTCAACGCGCTCTTCACCGAGATCGCCGACAGAGGCTGGGTCGACCAGGCCTTCATCGAGGCCAGTACTGCCACACAGGCAGGGTCCCAGTCCCAAGCCGACGTGGCGCACCCGGCGATCCTGACCACCTTCGCCGCCGCGCGCCAAGGAAACCGCACGTCGCTCGAGGAGGCAGCAGGGATCACTGGCCTCTCGCCGGACGACATCCGGAAAGCCGCGAGATGGATCGCCGAACCCAAGCAGGGCGGGGAGCGCCGTCGCACCATGTTCGCCTACGAGAAGGGGCTGATCTGGGGCAACGACAACTACCGCACCAACGGGGCGCTGGTGAACGTCGCGCTCGCCACCGGAAACGTCGGCCGCCCGGGAGGCGGCGTGGTTCGGCTCGGCGGCCACCAGGAGGGATACTCGCGGCCGGCAGCGGACTTCATTGGCCGCCCGGCTCCTTATGTGGACAGGCTGCTGATCGAGGGCCAAGGCGGCGTGCATCACATCTGGGGCTGCGACCACTACAAGACGACGCTGAACGCTGACGTGTTCAAGGCCGCCTACAAGGTCCGCACCGACAAGGTGAAGGATGCCATGACCCGTGTAGCCTATGGCGACAGACAGACGATGGTGGATGCCATTGTCGCGGCGATAAATGACGGCGGCCTGTTCGCGGTCGACGTTGACATCGTGCCGGCCAAGATCGGCGAGGCCTGCCACGTCATCCTGCCCGCCGCCACCAGCGGCGAAATGAACCTCACCTCGATGAACGGCGAGCGGCGGATGCGGCTCACCGAGCGCTACATGGACCCGCCCGGGCAGGCCATGCCGGACTGCTTGATCGCGGCCCGTATCGCCAACCACATGCAGCGGGTCTTCAACGAGATGGGCAAGAAGGACCTCGCCGCGAATTTCAACGGCTTCGACTGGCACACCGAGGAAGACGCCTTCATGGACGGCTACCACCAGCACGAAAAGGGCGGGGAGTACGTGACCTACGCCCGGCTTCGCGCCATGGGCACCAATGGCTTCCAGGAACCCGCCGTCGCGATCGAGGGAGGCCCCGCCGTCGTGGGCAGTTCGCGCGGCGAGACCACGACCGGAGCCCAGCACGGCATGATCATCCAGGGCCCGGCGATCGAGGGAGCGCGCGGGAAGGAGCCCGTGCAGCAGCAGGGACCGAACGCAGCCGCCGCGCAGGTGCCTACCACCGGGGCCGAACGCATCATCGGCACCAAGCGCCTTTATGCCGACGGGAAGTTCAACACGCCGGACGGCAGGGCGCGATTCATGCACGCGGCCTGGCGCGGGCTGGAGGCTCCGGGCAAGCAGGAGGAGAAGGACAAGTACGCCTTCCTGATCAACAACGGCCGAACCAACCACATTTGGCAATCAGCCTACCTGGACGTCGGAAACGAACTGGTGATGGACCGCTGGCCCTATCCGTTCATCGAGATGCATCCGGAGGATATGAAGAAGGTCGGCGTGAAGGAAGGCGACCTGGTGGAGGTTTACAACGACGCGGGCTCGACGCAGGCGATGGTCTATCCGACGCCCACGGCGCGGCCAGGCGAGACATTCATGCAGTTCGCCAATCCCATGGGCGTGCAGGGCAATGTCGTCGACCCCGGGACCAACGAGTTGATCATCCCGAACTACAAGCAGACCTGGGCCGATATCCGCAAGCTGGCCGATGCGCCTGGCAGCGTGCATCACCTGACGTTCAAGTCGCAGCAGTACAGGGCCGGCTGACTATTCGCGACCTCGGCCGCCGCGGCGCACGGCCGTCGCGGCCTCTTGCTGGCCGGTCGTTCTCTCGTGACCGTGTGTGTGCTTGGGCCTTGCGCTTGCCTGCGCAGACCAAGAGCAACTGGGAGGAGGCTGACATGAAATCTCTCCGAATCGTCGTTCGTCGATTTGGCGGGCCGGAGGTCTTGGAAACCGTTGAGGAAGAGGCGCCAGAGCCGGGCCGAGGTGAGGTGCGGGTGCGCGTGTTCGCTGCTGGCGTCTCCTTCGCAGACATGCTGATGCGGGAGGGTATCCATCCGGAAAAAACTACCCTGCCATTCACGCCGGGATGGGACATTGTCGGTGTAGTGGAAAAAACCGGAGAGGGAGCCTCCAATATAGCGGTCGGTCAAATGGTTGCTGCACTGCCAATTCATGGCGGCTACGCCCAATACATCTGCCTACCCGAGGGTGACCTCACTCCTGTTCCCGCCGGCCTTGATCCCGCCGAGGCCGTGAGCCTTGTGCTGAACTATGTAACGGCCCATCAGATGATCCATCGCGTTGCACATGCTTCAGCAGGACAACGGGCACTCATTCATGGCGCGGCCGGAGGAGTCGGCACCGCCTTGCTGCAACTTGGCCGTCTGGCGAGTCTGGAAATGTATGGCACCGCATCTCTGGCGGATCATCAGATCGTATCGGATCTGGGCGCCACGCCGATCGACTACCAGAAGAGCGACTTTGTCGAAAAGATTCATCGCCTGACCGGTGACGGTGTGGATATCGTCTTCGACGGCGTTGGAGAAGCCAATGTTTGGCGGTCATTTCAGGCTCTGAAACCGGGCGGCCGCGTTATCGCTTATGGCTTCACCTCGTTCTTACAAAAAGGCCGGCTTGAAGGTGGTTTGCGCTACCGTCTTCGCGGCATACTGCGCCCTGCATGGTACGCGCTCCGTGCTTTCCTTTCACCCGGCAGACGACGCATTCTCCCCTACAGCATACAGTACCTGAAACGGTGGAGACCCGCATGGTTTCGGGAAGATTTGAGCACGGTGCTTAATCTGCTCCTGGACAAAAAGATCAAGCCAATGATCGCTGACCGGATTCCGCTCAGTGAGGCCCGCCGTGCACAAGAACTGATCGGCGGCGGATCGGTCAGGGGCAAGCTGGTGTTGGTTTGCAACGCTGATTAAAGCGCGACCGTCCCTTATCCGGGCCACTTCTAGGCTGTGTCCGGTTTCGGCGCGAATAGCGGTTCCGTAGCAGGACAAACTGCAAGGACGTTAAGCCGTAACTTCCCCGTTGCCTATTTTCTCTCGTCGTCCTATATCCGCTCCGATGTATCGGGATTTGCGGATATATGGATAAGACGGCAGCCCTCGCCGCCCTGGCGGCACTTGGCCAGGACACCCGGCTCGAAATTTTCCGGCTCCTCGTGCGCGCCGGCGCGGATGGCATTCCGGCAGGCGAGATCGCGACCCGGCTGGGCACGGTCCAGAACACGACATCCACCCACCTCAAGACGCTCGGACATGCGGGCCTCGTCCGCGCCGAGCGCGACGGCCGCACCATCCGCTACTTCGCCGATATGATGGGCTTCCGTGACCTCCTCGCCTTCCTGATGGAGGATTGCTGCAACGGCGCTCCGGAGCTTTGCCAGCCCGCGATCGAGGCCATCACCTGCGGCTGCTAGAGGAGCCTGCCATGACTCAGGCCTACAACGTGCTGTTCCTCTGCACTGGCAACTCCGCCCGCTCCATCCTTGCCGAGGCGATCCTGAACCGGCTCGGCGAGAACGGGTACCGGGCGTTCTCGGCCGGATCCTACCCGAAGGGAACGGTCCATCCCTTCGCCATCGATCTGCTGAACGGCATGGGTTACGACACCTCCTTCGCCCGCTCCAAGAGCTGGGACGAGTTCGCCGCGCCCGACGCTCCGCACATGGACTTCGTCTTCACCGTCTGCGACGCCGCGGCGGAGGAGAGCTGCCCCGTGTGGCCCGGCCATCCCATGACGGCGCACTGGGGCATCCCCGATCCGGCAGCGGCACAGGGAACCGACGCCGAGAAGCACCTCGCCTTCGCAGAGGCCTACCGCATGCTCTCCAGCCGCATATTGGCCTTCCTCTCGCTGCCGCATGCTTCGATCGACCGGCTCGCGCTGCAGCAGCGCCTTCGCGAGATCGGGCAGTCCTCTCCGAACGCTGGCTGAACCAAGGATCACATCATGACGGTTATCGCAGTCAAGGCGGGCCGCGAGGCTCCCGCGGGGATCGGCTTCTTCGAGAAATACCTGACCGTGTGGGTCGCGCTCTGCATCGTCGCTGGCGTCGCCCTCGGCTACCTGCTGCCGGGCCTTGTCGGCGCGGTCGCCCATGCCGAGGTCGCCCGGGTCAACCTGCCCGTTGCCGTGCTGATCTGGCTGATGATCGTGCCGATGCTGCTCAAGGTCGACTTCGCCTCCATGGCCAAGGTCGGCACCTACTGGCGCGGCATCGGCGTGACGCTCCTCGTCAACTGGGCCGTAAAACCGTTCTCGATGGCGCTGCTTGGGTGGCTTTTCGTCGGATGGCTGTTCCGCCCGCACCTGCCCGCCGACCAGATCGATTCCTACATCGCCGGGCTGATCATCCTTGCCGCCGCCCCCTGCACGGCAATGGTCTTCGTGTGGTCGGCGTTGACCAAGGGCGAGCCGAATTTCACGCTCTCGCAGGTGGCGCTCAACGACGCGATCATGATCCTCGCCTTCGCCCCGATCGTCGCGCTGCTTCTTGGCCTCTCGGCGATCACGGTGCCATGGAACACGCTCGTACTGTCGGTGGCGCTCTACATCGTTCTGCCCGTGATCGTCGCCCAAGTGGTTCGGTCCCGGGTGCTCGCCTCGGGAGGACAGGCGGCGCTCGACAGGCTGCTAGCCCGGCTGCACCCCATCTCTCTGCTGGCGCTCCCCGCCACCCTCGTCCTGCTCTTCGCCTTCCAGGGCGGACAGATCATCGCACAGCCAATGGTGATCGCGCTGCTTGCCGTGCCGATCCTCTTCCAGGTCTACCTGAACTCGGGCCTCGCCTACCTGCTCAACCGGGTGTCGGGCGAGCGTCACTGCGTCGCGGGACCATCGGCCCTGATCGGAGCTTCGAACTTCTTCGAGTTGGCGGTCGCCGCAGCGATCGCGCTGTTCGGCCTGCAGTCGGGGGCCGCGCTTGCGACTGTCGTCGGCGTCCTGGTCGAGGTCCCGGTGATGCTTTCGGTCGTCTGGATCGTGAACCGCTCAAAAGGCTGGTACGAGCGTGGCGCAGCCGTGAAGCAGCCTGGATGACAGAGGAGGCCCAGATGAGCATCACGATCTATCACAACCCGGCTTGCGGCACCTCCCGCAACACGCTGGCCATGATCCGGCAGTCGGGCGAGGAGCCGAAAGTGATCGAGTACCTGAAGAACCCGCCGTCGCGGGAGAAACTGGTCGAGCTGATCGCCGCCATGGGTATCACGCCGCGCCAGTTGCTGCGCGAGAAGGGCACGCCGTATGCGGAACTGGGTCTCGGCGACCCGAAATGGAGCGACGACGAGTTGATCGACTTCATGCTGGCGCACCCGATCCTCATCAACCGCCCCATCGTCGTAACGCCGTTGGGCACAAAGCTCTGCCGTCCCTCGGAAGCCGTGCTCAACATCCTGCCGAACCCCAATATCGGTCCCTTCACGAAGGAGGAGGGAGAGATAGTCGTCCCGGCGCCCTGAGCCGCAGCGCTGCCGATTGAACAGCGGGTTCAACGAAGCTTATTTCGAAGATCATCGAAATTGAATTTGCCATCCCGTGAGGATGCCGCATGCGATGCGGACCGATCTCGGCTGGTCGAAGCCCACACTCTACAGCGCGGCGACGGTCGGCATGCTGCTGGCGGGCCTCGCGGCCTATCCCCTTGGCGCCGCGATCGACCGCGGCCACGGGCGTGTCCTGATGTCCGGCCCGGCGCATCCATTCTCGCGGGCGTGCCGCTCGTCGCATGGTCGCAGGTCGAAGGGCTCGCGGCATTCTACGTCGTGCTCGCGGTCCTGGGCTGCATGCAGGCCGCGACACTGCCTTCGCGGTCATCGCCCGCCGCGTCGGGCCACTAAACGCCCGCGAGGGAATCACGGCGCTGACGCTGTGGAGCGGTTTCGCGAGCACGGTCTTCATCCCGATCATCCAGCAGTTGATCGAGACGCAAGGCTGGCGGGGCGTGCTGCTCGTCATGGCGGCCGTCAACACGTTCGTCTGCGGAGGCCTCTACTTCGTCGCCATTGACGCCTCCCGCGATGCTCCCATGCGTTCCGCCGAACCGGGTAAACCATCCCCTGCTGTCGGACGCACCGCCGTTGCCGCGGCCATGCGAAGGCCCGATTACTGGGGCCTGATGCTTGCGTGGGTCTCCTATGCTTTCGCCTTCTGGTCGCTCTACCACTTCTTCCCGCTGCTGCTGGAACGCGGGCTGGATTCGTCAGGTGCGGTGGCGGTACTAAGCGGTCATCCGCTCACAATCTCTGCATGTCGCAGAATGGGCCAGGCCACTTCCGAATTGGTCTTTCTCTGCGAGCTCTGCCTTCAGAATGCAGATTAGCTCAACCAGGGCAAAACGATCCGACTCGCTGAATGGACGCCCAACAATGGCGATCGCGCATTCATCCCTGCTACGCCCCGCGATCGCTTTTCGGATCGGTACGTTGTGTCTCGCCGAACCAGCTACTCGGACTGCACGATGTAGTTCGGGAATCGTTCACGGATGGCACCGATCATAGAAAGCGTTCCGGATAGATGCTTGCGGAGCGCGGCAGCAGCGCCATCCGAATCACCCCGACCGATCGCTTTCAGGATATCGCGGTGATCTTCAAGCAACGACTGCAGCTTGCCGGGCATGGGGAGGTTGAGGCGGCGCAAGCGATCCAGATGGACGCTCTGTCGGCGGACCACCTTCCATGCAAGCGGATTGTTGGTGCGCTCATAGAGCACACGATGAAATTCTCGGTCCAGAACATCGAACTGATCGTAAGTGGACGGATGAGCCACCTGCTGCTGCTGTTCCAGAATGGAAGCCAGGGCCGCCGCAGTTTCAACTGGCGTGTCAGCAGCAAGCCGTCGCACGGCTTCGATCTCTACGGATAACCGCAGAAACTGAGCTTGCCGCGCATGCTCTACATCGATCCTAGACACTCTGGTGGCATATTGAGGGTATATGTCGACCAAGCCGTCCTCTTGAAGCCGCAACAGGGCATCGCGTACCGGCGTCTGGCTGACGCCGAACTCTTGCTGCAGAGCGGCGCGTGAAAGCACCACACCCGGCTCCAGCGCGACGGACAATATCCTGTCCTTGAGAATGTCGTAGACCTGCACCGCGACCTGTCGGGAACGGTCGAGTTGCGCAACACCATCTTTGATCAACATCCATCGCTCCTGCGGCCGTGAGACACCGTTACACCGAAAATAATTTTGATGCACTGATGTTTTAGTGTATCTGTGGCATCGTCGCTTTCGAAGGCGACTGTTCTGCCATTCAATTCCGGGAGGAGGATTTTATGCGGAAATTGACACTTGGGCTCACCGCCCTCGCGGCCCTCATCGGGCTATCCGCTGCGGCACCGGCGGATGAGAAGACAACGCTCTTGATTACTCGCCAGCCCGGCATCCTGTATCTGGCCAGCCATGTCATGGAGACGCAAAAGCTTGTGGAGAAGCAGGCCGAGGCTGCGGGGCTGAAGGGGCTCACTGTGGAGTGGCGCGCGTTCTCGGGTGGCGGCGCCCAAACCGATGCCCTGCTCGCCGGGAACGTCGACGTTGTGAATACTGGAACCGGCAATTTGCTGCTTCTGTGGGACCGCACCAAAGGCCGCGTGAAGGGCATCATTCCGAGCTCGGCGCAACCGGTGATCATGGTGTCCAATGACCCGCGCATCAAATCGCTTGATGATATTGGTCCGAACGACAAGATCGCCGTTCCAACCGTAGGCGTTTCGACCCAGGCGATCCTTCTGCAGATGGCCGCCGCAGCCAAGTATGGCGAGGATCAGGTCAAGAAGTTCGATGCCAATACGGTGCAACTCGGCCATCCGGACGCGGTCGCGGCCATCGCCAACCCTAACCACGAGGTCAAGAGTCATTTCTCGGCTCCGCCCTTTCAGTACATCGAGTTGAAGCAGCCTGGCGTGCACAGGGTTACCGACTCCCGGGAGATCCTCGGCGGGGGGCTGACCCAAGCGACCTTCTTTACGACCACGGATTTTGCTGAAAAGAATCCGACTCTGGTTAAAGCGCTCCGCGACGCCACCAAGGAAGCCGTGGGGATGATCAAGAAGGACCCGAAGGCAGCGCTTGAATCCTACAAGAAGGTTTCGGGTGACAAGACCTCAGTCGATGATCTTATGGCGATCATCAACGAGCCAGGATTCCTTGATGACTACCGAACCGACCCCCAGGGGACGATGAAGTTCGCTACTCACCTGCACAAGATCGGCACCTTGAAAGCGATGCCCTCTGCCTGGACAGACTACTACCTGGCAGACTCCGCGGACCTCAATGGCAACTGACGTGTCTTTGTGCAGGCGAGGATCCGCAATGTCCTGGCCGGCCTTTGAACGCCATGTCAGCCAGCACGAAGCAATCAAGATGTCCGAAACTGCAGTATCTGGCACGATGCGTGGGCCGGGCGGTGCAAGGTCACCGCTTCTGACGGTCGATAACGTCACGTTGCGCTACAAGACTCCCAGCCTGCTCGTGACGGCGACGGAAGACGTCTCCTTCAACGTGGCGAGATCCGATCGCTTCGTCCTCCTCGGGCCGTCGGGGTGCGGGAAGTCGACGCTGCTGAAGGGCGTTGGCGGGTACATGAAACCCGCCGCTGGTTCGATCTGCATCAACGGGCGGCCGGTCACCAAGCCCGGCCCGGATCGGATGATGGTCTTCCAGGAATTCGACCAATTGATGCCCTGGAAGACCGTGCTTCAGAACGTGATGTTTCCGCTGGTCGTCGCGCGCAAGCTCTCCCAGAAGCAAGCCAGCGACATAGCCCGCGCCTACATCGACAAGGTGAAATTGACGCGCGCGATCGACAGCTATCCGCACACGCTCTCGGGGGGCATGAAGCAGCGCGTTGCCATAGCCCGAGGCATGGCCATGCAGCCCGACATCCTGCTCATGGACGAACCATTCGCCGCCCTGGACGCATTGACGCGTCGTCAGATGCAGGACGAACTTCTGCAACTGTGGGATGACACGAAATTCACGGTCATCTTCGTCACCCATTCCATTGCCGAGGCGATCAAGATCTCCAATCGGATCCTGCTCCTGTCGCCGCATCCAGGCCGGGTGAAAGCGGAGGTGGTGAACGTTGACCGGGCCTCCATGGGCGACGGCAGCGCAGCCGATCTGGAACGCGAGATCCACAATCTTCTCTTCTCAGAGCAAGTCAGGTCCGGGGCCACGTCATGAAACCAAAGGAAGCTTTGATAGCCAAGCCCCAGATCATCTTGTCCGACGGCGACATCGGCAGCCGCCCGGCTCACGCCAACTTGGCTCCCGTGGAGCAGAAACTCAGCACAGCAGAACTTGTCTGGGGCATCGGAGCCGTCCGCAAGACACTGATCATCCTTATTCTGGCGGTGCTCTGGCAGACATATGCCGTCTACCTCGACAATCCGCTGCTGTTTCCTACCCTCAGCGACACGATCACCACGCTGATCGACCGCTTCGCCGATGGGACTCTGCCGGCCCGCATCGGCACGACGCTGAAGGTTCTTCTGATGGGCTACGCCGCCGGCACACTGCTTGCGGCGCTGCTGACCGTACTAGCGATCAACACCCGCATCGGCACCGACTTCCTCGAGACGATGACCGCAATGTTCAATCCGCTGCCGGCCATCTCGCTGCTGCCGCTCGCGTTGATTTGGTTTGGCCTGGGAACGCCCAGCCTTGTCTTCGTGCTGGTTCACTCAGTTCTTTGGGCGGTTGCCCTCAACACCCACTCCGGTTTCCTCGGCGTGTCGCGCACGCTGCGGATGGTCGGGGCAAACTATGGGCTGACCGGCTTTTCCTATGTGACGCGCATCCTGATCCCCGCTGCATTTCCGTCGATCCTGACCGGTCTCAAGATCGGTTGGGCATTTGCCTGGCGCACCTTGATTGCCGCGGAGCTGGTGTTCGGTGTCTCGTCCGGCCAAGGCGGTCTCGGCTGGTTCATCTTCGAGAACCGCAATCTGCTCGACATTCCGGCCGTGTTCGCGGGCTTGCTGACGGTCATCGCCATTGGTCTGACCGTGGAGAATCTCGTCTTCCAGACCATCGAGCGCCGAACCATCCGCAAATGGGGAATGAAGGAATGAGCCGCGCTCGAAAGACCGCAAACGATCTGCGTTCGGCACGCTGGTTCGCACCTGACGACCTGCGGAGCTTCGGCCATCGCTCTCGCATGATGCAACTCGGCTATTCGGAAGAGGACTTCCGCAACAAGCCGATCATCGGTGTTCTCAACACCTGGTCCGAATTGAACAGCTGCCATTCGCATTTCCGCGAGCGGGTACAGGACGTGAAGCGCGGCGTCGCCCAGGCCGGCGGCTTTGGGGTCGAAATGCCGGCGCTGTCGGTCGACGAGAGCTTCACCAAGCCGACATCGATGCTCTACCGCAACCTACTGGCGATCGAGACCGAGGAGATGATCCGCTCGCACCCGCTCGATGGCGTGGTGCTGATGGGCGGATGCGACAAGACCACGCCAGGGCTGGTGATGGGTGCACTGAGCGCGGGCGTGCCGATGATCTATCTGCCGGCGGGGCCGATGTTGCGTGGAAACTTTGCTGGAAAGTTTCTCGGCTCTGGATCGGATGCCTGGAAGTACTGGGACGAGCGCCGCGCCGGCAACATCTCCGATGAGGAGTGGCTGGGCATCCAGGGCGGCATCGCGCGCTCGGCCGGCACCTGCATGACCATGGGAACAGCCTCAACCATGACGGCGATCGCCGACGCGATGGGCCTGACGCTGCCTGGCGCGTCTTCGATCCCGGCAGTGGACTCTAACCATCAGCGCATGGGCGCTGACTGCGGCCGGCGCATCGTCGAAATGGTGTGGGAGGAATTGACGCCTGACAAGATCGTCACCCAGGCGACCTGCCGCAATGCGGCCGTTGTGGCGATGGCTACGGGGTGCTCGACCAACGCTGTGGTGCATCTCATTGCGATGGCACGCCGCGCGGGCGTCGACCTGACGCTTGACGAGTTCGACGCGCTCGGCCGCGTAACGCCGCTGATCGCCAATGTGCGCCCCGCCGGCAAAGACTACCTGATGGAGGACTTCTATTATGCGGGCGGGCTGCGGGCGCTGATGAAGCAACTCGCGGATCGCCTCGACCTTTCGGTCATGACGGTCACCGGCCGGACGATGGGCGAGAATATCGAGAGTGCGAAGGTCTACAACGACGACGTGATCCGGCCGCTTTCCAACCCCGTCTATCACGAGGGCTCGCTGGCGGTGCTGCGCGGCAATCTCTGCCCAGACGGGGCGGTTATCAAGCCTGCGGCATGCGACCCGCGCTTCTATCTCCATGAGGGGCCGGCACTGGTCTTCGATAGCTATCCAGAGATGAAGGCGGCGATCGACGACGAGAACCTCGACGTGACGCCCGACCACGTTCTCGTGCTGCGCAACGCGGGTCCTCAAGGAGGGCCTGGTTTTCCGGAATGGGGCATGCTGCCGATCCCGAAGGCGCTGATCAAGAAGGGCTACCGCGACATGCTTCGGATTTCCGACGCGCGAATGTCCGGCACTTCCTACGGTGCCTGCGTGCTGCATGTGGCACCGGAAAGCTACGTTGGCGGTCCTCTCGCTCTGCTGCGGACCGGCGATTTGGTGCGGCTCGATTTGCCGAACCGCAGGCTGGATATGCTGGTCGCCGAAGACGAACTCGCCCGTCGCCGGGCCCTGTGGACCGCACCGCCTGCGCGCTACGAGCGCGGCTACGGCTACATGTTCGCCCGCCACGTCACCCAGGCGGACCAGGGCTGCGATTTCGATTTCCTGAAAACCGACTTCGGCCGCACCGCGGGCGAGCCGGACATCTTCTGAGGTCACGATGTCAGACGACGTTCTTTCCGACGAGACACGTACGAAGCTGAAGATGATTTCGACGGCGTCCATCGCGACGGCGCTGTTCAAGCGAGGCTTGCGCAACCAGTACATTCAGGGCGTCGTGCCCGTCTCCCCCAAGACGGAGACCATGGTGGGCCAGGCGTTCACCCTGCGGTATATCCCGGCACGCGAAGATCGCAATCCGATCACCGTTTTCCGCAATCCGGATCACCCGCAGCGGGTGGCGATGGAGACTTGCCCGCCCGGCCATGTTTTGGTGATGGACGCGCGCAAGGATGCACGAGCCGCAACGGCCGGTTCGATCCTGCTCACGCGGCTTGCGCTTCGCGGCGCGGCTGGCGTTGTCTCCGACGGCGGGTTTCGCGACGCCGAGGGGATCGCCGCGCTGGACATGCCTGCCTATTACGCCAAGCCGTCCGCGCCCACGAATCTGACGCTTCACGAAGCGATCGAGATCAACTGTCCGATCTCGTGCGGCGACGTCGCGGTCTTTCCCGGTGATGTGCTTGTCGGCGATCGGGACGGCGTGATGGTCATTCCCGTGCACCTGGTCGATGAGATTGCCGACGAATGCAGCGGCATGGAAGCCTTCGAGGAGTTCGTACTCGAGGAGATTGAGGCTGGGGCTTCGATCATCGGGCTCTATCCCTGCACCAAGCAAGAAAATCAGGCGAAGTACGAGACTTGGCGCAGCAAAAACGGGAAATAGATCCTCTGGACTACCGCTTCCAACGCGCACTCGGCAACTCGATCATCGATCTGCTCCGAACGCGCCAAGGATAGCGAGGCACTGAGCGTCTCCCCAGATCCTCAAAGTGTAGTCTGTAGCAAAGGCACTCCCGGACCGGGCGACCGTTGTTGCTGCTGAGTGTGGATTCCTCACAGCGTCATCGCCCAAAACCCGCCGACTGCGGCAGCCAGAGCGAGAGCTGGGGAAATGCCCAGACTATAAACAGTCCTGCGATCAGCAGGAGCACGTAGGGCAGTGCGCCCCGGACCACCTCGCTGAGCGGGGCGTTGGTTATCCCTTTGATGACGAACAGGTTCATGCCCACCGGCGGCGTGATCAGAGCGAGTTCCAGATTGATCATCAGCATGACGCCGTACCAGATCAGGTTGATGTCCAACGCCAAAAGTGCCGGCAGGATGATCGGTGTGGTGATCAGGATGATCGCGATGGTCTCCAAAAACATGCCCAGGATGAAGATCGCGAACATGACGACCAGGATGAAGCCGGTCTGCGACAGCCCAAGGGCGGTCACGCTTTCGATGATCTCGGCAGGAAGGCGGATGATCGTCACCGCATGGCCGAACATGCCCGCGGCGGCGATGATCATGAACAGCATCGCGCTCGTGCGCATCGTCTCGATCGAACAGTCCAGGAGATCGCGAAGGCTGAGATTGCGATAGACCAGCAGCGCGACCAGCAGCGCGTAAACGGCACCGATCGCCGCGGCCTCCGCCGCGGTGAAAATGCCAAAATAGATGCCGCCGAGAATGATGGGCGGCATCATGACAGCCCAGATCGAGTTCAAGAAGGCGCGCGCGACAGCAGCGGTGCCCGGCCATTCAGGCGATATCAGATCCTTGCGTTTCCTGGCCTGAAACCAGCTGAAGGCGGCGAAGATGGCGGCCATCACCAATCCGGGCAGGAAACCGGCGATGAACAGGGCGCCGATCGAGGCATTGGTGACGATGGCATAAAGGATCATCGGCCCGGACGGCGGGATCAGGATGCCGAGGGTGCCGCCGGCGGCGATGATCCCGTAGGTGTCACGCGGCCGATAGCCGAAGCGCTGCATCTGCGGAATGGCCGTGGAGCCGATGGTCAGCGCCGTCGCCACCGACGATCCCGAAATGGTGGCAAAGATGGTGCAGGACAGGATCGTTGCGAAGCCGAGCCCGCCCTTCACATGGCCGACCAGCTTGTTGGCCATGTCGAAGAGGTCGTCGACGACCTTCGCCTTGATCATCACATAGGCCATGAAGGCGAACATCGGGATGGTCGCCAAAAGCGGGTTGTTGAGGCTGGCGAAGACCGTGTCGGCCATGCTGTAGATGCTGCCTTCGAAGACCGCGAGCACGACGAGGGAAGCGAGGCCGAGCGCCGCAAAAATCGGCATCCCGGTCAGCAGCAAGACGAGCAGCAGAGACAGGACGAGGAAGATGGTCATCGCCCGCTCCCGGCCATGCGGCCGATAATCTTGGCGAGCGACACCAGACCGAGCAGCGCCGCGCCGAGCAGCATGGTGGATTGGGGAATCCACATCGGCAACTCGAGATAGCCGGAGGAATACGCGCCGAACTGGCGGGAGAAGGCGACCGTATGCCAGGCGGTGACCAGCAGCAGCACCGAAAACACGAGAACGGCGATGTCGGCCCACAGATCCAGCAGCCATCGCGTCCGGGAGCCGACATTCTCCAGAAGGAGGTCGATGCCGATATGGTCGCCGCGCCTGTAGGCCTCCGCGGCGCCTGCCATGACGATCGCCACGACGAGGAAACCAGTGGCTTCATCAACGCCGAGCAGCGAGTGGCCGAGAACATAGCGCTTGAAGACGCTAAGCGCCGTGATCGCGAGGACGATAACAATCAGCAGGGCCGCAATCACTCCAGAAATCCAGGAGATCGCTCCTGCGATACGTTCGAGACGGGAGGCGGCGGCCGCCGGCCCCTCCCCTGCTTCGACCACCCCAGCCATTTCGCCCGCCTATTTGATCTTTTTGATCAGTTCGAGCAGCTTCTTGCCGTCCTCGCCGGACTCTTCGGCAAAGCCTTCGGCGAAGGAGGGCTGCATCGCCGCCTGGAACGCAGCATTCTCCTCATCGGTGGCGATGTGCACCGTCACGCCCTTTTCGCGAAGCTGGTCGGGTGCGTGGGCGCTGGCTTCGATCGAGGCTTCCAGCGCCCAGCCGGCGGCTGCTTCGCCCGCCTGCTTCAGCGCCGCCTTGGACTTGTCGCTCAGGCCGTCGTACCAGGCCGGGTTGACGTAGCCGTGCAGATAGGCCGCGAGTACCGGAACCACGGTCATGTGGTCCTGCACTTCGTAATATTTTCGCGAATAGGCGGCCGCCACGTCGGTGATCGCCGCGTCGATGACGCCGGTAGCGAGCGCCTGGTAAACTTCGCTGCCCGGCATCGACACCGTGGTGGCCCCCATGGCGACCAGGCCACGGTCGAAGGCAGGGCCGATGCCACGCATCTTCAGGCCCTGGAAATCCTCCGGTTTGGTCAGCGGCTTGCCCTTCGAGGTGAAGACGCTGGTATTGGTCTGGAACATCCAGGCAATGTTCTTGATGCCCTTTTCCGCCAGCTTCTCCTCAAGGAATGCGGCGGCTTCGGACGTCGGCCACTTCTTCCAGGCCTCGATCGACGACATCGTGTAGGGGCCAACCGTGACATTCATCAGCGGCAGCGTCTTGCCCCATTGGAAATTGAGAGAAAAGGCGCATTCGATGTCACCCTTGGCCACCGCCAGGATGTTGTCATTGGCCTTGACCAGGCTGTCGGCGCCGAAGATCTGAACATCGATTTCGTCTTCCGAGAGCTTCTCGACTTCAGCCGCCCATTTGTCGACGACAACGGCGATATGGTGCGCCGGCGGCAACTGGTGGCTGCAGCGCATTGTCTCGGCGGCCTGCGCAATCGTGACGAAGGACGTGGACAGCGCAAGCGCGGCCAGTCCCTTTCCTAGTTTTGCCATCGTCTCCTCCCTGGGCTTGCTGTGAATTGTTATTGCCGCCGGTTTCCGCCCGTCAGCTGCGCCATACGATCGTTCGCGGAGGCCCCGCGCGCGCTACGGCACCGAAAAGCTGTTCTTGTGGCATTTCCGCCGCCGGGATCTCGCGGACCGCAGTCAACGCATCAAGATCGATGCCCGTGCGGAAGCCTTTCGTCTCGCAGAGATAGACGAGATCCTCCATGACGACGTTGCCGGTCGCCCCGGGCGCGAACGGACATCCACCCAAGCCGCCGAGCGAGCCGTCCAGCACGCGCGCACCCGCGTCGAGCGCGGTCGAGGCATTGGCGATCCCCATGCCGCGCGTGTCGTGAAGGTGGACGATGTAGGGACGGGCGTCGCAAAGCCGCGTCATTGCACCTGCCAGCTCGCCGACCTGCCGCGGACCGGCAAACCCGACCGTGTCGGCGATGCCGACGATATCGGCTCCGGCTTCGAGGCATTGTTCCGCCAGCGCGATGACCTGCGCGGGGGCGACCGCGCCAGCGATCGAGCAGCCGAACGCCATCGCGATGCCGGCATTGATGAGCGGGCGACGACCGGATCCGTCCCGCATCCGCGCGACCGTACGCACCAGGTCGACCGCCTCCGCACGGGTACGGCGCGCATTGGCCTGGCTATGCTCCTCGGTGGCCGAAACAACGCAGACGATCTCGTTGACGCCCGTTGCGAGCGCGTCCGCTGCGCCGCGCTCGTTCAGCGCCAAAGCCATGCTGAAGGCGCTTGGCAGCGCCTCGACAGTTTCGATCATCTCCCGCACATCGGCGAACTGCGGCATCCGGGAGGCCGGCAGGAATGAACCGACCTCGAAATGACGCATGCCGGCCGCATATTCGCACCGGATCCATTCCTGCTTGGCTTGGGTCGACGGGAAGTTCTTGACCAGTTGCAGTCCATCGCGAAGCCCGACCTCGCGCAGGGTGATTCTGCCGGCAGGATAGATGTCCAAGACGCCCGTCATGCCGCCTCCGCTTTTGGTGCACCACGGGCAGCCGCGATCTCTCGCTGGTCAAGACCCAGTTCGCTCAGAACCGCGTCGGTGTCCTCTCCGACCGCCGGCAGGTCTCCACCGCCGGCCAGCATCACGCCATCGATCTCGAAGGGCAGCGAAGGAGCGCGGAACGTCGCTCCATCCGGCATTCGCGATGTCGCCAGCCCGCCTGGACGCATGACATGCGGGTCGCTATACATGTCGCTCGGCTTGGAGATTGGCGAATAGGGAATGCCCAGCGCCTCGAACGCCTTCAGAAGGCCATCGGCCTCGCGGCCGGCGATCGCCTTCTCGATAATTGGAACCGTCCAGTCGCGGGCTTCGATCTGATCCATGCGAGTCAGGAGGCGCGGGTCGGAGAGTAGCGCGTCGAGTTCCAGAAGCTTGCACATGGCGGCCCACTGGCCTTCCGTCACGGCGCCGACGAAGATTTGCCGGCGGTCTGCGGTATTGAAGATGTCGTAGACCGGCCAGGAAAAATCCCGTTCCGGCATCGGCGGCGGATTCCTCCCCTCCAGTTCGAACTGCACCATATGCTGCGCAACCAGAAGTAGGCAGTTCTCGAAAAGACCAATGCGGATGTTTCGCCCCTTGCCGGTCTCTTGGCGCTCCAGCAGTGCGGCAAGAACCGAAAAGGCGCCGAAAAGCCCGCCCATGATGTCGTTCGCAGAAGAACCGACGCGCAGCGGCCGTCCGCTCGGCCCGGTCATGTAGGCGAGACCGGTCATCATCTGCACGACCTCGTCGAGCGCGGTGCGCTCTTGGTATGGCCCTTGCAGGAAGCCCTTGTGCGAGGCCAGGATCAGACCGGGATAGTCGATCCGCAGCCGCTCCAGGTCGGCTCCCATCCTGGACAGCGAAGCGTCGCGAAAGTTTTCCACGAACACGTCGGCCGTTCCCAAAAGCTTGTGAAGCGCCTCCCGCCCGCATTCCGTCTCCAGATCGAGTTGGACGGATTTCTTGCCGCGGTTGAAGAGCGGGAACATCGGCCGTCCCATACCGGAAAGCTTGCGGGTCTTGTCGCCCTCCGGTGGCTCGACCTTGATGACCTCGGCGCCGAGGAAACCCAGGAACATGCCGCAGGATGGACCCATGATCATGTGGCTCATCTCAACCACGCGAATCCCCGCCAAGGGTTTGAACTGTCTATCCATCCGCGTGTTCGGGCTCCTCGCTGCCCCAGTCTCGACGGAAAAGGATAGCGTTGCCCGATATGTCGTGAAATTATAATGTTTCTAACCAGAGCTTCTGGAAAATAGAAACATGGAAACCCGCCAACTCCGCTACTTCGTTGCCATCTACGAGCATGGCACACTGTCGGGCGCCGCCGAGACAACGCGTATCGCCGCCTCGGCGCTCAGTCACCATATGTCGAACATGGAAGCCGAGTTCGGCAGCGCCCTATTTGCGCGCAAGCCCCGCGGGATGCAGCCGACGGCCGCCGGCGAGCGGCTCTACGTGCATGCAAAGGCGATACTCAGGGCGATGGCGGCGGCCGAGAGGGATATCCGCCAGGCGGGCGGTGAGATTTCCGGGGAGGTATCGGTCGGCATGGCCTATTCGGCGGTCAAGGCGATTGGCGTCTCTCTCGCCAAAAAAGTGCTCGCAGACTATCCGAAGCTGAGGCTTTCCTTGACGGAGAGCCTTTCCGGCTCGACCCTGATGCATCTCATGGCGTCCGAGGTCGATCTCGCGCTGGTCTATAATCCGCCGGTCGATCCGCGCCTGAAGACGGAGGCGGTTCTGGAAGAGCGCATGGTCTGTGTCGGCAAAAAGGAGATAATTGGCGATACCGGCGATCCGATCCCGTTCCGCGACCTGCTCGAACTGCCGATCATATTGTTGCGGCAGGGCGTCTCGGCGCGCGCCATCATGGACGATGTTGGCCTGCTCAAGAAGATAGAGGCCAAAGCCAAGTTGCAGATGAACTCCGTGCAGGCGATTAGCGGTTCGTTGCTCGCCGGTCTCGGCTGCGTGATTGGTACCAAGTTGTTCATGCAGGAGCATCTTGAGAGCGGCGCCTTGCATTTCAGGCCCATCGTAGAGCCCGAACTCTCGCGCACCCTCTACATCTGCGAAATGGCGGAGCGGCCGGCGACCTTCGCCCTGGAGACGGTCAGACGGGAGATCCTTGAACTCGTTGCCGACGCCGTGCACATCGGCATATGGGAGGCGCGGCTGCTGAGTGGGCAATCGGATGGCCGCAACTGATGTGAGTCTCGCTCCCGAAGATATTCGGGCACCCACGCGGCGCTGGAAGCTTTTCTGCAAACGTACGGTCAAACGGGCGTAACGGACAACGATGTAGGGTGTTCGATTGACTGCTCCCACGACTTCCAGCGTGGCGGCGGCGATGTCAGCTTTCAGGAAGCGGCAAAGCTGATCCCACGGCCGACGTGCGGCGCATAGCTGCCGCTCACATCTGGCAGACGTAAGTCGGCTTCGGGTGGGAAGCTGCCCCCCGACAACTCTGAATGCAACCTTGAGTGACACACGCCGACAGGTTCGCCGCAGGACCAGTGATCGCCCTGCTTGTTCTTGGCCGCCCCTCTAAATGGATGTCGCACGGGGGGCGCCCCCTCATTACCGACGATCGACTAATCCCTGAGACTTGGTTTCAGCCGCTATCAAGCGCCTGCACCACTGGCGAGGCAATCCCGCGCTGCCGTGTTCCAGAAAAGTCGCAAGCTGCGCCTGGGCCAAGTTCTAATCTTTGCCCTCACCCCCCCGCTCGGCAACAAGGAGGCAATCGCTCCACGTGCCGCCGACATGGTGGCGACGTTGCCTACAGAGGGCTGGTTCTCTTGCGCGCCGAGACAGGGCTCACGCCAAAGATTGTCTTGAACTGTCTGGCGAAGGACGAAGCAGAGCTAAAACCCGTCTGTGCTGCGATCTCGGTGATCGACTGTCTGGTGTCGAGCACCAGCCGCCGTCCTGTCTTCAGGCGCATGTTCAGATAGCATGTGCGTGGCGACACGCCGACCACCTTCTTGAATAGCAGTTCCAGCATTCGTTCCTTCAGGCCGACCCTCTTCGCAATCTCCCTGATGGACAGAGGCTCTTCTATGTTTGCTTCCATGATCTTGATGGCCTCGGACAAACGCGGTTCCTGCCACGTCATTGTTCCGAGCGACAGCATTCGCTGCGGGTCGGCCGCTGTTCGCACTTCCTCGTAAATGAAGATCGATGCCACTTCGAGAGCGAGTGAATAGCCGTGTCTCTTCCGGATCAGATAGAGCGCCATGTCGAGCGCCGGCGAGGCGCCGCCAGTGGTGAACCGGTTGCCATCTATTACAAACCGGTCGGGTTTCACGGCAATCTCGGGAAAGGCTGCGGCAAACCGGTCAAGATCTTCCCAATGTGTCGTGGCACTTCGTCCATCCAGCAATCCGGCCCATGCCAAGACCCATGACCCTGCTTCGACGGCGCCTATGGGAACCCCTTTCTTTGCAATTCTCCTCAGCCGTCCCAGCAAGTCTGAGTCCAGATATCGATCCACATTGAATGCGGCGAGCACGATGAGAGCACCATCGACTTTTGATGGATCGAGGCCATCCTGTACCCCAAGCGGCACGCCGCTGGAGGTCGTTACCGGCTCCCCGTCAGGGCTGACCAGTTTCCAGCGGAACAGATTCCTTCCGCTTGCCCGGTTGGCCGCCCTAAGCGGTTCCAAGGTGCCAGCCAGCGACAGGAGCGACACTTCCGGCAGGACCAGAAGGGTAATGTCTACGACTTCATCCGAAGGGGAAAAGAGCAGACTCAATTGCGGAAACTGCATGGATCGTTTCGTATGGTGCAGCGTGCGAACGCGCGCTTCAACCTAGATTCGCTCCCGCGGTGGTTCGCCGCACACCTTATGTGGAGGAATAATGACTAGGGTATTCACCGCGGCACTGGCCGCATTGAGCCTCGTAAGCGCCGGTGCTGCTTATGCAGGGAACATGCCGTCAAAGAGCGCGGATTCGATCGATCTGCAGGAAACGTTCGATCACATCGGCGCGGAGGTTCACGCACTCACAAGGGACGGGCGCACATCCTACTACATCGATGAGGGTCCCAAAGAAGGGCGTGCGGTTCTGTTTGTCGGTGGTCAGGGCACCAGCCTGGAAGCCTTTCAACTCACGGAATTCGCGCGCACCTCGCGCGAGGCGCTGGGGCTTCGTGCGATCTCTGTCGAGCGTAACGGTTTCGGCGAATCCGAGTTCAATGCGGAACTTGGCTACGCCGATTACACCCGCGAAGCTCTCGCCGTCCTTGACCATCTCGGCGTAGACAAGTTCGTCATCATGGCGATCTCCGGTGGCGGCGCCTACGCCGCGCAAGTGGCGGCTGCCGCGCCAGATCGGGTGATTTCCCTCCATCTCGGCGCCGCGGTTTCACGCACGCTGCCCACGCGCACAGCTCCGAATTGCTCAGAGACCATTGAGCAAGTGAACGAGCGAAACACGAAGTACACCCACAATCCGAAGGACTGGTGGGGAGTGCCGGGATCGCCGGTCCTGGTCATCCCGGGCTGGCAGACACGAGCATATGCCGACGCAACGCGGTCCTTCTATGTCGGCGGGCAGCTAGGGGACCCGGCTGCGCTTACGCATGAGAGATTGCTGCCCTGCAGCCCCGATGCAGTCGTCGATGCGTCGAAGATCACCGCTCCCGCCTATCTCTACTACGGAGAGACCGACAAGGCGGTTACCGTTGAAGAGATGAAGCAGTGGGAGGCAGCGCTCCCGAATGTAGCGAAAGCCACCGTCTATCCCGGTGAGGGCCACACGGTACAGTACCGCCATTGGGATCAGATCCTCGTCGATATGGCGGGATACGCGGATTACACGGTCGTGTGTCGCGACAAGGAAAGCCAACTCGTCAAGAATGATCAAGTTGCAGCCGATGACTTCATCGGTATCTGCGCATGGAAGGCTAGCCTGGAAGCAAAGTAGCCGTCGCTAGTCGTGGTGCCGTTTCGCCGAATCGGCATCATAATCTATCTCTTTTTTGAGCATGATCTTCTCCGGGAACCGGCATCCATTTTTAGGGATCATGCTCTAGGTCGGTGGTCGCGGATTGCCATTCTGTGACACTTCAATCCGCTGGAGGATTTCGCGCGCTGCGATCCGCCGGTCCCGGTTTGCCCGGGGCCGGTGTATCTTGCCTAAGACGCACCGTGCTCCTGGGGATGGCGGCCTCCGCATCCTTGGCGGCCACAGAGGCTCCGGGCCAGCCCGCGACCTCGCCCCAAGCAAGTGCCCCCGCACCGGCTGACAGGACCGTGGAGGTCACCGAAGGGTCCTGCGCCTTCGTAAGAGGTTTCCCTCGCGAGGGCGCAATACTATTCGGTCCCTTTGTGATTTCCTCAATGCTTAAGGCCACGGAAGTGGCACTTTGCGGAGCCATTATCCCGCTGATGATACCAGTAGCGTTAGATGAATGAGTTATCTTCTCATGCAATGCGCAAGTCTGGAACCAGGACTCTTTCAGCGCGCGAGTCGGTCGACCGCCTCGTACTGGCTAAGGAAGACGCGTCCGGTTAGGTCATTTAGGAAATCGCAGTGCTTCAGGCGATCCATGACCGGCCCCTTCACTTCTGACAGGTGCAGGGTAATGCCCGTGTCAATGAGGCGGTGGTTTATCTCTTCGAGACTCTCGAGCGCGGACGCATCGATGGCGTTGACGGCCGAGCACATCAGGACGACGTGCTTCAGTTCAGGTCTTTCGGCCACGAGTTCCGCGACACGGTCCTCGAGGTATCGAGCATTGGCGAAATAGAGGCTTTCATCGACTCGTAGCGACAGGATCTCAGGCGAGGTGATGACCTGATGTCTTTCGACATTGCGGAAATGCTCGGTGCCGGGCACCTGGCCGACAATGGCCATGTGTGGGCGCGATGTACGATAAAGGTGCAACAGCAGCGACAGCGCCACGCCCATCACCACCCCGATCTCTACCCCAAGGAACAGCGTGCCGAGAATGGTCGCCGCCATAGCTGAAAAATCGGACTTCGAATAAGTCCAGACGCGGCGCATGGCGGAGAAGTCAACCAAGGACAGGACGGCGACGATGATCGTCGCAGCCAAGGTGGCCTGCGGCAAGTTGGCCAAAAACGGTGTCAGGAGCAATGTCGCAAGCGCGATGCCGATCGCAGTGTAGATGCCGGCGGCCGGGGTTTCAGCCCCCGCATCGAAATTGACCACCGAGCGCGCGAAGCCGCCCGTCACCGGATAACCTGACGAGATGGCCGAGGCGGCAGGCCCAGCGGGGAGCCACAGTCGGCAAGCGCAGGACCGTCGGCACGCGAGAGCGAGCGGAGCGCCTTCCTGACGCCGTCCTCGGGCAGCCATGACGGCGGAAGCCATCCGCAGCCGGGCTTCAGGTCTTGGCCACCTGCCTCCAGCGACTGCCGCGAGACCCAGAAGGGGTCTGCGTTCTGGATGTTCTCCGTGCACGGCAGCGCGGTAGTGACGGGCTTTGCCGTTTCGCAGGGACTCGCGGCGTCCCCGAGGGGCGATGCATTGATGCTAGCCGCGATCGTCGTGTGTGGCCTGGGCTGTGCGGAGGGTGCGAAGCTCGCCCGGACGTTGGGTGGCTGGCAAGTGATCTCGTGTGGTTCTGTCGCTGCCGATCATGGCCGTGCTGGCCATCCTGTACATGCCGCCGACGCTCTCGCGATGAGGCTCCCGCCTGGATCAGCCTGGCCTACGTCTCGCTGTTCAGCATGTTGATCGGTTTTGTGTTCTGGTATCGCGGCTTGGCGCAAGGCGGCATCGCTGCCGTGGGCCAGTTGCAGCTTCTGCAGCCCTTCTTCGGACTTGCGCTGGCCGCCACGCTTCTGCACGAGCCAGTCACGTCGGTGATGTTTATGGTGACCGTGGCGATGATCCTGTGCGTGGCCGGCGCGCGAAAGTTCGCCCTGTAGGATCGCGAGGACAAGCCGACGTATACGTCCGTGAAGATGATCCATGCAGCCGGTCGAGACCAGCCCACCGCAACGAACGCCTTGGGTCAAACCGGGCAGTAGCCAACCATTGCCTGGAAGCAAATCCTTGGAGGAAGCACATCTGACGTGAGTGCGCCAGAAGCGGTCATCGACCTAACACTACGGGAATATCGTGATCTCACCCCGACGGCTCATCGAGTAGCGGAATACCCGAAATCTGAAACTGCGGGCATCTTGAGCAAGGGAGGGCAGAACTACCCGATGGACACCGAGGCCGTCAGAATGCCGCGCTTTTCACGCTGGTCAGATTCGACTTTCTGGAGTGGGGATAGAATGCCTCCTGACGAGACCGAAAACCCCACAGTCCTCAGGTGCTCCCGAAGCCGGCTAGCCAATTTCATCCCCTCCCCGCTAGGTCTGAGACACTGCTCCCCCAGAAGAGAGGAGATCGGACACGAACCCCTTTGAGATCATCTTCGCCACCGTAGTCGCCCTAACGATCCTGAGCGCCGGATCGGCAACGGCGATCGTGCTGGTGGTCGATACGCGGGCCAGGCCCGGTGCCAGGATGGTTGCAGTTCGGCTGATAGAGATCGCGGTGCTCGGCGCCGGAGCTGTGATCGCTCTGCTCGATCTCGGCGCCCGCGGGATCTGACCTTGTTTGATAACGTTGTGCGCAACGGTACCCGCCGGACGACTATCAGCAGGATTCAATCCTGCCTGACGATGGCTCCGATCGCATTCACGACCAGCCGGGCCGCCGTCAGCGCTGTGATGCCGTTGATGTCGTTGCGAGGAAAGAACTCGACGAGATCGAATCCTGCGATCCGGGCTCGTTTGCCGACGCCCGCGATCAAATCGATCGTCTGGGTATAGGTGAGGCCGCCAGGGGTCCGGGCAGCTACCCCCGGCATGACGCTGGGATCCAGTCCGTCGCAGTCGAGGGTGATGACGACCCGAGCGCCTTCCGGGATGTGCCTTAGAGCCGCTTCGACCCCCTGAGAGTGAACCTCGCGCGCGGTCACGAAGCGGCTGCCAAAGTTCCGGGCAGCTTCGATTTCTTCGAGGCGTGCGCTGCCCACGCTCCGGAGACCGACCTGCACCATACCCGCGACATGCGGCATCTCGCTCGCCCTTCTCATAGGGTTCGAGTAGCCGAAGCGTTCCCCGTACACCTCATCACGCCAGTCGATATGGGCGTCGATCTGCAGGATCCAGATCGGGCCGTGATCCGCGAAGGCGGCGATGAAGGGTATGGGGATGGAATCGTCACCACCGATCAGGATCGGCACCGCCGACATGGCCAGGATCTCACGCGTCTGCGCTTCGATGCCGACGCGATTGCGCTCATTGTCATACATGGTCGTCGGCACGTCCCCGGCATCGATGCAGCCGGTTGGCTTGCCGTCGAAAAGTGTGCCGCAGAGATCGAAATCCCAGTGATCTACGAATGCGATGTCTCTCAAGCTAGCTTCACGGATGGCACCCGGAGCCGAGGCATAGCCGCTGCTGTCCTTGCCCGGATAGGTGGTGCCATGTCCCGCTCCGAAGATGACCGCTTGGGGTTTGCGTCCTTCGGGCAGCCGTTCAGGGAATCCCAGGAAAGATGTAGGTGCGCTCATCCGGGCAAGTTAGCCCGATCCGAACGCCGAAGATACTGCGCGGCCTCATCCTAGTATAACGGCATTTCGGGTTATGTGAGCTTTCCTGCATCGCTGCCGTCCGCCGCCGGAGCCGCATGGATGTGGATGCCATAGTCTGGCGCACGGGTTCCGGGGCGATTTCGACTGGCTCGAAATCCTGAGGCGAAGGATTCCGTCGGACGTGTCCTGCGCGAGAGGGTGCATCCCCCACGGCGTACCTCCGCTTCATCGGCCGTCCCCGGCAGCGCAATCGCACCTCGGGGCTCGTCATGTGCGTCCGAGTCGATGCGGAAGCCATTGTCGCCCGAATCCAGTCGGCTGGTGCGAGTTATCGCACTGCCACTCGTCCGGCGCCTTCACGTCCGCCGTGACGAGATCGTAAGGCTCTGGGGGAGGCAATTGCCTAGTCGCCGACGCTAACGATCACACAGCGACGGTCTGGGTCGACATGGACCATCAGCCGCGCCGAGCCGCCTCGATTACGGCAACGTCGATTTTCCTCATATCCATCATCGCCTCGAACGCGCGTTTTGCTTCGTCGCCGCCAGCAGCCATCACCTCAGTCAGCACGCGTGGCGTGATCTGTCAGGAGATGCCCCATTTGTCCTTGCACCAGCCGCACACACTTTCCTGGCCGCCATTGCCGACGATGGCGTTCCAGTAACGGTCCGTCTCCTCCTGGTCCTCCGTGGCAATCTGGAACGAGAAGGCTTCGTTGTGCTTGAACGTAGGTCCGCCATTGAGGCCGAGGCAGGGAATGCCGGCGAGCGTGAATTCGACCGTCAGCACGTCGCCAGCCTTGCCTGACGGGTAGTCGCTGGGAGCACGGTGAACCGCGCCTACCGAACTGTCAGGAAAAGTCTCGGCGTAAAAGCCGGCCGCGACCTCGGCGTCCTTGTCGTACCAGAGGCATATTGTGTTCTTGGCAATCGCCATTGCTCGTCCTTTCAGTTTCTAGGCCAAGTCCGATCCAATTCCCACGCATTCACCGCGCGCTATCCTGCGCGGGTCCGCAGCTAAGGAAGGGGTCGCATGCGAGCCGTGCCTACTGGTTGATGTCGGGCTCGACGAGTTTCGCGAGCTTGCGCAGAGATTCCTGCCACCCGAGATAGCAGGCCTCGGCGGGGATCAAGTCCGGCACGCCCTGCTGCTCAATGTTCACCTCTGTGCCGACCGACACGGCCTTCAGGTTCACCGTGACCTTCATCTCGCCCGGCAGGTTGGGGTCGTCGAACCTGTCGGTGTAGACGAGGCGCTCGCTCGGAGCGAGTTCCAGAAAGCTACCGCCAAAGGAGTGGCTGTGGCCTGTCGTAAAATTCCGGAACGACATCCGGTGATTGCCGCCGACCTTCGCATCCAACTCGTGGACGGTGCAGGTGAATCCGTATGGTGGAAGCCAACTCGCCACCGCGTCCGGTTCGAGGAAGGCACGGTAGAGCTTCTCCGGCTTGGCGGCAATGACGCGGTGCAGACGGATCGTGCTGGGCATGGATTGCTCCCTTTCGGTTTGGTTGGGTTTGTTCGATCGTCCCGAGCGGAGAGATCGCAGTACATCAAGCAGTCGTGCCGCCTCTTCCGTTCGTGCGTCTTACGGGCCGGCAATCGCCGCCCGATGCAAGTCAAGACGAACGGAACCGGGAGAGTCCGAAATGGCATTGGAATAGACCTGGGCGCCGGCCCGATGCCGCCATCGCCTCGGATACTCGAACTGTTGGCGACCACGTTGGTGGGTGCTGTCTCCGTAGCGAGCGGTCGCGTCGAGTACGCGGTCGAGCGCATCGGCTGACTTCATCTCGGGAGAGGACAATACGCGCTGGCCTTCCGGCTATCCGCTTCCGCCCGGTGGGCACGATGCGAACGCCGTTGGTCTCCATCACCTCCGTCGAGGCAGCATAGGTCGTCGCACCTTCCATCGCTATCGCTGAAATCGGTCGCGGCGCAGGTCGGCCTCTTCCGCCCGCGCGTCTCGCGGAGGCATTTCAGCGTCGCTTCGGCGTCGCACCGCGCCTCTTCCGTGACATGCGGTGAGCGCTCAAAGGCGCCTTCGGAGACGCGTTGTTGTCGGGCAACTCCGGGCCGAAATCTGCCGGTCCGCTTTCCAAACACATTTGGCTGAGGCCGATATTCGGCAAATCACCTCTTCCAATGGGTTCGCTGCCTGATACGAGCAAGGGCAAGCCGCCGACGGCACCCTTGTCTCGACGCCGGCGACATTGCATCAACTTCTTTCTTGCTGGGCCTTTGTTTTCCCTGACAAGACCCAAAGAAGCCAAAGTCTTCGCGCCGCGATCTCAGTGGGGACGGCATGACGTCCCTTAAGAAAGCGCAGTTCCAGGGAATATTTTCGATCGCGTTGCGTTTATCCAAGAGGTCCGAGAGAGGCCCAGCCCCCACGATCGTCGCATCGAGGTTCATCCCCCTACGATCATCGCAGGCCTTGAGCTCCACGGACGCCCTTCCTTGGAGAAGACAATGAGACGCTATCTCTCAACGCTCGCATGTTCGGGGTTGCTGGGCATTGGAGCGCTCTACGGCGCGCCGGCGTTTGCCGGGAGCAATCCCAGTTCCATTCCCGATATTGCCCCTACGGTCAACGCGGGCGGCAAGGCTTTCCGCACCCTACCCGAACAGCCCGTAGGTTGCGGCACAATGCGTTGCGGCGGGGGCAGCCTGCAGCAAACCGCCTCTATGCACTGGCCAGACGATGATCCTGGCGGCGTCCATCTCGTCCGTGGCGGTGGCGGAGGCGGCATGGGCGGTGGTGGGGGCGGCATGGGCGGTGGAGGCGGCGGCGGAGGCGGCACGGGCGGCGGAGGCGGTGGCGGCGGAGGCGGCGGCATGTTCCCGCAAGGCGGCGGAGCATTCTACCGCCAAGGCATAGGCTATGGTGACTACTACAGCGGCTACTCGGCGCATGTCGCCAGGTGCGCTGCCCATCATCGGTCGTATCGGGCATCCGACAACACGTTCCAGCCCCTCCATGGCCCGCGTCGGCAGTGCATATCGCCTTGACCGCGGGGGGCGCTCCCGCCCGGAGCACCTCTCGCATCCCCGTCATCACAGGGGGGCCTTTTTCGACTGGCGTGTATCACTATCTCGCCGACTAAAGGCTATGACGACAGCGCCGACGATGCCGGCAAGGGCTCCATCCAGAGCCAGCCGAAGGCGCTCGCTAGGGGCAATCCGACGATCACCATCCCCGAGACGGCCGCGTTGGCCAGCCGGGGTGAATTCCTTTCGTGAGAGGGCACGCGGGATCAGATGATCCCGCCATTGGCACGCAGCACCTGGCCGTTGATCCAGGCTCCATTGGGTCCGGGGAGGAAGCTGACCGCGCCAGCGATGACCTCGGGCTGGCCAAGCCGTTCGAGCGGGTCTGCCTTGGCGAGATTGTCGATCACCGCTTGGGGCTTGCCGTTAAGGAACAGGGCGGTCGCGGTCGGTCCCGGAGCGACCGCGTTGACCGTGATGTTGCGGCCGCGCAGTTCCTTGGTTTGCACATGGGTCATCGCCTCGACCCCCGCCTCGGTGGCCGCGTAGCCGCCGTAGGTGGCGGGAGTGAGTCCGACCACGCTTGACGAGAGACTGATGATCCGCCCGCCCTCGCGCAGACGCTTAGCCGCCTCGCGCAGCGTGTTGAACACGCCCTTGAGGTTGATCGCGACTTGGCTATCGAACAGCGCGTCGTCGCTCTCGGCAAGGCTAGCCAGCTTCATGATGCCGGCATTGTTGACCAGCACGTCCATGCCGCCGAACGCCGCCTGTGCCGCGTAGAACATGCGCGCGACTGCAGCCGGGTCACTGATATCGGCTTGCTCGGGAATCGCGCGGCCGCCTGCCGCCTCGATCTTCGTGACCAGCGCCTCTGCCTCCGCCGCGCTGCTGGCATAGTTGGCGACGACGGTGAAGCCGTCCGCCGCCAGCCGTTCCGCGATTGCAGCGCCGATGCCCTGCGACGCGCCGGTGACGATTGCAACCTTGTTAGTGTCTGCGTTCATGATGCTCTCTTTGTCCTTCCGCTCGTCCGAAGCGGATGAGAGCAAAATGCCCTTTAGAGGCGCTGAGATAATCAGCACTATTCTGACTTGGAACAATTTGAATGGACCGGCTCGACTCGATGCGGCTCTTCACCCGGGTGGTGGACCGGCGAAGCTTCACGCAGGCCGCGCAACCGTTTGCCTCCGGTCGATCACGACTGGTGCGCTTCGGCCCTTCGAATTCCTGCTTGACAGGGACTTGGTTCGAGTCGAGGTGGCTTCCCCTCTTTCGGTCACGGGGACAGAGATCTGCCAGGACGCCGTTCTGACGGGACTCGGCCTCGCGCAGATGCCGGTTTTTCACATTGAGCGTGACTTAGCGGAAGGTCGGCTGGTGCGAATCTTGGCCAATTTTGCGCTTCCAGTTGCCCCGGTTTCCGTGCTCTATCCACGCAATCGCCAACTCTCGCCGTGCGTGCGGCTGTTCATCGACTGGATCCTGGAAAAATTCACCGCCACAGGTGCTGAGCCAGGAACGATCGCCACTTGATGGCCTGGCGGATCATCGCCAATGAAGGTCTGTCTTTCGCATCGGCGTCATTGAGAGCGGACGGGCTGCTGTCGGCCCAAAGTGGCCTCACCGACATCGGCGCAGAGCTGTCGAACGTCCCAATAGGGTCCGCAAACGGACCGTCCGATTTTAGCGGCCGAGGTGCAAAAAGCCGACGTTCCCCTGCGGACCTATTGCGAGCCTCACCCTGAACTCAAGGCGGGCTGACTGAATGATAATGGGCTCGACGCAAGAGGCGGTCGCCGCTGCCGGCACACATAGCTCAGGCAATCGGCTTTCCACCGACCTCGATCCGGTCGATCACGCTCGCAGGTGCCACAAAATCGTAGTCAGGGACGGCGCTGTTCTCGGCGATAATTTGCCCTTTCACCCTGAGTTCATTTCCCTTCGCCCCCGGCTTGAGGCTCAAGGCGTGTGCTTTGAGATGGACCACCTTGCCCCGCACCAGGCTGTCCCCCTCCCCACCTTTAGTGCGGATGTCCTGCTCCACGGTGATCGTCCCGAACGGCTTTGAGAGTTGTACCCCAATGGCACCGTCGCCGTAGGTCAGGATGCTCTGGAACTCGGCTTCCCCCAGCGAGCCGTCGTAGAGATTGAAGCCCCGCGCACCGATTCCGTGGGTCTCGATTTGTGCCTGGATCCTTAAGGTGTGGATGTCTCCAAAGTTCACGAAACCGATGCCGCTGCTTCCGTGTGAAGTGACCGCGGCCCGGGCAACCCAGGAATCGATTCTGCCCCAGTTGTCGAGCACCATATCGTTGGGTCCGTAAGTTGTGGTCGGACCTTCGTTGACTACGCTTTGGGCATGCACCCCGGAGCCGACGAAAACACCTCCGGCAATCAGGTTTGACGTGCCTTTGGGGATGCCGCCGTCCGCGTGAACTTCGCCCGTTTTCAGCAGCTTTAGCTCGATTGTGCCCCCCTCCTGGGTCGGCGCGGGGGCCCGGCTTAGATCGGCATCGACCGGGATGAACCAGCCACCGAAGATGAATACGCCGCTCCCCCTCAGCGGATGTTTCCTGCTGCCGCCCGAGAGGTTGAGAGCCTCCAACGTCCAGCGGCTCGCCTTGTCCTTTGAGTAGTTATAAACCGTGAGCCCTCCGAGCAGGACCTCCACCCCGAAGCCCCCAGGTCGATGGGCGGCCAGTCGCGCATCCGCCCGCTCGACATGGATGTTCTCTAGTTTCAAGTCGCCCCGTCTGGCCAGGCTGCCTTCCAGATGGACACGGCCGACCGTCCGCACGTTGCTGATAGTCAGGGTGCCAAGGTCCTCTTCATCGTCCGACAGGCCCAGGGCGACCTGAGTTTCATCGGCTACCAAGCGCAAATCGGCGATCTGGTGGTCGGCGCTGAGCATCAGTCCGGGCTGGCCCTCCTTGAAGTGCAGTTCGGCGCTGGTGCTTACACCACGCAGGTGGGTTCCGGCGGGTAGCTTCAGACTCGAAAGATCGGTGATCTGGCTCTGCACCTCGATACGGGCGGCGTTCTGATGGATGGCCCTTTGGAGTGAGGCGGCATCTTTCACGAGGGTCACAGCAACCTCCCTGGTTCAGTCTCGGGAGGTTGAACCTCTTCGCCCCTTTCGGGAACCCCTTTGAAGCGGGCAGACTCGCTGGAGCGTCAGCCATCAGCTCAAATTGAACGGGACGACTTGTTTTTTGGACCACAAGCGCGCGGGATCGGATCTCGGGCAGACAACCAAGGTGCCGATCATGATCTTCAGGATCGCAGCCGCGCAGTTTGATATCGATTGCGAGATCAAAGCGCGCGCGATCTCGCAATCGACTTTCGCGATCGAGGAAGAACCGAATTGCCCACATCTGTCGCGGCTTAAGCGCTCGTTTCGCGCCGACCTTCCTGGCTGTATTCCAAACACGTCGCTCCTGCGATGCGAGATCGCACTGTGAAAGTCCCAGGATGTTTCTCCTTCGGCCACCACGGCCGGAAGAAAAACGAATTGATTCACGAGCTCGTTTGGGCCGTGAGCGGTCAGTCCGCTTTCGGATTCGGACCTTCTAAAGCGGACTTTCAGGTCTGTGCGAGCAGCGTCGTTGCCTAACCCTTTCAAGACTTTCCTCGCGGTTCTGGCGATTAGAAAGCTGACGTTCCCGCGAACCAGCAGCACCGGCTCGATTGTTCTCAGCGGCCGTCCTCGGGGACTGCGCGGGCTTGCCAATGCCTGTGACATCGTCAGCTACGCCCGCTGGAATCGTCCTCTTGGTGGTGTGCGTCTTCTTGCTTCCCGCGATGAGAACGGTTCCATGACCATTGCCGAGTACGTCCCTGCCTCCTGGGACGCGCCGCCGCCGGCCGTTCGTCGCTGATGCAAGCCGAGAGGCTTGAAAAGAGCGCGAAAGGCTTGGCATACGAAGGATCACGCTAGACCAAGGCCGGGTTAGGCGCTCTCGACACGGTTGAGGGCATTGACCGCGCCATGGCCGGCCAACCACGCTGCACGCCGCGCAAACAAATCCGGCACGGCCGCATTCGCCTCGGCAATCACCGCGCCAACGTCAGCGCTGAGAAGCCTGCCGCCATCAACAAGGACGCGTCCGCCAACCATGGTCATATCGACGTCTCCGCCCTGCACAGCGTGTACCAGATTGTGATGCAGGTTCCCCGAAGCTCCTCCCAAGAGAGGCGTCATTCGCGGCGTATCCGTTCGAACGGCGATCATATCGGCTTGCTTGCCGACTTCGATCGAGCCGATCTGCTTGTCCAGTCGCAACGCCCGGGCTCCTTCGATCGTAGCCATGCGGCACACCGACCACGCATCGAGAGCGGCCGCATCAAGCGTCGATACCTTGGCCAGGAGCGACGCGACCTTCATCTCGTCGAACATGTCGAGATTGTTGTTTTCCTTCTCGCCGTCGGTGCCAAGACCGACAGCCACGCCCTTCTTTCGCAGGGAGAGGACGGGAGCCGCGCCGCTTGCGAGCTTCATGTTGCTTACGGGGTTGTGGGCGACGCCGACGTTGTGACGGGCGAGGATGTCGATCTCCTCCTCCGACAGCCAGACGCAATGGGCGAGGAGGACATTGTGCGCATCCAGCAATCCGAATGCTTCGAGCGCCTCCACTGGCCGCTTTCCGTAGCGGCGTTCAGTCTCCGCGACATCGAAGCGGCTCTCGTTGCTGTGGGTGTGGAAGCCAACCTTGTATTTGCGGCTGAGCGCGACCGCACGCTTCCAGGCCTCTGGCGTGCCGTAGAACATGTGCTCAAGGCCGACCCACACATGGATCCTGCCTCCGGCGCCGCCATGCCAATCCTGGATCAAGGCCTCGTTGGTGTCCAAAGTCTCGAAATAGTTGTGGTCTGGATGTTCCCCGACATAGGGCACCAGCACAGCACGGATGCCGATGTCCTTGGCGACCCTGGCGCTTCCGCTCATGTGCCGCCACATGTCGACGATCGTGGTTGTCCCCGACAGCAGCGCCTCTGCATAGCAAAGATGGGAAGCTATCTCGGCTTCCTTGGCATTCACGACGCGGTGCATCGGATCAATGAATTGCTGAAGCCAATCCCAGACGGGAAGCTCCTCGGCGGTACCGCGCAGCAACCCGGAATGGGCGTGAGTGTTGACCAGGCCCGGCATCAGCAGCCTGTTGGCCAGTCTCTTGACCTGGATTCCCGGATTCGCCGCGAGAAGGCCAGGCGCCTCACCCACTGCGTGAATTAGGCCGTCAGGACCTACCAGGACCGCGCCATCCTTGATCACCGTATTGTGGTCATCCATCGTGACGAGGTGGTCGGCGTGTAGAACAAGTGAAGTCATTTTGTCTCCGTGTCGGATCGTGGTTGAAACTCAGGCTTCGGCCGCAAGGGCGCTGCGGCTCGCCTCGAGCGCGGCGGTGTCATGGCTCGTCAGGCCGTTGAAGAGCAGGTTGAGGACAATGGCGGTCAGCGTAGCCAGAATGATGCCGCTTTCCGTGAAGATCTTGGTCCATTCCGGAAGGTGGACAAAGAAGCCTGGCGCAAGCATCGGGATCATGCCCACTCCAACGCTGACTGCCGCTACCAGCACGGAGCCCTGGTTCTTCTCAAAATCGACGGTGGAGAGGATGCGCACCCCCATCATCGCCACCATTGCAAACATCACAAGCGCCGCGCTGCCGAGCACGAAGGGCGGCGTCGAGGCGACGACATAGGCGAGCTTCGGGAACAGGCCGAGCAGGACGAGAATGATCCCGCCGGCGGCGCAGACATAGCGACTCTTGACGCCGGTCAACGTCACAAGCCCGATGTTCTGGGAGAATGACGTATAGGGAAAGGCGTTGAAAAGCCCACCGAGGACGGCGCCCAGGCCGTCGGCCCGCAATCCCCGAACCAGGCGCGGAGGCGTTGTCGGACGATCGACAATGGTGCCAAGCGCCAGGAACATTCCTGTCGATTCCACTAGGGTCACGAGCATAACCAGGCACATCGAAACGATCGCCAGCGGATCGAAGACAGGCATGCCAAAGGCCAACGGCCGGATGAAGACAAACCATGGTGTTTGGGACCATTCTCCAAGACTGATCTCACCGATGGCAAATGCCGCAATGAAGCCGGCAACAACACCGATCAGGACCGCGATGTTCGCCAAAAATCCTTTGGCAAAGCGCGACAGAAGCAGGATGAGCGCCAGTTCGCCAAGCGAAATGATCAGGTAGATTGGCGCGCCGTATTTCGGGTTGGGCTCGCCGCTGGCAAGCACGGGTGGCCCACCGGCCGCCCAGTCGATGCCTACCTTCATGAGGCTCAGACCGATCACCAACAGGACCGAGCCTGTCACGACCGCTGGAAAGAAGCGAAGAAACCGGGCCATCAGCGGCGCGAAAAGGATGCCAAATATCCCGGATGCGATGATGGCGCCATAGATGCCGGGCAGGCCAAGCGACGGGTTGGCTCCGATCGCGATCATCGGCGCGATTGAGGTGAAGGTCACTCCCATCATCACCGGCATTCGCATGCCGAACCCGAAAAAGCCCAGCGACTGGATCAAAGATACCAGTCCCGCGACGAACAGGTCGGCGCTGATGATGATGACGAGATGCTCTTTCGGAAGGTTGAGAGCCGCCCCGAGAATAAGGGGCACAACGATACAGGCCGAATACATCACCAATACATGCTGAAACCCCAACACTGCCGTCCGAACGGGCGGCAGTCTCCGGTCCACCTCGTGGACTTCAATTGACATTGTCTCTCCTCCCTAAGAGTCATCTTCCGCGACGGACTCCTCCCGAGCGCGAGGCCGGATATTGCGTAGCGGTGGGCAAGCTGTAAAATTGGGATCTATCTCCTTTTCCGATGGATCGAATGGACGTCTCCCTCGAACAGCTTCTCGTCTTCCAAGCTGCAGCACGCGAAAAGTCCTTTTCCGAAACGGCGCGCAAGCTCGGGAAGGCTCAATCCGCAGTGAGCAGCGCCATCGCGGACCTCGAAATTGATCTTGGGGTATCCTTGTTCGACCGGAAGGGCCGATACCCGCTACTAACGCACGCGGGCGGAGCGCTGCTGCCAGAGGTGGAGGCCATCCTGTCACACCGCGACAGCTTGAAGGAACGGGCACATGCCCTCGCCAGTTCGTCGGAAGCACGTGTTGCTATCGCCATCGAAGATGCGTTCCCAACGGCGGAGATTGCCGCAGTGCTTGCCGATATGAGCCGTAGCTTTCCGAGCGTCCAACTCGACATCCTCCAGCCGACCGGGGGCGGGTTGCTGGAAATGCTGGTCAACGGCGAGGCCACGCTGGGCCTCGGATGCGCCCGACCGCACTATCCCACAGGGATTGGGTTCCGACGGTTAGGCGATGTGGTCCTGATCAACGCGGCTCGATATGATCATCCCCTGGCTGGGACGGAAGGCGTGCGGTTCTCACATCTGGCCGACCATGTTCAGCTGTTTCTGGCGGCGCAGACTGGCCATCTTCTAACGAGCGAGTATCTGAAATCTCCGCGTAGATGGGTCGTGGAAAGCCAGGTCACGCTGCTGAATCTGCTAAAAAGCGGGCTGGGATGGGCGATCGTGCCCAGACGCCTCGTGGCGTCCGAACTGCAAGGCGGCGAGATCGCCGAACTCAGGCTGGACGCGTATCCGTTTACCGACTGGCGGGTCGGACTCGATCTGGTGTGGAAAATCGATGACAGACCAGGGGTCGTCGCCGCCTGGCTGAAGACCGAACTGGGTCGAAGTCAAATCTCCGGCTAGGGCAGCCTCCCCCGGATTTGGATCGAACAGCCTCCACGAGCTAGATGTCAGTGGTATGGAGGATACTCGTCCGAGGCACGTCCGTTTAGGAGCGCGGCGTCAATGCTGGAAATGGCGCAAATTATGGCCTCGGCACCGACGATGTCCGCTTTTGGTGGACGAACCGGCCGTGCGAACGGCTGAGAAGCGGCGCAAAGCGGCCATTCGCAACGCGGACGGCGAAGGTCACTGATGGGGTCATTCCTGCGCATTGCCGGACGGATCCACTTCATCCGCAGTTCGACTCCAGGACGGAGCGGGCGACAGAACGCCCGCTCCGGGTCTTACTATTCGGCCAACTCGCGCATGACCTTGATGAGGTCCGACTTGCCTTCGAAGCCGATGCCCGGCAGTTCGGGCATGACGATATGGCCGTCCTCGACCTTCACGCCGTCCGGGAAACCGCCATAGGGTTGGAAGAGGTCCGGGTAGCTCTCGTTGCCGCCAAGTCCGAGGCCCGCGGCGATGTTGAGCGACATCTGGTGGCCGCCGTGCGGGATGCAGCGGGACGGCGACCAGCCGAATTGCCGCAGGACATCCAGCGTCCGGAGATATTCGACCAGGCCATAGGACAGAGCGCAGTCGAACTGCAGGTAGTCGCGATCCGGACGCATGCCTCCATAGCGGAGCAGGTTGCGGGCATCCTGGTGCGAGAAGAGATTTTCGCCAGTTGCCATCGGTGCGTCGTAGAACTCGGAGATCGCGGCCTGCAGGGCGTAGTCGAGAGGATCGCCGATTTCCTCGTACCAGAACAGTGGATACTCGCGAAGCATCTTGGCGTAGGCGATGCCGGTCTCGAGATCGAAGCGACCATTGGCATCCACGGCAAGCTGCGCCTGTGAACCGATCTCCTTCAAGACGGCTTCGATACGGCCGCGATCTTCATCGATCGGCGCGCCGCCGATCTTCATCTTGACGACGTTGTAGCCGCGGTAGAGGTAGCCCCGCATTTCAGCCTGCAGGGCGCTGTTATCCTTGCCGGGATAGTAGTAGCCGCCAGCGGCATAGACGAACACCTTCGGGTTCGCTTCCCTGCCCTTCATCTCCGCGAGAAGGCGGAAAAGCGGCTTACCTTCGATCTTCGCGACGGCATCCCAGACGGCCATGTCGATCGTGCCCACCGCGACCGAGCGCTCGCCGTGGCCGCCGGGCTTCTCGTTCATCATCATCGTCGCCCAGATTTTGTGCGGGTCGAGATTGGTGCCCGCGTCATTCATCAGGCTTTCCGGTGATGCGTCCAGAATGCGGTTTCGGAACCGCTCGCGGATCAGGCCGCCCTGACCATAGCGGCCGTTGGAATTGAAGCCGTAGCCGACGACACGACGGCCGTCCTTGACCACGTCGGTGACAACTGCGACGAGGCTGGCCGTCATCTTGCTGAAGTCGATGTAGGCGTTGCGGATTGGCGAAGCGATTGGTTTGGTGACCTCGCAGACCTCAACGATGCGCATTTTGATACTCCGGTTCGGATAGAAGAAGTTGATGTCTCAGTGCAGGGCCTGGGGGGCCGCAGCGGTGATCTGGAGCGGGATGGCATGGAAGCTTGAGAGCGTGGTGCCGAGCGTCACGAAACCTGCTCCGGCAACGCCTGCAGATCCTTTCGAGGTAAGTATCAGGACGCCCAGGTTGACGAGTTGCCCTCCAATGCCGAGGAGAGCGCTTGTCGCCTGGGCGACGAAAACGGCCGCCCTGGTAAGATAGATGCACGTGCACCAGACCGACGACCGATTTCTCGCCATGGGCTACCTCCTCCTGATCCTCGTGCCGCACCTCCGCTGCGGATGGATGACCGATCAGGCCCTAGTACGGAAGGGATGGTCGACACACCAATGCTGATAGGAAACCTATCAGTGCCAATTCGGCATACACCCGCTGGCCTGCCACAAAGCTGCTGATGTCCTCAGATTCTAGTTCTTCTTAGGAATCACCCGAAATTCGCTCGCTTTTCGGAATCGAGGGTCCTCTTCTCAACCCGACGCGCTGTTCACTTTTGGCATCAGCAGCGCATGAGTCTTTGTCATCCAGGAACTCGGCCTAGCTGAGGAAGTCCGCTACGGCCTTTCCGGAGGTGACTGTGTCCGCGCTGCCACCGAGATCACGGGTGCGCAAACGAGGGTCAGCGAGAGAAGCCTCGATCGCGGACATCACGGCGCTCGCAGCCTCCTGCTCCCCCAGGTGCTCGAGCATCATGGCCGCAGACCAGATTTGGCCGATCGGGTTTGCTATGCCCTGTCCTGCTATGTCGGGAGCCGAGCCATGCACTGGTTCGAATAGGGACGGAAACTTCCTCTCGGGATTGATATTGCCGGATGGCGCGATGCCGATCGTGCCTGTGCAGGCCGGGCCAAGATCGGAAAGGATGTCGCCGAAAAGGTTGGAAGCCACCACCACGTCGAACCGGTCTGGATTGAGAACGAAGTGCGCGCACAGGATGTCAATGTGATACTTGTCCCATACGATATCCGGGTAAGACTTTGCCATCTCTTCGACCCGCTCGTCCCAATAGGGCATGGTGATCGAGATGCCATTCGACTTCGTCGCCGACGTCAATCTCTTCCTGGGGCGACTCTGCGCGAGGTCGAAGGCGAAACGAAGGATTCGATCGACGCCTATCCTCGTCATCACGGTCTCCTGGACGACCGTCTCCCGTTCCGTGCCAGGAAAGATCTTGCCGCCGATGGACGAGTACTCCCCTTCTGTATTCTCACGCACGACGTAGAAGTCGATGTCACCCGGGGCACGGCCCGCCAGCGGAGATGTCACGCCAGGCATCAGGCGCACGGGCCGCAGGCTGACATACTGATCGAACTCCCTGCGGAACTGGATTAGGGATCCCCAGAGCGAGATGTGATCCGGCACCACTTCGGGCCAGCCCACCGCTCCAAAGAAGATGGCGTCGTGCCCGCCGATCTGGGTCTTCCAGTCCTCCGGCATCATCCGCTCGTGCTTCACGTAGTAGTCGCACGAGGCAAAATCGAATGTGTCGATCTGGAGCTCGAAGCCGTACTTCTTGGATGCGGCTTCAAGGATACGCAGTCCTTCCGGGACCACCTCTTTGCCGATGCCATCCCCGGCGATGGACGCGATCCTGTGGATTCGGTTAGTTCTGATCACAGTCATGTCTTGTTCCAATTTCGTCAGTCTTCCTCAACGAAGACTTCCTTGCGGCGTTTTGCGATGGTTGGGAGAAAGGCGATTGATAAGACGGCAAGTGCGACCGCCAGCAGTCCGGCACTGATCGGCCTGTTCAAGAAGATCATTACGTCGCCGTGCGAGATCGTCATCGCCCTGCGAAGATGTTCCTCGAGCAGAGGGCCGAGAACGAATCCCAGCAGCATCGGTGCCGGCTCGAACTCAAGCTTTGAAAGCACGTAGCCGAAGATCCCGAAGGCCGCCATGACGTAGAGGTCGAACGTATTGGAGTTGACGCTGTAGACACCGATCGATGCGAACGCGAGGATTGCCGGAAACAGCACCGTGTAAGGGACAGTCAGCAGCCTCACCCATAGGCCGATCAGCGGCAGGTTCAGAACGACGAGCAGAAGATTGCCGATCCACATGGAGGCGATCAGCCCCCAGAACAGGACTGGCTGCGATGTTGCGACCTGAGGGCCAGGGACAATACCCTGGATGATCATCGCACCGATCATGAGAGCCATGACAGGATTGGCAGGAACGCCGAGAGTCAGCATCGGTATGAAGGACGTCTGAGCGCCAGCATTGTTGGCGGCTTCAGGGCCCGCGACGCCCTCGATCGCTCCCTGGCCGAAGCGATCCGGCGACTTGGAGATCTTTTTCTCCAGCGCATAGGAAGCAAAGGATGCGAGAATTGCGCCGCCGCCCGGAAGGACTCCAAGCGCCGAGCCAAGCGCGGTACCGCGGCATGCGGGGGCGATCATCGCCTTGAAATCCGCCCTGCTCGGCCAGAGGCCTGCCACCCGCTTGATGACCGCCGTCCTCTCAATCGTCGTTTCCAGGTTGCGGAGGATCTCGGCGATTCCGAAGATACCAACGGCGACGGCTACGAAGTTCAAACCGTCAGCCAGTTCCGGCCGACCGAGCGTAAAACGCATCGCTCCGGTGTTGATGTCCGTCCCGACCAGGCCGAAGATCAGCCCCATCGAGACCATTGCGATGGTCTTGAGAACGGATCCGCTGGCAAGGACGATCGACGCCGCCAGTCCCAGCACCATCAGGCCGAAGTACTCGGGAGAGCCGAATCTTAACGCAATGGATGTCAGAGGTGGCGCAAGGGCGGCCACCACGACCGTCGCGATCGTGCCCGCGAAGAAGGAACTCAGAGCTGCCGCCGCGAGCGCTGGCCCGGCCCTTCCCTGTCGCGCCATCTGATATCCGTCCAGAGCCGTGACCGCGGAAGAGGATTCGCCGGGAAGGTTGATCAGGATCGCCGTCGTCGATCCGCCATACTGGGCTCCGTAGTAGATCCCTGCAAGCATGATCAGGGATGTCTCTGGCGACAGGGACAGCGTGATCGGCAGAAGCATCGCGATCGTCGCCGTCGGCCCGATTCCGGGAAGGACGCCGACCAACGTTCCAAGCAAGGCCCCGACGAAGCAGAAGAGAATGTTGTGGGGCGTGATGGCGGCGCTCATTCCGAGCGCCAAGTTGCTAATGAGATCCACTGTCACTCACACTCCAATCCACGGTCCGACGAGACGGACGGGAAGGCCGAGTCCATAGTAGAAGACGGCAAGACAGAAGGCCGTTATGGCCACCGCTATGATCAGGGCGGCAAGAGGTCTCTGACCTTTTGCGGCCATGGCGGCGGAAAGCGTCGTCAAAGCCACCGCAGGCACAAATCCAAGGCCGCGGACTGTGAGACCGAACAGGATGGGCGCTACGATGATTGCTGCGACCGCGCGGATGGGCGCCACCTGCGGCCGGAATGGCATGCTAACCGTAAGGGCCTTGATGCCGATGGCTGCACCGATCGATGCGATCAGGATCGACAATACAAGCGGAAAGTAGCCCGGGCCCATCCTCAATGCGCTCCCGACATTCATTCCGTAGAATGAGGTCAGTCCGAACCCGAGCCCTACCGATAGCAGCACGCATGCCGCAGTAAGGTTTTTCGTATCCATTGGAGTACCTCGTGTCGGCTCAGGCATGCCTGAGCCGACACGCCGGCCTTAGTCGGCGAACTGGCCGGCGGCCTTGATGATCGGATCCCAGCGCTTGATCTCGCTGTCCAGCTTGGTGTGAAGGGCCTCGGGGGTCGCCTGATCCTTCGCGGCCGGAATGGTCGCGATCTGCGCGAACCGCTCCTTGAGAGTCGAATCCTCCATTGCGGCCTGCAGAGCTGAAGTCAGCTTTTCGATGACTTCCTTCGGCGTACCCTTGGGAGCGTAGACGCCGTGCCAGACACCGAGCTTGAAGCTTGGAAGCCCTGCCTCCGCAGTCGTCGGCAGATCAGGCAAGGCATCGGCCCTCGCCTCGCTTGTGATTGTGTAGGCCTTCACCTGGTCCTGCGTGATCGGTCCGACCGTGTTCGTTGCCTGGTCGCACGTCATGTCGATCTGCTTGCCGATGAGATCCGTCATGATCGGACCGTTGCCCTTGTAAGGAACGGTCGTCATCTGCGTGCCGATCGTCGACATGAAGAGCGTACCGCAAAGATGGGAGGCTGCCCCAAGTCCTGCATGGGCGTAGGTGACGTTGGTGCCGTTCTGCTTGATGAAGGCAACGAGGTCCTCGAAGGTCTTCGGCTCAAAGTCGGAGCGAGCGATGACAGTCATAGGCGCGTCGCTGACCAGCCCAATCGGCTCGAATGCCTCCAAAGGCTTGTAGGGAAGCTGGCGATACAGCGCGGGCGCCGTCGCCATCCCGATGTGATGGACGAGAACCGTGTATCCGTCAGGCTCGGCTTCCGCGACACGGCGGGCACCGATGGTCCCACCGGCTCCCGCGACGTTCTCGACCACAATCTGCTGTCCGAGTGACTTGGACATTGCATCCGCGGTAAGGCGTGCAATCGTGTCGGTGGGGCCGCCTGCGGCGTACGGCACGACCATGAAGATGCTGCGCTCGGGGTAGTCGGCCGCGAAAACCTGACTGACGGAAAGCGCGAGCGCAGCTATCGTGACGGTGAGCTTCATTTTTTCTTCCTCCTCAACCTGCCGTTGACTTCAACAACGGCACTCCTCGCCGGACCTTTACTGACAATCGGTAGACGGTCCAATGCCGATCCGGCTTCATTTGATGCCACTCGTGAGGAGATGAGATGGATATTGCCTGGCTTTCCGACCTGCGCGCTCTTGCGGAGACGTTGAACTTTTCAAGAGCCGCCGAACTGCGGAACATTACCCAGCCTGCCTTCGGCCGCAGGATCAGGGCGCTCGAAGAATGGAGCGGCGCACCGCTGGTCGACCGCTCCACGCACCGCCTAAAGATCACGCCGGCCGGGGAGATCATGCTTTCCGCCGCGAAGGACGTCGTGCAGCGCCTTGAAAGGGCAAAACACGAACTTGACCAAGCGCGAGCCGCCAGTGCTACGCTGACTTTTGCCGCAACTCACGCCCTCTCGTTCACGTTCTTTCCTGGATGGGTCCAGAGCCTCGGTTCTTCCACGACGACCGTGCCGATACGCCTTCTGTCCGATAACATGAACGAGTGCGAGAAGATGATGGCGGAGGGCCGTGCCCAGTTCCTTCTTTGCCATCACCATCCGGACAGCGAGATCCGCCTGCACGAGACGGACTTCAAGCACGTAGAACTGGCAAGTGATCTCCTCGTTCCTGTCGCCATGCGTACTGAAACGGGAGCACCGATCCACAGACTCCCCGGCACGCCTGAAGAACCCGTGCCGCATATCGCCTTCGACGAGAAGTCCGGGATGGGGCGGATTCTAGCAGCCACAATTCCTGCCCGTCCGGGACATCTGCGTCTTGCTCCGGTCTTCACCTCCCATCTTGCCATGGTGCTGAAGGCTCTGGTTCTTGAGGGCAAAGGTGTTGCCTGGATCCCCGAGAGCCTGGCGAATTCCGAACTTGGAGATGATGGAAAACTCGCGCTCGCGGGCGACGATGAATGGGCGGTCGCCGTAAAGATCGTGCTCATCCGGCCTCGGGCGAGGATGACGGAACTTGCCGAACAATTCTGGTCGACAGTGATGTTGGCCCGGAAGAGATAGGATCCAGGTTGAGGCTATGGGGCGATCCGTTTGCCTGTGATGATCGACAAGGGGCGCGGGCTCAAAAATCTGGTCACGACGGCAGCCAGACCACGCGCGGCCTGAAGCGATCCCTGTCCGATCCACGATCTACGATCCGTGATCAGGGCGGGTTAAACGCTTGCTTTCGTACCGCACACGATCCTTCAGGAGTTCCCTAGCAAGGGCAGCTCTGGGTCAGATCTTCGCTTTGAGGAAGCATTCGACGATGCCCCTCTACTCCGCTGCTGAAGGATTCAAATGCGCCAGAACCGGCCTTTCAAGCCAGTGCTGTCGAACGACCTGTCTGGGTCGATTCCGGACCGACGGCTTTCGGTCGACAGGATGCTGAAGCGGACACTAACTCAAGCACCTTGGTCGGATGGCCGAACGGTGGCCACTGTCTCTGGCGGCGGCCGCCGTCGTGAAGGAAAGGCGACGAGGGCGCGCTGGCGCGCTCCTCGACAGATTCGTGACGAAGGACGCCAGGATCATGTCCGAGGATGACAACGCGATCGCTAAGGCGGTCTCAGGAAATGTCGATTGGCCGCTTCGGGACGATATCATGCTTTCCTGTAGCCCGGCGGGGGGGTGATTGATTTCAGCCCCTCCAGTCCCGGTTAGGTCGCCAGCGATGGTGGCAGTTGCGGCCCCACGGGCACTATTCCGGTCGGGTTCAGCTTCTTGATCGAGTAATAGCCGCGCTTGAAATGATCGATGTCGACCGTGTCCCGAACCTCGGAGATGGACAGGATGCGCGCCTGATAGGCGCTGAGCGCAGGGTAGTCCGCGATGCGGCGGAGGTTGCACTTGAAGAGCGTATGATAGGCAACATCGAAGCGCACCAGCGTCACGAAGAGCCGGATGTCGGCTTCCGTCAGACGTTCGCCCAGCAGAAAGTCACGGCCGTCGGCGAGCCGTGACTCCAGTTCATCGAGCATGGCGAAGACCTCGTGAAAGGCTTTCTCGTAGGCCTCCTGGGTCCTGGCGAAGCCCGCGCGATAGACGCCATTGTTGAGGCGCGGGTCGATGCGAGCGTTCAGCGCGTCGATCTCTTCTTGCAGGTCCGCGGGATACAGCTCGAAGCTGTGATCGGCGAGGTCGCCAAAACCGGAGTTCATCATTCGCAGGATGTCGGCCGACTCGTTGTTGACGATCGTGCTGCGCTTCTTGTCCCAGAGGACCGGCACCGTCGCCCGGCCGGAGATGGCGGGATCGGCGCGGGTATAGAGTTCGTGCAGGTAGGTGGCGCCGTTCACGGTGTCGTGGTCGGCGCCCGGATAGTCGCCGAACCGCCAGCCCTGATCCGTCAAGGCGGGCTCGACGACCGACACCGAGATCACGTTCTCCAGCTTCTTGAGCTTGCGCCCGATCAGGGTGCGCGAGGCACACGGGCAGATCAGCGCGACATAGAGGTGGTAGCGCCGCCCGTCATGCCCGGTGCCCAGGCCGAATAGACGTCCGCGGTATCCACGGCGTTGAAGCCCCTGTCGACGAAGTGATCAAGCTGCTCGAAAGACCGGTCGCGATCGGCCGTCCAGCCGAAGATTGCCGCCGAACACCAGCGGGGCGATGACGATGCCGGAGCCGCCGAGTTCACGTTTTTCCATGATCATGTTTCTTTCCGCGTTGCTTTAGTTCACGCGATGCTTTCGACGATGCCGCCCTCGACCCGCAGCGCCGCACCGGTCGTGGCGCTCGCTTGCGGCGAGGCGATGTAGACGCTCATGGCCGCAACCTCGTCGGGGTCGGCGAACCGTCCGAGCAGGGTCGACGGACGGTTCTCGCGAAGGAACAGCGCCTCCATCTCGGTCGCGCTGACGCCGCGCTCTTCGGCGAGCCCGCGCATCATCTCCACCGCCCCTTCCGTGCGGGTGGGGCCGGGCAGGATGCTGTTCACGGTCACGCCACTGCCCGCCAGCACCTTGGCCAGCCCCCGGGCGACGGCCTGCACCGCAGCCTTGCTGACGCCGTAGTGCACCATCTCGGTGGGAATGTTCAGGGCGGACTCGCTGGAGATGAACTGGATCCGCCCCCATCCCCGGTCGCGCATCCCCCGCGCATAGTGGCGCGCGAGGCGCACGCCGCTCATGACGTTGACCTGGAAGATCTCCTCCCACGCAGCGTCGTCGATGTCGAAGAACTCCTGAGCGCCGTAAATGCCGACATTGTTGACCAGGATGTCGGTTTCCGGCTCGGCTGCGACCAGCGCCGCGCAGCCCTCTGCGGTTCCGACGTCGGCAACCACGCCGCGAATATCGGTGCGTCCGGTCGCATCCGTCAGTTTCTTCAGCGCGGCCTCGACGCTCTCCGGCGAGCGACCGACGATTACGGCGCGAGCGCCAGCGCGGGCGAGCCCGGCGGCTATCGCGAGTCCGATGCCCCCGGTCGAGCCGGTGATGATTGCGGTCTTGTCTGTCAGATCGATGTTCATGATCTCGATCTCCTTACTTGCCTGGGCCGCAGGTTGGCGCGGCCCGTCGCCCGTCAATGGGTAGGGATGAACGCCGTTCCCAGGGGTCACCGAAAACGGTCGCTGCCGCTGCGGGCGTTGGTCGCAGCGGCGCTGCCGCGTTTGTGCGCTGGGTCTGCGGAAAGGGGATGAGGCGGTTGATGCGGGGGGTCGCGCTTCAGCCGCCGGTTCGCATGGTCAGACGCGCGTGCGCTTCACCGTGAAGGCACCGTCGCCCAGCAGCGCCTGCACGACGAGCGCAATCGTCCAGAAAGCAGGGAATTCCCAGCCCCCACCCTCGTTCGAGAAGAAGAAGCCGGCGGCCCCGTGTGGTGCGTAGATCGAGCCGAGAAGCACCGGCACCAAGGCCAGCGATACCCAGCGCGTGGCTACGCCGAGGATGAGCGCGATGCCCCCGAAGAGTTCGCCCGCAATCACCAGATAGGCGAGAAGGCCAGGGAAGCCGAGACTCTCGAAGTAGGCGGCGGTGCCGGCCGGCGTGAAGATGAAGAGCTTCAGGCCGGCATGGGCAAGAAACAGGATGCCCATGGAGGCGCGCAGGATCGTCGCAGCGAGGTCGGCATTGGCCACACCCTCGATCAGGTTCGGTCGGACGGAGTCCTGTTGCATGGTAGCGTAGGTCATCGTGATGTCTTCTTGATTTGAAGGAATCAGGCAGCGCGCTGCCAGGTGGGAGCGATGTCGGTGCCGTGGCCGAGGCCGTAGCCAAGGGTGATGTTGAGCGCCGCGATGGGTTCAAGAAAACGTGCCGTGGCGAGCCTACCGGTTTCGAGCGTTTCGAATCCGGCGCTCCGGGCCAAGTCGACGACCTTGGCGCGGGCCTCCGCGTCGTCGGCTGCCACAAAGACCGTGGCGGGACGGCCTGCGACCTTGCCGCCGTTCTGAAGGACCTGCGCGAAAATCGTGTTGAACGCCTTCACCACCCGCGCCTCGGGCGCGTACTTCTGAATTTCTTCGGCGGCGCTGGTGGTGTGACCAATGCTCAGGCCGGAGAAGTCGGCAGTCATCGGGTTGGTGATGTCGATCACCACCTTGCCCGCGAGCCCGCCGGCCGCATCGATCGCCTCGGCAGCGCTTCCATAGGCACGGCGAGCACGACGATGTCGGCCTGTGCGGCATCTGAAAATGCGGCAGCTACGCCATTGCCGAGATCGCGCGCTGCTGCTTCAGCCTTTTCGGTCTCCCGGGCGACAACGCTGACACGATGACCGGCCTGGGAGAAGAGGGCGGCGAGCCCCTTGCCCATGTTGCCGGCGCCGATGATCGATATGTTCATATTCGTTCTCCTTGCGAATGACGCTCAATGGGCGTGTGCACAAGGAAGATGGCGCAGAACCTTGCGGCGATAATCCGGCCTTGCGGAAGATGATTGCATCCAGAATGGAAGCAATCTTACCAGCCCGCCTCCCACCGAGGTGTATCGTGGTACCGTTCGACAAGCGACTCGACGAGCAGGCGCACCTTAACGGCGAGGTGGCGGCTATGGGGATAGAGCACGTGGACGCCGTAGGGCTCGGTTTCGAACGCCTGTAGGATCCGCACCACGCGGCCGCCGCGAATGGCATCGCCCGCCACGAAACCGGGGACGCAGGCGATGCCGAGGCCGGCTTCCGCAGCCTGAAGACACGCTTCCGCGTTGGAATAACGGATGCGTCCGTTCACGGCGATGTCTCCTGCTTTCCCGGATTGGTCCCTGAACGGCCAGCGCTGCGGATCGCGGAAGTTCGAGTCGATGATGCAGGCGTGGCTGCCAAGACCCTCCGGCGACTCCGGCGTGCCGTTCCGCTCAAGATAAGTGGGGGCGGCCACGGCCACGATCCGGACGGCACACAGCTTGCGGATGATCAGGCTGGAATCGGCAGGCCGCCCGACCCGCACCGCCATGTCGAAGCCCTCGTCCACGACGTTCACCAGCCGGTCCGAGAAACTGACGTCAAGCTCTATGTCCGGGTATTGGGCGGCGAACTCGTTGAGGGCCGGCGCGAGCTCAACAACCCCAAAGGTGAGCGGCGCCGTCATGCGAATCCGCCCGCGAGGCGACTGCGAGATGTTGCGGATATCACTGTCCAGCGCGTCGAACTCGTCGATCAGCGGGCGCAGGCACTCGTAGTAGGCCTGTCCCGCCTCGGTCGGCTGGACCGAGCGGGTCGTCCGGTTCAATAGCCGCACGCCCAAGTCGGCTTCGAGCCGCGACACGAGCTTGGAAGCCTGGCCCGAGCCTGTGCCGAGCCGCTCCGCCGCACCGACGAAGCTTCCCGACTCCATGACGGCGGCAAACATTCGGTCGCGTTCGAGACGGTCCACCCATTCCTCCCAGAGATGCAAGCGGATCATGAACTCTGATTAGATGCGGATCAATGCGGCGGCTCCCGACCAGGATACATGGAACTAAGCACGGGCGACTGAGAGGCCGGTCTGTGGCATCGCCAGCCAGGTGAAAACGCACTCGCTCTCCAGCGATGGAGCATAAGCCCCTGATACTCCGCGCTTCCAAGGTCTGGCGCTAAGCCCATCTTCACGCTACGGCATAGGCGGCGGCAAACTCGCAATTTGCGAGAGGGAGAACCTCGCGACCGCTCAAGCTTCGATTGGCTTTCTTGGACTCGGCTATATGAACGCGTTAACTCTCGTCAGGAGGTAATGACGGAAAGGGGGCTCGCCCCAAACCCTCCTACAGGCTGAAGCGTCTGCCTGGCATAGGGGCTAGAATAGAGGGGCAACACGACAAAGGACGAAACAGTCAATTCTTCAACAGTCGATTGCTTCGCCGATGTTATCGTGGCCAGCATTTGCGATGTGTCGGATTGATCGCCAGCGCCTGCAGGAGTTCGCGCGAAAGGAAGCCTCGGCTCTGCTGGTTTGGCAGCGGAGCGATCGCCCTTGGCAGCTTCCATTTGCGGCAGCGGTGGCCAGCGGCGCGCCGGTAGCAGCGGGCGCCTATCTGGGTCTTTCCTCCGCCGGGGCGCTGGGTGCCGTGGCCGGCCTTTCCTTCCTATACCTGCCGGCAACTGGCCTTTATCATCGCATTCCGGTCATCATGGCTTGCGCGTTCGGCATGGTTTCAAGCTATGCGCTCGGACTTGCCAGCCAGGTTGTCCCCGGCGCGGCAGTGCTGGTGATCGCCTGCCTCGCCGCTGCTACGTTGTTGTTCTGCAAAGCGCAGGCCGTGGTTCCGCCTGGACCGATATTCATGGTCATGGCGGCCTCCATCGCCGCCTTCTCGCCCCCGCAGGAATCCGCCGCGGTTCAGAATCTCGGCTACTTCGTCCTTGGCTGCATCTGGGCCTGTTTTGTTGCCGTGGCCTACAGCGCCTACATTCTTCGGCATCGCGCTCCAGCCCCCCTGCACCCTCCTTCGCCGGCCGATCTGGACGTCGCGCTCGTCGACTCCATCCTGACAGGCCTTTTCGTGGGTGTGTCGCTCGTCCTGGCCGGGATGCTTGGCCTCGAGAAAGCCTATTGGGTACCGGTGAGTTGCCTGGCCGTGATGCAGGGCGTGACACTCCAGGCGTCCTGGAGCCGCAATGTTCACCGCATCGTGGGAACCGTGCTCGGCATGGGTCTTACCTGGCTGCTCTTGCCATTCCTCACCAACAGTTGGGCGATTGCCCTTGCAGTCACGCTGCTGACGTTCCTGATCGAGACTGCCGTCGTCCGGCACTATGCCTTTGCCGCCATCTTCATCACGCCCTTGACCATCCTCCTGGCGGAGAGCAGCAGTCCGGGTCCAGTAAGCTCCGCCATGCTCATGCAAACACGGCTGATCGACACCGTTGTGGGCGCTCTGATCGGGCTCGTAGGCGCGGTTTGCCTGCACAATCGAAAAGTCCGCCGTATCGCTGAAAGGGGCCTGGCTACGATCAAACCGCGCAGATCAAGAAGGTAGCGCCGATGGCAACCGCTGCTGGCGGCACTCCAACGGAATGAAACCGGCTCAGGGGCGGGACCGAAGCTTTCGTCTTACTCGGCGACGATCGGTGTGCGGCTGCCGTTCAGTCCCATCAATTGCTTCGCGCGCTGGAGGCAGGACGGCTGTTCGACGCGGTAGCGTCGGCCGATCTCCATCATCATCACCGTACCCGGAAGGAAATCCAGTTCGCTGAAGATGTCCTCCCAGCCGATGTCGCCCCAGCCAAGCGGCATGTGCAGGTCGCCAAGGCCTAGCGCGGTCAGTTCCTGCGGATGGAAGGGCCTGTAGAAGGCCTGCGGGCGGCCGAAGGAATCGTGGACGTGCAAATGCCCGGCCACCGGCGCCATGGCCCTCAGTTGCTCGCGGAAATCCAGCCCGCGGTAGGTCGATTCGATGTAGGCGTGGCTGAAATCGATCAGGGCCACGAGATTGGGATGGTTGACCGCCTTCACCGTGGCCGCGACTTCAGCCGGCGTCTGTCGGTATTGTCCGGGCTCGGTGGTGAAGATGTTTTCCAACGCAATGCGCACGCCATAGGGCCTGGCGAATTCGGCGAGCTCCACGAGTGCCTCGCGCTCCCGCTGATCGGCGCCCGCACGTTCAGAAAGCTGATCGGCGAGCAAGGATCCGCCATGCTGGACGATGATGCGGGCATCGATGCGATCGCAGATCTCGATTAGCGACTTCGCCGCTTCGAGCTGGTAGCGCACTGTGGCCGGATCCATGAAATTGGAGGAAACGAGACCATGGACCGTGTAGCGGAAGGGGAACTGGCGGGTGAGCGCCTGCAGACGCTCCGCCCTTTCCTTGATGACCCGCCCGCCGCTGACGAGATCAATGCTGGTCAGTCCGAGTTCGACCGTGTCGACTCCGATATCGGCCAGGCGGCGAAGATCGGTTTCGAGGCTGTCGAGCTCGCCGTCAAGGGAGCCCGAATTGAATCCGGTCGCGATGATGTTGCTCATTGATAGTCTCCGGTCTGGAAAGAAACGTGGGTGCCTCCGGCGCCCGCCGGAGAAGCCGATTCATGAAGTGGCTGAGCGCAGGGAAAGCGCGAGGTCGGGACTGTCGGAGGTGAGATGGCCGATCCTGCGGCCGAGCCAATGGCGGATGTCGGCCTCGTCGTTCAGGGTCCAGACGCAGAGCCGCTCGAGCGGCAGCCTCTCCGAGATGAACGCCCATTCGGCATCCATCAGTTCGTGATGGATCGCGACAATGTCGACAAGGTCCTCGACCCGGCTCAGGAAGGCCGGCAGTCCGCCCTGTCTTTCCGCCCAGGCGCGGTTGACGGAGACCAGACGCGCAACATGGGGCGCCTGACGCCGGCAATCCTCCAGCACGGATGTGTCGAAGGACGTCAAATGCGCGCGCCCGTCGACGCCGAAGCGCGCAAGTTCGGCCGCCACACGCTCTGCGATGCCTGAATAAGGCAAACCGGTTTCGTCCAGCTTGATCTCGACATGCAGATCGACGCCGTGTGCCGGTGCAAGCACCGTCAGCACCTCCTGCAATGTGGGAATGGCCTCGTCCGTCCCCTTCAGCCGGATGGCCGCCCTCGCTTCGGGTGTCAGCGCGCGTACCGTGCCGCTCGCTTCAGCCGTGCGGTCGAGCGTCGGGTCATGGATGACCACCAGTTCGCCGGACTGTGTGAGGTGGACATCGAACTCGATGGCATCGACGCCAAGCTGCAACGTATTGCGAAAACCGGACAGCGAGTTTTCTGGCCAGAGATTGCGGGCGCCGCGATGGCCGGTGATCAGAGTCATTTGGTTTGCCTTTAGCGTAGAGTGGGATCGAGCCGGTCGCGCAGCCAGTCGCCGACCAGCGAGATGGACAGGGTGGTGAGCATGATGACCGCCGCCGGCGCCAGCATGATCCAGGGCGCGCGGGTCAGATATTCGCGACCGAAGCCGACCATGTTGCCGAGGCTCGTTTCCGGCGGCTGCACGCCGAGGCCGAGGAAGGAGAGGCCGCTTTCCATCAGGATGATTTCGGGAAAGGTCAGCGTCATCGACACGATCAGCGTCGAGGCCACATTGGGTAGAATGTGGCGCAGATAGACACGGGCCGGTGTGGCGCCGAGTTGCACGACCGAAGCGGCATAGCCCTGCGCGCCCGCCGAGATCGCAAGGCCGCGCGCGATGCGGGCATAGCGCTCCCACCCGTAGAAACCCATGAGACAGACCAGCAGCACCATTGACGAGCCGAAGAAGGCAAGCACCGCCAGCGACATGATGAGAAACGGCAGGGCCGCCTGGAAATCCGCCAGCGCGAGCACGAGATGTTCGACGAAGCCGCGGAACTGTGCTGCAGCCAGGCCCAGCGCCGTACCGAACACGGCCGAAATGATCGTCGCGCCGAAGGCGATGACCAGCGAAACACGGATCGACTGGATGAGCCTGGACAGCACGTCGCGTCCCAGTTCGTCGGTGCCGAGCCAATGCTTCGTCGCGCCGGGCGCTGCCAGCCGGCTGCTGAGATCCATGTCGGTGATGCCATATGGGCGCAACTGGTCGGCAAGAGCGGCGACCAGCACCATGCCCGCGAGCCACAGAATCCCGAGGCTCACCGAGAGGGCGACGTTGCGGCGCACGTAGGCCACGAGGCCTGTCGCCGGCCCCGCACTCGGCCGTTCGTTCATTGTATTCACCGATGACATGCGGTCCTCCTCAATGGCCGGCGCGCGCATGCAGGCGCGGATCGAGCCAGCCGTAGAGCAGTTCGACGACCAGGTTCGACACGACCATGGCGGCGGCGATGACCAGCAGGATGCACTGCACCACTGCGAGGTCGCGGTTGGTGACGGAGACGACCAGCAGGCGCCCGATCCCGGGCCAAGAGAAGATCGATTCCACCACCACGGCACCGGCGATCAGCGACCCGACCATGAAACCGACAATGGTGACGATCGGGATGGCTGCGTTGGGCAGAGCATGGCTCCAGACCACGTCGCGCCATTTGAGCCCCTTGGCCGATGCGGTACGGATGAAGGGCTGTCCCATAACCTCGATCATGGCGCTGCGCGAGAAGCGCGCCAGGATGCCGATGCCGCCGATGCTCATGGTGATCGTGGGAAGGATGCCGTGCACCCAGGTGTCCTGCCCGCCGGAAGGCAGCACGCCGAGGATGACCGAGAAGATCAGCACCAGAACCAGCCCCATGACGAAGGAAGGGATGGTGAAGCCGACGACAGCCAGCAGGATCACGCCGCGATCGGCGAAGCTTTGGCGGTGGAGCGCGGCGTAGACGCCGACCGGAATGCCGATCAGCAGCTTCAGCAGCAGCGCCGGCACGGTAAGCTGCAATGTCGCCGGCAGACGTTCCAGCACCAGCTCGATTGCCGGCGCCTTGTCACGCATCGACACGCCGAAATCGCCGGTGAAGATCGATTTGAGATAGGCGAGGTATTGTACCCAGAGCGGCTGATCGAGCCCCCATGCGCGACGGAAGGCATCGACGGCATCCTGCGGGGCATCGGGACCAAGCAAGACCTGCGCCGGATCGCCCGACATGCGGAGCACGACAAAGGCGAAGGTCACGACCGCGGCGATGGTGACGGCTGCCCGCAGCAGTCTCGTAAGAACGAAGTTGATCATGGCAGCACCGTCATGCCGCAACTGCGGCGGCATCCCCCGCCACAAGGTGGCAGGCTGCCGTTCGCTGCACGCCCACCCGGCGCAATGCAGGCGCGTTCGTGCGACAGAGATCGATCGCCAGCGGGCAGCGCGGATGAAAGGCGCAGCCGGTCGGGCGGACTGCCGGATTGGGCGGCTCTCCCTGCAGGATGATGCGACCTTGGAGCTGCTTGCCCGGTACCGGCATGCTGGACACCAGCGCTTTGGTGTAAGGGTGCCGTGGCGACCGGAAGATCGTGTCGGAAGATCCCTCTTCCACGATCTTGCCGAGATACATGACCGCAACGCGATCCGCGACGTTGCGCACGACCTTCAGGTCGTGGCTTATGAAGACCATGGCCATTCCGTACTGTTCCTGCAGGTCGCGCAGCATGTTGACGACCTGCGCCTGAATGGAGACATCCAGCGCCGCGACCGGTTCGTCGCACACCAGTAGCGACGGACGTGTCGCGAGCGCCCTGGCGATGACCGCCCGCTGGCGCTGACCACCGGAAAGTTCGTGCGGATAGCGCCCCGCCTGGTCGCGGCGCAGACCGACGGCCGCCATCAGTTCCTCGACCTGGGCGGTGCGCTGCTCCTTGGTGCCGATCTGGTGGATGTCCAGCGGCTCCCCGATCTGGGCGGCGATAGTCAGGCGGCGGTCGAGTGCGGCCAGCGGGTCCTGGTAGACGAGTTGCATCTTCGCGCGCAGCGCACGCCACTGCGCACTTCGCAGCGGCGGCATGGGCTTGTGCTCCAACTTGACCTCTCCCGCCTGGGCGGGATCGATCCCGAGAAGCATCCGGCCCAGCGTCGACTTGCCCGAACCGGACTCCCCGACGATGCCCAGCGTCTCGCCTGGCATCACGACCACCGATATGTCGTCCACGGCGCGGACCGGGTTTGGGCGTGCAAAGTACCCGCGGCGGACCTGATAGACGCGCGAAAGATTTTTGGCCTCGAGCAGCGGCGTCACAGCATCACCGCTTCGGGCATCCTGTCCCTGACCATGCCGGTCTTCACGGGCTGGGCCGGCTGCACACAAGCCAGCTTCCTGCCGCGGCCGCGGGAAAGAAGCGGCGGTAAGGCCGTCTTGCAGATGGCGGTCGCCTGCGGGCAGCGCGGCGAGAAAGAGCAGCCTTGCGGCAAGTCGCTCGGATTGGGAACCGTGCCAGGTATCGGAATGAGCCGGCGGCGCGGCCCGTCAATGCTGGGGATCGCATCGAAGAGGCCGCGCGTGTAGGGATGCTGCGGGTCGGAGAACAATTGCTCGACCGTGCCCTCCTCGACGATGCGGCCGGCATACATCACGCAGACTCGCTCGCAGACCTGCGAGACCGCGCCGAGATCATGGCTGATGAAGACCAAGGCCATGCCGGTCTCGTTCCTGAGCCGGATCAGCAGATCGAGGATCTGGGCCTGGATCGTCGCATCCAGCGCCGTGGTCGGCTCGTCGGCGATCAGCAGGTCGGGTTCCCCGGCCAATGCCATCGCGATCATCAGCCGCTGGCACTGGCCGCCGGAGAATTCGTGTGCGTAGAGGTCGAAGCGACGCCGGGGGTCGGGTATCCCCACCATGTCCATCAGCCTGAGTGCCTCGGCCTTCGCTGCCTCGCCCGCGAGGCCTCGATGGATTGCGAGCGCCTCGACAATCTGGCGGCCGATCCGCAAGACCGGATTGAGCGAACTCGAAGGATCCTGGAAGATCATTGCTATGCGCCCGCCGCGCACCTGCTCCAATTGGCTGCGCTGGGCTCCCCGGATCTCGCGGCCTTCCAGTTTGACGGAGCCGGTGACCGTTGCCTTGCCCGGCAGGAGGCCGAGCGCCGCCAGCCACGTCACGGACTTGCCACAGCCCGATTCACCGACAAGGCCCACGGCCTCTCCGGGGGCAATGTCCAGATCGATCCCGTGCAGGACCTGAACACCGTCGAAGGCAACTTTCAGGTCGCGCAATTCCACCAGATTGGATGCTGACGTGCTCATGGTTCACCTGCGATTGTCTCGCCATGTCCGCACTCTGGGACGGACGCGTTCCAATGAATGAAAGATGCTCCGGCGGCGTGAGCCGCCGGAGCGAAGCGGCAAGCCGCCGATCAGTTCGTCCAGTTGGCGCTGCGGAAATCCATCGCGAAGGCCGGCGCGGCCCTCCACTTGAGCGAGGACTTCATGCCGGTGAACACGGCGTTCTGGTGCAGGACCTGGTAGACCGGGTCTTCGCGCTCGCAAATCTCCAGCATGCGGGCGAAGGCCTTCTTGCGCCGAGCCTGATCGGTGCTGGTCTCCAGCACGACCGAAAGCTCGTTCACCTCGGCATTGGTCCAGTCCTTCTTCTGCTGGGCTTCGCCGTTCGGGCCGAACTGGGACACCATCGGCGTGACGGGATCGTTGATGTTGGCCGAAGCCGACCAGTCACGCACGCCCTTGATGCCTGCCGGATCGTGGATCTGGCCCCAGTTCTCCTTCATCTCGATCTCGACGTTGAGGCCGACCTGCTTCCACATCTCGACCATGATCTGCGCGTTCGGCGTCTGGTTGGTGTAGTAGTTGTTGAGCAGGCGGTAGGGGATCGCGTCGCCCTTGTAGTTGGCCTGCTTCAGCAGGTCACGCGCCAGTTCCGGATTGTATTCCGGAGCAGCCCATCCTTCGACGAACATTTCGCCGTAGGATGCGAACTGCAGCCCGGCGGGAATGACCGTCTGGCCAGCCCAGAGCGCTTCGACGATCGCCTTGCGGTCGATCGAATGGGTCATCGCCCGACGCACCAGCGGGTCGGCGAGGATCGGGTTCTGGACGTTGAACACCGAGATGCGGTGATTCTGGATGGTCGAACCCTGCACCTCAAAGCCCGGCGCCGCCTGGATGGCAGCGATCTGGTCCGGCGGCAGGTCGCAGGCGAAGTCGTATTCGCCCGAGAGCAGACCGTTCACGCGCGACGCGACTTCCGGCACCTCGACGAAGCGGATCTGCTCAAGCGGCGGCCGTCCACCCCAGTAATCGTCGAAAGCGACGAGCGTCAGCGAGACGTCCGGCTTGTACTCGCCCACCATGTAGGGTCCCGTCGTGATCGGCTTGCGGGCCCAGTCGGCGAAGCTGGGCGCCTCGTCCCAGGCGCGGCGATTGGCGATCTGGCTGCCATAGGCGTAGAGGCGGCCTTCGAGCGTGACATCGGGGGTCGTGTTGTGAAAGCGGACCGTGTACTTGTCGACGGCCTCGACGCCCGCCAAGGCCGGCCAAAGGCGGCGGCCGATGCCCGGCACGGAGGCCGGCAGTTCCTTCACCGTCGTCGGCTTGTGATCGTCGGCGAAGATGGTCTTGCCGCCGGCCGGCTCGGTATCGCCGAATACGCGTTCCTTGGAGAAGCTGAACACGACGTCCTCGGCGGTCAACTCGTCGCCGTTGTGGAACTTGACGCCCTGGCGGAGCTTGAGTTCGATCGTCTTGTCGTCGATGCGCTTCCATTCGGTCGCGAGGCCTGCGACCGGGCCCTGGTTGCCCATCCAGTCACGCAGGATCAGGCCTTCCCAAAAATTCGGGAAGAATACGCGCTCGCCGACATTGGACTGCTCCTTCCAGACGCAGAGCGTGTTGTTGTTGGTGATCTTTTGCACGGCGATGGTGACGGACGGACGCGCCGCCTGCCCGATGGCGAATCGCGGCAGAACGAGGCTGCCCGCCGTTGCGCCGATCAAGCTGAGCGCATGTCGCCGATTGAGTGAAATCATCCCGGATTCTCCTTTTGCATGGGCGGCGCAGGCGGCGTCGTACTTGCCGACCGTCCTTAGGCCTCTTCCGGCGGTATAAACGTCGCCCCATGAAACATTTGTGACGCGAGAACTGCATAGATCCGGGAAAGAATATGGACCGCAATGAATGCGCACAGTATTCACGAGCGGACATCCACTCGAGAGCAACCAGGTAATCCTGAAATAATATTTCAGATGCTCAGGTGATACTTATCTGAGCGGGTGCCGCTTCGATAGTTGCTGCATCGCGCGGGAGGGCGATGGAACCAATCGCTGCTGCAAGTTCGGCGCTTCCCTCGGCCACCAGCGACGCTCCAGCCTCTTTCAGGACGGTGTGTCGGCCAGCGGGAGGATCGGCCGAATCGACGAAGCCGATCGCCCTCATCCCTGCAGCGACGGCACCGGCAATGCCGTGGGCACTGTCGTCGATCACCACGCACCGCTCCGGCTCCACGCTGAAAGTGCGCGTGCAAAGCTCGAAGAGATCGGGGGCCGGCTTCGGACGCTCGACCATCTCCGCACTGAAAATGTTCGGCGCGAACTCCGCCCAGAGATCGAACAGGCCGAGGCTCCGACGCAATCTTTCCGTCGTGCTGTTCGACGCGACGCATTTGAGATGGGGCAGCGAACGCACGAGGCCGGCCATTCCGGGCATCGGACGAAGCGAACGACTGAACTCGTCGAACAGTCTCGATTGCATCTCCGAAAAGACGCGATCAACGTCCAACAGGCCAAATTCATCGACGCATATGCAACGGCATTCCTTCTCCGATGCGCCGGTGAAGCGGCGGTGGACGTCGGCTGCGCTGACGGAGACGCCAGAGCGCTGCAGCGCTTCGGCGAGCAAGCCGCTCGCCACCGGCTCGCTGTCGATCAAAACACCATCGCAATCGAAGATAAGAAGGTCGGTCGTCATCACGGCGGGCTTCCAACGGGAGAAGCCGGGTCGTTAGGTTACAAGTGCTACGCCCATGTGACAGAAGTCTTGCGAGCGGGGACCAGATGGATCAGGAGGGCCGCGTAGCTCTATCTCATGGAAGGTTTGGCGCCCTGCTCGGCATGCTGACCGGGAGCGGCGGCGGCATGGCCGCGATGTACTCGTCGCCGAGATAACAACGGTGCTGCGCGCCGATCTTTACGCATCGCCGCCTTGGCCGGCGCGGCGGCGGTCGTTGCAGGCAACCAGTTGCATCTCCCCCTTGGGCACGGCAGGCGATCGCTGGGGCGGTGCTGTGCTTCGGACTTCGTCTGCCGGCAATCCGGCGCGGCTGACGCCTTCCCCTTGTGGGGCGCGCCACAAGCTGTCGTTGGTACCAGCCAGCAGTTGTGGCCTGCGGCGCGCCCACAGAGACGCCGCCGCCTGACGCCAACTGTTGACGATGCTAGCGCATCTCTGCCGGCTGCCATTCACGCCGCCCTCGCTTCGGCCCTCACGGCCAAAGGCTACAGCCAGCCGACGCAGTTCAGATTGAGATGGCAAGCGGAGGCTATGGCGAGGCTGACCTCCTCGTATCGGCGCAGACCCCGCTGCTGGATTGGCGCTATCAGTTGTAGAATTCGTAGCCGCCGGAGCAGGACATCAGCAATCCGCCCTCGACCTCGATGATCTTACCGACAATGCGACGCCCTCGCGAATGCCCTGTTTACTTGAAGCGATGAACGACACGACCTCGCGCCGGATCAGTATCGATCCGCGTTAGTTGGAGTTGTCCATAGACGCACTAGTCGCCACCGGGGCGGTTCAGACCCCGCCCATATAGATATCCATTATTTGGCGATCGTCGCGCACATCCTGCGGGCTTCCTTCGAAGCGTTTTTCGCCGGCCGCGAGGATGTAGAGCTTATCGGCAATGGGCATGGCCTCGCGGATGTTCTGCTCGACCATCAATATGCCGATGCCTTGCGCGGTGAGCGTGGTGATGCGCTCTAGCGTTTCATTGACCATGGCCGGAGACAAGCCGGCGGAGGGCTCATCGAGCAGGATGAAGCGCGGCTCCGAAACCAAGGCACGCGCTAAAGACAGCATGGCCTGCTCGCCGCCGGACAGCGACCCCGCCGCCGTGTGCCTCCGCCGCGCCAGCGACGGGTACTGATCGATCAGCGCTTCGATGCGCCGCTCCATAAGACGCTTGTCGGGTATGGCATAGCCGCCCATGCGCAGGTTCTCCGTCACCGTCAGGCGCGGAAATACGCCGCCGCCCTGCGGCATCAGCACCAGGCCGTTCCGGACCACCTGGTGGACCGGAAGGTTGCTCAGCGTGATGCCGTCGAGCAGGGTTGTGCCGTTCCACAGCGGCAACGCGCCGGCGATGGCTTTGAGCAGAGTGGACTTGCCGCAGCCGTTCGGGCCGAAGATGCAGGTGATCTTGCCCGCCTCGGCAGTCACCGACACGCCGCGGACGATCTCCTGCTTCCCATAGCCGGTGACGACGTTTTCGGCGACGAGCGCGCTCATTGCGGCCGCCCCAGATAGGTCTGCATGACTTCGGAATTGCGCACGATCTCGTCAAAACTGCCGCTCGTCACCACGCGCCCGGCATCCATGACGATGATGCGGTCGCATACGCTGCGCACCATCTCCATGTCATGTTCGATGACGAGGAAGGATACGCCGCGCTCGCGTAGCTTCGCGATGGCTTCAAGGATGATCTTGCGAATGCTGGGATGCACGCCGGCCGTCACCTCATCGAGCAGGATCAGCGTGGCCCGCCGCATGATGACGCGGCCGAACTCCAGCAGCTTCTGCTGGCCGCCCGAGAGATCGGAGGCGCGATTGTCGGCGACATGCTCCAGCTTGAGCAGCGCCAGCGTCTCGGCCGCCCGTTCGTGCGCGCCCGGCCAGTGGCCCTCGGCGGCGGCTGCGAGCAGGTTCTCCGTCACCGTCATGTTGTCGAACAGAGCCGGGATCTGGAAGGTGCGCGCGAGGCCCAGCCGCGCGACCTTGTAAGCGTCCTGGCCCGCGATATCGCGACCGTCGAAGCGGATTTCTCCTCGATCCGACGCCACCGTTCCGGACACGAGGCTGAACAGCGTCGACTTGCCGGAGCCGTTGGGACCGATCAGTCCGGCGATCTCGCGCCGGCCGACCTCGAGATCGACGCCATTGGCGGCCTTGATCCCGCCGAAATGCTTGTGGAGGCCGCGCACGACGAGGATGGGATCGACGGCGGCATCCGGTCTGTGCGCCTGTGGCTGGGTCGAGATGCTCACTTACGATCTCCCCCACCAGCGTCCACCAGTTTCTCCACCGTCTTGCCGAGCACTGTAGCGGTACTGCCCCGGCGTCTCGCGAACAGGCCGGCAATGCCGTCGGGCAGGAACAGCACCACCAGCACGATGGCCGCGCCAAGGATGGCGATGTAGAAGGCAGTGTCGCCCCAGTACATCCATATCAGGCGGTTGACTACGAACAGCGCCACGCCGCCGATAGCCGGCCCCCACAGCGTGCCGAGCCCGCCCAGCAGCACCATGACCACCATCTGGTCGGTGATATCTCCGCCGAACACGCTCCGGGGATTGATGAAGGTGACCCAGTAGGCGAAGATCGCGCCGAACACCGAGGCGGTAATCGCGCTCAGCACGAAGGTCTGCAGCTTGACCCGCGCGGTATTGATGCCCATCGCCTCGGCGGCCGGCTCGTGGTCGCGCAGCGCCTTGACCTTCAGCCCGAAGCGCGAATGCTCGAACAGCGCCCAGGTCAGGAGGTAGGTCAGCACCGCGGCCGCGAGCATGGCGAAGTAGAAGAAGCGCTCGTTGAGGAAGGGCGGCAGGCTGAGCCCGCCGATACCGCCGGTGAACTCCATGACGGTCGCGAACTGGATGAGCACCTCCGCGAAGGCCCAGGTGGCGATGGCGAAGTAGGCGCCGCGCAGCCTGAGCGTTGACGCACCGATGACGACGGCGCAGGCCGCCGTCACCGCGATGCCCGCGGGAATCGTGGCGGCGAACGGCAGGCCTAGCGGGTCGGCCATCAGTAGCGCCGTCACATAGGCGCCGAGGCCGAAGAAGGCCGATTGCCCGAAATTGATGTAGCCGGCATAGCCGCCCAGCATGTTCCACGAGCAGGCGAGGCCCGCCCACATCAACGCGCCGGTGGCGATGCGCAGCCAGTAGTTGTTGACCAGGAGCGGCATCAGGACCAGCACGACGAGGAGCGCGCCGAGGAAAAGGAGGCCTGGCCAGCGCGGTTTCATGGGATACACCGCCATGTCAGAGGCCCCGCCGCAGGATCCCGCGCGGGGATATAAGGAGAACCAGGAACAGGGTGGTGAATATGGCCAGCAGCGAATAGCTCGAGCCGACATAAGTGGCGACATAGGCCTCGATGACGCCCAGCAGCAGCGCCGCCACCACCGCGCCCCCGACGGATCCCAGTCCGGCCAGCACGGCGACAAAGAAGGCGAACAGCGTGTAGCGCAGACCGGACTCGGGATTGACCGAGTAAATGGCGCCCATCAGCACGCCCGCCATGGCCGTGATGCCGGCATAGAGGCCATACACATTGGCACTGAGGCGGTGGATGTTGACGCCCATCAGGGCGGCGTTGTGCCGGTTCTCGGCGGTGGCACGGATGGCAAGGCCGTAGCGGGTCTGGTAGAGGAAGACGAACAGCCCTCCAGCGATCATCACGGCGAAGAGCGCCGCCGCCACGCGGATCAGCGGCACTGTAATCGGACCAATCATGAGGCTCTCGCCGCTCAGCGCCGTGGTCACGGTGCGCGTGTTGAAGCCCCAGGCGGTGAGCATGCCGCCGCGAAGCAGTGTGAACAGCCCGAAGGTGAGCGCCAGCGCCATGAGTTCCGGCCGCGCGGTGCGGCTGTTGCGGACATTGTAGAGGATCGGCCCGATCAGATAGCCGATCGCCCCGAACAGAACGAAGGCTAGCGGCATGGCGACGAAGCCGTCGAGGCCGAGACCCGCGACCATGTAGTAACCGAGATAGCCGCCCAACACGACCCAGCCTCCCACCGCGAAGTCGATGACGTGCAGCACGCCGAAGGTGAGTTGGAAAGCGATGGTGAAAGTGGCGATGACGCCGCCGATCAGAAGTCCGTTCAGCAAGGTCTGAAGAAAAAGGTCCAATGTGAAACCATCTGAATGCCGGGTGGCGGGAAAATCTGCTTCAGGTCGTGCGCGGCACTGGGACGTCTGCCGCGCCGCCGGGTCGGCAGCGCGCGATCGGCTCGCGCGCTGCCTTCAGGTGGCTATTTCCAGGCGGGCAATGGGTAGATGTAGTCGGCGGCAGCTGCTTCCTTCGGGCCGACTGCTATCGTCTTGCCGCCTTGGATTTGGACCAGCACGGGCACCGGCTGGATGTTGTCGTGGTAGTGCGGACCGTCCTTCTCGAACTTGATCGGGCCGTAGAAGGTCTGGATGTCAGTCTCGGCGATGGCATCCTTCAGCGCCACGCGGTCCTCGGGCGTCAGTGCCGGCTTCTTGCCGAGCCGCTTCAGCGCATCGCCCAACACCACACCGCTCGCCGCGCAGCCGGCAGCCGTATAGTCCGGCTCCGCCCCCAGCTTCTTCTGCGCCATCTCGGCGAAGTCCTTGGCCGTGCCGAACACATCGTCCTTGTAGGATACGGAAGGCAGCCATACCACCACGCCCGTCGTGCCATCGGCATCGGCGCCGAGCGCTTGGGCGAAGGCGGGATTGGTGACGCCGTAGTGCATGATCAGAGCTTTCGGCCGGTAATTCAGCGACTTCGAGGTCTTGACCACGTTGATCAGCACCTCCTCATGGCCGCCGACAGCGACGATGTCTGGATTGAGCGCGGCGATCTTGGAGATGACCGGAGTGAGATCGCCCTCCGGCGGCACCAACTCATAGGCGACCAGTTCCAGGCCAGCGGCCTTGACGCCGTCGCGGAAGCCCTCGCCTGTTTCCTTCGAGAATGGCTCGTTGACGCCTATGACCGCGACGGTCTTAGCCGCCGGGTTGGACAGCTTGGCCAACACACCCAGCGACATTCCCGACGTGGTGTCGACAGCAGGGATGATGCCGAAATTGAATTCCGGCTTGGCCTTCCAGACATTCGGCGACTCGGCCGAACCGGAGATCATTGGCACCTGGTATTTCTGGCAGATTGGCTGCACGGCGATGGTCGAGCCGCTGGTATAGGGGCCGAACAGCACATCGACCTCGTTCTGTACGATCAGCCGCTCAGCAGCATCGGCACCGGTTGCCGGGTTGCTCTGGTCGTCGCCGTAGAACATCTCGACTTTAAAGCGTTCGCCGGCCACCTCCACGCCACCCTTCGCGTTGATCGCATCGGCCCATAGATCGTAACCTTGCTTGGTCAGGTTGCCGCCGAGGATATTCTCGCCCGAAAGCGAGGTGATGACGCCCGCCTTGAAGGTCGCCGCTTGCGCCCGCGCGGCCCGCACAAAGGGCATTCCGAGCGCGCCCGCAGTGACGGCGGCAGCGCTGCCGCCCAAGAATCTGCGACGCGAGAAAGAAGAGTATCTCCGAGCCATATTGCAATTCCTCCCTTGCGTGTCATGGCCTTGAGGTCAGTTCTTTTAGCTCACCATACGATCACATGTGCATTGCGCAGACAAGCGCATCGTTCAGCGGACAGACCGCCCAGCGGCGGCCGGGAATGACCCGTTGTGAATGTTTCTTTCCTCGATCATGGCCCCAAAACTCGGCCATTCAGAGCAAGCCTGTTCCGAAATATCCATTCGAGCGATAACGGTGGCGGCTCCTGGCAGTGCCGCTCTCGTTGGTCAGCGTCTCGATGCCATTGAGCGCCGTGCGGTTCTCGGCGAGATCGCCGAGCTTTCCGCGCCGAGGCAGAATACGATCTGCGCCCGAAACATTGCAGCAGGGATTCGTGGCGGCCCCGCGCGTCGTAAGCTGAAGAGTACGGCCGATCCGCAAGAGCCGGCGCCGCGCGCGGCTGGTCAGAATGGATAGTCGTTGGCGTTACGTCCGGCCCGCGGATCAGCGCTTTCGGACGGAAAGTAGCATGCATAAAGGCGCGCCACCAACTGACATGCTGCTAGGCATGCTGATTAGCCGAAGCGGTCGAGAGCGGTCTGGCGGCTTTCGGGGACCGAGTTGGTAAGAGCAGCCATTTGGCGAACGAGGGGTCGAACTGCTGAACGGAACTCGGCAGCGAGATTACATAGCGGGTGACGAGCAGTTGGTCCTGACGGATGGCGGAAGGGCATTCTTCGGTGAGTTCGGGATTGATTTGGCCCGGTTGGAGAAGGGCCGCCGTCCCGTGTGCCGGGCCTGTCTCTGGCAGGATTTACGGAGCGCGAAATCGCCGAGGTGCTGGGCTGGGAAGAGGAGGCGGTGGAGAAGATCGTCCGGCACTATGTGAGCCGCACCGCCGCAGTCGCGGATCAGGTCAGGAAGCTCGACGCGGCGGGAGCCGCGGCGTAAAAACACGTCCGGGTCAGGCGGCTAAGCCATTGGAAGGGCTGGAGCGGGTGAAGGGAATCGAACCCTCGTATTCAGCTTGGAAGGCTGCTGCTCTACCATTGAGCTACACCCGCGCCTCGGGTTCTCTTACAGCATTTTCCGGCGGTGGTGGAGGGGGTTGGATTCGAACCAACGTAGGCATAGCCAACGGATTTACAGTCCGTCCCCTTTAACCACTCGGGCACCCCTCCGACCGTCCGGAGCCTGCTGCGAGGCTTCCTGCTGGAATGGGGCCGAAGCCCCAACCGCGAGCGCCTTATGGAGGCAAGCCTTGGCGGTGTCAACCGCATCGATCGCGCTCTTTGAAGGTGCTTGTGGAACTTCGAAAGACCGGGCCATTGCGGAGCCAGATGACTGTTATGTGGTGTCCTCCGCGCGCGACGCCAGCCCTTCGGATCGATCAGGGAGCGGAATTTCGCGTAGGGGGTCGCCGCCGTCGATGAACAGCCGGCCCTCGGGCCTCAGGGCGGCGGCGATGCGCCGCAGCGCCAGCCTGCCGGCCTCCGGATGGCGCCCGTCCAGCGCCCCAACCCGAACCGCGAAGGCGAGATGATATGGAGCCTCCCTGGCCTCGAGTTCGAAGCCTTCGGCCTTGACGCAGCGCAAGGTCAATCGACCCGACGCAATCTCCGCCGCGCACGCGCTTCGTGCCTGATCAATCGCCTTAGCGGAGCGATCGATCGCCAGAATATGGCCGTTACCGATTCGCGCTGCCACCGCGCGCGCCGCCGCACCAGGGCCGCAGCCGATCTCCAGCACACGCATCCCCGGTGCCAGCGGCAGCGCCTCCACGATCGCCGCCAGTCTCCGTGAAAGCCGTTCGTCCATCCCCATCCCCCGATCAGCCACTCCATGTCAGAATGGTTGCGTATCGCCGTCGGATCAAGCTGACCGAGTTGAAGCATGGCCGGAAACGCTTCCGGGAGTTTACATTTGCCGTGACGGACGACATCAGGGATGTGGCCTGCGCCTCAGGCGGGCCGGCCAGGAGGCATGATGAGCGACGACCGTAAGAAGGGTAGCCCCAAGGACACGCACTATGCGAAGCTGCGCCGCGCATTCCGCGATCAGAAGGCAGGCGCGCCTGTGCACCGCCCTCGCCCGCCGATCATTCCGGGCGAACCTGCGGCGGATGGGCTGGTGCGGCTTTACGGGCTGCATACGGTGCACGCGGCAATCGACAATCCGCGGCGACGAATCAGGCGGATGCTGGTGACGCGCAATGCGCTGGAGCGGCTGGGCATCGCAGATCCGGCCGCCCTGCCCTTCGAAGTCGAGTTGGTCGAGCCGCGTGACATCGACAGGATCACCGGCTCGGACGCCGTGCATCAGGGCGCGCTGATCGAGGCGGAACCGCTGAAGCCAAAACCGCTTTCAGCCCTGGGCGACACCTCGCTCGTGGTGGTGCTCGACCATGTGACCGATCCGCACAATGTCGGCGCGGTGCTGCGCTCGGCGGTGGCGTTCGGCGCCGGCGCGCTGGTCACGACATCGCGGCACAGCCCGACCGAGAGCGGAGTTTTGGCGAAATCGGCATCGGGCGCGCTGGAGCACATCGATCTCATCGAGGTGAAGAACCTCGCTGCGGCCCTGGAGGAACTGCATGAGGCGGGCTTTCAGACCATTGGTCTCGATTCGGAGGGGCCCGCCGAACTAGAGCAGAGCTTTTCAGGCGAGCGGATTGCCCTTGTGCTCGGCGCGGAGGGCAAGGGCCTGCGCCAGAAGACGCGGGAAACTGTGACGACCCTTGCCCGGCTCGACATGCCCGGCGCGATCCGCTCGCTGAATGTTTCGAATGCGGCGGCGGTCGCGCTGTATGCGGCCAGGCGGTTTTTGGCGACGCGATTCTGAAGAGGGTGGCGGGAGCGAAAAATCCCCCCTCACCCGGCCTCCGCCACCTCTCTCAACCACCCCAGTCCCGCCTCGGTGCCGGCGAGCGGGCGATATTCGGCCCCCACCCAGCCGTCGTACCCGATGCGGTCGAGGTGCCCGAACAAAAAGGGATAGCTGATCTCGCCGGTCCCGGGCTCGTGGCGGCCTGGATTGTCGGCGATCTGGATGTGGGCGATCCGGCCCAGGTTCTGCTCGATCGTGCGGGCGAGATCGCCCTCCATTACCTGCATGTGGTAGATGTCGTACTGCAGGTAGAGGTTGTCCGAGCCGACCTTGTCCATGATCGCCAAAGCGTGGCGAGAGGTGTTGACGAAAAATCCGGGAATGTCGCGCGGGTTGATCGGCTCGATCAGCAGTTTGACGCCGGCATCCGCCAGTCGCTGCGCGGCGTAGCGAAGATTCTCGACCAACACGCTTTCCATCGTCTCCCGATCGAGCCCTTCGGGCGCCAATCCCGCCAGGCAATTGACTCGCTCGCAGCCGAGTGCCCGAGCATAGGCGATCGTGGTGTCCACGCTTTTCCGGAACTCTTCGACCCGGTCGGGCAGGATCGCGATGCCGCGCTCGCCCGCAGCCCAGTCTCCCGCCGGCATGTTGAAGAGCGCCTGAGTCAGCCCGTTGCGCTTCAGGCGCTCCGCGACGATCTCTGGAGGGTGTTCGTAAGGCGAGACATATTCCACCGCCATAAAACCCGCCCTGGCCGCCGCATCGAAGCGATCCAGGAACCCGTATTCCTGAAACAGCATCGTCAAATTGGCTGAAAAGCGGGGCATTTGGGCGCTCCTGGCAGTTCGCGCGAAGCTGCAGCTTCAGCGTTGCGTCATTCCCCCCAACCATACGGGCTGGCGGGAAGCGGGCAAGCCGGTCTATTGGTCCATCATGACCCCCTTGCCGAAACCACCCTACCTCGCCTTCGATCCCGACTCCCGCCGCGCCAGCCTCGATCCGCACGAGCCGGCCTTCGTGCAAAATCCCTATGAGGCCTATGCCTGGCTGCACTCGGTAAGCCCCGCCTTCTTCTGGGAGCAGTACGGCTTCTGGTGCTTCGGCGGCTACGACGAGGTGAATCGCCTGCTGCGGGACCGTCGTCTCGGCCGTCAGCGGCCGGCGGACGTGGTCCCATATCCGACCGAGCGCAGCCACCTGTCGAATTTCGACGGCCTCGAAGCCAATTCGCTGCTGGAACTGGAGCCACCCGCGCACACGCGGCTGCGGACTTTGGTCAACCGCGCGTTCGTCTCCCGGCAGGTCGAGCGGCTGCGCCCGCGAATCGAGGCCTTGGCAAACGAACTAATCGACCGCTTCCCGGCCTCGGGCGCCTTCGATCTGCTGACCGCCTATGCCAGCCCGCTGCCGATCACGATCATCGCCGAGATGCTCGGCGTGCCGGTGGAAATGGGACCGCAGCTGCTCGAATGGTCGCACCGGATGGTGACCATGTATGTGCTCGATCCCAGCCGTGAGGACCAGATCGCCGCCGACAACGCTTCGCGCGACTTTGCCAGTTTCCTGCGCGGCCATGTCGCCGAGCGGCGAAAGCGACCGGGCGACGATCTCATCTCCTTGCTGATCGCCGCCCAGGATGGTGAACGGAAGCTCACGGAGGACGAGTTGATCTCTTCGGTGGTGCTCCTGCTCAACGCCGGGCACGAGGCAACGGTGCACCAGACCGGCAACGCGGTGATGACGATTCTCTCCCAGGGGGGTGACCCGCGCCGCTTCTTCACGACACTGGAAGCAAACCAGGCGGGTGTGGAGGAGTGTCTGCGTTACGAGGCGCCACTCCACGTGTTCACGCGCTACGCCTATGAGGAGATCGAGCTCGGCAATGGCATCCGGCTGAAGCCGGGCGAGCAGATCGGGCTGCTTCTCGGAATGGCGAATCGCGATCCGCGCGCCTTCGCCGAGTCCGACCGGTTCGATCCGGCACGCACCGACCAGAAGAACGTCTCGTTCGGCGCCGGCATCCACTTCTGCATCGGCGCGCCGCTCGCCCGGCTGGAACTGCAGGTTTCGCTGAAGGTGCTGTTCGATCGCCTTCCTAGCCTGGCGCTCGCAGAAGCGCCGCGCTTCAGCGACACCTATCATTTCCACGGGCTGGAGCGGCTGATGGTGAGGGCCTCGTAGCTCCGTACGGTTGCGGCGCTGCTCAGCGCCCCGACAAAAGACTCAGCACCGAAATGTCCTCGTCGACATCCGGCCAGTGAATCCCCTAACCGCGGCCGTTCAGTCGCCAATTGGCCCTGGCCTGCGGGGTGGCGTCGCGCAGCCGCGGGTACCACGCCAAGGGCGCGGATATCTCCCGGCCGTCCTCGAGCAGGACATGCAGCGTATGCTCGCCAAAGCGTACTTCAGTGGCAATCGGGCTGGTTGGCATATCCCCCCTCACAGCCGGATCACATATTCCTTCCGCGTCGTCTCGATGACTTCCCAGGTTCCCTTGAAGCCGGGCTTCAGGACGAAGGAATCACCCGCCTTCACCGTACGCGCCTCGCCGCCGTCTTCAGTAATGATCGAGACGCCTGAGAGGATGTGGCAGAATTCCCATTCGTCGTACTGGATGCGCCACTTGCCGGGCGTGGACTCCCAGATCCCGGCGTACAGCCCGTTCGGCCTCTCCTCGACGTTCCAGGTACGGAATTTTGGTTCGCCCGAGATGATGCGCTCCGGCGCGGGCGCTCCCTCCTCGGGTGTGCCTGAGGGCGCGATGGCCAGGAATCGTGAAATCATGGAGATATCCCCTTCGATGAGGTGATTATCGATCCGCGAGCTTTGCACGGCAACGCGGAACTGGCGGACCGTGGTGACGGCATCTTACCCGAACACCCAAACCGCGATGGTCAGCCAGAAAGCCGTAGTGAACGCGGCAAGTGCAGTGGCGATCGTCATCTGGTTGGAGGCCAGCGCCTGGCCGGTCCCGAACTGCGTGGCGATCAGATAGGAATTGACGCCGGATGGCAGCGCGGCGGCAGCGACCGCCACCTTGGCCGTGAGCGACGGAAGCCCGAACAGCCATCCCAGCGCCAGAGCGGCGGCAGGCATGAGGAAGAGTTTTAGCATCGAAAGCGCCAACGCCGGGCGCAGATTGCCGGAGATGCCGAATTTCTTCAGACCGAGTCCCATCGCGAACAGCGCCAGCGGCGCGGCGATGCCGGCCAGCGCGTCTACGAATCGCATGGCGAGCGACGGCAGTTGCAAACCGGTGAGCCGCCACAACAGCCCGGCGAGGATGCCGATTATCAACGGGTTGGAAAACACCTTGCTGAGGAAGGTCTTCACGATTCTTGTCGGGTGGATCGGGTCGCCCCGGCGCCGGCTGAAGAATTCGAACAGGATGATCGAAGCCATCAGCATGGTCGGAAGGTGGACCGAGATCAGCAGCGACAGTTGCTCGAAGCCGCGCTGACCGAGCACGCCGAGCATGAAGGGAATGCCGAGCAAGACCAAATTGGAGAAGGCGGACGAGACCCCGCCAACCACGCCAGCCTTGCTGTCGCGCCCGAACACGCGTGTGGTGACGAGGTGGCCGGCAGTCCAGGCGACAATCACGGCGGCGAAATAGACGCCCCAGAGGGCCCAGGGGGCGGCGCCGTGGAAATCGGCGCCGATCAAGGTACGGAACAAGAGCAGCGGCAGCGCGATCCCCACGGCGAATTCCGACAGCGCGTCTCCGGTATGCACTTTCAGATAGCCTGTGACGCCGGCGATATAGCCGAGCGCCACCAGTCCGAAGATGAACAGTACCGTTTCCACGAGCGGAGACATGCCGCCCTATAGGGCGATCAACGCGCGCAGTGCAACGATTCTGCAATTTTTCCGGGAGCTTGCGTCGAAATCCACCAATTCTCGACCCTGAAGCCTATCCGAATGCCTACAGGTGCTTGCACGCATTGTTTTCAAGTGACAGCAATCGTGCGCGATTCTACCGCGTAAGGCGCGGACGCACCGCCTCTTTGCGGGCACTTTCGGCTTTTCCTGTGCGGAAAAACCGACTAGGAGAGCCGAAACTAGCCGCGGCCCGCTTGCCGCGCCGAATCAAAGGATTTGCCGTGTCCACGACCTTCGACAAAGTCGCGAACATAATCGCGGAGACCAGCGAGATCGACCGCGAAAAGATCACGCCTGAAAGCCACACGATCGACGACCTCGGTATTGATAGCTTGGACTTCCTCGACATAGTCTTTGCCGTCGACAAGGAATTCGGGATCAAGGTGCCGTTGGAGAAGTGGACCCAGGAAGTCAACGACGGCAAGGTTTCGACTGACGAATACTTCGTCATGAAGAATCTCTGCGCCAAGATCGACGGACTGGTCGCGGCGAAAGCCGCCGCCTGAACGACTCTTGTTGGGGGATATCGCGCAGTGAGCGCGCACGACGTTCTCATCACCGGCATAGGCATCGTCTCGTCGCTCGGCGAAGGCGCCGAGACGCACTGGAATGTGCTGGCGGCCGGCGGGGTCGAGCCGCGCATCGACAGCGAGCGGTACGCGCCCTTCACCATCCATCCGCTTCCGGAGATCGACTGGAGCCGGCAGATACCGAAACGCGGCGACCAGCGTCAGATGGAAACCTGGCAGCGGCTCGGCACCTATACCGCCGGGCTTGCGCTGGAGGACGCCGGCATCAAGGACGACGATGCGCTCTGCGCCTCGATGGACATGGTGGTGGCCGCAGGCGGCGGTGAGCGCGACGAGGCGGTCGATGCCTCGATCCTCGCGGCTTCGCGCGCGCGCCGTGACCACGAGGTCCTGCTCAACGAGAAACTGACGACCGAACTCCGGCCGACGCTCTTCCTGGCCCAGCTCGCAAATCTGCTGGCCGGCAATATCTCCATCGTCCACAAGGTGACGGGCTCGTCGCGCACTTTCATGGGCGAGGAAGGCTCGGGCGTGTCGGCAATCGCCACCGCCGCGGCCCGCATCCGCTCCGGCCAGGCCACGCACATGCTCGTCGGCGGTGCGTTTCAGACCGAGCACCCGGACATGCTGCTCGGCTATGAGGTCGGCGGCTACCTGCACCGGGGGCCTCACGCGCCCGTATGGAAGCGCAAGGGCTCCGCCGGCGGCGGCCTCGTCAGCGGCTCGGGCTCCGCCTTCCTGGTCCTGGAATCGCGGGAGCATGCAGCCTCCCGCGGCCGCAGAGCCTACGGGCGGCTTGTCTCGGTGGCGCAGGGCCGCGCCAAGCGCGATGATCTGGAAGCCGCGATCGAGGGAATGTACGCGCAAGTCCAGGGCGACGATGCGGACATCGTCATCTCCGGCGCTTCCGGCGCCCATGCCGCGACCTCGGCAGAGAAAGCGGTTCTCGACCGTCATGGCGCCGCGGTTCGCGCCTTCTCGACACTGACGGGGCACATTCGCGAGGCGCAGTTCCCGTTCGCGGTGGCGCTGGCGGCTTTGGCGGTCGGGCAAGGCAAGGCGTTCCCGCCGCTCGGTCCTTCCGAAAAGCAGGCGGACGGCACGGTCAAAAGCGCGTTGGCCACCGCGATCGGCTATCATTTTTTCGAAGGCGTCGCGCATATCGCGGCCGCGGAATGAGGCGGCAGGGGACATGGCAAAGCTGACGGATCATCTCGGACGGCCGATCGTCGCCGTCACCGGCATCGGCGTGGTCACCTCGCTCGGGGTCGACAAGCGCGACAACTGGGGCGCGCTGACGGCCGGACGCTCGGGCATTCATCCCATCACCCGCTTCCCGGTCGACCATCTCAACACCCGGATTTCGGGCATGGTCGACTTCCTCTCCTCCAGCAGCCAGGGCGCAAGCGCCCTCACCTACGAGCTGGCTGAACTCGCCGCTGCCGAGGCGATCGGCCAGTCGGGCATTTCTGGCGATTTCCGCGGGCCGCTGTTCCTTGCCTCGCCGCCCGTCGAACTGAGCTGGCAATCGCGCTTCGCCATGTACGGCCAGTCGGATGAGGCCGAAGGCTATGCGAGGCTGCTCGCGGTTGCGCACAAGCAGAACGGGACGGACGTGTTCAGTTCCGTCATGTTCGGCGCCGTAGCCGACCGGCTCGCCGACCGTTTCGGAGCTGTCGGGCTGCCGATCACGCTTTCGACCGCTTGCGCTTCCGGCGCAACTGCCATCCAGCTCGGCGTCGAGGCGATCCGCCGCGGGGAGAGCGACCGGGCGCTGGCGATCGGCGCCGACGGCTCGGCCACCTCGGAGGCGCTGATCCGCTTCTCGCTACTCTCGGCCCTTTCGACCCAGAACGACGTGCCGGAGAAGGCGTCGAAACCGTTTTCGAAAGACCGCGACGGCTTTGTCCTGGCCGAAGGCGGCGCGGCGCTGGTGCTGGAATCGCTGGAGAGCGCGCGTGCCCGTGGCGCTACCGTGCTTGGCATTCTGGCCGGTTGCGGGGAGCGGGCTGACGATTTTCATCGTACCCGATCCAAGCCGGACGGCTCTCCGGCCATCGCGGCAGTACGTGCCGCGCTTGCCGATTCCGGGCTCAGCGATGACCAGATCGATTATGTGAATGCTCACGGCACGTCGACGCCCGAGAACGACAAGATGGAGCATCTGTCGCTATCGACCGTTTTCGGCGAGCGCGTGAGGTCGATCCCAATCTCGTCCAACAAGTCGATGATCGGCCACACCCTTTCGGCAGCCGGCGCGGTCGAGGCTGCGTTCTCGCTGATGACCATGCTGGAAGGCGTCATTCCGCCCACCATCAACTATGACCATCCCGACCCGGCTATCGATCTCGACGTTGTGCCGCACAGGAGCCGAACGGCGGAGGTTTCCGCGGTGCTCTCCAACTCCTTCGGCTTCGGTGGGCAGAACACCTGCCTTGTCATGACCCGGGAACCGGTCTAATCGGCAGCTTCGCCGGCCGTGTGCCGGCTTATTGGTGCGTCCTTCGAGGCTCGCTTCGCGAGCACCTCAGGATGAGGACCGTTGCGGCTGCAGTCCCATGCCGTGTGCAGCAAGGCGCCCGCCTTCCTCATCCTGAGGCGCGACCCTGAGCGCGAGCCACTTGCTGGCGAGCAGTCGAAGGGGAGCCTCGAAGGACGTACCACCAATCTTCGTGCCGAGTTGCAAACGTCAACTCGTCACCAACTTGAACGGACCCCATGCGCGCATTGCAGTTGGTCGCCGACCGGCAACTCGAACAGGTCGAAATCCCCCCGCCCCCGGCGCCCGGCATCGGCGAAGTCACGTTGCGGATCAAGGCGGTGGCGCTCAACCACATCGACGTGTGGGGCTGGCGCGGCATGGCTTTTGCCAAGCGCAAACTGCCGCTGACGATCGGCGCCGAGGCATCCGGCGAGGTTGAGGCCCTCGGCCCTGGCGTGGCTGGCCTAGTTCCCGGACAGTTGGTCTCGATCTATGGCGCACGCACCTGCGGGCTCTGCAAGCCCTGCCGCGAGGGTCGCGACAATCTTTGCGAGCATGTCGGCGGGGTCCATGGCTTCCACCTCGACGGCTTCGCGCAGGAGAAGATCAACCTGCCTGCCCGCCTGCTAGTCCCTGCCCCGCCCGGCGTAGATGCGGTCGGAGCTGCCGTAGCACCGGTCACCTTCGGCACGGTCGAGCACATGCTGTTCGATAATGCAAAACTGCAGCCCGGCGAGACCATCCTGGTCCATGCCGGCGGCTCCGGCATCGGCTCGGCCGCCATCCAACTCGCCAAGCGGATGGGCTGCACCGTTATCACCACCGTCGGCTCGGCCGACAAGATGGAGAAGGCCGCGGCGCTTGGCGCCGACCACGTCATCAACTACCGAGAAGACCGCTTCGAGGGCGTCGTGCGCAAGCTCACCGCCAAGAAGGGCGTCGACGTCGTGTTCGAGCATGTCGGCGCGGATACCTGGGCCGGCTCCATGCTTTCGCTGAAGCGCGGCGGCCGCCTTGTGACCTGCGGATCGACCTCCGGCGTATCCACCTCCATGAACCTGATGCAACTCTTCCAGCAGCAGATAAAGGTGTTCGGCTCCTTCGGCTGCCGGATGGAAAACATGGCCGATGCCATGCTGAAGATGGCCGCCGGCATCGTAAAGCCCGTGGTCGATACCGAGGTCGATTTCGCGTCCATAGGCACCGCCCTCCAGCGGATGGAAGGCCGGGACGTGTTTGGCAAGATCATCCTGCGCGTCGGATGAGGTCGAGGGAACGTCTCTACCGCCTCACGCTGCTCGCGAGGCGCGCCAATCACTGGGCCATCGGCAAGCTGGCGCTCGCGGTCATGCGGGTTCTGAGGCTGCTACCCCCCGATGGCGCCATCAACTTCGCCGACCGCTTCGCCCGCCGATTCGGGCCGCTATTCGGACGCCACCGTGTCGCGCTCGACAATCTGCGGAAAGCTTTCCCCGAGAAGAGCGAGGCCGAGATCAAAACCATCGCCTCCGACATGTGGGGGAACATGGCGCGGCTGGCCGCCGAATATGTCTTCCTCGACAGGATCTTCGACTTCGACGTGAACGCCGAGAAACCGGGCCGCATCGAGGTGGAGGGCATTCCGCACTTCATCACCATTGCCGGCGAGGACCGGCCGCACATCCTGTTCACGGGCCATCTCGGCAATTTCGAGCTGCTGCCGATCGCGGGCGCCGCCTACGGCATGAAGGTCACGTCACTGTTCCGGCCGCCGAACAACCCCTACATAGCGGATTTCATCAACTCGACCCGGCGCTCGAACATGGGTGGCCTGATCGCCTCGCGCGCCGGCGTGTCTTTCGAGTTGGCCCGCATCCTCGACAACAAAGGCACGATCGGCGTTCTCGTCGACCAGAAGTTCATAGGCGGCCTGGAGACCACATTCTTCGACCGGCGCTGCCAATCGAGCCCGCTGTTGCCGAAGCTGGCGCGGCAGTACGACTGCGACGTCTACCCGGCCCGCTGCATCAGGCTTCCGGGAAACCGTTTCCGGCTCGTCCTCGAACCCAAGCTGGACCTGCCGCGCACCGAAGGAGACCGTATCGACGTCGAGGCGACCGCACAGTTGCTCAACGATGTGGTCGAACGCTGGGTGCGGGAAGATCCCGGCCAGTGGATGTGGTTCCACAAGCGCTGGGAGATCAGGCACCGGCGGCGAAACAAGCCCAGAAAGTCTTGGGTGGGCGGCGCGTAGAGCTGGGGCCGCCGCTTGCTCGCCCTACGAATCTCGCCGTCAGGCCTTCTTCAGGCAAGCGGCTATCCGTCCCCGTACGCGCCGCGGCTTCAGTAGTAGTTCATCACCGCGTGCCGCGCCTCGGCGAAGAACAGCCAGCGCTCCACGAACTGTCCAACCGTCTGGCAAAGAACCGCGACCACGGCTGCGATGATCGCTAGCGAGGAGGCAGTTGCCCAGAAAAGGGCGGTCGAGAGAAGCAGCAGGACCGTTGCCGCACCGCCAAGCGTGAACGAAATCCTGGCAAGCTTCTCGGCATGCTTGCGTGCGATCCTGTAGCCCATCTCGCGGGTGAGATAGTTCTCATTCGAATGCGGCCGCTCCCAGAGGCGCACGCGGCCGATCGCGGCTAGGCCCGTAGCCGTCTCCGGGGTCGATATGGGAGGGGCGGTCAACATGCGCCGCCGCCACGCCGACTTGGCGATCCATGCGAAAGCCGTCGCTGCCGCTGCCGACAGCCCGAGAATGTAAACGTCGCCAGCATTGAAGATTGCCGCCAGGGTTGCGAGGTTCAGACCGCCCGCGCCGGCGAACAGCAGGAAGCAGAGCGGCGTCTGCGGCGTATACCAGGCTTGCACCGATCGCAGGGACGCATAGATCATGCCGGTGCAGAAGACGGTCGCGATGGCTCCCACCGTGCCGAAGAGACCGGGCACCGGGAGGTATCGGGACTCGATGATCGCGCCCCATGCGGACCAGATGAGCGGAATGAAGGTCAGCACCGCCAGCAGTCCCTCCCGCGACAGCCAACTCGACCGCCACTGCGAAATGGCCCGCCACGCGCGTTGCGGATTGCGCAGGTGCAACGTGGATGACATCAGGCCGACAGCGATCAGGCCCAGCGCGAGGATGTGGGCTGCCTTCGTGGACATCGCGGAGGCATCGAGGAGGCCGAGCCCCAATACCGCCGCGAGCCCGTAGCCGAAGCCCGAAAGCGTGGTGAATGCGATGATGGAAAGTGCAGGGTGCATCTGTCAGGCCCTCGCTGAGGGCAGGAGGGGCGCCCGCATGAGCGCCGACTGATGCCAAGCGGCGGGCGGGCGATACACCATCAAATCCTATCGAGCATATTGTCTAGCCACCCAAAGAAGCCGGTGGCGCCTGATGTTTCCTCGACCGATCCCAATCCATCGGCGTTTGCCGCCAAGGGCGTCCGCGGCCGCGGCGGCAGGTATTTGTTGACCGGCCGGGTCCCCTGCTCCGGCATCAGATCCATGCCTCCACGCTCCGCGACCATGATCGACACGTCCGAAGTTGGATCGCCCAGGTCGCCGAAGTGCCGGGCGTTGGCCGGACAGGTGCGCACGCAGGACGGCACCCGATCCACCTCTTGAAGCGTCTCGTTGTAGATACGGTCGATGCAGAGCGTGCATTTCTTCATCACGCCGGCGGCAAGGTCCATCTCGCGCGCGCCGTAGGGGCAGGCCCAGGCGCACAGCCCGCAGCCGATGCATTTGTCCTCTTCGACCAGGACGATGCCGTCCTCGCCTCGCTTGTAGGACGCTCCGGTCGGGCAGACCGTCACGCAGGGGGCGTCGTCGCAATGCAGGCAGGATTTTGGAAAGTGGACAATCCTCGCCTCACCCGCCTCACCGATCACCTCGCCACCCTCGGGAATCACCTCGAAGCTGTGAATCCGGTTGAGGAAGGTGCCGGAAACATCTAGCCCATAAGGATTCTGGTCCGACAGCGCCGCTCCGTATCCGCCCGTGTTCCACTCCTTGCAGGAGATGACGCAGGCATGGCAGCCGACGCAGACGTCGAGGTCGATGACGAGACCGAGCCTTTTGGGGGTCGGGATGGATGGGAGGGAGGTCATGTCTGCCGGCTCCACTCCTCGCCGTAGCGCAGTTCATCCACCGCGGATCGACGCAGCGCGCGCAAGGCCGGAAACTGCGGTTCGCTGATGGCCGGCGGCTCCGCCTTCTCGATGCGCACCCTGAGGTCGTACCAGGCCGCCTGGCCGGTGACTGGATCGGAGTTCGACCAGCGCATGCCGTCGCCTTTGGGCGGCAGCAGTTCGCTGATCAGGTGATTCATGAGAAAACCTTTGGTCGCCTCCGGCGAGGATGGATCGAGCGCCCAAGCGCCGCGACGCTTGCCGATCGCGTTCCAGGTCCAGACGGTCTGCCCATTCACCGCCTCCATGCGCGCGACCTCCACCTTGATGCGACCGTGGCGGGAGATCAGCCAGATCCAGTCTCCATCGCGCAGGCCGTGCTCGTCGCAGATCGTGCCCGGTACGTAGAGCGCATTGCGGGTGTGGATCTGCCTGAGCCAGGCGTTCATCGAGCCCCAGGAGTGGTACATCGCCGCCGGCCGCTGGGTGATCGCGTGATAGGGGAAAGTCTCGCCATCGATGGCGGCTTCTTCGAAGGGCGGATACCAGATCGGCAGCGGATCGAAGGATTCGAGTATCCGGGCGCGGTGCGTCTCGGGCGCGACCGGCTCCCGCACCCCCTCGGCCGAGAGCCGGAATTTTTGCAGCGCTTCCTGATAGAGCTGGAACGTTACGGGCTTGGGCTCGTCGAAAAAACCCACGCGGACGGCGAAATCCTGATACGCCCTGTTGGCGTGCTTGAAGAACTGCGCCTCGAGCGGGATGTGCGCCGAGAAGAACGAACCGTTCTCGATGTAGCGCTTGAGTTGGTCCGGGTTGCTCGCCCCTCGCCCCACCCGGTCGGCCTCGCGGCCGCGGAAACCTGCGAGCGGGCCGATGCCCGGCCGGCGTTCGTGGCGGACGATATAGTCGGCGTAATCCTTGTAGATCGGCCGTCCAAGACTATCGGCGAAGCCGGGCAGACGCAGCCGCGCGCCGAGATCGAGCAGCACCGTCTGGAACGGGCGCACGTCACGGTCGGGCTCGATCACCGGCCAGCGGATCGCGTCCTGCACGGCGTCCGGCTCGGAGATCGGCCGGTCGAGCAGCGAGATGCAATCGTGACGCTCGAGATAAGTGGTATCGGGCAGCACCAGGTCGGCATACGCGACCATCTCGGAGGAATAGGCGTCGGAATAGATGATCTTAGGGATTCGGTATTCACCGGTCGCCTCGTCGCGGTCCTCCAGCATCCGGATCACGCCGGCAGTGTTCATCGACGAATTCCAGGCCATGTTGGCCATGTAGAGGAACAGCACGTCGACGGGATAGGGATCGCCGGCATGCGCGTTGGCGATCACCATGTGCATCAGGCCGTGCGCGGCTAAGGGCGCATCCCAGGAAAAGGCCTTGTCGATCCGGGTCGGCCTCCCCTCGCTGTCGATGAGAAGATCTTCCGGGCCGCGCGGAAAACCGAGATGCGGGCCGGACAACGGCTTGTTCGAGCCGAAATGCTCGGCCTTGCCGTGCGGGGTCGGGTGCGCCTCCATGGGCTTCGGATAGGGTGGCTCGAAGCGGAAGCCGCCGGGGCAGTCGACCGCGCCGATGAGGAGTTGCAAAAGATGCAGTGCGCGGGCGGTTTGATAACCGTTTGAATGCGCGGAGATGCCCCGCATGGCATGGAAGGACACCGGCCGCCCGACGAACCCCTCATGGCGTTGGCCGGTCATGTCGACCCAGTGCTGATCCACGAAGATCGCCTCGTCGAAGGCGACGCGCGCAATCTCAGACGCGAGGCCGCGTATCACCGAGGCCGAGATGCCGGTTTCCTCCGCAACGGCTTCCGGTGCGTATTTCGGATCGAGATAGCGCTCCGCCAGCAACTGGAAGGCAGGCGCGGCAAAGCGACCGTCGTCCAGTTGCACCCTTCCGGACAGTGCAGCACGCGCCCCCGGCGAGCCGAACGGCACCGGCCGCTCGGTGACGCTTTCGAACACCAGTGGCTTGCCGTCGGCATCGCGCGCGAACAGACCATGATTGGCAGTCCCGGGCGCGTCGATAACCAACCAGGTCGCGTTGGTGTAGCGGACGATATAGTCGACGTCGATCTTACGCGCCTTGAGCAACTCGTGGACCAGCGACAGGATCAGCAGGCCGTCGCTTCCCGGCCTGATCCCGATCCAGTTGTCCGCCACCGCCGAGTAGCCGGTCCGCACCGGATTGACCGAGACGAACCGGGCCCCCCGCTGCTTCAGCTTCGAGATGCCCATCTTGAGCGGATTGGAATCGTGATCCTCAGCCACGCCGAACAGGATGAAGAGTTTCGTGCGCTCCCAGTCGGGCGCGCCGAACTCCCAGAACGACCCGCCAATGGTCATGATGCCGGCGGCCGCCATGTTGACCGAGCAGAAGCCGCCATGCGCGGCATAGTTCGGCGTGCCGAACTGCTGCGCCCAGTAGCCCGTCAATGACTGCGACTGGTCGCGTCCGGTGAAGAAGGCGAGCTTTTTTGGGTCCCTCGCCCGCACCTCGCCGAGCCAGCTTGCGGCCGTCTCGAGCGCCTCATCCCAAGAGATTTCAACGAATTCGCCAGAGCCGCGCGGGCCGACGCGCTTCAGCGGGGCACTCAGCCGCGCCGGCGAGTAGTGCTGCATGATCCCGGCCGAACCCTTGGCGCACAGCACGCCACGATTGACCGGATGGTCGCGGTTGCCCTCGATATAGCGGATCTTGCCGTCTTTCAGGTGCACGTCGATGCCGCAGCGGCACGCGCACATGTAGCAAGTGGTCTTGCGCACCTCGTCCGATACCGGCGCCGACAGCGCCACACTCTGGCTACACATTTCTCCACCGCCTTCCCGGGCACGTTTTAGCCCTGGGCCAAGTGGAAGGAAATGCTCAGAGGCGGCTATTCAGAGCAAAGTTGTCGCAGGATCGTGATGCGATATTGGAACACGGAATGCGTGCGGCGGCCGACGGCTGGAATGGAGATCACGAGGTCGGCAACGGCAACCCCTTTCTACATGCGACGATCTCACGAACGGTGCAGAGCGACCGCAATCGGCGCCCAAAACAATAAGGCCGCCGGGGGAGAACCCGGCGGCCTTATTCTCGTGTAGTCGCTAGCGCCTACTGCGCGGCGTTGACCATCTCGGTCAGCATCGGCGTAGCCGTCTCGGCGCCCGTCGATTTGCGCCGCTCGTCGAGGATCAGTTCGTCGCGCGACGTGGCGATGCGGCGAATCTGGCTCATCGTGCCGCCGGTACCGGCCGGGATCAGGCGGCCGACGATGACGTTCTCCTTGAGACCCTGCAGCGTGTCGATCTTGCCGGCAACTGCCGCCTCGGTCAGCACGCGCGTGGTCTCCTGGAACGACGCCGCAGAGATGAAGGACGGCGTCTGCAGCGAGGCCTTGGTGATGCCGAGCAGCACCGGCTGGCCTTCCGCAGGCTTCTTGCCTTCCTCGATCAGCCGATCGTTGATCTCGTCGAATTCGATCACGTCGACATGGTCGCCCGGGATGTAGACCGAGTCGCCCTGCGCGGTGATCTCGACCTTCTGCAGCATCTGGCGAACGATCACCTCGATGTGCTTGTCGTTGATCGACACGCCCTGCAGCCGGTAGACCTCCTGGATCTCGTTGACGAGGTAGCTTGCCAGCGCCTCGACGCCCTTGATCGCCAGGATATCGTGCGGAGCGGGGTTGCCGTCCATCACGTAGTCGCCCTTCTCGATGACGTCGCCGTCCTGGAGATGGAACGGCTTGCCCTTCGGGATCAGGTACTCGACCGGCTCCAGCGTCGAATCGTGCGGCTCGATGATGATCCGGCGCTTGTTCTTGTAGTCGCGACCGAACCTGATCGTGCCGTCGATCTCGGCGATGATGGCGTGGTCCTTCGGACGGCGTGCCTCGAACAGTTCCGCCACCCGCGGCAGACCGCCGGTGATGTCCTTGGTCTTGGCGCTCTCCATCGGGATACGCGCCAGCACGTCGCCGGGCCGGACCATCGCCCCCGGCTCGACCGAGAGGATCGCGCCGACCGAGAGCAGGAAGCGGGCATCGCCGCCCTTCGACAGCTTGCCGACCTTGCCCCGGGCGTCCTGGACGACGATCGCCGGCTTGAGGTCGGAGCCGCGCGGCGTCGACCGCCAGTCGATGACCTCGCGCTTGGTGATGCCGGTGGATTCGTCGGCCGTCTCCTGCACGGAGAGACCGTCGACCACGTCCTCGAACTCCACCCGGCCCTCGATCTCGGTGAGGATCGGACGGGTGTAGGGGTCCCACTCGGCGACGCGCTGGCCGCGCTTCACCTTGTCGCCTTCGTCGACGAACAGGCGCGAACCGTAGGTGATACGGTGCGTCGCGCGCTCCTTGCCGGCCTCGTCGAGGATCAGCACCGCCATGTTGCGGCCCATCGCCATCAGTTGGCCGTCGGAGTTGCGAACCACGTTGCGGTTGCGGATCGCCACCGTGCCTTCATAGGACGCCTCGATGAAGGAGGAGTCCACCACCTGGGCGGTACCGCCCATGTGGAAGGTACGCATGGTGAGCTGCGTGCCCGGCTCGCCGATCGACTGCGCGGCGATGACGCCAACGGCTTCGCCCTGGTTGACCGGAGTACCACGCGCCAGATCGCGGCCGTAGCAGACCGAGCAGACACCCACCCTTACCTCGCAGGTGAGCGCCGAGCGGATGCGCAACGACTGGATTCCCGCCTTCTCGATCGCCTCAACGTCGCGTTCGTCCATCAGCGTCCCTGCCTTGACGATGAGATCGCCAGTCAGCGGGTGATTGACGTCGTCGAGCGCGGTGCGGCCCAGCACGCGCTGGCCGAGCGTCGCGACGACCTGACCGGCGTCGACGATCGGCTGCATGGTGAGACCCTTCTCCGTGCCGCAATCGACCGCGTTGACGATGCAGTCCTGCGCCACGTCGACAAGGCGGCGGGTGAGATAGCCCGAGTTCGCCGTCTTCAGTGCGGTGTCGGCCAGACCCTTACGGGCGCCGTGGGTCGAGTTGAAGTACTCGAGCACGGTGAGGCCTTCCTTGAAGTTCGAGATGATCGGCGTCTCGATGATCTCGCCCGACGGCTTGGCCATCAGGCCGCGCATGCCGGCGAGTTGGCGCATCTGGGTGGGCGAACCACGCGCACCCGAATGGCTCATCATGTAGATCGAGTTCATCGGCTTCTGACGGCCGTTGTCGTCGAACTCCACGGCCTTGATGCGGGCCATCATCTTGTCGGCGACCTTCTCCGAGCACTTCGCCCAGGCGTCGACCACCTTGTTGTACTTCTCGCCCTGGGTGATCAGGCCGTCATTGTACTGCTGCTCATATTCCTTCGCGAGCGCGTCGGTCTGAGCGATCAGTTCCGCCTTGTCGTCCGGGATCAGCATGTCGTCCTTGCCGAACGAGATGCCGGCCTTGCAGGCGTGGCTGAAGCCGAGTTGCATGATGCGGTCGCAGAAGATCACGGTCTCCTTCTGGCCGCAGTGGCGGTAGACGGTGTCGATCATCTTGGAGATGTTCTTCTTGGTCATCTCCTGGTTGGCGACCTCGAACGGCACGTTGTGGTTCTTCGGCAGCAACTCACCAATGATCATGCGACCAGGGGTCGTGTCGTAGATCTTCGACACGGTGTTGCCCTCCGCGTCTACGGTTCTGAAGCGGCCCTTGATCTTGGCATGCAGCGTCACGGCCTTGGTCTCCAGCGCATGCTGGAGCTCGCCCATGTCGGCGAACACCATCCCCTGCCCCGGCTCATTCTCATTCACGATCGAGAGATAGTAGAGGCCGAGAACCATGTCCTGCGAAGGCACAATGATCGGAGCGCCGGAGGCCGGGTGGAGGATGTTGTTGGTCGACATCATCAGCACGCGGGCTTCCAACTGCGCTTCCAGCGACAGCGGCACGTGGACGGCCATCTGGTCACCGTCGAAGTCGGCGTTGAAGGCCGTGCAGACGAGCGGATGCAGTTGGATCGCCTTGCCCTCGATCAGGGTCGGCTCGAACGCCTGGATGCCAAGACGGTGCAGCGTCGGGGCGCGGTTGAGCAGCACCGGATGCTCGCGGATGACCTCGTCGAGGATATCCCAGACCTCCGGCTTCTCCTTCTCGACCAGCTTCTTCGCCTGCTTCACCGTGGACGAATAGCCCTTTGCGTCCAGCCGCGCGTAGATGAACGGCTTGAACAGCTCGAGCGCCATCTTCTTCGGCAGGCCGCACTGATGCAGCTTCAGCTCCGGACCGGTCACGATGACCGAGCGGCCGGAATAGTCGACGCGCTTACCGAGCAGGTTTTGGCGGAACCGGCCCTGCTTGCCCTTGAGCATGTCGGACAGCGACTTCAGTGGACGCTTGTTGGCGCCGGTGATGACGCGGCCGCGGCGGCCATTGTCGAACAGCGCGTCGACGGCCTCCTGCAGCATGCGCTTCTCGTTGCGCACGATGATGCCGGGCGCGCGCAGTTCGATCAGCCGCTTCAGGCGGTTATTACGGTTGATGACGCGGCGATAGAGGTCATTGAGGTCCGACGTCGCAAAGCGGCCGCCATCGAGCGGCACCAGCGGACGCAGGTCCGGCGGGATGACCGGAATGACCTTCATGATCATCCATTCCGGGCGGTTGCCGGATTCGATGAAGTTCTCGACGACCTTCAGGCGCTTCAAGAACTTCTTCTGCTTGAGCTCGGAGGTGGTCGAGGCGAGTTCGGTCCTGAGTTCGGCCGCGATCGTATCGAGCTTCATCTCGGCGAGCAGGGCGTGGATGGCCTCGGCGCCGATCATGGCTGTAAAGGAGTCCTCGCCGTAGTTGTCCTGCGCCAGCATGTACTCTTCTTCCGAGAGCAGTTGATGCAGCTTCAGGTCGGTCAGGCCGGGCTCGGTGACGATGTAGTTCTCGAAGTAGAGGACGCGCTCGATGTCCTTCAGCGTCATGTCGAGCAGCGTGCCGATACGACTCGGCAGCGACTTCAGGAACCAGATGTGAGCGACCGGGGCGGCCAGTTCGATGTGGCCCATGCGCTCGCGCCGAACCCGCGACAGCGTGACCTCGACGCCGCACTTCTCGCAGATGACGCCCTTGTACTTCATGCGCTTGTACTTGCCGCACAGGCACTCATAGTCCTTGATCGGGCCGAAGATGCGCGCGCAGAACAGGCCGTCACGCTCAGGCTTGAACGTGCGGTAGTTGATCGTTTCCGGCTTCTTGATCTCGCCGAACGACCAGGACAGGATCTTTTCCGGGCTGGCGAGCGAAATCCGGATGGAATCGAACACCTGGGCCGGGGTGTTGGTGTTGAAGAGATTCATGACCTCTTGGTTCATGCCGTTCTCCTTGTCGGGATTCTGAAATCCCGTTTGAATTCAAAGCGGGCAAATTGCCCCTTCTCCAATCGGCTCGAACGCCGCCGCTACGCGTGCACGATCGGACGATCTGTTGGGCCGGACCTCAGCCCGACCGGTGGCCGCCGCGAACGCCTGTGAGGCTCGCGGCGGCGCTCGGCTTTACTCGGCCGCGTCGCGCAGGCGCGGCTGCTCCTCGACCATCGAGTTCTCCAGTTCGACGTTCAGGCCCAGCGAGCGCATCTCCTTGACGAGAACGTTGAAGCTCTCCGGGATGCCCGCCTCGAACGTGTCGTCGCCACGAACGATCGCCTCGTAGACCTTGGTGCGGCCGGCGACGTCGTCCGACTTCACCGTCAGCATCTCCTGCAAGGTGTAGGCCGCGCCGTAGGCTTCGAGCGCCCACACCTCCATCTCGCCGAAGCGCTGTCCGCCGAACTGCGCCTTGCCGCCCAACGGCTGCTGGGTGACGAGCGAGTACGGACCGATCGAGCGCGCGTGGATCTTGTCGTCCACGAGATGGTGGAGCTTCAGCATATATATGTAGCCCACGGTCACTTTGCGATCGAAAGGCTCGCCTGTGCGCCCGTCGTAGAGCGTCTGCTGACCGCTGGTCGAAAGGCCTGCCTGCGTCAGCATCTCGTCGATGTGGGCCTCATGAGCACCGTCGAACACCGGCGTGGCGATGGAAACGCCGCGCCGCATCTGCTCGCCGAGCCTGATGATCGAGTCGTCGTCATAGCGGCGGACCGGCTCGTTGCGGTCGTTGTCCGGCATGATCTGCTCGATCGTCTGCCGAAGCGGCTGGATCTCGCTGCCGCTCTTATAGGCGTCGATCATCTCGCCGATCTTCTTGCCCATGCCGGCACAGGCCCAGCCCAGGTGCGTCTCCAGGATCTGGCCGACGTTCATGCGCGAAGGCACGCCCAGCGGGTTGAGCACGATGTCGACATGCGTGCCGTCCTCGAGGAACGGCATGTCCTCGACCGGCACGATGCGCGACACGACACCCTTGTTGCCGTGACGGCCCGCCATCTTGTCGCCGGGCTGCATCTTGCGCTTCACCGCCACGAAGACCTTGACCATCTTCATGACGCCCGGAGGCATTTCGTCGCCGCGCTGGACTTTCTCGACCTTGTCCATGAAGCGCTGCTCGAGCGCCTTCTTGGACTCGTCGTATTGGGCCCGGAGCGCCTCGAGCTCGGACTGCAGCTTCTCGTCGTCGACGGCGAACTGCCACCACTGCGAACGCGGATACTCGGTCAGAAGGTCACGCGTGAGCGTGGTGCCCTTCTTGAAGCCCTTCGGCCCCGCGATGGCCTCGCGGCCGGACAGCATGTCTGCCAGACGGCTGTAGACGTTGCGGTCTAGGATCGCCTGCTCGTCGTCGCGGTCCTTGGCCAGCCGCTCGATCTCCTCGCGCTCGATGGCCATGGCGCGCTCGTCCTTCTCGACGCCATGACGGTTGAACACGCGGACCTCGACGACCGTGCCATAGGTTCCCGGAGGCATGCGCATGGAGGTGTCGCGCACGTCGGAGGCCTTCTCGCCGAAAATGGCGCGCAGAAGCTTCTCTTCCGGCGTCATCGGGCTTTCGCCCTTCGGCGTGATCTTGCCCACCAGGATGTCGCCCGGCTGCACCTCGGCACCGATGTAGACGATGCCTGCCTCGTCGAGGTTCTTCAGAGCCTCCTCCGAGACGTTCGGGATGTCGCGGGTGATCTCCTCCGGCCCGAGCTTGGTGTCGCGGGCCATGACCTCGAACTCCTCGATGTGGATCGAGGTGAAGACGTCGTCGGCCACGATGCGCTCGGAGAGCAGGATCGAGTCCTCGTAGTTGTAGCCGTTCCACGGCATGAACGCGACGAGCACGTTGCGGCCCAGCGCCAGATCGCCCAAGTCGGTCGACGGACCGTCGGCGATGATGTCGCCCTTCTCGATCCGGTCGCCCACCTTCACCAGCGGACGCTGGTTGATGCAGGTGTTCTGGTTCGAGCGCTGGAACTTCATCAGCCGGTAGATGTCGACGCCGGACTTGCCCGGATCGACCTCTTCCGTCGCACGGATGACGATACGCGTCGCGTCCACCTGGTCGACGATGCCGGTGCGGCGCGCAGCGATGGCCGCGCCCGAGTCACGGGCGACGATCGGCTCCATACCGGTTCCAACGTACGGCGCTTCGGCGCGCACCAGAGGCACGGCCTGACGCTGCATGTTCGAGCCCATCAGCGCGCGGTTGGCGTCATCGTTCTCAAGGAACGGGATGAGCGCGGCGGCAACCGACACCATCTGCTTCGGCGACACGTCCATGAGGTCGACGTTCTCGCGCGGCGCCATCATCACCTCGCCGGCATGGCGGCAGATGACGAACTCCTCGGCGAAGCGGCCTTCCGCATCGAGCTCAGCGTTGGCCTGGGCAACGTAGTGCTTGGCCTCTTCCATCGCCGACAGATAGACGACGTCGTTGGTCAGACTGCCATCCACGATCCGGCGATACGGGCTTTCGATGAAGCCATACTTGTTCACGCGAGCAAACGTCGCCAAGCTGTTGATCAAACCGATGTTCGGGCCTTCAGGCGTCTCGATCGGGCAGATGCGGCCATAGTGGGTCGGGTGCACGTCGCGCACCTCGAAGCCGGCGCGCTCGCGAGTCAGGCCGCCCGGCCCGAGGGCCGAGAGACGCCGCTTGTGGGTGATCTCCGACAGCGGGTTGGTCTGGTCCATAAACTGCGAGAGCTGCGAAGAACCGAAGAACTCCCGCACGGCGGCGGCCGCCGGCTTGGCGTTGATCAGGTCCTGCGGCATGACCGTGTCGATCTCAATCGACGACATGCGCTCCTTGATCGCGCGCTCCATGCGCAGCAGGCCGACGCGGTACTGGTTCTCCATGAGTTCGCCGACGGAGCGCACCCGGCGGTTGCCGAGATTGTCGATGTCGTCGATCTCGCCCTTGCCGTCACGCAGTTCGACCAGCGTGCGCACCACCGCGATGATGTCCTCCTTGCGGAGAGTCCGCACGGTGTCCGGGCAGTCGAGGTCGAGACGCATGTTCATCTTCACGCGGCCGACAGCCGAGAGGTCGTAGCGGTCGGCATCGAAGAACAGCGAGTTGAACATCGCTTCCGCCGTCTCCAGCGTCGGCGGCTCGCCCGGGCGCATCACCCGGTAGATGTCGAACAGCGCGTCCTGGCGGCTCTCGTTCTTATCGACGGCAAGCGTGTTGCGGATGTAACCACCGATGTTGATGTGGTCGATGTCGAGGATCGCGAACTCGTCCTCGCCTGTCGACAGCAGCGTCTTCAGCGTCTTCTCGTCGATCTCGTCGCCGGCCTCGAGATAGATCTCGCCCGTCTGGTAGTTGACGATGTCCTCGGCGAGATAGCTGCCGAGAACGTCCTCATCAGTCGCCTTGATCGCCTTCAGACCCTTGTCGGCAAGCTGCTTGGCCTGGCGCGCGGTGATCTTACGGCCGGCTTCGACCACGACCTCGCCGGTGTCGGCATCGATCAGGTCATTGACGGCCTTCAGCCCGCGGAAGCGCTCCACATTGTAGGGGATACGCCACGTGTCGCCGTCGCGCTTGTAGATGATCTTGTTGTAGAAGGTCGACAGGATCTCCTCGCCGTCCATGCCCAGCGCCATCAGGAGGCTCGTCGCCGGAATCTTGCGGCGGCGGTCGATACGCGCATGCACGACGTCCTTGGAGTCGAACTCGATGTCGAGCCACGACCCGCGGTAGGGGATGACGCGCGCTGCGAAGAGCAGCTTGCCGCTGGAGTGCGACTTGCCCTTGTCGTGATCGAAGAAGACGCCCGGCGAACGGTGCATCTGCGACACGATCACACGCTCGGTGCCGTTGATGATAAAGGTACCGTTCAGCGTCATGAGCGGCATGTCGCCCATGTACACGTCCTGCTCCTTGATGTCCTTGATCGACTTCGCGCCGGTATCCTCGTCGATATCGAACACGATCAGGCGCAGGGTAACCTTCAGCGGCGCGGCATAGGTCAGATCGCGCTGCCGGCACTCGTCGACGTCGAACTTCGGTGCCTCAAACTCGTACTTGACGAATTCGAGCATCGAGGAACCAGAGAAATCGGAAATCGGGAAGACCGATTTGAAAACGGCCTGCAGGCCCTCGTCCGGACGGCCGCCCCGCGGCTCGTCCACCATCAGGAACTGATCGTACGACGCCTTCTGAACCTCGATGAGGTTCGGCATCTCCGCAACCTCGGGGATGTTCCCGAAGAACTTGCGTACGCGTCTGCGGCCATTGAATGTCGCGGTCTGGGCCATCGTCGCTCCTTGCTCGCTTGGGGCGGACCTCGTCGGCACGCCTTGCATATGTAGGACCCCGTCCAGCGAGGTCAGTCCTAAAACGGGTGAAAACCCGTTTCCTGAAAGCCGCCTGCGGCCCTCAGGAAAGAGGTTCCCAACTCAATTCCCCCTGTCCCGCGGGGACCGGCGGACGACATCCGCCCGCCGGCACCGCAGCACTTACTTCAGCTCGACCTTGGCGCCAGCAGCTTCCAGTTGAGCCTTGATCTTCTCGGCGTCGGCCTTGGCAACGGCTTCCTTGACCGGCTTCGGAGCGCCCTCGACCAGGTCCTTGGCTTCCTTGAGGCCGAGACCGGTGATCGCGCGCACTTCCTTGATGACGTTGATCTTCTGGGCGCCGGCGTCGGCGAGGATCACGTCGAACTCGGTCTTCTCTTCGACCGGAGCGGCGGCAGCGGCAGCACCACCGCCGGCAGCAGCAACGGCCACCGGAGCAGCGGCGGAGACGCCCCACTTCTCTTCCAGCATCTTCGACAGCTCGGCCGCCTCGAGGACGGTCAGGCTGGAGAGGTCATCTACGATCTTGGCAAGATCAGCCATTTTTCAGTTCCTTTGAAAGTTCGAACAAGTGTTGGTGATTGCTGAGGAACGGCCTCACGCCGCCTCGTCCTTCCGGGCATAGGCGCCGAACACGCGGGCAAGCTGGCCTGCCGGCGCGTTGACGACCTGGGCGATCCGGGTTGCCGGCGTGGAGATCATTCCAACCAGCCTTGCGCGCAGCTCGTCGAGCGACGGGAGCGTGGCGAGAGCCTTCACCCCTTCCGCGTCGAGAGCGGTGGAGCCCATCGCGCCGCCGAGAATGATCAGCTTGTCATTCCCCTTGGCGAAATCGGATGCCACCTTCGGTGCCGCAATCGGATCTGCCGAATAGGCGATCAGCGTCTGTCCCTTGAACAGATCGATGATGCCTTCCGACTCCGTGCCCTGAAGAGCGATCTTGGCGAGGCGGTTCTTCGCGACTTTGACGGTGCCGCCGGCAGAACGCATCTTCCCACGAAGATCGTTCATCTGCGCGACGGTGATACCGGCATAGTGGGCCACGACGACTGAGCCGGCGCTCTTGAAAGCGTCGTTCAGGCTCGTGACGAGTTCGCGTTTTTCCGCTCTGTCCACTGCCTATCTCCAGTTGACCTCCACCCTTGCGGGTATCGGTCGATTGCCTTTTGCCGGCCGGGCTCTCCAGGTCTCTGGATCACCCGAACGGCGCTCGAGGATCCTGTCCCCTTTCGCCAAGCCGGCGGGCCCGAAGGCATGCCGGCATGCAGACAAAAGGCACACACGGTTCGAACCTTCCATCGGGGCCAAAACCCCTTTGTCCGGTCTTCACCCGTCTCATGCAGGCCCATTTGGATTAAGGCGAGCCGCCTGCAGTCTCGGACAGGATAGTCCGGAAGCGATCTTCTGCTTCCAGCATCCGGGCCGAAACCGGCCCGGAATTCGTCGGGAAGGCGGAGCGACCGCCTTCCATCGCAATCAGACGGCGCCGAGGCTCGCCAGATCGACCTTGAGGCCGGGGCCCATCGTGGAGCTCACCGAAATCTTCTTCATGTAGACGCCCTTGGCGCCCGAGGGCTTCGCCTTGTTGACCGCATCGGCGAGCGCCCGCACGTTCTCTTCGAGCGCGGCGACGTCGAACGACACCTTGCCGACGCCGGCATGGATGATGCCCGCCTTCTCGACGCGGAACTCGACGGCGCCGCCCTTAGAAGCCTTCACCGCGCCGGCGACATCCATCGTGACCGTGCCGACCTTCGGGTTAGGCATCATGCCGCGCGGGCCGAGCACCTTGCCGAGACGACCGACCAGCGGCATCAGGTCCGGGGTGGCGATGCAGCGGTCGAAGTTGATCTCACCCTTCTGCACGGTCTCCACCAGATCCTCGGCACCGACGACGTCGGCTCCGGCGGCGCGGGCCTCATCGGCCTTGGCGCCGCGCGCGAACACGGCGACCCGCACGGTACGGCCGGTGCCGTTCGGCAGGTTCACGACGCCGCGGACCATCTGGTCGGCATGGCGGGGATCGACGCCGAGGTTGAGCGACACCTCAATGGTCTCGTCGAACTTGACGGTGGAGCGCTCCTTGAGCAGCTTGATGGCCTCGCCGAGCGAATAGGCCTTGTTGCGATCGAGGCCCTCGCGGGACTTGGCAACGCGCTTTGCAACCTTCGCCATTGGCTTAGCCCACCACTTCCAGGCCCATCGAACGGGCAGAACCTTCCACCATGCGCATGGCGGCTTCCACGTCGGTGGCGTTGAGATCCTTCAGCTTCGCCTCCGCGATCTCGCGCACCTTGTCGCGGCTGATCTGGCCGGCCTTGGCCTTGCCCGGCTCCTTGGAGCCCGACTTCAGATTGGCGGCCTTCTTCAGGAAGTAGGTCACCGGCGGCGTCTTCATGACGAAGGTGAACGACTTGTCCTGATAGTAGGTGATGACAACCGGAATCGGCTGCCCCTTCTCCATCTCCTGGGTCTGGGCGTTGAACGCCTTGCAGAATTCCATGATGTTGATGCCGCGCTGACCAAGCGCAGGACCGATCGGGGGCGACGGAGTCGCAGAGCCCGCGGCGACCTGGAGCTTGAGCTGGCCGGCTACTTTCTTAGCCATCTCTTTCCTGCCTTTGTTTCATGCCGGATGTCCGGCGGTTGCAGTGTGGTGGTGCGGACTTTGCGGCCGGCTAAGCCGATTGCCCTTCCACCGCGAAGCGGCGCTTCCGATCGGCGCCGCCCGTCCAGCCAATCGGCCGGCTTCGGATCAGGTCTTCTCGACCTGGCCGAATTCGAGATCCACGGGCACCGCGCGCCCGAAGATCGAAACCTCCACCTTGAGCCTCGCGCGTTCCGGGTCCACTTCCTGGACATAGCCGTTGAACGATGCGAACGGGCCGTCGGAGACGCGGACCTGCTCGCCGATCTCGAAGGTGACCGACGGCTTCGGCCGCTCCACGCCTTCCTGGACCTGGTGCAGGATGCGCTCAGCCTCCTTGTCAGTGATCGGTACAGGCTTGGAGTCACCAAGGAAGCCCGTTACCTTCGGCGTGTTCTTGATCAGCGAGAACACCGCGTCGGTCAGATTCGCCCGCACCAGCACGTAGCCGGGGAAGAACTTGCGCTCGGCATCGACCTTGCGGCCGCGCCGAACCTCTACGACCTTCTCGGTCGGCACGATGATCTGCTCGATATCGCCGGAAAGACCCTTCTGCCTGGCTTTGTTCTCTATGTCCTCCGCGACCTTCTTCTCGAAGTTCGAATAGGCGTGGACAATGTACCAGCGGGCCGTCATCTCAGCAGTTTCTCCAAATTTCGCCGGTATCAGCGGCCAAGGCCGAGGATCAAATCAATACCGAACGCCATCAGCTGGTCGGCGGCAAAAAAGAAGACCATCGCAAGGATTGCGAAGGCCACGACCATAACTGTGGAGATCAGAGTCTCGCGCCGCGACGGCCAAGTCACCTTCGCCGTCTCGGACCTCACCTGCTGAATGAAGGTGAAAGGATTGGTGGTCTTCAATGCCATCTGCCGCCTGTCACGAAAGATCCGTTGACCGGACCTCCTGGATGTTCCCGCTGCCGGGAGAAATCGCTTTTGGGCCCGTCGCCCGCCTCGAATGGCGCCGGAAATCGCTCACACACTTAGACGCGTAAAGCCTACTCAGCTTCACGCGTCGCGTGACTGTTCTGTCTAGATAGAACCGATTCCTGCCCCACGCAAGTGGCAAGTTTCGATTCCGCCAAACGCCGCATCGGAACCATCCAGTCGTCCCGTCCCGGCTGTGAGCTTATATGGACCATTTCGGCCGATCTGGCAAGATGCCTGACCTAGCCGCCATTTGCTGTGCTCGCCCCACGCGCTTCCCGAACTCGCCCTTCTCGTGCTGCTGCCGACACTGCGGCAGCGCCTCGCACTCCGATCGGTGGTCGAGGCATGCGTCGGCGCACTAGGCTGAGCCGGTCAGACTTGGGATTCGGAAGCGGCTCTTGCTGCGCCCGAGATCGCCTTCTGGAGGCGAGCTTCCTGATCCGGTGAGAGCGACGTCCGAATGACCTCACCCCTGAACTGCGAGAGGTCAGCCAGGACCTTCTCCGGCTGGGCCTTGCGCACCAGCAGGAAGAGCGCCGAACTGTCAGGCTTCAGCTTTTCGGCAAGAGTTCGGATGAAGTTGTCGTCGATGCCGTAATCCACCAACGAACCGGAAAGTGCTCCTGCTCCGGCGCCGACGAGACCGCCTAACGCAAAGCCCGCCAGCGGATTGAGAAACAGCAATCCCACCAGGGTGCCCCAGATGGCGCCGGAAAGGCCGCCGGAGGCGGCGCCTGCACCGACGAGATTCATGCTTTGCTTCAGGTTGACCTTGCCGTCGGGCTGGCGAATGACGACCACGGCGTCTGCAAGTTCGATCAGATATTCCTTTTGCAGACGGTTCAGTTCCGTCAGGACGCGGTCCGCTTCCTGCTGATTATCGAATGCAACTGCGACAAGTTCTGCCATGGCAACCTCCTGACCTCTTCCTGTTGAAACTGGGTGATCAGCGCGGCGCGGCCTCGCGGGCCCTTGCCAATGCTGCATCCGCGTGCTCGATCGCCTTTCGTGATCGGCGCGAATGTCTGCAATGCGATTATCGATGCTCGCCCTCGCGTCGGTGTTCGTTCAGTTCATTGAGGAACCGTGCGCCTTCAGTGGAGAGTGCCTGATGCAGTGCCGCACGCGACCTCGGCCAGTGTAGCGCGTCTGCGGCATCTGACGAGCGCCAGCCGCATCAAGATTTCGTATATGGATGTGTCTGTGCCGGGCGAGGAGAACCGAGCGGCTGCGTGATGGGGCTCAAAGGCAGGCCGAGGTCGTGACGACCGGGAGAAGAGTCCACAGCGTGGCGACCAGGGCAGAGATAGCCAGCATCAGGCTCACCCAGCGCACGAAGGCCGATCGCGAGACGAAGCGGGGCGAGCGCAAAGCGAGGAGGAAGACAAGCTGGAGCGCGACGGCTGCGGCCCAGGCTACCATCATGGCGATACGGCCTGCGGTGAGATCAAGGCCCGCATCGGCCCAGCGTTGCGAGCAAACGAGGCCCTGGAGCCCGTAGACGGCGCTGAAGGCGGCGAGCCAGGCCGTGAGTGGGACGGAGATGCGGAGAATGTCGGTCATGACAACGCTACCGGCAGCCAGGCAGCGCCCAGTCCGAGGAGCGCTGCGATGGCGGCGTAGTCTGTCCACAGTCGCACGACCCGCACTTCACCGACGCGCGAGAGGTAGCCGGCGGACGCGCGCAGCGTCAGGAACACCGTCATGAGCCCCGCGACGGTCGCGTGAAAGAGGACGTAGCCGGCCACCACCCAGAGCGTGGCGTCGTAGGCGTGGGCGTTGTGGGTCGTCCGAGCTAGCACCGTGACGGCGGCGGCCGCGAGTGCAGCGAGACCCGCAAGGCTCAGGAGCAGGCCCAGCCAGGGCGCCGCATCGCGGCGGACCGCGCGGTCGGCGAGGCGGATGCCCCCGAAGGCCAGGGCCGCGCCGCCCAGCGCCAGCAGCGGCCCGGCGAGGCCGGGCTCCAGCAGAGTGGGCGGCGGCCAGTTCGGCGCCACCGTCCAGAGGAAGGCATAGCCGAAGAGAAGCGAGCCGAAGAACACTCCGTTGGCGAGGAGCAGGAACAGCGACCCCCACCAGCCCGGCGAACGCTCCATCTCCGAGGCAGGCGGCAGGGCAAGCCCATGCCCGACCGGCTGCGGACCCTCGTCCTCGCTGCTCCCCAGGCTCCAGGCCCACCAAACTGCGAGCGCCGTCACGGCCAGGACGGAAAGCGGCAGGAGCCAGTAGGCCTTGATCAGCATCCCGACGAAGAAGCCTCCGGTGATGAGAGCCATGACGATGGGCAGCGCCGAGTTGGTCGGGAAGATGACGAGGTAGTTCGGCCGCCCGCTGGCGATCTCCACCGTCAGGATCTCGCGCAGGCCGCTGCGCGGGTTTCCGAGAAGCCCCTCGCCGCGCGCTATGCGCAGGGGCAGATCGGGATCGTCATAGAGAGGATAGCGGCTGAGTACCTTGGGAAGGGAAGCTAGGTTGTAGGAGGGCGATGGCGCCGGCATGGCCCATTCGAGCGTCGCAGCCCGCCAGGGATTGCGGCGGCCCCGGACCGCTACGGCCGCGTTCACCCCCACATCTATGAGCACGAGCGCGAAGCCGATCGCCATGACGAAGCCGCCGATCGAGGCGAGAAGGTTGATGAGTTCCCACCCCGATCCGGGCTCGATGCTGTCGATCCGCCGCCTCATCCCCAGGAGACCCGCCCAGTGCAGCAGCAGGAAGGTCCCGTGGAACCCGAGGACAATCAGCCAGAACGCCGTCTCGCCCAGCCTGAAGTAGCGCTTCCGCCCGGTGAAATGTGGCAGCCAGTAGTAGAGGCCGGCGAGCATCGGGAAGACGAAGCCGCCCACCAGCACATAGTGGAAATGCGCCACGACGAAGTAGGTGTCGTGCGACTGCCAATCGAAGGGCACCATCGCCACCATGACACCGGTGAGCCCTCCCATCACAAAGGTCGCGAAGAAGGCGAGGATCCAGAGCATCGGCAGGTGCATCTCGGGCCGACCCTTCCAGATCGTTCCGATCCAGGCGAAGATCTGCACCCCCGTGGGCACCGCAACCAGCGTCGAGGCCGCCGAGAAGAAGGCCAGCCCCATATGCGGGATGCCGGTCGCGTACATATGGTGGACCCAGAGCCCGAAACTTAGGACTCCGAGCGATGCCGCTGCCGCCACGACCCAGCCGTAGCCGAGGAGCGTCGTGCGCGCCATTACCGGCAGGACCGTGGAGACGACTCCCGCGGCAGGCAGGAAGATGATGTAGACCTCCGGATGGCCGAAGAGCCAGAAGAGGTGCTGCCACAGCAGGCTGTCACCCCCGGCCTCTACCTGGAAGAAGGGCATACCGAAGGCGCGCTCGAGTTCGAGCAGGAGAGAGCCCAGGATCAGCGGCGGAAACCCCGTCAGGATCATCACCGCCACCACCAGCATGTACCAGGCGAAGATCGGCAGCTTGTCGAGCGACATGCCCGGCGCGCGATAGATGAGCACGGTCACTACGATCTCGACGGCCGCCGAGATGGCTGAGATCTCCACGAAGGTGATGCCAAGGAGCCAGAAGTCCGGGTTGATCCCCGGCGACCCCAGAGTCGAGGAGAGCGGCGGATACATGAACCAGCCGCTTTCCGGCGCGATCCCGGCAAGCAGCGAGAAGATCAGGAGAGAGCCGCCGAAGGCGTAGCACCAGAAGCCGAAGGCGCTGAGCCGGGGGAAGGCCAGATCACGCGTGCCGAGCATCTTGGGCAGGAGATAGATCGTCAGCCCTTCGAAGAGCGGGATCGCGAACAGGAACATCATGATGGTCCCGTGCATCGTGAAGACCTGGTTGTAGATCTCAGGTCCCATGAAGACCGAGCGCGGGGTGGCGAGTTGCGCGCGGATCAGCATGGCCAGGATGCCGGCGATCACGAAGAACGTCGCCGCGGTGAACAGGAACATCAGCCCGATGTCGTTGTTGTTCACGGTCGTGAGCTTGCCGCGCCAGCCCGGACGGGAGGACCAGATGCGCTCGAGCTCGCGGTGGCGGCGCAGGGCGTTCATCGGGTCTCTCCGCGGAGGAAGGCGTCCCAGGCGGCCTCGTCATGCGCCCGTACGGTGAAGCGGTGATTGGTGTAGCCCCGTCCGTTGAACTCGGCGCTTACGCCTGCGTAGTCGCCGGGGGTGTCCGCCTCGATCCGCAGGACGTTCACATGGCCCGGGATCGCGTCGAGCTTGCCCGCGAGGCGCGGCGCCCAGAAGCTGTGGATGACGTCGGCCGTGGTGATCTCCACGTCGACCGGACGGCCTGCGGGGATGTGGAGGACGCCCTCGGTCACCCGGCCAGGCGCGTCGGCGTAGGAGAAGCGCCAAACCCACTGCGCACCCTCGGCGCGGACGGTCACGAGGCCGGGCTGGGGACTGGCCAGCAGCCGCTCACCGATCACGAGCCCGTAGATTGTGAGGGCGGCGAGAACGGTGAGCGTGAAGCCGAGGCCGAGACCCAGGATCCAAACCCGCTCCCGCCGGGTTTCCGCCTCGGGTCCGGACGGACCTTCGCCGCGGCGGAACGCCAGCACCAGCAGGACAGCGACGAGCAGGAAGATCGCCGTCGCCCCGATCAGCATGACCCACCACAGCGTCGCGATCGCCTCCGCCGCCGGGCCCGCCGGGTGCACGGTGGACAGCCTCTGCTCGCAACCGGAAATCGCGACGAGCATTAGCATTCCGACCAGCCCCCGCAGGAGACCCCGCCAATGGCCCAGACTCAGATCCAGACCCGGGACGAGACGACGATCGATCCGATTGCGCAGCATCCCGGCTTCGAGGAGACCGAGTCGAAGGTCGCGGTAGCGGGCCACCCGATCCATGCCATGACCGTGGCCTTTCCCATCGCGCTGACCTTCTGCAATTTCGGGGCGGACGCGCTCTACTGGTGGACCGGCGACGTGTTCTGGGCGCGGGCTGCGGTATGGGCGGCGGGGATGGCGTTCCTCATCGGCCTCGCCGCGGCCGCCTCCGGGACGCTGGAGCTGCTGCTGGTCCCCGGCATCCGTGCGCGGGCCTCCTCCTGGACCCACGCCATCATCGCGATAGTGCTCCTGTCGGCTCTGGGCACGAACTGGGGCTATCGGCTTCACGGCTATGAGGCGGCGGTGCTGCCTTACGGCATCCTGCTGTCGGGCTTCTGCGTCATCATGGTGGGCGCGACCGGGTGGCATGGCGGCAAGCTCGTCTTCGACTATCGCCTGGGGACGTCGAACGGGAGCTGACCGCCCATGGGCTCCATGAGCCAGTCCGGCAGAGGAATATTCTCCAGCTCGGGCTTGGCGAGGACCAGAAACAGGATCGCGAGGACTGGGACCAGCAGGACGAGCAGCGGCAGCAGCGGCTCCGGCGTCTGGTGCTCTCCCTCGGTCTCTGCCACGGTGACCATCGTATGGCCGACCCAGGCGTGGAAGCCGACGAGCAGCGCCACGAAGACGAGCTTCGCGAACATCCAGACGACAAAGAGTTCCCGCAGGAAGATCAGGAGGGTACCCGCGACGACCGCAAGCGCCGCGGCGGGAGTGACGACCCAGGTATAGCCGTAATGGGTCGCCAGCCTGATCCGGCTGTAGTCCGCCTGCCCGATCGCGGGGTCGTGGCGGGCCAGCATCAAGGGCAGCGCGAACAATCCCGCGCACCAGATCACCAAGGCTGCGATGTGGAGCGCCTTCACATACGGGATCGCGCCCTCGAGCCACGGATTCATGCGAGCCCCTTCGCCACCGCCTGCCATCCCCGGCGCGCGACGAGAGCTCCCCAGGCAACGAAGGGGAGGCCAGCCGGAACCCACATGATGAGCCCGCCCAACTGCTGATCGCCGAGCGGCGTGAAGCCCCAGTCCACGGGCGCGACCGCGTGGATCGCGTAGAGGACTTTGGGAGCGAAGGTGAGAAGCGCGCCGAGGAGTGCCATCTGCATGTAGCCTCCCAGCACCCAGAGGAGGCTAGTGCCCGCCGCCTGCCCGCGATGGAGGACCGCCTGCCAGAAGGCGAAGGCCGAGCCGAGGAGCGTCGCCTGCATTGCCCAGTAGGCCACCACATTCGACAGTGCCAGGTCGTAGGCTGGGGGCCAGTGCCAAGCCCAGAGTACCCCAGTGGAGACCAGGAAGGGCGCCGCCGGGGACCTCGGACTGCGCCCCGGCCAGGCGAGCGCAAGGAGCGGCGCGGCCACCGCCACCAACAGGATATGGTGCACCACCCGCGCCGAGAACAGCGCAGCCGAAAGCGCGCAGAGCGGCGAGACGAAGGCCAGCGCCAGCACCGCGACAGCGAGGCCCCCTGCCCTATTTCGCCCCACCGCGAGTGTTAGGAGGCAGAGCGCCAGGAGCAGCACCGGGTCGAGATTCCAGCGCAGCCAGATGTCCGCCGGGAGGGGCGCCGGGCCGCAATAAGTCCCCTCCAGCGCCTCCATCATGCGCCAGCCCTCTCAACACGGATGCGAACGGGGAAATACGGCTGCGCAGGCTTGGTCCAGGCGCCGGAGGTGCACATGTGCCCGCCCGTCTTGTTCTGGCGCGTGAGCGTGCGGAGCACGCCGAAGGTAGGCTTCCGGTCGGCAAGGATGCTGCCGATCGCCGTGAGCGCCCCCCAGCCTCCGGTGGCATTCTCGTAATGGGATTCGTCGGGCCGCTTACCGGTTTGATTGGGCTTGCTCATCTGGTCCTCCTTGGCCAGAGACGGTCATGCCGGTGGCCGACGCGGCTCGCCTAGGAACAAGCCCGGAAGCCGGAAGTTCCATCTGTCCAGACCGCCCCGTCCCTCCCGCCGGGACAGGTTGCCGCGGCCCTCCCCGCGCTGTTGAAAGAAATGCGTAGGCACAGCGCCCAGGGTCCGGAGGACTGCCGATGAGGGTTCGAGACCGCCATCGACGCGGGCGTCATTTGGCAGCGCGCGGAGTTGCTGCTGGATCCGAAATACCTCTCGCGCCTCGCGCCTTGTCGATACGAGGCTGACACGGCCCGTAGGGGCGTCGGACTGCGCTCAGTTCAAACTTGTCTGGGAATAGCCGCAGCGAGTCCACCCGGCATCGGCGACAGGAGGCCTATTTCGGGTCGCTAAGGAGGCTGCCGACGCAGGGAAAGTCGCTGGGATGCCAAGGGCTTGGCCTGGCAGGGGCAGAGGGGCTCGAACCCCCGACCTGCGGTTTTGGAGACCGCCGCTCTACCAACTGAGCTATACCCCTTCGCGGCCGCGTACATTTCACAAAGCCGCCCCGGTTGCAAGGGCCGATAAGCGTTTTCGAGTGCGTCTGCGGTTCCGCTGAGGCGCCAATCGCGCGAACTCCTTGAGAGGCGCGCCAATGGTGGCGAATTGCCGCGTTGCGGCACGAAGTAGTCCTGGAAATGCGAAGGGCGGCCCGAGAGCCGCCCTTCGTGGAGTCAGTGGCAGGTCCGAAGACCGCGGTTAGCTTATTCCTGGATGCTGACGACCACGCCGGCGCCGACGGTGCGGCCGCCCTCGCGGATGGCGAAGCGCAGCTTCTCC
>NZ_JABVCF010000017.1:0-90404 GCF_014595955.1 Pseudaminobacter soli (ex Zhang et al. 2022)
GTGCAGCCCAGTGGCATGTTCGAGAGGGACTGGCCGCCTACAGTTGCGGGGGCAGTTTCGGTTCGCGGCAAGCCGCGGCGAATTCCCTGTTACTTCCTTGCGGAAACCGACGCGGGCTTCGTAGCCAAATGCGCCGACCGGATCAAGCCGCATCGGTCCAGGCCTCGGGCAATCGCCTTGGGTAAACGCGTCCGCTTCAGCAGAGCCGGCCGTCCCGCACATCCAGTTCGCTGTGTAGTTCGTTGGCGAAATCCCCAAGCCGCCTTTTGGTGTCCGCTTGGTGGGTCACGAAGCCCGTGAAGCAACGGGATTCGGGGGGGGGCACGGTGTTGGCCGACCGGGACTGGGGTTCTCCCCGGCATCCGCGAGGCACAGACCTCCAGCAATGCCAAGCGCGGCCTCCTCGCCGTAGCGGATGCCGGAAGCGATGGCCTTGCCCCGCAGGCAAAATCCCGACCCGGGGGCCATCGGTTCGCCACGACAATATCGATCACACTCTCACCGCCTGTCCGCGTCCACGCTCAAGCCACAGGTGCACGCCTGACCAGCCCATTTCCCGTGGCGATGGGGCATCCGAATCGGCTCCCGTCAAGTCAGCACTATTTGGTCGATGCGATCGGAGCCGACCGTAGTGAGCTGATCGCTAAGAAGACGGCTCCGGTGACGATCGCGATATCTGCAGTGTTAAAAGTGGGCCAATGCCAAGTGCCTAAATGAAGATCAATGAAGTCGGTAACCGCTCCTTGCTGCATTCGATCGTAGATGTTCCCACTGGCACCTCCAGCCATCAATCCGAAGGCCATTGCATCGGTGCGGTCCTTCGCATAGGGCATCCATATCAACAGAATGCACGTTATACCTGATGTGATCACGGATAGGACAAGAGAAGAGTCTTCGAAATGACTTGACAGGAGGCCGAAACTAATACCGCGATTGTATGATAAAGTAATGTTTAGAAAACTTGTTACATATATGTCTTTCTCCGACCTCGAGATGATCTCGACGATCGCAAATTTCGACAGTTGATCAATCAGGAACGAAGAAACTACGCAAGCGAGGCCCAAGAGACCTCGGGAGACATTTCGGTATCGCTTCATTGTCAGCCTCTGCCGGGATGGAGGGAGACAGCTTCGCCGCTCTAGCTGCTTGAGCTTCAATCGGCAGCCTGCAGTTTCCTGTGGAAACTCGCGTGTGGTGCGGCGACATCTCACGAACTCGTGGCCCATCCGCAATGGACGCGAACCGCAAGAGCCGTTAGCAATTTGGTGACATAGATTAAAATCGGACGGGGGTTGCGCAGTGACCGTGCGGAAGTCGATAGCAGCCATGTGCATGATGGCTGTCTGGTCGTTTTGGGCCAGCGATGCATGGACCCATCCATCCGCGATGGTCACAGGAAGTCTGACATCTCAACCGATCGGGCACTATGAGTTCTGCAAGCGCAATGCTTCGGAGTGCTCGATACGCTCCCGCGACGTGACGCCGACAACTATGTCGAAGGAGTTTCTTGAACGGCTGGCGAAACTCACCGTGTCTGTGAATAAAGCCATCCAGTCGAAAACCGACCTAGCGGTGTACGGAAAAGAGGAATTCTGGACCTATCCGGTCGATGCAGGCGATTGCGAGGACTATGCCCTGGCGAAACGCCGAGTTTTGCTTGGAGCCGGCATCCCGGCGTCGAATCTCCTGCTCACCGTATTACGACGTCAAACCGGCGAGGGACATGCGGTCCTGACCGTTCGAACCGACGTCGGAGACGTCATTCTCGACAACCTCACGGACGCAGTTTTGAATTGGGACGAGACCGGATATATCTATCTGAAGCGACAAGCGATCGATCATACCGGGCGATGGGTGTCGATCCGAGACGGTGATGCGCCGCTGGTCGGCTCTGTTCACTAAGCCCGGAGCAATGCTTCAGCTCGTTGGTGGTCGTCGTCGGCCGAACGTGCCAGCGGTGACGAGCAGCGCTGCGACCACCAACACCGGGACGTGTCCAAACCGGCCGAACAGAGTCCCGGCGGGTGCTGGTGCGGGCAACCGACCATCGATCACACCGCTGACGTTCAGAGGAAGCATGCCGTCCACTCGACCATAACTGTCGACAATCGCACTGACACCACTGTTGGCCGCACGAAGGAGCGGCAATCCAGCCTCGATCGCACGGACTTTTGCCGCAAGAAAGTGCTGGTAAGGCCCGGCGGACAAGCCGAACCAAGCGTCATTTGTGATGTTCAGGATCCACCGTTCGTCGCCCTCGCGAGCGCGTGGGAAAATTGCCTCGTAGCAGATCAAGACCCGCGCGGCTGGTAGCCCGTCAAATGAAACTGGCGCACTGCTGTTACCCGGAATATAGTCTATGTCTCCTACGGTCATCTTCATGGCGCCGAGAACATTTTTGAACGGAGTGAACTCCCCGAACGGCACCAGTCGCACCTTGTCATAATCCGCGACGAGCTGTCCCCGGTCGTTTATCACCAGAAGGCTGTTCAACAAGGCTGCATCCTTAGAGCGACGCTCAGGGGCTTCCCGGACGGCTCCGAAGAGAAGCAGGCCGCCGGGTGGCACGCTGGCCACGAGCGCAGCAGGCATGTTGCGGCCGAGTTCAAAGAGGAGAGGATACGCCGTTTCGGGCCAGACCACGTAGCGAGGCCGATCGCCCCCACCTGACGTGCTGAGAGCAAGGAGCTTGTCGAGGATTCCGTTTGCTTGGTTCGGCTCCCATTTCTGGTTCTGAGGAATGTTCGGCTGGACGAGACGTAACCGTTGGCCGTTGGCAGGGGCGTCAGCGGCAGCCAGACGCAATGCGCCGCCCGCCCATAGAACGACGAAGCCGATCACCGGCGCCAGGATGAGAACGAGCACAGTCGACAAACTGCCGAACCGGAATCTCTCGATGATCAGGATTGGCATAGTCGCCAAGAGAACGGTGAGGAGCCCGAGACCATAGATCCCCACTGCGGAGGTAGTCTGAAGGACTTCATCGCTGAATCCCCAGATGTATCCTATCAGATTCCAGGGAAATCCTGTAAGTACTGCACCGCGGCCCATCTCCGCCATGCACCATGCAGCCGGAAAGATGACGAGTGCTGCCGGGCCTGGTCCGCCGAGATAACGCGTGGCCATTGCAGCGAGCGCCGGAAACATAGCCAGAAATGCGGAAAGCGTGGCCACCGCTGGCCAGGCCAGCACGCCAAATCTTTCGGCCTCGACGGCAAAGCTCTCGTTTATCCAGCTCAGGCCGACGATAAACTGGCCGAAGCCAAAGGCCCAGCCGACCACGAACGCTGCCCAGACATTCGGACTATGGCGTATCAGAAACGCCTGCGCGCAAACGCCAAAATATGCGACTGGAAAGGCGAAATAGGGAGCGAATCCCAACCCGCTCAGCCCACCAATCGCTACAGAAAGTACGAATTGATGACGAAGTCTTATGAAAGACCCGATATTCGAAATCAAGCCAATCCGGTTCATGTCTGGGCCGCTCCGCACCGGCCCCAGCCGACGTAACCAAGCCCAGGAAAGCGCTTGAGCCGCCAAAAGCCGATAAGCGTGAGGCGCCCCGTCATCAGTATGACCATAGCGATCATGATGCCGCCGGCGAGACTATTGAGAACGTGGCCGGCATATCGGACGCGCTTGAAACCAGCAGCGATAGCGCGGAATGCGATAGCAACAACGAGAAAGGGAAATCCCAAGCCCTAAGCTGTAGGCCGCGAGGAGAATTGCACGACTGCCGGCCGATACCGCCGTAAGGGCAGGAAGGGAACCGAGATCGGACCTCTGCAAAGGCATCCAGCCGAAAGCGAACGTAAGTCCAAGCCCTGGCAGCCTGAGATCCCTAAAAAGCACCGGTACCTTGATCGGACCTATCATCACAAGGCCAAAGCGCAGGCGGCGTTCCCGCAGTCAGTGTTCATGGCCATCCTCCGCCTCGGGAGGGGTTACGTCCGCAATAAGCTTCTCCACCTTCGCGGCGGCCCGCAGTTCCGAAATAATCCGTCTTTCCTCCGAAGCTGCGAGGGCTTGCCGGATCTGTGGTGCTACGGCATCGAAAGGCGGGGCTGGCCGGTTGCGCGTCGCCTCGAGCCAAACGACATGGAAGCCAAAGGCTGTTGCAACCGGCGTCTGGGTGAATTCACCTGGCTGTAGCTTAGCGGCGACGGCGTCGATTTCGGGCATGATCTGCCCTTCGGCGATGAAGCCGAGATCGCCGCCATTTTGCTTGGAGAGCTCATCGACGGAACGTTCTTCTGCGAGCTCCGCGAAAGCCCGACCAGCTTTTAGCGCCGAGATGACTTCGAGAGCATCGCTCTCACTGCGAAGCAGTATGTGCCGAAGGCGACGTTCCAGAACCGGCGGGATCTTCGCCGCCTGTTCGGCGTATGCGGCCCTGACAGCCGCATCCGTTACGGCCGCAGCGACGCGTTGTTCCAGAAACAGGGAGCGCAGCGTTTGAGCCTCAAAGAACGCCAATTGCCGTTTGTAGGCGTCTTGTTCGGCCACGTTTGCCGCACGCGCTGCGTCGGCCACGATCTTGAGCTCGATCAAGGCATCGACGAGCACGGAGCGCTTCGCATCTTCGGGCATCTGGCCGAGCTGCTGCGAATACATCTGCTCGGCAGTAGCGAGATCGTCCGCGGTTATCTCCTGGCCGTTGACGCGGCCGACAACGTCGGCGTCCTGTGCTCGGGCGACCGGCCCGAGAGACCACGATAGCGAGAAGATTGTCGTGCCGATGAGAAGCCGGTTCTTCCATCCCCGACATTTGGTCCTGCTGGTCATGAAACCTTCCTACTGCTTGGCGGCAGCGACCAGCGGATCGATGATCGCGCCGAAGCGCTCAATGCTGGGAGCACCCTTCTGCATCTCCCCATTGATGAAGAATGTGGGCGTGGAATCGACGCCGAAGGACCTGCCCGCATCCGCAACGGCCGTGACCTGCTCGAGCAGCTTCTGGTCCTCAAGGCACTTTTCGAAGTCCGCAGTGCTCATTCCGGTCATGCCCATGACCGACCTGAGCGCACCCGTACCGTCAGCCACCCGTGCCCATTTGTCCTGGGTTCGATAGAGCAGATCGATGGTGGGGTACCATTTGTCGTCGCCTACGCACCGCGCCAGCATGAAGCCGGCCGCGGCCCGAGGATCGAAGGGGAACTCTCGCATGATGAACCGGACCTGACCGGTGTCGACATACTTCTTCTTGAGCTCCGGCCACACGTTGACATGAAAGGTGCGGCAATGGGGGCAGGTCAGCGAGGCGTATTCGATGATCGTGACCGGTGCATCGTCAGGCCCGAAACTCTTCTCGGGAAGTGGGCCCGGCGCCAGCAGCGCCTCGGGCGTCGGCTGTGCGGACAGCAGGCCAGGATAGCTTGCAACCATGCCCGTGGCAGCGATGCCTAAAATCAAATTGCGACGTTTCATCTCGAGCTCCTTTCGTGAGGACGAGGTTGTGCAAGCTCTAGCCGCTTGAGAGGCAAGAGACTTTCGCTATGCAAATGCTCGAGTGCCGCTTCTAACGACGATTGGCGTCGGGGTTGCGACGCGATCGTAGAGATCGATGATGTCCTGGTTCATCAATCGAACGCAGCCGCTGGAGACCGCCTTACCAATGGTCCAGTATTCCGGCGTGCCGTGCAGGCGGTAGAGCGTGTCTTGTCTATTCTGGAAGATGTAGAGCGCTCTCGCCCCAAGCGGATTGTCGAGCCCGGGCGCCTGGCCGCCGTTCTCCGCACTGTACTTTGCAAGTTTAGGTTGACGCGCGATCATCTCTGCCGGCGGGGTCCATTTCGGCCACCGCTGCTTCCACTGAATCACGCCTTCTCCCGACCACGCGAAGCCTTGGCGGCCGAGGCCGACACCATACCGCATCGCCTTGCCGCCGGGACGGACGAGATAGAGATAGTAGGATCTGGTATCGACAACGATAGTGCCGGGGCGCTCACCGGTTGGATCATCTACGAGTTGCCTATAGAAGCGCTCATCGACCTTGGTCAGGTCGACCGCCGGGATCGAGAAATCCTCTTCCGGCATCGCCCCGTACATTGTGGACCAACGTCGGGTCTTACCGCCAGATGGCTCGGCGGCAGGCGCGTCTGGTGCCGGCACCACAGGCGGGCCGCCGGTCGTCGCGCAGGCAGGCAAAACCAGCCCGCTGGCGGCCGCCGCGCTCAGGCTCAGGAGTTGTCGCCGGGAGAAATATGTTCGTCCGTCTCTTAGGGTCACTGTTAGGCTCGCAATAGGGTCATTTGGATCCGGCGCTTGCATGGCAAGCGCTCCGGAGCGCGAGGAACGACCTGTTCAGCGCATCATGTCGGGCATGTCTCCCGATCGGAGCGACAATCGATCGTTCTCGTCTTGTGACGCTATCGGGGCGGGGGGACGACTAATGAAATGAGCCCAGGAGGGATGGCGCGAATATGCCCTTCCGGTGGCGAACAATGCGCTTCACGGATGACGGGTACATTCCATTCGGCGAGCCAACTACAACTGTCATGGCACTTCGCCGCCGCGTTGGACGAAATCGGCGCGGTCCCGTCGTCGCTATCTGATGCAAAATCCGCAAAAAGTGAGGCGATCCTGGCCGGCTCCTCGCCGGCTTCGACCGACGAGACCACGGCATGCAGACTGAGCAAGCAAAGCATGAGAAGAGCAAGCAGCGTCCTGGCCATCGCGTCATTCGCTCGGCGAGTGAGGGTCGGCCAAGGCCGCATCGGGACGACTGATCGGCACCGATGTCAAGGAGGTCCGTTTCGCCAGTGCCGACTGGCCATTGCGTTCGAGCAGCTTGCGGAAACTCGGATGCATGCCGCCATCGGCGTAGGCGTGGGCCGAAAGCACGCCGCCGGCGGCAAAAAGACCTTCCATGGCGAGCCGATCGGACTCCGTTCTGGCGGCGACCTGGGGGTCAGGCGCGTTCAACGCCGGCGGACATGCTGCTAGTACATTTCGTGGCTCGCCGCCTTCGAACTCCCTGTCGAAGACATAGCGTCCCTCGCAATAGGAAACCTTCGGTTGCCTCCGCGTGACCTCGAAGATGTCATAGCCCTGCTTGAGGTCGGACCAGAAGGCAAAGTTCGGGTCGTTCCGGTTCTTCGCCATGTTTTGAGGGGTCATCCGGAACGGAAACGCCTGGACTTGGAATGAGGCCTGACCGCCTTTCAGGGCCTCGCGTGCGACCGCATAGATCTCAGCAACACCTTCGTCGGTAAGCGCGTAGCATCCGGAAGACGAGCACGCTCCGTGCACCATCAGCGCTTCCCCGGTATAGCCGAGAGCCGCTTCAAGCTTGTTCGGATAGCCGAGATTGAAAGATAAGTAGAATTGGGAAGTGGGATTCAGCATCCCCGCGGAGACATGGTAGAAGCCCTCGGGCGCCTGCCGATCCCCATTTTCTTTCTTAGGTCCAAGTTTTCCCGACCACCGACACATTGGGTAGGTGTTGAGCAAGGCGAACTTGCCGCTACGGTCGCGCTTCCAGATCTCCAGTTCGCTTTCCTGTTTGAAGATCCTGACGAGGATGGGCGCCGAAGGCGTCATCGACTTGCCCGACATTTTCGCCACGAGTGCGGCAGGGATCGGCTGCGTCGCCTTCCCGTCGACCTCAAGAACGCTCGACACGCATGCGCTCAGGAGGAGCGCAAGTGCAGCAAAGCAGCCCATTCTTAAAGCCGTCACCATCATCAAAGCCATTCGTATCGGCCACAACCATACGCGGCGGCCCCTCGCATTGTCCGCCCACCATAGTTAAAATGATGTTTCCGCCCATAAGCCCGCGAGCGGCAATCAACCGCACCTAGCTCGCCCACCCAGGTAGCAAGGCTGCCAAAGAAGAGACCATGCTTTAAAAGTTCCAGCCATCGGTGCCCCGTATACCGATCATGTTCTCTTCGTCGCGGTCAATGGCCGGCTTCATCCTCGACTATGACCATGGTGGTCACCTTTCCCTTGTCGCCGAAGTCGAGCACAAGTTCGAACGTGTCGCCGGCCGCGGGCGATGTCTTCAGGCCAGTAACCCAGATGTGTTCACGCCATTCGGCAAGCCCGAGTGGCTTGTTGGGAACGAGACTGATGCTCAGAGGCCAGGTCTCTTTGTCGCCAACCTTGAGGCGGAAACGTACTTCGCCGGCGACCGGCGATTCAGCGTCGACCAGCGATACTGTGTCGGCCCCTTGATTGAGGATAGCGCCGTATACAGGCAACCCGTCCACTCCCTCTGGCGGGACCGGGGCCCAGACGTGACCTATCGCGATGGACCCCAGCTTGTAGCTGTGAGCTGACGCTTCGCCGATGGTGGCGAGCGGCAGGAACAGACACACCATGGCAACCAGAAGGATGGAAGGCCATCGGTCAGTCATCAGCCCCGTCCGGCCTGACCGTACTTCGTCAAAATGAAACCTATTGCCTACCATGTCATCTTCTCGGGGCATCGTTGTCGAATTCGACGGTCGACGAACCAGTCAGTCGAGCGTCCGTATCGTCCGACCCTTTTGCAAGATCACGTGCGGCGTCGATCTGCTCGGCAGCGAGGTTCTTTTGTTTGAAGAAGGTATAGGAGAGCGTTACCTCACGAAACGGCTTGGCGTCTTCGTCTTTCAGCATCTGCTCATCGAGATACAGAACCAACGGCATACGCGCGCTTTCACCCGGACCAAGCTTCTCCTCAGTAAAGCAGAAGCATTCTATCTTAAAGAAAAATGGCGCGGTTTGATACGGCGTGACATTAAACGTCGCCCGTGCGACGACCGTCTCGTTCGAAATGTTCTTGGCATAGTAATATACCTTGGTGGGCTCTCCAAATTTGGTCTCGACACTCCTTTGTTCCGGCCGAAACTCCCAGGGCAATCCAGGTGCGACATTGGCGTCAAAAAACACCTTTATGCTCTCATTGCTTGGAGACGGGCCCCGTTTCACGACCTCTGCCGATCGCTGAACAGTGCCGCCATAGCCGGTAAGATCGCAAAACATGCGATAGAGCGCTGGCGAATACGCCACCAGTGCAGTCATGACCGAAAGAATTCCTGCGCTGGCCGCTAGCGACCACATCTTGCCTTGTCGTCTTCTCATCCGAATGCCCTCCAGTCGGACCAACAGTTTCCTACCTGCTGCCTGAGATGCGCCATGAGCAACGCGACACCAAGGCGCGCGCCGTGTTGACGCACTCGTCAGCTTGTGTGCTACCGCTCAGCTCACTTGGTGCTGCCAAGCCGTTCAACCGCAGGGCAGCCGTGAAGGTGGTGATCTTCCAATGATCGTGAGGGACGGCCGCCCGACACCGCTCGCCGCGCCGGCTGCGTCCGCGCCACCGCGCCATCTTTGTCGATGCTGCGGTCTCATCGATGAAGGTCAGCTTCCCGGGACCGAGATCGCGCTGGCCTTCGAGAACCAGGCTCTGCGGCGGCTCAGGACTTCGGGGCGCTGCTGCTCGGCGGCGTGCGCCGTCTTTTTTTTGAACGTGATGCCACGCCGGTCGAGGACAACCAGATCGTCGACGTCACCGCGCCCACGCCACGCTCGCTGGCAAGGCGCTCGCCGATCTCGGCAAGCGTGAGGTCTGGCTCCGCGTCGATCAGGCCAAGAATGAAGGAGCTTCGAACGCGACGGCTGGCCCTGCTTGCGCGCTTCCACCGCGCCGGTCTCGCGCTAGCGGCGCAAGCGCAAGCGTCAAAGAAACACAGCGGCTATCATGCATTGATCGGCTACATATGAGGGCGACGGATTTCCTACGGAGAAGGATCAAGGCACATCATGACCGAAGCACTCCAGCGCCTCACCGCCGACCAGACCAGCGCGCTCGCCCGGCGCAGGAGGCGAACGAATCGGATCATCCTTGCGCTTCTGACCGCCTTTGTCGTCACAGTTTATCTGGTCAGCTTCAACCACATCCGTGGCGAGACAAATGCGTCCGCGGCGTCAGTCAGCACCAGATAGACGTAGAACCAGCAACGCTTGGCCAATCCGCAGGGGCAATGTAAGAGTGGGTCGCACCTGAACCACTAGGGCCCACTCCTTCCATGATGTTGCGCCTTGGATCCTTTTTCGCCGTCGGAGCGGCAGCCTATCTGACTCTATCCACCTTGTTCTGGTTGGTCTGTGTTGGGCTTGGACACAATTCCATGGAGATGCTCTACGGAGGAACTGCCGTTTACCTTCTCACCCTCGCTGCAGCTGCAGTGGGTGCCTGGATCTTGCCAGACGAGATCAGAATCTCTTTTTCATCCACTAGGCTAACCCAACGATTCAAGTCCTCCTGCGACTGACGCTTGAGATCCGTGTCCTTCCAAAGGAGCACCTTCTGCTCGCGGTTGTCTAGAATGAAGTCACCCAGATCAGTGACGACTGTCAGGACAGCGTGTCCACCGCCCTTGGCATTCCGAGCACCGTCAGCAGTAGCGCGCCCAGCCGATATCCCATCGCGTCCTCTTGCGCAGTGCATAGTCTCCGCAGTCGCCAACCTCCCACCGCTCCTCGACGCCGAAAATCTGCATGTCGGTCAACGGCGCAATCGCGGTGTTCACCTCGGCGTTGACGGACACGATTTCCCGCCAGCGTCGCTCGGTATGCCTGATCATGATGCCGTCCGGCCCCCGGTCGCACCGTTTGCTGTAGCGACGACGATAGTCATGGTATCCCACCGGCATGCTGGTGGGTCCGCAGGTGAGCATGTTGCGGACGCTGGCCGGCGGCGTCGAAAAGCGGTCCGCGGCCAACAATCAGTTGATGCCAGTGTCTCCGAGGCCATGGTGATGTATCGTCAGCTGGTCGCGGGATCGAATGATGTCAGCGGTAACCTTCAGCTCCTGGCCGCCTTCAAAGACCAGCGTAAGACGGCTGTCGGCCAGTCCGTCGAGCCGCGATAACGGTTCTTCCAGCAGGAGGCGAACGCCACTAGCACGCATTGTCAATTCGGCATGCCCAGGTACAGGAAGAATTCCCTCCACTGGCATTGCGGCGGATGGACCCGAACCGAATGCGCTGCGCACGACGGAAATCCTGCCGAACGCGTCGCTTCGAATCGAGGCCAGGCTCACCTGCTGATTGGTCCCATTCCAGATCGTCAGGTAGCCCTCGGCGATGGCATCGTCACGGCCTGGCACCAGGATTTCCGCGTGCTCGACCGTCAGAAATTTTGGCGGGTTGGCATGATCGAGCGGGCCGTCGGATGCTTCCAACGGTGTGGCTGCAAAAAATCCGGCGAGAGCCATAGTCGTCAGAAGTGCTCTGTTCACGAGCTTTTGCCTTCTCTCTAATGTCAACTTCTTGGTCCAGCACGATCTCGGCATACCTATGAATCAACTCTCCCGGACAATGCGGCAATTGCACGCGTTTGCACGCGGAAATGGTGAGTCATAAAACATCGTAGCTGGAGGAAGATATGTTGACGATCGGAGAGTTGTCACGCGTCACGGGCGTCAAAATTCCGACGATCCGGTACTACGAGCAGATGCGGTTGATAGCCCCTGCCGAAAGGTCTGGAGGAAACCAGCGGCGGTACGAACCTCAAGCTCGGGATCGTCTGTCCTTTATCAAGCACGCGCGCGATCTGGGGTTCCCAATTGAGGCCATTCGGGAGCTACTGGAACTAAGCGCGCATCCGGAACGCCCATGCGTGGACGCAGATGAAATCGCTATCCGACAGCTCCAGATCGTGCGTGACAAGATCGCAAAGCTCATGCCTCTCGAAAAGGAGCTTGAGCGCATAACGACCCGCTGCCAAGTTGATCATGTAAGGGACTGCTACGTCCTGCAATCTCTAGCGAATCACAATATGTGCGCAAGTGAACACTAACTGACGCAGCGGGACGAGACGTCCTAAACAGGTAAACGACACACATCGCGAAGTGGTGCGATATCAAATTTGGCACACGCTCGCGCCACCGAACTGGGACCTTCGCGGGTTGGAGCGCCCGCGCTTCAGCGTCAGCTGCAATGTGGCCGCCTTCGACCGCGGTGCGCTGCGTGCTTGGCAATCTCCGGGGCAGACAATCCCTCGGCCGCCAGGCGGCCAGCGGACTGTCCTGCGGTTTGAGCCTGTGGGCTTCAGAATGGATCCTCCTCATAAGTCGTCGAGCGGCCGCATTCGCCATCGCTTCCGCCTGTGTCATGTCCCACCGACTTCGACAGTAATCCCGAAAATCGAAGCCCCGCCAGCTATCATCTACGGCGAACCGAACACCAACGGGCCGGGCCGGTTTTCCGGCCCGGAAGCGGCGGGAACAACCGTCGCGGCCGTGTTCCTTCTCGCCTGCAAACATCTCGATGTTGGCGGCAGTGCCCCTTTCGGTCGCCACCTTGATCGCTGCCGTACTAGGGCCAAATCTTCGCCGTCGACCTCAGCCGGCGGGATAAACGAAACCCCGCTTCGCCAACCGACGTAGCCGACGCTGTCGATGCCAATAGAAGAGTTGGGCAAAGCACGAGACGAAAAACGTAAGCCGCCCTGCATCGATTTCGACACAGTCCGTGTAACGCGTCTTTCCATCGGCGAGTTCGTGCACGGAAATCAGGTGGTCCCATCGTCTCATCAGACGGCTGCTTCCATTGTCACGCAGGGACCTGATTCCGTCGACGGCCGGGGGCCGTTCAATGCCGATGACCTGCTCACCGATGGGCACAAAGCCAAAAAGGAGCATGCGGACGCGATGCTTGGCTGGCTTCCAAGGGGCGCCAATCGGAACCGGATCCATGAGGACGAAGCGGACCAAGGGCCAGGCCACCTCGAAGAGCAGGCGGGGCTTGTTTACCTCGGTCCAGACCCGGGCGGCGTCTGCATCCAGTACGGTCGATCTGCGGATAGTAGTCATGGCCCCGTCCGTCTTTCATCGGCGCCTCGTTGATTCCATGCCGGCGCCGCGGCGATCGTCGATACAGGAACGTCAAGCAGTTCCCGCCGCCACAAGGTAGTCGAGGACGACCCTCTGGCTGTCCTCGTATTCTGTGTGCCGTATGTCGTCGAGGGTCAGCGGACCTTTCGCTCCACCTGAAGGTGTTTCTCCATTCCAGGTGACATGGGCGCAATGTCGGCTCCGCTTAGAATAATTGTGCGCTAGGGTCAAACAACTGTTCGACTCCCCGTATCTGGTTTCAAAATACGCCGTCCTTAGCAAGGTGTCCCTGGGCGAAAGCGTGGACGCCGGAGACGTCTGCTTCCGGGCAACGGCAAAGCTTGCCCTATGGCCGAGATGCGGCGCAATCCAGAAATCCATAGTAGAGGCCCGCGCAGTCATCACGGGAACGGTTTTCCCAGCCCGCGAATCTGACCCTTCTCAGACCGTGCTGTGGGAACGTCGCTAGGTGTGTTTCGGCGTGCAGAAGTGGGTCTGACCCACATTTGATGATTTCCCCATGACGGCGTGGCGCTGTTTCCTGAGGGAAATCAGCATCATGGAGAGCATTCTTGCGTTGTTATCCTTGATCCCGGCCGGATCTCTTGTCGAGAGCACCGTCGAGGAGAGCGGAGTCATTGTGGTCTCGGCCCGTGGGGGGCCGAAGACGCTGTGCGGAACGGTTCATAGATAATTCTACGCCGACGCTGCTGAGATGGAGGTCGATCCCGTGACTATGACCTTGTTGCATGAGCTTCTGCTTCGTTACTTTCCGCAGGCGTCCGGGAGAGCGCCTCAAACGTGGATTCGCTCTATAATCGAGGAACTGCGGGACAAAACATTCCAAGAGTGAGAACCACTGTGAAACGGTACTAGTTCCCTAGTTCGCATTCGCCCTGGTGTTCATCTCCCGAAGCTGCGTTATGTACTGTTGCGGCCGCAGCCAGTGGGATGGAGCCTTGTACCCCATCGAACGCGCAATCTTCCCCACGAACGCATTGCAATTGTAGAACGTTGCGTTCCAGACCGGCGAACTCGCCTGCAGCCTTGTTATGTAAGCCACGACTTCTCGGTATTCGGGTTCGCTCAACATTACCCGCCAGCTCGCCGAGCGGTAGGCCTCTTCGAGGTCACCATCGCTCCACCCCGTCTCGGCCGGCACTGGTATGAAATGCCCCAGGACGTAAGGAGTGGCGCTGTGCGACGCCGGGGCGAGGCCGGCGACTTGGGGATTGATCATCGCTCCCCCCTGGTTCGTGCGCCCAAAAATGACGTACGTGTGGCCATAGCTGAGAGCGTATCGGGAGCGAAACTCGATAAAATACCTGTTGCCGCGCTGCGACTCGGCGACAGCGGCACCTCGAGTGTCAGACACGAAGCGGGGGCCAGGTGACGTGTCATCCGACTGGCAACCAGCCGCGACCGTTATTATGGCGAGAACAGCAAGACGGCAACTTACGGACTTCATCCCCATTTCACGCTCCAAACAGTGCAGACCCAAATCAACGTCTCGCAGCGGTGATAACCATGTCAAATGACCAGCACCGGCGTCCCGAGCGGGCTGCGGTTGTAGAGCTCTATGACGTCCTAATTTACGACCTGCCTTAGACCAGTTAGGTCCCTGCCACGAATGAGCAACCTCAACCGCGAAGGAAAGTTATCGAGTAGTTTCTTACACTCTACGTGGCACCTCTGTTCGGCAAGGAAAGAGGAGCCACCTAGATCGCGTAGAATAAGAACGCCGTTCACCGACGAACATGTTGTCGGCAGGCACGTTATCGTGAAGCCGCAGTAGCCGCCAGTGGGCTGATAATTTCTCTGCGACCGAACGCAGACTGATCGATCGCGCGCCGAAAGCAAGCCGCTTGTGTTCTTCCAGGCCCTGACACTTCTCGACCGCATCTCATTTTCCCAACTGCAGCGGCTCTGCAATGGAACCTGAACGAATCGCTGCGCGGAAAGCTTGGGCGCCGCGCGCGATTTTTGATCCCCGAAGCGCGAACTCCCCCCGGCAAACTTTTCACCGCTAGCCAGAACAGTGGATCGTTAACCGTGACGCAGGGTACCGCGCAGGACCGCCGCGGAAAGGGTTCGTCCTAAGACGACTTCGCGGTGCAAGGGAAAAATGCACTTGCCTCTTTAGCTGCCAGAGGGATTAGCGTGCTGGCCGAAGGGAGGATGCGATGAATGAGGCTTACGGGGTTGAAAGGTGCGATGCGCGTGTTGTCGAAAGAATAGAGGTTCCGGCCGCCGGACAACATCGACGGCGAGGGCATGCTCTGGAAGATCAAGAGCAGGCAGGTCGACAACCCTTCGATGTCTGCGGCACCATGCAGCGACGGACCCGCTCGTCATCAGCCTAAATCCGAAGGTACCCAGGCGTCCTCAAGGCCGAATCCCGCCAGAACCCGAGCCAGTGGTGCCCTGTCGCGCGGACTTAGCTTAGATGCCGATCAGGCATGATGGCAAACCTTCGGAAAAACAACAACGTCATCGCTGAAGCTTCCCACGAACGACGACTGCTCCGGCAACATCGACGCCATGAACCTGAAAAACCTGCGTGGCGATCCAGACCGATTGTGGAGCCAGCGTTGCTCAGAACCTCCCGCGCGGTATCCTCCTCAGTTCCGAGCGGCCGATCCCATCCCCGGTCTGCTCTCAGGAGCCATCTCGTTCGGTTCTGTTCATCGCAATCCTCGGTGCTTGTAGGTCAGCGGCCTCACAGTCGCTGACCATCTGGCAACATGGGCGAAAGGCCCTGTCTCTCGGAATGAGTATTCGGTGTCCGTCTAGTCAGCGGGCCATGTGGAACCGCTGCCCGCTCCCTCGGCTCTTCCCGCGCCGCCGACCTGGCTAATCAATTCGGCCATGCGGGTCTTGGCTTTGCCGGGCAGTTTCGCGGTTTCGGCCGCATCGAGATTTGCAGTGCTTTCACCGACCTGGATTACGCCGACCATGCCCATGCCGAAATGGGGCGCGCATTTGTAGCCGTAGATCCCTTCCACATCGAAGGTCACGGTGATTTCGCCGGCGGCTTGTCGCACTTGACCTAGGCTGCTTTTGCTTTACCTAATTGGTTAAGGGTTTTCGGGTGGATATTGACTTTGCGACCACGAAGCTCGAGAAGGTCTGTCTGACCAGCAGGGCGTTGGTCAGGGAGTTCGGAAGCGCCGTCAGCGAGGCATTCGAGAGGCGCTATGCCTTCCTTGAAGCGGCGCCGTCGCTGGCGGATGTCCCGGCAGGGCGCCTCATCGCCGTCACCTTCTGGGCGGGGACCGCAAGGGCCAGTGGTCAGTGGCCGTGAAGAACGGCGTCTGTATTTGCCTGGTCCCGAACCACGACCCGACCCCGGAACTGGAGAGCGGGGGAGTCGACCTGAAGAAAGTCACCAAGGTGACGATCGTCTACGTAGGGGATTACCACTGATGGCCACCGCGACGAAGAAACCCGACTACATTGTCTCGCCGGGCGCCATCCTGGACGAAATCCTCGAGGAACGGGGCATCCCCAAGCAGGCCTTTGCAGAACGCTGCGGCCGTTCGCCGAAATTCGTCAGCGAGGTGATTGCGGGCAAAGCACCCGTTACCGAGGAGACCGCGCTCCAGTTTGGCCGTGTCCTGAACATGGAGCCGCAGGTCTGGGTGAACCTTGAAAGCAACTATCGGCTGAGGCTCGCCGAGCAGGAAGAGGAACGGCGGTTCGCGCGGCAGGTCGCATGGGCCAAGGCCTTCCCGGTGAAAGACATGGTCCAGCATGGCCTCCTGGACAAGCCAGGCAGTCCTGCAGAGACCGTGCGGAACATACTGGCGTTCTTCCGCTGTGCATCGGTGGAGTCGTTCAACGAGATGGTCGCAGCGCGACAGGGCGCGGTCGCCTACCGCCGCTCACCCTCATTCGTGGGCCATCCGCAGGCGGTGATGGCCTGGCTGCAGTGGGGAGAGCGCATCGCCGAGGGCATGGACTGCAGAACCTACGATCCGGTGAAATTCAGGGCATGCCTCAAAGAGGCCCGCCGACTGACCATGTCGGGTCCGGAGGAAATCCAGTCCACGCTGGGCCAGATCTGCGCCGATGCCGGCGTTGCGCTCGTCCTGGCCCCGGAACTGGCGGGCACGAAGCTGAGCGGCGCGGCACGGTGGGTGGGCGACCGACCACTCCTGCAGCTGAGCCTGAGGCACAAGTCTGACGACCACTTCTGGTTCACCTTCTTCCACGAGGCCGGCCACATCCTCCTCCATGGCAAGAAGGGGATGTTCATCGATGAGGACAAGGCCGCCGCAGACGATCCCAAGGAGGCCGAGGCGAACGAATTCGCCGCCTCGAGCTTGATCCCGAAGCATGTCTGGAAGTCCTTCGCCGTCCGGCGACGTTTCGATGAAGGGTCGATCCGGAAGTTTTCCGAAGAATGCGGAATTGCCCCGGGCATCGTCGTAGGCCGCCTGCAGCACGAACGAATTCTTCCATTCAACACGCGACTGAACTGCCTGAAGCAGCGCTTCGAATGGAGCAATTGAAGGTCTCCTGATCCAAGAGAAGCTCCGCAGAGTCGCATATACATCCGAATATATGGACACTGTGAGGAGGCAGGACTACTGTCAGCCCGATGAGCAGGCTCGTCCGCATCCTCGCAGTCGTCCTCCTTGCGGCCTACGCCGCAGGGTCGGTTGCGCACGTGGCGGCTGCCACCGACATGTCCCTGAAGATGTCCATGGCGACCATGGACGACGGCGGAATGGCAGACTGCCAGGACTGTCCCGGCGATGACGGCCAAGCATCGGCATGCGACCAGTTCTGCGTGACCACGCTTGCCGCGATCTGCCCGCCGGCTGGCACCGATCTTCCGAATGTTACGAATGTCGTGGCGGCCCGTACCGCAGGACCACATGGCGGCCATGCGGGCCCGCCTGATCCCCACCCTCCCCGAACGATCCTCTGAGCTGACGGCCGCAGCGGCATCCGCTCGCAGCCGACCCGTCGACGCGCCCGGCTAGGTTTGCGTCACATGAGGCTATTCCAGGATGGTTGATCCATGTCCGATTTCCGCGTGCCGACGCTGACGCGTCGCGCCTTCATTGCATCCGCCGCCGCCCTCTCGGCGGGCGCGATGCTTCCACTGCAATCCAGTGCCCGCGCCGCAGGCATTCGGGAGTTCCGGCTCCGCGCGAAACACGGCCGCGCGCAGATCGCGCCCGAGCCATATGGCGACACCGCCGTCTGGTGCTACGACGGCAAGCTGCCAGGTCCGGAAATCCGCGTCCGAAAGGGAGAGCGCCTGCGGATCGCGGTCGAGAACGCGCTCGGAGAGGAAACGACCGTGCACTGGCACGGCGTGCGCGTGCCGAACGCGATGGACGGCGTGCCGCACCTCACGCAGGCGCCGGTCGCGCCCGGCGAGACCTTCACCTACGAGTTCGACGCCGTCGATGCGGGCACCTTCTGGTACCACCCGCACCAGCGCAGCTTCGAGCAGGTCGGCCGGGGCCTCTACGGCCCGCTGATCGTCGAGGAAGTCGATCCGGTCCGGGTCGACCGCGACGTGACCTGGGTTCTGTCAGACTGGCGGCTGACCAAGACGGCCGAGATGCGGGATGACTTCGGCAGCCGCCACGACATGATGCACAACGGCCGGGTCGGCAACACGGTGACGATCAACGGCCGCGTGCCGGATGTCTTCGCTGTGCGGAAGGGCGAGCGAATCCGCCTCCGGCTGATCAACGCCGCCAACGCCCGCATATCCGGCCTCGATTTCGGAAGCCACGCACCCGTCGTCATCGCGCTGGACGGTCAGGCCGTCGAGCCGCACGCCCCGGAGGGCGGGCTGGTGGTGCTCGGACCCGCGATGCGCGCGGACATCATCCTGGATATGGCGGCTGATGCCGGGAGCCGGGTTTCGGTGATCGACCGCTTCTACAAGGACCTCGAATATCGCCTGGTCGATCTCGCCTATGACGATCAACCGCTCCGGGACACGGTTCCCGACTGGCCTGTCGCTTTGCCGCCGAACCCGCTGCCGGAGCCGGACCTCGCGTCGGCTGCCCGCCACGAGGTCACCTTCAACGGCGGCATGATGGGAGCCATGGTCATGCAGGAGATGGGCGGCAGCATGGGGGATGGTTCCTCGGGCGCGATGGGCGGGATGATGGGCAGCATGGGCGGCATGATGAACATGATGCATTCCGGCGGCATCTGGTTCATCAACGGGGTCGCCGCCGAGGGGCACATCATGGACCCGATGCTGACGCTGGCGCGGGACAAGAGCCACGTCATCGCGATGACCAACGCGACGGCCTGGCATCACCCGATCCACCTGCACGGTCATTCGTTCCGGGTGATCTCCCGGGACGGCAAGCCGACGCGCCACCGCGAGTGGCAGGACACGGTGCTGATGTCGCCACGCGAGCGCGTCGAGATCGCCTTCGTCGCCGACAACCCCGGCGACTGGATGCTCCACTGCCACGTCCTCGAACACCAAGCCGCCGGGATGATGGGCGTCTTCCGCGTCGCCTGATCACTTCCCGCCGCAAGGAGAACCGAAATGCGAACCATCCTGACTGCCGTCGCCCTCGCTTCCTCCGTCTGGGCTGCTGTCCCGGCGCTCGCAGGAGAGAAGGACGTCACCCTCTACAAGAACCCGCAGTGCGGCTGCTGTGAAGGCTATGCCGACTACTTGCGGGAGAACGGCTTTACCGTCACCACCAAGCCCACGCACGATCTGGCCGAGATGAGCCGCGAGGCTGGCATCCCGGACGAGTTCCAGGGCTGCCATCTCTCCTTCATCGACGGCTACGTGGTCAGCGGCCATGTGCCCGTCGGGACCGTCAAAAAGCTCCTGACTGAGCGCCCTGACATCAAGGGCGTGACGCTGCCGGGCATGCCCATGGGCTCGCCCGGCATGAGCGGGACCAAGGAAGCACCGTTCGAGATGCTGGAGATCACGAAATCCGGCGCCGTCGGCAGGGTCTACGCGCGGGAATAGCACCGCGCGAACCCAACATCGGAAGGAGCCGAAGATGATGGGCGGCGGAATGATGGACGGCATGGGCGGCATGATGCTGGGCATGGGGCTGGTCTGGCTCCTGCTTCTGGCCGTGCTTGTTCTCGCGGCCGCGGCCTTGGTGAAGTACCTGTTCTTCGGCGACCGCAAATGAGCAGACAGGTCATTGTCCTCGGCATCGTGGCGGCGCTCTCCGGAGCTGCCGCCCTCGCCCTGACCTTGCCGTTCGGAGCAATCCGGGGCGAAGCCGCGGCGATCGCACAGGGGCGGCAGCTCTATGGTGCGAACTGCGCCTCATGCCACGGAGCCAGCCTCGAAGGCCAGCCGGACTGGAAGAGGCCGCTGCCCTCGGGACGCATGCCCGCCCCGCCGCACGATGCTTCCGGGCACACCTGGCACCACCCGGACGGGGTGTTGTTCCGGATCACCAAGCAGGGTCCCGCTGCCGTGGTGGGCAACGGATACGAGAGCGACATGCCGGAATTCGGGAGCAAGCTGGCAGACGAGGAGATCCGCGCCGTCCTCGCCTTCATCAAGAGCACGTGGCCGGAGCGAGAGCGCGCCTATCAGGCGGAGATGAGCCGCCGCGAGAAGGAAAAGACGCAGTGAAGGCGATCCTGTCGGCGCTGGTATTTGCCGTCCTCGCGACCACGGGCGCGTGGGCCGAGGACCCGGCGGCGATGGCTCTGCACGAGGAGCCGCAGCCCGTTCCCGAACTGGCATTCACCGATGAGCATGGCGAACCCCGGGCCCTTGAGGACTGGCGCGGCAAGGTGGTGCTGCTCAACGTCTGGGCGACCTGGTGCGCGCCTTGCCGGGTGGAGATGCCCACGCTTGAACGCCTCCAGGAGCGGCTCGGCGGCGATCGCTTCGAGGTCGTCGCCCTTTCAGTGGACCGAGCCGGGCCAAGCGTGGTCCGGAAGTTCTTCGACGAGATCGCTGTCGGCCTGCCAGTCCTCGTCGACAAGGACGGAACCGCCATCCGTTCTCTGGGACTGTTCGGCTTGCCAGCCACGCTCCTGATCGGTCCGGATGGAAACGAACTCGCGCGGCTTGCCGGACCGGCCGAGTGGGACACGCCGCAGATGGTCGCCTTCTTGGAAGCGATCATCGAACGCCATCAAAAAAAGGAATGAAGAGCCATGAGCACAGCTTACCTTCCGGAGGAGTCCGGGACGTCTTCACCCGAAACCGCAGTCGAGCGGGGGCGGCCATACGGGTCCCGCCCATTGCTGCTCCTCGGCCTCTTGGCGCTCGCCGTCGCGCTCTGGGCAAACTGGGACTGGCTGGCTGCCGTCGGCCTGGTCCCGATCATCGCCGCGATGCTGCCCTGCGCGGCCATGTGCGCGCTCGGGATCTGCATGCACCGCCTCATGCCTAAGGCGACGGCGGAGACCTGCTGCCGAACGCCATCGGGACAAGTTGACGAATCTGGAGACCGGAAATGAACCGAAGAGCCCTTCTCGCCGCGGTGGCCGCAATCCCCGTCCTCGCCCTTCCTGCACGTGCCCATCATCCGGGCGCCGATCTCGACAAGGTCATGGGCAGCGAAGAGAAATACTTCCAGGCGATCGACGCTCCGGCAGCGCCTGGATTCGATCTGGCCGACGCCGACGGCGATCCTGTCCGCCTCTCGGACTTCTCCGACAAGATCGTCGTGCTCAACTTCATCTTCGCAAGCTGCACCGACGTCTGCCCGCTTCACTCCGACCTGATCGCCCGCGTCCAGTCGATGGTGAACGCCACGCCCATGAAAGACATGGTGCAGTTCCTGACGGTCACCACCGATCCGGCTGCGGACTCGCCGGAGATCCTGAAGGCCTATGGCCCCTCGCATGGGCTTGACCCGCGCAACTGGATGTTCCTGACCACGCGGGATGGGCAGGCCGGGGAAGCGACACGGAGGCTCGCCGAGGAATACAGTCAGCGCTTCGATCCGGTAGGCGGTGGCCAACAGATGCATGGGGTGGTCACCCACGTCATCGACCGTGGCGGGCGCTTTGCTGCGAAATTCCACGGCCTCAGGTTCGACCCGCTCAACCTAGTGATGTACCTCAACGGGCTCACCAACAACGTCGAGCGGCCGTGATCCAGCTCGGCAACAAGGCGGACGTCAACTTTCGTACGGCGGGTTCCAGATGTCGTTATGGCGTTGCGCCTTGGCGCGTACCGGGATACGTTTATCTGTCGTGGCGAGGAGATTGGCCATCGGAGCGCGCGGTAGAGCGAAACCGTACCGGTGACAGTCGGTATCACGATCGTTTCCTCCACGTGTTCGAACCCCGCACGACGCATCAGGTCCGGAAGAATTCCGCGGGCATTCGGTTCAGTATTCGCGCGGCCGTCGAGATTTTGAATGGTCAGCCGAAACAGGGTGCGCATCAGCGAGGTGCGCTGAAGTCCGTAGTCGGCGATATGGAGCTCGCCCCTCGGGCCAAGGCTCTCGTGCATCGCCGCCAGCCGTTCGCCTTTTCGTCCATCGGCACTTGATGGAACACGAGGCTCGAGACAATTTTGGTCACGCCCTTTTCCGCCAGCAGCCCTGCCGCATCCCGTGCAAAGCCTTGGTGAAGCTCGATCTCGACGCCCGCCGCCCTGGCCTTGGCTTGGGCGCGTCGGATCGGGATCAATTCCGATAAGCTTCGCGGCCGGCGCTGCCTTTCCCAAGGCGCACGAGCAGCGAGCCCGTGCCGCAGCCGATGTCGGCGATAACGTCATCTCCGCCTGGCCGGACTTGCGCGAGAAGGGCGTTCCTCCATTGCCGCTCTCGCGTAAGCGCCGCCAGGCCGACGTCATAGAATGGTGTCAGCCAATGGTGGCCGGCAGCAGGCGTGAACGCCGCATTTGGAACGCTTTGCCGATCCTCGGTCATCATGCCCTTCCTGTCGATTCCAAAAGCCGCGGCGTCAACATCCGCCTGCTTCGGCTCCAGCTGGGCGCATTGTCAGCGCTCCTTCTCGACTGAAAGCGCGGTGGTGGCGGCCGGCTTTGCCGGGCAGAAGGTGCCCGCGATCAGGAGGATGGCGCCGAATCGAAATCATTACGTCGGCAAAGTTGAAGGCCGGCCAGTGCCAGTCACCGAGGTGGAAGTCGAGGAAGTCGGTTACCGCCCCCTGGCGGACCCGGTCGACGACATTGCCCATCGCGCCGCTGGCAATCAGCCCCAGGCCAGACGCTTCGGCCCGCCTTTCGGCGTGCATGGCCCAGACGATGAGGCCCGTCGAGATCGCTACAGCGATTGCGGCCAGCAGGACTGGGCGCTCGCGGAAAACGCCGCTGAACAGCCCGAAGCTGACGCCGGTGTGAAGCCGAGCTTGAGGTTGAAAAACGGGACGATCTCTATCGTCCGCGGCGGCACCATGACGGGAGTGGGAAAGAGCTGGGGGTAACGGATGTCGTGTAGCTGGGGCCTTTTGCGAAGAAGGGCCGAGCGACGTTGACACATAAGATGAATATCTGGGTGGAATTGGTTGACGCCGACGGCGAGCAGCAAACGCAGAAGATCGGATGCGTTCGTCGCGATAGCGACCATGCGCGATTTCAGGATTTCGGCCTCTCGTTGAATGAAGGTAAGGACCTGCAAAACCGGCTGCAGCAGGAATTGACGCAGTTTCAGGCGGACCAGGCAGCGAAGATGGATCGACGATGTTCGACCTGCTGCGGCCTCCGCCGCATTCACGACTATCGCTCTCGCATCGTTCACACCCTCTTTGGTCTTTGCCGTGTCCGCGTGCCCCGGTTCCGCGCCTGCAACTGCGATGAATCGACAGGCTCCGAGAACGGTCGGGTCGGAGCTCTGATCGCCGGAGGGTAACCCCGGAACTGGAACGCATTCAGGCAGAACTCGGCGCACGGTTGTCATTCCGCGAGGCGGGCCGCATTCTTGACCTCTTTGTGCCGAGCGCTCGACCGCACAATCATCGCACGGTCAGCAATCGCCTGGCGAAGGTGGCGGGCCAGATCGAGAACTGGGATCTGGCAAGCCCCCATCGCATGAGCCGAACCGGCGGAACTCCCATATCCGTCTTCATCGATGGCGCCTACATCCGCGCGGTGCCCGGCTATCAGAGCCGGCATTTCGAGATCGCGATGGGGCGCGTGGAGGCGAAAGGCCGACCGTCTCGCCATTTCGCGGCAACCCCTCATGTTGCCACAGGCAAACACCGTCCGTGCCACGCTGCGAGCGCAGGGATGGATGCCTGAGAGCGACGTCACCGTCTTCAGCGATGGCGACCCTGCGTTGCGAGGCGCGGGCATGACAGCCACGAGAGAGCCGGTCACCCACATTCTCGACTGGTTCCACCTGTCCATGCGTCTGCACCACGTCGAACAGGCCTGGGAGGGAATTAGGACCATCGGGAACCTGAACATCCTCCTGTATCAGGTGGCATTCCACGTACAACGGCTCCGCCATCTCCTCTGGAGTGGCTATGTCCGGGAGGCGGTGGACGCGGTGAGGGCCATGTCATACCAACTGGTGGGAAGCCTCTATGGGCGAACGCCGGCCGTGGAGATCAGGTTCAGGCGCTTCTCCCAATTGGTGGGCAATCTCCTCACCTACCTGACCCAGAACGGCAGCTCGATCGTCGACTATTGTCGCCGCCATTGGTCAGGTCGACCGATCTCAAGTTCGCGAGCCGAGACGACAGTCAACTGCCTGGTCAACGCGCGCATGAACAAAAAACGACAAATGCGGTGATCGCCGGCGGGAGCTCAGCGCGTGCTTCAGGTAAGAGCGGCCGTGATCGATGGTCGTCTGAAACAGGGAACGCTCAATCTCGCTGCCTAACCCCCAGGATTTTCCCACTCCCCCAGCCGGTTCATTGAACCGGCTTTTCCGTCCGGCGTGCCGCTTACGAGCGGCAGGCCGCAAGGGAAGCTGCGCCGCGGCGGATGCCGCGCCCTTGCCCCCTTTGCTCTTCGCGCTGATCGCGGCGTGTTCCGCGAAGTGTGCGGAAGAGATAAACTAAAAGAAAGGTCGGCCGGAAGGCGGCCGGGAGAAAAGAGATGGAAAAGGCGGACATCGAAGAGCTGCGAAGCAGGGTAGGGTGTGCGGCCGTGCTGGAGACGGGCGGTTTCGCGATCGATTTGAAGGAAAGCACGCGCAAGGCGGTGAAGTACCGCCGTGGCGACGACATCATCATCGTCATCCACGATGGCAAAGGCTGGTTTGACCCGCTCTCCGACTCAAAGGGCGATGTCTATTCGCTCGTTCAGCATCTGGACGGCTGCGATTTTCTCGAAGCTTTTGTGCAGATCGCTTCCCTTGTCGGTTTCGAGCCGTGCGAACCCGCATGGAAACGACAACCGCGCGAGACGGAACCTGACCAGTCGATACCGGATCGTTGGGCGGCGCGGCGCAAGCCATGGTCCGGATCGGCGACCTGGCGATATCTGTGCGACGAGCGGCACATTCCCGAACAGGTCATTCGGTCAGCCATTGTGCAGAACCTTATACGGGAAGGGCCGCGCGGCAGCATGTGGGCAGCTCATCAGGGTGACGGCGGCATAGTCACCGGCTGGGAGGAACGCGGCCCCGAATGGCGCGGCTTTGCCTCCGGCGGCAGCAAGATGTTGTTCCGGTTCGGCTTCACGGGTGCGGTTCGCATCTGTGTGACCGAGTCCGCCATCGATGCCATGAGCCTTGCAGCGATCGAGAAGATCCGGCGCGATACGCTTTATGTGAGCACTGGGGGCGGCTGGTCGCCGGCCACCGATGGCGCCATCCGCCTGTTGGGGGAACGGCCTGACGCGCGCCTTGTCGCGGCGACTGATGCGAACACGCAGGGCGAAGCATTCGTGTCGCGGCTACGTGAGCTTGCCGGTGAGCTGTCCTCTGACTTCGAACGTCTGAAGCCGCTCGCGGAAGACTGGAATGCGATGCTGAAGGACGCGGCAACCGCCTGACCGAGCAGAATGCGATCTCCTGCGCTCACGGTGCGCGATCGAGGATCGCGAGCCCGGCCTTTGCCATCGTCGTCTCGATCCGCAATGGCGCCAAGTCGTGACTCGGCCTCCCGCTTCAGAGCTTCGACATCGGCCCCCTTCTGGAATGTAGATCTGCAGGACGATCTCGCCCGTGCGTTCGCCCGCGTAGGTTCCCTGCAGGCCAGGGAATTTGCCGCGAAACCATTCCAGATTGTTGCTGTGGAGCTTCTGGAACCCTTCCCTCATATGCATCTGGCCAGCGACGAACTCGACGGTCAGCGGCTCCCCGCATACAGTCATTCTCTGGTTCTCGACAGGCTCGTCGCCTGTCAGCCGCAGGACCAATCTGCTTTCCTCTGATTCCGCCTGCTTCCAGAACAGTCCGGCCAGCCGAGGGGCATAGGTCTCGCGCAGTTGGCGCACGATTACGTCGGCGCCATTCTGTATCCGCAATAGTTTCGCTTTCTCCGGTGTGTCCGCGCCGTGAACCGGCGTTGAGTAAATCAGGAGTGGATTCAGCCTGTCCGGGGATTCCGCTTCCTCGACCATGGGTACGCGCCGATAGCGACAAGGACGAAGACGAGCGCGCGTTTCATCGGCGGATATGAGCCCGGCCATGCAGCCGAATTGGGAGAAAGAAGAGGGGAAGGAAATGAATGAAAACCCGGCTGCCGCATGCCCGCCGGCCGCGTCAAGTGTGAAGCTTCGCCCGGCTTCGCCGGCACTTGACCCGCCCGGACGGAGAGGCGGCCGCTGGGGAGGGGTCAGGAAGGACTGAAGATGATGGTGATCCCCAGGATGCGCCGCGCTCCAGTCCGACGAGGCTGAAGGAGCCCGCCAATGAACCCCGTTTCACCGATCCGTAAAGTCTACCAGGGCATTGCCGACCACCGGCAGATGTTTCGCATGTTCGACCGTCATGCCCAGCGTCCAAACCGTTTCGAGGACGCCGAGGGCAGCCTCTATAGCGGCGAATGGTTCGAGCTTGCCGAGACCGAGCATGACTACATGTTCAACATCCTGCCGCCGCTCTTCATGAACGGCGAGATGTTTGCCATGCGCGAATTCCTCACACGCAGCATCACCAGCGTCTTTTTCACGCTGAAGATCGATGACCGGTTGCGGTTCTTCCACGGCTATTGCGACCTTGCCAGCAAGGGCTCGCCCGCGCACATGCGCGCCGCGATCGTCGAGCGGGAAAGCCGGCCCGTCCGCGCGATGACGCGTGAAGAGCGTATCGAGCATATCTGGAGTTCGACTCACGACGAGTATCGCGGCTATGCCGATTGGCGTTTTCCGCGCGCGCAGCGAGGCCGGCGGACAGTCCTGTTTTTCGGTCCCGACCGAAGCCGTGACGTCAAGCTGCTCGACCAGCTCACGAACGCAGAGATCGCGGCCAAGCTGCCGGTCCACCTCAGCCATCTTCCTCTGGCCGTTGCAGCGTGAGGGGGCGACGATGTTCACGTTTCCCACTGTTGCCGTTCGCAAGGTCATCGAACGCGGAAAGGCAGATGCCGCCATCAACGGCGGGTTCCGCAATCCCTATTACGGCATGAAGCCCGCCGAGGGCGAGATTCCTGGGCACTGGCTCGTTGGAGATCAGGGCGTCTACATCATGTCGAACGGAAAACTCCCCGATGGTGAGCGGCCGCTCGTCGTTTATTCCGAGGAGTGCCATCCGGTCGGCAATCCCGACTGGTTTCACTACAAGCACCGCCATTTCGGTTGCGATGACGGCATCGAATTCATCGACGCCGAGCAACTAATCCCGATGTTCGATCGGAACCTGCGCTGCACGCATCTCAATGTGCAGCTCACCGTGGCGCATGTCTCGCTATCCCTGATCGCCCGCTAACCCCCTCAAATCCAGTAGCATTTTCACGTGGCCGACACCGTCGCCCGCGTGACTGCGCTCGCCTGTCACCAAGGAGATTTATCATGTCGCATGACAACCCCTTCACCATCGATCTTTTCGGCAACACGGCCCTTTCGTCCGGTCTCGGTCTCAGCGTGACGGCCTTTGCCGGCAACTTCGAACCTGACGACGATCCGGAACCACCGTCCCCGGCGCCGGCGATGCCGATCGCAGCCATCGCGCGGGCGCCTTCCAAGCTCTGCCGGGAGCGGGGTTCGAACTTCTATCTCGCCGATAGTCGGGGTCTCGCGCGCGGCTGGAAGGAACGCGCCCGGGACAATATCGCTGCGATCCGGCTTGCCGCCGCGATCGAGGCGGAAGAGCGTCCGGCCACCGCCGAAGAGCAGGAGCAACTAATCCGCTTCACCGGCTTCGGTGCGTCCGATCTTGCCAACGGCGTCTTCCGCCGGCCCGGCGAAATCGACTTCCGCAAGGGCTGGGACGAGATCGGCTCCGATCTGGAAGATGCGGTCGGCGAAAGCGACTATGCTTCGCTTGCCCGCTGCACCCAATATGCCCATTTCACGCCTGAATTCATCATCCGGGCAATCTGGTCTGGCCTCAAGCGGATGGGTTGGCGCGGCGGGCGTGTGCTGGAGCCTGGGTTTGGCACGGGGCTGTTTCCGGCGTTGTTGCCGGAACCGCTGCGCGATGTGTCCCACTTCACCGGCGTAGAATTCGATCCTGTCACGGCACGCATTGCCACGCTGTTGCAACCGCGGGCGCGGATCGTCATCGGGGATTTCGCCCGCACCGAACTGCCGACGAGCTTTGATCTCGCCATCGGCAATCCGCCCTTCTCCGACCGCACCGTCCGTTCCGACCGGGCCTATCGTTCGCTCAGCCTGCGCCTGCACGACTACTTCATCGCGAGATCGATCGATCTGTTGAAGCCGGGGGCGCTGGCGGCCTTCGTCACCAGTTCCGGCACTTTTGATAAGGCCGATGTCTCCGCACGCGAGCACATTGCGAAAACCGCGGACCTGATCGCCGCCATCCGCCTGCCCGAAGGGAGCTTCCGCGCCGATGCGGGCACCGACGTCGTGGTGGACATCCTGTTTTTCCGGAAGAGGAAGGTCGCGGAGCCTGAAGGCGATCTGTCCTGGCTCGACACCGAAGAGGTGCGGCCGGCGACCGACGATGAGGGCGCGATCCGCGTCAATCGCTGGTTCGCTCGGCATCCGGACTTCGTGCTTGGTACGCATGCGCTGACCTCCGGTTCCTTCGGCGAGACCTACACATGCCTGCCTCGCGAAGGCGAAGATCTCGATGCCGCATTGTCCGCCGCCGTCAATCTCCTTCCGGAAGGCCGCTACGACGGCGAACCGGCAGAGATCGATTTCGACCTGGATGAGGCCGACGATCAGACCGTCGTCGATCTGCCCAATGGCCGGCATGTGCGCGAAGGCAGTTTCTTCCTCGACAACGCCCGCGGCCTCATGCAGGTGATTGACGGCGAGCCGGTCCCGGTGAAGGTGCGCAAGGGCCGCGGCACCGACGGCATCCCCGAAAAGCATGCCCGCATCATCCGCAAGCTGATCCCGGTCCGCGATGCTGTGCGGGAAGTACTCAAGGCGCAGGGACTGGACCAGCCCTGGAAGGACCTTCAGGTCCGGTTACGCATAGCGTGGTCAAGCTTCGTTCGCGACTTCGGACCAATCAACCACACCATTGTCTCAATCAGCGAGGACCCGGAGACCGGCGAGACGCGCGAAAGCCATCGGCGTCCCAACCTTCAGCCCTTCCTCGACGATCCCGACTGCTGGCTGGTCGCCTCGATCGAGGACTACGACCTCGAAAACGACACGGCCAGGCCCGGGCCGATCTTCACCGAGCGCGTGATCTCTCCGCCGGCACCGCCGGTGATTTCCAGCGCAGCCGACGTGCTCGCCGTGGTTCTCAATGAACGCGGCCGTGTCGATCTCGATCATATCGCCGAGTTGCTGCACCGCGACCCGGCCGACGTCGTCGCCGAGCTTGGCAGCGCCATCTTCCGCGATCCCGCCGACGGCTCCTGGCAGATGGCCGACGCCTACCTGTCCGGCCATGTCCGTGACAAGCTGAAGGTCGCGGAAGCCGCTGCCCTTCTCGATCCGGTCTATGAGCGCAACGTCACCGCCCTGCAGGGCGTGCAGCGGGTCGACCTTCGCCCCTCTGACATCACCGCGCGTCTCGGCGCGCCGTGGATTCCCGCCCTCGACGTCGTCGCCTTCGTCAAGGAGACGATGGAAACTGATATCAGGATCCATCACATGCCGGAACTGGCGTCATGGACCGTCGAGGCCCGCCAGCTTGGCTATCTCGCCGTCGGCACCTCCGAATGGGGGACCGGACGCCGGCATGCCGGCGAGTTGCTGGCTGATGCGCTCAACAGCCGCGTGCCGCAGATCTTCGATACGATCAAGGAGGAGATGAGCGAACGCCGCGTGCTCAATGTCGTCGATACCGAGGCAGCCAAGGAGAAGCTCCACAAGATCAAGGAGGCCTTCCAGCGCTGGATCTGGTCCGACCCGGACCGCACCGACCGGCTCGCCCGGGTCTATAATGACAAGTTGAACAATATCGCGCCACGAGCGTTCGACGGGTCCCATCTGAAGCTTCCAAGCGCCTCGGGCGCCTTCGTTCTTTATGGGCACCAGATGCGTGGAATCTGGCGCATCATTTCGGCCGGCTCGACCTATCTTGCCCACGCCGTCGGCGCCGGTAAGACGATGACGATGGCAGCCGCGATCATGGAGCAGCGGCGTCTCGGCCTGATCGCCAAGGCCATGCTCACTGTCCCCGGCCATTGCCTGGCGCAGGTGGCGCGCGAGTTTCTGGCGCTTTATCCCACCGCGCGCATTCTGGTCGCTGATGAAACCAACTTCACTTTAGCCAAGCGTGCGCGCTTCCTGTCGCGGGCCGCAACCGCGACATGGGACGCAATCATCATCACGCATTCCGCGTTCAAGTTCATCGGCGTTCCTTCTGCCTTCGAGCAGCAGATGATCCACGATGAGCTCGAGCTTTTCGAAACCCTCCTCATCAAGGTCGAAAGCGACGACCGCGTCTCGCGTAAACGGCTCGAGCGGCTGAAGGAGGGCTTGCAGGAACGGCTCGAAGCACTCTCCACCCGCAAGGACGATCTTTTGACTATCGCCGAGATCGGCGTCGACCAGATCATCGTCGACGAGGCGCAAGAATTTCGGAAGCTGTCATTCGCGACGAATATCTCGACGCTGAAGGGCGTCGATCCGAACGGTTCACAGAGGGCATGGGATCTCTACGTCAAATCCCGCTTCATCGAGACGAAGAACCCGGGTAGGGCGCTCGTGCTCGCCTCCGGCACGCCGATCACCAATACGCTCGGCGAAATGTTCACCGTACAGCGCCTCATGGATCATGCGGCGTTGATGCAGCGCGGCCTGCACGAGTTCGACGCCTGGGCGTCGACCTTCGGCGACACGACGACCGAGCTGGAGCTTCAGCCGTCCGGCAAATACAAGCCCGTTTCCAGGTTTGCCTGCTTCGTCAACGTCCCCGAGCTGATCGCGATGTTCCGTTCCTTTGCGGACGTCGTGATGCCGGACGACCTGCGCCAATTCGTGAAGGTGCCGGCAATCTCCACCGGCAAGCGCCAGATCGTCACATCGAAGCCGACACAGGCCTTCAAACACTACCAGATGGTCCTGGCTGCGCGCATTGCCGAGATCGAGAAGCGCGACCGGCCGCCAGAACTTGGCGATGACATCCTGCTCTCCGTGATCACCGATGGTCGCCATGCCGCGATCGACCTCCGCCTCGTCGACCCCGACAATGACAATGAGGCGGACAACAAGCTCAACAACCTCATCTCGAATGCCTTCAATATCTGGAAGGCGACCGCAAACAACGACTATATCCGCCATGACGGCACGCCGTTCGAACTGGCGGGCGCCGCACAGATGATCTTCAGCGATCTCGGCACGATCAGCGTCGAGAAGAGCAGGGGCTTTTCCGCCTATCGCTGGATCCGTGACGAGCTCATCCGCATGGGCGTGCCAGCCAGTGAGATTGCTTTCATGCAAGACTATAAAAAGTCGGAGGCCAAGCAGCGGCTTTTCGGCGACGTGCGCGCGGGCAAAGTCCGCTTCCTGATCGGAAGTTCCGAAACGATGGGCACCGGCGTCAATGCGCAACTGCGGCTGAAGGCGCTCCACCATCTGGACGTACCCTGGCTGCCGTCGCAGATCGAGCAGCGCGAGGGTCGCATCGTGCGTCAGGGAAACCAGCACGACCAGATCGATATCTTCGCCTACGCCACCGAAGGATCGCTCGACGCGACCATGTGGCAGAACAACGAACGCAAAGCCCGCTTCATCGCCGCAGCGCTCTCCGGCGATACCTCCGTCCGGCGTCTTGAAGATCTCGGTGAGGGGCAGGCAAACCAGTTCGCCATGGCCAAGGCTATCGCATCCGGCGACCAACGCTTGATGCAGAAGGCGGGGCTCGAAGCCGATGTCGCCCGGCTGGAGCGCCTGCGTGCCGCCCATATCGACGATCAACACGCCGTCCGCCGGCAGTTTCGCGACGCCGAGCGCGATATCGAGCTATGCACACGGCGGGTTGCCGAGATCGGCCGGGATATCGAGCTTCTTGTTCCGACCGCCGGCGAGGCATTCTCCATGACGGTGGCCGGCAAATTCTACACTGAGCGCAAGGAGGCAGGCCGCGCGCTCATGAAGGAGATCCTGACCCTGGTGCAGCTTCAGCAGGAAGGCGAGAGCATCGTCGCCTCCCTCGGCGGCTTCGACCTCGAATTCGACGGCCAGCGCTTCGGCAAAGAGGGCTACCGCTACACCACGGTGCTGATGCGCACCGGCGCGGATTCCGAAGTCGAACTCGCGATGACGGTCACGCCACTCGGAGCAATTTCGCGCCTCGAGCACGCGCTCGACGATTTCGAGGGTGACCGCGAGCGCTATCGTCAGCGCCTTTCCGACGCTCGTCGCAGGCTCGCATCATACCAGTCCCGGGACAATGGTGCCGAGTTCGCCTTCGCCGGCGATCTGGTCGAAAAGCGACGGCAGCTTGGGGAGGTGGAGGCGGCCCTAGCAGCCGACATCGAACCAGCCAAGGAATCGCTCGCGGCATAGTTCGCTGTGAAGGAGAGGAGAAAGACGAAAAGATAAGGAGGAAAGAGGGAAAGAGGAAATCCGGTTCGCCGATCGGCCGAACCGGTGATGCATGCGCTCAACCGCGCCGCTCGCAATCCCGGCCGCGTCGTCCTTCGCAGGGCTGTTAGCCCCGCTTGTCCTGCCGGGCAGGGATGCTCGGCCGCAGTTGCACCGGTCCGCCAGCTCGGCGGGCCGGGGGGTGTCTTCGAGAAGAAGACGAGAAAGGACGCAGCGATTGGCTGTGTCCGGCAACCCCGTAAGGAGCATTTCTATGGAACTGAAGTTTGTTGATCCGCGCGCGCTGAAGGGAAACCCCGACAAGGCGCGACGTTCAAAGTCCAGCCCGCAGGCTGACGCATTGCTGCTAGCGACCATCCGCGCCGTCGGTATCGTGCAGCCGCCTGTCGTCGCACCGGAATCCGATGGTGGCAACGGCTACGTCATCGATGCCGGCCATCGCCGCGTCAAGCAGGCCATCGCCGCAGGGCTTGAAGAGATCGCCGTGCTGGTGATCGAGCGAGCCGATGATGGCGGTGCGATGCGCTCGCTCGCAGAAACGCTGGCGCATGAACAGCTCAATCCCGTCGATCAGTGGCGGGCGATTGAACGTCTGGTCGGGCTCGGTTGGACCGAGGAAGCGATCGCCGTCGCTCTGGCTCTGCCGGTTCGCCAGATACGCAAGCTGCGTCTGCTCGCCAATGTCCTGCCGGCAATGCTCGACCAGATGGCCAAGGGCGATATGCCCAATGAGAGCCAGCTGCGCACCATCGCAGCAGCGTCGCTCGACGAACAGAAGGAGGTCTGGAAGAAGCACAAGCCTTCGAAGGCCGACCCGCAGGTCTCCTGGTGGAGCGTAGCGCAGGGCCTGCAGAAGACCCGCATGTATGCCCGGGACGCCAGCTTCGGCGACGAACTCTCGCAGGCCTACGGCATTGCCTGGGTCGAGGATCTGTTCGCACCCGCCGACCAGGACAGCCGCTATACCACCGACGTCGAGGCATTCCTTGGCGCGCAGCAGGAGTGGATGACGCAGCACCTCCCCAAGAAGGGGGTTATCACCGAGACCAACAATTGGGGCCAGCCCGAACTGCCAAAGAAGGCGGAACGCGTCTTTGGCAAGCCGGGCAAGTCCGACCATACGGCGCTCTACCTTGATCGCGAGGGGAAGGTGCAGACGGTGCATTTCCGCATGCCGGAGGCGAAGAAGCCCAAGAAAGGCGAGCAGACGGCCGGCGAGGGTGACGATACTGCGATCGTCGTGAAGACCCGCCCCGATGTCACCCGCAAGGGCATCGAGATGATCGGTGATCTGCGCACCGATGCTCTGCATGAAGCGCTGTCTCGGGCACCGATCGAGGACGACACGCTGATGGCGCTGTTGGTCCTGGCGTTCGCCGGCCAGAACGTGACAGTGGCGTCCGGCACGCGCGACATCTCGTATTATGGGGCGGCCGGCCTTGGCGAACATGCCGCGCGCCTGTTCGATCAGGAGGGCAAGCTCGACTTCGACATGGATACGCTTCGGGTCGCCGTGCGCTCACTCCTGATCGACGTGCTGTCGTGCAGGGAAAACCGTTCGGACGGCGGCGTGGTCGCCCGTGTGGCTGGCGATGTGATCGGCGCGGACAGCTTCCTGCCGAACATGGGTACGGAGGACTTCCTCTCGTGCCTGTCGCGGCCGGCGCTGGAGGCGTCGTGCGCGGACACGTCGGTCCTTCCCCGGCAGAAGGTCAAGGACACCCGCGCGGCCCTGGTCGAGCACTTCAAGGAAGGTCGCTTCGTCCATCCGTCGGCGCTGTTCGGTCCCGATCAGACAAAGCTCGTTTCGTGGCTGAAGAAGAACGAACGAATCGAACAGCCTGAAGACGACGCCACGCCGGAAGCCCAGGACGAGCTCGACGGTGACGCGGCCGTCGACCCGGCGCTTGACTACGTCGATGAAGGTCCGGCTCCGCAGGACGAGGATCTCACCGACGAGCAGCGGGAGGCCTACAAGGTGGCTGCCGAGTAGGCGCCACTTCTTCCATTCCGAACGATCATCGCGCCGCCGGCACATCACCGGCGGCGGTTCTGCTTTCCGCTCAACACCATGGAGAAAACCATGTCCGCTCAATTGATCTACGACCTCGTGCCACTGGGCTCGACCCTGACATATTCTGACGGTTCCCCACGCCCTCCGGAACGGCATCGCAACAAGCTCGCCGCCTGGGAAAACCGCAACTCGGGTGGTCGGCTGATCCGCAAACAGGCAGAAGCCCGTGTCGGTAACACGACGATTCCCGCGTCCATCACCCTCCACGAGGGTGACTACGGCAGTCAGGGCACGATCGTCCTGCGTGTCCATCGGACGTTTTCGGTGAACAGCGAACTCAAGTTCGCGGTCAAGGAACGGCCCGCTATTGGCTCGGTCCTCGTTCTCGATCGGGCTGGCGACGACGCCGAGCTTGTCCATCTTGCCGCGAGTCGCGCTGCTGCCGAGGAATGGCTTACCCACCACGGTTACCCGAAGGCCGTGCTGCAGGAAGTCACCGCCGACGCCGTGGTGGCCGACATTGTCGAGGGGAGGGCAGCGGCATGAGCGCATCTGCTCTCGAAAGCAACGTCATAGGAACCCCCGGTTTCCCGGGGGTTTCGTTTGGCCGAAGCGCTGATGGCCTGCCCGTCGCCCTTGTCGGCGAGCACGCTTTTGCCATGGCTCCCGCCCGAGACGGGCGCCATTTCCTTGTCACGGGCTGGCGTTTCCGGCGGCCCATGGCCCAATGGACGCGAGGCGACTTCTATGGTTATCGCGGCGACCTCGCCGATGAGAACGCGTTCCGGGCAAAGGTTCTGGAAAACGCCGAGCACCAACGCGAGAAGATCGCGCTCGGCCGACGCGAAGAGCGATCCACGGCGAATACACCATGGGGTCCATCACAGGGCGCCACCGTCTATGCTGATGGCGTTGTCTTCCACTCAACGGCCGGCCATGGCGGCTTTCTCCTTTCGCCGGACCGCAACCGCAAGGTACATCAGTCGATCCGCGTCACCGGCGGAGCCTATGAAGAGGACGAGGCCTGGGCGATCGTCGCATTCAGCTTCCCTCACTTGTTTACCGCCTTCGAGCGCCAGGCTGCTGAAAAGACGATGAAGGACAGCTTCCCCGATGCCTGGGAGGCGATCACCGGCAATTTGCTTGGTCCCGGTAAATCCTGGAAGAAGGATGAGCGTGCATTTTTCGCGGAGCACCGCGATGACTGGATCGTCGTCTCGGCAATCATCTCCGATCAGCAATCCGGCTTCACCGAGGTTATCGCCACTCCTGGCGGCAAGCGCGGGCCGGGCAGCGAGGAACGCCGCTTCCTTGTTCCCTCGGATGAATATCGTGTCGGCCGCTTCGGCTTCGTCATCGATCCAGAGCGCCACGCGGGTTATGGCGGGCCGTCGAGCTTTGTCAGCAGGCAGGGGAGATCAGCGTGATGGTCGAGCCAACTCGCCGTGCGCGGCTCTTCCGCATGGAGGAAGCTCGCCGGCAAATCCAGCGTCAGTTGGACATGATCGACCGGCAGATCACGCGGCGCATGACAGCGCTGATACCGCGGTTGCATCCGCGCCAGACCGCGTATCGGCGGGGGAAGTCGCCCGATCCCGGTGCATTCCTCGAACGGTATCGTGCCAATCTGGCCGCCATTACCGCTGAGCGTCAGCCGGAGATCGACGCCTTGACGCGAAAACTGGCGCGCCAGGAAAGCGCCATCGCGGCGTTGCTGGCGCAGCTCGAACCAGAAGAGCTCTGTGCTTGACGCCGGATGTCGTTGTCGCCGCAGGACGCCATTTATCCGTGGCGACGATGGTCGTTGCACCCATTGTGACCAAACGGCCCGGGGCAAATCGTGGATGCGCTTCGGAAGCGCGGCAGGCCATCGAACACTATGGCGGAGCGGGTCGACCAGGCGCTTACCGGTCAGCATGCCGGTGTCGTAGACCATCCCTTGCCGGTCTTCCCGGCGGGTTTGCTGCGGTCTGAACCAACGGCTGGCCACTTCAAGGCCGCTGTCGCGCCGCGGAGCGCCGGAACCCCGCCGATCTCGGCAAGGCCGGCTCGCGTCCCGCGCAGGGACCAGTGAAGAACTGGCCCCCGCTTGTCCGCAAGCCAACCTCGCTCGCCTGGCAGGGTCCGGACCCTGAAGCGTCCAGCTTCCGTCGGTTCCTTTTGACCGCACCCGCAGGAAAGACCGACAAGGGCCGGATCACCTGAAGGGCATCGCTAGAAAGGTAAGCTCAATGTCCAGTTCAACCCGCTCCCCCAAGTCCAAGGCCCGCGTCGTCCCGCTTCGCAAGGCCACGACCCTCGAAATGGTCCGCCTCTGCTGCCCGGACGGCAACCAGGCCGCCCTCATCTCCGAAAGCTTCGGCCTCCCCGTCCTTGACAGCGACGGCATCCGCGACTTCCATCAGCGGAGCCTGATCGAAGGTGCCGATACCCTCTCCGAGGGGCTTTCCGACAAGGCGATGCAGATCCATCTGCAACGGATCGTCGGCTCCTATGTCGGCTCCGCCTACGGGGCAGGCCAGTTCTACTCCAAGGCCGTCACCGAGGCGAAAGACGCCACGGCCAAGCTCGCCAACGACGTCCGCGACGAGGATCTCGACGGTCCGGTCGGCTTCGACAGTAACGCCCAGCGCAAACGGGAATTCGCCGCCGACATGGGTCTTCAATCGCACGCGCTGTTCATGGCGGCCGAGGGCGCCGTGGCTGCCTACGAGCATATCGTCGGCGAGACCTGGAAGCCCTACGAGCGTCAGGTCGAAAATCCCGGCCAGACCGTCAGCCGGCAGGTGGCCGATCTCCAGATGGCGGCCCTCGGCTAACCGCCCCGGGCCTAGCTTCGGCTCCGCTCCCATCTTCCTACATCGAGGCTGGTGTCCTTGCGGATGCCGGCCTCTTCGCGTGTGCCCGCCATCCTAATCCGACAAATGAAAATGATCCTGCAGGCCGCGCCAGTCGCGGCCGTCACGGATGTTGGTCCTGCTCCGGTCCTCGCCCCGCGAAACGGCTGCGCCGTCCTTCACTGAAGTTGCGGCCCGCGGACGACATCTCTCCTCCTTCCGATTGTTCTCGAGCGGGTTCGCGAACCTGCGGTCCTGCGCTTGCGGACCTCGTGACGGCCGCGACTGGCGCGGCCTCGAATGGAGGTTGAAGAAAATGAGCAGGAAAGAGAGCAAACCCCGCGTCGATATCTACCCGAAGATCACCGACCGCATCGTCGCGGATCTGGAGAAGGGCGTGCGCCCGTGGGTAAAGCCCTGGAGCGCCGGGAATACGACGGGTCGCATCATGCGGCCGCTCCGTCACAACGGGCTGCCATATCAGGGCATCAATACACTGCTTCTCTGGTCGGAGGCGGTGGCGAGGGGGTTCGTCTCGCCCGCCTGGATGACCTTCAAGCAGAGCGTCGAACTGGGCGGTCATGTCCGCAAGGGCGAGACCGGCTCGATGGTCGTTTACGCCAGCCGCTTCACGCGAACCGAAACCGATGCGAGGGGCGAGGAAGTCGAACGCGGCATTCCCTTCCTCAAGGCCTATACCGTGTTCTGCGCCGATCAGATCGAGGACCTTCCGGCGCAATATTACGGCAATCCTGCGCCGGTGGCCGATCCGGTCGAGAGGATCGAGCACGCGGATGCCTTCTTCACCAATACCGGGGCTGTCATCCGCCACGGCGGTGATAAGGCATACTTCAATCCGGCGCTCGATATCGTGCAGATGCCGCCATTCGAGAGCTTTCGCGATGCGCCGAGTTATTATGCGACTTTAGGGCATGAACTGACCCATTGGGTCGGCTCGGAAAAGCGGCTCGATCGCAACCTCTCGCGCTATCACAAGGATCGCTCGTTTCGCGCCCATGAAGAGCTGGTCGCCGATCTCGGCGGTTGTTTTTTGGCGGCGGACCTCGGCATCGTCCCCGAACTGGAGCCGCGGCCGGATCACGCGAGCTATCTGGCGAGCTGGCTCGAAATTCTCAAGAACGAGAAGCGCTTCATCTTTGCCGCAGCTGCCCACGCCCAGCGCGCCGTCAACTACCTGCACGATCTCCAGCCGGGCGTGACACAGGTCGCGGAGGCGGCGTGATGCTGCAAGCTCCGGTGTGTGAGGCCGGATCAGTCCCATAACATTCGAGCCCGTCACACGCGACGAGCTCAACGCCCATCTCAGTTGGTGAGGACACAGGATGGGCGAGATCCGCCGCCCGACGCGCGGCCTGCGGCAAGAAGGGCGGCTCCTTGCGTTCGTCTCGGCGACACGCCCCTACGCGAGCGTATCGCCGGTTTGACGCGGCACGATGCGATTGAGCTTTCGCGCCTCTGCGCGGCGAAACCGGATCTGTGCCGCGTGGCGCTGCGTCTTCGGCGGTCCTTCGTGTTTCCGGCAATTGCCGCTGCACGCGGCTGCCGTGGGCGGTCAGCTATCAGAAGGCAATCTCCATCGGTCCGATGGTTGGTTCATACTCGGCCGATCGCGCGGCGGGACCGATTCACGGTCCGGGCGTCGCGGCCGACGAAAGGTGATTTTGGGGTGGTGCGACGATCCACAAGTCAGGCGTAACCAGGCGGGCGGCCTGCCGATTGTCCCAACGAAGCGGAGGAACCGGCCGACCGCGCTCCACTCCGAGGATAGCATTGCGGCAGTTCCCTACCGGATCAACAATCTTGCCAATCTAGATGAGAGCATCTACATTATCGGGCAGAACTATCTACATGGAGGCTCCATGCCGATCAATGTCAACAATCCGGAGGCGGATGCGCTGACGCGCAGGTTTGCCCATATGGCCGGTGTCAGCATCACCGATGCCATTGTCATCGCGATGAAGGAGGCTATCGAACGACGCCGTGTTGCCGAGAGCCCGCTGCAGACTGCCGCGCGTCTGCGTGAAAAGCACGGCGTCAACCTGCGCAAGGCGGCGAAGAAACCCCTCCCGCGCGAGGTGTTCGATAAGATGTGGGAATCGGAGTGATGTTCGTTGATGCGTGCGCGATCATCGCCGTGCTGTCCGATGAGCCGGAAGCAGACCGCGTCTCCGATGCCATTGCTTCCGGGAAGAACGCCTTCACCTCGCCGGTTGCCGTGCTCGAGGCGGTGCTCGGTCTCGCGCGCCCCGACAAGTTCGCCCTCGCCGTCTCAGAGGTCGAGCCGATCGTTGTCGAGTTCCTCGATGAGCGCGGGATCGAGGTTCGCGATCTGCCGCCCGCATCCGAGACCACTAGGTTGGCGCTGTCGGCGGCACACCGGTACCGCTCCGGCCGACATGGTCTCAATCTCGGCGATTGCCTGCATTACGCATGCGCGAAATACTTCGCGGTGCGTATCTTGGCGACGGTCGACGAGTTTCGGCAAACCGATCTCACCACAGTTCCGTGACGAGCGCCGCGGCGCTGCGCCTCGGACGAGCGGCCTTCCCACCCTGGAGATCGTCAGGTCCGCGATCGGAACCAAAACCTGCCGCCCGACGGACCCCGCCTGTGCGGCCGCCTCTATCGGTTGACGATCCCGTTTGAACGAGAGCCGGATGTGCATTCCTGGCTGTCTCCCCCAATCGCGCGTGATAGACGCAGCGTGGTTTCAAGTCGTGGGTCAGTCTGGCGCGTAGCGTCGGGCGGTTCTCTCGCCGGTCTTCCGGTGCGTCCCCGTTTCGAAGCCGGTGCGGGGCAATGGGGACCCGGTCCTCGCCTTTGGGATCTGAGGTGATGCGCGGGCTGACTGTGGCCGGGATGGACTCTCGAACGGACAGTCGCTGTCTCGTGTGTATGACGCCGACGATGGAAACGCCGGTCTTCATTCCGGTTTCCACAAAAGCCACGTCCATCTGCGTCCTCGATGTGACTGGTCTGACCGAAAGGCCGATCCCGCCAGAGCGGGCTCTCGATCTTGTCCCGGCAACGGCCTTCGCGACTTTCTTCCCCTGACGGCTGCGCCGCCATTCCTCGCGGTTCAAGAAAGTCTCTCCCGGCCGCCTTCCACTTCGTTCCAGCCCTGCGGGTGCCCGTCGATCGCCTCCGGTCCACCGACCGTCATCGAGGTCGCGATGGGCGCGGCCCGAGCAACAAAGGAATGAGACACATGGCTACCATCGGCACCTTCGCTTCCACGGGCAACGGCTTCAACGGCTCGATCAAGACCCTCAACCTCAACGTCAAGGCCAAGCTGGTCCGCATCGAAAACCCCTCCGACAAGGGACCGCACTTCCGCATCTTCTCTGGCAATGTCGAACTCGGCGCCGCCTGGCAGAAGGTCTCCGCAGAAGGCCGCGACTACCTCTCGGTCAAGCTGGACGACCCGAGCTTCCCCGCTCCGATCTACGCCACCCTGATCGAGGTGGAAGGCGAGGAAGGCCTGCAGCTGATCTGGTCCCGCCCCAACCGGGACTGATGGCCCCGACAGAGGACCCCGCCGCACAGGCGGGGTTCCTCCTGCGTATCGAGAAGCCGGAACCAGGCATCGAGCCTGGCTCCGGCTTTTTGCCGCCAACCGGGTGGGGGAAGTCTGCTCAGATCGTCCGAGGATGCCATGGCGATCCGAAGGCCCCAAGGACTTCGTGGTACCCCCAAAATGCTACCGCATTTCGGCTCCCCCACTCGCCGGCTCCGCCGGTCGCTGCGCGCTCCTTGACCCCTCCGGCCCACCATGACCGCCGGCGTCGTCTTTCACCAACATCAAGGAGATGACGACATGTCGATCGATCAACACATTGAGGAACTGCGCGCCGAGCTGCGGAACGCTGTCTACCGCGACGAGCGCCGCGAAATCGAGGCCGATCTGGAGCTCGCCCTTGCCGAGCGCGAAGTCATCTGGGCCGAGCAGGAGGCGCTGATGAACGCCGAGCCTCCTTTATAGGGGGCTTTCGGGCCGCCTCGAACCTCTTAGGCCGGATCGACCGGCCTATGGGGTTCGCCGAGCCCGGCGACTACACTGCTGGCACCCCGCTCGCGGGCCGTAACCGCGCACGCGTTTGCTGCGCAGCAGCTCCAGGAAGAGCTGCACGGCCTCTTCCTCTTTGTTGAAATGATGTTGCATGGCCTGGCCACGCGCGCCGATGCGTCCCCATCTGCGGGTCAGGCAGACGTCTCCGAATAGCGTCGCCTCGATCGACATGGCGTAGTAGCGGGCCATGTTCTTCGTGGGATCCATCCGTTCGACGTAAAGCTGGTAGGGTTGCGCGATCATAGGGACAGAGTCGCGCTCTTCGAGTTCAAGGTCCAACGACTTCTTTGAATCGGTTGCACCCGGCCGATTCATTTTGGTGATGGAAAAGTCTCTCCGGTTCTGTGGTGGTCCACTCCATCGATGAGCAAGCCCTTCCTCGACCGACGTCCCGCCCCTGACCATAGCGCACCCTGCGTCGATATCGGGGTGTATCAAGAATGCGGGAGAGTCGCCGTTTCGGCCAAAGACCCATGGCTTCTGGTACGGAAAATCATGGGCGAGCTCCTTCGGCGACGGCTCTACTCGCACCGTAAGATCGGTGCTCCCGGCGCCCGCAAGCGGTCTCCGCGCAGTCGCGTAACGATCCTCTCGCGGCCGCGGGACCGTTCACTAATGATGGCCTTCACGCACCGCTTACCGGGGAAGATTAGGCATTGGTCCTTCCGCGATGTCCCAGATCCAGGAGTCCATCCCGCTCTCCGAAACAAGCAGGTCGAGGGTCTCGCGATAGGCGCCATCCGCGTCATCGGGCACGATGTACATCGCGATGGGCTGACCCCCGTCCCGTGTCAGCACGACGCTCGCCATCGGCTGTGTGGGCGGCAGATTGTAGCGCAGTCCCTTCGTGAATATGGAACCGCGCTTCGTGAGCGTGTCAAGCAGCATGCCTTCATACTGGCTCTCGGACGGAATCCACCGTTCGCTGACCGTCATCAGCGCGATCGCCTCGATCGCTGCGATGCCTGAGACGCCGACCCCGAACGTTGCCGCTGCGATGAGATGCGATTCCGGGCTTGCGTCCCAAAGCGCAAGTTCACGAGCGAAGACCTTGTTCATGCGGCGCGTGACATCCTCGGCCAGCATAAAAGGATAGCGCGGGGCGTGTTTGACGATCAGGCGTGAGCCAGACCGAGCCGGCTGTATCTCCTTCACCTCGCCGATCAGGATCGCGAGCGAACGGCGATTGCCCTGCGACTGAACCGCTCTGCTGAGAAATGCCTGCCGGCGCTGGACAATTCCGTCCACGCGCTCCGGATCGAACATCTCCGGGACATAGATCGTGTCCGAAAGTGGCTTTCCCTTGGCGCTCGAACTCGACGCCGCCTCGACCACGAACTTTCGGACCACCGCCCAATTGCGCCGGCCGGCCATCGCCGGACGCCAGCGATTGAACTGCGCCCGGTCCCACAGGAAATGCAGCATCGCCTTCAACGACAATCGGGCACCATCGGTCCTGACGTCGCACGGATCAGCGCTGTCGCCGATTGCAGGCGCGGTGCGTCCGCCGAGCTTCGACAGGCTGAACCCGAGCTTCAACGCCGTCGTGCCGTCCTCCACATTCTCGATGATTGCCTCGCCCTCGACTGCGCTCAGGCCCGACAAATCGGATGGCGGCTCGTAGGACTCGCAGTCGGGCGCATGCTGCGCCCGGTGCCCGGCATCCGTTTCGGGATATGGCGGTCGCCGAACCGCGCGATATACATTGGCACGCCTTTCGCCTGGCAGAGGCAAAGCGGATGTTCACGACGCGAAAAGGCGTCCGTCAACCGCGCGTCGAACGCGCCATCTCCGGCATCAACATCAATCCCGCCCATGCGGATATGCCGGCTCATGGTCTTCCGGTTCCAGCGATCATCATCAGAATATTCTCCTCTTCATGCGTAGCTGGCTTCGCGCCGCCCGCCGATGTGCCTTGCTCCTGCAATTGTCGCCGACCTGCCGTCGATCGAATCCTGCTCAAGGCCCTGCGAAACGCTACGTCCTGCCGTCCACTTCGACGCGTTCGCTGGTGTTCCCGTTGCACAGGTCGACTTCTACCGATTCTCATTCTTCCAATTTCAGGTACAATGAAGCTCTCCCTGAAAGGACAACGCATGCGAGATCCCACAAACGGCAATCATCACGCCCTCGACGCTGCCCCTGGCGATGGGCAGGCGACGTTGCGGCCGATGCCCTTCGTGATCGCATTGCCCTTCAACGTGCTCGAGGCAATCGGGCTTGCCGGCTTCTACGCGACATGGCACCTGCTCTATTTCGTCGCCTGCGCGTTTCGTGCCTTCACCGGATTCCTCGTTCTCGCCGGCATCGTCATGCTGCCTGTATCGCTCGGGGTCTTCGTTAATCCAGATGCCGCTCCGATGCCGTGGTGGTTCTTCTTGTCTTCGGCGATCGGCATGTTCGTATTCGCGCTCGGCTACAATCTGTTCCTCAGGTGGTTCGCGCCGCCCGGCGCAGAAGATCCCTTCGACCGCTATCGGCCATCGCCAACGGCCGGCGATCGTCGCTAGCGCGCGGATCGCACCGGCAGACTTCAAAGAAACACCATTCAGGGAGACGGCCGCATGTCGAATATCACCAAAGCGGCAAACGCCACGGACCAGATTCAGGACCACGTCGGCGTCGCAATTGATCGGCTTCAACGCGGCTTCAACGGCCGGATCGTCAACGGATACGGCATCTATTCCGACCCCTCCATGCGTCGCTCGGATTTGATCGAAGCGCAAAAGGCCATAGAGGCGGCGCTGTCTATCATACGAAGCACCGATTGGCCGAGCAACGCAGAATACGACGCGCTCGATCAGGGCAGCGATGAAGCGGTCAACTCGCCTTGACGAACCTGTTTGGACTAGCTTCGGCATCCATGTCCTTTCTCCGGAAGTAGATTGCCCGCCCGCAGCGGATAGGGTCGTGCCCCTGCACGATGATGATCTGCTCGTCCTTGCGCATCTTTTGCGTGATTTCGTGCGGCATGATCAGAGGACGGCGTTGCAGATTGAGGCTTTCCGACCGGCGCGTACCGCTGTTGGAATTGCTCCACCCCACATTGCGGGATTTGCCCTGAACCTCGACCGTCATCTCGCCGCATTGCGCCGAGACGTTCCTTGCGGTCTCCAGCGCCTTGATCGCGGCATAGGAGGCGAAGGCGCAGCCATCGATCCAGGACGTCGCGCCATCTTTCCCGAAATGCCGTTCGAGCTGGCCGACCGATTGGTACATGAGCATCAAGGTGATGCCGTATTTGCGGCCGCGATCGCGCGCCTCTTCGAGGACGCGCATGTAGCCGAGCAAGTCGACTTCATCGAGCATGAACAGGGCCCGGCGCTGAAACGCGCCATCGGCCTGTGTCATCGCATTGATCAACGAACCGATGATCACCCGGCCAATGCCTGGATAGGATCGCAGGATCGCCGCCGGGATGTTCAGAAACACGTCCCTCTTGCCGGCGACGAGATCGCTCGATTTGAACGATCGACCGCAGACGAGGGCGGCATAATTATCGAGCGAAAGCCACTGTGTATCCTTCGATGCCGTGGAGTACACGCCGGAGAATGTCTGTTCGGTCATGTTGGTGAAGACGCCCAGCGTTTCGCGGATGAAGGCAGATGCCGATGTCTCCTGAATATCGCGCAGCATGGCGAGAACCGACGGTTCCGGCTCGGAGACGATCTGGCGCAAACTGCGCAGGGTCCGCCGCCCGGCATATTCGGGAGAGAGAACCACATGGGCGAGCAATCCCGTCAGAAGGTTGTGCGCCTGGTTCTGGAAATAGCTGCCGGTCGAGGATTCGAACCGGGCGCTTTCCGACAGCAGCATATGCGCGACGGCGACTATGTCCTCCTCCTTGTGTTTGGAGGTTTCGATCCAGTCGAGCACGTTGAAACCCGTGACGGGGTTTGTCGGATCGAGGACCATACACTCCCGCCCAAGCGTTTGCGTCCGATGCTCGACGACCATCGGCGCGACCTCGGTCGAGGGGTCGAGGCAAATCAATGGCCCCGTATAGCGTAGCGCCGTCGGCACGACATTGCTGGTGGACTTGAAACCGCCCGACCCGGCAAAGAACAGCATGTGGGTGGAATCAAAATCCTGCTTGTAGGTGAGCAGCGGCGCGGTCCCGCCGCTACCCCATGTCTCTCGGTCGGTCGGATCGAACGGCACATCGCGGATCGTCTCCTTGTCGACACGGTAGCGCTCGCCGACGACGATCTCGCCGTCTGGCGGAAACAGCTTTGCGGCGGCCGACATGGTGAGCCAATCGGCATCACCGAAGGTTCCGCGCTTGGCGCGCTTCACCGGATCGGAAACCACGACCGATATCCGCGCCGAAATCGCCACGATGACGAAACCGACGGTCGCGGCGATGACGGCGAAGAAGTCGAGATAAGACAGCGCTTCGTCCCAGGTCACCGCGCCGCTTTCGACGGATGGTGACAGGCGCGCATATTCACGCAAAGCGTAAAAGCCGCCGACCCCGAGAAGGCAGATCAGGCTGACCATCGCCACCGGCCGGCGGCGATGCATCGGCAGGGCGAATACGGTGATCAGTCCCGCGATCGGACCAAAGAGCAGATTGGGAATGGGCGCAGCGCGTAAGAACCAATAGGAATTGCCAGGCGAGAAACCGGCCGCCATTCCCTGCCATCTGTATGACGTGATCGCCAGCGTCATCGCTGTCACGGCGGCCGGCACGATCGCCCATAGCAGCGCCGGCCTCAGTTTCGTGTTCCCGGCCATGTCCGACATCCCTTCGCTGGCGCTTATTCGCCGTTGGTCGTTTCGGAACCGTCGGAGACGGGCGATCCCGCATCCGCCGCTTCGGCGCCCTTCATGCGGTCACGCCGGAAGGCCATCCCACCTTTTACTTTCAGCCGATGATGCTCGGCCGATCCGACACGCACGGTCCCGGCTTCCAGCAGCACACCGAGCAGAAACGCGCGGTCGGCTTGTCGCAGTCCGGCCTTCACCACCAAGCCGCCGAGCGTGATCTTCTCCCGCGCGTCCTTCTTGCGATCCTCTGTCATCGTCTGCCGCCGCCTTCGCTCCAGGGCCAGAATGCGCCGATCGAGGCGCTTAAGGAGATGCGCCTGAAGGCCCCTTGCGGCTTTTGCGAAATCGCGCGGCAATCTCCTCGAAGACGGCGTCGAGTTCGTTGTCGGAAATGTCCATTTCGGCCAGGCCCGCCTTGGCGGCCGCGCGCGCGAAGCGCTCATTGGCCTTGGCGAGAATTCCACGGCGTTTTTCGCGTAGTTTCTCAATCTGGGCGTCAATCTCTGAAATCGATGGTTTAGCACGCATTCTATGCCTTTTCCTTTCCGGTCGCCTTCTTCTTCGCGGCGGTTATAAGGTGTAGAAACGCATAGTAAAAGAGGCTATTTCCATCGAGCCTTGAGGCTCATTTTTGGTCTGCGCCCGCAAGGGCGCATCCCGAGAAACGGCATCGGCCGTGCGGCCCGATCTGTTCGAGGGCGCAATATACGTCGCGAAACGCGACATGCTTGGGAGAGGCCTGGATCGCATGGCGATCATGTTCGTACGGGCACAGGTGATCAGCCGCGGAGCGGGACGCAGCGTCGTCTCGGCCGCAGCCTATCGCCATCGTACGAGGATGGAGGAAGAGCAGACCGGGATGAGCTTCCGCTATGAGGGCGGCAAGGCCGAGCTTGTGCATGAGGAGCTGGCGCTGCCGGATCAGACCCCAGCGTGGTTGCGCACCATGATCGACGGCCGGACGATCGCGGGCGCGAGCGAGGTGTTGTGGAATGCCGTCGATAGGTTCGAAAAAAGGGTGGACGCGCAGCTTGCCCGCGAGATGATCTTCGCGCTGCCGGAGGAGCTGTCGAAGGCGGAAAACATTGCCCTGGTGCGCGAGTTCGTGCGCTACCACCTCATGTCAAAGGGCATGGTCGCGGATTGGGTCTATCACGACAAGGACGGCAATCCGCATATCCACCTGATGACCACCTTGCGGCCTTTGACCGAGGACGGTTTCGGCAAGAAGAAGGTCGCGGTTCTCGGCGACGACGGCAAGCCGCTGCGTGTCGTGACCCCTGATCGGCCGAAGGGCAAGATCGTCTACCGGCTGTGGGCCGGCGACAAGGACACGATGAAAGCATGGAAGATCGGCTGGGCGGAAACGGCCAACAAGCATCTGGCGCTCGCCGGTCATGATATCCGCCTTGATGGTCGCGCCTATGCCGAGCAGGGCCTCGACGGCATCGCCCAAAGCCATCTCGGACCGGCAAAGGCGGCGTTGGCCCGAAAAGGCAGGGAGATGTATTTCGCCCCGGCGGCACTGGCGCGTCGGCAGGAAATGGCAGACCGGCTTGCCGACGAACCCGGCCTATTGCTCCAGCAGCTGAGCCGCCAACGCTCGACATTCGATGAGCGCGAAATCGCCAAGGCGCTGCATCGCTATGTCGACGATCCGACGGTGTTTGCCAATATCCGTGCGCAACTGATGGCGTCGTCGGATCTGGTTACGCTGAAGCCGCAGCAGATCGATCCGGACACCGGAAAGATTGGCGACGTCGCGGTGTTCACCACGCGCGCCATGCTGCGCACCGAATACGATATGGCGCAGTCGGCGCAGGAGCTTTCGGGTCGATCTGGCTTCAACGTAACGTCCGAAAAGGTCGATGACGCCATTGGCGTGGTGGAGAGCCGCGATCCGGAAAAGCCGTTCAGGCTCGACGCCGAACAGGTCGATGCGGTTCGGCATGTCACCGGTGACAGTGGTATATCCGCCGTCGTCGGCTTGGCCGGTGCGGGCAAATCGACCTTGCTCGATGCGGCAAGAATTGCCTGGGAGACAGACGGCCGTAGCGTCATCGGGGCCGCCCTTGCCGGTAAGGCCGCCGAGGGTCTTGAAGACAGTTCCGGGATCAAATCGCGCACGCTCGCGTCATGGGAACTGGCTTGGGCGGACGGCCGGGACGAACTGCAGAAGGGCGATGTGCTGGTTGTCGACGAGGCCGGCATGGTGTCGTCGGAGCAATTGGCGCGCGTTCTCAAAATCGTGGAAGACGCGGGTGCTAAAGCGGTGCTGGTCGGAGATCCAATGCAGCTCCAGCCGATCCAGGCGGGCGCGGCGTTCCGGGCGATTGTCGAGCGCAGCGGTTTTGCCGAATTGACCGGCGTGCGCCGCCAGCGCGAACAGTGGGCGCGCGATGCGTCGCGCCTGTTCGCGCGTGGAAAGGTCGAAGAGGCGCTCGATGCTTATGCGCAGCATGACCGCATCCATCAGCTTGAAACCCGCGATGCAGTAATCGAGCGGATCGTTGAGGATTGGGGGCAGGCTAGGGAGGACTACAGAAGGAAGGCTGAATTCGAGAACCGCGCCTTGAGCGGCTCGGAGCTGCTGGTTCTGGCGCAAACCAATGATGATGTCGGGAAGCTCAACCAGGCGATCCGCTGGGTGATGGCAGGTCAGGGCGCGCTTACAGAAGAGCGCGCATACCAGACAGAACGGGGCGCGCGACAGTTTGCCATTGGCGATCGACTGATCTTCCTCGAGAATGCCCGCTTCTTTGAGAAACGGGCCGAGCATCTTGCCGTGCAGCACGTCAAAAACGGCATGCTCGGCACCGTCATGTGCACGACGAACGATCGGGGCGAGACGCTGCTCACGGTGAAGCTGGATGCGGGCCGTGAGGTGACCTTCGGCCAGGACACCTATCGCAATATCGATCATGGCTATGCGGCGACCGTGCACAAATCACAGGGCGCAACCGTCGACCGGACCTTCGTGCTCGCAACCGGCATGATGGATCAGCATCTCGCCTATGTGGCGATGTCGCGTCATCGCGATCAGGCCGATCTCTATATGGCGCACGAGGATTTTACGCCGCGCGAGAAATGGGGCAGGGCGCAGCGCATCGACCACGCCGCCGGTGTCACCGGCGAACTGGTCGAAACCGGCGAAGCGAAATTCCGTCCGAATGACGAGGATGCAAAAGAGAGCCCATATGCGGACGTAAAAACCGACGACGGAGTGGTCCATCGCGTCTGGGGCGTCAGCCTGCCGAAGGCAATGAAAGAGGGCGGCGTGGAGATCGGCGACACCGTCACCTTGCGCAAGGACGATGTTGAGCATGTCACCGTGAAGGTGCCGGTCGTGGATCTCGAAACCGGCAAGAAGATCTTCGAGGAACGGGAGGTCGAGCGCAATGTCTGGACCGCCGAGCAGGTCGAGACGGCGGAAATCCGGCAGGAGCGCATCGACCAGGAAAGCCATCGCCCGAAACTGTTCAAGCAATTGGTCGAGCGCCTGTCCCGCTCCGGTGCCAAGTCGACCACGCTCGATTACGAATCCGAAGCTGGCTACCAGGCCCAGATTGTCGACTTCGCCCGCCGCCGCAACATGGATCACGCTATCGAGCTTGCTGCCGGAATGGAGCAGGGCGTGGAGCGGCATCTGTCGTGGATCGGCGCCCAACGCGATCGTGTCGCAAGGTTGTGGGAGCGCGCCAGCATCGCGCTTGGATTTGCAATCGAGAATGAGCGCAGCGTCTCCTATGACGATCAGGCGGTTCGGACGCAAACGGTCGCCCCGGCATCTGTCGTGGTGGCGGGCATTGCGCCGGGTGACGAAGAGGCACGATATCTGCTCGCGCCACAGGCGAGCTTTGTACGCTCTCTAGAAGAAGACGCGCGCATCGAACATCTGGCGTCGGCACGGTGGAAGGACCGCGAAGCGATCCTGCTATCCGTGCTCGAGCGCATCTATCGCGATCCCGCCGCCGCTCTCGATCGGCTGAACGCGCAAGCTTCGGACTTCGATGTCGAGCCACGGCGGCTTGGTGAAAATCTTGCTCGCAGTCCCTCGATGCTTGGTGCCGTGCGTGGCAGCGACAGCCTGGTCGATGGACAGAGAGCGCGGAAGGAACGGGCTGAGGCCCTCGCCGCTGTCGCAGAGCTCCAGCCTCTGGCGCGCAGTCACGCGGACACCTTCAAGCGTGACAGGGCCACTTATGAGAACCGGGAACATGCGCGTCGCGCCGCCATGGCGCTTTCGGTTCCTGCGCTCTCCCCACACGCGATGGCGCGGCTTAATGAAGTCGAGGCGGTGCGCGAGAAGGGCGGCGAGGGTGCCTACAAGACCGCCTTTGCCTATGCCGCGGAAGAGCGTTCGCTGGTGCAGGAGTTGAAGGCCGTGGGCGAAGCGCTGACCGCCCGCTTCGGCTGGAGCGCCTTTACCGAAAAGGCCGACCAATATGCCGAAAAGCAGATGGTCGCGCGCATGCCCGAGGGAGCGTCCGAGGCCAAACGGCAAGAGCTGACGACGCTGTTCGCGGCCGTGCGCCGCTTCAACGAACTGCAATATCTGGCCGAAAAGCGCGATCCTTCGCGGATCGTGGCGCCGGCGGTCTACGATCCCGCCAAGGCTCCAAAGATGTCCAGGCCACCAGCCTTGCCGATGCTCGCGGCTATCACCGAGTTCGCGGCAACTGTCGATGATGAAGCCAAAACGCGCGCGCTGGAGGTTCCCCGCTACAGGCAGCAGCGCGCGGCGCTTGTCGAGGCCGCGCAGCGCGTCTGGCGCGATCCTGCCGCGGCTCTTGCGACGATTGAGGATCTGGTCGTCAAGGGCGTCGAGCCCGAGCGTATCGCCCGTGCCGTGCAAAATGACCCTGCTGCCTATGGTCCATTGCGCGGCTCCGACCGCGTCATGGATCGGCTCATCGCTCCCGGGAAAGAACGGAAGGCCGCGGTTGCGGCCGTGGAGGACGTTGCCGCCAACGTGGTCTCGGCAGGCAAGGCTTGGCAGGGCGCATTCGACGCCGAGAAGGCGGCCCTTCTTGCCGATCGGGAGCGAATGAGCGTGGCGGTGCCCGGCCTGTCGCCGCGGGCGGAGGCCGAGCTGGTCCGGTTGGCAACCGCAGTCGAGAAATCCCCCCGGGAGATCACGCAGCTTGTCCGCGCGCTCGACGCGACAATCAGGGCAGAATTCTCGGCCGTCAGCAAGGCCCTCGACGAGCGCTTCGGGCCGAACGCGATCGGCCGGGGACAGGGTGACGTCGTCAACCGGATTCCAGCGGCGCAGCGCAAGGTCTTCGAGGCGATGCAGCCCCGCCTCAAGGTCCTGCAGAACGCCGTTCGGTCAGACCGGGCTCAAGATATTATCGCCGAGCGCCAGCTGCGCGCGCTCAATCAGGCCAGGGGCATCACCAGATAGCAGGGAGGGCAAAACAATGGCCGGACAGACAACGAATCTCGACGCGATCGTGCGGGCCGAGCTCGCTATCGAGATCATGAACCAGGCGCGTGGGCTGGTGTCGGAACGCGTCGCCGCCATCGAGGCGGACGATCCGGCTGGCGCCGAGGCCCTGCGGGAAAGGCGCCGCGCGCTTCTCGCCGTCCAGAATGGCATTCGGATAGATGATCTCGACACCGTCGAAGCTGTGATCGCGAAATGGGGACCCAGGATCAAAGACCCTGCGCAATTCTGGCGGGAGCTCTGAGCCATGGCGGATGAGGTTGCCAATGGCCGCTTGTCGGAGGCCCAGAACGAACACATCTTCCGCACCGAGATCCTGCCCGACCATCTTCCTGACGATATTCAGGCAGCCGACCGTCCGGTTCTGATTGTTCTTGGTGGTCAGCCAGGGTCCGGCGTGACCGCTCTTCTGACCGCCAGCCACACGGAGCTGGAGCAAACCTGCCCCGCCATCCGCATCGTCGGAGACGATCTGCGATCCTACCATCCGGGTTTCGTCGCGCACCAGAATGCCGATCCGATGACGGCGTCGCGCTTCACGCAAGGCGATGCTGGCATCTGGAGTGAGAAGTTGCTCGCCGCAGCCGCCAAGCGCGGTGTCCATGTCATGTTCGAAACCACGATGAGGGCGCCGGACAAAGTCGAGAAGATCATGACCGCCGGACGATCTGCCGGATATCGGATTGAGGCCCGCGTTTTGGCTGTCAGTCCGCGCGTCAGCTGGCAGGGTTGCCACTACCGTTTCGAGGAACTGCACCATGCCGGGGCTGCCGCGCGGATTCCGCCGCGGGCAGTTCATGACGCCGCTGTTGCCGGCCTCACCGAAAGCCTTGAGCGTATCGAACGTCGAAAGCTCGCCGATCGTGTCGTGATCCAGTCGGCCGACGGAGAAGCCGTCTATGACAACCAGCTTGCCAATGGGCGATGGCGCTCGGCCACGACCGCGTCCCAGGTTCTCGATGAGACGCGCTCCCGTCCATTGTCCCGCGAGGAAATCGACGGCTTCGCGCTTGTCTGGGCCAGGGTAGTGGCCCGCATGGAGGCTCGTAGCGCTCCCGCGGCGCTGATCGATGAAGTAAAGGCCCTCTCACGCGATGATCTCGCTTGGTTCCTGGCCGAGCGGCGCCGTTCGGGTGAGGACGATGCCATGAAGACGGCGAGGGAGATCAAGCAGCGGATCGGCACCGACCCGAGCCCCATCATTCCAAGCGATGGGGAAGACTCTCTGGCACGCTCTCGTGTCCGAATTAGTAAGGAAGATAAACCCGACCGCCATGTTCGACCGGGAGGCGTCCTCATTCCCGGAAGGGACCTGCCCGATCTAACGGAGGCCGAGATCGGCATCAAGCTGCGGCAATCCTCCCGGCTGGAGCAAAAGCGTTCTGAAATCGAACGGTTATCGCAACTAGTCTATGGAAATGCCGCTGCCACATCGGCGGTGGTCGACGGCATCGATGGAGCCACAACGGGCTCCGTCGCGGGACAGGACATCCGGACTGGAGGGCTTGGACCCATCGCTGGAGCGGGCCGAGGTTTTCTCCGCACCGAAAGCCCTGAGCGCCAGACCGCCAAAGCGCATCTGCCGCAGCTCGCGGCCGCCATGGAAGACTATGGCCGCACGGTCGATTTCGAGCGACATCAGATCGAAACCAGGCATCGCGAGGAACAACATCGCCAACGTCATGAAATCCGCGCGCCATCTAAGGGTCTGACGGGGATCCTGCAGGCGCCGGCTCGCGAGCAGGCCAGCAGGTTGCATGCCGCCCCGCAGTTGCGACGGGAACTGGACGGTATCGCGATGTCGATCAATCGACGGCTGACGCCAACGGACCGAAATGCTTTGAAATCAGGAGATCTCGATCAACTGTCGCGAAACCTCGCTGTCTCTCCTGACCGTGTCGCCACGCTCGCGCGCGTCCAGTCTCAGATGCAGGCGGTGCACGGCCAGACCCAACTGCAATTGGAACGCGGCCGTAATGCTGCAATCTCGATCAAAAGATAGCTCCATCTCAATGCCGTCAGCTGGACTGGTCGACTGATCTATACGCAGGCAGCTAGCAACGATAGCGCTTGGTTGAATTGTCCTGCTTATTTTCAAATGTCTCTAGCCTTTCGCGAGATAAGATAGTTGCAAACGGCTCCTCTGATGCATCAACCCACAAGACATTCATCGGCATATTGATCGCATAGGAGCTAATCTGGCTTGCGATCAGCATTTTTGTGCCATGAGAGATGACAATCTCCTCTGCCTCGACACGGATCAACAAACCTCCCTCATGCGCGCGGATTGCTGCCGTTGCTCCCTCGAAGGCGAGTTCATATTGACCATTACTTTGGGAGACGGATTGACAATGTATCGTCAGGTCTTTAATCGCGTGTTCAATTGCGTAGGGGGTGTTTGCTAGTCTTAATTTTGCTTCGCATATGAGGCGCATGCTATACTTCCTTCCATTGGTAGCATCGGTATCTGTCTGCCGATTCCGATGAGAGGTCTTGCCCGCGCCCTCATGAGGGCATCGGCCCACACTTCGGAGCCGGTGTTGGTGGTTGCCAGCAACCCGCGTCGACCCTGTCGCCGTCATCCAGAAGACCAAGGAACCGGCCGAAGGTGCGACGGTCCATGATCTGAAACTCGGCCTGCTCATCCGACGGCCCGGAAAAGTGCCTGTAACATCGGGATCTTTAGCGTCATCACGCATCGTAAGGTGGGCGACCGCCCTGCGACCGATCCGAGCAGTTCAGTGCCTTGGCGAAACATCTCCCACGCAACAACCGCCGGTCATTCGATCCGCTCCGTGCCGGCCAAAATCGAGTTGATAAATACGTTGATTGAGGACGAAGGCACGATAGGATACGAAATCTAGCGAAACGGAACGAAAGCAGAGACTTTAAGTCATTGATTAGAAACGGAAAATTATATCTCCCTCCGCCGAGAGACGGGAGTGATTTCAAGGAATTATTCAAACGATTGGCGGCTGCGGGTGCGGGTCGGCCGCTGGGCAAAGACGGGTTTCCTACGGGCCCATGGACGCCCGAGCTTCTTGCAGAGGCGATTTCACAGATTGATTCCAACCGGGTTGGGGTGGATCTGCGAACGGTGCAGCTTTGGTTTCAAGAGAACGAGAAGGGAATTGGCACTGCCAACATTCGTTGGCTGGCGAGGATTTTTGGATGCAATGATCCGGTCGCAACTAGCGAATGGCAGGTAGAGCTTAGTGCCGCCCAATCGCGGTTATCGGCCAAGAGACGAGAATGGAAGCGAGCCGCAAGCAGCGTTGCACCGGAGATTCCAGATGCGGCACTGACTGCGACCTTCGATGACAAGACAGACTCCCCGGCAGAGCTGACACGGGATACTGACGCCAAGGGTCCGAGGCGGCGTTTCAGTCTGGCCAGGAAATCGGAGGCATTATTTAGTCACGGTTTTCCCCTGAATCTGCCGGCTTCGGTCTTCGCGGGCATCTCCGCTCTTGGATTTTTGTCGTTCATTATCGGCATTCACAACGTGAAATATGGCCGTGCGGATGGCGTCATTAAGCAAGTCGGATTTCTTTGGGCCGCGAATTGGACATTCGTGTTCATGGTGTTTCTGCCTCTCTTTTTGGCCTTTGTGTCTGGGGCGGTGACTTCATGGAAACATGAAGAACGGCCAAAGCTTGTAGGAGATGACAGCCCGAATGAAGGCAACCACGCCTGGGAGGACATCATAGACGCCTCCTCCTATTCATTTTGGTCGGTATTTTTGATTTGTTTGCTGTTCGCCGGCCTATTCCAGTGGATCGGCGTGTGTTTGATCCCGTTAATCAAAGGCGGTGGCAACTACGCGACCGATTGGGGCTCGATTGCCATTGTGCGGCCTGAGATCGTATCGGTACCAGTAGCAATCGTGTTCACAGGGCTCGCTTACCTATATATGGGCCTGTGTTTTTATCTTTTCTTCGCCGGTCTCATTTTGCTTTATACCGTCGTGGATGACCGTTGGAAAATCAGCGAGTCATCGAAAAATCAGCCGGAGATGGGCTTTGAACGCGACTTAAAGGAAGCCAGTTTCAAGGTGATGCGATGGGTCTTCCGGTGTACGCTGTTGGGCATTCTGATCGCCACTGTGATGAAGCTTCAAAGCTCGTACCTCGTATCCAATGGCAATAATATCGTGGGCTGGCTGGTCAGCGATGTGTCTTCCGCCTTGTATCAGCGCGCCGATATGAGCAACCGTTTCAGCTATAGAATGCCGACGCATTACAGCAGCCTTCTTATCGCCATTTCGACCTGTTTTGTTTTTCTGTACGGTGCCGTCCGTCTAGGCGTCGGGAGTCAATTCCGAGTCCCCCTGTGGAAGATGTCGGCGGTCGTGGTACTGCTCGTTGCTGGCTACCTGCTGATCGACGCATTTGCAGGGTTCTCGATCCTTCTGGGCGTTGGAGTGCTTTGCGCGATCTATGGTTTAATTGATCCCGAGTTTGGCCGACGGCGAGCGAGCGAAATAGGAAACGATCAGAGTGTATCATAGTTGGCTTGATCGTTGGGATGAACGGCGGGCGCGACGCGGTGAGGAAGGGAAGCAAACAAGTGATTTCATCCTTGACGCCGACCGTGCCTTTCCAGGCGAGAAGACGATAAAAACGATCGAGGAGTTTTGTGTCCTAGCGGACCAGGCGGTGGCCAACTCCGCTTTTTTTGAAGAGCCGGGCGGCAACGACCGCGGCTTTGAAAGAAAAGGCGAATGGCTCAAATTTCCATCGGACATTTCCACTGATGTCGAAGAAAACAATCTCGTCTGGGTGAAAATCACCGACAGCGGGTCCCTCAGCCATGCATTGGTGATTTTTCACCATTGGAATGCGAGTTCCCGGAATGGCCAGATTGCCGGCTTTTTCTCGAAGCGCGGCATCACGGTTGTCGAGGTTGCCATGCCCTATCACCTCGAGCGCAGCCGTCCCGGATCCCTGCACGCCGATTATATGCTTAGCGCCAACCTCGGTCGAACGATCCAGTCCGTAAGGCAGGCAGTATTGGACGGTCGAAAGCTCATTCGTTGGTTGAAGCGCGAAGGCTATGGAGACATCTCGGTTCTCGGTATGAGCCTGGGTTCCTGGGCCGCTGGATTGATCGCGGCGCATGACCCGGCTGTGTCGAAAGCCTCGTTGTTTCTGACGGCGGGGAGTCTGGCCGATATGGTTTGGACGGGTCGCGCGACACGCGCGATACGCGATAGCCTTGAGCCTGAGGTTCATCTGGCAAATCTTAGGCGAGCTTGGGCGCCGCTTAACTTGGAAAACTACGCACATCGTCTGGCGCGGCCGGATCTCGCTCTACACGTCGTGCTGGCCAAGAGAGACAAGGTAGTTTTGCCAGAGTTGTCGGCGAGATTCATAGAAAAGCTGACGGACACCGGCGCTCGGCCCAACGTTCTTGAATTAAACTGTGGCCACTATTCGCTGGCCATGCCGCCTTACATTTTGTTGGCAGGTTTGAGCTTGAAGCGGTTGCTAAGGCGCGGCCGTTGAGCGGTTTCTGTCGTCAGCTGAATCGGCATACCTGAGAAGCGACGCATCGCCGACCTCCACTACGCAGCACATTGCTGGGACCTGCCGAGTGCCTGTGGCGCGTGGGGCGATTGCAACCGCGCAAAAGGGCGGCAGCTTATGGCGCTTCCTGCGCTCGCAAATCAAAGGGAGCGGACTCATGGAGCGGCTGCAGGCCCATTCTTGCGAAGCGCGTCTGCCTAACGGGTGGGTACAGTGTGCGCATGATCCGCGTAGTAGACTTCCGTCACGCGAAACCGGCCGCCAACCCTTTTACACTGGACGATCACGTCGATCGAAATTTTGAGCAGGTTGCGGATGTCATGGCGGTCGAGATCCTGGCCGCCTTCGGACTCTTTGACTAGGAGCGTCAATTGCTCGAACGCCAGGCTTGGCGAATCCGCATGCACAGTGGTGATCGAGCCTGGGTGGCCGGAATTGATATTTCGAATGTAGTAGAATGCAGTGCCGTCACGCAGCTCCTGCAGTAGGACCCTATCGGGCCGCATGCGCAGGGACGATTCAAGCAGATCCTTCGCGCCGAGCTTTGCCAACCCCTGGCCGCCCTTCGAATAAAACAGCCGGACATGGTTCGGCTGCGGGATCGTCAGCTCCGGTGTATCCTCGATGCTGATAAGCCGTTCGTCTTGTGGAATGTGCTGGATCAGGGCCTTCGAGATCGTGGTCTTGCCGGAGCCCGTGGCGCCGGAGATGATGATGTTCTTGCGCGCCCGAACCGCACTTTCGAGAAAAGCGCGATATTGTCCGCTGCGATAAGTTGCCAGCAGCGGATCCACGCCGGACGTCCGATCGGTGGTCGCCACCACATTCTCGAAAAGACCACCCGCTTCCAGATCCTCCATTGACAGTGAGACCGACGACGGCTTGCGGATTGTGATGGAAACGGTGTCCCGCGTCGTCGCCGGCGGAATCACGATTTGGATTCGTTCATCGTCCGGAAGGGTCGCGGAGAGAAGCGGGCGGGTCTCGTCGATGCCCTGATTGGAGTAACTTGCCACCGCTCTTGCCAGCCGCATCAGCTTGTCGAAGGACAGTTCCGGCAGTTCGTGACGCTGCCAGCCCGCCGTTCCTTCCGTCAGCACTTCGCCTGGGCGATTGATGACGACCTCGTAGAGGCTCCTGTCCTTCAGGAAGGAATCGAGAGGGAGAAGCAGCTGACGGACGACGCCGGCATCGGAGTTTTCCGCCATCCCCCTGCCCTACTTCGTCACCAGGTCGGATTTTGGATAGAAGTCTCCCATCACGGCGCGGTCGTAGATCGTGTTGCGCGGCTCGGTCACGCGCAGGCCGTAGATGCTTGAGAAATCGAGATCGCGCGCGACGAAGATCGAAACGAGCGAGCCCTGATGCTTCATCAGTGTCGGCGGAATATTGATCGACTGTTCGACGGCGATCGCGGCGGCATCTTTGCCAGCGCTTGTCGTGCCCTGCGCCTGTACATCACTGCGCTGTAGTTCCTGTCCGGCATAGGTGGCGATATCGCCAACCACCGACAGGAGCAGCGCGCTGCCGAAGCGCTCCCACCAGTGAGTGTCGACGTAGCCATCGAAACCGGCGCGGCCGATCGCGTCGGTCGCCGGCGACGCCAATGTGATGATGACGCCCGTGGGTGTCTTGGCGCGATTCCAAAGTACGAACAACCTGCTCTGTCCGCGGCGCAGACCGCCCCGATATTCGCCGACGACCTGTGTGCCCTTCTCCATCAGAACGATGCGGCCATTGTCGGAGAGAACGTCGCGGGTAATCACGCAGCTGGTGAATCCCGGTTGATCCGACGACAGTGCGGTTTCAAGCGCACAGGGGATCGAGGCCCCCATTGCGACGATGAAGTTGCGGTTGCCGAGATGTCCGGCCTTCGATCCTTCCAGGACGGTTGGCTTAAGCATCCGGTTGAAACGTTGATCCTCGTTCTCGCCCTGCCCCCCTCCCCCCAGCAGGCCGTCGACCGGAACGAAGTTCGAATCTGTCGCCGCGTCGCCCGTCTTGGCACTATTGCCTGATTGACCTCCGCCAAAGGCCATCACCGGCGCCCGTCTTGCCGCGTCGAGCAGTTCGTCGATGGCCGGCGTCTCCGCCGTCTCGACGGCCGGCGTCGGCAGCTTGATCTCCGGTACGGGCAGGACCACCGGTTCGGGTTCTGCCCGCGCCGGTTCGAACTCTGTGGTCTGGCGGATCGCCCCCGATCCCGGCTGCTCGACGTCCACCTTCGGCCCTTGCCGCATCGACCACATGGCGAAACCCATGAAAGCAGCGACCGCCAGCACGATGGCGCCGCGCTTGAGCAAGGGATTGTTGTCGACTTTGCGCGCTGTGGTGGTTTGCGCGCGTTCGCCCGGGATCGTCGTTTCTGGCGTGTCTGACACGTCGGCCTCCCTTACTGTCCGGCGGCCGGAACCTTGACCACGCGCTCGACCGAGGGCGAGGTGGTGTTGGTTCCCGGATCGACGCCAACCGGCGAATAGGCCTCGTTGAAGATGCAGAGCGTGTCCGATCCGCGCCGCAGGATGAACTTGCGGCTGATCGCGTGAACGAGCACGAGATCGCCCTGGACGGTCTTCGGCACGAGGCTTTCCGTTCCGTCGGAGTTCTCGATGTAGATCGCCGGCATTTCCTGGTTGCCGCTGAAGGCAAAGGTCGTCACCTTGCCGTTGTCGTAGACCGCCTGCGGTTCGATCGTGCGGGAGCCTTGCGCCGAATAGCGCCAGTTGCGGGGGCCGTATTGTTCATGGATGCCGAGGACCTGATCGGCATAGCCGGCCTCGGCCGCACGCTTCTTGGCTTCATCCTCAAGGCGGCGTCGCTCCGCTTCATCGGCCGGATATCGGTACTTCACATAGAAATACGTGTTCTGCCCCACATCGACGGACCCGTCGCGCACCACCAATTCCATCTGATAGCTGCGCTTGGAGCCGTCCCGCCGTGTCGTCACCACCGAGATGTTGGTGGCCGGCTGATTCTCGCGCGGTTTTAGGAAGAGGATGTGGCCGGCCGGCGCGACTTCCCAGGCAACGGTATTGCCGAGCGCGACATGGGCGATCTCTTCGTCAGGCGCAAACTCCACCTGGACCGACGAGCGGATCGTGCCGACGATCCGCGTGATGTTGTAGGGCTGGTAGTTGACGAAACGCACGCGATTGTCTTGCTGTGCGCTTGCCGGGATCTCTAGCGCCTGAACAGGAAGCGTAGCCAGCGCCGCGACGACGGCCGCGGCAAGGAACGATCGTTTTCTCAATTCAAGGCCTCCGGATCGGCCCGGTACTCGCTCACCACGAACCCAAGCGGGTTCACCAACCGGTCGCTGGAGGAAATTGGGGCGTTGCTATAGGAATAGCTGATCGTGGCCACCCAATGGGTTGTGCGGACGTCTTCGCCGCGTGTGATTGTCCGCGTGAAGCGGACGGAAACCACATTGCTGTTGATGAGCGAGATCGACTTGATCCCGATGCGGGACGTCGCCGAGCGTCCATAGACGTTCTGGGGCGATTCCGGATTGCCGCCGCGATAGGCGGCGGCGAAGCGCTGTTGCTCAGGTGCGTTCGACATCAGAGAGGCGGTCCGGAAATTCTCCTCTGCCTCCGACCAGACATAGCCTTCGCGGGCCCGAACGTAGCGGGCGGCGAAATATTTGGTGACTTCCTCGTCATAACTGCCGGCAGCCGACGCCATGGCCGACACCACGTCGACGATGCCGGTCGAATTGTCGACACGGATGACGAAAGGTTCGACCGTCTTGAGCGGCGTCAGTGCGACGACCGCGGCGACCGAGACAAACGCCAGAAAACTGGCAACGATAGCAACGAACCAGGCGACCCGCTTTGAGCGCTCGGCCGAGGCCATCCGGTCCTGATCGAAGCGGCGCGCCTTGTCGAAATATTCCTTGAGACTGTCTGTCGTCACCATGCCCCTACCCTGCCCGGCAGGCGGTATGAGAGCCGGCTTCATCGAATCCGGCGAAGGCTACGGCGTCGACGGTTGTTTCAGCCGACTGCTCGGCGAACGCCAATGCGGTGCCGTCGCCACCAGCGAGCGACGATTGCTGTGGATCCCCCTGCGCTTTGCCAGCATCCCAATCCCACATCGAACGATTGAGCGGCCGTTTGGCATAACCGTCGCATTTGGGCAGCGGGTAGCTTAGCGTCGCGCAGCCGGAGACGGCGGCCAACAGCCCCATCATTGTTACAACTCGAACTATATGCACGCTGGAATGCCCCTCATGGTGATGGCGTCAGGCTCCTCTGCCGGTCAGCCTGCGCCAACCCCAACCGATCGTTCTCGTGACGGTGCTTTGATGGGCGTCGCGACCCGCGGCAAAGCCATAGGTGAGCGAGGTGCCTCCGCTCGCCAGCGCCGAGGCGATCCCTGGCAACTGGTAAAATACGTAGAGGGAGGCCAGACCGATGGCGCCGACGGCGATCGGCCGCATCAGGACGTCGCTGTAAGCCTCGACGGTGGTGAACATTGTCGCGAAACTGGTGACCAGCAGGGAGCCGACCGCAACGACGAGAACCTGCAGGATGACGAAGTTGGCGAGCTGCCCGATCCATGCCTCGGTAAAACGGCGTGTCGACTGGAACATGGACAGCGCAATGAAGATCGGGCCGATCGCGAGAATGATTGCAAGCGCGACGCGCGCGTACAGCGACACGACGTATCCAATCGAGGCGACAATGAACGTCACCACGATCACCACCAGACCGGCAAAACCGGTCAGCGGATCGACCGGCCACGCCGACTGTTCCCAGATATCGTTAGCGGACTTCTGGCCCTTATCGAGCAGGCTGTCGAAGGTCGTCGCGCTTGGGGTGCCGCCGGTGTTCAGAGCTTCGGAAACTTCCCTGGGCAGAATTTCGAAAAAGACGTTGGTTACGTAGGTCTGGTATTCCCCGGCATTCCTGACCAGCATCAGGATGATGGCGAGCTTTATCGCCCGGAAGGCAAACTCCATGATCGGTTCCTGCACCGATCCGCGCAGGATGAGAAATCCGTACAAGATCACATAAAGGGTCAGCGCTGCCGTCAACGGTCCCGTCACCCACGCGCTGATCCCGCTCGTACCGGAGCTGATGAAGTTCTGGAGCGGCGTCGTGAACTGGCGATCGAGAAAGTCGAAGACGGTGTACATGGCGCTATCCCCCCAGCGCCCCGTTCATGCGCTCGAGCCGGGCCTTGCCCTCCGCCTCTTCGGCATTGCCGCAATTGGGCGTCTGCCCCAGCTCACCGGGGTTCTCGCGGCATTTTCGGATATGATCAGCGCGCAGGCTCTCGTCGGCGAGAAACTCGCTGACGGTGATAACCGTAGCCGGCGGCGGTTCCGAACACGCCGCCAGCAATGCCATCATGACGAGGGACGCGGCACGCTTCATTGCGACAGCGCCGTGTTCATCGTGTCGAGGCGCTTGCGCCAGTCTTCCGCCTTGCGCTGGTCCTCGACCTGGGCCTGCGCCTGCTGGACCATCTGCAGTCCCTGCATGCGCAGGAGATCGGTTTGCAGGAAGGCACTTTCGGCCTGAATGCGCGCCTGGAGATCGGCGATATCCTTGGCATCGCTCGCCGAGGATATCTGCTGGCGCAACTGATCGATCCCGTCGATACGCTTCGTGGCGGCATCGTAGATTTGCTGGCCAAGGCTCATCTGGCCGGCATTGCGGTTCTGAATGCGCGTCAGCTCCTGGGCATAGAAATCATTCGCCGAGGATTGGTAGGTCGAGTTGTCGCCGAGGATTTTCGAGGCGGCATCGCCAAACGCACCCGAGCCGTTGCCGCTGAGCAGGCTTTCTATCGCCGCAAAGTCCTGCGGTAAGGCCTTGCGTATTTCAGGCTGGTTCAGGAGGGAGGCAACATCGGCCATGTTCGTCAGTTTGTTCAGCGATCCGAACAATTGCTCGGCTTGCGTGATCTGTTGATTGAGCGCGTCGAGCTGTGACTTGAGCTGGGTGATGCTCTCGATGTGCTTCAAGATCGCGGTCTGATCGATCACGGGAATCCCTTGTGCGCCGGCGCCGCTGGCCGACAGGGCAAGGATGGCGACGGCGGCCATCATCGAATTGCGCATACGCATCAGCCGGCACTCCTTTGCTGCTGGAAGAGAGGAAGCCAAGCTTCCGGGTCATCGCCGGTCTGCGCCCGTATCGTGTCTGCAAGCTCGACATTGGCAGTGCGGCCGGAGAGCACGGCGAGTTCGTCGTCGAAGCCGCCGAGATTGAGTTCGGCGACGACGCTGTTGTGGCCCTGCTTAACGATGAAGCGGCGGCTCTCATTGGAGAGCTCGCGCGCGATCAGCTCATATTCCCGTTCGGTGAGTTTGAAGCCATCGACATAGTCGACGCGACTGCCGCGCGAGTTCGGCATGAACACCTGGGTCGGGCACTGCTCGATGATGGTGTGCGCGATCGGTGAATGGATCGCATCGCGCGGGCTTTGTGTCGCGAACAGCATGAGTCCGTTCTGCTTGCGGATGGTCTTGAGCTTGTTCTGGGCGAGATCCCGAAAGCCCTCGTCAGCAAGTGCTTTCCAGAACTCATCGATCACGATGATGATCCGGCGGCCGTCGATCAGCTGCTCGACGCGGTGGAAGAGGTAGGCCATCAGCGGCGCGCGGATCTCCTCGTTATCGAGGAAGTCAGTCATGTCATAGCCGACGAACTTGCCACCGGCACCAAAGTCGCCGAGGCCAATGTCCTCGATGACGTTGTCGAAGACCCAGCCCAGGGGCCCTCCCCTCTCCCAGCGGCGCAGCCGAGAAGCGATGCCTTCGGGATCGGTGTTGTTGAGGAAGGTGCGCAGCGCGCCGATCGTGCGCCGCTCCACCGGCAGATCGGCGAGCCCATCGATGGCATTGTCGATGTCGCGCGTCTCGGCGACAGAGAGCTCGCGGGTTTTCGAGCCGACGAGCTTGGTCACCCATTGCGCCAGGAACACCTTGTTCTCCGGCGTCAGTTCCATGCCCTTCAGCGGAGCGCAGCCGGTCGGGCGGCCATTCTTGAGCGGCAGATAGGTTCCGCCGGCCGCGCGCACGAAGAGGTCTGCGCCGCGGTCCTTGTCGAAGAAGACGATATGCGCGTCGAACTTCTCGCCCTGCGACAGGATGAAGTTGAGCAGCACCGTCTTGCCCGAGCCCGATGGCCCGCCGATGAAGGTGTTGCCGAGGTCACCATAGTGCAGATTGAAGTAGAGCGGTGATCCCGACGCCGTCTTCAGCATGGCAACGGCCGGTCCCCATTCATTGCTGTCGCGCTGACCGGCCGGATAGGAATGGAAAGGCGAAAGGGCCGCGAAATTCTTTGAGGTGATTGCGCCGGAGCGGACGCGATAGCGGAAATTTCCTGGAAGCTGCGCCCACCAGGCCGCTTCAAGCCCGAGATCCTCGCGGGCGACGACTGCGCCGCCATTGGTCAGATGGGTCCGGCTCTTGGCCAAATTGTCCGTCAATTCCTTCACCGAGTGGGCGAAGACTGTGAGGGTCAAGTGGTGGTCGCCCAGAACGAAACGGTTGGATTCCAGATCGTCCAGTGCATCGTCGAGCTCCTCGAGCTGCGATTCGGCCTTGTCGCCGGCGCTGACCATCTGGTTCTGTTTGCGACCCATCACCGTCTTTGCGTCCGACTTCGACAGGAAGGAGAAGCTCTGGGTCAGGATCAGTTCATAGGGGACGGTGAGCAAGCCGTCGAACATCCCGGGTCGCGTGCGGGCCGGATATTCCTTGAAACCGAACATGCCGGCATAGCGGCTCGATCCTTCGTGGCGGATCTCCACCGTCTCGCGTCCGACGATGACCCGGTCGGAATAAATTGCTGATGAAACACGGCCCTCGGTCAGCGGGACAGCTTCACGGCGGCCACCTACCAATTGGTGCAGCACTTCGCTCGGCTCGGAGAAGATCAGGCCGTCGCGTTCCTGCAGGGTGAGGACGCGCGGGCCGAAGCGCTTCAGGCCAGCCGTAACGTCGACGATGGTGTCGTCGAGATGCTTGAGGGCATCCTCATCAAGCTCCACCCCACGTCGCCGCGCCTTGCGCAACTTCGACAGAAACGCTGCCACCCTCTCGGCGGGATCCTTGCCTGGGTGCCAGACGAGGCTGAGATAGAGATCGTTGCGGAACAAGTCCTCGCCGATCATGCGGTTCCGGTACTTGTCGTTCAGCGTCCGTGAGAAGGCGTTGGCGAATTCGCCGTCGGGATACTCATTGTCCCGTCGCCGAACGACATGCGTCCACAGCGCCAACCGCTCATCGGCGATATTGCGGTAAAGCGTGTTGAGGTCGCGGTGCAGGGCGTTGAGGTCGAGCGTGTCGGCCGTCTCGAAAGACACGCCTTCGAGCGCGATGACCACCATCAGGGCACGGGAGTCGAGCGCGATCACCCGCTCGTCGACGTGGCGGACGTAGGGGATGAAGGTCTCGGGTTCGAGCTCACGGCTCCTGACGGTCGCGGTACTAGGCAAGGCCGAGATCCCTTTCGTCATAGCGCCGAACGAGCTTCATGGGCGTGAGGCTCGATCCGCCCCAGAACCCGCTGTTGCGGGTCCTACCCCGCGTCTCGATCCAGCCGAGCAACACTCGGAACATGTTGTGGTCGTGCTTGACGATGGCCTTGAAGATGACGTGGAACACGAGGCCTACAAGGGCGTAGGCCACCGATCCCGCGACGATGAAGAGGATCGTCGTGAAGATCATATTGATCCCCATCGCCTCCATCGTCACGCCGCCGATCATCGCCGGCCTTGTGCAGGCGAGAAACAGCGTGTCTTCCTCAAGGGCAATCCGCTCGGACACGCACTAGCCTCCTGCGATCATGTTGACGATCTCGGTCGCGCCGAAGATGATCCCGATGCCGAGGACGACAAACGCGGCCTTGCGGAGGTCGAGATAGCCGAACATCCAGGCGATGCCGACGATGATCACGGCTATGATGGCCAGCAGTCTCGCGACATTGCCGGTCAGCATGTTGACGATATTTTGCAGCACGCTTTCAATGCCGCCCGCCTGGGCGAAGCTCGGCTCGACCAAGGCCAGAGAAAATACCGCGGCCATCGTCGCGGTCGCCGCGAACGGTCTTATGCGAGCCGATAGGTTCATGGTTCATCACTCCTTTTGCTCGTTGGAAAAGACGAGGACGGAGGATTGCCGCCCCACGTTGTAGACATCCCATCGCGGCACTGAAGCCTGCGACCGCTGCTGGCTCTTCTCGACCGGACCGCTGTCGACCGTGGCGGCAGACGACTCCCCTGCCCTTTCGCGCGCAGGCAATGCCTGCGCCTGCGTCTCGCCGATTTCGATGCTCCCAAGTTGGCTGGACAGTCGTTCGCGCTCGGAAAGCACCTTTTTGTCGTAGCCCACCATTTGGCCGACGGAGGCGTCGCCATTGCCGAAATAGCTCCGCAGCATGACGGCTTCGGCCTGAGCCCTCGTCGCGCCGCCTTGGAGAGCTATTTTGTAGTAACCCTCCAGGAGTGCCGCGATCGCCTTGATATTCAGGCAGAGGTCGAATGTGTCGCTGACGGACAGTCCCAGCCGACCGAGATTGCCAGAATTGATCCCGCCAAGTCCCAGGTCGATATCGTGGCCCTCGGCAATCAGGATTGTCGCGGTCTCGATTGCCTCGGCTCTGGTTTTGGGCTGCGCGGCCAGCGGATGATCTGTGTTGATGCGTATGGCAAACGGCTGGAATCCACTCTCTATGCTCACGACAGCGGCAATTGTTTCTGTGGCGATCTGCGGAGCGCAGTTTTGAGCGAGATCGAGAAAGGCCACCGGCATGGGCTAGAACCACACGCGCTGGCGGCCGGCACCATCGATGGTAACGTCGACATATCTGGGCTGTTCGCGCACATGGGGACGTTGGGTGACCAGTGCCTTGCAAACCCGCTTGCCGTCTTCGAAATGCCAGGAACCCGTGGCTCCTCCATCGTCACGATAGCTGCACACGGCGCTGCTAACGACTTTGGGTTCGGTGGAGACGCAGGCGACTTCGTTCCGCCGATCTCCCGAGCGCGTGACCAGCCGGAACCCGGCATCGCAATAGTACGGTTCATAACGGGGCTTCGTCGCTGTGAAGCCAACGCCGCTGCAAATCGGGAAGGATCGGCCCTTCGCCAGATGCGACCACAGCCGCTCAATCGGGGGGCGGCACTCGGCGTACTGCGTTGCGCCACCGGGATTTGAAAGGCATAGGAGAACCTGGCAGCCCCAGTCATCTGCCCGCGCATTAGACGACGAAAAGGTGTACAATGGAACGTAGAGTAAAAAGGCGGAAAGTGCCCGAATGACCGTATTTTTCATGCCGATCCCCCCGTTTGTCTCTCCATTGGCTAGCCGTCCGTGGGCTTCACCACCTTTCCATACTGTACGATAACGCATAGATAAGAAGATGCCAAGCCCATTAAATCAGCGTTGGCACAACACGGTTTTCGCGACCTTGGCTACGCATGAGATCATGTCAAAGCCCCTGCCCGACGAGACGCCAAATTCGCGTCTGCGCCAACTCGGCATGATGAATCTCCTGTACACCCTGCAAAAGGCAGATACGGCGCTGACCATAACGAACGTGACGGAAGTCACTGGAATGACAAGGAAAGCGGCGCAGGAAGCGATTGATCCACTTGTCGTGCGCGGCCTCCTTAAGGAATCCTGGGGCCGCACGTCGATCGGCCGTGGCAAGGCCCGGCAATACGAGATCGCGCCGGAAATCTTCGAGAAGCTTCAGGGCGTTTACGGCGCCTGATCCACGCTGCCCGGTCGTAGGGCTGTGTGAAAAGTCTTCCATTACATGGTGAAAACGCACAGTATTGCTTGCGCACAAGCGCACACGCATAGTCCGCGATGCGACTCACCTCCTCTCACGGGCAGACTGATTCGTTTCGCGTAGACAAACCGTGTGATGGGAGAAGCTATACGGCAAAAGCGGAACGGCCCCGGAAGTTGGCGCTTCCAAGGCCGGTTCACTGAAGATCGAAATTTTTCGATGGGGCTCTTTGGCGAGAACCGCAACGTCTAACGGGTAGAATAGTGGCTTAGTTGTTGCGGCGTTTAAGCGAAGGCAGCCAGGCTGTAACGGGACAGGCCGAGCTTCATACGCGAGTCCGTATATCCTTAAGTTATACGTGATCCCGTATAAATAGCTCATATACGGAAACGCGCATATTGACTTTATATACGCGTCTCCGTATAATGTCATTGGAGGCTCGCCATGACGGACCAGATCGCCCGCAACGAAAAACAGCTCGGCGCTATCCTGCGCCGCGCCCGCAAGCAGGCCGGCCTTACGCAGGGAGCGCTGGGCAGCCATATCCATCTGCGCCAGGGGACCGTCTCCCGCCTTGAGGCCGGCGAGCCCGCCGTGCAGCTGCGCACCGTGATGGCGGCACTATCCGCCCTCGACCTCGAGCTCGTCATCCGCCCCCGCAGTAAGGCAAGCGAAGCTGATATTGAGGACTTGTTCTGATGGCGCGACGTCGGGCCTACGCGCCCCTCAATGTGTTTCTAAACAGCCGCCTCGTCGGCGTGCTGCGCCGTGAAACCACCGGCGCCATCGACTTCCAGTACGCCAAAGAATGGCTCGACTGGGAGAACACCTTCCCAGTCTCCCTCTCTCTGCCTTTGCGAGAGGACCGCTATATCGGGGCGCCCGTCATCAATGTCTTCGACAATCTGCTGCCGGACAGCGATGCCATCCGCAAGCGCGTCGCCGAGCGCGTCGGCGCGGGCGGCACGGATGCCTACAGCCTGCTTTCCGCCCTGGGCCATGACTGCGTCGGCGCGCTGCAATTCCTCCCGGACGGCGTCGATCCCGGCAAGGCCGGCGCCGTCGACGGCAACCCCGTCACCGACGACGACGTCGCCGCCATCATCAACAACCTCGCCGCTGCCCCCCTCGGCATGGGCGAAGACGATGATTTCCGGATTTCAATTGCGGGCGCCCAGGAAAAGACCGCCCTGCTGCGCACAGACGGGCGATGGTTAAAGCCCGCCGGGACCACCGCCACCACTCATATCCTCAAGCCGCAGATTGGCCAGCTGCCGAATGGCATCGACCTCTCGGACAGCGTTGAGAACGAGTATTTCTGCTTGAAGCTGCTCGCCGCCTTCGGCGTGCCGGCAGCCCACACCGAAATTGCCCATTTCGGCGACCGCCGCACCCTCATCGTCGAACGCTTCGATCGCCGCTGGACGTCTGATGGCCGTCTTCTGCGCCTGCCCCAGGAAGATATTTGCCAAGCCCTTTCCGTGCCGCCGACGCGCAAATATCAGTCAGATGGTGGCCCCGGCATGCGTGACATCATCCAGCTCCTAAAGGGCAGCGACACGCCGGAGCAGGACATCTCCACCTTCCTGCGCGCATGCATCGTATTCTGGATGATCGGCGCCACCGACGGCCACGCGAAGAACTTCAGCATCACCATCGGTCCTGGCGGACGTTTCCGCCTGACGCCGCTTTATGACGTGCTGACCGCGCAACCGAGTCTTGATGCCGGCCAGATCCAACAGAAGAAATTCAAGCTCGCCATGTCGGTGGGCAAGAACCGCCACTACCCGGTCGATAGCATCATGCCGCGCCACTTCCTGCAAACGGCCGAACTCGCAGGTGTTGGCGCGCCCCTGATGCGCACAATCTTCGAAGACCTTGCCGCGAACGCCAACGACAAAATGGCCGCTGTCACGGAATCGCTCCCTAAGGGATTTCCGTCGGCGCTAATCGATTCGGTGAGCCAAGCCATGATCCATCGCGCGCGTCTGCTCGGAGGCGATCTGCTCTCCCAACTCTAACGAGTCGCCTCTTTCGGGCAGATCCATAAAGTCGAACTACACGATGCCCCTGAATCGGGAGCGGGGCAGTCATGCCGGAGGCTGCATGTGATGACGTGGGCGGCGCTCCCACGACGCACGCTAAGATGGCGCGTAGCGGTAGCCGTCTCCCTGATCACTCTGCAAAATAAGTGCTGTGCCATGTTGGATATGGCGAGCGGCGTCCAAATGTGTCCGTGCGAAGTTGTTTGGTACCTCGCGATATGATGTGCCGCTCAGTGAAGTTTTCCAACTACGTTTCTCGCCCGCGTGACGCATATTAATTTTGACCCCGGCAAACTGGGCGACGTAGATTACACATATCAATAAGCCGCCCCTTTGTAGCATCTCGGTTAACAGCGGGGCTCATTGAAGCTTTCAGTAGGGCAATAATATATAAAACTTCGATCGAAACTTATATTCCCCAATGTCAATCCAGAACTGCCTGCCGACGAAGTGGTCGCCGACTTCTCGATGGGCTATTACATTCTAATCGTCCTTGATCAAAAGATCGTATGGCAAGTCCATCTGCGGAACGCGACGAAAGCCGCGGCAGACGAGTATGCGGCCGATTTCATGCGCAAGAATGCACTTGATGGAGGGCCGGCATCGCAGTGGCCGAAGCGGATGCGAGACGAGTTGATCAAGCGCTTTGTCAAAGCTCACCGCCAGGATGATTATGACACGATGCAAGTGCTTGCTCACATTGTAGCAGACCTGGTTGGCTCGCCCTACTACATTGTCGGGGCCACACGCAAAGGCAGGTCCCGCTGGATCAATGCGTATGCTGACGCAGGTGCGGCCGAGGTGGAAGCCCGTGCCCAGGAGTTGATACAGTGCCGCGCCCAGTTCGATAAAGCCCAGGCGGTCCTCCAGTACGCCGCGCACACCCAGCACTTCGGCGCTGCTCAGGCAGTCGGTCGCAAAACCAGACACAGCGTGACGCGCTGCGGGCAAATTCCAGGGAGCTGTATAAGGGCAAGTTCTTCGATTAATGGTGAGGTTCCTTCAACTCGGACTGGGCCGAATTGCTAAGGGGATTGCATCCATAAATGGATGGCCGACTGCATCCGTCTTTGGCGAGGCGTCTGGCGCGCAATCCCCTTGCTCGCATGCGCAACAGCACGAAGCCCCGGGTCGCGCTTGAAGTAGGCGCGATCCGACGCTGGTCATGTGAAGGGTCATCCTTGATCTCATCACGCTGCCATCGAAGGCTTGTTGACTCCAATGTCGCATGTATTGATGCTGGACTTCGCACATTTGGCGAGTGGAGCACGTTATGCCCGATCCTGAACAAGCTGAATCGGAAGTCGCCGCCGAACAGCCCGCCAAAGCAGAGACGCCGGAAGCGATGAAGAAGGCACGGGCACAGGCTCCTCCGAGCGGTTCTGCTCGGAGGAAGGGCACCAGACGCAAGTCGCAGGGAGAGGAAGTACCAGTCGGGGGAGCTTCGACTGGGCGGAAGCTCCACTCCGAGAAGGAGCGTGCTCAGAAGATCAGTCAGATTGAGGAGTCAATAAGCGGCGGAACCACTCTGAAGGACGCTTCGAAGCAGGCCGGTATCTCGGCCCAGACTTATTATCATTGGAAGAAGGCCGCGGCGCCAGCCTCAAGCAGCGATGACCTCAAAGATCTCATAGCGCTTGAGGAAGAAAACAAGCGACTCAAGAGCCTCCTTGCAGAGCGTCTCCGCAGGGAGAACGCGGAACTAAAGAGGAAGCTGGGGATCGAGTAACCCGATTAAGTTCCACAATCGAAGCACGCCTTCTAACGCGTGCGAAACCTAGAGAGTGTGAACTAGCGTCACATAATCAGCGTCTTGTCTGGGCCGTCGAACGAACCCGCTGCGCGGGAGGGCGCTTACGGTTGAGGTAGCGGGCACAGGTCGGGCGTCGCGCCTGCATTGAGCGTCGTCCGGCAGCGGCAGAGCATGACGGGCTTCTTCAACAAGGAGCCTGACCATGCCTGATCCCGTTCTCAATGCACGCGTCAGCGCGCTGCGCCAGCGGCTTATTGACGACATGAACATGCGCCGGTTCAGCCAGGAGACGCAGCGCAACTACCTCCGCGATGTCGGACGGTTGGCAAGCTTCCTTGGCCGACCGCCGGATACGGCGACAGCGGACGACCTGCGCCGGTTCCAGGTCGAGCAGCAGGATAACGGCGTTCCGGTGCCGACCATGAACAGCATCGTGTCGGCGCTGCGCTTCTTCTTCACCCACACGCTTGACCGCCCGGACCTGGCGCGCAAGCTCGTGCGGCTGGCCCATCCGCGCCAATTGCCGGTGGTTCTGAGCCGCGACGAGGTCGCCCGGCTCCTCAACGCCACCACCTGCCTCAAGCACCAGGCCGCATTGTCGGTCGCCTATGGCGCGGGGCTGCGCGTCGCCGAGGTGTCGATGCTGAAGGTCGCCGACGTCGACAGCGAGCGCATGCTGCTGCGCGTCGAGCGCGGCAAGGGCGGGCGACACCGCAACGCCATGCTCTCGGAGGACCTGCTCGCGCTGCTGCGCCAGTGGTGGAAGGTCGGGCGGCAACAGGGCGTAATGCACCGCGACGGCTGGCTGTTCCCGGGCCAGCACGCGATGAAGCCGATCAGCACCCGGCAGCTTCATCGCGTCGTCGTCGAGGCGGCACAGGCCGCCGACATCGACAAGCGGGTCGGGCCGCACACGCTGCGCCACAGCTTCGCCACCCACCTTCTGGAGGACGGCGTCGACATTCGGGTCATCCAGGTCCTGCTCGGGCACGCCAAGCTGAACAGCACCGCCTTCTACACCAAGGTCGCAACCCGCACGGTGCGCACGGTCACGAGCCCGTTCGACAAACTCGGCCTGTTCAAGATGGAGGAGATATCCGACGGCTGAGCCGTGCGCGCCTCGGTCGAGGTCGCCGACATCTTCCGCACAGCAGGGCCTGCTTACCGGGCAGCCCATGCAGGTCACCTGAGCCTCGCCCAGCTCAAGGTCATGTCGGCAATCGAACACTGCCGCACCGCCGCCCTTGGCGGTCACGTCGAGGCCTGCGAGGACTGCGGCCAGTGGCGGATCGCCTACAACTCCTGCCGCAACCGGCACTGCCCCAAGTGTCAGGGCGCGGCCGCGCGGACATGGCTTGCCGAGCGCGAGGCCGACCTCCTGCCGGTCGGCTACTTCCACGTCGTGTTCACGCTGCCGGCCGAGGTCGCCGACATCGCCTTCCACAACAAGGCGCTGGTCTACGACCTGCTGTTCAAGGCGGCATCGGAGACGATGCTGACGATCGCCGCCGACCCGAAGCATCTCGGCGCGCGCATCGGCATCACCGCAGTGCTCCACACCTGGGGCTCGGCGCTGACCCACCATCCGCACGTGCACATGATCGTGCCGGGCGGCGGCATCGCGCTCGACGGCAAGTGCTGGGTCTCGTCGCGCCTGGCCTTCCTGCTCCCGGTGCGGGTGCTCGGCAAGCTGTTCCGCCGGCTGTTCCTCACCCGCCTGGTCGCGCTGCACGATGCCGGACGGCTCACCTTCTTCGGATCGGCGGCGCACCTCGCCAAGCGGCAGGCATTCCTGCGCCATCTTGCTCCTGTCAGGAAGAAGCGCTGGGTGGTCTACGCCAAGCCGCCCTTCGCCGGGCCGGAGGCGGTGCTGGCCTATCTATCGCGTTATACCCACCGGGTGGCGATCTCGAACCGCCGCCTGATCGCCTTCGACGCGAGCGGCGTCACCTTCCGCTACAAGAACTATCGCCGCGACGGCGCCGACCGGCAGCAGGTCATGACGCTCGCCACCGACGAGTTCATCCGTCGCTTCCTGCTTCATGTCCTGCCGCGCGGCTTCCATCGCATCCGTCATTACGGCCTGCTCGCCAGCGGTTCCCGCAAGATGAGCCTCGCACACGCTCGCGAACTGCTGGCGGCCGCGCCTCCCGTCGTTAACGATCCATCGGCGGCGCCAGACGACTTTCGCCCGCCGTGCCCATGCTGCGGTGGACGCATGATCGTCATCGAGGTGTTCACCGGCTGGGGGCAGCCGCGCGCACCGCCGGGCAAGACGGCAACGAACCGGGAGAAAGCCCCATGACCCGGCATGGCCAGGTCCAGCCTTCAGCCGCGGGCACGCAGCCGCCGGCAACGAACCCATGCGTGTCAATCGCGATCATCGATGCCGACACCGCCGCAACCAGCCGCGGGCCGGGTCCGCGAGACCGCGCGGAGCCGCAACGAAGCGGTCCGTCCGCATCAAACCCAGCGCTTGCCGACGGCGGTCGCGCCATCGCCGACACCAGCGCAAAATCGAAATCCCCATAGCCATCGCCCCGTCACCCGCGGGTTCCTTCCTCGGGGACTTTCGTACGCCTACCGGCGCCCGAAACTCTTCACGTTTACAGACCTTCTGCTTTCGGGCGTCGAGGATCGAATAGCGGCCGTTGAACGGGGGTTAGTCTCAACGACTGCTTCCGACCGCATCTCGGCCGTTCCACGACCTGCTGCCGCTTCCCGAAAGCTGTCGTTCGGATCCACCCCAGGATGGTCTCAATACGACCTACCAGGGCATTCGGCCCGGCTCAGCCCAGCAGCCATTCGCTCCTAGCCCGGTTGTGTGCGTCAAGTTCTGCAAATGGGCGGCCATGGAACTGGTCATGCAGCTTGGCGTAGGGCGAGCTTCTTGTGCTCGCGCAGATCGTCCATGTTGATGTAGCGGTTGGCCTCCATCCAGTTCTCGTGGGTTTCGACGGCCAGCGCCCTGACGAGGCGCAGGCAACTGTGGGCGTTCGGGAAGATGCGCACGACATGGGTTCTGCGCCGGATCTCCTCGTTGAGGCGCTCCAGCATATTGGTGCTCTTCAGGTGTTTGTGGTGCTGGCGCGGCAGCCGGAAGAAGGTGAGCGTCTGCTCGATATTGTCCTCGACCCAGGCGGTCAGGCGGGGATAGCGCGCCGACCATTTGGCAAGCCAGGCCGAGAGGTCGGCCCGGGCCTCGGCAAGATCGCGGCGCTCGTAGAGCCAGCGCAGTTCGGCCCGGCAATCCTCGCCGTGCTTGCGCGGCAAATGGTCGAGCACGTTGCGCAGGAAGTGGACGTAGCAGCGCTGCCAGGCAGCTTCGGGCACCACCTCGCCGATCGCCGCGACCAGCCCGGCATGGTCGTCGGACACGACCAGCTCGATGCCCTTGAGGCCGCGCGCCTTGAGCTTGACGAGGAAGTCCTTCCAGGCCGAGCGGCTCTCGCGACCGGCCATGTCGACGGCCAGGATCTGGCGCCGGCCGTCCCAGTCGATGCCGACCGCAATCAGCACCGCCTGGCTCATCACCACGCCGGCCTCGCGCACCTTCTCGTAGCGGGCGTCGAGGATGAGATAGGGGAACGGCTCATGCAGCGGGCGCTCGGCAAAGGCCTTGAGGCTCTCGTCCAGCCGCTTGTTGATGGCCGAGATCGCCGAGGCCGAGAAGGAATGACCGCACAGCTCCTCGGTGATCGCCTTGACCTTGCGGGTCGAGACGCCCTGCACGTACATCTCCGCCAACGTCGCCACCAGCGCCCGCTCCGAACGCTGGTAGCGCTCGAACAGCTCGGTGGAGAAGCGGCCCTGCCGGTCCTGCGGGACGCGCAGCTCGAGCTTGCCGACACGCGTGATCAGCGTGCGGCCGTAATGGCCCGAGCGGTAGCCGAGCCGCTCCGGCGTGCGCTCCCCCTTCGCCGCACCGAGCGCCTCGTCCATCTCCGCCTCGAGCACTTCCTGCAGTACCGTCCGGATCACTTCGCGCAGTCCGTCCGGGCTCGAAAGCAGAATGTCTTTGACGGCGGCGCTCGCAGTCGTACCCTCACTTCTGGTCATGGCGGCGTTCCTCTCCAGGGAATCAGGTGACGTGAACATCACCAGCCTGCCATGGCCGCCACTCAGCGACGAATTTGCAGAACCTTCAGCACGCTACCCCTAGCCCTTCGATCGTGCTGCCGCGAACCAGAACCCGGCGCACAGTGTCAGGGATCCGGCGAAGATCGCGGCCAGGACCGCTCCGTAGCCTCCGCTGGCCTGCCAAAGGAGCGCAGCTCCGAGCGGGGCGAGCGCCGTCATGACGTTCATCGGAGCGACGAGCGAGCCGTTCACCGCCCCGTAGCCGTCCCGTGTCACCATCTCCGGCACTGCCATGCCCCTGACGATGGTGATCATGCCGTTTGCGGCCCCGTAGAAGGCCGCGACGGCCGCAATGACAAGCACCTCAGGCGGAGCGAGGGAAAAGCCGACGACCGCCAGCGGGAAGACGATCACGATCCCCGACCCCACCGACCGCACCGGGGCCTCCGAGGCGAACGCCCGAACCAGGATGCGGCCCGCCACCTGCGCAGGCCCGATCACGGCAAGCACCGCCACCGCGCCTGACGAATCCAGCCCGCGTTCCAGCAGCAGCGGGAAGAAGTGGTAGGTGAGCGACGAGAAGGCGAAGGCATAGGAGACCCAGGCGAGCATCAGGCCCCAGTAGGCAGGCCTTCGCATGGCCGCGGCTACGGCGGCCCGTCCGAGAGCAGGGGATGGTGCACCCGGTTCGGCGGAACGCATGGGAGCATCGCGGGACGGGTCAATGGCGAGGAAGTAGAGGCCTCCGCAGACTATGACGTTCACGGCCCCCATCGCCATCAGCGCGCCGCGCCAGCCCTGCGTCTCGATCAGGAACTGGATGATCGGGATGAAGACCGTGCTTGCGAACCCGCCCCACAGCGTCAGCGCGGTGATCCCCTTGCGGGCGTTGAGCGGCCCGACGCGGCGGGCGATGACCGCGAAGGCAGGCTCGTAGAGGGTCGCGGCCTGCATGCAGCCCAGGACCGCGAGCACGAGGTAGAAGGCCGCGAGTTCTTCCACCTGCGACCAGGCAACGAGCAGCACGCCCGCGAGAACGGACGCGCCGGGCATCAGGACCCGCCCGTGGCCGCGGTCGATCGCGGTGCCCACGGGATAGGCTGCGAGGCCCGCCAGCAGCATGCCGATCGATGCCGCGCCGTAGAGCGTGGGTTTCGACCAGCCGAGATCGGTCCGCATCGCCTCGGCAATCAGGGGGAAGCCGTAGAACAGCGTTCCCCAGGAGCAGATCTGGGCCGCCCCGAGCGCGCTGATGAACCAGCCCGGCGCGTCGGGCGCGGATGCCGCCCTCACGCGGCGCTCTGACAGCAGCTGGACTTCGCGACCGCAGGCTCGACGACAGGGGCCGAGCAGCCGCATCCGTCCTGGCCATGCGCCTTGGCCGCGGCATCGTCCGCGCAGCACGCGTTAGTGGTGGTCGGGGCCGGGCCGCCACAGCAGGAACTTGCGGCGATGCTGGCCGGAGCGCCGCAGACCCCGGTCTCGGGCAGCACGAGGCGAACCTCGCGGGCGGCGACCCGGTCCCCGGCGAGTTCGGCAACGACGGAACGCACCTGCTCGTAGCCGGTCGCCATCAGGAAGGTTGGCGCGCGTCCATAGGACTTAGAGCCGACGATGACGAACCCCGATTCAGGATGCGCCAGTTCATGGATGCCGTGCGGCGGGACGGTGCCGCAGGAATGGACATTGGGGTCGATCAGCGGCGCGAGCGCGGGCGGTGCCTCAATCGCGGGATCGAGCCCCAGGCGGAGTTCGCGCAGGAACGAGAAGTCAGGACGAAACCCGGTCGCGACGACGATGCGGTCGACCTTCTCGATGATCGGTCGGCTGCCGAGCCGCGCCTCGACTTTCAGTCGGGTGCCGTGCAGGACGACGCGGTCGACAACGAAGGGAGCGAGCATGTCCAGCCTGCCTTCATTGATCGCCTTCTTCGCGGCGAGGCCGAGCGCGCCACGGCCGGGCAACTGGTCGTTCAGTCCACCGCCGAGCAGACGGTCGATGCGGTCGCGGCGCAGCGCCCAAAGGACCCGGGTGTCGGGGATCTTCTCCTGGAGATCAAGCAGCGCGAGCGCCACGTTGATTGCCGAATGGCCGCTGCCGAGCACGAGCGTCCGCTTGCCTGAGTAGGAGTCGCGTTCCGCGACGGCGATATCAGGGATTCCGTAGGCGATGAGGTCCGTTGCTTCTGCTTCGCCCGTCACGGCGAGGCCGTCGGGCCCCATCGGGTTCGGGCACGACCACGTGCCGGAAGCATCGATCACGGCCCGCGCCAGCAGGCGGTGCTCTCGGGTCCCGTCTCGGTACCGCACGACGAACGGCGCATCGACGCGGCCGTCGCTGGACATGAGGTCATGGCTAAGGCGCGTGACGCCCGTGACTTCCGCTCCCAGCTTCAGGCCGGACGCGATGGACGGCACCCGGGACAGCGGCTCGAGATAGTGCGCAACGATCTCCTCACCCGTGGGAAGGTAGTCACCCTCCGGTGCGGCAATGCCTTCATCCGCGAGCAGCGCCCGGGCAGCTTCGTCGACGTTGTAGTCCCACGGCGAGAAGACGCGGACATGGCCCCAGTCGAGGATCGCTGCGCCAACGCGGTTGCCCTTCTCGAAGATCGCCGGACGAAGGCCGCGCTCCACCAGACGGGCGGCGGCGGCAAGGCCGACTGGTCCGGCTCCGATGACGGCGACAGGAAGCTCCGCGGAGGTGATCGCGTTCATGTCGTTTCCTTCTTCGCGGAGGGTGAGGTGCAGCCGGGCGGATGGCTGGCGGGTTCGGTAGGGCAGCTTCCGTCGGCGCAGCACTCGTCGGCGAGGAAGCCGATCAGTGACTGCATCGCAGGATAATGGGCGCGGCACACCAGCGTCGTCGCGTGCCGCTCCTGCGTGACGAGACCTGCGTCGACGAGACGCTTGATGTGGTGCGACAGCGTCGAGGCGGCGATGCCAAGCTTCTCCTGGACACGGCCGACGGGGAGCCCTTCCGCGCCGGCGCGAACCAGGATGCGATAGAGCTGGAGGCGGGTCGGGTTGCCGATTGCTTCGAGCTGCAGTGCTGCTTTTTCGAGTTCCATAGAAATAAGCTAGTCGGACTGCCCCGCGCCGTCAAGGAAATTTCGAAAATCCTCGAAATAGGACTGAGTCAAGCCTTATGCGGTTTGGAAACCTGTTTCCCTTGGCGCACGGACAACCAACCCGAGGCCTGCCAGAATGACAGCGCCTCCACAAAGCACCAATGCAGACGGCTGCTCATTCAGGAACACAGACGCCAGAAGCACGCCGATCACGGGCATCAGAAGAATGAACGGGGCCACTTGGTCGACGCGATAGCTACGAAGCAGCCCGTACCAAATCGTGTAGGCAATTACGAAACCGCCCACCGCCAAAACGAGGATCGCTCCCCAGTCGGCGAGTCCTGCATCGAGCACGGCCCGACCCTGACCTGTTTCCAACAGTAACGACATCGCCACCATCTGAGGCACCGCGAGCGCGGACATCGCCCCCATGAGATATCCGCCCGCCTCCGTCGATCTGGCTCGTATGAGCGCCTGCGCGATGCCCCAACAGAGTGTTCCTGCAACGATCATCAGCAGGCCGCGAATTTCACCCACGGAGTTCGGCAACCCCACGACAAGGGCGACACCGCCGAGGGAGAGGACGATTCCTGCGAGCCGGCGGCGATTTATCCGTTCCAGGCCAATCGCCCAAGCAGCCAACACGGCGAAGGGGACCTGGGATTGAACTGTCATGACTGCCGTACTGGCAGGAACGAGCGCGACGCCGCTGAATATCAGGCCGCTTTGCACGCTTCCCCCCAGTACCGAGCCAACGAGGATGACCCATAACGGAGTCTGCCGTTTCGGATTGGGGCGATACAGTGCGATCGCCGTGATTCCGTAGATGATGCTCATCAGGAACAAAGGCGGGAAGCTCTGCATGGTCGGTTTCGCGATCGTGTAGGCTATCGCCCACAGCGCCGGAGGCGCGGCCGCCAAGGCAACGTCACGGGGCCTCATGCGACCGCCCCAGCGTCAAAGTCCCGGATAATTGCCACGTGATCCCCAAAACGACATTCGCCGACGTCGTCGCGCCCCGGGGCATAATCCGTCCGTCGATCTGCGCTTGCAATCCTCTCCGCGGTGAATACCCGCCTTAAATCGACCGCTGGTTCACCCGCCTGGAGACCTCCTCAGCGCTCTCGACCCGCTCGGAGTAACGATCCGTCAGGTAGCCAGTCCGGTCGCGCAGCAGAAGGGTGAACTTCACCAGTTCCTCCATCACGTCGACGATGCGGTTGTAGTAGGGCGAGGGTTTCATGCGGCCGGACTCGTCGAACTCGTTGAACGCCTTGGCGACAGAAGACTGATTGGGAATGGTGAACATTCGCATCCAGCGGCCAAGCACGCGCAGCTGGTTGACGGCGTTGAAGCTCTGGGAACCGCCGCATACCTGCATGACCGCGAGCGTCCTTCCCTGGGTCGGGCGAATGCCGCCGAGGGACAGCGGCAGCCAGTCGATCTGGGCCTTCATGATGCCCGTCATCGAGCCGTGACGCTCAGGCGAGCACCAGACCTGTCCCTCGGACCACATCGACAGCTCACGTAGCTCCTTTACCTTCGGGTGGTCGGCCGAGGTCGAGTCCGGAAGCGGCAGTCCGGACGGATTGAAGATGCGCACCTCCGCACCGAACCTCCGCAGGATCCGCGCCGCCTCTTCCGTTGCCAGCCTGGAATAGGAGCGTTCCCGCAGGGAGCCGTAAAGCATCAGGATTCGTGGCGGGTGGGCGGCGCGTGGCACGTCGAAGAGCGCGGCCGGGTCGATGGGCTGGAACTGGTCCTCGTCGACATTCGGAAAGGTGTCGAGCGGACTTGCGGCTTTGGTCATTGGAAACTCCATTGAGGCCGCGACCTCCCGCTGCGGCCTATTTCGAATTCTCTCGAAATATAGGATGTCTCCCCGGGCAGGGTCAATGCTAATTCGAAAAAATTCGAAATAGCTTCAGCGCACGCGCCTGCCATCGGCATCGATCACCACCTCTCCGTCGCCCTTGGTGAAAGGACCGATGTCAGGATTGGGCAGGATGTCGAGTACGGCCTCAGAAGGACGGCAGAGCTTCGTGCCGAGCGGCGTGACGACGATCGGGCGATTGATGAGGATCGGATGCGCCAGCATGAAGTCGATCAGTTCGTCGTCGCTCCATTTCGGATCGTCCAGGCCAAGTTCCGAGTAAGGCGTGCCCTTCTCGCGCAGCAGCTGGCGCGGCGTGATACCCATGGCGGCGATCAACTCGACCAGCTGCTCCCGCGACGGCGGGTTCTTCAGGTACTCGATCACCTCCGGTTCCTCGCCGGACTGGCGGATCATGGCGAGCGTGTTGCGTGAGGTGCCGCAGGCCGGGTTGTGGTAGATCGTGATGCTCATCCGGACCTCCTCTTTATGTGGGCTGCTTCACGGCTTCGCTTCGCTCGTACCAGCCTTTCGAGCGGTTCACGATCCAGACAACGGACAGCATCACAGGAACCTCGACGAGCACGCCGACGACCGTGGCGAGCGCCGCGCCCGAGTTCAGGCCGAACAGCGCGATAGCGGCCGCCACCGCAAGTTCGAAAAAGTTGGACGCGCCGATCAGGGCCGATGGGCCCGCCACGCAATGCCGCTCGCCCGAGATCCGGTTCAGCAGGTAGGCGAAGCCGGAGTTGAAGTAGACCTGGATCAGGATCGGCACGGCGAGAAGGGCGATCACGAGAGGCTGGGCTATGATCTGCTCGCCTTGGAAGCCGAACAGCAGGACCAGCGTTGCCAAGAGCGAAAGAAGGGAAATCGGCTGCAGCCTGCCCAGTAGCCGATCCAGCGAAGCTTGCCCGCCCGTGGCCAGAAGCCGCTTGCGTACGAACTGGGCCACGACAACAGGCAGCAGGATGTAGAGCACGACGGACAGGAGGAGCGTGTCCCAAGGAACCGTGATCGCCGACAGGCCGAGCAGCAGGCCGACGATTGGCGCGAAGGCGACGATCATGATCGCGTCATTGAGCGCTACCTGCGACAGCGTGAAGTTCGGTTCGCCCCGGGTCAGGTTCGACCAGACGAACACCATCGCGGTGCACGGCGCTGCGGCCAGAATGATCAGGCCCGCAATGTAGGAATCAATCTGCGCTTCCGGCAGCCACGGCCGGAACAGCCAGCCAACGAACAGCCAACCAAGCAGCGCCATCGAGAACGGCTTCACCGCCCAGTTGATGAACAGGGTGACGCCGATGCCGCGCCAGTAGGTGCCGACCTGCGCGAGCGACGCGAAGTCGACCCGGAGCAGCATCGGCACGATCATCAGCCAGATCAGCACGGCGACCGGAAGGTTTACCTTGGCGATCTCGGCGCTGGCGATCACCCCGAAGAGTCCGGGCAGCATGTGGCCGAGCGCGATCCCGGCGACGATGCAGAGCGCGACCCAGATGGTCAGGTACTTCTCGAAGAAGCCGATCCCTGCGGGTGCCTCGAGCTTCGGCTCGACTGCGATGTCCGTCATGACGTGGTCCTTGGTTCAGCCGGGTTTGGGAAAGGCCTGCCCGATCTCGCGGAGGCGCTGCTGCAGCGCCAGGCGGTCGATCGAAGCATGCGGCAGCGAGAGGAAGGCCGATATGCGGTTGGAGAGCATGCGGTAAGCCTCTGCCAAGGCGAGGTGCTTCTCGGCGTCGGTTCCCTGTGCTGCCGCCGGATCGGGAATGCCCCAGTGCGCAGTCATGGGATGGCCGGGCCATACGGGGCAGGCTTCCTCCGCCGCGGCGTCGCAGACGGTGAAGACGAAGTCCATGTGCGGAGCGTCGGGCGCGGCGAACTCGTCCCAGCTTTTGGAACGGGCGAAGGAGGTGTCGTAGCCCATGCCCTTCAGCAGATCGATGGCGAAGGGATGGACCGTACCCTTCGGGTAGGAGCCCGCGGAGAACGCCCTATACCTGTCCTCGCCGAGACGGTTCAGGATCGCCTCGCCAAGGATTGAGCGGGCGGAGTTGCCAGTGCACAGGAACAGGACGTTGTAGGCTTGGGTCATGGCAGGCATCCCTAGCAGCCGCAGGTGATGGCTTCGATCGCGGGCTGGCAGAGTTCCGGAGCGCCGTTGCAGCAATCCTCCATCAGGAAGGCGAGCAGATCGCGGAAGCCAGTCATGTCGGCGAAGTAGCGGATGGTGCGACCCTCGCGCGCGGCGCGGACCAGTCCTGCATGCCCGAGCGTCTTGAGGTGGGCGGAAGTCGTGTTCTGGACCGTGCCCAGCCGCGTCGCGATCTCGCCTGCCGGAATGCCATCCGCGCCGGCGCGCACGAGAAGCCGGAAGATCTCGAGCCGGGTGTCCTGGCCAAGCGCCGCCAGGGCGGCGAGGGCTGCTGTCTTATCCATATATCCGCAAATCCAGATACAACGGCGCGGATATAAGGCGGCGGAAGGAAATGTGCAACCGGGAAGTGGCGGCTCTCCCGAAGAGCCGAGGAAGCTCGGAGCCAAAGAGCCGCCACGGCCATGCGCCGCGGCGGCCGAAGTCGCGATATGTTAGCTGGCCCTGTACTGCTGCGACTTGAACGACAGGTGCTGCACGCTACCAGGCGCATCCGCGAGCTTGCGGATGTCGGCCCAGGTCTGCTTGTAGTTCGGGATGATCAGCTCGTTGGTCCCGGCGTTGACGACATTGCCCATTACGCCCATCGGATTGGCGAACTGCATGAAGGTCTCGCCTGGCCGGGCCGTGGGCGTCGGATACACCATTGCCTGCGTCGAGCCCGCGTCGTTGTAGACTTCCACCAGGTCGCCCTCCTTTACGCCGACCTTGCTCATGTCGTCCGGATGCATCTCGATGAACGGATAGGGCCAGCGGTCCATCACCATCTCGTTTCCGACGTCCAGGTAGGCTGATTGCCAGATGTGGTTGGTGCGGCCGTTGTTGATCAGGAAGGCGTAGGTGTCCTTCTGCTCCTGCTTGCCCGGGGCCTCCAACCCGCGCCAAGCCGCGTGCATGAAGAATGCCCTGCCGTCCGGCGTGTTGAACTTCCCATCGGCATAAAGACGCTTTGTGCCAATGATGCGTTCGGTCCCGGTGGTAGGCACCTGCGCGGCGGCGGCATTGGGTCCCTGCTCCTGCACGGGTTCCTTCCCGCGTGCGCCTTCGATCGCCGGGCCCTGGACGATCATGCCGTGTTGGCCCCCCGTCGTGGTCTCGCCGAGCGAGCTGGCCTGACCTCCCGGTCCTCCTTCGATTCCGACTGCAGGCTCCTGGAATCCGTTGGTGCCCATGGCGCGAAGTCGGGCGTAGGTCACGTACTCCCCGCCCTTTTCGTGCTGGTGGTAGCCGTCCATGAAGGCGTCTTCCTCGGTCTTCCAGTCGAAGCCGTTGAAATTCGCGGCGAGGTCCTGCTTGCCCATCTCCTCGAAGACGCGCTGCAGGTTGTTGGCGATACGGGCCGCGATCAGACAGTCCGGCATGGCTTGGCCGGGCGGGTCCATGTAGCGCTCGGTGAGCCGCATCCGCCGCTCGCCGTTCATCGAGGTGAGGTTCATCTCACCGCTGGTGGCAGCGGGCAGGATCACGTGGCAGGCCTCGCCGATCTTGGCCGGCACGATGTCGACGTCGACCGCGAACAGGCCGCCGTCGTTTATCGCAGCGATGATGGCATTCACCATCGTCTGTCGGTCGCCATAGGCTACCCGGTTCATGGCATCCTTCACCTTGTCGGTGCGGACCTTGTAGGCGGCCTTGAACACGTCGGCGTTCAGCGTCGTCTTGTAGTGGTCGCAGCCCCAGATGTGATGCACGCCGCCTTGACCCTCGATCAGCAGCCTGTCCACATAGGGAGCCGGACGACCGATGAAATCGGCTGCCGGCCGCGAGTATCCCTCCTGGTGGCCGCCGAGGCGAACCACTCCGCCTCCCGGCCGCCCGACGTTTCCGGTGGCGAGCGCGATGTTCACGAGCGCCCCGTTGGTGCGGTAGTTGTCGTTGCCCCAGATCAGCCCCTTCTCGTAGGCGAACATGGTGCGACGGCGGGCCCCGCCTTCCTTGGGTTCGGCGATCCAGCTCGCGGCTTTCCGGATGTCATCGGGCGAGAGGCCAGTGATCCCGGCGACCTCTTCGAGCGACGTGCGGTTCCCGTCGCGTGCGGCGGCGAAGGTCGTCAGGATCGCCGGATGCGCCACGTCGGCTTTTGACTGGGGCCCTGGCTTTGTAGCCGTACTGGCCTCGATGAATGCATGGTCGACCCAGCCCTTGTCGGCGATCTCAGTGAACAGCGCATTGAACAACGCCAGGTCGGTCCCGGGGTTTATCTTCAGGTGCAGCACGTTTTCCGGCCCGGCTTCTGCCTCGCAGACGGCGACGGTCGGGGTGCGGCGCGGGTCGACGATGACGATCCTGGCGCGGTCGTGCGCCTCGCCGGGAATCTGCTCGTTCTTTTTGTCCTGCGACGTGCCGCGCAGGTTCGTCACCCAGTGGTTCAGGAAATAGTTGGTCTGCGTCTCCAGCGGGTTCGCTCCGACCACCATGATCGTGTCGGCAAGCTCGGCGTCCTCGTAGCAGTTGTTGAGCTCGCCCACGCCCATGTCGCGGGTACCGTGGACCTCGGAGTTGTAAGCGGGACGATTGTGGATGCGGATGTTCTTCACCTTCATCGCGCTGAAGTAGAGCTTCCCGGTGCCCCAGGTATCCTCGTAGCCGCCGCCCGCGCCGCCGTGGTCATAGGCGGAGACGAAGAGCGCATCCTCGCCCTTGTCGGCGATCACCCGCGCGGTGACCCGGGCGACGAGATCGAGCGCATCGTCCCACGAGGTCGGCTGCAACTGGCCGTAGCGCCACACCAGCGGGTCGGTGAGACGTCGCAGCTGAGTACTGCGGGCGCGGCTGTAGCTCATCTCCGCCATCCGCGCACCGCGGATCGACCCCAGCCCGGAGTTCACGACGCAGTCCGGGTCCGGCTTGATGACCATGTGGACGTCCCGGCCGTCTTGCTTGACGATGTTGTACATGGAGGGCGAGTACCAAGCTGCCGTCTGGGCGGGCTGCTGGCGAGACAGGTCGACCCCGAAGATGTTCTGGTCGGGCGCGGTGCCGCCCTGGTGGTTCACGTCCCAACTGTAGGCGTGATAGCCGCAGCCGACGATGCAGTAATGGCAGACCACATTGTGGACCTTGGCATCCGCCGGGATGATCGGCAGGCGGTCGATCTGGCGTTTGAAGGCCATGGCAGGTCCTCCCTTCAGAGCACGTTGGAGAGGCGGCCGTAGAGGAGTTCGTCGAGGCCCTCGGCGAACACGTCGCCCTTGTCGTCAACGCGGAGAGTGTATTGCGGCAGGTTCTGGGTAGCCTGGCCCCAGATCTCAAGTCCTCCGGCCTCGCAGTCGAAGCGGGAATAGTGCCCAGGGCAGTTCAACGTGCGGTCATCGGCATGGTAGGCGAGAGGAAATCCCTTGTGCGGGCAGATCGTTGTGAAGCCGACGATGTCGCCGTCGGGTCCCGCGCCGCCTGCGACCCGGTGGCCGAGCTTGATGAGCACGCCAGGCGCGTTCTCGTCGGGATATGCGACCTCGAGCGGCTCATTGACCTTTAGGTCGGCGACATTGGCAAGGCGGTTCGAGGGATACTCCACCCTCGCCATTGCGGCCTGCGCCTTGGCCTCTCTGGGTAGGCTGGCGGCGGCTGCCGCTCCGGCGGCCGCGATCGCGCTTCCCTGCAGGAAGCGGCGACGGCCGAGGTCGACCATTCTCTTGCAGCGTTCCATGCGTTCCTCCCGTGCCGCGAGGCGGCAGCGCCAAGCGCGCGCTGGCCCATGCCAGCCCGCGAGACAGCGGCACAAAATGGAGGAAAAACCGATCTCGTTCGCCGTCAGGCGGGCAACCGCGTCCGGAAAGCCGAACAGTGATGCGATGCCGAAGGTCCAGGTTCCGAACGCTCGTTCACTGTGCTCCCATGCAGGACGGTGGTCAAGCGGAGCAGTTCTTTCTGAATGCGGCATCCATATGGGTCACAGACATCGAACAAGGGTTGCTATTGGCGAAATTGAAGCTCTGATGGCTGTTTGGCGGCCAAATGCCGTCGTGCGGCACAGCGGCAACCTCGGGTATTTGTGCAACCCAGCGTGACCCGCCGGAGCGGCCTGCTTTCAGGATGCTGCAACGCAGATCTCAACGTCCGACATCGGGCGCAGCGCTGTGGATGGTGTTGGCTGACCGAACGTCCGCTTGCTTGCTATGCCCGCCCAAAAGCGGCCATTCCGCTTCCCACCCTAGCACGCCATCCCTGGCACACTGGGCGAATGGCAGCTTCCGGGAGCGGATGGCGTTTTAGTTGGACGTCAGAGAACGGCGCAGAGCAGTCTTTCCCGAAGCCGAACGGCCGGGAATGGGTCAATCCTTCACCTCCGCAAGGATTCCGCCAAAGGAATCCTTGATAATCCGGCGGGTAGCGATTTCGGATGAGGCCTCGGCATCCAGCTTTGCCGAGCTCATGGAGCAGCGGGATGCCCGAAACCTGAAACTGCGGGCGTCTTGAGCAAGGGAGAGCGGAACTACTCGATGGACACGGAGGCCGTCAGAATGCCGCGCTTGTAGCTAGTCAGATTCGATTTTCTGGAGCGGGGATAGATTGCCTCCTGACAAAAGCGAAAAACCCACTATCCTAACGTTCTCCGGAAGCCAACTAGCTAATTTCATCCCCCTCCCCGCCAAGTCTGAGACACTCCTCCTCCAAGGGAGGAGATGGACATGAACCCTTTCGAAATCGTCTTCACCACCGTTGTCGCCCTGACGGTTCTCACCGCAGGATCGGCAACGGTAATCGTGCTGGTGGTGGATACGCGAGCAAGGCCCGGCGCCAAGACAGTGGCCGCTCGACTAATGGAAATCGCGGTGGTCGGCGCCGGGGCCGTGATCGCTCTGCTTGATCTCGGAGCCCGCTGAACATCAACAGCGAATGGACGGGCGGCCCTGATGAGGCTACCCTCGTCTCAGTGGCAACTGAGCACTGCTCAGACAGACCGGATGCTACGCGCCTCAAGGCTATTCTGGCGCTGCGCGTAGCTTATTTGCACCCCCTGACCTTCGACGAGGGTACTAATGCCGGAGCGGTTCAGGGCGCTGGCATGGACGAACACGTCCTTCCCGCCGTCGGCACGGCAGGTAGGCTGGAGACCTTCAAGGGCCTCACGAGTTCATCTGGAAGGCGTGGGCTTCACAGCCCGAAGGCTTCAGGCTCAATCCGCTCCAGCAAATGCCGGGACTAAACATTTAGGAGTCACCGGCCAAGGTCCGAACGCTTTCCTCCCTGTCCAGGTGAGTTCGTATCGCCCCTGCTCCGCCCAATTGAACCAGCCATCGGGGTTGCCGTGCAGGATCCCTCTGGGCGTTGGGTTCAGTGGACTTGAGGTCTCGCGGCCGGCGTAGTCCCTCTGACAATGCTGCGGCGCAGGTTGCAGCGCCTCCTGCCGGTAAGCGATCATGATCGGCTGCCGCGAGCCGCCATCCTAATGAGACGTGATCTGTGCTTCGGGTCACCCCGACGGCGGCGGGGCGACAGAGCCTAGCAGGTGGTTGCCCAGCAGTCATGCTCAGCCTCCGGAGAGAGCTGCGAAGCGAGGGTCGGCTTCGCGATCTGCGATGGGGGCAGAGTAGCGTTTGGGGCCCCCTGCCCTTCAGCGATAGCCGCGCTTGCGCTTTTTCTCAGCAAGGCTAGCAAGCGCCGCGTTGGCACCCCAACCCGTATCAAACAGTTCGATCTTCTGACGGCCTTTGGTGCCAATGCGGCCCCAGTGCCGCACGAGCGAGACCTCGCCGAACAAAGTCGGCTGGAGCGAGAGCACATAGAAGCGGGCCATGTTGCGGCTTTGATCGAGGCGGCGCAGGGAGATGGGCGCGTGGTGGTCTGACATGGCAGAGAGTCTCGCCAATGGCGGGATCGACGTCCAATGAGTGTTTTGAATCTCTGGGCCCGGATCGATTCATGGATTCGATGGAAGATCGCTCTATCGGATTGTTCGGAGCAAAAGGCCGCGTTGCGCCTGGCGCGTCTGCGGGCCACTTGCCCCCGCTGTCCGTAGCTCAGCCCCGTCTGTGTTGACGGTTTCACCTGCCTCGAGAGCCCGACCTTCAGAGCCGCTCGGGATGCCAAGCAAATGGATCTGCCGAAGAATCACACTGCAGAGGCAGTCTGGCCACACCAGAGCCGAGTTGAGCGGGAGGTATCAGCGGCGATGCGATCGTTTCCGCGTCAATCCACCGAGACGTCCGGGCTTTGAAGTGCCCCCCTCCCCTCCCGAGCCCTTAGTCGCCAACTCGGGAGAGCAGGGAACATTACCTTGGCCATCCAATCGAAATTGGAGCAAAACCGACACTCAGTTAGCCTCTCCGGGTTGTCATTCCGGATAATGATAATGCAACGGGAGATCGTGTCTTTCCGCGTTGGTGATACCGATACCGTCCGGCCTGGTGTGGCGGCTTTTCGGGACCACGCTTGCGCCGGCGGATGAGGGAACGGCAGAATAGGGCTTCGTAGGAAGGCCCCCGAGAAGTGAGCTGACTGTCGCCGATTGGGTGCTGCAGACATGCAGATGGCTTGCCCGCTTTGGTCGAGGTTACCAGCATCGAATTAGCAGACCACAAGAGTGCAGGCCGAGTCCAGGGCAGGGGGAGTCGGGCGTCTGGGCACTCCGAATGTGACGCGGTGGGAATGGCGAAGGGGCCAAATGCGGGTCTCGGCAACTGGTCGCCTGCTTTCTCAAAGGAGCTCGGGGTGAGTTGACCACGGTCAACTTTTGCTTCGAGTTCATCGAACAACCATCAGTAAGCTTTCATTAACTGAAAACCTCTTGCCGGATCGTGAGAATCACGGCTACATGCGCTTGATGTGCCCAGATTACGTTAAAAGTGCATGTGCGAGATTTTTCGATGAATGTTGCGGCGAGCATCAAGGACGAAATTTCCGAGGTGGATCTGCTGATAACGCAGCAAGCGAACGAGCTTTCTGCGATGCTTCACGAGCATCGGCTGGAGATGTTCCCGCCAAACGCACAAAAGACACTGCGGCTATTCCAGCTATCGGAGGCTGCCCAGTATCTCGGCGTTACAAGTGGGTACCTCAAGAATCTCTCCCTCGAAGGGAAGGGTCCTCAGCCAATGGTAACACCATCTGGCCGTCGCTCATACACTGCCGAGCAACTGCTCGAAATGCGGCACTTCCTCGATAAAAACAGCCGCTCGGCAGCGAAATACGTCCCTCATCGACGCAATGCCGAACACCTG
>NZ_JABVCF010000017.1:91058-92309 GCF_014595955.1 Pseudaminobacter soli (ex Zhang et al. 2022)
CTCTTTAGGCAGCATGTTCTCGTCAACGAGGCGCTGAAATCCGTAGCCATTTCGGACGCGGGCATCACGAAACAGACTCTCTACGAGGTTGAGCGCTCTCAATTCACCCGATCAACGTATGACCGTGCAATGGAATCCCTGCATCGCGTCAACGACGAAATCGTCGGTCTGATCCACAAATCGTGGGGTCGTTGATGTCCAGAAAGAACCTGCTGAGGTCGCTGACCGAACGCAAGTTGACTGCGGTCAACTCGACCCCAGACACGCAATCAGAGGCCGAGAATTCACCGGCTGCACTGTCGCCAGCAATGGAGCGAAATCGCACTCGCGGGGCATTTGGAGCGATCACGAAATCGATCGACGAGTTGGCAGAGAAGGCACAGGCAGCAAAGGAATTCGAAGCCAAGCTACTCGAAGGCGCGACCGTCGTCGAACTTGATCCCGCGATGGTCGATGCATCCTTCGTTGCCGACCGCATGGGTGACGATCATCAGGCCTTCGACGAACTCGTAGAAGCCATCCGTCATAGAGGGCAGGACAGCCCGATCCTGGTACGTCCGCATCCAGATCTAGAAGGCCGCTACATGATCGTGTTCGGTCATCGTCGTGCCCGTGCAGCTGGCGTTCTCGGTAGACCCGTGAGGGCCGTTGTCAAGGAACTCGATGACAAGGATCATGTAATTGCTCAGGGGCAGGAGAACAGTGCTAGAGCAGACCTGTCATTCATTGAGAAGGCTGTCTTTGCCAGAAATCTCGAACGGGAAGGCTATGACCGCGATGTGATCATGGCTGCGCTTTCCGTCGATAAGACGGTGGTTTCAAAGATGATCTCCGTCAGCAACGACATCCCAAGCGACATTATCCGCGCAATCGGTCCGGCAAAAAATAGCGGGCGAGATCGTTGGTACCGGATCGCTCTCAAGTTCCGAGGGGGCGGTGCGAGCGGGAGGGCAGGGGAGCTTATGGGGTCTCCTGAATTCCAATCGGCTGATAGCGATCGACGCCTAGAACTGCTGACCAAACACTTGGAAAGTGATCGGCCAAAGAAGACGTCGACTCGTGCGAAGCCCAACGGCAAAGCCTGGGCTCCAAACGATAGATTGGTCAGCGTCATCGCAAAATCGCGACCGAAGGGCTACTCGCTGGATCTCACAGAGAAGGATGCGAAGCCTTTTGGCGAGTGGATTTCGAGCAATCTGGACAGCCTCTACGAGGCGTTCAGGACGTCGGAGAAGTAGGAAACGGAGATAC
>NZ_JABVCF010000017.1:93651-95267 GCF_014595955.1 Pseudaminobacter soli (ex Zhang et al. 2022)
GCTACGTCGAGGCTGGCAGGATGAGTACGGCGCACCTTGTCGTAAGTGAAGGATGTCTTGCGCCAATCGCAGCCTCGTCAGTGGAGACCGTGAATGACCCCTCGAGCCAAATGAATAGCTGCTGAGCCTAGATGCCGCTTAAGCAGTCTTGCGCGTGCGCTTGGCCTTCGCAGGCTTGACCTCCGGAGCGGGCTTTCGTCCAAGGCCCAGGCTCTTGGCGAGCGCGGACCTCGTAGCCGCGTAGGCGGGAGCAACCATAGGGTAATCGGAAGGCAGACCCCATTTCGCACGATACGCGTCGGCGGTCATACCGTGGTGCGTCGACAGATGGCGCTTTAGCGATTTGAACTTCTTCCCGTCCTCGAGGCAGACGAGGTAATCGTCCGTCACCGACTTCTTGACCGGGACAGCGGGCTTCTTCGGCTCCTCGACAGGTTCCTGAGCGTCGGATCCCAGCTTGCTTAGGGATGCGTGAATTTCAGAAATCAGTGAGGGCAGCGAAGAGTGAGGAACGGCGTTGTTCGAGATGTAGGCCGATACAACGTCCGAGGTGAGACGGACCAGATCTTCATGGCGTTCGTCGGGGGACACTGGTCTCTCCATGGCAAGCGGGGTTGTTTGCGGTTTAGCGACCTTGCGTATTTCCGCAACCCAAAATGCGCCTCTCCTCTTTTGTGAACTCCGGGGAAGCGGATGATCCTCGCTACTGTGGCGTATCGATCGGCCTTGTTATTGCGAGCCGAAAGGGGATTTGGATGTATCCTCGTCCCAGTGGAACGCGCTCTCAACCTAGATCCGGCTTGGCTCGGAATTATGCTCGATCACGCGCAGACTGTTGGTCGGAGCCCACAGCTAGGCGCTATGCCCAGTGATTGGCGAGTTGCACCGAAACGCGTGGCGAACTGGCACCACCCGATGGTCGTCCCCTGTACGCGATATCGCTCATGGCGCGGGCGGGCTGATGGCGCGAACCAACAGGCACGCAGATGGATTCACACGATCAGCCGCGCCGCCTGGCCAAGCGTGCGTTCGGCCTCGTTGTAATAGCTGGCCGCCTGCTGCAGCGAGCGGTGCTGCGACTGCTGCATGGCTTCGGGCAGCGGGATGCCGCGGCGCGCCGTCTCGGTGAGGTAGCCCGAGCGCAGCCCATGCGCGCTGAACGCGGCGGGGTCGAGCCCGGCTTGCGCGGCGCGGCGCTTCACGATCAGGTTGACGGCCTGGGGCGTCAGCGCGCGCCGTTCGAGATGGCCCCAGCGGTCGATGCCGCGAAACACCGCACCGTCGCTGATGCCGGCGCGTGCCATCCACGCTTTTAGCGCCAGCACCGGGCGCCCGACCAGGAGCACGCTGGCGTCGGTGTCAGACGCGGTCGTCTTGGTGCGACCGAGCCGGATTGTTAGGCAGGGCAGGCGCGGCCCGTCGGGATGTTTCGGGTCGGCCGGCACGGGCGGCTCCTCGACCAGCTGCGCAACGCGCAGGCCGGCGATCTCGCTGCGGCGGCGGCCGCCGGAGGCGAAGGCGGCGAGCAGCAGCGCGCGATCGCGCAGGTCGACAAGGCGCTCGCCGCCGCAGGTTTTCAGGAGCGCGCCAAGCACGTCGGCGGTCACGGCCTTGCC
>NZ_JABVCF010000017.1:95310-96381 GCF_014595955.1 Pseudaminobacter soli (ex Zhang et al. 2022)
CTCAGCAGGCTCTGCAGGCCCGGCGCGTTGAAGCGGCCGGGGAGGCCGCGCCATTTCGTCAGCGTCGACCAGCTCGACAGCCGCCGGCGCACGGTCGACGGCGCATGCGGCCCGGCGCTGCGCAGCAGCCCCTGCGCCTGCAGCGCGGCGGCGATTTCCGCCGGCATGCCGTGGCCCTGATCGGTCTCGCGCTGTTGCGGATCCCACAGATGCTGCGCCACGAATTTGATCAGCAGCGCCTCCGGCGCCGGCCATGGCAGCGGCGCGCCGGTCGCGGCTTGGCACCAGGCCTCGAGATAGCCGAGATCGGAGGCGAGCGCCCGCAGCGAGTTCTCGCCCAGACCCTGTTTGGCGAGATGGCGCAGCGTTTCGACGTCGGCATCGGTAAGCAGCCCGGCGAGAAAATCGCGGCGGTCGAACGGCAGCACCGCGTCGAGCGCATCGAGCGCCTCGGCGCGGCGGGTGACGAGTTCCTGGCTGTCTCGACCGGGCGCGGCGGCAGGGTTCGGCATGGATCTGGCGCTCCGACGCGGATTCTTGGGCCATCACGGCCGGGTTTGCGGACGATTGTGACCGATTTCCCCGGCCAAAACAATCGCTATCGATAAGAGGTCATTATCGATAGTGAAAACGGTTGAAAAGGGAACGCTCTATGACTGAAGGTAAAATGAAGATGGCTTCATTTAAAGGAATCTGATATTGTCAAATCAAAGGGTTGACTGGCCGGCGGGAACCGTCCGGAGCGCATTGAAGGGGAGGGCGATGGCTTTTTGGGTTGGGATTTTTAGCAGCGAGCTCTGCCGGCGTCCGATCGAGCCGGCGCCGGCGAGACCGCGCCAGCTAACAGCGCGGCCGGGCTCAATCGCTGCTGCCTGAGGGAGCCTCTGCGCCATGACCAGCTCTGATCGCGACGTTGCGAAAACCATTCCATGGGCCGCAATCGCCAGCCCGCTGGTTGCGGCCGAGGACGCCGTCGCCCGGCTAGACGAGCGCCTCGCGCGCTCGCCGGTGCGGGACGGATTCATCGAGCGCTTCCATTTCCACGACGCGGCGGCGGTCCTCTGGCTCGAA
>NZ_JABVCF010000017.1:96433-136722 GCF_014595955.1 Pseudaminobacter soli (ex Zhang et al. 2022)
TTCGCACGCCGACGCACGAGCTCACCCGCGCGCACGCGGTCCTGCGGACCCGCCGGCAGATATTTGCCAATGCGCCCGACTGGGCGCTCGGCCGGGAGGGGATGCGGCAGCTGACCGGGCGCGGAGGAGACGCGGCGGCGGTAGGCGACCGGGCAGGGGAGGGGAGGAAGACGGCCGAAGCGGCGCTACAAACGGTCGATGCCGAGCCGGAGGCGGAAGGAATCCTCGCCGCGGAATTCGCCATCATCGATGCCGTGCTTGCCCGCTCGAGTGCGATCCTCCAAGGCGTCGCCGTGGGGCGGTCGACCCGGCCTGAAATCGCGCCGCAACGCGATCCATTGATCTACGATGCGGATTGGGACGAGCCTGCCCGGATCGAGGAGTGGCGCGTTCTTGTTGACCGAACGGGCGAGCTTCCGGTCGTGCTCGCGGCCGCGGTCCTTTGGGACTCCTGGGAGCGCGTCGGCCCGTTGCAGCATCAGCCCTGGCTCGGCGTCCTTCTGCTTGAGGCCGTGCTGCGGCAGCGTCGCAAGACCACGGCTCACCTGCTTGCCCTCAATACCGGCCTGCGTATCGTCGCTCGCGACCGCCGGCGCCATCGCGACAGGACGACGCGGCTACTGGCTTTCCTGGATGCGGTTGCGGAAGCGGCGGCGCTCGGCCTCAAGGAACATGACCGCCTGGCCATGGCGCGGGAGCAGATGCTGCGGCGCCTGAAGGGGCGTCGCGGCAACTCGAAGCTGCCGCAACTCATCGATTATGTCCTGGCCCGGCCGCTGGTCTCGAGTGCGATGATCGAGAAGCAACTGAGGGTGACGACCAGGGGAGCGCTCAACCTCGTCGGTGAGCTCCATCTGCGCGAGATCACCGGCAGGGGACGCTATCGCGCGTGGGGTGTATAGTAATCTGCGGTAGCTCTTGTCCGCGTTCGGGAAGCAGAACAGCCTGTGTCTATGGTCGACATTGGGCGCATTGCCGTACGGCATCCTTTCGATGAGTGTTGCGCCTTCCCCGAAGGGGGACATACGCGCCGGCTCAAGGCTGTCTTGCGTCGTCACCCGCTCACGTTCATCGTCGTTGCGGATGCGGTAATGTGGCGAATTCGCGGCTGTCGGCGGGAGGGTGCCGGTGATGCGGTCGATATCCGCGGTCTTCGAACGTGGCGAAGGTGCCGCGCAGGCGGACGGCTGTCCCGCGGCAAAAAGGTAGCGGTCATGGTTGTTTACCCTTTTCGAATCCGGCATCGAGGCCGCCGGATTGATCCGCACCATCTGCTGCGTAGGTCCGTGCCTCCCTACCCGGTCGGAGGATGAAGGCGCCCACCTGTCGCCGGGCAAACCGGGACAAGTTCTCGTTGACTACCTCGTCGTGATCGATGCGGTTGCGGCGCCTCGAAGCCCGACGTATTGAGGCCTGAACATTGTTGTTGACGAAAGCCGCCGCATCCATGTCCTTGGTCGAAGTCGGCGAGCGAGCCTGGCCACAGATCCTATCCAGCTATCGGAAACCTGATCGGAGCCGCAGCCTGCTCGAATTGGCCGTGACGATTGTCCCGTTCGCCGGCCTGTGGGCGCTGTCCGCAATCTCGCTGCACCATGGGTTCTGGTGGGGTCTGGCCTTGGTCATCCCGGCGGCAGGATTCCTCCTTCGCTTGTTCATGATCCAGCATGATTGCGGTCATGGCTCCTTCTTTGCTCACCGCAAGGCGGATGACTGGACTGGGCGCCTGATTGGTGTCCTTACGCTCACGCCATACGATTACTGGCGCCGTGCGCATGCGGCGCATCATGCCTCTGTCGGCAATCTCGACGAGCGCGGCGTCGGCGACATCACGACGCTGACCGTGGCCGAATACCATTCCCTCTCGCGCTTGCGTCGGCTGGGATATAGGCTCTACCGCAACCCGATCGTGATGTTCGGCATCGGCCCGATCTGGCTTTTCCTGTTCAAGCAAAGACTGCCTTTCGGCATGATGCGCTCAGGCATGGCGCCTTGGCTCTCGACCATGACGACCAATCTGGCCATCATGGTTCTGGCGGCAGGCCTGATCTGGCTGATCGGCTTCGGGCCGTTCATGCTGGTGCAACTGCCGATCGTGGCGTTGGCGGGATCAGCGGGTGTCTGGCTGTTCTATGTCCAGCATCAGTTCGAGGAAACTCACTGGTCGCAAAGCCCGCAATGGCAGTTCCGGGACGCTGCCTTGCATGGCTCTTCGCACTACGATCTACCGTTCGTGCTGCAATGGCTGGCGGGCAATATCGGCATACATCACGTGCATCATCTCTCCAGCAGGGTGCCCTATTACCGGCTGCCCGAAGTGCTCAGGGACTATCCCGAACTAAGCAGCACCGGCCGTATCACCATCATGGAAAGCCTTCGCTGCGTGAAACTCGTGCTATGGGACGAGCGCAGCCGGCGTCTCATCTCGTTTCGCGATGCACGCGGCAAGAAACGACATCACCATAGCAATGCGGAACGTCGCATTGCCGTGAATAGCCGCCCTCGCTGAGGGAATTCCGAACGGCGCCTTGGGTCATACCCGCGCATCGCCGGAGGATTCACATCGAGGGCTTCGATGTTCCGACCTTGACTGCTGGATCGAGCATTCGCTCGAGCAGAGCTGCGCACCATTCCCAGGGTGGCTGTACGGTCCCGGCCCAGATGCCGATCCTTTCGTTCCGGGCCGCCACCTGTTCCGCCGCGTATGCACCGCCACTATACCGGGGCCCGTCATGGCCCAGCCGCTCCGGACGAGCGAAGCCTGCACACTGGCGCCGTCTTCCCGGAAGCAGTCTCCGACGAAGCGGCCGTACTGGTCTCGCTCGACGAAATCGCACCAGGTTGGCGAGGAAGCCGTCAGGAGCTCGGCGAGTGCTTCGGCCGCCCTTGCCCCGCATCGATAGGGCTTTCCGTTCCCGTCGTTGCAGGTCTGGGCCGCCTCGGGGCCCGTCAGATCTTAGAGCGTCGCCAGCCGGCCGCGCGAGCCTCTCCTTCCGAGCAGAACATGCGCTCGCCCTTCGCCGGGTCAATCTTAGTGCGATCGTAGTATCGCTGGCCGGGCATATGGTAGATGCGTTCGCCCTTGTCGCTGATGTTGCCCTTGATCTGGCACCCGGTCGTGGATCTTTGCTTTGCACCGAGCAACATTGTCGGCGTGTTCGAGTTCGGCACCTGCTGCGCGCGTTGCTCAGAGCGCCATTGCCAAGGTTCCGTGAACATCCCGCGCCACATGCCGAGCTTCTTTTCCTTGGCTTGCTGCTGCTCGGAAACGTAAGCGCCGCCGCTGTAACGAGGCCAGTCGAGAGCATGACCGGCGCTGACCATTAGCGCCGCAACGTTCGCGCCATCGGCGCGGTAGCAGGTGGCGACCATACGATCGTAGGCGTCACGCTCGACAAACTCACATGTTGTCGGCCGGGATTTCGCCAGGACGTCGGCCAGATAATTGGCCGATCTGGTGCCGCACGGATAGCTCTTGCGCCGGCGGTCCTCACAGAGCTGCCCCGACTCAGGCGCGTCTATTCCGTGCAGCCGTATGCGTTCGCCCTGTATCTCAAGGGTGTCTCCGTCGACTACACTTGCTCGGCCGGTGACGGCCGCCCCTTTCTCTGGAGCTGAGCGCGGGACAATAACGCTCGGTGAGGTGGAGACAGTCTGTGCTGGCCGAATGACTGACACTCCGTTAGCTGTCGTGGACTGCCAATAGCTGTCGAGCTGAGGGAACACTACCGCAGCAGCCCCGAGAGCAGCGACCAATAGTAGGCTACGCGTGCTGGACCGAAGGCGACGAAGTGGTGATTGCCGCGTCGGCTTCGCCTCCCGCCATGCTTGGATGCCGAGGGGTCGCCTCTTCCTGCGAAACTGGATCACGTTCTTCGTGCGCCGGTTCATCCTCTTAGCGTGCAACATCGCGTCGTAAGATGCGACCGACAATGCGGGAGACGACTAACAGCTGGTTGAGAAGCGCTGCCATTTCCGAAATCCGTGTCCACTGGGCCGCGCGTCCATGTGAGCCCGAGCCGCTCCCAAGTGTCACAGCAGTCGCTCGAGTAACGCTGCAATTACCTTCCACACTCGCCAACATTGCAAGTTCGGGCCGCTCCGTGTTGGATTGAGCCGGTAGGCAGCGGGGATCGGGCAGTGCTGAGTTCCATGGCCAGCTCAGGCGGCGATTCAGACGTTTGGGCCGTTCAGAGTCGATGACGCCCATCCTGATATTATTTCGCTGGATGGCGAGATTGACGTAGGCGCTGCGCTCAATTTTCGCCGAGCGATCGAGGCTGCACCCAATGCCAAGCTGGTAGTCCTCAATAGTCCGGGCGGTTTGGTGCAAATCGCCCTATTGATTGCCGATGACGTGCACCAGAGGAAGCTCGCCACCTACATCCCTCAGAAAGGCACCTGCTACTCAGCGTGCGCCTACATATTCCTTGCCGGGGTCGAACGACAGGCTGAGGGTGAGCTTGGCGTCCATCAAATTTCCTCAGAATCGGCCGATCTCGTTAGCGCTCAGCTATCCATCTCTGACATCATCGACCTCCTCAATCGCTTCGACGCGCCCGTTGAGGTGCTAACCGCGATGTTTAAGACGCCTCCCAACGAGATGCATGTATTCACGCCGGATGAGGTCGCGCGATATCGCATCAATCGGCAAAAGGGGAGCTCGTCGAGCACTGTCGCGCAGGGCGGCGGTGCAGAACCGATCGAGCAGTCAAACCCGGAACTTGAACTCGACATAGATCCCACACCTGCGCCAGAAGCGGGCGCGGTCGCTGACCTAGCCGCCCCTAGCTTGGCTCGCACTAACCGGACGTTCGAGGGTTGAGAGTCTGAGCTCACCACACGGAAAGCGGCGCGCCCAGATCGGTTGCATTGCGCCCGCGGCTCGACTTGCGGTGGTGCCATCCCTACAATTCGAATCAGCGCCCTGGCGCGCGACAACCGGGCTTTGGGGGGAGCGCATGAGGATTGCCAAGGTCAAGATCACCAACTTCAAGTGTTACGAAGAGACCTTCACCCTTGCCTTGAATGACGGCCTGAACGTGATCGTCGGCGCCAACGAGTCCGGGAAGACCACGATCCTGGAGGCGATTCATCTGGCGCTGACGGGACTGTTGCACGGCCGCCCTTTGAAGAACGACCTGACAAGCTATCTCTTCAACTTGGCCGCTCAGAACAAGTACGTACAGAGCCTCGGCACAGCATCCCCGCTCCCGCCGCCAGCAATTACCATCGAGCTGTTCTTTTCGGGATCCTCAAACGAGCTGGCGGAGCTCGAGGGTAACGGAAACTCCGAGAAGGCCAAGGGCAGCGGCGTTGTCTACAAGATCGAGTTCGACGAGGAGAATTACAAAGGGCCATACGAGGAGTTGGTGAAAGCAGGCGCGCTCAGATCCATCCCGGTTGAGTACTACACCACGACCATGCGTTCGTTCGCGCGCAAGGGTATCACCGCTCGCAATATCCCCATCAAGTCCGCGCTGATTGATTCCTCCAGCACCCGGCTGCAACATGGGTCGGACGTCTACGTTTCCCGCATCATCCGCGACGTGCTGGAGGAGAAGGAGCGAGCGTCCATTTCCCAAGCCCACCGAAAGCTCAAGGAAGCTTTCGTGGCGGACCCGAACCTTAAGCTAATCAACGAGCGGATCACCCAAGCCGCCAAGATCAGCCAGAAGGCGGTCAGCATCTCAGTCGATCTGTCGTCCCAGACCGCCTGGGAAAGCAGCCTTATGACCTATATCGACCTCATCCCCTTCCAATACATCGGCAAGGGCGAACAGTGCGTGATCAAGACCAAACTGGCTCTCAGCGCCAAGAAAAACGCCGAGGCGACGGCGATCCTGCTGGAGGAGCCAGAGAATCACTTGTCGCACGCGCGGCTGAACGAGCTGATCGTCGACCTCACCGATCAGCATGGCCAAAAGCAGATCATCATTTCCACGCACAGCAGCTTCGTAGCCAATAAGCTCGGCCTCGACCACTTGATCGTGCTGCGTGGCGGTGAGGTGGCGCGCATCGCGGAACTGGGAGCCAGCGACTTCTTCAAGAAGTTGGCGGGTTACGACACCCTGCGCTTGACGCTCGCCGCCAAGGCCATCCTTGTGGAGGGCGATTCCGACGAGTTGGTCGTTCAGCGCGCCTATATGGACGCCAACGGTGGCCGACTACCCATCCAGGACGGCATCGACGTCATCTCCGTCGGCACGGCCTTCCTGCGCTTCCTTGAACTGGCCGATGCCCTGAAGATCCCGGTCGCCGTAGTAACCGACAATGACGGCGACATCGCCGCCGTCGAGAAGAAGTACGCCGCCTTCAAGGACTCCGGTACCGTCAGGATCTGCTTTGATCCCATCGTGGACACCGGATCGCTGATGATCAAGGATAAGCCCTTCAACTACAATACGTTGGAGCCAAAGCTCCTTAAGGCGAACAATCGTGCGACCCTGAATACCATCCTCGGGACGCCGGCAAAGACGGACGACGAGCTTCGCGTCCACATGCGGGCCAACAAGACCGAGAGCGCCCTGGCCATCTTCAATTCGAAGATCACGATCACCTATCCGGACTACATCCAGAAAGCCATCTCGCCGTGATCGGCGAGAACAAGATCGTCATCGCTGCCGCCGGCTCGGGCAAGACCACCTACCTTGTCGAGGAGGCGGTGAAGATCAAGGGCGAGCGGGTCCTGATCACTACCTACACGGAATCGAACGAAGCCGAGATCCGCCAGAAGTTTTTCGAGTTAGTCGGCCATGTGCCGGCAAATGTGGTCATCATGACCTGGTTCAGCTTCCTGATCACCCACGGCGTTAAGCCGTTTCAGGGCGGCCTATTCGAGTTCCCGGTCTCCGGCATGGTGCTGGTCTCGGCCCAGTCGGGCCTGAAGTTTCGGACCCGCCAGGGCAAGCCCGTCTTCTGGCCCGAGGATGACATCGACAAGCACTATTTCGACCCGATCCGGCGGGTCTATTCCGACAAACTCCCCAAGCTTGCGATCCGATGCAACGAAATGAGCGGCGGCGCCGTGGTCGAACGGATCAGCCGCGTCTTCCAACACGTCTTCGTAGACGAGGTACAGGATCTGGCGGGCTACGATCTCGACATCCTGGCGGCGCTCGCCCGCAGCTCCGTTCGCCTGATCATGGTCGGCGACCCGCGGCAGGTAACCTACCTTACGCACCATGAGCAGCGCTACAAGAAGTACGCCGATGGTGGCATCATCGACTTCCTACGCAATGAGCTTCCCAGGAAGGTGTCGGTCGACATCGACGAGACGACCTTGAATCGGTCGCACCGCAACAGCGCAGTCATCTGCGCGGTGTCGTCACGACTGTTTCCGGCCCTGCCCGCCAGCCAAGCCTGTGAATGTGTGCGGTGTCGCACGGGAACGGGGGCGGTCACTGGCGCCTTTATCCTCCGGATGGCCGACTACGCCCACTTCCTGGCGACGGTCCGGCCGATGCAGCTGCGTGACAAGATCACCAGCCCCGGCGTAGATCGCCGGTGGCCCGCCATGAACTTTGGGGAGTCGAAGGGCCGAGGCTTCGACCATGTGGTCATCTTGCCAACCGAGCCGATGCGACTCTGGCTCTCCGATCCCGCAACAAGCCTGAAACACCAGAGCCGGGCGAAGTTCTACGTCGCTCTAACGCGCAGTCGCCACAGTGTGGCCATCGCGATGGATTGGGGGACCGCACCCCTGCCCACCGGATTTTCGCTCTACGAGCGCACGCCGCCGACGTGACGTCGGCCCCGGCCGGGCAGATGGCCGGTATCGGGAACGGCGACCGGCATCCTAACTGACGAGAATTAGGCGCTAAGCTGTCGGACGGCTAGGGGCCAGAAGCGGACAGTCCGCTTTCAGATCATCAGACAGCTAAGTTGCCATTGATGAAGGGCCGCCACAACGGCAAAGCTGGCTCCCAATGAAAAGCAATCGGCCCCCGCACCTGGCACCCTCTACCTCATCGGGGTGAAAGAGGTTGTCATCGCCCGCATCTTCCACGGAGCACAGCGTCGATCTTCAGAATAGCCGCATCGGCCTTCCAAGCGCGGTATGATTTCTACGGTGCTATTACCCGGCGTGGGCGCGGCTTGGCGATGTCCGCCTGCGCCGTAAAATAGGCGGCAAGGTCGTCACCCACACCGGCAGCTTGCAGCAAACCCAGCGCCTCGTTCCGGTTGCCCCAGGGGCTTTTCGTGTGTGGCTGCCACTTCGATGCCAGCAGTTCGCGCATCCTCCGGCGATCGAAGTGATGCTCGCGGGCGCCGGCTACGATAAGTGCCAAATACCAATCATATGGAACGCGCGTGAGGTCGGGCTCCTGAGCCAGGTAGACGGCTGCATGCACGATCTCCTTGGTATCGTGGCGGCGCACGGGAAACGCATCCTCTCTATAATAGCCAGCTCCAACGCCCTCCGCGTCATCGAGCTGCCCGCGTTCGGCCATATCGATCTCAAAAAGAACACCCGCTTGCCTGACGCGTTTGTGTGCCTTTGCCAGATGCCCTTTGCCCGATCCGTCGTTGCTGGGTTTTGCGAAGGTCAGGCGGTAACCTTCCGCGGAGGCAACGCACACGGGCGTCGTGCTTTCGCACCGCGCTTTCAGACGCGCGGTAAGCATGTTTGAGCCATATCCGAAGTAGAGGAAGCTGGTCATGGCCGATCAATATCACAGCCGCGATCTCCAAAGGAATGTTATTGCGCTGATCAGTATCATGCGGATTGGATGTGGTTATATTTCGTATGAGCGAATCTTCAGATGCCGATGACAATAAGCCAGCGCCGGGCGTGCTCGCCGGGAACGTCGGCGAGCCGATCAAACTCACAGACCTGACGCTCGCCGGGGTAAGTGCCGAAGCGGCGCGCGGCGGCGACACGATCAAAATCTGGACGAGGCTTTCGCTGACATCGGACGACCGGCATTTCTACCGTATTGTCGAAAACTTTGCCGCTCATGTTGAGCATATGGCGCGAAAGGCTGGGCACCATGTCAGCCTGAGCAGGTACGGCCTTATTCTGCTGGTGATCCGTCCGGACAACACAGGCAAGCTGTGGCTCGATGCAGCGGCGGTCTCGATGAACATCCTGGCCAAGCGCGCGATGAAGGCGGGCACGGTCATATTCGAGAACGACATTGCCGATGTTACGGCAATGTCGTTCCCGCTCGTGGAGATCGGCAAGCAAGATCGCGTGCTGTGCATCTTTCGGGAAGGCTGGCGCTTTGCGCTCTTCTTCGATTTCAATCCCGACGGCGATCTCTCCATCGAGGACATGGAAAGAGATCTCGGAACGCTGCACCGCCGGCTTAAATACCGCGATCTCTACGACGCTATCGCCGACCAGAATGTTTTCCGGCGGCTTATCGAAGCTGGGTGGTTTCCTTTCGTCGAAATTCTCGGCCGGGAATTCCGCGAGCTTACGAACAACTGCGAGGCGGGTTTCGAACTGGGCGAAGTGGAGGCGAAACTGCTCGCGGCGTTCGATACCAAACGGGTCGAGGCAATGTTCGCGCGCTGGATGGCCAAGCCGCATTTTGCCGGAAAAGAGCGGTTGCTCCGCTCTGCGCTCAACAATTTCACAGCCGGCGATTCCATCGCTGTGCTGAAGATTGTTCTGACCGAGATCGAAGGCATTCTGAGCGCAGCCTACCATAAAGCCCATGGTAAAGGCGCAAGGCTCAAAAGGCTTCTCGAATTCGCGACCATGTCGGCGGAGAAGAAGGCCGGCCAGCCCGACACTTTGTTGTTTCCGGCAGCATTCGCGCACTATCTGAAGTCCCACACATTTGCAGAATTCGATCCGGTGGCGCGAACGGGGAAGGCAAGTTCGCGTCATGCTGTTGGCCATGGCGCGGCGGACGATGACAGCTATACCCAAGTGCGGGCGCTGCAGGCGCTGCTGACGCTCGACCAGCTGGCCTTTTATACATAACGGTATTGGGCCTCCACCGGTGGAGCCACGCCAAAATTGATTAAGCCCCGCGCCCGTTGAAGAGGCGGCGCTGACAGCGTCAGGAAGTCGGTAGCTTTCTCGCGTGGGCGGCCGTGGAGGTGGTTTAGTTAACCGCGTTAGCCGACCGTCAGTCCTTCACTGTAGGTTCCTGTACGCCGCCCATCAAAATCCCATTCGTAGACGGTGCTGGGCCCGATGGCCTTATGCAGTTGCCCGAGGAAAAAGGTAAAACCGTTGGGCGCTGAGATGAACAGATGCGTTCTCGGGCAGCGGCCAACCTGGCGCAGTTGATCCACAAGCGCTTCCGCAAGGTGCGCCGCGTGCGCTCCGCATTTCACCGATGACTGCAACGCTGGGCTCGCGAGTTTTGCCGTAACGAGCGTGCCGACAGAGGGTAGATTGCCTGCCAGGAAGCTCCTGACATCGCCGCTGATGTTGTGCGTAAGACCGATGGCAATCGCGCGCTCGGCGCTATCACCAAGCTTTTCCGTTTGGCACTCGATCGTGGGCCAATCAGGATCTGCCGCAAAATCGTCGCGCGACCAAAACCGGCGCGAGCCGGTTCGCTGCTCGATCGCGATAGACTTGCCCGATTTGACGTCGAGGATTGAGCCGACAGCAAACGCGAGCGAAACGTGCGCATCCAACACCAGGCGAAGGCTTTCATGCTCGCGTGCGTGCGAGAGAACGAATTCTTTGAGTTCTGGATAGAGAGACTGGTTCCAGGATTTTTCATCGCGCAGATACCGGTCATCGAAATGCGGCACGAGGTTAAGGCTCTCGTCGGTGCGCGCTTCAAGACTGTCGATGGGGTGCAAGAACGACTTCACGCCGATGGTCCAGCTCGGCGGCTCTCTGCGATCGTCCAACAGGTTCTCGGAGCGGACCATGTCCTTGAAGGACTCGCGGTCGAACTCCTTGCGGCCTTGCGCATGAAGCTTCTTGATCGTGTCGTCGTAAAGAAAACCGGCCTCGCTCGCCGGGATCGGCTTCATACCGAGACGGGCGAACCTGTCATTGAGGTGTTCGCGGATATCGGCGCCGGAGCGGATGCGAAGATTGACGCTCATCGTCCGAACGAGCAGGCGCAGCTGATCTTCGTCGATACCGAGATGCTCCGCCCAATGGGCGCGGAACCGGCCGGTCTCGCTTCGCGGTCCGCCTTTGAACAGCGTGCCGACATCGAGGCTGTTGTGCTGAAGCTGAATGAGCTTTCGCAGCGGGTCCGTCGCGCTCCAGTTGGTGACGAACTGGAAGCGCGCGCCCTCGCCAGCGGGCGCGAAGGCGAGCTGCGCGTCCCTCGCGCGCTGCAAGATCGACACGCTCGTCCCCTTGGTGAATTCGGGGTTGGCAAAATCCTCGTAGCCGAAATCACCGGGCCTGACATGCCATTTGCATTGCAGGTGATCCCGGAGGACCGGCCTGCCGGTATGGTCTTGCGGTGCGCCTTTGGGGTCATAGTCGATGACGACGTCATCGAATGCCTTGGGGCCGGTCTCGAAGAACACGCGCCGCACCGGCGCTTTCTCGTCGAGCAGCAGCGAGGCGTGAAGCCAGAACAGCCGCGCCTGGAAGTCATCGCCTTGCTGGCGCGCTACGATTGAATCCGCCATGACGCGTCTAGCTCGTCGGAAAATACTTGCCCATGATCTCACGCCAGAGCGCAATGGCGTCGCCCTGCCGGCCCTGCTGCTCGTAGCGGACGGCGGTGGCGGCTTTCATCTCTGCCTGACGCAACTGCTCTTTCGCAGCGATGATCAGCTGCGGTGTCATCTGGTCCGAAACCGGAGGGCCGTAGCCGGCGGGGTCGGGCCACGACCTTCCGATCCCATCGAGAGCCGCGGCGAAGAAGCGCCGGACCTCGCTCGGGTAGGTGGTGAAGGGAGCGTCGACGAGGTCTTGCATCATGACCTCGATCAAGAAGGAGGGCTTGATCGGCTTGCCTGCCGACCTGTTCCAGCGCTTCACCATCTTGACGAGCGGCACCCACTTGCCGCCAAGTTCCTTGTTCTTCTTCGTGGCCTGCTCGGCATGGATTTCGGGGTCTGTCTTGATCCACTTGCCCAGCACGCGATCAGGGATCTCGTAGCAGTCGCCGATGTCGAAGGCCGGCACGGCGTCGATCGAGAGCACCTTGCCTTCTTCGTCTTTCGTGTTTTTTTCGAACTCGACGGTGGCGCAGCGGCGGCCGGGCTCGACGGCGTCTTCCCCGTACTCCTTCTTTAGCGTCTTCACGAACGCATCGATCAGCTCGGAGGGAGCCTTGTTCCGGTATTTGTCGCGCTCCTTCTGGCCGAGGATGAAGAACACATCGACATCCTTCAGCGGCTTTGTCTTGGTGGACCTGCCGTAGGACCCGGTGAGGATGTCGCGATCGACCGCAAAATCGGCACGGATGAGTTCGCGCACCTCCGTGTGCCGTTTGATCGTGTCCTTGCGCTCGGTCTCGCTCAATTCGAGACGCTGGCGGTATTTTTCAAAAGCCTCTTGGGTCGTGATCATCTGTAGTAGGTCGCCGATGCCATGATGTCAGGGGTTGCGATCACCGTTCCGGCTTCGCGCGGCGACAAGCCGTTGAGGCCGAGAAACGACACGTAGGAAAGTCCGACGTTGGGAGCGCCGGGCGCTTCGACCAGCAAGAGGCGGTAGATGCAGTTTGCCGGCGGCTTCGGCGCTTTCGCGAACGAGCTTTTGAAGAATTCGGTATCGACCCACATCTCGTCGATGCCGTTTGCATCGTAGCGGATCGGAAAGTCCCACCGGCCCGATGCGTTTGCCGCGCCCGGCACATAGAACTCGATGACGATTTTCTGGAGATGGCCGCTCTCCATAAGCTTGCGGGCGGCCTCATGCACCCAGCTCGACCAGGCGTCGACGAGCGCTTTCGGATCGAGCCCGGCATCGATGACGAGGCTCTTCATGAGATTGCGCATCTTATCGGCGACATAGATCGCGGTGTTGGTGCGCGTGTAGGCTGTGGCGTGCGTGCTGGTCATCTCAGTTCAGCGCTCCCCAATCGATCTTCACCGCCTGCGCGCCGGACGCGCTCTCTTCGTCATCGCTGGCGGCATTGACGTCTTGGACCTTGATGCGCGGCGCGCGGTCCTTCAGCGCCTTGTTCATCCAGTCCACGTCCTCGGGGTCCGAGGGCGCGCTCATCGACCAGTCGCCGGCGGTCGGATTCCAACTCAGCTTGTCGACCGACAAGTCGGCTTCCATCGCGTCTTCGCCATAGAGCAGATAGATGACGAGGCGGCTGCCGACGCCTTTCACGACGATCGGCTTTTTGGCCGGTTGTTCATCCGCGATCAGCGATTCCATGATGCTGGCGGCGCTCTCCAGAGTCTTCTTGTCGATTGTGCCTGCGCCCGTGATGAGATCGACGATCGCAGTCCATGTCTGGGTGGCCGAGCGTTTGGGGATCGAGGCAATTTCGCGGCGGACTTTCATGCGGCCTCCACAAGGTCGGGCTGCTCCGCCGCCTGGCTGAGGGTTTCCAGCACATTCTCGCGGGTAAGCTTGTTGAGGTCCTTGGCAGTCTCGATGGAGATCGCGCCGGCCGAAGTCAGGGCTTTGCGAAGGCGCCTGCCATCCATGCCTTCAGATGCGGCCACGAACGCTGCGATATGCGTTCTCAGATGTCCGACCTTCGGCCATTCGCGGCCGAGCAGTTCGAGCACCTCAAGGATGATCTGCTTCCTTGCCTCCGCGCCGGGAGGTCCGATCTCCTCGATCCAGTCTGCGCGGGAGAGCAGTGCGCGGTCGACGGCCTTGGGATAGTTGGTGGTCGCGATCAGCAGCGTGTTGCGGTGCTTCCTGGTCAACAGGTCGATGCCGGCGAGCGCGGCGTCGGTGGCGCGATGCGCATCGATCGGATTGGCTTCGAGGCTCATCTTCTGCCGGTCGGCCGCGAGGGTTTCGACCTCGTCGAGAAGGACGATGGCCGGCATCGACATGGCGAGCTCGGGGATCGTCTGGCTGAAAATCTTCGAGACTTCCTTCTGGCTCTTCCCGAGGGACGAGCTGCCAAGCGCGTGTGCGTCGAGCTGCACGTACTGCGCGCGTCCGACGACCTTCGCGATCCTGTCTGCGAGCCCGCGCGCAAGGGTCGTCTTTCCCGTGCCGGGCGGTCCGGACATGAGGATGAGCCCGTGCATCGGAATCTGCTCGAAGGAGAATTTCTGCCGCATCTGCAGCGAGAGTACCGCCTGTGCGACGAGCCTTTCTTTGACGGACGCATCAAGCTTGATGGCATCCCATGCAGCCTCGAAATCTTTGCTCGGCAGCTGCTTGTGTTCGACGATAACGTCCATGCTTAAGCCCTCTTACGAAACCCGCGCGAAGGCGGTTCCGCTTGCAAAACAACAACCGGTCTGACTACGGGCGCCCCCCCCCAGCGTCAGCGGCTATATAGGTATGTTTTGGCGCCTTCCAACGCAACATATAGTGGCGCCCGAAAAATACCGGCATCGAAAATACCAGAACTCCGAACACGGTAAGGGGACTCGGTTCTCGTTGTCAAGAACGAAAAATATCGCTACTCTGAACACTGTGAATGAAGGAGCCTGCAATCGTGACAACACCCCTCGGGACGAAAATCCGCGACCTACGAAAAGAGAAGGGGTTTACGCTCGACAAGCTCGCCGAACTCACCGATTCCAGCAAAAGCTACATCTGGGAGTTGGAGAACAAGAACCCGCCCAGGCCCTCGGCCGACAAGGTGGCCCGGATCGCGACCGCGCTCGGCGTGACGAGCGACTACCTCGTCGACGTCAATGCGAGCGTCACGGTCGAAGACGCTGCCGACCAGGCGTTCTACCGAAAATATCGCGACATGGACACCTCGACCAAAAGCAAGATTCGCAAGATGGTCGATCTGCTCGGCGAGGATGAATGAGCGAGCCATCTCCGGAGCGATGGGCTATCGATCTCTCGCTGCTGCTCAATGCGGTGAAGGGCGCCGATAGGTTCCCGGTCGATATCGCCGAACTTGCGCTGGAATATTCGAAGACGCGCTTCCCGGGCGATCCGATCCTGCGCGTGGCAGGCGACGATTTGCCGGGTTTCGACGGGGCCTTGATGAAGGCTCCCGGTGGCAAGCCCGGCTGGGGCATTTTCTACAACAACGCCTTCAGATCGAAGGGGCGGATCAACTTCACGCTCGCGCACGAGCTCGGGCACTATCTCTTGCACCGCACCGCCTATCCGGACGGATTCTACTGCAGCTCGAACGACGTGGTGCGGTGGGATTCGGAATACGGCCAGATCGAGCACCAGGCGAACGTCTTCGCCGCCAACATTCTGATGCCGCTCGACGATTATCGCAGGCAGATTCCGCAGCACCTGCGGGTAGACCTTGAAATGATTTCGGCCTGCGCCGAGCGCTACCGCGTCTCGCTGATCGCGGCGAGCCTTCGGTGGCTCACCTACACGACGCGGCGGGCGATCCTGGTCTGCTCGCGCGATGGTTTCATTCTGTGGGCGAAGCCGAGCGCCAGCGCGCTCAAGTCCGGCATCTATTTCAGGACCTCGATGGGGCCGATCGAGATACCGGGACAGTCCCAGGCGGCGAAGCAGGACATGCTCGTGGATGCGAGGAGCGGCATCCCGCATCCGGCCGGGGTATGGTTTCGTGAGCCGGTGCAGGAAATGACGGTGTTCTCGGAGCAGTATGATTTCGTGGTCAGTCTTCTCACGCTGGAGGACCGGGACAGATACGAGCCGAGCGAAGAGCCTATTGAGGACAGCTACGACCGGTTCATGAACCGGCAGCAGAGATTCTGAGATCGCATCACAAGGCGATGCGCTTGTTCGTACTGTGTGACCGTTTTGATGTCTTCTGTGGATGGCTCCCGCGGTGGAAGAGGTAATTTGACGTTTCTGGCGGTTGGTCTGGTGCAGTCTTCTGTCCGGCCTGTTGATGCAGTCGTTCATGTTGACCGCTGGCCCTGATGGTATCCGCGAGTCGGGTCCCACTCTGCTTTGCGGGCAATGACGCCCACGACATCGCACGGGTTATCCCAACTCCCGGTCTGACCGGTTCGCCATCACATCTCATCGCCCTTGCAACTGGTGAATGTCCTGCTCCTTCGCGTCTCGCTTCATCGGCACTGAACCAGATCAGGCTGCGGCGCTGATCGGCGCCCGGTAGGTTCCCCCGCGCGTCATGATCGCCCAGGCCACGCGTGCCGTCCGGTTGGCGGCGGCCACCGTGACGAGACGTGCCGGTTTGCGCGCCAGCATGGCAGGCAGGCGCGGATCAACCGATGCTGGCTGTATCCGCGCCCGTCGGACGAGCGAGGTCATGCCGACCACCAACAGCCGACGCAGGTAGCGGTCACCCATGCGTGAGATCCGGCCCATCCGCTCCCGGCCTCCCGAGCAGTTCTGGAGTGGCGTCAGACCCAGCGAGGCGGCGAACTGGCGGCCGGAGCGGAAGCGCTCAGGCTCAATAGCAGAAGCCGCCAGGGCCGTTGCCGAGATCACACCGATGCCCGGGATTGTAGCCAAGCGCTGCGACAGTTCGTTGGAGTGGTGCCAGGCCAGAAGCTCCTTCTCCAGACGGGCAAGTTGGAGCTGAACGGTGCCGATCTGATCCGCCAATCCCTGCCCCACCAGCCGAGCCGACGGCGGCACCTCGGGTGCCTCGCCAGCGGAAAGCCGCCTCGCCAGGCGCAAGGCATGGTGGAGGCCACGCGCCATCTCGATGCCGAACTCAGCCAGCAGACCACGCAGCATGTTCACAAGCTGCGTACGCTGCCTCACCAGCAGTTCGCGGGTCCGGTGCAACGCCAACGCCGCCTGCTGCTCGGCCGACTTGACCGGCACGAAGCGCATGGTCGGCCGCGTCACCGCCTCACAGATCGCCTCAGCATCCGCCGCATCGGTTTTGCCTCGCTTCACATAGGGCTTCACGTAAGCTGGCGGCATCAGCCGCACCGCATGGCCAAGCTTTGTCAGTTCGCGTGCCCAATGATGCGCGGTGCCGCAAGCTTCCATGCCGACGAGGCAGGCGGGAAGCTTGGCAAAGAACGGCAGAACCTGCGCCCGCCGCAACGCCTTGCGGAAGACAACGCGCCCTTCCGCGTCGACGGCATGGACCTGGAAGACGCTCTTGGCCAGATCGAGGCCCACGGTGGTGACTTGCATGACGGATGGCTCCTGTAACGTGTGGTCGCTGCGACAGCGCCACTTTTCCAGGCGGCAGAATGCCGTCAACGGGAGCGGGAGCCATCCACCCCATCTGCTTTGAAGTGGCTGCCGTAATTTCTGAATGACGGGATTGGGGCGCAGAGCTGGCATTTGCAACGTGGAGAACTAAGGCCGGCAACGGGTCGCACTTTCTCGCTCGGCGGGGCTCATTCGCGCGATGCCGGCGCGGGCTTTCAACTCGGAACCGTTGCTGTCTTCAGACAGAGGGGAGGGGACTGGCGTCCAACCTTCTCCGCCTGCCGGCGAACCCGGCAGGTGGTAGCAGCTGCAACTTCTGATGCGTCGGCATAGGGTTACCGCAAAGCGTGCTGCGGTTGCCGAACCGAGTTCTTCACCGCGCCATACTGGGTTTACTCCAACCCCAGCCTTCTCTTCAGGCGTTCGGCGTGCGGCCGCCCTCCACCTTTGCGGCCGGGTTCGGCTCGGCGAAGCTGGTGAAGGGCACGACGCAACGGTTCGCCACGCCCAGCCAGCGCGTCCAGTGCTTGAGCGCCTGGAAGTCGCCGAAGGACGTCCCGAGAGTCTCGATCCTGATCGCCGCGAGACAATCCGTCTGCTGCTCGACTTCGTTCATCCACGCTTCTCCGCGCCGCTGCGTTCCAGAAAGTCGGCAAACCGCGCAAACGAAAAGGCGAGCGCGAAATAGATCAGGCCGATGAAGAGGAAGGTTTCCGTGGAGGGCGCGGGCCACGCCGGGTCGGAGAGTGCGGCCTTGCCCGAGCTGATCAGGTCGAAAAGCCCGACCACCAGCACGAGGCTTGTGTTCTTGATCATCACGATTATCGTGTTGGTCAGCGCCGGGATGACGATCCGGATCGCCTGCGGCAAGATGATCAGCCTCTGCGTCGTCCAGTAGCCCAGGCCGAGGGCCTTGGCAGCTTCCGACTGGCCGCCCGGTATGGTCTGCAGGCCGCCGCGCAAGACCTCCGCGAGATAGGCGGCGGCAAAGATGGTCAAGGCGAGCAAGGCGCGCACGAACTTGTCCGGCAGCAGCGACTCCGGCAGGAACAGCGGCAGGAGGATCGACGCTACGAACAGCAGGCTCAGGAGCGGCAGCCCGCGGATCGTCTCGATGAAGAGCACGCTCAGGGTACGGACGACCGGGAGGCCCGACCTGCGCCCCAGCGCGAGCAAGATGGCGGCCGGAAAGCCGAGCCCAATGGCAAAGACGGTGAGGATCAGGGTCACCGGCAGCCCACCCCACGCGCTTGTCGGCACGCCGGCTAGCCCGAAGCCGCCACCCATCAGCCACAGGACAACCACCATCATGCCAACCCAGACGAGTCCCAGCCGGGGCCGCCATGCGGAAGGGCGTGCGGACGCGACGAGCGTCATGATGATCAGGACACACACCAGCCCGGCGCGCCATCTTTCCGTCGGCGGATAGATGCCGAACAGGATCTGGCCGGACTTGGCGATCACGAAGCTCCAGCAGGCTCCGGTCGTGGCCGCGCAGGTTTCCGGTTCCGCAGGGAATATGGCCGCCTTGAGGACTGCCCAGTCCAGGAGCAGCCACCCGAGTCGGGCCATCAGCCAAAGCAGAACCAGGGTAAGCGCGGCATTCAGCGGCGTGCCGAAGAACGGCGCGAGACGACGAAGCAGTGAGCGCATGTCGGGCCCGGCGGCACGCGCGATCGTATTGGACGCTGTATCGGCCATGTTTCAGCGCTCCACGATGGCAATGCGCCGATTGTAGGCGTTGAGCAGCGCGGACAATGCCAGGTTCACGGCTAGAAAGACCCCGAGGATGATGGCGACGCCTTCGATCGCATGGCTGGTCTTGTTGATCATGGTGCTGACGACCGTCATGAAATCCTGGTAGCCGACGACGATTGCCAGAGTGGAGTTCTTGACCACGTTGATGTACTGGCTGTTCAGCGGCGGAACGATGCTGCGCAACGCCAGCGGCACGACCACGAGCCGGTAAGTCTGGCCTCGCGACAGCCCCAGCGCCGTCGCCGCCTCCCACTGCCCTTTGCGAACGGCCAGAATGCCGCCGCGCACGATCTCGCCGATAAAGCCGGCGGTGTAAAAGGTGAGCCCGATCAGGATCGTGGTCAGTTCCGGCGTCAGCGACCAGCCGCCTGCAAAGTTCGCTCGGCGGAATTCAGGGATGTCCAGAGAAGCGGCGTCACGATAGGCGAACAGAAAGATGCCGGCGCCCACCGCAATGAGCAGCCACGCCGAACGTACGTAGGCGGGGCGGAAACCTGTCTCGACGTGGCGCCGCCGCGCGGCATGGGAAGCCATCAGGAGAACGGCGGCACTCGTGCCAAGGAACGCCACCGGTGCAAGCGCCGAAGCGGACCAGATGAGCGCCGGCATCGAGAGGCCTCGCACCGAGATGTGCGTGCCGGGCGCGAGCTTCCATGCCGCCGTGGCGAGCGGCAGGATCTCCCACCACAGCGCGTAGTTGAAGATCAGCAGGACAAGCAGCGGCGTGTTTCGCGCCACCTCCACCCAGACACGGCACAGGCCGCTCACCAGCGGGTTGCTGCTCAGGCGGCCAATGCCGATGAACAGGCCGATCAGGCTGGCCAGCAGGATGACAAGGACGGAGATGAACAGGCTGTTTGACAGGCCGACGATGGCGGCCCACCAGTTCGGATCGGAAGCCGAATAAGGCAGGATCGTTTCGGCGATCTGGAAGTTTGCCGGCCGCCAGAGAAACCCGAAACCGAGCGGAATTCCGCGAAGCTCGAGGTTTCGCATCGTGGCCGTGAGAAGCACGAACCCGAGAGCGGCGAGGCCTGCCAACAAAGCGGCCTGAACCACGATCGCCCGAATTCGAGCATCCTGCAGCATCTCTGCCTCCTTGCCCATATGGCCGCCCGACCTTCGCCGGACGGCCGTCCGCGGTCACTTGAACGGGATGGGGAACAGTATTCCACCGTCGCGCGGCAGCGCGTTGAGGCGGCGTTCGGCCTTCAAGGGGCTGTCCTCGCCGAGATTGCGCGCGAAGACCTCGCCATAGTTGCCGACTTGCTTGATCACGTTGTAGATCCATTTGTCGTCGAGCTTGAGAGGCTCGCCGATGCCCGGTTCCACACCAAGCGCCTTGCGGGTTTCGTCGTCCGTCGCACTTGCGGCGATTTCATCGACATTCTGCGATGTGATGCCGCGCTCTTCCGCCCACACCATGGCATTGAACGCGTAGCGGACGATATCGAACCAGCGGTCGTCGCCACGAGGTATGGCCAGAGCGAGCGGCTCCGTCGTCGCACCGCTCTGGAAGATCGCGTGCTCATCGGGATTGCCGGCAACAGTCGCTCGCTGTCCAGCGATCGCGAAACCGTCGCTCATGTAGCCGTCACACCGCCCACCGAAATAGGCGTCGCGCGCCAGGATGGTGGAATCGAAATAGACGCGCTCGACCTTAACCTGATTGCTCTGCTCAATGATGTCGAGTGCATTCTCCACCAGGCTGCCACCGCCCTGAAGGCAAATGGTCAGCCCGTCGAGATTGGCTGCGGTCTCGACGTTCAGCGACTTGCGCAGCATGATCGCGTCCCCGTCCACGAGATTGATGGCAACAAACCGGACAGCGACGTCGCGGCTATACGTCCAGGTCGTGGTGCGAGATAATACGTCGACCTCGCCCGTCTGGACGGCCGGTATCCGCTGGGCGGCGTTCAGCGGCACGAACTGGGCCTTCTGGCTGTCTCCGAAGAAGGCGGCGGCGACCGCGCGGCAGCTGTCGACGTCGAACCCGGTCCAGACTCCCTTGTCGTCGGGACGGGAAAGCCCGGGCACCCCCTGACTGGCGCCGCAGCTGACATAACCGCGTTCACGCACCTTGTCCGTGATGGATTGCGCATTCGCCGACCCGGCCCCGATCACGACCAATGCCGCGGCGGCGGCAAACTGAATTGCAAGTTTCATCTGCGTCATCGCTCCTCTTTCTGTAGTTCCCTCTGATCAACGGCATGTTTGCGCACGCTGTGCGTGGTACCGGCGGACAAGACTGCCAGAGCCGCCTCGATGTCCGCCTGCAGATCCTCGACGGGTTCGAGCCCGATCGAGAAACGGATGAGTTTTCTCGACGTGGAGCCAGGTCCGCCGTTTGATCTGAACGGGACCTGAGGTGTGACGATGCTGTGGGTGCTGCCCCAGCTCGCGCCAATGCGGAAAATCCGCAAAGCGTCCACGAATGAGGAAGTGCTGTTCTGATAAGGGACCGCCAGTTCTACGGAGAAGAGGCCGCTCGCTCCGCGGAAATCGCGTTTCCAGAGATGATGCCCGGGATCGCCGGGCAGGGCTGGATGCAGCACCCGTGCTATTTCCGGACGCCCGATGAGCCAATGCGCCAGGGTCAGCGCCGAGACCCCTTCCCGCTCCATCCGGAGCGGCATCGTCTGAAGGCCACGCAAGGCCAGGCTCGCATCGTCGGCCGATACCCCCAGCCCCATCAGGCGGCTGACGTCCTTCATGCGACGGAAGAGCGCCTCGTTGCGGGTCACGAGAGCACCGATGAGCACATCCGCATGCCCCCCCGCGTGCTTGGACAGCGCCTCCATGACCATGTCCGCGCCCAGGTCGAGCGGGTTGCAGTGGAGCGCGGATGCCCAGGTGTTATCGGCCAGCACGCGCGCTCCCAACGCATGCGCCGCTTGAACGATGGTGGGAATGTCCTGGATCTCCATCGTGTTCGAGCCCGGGGACTCGACCACGACCACCCGAGTGCGATCGTCAATCAGGGCCCCTATGCCGGAGGCGATGGTCGGGTCGTAGAGCACAACCTCGACGCCAAACGCAGCAAGCATGTCCGTGCAGAATGTGCGCGTCGACCCGTAGGCAGAAGCCGCCACCAGGACGCGGTCTCCGGCTTTCAGGAGCGCACTGAGAGCAAGGACCGTCGCAGACTGCCCGGAAGGCAGGCACAGGCAATGCTCCGCCGCATACAATTCGGAAATGCGCGCCTCCAGCGTGCGGCTGGTCGGTGTGCCGTAGAGCCCGTAGGTGTAGCCATCGTAGAACTGCTCATAACGCCGCTCGAAGGCGTCGGACGTGGGAAAGACGATGGTCGAAGCCCGCGTCACCGGAACGGCAAGGCTGGCGAAGCCCGCGTCGCTTGCCGGCTCGGCACGCAGCAATCTGGTTTCTGTCTTCAAGGTCAATCTCCTGCATGCAGGTGTAGCCCAGCGCACCTATGTGCGATAATGCTGCCGTGCGGGGTACATTATGCGCTGGTGTTATCATGCATCTGGGAGAGCTTGAGGCGTTCGACGCCGTCATGCGGATGGGCAGCACAAATCGCGCCGCCGACTTCCTGGGCATCAGCCAGCCGGCGGTCAGCCGCGCCATTGGTCGCCTTGCCAGATCCACAAGGCTGACCTTGTTCCGCCAGGTTGGCGGACGTCTTGTGCCGACGCCTGAGGCGTTGAGCCTGCACGAGGAAGTCCAGCGCGCTTTTGTTGGCCTCGACCAGCTGCGCGCCCGCGCCGCGATGATCCGCGAATTCGGCGCCGGTGGGCTTCGGCTGGCCTGCTACCCCGCGCTCGGTCTGTCCTTCGCACCCAAAGCGATCCAGCGATATCGAGCCAAGGACCGGTCAGGACACGTGACGCTCCTAATCGCAGGTTCAAACGCGGTGCGCGACATGGTCGCCTCCGGGCAGGCAGATGTCGGGCTGGCTGCCGACGAAATCGACGTGTCGCGCGTATCTACGCAGCCCTTCATGTCGGCGCCCGCCGTGTGCGTCATGCCGGCAGGCCATCGCTTGTCCAGCCGCCAAACTGTTTCGCCCACAGACCTCGTCAGCGAGCCGTTCATTGCTCTTTCACCGGATGACACCGTCCGCAGGCGGATCGAGCGTATTTTCGCAGAAGCCGACATGCAGACGCGCACGGTGGTCGAAACGCAATATTCCGAAGTGGTGTGCAATTTGGCGCTTGAAGGCGTTGGTGTTGGAATTGCCAACTCCATGACCTTCAGGGCCAGCAAATTCGAACAGCGTGGCTTGGTCGCTCGCCCATTCCATCCGAGGATCGCGTTTAGGGCCCTCATCCTCACCGCAAAGGAGCGATTGAAATCTGCGCAAACACAAGCACTTGTTGCAGCGCTTCATGACACACGCAAGCAATTCGGTGTCATGGCCGCCCCTACCATGACCGATGACTAGTCCAGGGTAGATCGTCAGCGTGAGAGCCGCATCACCGGAACACTGCCTGTGCGTGTGAGCCAGCCGGTTCTAGACGATCCAGAGATTGGCATTGTGACGTGATCGTCGCAAAAATGGTCATGTCGCATACGCGGTTGCGCTTGGGTCTGAGATGGCTGGATCGGCATCGTTACAGGCCAAACGCGATGAAGTTAATGCCCGGCAATGGCTTGACCCTGTAGCCGCTTCAGGGTGCACGTTGCCGCTAGAATGAACTTCGAGATATCCAACATCGGCATTGTGACGGCAGTCGCGGCGGGAGCGGTTTCGTTCCTGTCGCCCTGCGTGCTGCCGCTTGTTCCAGGATATGTCTCGTTCATCGCTGGCCGGGCGGGCGCGGCAACACGCCACCGGGCGGCGGTCATGCTCCTGAGCCTGGCCTTCGTGCTGGGGTTCTCGACGGTCTTTGTTGGCTTGGGCGCGAGCGCGACGGTATTCAGCCGCCTGCTGCGCGCCTACAGCTACGAGGCCGGGATCGTCGGCGGCGCGATCATCGTCGCGTTCGGCCTCGTCACCGCCGGGTTGGTGCGCATTCCGTGGATGCAGAACGACCTGCGCTACCACGGCAGGATTCCCAGCGGCGGACCGCTCGGGGCTTATCTGCTGGGCCTTGCGTTCGCCTTCGGATGGACGCCTTGCATCGGTCCGATCCTCGGGGCGATCCTCACGGTCAGCGCCGTCTCCGCCACCGCAGCTGACGGCATCGTGCTGCTGTCGCTCTATTCGCTCGGCCTCGGCGTGCCGTTCGTGCTTGCCGCCCTCTTCACCCAGACACTGATGGGAAGCTTGCCACGCATGCGGAGGGCAGGCCGATACCTGCAGGTCGGCGCAGGCGGCATCATGATCGTGATGGGCGTCGCGATGATGACCGGACAGATGACGCGCTTCGCGTTCTGGCTCCTCGAAACCTTTCCCGCATTCGGGAGCATCGGATGAGCGACGTCACCCGCGAAGGATCATGGCCGCCGCTGTTCGCGGCCTTCGCGATCGCGCTGGCCGCCAGTCTCTCCGTGCTTTTCGTCGGCGAGGTGATGGGTCAGGTTCCCTGCAATCTCTGCTGGTTCCAGCGCGCCTTCATGTTCCCGCTGGCGGTCGTGCTTGGCCTGGCTGCCCTCCGCTCAGAAACGCATATAGCGGTGTATGGCATCGCGCTTGCGGTCGGCGGTTGGCTGGTCGCCGGGTTTCACACGCTTCTCTACGCCGGGATCATCCCGGACCGGATCCAGCCCTGCACGGCAACCGGCCCGTCCTGCTCCAGCGCCGACATGACGATCCTGGGCATGCCGCTGCCGGCGCTGTCGCTCGGCGCGTTCAGCGCCATCATTATCCTGCTCCTTCTCTCGCGCCGGAGGTCCGCGCCATGAATCGCCGCACTGTCGTCATCGGGACGGTCGCCCTTGCAGCCGCCGGCTTCGCTGCCGCCGCGGCGTACTATCCGGGAGGCCGCGCGCCAGCCGCCCCGGAAGGGGAAAATACCCTCGTTCGGCCCCATTCCCCGGTGATAGGTCCGGCCGACGCGCCGGTAACGATCGTCGAATTCCTTGATCCGTCCTGCGAGGCGTGCCGTGCGTTCTACCCGATCGTGAAGCAGATCCTGGCTGCCTACCCGGAGAAGACGAGGCTGGTGATCCGCTACGCGCCGCTGCACGAAGGCTCCGACGAGGCAGTGCGAATTCTCGAAGCCGCCCGCGTTCAGGACAAGTTCGTTGCCGTTCTCGAGAAGCTGTTCTTCGAGCAGCCGAACTGGGCGGTCCACGGCGCTCCCGATGTCGAAGCCGCCTGGCGTTTTGCGGGGGAAGCGGGGCTGGATGTCGCGAAGGCCCGCGGCGACGCGAAAGCCCCGTCCGTGGTCGCCGTGCTCAACAAGGACATCGAAGACATGAAGGCGGTCGGGCTACAGGGCACGCCCACCTTTTTCGTCAACGGCAAGCCATTGTCATCGTTCGGTCCGCAGCAGCTCCATGATCTCGTGGCAGCCGAGGTGAAGGCCGCGGACGGCGCGCAGACGCAGTAGCGATCATCCCGAATCGGGCTTGGCAATCCGTCTGACGATCTCCCGCGCATCGTCGCCGACGCCCATGACCAGTGCCGAAGCCCGGTTGCGCTGCCAAGGGCGTCCCAGGAAGTAGAGGCCGGGCACGGGAGAGATGCCACCGTCATGGATCGGCGATCCCCGCCCGTCCTTCGTCCCCGGCACGTCGAGCCATCCGAAGTCGTCGGAGTAGCCGATCGCCCAGACGACGGCCGCCACCTCGGCGCTGCTGCCGTCCGCGAAGGTGGCGGTCCTGCCTTCGGCCTTGACGAGACGCGGGGCCATGGCGACGCCCGCTGCGGCCAGTGCCGCCAGGCTCCGCCCCCTGTCGGGAAACGGGTCGGCCTTCCGCATGATCCGGCCCAGGAAGGACTCGGCCCTGACGCGCATCAGGCCGAGGCTTCGCAGCCACCACCAGACGCTCCTTCCCATGATGCGCTCGGGAAAGAGCTTGCGGTGCTTCCCGGCGGCCAGCAAGGTCTCTCGCGTGGCTGCCAGTTCCACCGCTATGTCGCGCCCCGATGCGCCGTCGCCGACGACCAGCACGCGGCCCGCGGGGACGCTGTCCGGCCCGCGGTAGGACTCGGGATCGAGCTGGACTATCGATCCATCGAAGCCTGATGCGATGGCGGGCTTCACGGGCACCTGGAAGCCGCCCGTCGCGACGATGACTGCGCTCGCGCAGACTTCGGTTCCGTCCGAGAGCCGGGCGCGGAACCCGGTGCCCTCGGAGACGAGCCGGGAGACGCATGCGCTGGTCAGGACAGGCAGCGCGAACGCTGCGGCGTAGGCTTCGAGATAGTCGGCGAACTCGTCCCGTGTGGGATACCCCCCCGGATCGCCAGAGAGCTTCAACCCGGGGAGCTGGCTGAAAGCCCGTGGCGTGAACAGCGTCAGGGAATCGTACCGCCTGCGCCAGCTGTCGCCGATGCGCTGCGCCGCCTCGACGATGAGGAACTCCAAGCCGGCCTGCTTCAGGTGATAGCCGGCGGCAAGCCCTGCCTGGCCAGCGCCGACGACGAGGACATCCAGAATTGGGTCAGGCATCGGCGAGCCGCCTGAGCTTAGCCAGCACGGTCTCGCGCGGCTCGTGCAGGTCGAGGGTTCCCGCGAAGCGGCCCTCGCCGTCCATGAGGATCACGCCGGCGGTGTGGTCCATCGTGTAGCCACCGTCGTCGGTCGGAACCTTGCGGTAGTGGGCGGCGAATGCCTTCACCGCCGCGTCCGTCGCCGCCTTGTCGCCTCGGAGGGCTATGATGCGCCCGTCGAAGGCGGTCATGTATTCCGCCAGCACCGATTGCGTGTCGCGTTCCGGGTCGACCGTGATGAATAACGGGGTGATGCGGTCAGAAGCGGGACCGAGGTCGGCCATCAGGTCGGTGAGCTCATAGAGCGTCGTCGGGCAGATGTCCGGGCAATGGGTGAATCCGAAGAAGACGAGGTAGGGCTTGCCCGCCAGCTTGGCGTTGTCGACGGTGTCGCCCTTATGCGAGCTCAGTTCGAATGGGCCGCCGACGCGGGCCGTTCCCGTCTCGACGGGTTCGGGCAACCCGGTCCCCGGCAGCAGGCCGCCGAAGCCGATCAGCAAGCCTGCCAGCACGGCGACGGCAGCCCAGGCGGCGATCCGGAACATTCTCAGGCCGCTCAATTGGACCCTCCATGCCCAGAGTGGTCCTCAGGAGCCGCCTCGTCCGCCCTGCGCTGGACGACAAACTCGACCTCGACTGCGCCCGCCTTCTCGAACACGAGGGTGGCCGGGAACCGCTCGCCGTCCTTTAGCTGCCGCTCCGGCCCGATGAACATGACGTGCAGCTTCTCGGCCGCGAAATCGACGGTCGTTCCGGGTTCCAGCGGAAGGCCCTCGACAGGCCGCATGCTGGCCACGCCGCTCTCGATCGCGGAGCGATGGATCTCGGCCCGCTCCGAAAGGGGGGAAGATATTTCAACCAGGCGGTCGGCCTCCGCGCCCGAGTTCGTCAATGTCATGTAGCCGCTGGCAACAGGGGCCGATGGCGGCGTCGGCCGCGACCAGGGATGGCCAATCTCGATCATTCCGGCCTTGAACTCATGGGCAACCGAGGGAGCCATGAGGGCGATAAGGGCGGCAAGTGCCGCCGCGGTTCTGCGAAACACGTCGATGTCCTTCCAGTTACTTCGATGGCCGATAGGCCAGCAGCCTGAGAGCGTTGGCGGTGACGAGCACGGTGGCTCCGGTGTCGGCGAGGATCGCCATCCAGAGCGTCGTCACGCCGAAGAGGGTGGTGGCGAGGAACACGGCCTTCAGTCCCAGCGCCAGCGCGACGTTCTGCCAGATGTTGCCGAGCGTCGCCTGCGACAAAGCGACCAGATCAGCCACGCCTTCCACCCGGTCCCTGAGCAGAGCCGCGTCCGCGGTCTCCAGCGCCACGTCGGTGCCGCCACCCATGGCGATGCCGACCGAGGCGGCAGCGAGCGCGGGTGCGTCGTTGATGCCGTCGCCGACCATCGCGATCGGGCCGGCCTCCTTCAGCCTGCCGATCTCGGCGAGCTTCGCGTCGGGCAGCAGTTCGCCGCGGGCTTCCACGCCCAGCCCGGCCGCGATGGCGTTGGCCGTGCGCTGGTTGTCGCCGGAGAGCATCACGACGGCCACGCCGCGGTCCTTCAGCCGCCGTACGCCTTCCGCCGCGTCGTCCCGCGGCTCGTCCCGCAGCGCGATCAGCCCCTCGACCGTCTTGCCTGCCATGAGGACGACGACCGTCTTGCCCTCGCCTTCCAGCGCCTCGATGCGGTCCCGCACGTCGGCAGGTACTTCCGTCTCCTCGGCGGCATGGCGGGGCGACCCGACGGATGCAAAGCCGGACTTGAGCCGCGCGGTGACCGCCTTGCCCGGAACCGCGATCCCGCCGCCGAAGGTCGCCGGAAGTTCGAGCGCACGCTCCTTGGCAGCCTCGACGATCGCCACGCCCAGCGGATGGCTGACGTTCCTCTCGACGGCGGCCGCCTTGGCCAAGACGTCGTCCTCGGCGCCGACGACGGCGACCACGTCGGTGACTTTGGGATGGCCGCGGGTCAGCGTGCCCGTCTTGTCGAACGCCACGGTCGCGACCTTGCCGAGCGTCTCGAGTGCAGCGCCGCCCTTGATCAAGAGGCCGTGCCGCGCCCCGGCGGCGAGGCCCGACGCGATGGCCGCCGGGGTCGAGATCACCAGCGCGCACGGGCAGGCGATCAGCAGCGTCGCGAGGCCACGGTATATCCAGGTCATCCAGTCGCCGCCGAAGAAGATTGGCGGTACGACGATGATGAGGGCCGCGACCGCCATTGCGCCGGGCGTATACAAGCGCGAGAAGCGGTCGATCATACGCGCGGTCGGAGCCTTCGATTCCTGCGCCTCTTCGACCATGTGGATAATCCGCGCGATCGTGTTGTCGGCCGCCACATGGGTGATCCTGACGCGCAGTTCGCCGTTGGCGTTGATCGATCCCGCGTAGACCTTCGCCCCGGCCTCCTTGAGGACCGGGACGGACTCGCCCGTGACGGGCGCTTCGTTCACTTCGGACGAGCCTTCCTCGACGACGCCGTCGGATGGGATCCTGTCTCCGGGGCGAACCACGACGCGGTCGTCGATGGCGAGATCTTCGACGGACACGGTTTCGGTCGAACCCGAAGTCATTCGCAGCGCGGTGCGCGGCACGAGGTCGATCAGCGCCTCGATGCCCGCCCGCGCCCGTCCCGCCGCGACGGTCTCCAGGAGTTCACCGACAGCGAAGAGGAAAATGACCACGGCCGCTTCTTCTGCCTCGCCGATGGCCACGGCGCCTAGCGCCGCGACGGACATCAGCGTCTCGATCGAGAAGGGTGAGCCTTCTAGCGCCCCGGCGATCGCACGGCGCGCGAACGGCACGACGCTGACCAGTGCGGCAGCAGCGAAGAGCCAAATATCCCACTGCGGCAGCGCCCAAGCCGCAACAAAGGCAGCTGCGAACAGCGCGCCGGTCACGAAGACGAGACGCGCCTTCGTTCCGCGCCACCATGGCTCCCTTGTCCGTTTCGTCGGCAGTGCGGATGTCGTCTTGGGAACTTGGCCGACGGGTTGATATCCGAGCGCGCGAACCTTGTCCTCGATCACGCGCCGCTGCGTCCGGTCTTCATCGACCTGCAACGTCAGCGTCCCGGCCTGGTAGCTGACATTGACATCGCTCACGCCGGGCAGCCGCTGCATTGCGGTCTCGATCTTCATCGCGCAGGACGCGCAGTCCATGCCCTCGATCTGCAGCTTCAGCTGGCTTGCGGCAGCCATTTGCGTCACCTCGACATTCTCGACGTGACGCACTAGCTAGGGGCTGTAGTCACTACAGGGTCAAGCGATGAATCCGAACATTATGACGATCGGCCACTTGGCCCGCGAGACCGGTACCAAGGTCGAAACCGTCCGCTTCTACGAGAAGTCGGGGCTGCTGCCGAAGCCCACCCGCACCGAAGGCAACTACCGCTCCTACGACCGGGCGCACCTCAACCGACTGAGCTTCATCCGGCGCGCCCGCGATCTGGGGTTCTCGCTCGACCAGATCCGGGCGCTCTTGGCGCTCTCCGACGATCGGGACCGCTCGTGCTCCGCCGTCGACGAAATCGCTAAGGAGCATCGACGGGAGGTCGAGCGGAAGATCGTCGACCTGCAGTCGCTGAAGAAGGAACTCGACCGGATGATCGACCAGTGCGGCTGCGGCGTCGTCGCCGACTGCCGGATCATCGAGTCGCTGTCTCCTCCGGATGCGTCAGGCAGCATCTTGTAGCTGTTTTACGCGGCGCCGCGCAGAAGACGCTCAGCAACGGCAATGCGGCCGATTGCGGAACCGGCAGCTTTCGGCCGACAAGGACGCGGACATTAGCCCAAGCAGCCTGATTCGATGCTGGCCCTTGACAGTTTGCGGTCTCAAATACGGGAGCCATCCGCTTCAGCATCAAGAGGAAAGTGGGGAGGGGGGTGATGCCATTCCACCAGGCCCAGAGGCGGGGTAGCCATCCGGATCGTCGGGGAGCGCGAGGCCCGGCAATTGGCTGAAGACATGCGGTGTAAACAGGATGACCGAGCGTAGTGGTTCCGTCAGCTGTTCCCGACGCGGCATGGCTTCCAGGATCAGGAACTCCAGCCCCGCACGCCTGAGATGGTATCCAGCGACAAGGCCCGCTGTCCGCTGCCGATTACCAGGCCCAGCTGCCCATCAGGCATTGACGAGCCGCCGCAGCGTAACGAGCCCGGTGTCGCGCGGCTGTTTGCATGTCGAGCGTGCCCGCGAAGCGGGCCGTCCGCGGCCATGACGATCACGCCTCCGGTATGGTCCATGGATTAGCGGCCGCTCTCGAACGGAACCTTTTGGCGTCTCCAATCCGATTGCCAAGACAAACATTCAATGCTATTGCAAATCATTCGCATTTGCATGTGGTCGACGATGACTGAGATCGTTGCTTGGGTCCGTAACAAGATCAGCCGGCGTGGTCTGCTCTGGGGAGGCTTGTCGGCTGCCGGCGGCAGCGTGATCTGCGCCGGCGGATCGCTCGCGCAATCCGGGCATTCCGGTCACGCTCCCGGATCGCCGCTCGCTTCCGCCCCACAGGACCATCGTGCGGCCCATGGCGCCATGATTACCGTGGGCGACGTCGACGATACCCGAAACGGCTTTGAGCCCACGAACCTGCTGACGGACTGGGATACAGGGACCGTATCGCGCCTTCCGGATGGGCGCGTCCTGCGCACTTTCGAAGTGGAGGCGCTCGACAAGGAAATCGAGATCGCCCCTGGCGTGATGTTTCCGGCCTGGACCTACAATGGCAGAGTGCCGGGCCCTTCGTTCAGGGCAACCGAGGGCGACGTGCTCCGCATCGTCTTCAGGAACCTCGGCTCGCACCCGCATTCCATGCACTTCCACGGCATTCATTCAGCCCGCATGGATGGCGTGCCGGGGGCCGGAATGATCGACCCGGGCGATGAGTTCGTCTACGAATTCGACGCGCGGCCGTTTGGCTGCCACCTCTATCACTGCCATGCCTTGCCGCTCAAACGGCACATCCACAAGGGCATGTACGGGCTTTTTGTGATCGACCCCGACCCGGCTCGTCACCCGGAACATGAAGAGGTAGCCCGCTCCCGCCTGCTCGGTACGCCCGAGAACGCGCAATGGCAGGAGTTCGCCATGGTGATGAATGCCTTCGACACCAATTTCGACAACGAGAACGAAGTCTACGCCGTAAACACGGTCGCACATGCCTACGCCAAGCGGCCGATCCGGGTGGTGCGCGACAGGCCGGTCCGCATCTATCTGGTCAATGTCGTCGAGTTCGACCCGATCAACTCCATCCACCTACACGCAAACTTCTTCGACTATTTCGACCAGGGAACAACGCTCACCCCGACCCTGAAGACGGTCGACCTGATCATGCAGTGCCAGGGGCAGCGCGGAATCATCGAATTCACCTACAAGGATCATGAACCGGGCCTGTACATGTTCCACGCCCACCAGTCGGAATTCACCGAACTCGGCTGGTCTGGCATGTTCGACGTCACGGATGAAGTCGCATGAACGAGGCTACCCAAATCGCCACCGCCGACGCGACCCCGGTTACGGAAAGAAAGTCGCGCCTCGCCCTGTTGTGGTTGATCCTGCCAATTGCCGCTCTCGGCCTGGCGATTGCCTGGCTGATCACCGCCGATCCGCTGAAGAGTTTCAGCAACGGCGCTCCTCCGGTCGAGAATCTCGCCTTTGAGCGGATAATCCTTTCGTCGAATGGCATCGACGTTCTGGTGCGTGCCGGCGGCTCCCAGCCGATGAGCATCGCCCAGGTCCAGGTCGACGATGCCTACTGGCAGTTCACCCAGGAGCCTGCCGGACCGCTCGCCCGCGGCGCCACGGCATGGCTGCACTTACCCTACCCCTGGACGCTTGGAGAGGCTCACGCGATCACTATCGTCACCAACACCGGCGTCACCTTCGGACACACGATCGCCGTGGCGGTCCCGACCCCGACGCGGGATGCGACAAGCCTCGTCCCGCAGGCGATGCTGGGGCTGTTTGTCGGGCTCGTGCCTGTCGTCATCGGCATGATGTTTTATCCCGCCCTGCGCGGCGTCGGCCGCAACGGCATGAATTTCCTCCTCGCTTTGACCGTCGGCCTGCTGGCATTCCTGGCGGTTGATGCAACGGCGGAAGCCTTCGAACTTGCCGGCAAAGCCGCGGCACTGTTTCAGGGGCAGGCAATGGTGGTGCTTGCCGCCGCCGCCTCGTTCCTGCTGCTGATGGCTGCCGGCCGGCGCGGCGGCGCGCCCACCGGGCTGTCCCTCGCCGGTTTCATTTCGCTCGGCATCGGCCTTCACAATCTTGGCGAAGGGCTGGCCATCGGCGCGGCCTTTGCCGCCGGCGCGGCTGGATTGGGAAGCTTCCTGGTCTTCGGCTTCATGCTCCACAACATCACCGAGGGCATCGGCATTTCCGCGCCGCTGCTGAAGAAGCAGCCCCCCATCTGGATATTCGCCGCGCTGGCGCTGCTTGCCGGCGGCCCGGCGGTGATCGGCCTGTGGCTGGGCAGCCTTGCCTATGCGCCGCAGTGGTCAGCGCTTGCGCTGGCCGTCGGCGCCGGCGCGATCCTGCAGGTCATCGTCGAAGTCACAGCCTATCTCATGCGATCGGATGGAAGGGGGAAGTCGGCGCTGACATCCACGGCGACGATCGCTGGACTCACCACTGGGGCTGCTTTCATGTATGTCACCGCCATGCTGGTGAAAATATGAAGCGCGGCAGTTCGCGGCAACGGACCCGCGCGACATTGATCGCGGGGATTATGGCAATTCCGCTGGCGATATTTCTGGGAGAAGCGGCCATCGGGCATGAAGGTGCGACCGGAATAATCGCCGCGCGTATGACCGTCATGGCGGAAATGGCCAAAAGCATGAAAGCGATCGGCGAGAGTCTCGACGGGCGCCGGGAGTTCAATGCCGGCGCTGCGCTCGCCGCGGCCAGGGCACTTCACCAGAACTGTCACATCGCCAGCGAGCAGTTCCCTACAGGAACCAGTGACCACCACAGTCGGGCATCGCCGGCCGTCTGGGAAAATAGGGACGGCTTCGACGCGGAAATGACGCGGTTCGATGCGGCGGTCAAATCTCTCATCGTCGCCGCCGAAACTGGAGATGCCGAGAGCATGAGGGCACCGTTCCGGGAAGTCGGTCGGAGCTGCTCAAGCTGCCATGAACGATTCCGCCTGTCCGAGCGGTAGACTTCGTTCGGGGCGATACGGGGAAGCGTCACCTTAGGCGAACACCGCCGCCGCCGCCGCCAGAACGACCTAGCGCCCAGCCGGCCAGCATCCCGGCGTAGCTCGGCGCCATCGGCCCAACAAGTGTTCGCGCCCACCGCCGGCATCATCGTCAACGTGAAGTCTGGTCCTCAAACCAATCGGCCGTGTCGATGGCTGGTATCGGCCAGGGTCTCAATGACCCGGCACTCGGCGACCTTGCCATGCGAGCAGCCGTCGATCATGCGTTGCAGTTCGTCACGGAGTGCCTGGAGGCTACCAATCCGCCGTTCCACCTCGGCAAGATGAACCCTCGCCGTCGCATCCGCGGCCGCGCAGGACTGCTGCGGGTGATCCTGCAACTCGAGCAGGGTACGGATCGCATCAATTTCGAACCCCAGCTCGCGGGCATGCCGGATGAACGCCAGACGCTTGAGATAGGCCGCGGTGTAAAGCCGCCGATTGTTGTCCCGGCGTACCGGCGCGGGCAGCAGGCCGATCTGTTCGTAATAGCGGATTGTCGGCACCTTGACGCCGCTCGCACGCGCCGCCTCGCCGATCGATACTTCGCGCATTTTTTGGGCTTGCTCCTCTAGTGGCTAGAGGATGTAGCACTGGGCAAACAGCTCGGAAAGACCTCCCAATGACAGAATCCATCACCACTCGCTTTCGCGTTGACGGCATGGACTGCGCGAGCTGCGCGGCCAAGGTCAGCAAGGCGGTCCAGGGCGTGAAGGGGGTCAGCGCGGCCGACGTTTCGGTGACCGCCGGCACGCTGCAGGTGACCCACGGCCAGGACACGGACCTCGATGCAATCGCGCAGCGTGTGACCAGCCTCGGATATCCCGCCCGCGCGGCCGGAACGAATGCGCAGAGCGATGCGCCAAGCCGAGACAAGCCATCAACACCGAACCACGCGCATGATCATCACGGACACGGCCAAGAGCATGATCACGACCATCGCCATGACCAGGCGGCGGGGCAGGCGGCGGCCGGGCTGCACGGCCACGACCACGGGCCCACCAGCGGCCCCTGGTGGCGCTCGCGCAAGGGCATTCTGACGATCCTGAGCGGAGTGGCCCTGGCGGCCGCATGGGCCGTCGGCCGGGCCGTTCCGTCGCTCGACGTGTATGCCTTTACCGTGGCGATGCTGGTCGGCCTGCTGCCGATCGCCTGGCGCGCCGTGGTGGCGGCCCGCTTCGGCACGCCGTTCTCGATCGAGATGCTGATGACCATAGCCGCAATCGGTGCGGTGATCATCGGTGCGGCCGAGGAAGCCGCGACCGTGGTGCTCCTCTTTCTGATCGGCGAGCTGCTGGAAGGGGTCGCCGCAGGCCGCGCCCGCGCCAGCATCCAGTCCCTGACGCAGCTGGTTCCGAAGACCGCCCGGCTCGAGGAGAACGGACAGACCCGCGAGGTCCAAGCCGACACCCTGTCGGTCGGTGCGGTCATCGTGGTGCGGCCTGGCGACCGGGTCCCGGCGGACGGCGAGATCATCGAGGGCAGCAGCGCCATCGACGAGTCTCCGGTCACTGGCGAAAGCGTGCCGGTCCGCAAGCAAACCGGCGACAGCGCGCTCGCCGGCACCATCAACGGCGACGGCGTGCTGCGCGTTCGCGTGACCGCGGCCGCGGCCGACAACACGATCGCCCGCGTGGTGAAGCTGGTCGAGGAGGCGCAGGAGAGCAAGGCGCCGACGGAGCGGTTCATCGACCGCTTCTCGCGCTGGTACACGCCCGGCGTCGTGGCGATCGGCGCGCTGGTTGCCGTGGTCCCCCCGCTGGCGTTCGGCGGCGACTGGTACGAGTGGATCTACAAGGGCCTGGCGCTGCTGTTGATCGGCTGCCCGTGCGCGCTGGTGATTTCCGTGCCGGCGGCGATCGCCGCGGCGCTGTCCGCCGGTGCCCGGCGCGGTTTGCTGATGAAGGGCGGCGCGGTTCTCGAGCGACTCGGCCAGATCACCGCCGTGGCGCTGGACAAGACCGGGACGCTCACCGCCGGCAAGCCCCAGGTCACCGACATCATTCCGTTCGGACGCAACGAGCAGGAGATCCTGCAGCTCGCCGCCGCCCTCGAGGCGGGGTCGAGCCACCCGCTGGCCCTAGCCATTCTCGGCAAAGCCCAGCAAGCCAGGGTCGCGGCACCGGCCTCCTCGCAGGCGAAGGCGATCGGCGGCAAGGGCGTGGTCGCGACCATTGACGGCGCCGAGGTGTTTCTGGGTTCGCCGGCGGCGGCAGAGGAGCGTGCTCCGCTCAGCCCCGAGCAACAGGCCGAGATACGTTCCCTTAACGACGCCGGCAAGACCGTCTCGGTGCTGGTGGTCGGCAATGAACCCGCAGGCGCAATCGCCATGCGCGACGAGCCGCGGCCCGACGCTGCCCAAGGACTGAAAGCGCTCTCAGACGCGGGTATGCAAACCGTGATGCTCACCGGCGACAACGCCCGCACGGCCAAGGCGGTTGGTCAGCAGCTAGGGATCAAGGTCAGAGCCGAGCTCCTTCCCGAGGACAAGCAGCGTATCGTCGGCGAGCTGCAGAAATCCGGCCTCGTGGTGGCCAAAGTCGGCGACGGCATCAACGACGCGCCCGCGCTTGCTGCGGCTGACATCGGCATCGCCATGGGCGGCGGCACCGACGTCGCGCTGGAGACCGCCGATGCAGCGGTCCTGCACGGCCGCGTTTCCGACATTGCCGGCATGGTGCAGCTGTCGAGAGCGACGATGGCCAACATCCGCCAGAACATCACCATCGCGCTGGGGCTGAAGGCCGTGTTCCTGGTCACCACCCTGATCGGCATCACCGGGCTGTGGCCGGCGATCCTGGCCGATACCGGCGCGACGGTGCTGGTGACGGCCAATGCCCTGCGCCTGCTCGGCTGGCGTGCGGCATGAGGCCGGACACGCTGGTCATCGCTACAACGTAACCAGCTTATCAGCCGCGTGGCGCGAACAAGATCACCCCTGCGGCCCGCACGGCAAGCGCGCCGCCCGCGAAGTCCCATAGGTCCGGCCGATGCCCTCCGCCAGCACAACCAAGTCCATGAGGCCGCGATGTAGATGCCGCCGCCATAGGCTGCCTAGGCCCTACCGGCGGAGTCGCCAGGGACGAGGGTCAGCAAAGACGCGAACAGCATCAGCGACAGGATGGCCGGCGCGAGCCCGAGCACCGACTTGCCCTGGCGCAACCCGACCCAGAAGGCCAAAGCCGCGGGCAATTTCGGCGAGGGCCGCGCCGATAAAGATCCGCGCGCTGGTAAAGACGACAGGCATGAGATTGCGTTTTTCGGGTTGTCAAGTCCGTCGGGAACCCTGCCGTCGATCGTTGCTGCATTGTGGCCGCTGCTGCCATTGATGAACTTCACCGTATCGCCCGGTGCTGGACGAAATCGGGCTCGTAGACCATCGCACCGGACGCGTTGCGGTTCAGCATCTTGACCTGATGCGTCTCGGCATCGGCCGCGGGCGCTGCGGCCAGAAGCAGCGCAGGCGCATTGCGCATCGCCTTTGCTTTCACGAAGCGGGATGGAACCGGAAGATCCTCGCGCCGTCTCCGGGATCGGTGATGATGCTGACGCGGACGCCGAACACCGAACTGACACGCTCGAGCGTCAAGACATCGTCCGGCGCGCCCAGCGCCACGAGCCGTCCGCCCGACATCACCCCGACCCGATCGCAGGAAAGCGCCTGATTGAGGTCGTGGAGGGCGACCACGGACGTGACCGGCAAGCTGGCGACAAGGTTCAGGATCGAGAGCTGATGCTGGACGTCGAGATGGTTCGTCGGCTCGTCGAGGAGGAGGATCTGCGGGCGCTGCGCGAGCGCGCGCGCCAAATGCACACGCTGACGCTCGCCGCCGGATAACGTGGTCCAGGAGCGCCGCTCAAACCCGGACATGTCGGCATCGGCGAGCGCCTGCGCCACGATCCGATCGTCCTCGGCGGACCAGGGCTGCAGCGGCGTCAGCCACGGCGTTCGGCCGAGTTGTACAGCGTCCTTCACGGTGATCGCCTCGGTCGTTTCGGAATGCTGCTCAAGGAAGGCAATCAGTCGCGCCGCCGCGCGTCGCGGCATCGCTTCCAAGGCTTGGCCCTTGACAAGCACGCTGCCCGAGGTCGGCTGCCGAATGCCGGCCAACAGCTTCATCAAGGTGGACTTGCCGGAGCCGTTCGGGCCGACAAGGCCCAGTGTCTCGCCCTCGTTCACGACGAGGTCGACGCCCGTGACGATCGGCTTGCCGCGTGCCGACCAGCCGAGATTGCGTGCCTCCATGATCATGCGGCGCGACGCCCGCGGACAAGGATCAGCGCGAAGGCCGGCGCGCCGACAAGCGCGGTGATGACGCCGATCGGCAGCACCTGTCCCGGTATGATGGTGCGCGACAGCACGTCGGCCGCGATCAGGAAGGCGGCGCCGATGAGTGCCGCCGCCGGCCCGAGCCTGCCGTGGCGCACGCCGACCAGGAACCGTGCCGCATGCGGGATGACCAGTCCGACAAATCCGATCGACCCGACGATGCTGACCATGACGGCCGTCACCAGTGCGGTGAGGCCGATCAGCACGATCTGCACCCGGCGCACCGGTACACCCAGCGATGATGCCGACTCCGCGCCGAAGGCGAAGGCGTCGAGCGCCCGGGCATACCAGATGCAGGCAGACAATCCGACAAGCGCGACGGGGACCGCCAGCCAGACGTCCGGCCAGCGCGCACCGCTGAGGTTTCCGAGCAGCCAGAACATGATGCCGCGCGCCTGTTCGGCATTGGCCGACTTGGTGATGATGAAGGAGGTGAGAGCGTTGAAGAGCTGCGAACCGGCGATGCCCGCAAGTACGATCTGGCCGGTGCCGTGCAGCGTTGCGCCGCCGCCTGCGGCTCGCGCCAGCATCGCCACGATCAGGAACGCGGCGACCGCGCCGGCGAAGGCACCGAGCGACATCGAGATCGCACCGGCGCCAAGCCCGGCGACGGTCACCGCCACTGCGCCCGTCGAGGCGCCCGCGGAGATGCCGAGGAGATAAGGATCGGCAAGGGCGTTGCGCAGCAGCGATTGCAGAACCATGCCGGAGATCGCCAGGCCCGCTCCGCAGCAGGCGGCGACGATCGCGCGCGGCAGGCGGTAGTTCCAGATGATCCCCATGTCGATCGGGTCGATGGCGTAGGTCGAACCGAGGATCTTGTTGGACAGGGTCTGCAGCACCGTGGCGACCGGGATCGGCGTCTCGCCGATGCAGGTGCCGGCGAGCACCGCGACCGCCAGCGCCATGAATCCGAGCGTCCCCCGGCCGAGCCGGGAGACGTGGATGGCTTGCGAAGACGTGCCGCTCACTTGGCCAGTCCGAAGTCCTTGAGCGACTTGGACAGCACCTCGATGCCGGCCACCGTGCGGATGGTCGCGTCCATGGCATGCGCATCCATCACGACGATGCGGTTGTTCTTCACCGCCTCCATCTGGCTGGCGACCGGATCGGACTTCAGGAACGCCAGCTTCTTCTCGTGATCGTCGGCGGCAAAGCGGCGGCGATCCATCTTGGCGATGACGATCAGCGTCGGGTTAGCCTTGGCGATCGTCTCCCAGCCGACCACCGGCCACTCCTCGTCGGATTCGACGACGTTGCTGATGCCGAGCTTGTCCATCATGTAGGCGGGAGCCCCCTTGCGGCCGGCGACATAGGGATCGATCTCCATCTCGGCGCTGGAGAACCAGAACACGGCCGAGACATTCTCGAGATTCAGCGCCCTGGCCTCCTCGATCGCCGCATTTTCGCGTTCGCTGAGGCTGGCGACGAGTTCCTCGCCCTTGTCCTGGACGTCGAAGATCTGCGCCAGTTCGCGCACGCCCTGATGGATGGTTTTGGTCGAGAACAGCTCGCTGCGGGTGCCGTCGACTCCGACCATATTGTCCTTGGCGACGCAGTCGGCGGGCAGGACATAGGTCGGGATGCCGACATCGTGGAACTGTGTGCGGCTGGCGACAATCCCGTCCGGACCGACGTGCCAGATGAACTGCACCGTCACCAGTGCCGGCTTCTTGGCGACGACGCTCTCGAAGCTCGGGTCGTTGTCGGCGAGCCGCTCGACCTTGTCGTTGATGTCCTTGAACTCGGGCAGGACGTCGTTGAACCAGACGGAGGTACCGGTCACCTTATCGCCGAGCCCCAGCGCATAAAGCACTTCGGTGGCGGCCTGGCCGACCGTGACGGTCGAGGCAGGCGCGTTTTGGAAGGTCAGCGTCTCTCCGCAGTTTTCGAGGGTAAGGGGGTATTTCGTCGGCTCAGCCGCCGCGATGGCGGTGAGAAGCCCGAGGCTGCCCGCGGCCAGGACAAGACGTGACACGGTCATGGTGCACAGATCTCCGATCGGTTGCTGGCCGGGTCTCGGAGGTACGGGTCAGGACGGCAATGACCGGCGACACGCCCGAAAGGACGTGAACCTGCTGCACACCAAACGTGCCTTGCATCATCGACAAACCTCCCCGGACGCCCCGCCGGCTTGATGAGTTACGGACGTCGGTAGGTCTCCTGACTGACGGGTCTTCGTCTCTCTCGGCCTTCCCGGGTGTGCAGCCCAGTGGCATGTTCGAGAGGGACTGGCCGCCTACAGTTGCGGGGGCAGTTTCGGTTCGCGGCAAGCCGCGGCGAATTCCCTGTTACTTCCTTGCGGAAACCGACG
>NZ_JABVCF010000018.1 GCF_014595955.1 Pseudaminobacter soli (ex Zhang et al. 2022)
TCCGGCGTCTGGAAGAGCGGCCCGGCGATCACCTCGAAGCCGATGTCGCCGAAGGCCGAGGCGATGACCTTGGCGCCGCGGTCGTGACCGTCCTGGCCAAGCTTAGCGACCAGAAGTCGCGGCGTATCGCCCGATGCGGCGGAAAACTCCTTTAGCCGTGAGACCAGCGTCTCGTATTCCGGCTCGCCCGCATAGGCCCGACCGTACACATCGCGCACCACCTTCGGCACGGCAGCATGATCGCTGAATGCCTTGCGCATGACATCCGATATCTCGCCCAGCGTAGCACGTGCGCGCGCGGCTTCCACCGCAGCCTCCAGCAGGTTGCCCTTGCCGCTTGCCGCCACATCGCCCAGTGCGGCCAGCGCGGCGTCCACGCGCTTCGGATCGCGCAGACGCTTCGTGGCCTCGATGCGCCTGATCTGCGACAGACGCACCGCCTTGTTGTCGATGTCGAGAATGTCGATTTGCTGCTCGTCTTCGAGCCGGTATTTGTTGACGCCAACTATGACATCATCGCCCCGGTCGATCGCAGCCTGCCGCTGCGTCGCCGCTTCCTCGATGAGGCGCTTGGGCAGACCATCGTTGACCGCCTTGGTCATGCCGCCCATCTTCTCGATCTCCTCGATCAGCTTCCAGGCGGCATCGGCGAGGTCGTTGGTCAGGCTCTCGACGTAGTAGGAGCCGGCGAGCGGATCGACGACCTTGGTGACGCCGGTCTCTTGCTGGAGGATGAGTTGGGTGTTGCGCGCGATGCGGGCAGAGAACTCGGTCGGCAGCGCGATCGCCTCGTCGAAGGAGTTCGTATGCAATGACTGCGTGCCGCCAAGCACGGCCGCGAGCGCCTCATAGGCGGTGCGCACGATGTTGTTATAGGGATCCTGCTCCTGCAAGGACACGCCGGAGGTCTGGCAGTGCGTGCGCAGCATCAGCGAGGAGGCCTTCTTGGGCTCGAACTCCTCCATGATGCGTGTCCACAAGAGGCGCGCCGCGCGCAGCTTCGCCGCCTCCATGAAGAAGTTCATGCCGATGCAGAAGAAGAAGGAGAGCCTGCCGGCGAAGTCATCGACATTCAGCCCCTTCTTAAGCGCCGCACGGACATATTCGCGCCCGTCGGCCAGCGTGAAGGCGAGTTCCTGCACCAGCGTCGCGCCCGCTTCCTGCATGTGATAGCCGGAGATGGAAATCGAATTGAACTTCGGCATCTCCTTGGCGGTGAATTCGATGATGTCTGCGACGATCCGCATCGAGGGCTCGGGCGGGTAGATGTAGGTGTTGCGGACCATAAACTCCTTGAGGATGTCATTCTGGATGGTACCGGAAAGCTGGCCGCGCGGCACGCCCTGCTCTTCGCCGGCGACGATGAAACTCGCCAGTATGGGGATCACCGCGCCGTTCATGGTCATCGACACCGACACTGTGTCCAGTGGGATGCCGTCGAACAGGATCTTCATGTCTTCCACGGAATCGATCGCCACACCGGCCTTGCCGACATCGCCTTCGACGCGGGGATGGTCGCTGTCGTAGCCTCGGTGGGTGGCGAGGTCGAAGGCGACCGACACGCCCTGCTGGCCGGCGGCGAGCGCCTTTCGATAGAAGGCGTTCGATTCCTCCGCCGTCGAGAAGCCCGCATATTGCCGAATCGTCCAGGGCCGGCCGGCATACATCGTAGCGCGCGGTCCGCGCAGGAACGGCTTCTCGCCCGGCAGGCTGTCCAGATGGCTGGCGCCTTCGAGATCCCGAGCGGTGTAGAGCGGTTTGACGTTGATGCCTTCCGGCGTCTTCCAGACGAGGGTATCGGGCGACGCCTTCAGTTCGTGTTCGGCTAGTTTACGCCAGGAATCGAGCGATGGGTTTGCAGCCATGCTAGTCGAACTCCATGATCAACTCGTCCACCGCCAGGCTGGCTCCCGCGCGGGCCGCGATGCGCCGCACCGTGGCGCGGCGCTCGGCGCGAAGCACATTCTCCATCTTCATCGCCTCGACCACGGCCAGCGCCTGTCCGGCCTCGACCTGGTCGCCTTCCCTTACCGACACCGCGGTGATGACACCGGGCATCGGGCAGAGCAGCGTCTTGGAGGTATCCGGCGGCGCTTTGCGCGGCATCAGTCTTGCCAACTCGGCCACGCGCGGCGACCGTACGCGGGCGACGATATCCATACCGCGCCAGCGCAGGCGCCACCCTTGGCCGATGGGATTGACCTTGATGCCCATGGCCTCGCCATCCACCACGAAGGCAGCATGGGTATGGCCCGGGCGCCATTCGCCCACGACCTGCGCCACCATCCCGTCGTCGAAGCTGATCAGGAAGCCGGCATCGATCATCTCGCTGCGAAGCGGGAAGGTGAAATCGTCGAGCGTGACCACCCAGTCGCTCCCGACCGGCCGCCGATGGTCGGCAAGTGTGCCGGAAATCCGCACCGCGCGCCGTTCAACGACGAGATTGATCGCGGCGGCAATCGCCGCAAGCCGGCGAGCCGCGCCCTCGTCGGGTTGAACGCCGGCAAAGCCGCCGGGAAATTCTTCGGCGATGAAGGCGGTGGTCAGTCGGCCGTCGCGGAAGCGCGCATTGCCCATGACGGCCGACAGGAACGGCAGATTGTGGCCTATCCCTTCGACCTCGAAATCGTCGAGCGCGCCTGCCATGGCCTCGATCGCGCGCTGCCGATCCGGCGCCCAGGTGCAGAGCTTGGCGATCATCGGATCGTAGTACATCGAGATTTCGCCGCCCTCGAAGACGCCACTGTCGTTGCGCACTACGGTGCCGTCGTCGCGCCTGCCTTCGACCGGCGGGCTATAGCGCGTGAGCCGGCCGATCGATGGCAGGAAGTTGCGATACGGGTCCTCGGCATAGAGGCGGCTTTCGATGGCCCAGCCGTTCAGTTTCACATCGTCCTGGGTGATGCGCAGTTTCTCGCCGGCCGCGACGCGGATCATCTCCTCCACCAGGTCGATGCCGGTGATGAGTTCCGTCACCGGGTGCTCGACCTGGAGCCGGGTGTTCATTTCGAGGAAGTAGAAGTTGCGGTCGCCATCGACGATAAATTCGACCGTGCCGGCGGAGAAATAGCCGACGGCCTTCGCTAAGGCCACGGCCTGCTCGCCCATCGCCTTTCGCGTGGCGGCGTCGAGGAATGGCGACGGCGCCTCCTCAACGACCTTCTGGTTGCGGCGCTGGATCGAGCATTCACGCTCGCCGAGATAGATCAGGTTGCCGTGCCGGTCGCCCAGCACCTGGATCTCGATGTGGCGCGGCTGGCTGACGAATTTTTCGATGAAGATGCGGTCGTCGCCGAAGGACGATTTCGCCTCGTTCTTCGAGGATTGGAAGCCTTCGCGGGCTTCGGCGTCGTTCCAGGCGATGCGCATGCCCTTACCGCCACCGCCGGCCGAGGCCTTGATCATCACCGGATAGCCGATGCCGCAGGCGATGCGGACCGCCTCCTCGGGATTCTCGATCAGGCCCATGTGGCCGGGCACGGTGCTGACGCCGGCGGATGCCGCGATCTTCTTGGAGGTGATCTTGTCGCCCATGGCCTCGATGGCAACGGGCGGCGGGCCGATGAAGGCGACGCCGGCCGCCCGAAGCGCCTCGGCGAAATTCGCGTTCTCCGACAGGAAGCCGTAGCCCGGATGGACCGCATCCGCGCCGGTCGCCTTCACGGCATCGAGGATCTTGCCGATGACGATGTAGGACTGGCTTGACGGCGCCGGGCCGATATGGACCGCCTCGTCCGCCATCTTCACATGCAGAGCGTCGCGATCGGCGTCGGAATAGACCGCGACGGTGGCGATGCCGAGTTTCCGGGCGGTCCTGATGACGCGGCAGGCGATCTCGCCGCGATTGGCAATGAGGATTTTCCTGAACATGGCGCCTTTCACAGGGGTATCGTGTCGTGCTTCTTCCACGGCGCATCGAGCTTCTTGCCGCGAAGGGCCGCGAATGCGCGGGCGATGCGGCGCCGCGACGAATGCGGCATGATGACCTCGTCGATGAAGCCGCGCTCGGCTGCCACGAAGGGATTGGCGAAGCGCTCCTCATACTCCTTCGTCCGCTGCGCGATCTTCGCCGGATCGTCGAGTTCGGAGCGGTAGAGGATCTCGGTCGCGCCCTTGGCCCCCATCACCGCAATCTCGGCGGTCGGCCATGCGTAGTTGATGTCCGCGCCGATGTGTTTCGACGCCATCACGTCATAGGCCCCGCCATAGGCTTTTCGCGTGATCAGCGTGACCATCGGCACGGTGGCCTGCGAATAGGCGAACAGCAGCTTGGCGCCGTGCTTGATGACGCCGCCATATTCCTGGGCGGTTCCCGGCAGGAAGCCCGGCACGTCGACCAGCGTCAGGATCGGGATGGAGAAGGCGTCGCAGAAGCGCACGAAACGCGCGGCCTTGCGCGAGGAATCGATGTCGAGGCAGCCAGCGAGCACCATTGGCTGGTTCGCCGCGACGCCGATCGTCTGGCCTTCCATACGCAGGAAGCCCGTGATGATGTTCCTGGCGAAAGCTTCCTGGATCTCGAAGAAATCGCCTTCGTCGGCGATCGCGTGGATCAACTCCTTCATGTCGTAGGGCTTGTTGGCGCTGTCGGGAACCAGCGTGTCGAGCCGCATTTCCACGCGAGCGGGATCGTCGAAGAAGGGGCGCACCGGCGGCTTCTCGCGATTGTTGAGCGGCAGGAAATCGAACAGCCGGCGCACCTGCTCCAGTGTTTCGATGTCGTTCTCGTAGGCGCCGTCCGCGACCGAAGACTTTTGCGTATGCGTGCGTGCGCCTCCCAATTCCTCCGCGGTTATCACCTCGTTGGTGACGGTCTTCACCACGTCCGGGCCGGTCACGAACATGTAGGAACTGTCACGCACCATGAAGATGAAGTCGGTCATGGCCGGCGAATAGACAGCTCCGCCCGCGCACGGCCCCATGATGACCGAAATCTGCGGCACCACGCCCGAGGCATCGACATTGCGCTTGAAGACATCGGCATAGCCGGCAAGCGATGCCACGCCCTCCTGAATGCGCGCTCCGCCGGAATCGTTGAGGCCGATCACTGGCGCTCCGTTCTTGAGCGCCATGTCCATGATCTTGCAGATTTTCTGCGCATGGGTCTCCGACAGCGAGCCGCCGAGCACGGTGAAATCCTGGGAAAAGACGTAGACCAAGCGGCCGTTGATCGTGCCCCAGCCGGTCACCACGCCATCGCCAGCCACCTTCTGGCCGGCCATGCCGAACTCGGTCGCCCGATGGGTGACGTACATGTCGAACTCCTCGAACGACCCTTCGTCGAGTAGCACGTCGAGGCGCTCGCGCGCGGTGAGCTTGCCCTTGGCGTGCTGAGCGTCGATGCGCTTCTGCCCGCCGCCGAGCCGGGCTTCCGCCCGGCGCGCTTCAAGCTGTTCGAGGACGGCGCGCATCAGCGGGCGGCCTTCGCTTCCAACGCCTTCCAGGCCATCGGGAAGACAAGTGCGGCCGACCCCGCCTTCACGACATTGACGAAGATGAACGGAGCGTCCGCGCGCCTTTCGGCAATCGCATTGAAAAGGGGCATCGTTTTCTCCAGGTCGATTGCGGATGGACGGCAACCGACAGCTAGCCCGGCGCAGGGAGTGGAGAAAATGGTTGAAGGGGTGAAAAGGCGTAATGTACAAAGTAGCTAATTGCGAATTGCGAATTTGCGAATGGCGCCACCCAAGCTCTATGTCGGCCGAAAGATCCGGGAACTGCGCGAGGCCAACAACGCCACGCAGAGCGCGTTCGCCGAACGCATCGGCATCTCCACCAGCTATCTCAACCAGATCGAGAACAATCAGCGACCGGTCTCGGCCGCGGTGCTGCTGGCGCTAGCGGAAAAGTTCCAGATCGACATCGCCGAGATCTCGAAGGGCGACGGCGACAGGCTGCTGTCAGCACTGTCGGAAACGCTGAGCGACCCTCTGTTCGAGAGCTATACTCCCAATCTGCAGGAGCTGAAGCTGGTAACGCAGAATGCGCCGGGGCTCGCACGGGCGCTGATCTCCTGCCATCAGGCCTACCGTCGCAACAGCGAGCAGCTTGCCAGCCTCGACGACACGATCGGCCGCGCCGCCGTGGCGGAGCCGACACCCTATGAGGAGGTGCGCGACTTCTTCCACTTCGTCGATAACTACATCCACGAACTGGATGTCGCGGCGGAGCGGCTGTCTGGCGAACTCGGCATCGGCGAAGCCGAGGCGGGCGCCGCCCTCGCCAACCATCTCGAGAGCCGTCACGGCGTGCGGGTAGCGCGCGCGGGGGCCGACGAGGATATCATCCGCCGCTTCGATGCCAGGTCGAAACTGCTCTTCCTCAACCCCTATTCGCCCGCCGCCACGCGCAACTTCCAGACCGCCTTCCAGATCGCCGAACTGGAAATGGGCGAGCAGGCGGCGGCGCTGGCGCGAAAAGCCGAGTTCCGCTCGACGGAAGCGTTCGAGATCTGCAAGATCGGGCTCTACAACTATTTCGCCGGCGCGCTGGTGCTGCCCTACCAGTTGTTTCTCGCCGCGGCTCAGGGTCTGCGTCACGACATCGAGCTTTTGGCAACACGCTTCGGCGCCAGCCTGGAACAGGTAGCCCACCGCCTCTCGACGTTGCAGCGGCCGGGACTGAAGGGCGTGCCGGTGTTCTTCGCGCGCATCGACAGGGCGGGCAACATCACCAAGCGTCATAGCGCAGCGAAGCTGCAATTCGCCCGTTTCGGCGGAGCATGCCCGCTGTGGAACGTGCACCAGGCATTCGAGATGCCCGGGCGCTTCATCCGCCAACTCGCGGAAACGCCGGATGGTGTCCGGTATCTCTCAATCGCCACTGAAGTCACCAAGAAAGGTGGCGGTTACCATGCGCCGCACCGCCGTTATGCGATCACGATCGGTTGCGAAATTTCCTATGCTAAGGACTTTGTCTATGCTGACGCACTAGACCTGACCAACCGCGCCGCATTTGAGCCGATTGGAATTTCCTGCCGTATTTGCGAGCGCACAAACTGCCCGCAGCGTGCTGTCCCGCCGCTCAAACGGCGGCTTAGCGTGGATCACAATCTTAGAGCCTCGCTTCCCTATTCGATGATTTAGTGCCGCGACATCAAACGCGAAGCGCTCGTTTGCACTAGGGGGCCATTTCCGAACGCACTGGAGCGATCTGCGCTCGTTTGCTTGTTCCTTCTTTCCCCCAGGCGGCCGGAGAGATCGGCCTTGCTGGAGATTCGGGCACGTCTCGACGGCGCGGGGCACGTCTGAAAACCAGCCTCGAGGTGGTCCCCCGACGAAGGGACATTGGCCGCCAACCCTGCCAGTTCAGATTTTTCCGCGAAGTGCTACTCGAAAAATGAAGCGAGCGACGGCTTGCCTGGCGCTTCCTGGGAGGAACACATGGCTTCGACAAATCTACTCGGACGCATAACCACGACCGTTCTTCTTGGACTTGCGCTTGGCGCGGGCCAGGCTGCGGCGAAGGATCTGCGCTACGCCACAGGCTTTGCGCCCAACTCGACCGGCGCCAAGGCGCAGGAGGCCTCGGCCGCCTACGGTAAGGAGATCTCGAAGGGCGATCTCAACATCCGTGTCTACCCGCAGTCGCTGCTCAGCTTCACCGAGATGTCCGGCGGCGTGCGGGACAACATCGCCGAGATGGGCATGGTACTCTTCCCATACTTCCCGGCGGAATTCCCGAACTCGACCATGGTGTCGGAGATGACCATGCTGTTCTCCCGGCACGATACGGGGGATCGTGGCGGCCTCGCATGGACCGGCGCGCTGATCGAATACATCACCCTGAACTGCCCCGCCTGCACCGACGAGATGGCGGCGCAGAACCAGGTGTTCACGTCCAGCTCGTCGACTGAATACACAATGATGTGCATGAAGAAGATCGAGACGGCGGCCGACATGCAGGGCGTTCGAATCCGGGCGCCGGGCGCGCATTGGACCCGCTGGGCAAATTCGGTTGGCGCGACCTCGGTGTCGGTGCCGCAGAACGAGATCTTCGAAGGGCTGAGCCAAGGCATTCTGGACTGTTCGCTTTCGGGCACCGCGGAACTGGTGGATCTCAGCCTCGTCGACGCGGTGAAGTACATCATTCACGACGTGCCGGGCGGCGGCTTCGGCGGCACCGGCCTGATGAACGTCAATCTCGACGTCTGGGCCAGCCTGACGCCAGAACAGCGTACCGAACTTCTGCGCATTGGCGCGCATGGCTCCGCCTACGGTTCCTGGAACTACCGCACGAACAATCTGGCTGCCCTGGAAGCCGCTCAAAAGAAGGGCATCGAGATTGTCACTCCTTCGGAAGATTTCCTCAAGGCGACGCGCGAGTTCACGAACGCCGACCTGAAATTGATCGCCAAGACCTATGCCGAGAAATACGGCCTCAAGGACACCGACCAGGCGGTTCAGAAGATGTCCGAGCTGTTCGAGAAATGGGTCGGCCTCGTCGCCAACGTCGAGAGCGCGGAGGCCTATCAGGAATTGCTCTGGAACGAGGCGTACTCGAAGATCAACGTCGAGACCTACGGAATGTAGGCCGTCCTTCCCAGGATCGAGGGCGCGGTTGGCCCGTCCCGATCCTACCCAGAAAATCTTCGGGCAGGCAGGCTGCATGGTGCGGCTACGCCGGTCCCTCGTCGCAGCGAAGTGCGGAGGAGCGCATGTTCGGTCTCGGCAGGCTCATCTCGAGATTGATCGATCTATTCACCAACCTCGGTGGGATATTCATCATAGTCATGATGATCCACATCACGGTGGACGTCATACTCCGCTATTTCTTCCATTCCGCTGTGGAAGGGACGATCGAGATTGTCTCCAACTACTACATGATAATCATTGGTTTCCTGTCGCTCTGCTTCACCGAGGAGAAGAACAGGAACATCTCCGTCGAACTCGTGACGGACATGATGCCGAAGTGGCTGCAGCGCCATCTCGAGGGCTTCTCCTACCTGTTCGCACTGGTGATCTTCGGCCTTCTCGCCGTGCGCACCTTCATCGAAGCGGGCAAGAAGCAGGCCGTCGGTGCATTCGTGACGCAAGGCACCTCCGACATCGTCATCTGGCCGGCCTACTACGTCATTCCATTTGGCTGCGTCCTCGTCCTCATCGTGGTCGCCTACAAGTTCGCCTGCTACGTCACGGGGTCGGAATCCGGGCTGAACGAGAAGCTGGAAGACGCTGATCCTGCCGCCGAATACGGGATTCCCTAATGACCGAAATTCAGATCGGCTTTGCCGGCCTAGCGATCCTGTTGCTGCTGCTGGCGATCCGCATTCCCATCGGATTGGCACTGATCGGCGTCTCGTACTGCGGAATCTGGGCGCTCGTCGGCTGGAACGTCGCGTGGGGCGCGATCGGCATCATTCCCTACCAGTTCTCAGCCAACTGGGTGCTGAGTTCGGTTCCCATGTTCCTGCTGCTCGGCTTCGTGAGCTATCACGCCCAACTCACGAAAGGTCTGTTCGACGCCGCAAAGGTCTGGCTCTCCGGCCTCCCCGGCGGGCTGGCCATCTCCGCCGTACTCGGCTCGTCCGCCTTCGCGGCGGTTTGCGGGTCGTCCGTGGCGTGCTCGGCGGCCATGGGGCGCATCGCCGTGCCGGAAATGATGCGGGCGCGTTACCATCCCGAACTCGCCACCGGAACGGTCGCCGTCGCCGGAACGATCGGCGCGCTCATTCCGCCATCGATCCTGATGATCCTCTACGGCGTCATCGCGCGTCAGCCGGTTCCCCAGCTTTTCCTCGGCGGCTTCGCGATCGGCATCCTGTCGGCGATCGCTTACATCGTCGTCGTCTTGGTTCGGGTGAAGCTCAATCCGGCTCTCGCCCCGCGCGTCGTCCAGCATGTCCCGTTCTCGGAGAAGATGGCCGCGCTGGCGGATACCTGGCCGATCCTTCTCGTGATGATCGGTATTTTCGCCGGATTGTTTGGCGGGGTCTTCACGGCGACGGAGGCCGGCGCCGTCGGGGCGTTCCTCGCCTGCGTCGTCGGCGTCGCCAAGCGCGCCCTGACCTGGCGCCGGTTCAAGGCAGCGGCGATCGAATGCCTCCTGACCACGAGCGCGCTGATCATCATCGGCGTCGGCGCCAGCCTGTTCACGCGGTTCCTCGCCATCTCCGGCGTCGGCAGCATCATCTCCGACGCCGTGCTCGGCGTGAGCGACAACGAGATGGTCATCATCATGATGATCGTCGCCGTCTATCTTGTCCTTGGCTGCTTCCTCGAGCCGATCGGCGCGATGCTGCTGACGCTGCCCATAGTCCTGCCGATCGTCTCGGAAGGCGGCCACAGCCTGATCTGGTTCGGCGTTCTGCTGACCAAGCTGCTCGAGATCGGCATGATCACCCCGCCGATCGGCATGAACGTCTTCGTGATCAAGGGCGTAGTCGGAAATCTCGTCTCGCTGACGGCCATATTCAGAGGGGTGATGTGGTTCCTCGCCATGGATCTCTTCCTCGTCGTGATCATGGTCCTGTTCCCACAACTCACCCTCGCGGTCCCGCAGTACTTCCTCAACTGAGGCTTCCTCGACCGATCTGGCGCGTCGTTCCGGCAGGACACTCGCGGGCGTTGCCATGGAGAGAACAGATGGATGGACGCCCCTCCGAACGGGATCTGGCCTTTCAGGCCGAGGTCCGGTCGTTCCTCGCGGAAAAGTTGACGCCCGAGATTCGCGCCTGGGCCGCGCGCCAGACAGGTGTGGCCGCGGAGCGCAAGCTGGGCGCCTGGTGGCACAGGACGCTGTTCGAGCGGGGCTGGATCGCTCCGGCCTGGCCCGTAGAGCATGGCGGCACGGGGTGGGACGCCATGCAAAGGCACATATTCGAGGAGGAGTGCGCCAGCGCAAATGCGCCGCAGCTCTTCCTGGCTGGGCTGCAACTATGCGGCCCGGTGATCATGAAATTTGGTACGCCGCAGCAGAAGGCGTTCTTTCTGCCTAGGATACGTTCCGGAGAACACTACTGGTGCCAGGGCTTCTCCGAGCCTGGTTCGGGGTCCGATCTCTCGTCGTTGACGACGCGCGCCGTACGCGATGGCGACGACTACGTCGTCACCGGTTCGAAGATCTGGACGACGCACGCGCATAACGCGAACTGGATCTTCATGCTGGTTCGCACCTCGACCGAGGGCCGCCAACAGGTAGGCATCAGTTTCCTGCTCTCGCCCATGGACGCACCGGGCATCGAGGTCCGCCCGATCATCTCCATGTCCGGCGAGCACGAGGTCAATCAGGTCTTCTTCGACGATCTGCGTGTGCCCGTCGCCAACCGGGTCGGCGATGAGAACCAGGGCTGGGCCATCGCCAAGTACCTGCTCGAGTTCGAACGTGGCGGGAGCTATGCGGCCGTCGCGCGCGCACTTCTGCGCGAAGCGCTCGTCGCTGCACAGACGCCGGACCCAATCGACGGCACGCGGCTATGGGACGATCCGGCGTTCCGTCGCCGCTACGCCGAACTGGACATCGAGATCACCGCCCAGAGCTGGACCGAGAAGCGGGTGATATCCAGCCTGGCGGCCGGCGACAGTGTCGGTGACATGATGGCTTCCATTCTCAAGGTTCGCGGCTCGGAGGTGCAGCAGGCGGCCGGCGAACTGGCCATGCGCGCTCTTGGCGAACTCGCCATACCAGACCAGCGCCGCGCCCTTTGTCCCGGCAGCCATGCGCCGCCGATCGGCCCAGGCTTCGCGCTCCGACCCACGGCGCGCTTCCTCAACGACCGGGCGCGCTCGATCTACGGCGGCTCCAACGAAATCCAGCGCAACATCATTGCAAGGTTCGTCGCCAGCGGCTGAGCCGGCGCTCGGATCGGAGCAATCCAAAGGAAGGGACATTGCATGACACGGGTTTTCGAGAGCCCAAGCGAACTTAAGACAGCGGTCGGCGAGGCGATCGGACCCGGCGAATGGCTCACCGTCACGCAGAAGATGATCGACGACTTCGCCGAGGCGACCGGCGACAAGCAGTGGATTCATGTCGATGTGGAGCGAGCCGAGAAGGAAGCCCCCGGCGGCAAGACGATTGCTCATGGATATCTGACGCTCTCGCTGCTCGGCGTGCTCCAGCCGCCGCTCTACACGGTGAAGGCCTCGCGGATCCTCAACTACGGCATAGACAAGCTGCGTTTCCTGAACGCCGTTCCCGTGGGATCGCGCGTTCGATTGATCACCTCGATCAAGTCCGTCGAGGAAGCTTCTGGCGGCCTGCGGGCAACGGCTGAACTCACCATCGAGATCGAGGGTGAGAAGCGTCCCGCGCTCGTGGCGGACATCATCTTTCTCTACTTCGCGTGAGCCCGCAGCGGCGCGTTGCCGCCATGGATCATGCCTGGCTTCCTGGAGGACAGAATGAGCATTGTGGACGACAGTCCGGAGGAAGAGGCGGCGCGGGCCGGGATCGCCAGCGTGGCCGACATCGTTCGCTGCCACGCGGGGCGCCGCCCGGCAAAAACCGCCCTGTACTACGAGGATCAGATTCTCAGCTTTGCGGATTGGGACGAGCGCAGCAGCCGTGTCGCCAACGGCCTGATCGCCGCGGGATGCAAGCCCCGAACCCGCGTCGCCTATCTCGGCAAGAACGATTCGCGTTACTTCGAGGTGCTGATGGGCTGCGCCAAGTCTAGCATCGTGCTGACCGCAATCAGTTGGCGTCTGGCCCTCCCGGAAATCCAGTACCTGCTCGAAAACTTCGATACCGAGTTCCTTTTCATCGACAGGGATTTTGCGGAGAAGCTCGAGGAGATCAAGGCAGCGCGGCCAGACTTTCGCGGGATCGTGGTGATGGGCGGCAATGTCCAGGGCGCGGAGAGTTTCGACGCGTGGCGCGACCGGCAGTCAACCGTCGACCCGAAGCTTCCCGCATCGCCCGACGATGTCGTGTTGCAACTCCACACATCCGGCACAACCGGACGCCCCAAGGGCGCGATGCTCACCAACGCCAACGTGCTGAATTCGGTGCGGCACACCGAAAGCGGCGAACTGGGCGAATGGAGCACAAGAGATATCGTGCTGACGCCGCTGCCGCTCTTTCACAGTGGCGGTACCTGCTGGGCGATGTATGCGCCATACGTTGGCGCCGCGAACTACATCACCCGAGAGGCGGGAAGTCCCTTCATTCTCAAGGCGCTGGCTTCCGCGTCCATCACCAAGGCGGGCTTCGTTCCCGCCGTCATCCAGCAGGTCATCAACGATCCCGCCTTCGATCGCAGCCATACCAAGTCCCTCCAGATCGTCGGCTATGGCGGCTCGCCAATCACGGTCGACCTGTTGCGACGGGCGGTCAAGGAACTCGGATGCGGCTTCGTCCAGATGTTCGGCATGACCGAGACGACGACCATGGGGACGACGCTGCTTCCACAAGATCATGATCTCGATCGTCCGGAACTTCTGGCGTCCTGCGGCCGACCGCTGCACGACATGGAGATCCGCATCGTCGATCCGCTGGGAAATGACCTGCCGCCCGGGGAGAGCGGGGAGATACTGCTGCGCGGCGGCTCGGTGATGAAGGGCTATTACGGCCGTCCCGAGGCAACCGCCGAAGCGCTGCGCGACGGCTGGTACCATTCGGGCGACGCCGGCTACTTCGATGCCGATGGCTACCTCTACATCCGCGACCGCATCAAGGACATGATCATCTCGGGCGGCGAGAACATCTATCCAGCGGAGGTCGAGCAGGCGATCGCGGATCATCCCGCCGTGCTCGAGGTGGGCGTCGTCGGCGTGCCCTCCGAGAAATGGGGCGAGGAAGTCAAGGCCTTCGTCGCGTTGCGCGCCGGTCAGACCGTCACGCAGGCCGAACTGATAGCCCACTGCCGATCGGGGATCGCCTCGTTCAAATGCCCCAAATCCGTCGAGTTCGTCGACGCGCTGCCGCGCAATCCATCGGGCAAGATTTTGAAACGCGAGCTGCGCGCACCGTTCTGGGGGCAACGAGAGCATACGATCTGACGATGGATCTGTCCTTCACGCCTGAGCAGACGATCCTGCGGGACACCCTCTCCAGCTATCTTGCGCCGCGCCGCCGAGATCTGACCATGGCACCACGGCGTGGCGACGCCTGGCGCGGTTTAGTTGACGATATCGCGCTGCCGTCCACTGCCGTGCCCGCAGAGTTCGACGGGTATGGCGGCGGTCCTGTCGATGTCATGCTGATCATGGAGGAGCTTGGCAGGGCCCTTGCCGCCGTGCCGTTCATGCACACTGTCTTGGCGACGACCGCGCTGGCGGCTTCCCCGGACGAACCGGCCGGGAGTCACCTGCGAGCCATCGCGGCCGGCCGCGCGCTGACGGTCCTTGCCCACTCCGAATACGCCACCCGCTTTCGCCTTGAGAGTGTCGGCGCCAGCGCGACGACCGACGGTTCGATCCACCGCATTTCAGGCAGGAAATCCGTTGTATCCTGCGCGCCGGTAGCCACGCACTATCTGGTGACCGCAAGGACCGCATTCGGTACGCCGTCGCTGTTTCTCGTCGATGCCGCAGCGGCCGGGATAACACGGGAGGACTTCGACGCGATCGACGGCGAGGCCACGTCCAACATTACGTTTGGCGCCGTCGAAGGGCACCTGATCGGACGCGAGGGTGCCGCCGTGAGGCTACTCGAGCCGGCCATCGATGCCGCCATCGTTGCGCTCGGCGCGGAAGCGGTAGGCATCATGCGCGAAATGACACGCCAGACGTCGGCATATCTGCGCGAACGCAAGCAGTTCGGGCAGCCGCTCGTCTCGTTCCAGGCGCTTCAGCATCGTCTGGCGGACATGGCGATCGCGATCGAGCAGTCCGTGTCCATGGTCTACATGGCCACGCTTGCCCTTCAGGACGGCGAAGCTCGCGAACGGGCGGCCGCAGCAGCGGCCATGAAGATCGCCGTCGACCGCCAACTGCGCTTCGTGAGCCAGCAAGCCGTGCAACTCCACGGCGGCATGGGCATCACCGACGAGCTCGCGATCGGGCGCTACTTCAAGCGGGCGCTCGTCATCTCGGCAAGCTTCGGCAGCGGGGATGACCATTTCCGCCGCTACGACGAGCTTGCCGTCAAGGACAGGACAGGAGCCGACGGGCCGTGAGCTTCGAAAACATCCTCTACTCGGTAGACGACAGGATCGCGACGATCGCGCTCAACCGACCCGACAGGCTCAATGCCGTCAGTGAAGCGATGATCGACGAGATCATCGCCGCGCTCGATCGCGCCGACACCGACGACGATGTCAGGGTGGTCGTCGTTCGGGCCAATGGCAGGCTCTTCTGTGCGGGCGCCGATTTGTCGCAAGGGGCGAGCACGTTCGACTACGACAGCCGCGCGGTTGGCGGGTCAGACTCGCCGGTCCGCCCCGACGGCAGCGTAGACTATTCGCATGAGAAGGTCCGTGACGGTGCGGGTCGCCTCACGCTTCGGCTCTATCGCGGCCTCAAACCGGTCATCGGTGCCATCCACGGCGCCGCGGTCGGCGTCGGCATCACCATGACGCTTGCGATGGATGCCCGATTCGCGGCCGCCGATACGCGCTTCGGCATGGTGTTCACGCGGCGGGGCATCGTGCCGGAGGGCGCCTCGACCTGGTTCCTCCAACGCATTGTCGGCTTGGATCGCGCGCTGGACTGGTGCCTCACGGGGCGCATCATTTCTGCAAGCGAAGCGCTGGAGGCTGGCCTCGTGCGTTCCCTGCACACCGCCGACGAGCTTCTTCCGGCCGCTTACGCCTACGCCCGCGAGATTGCGGTCAACACCGCCCCGGTCTCGGTCGCACTCACGCGGCAGATGCTTTGGCAAATGGCGGGAGCACGGCATCCCATGGAGGCTCATCGGCTCGACAGCCGCGGCGTCTATGCGCGCGGCCGTTCGGACGATGCCAGGGAAGGAGTCTCGAGTTTCCTGGAGAAGCGGCCGCCCACCTTTCCAAACCGCGTCTCCCGCGACATGCCGGACTATTTTCCCTGGTGGGATGAACCCGAATATTCCTGAACAGGACGGCGATCTCACGCCAGTTCTGACGGCAGGCTGGCGAAACGCTTCTGATGAAAATCGATGTCGCCGAGCATGGTCTCGACCATCAGCAGCCGCTTGAAATAGTGCCCGACCGCGAGTTCGTCCGTCATGCCGATGCCGCCGTGCAGTTGGACCGCCGCGCGGCCGACGAAGCGTGCGGAGCGCCCGACCTGCGCCTTTGCGGCCGATGCGGCGCGTGCGCGCTCGACAGGCTCTCCATCCGAGACACTGGCGGCATAGAGCGTCAGCGCGCGGGCGCATTCCAACTGGACCCGCATGTCCACGATGCGGTGCTGGATCACCTGGAAGTCGCCGATAGGCTGGCCGAACTGCTTTCTGATCTTGACGTAGGCGAGCGTCTGTTCGCACAGCGCGCCCATAGCGCCGACACCTTCCGCGCAGAGATAGACGAGCGCGCGGTCGGTGGCAGCTGCGACCGCTGGATAGGCTGCCTCCGGATCCCCCAGCGCCTCCTCGGCGATCACCCGGTCAAATATGATGTCGGCCGCCTGACGGTCGTCGACGGTCGTGTAGGGGTGCATGGAGGCACCTTGGCTGGCCGGATCCACGATGAACAGACCAAGCCCCGCCTCCGCTGAGATCTCGCCGGCGGTGCGCGCGAGCACCATGATCCTGTCGGCTCCCGGAGCGTCGAGAACCAGGATCTTGCGCCCGCTGAGGGCATAGCCGGCTTCGGTCCGCATCGCCCGCGTCTGGATTCTGCTGAGCTCGAAGCGCGACTCCGCTTCCGCAAAGGCGAAAGCGATCCGCAGTTGCCCGTCGCCGATGGCAGGCAGCATCGCCGATCTCTGCGCCGGCGTGCCGGCCCGCGCTACCAGGCCGGCCGAAAGGACGATAGCCGAAAGATAGGGTTCCACGACGAGGCGCGACCCGAACGCTTCGCCGATATTGGTCTCTTCGAGCGCGCCCAGGCCCATGCCGCCGGCTTCCTCCGGCAGGGAAAGGCGGAGCCAGCCCATGGCGGCAAAACTGTCCCAATTCTCAGCCGACTGCGGCGGCCGACGCCTGGTGAGCTTTCGCCACTGATCGAAACCGTAATTGCGCTCTAGCCAGCCCGACAGGCTTTCCTTGAGCATCGCCTGTTCGTCGCTGAGGTGAAAATCCATGACCCGTCTCCTCAGGCTCCGGCGTAGATCATCTTGGCGAGGATGTTCTGCTGCGTCTCAGTCGATCCGCCATAGATGGTCGCGGCGCGTAGGAAGAGGAATTCCTCCATCTTGCCCTGGGCTATGTCGGGCGCGGACGGCGAATGGGAGAGACCATCGGGCAGGCTCTCATAGGCGAGTCCGGCGTAGCCCATGGCCTCGACGGACAGTTCCGTCACCGCCTGGATGATTTGCGATCCGCGCAGCTTCAGGATGCTGGCCGAGAGCATGTTGTCTATGCCCTGGTCCATCTCCCAGGCGATGCGCAGCCCCATTCGTTCGAGCGCGAGAAGATCGATCTCGATCGCTGCCGCCTTGTCGCGGAACGATGGATCGTCCGCGAGCGTGGCATCACCAACGGCTGTTGCACGCGCGATCTGGCGCAGGCGCTGCAGGCGGCGCTTCGACCGGGCGATCTCTGCAATGGTAAAGCGCTCGTGCCCCAGCAGGAACTTCGCATATGTCCAGCCCCTGCCTTCCTCGCCGATGAGGCTGGAACGCGGAACCCGGACATCCTCGAAGAAGGTTTCATTGAGGCTGTGCCCGCGGTCGATCGAGATGATCGGGCGCACCGTGATGCCGGGCGTATCCATTGGGAAGACCAGCATGGATATACCCTGCTGAGGCTTGACCGTGGGATCGGTGCGCACGAGGCAGTAGATCATGTTGGAGTTGTGCGCGAGACTGGTCCAGATCTTTTGCCCGTTGATGACGTAGTCGTTGCCGTCGGCGACAGCGCGGGTCTTCAGAGAGGCGAGGTCCGAGCCCGAACCCGGTTCTGAGAACCCTTGGCACCAGTAGTCCTCGCCCGACAGGATTCGCGGGAGATATTGCGCCTTCTGCTCCTCGCTGCCGAAGGTGTAGATAACGGGACCGACCATGTTCACGCCCTGCCCGGCCATCAGAGGCAGGGGCGCGTCGGCCATGCACAGCTCTTCGTCGAAGATGTAACGCTGGAGCGCAGTCCAGCCCGGCCCGCCATACTGCTTCGGCCACGCGGGAGCGGCCCAGCCCTTGGCGTGGAGGATACGCTGCCAGCGCAGCATATCCTCCGGATGCAAGTGAAATGATCTCCGCGCCTTTTCGGCGATATCGGCGGGCAGATGCTTGCGGAAGAATGCGCGGACTTCCTCGCGGAATGCCCTGTCCTCGGCGCTCAGGGAAAGATCCATGACCTGCCTCCCGTCTTAGCAGATTGGTCAGGCGGCCGGCTTCGCCAGCATGTCGAGCCGCTCCTGCATCTTGCCCTCGGTGCCCGGGGTGGTCGGGTCGGCGGTCGACAGGTCGCTGATCCGGTCGAAGGCCCGGTCGAACAGCTCGACCGTTATCGGCTGTGACGGATCGAACTGAACGCCCTTGGTCTCGAAGAAGTGCAGGCGGCCAAAGCCGCCGGCCGCGGCGGTGATGATGGTCGCGGTCACGTCGCATCGCTCGCTGGCGAGCCAGGCGACGGCCGGCGAGACGAAGGCCGGATCGAGCTTCTTCATGAAGCTCTCGTCGAGCCCGAGATTGTCGGTCATCCGGGTCAATGCACCGGGCGAGACGGCGTTTACGAGCACATTGTTCTTGCGCCCCTCGATCGCCAGGCAGTTCATGAGGCCGAGCATACCCGCCTTCGCGGAGCCGTAGTTCGACTGGCCGAAATTGCCGCTGGTTCCGGCAACCGACGTCGTGAAGACGATGCGCCCGTACTTCTGCTCGCTCATCAGGCCCCAGGCGGCCTTCGTGCAGAAGACGGTGCCCCAGTAGTGGACCTGGAACACTTCGGCGAAATCCTTCATGTCCGACTTGCCGAAGGACTTGTCGCGAAGGATGCCTGCATTGTTGACCAGTATGTCGATCTTCCCGAACGCGTCGACGGCCGTCTTGATGATCTTTTCAGCGCCCTCCTGCGTGGACACGCTCTCATAGTTGGGAACTGCCGTGCCGCCCTCCGCCTTGATCTCGGCCACGACCTTGTCGGCCGCGGCGGAATCGCTGCCGACGCCGGCGGTGCTGCCGCCGAGATCGTTGACCACCACCTTGGCGCCCTGCCTGGCGAGCAGCAGTGCATGCTGGCGCCCCAATCCGGCGCCAGCGCCGGTAACGACCGCCACCCTTCCGTCAAGTCTCAACGTCATGTCTCGTAGCCTCCAGATTGCGCTTTCATGATTGTCGGCTTGGGCCGTTCTCAGGCCTCACGCGGCCGGAACATGGGCGTGGCTATTCCGTCCACGTCGCGGAAGGTGACCTGCACTTTCTGCTCGACCGCGATCGCGTCGAGATCGCAGCCGACGATGTTGGTCATCAGACGCGGGCCCTCGTCGAGTTCGACGAGTGCGATAGCGTAGGGATCGCCGCGCCGCATGACGCTGAAGGAGTAGATGCGCCCTGTTCCCGAACATTCGACCCAGGCGAGCTTGCTGCCGAGGCAGTAGGGGCAGACGACGCGGGGATAGTGGAACGCATCGCCGCATTCCTCGCATCTCTGGATCAGCAGCTTTCCACCGGTCGAGCGCCACTGCGGCGCGACATCGCGTTCGGGCGTGATCGTTTCGACAGCCGCGTCCATGATCAGACCCTCTCCAGAATGAGCGTTGCGCTTCCGTGCCGCGTGGGCAGATAGCCCCCCGTTCCGTGTGCGAGCGCCAGATCGCAATTCTTCACCTGAACGGCGGGATGCGCCTCGCCGCGCAATTGGCGAACGGCCTCTATGACCTTCGTCATGCCGCCGCGATTGGCGGGATGGTTGCTGCAAAGGCCGCCGCCATCCGTGTTGAAAGGCAGCTTGCCTACGCCGGATATCAGGTTGCCATCCGCGACGAAGCGGCCGCCTTCGCCCTTCTCGCAGAAGCCGAGGTCCTCGAGCGTGATCGCCACGGTGATGGTGAAGGAATCGTAGATCGAAACGTACTTGATTTCGGATGGCTTCACCCCCGCCTCCGCGAAAGCGGCCGGCCCCGACCAGACACCGCCGGAGAAGGTGATGTCGTTGCGGCCGCCATTGGGGTGCTTGATCGCCTCGGCGGCGCCCCGCACCTTGACCAGAGGCCGCTTCAGGCTTCTGGCGATCTCTGGCGAAACCACAATCAGCGCGCCCCCGCCGTCGCTGATGACGCAGCAGTCCAGTCGGTGCAGCGGATCGGAAACCATCGGAGAGTTGATGACGTCTTCGACCGTGACGACATCGCGCAGCATGGCGTGCGGGTTGTGCTGCGCGTGGTGGGAGGCTGCCACCTTCACCCAGGCGAGCTGCTCGCTCGTGGTGCCGTACTCATACATGTGACGCTTGGCCGACATGCCATAGAGGTTGGCGATCGTATGTCTGAACGGCAACTCGTAGGGCACGTCCGGGCAGATCGGATCATCGAAGAACGCGCCCTCGCCCTTCGGCCCCCGACCCGTGCGCGGCATGCCGGCAAGCGTTATCAGCGCGACCGAGCATTTGCCGGCTGCGATCGCCTGCGCAGCATGTCCGACGGCGAGAATATAGGAGGAGCCGCCCGTGTCCGTGTTGTCGACATAGCGGGGGCGGAGGCCGAGATACTCGGCCATATTGAGCCCGCCCATTCCCGGCGCGTCGCTGGCGCAGAAAAAGCCGTCCACGTCTCTGCTGGTCAGACCCGCATCGGCAAGCGCTCCGGCCGCCATCTCCGCGTGCAACTGCGGTATCGTCTTGCCGGTCGCCTTGCGCGTCGGATGCTCGAAGGCGCCTGCGATGTATGCCTTGCCGTTGATCGTCAAAAACTGTTCTCCCCGGAAAAGTCGGCCATCGATCACCGCTGGTGACGACGACGTGGCTCAGGACCTTTGGGCCGCATGGATGGGAGGAGGGCGCCGGAGTTCGATCGAGCCGTAGGGATGGCGGAGATCCGCCGGCCCTTGCTTTGCTCCCGGCAATTGCCTGCCGCCCTGAACGCCGCTTCGGTCATATCGCCCTGAAATCCGCCGGACGCTTCTCACGGAATGCGGCGACGCCCTCGGCGAACTCGGCGCCTTTGCTTGCGATCTGCTGGAGGCGATCCTCGAGCTCCAACTGTTCCTCGAACGAATTGCCACTCGTTTCCCAGTAGAGCCGGCGGATCTTGGCAAGCGCGGAGACAGGCCCGTCGGCAAGCTGCCTTGCCAATGACAGCGCCTCCGGCATCAGCTGGGCATCATCGAAGACGCGATTGACGAGACCCCATTCCAGCGCCTGTTCTGCGGTGATCTTGTTGCCGAGCATCGACATCTCGCGCGCACGCGCAGCGCCGACGAAGCGGGGGAGCAGCCAGCTCGACCCGCAATCGGGCACCAGCCCGATGCGCCGGAAAGCTTGCAGGAAATAGGCCGAGCGTGCGCATACGATGATGTCGCCCATCATGGCGAGGCTCATGCCCGCACCGACGGCGGCACCGTTCACCGCCGTCACGATCGGCAACTCGCAATCGCGCAGCAATCTGAGGAGCGGATGGTAGACCCGCTGCAGCACCGAAGCCGCGCCGTCCGCCGGGACATCGTTGCCGCTGTCCTCCGACAGATCGGCGCCCGAGGAAAACCCCCGTCCGGTGCCCGTGACAACAAGGCAGCGAACACCGCTTCCCGGCCTGGTCAGTTCAACGAAAGCCTCCTGGAAGACCGCCACGACGCCTGGCGAGACCGCGTTCATCACCTCGGGGCGGTTCAGCGTAAGAACGCCGATCCCGTCGTGGATCTCGCGGCCCACCCAGTCTTTGCTCATCCATCTCCTCCTGCCGGTCGCATCGAGTAAGCTGGCGGCTCATGGCGCCTCACATCCCCTCTCATAGGGACCGCCAGCCACCATTTTTCCTGCTTTCATGAAGAGAGCGAGAGTGGAGGTCGCGACGGCGGCCTGCGCGACAGGCAGGGAGGCCCGTGTGCTCAGAGATGCGATCATCATCGGCGACAGGATGGTCACGCGGGACGAGCTCTTCGAGCAGGGGCTGCGCGCCGCCCGCGGCTTCCATTCTCTCGGACTCGGCGAGAACGACGCCGTGGCGATCCTCATGCGCAACGACTTCTCCTTTTTCGAGGCAAGCCGGGGAGCGTCCACGATCGGCGTCTATGCCGTCCCGCTGAACTGGCACAACAAGAGCGACGAGATCGCCTATGTGCTTGGCGATGCCAAGCCGCGCGTCCTCGTGGCCCATTCCGACGTCTTGCTTGGCGTGGACGACGCGATCCCCAACACCATGGAACTGTTCCTCGTGCCGACCGAGGGCAACTCGGCAGAGCAATGCGAAGCGACCGTCAAGGCGCGGCAGCTGTTTCCCGAAGCGCGCATCTGGGATGAATGGCTGCAGGAGTTTGACCCCTGGACGGAGGCAGCGAAGGCCCCGCGCGGCGCAATTCTCTATACGTCAGGAACCACCGGCCGCCCGAAGGCCGTGCGAAAGCCTTCCATGACGCCGGAACAGATGGAGCAATTCACGAAGTTCCAGCGGCTGACCTTCGGGATAGGCCCCGGAACGCGGGCGCTCGTGCTCGGCCCCCTCTATCATGCAATGCCGGACGCAAGCGGAAGGGCTGCTGTCGCCGAGGCGGACATCGCCGTGCTGCAGCCGAAATTCGATGCCGAAGGCGTGCTCAGGATCATCGATGAACACAAGATCACGCACGTCGCCCTCGTGCCGACGGCCTTCGTCCGGCTCCTGAAGCTGCCGCGCGACGTACGCCACCGCTACGACCTGTCATCGCTGAGATCCGTGACGCACACCGGGGGTCCGTGCCCGCCCGAAGTCAAGCGCGAGATGATCGACTGGTGGGGTCCCGTCATCAACGAGGTTTATGGCGGCACCGAACAGGGCGTGACCTTCTTCTGCCGATCGCCCGACTGGCTGCGCTATCCCGGTACGGTCGGCAAGCCGCTCGATGGAACGCGCTATGCAGTCCTCGGCGACGGGCGTACTCCGCTGCCTGCGGGGCAGATCGGCGAGATCTATGCGCGCAATCCCGCCTATGGAGACTTCACCTATGTCGGCCGCGACCAGCAACGGCGCGAGGTGGAATATGAGGGGCTCATCACGCTTGGCGACATCGGATATGTCAACGAGGAGGGCTTCCTGTTTCTCTGCGATCGCAAGAACGACATGGTCATATCGGGTGGCGTGAACATCTATCCGGCCGAGATCGAAGCGGTCCTTCTGATGCATCCGGAAGTCCGGGACTGCGCCGTCTATGGCGTGCCCGACGACGATCTCGGCGAAAGCCTCGTCGCGGCCGTCCAACTGCGCGACTGCGCCATTGCCGACGCAGAAGACATCCGAGCCTATCTCAAGGAGCGGCTCACAAACTACAAGGTCCCGCGCAAGATCGAGTTCCATGGTTCGTTGCCGCGGGAGGACAGCGGAAAACTCCTGAAGCGCAAGCTGCGCGATCCTCACTGGAAGGGCCGGCAGCGTGCGATCTGAACCGGAACGACGCTCTGACGGGACGACCAAAGCATGAATTACTGGACTCCTCACGGCAAGCGGCTGGCGCTCCCTCTGGTTTGTGCGCCGATGTTCATCGTGTCGGGGCCGGAACTGCTGCTGGCGCAGTGCAAGGCAGGCGTTGTCGGCTCGATGCCGGCACTCAATGCGCGTACGCCGGAAGTCCTCGACGCGTATCTTTCACGTATCAGGAACGAGCTTGCCGCCTATGATGCGGAGCATCCGGACCTGCCGTCCGCACCCTATGCAGTCAATCTCATCGTCCACGGCTCGAACCGGCTTCTCGATGAACAGGTCGCGCTTTGCGTCAGACACGAGGTTCCGGTCATCATTACCTCGCTCGGCGCGAAGCCCCATGTGAACGACGCGATTCATTCCTATGGCGGCATCGTGCTGCACGACGTCGTCAATCTCGTTCATGCGCGCAAGGCCATCGAACGCGGGGCCGATGGTCTGATCGCGGTGGCCGCAGGCGCGGGTGGCCATGCGGGTTCGCTGTCGCCCTTCGCGCTTGTCCAGGAAATCCGCGAATGGTGGGCGGGGCCCCTGCTTCTTTCCGGCGCGATCTCGAGCGGGCACGCGCTACTCGCCGCGCAGGTGATGGGAGCCGACCTCGGCTACTGTGGATCGTGCTTCATCCCGGCGACCGAAGCCAATGCGGACGCTGCCTACAAGCAGATGGTGATAGACAGCTCGGCTGCCGACATCGTCTACACCGACAAGGTTTCCGGAACGCCGGCCAACTTTCTAAGGGCATCGCTGGAGCGGGCAGGCGTCAAATTCGACGGGGAGCGGCCGCAGGCCGACTATGGCGATCTCCTCGGCAACTCCAAGGCCTGGCGCGACATCTGGAGCGCCGGTCACGGCGTAGGCGCGCTGCACCACCAACAAAGCGTCGCCGAGATCGTCGCGGCGTTCACTGCGCAATATCGATTCGGCCTCGCCAACACCCGACGATTGCATGAGGTCGTCGAGCGAGAAGGCTATGCCAGCGCAAACACTCAGTGAGTCGGAAAGGGGAAAGCGAGCGTGCGTTTGACCGAACTGCGCCAAGTACTGTCCGGCAACAGCTCCTTGCCCACGGAACTCGAGCTGCGGCGACTCTGCCGTCGCGCGACGATCACGATTCCGGATGAACAGAAAGCTGACGATTTATATCGCGCTCTTTGCTCGGTGCTCCGCGCTGCCGAACTGCTCGAACGTCAGGGGTCGCCTACATACTACCTGCGCAACGCGGCGCTTCATGTCGTTAAGATCATCGAGGAGGAGCGCCGGTATCCCGCCATTCCAACCCACCGCACCGATCATCGCGATCACGGACAGATGCGCTATCCTTCCTAGATTGCGGGTTGCTGACCGGCATTGGCCACCGTGCACAAGGGTGCAGGCTGGAATCGCTTGTTCGCGGAGCTAGACCGTTCTTGTGCTGGCTCGCTGGCGAGCCCGCTCTTCAACGGCGATCTCCGGGGCAGCGATTATTGGCAAATTCACCCCGCGCGCGAGCAGCCGGTATCCGACCGGATCAGGGCTGAAACAAAACCCCGACACGTCCCTCGCGGCAGGGATACAGGATGCCACGACGCTGCATCACCGTCGCGCCGTTCCATCGCATCAGTCGGGCTTCGCCCGTCGCCCCCGTCATTGGAAGAAAAGAGATGCTGATCACTCTCGGATTCTACAAGCGCAAGCCCGGTCTCACGCGCGAGGAGTTCTCCCGCCATTGGCGCGAGGTGCACGGCCCGTTGATCGCCAACAATCCGGTTCTTTCCAAATACATCAAGCGCTATGTGCAGCATCACATGGCGCCGAGCAGTGGTTGGCCGAATGTCGGCCCGCTCGACTATGACGGCTTTTCCGAATCCTGGTTCGAGAGCCTCGAGGCACGCAAGGAGATGCATGCGCTGCCCTATTTCCAGAAGGAGATGATCGAGGACGAGCGCAAGTTCCTCGACATGGAGGCGACGCGCATCCTGATGTTCGACCACCAGGTCGTGCAGATCGGTAAAGACTATTCGGCCGAGTGGGCGGCAGGCAAGGTCTGATGAAGGGGCTCCGCGGCCGTGCCGCCATCGTCACCGGCGCGGGCCAGGGCATTGGCCGCGCCATCGCCGAAAGGCTGCACCACGAGGGCGCGCTCGTTCTCGCCGTCGACAGGAATGCAGATACGCTGGCGACGTTATCAGGCGAGCGGATTGCCACGCTAGTGGCCGACGTCACGGCGGACGACGCGCCGTCGGCGATCATCGACCGTTGCAAGCGGGAATTCGACTCTGTCGCTGTGCTCGTCAACAATGTCGGGGTCGGCAACGCCCCGCCGGCGCATGAGACGACGGACGAGATCTATGACTTCCAGCTCAATGTGAACCTGCGCACGACCTTCCGGCTGTCGCGAGACGTCCTGCCGGAACTGCGCGAGACCAGGGGAGCGATCGTGAACATCGCCTCCTCGATAGGCCTTTCCGGCTACCGCCGCTGGGCCGCTTACTCGGCAGCCAAGGCCGGCGTGATCGGCCTTACGCGGCACATGGCGGCTGAATACGGGCCGGCAGGAATCCGCGTGAACGCGGTCGCGCCGGGCATCATCGCCACGCCGCAGACGGAGGGCCGGCTCGCCACGGCCCGGTTCCAGGCCACGATCGTCGGCACCATGCCGCTCGGCCATGTCGGCCGGCCGGAGGACATTGCCGCCGCGGTCGCCTTCCTCGCCAGCGACGATGCGGCGTTCGTCAGCGGCCAGGTGCTTGCCGTCGACGGGGGCCAGACCTCTTCCGTCTTTGTCGCCGAGCATCTGGTTGAAGCGTGGGAGCGGACCGTCGGGTCGCAGGACGGCGCTGCCTGAGCGCCTGCGAAGGGCGATGCCGATCGGCGCGGGCACGAGAGCGGGATTCTGCAAGGGAGATTTGCATCGATGAGGATCGCATTGGTCACCGGCGGCACGGGTGGGCTCGGCCTGGCAACGGCGAAAAAATTCGCGGAGGACGGCATGACGGTGATCGTCGCCGACCTGGATGGCGAGGCGTCGCGCAAGGCCGCCGCAGCGCTGCCGGGCAGCGGACATATCGGCATAGCGCTGGATGTCTCCGATGAACAGGCCGTAATTGCTGCGTTCGAAAAGGTCGAAGCCGAGATTGGTCCCGTCGCCGTGCTGGCACATTTGGCCGGGGTGCTCGGGGCCGGCGGCACGGCCACCGGCATCGGTCTCGCGGAATCGACGGTGGACGACTGGGATCGGGTGAACCGGATCAATGCGCGCGGCACGTTCCTGTGCGTGCGCGAGATGGCGCGGCGCCGTCGCGACCGGCCGGTCGAACACGGTCGCATCATCACGGTCTCTTCGGCAGCCGGCCAGATGGGCGGCCTGCAGTCGGGCATCGCCTATTCGGCGTCGAAGGCCGCCGTGCTCGGGCTGACTCGCGCTGCCGCCCGCGACCTCGGACCGATCGGCATCACCGTCAATGCGATCGCCCCGGGTCCGATCGAGTCGCCCATGCTGGCGCAGGCGACCGGCAAGGCGGCCGACGGGCAGAAATACACCAAGCTCGACGCCCTGCCGCTCGGGCGCATCGGCCTGCCGGAGGAGATCGCTGCCGCCGCTTCCTATCTCGCGTCGGCCGGCGCCGCCTTCGTCACGGGAACCACCATCGACGTCAATGGCGGCCTGCATATGCATTGACTGCGTGGCGGCCGACTCTGCCGAAGGCCACAACACGCGATGCGGATAGCAATCTCGAGGTACGGACAATGAGTGCAACCATGCGGGCCGGAGTGGCCACCGAGGCTGGATTGGCCATACGGGAGGTTTCGCGGCCGGTCCCCGGCGACGAGCAAGTGCTGGTCAAGGTGGCCGCCGCCGGCATGAACCGCGCCGACCTCAATGCCGCCAGGGGTGCGGGCGTCGCGACCAGGGAAGCACTGGGCAAGCCGATCGGCATCGAATGGGCTGGTGAGATTGTCGAATGCGGCAAGGCGGTGAAGAACCTGCGGGTCGGCGTGCGCGTGATGTGCTCGGGCAGCGGCGGCTATGCCGACTACGCCGTGGCCGACGAGGGCCGTACGATCAGGCTGGACGGCCTCGACATCGAGCAGGCGGCTGTGCTGCCGCTTGCCCTGATGACGGCGCATGACGCGGTGGTCACGCAAGGACGCCTGGCCGAAGGCGATGCGGTTCTCGTCCATGGTGCGAGTTCGGCCGTCGGCCTGATGGCGATGCAGATCGCGCGGCTGCGCGGCGCATCCGTCATCGCCGCCACGTCCGGAGATTCCGCGAAGCGGGACAAGCTGAAGCCGTTCGGCGCAACCTTGCCTCTCGATCCCGCCGATCCCGCATGGCCGGACCTTTTGCTCGCGGCGACGGGCGACAAGGGCGCGAATGTCGTGGTCGACATGGTTTCCGGTCCGAGCATCAATTCGGTGATGAAGGCCTCGGCCGTGCTCGGCCGCATTGTCAATGTAGGCCGGTTGGGCGGCACCAAGACCGAGTTTGATTTCGACCTGCATGCGGCGAAGCGGCTCGCCTATGTCGGCGTCACCTTCCGCACGCGCTCGCTTGCCGAGATCCGCGCCATCCTCGAGCGCATGAAGGCCGATCTCTGGGAGGCGGTATCGGCCGGAAAGCTCGCGCTGCCGATCGACCGCAGCGTCCCGCTGGCGGAGGCGGTGGACGCCCATGAGCACATGCGCGCCAATCGCCATTTCGGCAAGATCGTGCTGCGTCCCTGACGTGGCCGGCACTGTCAATCAACTCGAACAGGACGGAGACTGCGATGCGTTTGGCCGGCAAGGTTGCGATCGTCACGGGGGCGGCCTCCGGGCTAGGCGCCGCGACCGCGAAGCGGTTCATCGAGGAGGGGGCGAAAGTGTGCGTGGCCGACCTCCTGGAGGAGGAGGGCAGGGCAATCGTGCGCTCGCTCGGCGACGGCGCGATCTTCGGGACGCTGGATGTTACCGACGAGAAGCAGTGGATGGAAGTTGTCGAGGCGGTCGTCGCCGCTTTCGGGCGTCTCGACATCCTCGTCAACAATGCCGGTACTGGTCCCGGAACGACAGAGATCTTCGACGACGCCGCCTGGGAGCGGCAGGCCGACATCAACGGTAAGGGCCCGTTCCTCGGCATCAAATCCGTGGTGCCGCATATGCGCGAGAAGGGCGGGGGAGCGATCGTCAACATCTCCTCCATCTCCGCCAAGGTCGGCATGGGGCTGCATCTGGGCTATGGCGCCTCGAAGGGCGCGGTGCTCGGCATGTCGAAGACGGCGGCGGTGATGTTTGCGCGCGACAACATTCGTGTGAACGTCGTGATGCCGGGCGTCATGCCGCCGATGCGCAACTCGACGGCGAAGGCCGATCCGTCCACGCGCCAGCGCATGCTCGACGGCATCCCGATGGGGCGTATCGGCGAGACTGAGGACATCGCGAACGCCGTGCTCTTCCTCGCCTCCGACGAGGCCAAATACATCACCGGCGTCGAGATCGCGGTCGACGGCGGCTACCTGGCGAGATAGCTGCGATGCGGGCATATCAATTGAAGGGCGAAGGCCCGAAGCAACTCGAGGCCGTCGAACTGCCCGAGCCGGTACCGGGGCCGGGTGAGGTGCTGGTGCGGATGCGTGCGGCCTCACTCAACTATCGCGACATGCTGGTGGCGGACGGCCACTACGGATCAGGTATCCCGGACACTCTGATCCCGCTTTCGGACGGCGCCGGCGAGGTGGTGGCGCTTGGCGACGGCGTCAGCGGCCTCGCGATCGGCGATCGTGTGGCGGGTGCCTTCTATCCCGACTGGGTCTCTGGACCGATCACCGCGGCGGCTCGCCGGCGCGCGCTCGGCGGCTCGATCGACGGCGTGCTCGCCGAGTACGTCGTGCTGCCGGCGCATGCGGCGATCCCGGTTCCGGATCATCTGTCCTTCGAGGAGGCGGCAACATTGCCCTGCGCGGCGCTGACCGCCTGGAACGCGCTTGCTGAAGTCGCCCGCCTGCAGCCCGGCGAGACGGTCGTCCTGCAGGGCAGCGGCGGCGTCTCTGTGATGGCGCTGCAGTTCGCCAGAATCATGGGCGCGCGCGTGATCCACACCTCCGGCAGCGCCGAAAAGCGTGTGCGCCTCACCGCTCTCGGCGCCGACCATGTGCTGGATCACGCGGCCGAGCCGGACTGGGATCGTGCGGTCCTCGACCTCACGGACGGAACGGGCGCCGATCTCGTGGTCGAGGTGGGCGGCCCCGGCACGCTGGAGAAATCGTTCCGCGCCGTCCGTATCGGCGGCAGGATCGTTTCGATCGGCTTCGTCGCCGGTGGCTCCACGATCGATCCCCGCGCAATCATCAGCCGCTGCATCCGCCTGACCGGCATCACCGTCGGCAGTTGCGACATGTTCCGGGCCATGAACCGGGCGATCGGCCAGAACGGCATGCGGCCCGTTATCGGCCGGATCCATACGTTCGACGAGGCGGCCGAAGCCTATCGGCGCCTGCGTTCCGGCGGACATTTCGGCAAGGTCGTTATTACCATCTGAAGTCGCAGCCCGGCTTCCGCGCTACCGCGCCGAGGCGGTCAGCGCCTGACGGACGCGTCCGCCGGGCAGCCCGCCGGGTATGGCGGCGCCGTCGCAGGCAATCGGCACCAGCGCGTCGAGATCGATGCCGGTCGCGGCCCCCATGCGCCGGAACATCCAGGCAAGGTCCTCGGTCGCGACATTACCGGTCGCGCCAGGCGCAAAGGGGCAGCCGCCGAGCCCTGCGAAGGACGCGTCGAAGACGCGGATACCCTGCCTCCAGGCGGCATAGACATTCGCCAGGCCCAGCCCGTAGGTGTCATGCGCGTGCAAGGCCCAGCGCCGCACCTGCGGAAATCGCGCGAGGCTCGCGGCGAAGAGGCGCTCGACGTGGTCAGGCGAAGCGCGTCCCGTGGTGTCGCAGAGACAGATCTCGGCGTCGGGGCGGACCGGCACCAGCGCTTCGAGCAGCGACAGCACGTCGGCTTCCGCCACGCGCCCGTCGAACGGGCAGTCGAAGGAGGTCGCGAGGTTCAGCCGGACGTCTATCCCCGCCGGCAGGGCGGCGACCAAGCGTCGGTACTCCTCAACGGATTCCAGCGGATGCCGGCGAACGTTGCTGCGGTTGTGCGCTTCCGAAACCGACAGGACGAAGGCGAGTAAGGTCGCTCCCGCATCGAGCGCGGCGCGACCGTATGTCTCGTTGGGGACCAGCACCTGCGGACGAATGCCGGCGATGGCGCTGCAGGCGCCCAGCACCTCGGCGGTGTCGCTCAACTGCGGCAGGGCCGCGGCGCTGACGAAAGAGCCGATCTCGATCCGGCCAAGCCCCGTCGCGGCCAGGCGTTCAAGGAAGGCGATCTTGGTGGCGGTCGGGATAAAAGGCCCGATGCCTTGATAGCCGTCGCGCGGCCCGACTTCGACGATCTCGACATCTCGCGCGGGTGACGAGGCGGTCATATCACCCCCTCCCTGCGCAGCATCGCGATTTGCTCGGCCGGCAGGATTTCGCCGAGCACGGCGTCGGTATGCTCGCCGATCGCCGGGCCGGGCCAGCGGATCGCGCCGGGGTCGTCGGGTATATGCGGCACCACCCCTCCATGCAGGACTTGTCCGAGCAGCCCGTCCTCCACCGTCCGCACCATACCGCGGTGAAGGAACTGCGGATCGCGCGCGCATTCGGCCGCCGTATAGACCTGCGTGCACGGGATGTCGGCCTCGTTCAGGCGGCGCTCGATGTCGGCGACCGGCAATTGCCGGGTCCATGTCGAGATGATCGAGTCGAGTTCCTGGACGTTCGCCACGCGCGAACGGTTGTCGGAAAACTTGGGGTCGTCGGGAAGGTCCGGCCGCCCGATCAGGGCGCAGAGCCGCGCGAACAGCGGCGTCGAGTTGGCGGCGATCAGGATCCACCGGCCGTCCGCACTTGGATAGGCGCTCGAAGGTGCAGCCGTCGGGATGCGCGAGCCGGTCGGCTGCCTGATTTTCCCCAGCGCGCCATATTCCGGCAGCATCCCTTCCATCATGCTCAGTACCGTTTCCGTCAGCGCGACGTCGGCCGTGCGCCCCTTGCGGTCGCCCCCAACCCGGTCGCGCTGCCACACCGCCGAGACAATGCCGAAGGCAGCATAGAGCCCGGCAAGCGAATCGCCGATGCTGACGCCGACGCGCACCGGCGGCAGATCGGACGTGCCCGGAGCATGATCGCTGAGATGCCGCAGGCCACCGATCGCCTCGCCGATGACGCCGAAGGCGGCGCGGTCGCGGTAAGGCCCGTCCTGCCCGTAGCCGGAGATGTGCGCGATCACCAGGTCAGGCCGCGCGCGGCGCAGCACCTCGTCGCCGAGCCCGAGCCGGGCGAGCTGGCCGGGGCGGAAATTCTCCACTACCACGTCCGATTTCTCGACCAGCTTGAGCACGATGTCGGCGGCGCGGGGCTGCTTGAGGTTGAGCGTGACGGAGCGCTTGTTGCGGCCATGCATGGACCACCAGAGCGAGTTCCCGTCGATCTGCTCGCCCCACTGCCGCACCGGGTCGCCCTCCGGCGGCTCGATCTTGATGATGTCGGCGCCGAGATCGCCCAGGATGCGCGTGCAGAAGGGCGCGGCGACGAAATGGCCGATCTCGACGACGCGCAGGCCGGTCAGCGGTCCGTGCCGGGCAGGTTCGGTCATGGCGGTCCTCGGAAGACGACGCTGCTTCGTCCCGCCGGCCTCCGTCAGGGATGCCGCCGATTCGGAGCGAGCCGGGTTTTGCATTTACGAAAGAACCTATCTGGGCGAAGCTGGGAGCTATGTCCTCCCTGCCGGGGACAGTGACCGGCGGCGGCTATGCGGCAGGGGAGCCTGCGAGTGCCGCGCGCCTTTCCGCCCGACCGAACGACCAGTTGCGCACCGCCAGGTAGGCCGCCAGCATACTGAAGCCGGCGCTGAGGATGACGATCGCAGGCAACAGCCCGAGCCGGTCGGCGATCACGCCGGTGACGACGATCGGCACCGCAGCACCGAAATAGCCGCTGATATAGAGGCCCGACAGGACCGAGGCACGGATCTCGGACGGCGTGATGCGGTTCACCAGTTCCGAGCAGCCCATCCAGGAGAGGCCCTGCGCTGCGCCGGCCATGACGGCGCCGGCGACGAGGCCGGCCGCCGATTTCCAGACCAGCGTGGCGACGATGAGCAGCAGGCTGGGCGGCACCAGCACCATGCCGATCATGATCGCCCGCCGGTAGGGCATGCCCTTGGTGAAGAGCTGGATGACGCCCGCCGTGGTGAGGAACGCGACCACCGTGAGGCCGCCGAGCAGCTTGTTGGTGGCGCCAAGCACGTCGAACACCAGTGCCGGACCGAGCGCCAGCCACAGGCCGGTATTGGCCCAGCTCAGCGCGCCGGTGACCGATGCGAAGACGAAGCCCGACTGGATCTCGGCAGGAACGCGAAGGCCCTGCGGTGCGAAAGATGTTTGCCGGAAGCTGCGGCGGCTGCCGGGCAAGACGGTCTCGCGATAGGCGAGAAACAGGCAAAGCGCCGCCGCCAGCCCGCACAACTGCAGGACGAAGGGGAGGGTCACGACCATGTCGTGGCTGCTACCGAAATGCACGACGAGCGTCGCCACGAGCAGGCCGACCGCCGGAGAGGCCAGCGTCGCGATCGCGCTGATACGCGAAGCCTCCGAGCGGTCGCTGCGCGGATGGAGCTCGACGATCGCCGCGACGGCCGGGCCGCTCATCAGGCCGATGGCGATTCCGTTGAGCAGGCGAGCGATGACCAGATAAGCCATGCCGGTCGCCGCCAGATAGGTCAGGCTCGATAGCGCGGTCACCAGAATGCCGATCAGGATCAGCGGCTTGCGGCCGAGCTGATCGCCGAGGCGGCCGCCGAACAACAGGCCGGCAGTTACGCCGATCGGGTAGCAGGCGAAGATCAGAGTGATCGCCGACGTGCTCAGCCCGAACTCGACCTGCCACAGCGGATAGAGCGGGGTGGCGAGATGGCTGCCGAGTAGCGTCAGGAAGAGGACGAGCGCCGACGCCGCATATTGCGTCTGCGGCGACAGGCGCGCCGATGGACCGGTATCCGGACCGCTGGTCAGCATCGTGCGCCTCCTTTTGATGCCGCGGTCAGACTAGGCTGTCCAGATCGGGCATCTGTCCTGCGCGGCAGGGACGCCGAAGGGGGCAGCGTCTCAGCCGCGGCCCTGAATGCGCCCCCGCGCAGTCGCAAGCGCATCGGCGTAGCGCGCGATACGACGGCCGAGATAGCGTCCCGCCTCTGCCGTTTCGGCCGGCAGCCCGTCCTTCGAGGCCGTAAAACTCACGCCATAGGGATTGCCGCCCGCCGGCTTGAGCGACGGGTCGGTGTAGCCCATCGGGACGATGACCGAACCCCAGTGATAGAAGACGGTGGCAAGCGTCAGCAGCGTCGCTTCTTGTCCGCCGTGCGGATTGCCGGCGCCGCAGAACATGCTCACCGGCTTATCCTGCAGCTTGCCCTGTGCCCACAGCCCGCCGGTCTGGTCGAGGAACTGCTTGAGCTGCGCCGAAGGCAGGCCGAAACGGGTCGGCGTGCCGAAGACGAAGCCGTCCGCCCATTCGAGGTCGGCGAGCGTGGCCTCTTCCACATGGCTGGTCGCTTCCAGATTTTCGCGCCAGCCGGGGCGGCTGTCTATGGCGGCATCAGGCGCCAGTTCGCGCACCTTGCGCAGGCGCGTCTCCGCCCCTTCGGCTCGCGCTCCCTCCTCCACGGCCCGGCCAAGCGCGTAATGGTGGCCGGTGCTGCTGTAGTAGACGATCGCGATTCTTGCCACGCGGCGTACCTCCATTTTCGCGGACAAACGTAAGGGCCGTGACTGCGGTCTATGCACCTTCGGGCAGGGACAGACGCTCCGGACGATCGACGTCCTGATCGGGGGGCTTCAACAGGACCGGGGATATGGAACAGCGCCTGCAATCGGAAGTCGAAAAGCTCCTGATCAAGGAGCAACTGCACGAGCTCGAGATGGCCTACTGCCGCGGCATCGACCGCCGCGATCCCGAGCTCATCCGCTCGATCTTCTTTCCGGACGCGATCGAGGACCACGGCGACGCCTGGCAAGGAACCGGCTACGAATGGGTCGACTACATCTTCTCCGGCTATCTGCTGCAGTTCGAGGTGACGGCGCACTACGTGCTCAACGAGTGGTACAAGGTCGAGGGCGAGAGAGCGGAGGGCGAGGTGCACCGCATCTCCTACCATCGCCGGCCCAATGGCGAGGAGGTCACCGCCGGCTCGCGCACCTTCAATCGTTACGAGTGCCGCGACGGTGTCTGGCGCATCGCCTATCGCGGCGTCACGCGCGATTGGCTGAAAGAGAGCCGCGCCGCGGCGCCGGACCCCTCGCAGCCAAGGCACATGATCCTGCGCCCGAGCCTGCCCGGCCCTGACGACGTTTCCTACCGTGAGCTGCCGATGTTCGGGCGGGGGCCGATTTGGTGAATCCGGCCTGTCACCCGGCGGGGGACAGACAAATCCCGCCCGGACGCCATTCTCCCAGCCTCTGACGATCGGAGCCTGCCAAATGAGCCAGACCGCGGCATCCAGCCACGCGAGCCGTCGTGAGGGCGCGGCGACGTCTCGCGTGCCGCGCCGGCATTGAGACACGACAGGGAAGCCTGCAATGATGAAAAGACTGATCTCGTTGGCGGGCGCCTGCGCCATGCTGCTTTCGGGCGGGTCGGCCTTCGCCGACGCGGTGACGATCCGCTATTCCTCCTGGCTACCGACGAACCATTGGTACGTTGCGAGCAACATCGTGCCCTATCTCGAAGAAATCGAGACGGTCACCGAGGGCAGGGTGAAGGTAGACATCCTGCCCAAGACGGTCGGCACGCCGCAAAGCCAGTTCGACGTCGTCCGAGACGGGCTGGCGGACATGAGTTGGATCGTCGTCGGCTACACGCCCGGCCGTTTTAAGCTTGCGGAGATGGGGGAACTGCCGCTCACCGGCGATACTACATCGACCGGCCCAGCCTTCCACCGCCTCTACATGAAGCATTTCGCCGACGCCAACGAGTTCGACGGCGTGGCGCTTCTGGCGGTTTATACCGGGAGCGCCGGCCATGTCGCGACTCGCGGCAAGAAGGTCCAGGCGGTCGCGGACTTCAAGGGTCTCAAGCTCAGGAGCGCGTCCAATGCAGCCACCGAGGCGCTCAACCTCCTCGGCGCCGTGCCCATCCTTAAATCGGCTTCCGAGACCTACGAACTTCTGTCGACGGGCGCCATCGACGGCAGCCTGATGATCCCGGAGACGGTGGTCTCGACTAACGGGATCGATTTCCTGGACAGCTTCACCGTGGTGCCGGACGGACTCTTCAACACGGTCCACGCGATTGTCGTCAACCAGGACAAGTGGAACGAGATCGCGCCGGAGGATCAGAAGGCGATCCTGGCAATCTCGGGCGAGAAGCTCGCCAAGACCGTGGGCGAATCCTACGCGCGCGAGAACGCCAAGGCTTTCGAGGCGATGAAGGCGAAGGGCTATGCGATCGACACGCTTAGCCCGGAGGAGGGCGACAGGCTCAAGACCGCGCTTTCGCCAGTTGAGCAGAAATGGATCGAAGCTGCCAGGCAGAAAGGTATTGCCGACCCTGCCGCCGTGCTTGCAGAGCTTCGCGCCGCATCGGCGCGGGCAAATGACTGACCCATCCGGCATCGGGCGGCAATGTGCCGGCCCCAGCAATCAGTGGAGTAACAGATGTTCCTGAAAAGACTTGCCGGTCTGGGCCTGGCGGCAGCGGTCGCGCTGGGCGCCACGGTTGCCGCAGCGCAAGAGGTCACGCTGCGCTATTCCTCCTGGCTGCCGGTCGGCCACTGGCTGGTGCAGGAACAGTTCGTCCCCTGGTTCGCCGAGATCGAGAAGGTCACGGAGGGCCGCGTCAAGGTCGAGGTGCTGCCCAAGACGGTTGGAACCGCGCTCAGCCAGTATGACGTCGTACGCGACGGCCTGGCCGACATGTCCTTTATCATCCCTGCCTACACGCCGGGGCGCTTCCCGCTGATCGAGATGGGCGAGCTGCCGCTGCTCGGCGACGACGCATCGAAGATGTCGCTCGTCTTCGAGCGCATCTACCGCAAGCACTTCCTTGCGCTGGACGAATTCGAGGGCATCTTCCCGATCACCATGTGGAACATCACGGCGGTGCAGCCCTTCAACAACCGGCGTCCGGTCACGAAGATCGAGGATCTGAAGGGCCTCAAGCTACGCAGCCCCAATGGCATCATCACCGCAACTCTTACCTCGCTCGGCGGCGTGCCGATCCTGAAATCGTCGATGGAAGCCTTTGAGATGCTGTCGACCGGCGCCATCGACGGCCAGATCACGCAGGCGGACACGGTGGTCGTGAACAATGCCACCGGCCTCATGAAATACGCCACAGTGGTCCCCGGCGGCATGGCCAATTCCGCGCACATCATGGCGATCAATCCTGACAAATGGGCGGAGATCTCGGAGCAGGATCAAAAGGCGATACTCGCCATAACCGTCGAGAAGCTGGGACATTCCGTGGGTACCGCGTTCCACACCCGCGAGGTCGACGGCATGAAGGTGCTCGGCGACAACAACTACGAGATCGTGATGGCCGACAAGACCTTCGTTGATGGCCTGAAGGAGGTCGTCAGGCCGATCGAGGAGGACTGGATCAAGCGCGCCAAGGCCAAGGGCGTCGCCGATCCAGCGGCCGTGCTAGCCGAGTTCCGCGCCGAGATAGCCAAGGCCGAGCAGGTCGGCAACTGAGCGGACGGGATCTTTCTGCCCGGTCTGCCGCACTGCCGGCCGGGCATTACGAGAAGGCAGGAGAGAGCCGATGCAGCTAGACAGCGAAGCCGAAGCCGCGGTCCATGCGGAACCCGTTGCCACGCTGGATCCTCCCGCATTCGACTGGGATCCGTGGGCGATCGAGAATCTCGTCGATCCCTATCCGATGCACAAGGCGCTGCGCGACGCCGCCCCGATCGTCTGGCTGTCGAAATACGACATGTACGCGGTCGGCCGGCATGAGGAGTGCAAGACGGTGCTCTCCGACTATTCGCGCTTCATGACCAGCGCCGGCACCAGCATGCAGGACATCCGCAAGCCCGGAAAGTTCCGCATCCCGAGCCGGCTGCAGGAGGTCGATCCGCCAAAGCACACGCAGATCCGCTCAGTGGTGACGCGCGCCATGCCGCCGACGGTGATCCGGCGCATGCGCGACTTCTTCGAGGCGAGAGCTGCGGAAGTCGCCGGGCGCGTCCTCGCCATGGGCACCTTCGACGCGGTCGATCAGGTCACCGAGCCCTACGTCATCTCCGCCTTTCCCGCGGCGGTCGGCGTCCGTCTCGAGCGCAAGGCGGCACTGACCATCGCCGAGATGCGCTTCAACCAGAGCTGTCCCCACAACGAGCTCTATCATAAGGCGATGAAGGCGGCCGAGCCCTATCTCCCTTGGTTCGACGAGGCCTGCCAGCGCCATAACGTAGAGCCGGGGTCGATCGCCGACCTGCTGTTCCAGGCCGAGGAGGCAGGCCAACTCGAGGAGGGCGTCGCCTCCAACATAACGCGCTCATTCGTCGGGGGCGGAGTCGATTCCACTATCAGCGCCATCGGCCATACGCTCCATCACCTCGCCCGCAACCCGGACCAGTTCGCGCTGGTGAAGGCGGACCTGAAGAAGGTGCGCCCAGCCTTCGAGGAGGGCATCCGCATGGACACGCCCTTCCAGTTCACCTGGCGCACGACGATCCGCGACACCCATCTGGGCGACTACCGGCTGGCGGGTGACACCAAGGTCACCGTGTTGCTCGGTGCGGCCAACCGCGATCCGCGGCGCTGGGATGATCCCGAGCGCTACGACATCTCGCGCGAGACGGTCGGCAACTATCTCGGCTTCGGTGTCGCCGACCACAATTGCGTGGGCCAGATGATCGCCCGGCTCGAGGCCGACGCGATCCTGACCGCGCTGGCGCGCGGCGCCAGGTCGATCGAACTCGCGGACGAGCCGGTCTACCGCCCCGTCAACCAGATGCGGATGCTCGGCAGGCTGCCGCTACGGATCGTCCCGGAATGACCGCGCGGACGGGCGACGGCTGCGCCCGACCGGCCTGACGCGCCGGGCGGCGCTGTCCCCGATGCGAGTGACAGTGCCGGGATGGCGACCGGGTAGAATCGACCGCCTGGGACAAGAGACGGCCGCGAGGGGAGCGCCGTCCGCGGATGCCCGAATGCATCGTAGAGGGAGGATGATCGTGTTCACGAGAAGACTCTGGGGCCTCGCGACTCTGGCCGTGGCGGCTCTTTCGGCGACCGTCGCCTGGGCCGAGGCCGTGACGTTGCGCTACTCGTCCTGGCTGCCGCTGCAGCACCACATGAACGAGAAGGCGATGTATCCGTGGTTCGCCGAGATCGAGGAGGTGACCGCGGGCCGCGTCAAGGTCGAGGTCCTGCCGAAGGTGGTCGGCACCCCGCAAAGCCAGTTCGACGTCGTCCGTGACGGGCTGGCCGACATCTCCTTCATCGTCGCCGGCTACACGCCCGGCCGCTTCCCGCTGGCCGAAATGGGGGAATTGTCCTTCATCGGCAGCGACCCCCGCGTCTTCGCGCCGGCCTTCAATCGCATCTATCGCAAACATATGGAGCCGTTGAACGAGTTCGACGGCGTCAAGCTGCTGACCATCTTCAGCAACGCCCCAGGCAACGTCTTCACGACGACAAAGGCGGTGCGCTCGGTCGCCGACATGAAGGGGCTCAAGCTGCGCAGCACCGGGCCCTATACGACCGACCTGCTCAACCGCGTCGGCGCCATCCCGATACTGAAATCGTCGACCGAAGCATTCGAGATGCTGTCGACCGGCGCTATCGACGGCAGCCTCGGGCAGCGGGAGACCATCGCCAACTTCAAGATGACCGAGTTGATGGGGCACGGCACGCTGATCCCCGGCGGCCTGTTCAGCGCAGCGCTCGGCGTCATCGTCAATCCCGATGCCTGGGAGAGGATCGCGCCGGAAGACCGCGCGGCCATCGAGACGATATCGCACGAGAAGCTGGCGGCGCTCGGCGGGGCTACCTACTACGAAGCCGACCGGCAAGCCGAAGCGGCCATGAGGGTGGTCGAAACGCTGAAGCTCGAAACCGCGGATCCCGACTTCGTCGCCGAGCTCAGGCAGGCGGTCGCGCCGCTCGAGGCCGCCTGGGCGGAACGCGCCAAGGCCAAGGGCCTAGCCGATCCGCTCGCCGTGCTGGAAGAGCTGCGCAGCGAAGTCGCGGCCCAGGAAGCGCAAGCCAAGTAGCCCCGGAAAGGAAGCCATCACCCATGCTGAAATGGATGGATCGTCTGACCGGCCTGATTGGCTCGGCCCTGCTCTTTCTGCTGATGATCATCACCTTCATCGACGTGTGCGGAAGAAACCTCTTCAACCATCCGCTCACCGGCGCCTCCGAGATCACTGAGATCCTTCTCGCCTGCATCATCTTCCTGATGCTTCCGGGGGTGGCGATGAAGCAACTCCACATCGTCATCGATCTGATCGACATTGTTTCCACCCGCGCCATGCGCATAGCGGAGGAGATCTTCTCCGCGGTCGCCAGTTGCTCCATGTTCGGCCTCATCGGCTGGCAGCTCTGGGCGCTGGGCGACAAGGCCGTCGGCTATGGCGACGCGACGCCGTCGCTTCAACTGCCGCTGGCGCCCGTCTTCTACTTCATCGCGGTGCTTTCCTTCGTCAACGCCATCGTCTTCCTGATCGCGCTCCCGCGCGCCGTAGGAACGCCCGCGGCGGCATCCAAGAGCGACAGCCCCGAGACGGTCGCCGCCCCCGAGAAGCTGCACTTGCCTGTATAGCGTCCGCGCGCGACGGACCCGTCACCCACTCGCCCGAGAAGGATTGATCCCATGGTCGCCGCCGGCGCTGGCTTTCTCCTGTCATTCGTCCTCATCTTCCTGCGCGTTCCGATTGCGGTGGCGCTCGGCATAACCGGCTTCGTCGGCTTCGGCATGCTGATCGGCTGGAAGCAGTCGTCGATCATGCTGGCGCTGACCACCCGCGACGCGGCGATGTCCTACTCGATGTGCGTCATCCCGCTGTTCATCCTGATGGGCAATTTCATCGCCGGCACGGGCGTGTCGCGCGAGCTCTACAAGGCCGCGCAGGCCTTCCTCGGCGGAAGACGAGGCGGCCTTGCGAGCGCAACGGTGTGGTCCTGCGGCGGCTTCGCCATGGTGTGCGGGTCGAGCGTCGCCACCGTGGTGACCATGGGCAAGGTGGCGCTGCCGTCGATGCGCTCGTTCCAGTACAAGGACAGCCTGAGCGCGGCCACCATTGCCGCGGGCGCGACGCTCGGCATCATCATCCCGCCGAGCGTGCTCCTGGTGATCTACGGGATCATGACCGAGACTCATATCGGCAAGCTCTACGCCGCGGCGCTCGTTCCCGGCGCGCTTGGCATCCTCGGCTATGTCGCGGCGGTCAAATGGACGGTCTGGCGCGATCCGGCGTCGGCTCCGAGCGCCGTGAAGTCGTCGCGGCAGGAGCGCTACGAGGCGCTCCTCAGCGTCTGGCCGGTGGCCCTGCTGTTCGCCCTGGTGCTCGGCGGCATCTACAGCGGCATCTTCACGGCGACCGAGGCGGCGGGCATTGGCGCGTTTGGCGCCTTCTGCCTCGCGCTCGCCCGCCGCCGTCTGACCAAGCAAGTGCTCTACGACATCCTGCTCGACAGCGCCCAGTCCACCGCCGTGATTTTCGGCCTGATGATCGGCGCGCTGATCTTCACGGAGTTCCTCAATTACACCGGTGCGCACACTGCGCTTCTGTCGTTCGTGCAGGATTCCGGCTTTTCGCCGTTCATGGTGATCATCGTCATCTGCGTCATCTACATCATCCTCGGCGCGCTCATGGAGGAGCTGTCCATGATGCTGCTGACGGTGCCGCTGTTCTTCCCGATCGTCACCGGCCTCGGCTACGATCCAGTCTGGTTCGGGGTCCTGGTGATCGTGCTATGCGAACTGGGCATGATCGCGCCGCCAGTCGGCGTGAACCTGTTCGTGGTCAGGTCGTTCGCCCCCGACATCCCGATCACTACGGTGGTGCGCGGCATCGGCCCGTTCGTGGCGGCCGACATCATCCGCGTCTTCGTCATCGCGTCGTTTCCGATCCTGTCGCTCTACCTTCCGGCCCTGTTCTTCGACTGATCGGGGCATCCAAAGCCAATCGGGAAAACGGGCGCTCCGCGCCCGTTTCTTGTTTAACCGCAGGATTTGAGCGGCCCCTATCCTCAACGGACGCTGCCCAAGCGGCGCAGAGGTGTCGCCGTCAGGCGGAGCATCCGACGCTCTCACTTTTTGCTGCCGAGATAAGCGAAATCTCTGGCGGGTAGGCCGCGGAGATCTCTTGAGGCGCTGCGCCGCCCGAATGCGAACGTGTGCCCTTATCAGGGGGCGATACAGACCTTTTCAATACATTGCCTAGCCTCCCTCGGTGTTCTGTGCGCCAGCTTTGAGATGTGCGCGCACCGCCCCGCATGATCGGAAGACGACCGCCTCCATGTCGGCACAAAAAAAGACCCGCATCGAAGCGGGTCAGGCAGGGGAGGAGGCTTGATTGCTACTGTGGCGGCCGCCTGTCAGTTCAGGGTGGCGGCGGCTTCGGGCTCGCTGCGCGTCGCGCTCCACAGCGCCAGATACCAGATCAGCAACTCGCGCTGGCTGCCGATCCCGAGCCTCAGATAGGCTCGCTTGCGATAGGTCATCACGCTCTCCTTGCCGATGCCGAGATCGAGCGCGATGCCGTAGGAGGAAAGCCCGTAGAGGATGCGCGCGCAAACCTCGCCTTCGCGCCGCGACAGATCGGTCGCCGACAGCACACATTCCTCGATCTCCGGCAGCGAACTGAGGGCCGGCGTGAGGTTGGGCTTGTTGGCGACCAAGTCATTGTGCTTGGCGATCGCGGAAACGAGTATTCCGGCGGTGCGCCGCAGCAACTCGATGTCCATGTCCTGCGCCGGATCGTGCTGCGCCGGGCGAACGATGCTCAGGCAGTAGGCGGCGTCGGCCTTGCGCGTCGCGACGAGGATACGCTGCCGGCGCCCGGCGGCGAATCCACAGGCGCGTGCCCCGGCTTCCGGGATGCCTGCGATTTCGATGCGCACCGCATCAACGGCAACCATGCTGAGCTGGCGCTTTATCTCGTAGGCCGAGAGATCCGGCCCGGCAGGTGCCGCTTCGAGGTTGGCGCAGACGAGCAGGGACAGTTCCCCGCCACGGAGCTGGTAAGCCGCGCAATGGTCGGCCCCGACGACGGCGGCGGCGAAGGACAGCACGCGTTCGGCGAAATCATGGGCGCCGATCGACTCCACGATGGCCGAGAGCGCGGAACCGTCCTGAAGCACAGGGCGGTCCGTCGGCGCATGCGCGGCATTCAGCGTGATTGTCATTAACTCCTCCCTGACAATGCAACTGGCAACACGATAATTTCATTCTGAAAATATTTCAATACGAAATCAATGTTGCAATGCACGCCAGTTATGTAATTGAAAATGCTTATATAAATGGCTGTCACACATAGTGAACATTTTAGCTCAGGTTTTGTATTTTGCTCCGCACCGTGTTTTTCGGGATCCGAAGTATTTCGGCCGCTCCCCGCAGCCCCGAGCAGCCGGCCGTCGGTCGGCAACTGCGCATGCCGCCGACCCGTTTTCGCAAGGAGTCGCCGCAGCAATCTGGGGTCATTCATCGGAATGGAGCGAGGGGCTCGATAGCGCTCGAGCGGGGCGAACTCGCGCGCCGCAACGAATCTTGGGAATCCGGATCAGGCTCGGGTCGTCTCCGTCTCGGATCGCCCCTATTGCCCGAACTCGTTTAGCCCTCCTCCCCAATTGGCCGACGTACACGCCGTCGGCCAAACAAGCTCGCGCGGCTTGCCAGCTCAGGGTGGAGAGAGGGCCGGACTTTACGGCCCTTGTCGTTGTCTTCGGATTGCGCCGCAGCTTCAAAGCTGCGGGTCGGCGATGCGCACGGTAAGCCCGTCCATCTCTTCGGTCACTACGAGCTGGCAGCTCAGGCGGCTGCACGGAGACCGTCCCATCGCCGTGAAGTCGAGCATCTGGTCTTCGTTCGGCTGGACCGGCGGCATCCTGTCCAGATAGCCGTCCTCCACCAGCACATGGCAGGTGGCGCATGTCAGCCCGCCGCCGCAGTCGCCGACGATCCCGTCTATGCCATGCGCCGTCGCCGCACGCATGAGGCTGGTGCCGACGGGGATGTCGAGCTCGATCCGGGATTCGTCGGGGTTGATGAAAGTGACTTTGGGCATCGGCAGAACCTCGTTTGCTGTCAGGCGGCGCGGACGAGCCGCAGCGGAAGGCGCTCAAGCGTCCGCAATGTATTGACGAGCCTGTACTCCGGCGTGCCGGCAGACTCGATTCTCTCGACGCGCCGCAACAGCGCTCCGAGAATGCATTCGGCTTCGAGCCGCGCGATCATCTGGCCGATGCAGATGTGGTGCCCGACGCCTAGCGCTAGATGAATGCCTGCGGTCTCGCGGTCGACGTCGAAGCGCTCGGGGTCCGCGAACTTGCGGGCGTCACGGTTGGCGGATCCGAGAAAGTTGGCGATCTTGGTGTCGTCTTGGAGACGCAGGCCGGACAGGACCTGTCCACCCTTGGTCGTCCGGAACATGACTTGCGAGGGCGATTGAAGTCGGATCGCCTCGTCGAAGGCGCCTCGCACCTTCGACGGATCGGCCTTCACCTTCGCCCATTCGCCGGGGTTGCTCGCCAGCAGGTTGAGCGTGTGGCCAATGCCGGCGATGGTGGTGTCGACACCGGCGCGCAGGAAGGATCGTACCTGCACGCCCGCTGTGCCCTTCTCGAAATCGCCGGCATCTTCAGCCTGGTAGATCTTCTCGCCGAAACCGCCGGGCAGCATGCTCTCGCGCTGAAAGCTGTGCTGGTACTGATCAAGGATCGGCGAGACTCGGTCGAGGGACTTCTTCAAAAGTTCGTTGTTCGGGCCGATCTGGTTGAAGTTCATCTCGCCGATGGCGACGAAATTCTCGCGCGGCATGTCGACGCCGAGTACGTCGGGAAAGACCTTAAGCACGAAGGCTTCGACGAGTTCGCGTACCGCCTCGATCTCACCCTTGGCGACGGCGCGCTCCGCCACCGTCTCGGCTTCCGCGGCGAAGTGCTCGCGCCACTGCCGGATCACCAGCGGCGAGAGGACCTTGGTCAGGGCGCCGCGGATTTTCGTATGCCGCGGCGGGTCGACTTCGGTGATCGGGCTCGGCGTGCGCCAGGCGCCCGGCTTGCGGATGTCCGACATGCCGATGCCGCCTTCCGAGGTGAAGCGTACATAGTCGCTCATGACGGTCCGCACTTCCTCGTAGCGGCCGACGGCATAGATGCCGTATTTCGGGATGAACACGACCGGCGCGGTCTCTCGCAGCCTTTCGTGGAAGGGATAGGGGTTCTCGATGTTCTCGTCCGAGAACGGATCGACGTCGAGGACCGGAGGTTCGGGTAACCGTTCAAAGGCGGCGTTCGTCATTCTTGGTGGTTCCTACGGCGAACTGCACGGTGCTCAGGCACGGGTCACGCGCAGAGGCAGTTCCTTCAGGGTGCGCAAGGTGTTGATGATCCGGTAGGACGGCTCGCCGGCGATCTCGATGGTCGCGGTCCGCCGCGCCAGCGCCGATAGGATGACTTCCGCCTCGAGCCGGGCGATCATCTGGCCGATGCAGATATGAGCACCGCTGCCGAAGGCGAGGTGGATGCCGGCTGCGCCGCGGCGGATGTCGTAGCTGTCGGGATGGTCCCAGCGCCTGGGGTCGCGGTTGGCGGCGCCCATGAAGATGGCGACCTTCCTGTCGGCATCGAGCCGTACGCCGCCCAGAACCGTTTCGCGCACGACTGTACGGAACTGCGTCTGCGACGGCGCTTCGTGGCGGATAGCTTCTTCGAAGGCGCCGCGCACGAGCGCTGGTTCGGTGCGGATGGCGTCCCACTGTTCGGGGCTGCGCGCCAGTTGGTTCAGCGCGAAGCCGATACCGGCGATGGTGGTGTCCATGCCGCCGCGGATGAAGGAGCGCACCAATCCAGGCGCGCTGTCAGCCGGCAGTTCGCTGGCATCCTGCGCCAGATAGATCTGCTCGCCGAAGCCTCCCGGCCGCATGCTCTCTCGCTGGAAGCTCTTTTGATACCATTCCAGGATCGGTTCCACTTTCCTCAGCGAACGCTGGAAGATCTCGTTGTTCGGACCTATGGCGTTGAAGTTCATGTCACCGATGGCGACCGCGTTCTCGTGCGGAATGTCGACGCCGATGGCATTCGGGAAGACGGTGAGCACGAAACCTTCGGCGATCTCTTTGACGGCGTCGAAGGTGCCGAGGTCGAGAATGCGCTCGACGATCCGCTCTGCTTCGACTTCGAAATCAGCGCGCCACTTGCGGATGACGAAGGGCGAGATGATGCGGGTGAGCACGGCCCTCAGCTTCGTGTGCTCGGGCGGGTCGGTTTCCAACAGCGGGCTGCGCGGCCGCCAAGCGCCGGGCTTGCGCAGGTCGTACATCCCCGTGCCGGCGCTTGCCATGAACCGCTCATCGTCGGAAAGCACAGTCTTGGCTTCTTCGTGCCGTCCGACCGCATAGATTCCGTACGGCCTCAGCAACACCACCGCGCCGGTCTCGCGCAATGCGGCGTGGAATGGATAGGGATCGGCAAGCACCGTCTCGGTGAAAGGATCGATGTCCAGGACCGGGGCTTCGATCCCGTCCTTGCCTGCCTGCGCCGTGGCTTGTGTGGCTTCGCGCAGCATGGCGGTTACGTCACGACGGCGCGCAGCGGCAGGTAATCGAGCGTGCGCATCTGGTTGATCGGTCGGTAGCGTGGCTCGCCGGCCGGCTCCAGCACCTCAAATCGTGTCACCAGCGCCTTCAGAATCGCCTCGGCCTCGAGCCGCGCGATCATCTGGCCGATGCAGATATGCGCGCCGGTACCGAAACCGAGATGGATGCCGGTGGTATCGCGCGTGACATCGAACCTGTCCGGATCCTCCCATTTGCGCGGATCGCGGTTGGCAGAGCCTAGAAACACGCCGACCTTGGTGTCAGGCCGAAGGCGTAGGCCGGAGAGTTCAACGGGGCCGGTGGTCGTGCGATAGGTCACCTGGAAGGGCGATTCCAGCCGCACTGCCTCTTCGAAGGCGGCCCGCACCTTGCTCGGATCGGACTTTACGATCGCCCATTGGTCGGGGTTCTGCGCCAGCTTGTTTAGCGTATGGCCGATGCCGGTAATGGTGGAATCGGTGCCGCCGCCGACGAACGAGCGCACCATGTTGGAGGCGATTCCTTCCTCGAACTCGCCGCGATCTTCGGCGTCGAACAGCATCTCGGCAATCGAACCCGGTGTGACGCCTTCGCGCCGTACGCTGTTCTCGAACCATTCGAGATAGGGCTTCGCCCGTTCCATCGCGCGGTGGTAGAGCTCGTTGGGCGGGCCGCTCTGGTTGAAGCGCATCTCGCCGATGGCGAGGATTTCCTTGCGCGGCAGCTTCACGCCGACGGCTTCCGGAAAGACCTTCAGCACGAAGGCTTCCGCCACATCCTCGACGCCGTCGAACTCGCCTTTCGCGACCAGATCCTCCACCAGCCGCTTCGCCTCGGTCTCGAAATGCTCCCGCCAGCGCCGGATCACGATCGGCGACAGGTATTTCGTCAGGGTGGCGCGGATGGCGGTGTGGCCGGGCGGGTCGTTTTCAAGCAGGCGATTGGGGATGCGGAAGTCGCCGGGCTTGCGGATGTCCTGGATGCCGATCCCGCCGCGCGCGGTGAAGCGAGAATGATCGTTCAGCACGATCGTCGCCTCGGCGTGGCGGCCGACGGCATAGACGCCGTAGCGCTCGATGAAGGCGGCCGGGCCGGCCTCGCGCAGCCGCTCGTGGAAAGGATAGGGATCGCGCAGGACCTCGAGCGAATAGGGATCGACGTGGAGAACCGGCGCATCGGCCGTCTCCGTGCTCAGCGCTGCTTCACTCATGCTCGACTATCAGCCTCAAACCAATCGCTCTGGCATTGTCTTGCCCGCCCACCCCAGGGGGCAGGCCACCCCCGCAAAGCATGGCCGCGGCGGTTCGTACAAAGTCCTATGATCGGCGTTAGAAGACCACCCGACATGCACCTTATCTGTCCCCCTTCCTGGGGAAAGCTCCGCGTCCCTTGACGGAGGGATACGCGTCCTTTCGCCGCAAGCCGATCATCTGCAGGTATCAGGGCGGAGGCTGGGCCGACGCCAACGAACGAAGGATGACATGCTGAACGCGATCGTGATCGTCGGCGCAGGCCAAGCCGGGTTCCAGACTGCCGCCTCCCTGCGCCAGGACGGGTTTGCCGGATCGATCACGCTTGTCGGTGACGAGGCCGGCATGCCTTACCAGCGGCCGCCGCTGTCCAAGGCCTATCTGCTCGGCAAGACCGATGCGCCCGGCCTGCTTTTCCGTCCGGAGAAATTCTTCGCCGATCATCGGATCGACCTCGTCAACAGCGCGGCGACCGCGCTCGATCGTACCAACCGGCGTGTGAGCCTCGCCGACGGCAACGCTCTTCCCTATGACCACCTCGTGCTGGCCACCGGGGCGCACAATCGCTCGCTGCCAGTGCCGGGGGCGGAACTGGACGGCGTCTTCGGCCTCAAGAATCTCGGCGACGCCGATGCGCTGGCCACGCGACTGGGCGAGATCGAGAACGTCGTCGTGATCGGCGCCGGCTTCATCGGGCTGGAGTTCGCGGCCGTGGCGCGCGCCAACGGCAAGAACGTGCATGTCGTGGAGTTGGCCGACCGGCCCATGGCGCGCGCCGTATCGAAGGAGATGGCGGAGTTCTTCGCCGACGCCCATCGCGATTGGGGGGTGATGCTCGACTTCGGCCAGGGCCTGTCGCGCATCGACGGTGAGCGGGGTAGGGTGACTGCTGTCGAACTGACCAATGGGCGCAGACTTCCCGCCGATCTCGTCGTGTTCGGCATCGGTGTGCTGCCCAACGCGCAACTCGCCTGCGAGGCCGGCCTCGATATTGAAAACGGCATCAAGGTCGATTCCTACTTGCTGACGTCGGATCCGGCGATCTCGGCAATCGGCGACTGCGCGATGTTTCCGAGCCAGCACGCCGGCAGCTTCATCCGGCTGGAGTCGGTGCAGAACGCCGCCGATCAGGGGCGTGCCGTGGCCGCCCGGCTGGTCGGCAAGGGCGCGCCTTATGCCGCGGTGCCGTGGTTCTGGACCGATCAGGGTGACCTCAAGTTGCAGATGGTGGGGCTCTCGGCCGGGCACGATGCGACCGTGCGCCTCGGCGATCCCGCGACCCGCAGCTTCTCGATCCTGCTATTCCACAGGGGCAGGCTGATCGCCGTCGAATCGGTGAACCGTCCGGGGGATTTCATGGCGGCGCGCAAGATTCTTTCCAGCCGCGCCACGCCGCGCTGGGAGGAGGCTGCGTCGGACGGCTTTGACCTGCGCGCCTGGGAGGCGGCCAACCGCTGATCGGGCGCCACGCGAATTTCACAAGGGAAGGAAGGATGACACGCGCCGACCAGATCGCGCCGAGAGACGCCAACGAACGCACCGTGCTCGGCTTCTACACCAACCTGATGAAGAAGGACCTCGACGCCTTCGCCGAGCTGTGGGCGGAGGATGCGGTGCAGGACATGCCGTTCGCGGCCGGCGTGGCGGTGCTGGAGTCCGCCTGGCACGGCAAGGAGAAGCTCCTGTCGTACTACAGGAAATCGATCCCCAACCGCCGCGACCACGTCTTCGAGATCGAGAAGCTGCACCGCACAACCGATCCGGACGTCATCGTCGTCGAGGCCGCTGGCCGCAGCACGATCGGCGAGACCGGCCGGCTGTACGATCAGCGCTACGTCTTCACCTTCCGCTTGCGCGACGGCAAGATCGTGCTCAACCGCGAGCACTTCAACCCGATCATATGGCAGCGGGCGTTCGCCGGCTCCGACGTCACCGCCAATCCCAATCCGTCGGCTGCGCGATCGGCCACCGGGCCCGGCACGCCCGTCGACGCGTTTCAGCCGAAGACGCCGCAGGAGACGGTGGCGATCGATTTCTACCGCCTGCTGATGAAGCGCGACTTCGACGCCTGGGGCGCGCTTTTTACCGAGGACGCCACGCAGTTCAATCCGTTCATGCCGGCAAAGGAGGGGCTCAGGCAGACCTTCGAGGGCCGCGACTACATCGTCCACCACTACAGGACTGTGCTGGAAAAGCGCCGTGGCCCGGTCTTCACCATCTACGACCTGCACCAATCCACGGACCCCGACGTGGTCATCGTGGAAGCGGGCGGGCGCAGCGAGGTTCCGGAGACCGGCAGGGTGTACGACCAGCGCTACGTGATGATCGTCAATCTGCGTGGCGGAAAAATCGCCTGGACGCGCGAATACTTCAATCCGCTGGTCTTCCAGAACGCTTTCGATGGCTTTCTGGTGGGCGAGGGGGCGGTGCCGAATTGACGCCGTGACGGCAACATAGATACCGGGCTCATGTTCGAATTCCGCTTCTACTCCGTAACGCCTGGGCGCATGGCTTCCGAGCTTGCGCTGGTGCATGACATGGGTTTTGCTGGCGCGCCGGAGGAGCCGGGCGGGCCGCCGGCGCACGCCGAGTCGCTCTGGGACCGCTACGGCGTCCATCGCCCGCTAGGCTCCTGGGCGGTGCTCAGCGGCCGCCAGGCGCCGGGCTTCCTCTACATCATCCGCTGGAACAGCATGAAGGAGCGCGACGAGCGCTTTCCGCGCTTCTGGACCGACCCGTTCTGGCGGGCCCGCCGCGCCGAGCTCACCGACGGCCAGCCGCTGGTCGACAGCATCGAGACCTGGCTGCTGGAGCCTTCCACCGCATGGCGCAAGGCCGGTGCGGATCCCGTCCCCGGCCCGGTGGGCGGCGTGCATGAACTGCGTATTCAGAACGTGCTCAACGGGTCGCAGGCCGAGGCGGGGGACAGCCTCGGCAGCGTCGACCTGCCGGCGCTGCGCGAACTTGGCGCCAGGCTCCTCGGCCTCTTCGAGGTGACGATCGGGCCGGAGCGGCCGCGCTTCGTCACCCTTCTCGCCTGGCCCGATCTGGCCTCGCAGCAGCGTGCCTGGTTCGAGATGGACCGGCATCCCGCCGTGCGGGCGCGGCGCGAGGCGGAGCGCCAGCGCCACGGGCGCAACCTGTTCGGCTCGCCCGATGCCTATCTTCTGGGGCCCATCTCCTGGAACCTGCCGCAAGCCAATCTCGGAGTAACGCCATGACTCGGCTCGCTCCGCCGCTCACGATCGACAGCTACTACGAGTTGCGCCTCTATCAGATGGTTCCCGGGCGGATGCCGGATTTCCATCGGCTGATGGGCGAGGACGTTCCGCCGCTGTTCGCCCGCAACGGCATCCCGGCCCCACTCGCCTTCTGGGAAGGCTATGCGGGTCCACTGTCGCCGCTCTACTGCTACATCCTGCATTGGCGCGACCTCGACGACCGGATGAACGCCTGGGAGCGCTTCTATGCTGATCCCGAGTGGGTTGCGAAGATGGGCGCCAACTATGGCGGGCAGCAACGCGTCGAGCGCTCGCACGTCTTCATCCTGCGCCCATCGCCGGTGTGGGAGCGGTTCCGCGAGGCTGGCAGCCAGGAGCCGGTCGGCGGTGTCCACGAACTGCGCTTCCACGACGTGCTCAACCAGGATCCCAATCTCGCGCACCAGTCACTGGCCGATCACGATCTTCCGTTCCTGCGGGCGAGGGGAGCCCGCGTGCTCGGCGTCTTCGCGACATGGTTCGGCACGCGTATGAACCAGGCCGTGACCCTGCTTGCCTGGCCCGACGCGGAAAGCTGCCGGCAGGCCAGTTTCGCCCACCAGATTGATCCCGGCCTGCTTGCCGTCCGCGACGAGGAGCGGCGGCGCTACGGCCGGCCGCTGCTGCGCGGCACCGACATCCACATCCTGCAGCCGATCGGATACGGAATCGCGCGGCCCAATCTGGCGGCTCGGGGTTGAGAAGATCATATCGGGCCTCGAAGGCCCCACGATCAACCGCAAATACTGCCGGAATCAATCCGGCAGAACGCGCACGCTGACGCTCCTGAAGCGCCAACCCTGCGGAGTGCGCGCGAAGCGGAAACTATAGGCGCCGCACATCGCGATCTTGCCCGGCCCGTCGCGCCAGTCGGTGATCAGCGCACGGCAGCGGCCATGCGCGTCGTCCGGCCCATCACCCGGCTCGATCAGGACATCCGTCATCTGGTGGCGGAACTTGCGGTCGAAGCGTTTGATGATCGAATTCTCGATCATCTGCTTGATCTGCTCATGGCCGGTCATGGTCTCGGCCGGCAGGCCCGACCCGCCTTGCGCGGCGGGTGGCGAGTTCTCGCGCGTCCAGGTGCCCTCCGTGAGAAAGAGCGCGGCGAAGCCGTCGAGATCGCCGGCATCGGCGCGATGGACATAGCGCGCCAGCAGGTTGCGCATTGCGAGTTCGTCGGCGACCGGAACGGCATCGTCCTGCATTTGCGCTCTCCTTCCCGATCCGCTTATTCGCTGTAGACGCCGGCTTCGAGCAGCTTCTTCGACGAATAGTCGCCGCCCTGCTTCTTAGTGAAGAAGCCGGAGGTCAGGCCGCCGTCGATCGGCAGGACGGCGCCTGTGACGAAGGAGGCGGCGTCGGACAGGAGCATCAGCGCCACGCTCGCCATTTCCTCTGCCATACCCATGCGGCCGAGCGGCGTGCGGTCCACGACGGCGTCGATGAAGGCCGGCGGCATGTTGCGACGCAAGAGCGGCGTGTCGACGAAGCCGGGCGCGATGCAATTGACGCGCACGCCGTGCCGACCCCACTCGATCGCGAGGTTCTTCGCCAGGCCGCTGACGCCGTGCTTCGACGAGACGTAGTGCAGTCGGCCGGCATGGCCGCCCAGCCCGTCCACCGAGCCGATGACGACGATCGAGCCCTTGCCGCGCTCGACCATGCGGCCGCCGAACTCGCGGCAGGTGAGGAACAGCCCCTTCAGGTTGATCTCAAGGACGTCCTCGAAATCCGCTTCCGGCAGGATTTCCGCAGGCGCGGTGCGAGAAATCCCGGCACAGGCGAACAGGCCGTCGACCGGGCCGAGTTCCCTCTCGAAATGATCGGCGGCCCGCTTCGTCGCGGCGGCGTCGCGCACGTCCATCGCGAAGCCGGCCGCCTTAACGCCGCGGCTGCGGAGTTCGTCGAGCACGGGCGCGATGTCCGCATCGCGCAGGTCGACGATCGCGACATGGGCGCCGTCTCCCGCGAGCGCGATCGCCGCAGCGCGGCCGATACCCGACGCGCCGCCGGTGATGCAGACGACGCGGTCCTTGAGACCGTAGTTCTTCATCGAAGCCTCTCGTCGCAAATGGTCGGCGTGCGGGCCGGCTTACACGGACTGCCAGCGCGGCGTCCGTCAGCTTAGGCCGGACCGTTCCGCCATCTGTCCCCGATATCGGGGACCGCCTTCCGTGGGCGGTCCAGTCGATGGTGGTGCGGCAACAGGAGGGGAGAAGGTATGGTAGAGATCCGTCTGAAGCCGCTGTTCACGATGCAGGCCGACACGGCCAACGGCGCGACCCATGTCGGGCCCGTGCCCATCGGCTATCAACGGCGCGTTGTCTTCGTCACCGGCGGCCGTTTCGAAGGCGAGCGTCTGAGCGGCAGGGTCCTGCCGGGGGGCGGCGACTTCCTGATGATGCGCCCGGACGGGGGTATGCATCTGGACGTGCGGCTGGTCCTCGAGACCGATGCCGGTGAGTTGATATACATGACCTATGTCGGGCGCCGGCACGGTCCGCCCGAGGTGATGGAGCGTTACAGGAACTCCGAGGCAGTCGCCTATGGCGAGGACTATTTCCGCACGATCGTTCAGTTTGAGACGGCGGCGCCGCGCCTGATGTGGCTGAATGGCATACTGGCCGTCGGCGCCGGCTACCGCACCGTGGAAGGCGCCGTCTACGAGATCTTCGAGATCGAATAGAGCAATTCCGGCAAAAGTGCGCAGCGGGATTGCGAAAACAAGGAGATAGGGCAGTTCCGTTGGTTCGGAGAAATACGGAAATGCCCCATCGCTGCTACCAGGCGGATTGCAGGATTCGCATCATGTCCGCCTTCGTGGGGATCGGGCGCGCATTGGCTTTCACGCGTGGATTGGCAAGTGCCGCATCGGCGATCGCGTCGAGCTGTCCCTCCTGCACGCCGGCGTCGTGCAGCCGCGACGGCAGGCCGAGTTCGGCGACGAGCGCCGCCACGATCTCGGTGAGCGGCACGTCGGGCTGGCCCATCGCTTCGGCGAGCGCCGCCTGCCGGTCGGCGTTGATCTCCGCATTGTAGCGCAGGACATGCGGCAGCATGATGCAGGAGGTCACGCCGTGGCTCATTCCGGTGACGCCGCTCAGTCCATGGCCGATGCCATGGCTGGCGCCGTGGCTGATGCCGATTGTTGCCCCCTGGATCGACATCCAGGCGCCGATCTGGCAGTCGAGCCGCGCCGCCAGATCACCCGGCTCGGCTTTCGTCCGCGGCAGCGCCCGCGCCAGTACCCGTGCCGCATAAAGCGCGGTCGCGTCGGCATAGGGCGCGCGGACGGGAGAGCACCAGGTCTCGACCGCATGGTCGAGCGCACGCAGCCCGGTGCTGAACCAGAGTGCGTCGGGCGTGGCCATGGTCGCCTCCGGGTCGAGGACGACCGCGTCGGCGGCGAGGTCGGGATGATGGAAGGCGTCCTTGACGCCCGTGCGCTCGTCGGTGATGCCGGCATACTGGGTGTATTCGGCGGCCGAGAGCGTCGTCGGGATCGAGACCAGATAGGGTCGGGGCGAGGCCGCCGTTGTCGACAGCTTCAGCCGGTCGAGATCGGCGGTGTCGCCGACATTGTTGGTGAGACAGATGCGGGCCGCCTTTACCGTCTCCACCACCGATCCGCCGCCGAGAGCGACCACGGCCTCGATGCCGCGGCTGCGCAGCGCATCGGCGACACGGACGACGTCGGCGCGTGGCGAGTTGGCGGCAAGGCCCTCAAGGCGCCTCACGCAGGTGTCGCCGAGTTCGGCCGCCACCTTGTCCGCCAGCCCGCCGCGCTTAGCGAGGGACGAATTGGTGACCAGCACGGCCTGCGTGACCCAGAAATCTTTGAGGAACTGCGTCAGCGCCGTGCTGGTCGACTGGCCATAGACGACGATCTGGCGGGAAGGAGGCTGGAAGCGTCCCATCTGCATCGGGTCCTGTTCCTTTTCTTTGAACCGGCGCGGCCGGCAGTGCGGATCAACCGTCGAAGTCGACCCACAGCGATTGCGGCGCCCGGAAGGCGAAAGCCGGGGCGTAGCGGACGGGCAGGTCGCCGGCCCGCCGCATGCCCGGGAAGCGCCGAGTCAATTCCTCCAGCATCACCCTGATCTCCAGACGGGCAAGAGGCGCGCCCAGGCACACGTGGATACCGTTGCCGAAGGTCACGTGCCTGCGGCTGTTTGGCCGTGTCAGGTCGAGACGGTCGGCGTCGGCAAACTGCTCGTCGTCGCGGTTGGCGGAGGTGAAGGAGATCATGACGTTCGAGCCGGCGGGAATGGTCGTCCCGCCGATCGTCACGTCGCATGTGGTGCGACGGCGCCAGTTCACGACGGCGCCGAACAGCCGCAGGCCCTCCTCGACGGCGTTCGGGATCAGGCCCGGATCGGCGCGGATCGCCTCCCATTGGCGGGGATCGGCAAGCAGCGCGTCGATCGTGTTGGTCGCCTGGCTGGTCGTCGTCTCATGCCCGGCGAACAGCAGCCCGAAGGTGGCCGAGTTGATCTCGTTGATCGTCAGCGCGGCGTCGTCGCCACCGCGCAGCCGCAGAAGTTCGCTGGCGAAATCGTCCCGCGGTTCCCGGATGCGCCGCGCGACGAGGTCGACGCAGTAGTGCCAGAATTTCAGCAGGTTTCGCGCGGCGTCGATCTGCTGCTCGTGCGTCGGGCGCGAGAAGCTCAGGAGCAGGCGGTTGGTCGACCACGCCTTGACCTGCTGCGCGTCCTCCTCGGGAATGCCGAGCAGCCTGAAGATCACCTTGGCCGGAAGCTCGTGGGTGAACTCCTTCAGGAGGTCGACGCGTCCGCGTCCCCGCAGGCGCTCGAGATCCGCGACCACCAGCCGGCGTATGTCGTCCTCCATGCTCGCGAAGCGCTTCATGTTGAGGACTTGCGCGGCGAGATTGCGGATTCGCGTATGGCGCGGCGGATCGCAGTTGACCTGGATGCCCTCCAGCGAATAGCCGCCCTCGCCGAGGATATTCAAAGCCTCCTGCGGCACGGGCGAAATCGGCGTGTTGGCGTTCGCGGCCGAGAAGCGCTCCGGGTCGCGCAGGATGGCAAGCACGTCGGCGTAGCGCGTCACCACCCAGTGATCGATGTCGGGGCTGTAGAAGACCGGTTCTTCGGCGCGCGCCAGGGCCAGCGTCGCGTGCATCTCCGCATGATCGAACGGCTTGTAGCGGTGGCCGACGCTGCCCAGCGGGCAGGTCGCGGCCGGAATGTCCCATACTTTGGCGAGATCGCTCATGACTGTGCGGATATCCTCTCCGGCCATCGTGTTACGCCCGCCGGCCCCCGCAGGTCTGTCACCTCGGGAGGGACCGATTCACCGCGGCCCCTCGAGCATCGCCAGAAAGTCGAGGATCAGCCTGGACGTCTCCTCCGGCGCCTCCTGCTGCACCCAGTGGCCGACGCCATCGAGGAAATGCACGCCGCGCACGTCGGCGAGGCGCGGCACCGGGTCGGCATAGCGGTCGAAGCCGGGGATCATGTAGCGCGTCGGCTCCAGCACGCCGCCGATGAACAGCGAAGGCTGCTCGATGCGTGCATCCGCATGCGGCCGCATCAGAGTCCAGTCGAGATCGATGCAGCGGTATCGGTTGAGCGGGCCGCGCAGGCCGCTGCGCCGGAAGCTCTCGGCATAGAAGCGCACGTCCTCGCGACTGAGCCACGGCGGCAGGTCGTCCGGGTCGGGCAAGCCGTCGAGCAGCCGGGTGGTTCCCGCCGGGCGGACGAGGACGTTGTCGGTGAGCGATCCCTGCCCGGACAGGCTGCGGAAGAAGACGCGGATGAACCGTTCGAGATCCGGCTCGAACTCGGCCTCGGCGACGCCTTCCGGCTGGAAGTAGGCCTGGTAGAAGACACGCTCGCCATAGAGGCGCGGCCAGGCGTCCGACGGTTTTTGCGGCGGATGGTTGGCGGCCGGAACCGAGACGGTGACCATACCGCGCACCCTGGCGGGATGCAGCAGCGCCGCCGCCTGCACCTGCACCGCGCCCCAGTCATGGCCGACGAGCACGGCGCCTTCGGGGGCGAGTGCCTCAATGACAGCCGCGATGTCGCCGGCGAGCTCGACGATGGAATAGGCCTCGACCGGGCGGGGCTTGCCGGAGGCGCCGTAGCCGCGCACTTCGAGCGCGGCGGCCCGGAAGCCCGCCGCCGCGACGGTCTCGATCTGGTGCCGCCACGAATACCAGGATTCCGGAAAGCCGTGCACGAACAGCAAGAGCGGCCCGGCGCCGGCAAGGGCGACATTCAGCCGGACGCCGTCCTTTCCGGCGATCGTGCGGAATTCCAGCGCTGCGTTCATGCCAAGTCCCCGCGATCACCGTCGTTGCTCATTGCGGGCGATCACCGTCGCCGCTAAGGCTGTCAGCGCAATTCGACCGGCAGCGACCGCGGCGCGCGGAACACATAGGTGTAGGCGTGCTCGACCTTCGCATTCTCGGCGAGCCGGACATTGGGGAAGCGTCTGGTGAACTCCTCCAGCACGATCTTCATCTCCAGTCGGGCGAGCGGCGCGCCGAGGCAGACATGCTTGCCGTTGCCCATCGTCAGGTGCTTGCGCGCGTTCTTGCGCCGCACGTCGAAGCGCTCCGGCTCCTCGAAATGCTTCTCGTCGCGGTTGGCCGAGCCGAAGGACAGGATGATGTTGCCGCCGGCCGGGATGGTGACCCCGCCGATCTCGATGGCGGTCTTAGCGCGGCGGCGCCATCCGATGACCGCGCCGCAATAGCGGAACGTTTCCTCGACCGCGAAGGGGATCAGCGAGGTGTCGGCGCAGATCGCCTCCCAGTTGTCGCGATAGGTCAGCAACGCGCGGAAAGCGTTGGTGAGTTGGCTGGTGGTCGTCTCGTGGCCGGCGAAGACCAGGCCGTAGACGACGGTCGTCAGTTCGTTGAGCGTCAGGATCGAATCGTCGCCGTTGCGCACCCTGAGCAGGCCGCTGACGACGTCGTCGCCGGGGCTTTCCATCCTCTTGCGCACCAGGTCGACGCAATATTGCCAATAGGCGACCATATCCCTCGCGCCGGCGATCTGCTGCTCGTAGGTCGACGGGCTGAAATTGAGGATGGTGCGGGTTCCCGACCAAGCCTTGACCTTGTCCATATCCTCCTGCGGTATGCCCAAGAGCAGGAACAGGACCTGCGCCGGCAATTCATAGGTGAGATCCGCTAGCAGGTCGGCGCTTTGCCGGCCCTCCAGTCGGTCGAGCGCCTTCGTCACGAGATCCCGAATGGCCGGCTCCATCGCCGTGAAGGTCCTGATGTTCAGGAGTTGGGCCGAGGCGTTGCGCACGCGCGTATGGCGTTCGCCATCGCAGTTCGACTGCACCTTCTCGGCCGTGAAGTTGCCGGCCTTCATAATGTCGATGGCGTCCTGATGGACGGGCGAGGCCGAGTCGCTGGTGTTCTCGGAGGAGATGCGGTCGTGGTCGTGCAGAATCGCCATCGCGTCGTCATAGCGGGTGACGATCCAGTAGCCGGTCTCGGGCGAGTAGAAGACCGGCTCGTCCCGACGGGCCTGCGCCAACTCGGCGTACATAGTTTCGTGATAGTAGGGGCTGGGGCGATTTCCCATGCCGTGCACGGGACAACTGCCGCGCGAGGTGGTGCCGGCGACGTCGCTCATTGCCAATCCTCCCAGATCAGGTCCCCCATTCTCCGCGAGGCGGTTCCGCCGGGATGTCACCCCCGGCGGGTACCTCAGTTCGGCGAGAAGCCGGAATAGAGCGCCATCTGGCCGCCGTCATTGTTCATGATCAGGCCGGTGACGTAGGAGGCCTCCCCGGACGCGAGGAACAGCATGGCGTCCGCCTGCTCCTCCGGCTTGCCGATGCGGCCCATCGGTATGCGGCGGCGGCGCTCGACGAACCGGTTGGCGTCCAGCGTCTCCATCTGCTTGATCATGTTGGTTTCCGTCAGTCCGGGGCAGAGGCAGTTGACCCGGATACCGTACTGCGCCCATTCGACGGCCAGTGCCTTTGTCAGCCCGGTGACCCCGTGCTTTGAGGCGATGTAGCCGACGTCTCCCGGAAAGGCGGCGAAGCCGGCATTGGAGGAGACGTTGACGATGGCGCCGCTGCGGTTGGGGATCATCGTCAGCGTGGCGGCCGCGCGAGACCAGTAGAATGGCGCATCGAGATTGATCGCCATCGTCCGCCGCCACACCGCATAGTCGGTCGCCGGCTGGATGGTCGACACGCCGGCATTGTTGACAAGCACGTCGACGCGGCCGAGCCGGTCGACCACCTCACGGATGCTCGCCTCCGCCACGGCTTCGTCGGCGACGTCCCCGGCGATCGCTACGGCATTGCCTCCGGCTTCCCGGATCGAGCCGACGGCGGCCTCGAGGCTTTCCGGCTTCAGGTCATTGAGAGCGACGGTCGCCCCCTCGGCGGCGAACTTGCGTGCCGCGGCCAGGCCCATGCCCGAGGCGGCGCCGGTGATGACGACGATCTTGTCCTTGAACCGCATGGTTGCCTTCCTCAGCCCGGAGACCAGCCGGAGGACAGCGCGATCTGCCCGCCGTCGACGTTGAGCGTCGCCCCGGTGATGTAGGAGGCGTCGTTCGAGGCGAGGAAGGCCATGGCCTTCGCCATCTCCTCCGGCTGTGCGGCCCGCTGCATGGGGATGCGCCGGCGCCGCTCGGCGAAGCGGTTCGGGTCGATCGCCTCCATTTCCTTGATGATCTGCGTGTCGGTGAAGCCGGGGCATACGCAGTTCACGCGGATGTTGTACTTCGCCCATTCGACCGCGAGCGACCGGGTCAGCCCGAGCACCCCGGCCTTGGCGGCGATGTAGCCGACGTCGCCGGGATAGGCGACCAGCCCCGCCAGTGACGAGATGTTGACGATGGCGCCGGCTTTGTTCGGGATCATGCTCTGCGCGGCCGCGGCCTGCGACCAGTAGAAGGGAGCGTTGAGGTCGACGCCGATGATTCTGTCCCACTCGGTGTAGGTTTCGGCCGGCTGGATCGTGGCAATCCCGGCATTGTTCACGAGGACGTCGATGCGGCCGTGCCGCTTGACGGTTTCTGCCACGCAGGCGTGCGCCACCTCCTTGCTGGCGACGTCTCCCGGGATCGACAAAGCGCTGCCACCCGCGGCCCTGATGGCGGCGACGGTCCGCTCTGCCGTCTCTGCCTTGACGTCGTTTACGGCGACGATGGCGCCTTCGGCGGCGAACAGTTTCGACGCGGCGAGCCCCATGCCGGAGCCGCCGCCGGTTATAACGACCACTTTATCCTTGAAGCGCATGCCGCTCAGAATCCTCCCGTGAAAATCTGCACGAGAGTTAACAGCGGGACGGTCCGCGTCTGTAACCCGCCGAGGGACAAGGACACTGCGCCGCCCGCAAACGCCAGCGAAAAACGAAACCGCCGCCCTTTTGGGGCGGCGGTGGTTCTCGATCGGACCGCAAGGCCGGGTCAGGGTGCCAGTTCGAACTTGCCGTCCTTGACTGTGATCACGGCCGCGCCGTAGCTCGGGTTTCGCTTGTCGTCCAGCGTCCAGACATGGGTACCGAGCACTGTCGGCTGGTCGCGCAGCTTGCCGAGCGCATCCTTCACCTTGTCGCGATCGGGGCCGGGTCCCGCGTCCTTGATCGCCTGCACTGCGAGGGATGCCAGCGCATAGCCCATTGCCGCCCAATTGTCGGGGCTCGCGCCATAGGCTTCTGTGTAGGCCCTCACGAAATCCTGGTTGATCGGGGTGGGATCGCCGACGAAATAGTCGGCGACGACATAAGCGCCTTCCGACGCGCCACCGGCGGTGGTTATGAAGGATTCCGAGCCGAAGGTCGACGGCCCGAGGAACAGCACTTCCGGCGGCACGCCGCCCTGGCGTGCCTGCAGCAGCACGTTGGACCCGACTTCCGCCGGCGCGGCGACGAAGAAGGCGTTGATGTCCTGGCTGGCGAGCTTGGTCGCCAGCGCCAGGAAGTCGGTGTCGGACGACAGGATGCCTTCCTCCGACACGATCTCGACGCCTTCCTCCACGAGCAGCTTCTTGAAGGCGTCCTTCTGGCCGACGAAGCCGTCATTGGCGCGATCGAATACTAGGCTGACCTTCTTCACGCCCAGCTTCTCGGCGGCGTATTTGCTCAGGTGGCCCATGATGTCCATGCCGACCTGCTGGACCTTGTAGGAATAAGGCCCAGCGTCGAGGATCGCCGTGGACGAGCCGATGGCGAACAGCGGCACCTTCTGGTCGTTGGCGACCGGCGCGCCACCGGTTGCCTCGAGGCTGGTGGTCGGCCCGAGGATCATCAGCACATTGTCACTTTGTGCGAACTTGCTGACCAGCGTGATGGTCTGTGCCTTGTCGCCGGCCGAGTCCGCCTCGACCACTTCGAGCTTCAGATCGCCAAGCGCGCCGGACGTGTTCGCCTGCTCGATGGCAAGCTTCATGCCGTTCTGGATCGGCACGCCGCCGAAGGCATAGGGGCCGGTCAGCGCGTTCATCACGCCGATCTTGGCGGTTTCGGCCCAACTCGGCGCGGCCGTCGACGCGCTCGCCAGCAGGATCGCGCTGCCGGCCATCAGAATTCTGCGGGTAAGCTTCATCGTATTCCTCCCTGTCCAAGCGAGGCGTCGGGCGTGGTCAGGTATTCTCCCTGCTCCGGCGACGCTCGTTGCGTTCGAGCGCATCCCTCGACTCCGGCGACATTTCTGGGTTCGCCGGAATTCAGTGCATCTATCCGCCGGTCGGAATTTCGGTCTGTCCCTTCGGCCGGGGGCGGATCGAACGCGTGCTTCAGGCGAAACGAACACTCGCCACGCCCAGCGTTCCGTAATCGGCCATCACCTTGTCTCCTGGCCGCACTGGAGCGGCGAGAGGCAAGTGCCCCTGGTGCCAGAAGCGGCGCGCAGCGCGTTCCAGTCGAGGGGCCTCGCTCACGCGTCCACTTTCGCCCGGCCGAAATAGTGGTCGGCCACGACGGGATCGCCGGCGAGGGCCGTGGCCGCGCCCTTGTGGACGATGCGGCCCTGCTCGATGATTGCCGCGTTATGCGCGGTCTCGAGCGCGAGCTTGGCGTTCTGCTCGACGAGGAGGATGGTGAGACCGTCCTTGTTCAGCCGCACGAGCGCGTCGAACACTTCGCGGATGATGACCGGGGCGAGGCCCAGGCTCGGCTCGTCGAGCAGCAGCACGCGCGGCCGGCCCATCAGCGCGCGGCCGATCGCTAGCATCTGCTGCTGTCCGCCCGACAGCAGCCCGGCAGGCTGGTTGCGCCGCTCGGCCAGGATGGGAAACAGCGAATGCACCTGGTCGAGATCGGCGGAAGAGGTGCCGCGAATGCCGGCGGCCTGTCGGCCGAGCTCGAGGTTCTCCGCCACCGTCAGCGGCGCGATGACGCGGCGCCCTTCAGGCACCTGGATCAGGCCGGCGCGCGCCACCTTGTGCGCGGGACGCCCGGAGATCGTTTCGCCCTCGAGTCTGATCTCGCCCTCGGCAAGCGGGACGAGGCCGCTGGCGGCGTTGAGCAGCGTCGACTTGCCGGCGCCGTTGGGTCCGATCAGGGCGAAGATCTCACCCGGCGCCACCGAGAGGGTGACGCCGCGCAGCGCACGGATGCCGCTATAGGAAACAGAAACGTTCTGGATCGTCAGCACGGCTCAGCTTCCCAAATAGGCTTCGATGACGCGCGGATTGCTGGCGACCTCGTCTGGCGTCCCTTCCGCGATAAGGCGGCCGAAGGCGAGCACATAGATATGCTCGCACAGCGACATCACGAAGCGCATGTTGTGCTCGATGAGCAGGATCGCCACGCCCTGCCGCGCCACGTCGCGGAAGATGTCGGCGAGGCTGTAGGCCTCCGCGTCGTTCATGCCGGCCACCGGCTCGTCGAGCAGCAGCACCGATGGCTCCATCGCCAGGGCGCGCATCATCTCGATGCGGCGCTGGTGGCCGTAGGACAGGCTGCCCGCCGGGTGGCGCGCCAGCGCCGTCATGCCGAACCGGTCTAGCAGCGCATAGGCCTTGCGCTCGAATTCCCTGCGCTCGTGATGGGCCGCGGGGAGGCCGAGCATGTTGGCGAGCGTGCCCGCCTTCTCGTGCCGATGGAAGCCGGCTACGACATTGTCCAGCACGGTCGCGTCGCCGATCAGCCGGATGTTCTGGAAGGTGCGCGCCACGCCCGCCCGCGCCAGCGTGGGCGCGTCGGCTTCGGTCATGTCGTCGTCGCCGACCAGGATGCGGCCGTTGCCCACCTTGAGCAGGCCGGTGATCAGGTTGACGACGGTGGTCTTGCCGGCGCCGTTCGGGCCGATCAGGCCGGTGATCCTGCCGGCCGGAGCCTGCAGGCTGAGGCCGTCGACGGCTGGCAGGCCGCCGAAGCTGCGGGCAATGTTGTCAAGAGTGAGCGCCTTCATGCCGTCACCGTACCGGTTTTCGCCTTGGCTGCCGCGATCCGGCGCCGGCGAAGCGCAGCAAGCGTCGTATCGGCGACGCCGCGCGGCAGGAACACGATGGAGACCATGAGCAGGGCGCCCTGGACCACCATCCGGTATTCCTGGAAGCCGCGCAGGATCTCGGGCAGCACCGTCAGGATCACCGCTCCCACCAGCGGACCCCAGATCGACACCCGGCCGCCCAGCACCACCATGGCCAGCACCATAACCAGCATGTTGAAGCCGTATTCGTTGGGCGTGATCGAATAGCTGTTGTAGGCGTGCAGGCCGCCGGCAAGGCCGGCGATCGCGCCGGAGAGGATGAAGGCGATCATGTGGTGCTTCGGCACGGAGATGCCGAGCGATACGGCGACGGTTTCGTCCTCGCGGATGATGTCGAAGGCCCGGCCGATGCTGGACGTGCCGATGACGGCGAGGAAATACCCGACCGCGAGCACGGCGACGATCATGCCGAACAGGCCGACCGTCTTCGGGATGCTGTTGATGCCGAGCGCGCCGTCGGTGACCTCGACCCAGTTGAGCGTGATCGACAGCACGATCTGCACCAGCGCCAGCGTGGCGAGCGCCTGGAAGACGCCTCGCAGCCGGGCGAGCGGGATCGCTACCAGCGCGCCGGCGAGCGTGCCGATGCCGAGCGAGGCGACCAATCCCAGCCAGGCGGGCATGGCGAGCTTGGTCGCCAGGACCGCTGCGGCATAGGCGCCGAGTGCGGCGAACGCCGCCGTGCCCAGCGAGAAGACGCCAGCGCGCAGCACCACATATTGCGAGAAGGCGAGCAGCGCGTTGAACAGTGCCAGTTCGAGCAGTGGCGCGTAGGAATTGAGGAACCCGATCATCGGCGCGTCACCCGGGCAACGGCCGCGGCGCCGCCGAACAGGCCTGTCGGGCGGATGAGCAGCACGAGAAAGAGAGCGGAGAAGACGATGGCGTCGGCCAGGCCGGCGGAAAGATAGGCGACCGTAAGCGTCTGGATGATGCCGATCAGCAGCCCGGCGATCAGCGCCCCCGCAATGCTGCCCAGCCCGCCCAGGATGATGACCACGAAGGCGCGCAACAAGAGCGGCTCGCCCATCATGAAATGGACGGAGTTGAACACGATGCCGATCAGCACGCCGGCGATGCCGGCCAGCGCGCCCGAAATGAAGAAGACCTGGAAGTTGATGGCGAACGGATTGATGCCGAGCAGCCTGGAGGTGCTTTCCGAGAACGCGACCGACCGGATCTGCCGCCCGAAGCTTGTCCGGTAGAGATAGTAGAGCAAGCCGACGACCATCAGCACGACGATGCCGACGATGACCAGTTGCAGCAGCTGTATCCGCAGTCCAAAGAAGTTGAACACGACGATCGGGAAGACGTCGAAGGGGAAGCGCATCACCCGCGTGGCGGTGAGTTGCTGGGCGAGCGACAGCAGGATCAGGCTCGCCCCGATCGAGGATACGATCGATGAGAATTCGGGTGCGCCGCGCTTGCGCAGCGGTCGGAAGGCGACCCAGTCGAGCACCACCGAGACGATTCCGCCCCCGAGCGCGCCGATCAGCACCGCCACTGGGCACGGCACGTCAAACAGCATGACGGCGTAGAGCCCGGCGAAGGCACCCCACATGAACACCGTGCCATGCGCCATGTTCATGATGTGGTTGACGCCGAAGACGAGTTGGAAACCGAGCGCGAACAGGCCGTAGACGCTGCCGACGACCACGCCGTTGAGCAATTGCTGCATCAGCATGGGAGAACGCGTCCTCCAGTGCCGAGCGACAGCGCGCAGTTGGGCGCCGAACGCCCTTCCTCTTGGATCACCGGCTTTCCTCCCGTCTGCCGCCGGTCTTACCGGCGGATTGGTCTCCCCTAGCGTTCACGTTTGCCCTCTCCGGACGCGACCGCGCAAGCATTCTGCAGCCGCCGCGGCTGATTTCTGTCACTGCGGTGAGGGACGGGTTCGCGGTCTACTTGCTGCCGGCGGCGCGCCGGTCCGACGGCAGCGAGGCCAGGCGCACTGGCAGTGCTGCCGTGACCGCGGCGCGCGCTTCCTCGGTCATGTCGAACCACATGAATACCTCGCGCACCGTGCGGCCGCAGCCGACGCAGAAGCCCGCGTCCGGATCCTGGCGACAGATGCGCCGGCACGGTGTTTCGACGCGGTCCATTCTTCCCCTCACAAGCGCGGAAACAGCACTTCCTCGACCAGCAGCCTGTGCGAGGGCGGGCTGCCGACGAAGTTCTTCTCGTCGGCTCGCAATTCGGCCATGTAGGAGGGAGCCGCCCACGCCGCCCAGGCGTGGTCGAGGCTGTCGAACCAGAACTCCGAGATCCCGTCATAGGGCACGAAGCCAGCCGTCGCCTTCACCGTCTCGGGCCGGGCATGATGCTGCACGTAGCGGTTGGCGTATTTCTTGAAAGCCTCGTTGCGCGCCACAAGCGCGCCATGCACCTCGCGATAGTGGCGGCTGAACTCCGCTGGGCTGAGGCCGGCCTTGCGGCGCGGCAGGCTCAATATCTTGATGCCGCGGGCGGGACCATCGAGCACGACCTTCGCCTCGGCAACGAACTGCACCATCTGCTCGGGGTCGACGAAGTCCTCTTCCTCGAGGCCGGCATTCCTGGCGAACGGATCGTAGCGGATGAGGTCAGGGGCGGAGGTCTTGTCGGCCAGCTCGATCTGCACGACGCCATCCCAGAGCGGCTCCGGCGTGAACTCGGCGATCGCCGGCAAGACGCGGTTCTGGCGGTAGCCGGCGGCGCTCGACCAGAAGGTTTCGTTCGCCAGAAGCCGGGATGCGTGCCCGTTGCCCCAGGCGGAGGTGAAGTCTTCGACCGTCAGGCCGGGCTTGCGCTTCAGGAACGTGAATTGTCTGACTGTCGCCACGCACGGTTCTCCAAGGTTCGGGCGCCGCCGGTCAAGCCGGCGTGACGGCGAGCGGCAACCGCTCGAGGATGCGCAACTGGTTGTGGATGAGGTATTGCGGCTCGCCGGCCAGTTCGATCGTGCCGACGCGGCGGACGAGTTCGCCCAGCATGCACTCGGCTTCCATGCGCGCCACGTTCTGGCCGATGCAATTGTGGTCGGCGGCGCCGAACGACATGTGGACGTTGGCGGTGTCGCGCATCACGTCGAAAGCGTCCGGCCGCTCCCACTTGCTCGGGTCGCGGTTGGCGGCGGTCGGGAAGGTGGCGACCTTGGTGTCGCCACGCAGGAAATGGCCGCTGAGCTCGGTGTCCCCGGCTGTGCAGCGGTAGACGACATGATTCGGCGCCTGCAGCCGGATCGCCTCGTCGAACACGAATCGCGCCCGTCCGGGATTCTGCTTCAGCACCGACCACTGGTCGGGATGACCTGCGAGCAGCAGCAGCGCCGCCGACATGCCGCTGATGGTGGTGTCCATCCCGCCGCGCACCAGCGAGCGCGTGATGTTGGAGGCGATGCCCGGCAGCAGTTCGCCCGCCTCTTCCGCCTTGAAGAAGTCGTCGGCGATCGAGCCGGGCGTGACGGCGTCGCGCTGGCAGGCGGCCATGAACCAGTCGAGATAGGGCTCGCCCGCCTTCAGGCCCTTGAAGTAGAGCTCGTTTTCGGGGCCGGTCTGGTTGAACGACATGTAGCCGATGGCGCGGATGGCGTCGGCGTCGAAGCGGATGCCCATAGCCACCGGAAAGCCGCCGAACACGACGGCCTCTACGAGGTCCCGCACGCCGTCGAACGTTCCCTTTTCGAGGATGGCGTCGACCGCGAGCTTCGCCTCCTCCTCGAACAGCGAGCGCCACTTGCGGATTACCAGCGGCGACATGATGCGGTTGGCGACGCGGCGCGTCTCGGTGTGCTGCGGCGGATCGACCTCCACCAGCGCGCTCGGCGGGCGGCCGCGGAACTCCGGCTTGCGTGCGTCGGTAATGCCGACGCCGCTCGACGCGGTGAAGCGGCTGTAATCGGTCACGACCTGACGCAATTCGTCGTAGCGGCCTACGCCATACACACCGTATTTCTCGAACCAGACCACCGGTCCGGCGTCGAGCAGGGCGCGGTAGAAGGGCAGGGGATCTTCCAGCACCGCCATCGCATAAGGATCGAGCGCCACGGAAGGCGGTTCGAGCAGATCGGATCTTCTGGCCGGCGTGCTCATCCTGTTCCTCCACCCTTGGTTCTCCGACCGAAGGTGTAGGCGCCTTGGGCCTGCGGCTCCGTCCCCCGCTTGTGGGACCGGGCCGCGCGCATCGGAGGCGTCACTTCGCAGGGGACATACGCTCCGGCTGCTCGCTCGCATGCTACGCGAGGCAAACCATAGTTCTGGGAGGAATTCATGCTGCTGAAGATGCTGGCCGGCGTGACGCTGGCGGCCGGACTGTCGCTGTCGGCGACGGCGGCATTCGCGGAGACGGTGACCATCCGCTACTCGAACTGGCTGCCCGCCAATTTCTTCCTGTGGGACGACGTCGTTCATCCCTGGCTGAAGGAGATCGAGCAGGTCACCGAAGGGCGTGTGAAGGTCGTGGTGTCGCCAAAGGTCGTCGGCACGGTCTCGGCCCAATATGACGTGGTGCGCGACGGTCTGGCGGACCTGTCATGGATGGTGGCGGGCTATACGCCGGGGCGCTTCCCGATGATCGAGCTCGGCGACCTGCCGCTGATTGGGCCGGATGCGGCCGTGCTGGCGCCCGCCTTCGACAAGACGTACCGGACCCATATCGCGCAGCATGGCGTCTTCGAGGGCGTGGAGCCGCTCTCGCTTCTGGTCATCTCGCCGCTGCAGATCGTGACCAAGGGCAAGAAGGTCGATTCCGTCGATGGCCTCGCCGGACTGAAACTGCGCAGCAGTTCCGTCACCTTGACCGAGGTGCTGAAGCTAGTCGGCGCGGTGCCGATCCTGAAATCCGCCGCCGAGGCCTACGAGATGTTGGCCACGGGCACGATCGACGGTCAGGTCACCAACCTCAACACCATCCCTGGCTTCAACCAGCTCGACCTGATGGATGGCACCTATCATGTACCGGGCGGCTTGGCGAATTCGGTCATCATCATGGGCCTGAACGCCGACAAATGGGCTGAGATTTCCGAAGAGGACCGCAAGGCGATCATGGGGATCTCTGGTGACGTCTTCGCAAGGAAGGCTGGGGAGGCCTACGACAAGGCCGACAAGGTTGCCCTGGAGAAGATGCGCGCCGCCAACTACCACATGGGCGAAGCCACGCCCGAACAGATCGCCGAGCTCAAGGTGAGACTGAAGCCGGTGGAAGACGCCTGGATCGCTCGAGCCAAGGCGGCAGGTCTCGCCAATGCCGAAGAAGTGCTCGACGCCTATAAAGCCGAAGTCGCCAAATCCTATTGACTGTCCGTCCCACCCCTCCGGCTCGCCGGCCACGGGCCGCATCGAGGGCACGCAAATCGCATAGGGAGATTGTCCCTCTCACGCCGCCCCCGCTTCGCTCGGCGGAGCTCTCCCCCGAGGGAGAGGAGGTCGCGGACGGCCGCCCTCTTTCTTCGCACCAGCGGGAAAAAGGTGGCCGCGAAGCCGCCGGTTGGGGGGCGTCACTCACGTGCGAAACGGGGCTAGTGGGGGGTGAGCCGACGAGCCGAATTCAAGAACGGTAGTGTACGATTTTCTGAAGGAGCGGGAAATGTTTCTGAGCAGACTTGCCGCCGCGGCGGCCCTAGCCATCGGCCTGTCCATGTCCTCAACTGCGGTCTTCGCTGAGGCCGTGACCATCCGTTACTCCAACTGGCTGCCACCGAACTTCTTCCTGTGGGACAAGGCGCTGAAGCCTTGGATCGACGAGATCGAACGGGTCACCGAAGGGCGGGTGAAGGTCGAGGTGCTGCCCAAGGTCGTCGGCACTACCGCGAGCCAGTTCGACGTGGTGCGCGATGGGCTGGCCGATATGGCCTTCATGGTCTCGTCCTATACCCCGGGCCGCTTCGTGCTGACCGAATTCGGCGAACTGCCGCTGCTCAGCAGTGACGCCAGCACGATCGCTCCGGCCTTCGACAGGCTCTATCGCAAGCACCTCGAACGCTACGACGAGTTCAAAGGCGTGAAAATCCTGTCGATCTGCACGATCTCGCCAAGCCAGCTCTTCACCGCCAGGAAGCAGATCAAGACCATCCACGACATCAAGGGCCTGAAGCTGCGCAGCCCGACATCGGGCACGACCGCCTTCCTCGAGAATCTCGGCGGCGTCGCCATCAACAAGCCGTCGACGGAGGCGTTCGAGATGCTCGCGACCGGCACGATCGACGGCCAGATGACCCAGGCCAACACGGTGGTCGGCTTCGGCCAGACCGACCTGACCAGGTTCGCCCTGCTGTTGCCCGGCGGCGCTTCCAACGCCGTCAACATGGTTGCGATCAACCCTGACAAGTGGGCCGAGATCGCGCCGGCCGACCAGGAAGCGATCATGGCGATTTCCGCGGAGAAGCTCGCAGCGACGGTCGGCGCTGCCTACAGCAAGGCCGAGGACGCGGCCAACGCCAGGCTGAAGGAAGCCGGATATGTCGTGGAAGAGGCGAGCCCGGAGATGGTGGCGGAACTGCGCGAGAAGCTGAAGCCGATCGAGCAGGCCTGGATCGAGCGCGCCAAGGCGAAGGGGCTGGCCAACCCGGAGGAGATCCTGGCCGAGTATCGCGCGGCGATAAGCGCCGGCAAAAGCGACTGACGAACTCCATACGGAAATTTACCGGAGGCAACCGGGACAGTTTCCGTTGCGGGCTAGCGGACGGGCAAGAACGCAGACGGGGCGCGGGTCACCGCGCCTCGTATTTCATTAGAGGGGCTCGGCCGCGCTCCCCGGCCCGGTAACGCGCCTGCAGGCGGCTCAGCGCGCCTTGGCGCGCGCGAGCCGGTCCCGGTGCATGAGATAGAGCCCGCCGGCGATGATGATGGCGCTGCCCAGCATCGTCCAGCCGTCCGGGATGTTGCCGAACAGGAAGTAGCCGAACAGCGCCGTCCACAGCATTTGGACATAGGCATAGGGCGCAAGCACCGAGGCTTCGGCCATCCGGTAGGCGCGCAGGAACAGCCAGTGCCCCATGGCGGCGAAGGCGCCGAGCGAAAGCAGCACAGCCCATTGCAGCCCGTTCTCCGGCAGTGAGCCGGTCAGGGGAACGGCTGGCAGCATGAACAGCGTCGCTACCACGGCGGGCAGGATGAGTAGGCTTTCATGCGTTTCGCTGGCGCTCATGCGCCGCGTCATGATCACGAACAGGCAGTGGGTCAGCATGGCGAGCAGGGCCGAGGCATGGCCCATCTTGAATGCGCCGAAACCGGGCCTGGTGATTACCAGCACCCCGATCAGACCGACGCAGACGGCGATCCAGCGCTGCCATTCCACCTTTTCGCCGAGCAGCGGCTGCGCGAGCGCGGTGATGACCAGCGGACCCATGAAGATGATGGCAGTGAACTCGACGAGCTGCAGCGTAAGCAGCGACCAGAAGCTGAACAGGCCGGAGAGGAAAAGCAGGATGCCGCGCAGTACATGCGCGCCGGGATTGGCCGGAGCGAAGCGCCGTGGCCGGACCCACAGCCTGAGCAGCAGCGACACCAGCACCGCATGCACGAGGAAGCGCATCCAGCTCAGAAAAGGCGGCTGCATGCCGGCGAGGACAAGGTATTTCGCGCCGGCATCTGTGCAGGAGAACAGGAAAAACGCGCCGAAGAAGCAGAAGATGGACGAAAGCGGCGCCGGACCGTTGGCGGTCATTGATGCCCTCTACGGCTTGAAGACGAGCCGTCCTGGCAGGGTGAGAAAAGAGGGGTCGGCACCGGTTCGAAAGCCCGGCACCGTCAGGCACGCTTACTTGTTGGCGTAGAACTTCTGCACCATCAGGCTTTGCGAGAGGCCGCCGTCGCAATTGACATTCTGTGCAGTGACGAAGGAGGCGGCCGGCGACGCCAGGAAGACCACCGTGTCGGCAAGCTCGCTGGAGACGCCGAGGCGGCCGAGCGGGATCTTCGCCTCGCGCTGCGCGATGATTTCGGGGCGCATGTTGGCGCGCGTCAGCGGCGTGTCGATCGTGCCGGGGCTCACCACATTGACGCGGATGCCGTCCGACGCCCATTCCAGCGCCATCTGGCGGGTCAGCGAGATCAGGGCCGACTTGCTCGGCCCATAGGCGCCGCCGTTCGGATATGCGCTCTGGCCGGCGAGCGACGAGACGTTGACGATCGAGGCGTTGTCGCTCTTGCGCAGGTGCGGCAGGCAGGCGCGGGCAAGCAGCAGCGCCGCGTCGACATTCACCAAGAACGAGGTGCGCCAGTCGTCGAGCGAGCAGTCCTCCAGCGAGCCCGGAAAGATCACTCCGGCCGAGTTCACGAGGATGTCGAGCTTGCCAAACTGGTCGATCGTGGCCTTGACCGCGGCGTCTATGTCGGCCTGGACGGAGACGTCCATCACGGCGGCGATCGCTTCGCCCCCTGCCTCGACAATTTCGGCGGCGACCCGCACCGCCGGCTCCTTACGGCGATCGGCGACCACCACCTTCGCACCGTTCATGGCCAGCGTCTTGGCCGTGGCCTCGCCGATGCCGCTGCCGCCGCCGGCGACGAAGGCGACGAGATCCTTCACGAGCCCCCCACCCAGCCAGTCGCGGGGGCGGGCATTGAGGTCGACATTGTTGGCCATCGAGCTTTTCCTGACAGTGCTGAAGATATCGCCGGCCACCACATAGCCGGGCAGGCGCGGGACCGCACCCCGTTTCGCATAGGCCCGGGTGCTATCGGCATCTGTACCCGTCCCGTGGGACCGCTTTGCCCCCGCACGACGGGACTTCATGTTTTGTCCGCTCCAGCAAGCTTGTCTCCGACAAAAGAACCGCAAACACGGAGAGGGCAATGGCGGGTCGTCTAGACGGCAAGGTGGCGATCATCTCGGGCGGCGTTTCCGGGATGGGGCTGGCGGCGACGGAACTGTTCGTGGCCGAGGGCGCACGGGTCGTGGTGGCTGACATCCAGGACGAGAAGGGCAGGGCGCTGGAGCAGCGCTTCGCCGGCAAAGTGCGCTTCAGCCTGTGCGACGTTCGTGAGGAAGCCGATTTCGTGGCGGCGGTGGTGCAGGCCGTCGACGGCTTCGGTGGACTCGATGTCATGTACCACAATGCCGGCGCCGTGGGCGACTATGGCGGCGTCGACGACATCTCCGTCGAGGGCTGGGACGACACCCAGCATCTGCTCCTGCGCAGCACGATGCTTGCCTTAAAGGTGGCAGTCGCACCGATGAAGACACGCGGCAAGGGCTCCATCATTCTGACCTCGTCTGCCGCGCCATTCTCGCTCGGCGGCTCGGGGCCTTATGCCTACAGCGTCGCGAAGGCCGGCGTGGTCGCGGCCGGGCGCTACGCTGCGCTGGCGCTGGGCCAGTACAGGATCCGCGTCAACACGATCGTGCCGGGCGCCGTGCCGACTTCGATCTGGAGCGGCCATGTCGGCGGTGATGCCGATATGGGAGACAGGCTCGCGCTCGACCGCGAGCGGTTTTCCAGGATGCAGCCGCTGCCGCAGGTGGGGGAGGCCCGGAACATAGCCGACGCGGCGCTGTTCCTCGCCTCCGAAGCGTCGGATTTCGTGACAGGCGTCGCGCTGCCTGTCGACGGCGGACTTTGCCTCTACCGGGCTCCGGAAGCCACCGCGAACGGCCAGCGGGGGGCGGTCCAGGACGCGGCCGCAAAATTGTAACGCCGGAGGCCGTCGGCGTGTAGCCGACGCCGCACGCCACTGCTCAGGCGGGAGCCGGTTCCGCCGGAGCGGGCTCGGTCGATGCGTCCACGCCGGCCATGTCGCGGGCCGCGATATAGCCGAAGGTGAGCGCCGGGCCGAGGCTGGAGCCGCCGGCCGGATAGAGCCCCCGGGTCATCGAATTCATGTCGAGGCCGACGGCATAGAGGCCGCCGATCGGCGTCCTGTCCTTGCCGAGCACCCGTGCCCGCTCGTCGGTCCGCAGCCCGGCTACCGAGCTCAGATCGCCGGGGACCAGCGCGATGGCGTAGAAGGGCGGCTTGATGATCGGTGAGAGGCTCGGATTGGGCTTGTTCTCCTGATCGCCGCGATAGAGCGAATGCGCGTCGGCGCCGCGCTTGAACTCGGGATCTTCTCCCCTCGCAGCGCCGCGATTGAAGCTTGCGACGGTCGTCTCCAGCGTGGCCGGATCGACACCGATTTTCCTCGCCAGTTCGGCTATGGATGCCGCCTCGATCAGGTAGCCGTTGTCGACCCATTTACGGACCGGATAGGGGAACGGCCGCGCCAGGCCCATCCCGTACCGGCGCAGGAAGGCCCGGTCGGCGATCATGTGCACCCTGGCCAGCCCCCGCTGCTGCATGGTCATGACGAAGGTCTGGTAGGAATCGGCCTCGTTGACGAAACGCTTGCCCGTCCCGTCGACGGCGATCGAGCCGGGCATGTAGCGGTCGATCATGATGTGCGGAAAGCGCTTCAGCTTGCCGTCACGATCCCTGACCATCGAGACCGGCGTGAAGATGCCATTGGCTGGGTTCGTCCTGACCAGTTCGCCGCCCGCCTCGGCCCCAAGTCTGACGCCATCGCCGACATTGCCCTCGGGCTGCATCGAAACGTGGTGTTCAGCGAGCGGCATGAACTCCTTGCGCATCTCGGCATTTGCGCCGAAGCCGCCGCTGGCCAGCACCACGCCCCGGTGCGCGGTGACCGTGACCTCCTTGCCCTCCCTGGTCACGACGAGGCCCGTCGCTCGGCCGTTCTCCATCACGATGCGCCGCGCCGCCGTATCGGACCAAAGCGTCACACCCGCATCAAGCGCGGATTTGAGCAGCCGGCCGGCCAGCGCATTGCCGCTGGTGAGCCGGGTGCCCCTGCCGTAGCGGGCCTTCTGCAACGCGTAGTTGGTCACCATCCGCGTCGTATGGACGAATCCCTTGGCGCTGCGGAACGCCTTGCGCAGCGGTATGATGTCGGCGCCCGCGACCTGCATGCTGTCGAAGACGGTGAATTCCTTGAGGGGCCGCCGAAGCTGATTCAGGCGATCGCCGAGGCGACTGCCGTCATATTCCTTGGCCAGGACGCCGCGATGGCTCGAAGCGCCGGGGTTCCAGGGCAAGTAGTCTGGGGTCCCCACAGCGACGAAATCCAGCTCGGTATTGTCTTCCATGTAGCGCAGCATCGCCGGCGCGTTATCGAGATAGGCCTCGATCTTGGCGGCCTCGTAGTGGTTGCCGAGGGTGGCCCGCAGGTATTCGATCGCCTGCGCGCGGCTGTCCTGCTTTCCGGCCGCCTTTATATGGTGGTTGTTCGGAATCCAGGCGACGCCGCCCGAATAGGCGGTGGTGCCACCAAAGAATTCGGTCTTTTCGACCACGAGCGTCCTGAGGCCATGCTTGGCGGCGACGACCGCGGCACTCATGCCGCTTGCGCCGGAGCCGACCACCACCACGTCGAATTCCGTCAATGCCAAATCTCCCGTCGAAGCCGCTCATGCGCGGCACGGCCGCCCGTCTGGATATCCCGGATATCGTGGCCCGGCTGTCCCACGCCATGGGGGCGGTTGGCATCTCCTGCCTGGGCGATCATGCGACGTTCAAGGAGGTAGGATCATGTCGGCAGTTGCAGAACCGCACCGCGTGCCGTCGCGCTCGTCGCTTCCCGTGCCGCCGGATCTCGATATCGATCCCTACTCCAACGAGGTCCTTTCCAATCCCTATCCCTTCTTCGACCGCATGCGCGAAACGGCGGCGATCGTGCGGCTCAGCCGCTATGGCGTCTATGTGACCGGGCGCTACGAGGAAACCAAGATCATCCTCAACGATCACGACCGCTTCACGGCCAGCGCCGGCATCGGCATCGCCGACATCCGCAAGCCCGGGAAATTCCGCATTCCCAATCGGCTGCTGGAGAACGACCCGCCGGGTCACACCGCGATCCGCGGCACGCTGACGAAGATCCTGTCGCCGATCGTCATCCGCCGCTGGCGCGAGCACTTTGAGGCGGAAGCCGCCGTCTTCGCCGACCGCATCATCGAGATGAAGGACGTGAACGGCGTCGACGACGTCGCCGAAGCCTATGTGCTCAAGGTTTTTCCTGGCGTCGTAGGCGTCGACCTGCCGCGCACCGAGGCGCTGGCGATCGGCGAGATGAGCTTCAACCAGGCCGGCCCTGAGAACGAGCTCCACGTCGCCGCCGTCAGGCGCGCCGAGCCTTACCTCGACTGGTATGAGCGAAGCGTGCAGCGCGAGGCAATGCTGCCGGGCTCGATCGGCGAGATGCTGTTCGAGGCCGAAGATCGCGGCGAGTTCGAGCCAGGCATCGCCTCCAACATCTGCCGTGCATTCGTACGCGGTGGCATGGACACCACCGTCGCCGGTATCGGCTTCGCGCTTCTGCAACTTGCCCGCGATCCGGATCAGTGGGCAATCCTGAGAGCCGATCCCAGCAAGGCGCGCGGTGCCTTCGAGGAAGCGATCCGCCACGAATCGCCGTCTTATGTGAACTATCGCACTACTACGCGCGCCACCGAGCTCAGTGGTTTCGCGCTGGAGGCCGACACCAAGATCGGCATCTTCTCCGGCGCGGCCAACCGTGATCCGCGCTTCTGGGACAATCCGACCAAATACGACATCACCCGCGACACGGCCGGCATCCACATGGCCTTCGGCTTCGGCACGCACAGCTGTATCGGGCAGATGATCGCGCGGCTCGAGGCCGAATGCCTGCTGCGGGCGCTCGCGATGCGGGCGAAGTCGATCCGCCTGATGGGCGAGCCGCGCTACAGGCTGATCAACCAGCTTCACACTCTGGACACGCTGCCGCTGCGCATCGAGGCGTGAGGCGGCTTCCAAAACGACGCCTTTCAGACACGGAGATATGGAATGCCCAAGGGACAGATCGTCGGGTGGGCGCATTCGCCCTTCGGAAAGCTAGACGCTGCCGACACCGAGGAACTCATGGCATTGGTCGTCGCGCCTGCCCTCGACCACGCCGGCATTGGTCCGCAGGACATCGACGGCATCTTCGTCGGCGTGATGAACAACGGCTTCTCCAAACAGGATTTCCAGGGTGGGCTGGTCGCGATGGGCAATCAGGCGCTGGCTTATGCGCCGGCGGTGCGGCTGGAGAATGCCTGCGCTACCGGCTCGGCGGCGATCTATGCCGCGCTCGACTTCATCGAGTCCGGGCGCGGCCGCATCGCGGTAGTCGTCGGCGTGGAGAAGATGACCGCAATGCCGACGGCGCAGGTCGGCGACGTTCTGCTCGGCGCCAGCTACCGCAAGGAGGAAGCCGATATCGACGGCGGTTTCGCAGGATTGTTCGGCCGCATTGCCCAGGCCTATTTCCAGCGTTATGGCGACCGCTCCGAAGAACTCGCCATGATCGCCGCCAAGAACCACGCCAATGGCGTCGCCAACCCCTATGCGCATATGCGCAAGGATTTCGGCTTCGACTTCTGCAACGCCGTCTCGGACAAGAACCCCTACGTGGCCGCCCCGCTGCGGCGCACCGACTGCTCGCTGATCTCGGACGGTGCGGCGGCGCTGGTGCTGGCCGACGAGGAGACCGCGGCAGGCATGAAGCGCGCCATCGCTTTCCGTGCCAGAAGCCATGTCAACGACATCATGGCCCTGAGCCGGCGCGACGTGCTCGCCTTCGAAGGAGCGCGGCGCGCCTGGGCGAGCGCGCTCGAGACTGCCGGAGCCACCCTGGATGATCTCTCCCTGGTCGAGACGCACGACTGCTTCACCATCGCCGAGCTAATCGAATACGAGGCAATGGGGCTGGCCAGACCCGGAGAAGGCCACAAGGTTGTCCGCGAGGGCACCGCGCTGAAGAACGGCAAGCTGCCGGTGAACCCCTCGGGCGGCCTGAAGGCAAAGGGCCATCCGATCGGCGCCACCGGCGTCTCCATGCACGCGATTGCCGCCATGCAACTGACCGGCGAGGCCGGCGAAATGCAGGTTCCCGGCGCCTCGCTCGCCGGCGTCTTCAACATGGGCGGGGTGGCCGTCGCCAACTACGTCTCGGTTCTGGAACGGGTGAAGTAGCGCCAGATAACTCCTCGGCCGAGCCTTTGCGCGTGGGCATGGAGCCCACGCGCTGCCGCTCAGCGGCTCCGGAGCTCTTGCGGCATGGCGCGCAGTAGCAGGAAGCCGAGCACGAGAAGCAGCGCCGCTGCCGCAAGGAACACCGGCGATGTGCCGTGCCGGTCGATGACGAGGCCCGCCAGGTAGACGCCGACGGCCTGCGCGAGGAAGTAGAAGCTGGCGAAGAGCGCCACCGCCGAGCCGCGGGCATCCGGAGCCATCTGCGTGGCCAGCGTCTGCAGCGTGTTGTGCAACATGTAGAAGCCGAGGCCCATGATGGCTATTGCCGGAAGATAGGCTTCGGGAACCGGAGTGATAGCGACGGCCGCATAGGTCGTGGCCACCAGCACGGTGCCCCAGAACGATAGCCGGGCAGGGCCGAGCCATCCGATCAGCCGCCGCGAGAACAGGACGTAGACCAATCCCCCGGCGCAGTAGATGGCAAGGTAGAGGCCGACCGACGCATAGTCGAAGCCGAAACGGTAGCGCAGGCTGGCGCCGACATAGGTGAAGGCGCCGAACATGGCAAAGGATTCGATCGTGACCATGGCCAGCACGAAGCGGACGACCGGCCGGCGGATCAGCCCGGCGAATGTGGCGAAGCTCTTGCGCAGGCTGGCATCCGCTGCCTGCCTTGTGCGCGTGAGCGCCGGATTTCGAATTACCTCGAACAGCATGCCGGCGATGGCGAGCACGTAGATCGCCGCTATCGGCAGGAAGGCCGAGCGCCAGCCGAAATACTCGCCGAGCACGCCGCCGCCGATCTGGCCCGCCAGCAGACCCAGGATCTGCGCCGACATGAAGCGGGCGAGCACCTGCTGCCTTTCATCACTAGGCACAACGTCGCCGACCCAGGCGATGGAAAGCGGGACGATTGCAGCGGCCATCATGCCGGATAGCAGGCGGGCGGCCGCGAGTCCCGGGAGCGTCCCCGAAAAAGCGCAGGCAAGCGTCGCCAGGGCGGAGCCAACGCAGGCGAGCAGGATGACGAAGTACTTGCCGTACCGATCGCCGAGCGGCCCGAAGATGAGCTGGAACAGGCCGTAGGAGAAGGCATAGGCGGTCGCCACGAAGGCGGCCGCGCCGATTGTGACGGCGAACTCATGCGCGATCTGCGGCAGGATCGCGTCCATGATGCGCGTCGTGGCGGCGCCGGAGAAGGAGGCGACGGCAAGGAAGAACAGCGCGCGGGAGACACCCGCCGCCGCAGGCGCCGGTTGATCGAAATCCAGGCGGCGTGACAGTTCCGACGATGTGGCCAAAGAATCCGCTCCCGGGAAGCAGCCGGCCGGCAAGAGGTGCCCAGGCTGCGAGTCCCAGCTTAACCTTGCCTTCCGGCTGAGAAGTCCCTCGCATCGGTGACCTGTGCAGGTGTACCGGCCAAAGGGACAGACTTCGGGGTCCCGTTGCCGCCGATGATGGCTTGGGTCCAGCGGCCTGAGAGGAGAAGGGGTTCGGATGATTTACGAGATGCGGCAGTATCTGATCGAGCGCGGGCGCATGGACGACAACCATGACCGCATGCGGAACCACACGCCGCGGCTTCTGGAGAAACACGGCGTGCGCGTCGTCGGCCGCTGGTCGGCCGTCGCCGGCCCGCGCATGCCGCTATTCTGCTACGTCATGGAATGGAAGGACTTCGCCGAGCGCGAAGCCTGCTGGGGCGCGTTCTATGCCGATCCCGAATGGCCGAGAATACGCGCCGCCACCAATGCCGGATCGGAGATGGTCGAGGAGAACCACCTCGTCTTCATGCGACCCAATCCCGCCTTCGTGCAGGACGATGCGGAACGCGACCAGCGGATCGGCGGCCTGCATCAGCTCGTCACGCAGAAGATCCTACCCGGCCAGAACGCGGCCGTCTCGGAGTTTCTCACATCGACCTATCTGCCGCGCATCACGGCCGCCGGCGCGAAGGCGATGGCCGTCTGCGACATGATCAGCGGGCCAGCCATGCCGGCGCTCGTCATGCTGTTCTCCTGGCCGGACGAGACGGCCTGGCGCCGGGGCTGGCGGGCCTTCGACAGCGATCCCGTCATGCTGGAGGCTTACCGGTCGCAGCGCGCCGCGCTCGGAACGACGCTGCTGGGCGGCTACGACTGCCTCCTGTTGGAGCCGGCACCATACGCGCTGCCCTTCGCCTCCTTCCGCACGACGCCGCGTTGAAAGGGAGGCGAGCGATGATCGAGCTGTTCTATTCGTCGAGCCCGAACGTTTACAAGGTCATGATCGGGCTGGAAGAACTCGGCCTGCCCTACGACCTCGTCTTCGTCGATCTCAGCAAGGGCGAGCAATTCGATCCGGCTAGGCTGGGAGGGGCGCCGACCGCCAAGGTGCCGGTCATTCGGGATCGCGCTCCGGGCGACGGCGAGGGGCCGGTGACGGTTTTCGAATCCGGAGCGATCCTGCAGTATCTGGCGGAAAAGACCCGGCGACTGCTGCCGGCCGACACGCGCGGCCGCAGCGAGACCATGCAGTGGCTGTTCTGGCAGATGGCAAATCTCGGCCCGATCGGTGGCCAGTTCTGGCACTTCCGCATGTTCGCGCCGCGCCTCGAGCCAGAAACGGACTTCACCTATCCGCAGCACCGTTACTCCCGCATGTTCGATGCACTCCGCGATGTCATGGATCGTCGGCTTGCAGAAATTGACTATCTGGCCGGCGCCTATTCGATCGCAGACATCGCCTGCTTCCCCTGGATAAAATACCTCGGCGCCGGGGAGGGCAGGCCGAACCTCGCACGGTGGCACGACGTCATCGCCGCCCGTCCGGCGGTCGCGGCAGCCTACAGGCGCAACACCGAATTCAAGACCGGCTACGAACGCAACGAGCGCGGCGGGGTCGCGTACCCTTTCGAGGACTTGGCGAAGCACACGCTGGTGGGGGGGGCAGGATGATACGGCGGATCATTCAGCCGCGAGTTTTGTCGCCGACGGACCTTCTTTGACCCGGGCGAGCAGCGCCTGGGCCCGTGGGTTTTCCTGCAGCAGTTCGTTCGTGCGTCGCACCACCACCCAGCCCTGCGCGCGTCGTTCGAACTCCCAACGTGAGGCGATCAGGCGGATCACGGGGAACTTGCCGTCGATCTGCTTATAGAGCGTGCCGTGATGCGTCGCCACCGCGCGGTCCCCGTCGATGACGAGATGCGGCATGGACGAGACGTGACCAGACCCCGACGCCATCAGACCCTGATGGAACTCGCCATAGAAGGCCTGCTTCAGCCCTTCATGGCCTTCATAGACGCCGAGCCCGCCGATCTCGTAGACGCAGTCCTCGGCCCAGATTTCCTTGATCAGCTCCCAGTGGGTGGCATCCGCAGCCGGCCCATAGGCGCAGATGAGTTGCATGATCTCGATATAATCCTCGACATAGTCGAGGCGCTCTTCCAGGGATTTTGTGGATTTCGGGCGAGGCATCGGACCCTCTGAGGTTTCTTCAGTTTTTCTTCGTCTCGTCGAAGCCCGGCCGGGGGACCGTCGCCAGCAACCCGGCGCTCCAGCCGCCGTCGACAAGAATCTCCTGGCCGCTGACATAGCTCGCGCGATCGCTGCCGAGGAAGCAGACCGCGTCGGCGATATCCTGCGGCAGGCCGATACGGCGCACGGGCACGACCGCCTCGCGTTTGGCCTTTACGGCGGGATCCTTGTAAATCACTTCTGACATCGGGGTCAGCACCATGGCGGGGCTGACGACATTGCTGCGGATGCCCTTCTCGCCCCATTCCAGCGCGAGATTCTTCGACAGCATCAATACGCCCGCCTTGCTCACGCTATAGGCGCCGCTGGTTGGCTGCGGATAGGTGCCGGACATGGAGGCAACATGCACGATGCTGCCGCCGCCATTCGCCATCATGCGGCGGCCGAAGATCTGCGAGCAGACGAAGAAGCCGGTGAGATTGACGCTGAGCACCGCATTCCAGTCGGCGAGCGAAAGCTCGGCCAGCGACCCGTTTCGAATAAGGGCGGCATTGTTCACGAGGAGCCTGCATGGACCATAGGCAGATACCGCCGTCTCGGCGGCCGCCTCGACGCTCGACGGATCGGCGATGTCGGCGCGCATCGCCAATGCCTCTCCGCCCTCCCGTCGGATCAGAGCAGCGCTTTCCTCGGCCTTGTCGCCATCGAGATCGAGGATAACTATCTTGGCGCCTACCTGGGCAAGGTTAGCCGCGATCGTCCGCCCTATGCCGCTGCCGGCGCCGGTGACTATGCAGGCGGAGCCAGTCAGGCCGAGCCAATCCTTGTTCATTCGGCATTCCAAGATCTTAGTTGTTGGTTGGCAAGATGCGCCGGAGGGCCGAGCGCGGCCCGCGGGCATCAATCGTGGCAGGAGGCAGACGGCTCAAAGCATCCAAGGGCAGCACCCCGGATGCTGAGAGATCTAAAGTTCTGTCAAGCGCCGTAGCGCTTGCGGACATCCTCGGCGAGCTTGATCAACTCCCCTGTCACGTCCTTCCCCTCGCGCTTGGCTCTTTCCTTCGTGCTGACCCACAATGAAAAGTCTTCCTCCGCAGTCTCGGTGTGGTTGTTCCAATCCTTGTCTAGCGGTGTCGTGATCTCCAGGCGCACGCCGTTGGGATCATGGAAGTAGATGCTGAAGATCAGGCCCTTGTGATCGGTCGGGCCAACCACATCGAGACCGTTAAGCTTCAGCCAATCGTACCACTTCATGACATCCTCGCGCGAGGACACCTCAAGGGCGATGTGATTGAAGATGTCGTAGGCCGGATGCGTGGACTTCGCCGGCGCCGGCAGCCCGGGCGCCTCGAAGAAGGCGAAGGTAGAGCCGTCCTTCATCTTGAAGAAGATGTGGAAATAGGGAAAGGCGTCACCAGTCGACGGCACCTTGTCGTCGATCACCGTGCTGGCGATCTCCATGCCCATGATGCGGGTATAGAAATCGTGGGTGGCCGCGACGTCATGCGTGACCCAAGCGGCGTGGTTGAGCATCGTTGGTGTCAGCCCGGGATTGCGCGGAGTGGCCACGCGCGGCGCTTCCAACTGTTGGTCCATAACGGCATTCTCCTGCAATTCTCTGGGCCTGAGGGCAACGGCCGCCCGAGACCGACATGCGGAACCATGCGATGGTTTCCGACGATAGACCTATCATCGGTTGCAACGCCGATCAGCAATGTCCCCCCTTGTTGGGACCATTGTTCAATCGGTTTATTCGCTGGGAACGCCGGGCTCTTCCCGCGCCGAATTTTCCGCGTCGGCCGGCGTCAGGCCCGAACTATCGGCGTAACCATAGTCGCGCAGGACCGTCTGCCAGTCGCCGTCGTCCGGCAGGACCTCCGCCGAACGGTCGATCAGCTTCCGCATGATGCTGCGGATCATCCGAGAATCCTCAGCCGATAGGCCGGACATTAAGGCGTTCTCGGCTGCGAACAGCACAGGCACGACCTCGCTGTAGACGACCTCGCCCTTCTTGCTCAGACGCAACACGACGCGCCGGCGGTCGCTCGGGTCAACCCGGCGCGAGACCAACCGCTTGGCTACGAGTTGGTCCAGCGCGCGGCTGGTGCTGACCTGGTCCATGGCGGTCAACTCTGCCAGCGCCTTGGCAGACAGCGGGGAATGTGTCCCGAGTATAGCCATCAGCCGCCATCCGACGACCGACAGACCAAAGCGCTCGCTGTACATCTTCTGCAGCGTCAGGCTGACCCTGTTGGCCACCACGGTGAAGGCGTGCGGCAGGGATGTTTCAGGGGCAAAGAGGCCGTCCGGAAGGCGATAACGGCTAATCTCCTCGGCGACCGCCGGGTCCTCCATCTTTTGCGCCTTGGCCATCTTGCCTCCTCGAGCGCCCTGCTGGCTTCGCCGCAGGGATCCTCAATATCAATCTTTGTAGCGGCGCGCGCAGCGCCGGCAAGCGCCGGCCGATTTGGCGGCGCAGGGTCTAATTGCGTCGATGGCCCTGTGTCCGGCTGTAACAGCGGCGGGGGACAGCGCTACCCGATGCTCGCTCCTACTCCGTTCGCCAGGCGCGGCAAATTCGACGCGAGCGTGGCGGGCAGCCATACCAGCCCAGGCCTGAGGCAAGGAAAGCACATGACATCTGCCGGACGGGATCTGCTGGAAGTAGAGTATCGCTGGATTCACCTCCAGTATGAGGAAAAGTCTGCGTTCGTCGAGACCTACGGCTTCGCCGGCAATCAGGGCGCGGTGAACCTGGAGGGTATCCTGATGGTCCCGAAGGGCCGCCCGTCCTCCACGCTGATGATCTTCATGCATCCGACTTCGACCTTGCAACTGCTTCCGGTCCCCCGCGCGGCGGTTCTGCATGGGGCTCATGTGCTGTGCGCGGCGAGCCGGTACGCCAAGAACGACGCGGCCCTGATCATGGAGAAGGTGCTGCTGGACCTCGGGGCCTATGTCCGGCATGCCAAGGAGGTACTCGGCTACGAGAAGGTGGTGATCGTCGGATGGAGTGGCGGGGGCTCGCTGGCGCTGTTCTACCAGTCGCAGGCCGAGAACCCGACGATCACCGAGACGCCCGCCGGCGATCCGGTGAACGTGAAGGGCGCAGGGCTCATTCCCGCCGATGCGCTGATCTTCCAGGCCGCGCATATCTCGCGCGCCCAGTTGCTGGCGGACAGCATCGATCCGTCGGTGCGCAACGAGCACGATCCCGACGATCGCATCCGTGAACTCGACATCTACGATCCCGCCAACCCCGATCAGCCGCCATATTCCACCGATTTCCTCGCAAATTACAGGACGGCACAGCTGGCGCGAATCGACCGCATCCGGGACCGGGTGCTGGAAACGCTCGACACGCTGCGCCGTCGCAACACGGGCGAGATGGAGCGTGGTTTCGTCACCCACCGCACATTCGCCGATCCGCGCTTCATCGACCCCTCCGTCGACCCCAACGACCGGCGGCCGCGTTGGTCCTATCTTGGCAATCCGGAGACGGTGAACACGGGGCCGGTCGCGCTCGGCCGGTTCTCCACCTTGCGCTCGTGGCTGTCGCAGTGGTCGATCAGGGACTCGCGAGCCGATGGCGTCGCCTGCGCGGCCCATATCCGTGTGCCGTTTCTCGCCATCGAGAACAGTGCGGACGACGCCGCGCCGCAGCCGCATACCGGCATGATCTACCGGGCGGCGGCAAGCGCGGACAAGACCTTCCGTGTCATCAAGGGCGCGACGCACTACTATGCCGGACAGCCGGCGCACCTCGCCGAGGCCATCGAATTGCAGCGCAACTGGCTGGCCGCGCGCGGCCTTCTGGAATCATAAGCCGGGGACACCATCATGAGCGAACGTCGCGTGCCGGTGCTGATCGTGGGCGGCGGCGGATGCGGCCTGTCGTCGTCGATCGCCCTCTCCGAGTTAGGTACCGAATCCCTGCTCGTGGAGCGGCACCCCTCTCCCGGGCGGTTGCCCAAGGCGCGCTACCTCAACCAGCGCACGATGGAGGTGTTCCGCCAGATCGGCATCGCCGACGCGGTCTACAGCCGCTCGATGCCGCTCAAATACATCTCGAAGATCCGCTGGTGCACCAGCCTCGCCGGCGACGGGCCGCTCGACCGCCGCACCTTCTATGCCATCGACTCCTTCGGTGGCGGACCACTCACCGCCTACGCGGCCGACAGTCCCTGTGAGAGCACCCTCTATCCGCAGGTCAGGCTGGAGCCGCTGCTGCGCGCTGAAGCCGAGGCGCGCAACCCTGACGGCCTGCTCTACAACCATGAACTGGTGACGCTGGACCAGGACCGAGGCGCCGTGCGCGCCCGCATCCGCAATCGCGCGACCGGTGACGAGCAGACGGTCGTCGCCGACTACGCGATCGCCGCGGATGGTGGACGGACCGTCGGCCCGATCGTGGGCAGCCGATTCACCGGCGCGACCAATCTCGCCGAGATGGTCACCGTCTATTTTCGCGCCGACCTATCGCAATGGTGGGACGACGACCATGCGATGACCACCTGGTTCGTCAACCCGGAAGGCGGCTCCTGGAGCAGCGGCGTCCTCGGCAAGCTCGGGCCGACGAGGTTCGACCGCCATTCGGAAGAGTGGATGTTCCATTTCAGCTTTCGGCCGGACGATCCCGCCCGCTTCGACGAAGCCTCGCTGCTGCCGCGCATGCGCGAGTTGCTGAAGCTGCCGGACCTGCAGCCGGACATCATCGGCATCGGCCACTGGACCGTCGAAGGGGTGCTGGCCGACCGCTATCGCTTCGGCCGCGTCTTCCTGGCAGGTGACGCGGCGCACCGGCATCCGCCGACCACGGGGCTCGGTTTGAATTCGGCGGTACAGGATGCGCATAATCTTGCCTGGAAGCTCAGCGCGGTGCTGAAGGGCCAGGCTTCCGACGGCCTGCTCGACAGTTATGAGACGGAGCGCCGATCGGTTGCTGACCGCAACGTCAAATGGGCGCTGCTCACCTTTCAGAACCATCAGCTCACTGACGTCGGCATTGGCCTGGTGCGTGGTGACGGCGAAGTCAGCCGGCGTAATTTCGCGGCATTCTTCGCCGACGATGACGAGGGGCGCACCCGGCGCGCACGGCTCCACCAGGTGATCGGGGTGCAGCGCATGGAATGGCAGGCGCATGATCTCGAAATCGGCTTCTACTACGATCAGGGCGCCGTGTTTCCGGACGGCACCTTTCCGCCGGAGCGCGACCCGATGGGCGGACGCTATGTCCCTACCACCAGGCCCGGACATCGCCTGCCGCACGCCTGGCTCGATCGCGACGGACGGCGCCTTTCCACGCTCGACCTCATCGGTGCCGGTGCGTTCGTGCTGATCACGGGCGCTGGCGGCGACGGCTGGCGCGAGGCGGCAATGGCGGTCGCTGCGCGTAGCGGCCTGACGCTGAAGGTGGTTTCGGTCGGCGACGGCTGCGACTACGTCGACGCAGAACGCGCTTGGCTGCGGCTCCGCGAGGTCAATGAGGACGGTGCCATCCTTGTGCGGCCGGACAACCATGTTGGCTGGCGCTCGTTCTCGGCGCAGGCCGATCCGGTCGCTGTGCTGAACGATGCGCTGGGCAAGATCCTATCACGGCCTGCGGCCGGTCGAAATGCTGCAGCGTGGAGCGCCAGTTTGGCGGTGGCCTGACCCGATGAACAACTATTTCCTCCTCGACCAGGCGGCGCGACGCTTTCCCGACCATGGCGCGGTGTTCCGAGGTTCGGACCAACTGCTGACATTCGCGGAGTTGCGCTCGCGCGCACTGAGGCTTGCGGCCGGCCTGCGTGCCGTCGGTCGTCCGGGCGACCGCGTTGCGCTGGCCAGCGAGAACTGTCCGGAATATGTCGAGCTGTTCTTCGGCAGCTGGGCAGCTAACATGGCCGTAGCGCCGGTGAATGCCAAGCTGCACCCCAAGGAGATGGTGCAGATACTCGAGGACTCTGGCGCTAGCGTCGCCTTTGTGTCGGCGAAGATCATCGATGCGCTTGCCGATGCGGCGAAGGGCTCGCCTGCCGAAGCCTGCCGGCTGGTGAGGATCGGCGGCGCGGACTATGCCGCCATGGTTGGAGAAGAGTGGAAGGGCCCCATCGGATCGGATCCCGCCGAACTCGCCTGGCTTTTCTTCACCTCCGGCACGACCGGCCGATCTAAAGGTGCGATGCTGTCGCACCGCAACCTCAACGCCTGCACCTTTGCGCATCTTGCCGACATGGAGCCGGTCGATGAGAACTCTTCGCTGCTGCATGCCGCGCCGATGTCGCACGGCTCCGGGCTCTACATCCCTGCATACATCGCCCGCGCGGCACGCCAGGTGGTGCCGGCAAGCGGCGCCTATGATCCGGCGGAGTTCCTGGCGCTTTGCGAGTCGCATCCCGGCGTCGGCGCCTTTCTCGCACCGACCATGGTGCAGCGGTTGCGGCTCCAGGCCGAGAGCAGTGGCGCCCGGCCGCGCAATCTGCGCTCCATCATCTATGGCGGCGCGCCGATGTATGTCGAGGAACTGCGCAAGTCGATCGCCGTCTTCGGCCAGGTGTTCATCCAGATCTACGGCCAGGGCGAAGCCCCTATGACCATCACCGGGCTGCGCCGCGCCGACCACGCCGGCGACAATGCCGATGTGCTGGGCTCCGGCGGCTATCCGCGCCTCGGCGTCGAGGTAGCAGTGGTCGGCGAGGACGGCGCCCCGCTCCCGGTCGGCGAGGTCGGCGAGATCGTCTGTCGCGGCGACATCGTCATGTCCGGCTACTGGAACAACCCGAAGGCGACGGCGGATGCCCTCAAGGACGGCTGGCTGTTCACCGGCGACATGGGCTCGTTCGACAAAAAGGGTCTTTTGACGCTGCGCGACCGCTCCAAGGACGTGGTGATCAGCGGCGGTTCCAACGTCTATCCGCGCGAGGTCGAGGAGGTCCTGCTGCGGCATGCCGACGTCGCCGAGGTCTGCGTCGTCGGCCAGCCTCATCCCGAATGGGGCGAGATCGTCGTGGCGGTGATCGTGTTGCGTGACGACAGGCAGCCGACGCCGGCCGAGCTCGACGCCTTCTGCAACGAGAACATCGCCCGCTTCAAACGGCCGAAGCGCTATCTCTTCGTCGACGCGCTGCCCAAGAGCAACTACGGCAAGGTGCTGAAACGCGAATTGCGGCAGCAACTCGACTCGCTGTGAGAGTGAACGAGGCGGCCAGCCCATAGCGGGCGTGTTTGCCTCCCAAGCTTGCTACGCATCGGCCGGGCAGATCGGCCGGCAACGCGACTCTGTGAGGCGTTGCCGACGGATCTCGTCCGTCAGACCGCCCGAAGGTGGCGGATCGGCCGTCCCGCCGTGACTGCCTGGGCGGCAGCGGCTATGCCTTGCGCATCGAGGCTGTAGTGCCGGTAAAGGTCGGCGATGGTGCCGGTCTGCCCGAAATGCTCGACGCCGAGCGCCCGCGTCCTGTGGCCGTGCACGCCGCCGAGCCAGGACAGCGTCGCCGGATGACCGTCGACCACGGTCACCAGCCCACAATTGTTCGGCATTGCAGCGAGCAGCCGCTCGACATGGCTGCGGGCATGCACCAGGCCGCGCTCGCGGGCGCGCTGCGCAGCGCTCCATCCCGCCTGCAGTCGGTCGGCGGAGGTCACGGCAAGCAGCCCGACGTCGCGCCGGTCCTCCGCTATCAGCCCGACCGCCTCCACCGCTTCCGGCGCGACGGCGCCCATATAGGCGACGACGATCTGCGCATTCGGTCCCGGCCGGCGCATCCAGTAGGCGCCGCTGATCATGTCGCCGGCCAGGTGATCGTCGATCTCGCGCTTCGGCTGGCCGATCGACCGCGTCGAGAGGCGGAGATAGACGGCGCCGCCGAGCGCGTCGCGGAGCCAGTTGACCTCGTCGGGCTCGGCCGCCCCGTCGCGCTGGATGTAGTCGAAGGCGAAGCGCAGGATGATGGCAAGCTCGTCGACGAAGGCTGGCTCGAAGCTCGCGAGACCGTCCTGCGCCATGCCGATCAGCGGGGTCGCGATCGACTGGTGGGCGCCGCCTTCCGGCGCCAGCGTCACTCCTGACGGGGTGGCTGCGAGGATGAAGCGCGCATCCTGGTAGCAGGCGTAGTTCAGCGCATCGAGACCGCGTTCGATAAAGGGATCGTAGAGGGTTCCGACGGGCAGCAGTCGTTCGCCGAAGATCGAATGCGAAAGGCCGAGCGCCGAGAGCATGATGAACAGGTTCATCTCGGCGATGCCGAGTTCCATGTGCTGGCCCTTCGGCGAGAACTCCCAGTTGAAGGTCGAGGGTATGCGCTCGCGCCGAAACAGGTCCGCCATCTCCTTGCGCGCGAACAGCCCTCGGCGGTTGACCCAGGGGCCTAGGTTGGTCGAGACCGTCACGTCGGGGGACGTGGTGACGATGCGATGGGCGAAGTCGTCCTCCAACTTGCCGATCTCGTGCATGAGCAGGCCAAAACCCTGCTGCGTCGACATCGAGGCCTGTGGGGTGAAGTCGAGCCGAGGCGGTACAGTTATGGCAGGTGCGTCGTAGCGGCGGCGACCCTGGGCGGCGAATGGCACTGCGCCGAGAAAGGCGGCGATCTCCGCCTCGGTGGGGCGAAGTCCTTCGAACGGTTCCCATTCGTGCCCGGCGCGTACGCCCATCCGCTCGCGCAGGCCGTCGACCTGGGCCGGGGTCATCAGGCCGGCGTGATTGTCCTTGTGGCCGGCGAGCGGCAGGCCGAAGCCCTTGATCGTGTAGGCGATGAAGCAGACCGGCCGGTCGTGCCGGCGAGCCGCCTCGAATGCTTCCAGCAAGGTCGGCAGATCGTGGCCGGCGAGATTGGTCATCAGGCGCGCTAGCTCGTCGTCCGACCGCTTCTCGATCAGCCGCGAGAAAGGACCCTGGTCACCCAGATCGTCGAGCAGGCGCTTGCGCCAAGCGGCGCCACCCTGGAACGTCAGCGCGGAATAAAGCTGGTTTGGGCAACTGTCGATCCAGTCGCGCAGGCGCTCGCCGGCGGGCTCGGCGAAGGCCTCCTGGAGCAGCGAGCCGTATTTCAGGATGACGACGTCCCAGCCGAAATTGCGGAACATCGTCTCGAAGCGCTCCCACAGGCCTTCGCGCACGACGGCGTCGAGGCTCTGCCGATTGTAGTCCACCACCCACCAGGTGTTGCGCAAGCCGTGCTTCCAGCCTTCGAGCAGCGCCTCGAAGATGTTGCCTTCGTCCATTTCGGCGTCGCCGATCAGCGCCACCATGCGGCCCTCCGGGCGTTCCCTGCCCAGATCCTTAGCGCGCAGATAGTCCTGCACGAGTGAGGAAAACAGCGTCTGCGCGACGCCGAGTCCGACCGAGCCGGTGGAGAAGTCGACGTCGTCCACGTCCTTGGTGCGCGAGGGATAGGATTGCGCACCCTTGTAGCCGCGGAAGGCTTCCAGCTTATCGCGCGTCTGATTGCCGAGCAGATACTGGATGGCGTGGAAGATCGGACTGGCATGGGGCTTGACCGCCACCCGGTCCTCCGGCCTGAGAACGGCGAAGTAGAGGGCGGTCATGATGGTGGCGAGCGAGGCCGAGGAGGCCTGATGACCGCCGACCTTCAAGCCGTCCTCATTCGGGCGCAGATGGTTGGCGTTGTGGATCATCCACGTCGATAGCCAGAGCACCTTCCTTTCGAGCTCGGCGAGATAGTCAAGCCGCGTGTCCATGATCCTCCACTTCCCCTACGTCACGATGACAAAGAACATAGTGGCAAGCTGGCGGCGCTTGTGGCTATTATCGGGATTCTAAAGGGACTATGTTAGCTCAGTTAGCCAATATCCGCGAAAAGTCAGGTTCATCATGCCAAAATCGGAAATCGACGAGATCGACCGGAAGCTGCTCGTAGCGCTGCAGCAGGACGCCCGGCTCACGACTGACCAACTCGGCCACAAGGCCGGCCTCTCGGCGTCGCCCTGCGCCCGTCGCGTGCGGATGCTGGAGGCAGCCGGTGTCATCAAAGGCTATGTCGCGGTGGTCGACCAGACCAAGGTGGGGTTGCCGATAAGCGTGTTCGCCTCGATCAAGCTGGAACGCCAGCGGGAGGAGGAACTCGACCGGTTCGCCGCGGCGGTGGCGCGGTGGCCCGAGATCGTAGACTGCTATCTCATGACCGGACAGCGCGATTATCTGCTGCGTATCGTAGTAAAAGACCTGCCGGCTTACGAAGCCTTCCTCAAGCAGAAGCTCACGCGACTTGAAGGCGTCGCCTCGATCGAATCGAGCTTCGCGCTCGGCCAGGTCAAGCAGTCCACCGTCCTGCCCATGCTGGATCACTGATCCATTGGGGAACGGCTTGCGGCATGGTTGAGCGTACGCTGTGCGTCGCCGACCAAACGATCAATCGACCACAATCGGCTGCAGGGATGGGCTTCGATATCTGGCGACCATGTCGTCGTCCAGTTCAACTCCCAGGCCTGGCCCTCTCGGAGAATGCAACTCGCCGTTCTCGATGGTGAAACCCGGATCCCGCACGATGTCGTCGGTGATCGACTTCGTATCGGTCGTGCCGTGCAGATAGAGGAAAAGGCCGAGTTCGTCGTTGAAGCGGTCGGACTTCTTTCTTGCGACGCCGAAGTGCGCGCCGGCTGCCGCCGCGATCGTGTTTCCCTGGTTGCAGATCTGATAGTCGGTGAAGGAGATGTCCATGAGGTCGGCCCATTTGACGGCCCGATGAATGCCGCCGACGCGGCACAGCAGGCAGTGGGCGCCGTCATAGGCGCCTGCCTTGATGCTGGCGAATGCCTCCGAGATGGACATCGCGCCGTGATCGGCAAGGATTGGGACCCGACATTTCTGGCGCAGCAGCACCTGGCCTTCGATGTCGTAGGCCGGCAAAGGCTGTTCGACGAAGTTCAGGTCGTATTCGTTTAGGCTCTCGATCGTCCGCAAGGCGCCCGACAGGCTGTAGGCCATGCCCATGTCGACGCCGATGGGAATAGCGGGCCCGAGCGCTTCCCGCGCGGCCTTCATGCGAGCGACGGCGTTCTGCGCGTCGCTGTTGACATGGAGCTTGATGGACTTGAAACCGCCGTCGATGTAACGCTTCGCCTCCTCGGCAGCTTCTTCCGGCGTCGGCAGGAAGCTCTGGATGTGTTCGAGCGGAATTCGCTCGCGCTGCAAGCCGCCGAGAAGCTCGTAGACTGGGACGCCGTACAGCTTGCCCTTCAGGTCGTAGAGCGCGCAATCGAACGTTCCCAGCACGTACCAGTTTTCGCTGTACCACCCGCTGATGCTCGTCTCGAGCTTGTTCAACAGGTAGTGCGTACGTCTCGGATCCTCGCCAATCAGCATCCGCGCGAGGTCTTTCATCAGGACCATGGCGCCTTCACGGGACACGCCGGATTTCAGCAACGGTGCATCTGGAAAGCTGTAGGAACTGCCCAATCCGACATGACCCTCGTCGGTATGGATCTTCATCAGGATGAAATTATTCGCCGCGGGTGTCGGGCCGGTTGCGAAGATCAGCCTACCCTTGTGCGGCTGGTCCAGCGCGATGATTTCGATGCGTGTGATCTTCACGGTTGTGTTTCCCTCATTCGCAATCGGACAGGTGCCTCGGGCACATCTCCGGCACACCGGAACCTGCGGCCCGCACCAAGGCTATGGAAAGCGATGCTGGATCGGCGAGGCAAAGTAAGTAACGGACAAGGGGGACAGACGCTCGCCTTCAGGAACCACAAAAGGGGCGGCAACTGGCCGGCATGGGAACGACCACAATGATGAACGCCATTGTCATTCACCGGAACGGTGGTCCGGAGGTGATGTCATATGAGCGCCTCCCGGAGCCTAAGCTAGGTCCCCTTGATGTCCTGGTGCGCCATACCGCGATTGGCGTCAATTTTTCCGACATCAACGTTCGACGTGGTGGCTTTTACAAGACAATCCGAAATGGTTTGGACGTGCGCTTTCCGCTGATCCTGGGCAACGAGGCCGCCGGCGTCGTTGAGAAGGTCGGCGAAGCCGTTTCTGACTTCAGGATCGGCGATCGCGTCGCCTATGCGGGCATCTACGGCCAGTTCTTCGAGGATACCGGAGCCTACTGCGAACTTCGCGCCGTGCCGGAAGATCGCCTCGTGCCGATTCCGGACACCGTGACCGACGAGCAGGCTGCGGCTGTTCTGCTCAAGGGAAGCACCGCTTCGCTGATAATCAACAAGCTCTACAAGCCGGGTCCCGGTGATATCGTGCTCGTCCACACGGCCGCGGCCGGCGTCGGTTCATTGCTTTGCCAGTGGGCGAACCATTTGGGCGCCACCGTCATCGGTACGGTGGGCTCGGACGCCAAGGCAAGCATCGCGAGCGAAAACGGGTGCCATCATGTGGTCCTTTACCGGGACTGCGATTTTGTGGACGAGGTACGGAAGATCGCGCCGGACGGGATTGCCGCCGTCTATGACGGTGTCGGCAAGGACACCTTCGAAAGGTCGATTGGCCTGCTCGGAATGTTCGGAAATGCGGTGAACTATGGCAACGCTTCCGGGTCGGTGCCGCCAATCGACATCCAGGCCCTGGCGATGCGGTCGCTTTCGGTGGCGCGTGCGGGCGTCACGGGACACATCCGGGATACGAAGGGGCTCCGGGGCGTCGCTTGCGCACTGTTCGGGCTGGTTGCGCAAGGCGTCCTTAGGCCGCGTATTGACAAGACCTATGCGCTTGCGGATGCCGTCCAGGCGCATCGCGATATCGAGAATGCAGGTGTTTCCGGGTCGCTGCTGCTCGCGCCATGACAAAATCAGGAAGTTGACTGGGGCTGTGGCCTTGCCGGTCAGTTCCGGTATGTTCCACTCGATCAGCATGGTCGCGGTGGCGCCGGTTGCCTGGCACCGATCTGCAGCATGGCGGCGGGCCGCCCGCCGAGTCTGGCGTTCTACGCAGCGCTCAACTCGATGCGAGCGATGTCCCGCAGCGGAACGATGACGGCGTCGCCGCCGGTAAAGGCCATCGGGGAGAAGTCGTCGCCGTCTCGCGGCACGGGCTATTTGCCTGCTCCACACAGGATGACGGATCCCATTCGGCTCGGCAGTGCTGATATTCCGCTCGGCACCGGGCTATCCGACTTCGTTGGCTGGTTCCGCGACCTGATTTGGTGTACCGAAGAGCGTGACGGCGACTGGCGTGATGTCATCGACGGCCTGCGCCCATTCAATCAGCAGATCTGGCAAAGCTGGTCCGCCGATCCGCAAGCGTGGCGACCTGCGGGGTCATTCCGAATCCAAGTGACCGTCCGTATTGCGTTAGGCGGGCCTTTCGGGCCCGCCTCGTACCCCTCGCTTTGGTGCAATCAGCCGCGCTTCATCGCACCGTTTTCCCGGGCGCCTTGATGTCCTCGAGATTGACGCCCCCAAAACTGGGTTCGAGCGGCGCCACGATTTCGATGAAACGCTTGGGATCCTGTTCGTTGACCTCGATGTCGATGCTGTCGATGCCGGCGAATTTCTTGAACAGGATCGCCTTGCCTTCCATGACGGGCTTTGACGCGAGTGCGCCGATGTTGCCCAGGCCAAGGACGGCCGTGCCATTGGAGATAACGGCAACGAGATTGCCCCTGGAAGTATATTTATAGGCTGCCTGCGGATCGGCGGCGATTTCCTCGCAGGGAATGGCGACGCCGGGGGAATAGGCCAGCGACAGGTCGCGCGTATTGGCCAAGGGCTTCGTAGCCACGATCTCGAGCTTGCCAGGCTTCGGGAACTCATGAAAATGCAGCGCTGCGTTACGCAGAGTTGGGGTAGTGCTTTCAGACATGGGAGATCTCCGAAGTAGGTTCCGGCGTGTTAGGAAAGAAGGTGGTCGATGTAGAGCTTCGTCCTCTACGAAGCGGACGACCCGCTCGGCGGCGGACATATTCAGTCATGAACCACATCCAGTTTGTTCTGTGGCTCTCGATCTACGCGCCTCCCATCATGGTATCGACGCGCATCGCCATGATTTTCACCATGCGGAAAAGTCATCAAGACAGGAATGGCTGGGGCTAATCGCGCGCAGCGTGGCCTGCTACAACACTAACATGTCAGATGCAGCTTCCCCATTGCCTAATAAGCTCAGGACTGGCGGAGTTCAATCGGTCGAACGTGCCGTGGCCATATTGTCGGTTCTGGGTGAGGACGAGGAAGGCGCCCGGCTCACCGATATCTCGGTTCGAACCGGACTTTCCCCATCAACTGTCCATCGCCTACTCACTACGCTGGAACGATCCAAATTCGTTCATTTCGACACATCGGACGGGATGTGGCATGTGGGGCGAGCGGCATTCACAGTGGGGTCTGCTTTTGTGCGGCACCGCAACTTTATCGCTCCCGCATTGCCTTATCTCAGGCGTTTGCGGGACCAAACGCGAACCTCGGAGTGGTCGAAGACGGAGAGATTGTCGTTCTCACTCAAGTGGAGAGCCGCGAGATCATGCGTGCGAACACAAGGGTCGGTGGACGTGCACCGATGACCTGCTCAGGCATGGTGACCTTGCCCTGCTGAAATAATCCATTTTGAAGTAAGCTCTGGCCCATTGAGAGGACCAGGGAATGAAGCGCAACC
>NZ_JABVCF010000019.1 GCF_014595955.1 Pseudaminobacter soli (ex Zhang et al. 2022)
TTTAGCCAATGGGCGATCTGCCCTGCAACAGACCGGCTCTGAAGATCCGCCTCCCGGCGGACGAGTGCCATAATGTCATCAGCGAGTTTAACGGACTGAGCCATATTCATCTCCTGTGTGACTTCGACGGCTATGGCGCGACCACGCCTTCAGCATAGTTAGCCCGATGTCCGCTTCCGGGCGGAGGCAAAGTTTGTCGAGGCCACCACAAAGAGGTTGGCTATGCTGCTTCCCAGACTTGGTTGAGAATGCGGGCCGCCAGGGCCGCCTTGTCTTGCGGAAGAAAGGACCGTAGTGCTTGGCAACCATGTCGGGGGTATCCTGGATGGCGTACCTCGCCTGTTCGTACGAGCCGGTCTTCTTCAGGATGTGCGTGGCCAGCACATCACGGACATTGTGCGGGCCGTGGGGCAATAACCCCTTGATCACGCCGCGCCCCGTGTACGGATTGTAGATGCCGTGACGCTGGATGGTGAGCCGCCAGGCCTCGAAGAACGTGGTCTGGTCATAGGCAGCCGTCACGCTGTTCTCCTTCATGGTCTTCACGAAGAAGGTGCCAGGATCATCCGCACCCTTCAGGAGGCGAATGCGGTGTCGACCGACATAGGCGTCGACATATCGATAGAGCTCGCCGATGTCGGGGAGGATCAGACGAAACGGCTTGTCTCCGAAATAGGAGGAATTCGCGTTTTTGAATGCCACGGAGGGAATGAAAACTTCCCATCCGTGATCCCGTTCGCTCCAGCGGAGTTCACCGACCTTCATATCCTCGAGCTGGCGCTCTGAAGTCGGCAATCGCCCTTTCGGGCATAATAGCATCTGCCGCAGATTCTTCTGTCGAAGGCCTGTATGCAGGCCGAACCGGATCACGAGGAAGGATCTCACCGCTTCCGCAGCTGCCACCGGATAACGCCGTTCGTCCGGCATCGTCCTGATGATCTCGTCGGCGATCTTTCGATATTCTCCGACGGGGCTGTCGGCTTCCAGGATGGGCATGATCGGCTCGAAGGGATCGCGGTGAACCTTCGCGACGCGCTGGCTTTCCCTGACGCGTCCGGCGCAGTGCTTCTGGCAGGTGTCGCAGGCGGCGTTCCAGTCAGCTTGTACCGCCATGATCTGCGCTTCGGAGACGAGACCGGGAATGGCTTGAAGATGCGCTGCTAGATCAGGTCGCTGACGAAGCCAGCCCGTTTCGGCCCGCGTCAACGCGAGCGCGATGCGTAGCATGTCGACTTCCCACGCAGTGTAGAAACCACGGCGTTTCTCGCGCCAGGTCAAATACCAGTCCCACACCGATGGAAAGACGAGGAGCGCGAATGTGAGCGCCTCCAGCGAAATGCCGTGGCCCCGTACCGCGCTGCGCTTTGGCGCGGCGAGCGCGCCGAACAGCAAGCCGAAGTGCTCGACCTTCTGGGCGGCAGTCTCTTCCCCCCAGACGCCGATCCTCTGGAATCCAAAGGAGGTCAGCGTCGCCGTCTTGAACTGCAGGAGTTCGGCCATCTCGCTCCAGAGCCGCGCCGGCGCATCGACCGCCACGTTGCTAGCGCCCTGCAAGTCATCCTGCAGATCGAATTCGAGCTCCTGGCGCTCCCGCACGACCGCGTGGGAACGGGAGACCGATGCGCCGTCGAGCACTCCCGGAAAGCGCACGCCGTAGCGGTTGCGTAGCGCTAGAGCCTGGAAGCGTCGGTAGTCCGTACCTCCGGAGATGATGTTGTTCTGCACCCACTGCAGAATCTCCTCTCGTTCCTGCGGAGGCCGGCGATCGAAGTAGTCCGGAAGATGCCACGCGATGCGTCGGAGCTGGGACGGTGATACATCTATTGGCCGATGACCAGTTGCAGCGCGGGCAGGGTGGGCAAACTTTGCCTTGAAGTACCCTTCCGGTAATCGGTACCGCCGCTCAATGCGGTTGAGGATCTCGAAGCTCGATACGGATCGCGGTGCCTTGGTCCCCTGTATCCAGGTCACGAACGTCTTGTGATCGAACGCTTCGTGTGGCTTCACGATTGCGCGGTGGAGATGCCATGGGCTGTCGCCATGGCGATCGATGTGGAGCTTGAGAGCTTCCGGAAAAGTCTCGGGCTCCTCCCATTCGTTCCACAACGGCTCCGGAAACTCGACGATAGGCCTTGACTGGATTCCCCGCTTGCGACGCCGCGGTGAGCATGCAGGCGAACTATCGTTCGCTGTCTCAGGCGTGGAAAGCGACTTTCGTGGCGTATCTCTCTTCCTCGCCGTCGATTGCGCTGCACCCCTACCAGCCGGGCGCGCTTTTCTGTCCACGGGGGAGGGTGTGAGCTTCCGCTTGCCTCCAGTCGGTCCGATGAAGCGTGTGATAGAGTTGATGCCTGGCTCCAGCACACTGCCAGCCCCGATCAGCGCGTCCGGATCCACACCGCATGCAGCCGCGATCGCATTCCAATCAGGTTGGCCTCCTGCACGTGGCGGCAGGACAGCTTCCTTGATGAGACCCCTCAGGTAGCTACCCACCCGTTCCAGGTCGCGAGGAGGAAGAACGCAGGCACCGCGCTGGCGCAGGAACTGTTCAATCATGCGGGGGGAAGGACACCCGCCGTGCACTGGTCGTCATTATCATCTCGTTTGAGAACAACGACCCCGTGCCGTTGCCGGCCAGCATCCCTAGCCGGCTGGAAGAGCGGCGTCACCGGCGAAACCTGCACGCCTCTCAGCCTGTGGAAAAGCTGACCCTGCGGAGATGTTCGCAAGGCCCAACCCGAAGTGGGCCTGGGACCTGGGAGTGTGGCATCAATGTAGGGGACATCCACGCAGTCGACGGCAGGACTACGAGCGACTCGCTGAGACATATGTGCCGAATATCATGGGCCTGCATCGCAGGTTATCAGCGATTGAGGCTCTGAAGGTCCGGGACGACGCCGCTCTATCAATTGATTTTGAGCTTGTCGGACACAGCAATCGCCATCGATCGCCGATTGACACCAAGCTTCAGGAAAACGTTCTTCATGTGAAACTTGATCGTGGCCTCGGACAGGCCGAGATCGCGCGCGATTTCCTTGTTACTCTTTCCTTTCCTCAGAAGCAGCAACGCCTCTCGCTCGCGTGCGCTCAATAGTCCTTGGGCAGATGGGGCCTTGCCGTTTCTAGTTTTTGGCGAGCGTTCTCCTGGCAAAAGGGCCCGCTGGCCGACGACGCGGCTGATGAAATCGACTCCGTCGGCACTAAACACCTTCAAGCCGAAGCGCCGGACGATTGCGCGCAAGATCGCCGCGAACTCCGGTCCCTCGTCAACGAACATCTGCGTGACCTCATGGACGCGAGCGCGAGCGATGGCCGATTGCAGGAACTCCAGCGACCGTCCGTAGGCCCCATCCTCCCAGGTAACGCGAACAGCCAGAACCTCCGCCGCCAGCAGGTAGTGACCGCTGCCGTTGCCATGACTTGTGGCCAGCACGAGGTTGATGTTCTCCATCGCTTCCGCATAGTTTCCCTGTGCGACGTGCAGCCGGGCGCGGGCGAGGTGGAAATCGTTGGTCTCGCGCCAGGTCCAGTGGTCCAGCGCAGCCGCCTCTTGAACCATTCCCGTTAGCCGATCAGCGATCGCCACTGCAGATTCGATCAGGCCGCTGCGCGTGAACAGTTCAACCCGCATGATGTTGGACGCATGCTTCAACCGCGGCAACGAGCGCTCGACGGCCACTTCCTCCGCCTTGTCAATGGCCGCAAGGGCGAGGTCCAGTCCGCTCAGCCGCAACCGACTGCGGGCAAGGTTCCAGAACAGGCGCACGAAGATCTCGACCCAGCCTTCGCCCCGCACGATCGGCTTCATCGCCTCGTTGAGGCTTTCCTCTACTTGCCGCAAATCGCCCCGCTGGTAGTGGATCTCTGCGGCCGCGACGCTGCAGATCGCGTCGAGGTTCTCGTCCTTCCACTCCGCGCTGCGGGCGAGTTCCTGCGCCTGTCGGCAGAAGGAAAGCGCGGCGGAGAAATTGCCGGCCAGCGAATTTACGAGGCCAAGATGCATCAGCATGAAGGCTTCGGCGTAGACCGCCTTTTCCTCGCGGTAGCAGGCAAGACCCTTCAGCGCGGTGCGGTGGGCAAGGTCCAGCCGGCCTGTGCGGGTGTAGGCGATGCAGAGGTGGTTGTTGATCCAGCCCAAGTCCCAGGTCGCCTGCGGCGGAAGCTCGGCCGCCATTCGTTCCAATTCGCGCACGGCAGCCGGAACGGAGCAGAGGTCCTGATAGATCCCGATCATCCCCTCGATATGGCCGAAGGCGGAGGAGTTGATGTCGAAGCCCTCCAACTCGCACTGGCCAGGCATCATCTTCAGGGCTTCAATCCGCTCACGGGCCGCCTGCACATTGCCGCTCTTGGCCAGCACTAGCGTGTGGCACAGCATCAGACCGGGCGACTCGTGGATGACACTTGCGGGCAAGTCCTCGATAAGCGTCTGAAGAACTGTATGGCCGGCGCGGATGAACAGGTTTACGCCGCCGGCCTGCCGGATCGCATCTGCGGCGAGCGAGAAGTTGCCTCCCTGCGCGGCATGCGACACAGCCTTCTGGATCAGCTGTCGCTCGGTGAACCAGACGGCGGCCTTGCTGTGCAACCGCGCGGGCAGAAGGTTGGGGTCGACCGCTAGTTCCGCCTCCAGGCACCGCCGGAGCACCGGGTGCAGACAGTACCAGCCCGGCCCGAGGGCGCTCTTCTCAATCAGCGGATAGAGATCGTCCAGTGCGCGGATTTCGGCCGGCAGCATCTTCAGGCCTGACAGGTGCTCGGCTAACTCGGGGCTGAAATCGTCGAGGATTGCGCAGTAGCGCAGGATCGCGTGCAGCGAGGGCGACACCAGTGCCGCTAGTTCCTCGCTGACATACGCGTGCAGTCGCGGATGGTTGCCGTCGAACAGCGATCGCCGCTCGCTCGGGTCGCTGATCCCGGGCAGCAGGTCGCGCGTGATCTGCGCCAGCGCCGGCCAGCCATAGGATGCCCGATAGAACGTTTCCATCTCGTTCGCGTTGGCCAGGCGGCCGAACAGCGTTCGCAACTCCGACCGGCTGAAGGCGAGTTCGCGCGCAGTTAGTTCGGTCACCAGTCCGCGCACTCCGAGCCGCGCGAGCGGCAGGTGAGGCAAATGGCGGAAGGCGCTGGCGATACGCAGATTGTCCGGCGCGTTCAGGAAGAGTTCCGAAAGCATGCTCGCCACGCCGGGTTCGGACGGTTCCTCGACCTCGTCGAGGAAAAGCAATGTGCAGCCCGATCGGCAGCCCACCTCGTCGAACAGCTCGGGGAGCGTCATCTTGCCCGGAAGCGGAGCCACGCCCAGCGCCGTGGCCAGATCGGTCACCGCATGCGCGGCATCGGCATAGCTGTGCGAAAACGTCAGCCAGCCGCAGTGCGAGATGCCCTGCGGAAACAGTTCAGCCATGCCGCCAGGATTGGTGGTGACGTGCTCGTAGGCCGCCCTCAACGCGGCCGTCTTCCCGAACGCCGGCGGCGAGTGCAGCTTCGCGATTTTGCGGGAGACGCCGTCCAGGATCTTTTCCTGGACGGAAGGCCTATCGATCGCCTGGAAAAGCATGCGTGGCGGTCGAAAGCGGGGAGGGTGGGATTTTTCCCCGACAGCGGCGGAGGCGGCATCGCCTCCTGGCGGGGGGTCGTTCTGCTGCATGGTAAACCTCTGATGCAGCAGACTAGTCGACACGCCTCTGTTTGCAACCGCCGCCGGTCGGGTCCGCAGCCTACGCCTCAAGCGGCGCGTAGTCGCGATCCAGACCGAAAGCCGACGGCCCGAACACGGCCAGCGCCTCCGGCGTGCGCATAATCGGCGGCACCTTGACCCCCAACACGTTCACCCGCTGGCCATAGCGCAGCCGCTCAGTAGTGATCGGCATAGACGTGTCCAGTTCGAGGATACAGATCAGATCCGGCACGATGGCCAGTACCATTCCGTCCTGCTCGGCAATCAGGTTCTCGTTCTGGATCTGGATCGTCACCGGCTTGCCAGGATTGTCGAACGGCTCGATGGTCACCACGCCGACCGACCAACCATTTCGCTCGCGACGCGACACGTCGATGATCTTGCCCGAGGCGATGACTCTGGCAATCTCGTAGTGCGTCGTTTGGAAGAAGTTGATTAGCGCTTCAAGAGCGTCGGCCCGTGCTTCCGCGGCTTCGCGCATGGTGCGGCCAATGCCGATCGACAGCGACATCGTCGCCGGCACCGAGACACGGCGCGTGGTTGCGCCGTCCATGCCGTAGTTGACGAGGTAAGACTGGCCCCCCATGCGAATTGTCACCCCACGCGCAAGGAACTCGGCCTTCGCCGCGTTATCGGTCTCGATGATCACGGTGTTTCCCTGCTCGTCGGCTAGGGCCAGCGGGCATGCGGGCACGCCGTAGACGTTGAACGTTTCCATCTCGAGTTGCGGGAAAGCGCGGCCCATACCGTCCGCATCGATGACGGGCAGCCGGAACTCCGCCGCGAGCATGATCGGCACCATCGAGTTGATGCCGCCCGCTTCGAACGGAATGATCGCGTCGACCTTACGACCCATGCGGCTTTCATAGGCGCGCAAGGCTACCCCTATCTCCTCGCCACTCGGCATCTTCTCGATGAGGATCGTGGGTGCGCCCATCGCACCGCAAGCGATGACGTTCATGCCATCCGGCACCTGGTCCAGAGAAAGCAACTCCACAGGGCCGTGGGTCTCCAGGGCGGCGCGCGCCATCAGCTTGCCGATATACGGATCGCCGCCGCCGCCGGTACCCAGCAATGCCGCGCCGACGGAAAGGTCTTCGATGTCCTGATTGGTGATGTTGGCCATGAGGTCACGCAATCTCTTCAATGGGAGTGAAGGGTTCCTTCAAGCCGAAACAGGCGGGGCCGAACACGTCGAGCGCCTCGGGCGACCGCATGATCTCGGGAACTGACACCGCGAGCACCGTGACGCGCTGACCATACCGCAGCTCTTCGCTGGTGATGGGCTCCGCTGTCTCAGTGTTCATGATGCAGATTAGATCGGGAACGATGGCTCTTACCTTGCCGTCAACCCGCGCGACCAGATTCTCGTTCTGGATCTCGATTTCCATGACCGAGGAGAACGGTGCCAGACCCTCAATCCGGGCTCGCCCGATAGAGAAGCCGTTTTTGGTCTCTCTGTGCACATCGATCATCTTGCCTGAGAAGATCAGCTTGCCGTACCGGTAGAGCGTGGACGGCAGGAAGCCGAGCAGCGCGTCGAAGGCATTGCGGTGTTCGGCACGCGCCTTGCGCAGCACTGCACCGATCCGGATGGCAAGCGTCATCGTGTTCGGCACCGCTGTCCGCTTTACGTCGGCTCCGGACATGGCATATTCGGCGATGTAGGCGCTTCCGCCCATTCGGATGGCGATGGCGCGGGCGAGCCATTCCATCTGGCGATTGTCGACTGCGTTGATGATCGCGCCATCACCATACTCGTCACTAATCGCCAGCGGGCTGCCGGATATGCCGTAAACGCCGAACGTCTCCATTTCGAGGAAAGGAAAGGCGCGTCCCATGCCGTCCGCGTCAACGATCGGTAGGCCCATGCGCGCACCGACGACCAACGGTATCGTGGAGTTGATGCCGCCGATTTCGATCGGCATAGTCGCATGCGCCGTCCGCCCCAAGTGTCGTTCCAAGCGTCGCAGCGAGGAGATGGCTTCGTCCCCGCTCGGGATCTTCTCGACCAGCACGGTCGGCGCACCCATCATCGCCGTGGGGATCACCAGCGCATCGTCCTTCAGTTCCTTCGGGTCGATGATCTCGACTGTCAGCCCCTCGTCGAGGCATTGCTGCACCATCAGGCGGCCGACATAGGGGTTGCCGCCCCCGCCGGTGCCGAGGAATGCCGCGCCGACCGCCAAGTCGCACAGTTGCTCGCTGTTCAGCTTCATGATGCGATCACTCCACCGCTAGGTCGCCGACGGCCTTGACGCGGATGCGCGTCGCGCTGCCGGGCAGGTAGGCGAGAGGAACTTCCTCGATGTCGATGATCTTGACTGTGCCGGGCTTGGCGCCCGCCGCCAGCGCGCGCTCGCTAGCTTCCGCCTTGGCGCCGTCGAGAACGGCGTCGCGAGACGTGCCTTCGAGCGAGAAGATGCGGTCGATCTCGCCGCCGACCTGCGCGATGGCCGCGCCGATCGCGTTCGCCACCGAGGCGTTCTCGGGCCGGATCAGCTTGGATGCTGACGGCAGGTCCCGCGAGATCAGGATCGATCCTCCGCCTGCCAGGATCACCGGCAGCGGCTCGGCGCTGGTCTTCATGCGGTCCACGGCGCCGTCCGCGATCCGGTGGATTGTGTTGAGCGCGGTCTCGATGGTCTTGGCCGGGATGTGCGCCACGCGGGAACGGTCGCCGATGTCCTCAAGCCCGGCCGCCACCACGATGTCGGTCGTGGTCAGCGTGTCGCCGCCGAACACCAGAGCGCGCGAGGTGATCTCGTACCCCACCGAGTCTGGCCCGATTCGCGCGCCGTCGTCGCGCACAATCGAGCCGCCGCCGAGGCCCACCGCCAGCACGTCTGGCATGCGGAAGTTGGTGCGCACCCCGCCGATATCTACCGCCACGGCCGACTCACGCGGGAAGCCATGCATCAGCATGCCGACGTCCGAAGTCGTGCCGCCGATATCAATGACCATCGCATCCTTCTCGCCCGCGAGCATTGCCGCTCCGCGCATCGAGTTTGTCGGGCCGGACGCGAAGGTTAGCACCGGATAGCGTTCGACATAGTCCGGCACCATAAGCGTGCCGTCGTTCTGGCTGATATAGAAAGGCGCCTCGATCGACAGTTCCTTCAGCGCGTTGCGGAAGGACGAAACCACCTTGCGAGACAGATCGGCCAGCGACGCGTTCATGATCGACGCGTTCTCGCGCTCCAGGAAACCGACGCGCCCGATTTCGTGGCTGAGCGAGATGGCTATGTCGGGATTTTCCTCGCGCAGGATTTCCGCTGCGCGCAGCTCCATGTCTGGCGTGACCGGCGAGAACACAGAGGTCACCGAGGCGCTGCGCAGGCCGCGCGCCCTAACGTCCTTGGCGATCCGAACAAGCTCCTTCTCGTCCAGCGGCGCAATCTTGCGGCCGTCGAACTCGTGCCCCCCGCGCACCATGAACGTGTGCCGGCCAAGAGTGTCGGCCAGATCCTTCGGCCAGTCGGTCAGTGGCGGCAGCGCCTTAGTGGCTGGCAGGCCTAGGCGAATCGCGGCCACTGCCAGCAAGCGACGCCGCTCGACCACAGCGTTGGTGAAGTGAGTGGTACCGATCATCACGGCGCTGATTTCGGACGCTGGGACGCGTCCCATTGCCAGCACCGTCTTCATCACTGTGACGATGCCCGATCCGACGTCGCTAGTGGTCGGCGACTTGCACGCTGCCAGAACGTTCGGGCCATCCATCAGGGCGGCATCGGTATTCGTGCCGCCGACGTCAATTCCAATGCGCATTCTCTGCCTCCTCGGCCAAAATCTTCCCTTCGCCGGAACGTCTTGTCCCCGCGTCATTCGTTCTTCCCAATCGTTGACTGTCAGGTGGCGAGCACTTCGGTCATCCCGGGATCCCAGCCGATCATCACTTCGGCTCCGGGGGAGAAGCGTTCGTTTCCTATGCTGTTCTGGCGCTCGGCGATGATTTCCTGTGCCCCTATACCTAACCGGTAGCGTACGATCGCACCCTGATAGCTTTCCCCGATCACCTTGGCCGAAAGGGTCACCGACGCACGAGCATCCGGATTGATCAGCACGTTCTCCGGCCTGACAACCAGTTTCGCCGCTCTGCCAGCCTCGAGGTTTTCCGGCCCGCGCGTCGGCAGCTTTCGCCCATCGAGGACCACCATCATGTCCGGCCCCTTGCTGACGACAGTCACGTCAATGACGTTGGAGTGCCCGATGAAGGTCGTAACGAACAGTGTCTTCGGCCGTTCGTAGATCTCCTCCGGCGTGCCCACCTGCACGACGCGCGCCTTCTGCATCACGCCGATGCGGTCGGACATGGTCAGCGCCTCATCTTGGTCATGGGTCACGTAGACGGTGGTGATGCCTAGACGCTTCTGGAGATCCTTGATCCAGTACTTCATCTCCTCGCGGAGGCTCTTGTCGAGCGCCGACAGCGGCTCGTCCAGCAGCAGGATGCGCGGCTCGGTCACCAGCACGCGGGCCAGGGCCACGCGCTGCTGCTCGCCGCCAGAAAGCTGCCGCTGGTAGCGGTCCTCGTAGCCCGCGAGCCCGACCTGCTGGAGCGCAGCCTTGACCTTGGACCGGACCTCTTCCTTCGGGCGCTTGCGCAGCTTCAGGCCGAACGCGATGTTTTCCGCCACGCTCATGTGCGGAAAAATCGCGTAGTTCTGGAACACAATGCCGATGTCCCGCTTCTCGGGCGGCAGCGCCGTTACCTCGTCGGAGCCGATGAATATCTCTCCGCTCGTCGGCCGAATGAAGCCCGCGATCATACGCAGCGTCGTGGACTTGCCGCAGCCGGATGGGCCCAGCAGCGAGAAAAACTCGCCTTCACCTATCTTGAGATCGATGCCAGCCACGGCGGTGTAGGTGCCGTAGGACTTGGTCAAATTCTTGAGTTGGATGTCGGACATGTACCCTTGCTTTCGTGGGTGGAAGCGGGGCGGTGCGTGAGGTGCCGCCCCGCCTGTCCCGATCAGCCGCCGAAGATCTCGTTCACGGTCTCGACGATGTCGTCCTCATTGTCGATGTAGGCGTTCCAGTCCGGGGTCCAGTAGTCCTTGGTGGAGTCGGCCGTGTTGACTACGCCTGCTTTGACGAGGTTGTCCGGCAGCACCGCGTTCTGGATGGTCGGCCGCAGGTAGAACTCCCGGCCCATGTCGGAGAGGAACTCCGGCGTCAGCACGCGGTCCAAGAAGGCCAGTGCCAGCTTCTTCTGCATCGGCTCGGAGTATCGGCTGATCGTGTGGACCTGCGAGATGATCGGCTGCTTCTCGGTCCAGTACCAGAAGCCGATCGGCGCGCCGCGGTCACGTGCCTGCAGCGGGTCGGAGTCGAGCGCCACGGCGACCACGACTTCGCCGCGCTCCATCAGGGTCTGCATGTTGCCGGTGAAGTCGGAGATCTTGGCTGGCATCAGTTCACGCATGGCCTGATAGCCGGCTTCCAGGTCGTACTGGTCCTTGCCGAAGAGTTCGCAGGCTGTGACGAAGAAGTCCATCTGCAGGCCGTTCGAAGTGATGTAGGTGCCGCGCTTGCCGGCATATTCCGGCTTCCACAGATCCTTGAACGCGGCAGGCGGCGGGTTCACCAGATCGTTGCGATAGGCGTAGCCGTACTGGTTGTAGGCCCACACGACGCCGACGCCGTTAGCAGTCGCAAACGGCCAAAGGTTCTTGCCGTTCGGTATGTTCGGGATGATCTCGTCCAGCGACAGGAAGTAGTCTCCCGCCTTGGAAGTCTTGACCATCTCAGGCACGTTCCAGTTGCAGATGTCGAGCGGGGGCTTCTCCGGGCCGCCGGCAACGAACTTCGGGAACCACGGCCAGCTGGAGTCGTACTGTACCTTGCAGTTGAATTCCTTTTCGAAGGCCGCGATCAGGTACTTCTGCACCGTCTCGCCCCAGGTGCCGCCCCACTCGCCGAGGCGAAGCACGGCGCCGCCGGCGTCGAACGCCTGGCCGTCGAAAAGCACTTCCTGCGACCAGGCATGATTGATGTTGAACAGCGGCAGGCTCGCCGCGGCCGCGCCCATCTTCAGGACAGAGCGGCGATCAAAGGACTTGCTTGTCATTGTATTCCCCTTTTTCGGTTTGTGATGACGGGTGCGCGGGTCAGCGTTCGAAGATCTTCTTCAGGTTCACGAGACGTGACGTGACGACCATGGAGATGACGACGAGGGCGATGGCGAAGATGCCGGCGGCGGCGGCCGTGGGCTCGAATTTGTAGCGCATGGACGTGTACATGGCGGACGGCAGGGTCTGCAGGTCCGGCGCCGTCAGGAACAGCGTCAGCTCGAACTGGCCGAATGACACGATGAAGGCGAAAATGCTGCCGGCCGAGATGGCTGGTGCGATGATCTTCAGAGTCACCAGGCGGAACGCCGTGACCGGTCCGGCGCCGAGCGAACGCGCGGCCTCTTCCAATGAGCGGTCGAACCCGACCAGGCTCGCCGTCACCGTGGCGATCACGAAGGGGCAGGTGACGAGGATGTGGCCGATCAGCAGGCCTGGCATGGTTCGGGCGAGGCCGACGCCGGAGCTGACGAAGAACACGTAGAGCGCCAGTCCAAGAACCACGCCGGGCAGCACGATCGGCAGCATGAAGAAGCCGCGCAACACTGGCACGGAGCCGCTGCTGGAGCGGCTTAGGAACACCGCTGCCATGGTGCCGAACAGCGTCGATACCAAAGTCGCGCCCAGCGCGACCACGAAGCTGACGCCATAGGCCGACAAGAAGGTGGGCGAAGTCAGGAACGCCTTGATCCAGCGCAGAGACAGGCCCTGCGGCGGGAAGGTCAGATAGTCGCCGGAGTTCAGGCCGGCCAAGACCACCACGGCCATCGGGACCAGTAGGATGGCAAGCGACAGGAAGGCGATTGCCTTAAAGACGGAGGGGACATTCGACTCTTCGTGCATCAGGTCCGTCCTCCAGAGGTGCGCGCCGCCGCCTGATGGTAGATCGCGACGGCAATGACGCTGGTGACGAAGAGCACCACGGCGATGGCCGCGCCGAACTGCCAGCGGCCTACCTCGGCGATCTGCTGGTAGATATGGATTGGCAGCACGATGACCTTCCAGCCGCCCATCAGCGCCGGCACCACGTAGGAGCTGATCGACAGCGCGAATACCAACAAAGCGCCGGCGAGGATGCCCGGCATGGAAAGCGGCAGCACGATCGAGAAGAAGGCCTGGAGGCGGGAGGCGCCGAGCGAGCGAGCGGCTTCCTCGAGCGACGGGTGGATCGCCTTGATGATGCCGATCAGCGACAGGACCATGAAGGGCAACGTGATCTGCACCAGCCCGACGATCACGCCGAACGTATTGTACATCAGTGGCAGCGGTCTTGAGATCAGGCCGAGATAGAGCAGGAAGCCGTTGATCAGACCGTTGTCGCCGAACAGCACCATCAGACCGAACAGGCGGATGACCATGTCGAGCTGCATCGACGACAGCACCAGGATCATCAACAGTGTGTTCCGGCCGGGATGGGTCGTTTTGGCGATCAGGTAGGCCAGCGGATAGCCGAACGCGAGGCTCGTCACCGAGACCACGGCGGCGATCCAGATCGATCGCAGGATCGCCTCGTAGTAAGTCGCACGAGTGAAGATGCGGACGAAATTGTCGAACGTTAGCTCGTTGGAATAGGAGATGACGCCCGCGACCGACTTGTTGAACGACAGACCGAACAGCGACGCGACCGGGATCACGAAAAACACCACGAACACTGCGGCCGCTGGCAGGCAGAGCCACCATAAGCCGGGCTCGGACATGGCCTTGCGCGGGGCAGGGGCCATGCCGTCCTCAGTCGTGTTGCTCAAGCTTGCCGTGGTCACGCGATGCTATCTCCGGCCTGTCGGACCTCGATCGACTTATTCCGCTGCGATTGCGCGCGGCAGGCGGATGTCATCGTAGCCCAGCAGCTGCTTTTCGGGCGGCAGCGGGAAGGTGTACTTGCTCTGTGACAGGTTCGAGCGAACCAGCGCGGCGGCGATCGAGACGGCAGTCGGGATCGGATCCACCACCGGCACGTCGATGCCACGGGCGAGCAATCCGTCACGTAGGCTGGCGGCGCAGCCCATCAGGCCCGTGCAACCGAAAATCAGCGCCTCTGCGCCGTCTTCCTCGACGGCCCGGATGCCTTCCCTGATCAGCATCTCCTTGGTGCGGTCGAGGTCTGCCTCGAGTTCCAGCACCGGGATGTCGACGCTACGCACCGAGGAGAGCTTGCTGGCCAGGCCGGCCACGGCGGCCTGGTTCTCGAAGGAAGCGCGGAGGCGGCGCATGACGGTCAGCACCGAGAAGCGGTGGCCGAGCATGGCCGCGACATGCATGCCGGTTTCGCAGGGACCGAGCACCGGGATGGTCGCAACTTCGCGGGCAGCGCGCAGGCCGGGATCACCCATGCAGTCGATGATGACGGCGTCGACACCCTCGGCCTCGGCGCGGATCACCTCGGCAACCGTGCCGGGCACGGACACGGCGGCCTCGAACTCACTCTCGATCGAGCCGGGGCCGGTCGCGATCTCGGTGTGGCTCACCGTGACGCCCGTGTATTCCAGTGCCTTCAAGTCGGAAGCTTTACGGAAACCGCGCGTCACGATCGGTGACACCACGCGGACCTCTACGATGTTATTCCTCACGAACCCTCTCCATTCTCGCACTCAGTTGAGGCGAAACGTGCAGCAGGCTTCCGGTCTGCGGAAGCTTCGGCGATGTATAGGTGGTGAAGTGATATGGATAGGGAGTCATTTCGCCCCATCCATACGAAACCCACCCAAAAGGATAGGTGCGTTCGGGATTCCCTGGAGGAGTCAATCTCTTGGAGGCCGACATCATCAAACTGAGAGAATACGAATGCCGCAAAAAGAGCAGTTTTCGCGCGTTTGACGGTGTCCTGTTTGCTCCTAAGGGTTCCGGTCAGGGCCGCGCCGACGCCTATGTCGGGCAGCTGAGCCGCCTAGCAACCGGAACCTCGCATGCCGCAGGAAATACGCACGCCTCGTCTCCCCTGGCCCCGTCGCGCAGCCATCGCCTGGAAGCTCTTTCTGAATTTCGCCTATGACTTTCGCCGCTTCCGCAGCGCGTGTTCGCTCGAAGGCAGCCGCAATCGGGAGAACCGCCGCGCCCACATTCATCTCTTGGCGCATGCGCTGGAATACGGCATGGCGCTGTCCGATCCGCGCAAGGGTTTCGGCGTCGAGAAGATCCGCTCGCTCTGCGCCGAGCTGCGCGCCTACATGGCGCTCTACGGCACGGACGAAACGGTGGAATCCGCTGTCGCCGTCCTGCGCGCGCATCTGGACTTCAACGCGGGCAAAGGCGCCGACACGCAGGAGACCGAGCGTCTACTGGGCGAAATCCTCACCCTGGCCCGCGGCTCTCTCGCGGCTGCTCCCGGCGGCGCCGAGATCGTCCGCGCAGAGGACATCACAAGCAAGGCCCGGATCGATTTCGAGGCCTTCATGGGCGCGCGCCACAGTGTGCGCCAGTATGCGTCCGGCCTGGCAGTCGACCGGGCGGTGATCGATCGCGTTGTGCGCGCCGCGCAGCAGACGCCGTCGAGCTGCAACCGCCAGACCTGCAAGGTCTACGCCTTCACCGACCCGACATCGGTCGCCCGCGTATTGGCGCATCACGATGGCAATCGCGGATTTGGCGATCAGCTTGGCGGCGTCTTCGTCGTCACAGTGGATCTAGCCAACTGGAACGCCATCGGCGAGCGCAACCAGGGCTGGGTTGACGGCGGCATGTTCGCGATGACGCTGGCGCTCGGTCTCCATGCCGAGGGTCTTGGCGCCTGCATGCTGAACTGGAGCGCCGAGCGGGAGCGCGACCGCGCGCTCCGCCGGCTTATTTCCATCCCCGACAACGAGGTTGTCATTACGCTGATCGGCTTCGGCCACATGCGCGATGAATTCCGCGTGCCCGTCTCACGTCGGAAGCCGTTGGACCTGGTGCTTCAGCACGAACCCAAACTGATCCAGCTTTGAACGATACTCCCGGTGTGTGCAAAACCGTGTTGCAGGTCGTACGGGCGTCTGGGGTGCGCATCCCGGCAGCCTGCGAGACCGGGCTTTGCGGCAGTTGCAAGATCCGGAAGGCTTCCGTCGAGGTCGAGATGCACCACAGCGGCAGAACCGTGGACGAGGAGATCGCGGAAGGATTCATCCTGGCCTGCTGCTTCAGCCGTGGACCGATATCTGGGTGGAATTACGACCACCTCTCGCTCACAAATCGATAGCGGATCTCGCGCTACCACCGCCGGACGAGGTGTTTGTCGACTGGCCGATGTCAGTCCCGCATGAAGCCGATATCGGGGCCGTCGCTCGACGGCAGATCGAGATTATCGATCGTCGTTGGTTTGCTTCAGTGCCTGCGCCTGTGGCTGGTCGCCGGTGAAGGTCACTGGCAGCGTTAGCCCCGACTTGGAAGCCATACGTGCGGACGCACTGCCCCTCAAGATCGGCGATTTCCTCAACGTTGCCGAGCGCCAGGTCCCGTTCAGCACACGGCAACGTTGATGTTGCCGCAGACGTTAGTCACGTTGCTGATCGGCGCGTTCGGGCCGATACCGGACCGGTAGCTTTTGGCGCCCGGAACGCGACAGCAGACATTCAGCCAGACGGAAGACCATGGCGATCGTGGGGCCCAAGGAATCCGCCTTTAGAACTCCGCGGCAAGCACACCCAGGTGGAGTGCCGCGCGCTAGCTCTGCACCTTCCAATTTAATAGGATCGCAGCCGCAGCGGAGACCCGGATATGTCGCCTAACGTGCAATCGCAGCTTCGCTCATTTAGGTCCGCGTTTGCAGCGGCAGGTTTTGCCCTATGTGCTGCGGTGAGTGTTTATGTCTTGCCAGCCTGGGACGGGGTCTTGCCTGGGGGAGCAATCATCTGGCAGGCGGTGGCGCTTGTTTCCGCCTTCTTGGGGGCGGGGTGGGCTTGGCGGCGACTTCCGATTGAAAAGTTATGGTCTAGTGCCGTCCGCTTCATCGTTGCGACGGCGTTATTAATGGCGCTGCTTTGGCTCATAGGTGTGGGCGTTCTCTGGCTAGTGTGGCCGCGCTAATCGCGGACCCAAATTGTCGCCTCTCATCCGCTCAGTGCCGCACCGACAGCGACGACCTTTAAGCTAAATTGCAGAGCGTCGCCGAGCACTCACCGTGACCTTGCTCGACCACGCGCTAAGGCAGCCGCATCCAGGTCCGGCGGCAAGGCATGGTGATTCGTGGAGGCGAGTCTGATGCATGGCTATGTATGAGCTAGATATTCGGTGGGCGCGCCCGCGGAGTGGCAGGTAGTCGAAGCGGCAAGCGCGCTGGGGAGGACAGTGGCCGCAATGAGCCACCTTTGCCGAGTGGTCCGTAATGTTCTGCAGCATAATGTTAGCGATGAGGCAGGTCGTCAGAGACGCGGCCCCTATGTTAGCCCGTGGCTGGCGGGGCGTGATTCGGCAATAAGGAGGCTGACATTCCTACTGTCCTCAACGCCAATGGTGCACTTCTCCCCTACAGCGGCTCCTCGGTAATCATTTTTCGGCGACAGGCTCCGGCCCGCAGCTTTTCGGCAGCGCCAAAAACGACTCCCTGTGGGGCGACAGCAGCGTGAATGTCACGATGTTTGGCGGGCTCGGTGACGACATCTACCACCTCTATTCCAGCATCAACCGGGCCTCGGAAGAGGCTGGCGGCGGGATCGATACCGTCAAGACGTGGATGAGCTACACGCTGCCGGAAAACATCGAAAACCTCGTCGTCACGGGCGACGGGCGTTACGCCATCGGCAACGCGGATAACAACATCATTAGCGGAGGCTCGGGCCAGCAGACGATCGATGGCGGCCTCGGCGATGACGTGCTCAAGGGTGGGACCGGAGGCGATGTCTTCATCGTCACGGCTGGGAACGGAAGCGATCTCATCCTGGATTTCGAGAGCCACGACACCGTTCGCCTGAACGGCTACGGACTCACTTCGTTCGAGGAAGTCAGGGCCAACATGGTGCAGTCCGGCTCCGATGTGCGGCTCGACCTCGGACAGAACGAGGTGCTGGTATTCGCAAACGCGAATGTCGACCAGTTCACGGCAAGTCAGTTCAAGCTCAGCCTCGATAGGTCCGACCTCACCCTGTCCTTTGCCGACGAATTCGACGCGCTCAGCCTGCGCGACGGCGACAGTGGCACTTGGGACACGAATTTCTGGTGGGGCGCGGAAAATGGCAGCACGCTTACCCCGAACGGTGAAAAGCAATGGTACATCGACCATGAGTACGGTCCGACAAGTTCCGTCAATCCGTTCGGTGTCGACGACGGAGTGCTAACCATCACCGCCGCGCGGGCTCCAGACGAGATTCGGCCCCTTATCAACAACTACGAATACACATCGGGCCTGCTGACGACCCATGGCTCCTTCTCGCAGACCTACGGCTATTTCGAGATGCGTGCCGATATGCCGGACAATCACGGTGTCTGGCCAGCGTTCTGGCTGTTGCCGGCGGATGGTTCCTGGCCACCGGAGATAGATGTCGTGGAGATGCGCGGGCAAGACCCGAACACGGTCCATGTCTCGGCACATAGTACCCAAACCGGCAGCCACACGAAGGTGGGATCGGCGGTCAACGTGCCGGACACCGAGGGTTTTCACACCTATGGCCTGCTTTGGACGAAGGACGAACTCGTCTGGTATTTCGACGATACGGAGGTGTTTCGTGCCGACACGCCGGACGACATGCACGACCCGATGTACATGCTGGTCAACCTGGCCGTCGGAGGGATTGCCGGAACGCCAAGCGATAGGCTGGCGACGCTTGCCGAAATGCAGGTGGACTACATCCGCGCCTATCAGCTGGACGATGTAGAGTCATTGTCCGATGCGGACCGCCTCGCCACCACTTCGGGCGAGAGCAGCGATTGGTGGATGTAACGCAGGCCCCGGAAACCAGTCCGGGGATCGTTGACTGAGCCAGAAAATCGGCTTCTCCTTCATCGTCGCCGGCGCTGCCCGGCGATCCCACCCACGCCTTCGAGCATTCCCCTTTGACGTTACCCGAGATCCCCCGGCAAGCTGGCGCGGCATTCGGTGCTGTCCGGTGCGGTCGGCCGGGTACGATTCCTCAAATGAGAGCAGGTGCTGCGACAAGCCACGCCAATTCCATTGGGCAGACGGGTCCCTAGAAATGAGGTGAAAAGGACCGCCGTTTGGATAGCGCACGACAAAGACGGTCAGGTTCCATGTCCAAGACGTCACTTGCGCTCGCATTGAAACAATTCTGAAAGGATAATTTATCGGATCAGTGACGTTCAGGCGCTAGCTTTCGCGTCTGAACGAATCGGAGAACTCCCCCATGTCTGCAATGCGAGCAACCGTCGTTCTTGGCTGTGCAACAGCCCTCATGCTTCTGCCGGCCCTGACTGGAAGTACAGGGTCCTTCGATGGCTTCTCGCACGAGGCCTATGCCAAGGGCGAAGGCGGAGGAAAGGGTGGCGGCAACGGTGGTGGAAACGGCGGCGGCAACCGTGGTGGAAACAGCGGCGGCAAGGGGAGTGGCAACGCCGGAGGCAACGGCGCCGGCAAAGGTGGCGGTCAAGCAGCCGGCCGTGGTGCCGCAAAGGCCAGCGAGCGGGGCAACGCAAAGGGCCTGGGCGGCCTTTTCGGTGGTGGCGCCACCGCTTCGCAGGGCAAGGGTAAAGGCGCAGCGAAGCCGCAAGTGTCAGCAGTGTCGACCAAGGACCGCAGTCGCAAGACCGGCAAGGTCTCGCTTGCCAAACAGCAGCAGGCTGCACTGAAGGAGAAGAACCTGCACGCCAAGCTCGGTGGCCTCAATTCCCTGAAGCGGAACTACAACGCCTACCTCAACGCGAAAGACCCAAAACTCGCGGCGATCCAATCCTATGTGATGGCATCTGCCAATTATGACCTGACGGCGGCGGAACTCGCGAAGGCCACTGCGGCATTGGCTGCTGCGGATGCGAACTTCGATGCCTCGGTCGGCGCGATCCAGCCGCATGACGACTTCGCCTACACCGCGGATCTGACGACCGCGGACCTGGAGGCGCGCCTTAGCGATCTCGAGGCGATCGATCCCTCGACCTTGGATGCCGATGCAGCCGCGGCACTCGCGGCGGAAATCGATGCCCTTGGCTCCGCCCTTGATAGCGCTGCCGTCGCCAGCCAGGCGGAGAAGCAGGTCGCCGATCTCGAGGCCAAGCAGGCCGAGCAGAAAGAGGCCATCACGGACGAAGCGCTCACGGCGGCGCTGCAGGCGGGCGCGAATCCGAACCGGGTTGTCGATCAGGAGATGGTGGACTGGGCAAAGGATGTGCTGGGCGTAGGGGAAACCTACGGCAAAATCGATCAGGTCCGCGAGGCGCTGCAAACGCAGACCGTCGAGCCCACCGAACCGACCACCGGCGCCGAATAGCTAACGACGGCTTCGTTACCGTCTGTCTCGTCGCCACGTGAGCGGACGCTGATCACATATCCCGGGGGCAACGTGCCCGCCCCTCCGACCTTTTCGAAGGGCTGGCATGGCCGCGCACGAGACAGTGATCATCTGCGCGAACTGGACGAGACAACGGTGCGCCGTTGCTTCAGGGGGGCTGATAGGTGGCGAAGGCTCGCGCCGTCGACGCGAGCCTGACCCGGGCTATGCGCGCAGCGGGCGAGCTTAGCGGTTCCCCTTCGACTTTCCGCCGCGGCTGTCTGGTGCATTGTTGTGGCTGCCCGAGTTGCCGGGATCGCGATCCCCATGCTCGCCGGAGGCTCCTTCGCCGCCGTCACCCGGGCCGGCATTCAGACCGGCATTGTCCTTGCCCTTGTTATGCGCAGGCTCGGAAGGATCGGCTCCAGCCATTCCAGCGCTCCGCGAACTGGCGGCTCCCGTTCCCTTGGCGGCCGATTTCCGTGTGGTCTTGGTGATCGACCCCGTAATGTCATCAGACAAGGGCGAGAGGTTTGCGCCGCCGCATCCGCCGACCCAAACCGACGTGCCACAGCTCCTGTCACCGGAAGACCCTCCCGCGCCCCCTTTTCCAGCCCCGCCGTCGCCGCCACCATTTTCGGCGAGTGCTGCTCCAACGGGCATCGCAGCCACCAGAACGACCGCTAACGTCCTTGAAAGAAATGACATGATCTTTGCTCCTCGTAGAAGTGCGCACCGATGGCTCCGTCGCATGCCTCGGGCGCAATAGCTTGCCAGCTCCAACTCTGGCTCTGCGCGGCAACGCGCTGACCGCAATGTGGTTTCTGCTTCGGGCTAGCCTGAGGACCTCTGCCCATGTTGTGTGGGACTATGGTCCTATTGGTGAACGACAATCATCCACCGATCGGCGCTTCTCGGTGCTCGGAGCCTCTGGGCACAGATCTCATCTGCGCGGCTATTTTGCAGAGCGTGGCCTTAGAGACGGGGCGAGGATACGGCCGAACCGACCGAGCGCAAGATGCCATTCATGCGTCAGTCTACTCGTCGGCGCCACCTTTCGAACGGGAACCCTTGGGCCGCATGAACGAACGTCCGATTTCAGGATCGCGGCCGGCTGGATTTTACGGCAAAAATCGGGCGCAAAGCTGCCGTTCATCAGGTCAGGTTTGATTCCAGGAACTGCCGTATCGAAGATATCCGCTTGAGCACCCCGGGGCGACTAGCAAGTGGACGTCACTTCCTCTGCTGAGGACGCGGAAAACTAGGAGACGTGCCCCGTTGTCGTGTCACGTTGTGTGGACTGTTCGCGTGCTTTCTTCTGAGCATCCACCTTGTTGTAGTGCCACAGCGATGGCTCTTGGGCTTCGGCATTCCTAACGTCTTCGCGGTTGTAGAAGAAGGCCCCGAGATCATATGGCACAAATGCGGCTTTGATCCCGGCCGACCTCAGTATGAGGCGCACCTTCTTATGGTGAAGACCTGTCTTTTGGCAGAGCTCGCCAAGCGAGACGAAGCGCGATCTGAACCCTTCCGCGCTTTCCCTCGAAACGACCGCGATCATCCGCCTTGCATCTGGGCTGAATTCCTCGACCAACGTGAGGTGACCTGCCGCGATCAACTTGTTCACGACACGATCGTAGGTACCAGGGAGGAAGGCTTCGGTCTCTTCCTTCGTGAGATTGGAGCGTGTCTCGCGCGAGCGGACGATCCGCGTCACTTCGTCGGCATCCAGTAGAAGCGCCAGGTAGTCCTTCCGGCCGGAGAGCCGTCCCTTCCAAGCAAGCTTTCCCGTGAAGATCATGTCCAGGACATCAGGGATTGTACACGTCGACGCGCGCCGCGCCCCGGTGACATCAACCTGGCGATTCGTCGGCTCGGAGACCTCGCACGCGCCTTCAAAGAGCCGCTCGCGTAGCTCCTCGATGTCTGCCCTCGAGAAACGACGCTTCGCGTACCGCCTGGACCCTGTATCGGCGAGCGCCCGGAGGTAGCCGTTTGCGACCAACTCCTTCAGGTGCAGCCGAGGCACCCCAAGAAGTGCCTCTACCTCAGGCGCGGTGATCGCGTCCTTCAACTCGGCGACGACACGATGGACTTCCGCGGATCTGACGAGGACGCGATGATCCATGAGCCCGGATTGATCCTCCGCTTCGTCGACTCCCATCCGTTGAAATAGTCGGCGAATGGTGAGGGCATGCGCGCCAGAGTCGCGTGCGGCGGTCCGCACCGTATGGACCTTGCGGCTGCCCGCGATCTCGCCGAGGATGTTCGTGCCCGGCTCGATTGGCATGGTCTCTAGGGCGAACCGGCGCACCACGTCGCGCAGCTTGCCGTATGCTGGATCGTCGAGGGTCTTCTGCAAAAGGCCATAGGCATAGCCGTATGTGTCACGCGGTCCCCAAAAGCCTCTTGTCGAGGACTGCGCCTTGTTGAGTCGCGCGAGCAGCGCGCGCAGCGCTTCTTCGCCGGCGCTGGCGATCCGAAATCCCTCATCGGCGGCGATTGCCCAGTCGGAGACGGTGAACCGCGCGGTCCTGACCTTCGGCTCGTGGAGGGACGACACCCCCAGCGCCTCGCAGAATGGAGCCGCGACGTATAGCGGGAGATCGTCCAGCCAGTTGTTGTCCGCCCTCACACCGCCAAGTCGGTCTCGGAGCCAAGTCTGGAACGGAGAGGGAGAACTTGCCATCGCCTCGTCGGCCATCCGCGCAAGATTTGGGATGAGCCCCCGCATCGTATCGTTGAAGTCAAAGGGGGCGAACGGCCTCCGCGGCGGGCTTGTGGCCGTCAGAAGCACGCCGTGCCGGGGACAGGAGCGGAAATGCGACAGGATCCATTCCAACCGAAGCCAAGGACGGCTTGCGGAGGGACCGTCGTAGTGGTCCATATCCTCCAGCGCGCAACGCGCGCAGAAACGAAAGTAGGTCCTGTTGACTGCAAGCCGAATGACAAATTCATCTCCGACTCGAAAGAGCCTGTCGCCATAAGGCACAGGCGTGTACCGCAGCAGCTTCTCAGGATCGGCTCGTCCGAGAAGGGCTATATCCCGCACGGCAGATTCGATGCCTTTGTCCAGGCTTCGCGGGGGGATGCTCATGTCGCGGAGGAGATCCTTGAGCGAGCGGCCGTTCAATGCGGCGAGGCGGGATGCAAAGCCAGCCGCGGGCTGCGGCTCCTCGAGCGGGTAGGCGAATCCAAGCGGCTCGAGTATCCGCCCGGTAGTCCTCATCAGTCGTCCTCGATCATGAACAGGCCTGGATCCAGCCGCTCCCATTCATCAACAAGGAAGGGGTTCATCTCGTCATGGCCTCTCGCCTGCGAATGCTCGATGTAGGCGTAGGCGAAATGATCACGCGTCAGAGCGGACGAGCTCCTATATGCCGCCTGCTCGATTGCGGCGAGGATCACCTGGGCAATCCGCCCGTAGCGATACCTAGCCGCGTGTGCGATACGCTCCGGAAGATCGCTCTCGAGTACGTTGTTGGCTTCAAGTCCAGCCGCTTCACACATGGCCCGAATGATCTTGAGGATCAGAACGCGTTCTTCGGGGAGCTGTACGTCCGGCAGAGCCAGGTGCCGTGCTCTCCTCTCGATCTGCTCGTCGAGCTTGGCTAGGGAAGTGATGCCCGGCAGTCCCGACATGAAGAAGCTCACGGGCCATGGTTTGTAGTTCATCACCCCTTTGAGTGCCTTGCGGACCGCGTCTCGTTCCCTGTCCGACTCGGTCAGCTTCAAAATGTGCTGGGTCTCGTCGAGGTGGACGACAAGCACCTTCCGCAGGTGAAGCTGCTCGGGAAGGATGTCCCACACCTCCCCCTGTTCGTATTTTCGAGTGATCTTGTAGCCGGCCTGCTGCAGCATATTGAGGCCGAGGAACTTTAGGGTGGAGGGGCCCATCAACGTGAGAGAAATGACGGGATTGATGATCCCGTATGATGTCTGGACCGGGGCGAGCGCGGTGGTCTCAGAGAGTAGCCGGTCCACCAGTGTCGTCTTTCCCGCGCCGCTTTCACCGGTCACGAACAGGACCCGTCCGTCATCGCGCCGTCCCGCCCTCTTCGCGAGCATCATCGTAACGAAATGGGAGACGATCATTTTGGCCACCCGGTCACGACCGCAGGGGACGTAAACACTCTTTGCGCGCTCCAAAGTCTCCTTGACGCATTTCTCCTTGTCTGTGAGGCGGCTCGAGATGGTGTTGAGGAAATCCTCATCGGAAAGGGGATTGTGGACATCATCTTGGGTCATTGATCTTCTCCGTCGTCCAGGTTCATGCTTCCGCCGAACGGCTTGGGTTTGGCTTCAGCTTCTCCGTCCTGCGAAATGGGCGAGGGGGGTGACTGCTGGTTGCTTTCAACACGTCGCCGGGTCGATCGTGACACCACACTGCCAAGGGTCCCGCGCTCGGCCCTTTCCTCGGTCCCGTAGTCGATGGACCCAAAGGCGGCTCTCGCGGAGAAGTCCACGCGATGCTCGATGAGATCCAACGTCTTCGCGGTGATCTCGTGCGTCGGAATCCCGGCACGCTTCCGGACGTCCTCAGCGAGGTCAAGGAACCGGCGATGAGCCTCAATCCGAATGAGCCGCCCGGCCTCGGCTTCCTTCTTCACCAGATCGCGGACGGCCTTCTTTGCGAGTAGCACCGTCGCCAGGGACTTACCCTGACCGATGCCACCGACGCTATGGACCTTCAGATAATGCCGATCTTCGGGGACGCCCTTGATCCGCCCTCTGAACTGCTTCGGGATTTTGACGAAGACATAGCCCAGGTCCTCCGGTTCGACGATGATGTCGACCTTCTTGCTCCCATTGAGTTTGTACAGGCCAGAGAGTTCGTTAGAGTTGTACGAGATACCGATGAACTCGATGCCATGCTTGCTGATCGAACGCTGCTTGCGCGGCAATCCAAACGCGATCGCCAGCTGCTCGTCTGACGGAGCCGGCGGCAGTCCTTCTTTTTCGAGCTCAAGCCATTTGTTATAGGGAGTCCGACCCTCGAGACCGCGATGCGGCCTAAGGTGGTAGTAGTCCACGATAAACACGATGACAGCCCTGTAGAATTCTCCGACCGTAAGGGCGGCGAGTTCTTCCGCTGGGTAGTCCCCTTTCTCCACGACGTTGGCGAAGGCACGTCCGGCGAAGTACCGACAGAGCCGCTTGAAGGTCCTGAAGAAGGCTTCAATTGTGCCGCGCTTGCGGGGATCCTGTTCCGGGGTGGTGTGAGTGATGTTTACGTGAGTTGCCGCGTCGTCGAACTCGTTACCGAATTCCGGCCCGGCATCGGTGGCGACTTCGCCGGGGCGGCCATGCATGTGCCAGGACGCCTTCGCCCCGGCGGCCGTGGCCAGTTCCGTCTTGTCCACCATGATCGATCTCAGGGCAGGCTTTGCGGTGGCCGTGGAGGGACTGTTTACGGAAAGGTTTAAGCCGGGAATGCACCGCGAGGCGCAATCAATCGCGCCAGTAAGCGTCAACCGTACGCGAGGAACCAGTTTCCGGTGTTTGGGCTTTAGTCTTTTCCACACGGATGATTTTTCGATGAGCGTGTGAAGGTCTACCTCCCAGTCGTCCATCTCGACCCGCCCCAGGGCTGTCGTGACCCGAAGCCCCATTCCGACCGGAGTGTACTTCCGGAGGGCGTAGTCAGTTCCCTTGCGACCGGCGTCGACCATGAACGGATCGAGTAAGTGGATCCGGCGGCGCACTGCGTTGTCACTTGCATAGATTTGTTGGTGCTCAGGGAGCTTCTTATTCTTTTTGTCTAGGACGGACTCAATGTTCTGGCAGATGTCCGCCATCTTGGGCTTCAGAGTGCTCGCAAACTTCTGGGCCTCGATCGCGATCACTTCAGCTGCCCGCGGGTCGAGCTGGTTCCGGTTTCCGCAGTTGGAGTAGTGCGGACTGAGGCTTTCCATTCGGCAGTGTCCTGCGATGAAGAGCCGGAGCCATACCTTCAGCGTCGCACCGCTCGGATAGTCGAACGCCTTGCGGACCTCACCTCGAAGCCTGCGCCCAGGCCGCCTCCGCACTCCGAACTTGTCGAGGAACCAGCGGTCCATGCGGTCACGGTTCTCCGTGACGAACCGTGTGCAATCCGGAATGGTGCGGCAGGGCCGCCAACTATTTTCGGGGTAGGCGGCGGCGTTGAGGAAGCGCACGCACCATTCCTTCTTCCATGCGACGGTCCTGTGCTCTTCGTCTGACAGGTCGCTGAGATCCGAGTTGTCGAAACCCACCCGAAGAATCCCGATGGCTTTGGAGTAGTAGCCTTCATCGATGCGCATTCGTTTCGCCCCGATGAGCGCGTTGATCTCGCCGTCCGTCTTCGTGATGAAGTAGTCTTCAGCGATCAGGTCCCCGGTCACGGGCTGGAGCACGTGCGTGTCCTTGACCTTTCGGTCGGCTCTGAACGACTGGCCATCAATGACTAGCCTGTCATGGCGACCAAATTTATGAGATCTCTCGCGCCTTACGACCCCGGCCGGATCGATTGGTTTCACGCCTCGTGCCATGACACTGTTTCCTTTTTCCCCGATGTGCTCGTGGCGGAGCGATTAGGGTCGCGCTTGGTGGGCGGCCTGATTGAAGAGGAGTGCGTTGCTGGTCAGCCGTTCGTTGGACGGAACCTTCAGAAGTCCTTTCTGGACAAGGGCCACGGCCGCGCGTCGGCCGCGTTCGCCAAGGCCGCTGGCACGGGCGATTTCAGCAAGCGTGACGCGCGCGGGGAGTGCCTTCAGCACTGCCGCCGCGAGTGATTGGCCTTCGAAGTCGAAGTCCCGTGCAGCGTCGAGCACGTCTTGCGCGTTCTCGACCTGGATCCGTGTCAGGTCCTTCTCTGTAAGCGTCCGGAACTCGCCCGCGAAACGGTCACCGACCTGTTGCGCCACGCAACGGAGCGTCTCGCGAAGTTCATCGTCCACGTCGTCTTCATATTTGACGGCGTAAGCAATCCTGCCGGAGGCTAGGTGCTGGACGAAGTCGAAATAGTGGACGCGCTTCCGGCCGCACTGGACATACTCTGCCGCTTGCTGTTCCCGAACCTCAAGTGTCTCGGGCAGTGTCAGGAGGACTACAAGAGCTGACTCCTCCAGATTGCTTTCGAACCAGACCTTCCGGCGGCGGAACGGATCGACGACGGAGCCGATCTTGGAGCCACGCTTCCTCGGCTTTGGCACTCGGTTTGCAACGCTGTCCTCGATGTATACGGCAGGGGCATCCCGGCCCCAGTCACGTGGAGTAGCATCGTATGGACCAGTCCCCGCGCGAGCTACGCGCCTTGGCAAGCTGCCGATTCGCAAAGACGTGGGGGTGCAAGAAGAAGCCGTGATCAGTTATCTTCAAAGCTTCGGCCAGCAAGTGGTTGTGGCAACGCATGTTCTCATCCTGGCTGTCGATGTTCAGCCGATCGCCTGTGGCTCTCGGTGACTAGCGGTCGTCACTGATGCCATCATCGGAAATCGGAATGTCTGAACAGTTGCGGCGTAGGGCGGCTACTTTCGCGCTCCAGACTGCAGCGGACACACCTTCCATGTCACACTCGCAGGAAGCACTGATCCAATCCGCCCCGCGCCTGTTCTCCGCGACCCAGATTGTTCCCAGGTTCTCAAGGTCTGCCTTGATGCGCACATGCGCCCGACCGACTTGCTTGTACAGTCGAGCAAGCTTTTCAGACCTGTAGTACAGGTTAAGAAAGCGCACGCCCCTGTGTTGAATGCGCCTGAGATCGTTCAAGTTACCGAAATCGTGTCCCGGCTTGAATTTGGAGGTGATTGGGGCGCGGGACAACTTTCCTGGAACGCCGGCGGAAGCCCATTCTCGAATGGGAGATCCTCGCTTGTAACGTTCGGAGTTTGTTTTGCTGAAGGCTGCCAGAATCTCGCGGCCTAATCGCTTCATGGTGTAACCGCGAGGATCGGGGCCTAAATCCATCCAGACAAGACGCGCCGGAGATGCTTTGGGACTAATCGACCTTGATGCGAATTGCCGCCCCCTAAATGCAAATACATTTCGCTGGCGTACACATGTATGGAGGTTTGGCGGTTTGGGCTTGGCAGTACCCTGGTACTCGATTGTTGCCGCCCCGTTCGTCAAGAGCTTCGCTAGGCGCTCGTGCGAGATGAATACCAGTCTTTTCCGACTGTCCGCCGGAACTAGTAGGTGGCCATACCAGTTGGATCTGAGACACCGGTGCCTGCTTCCTTCAATGAGGACGCAGTCTGAGCTAGTGATTAGGTGAACGACCGTACGCTCCATGGAGTGTCTCCTTTGCACTCGGTCAGTTTGTTCAGGTGATAAGATGCTGGCCTGCTCCCGCGCTGCGGGATCGGCTTACATGTGTTGGCAGGCTGGAGAGCCGTTCTGGCCTCAAGCTACTCAATTCGCTTGGGACCCTCCGCGGACCTTACACTGCTAGTCCGCTCGCCCGGTGGTCGGGCTCCGAAGGGCTGGAGCGTTGGCGCGATAAATCACGCGCCTTAGTCGCTCCGTATTCGGCAGCGCTGGATGTAGTCGGAGATTACATTGCGTGCCCCGCGAATGAAGTACCCAGCGGGATACTTCGAGATGAAATAGCTCCGCTGGGAACCAATGCTGCGGACCCGCGAGACTTGTTGCATTTGAGGCATGACTGTCGCCCTACATGACCCCTAATGGCAGGTTCGAGCTCAGGGTGGTCAAAGCTGATCCACTGATGCTTCTGCCGGGTTGACTTGACCGCGGTGAACGGCGTTCGGGGGTATCAGAATCTCTTGTGGCTCGTGAGAGAGGGCCACTTCCTGGCGGTCGATTACCCACCTTGACACCGCCGGATTGAAGAGGCCGGGCAACCGCATGTATCGATTGATAAGCACGAACTTCTTGGGGCTCGTGGAAGCAATCGGCATCGCTAGAACCAACGCGGTTGAAGCCACCCGGATGTCCTGGAACAACCGCTGCTTTGTCTCCCGGGGGTCAGGGGCGCTCAGCCAGTGAAGTTGCCTGATCTGTTCTAGATCCCGCCGTGTCTCGTAAACGGCTTGACACTCAGGTACGTATCTCATGGCGAAGTAGGTGAAGAGGGCAGCCTTCCAAGCACGCAGTTGCCGTCCATGGGTAGGATGTAGAGTCTCCTCGGAAGCGATCCCGTGGTCGATCACTTCCAAGACTGCCTCCGGCACGAAAAGACAGTTAGGTGGTATGCAATCCGCCCATCTCCGGGCGGGCGTGTCTTTCTTGCATGGCCAGGTCTGGCTTACGACAGTGGCATCAACCACGAACCCGCCTGAACTGGCGCTAGCTTCCGATTCACCGTTTGTAATCAAGCCTGCATCGTAGTTCCGTTTCATCGTTAGTGCCTCCTTTTTTTTATCAGGAAGGGAGCACCCTATTCGCGACGAAGAGGAGCGCAAGATCATGTCTGAGTTCGATCACGGACATCCAGAATAGAAAGGTAAGTAGTTGCAATGGCCGACATGGAGTGGCTGTAAGCATGCATCAACAAGCAATATACGAGTAGGAAGAGGTGTAGGGGTATGTCACGAATCCTTGGGTCGGCCTCGGAGAAATTGGCGTATATTTGCGCCATTCAGAAAAGCCCGGAGCCAGGTTTGAATCCTCTAACTAGCGTAGCCTGTCCGCTCGAATTCGCTCCCTTTTTCTCTGGCTTCACACACGGGGATTGACCGATGTGTTGCCACGGCATTGAGCCCGCGCCAGAGGCTCACGAAGGAAACTGAGACTGGGATTCGAGTTCGTTCGCCTTAGGGGCGCGGCCGTACTCGTTTTCCCCGTAATGCTCCACAGAGGTGGCCGCGACGAAACCTTCTGTTTTCGGTGTCGGTCGTCCATGCCCACAGCCAAATCTGGACACGACGCGTGCTTTCCGACCACGCCCAGAAGGGACCAAATCTTGAACAGTTGGATTGGCAGGGACTCGTTGTGGTCCGCAGGGCTACTGAAGCAAGCACGGATGATCCCACCCGCATCTTCTCCTGTGCGAGTTGGGCTGAGCGACGACAGAGAGTGCGAAGCCTACGATCACAATCCTCTATTCGTACGGAGCCCATCACTAAAGTTCACGCGCGAGCGACAGGATTCATGTGGTCACCAGCCGAAGGAGCGGGCACGTCAATGCTGATGAATACGACACAGGGCGGGGAGGGGCTTCTGCGTTCTGATCTTCAATCACGCGGCTGTTGGCATCCCCGACGCTAACCGAATCCTTGCCGACAGCCTGATGCGCGCACGAGACCTGCGCTCCGGAAATGAACCATCCTATGGAGCCAATGGCGAGAAGCTGTACTGAATTTGGCCTGGCGGAGCCCATCTGCCGACCTCGCCGCCGGCTGTATCGAGACCGGGTTGGCCTTCCTCGCGTAACGCGAATGCACGGAGATGTGAACAGTCGCACATGCGGGAGTCGCTGCGCGAAACGAAAATGGGGCGTGCAGTATGGTTGCGCGGGCGCGCTTAGTCCTTTTGCGGAGAGTGGGACCTCGGCCCACCTGTCGTAGCAGCCGAGGCCTCATTGTTGGTCAGACGATGACGGAGACAATGCTCCTGTCGGCGCTGTCGGCGTTCTGCTGCCTGCTGTCGGAGGCGCATTGATCATGGAGGAGCAGAAGAAAGGCGGGAGGTGGGGGCCTAGCTACTTCATCGTCCAAGGCAGGTGCCCCGACAAGCGGTCCGTCGAGACTTCGCAGGCTTGATTGCGAATGCCAGACAACTAGCCACGAGGATGTCACCGCCAGCAACATGGAGCGTGTCATCGGGGCACTTCTCGGCCAACAACGTGAGCAATCCCCCAGAGTTTCGCCGCGATCGAGCTGATGGGGCTGGAGAGAATGGTTTTGGTGTAGGCGAGGGCGGGCGGCACCGGCACCGAAGGGGCTGGCGAAGAAAATGGCGGAGTGGATCAAGCCGGGCTTAGCAGGCCTGGTTCGCTTCCTGAAGGGCGAGTAGAAGCTGCAGCATGCGACGGTCATGGATTGGAGCAGCGACTCGTGAGCCGATCCAATCGCTCCCGTGCCAAATGTTATGTATGGCTGCTTTGCGCACGATGTAGGTCATTCCGCGGGCCCCTCCCTTCCTCCAGAAGCGGACATGGCCATCGTCAACGAGAAAGCGCCACGGACGGTCATTAACTCAAAGCCGTGACGGCGCGATCGCCCGAACCAGACGACGTTAGTAAATACAGCTTTCCATAGCTGTTTTAATCGGCCGTTGAATCATGGCAATTGAGCGCGCTCAGACCCAGTCGCGCGAAATCCTGGGGTTCCAGCTACGGCTCAACACGCGCTCGCCGTTTTCGAACACGTCGAGTTCGCAGTTCAGTATGAAGTGCTCCCTGGTAGAGCGGACGCGGATACGCGAAGTGATCCTGATGTCCCAGTCCTCGCGCTGGAACGAATTGGTCTGATGGAACTCGGTCACCATGCTGCATGGATCGTCCAGTACGATCGAATGCTCGCGCCAGGCGTCGTTCTCCGTCACCAGGCCGACATCGGGAATGAGGTTCACCCCTTCCGCGCCATACCCGCCAGTTCCGGCCAGCTTGCGCACCACCTTGTTGTTGACCGGGTCGAAGACGATCGAACGCTGGAACTCGCGACCGGGGCGAATGTTGATCATCTCGACACGGCCCGCGGTCTCGCGCGGAAGGAAGGAGACATTGCCGTCCTCGCCGCCGGAGCGCGTCGGCAAAATAAGCGTGCCCGAATCGCGGACCTTCAATTCCACCCGCTCGGGGGAAGGCCAGACCACCGGCCAATAGCTGGGCGACAGCGAGACGCGGATGCGGTGGCCGGCCGGTAGGCGGTAGCCGACGGCGCTCAGTTTCACGCTGACGTCGTAATAGGCACCCGGCTGCAGAGGCTCGGGAAACTCGCTGCCGTCGCGGTGGGCAAGGTTGAGGAAGCCCATGGCCATCTTGGTAACGGAACCGTCGGGACGCACGTCGCTAAGCCGCACGGCAAGCTGCGCCAGCGGCTTGTCGGCTGCGACCTTGATGTCGAGCCGGCCGTTGCCGAGGATCTCCATCGGCTCGTCCAGCGGCTCGCTGTCGAAGGTGAGCGACAGGGAATCGTCATAGCGCTGGTCCGGCGCCTGCTCATGCGGCATGGCGATGGCGCCCCAGTCGCCGCCGAACTGGCCGACCAGCAGGTTGTACGGCAGGGTCGTTTCTGAAAGCGTGCCGGGACTGACGCTGAGCCCCGCATCGGTGAGATTGAACCGGCGCTCCTGCACATTGGGTGAAGGCCAATCGGCCTCGCCGATCCAGCGGCCCTCGCGGAATTCGTAATGGGTCTGCGGCGGAGCGCTGTCGACGATATAGGCGCGCAGCTTCGACTCCTCCATGACGCCGTTGTCGACGCCCTTGAGGAAATGGTCGAACCAGCGCACCGCTTCCTGCAGGAAGCCGATCTGCGGCGCCGGCACGCCGTCATGCGGATAGACATGCGCCCAGGGGCCCATGATGCATTTGGTCGGGCAGGTGAGCTTTTCGGCCATGCGCATCAGCGCGGTCTTGTAGCCGTCCACCCAGCCGCCGACGAGCAGAGTCGCAGCGGTGATGGCGCTATAGTCCTCGCAGATCGAGCCATGCTTCCAGAAGGCATCCCGCCGCTGGTGCCCGAGCCAATCCTCCAGCGGGCAGGTCAGGCCGTCGAGCCGCTCCTGCCACATGCTGCGCCAGTTCTCGCCGACCAGCGCTGGGTCCGGTGGGCGAGGCAGGAAAGTCTGCAGCACCGCGCCCCAGTCGAGCCCGTCGACCAGCAGGCAGCCGCCCATGAAATGGATGTCGTCGGCATAGCGGTCGTCGGTGGCGGCGACCGGAATGATGGCACGCAGTGCCGGCGGACGCCTTGCCGCAATCTGCAGACAGTTGAACCCACCCCAAGACTTGCCGATCATGCCGACCGCGCCGCTACACCAGTCCTGGCGGCTCAGCCAGTCGATGGCGTCGAGCGCGTCTTCCTGTTCCTGCAGGGCGTATTCGTCCGTGAGCACGCCCTCGGAATCGCCCGATCCGGCAAGGTCGAGCCGCACCGCGACAAAACCCTGCCGGGCGAAATAGCCATGCATCGGTTCATCGCGATAGCGGGTCACGTCGCGCTTGCGATAGGGGATATATTCCAGGATGACGGGAAGTCGCTCCGTCGTCACCGGCTTCCAGACGCGGGCCGACAGCTTGCGGCCGTCCCGCGTCGGGATGACGAAATGTTCGATGACTTCGACAGCGACGTTGTTCTGCTTCATGTTTCTGGGTCAATCCGGAATTTTTTAGTGAGCGTGGCGGCGGCTCAGACAAACCACCAGCGCTCGAGAATGCGATTGCCGTCCATCTCGAAGTTCGAGTTCAGCTCGCCATGCGCGACCGCCTTGGAATGCGCGGCGACGTGGTTGCTGAAAGCGATGACATTGGCGCCGCCATCGTCATGGATCAGTTGCTGCATCTCGGCATACATGGCGGCGCGCTTTTCCTCGTCGAGTTCGCCGCGCGCGGCCAGCAGCAGCTCGTCAAAGCGTGCATTGTGCCAGTTGGTGTCGTTCCACGACGAATGCGAGGCATAGGCCGTCTCGAACATCAGGTCGCAGGTCGGCCGCCCGCCCCAGGTGGACATGCACCAGGGCTTCTTCATCCAGACATTGTCCCAGTAGCCGTCCGCCGCCTCGCGCACGACATTGACGGTGATGCCGGCTTCGGCGGCGCGCGCGCTGATGAGGAGCGCGACATCCACCGCGCCGTTGAAGGCGGCGTCCGAGGCCGACAGGTCGACCGTCAGGCTGTCCAGGCCGGCCTGCTTGAGATAGTGGCGCGCCTTTTCGGGGTCGAAGCCATGCTTGGGCGCCGGATCAATGGCGTATTTGATCGTCGGCGCGATCGGGTTGTCGTTGGCTACCGTGGCGGCGCCGAAGGCAACCTTTTCGACGATCTCCTCGCGGTTGATCGCATGCTTGATGGCCAGGCGGACATTCAGGTCGTTGAACGGCGCGACCTGCGTGTTCATCAGCGAAATCCAGTGCGAGAAGCCGACGACGTTGTCGATCTCGATGTTCGGATTGCTGCGCAGCATCGGCAGCGTCTTCAGATCGCAGCGGCTCATATAGTGGATTTCGCCCGACAGGAGCGCGCTGGTGCGGGCGGTGACGTCGTTCATCACCAACAGCGTCACGTCGTCGAAATAGGGCAGGCCCGGCTTGTGGTAGTCGGGGTTGCGCACGCCCTTGGCGACGACGCCCGGCTGGAAGGATTCCAGCTTGTAGGGGCCGGCGCCGATGCCCTTTTCCCATTCGATCTGGTCGTCCCCCTTGGCCGGGAAGATGCCCAGATGATAGTCGCTCGTGAGGAACGGGAAGTCGACATAGGGCGACTTCAGCTCGAACACGACGGTGCGCTCGTCCTGCGCGCTCACATTGGCGATGACGGCAAGGGCGCTCTTGGCGGCCGACTTGGAATTCTCGCCGCGATGGTAGTTGTAGGTGGCGACGACGTCGGCGGCGCGAACCGGCCGGCCGTCATGGAACACCAGCTTTTCGCGCAGTTTGAACATCCACTTGGTCGCCGAGGCATCGGATTCGAAGCTCTCAGCCAGGTTCGGCTGAACGCTGTTGTTGTGATCGATCTCGGTCAGGCCGGCGCCGAAGAAGGAGGGGCCGAACATCGAGGCATAGGGGCTGGTCCATGTGGCTGGGTCGAGCGAGTCGTTGGACGAGCCATCGGCGATGCCCATGCGAAAGGAGCCCCCGCGCTTCGGTTCGGCAATGGCTGGGAAGCCCAGGAGCCCGGTGGCTAAAGCGGCAATGCCGGCGCCCGCCGCCAGCCGCATGAAGTCGCGTCGTCCCAGTGTGCCTTCTCGCACGGCGGAAATCATCGTCTGAAGGTCGATGCCATTGTTACGCGAAGCCATAAGTTTCCCTCCCCTGTGCCGATCGCGGCCCTGGCCTAATGCCCATCGGATTTCCTGCAAATCTTCGCGCTGTTGAAAAGCAAGTTCTCGTTGATCCCACTTTAAGCGGGGCTGAAGCTTGGGCCGCGAGGCGGCGGCATTTCAGCAAACGTTACGCTTGCTTCAAGCAAGATTTGTTTGCTCCGAAAGCGCGGCCGATCGTAACGAATATCCGGATTACCCCTTCAGCACGGTGCAGCAAGTTATGATAGTTGGATTCATCGGTCTCGGCATGATGGGCGCAAATGCCGCGCGCAACATCCTCCGCGCGGGCTACCCCATGGTCGTCCACGACATCAAGCCCGAGGCCGGAAAGCCGCTTATCGAAGCCGGCGCGAAATGGGCCGACACGCCCGCCGAGGTGATGCAGCAGGCCGACGTGGTGGTGACCATGGTCTATGGCCCGAAGGAGATCACCCAGGTGGTGAGCGGCGCCGACGGTTTCCTGTCGACCTCCTGCGAGGGCAAGTTCTGGATCGACCTGACCACTTCCAGCCCGAAGCTGATGCGCGAGCTGGCGGCCGAGTTCAAGGCTAAGGGCGGCGGTCCCGTCGATGCGCCGGTCACCGGCTCGGTCGATGCGGCGATCCGCGGCGACATGCCAATGTTCGTCGGCGGCGAGGACCAGGACGTGGAGAAGGTTCGCCCGATCATCGAGGCGATGGGCGAGGTCCGGCGCGTCGGTGCCTATGGCAACGGCTATGTCGCCAAGCTTGTCAACAACCAGCTTTGGAAGATACATGCCGCAGCGATCGGCGAGGCCATGGTTGCGGCCAAGCTGAGCGGACTTGATCCCGAGGTGTGGTGGGAAGTGATGAAGGGCGGCGCGGCCGACAGCTTTGTATTGCAGCACGACGTGCCGTCGATCTTCGCCGGACACTACGATCCGTCCTTCCCGATCGCCCTGTGCCTGAAGGATCTGTCGCTGATCGAGGAACTGCTGGTGGAGACCGGCAATCGCTGCGAGCTGACGCGCGCCACCCATGAACGCTTCCGCGAGGCGGGCGAGCGCTACGGCATGGGCGCCGGCGAGATGACCGTGTGCAAGGTGATCGAGGACGATGCCGGCATCGATTTGCGCGTCGAGGGCGACTGGGTAGCGCCGTGGAAGGTGCAGCACCCGACCGAGACGAAGAAGGCGGACTGACGCATGAACGCAAGGCTGGCGGCTTCCTGTCGGAATGGCCGGCGCCAACAGGCGCCGGGGCCAGGCATGGCGCCGCCATCCGTCCTAGATTGCGCCGGCAAGCCGGAGACAGCGCGATGACGCCGATGCTGCGCGCAATCGTCCTTCGGCTTGGCTCGGCGGCGCTGACGCTGCTTATCGTCTCCTCGCTGATCTTCGCGGCGCTTGAGATGCTGCCCGGGGGCTTTGCGCAGGCAACGCTCGGCCAGGCGGCCACGCCCGAGGCGGTGGCTGCGTTCAACAAGGAACTCGGCCTGGACCGCCCGGCATTGGTGCGTTACCTCGAATGGCTGGGCGCGGCGGCGCAGGGTGACCTCGGCGTCTCCTATGCTGGCGGCAGCGGCTCGGCCAGACGCGACATCGCAACGCTCATCTCCGACCGACTCTACAACACCTTCTTCCTAGCCGCCTATGCGGCGCTTCTGGCCATTCCGCTGGCGCTGGCGCTCGGCATTTCCGCCGCCCTGTGGCGCAACAGCTGGTATGACCGCGTCGTCAACACCTCGACGCTGGCGGCTATCGCGCTGCCGGAATTCTTCGTCGCCTATGTGCTGATCTATTGCCTCGCCATCAAGCTCAACCTTGCCGGCGCGCTTTCCAACGTCGATGCGAGCACCGGCTTTTTCGAGCACCTGAAGAAGGCGACGCTGCCGGCGCTGACGCTGACGCTGGTGATCCTCGCCCATATCATGCGCATGACGCGGGCCTCGATCATCTCGCTGCTCGACAGCCCCTATGTTGAGATGGCGCGGCTGAAAGGCACCAGGCCGGCGAAGATTATCCTGCGCCATGTGCTGCCCAATGCCTGGGCGCCGATCATCTCCATCATCGTCTTCGACCTTGCCTATCTGATCAGCGGCGCGGTGGTGGTCGAGGTGGTGTTCGTCTATCCGGGCATCGGACAATTGATGGTCGATGCCGTTTCCAGCCGCGACATGCCGGTGGTGCAGGCCTGCGCGCTGATCTTCGCCGTCACCTATGTCGGGCTGAACCTTCTGGCCGACATCATGACGACGATGACCAATCCGCAACTGCGATACAAGGCATGAGCGAATGACCCGGCAGGAGAGGGCGCAGGCAGATCCCCTGCAGCGGCGGCGCATACCTATCAGCGGTGTGGCCGGGCTGATGGTGATTGCCGCCTATCTGGTGGTGGCGCTGTTCGCGCCGTTGATTGCGCCGCATGGCGAGGCCGAGATCATCGGCCAGGCGCTGCTCCCGATGGGCGAGGGGTCTCTGCTCGGCACCGACCAGCTCGGCCGCGACGTGCTCTCGCGGCTGATTTATGGGGCGCGCAACACGATCGGCATAGCCGCACTCACCACGGCGCTGTCCTTCCTCGTCGGCGGCTCGCTCGGCCTGTTAGCCGCCGTCGCGCCGACCTGGCTGGAGCTGGCGCTAAGCCGCATCTTCGACGCGCTGATGGCCATACCCTATCTGATCCTGGCGCTTGTGCTGCTGGCGGTGTTCGGGCGCAATGTCACCGCACTGGTGGTCATACTCGGGCTGATCGATTCCACCCGCGTGTATCGACTGGCACGCGCCACCGCCTTTCCCATCGTGGTCAGCAACTATGTCACGGCCGCTCGCATCCGCGGTGAAAGCCGGTCGTGGATCATGTTCCGCGAAATCCTGCCCAACATCATCCCGCCGCTGGTCGCCGAATTCGGCCTGCGCTTCAGCTTCGTCTTCCTGTCGATCAGCGCGCTTTCCTTCCTCGGCGTCGGCATCCAGCCGCCGACCGCCGACTGGGGCTCCATGGTGGCCGAGAACAAGACGCTGATCATATATGGCAGCCCGGCGCCGCTTCTGCCGGCGGCGGCCATCGCCCTGCTGACGGTATCGATCAACTTCGTCCTCGACTGGCTGGTCAACAAGGCTGGCGGGAAACAGTGAGCATGGCGGCTTCCGACATCCTGCTGGGCATGAGCGGGCTGCGCATCGACGGCTTCAGCCGCGGCAAGCGCACCGAGATAGTCAAGGGTATCGACCTGGAGCTCGCGCGCGGCGAGATACTCGGGGTCATCGGCGAAACCGGCGCCGGAAAATCCAGCCTCGGCCTGGCCGCCATGGGCTATGTTCGCGCCGGCTGCCGCTTCACCGGCGGCTCGATCGACTTCGACGGGCTAGACCTGATCGGCATGACGGAGGAAGAAAAACGCCGCCTGCGCGGCCACCGCATCGCCTATGTGGCGCAAAGCGCGCTTTCCGCCTTCAACCCGGCCCACCGCCTGCTCGACCAGACGATTGAGACCTGCGTCGACCGCGGCCTGCAGACGCCCGAGGAAGCGCGGGCCAACGCTGTCGAGCTCTACCGCAAGCTCAACCTGCCGGACCCAGAAAACTACGGCCGGCGTTTTCCGCACCAGGTTTCCGGCGGGCAGCTGCAACGCGCCATGACCGCCATGGCGATGATGAGCCGGCCCGACCTGATCATCTTCGACGAGCCAACGACGGCGCTCGACGTGACCACCCAGGTGGAGGTGTTGCGTACCATCCGCGATCTGGTGCGCCAGCACGGCACGGCGGCCCTCTACATCACCCATGACCTGGCGGTTGTCTCGCAGCTTGCCGACCGCATTGCCGTTTTGCAGCATGGCCGCGTCGTCGAGATCGCGCCGACGCGCCAGATGATCGCCAACCCCACCCACGACTATACCCGCTCGCTATGGGCGGTGCGCAATCTCGACAAGCCCGAGCGGCGCGACGGCGAGCCGATCCTGCGTTTCAACGGCGTCGAGGCCAGCTATGGCAGTAGCCGGGCGCTGAGCGAGATCAGCTTCGACGTGCCGGCTTCTTCCTTCGTCGGCGTGGTCGGTGAATCCGGCTCCGGCAAGACCACCGTCGCCCGGATCGTCGCCGGCCTGCTGCCGATCTCCGCCGGGAGCGTTTCCTTCGCCGGCAAGCCACTGGCCGGCCTGTCGGTGCATCGCGACCGCGAAACGCTGCGCCGCATCCAGCTCGTCCAGCAATCGGCCGACACCTCGATCAATCCGCGCCACACGATCGGGCAGAGCATCGGCCGTCCGCTCGAACTCTATTTCGGATTGAAGGGCAGGGAGCGCGACAGCCGGGTGGTGCAGTTGCTGGAGCAGATGGAGCTTGGCCCGGAATTCCTGACGCGGCTTCCCTCCGAGCTTTCGGGCGGACAGAAGCAGCGCGTCAACATCGCGCGCGCGCTGGCGGCACAGCCCGATCTCATTGTCTGCGACGAGGTCACTTCCGGCCTCGACCAGCTGGTGCAGGAAGCGATCCTGAAACTCCTGATCCGCGTCCAGGAGGAGCAGGGCGTCTCCTATCTGTTTATCACCCACGACATGAACGTCGTACAGGGCATTTCCGACAAGCTGCTGGTCATGCACCAGGGCCGCATCGTCGAGCAGGGCTTTCGCAGCGAGGTGTTTTCGCCACCGCACCACCCCTATACCGAAAGGCTGCTGGCTTCGGTGCCGCAGGTCGACCCCGACTGGCTGAACAGGCTCGTCGCGGCTGACGCAACCCCATAGCCGCGCACTTCGCGGGACAGAATAGCGCCGCTTCCGGCCGGCCGCTGCCTCTGCAATTGGCGGCTGCTGTACCTTGGCGCGCCGATATGAGAGAACCGGCCCTCTTCGTCTATCGAAGGTGGCGTCTGGTGGACAATGTTGATTTACGGCTGATCCGGAGTTTCGCGAAGATCTACGAATGTCGCTCCATGTCCCGCGCGGCGGAATTCCTGCATTGCTCGCCGGCGGCGGTCAGCATGCGGCTGAAATTCCTCGAGGACCAGCTGGGACGCACCCTGTTTGTGCGCCATCATCACCGTCTGGAACCAACCGATCTCGGCGAAAAGCTCTACTGGAAGGCGGTGAACGTGCTCGCCTCCTATGACGAGTTCCTGGAAGGCATGCGCACCGGACACGACCCAATCAGCATCAAGATCGGCGTTCCCGACGACTATGCGCTGAGCTTCGTCCAGCGCGGCTTGCGCAATATCAGCTTTCCCGACGAATCGATCGAGATCGACATCATCTGTGACCTCAGCGGTGCGCTCGATGCGGCGATCCAGCGCCAGGAGATCGACATCGGCCTGGCGACGCTCGACCGCCTGCCGCAGGGCGGCAAGCTGGTTTCCAAGCTGCAGCTGAAATGGGTGGGTGACTCGACCCGCCTGCCCGAAGTCGGTGAGCGCGTACCGCTGGCCGTCTATCCGGAAGGCTGTGTGTTCCGCCGCTCGATGATCGCGGCGCTGGAAATGGCGGGCAGGCGCTGGAAGGTCGTTTCGCAAAGCCGCACCAGTTCCGGCGTGCTCGCGGCAGTACGCTCCGGACTGGCGATCACCTCGATGGCGGATGGTTCCATTCCGTCGGATTTGTGCGTGGTGGATCACCCGGCGCTGCCGATGCTGAACGAAATTCCGGTCTATTTGCTTAAACGCCCGGGGCCCGGCAGCGAGGCCATGAATCTTATCGAAGCGGCTATCATGGACCAACTCAGCCCATCGCAGGGGGGATCGCTGCAACCCGCTGCATTGTGACTACGCTGTGACGCGCGTCGATACTGGTTCCGCTTACGAACGTCTTGGCCCCGAAAACGGACAGTCTGCTTTCGGCCCGCGCCCGACAGCTTCGCGCGCCGTTCGGTTCGGAAAGGCCAACAAGTCACCGGTTGGCCCATCTACGATGGATGACAACCCAGACTTCGGCGAGATACGTATTCGCGCGACCCCGCTCGGTCATTGAATCCCTGAGGAGGCGCCACCGCGATCAAGCAGGGCGATCACTGCTCCTGCGCCGAGCACTGCGATTTTCATCAGCCGAACCGCAACGATCCTGGCCCCGGGCCTAGCTCGCGTATCCACCGCAATCACGATCGCTGTTGCCGAGCCCGCGCTGAGGACCGTCAGAACGACGACGGTGGTGAAGACGATCTCAAAGTGGTTCATGTCCATCTCCTCTTCTGCAGAGGAGTTTCTCAGATCCGAGAGGGAGGAGACAAAGTGGCTGGCTGCCACCTCGGGGAAGGTAAGGATCGCGCGGTTTTTCGGTCTTACCAGGAGGCAATCTGTTTCCAGTCCACGGGGCAGAATACGACGGCCGTGATATCCGTCCGAACCGAGCTTCGGCAGCTCGCTAAAAATCGTTGCCGAGTGGGCGACGCGACGGCGGCGGCCGCTCAGCGGCGCTGCTAATCATCCCGCATGTCCAGGACGAGCGAAACACAAGTGTGGTCGCCCGGCCACAGTGCCACCAGCATGATTAAAGTGACGTACGAAAATAACCTCCGACGTACTTATACGTCAGAATCCGGGTCTCATGCCCAAGGGGGAATCCTACTCTAGAAAGGTTCGAGTTCGTTGATCGCTGAGCGGCGCGAAAGGATTCAAATCTGGCCGCGGTGATCAAATGTGAGGTGGGCGGCGAGGGCGGAAAGCTAGCAGCACGACCGCGGCTCGCGAGCAGCGCCATCATGGACGGCGTGTTGCAAATGGCCTTGTTCGATGATGGATCCGCCGCAACGCGAGCGGGTACATGTGCGCCACACCCTCAAGTGTAAGCTCGGGCAAAGCGATACCCGATGCATCATAGACCGCCTTCAGGAGATCATCCCAAGCGCTCTGGGCTCGCATCTCGGGTGCTAGAACATCCCAACCATACATGATCGCATAGAGATGTTCGGTGTGACGGACGATCTGTCCGACAGCGTCCCGGAGCGCGTCAAGATCGGACTCGGCCCGATTCTGCCGTCTCCGGCGCTCGGCCTGCCGCTGGGCTGGACTCATCGGTGCCTCTGGATATTTCCGCGGACGGCCGCGCGGACGCTTGGCTGATTTGGTATCAGGCATCGTTTCGCTCGAGTAAAGCTAGTCACTATATTCGTGCTGGTGGCAACCCAACTTTGTCAAGATCGTAGCACATGCACTTGCGGCTCGATGCCGCCGCGGCTGCCCCTCACGCGGGCGCGCTTGTCGATCACACCGGCCTGCTGCCTGAAGACGCGACCTACGCTCGGGTTTGCAACTAGCATTGCCGGAGGGCTGCAATTAGCCAAACTGGTACCCGAAGCAGACAATCCTGGGCAGGTTAGAGCGGAGACAGGGCGTGACAATCTCTTGGCGCCCGAGGGCAATCGGCTTGGCTGTGCTCGATGTAGCGTACCGAAAATGACGCGATAAGCGACGTTTCCGCCATACAGATCCAAAATCGGAACATTGTGGCTCCTAGCAGAGCCGATCCGGGTCCAATCTCCGTAGGAGAAGAGCTGACCCGTAGCCGACTGCGGTGTGGGATGTCAGCCTTGCGCCCGATGTCGGTCATTCCAGCGGCCCTTCCGGTCCTCCAGAAGCGGACATAGCTGGTTCGCTAATGCTTGCTCACGTCGCCCTTCCACCGGTGGGCACCTGGAATGAGCCGACATCTTCAAGGCCAAATCGGTCAGGGAGGGTGATCTGGACCACGATGAGAACGCGCCGCGCACATGGATCCGCGAGGCGAAGACCGATCTGCAGAATGCCTTTCCCGCCATGGGCAGATGAAGCCGGAGCAGCTCGAGATCGACCGGCTACGCAAGGAAGTGGCGAAGCTGAAGGCGGAGCGCGACTTCTTAAAAAGGGCCGCAGCCTTCTTCGCGGGGGAAGCGATATGAGGTTCGCTTTCCTTGCGAAGAACCGGAACATCTGGCCGATGGCATGGCTATGCGATGCGCTGGATGTATCCCGCCCAGGCTTCCATGTGTGGTTCAACCGCAGCCCCGGCTCAATGCCGAGATGGTGCCGCGGCGGCCGGCGTGAGCGTGCGGTACGCGAATGCCTTGCTTGCCCAAGAGGGAACATCGATTTGCGAGCTGGTGATCCGCCTCCGAAGAGGCCGGCAGACCATCTGGGTGACGTTGTTGCGGTGTCCGGCAGTCTGGCGGCTTGCCCGACTCCCGTTCCACGCCATCTAGCTGAGGCAATTGGGGGTGTTGCGCCGAAGCGGCTTCGGAGTCACCTCTTCCTAATCCCTGACGGAGGCGAACTTGTCGCCGGACTGGATCTCGGCGTTGGGCAATCTCATGACAGGCCTAGCGGCCATCGTCGCCGGCTGGGCCGGCGTTCGCGGGCTTAATGCCTGGCGGACCGAGATGGTCGGCCGGCGCAAGACTGAGCTCGCCGAGGAGGTTCTAGCGGGGTTCTACCGGGCCAGGGACATCCTAGCATGGGCCCGCTTTCCCGCTTCGCATGAGGCCGACGATGGGGAGGATGATCGCCCTGGAGCGGGGGCTGAGGACGAGGAGCTTGAACGGAGCGAGATCTTCACCCCCGTCGACCGCCTGACCAAGGAGAGCCAAGTGTTTTCCGAGCTCCGAGCGAGTCGGTACCGCTTCATGGCCTATTTTGGCGAGGAGGCCGCCCAGCCCTTCGAGGAGATCCAGGCCATTCATAGCGAGGTCATCGACTCGGCCCACAACCTGATCCGCACCTACGGCCAGGAGCCGACGGGTCCAGAGGAAGCGAGGCGCAACCAATGGGAAGCGACGATTGGCTGGGGCGAAGGGGACGGCGACACTCTCAGGAAGCGGCTCGACCTGGCGGTGAAGGCCATCGAGCAGACTTGCCGTCCCCTGATCGACGAGCGCCATAAAACGCGCCACAATGGTGCCGTTTGAGGCTTATGGACACCGGCCGGTCAATTGTGCCTGTGTGATTAGCTAGTCTAGGGCAAGCTGGCGTTCATCAGCCTCCCGCTCTCCGCTCCGTTGCCGCATGCGGCGACACAGATGCATTTGAGAGAACGGTGTGGATCTGGGCTACCGCCGCCGCTCCCTCATCAATTGCGGCGCCGACGCGTTTAACTGAACCCGCCCGAACATCACCGACCGCGAACACATTGGCGACTTCCGCTTCCAGCGGAAGGGGGTCTTGGACCGCTTTTTTCCATCATGCCGGTGGCCGGGAGAGCCGCCCCTGTGCGAACGAAGCCCTTGGCGTCCAGGCCCACGCCGCAGCCCTTGAGCCACCCCGTTGCCGGATCTGCGCCGATGAAGATGAAACGTTGCGGATGGGCTTCTCCCTCTCCGCGCCGGTGACGCGGTTGGGCCACCGGACGCACTCAAGTTGCCCTTCGGGCGAGCCCGAGAGGACGGTGATCTCGGTTTCGGTCAGCACTTCATTGTTGTCTGCAGCCGCAATCCTGTCGATCAGGTATTGCGACATGCTCTTGGCGAGACTGGGTCCACGGACCAACATCCACACCTTCGCGGCAAAGTCCCTCAGAAACGCCGCCGATTGCCCGGCAGAGTTGCCGCCGCCCACAAGGGCAACCTCCTCGTTCCGGTACAGACGGGCTTCGATGGGCGATGCCCAGTACCACACGTCGCGCCCCTCGAACTCCCGCAGGCGAGGAATGTCAGGGCGCCGATAGCGGGCGCCCGAGGCCACAACCACCGTGGAGCCTTTGACCCGCCGGCCGTCAGCGAGTTGCAGTCCGTATGGCACTTGTGAGCAGTCAAGGCCGACAGCTTCGGCCGGGATCACCATCTCGGCGCCAAATTTCTGCGCCTGGACGAACGCGCGCGCCGTGAGCTCGCGGCGGGGGATGCCGGTGGGAAGGGTTCTCAATCCGGGCGCTCTCGCCAGCTTGGCCGCCAAATGCAACGGCATCCAGGACGATGACCGACAACCCTTCCGACGGGGCGTAAACTGCCGTCGAGAGACCCGCAGGCCCTGCTCCGACGATGGCAACGTCAGAGGCTCGATCCGGCTCATCGCCAGGCGAAGCGGCGCAGGCGGTCGACTTCCGCGGACGCGAATTTCGGAAACATCCGCTCATCGCGGGGATCAATGGCTGCCATGGGAAACCTTGCTTTTCACAGTATGAGAGACCAGGCAGGGTGGCCTCACCGAAATCCAGGAGCCGCTCCGGCTTAATCGACAGTCCCTTGGGCCTGATCCTTCTCGGCGGCATCCTTCCTGTCCTGGTCGCGCACGAGCCAATGGACGGAGCCGAGCGCCAGGATGGCTACGGCTAGCCCGATGATGGTGAGCGGCTCAGTCTTGCTCGCATCCAGGATGATGAATTTGCGCACCAGCGCCAGCAGGGCGATCAGCACCACTGTGCGCACGTGCACGATGCTTTCCCTGCGGTGAAGGACGCCGATGATCGAATGGTTGAACTCCAGGGCGATCAGCACCGTGAAGACCATGCCGAAGACCGCCTGGAACACCCCCGTCTCTGCCGGGTCGAGCAGTCCCGACTGCACCAGCATAAAGATGCGGAAGCTCAGGTGGATCACCGCGGCCGCGATCACCAGCCCGATGAGGCTGGTCAGCACCAGCGAGACGACCTGCTCGAAACGCTCGTAGGTGCTCAGGCCGGGCCAGGCCTCGCGGGTTTCGCGCAGGGCGCGCCTCATGGCCATCGGGGCCCGCCAGTTCCCATCGTGGAGCGGGGATCGTCACGCTCGGCCCGGGGGTGGCCGCCCTCGTCTGATAGCTGCCTCATGTGCGATACGCTGGCTTCAGCTGCTGGGGCCGCCCGGTGTGCTGTCCGGCGCGCCACCCTGTCCGGCTTGGCTCCCGTCCACCACCGTGCCGCCTGAGGCACCCCGGCCGCCCTGAGAAGCCTGACCACCCGAGCTGCGGCCCTGCACCGGGATGCGGCGCGAGCGCTCCTGTTGCTCGGTCTTGGGCACGGTCACGGTGAGCACGGCGTTCTCGAAGCTTGCCTGCACCCGCTCCGGATCGACAGGGTAGGGTAGGTGCAGCGAGCGCTGGAAGGTGCCGTAGGCGCGCTCGACGAAACGGAAGTTCTCTTTGTCGTTTGCGCGCTCGAACTTCTTCTCGCCCCGGATGGTGAGCACGTCGTCGTCGAGGCTGACGTCAATGTTTTGCTCGGTGACGCCGGGCAACTCCGCTGTGATGCGAATCTCGTTGTCGGTCTCCGAAATGTTCATGCTGGCGTTGACGAAGTTGCCGGCGCCGGGCTGGCCCTGTGCACCGGCAGCGAGCAAGCCTGTGCCGCGCAGGGCATTGTCGAAGAGGCGGTTCATCTCACGGTGAAGCGACAGAAAGGGGTCGCTTCCTCCCGGGGTGCCAAAGCCGGATTCAAACGGGGCTAGAGGATTACGGGCCATGAGGTTCTCCGATCCCAAGATGCGTAACGGCATACGATGTCCTCCGGATGTGTCGCCGGGCAGCCGAGATCCTCACTCGGCCGCCGTCCTGCTGTCGTCGCCGGCCCCGCGCTGGGCTTCCCGGTCTAGCTCGACCGCATTGCGGTGGTCATCCGTCGCGACCGAAACCTTTGTCGCACTGTCTGCCTTGGGCTGAGGCTCCAGCACTACCCTCTGCTGGTCTCCGTCCCAGCGCGCGAGCACCCGGTCACCTTCCTGAACCTCGTTTGCCAGCATCGCGCGGGCAAGCTGGGTCTCCAGCTCGGAGCGAATGAGGCGCCGCAGCTCGCGGGCTCCGAACTCCGGTCGGAAGCCGGCGGCCGCCAAGTGATCGACAAGGCTGCCGTCGATGTCCAGCTCCACGCCTTGGCCATGGGCGGTGCGTTTCACCCGCTCCAGCTGGAGCTGGACGATGGAGCGGATCTCGCTCCGCGCGAGGGCGTGGAAGACAATGATCTCGTCGATGCGGTTGATGAACTCCGGCCTGAAATGGCCGCGCAGCACGTCCATCAGCTCGCGCTTGAGACGGGCCTGGTCATCTTCGGCCGTGCCGCGCAGGTTGAGGTGGCGCTGGATGATGTCGGAACCCAGGTTCGACGTAGCGATCAGGATTGTGTTGGTAAAGTCCACAACACGACCCTTGCCGTCGGTGAGCCGCCCGTCGTCGAATACCTGCAGCAGCACGTTGTAGACATCCGGGTGGGCTTTTTCGATCTCATCCAGCAGCACAACGGAGTAGGGGCGCCGGCGCACGCGCTCGGTAAGCTGCCCGCCTTCCTCGTAGCCGACGTAGCCGGGAGGCGCACCGATGAGGCGGGCGACCGCGTGGCGCTCCATGTACTCCGACATGTCGAGGCGGATCATCGCGTCCTCCTCGCCGAAGACGGTTTCAGCAAGAGCCTTCGCCAGCTCCGTTTTGCCGACACCGGTGGGGCCGAGGAATAGGAAGGTTGCGATGGGTCGGCGCCCCTCCCGCAGGCCAGCGCGCGCCAGACGCACGGCATCGCTGACCGCCCTGACCGCCTCCTCCTGACCGATCACGCGCTGGTGCAGGCGCTCTTCCATCTTCACAAGGCGCTGACGCTCCTCGGTCGTGAGTTCGTTGACCGGCACGCCGGTGAGCTTGGACACCACCTGTGCGATATGCTCGGTGCGCACTTCCGTCGAGGCAGAGCCGCGTTCCCGCCGCCAACGTTCGGTCGCGTCCTGGAGGTCCTTGTTGCGGGCATCGTGCCGGGCCCGGATTTCCGAGGCGCGGTCGAAGTGCTTACGGGAGGAGGCGTAATCCTGCTCGCGCTTGAGCTGGCGCACCTCGGCCTCCATTTCCTGCACGTCCAGGGGTCTGGCGGTGGCCGAGATCTTCACCCGGGCGGCGGCCTGGTCGATTAGATCAATAGCCTTGTCGGGCAGGAAGCGTCCGGTGATGTAGCGGTCGGACAGCTCCGCCGCCGCGATGATGGCCTCATCCGTGATCGTGACCTTGTGGTGCGCTTCGAGGGTATCGCGCAGGCCGCGCAGGATCATGATGGTCTGGGCGACCGTCGGCTCGGGCACAAACACCGGCTGGAAGCGGCGCTCCAAGGCGGCATCCTTCTCAATGTGCTTCTGGTATTCGTTGAGTGTCGTGGCCCCGATCAGGTTGAGTTCGCCGCGGGCCAGCGCCGGCTTGAACACGTTGGCAATGTCGAGCCCGCCTTCGCCGCCGCCCTGGCCTGCGCCCACGATGGTATGGATCTCGTCGATGAACAGGACCAGCTCGTCCTCGCGCTCGGTGACCTCCTTAAGGATCTGCTGGATGCGCTCCTCGAACTCGCCCCGATACTTGGAGCCGGCCACCATGGAGTTGATCGAGAGCTCGACGAGGCGCTTATCGCGCAGGCTCTCCGGCACTTCGCCGGCAACGATGCGCTGAGCAAGACCTTCGACGATGGCGGTTTTGCCGACACCCGGCTCGCCGATGAGGGCCGGGTTGTTCTTCTTGCGCCGGGCTAGCACCTCAATGGTGGTCTCAATCTCCTTGGCGCGGCCGATCACCGGATCGAGCTTGCCGTCGCGGGCGAGCTTGGTGAGATCGCGCGAGTACTTATCGAGGTTGGGGGTGTTGGTGGGCGTGTCGACCCGCCCTTCCTCGGCACCGCGGCCGACCACCTTTGTGACCTGTTGGCGGATGGCCTGCGGGGTGAGGCCGTAACGATTCAGGACATCAGGTGCGATGCCCTCTCCCTCCTCGGCCAAGCCGATGAGCAGGTGCTCGGGACCGACATAGGAGTGGCCGAACTCGCCGGAGACCGAGAAGGCGCGCGAGAGGGCGCTCTTCACCCGGGGCGAGACGCCGATCTCGCCGCCTTCCTCTGGATTGAAATCGCCCCGAGGGCTTTCCTGGACAATCTGGTTGCGCAGGTCATCGAGCGAAACCTTAAACTGGTCGAGGATGGTGCGGACGACGTCACTTTCGGTCAGAGCGAGCAGGAGATGTTCGGTGTCGACCTCGCGGCGGCCGAATTCACCGGCCCGCCGGGCGGCCGATTGGAGGATCTCCTCAGCATGCTCGCTCAGACGGTCCGCCACGCCTGCTGCCGCGCCGCGGCCGCGGCCGCGTCCACGCCCGGACCGAACCGGAATGGGCGTGCCGCCGTCCCCGGGGTCGGAAGGCTCATCGGCAAGTCTCCCTGCGCTGCTGCGCGGGTTCTCGCCGAAGAAGTCGCCGCCGAAGAAGTCGTCGAATAGGCCGCCGCGCCCGCCGAATAGGGACTCTAGCGGCGAACTCGGCCGCTGCTGCCGCGCCAAACGCCGGTAATCGACGTCACAGAGCTCCATGGTCTGGCGCTGGCCGTTGCTGACCACCTGCGCCCGAACGGTCGCAGGCCGGACTCCACAGATGTCACACAATCCGTCTGCCATGGCATGCCTCAATGCTGGCTGTGCCGTGCCCCGGACGGGCGTTCTGTCATTTCAGCAGACGCTCGCCACACCACACAGCTTCGGCGCGATTCATGGAGGGTAGCAGTTGCGAGGGTGTCTACGAATGCGGTCGATTCCTGAGGAAGAGTACGTGGCTGCGGACTAAACAGCCTGAGCCGACCATGAGCAGCAAGTTTCGCGCTGAGAACGCAGGGCTTTCGTGGTTCGCGCAGGGTCGCGAGTGAATGGGCCACGCGACAGAAGCGGGCCGACAAGGCGGATGCGGAAATAGTTGACCGCATTCCCTCCGCCCGAACGATTGTCCGTCTGTTGACAACGGGCAGAGACGACCTGCGAAATCCGAAACCCTCACTATCGCCGCGATCGAAGGCCGTTTCCCCTTGCTTGTTGAGGCTAGCGATATCATTGCCGACCTCCATCTCATGATATGGCGCAAGGCGGAAAGTGAGCTGGCGTCGTGCATCAACCGTGCGCGCGACAGCTCGTGGCCTCCTTTGGTGTGGCGTGGCGAAAGACCCACAGGTGGTCCGGGCAGCGATAGTCTAACCATGGTCCAATGGACAAACCGAGGGGCCGATCACCAAGCTCAAGGCGCCAGATGTACGGACGCGGAAAGTCTCAAGCGCGTCTGATCGGCGCGACATGAAAGGACTGCACCAAATCTGCGTCAGAGCCAAAATTGCACGCCGGTTCACACCTTTGAAGTGACTCCAGATTAAATGAAGCCGCTGACGCGCATTGGCAGGTCGTTTCGGGTGTGTAGCCTTTTGCTATGGAGGATTGCGGCTGTCGAAGTGCGCTTCGCCGGCGCAATCGATGACATGACGACCCGCAATACATTGCCGGCCACCTAGGGACTTCAATTTAGCCGGGTGGCACGGGGACATGGGCCGCGTTGTCGCCTGTATTGGATCATTCCGTTACGTGTAGACGGGACAGCGAATCGTTCGGGCCGCCCTTCGATTCTAAGCCGCTGATCGCGGGGTCGATCTCCTCCATGCTATAGGCCATGGAGGGAGCCAGTTTCGAGATATGATGGTCCCATTGCGCCCGGTAGGAGAGATAGGCCTCGGCACCGGCCTTCTCGTCACCCGTAGTCTGAAGCCCCGCCTGTTGAAGCCGATGCAGGGCAGCGCGGTAGCGTGCGAGCCAGCGGTCTCGGGTCTGCTGGTCCGGTTGCGCCCCGCCGTCCGATGGTGCGCCGCGGGGAAGGAAGGTGTTCACCAGCGTGATGAGCAGCATCATTGACGCTTCCCAGAGCTGCGCGACGGCTCCCGTCTCCATCAGCCAGCGGTACTTCTGATCATCGAGCGCACTCTTGATCAGGCTCACCGTGTCCAACGCCACCAGCGTGGAGCGGGACACCGAGTGGTAGGGGTCAGTGAAGCGGAAATAGAAGAGCACCGGGTAAAAGTGGTGTGCTTCCTTGGCGTGGGTCATCTCGACGCCGAGTTCCGACAGGTTCGTGTAGCCGCCACTGAACTGTCCCTGAGGTCCGAGACGTGCCAGCAATTCGGCGGCATCGCCGGTGCACCCTGACAGGAAATGAATGCTCAGGGCCAGCACGTTGCGCCGCTGCAGCGCTGTATAGACCTGCAACAGATAGGTCAGCGTCAGCGACATCACTGACACGCCGATCAGCGAGTTGAGCAGGAAAAGCAGCCGCGTCGAGCTGGTATGTGGCGTGAAGTCGCTCGCGCCGACGATCGCCATGCTCGTGCCGCCGGCATACATTGCGGTGACGAAGTCGGTGGGCGTGTCGCCGTTGGTGGCGCGGATGGACGTGCCGAGTTCCGGGTGCATGACCAAAGCTGCCCCGAGCGTCAGCCCGAGAGCCCAGACCCCGACCAGCAGCACGAGGATGACGGGACCGCAGAAGGACAGAACGGTCCCTCGTCTGGGGCCAAAAGCCTTCGAGGCTGTGACGAAGGAGGCCCAGATCAGCCGCCCGACCCTGTATCCGACAATGCTGGTGCCAATGCGCGCGTAGAGCACGGTCAGAAAGATATCGAGCAGGATGATCAGGATCAGCACAATGCCGAGGAACTGCTCCAGTCGCCCGATCAACACGGCCTCCTGTCATTCCGGCGCTCAGTCAGGGTCGTTCGGGCTGGCTGACCGAGCCGGTCGCCTCACCGTTCTGTCCAGGCTGGATGAGCCAAAGCTGCGTTTCAAGGCGCGGGCCGTTCTCGGGCTTGAACCAGCTCATGTCCTGAATATGGGAGCTTGTGACGTATATGGTCCCGTTGGGCCCCTCCGAGAACGTATCGGGCCAGCGCAGCCGGTTGTCCTGTACAAGGGTAGCGATGCGATCGCCATCAAGGACCTTCACTGCATCCTGCTCGATGGCGCTGAGATAAAGCCGCCCGCGCTCGTCGATCCAAAGACCGTCCGTCGGCTCGGTTTCGGCGACACGCTCGACATGAGCTTCGAGGTCCTCGTCGGATAAAGTTGGGCTCTCCAAGGCATCCGTCGAAACGCGATAGAGGGTGCGGCCGGTCAGCGCTTTCCAATAGAGCGTTCGCCCATCGGGAGAGAGCGCAATGCTGTCGGCGGCAAATTCGACCCCGCGCCCGTCGGGCCGGCGCAACTCCTGGCCGTCGGTCTTTACCACCACATCCTTTTCCGGCCGGGTGCTCGGGCGGTCGTCAAGAACACGTCGAGCCATGCCGTTCATCAGATCTACAACAACGAGAGCGCCTCTGGCCCCGGAATCCGTGAGGTAGGCATGCCGCCCATCCGGCGAAAACCGCACATCGTTCAGGTAGCTGCCCTGAGGCGCGATCGTCTCGTCGAAGTGGATCACCTGCGCAACCTTGTTCGTCTTCAGGTCGATCCTGACGAGCTTGGGCCCGCCCTCCACAACGAATTCTGCGGCTGGCGCGGCCGGATCGACGACCCAGAGATTGCCGTGCGCATCCGCCACGACGCTCTGCACGCATACGAAATGATCCCCAGCCGACATCTGGTTCTTCTTGGCATTGCGCCAGGAATTCCACTGGTCGTCCGGGTAAGGCTGGATCCGGCCGTCGCGCGTCACCTCGGCAACCGAGACCGGCGCATCCTCGGTCCAACGCGGAAAGTTGACGAAGATGCGCCCATCCTTCGAAACAGTCACCCCGGTCACTTGGTGCTCGAAACTGGCGACCTGCTGCAGTTGCGCTTGCCCCTGGGATGGTCCTGCACTCTGCTGTGCCATGGATGTGGTGGCCAAAAGCGTTCCGAAAAGCAGGGTCACTATCGTGAGCCTAAGCATGTTCACCTCCGTCGCGCGGCAACGATCGTGTGGCACGCGGCTGCTAGCTCATCCCGGGAAGACCGCTCGAACGCTGCCGCATCATCCCTAATTCAGTGAGAACGTGCCCTCTCCTGAGCCGGTTGATCGGACACCGCCGCCAGGACCGGTGCGGCCCGCATGTCCGGCGGCAGCTGGAAGTCCTTGGCTGCCCCTCGCGTCGCCTCGAGGCCTCTCGGGAAGCCGCTGCGGTCACTGTACTCGCGCCACTGCCTGCTGGAACGGCTATGCCGGGAGGTCACGGACTGGGCAGCGATGACATCCAGCGCCGTGACGCCAAGAAGCATCGCCAAGGCCAGGCTGGCATTGTCGCGCTTCGGGTTGTCGTCGCGCATGGCCGGCATCACCGTCGCCACATCGAGCCCGTCGCCGGCGACGCGGCTCCACAAGCCGACCTGCTTGTCTATGGAAAGGGACAGTATGCCGCTTCCGATCTCGCGCGCGCCATAGGCGCGGATGAGGGATTCCTGGCCCTCCATGCCGAGGGCGCGCGTGATCCGGTGCGGCGCAATCAACTCCATAAGGCCGAGGCCGATGCTGAACCACCCTAGGGCGCGGGCAAGACGATCCGCAGTCCCCAAAGAACTGGCGCCGGAACTGATGACCTTCGGATCGCCCGGTGAGCGCACGATGTTCGACAGGTAAGTCATTGCAGGGTCACCTCCTGTCCGGGCTTGAGCACGACCTTGATGCAGCTGTCCTGCTTGTCGCGAAAAACCTTGTACATTTCCGGCCCATCATCGAGCCCGACCGTGTGCGTGATCACGAAGGAGGGGTCGATCTCGCCGTCTTTGATGCGCCGGGTGAGATCGTCGGTCCAGCGCTTCACATGAGTCTGCCCCATCTTCCAGGTCAGCCCCTTGTTCATGGCCTGGCCCATGGGGATCTTGTCGGAGAAGCCGCTATAGACGCCCGGGATCGAGATGGTGCCGGCGGGTCGGATGACGTAGATCATCTCCCGAAGCACGTGGGGCCGATCGTTCTCCATCATCAGCATCTGCTTCGCACGGTCGTAGATGGTGTCGGGCTGCGCCATCGAGACGTGGCTCTCCATGCCGATGCAGTCAATGCATTTCTCCGGCCCCTTGTTGTCGGTGAGCTCGTTCAGGCGCTCGATGACGCTCTCTTCCTCGAAATTGATTGTGATCGCGCCGCCAGCCTCCGCCATGGAGAGGCGCTCGGGAATGCAATCGATGGCAATCACCTGCCTGGCGCCGAGCAGGATCGCGCTGCGGATGGCCATCTGTCCGACAGGGCCGCAACCCCAGATCGCCACGGTATCGGTGGGCTCGATGTCGCACTGGGCGGCAGCCTGCCAGCCGGTCGGGAAGATGTCGCCCAGAAACAGCACCTGCTCGTCGGTGAGGCTGTCCGGCACCTTGATGTGGGTCGTGTCTGCGTAAGGGACGCGGACATATTCGGCCTGACCACCGGGATAGCCGCCGGTGAGATGCGTGTAGCCGAAAAGGCCGGCCGTGGTGTGTCCGAACGCCTTCTCGGCCAACTTCCTGCTTCTGTTCGTCCTCTCGCAGACCGAAAAGTTGCCCCGCCTGCACTGCTCGCATTCGCCGCAGAAGATGGTGAAGGGCACCACGATCCGCTCGCCTTTCTTGAGCTTTCCGTTGACCCCTGGGCCGACCTCGACGACCTCTCCCATGAACTCATGTCCCATGATGTCGCCTGGCAGCATCGCCGGGATCAGGTTATGGAAGAGGTGGAGATCAGAGCCGCAGATCGCGCAAGATGTTATCTTGACTATCGCGTCTCGAGGTTCCTCGATGCCGGGATCCGAAACCCGGTCGCAGCGGATGTCCTCCTTACCGTGCCAAACCAGTGCTCTCATGCCTTCTTCCTCCTTCGTCCAACGAAGATGCAGAGGCTCCTGCGTCTGAACTCGTTACAGCTAAAGGCAGATCTCTGCGGAGATGATCGTCGCGTGGTCCCAAAACCTCTGCGATGCCTGGAAGGACTGCGGATGATCCCTGAGGGACATTCCGCTTCATTTCATGCAGCGCTGTCCTGCCGCGGTAACAATTGCGCTAAGCAGCCGAAAAATGGGCCCGTTTGTTGAGCGGGCCCATTGCTCGGATGGATCCAATGGCGGTGCTAACAGACAACGTGCTGCCGCTATGCAGTTTTCGGTATGCTGCCGTGCGGATCGAAGACGTACTTCACCGGCGCGCCCTGATCGAAGTTCTGATAGGCCTCGGCTGCCTAGTCGCCGACGATTATCACTGCCGCCCCCAGCAACTGAGCTGAAGCGGCAGCCCAGCGGCCGACCGGACCCGCAGCGGCGATATAGACCGTGTACCCCGGCCCGACGCCCGCCGTGAAGCAGCCGTGAAAGCCGGTCGGCAGGATATCTGAAAGGAGCGTCAGGTCCCTGACCTTCTCCATCGCCTGGTCCCTGTCGGGGAAGGGCAGAAGGTGGAAGTCGGCCCAAGGCACCATCATGACGAGATTGAAGCCATAGGCGCCGCAGTCCATCTCAAGCCCTGCGTCTGAACTCGTCACAGCCAGAGGCAGATATCTGCGGGGACGATCGTCACGTGGTCCTTATACCTCTGAGGGGCCTAGAAGGACTGCGGAGTAGACATTCCGCTCCCTTTGTGCAGCGCTGCCTGCCTCGATGCCGGTCTTCGGGCCAGCCTGTTCCCTAAGGCGTGTTTGCAACGATGCCGGGCGACACGAATCCCGCGGAGGCCGCGATCAACACCGCTTGTGACAGGGTCTGCACACCCAGTCGTTGCATGACGTGGGCCCGATGTGCCTCGACTGTCCGAGGGCTGATGCCGATCACCCGTCCGATTTCCTTGTTGGTCTTGCCGGCCAACAAGCCTGTCAGAACTTCGCGCTCCCGTTCCGACATCTCGGCGATCCGAAGCCGAGCCTGGTCCGCCTCCTGGCTCTGCCCATTCGCCCTAAGGGTGCTGGCCGCGGCAGACGCAAGTGCGGCTAGAAGCTGGTCCGATCTATAGGGGACCTGCAGGAAGTCCACGGCTCCGGCTTTCATCACCTGCACGGCGAAGCTCACGTCGCCTTTGGCGTCCCCCAGAACAACGACCGGCAGGCCGATGCACCGGGCCTTGAGCTCCCTCAAAACGGTCAGGCCGCCGGAACCAGACCGGCAGACGTCGAGAACGACGCACCCGGCCGCGAGAGCTGGGCCTGCCTCCAGAAAGGCTTCGCCGGAAGAAAAGACTCTGGCCCTGTAGCCGGCGTCGCGGAGTATGTGGGCTAGATCCCGACGGGAGGTCTCTTCGCCATCGACAACATACACAAAACGCCCCTCATTGCGGGTGATGTCCTGGGCGATGCCGCCGGCTCGGCGAATCTGGCCTTGCGCGTTCCGAATGGGGAAGAAGGTGTTGCGGATCAAACGTACGACCTGATCCCGCCGGATGATGCGAAATTCCTCAGTGCTGATTTCGCCGAGTTTGACTCGTTCAAGCGCGCCCCGTGCACGTTGCCGATCATCCGGATGGACGAAGCCGCTCCAACGGTCGGGATCGATGAGGACCGCCTCCCGCGACTCGCCCCAAACAGGCTCGAAGGCGGGGCTCACATATTCGAGGTACATCGTCTCAAAGTTGAGTATCCAAAGCGTATTGCTGGAGTTGTCGGCGAACTGCCGAAAGCGCGCCTCGCTCTCACGCAGGGCTGCTTCGGCCCGCGTGCGCTCGGTTATGTCCAGGGCGGCCCCGATGAACGCCACGGGACGGCCGTGCTCGAAAGTGGTCCGACCTTGCGTGGAAACCCAGCGCTCGACCCCATCTCCGATCCCGATCACGCGGTGTTTAATGGCGTAGAGACCAGAACCGACAGGATCGATGCACTGGGCTATCGCGGCTTCGACCTGTGGGCGATCCTCGGGATGAATGCCGGACAGAAACACCTGCTCGTCGACATGAGCATCAGGGGGCAGCCCCCACATGGCCTTGAGCCGGGCATCCCAGTCCACTGCCCCCGTGACCGGATTCCAGGTGTAGGGTGATAGGCCGACAAGGGCGACGGCAGCCTGGAGCAGCGCCTCGCTTTCGCGCAACGCCTGCTCTGTGCGCTTCTCGCGGTCGATGTCCTGGACCACGAAGACTGCGCTCAAGCCCTCCTGCGGGGTGTTGCGGAACGGTGCAGCGCTCACCCTTACCCAGATTTCATGGCCATCGGGAGCTGTGATGAGGAAATCGTTGCCTGGAACAGCCGTTTCACCCCGCAATGCCCTTGCGCTTGGGTAGTCCGATGGGCTGAGACGTTGGCCCTCAGGAGTGTAGCCCCGCCAGCGCTCGGCTTGATTGGGATCTCTGGAGGGGACCTTATCGAGGCCGTATCGCTGTAGGAGCTGATTGCTCAGGGTGATGTTTCCCTGCGGGTCGGCAAGGCCCACACCGACCGGCAGTTGCTCCAGAATGGCAGCAAGCTTGTTCTCGCTATCGCGAAGGGCCGCCTCGGCTCGAACCCGCTCGGTGGTCTCGTGGACCGTGCACAGCACTCCCCCGACTTCCCCGATTTCGTCGCGAATGGGGCTGTAGGAAAAGGAGAACCAGGTCTGCTCGGGGTGGCCTCTGCGCGTGAGCGTCAGCGGCAGGTCCTCGAAGTAGCTGGCCTCTCCCCGCATGGCCCGTGTTGCAATGGGGCCGATAACGTCCCAGGCCTCGGCCCATACGTCGGGAAACGGCCGGCCAAGCGCCTCCGGTTTGTCGCCCAGTATGGGAACATAAGCATCGTTGTAAAAGCTCGTGAGGTCCCGCCCCCAGGCCATAAAGGTAGGAAAGGCGGAGTTGAGCATGATGTCCAGGGCCGTGCGCAACGACTGCGGCCACGTCTCCATCGGGCCGAGGGGCGTAGCGGCCCAGTCGTGAGATCGCACGCGCGCGCCCATGGTACCATGATTGGGGGGGAGTGCGGCCGTTCTCTCCATATTCGTGCTTGAAGTAGAGCGCGAGGAGCGGAGGTACAGACTCTGGCATTTGAACACCAGATGATGGAGGTGGTTTGGCAATTGTCTCTGCGTGCTGACCGCGTTCGATACCGTCGTGCCGGGAGGGCACAAGCACGCGAAATTTTATGGACCGCGTGTCTATGCCGGAATAGCGTGCCGCGGGTTGCGCCGCCGCCGGTGGCGAGCACGCGGCGGCCGAAGCCCGTCTTATGCAGCACGACATGGCCGCTCGCATCGCTTCCGGCTGTTTGTCGAGTACTCTGATCGCTCTGCGCGCGGCGTGCGCGGAAGCCTGCGGAAACCGTGATACTCCTTAGGGAAGCTACGGTGTATCGGCGTGCCGATTGGTGCTCAAAGCCTCCGGGCTGCCGACCCAACCGGGACACACGCCATGATCCAGCATGCTGTCAATCTAGCGGCCAATAGGCCAAGAAGCAGCTCGGATTTCTCGTCGGGTCGCTGTGAACGTCATCCGCCCGAAGGAGGCAGCTTCGGGACAGCTTCTACCCGGCAGATCTCCCTTACCTCGGCAGGGAACACGATCTACCGGGAAGGGGAGCCTTGCCGCGCAATTTTCCAGGTTGCGCACGGCCTTGCGCGCACTGTGAAACACACGAGCCAAGGCCGCCGGATCATCCAGTCCTTCTGCATGCCTAACGACATCTTCGGAATGAGTTGCACGAGCACCTATATGGCGACGGCCGAGGCCGTATCGGACCTGCATCTTATGAAGTTCGAACCGGGTCAGTTCGACTCCTGGCTGCACAACGACGGGACCTTTGCTCGCCAACTCTGCACCTGGCTGGTCAGGAACAGTGAAAGGGTCGAGCAGCTCCGCCTGTTGGCGCGGGGCACGTCGATCGAGAAGCTGTCGTATTTTCTCCTCGACCTGGCCGAAAGGATGTCGGCTAGAACGCGTGTAGAACTTCAGATGTCGCGCTATGACATCGGAGATTATCTCGGACTTTCGAGCGAGACGGTCAGCCGTGCATTCACGTCGCTGCGCGCTCGCGGGTACATTTGCACCGATGGACATATCGTGTACCTGCGCAATAAGTCAGGACTGCAGCAGCTCTCGATGGCTTGCAGCACCCGTTAGGGAGCAGGGGTAAGTCAGAGTGGCGCAGGAACTCGACCTAGGACAAGGCCATCCGCGCTCGAGATGAAAACGGGCCAGGTCACGACGATGCCTGGGCGGACTGGAATGTCCTCTCTTCGTCTTTCGCAGCGGGAAGCTGCCGGGCCGGTTCCGAGAAGAGTTTCGGCGCCGGCAGACGTTTGAACCGCTGGCGCATGGGTAGGTCGGGGATCCAGTTTGCCCCGTCCTGGCGGGTTGATCCCTCCCTCACCACCATACAGCCCGCCTATGTTGCCTCCCGCCTGTCAGGCGGCGGGCCTTTTCGTTTCGGAATGATGCGTCAGGCACGCAGGAACTGACAGCCGTCATGGCTCGCAACCGCGAGTGACTTAGTCTTCCGGGACTATGCCAAGCTGTAATCGTCTGCAGCAAACAGCACAGCCAAATAGCCCGGCACGGAGGATTGCGAATGAGACCGGACGGCGACATCAAGCAAGATGTGGAAAGCGAACTCAGATGGGATCCTGACATCGACGCCTCCGATATCGGCGTTGCAGTAAAGGATGGCGTCGTCACGCTGAGTGGCTTTGTCCGCAGCTACTATCAAAAATATGAGGCTGAGAAGGCTACAAAACGCGTCAAGGGCGTACTTGGCGTGGCCAACGACATCGAGGTTCGGCTGCCCTCCGAAAAAGAGAAACCCGACCCGGAGATAGCCCGTGCTGCCGTCGAGGCGATCAAGAACGAACTTCCCTACTCCTTCGAGAATATCAAGGTAGTTGTGAAGAACGGCTGGGTCACGCTCGAAGGCAACGCTGAGTGGGAATATCAGCGAAATCGCGCCGAAGCGGCCGTGCGCAAGCTCACGGGCGTCAAGGGCATCTCGAATCTGGTGGTGCTGAAGCCGAGCGTTGCTCCATCGGAGATCGAGGACGCGCTGAAGCGGATGGCGGAAGTTGATGCGAACCGCGTCACTGTTACCGCCAACGGCGGCGAGGTGGTCTTGAGCGGCACGGTGCGCTCCTGGGCGGAACGACAGGAAGCCGAGCGGGCCGCATGGCGGGCGCCCGGCGTCACCAAGGTTGAAAACCGGATCACCATCGTTCCCTGACCCGGTCGAAGACACAGGCTACTCGGGTCAGGCCCGCAGGGCTGCTGCAAAATCCGCAATGTCCATATCGAGCTCGTCGCTCAGTCGGACCTGCAGAAACGGCGAGAGCATGTCGAGCAGCGCACGGCCCGTCGAGGCCCTTGAACCCGGGCGGATCGCCAGCGTTAGTCGCGATCCGCTGTCCAGTGCGTCGATGATGAAATCCCGGTCGAAGTAGCGATCGGAGTACTCGACAAACAGCCGGAAGCGATGCGGGCGGGTGAATTCGATCACCTCCGACTCGAGGACGGTGTCGGTCCCAAGTAGCAGCCGACGCTCGCGCAGGCGTGACCCCACGCCCAGGTCGCCCTCTGTCAACAGTTCTACGCTCTGTACTGTTCGCAGGACGAGAGGCCACTCCACCGCATTCGAGACCAGGCTGAACACCGTCGCGGGTGAGGCAGCCAGCGTCTTGCTCGCATCGATCTGCATTATTTTCTCCAGGAGAACTAGATTAGCGGTGCCCCGAAGGGCATCTCGGCCATCCTCGTGGCCTGGAATATGACTAGGGACATTTTCGCCGCGTCCCTGACGATCATCAGTTAAGGGGCACTTCAGTTCCGGTTCGCGCCGTTGCCCGTCAGCCGGTGCCGGTGATTGCTGATGCCCGTCAGTGTCCTGCACAGTTAGCCAATTACCCTGCGCACGAACGAAGCCGAACTGCCGTGCGCAGCGGTGCGGACCGCAGCGCCTAAGCGACCCGGCACGAAACTGCCATACGGAGGCCCGTCATGAGATTGCTTCCATTGCACGAACGGGTCGTCCTTCGACGCATTGACGTCGAGGAAACAACAAAGGCGGGCATCATCATTCCCGACACCGCGAAGGAAAAGCCTCAGGAAGCCGAAGTTCTTGCCGTTGGGCCTGGCATTCGGAACGAAAAGGGGGACCTTCGGGAACTTGGCGTCAAGGTGGGTGACCGCGTCATCTTCGGCAAATGGTCGGGCAGCGAGGTTGTCCTTGATGGGGAGGAGGTCCTCATCATGAAGGAGTCGGACATCATCGGCATTCTGGTTGCGTAAGATGGGCAAAATGCCATCACTGAATGCCATCTGGTGCCGGCGCCCCGGATCACGCGCACGCTGCGACCGCGGCTCCCCAGCCTCTCCGCCAGCCTTGTGCCGGTCCATCGCGCGGGAACTGACGCCCGTCACGGCGAACCCGGCAAAAGCCTGCTCAGGTAGCGAAGTACGAACCCGGACGGGTTCGAGCCGCCGGGTCATTGCGAGATGATGCACGTCGACATCCCGGGGTTGCAGGAGTTCAAGGCGCTCGCGACGGAGCGGGGGGCGTGCACGTGTCGTTCTATCTGCCGACCTCGCCCCAGCATCCCGAGGCCAACCGGATCGCATTCGAGGATCTGGCCAAGGCCGCCGTCTCGCAGTTGCGCGAAGCCGGCGTGTCGAAACGCGAGATCGAATGCTTCGAACGACAGGTCGCAGGGCTGTCCGGCCGAGTCCAGGAGAGCCTGGACGACAACAAGTACCGGCTTAAAGACGGGAACCCACTCGAATCCATCGAAAAGTTCTTGAAATCGCAGGCGCACGGCCTTGGAGTGCTCGCTCGGCCGGAGACGCAGTCCTTGCACACCTACCGCCTGCCGATCACACCGAAGCTCCTCGTGGAGGTCGCCGACCGGTACCACATGTCGCCTCTGATCCGGACGGTCACATCCCCGCTGGAGATCTTCGTTCTGGCGATTTCGGAAGACGGCACCCGACTTCTCGACGTCGTCGTGAACATGTCGCCGGCGCGGGTCCCTGTTCCCCACCTGGCTGAAGACCCCGCTGACACCCTCCACCGGCCTTCGCTCCATGTGCGGGCCCCGCGCGGCCGGCTTCAGAACCTCGAGGGCGAGAAGGTTCTGGAAGAACAGTATGCGCGGAAGGTGGACCATGCCGTTCGGGAGGCGCTCGCGGGTCGCTCGACGGCGATGGTGCTGGCCGCGACGGAGCCCATGGCCACCATCTTCCGCAAGGTGAGCACCTACCCTCATCTCGTCGAGGAGGTCATCGAGGGCAGCCCGGACCACCGCAACGACGCGCAACTCGGCGACGCTGCGCTGCCGATCCTCGACCGCCTCTACCGGAAAGAAGCGAAAGGCATCGTCGCCCTCTACGATGAGTTGAAGCCTTATCGGGCCACCAGCGACGTCTCCCATGCGGCCCATGCTGCGACAGCTGGAGCTGTCGACCGGCTGGTCGTCGACCTCGACCAAGTCATCCCCGGCCTGGTCAGCGATATCGACGGCAGCGTGTCCTATGGTGCCTCCGACAATGCTCAAACCTACTCGGTTCTCGATGAGGTGGCTCGGCGTGCTCTCAGCACGGACGCCCGGGTCCTGTGCGTGACGCAGGAGGTTCTGCCGCCGGGCGCCGCCTTGGCGGCGACCCTACGTTACGCTTTCTGAGACCTCACGAAGCGCCCCAAGGGCAGCGGCGCCGGCGCGCTTCATTCCTGCGAACGCTTCGTACGGTCGTGGTGGCGGTGGACCCAGTCCTCCCGCACGCCAGGGCTGGTCCGAGGGGCTTGCCGCGCAATCCGACTTCTTCGGGGTGGCAGGAGTGGCGTCCAACCTTCTTCATCAATTGCGTCCAAGGCCCCACGCACATGAAGATCTCATGTCCTCAATTCAGGAGTCGCTTCCAACCTGAAAATGCTCGTCCGAAATCGCCAAAAGGCTGACGGCTGTCAGTGGTGGTAGCCTCATTCGGAGCGAGAGTGATAGGCGAGCGGGTAGGTCTTTGCTGCCCAAGTCGAGGAGAAGAACCATGGTCACGTTCACTCGCCGAGACTGCATCGTGCCCGGATTAGGGCTTGGCGCGGCATTCGTAGTCGGTGCGACCCTGCTATCTCCGATTCCAGCAATGTCGCAGGCCGTTGAGATCGTGAAGGTCGATGTCGCCGCGGTCGCGAACGGCTTCAGGGTCAGCAAGATGCTCGGCTCAAAGGTGACGAACGAAAAGAGGGAAAGCATCGGCAGTCTTGACGACCTTGTCATCGACAACAAGAAGCAGATTTTTGCCGTCCTCGAGGTCGGCGGGTTCCTGGGACTCGGAGGACATCTGATCGCCGTGCCCTACGACTCCCTGAAGATCAGCGACGATGGCAAGAAGATCGAGCTACCGGGAGCCTCACGCGACACTCTTACCGCGCTGACCGAATTCCACTACAGTTCTTAGCGGAGAACAGTCATGAAGACAGACGCTGACATCGAACGGGATGTGAAAGAAGAGCTCAGGTGGGATCCCAATCTCGACGCGAAGGACATCGCCGCCACGACGGCGTGGTAACCCTCGCAGGGTTTGTCAAGAGCTATTCCGACAAGTACGAGGCCGAACAGGCCGCAAAGCGGGTGGCCGGGGTGGTGGCGGTCGCGAACGACCTTGAGGTCAGGTTGCCGAACATCGATGAGCGCCCTGACCCCGATATCGCCCGCGACGCCGTAGCGGCCCTCCAGCTAGCTCTTCCGCTCACCTGGGATAAGATCAAGGTGACTGTGAAGAACGGGTGGGTGACCTTGGAAGGCGAGGTCGACTGGAACTACCGGCGCACCACCGCCGAAACCGCCGTACGACCCATCAAGGGCGTGAAAGGGGTCACCAATTCCATTGTGGTGAAGCCTTCGGCCGAACCGTCCGAAATCAAGCAGAAGATCATGGAAGCATTCAAGCGAAACGCAGAAGTGGACGCCAATCGCATTACGGTCGAGACGCATGGCAACGAGGTGGTGCTCAAGGGGACTGTCAGATCCTGGATCGAGCGCGAAGAAGCTGAGCGCGTAGCCTGGTCGGCCCCCGGCGTGATCAAGGTCGAGGACCGGATCGTGGTGAGCCCGTGAATTATCGGTAGCGCCGCTGGCCCGCGCGGCTCTTCACGACTACCCCCGGAGGGGTGCAGCCGCTCATGGAGAACCGCCAGGGCGAAGGACGCGATTTGCTGACGACCCTGAGGGCCGGCCGAGAGACGAAGGAGCTACTCTTCGTCATTCGGCAATGGAGATTTCCGATGAGTGCAAGCACGCTTCCGAAGTCCGAATGGTCTGGCTTCTTCGCGACTCTTTCGCGCACGCTGGAGGGCAAACAGGCGGAGATTGAGGTTCTCTCCCTTGATCTCGGGGACCAAGTGGAAGCGGAATGGCTGCCGCTCCTTGGCATCGCCTACGACCCCAAGAACGACCTCGTCGAGATGGCGCTCCAGGACGTGGACCACATGATCCCGAAGCCGAAGGACATCTATGTCGATGTCGGGCCGGCCGGGTTGCTGATGATCGAGGTGGTCTCAGCCGACCAGACTCGCGAGATCATCAAGTTCCGCGATCCATTGATGCTGCCCGCGCCCCATTGAGGGCAGCCTTTCACCAGGCCGGATCCCCGCCGGTGGGAGTGCCAGCCCCTCGGCGCTGTACGCCGGTCGCCCCGGATTGCCGCAGAGTCGTGTCCGGGATGCGGCCAATGCCGCCTCATTTCCCGACAGTTTCGACGGTTTCCGTGCAAAGGCTGGGGATAACTTTCCCGCTTACAGTCGGGGCCGTTTCTGCGAGGCCAGCGCCGATTTGCGTGTCTGGTGCCTCGTCATCCAGCGGATGAAGACCGGGCCGGGAAGAGCAAAGTAGAAAAGGAGCAGAAGATAGACCGACATGCCTAGATAGGGGTGCACGACCGTCAGGGCCGATGCGCGTCGGATAGGCGAAACTTTGGCAAAGAGCGCGCGACCATGGCTACAGCACGGAGGCTATCATGGCAGGCAGGGTGATCGGCATCGATCTTGGGACGACCAATTCATGCGTTGCCGTCTTGGAGGGAACTCAAGCCAAGGTCATTGAGAATGCCGAGGGCGGCATGAAAGAGGGCAGGGTGAACCGGATCACCATCGCTCCCTTGCTTCCTCGGGGGGACAGTGAACCCGCGCTCCGGGAAGAGAAGCGGATCGCCAGGAGCCATCCTCTACGCCGGAAGCGGCAAGCGCGAATCACGGCGAAACTGACGGTCATCAGGGCTGCCTCGGACGGGGGCGAATAGCGTGCATCCAGGTCGAAGCCTTTGCCGAGCGCAACAGCTCAAGAGATCGCGTGGCGCGCGCTCATGGCGTCAGCAAAGTCGTCGACCTTACCATGGTGGAAAGCCGGCAGTTCAATTCCGATCCAAGCGGAGAGCCAACAATGAGCACCGTATCACCAACCGAACGGGCAAGAACCGACTCGATGAACGACATGCTTGCCAACAATTGGTGGGCGGCCGCCCTTAGAGGGGTTATCGCCATCCTTTTCGGTATAGCGGCGCTGACCATGCCTGTCGTGACAATGCTTTCGCTGGCGCTGGTATTTGGCGCATTCAGCTTTGTCGACGGCATCTTGACGATTATCATGGCCATACGCGGCGCCCGAAGGGGCAACAGCTGGGTCTGGCTGCTTCTAAACGGACTCTTCGGCATTCTCGCCGGCATAGTGGCCTTCGTCTGGCCGGGTCTCACAGTGCTCGCCTTCGTACTGCTGGTGGCGGCGTGGTCCCTGGTAACGGGCGTGGCCATGCTGATTTCCGCCTTTCGGCTCAAGGTCGCTCACGGCCGGGCTTGGCTGGTGGTCGGCGGGATTGCCAGCGTCGCGCTGGGCATTCTGCTCGTTCTCTCGCCACTCGCCGGCGCACTGGTGCTGACCTTCTGGATAGGCGCCATGTCGATCGTGCTCGGGATCAGCCTGCTCGTCCTCGCCTACAGGCTGCGGTCCCAGCGAACTCATGTGCCGCATGACTTTGCCGCGGCCACTCCGGCCTGAACTGGATGGAGGAAGACATGTCAACGATCCTTGCCTCCGGAACCAAGGCGCCCGACTTCACGCTCCGTGTTACGCCCGACCAGTCGCTTTCGTTATCGGAGCTTGCCGGACAACGGGCCATCCTGGCCTTTTATCCTGCCGACTGGAGTCCTGTCTGCGGGGACCAGATGACGCTCTACAACCACCTTCTGGGCGAGTTCCGGAAGAAAGGGGCCGCACTGCTGGGCATATCGGTGGATGGCGTATGGTGCCATCAGGCCTTTGCCCGCGATCGCAACCTGCGCTTTCCGTTGCTATCGGACTTCCATCCGAAGGGCGAAGTCTCCCGTGCCTACGGCGCCTACCGGGAGGACAGTGGCGAGAGCGCTCGGGCGCTCTTCATCGTCGACGAGAACGGAATAATCGCCTGGAGCTATCTGTCGCCGGTTGCCGTCAACCCAGGGGCGGACGGGATACTCGACGCCCTCGAACAGATGCCTGATCTGGAGAAGAACCATGTCGAAGCTCAGAGTGCCGGTAGGGCCGCATGACCACATTCGCGGCCCCGCGAATGCGGCCGTCACACTGGTGGAATACGGGGATTATCAATGCCCCTACTGCGCGGCGGCTCATCCGGTCGTCAGAATGCTGGAGGGGCGCTACAGCTCGGTGCTGCGTCTAGTCTATCGGCACTTCCCGCTGGTCGAGGTGCACCCCTTTGCCGTCATTGCGGCGGAGACGGCAGAATATGCCGGGGAAAACGGCCGCTTCTGGGAGATGCACGATGCCATCTTCGCGAATAATCATCGGCTTAGCCCCCAATTGCTGTTCGCGCTCGCCGGAACGCTCGGCCTGTCTCAGCTGGGTTTGCGCGACTCCATCGAGCACTCGCGACACGCCGACAAGATCCAGTCGGACTTCATGGGCGGCGTGCGGAGTGGCGTGAACGGCACCCCGACCTTCTTCATCAATGGGCAGCGGCACGATGGGGGCTTCAACCTCCCGGAGATGTCCGCAGCCGTCGACGACGCATTGCAGACTGTTGCCCCGGCTCATTGAGACAGCCAGCAAATTGCCGGCCATCGACGCGCCCGCTGCAGTCCTTGCGCGAAACCTGAACTGGGGGTGGGCATGCTGCCCGGCAGCAGGATTCGCGGGGGCACCCTTGCCACGCGAATGAAACGAGGCCCTGGGGCTGCCTAGCTGAATGGCAGTTTGGCGCCCGATGTCTGTCATTCCATCAATCTCATCCTTGCACCAAAAGCAGACACGCTCGGGCAAATTGCCGCGAGTTCGCCTCAATGCGGAGATCGGCCCATCTGCGTCTCAGACCGCTGCTACAGCGTTCGATTTTGCCACTGCCCCGGACTTGCAGCTAGGTTTCCCGCTGTCACGATGAGTGGGCGAATTTCCTGGTCCTCGGCCTCATACACGATATGAGCCGGCTCAAGGCTTTGTGAGAGAATCGCTGCGAACGGCAGTGTACAGGTATGAAAAAATGTCTTCGAAATTGTCAGAAAGAGAGCTGATCAGGAGGCGAAGGTTAGGACTTCCAAGACGGTGACTGGAGAATAGGGCATACATCGGGATGTCCAGGGATTTCCATTCCGGAAGAACGGCATTCAATATCCCGGCTTCCACCTCCGGGCCTGCGAAGAAATGCGGCATGAAGCAGATGCCGTGGTCATGAATGGCCGCCAGCTTAGCCACCCAGTAATCGTTGGTGAGAAAGCGCGCATTCGGCTGAACGGCGAATTCCTTTCCGTCGTGCTGTAGCTCCCAAAGGGTAAGGTTCTCGCCATTGTGGAAGCCGATCAGGTCATGGGATCGGAGCTCATTGGGCGAGGACGGCGTGCCGTGTTTTTCGAGATAGCCCTTGCTCGCATAGAGTCCGAACGAAAACCTTCCGAGGAGCCGGGCGGTGAGTTCCGACACCTGCGGCATTGGCGGCTCACCTAGATAGAGAATGCAGTCCAGGCTGTCGCGGGAGCCGAGCAGCGCATCTCCGCGCAGCACCATGACTTCAAGCCTGAGTTGCGGGTGGTGCCGGGCGAAATGAAGCACCAGCGGCGCAATCAGATTGGATGTGAATTCGCCTCCCGAGCCGACACGGATGGTGCCGATGGTTACGTTGCGGCTTCGCCGCGCCGCGTCGAGCCCGCGTTCGCAGGCGCGACGAATGTTCTTGGCGTGTTCGAGAAAGTCCAGGCCAGCATCGTTGAGCACGAGGCGGTTGGCCGAGCGGACGAAGAGCGGCGTGCCGATCTCGTCTTCGAGGCGTTTCAGCTGATGGCTGATGGTCGCCTTCGGCTTGGCAGCGCCCCGGGAGGCGGCAGTGAGCGAGCCGCTGGAAGCGATCTGGAGAAACACCAGCACGTCGTCAAGTTGCACTGACTTTCTCCTGTTCAAAGATCTCGAACGCTCGTTTCAAAATAACCGTCTGTGCCCTCGGGTCAATGATCCGTAAGGTCCGCCGCATCGGTCAGGGGAGGGTCTGTGGTGTCGTTGGAACAGGATCGCTGGACGGGCGTGGGCCTTGATCGGCAAGTCCAGGCGGCTTCGAGCAACCCGGTGATTCTCGATGGTCAGGCGCTTGCGCTTTGGCGCGGCGAAGATGGCCCGGTGAGGGTATGGGAGGATCGCTGCCCGCATCGCGGCATGCGCCTGAGCTTCGGTTTCGTGCGCGGCGACACTCTGCGGTGTATCTACCATGGCTGGGCCTACCGCACAGATGGACAGTGCGTGGAAATCCCGGCGCATCCGGACCTGGCGCCGCCAAAGACGATCTGCGCGAACTCCTATCCGGCAGAGAGCCGATACGGAATCGTGTGGACCAACCTATCGGGTGCAGGCTCGGCGGCGCTGCCCGATTTCGGCGCTGACGAAGGTTGGGAGCCCGTTCGCAGCATCTATGTCGATCGGCCCGCGAGCGTCGTGAGGGAGGCGCTGCATTCATTCGATTTCGGCGATGTCTCCGAGGTGCGGATGAACGGCGGCAGTGCGGCGCTTGTACGCGTCAGGTCGGGCCTGGAGATCCTGTTTGCCGTGCAGCCGGTCAGCGACGGCAAGACCGCGCTGCACGCGGTCGCCAAGGGCCAGGGGGTAGCCGGCAGGCGCGCGGATCTCGCCAGACGGCTGGAACGGCTGCGCGCAACCATCGAGCGGGCGTAATGGGAGAAGAGCAATGGCTGTGACGACGGATTCGGTCGCGTTGAACGAGTGGGTCCCCTGCGGATGGCTTGGACAGGTTCCTCTCGGCGGCCAGATGGACACGGTCATATTCGGCCAGAAGATTAGTATCACGCGCTCGGATGACGACTGCTATCGCGTCGAGACGCTGCCGGAAGATGGATCGAGCGGTCGGCAACTGCCGGTACAGACGCGCTATTGCTGCATCTTCACGACGCTTGGCGAAGCGAAGCGACCGCTACCGGAGATTGCCGAGTTCGACGAGCCGGATCGGCGCGTGACCGGATGCGGCAGTGTCGGCGTCAACACCAGCCCCTATCGCCTCGTCGAGAATTTCCTCGACATGGCTCATTTCTCCTTCATCCACACGGATATTCTCGGTGCCCCGGACCGCACCGAGGTGCTCGCCTACAAGACTGAGCACCGCAAGGATGTCGACGAGATCTGGGCGATCGACTGCACCTTCTACCAGCCGGCGGCTTCCAAGGCTTCGGCGACCGGCCAGATGACCCAATATGTCTACCGCGTAATGTCGCCGTTCAGCGTCATGCTCTACAAGAACGTCCACTGCGATCCGACCCGTAACGACGCGATCTGCGTCTTCATCCAGCCGAAGGGTGAGACGGAGTGCCTGGCCTATATGCCGATGGCGATCGTTGACGAAAACAGTTCGACGGCCGACCTCATTGATTTCCAGCAGAGCATTTTTCTCCAGGACCGAGTGATCCTCGAAAACCAGCGGCCGGCGCTGCTGCCGCTCGATCCGACCTATGAGCTGCCGACGCGCGCCGATGCAAGCTCCATCGCCTACCGCCGCTGGCTGAAGGCGATGAACATCAAATTCGGCATCTATGAAAAGCAGGCAGCCTGAAGCGATGACCATCAAGCTCTACGACTATTCGCTCTCGGGAAGCTGCTACAAGGTGCGGTTGCTTCTCCATTTCCTGGACCTTCACTACGAAAAGCAGCAAATCGATTTTTATCCGGGGCGCCAGCACAAATCGCTGGACTTTCTGCAGATCAACCCACTCGGGCAGATTCCTGCGCTGGAGGATGATGGCCTGCAACTGCGCGATGCGCAGGCGATTCTCTGTCATCTGGCCAATAAGTACGATGGTTCGGGCCGCTGGCTGCCGCGCGACGAGCGGCACTTCGGAGCGGTGATGATGTGGGTGATGTTTGCGGGCGGCGAACTGATGTCCGCCTCGGCGGCCCGCCTCCATGACGCGCTCGGCTATAAGCTCGACATCAATGCCGCCCGTGCAAGCGCGCATGCCGCGTTTCGCATCCTCGACGATCATATGACACTGCGAGAGATTGAGGGCGCCAAGTGGATCGTCGGCGACCATCCGACCATCGCCGACATCGCCTGCTTCCCCTATGTCGCGCTCTCCGGTGACGGCGGCATCGGCCATGAGGACTATCCCGCGCTTCGCAACTGGATGCGCAATTTCCGTCGCCTGCCGCGCTTCCACGCCATGTCTGGCGTCCCGGAGTACGTCTGATGTCCGATGGCGAACTGGAAGTGAGGGTCCGCCGGGTATGCTCGGAAACCTCCGAGATCCGGAGCTTCGTCCTGGAGCCGACCTCAGCCGGACCGCTGCCGGAATTCGAGGCCGGCGCGCATATCGACGTCTATCCGATCCCGGGATTCAGCCGGCAATATTCGCTAGTCAACGACCCGGCCGACCGCAGTCGATACCTGCTCGGCGTCAAGCGCGAGCAGAACGGCCGCGGCGGCTCAAGCGCCATGCACAGCAATCTGCAGGAAGGTTCGGTCGTCAGGATCAGCCGGCCGAAGAACAACTTTGCGCTTCGCGCCAATCCGGGCCGTAGCGTCCTGCTTGCTGGAGGCATCGGCGTCACGCCGCTCCTCAGCATGGCACAGGCGCTGGCCGCGAGAGACGCAGAATTCGAGCTCCATTATTTCGCCCGCTCCAACAGCGAGTTGGCGTTTCGCGACCTCATCACCGAGAGCTCCTGGTCCAGTCGTGTCGCCTACCATTTCGGGCTCGTCCCGCCGTTGCTGAATGATGTGCTGGAGGAAATCCTGCGAGCGCCGAGGCAGGGCGACCTGATCTATCTGTGCGGCCCCAATCCTTTCATGGACGTGGTGCGCAATTGCGCGGCCACTGCGGGCTGGCCGGGCGAATCCGTGATTCTTGAGCATTTCTCGGCCGAGCCTCCCCGGTTGCTCCCGGGTGCGGATGAGTTCGTGGTCCGACTTGCCAAGCGCGGGATCGAGTTGGTCGTCCCTTCGGACAAGGCAATCATCGACGTGTTGCGCGAAGCCGGCATCGAGATCAAGACGAGCTGCGAGCAGGGCGTCTGCGGTACCTGCCTTACGCCCGTCATCGAGGGTGAGCCGGAACACAACGACCTTTATCTCACCGACGACGAACGTGAAGCGGGCCGCTTGATGACCCCTTGCGTTTCACGCTCGAAGTCGAAGCTTCTGGTGCTCGATATGTGAACGGGCATTCTTGACGGCGCGCAACCGGTGGGGAGAAGGCTGCGCTTACCGCGGATGGGAGGAAACTGAGTGAAGACCGAGCTAATCGGATCTAAGTCTGGCGCAGGTGCCAGTTGCGCGCCGCCGCTGCTCGAACTTGCCGGTGTGACGAAGTCTTTTGCGACCACGGTGGCAAATGACGACATTTCGCTAAGCATCGCTCCGGGAGAGATCCACGCCATCCTCGGCGAGAACGGTGCCGGCAAGAGCACCTTGATGAAGATGATCTATGGCGTTCTTGCGCCGGATTCAGGCCGCATCCGCTGGCAAGGCGAAGATGTCTTGATGCGCAATCCCGCACAGGCGCGCAGCCTTGGCATCGGCATGGTCTTCCAGCATTTTTCGCTGTTCGAGACCCTGACGGTCGCTGAGAATATTTCGCTTTCGACGTCGCAGTCGGCGGCAAAACTCAGCCCACGCATCGCTGAAATCGGAAATCGCTTCGGACTACCGGTCGATCCCTCGGCGATGGTCCATTCGCTCTCCGTCGGTCAGCGGCAGCGCGCCGAGATCATTCGCTGTCTGCTGCAGCAGCCGAAGCTGATAATCATGGACGAGCCGACCTCGGTATTGCCGCCGAGCGGCATCCCGCCTCTGTTCGATACCATCCGAAAGCTCGCCGAGGATGGCTGTGCTGTCCTGTTTATCAGCCACAAGCTGGAAGAGATCCGGGCGCTTTGCCATCGCGCCACGATCATGCGGGCCGGCAAGGTGGTTGCAGCCGTCGATGTGGCGACCCAGACGAACCGCAGCCTGGCCGAACTCATGATCGGCCGCGAGATTCCTCAGCCAAGCCGCACGCCCGCTAAACCCGGTAAACGTCCAGCTCTGGAAATCCGTGCGCTGACGCATGAACCGGAGGATCCGTTCGGTACCCGGCTCGAGGGGATCGACCTGGTGCTCCATCCCGGCGAGATCGTGGGCATTGCTGGCGTTTCCGGTAACGGACAAAAGGAATTGGCTGCAATCCTTTCGGGCGAGACATCGCTTTCGAGGGCCGAGCGCGATCGGGTGAGGATCAACGGCGAGTCCTGTGGCGATCTCGGCCCAGGACAGCGGCGAAAGCTCGGCCTCTCCTTCGTTCCGGAAGAGCGTAACGGACGCGGCGCTGTGCCGGAAATGACCCTGGTCCAGAACGCGTTGCTGACTGCCCATCCGCTGGGAATGGTCCAGAAAGGTCTGATAGCTCGCCGCGATGCCCGCGCATTCACCGAACACTGCATCTCTGCCATGAATGTCCGCTGCTCGGGTGCGGCGGCGGAGGCGCGCAGCCTGTCCGGCGGCAACCTGCAGAAATTCATCGTTGGCAGGGAAATCAGGCTTCAGCCGAAGATTCTGATTGCGTCGCAGCCGACCTGGGGGGTGGATATCGGTGCGGCTGCCGCCATCAGACAGGAGCTGATCAGGCTGCGCGACAGCGGCGTGGCAATCCTTGTCATCAGTGATGAACTCGAAGAGCTTTTCGAGGTCGCAGACAGGCTGCAGGTGCTTTTCCGCGGGCGCCTTTCTCCCTCGGTCGACAGGGCAGACGCCAATTCCTCGCTGGTCGGCGAATACATGACCGGCGGCTTCCTTCAGCAGCGGATTGATTCAGAGGCGGTAGCTGCGTGATGCGAATGCCCTGGATCATAGACGCGCGAACGAGCAATTCCCGTCTCGTGCCGATCATCGCTCCTTTGGCGGCGGTGATCGTTACCGTGGTCAGCGGACTTGTGCTGATGTCGTTTCTCGGCGTTGAGCCCGGCAAGGCGCTCTATCAGCTCTTCATTGCGCCGCTCTCGACTGCGTTCAACGTGAGTGAAGTGCTCCTAAAGGCAACGCCGCTGCTGCTGATCGCGCAGGGCCTGGCCATCGGTTTTCGCGCCAAGATCTGGAACATCGGGGCGGAGGGGCAGCTCATTCTCGGCGCCATCGGCGGCAGCCTGCTGCCGATCTGGTTCAACGACAGCCAGAATGTCCTGATGCTTCCGGCGATGATCGTGGTCGGCACGTGTTGCGGAATGGCGTGGGCTGCCATAGCCGCGGCGCTGCGGACGCGGTTCAATGCCAATGAGATATTGGTGACGCTGATGCTGAACAGCATCGCGTTGCAGCTGCTCTACTATCTGGTGGCTGGACCGCTGCGCGATCCGTTCGGCTTCAATTTCCCGCAGTCGGCCTTGTTTCCAGACGTCGCCATGCTGCCGACGCTGTTCGGCGGCGCGAGGGTGAATGCAGGGCTTTTCGTGGCGATCGGCCTCTCGCTCGTGGCCTGGTTCTTCGTCGAGCGCAGCATGGTCGGCTACAAGCTGCAGGTGGGCGGCGTGGCGCCCCACGCCGCGCGCTATGCCGGTTTCAGCGAAAAGCGCGCGGTGTGGCTCAGCCTGCTGATCGGCGGAGCCGCAGCCGGAATGGCCGGTGTCTTCGAGGTGGCCGGCCCCCTCGGACAGCTTCAGCGCGTGGTTTCGCCGGGCTATGGCTTTGCGGCAATCATCGTCGCCTTCCTCGGTGGGCTGAACGCCATAGGCATTCTGTTCGCCGCCTTCTTCATGGCGGTGATCTATGTGGGTGGCGATATAGCCCAGGCTTCGGCCGGTGTTCCCTACGCGGTGAATTCGGTCCTGCAGGGAATCCTCTTGATCACATATATCGCCGCACGCCTGTTCGTGGACTATCGGGTCCGGCCTAGGCGCGCGATCAGCACGATGGCGGTAAGCTGATGGACTGGCTGGCTTTTCTTCTCTCCGGCACGGTCCTCGCGGCGACGCCGCTGTTGATCGCGGCGCTGGGTGAACTGATCGCCGAGAAATCGGGCGTGCTCAATCTCAGCGTCGAAGGGATGATGGCGCTCGGGGCAGCCATCGGCTTCATCGTCGTTGCCGAATCCGGAAGTCACTGGCTGGCGATCCTGGCTGGAGGTCTGGCTTCGGCCGGGCTGGCCGCGATCTTTGCCTTCGTCGTGCTTGTTACCCTCGGCAACCAGGTTGCGACCGGCATCGCAGTAGGCATCCTCGGAGTCGGCCTCGCCGGCCTGATAGGCAAGCCTTACGAGAGCATGACGGTACCTCCGATGGCGCGGGTTCCGTTGCCGCTGCTTTCGGACATTCCGATCATCGGGCCCGGACTCTTCAACCAGCCGCTGCTCGTCTATCTGGCGCCGCTTCTGGCCGCCGCGCTGTGGTGGATGTTCAAGCACTCGAAGGTCGGGCTCGTCATCCGCGCGGTCGGCGAGTCGCCGGAATCGGCCCATGCGGTCGGCTACGATGTGGTGGGCATCCGCTTTCTCGCCGTTGTCACCGGCGGTCTGTTCGCCGGAATTGCCGGAGCCTTCATCTCAGTGGCGTCAACGACCCTGTGGTCGGACGGAATGATCGCCGGCCGTGGCTGGATCGTCGTCGCACTGGTGGTGTTCGCGATGTGGCGCGTCGAGCGGGTGGTCATCGGCGCCTATCTTTTCGGCGCAGCGACAATCGCCGAGCTGCTGGTGCAGAGCGCCGGCATCGCTGCGCCGTCGCAGCTTCTGACCAGCATTCCCTACATCGCCACGATCATAGCGATCGCTCTCTTGTCGATGGATGGAAAACGGATCCGTCTCAACGCTCCCGTCTCACTCGGGCGCGTCTACAACGGAGCCCAATAAGATCATGGAACTGAAATTTCAGGAGGAGGAATCTCTTGCGAAACAAGATACTTAAGTGGGCGCTTGCCGCCTGCGCGGCGCTGTCTGTCGGGGTGGCGCAGGCCGAGCCGGTCACGATCGGCTTCATCTACCCCGCTCCGGTTGCGGATGTCGGCTGGGCCAAACAGCTGGATCTCGGCCGCGAGGCGGTGGAAAAGAAACTCGGAGACAAGGTCAAAACGCGGGCGGTCGAGAACATTCCCGAGGGACCGGATGCCGCGCGCGTCATGAATCAGCTGGTTACGGACGGGGCCAAATTCGTGGTTCTCGGCTCGTTCGGCTATATGAACGACGGACTGAGGCTTGCCAGGCAGAAGCCGGACGTCGCCTTCCTGCACGCGAGCGGGTTCAAGCAGTCGGCCAATTTCGGGACCTTCACGGCGCGCAACTATGAGGGCTTCTACCTCGGTGGCTTGGCCGCCGCGATGGTGACCAAGACCAACACGATCGGCATTGTCGGCGCCTTCGCCATCCCCGAGGTGGTCGCGGAGGTGAACGCGATTGCTCTCGCGGCGCGGAAGGTCAATCCAGACCTCAAGATCAAGATTGTCTGGCTGAATACCTGGTTCGATCCGCCGAAGGAGCAGGAAGCGGCCAGGGCACTGATCTCTCAGGGGGCCGATGTTCTTTTCTCGCTGCATCAGGACACGCCTTCGGTGGTGAACGTCGCCCAGGCGCAGGGCGTATATGTGGTCAACACCAATTCGGACATGAGCGCCCATGGGCCTGATGCCGTTCTGGCTTCCGTCACCGATGACTGGTCAGGCTATTTCGTCAAGAATGTCGAGGACATGCTGAACGGCTCCTTCAATGGCACGGACTTCCGCGGCGGGCTCGCCGATGGGACGGTCAAGGTCGTGGCCTGGAACAAGGCGCTCACCGAAGAGCAGATGGCGCAGATCAAGCAGGCCGAAGCCGATCTGATGAGCGGCAAGACGCATGTCTTCGCCGGCCCTCTGCGTGATCAGCAAGGGACGGTCCGCGTAGAGGAGGGCGCCAATCTGCCCGATCCCGAAATCTTCGCCATGAACTGGCTGGTCGAAGGGCTCGACGGCACGCTTCCCAAATAGGCTCGACAGGCGCGGCCGGAGATTGCTTCGGCCGCGCCGAACCGGTTGTGCGAAATGGAATATTCAACTGGCAGTCTCGGACAAGGCGGCGCGCAGGAGCAGGCGGTCGCGATCTGCTTTGTCGGGGCATTGGGTCAGCCGTTTGTGGAGTTCGCCAGGGAGCGTGCGAGTCGCCTCGCTCTGCGGGGGGTGATCGAGCAGCGGTGCGACACCGTCGTTGCTTCGCTGGAGGGACCGGAGGCGCTGATTGACGCATTCGAAATCACCTGCAGCCTGGGACCGATCGCCTGCAGAGTGGATTTCTGGAGCCGGACAGAGACGAGCACCGGTTCGAACGTCCGCGCTTAGGGCGATGCTTGCAACGATCCTTGCTTGGAGAAAAAATACACATGAAAACCCGTGCCGCCGTCGCTGTTGCCGCCGGAAAGCCGCTCGAGATCATGGAGGTGGACCTCGAAGGGCCGCGCGAGGGCGAGGTCCTGGTCGAGGTCAAGGCGACCGGCATCTGCCACACCGACGAATTCACGCTGTCGGGTGCCGACCCGGAAGGCATCTTTCCCGCCATTTTGGGCCATGAGGGCGCTGGCGTCGTCGTCGATGTCGGCCCTGGCGTTACCAGCCTGAAGAAGGGTGACCACGTCATCCCGCTCTATACGCCCGAATGCCGGTCCTGCCCGTCCTGCCTGTCGCGCAAGACCAATCTGTGCACCGCCATCCGCGCCACTCAGGGTCAGGGCGTGATGCCCGACGGCACCTCGCGCTTCTCCGTCGGAGGCGAGAAGATCTTCCATTACATGGGCTGCTCGACCTTCTCCAACCACACGGTGCTGCCGGAGATCGCGCTCGCCAAGGTCAATCCGGACGCGCC
>NZ_JABVCF010000002.1:0-503549 GCF_014595955.1 Pseudaminobacter soli (ex Zhang et al. 2022)
TCCATCACATGCAAGCCGGTGCTGTAGAGATTGGCGGTTCCGGGATGGCGGATCTCCGGCTTTCCCCAGCACGGCCATGGCAGGCCGTAATAGTCGCCGCCGACCTCCGGATCATCCTTGGGGGCGCGCAAAGTCACCAGATCGAACTTCGCCTGGTTCTTCATGTGCGCCTTGAGCCGCTCGGGTGACTGTCCGCAATAGCCGGTCGACCAGCTTCCGCGGTTCATCTCGCGCAATATGTCCTCGGGTACCGGGCGGTCGCCCTCGACGGCGATCCTCTTGAACATCCAGTCGGCGAGGCCGAGCTTCTTCGAAAGGAGATAGAGGACCTGATAGTCGTCCTTCTGCTCGAAGCTCGGCTTGACGATCTGTTCGCCCCACTGGAGGGCGCGGTTGGAGGCAACGCGCGACCCCGATGTCTCGAACTGAGTGCAGACCGGCAGGAGGTAGGTGTTCTCCTTGCGCCCGGCCTGCACCGCCAATGATGCCCAGGTCGTCGGATGCGGGTCCGCGATGACGAGCAGTTCCAGGCCGGCCAGACCTTTCATGGACTCGGGTATGCGGGTGATACTGTTGCTGGCATGGCCCTGGACGAACATCGCCCGCGTTACGTCGGGTTGCTGGACGTCTTCCTTCGGCAGCGAAACCGAGTCGAACCACCGGGTCAGCGGTATGCCGGGCGTCTCCATCAGTTCCTTGGAGCTGAACTGGCCCAGCAGGTCCTGGTAAGGAATCTCCCAGACCCGCGCCCAATGCTTCCAGGCGCCCTCGGTCAGACCGTAGTAGAAGGGCAGGGTGACCACATCGAGCCCGATATCCGTCGCCCCCTGCACGTTGTCGTGGCCACGGAAGATGTTCGCGCCGGTGCCGGGCTTGCCGATATTGCCGGTGGCGAGGCACAGGATGCAGCTTGCCCGCGTATTGGCCGTTCCAACCGTGTGGTGTGTCTGGCCCATGCACCAGATAATCGTTGCCGGCTTCTGCGTCGCGAACGTCTCGGCGATGCGCTTGAGCTGATCGCCGGGAACGCCGGTGATCGTTTCCACCTCGTCAGGCGTGTACTTCGCGACCTCCTTGCGGACCTCGTCCATCCCGTAGACGCGCTGGGCGATGAATTCCTTGTCCTCCCAGCCGTTCTCGAAGATGTGCCAGAGCATGCCCCAGATGAGCGCGATGTCCGTGCCGGACCGAAACCGGACGTATTCCGTAGCGTGGGCGGCCGTGCGGGTGAAGCGCGGGTCCATGACGATGAGGTTGGCGTTGTTGAGTTCCTTGCCCTCGAGCAGGTGCTGCATCGCGACCGGATGCGCCTCGGCCGGGTTCCCGCCCAGGATGAGCATCGTCTTGGAGTTTCGGATATCGTTGTACGAGTTGGTCATTGCGCCGTAGCCCCAGGTATTGGCTACGCCGGCGACTGTCGTCGAATGGCAGATGCGGGCCTGGTGGTCCTGATTGTTCGTTCCCCACAAGGCGGCGAGCTTGCGGAAAAGATAAGTCCCCTCGTTGGAGAACTTCGCCGATCCCATCCAGTAGACGGATTCCGGCCCGGACTTCTCACGAATTTCGAGAAGCTTGTCGCCGATGCCGTTGATAGCTTCATCCCAGGACGTGCGCTCCCATCGCCCGCCGACGAGCTTCATGGGGTACTTCAGGCGGCGGTCGCTGTGCACCAGTTCGCGCACGCTGGCCCCCTTGGCGCAATGCGAGCCACGGTTGAATGGGCTGTCCCAGGACGGTTCCTGACCGGTCCATACGCCGTTCTGGACTTGGGCGGTGACGGTACACCCAACCGAGCAATGCGTGCAGATGTTCTTCTTCAGCTCGATTGGCACGCCCGGCTGAGGCGGGCTGATCGCGGCGGCCTTCTTGACCGTGCCGAACTGGAAGGTGCCGAGTGCCGCCATGCCGCCGACGGCGAGGCCGGAGCGCTGAAGGAAGGTTCGACGGTCCATGGGAGCCGACACGGCGCTCCCCATCAGACCCCGAAGTTTCGTGCGGCTCGCTTGCCCGCTCTTGCGCTTCGTCAGCATGGCGCCCTCACTTCTTCTTGGGATAGCCGTTCACGCGGTAGAAGGCCTTGACGTGATCCGTCTCTCGATAGCGGGCCCGCGCCTCCTCCTGGCCGGGGTTGTAGGCCTGCGCCTCGCCCGGAGTGAGCGCCACGGCCGCTACAGCGGTAGTGGAGGCACCGCCGAACGCTCGGAGGAAGTTGCGCCGGCTGAGTTCCGTCGGTCGCTTGTCGTGCATCTTCCGTCCTCCCTTTGTGTCCAGGCTTTCACCTGGCGGTGTCTTTCGGTTCTATGCGCTCCGCCGCGTCTCCATGGCGAAGGCCTCGTTCTCGATCTCGATGAAGAGCCGCCCGACCGTGCCGACAGCTCGGTAGAATTTTGCGGCTGTCGCGCTTTCCAGATCGGCGAAGAAGCGACCGGCCCAAGGCGCGACGTGCCTTTCGAAGAAATCCTGTTCCTCGCCGGCAGGAACCACGAAGTGTTTGCCGGCAAAGCCGCTCATCATTTCGCAAAGCGTACCGAGGTGATCCTCGGGGTCGGAATGGCCGTCGGCGCATTCGATGCCGAGGCGCATCATGTCCCCGCGCAGACGCGCAAGCGGCCGTTCGTTGAGGAAGCCGGTCAGGTAGTATGACGCGTAGGGGAGAAGCTCCCCGCGGGCGACACCGATGAACAGGTCGGAGTATTCCCGACCGACCGCATCGGCGGAAGCAGAACCAGCCGCCTGTCCGAGAGCGGCGTGAGCACGGCCGAGCGGCGTGTCGCTGCTGTCCTGCAGGAAGGCAAGGCGGGCGAGGAAGTCGGCATCGGGCGGGGTGAGCAGCAGCGAGGCGAGGAGGGCGTACTCGTCCGCGCGGGCTTGGTCGAGGTCGATAAGATCAGCAGCCCCCGCGCCGAAGATCGAAGCATCCGCTCCGTCTGACGATCCATGCGCCTGGTCCAGGGGCAAGTCTGAGTTCATCGTCTGACCTCGACCGTGCTGCCCAAGATTGGGTGGCTCATAGTAGCCCTACCTGAAACGATTGCAACAGCTTAAACCGGCTAACAATGGTCCGGTTCCTGGCATGAGCCGCGTCAGCGCGGCATCGCGCCACCGTGGCGCGGCCGGGTGAGGGGTTCGGGAGCCTGCGAAGGCTTGTCCGGGTCGGAAAATTGCGAGGGCGTGGCCGGTTCGGTCTCGCCTGAGGCGGCCGCGGTTGCATCCGGCGAAGCATCTGGTGGGCGCGATGCAATCGGCTCGGTTGTTGGGGAAATCTCTGCTGGGTCGGGATCAGCGACGCCGTCCGACGCAACGCTCGCCTGCTCGGGCGGCACATCGTCGGATGGCTGCGTCCGGGCAAACTCAGCTGATTCTTCTGTGTCTGTTCCGATCGCGCGAGCCGTCCTCGACAGGAACCCCACCACTGTCTCCTTAGCGTCGAGCGGGCCGAACCCTGCCATCGAGCCCGGCTGGTTGAAGTCCCAGGCATATTCGGCGGGACCGACATAATCGCGGATTCCCGGATCGAGCGACCACATCTTGCGCATCGCGGCGCTCCTCAGCGCCAAGGGTACGCCCTTCCTCAGGAAGGCGGATAGATCGCTTTCGGCAGTCAGATCTTCGATGCGGGGGAGGGGCTCTGCGGGTTCAGCCGCTTCGGTCTCCGGCGCTTCCGGTTCAGGGATATTCGATCGCGGGATGAGAACGTTTGCGTCACTCTCCGTAGCGGCCTCGTCAAGCGGGTGCTCTCTTTCCTCCGGCGCCTGAGCCTCGCTCGTCTGAGGAGCCAGTTTGCGGCGCGACCAGCGGGCGAGAAAACTATCGTTTCCGCCGCTCATTCCGCGTCCTCCCTCCGCTGCGAACTGGGCTCCCGTCTTGCCAACGCCTCGGGATTCGCTGGATCGCGCTTGCGTTTGACGAAGGGGCGTTCGACGTGGTGGGCCTCCACGAAGGCGGCCAGCCGCTGCTGTACCTCAACGGGCATCGACACAGCCTCGATGATATCCGTACCGGTCTCCGTCAGCGACTCGGCATCGGAGGGATCAGCGGTCACCAGGTGCAGCACGACCCCGGGAGGCGCATCCGTGTGCCGGAGTGACACCCATAGGCTCGGTTGCTGAGAACGAAGATTCTCCCTGTACATGGTCGTGTCCGTTCCGAAGAATTCGAGCTCCACCTTTCCCGCATAATAGCGGGTCACCTCGGTGGTTTCATGGAGTGCCGTCCAAGGTGCGGCCGCCGGTACGCCGACGAGCACGGCCACGGGCACCCAGGCGTGATCGACCCAGGGATTCTTCAGAGCCCGCCGCTCCACGACGACACCGACTTCGACTGTTTCCCGAATCAATCCGAAATCCTCTAGTTCGCCGGCCCCGCGGCGCGCAGCGGCAGACCGGCGATGAGATTCTGCGGCTTCATGCGGATCGTCCGATCGGGCGCCACTGCCATGATCAGCCAGATCGGCCGCGCACCCACTTCCGGCATGACTTCGCCGATGTCGGAAAAGCCGAGCCGGAACAATGCTATGATGCGCTCCCCTGCCTCGGGGTCAAGGTCCTTGCCCGTCCACAACGCGTTGCCGATGCGCGTCGCCTCGGTGTCCAGGCCGACGAACCATGCCCAGTTGTCGTCCTCGATCCGCTCGACCGGCTCGATCGTCACCTCAACAGCGAGCAGGTGGCGTATCCAGGCCTCCATCGCGGCGGCGAGGCCGCGCCTCGTCGGGCTGTCGGCGCCGCCGAGACTGAGCACCGTGTCGAAGGTATCACTCCTCTCGAAATAGCTGTCGGCATTCTCCTCCTCGAGGATTTCGAGCTCGGTGACGGCTGGTCCGCCAAGCATGCTCAGAAGGGGGGAGGCGTGACGGTTCTGCTCATGAACTTCTATGGTTTCCGCGTCGGCGAGCAGCAGCGCTCCTTCGTGGAAGGTTACCCGCTGCGCACGGTAGAACAACTCGGCCGCACGCAGCACGAAGGGATCGTTCTCGCCATCGAGCGCATTTCGCAGCACCACCTGCGCAAGCTGGTTCATGAAGAGCGGGGGAGTGTCGGCGGCCGAACTGCGCGCCAGCCTGAGATAGGCGGCCTCCAGGGAGGGTGCGGTCAGGAGGCGGTCGCGGAAGGCCATCATGAACTCCCAGTTCTCCCGCGCATCCGGATCCTGCATGGCGGCGATCTCGTCCGGCCCGACCGGCCGGCGCGGATGGTGCATCAGGAGGTCATGATGCAGGCGCAGTTCCGCCTCGCAGGCCGATTCCGGAGGAACAAGCTCGGGGCGGGCGAGATAGGCCTTGAGGAAGGCATCGGTCACCGTCAGCCGTCCTGCCTCGTCTCGGTCGAGGAGGTGGTGACCCGAAGAAACCCAGAAGTCCTTCACGTTTGTCTCCCTGCCAGCGCCCGGATATCGACTTCTTCCGCCGGCCCGTCCTCCTCATCGATCTCGATGACGCGAAATGCCCTTGCCGGATCGAGCCGGCTTACCTTCTGGTGGAGAGTGCGGAACGACTCCCTAATACCCGCCTCCTCGTCTGCGCGGTGAAGGGCAAGCAGGGTGTTTGGCGGGTGGTCGCAAAGGGACTGAACGAAGGCGATTTCTTCCTCGGCAGCCGGGCGCGCGGCCTCCATGCCGGGCGCTCCGCAACGCGCGACGAGTTGCTCGGCGAGTCTTTCGACCGCAGCCGCGCGCTCCTCCGCGGTAGCCTCGGTCACGACGACGAGCGTGGACCAGCCGAAGCTCTCGACGCCCAGGAAGCCCCCGCGGAACGCCTGCCGTTCCTTGCCGGAGAGGTTTTCGACATCGGCGCCGAAGAACAGGAAGGTGCCGGTAACGGCCCACTCGCCGGGTTCCGCGGCACGGGCATAGACGAAGGTATCCGAAGGATCGAGACGGATCGTACGCGGCAGCTTCAGAGCCATGGCATTCCAGTCGCGGGATCAAACCAGGTGGGCGACGCAAGAGCCTCCGCCAGGCTTTGTCTTTCGAACCCTGAAAGCAGCAGGTCGCCGTTGTCGGCGATCCGGACATTCTGGCCGCTTGGCGACACGCGGTCGAGCCACCGCCTGGCGAGGGGTGCGAAACCGGCGTCGCTCCATTCATCGAACGCGGTCATCAGATGGCGGGAGAAGCTGGCGATGATCTCGCCGGAATCGGCGCTTTCGAAGCCCAGTTCGTCGAGCGCGCCGAGCAGCGGCCGCAGGCCCGGCTCGTGAGTGTCGACGACCGCGGTGCGGATCATGGCCGAGAAGACGAGCCAAGCCGGCGTCTCGTCGTCGCGCGTTCCCTCGGGCCAGCCCAACCGCCCGCCGCCCACGAGAACCCCGTCGACACGGATCGCGTCGGGCCAGTCGAAGGTGACCGGCCGCGACGGCGGCGCAAGCGCAGTAAGCGCGTCGGCCAGCGCGCTCATGCCGGCATAGATTGCCAGGCGCGAATGTGCGAACGCCTCTTCCGGCTCCAGAACGACGGCGAATTCGGCCACATCAAAGCGTCGCACCCAGACCATCGCCCCGGCGCCCTGCTCGCCGGCAATGGCGCAGGCGTGCGCGAAAGCGTCGCCGGCCTCTCGCAGGACAACGAGGCTGTAGGGCGGGGGCAGATCGAGGGCGCGGTCGATGACCGAAGCGCACTGGGACATGATGCCGGTCCATTTCTGATGACGGCGGCCGTATTGTCCTTATAATGCTTCTAAAGTGAAGGCGCTACCGCAGCGGGCGGTGTCGCGCCGCGGGGAGGCGCAATGAGCCTGGACAAACCGCGCAAGGTGTTCGTCTGCTCCTGTGAGCGGAGCATGCCTGGATTTGGCGACAGCGTGGCCCGTGGATGCAAAAACGCTCAGATCCAGTCTGGGGATCAGCTCTGCGGCGCCGAACTCGATCGCGTCCGAAGCGCATTGAGCGCGGGTGAAGCTGTCACGATAGCCTGCACGCAGCAGGCGCCGCTTTTCCGAGAGGTCGCGGAGGACATCGGCTTCTCGGGCGATCTCGCTTTCGCGAACATCCGCGAGACGGCAGGCTGGTCGCGGGAGGCCGCGTCCGCCGGCGCGAAGGCCGCAGCACTCGTCGCAATGGCGGCGGAGCCGGTCGCGCCGCCAGCGCTCGTCACACTCACGAGCAACGGCGTGGTGCTGGTCTACGGCCGCGACGAGGCGGCGATCGAGGCCGGCCGGCAACTCGCCGACGAACTGGACGTCACCGTCGTGCTGACGCGACCGGACGAAGTTGCACCCAACCGCGTCTGGGATTTCCCCGTCGTGCAGGGCACGATCCGGAATGCGCGGGGTCATCTCGGCGCCTTCGAACTGACGGTCGACGATTTCGCGGTGCCGGCGCCCTCTTCGCGCGACCGTCTGCGCTTCGGGCCCTCACGCGACGGTGCGGTCTCGAAGGCGGACGTCATTCTCGACCTTTCCGGCGGCATGCCCCTTTTTCCGGCCCACGACCTGCGCGAGGGCTATCTCAAGGCGGATCCTGCCGACCGTGCCGGAGTCACCGCCGCGATTGCCAAAGCGGCCCGTCTCGTCGGGGAATTCGACAAGCCGCGCTACGTCAATTTCTCCGCCGATCTGTGCGCCCATTCGCGCTCGCGCATCACCGGGTGCACGCGCTGCCTCGACCTGTGTCCGACCGGTGCGATTGCGCCAGCGGGCGACCACGTCGCCATCGACGCGGAAATCTGTGCCGGCTGCGGCAGTTGCGCGGCGGCCTGTCCGACCGGCGCCGCCGCATATGCCTTCCCGGATGCCGAGGCGCTGCTGCGGCGCCTGCGTACGCTGCTGGTCACCTATCGGGAAGCAGGCGGCCACGAGCCGATCGTGCTGTTCCACGATGTCGACCATGGCGAGGCGCTCATCGATGCCCTTGCGCGCTTCGGTCCGGGGCTGCCGGCGAACGTCCTTCCAGTGGCGGTGAACGAGATCACGCAGTTGGGGGTGGAAGCCTGGACGGCGCCGGTGGCCTGGGGCGCCGTCGCGGTGAGGGCGCTCTGTTCGGCGCGGCCGAAGCACGATCTCACCGGGGTTGGCAGGAACGTCACCATCGCGAACCTTCTTGGAAATTCGCTCGGCTACGGCGCGGAAATCTGCGGGGTGATCGAAGCCGACGACCCGGATATCCTGAGATCGGCGCTCGATCAGGTGAAGCCGGGCTCCAACGCGCGGAAGCCGGCGACCTTTCTGCCGCTCGGCGACAAGCGCAGCCTGCTGAGAAGCACGATGTCCGAACTGCATCGCGCCGCGCCGACGCCGGTCGACCGCGTGGTGTTGCCGGCGGCAGCGCCGTTCGGGGGGCTCGACGTCAATGTCGAAGGCTGCACGCTCTGCCTCTCCTGCGTATCGGCCTGCCCGACCGGCGCGCTCTCCGACAGCGAGGATCATCCCGCATTGTATTTCTCCGAGAGCGCCTGCGTCCAATGCGGCCTCTGTGCGGCGACCTGTCCTGAGAAGGTGATCACCCTCGCGCCGCGGGTGGATTTTCCCGCATGGAGCGCACCGCGCCAGGCGATCAAGGAAGAAGAGCCCTACGAGTGCGTCCGTTGCGGCAAGCCGTTCGGCACCAGGAGCACGGTCGAACGGATCGTCGCCAAGCTCGAAGGCAAGCACTGGATGTTCGCGGGGGAGAACGCGCGGCGGCTGGAACTGGTGCGGATGTGCGACAATTGCCGTGTCGATGCTGTCATGAACGAAGGTTTCGACCCGTACCAAGCTCCAGCCCGCCCGGCGCCACGAACGACGGAGGATTATCTGCGGGAGCACGAGAAACCCGACACCAAGCCGGTGTGAGGCTCAGTCGCTGCGGGTCTCGGCCTGAAGGAAGCGGATCAGCGCCGCACGATCCTCGGGATTGCTGATCCTCTGCTCGGGCATCTTGGTGCCCGGCGTGTATTTGCTGGGGCCAAGCTCGAACAGCTTCGACACGGTCTCCGGCGTCCAGACTATGTCCATCTCCCGAAAGGCGGGCGAGTAGTGGTAGCCTGGCACCGAAGCGATGCGCCGGCCAAAAATGCCGTGCAGCGTCGGGCCGGCACGATTGCCGTCATCCGGATCGAGTGTGTGGCATGCGATGCAGGCGCGGAAAACCTGCGCGTCCGGATTGCCGGCATACCGAGCCATGAGATCGGTTTCAGCGGCCACGCTCGACCCGAGGCGCTCTCCCGATTGCACATCCCACTCGCGTACCAGCCGATCGGCGCCGCCAGCCAGAAGCGTCCTGCCCTCTGCCGTGAAGGCGAGCGACCAGACCGGTACGCCCGATGTGTCGAGCGTGCGAAGCGGGGAGAGATCTTTCGCGTCGAGCAACCGAATGGAATCACCGACAGCCGCGGCAGCGATGCGCTTTCCGTCGGGTGACACAGCGAGGGCGATGAGCGGACCGGACGAAATCTGCGTTTCGATGAGAACGGCGCCGCTGCGGTCGATCAGGCGCAGCTTTCCGTCGGCCCCACCCACCGCCAGTCGATCCTCCGCGACGGCCACGAGCGCGTTGAGCGGCGCAGGAATCTCCACCCGCAAAGGCGCGGTCCCTTGATCCCGCGGCCAGAAGAACACGGCGGCATCATACCCGGCGCTGACGAGCGTGCCGTCGGAGAGGAAAGCAACGGCGTTGACATTGCCGTGATGGCCTTCGAGGACACGCGGCTGTCCACCGGAGAGCGGCCAGAGCCGCACGGTCGTGTCCCAAGATGCGGAAGCGAGCGTCGAGCCATCAGGCGATACGGCAAGCGCTGAGATCGGCCCCGTGTGCCCTTCCAGGAGAGAAACAGGCGCGCTTCGGCCGCTGTCCCAGATCGCGATGCGGCCGTCTGCACCTGCGGTTGCGAAGCGGCCGTCCGGCAGGGCCGCGACGGCATTGACCTGGCCCTCATGAAACAGCAGCACTTCGCGCGCTTCGCCGGTCTCGAGCGACCAGACGATCGCCTTGGTATCGAAGCTGCCGGTGATCGCCGTCTGACCGTCGGCCGTCACGGCGATCGCCCGCACCGGGCCGCCATGGCCGCGCAGTTCCGCGCTATACGCGGCCGCGCCGAAGATGAGGGGGGCAACTGCCATCAGGCGTATCGCGAGCTTCGTCTTCATTGCGCACCAGCCCGTTCCGTGCTCCGTTGGCGGCAGCGCCGCCGTCACATGCGATGAGCATGCCGGAGGGCCATACCGTTCACACTGTCCGAGGTAATCATATGACCCAGAATATGGAAACCGATCCCTTCAACGTGTCGATGCGCAAGTTCCTCAAGCAGGTCGGCGTGACCTCGCAGCAGGCTATCGAGAAAGCGGTGGAGCAGAATGGGCTGAGAGGCCAGGGGCGACTGACCGTGAGGGCCGTCATCACGTCTGAGGCTGCCGGCCTGAACCATGTCGTGGAAGGCGAGATCGATCTCGGATGAGATGGTCGCGGCCCCGATCGGGGCCGCCAGTAGCTCTTTTCCCGAACGCAGAGCAGAAGCGTTCCTAGGTTCGTAGATCCCCGGCCGTGACGGCCTGTCAGGCTTGCAAAGCGGTTTGCGTCTGTCCCATCATCGGGACATGATGAGAACGCTTCCTCCGACCGGCATGCTGACCAGCCTCGAAGCGGCGCTCGGTGCGCTGCTCGACGGTCTGGTGCCGGTCGCCCCTAGCTTTTTGCCGCTTGACCAGGCGCTCGGCCGCGTCGCGGCCGAAATGCCGGCTCTCCTGGAGGCGCAGCCGGCGCATAGCATCGCTGCGCTGGACGGCTGGGCGTGCCGTGCCCTCGACCTCGTCGGTGCGTCGGCCTACTCGCCCCTGGCGCTGCCGGCCGTTCCGGCCTGGGTGGAGGCGGGCGATGCCATGCCGGAGGGCTGCGACTGTGTCCTCCAGGCCGATCTCGTCGATTGCAGCGGCCCGATCCCCCAAGCCGTCGGCGAAGCTGCGCCCGGCCAGGGCGTTCGCCGGGCGGGCGAGGACATGGCGGCGGGCCGCCCCGTCGCGTTGTCAGGGCAAAGCCTATCGGCCGCAGACCTGCTGGTCGCGCGCAAGGCAGGCTATCGCGAGTTGGCCGTGCGGGCTCCGCGTATCCGCGTCATCGATGTCGCCGCGGGGAGCGGTGAGACGTTTTCGACGCTTCTCGTTGCGGAGAGCCTGAAAGCCTGGGGCGCGACGGTGGTCGCCACCGATGCCGCGGGGCGGGAGGCTGCCTCGATCGCCGCCGCGCTTGATGGTGAGGCCTGCGATCTACTCCTCCTGGTCGGAGGCACGGGCGACGGCCGCACCGATGAGAGCGCAGAGGCCCTTGCTCGGCGCGGGGTGCTGCTTGCACACCGGATCGCTTTGCGGCCCGGCGGGACTACGGCGATCGGCCGCCTCGGCAGCACGCCGGTTGTCGTGCTGCCCGGCGCGCCCGACCAGGCCTTCGCCGCATTCCTCTCCCTCGTGCAGCCGGTTCTGGACCGCTTGTCGGGGCGACACCAACGGCGAAGCATCGTCTTGCCGCTCTCGCGAAAGATTGCATCAACAGTCGGGCTGAGCGAGATCGCCCTGCTCAATGAGCACCAAGGCGCCTGGACGCCGCTCGCCGTCGGCGATTTTTCGCTGGACGCCATGCGGCTTGCCGACGCCTGGCTTGCAGTCCCGGGCGACAGCGAGGGATATGCCGCGGGCACACCCATTGCCGCTGTTCCGCTCCCCGATTCGAATTGAGCCTGCCGACATGACGAATACTCCACCTCCTATCCGGCAGGACGCCGATCAGGAGCAGTTCCTGACGATACTGTCGCGCGAGGACGCGCTGGCGCGATTCCAAGCGGCGCTGTTTCCCCGGCCCGTGCCGACCGAAGAACGGGTCTTGGCCGATGCGCTCGGGCTGGCTCTTGCCGAAGACGTTGCGGCACCGGTCGACGTACCACCCTTCGACCGTTCCAACGTCGATGGTTTCGCGGTGCGCGCGGCCGACCTGGCCGCCGCCTCCGAAACGCGTCCCATCCGGCTCGTGCTCAATGCGGAGGCGATTGCCTGCGGCATCGTCCCGCAACTTCCGGTGTTGCCGGGCACCGCCACCGCCATCGCCACCGGGGGGCCGCTGCCACGCGGCGCCGACGCGATCGTCATGGTCGAGCATACCCAGCCGGCGGATGCTGGCGCGATCGAGGTGAGGCGCGGTGTCTCCCCTGGCCAGTTCATCTCCAATGCCGGCTCGGACATGGCCCGAGGCGAGGTCGTGCTGCGCGCCGGAACCGTGATTGGCTCCCGCGAGATCGGCATGCTCGCCGCCTGCGGCATCGCGCGCGTGACGGTCGCTCGCAAGCTGCGCGTCGCGATCCTCTCCACCGGCGACGAACTCGTCCAACCCGGCGAGCCGCTGCGGCCGGCCGGCATCTACGACGCCAACGGGCCGATCATCAGGGCGGCGGTGATCGAAAACGGCGGCGAGGCGCATTTTCTCGGCGCCATGCCCGACGACGAAGGCGTCCTTGAGCGCGCGATGCGCGAGGCGCTTGCGGCCCACGACGTGCTGATCCTCTCGGGCGGAACATCGAAGGGGGCGGGGGATGTCAGCCACCGCATCCTCGGCCGGCTCGGCAAGCCAGGCATTATCGCCCATGGCGTGGCGCTGAAGCCCGGCAAGCCGCTCTGCCTGGCCGTCTGCGACGGCAAGCCGGTCATCATCCTGCCGGGATTTCCCACCTCGGCCATGTTCACCTTCCACGATATGGTCGTGCCCGTGCTGCGGCGCGTGGCGGGTCTGCCGCCGCGTATCGATGCGCAGGTCGCGGCAAGGCTTCCGTTCCGGGTGCCATCCGAACTCGGACGTACCGAATTCGTGATGGTCTCCCTCGTGCAAGGGCAGGACGGGCTGGCTGCCTATCCGACCGGCAAGGGTTCAGGGGCCATAACGTCCTTCACCCAGGCCGATGGCTTCATCCGCATCGAGGCCCTGGCCGATCACATGCCCGCCGGCGCTGAAGTGCCAGTGACGCTGTTCACGCCGCAGGTACGCGTTCCAGATCTCGTCGTCATCGGTAGCCACTGCACGGGCCTCGATCTGGTCGTGGGCGAACTGTCGCGCAGCGGGATTTCGGTGCGTTCGCTCGCTGTCGGAAGCCTGGGCGGACTTGCCGCCGTGAAACGCGGTGAGTGCGACCTCGCGCCAATCCATCTCTTCGACCCGAACACGCACACCTACAATGCACCCTTCCTCAGCGACGGCCTCGAACTCGTGCCGGGCTGGCGGCGCATGCAGGGTCTCGTGTTCCGCCGGGGCGACGAGCGCTTCGAGGGCCGCAGCGCGGAGGAGGCGGTGCGCGCCGCGCTCGCCGATCCCGAATGCATGATGGTCAACCGCAACCAGGGTTCGGGAACGCGCATCCTGATCGATCAACTGCTCGGCTCGGACCGCCCAGACGGCTACTGGAACCAGCCGCGTTCCCACAGTGCCGTCGCCGCCGCGGTGGCGCAGATGCGCGCCGACTGGGGAATCACCATCGCGCCCGTCGCCGGGGCGGCCGGACTCGGCTTCATTCCGCTGACGGAAGAGCATTACGATTTCGCGCTGGTCTCGGCCCGCAAGGATCGGCCGGCCGTGCAGGCGTTCCTTGCTGCCCTCCAGTCGGCCGACATACAAGCAGCGCTGGAACGGGCGGGGTTCAGCCGGGCCGTCTAACGCGTCCAGGAAAGTCGGTATGCCCCTCATCCGCCTGCCGGCATCTTCTCCCCGTCAGTCACGGGGAGAAGGACGAGGCGGCTACGCCGGTGTCTCCCTCTCCCCGTCCTTCACGAGGAGAGGGTAAGGGTGAGGGGCAGCGCCACAGGCCATCTTCTCTAACCTTGAAGGAGCCCTGCAAGACGCTCGGCTTCGTCAAGGTCCTCGACCGTGTTGGCGTTGAAGAACGGATCCACGGGCTCGGCCGGCCATGACACCGTGGCGAGGTGGTAACGGGCGGTCCAGCGGTCGATCTTGCGCATGTCCTCCTCGACGAGCGCGTGGCGCAGTTCATCTCGCAGGGCGACTTTCCAGAGACCGATCACCGGGTGAGGACGGCCGCCGGATGCCGCCACCGCGAGGTCCGCATCCTCGGTCATGCGCGCCTGCTGCAGGCGTGCCACGAGGTCGCGCGGCAGGAAGGGGCAGTCGCCGGCGGCGCTGACGACCCATTCGACGCCCGGCCTGTTCGCCGCCGTCCAGTCGAGCGCGGCGAGGATGCCGGCGAGCGGCCCCGGATAGCCTTCGATCGTGTCGGCCACTACCGGGAGCCCGAAACGGGCGAAGCGCGAAGGGTCGCCGTTGGCATTGAGCACCAGCCCGTCGCATTGGGGCTCCAGCCGGTCGATGACGTGGTCGAGGATCATGCGTCCGCCGATCTCGCGCATCGGCTTGTCGCCGCCGCCCATGCGGCGGCCGAGTCCTCCTGCGAGCACGACGCACAGGGTCTCAGGCCGGTCAGTCGTCATGCTCGGCGCCTTTGCGTCTGCTGCGGGGCGCTTCTTCGTCGACAGAGGCAATATCCTGGTCGAAGATGATCCGCTCCTGGCCCGACAGCGCGATGAACCGCTTGCCGCGGGCCCGGCCGACCAGCGTCAACCCAACCTCACGCGCCAAGGCGACGCCCCAGGCCGTGAAACCCGAGCGCGACACGAGGATCGGGATGCCCATCCTCACGGTCTTGATCGTCATTTCCGACGTTAGTCGCCCGGTGGTGTAAAGGATCTTGTCGGAGGGATCGACGCCGTGGCGGTACATCCAGCCGGCGATCTTGTCGACGGCATTGTGGCGGCCGACGTCCTCCATATAGCAGATCGGCGTCCCTTCCCGGCAGAGCACGCATCCGTGGATGGCGCCTGCCTCGAGATACAGCGATGGCGTGGTGTTGATCTTGCGCGTCAATTGGTAGAGCCAGGAGGTGCGCAATTCCGATGCGGGCAGGCTGATGTCCTCGATCGCTTCGAGGAGATCGCCAAACGCCGTACCTTGCGCGCATCCCGACGTCTGCGTGCGCTTCCTGAGCTTCTGCTCGTAGTCGGTGTTGCGCTCCGTGCGCACAACGACGACCTGCAGGTCCTCGTCGTGCTCGACCTCCGTCACCACGTCGTCAGGCAGCAGCATGTTCTGGTTGAGCAGATAGCCGAGCGCCAGATATTCGGGATAGTCGCTGATCGTCATCATCGTGACGATCTCTTGCGCATTGAGGTAAAGCGTCAGTGCCCGCTCCACCGGCACGCGTATGTCGACTGCCGCGCCGTTATGATCGAGGCCGCCAACCAGTTCCGTCAGCCTCGTGTCTCCAGGGTCCGGCATGATGATGGCGAGGTCTGCTGAACTTGTCGTCTGATCCATGGTCGTTCCCTGAACAGCCACCGACGGCCGGCACAGCGTGCCAGTTCCGGCTTGACCCCTACCTTATAGCCTGTTCAAACCAAGGTCGGTCAAAAAACGCCTTGATCGAATGCGCACTCTGCTGGGTGCCGATTGCGTGGTCGATCACGTCGTTGAAGCTGAAGAGAGCATGGCGCAACTTTCCGACGACTGCTTCGCCTTCGGGGGGCCTTTGCGGCCGCTCGACGAAACCGCCGCTCTCATTGCATCGCGGCTCAGCGCCGTCGATGAGAGCGAAACCGTCCCGCTCACGCTCGCCGACGGACGCGTCCTTGCAAGAGACCTCGTCGCGCCCTTGCCGCTGCCGCCCTTTACCAACTCCGCCGTGGACGGCTACGCCCTAGGTGGCGACGACCTGCCCAGGGATGCCGAGAAGACATTTGCCGTCGTGGACAGGATCCAGGCGGGTATGTCGCCGCATCAGGTCGTCACCCCCGGACAGGTCGCCCGCATCTTCACAGGCGCGCAGATGCCCGAAGGCGCCGACACCGTATTCATGCAGGAGGACGTGCGAATCGATGAGACGGGCCGAATTGTTCTCCCGCCCGGATTGAAGCGCGGCGCCAATGTCCGGCCGGCAGGCGAGGATATCCAGATGGGGGAGGCGGTTCTGCCCGCCGGCCAGCGCATCCGCCCGCAGGACGTGGCACTCGCCGCCGCACTCGGCCTGACGGGGCTCGAGGTCCGGCGGAGGGTCCGCGTCGCCGTCTTCTCGACAGGAGACGAGATCGTCCCGCCGGGGAGCCATCGGGGGCCAGCGCAGCTTTTCGATTCCAACCGCTTCATGCTGATGGCGATGCTCACGCGGCTCGGCTGCGAGATCACCGACCTGGGCATATTGGCCGACGATAGTGAACTGATCGCCGACCGCCTGAGCGAGGCCGCTTCGGCGCATGACCTGATCCTGACCTCGGGCGGGGTGTCGACTGGCGAAGCCGACTGCGTGAGAGCCGGGATCGAGAGAGTCGGAACGCTGGTGTTCTGGCGGGTGGCGATCAAGCCGGGACGGCCTGTGGCCATGGGGGTGATCAAGGGAACTCCGTTGATCGGCCTGCCCGGCAACCCCGTCGCGAGCTTCGTCACTTTCGCGCATATCGCGCGGGTGGCGATCCTTGCACTGGCCGGTGCCCGGCCGCAACCATCGATCTCGACGCCGCTGCGGGCCGCCTTCTCCTACCGCAAAAAGGAGGGGCGTCGCGAATATGTGCGCGTAAGCTTACGCAATGCCGGCGACGGATCCGTGGAGGCCGTGAAATTTCCGCGCGAGGGTGCCGGGCTGCTTTCCTCACTGGTCGCTACCGACGGTCTGGTGGAACTGGGCGAGGAGGTCACCCGCGTCGAGCCGGGGCAGACGGTTCAGTTCCTTACTTATTCCAGCCTGCTCTGAAATCCGTCTCTGTGCCCATTTCCGACAATGCTGCGACGCCGGTGTTCAATTGACGACGCGCCGCGGCGTCGGGCATCATGAGAGCATGATGACCACGACGAAACTCGATCTCACCGGGTTGAAATGTCCCTTGCCCGCTCTCAAGACTCGCAAGGCCTTGAAGGGCTTGCAACCGAGCGAGCGGCTGGAGGTGCATTGCACCGATCCTTTGGCCATCATCGACATCCCCAATTTGCTCAACGAGGTGGGGGATAGCCTCGTAGCGACGGAACGCGACGGCAATCGCATCGTGTTCCTGATCGAGAAAGGGCATGTCACCACCTGACGCTGGTCGACAAGGCCCCACCACATATGCGAAGCCTTCCGCCACCAGCGCAGACTAGCCGCTCAGGGAAAAAATCTTGCCTCATAATAAACATCCTCACTGGCCCGAATTGTCATTAAGAGGTAAGGAAATTGCGCTGGGTGAGGTGAGAGTATGACGATGCACGAACGGCGGCCGCGAGATCGAGGCCCGAAGGGGCGCCCGCTGGACGATGCCGCGTTGGCCGAGGTACGCGAACTGCTCGGCGCGCGCGAACGGCGCCGCGATCTTCTGATCGAGTTCCTTCACCTGATCCAGGACCGCTATGGCTGCCTGTCGGCGCGGCATTTGCGGGCGCTGGCCGAGGATATGCGTCTGTCGCAGGCCGAGATCTACGAGGTGGCGACCTTCTACGACCATTTCGATGTGGTGAAAGAAGGCGAGACGCCGCCGGCGCCGCTGACGATCCGTGTGTGCGATTCGGTGAGCTGCATGCTGGCGGGCGCCGAGACGCTCATTGCCGAGTTGCAGGCGGGCGCCGATCCGGCGGCGATCCGGGTCATGCGCGCCCCCTGCATGGGCCGTTGCGCCGGCGCGCCTGCCGCGCGCATAGGTGATCGCGAAGTCGACGAGGCGAGCGCCGAGGGCCTGCTGCGCATGGCCGCGGCAAGTGAGACCGATGTCAGGGTGCCCGACTATGTCGGGTTCGAGGCGTATCGCCAGGCCGGCGGCTACCAGCTTTTGCAGCGGGTCCGGGACGGGGCGCTGGCCACGGACGAGATCATCGCCGTGCTGGGCGACGCAGGCTTGAAGGGGTTGGGCGGCGCCGGTTTTCCCGCTGGGAAGAAGTGGCAGTTCGTGCGCTCCTATCCCGGTCCTCGCCTGATGTCGATCAATGGTGACGAAGGCGAGCCCGGCACCTTCAAGGACCGCATCTATCTCGAACGCGATCCTCATCGCACTTTGGAGGGCGCGCTGATCGCCGCTCATGCGGTCGAGGCCGAGCGCATCTATTTTTACATGCGCGACGAGTACCCCGCGGTTTTGGCCATCCTACGCGCCGAGATCGCGGCCCTCGAAGCGGCCGGAATCGCCAGTCCTGGCTTCATCGAGCTGCGGCGTGGCGCCGGCGCCTATATCTGCGGCGAGGAGAGCGCGATGCTGGAGAGCATCGAGGGCCGGCGCGGAATGCCGCGCCACCGCCCGCCCTACATCGCCGAGGTCGGGCTGTTCGGTCGTCCGACTCTCAACCACAATGTCGAGACGCTGTGGTGGATCCGCGACATCGTCGAGAAGGGTCCGTCCTGGTTCGCCGGCCTGGGCAAGCCTGGCCATCCGGGTATCCGGTCCTGGTCCGTTTCCGGCCGCGTTAAGGAGCCCGGCGTCAAGCTGGCGCCCGCCGGCGTGACGGTTCGCGAACTGATCGAGGACTATTGCGGCGGCATGGCCGACGGGCACGAGTTCAAGGCCTATCTGCCGGGCGGCGCGTCCGGCGGCGTCCTGCCGGCCTCGCTGGGAGACATCCCGCTCGATTTCGGCGGTGAGCTTGCGAAGCAGGGCGCCTTCGTCGGATCGCATGCCGTGGTGGTGTTCTCGCAGGCCGACAACATCAGGGACGTTACGCTCAACCTCATGAACTTCTTCAAGCATGAGAGCTGTGGCAAATGCACGCCCTGCCGCGAAGGAACCGAAAAGCTGGTGACCCTCTTGAAGGAGCAGGGTTCGCTGAATGAAATCGCGATCCGCGACCTCGAGATCGTGATGCGCGATTCTTCCATCTGCGGCCTGGGCCAGGCAGCGCCCAATCCGGTCAACCATCTCTTGACGCATTTCCGGGGTGATCTCTGATGGCAAACAGCGTCGTATTCGAGCTCGACGGAAAGACCGTCACCGCCGCTGAAGGCGAGACGATCTGGGACGTCGCCAAGCGCGAAGGCACGAAGATCCCGCATCTCTGCCATGTCGACATGCCGGGCTATCGTCCTGACGGCAACTGCCGCGCCTGCATGGTCGACATCGAAGGCGAGCGCGTGCTGGCTGCCTCCTGCATCCGCAAGCCGACCGCTGGCATGGTCGTGAACACCGAAACCGAGCGCGCCCGCAAATCGCGCGAGATGGTGTTCGAGCTTCTCGCCAGCAACATGCGCCCCGCCGCCGAAGGCCCCGACCAGCAGTCGATGTTCTGGCAATGGGCCGGAGAAATGGGGATTTCCGGCGACCGCTATGGTTCCAAGTTCGTCAGCGACGACATGCTGGCGGAGTTCGACGTCACCAATCCGGCCATCGCCGTCAACCTCGACGCCTGCATCACCTGCGGCGCCTGCGTGCGCGCCTGCCGCGAGGTGCAGGTCAACGACGTGATCGGCATGGCCGCGCGTGGCAACCATTCGGTTCCCGTCTTCGATATGCACGACCCGATGGGTCTTTCAACCTGTGTGACCTGTGGCGAATGCGTCCAGGCCTGCCCGACCGGCGCGCTCTACGAGAAGTCGCTGATGGACGATGCCGGCAAGACCCGTGTCGTCCAGGAGTTCGACAAGGTCGTCGACTCGGTCTGTCCGTTCTGCGGCGTCGGCTGCCAGACGAAAGTTGCGGTCAAGGACAACAAGATCGTCCAGGTCGACGGTCGCGACGGCCCGGCCAACGAGAACCGGCTCTGCGTCAAGGGCCGCTTCGGCTTCGACTATGTCATGTCGCCAGAACGGCTAACGAAGCCGCTGATCCGCCGCGACGACGCGCCCAAGGCCGGCGACATCGACCTGCGCGGCGTCGATCCGCTGACGATCTTCCGCGAGGCCACGTGGGAAGAGGCGCTGCAGCGCGCCGCCGGCGGCCTGAAGCGCATTCGCGACGAGCATGGCGGCAAGGCGCTGGCCGGCTTCGGCTCGGCGAAGGGCTCGAACGAGGAGGCCTATCTCTTCCAGAAGTTCGTGCGCCAAGGCTTTGGCACCAACAATGTCGACCACTGTACGCGGCTCTGCCACGCCTCCTCGGTCGCCGCCCTTATGGAAGGCGTCGGTTCGGGTGCGGTTTCGGCGCCGTTCATGGACGCCATGAAGGCAGACTGCGTGATCGTCATCGGTGCGCGACCCGCGACCAACCATCCGGTTGCCGCCACCTATTTCAAGCAGGCGGCCAAGCGCGGCACCAATCTGATCGTCATGGACCCGCGCGGCCAGGAGTTGATGCGCCACGCTACCTATGCCCTGCGCTTCAAGCCAGGCGCCGACGTCGCCATGCTCAACGCGCTGCTGCACGTCATCATCGAGGAGAAGCTCTACGACGAGCAGTACATCCAGGCCAATGTCTCCGGGTTCGAAGCGCTGAAGAACAAGGTCAAGGAGTTCTCGCCGGAGGCGATGGCGCCGGTCTGCGGCATCGAGGCGGACGTGCTGCGCGCGGTGGCGCGCACCTATGCCAAGGCCGAACGCTCGATGATCTTCTGGGGCATGGGTATCTCGCAGCATACCCACGGCACCGACAATTCGCGTTGCCTGATCGCGCTGGCGCTGATCACCGGCCATGTTGGGCGCCCCGGCACCGGGCTCCACCCCCTGCGCGGCCAGAACAACGTGCAGGGCGCATCGGACGCCGGCCTCATCCCGATGTATTTCCCGGACTACAAGTCGGTGGAGAACATCGACATCCGCGGCCAATACGAGAATTTCTGGGGCCAGACGCTCGATCCGAAACGTGGCTTGACCGTCGTCGAAATCGTCGACGCCATCCATGAGGGCGAGATCCGCGCGATGTACATCATGGGCGAAAACCCCGCGATGTCGGATCCCGACCAGAGCCACGCCCGCGCCGCACTCGCCAAGCTCGAGCATCTGGTGGTGCAGGACATCTTCCTGACCGAGACGGCGTGGCACGCCGATGTGGTGCTGCCGGCCTCCGCCCATGCGGAAAAGCTCGGCACCTTCACCAACACCAACCGGCAGGTGCAGATGGGCCGGCCGGCGCTCGACCCGCCCGGCGATGCGCGGCAGGACCTCGAACTGATCATCGAGCTTGCCAACCGCATGGGGCTGGGCTGGAACTACAGCCACGTCTCGGAGGTCTATACCGAGATGGCGCAGGTGATGCCGTCGCTGAGGCACATCTCCTGGGAGCGCATCGACCGTGAGGAGTCCGTCGTCTACCCGGCCGACGGCCCGGACGTGCCGGGTAACGAGATCGTCTTCTCCTCCGGCTTCCCGACCACCGACGGGCGAGGGCGCATCGTGCCGGCAGATCTCCTGCCGCCCGACGAGGTGCCGGACGACGAGTATCCGATGGTGCTGACCACCGGGCGCCTGCTCGAACACTGGCATACGGGCGCCATGACCCGGCGCGCCGGGGTGCTCAACGCCATCGAGCCCTATGGAATTGCCGCGATGAATCCCTACGAGATCAAGCGCCGCGGCCTGTCGCAGGGAGACATGATCGCGGTGGAGACGCGGCGCGGCACGGTCGAAGCCATTCTGCGGGCCGATCGCGAGGTGGCCGACGGCATGGTGTTCATGCCGTTCTGCTTCAACGAGAGCCCGGCCAACCAACTCACCAACCCGATGCTTGATCCGTACGGCAAGATTCCGGAGTTCAAATACTGCGCCGCGCGAATTGCGCCGGCAGCGAGGGCGGTCGAAGCTGCCGAATAACAGCGTTGTGGAAATATACCCCCGGCGGAGGCATTGAAGTCCGCCGGGCGGTCGGGGCGCCAGCCGCAACGTATGCGGACTGGCTTCCAGTATAGCGGCGTCCGGTCGCTAATTCAGTGACTGCTGCGGAAGTTCGTCGCCATAGCGAGAACCTCTTTTACTGCCTCGGCAGTCTTTCCGACGTTCGCGCCCGCCTCGGTCCCCGTCTGCCCGAACAGATAGGCCTCAAGCGCCTTTCGAGTTCTTCCGGGAGGAACGCGCGGAAGCTCGCGCCAAAGTGTTCAGCGCCGCGGCGGCGCGGATAAGTGCCTTCAACGCCTCCTCGTCGATCTTGCCGCCCTCGTGGAAATCGACTGCACGCCGGGTGTTGCCTTCAAGGCTGGAGTTGAAGAGCCCCGAAGGGTCCTCCAGCAAGGCGCCCTTGGCGAAGGTCAGCTTCACCTTGTCCTTGTACGTCTCGCCGGTGCAGATGATGCCCTCGTGCTCCCACACCGGCACCCCCAGCATGTTCGACGGCTTTCGCCACTTCACCTCCTCGACGACGTCGGGGTCGGCCTGCTTGATGAGAGCCCGGATGCGCGCGAGCATCTCGCCCCGCCAGTCACTCAGCCCGGCAATCTTTGCGTCGATCAACTGAGAGGGAGTTTTCTCGTCGGCGGCTTCCTCTGAGGAATTCGTTCTCTCCTGCATGGCGGCAGTCGCTCCTTCATGTCCGTGGCAAGGCAATGCCCCTGGATGGCCTTCTGCACATCGCGCGTGCCGGTGTCACCATGTGGTGATTCCACGAGCGTAGAGTTGTGGTTTGACGAGCCGGCGTCCAATCACGCCACGTTGGTGCTGCTCACATCTTTTCGCCGGGCAGTTCGCTTGCCTGCTTCACCCAGTCCGAAAACTGGGCTTCGTCGAACTGGTCGTCCTCGCGGATGTCGAGATAGCGCACGTCCTTCTGCTTGGACGTGCCGGGCGGGAGGGGATGCAGCGACGCGCCGCGGAAGAACGCCACCTTGATGTATTTCGTGAAGCAGTGGAAGCTGAGGAACCAGACCTGATCCTCGACGCCGTAGAAGGGCGAGTTCCATTTGACCGCCTTGCGCACGCCGGGAACGGTGCGCTCGATGAGCGCGTCGAGGCGACCTCCGACCTCGCTTTTCCAGCCTGGCATGGCCGCGATATAGGCCTGGACCGGCGCATCGCCGTAGCCCTTCGCGATCTGGGGGTTGCCGCCTGACAACAGCGTCGGCGCCTCGGCAGGGCCGTTGCTCCCGGCCGTGTTGGCTTTTGCCTTGCCGGGCTTGCGGGCGGCTGACTTGCCCGGCTCGGCGGACTTCTTCGCGATCTTTCCTGATTTGTTGGATGCTTCGTCGGCCATTGTCGTCATCTCACCCGTGGACGGAGTGTGTCTGGGCATGCGCCTCAGCTTCGAGGCGCGGCGGGTGGCGTCCGGGCCAGTCCGTCACTTGATGATAGACGTCTCCGAGTTGCAGGACGGCAGCATCGGCGCTGCGGGGACCTATTAGCTGCATGCCCATGGGCAGCCCTGCCTTCGAAAACCCTACCGGCACGTTCAAGGCGGGCAGGCCGGCGATCGAGGCCGGCACCACGACCTCCATCCATTGGTGATAGGTGGTCATCCGGCGTCCTGCCACGCTCTCGGGCCAGCGCAGTTCGGCGTCGAACGGGAGTAGCTGGGCGCTGGGCAACACCAGAGCATCATAGTCCTCGAAGAGTTTTGCCGCGGCCGAAAACCATTCCGAGCGAACGACGCTCGCCTCGTGCACCTCCATGGCCGAGACGGCGAGGCCGCTCTCGATCTCGTAGACGAGTTCCGGCTTCAGTAGGGCGCGGGACGACGGGTCCTCATAGAGGTGGCGCTTGCTCGCGGCATTGGCGAAGCTGCGTAGCGTCAGCCAGGCATGCCACATGCGCTGCGGATCGAACGGCGGCGTGACGTGCTCAACCACGATGCCGGCATCCTCGAAGACCCCAAGCGCTCCCTCGCAAAGCTCCAGCACCTCCTTCTCGATGGCGAAATGGCCGGCCCAGTCGCCTATCCAGCCGATCCGTCTTGCCCCGGACGGCTCATCGAGCAGGGCGAGGAATGAGGGATGGGAGGGCAATCCGTGCGGATCGTGCTCGGCCGGACCGGCGATGACGTCCATCAGCATGGCGAGATCGCGTATGCTGCGCGCCATCGGCCCGTCCATGGAGATCTGGTTCAGGAAGAGGTCGCCGACCGCATCGCGGGCAATGCGCCCGTAGCTCGGCCGGAAGCCGTAGACGTTGCAGAAGGCGGCCGGATTGCGCAGCGACCCCATCGTGTCCGATCCGTCGGCGAGCGGCACCAGTTTTGTGGCGAGGGCCGCGGCCGCCCCGCCGCTCGATCCTCCTGCCGTTTTGGAGAGGTCGTAGGGGTTCCGGGTGACGCCGTGGACCGGGTTGTAGCTGTGCGAGCCGAGCCCGAATTCGGGCGTGTTGGTCTTGCCGATCAGAATAGCGCCGGCAGCCCGGATCCTGGCTGCGAGCAGGTCGTCAGAAGTGGGCACATGGTCGGCAAAGAGCGGAGAACCGTGCGTCGTCCGGATGCCCGCCGTCTCGACAAGATCCTTGATGGCAAACGGGAAGCCATGCAACGGCCCGCGCCGCGGCGCAGCGTCGGCCGCCTGCGCCTCCGCCATGAGTTCGTCCCGCGGCCGCAGCGAGACGATCGCGTTGATCGCCGGATTGAGTCGTTCGATGCGATCGAGGAACGCGGCCATTACCTCGGCGCAGGATACTTTTCGGGCGGCGATTGCCTGCGAAAGGATTTCGGCGGGAAGATACGTCGGGTCTGTCATTAGAACGGTCGGCGCGTTGATTTCGGGAAATGGCAGGGCAATCGTCCATCTCCTAGTCGGGTAAGGAGCAGGTTACAGGCGCTTTGCCATCGATAGAAGTGGCTTTTGGTGAAAAGGGCCGCGCTGCCGCCAGGCGATCAGGCCATGCTCATCACGAAACAGCCGTTTCCCGCGCCGGGCAGGGCTCATTGCGGGTGAGTGGCGACGCTGGCTCTCAGCGATTGAAACCGCTCCCATCCCTGCGCGCGCAGTTGGCAGGCGGGGCAGGTTCCGCAGCCAAAACCCCATTCGTGGTGGTGCTCGCGATCGCCATTGTAGCAGCTGTGGGTGTCTTCCCGGATCAGTTCGACAAGAGGCTGTCCCCCGAGGGTTTCCGCCAATGCCCAGGTCTGAGCCTTGTCGATCCACATGAGCGGCGTGTGGATGACGAAGCGCGCCTCCATTCCGAGATTGAGGGCGAGCTGCATCGCCTTGATCGTGTCGTCGCGGCAGTCGGGATAGCCGGAATAGTCGGTCTCGCACATGCCGGCGACCAGATGCTTTGCGCCGCGGCGATAGGCGAGGGCGCCGGCAAAGCCCAGGAACAGGAGATTCCGCCCGGGCACAAATGTGTTCGGCAACCCGTTTTCCTGCACCGCGATCTCGACGCTGCGTGTCAGTGCGGTGTCGCTGATCTGACCGAGCACCGTCAGATCGATCAAGTGATCTTCGCCGAGCTGGCCTTGCCAGTGCTGGAAGTCGCTGCGGATACGGTGCAGGATTCGCGGCCGGACCTCGATCTCGATCCGGTGCCGCTGGCCATAGTCGAAGCCGATCGTCTCCACGTGCTCGAACCTGGCGAGTGCCCAGGCCAGGCAGGTCGTCGAATCCTGTCCGCCCGAGAAGAGCACGAGCGCGGTCTGCGGGTCCTGTCGCATCGCTCATCCCTCGTACTCGGCCCAGCACTGGGGCGTCTCATAGATCCTGACCGAGGCTAGTTGGGGCACGAACGGCTTCACCCGGTCAAAAATCCAGATCGCGATGTTCTCGGCGGTGGGGTTCTCGAGCCCTTCGATCTCGTTCAGACAATGATGGTCCAGCCGCTGCAGGATCGGGCCGAACGCGGCCTCTATTTCGAAGAAGTCGATGACGAAGCCGGTCTGCGGATCGACAGGTGCTTCGAGGCAGAGTTCGACACGGTAGGAATGGCCGTGCATGCGGTAGCAGCGATGGGCTTCCGGGACGCGCGGGAGGCGGTGCGCCGCCTCGAAGGTGAATGCCTGCGTGATCTTCATGGGATCCCAAGAAACTTGTGGGTCTGAAGGCTGAGCCGCCAGCGCGGGTGGGCGAGGCAATAGGCTACGGCAGCGGCGGTGTTCGCCTCTCGCTCGGGCCCGTCCATCGGCTGGAGCAGCAGGTGCCTGAAGGCGAGGGCCTCGAAACGCTCGGGCTCCGCATCGGCCTGCGGAAAGACGAGCTTCAACTCGTCGCCGGCAGTGACCACGAGCGGGGCGCCGGCCTTCGGGCTGACGCATAGCCAGTCGATGCCGGCTGGCGGCACGACTGTCCCATTGGTCTCCGCGGCGACCTCGAAGCCCGCGCTGTGCAAGGCATCGACAAGGTCTTTGTCAACCTGCAGGAGCGGCTCGCCCCCTGTGAGCACGACGAATCGTTGCCCGACCGCTGAGCCCCGCCAGGCCTGCTCGATGGCTGACGCAAGATCCCTCGCGCTGTCAAAACGGCCGCCGCCCACACCATCCATGCCGACAAAATCCGTATCGCAGAAGGTGCAGACGGCTGTCGCGCGATCAACCTCCCGCCCGGACCAGAGATTGCATCCGGCGAAGCGGCAGAACACCGCGGCGCGGCCGGCATTCCGTCCCTCGCCCTGCAGCGTGTAGAAGATCTCCTTGACCGCGTACGACATGGCTCGCGCCGCCCGATCGCCGGCGCGATATGTTCGGCCGGCTCCTGGATGCTGTGGCGGCTGTCCGATCAAATAGGGACGCGGCTGGCTTCGACCATATCCGTGCTCGCTCTTGCCCGGTGCAAGCATCAAGTTGAGTGACGTGGAGCTCGGAGCGGCAAGGATCCTCAGGCGCTTTCATAGCTTGTCGAGGCTCCGCCCCCCTCCTTCACATTCGAAGGGATCACCAGCTCGGCCTCGGTCGCGGCAATCACCTGATCGACGGTCACTCCATCTGCCGTCTCGAGCAATGTCGCCCGTCCCTCCGGAAAACCGATCACCGCAAGCTCGGTAACGACCAGATCAACGGGGCGATCCGAGGTGAGCGGCAGCGAACACTCCCGGACGATCTTCGAGCGCCCCTTGGCCGCATGCTGCATGGCGACGATGACGCGTCTAGCGCCGGTCACGAGATCCATCGCGCCACCCATGCCCGGAACCATCTTGCCCGGGATCATCCAGTTCGCCAGCCGCCCATTCTGGTCGACCTGGAGCCCGCCGAGAACCGTGAGGTCGAGATGGCCGCCTCGAATCAGGCCGAACGAAATCGCGCTGTCGAAGGCGCATGCGCCTGGCAGTGCGGTGACGGGCTTGCCACCGGCATCGGTGAGCCACGCCAGCGCCATGCCGGGCTCGGGTACCGGTCCGGTGCCGATCAGGCCGTTCTCCGACTGGAAGAAGACATGGATGCCTTCAGGAACGAAGTTCGCGACAAGTGTGGGAATGCCGATGCCAAGGTTCACCAGCATGCCGTCGCGGAGCTCGCGGGCGATGCGCCTGGCAATAAGAGTCTGGGCGTCCATGGCTCTACCCTTTCGTGACGAGGTAATCGACGAGCGGCGCCGGCGTCACGACGTGATCCGGCGCGATGAGCCCGACCGGGACTATGTTCTCCGTCTGGACCAGCACCGTTTCCGCGGCCATCGCCATCAGCGGATTGAAATTGCGCGCCGTCAGCACGTAGCTGAGATTGCCCAGGTAATCGGCGATGAAAGCGTGCACGAGCGCGAAGTCGGCGCGAAGCGCGGTCTCGAGCAGGTAGTCGCGCCCGTCCACCTCGATCCTGCGCTTGCCCTCCTCGACCACGGTGCCCACGCCGGTGGGCGTGAGTATGCCACCGAGCCCGGAGCCGCCCGCCCGGATGCGCTCGGTGAGCGTCCCCTGCGGGACGAGATCGACCTTCAGCTCCCCGGCGATCATCTGCTGCTGCGTTTCCGGGTTCAGTCCGATGTGGCTGACGATCAGGTGCCGGACCAGCCTGGCGGATATGAGCTTGCCGATCCCGATGCCGGGAGATGCGGTGTCATTGGCAATGACAGTCAGATCGCTTTTTTGCTGCCGCACGAGTTCATCGATCAGCGGCTCGGGCGTGCCCACGCCCATGAAGCCGCCGATCATCAGGCTCGACCCGGCGGGGATCATTGCGACGGCGTTCGTGAGAGAAATTGTCTTCATCGCTCGTCTCCTCACTGAGCGGTCCAGCCGCCGTCGACCGGTATCGCCGTGCCGCGTATTTGCGCCGCGGCATCAGAGCAGAGGAATACGGCCAGCGCGCCGATCTGTGCTGGGGTCGCGAACTCGAGAGATGGCTGCTTCTCGCCAAGCAGTTCCTCAGTCGCCGCCGCCCTGCTCAGGCCTTGCCGATTGGCGATATCGTCGATCTGCTTCTCGACCAGGGGGGTCAGGACCCAGCCCGGGCAGATCGCATTGCAGGTCACCGGGGTTGTGGCGGTCTCGAGCGCAACGACCTTGGTGAGCCCAAGCAGTCCATGCTTGGCCGCGACGTAAGCCGCCTTGTGCACCGACGCGACGAGCCCATGTGCGGACGCGATATTGATGATGCGCCCCCACCCGCGTCTTTTCATCTGCGGCAGGACCGCCCGGATCGCCCAGAAGGCGGCGGAGAGATTGATGGCGAGGATCGCGTCCCAGCGGTCGAGCGGGAACTCCTCAACCGGCGCGGTGTATTGGATGCCGGCATTGTTGACGAGGATGTCGACGCTTCCGAGTTCTCGCGTCGCCTGCGCGATCATCGCGTCTACTTCGGCCTGCTTCGACATATCGGCCGCGCTGTAGGAGACGCGTACTCCATGGGTCTCGGCCAGAGATGTGCGGAGCTTGTCGATTTCGGCAGCATCGCCGAACCCGTTCAGCATCACGTCGGCGCCGTGAGTAGCGAGCGCCTCGGCGATGCCGAGACCAATGCCGCTGGTCGATCCGGTCACTATGGCGCATCTGCCCTTCAGCATGCCGGACGATGACAGCGGGGCAGCCATGCTGGAAGCGGAGATGCTCATGCACCTTCTCCTTCAGGATGAGCAAAACAGCCCTCTCGGAGATGATGTATGCCGCCGACCTATTCGCCAGTTTCTGCCGCCTGGCCTGTCGATTGCCGAGCCGATGTCTTTCGTCTCGGGGGCGGTACCAGCTGTAAACCCCAGCCTTGCGCCCGAAATGCTAGGTCATGATCAAACTATGTTACGTTGCCGCAGGCTTGTCCAGCACGTCCAGCGAGCATGAGGGCTTGTTCTGGGAGCCGTAGCGATACTGGCGGGGAGGATGTAGTATTGAAATGATCATGCATCGTGAGGTTTAAGCTGGCCACATGATGCGAGGTCTGCTCGCCCGGGAGGGTGAGACCATGACCGTTGCTTCTACATCCTGGTTCCATGTCGGGCCGACAATACGCCGAGCGCGGTCTGGTCGGCCACTGGGCGACCGAACCTGGATCCCGGATACCGGCTCAATCCATCTTCCTCGCGGCCTCTGGCCGTCTAACAGGTGCTGCGCGCCGTCGACGGCATCGCAGGCACGCTTTGGTGCGAACTCCGCGAACGAGCTATCCGGCCGGGAACGACGAACCGGGGCGAGCCGGCTCCCGAGAAATGCGGAACGGGTTCAAGCGACCGACACATAGAAAGGAAGCGCAGATGGCCTACACCTTTGCCAATCCGGACGATGTGCTCAAGGCGATCAAGGACGACAAGATCGAGATGATCGATCTGCGGTTCGTGGACCTTCCCGGCACCTGGCAGCATTTTTCCGTCCCGCCGCAGGCCATCGCAGCCGACAGCTTCAGCGACGGCGTCGGGTTCGACGGTTCCTCCATCCGCGGTTTTCAGGAGATCCAGGAAAGCGACATGCTCGTCGTGCCCGACCCGGCCACGGCGTTTCTCGATCCGTTCACCGAGGCGCCCACACTCGTCCTCATCTGCAACATAATGGACCCGATTACCGGTCAGCCCTACAGCCGCGATGCCCGCCACATCGCCCAGAAGGCGGAGACGCATCTCAGGGCCTCGGGGATCGGCGATGTCGCCTATTTCGGCCCCGAGCTCGAATTCTTCGTCTTCGACGAGGTCCACTACGACCAGGGCACCAACTACGCCTATTTCGACATCGAGGCAGCCGAGGCCAACTGGAGCGGGCGGGGCGGATCCGGCCTCGGGCACAAGCTGCGTCCCAAGGAGGGGTATTTCCCCGTGCCACCGGCAGACACCTTGCAGGACGCCCGAACCGAGATGGTCACCCTCCTAGAGCAGATCGGGATTCCGGTGGAGGCGCATCACCACGAGGTTGCGACGGGCGGCCAGGGCGAGATCGACATGCGTTTTGCGCCGCTGACGCGCATGGCCGACGATGTGATGATCTACAAATACGTGGTGAAGAACGTCGCGCGCCGCCGCGGCATGACGGCCACCTTCATGCCGAAGCCGCTGTTCGGCGACAACGGCTCGGGCATGCACGTCCACCAGAGCATCTGGCAGAGCGATCGCCCGCTCTTCGCCGGCGACGGCTATGCGGGCTCGAGCGAAGCGATGCGCTACTACATCGGCGGGCTGCTGAAGCACGCGCCGGCGCTGCTCGGCATCTGCGCACCGACCGTCAACTCCTACCGACGGCTCGTGCCCGGCTTCGAGGCGCCGGTCAATCTGGGCTACTCGCGGCGCAACCGCTCAGCGGCCGTCCGGATCCCCATGTACTCGCCCGATCCAAAATCGAAGCGCGTGGAATTCCGCTGCCCTGATCCCTCCTGCAACCCCTACCTGGCCTTCGCGGCGATGTTGATGGCCGGGCTGGACGGCATCCGCAGCCATCTCGATCCGGGAGAGCCAATCGACAAGAACCTTTACGACCTGCCGCCGGTGCAGCGTGCGCAGATCCCGTCGACGCCGGGCTCGCTCGAGGAGGCTCTGAATGCGCTGGAGTCGGACGGCAAATTCCTCGGCATCGACGAGGTGTTCACGCACGACGTCCTCGAGACCTACTTGAGCTACAAGCGTGTGCACGAGATTGAAGAGATCCGCATACGGCCGCATCCTTACGAGTTCGTGCTCTACTATGATGCCTAGAGCCTCGAGCTTCAGGTGCGTCCTTCGAGGCTCGCCCACGTAAGCAGGCAAAACACCGGAAGCACCGTGCGGGCGAGCACCTCAGGATGAGGACGCCGTACCTGCAAATGCCACCTGCAAAGGCGGCGCAGATTATCGCCGCCTGCTGCTGCGCACAGACTTCTGCGATTGGCGCCGCAACACCTACGGTCCTCATCCTGAGGTGCGAGCCCGCAGGGAGTCGGAAGGGAGGAATTGACCTCGGCGGGCGAGCCTCGAAGGACGCACCTGAACCAAGCGGGCGCAGATCCCCCTTCGCGCCGGCGGTGAAAATGCTGCGACCGGTCAGAACGCCGGGTGGCTGATGCGGGCGCGGACCGCGTCCTTGGTCAGGTCCCGGAAGGCGTTTCCGCTGACATGCACCAGCGTTTTGTGGTCGCCGCCTTCGAAATAAATCTCCGCGGCGTCGCCCAGGCTTTCCTCGAGGACCACCGGCACGTTGTAGGCAGCTCCGATCGGCGGAATGGCGCCGACATCGCAGTCGTCGAACAGCACGGCGGTCTCGTCTTCCGTGGCAAGACCGAGCCGTTTGTCCATGACCGCCTGCAAGGTGCCGAGTTCGACCCGATACGTGCTTGGGACGACAGCCAGCGCGTAGCCGAGTTCGTGGTGGACGAGTACCGACTTGGCCATATTGCTGCCCGGCACATGCGCGGCGACGGCGGACTGCCTGCTGGTGGCTGTGCGGTGGTGCGGAACGGTTTCGTAGGAAACCCCTTCGCCCTCGATATAGGTCTTGAGTTTGGGTGCGATCGTCATCTGAGGCGTCCCTTCTGCACATGGTGGGTGACGCATAACGAGACCGCGATTCTCGCCCCGACGGTTACGGTGTCAACCGAAATGGCGCGCCCGGCCAGTCCTACCAAGCGAAGATAGCACTGGCCGAGCCCCGTGGGACAACTCACGAGCCGGCGAAGAAAGTCAGCCGGGTCCAGAGCGTATGGTCGGACTCCAGCACCATGATCGCCACGAAGACGAGCACCAGCACCGGCGGCACGATGATCGCATAGGCGAGCGCGAGCCGCTCCCAGGCCATGTGCATGAAGACGGCGACGATCAGGCCGGCCTTCAGCATCATGAAGGCTATGATCAGCGACCAGCGGAGATATCCCTGCAGGCCGAAATAGTCGACCAGATAGGAGCCGGTGCTGAGGACGAACAGCCATCCCCAAACAACTAGGTACAGCTTGATCGGCTGCGCCTGGTGGGTGTCCGCCGGCACCGCCAGCGCGGCCCGTGCATCTGGCGAGTGCCCGTGATCCTGTAGGACTGCTTCAGCCATATCTGCCTCTCACCAAAGATAGAAGAAGGCGAAGATGAACACCCAGACGAGATCGACGAAGTGCCAGTAGAGTCCCATGATCTCGACATTCTCGTAGCTGCCCCTTCGGCTGGTGAAGAAGCCGCGCCGTCCGACGTCATAGTCGCCGCGCAAGACCTTGCGCGCGATGATGATCAGGAAAATCACGCCGATCGTGACATGGGTGCCGTGGAAGCCGGTGATCATGAAGAAGGACGAGCCGAACTGCTCCGCGCCCCAGGGATTGCCCCAGGGCCGCACGCCCTCCCGGATCAGCTTGGTCCACTCGAAGGCCTGCATGCCCACGAAGGTCGCGCCGAGGACGGCGGTGAGCAGCATCAGGATGGCGGTCTTCCTGCGGGCGTGCCGGTAGCCGAAATTCACCGCCATCGCCATGGTGCCGCTCGAGGAGATCAGCACGAAGGTCATGATGGCGATGAGGATCAGCGGGATGTCGGAGCCGCCGATTTGCAGCGCGAAGACCTCGCTCGGATTGGGCCAGGGCACGGTCGTCGACATGCGTGCCGTCATGTAGGATAGGAGGAAGCAGCCGAAGATGAAGGTGTCGCTGAGCAGGAAGATCCACATCATGGCCTTCCCCCACGACACGTTCTTGAAGGCGCGCTGGTCGGACGACCAGTCGGCGGCTATGCCGCGCCAGCCTTGGGGCCGGGCCTGCGCCATGTGCGTGTTCGTGAGCGTCGTCTCGGCCATGCGGTTGATCCTTCAGTTCAAGAGCCCTCGGCAGATCTCCAGGAAATCACCCGCCCAGCCCGCAAGCAGCACGAGGAGGCCGAGCCACACGAGGAGCAGGAAGTGCCAGTACATGGCGCAGAGCTCCACGCCGAGGCGGACCCGTTCCGTCTTCGGCTCCTCCCAGGCCCGGATGGTCGTCCTGCCCAGTCCGAACAGGCCGCCGAGAATGTGCAGCCCGTGCATGCCGGTGAGCAGGTAGAAGAAGCTGTTGGCCGGGTTCGTGCTGAGGAAGAAGCCAGCGGCCACGAGTTCGCGGCACACCACCACCTGTCCGAACAGGAAGGCTAGGGCAGTCAACCCGCCGGTGACGAGCGCGAGGCGAACCGTCTCCATGCTGCCTTTGCGCGCCGCGAGCACCGCAAAATGGAGCGCGATGCTGCTGAGCGCCAGCAGGCCCGTGTTGAGCCACAGAAGTTGCGGCAGCGGCAGCGCCTGCCAGTCCGGCAGTTGCATGCGCATCACATAGGCGCTGGTCAGCAGCGCGAAGAGGCAGCCGACGACGGCGAGGAAGACGGCCAGGCCGATCTTGGCCGACGGCAGGCTGGTGCCGGTGTCGAAGGACGGGCCGATCACTCCCTCTTCCAGCCATGGCTTCGACATCAGCCGCTGCTGCGACAGCCACCAGCCGGCGATGCCGGCGATCACGGTAAGGAAGATGACGATGACGCTCATGCCATCCCCATCGCCGTCCTGCCGGTGCCGGGGTCGTTCTGCGGAATGAAATCCTGCGGCGCGCCGGGCACGCTGTAGTCATAGGCCCAGCGATAGACGACCGGCAGTTCCTTGCCCCAGTTGCCGTGGCGCGGCGGCGTGTGCGGCGTCTGCCATTCCAGGCTCGTGGCGCGCCAGGGATTGCCGCCGGCTTCCTTGCCGTGGCGGATGCTCCAGATGAGATTGAACAGGAAGACCATCTGCGCAAAGCCCACGATCAGGGCCGCGATGGAGATGAAGGCGTTGAGCGTATGCACGGAGTCAGGGATGAAGGCGGTCTGGCCGAGCTCCGGATAGCGCCGCGGCACGCCGACCAGGCCGAGATAGTGCATTGGAAAGAAGATCGCGTAGGCGCCGAGGAAGGTTACCCAGAAGTGGAACTGGCCCATGGTCTGGTTGAGCATGCGGCCGGTGATCTTCGGATACCAGTGGTAGATCGCGCCGAACACCACGAGGATCGGCGCCACGCCCATCACCATGTGGAAATGCGCAACCACGAACATCGTGTCGGAGAGCGGCACGTCGACCACCACATTGCCCAGGAACAGCCCGGTGAGCCCGCCATTCACGAAGGTCACGATGAAGGCGAGCGCAAACAGCATCGGCAGCGTCAGGTGGATGTCGCCACGCCAGAGCGTCAGCACCCAGTTGTAGACCTTGATGGCGGTGGGAACGGCGATGATCAGCGTCGTCGTGGCGAAGAAGAAGCCGAAATAAGGGTTCATGCCGCTGACGTACATGTGGTGCGCCCAGACGACGAAACTAAGCGCGCCGATGCCGACGATGGCCCACACCATCATGCGGTAGCCAAAAATGTTCTTGCGCGCATGCGTGCTGATGAGGTCGGAGACGATGCCGAAGGCCGGCAGCGCGACGATGTAGACCTCCGGATGCCCGAAGAACCAGAACAGATGCTGAAAGAGCAGCGGGCTGCCGCCGCGATGCTGGAGCTGAGTGCCCATCTCGACCACCGCCGGCATGAAGAACGAGGTGCCGAGCAGGCGGTCGAACAGCATCATCACGCAGGCGACGAAGAGCGCGGGAAAGGCGAGCAGCGCCATCACGGTCGCGGTGAAGATACCCCACACCGTAAGCGGCAGGCGCATCAGCGTCATGCCGCGCGTGCGTCCCTGCAGCACGGTCACGACATAGTTCAGCCCACCCATGGTGAAGCCGATGATGAAGAGGATGAGGGAGGACAGCATCAGGATGATGCCCCAGTCCTGCCCGCCCGGCGTGCCGGAGAGGATCGCCTGTGGGGGGTAGAGCGTCCAGCCGGCGCCGGTCGGGCCGCCCGGCGCGAAGAAGCTCGTCACCAGCACCAGCACGGCGAGCAGATAGATCCAGTAGCTCAGCATGTTGACATAGGGGAAGACCATGTCCCTGGCCCCGACCATGAGCGGGATCAGGTAGTTGCCGAAGCCGCCCAGGAACAGCGCCGTGAGCAGATAGATCACCATGATCATGCCGTGCATGGTGATGAACTGGTAATAGGCTTCGGGCGTGATGAAGGAGAAAGCATCGGGGAAGCCCAGTTGCAGGCGCATCAGCCACGACAGCACCAGGGCGACCAGGCCGATCGCCAATGCGGTGCAAGCATACTGGATCGCGATGACCTTGGCGTCCTGCGCGAAAACGTAGGTCGTCCACCAACTCCTCGGATGGTAGAGTTCGACTTCCGGCACTTCGGCAGGCGGAATGGCGTCGACCGCGCGAGGTGTGATATCGACCATTCCTTCACCTCCTCCTCATTCCGATAGGACCGAAGCGGCTCGGTCCCTGTCATGTGAATGCCCAGCGCTTGGCCGCCGTCTCCCTCTTCAGGGCTTGATCTGGTCGGCTGCGCTGGCCTGGTTCTGCGCCGTCATCTGCGCGAAGGTCGGCTGCCCCTGCAGCCATGCCTGATAGTTATCCGGCGTATCGACGATCACCGTGCCGCGCATGACATTGTGACCGACACCGCAAAGCTCCGCGCAGAGGACCTCGAAGGTTCCGGTTTGCGTGGGCGTAAACCAGAAATAGGTGACGCTGCCCGGCACCAGATCCATCTTGGCGCGGAACTCGGGCACGTAAAAATCGTGCAGGACATCGATGGAGCGCAGAAGCACCTTGACCGGCTTGCCTTCCGGCAGATGCAGATCCCCGCCCTGGATGACGACATCATCCGCGCCGGCGGGGTCGTCTGGGTTCACGCCGAGCGGATTTTCGGGAGTGACCTTGCGGTTGTCGGAGGTGCCGAGGCGACCATCGGCTCCCGGCAGCCGGAAGCTCCACTGCCACTGCTGGCCGACCACCTCGATCTCGGTCGCATCGGCCGGAACCGAGATGAAGCGGTGCCAGACGAAGAGGCCGGGGGTCAGCATGGCCGCCACCCCGATGGCCGTCACGATGGTGAGCCAGCCTTCGAGCCGCCTGCTTTCCGGCTCGTAGGCCGCCTGCTGGCCTTCCCGATGACGGAAGCGGAAGACGCAATAGGCCATGAACAGGATCACCGCAGCGAAGACGAAGCCGGTGATCCAGAAGGTGATGACGAGCGTGTCGTCGATATAGCCCCAGTTCGAAGCAATCGGCGTCCACCACCAGGGGCTTAGCAGGTGGAACAGGATCGAGCCGACTACGATCAGCACCAGGACGAGCGCTACTGCCATACCGTCCCTCCCGGTATATCAAGGCAGTTCGTTGGGCATTTTGACCGCGCCTCGGCGGACAGCAGCTTCGTGCGTGCCAGATGTTGCGAATGTCGATGGGGAGGCGGCGCAAACCTAGGTCTCACCGACAGGCCGCACTCTCCGCGGGGCGGCTTCCGATCTGGAAAAGTCGCCCGAAAGGCTGCTGCGCGGCCAGTGTTCCAATCCGCGCAAGCTATGGACGCCTTGCCGGCGGCCCGCATGTTTGATCTCGCGGCGAAAACGCGAGCAGTCTGTCACAGAAGCGGAACCCTATCAAGCGAAGCGAAAGGTGGTCAGCCCTTAGCCCTTCCCTTGCGGCATAGGCGCTGGACTCGCCGTGCGATGCCGATATTGTAAGCCGCAAAGAGCGGTGCCGTCCCTTGGGGCGCAGCAACCGACAGCAGGTACCGGCGGGCCTGATTGCCAGGAAGACGTGCGGTCACATGGGAGGAAGATCGATGCGAGTTGGAGCCTTTGTGGCCGGAGTATCGGCCTTATGCGTAGTGGCAAGCGCACCTGCGCTTGCCCAGGACAAGCCGTTCGCCGGCGTGACGGTGAACCTGATCACGCAGACCGGCGCGATCCAAGAGCCGCTGCAGCGGCGCGCGCCTGATTTCGAGGCCAAGACCGGCGCCAAGATCAACGTCATCGCCGTGCCGTTCTCGGATCTCTACCAGAAGATCCTCACCGACTGGGCGAGCGGCACCAACTCGGTCGATGCCGCCGTCTACGCGCCGCAATGGATGGTGGACTATATCGCCGGCGGCTACCTCGAGGATCTCACACCGCGCATCGAGGCCGACAAGGACATTCAGGAGGACGATGTCGGCGCCTTCTTCCGCGACTTCTCCCAGAAGTACAACGGCAAGGCCTACATGATCACCCTCGATGGTGATTTCCACATGATGTACTACCGCAAGGACGTGCTCGACGCCGCCGGACAGAAGGTGCCGACGACCTGGGACGAGTACCTCGCGGTCGCGAAGGCCGTGCACGGCCAGGACATGAACGGCGACGGCAATCCGGACTTCGGCTCCTGCATCGCCAAGAAGCGCAACGCACAGAGCTACTGGTTTGTCACCGACGTGGTCGGCTCGATGACGCAGTCGAAGGGCACCAGCCAGGGCACCTTCTTCAACGCCGCGGACATGACGCCGCTGGTCAACAACGACGCCTTCCGCAAGGCGCTCGACTTCCTCTCGGAGTCGACGAAGTACGGGCCGCCGGACGAACTCAACCTCGACGTCTCCGACACGCGACCGCTGTTCGCGTCGGGCCGCTGCGCGCTCAACCTCGACTGGGGCGACGTCGGCACCATCTCCATCGATCCCAAGCAGTCCAAGGTGCAGGGCAAGTGGGGCGCGGCGATCATGCCGGGCTCGAAGGAAGTGCTGAACTGGGAGACCGGCAAGCTCGAAGCCTGCAGCGCGGACAACTGCCCGCACGCCATCGACGGCGTGAACCATGCTCCGTTCGCCGCATTCGGCGGCTGGGGCGGCGGCATCAACGCGGCGGCCGACGCCAAGGTGAAGGACGCAGCCTTTGCCTTCTTCTCCTACATGACCCAGCCGGCGCAGTCGAACAGCGACGTGACGATCGGCGGCACCGGCTTCAACCCGTACCGTACGTCACAGCTCAGCTATAGCGACCTTTGGAAGCACGCCGGCATGACCGAAGAGGAAGCCAAGGTCTATCTCGGCGCCATCAACGCCAGTATGTCGAGCCCAAACATGATCCTCGACCTGCGCATCCCGCAGAACCAGAAGTACCAGCAGGTGGTGCTCGACGAGGCGGTTTCGCGCTTTCTCGCCGGCGAGATCGACAAGGAAGCCACCGTCAAAGCCGTCGAGGACGGCTGGAACGAGTTGAACGACGAGATCGGCAAGGACGAACAGCTCAAGTTCTACAAGGCGACGATTGGCGCAAAATAAGCTTCCGAGGCGAGGACCCGGCGCCGAAGGCCGTGCCGGGTCCGTCCATTGGCGCGTAGGCTGCCGATGACCGCAACCGCCATTCCCGTGACCGGAGCCGCACCCCGGCGGAGTTGGGCCGAGTGGCTCGATCGCCAGTCGGGGCGCATCATGGTGATGCCGGCCGTGATCGTGCTGCTCTGCTTCGCGATCTTTCCGCTGATCATCTCGGCCTACCTGTCCCTGTCGCGCTTCGCGCTGGCGCCTGGCGGATTCACGCTGCGTTTCATCGGGCTTGCCAACTTTCGCAAGCTTCTGACCGGATCGCAGCAGTACCACTTGCTCGGCAAGTTCGGTGCTATCGGTGCGCTGCAGTGGACGATCATGGCGATCGTTACAGGCGGACTGCTTTTCCTGCTTGCGCGCTATTTCTTGCGCGGTCGGGCCACAGTGGTGGGCACGTTCGGCCGGCTGATCGCCACGCTGGTGGCGTTCTCGCTGGCGCTGGTGACCGTCGCCACCTTCGCCCAAGGCGGCGTGCCCGGCACCATCGTCAACACGCTGCTCTACGTGGTGATCGGCGTTGCCGTGCAGTTCGGACTCGGTCTCGGCCTGGCGCTGCTCTGCGGCCAGCCGATCCGCGGCCGCAATTTCTTCCGTGTGCTCTTCTTCATCCCACTGATGGTGACGCCCGTCGGCATTGCCTACACCTTCCGCATGCTGGCCGACATGCAGAAGGGGCCGTTCGCGCCGCTGCTGCAGGCCTTCGGCGTCAGTGAATGGTCGTGGGCGACCGAGGCCTGGTCGGCGCGCCTGATGGTGCTGGTGGGCGACACCTGGCAGTGGACGCCGTTCATGTTCATCGTGCTGCTCGCGGCCATCGAGAACCAGCCGCGCGACCAAGTCGAGGCGGCGCGCCTCGACGGCGCCAACGGCTTTCAGATTTTCCGCGATATCACCTGGCCTGCGATCGCGCCGGTGGCCGCGACCGTGGTGCTCATCCGGCTTATCGAGGCGTTCAAGATCATTGACCTGCCAAACGTGCTCACCGGCGGCGGCCCGGGCCTGGCGACGGAGTCGATGACGCTACACTCCTTCATCGCCTGGCGAACGCAGGATCTCGGCGGTTCGGCGGCGGTCGGCTACATGCTGCTCTTCATCTCGACGGTGGTGTGCGTGTCCTTCTTCAACTTCGTGGTCCGGCCGGCGCGCCGGTTCGAGACATGAGCGGGGAGGGGCGGTCGATGATGCGCCGGCTGTTCGAGCCGGCAACGGTGGAGGAGCAGGCGCCGGCGGGCAAGGTCGTCACCTATGCGCTGCTCGCCCTCTGGTCGCTCGTGGTTCTGGTGCCGCTCTACTGGGTGCTGATCACCTCGTTCAAGGGACCGGGCGAGGTCGATAACGGACCGTTCTACATCCCCTTCGTCGACTTCACGCCGTCGCTCGAAGCGTGGGACTTCATGCTGCTGCAGAACTACACGCTGGGGCCGTACCTCAACTCGGTTGTGGTGGCGCTCGCCAGCACGCTGCTTGCAGTGCTGATCGGATCGCTGGCGGCCTACGCGCTGGTGCGTATCCGCTTCCAGGCGAAGCTCGCCGGCGTCGCCGTGTTCCTCATCCTGCTGGTGGCGGTGATCATCGCAGTGGCGACCTTCGGCGTGCAGTGGGAAGTCGCCGTCGCGGTCGCCGGGGCGCTGTTCCTGATCTCGCTGCTGACCTTCGTCGGCCGCACCCGGCTGGCGCTCGGCAACAGCGACGTCGAGTTCTGGATCATCTCCAACCGCATCATGCCGCCGATCGTCGCCGTGCTGCCGATCTACGTGATGTTCCAGCAACTGAGATTGCTCGATACGCAGGTGGCGCTCATCGCCACCTACACGGCCGTCAACCTCCCGATCGTCGTGTGGCTGACGCGCGACTTCTTCGCCGGTATCCCGCTCGACCTGGAGGAGAGCGCGGAGATCGACGGCGCCTCGAAATTCCGCGTCTTCTTCACCATCGCGCTGCCGCTGGTGCGCTCCGGCCTGGTCGCCACCTTCCTGCTGGTTCTGATCCTTGCCTGGAACGAGTACCTGCTGGCGCTCTTCCTCTCCAACGCCAAGGCGCAGACCATGCCGGTGCTGGTGTCGGCGCAGAACACCACGCGCGGCCCGCAGTGGTGGAACATGTCGGTGCTGATCGTGGTGATGATCGCACCCGTCGTGGTCATCGCCAGCGTGCTGCAGAAGCACATCGCGCGCGGCCTCCTGGTCGGTGCAGTCAAGGGGTAGCGCGATGCGGGTGACGCTTTCTCAGATCCACAAGTCGTTCGGCGCGGTGCAGGTGGTGAAGGGACTGGACCTGACCATCCAGGACGGCGAGTTCCTGGTGCTGCTCGGGCCGTCCGGCTGCGGCAAGACCACGGCGCTGCGCATGGTGGCCGGACTGGAGTCGGTGACCTCCGGTCGCATCCTGATCGGCGAGCGCGACGTCACCAACGTGCTGCCGAAATACCGGGACGTCGCGATGGTGTTCCAGTCCTACGCGCTCTATCCGCACATGACGGTCGCCGAGAACATCGCCTATCCGCTGAAGCTGCGGAAGGTCCCGCCGGCCGAGCGCGACGCCGCCGTGCGCGGCGCGGCCGCCAAGGTGCATCTCGAGGAATTTTTGGACCGCTATCCGCGCCAGCTATCCGGCGGCCAGCGGCAGCGCGTCGCGCTTGCCCGCGCCATGGTCCGGCGGCCGAGTGTCTTCCTGATGGACGAGCCGCTGTCCAACCTCGACGCCAAGCTGCGCGGCCACATGCGCTCCGAGCTGAAACGGCTGCAGGCGGAGCTTGGCGTGACGACGATCTACGTCACACACGACCAGGTCGAGGCGATGACGCTGGCGCACCGCGTGGCGATCATGAACAAGGGCGTCGTCCAGCAGATCGCCACCCCGCGCGAGATCTACGAGGACCCGGCGAACCTGTTCGTAGCCGGCTTCATCGGCTCGCCACCGATGAATTTTTTGCAGGGCAGTCTTTCGGGCGGGACGTTCGCCTTTGGCGAGGGGCGCTTTGCGGTGGGCGTCGAGGGGGACAGGCGAAACGTCACGGCGGGCATCCGGCCGGAGGACTGCACCGTAACTAGCCCCTCGAACGGCAGGATCTCGGCAAGAGTCTATTCGATCGAACTGATGGGCGATCATACGCTGGTGACCTGCCAGATCGGGCAGGAGTACCTGACCGTAAAGGCCGACAAGCTGGCGCAATACGCGATGGACGAGCCGATCGGCATCACCTTCAAGGATGCCGCCGTGTTTCTGTTCGACAGCGAAAGTGGGGAGCGGATCAGAAGCCGGGCGAGAGTGGACGCAATGGCGTGAGGGCGTGGAAGGTCCGCATTACGGCGCAACGCTTACGAATCCCTCTCCCCATCTGCGTTTCGGCGGGTATGAATGCGAAATCTCCTCGCAAGGCTTTTGGCTTCGCCACCTCCGAGGCATGGATTCCCGACACTCTCCGCGTCGCTGCGCTCGCTCACGAGGTCGGGAATGACGCACTTCATTTTCCTTCTCCGCCAATCTCCAACGTTGGCGATTAGCGAACTTACAGACGAACGCCGTCATTCCCGACCTCGTGAACGAGCGAAGCGGGTGGAGAGTGTCGGGAATCCATGCCTCGGACTCGAAACCGCAAAGCCGAGGGAGAAATAGGCGTCGACCGTATGCACCTAACCCATCATTCGCGGGGAGGGGTAAGGGTGAGGGGCAGTTTGATAAGCTCAGCAGTCGGGGATGCCAATCAGGTGCTCCCAGTCTTGCTACTTGGCCCGCCAACTGAGTTTCCAACATGCGCCGCCCCGCAACCCGACCCACTGCGCCGCGCTTCCATAAGAATGCGGCACATCTCGCCATTCGCACTGGCGCTGTTCGTAAGCCTTCGTGTCTGGCGAAGATGACTGACGAGGTCGCCGGCGGTGATCGGCCTTCCCTCGAGGTTCACGACGATGCGGGCGTCGGGCTGGGGCGGGAAATCCAGCATCTCCCATTTTTGGCGGTAGGCCGACCACGCTGCGGCAAGCTCATCATCGCCCGTGACCCTGCCGGCGACCTGCGCCGCGGTCGCGTAAGCGATGATTTCGTCGCTCCAGCCCCTTCGTCGCAGGAGCGAGACCAAGGCGCTCTGCCGCATGAGGAATGCCTTGCGGTCGAAGGTACGTCTGAGCTCGTCAAGGTTGCGCGTCGCCTGGCCGGGAAACGCTTCGGAAAACGACAGGCCTTCGCCGATGGCGCGGTTGATCTCGTCGGCCGCGAAGTGGTCGACCAGCCGTAGCCGGAACTCTTTCACCCAAGGCAGCGCCACCACGGCCCGGCGCATCTCGCCCGCCATGAGATAGACGAAGTTGGCCGGACACCAGAAGGTCGGCAGGCGGAAGGAGACGGTAACGAGGTCGCCGGTAACGTCAACGTCGACGATGAATTGCAGCGCCTCAACCGTCTCATCGATCTCCGGGTCCCGAACGGTGGCAATCGCCGCCCGCACCTGGGCGATCCGGGAGGCCGCCTCGGCCGACGAGGCGTGTTGCGTTTGTGTGACGGCTGGCACGCTGGTCATTGCACCGCCGACGCCTGGAACCTGGAGGGCACCGCCACGCCGTAAAGTTTCGCGGCGTTGAGGCCAAGAATCTTGCGCTTCACCTCCAGCGTGAGCGGCGTGCCGGCTTCCTGCGCGGTCTCCTCGTCGAACTCGAATTCCATGAATTTCTCGATGATCCATTGCGGGCTGGTGATCGCGTAATCCGAGCCAAAGAGCAGCCTGTCGGGGCCGACGAAGAACAGGAGGTCGCTCATCATGTTGGCGAAATATTTTGGGCGCGCGTGGATGTAGGAGGCGACGAGCGCCAGGCCGCCATAGACGTTCGGCTCCTGGCCGGCGATGAAGCAGAAATCGTCGATGCGTGGCAGTCCGCAGTGGTCGACGATGAAGTTGAGGTCCGGGAAACTGGTCGCGATGTAGTCGATGTCGCGCACGTCGAAGGCGTCATAGTCAAGCGGGTGCGTCGTGGGACCCTTGTGGATATGGATGTTGCGGATGCCGAGTTTTCGGCATTTCTCCAGATACGGCGCGACGAACGGGTCCTTCAGGGAATAGCCGCGCGAGACGCCGTTCCATTCCGCCGTGTAGAGTTTTACGCCGTTGAACCGGAATTTTTCGAAATCCTCTTCGAGCTTGTCCAGGCCCATCTGGCCGTCCCGCGGATCGAAGCGTCCGTTGAGGATGACCTTGTCCGGGAAGAGATCCTTCAGCGTCGAGCAGAGTTCCGTCGTGTTGAAGCCGTTCACGTAGAAGTCGCGGAGATAGACCGGCAGCATGACGGCTAAATCGCAATAGCCATCCTCGAACAGGTCCGTTGCCGCGCCCTGCGCGCCATAATAGTCGAACCGCTCGCGATCCCAGCGCCGGTTCGCCGGCGTGAGGCCGACATGCGCGCCGTAGAACGTGTCGATGAAGGTCTGGCCGTAGTGGTTGCGCCGGTTCTGGGGCCGAGCGTCCCAGACGTGGGCATGGGAGTCGATGACGAAGATCTCGTCGCCAGCTTCCGTGACGTACATCGCCGCCCTCTCGCCAGTGGACTTCGCCCGCAGCCGGACAAGAGGCAACGGAACGAAGCGGCTAAGACAAGGCATGGTCAGCCAAGAATTGATCGCTGTCCAGAGTGAATTCACCCGGCCTTGAAAGGATCGTCGCCTACGCCCGGCGTGCCTGCTTGGGCTCCCGCCGTAGTCCCGCGCCGATTTCAGTCAGGTCTCCTTCGGCAGCTTGAGCGAGCCGCCAGGGCCGGCACAAGTGGCGGCGGCGCTCGGTCAGACCCTGCATGGATGCCTTTTTCCATAGGAAGGGCAAATCATGCCTACCGAAGCAAGAAATTGCTGCATAAAAGGAAAGGTTCGGCAAAGTGGCGCCATCGCATCCACCTTGTCGGCTTCGGGCATTGTGGGGATCCTAGCAATGAACCGCGGACGCTCCAGTCAAGCGCACGACCCCGCAGGTGCATCGGCAACCCTCGCCTTCGTCGATCTCGCAGGGTTCTCCGCAATCGCAGACGTCTATGGAGACAAGACCGCCCTTGCCGTGGTCGAAATATTCGAGAGCATGGTGAGCGAGGCGCTGGACGGCCATGGGCCGCCGATCAAATGGATCGGCGACGAGGCGATGCTGTCGTTCCCTGAGCCGGATCTTGCCATCCAGGCACTTGGCGCGCTGTTGCAGGCGTGCCGAAAGGAGCCGCGACTGCCGCTCACCCGCGCGGGACTGAACCATGGGCCGGTGATCAGGAGGGCAAACGATCTGTTCGGCTCGACCGTCAACATAGCGGCGCGCCTCTCCGCTCTCGCGGCGCCTGGTCAACTGCTGGCTACGCAACCCATCGCGGAGGCTGCTGCGGCCAAAGGCATTGTCGTGCGGGATCTCGGCAAGATGGCGTTGCGTTCGGTGGCCGCCGAAGTGCCTGTTTTCGAGATCGAATTTGCCCCGACCATCGACCCTGCCTGGATTGATCCTGTGTGCAAGATGCATGCGCCCTATGAATTCTACAGAAGAGCGCATCCGGAAGGCCCGTGGTTCTGCTCTCCCGTCTGTGAGGAGGCCTATCGCAGGTCCCCGAAGTCATATCCGTCGTCGATATGACAACTGCGGCGCGCGGTTCAGCGCGGTTCCTTGCGCAGGCTGAGATAAGTGGGATCGAATTCGGCGACCTCGACCAGCTTGTCCCAGTCGAGGATGGTGATTATCTGGTTGACCCAGGTGATCAGCCCTTCCCGCCTGAGGCCCTGGATGACGCGGTTGACGTGCACGACGGAAAGCCCGAGCACGTCGGCTATGGAGGTTTGCGAGAGCGGCAAGCGGAAGCTCCATCCCTCGACGCGCTCAACGGCCCGAAGGCGCACAAAAAGTTCGCATATCAGGTGTGCAAGATGCGACTTCTTGGACCTGCGGCCCATCGCGACCAGCCATTCGCGGTGGATGGCCCCATCCACGATGGTGGAAAGCCAGAGCAGCCGGGTGAGGTGAGGGGCCTCTTCGGTGATGCGCTTGAGATCGTCGTGGTCGGCGTAGGCAACCTGGCAAGGCGACATTGCCATTACGCCATGATCGATCGTCCGCAGCAGGAACACGTGCAGGTCGACGAAGTCGCCCGTCACGTGCAGGGCGCTGATCTGGCGGCTGCCATCGGCAAGCAGTTTGTAGCGCGCGGCAAAGCCGTCTACCAGGAGCACGCTGTGGGGCGGCCGAGTACCGGATGTGACCAGATCCTGTCCGGTCGAGATATGCCTAGTCTGCACCATAGCCGATGAGAGGAGCGACTTTTCGTAGCTGCTCACCACGTCATGCCGCTCAAGATGCAGGAAGAGCGTCTCGAGCAAGATCCACCCCTTGGTCATTCTTTTGGCGGGGTCTTTCACGAAGTCGGGGCGGTCAAGAACGCTCCGGACGTGCGCCATCCGCGGGCCAATGATGGCCGATTTCCCTAGCGTGCGCTATGGTTTCGTGATGAGGGGCGAGCGTAGGACGGATTTTGCCACACCCTTTTTGCGCCTGGTCAGTTGCCGCTCCGCACCCGCGCAATTTCGCGGAGCAAGGCTGCGGGATCATAGGGCTTGGGGAGCCTGTTCGATTTCCGGAATCGCTCCGGCAGGTCGTTGGCCACGTAGCCGGTCAGGAAAATGAAACGCATGCCACGCGCGATCAAGTCGTCGGCCAGAGGATAGACCATCTCCCCATCAAGGTTGACGTCCAAAATGGCGACGTCGAATGCCTCTCTTTGCGAGGCTGCCATGGCACTGGAAAGGCTGTTGTAGGGTCCCACAACGGTATATCCGGCGGCCGCCAAGTCGTCTTCCAGGACAAGCGCCAGCAGGAATTCATCCTCGACCACCAGAATCCGCAGGGGTTCACGCCAACCTGCGCCCCCCTCTCCGCTGGATATTGCGGCAACCGGCAGCATTATCTCCGATAAATCGCCATCATCGTCGGCCTGCATCCCATTACGCAGCCGTCACCTCGGCTGCAGCGGCATGTCGATCTCACAACACAGACCGCCGCTGGCAAAATCGATACGCACGTCGCCGCCCAGATCGGCGGCGACGATGCGCTCAAGCAGCATGCGGCCAAAGCCATAGCGGGTCGGAGCCACGACTTTGGGTCCACCCGTCTCGCACCATTTCAGGCGGAGTTGCCCTTCGGTCTTGGTCCACTCGACCTCGACGCGCCCGCCACGGTGGCTCAGGGCGCCATATTTGGCGGCATTGGTAGCCAGTTCGTGCGCGGCCATCGCAAGCGTCAGCGCCTGCTTCGGCGTCAGGCTCGTATAGGGTCCCGAGATCGAGAGATTCGTCTGATCTTCGCGGCGGTATGGAGCCAACTCATCGAGAAGTATGGTTTCCAGTGACACGCCGGACCAACTGGCCTCCGCGAGTCGGCTATGCGTCTGGCCGAGGGCCCTGATGCGTGCGTTGAACGAACGTTGCGCTTCTACGGCATCAGGATTGGTGGCGAAGGATTGTCGGGCGATCGAGATGACGGTCGCGAGCGTGTTCTTAACCCGGTGGCTCAGTTCTGCCACGAGAAGGTCGCGCTGTGTCTCGGTCTGCTTGCGCTCCGTAATGTCCATGCAGACGCCGGCAATCCGGGGCGACCGCCCTTCGGCGGGACGATTGAACCTGCCGAAGGACTCCATCCATCGGATTGTGCCCGAGGGATGATCGATGCGGTAGACGACGTGATAGTCTTCGCTGGTGCGCAACGCGTCGCCGATCCTGGCCTCGACCATGGGGAGATCGTCAGGGTGGATATTGCGTTTGAAATCGTCGAACGTTCCCCCGAAAGTGCCGGGCTCGAGCCCGTGCAATTCCTCTAAGCCGGGCGACCAGATGACACGGCCCGAGCCGAGTTCCCATTCCCAGGCGCCCATGCGGCCTGCCGTCAGGGCCAATTGCAGCCGCTGTTCGCTCTCCCGCAGGGCCTCCTCGACGCGGCGCCGGGCTTCCTCGGCCCGCAGCCGCTCGACGCTGAAGCCCAGTTGCCGGGCAATCGTAAGGCAAAGATCGGCCTCCGCCCTGCTGTAGACGTGCGGCCGATCGTAGTAGGTCATGAACTTGCCGACGAGGGCGCCTTTTGTGACGAGGGGGACGAAGCCGAGCGCCCGCATGCCCTCGCTCCTGATCTGCTCTTTCAGGTGATCGGACAGGTCTGCCGTTTCGATATCGTCGACGAAGATCGGATTCGGGTCTGACGAGTCCTTCGTCCACGGTGAGTGGCCGTTGACCGCCATGCGATAGCCTTCGGAAAGGCCACGCCAGGCGACGAATCGCATCACTTCGTTCTCGTCAAACAGCAACAGGGATGCGCGGTCGCAGCCAAGCGCCTTGATGATGGCATCGAGACCCGCTTGATAGACTTCCTTCAGGGATGTGGCGCGATGCAGCCGTGCCGTAAACTCATGCAGGGCCGCCTGTTCGTTTACACGGCGCGCCAAAGCCTCTTCCGCTCGCTTGCGGCCGGTGACGTCCCTGGCGATCTTGGATGCGCCTATGACGTTGCCGAGATGGTCGCGAACAGGGGAAATGGTGAGCGAAACGTCGATGATCGTGCCGTCTTTCCTGCGCCGCTTCGTTTCGTAGTGCTCGACACGCTCGCCATTCCTGATACGACGCAGGATGCCCGGCTCTTCATCGGACTGCTCCTCCGGGATGAGAATCGTGACCGGCTGCCCGATGGCTTCCTCTGCAGTGTAGCCGAAGATGCGCTCGGCCCCCTTGTTCCAGGTGGAGATCGTTCCGCTGAGGTCCTTGCTGATGATCGCATCATTTGAGAATTCGACGATTGCCGCGAGCCTGCTCTGGAGGACGTCGAACCGCTCCGACTGGTCGCGCATGACTGTGTCGGCGCTGCGCTCGGAAACGTTCACCAGCATGTTGACGGCGCCGATGAGTTCCCCGTTGGCCGAAAAGAGCGGTGTCGGATAGGCGAGGAAAGGAACGAGCGACCCATCCGGGCGCTCGGCGACCGCTTCCTCGCCGCGCACCGGCAGCCCCGACTTCAGGGCGATCGCCATCGGGCATTCGTCGTGCGGCAGGAGGGTTCCGTCGTGCCGCCGCAGCCGCCAGCTCACACACCACTTATCCTTCCCCAGTTCAGGCTCTCGCCCGGCCAGTTCCGCGGCTGCGCGATTGTAGAAGGTGATCCGCCCTTCGGCGTCCGTCATATAGATGGCGGCAGGAAGGTGCTCCAGGATCCTCTCGTGCAATCCGGGCTCGGAAGCCGACTGTGGAACCGCAGAGTCAGCGACCAGCAACGCGACCTGCAGGCCGTTCATCACCTGCTGACCTGCTGGACCAGAAGCGTCAGGTTGCGTTGGCAGGGAAGCTCGAGCGGTCGTTTCCACGCTGATTGTGCCTGATACCCCCCGCGCCACTTTCGCGCGCGCCCGTGCCTCGAAATCAATCGGCTTCAACGCCCCTCTTCGGGCTAGGTTCCATCACCGCCCGGAATTTTGCTCATTCTTGGCTTCGAGGCCTGGCAAAGATGCACAGGCCGCCCTCTGTTTTGCGCACATCGGCTGCGATTTCCCTCGCGTTGCCAATTGCCTGCCGACGCGAGAAAATGGCGATCGAACGAACAGTCTGGGAGAGCAATTATGATCGAGTATGGGCACTTCATTGGCGGCAAGCGCGTCGCCGGCACGAGCGGGCGCACACAGGAAGTATTTCAGCCGATGGACGGCTCGGTGCGAGGCACCGTCGCGCTCGCATCTGTCGCCGAACTAAAAGCTGCCGTCGAGAATGCCAAGGCGGCACAGCCGGCCTGGGCAGCGACCAACCCGCAGCGCCGCGTCCGCGTGCTGATGAAATTTTTGGAACTGGTCAATCGCGAGTACGACGAACTGGCCGACATCCTTGCCCGCGAGCACGGCAAGACGATCGCGGACGCGAAGGGCGACATCCAGCGCGGCCTGGAAGTGGTCGAGGTCTGCATCGGCGCGCCGCACATGATGAAGGGCGAGTTCACCGACAATGCCGGCCCCGGCATCGACACCTATTCGATGCGCCAGCCGCTCGGCGTCGTGGCCGGCATCACGCCGTTCAACTTCCCCGCCATGATCCCGCTGTGGAAGATCGCCCCGGCGATCGCCTGCGGAAATGCCTTCATCCTGAAGCCGTCGGAGCGCGACCCCGGCGTGCCGTTGCGGATCGCAGAACTCTTCCTCGAGGCGGGTCTGCCGGCAGGCGTGCTCAACGTCGTCAATGGCGACAAGGAAGTGGTCGACGCGATCCTCGACGACCATGACATCAAGGCGGTCGGTTTCGTCGGCTCGACGCCGATCGCGCAGTACATCTATGCGCGTGGCTGTGCGGCGGGCAAACGCGTGCAATGCTTCGGCGGCGCCAAGAACCACATGATCATCATGCCCGACGCCGACATGGACCAGACGGTCGACGCCCTCATCGGCGCAGGCTACGGCTCGGCGGGTGAGCGCTGCATGGCGATCTCGGTCGCGGTACCGGTCGGCAAGGAGACGGCTGACCGGCTGGTCGAGCGCCTGATCCCGCGTGTCGAAAGCCTGAAGGTCGGTCCCTCCACCGACGCTTCGGCCGACTTCGGTCCGCTGGTCACGAGGCAGGCACTCGAGCGCGTGAAGGGTTACGTCGACCTCGGCGTCCAGGAAGGTGCAAAGCTCGTGGTCGATGGCCGCAACTTCAAGATGCAGGGCTACGAGAACGGCTACTACATGGGCGGCTGCCTGTTCGACGATGTGAAGCCGGAGATGCGCATCTACAAGGAGGAGATTTTTGGGCCGGTCCTCTCCGTCGTGCGGGCCAGGAACTACGAGGAGGCCCTGCGCCTGCCGAACGAGCACGAATACGGCAACGGCGTCGCGATCTTTACCCGCGACGGCGATGCGGCCCGCGATTTCGCTGCCAAGGTGCAGGTAGGCATGGTCGGCATCAACGTCCCGATCCCCGTGCCGATCGCCTACTACACCTTCGGCGGCTGGAAGGGCTCTGGCTTCGGCGACCTCAATCAGCACGGGCCGGATGCCTTCCGGTTCTACACCAAGACCAAGACGGTGACCTCGCGCTGGCCGTCCGGCGTGAAGGAAGGCGCGGAGTTCGTCATCCCGACGATGAACTGACGTCCGCCTTCGCAATTCAGTGATCAAGGGCGCGCAGCTTGCCGGCTGCGCGCCCTTTCTTGCTCGTCGCTCTCCTGATCCACCCGGGAGTGGCCGGAGCCCTCCTGCAGCTCAATTCGACAAGACTGCTTCCGCTGCCCAGACCCCCATCCTTTGCTCGCGCGCCTCGTTCTCTTCGGCGCGGTAGCGGTCCCGTCCCTGCTGCGATAGCGCAAATCCCGCCGCCGCAAGCGTGCTCCCGAGATCCTTGTTGGTGGAGACGCACTCGACCAGCGTGAAGCCGTCCGTTTCCCCGAGCGGTGCACAGCGGATCAGCTTTCCCTTCAGGAGACGGCTGAGGGTCACACGTGATTTCAATCCGCAGGCCCAGCGTACGCCGTCCCGGTTCTTGCAGGTTTTTGCCGAAGGCACCGGGTCGAGGTTGGCGAGCCGGTATTTCTTGCCTGCCTGCGCGAAGGTGACGCTGTCGATCACCCTGTAGGGACGAGTACGGTCGAGACGCAGCGTATATCGCTCCGGCTTGGCCCCGATCACCGGCGCCTTCTTTGCCGGCAAGCGTTCCAGGCTCTGGCTATCGCGGTTGACGCGTATCGGCCTGTCCGGCCAGAGCGGCTTGTCAGCCTCGGCGAACGCGGCCTGACAGCCCAAAAGGAGGAACGCCGTCGCCGACGCGCACCGCCAGATGCGCGCCAACGCGGTGCGAACAGGAGGAATGTTCAATCCTCGAACCCGGGTCACTAGCTTTTACTGTCTCTACCGATCACTGGGGCCCAGACGCTGCGATGCACTTGGGCGCCTTCCAATCTACCGCGCCTCGTCCGGTTGCGCATTGATGGGGACTGCGCGGCTGAAACTTTGCGAGAGAAGATGGTCGTACTGCAACAGTCGGAATGGCATCCAAGCACGAAGTGCCCCTTGCGCTCTGCCGAGGCAGATGGATTATTCGCGCGAGACAGGAGAGGCAGGAGGAGGAAGCGCCATGAAGGAGAAGATCGGTTTCATCGGACTTGGCCATATGGGAGCCGGCATGGCGACAAACATCCTCAAGAAGGGTTGGCCGCTCGCCGTGCTGGCGCATCGCAGCCGGGACGCTATCGATCGCCTCGTTGCTGCAGGCGCCTCGGAAGCCAAGAGCGCCCGCGAACTCGCGGAAAAGTCCGACATCGTGGTCCTGTGCGTCACCGGTTCGCCGCAGGTGGAGCAGGCCATCAATGGCCCCGACGGTCTCGCCTCCGCCGGCAAGCCGCTGATGATCATCGACTGCTCGACCTCGGATCCGGCCGTGACGGTCAGGCTGGCGCCTGAACTTGCCAAGCGCGGCATCATCCTCATCGACGCGCCGCTCGGCCGCACGCCGAAGGAGGCGGTGGAGGGGACGCTGGATGTCATGGTCGGCGCTTCGGACGACGAACTGGAGCGCGCGCGGCCGGTGCTCGAGGCGTTTGCCGGGCGCGTCATCCATACCGGACCGGTGGGTACCGGCCACACAATGAAGCTCCTGAACAACTTCCTGTCCATGGGCTACGCCGCGCTCTATTCGGAGGCGCTGGCGCTGGGCGCCAAGGCCGGGCTCACCCCAAAAGTGTTCGACAGCGTGATCCGTGGCGGCCGGATGGACTGCGGCTTCTACCAGACCTTCTTCGACTATGTGGTCAACCGCAATCCGAACGCGCACCGTTTCGCATTGTCGAATGGGCTAAAGGACATGACCTATCTGTCCTCCTTCGCGAACGCGACTGGGCTCGCCAATCCGCTGGGCGCAGCGGTCCGCAACAGTTTCGCCGCCGCCGTGGCGACGGGGCATGGCGCCGAGTTCGTACCGACCCTCTCCGACTTCATCGCCCATGCGAATGGGGTCGATCTGGACCAGTCCTGAACCCGTCAAACAGACCAGGGTGCCGCAACGAAAGCCGGCACCGAACGTTCCTGGATGCCATTTCCAGGGGTTGCTCTTGCTGACATTTCCGCAAGTGCTGTCGATTACCGTCATCGCCCTGATGATGGCGGCCTTCATATGGGGACGTTTCCGCTACGATCTCATCGCGGCGGTGTCGCTGCTCCTTGCCGTGGCGGTCGGGGTCGTGCCGATGGACCACGCATTCAGCGGCTTCAGTGACGACATCGTCATCATCGTCGGCAGCGCACTGCTTGTGAGTGCCGGCATGGCTCGTAGCGGCATCATGGAATACGCAATTCGGCGATACGCGCCGGAACTCTCCTCCGTTCGCGCCCAACTTGCCCTGCTGGTCATCGTCGTCGGCCTGCTGTCCGCCTTCGTGAAGAACATCGGGGCGCTCGCCATCATGATTCCGATCGCCTTTCAGTTCGCGCGCCGATCGAACACCTCGCCCTCCGTCTTCCTCATGCCGATGGCGTTCGCCTCGCTGCTCGGGGGGCTGATGACGCAGGTCGGCACCTCGCCCAACATCGTGGTCTCGCGCCTGCGCCAGGAGATCACGGGCGAGAGCTTCACCATGTTCGACTTCACACCCGTCGGCCTGGCGCTGACGGCGGCCGGCGTGGCCTTCCTCGTCCTCTTCTACTGGATCGTGCCGCCGCGGACCCGGCAGGACGCATCGCTGCACCACGCGATCGACATCAAGAACTATGTCGCCGAGGCCAAGGTCACCGCAGAGTCCGCGGTCGCGGGCAAGACGGTAGCTGATCTGCTCAAGATCGCTGGCGGCGAGGCGGTGATCACGTCGATCATTCGTGACGGGGTTCTGCGCATCACACCCTTCCCTGATGCAGTGCTCCGCGTTGGGGACCGGCTGATCATCGAAGGCGATCCGGAAGCCCTCGACCAGTTGGTTGGGCAGGCAAAGCTCAGCCTGACCGGCGACCGCAAACTAGGGCAGCAGACCGGCTCCGCCGAAATCATTTCCATCGAAGCGGTGGTCACGGAGGGATCGAGCCTGATCGGCTGGTCTGCCAAGGCCATGCTGCTGTTCCACCGCTTCAATGTCAATCTGCTGGCCGTCAGCCGGAAGGGCGAGCGGATCGACCGGGATCCGGGCACAATCGTCTTCAGGTTGGGCGATGTGATCCTGTTGCAGGGCGCGGAATCGCAGATGCCCGACTTCCTGCGCGAGTTCCATCTCCTGCCGCTCGCCGAACGCTCCTTGCCGATCGGCAGCGTTCGTCGCGGCATCGTGCCGGTCGCGATCCTTGCGGCGGCGATCGGAACGACGGCCCTGGGCCTCGTGCCCGTGGCCCTCGCCTTCTTCAGCGCCGCTGTGGCGATGGTTCTGTTCCGGGTCATCCCCTCGCGCGAGGTCTATTCGGCAATCGACGGGCCGATCCTTGTCATGCTCGCCGCGCTGATCCCCGTCAGCGACTCGCTGCGCACGACCGGGGCGACGGATGTGCTTGCACAGCTTCTCGCAGGCGTCGGCTCCGCGCTGCCTGCCTATGGGGCGCTGGCGCTCATCGTGGTTGCGGCCATGGCGGTGACGCCGTTCCTGAACAATGCGGCGACGGTGCTGGTCATGGCGCCGATCGCGGCAGGCTTCGCCTCCACGCTCGGCTACAGGCCGGAAGCCTTCCTAATGGGCGTCGCCATCGGGGCCGGCTGCGATTTCCTCACCCCGATTGGCCACCAGTGCAATACGCTGGTGATGGGACCGGGCGGCTACCGCTTCTCGGATTATTCCCGGCTGGGGCTGCCGCTCTCGATCCTGGTGATCATCGTCGCGGTACCGCTGTTGCTGATCGTGTGGCCGGTGTAGCGTTCTCGGAGGCCGGCCCCCAGTTGTCCTTCAGATATGCAGGGCGTGTCCCAGCGCCTTCAACGCCGCCTCCTGGACCGCTTCGCCGAGCGTCGGGTGGGCGTGGATCGTGCCGGCGACGTCTTCCAGGCGAACTCCCATCTCTATGGCGATACCGAAAGCAGCGGAAAGCTCCGAGACGCCCTGTCCCACCGCCTGGATGCCAAGCACGAGGTGGTCGTCTGCGCGCGCGACAACCCGGACAAAACCCTCCTCGCCATGCCTGGTCATGGCGCGCCCGTTGGCTGAGAACGGGAACTGCCCGATCCTGATCTCATGGCCGGCGGCTCTGGCCTCGTCCGGCGACAGGCCCGCGCTCACGACTTCGGGATCGGTGAAGCAGATGGCGGGGATCACGCGCTTGTCCCAACTGCGTTTGCGGCCCGCGACGATCTCCGCCACCATCTCGCCCTGAGCCATGGCGCGATGCGCCAGCATCGGCTCGCCCGTGACGTCGCCGATCGCAAAAACGCCGCGCATGGACGTGCGGCACTGCTCGTCGATCCGGATGAACGGCCCGGCTCGGTCGAGGTCCAATTCCTCGAGCCCCCAGCCGTCCACCGCGGGTCGGCGGCCGACCGCGACCAGCACGTTCTCCGCTTCGATCTGACCGCTGTTCCCGTCCGCTGTGGCAACCGTCAGGTGCTTTGCTTTCGGGTCGAACGCCTGCGCCTGGGTGCCCGTGAACACCTCTATTCCGAGCGCTGCGAGACGGCGCGCGACCGGCCTGGACAATTCCGCATCGTAAAGCGGCAGGATCCGGTCCTGCGCCTCGATGACGGACACTTTTGCGCCGAGCTTGGCGATGGCGATTCCAAGTTCCAGTCCGATGTAGCCTGCTCCCACGACCGCCAGCGTCTGCGGAACAGCAGGTAAGGAGAGCGCGTCTGTCGAGGAGATGACCGGACCGCCGAAGGGCAGGGAGGGTAGCTCGACCGGAGTTGATCCCGCGGCTATCACCACCGTCTCGGCGCGGATCACCTGCATTCCCGTCTCGGTCTCGACCTCGACGGTCTTGCCGTCGCGGAACCGCGCCCAACCCTGGACGGTCTTCACGCCGGCTCTTTTCAGGAGAGAACTCACGCCTCCCGTCAGCCGGCCGACGATACGGTCCTTCCAGGCGACCGTCGCCTGCAGATTGATCCTGGGTTCCGCGACGGTTATTCCGATGGAGTTCTTGCCGGCGGCCGCCTGTCGAAACGACCAGAACTCCTCGGCTGCGTGGATCAGCGCCTTTGACGGGATGCAGCCGATGGTGAGGCAGGTTCCTCCCGGCTTCTTCGTCTCCACGACCACCGTGTCGATGCCGAGTTGGCCGGACCTGATCGCGCAGACATAACCGCCCGGCCCGGCGCCCACGACCAGCAGCTTGCAGGCGATTTCCTTCATGGCGCTCCTCCCGCGTGGCCCTCAGCCGGACCGAAGTTCTACGGGAAGTATTAAGACGAGAGGCGGCCAAGCATCGGCCGCGCCGCACTCCACGAGCAAGCTCATGCCCGCATCGTCAACCCAATAAAAAACCCCGCCTGAGCGGGGTCTTTTTCTGGTCTCGCCGAGGCTCAGATGCCGAGGCCTTCGTAGCGCTTCTTGAACTTCGAGAGGCGCCCGCCGCGGTCGAGCAGAGTCTGCTGGCCGCCGGTCCACGCCGGATGGGTGGTGGGGTCGATGTCGAGGTTCATCGTGTCGCCCTCATTGCCCCAGGTCGAGCGGGTCATGTATTCAGTGCCGTCGGTCATGACGACCTTGATCATGTGGTAGTCGGGGTGGATCTTCTCTTTCATCGGTCTATCCCTGGCTGCGCGGGCAGCCGCTGCGGCGATCGGCCCACTATCAAAACGAACGAGGCCGTAGCTATTGCATCGCCACGGCCGCGAAAAACGATCGGCGGACCTATACACCAGCAGGAGCCGAATCACAAGGCCGCTGGAGCCCCTGGAAAGGACGCGCATGGAGGATAGCAGAAGGCGATCGCTGAAGCCGCTGCGGCGCCTGTTCCCATATCTCCTGCGCTACCGGGCGCTTGGGATCGGAGCGCTGATCTCCCTCGTAGCCGCCGCAGTCACCACGCTGACACTGCCCTTGGCAGTACGGCGCATGATTGACCACGGATTCTCCGGATCCGACTCCACCTTCATCGCCAACTATTTCGGCATGCTTGTGGTGATCGCGGCGGTGCTGGCCGCTGCCTCTGCCGCCCGCTACTATTTCGTCATCACGCTCGGCGAACGGGTGGTCGCGGATCTGAGACGCGACGTCTTCGCGCATGTGACGAAGCTCTCGCCCGGCTTCTTCGATACCGTCCAGTCCGGCGAGATCGTGTCGCGGCTGACGGCGGACACCACCCAGATCAAGTCGGCAGTCGGCGCCACCGCCTCGGTCGCCCTGCGCAACGTCATCCTCGGTTTCGGTGCGGTGACGATGATGGTGGTGACCAGCCCAAAGCTCTCCGGGCTGGTGATCGTCGCCATCCCTGTCATCGTCCTGCCGCTGGTTGCGTTCGGCCGCTCGGTGCGGCGCAAATCCCGGCTGGCGCAGGACACGCTGGCGCAGGCTTCGGCCTATGCCAGCGAGCAGATCGGCGCCATCCGCACCCTTCAGGCCTTCACCAACGAGACCCTGGCGAGGGGTCACTTTGGAGAGGCCGTCGAGTCGGCATTCGCGGCGGCGCGTTCCTCCGTGCTGGCGCGGGCGCTGCTCACCTTCGTGGCGATCTTCACCATCTTCGGCTCCGTCGTCGCGGTGCTGTGGTTCGGCTCGCGCGACGTGCTGACGGGAGCCATCTCGCCGGGTACGCTCGGCCAGTTCCTGCTCTACGCCGTCTTCGCCGCCGGGGCGCTCGGGGCCTTGTCCGAAGTGTGGGGCGAACTCAGCCAGGCGGCGGGTGCTGCCGAGCGGCTTATGGAACTGCTCGCCGAAACTCCGGCAATCAGCAAGCCTGCTCAAGCGCAGGCTCTGCCGGCGCCACCGGTGGGCGCCATCGAGTTCCGAAACGTCTCCTTCACCTATCCCTCGCGTCCGGATCTTCCGGCGCTGCACGAGCTCTCCTTCTCCATCCGTCCAGGGGAGAGGGTCGCCGTGGTCGGCCCTTCGGGCGCGGGAAAGAGCACGATCTTCTCGCTGATCCTGCGCTTCTACGATCCGCAGTCCGGCGAGGTGCTCGTCGACGGCGTCGATCTTTCGCAAGCCGATCCCGAAGAGGTCCGCGGCCGTATCGCCATCGTGCCGCAGGACGTCACGATATTCGCCGCCTCGGCCAAGGAGAATATCGGCTTTGGCCGCCCGGGTGCGAGCGATGGCGAGATCGAAGCGGCAGCCCGCGACGCCTTCGCCGAAGAATTCGTCCGCAGGATGCCTGAGGGCTACGACAGTATGATCGGCGAGCGCGGGGTGACGCTCTCCGGCGGGCAGCGGCAGCGCATCGCGATTGCCCGCGCCATTCTACGCGACGCGCCGATCCTGCTGCTCGACGAGGCCACCTCGGCGCTCGACGCCGAGAGCGAGAGCGCGGTGCAGACCGCGCTGCAGCGGCTCATGCAGGACCGCACCACGATCGTCATCGCCCATCGGCTCGCAACCGTGCTGACGGCCGACCGCATCCTGGTCATGGACGAGGGCCGGATCGTCGAGGAGGGCACGCACGAGACCCTGATCGCCGAGGGCGGGCTCTACGCCCGGCTGGCGGAGCTGCAGTTCGCGGACGGCAAGGCTTTTCAGCGCGCCGCCGAGTGAGGCGCGACTATCTCCCCCCTTGTGGGGGAGAAGGGATTTTCACGGTCTTGGCGGAGCAGGCGCGGAGCGCCGTTAGCGACGCCAAGTCGTAGAAAATCCAAGAGAGGGGCTTTGAAGCGCTATGCCCCTCCCGAAGAATAGCCCCCTCTCTTGCGATTTCTAACACTTAGCCTTCGCGGGCGGGCTTCGCCCTGCTTGGCTAAGATGTGGAAATCGCTTTCTCCCCCGGAAGGGGAGAGTCAGCGATCACTCGGGCCCGTCCTGTTTGACCTTGCGCTGATCGGGCCTAATTCAACCTTGTAGCCGCTGTTGGGGGGACCTTCTCCCAACGCCGTGAGGAAGAACGGAACGGGCGCAACCCAGATGAGCACCTCCTATGATGCGATAGTGATCGGCGCGGGCCAGGCCGGACCATCGTTGACGGTGCGGCTGGCGAAGGCAGGCATGCGCGTTGCCCTCATCGAGCGCAAATATCTCGGCGGCACCTGCGTCAACACCGGCTGCAAGCCCACCAAGACGATGGTGGCGAGCGCCTATGCTGCCCGCATGGCGCAACGTGCCGCCGAATACGGCGTGGTGATCGGCAGCCAAGTTGGCGTCGATCTGGCCCGAGTGATGGCGCGGAAGGACAAGGTCGTCCTGGACTCGCGGCAGAGCTTGCGAAGCTGGTTGCGCGGAACCGCCGGAGTGACGCTCATGGAAGGTCATGCTCGCTTCCGGTCAGCCAGTGAGGTTGAGGTCGATGGCGAGGTGCTGACCGCCGACAAGATCTTCCTCAACGTCGGCGGGCGTGCGCTGGTGCCGGACCTGCCGGGAATCCGTGACATCAGCTGTCTCACCAACAGCTCCATCCTCGAACTCGACACTCTGCCCGAGCATCTCGTCGTTGTCGGCGGTAGCTATATAGGGCTGGAGTTCGGGCAGATGTTCCGCCGCTTCGGCAGCAGGGTGACGATCATCGAGAAGGGGTCGAGGCTCGTCCACCGCGAGGACGAGGACGTCTCGCAGGCGATCCTCGACATTCTTTCGCGCGAAGGGATCGGCTTCCGCCTGAACGCCGAATGCCTCAGCTTCAAGCCTCACGGCCGGGGAGTGGCCGTCGCGGTCGACTGCAAGCAAGGCGAACCCGAAGTTGCCGGGAGTCACGTGCTGCTTGCGATTGGGCGCCGGCCCAACACCGACGATCTAGGCTTGGATGCCGGCGTCGCGCTCGACGAAAGCGGCTTTGTCCAGGTAGACGATCAACTGCGGACGAGCGTTCCGAACATCTGGGCGCTGGGCGAATGCAACGGCCGCGGCGCCTTCACCCACACGGCCTACAACGACTATGAGATCGTCGCCGCCAACATCCTGGACAACGACCCCAGGCGCGTGACCGACCGCTTCCCCTGCTATGCCCTCTTCACCGACCCGCCGCTGGGTCGGGTGGGCATGACCGAGACGGAAGCGAGGGAGTCCGGCGGGCGATGTCTCATCGGCCGGATGGAAATGGCGCGTGTTGGGCGCGCGGTGGAGCGCGGCGAGACCGACGGCTTCATGAAGGTGATCGTCGACGCGGACAGCCGGCAGTTTCTCGGCGCTTCCATCCTGGGAGCGAGCGGGGATGAGGTCGTGCACGGCATCCTCGACCTCATGTATGCGCGGGCCAGCGTCGATACGCTCGTGCGTTCCGTGCCCATCCACCCGACGGTCTCGGAATTACTTCCCACCCTATGCGGTAATCTTCAGCCTCTGAAGTAGCACGCGAACCGATTTCGATTCAGTCTGCCGGAGCAAGAAATCGCGCCGGCACTGGACCTGCCGATCTTGCGGCCGCATAGTAGAAGCTCAGCAGGATCTGAGCAGCGGTTTGCAAGCGTAGGCGGTCAGCCCGATGCCGGCGGTGGTGAGGGTGGTAACCAGCGGGGAGTGCTTCTCCCTGGCGGACGTGTCACTGATCGGGCGAGGGGAGGGCGTCGCCATCCGCCTCACCGACCCCAGCGTGTCCCGCCAGCATGCCGCCATCCGCTTCGAGGAATCGAGCTACTGGGTCGCCGACCTTGGCAGCGCCAACGGGACATTCGTGAATGGGGCCGCTCTCACCAGTCCGCGCGCGCTGCGACATGGCGACCAGCTGCAGTTCGGCAAGCTTATGCTCGTGTTTGAGGAGAGCGGCCTAGGGGTAAGTGAGGTCCCATTCCTCAGCGACAAGACCCAGATTTCACGACCGTTCAGTGAGGCCTCGCGCAGCGCTCCGACGACCATCCTGGTGGCTGATCTCAAAGGGTTCACGGCGCTCTCGGCACAACTGCCCGCTGCAGACGTAGCCGGGCTGCTGCGCGAGTGGTACGCGGATTGCGGCGCAGTGCTGAAGCGGCACGGCGCTTCCATCGACAGTTTCATCGGCGATTGCGTTTTCGCCTACTGGCACAGCATCGACCCGGAAACGCGCCTGAAGGCGTTGGCCGCGGCTCGGGTGCTGCAGGCCGGCGTGCCGTCGACGGCTTCGCCGCTCAGGGCCCTCCTTGAGAAGGACCGCGGCTTGAGGCTGGAGTGTCGCATCGGCCTGCATGTCGGCCAGGTGGCGGTGGGTTCGATGGGCAAGGGGATCAACACGGCGCTCGGAAGCGCGGTGAATCTCGCCTTCCGAATAGAGAGCCTTACACGAACGGTGGACAGGCCGATCCTGGTGAGCCGGGAGTTCGTCGCGGATTTTATCGGAGCCGAAGGTCTCTTCGAGACCTGCGGCCATCACCCGATAAAGGGGCTGCTGGAGCCTGTTGAGGTGTTTGCGCCCATTGAAGGGACAGGGACCCGGCGCTTGTGATTGCCGGGGCCAAGGGGGTGGAGCGCCGGGCGGCGCAGAAGGCGTTGCCGGCGTCAAGCCGGCAGGATGGCGCCCTCGAGCGTGGTCAGTTGGTGCAGGAACTGCTCGGCCTTTGTGCGGCCGGCATCGTCGGAGGCGTCGTTGACGTCCTCACGCGCTTCCTGGATGCGGCGGGCAAGATCGGCGCGATCGATGTCGCCGACGGCGACTGCGGATTCGGCCAGAAGCGTGCAGCCGGAGGGCAGGACGTCGGCGAAGCCGCCGAACACCACGTAGCGCTCCTGCGCGCCGGACTCGGGGTTCACGGTCACGACGCCCGGCTTGATGGTGGTCATCACGGGTGCGTGGTTCGCCATAATGGTCATCTCGCCTTCCGCGCCGGGGATGATCACCGACTCAACCTTCTGCGAGACGAGCAGGCGCTCCGGCGAGACGAGTTCGAATTGGAAGCTTGCCATTGCTCTTCAGCTCACTTGTTAAACATGCGGGATGGCCTGCCTGACTGCCTGCGCCCTCGCTAAACGGTCGACCCGCAGGTGCGTGGCGCCCGCGGGTCCCCAAAGCGTGGCCTAAGCTTAAGCCGCCTCGGCGGCCAGTCGCTGCGCCTTCTCGACGGCTTCCTCGATCGAGCCCACCATGTAGAAGGCCGCCTCCGGCAGGTGGTCGTAGTCGCCGTTGACCAAGCCCTTGAATCCCTTGATGGTGTCGGCGAGGTCGACGAGCTTGCCCGGCGAACCGGTGAACACCTCGGCCACGAAGAACGGCTGCGACAGGAAGCGCTCGATCTTGCGGGCGCGGGCGACGGTGAGCTTGTCCTCTTCCGACAACTCGTCCATGCCCAGGATAGCGATGATGTCCTGCAGCGACTTGTAGCGCTGCAGCGTCTGCTGGACGTCACGAGCCACCTGATAGTGCTCCTCGCCAACGACCATCGGGTCGAGCATGCGCGAGGTGGAGTCGAGCGGATCGACGGCCGGATAGATGCCCTTCTCGGCGATGGCGCGGTTGAGCACCGTGGTCGCGTCGAGGTGGGCGAAGGAGGTAGCCGGCGCCGGGTCGGTCAGGTCGTCGGCGGGCACGTAGATGGCCTGCACCGAGGTGATCGAGCCGGTGGTGGTGGTGGTGATGCGCTCCTGCAGGGCGCCCATGTCGGTGGCGAGCGTCGGCTGATAGCCCACCGCCGAGGGGATGCGGCCGAGCAGCGCCGACACTTCCGAACCCGCCTGGGTGAAGCGGAAGATGTTGTCGACGAAGAACAGCACGTCCTGGCCCTGGTCACGGAAGTACTCGGCGACGGTCAGGCCGGTGAGGCCGACGCGGGCGCGTGCGCCCGGCGGCTCGTTCATCTGGCCGTACACCAGCGCCGCCTTGGAGCCCTCGCCGCCGCCCTTCTTGTTGACGCCGGACTCGATGAACTCGTGGTAGAGGTCGTTGCCTTCGCGAGTACGCTCGCCGACGCCGGCGAACACCGAGAAGCCGCCGTGGGCCTTCGCGACGTTGTTGATCAGTTCCTGGATCAGCACGGTCTTGCCGACGCCGGCGCCGCCGAACAGGCCGATCTTACCGCCCTTGGCGTAGGGAGCGAGCAGATCAAGGACCTTGATGCCCGTGACCAGGATCTCCGCCTCGGTCGATTGCTCGACATAGGCCGGAGCCGGCTGGTGGATGGCGCGGCTCTGGGTCGCGGTGATCGGACCGGCCTCGTCGACCGGCTCGCCGATGACGTTGATGATGCGGCCGAGCATCTCGGGGCCGACCGGCACCGAGATCGGATTGCCGGTGTCGGCGACGCTCTGGCCGCGCACGAGGCCGTCGGTGGAGTCCATGGCGATGGTGCGCACGGTGTTCTCGCCGAGGTGCTGGGCAACCTCGAGCACCAGGCGCGTGCCACGGTTCTCGGTCTCGAGCGCGTTCAGAATCGCCGGCAGGTGGTCCTCGAACTGCACGTCGACGACGGCGCCGATGACCTGGCGGACCTTGCCGCGCGCTCCCGATGCCAGCGTCACCGGCGTGGAACCCGTCACCGCGGCGGACAGGCTCGCGGCCTTCGCCGAAGCGCTGGACTTCGTTGCACCTGCTTTCGACCTGGCGGCCTTCGGCGCGGCCGGATCCTTAGGGGTCGCTGCTTTCGCCATTCTCGTTACCCTTTTCGTTCCAATTGATACCGCCAGCCCGCTGCCGGACCGTCGCGGTTAGAGCGCCTCTGCGCCCGAAATGATCTCGATGAGTTCCTTGGTGATCTGCGCCTGGCGCTGCCGGTTGTAGGTAATCGACAGCCGGTTGATCATGTCGCCGGCGTTGCGCGTCGCATTGTCCATGGCCGTCATCTTGGCGCCCATCTCGCCCGCCGCATTTTCGAGCAGCGCGCGGAAGATCTGCACTGCGATATTGCGCGGGATCAGGTCGGACAGGATCTCGCCGGGCTCGGGCTCGTACTCGTAGACGGCGCCGCCAGCGCCCGTCTCCGCACCGTTCTCGACCGGGGCGGCGGCGGGGATGAGCTGCTGCGCGGTCGGGATCTGTGCGATCACCGACTTGAACTGCGAGTAGAACAGCGTGCAGACGTCGAACTGGCCTTCCTCGAACAGCCGAATCACCTTCCTGGCGATCGCATCGGCGTTGCCGAAGCCGATCTGCTTCACTTCGCGATGCTCGACGCGGTCGATGATCAGGTTGCCGAAGTCGCGCCGAAGGATGTCGAAACCCTTCTTGCCGACGGTGATGATTTTCACCGTCTTGCCTTCGCCCTGCAGGCGACGGATGTGATCGCGCGCGAAACGCGCGATCTGGGAATTGAAGCCGCCGGCGAGACCGCGGTCGGCGGTGCAGACCACGAGGAGATGCACGTCGTCGCGGCCGGTACCGGTCATCAGCGCCGGGGCGTCGCCGCCCCCGCCGACCGCCTGAGTAATGTTCGCCAGCACCGCGCTCATGCGCTGCGAGTAGGGCCGTGCGGCCTCCGCCGCCTCCTGGGCACGGCGCAGCTTCGCCGCGGCGACCATCTGCATCGCCTTGGTGATCTTCTGCGTCGCCTTAACGGAGGCGATGCGGTTGCGTAGGTCCTTTAGCGAAGCCATCGAGACGCTCCGTCAGTTTCAGGCGAAGGTCTTGGCGAAGGTGTCGATCTGGGCCTTCAGCTGGTCGCGCAGGCTGTCGGAAAGCGCCTTCTCGGTGCGGATCGCATCGAGCACTTCCTTGCCTTCGCTGCGCATGTGAGCCAGCAGACCCTGCTCGAACTTGCTGACCTGCGGGAGCGTCAGCTTGTCGAGGTAGCCGTTCACGCCGGCGAAGATCACCGCGACCTGCTCTTCCGTCTTCAGCGGCGAGAACTGCGGCTGCTTCAGCAGTTCGGTCAGCCGGGCGCCGCGGTTGAGCAGGCGCTGCGTGGCGGCGTCGAGGTCGGAGCCGAACTGCGCGAAGGCCGCCATCTCGCGGTACTGCGCGAGTTCGCCCTTGATCGAGCCGGCGACCTGCTTCATCGCCTTGACCTGCGCGGCCGAGCCGACGCGCGACACCGACAGGCCGACGTTCACAGCCGGACGGATGCCCTGGAAGAACAGGTTGGTCTCGAGGAAGATCTGGCCGTCGGTGATCGAGATCACGTTGGTCGGGATGTAGGCCGACACGTCGTTCGCCTGCGTCTCGATGACGGGCAGGGCGGTCAGCGAGCCGGCGCCCATCTCGTCGTTCATCTTCGCAGCGCGCTCGAGCAGGCGCGAATGCAGGTAGAACACGTCGCCCGGATAGGCCTCGCGTCCCGGCGGGCGGCGCAGCAGCAGCGACATCTGGCGGTAGGCAACGGCCTGCTTGGACAGGTCGTCATAGGCGATCAGCGCATGCTGGCCGTTGTCGCGGAAGTACTCGCCCATGGCGCAGCCGGCGAACGGAGCCAGGAACTGCATCGGCGCCGGATCGGAGGCGGTGGCCGCGACGATGATCGAATATTCGAGCGCGCCGCGCTCCTCGAGCACCTTCACGAACTGTGCAACGGTCGAGCGCTTCTGGCCGACGGCGACGTAGACGCAGTAGAGCTTCTCCTTCTCCGGGCCGGAGACGTGGATGGCCTTCTGGTTCAGGATCGTGTCGAGGATGATGGCGGTCTTGCCGGTCTGGCGGTCGCCGATGACCAACTCGCGCTGGCCGCGGCCGATCGGGATGAGGGCGTCGATCGCCTTGAGGCCGGTCGACATCGGCTCGTGCACCGACTTGCGCGGAATGATGCCGGGCGCCTTCACGTCGACGCGGCGACGCTCGACAGCCTCGATCGGGCCCTTGCCGTCGATTGGGTTGCCAAGAGCGTCGACGACGCGGCCGAGCAGGCCGGGACCAACCGGCACGTCGACGATGGCGCCGGTCCGCTTGACGGTGTCGCCTTCCTTGATGTCGCGGTCATTACCGAAGATGACGACGCCGACATTGTCGGTCTCAAGGTTCAGCGCCATCCCGCGGATGCCGCCGGGGAACTCGACCATTTCGCCGGCCTGGACATTGTCGAGGCCGTAGACGCGGGCAATGCCGTCGCCGACTGACAACACCTGACCAACTTCCGAAACCTCGGCTTCCTTGCCGAAGTTCTTGATCTGGTCCTTAAGGATTGCGGAAATTTCCGCGGCGCGGATGTCCATCAGCCGACCTCTTTCAGTGCGAGCTTGAGCGAATTGAGTTTTGTTCTGAGCGACGAGTCGATCTGGCGCGAGCCGATCCTGACGATCAGGCCGCCGAGCAGCGAAGGATCGACCGTGGTCTTGATCGAGACCTTCTTGCCAGCCATTTCACGCAGTGCAGCCATAAGCTCGGCCTCCTGGTCCCGCGTCAGCGGGTGCGCCGAAGTTACCTCGGCAGAGACCTCGCCACGCTGTTCCGCCGCGATGCGGCGGAAGGCCTTGATCATCGCCGGAACGGCGAACAGGCGACGGTTCCTCGCGACGACCTTGAGGAAGTTCCCGACGAGCGGGGTGAAGCCGGCGCGATCCACAATCGCCGAAACGGCCCGGAACTGATCGTCGGCGGAGAATACAGGACTGCGGATCAGGCGGGCAAGGTCCTGGTTTTCGTTCAGCAGGATCTCGAAGGCGTCGAGATCGGCTTCGACCTGGCCAATGACGCCGGAGTCGGCGGCAAGTTCGTGCAACGAAGCTGCGTAGCGTTCGGCAACCCCGGAGACTGGCGAGCTGGACTTTGCCACGTGCGGCCTTCTCTTGGTCTGGACGGCCGCGAGATTGTCGACACGAGTCTTCGACTCTAGCTAAATCCTTGGCCTATCTGCAGTTTTATAAGCCGGCCGGTCCGCGCCAAATGGCCCCCCGACCGACAGCCGCCCGCCGTCTAGCATACGCATACGATCGCCGCAACACGTTGACCGGCAAGCGCTTGAACAGATTGTCGCAGTCGCCGCTTGAACGCTCGCCGGCTATACGACCAGGCCCAGCGCAAAGGCCAGCGGCAGGAACGCCAGCGCTAGTTCAATGACGAGCGCCAGCCAATTATAGGGCGTGTTTCCGTTGTCGGAGAGCATCGAGACCATGCGGCCGAAGGCGGTAAAAAGCCAGCAGAGCCCGAGCGCCATGTAGAGGAAGGGCTGGGCGAGCAGCAGTGCGCAGAGGCCGGTGCCGAGATAGAAGCCGCCCATCGTCGAGCGGACCTCGCTTATGGCTTCCGGATGAGCTTCTGTCGGCTGCAGCCGCAGGACGCGAAGCATGATGCGGGGCGCGAAGAACATCAGCAGGCCGAAGATGACCGTGGCCGCCGCACTCCCCCATGCCAGCCACTCGCCGTTTGTCGTCGGCCATGGAAATGCCAGTTCCATTGCGCAATGCCCCCCGATTTGCGGCGCGATAGTACTGCGGAATGTGAACTTGGCAATGTGGGGCTGCGAAGTGAGCGCCGGCGTACGGCATCGGCCTACCTCTCCCGCCTCGCTTCGCTCGGCACCCTCCCCGCTTCGCTCGGCGCCCTCCCCGCGAGGTGAGGGGCGGTCCTTGACTTGCCATTGAATCGATCTAATGAGCAGCCGCTCGCGAGAGGGAAAGGCCTGCCGATGGATGCTTCGAACATGGTACGTGCCGGCAGGCGGGGGCGCTGGGCGGTGGCCGCGCTTTTCTTCATGAACGGTTTTCTCACGGGCAGTTGGGCGCCACAGATCCCGGTCTTTGTAGAAAGGCTTGAGATCAGTGAATTGACCCTCGGGCTGCTGATCCTCCTATTCGGGGTGGGCGCAATCACCGCGATGCCTACCTCCGGCTACCTGATGTCGCATCACGGCTCGCGGGTGGTGTTGCGCGTCTTTTCGATCTTGGCCGCCTTCGGCCTTCTGTTCGTCGTCGGGGCGTGGAACGTGCCACTCGCGGCCATCGCGATGTTTCTCTTCGGCGGCGTGATCGGAGGCATGGACGTGTCGATGAACGCCAATGCCGTCGCGGTCGAGCGAACGATCTCGCGCGCGATCATGTCGTCGTCACATGCCTTCTGGAGCCTGGGCGGCTTCATCGGTGGGGGAGCAGGCGGCTATTTTATCCAGACCTACGGCGCATTGTCTCACGCTGTCGTGGTTACGGCCATCTCTCTGACGTTCTTCGCGCTTGCCACCCGAAGCATCGTCGCGGACCCGCCGGTCGCCAGGGCCTCCAACCACAAGCGCACGCTGCCGAAGTCGCGGACGATCTATCTCCTCGGCATCATGGCGCTGTTCACCATGGTTCCTGAGGGCTCCGTGCTGGACTGGGCAGCGCTCTATCTGCAGCAGGAGCGCGGAAGTGATCTCGCCACCGCAGGTCTGGCCTACGGATTGTTCGCCGGGGCGATGGCGTTTATGCGCTTCATCGGCGACGGCGTGCGCAACCGCTTCGGTGCGGTGAGGACACTCACCGTATCGAGCCTCGTCGGCGCGGCTGGCATGCTGGTCGCCGGCCTATCGCCATCGCCGTGGCTGGCGATCGCCGCTTTCGCGGTGTCCGGCCTGGGCATTGCCAACATCATCCCGATCATCTTTTCGGCTGCGGGCAATCAACCGGGCATGGCCTCTGCCACGGGCATGAGCGTCGTTACCACGATGGGGTATTCGGGGATCCTGCTCGCGCCGTCGGCGATAGGCTTTGCGGCCGAGCATACCGGGTTTCAGATCGTCTTCGTCGCGCTGGCTGGCCTGCTGGTCATTGTCTGCCTGATGGGTCGGCTGGCCGCGAGTGCCGATTTCAAACACTCTTCGTAGAGCGAGATGACTTCTTTTCGAGTCGTCATTTCGCTCTGAGTTTTTGTATCTGCCGCATGATCTGTCCGAAAAGCCTGCAACTTTTCTGACGCGGTCCTCCGGTCCGGGATCATGCTCCAGGCCGAGGGCGTCGGTAGTCAGAACGAACGAGGCTGGCCAGCGATGCTGCCCAGCCTCCGTTTCGAACGTCGATGACGGGTGATCAGGCCGCCGGCGGCGCGCCGGGGGTGAACACGCCCATCAGCATCAGCACGATCAGCACGACTAGGATGACGCCGAGGATGCCGGACGGGCCGTAGCCCCAGCCGCGCGAATACGGCCAGGCCGGAACCGCGCCGATCAGCAGCAGAACAAGTATTATAAGCAGAATTGTAGTCAGTGACATTGTTGCCCTCTCATCTACAAAGCTAACGAGGGACAATGCACGAGACGGCGACTGGTTCCGGAAGGCCTGCCGGCTGCGGCGTATCCCTCCCCCTTGAGGGGAGGGTGCCGAGCGAAGCGAGGCGGGAGAGGTGGCTTCGGCCGTACTCGATCCGATCTGACGATTATGGTGATGAGAAGAGGTTGCGGCCGGCCGCAACGACCCTTCCCGGCGCGCTTCGCTGCCACCCTCCCCTCGAGGGGGAGGTATGGGTCGAAGCCGGTCGCCTCCCGCTATTCCGCCGCCTTCGGGTAATCGAGCGGTCCGACCAACGGCGCGGGCATCTCCGCTGCCTTCGACTCCGCCTTCTTGCCGCGCCGGAAAATGCGGCGGAAGAAGCCGTAGAGGCGGCTGTCCTTGTTGCGCGTGAAGACCATCAGCATCGATGGCGTCACCACAAGAGTCAGCACGGTCGCGAAGGACAGGCCGAAGACGATCGCCGAGGAGAGCGCGATCCACCACTGTGTCGACGGCGCGTTGATCGTCGTCTCCTGGTGGAAGATCTCGAGGCCCAGTCCGAAGGCGATCGGCAGCACGCCGAGGATCGCCGAGGCCGCGGTCAGCACCACCGGACGAGCGCGCTCGCGGCAGGTCTGCAGCACGGCTTCCTTCTTCTCCCAGCCTTCTTCGCGCAGCCGGTCGTAAGTGTCGATCAGCACGATGTTGTTGTTCACCACCACGCCGGCCAGCGCGATCATGCCGATGCCGGACATCACGATGACGAAGGCCTGGCCAGTCGCCAGCATGCCGAGCAGCGCGCCGACGGTTGCCATGACCACGCAGGAGAGCACGATCAGCACGCTCGTGAACTTGTTGAACTGCGCCAAGAGCACGATGAAGATCAGGAAGATCGCAGCCCCGAACGCCTTGGACAGGAAGGCTCCGGCCTCGGCGCTGTCCTCGTTCGATCCGGCCAGCTTCCAGTCGATCCCTGGAAGTTCCATGCCGGACACGGCCTTGGTCACCTCGGCCTGCACCGACGCGACCTGGTGCCCTGACGCGACATTGCCCTGGACCGTGATGGTACGTTTGCCGTCGATGCGGTTGAGAATACCGACCGTACGTTCCGCATTGCGCGACACGAAGTTAGAGATCGGGACGGAACCTTGAGCGGTCTCCACGCGCAGATTGTCGAGCGCCGCAAGGGTGCGGCGGTCCTCCGGCAAGCGCAGGCGGATGTCGACGGCATCATCCGCGCCGGCCGGACGGTAGTCGGTCAGTTTCAGGCCTGTGGTGACCAACTGGACGACGGTGCCAACCGAGACGGGGCTCACCCCGTATTGCGCAGCCTTCGAGCGATCCACCTTCAGCGCCCAGTCGATGCCGGGCGGCGGCAGGCCGTCCGTGATGTCGATCACACCCGGTACGTTGGCGACGAGAGCTGCAACTTCGCGCGCCTTGTCGTTCAGGTTCGTCGGATCGGTCGCCGAAAGCTGTACCTGGATCGGCTTGCCGGTGGGCGGCCCGGCGTCCGGCACACGCACTTCCACATCGACGCCGGGAATGCCGGCCATGGCGACGCGAAGCTCGTCGAGGATGGTGTGTGCGGACTTACGCTCGCGCCAGTCGACGAACTCGTACTGGATGACGCCGACCACGTCCTCCGGTATCTCGTTGCCGCCGCGGCTCTTGCCGACGCGGGTGTAGACGGACTTGATCCCCGGCCAGCCGAGCAGCCGGCTCTCCGCCTGGCGCGTGGCGAGGTCCATCTCCTCGAGCGAGAGATTGCCGCGGGCATGCACATAGAGCAGGCCGTAGTCCGGCTCCACCGACGGGAAGAATTCGACGCCTGCGCCGTATTTGACGTAGGAGTAGAAGCCGCCGGCCAGCAGCGCCATGGTCAGCATCATGGCGGTGATCGGGTAGGCGACGGCCTTCTTGACGACAGCCATGTAGAGGCCGTCGCGATGCTGCTCCTCCTCATGGATCGACGGCTTTGCGAAGATCGCTCCGATGCTGGGCGCGAAGATCAGGGCATAGGCCATGGATGCCGCCAGCGTCACGATCAGCGTGATCGGCAGGTACTTCATGAAGTCGCCGATGATGCCGGGCCAGAACAGCAGCGGCGAGAAGGCGGCAATGCGCGTCATGGTGGCGGCGATGACCGGTCCCGCCATCCGCTTGGCGGCGAGTTCGAAGGCCTGCGCCTTCGGCATGCCTTCCGACATCCGCCGTTCGGCGAATTCCGTCACGATGATCGCGTCGTCGACCAGCATGCCGACCGCCAGGATCAGGCTGAACAGCACGATCATGTTGATGGTGTAGCCCATCAGCGCCAGCAGCAGGATGCCCATCAGGAAGGAGGAGGGGATGGCGAGTCCGATCAGCAGCGAGGCCCGGCCCGACAGCGCGTAGAGGATGACGATGAAGACCAGGATGACGGCGATCAGGACGTGGTTCTGCAGGTCGCTCAGCAACTGGTTGACGAAGACCGACTTGTCCTGGGTGTAGGTGACTTCCATGCCTTGCGGCGCGGACTTGACGAATTCGTCGGCGACCTTCTTGGCGCCCTCGATCGTCTCCACGATGTTGGCGCCGATGCGCTTCTTCACCTCGATCGCGATGGCGGGCTTGCCGTCGAGCCGCGTGATCGTCTCGGCGTCCTTGAAGGTCGAGCGGACCGTCGCCAGGTCGCGCACCCGCACCACGGCGTTCTCGTTGGCGACCACCGGCAGGTTGGCGACGTCCTCGGGCGTCTCGATCAGCGCCGGCACTTTGATGGCGTATTTGCCCTCGCTGCCCTCGATCGCGCCCGCGGCCACGAGGCTGTTGGACGCTCCGACACCGTGCATGACCTGTTCGAGCCGCAGGCCATACGAGGTCAGCTTCACCGGATCGATGATCGCCTCGACGAGTTCGTCGCGGGAACCCTGGATCGTGCCCTCGAGAACCCCGGGCACCTCTTCGATCCGGTCGCGCAGCTGCTTGGCGGCGGCGGTCAGCGTACGCTCAGGCACGTCGCCCGAGAGCGTCACGACAAGCACCGGGAATTCGGACAGGTTCACCTCGTTTACGGTCGGCTCCTCGACGCCGGCAGGCAGGTCGCGCTTGGCGTCCTGCACCTTGTTGCGCGTGTCGATGAGCGCGTCGCCGAGATCGGTCGACGGGTCGAACTCGACCAGCACGTAGCCGCCGCCCTCATAGGCCGCGGACCGCATCTCCTTCAGGCCCTTGAGGCTCTTCAGCTGCGTCTCGACCGGACGCAGCAGCAGCCGCTCGGAATCCTCCGGCGAGATGCCCTGGTAGACCAGGCTGACATACATGATAGGGATGGCGACATCCGGCTCCGCCTCCTTGGGCACGGATTGGTACGCCACTGCTCCGGCGATGATCAGGAAGACCAGGACCGAGAGCGTCAGCCGCGCATTGCGGACCGCCAGCCTGACGATATCCATCTGTCCCCGCTTTCCTACTCTCTACTCTAAAGTGCGCTCTCGGCGACTTCGCCCGACAGCTTGCGGACCGTCTCGGCGTCGGCTTCATCCGCCTTCACGGTGTCGCCCTCCTTGACCATGTCCTGTCCGGCGACGATGACGCGCGCATCGGCCGGAATACCGGCGAGGACGAGGCCAGTCGGCGTGTCGTCGACGATGTCGATGGGGAAGAAGACGACCTTCTCGTTCGCGTCGACGGCACGGATGCCGATATCGCCAGCATTGCTCAGCGTGACCACCGAACGCGGCAGCACGACGGCATCCGTCGGATCGGAGCGCAGCGTGATCTCGGCCGTCATGCCGGCCGGAAGCTTCTTGTCGGCGTTGGGGATCGCGACCTCGATGCGGAAAGTGCGGGTGGCCGGAGCGGCGTCGCTGCTGATGTAGCGCAGTTCGCCCTTCACCTCGGTGCCGTCGACGAGCCGGATGTCGGCCTTGCTGCCAACGCGGACAGAGCCCAGGTCGCGCTCGCTCACTTCGCCGATGGCCAGCAGCGGATCGAGATTGATGAGGGTTGCGATTTCGGTCCCGGCCATGACGGCGCTGCCGCGCTCTACCGGAACGCGATCGATGACGCCGTTGAACGGAGCATAAAGCTCGTTGCGCGCGAGTTCGGCCTTGGCGCTTTCGAGTTGGGCCTTGGCCGAGGCCAGTGCGGCGCGCGTCTGATCGACCTGGAGCTTGGGCGTGTTCCCGGACTTGGCCAGCCGTTCGGCGGCATCGGCTTCGCCCTGGCGCTGCTTCACCATGCTCTCCGCCATCGTGACGGCTGCGATCTTGTCCTCGGCCTGAAGCCGCACGATCAGATCGCCCTTCTTCACATGCTGGCCCTGCTTGATCGGAAGATCTTCTATGATGCCCATGACCCGTGTCGCCAGTACGGCGCGCTTGTCGGCATCGGTTCGGCCGGAAATACGGATGGCGCGCGCATGCTCGGTGCGCGGCGGCTTGATCACCGCGACGGTACGCGGCGGCGCGACAGGCTTGTTCGCCGCTTCGGTGGCCTTCTTGGCTTCCGCTTCCGGCGCCGCGCTGCCGACCGACGAGAACTCGCCCGTGCCCATCCATGCTCCGAAACCAATGAGCACGAGGACAGCCGCCAGCTTGTGAAACCTGAACTTCGACATGATCGCTTTTTCCGTATGCCCGAACGGCCCCCCGTAGTCGCGCATGCATTCTAGATGGGTGCGCGTGGCCGCACATTCACTCCCGGCTCTCGGACCGCCGGGAAGGCGCGGGGACACCTAGCGCAAATGCTTCTCATTCAAAAGTGAGAATTTTTTATCAACCAATCAGCTTTGTGACGTCCGCATCCTCTTCTTTCAGGACCGCGGGGCGCCCAATCCCCATCTCTTGCTGCAAAATGCGGCATTGTCAGGAGCAGTCAGCAATCTTGCGCGGTTCAGCAGATTTGCTGGTTCGATCTCTACTTCGCCGCCCAGTTGCCCTCCGACAATACTGCGGTACGAAGCGAGAGATCACTGCGCCGCCATTATGCCTCCTCTACCTGCATCGTCACGCTCATTGCGCGGTCCAGCCGCCGTCCACTGATACATGGGTGCCGTTCATCTGGGATGCGGCCTCCGAGCACAGGAACGACACTGCGGCGGCGACCTGCTCGACCGTCACGAACTGCTTGGTCGGCTGGCGGTCGAGCATCACCTCGCGGATAACGGTCTCCCGGTCCATGCCGTGCGCCTTCATCTGGTCCGGGATCTGCGCCTCGACCAGCGGCGTCAGCACATAACCCGGGCAGACCGCATTGCAGGTGATGCCGTCCTGGGCGAGTTCGAGCGCGATCGTCTTGGTCAGGCCCATGATGCCATGCTTGGCCGCGACATAGGCCGACTTGTAGGCCGAGGCGACGAGGCCGTGGGCCGAGGCGATGTTGACGATACGCCCGCGTCCCGTCTGCTTCATGAAGGGGATCGCAGCCGCCGAGGTGTGGAATGCGGACGAGAGATTGATCGCGATGATCTGGTTCCACTTGGCGATCGGGAACTCCTCGACCGGCGCCACATACTGCACTCCGGCATTGTTCACGAGGATGTCGACCGATCCGAAGGCCGCCGCGGCCGACGCCACCAGGGAGCGGCATTGTTCCGGGTCCGACATGTCGGCCTGGACGTAGATCGCCTTGACGCCATGCTCGGCCGAGAGAGACTCGGCTGTCGCACGATCCTCCGGCGTGTCACTGAAGGAGTTGACCACGACATTGCATCCCTCAGCGGCGAGTTGGCGGGCGATGCCAAGCCCGATGCCCGAGGTTGAACCGGTGATGATCGCCGTTCTGGGAGAAAGTTGGCGGGCTGACATGGGACATCTCCTTGCGGAAAGGCTTTATTGCAACGCAGAAAGATTTTTGCAACGCAGCATAAGTTGGTGTTGCTATTCTTGCCGGTCATCTCCGCCGCGGCTAAGCCATCGCAACAAAAATCACCGGGCCAGCGAACATTCGCGGGAGGCTGGCGGTTCTAATCTCTTGGCAAAGGGGTATCAGGAGAGCACCAAGCGCTATGCGGATACCTATGAACGGAGAGCCGCAGGTGAATGATCGCATACGGCCATTGGCGCCGATGAGCCATCCCGTGTTCCGCATGGTTTGGTTCGCAAGCCTCGCCTCCAATCTGGGGGGCTTGATCCAGTCCGTCGGCGCTGCATGGCTGATGACGTCCATAGCGACCTCCGCCGACATGGTGGCCCTCGTGCAGGCCTCCGTGTCTCTGCCGATCATGCTGTTTTCACTCGCTGCGGGCGCCATTGCCGACAATTTCGAGCGCCGCAAGGTGATGATCGCTGCGCAGATCTTCCTTCTCGGGGTCTCGGTACTGCTCGCGATCATCACTTATCTCGGTCTGATAACGCCCTGGGTGCTACTCCTGTTCACCTTCCTGATCGGCTGCGGGACCGCGCTCTACAACCCGTCCTGGCAGGCATCCGTCGGAGAGATGGTGCCGCGCACGGTGCTGCCGGCCGCGGTGGCGCTCAACAGCGTCAACTTCAACCTGAGCCGCAGCGTCGGTCCGGCGATCGGCGGCATCATAGTGGCCAGCCTCGGTGCAGCGGCTTCGTTCGCCGTGAACGCGGTGAGCTACCTCCCTCTTCTCTTCGCAATATCGCGCTGGAAGCCGCCTGTTCAGCAGCGCACGCTGCCACCGGAACGGATGTTCGAAGCAATGACCACCGGGCTGCGCTACGTCGCGATGTCGCCCCACATCGAGAAGGTGCTGCTGCGCGGCTTCGTGTTCGGCTTCACGGCCATCATCGTGCTCGCCCTGCTGCCGCTCGTCTCGCGCGACCAACTGCATGGCGGACCTTTGCTCTACGGCTTGATGCTGGGCTGCTTCGGCATCGGCGCGATCGCAGGAGCGTTCCTCAGCGGCAAGGCGCGCGAGACGATGTCGAACGAGTCGGTAGCGCGCCTTGCCTTCATCGGCTTTGCCATATGCGCGACCTTCGTGGCGCTCAGTCCGAATGCATGGTTGGCAGGTCTCGGCATTTCAATAGGAGGCGTCTGCTGGGTGCTGGCGCTGGCGATGTTCAACGTCACCGTCCAACTGTCGACGCCCCGCTGGGTCCTCGGCAGGGCGCTGGCGCTCTACCAGACCGCGACGTTCGGTGGCATGGCATTGGGAAGTTGGGTCTGGGGCCTTGCCGCGGAGGAGTACGGCGTGCCGACAGCGCTGTTGATCGCCGCCCTTGTCATGCTCGGCGGCGCGGCGATTGGACTGCGGTTCGGATTGCCCCGGAAGACGCCCGACAATCTGGACCCACTTGGCCGCTGGCGTGTGCCCGACATCGAACTCGACCTGCGCGGCCAAAGCGGGCCGGTGGCCGTGCTCGTCGAATACCTCATTGAGGAGAAGGATACGCGTGCATTCCTGGAAGCAATGAAGGAGCGCAAGCGGATTCGGCGTAGAGATGGCGCCCGGCAATGGGAGCTGCTGCGCGACACCCAGAAGCCGGACCGCTGGGTTGAGTCCTACCGCGTGCCCACATGGAACGATTATGTCCGGCTCAATCAGCGCAGAACCCAGGCGGATGCCGGGGTCGACGACCGTATTCTTTCGCTTCATAGCGGCGGCGAGAGGCCGAGAGTGCTGCGGATGGTCATTCGCCCGACCGAATGGACCGAACCGGGCTTGCAGACGAAGACTCCGGTCGATCTCGGCTAGGGTCTTTGACGTCGGCTTACGACCCCTGAGCGGTCATCGGTCTGCGCTGATCCTCACGTAGATCGTGAAGAATGATCGATCGGCAAGGGTGCAAAAGCTGACTTATCGACTACTCGTGCGGCACCGCCTGCTCGGGGGCAGGCCGCTTGTTGGCAACCGCCAAAGCGAGGCCGCCTAAGATCAGGACGACCCCAACCGCGAACATCAGGCCAAGCTGATCGCCAAAGAGAACCGATGCGGCGGCAATCCCGAAAACCGGTTGAAGATATTGGACGCTCGCCGCAACCCGGGCCGGGACAGCCCGCAAAAGATAGAGCCACAACAGCAGGCCCGCGACTGTCACCATGCTACCGAGATAGATGATAGCCCATACCGCCTGCGCTGTGATCTGCATGGGCTCGTGCCCCATCTCCCAACCGGCCAAGGGCAGAATCGCGACAAGGCCGGCCAAGGCGTTCCATGCGGCCACCGGCAAGGTGCCGTACTTCTCCGTAAGTTCCGCGCTCCAGATGTAGTAGAATGCGATGGCAACGGCCGAGACGAGCATCCAAGCCACGCCGGCGACGGTGGTCTTGGACATGTCGTCAACGCCCGATCCGCTTCCTACGGCCACCAGTGCAATGCCGACAAAGGCTGCGAACAGACCGATCCACTGTCGCCCTGTCACAGACTGCTTGAGGCGGATCGCCGCGAAGATCACTATGAAAATGGGGATCGTCGCGGAAATGATCGTACCGGCCGAGGCCGATGTGCCCTGCACGCCGAACGATTGCGCGACATTTCCCAGGGTAATACCCATCACGCCGAGCGCAACAATGCTGGGCACCGCTTGCCACGGCACCCGAAGCCGACCTGCCGCCAGGACCAGGAACAAAGGAACCGCCACCAGGAAGCGCAAGGCGGTGAGCGTCAATGGAGGGATCGTTTCGAGGCCCAACTTCGTGATCGGGATCGAAAGCCCCCACATGATTGCGAGCAACAGCATTGCGCCGAGGCTCCTCGTAGAGAAGGCCCGGGCAGGCCCAGCGATGGGGGAGCCTACCGCGAGGTTGGCGGCATTCTGCGTCATGGCGGCTTCGTCCAAGGAGATTGGCGGGTGCGTGCGTCCGTGTCATGTCTACAGGGCGTAGAACGGTGCCGACAAACCATTTATCATCACAGAATACGTGAGCTCCTGTCACACATAAAGTCACATGCCCGAGGAACTTCCTCCCCTGCAGACCCTCCGCGCCTTCGAGGCGACCGGGAGAAGGCTGAGCATGACGCTGGCAGCGGAGGAACTGCATCTGACCCACGGCGCAGTGAGCCGCCAGATCAAGACGCTCGAGGATCACCTGGGGGTTCAGCTCTTTCGCCGCATGACCCGCAGGATAGAACTGACCGACGCGGGCATCTCGTTCTTCGGTGCAGTCACTCGCCTGCTCTCCGAACTCGCACGCGAGGCGGAAAACGTTCGCCGCAAGAACGACGACACGCGCCTTGTCGTTAGCTCGGGCGTCTCCTTCGCAAGCAAATGGCTGACATCACGACTGCACAGGTTGATGGTGCGATACCCGGATTTCGAGGTCCATCTCGAAGTGACCGACGCTCAGGTGGATTTCGCGGCAGGTCACGTCGATGTTGCTCTGCGCTATGGCACCGGCCAGTATCCCGCTGCGACGGCCGAGCGCATCATGAACGAAACGGTCTCTCCAGTCTGTGCGCCGGACTATCGCGACCGCATGGGCGGGCTTCGATCTCCCAGCGAATTGCCCAAGTGTCAATTCATCCACGAAATCGGCATGAACACGACATGGGAACGGTGGTTCTCGATGATGGAATTGCCTTATCCAAGGACGCGAGGCCCCGGCTACAGTCTTGGAAGCATGTCCATTGAGGCCGCGATCCGGGGTGAAGGCGTGGCGCTTGGGCGGAGCGTGCTGGTCGCCGAAGACCTCGCGGCGGGCCGGCTTGTGGCACTATTCCCGCAAGCCAAGCTGGAAGTGGAATGGGGATACGATCTTGTTTATCGGACAGGCAATCACGATCACCCGAAGGTTCGCGCCTTCAGAAATTGGATCGCTGAGGAAGTCCGGGAATTCATGGCCGCCAACTTTTTACGTTGACATTTGAGGTGACTGCCAGTGCTTCTCTCACCGTCAAGCTGAGACGTTGCCCGATTTCGGATAATTGAGGGAAAGCGCGAGACGTCGGGAAATGCACCTATCCCGTGCATCATTCGTCTGGGAGTCGGTCACTCAGCGCCAGATTGCCGCCGGGGAACGATTTTTTAAGTCGAATTGGGCGTAATTCAATTCCGGAGAGTTTTAGTCATTCCGGAGTGCCGCGTGCCCACCTACTCGACGTTCATCCGCTCGATCCGGGTGCGTTATCTTTCCGGACTCGTCCTGTTCGCCCTGAGCACAGCGGCGATCGTGTTCATGCTCAACAATCTGAACGAGTTCCGTCGCAGCGTCGATCGCATCGGGCTCGATCTCGCCACACTGGCACGGGACCTGAATGGCGCCTCGGCCTTTGCCACGAGCGCGACCAAGGCGTGGAGCAACGAGACCCGCGCCGAACTGAGGACCGCGGCTGCCGGGCATGCTTCGAGGCTGGCGACGCAGATCGATGCGCTGACCAGCGAGCTTGCGGATTTGAGAGCATCCCTGTCGGAATCCGCGGTCCGGGAGCTCGACACAGCCTCGATCAATGGCGATCTGTTCTGGTCGTCGCGTGACGTGGTGCGCAATCTTGGTCTGATCGCCGGCGCCGAGAAGCTGGACACCTGGAGTTCTCGCGAAATCAACAATCAGAATTCGCTGTTCGCTCAGCCCCTGCTGATGCGCGCCCGCGCAGCGCTGGATATTGAGCGCGCGGAGGCGGCGCAGCGCGCCGACGTGGTGCTCCTGCTCTCCGCTGCGCTCGCGGTGGTCGTCATCACCGTGGTCGGGTTCTGGATCTTCCGTCCGATGGAGAACGCGATCCGCAATGCCTTTGCCGAATCCGAGCGGCTGCTCACGCTTGCCGAAGCAGCCGACCGCGCCAAATCCGAGTTCCTGGCCAATATGAGCCACGAGATCAGGACCCCGATGAACGGCGTCCTCGGCATGGCGGAACTGCTCGCCAAGACGGATCTCACGCCGCGCCAGAAGACCTTTACGGACGTGATCGTCAAATCCGGCAATGCGCTGATCACAATCATCAACGACATCTTGGACTTCTCCAAGATCAACGCCGGCCAGTTGACGCTCAATCCGGCGCCGTTCACGCTCAGCGAGACGGTGGAGGACGTCGCCACGCTGGTCTCGGCCCGCGTCGCCGAGAAGAACCTCGAGCTGATCGTCCGCGTCGATCCGCGATTGCCCAGCCAGGTCGTCGGGGATGCAGGCCGGTTCCGACAGATCATCACGAACCTCGTCGGCAACGCGGTGAAGTTCACCGAGCGAGGGCACGTGCTGGTCGATCTGAGCGGCGAGGTGCGGGAGGGGAAGGCCCACCTGAAGCTGCGCGTCGAGGACACCGGCATCGGCATTCCCGCCGAGAAGCTTCGCACGGTGTTCGAGCAGTTCGCGCAGGTGGATGGCTCATCGACGCGCCGCCATGAGGGAACGGGCCTCGGCCTTGCGATCGCCTCGCGGCTGATCGACCTGATGGGCGGCCAGATCGGAGTGGAAAGCGAAGTCGGCCGGGGCTCGGTGTTTTGGTTCACGGTGTCGCTACCCGTGCATGAGGGCGGTCAGGAGCGCGAAGCTGTTCCGGCGGAGGTTACCGGCGCGCGCGTGCTGGTCATCGACGACAATCCGGTGAACCGCGAGATCCTGCTGGAGCAGTTGCGTGGCTGGAGTTTCGATTGTGCGGCAGCCGAAAGCGGGGCTGTCGGCCTGGCGTTCCTGGACCGCGCCATGAAGCTTGGCGCCACGGTCGATTGCGTTATCCTCGACTACCAGATGCCTGGCATGAGCGGCGGCGACGTGGCGCGGGCGATCAATGCGGATGCGCGGCTTGCGAGCATCCCGGTCGTGCTTCTGACCTCGGTGGATCAGGTCGACTACGCGCGGCTGGTCGTGGAATACGGGATCGCTGCGCATCTCACCAAGCCGGCCCGCGCCGCGCAGCTCTTCGCCACGCTGGTTTCGGTGATCCAGAAGGCCCGCACGCGAGCAGCGCCTGGAGAGTTCGTGCGCGAGAGTGCGCCTGCCTGGAGCGAGCCGGCTCTCAGCCTGCCGACGCCCGCACCCACGTCGGCGGCCGAACCCAAATCGACCACATCGAACACCTCCATCGACATCCTTGTGGCCGAGGACAACGAGGTGAACCAACTCGTGTTCGGCCAAATCCTTAACGGGCTAAATCTTTCCTACCGCATCGCCGGTAACGGCCGCACTGCGGTGGAGATGTACCGCACCCTCAATCCCAAGCTGATCCTGATGGACGTCTCCATGCCTGAGATGAACGGATATCAGGCCTGCCGCGCCATACGCGAATTCGAGGCAGCTTCGGGCTCCCGCATTCCGATCATCGGCGTCACCGCACATGCCCTCAAGGGTGACCGCGAGAAATGCCTCGATGCAGGCATGGACGACTATCTGTCGAAACCCGTCTCCCCCGATCGGTTGGCGGGCAAAATCTCTGCGTGGATGGGCGAGGAGACGCTCGCGAAGACCGCTTGAACATCTGAGGCGGCGACGAAGACCGCCGCTTCTGCGCTGTTATCCCTCTCTAATCCCTGCGCGCGTCGTGCGGTTCCACATGGGTGGAGTCGGCGGGCTTGTTCGACACTGCGCGCTCTGCGCCAGCTTTCCCGTCCTTGGATTCCCGTGGGAACCTGTGAACTTGACTCAGCCCAAGCGCCGATTCGATGGTCTGCATCAGGCCGAGTACCAGTAGGGCGAGAAAAGTCGCAAGCAGCGAGATCTGCCACAACCCCAGACCTGTCGCGACTCCGATAGCACCCGCCAGCCACATACCGGCGCCGGTTGTCAGCCCATGCACCTCGCCGCGCGTGAAGATGACCACGCCGGCTGCAAGGAAGGCGACACCGGCGGTAACGGCTTCCACGATGCGGAGCGGATCTACTCGCACATAATCCTTCGGGACGGCCGTGGTGAAGATCGGAGAATGAACGATCTCGATCGCAAGGATGGTGAAGGTGGCCGCTGCGAGGCAAACGAGGATGTGGGTCCGCAGTCCCGCCGGCCGGCGTCGCCACTCGCGTTCGAAGCCTATGGCCGCGCCAAGCACGACGGCGAGAAGCAGGCGTGCGACGATGACGGGAAATTCCGTGTAGGTTCTCGTGCTGAACTCGGCAGCGAACGCTTCCATCGGGCCCTCATGATGGCTGCCCGGAAACGCCGGAAAGCCGGAGGAGTTCCGTCTTTCCATTCGCTCGCAATCAAGGATACCAGCGCTCGATCAGGTGCGGTTTCATGCGCCTGAAATACAAACGGCAGAGGGTTCGCCTCTGCCGTTTGTTCGTTTTGGGCGGCTGGAAAGCCGTGCTTGAAATCGGACTCATCCGTCGATTTCAGCGCCGATGATCGCGATCGCTTGCTGGTAGACCGTGGCCGAATTCCAGCCTTGAATTGCAGCGTAGTTGGGCTCGCCCGGCTGATAGCCTGCGCCAGGTGTCCAGCCGTGACCGCGGAGGAAATTCGCGGTCGAGGCCAGCGCGTCGGCCCTGGAGCCGATCAAGTCGATGCTGCCGTTGCCGTCGCCGTCCACGCCATATTTCAGGACGTTGACCGGCAGAAACTGCGTCTGGCCGACCTCGCCATGGGCGGCGCCGATGGCTCCGGAATGCAGCGAGCCGTTGTGGACGAGCTTGAGGGCGGCATGCAACTGGTTGGTGAAATACTCCGACCGGCGGCAGTCATAGGCGAGCGTGGCGACCGCCGAGAGGATGTTGGAATTTCCCATGTAGCTGCCGAAGCCGGTCTCCATGCCCCAGATGGCGATCAGCGGACCTGCCGGGACGCCAAAGCGCTGCTCGATGCGGGCAAAAAGCGCTGCATTAGACTTCTTCAGGCTCTTGCCCTTGGAGGCGATCGTCTTGGCGCCGCGCTTGGCCATGAACTGCTCCAGCGACAGCTTGAAGCTCTTCTGGTTGCGATCGGCATGGATCGTCTTTGTGGCGTAGGAGGTGGCCTGCAGCGCCGACAAGGCCTTGCCTCCGACGCCGCGGGCGGCGGCTTCCTGCACGAACGCCTGCTTCCAGGCCTCGAACCCCGCGCCGGTGTTGCCGCAACTGGCGGCTTGAGCGCCAAAGGCGGAAAGGCCGAGTGCAGCAGAGGCGGTGATCGCAAATGCTAGTGCCTTGGCAGTCAATGCCATCCTGTTCTCCTGGTTGCCTGTCTCGGTCGTGGCGGATTGGAATAGGGGTGCCGACGTACGGTGTAACGCTGCGCCGCCTGCCAGTTTCGGCGAAATTCCCTACGATCAAGTATATTTTGTGGCAAGGGACAGCTTGGCTTGGAATATGTCGATCCGACACGATCGGCGTCGCCTAAAGACGCTGGTCAAGGATAGGCGACGCCGACCAGTCGGAGCCATTGGTCGGTAATCACACGTCGACGGAGCTGTTGCCGGGCGGTAGACGGAAAACAAAGCCTCATTGCGGCCCTTCGAGGATCTTCTCGAATGGAGGCTGCTGACATATGCGACTTCAAGGCGTTAGATCGCTAGGTGGGGCCTCCCGACCTCTTTCCTTCGTCATCCCACCGAAGGCCGCAGAACACTGCAGCTCATACAGCCCTCCTGGCCGAAGAGAGGGCGCCAAATGCCATTCCTCGACGTGAGCCTAGTAACAAATCGTTATCATCAGGCCGGCGTGAATCGGAACCAGCCGATGTTCTCCACGTTGCTTGGCCGGGACGATCATAAGAATTCGCACGGAGAGATAGACATGAAGAATATCACGATTCCAGTCGCTTTGGCTGCGACGCTTGCGCTCGGCGGTACCGCTCTTGCCCAGACTGCCGTTCAGGCCACCACCGACCTCAACGTTCGTGCCGGTCCTGGGTCCCAGTATCCTGTCGTCGGCGTGCTCGCTGCCGGCCAGGCGACCACTCTGAAGGGCTGCCTTGCCAATGGCAAATGGTGCTCGGTCGGCGAGGGCTGGGTCTATTCGCAGTACCTCGCAGGCGACTTCGGCGGCGGCCAGAAGGTCGTGGTGAGCCAGCGTCCGGCCAGCGCCAATATCGCGGTCGTGGAGGCGCCTGACAGCGGTTCGGCCGGTGCTGTGGCCGGCGGCACGACGGGTGCGATTGCCGGTGCCATCGCCGGCGGTCCGGTGGGCGCGCTTGTCGGCGGCGTTGCCGGCGCGACGATCGGCGGCACCATGGGCGAGGCGGTCGAGCCGCCTGCGCAGGTCCGCCAGTATGTCACGAGCAACCGCCTCGACCCGGTCTACCTCGACGGTGAGGTCGTCGTAGGCGCTACGATCCCGTCGAGCGTGCAGGTCCGCGAGATTCCGGACTACAACTATCGCTATGTGAACGTGAACGGCCAGGAAGTGCTGGTCGAGCCGGACTCGCGCCGCATCGTGCACATCGTTCGCTAGGCCGGACGACACGATGTTGCAATTGGAGCGCCGGGCCGTCGGGCTCGGCGCTTTCGTTTGAGGGAGGAAGGTACAGCTCTCCGAATGAACCAGGTCGGAAGGGCGGAAATCAGACTCTCGCTGGGGCAGCGGCATGGTTAAAGCACCTTTAACCCTGTCCTTCTAGTCTCACGCCAACTGCGGGCGCGTCCGCCGCGCCTTACGCAAGGCTAGAGACGAAGGACTTCCGATGCGTTCTGGGGCTGCTGCGCCGCTCGCGCTTTCCGAATCAGAAACCGGATTCGCGCTGTTTCTGCGTCGTCAGATCGGCCGACTGATCGGCGTCTGCGTGTTTGGTGCGGTGGCGTTCGGGCTGGCGAGCCTCGGCACCTGGAACGTCGCTGATCCGAGCCTCAGTCATGCCACCGACAACCCCGTAACCAATGCGATGGGTTTTCCGGGCGCGGCCTTTGCCGATCTGGCGATGCAGTTCTACGGCCTTTCCGCTGTGGCGGTCCTCGCCCCGGCCGTGATCTGGGGCATTCTGTTCCTGTCGGCACGCCGCATAGACAGGAAGGTGCGCCGCGCCGTCGCCTGGTTCGGCGCGTCGCTACTCACCGCCGGCATCGCGGGATGCGTGACCCCGCCCGAAACTTGGCCTCTGCCTTCAGGCCTCGGGGGCGTTTTCGGCGACATGATGCTGAAGATTCCGGCTTTGGTCATTGGCGGCTATCCTAAGGGAACCGTGGCATGGGGCATCGCGGCCGCGCTCGCCGTTCCGGCGTTGGGACTCGCCGCCTTCGGTTCCGGCCTGCTGTTCCGGCGCGAGTTGGTGGCCGAGGAAAGCCGGCCGAGCCGCGACGCCCTGGACGATGACATTTTCGAGGACGAGGAAGAGGCCGAAGGCATTCTGGCGCTCGGCGTGCTGGCACATTGGTGGCTTTCCGCCCGCGCCCTGGTGCGCCGCAAACTGGGTGGCATCCGCATCGCACGGGAAGACGAATACGACCTGCCAGCGCCGTCGCGCGGCTGGCGGGAGGCGGCGGAGCGCGTCGAAACCGCTGAAAGGGCGGAGGCACGGGTCAGTTCGGCGGGCCGCGCGAGAGTCGAACCGGAGTTCTTCGCGGCGATGGTGGCCGAGCGTGCTCCCGCAATGCAGCCCGAGTTGGAGGACGACGATCTCGACCTGGACGATGTAGAGCCGCTCGTTCCCGCTTCCAAGCGCGGGCCGACCGAAGTCCGCCACTACCGCTCGTTGCCGTCGGGAGCGCCGGTCGCGCCTACCATGTCGAAGCGCGTGGAAGAGCCGGCGCCTCGCCCCGTGCCTTCAGCCCGCTCTGGACGCGTTCCGCCGTCGCACGACGGCGACCACGATTTCGAAATGCCGGCACTGCACTTCCTTGCCGAACCCAAGACCATCGGCCGCGATCCCAGCCTGTCGAAGGACGCGCTTGAGCAGAACGCGCGCATGCTGGAAGGCGTGCTGGAAGACTTTGGCGTGAAGGGCGAAATCATCCATGTGCGCCCCGGCCCGGTCGTCACCCTCTACGAGCTCGAGCCGGCTCCCGGCATCAAATCTTCGCGCGTCATCGGCCTTGCCGACGACATAGCCCGCTCGATGAGCGCGATCGCCTGCCGTGTCGCCGTCGTGCCGGGCCGCAATGCGATCGGCATCGAACTGCCGAACCCGAAGCGCGAAACCGTCTATCTTCGCGAGATCCTCGCCAGCCAGGACTTCGAGCAGACCAAGGCGAAGCTGGCGCTGGCGCTCGGCAAGACGATCAATGGCGAGGCGGTGGTGGTCGACATCGCCAAGATGCCGCACGTGCTGGTCGCCGGCACCACCGGCTCGGGCAAGTCCGTCGCCATCAACACCATGATCCTGTCGCTGCTCTACCGCATGACCCCGCAGGAATGCCGGCTGATCATGATCGACCCCAAGATGCTGGAACTGTCGGTCTATGACGGCATCCCGCACCTACTCACGCCGGTCGTTACGGATCCGAAGAAGGCGGTCGTGGCGCTCAAATGGACGGTCCGCGAAATGGAGGACCGCTACCGCAAGATGTCGAAGGTCGGCGTGCGCAACATCGACGGCTTCAACGCCCGCGTCATGCAGGCCGAGAAGAAGGGCGAGCGCATCACCCGCACCGTGCAGACCGGCTTCGACCGCGAGACCGGCGAGGCGATCTACGAGACCGAGGAGATGGACCTCGCGCCGCTGCCCTACATCGTCGTCATCATCGACGAGATGGCCGACCTGATGATGGTGGCCGGCAAGGACATCGAAGGCGCGGTGCAGCGCCTGGCGCAGATGGCCCGCGCCGCCGGCATCCACGTGATCATGGCAACGCAGCGCCCGTCGGTGGACGTGATCACCGGCACGATCAAGGCCAACTTCCCGACCCGCATTTCCTTCCAGGTCACGTCGAAGATCGACAGCCGCACCATCCTGGGTGAGCAGGGCGCCGAGCAACTGCTCGGCATGGGCGACATGCTCTACATGGCCGGCGGCGGCCGCATCCAGCGCGTCCACGGGCCGTTCGTCTCCGACGACGAGGTCGAAAAGGTCGTCAACCACCTCAAGCTGCAGGGCGTGCCGGAATATCTCGACGCCATCACCGAGGACGAGGATGGCGAGGACGAGGGCGACGGCCCCCGCGGCGGCGGTTCCTCCGGTTCCGGCGGCGGCAATTTCGAGGATTCCGAGGATCCGTACGACCAGGCGGTGGCAGTGGTGCTGCGCGACGGCAAGGCCTCGACCAGCTACATCCAGCGTCGGCTCGGCATCGGCTACAACCGGGCGGCGTCCATCATCGAACGCATGGAGAAGGAAGGCATCGTCGGCCCCGCCAACCATGCGGGCAAGCGCGAGATCCTGGTGCCAACCGAGGAGGACAATATGTGAGGGGAGGGCGGCGATCGGGTACGCCCAGCCCCTGTGACATTGCCGCACTTGCAAGCGCCAAACTAACGCCCAACTAGCCCATTAACCGGCATTCCAAGGCAACAAGATCTGGAAAACGACGATGACCAACAGGGCCTCGAACGGGTTCACGATGACGCGGCGGCGGTTCGCCAGCATTGCGGTCGCGGCGACTTTGGCGCTGACGGGCGCTGCACCGTCGATCGCGGCCCCGGGCTCAATGGAGACCGCCCAGAAGATCGCGAACCATTTCGCGTCGATCCGCACCATGTCCGGCGAGTTCGTGCAGTTCGACGCGCGCGGGCGCCAGACGGGCGGCAAGTTCTACATCCAGCGCCCCGGCAAGATCCGCTTCAATTATGACGGCAAGTCGGGCTTCCGCGTCATCTCCGACGGGGATTCGGTGATCCTCGAGAACCAGCGGATGAAGACGATGGATCTTTACCCGCTGTCGAAGACCCCGCTGAAGCTTTTGCTTGCCGAGCGCATCGACCTCTCCGGCAATCGCGTTCGCAGCGTCAAGGAGGAGGCCGACCAGACGGTGATCCAACTCGTCGACAAGTCGGCGTTCGGCGATGCCCAGATCACCATGGTCTTCGATCCGTCGACCTACGAACTGAGGCAGTGGACGATCAGGGACGCGCAGGGCAAGGACACCACCGTGATGGTGTTCAATGTCCAGAAGGACGTCGCGCTCGACCAGAGCCTGTTCAAGATCGACTACAAGAAGAACATCGAGCTCAACAAGAAGAACCGCAATCGGTAGGCGGGGGTGGCCGAGAGGGCGTCGCTGCGGGAGAGAGCGCCCGTTCAGGCCAGGTCCGGGCCGGCGGGCTTGCACTTGAGCTGTCTGCCTGCCAGATAGCGCGTTCCTCCCTCCGGACGCCTTCATGCCTCTTTCGATTGCTACCTGGAACATCAACTCTGTCCGCTTGCGCATGCCGCTGGTCGAGCGCTTCCTCGCGGAGCACGCGCCCGACGTGCTCTGCCTTCAGGAGACGAAGTGCCCGGACAACCTGTTTCCTGAAGCTGCCTTCCGCAAGCTCGGCTACGAGCACGTCGCCGTCAGCGGCCAGAAGGGCTATCACGGGGTGGCGGTGGTCGCGCGGCGCCCCTTCGAAGTGGTCGAGCGCCGCCGCTTCTGCGACAAGGACGACTGCCGCCACATCTCCGTTCGGCTGGCGGCCGGCGGCTCTTCAGTCCTCCTGCACAATTTCTATGTCCCGGCTGGCGGCGACGAGCCCGATCCGGAGATCAATTGGAAGTTCCGGCACAAGCTCGACTTCGTGGCCGAGATGAACGCCATCCGCGCCGAGCATGACAGCAGTTCGGCATCCGTCCTCGTCGGCGACCTGAACATCGCCCCGCTGGAACACGACGTCTGGTCGCACAAGCAACTCCTGAACGTGGTCAGCCACACGCCCGTCGAGACCGAGAATTTCGAGGCGATGCGCAAGGCCGGCGCCTGGGTCGACCTCATGCGCCACAACGTGCCCTACGAGCAGAAGCTCTATACGTGGTGGAGCTACCGCGCGCAGGACTGGGCCGCCTCCAACCGGGGCCGCCGGCTGGACCATGTCTGGTCCTCGCCGAACCTGCTCCAGGCTTTTGGCGGCTACGACATCCTTCGCGAGGCGCGCGGCTGGGAGCGCCCGTCCGACCACGTGCCGGTTATCGCGCGATTCGACATCGGTTGAGGGGCGCTACTCCTCGAAGCGCGGAGCGACCCGCTCGATCTCCTCGACCAGTTCCAGGAACTGCTGGCGGATGCGGCCGAAGAGGATCACCGCCGTATCCGGATATTCCTCCAGCATGCGCCGGAACATCTGCCGCTTTATCCGGATCAGCTCGGAATCGGCCCCCGCCTTGGCGCTGGTGAGGCGGCGTGTGTCGGCGATCAGGGCTAGCTCGCCGACGATCGCCCCAGGCGCTGCGATACCAAGCGGCGTGTGGTCTGCATCGGTTTCGCGGAAAAGCACGATCGACCCGCTCGCCACGACATAGGCGCAATCTGCTTCGTCGTCCTCGCGGAACAGGCGACGCTGGGCAGGCAGATCGACCCGTTCCGAGCCGAAGGCGAGCAGGCGCAACTGTTCGGTCGTGAAACCCTCGAACAGTGTCACGCCAGATAGAATGCGAATGTCGTCGTCGAGCGCCATCCGGTCCCTCAGATGGCCGGCTCTCTCCTAGAGGCGGCCCCCCGCCTCCACCAGTCAGGGAACCAGCTTGTAGCCGCCGCTTTCTGTCACAAGAATCTCCGCATTGGAAGGATCGCGCTCGATCTTCTGACGGAGACGATAGACGTGCGTCTCGAGCGTGTGCGTGGTGACGCCGGAATTGTAGCCCCAGACCTCCTCCAGGAGCACGTCGCGGGTGACCACCTTCTCCCCAGCCCTGTAGAGATATTTGATGATCGAGGCTTCCTTCTCGGTGAGGCGGACCTTTGCGCCCTTCTGGTCAAGAAGCAGCTTCTGGCTCGGCTTGAACGTATAGGGTCCCACCGAAAACGTCGCGTCCTCGCTCTGCTCGTGCTGGCGCAACTGCGCCCTGATGCGGGCCAGCAGCACGGCGAATCGGAACGGCTTGGTCACATAGTCGTTCGCGCCGGCCTCCAGCCCCAGGATGGTGTCCGAATCGGTGTCGTGGCCGGTGAGCATGATGATGGGCGCCTTGTAGCCGCCCTTCCGCAGCAGCTTCACCGCTTCGCGGCCGTCCATGTCCGGCAGCCCGACATCCATGATGAGGAGGTCGATCATGCCGTTCCGGACAGCGGCGATGCCCTTCGCGGCAGTCGCTTCTTCGAGAACGTCGAACTCTTCGTAGAGCGAAAGCTGCTCCACAAGAGTGGCGCGAAGGTCATCATCATCGTCGACGATCAGGATGGTGCGCGATGTCATTGGCCGGTCCTCCGGTTTCTTGTTGACTGACGCCCGCCGATGCAGAACCTGCCCACCCTAACAGGTGCACTTGCGGTGATTTGTCGGCGAATGCGATCATACTCCAAAATATCTAAGGACAAGCGTGTCTTTCAGGAAGGGCGTTCCGGACTGACACGTATCATCGTAAGGCAAAAGCCCGGGGTGCCCACCCAGGGCATTATGCAGATCGGCTCGGCAGTGTTTCCCTGCGCGCTCGGGCGCGGCGGCATCTCGGCGGACAAGCGCGAGGGCGACGGCGCCACGCCGCTGGCGCGGATGCGTCTCCTCGAAGGCTACTTCCGCGGCGATCATGGCCGGCCGGGGCGGACGCGTCTGCCAATGCGCCCCATCCGCGCCGATCTCGGCTGGTGCGAGGTGCCCGGCGACCGCAACTACAACCGGCCGGTGAAGATGCCCTATGAAGCGAGCCATGAGACCATGCGCCGCGAGGACCGTCTCTACGATTTCTGCATCGTGCTCGACTGGAACATCCGCCCGCGCCGGCCGGGACGGGGCAGCGCCATCTTCTTCCACCTGGCGCGGCTAGGCTTCACCCCCACGGAAGGATGCGTGGCGGTGACGCGGCAGGTGATGCTGCGACTCCTCCCGCATCTCACGCGCCGGACCGTGCTGGAGGTGCGGCGGTAGGGAGGGCGGCGCATCTGCGCGCTGGGCTTTCGTCTGCTCTCAGCGCCACCACGGTGGGCGTAAACCGCTGGTGAACGACAGCATTCCTGTTCGACTCGCCACGCATCCAGCTTGAATCATAAGCGCAGCCAGATAATGTCGCCCAATTCCGCCGGTTTGGGGATGTCGTCCGGCGCGTCTCTGGAGAGTGTCATGACCCGTCTGAAACTTGTCCTGGCCGCGCTGGCGGCCGTCCTGCTCGTGCCTGTCGCCGCATTCGCCCAGACGCTCCCCGATCTCGGCGGGCGCAAGGTCGTGGTCGTCACCGAGAACGCCTATTTCCCGCTGCAGTTCGTGGATCAGGCGACCGGCAAGCCTGCGGGCTGGGAGTATGACGCGATGGAGGAGCTTTCCAAGCGCCTCAACTTCACGGTCGAGTACCAGAACACCTCCTGGGACGCGATGATCCAGGCCGTGTCGGACAAGCAATACGACATGGGCATGACCGGCATCACCATCCGCGACGACCGCAAGGAGAAGGTCGATTTCTCCGATTCCTATATGCGCTCCGAGATCTTCATGCTGGTGCGTGGCGACGAGAGCCGTTTTACAGACGCCAAGGGCTTCGCCGCGGACGAAAAGCTGCTCGTCGGAGCGCAGGCCGGTACGTCGCCCTTCTATGTGGCCGTTTACGAGGTTCTCGACGGCAACGAGCAGAACCCGCGCATCAAGCTGATGGAGACTTTTGCCGCGACCGTGGCGGCGCTACAGGCCGGCGACGTCGATCTTGTGCTCACCGACAGTGCGGCAGGCAACGCGCTGTCCGCCAACTCGGGCGGCAAGCTGAAGCTGATCGGCGAGCCGCTGCAGGCCGAGGATTTTGGCTTCATCTTCCCCAAGGGCTCCGACCTGATTGCGCCGATCGACGCTGGCATCGCTGCGCTGAAAGCCGACGGGACGCTCGACCGGCTGACGCAGAAGTGGTTCGTGGACTACAAGCCGGCGCAGTGAGGGCTGCCTTAGCAGCCACTGCCTTCGATGATGTCGCCTCTTCACGCTCCCCTCTGGCCTGCGGGCCATCTCCCCCGAACGGCGGGAGATTGGCTGTCGCGGCGATTTTCGCAAATCGTCAATGTCGCAGGAGGGGCGCCGTCCAGGCGGCCGGCTGATCTCCCCCCACGTTGGGGAGATGTCCGGCAGGACAGAGGGGGGCGTCATAGGGCTCCTCACAGGCGGGTCTCGATCAGCCCGGCATTTTGAGAATGCATCCCCCCGCACCTGCTCCAGGCGGACAGGAGTTCCCCTACTGGCTCGTGGCCGCCATGTTCATGGCGGTCGCCGCGGCGCTCGCGATCGCGGCCAGCGACCTCTATGCGCAGATCTTCGCCACCGTCGCACAAGGCATCGGCATCACTATCTTCGTGACGGCCGTGGCTTTCGCGCTCGCCTCCGCGCTCGGCCTCGGCATTGCCCTGATGGCACTGTCCAACTCGATCTGGCTGCGCCAGGTCGCGCGCTTTTATGTCGAGATCATCCGCGGCGTTCCGATCCTGGTGCTCCTGTTCTGGATCGCCTTTGCCGGCGTTCCCGCCTTCGTCGCCTTCTGGAATTTCGTGGCGGCGCCGCTTCGCGAAGCGGGCTGGGTCGAGGAGTTGCTGGTGCGCGACGTCTCTCTGCTCTGGAGGGCCGTGCTGGCACTGACCATCGGCTACTCCGCGTTCATTGCCGAAGTGTTCCGGGCAGGCATTCAGTCGGTGGAGACCGGCCAGATCGAGGCGGCGAAGGCGCTCGGCCTGTCCCGTTTCCAGCGCTTCCGCCTCATAGTCTTCCCGCAGGCGATCCGCACCATCCTGCCGCCGCTCGGCAACGACTTCGTCGCGATGGTGAAGGACTCTTCGCTGGTCTCTGTGCTCGGGGTGGCCGACATCACCCAGATGGGCAAGATCTCCGCAGCCGGATCCTTCCGCTTCTTCGAGACCTATTCGATCGTCGCCTACATCTACCTGATACTGACCGTGGGGCTGTCGCTGGCGCTGCGCGGGCTGGAAAAGCGGATGCGCAAGGCTGCGGGAGGGAACGGGTGAGCCCGAGCTCCGCTTGGAGCGAGGCTTGAAACATCCTTGGTTGGGCAGCATCCTTGGGAGGAAGAGCGAGCCGCCCATCAACCCCGAGGTGAGGATCAAGCCATGACACACCCCGTTCTCTCGTCCGGTAACGTCGCGGTGATCACAGGCGGTGCCTCGGGAATAGGTCTTGCGGCGGCGAAGAAATTCGCCGCGCTGGGCATGACGGTCTGCATCGCCGATCTCGGCGCTGACCGGCTCGAGGCGGCCAGGGCCGAGATTGCTGCCGTTGCCAAGGACGGGGCCGATGTCGTGACCTCGGAAACTGACGTCAGCCGCCCGGATGATCTCATGGCTCTGGAGAAGATGGTCACGGATCGCTTCGGCGGCACGGATCTCTTGATGAACAATGCCGGCATCCAGCCGGGCAGTGCGATCTTCGGACCGCTGGGCGCGTGGGAGCGGGTTCTGGCCGTCAATCTCTGGGGCGTGATCCACGGCAGCCACGCCTTTGCGCCGGGCATGATCGCGCGTGGCCGTCCGGGCGTCATCATCAACACCGGTTCCAAACAGGGCATCACCACGCCGCCGGGCGATCCGGCCTACAACGTCTCCAAGACTGGCGTGAAGGCCTTTACCGAGGCGCTGCAGCACGAGTTGCGCAACACGCCCGGCCGCCAGGTCAACGCGCATCTGCTCATCCCGGGCTTCGTCTTCACGCCGCTGGCCGCCGGCGGCCGCACCGAGAAGCCGGCGGGCGCCTGGACGCCGGAGCAGACGGTCGACTTCATGGTGCAGCACCTGGAGGCCGGCGATTTCTACATCCTCTGTCCCGACAACGACGTGCCGCGCCCGCTCGACGAGCGCCGCATCCTCTGGGCCGCCGGCGACATCGTCGAGAACCGCCCGCCGCTGTCGCGCTGGCACCCGGACTACAAGGCGGCCTTCGAGGAGTTTTCGAAGCAGGGGAGGTGAGAGGATCGTACGACTTGGAGCCGCCCGCCAACGGCTCCCTTATCGCATTCCCACTTCTTGCCTGCGATGCTGCCCGCACCGAAGAGGCAGATGAGGGGCATTGATCAGCCTGCGTGCGCCCTCGGGTCAGCGCCCGTAGCGGGATTTCAGGTGCGCCTCGAAGTACTTGGCGGTGAGGGGCTCGCCCGTCGCCTTCTGGAGCAATTCCGGCGTCGACCACATCGAGCCTAGCGACCAGATGTTCTTGCGGCGCCAGTCGTTCACCGCTTCGAAATCACCCTTGGCGAAATCGTCTTCGATGGAGGGATGCGCCCGTTGGATCGCCGCCCACTGCTGCGCTGCCATCAGGGCGCCGAGCGTGTAAGACGGGAAGTAGCCGAAGGCGCCGCTCGGCCAGTGCACGTCCTGCATCGGCCCGTCCTGCGGATTGTCGATGGTTGACAGGCCGAGATAGTCGCGCATCTTGGCGTCCCACGCTTCGGGAATGTCGGACGCCTCCAGCCGCCCGGCCAGAAGATCCTGCTCGACCTCGAAACGCAGAATGACATGGAGCGGATAGGTGACCTCGTCGGCGTCGACGCGGATCAGCCCGCGCTCCACATGCAGGACATGCGGCAGGATGTCCTCGGCGCTCCAGCTCTCGCCGAGATGCCGTTCCACCATCGGCAGCGCCCAGCGCCAGAATGCCGGGTTCCTGCCGATCTGCTTTTCGACGAACAGGCTCTGGCTTTCGTGCATCGACATGCCGCGCGCCTTGCCCAGCGGCCAGTGCGACCAGCCCTTCGGTAGGTTCTGCTCGTAGAGGGCGTGACCGGTCTCGTGCAGCACACCCATCAGCGCGGATAGGAATTCCGTGGTCCGATAGCGCGTGGTGATGCGCACGTCGGTCGGAACGCCGCCGCAGAAGGGATGATGCGAGACCGACAGGCTGCCGTGGGTGAGGTCGAAGCCGACGGCCGCCATCATGGCGAGCCCGAGTTCCCGCTGCTTCTCGACCGGGTAGACGCCGGAGAGCGGCTTGAGCGACGACTTTGAGAGCCGTTCTTCCTGGACCGCGAGCGCCTCGGGTACAAACCCGCCGAGAAAGACCTTAAGGTCCTCGAATATCGGACCGATCTCGGCAACGCGGTTTCCGGGATCGTATTGCTCCATCAACGCGTCGTAAGGTTCGAGGCCGAGAACCTCGGCGCGCATCGCGGCCTCCTCGCGAACAAGTGTAACGATGCCTTCGAGTGCCGGCAGGAAGCTCGACCAGTCGTTCTTGGCTCGCAGGTCGCGCCAGAGTTGTTCTGAGCGCAACCTTGCCTTCGTCTGCCGTTCGACGAACTCCGGCGGCAGGCATGTCATGTTCGTGTACTGGCGGCGAAGCTCCCGCACGGCCGCCCGCTGCTCGTCATCGAGGGCCTCCTCCGCGGCGGCGGCCAACCAGTCTCCCATTTCGGGCGCTGTGGCCTGGCGATGGTACATGCCGGCCAAGGTCGACATGGCTTCCGCCCGTTTTTCGCCTCCGCCGGGCGCCATGTGCGTCGCCTCGTCGGCGCCGAGGATCGCCATCGCATGTTCCAACGCCTCCAGGCGCCGGCAGGATTCATCAAGCTTTTGGAAAGACATCGGCGCTCCTCGCGTGAATGCGCGAAGGAACACGAAGCCGTTAGACTTCGCAATGCCCGAGCGCAACCAGGAAAGCGCTGGAATACGCCGATTTCCTGTGTTGGCAAGCTGGCTGCCCGCCAGGATTGCGGCAGCATCACGTGCATGAGGGCCGCCGGGATGCCGCCGGCGGCCCTTTCTACCCATGACCGAGTCCTCCAGATCCCTCCCGCAACGGACTTTCGCGAATTCAGGACCCGAAGCGCGAGCTTTCGATGAACTCGCTCTTATGGGGTTCCGGCTCCATAAGGGGTTGTGGCGCCAGCGACGCGGCGGGCGCGACCAGTGAGAAGAGTTCTGGCACCACCGGCGCCAGTGTAAGCTGCCGGCAGCGACAGGTAGTAGCCACCCGGTGTTACGATGCAGGCGCCGTTCGGATCTCTTACGCAGTGCGGCGGATGGACCGAGTAGAGCGGGTACGGCCCCATATTCATTTCGTTAGTGTAGTAGCTGTTGTCCGCCTCGTTTGGCGGCCCGAATCGGAAGGCGAATTCTTCATGGAATCTCTTCTTGGTCTTGTTATGCCGGTGGGCATGATGGCCCTTGCCCTTATGGTCAAATTTGCCATTGTCATTCATGCCCTGGTGCTTGCCACCTCGCCTGCTACTGCCATCACCATTAGTTCCATTGCTGTCGGTCATGGCAAAGGAGTTGCTCCCATGCCGCCCCTGACTTTTGCCATTGTCATGGAACCCTTTACCGTTGTGATTGAAGCCGTGGACGGGACCAAAGAGACCGTTTTTGAACGCTTGTTGGATGTCAGCTGTATGCAGAGAACCATTGGCTAAATTAAAGGCGACGCTTCCGCCGTTTGCGAGAGCAAGATTCCGCTCCACGATCGCCTTATCTCGTAGGAATTCAGCGCTGTGTCGATTGTTGCGCCCACGATTGTTGTGCCCACGATTGTGGTGATCATTGTCTTTATTGGCGAACTTATCTCCCCTATGGTCTGTGTTTTTATTGCCCTTGTTGTTGGCGCTCTTGTTTCCGTGGTTATCGCTCTTGTTGCCGTTGCCGCCCTTGCCATTCTCGGCACTCCGGCTGTGATCGCCGCGGTCATGACCGTGCCCTCCGCCGCCCGCCGAGGCAACGCCGAGCGGAGTTGCGATGAGTAGGGCGGCGAGAGCCGCCTTCAGGGGAAATGCACGCATGATAAGCCTCCTGCGCTCTCATGCGGAGGACCTTGTAGGCACTCCAGGAAATCGGCTGTCAGGACACTGTCGCGTCGCGATTGCCGTGTGTCGGGACCGCAGCCGCTGGGAGGAGTTGTGGCTGCGTAGATCGCACTCCGGCCATCGCCGGCAGTTCCCAGCCGCACGTGTAAGCCTACGCTCGCCTAGACCGGGCGGGCAACTTACAAATTGCTAAGCTTGCGTTTACGTGGGAGGCTTTGGCGGGCCGTAGATAAAAATCAGGTGAGCTGAATTCTCACCTTTCCGTAAGCTTCAGCTCTATTCGGCGGTTTTTGGCTCGGGCGTCTTCAGTATCGGCGGTATCCAGCGGCTGGTTCTCGCCGAAACCGGCTGCGACCAGCCGGTTGGCAGGCACCCCATTTGCGATCAGGAACTTCACGACCGAGGTGGCGCGAGCGGACGACAGCTCCCAGTTGTCGCGATACCGCCCGGTGCCGGAAAGCGGCCGGTTGTCGGTATGGCCGTCCACACGCAGCACCCAGTTGATCTCCGGCGGAATTTCCCTCTGCAACTCGACGACTGCCTGCGCGAGCTTGCGCATCTCGGTCTGCCCGGCCTCGTTGATCACGTCAGACCCAACGGGGAAGAGCACTTCCGACTGGAACACGAAGCGGTCGCCGACGATCCGGATGTTCTCGCGATCGGAAAGGATCTCGCGCAGCCGCCCGAAGAAGTCCGACCTGTATCGATTGAGCTCCTGGACGCGTTGCGCAAGCGCGACATTGAGGCGACGACCCAGGTCGGCGATCTTTGCGTTCGACTCGCGGTCGCGGGTTTCCGAAACCTCCAGCGCCTGTTCGAGCGCGCCGATCTGCTTGCGCAAAGCGGCGATCTGCTGATTCAGGAGTTCGACCTGGCTCATCGCCTGCTGGCTGATCTGGCGCTGGTTATCCAGTTCCCCGGTCAGCGTCCCGATGCGAGTATCGGCCGCGGCACCCGCACCTGCACCCTGATCGAGCAATTGCTGCAGCCGCGAGCGCTCGTCCTCGGCGGCCGTGAGCGAGGCGCGCAGGTTGATGAGCTGGTCCTCCGCATCCTGGGTGTTGGAGCGCTCCAGCGCCAGAAGTTGGGTAAGCTCGTTGATCTGCGAGTTGAGCCGGTTCAGCACCTCCTCCTTCCCCGAGATCTCGCGGCTGAGCAGGAATTGGGCGAGCACGAAGACCGAGAGCAGGAACATGATGGCCAGAAGCAGCGTCGACAGCGCGTCGACGAAGCCCGGCCAATAGTCGATGCGACGGTCGCGGCGAGCGCGGGCGAGCGCCATCTTAGTTCAGCTCCCGATGCTTGAGTGCCTCGGCGATACGGTCGAGGGTGGCGCGGAGTGCCCTCTGTTCCTGCGACTGAGCCTCGACCCAGTCGCGCATGATCTGCTGCTCATTGCGCATGTTCTTGACGAGACCGGAGATGCCGTCCGCCAGGTTGGCCATGGCAGTGGCGACCCGCGGGTTAGCGCCGGCGTGCTCCTGAAGCGCGTGCAGCCGCTCGCCCAACACCTTGATTTCGTCAGCCGCTCCGCTCCGGGCAAGATCGGACGAAACAGCGATGTCGGAGGAGAGATCGGTCACGGAGGAAAGCCAGTTTTCCAGCTCGGTGTAGAACCGGGTCTGGGCGCGTCCGGCCTGAAGGTCGAGGAAACCGAGCACCAGCGATCCGGCGAGGCCGAACAGAGACGACGAGAAGGCGGTGCCCATGCCGGAGAGTGGCGCAGACAGCCCCGCCTTCAGGGCATCCAACACCGCCGCGGTGTCCCCGGTTCCGGCATCCAGGGATTGGATGGTCTCGCCGATCGATCCGATCGTGCCCAGGAGACCCCAGAAGGTACCAAGCAGGCCGAGGAACACTAGAAGTCCGGTCAGATATCGCGTGATGTCCCGGCTCTCGTCCAGGCGGGTCGCAATCGAATCCAGCATGGTCCGCATCGAGTTGGTCGACAGCGCCATCGTCGACGAGCGGCTGAGCAGAACCTTCATAGGCGCCAGCAGCACCGGTTCGGTCGTCTCCGAGCCGGCGCGGAAGGAATTCACCCAGCGCACCTCCCGAAACAGCCTCGTCACCTGTCCGAATGCAAGCAGGATGCCTACGAACAGCACGCCGGCTATCAGCCCGTTCAGGCCGGGGTTCGTGGAGAAGGCGGAGGTGATCTGCCGGGTCAGGATCGCCGCAATGAAGGCGACGATCGCCAGAAAGATCAGCATCGACAGCAGGAATACGCGCGGGCTGGAGAGCTTGTATGGATCGTAGTCCGCCTTACTGCTGAAATTCCTCAAGAACGACATCCGCGCCCCGTGTTCATGCCCGCATCATTTCACGCGGACTGTAATCGGAATTATGACCAAATTGAAAGGCGCGAAGCAGGCCCGTGGTGCTCACCCTGCCGCCCTCGATGACAATCAGACCCGCTCGAGCACAATGAAGTCCATCATTGCGGCGAGATGAAATCCCGCACCGAGCACAACGAAACTGTGCCAGGCGGCCGACTGAAAGCGCAGCTTCTGCCAGACGAAGAATATGACTCCGAAGGAATAGGCGATACCTCCCGCCGCGATCAGCCACACCGAACTCGACGGCAGTGTCTCCACCAGTTTGCGGACGACGACGATGCCGCTCCAACCCATGGCGAGATAGATCAGGATCGAGAGCCTATCGAAGCGGCCGGGCAGGCAGATCTTCATGGCGATCCCGAGCGCCGCCGAACTCCAAATGAGGATGCCCATGGCGAGCGCCAGAGAGGTGTCCTCGAGTTGTGCGAGGATCGGCATGTAGGTTCCGGCGATCAGCAGGTAGATCGCAGCGTGGTCGAGCCGGCGCAGCACCCACTTCGCCGGGGAGATCGGCCACAGATTGTAGGCAAAGGAGATGGAGAGCACCGCAAGCAGCGACACGACGTAAAGCAGCGTAGCCGCATATTCCAGCGGTGCCGCATGGAAGGCAGCGAAGGCGAGGAGAATGGATCCCGCCGAGATGGCGCCGAGCAGGCCTATGCCGTGAACGACACCGTCGGCGATCAGTTCGGCTTTCGTATAGTCGAAGCGCCCCCAATAGGGGATCTCTGCGCCGCTCAACCAGTCGCTTTGCTCGCTCATGGCCCACATTCGCCGGTAGACGAACTTCAGCACCTATAAGCGCAGACGGCAACCTACGTTCCCGTTAACGTGGCGCCAGCGGCTTCTTCAACGTCTTAAGCAGCGCCCGGTGGATCAGTTCGTTTCCCGCCACGATCGAGCGGCTGGCGAACATGTTCTGCTCGCTGTTGCGATCGCTGGTGAACCCGCCTGCTTCCCGGATGAGCAGCATGCCCGCTGCCATGTCCCAGGCATGCAGGCCCTCCTCCCAGAAGCCGTCGAACCGGCCCGCGGCGACATAGGCGAGGTCGAGCGCGGCCGCGCCAAGCCTGCGGATGCCGGCGACCTCGCCCATGACGTTCCGCAATTCGATCAAATAGTTGCCGTGGTGCCCGATGCCGAGGTGCGGCACCCCTGTTGCGATAACGGCATCCTCGAGCTTCATGCGGGCCGCGACGCGCAGCCTGCGGTCGTTGAGGAAAGCGCCGCCGCCCCGCTCTGCAGTGTAGAGCTCGTCCATTGCCGGGTTATAGATCACGCCTGCGACGATCTGGCCTTGCCGCTCCAGCGCGATCGAGACGGCGAAGATCGGAATGCCGTGCAGAAAATTGGTGGTGCCGTCGAGCGGATCGACGATCCACCGGTGCTGGTCGTCCTCGCCTTCGATTGTGCCGCGCTCCTCCATGAGGAAGCCGTAGCCGGGACGAGCCCGCGACAGTTCGTTGAAGACAATCTCTTCCGCCTTGTGATCCGCCTGGCTCACGAAGTTGCCGGGCCCCTTCAGAGATACCTGAAGGTTCTGCACCTCGCCGAAGTCCCGCGACAGCGATCGCCCGGCCTTCATCGCGGCCTGGACCATGACGTTCAGAAGTGCGGAGCGGGCCATGGGAGAATCCGTTGTTCGTTGTTCGTTGTTCGTCGTTCGTTTCTAGCTGCCAGTACGCCGATCCGAGAAGCTGGTTCCGGACCACGACCGACGAACAACGACTGACTAGGTTAATCCGCCCGCCGCAAATAGGCGATCTCGTTGGTGTCGACCAGAACCCGCTCGCCGGCTTCGATGAAGGGCGGGACCAGGACGCGGACGCCGTTCTCCAGCACGGCCGGCTTGTAGGAGGATGCCGCGGTCTGGCCCCTCACGACCGGATCTGCCTCGGCAACGGTCAAGACGACCTGGTCGGGCAGGGAAATGCCGATGGGCCTATCCTCGTAGAGCTGCACCGTGACCTTCATGCCGTCCTGCAGGAAAGCAGCCCGATCACCCACGAACTCCTTTTGCAATTCGAGCTGTTCGTAGCTGTCGGTGTCCATGAAGATGAGCGCATCGCCCTGCTCGTAGAGGAAGGTAAAGTCCTTCAGGTCGAGTTGGACACGCTCCACCGTCTCGGCCGAGCGGAAGCGCTCGTTGAGCTTGGTGCCGTCGACAAGGTTCTTCAGCTCGACCTGGTTGTAGGCGCCGCCCTTGCCGGGCTTGACGGTGTTGGTCTTCACCGCCGCCCAGAGGCCGCCATTGTGCTCGATGACGTAGCCCGGACGGATTTCGCTGCCGCTGATCTTGGCCATTCTGTCGCTTTCGATGTGGGGGTTGGCCGCATGCGGCCTTAGCGCCTCAAGACCATAAACGCGGACGCGAGGCAAGGCGCCGGATAGCTCACCGAAGCCGGTTGGCGGTCTCCAGCGCCTGCTTAATCTCGTCGTCGGTGAGGCCGTCGAGGAAATCTTCCATGATCGGGTCGAGCAGCCCGGCGCGCCGGGCGAGCATGTACCAGGCGGCAGCCGCCTTGGTGTCCGGCTCCACGCCGATCCCCTGCATGTAGAGTTTTGCGACATCGTTCTGCGCGGCGACATTGCCGCCTCGGGCTGCCCGCAACAGCCAGCCGAAGCCTTCGGCGGCGTTCTTTGGCCCGCCCTTGCCAGCCATTATCCAGCGGCCAAGGTCCAACTGAGCGGTATCGAAGTTTTGCCGGGCAGCACGGACCAGCCATTTGCGCGCAGCGGCATCGTCCGCCTTCTTGCCGCCGACCCCGTTCGCGTAGATCTCCGCCATGGCGTATTCGGCGTCCGGCACGCCGGCTTCCGCTGCGCGCTCATAATAAGACACCGCCTTCTCCAGGCCGCGGCCGTCAGGCTCCCGGCTGACCAGCAGCTGCGCGAAGTTGAACTGGGCAAGCCGATTGCCGGCTTCAGCCGCCGCCTGCATCAGCACATAGGCCTCCTTCTCGTCCTTCTTGACGAAACGACCGTCGAGCAGGAGCAGCGCGTACTGGAACTGAGCCTCGGGCACGCCCTGCTCGGCAGCGCGCGCGTACCATTTGGCGGCGTCTGCCTCGTTGCGCGCCATTCCCAGTCCACGGGAGAGAATCTCCGCAACGAGCGTCTGCGCCGCCGCATCGCCATTCTCGGCGCGAGGCAAAGCCAGGTTATAGGCGGTCATGTAAAGGCCACGCTGAAAGGCGCCGAAGGCCTGGTCGGCGGGCCGGCCGCCGAACCGCTCCGGATCGACCTTGCCCTCGCGGCGGTCCGGATCGACCGGCGAAGGCAGAACCTTCTCGCCATTGCTCTCGACTGCCCCGACTGGGGCCACGGCAGCCAGAAGCAATGCAAGGAGCGCCGATGTCCGCGCCCAGCGGTGCCATACCGTCACGCCGTCATCCCTCGAGCCTGGGCGCGGCGCGGTCCAGGATCGCGTTTGCCCTCTCCACCGCCTCGCGCGGATCGATCCCTTCGCCGAACACCGCCGCCGAAAGCGCCACGAACTCAGCCCCTGTCGCCGCGATGGCCTCGACGGATGCGATGTCTGACCCGCCCTGGACGATGCAGGAGATCTCGACCATCTCGGCCCACCACTTGCCGAGCGCCAGATTACGCGGGTGCGGTTCCGGCTTGGTGTCGAAGCCCGGACGCCCGAAGAACATGTAGTCGGGCTGCAGTTCCCCCAGTTCCAGCGCGTCGTCGCGGCTGGCCGCTCCACCGGCGCCGACGATCAGCTTCCCGCCCCAGCGCTCGATCGCATCGGCGAGATCCTCCTTGCCCGCCTGGATATGGACCCCGTCTGCGCCGACCCGGCCGGCGACACGGGTGTCGTCGACGATGATCGCCGCCAGCCCTGCCTCCTGCGCGATCCGCACGATCGGTGCCGCGAACGCCTGGAAGGATGCCTCGTCGCCGTGCTGCGGGATGATCAGGGAGGCGACGTCGCCTCCGGCGACGGCTTCGAGCAGGCGGGGGCCGAAGACCTCAGCCTCTTCACTGGTTGGCGCGACCAGAACGATACGGCAGCGGTTGGGAGGGGAGGGGTTGGACATTGGGCCTGACTTGGCTGCGAGTGTGCAAGCAATGCGGAGCGATGGGCCGGTGCCACATGCCGTGCGATCATGGTTCGATTTTGGCATAGCGACGCTGGCTCTGCTGGACAAGGGCACGCGACTGGCAAAGCGCCGCCGCTCACGCTAGCGGGGACCTAAAGGGCCCTTGTCCCGAATGTCCGAGCTTCTCGCGACCGTGGTTCCACGGTGCCGCCGTTCCCGCGGTCATACTGGTCGGCTTGTCGAAGGGGGCGGTTTCGGGTGCGCAGATGCCGATCGCGCCGCTCGCCACTTGACGGCGCCTGGCTGGTGCGACGTAAGCGCCCAGAGGTCTTCGATCCGTTCATCTATGCCACTGTTGCCCTCATCGCTGTCAAACTCCCATGGGACGGGGCGGCTTAGTTGTTCTGATGTTCTGAGCCGACACAAATCGTTACAAGCCGGCGGCAAGAAAGCGGTGGGCCGCAAGGAATCCTGCCACATGTCCGTCAACTCGTGCATCCACTAGGCCGGTCGGCCTGGAACTTTGCAACCGCGAGAGACTTACGCAGCTATGAACAAGGACGTAGTGCCCGGGCGGGATACCCGCATCGATGTCTTCCGAGCCCTGGCTCTGCTGACGATCTTCGTGAATCACGTCCCTGGTACAGTCTTCGAGCACCTGACCCACAAAAATTTCGGCTTTTCGGATTCCGCCGAAGCCTTCGTGCTGATTTCGGGGATAGCGGTGGGTCTGGCCTACGGGACGAAGTTCGCGCCGGGCAACCGCCTGCTGCTGACACTCAAGGCGTGGCGACGGGCGGGCGTTCTCTATGTCGCCCACATCGTCACCAGCCTTGTTACGCTCGCCATCTTCTCCGCCGGCGCGCTCTGGTTCGCGCGGCCGAAGCTGCTGGAGATGATAAACATCCCGGCCCTGATGGAGGACACGCCGCAAGCGCTCATCGGCCTCGTCACCCTCGGACATCAGGTCGGCTACAACAACATCTTATCGATGTACGCGGTCGTGCTGATCATGCTGCCGCTGTTCCTGCTGATCGGCAGCACCAGCCTGCTCTCAATGGTGGTTGCGTCCGGCCTCGTCTGGTTGGCGGCTGGCCTGTGGCAGATCGCCCCACCGAACTATCCGGGCGACGGCCTCTGGTTCCTCAACCCGCTGTCATGGCAATTCCTGTTCGTGATCGGCATGGCGTGTCTGATGCATGTGAGACGTGGCGGCGAGATCGCCTACAGCAAGCCGCTGGCGCTGATGTCGCTCGGCTATGTGCTGGTTTCGCTAGTCTGGGTGCGCTGGCCGCTGTGGGGCCTGGAGACCGCCCTTGACCTGCCGGCCGTCCTGTCCGGCTTCGACAAGACGTTCCTGTCCCTGCCACGCCTGCTGCACGTGCTCGCTCTTGCCTACCTGATCGTCTCGATCCCTGCGCTGTCGAAGCTCGCCCGCAAGCAGGCGAGCCACCCGCTCGCCATCCTGGGTAAGCATTCTTTGCCTGTATTCATTGGCGGCACTCTCCTTTCCATGGCCGCGCAGGTCCTGAAGGCGGTCCATCCCGGCGGTCTGCTGCTGGACTTCGCGCTGATCATCGGCGGCATCGGCCTGCAGTTCGCGCTCGCCTACTGGCTGGAGTGGCTGCCGACCATCGGCTGGGGCGGCAAGAAGTCCGCCTTGCCGCCGCGTCCGGCCCACAATGCTACCGGCTCGTCTGCCGACAGCACACGACCCGCGCTTCGCCCCGTTTCGTAGCCAGCCGGCACTGTACGCCCACCCCTGACACCTCCCCCTTGGGTCAGGGGTGGGGGTCGTTTCAAATGCAAAATGGTCGCCATCGCGTGGCAGCTTTGCCAAGGGCTGTAGAGAACCACCTTTCCCCTGCGGCAGTGCCGCTCTAGGATCGCTTCGATCGCGATCGGGGGAAGGCAGTGACGAACATCTACGAGATCGGGCTGGAGCGGAACCCGGCCAACTACCAGCCGCTCACGCCGCTGACCCTTCTGGAACGGGCCGCCAAGACCTATCCCGACCATCCCGCCATTATCCATGGCGATCTCCGGCTGACCTATCGCCAGTTCTGGGTGCGTTCCATCCGCCTCGCTTCGGCCCTCGCAGCGAAGGGAATCGGCAAGGGCGACACCGTCACGGTGCTCTTATCGAACACGCCGGCCATGCTTGAAGCGCATTTCGGCGTGCCCATGGTGAAGGCGGTGCTGCATTCGCTGAACACGCGGCTGGATGCGTCGATCATCGCGTTCCAGCTCGACCACGCCGAGTCGACGGTGCTGATCGTCGACCGCGAATTTTCCGCCGTCGCCCGCGAGGCGCTCGCCCTGGCCAGCGTCAAGCCGTTGGTGATCGACTATGACGACCCGGCCTACCCGGCCGATGCGCCCTATCCCAAGGGAGAAAGGATCGGCTCGCTCGACTACGAGGAACTCGTCCAGTCCGGCGATCCGGATTTTGACTGGTCGATGCCCGACGACGAGTGGGACGCGATCTCGCTCAACTACACTTCCGGCACCACCGGCAACCCGAAGGGCGTCGTCTACCACCATCGCGGCGCCGCCCTGATGGCCTACGCGAACACGATCCATGCCGGCATGGGCAAGCATTCGGTCTACCTCTGGACCTTGCCCATGTTCCATTGCAACGGCTGGTGTTTTCCGTGGACGCTGGCCGTGCAGGCGGGCACGCATGTCTGCCTGCGCTGGGTGCGCGCCAAGGCCATGTACGACGCCGTCGCCGACCATGGCGTCACCCATCTCTGCGGTGCACCGATCGTCATGTCGATGCTGATCAATGCGCCCGACGCTGAGAAGCGCGAGTTCCCGCAGACGGTGACCTTCAACACCGCCGCGGCCCCGCCACCGGAGGCCGTGCTGTCCGGCATGGCCGACGCCGGTTTCGCCGTCACCCATCTCTACGGCCTCACCGAGACCTATGGGCCGGCGGTGGTCAACGAGTGGCATCTGGAGTGGGACCATCTCGACCGCGCCGGCCGCGCCGCGAGGAAGGCGCGGCAGGGGGTGCGCTACGCCTCGCTCGAAGGGCTGACCGTCATGGATCCCGAGACGATGAGCCAGACCCCCGCCGACGGCGAGACGCTCGGCGAGGTCATGTTCCGCGGCAACATCGTGATGAAGGGATATCTGAAGAACAGCAACGCAACCGACGAGGCCTTTGCCGGCGGCTGGTTCCACTCCGGCGATCTCGGCGTGCTCCACCCGGACGGCTACATCCAGCTAAAAGACCGTTCCAAGGACATCATCATCTCGGGCGGCGAGAACATCTCCTCGATCGAGGTCGAGGACGCGCTCTACAAGCATCCGGCGGTCGCCTCCTGCGGCGTCGTCGCGCGGGCCGACGAGAAGTGGGGCGAGGTGCCGGTCGCCTATGTCGAGCTGAAGCCGGGCAGGACCGCCAGCGAGGCCGAGATTCTTGACCACTGCCGTTCGCTGCTTGCCCGCTTCAAGGTGCCCAAGGCGGTGATCTTCACGGAGATCCCAAAAACCTCGACGGGCAAGATCCAGAAGTTCAAGCTGCGGGAGATGGCGAGGGGCAGTTAAGGGAACTCAGCCCTTATCTGATGGTGGCGGCGCCCTCGCGATCGACTCGCCCCCACTCCGTCTCGCCCGTCGACAAGCTCAGGGCTCGCCACCTCTCCCCCGTCGATCGGGGGAGAGGTGGTTTGCAAAGCAAACCGGAGTGGGGGTCGAAAAGGGCTATCGAGCCCCAATCACCCGTTCGCAGCGACCAGGGCGCGTTCGAGCTTCTGCAGCCCTTCTTCCAGCACCGCGTCGGAGATCGTCAGCGGCATCAGGATGCGGATGGTGTTGGCGTGGACGCCGCAGGAGAGCAGCACCAGGCCCTCGGCAAGTGCTGCCTGGGTCACGCGCTTGGTTGCGTCGGCATCCGGCTCGGCGCTGCCGCGGCTCTTCACCACGTCGAACGCGACCATGGCGCCCGGGCCGCGGATATAGTCCATCGCAATCGTGTCGTTGCGCTGCGCGATGCGGGCAAGCTCGCCCTTGATGCGCTCGCCCAGCGTGTTCGAGCGGGCGATCAGCTTCTCCTCCTCGATGACGTCGAGCACGGCGAGCGCCGCGGCGCAGGCGATCGGGCTGCCGGCATAGGTGCCGCCGAGCCCGCCCGGCTCTGGCGCGTCCATGATTGCTGCCCGACCGATCACACCCGACAGCGGAAAACCGCCGGCGAGCGACTTGGCGATGGTGATGAGGTCAGGCTCGACACCGGAGTTCTCGATGCCGAACATCTTTCCGGTGCGCGCAAAACCGGTCTGTACCTCGTCGGCGATCAGCACGATGCCGTGCTCATCGCAAATCTTCCGGAGCGCCTGCAGCAACTCGGTCGGTGCGGGATGGAAGCCGCCCTCGCCCTGCACCGGCTCGATGATGATAGCCGCCACATTGACTGGATCGACATCGGCCCGGAAGAGGAATTCCAGCGCCTTCAGCGAATCCGCGACAGAGACGTCGAATTGCGGCGCGGGGAACGGCACGTGCCAGATGCCGGCCGGCATAGGGCCGAACTTCTTCTTGTACGGCGCCACTTTGCCGGTCAGCGCGCTGGTCATCAGCGTGCGGCCGTGGAAGGCGCCGGTGAAGGCGATCACATTGGTGCGGCCGGTGTGGGCGCGTGCGATCTTCACCGCGTTCTCGACCGCCTCGGCGCCCGTCGAGAACAGGATCGACTTGGCCTCGCCCTTGAACGGCGCGAGCTTGTTCAACCGCTCGCAGAGGGCGATGTAGGGTTCGTAAGGCACGATCTGGAAGGCAGTGTGCGTGTAGGCGTCGAGCTGCTCGCGCACGGCGGCGATCACCTTGGGGTGGCGATGGCCGGTATTGAGCACGGCGATGCCGCCAGCGAAATCGATGAAGCGGCGCCCGTCGGCATCCCAGAGTTCCGAGTTCTCGGCGCGGGCGGCGAAGACCGGATAGGCGGTGGCGACGCCGCGCGGGATGGCCGCGACGCGGCGGGACTGGAGCGATGCGTTCTCGGACATGGTGACCCTCAACAACAAGGTAGCGTTCGCGGCATGCCCGCGATGCGCATTCCGTACGAAGCCTCACTATAGCTTGCAAGCGGGGATTTGTATGGCGCAGGGCTTCAAATCCGCTGCGGCCAGAGGTGGCCCGCGCCGTCGCGTAGGAGAACTCAGCCAGGCTCGAAGGGCATCTACCCTCCACCCCGTTGCCCTGACTTGCGGGTTGCGCCTGTGCCAAACTCGGCTAAACCTGCGGGCAGTCAAAGACCGGGAGAGAAAAATGGCCGGAACATTCGTGATCGCGCAGGGCGGCGGCCCGACGGCGGTGATCAACCAGACCATGGTCGGGGCAGCGCTGGAGGTGAGGAAGCGCCATCCCGGCGCCCGCGTGCTGGGCTCCCGCTATGGCGTCCGCGGTATCCGCGACGGCGACTATGTCGATCTTACCGAGATCCCCGAGGCGGAACTGATGCGCATCGCCGGTACGCCGAGTGCGGCGCTGGGCTCGACGCGCGACAAGCCCGATGCCGCCTATTGCGACCTGGTGCTGAAGGGCCTGCAGAAAGTCGGCGCGGAAGCCTTCATCTATATCGGCGGAAACGACACGTCCGGAACGCAGCAGATCCTGACCGATGCCTCCGGCGGATCGATCGCCTTCGTCCATGCGCCGAAGACCATCGACAACGACCTCGAGGAGAACGACCACACGCCGGGCTTCATCTCGGCCGCGGAATACACGGCGGGCGCCTTCCTGACCGCCGACCTCGATTTCCGCGCGCTCCCCGGCATCTATGTGGCGATCGTCATGGGCCGGCACGCCGGCTTCCTCACTGCGTCTTCCGCCGCCTGGCAGATCGACGAGGAGTCCGGTCCGCATCTCATCTACGTGCCGGAGCGGGCCTTTTCGGCGGAACGCTTCATCGACGACGTGAAGCGCACGCTCGACCGGCACAAGCGCTGCATCGTCGCCGTCTCCGAAGGCGTCACCACCGAAGACGGCAGAGCGCTGGTAGAGACGCTGGTGCCGGCGGAGCGGCTGGAGCGTGACGCCCACGGCAACCTGAAGCTCTCGGGCGGCGAGTTGGGCCTGGCGTTCGAGCACGCGCTGCGTGAAGGCCTTCCGGGCAAGCGCGCCCGCGTCGACGCGCTCGGCTACATGCCGCGCGGCTTCGTCGGCGCGATCAACAGGGTCGACCAGCAGGAGGCCTTCGAGGCGGGCGCATTCGCCGTGCAGGTGGCCGGCGACGGCGGCGGCTCGGTGGCTCTCCAAGTGGAGAATGGCCGGACGGTGTTGCGAAAAGTGCCGCTCATCAACGTCGCCGGCAAGACCCGCCACATGCCCGCCGATTTCCTTGACGAAGCCGGCACACATCTCTCCGCCGCCGGCCGCGCCTATTTCGAGCGGCTGGTGCCGAGGAAGTACGACATCGGCAAGCCGTTCGTGTGAGCGCCGCTCTGTTCCCTACTGAGGATCAGGGGTCAGGCTATCGCTAATGATGCTTTGACGAACTGAGCGGTCTTATACCTCCACCCCTTACTCTCCTCTTTGTGGGGAGGGTAAGGGGCCGGGGTAAAAGCCGTATGCGATCGCCGCCTGGCGCTCACCGCGCCCCAAAAATCGCCGAGCCGACGCGCACGCTGGTGGCGCCGAAGGCAATCGCCAGCTCGTAGTCGCCCGACATCCCCATGGAGAGCTTCTCCACATCCGCCTCGCGCGCGAGCTTTTCCAGGAGCGCGAAGTGCGGGCCGGGGTTTTCGTCCGCCGGCGGGATGCACATGAGGCCTTCGATGGCGAGGCCATGCACGTCGCGGCAGCGCTGCACAAAGGCCACCGCCTCGCGCGGCTCTATGCCGGCCTTCTGCGGCTCCGAACCCGTATTAACTTGCACGTAGACCCGCAGCGCCTTGCCCTGCTTGCGCATCTCCTTGGCGAGTTCGGCGGCGATCTTTTCGCGGTCGACAGTTTCAATGACGTCGAACAGCGCGACGGCTTCCTTCGCCTTGTTGGACTGCAGCGGGCCGATGAGGTGCAGTTCGAGGTCGGGGAACTCGGCCCGGAGCGCCGGCCATTTCGACTGCGCTTCCTGGACGCGGTTTTCGCCGAAAACGCGTTGCCCGGCCCCGATCACCGGGCGGATGTCGCCCTCGCCGAAGGTTTTCGAGACGGCAACGAGCGTGGCGCTGCCGGCGGGCCGGTTGGCCTCGCGCTCCGCCGCTGCGATATTTCCCTTCACGTCTGCCAGCCGTGCGACTGCGTCGGTCATGTCTCGATCCTAAAACCCCTGGTTGTCGACTCCCTGTGGCTGCCCTTAAGCCCCCAAGGTTGACGCCCTCGGCAAACCGTGATGAAGGTCCGCCGAACCCAATTTTGCCCGTCTTATCCAGTGAAATCCCGGACATGGCAACCGAACGATACAATCCGCGCGCATCCGAGCCGAAATGGCAGAAAGCCTGGGAGACGGCAAAACTCTTCGAGACGAAGAACGACGACCCGCGCGAGAAATACTATGTGCTCGAGATGTTCCCCTACCCGTCGGGGCGCATCCACATGGGCCATGTGCGCAACTACACGATGGGCGACGTGGTCGCCCGCTTCCAGCGCGCCAATGGCAGGAACGTGCTGCACCCGATGGGCTGGGACGCTTTCGGCCTGCCGGCCGAGAACGCGGCGCGCGACAACAAGGTCAACCCGCGCGACTGGACCTACGCAAACATCGAGACGATGAAGGGACAGTTGAAGACGATGGGCCTGTCGCTCGACTGGGCCCGCGAAATCGCCACCTGCGACCCTTCCTACTACAAGCACCAGCAGAAACTGTTCCTCGACTTCTGGAAGGCCGGGCTGGTCGAGCGCAAGTCGGCCAAGGTGAACTGGGATCCGGTCGACATGACCGTGCTCGCCAACGAGCAGGTGATCGACGGACGCGGCTGGCGCTCGGGCGCGCCCGTGGAGCAGCGCGACCTCACCCAATGGTTCTTCAAGATCACGTCGATGAGCCAGGACCTGCTGGATGGGCTGGAGACGCTCGACCGCTGGCCCGAGAAGGTCAAGCTGATGCAGGCCAACTGGATCGGCCGCTCCGAAGGCCTGCAGATCCGCTGGCCGCTGGACCCGGCGACCACGCCGTCCGGCGAGGATCAACTGGAGATCTACACGACCCGCCCCGACACGATTTTTGGCGCTTCCTTCATGGCGATCGCCGCCGATCATCCGCTCGCGAAGAAGGCGGCGAAGAACAATCCCGAACTCGCCGCCTTCATCGAGGAGGTGCGCCATCGCGGCACGTCCGCGGCCGACCTGGAGACTGCCGAGAAGAAGGGTTTCGATACCGGCATCCGCGCCGTGCATCCGTTCGATCCGGACTGGAAGCTGCCGGTCTATGTCGCGAACTTCGTGCTGATGGAGTACGGCACCGGCGCGATCTTCGGCTGCCCCTCCGGCGACCAGCGCGACCTCGACTTCGCGCGGAAATACAACCTGCCGGTCGTGCCCGTGGTCATGCCGGCCGACGCGGATGCCGCGACCTTCGTCGTCGATGACGAGGCCTATGTCGAGGACGGCGTGATGATCAATTCGCGCTTCCTGGACGGCCTGAAGCCGAAGGATGCCTTCGACAAGGTCGCCGATCTGCTCGGCAGCCGCGCTACCAACGACCAGCCGATGGCCGAGCGCAAGGTGCAGTTCCGGCTGCGCGACTGGCTGATCTCGCGCCAGCGCTACTGGGGCTGCCCGATCCCGGTCATCCACTGCGACTCGTGCGGGGCCGTGCCGGTTCCCGCCAACCAACTGCCGATCGAACTGCCGGCGGACGTCAGCTTCGACAAGCCGGGCAATCCGCTCGATCACCACCCGACTTGGAAGCACGTCGACTGCCCGCAATGCGGCAAGCCGGCGCGGCGCGACACCGATACGATGGACACATTCGTCGATTCGTCCTGGTACTTCGCCCGCTTCACCGATCCGTGGAACGGAACGGAGCCGACCACCCTGCCGATGGTGGATGGGCCGAAGGGCTGGCTTCCCGTCAACCAGTATATCGGCGGCATCGAGCATGCGATCCTGCACCTGCTCTATTCGCGCTTTTTCGTGCGCGCGCTGAAGGCGACCGGGCATGTGAACGAGGTGAAAGAACCGTTCGAGGGCCTGTTCACGCAAGGCATGGTGGTCCATGAGACCTACCGCCGCAACGGCGGCGTCCATGTGACGCCCGCCGAGGTGAATATCACCGAGACGGACGGCGTTCGCCGCGCCACCTTGATCGCGACGGGCGAGGACGTCGACATCGGCCCGATCGAGAAGATGTCGAAGTCGAAGAAGAACGTGGTCGATCCCGACGACATCATCGCGAGCTACGGCGCCGACACCGCGCGCTGGTTCATGCTCTCCGACTCGCCGCCGGAGCGCGATGTGATCTGGACGGAAGCCGGCGTCGAAGGCGCGCACCGCTTCGTCCAGCGCGTCTGGCGCCTGGTGTCGGAAGCAGCGCCGTCGCTCGCCGGTGTCGCGCCTGCGCACTCGACCGACGGTGAAGCCGGCGCGGTCTCGAAGGCGGCCCACAAGGCGCTCAAGGCCGTGGGAGAGGAGATCGCGAGGCTCGGCTTCAACAAGGCCGTTGCCCGCATCTACGAACTCACCAATGCCCTCCAGGCGCCGCTCGCAGCCGCCGCTGCCGGCGAAGCGAACGCTGCCATGCGCGGCGCACTGCGCGAGGCCGTCGAATTCCTGCTGGCGATGATCGCGCCGATGATGCCGCATCTTGCGGAGGAATGCTGGTCGGCAATCGGCGGCGAGGGTCTGATCGCCGAACGCCGGTGGCCGGCTTTCGAGCCTGCGCTGGTGGTGGACAACGAGATCGTGCTGCCCGTCCAGATCAATGGCAAGAAGCGCGGCGACTTGACGATCGCGCGCGACGCAGATCAATCTGCGATCGAGAGGGCCACCCTGTCGCTGGACTTCGTCCAGAAGGCGCTGGAGGGACGGCCGCCCCGCAAGGTGATCGTGGTGCCGCAAAGGATCGTGAATGTCGTTGCCTGAGCGCCCCCATGTCCGCCCGCGGTCGATCGTTCGCACCGTGGGCGTCCTCGCAATCGTGGCATCCACGGCTCTCAGCGCCGCCTGCACAGTACGGCCGCTCTATTCCGACGGCGGCGGAGCAGCGGTCGGCTATGCGGCAGGTGCGGCCGAGGGGCTGAAGCAGATCTCGATCGCGCCGGTCAATACGCGCTTCGCCCAGAGACTGCGCAACGATCTGATCTTCGCGCTGAACGGCGGGGCAGGGCAGCCAGCCCAGCCAAAATACCTGATGACGCTGACCGTGACCGAGCAGGTGGTCAACGAGGCGGTCGTTACGGTCGAAAACGACGAGAACCGGCCGACCGCGGCAACCCTCTACATGACCGGCTCCTACGTGCTGACGGACGCCGCCACGGGCAAGCCGGTCGCCGCGGGAAAGCGCACCATCCCCGCCTCGTATGACCAGCCCAGCCAGGAATTCGCCACCTGGCGAGCGGGCATCGACGCGGAGAACCGCGCGGCGCGCGAACTGGCGGAACTGCTCACGCTCGACATTGGCCAGCGGCTGGCAAAGCTCTGAGGCTGGCCGAGCCGCGGCGCTCTTGGGCCGGCTCGCGGGCGCATCAACGATACCGGCAGAAATCCTCCTTGACCTTCCAGTCACTGGAAGGGTTACGCATCCTCCCTACATAGTGAGAAGAGCGTCCTGAAGCGGACGCTCGAATGTCGAGGGATCGAGATGAATATCGGAGCCGCTTCGGAAAAATCCGGCCTGCCGCCGAAGACCATCCGCTACTATGAAGACATCGGCCTGTTGTCGCCGGGGCGCGCAGAAAACGGCTACCGCGATTATTCCTCCGCTGACGTTCACCGGTTGAAATTCGTGCAGCGAGCGCGCAGTCTTGGGTTCTCGGTCGAGGAATGCCGGCAACTCCTGTCACTCTATGGAGACAGCCACCGGGAAAGCGCCGAGGTGAAGACGATCGCCAAGGCCAAGCTCGCCGAGATCGACCGCAAGATCGCTGAACTCATGGAACTGCGGGCCACCCTGGGCCACCTCGTTGAAGTTTGTCACGGGGACAACCGGCCCGACTGTCCTATTCTCGACGGGCTTTCGGGGCATCATCACTGAGTCCCGGTGACCGTCCGAAGGGCGGCTTGCCGGCAGGAGCTTTGCCCGCAAGAATCGAGATCACCAAAGGAGATCCAAATGACCCGCCGACTCCTCATTCCGGTTTTCCTGGGAGCAGCGCTGGCCTTCGGCATAGCAGGTGCCACACTTGCGCAGACCGATCATGGCGGGCACGCCGCTGATCCAGCCGGTGATGCGGGCGCCGTCGCCGAGGCCGGCTACAAGCGGGCCATGGACGCCATGCACCAGCAGATGCAGAAGCTAAACTACAGCGGAAACCCCGACATCGACTTCGTGCGCAGCATGATCCCGCATCACCAGGCGGCGGTCGACATGGCCAAGGTGCTGCTGGTGCACGGCAAGGATCCGGAGATCCGCAAGCTGGCGCAGGACGTCATCTCCTCGCAGGAGAAGGAGATCGACCTTATGGAGGCCTGGCTGAAGGCAAACGCGCCGAAGTGAGTTTTGCGGATCGGTCACCCACTTATGATCTTCGGGCAGGATGGTCCTCCGACCATGATCCTGTGCGTTGCTACCTAGAGCGGATCGGGTGTCCGTTGCCGATGACCTTGCCCGGTACCTGAACCGAGACGCAGCAATCGGCGAAAACTCAGCTCATGGAGTCGATCTTGCGCTGCATGGCAGCGATCTGTTCCTTGAGCTCCTGCAGGTCGTCGGCCTTCTCCGAACCTTCCTTCTTGGGAGTTTCCTGCTTCTCGGGAGGCATTCCGCCGGGAATTTGGGTGAACATCCGCATCGCGTTCTGGAACAGCTCGATGTTGCGACGTGTCTGCTCCTCGAACGCCTTCATCGGGGCTGTCATCTTCATCATGTCCATCGGCGTTTTGCCGAAAGCGGCCTTCATCTGCTCCCGAAACCGCTCCTGCTCCTTGGCGAAGGCAGCCATCGACTGCTCGAGGAAGCTCGGCACGATCATCTGCATCTGGTCGCCGTAGAAGGAGATCAACTGCCGCAGGAAGGGAATGGGCAGCATGTTCTGCCCGGCCTTGTTCTCCAGTTCGAAGATGATCTGGGTGAGCACCGAATGGGTGATGTCCTCTCCCGTCTTGGCGTCCTGGACGGTGAACTCCTCGCTTCGCTTGACCATCTCGGCGAGATCCTCGAGCGTCACGTAGGTACTGGTGCCGGTGTTGTAGAGACGGCGGTTCGCATACTTCTTGATGACGACGGGTTCGTCCTTCGCGGCCATCAGGTACCCTCCCGGAGGCACCGCGCATTCTGGCAGGTAAGCGCGCGGTGACGATCATTCGATGAAGCAGGATACGCGCAAAGACGCGGCCAATCCAAGCGCTTTGTGCGCTGCAGGATTCTTGGACGTGCCAGGGCCACGAAAGTGCTCACGGCGCCCATGCGGGACGCAACTCGCGCATGGCTGACCAGCGATTTTCCGGTTTGACTCGCCGCCTCATGAGGGCCAGAAACAACGTCAGGGAAAGACACCATGTCGGGAGAAAGACCCATGTCCGTACAATCGATCGTGGTAGCAAGTGCCGCGCGTACGCCCGTCGGCTCGTTCAACGGCGCTTTTGCGAATGTCACCGCGCATGATCTGGGCACCGTCGCCATCAAGGAGGTGCTGAAGCGCGCGGGGGTCGATCCGCAGGAGGTCGACGAGGTGATCCTGGGCCAGATCCTTACGGCCGGGCAGGGCCAGAACCCGGCGCGCCAGGCGGCGGTCAATGCGGGTCTCCCGAAAGAGGCGACCGCCTGGGGGCTGAACCAGCTTTGCGGCTCGGGCCTGCGCGCCGTTGCCATCGGCATGCAGCAGATCCAGACGGGCGACGCGTCGATCATCGTCGCGGGCGGCCAGGAATCCATGTCGATGGCTCCGCACTGCCAGCATCTGCGCGCCGGGGTGAAGATGGGCGACCTGAAGCTGATCGACACCATGATCAAGGACGGCTTGACCGACGCCTTCTACGGCTACCACATGGGCAACACCGCTGAGAACGTCGCGCGCCAGTGGCAACTGACCCGCGAGATGCAGGATGAGTTCGCGCTCGCCTCGCAGAACAAGGCGGAGGCTGCCCAGAAGGCGGGTCGCTTCAAGGACGAGATCGTCCCGGTGACGGTGAAGGGCCGCAAGGGCGACACGGTGGTCGAGGACGACGAGTATATCCGCCATGGTGCCACGCTCGACCAGATGCAGAAGCTCAGGCCAGCCTTCGACAAGGAAGGCACTGTGACCGCCGGCAACGCCTCCGGCATCAATGACGGCGCCGCCGCCGTGCTGCTGATGACCGAGGCGGAGGCCGCGCGTCGCGGAATCACGCCGCTTGCCCGCATCGTCTCCTGGGCGACCGCCGGAGTCGACCCTCAGATCATGGGCACGGGACCGATCCCGGCCTCGCGCAAGGCGCTGCAGAAGGCCGGCTGGAAGGTCGATGACCTCGACCTCGTCGAGGCGAACGAGGCCTTCGCGGCCCAGGCCTGTGCCGTGAACAAGGACATGGGCTGGAACCCGGAGATCGTGAACGTCAACGGCGGCGCGATCGCCATCGGTCATCCGATCGGGGCTTCCGGCGCGCGCGTGTTCAACACGCTGCTTTTCGAGATGCGCCGCCGCCAGGCCAAGAAGGGCCTTGCGACGCTGTGCATCGGCGGCGGCATGGGCGTGGCCATGTGTGTCGAGGCGATGAGCTGACCGGTCGGCAATAGAAATCAGGCATTAGGCATTAGGCAGTCGGGGAAGAAGGCGGGCAGCGGGCAGTAGAAAGAACACTCTAAGAACAAGGGGACGTACCCTACTGCCGTCTGTCCACTCACTGCCGCATTTCAGGGAGGAGCAGACATGACCCGAGTAGCACTCGTGACGGGCGGAACGCGCGGCATCGGCGCGGCGATCTCAGTCGCCCTGAAGGCGGCGGGCTGCAAGGTGGCGGCCAACTATGCCGGCAATGACGAGGCGGCGCAGAAGTTCAACGCCGAGACGGGCATCCCGGCCTACAAGTGGTCGGTCGCCGACTACGACGCCTGCGTCGCCGGCATTCGCGAAGTGGAAGCAGACCTCGGGCCGATCGACATCCTGGTTAACAATGCCGGCATCACCCGTGATGCCATGTTCCACAAGATGACTCTGCAGCAATGGCGAGAGGTCATCGACACCAATCTCAGCGGCGCCTTCAACATGACCCATCCCCTTTGGGGCGGCATGCGCGACCGCAAGTTCGGCCGGATCATCACCATCTCCTCGATCAACGGCCAGAAGGGGCAGGCCGGGCAGGCGAATTATTCCGCTTCCAAGGCCGGCGAGGTCGGCCTCACCAAGGCGCTGGCGCTGGAGGGCGCACGCGCCGGCATCACCGTCAACAACGTCTGCCCGGGCTACATCGGCACCGAGATGGTGCGGGCCGTGGACGAGAAGGTGATCAACGAGCGCATCATCCCGCAGATCCCCGTCGGTCGGTTGGGCGAACCGGAGGAGATCGCGCGCTGCGTGGTGTTCCTGGCCTCGGACGAGGCGGGCTTCATCACCGGATCGACCATTTCGGCCAATGGCGGGCAGTATATGGCCTGAGATGCGCTGACGCTTCTCCTGGGCATTCGACCCCACTCCGGTCGGCCAAGCCGACCGGAGTGGGGGTCGAACCGTTTTAGCGGTGCCTAAGGCGTTCCGCGCGAGAGTCGGCCCGCAACGCCCTGATTCAAGAAAATGATTCAGCATCAATGACGTAGTCGCCGCTCTCAGTGGAACAAAACCTGAATCAGGGCGAGTCAGCGATTCGTCGCCGATTCGTTCCAGACTCGTTCCGGATTCCGTTCCGTCATGGACTTCCCGGGGGGAAGCACCTATTTCTGTCTCAAATGGCCGGCAACTCGCTCCTCCAGACGGGACATTCCACACGCTGAGCGGCCGAGTCCGAGAGGCAGTTCCCCCAGACTATGAATGTGCATCAGACGAAGACCGATCCGCTGATCCTGTCCGGGCGGGACGTGACAGCGGTTCTGGGCCCCACCAACACAGGCAAGACGCACCTCGCCATCGAGCGGATGGTCGCGCACGACAGCGGCGTGATCGGCCTGCCTCTTAGGCTGCTCGCGCGCGAGGTCTATCAGCGCGTCGTCGACAAGGTCGGCGTAGCCAAGGTGGCGCTCATCACCGGCGAGGAGAAGATCGCGCCGGTCAGCGCCCGCTATTCCGTGTGCACCGTCGAAGCTATGCCGCGCGAGACCGACGCCGCCTTCGTGGCCATCGACGAGATCCAGTTGGCCAACGATCTCGAGCGCGGGCACATTTTCACCGACCGCATCCTGCACCTGCGCGGCCGGCAGGAGACGTTGTTGCTCGGCGCCGCCACCATGCGTGGCATTCTCGAAAAGCTGCTGCGCGGCATATCGGTTGTGACGCGGCCGCGGCTGTCGCATCTCGCCTATGCCGGCTCCAAGAAGATCACGCGCCTGCCGCGCCGTTCCGCGATCGTCGCCTTTTCCGCGGACGAGGTCTACGCGATCGCCGAGTTGATCCGGCGCCAGCGCGGCGGGGCGGCGGTTGTTCTAGGCGCGCTCAGCCCGCGCACCCGCAATGCGCAGGTGGAGCTCTACCAGTCGGGCGATGTGGAATATCTCGTCGCCACCGACGCGATCGGCATGGGGCTGAACCTCGACGTCGACCACGTCGCCTTCGCGCAGAACCGCAAGTTTGACGGCTACCAGTATCGGGCGCTCACCGCGGCCGAGCTCGGACAGATCGCTGGACGCGCCGGACGGCATCTGCGCGATGGCACATTTGGGGTCACCGGGCAGGTGGATCCCTTTGACGAAGAATTGGTCGAGAAGGTCGAGGGGCACGACTTCGAGCCCGTAAAGGTCCTGCAATGGCGCACTGCGCAGTTCGACTTTTCCAGCCTCGACGCGCTGCGGCACTCGATCGAGACGCCGGTGCCGGTCGAGGGCCTGACCCGGGCTCTTCCTGCCGTTGATGCAAAAGCGCTCGAGCAGCTTTCGCGCGACCCCGAGATCAGGGAACTGGCCCGGGGCAGGGAGCGCGTGTCGCAGCTCTGGGAAGCCTGCGCGCTGCCCGACTACAGGCGCATCGCCCCGGCCCAGCATTCCGAACTGATCGCCTCGATCTATTTCGACCTGGTGCGGCTCGGGCATGTGGACGAGAATTACATGGCGGAGCAGGTGCGCCGCGCCGACTCGACCGAAGGCGATATCGACACGCTCTCCAACCGGATTGCGCAGATCCGCACCTGGACCTTCGTGTCCAACCGCCCGGCCTGGCTGGCCGATCCGCGTCACTGGCGCGAAAAAACACGTGAGATCGAAGACAGACTATCGGATGCCCTGCATGAGCGGTTGACGAAACGCTTCGTAGACCGCAGGACTTCCGTCCTCATGCGGCGCCTGAGAGAAAATAGCATGCTTGAAGCCGAGATCGATCAATCCGGAACCGTCCTTGTAGAGGGCCATCATGTCGGTGACCTGCAAGGCTTTCGCTTCACGCCTGACCAGGCCGCAGGCGGCGAGGACGGCAAGGCGATCCGCGCCGCTGCGCAAAAGGCGCTGGCGACCGAGTTCGAGACCCGCGCGGAGCGCTTCTCCAACTCCGGCAACCACGACATCGCCCTCGGCTCGGATGGGGTGCTGCGCTGGATCGGCGCGCCGATCGCGACGGTCACGGCAACCGACGACGCGCTCAAGCCGCGGGTGATCCTGCTTGCCGACGAGCAACTCACCGGTCCGGCGCGCGACAAGGTCGCTGCGCGTGCGGAACGCTTCGTCAACTTCCAGATCGAGTCGCTCCTGAAGCCGCTCGTCGACCTCAAGCAGGCGGAACAACTGACGGGCATCGCGCGCGGCATCGCCTTCCGGCTGGTGGAGCAGTTCGGCGTGATCAACCGGCGCGACATCGCGGACGAGATCAAGTCGCTCGACCAGGAAAGCCGCGGCGCGCTACGCAGACTCGGCGTGCGTTTCGGCGCCTATCACATCTTCGTGCCGCCGCTGATCAAGCCGGCGCCTGCGGGGCTGATCACGCTGCTTTGGGCGCTGATGAATGATGGCAAGGACAAGCCGGGCTATGGCGATGTCGTGCAATTGCTCGCCGCCGGGCGGACATCCGTCGTAGTTGACCCGTCCTTCGAGCGTGCCTTCTACAGCCTCGCCGGTTATCGCGTACTCGGCCGGCGCGCCGTGCGAATCGATATCCTCGAGCGCCTGGCGGACCTGATCCGGCCGGCGCTCGCCTGGAAGCCTGGCACGGGCAATCGCCCCGACAGCGCCTATGATGGCAACGCTTTCATGGTGACGCCGCCGATGATGTCGATCCTCGGCGCGAGCGGCGAGGACATCGAGGAGATCCTCAAGGGGCTCGGCTATCGCGCCGAGCCGAAGCCTGCCGTCGAGGTCAAGGCGCGGCTGGAGGCGCTGGATCTGGCGGCGCGGCAGGCAGCCGAAAAGGCCGCAGCGGAAAGGGCTGCGGCGGAGAAGGCCGCGGCAGAACAGGCGGCCGCTGCGCAAACTGCAGATGAGAGTGGTGCTGCTGCTGCTGAAGCGCAGGCCGGGGAACAGATGGAAGCGGACACGGCGTCCAATGAGATCGCCCAGGCAGCGCCGGAGGCGCTTTCCGAGGCGGCCGCGTCGGCCGAGGCTTCTGCTGAACCAGAGATCGTTGCCGTCGCCGAAGAGGCTTCTTCGGGAGAGCCGGCGGACGAGCCCGCGCAAACGGAAGAGCGCGCCGAGGCTTCCGCGTTGCTTGGCGAGGAAGGGCAGGCGATCGCGTCGGGTGCCGACGGCGACGGCGAGAGCGCCGAGACATCGCAGCATGTTCCCTCAGCAAGGGAAGCTGAGGCCGAGTCTTCTGCGACCACGAACGCAGGAGAGGAGGCAGCGGAGACGTCCGCCGAGGGCGTGGCAGAGCCATCTGCCGTTGATCTCGCGCCTGTCGAGGAGCCCAAGCCCATCCTGCTTTGGCGGCCCGGCCGCTTCGAGCACAGGCCTCGTCACCGACATGGCGACGGTGCCCGTCCGCCGGGTCATGGACGGGACGGCCAGCAGGCTCGTGGACCGAGGCAGGCCGGCCAGCGCGACGAGCGAGGGCCTCGCCGCGACCGGCCGAACGAAGGCGCGGAGCAGGGCCGAGAGAAGCGCCACGGCAAGCCGGACTTCCGGCGCGACGGATCGAGAGGCAAGCCGGACGGAAACCGTGGGCCCTCGGCCGAACGCGGCGAGCGCCGCAAGGACGGCGGCAAGCCCGCGTTCCAGGCACGACCGCCGCGTGAGGAAAGGCCGGCGCGCTTCGATCCGGATTCGCCTTTCGCCAAGCTCGCGGCGCTCCGCGACCAGCTCAAGAAGTAGATGGCGGAAGGCCGGCAGCGCATCGACAAATGGCTGTTCTTTGCGCGTGTCGTGAAGTCCCGCACCCTGGCCGCCAAGCTCGCGCAGTCGGGCAGGGTGCGTGTCAACGGCGAGAAGGCCACGCAGTCGTCCGATCCGGTCCGCATCGGCGACACCCTGACGATCACGCTGGACCGGCGGATCCTCGTCTATCGGGTGCTCCTGCCGGGCCTCCGGCGCGGGCCGGCCGAAGAGGCCCGGCTGCTCTATGAGGACCTTTCGCCGCAGCCCACGGCAGCTAAAGCGCCTCCCGATGCTTTGCCGCCGGTGCGCGAGATCGGCAGCGGCCGCCCGACGAAGAGGGAACGGCGGCAGATCGATCGCCTGCGCGATCAAAGCTGACCGCGGCACGGATCGTGGGCGGGGGATCATTTCCCGGCGCGGCTTTCGGGCGCAAAGACCGCCCTTGCCAGCGTCTGCCAAAGGAATTACGTCACGCTGACCAACGTATGAGCGGCAAATCGCCGGAGCAGAAATGACCTACGTCGTCACGGACAATTGCATCAAGTGCAAGTACATGGACTGCGTCGAGGTCTGTCCCGTCGACTGTTTCTACGAAGGCGAGAACATGCTCGTCATTCATCCCGACGAGTGCATCGATTGCGGGGTCTGCGAACCGGAGTGCCCGGCGGACGCCATCAAGCCGGATACCGAGCCGGGACTGGACAGCTGGCTGCAATTGAATGCCGAATATGCGGTGAAATGGCCGAACATAACCACGAAGAAGCCCGAGCCGCCGGACGCGAAGGAGTTCGACGGGGTAGGGGGCAAATTCGAGAAGTATTTCTCGCCGAATCCGGGACAGGGAGATTGAGCGCGACGCGCTTCCTGGGTTAGACTTCAAATCTGCTCGGTCCGCCTGGTGCGGCATCGTGGCGTATTGCGTGCGCCAAAGCAGCAAATTCTTGATTCTCGTCAATTTTTGTGCTACGTAGGTACCAACATGCCGCGTACACATCGTCGTTTTATGGCGAAGAGCCTTTTTCACTGAAAGGTGGAGACCTAGTTTCGGACCAGGGCGACTTGGGCCGGGTTGGCGTTCACGCCTAAACCGGAGGCCCGGCTTATCCGGAAGGGCTTGCGCTGTCTTTGCGGCTCTCGTTCGGCACTCTGCCGATCCAATCGTCTTCCGGCGCAGACCGCCGGCGGCGCAGAAGGAGTTCAGGGCGTAATGGCAACTACCCAGACACAGAAGAAGGCCCCCGTACGTCACGGTTTCAAGGCCGGGGAATTCATCGTCTATCCGGCTCACGGCGTGGGACAGATCGTTTCCATCGACGAGCAGGAAGTGGCGGGACACAAGCTGGAGCTGTTCGTCATTGATTTCGCCAAGGACAAGATGCGCCTGAAGGTTCCGGTCGCCAAGGCGACCGCGATCGGCATGCGCAAGCTCTCCGAGACCGATTACGTGGACCGCGCGCTGAAGGTGCTGCAGGGCCGCGCGCGCGTCAAGCGGACCATGTGGTCCCGCCGCGCCCAGGAGTATGATCAGAAGATCAACTCCGGCGACCTCGTCTCGATCTCCGAGGTGGTGCGCGACCTCTACCGTGCCGAAAACCAGCCCGAGCAGTCCTACTCGGAGCGCCAGCTCTATGAGGCGGCGCTCGACCGCATGGCGCGCGAGATTGCGGCCGTCAACCGCGTCTCCGAGACCGAGGCGGTCCGCATGATCGAGGCCAACCTCGCCAAGGGCCCGAAACGCGGCGCCAAGGCGGATAATGAAGAAGCCGACCAGGCCGAGCAGGAAGAGGCGGCATAAGCCCCATTCCCCAGGTTTGTCGTTCAGGAACCCGGCGCCTCGGCGCCGGGTTTTTTGTTGCCCTAAAGGCCGGGTTCTTTCTCGCCGGCAGAGGAGTAGCATAGCGCCGGTCGCATGCTTCGGAATGCGAACTTGGAGGTCTGCTCGGAACGAAATTCTTGCCCCGCAGTTGTTCTGCTTAGTGCGACGTGGTGACGGCGCCGCATGTTGCGGGACTAGGGGCTGCGCAGTCTGGCTACCGGCCTCGCAAATATTTCGACCATTTCTCTGCGGGACAGTGCCCCAATGGAAGACAAGGCCCGACGCTCGATGATCACAGCGGCCATGTCCGCGCCGTATCTGGAACGTGAAGAGGAGTTCAAGCTCGCTTACCGCTGGAAGGAATTCAAAGACCAGGAGGCGATGCATCGCATAACGGTGGCGCATATGCGCCTGGTCATCTCGATGGCGGCCCGGTTCAGGCATTTCGGCCTGCCGATGGGCGATCTTATCCAGGAAGGCTACGTCGGGCTGCTTGAGGCGGCTGCCCGCTTCGAGCCGGAACGCGACGTGCGCTTCTCGACTTATGCGACCTGGTGGATACGCGCGTCGATCCAGGACTATATCCTGCGCAACTGGTCGATCGTGCGCGGCGGTACGAGCTCGGCGCAGAAGGCGCTGTTCTTCAACCTCCGCCGGCTGCGGGCCAAGCTGGCCGGCGGCAGCGACCCCCTGGCAGGCCCCGGTCTCTACAAGGAGATCTCGGACGAACTCGGCGTCTCCGAAGCCGACGTGGCGCTGATGGATTCCCGCCTTTCCAATCCGGACTCCTCGCTGAACGCGCCGCTCGGCGACGGCGGCTCAGGCTCGGCGGACCGTATGGACTTGCTGGTCTCCGACGCTCCTCTGCCCGACGAGGTTGCGGGGGAGGCGATCGACGTGGAGCGGCGCGCCAACTGGCTCTACAAGGCACTCGGCGTGCTCAGCCCGCGCGAGCGGCAGATCATCGCGGAACGCCGATTGCAGGACGACGGCGCCACGCTGGAATCGCTGGGCGAGTCGCTGGGGATATCCAAGGAAAGGGTGCGCCAGTTGGAGACGCGCGCCCTGGAAAAGCTGCGGGTGGCGCTGGTCAAGGAAAACCCGGCTTTCCTGGCCTGACCTACTGGTCGGTGATGATCTTCACCTTGTCTCCGGCAGATACGGAGGCAACCGGCGAAAGGGAATTCAGCATCCGGAACAGGTCCAGCTTGCGATCGACACCGCTCATGCGCGCCGACAGGCTGCCGACTGTATCGCCCGGCCTCACGGCGATCACCCGCACCTTCAGCGGCTTCAGAGCCGCTTTCTCCTGACCGTTCAAGGCGCGGAAGCTGGCGCCGACCGAACGCGCCACCACATTGATGTTGGTGTTGGCGAGCGGCGCTGCCGTGAGCAGGCGATAGACCTGGCCGCCGACGCGGACGATGGTGATGTCGAACTGCCAGCCTTCTGCCCGTGCGCTGGCGATCGCGGCTTCGTTGCCGTTGATGGTATCTGTGCGGACACTCGCCGGATCGAGGCCGGTGACCCATCCGGAGCGGATGTAGTCGGTCAGCGTGACATTCTTGTCCAGCGACACGCCGTCGAAGCGGATCGCCATCTCGCCGGGGCCGGTCGCGGTCACGGCGGCGGCCGAATTGTCGATCACGAAATTGGAGGGCACGGTGAAGGTGACGCCCAAGCCGGGATGCATGAAGGTGTTGTCGCGGACATAGCCTTCCTCGGGCGTGTCGCCGAAGAGCAGCCCGTCAACTCCGGCGAGGAAGGAATCACGGTCGGTCGCGCCCTTCTGCGCCCCGAACTGCCGTGCGTGCATGCGAGCGAGTTCGATGCGCTGCGGGGCGTTCGGATGGCTGGCGAGGAAGTCCAGGCTGGGATCGGTCGCGCCGCTGATGCTGCGGAAATTGCTGTAGTCGGCCATCGACTGCAGGAAGCGCGCCGCGGCGGTCGGGTCATATCCGGCGAGGGCGACGGTCTTCACACCGATGGCGTCAGCCTCGAGTTCCTGATTGCGCGAAAACTGCGCCAGCCTCAGCTTGCCGCGGATCAGCGCAACCTTGGCCGTGGGCGACTCGCCAAGGACGTCGGTGACGACCTTGGTGGCGAGGATCTCCTCAGCCTCTTTCTGCTGCCGCTGCAGCCCGTGATTAGCCGTGACATGACCCATCTCGTGGGCGATGACGGCCGCCAGTTCCGCCGAATCGTTGGCCAGCGCGAGCAGACCGCGCGTCACGTAAAGATAGCCGCCGGGCAGCGCGAAAGCGTTCACGTTGGGCGAGTTGAGGATGGTGATGCGATAGGTCTGGGTTGGATTGCTTGAGACAGTCGTCAGGCTTCCCACCACCTTGGCGACCATGCGCTCGAGCTTCGGGTCCGAGTATTCGCCGCCATAGGTCGCAAGAATGCGGGGATGCTGGGCCCGCGCCAATTCCGCAAGCCGGTCGTTACGCTCGACGGTGTCGACGGTTATCGGCCGGTCGGACGGCTGGAAATTCTGCTGTTCGACCGAATTCGGGAATGACTGGCAGCCGGCCAGCAGCGTCGCCAGTCCGAGCGCGAGCAGGCGTCGGCTGTTCGCAACAGGGCGCGAATCGTCGGTTCTATGGAAGATGACCGGCAGGATCAGTTTCCTTCGTGTCGAGCGAATCGTGCCGTCAGATGCACCACGCAAAGCGCTATGCGCGTACCCCCTGCGACGCCCCGCCATCCGATTTGCAAGCCTAACGGCCCGTCTGCCCCAAGATTATGTCGCCTTCCGGGCGAAGCGCCCTTCATTGCCAATATAGTGCTGGAAGGCGGCGGGTCCATCCTCGCCGAAGAAATCCGAGACCGGCCCGGCGGCGGCGATCCTTCCCGCTTCGATGAAGATGATCCGCGACGCCACCCGGCGGGCGTCATCCGGATGATGCGTCACGAAAAGCACGGTGAGGGCCCGCTCCGCCTGTAGTTCGAGCACTAGATCGAGCATCTCGTTGCGAAGCGCAGGGCCGAGCGATGCGAACGGCTCGTCCATCAGAAGCACGGGCCGGTCCCGCACCAGCGCGCGTGCAAGGGCCACGCGCTGCCTCTCGCCGCCGGAGAGTTCACGCGGCAGCCGCCGTTCCATGCCGGCGAGGCCGGTGCGGGCAAGGGCATCCGCAACATCGGCGTGATCCGTCTCCGTGAGCCGGAGCGAAGGCGAACGCCCCAGCCCGACATTCTTCGCCACGTCGATGTGGCCGAACAGATTGTTCTCCTGAAAAATCATCGAGACCGGCCTGCGGTCGGGCGGAAGCCCTGTCACATCATCGTTGCCGATGAGTATGCGGCCTGAGTCCGGCTCCCGAAAGCCGGCGATGAGGTCAAGAATCGTTGATTTTCCGGACCCACTTGGTCCCATCAGCGCCGTGATGGAGCCGGAAGGAACCTCCACATCGAAATCCATCGTCATGTCCGGATAGCTGAACCGGACGTGCTCCAGCCCGATCCCCGCCGCTTCCTTGCTCATCGCGCCCTACTCCGCCCAAGCCGCTCCGCAAGAACCATCAGCCCCAGGCAGATGAGGCCGAGCAGCAGCGCCAGACCCGCCGCATCCGCGGTGCGGTAGCTGCCCATGCGGGTCAGCAGCAGATAGGGCAGGGTCTGCACGGCGTCGCTGCCGAACAAAGCGACCACACCCAAGTCACCCAGTGACAGCGCCATCGCGAATGCCGCGGCCATGGCAAGCGCCCGTTTCAATACTGGCCAGTCCACGAGGCGCAATCGGGCCCATCCGCGAATGCCGAGAGCGGCACAGAGGCGGTCGTGGCGCTCGGCGGCGGCATCATAGGCGGGGCGAATGGCGCGGACCGCGAAAGGCATGGCCATCACCGCGTTCACCGAGACGATCATGGCTGGCGCGATGGCGAAGACATCGGCGAAGCGCCGCACCAGGATGAACCAGCCGGCGCCGACGACGATTGGCGGCACGACGAGGATGAAGCCCGCACCGGTGTCCATCAGCCTGTCCAACAACGAGCCGGAGCCGCCCCTGCGCAAAGACACCGCTCGGCGTGCAGCAACGAGCGCAAGGGCCAGCGAGACGGACAGGAGCGAGGCTGCTAGCGCAAGGACCACGCTGGTCGCGGCCGCGTTCCGTACTGAGTCCTCGCCGGCCAGCCGTGACAGATCGGCCTGCACTCCCGATGCGACAGTCGCCACCAGCGGACCAAGGACAAACAGCACGGCCAGGCTCAGCAGTACAGCGTTTAGGATCGTCTCGGACCGGCCTGCCACGGGCAGGCGGGGAGATGCCACGTTCAGGTTGGCGTCTCCTGCCGCGTTGGCGCCCAGCCGCGTGAGCACTGCCAGCGCCGCAATCGTGATCACGACCTGTAGTGCCGTGAGCGCCACCGCCCGGGCCGGATCGAAGTCGAAACGCAGGGCCTGGTAGATCGCCACCTCCAGGGTCGTCGCGCGCGGTCCGCCGCCGAGCGTCAGCACCAGCGTGAAGGAGGTGACGCAAAGCATGAACACGAGTCCCGCCGCGCCGGGGAGGGCGCTGCGCAGGACCGGCCATTCGATGATGCGGAAGGAGGGAAGCGCGCCCATGCCGAGTTGGCTGGAGAGGCGCCAGTAGTCGGGGCTGACGATGTCCAGCGCTTCGAGGAAAAGCCGCGTCGCCAGCGGCAGATTGAAGAAGACGTGGGCGATCAATATGCCCGATAGGCCGTAGATGCCCTGCCAAGGTCCGCCGGCGATCCAGCCGAAAAGGCCGGAGAGATAGCCGGCCCGGCCGAACAGCTCGAGCAACCCGAGAGCCGCCACGATCGCCGGAAGCGCCAACGGAAGCGCGAAGAGGCGCAGGATCAGGGCGCGTCCGGGGAAGCTGGGGTGGCGCGACAGCGCGCGCGCCAGGAGCAGGGCAGGTGCCACCGACAAGATGGTGGAAAGTGCCGCCTGCCAGATCGTGAAGCCGGCGACTCGGAACAGGTAGGGATCGAACGCGTCGACGGCGTTTCGCCACTCGCGCCATCCCTCGAGGATGAGGCCGAGGAACGCGCCGCCGATGAGAAGGGCGACCGCGCTCAGCGCGGCGATGCCGGCGAGGATGCGGGGGTTGGTGGGAGGCGCCTTACGCATGAGGCGCCACTGGGTGCGGCGCGTTCGCCGTCAAAAGAAAACGATGTGGTCTTCCGGGAAGCCTGGAGTTGCCCCTCACTGTCCTGCCGGACATCTCTCCCCGTACACGGGGAGAGAGATGCCGGCCGCGCTTGCTTCGCCAATCGCTGGCGCTGAAGGTGTGCGTAGGCGGTGCCGCGCTTCCCTTCTCCCCGTCCAACGGGGAGAAGGTGCCGGCAGGCGGATGAGGGGCGGCGCTGACGTTCAAGGGATTACACTAACGGAATTTCACTCGCTCATCGCCGCGAGCCAATCGTCCACCCACTGCTTCCGATGGGCCGCCACCTCTTCCGGCGTGAAGGACAGCGTCTTTTCCGGCTTCACCAGAGTATCGAAAGCGGGGTCGAGCGGCTTCTCGGTCTTCCCCGCAGGCAGCATCCAGTTGGTCTCGGGAATGACATCCTGGAACTTGGGGCCAGTCATGAATTCGAGGAACTGCTTCGAAAGCGGATTGCCCGCGCCCACCGTCGTCATGCCCGCGACCTCGACCTGGAGGTAATGTCCCTCCGAAAACGAGGAGGCCTTGTACCTGTCGGTCTTCTCGGCAATCAGGTGGTAGGCGGGCGAGGTGGTGTAGGAGAGCACCATCGGTGCCTCGCCCTTCGTGAACAGGCCATAGGCCTCGCTCCAGCCTGGGGTCACGGTCAGAACCCGCTTACGAAGTTTCTGCCAGGCCTCCTTCGCGTCGTCGCCATAGACCGAGCGTACCCAGAGCAGGAGCCCCAAGCCCGGCGTGGAGGTGCGGGGATCCTGGATAACAATCTTCTGGGACGGGTCGCCCTCGACAAGCTCTCTCAGGCTTTTCGGCGGATTCGGCAGAGCCTGGGAGTCGTAGACCACGGCGAAATAGCCGTAGTCGAACGGGACGAAGGTGTCGTCGCTCCAGCCACCCGGCACCTGAAGCCCGGCGGTGTCGATCCCCGATTGCGCGAAGAGACCGGTCGCCTTGGCTTCGGCGGTAAGATTGGTGTCGAGCCCAAGCACGATGTCGGCCTTGGTCGATGCGCCTTCCAGCTTCACCCGGCTGAGCAGCGCCACTCCGTCCGCCACCGACACGAATTTCACATCGCAGCCGCACTCGGCCTGGAAGGCCTTCTCGACCTGCGGGCCGGGGCCCCATTCCGAGGTGAAGCTTTCGTAGGTGTAGACCGTGAGGGTTTTCTCCTGCGCAGTTGCCGGAACAGCGGCGAATGCGAGAAGGAAAGTCGAACAAAGCAGAGTTTTGAACGTGCGCATGACGCCTCCATACTTTCGAGTTGAAGGGAATTGGCGCCCGGACCGTCCGATCGCATCTAATCCCTCCGCCGGTACGAGCCGGATCAGGTTCAGCGGGTTGGCAGCTCTGCCTCTCAGCGGGCCGCGAATCGACGCGGCCGGCACCCCGTTAGAGCGGGGCGAACATTAGGCCGCGCAACCTCAAGGCGCAAGCCGCATCCGCGCCCTTCATTCCAGCCATCCCACGTGTTAAGCGCCGGCCCATGACCAGTTTCACGCTCCTTCTCGGAGGCGATTTCGTTCCGACCTCCGCCATCAGGCGGCGTGTAGCGGGAACGCGCGTGATCGCCGCTGACGGCGGCATGCGCCATGCGCAGGCGCTCGGGATTGTCCCGGAACTCTGGGTGGGGGACTTCGATTCCGTTCCTGACGACCTGCCGGAGTCGCTCCTGAGCGTGCCTCGGCAGAGTTTTGCGCGAGACAAGGACAAGACCGACGGAGAACTCGCCGTCGAGGTCGCCCTGACGAACGGGGCGACCTCACTGCTGATGGTCGGAGCCTTCGGTGGAGGGCGGAGCGATCATGAGTTTCTTCACCTGTCCATGGCGTTGAGGCTGGCTACGCAGGGCATTCCGGTAATGCTGACCAGTGGGCTCCAGGAAGGCGTCCCGCTTCTGCCCGGCCGGGCAGAATTCGATTATCCGGAGGATACGCTCTTCAGCATTATCGCGTTTTCCGAGCTCTCCGGCCTGTCGGTGGCGGGTGCCAAGTGGCCGCTCGACCGTGTGGAGGTGGAGTTCGGCTCGTCGCTCACCCTCTCCAACGAGACGCGCGGGCGGCTTTCGATCTCCCTCGGCAGCGGGCGGGCCATGCTGATCGCGCATTTGAACGAACAAGAAAGAGACTGAATGGCGCCGCCACTTCTTGCGCTCGACGGAATTCGCCTCACTTTCGGTGGAACGCCCCTGCTCGACGGAGCATCTCTCTCCGTTGGCCCGGGCGATCGCATCGCCCTCGTCGGCCGTAACGGCTCGGGCAAGTCGACGCTGCTCAAGATCGCCGCCGGTATGGTCGAGCCGCAGGACGGCGAGGTCTTTCGCCAGCCGTCGGCAACGATCCGCTATCTCCCACAGGTTCCGGACTTGGAGGGATTCGCCACGACCCGCGACTATGTGGAGGCGGGGCTGGGCCCGGCCGACGACCCCTATCGCGCCATCTACCTGCTCGAAAATCTCGGGCTTACCGGTCAGGAGGCCCCGGAAAACCTGTCGGGCGGCGAGGCACGCCGCGCCGCGCTCGCCCGCGTGCTGGCGCCGGAGCCGGACATCCTGCTTCTCGACGAGCCTACCAACCATCTCGATCTCGCCACCATCGAATGGCTCGAGGACGAACTCTCCCGGTCGAGGTCGGCGCTCGTGCTGATCTCGCATGACCGACGCTTCCTGGAGCGGGTCAGCCGGGCAACCGTCTGGCTGGACAGGGGACAGACGCGCCGGCTGGAGCAGGGCTTTGCCGCCTTCGAGGAATGGCGCGACACAATCCTGGAGGAGGAAGAGCGCGAGCAGCACAAACTCGCCCGCCAGATCGTGCGCGAGGAACACTGGCTGCGCTACGGCGTGACTGCGCGTCGCAAGCGCAACATGCGCCGGCTGGGCGAACTGCAGGATATGCGCGTTCGTCTGCGCAGCCATCGCGGGCCGGAAGGCCTCGCCAACCTGAACGCCAGCGAGGCGGCCGAATCCGGCAAGCTGGTGATCGAAGCGAAGGCGATATCCAAACGCTTCGACGACCTGCTCGTCGTCGACAACTTCTCCACCCGGATCGGCCGCGGCGCCCGGATTGGCCTTGTCGGCCCCAACGGCGCCGGCAAGACGACGCTGCTGAAGATGCTGACCGGTGCGCTCGATCCCGACACAGGTACGGTGCGGCTCGGCGTCAATCTCGAGATCGCCACACTCGACCAGAAGCGGAGCGTCGATCCTGACGAGACGCTTGCGCACTTTCTCACCGACGGTCGGGGCGAGACGCTGGTCGTGAACGGCGAGGAGAAGCATGTCGTCTCCTACATGAAGGATTTCCTGTTCAAGCCCGAGCAGGCGCGCACGCCGATCCGCGAACTGTCGGGCGGCGAACGGGCGCGCCTGATCCTCGCCCGTGTGCTGGCGCGGCCCTCCAACCTGCTAGTGCTCGACGAGCCGACCAACGACCTCGACATGGAGACGCTGGATCTCTTGCAGGAACTGGTCTCCGGCTATGCCGGCACCGTGCTGCTCGTCAGCCACGACCGCGATTTCCTCGACCGCACCGTCTCCAGCATCATCGCGCCCGAAGGCGACGGCAAATGGGTCGAGTATGCCGGCGGCTATAACGACATGCTCGCGCAGCGCGGCGGCACGAAGCTCGGCGACCGTAAGCGCGGCGCCGAGCCCGAGCAGGCCGGCCCGAAGGCGGAAGCCGTCCGGCCGGCGCAGAAGTCGCCCAGCCAAAAACTCTCATTCAAGCAGAAATTCGCACTGGAGAACCTGCCCAAGAAGATCGAGACCGTATCGGCGTCGATCTCGGCGTTGGAGGACAGGATCGCCGATCCGTCCTTCTACGAGCGTGATCCCGGCTCGTTTCAGAAGACCATCGCCGCGCTCGACAAGGAGCGCGAGACTCTCAAGGCCCTAGAGGACGAGTGGCTTGAGCTGGAGATGCTGAGGGAAGAACTCGAGGGCAGCTGAGCCCATCGTTGAAGCCCTGGAAGTGCCATTCCAGGGCTTCTGAGGGGCGACCTAGTCGTCAGCCGCTACGCGCCGCCTGCCAGGCCTTCAAGGCCTCATCGAACACCTTCGCGCCCGGGATGCCCTTTTCCATGGTGAATAGCGCGCGCCGGCCCGATTTGTATTGAACCGGCACGTCGATCCACGACATGCTGCTGAGCAGACGTGTGTTGGCCTCGATCTCGGGCTTCGAGTCGTTCAGCGCGATCAGGAAGAAGCCATCGGCGATCTTCGCCGGGATCCCGAGAAGCGGGCTGCCCGCCTCCTGCTCCGAGCCCTTCAACGACATCCGCAGCACGTTTTCGATGCCGCCGCCTTCAAAACCCTGGGGCGTCAGGAAGATCATCTCGACGATGTGGCTTGCCGGCAGGGACTGATCCGCGTTGCGACGTATCGTCATGCGAAGCCGCACGTCCTTGCCCGGGATCGTTGCCTCGGCGCGAATGGCCGGCTCCGGCGGCAGGTCGCCGCCGGGCGATTCCTGGACCACCGACCAGACGATCGTGCCGGGCTCGGCCGACGCCTCGGCGACGCTGGTGCGCTCCTCATAGAAGATCGCCCGCTGACCGACCGGGACCGAGGCCTCCTGCTGCCCGGCCTGCGGGGCGGCCTCTCCAGGCGGGTTCTGCGCGGGCGCAGGCGGCTCTGCCGCGTCCGCGGCCGGTGGCGTTTGCGTCGTCTCGGCAGCAGCAGTCTCCTGCGACTGCTCTGCCGGAGCGGATGCAGGCGGCTCCGGCATGGCCGGCGCGGTGGCGGCGGCAAGCGAGGTACCTTCGCCGAGTACAGGCGGCCCGCCGGCGGGACCCATGTCCGTCTCGGTTCCGTCGGCATTGAGCCGCTGCGTGAACTTCACCGGCGCCGTCGACGCCGGATTGGCATCGCTTTCAGCAGGAGCGGTATTGTCGGCCTCCGCAGCCGGTTCGGCGGTATCGTCCGGGGGCTCCGTCGCAGCCACGTCCTCCTGTGGCGCCTCGGCAGGTTCCTCCGGCGTCGAGGCGAATTGCTCAGGAGTGGCAAAGCCGGGGATGCCTGCATTCGCCAGAACGTTGCCGATGCTGTCGCGCGCCACCCAGGCGCCAGCCGCGGCACCGATGACGAGCACAACGGCCATGCCGGCTGCAATCAGGCGACCGGATATGGCGGGCCGGCGAGTAGAGTTGCGAGCACGTCTGGCTTCCAATCGCGACGCCAGTCGCTCGCTGTCGTCCGCTTCCGTGGCGAAGGAAAACTCCTCGTAGCGGTCGGTCTCGTAGCCCTGGTTCTCGTAGCGATCGTGTTCGAACCGATCGCTCCGTTCAGGCTCCTCCGTTACGGCGTCCTCGGCTGGCGCGGAGAGCTGCGGCAGGGGCTCGGGCGCTGGCAGCGTCTTCTGGATCGGGGTTGCCGGCAGAATCTCTGGAATCGACGCAGTGAGCGCCGGCTTGGGGGGCACGCTGGCTGCGGGTTTCTGAGGGGCAGGAGCTTCGGGCGTTCGCGGAGGAACCGGCTGCGGCGCCTTCGTTGCAGGTTGCCTCAGCGGAGCCCGCGACTCCGGGTTCTTAAGTGATTCGAAGACGCTTTCGAGTTCGGCCAGCGGATCGGACGGCTTGGGCGTATACTCGGCCTCCACCTTGACGATGGCGTCTTCGAGAGCCTGCTTCTGCCTTGCCATCACCGCTTCTGGCAGCGGCGGATTCATCGCCGCCAGCTTGCTGGAGATGGTGATGCGTGCCTTTTCGTACACCTTCTCCCGCGTCTGCGGCGTGGTATCGGAAAGGCCCTCCAGCGTCTTCTTCAGGACCGCTACGAAATCTGCCATTCTATTGTCGACCTGTGGTCCCAAATGTCCCGCGACGTGCCGAAGCAGTACAAATCAAGGTTGCGGGAAGTTAATCTTGAAACGGGTCGGTCACAAGTATCGTGTCGTCCCGTTCCGGACTGGTGGATAGGAGTGCCACCGGCGCGCCGATCAGTTCTTCGACATGGCGCACATATTTCACTGCCTGGGCAGGAAGATCGGCCCAGCTTCGGGCTCCCTTCGTGGTTTCCTTCCAGCCTTCCAGCGACTCGTAGATCGGTTCGACCCGCGCCTGGGCGCTCTGGCTCGCCGGAAGGTAATCGATCTCCTCGCCGTCCAGCCGGTAGCCGGTGCAGACCTTGATCTCGTCCAGGCCGTCCAGCACATCGAGCTTGGTGAGCGCGATGCCGTTTATGCCGTTCACCGCCACCGCCTGACGCACGAGCACCGCATCGAACCAGCCGCAGCGGCGCTTACGCCCGGTGACGACGCCGAACTCGTGGCCCTTGGTGCCGAGGAATTCGCCGATCTCGTTCTTCTGTTCGGTCGGGAAGGGGCCTTCGCCGACGCGGGTCGTATAGGCCTTGGTGATGCCCAGAACGTAGCCGATCGCCTCCGGGCCCATGCCCGAACCGGGCGCGGCCTGGCCCGCCACCGTGTTGGACGAGGTCACGAATGGATAGGTGCCGTGATCCACGTCGAGTAGCGTGCCCTGGGCGCCCTCGAAGAGAATGCGATCGCCCGCACGCCTCCGGTCGTCGAGGATTTTCCACACGCGGTCCATGTAGGGAAGAACCTGATCGGCGACCGAGGTCAGTTCGTCTATCACTGCCTGATGCTCCACTTCAGGATGGCCGAGGCCGCGCCGAAGCGCATTATGGTGCGTCAACAGCCTTTCCACCTTCGAAGGCAGTGTGTCCAAGTCCGCCAAATCCATCACCCGGATGGCGCGTCGGCCTACCCGGTCCTCGTAAGCCGGCCCTATCCCTCTACGCGTGGTGCCGATCTTAGTGCCCGAATTGGAAGCGGCATCCTCCCGAAAACCGTCCAGCTCCCTATGCAGGGAGAGGATAAGCGCGGTATTTTCGGCAATTTTCAGGCAGTCGGGCGTGATGGTGACCCCTTGGGCCTGCAGCTTGGCGGCCTCGGCGACGAACGCATGCGGATCGAAGACGACGCCATTGCCGATGATCGAGAGCTTGCCGTCGCGAACGATTCCGGACGGCAGGAGCGAGAGCTTGTAGACCTTGCCGTCAACCACCAGCGTGTGGCCTGCGTTGTGGCCACCCTGGAAGCGGACGACCACGTCTGCCCTCTCGGACAGCCAGTCGACGATCTTACCCTTGCCCTCGTCGCCCCATTGCGAACCGACGACCACAACGTTGGCCATTTCTTTTCCTTCCGATGTCGAGACGGTCCGGAGCGGACCGGACGAGGGCCTCTATAGCGATATCATCCGCCGAGCGCGACCGTGGATCGCGGCGACAACCTAGCACAGGCCCAATAAATTCTCCCGCGCGAAGGCTTACGGCGGCCGAAGCCGCTTACGGCGTTGCTCAGCCTATAAAGAAACTCTACTAGCCAGCCGCAAGCACCGGACCGCCTGCGCGTTGCTCCTGCTTACCACGCTGTTCTGGGCCGGCAATGCGGTAGCCGGCAAGCTGGCTGCCGGCCATATCTCGCCAATGCTGCTCACCGCCATGCGCTGGGCGCTCGCACTCGCCATACTTCTTGCCATCGGCTGGCGGCAGCTCCGAGCCGATGTGCCGGCGCTGAAGCCGAAGCTGCTTTACCTCTTGCTTCTCGGCTTCCTTGGCTTCGCTGTGTTCAACATCGCCCTCTACGGGGCGCTCGTCTACACCACGGCGATCAATGTCAGCATCGAGCAGGGCGCAATCCCGATGCTGATCTTCCTGCTGAATTTTCTGTTCTTCCGTGTCCGGGCGACTGCGCTGCAGCTCTTGGGTCTGCTCATGTCCGTCACGGGTATCCTGCTCACCGCAAGCCACGGCAGCCCGGCCCGACTGCTGCAGTTCGAAGTCAATGTCGGTGACGCGATCATGGTCCTGGGCGTGGTCTCCTACGGTGCCTACACGGTGCTCTTGCGCTACCGTCCCGCTGTGCGCTGGCAGAGCCTGATGATCGTGCTGGTCATGGGCGGCCTGCTGGGTGCGCTGCCGTTCGCTGCTGCCGAGTACCGTTTCGGAGCGCTCGTATGGCCGGATACCTTCGGCTGGGCGATCCTCGCCTATGTCGCGATCTTTCCGTCGATCCTCGCGCAGGTCTTCTTCATCCGCGGCGTCGAGATGATCGGCGCGAACCGCGCAGGACGTTTCGTCAACCTCGTGCCGATCCTTGGCACGCTGCTCTCGATCGTCATCGTTGGCGAGGCGTTCCAGGCTTACCACGCCGTGGCACTGGCCCTGGTGCTCGGGGGGATAGCCCTGCGGAGAGGAAGGCGATGTTGAGATAGCCGGTGCGCCGGACGAAAGTTGATGGCATAATCCCTTCATGGCAAAGTTCCTGATCCGTCAGCTCGACGATGAGGTATCGTCGTCCGCAGCGCCGGCGAAGCGAGGAGATCGAGATGACCAACGCAGAAGCGACGGCGCAGATTTCCAACAAGCCCGGCTTTATCGCGGCCCTTGACCAGAGCGGCGGCTCGACGCCGGGCGCGCTCCGGCTCTACGGCATTCCGGAAACCGCTTACAGCGGCGAGGCCGAGATGTTCCGGCTGGTCCATGAGATGCGGGTGCGCATCATCACAGCCCCAGCCTTCACCGGTGAAAAGATCCTCGCAGCCATCCTCTTCGAGCGCACGATGGACGGGCTGGTCGGCGACACGCCCGTGCCCGCGTACCTGAAACAACGCGGCATCATACCGTTCCTCAAGGTCGACAAGGGGCTGGAGGCCGAACGCGACGGCGTCAGCGTGATGAAACCCATGCCGACGCTGGACGGTTTGCTCGAACGCGCCGTCAAGCTTGGTATCTTCGGCACCAAGATGCGCTCGGTGATCAACCTGCCGTCGAAGGAGGGCATTGCTGCGGTGGTGGCGCAGCAATTCGACGTCGGCGACCAGATCTCCGCTCATGGCCTGATGCCGATCATCGAACCGGAAGTGTCGATCAAGAGCCCGGACAAGGCCGGCGCAGAAGTGATACTCCGCGACGAGATCCTCAAGAAGCTGGATGCCCTGCCGGAAGGCCGCCAGGTGATGCTCAAGCTGACGATCCCGAGCACGCCGGATTTCTATTTGGTATTGGTCGAGCACCCGCGCGTCGCGCGGGTCGTTGCGCTTTCGGGCGGCTACACGCGCGCCGACGCCTGCAAGAAGCTGGCGGAAAACCACGGCATGATCGCGAGCTTCTCGCGGGCGCTCGCCGAGGACCTCCGGCACTCCATGAGCAATGCCGAGTTCGACGCTGCGCTCGCGAAATCCATCGACGAGATTTACCAGGCCTCGACCGTCAAGACCTGAGCGGCCGCGACCAGCCGCCTACTTGCTACGCCGCCCCCACGTCGAACACCAGCGGTTTTGCCGAGCTGATCTTGGGATTGGCCCGTAGCTCCTTGAGCACATCCGGCGGGAAGGGCGCGTCGAGATAGAGCAGCGCGATGGCGTCGCCGCCCGGGCGGTTGCGGCCGAGCTGGAAGTTGGCGATGTTGACGTTGTTCCGGCCGCAGATGGTGCCGAGCAGGCCGATGATGCCCGGAACGTCCGGATTGGTCGTGTAGAGCATGTGCTGGCCGACCTCGGCATCGAGATTGATGCCCTTGATCTGGATGAAGCGCGGCTTGTGGTCGGAGAAGCAGGTCCCGGCGATCGACCGGGTGCGCTTTTCGGACTTCACCGTCAGGCGGATATAGCCGTCGAACACGCCGGACTTGTCGCGCTTGACCTCCGACAGGATTATGCCGCGCTCCTTCGCCATGATCGGCGCGGAGACCATGTTGACGTCGGCGACCTGCGGGCGGATGAGGCCAGCAAGCGCGGCGCTGATCAGCGCCCTCGTGTTCATCGCGGCGGTCGAGCCGTCGAACAGGATCTCCACCTCCTTGATGGCGTCCTCGGTCACCTGTCCGACGAAGGCGCCGAGCACCTCCGCCAGCTTGATGAAGGGTTTTAGCCGCGGCGCTTCCTCGGCGGTGATCGAGGGCATGTTGATTGCGTTCGAGACCGCGCCCTTGACCAGGTAGTCGGACATCTGCTCGGCGATCTGCAGGGCGACGTTCTCCTGCGCCTCCGTGGTCGAGGCGCCGAGATGCGGCGTGGTCACCACATTCTCCAAGCCGAACAGCGGGCTTTCCGTCGCCGGCTCGACCTCGAACACGTCGATGCCGGCACCCCCCACCTTGCCGCTTTTCAGCGCCGCCACCAGATCGCTCTCGACGATAAGGCCGCCGCGGGCGCAATTGATGATGCGCACGCCGTCCTTCATCTTGGCGATGGCGGTGGCATCGATGAGATTGCGCGTCCGGTCCGTGAGCGGCGTGTGCAGGGTGATGAAGTCCGAGCGGCCGAAAAGCTCGTCCAGTTCGACCTTCTCCACGCCGAGTTCCGAGGCGCGATCCTCGGACAGGAAGGGATCGTAGGCGATCACGTGCATTTTCAGTCCCACGCCGCGGGTCGCGACGATCGAGCCGATGTTGCCGCAGCCGACCACGCCCAGCGTCTTGCCGGTGATCTCGACGCCCATGAAGCGGTTCTTCTCCCATTTGCCGGCGTGGGTGGAGACATTGGCCTGCGGGATCTGCCGCGCCAGCGCGAACATCAATGCGATCGCATGCTCGGCCGTTGTGATCGAATTGCCGAACGGCGTGTTCATGACGATGATGCCGCGCCGCGAGGCGGCGGGGATGTCGACATTGTCGACGCCGATGCCGGCTCGGCCGATCACCTTGAGGTTGCTGGCGGCGTTGATCAGTTTTTCGGTGACTTTTGTGGCCGAGCGGATGGCGAGGCCGTCATAGCGGTCGATGATCTCGGCCAGCTTCTCCTTGTCCTTGCCGATGTCCGGCAGGTAGTCGACGTCGACGCCGCGGTCCTTGAAGATCTGCACGGCGGTTTCGGAAAGCTTGTCGGAAACGAGTACGCGGGGCATGGGCAAAACCTTTGCGGTTGGCCTACCTCCCCCTTGGGGAGGTCGGTCGCGCAGCGACCGGGTGGGGTACTGGCGGCAGTGCTCGAGCAGATCTTGAGTTGCCGGGTTGCGGATTGTGTTGAGTTGGCGCGGGTGGAGGCGACCCCTTCCGGCCCTTCGGGCCACCCTCCCCTCGAGGGGGAGGGCGGGCGGCTAAGCCGCCGCCTTGAGCGCTGCCTTCTGGCTGGCAAAGGCCCAGTCGAGCCAGGGCGTCAGCCTGTGCAGGTCGTCCGCCTCGACGGTGGCGCCGCTCCAGATGCGCAGGCCAGGTGGGGCGTCGCGATAGCTGGCGATGTCATATGCCACCTTCTCCACCTCCAGCGCCGCCGTGAAGCTCTTCACGAACGCCTGCTGGCCGGCATGATCGAGGCCGGCGACCGCCGGATCGACGAAACGCAGGCAAACGGAGGTGTTCGAGCGCGTCTCTGGAACTTCGGCGAGGAAGTCGACGGCCGTATTGTTCGCCACCCACTCGGCCAGGACCGCTGCATTGGCATCGGCGCGAGCAATGAGGCCGTCGAGGCCGCCGACCGACTTCGCCCATTCGAGCCCGTCGAGATAGTCCTCGACGCAAAGCATCGACGGGGTGTTGATGGTTTCGCCCCGAAAAATGCCTTCGATCAGCTTGCCGCCCGAGGTCAGGCGGAAGATCTTTGGCAGCGGCCAGGCGGGCTTGTAGGATTCCAGCCGCTGGACGGCTCGCGGGCTCAGGATCAGCATGCCGTGCGCGCCCTCACCGCCCAGGACCTTCTGCCAGGAGAAGGTCACTACATCGAGTTTTTGGAAGTCGAGTCGCTGCGCAAAGGCGGCAGACGTCGCATCGCAGATGGTCAGGCCCGCGCGGTCCGCGGGGATGAAGTCGCCATTGGGGACGCGGACGCCCGAGGTGGTGCCGTTCCAGGTGAACACCACGTCGCGATCGAAATCGACCTGATCGAGATCCGGCAACTGGCCGTAGGGTGCTTCGAGGACGCGCACGTCCTCCAGCCTGAGCTGCTTGACCACGTCGGTCACCCAGCCGGCGCCAAAGCTCTCCCAGGCGAGCATGTCGACGCCGCGGGCGCCGAGTAGCGACCACAGCGCCATCTCGACCGCGCCAGTGTCGGAGGCCGGCACGATGCCGATACGGTAGTCTGCCGGTACTTCGAGGACTTCGCGAGTCAGCGCGATCGCCCGTTCAAGCTTGGACTTGCCGAGCTTGGCGCGATGCGAGCGGCCCAAGGCAGCGTCCTTCAGCGCCTCGACCGACCAGCCGGGACGTTTCGAGCAGGGACCTGACGAAAAATGGGGATTAGCCGGACGGACGTCCGGCTTGGAGAGAACAGTCATAATCTACCCTTCCAGATAGCAAGCCCCTCGTTGGGGAGGGGTGGCCCACTGGCGGGAATAACGGAGACGGACTGGATGCGCAAGCGCCGGATCGCATTGCGACCAATAAAGCCGCAAATTGACGAGCCCCGGCAGCGCCGGTCTCCCGGATTATCGGATCAGGCGCTGCGACGGAGCGCCGTGACCTCGATCTCGATCTTCATCTCGGGCTCGGCGAGCCCGCAGACGAGCATCGTCGCGGCGGGGCGGATCTCGCCAAAAGTCTCGCCGAGGATCGGATAGACTTTTGCCACGTGGGCGCGATTGGTGACGTAGTAGTGCGTGCGCACGACGTCGGCCAAGGAGAAGCCGGCCTCGGCCAGCGCTTTGCCGATGGTGGCGAGGCAGTTGCGCGTCTGCTCTTCGACGCTTTCGGGCATGGTCATCGTCGCGTAGTCGTAGCCGGTCGTGCCGGCGACGAAGCACCAGTCGCCCTCGACGACCGCGCGCGAATAGCCGGCGGTCTTTTCGAAGGGCGAGCCGGTGGAAATGAGTCTTCGCATTTCTATCCCCCCGCGGAGTGCGATCAGCGCTGGCCCGCCTCGCCAGCAAGCCGCTCCCGCGCCGCGACACGAGCAGCGTCAGGCCAAGCCCTGGCCCTTAGGCCCAGGGGCGCGAGGTCGCTGCCGTCTGCTCATAGGCGGAGATGGCCGAAGCCTTCTCCAGCGTCAGGCCGATGTCGTCGAGGCCGTTCAGCAGGCAGTGACGCTTGAAGTCGTCGATCGAGAACTTGACCACGCCGCCGTCGGGGCCGCGGATCTCCTCGGCCTCGAGGTCGACAGTCAGAGTCGCATTGGCGCCGCGCGAAGCGTCGTCGAGCAGCTTTTCCAGGTCCTCGGGGCTGACGGTGACCGGCAGGATGCCGTTCTTGAAGCAGTTGTTGTAGAAAATGTCGGCGAAGGAGGTGGAGATCACGCAGCGGATGCCGAAATCGAGCAGCGCCCAGGGCGCGTGCTCGCGGCTCGAGCCGCAGCCGAAATTGTCGCCGGCGACCAGGATCTGCGCATCGCGATATGCCGGCTTGTTGAGCACGAAATCGGGGTTCTCGGAGCCGTCCTCGCGAAAGCGCATCTCGGCGAAAAGACCCTTGCCAAGGCCGGTGCGCTTGATCGTCTTCAGGTAATCCTTCGGAATGATCATGTCGGTGTCGACATTGACGATCGGCAGCGGCGCCGCCACACCGGTGAGCTTGGTGAACTTGTCCATGGTCTTCTTGCCGTTCCGGGAACTCGAAGGCTTCCCCTTACAGGAAGCGCTCCCGATTTCAAAGGCCCGGCGTCCGCCGCGACCCGCCGCCAAAATGCCCGGGCTTGCGGATGGCGGCGATCTTTCCCACATTCTGGTCGAAGGAGGGTCCGCGAGCATGGCGAGATCAGACGAGTCTCAGGAGCAACGCGTGCGCGAAAAGTTCTGGAAGACGGCCAGACGTGCCGCGGCGCAAATTCCATTCATGGATGAAGTCGTCGCGGGCTATTATTGTGCGCTCGACAAGGAGACCCCGCTCAAGACGAAAGGCATCCTGCTTGCAGCCTTGGCCTATTTCGTGCTGCCGACCGACGCCATCCCTGACGTCTTCCTCGGAATCGGTTTTACCGACGACCTCGCGGTTCTGACAGCGGCACTGGCCGCCGTGCGCGCCCACGTGAAGCCGGCACATCGGCTGGCGGCGCAAGAGGCGCTGCGGAACATCTCCTGACATCGTGAGGCTTGTTGCCGCAGCAGGGCGCCAAGCTACACGGAAGCGGGCGCGATGAAAGTTGAAGGGCACCTCTTGTCAGCCCAACTGCTGCCGTTTTTATTGGCTTTTTTCGCTCGAAGGGGCGGTGTGTCGGCGGCTGCCCGGCTGCAGACATATTTTGGCGGCGGTGTAGAAGGGTGAGGCGTTTTGGCGGACGTTCACCGTTTGGTAACCCTGACCAATTCAAACTTTAATGGACGGGCGGGCCTTGCTGGCTCGTTCGCTTCATCCGGCGGACCAAGAACAAGACACGGTGAAATGATGCGCGGATTGTCAGCAGTGGTTTCGGCGCTGGTCCTCGTCGCGGTAGCATCCGCGGCGTTTGCCCAGTCGGCCACGAAGATTGGACAGCACAATGCCTGGGGCACCTACAGCTATCAGGCGGGCAACGGTAAGGTTTGCTACGTGCTGACGGTCCCGACCGACAAGCAGCCGGCGACGCTCGACCATGGCGACATCTTCTTCTTCGTCAGCCAGCGGCCTGGCCAGCAGGTCACCTATGAGCCGCAGTTCATCGCCTCCTACAATTTCCAGGAAAATTCAAAGGTCCAGGTGACGGTCGGCGACAAGACCTTCTCGATGTTCACCAAGGGCAAGTCCGCCTGGGTCGAGAACGCCGCCGAAGAGCCGCTGCTGATCGCGGCGATGAAGGGAGGCGCGGACATGAAAGTCTCCGCCAAGTCCGGGCGTGGCAACCCGACGACTTACGTGTTTTCGCTGAAGGGGATTTCGGCGGCGCTGTCTTCGATCGCGAGTTGCAAGTAGGCGCGACGCCGACGCCCCCTCGCCGCGTTCGTGGGTAAGGGTGAGGGGCACTCTTTAAGCGTTTCCGCCGCCCCTCATCTGCCTGCCGGCATCTTCTCCCCGTGAAGGACGGGGAGAAGACCCGCCGTCCGCGGCGCCCCGTACCTTTCTGCAGAGACGTCCGGCGTGGACCGTGAGAGGCGACGCGATCGCGGTAGGACTGTCGCGCGCAGCCCTGTCATGCTATGCGGCGCCTTCAAACGGACACGCGGCACACCCATATAGCCCAGCCATGACCCTCACGCTCGACCTGACCACGCCAGACGCGCGCGACGCGCGGCGCGGCAAATCCATTCCGGCAGAGAAGCCGTCGCTGATCGGGCTGACCCGCTCCGAGATGGCCGAGGCGCTGGTCTCCGCCGGCATCGTCCCGGAGCGGCAGGCCAAGATGCGCGTGCAGCAGCTCTGGCACTGGCTCTATGTGCGCGGCGTCTCCGACTTCGGCCACATGTTCAACATCTCGAAGGATCTGCGGGCGATGCTCGGCAGGCACTTCACGGTCGCGCGGCCGGAGATAGTCGAGGAGCAGGTCTCGAACGACGGCACGCGCAAGTGGCTGTTCCGGTTTCCGGCGCGCGGCGCGGGTCGTCCGGTGGAGATCGAGACCGTCTACATTCCGGAGGAGGGGCGCGGCACGCTCTGCATCTCGTCCCAGGTCGGCTGCACGCTCACCTGTTCTTTCTGCCATACGGGCACGCAGAAGCTGGTGCGCAATCTCACCACTGAGGAGATTCTGGCGCAGTTGCTCACCGCGCGCGACCGGCTAGGCGACTTCCCCGACCGCGACACGCCCGACGGCGCCATCGTACCGGCGGAGGGCCGAAAAGTCTCCAACATCGTCATGATGGGCATGGGAGAGCCGCTCTACAATTTCGAGGCGGTCAAGAAGGCGCTGCTGATCGCCTCCGACGGCGACGGGCTGTCGCTGTCGAAGCGGCGCATCACGCTGTCGACTTCCGGCGTGGTGCCTGAGATCGCCCGAACGGGGGCGGAGATCGGCGTCATGCTGGCGATTTCGCTGCACGCCACCAACGACGACCTGCGCGACCTGCTCGTGCCGATCAACAAGAAGTATCCGCTCAGGGAATTGATGGCCGCCTGCCGGGCCTATCCGGGCCTCTCCAATGCGCGGCGCATTACCTTCGAATATGTGATGCTGAAGGACGTGAACGACTCGCTCGACGACGCCCGCGCGCTGGTCGCGCTGCTCAAGGGCATCCCGGCCAAGATCAACCTGATCCCGTTCAATCCGTGGCCCGGCACCAACTACCAGTGCTCGGACTGGGAAACCATCGAGCGCTTCGCCGATTTCATCAACAATGCCGGCTTTGCCTCGCCGATCCGCACGCCGCGCGGGCGGGACATCCTGGCTGCCTGCGGCCAGTTGAAGTCGGAGTCGGAGCGCATGCGCAAGACCGAGCGTCTCGCGCTGGAAGCCATGATGATCGCCGGCCACGGCGAGTGATCCGCGAGACCCTCCGCTCGGTATTCGCGTAGGCGACGAAACGCCCTTTGAAGGCCGGCTCCTGATCGCCTAAAAGGCTAGTTGAGGAATTCCGCCGGGGCATCGGCCCCTGCGAAAGACGCGCGACATACGCCGCCGCCACTCAAACCAAAGGATCGATCCAATGAAATTCTTCGTCGACACGGCGGATGTGAAGGAAATCCGCGAACTCAATGAACTCGGGCTTCTGGACGGCGTCACCACCAACCCGTCGCTGATCCTGAAGGCCGGGCGGAACATCGCAGAGGTCACCAAGGAGATCTGCGACATCGTCAATGGCCCGGTCTCGGCCGAGGTGACCGCCACCGAGTATTCGGAAATGATGCGCGAAGCGAAGGTGCTCGCCAGGATCGCCGATAATGTCTGCATCAAGGTGCCGCTGACGCTCGACGGGTTGAAGGCCTGTAAGGCGATCACGTCCGAAGGCCGGCAGGTCAACGTGACGCTCTGCTTCTCCGCCAACCAGGCGCTTCTGGCCGCGAAGGCGGGCGCCTCCTTCATCTCGCCCTTCATCGGACGGGTCGACGACACCGGCATCGACGGCATGGAACTCATCTCCGAGATCCGCACCATCTACGACAACTACGATTTCAAGACCGAGATCCTCGCTGCCTCGATCCGCACCGTCAACCACGTTAAGCAGGCGGCCCTGATCGGAGCGGACGTGGCAACGGTTCCGCCCGCGACCCTGCGGGCGCTGGTGAAGCATCCGCTCACCGACAAGGGGCTCGAGCAGTTCCTGGCGGACTGGGCGAAGACCGGTCAGCAGATCGGCTAAGCTCCAGGTTAGAACTGGCTCTTTCAGACCCGGCCCAAGCTCGCGTTGATGGGCCGGCCGGGCGTGCCTTCTCGCGCGCAAGACCGGCTTTGGCGCATCGGGGGATAGCGGGCGGGAATGGTCGAGCTCTGGATTCCAATCACGGTCGGCGCGGCGTTCCTTCAGAACCTACGCTCGGCCGTCCAGAAGCACCTCAAGGGGGTGATGGGCACGACGGGCGCGACCTTCGTGCGCTTCGGCTTCGGGGTTCCTTTTTCGCTCGCCTTCGTGGCTCTGCTGCATTTCGGCCTGGGACAGAGGCTGCCGACGCCGAACGCGGAATTCTTCCTTTGGGCGGCGCTCGGCGGCGTCGGGCAGATCACCGCCACCTTCCTGCTCATCCATCTCTTCTCGTTTCGGAACTTTGCGGTCGGAACGGCCTATTCCCGTACCGAACCGGCACAGGCCGCCCTGTTCGGCCTGCTGTTCCTGGGAGAGCGGGCCTCGCTCGGGGCTCTGCTTGCCATCGTGATCAGCGTCTTCGGGGTGATGCTGATATCGGTCGCGCATCTCGCCGTCACCGCGCGGACGCTGGTCACCTCGCTGTTTGCCCGCAATGCTCTGATCGGGCTGGCGTCCGGAACCGCCTTCGGCATTTCGGCCGTATCGTACCGGGCCGCCTCTCTGGCGCTCGGCGGGCCGACCTTCATCATGCAGGCAGCGTTCACGCTTCTGGTCGTCATCATCTTCCAGACGGTGCTCATGCTGGCCTGGATAATCCTTCGCGAGCCCGCCGAACTCGGCCGCATCGCACGTGCCTGGAAACCATCCTTGTTCGTCGGGCTCGTGGGGGCCTCCGCCTCCTTCGGCTGGTTTACCGCGATGACCATCCAGCAGGCTGCGGTGGTGAAAGCATTGGCGCAGATCGAGATGATTTTCACCTTCGCCTCGTCGATCTTCTTCTTCCGCGAGAAGATAAACCGCCTGGAAGTGGCAGGCTGCATCCTGATTGTTTGCGGAATATTAACGCTACTTGCAGTCGGATGAGCGGCTGACTGTTCCGCATCTTCCGGGTGGCACGGGATTCGCTCCTCACTGCGGCAAGTGTCCTCGTTTCCAACAGCGAGACACGTCCCGGAATAGAAAATGGAGCACAGGAATGGCCCCGGCCAGGTTTGCCCAAGCTGTTACGCGCCGCAGCATCGTTCAGGTGCTGCTCGCCGTGCCGGCACTCGCGTTGTTTCGACAGCACGCAGCACCCGCGCCGCAGGAGCGGCCCGATGAACTCGTGGAGGTCAACGGCTGGATCCTGAAGCGGAGCGAACTCGCATGATTTTCGAGAATTTCGCGAGTTTCCGCTCGTCCGGCTTCACGCCGACCGTTGTCGTCATCGGTTCGGGGCCGGCCGGCGTCACGATTTCCCGCAAGCTGGCGGCGGCGGGGATTCCGGTTGCGATCCTGGAGGCCGGAGGAGCCGAGTATTCCGACGAGTCTCAGGATTTCTACAGGGGCAAAACCGTCGGCGATCCGTATTTCGACCTCGACGTCACGCGGCTGCGCTATTTCGGCGGCTGCTCGAACCATTGGGCTGGGTGGTGCCGGCTCATGGACGCGGTCGACTTTGAGCCGAAGGCCAGGGTGCCCGACACCGGCTGGCCGATCCGTCGCAGCGATCTCGAGCCCTATCTGGACGAGGTCCACGGCATCCTCGATCTCGTGCCTTTTCGGGACGACGTGCCCATCTCCGAGGACATCCGCTGGGTCCAACTGATCAAGAGCCCGGCGGTGCGCTTTGCCGAGAAATACCGCTCCGAGATCGAGCAGGGCGCCAACATCGCGCTCGTACTCGACAGCTACGCGACAGAACTCCAGGGCGACGGCAGCAAGGTCACCGGCGCGGCGGTCTGGTCTGCCGGCAAGGCGCAGGGCACGCTCGCGGCGGACTATTACGTTCCCTGCACTGGCGGGCTGGAGAATTCGCGGCTGCTCTTGTGGTCGAACGAGCGCTCCAACGGCGGCGTGGTGCCGCATGCCGAGGCGCTCGGCCGCTACTGGATGGAGCATCCGCAGTTCGAAGGCGGGAACGCCATCATGAAGAACCCGGACCAGTTTGAGATGGACGCCGTGTCGGAGGCTTTCTTCTCGCCTTCAGCCGAGGCGATGGAGCGCACCGGCATCATGAATTTCGGAGTCCGCTTCATCCAGATGCCGTATAGCGGCGCCAAGCGGCTGCTGGCAGAACTGGCCTGCGTGGCACCGGAGAGCGCGGAATGGGCGTCCGAATCCGTCGGTAGCCGGCTCCGCTGCGCAGCCCAACTCTATGTCAGTTGGGAACAGGCGCCCCGACGGGAAAACCGCATCGTTCTATCGTCGACCGAGCGCGACAGCCTCGGCATTCCGCGCCTAGAGCTGCACTGGCGCAAGAACGAGATCGAGCACCGCACGCTGCTGGAGGGGCTCCGGCTCTTCGGCAAGACGCTTGCGGAGAAGGACTACGGACGAGTCCGAATCGCCGACTGGATTTTGAACGGGGATCCCTATCCGGCCGACCAGGAGCTTGCCGGGAACCATCACATGGGCGGCACCCGCATGGGCGACGATGTGAAGAAGAGCGTGGTGGACCGCGACCAGAAGGTCCACGGCATGGCCAACCTCTATGTCGGCGGCTCATCCGTGTTCACGACCTCGGGGCAGTGCAACCCCACCACCACGATCGTCGCCCTTAGCGCCCGCCTAGGCGATCATCTGGCGCGGCGGATCGGACAGAGCGCGATGGCACGATGATGCGGCGGCAGTAGGCAGAAGGGGGTAGGCGCCAGCTTTCACCAAATCTTGGTGCCGACTGCCGGCAACCCGAAGCATCCGCTGCCGCGACCGCTTTGACTAATTGCCGCGTCACGCCGATATGGGACGCTAGGTCAGCCCGCGAATCAAGGAATGCGGGCTCCCGAAGCCTCGCGAGAAAGAAGGAGCGCCTGCTTGGATCTGGTAATCGGGATCGATGGCGGGGGGACGAACTGCCGGGCGGCGGTCGCCACGGCGGACGGGACGATCCTCGGACGCGGCAAGAGCGGCCCTGCGAACATCCGCACCGATTTTCCACGTGCACGCGCCAGCATCATCGAAGCGGTAGAGAAGGCGTTTGCCGAGGCGGCGCTCGACGCCGGGCACATTGCATCCACGCCGGCAGTCCTCGGCTTGGCCGGCAGCAATGTCGGCACCTATCGCGAGCAACTGAATGCCGCGCTTCCCTTCTCCGAATTCCAGGTAGAGAGCGATGCCCTGATAGCGCTGGAAGGTGCGCTTGGCGAGGGCAATGGCGCGATCGCCATCCTCGGCACCGGGACGGCCTTCATGGCCCGGCGGGAAGGGGCGGTGCGCTCCGTCGGCGGATGGGGCTTCCTGGTTGGCGACCAGGGCAGCGGCGCCAGGATCGGCCGCGACCTGGTGGAACAGGCGCTGCTTGCCTATGACGGGATTCGCACTGCAACGGATCTCAGCAGGTCCCTGATGGGCGCCTTCCGCGACGATCCAGGCGATGTCGTCGAGTTCACCACCACCGCGAGGCCCGGCGATTTTGCCGCCTATGCGCCGATGGTGTTCGAATACGCGGCAAGGGGCGATGCGCTCGGCCAGGAGATCGTCTCCCGGGCCGTTGCGGACATCGACGCCTCCCTGGATGCGCTCAGGCTCGTCGACGACGAACCGGTGTGCCTGTTGGGAGGACTGGCCGCGCTGCTTTCGCCGAAACTCTCGAGCCGTCATCAGGTCCGGCTACGCCCGCCGCTTCAGGATGCGGTGGGCGGTGCGGTTTCACTTGCCGCGCGCAGGTTCCGTAGCGGGAGAGTCGCAGTCGCCTGATACTACTTGGTGCGTAACCGGGAGTGAGAGGATTGAACGAACCGACCCATATGCGCCGCGAGATCGAGGAAATTCCCGATGCGGTCGCGCGCCTGCTGCAAAAGGGAGAGCCCATCCTTGCAGAGGCCGGAAGGGCTATTCGCAACTATGCTCCAAACCTCGTCGTCAGTGTCGGGCGCGGCTCTTCCGATCACGCCGCTTCCTTCCTGAAATACGCGATCGAACTGACTGCGGGGATCCCTGTCGCCTCCGTCGGTCCCTCGGTCGCGTCCATCTACGGCGCCAATCTCAGGCTGGTCGGCGCGGTCTGCCTTTCGATCTCGCAATCCGGGAAAAGCCCTGACATCCTCTCCATGGTGGCGCAGGCCAAACGGGGTGGCGCGCTCACGGTGTCGCTGACCAATTCGCCGGATTCGCCTCTGGCGAAGTTTTGCGACTACGCCATCGACATACTGGCGGGGCCGGAGCGCAGCGTTGCGGCGACCAAGAGTTTTGTCTGCTCGATCGTGGCCGGTCTCGCCCTGATGGCGCATGCGACCGCCGATGCGGTTCTGCTCGATGCCCTGAAGCGCCTGCCCGATTGCTTCAAGCTGGCACTCGACTGCGACTGGCAGCAATTCGCCGGCTTGCTGGAGGACGACAACTCGGTTTTCATCCTGGGCCGCGGTCCGTCCTATGCACTCGCCAGAGAGGCGGCGCTGAAGCTCAAGGAAACCTGCGGGATCCACGCCGAGGCCTATAGCGCTGCCGAAGTGATGCATGGCCCCTTGGCATTGGTCGGCCCGGGCTTTCCCGTCCTGGCGCTGGCTGCGCGCGACGCATCGGAATGCTCGGTCGCCGAAACAGCGGATGCGCTGGCGGCCAAGGGGGCCGCGGTATTCGCAACGACGCAGCGGCTTACGCGCGCCAATCGCCTTCCCTATGTGGCGGCCGGGCACCCGCTGACCGATCCGCTGCCGCTCATCGTCTCCTTCTATTCGCTGGTCGAGGCGCTGGCCCGCCGACGCGGCAACGATCCCGACAAGCCCCGCAATCTCAGCAAGGTGACGGAGACGCGATGATGGCGAGGTTCGCGCTTGCCGCCCCAAAGATCTTCGACGGAGAGGAGTGGCACGAGGACTCCGCGCTGCTTGTCGCCGACGGGAGTGTGCAGGCGGTGGTCCCGCGCGCCGAACTTGCGGCGGGTACACCCGTCGAGGAGCACGATGGCATGCTGGTGCCGGGCTTCGTCGACCTGCAGGTGAACGGCGGTGGCGGCGTCATGCTGAACGATCGGCAGGACGCCGAGGCGATCCGCACCATCTGCGCCGCCCATGCGCGCTTTGGCACGACCGCGCTGCTGCCGACGCTGATCACCGACAGGCCGGAGGTCACCGGCCGCGCCATCGAGGCGGGCGTGGCGGCCGCTCGGGAGAGGGTGCCAGGGTTCGCAGGGCTGCACCTGGAAGGGCCTCATCTGTCTCTGGCGAGAAAGGGTGCCCACGACCCCGGCCTGATCCGGCCGATGACGCAGACGGGCCAGGACCTCCTGCTTAAGGCGCGGTCGCGTCTGCCGGCGCTGCTCACCACGATCGCGCCCGAATCCGTCTCGCCATCGCAGGTCTCGGCGCTGGCGGCCGCGGGCATTGTGGTCAGCCTCGGCCATTCCGATACGACCTACGAGACGGCCCTTGCCTATGCCGAGGCCGGCGCAACCGTGGCCACCCATCTCTTCAATGCCATGAGCCAGATTGGTAACCGCGAACCAGGGCTGGCCGGCGCGGCGATCGGGTCGGGCAAGCTGTGGGCCGGCCTTATCGCCGACGGCGTGCACGTTCATCCCACCACGATAGACATAGCGCTGCGCGCAAAATCCGGTCCGGCGAAGATTTTTCTCGTCACCGACGCCATGTCCACGATCGGCACCGACATGACGTCGTTCACGCTCAATGGCCGCACCATCCGGCGCGAGAACGGCCGACTCACGCTGGAGGGCGGCACGCTCGCCGGCGCCGATCTCGACATGATCTCCGCCGTGCGGCTGGTGCAACGCGAGGTCGGGGTGAGCCTCGGCGAGGCGCTGCGGATGGCCTCGCTCTATCCCGCGCAGGCGCTCGGCGTCGATGATCGCCATGGGCGACTCCGCCGCGGCAGCCGGGCGGATGTGGTCTGCCTGTCGGCGGGTCTCGATGTGCGGAAGGTGTGGATCGAAGGCGAGCCGGCGTTCGAGGCAGGGTGAGTTCGGACGCACCTTCAACTTGCCTCAAGTGCCGCAAAACAGTCGCCCCCTCTCCGCCTCGCTTCACTCGGCACCTCTCCCCCGCAAAGCGGGGGCGAGGAAAGGCGCCTTGCATAGCGGCCGGCGCTTCCTCGCCCCCTTCAGGGGGAGAGGTGTCGAGGGCGAAGCCCAAGACGGAGAGGGGGGAACTTGCGCCGCTAGGACACTTCTGAGTCAGCCCTAGGGTCGCCTCAACCTCGTCTACGCCGAAACCGCCCTATCCGCCGCAGACCGGATCGCCTCCATATTGGCCCGGTAGGACGTCTCGCTGCCGCCCTTGAACACCGCCGAGCCGGCGACCAGGACATTGGCGCCAGCGGCCGCAACCAGAGCCGCGGTGTCCGGCGCGATGCCGCCGTCCACCTCAATGTCGATGGGGCGGTTGCCCACCAGCGCCTTCACCCGCCTGATCTTCTCCAGCATGCCGGAAATGAAGGCCTGTCCGCCGAAACCCGGATTGACCGTCATCACCAGGACCAGGTCCAGCGTGTCGAGCACATGCTCGATCGCGCTTTCCGGTGTCGCGGGGTTGAGCGAGACACCGGCCTTCTTGCCCAGCCCGCGGATCGACTGAAGCGAGCGGTGCAGGTGTGGGCCTGCCTCGGCATGCACCGTGATGATGTCGGCCCCCGCATCGGCGAAGGCGGCGATGTAGGGATCGGCCGGCGCGATCATCAGGTGGCAGTCGAACACCTTGTCTGTGCGGTTGCGGATCGCCTTCACCACCGGCGGTCCGAAGGTGATGTTGGGGACGAAATGCCCGTCCATCACGTCGAGATGGATCCAGTCGGCGCCGGCGCGCGCCACCGTCTCGACCTCGTCGCCGAGGTTCGAGAAATCCGCCGACAGGATGGACGGAGCAATGATGGTCTTGCCGCTCATGTCTTTGCTCAGTCGATGTCGAAGGACACGCCCTGCGCGAGAGGCAGCGCCTTGGAGTAGTTGATCGTGTTGGTGGCGCGGCGCATGTAGGCCTTCCACGCGTCCGAACCGCTCTCGCGACCGCCGCCGGTCTCCTTCTCGCCGCCGAACGCGCCGCCGATCTCGGCTCCCGAGGTGCCGATGTTGACGTTGGCTATGCCGCAGTCCGACCCCTCGGCGGACAGGAAGCGCTCCGACTCCGATAGGTCGCGGGTGAAGATCGAGGAGGAGAGGCCCGCCCCGACAGCATTGTGCTCGGCGATCACCTCGTCGAAATCGCTGTACTTCATCACGTACAGGATCGGCGCAAAGGTCTCTTCGAGAACCGGGCCGGCCTGGCGCGGCATCTCAACCAGCGCCGGACGGACATAGTAGGCATCGGCGTGCTTGGTTTCGACGCGCTCGCCGCCCGTGACCTTCCCGCCTTCCGAGGCGGCACGGTCGAGCGCCTTGCGCATGCCGTCGAAGGCGGCACGGTCGATCAGCGGTCCGACCAGCGCGTTGGTCTCGAGCGGGCTGCCGACGGTCACCGTCTCGTAGGCCCTGCGAAGGCGCGGCAGCAGGGCGTCGTAGACGCTTTCGTGAACGAAGAGTCGCCTCAACGTCGTGCAGCGCTGGCCCGCCGTTCCCATTGCGCCGAATGCGATCGCACGCAGCGCCATGTCGAGGTCTGCGGAGGGGCAGACGATCCCGCCATTGTTGCCGCCGAGTTCCAGGATCGCGCGTGCGAAACGCTTGGCCAAGCGGGGCGCAACTTCGCGGCCCATGCGCGTCGAGCCGGTGGCGGAGACCAGCGGTACCTTGGGATGGTCGACCAGCACCTCTCCGAGCGCGCGGTCACCCATGAGCACCTTGAGGAGCCCGGCGGGAACGCCGCCGGCCCGCTCGGCCGCGCGCGCGAAGATCGCCGCGCAGGCGAGCGCCGTCAGCGGTGTCTTTTCGGACGGCTTCCAGACGACTGCGTTTCCGCAAACCAGCGCGAGTGCGGCGTTCCAGGACCACACCGCGACCGGGAAATTGAAGGCCGAAATGACGCCGACCACGCCAAGAGGGTGCCAGGTCTCCATCATGCGATGGCCGGGCCGCTCGGTCGCGATGGTCAGGCCGTAGAGTTGCCGCGACAGGCCGACTGCAAAGTCGCAGATGTCGATCATCTCCTGCACTTCGCCAAGGCCCTCCGAGGGGATCTTGCCCACCTCGATGGACACGAGTCGGCCGAGGTCCGCCTTGGCGGCGCGCAGTTCCTCGCCGAGCAGACGGACCAACTCGCCTCTCTTCGGCGCCGGCACGCTGCGCCAGGACCGGAAGGCCTCGTGCGCTTCCTCAATCGCGGACGACGTCTCTGCCGCCGACATGGACGGGATCGCTGCGATCTCCTGCCCCGTCACCGGAGTGCGCACGCTCAGGTCACCACCGCTGATCTGGCTTTTGGAGACGCCGAGCCGCTCAAGCAGTTCCTGCGTTTCGGTCCGAATGTCCATCAAGATCTCCTTTATCTCGCGAGGCGGGATGTTCTGCGATGTCGTGTAATGTCGGCCTCGATCGTTGCCGCCGCTATACCGCGAGCTACGGCGCCGTTTCCACTCAATTCCGCGGCTATGAGCCGGCGCCTTCACGACAAGTCATCTTCAATGTGAGCGGGAACTCGTTTTTCCGCAGCGCGGTGGATGCTATCTATGCCCTTGGGGCACCTGTGGGCGAGTGGACGACACGACACCGTGGCGGAAGCGATGGCCGCAGTTGCTGACTTCCTGGAATTCCTGGTCCCGATCTATACGATCACGCTGGCGCTCTACTTTCTGCTCGGCGTCAGCTTCGACTGGCTGAACAAGCGCAATCCTGGCCGCCGGATCCAGAAGAATCGAAGCAGCGAGAAGCGCAGGGATTGGGAGGTGCGCCAGAGCTTTGCCTCGATTCTGGTCACGTCGACCAGCATATCCCTGGCACTGACTGCCCAGCAGGCCGGATGGGCGCTTCAGCCGTGGCCGCTACATTGGTGGGCGGCGCTGCCGCTGTTCCTGCTCTGCATGTTCCTCTATGACACGTGGTTCTATTTCGGACACCGGCTGATGCATACGCGCTGGCTATTCCGCTTCCACGCCCCGCATCACCGCACCCTGGCACCGACGGTTTGGACCAACGACGCGATCGGCTGCGTCGAAACCTCCATCAGCCAGGGATTCTATGTGGTCGCCGTGTTCCTGGTGCCCTTTCCGCCGGTGATCCTTCTCGCCCACAGGCTGTTCGACCACTTCAACGGCACGATCGGCCATGCTGGCTACGAATATTTCGCCACGCCCGGTGCCCGCTATCCTTCGCCGCTGCTGTGCACCACCTTCCACGACCAGCATCACGAAGAGTTCCGCTACAATTTTGCGAACTACTTCTCGTTCTGGGACCGGCTCATGGGCACGATCGCGCCGACCTATGACCGTCGCGTGAAAAACGTCGAGGACAATGCGGCGCCGCTCAGCCTTTCCAGGGCCGAGCCCGAAGCGGATCCGGCCGGCGCCAGCGTGGTGGTCGGGCCTGTCAGGGGACGATAAGCGTTCCCGCTCCGTGTTCGGTGAACAGCTCCAGCAGGACCGAATGCGGGGTCTTGCCGTTCAGGATAACGACGCCCTCGACGCCGCGTTCGATCGCCTCGATGCAGGTCTCGACCTTCGGGATCATGCCCCCCGAGATCGTGCCGTTCCGGATGAGCTCCCGCGCCTCTTTGACCGAAAGCTCATCGATCAGTTTGCCGTTGCCGTCGAGAACGCCCGGCACATCGGTGAGGAACAGCAGGCGCTTGGCCTCCAACGCCCCGGCGATCGCTCCGGCGAAGGTGTCGGCGTTGATGTTGTAGGTATGGCCGTCGCGGCCCGGAGCTACGGGGGCCAGCACCGGGATCATCTCGGAACGAGCCAGAAGATCCAGCAGGGTGCGATCGACCTCGACGGGTTCCCCGACGAAGCCGAGGTCGAGAACGCGCTCGATGTTCGAATCCGGGTCGGTCACCGTCTTCTTCGCCTTCTCGGCGAAGACCATGTTGCCATCCTTGCCGCAGAGCCCGATCGCCCATTCGCCCTCGGCATTGATCAGCGCGACGATCTCCTTGTTGATGGAGCCGGCCAGTACCATCTCGACGATCTCCACCGTCTTCTGGTCGGTTACCCGCAGGCCGCCCTCGAACTTCGACTCAATGCCCATCTTGGCGAGCATGGCGCCGATCTGCGGGCCGCCGCCATGCACCACGATCGGGTTGACGCCCGACTGCTTGAGCAGCGCGATATCGCGCGCGAATGCCTTGGCCAGCGCGGTGTCGCCCATGGCGTGCCCGCCATACTTCACCACGACGGTCTTGTTCTCGTAGCGCTGCATGTAGGGGAGGGCGGCTGAAAGAAGTTGGGCCTGCGCTTCCGCGGTCTGGGCGATTTCCATGGTCGGGCGAGTCCTCGGCTCGGGGCGTTCGATTTTCGGCCGCGTCTTAGCGGGAAAGAAAGACGCGGGCAAACGTCGGAAGCGGCCGCGTGCCAAGCTTTGTTGCTCGGTCATCTTACGAGCGGTGGGGCGACCCGCTATGGTCCGCCCGTGCAGGAAGCGATTCGAATAGTCGGCATCGACCCGGGTCTCAGGCGAACCGGTTGGGGTTTGGTCGAGACCCGTGGCAACGCTTTGCGGTTCATCGCCTCGGGAACCGTCCGTTCGGACGATAAGGCGTCCCTTGCAGAACGCCTGTGCCAGATCCACGACGGCCTGCGGGCAGTTCTTTCAGCCTATGAGCCTGACGAAGCGGCTGTCGAAGCCACCTTCGTCAACAAGGACGCCACCGCCACCCTCAAGCTTGGGCAAGCCCGCGGCATCGCCATGCTGGTGCCTGCGCAGGCCGGCCTGCCGGTGGCCGAATATGCTCCCAATGCCGTCAAGAAGGCGGTGATCGGCGTCGGTCATGCCGACAAGAAGCAGATCCACATGATGGTGAAGGTGCTTCTGCCCAAGGCGACGTTCGAGGGCGATGACGCGGCCGATGCGCTGGCGATTGCGATCTGCCACGCGCATCACCGGCAGAGCATGACGCGGACGCTGGCTGCCCTGTCGGGTTAGTGCCGTTCTTGACTTGTTCTCCTTTGCCCGGTAGGTAATACCCGAGAGGTATTACCATGCGCGTGACCAGCAAGGGCCAGGTGACGATCCCAAAGGAGATACGGGACCGTTTAGGCATTGGGCCGGGCTCCGAAGTGGATTTCGTGCCGAGCCAGGAGGGCGTGCGCTTGGTCGCGGTAGACGAGGATCCATCGAAGGAAGAGGCTGCCCGTCGATTCAGGGAAGAGCTCGATCGCATGGCCGGAACCTTGGACCTCGGCGGAATGACGGCTGAGGAATATTTCGAGTGGATTAGGGGACCGCGTGACGACCTCGACTCTCGTTGACTCCAACATACTGATCGACGTGTGGGGGCCGCCCGGACCGATGACGGAATGGTCCAGTTCGGTGCTGACTTTCTGTCACGGAGATGGCCCGCTGGTCATCAATGCCATCGTGTGGTCGGAACTGGCGCCGCTGGTTGCCAAGGAGGCTTCGCTCGAGAGGGTCTCGGCCAGACTCGGTTTCGCTCGCGAGGCTTTGCCGTGGAGTGCCGCATTTCTCGCAGGTCTCGCCCATGCGCAGTACCGTCGCAGTGGCGGCTCGCGCGAACGTACCCTTCCCGATTTCCTGATCGGCGCCCATGCTTCGGTCGGGGGCTACCGCCTGCTGACCCGGGACGCCGCCCGATACAGCAGCTACTTCCCCTGGCTGAATCTCATGTCGCCGGAGACTCACCCATGATCGGCAAGCTGAAGGGCGTCGTGGATGAAATCGGGGACGACTCCTGCATCGTCGACGTGCACGGCGTCGGCTATGTTGCCAACTGTTCCACCCGCACGCTTGCCCAGCTTCCCTCCGTCGGAGAAGCCGTGATCCTTTTCATCGAGACCTATGTGCGCGAGGACATGATCCGCCTCTACGGCTTCCGTACGGCGCTGGAGCGGGAATGGTTCCGGCTGCTGATGAACAATGTGCAGGGTGTCGGTGCCAAGGTGGCGCTCGCCGTGCTTTCCACCCTGGAGCCCTCCGATCTCGCCAACGCCATTGCGCTGCGCGACATCGCCACGGTCAGCCGCGCGCCTGGGGTCGGCAAGAAGGTGGCGGAGCGGATCGTCACCGAACTGCGCAATAAGGCGCCGGCCTATGCCGGTGCCGCAACCGGTACGATCGGGCTGAAGCAGGAACTCGGCGAGGGCGTCGCCCCTGCGCCGGTGAGCGATGCGGTGTCTGCGCTTACCAATCTCGGCTATTCGCGCGACATCGCCGCCAATGCCGTCGCGGCGGCGCTCAAGGCTGCGGGGGAGGGCGCGGATTCCGCCAAGCTGATCCGGCTGGGCCTGAAGGAGCTTGCGCGGTGAGAACCGCCGCCATTAGGTCCCGATCAGGTGGCGGGGGAACATGTTGCCGAAATGGAGTTGCTTGCGTGATTGCGGAACCTGCGGACGCGCTCCGTACTGATTTGGGATGGGCGATTTGACCTCCTCCCCACGCCTTATCTCGGCGGAGAAGCGCGGCGAGGACGCCGACGCGACGCTGCGCCCGCAGACGCTCGACGACTTCGTCGGGCAGGCGGCGGCGCGCGCCAACCTGAAAATCTTCATCGAGGCGGCGAAGGCGCGTGGCGAGGCGCTCGACCATGTGCTGTTCGTCGGCCCGCCGGGGCTCGGCAAGACGACGCTCGCCCAGATCATGGCGCGGGAACTCGGGGTCAATTTCCGTTCCACCTCAGGACCTGTCATAGCCAAGGCGGGCGATCTCGCCGCGCTGCTCACCAATCTCGAGGAGCGCGACGTCCTTTTCATCGACGAGATCCACCGGCTCAATCCGGCGGTGGAGGAGATCCTCTATCCGGCGATGGAGGATTTCCAGCTCGACCTGATCATCGGCGAGGGTCCGGCCGCGCGCTCGGTGAAGATCGAGCTTGCAAAATTTACGCTGGTCGCCGCCACGACCCGGCTCGGCCTCCTGACCAATCCGCTGCGCGACCGCTTCGGCATCCCGACCCGGCTGGATTTCTACACGGTCGAGGAACTGGAGCAGATCGTGCGCCGTGGCGCACGCATCCTGCAGATGCCGATGTCCGACGATGGCGCCACCGAGATCGCGCGCCGCGCGCGCGGAACCCCGCGCATTGCTGGGCGGCTGCTCCGCCGCGTGCGCGATTTCGCCAGCGTCGCCGGGGCCGAGCAGGTGTCGCGCGCGATCGCGGACGAGGCGCTGCGGCGGCTCGACGTCGACGCGCTCGGGCTCGACCAACTCGACCGCCGCTATCTTTCGATGATCGCCAGGAATTTCGGTGGCGGCCCGGTGGGGATCGAGACGATCTCGGCCGGTCTGTCGGAGCCGCGTGACGCCATCGAGGACATCATCGAGCCCTATCTGATTCAGCAGGGGTTTATCCAGCGTACGCCGAGGGGCCGGGTGCTGACCGCCAACGCCTGGCGCCATCTCGGCCTGGAGCCGCCGCGCAACGTGGAAGTGCAGCAGGCAAGCTTGTTTCAGGAGGAGGATTGAGCAGCTAAGGGGAGTTGGCAGGAGCCCGTGGTTAGAGACACGCCCGGCGTGCGCTCATGGCAAGCTGCGGATCATATCCAGCACCGCCGACTCGGCCCGCCTTCCCTCGAACTCCTCGACGATCCCGAACGCTCCGCCATAGGACCAGAGAGACCACGCATACCCCCGCTTTTCCGCAAGGCGGATCATCTCGCGGACATAGGCGGCGCGTTGGGCCGCGGGGACGACGTAGTCGTTTCCGTACTCCTGACGGATCATGCCGAACTCGCCCAGCAGGATGTCTTTGGGCTCCATCCCGTGCTTGCGCGCCCACGCGTCGACCGTCTTGAACGGCAGTTCCATCGCCGCCGAAAGCTCTTCCTTCGTGTCCAGCGAAGCGATCAATTCATCGAGATAGGCCTTCATGCCGGTGCGGCGTGTCCAGGGCGCTTCGGCATTGATCACCGTCTTAATCCTGGAAACCGCGGCGTCGAGTTCCTCGCGCGGCACACTGTCGAGCGGGAAGGGTAGGCCGGTTACGTAGCGGATGAAGTCGTCGGCCCAACTCGCGCCCTGATGGGTGAGCAGGAACGGATCGTAGGAATGGAAATCCCACATCAGATTGCTGTCCGGGAAGGCGCCCGGGTCGACTGCGGCGAGGCCCTCCGCCGTGCTCCAGCAGGAGCCGCTGAGGACAAGCGTTAGGCGTGTCGCTGACGAGCGGGCGGCCGCGAACAGGCGCTGCAACCTGTCAGCCCAGGCGTGCGCCTCCTCGCCTTCGCAGCCCATGGTCGGCTCGTTCATGAACTCGAGGGCGACCAGCGAGGGATCTTCCATGGCCAGCGTCCGGGCCGTGCGCCGAAGGATTTCGAGGTAGCGCTCGAACAGTGCGTCGTCGGCGAGTACCTCGCGCGTGCCGATGGTACGGCCTCCGCCGGCCGGCACGAGATGCATGTCGATCACGACCTTCAGCCCCGCGCGATTGACCATCCGCGCCGACTCCAGCACCGAGGCCAGAAGATCGTCTACGAGCGCCTCGGCCCGTTCGGAGAGGAAGGGCGCGGGATCGACAGGCATGCGAACGAAGTCGAAGCCGGCGGCTTTCAGGGCTTCCAGATCGGATGGCTTCAGAAACTTCCGCCATTCCGGATAGGGCAAGAGGGCCTCGCGATCGCCCCACTTCTCCTCCGGCGGCCAGGTCACCCAAATGTCGAGGTTGATGCCGCGCTTGGCCGAGAATTCGGCGGCCAGGCCGGGCTGCGCTGCCGTCACAAGCATCGCTGTGGCGAGCAGCCAGGCCTTGATCATAAGGGTCATCGGTGCCATCCGGTTCGCTCCTGGAGAGGTGTCAGCCCGAACGGCAAAAGGAAAGCGCGATGAGCGATCATGGTGAACAGTCCGAGCTCATGGCGGGGCTTACCGGCCTGCTCAGCGACACGGGGCACCGGCTGGCGGCTCGGGTCTACTATGCCGACACCGATTTTTCGGGGGTGGTCTATCACGCCCGCTATCTGGAGTTCCTGGAGCGGGGCCGCTCCGACTTCCTGCGCCTGGCGGGTGTGCATCACACCGAACTGGCCGACGGCAAACATGGCGAGCGGATCGCGTGGGTCGTGCGGCGCATGGAGATCGATTTCGTCTCGCCGGCGCGCATCGACGACGTGCTGATCGTCGACACAAGGGTGGAAGAGATCTCGGGCGCCCGCATCACAATGGCCCAGACACTCACGCGGAATGGCGAACTGCTGGTCCGGGCGCGCGTGGAAGCGGCAATCATAGGAGAGAACGGCCGCCCGCGGCGGTTCCCGAAGGACTGGATGCCGGCGTTCCTGCCGAACTCCTAGCAGTGCTTGCGAACCTCGCTGCGGCTTGGTTCGTAACCTGTCGTTAACCCTAACGGTCCATGTAGGATTCTACGAAAACTGTAGGGATCGCCACGCCTTTGTTTTACCAAACTTTGTCCTGAAAAGGCCCGCATCGGCACGTTCAGGGCAGGTGTTTGAAACGCTGCGCGGCCAACGACGGAATGCTGCCAGGGGCAGGCGAATGCCGATGCTCCGAGACCTCTAGGGACGTTCTGACCATGGAAAACCTACCTCTCGCCGAGCCGGGCGTGCAGCTGTCGATTTGGGGACTGTTCTGGCAGGCCGGCTGGGTCGTGAAGCTGGTGATGATCGGATTGCTCGGGGCGTCGATCTGGACCTGGGCGATCATAGTCGACAAATCGCTCGCGTTCGCGCGCATGAGGCGGTCGCTCAACCGTTTCGAGCAGGTCTTCTGGTCGGGGCAGTCGCTGGACGAGCTCTATCGCACGCTTTCGGAGCGCAAGCCGACAGGGATGGGTGCGGTCTTCGTCGCGGCGATGCGCGAGTGGAAGAAATCCTTCGAGAAGGGGGCGAAGTCGCCGATCGGCCTGCAGAACCGCATCGACAAGGCCATGGACCTTGCGCTGACCCGCGAGATGGAGCGGCTGGAGGGCCGGCTCGGCTTTCTCGCCACCATCGGCTCCGCCGGCCCGTTCATCGGCCTGTTCGGCACGGTGATCGGCATCATGACCTCCTTCCAGGCCATCGCGGGATCCAAGTCTACCAACCTGGCCGTCGTCGCTCCGGGTATCGCGGAGGCGCTGCTGGCGACCGCCATCGGCCTGCTGGCCGCCATCCCCGCCGTCATCGCCTACAACAAGCTGTCGTCTGACGCGGGCAAGCTCGGCGTACGCATGGAAGGGTTCGCCGACGAGTTCTCGGCCATCCTGTCGCGCCAGATCGATGAAAAAGTGACGCATCAGCGGGCGGCCTGAGGGGTAATCGATGGCAATGTCGGTTGGCACAGCGCGGTCGGGCCGCGGCGGAAGGGGCGGCAGGCGGCGCGGCCGCAGCAGCGGTCTCATGTCCGAGATCAACGTCACGCCCTTCGTCGACGTAATGCTGGTCCTTTTGATCATCTTCATGGTCGCCGCCCCGCTGCTCACGGTGGGCGTGCCGATCGACCTGCCCGAAACGCAGGCCAAGGCGCTCAACACGGAAACGCAGCCGATCACCATTTCGGTCAACGAGGCGGGTGAGATTCACCTGCAGGAGACCGTGATCCCGATCGAGGAGGTCGTGCCGAAGCTGCAGGCCATCGCCAAGACTGGCTATGAGGAACGCATCTTCATCCGCGGCGACAAGACTGCCGACTACGGCACCGTGATGAAGGTGATGGCTCAGATCAGCGCTGCCGGGTTCAAGAACATCGGCCTGGTAAGCCTGCCCGAGCAGGGCACCTGATCATTGGAAATGAAGGCTGGTCTCACAACATCGGTGATCGCGCACGTGGCGCTGCTAGGCTTCGGCCTGCTGTCGCTGTCGGCGCCCAAGCCGCTCGAAGTCATGGATGTCGAGTCCCTGCCGGTCGACATCGTGCCGATCGAGGAGTTGACGCAGATTCAGCAGGGCGACAAGAAGGCTCCTCTCGCCGAGAAGGCAGCACCCACCCCGACCAAGCGCCCCGATGTCGTGGCCGACGCGCAAAATGCCGGCGACAACGATATCGATACGGACAACCCGCCGACCCCGGACGGGAAGCCAAAGCCGGTGAAGACCGCCGAGGCGCAGGCCCCGGCGCCAACGCCGGTCGAGAAGCCGAAGGTTGAGGATTCGCCCAAGGTCGAGGAGCCGAAGCCCGTGCCCGCGACCGAACTCGCGCCCGTCCCGACGCCCAAGGAAGAGGTGAAGCCCGAACCGGTCAAGGAGGCGGAGCCGAAACCCGAGCCGGTGAAGCAGCCCGAGCCGAAGCCGGCCGAGCCCGAGCAGGAGGTTGCGGCGGCGGAGCCGATAAAGCCGGACGCCATCGCAGAGGCGATAGCTGAAGAGCAGCCGAAGCCGGCCGAGGAGAGCGTGAGCCTACCGAATGCCGCTCCCGCGCCCGAGGCGCGGCCGAAGCCTGCGCAGGCGCAGACTGCGAAGGCGCCCGAACGCAAGGCATCCGAGAAGCCCGTGAAGGAGGCGTCGTCGCGTCCGCAGTCGGAAGAGACGGGCTCGATCGAGGATCAGGTCGCTGCTCTTCTCAACAAGGAGAAGGCGAAGGGCGGCGGCGCAAAGCGCTCCACCCAGCAGGCATCGCTTGGCGGCGAGAAGACGACCGGCGGCTCGAAGCTGTCACAGAGCGAGATGGACGCGCTGCGCGGGCAGGTGCAGCGCTGCTGGAACATTCCCGCCGGCGCGATGGACGGCGCGAACCTTCGCGTCTCCGTGAAGTTCAAGCTCGATCCTTCCGGCGCGCTCGATGGCAGTCCCGAGATCATCTCCGGCGGCGGCTCGAGCGGGGTCGAGAGAGCGGCGGCAGAAGCGGCGCGGCGAGCCGTGGCGCGCTGCTCGCCCTACACGCTGCCTGCAGAAAAGTATGACGCCTGGGCGGACGTCATCGTCAATTTCGATCCGAGCGAGATGTTCTGACGTCCGCGGATCAGATGTACGAGGTTACGGTATGAAACAGCTCCTGAGGTCCATTCTCATCACCCTGCCGCTCGCGGCGGGATTGGCGGCAGTGGCAACCCTGCCCGCAAGGGCGCTCGTCGAGATCGACGTCAACAAGGGCGTGGTCGAGCCGCTGCCGATCGCGATCACCGACTTCCTGGCGGGCGACGGCATCGGGGCGGAGATCTCTTCGATCGTGGCTGCGGACCTGCAGAGATCCGGCCTGTTTGCGCCGATCGACAAGAGCGCCTTCATCGAGAAGGTCTCCAATCCGGACGCGGCCCCGCGCTTCGAGGATTGGAAGGTGATCAACGCCCAGGCGCTGGTGACCGGGCGCGTCAGCCAGGAGGCGGACGGGCGGCTGCGCGCCGAATTCCGCCTGTGGGACACATTCGCCGGCCAGCAGCTGATCGGTGAGCAGTTCTTCTCGTCCAAGGCCAACATGCGCCGCGTCGCCCACATCATCGCCGACGCGATCTATGAGCGCCTGACCGGCGAGAAGGGCTACTTCGACACCCGCGTCGTCTTCATCGACGAATCGGGCTCGAAGAACGCCCGCAAGAAGCGGCTCGCCATCATGGATCAGGACGGCGCGAATGTGCGCTACCTGTCGGACGGGCGCGCCATCGCGATGACGCCGCGCTTCTCGCCGACGCGGCAGGAAATCACCTACATGTCCTATGAGAGCGGCCAGCCGCGGGTCTATCTCCTGCAGATCGAGACCGGTCAGCGGGAGTTGGTGGGCAACTTCCCCGGCATGACGTTTGCCCCGCGCTTCTCGCCAGACGGCCAGAAGGTCATCATGAGCCTGCTGCGCGATGACGGCAATTCCAACATCTACGCAATGGACCTGCGCAGCCGCGCGACGACGCGGCTGACCAACTCCAACGCGATCGATACATCTCCGTCCTATTCGCCGGATGGCACCAAGATCGTCTTCACCTCGGACCGGGGCGGACAGCCGCAGATCTACGTGATGAACGCCGACGGCTCGGGCCAGAGCCGCGTCTCCTTCGGCGGCGGAAGCTATTCCACCCCGGTGTGGTCGCCGCGCGGCGACCTGATCGCCTTCACCAAGCAGTCGGGCGGCGAGTTCCAGATCGGTGTAATGCGCACCGACGGCTCCGGGGAGCGCATCCTTTCCAGTGGCTTCCAGCAGGAAGGCCCGACCTGGGCGCCGAACGGTCGCTACCTCATGTACTTCAAGGAAGGGGCGGGCTCCGGCGGGCCGCGCCTCTATTCGATCGACCTCACCGGCCGTAACGAGCAGCAGATCCCGACCGCAAACTTCGGGTCGGACCCGGCCTGGTCTCCGCTCCTGGAATAGAGCTCACCCACAATTTTTCTGCCTTTCAACGGAACGCAGCGAAGTTTCACCACCTCGCCGCGTTTCCGTCGCATTTTTGCCGTCCCACGTCGGCACTTCGGTCACCATTCGGCATGTCGTGGACGGCGACATCCTAAAGGGGTCTGTTAACCATACGTCGTGAGCGAACTGTTAACCTCAATGTGGTTACTGAACGCTCAATGCTTTCACCCGATTTTTAGGAGAGAGGCGGGAATGGGCCGCATAGCAAAACTCACCACGAATCCTGTCGTCATCGCGTTGGTCGCCGGCCTTGCAGTGGCCGGCTGCGCCAACAAGAAGACGCCCAACAGCGCCGCCGATCTCGGCCTCGGCGCAGGCGCGGCAACGCCCGGTTCGGCACAGGACTTCACGGTCAATGTCGGCGACCGCATCTTCTTCGACACTGATTCGTCTTCGATCCGCGCCGACGCCCAGTCCACGCTGTCGCGCCAGGCCCAGTGGCTCAACAAGTACCGCCAGTACGCGATCGTGGTCGAAGGCCATGCCGACGAACGCGGAACCCGCGAGTACAACCTGGCTCTCGGCGCACGGCGCGCAGCGGCTACCCGCGACTACCTCATCTCCCAGGGTGTCGCAGCCAACCGGCTGAAGACGATCTCCTACGGCAAGGAACGGCCGGTCGCCGTTTGCGACGACATCTCCTGCTGGTCTCAGAACAGGCGCGCGGTGACAACGCTCGGAGGAGCGGCCGGCAGCTGACCCACTGCCTGACGATTTCCTCTGGTGAGAACGGCGGCCTACCGGGCCGCCGTTCTACGTTTGACCCTGCTTGGTTTCGATCGGTCGCTACGGCCCGGAAGTCCACTCACGGACCAAGCCCGCTCGGCCATTCGACCAGGCCTGCAAACGCGAAACAAAATTTGGCCGAAGTCTCCCGGCCTGATAGACAGCGAAAGCGCCTTGCGCGAAGCGTTGTATGCTGCTCGCGCGGGCGCACGATCTATTCAATTGCGCGGGGCGCCCATGTATTACAGATCCATTCTGAGCGGCACGCTTGCCGCAGTGCTCCTTTCAGCGGGAGCGGTTTTTGCACTCGAGCGGGAGACTGAGCCCCGCGCGACGCAGCCGTCTGCGGCGGTCGAGGTTTCCTTCCTGAAGCTGCCGGGCGTCTTCAACTCCGGCCAGCCAAAGAAGGATGTCCAACTCGCCCAGGCCTCCGACCCTCGGGTCGTCGGGCTGGAAGAGCAGGTCCGTACGCTGAACGGAACGGTCGAGGAACTCAACTTCCAGATCCTCCAGTTGCAGGAGCAACTCCGCAAGATCCAGGAGGACAACGAGTTCCGCTTCCAGGAACTCGAGAAGCGTTCCGATGCCCGCAGCGGCGGGGCGCCGAAGACGACTGCCGAAGCGAAGAGCAATATCGAGACAGCAAGCAAGGAGCCGGCGCAAACCAGCGCGCCGGCGGCTGCAAGCGTCGAGGACCTGCTTGCGGGAGACCAGACGAGCGCGACCGATGGTACTCTCGGAGCGCCGCCCGCGACCGATGGTACTCTCGGGACGCCGCCAAAGACTTTTGGGACGATCACTGTCGATAAGAACGGCAATGTGAAATCCGTCGGGGAGGCTCCCGCCTCCGTGTCGGAGGCCCCGCCCGTGCGGGAGGTGCCAACCGCCGGCACCACGGAGACTTCGCGTTCGATGCCCAAGGGCAACGGCGGTTCTGTCGTCGCCGCGCTGCCGCCCACCGACGACCCGGAAGAGCTCTACCGCAATTCCTATCAGTTCATCCTCTCCGGCGACTATTCGACGGCGGAGACAGGCTTCCGCGATCATATAGCCCGCTTCCCGAAGAGCGATCGCGCGGCCGACGCGAATTTCTGGCTGGGCGAGGCGCTGCTCGGACAGAAGAAATACAGCGCCGCCGCCGAGACTTTCCTCGCCGCCAGCAAGCAATATTCCAAGTCCAAGAAGGCGCCTGACATGCTGCTCAAGCTCGGCGTGGCACTGACCGGCCTGAACCAGCGCGAGGTTGCTTGCGCGACGTTCAGCGAAGTGGGCAAGCGTTATCCCAACGCCTCCTCCAGCCTGAAGGAGCGCGTGAAGCAGGAACAGGCCAAAGCCTCTTGCTGAACCCCGAAGGGGACGTTTTCAGATCATTTTCGGCCTGCGGGCTCGAGCACTGCTCAAGTCTGGTCATTGCCATTTCCGGCGGAAGCGATTCCACGGCGCTGCTCCTTCTCCTGAAAGACTATCGTGACCGCTTCGCGCGCGGCACACGCCTGCTGGCCGCCACCGTCGATCACGGCTTGAGGCCGGACTCCGCGGCCGAAGCCGCAGCGGTGGCAGACCTCGCCGAGCGGCTGGGCATCGCCCACCGGACTCTGCGATGGACCGAGCCGAAACCCGCCAGCGGCTTGGCCGCAGCGGCGCGAGAGGCTCGCTACGATTTCCTGGCGCAGGCGGCCCGTGAAGCCGCAGCAGATGCGATCCTCACGGCTCATACGGCCGAGGACCAGGCCGAGACGGTGTTCATGCGCATGCAGCGCGGGCAAGGATTTGGCCTGTCCGGCATGGCTCCCGCGACACTTCTCGACAGTTCGGTCTGGATCCTGCGGCCGCTTCTGGGCGCCCGCCGCGAGGAACTGCGCAGCTACCTTCGCCAGCGCAATGTCGGCTGGATCGAGGATCAGTCGAATGTCGATGTGCGATGGGAGCGGGCGCGCACGAGAATGGAACTCAAGAGCCGACCGAAGGCCGAATTCGAAAAACTGCTCGAGACGGCACGATCGAACGCGGCGCTTCGCAGCGATCTCGGCCGCAGGGCGGCGTCACTCATCCGCAGCCATGCCCGCCAGCCCGAAAGCGGACTTCTCCATCTGGCGCCGGCCTTGCTGGAGACCGACAGCGAAGCCGCCCTTTATATCCTGCGCATCTTGATCGCTGTCTCAGGCGGTGCGCCGCGCCTGCCTGACGAGGAGCGCACTCGCGCGTTGCTGATGCGGGCGGCAGTTGGGCCGGTGCGCGCAACTTTGTCGCGGTCTCTCATCGCCTCGCGGCGCGACGGGGTTTGGATCAGCCGCGAGCACAGGGGTCTCCCGGCTCCGGGGCCGGCGATCGACGGCATGGTGTGGGACGGGCGTTTCCTAATCCGTGCCGGGGATGGCGCAGTACCATCCCTCATCGCGCCAGCCGGGGCGAGCGCCGATGCGGCCAAAGCGGGCAACGGCCTGCCTTCCAGCCTTCTTCGTTCCGCGCGCGCCTGCATGCCGGTTTTCGTTCCTGGTGCTTCGCCTGCCGAGCGTGGCTGGACGGCGACGCCGGTGCTCTCCCCCTGGTCACGCTTCCTTCCGAGCTTCGACCTGGAGGTTGCACGCGCCGTCGCGGAACTGACCGGTGCACCCGGCATCCCTGACCTGCCATGTGCAGGTCATAATGTGACGCAAGCTTAACCTGTCGAAGGGGTTTTGCTTGGCATTATCCCGTGCGCTACCTATGTTAGCGGGCAGAACGTCTCACTCTTTGCGCGCGCCCATGAAAGGGCGCGGACTGGACACTTGATGAATCCGAACTATCGCAATTTAGCGCTGTGGGCGATCATCGCCGTACTTCTCATTGCCCTGTTCAATCTGTTCCAGACGCCCCAGACTCGTGGTCCGACGTCCGAGATCGCCTATTCGGAATTCCTCAACGATCTTTCCGCCGGGCGCATCAAGACGGTCACGATCGTCGGCGAGCGCATCAGCGGCACCTATGCCGACAATGCAGCCGGGTTCCAGACCTATTCGCCGGGCGACTCCACGCTGGTCTCGCGGCTGGAGGAGAAGGGCGTCACCATCAATGCGCGTCCTGAGACCGACGGCTCGAATTCGATCTTCGGATACCTGATCTCTTGGCTGCCAATGATCCTGATCCTCGGCGTGTGGATCTTCTTCATGCGTCAGATGCAGTCCGGTTCGGGCCGGGCGATGGGTTTTGGCAAGTCGAAGGCCAAGCTTCTGACCGAGGCGCACGGCCGCGTCACCTTCCAGGACGTCGCCGGCGTCGACGAGGCCAAGCAGGACCTCGAGGAGATCGTCGAGTTCCTGCGTGACCCGCAGAAGTTCCAGAGGCTGGGCGGCAAGATCCCGCGCGGCGTGCTGCTGGTCGGCCCTCCCGGCACCGGCAAGACGCTGCTGGCGCGCTCGGTGGCCGGCGAGGCGAACGTTCCCTTCTTCACGATCTCCGGTTCGGACTTCGTCGAGATGTTCGTCGGCGTGGGCGCCTCCCGCGTGCGCGACATGTTCGACCAGGCCAAGAAGAATGCGCCCTGCATCATCTTCATCGACGAGATCGACGCGGTCGGCCGCCATCGCGGTGCGGGCTTGGGCGGCGGCAATGACGAGCGCGAGCAGACGCTGAACCAGCTGCTGGTCGAGATGGACGGCTTCGAGTCCAACGAGTCGATCATCCTGATCGCCGCCACCAACCGGCCCGACGTGCTCGATCCTGCGTTGCTCAGGCCTGGCCGCTTCGACCGGCAGGTCGTGGTGCCGAACCCCGACATCATCGGCCGCGAGAAGATCCTCAAGGTGCATGTGCGCAACGTACCGCTGGCGCCGAACGTCGACCTAAAGACGGTGGCGCGCGGTACGCCGGGCTTCTCCGGAGCGGACCTGATGAACCTCGTCAACGAGTCCGCCCTAATGGCGGCGCGCCGCAACAAGCGCCTCGTCACCATGCAGGAGTTCGAGGACGCCAAGGACAAGATCATGATGGGCGCCGAGCGCCGCTCGACCGCCATGACCCAGGCCGAAAAGGAGCTGACCGCCTATCACGAGGCCGGTCACGCGATCTTGGCGCTCAACGTGCCGGCGGCCGACCCGCTGCACAAGGCGACTATCATCCCGCGCGGCCGCGCGCTGGGCATGGTCATGCAACTCCCCGAAGGCGACCGCTACTCGATGAGCTACAAGTACATGATCTCGCGGCTCGCGATCATGATGGGTGGACGCGTCGCCGAGGAGATGAAGTTCGGCAAGGAGAACATCACCTCGGGTGCCGCTTCGGACATCGAGCAGGCGACCAAGCTCGCCCGCGCCATGGTCACGCGCTGGGGCTTTTCCGACAAGCTCGGGCAGGTCGCCTATGGCGAGAACCAGGAAGAGGTGTTCCTCGGCCATTCGGTGGCGCGCCAGCAGAACGTCTCGGAGGAGACGGCGCAACTCATCGACGCCGAGGTGCGCCGCCTGATCGAGGACGCCTACACGACCGCGCGCCAGATCCTGACCAAAAAGAAGAAGGAATGGATCGCCCTGGCCGAGGGACTGCTCGAATACGAGACGCTGTCGGGCGACGAGATCAAGCAACTGATCGCCGGCCAGAGGCCGTCGCGCGATCTCGGCGACGACACCCCGCCCTCGCGCGGCTCGGCCGTGCCGAAGGCAGGTCCCGCGGGCAACGGCCGCCGCAAGAAGGGCGGCGAGGAGCCCGAAGGCGGGATGGAGCCGCAGCCGCAGGGCTGAGGCATCAGCCAGGTATTTTCGAGAAACGGCCGGGCATGTTCCCGGCCGTTTCTTTTTGGCAGGCGGTCTGATTGAGAGGTACTCGATCCCAGCGCAGGCAGTCCACATCGCAGCGCCGGCTATGCGTCACCAAGGCTGAGGACGCGAGTAGTGGGAGGCGCAGTCAGGGACTGCGCCTCCCGCCTTGCTGGTTGTCGCATCAGCTATAGGGCGAATAGCATTGCCGGCGCGGGCCGACATAGGGCTGAAAAGTATTGTCCCAGGCTCGGTAGCTGCGATAGCGCGCATAGCACCAGCGCACATGTGCATCGCCCCCGGCAGGGGCGCCATAGTAGCGGCGCGGCGCGTAGTAACCTGGTGCGTAGTAGGGATCGTAGTAGCCCGAGTAGTAGCCGGGATAGTAGCCGCCCCAGAACGGCAGGCCGAAGCCTAGGCCAATGCCTATGCCGACATTGTCCCAATCGTTCCAATATCCGCCATGCCCATGGCCGCCGTGCCCATGCTTGCCGTTCCAGCGGCCGCTGTGCCGCCAATTGCCCCCACGATTCCACCGGCCATTCCCGTTCCAACTCCCGCCCGTTCTGCCGCCGCGGCGAAGCCAGACCGGATTATTGCCGCCGCGAAATTCGCCCTGGGCAACTAGATGAAGGGGGAGGGCCGGCCCAAGCTGCGGGGGCTGTGTTTTGTCGAGCGAGCCGAGCGGCGCCGAAATGGCGCCTCCGGGAACGCCCAGCAGCACGCCGAGGGCAAACACGCCTGAGCGTGCGTAAGTCGAAACTGCCGTGAACATGCTCCGTCTCCAGACGCGTTGATCCCCGCCGCACGCCCAAGCGTCCCGGCATACTGGCGGAATGAAAATGAACGCGCCATGAACACATGTTGTTCCTGGATGACTTACTTGCCAAGATGGAATTTGATCTTGACGAGCAATCTTTCATGGGCAGGTCAGAGCAGGTGCTGCAGTTATGGACTTTGCCGGCCTGAGCGATTGCTTGTTGCCTGATCCATCAGAGCTCAAGGAGACGGAAACCCCGCTCACAGGCACGGGTGGATGCGAGCGATAGGGCCCGGCGAAGACCGAGCCCTCTTGAGATCAAGCGATGAAGTCGCTGGCAGTGAAGGTGTGGGCACCCACGATCCTGATCGTGAAATCGGCATCGGCGTCGCCGTTGGTGTCGCCGGCGAGATAGGTGTCGCCGTTCGACTGATAGGCCCTCAATTCGCCCGCCACATCGTGGAATCCTTGCTTTCCGATGAACTTGAACGCCTGGTCGCCGGTCGCGCGGGTGTTAGCGTCGATGCCCTTGAGGTTGATCCGGTCCTCGCCGTGGACGAAGTCGCGGATCGTGTCGCCTCTGGCCTCACGCGCGGTGTCGAACACGAAAATGTCTTTTCCGGCCCCGCCAATGAGTACGTCCTTGCCGCCATTGCCGTTCAACTTGTCGTCGCCCGCTCCGCCTCTCAGGGTGTTGTTGTAGCTGTCGCCGAGGATGGTCTTGCCTGCGACAGGGGTCGGGCTGATCGGCGTCGTCGGTGTGCTGCCGACGTCGTTCGGCTCAGCCCGCTCGGCGGCATTAGGGGTGCCGAAGTTCTCGGTCACAAAGACGACGTTGTGACCGTTGATCGTGCCCGCCTTCAGGCCGATCCCGACCTCCTCGAACTTGCCGTTGACGATGTTGGCATAGTGGCCAGGCGAGTTCACCAGCATGGAATGCAGTTGCTGTACGGTGGCCTGGTTAAGCGGACCGCTCGCATAGGCGATGTTCTCGCCCCAGGCCTGCCAGCCATATCCGACCGAGGTCATGCGGGCACCCGCGCTCGACCCGTTTACCCCCGTGTGGGAGAAGGTGTCGGTCCGGTCCATCCACGCACTATGGGCGTCGGAGGAATCCAGAAGCTCGCCGTCGAAGGTAAGCGGCTTCGCCCCCGCCTTGGCCCGTGTCTCGTTGATGAGTTGCAGGAAGTAGGTTTCCAGACTGGTTGGAGTCGCCATTGTTACGCTTACACCCTCTCAAAGATCATCGTTTGCAGTCCTGGACGATCGAATCGTCTGTCCCGGCCCAGAATGCGCAACCGGGATCGCCGGCCAATATGTTGAGAGTTTGGTTTCGGGTGGGCAGCAATTGGGCGACGGACTGGCTTCGGCGGCCCAGGTTGGCCCATGGGCCTCTATCGCTCAGCCGGTCAGAGGCGGCCAAAGGGCCGCAAGGCAGAATTTCTGGATTGATGATCGGAGAACTGCACGGTAAGCCGTGAGCGCTCTCAGGGCGGGGTGCAATTCCCCACCGGCGGTGACAGCCCGCGAGCGCTTCCGGCGACGGAAGGTCAGCAGATCCGGTGGAACTCCGGAGCCGACGGTATAGTCCGGATGGAAGAGAACGCGTGGACGCGACGGCCCGCTCGGGCCGGAACGGCTGCCGGTCATGTCCTGGGACCTTGCGCAACGCGAACGGAAGGTTCCGAATGTCTATTCCCCAAAATTCCCGCATAGCTTTCATCAAGGCCCGGTGGCACGCCGAGATCGTCGACCGTGCCTACGAAGGTTTTTCTGCCGAAGCCTCAAAAATCCTGCCCGGCGCGACGATCGACGCGTTTGATATGCCCGGCGCGTTCGAGATGCCGCTTCTGGCCAAGAAACTCGCCGAGAGCGGCCGCTACGATGCGGTCGTCGCTGCCGCCTTCGTGGTGAACGGCGGTATCTACCGGCACGATTTTGTCGCGGGCGCCGTCGTCACCGGCCTCATGAACGTGCAACTCGAGACCGGCGTGCCGGTCTTCTCGGTCTCGCTGACGCCGCACAATTTTCAGCCGGTCGAGGAGTTAACCGCCTTCTTCAGCGAGCACTTCGTCAAGAAGGGCGCGGAGGCTGCAGAGGCTGTGCGGCAGGTCCTAGAGTTGGACGCGCGGCTCGCCGCCGAGGGGCTGCGCAAGAGCGCGTAAGCCGAGCCGACTATTGCTGACGGAGCCGATGGCGCTCCGTCAGCGTCGCCTGAGTAGCTTTCAGTTCCACTTCCCGCCTTGCAGCGTCCCAGCCCAGCGCAGAAGCCACAACATCGGCGATCCGCCCCAGATCCCGGTGGCTCAGCCGGCCGGTGATCGCAAGTGCCGTGCGGCGCATCACGATGTCCTCGAGATGGACGACGGCTTCGTTGCGGGCGATCCAGTCGAGCTCGGCAAGAGTGAAATCCGGCGCGTCCGCTAACGGAACTACCAATTGCTTCGCCTCGTGTGCGAGGATGGACCGAGCGGTCGTCCCGTAGCGGTCGAGCAGCGCCTCCGCGCGCTCGGGGGCAGCGCCGGTCTTGCGCGCCGTCTCCTCGATCCAGCGCGCGCGTGTCGCAGAATCTTCTGGGAAGCCGTGCCCGCCGCCGATTGCAAGCTTTGCGGTGCTCGTCCGGCGCGGCTTGTCCAGTCGCTTGAGCACAATCTCTGCCACTTCCTCGGCAAAGCCGCGAAAAGTCGTCCACTTGCCGCCGACCAGCGAGATGATCGGCCAGCTTCTCGCTCCCTCCGCTTCGGCTACCGGCGCGGAATGGTCGCGGCTGATCAGGCCCGGATTCGCGGCGTCGGAGGCAGGCAGGGGGCGAATGCCGGAATAGGCGTAGACGATCTGGCTGCGGTCGAAGGAGAGGCCGGGCAGCAGGCTGCGCAGGCTCTGCAGGAAATAGTCGATCTCGTCGTCTTCGCAGCGGACCGTATCCGGGTCGCTGTCGCGGATGTCGGTCGAGCCGACCAGCGCGCGCCCGAGATAGTCGAAGACCAGGCAGATCCGGCCATCGTCGGCCTCGAAATAGATCATCCGGCCGTTCAGGGCGCGGATCAGGTCCGGGTGGTCGAGCAGGATATGCGAGCCCTTGGTGCCGCCGATAAGCTTTGACGGCGCGCCGAGCGCCTCGTTGACCCGGTCGATCCAAGGCCCGGCGGCGTTGACGACGATCCGCGGCTTGAGGGCTAGCTCGACTCCGTCCGGCTTGCGGTAGCGAACGGTCGTGCCGTCGGCCCCGAGCAACTCGGCATAGTTGATCGCCTGGGATCCGGGGCTCGCCTTGATGCCGTCCTGCAGGAGTTCCAGTACGAGCCGTTCGGGGTGGCTGACTTTTGCATCGAAATAGGTGCCGGCGGCGACGATGCGCGGCGTGAGCGGTGCTATCTCGCCGAGCGCGCGCTTCTTCGACCACAGCGCATGACGCGGCATGACGCGTTGGCGCGCGCCGTAGAAGTCGTAGAGAGCAAGCCCGATTTTCATCAGGACCGCACCGCGGCTTCGGGGAGCCGTGGTGCTGCCAGCGAGCGTGCGGAGCGCGGCGGGAATTCCCTTGAGCCAGGAGAAGATCGGGATGACCGTTGGCAAGGGCGTGACGCAATGCGGCGCGTTGCGCAGTAGCAGGTTCCGCTCCAGCGTCGATTGCGCGACGAGGCGGAATTCGCCGGTCTCCAGATATTTGATGCCGCCGTGGATGAGCCGCGAGGGTGCCGCGCTGGTGCCCGAGCCGAAATCGGCCTTGTCGACGATCACGACCCTCAGCCCCTGTTCGCAAAGGTCGCGAAACAGGCCGGCGCCGTTGATGCCAGCACCGATGATCAGGACGTCGATGTCTTGGGGGGATGCAGTCATTCGGCAGGAGCAGTCCTGAGGTCATTCTCCGTGGCGAGCGCTTCGATGCGAGGCCACAGGGGTGCGAGGCTTTGGGCGATGTCGCAGTGGAGCCGATAGCGCTCTTCGAGCTTTGCGCTTCGGTCGGCGTGAGGCTCATAGGTGCGACCGAGCCCAGCAAGATCGCGCGGGTCGTGGCGCGGCGAAGCGAACAGGCCGACGCCGGTTCCGGCGCAGAGTGCCACTCCCCAGGCGGCCGCTTCCTCGGTCTCGGTCACGGTGACCGGCAGGCCGAGCGCGTCGGCGAAGATCTGAGCGAAGACCGGGTTGCGCGAGATGCCGCCGGTCAGCCGGGCCTCATGCGGGTCAAAACCCTCTCGCAGCGCATCGACATGGACGCGGTGGTTGAAGGCGATCCCCTCGATGACCGCACGCAGCATGTCGCCCCGGTCGTGCCAGCCGCGTAGGCCGAGGAAGCCGGCGCTGGCCAGCGGCCCGTGCGGGGAGCCGAAAAGGTAGGGGTGAAAGAGCAGCGTGGAGGGCCGTGCCAGGGCAGCCTCGATTTCGGGCGCGACCACGGCGTGGATCGAACGCCCTTCGGCATCGGCTGAGCGCCGCTCGATGCCGCAAAGCTTGTCGAGGAACCAGTCGTAATTCGCGGCGGAGGCCGGCGAGATCGACATGTTGTTCCATTCGCCGGTGCGCAGGCCGTTGCGGCAGAACCAGCGGGCATCGACCTTCGGCGAGGCCGAGACCGTCTCATTGATCGAATAGGTGCCGGCGACGATCGCGACGACGCCCTCGCCGTAGCCGCCGGATCCGAGGGCGGAGGCAGTAACGTCATGCAGGCCGGCGACGACAGGCGTTCCCGCCACAAGGCCTGTAAGCGCAGCGGCTTCGGCCGTGACCTTGCCCACAATTTCGTCAGGCCTTGCGATCGGGGGCAGGGCGGCGTGAAGAGCGTTCAGCCCGAACAGCGGCAGGATGTCGGCGCTGTAATTCTGGTTTTTCACGTCCGTGAAGGAGGTACTTGCTTCGGTCAGATCCGTGCCGATGGTGCCGGTCAGGCAGAAGCGCAGCCAGTCCTTGCAGGCGAGCACATGTCCGATCCTCGCGAAGCGCTCGGGCTCGTGATCGCGGATCCAGGCGAGAAGCGCAGAGGGGGCGGAGGCGTGCGGGACCTGGCCCGTACGCGAGAGAGCGGCGGCAGAAGTGCCGTCCTTCTCCCAGGCCGCCGCCATATCTCCGGCGCGGCTGTCGAGCGACAGCATGCCGTGCCCGAGCGGCTTTCGTTCGAAGTCAACAAGATAAAGCCCGTCGCCATGCGCAGTCGCCGCGACGGCGGCGATGTCGGATGCGCTTCGACCCGACAGAGCGATCGCCTCGCTGATCGCCTCGGCCGTCGCCCGCCAGAGGCCGTTCATGTCGCGCTCGATATGCCTTGCCCGCGGGATGATCTGGGGAACGCGCCGGCGTGCGACCGCCAGCGGCGTGCCGGTTTCGTCGAAGACGACGGCCTTGGTGACGGTCAGGCCATTATCGATTCCAAGAAGGCAGGGCATCGTGCGGACGGGAATCCCTTGATCTGCTGCCGGCTGGCCTCGGCACCCGTTCTGCGACGGGGCGATCACAGTGCCTGTTTGGAAGGCCTTCGGCTCTGAAGCAGGAGAGGGGCGCCGGTGTCCAGCGCCCCTCGAAGTGGTCTCACTCGGAGAGAGTGAAGGGTGCAGTGTACTTGTCGACATTGTCCTTGGTGATGAGGACGCAGTCGAAGAGCTGCTTTTCGGAGTCGGCTCCGGTCTTGCCGGTCTTGATGAAGTTGTCGGCCTGGCGGACGGCCTCAGCCGAGAAGGTCGCAACCGGCTGCAGCACCGTGTATTGGAGTTCGCCGGTCTTGATGGCAGCCACGGCGTCGGGCGAGCCGTCGAAGCCGCCGACCTTCACCTGCTCGAGCTTGCCGGCTTCCTTCAGCGCGGCGATGGCGCCGAGCGCCATTTCGTCATTGCCGGAGATCACGCCGCTGATGTCCGGATGGGCCTGCAGCATCGACTGCATCTTCTGGTATCCCTGCGTGCGGTCCCAGTTGGCGACCTCCTGGGCGACCTTCTTCAGGTCGGGATACTGCGTCAGCACGGTCTCGTAGCCGTTCGAACGCGTTGCGGCGTTGTTGTCGGCCGGATTGCCGAACAGCTCGACGAAATTGCCCTTGTCGCCCACCATCTCGACCCACTGCTGCGCACCGAGCGCGGCGCCTTGGGCGTTGTTGGAAACGAGTTGCGCCTTTGCAAGACCATCCTGGTTGATCTCGGCATTGACCAGGAAGACCGGGATGCCGGCGTCGACGGCCTTCTTGACCGCGCCGATGGAGCCGTCGGCATTGGCCGGGTCGAGGATGATGGCGACCGACTTGTTGGTGATCGCCGTATCGATCAGCGTGCTCTCGGTGTTGGTGTCGCCCTTGTGGGCGCTGACCGAGGCCTGGTAGCCGAGCTCTTCGGCGGTCTTCTTGGCGACTTCGCCTTCCGTGAACCAGTACGGGTTGGCCGGATCGGTCACGATGATGCTGATCAGCCCCTGCGCCCAGGCGTTGCCCGCCATCAGCGGCAAGGCCGCGGCGGCCATCAAGAACATCCTTCTCGTTGTGCTAAACATGTCTCACTTACTCCCCTAATGGATTGACACGATCGCCGATGATGTTCGGCTTTCTTTTCCGATGACGATGGGCAGGTCCGGTTCCGTCACGGAGAAGCTGGTTTTGGGGGCGGCGCTATTTCGTTGCTCCGCGGCGGCCCCGGTATTGGATCGAGTTCAGAAGCACAGCGAGCACGATGACGGCGCCGGTAAAGACCGTCTGCCAGTATGAGGACACGCCGATGATGACGAGGCCGTCCGACAGGAAGCCGATGACGAAGGCTCCGAGCATCGTGCCCCTTACGTTGCCGCGTCCTCCGGTCAGGGCAGCGCCGCCGATGACGACCGCGGCGATCGCGGTGAGTTCGTACGTCGTGCCCGCCGTCGGGCCAGCCGACGTCAACTGTGAGGCAAGCACCAGGCCGGCCACCGCAGACAGCATCCCGGACAGCGTGTAGACCGTTACCTTCACGCGCTTGACCGGCACGCCGGAAAGATCGGCAGCGCGCTCGTTTCCGCCCGAGGCATAGAGCCACCGCCCGAACGAGGAGCGGCTGAGCACGATACCAGCTACGATGGCGATAGCGGCCAGGACCAGAACGCTGATCGGTATGCCGAACAGTCGGTTGAAGCCCAGCCAGTCAAAACCTGTATTGCCCAGTTCCGGCCGGCCGGCGAGGTTGTTGTAGGTGAGGCCGTTGGTCATGAGCAGCGCGAAGCCGCGGGCGACATACATCACGCCCAGCGTGGCCACGAAGGCAGGCACGCGGAAATATGCAACCAGGACGCCGTTTACGGCTCCGATCAAGGCGCCCAGCGCGCAGGTCAAAACCACCACTGCCCAGACGGGCGGATAGAGTATGACGCCGAAGACATGCAGTTCCACACCTTGCATGAAGAATCCGGCCACGACGCCGCACAATGCGAGGATGGAGCCTACCGAGAGGTCGATGCCGCCGTTCAGGACGACGAACAGCATGCCGATAGCCAGGATGCCATAGATCGCCACGTGCGATGCCATGATCAGGAAGTTGCTCGCCGTGAAATAGTTGGGCGAGAGATACGAGAACACCGCGATGATCAGGATGAGGGCGAAGAACGCCCGGCCCTCGAGCAGCAGCTTGCCGAGGCTGAGCCTGTTTTTGTTCCCCTTCACCGGGCTAGAGACGCCATTCGCGCTGGTGTCCGTCATTATTGTCACGTCTCCCTAGGGACCGGCTCGATCAGGCGGCGACTGCTTCGCCGGAAGCGGCCATGATCTTTTCTTTGGTGACGTCCGCGCTGAATTCCGCCGAAATCCGGCCGCGGCTCATGATGATGATGCGATGGGCGATGGACAGGCATTCGCCGACCTCGGACGTCGTGAAGATGACCGCCTGACCCCGCTTGGCGCGATCCGAAAGGATGCGGAACACCTCCGCCTTCGCCCCGATGTCGATACCGCGGCTGGGCTCGTCGAGCAGGATCACCTTCGGATCGGTGGCGAGCATCTTGCCGATGACGACCTTCTGCTGGTTACCGCCCGACAGCGATCCGATCGCGGCTTCCGGCCCGTCGGTCTTCACGGTGACGTCGCGTATCGAATTGGCGATCAGCGCGCGCTCGAGCTTCTTGGAGGTGAAGATCCCGCGCGTGAATTCCATGATGGAGGCGAGCGAGAGGTTCTCTCCGACGCTCATCGTCTGGACCAGCCCGTCACGCTGGCGGTCCTCCGGCACAAGCGCCAGGCCGCGCGAAATGCGTTCGCCAATGCTGAGATGGGATATCTCCTGCCCGGCCAGAACGATCTGACCCGAGGAGGCTCGCACTCGGCCGGCGATCGTCTCCAGGAGTTCCGTTCGCCCCGCGCCCATCAGGCCATAGATGCAGACAATCTCGCCGGCCCTCACGTCGAGCGAAAGGCGGTCGACCACATTGAAGCCGGCGCCGGATTCGCTAGGCACCGTAAGCTCTCTCACCGACAAGGCGACGTCACCGAACTCGTATCCGCCCGGCGGTGTTCCCAGATCGTAGTTCTCGCCCACCATGTTGCGCACGATCCATTCCAGGTCGATCTCGGCGCGAGGTGCGTAGGCGGTCATCGCTCCGTCGCGCAGTACGACGGCATGGTCGGTGATCTGCAGGGCCTCTTCCAGGTGGTGCGAGATGTAGACGATCGACACGCCCTTCGACGTCAGGTCCCGGATGACCTTGAACAATACCTCCACCTCGGTGGCGGACAGGGCGGACGTGGGTTCGTCCATGATCAGGATACGGCTGTCGATCGACAGGGCGCGGGCGATCTCCACGATCTGCTGCTGGCCAAGGCGCAGTTCCTCGACCGGGGTGAGGGGATCGATATCCTCCTCCAGTTCCTCCATCAGCCCGCGGACCTGCCGCTCTTCCTCGGCATAGTTCACGCCGGTCGGGCCCATGATCTCGCGGCCCATGAAGATGTTGTCGCGGACCGACAGGTTCGGCGCCAGGCTGAGTTCCTGATGGATAATGGAGATGCCGCGGTCGCGCGCATCCGTCGAGGACGAGAAGATGACGGGCTTTCCGTCCAGGATGATCTCGCCGGAGCTCGGCTGCACGATGCCCGACAGGACCTTCATCAGCGTCGACTTGCCAGCGCCGTTTTCGCCGAACAGCGTGGTGACCTGGCCGCGGTGGATGTCGAAGTTGACGCCCTTCAGCGCCTGGATGCTGCCGTAGTTCTTGGCGACGTGGCGGGCCGCCAGAACGACCTCGCGCACATCAGGCTTCGCCAACGGCACATCGCTCAATCCCGGTGCGGCGCTCATTTGACGGTCACCTTCGACGGGGTGATCAGCCAGTTCTTCGGATTGATCAGGCGGAAGACGCCGACGATCTCGACCGTCTTGCCGGACAGGTTCGCCGTGTCGATCGGATCGAGTACGTCCTTCTTCATCGCGCGATTGATGCCCGATCCGGCGTTCTGGTACTCGATCTGGTTCTTGAACTGCCCGAACTCGATATTGCCCGCAGCGTCACGCAAGTCCGTGCCGTTAATGGCTGGCCCGGTCTGCACGCGGATGCCGATTTCGGAGGGGACGCCCTCGACCTTGACGTCGTAGACGCCGGACTTGGCCTCGCCCAACACGCCGGTCAGCCGGACAGGCATGATGGCGCCTGTGGAGGAAGCGGTCCCGAACTTCTCTGCCGTCGCCTTCTTATCGGCCAGCAAGGCGGGCCCAAGCGTCGCTGCATCTTGCGCGCGCTCGGTGATGGACGCCTGGATGGCCGGGAACTTCTCCTCGCCGAACTTGTCAGGTGAGAAGGCCTGCTGGCGCACATCGCCCTCAGAGCCGATCTTCACGACGGTCGTGTCAAGAGCTATGCCCGCCAGCACGGCGATGCCGACGACAATGCCGATCATCAATCCCCGACGCGGCGTCGCGGGTGCCCTCGGGACTGTGGTGGTGCTCATTGCGCAGCCTCAACTTTCCGGAAGGATGGAAGGGTATCGCGAATGCCATCTGCTTGCAGCAGCCGCAGCGCGTGGGTGGCCGCGCCAGCCATACCAAGTGAGTGCGAGAGCAGGCCAAGCGCAATTCGACGCATCCGCATGGTCAGCCCTGGAACCGCCGAACTGGATTCACCTTCTTCGCTCCGCCCTTGAATGGAGACATTTCCGGCCTGCACGCTCGGCAGGGCCTCTGTCTCTCTGTGGGTTTCGCACCAGCGGGCGTTCCCACCAATGCGGCTCGGAGCCTAACTGAAAAAAATTGCTGTGTCTGCAAAAAAAATCAGTAGTGCCGGGAAGTTTATGTTATAAGCGGCAAGGCCGAGCGTTCGCTCCCGCGGGTGCACCGGCCCAGGTGCTCGGCAGCACCATCGCGGAGCCTCGGTTTGGATATCGGAGGAGGCCGATGATCGGCAGGAATTTGCATGGCCGGCAATGACATTCTGATCGGCATCGACGCAGGCACTTCCGTCATCAAGGCAGTTGCCTTCGATCTCGCGGGCCATCAGATTGCTTCGGCAGCCGTGCCCAACCGCTATCTCGCCGGCCCTGACGGTGCCGTTACGCAGTCTCTTCCGCAGACCTGGGCAGATTGCGTCAGCGCGCTGAGAGGCCTGGCCGAGAAGGTGGACGGCCTGGCCACGCGCACTGCGGCCATCGCCGTGACGGCCCAGGGCGATGGAACCTGGCTGGTTGGAAAGGCCAACGAGCCGGTCACGGACGCCTGGTTGTGGCTCGACGCGCGAGCCGCGAGCACGGTCGAGGCGCTTGCCGGAGGTCCGCTCGGCCGAGCCCGCTTCGAGGCCACCGGCACGGGGCTCAACACGTGCCAACAGGGCAGCCAGATGGCGCATATGGAGCGCCATCTGCCGGAGTTTCTGGATCGCGCCGAGGTGGCGCTGCACTGCAAGGACTGGCTTTATCTCAATCTCACCGGCGTGCGGGCGACGGATCCGTCCGAGGCGAGCTTCACCTTCGGCAATTTCCGCAACCGCCGGTACGACGACACCGTGATAGAGGCGCTCGGGTTGCGAAGGCGCAAGGGCCTGCTCCCGGAGATCATTGACGGAACGCTGGTCACGCACCCGCTGGCCGACGAGGCCGCAGCAGCGACGGGACTGCGCGCCGGAACGCCTGTCTCGCTCGGCTATGTGGACATGGTGATGACCGCGCTTGGCGCCGGTGTTGTCGGCGGGAGCGGTGATGCGGCCTGCTCAATCGTCGGCTCGACCGGCGTCCACATGCGCGCCAAACATGTCGACGAAGTGTACCTCAACGCGGAAGGCACGGGCTACGTGATCGCCCTTCCCATCCCGGGCGTGGTCACGCAGGTCCAGACCAACATGGCCACCACGCTCAACATCGACTGGGTGCTTGGCCTCGCCGCGGACATACTGCGTGACATGGGTGAGGAGGTGCAGCACCGCGACCTGGTCGGCCGCCTTGAGGGCTGGCTTGCGGCCAGCGCCCCCGGCCAACTGGTCTATCATCCCTACATCTCCGAGGCTGGCGAACGTGGGCCCTTCGTCAACGCCAACGCGCGCGCGGGATTCGTCGGCCTATCGGTCAATCATCGCTATGCCGACGTCGTGCGCGCCGTGGTCGAAGGGCTCGGCATGGCCATGCGCGACTGCTATGCGGCCATGGGCGATCTGCCTCCCGAAATCCGTCTGTCCGGCGGCGCCGCCCGCTCCAAGGGCCTGCGCGGCATCCTGTCTGCGGCAACGCATGCATCGGTAAGGGTGTCGTCGCGCGAGGAGGCCGGCGCGGCGGGAGCCGCCATGATGGCCGCCGTCGCCATCGGCGCCTATCCCGACATGCACGCCTGCATCGCTGAATGGGTCACCCCGCTCCTCAGTCCGTCCGAGGCGCCGGACCCAGCCCTGGTGCCCGTCTACGACCAGATTTTTCCTGCCTTCAGTGCTGCACGACAGGGTCTTTTACCCGCCTGGGACGCACTGGCCTCCACGCGCCGCGGCAGAGCCGTCGCCTCTGGCGAGGCATCCTCCCAAGGAGCCAAGGAATGAGCATCGAGTCCGGGATTATAGACCTCTTCGTGATCGGCGGCGGCATCAACGGCGCGGGCATTGCACGTGACGCGGCCGGCCGTGGTCTTTCGGTCGTGCTCTGCGAGAAGGACGACCTCGCGCAGGGTACCTCCTCGCGCTCGGGCAAGCTGGTGCATGGCGGTCTGCGCTACCTCGAATATTACGAGTTCCGCCTCGTGCGCGAGGCGCTGATCGAGCGCGAGGTGCTGATGAACGCCGCACCTCACATCATCTGGCCGATGCGCTTCGTACTGCCGCACAGCCCGCAGGACCGCCCAGCCTGGCTCGTGCGTCTCGGGCTGTTCCTCTACGACCATCTCGGCGGCCGCAAGAAGCTGCCGGGCACGCGCACGCTCGATCTCAAGCGCGACCCAGAGGGGGCGCCACTGCTCGACCAGTACACAAAAGGCTTCGAATATTCCGATTGCTGGGTCGACGATGCGCGCCTCGTTGTGCTGAACGCCGTCGAAGCCGCCGAGAAGGGAGCCGAGGTGCTGACCCGCACGGCCGCGACCTCGGCGCGCCGCGAGAACGGCGCCTGGACCATAACGACGAAGCATTCGGTGACGGGCGAGACCCGCACTTTTCGCGCGCGCTGCATCGTGAATGCGGCGGGACCGTGGGTGTCCGATGTGATCGGACGCGTCGCCGGCTCCAACTCGACGCGCAACGTCCGGCTGGTGAAGGGCAGCCATATCATCGTGCCGAAGTTCTGGCAGGGCGCGAACGCCTATCTCGTGCAGAACCATGACAAGCGCGTCATCTTCATCAATCCCTATGAGGGCGACAAGGCGCTGATCGGCACGACCGACATCGCTTATGAGGGCCGCGCCGAGGACGTGCAGGCGGATGAGGGCGAGATCGAATATCTGATCGCGGCCGTGAACCGCTACTTCAAGGAGAAGCTGCGGCGCGAGGACGTGCTGTATTCCTTCTCCGGCGTGCGTCCGCTGTTCGACGACGGCAAGGGCAATCCCTCGGCCGTGACGCGCGACTATGTCTTCGACCTCGACGAGACGGGCGGCGTGCCGCTCCTCAATGTCTTCGGCGGCAAGATCACCACCTTCCGCGAATTGGCGGAGCGCGGCATGCGCCGGCTCGACAAGGTTTTCCCGAAGATGGGCGGCGACTGGACGGAAAAGGCGCCTTTGCCGGGCGGCGAGATCCCGAACGCCGACTACGAGAACTTCTTCAACGCCATGCGCACGACGTATCCTTGGATGCCGCGCAAGCTCGTGCAGCACTACGGCCGGCTCTACGGCGCACGCACCAAGGATGTCGTGAAAGGCGCGGCCAGCCTTGACGGGCTCGGCCGCCATTTCGGTGGGCTCTTCTATGAAGCCGAGGCACGCTACCTCGTCGACAAGGAGTGGGCGCAGACGCCTGATGACATCCTCAAGCGCCGCACGAAGCATTACCTGTACCTGAGCGAGGCCGAGCAGGCCGCATTCGCGGCGTGGTTCGAAGCCCAGCGCTTCGCGCACGCCGCGTGAGAGCAGAGGCGGGAGGGCATACTCCCGCCCGTGGAATTTGGACCACCATAGATTTCGGATTTCGATGTGCCACTGACCCTCTCACTCAACACCAACCCGCTGGTGAACCGCTTCGCCGATCCGGACGATCTCATCGACACCGTCGCGCGCGACCTGCGCCTCCGCGACCTCCAACTCACGCATGAGTTCATCAATCCGAGCTGGTCGGCCCCCGTGATCCGCAGGCTGACCCGGCAGATGCAGGCTGCGCTGGCGCGGACCGGGGTCCGGGTGACGAGCGGAATGACCGGCCCGTACGGGCGCCTCAACCATTTCGGCCATCCCGATCGGGACGTGCGGCGCTACTACGTCGACTGGTTCAAGACTTTCGCCGACATCACCGCCGATCTCGGCGGCTTGTCGGTCGGCACGCAGTTCGCCATCTTCACCTACAAGGATTTCGACGATCCGGCGCGCCGCGAGGAGCTGATCCAGATCGCCATCGACTGCTGGGCCGAGGTCGCTGAGCACGCCAAGGCGGCGGGGCTAGAATACGTCTTCTGGGAGCCGATGAGCATCGGCCGCGAATTCGGCGAGACGATCGCCGAATGCATGAAGCTGCAGGACCGTCTCACTGCAGCCGACATGGCCGTGCCGATGTGGATGATGGCCGACATCGACCATGGCGACGTCACCAGCTCCAACCCGGACGACTATGATCCCTATGCCTGGGCGCGGGCGGTGCCGAAGGTCTCACCGATCGTCCACATCAAGCAGAGCCTGATGGACAAGGGCGGCCATCGTCCCTTCACGGCCGAATTCAACGCCAAGGGCCGCATACAGCCCGAGCCGCTGCTCAAGGCCTTCGCCGAAGGCGGGGCGGTGGACAACGAGATCTGCCTCGAGCTCAGCTTCAAGGAGCGCGAGCCGAACGACCGGCAGGTGATCCCGCAGATTGCAGAAAGCGTGGCTTTCTGGGCGCCTTACATCGACACGGGCGTGGAAAGCCTGAACATCTGAGGGTATGCCGGCTAGATCATCACAGGGCAGGCATATGGCACGACGAAGCACCGAAATCGACACCGAGCAGTCCCTCGCGCTCCGCGCCGCTTGGCTGCACTATGCCGGCGGGATGACGCAGGCGGTCGTGGCAAAACGCCTCGGCCTGCCCTCCGTGAAAGCCCATAGGCTGATCGCCAAGGCCGTGGCTGACGGCGCGGTCAAGGTGTCGATCGATGGCGAGATCGTCGAATGCGTGCTTCTGGAAGACCAGCTCTGCCATCGCTTCGGCCTTGATTTCTGTGAGGTCGCACCCGATCTCGGCGAGGAGGGGCTGCCGTTGCGGGCCCTGGGCCTCGCCGGCGCCGGCTTCCTCCGGCGCGAGATCGAGCGCGGCGAGCACGCCGTGATCGGCCTCGGCCATGGCCGGACGCTCGCCGCTGCCGTTCACGAGATGGCGCGGTTCGAGGCGGTCGGGGTTCGCTTCGTGTCGCTGCTGGGCGGGCTGACGCGGAACTATATGGTCAACCCGCATGACGTCATGCATCGGCTGGCCCAGAAGACCGGTGCGCAGGCCTTCGTAATGCCCGTTCCGTTCTTCGCGAACTCCGCGGAAGACCGCGAGGTGCTGCTTTCGCAGCGGGGCGTGAGCGAGGTGTTCGAGATGTCGAACAATGCAGGGCTGAAGATCGTTGGGATCGGCACAGCCGATTCCGGCGCCCAACTGGTGGCCAGCGGCATGATCGAACCGCAGGAGATCGCCGAGATCATGGCCGTCGGCGGGGTAGGGGAAATGCTCGGCCATTTCTTCGATGCGAGCGGCCGTGTGCTGGAAACGACACTGACGGCGCGCACGCTGGCGGTCGACCTCGACGGACCCGAGGAAAGCCGGATCGTTGCCATCGCAGGCGGCCCGGGCAAGGTGGAGGCGATCCGGGCTGTCCTGAAAAGCGGGCGGCTGAAGGGGCTGATCACGGACGAGCCAACGGCAAGGGCTCTTATCGGCATGGACGCGCCCGAGGCAGCGTTCGTACGCCACTCCAACGGCGGAAGATCGAAGGACCGCAAGACAGAGGCCGCAAGGGATTGACGCATGGTTGAACAGCCGCAAGTCTGGATCGGCACCAGCTGGAAGATGAACAAGACGCTGGCCGAGGCGCGCGCCTTCGCCGAGGGCCTCAAGGCTGCCGATGCGGCGCGCGACCCGCGCATCCAGCGTTTCGTCATCCCGCCGTTCACCGCGGTGCGCGAGGTCAAGGCGATGCTGCAGGACACCTCGGTCAAGGTTGGCGCCCAGAACATGCACTGGGCCGACGAGGGCGCCTGGACGGGCGAGATCTCTCCCGTGATGCTCAAGGACTGCAATCTCGACATCGTGGAACTCGGCCACTCCGAGCGCCGAGAACATTTCGGCGAGACGGATGAGACCGTCGGGCTCAAGACCGAGGCGGCCGTCCGCCACGGGCTGATCCCGCTGATCTGCATCGGCGAGACGCTAGCCGAACGCGAGGCCGGGCGTGCCCGGGAGGTGCTGGAGCGCCAGGTGCGCGGGGCGCTTGGCCGGCTCGCCGGTTCGCAGAAGGATGCGCCGATCCTGCTCGCCTACGAGCCCGTCTGGGCGATCGGCGTCAACGGCATCCCCGCCACCTCGGACTATGCGGATGCGCGGCAGGCCGAGATCATCGAGGTCGCTCAAGACGTTCTCGAACGGCGCATCCCATGCCTCTACGGTGGTTCGGTAAACCCGGACAACTGCGAGGAACTCATCAACTGCCCGCATGTGGACGGGCTGTTCATCGGGCGCTCCGCTTGGAAGGTCGAAGGCTATCTCGACATCCTCGCCAAGTGCTCGGCAAAACTCTGAAGGAGAAGACCATGAAACTCGCGATTGCTGGAGACAGTGCCGGCGAAGGCTTGGCCAAGGTGCTCGCCGACCACCTGAAGGAAAAGCATGAGGTCGCCGAGGTCTCGCGCACGGACGCCGGTCCGGATGCCTTCTACGCTAACCTGTCGGACCGTGTCGCCAACGAGGTGATGCAGGGCAAATATGACCGCGCCATCCTCGTCTGCGGCACCGGCATCGGCGTCTGCATCGCAGCCAACAAGGTGCCGGGCATCCGCGCCGCGCTGACGCACGACACCTATTCGGCCGAGCGCGCCGCGCTGTCGAACAACGCGCAGATCATCACCATGGGGTCGCGCGTGATCGGCTCGGAACTCGCCAAGTCGATTGCCGACGCCTTCCTCAAGGAGACTTTTGATCCGCACGGCCGCTCCGCCGGCAACGTCGCTGCCATCGACGAAGTGGATGCAAAGTACACTGCCCGCTGAATGAGGCGCCCGGGCGTGAACATGCGACTGCCCGGCCACCGCATAGCCTCCGGGGAGGCTTCTTGCTTCATAGCCGCCGAGGTTCCACGACACCGGAGCAGCTTGCCCGGCGACCGCCGGCCCTGTACTTGAATAGGGCCGGTCGTGGGGAGGAGCGGATGAGCCTTACGCAGAAACTCATCAATGACGGCAACGCAGCCGTGGACGAGATGCTCGCCGGCGTGATCGCCGCGCACCCCGAACATCTCTGGCGGCCGGACAACGCGCCGCGCGCTGTCATTGCGAAGCACGGGCCACGGCCCGGCAAGGTCACGCTGGTGGTCGGGGGCGGCTCCGGGCACGAGCCCACTTTCCTCGGCTATGTCGGCAAGGGGCTCGCCGATGCCGCGGCCATCGGCAACGTCTTCGCCTCTCCACCGCCGCAGCCCGCCGTCGACGCGGCCCTGGCCGCCAATGGCGGCGCCGGCGTGCTGTTCCTGTACGGCAACTACGCCGGCGACGTCATGAACTTCGACATGGCCGCCGAACTCCTGGAGATGGAGGGCGTGGAGGCTCGCACCGTGCTGACCACGGACGACATAGCGTCGGCTCCGCGCGACCAGCGCGGCAAGCGCCGCGGCGTTGCCGGCAATGTCTTCATCTTCAAGGCGGCAGGCGCGGCGGCGGACATGATGCTGCCGCTCGACGAGGTCGAGCGCATCGCCCGCCATGCCAATGCCCGCACCTTCACCATGGGCGTCGCACTCTCCTCCTGCTCTTTGCCGCAAACCCGGCGGCCGAGCTTCGACCTGCCGGCCGGCGAGATGGAGATCGGCATGGGCATCCACGGCGAGCCCGGCGTCCGGCGCGGCCCCCTGCGCACCGCCAACGAGGTGGCCGACGAGATCATGGACGCCATCCTTGCCGAGATGGACGCTCCGCGCGGCGCGCGCGTGGCGGTTCTCGTCAACTCGCTGGGCGCCACGCCGCTGATGGAACTCTACATCCTCAACGCGCGCGTCGCCGAACGCCTGGCCGCAGCGGGACTTACGGTGCACAAGACGCTGGTCGGCCCCTACTGCACATCGCTCGACATGGCCGGGGCCTCGATTACGATCATGCACCTCGATGACGAGTTGCAGAGGATGATCGATCACCCTTGCGACTGCGCGATGTTCCGGCAGGGCTGATGATCATGGAGTTTACAGCCGAAGACGCGAAAGGTCTGTTCGCCGCCTTCGCCGCGCGGATGCAGGCGGAGAGGGACGCGCTTTGTGCCCTCGACGGGGTGATCGGCGACGCCGACCACGGCATCGCGATGGAGCAGGGCATGAATGCCGCAGCGGAAGCTGCGAAGACAGTCGAGGCGGGCACGCTCCAGGACGTGTTCAACGCGGCTGCCAAGGCTTTCCTCAATGCGGTGGGCGCATCTTCGGGACCGCTCTACGCCACCGCCTTCCTGCGGGCAGGCAAGGCGGCAGGCGCTCGCCCATCGATGACGGCAGGGGAATTGCGGACTGTCATCGTGGCCATGCGGGACGGCATCGTGCAGCGCGGCAAGGCAGAGCCGGGTCAGAAGACCATGCTCGATGCCTGGGCGCCCGCGGCGCAAGCCGCCGAGGCGGGTGCCGATGCGGAGGCGATCGCTGCCGCGGCCCGAGATGGAGCCGAAGCGACGCGCCAGATGGTCGCCACGCTCGGCCGTGCAGCGCGTCTCGGCGACAGGTCGCTCGGCCATCCCGATCCGGGCGCTGTTTCTGCCTCGATGCTGGTCGAGGAAATCTGCCGCGCAATGCGGGGCTGAGCCTGGCGCTGTAGAGGTTCCGCAGGCGCAACCAAAATCCCGTCCTTCGACAGGCTCATGGTTCGACAGGCTCACCATGAGGGATTTCGCGCGCCGGAGCCTCCAAGCATGGACACTCAGTGATCGAACTGAACGAGGTGCGCGACGCTTCAGTAGCCTCGTGGTGAGCCTGTCGAACCATGGGCGCTTGGCACCTGTTACGCCTTCACCGGTTTACCCCAAGCGCAAATGCCGTTTGCCAATCCTCCATCTTGATCGCTGCTTCCGATTGCTGGTCACGTCCTGATTGGTGCCGTCCTTATCGTATGGTGAATCCGTCGAACCATGAGGTTGTGGGCGAATAGGTAAGAGCAATTGGTGCCAAGCGCCCGTGGTTCGACAGGCTCACCATGAGGGCTACTGAAGCGCTGCGCCCCACTTATCCCTCCGCCGGCTCAACTCCAGGCGGCGACGCTCCCGGACTTGGCGTCTGCGAAACCCAAATCCCTCATGGTGAACTTGTCGAACCATGAGCCTGTCGAAGGACGGGATTTGGGTTTTTACCCCCCCCGTGCGCCTTTCTGTGCGGCCAGCTCTGCTGAGATGCACAGCCAACGCCTCACCAAGAGGGGCTAATGGAGCGCGCCCCCGAGGCCGAATGCCACTTGCGCAACGTTGGTCAACTCATTATACCACCTGACAAGATAACAGGTGCCGGAGAGATCATGTCGACGATCGCGCTGTTCGGGGCGGGCGGAAAGATGGGGTACCGCCTCGCGGCCAATCTCCGGAACTCGCCCTCTACTGTGAGGCATGTCGAGGTTGGCGAGGCCGGCCGCGCGCGGCTGAAGGAAAGTTTTGGCATCGACACCGTCGCTCCTGCCGAGGCGCTTGATGGTGCGGACGTGGTGGTTCTCGCCGTTCCTGACACGCACATCGGCAAGGTCGCCGCCGGCATCGAGAAGGGCCTGAAGCCCGGCACGATGGTGATCGTCCTCGACGCCGCCGCTCCGGCGGCCGGCCATCTGCCGGACCGTCCGGACCTCACCTATTTCATCACGCATCCTTGCCATCCGCCGCTCTTCAACGACGAGACGGACATGGCGGCGAAGAAGGACTATTTTGGCGGCATCAAGGCCAAGCAGCATATCGTCAGCGCCCTGATGCAAGGTCCGGAGGAGGATTTTGCCAAGGGCGAGGCTATCGCCAGGACGATCTGGGCGCCGGTCATGCGCTCCCACCGCGTCACCGTCGAGCAACTCGCGATGCTGGAGCCGGCGCTTGCCGAGACCATGTGCGCCTCGCTGCTGGAGGTCATGCGCGAGGGCGTCGACGAGGTGGTGCGCCGCGGCGTCGACCGTCAGGCCGCCATGGACTTCCTGCTCGGCCACATCAACGTCCTGGCTTCCGTGATCTTCGAGGAGCGCGAGGGCGCCTTCTCCGACGCCTGCAACAAGGCGATCGAGTTCGGCAAGCCGGCGCTCATGCGCGATGACTGGAAGCGCATCTTCGAACCTGAGGAGATTGCCGCGAGCATCCGGCGGATCACCTGAGGCAGCTTACCAAATCTGAGGCAGGCCGGCGCTTTGGGCGGGGCCGATTATCTGGGAGGAGATAATGAAACTTACACGCAGACTGACCATGGCGGCGTTCGCCGCGGCATTGGCAATGGGTACGGCGCTGCCGGCCTATGCCGCCGATTTGATCGCCATCATCACCCCGTCGCACGACAATCCCTTCTTCAAGGCCGAGGCCGTAGGCGCCGAACAGAAGGCGAAGGCGCTCGGCTACGAGGCGCTGGTGCTAGTGCATGACGACGACGCCAACAAGCAGTCGCAGCTGATCGACACCGCGATAGGGCGCGGCGCCAAGGCGATCATCCTCGACAATGCCGGCGCCGATGCGACCGTCGCCGCCGTGCAGAAGGCCAAGGACGCGGGCATCCCCTCCTTCCTCATCGATCGCGAGATCAATGCGGCGGGCGTCGCCGCCGCGCAGATCGTGTCCAACAACTACCAGGGTGCGCAGCTCGGGGCCGAGGAATTCGTCAAGCTGATGGGCGAGAAGGGCAACTATGTCGAACTCGTCGGCAAGGAGAGCGACACCAACGCCGGCATCCGCTCGAAGGGCTATCACGACGTCATCGACGAATATCCGGACCTGAAGATGGTCGCCCAGCAGTCGGCGAACTGGAGCCAAACGGAAGCCTTCTCCAAGATGGAGTCGATCCTCCAGGCCAACCCCGACATCAAGGGCGTGATCTCCGGCAACGACACGATGGCGATGGGCGCGTGGGCCGCGCTCGAGGCCGCGGGCCGCAAGGACGTCATTGTCGTCGGCTTCGACGGCTCCAACGACGTGCGCGACTCCATCAAGGCCGGCGGCATCAAGGCGACCGTCCTGCAGCCGGCCTTCGCGCAGGCGCAGATGGCCGTCGAGCAGGCCGATGCCTGGATCAAGACCGGCAAGGGTCCGGCGGAAGAGAAGCAGCTGATGGACTGCGTGCTCATCAACGCCGGCAATGCCGACAAGCTCGAGACCTTCGCGCTGAAGCAGTAGGCCCCAACGGGCGCCTGGATTAATCTCCCAAGCGGCGAGGGACGCGACCAAAGCGTCCCTCGCGACCGATTGCGCAGGCGAGAGCACCTGATGACGAAAAGCCGAAAATGGCCGATCATCGCAGTCCTCGCGATTGCGTTGGGCGGCTGCAAGATCCTGCCTACGCCCGCGGAAGGCGATACTGCCGCGGCCGGCGGCAAATTCGATCCCGATGCCATGGTCGCGAAGATCTGGGACGCCAAGGTGATCCCCTATCTCGAACAGAAGGCCGGGCCGTTCGCGGAGGTGGATGCGCTTGCCCGCAGCGACGCCAAGGCGGCGGGCGAGAAGTACGGCAATCCCAACAAGCAGGCGAACTCGCCCTGGACCTACGCAGTTCGCGTGGACGGCAAGATCGTTGCCGCCAACACCAAATCCCGCGCGGCCTCGATCGACGTCGACGTCGATGTGGATGGCGACGGCAAGGCCGACCTGCGCGCCGAGATCGGGCCGGCCATGCGCGGAACGGCGCTGCGTGATGTGCTCGACTTCGTCAACTTCAATGAATTCATAAATCAGATCGACTTCGCCCAATACGGCAAGGCCTTCAACACCTATGCCGACAAGACCGTCCTCTCCAAGCTCCCGCGCGAGAACCTCGAGGGGCACAATGTGAGGCTGCTCGGCGCCTATGTGCCGGCAAACGGCAGTGATCTGCCGCTGCTGACGCCTGCCAAGGCCGAGATCGGACCTTCGCCATGAGCCCGGTGCTGAGCGACGTCGTCCTCAGTCTCGAGGACGTCTCCAAGGTCTATTCGGGCACGGTGGCGGTGAAGCACGCGACGTTCGATGTGCGGCGCGGCGCCGTCAACGTGCTGGTGGGCGAGAACGGCGCCGGCAAGTCCACAATGATGCGGATGTGCGCCGGCGTCGAGAAGCCGACCAGCGGGCGCATCCTGCTCGACGGCGAGGAGGTGACCTTCAACTCCTCCGGCGATGCGGTGGCGCGCGGCATCGGCATGGTGTTCCAGGAATTGAACCTCTTCGGCAACATGACCGTCGCCGAGAACATCTTTGCCACGCGCGAGATCACCAACGCGCTCGGCCATATCGACCACAAGGAGCAGGAGCGGCGCGCCGGCGAATTCCTCGACCGGCTGCAGGCCGGGATCAAGCCGACGACGATGGTCGAGGACCTGACGATCGGCCAGCAGCAGCTGGTCGAGATCGCCAAGGCCGTGTCGCTCGACGCCCGCGTGCTGATCATGGACGAGCCGACATCGGCGCTGTCGGCGGCCGAGGTGGAGATCCTGTTCAAGGTGATCGCCGACCTAAAGGCCCGCGGCGTGGCGATCGTCTACATCTCGCACCGGCTGGAGGAGCTCATCCGCATCGGCGACTACATCACCGTGCTTCGCGACGGCCGCATCACCGGCCAGGAGGAGATGAGGAACGTCGACACCCAGTGGATCGTGCGCCAGATGATCGGCTCCGACGCAAAGGATTTTGCCAAGCCGGACGGCCACGAGCCGGGTGGGGAGGTGTTCCGCGCCGAGGAGATCAGTTTGCCGCGGGCAACGGGCGGGCTCGCCGTCGACCATGTGTCGCTCTCGCTCAGGGCAGGCGAGATCCTCGGCATCTACGGGCTGATGGGCGCCGGCCGCAGCGAACTCTTCGACTGCATCATGGGGAGGCACGGCCACGCCACCGGCCGGATCTACATCGAGGGCAGGGAAGTCCGCGAGCGCGATCCGGCGGGGCGGATCCGGCGCGGGCTCGCGCTCATTCCCGAGGATCGCCAGCGCGAAGGCCTGGTCACCATCCTGTCCGTCGCCTCGAACCTCACATTGGCGAGCCTGCAGAAATTCGCGAAGCTCTTCCACATCAGGGGCTCGCTCGAGCGCGGCGCCGTGCGCGAGATGGTGAAGGACCTTTCGATCAAGGTCGCCGACCCCGACAACGAGGTGTCGTCGCTCTCCGGCGGCAACCAGCAGAAGGTGGTCATCGGGAAGGCGCTGCTTACCGGCCCGAAAGTCCTGCTGATGGACGAACCCAGCCGCGGCATCGACGTGGGCGCCAAGGCGGACGTGTTCCGCACCATGCGCAGGCTTTCGCGGGAGGGGATAGGCATCCTCTTCGCCACGTCCGACCTCGATGAGGTCATGGCGCTGTCGGACCGCATAGCCGTGATGAGCAATGGGAAGCTGACCGGACTGTTCGAGCGGGCCGAGGCGACGGAAGCGGCGATCGTCGCCGCGTCGGCCCTGGGGCACGGTCCGGCCAAGGGAACTGGGAGGTCCGCACATGTCTGATGCCACCGTGCAGATGGGGGTGGCGCCCTCGAGCAGCTCCGTGCTTCTGACCCTGATGAAGGCGCGGACCTTCATCGCGCTAATCGCCGTCCTCGTCTTCTTCTCCCTTGCAGTGCCGAGTTTCCTCTCCACGGCGAACCTGATCCTCATGTCGAAGCACGTCGCGCTCAACGCCTTCCTGGCGATGGGCATGACCTTTGTCATCATCACTGGCGGCATCGACCTGTCGGTCGGGTCGATCGTCGGGCTATGCGCCATGGTGGCGGGATACCTGGTCCTCAACGGCATCGACCTGCAGATCGGCTACACCGTCTATTTCAACGTGCCCGAGATCATCCTGATCACACTGCTGGTCGGCATCCTCATTGGGGCGATCAACGGACTGTTGATCACCCGGCTCAACGTCGCGCCGTTCATAGCAACGTTGGGAACGCTCTATGTGGCGCGCGGCGCTGCGCTGCTCTCATCGGACGGCCGCACCTTCCCGAACCTCGTCGGCAATCCCGATCTCGGCAATACGGGCTTCGGCCATCTCGGCGCCGGTCGCATTCTCGGCCTTCCGGTCTCGGTGTGGCTGCTCATCGTCGTGGCGCTGGGGGCGGCCTACCTCTCCAAGTACACGACGCTCGGCCGCCACATCTATGCGGTCGGCGGCAACGAGCGGGCCGCACGGATATCGGGCGTGCGCGTGAACCTGGTGAAGATGTTCGTCTACATGTTCTCCGGCTTCTGCGCGGCGATCGTCGGGCTGATCATCTCCTCGGAACTGATGGCGTCGCACCCGGCGACGGGCGAGACTTTCGAGCTGAATGCGATCGCAGCCGCGGTGCTCGGCGGAACCTCGATGTCGGGCGGGCGCGGCGCGATCGGCGGCACCATCGTCGGCGCATTCGTCATCGGCATCCTGTCGGACGGCCTGGTCATGATGGGCGTGAGCTCGTTCTGGCAGATGGTCATCAAGGGGCTGGTCATCATCGTCGCGGTGGTGGTGGACCAGGCGCAGCGGAAGCTGCAGCAGAGGGTCACGCTGATGCAGATGGCAAAGGCCGGGTGAGAGTATGGCAGATATGAAGGCAGGGCTGATCGGCTGCGGCTTCTTCGCCGTTAACCAGATGCACGCCTGGCAGGACGTGGACGGTGCGTCGGTCGTCGCCATCTGCGATCGCGATCCCGAACGGCTGCGGATCGTCGGCGACCAGTTCGGGATCGAGCGCCGCTACGCCGATGCGGGCGAGATGCTGGCTTCCGAGAAGCTCGACTTCGTGGACGTGGCGACGACGGTCGGCAGCCATAGGGCGCTGGTCGAGCTAGCCGCCGCGCACAAGCTGCCGGTGATCTGCCAAAAACCGTTCGCGCCGACTCTCGAGGATGCAAAGGCCATGGTGGAGGCGTGCAAGGCGGCGGGCGTGCCCCTCATGATCCATGAGAATTTCCGCTGGCAGTCGCCGATCCAGGCGGTGAAGGCGGCGATCGATACCGGCGCGATCGGCACGCCGTTCTTCGGGCGTATCTCGTTCCGGTCGGCCTATGACGTGTTCTCCGGCCAGCCCTATCTCGCCAAGGGCAAGCGCTTCATCATCGAGGATCTCGGCATCCACATCCTCGACATCGCCCGCTTCCTGCTGGGCGACGTGACGACGCTCACCGCCCGCACGCGGCGCGTCAATCCGGCGATCGCCGGCGAGGACGTGGCGACTATGCTTCTAGACCATCAATCCGGAGCGACCTCCGTCGTTGACTGCAGCTATGCGACGAAGCTCGCTGTCGAGCCGTTCCCGGAGACGCTTGTGGAGATCGACGGCGACAAGGGCACGATCCGCCTGGACCAGGGCTTTCAGCTTACCGTCACCGGGGAGGCGGGCTCAAGCACGACCGATGTTTCGCCTCCGCTGCTTCCCTGGGCTTCGCGACCCTGGCACAACATCCAGGAGAGCGTCCTGACGATCCAGCAGCACTGGGTCGACTGCCTGCGCAGCGGCCGCGACCCGGACACCTCGGGCGCCGACAACCTGAAGACTTTTGCGCTGGTCGAGGCGGCCTATCTTGGGGCAGCGAGCGGACAGCCGGTCGCCGTCGCCGATCTCCTTTGACGATGTGAGACTTTCCTTCGACGCACGCCGTCGCGAGCGCTCATAGCGTCAGGGTTGGGGTGCAGCGATGGAATAGAGCGCGCGCGACCGCTCGAGGTGCCTGATCATCGCCTGCTCGGCGCCCTCGGGATCGTGCGCGGCGATGCGCTCGATGATCTCTTCGTGCTCGGTCAGCGTGAACTTCTCCTTGCCGGTCCAGATCAGCATGTCGGTATGATACTCTTTCAGCCAGCCGAGCATCGCCTCGCTGACCGCGACATAGATCGGGTTGCCTGAGATCGTGGCAATTTGCGAGTGGAACCGCATGTCGGCTGCAATGAAGGCCTCGGCATTGCCGAGGTGACTGCGTTGCTCGTCGAGCGTCGCCCGCAGCTGCGCGACGTCATCCTCGGTAGCCTTCGCCGCCGCGTCCCGCACCATGCCGCGCTCGAAGAAGATGCGTGCGCTCTTCAGGTGCTCCAGCGAATCCGCCGAGGAGGAAAGCATGATCTTGGCGGCCACGTCGACCTGCCGGAAGATCGACTGCGCCGTAAGCTGAAGCACCTTGGCTCGCTCGCCGTGCGAGATCGCCACGAGCCCCATATTGGCCAGCGCCTGCATGGCCTCGCGGATCGCCGGCCGGCCGACGCCGAAGCGTTCCATCAGTTCGCGCTCGGAAGGCATCTCGTCGCCGGGCTGGAGTTCGCCGCTGACGATCAGGCGCTTGAGGCGGAGGAAGACTTCGTCGGAAAGCTTGCGTCTTACGATCGGTTCCGAAACGTTCATGGCTTGAGACGCCTTGATGGTGAATCGCTGTTGCTCGAACGCCTAGCACACCTGCGGGCACAAGACTCGCCATACGAGGCGCTACTTGCGTTGCCGGCATACTCATTATACCAGTTCTCCGGTTTGGGGAAGTATTGCGGCACTTCCCGTTCCGAAAGGCGGACAAGATGATCGTGTTTACCTACCGGATCGAGACCGCGGGCAACATCGAGGTCCTTGCCGCGAAGATTGCCAGCGATCAGTCGACCGGTACCTTCGTCGCCCTGCCAGGAGAGACCGAGGAACTGAAGGCGAGGGCAGCCGCGCGTGTGCTCGACATCCGCACGCTGGGGCCGCTCGATGTTCCTTCGATCCCCGCGCCCGGCGAGCGAGGCCCGTTCAAGCGCGCCGATGTCGACATCGGCTTCCCGCTCGACGCGATCGCCACCGACTTGTCGGCCCTCATGACGATCGCGATAGGCGGCACCTACTCCATCAAGGGTCTCACCGGCATTCGCGTGATGGATATGAAGCTGCCGGAGGAGTTCCGGGGCGCTCATCCGGGTCCGCAGTTCGGTGTCGAGGGCAGCCGCCGACTCACCGGCGTTAAGGGCAGGCCGATCATCGGTACGATCGTGAAGCCCGCGCTCGGCCTCAGGCCGGAGGAGACCGCGGCGGTCGTGAAGGAGCTTGTCCAGTCCGGCGTAGACTTCATCAAGGACGACGAGAAACTGATGAGCCCGGCCTATTCGCCTCTCGCGGAGAGGATCAAGGCGATCATGCCAATCATCCTCGACCACGAGCAGAAGACCGGCAAGAAGGTGATGTACGCCTTCGGCATCTCGCATGCCGATCCCGACGAGATGATGCGCAACCACGACCTCGTGGCGGAGGCAGGCGGCAATTGCGCCGTCGTCAACATCAACTCCATCGGCTTCGGCGGAATGGCCTTCCTGCGCAAGCGCTCGCGGCTCGTCATCCATGCCCATCGCAACGGCTGGGACATCCTCACCCGGCACCCCGGTCTCGGCATGGAGTTCAAGGTGTGGCAGCAGTTCTGGCGGCTGCTCGGCGTCGATCAGTTCCAGATCAACGGCATTCGCGCGAAATACTGGGAGCCGGACGAGTCCTTCGTCGCCTCCTTCAAGGCCATATCGACGCCGATCTTCTCCCCCGGTGACTGTGCGCTGCCCGTGGCCTGCTCCGGTCAATGGGGCGGCCAGGCGCCCGAAACCTATCAGCGCACCGGCCGCACGCTCGATCTCATGTATCTTTGCGGCGGCGGCGTCGTCAGCCATCCCGACGGTCCGGCGGCCGGCGTGCGGGCGGTGCAGCAGGCCTGGGAGGCCGCAGTGCAAGACATCCCGCTCGACGAATATGCCAGAACACATCTTGAGCTGCGGCACGCAATCGACAAATTCGCGGAGGGAAAGGCGGCGTGATCGACATGCAAGACCTGCTGCTGAGCTACTACGGCGACGACCTGACCGGCTCGACCGACGTCATGGAGGCTTTGTCGCTCGGCGGCGTGTCGACCGTGCTTTTCCTGCGGCAGCCGGACGAAGAACTGCTGTCGCGTTTCGGCGATTGCCGGGCGGTGGGGCTCGCCGGGACTGCCCGCAGCCAGACGCCGGACTGGATGGACGCGCATCTGTCGCTCGCCTTTGAATGGCTGAAGGGGCTGGGTGCCGCGCTCTGCCACTATAAGGTCTGCTCCACCTTCGATTCCAGCCCAGCGGTGGGCAGCATCGGACGCGCCATCGAGATCGGCCGCGGGGTTTTCGGCGATGCGCCGGTGCCCGTCGTGGTCGGTGCGCCGCAGATCAGACGCTACACCGCCTTCGCAAACCTCTTCGCGCGCTACCGGGAGCACGTCTACCGGATCGACCGCCACCCCGTGATGTCACGCCATCCCGTGACGCCGATGGACGAGGCCGATCTGCTTCTGCATCTCGGCAAGCAGACCGCCCTGAAGTCGGGCCTCGTCGATCTCGCGGCGATTGGAGCCGGCGGGGCTGCGACCGAGGCCGACCGGCTCTCGGGGGAGGGCGCGGCCATCATCTTGTTCGATGTCGCGAGTGCCGAGACGCAACGATCAGTCGGTGCCGAGATCTGGCGCAGGCGCGCTTCCAGCCCGTTCGTGGTCGGCTCATCGGGGGTGGAATATGCGCTGATCAACGCCTGGAAGACGGCCGGCCTTGCGCCCGGGCCGGCGAGCTACGCTGGCGCGGGCGAGGTCGACAGGCTGGCGGTCGTCTCGGGCAGCGTCTCGCCGACGACGGAACGGCAGATCGCGCATGCTCTGGCGAACGGTTTTGACGGCATCGCGCTCGATCCTCTGGAATTGGTCTGCGAACGCGGCGACGTTGCAATGGAAGATGCGATCCGGCTCGGCAACGCCAGCCTGACTGCCGGCCGCAGTGTCATTCTGTACACGGCGATGGGGCCGCAGGCCGACCGCGGCAGCGAGATCGACGAGAAGCCGGGTGCCCGCCATCTGCTCGGAAGAAGGATAGGGACCATCCTCCAGCGCCTGATTGCCGAGCAGGGCCTGAAGCGCGCCGTGATTGCCGGCGGGGATACGTCCAGCCATGCGCTCGGCGAACTGGGGGTGGACGCGCTGACAGTGTTGATGCCCCTGCCGCAGACGCCAGGCTCGCCGCTCTGCACCGCGCACAGCCGCGACGCCCGCGTCGACGGCCTGCAGATTGCGCTGAAAGGCGGCCAGATCGGCCACGACGACTATTTCGAGACCATCCGCCGAGGCGCGCTCAACTGAACGGTTTGACCACGACTGGACGCCATTCGATAGCGGCGTCCACTTGTGTCAGGAAGAGGGCGTCTTCTCCGCCTCAGTCCATTTCGCCTGACTCAGTTCGCCGCCCGAGCAGGATCTCGCGCTTGCCGACATGGTTGGGCGCACCGACGATGCCTTCCTTCTCCATGCGCTCGACCAGCGAGGCAGCGCGGTTGTAGCCGATACCCAGGCGGCGCTGGATGTAGGAGGTCGAGCACTTCTTGTCGCGCAGCACCACCTTCACCGCTTCGTCGTAGGTCGTATCGGAGTCTTCGCCCGAGGCAGGATCTCCCTCGTAGGCAACCTCCTGGTCGGCGCCTCGGTCCTCCTCGCTCTCCTCGGACGTGACCGTCTCGAGATATTCGGGGCGCCCCTGCGTCTTCAGGTGAGCCACGACCACCTCCACCTCGGCGTCGGAAACGAAGGGGCCGTGGACGCGAGCGATGCGTCCGCCGCCGGCCATGTGCAGCATGTCGCCCTGGCCCAGCAGTTGCTCGGCACCCTGTTCGCCCAGGATCGTGCGGCTGTCGATCTTCGACGTCACCTGGAAGGAGATGCGGGTCGGGAAGTTGGCCTTGATGGTGCCGGTGATGACGTCCACCGAGGGGCGTTGCGTAGCCATGATCAGGTGGATGCCGGCCGCACGTGCCATCTGGGCGAGCCGCTGGATGGTGCCTTCGATCTCCTTGCCGGCGACCATCATCAGGTCGGCCATCTCGTCGACGATCACGACGATGTAAGGCAGCGGCGCAAGATCGATCTCCTGCTCCTCGTAGAGCGGCGCGCCGGTGCCCTTCTCGAAGCCGGTCTGCACCTGCATGAAGACCCGTTCGCCGGTTTCGCGGGCGACCGCGGCGCGCTGGTTGTAGCCGTCGATGTTGCGCACGCCGAGCCGCGCCATCTTGCGGTAGCGGTCCTCCATCTCCCGGACGGCCCATTTCAGTGCCGTCACGGCCTTCTTCGGGTCGGTGACGACGGGCGTCAGCAGGTGCGGGATGCCGTCATAGACGGAGAGCTCCAGCATCTTCGGATCGACCATGATCAGCCGGCACTCCTCCGGCCTCAGCCGGTAGAGCAGGGACAAAATCATGGTGTTAATGGCGACCGACTTGCCCGAGCCGGTGGTGCCGGCGACCAGCAGGTGCGGCATCTTCGCGAGGTCCGCGATAACCGGCTCGCCGCCGATCGTCTTGCCGAGGCAGAGCGCCAGCTTGCAGCCGGTGCTGACGAAATGATCCGACTCGATCAGGCCGCGCAAATAGACGGTCTCGCGCGTCTCGTTCGGCAGTTCGATGCCGATCACGTTGCGGCCCGGGATCACCGCGACACGCGCGGAAATGGCCGACATGGAGCGGGCAATGTCGTCGGCAAGGCCGATCACCCGGGAGGACTTTATGCCCGGCGCAGGCGCGAATTCGTAGAGCGTGACCACCGGGCCGGGGCGGACGTGGATGATCTCGCCGCGGACGTTGAAGTCTTCGAGCACGCTCTCAAGGAGATCGGCGCTCTGCTCCAGACGCTCCTGGGACATGTAGAAGCCCTGCCCCAAGGGCGGCTCCTGCAGGAGTTCTACGGACGGGAACTCGTAGCCTTCGACCACGGTTGGGGATCCGACCACGGCGAACTGCCGAGCCGACGCGCGCACCGGTTGAGGCGGCATGGTGACTTCCACCTTCCTCGGCGACTCGGCGATGGCCTGATTTCCCGCAACGGGTGCCGCGGCGGGTTCGGTCGGGATAGGCGCAGAAGCATCTTCTGCGGGCTGGACGAGGCCTTCCTTCGCCGCCGTAGCTTCAGCTTCCTTCAGGGTGTCGGCTGCGCGGGCACCGGCCTGCTCCCCAACTTTTTCAGTGGGGGCCTGTAGGGCCTCCGCGGCTGGCAGGGCAGGTGCGGCTTGCGGGGCGTTACAGTCGATAACGCGGTAGAGCGACCTGATCTCGACGCCGTATGCCGGGCGAATCGTTGGCGAAGAGGCGACGGGCGCCGGCGCGACCGGGCGCGGTACAGGCACCGGCACGTGCGGCCGCTCCCCGACTGCAACCATTGGCAGCAGTTCGAAGAAGACATGGTCCGACAGCATGGTCCAGGGCGCCGCCTTGCGGGTGACACCTCCGGCTGGCGCAGGGCTGTTTGCAGGATGAGCCCTTTGAGCGGCAATCTGCGGGCGGGCAATCGGCACCGGAGTCGCTGACGCGGGGACCTGCGCCGTCGCCACGACCAATTTCGGCGCGGAAAATCTGTCGATCCTCGCCGCCGGTGCTTCGGGCCTGCCGGCCGCGTTGCGCACCTGCTGCTGGGCCGCTTGTGGGAGGGGCTGCCGCGTTGCCGGCACGGCCTGTGGCGCAGACGGCTTCGGCGAGGCAGGAGTGGCGGGAAAAGCAACCTGCGATGCCACAGGCGCCGGGCTAGGAGGGTTCTCGGCTTTTGATTCCGGCGGTTCGGCGCTGTTTCCGGTCTGTGGCGAGCGGCGCTTTTCGATCTCTATTTCGGGTGTGCGCGTGAAGCGCACGTTCGGCGCCAGATAGAAATGATCCTGCATAGTCGAATGGGTAAAATATCCGTCCGCTACGTCGGGCTTCTGCTGCGCGGACCTGCGCTCTTCGGCCTGGTTGATGGCGGGGTGGGAGGCGCCTTCCGGTGCGGCACTGCGCCGGATCTCGGGGCGGGGGGCTTCGCCTTCGTCGTGCGAACCCAGGTACGAGAGGTTGTTTCGTTGATAGCGCATGAACCTTTACTCGAGACTCGCCGGTAAGGGGGAGACCGAGCAATAGGAAGCGAGGGTTAACAGATCCTTCGAGGCGGCTCGTCCGGGTGTCGCAAGTTGGTACACCCTGCGTCAGATGTGGAAAAGGACCGCCGCCGCCCGGGTAAGTGTTTGTTTGCGCGACGAATTGGGGCCGCGCGGCAGCGCATGAGGCGCGTTTTTTCGGCGCGGAGCACGTAATCCGACGCGCGTTGAATCACTCCATAATCGAACCAGTAGCTGCCTCCATCCGCGTGACCGGCGGAGGATTCCACTTGCCCGTCAGGGCGTCTGGCTGCGGAGCGTAGAGACGCAACATCACATTGAACGGCCCCTTCGGCGCGGGAAGCCAGTTGGCCTCCCTGTCCGTGCCGGGGCTCTCGTTCTGCAAGTAGAGGTCGAGCGAGCCGTCCGCATTTTGCTTGAGCGGCATCCAACCGCTCAGCGCGAACCGGTTGAGGCTGTTGGGAACCTGAAAGCCCTCCGAGTCGTAGAGCGTGATTGACCAGAAAGCCGAAGCGGGTGGGGTCTCTCCCTTCTCGAAGTGAATCGCATATTTGTTCGCGCCGTCCAGCGGCTTGCCCGTGTCGTCAGCGAGGTTGAATGGATAGATCGCGTCCTCCGACAGGTTGGCCCCTAGTCCGAGCTGCGCGATGATGGCCCGCTTGAGATAGTAATTGCCATAGACCCCCATGGTCTCGGTGTTCATCGACCAGCCGTTTGCCACCCGAGCCAGCGTCGGCATCTTCCATTGCATGAGCGTCCGCGCGCTCTGCGGCGCGGCTTCGAGGGCCTTTCTGGCGACAGGATCGACCTTCTCGATGTCGAAGCTCTTGCCGGCCTCGATGCCGATCCGCTTCATGCGTGCAATGATCGGCTCGTCGGTGACATGGGGGCCGGCCATCTTCAGGACTTCGGCCGCATAGGCGAAGTACTTGCCGGCCGGCATCGCATCGACCTGCTCCTTGGGCGGCGTCTTCATGTCGATGCTCGGATCGATCTTCACCTCGGGCGCCTTCGGGGTCTTCCCCCATTCGGACAGGGGCGTGACCTTGTACCCGGCCTGGATCTTGTGGACCGCGTCGTAGTCGGCCGGGCCGTCCGTCTTGGTGCGTCCGATGATCCACACGATCGGCGTCGGCGCATCGATGCGCTGCGTCCCGGAGGGCAGCCGGAATTCGTCGAACCGCTCACGCAGGTCAGGCCGCCAGCCGGGCGACGCTATCAGGTAGTTGCCCGCTTGCGTTCCCGTGGTGCGCCAGCCCGGCGATGCGAAGACGTCCGTCCACATGTCGAGCATCGGCAGGAGATAGTAGCGGCCACCGGTGTCAGGAACCGAGACCACCATCGGTTCCTTGGTGAGGTCGAGGAAGGCCGACGAATACAGCGTATCGAAGTTGTAGCGGACCACGCCCTTGTCATCGGCGGCCGGATAGGTCGGCACGTTGTTGAACATGTTCATCGGGCCACGGCCCTCGACCTTGCCGGGTTCGAGGTTGGTGAATTGGTTCCGAGTTACGTCCAAGGTCACCAGCGGATAGAAATAAACGTAGGCGTCGGTGGCGATGTCGCGCGCCTCCGCTTCGCTGATGGCCTGGGCTTGGACAGCGGATGGAAAACCAATCCCCGCGGCGGCGATGACCAAAGCCGTTGCGGCAGCTTTGGCGCGCAGCTTCGACGCGCAGCGCCCCGATTGGATCTGTCCCAGGAAGTGCTCGCGATACATGGCAGTTTTCCTCTCGTTTTGTCATTCGGGGCATGCTGCGGACCATGTGCGACTGGGGAGCGACGGCAAAACGGGGGCTGTGTACGGTGGACCCGAAAGCGCCGACTTGCCGGGCAAGCGGCCCGGCAGGTAACGCCCGTCCGTCACTTCAAAACCGAGCTGTTACATTGCCTAGCGAAGTTGCGACCTAGTTCGGGCACGCCGGCACCGGACTCCAATCTCACATTTGCGCGCACCGTAGCGGCCTGTGGGTGCTACGCCCTTAATTGAAATCAAATCCTGGCGAACTTTATCGCCACGCGTATCGTTCGGACCTTCACGATTTGGGGAAGACATGGCTCCCCGCCATAAGCTGTAGCGCCGGAAGAGCAAGTAGCGCGCCGGAGAAGATGAGCTTGGGCGCAGCTATATCATTGCTGCGCCAATCGATTTCTGCTTCCGAATCCAAGTATTCTTCAAATCACTTCACTCTGCGGAAGGGCTTCCGCAGAAAAAGCACCCAACTGCGCCAGCCCATAGGCACGAGCCCGAGGCAGGTATAACCTACAAACGCCCTGGAGGGGTCGGGCGAACCCTACAGGAGCAAGAGATGAACCTGAAGCAACTCGCCATCCTGACCGCCTTGGCAGGAGCAATCACACCTATAGCGGTCTCCCCTGTGGAAGCGGCTCGAGCGGTCGTCACCAGGAGTACAAATGTGCATTCCGGGCCCGGCAGCGACTTTCGCGTCATTGGGCGCGTGCGCGGTGGAGACCGGGTGAACGTGACGCGCTGCGCTTCGTCCCGTCGCTGGTGCCGTGTTCAATCCCGGCATACTCGCGACGGCTGGGTCCGTTCTCGGTTTCTGGACCGGGTTTCCCGCCGCGGGCCGAATCGACGCGGCGGCATTTGCTTCTTCGGCGCCCACGGTGAGGTTTGTCTAGGCCGTTAGCCTGATGGCAGATGCCTCTTGGCCAGGCGTTTGCGAATCCGCGGGCACGCAATCTGGGTGCTCGGCAGCGCAGCGGTGGTGCTCTCAGAACGAACCGAACAGCGAGCCGAGGACGATCACCACCGCCAGCGCCAGGAGCGAGTTGACGATTCCGACCATGACGATGTCGAAATAGCTTTCACGGTGGCTTGAGTCGCACAGGGCGAGCAGGGTCACGACCGCGCCGTTGTGCGGCAGGATGTCGAGCGTGCCGGAGCCGATGACCGCAACGCGATGCAGCAGGGCGGGATCGATGCCGAGTTGCGAGGCCAGGCTCATGTAGGTCTCGCCGAGGGCGTCCAGCGCGATCGTAAGACCGCCCGAGGCGGATCCGGTCAGCGCGGCGAGCACGTTCGTTGCCACCGCCAGCGACACGAGCGGCCCGCCTCCGATCGTCAGCACCCAGTCCCGGACCACTGCGAAGGCGGGGAGGGCGGCGATCACGGCACCGAAGCCGACCAGGCTGGCGATGCTGACCGCCGGGAGCACGGATGCATTGGCGCCCGCGTCCATGCTCTCGCGCAGAGACGGCAGGCGGCCGTAGTTGAGGACGACCAGCACCAGGATCGCGGCGGCGAGGGCGACTACGACCGACCACACACCGGCCACCGCCGACAGCGAGGTGCCGCCCCATCGCTCCTCGGCCAGGAACGAGAAATCGAGACGCGGCAGAACGAGCAGCGACATCAGGAGATTGACCGTGATGACCACGACCAGCGGCAGACCCGCCTCAAGCGCTGATGGCGCCTTGGAACTGGGCTGGCCGTGCGCGATCTCCGCAGGGTCGAACTCGCGCGCAATGGTCGCCCGCTCTCGCACCATCCCATCGCTTGCCACGGCATCGGGAGTGATGGGCGTAGCCCTACCATAGCCCTCACCCGCCCGGCGGGCTGCCGCCTCCGCTCGACCTAGCCACCACAGGCCGAACGCAAGTACCACTGCGGCGGCGATGAGACCCAGCCCTGGCGCCGCAAACGGCGTGGTGCCGAAGAAGGGCATGGGGATCGCGTTCTGGATCGCGGGCGTGCCGGGCAGCGCTGTCATCGTGAAGGTAGAGGTGCCGAGGATGATCGCGGCGGGCATCAGCCGCCGCGGGATGTTCGCGGCGCGGAACAGCGCCTCCGCCATCGGAACGAGGACAAAGAAGGCGACGAACAGGGAGACGCCGCCATAGGTCACCAGAGCGCCGGCCAACACCACCGCAAGGATCGCCCGATCTTTGCCGAGCCGGGCCGTGATGGTCTCAGCGATTACCGTGACTGATCCGCTGTCGTTCATCAGCTTGCCGAACAACGCTCCCAGCAGGAACAGCGGGAAGAACTGCGCTAGGAAGCGCGCGGCACTGCCCATGAAGGTCTGCGTCCAGCTCGCCAGCAGGGGCTCGCCGGCGAGTGCAGCCGCGACCAGGGCCGCGGCGGGCGCGAGCAGCAGCACGCTCCAGCCGCGGAAGGCGAGCCAGATGAGGAGGCCGAGGCCGAGCAGGATCCCGAAGAGGCCCATGGGTTACACACCCTCGAGCAGCCGGTCGATGTCGAGCGTGGAGCGCGTCCCGATGTTCCGTCCGTCCGTGGCCAGGAAACCCTCCGCGGCCTGGCGTCCCTTGTCCCGTAGCATGGTGAGAAACGCCCATTCGGCATTGAGCTTCGAGGAATAGCCGAGTTCCACCATCCGATCGCTCGCCACCCGGTGGATGCGCATGCCCGCCCACATGGCGCCCTCGCCGCCGCCAGGATCGGCCACCCTGCGCAGCAGGGCGATCATGCGCAGTTCCTTGAGCAGCACCGCGTTGAAGGATACCTCATTGAGCCGGTTGACGATGTCGCGTGCGGCCCGCGGCGTGCCGGAGCGCTCGACCGGGTTGATCTGAACGAGGATCATATCCTTCGACGTGCATTCGCGGACAAGCGGGGTAATGGTGGGATTGCCGGAATAGCCGCCGTCCCAATAGGGCTCGCCCCCGATCTCGACGGCGTGGAACAGGGTCGGCAGGCAAGCCGAGGCGAGGAGTACGTCAGGCGTGATCTCCCGGTTGCGGAAGACGCGTCCCTGGCCGGTGCGCACGTTGGTGGCGGTGACGAACAGCTTGATCGGTCCCGCGGCCAGCCGATCGAAATGGATGCTCTCGGCCAGGATGTCCCGCAGCGGATTGTATCCGCGTGGGTTCAAGTCATAGGGCGAGAAGAGGCGGGCCATCAGGTCCATGGCAATGAAGGCAGGTGAATGATCGAGCGTCCAGCGGCCGAGCAGGAGGTCGAGCGGACCCCGCCGCAAGGGGCTGAACCGGGCCGCATTCGAGACCTTGCGCCAGAACGCCTCGAGCGTAGCCCGCGCCCCATCCGCCCCACCCTCGGCATAGCCGTCGGCGAGCACCACGGCATTCATCGCACCGGCCGACGTGCCGGAGATGCCATCGATCCGCAGCCATGGCTCCTCCAGCAGCCGGTCAAGAACGCCCCAGGTGAAGGCTCCATGTGCACCGCCGCCTTGCAGCGCAAGGTCCACCTGCATGGCATCCTGCTTCGGAGTACGCCCGGTGCGAACGTCAGGCATGCTTTACCCCAGCGTTGATTCAACTTGGCCCCAGCATGAGCAGGACCGCGCGGATGCGCTGCGAGAAATCGGGTGCACCATCAGCGACTGCACGGCTTCGTCGGTTAGGGTCTGCAGTTGCAACTCGTGGAACGGCGTCGGGTCCACTAGCCGCTCCGGTGCGGTCTGCCTGCGGGGCGACCTCGAAGCTTGGTTTTGACTTGGCCGCCTCGATTCACGCCATCGTAGGCATCGGCTGGTGCTGCTGGCATGACGACACCTCGTCTTCCGCGCAGCGGCGAGAGGATTTGCGCCCGTGATCAGAGCGAGACAATAATCCTCTTGCCGTCTGTTGCACGTTCCGGCGACAGTTTGACACGCGTACAAGCATCATTCCACCGCTGTTCCTGCTGCGATGGAAGCTAAATGACAATTATTGGAAATAGCGCACCGGAGAACATGAAACCGGGAACCATTATGCGATTGTTTCCGCTGCACTCTTCTGACGGTTGGCCAACGGAAGCTTCGGACCTGCACGGCTTCCGGTCATAGGCTGGATCGGGCGCCCTCCTCTGAACCATTGAGGGTGCAGTCCAGCAGAGGATCTGTTTGCCATTCGGCTTCAGCAGATAGGCTATTCGCACTCAGCCGTAAAAAGAATATCCGGCAGGGTAGATGATCGGGAAACACTCCGCTATATTTGTGCCAAATACCTAGTATAGTTAGGTCAGCGGCCGGCTGGTGCGGGCCGTACCCCTCGTAGTCGTGAGAAAAAACGGCCTTCCCATCGCGCTTGTGCAACTGATTGAGCTGACCGGCCCGCAGAGGGTAGCCAGATGCGCAGAAAATGGACCTTTGGCTTGGTGGCGTTGGTTGCCATCTATTTGGTCGGCGGAATCGGCGGACGGCACAACTTCTTCCCTTGGCCTCAGCTTTCCGCGCTGAAGAAGCAGGTCGTCGGGACCGAGGCCGTAGAGGCAAGCCGTTACATCTTCGAAGACAATGGCCGCCTTGTTGCCGACGAAACGAAAACCGCAGTCGACTGCCCGAAGCAGACCAAGCGAACCGCCGTCTTGCTGGTTCTCGGCCAGTCTAATGCTTCAAATCACACGGGCCAGCGGAATAGATCGGCATATGGCGCGAGGGTCATCAATTTCTTCGCAAAGCGATGTTTTATCGCGGCTTCGCCGCTTCTCGGATCGACGGACGCGAGAGGAGAGTATTGGACGCAGTTGGGAAACTTGCTGATCGCATCGGGAGAGATCGACAACGTCATCATCATATCCCAGGCGTTTTCCGGCTCGGAGATTGCACGATGGAGCCGAGGCGGCGATCTCAACGGACTTTTGGTTGAGACAGCTAGGCAGCTTCAAGATGTGGGCTATCGCGTGACGGATGTCCTATGGGTTCAAGGGGAGAGCGACTACGTCAAGGGTACGAGCACGGAAGCCTATCAAGAGGGATTTCGGTCTATGGCTGATACGCTGCGTCAGCAAGGCATTGACGCTCCTATCTACGTTTCGGTCGCTACGAAGTGCCTCGAGCCGAGCAACGGGGGCTTCAAAACGCATGTTCCGGACAATGCAATTGTGCGTGCTCAGCAGGCCTTGTCCAGGAGCGGAGATGGCTTCAGGCAGGGCGTGAATACGGACGCACTGCTCGACGACGTCGATCGCTACGACGATTGTCACATAGGTGGTACGGGCGCGGAGAAAGCGTCGCGGGCCTGGGCTGACCTTCTGCTCACTGATCGCCGGATAGCAAGCTCTACTACGCCAACCACAACAGCGCCCAACGACAGCCCACTATGAACGCATGACGCGCAACAAAGACCCGTCATGGGGAACGGCTTCTCTCGAGGCGCGCGACCGTTTCGGCAGCCGTCATCCGACGTTTGACCATACCGGCTCGCACACCGTCACTTTCGGTGCGTCGCTGCCCTCGAAAAGCAGGGCCTCCTTGGCTCTCACATCATCGCGGTCCGCGGCAGCAAGTCAGCGCGCCGATCGCCCGAACCCGAAGGCGTGAGCTCAGCGATGACAGAGTCCGCTCCACAGAACGGATATCGTGTTGAAGCCGATTGCCACGATGAAGAGGATGTTGGCGAAGATGCCCCAGACCGCCATGAACCGCGTGCGTCCTTCGCCGGTTTCGACGACGCCCTGCTCGACGCTGCCCGGCCCGGTGCGCCGGAAGGCGATATAAGAGACGATGAGCGCCAATACCGCGATGGCCAGCGCGACAAGATTGACGAAGCTGGCCGCGGTGGTGGCCCAATCGGATACCGAAGCTCCTCCAGATTCCACTTCACCGCCCATGGCGCAGGCGGCGCCGGTAAGGGCACTGATCGCGCAGATCTGCAGGCCCCATGCGGTTGCGCCGCCGGCCAGCACGACCGCCAGTGCCCAACTGCTCACTCTTTGGCGGTCGGGCGCGGGATGGCCTATGTCGAAGCCGTAGGATTGGGCCATTCTACCAATCCAGGCGCGGGGTGACGTAGAAGGTGAAGAAGATCGCCAGCCACACCACATCGACGAAGTGCCAGTAGATGGCGCCTATGTTGACGGGGGCGGAGCGGGTCTCGTCGAAATAGCCGAGCGCGCTCCACAGCGCGAGTACGGCGAGGATGATGAGCCCGGCCGCGACGTGCGCCATATGCAGGCCCGTCACAATGAAATAGGTCGAGCCATACGAATTGGAGGACGGCCCGAAGGCCTTGTTCATCCATTCGACATACTGGACGACAAGAAAGCCAACGTCCATTGCAAAGCCGGTGAGCAGCCCGCCGACGAGTTGCACACGAGACCCGGGCAGGCCGTTCTCGCCGAACCGGACGGCAACACTGCTCAGTAGCAGGAGCACGGTGTTCGGGCCGGACAGCCTGAAGGACGGAAGGTCTGGCGGCAGCCAATTGCGGCCGTTTTCGAGGGCCAGGTAATAATAGCTGAACAGCAGGTATACGAAGAGCGAGGCCTCGGTGGCGATCAGGGTCATCATGCCCCACCAGCCGGAGGCCTTGCGGTCGATGCTGCCGACAGCGAGCCGCTCGATGATCACCCGCTCGTTCAGAGCGCGCGGCTGCATTTGGGTTATCGCTACCGTTTCAGCCATGGACCCCTTCCGCCGTTTGGGCGAGTTCCGCGCTCGGCCACAGCCAGGCGATCAGGCCGACCGGGGTGAGCAAGCCGCCCGCTGCCGCCAGCCACCACCAGTGAAGGAGCAGCCCGGCGAACCCCAACGTCATGAACACGGTGACCAGGAAAGGCGAAGGGTCGTCGTCCGGCATTTTCAGAATCAGGTCGGGCTCGGCGTCGATGGCCGTGGTGGCGATGATCTCCTTGCCGTTGTCGAGCACGATTCCGCGATCCAGCGAGGATTCGCCCGTGCCTTCCCGGAGACGATTCTCCCAAAGGGGATGGCGGCTTGCGACCACCGGCAGGACTGCGAAATTGTAGGGCGGGGGCGGCGACGAGGTCGCCCATTCGAGGGTTGGCCCGTCCCAGGGATTGGGCCCGGCGATCCGGCCACGCTGAAGGCTGACAAAGACGTTTACAAACAGCATCAGGAAACCCACCGCGAGGACGAATGTGCCGATGGTGGTAATCAGGTTCACCGTCCCCCAGCCGGCTTCGATCGGATAGGTGTAGACGCGCCGTGGCATACCGAGCAGGCCCGTCCAGTGCATCGGCAGGAAGGCAACGTTGAAACCGATGAAGATGAGCCAGAAGCTCCAGCGGCCGAGTTTCTCATCCAGCATGCGGCCAGACATCTTCGGGAACCACATATAGAGCGCGCCGAGCACGCCGAACACGTTGATCCCGATCAGCACGTAGTGCAGATGCGCCACCACGAAGTAGGTGTCGTGAAGCTGGAGGTCCGCGGGCATCGATGCGGTCATCACCCCGGAGACGCCCCCAACGACGAACATGACGACGAAGGCGGCGAAGAACAGGAAGGCGGTGGTGATCACCGGCGTTCCAGCCAGGATGGTGGCCACCCAGGCGAAGACCGCGACTGCGCTGGGCACGGTAATGATGAGGGAGGAGCCGCTGAAGACCGACAGCAGCATGTACGGCAGTCCAGTGGCGAACATGTGGTGGACCCACACGCCGAAGCCGAGCACCATCGTCGTGATCGTGGCGAGCACCACCAGCGTGTAGCCGACCAGCGGCCGCCGACAGAAGATCGGCAGCCCGTCGGAAACCATGCCCATGGCCGGCAGCACGATCACGTAGACCCAGGGATGCGCAAACATCCAGAACAGGTGCTGCCAAAGAAGTGGCCTCCCGCCTCCCGAGGCATCGTAGAAGTGCGTGCCGAACTGCCGGTCGAGCCAGAGGAGGAAGAAGGCGAGGCTGACCGCGGGGACGGCGAGCAGGTTGCCCACCGAGATGGTGGTCGTCCCCCAGACCAGGATCGGGATTCGGTTGAGCGACATGCCAACTGCGCGGGTGCGCGCGACGGTGATCACGAAATTGGCGGCCCCGGCCGTTGTCGAGATGCCGAGCAGGATCATGCCTAGCGCATAGAAATCCATGTTCGGGCCGGGGTTGAACTCGGGCAGCGAGTAGGGTGGGTAGTTGAACCAGCCGTTGTTGGGCGCGCTGCCGGTCAGGAAGCTCGAATAGAGGAACAAGCCGGAGGCGAGATAGACCCAGTAGGAGAATGCGTTCAACCGAGGAAAAGCCATGTCGCGCGAGCCGAGGACCAACGGAAACAGATAGTTCGAGAAGCCCGACAGGATCGGCAGGCCGTAGAGGAAGATCATCGTGATGCCGTGCATCGTGAAGAGTTGGTCGTAGACCTCGGGCGTGACTAGACGCGTTTCCGGCTGCGCCAACTGGACCCGCATGATCAGCGCCTCGACCCCGCCGACCACCAGGAAGGCGAAGGCGGTCACGATGTAGCGGATGCCGATCTGCTTGTGGTCGACGGTCGAGATCCATCCGTACAGGCCGGGCTTGGTTTCCCAGATCCGCTGCAGTCTTTCCGCAAGCCGATCAGATCGGCGCTCGACTTTCGGCTGTTCCTCGTAGGTGGTTACCGACACCTGCCCCTCCTATCGGAGCGACTGAAGATAGCTGCGGCCCCCCGCGGGCCTGAGTTGTCCATCCCACCACGCCTGGAACCTGTCCGGCGGGTCGGCGAACACGCTTAGCGCCATATGGGCGTGCTGCTGGCCGCAATACTCCGCGCATTGGCCGCGATAGACGCCCGGCTTGTCGGCCTCGATCCAGGTCTCGTTGATGCGGCCGGGAATGAGGTCCGTCTTTCCGGTCAGCGCGGGAACCCAGAAGGAGTGGATAACGTCGTTGGAGATCAGACGAACTCGGACGGGTTCGCCTACCGGGATGTGAATCTCGTTGGCCGTTACGAAGATGCGTGACTGGTCTCCCTGCGGCTCGTAGCGGACGCGCCACCACCATTGGTTGCCGGTGATTTCGATGGTTAAAGGCGGTTCCTTCGGCGGGCGGCCGATCGAGACCATGGAGCTAATCGTCCAGACGGCGAGCACCGCAAGCGTGATCGTCGTCACGATCAGCCCGGCATAGATCCAGGGCATGGCGTCCCTCTCACCGCGAGAAAGGGGCGGGAGGGTTCCTTCAAACGAGGCCACCCCGGTGCGGAGCGAGCGCCAGCTGCCGATCAGCACCAGCATTCCGATGATGACCACTACGGAAATGGAGACCGCGGAGAAACCCCAGATGAGTTTCGCCATCACCGCGCCGCGCATTCCCTCGCCCTGCAGGGTGTACATGGGATGGCTAGCCCGCTCGACGGCGTCGGCAGCAGATGCCCCATCGAGTAGAGCTACCGCGGCTACTGCTCTGCGGAGATCCATGATGATCCCAATATTCCAACGGGTCCGATGTTCCGGCGTGGAATCTCCCGATCACTCACTGTTGCAGAGGTTGGGCAGGGACGCCCGGCTTCTTCATCGCACCCTGCCCGGAGCTGAGGTTCAGTATATGTTTACACGGCTCGGCCGTGTCGACGTATTCGGCGGGAACTTGTTGGATCGTAAAAGTCGCGCGCGGGCGTTCGGCCGCCCTGGAGAATGCTCAGGAAGACCTGTCTGTCGCCTGTCGAGTTACGAGCAGGACAGTCTTGTCAGAGATCAGCCACGGCCGCGTTCTAGAAGCATGAGCGCCGCGAGACCGGCCAGCGCCAGCCCGGTGAAGGCCGGCGGCGCCGGGATCGGCGGCCCGGCGAGGATGTTCTGCCGCCAGTTGTACCAGCCGCCCATATTGCGGTGGACGCCATAGATGTGGAAGCCGACGCCGGCGATGCCGAGCGCCGCGGTCGCGGCCAACAGATATCGCGTCTGGGGCCGTGCTTCGCCTTCAATGGCGTCGCGCGCCAAAGACAGCGCCGCGAGCGGCGGCAACGACACCGGCGCCCACATGAACGGGTTGTGGTAGGCGCCCCGGAAGTGAAGCACACCGGCTTCCCCGACAGTGCCTGCCAGCCCGACCGCGACAATGAGGCCGAGCGGCCGGCCCGAGGCCACGGACATCGGACCAGGCTGTCCTCCCGAAAGCTCCAGAGCTGCGCTGGTCTCCCCCAGAAGCCCGCCGAGCAGCAGTGCCGCGGGCGCGCCGAGCGGTGCACCATAGAAGACGTTGCTCCAGTTGAAGCCGCCCAACCGCTTGACTACGTTCCAGAGGTGGAAACCAAGCCCGGCCGCGCCGGTCAGCATGGCCGCCATGTACTCGGTCCTGCCGGATGTTGTCTTTCTTCCGATGACTCTTCGGATGCTCGTTGCGAGAGCCGCGCTTGCCGCGGCAAGTGGTGCGACCATGAAGGGGTTGCGGAAGGAACCCCTGTAGTGCTCCAGGGCACTATCCGCGAGCACTGCTGCGGCCAGCAGCGCGGTTCCGCCGGCGATCATGCGTGCTGGGGCATCGCCGCCGTCTAACGGCGCCCGGCCCATCTCAGTCGCCCGGCAGGACGCTGCTCAGAACCTGCCGCGCCGTTTCCTTGATGACCGAACCTTCCTCGGGATCGCGCTTGATCAGCATGGACATGAAGTTCCGCATCTGCTCGAAGCTGATGTGAGGCGGCAGCGGCGGCACCTCCGGATCGGTCTTGACCTCGAGCACCACCGGCTGGCGGGCGGCAAGCGCCCGGTCCCAGGCAGGCCCGACCTCGTCCGGCTTGTCGACAAAAATGCCCTCGAAGCCGATCATCTCGGCGAAGCGATGATAAGGCACGTCCGGGATCTGCTGGGTCGCGAGGAATTTCGGATTGCCTTCCATGACCCGCTGCTCCCAGGTGACCTGGTTCAGGTCCTGGTTGTTGAGCACCATGACGATGAAGCGTGGATCGGACCACTTCTCCCAGTATTTGCGGACAGTGATGAGTTCGGCCATGTTGTTCATCTGCATGGCACCATCACCCACCATCGCGATGACCGGGCGGTCCGGGTGGGCGAATTTTGCTGCGATCGCATAGGGCACTGCGGCGCACATCGAGGCGAGCCCGCCCGACAGCGATGCCATCATCCCCCGCCGTATCTTGAGGTCGCGCGCATACCAGTTGGCGCAGCTGCCCGAATCGCTGGTCAGGATGGCGCCATCGGGCAGGCGCGGGCTGAGCTCGAAGAAGGGAAGCTGCGGGTTGACGGGGTTCGCCTCGGCATGCGCCCGATCGTCGAGGGTCTGCCACCAGTCCGCCACCCAGCCGGCGATCTCCTCGCGCCAGTCCATGTCCTGCTTCTGCTCGAGCAAAGGCAGCAAGGCGGTTAGGGTCTCGCGGACGTCGCCCGTGAGGTTGAGCTCCATGGGATAGCGGATCGAAAGCATGCCCGGATCAATGTCGACCTGAACGCCGCGCGCCTGACCTTCCTTCGGCAGGAACTCGGAATAGGGGAAGCCCGACCCCAGCATGAGCAGTGTGTCGCAGCCCATCATCATATCGTAGCTCGGTTTTGTGCCGAGCAGGCCGATGGAGCCGGTTACCCATGGCAAATCGTCGGGCAGCACCTGCTTGCCGAGCAAGGCTTTTGCGGCTCCCGCGCCGAGCCGGTCGGCGACCGCGATCACCTCGTCGCTCGCGTGCCTGGCGCCCGCGCCGACCAGGATGGCCACCTTCTTGCCGGCGTTTAGGATGTCGGCCGCACGCTGGAGGTCATACGCGCTCGGCATGACGACGGGCGGAGACCAGCCGACGCCCGAGAACACCGCCCCATGCTTGCGCGGCGGTTCTTCCATCGGCACCTCCTGCATGTCGTTCGGGAAGACGAGCGCCGTCACACGTCGATGGCCTATGGCGATCCTGACTGCGCGATCTACCAGGTGCCGCACCTGCGCCGGGACGGTCGCAACGCCGATGAAGGAACCGGCGACGTCCTTGAACATCGAGGTTAGATCGAGTTCCTGCTGGTAGTGCGCGCCGATCGCCGTGCGGGCTTGCTGGCCCGCGATGGCGAGGACCGGCATGTGGTCCAGCCGCGCATCATAGAGCCCGGTCAGCAGGTGCGAGGCGCCCGGGCCGGAGGTCGCGATGCATACGCCGAGCTCACCCGTGAACTTGGCGTGCGCCGAGGCCATGAAGGCCGCCATCTCCTCATGCCGCACCTGGACGAATTCGAACTTGTCTTCGACGCGCTGCAACGCCCCGAGCAGCCCGTTGATGCCATCTCCCGGATACCCGAAGACCCTGCGGACGCCCCATTGATGCAGCCGCTCCCAAAGAAAATCGCCGACGGTCTGGCTCATGGCGCATGACTCCCGCTGTAATCGCTTTCCGGGGAGGAACCCCGTGGCGTACGCTGGTTTCCGACATGACCAAAAGTTGATGCGCGACCGGCCGCCATCTTCCTCGTCTTGTCGGTGCTGAACTTCAGTCCTGGAGTGGTACGGCGGGCCCCTTCGCCGCCGCCTTCCGCATCTTCCCGGCCCGCGATTTCTGGTCTTGCGCCTGCTCGCCTTCGGCCTTGCGCGGTTCAATCACCGGTACCGTCAGGCAGACGCTCTGGGTCGGGAGGACGTCGCGCCAGTTGGCGATCAACTGCTTGTAGGCCTTGCCCACTGCGCGGATCTTGCGATCGAGGTCGAACAGCCCGCGCGGATTGATGTGATCTTCGCGGAAACATAATCCGGAATCCCAGTCGACTTGGTCCGTCAGCGAGTACCAGGTGAAGCCGACGATCGGCACGCCGTCGTTCCGCACGCGCAGCACGTTCGCCCACTCCTTCCAGAGCCAGTCGACAGCTTCGGTTCCATTAGGACCCTCGTCGAGATTGGTCTCGGTATGCATGACCGGAATGCGGTAGCGATCGTAATATTGCTTTGTGATCTCGTTGTATCCGAACACCTCTCCACAGGAGCGGGTGGTGCCATCTTCACTCACGCGGTGCTCGTTGCTGATGTAATAGTCGTTTCCCAGCAGGCAGCTATGGCGCTCGTGGTTCGTTAAAAAGAAGTGATACTCGTCTCGCGTCATTCCATTGTCGAGAAGGTACTCGTACATCTCGGAATCGACGCGCTTGCCGTAATTCAGATCCAGAGACAGGAATCGCATCGAGTTCATGATCTCGGCCGGCTTGATCGCGTCCGGGCTCTCAGCGTGGAAATATTCCGAGGATTCGCTCTGGACGAAAATCGCGTCGGGCCGAATCTCCAGGATTGCGCGCATCGCCAGCACGTTCGCTTTGACGATGTGCTTTAGGGCGGTGACGAACGCCCGATCGGTGGTCAACTGCTCGTTCCAGCAACCATGCTTGGCTGAAAAGGCAGCGCAGATGAACATCTCGTTGACCGGGGTGTAGAGCTGCACCCACGGAAAACGCCGCGCGAAAGCATCCGCATAGATCCTGAACTGCTCCGCGAAATCAGGGTTCTGGAAGTTGCCGATCCAGTCCGGCACGCCGAAATGACAGAGGTCGACGATCGGCACGATGTTTCGCCGTTTCAGTTCCGCCATGGTCTCGTCGGCGAACTCCCACGCAAACTTTCCGGGCCCGATCAGCGTCCGGTAAATCGGCGGGCCGTAGCGCAGGAAGTGGATGCCCAGTTCCTCGACCAGCTCGAAATCCTCGCGCCAGCGTTCGTAGAAGCCGCAGCTCTCATACTCGTCGATGCGGGTCAGGCCGCCGTCGATTGTCGGGCAACTGTTCTCGATGCCGGTGCAGAACATGAAGCTGGCGATGACCCGCACTCCTGCTGCGCCAAAAGGCAATTGGATCGCTTGGTCCCCATCCATCTAATCGGGTGGGGGCGGCCTTCAAAGAATATCGCGTTGATGTGAACGCCCGGAACTGCGCCCACAGAAGTTGCTTTTGCTTGGACAGGGCCGGGAGGTTGGCCGCGCAGCCGAATGAACCCGATGCACCTCACTCGCTATGGAAGATCGCTCCGTACCCATCTCCCAAGGGCGCGAAACGGAGACCTGCGGGGCAACGCCACGGCTGGGGCGTCCTATGCCCGCTACGACGTGCTCGCGAAATGGGACACGCCGTCATTCGACGACCTGACCCGCAGCGTGATCGCCGCCCGGCTGGAGGAGGTGCCGCCGATATGCTTCCTGTCCCCGGATGAAGTTCGGCTTCTCGACCTCGTCCTGGCGCGCTTGCTGCCGCAGCCCGAGCGGAGCCGTCCCATTCCGATCACGCCCTGGATCGACGACATGCTGAACCGGAACCAGGGCGAGGGCTACCGGCTCGACGGATTGCCACCGCTGCGGGAGACGTGGCGAAAAGGTTTGGCAGCGCTGGCCGCGGAGGCTGCTCTTACCGGGCCGGGCGGGTTTTCCGGAATGTCGAAGACAGAGCAGGATCGTCTGCTTCGGAACGTGCAGCTTGGCGAGGTTCTCGCCGAGTGGCCGGTGCCGGCGGCCCATTTCTTCACGCACGTCCTGCTCAAGACGGCCGCGGACATCTACTATTCTTACCCCGATGCATGGAGTGAGATCGGTTTTGGCGGGCCTGCATCGCCGCGTGGTTATGTCCGCCTCGGCTTCGACGAACGGGATTCCTGGGAAGCCAAGCGAGCATGACGGCGGAGCTTCCCCGCGCACGCAACGGGCGGGCGCCGGACGTTTTCAGGCGCGACGGCTGGGTGCCGATGCGTTGCCATGCTGACCACGAGACAGTCGATTTCGCGATCGTCGGCACGGGTGCCGGCGGAGGCACTCTCGCCGCCCGGCTGGCAGAAGCGGGTTTCTCCGTCGTTGCCTTCGATGCCGGGCCGTTCTGGCGGCCGCTCGACGAGTTCGCGTCCGACGAGGCCGAACAGCAGAAGCTCTATTGGACGGACGATCGGATCACCGGCGGAGCCGATCCGATCGCGCTCGGCGGCAACAATTCGGGGCGCGGCGTCGGCGGCTCCACGATCCATTTCAGTATGATTTCGCTGCGGTGGCGGCCAGAGTGGTTCAAGGCTCGTAGCCGGCTCGGCTACGGCTTCGACTGGCCGATCTCCTATGAAGAGGTGGCACCCTATTACGAGGAAGTCGAAGAGGCACTGAAGGTCTCGGGACCGGTCAACTATCCCTGGGGCGGCAAGCGCCGACGCTACCCCTATCGCGCACATCCGGTGAATGCGGCGGGACTGGTGCTTGCGCGCGGGGCCGAACGGCTCGGCATTGAATGGTCGTCGGTGCCCCTGGCCACCGTGTCGGCGCCGCGAGGCAAGTCGCCGCCCTGCGTTTATCGCGGCTTCTGCAATTTCGGCTGTTCGACCAATGCGAAGCAGAGCGTGCTCGTCGCCTGGATCCCGCGCGCCTTGAGAGCCGGGGCCGAGATACGCGACATGGCGATGGTCGGGCGCATCACCCTGGCGCCGAACGGGCGCGTGCGCGGGCTCGAATTTCAACGAGAAGGTTCCTGGCACTTCCAGCACGCCCGCAACGTCGTCGTCGCGGGCTACGCGATCGAGACGCCGCGCCTGCTCCTCAACTCAGCTTGCCGCCAGTTCCCGCAAGGGCTCGCCAATTCCAGCGGGCTGGTCGGAACGCATCTAATGACGCATTCCGGTCCCGGCGTGTGGGCCACGTTCGAGGAGGAGGTCCGCTGGTACAAGGGTCCGCCCAACATGGCGGTCACCGAGCACTGGAACTACCACGACGAGGACAAGGACTTTCCGGGCAGCTACGCCTTCATGAGCCAAGGGCCGCTGCCGCGCGCCTGGGCCCAGATCGTGACCACCAATCGCGGCCTATGGGGCAGTGCGCTCCAACAGGAAATGCGCAAGTACAACCATATGGCTGGCCTGGTCCCGGTAGGCGAAACTGAGCCTCGTCCCGAAAACAGGGTGGAACTGGCCGAGGAAGAAGATCAGTACGGTCTTCGGATCCCCCGTGTGCTGTTCTCCTATTCGGACAATGACCGCCGCCTGATCGAGCATTCGAAACGCACCATGGCGCAGTTTCTCGAGGCGGCGGGCGGGCGCGACCTCTGGGAGAGCAAGGACACCAGCCATCTGCTGGGAGGATGCCGGATGGGCAGCGATCCGGCGACTTCGGTCGTGAATGCCGACGGCCGCAGTTGGGACGTCCCGAACCTCTGGATCTGCGACGGTTCCCTGTTTCCGACCTGCGGCGGGGTCAACCCGTCGCTCACCATCCAGGCGCTTGCCTGCCGCATCGCCGACCGGATCAAGACTCTAGCCTCACGGGGGGAATTATGAGGAAGCCTCCCGATAGTATCGCCAGCATCGAGGACCTGCGCCGGCGTGCCCATCGCCGCGTGCCAAAACCGTTCATGGAATATGTCGAGAACGGCTCATTCGCCGAGTTGACCCTGCACGCCAACCGGGCAGAGCTCGACGCCATAAGGCTGCGCGAGCGCGTGATGTTTGACGTGTCCAATCGCAAGCTCGGGACGACCATGCTCGGCGAGCCGGTAAAGATGCCGGTTGCGATCGCCCCGACCGGCATGTGCGGCGCCGTCTGGTCGAACGGCGAGATCCTGTCGTGCCGCGCGGCACAGGCGTTCGGTATTCCGTTCAGCCTGTCGAGCAACGCACTGCTCTCGCTCGAAGATGTCGCCGGGGCGGTCGACAAGCCCTTCTGGTTCCAGCTCTACATCACACGCGACCGGGGCTTCTCCGAAGAGATGATCAATCGCGCCAGGGCAGCCGGCTGCTCGGCGCTGATCCTCACCATGGACCTGCACGTGGAAGGCACGCGCTATCGCGACGTGCACAACGGGCTTGGCATCCCGCCTCGGCTCACACCCTCGAACGTATGGAGCATCATTTCGCACCCGGCCTGGGCGATTGCGATGCTACATTCGAAACGATGGAGCTTTGGCAACTATGCCGGCCGCGTGGACCCCTCCCACATCAGGGAAATGGCTGAGCTGGTGAAGGATCAGCTCGACCCGTCCTATGACCAGAAGACGGTCGAGTGGGTGCGAAAACTCTGGCCGCGCAAGCTCATCCTGAAAGGGATACTCGATCCGGAAGATGCGAGGCTGGCGATCAATGCCGGCGCGGACGCAGTGCTGGTCTCCAACCATGGCGGGCGGCAACTGGATGGCGCAGGCGCGACGGCCTCGATCCTGCCCGACATCGTCGAGGCCGTCGGCGACCGCACCGAAGTATTCGCCGACAGCGGCGTGCGTTCCGGGCTCGACGTGCTTAAATTTTTGGGCCTCGGCGCGCGGGCCTGTTTCATCGGCCGCGCCTATCTCTATGGCCTTGGCGCCTTCGGAGAGGCAGGCGTCACGAAGGCGCTTCAGCTTCTCTATGACGAGCTCGACACCGCAATGGCGCTGACCGGCATCACCGACGCCTCATCCGTGCCGCGGTCCGTCATCTTGGACGCTGGGAGACGTAAGCGACAGCATCAATCATGAGAACGTTCTACGATGCAGAGGGTACCAGCGCGCCAGTCACAGTGCACTTCGCCACTATCCATTGAAACTTCAGCCTGACCGATACGGATGTCTCGGTAGCGACGCTGACATCGGGGCGAAGGCGCGCCGGGTCGAATCCTTTCCGAACGCGCGAAGTGATGACCCAAGAGCGACGTCCGGGAACTCCGCGACGGGCGACCGCTTTGCGCCCGATGTCGGTCGTAGAGGGCGCATTTGCCGCTAGCAAAAACCAGACATTGCGTACAGTGAGGCTGTAGGTCAGGTCGCGCCTCTTCTCGACATTCTCCGTCGAGCCTTTACTGACTCGCATGCCGGTTATATTGTTAGATCGATCCAAAAGAGGACCGATCCAATGAGCGATGGTCGCCGGTGTAGAGTGGGATGAAGCGCCCGACACTTCTCCATGTTGCCCAGAAAGCAGGCGTTTCGAGAGCGACCGCCTCGCTGGTGGTGCGCGGAAGTTCCCTCGTCAGTGCGGCCACGCGCAAGAGGGTCGAGGCGGCCATGGTCGAACTCGGCTATGTCTACAATCTCGGTGCGGCCGGGATGCGGGCGTCGCGCAGCCGCACCGTCGGCGTCATCGTTCCTGATCTCACCAATCCGTTCTTCGCGGTGCTTCTGGCCGGCATCGAGGCGGCGCTGGAGACAGCCGGCCTCGCCGTCGTCCTAGCCAATTCGAATGAGAACGTCGAAAAGCAGAACGGCTTCATCAGGCGCATGCGCGAGCACGGCGTCGATGGCTTGATCGTATGTCCGGCGGAGGGGACCGAAAAGGCGTTGGTCGAGGACGCCGCGAGATGGGGCATGCCGCTTGTACAGGCGCTCCGCTTCGTCCGGGACACGGTGAGCGACTATGCCGGAACCGATTACCGCGGTGGCATGCTGGAGGCGACGAACCACCTGATCGCCCTTGGCCACAGGCGCATCGCCTTCATCAACGGGAACCGGGAGCACTCAGGGCGGACTGATCGTTTGGAGGGCTTCCTGGCGGCGATGGATGGCGGCGGGCTCGAGCCGCTATTTGTGCTCGAACTGCAACTCACCCACCGGGCGGCGCGGGCGGCGGCGCTGGAGATCATGCACCGCCCGGATCCACCTACCGCCTTGATCTGCTTTAACGACGTGGTGGGGCTCGGCCTTCATCGGGGCCTTTGTGACCTTGGGGTGGAAATCGGCCGCGACGTCTCGCTCGTCGGTTTCGACGATGTCGCCGAAGCCGACCTTATCCGCCCGGCGCTCGCATCGGTGGCGACGGAACCTTTCAAGGTCGGCCAGAGCGCGGCCAGGCTCCTGCTGCGAAGGATCAGCGAGCCCGACGCAGAGTTCCGACACGAAATCGAACCCACCCGTTTCGTGCTGCGCAGGTCGTGCGGACCCGCGCCCTCCCAAGCTTGACCTCCGTCCGGTTTTCTCTTAGATCGATCTAAACGGGCGGCGGGGGTCGGCTCGCAAGCCACCTTCACGGGCGGCTCGGGAGGGTCCGAACTTGGGTTACGAGTTCAATTTCGCGCCAGTCTTCGCCAATTTCGACCACTTGCTGGCGGGGACATGGATGACGATCCAACTCTCCTTCGGCGCCATGCTGCTGGGAACAGTGGTCGCCATTGTCTGCGCCGTCGGCAAGACGGCGGGCCCGGCGCCCCTACGCTGGGCGGTCGACACCTATGTCGAGATCATCCGCAATACGCCCTTCCTCATCCAGATATTCTTCATCTTTTTCGCATTGCCTGCGGTCGGCATACGCATGACGCCGAATGTCGCTGCGTTGGTAGCGCTCACCGTCAACGTCGGCGCCTATGCGACCGAAATCATCCGCGCAGGGATAGAATCGATCCACAGAGGACAGGTGGAAGCCGGCATCGCGCTCGGCCTCAGGCGCGGCCAGATCTTTCGCTACATCATCATGAAGCCGGCGCTGAGGACGATCTATCCGGCACTGACCAGCCAGTTCATCTATCTGATGCTGACCTCCAGCGTCGTCTCGGTCATTTCCGCGACCGACCTCGCGGCGGCGGGCAACGACATCCAGTCCCGGACCTTCGCCGCTTTCGAAGTCTACATCGTCATCACTGCGATCTATTTCCTCCTGTCGATCGGCTTCTCAGGCCTGTTCGCGCTCGTTCAGCGTCGCGCCTTCAATTATCCGCTGAGCCGGTAGGAGAGGCGCCGTGATCCGTCCCTTCGGCATCAACGAGTTCCTGTTCATCCTTTTCGCTGTCCAGTGGACGCTGGCGCTCTCGGTCGTGGCCTTCACCGGCGGCGCCGTCGGCGGGCTGTTGATCGCGCTCGCCCGGGTCTCGAAGGTCGCGCCGCTTCGCTATGCGGCGCTCGGCTTCATCCGGCTATTCCAGGGCACGCCGCTGCTGATGCAGCTTTTCCTCGTCTTCTTCGGCCTGAACATCTTCGGCGTCGGCATTAATCCGTGGCTCGCGGCCGCCATCGCCCTAACCCTGCATGCCAGCGTCTTTCTCGGCGAGATCTGGCGAGGCTGCATCCAGGCCGTACCGGTTGGCCAGTCGGAAGCCTCCTGGGCGCTCGGACTCCGCTACTACGACCGGATGAAATCCATCGTGTTGCCGCAGGCCGCCAAGATCGCCGTGGCGCCGACGGTCGGCTTCCTCGTCCAACTTATCAAGGGCACCTCGCTCGCTTCGATCATCGGCTTCGTCGAGATGACGCGCGCCGGGCAGATCATCAACAACGCGACCTTTGACCCGTTCACCGTGTTCGGCCTCGTCGCGGCGCTCTATTTCATCCTCTGCTGGCCCTTGTCGATCCTGGCCCGTCGGATGGAACGGCGCTTTGCCGTGGCAACGCGGCGCTGAAGCGCCGACCAGATTCAACAAGGAGGGAAAGACATGAACATCTTCAAAAAGACTGCTGCGATCGCAGCCAGCATGGCGCTTCTCGCCGGGCTCGCCCTTTCGGGGGCTTCGGCCCAGACCACAGAGGAGATCAAGGCGCGTGGATCGATCAACATCGGCATGCTGGTCGACTTCCCGCCATTCGGCATTATCAACGAGCAGGGCAACCCGGACGGCTATGACGCGGATGTCGCCAAGCTGTTGGCTGAGGATCTCGGCGTCACCGCCAACATCGTGCCGGTTACCGGTCCGAACCGCATTCCGTATCTGATTTCCAATCAGGTCGATGTCCTGGTCGCATCACTCGGCATCACAGAGGAGCGCGCCAAGCAGGTCGCTTTCTCGCAGCCTTATGCCGGCATCGAAATTTTCGTCGTCGGCGACGTCAACGTCGGGGTCGACGACGCCGCCGGTCTCTCCGGTAAGAATGTCGGCGTGGCGCGCGCTTCCACGCAGGATACGGCGATTACCGAGATCGCGCCCGACGACGCCAAGATCCAGCGTTTCGATGATGACGCGGCCGCGGTCCAGGCGCTAATTTCGGGCCAGGTACCACTGATCGGCGCATCAAACACCGTCATCGCCCAGATCCAGAAAGTTGCGCCGGGCCGCTTCGAGCCGAAATTCTCGCTACGCCAGCAAAGCCAGGCGATTGCGGCTCGTCCGGGTGCGGACGAGTTCATGGCGTATATCAACGACTTCCTCACCCGCAAGAAGGAGAGCGGCGAACTGAACGCCATTCATGAGAAATGGCTCGACGCGCCATTGCCCGAATTCGTCGCCAAGACCGCGAAATAGCTTATGCAAAGCGGGGTTTCGCGATGAACGCCATCTCTGAAGCACATGGCCCGGGCGATGTCGCCCGGGCGGGCATGCCCGCCGTGCAGATGGAAGGCGTCGACAAATGGTACGACAAGTTCCACGCGCTCAAGAACATCGATCTCGAGGTGGCGCGCGGCGAAAAGATCGTCATCTGCGGGCCTTCGGGCTCGGGCAAATCAACCTTGATCCGCTGCATCAACCAGCTTGAATCGGTCCAGAAGGGGCGGATCTTCGTCGACGGGATCGAACTCACGGCCGGGCCGAAAAACGTCGAGCAGGTGCGGCGCGATGTCGGCATGGTGTTTCAGCAGTTCAACCTTTTTCCGCATATGACCGTGTTGGAGAACTGCACGCTGGCTCCCGTGAAGGTACGCGGCGCATCGAAAGCCGAAGCTGAGACGACGGCGCGCAAATATCTCGAACGCGTGCATATTCCCGAACAGGCCGAGAAATACCCTGCCCAATTGTCCGGTGGGCAGCAGCAGCGCGTCGCCATTGCCCGGGCGCTGTGCATGAACCCCAAGATCATGCTCTTTGACGAGCCGACCTCGGCGCTCGATCCGGAAATGGTCAAGGAGGTGCTGGACACCATGATCGACCTCGCCGAGGAAGGTATGACGATGCTCGTCGTCACCCATGAAATGGGCTTTGCCCGGCAGGTCGCCGACCGCGTGATCTTCATGGACAAAGGCGAGATCGTGGAGACTGGCAATCCGAAAGAGTTCTTCGCCAATCCCAGGCATGAGCGCACCCGCAACTTTCTCGGACAGATTTCCGGGCACTGACCGGTCGTGCCATTTCGAGGAAGTTCATGAGTTGAAACAAGCGATCATTTTGGTCGAGCCGATGCTCGACGAGATTGAGGCGCGCCTCGATGAATCCTATGACGTCCATCGCCTCGGCCTGGAAAGGGACCGGGCGCGCATCGAGGCGAAGCCGCAGGCGATTCGCGCCGTGGTCACGGGCGGCGGCACAGGGCTTTCGCGCGAATGGTTCGACAGGCTTGCCGCGCTCGGGCTCGTGGCGATCAACGGTGTGGGGACGGACAAGGTTGATCTGGAGCTTGCGCGGTCACGTGGCATCCATGTGTCGACAACGCCCGGCGTTCTCGCCGACGATGTTGCCGATATGGGCATGGCGCTGATCCTTGGCGTGCTGCGGCGCGTCACCGAGGGGGACCGCTTCATGCGCAGAGGCGATTGGGCTTCTGGCGGGAAGCCGGCGCTGGGCGCGAGTTTGAAGGGCAGGCGGCTCGGCATTCTCGGCCTCGGCCAGATCGGCAGAGCGCTGGGCCGGCGCGCCGAAACGTTCGGAATGCGCATCAGCTATTGGAATCGTTCCGTCTGCGATGGCCAGGAAGCTTGGAAGAAGTTCGGCTCGCCGGTCGAACTTGCCGCCGCCTGCGACGTGCTCGCCGTCTGCGTGGCCGCAACGCCGCAGACGGAAAAGATTGTGGGCCGTGACGTGCTGGCGGCGCTTGGACCGAGCGGCCTCCTCGTCAATGTCGCGCGCGGCAGCGTTGTAGACGAGGATGCGCTGATCGCGGCTTTGAAGGGCGGTGTAATCGCCGGCGCGGGACTCGATGTCTTCGTCAACGAGCCAAAAATCCGCTCAGAATTCATGGCGCTCGACAACGTGTTGCTGTCCCCGCATCAGGGCAGCGCCACGGTCGAGACGCGCCGCGCCATGGGTGAGATTGTGCTCGCGAATCTTGCGGCCTATTTCGCCGGTGCGACGCCGCCCACATCTGTGCCGTGACTAGGCGGCGCAATGATCGTCCGCCAAGCCTTCTTCGAAGGCGAGATCAACAAAGGCTGCTAAGCGGATTTTTGAGACTTCGTCGAGAGACGGCTGATGCCGATGTGGTGCCGTTTCCCCGGCGCGCGCGACGAAGCACCCATGCTGATGTCGCCCCTTTCGATCTCACAGTACCTGCCGCCGAACCAGTCTTTGTTCGACATGGTGATTTTTGACGAGGCCTCGCAGATCACAGCCTATCGCGAGGGCTCGCCTCCATGTGGCTGTGCAGGATAGAAGCGCCAAATGACGTTCCGCTTCATCCACTCCACCGACCTGCATCTTGGCAAGCGGTTCGGGCAGTTCTCCGGCGACTTGCCAGGGCGACTGCGCGAGGCGCGGCATGCGGTGATCGGCAAGCTCGCCGAGCACGCGCGGCAGAACGAGGCTACGACGGTACTGCTGGCCGGCGACACGTTCGACAGCGAGACTCCGGCACCGGAGGTGCGGCGCCAGGCGCTCGCCGAGATGCGTTACCACGCGCCGGTCCGCTGGATCATCCTCCCCGGCAACCATGACTCGCTGCAGGCAGCGCAACTCTGGTCGACCCTTCGAACCGAGGCGCCGGAAAACGTGACGTTGGCGGTCGAGGCGCAGCCGGTCGACCTCGCGCCTGGCGTGCAACTCTTGCCTGCCCCATGCACCACGCGCCGGCCCGGCCGCGACCTCACCGAATGGATGGACGGCGCGGCAACGCCCGAAGGGTCGGTTCGACTCGGTCTCGCCCATGGCGCGGTCCAGAGCTTCTCCGAGGACGGCCACGGGCTCGACGTCATCGCCCCGGACCGGGCGCGGCGCGCCGGGCTTTCCTACCTCGCGCTTGGCGACTGGCACGGCGGCGTCGAGATCGATCCGCGTACACGATACAGCGGCACGCCCGAGCCCGATCGCTTCAAGCACGACCGGCCCGGCGAGGCGCTGCTGGTTTCGCTGGAGGGACCGTCGGCGCTTCCGCAGGTGACGGCGCTGCCGACGGGCAGCTTCGCCTGGCGCACGTTGGCGCTCGAACTGCTCGACGGCGAGGATGCCGTTGCGCGAATGGAGGCGATGCTGCCCGAGGCACGGCTCAGGCGGCAGTCGCTGGTCAAAGTCATCGCCGGCGGGCGGGCGCGGTTAGAAGGCCGCACGGCGCTTGCGGCCGCGATCGAACATGTCCGGCCCGACTTCGCCTTCCTGCACTTCGACGACGAAGGTCTCGCCACCGAATGCGAGGCGGAAGACCTCGACGCGGTCGACCGCGCCGGCGCGCTGCGCGAGGCGGCCGATGAGTTGCTCGCCGAGGCCCACGACGCCGGGCGCTCAGCGCAGGAGCGCGAGATCGCGCGATTGGCGCTGGCCCGGCTCTACGCTTATGCGCAGGCGGTTGGCCAATGAAGATTTCCGCGCTGCGCTTTTTCAATGTGAAGCGCTTCGCCGGTCGCGGCATCGCGATCGAAGGCATCAGCGAAGGCGTAAACGTGCTCTGCGCCGTCAACGAGTTCGGCAAGTCGACCAGTTTCGAGGCACTACACGCGCTGTTCTTCCAGCCGCATTCGAGCACCGCCGCCGACGTGCGCAGCCTGCGTCCCTATTCGGGCGGAAATCCGCTGGTCGAGGCCGACATCGCAACGGAGGCCGGCCGCTTCCGCATCACCAAGCAGTTCTTCGGAGGCCGCTCCGCACGGGTCGTCGATCTCGCAAACGAACGGATCGTCGCTCAGGCGGACGAAGCGGAGAACTTCATCGCCGGATTGGTGCGGGATGGGACGGCCGGGCCGGCCGGCCTGCTCTGGGTGCGCCAGGGCATCACCGGCATCGAGAAGCGCAGCCGGTCCGAGGAAGATAGCGAAAAGCAGGTGCGCGCCAGCCTTCTGGAATCCGTGCAGGGCGAAGTCGAGGCCGTCACCGGCGGCCGTCGCATGGCCGAAATCATGGCTGCGACCGAGGAGGCACTCGGCCGGCTCGTCACCTCGACCGGCCGACCAAAAGCGGGAGAACGCTTCGCCGCGGCGGTCGACGAACTGAACCGGCTGGACGCTGACGAGCGGCGGCTCGATAGCGAGGTCATGGCGCTGCGCGGAGCGCTGGACAAGCGAGCATCATCTGCCAAGCGGCTTGCCGAAATCGATCGCGCTGAGGACCGCGACGAGCGGAGAAAAGAGATCGAGGCCGCGCAGGCGGCCTTCGATGCTGCCAAGAGCCAGGCCGAGGCGTTGCGTGCCGCGGAAGCGGAACTCAGGCTTGCCCGCGAGCAGCGCGACAGCGCCGACCGCGATCTCAAATCGTTTCGGGATGCGCTCCAGAAGGCGGAAGTCCTCCGGGGCAGACTTGCCGAGGCCGAGCGCCTGAGCGCGCAGGCGCTCGCCCGACGCGACGCAGCAGCGACGGCGGCTGCAAAGGCATTCGCAGACAGCGAAGCCGCGGAAACGGAGGAACAGGAAGCACGGGCTCTCCTCGCCCGCCTCGACGCTGCACTGAAGGCGCGCGAAGCCGCCGAGCGGCTGGCGGAACTGCAGCAGAGGCTGGAAGCGGCCGAGGTTGCACGCAAGGAATTGGAGGAAGGACAGGCCTCGCTCGCCCTGCTGAGGCTTCCCGAAGGCGCCGTGGCAGAGCTGGAAGCGCTCGATGTCGACATCGCCAAGCTGCGGGCAGTCGCGGAAGCCGGCCGGCCTTCCGTCGCCATCGCCTACGAGCCGCAGGCTCCGGCCGTTCGCCTCGACGGTACCCCGCTGAAGGATGGCGAACCACGCGGCTACGATGGACACGCGCAACTTTCTATCCCAGGCATAGGTATCGTTACGCTGCGATCGAACCGCTCGGCCGGGAACGACGACCGGCTAAGGCAAGCCGAGGAGCGCCGCCGCATCCAGCTTGCCTCCATGGGTGTCGAGGATCTTGCCGCCGCGCGCAAGCGCGAGGTGGAGGCGCAGCGCAAGGAAAGCGATCTGCGAGAACTCAAGGCGCGCCTGTCGTTGCTCGCGCCCGACGGGCTGCCGAAGCTGCGGGAGGAAGCGGCCGCACGGCGCGAGGCAGCCGGAGATGTTCTGGAACTGAAGGAGGATCCGGCGCAGGTCCGTAAAGCGCACGAGCAGACGGAGGCACGGCGCCAGGCGGCGCGGCAGGCCACGCGCGAAGCCGAGCCGATCCAGGCGGGCGCCGCCGATGCGGTCGTGGCTGCGCAGATCGCACTTGCCAAGCTCGAGGCCGAGCGGACGCAGATGGAGGCCGTCCTCGGGCCGGAGAATACGCGGACCGAGCGAGAACGGCAGTTGGCGGACAGGCTGGCGGGGCTGGATACCCGGCTGGCGGAGCAGCAGGCTGCCGTCGAAGGCTTTCGGGGCGAGGCCGCCGATCTCGCCTCCGCCGAGGCTACGGTGCGGCGCGTCAAATCTGTCGCGGAAGCGGCGGAGAAGGAGATCGGCAGATTGCGGGAGGAGATCGCTGGATTGACAGCCGAAATTCGCGCCCGCTCAGAGGATGCGGTCGAGGAGAAGTGGCGCGAGACTGTCGACGCGCTCACAGCGGCGAAGGCGCGGGCGGCGGCTTATGAGAAGGAGGTCGCGGTGCTGCAGCGGCTCCGCACCGCGCTGGAAACGGCACGCAGCCATGCGCGCGAAATCTATCTCCTGCCCGTGATGACCGAGCTACGGCCGCTGCTCGGGCTCCTCTTCGAGGACGTGTCGATCACCTTCGACGAGAAGACGCTGCTGCCGCACAAGATCATGCGAAACGGCCAGGAGGAAGAGGTAGAGCGACTCAGCGGCGGCATGCGCGAGCAGTTGTCCGTCCTGACGCGGCTGGCGTTTGCGCGGCTGCTGGCAAAGGACGGGAGGCCGGCGCCGGTGATCCTCGATGATGCGCTGGTCTATTCCGACGACGACCGGATCGAGAAGATGTTCGACGCCCTGCATCGTCAGGCGCGCGAGCAGCAGATAATCGTGTTCTCCTGTCGGCAGCGGGCCTTCCAGAGGCTGGGGGGAAATGTACTTCAACTGGCAGAGTGGGTCCCAGGCTGAGCCGATTGCCATACTCGCCAACACTTTCAGCATAGGTGAAGATGGCCCCTGGGTCTGATCACGATGATAGTTTGCCCGCGATGTCATCCGGCAGGGCGAAGCGAAATTCGAAGCGATTGGCGCGGCGCTGAACGTGTTTCATACGGCCCATCAACTGTCGTCCTTGTAGCACGCGAGTGTAGCAAACGCGAACCCGAAGCCGCAGTTAACTCAAGGCCTTCAGCAGTTCCAAAGAGTTAGGCTGTAAGTGGCGCGCCCGAAAGGATTCGAACCTCTGACCCCCAGATTCGTAGTCTGGTGCTCTATCCAGCTGAGCTACGGGCGCGCAGTGGCCTCAGAGAGGCCTTCGATGCGCCGGTCGGCAAGACCGGCCGCAAGCGAGACAGTTCCCTAACGAGGGAGTTTGAGAATTGCAAGCGCCGCAATGCAAAGTTTTTGATGACCAACAGGCAGCGAGCGCAACTCACACTTAGCGGGAAAAACGAGAGAACCGGCCCTCGGGCTCGGCTGGATTCCCGGAACCCTACTCAAGCCCGCCGCTTCAGGCCGCTGCGTGCGTCGTCCAGCCGCACCGGCTGATCGGGAATGGTGATCGCAAAGACGGTTCGTCCGCCACGGCTCTCGACCAACTCGAGCGAACCACCATGCGCCCGCACGAGTTCGTAGGCGATTGCCAGCCCCAGCCCGGTGCCGCCGAGACGTGCCGAGCCGCGGAATGCGGCGAACAGGTTCTCGCGAGCCTTCTTCGGCAATCCGGGTCCGGTATCGGTGACCAGGATGCGGCTGACGCTGCCCTGCCGCTCGGCGCCGATGCTGAGGCGGTTGACCGCGGCGGGTTCGCTGTCGGCGGTCATCGCCTGCACCGCGTTGCGCGCCAAATTGGAGAGGATGCGGAACAGTTGCTCAGGGTCGGCGTCGATCTCGAAGGTTGGGTCGACGGCATTGACGAACTCGACCCCAGTCTCCGGTTCGATGCCGAGCAGGCTCTGCACCTCCTCGACAACTTGCCAAAGCCGCAGCCGACGCCGTGCGGGCGGCGGTTCCTGGGTGCGGCCGTAGGCGAGCACGCCTTCGGAATAGGAGACGGCGCGGTCGAGCGCACGCACGAGCCGTGGCGCCATCGCCTGCACGGTGGGATCCTTCACTGTCCTCAGCCTGTCCGACACAAGCTGGGCAGAGGCGAGTATGTTGCGCATGTCGTGGTTGATCTTGGAGACCGCTAGGCCGAGATCGGCGAGGTGCTTCTGTTCGCCGATGGTGCGCTGCAGGCGCGTCTGCATCTCGGCCAACTCGCGCTCGGCTACGCCGATCTCGTCGCTGCGGTATTCGGGCGTGATCACCTTGCCGGGGTCGTCGGGATGTCCCGAAAAATCCAGCATGGAGCGGGTCATCGCCCGGATCGGGCGGATCATGATGCGGTCGATGGTATAGAAGACGAGGGTCGCGGTGATGAGCGAGATCAGCAGCGACAGCAGCGCGACGGTGCCGGAATAGTCCAGCATCGCCGTTCGCAGCCGTCTGTCCGGAATGATGATCTCGAATTCCTTGGTGCTGTCGCCGACCTGGCCGTAGACGCGCAGCATGCGATCGCCGCCGTGGATCAGCGTGTCCAGCGCGTCCGCCATCGCGGAGAGACGCCCTGTATTGCGAACGTCGATGTGCTCGTCCACCTGAGGCGGCATCTCGGAAGCGATGAGCAACCGCGAAACGCCCTCGTCGCGGACGGCTATGGCCTTGGCGCCGATCGCCATCAGCACCTCGTCCTGCACCTGACGCGGCAGCATCGAGGCATCCTCGGCGACCAGCACGATCGACAGCGTCGCCGCCGTGTCCAGCCGCTCGCGCAGCCAGTTCAGCCGGAAGTTTGCGATCGAGGGGAGGAAGATGAGGATCTCGGCGAGAAGCACGAAGCACACGGTGAGCACGAGCAGCTTCGCCGACAGGCCGCGGGTGAGCGGGACGGTCCTGGTGGGAAGGGCCGTTGCCTCACCGATCTCACTGCCTGCCCGGTCGCTCATGCGGCCGTCGCTCCTTGCCTGCACGCGCAGGCGGTCCGACACGCATTCCCGCGTGCACCGCAGCATGATATTCGACCGCAGCCGGTTTGCCAATTTGGCCGGAAGGACAGTGTCGGCAAGCGGGGCGGACAGAGGATGCATCGTTCCTGCCCGCCGTTGACTCGCGCTTTCCCTCAACCTATAAGCCCGCGCACGCTCGGGCCTGTCGTCCGGCGCACGGTTTTGTGCGTCCCGTTTGCCCGGCCAACGCTCCTGTTACTCGTAACAGAATGAAGAAGGGCCGCACGCCGCGGTATCAAAATAAATGAAGCGCACCTATCAACCCTCCAAGCTCGTCCGCAAGCGCCGCCATGGTTTTCGCGCACGCATGGCCACCAAGGGTGGCCGCGGTGTCATCGCCGCGCGTCGCAATCGTGGCCGCAAGCGTCTGTCCGCCTAAGCGGACGCCCGCCTTGCGGGTTGCGGGCGCCTCGCGCAGCACAGCGCCCGCTCGACTCCTCAAGCGGGAAGACTATCTTGCCGTCCGGCGCGGTGAAAAGCGCCGCGGGCGGCTTTTCCTCGTTGAGGTGCTCGATCGTGGCGACCGGGCGCCTCCGCGCGTCGGCTATACGGTGACGCGCAAAGTCGGCAATGCCGTCGTTCGCAATCGTGTGAGGCGGCGCCTTAAAGAAGCGGTGCGCGTCCATGCCGCTACTGACATGGCGGCAGGCCACGACTATGTCATCGTCGGGCGCGAGGACGTTCTGACCGCCCCTTTCGCACAGCTGGCCGAAGAATTGGGCCGCCGCATCCGCGTAAAGCGCCGAGATCCAGGTTCCGATGCAAAATAACCGCAACTTCCTTATCACCATCGCCCTGTCGGTGGTGATCCTGACGCTCTGGCAGGTGTTCTACATGAACCCCCGCATCGAGGCGCAGCGCGAGGCCACCCAGATCGAGGCGCAACGTGCCGAGGCCGAGCGCCAGGCGGCACATCCGCAGGGCGGGCAGCAGTCCGGCGCGCCGCAGGGCGCCGTCCCTGGGGTGCCCGGCACCGATGGTGCAACGGAAGCCAATCGCGAGCGGGCGCTCGCCGCCACCCAGCGCGTGACAATCGAATCGCCGCGTCTTTCCGGCTCGATCAATCTCACCGGCGCGCGCCTGGACGACCTTCGGCTCAACAACTATCACCTGACCGTCGATCCGAACTCGCCGACGATCGAGCTTCTCAATCCGCAGTCACTGCCCAACGGCTATTTCGCCGAGATCGGTTTCGTCGGCGGCGCGGATGCCGGCGCGCTGCCGAAATCCGATACGGTCTGGACGGTCGAGGGCGGGAATGTGCTCACCCCTGCGACGCCGGTGACGCTCGCCTGGACCAACGAGAAAGGGCTGACCTTCAGGCGCACCTTCAGCGTCGACGCCGACTACATGTTCACGATCTCGGATACGGTCAGCAATGGCGGCCAGGCACCGATCAGCCTGTCCAATTATGGCCTGGTCCGGCGCTTCGACAAGCCGTCGACCGCCAGCGTCTACGTGCTGCATGAAGGCCTGATCGGCGTGACTGGGGAGGAAGGTCTTCAGGAGATCAAGTACTCCAAGATCGAGGACGAGAAGCAGGTCACGCCGGGCAAGTCCACCGACGGCTGGCTCGGCATCACGGACAAGTACTGGGCGGTGACGCTGGTGCCGCCGGGCAAGCAGCCGTTCCAGCCGCGCTTCGCCTTCTTTGACGACGGCCGCCATCGCTACCAGGCCGACTTCCTGAGCGACGCCTTCACGGTCGCTCCCGGGCAGTCCGTCACCACCGAGACCATGGTGTTCGCCGGCGCCAAGGAAGTGGCCGTCGTGGACGCCTATGAGAAGGACCGCAACATCAGGCAGTTCGAACTCCTGATCGACTGGGGCTGGTTCTACTTCATCACCAAGCCGATGTTCTGGTTGATAGACAACCTGTACAAGTTGCTCGGCAATTTCGGTCTCGCCATCCTCGCCACCACCGTGCTGGTCAAGGCGGTCTTCTTCCCGCTCGCCAACAAGTCCTACAAGTCGATGGCGAACATGAAGAAGGTGCAGCCGAAGCTGCTCGAGATCCGCGAAAAATATGCGGACGACAAGCTGAAGCAGCAGCAGGCGATGATGGAGCTCTACAAAACGGAGAAGATCAATCCGATCGCCGGCTGCTGGCCGGTGCTGATCCAGATCCCGGTGTTCTTCGCGCTCTACAAGGTGCTCTACATCACCATCGAGATGCGGCATGCGCCGTTCTTCGGCTGGATCAGGGACCTTGCGGCGCCTGATCCGACGTCGCTCTTCAACCTCTTCGGCCTGCTGCCGTTCGTGGTTCCGGAGTTCCTGCATATCGGCATCTGGCCGATCATCATGGGCATCACGATGTTCCTGCAGATGCGGATGAACCCGACGCCGCCGGACCCGACCCAGCAGATGATCTTCAACTGGATGCCGCTGATCTTCACCTTCATGCTGGCCTCGTTCCCGGCCGGGCTGGTGATCTACTGGGCGTGGAACAACACGCTGTCGATTATCCAGCAGGGCGTCATCATGAAGCGGCAGGGCGCCAAGATCGAGCTGTGGGACAATCTGGCCGGCATGTTCAAACGAAAACCAACGCCCGCCGAATAGCGGTTGTCTGCGGAAGGGGAGCGATGCTCCCCTTCATCGCTTCTGGGGGACGAGATACCCGGAAGCGATCTCTCTGAAGGCCAGGCGGACCCTGGGGCGGTCTCGGGCGCAAGGAACATGCGAGCGGCCTGCCCATTGTGCGGGTATGCTCTGGAGGAGGAAGCGGGGATGAGCGGGCCCAATCCGAACATAAAGCACCCGATGCCGATGCATCCGCGCGTCGGTTTCTTGAAGCCGCTGGTCGAGGCCGAGAACGTCGAGATCGGCGAGTTCACCTATTACGACGACCCGAACGGTCCGGAGCATTTCGTCGAGAAATGCGTGCTCTACCACTATCCGTTCATAGGGGACCGGCTGGTGATCGGCCGCTTCTGCGCGCTGGGGCAGGGTGTGCAGTTCATAATGAACGGCGCCAACCACGCAATGTCCGGCTTTTCGACCTACCCGTTCAACATTTTCGGCCATGGCTGGGAAGAGGGCTTCGATCCGCAGACCTGGGCACGCGAGGTCCGTGGCGACACGATCGTAGGCCATGATGTCTGGATGGGCATGGAGACCCTTGTCATGCCGGGCGTGCGGATCGGCAGTGGCGCGATCACCGCTGCCCGCTCGGTGGTGACGCAGAACGTCCCGCCCTACGCCGTGGTGGCCGGCAATCCGGCTCGCGTGGTCAAGACGCGCGTCGATAGCGACACGGTAGCGCGATTGCTATCGATCGCCTGGTGGGATTGGCCGGCGGACAGGATCACGCGAAATCTCGATGCGATCAGGGGCGCCGATATATCCGCGCTGGAAAGGGCAGCATGATCACCGCCGACTTGGAAGCAAACGGAAAGGAACTGTTCGCTCGCCCCTGGATATTCATCCGCAGCGTACCTTCCATGGAACTGCTGCCGCCCCAGGGGCCGGTCGAGATCGCTTTTGCCGGCCGCTCCAATGTGGGCAAGTCGTCCCTGATCAATGGGCTGGTCGGCAAGAAGGGGCTCGCCCGCACCTCGAACACGCCGGGGCGAACGCAGGAACTCAACTACTTCGTGCCCGAGGGCTATTCGGGAGAGGGCGGGGACCTGCCACCGCTCGCTTTGGTCGATATGCCTGGCTACGGCTACGCCAAGGCGCCGAAGACCGAGGTTGAGCGCTGGACCAAGCTGGTGATGGACTATCTGCGCGGGCGGGTCACGCTGAAGCGCGTCTATGTGCTGATCGATGCCCGCCACGGCATCAAGAAGGTGGATGAAGAGGTGCTGACCCTGCTCGACAAGGCAGCGGTGTCCTACCAGATCGTGCTGACCAAGATCGACAAGATCAAGCCCGCGGGCGTCCCGCGGCTGATCGCAGAGACGCTGGAGAAGACGAAGAAGCGTCCCGCAGCCTTCCCGGAGATCATCGCCACGTCATCGGAAAAGGCGCTCGGGATCGACGATCTGCGCGATGCGATTGCGCTGGTCGCTTCGGAGTAGCCGCCGGAGGCGTCCGGGGCTCGGGACGAGGGTCCCGTCGGCGATGCCGCTAAGACGCCACTTAGCCTGGATTTCAGCCCCGCGCGAAAGCCGTGTTCAGGAGGCTGATCTGGTCGTTAACCGGGTTGCTGCGGTGGGAAGCGATGGCCGTGTGGATGCTGCCGGCACCGTAGATCTCCTCGTCCATCCGCCGGACGAGCTTCTGCAGGCTGAGCGAGCGATGGACGAGGGAGAGGAACGCCTCCGGGAGTTCGTCCCAGCCGGCGACACTCTCGGGGGCGGAGGCTGTGTCTAGCCGCACCTTCGCCTTCTCCACCGCCACCTGGTCACGGGTCATCTCGCCCGAATTGGCGGCGCGCTGCAGGAGCAGCCACGAGGCGATCTGCATGAGCCGGGTCGTCAGCCGCATCGACTCAGCCGCATAAAGCGTTGCCGCCATGCGCGACAGGCCGCGCGCATCTGCCCGGCCGGGACCGTCGAGATATTCCGCCGCCTGTTCGACCAGCCTCATCCCCTCATTGTAGAGAGGCTTGAAGGAATCGGAGAAAATCCGGCGTTCGGCCAGTTTGATTGTCTTGCTGCGTTCCATAGAGCGTGCCTGTCATCCCCCCGGCGAGAGAATCCCACAAGTGCGATCGCCCCCCTCCGGCACGCCGCCTTGTCGCCGATTCCTTTCCGGCTGGGAAGAAGATGCGTCGCCGCAGTTCCCGTTGCAAGCGTATGTTTAATGAAGGGTTAATAGTCGACCGAAGCAGTGGATAAAAAAAGAGCCGCTGGAAAGCGGCTCTCGAGAGTCTAACAGGGAGGCGTCAAACGAAGTGGCTCCAACCACTCAGTAAGAATCCAGATGTCTGGATGCCCCCAATTAACACCCGTAAGGCTTAATGCAGGGTTAACGGGCCGGCATATTTTTTAGCGTCGAGGCCACAGGTGTGCCATCCGGATACAGTCCGGCGCTCGAACCGGCCGGTTTGCGAATTGCCGGGATTGCGATGAAGGCGAACATCAACATGCCCGCATAGAAGCCGAGCGATCCGATGGCGACGACGGGCTCCACCGCCTCGTTTCCGCCGAGCAGGAAAAAGAGCCCGACCAGGAGCAGGATTCCGCTGACCGTCGTAAGCCAGAAATGAATCGGAGCCAGCCGCGAAGCCCGAGCGGCGGGAACCAGGTGGTAGAAGAACGCGAACACGGCCGACATCAGCCAGCCCGCAACCATCGTGTGTGCGTGGGTCGGCATCTGACCATGATCATGGGTGATCGACATATGGAGCCCGATCGCCATGCCGCAGAGGGAGTAGACGATGGCAAGGATGAAGAAATTGCGTGCAACGCCTTGCATTGCGAAGTCCCCTTCATGTTTCGATGGCCAGACACGCCGCACCGGACCGTCCGCGCGGCCTCAACCATGAGGCGGCTTTAGCCGAGGCAGCGTTTCGGGCGCATGTCGCCGGGCGCGTAACAGGAAACGGACGGTTACAGGCCAGAGCCTACCCGTTGTCGTCTCCGGGAAACTTGGCCACTGGGACGCAAGCCGGGCGCCATCTCACGCAACCACCACGATCGGCGTCTTGCCCTTGCCCGAGACGCGGTCGTAGAGGTCGATCACATCCTGGTTGATCATGCGCACGCAGCCGGAAGAGGCGGCCCTGCCGATGGAGCGCCATTCCGGCGTGCCGTGGATGCGGTAGAGCGTGTCCACCCCGTCCTTGTAGATGTAGAGCGCCCGCGCCCCCAGCGGGTTGTCCAGCCCACCGGGCTGGCCGGTGCGATACTTGGCGAGTTCAGGCCTGCGCTCGATCATTTCGGCAGGCGGCGTCCACGTCGGCCACTTCCTTGCATACTGGACCACTGCGCGGCCGGACCAGGCGAAGCCTTCCTTGCCGATGCTGACACCGTAGCGGATGGCATCGCCGTTCTCCTGGACGAGATAGAGGTGCCGCTCCTTGAGGTGGACGACGATGGTGCCTGGTTTTTCGCCAGTCGGATCGACCACGAGCCGGCGCAGATGCTTCTGCTTCAGTTCCTTCGCGGGAATGGCCGGCAGGGCGACGCCATTGTCGCTCAATGAGGCATACATGAGTTCCGGCCGGCCGAGATAGCCATAGCTCTCGGCCTCCGACCTCAGATCCGATGTGGCGGGCCGTGCGGGAGGGGAGGTGCTTGGCACTCCAGTGGCGGGCGGGCCACTTGCAACGGTGCGGCTGCACCCGCCAAGCGCCAAGGCGCCCAGGCCAACCAGCATGGAGCGCCGGGACATCGTTTGCCCGCCCAGGGTCGGAGCGGAGTTGTTCAGGGGGATAAGGGAAGCGTCTGACACGGGCGGGAAGCTACACCAGGAAAGTTTCTGGCGAGACCTCGTTCACGCCCGCTTTTCCAATCTTCATCAATCGTGGTTTATGAAAAGTGAATGGATTAACCCTTTGTTATAGATCGATTTTCGTGAAAATAGCTGATCCAAAGCGGGTGGTCGTCTTGCTGCCCGTCCGTCAACCACAGCTTTGCCTCCCGTTGGTCACAATCTCGTCCGGAGCCGCTCCTAGCTCTCCCGTGCCTTGAGCTAGGGATTCGGCCATGAAGGTTATTAGAAGAGAGCTTGGATTTTTCGGAACTGTCCTGTTCGCCATCGCCCCACTGCTGGCGGCGAGCCTCGCCCTCGGCCTTCTCGTCACCTGAGGAGGCGGATATGGACCGTCGTGAACGACCGAGCGGCACGGCTGCTTCGCAGACATCTGGCCCCTTTACATCGCCCCGCTGGCAGGGATTTATCCTTTCCTTTGAGGAAAGGAGACATCCATGTCGTTCGAAGCCTGGGCGGCCTTTGCCGCGGCATCAGCGGTTCTTCTGATCATTCCGGGGCCGACCATTTTGTTGGTCGTCTCCTACGCACTGGGCCAGGGCTGGCGCACGGCCCTGCCCATGGCCATCGGGGTGGCGCTGGGCGACTTCACGGCTATGACGCTCTCGATGCTGGGCATCGGTGCGCTGCTCGCCGCCTCGGCCAGCGTCTTCACCATCCTCAAGTGGATCGGCGCGGCCTATCTGGTCTATCTCGGCATAATGCTCTTCCGGGCCGGCGGGACGCTGACAGCCGAGCCGCGTAGCGATCCCGTATCAGGCGCAAAGATGTTGGCGCATGCCTGGCTGGTCACCGCGCTCAATCCCAAGAGCATCACCTTCTTCGTGGCCTTCCTGCCGCAGTTCCTCAGCCGCGATGTGGATTTCGTGACCCAGATGGTGGTCTTCGAATCGACCTTCCTCATCCTCGCCTTCGCCAATGCCTTCGGATACGCGCTGATCGCGGCGCGCGCCCGCGATCTCTTCCGCAGCCCCAGGGCGATTCGCGCATTCAACCGCACCGGCGGCACTCTTCTGGTCGGCGCCGGCATCGCTACCGTCGCGGTCCGCTCCGGCAACTGAGGCGAGGAGATAATGGCTTCGCGTCCTCCACGGTCGCGTCGCTAGCCCTCGATATTTATAGCGGGATTCGGAAGAACTATGGGAGGGGGCGTCCCGGCGGTTTCCATGCCGCCGTTTTTTGCTAGAATCTCCGGCCAGGAAGGACCACGGTCCGGAAGATCATAGACCGCCGGCTTGGAACCGCGCAGCGCTTGGGAGGACCGGCGATGTATCTCGGAATCGATCTCGGCACGTCCGGCGTCAAGGCGCTGCTGATCGACGACCGGCAGGAGGTCGTCGGTTCGGCGAGCGGCCACCTGGATGTCTCGCGGCCCCAGCCCGGTTGGTCGGAACAGAAGCCCTCCGACTGGATACGCGCGACCGAAGAGGCCATCGCCGGCCTGAAAGCAAAGCACGGCTCGCAGTTCGCGGCCATCAAGGGCATCGGCCTGTCGGGCCAGATGCATGGCGCCACTTTGCTGGACGGCAGCGACGAGGTGCTTCGGCCCTGCATCCTCTGGAATGACACCCGCAGCCATGCCGAAGCGGCGAAGCTCGATGCGGACCCGCGCTTTCGCGAGATCAGCGGCAACATCGTCTTCCCCGGCTTCACGGCGCCCAAGATCGACTGGGTGCGCAACAACGAGCCAGAGATTTTCGAGCGGCTGCGCAAGGTGCTCCTGCCCAAGGACTATCTGCGGCTTTGGCTGACCGGCGAGCACATTTCGGAAATGTCCGACTCCGCCGGCACGTCCTGGCTCGACGTCGGCGCGCGCAAATGGTCGGCGGAGCTTCTTGAAGCGACGCATCTCGATGAATCCCAGATGCCGTCCCTCGTCGAGGGCACTGAGCCCGCGGGCACGTTGCGCGCCGATCTGGCCGCTCGCTGGGGGCTTTCGGGCAAGGTAGTGGTGGCGGGTGGTGCCGGCGACAATGCCGCGTCGGCCTGCGGCATGGGCACCGTGCGGTCGGGCCAGGCCTTCGTGTCGCTCGGCACGTCCGGCGTGCTGTTTGCCGCCAACGCTGCCTATCGGCCCAATCCGCAGAGCGCGGTGCATACCTTCTGCCATGCCCTGCCGAGAGCCTGGCACCAGATGGGCGTCATCCTTTCGGCGACCGATTCGCTCAACTGGCTGTCCTCGATCACCGGGAAGAGCGCCGCCGACCTCACGATCCACTTGGGAGAGGGCCTGCGCAAGCCGACGGGCGTAATCTTCCTCCCGTATCTCTCGGGCGAGCGCACGCCGCATAACGACGCGGTGATCCGCGGCTCGTTCACGGGGCTCGGACACGAATCGGATGCTGCGGCGCTTACTCAGGCCGTGCTGGAGGGCGTGGCCTTCGCCTTCCGCGACAGCCTCAATGCGCTGACCGCCGCCGGCACGATGCTGACGCGCGTGACGGCGGTCGGAGGCGGCTCGCGCTCTCGCTATTGGCTGAAGGCGATCGCGACCGCCTTGGGCCTGCCGGTCGACATCCCGGAAGACGGCGATTTCGGCGCCGCATTCGGTGCCGCGCGGCTAGGTCTCATCGCTGCCGAAGGGGCCGATCCGCACAAGGCGCTTACCCAGCCGACCACAGCGGAGACGATCGAACCGGTCGCCGATTTGACTGCCGCCTACGAGGATGCCTACCGCCGCTACCGCGCGCTTTACCCGGCGATCCGGAGGACGATGTAAACCTGGAGGGGCGGGTTCCTCGATGCGCGGGATGCTTCAGTCACCTATGGGAGGAGTTTCACCGTGAGCACTGGATTCTTCGGCGACATCAAGCCCGTAAAGTATGAGGGACCGGATTCCGACAATCCGCCTGCCTATCGCTTCTACAATCCCGACGAGGTGGTGATGGGCAAGCGGATGGAAGACCATCTGCGCTTCTCCGTCGCCTATTGGCATTCCTTCGCCTGGCCGGGAGGCGATCCGTTTGGCGGGCAGACCTTTGAGCGCCCCTGGTTTGGCGACTCGATGGAGCATGCGCGGCTGAAGGCTGATGTCGCCTTCGAGATGTTCACGCTGCTCGGCGTGCCGTTCTACTGCTTCCATGATGCGGACGTGCGCCCGGAAGACGCGACGTTCGCCGAGAGCGCGGCGCGGCTCGACGAGATTGCCGAGGTCTTCGCCGCCAAGCAGCGCGAGACCGGCGTGAAGCTTCTTTGGGGCACGGCCAACCTGTTCTCGCATCGCCGCTTCATGGCCGGCGCCGCGACCAATCCCGATCCGGATGTCTTCGCCTATGCCGCCGCCACGGTGAAGAAGTGCATCGACGTCACCAAGACGCTGGGCGGGCAGAACTACGTGCTGTGGGGTGGCCGCGAGGGCTACGAAACGCTCCTCAATACCGATCTTAAGCACGAGCAGGAGCAGGCCGGCCGCTTCTTGTCGATGGTGGTGGACTACAAGCACCGGATCGGCTTTGACGGCACGATCCTGATCGAGCCGAAGCCGCAGGAGCCGACCAAGCACCAATACGACTACGACGTCGCGACCGTGTACGGGTTCCTGAAGAAGTTCGGTCTGGAGAAGGAGGTCAAGGTCAACATCGAGCAAGGCCACGCGATCCTGGCCGGCCACTCCTTCGAACACGAACTGGCGCTCGCCGCCGCACTCGACATTTTTGGCTCCATCGACATGAACCGCAACGACTACCAGTCCGGCTGGGACACCGACCAGTTCCCCAACAATGTTCCGGAAATGGCGCTCGCCTACTACCAGGTCCTGCAGGCGGGCGGCTTCACAACGGGCGGCACCAATTTCGACGCCAAGCTCCGCCGGCAGTCGCTCGATCCGCAGGACCTGCTGATCGCCCATGTCGGCGGCATGGATTGCTGCGCCAGAGGGCTGAAGGCGGCGGCAAAGATGATCGAGGACAAGGCGCTGTCTGGTCCGCTCGAGGAACGCTATGCCGGCTGGAACTCAGCCGAAGCGCAGGCGATGCTGAAGAGTGAGCGCACGCTGGAGCAGATCGCCGAACGCGTGGTGAAGGAGGGTATCGAGCCGAAGCCGCGCTCGGGCCGTCAGGAGTATCTGGAGAATATCGTCAACCGGTATGTTTGAGGCAGAGCTTCGGCTCGCGTACCTTCCCCGAGGCGCTCGTGCACAAGCCCTCTCACCCGGCCTCGCTTCGCTTGGCCGGGTGAGAGGGGGGCGGACCTAGCTCGGACTGTTCACGCTTTACGCAGCTATGTTCGGAAACAGCCCCAGCAGTCCGACGATGATGAGATAGATCGCCACGATGAAATTGAGCAGCCGCGGCACGATGAGGATCAGGATGCCGGCGATCAGCGAAACGAGCGGCGTGAGGGCGATGTTGGTGAGGTCCATGCGTTTTCCTCTCAGCGGGTCAGACCGAGATAGAAGTAGATCGCGGCCGGCTTGTTCCTGACGATGGAATCGTCATTCTAGATTCGTCATCGCGGACGAACGTCCACCAGGCGAATTCGCCACCCGTAAGGCCACAGGCGCGTTCCGGAAAAGAATTCCGGCACGCCCTCCCTTGGCAGATCACGCCGCGTCGCTGATGTAGCGCGCCGTCGGAAGTACCGTCAGGGGCGGCAGTTCGCCACGGGCAGGGCGGGCGAACAGCATCCGCTGCTCCATCTTGGTTGACTGGAAGAATGGGTAGCGCTTGAACGACCGTTCCTTGATGGCGTTGACCGAAGCGCGGTAGAGCACGACCGGATAGTTCAGCCCTGGATAGCTGCGCAGTTCGCCAACCTGCTGGGAGTGGTAGATGCGCTTGTAGAAGCCGACGTGTTCTTCCTTGACCATCGACAGGCAGTAGGGCGCATTGAAGTAGATGCAGGCCATACCGGCGAGGCGCAGCGTGAGATAGGGGATCTGAGGATAGATCTTCGACCATTCCGGATCTGCTGCGAAACGGCTGGGATCGATAAACGAATCACCGGCCTCGATCATCGGCCTCAGCACGTCGCCGTACACCATCACTGAAGGCGAGATGGGCGTGGTAGAGGTCACGTGATGGAGGCGAAGCGTGCTGACTAGCTTACCGTCGATGTAGATTCCGAACTTGTAGCAGTTGGGAACCTCGTCGAAATGGTCATGGATCGCCATTTCGGGAATGTCGGAGACCATGTCCGACAGCCGGTAGGACTTGTAGCGCAGGCGGTAAATGTCCTCGAGGTCCTCGCCCTTGTCGCAGCGCCGGTATTCCGTCCTGTCCAGCAACTCGGTGATGCCCTTGGCAAACTGAGACATTTCGGGCGCAAACGTTCTCGTCTCGCCAGCAGTACTGCTGGCAGCAGTCCTATCCGTCATGGTGTGGCCTCGTGGTTCCGCAATTTGAGGGTGAACCGCACTCGCTGCTCTGTAAAGCGCAAAACTCAATGCGTCAGGTTTACCTTTCGTTAAGGTTAAAATGCGGACGCGAGATTTGTTCCACCCAGGCGGGCTGTGCCACTGAATCGCTTCGATGAAAATAAGGTGTGCTGCGGCGCTTACGCTCAGGCCTGCGAGCGGCGCTTTGGCTCGCTCTGATCGCTGACGAATGGCCAAACAGTCGTCGACATGGTCTCGATCCCGGCGGCCGAGAGGGCGGAGCCGAACAGGAAACCCTGCAGCAGGTCAGGCTTCACTTCGCTGGCAAGGATCTTCAACTGATCGAAGGTCTCGACGCCTTCGACCGTGACCTGCAAGCCGAGTGGCCGCGAGAGATTGACGATGCCCTTGAGCAACTCGAGCGAGCGGGGGCTGCGGGTCACGTCCAGCAGGAAGCTGCGGTCAATCTTGATCTTGTCCAGCGGCAGCGTGTGAAGGTAGCTCAGGCTAGAATAGCCGGTTCCGAAGTCGTCGAGCGCAATGCGAACGCCGATCTGGCGCATCTCCTCGATGAAGTTGCGCGTCAGCGCCTTGTCGTCGAGCAGGGCGGTTTCGGTGACTTCGATCTCCAGGCGATTCGGAGCGAGCTTCGAAGTGGCCAGAGCTTCACGCACGCGCTCGACGATGTCGCGGCTGCGGAAGTCGCGCGCCGAGAGGTTTACGGAGACACCGATCGGCTCAGGCCACTTCGCGCACTCGTGGCAGGCGGAATCCAGCATGAATGCGCTGATTTCCGAAATGATCCCCATCTCCTCCGCCAAGGGAATAAAGATGCCGGGCGAGATCGGGCCGAGGTCGGGGTGGTCCCAGCGGCAGAGCGCCTCGCAGTTGGCGATCTGCATCGTGCTCATGGAGATGATCGGTTGGTAGACGACGCGCAGCGACCGCGCCTCGATCGCGGCCCTGAGGTCCGCTTTCATAAGCTGACGGTTGCGGAAGGCCGCGTCCATGGCCGTCTCGAACAGCCGCCAGTCGTTCCTGCCGAGTTCCTTTGCCTTGTAGAGCGCGAGATCGGCCTTGACGATCATCGCGTCGACATCCGCGTCCTTGATCCTGCAGAGAACGGCGCCGCCGCTCAGCTGGACGCGCAGGGCGTGGCCGGCCACGTCCACTTCACCTTGAAGCCCGGCGAAGACGCGATCCATCTGGGCCGTCAGGTGGCTTTCGTCCTCGATGTGATCGAAGAGGATCATGAACTCGTCGCCGCCAAAGCGGCTGATCTTTACCGTCTCGCTAGCGAATACCGAGAGCTTCTCCGCCACGGCATAGATCAGTCCGTCGCCGATGGGATGGCCCAGCGTGTCGTTCACGCTCTTGAAGTCATCGAGGTCGAGCACTGCGATAGCGCAGAGCCGGTCCTTGTCGCCGCCGGCTAACGCCTCGTTCGCGAGTTCCTGAAAATAGGCGCGGTTCGGCAGGCCGGTAAGGCTGTCATAACGCGCCATCGAGCGGATCTTCTCCTCGGCCTCTACACGCGCGGTGACGTCCTCGAAGGTGATCACGCCGAGTTCCTGGCTGCCCTCGCGGGCCGAGAACTCATAGTGCTGGCCGTTCGTGAAGGAAACGAGCACCTTACGGCTACGGCCCTCTCTGAGGGCACGGGTAAGTTGCGCCTCGATGAAATGGAAATCCTTGGCGTCCAGCATGCCGCCCGCCACGCCTCGCATGAGCAGCGAGCGGATGGAACGGCCGAGGAGATCCTGCGGCGACTTCATGGACATCAGGTGGGCCGCTTCGGCATTGGCTACGACCACCTTGCCATCGGGACCCAGCATCACCAGCCCGTGCGACATTGTGTTCAGCGCCCGGTTGAAGCGCTGGGCCAGTCTGTTGGCCTTCTTTTCCTCCGAAAGCGCCGTGAACAGCACGTCGCGCACGAGGTCGGCGAAACGCTTGATCGCAAAGAGGAACGGGATCGAGAGCAGCCCGAGCAGGAAGTGGTAGATGTCGCCGCGCAGCATGAGGCCGAGGGAAATCGGCCAGGTCAGCGTCAGGATGAAGATCATCACCATGCGCGGCGAGCCGTAATTGCGCCCGGAAATGGAGGTCGCGGAGGCGAGCGTCACGCAGATCGAAGCAATCTCCGCGAAAGGATCATGGGCAAGATAGAGCCCGACGAAACAGAAAAGGCCCAGCGTGAAACCATGCAGGGAGCCGTAGAAGATGTAGTCATTCTCGCGCTGCCGCGCCTCCGCCCAATCTTTCGGACGCGGCGCATTGCGGTATTTGGCCACATTGGTCAGCCGCAGGACCGCGACGATCAAGAGTCCGAGTGCGACGTAGAGGTAGAGCGGGTCGGCGGTCTTCCAGTAGCTGAGGAGGACCAGAAAGATCTGGGCCGCGAAGCCAATGCTCAGCGTCAAGCCGTCGCGGAAAAGGGTTTCCACGAAGGGGATGTAGACATCGACCGAAGTGGTCTCGTTCTTTCGCCTGCCTGGCACGCCGTTATCCCGGCCTTGTTTCAGCGCACTCTCTGACACATCCGGCTTAAAAAAAGCTTAGACGGTTTCATGTGAGTGATGCGATTTTAATGGCCCTGCCATGCGCGTAGCTTGAGGCTGCGCGCACACGGCTCATTCCGCGGCCGGCACAAGCCTCTCGGTTTCGGGCTGATGAAGCCGCTGCAAGAGGCGCTGGCGCTCCGCATCGGCCCTGGCGATGCTCGCCTGTTTGATATGGCCGTAGCCGCGGATCAGTTGCGGAAGCGAAGCCAGCGCGACCGCCGCCTCCAGCCGGCGAGGCTCCAGCAGACTGAGCACGAGATCAAGGTCTTCCTCGTAGCGCCGCAGCAGCGCCTGTTCGGCGCGCCGTTCGGCCAAGTAGGAGAAGGGGTCTACGAAGGAGTTGCGCAGGCCCTTCATCGCCGCCAGCACTCTGAAGCCGGTCATCATCCAGCCGCCGAACCGCGATTTTCGCGGCTCGCCATCGGCGCTGCGCTGCCCGAGGATCGGCGGGGCGAGGTGGAACTCGAGCCGGTCATAGCCGTCGAATTCCTTGGCAAGTTGCCGCTTGAAGGAGCCGTCGGTGTAGAGCCGGGCGACCTCGTACTCGTCCTTCACCGCCATCAGCTTGAACAGCCCGCGGGCGACGGCCTCCGTGAGTTCCGTCGACCCCGGCCCGACCTTGTTCTCGGCTTGGCGGACGGCCGCGACCCGATCTGCATACCGCTCGGCATAGGCCACGTTCTGGTAGCCAGTCAGAAATGCGACACGTCGGGCGATCACATCGTCGAGTGATTGCGCCTCGATTGAAGCGGGAGCGTTGCCGGCCGCCTGTACCAGGCGTCGGACATGGTCCGGCTGGTGGGCCGCCCGGCGCCCCCAGTGGAACGCCGCGATGTTCATCGCGACCGCCTCGCCGTTCAGCGTGATCGCGCGTTCGATCGCTTCGGCCGAGAGCGGCAGGGCGCCGCGCTGATAGCTCACGCCAAGCAGGAACATGTTGGCGCCGATCGAATTGCCGAACAGCGCGGCCGCGGTGCCGGTGGCATCGAAGAAATGCACCCGCTCCGGCCCGGCTGCACTTCGGATCGCCCGCTTCAGTCGCTCTGTCGGAAGTGAGAAATCGGCCGACCGCGTGAACTCGCCCGGCATCACTTCGGCGGTATTGGCGATAAAGGTCGTGTGGCCTTCCCGCACGGCGGCAAGGACTTTTCGCGATCCCGAAACGACCAGATCGCAGCCGAGCACGAGGTCCGCCTTGCCGGCCGCGACGCGGATGGCATGGATCTGCTCTGGCGTCTCGGCGATCCGGACATGGGTGAACACCGCGCCGCCCTTCTGTGCGAGGCCCGCCATGTCGATGATGCCGCAGCCCTTGCCTTCGAGATGGGCGGCCATGCCGAGGATGGCCCCGATCGTGACGACGCCCGTTCCGCCCACGCCGTCGACGATGGCCGACCAGCCGCCCTGGTCAAGCCGGAAAGGGGCGGGCTCGGGGACGTCGGCAAGCGGATTTTCCGAACCGGCGAGCCCTTTGGCCCGCTTCAGCTTTGCGCCATGAACCGTCACGAAGGATGGACAGAAGCCGTTGACGCAGGAAAAGTCCTTGTTGCAGCTCGACTGGTCGATGCGGCGCTTGCGGCCGAATTCGGTCTCGACCGGCTGGACGGACACGCAGTTCGACTTCACGCCGCAGTCGCCGCAGCCCTCGCACACCAGTTCGTTGATGATGACGCGCCGGTCCGGATCGGGATATGCGCCGCGCTTTCGCCGGCGCCGCTTCTCGGATGCGCAGGTCTGGTCATAGATCAGCACCGATACGCCCTTCACCTCGCGTAGCTCGCGCTGGACGAGATCGAGATCGTCGCGGTGGTGGATCGTGGTGCCGGCGGGGAAGGGGGATGCGTACTTCTCGGGCTCGTCGCTGACGACCGCGATCCGTTCGATCCCCTCGGCTCGGACCTGCTCGGCGATCGCATGCACCGACAGGCCGCCTTCAACCGGTTGGCCGCCGGTCATGGCGACGGCGTCGTTGTAGAGGATCTTGAAGGTGATGTTGGCGCCCGATCCCCTGGCGAAGCGCAGCGCCAGGCTGCCGGAGTGATTGTAGGTGCCGTCGCCGAGGTTCTGGAAGATATGGTCGCGCGTGACGAACGGGGCCTGGCCGACCCACTGAGCGCCTTCGCCGCCCATCTGGGTGAAGCTGTCCGTAGCCCGGTCCATCCAGAGCACCATGAAGTGGCAGCCGATGCCGGCCCCCGCGATGGAGCCCTCCGGCACCTTGGTGGAGGTGTTGTGCGGGCAGCCCGAGCAGAAATAGGGCGTGCGCTGGCCGATGTCCTTGGTGTCGGCAAGCATAGCCTGGAATTGCCTGATCCGGCTCAGCCGAGAAGCAATCTCCTCCGACGCGCCGATCGTGCGCAGGATGCGCTCGCCGAGCGCTATGGCGATGTCGTTCGGATCGAGGGCTCCACCAGCGGAAAACAGCGAGCCACCGCGCTCGTCGGTCTTGCCGACGATCAGCGGCCGGTGCGCGGTATTGTAGAGCGCCTCCTTGAGTTGGACCTCGATCAGCGAGCGCTTCTCCTCGACGACGACGACCGTCTCCAGCCCCCTCACGAAATCCGCGACATGCTGGAGATCTAGGGGCCAGGGTGCTCCGACCTTGAAGAGGCGTATCCCCAGGCGGGCGGCCTCGGCCTCGCCGATCCCGAGTTCATCGAGTGCCTGCCGCACGTCGAGATAGCTCTTGCCGACCGTGATGATTCCCAGTCGCGGACTTTGGCCGCCCGAATAGACGATGCGGTTGATGCCATTGGCCCGGATGAAGTCGGAGACTGCGGCGCGCTTGTAGACATGCATGCGCGCTTCCTGGCCGAGCTGGTCCAACTCGCTGCGGATGTTGAGCCCGCCCTGCGGCATATCGAACGGAGGAAGGGTGAGGCGCACGCGGTCGAGGGAAGCATCGACCGAGGCTGTCGATTCGATGTTGTCCTTCACGCATTTCAGCGCCGCCCAGGTGCCGGCAAAGCGCGACAGCGCATAGCCGTAGAGGCCGTAGTCGATCAGTTCCTGGACGCCGGCCGGATGCAGGACCGGGATCATGAAATCGAGGAAGGCAAACTCGGTGGCATGGGCGGTGGTCGAGGATTCGGCCATGTGGTCGTCGCCCATCAGCGCGAGCACGCCGCCATGTCTTGAACTGCCCGCCAGATTGGCGTGTCGGAACACGTCGCCGGAACGGTCGACGCCCGGTCCCTTGCCGTACCACAGCGAAAACACGCCGTCGTAGCGGCCATCGCCGCCGAACTCGGTCTGCTGGCTGCCCCAGCAGGCGGTGGCGGCCAGTTCCTCGTTCAGGCCCGGCTCGAAGACGATGTTGGCCGCGCCGAGCTTCTCGCGCGCCTTCCAGAGCTGGATGTCGAGGCCGCCAAGCGGGGAACCGCGATAGCCGGAGACGAAGCCGGCGGTGTTAAGCCCCGCTCGTAAGTCGCGCTCCTGCTGCATCAGGAGCATGCGCACGATGGCTTGGGCGCCGGTGAGGAAAACCCGCTCCTTCGACAGGTCGAACTTGTCGCCGAGCGCGACGTCGTGGAGGGTCATCTCGTCTAGTGCCTGCTCGCTTGCCGCCCGACTCGGGGGCTCCTCGCGTCCTACGTGTATCGGACTCTTTCGCCCTGAGAGGGTTGCGTCAAACGAAATCGAATCGCAAGCCCGTCTATGCCTTGGGAATGTCTGGGCACGGTGCGCCGCCCTGATCCGGCAGGTGACCGCCCGGACGTCCGGCCAGTTCCGGGTTCGGCGTATAAAGGGGGCCGACGACCAGCGGCTTGTCGGGCAGGATCGACTGGTTCTCTGAGGAGGTCATGGTGGTCTCGATCGTCTGGAGCACCGCGCCATCGGCATTTTCGATGCGGATCGAAACGGCGTAGGGCCGGTCCTTCACGACACAGCGAAGGGGAGGGCTCTCGATCGTCGTTTTCTCGAGCTTGGGCCAGATCTTTTCCCTCACCACAATGGGCTCCCCGCCGGCAGGATCCTCGAAGGTGGCGACCGCCGTTTGGCCGTCCCCAAGCGGTTCGACCGGCACAAGATTTACAAGATAGGTCGCCGTCGCCACGCGATAGTTGAAGACGAAGAGCTTGCCGTCGATGCGGAAATGCTCGCCGGCGGCACCCGAGTCCCGGCAGGATACGAGCGCTAGACAAGCTCCAGCAACCGCCAGCAGAAGCAGGGCCGGTTTTCTCTCAGACATCGTCATCCTCCCCCTTCCGTCGGTGATAATACCTGTGCGCCTTGCGCCGGTTGCCGCACACCGCCATGTCGCACCAGATGCGGCTGCGGTTCCGGCTCTCGTCGAGGAACAGCCATCGGCAGTTGGCGCAGATCCTGATCCGATCCATCCTCGAGCTCTGAAGCAGCGAAAGCGCGGAGAGAGCGACGGCTGCCTCAAACGGGATCGGCGCCTGCGACCCCTGGAACGGGTTTGATGTCTCCGGGAGCCGTAGGGCGCTACCCCTCAGGGCGGAAGCGCAGGCTGTGAGGAATGGCGGCAGATCGCCCGCCTCCATTTCCCCATCCGAAACGCGCCGGCGGAACAGCCGATCAGTGGTTTCGCGGACCGTCAGCACGCTCTGCGATATTGCGGCCGGCCGCGGAGCAGCAAGAGCGCGCCCGGCAAGCTCCTTGGCCCTGTGGCGGGTGGCCGCATCGGCGAAGCGGGCGATCTCCGCCGGGTCGTCGAAGCGATCAAAGGAGCGCTCAGGATCTCCCCGCAGCACGACCGTGTTGGTGACGTCGAGCGCGAGTGCGCCTCCGGAAAAGCGGTGCGGGGTCCATTCGACGGCCATGGCGATACTCTAACCGCCAAAACGAGTTTGACAAGTTAGACGTGCCGGACCACCATCGGCATGCCATCCTGGGCGGGGCTGGACCGCGCATGCTGTATTTCGTCCAACAGTTTCTCAACGGGCTGCACATCGGTGCCATCTACGCGCTGCTTGCGTTTGGCTACGCCCTGATCAATGGAGTGTTGAAGCGGACTAACCTTGCACACGGCGCGATCTTCGCTTTTGCGGGGCAGGTCATGATCCTCACCGCCGTCTTCGGCTGGCAGGCTTTGTGGCTGACGCTTTCGGCCACGCTCGTGCTCGGCATCGGTGCAGCCCTGGCCTATGGCGCGCTCGTCTCGGCGATACTTGCGCGCGGCGTGTTTCAGCCGTTGGCGAGCCGCTCTCCCAATTCGATCGTCGTTGCGACCCTCGGCGTTTCCCTCGCGCTGATGGAACTCGGGCGCATCGCCGCGGAGACCCGCGATTTCTGGCTGCCACCGCTTCTCCAGGCTCCGGTCGTGTTCGCATCGGAAGGCACGTTCCAGGTCACGCTCACGACGCTGCAGGTGGCGAACTGCATGCTCGTCGCTGCTGTGCTCTTCGCCTCGTCCCGGGCGATGACCCGCACACGTTTTGGCCGCGAATGGCAGGCTGTAAGCGACGATCCGGGCGCAGCGGCGTTCTGCGGGGTCGACACTCGCCGTGTCTTCAATCGAACGGTGGTGCTTGGCGGGCTGGCCGCGTCGCTCGCCGGCATATTGGCGGGGCTCTATTACGGCAACATCAGCTTCGGCACGGGCCTGGTGTTCGGCCTGAAGATCCTGTTCGTCACGGCTGTCGGAGGCTATCTAGCGCCATCGCGGGCCGCGGTGGGCGGCTTTGCCTTCGGCATCGCCGAGTCGCTCTGGTCCGGCTATTTTCCGATCGAATGGCGCGACGGCTGGATGCTGGGGCTGCTGGTTGCGCTGCTTGTGCTGAGGCGCGAAGCCGTCGATGCAGGCGAGGCCGAGCGGGCGTAGCCGATTGTGCCGGGATGGGCACCAAGAGCGTTCGGCTACCCTTACGTCATTGGCATAACCTTCGCTGAAAACTGCACCAGCCGATTGACGCCTGCCCGCGGTTCATCATACCGATGCCGGAGCCGGCGCCGAAGAATACGAGGAACGCGGCCCGCGCCAAATGGGAGGAAGTGCATGGGAGGGCTGCTCGCTCTTGCCCGAGGAATAGATCGTCTCAACGAGTTCATCGGCAAGTGGGTGGGCTGGCTGATCCTGGTATCGATCCTGGTCAGCGCGGGCAATGCGGTTATCCGCAAGGCACTGAACACTTCCTCCAATGCCTGGCTCGAACTGCAGTGGTACCTGTTCGGCGCCGCATTCCTGCTCGCCGCGGCTTACACGCTGAAGCAGAACGAGCACATCCGCATCGACATCGTCTACGGCATGTTCTCGCGACGCCTGCAGCACTGGATCGACCTGCTCGGGCACGTCTTCTTCCTCATGCCCTTCGTGCTTTTGATGCTCTACTACTTCGTGCCGTATGTCCTGAGATCCTGGCACAGTGGCGAGGTCTCCTCGAGCGCGGGCGGGCTGATCATCTGGCCGGCCAAGCTGATGCTGCTCATCGGCTTCGCCCTGCTCGCAATCCAGGGCGTATCGGAGATCATCAAGAAGATCGCGGTAATGACGGGGGCGATGGAGGACCCTAACCCGTTCGTTTCGGTACATGACGCCGCAAAACTCGAAGCCCAGGCTCGGGTCGAGGAGCTCAAGCAATGATCGAGTTCATCGCGGTGAACATGGCGCCGATCATGTTCGTCTCCCTCATCGTCTTTCTTCTCCTCGGCTACCCCGTCGCCTTCTCCCTCGCAGCCAACGGCCTGCTCTTCTTCTTCATCGGGGTCGAACTGGCGCCGCTGTCCAACGGCACGATCAATCTCGCCTGGCCTCTGCTCTACGCGCTTCCGGAGCGCTTCTACGGCGGCGTCATGGCAAACGAGACGCTGCTCGCGATTCCCTTCTTCACTTTCATGGGCATCGTGCTCGAGCGGTCGGGCATGGCCGAGGACCTGCTCGACACGATCGGCCAGTTGTTCGGCCCGATCCGTGGCGGTCTTGCCTATGCGGTGATCCTGGTCGGCGCGCTGCTGGCGGCCACCACCGGCGTCGTGGCCGCGTCGGTGATCGCCATGGGGCTGATCTCGCTGCCGATCATGCTGCGCTACGGCTACGACCGGCGCATCGCCGCCGGCACGATCGCAGCCTCGGGGACGCTCGCGCAGATCATCCCCCCGTCGCTGGTGCTGATCGTGCTGGCCGACCAGCTCGGCCGCTCGGTCGGCGACATGTACAAGGGCGCGCTGATCCCCGGCCTCGTGCTGACCGGGCTCTACATGGCCTACATCCTGGTCATGTCGATCCTGCGCCCGAACTCGATGCCGGCGCTGCCCCCGGAAGCCCGCAAGCTCGGCCACGGCGTTACGTCGCTGCTGGTGGCGTTGGCCGCGGTCTTCGTCATCGGCTACGTCGCGCACGTGCTGCTTTCGCCCTCGCAGGGGGCTAATGCGGATATCCTCGGCGCGACGGTCGGCGTGATCGTGATCTATGTCGCGGCCATCCTCGACAAGTCGATGAAGCTCAACGTCATGTCGCGGCTAGCCCAGCAGGTGATCATCGTCTTGATCCCGCCGCTGGCGCTCGTGTTCCTCGTCCTCGGCACCATCTTCCTCGGCATCGCCACGCCTACGGAGGGCGGCGCAATGGGTGCCGTGGGCGCGCTGGTCCTCGCCGCGGCCAAAAGCCGGCTCACGCTGGATGTGGTGAAGCAGGCACTCGCCTCGACCACGCGGCTGTCAGCCTTCGTGATGTTCATCCTGATCGGCGCCCGCGTGTTCTCGCTGACCTTCTACGGGGTCAATGGGCATCTCTGGGTCGAGCATCTCCTGACCTCGCTGCCGGGCGGCGAGCTCGGCTTCCTGATCGCGGTCAACATCCTCGTCTTCGTGCTCGCCTTTTTCCTCGACTTCTTCGAGCTGGCGTTTATCATCGTGCCGCTGTTGGCGCCGGCCGCGGAGAAGCTTGGCATCGACCTCATCTGGTTTGGCGTGCTGCTCGGCGTGAACATGCAGACAAGCTTCATGCATCCGCCATTCGGTTTCGCGCTGTTCTATCTGCGGTCGGTGGCGGCTCGGGTACCCTATCTCGACCGCATCACCGGCAAGACCATCCAGCCGGTCACGACAGGCCAGATCTACTGGGGTGCCGTCCCCTACGTCTGCATCCAGATCCTCATGGTAGGGCTGGTGATCGCCTTCCCGCAGATGGTGATGCACTACAAGGGTCCGGCAGTGAATCCGGCCGACGTGAAGATCGAGCTGCCGCCCCTTGGCGGTCAGCCAGGGCTTCCCGGACTTGGCCTGCCGCCGGTTCAAACGTCCCCTGGGGGTGGAACTTCGGCGCCCGGGGTGGACCTGTCGAAGCCACCCAGCTTCGGCACGGCGCCCGCGGCACAGCCTGCTCCCGCTCCGGCGATCGATCTATCGAAACCGCCCAGCTTCGGCGAGACGCCGCCGGCCCAGCAGCCGGCTCCGGCCACGGATCTGTCGAAGCCGCCAAGCTTCAACTGAGCAGGAGGCAAAGATGCGCGCGGTCCGCTTCGAAGGAGTCGGGCGCATCGCCGTCCAGGAGTTGGAGAAACCGGCGCCAGGCTCGGGCGATCTGGTGGTGCGGGTGGAGGCAAGCGGCATCTGCGGCACTGATCGGCACATCCTGCGCGGGGAATTCTCCTCGCGGCCGCCGGTCACGCTCGGCCATGAATTCAGCGGCATTGTCGAGGCGATCGGCCCCGGCGTGACACGCTTCAAGGTCGGCCACCGCGTCACCGGCGATCCAAACATCGCCTGTGGCCTCTGTCCGTCCTGCCGCGCCGGGCATGTGAACCTCTGCGAAAGCCTGGAGGCCATCGGTGTGACCCGCGACGGCGGGCTCGCCGAATACGTGCTGGTTCCGGAGAAGCAGGCCCTTTCGCTGCCCGCCGACCTGCCGCCTTTGTATGGCGCATTTTGCGAGCCGCTCGCCTGCTCGATCCACGGGGTTGACATTGCGGGCCTTCGCCCCGGCATGTCGGCAATCGTCTTGGGCGGAGGCGTGATCGGTATGCTGGTGGTGCAACTCGCACGGCTCGCCGGAGCGACGCGGACGGTGATGATCACCCGCCAGGCGGCCAAGCGGCAGCTTGCGGAACAACTCGGGGCGACCGCGAGCGCCGATCCGTCAGCGGGCGACGCGGTTTTCGATATCTGCGGGCCGGGCGGCCTGCTTTCGGGCGGAGCGGACGTGGTCTTCGAATGCGCCGGCGTTCCCGACACGGTCGCGCTGGCGCCAAAACTTGCCCGGCGCGGCGGTGCGGCCGTCATCCTCGGCGTGTTGAGGCCACAGGACAGGGTCGAGATCGCGCCGCTAGAACTTCTCTTGCGCGAGGTGAGGCTGCTGACCTCCTTCCTCAATCCGTTTACGCATGCCCGCGCGGCCGACCTGATCGCCACCGGCGCCATCGACGTCGCGCCGCTGGTGACGCGGCAGATCGGGCTCGAGGAAGCGCCGGGAGTCATCTCGGAACCTCCGCCGGCCGGCGAGATCCGGGCTATCGTCGTTCCGTAGTGACCTGCCTGGAGGGGCAGCCTCGGCAGGTCGGACAGGATGGTATAGGCTGCACTCGCCGCTGGACGGGCGCAGGGCCAGAGATTGCCGCCTTCAGCGGTTCGCCTAGTCGATACTGCAGGGGAGGCCTGGAATGTCGAAGCCTGACGTGCTTATCGTCGGCGCTGGCCCGACGGGACTGGTTCTGGCGCTCTGGCTGACGGCTCAGGGGATTCCCGTTCGCATCATCGACAAGAAGAGCGAACCCGGCTCGACCTCGCGTGCCCTCGCGGTCCAGGCGCGCACGCTAGAACTCTACAGGCAACTCGACCTCGCCGACGCGGTCGTCGCGGCGGGCACACGCAATCCAGCCGTCAATCTCTGGATCGGCGGCAAGCGCCGGGTGCATGTGACGTTCGGCCAGATAGGCGGCGAACTGACGCCCTATCCCTATGTGCTGATCTATCCGCAGGACATGCACGAGCGGCTCCTTGCCGAGAGGCTCGCAACCATGGGCGTGAGCGTCGAGCGCGAGACGGAACTGACCAGCTTCACGCAGGAAGGCGACCACATCATCGCGCAACTCAGGCGCGCCAATGGTGACGAGAAGACCTGCGAGGCTTGCTTCCTGGCGGGGTGCGACGGTGCCGGCTCGCTTGTGCGCCACCTGCTGGGCACCGGGTTCGAGGGCGGCACATACGACCAGACCTTCTATGTCGCGGATGTCGCGGCGCACGGCCGGGCGGTGAACGGCGAGGTCCATGTCGCGTTCGAAAGGTCTGACTTCGTCGCGCTGTTCTCCTATGGCGAAGGCGGGCGGGCACGGCTTGTCGGGGCGATCCGGGACGAGCGCGAGAGCGCAGAGACTCTGACCTTCGAGGATATCGGGCATCGTGCGATCGAAAGCCTGGGCCTCACCATCGACAAGGTGAACTGGTTTTCCACCTACCGCGTCCACCACCGTGTCGCGAGCCACTATCGAACAGGACGCGCTTTCCTCGTCGGCGACGCAGCGCACGTGCACAGCCCGGTCGGCGGGCAGGGCATGAACACCGGCATCGGCGATGCGATAAACCTCGCCTGGAAACTTGCGGCAGTCCTGAAACGGAAGGCGCCGGAAAGCCTGCTGGACAGCTACGAAGCCGAGCGTCTACCTTTTGCGCGGAGACTGGTCGCCACGACAGACCGGGTCTTCTCCTTCGTTACTACGGAGGGGCCGATCGCCGATTTCATCCGCATGAACATCGTGCCCGCGATTGCCGGGTTGGGTTCCGAGGTCGGTGGAGTGCGGCGTTTCCTGTTCCGGACCGTGTCACAACTCGGCATCAGCTACCCGCATAGCCCGCTGAGTGCAGGCAGAGCGGGCGATATCAAGGGCGGCGACCGCATGCCATGGGTGCGATGGGCTGGCGGCGACAATTTCGCCGCGCTCGGCGCAATTGCATGGCAGGTTCACGTCTACGGGGAGGCGCGCGGCGAGTTGTCGGATTGGTGCAGGAAATCCAAAGTGCCGCTGAACGACTACCCCTGGCGTCCGGAGCATGCGGACGCGGGTCTTGAACGCGATGCCGCCTATCTCGTTCGGCCGGACGGCTATGTCGGGCTGGCGGACTCCGGAGGACGGGCCAGTTCGATTTCAGGCTATTTCGCCGAACGGGGACTTTCGGCCTGATCATGCAACTCACCAGCGGTGCAAAAGAAAAGGGTCCCGTGCTTGCGCATGGGACCCTCTCGCCGAAGGCTGGGATGATCAGAGCTTGTTCTCGCGCTGCTGGATCATCATGAACGTGTCGTAGTTGTATTCGGCAACCTGGATGTTCAGGTAGTAGTCCTTGCGGAACTCCTTGATCGAGTCCCAGATCTTCTTGAACCCGGGGTTCGACGCCTCGATCTCCGCATAGGTCTGGTTGGCTGCATCGAAGGACGCCGCGAGGATCTCCTGGCTGAACGGCCGCAACTGCGCGCCCGCCGCAACGAGCCGCTTCAGGGCCGCAGTATTCAGCCAGTCATAGGCGCTGAGCATCTGCGAATCCGTTGCCTGGGCGGCTACCCTGAGCACTGACTGGTAATGCTTCGGCAGTTCGTCGAACTTGGCCTTGTTGAACAGGCTGTGCACCGTCGGGCCGCCTTCCCACCAGCCGGGATAGTAGTAGTAGGGCGCGACCTTGACGAAGCCGAGCTTCTCGTCGTCATACGGTCCGACGAACTCGGCCGCGTCGAGCGTGCCCTTCTCGAGTGCGGGATAGATGTCGCCGCCGGCCAGTTGCTGCGGCACGACACCCAGACGTTCCAGAACCTTGCCGGCAAAGCCGCCGACGCGGAATTTCAGCCCCTGGAGGTCCGCAACCGAGTTGATTTCCTTGCGGAACCAACCGCCCATCTGGACGCCGGTATTGCCGCTGGGAAAGCCGATGATCCCCTGCGTGCCGAGGAACTCGTTGAACAGATCGATGCCGCCGCCGTGATAGTGCCAGGCATTCATGCCGCGTGCATTGAGCGAGAAGGGAACGGCGGAACCCAGCGCCCAGGTAGGATCCTTGCCCCAGAAATAATAGCAGACGGTGTGCCCCGCCTCGACCGTCCCGGCGGTCACGGCATCCGCGACCTGCAGGGCGGGAACGATCTCGCCGGCTGCGAACACCTGGATGTTGAAGTTCCCGTCCGTGGCTTCTGAAACGTATTTCGAAAGCGTAGTGGCGCCGCCAAAAATGGTTTCGGCAAGGCTCTTCGGGAAGGACGAGGCGAGACGCCAGGTAACCTTTGGGTTCGACTGGGCGATCGCGGGAGCCGCGAGCGTCGTGGCAGCCGTCGCGCCGACGGCGGCCGTCCCCGCTTTCCTAAAAAATGAGCGGCGATCCATGAAAAGCATTCCTCCCTATCCAAATGGAGCCACGATGACGCCGAGGAACCATAGAATTCCCCAAACACCGTTGTGCAATTTGCATGGCGCTTCGCGCAAGTCCAGCATTTACAATACTTTCGGAGGGGGCTTTCGCGCAGGTCCGTCTGCGAGGAAGGTGGGGCCGTAGGCCGGACCGGCGCACAGCCCATTGGCAATGGAAGCTGATCTCGCCTATTTACAACTGAAGGGTGATTTCACGAAGTATGGACATGTTTCAGCCGCTCGTTGCCGTTTCCACGGACGTCCGCCAGTTCGACAACTACACCTGGCACGCCGTGCCAAAACAGTATCTCGAGGCCGCAATCGCGGGTGCCGGCGTGCTTCCGGTGCTGGTGCCGTCCTTCGGCGAACGGCTCGACCTCGACAGCCTGCTCGCCTCGGTCGACGGCGTGATGCTCACCGGCTCCAAGTCGAACGTGCATCCATCGCTTTATGGCGAGGAGGCGACGGAGGCCAACGGCCCCTATGACGAGGCGCGCGACGCTACGACCCTGCCGCTCATCCGCAAGGCAATCGAACGGGGCGTGCCGCTGCTCGCCATCTGCCGCGGCATCCAGGAACTCAACGTCGCGCTGGGCGGCACGCTGGCCAGCGAGATCCAGGAGCGGGAAGGCGCGCTAGACCATCGCGCGCCCGTCAGCGACAAGCAGGACGAGCGCTTCGCCATCAGGCAGAAGGTCTCGATCAAGCCGGGCAGTTGCCTCGCCGGTGTCTTCGGCGCGGGCGAGATCATGGTGAATTCCGTGCACCGGCAAGCGATCGATCGCCCGGCCCGCCGGCTGGTGATCGAAGCGGTGGCGGAGGACGGGACGGTCGAGGCGGTTTCGGTCGAAGGGGCGCCGGCCTTCGCGGTCGGCGTGCAGTGGCATCCCGAATATTGGGTGCATGCGGATTCGAACTCGGCGAAGATTTTTGGGGCCTTTGGGGACGCTGTGCGCGCGCATGCCGAAACGAGGCTGGGACTAAGGCCAGCGGCGGAGTAGGGCGTCTTCGTCTCGGCGTTATAGGGCGCGTGGCTGGACATCGGGTCATTCCGGCCGACCAGGGCAAAGCGGAGGAAGACCCGGAATCCATTCCGTGACGCCTCCAATTGACAGCGGCGCGGCAAGTCGCAGAGGCTCCGGAATGGATCCCGGGTCTTCGCAGTCGCTACGCTCCTGCTTCGCCCGGGACGACGATTAGTACGGCCTCCGCCGTTGCGGCTCGGAACGCGGGCATTTACCGGCGCGCATCGCAGCCTCAGTGAACGGTGTCGCCGCCCTTGGCCTTCTCCCTTCGCCGCCGCGCCAGCATGTTGAGGCCCTCGACCAATGCCGAGAAGCCCATGGCTGCATAGATATAGCCCTTGGGAACGTGAAAACCCATGCCGTCGGCAATCAGCGTCGTGCCGATCATCAGCAGGAAGCCGAGCGCCAGCATCACGATCGTCGGGTTCTTCTCGATGAAGTTGGCGAGCGGCGTGGCGGCGAGCATCATCACCGAAACCGCCACGATAACAGCGATGTACATGATCGCGATCTCGTCGGTCATGCCGACCGCCGTGATGATTGAATCTATCGAGAACACCAGATCGAGCAGCAGGATCTGGAAGATCGCGCCGCCGAGGGAAAGCTGCAGCGTGCGCCCGAGCATTTCGTCCTTATGATCGCCGGGGTCGACGCTGTGGTGGATCTCCTTTGTCGCCTTCCACACCAGGAAGAAGCCGCCGGCGATCAGGATCAGGTCGCGCCATGAGAAGCCGTGGCCGAACAGGCTGAAGACCGGCTGCGTAAGCTGGACGATGATCGATATGGTCGCGAGCAGCAGCAACCGCATGATCAGCGCTGCGCCGATCCCGAGCCTGCGCGCCGGCTTTCGCTGAGCTTCGGGGAGCTTGTTGGTGAGGATCGAGATGAAGATCAGATTGTCGATGCCGAGGACGACCTCAAGGACGATCAGCGTCAGCAGCGCCACCCAGGCAGTTGGGTCGGCTATCCATTCGGTGTGCGCCGCAAGGAAATCTGGCATCGGCTTCTCGCAGATGGAAGGTTGGCAGGAACGTATGTAAAGTAGCGGCAGAGGTAGGTAGGCCTCCTGCGCGCGTCAACGCCCCTGCCAGAAAGAGGGCACCGTTTCTTCCAGTCGCGGCCCAAGTCGCAGCGGTGCAATGCGTTCCGCAAGGCCGGTCCGGTCGGAGATGTCCACGCCCACGCCGCAGATCGTCGCTGGTCCGCCGGCCGCCTCGAAGCGGCCCTTCGGCACCTTTGAGAGGAAGCGGTTAAGCGGTTCCTCCTTGTCCATTCCGAGCGAGGAATCGTAATCGCCGCACATGCCGGCATCCGTGAGATAAGCGGTGCCGCCGTTGAGGATCTGGTGATCGGCCGTCGGCTGGTGCGTGTGAGTGCCGACCACAAGGCTGGCGCGCCCGTCGACGAAATGTGCGAAGCACATCTTCTCGGAAGTCGCCTCGGCGTGGAAATCGATCACGACGGCGTCCGCCTGCTCGCCGAGCGGACAGGCGGCGAGTTCCCGCTCGACGGCCTGGAAGGGGTCGTCGAGATCGGGATTCATGAATACTCGGCCCATGATGTTGGAGACGAGCACGCGTGCGCCGTTGCGGGCGAGATAGACGCCGGAGCCGCGCCCGGGCGTGCCGCGCGGGAAATTGGCGGGCCGTAGGAAGCGCTCTTCCCTCATCGAGAATTCGAGGGCTTCGCGCTGATCCCAGACGTGATTGCCGGTCGTGACGACGTCCGCTCCTGCCGCCAGCGTCAGCTTGAAGATCTCTTCAGTGATGCCGAAGCCGCCGGCGGCGTTCTCGCCGTTGACGATGACGAAATCCAGCCGGAAATCGGAAATCAGGCCCGGGAGCCGCTCCCATACCGCGGTGCGCCCCGAGCGTCCCACCATATCGCCGAGAAAGAGGAGTCTCATGCGGCGCTACGCGTCCCCAGGGCGCGCGCGACGGTCTCCGGCTCCTGCGCAATGACATGAAGATAGGCCTGCGCCGCCTGATCCGGCTCCGTCCTGCCCTGTTCCCAGTCGCGCAAAGTTCCAAGCGGGATCATGTAGCGGCTCGCAAATTCTTCTTGGGTAAGATGTAGTACGCGGCGAATGATTTTCACTCTGGGACTGCGGCGGGCCGTCGCCAGGAACTCCTTGCTCAATGGCAATGCATCGGGATCGGTAAGCGCATTGGCAACGACGGTTTCGTCGTCCAATTTGCGCACTTCTTCGAGCTTGTGCTGCCTATTCTGGCCGTTCTCGATCATGATGTGCTTTTCAAGGCTGCTCGCAGCCCTTTGTCATACTATCCAAACTCCACTGCCCCTCTACGGAGCTTCCGTAGTGTGATGCGGAGGACCTGGTCAGTCAAGCTGTCGAAATCCACGCAATCCGCTCTCGGTGAGGATGGCCGAAAGAACCACGTCGTGCGGCTCGTCGGGCACCTGCGGCACCTCCTGGCAGTCGAACGCAATACCGATCAGCCGCGGCGACATGCCCTTTTCGTGCAGACGCTCGATGGAGCGGTCGTAATAGCCGGCCCCGTAGCCGATGCGATGCCCGCGCGGGTCAAACGCCGCAAGCGGCACAAGCATGATGTTCGGATCGAGCACTTCGGCTTCCGGCCCGGGTCCGAAGGTGCCGAAGCCCATGTCGACCAGATCCGCGCCCCGCACCAGTTCCCGGAAGATCATCGTCGACTTGTCGAGGATCGCAGGCAGGCAAATGCGCGCGCCCTTCTCGCGCATGGCGGCCATCAGGGGGCGGGTGTCCACCTCGGACCGCATCGTCCAGAAGGCCGAGACCACGTCACCCGGTCCCGCGTCGATTTCACGCCCCGCGACCTCGGCGATCCCAAGCGAGGCTTCTATGCGCCATTGCGGATCGAGCGCATCGCGGCGGGCGAGCGCCTCCTGCCTCAGTCGCTTTTTGAGTTCTCGGTAAGACATGTCCATCGGTCCGAAATGTCACGGACCGGCGCTTCAGGCAATGTCGAGCTTACGATTGAATGGAGAAGCGACGATCCAGGCAGCCGGTGAAGAAGTCGATCCCGGGAACCTACAAAGTAGGTGGGCGCCGTGTGACCAGACCCACGGGTCCAGTCAGGGACAACTCCCTTCGAGATCGATAAGGCCCCGGGGAAATGTCTCTCCTGCCGAGATGCCCAGACCGTCGAGGGCGAATATAAGCCGAGCGCAAGCCTGCTGCCAGTGGGCGCTTGGTGAAACGATGATATCAATCACAGTCGTTTCTCGGTCGGTCCCACAAAAACATGAACTCTGATCAGCCAAGGCATGACTGGGAAAAATCAGGGGGCCGGATCCGGCCCTCCACCAAAGCGGATCATGACGCGATTGCAGAGGTCTGGCACAGCAGTGCAAGCCTGCCCCGGGGTCGGGCCCCCCGTCATGCCAACCCTCCAGGAACTCCGGCAAAAGGTTGACCTGGAACTCGCCGGGGGTTGGAGGGTGACGGTCGCGGTCCGCGAGAACGATGTTGTTGGTTTTGTCGCAATGAAGCCGAACGAGGCGGTTCTCAATGAATTGTTCGTTCGGCCCGAGGCGATAGGGAGTGGCGTGGGCCAAGCGCTCCTGGCGCATGCAAAGGCGGTCATGCCAGCCGGTTTCACGCTGTTCACACGTTCAGCGAATGCGAGGGCACGGCGCTTCTATGAGAATGCCGGTCTGATCGTCCTTCGTCAGGCTGCGCATCCACGAACCGGCGAACCCGTAACCTACTATCGCTGGAATGCTCCTTAAGCGACTACTGCCGTGCCGGCGGGGGCCTTCATTGACTATTCATGCGAAGCGCGTAAAGAGACGCGCGGGCGAATTGCCGGCGGACTCCGCTCATGGGAGCCGCGAAGGAAGACGGATCATGCGCGGCCACTCGATGGCGCTCTTTTCATTGGAAGCCCCTGGCCAAGTAGCCGGGCGACCGTGCGCGTGCGCCGACTTCACCAAAACCAAGGCCAAAAAAGCGACCACTACGGTCTGATTTCCCTTGGCCTGCTCACCCTCTCCCGGGTCTGGCCCGGGGGTGAAGAGCCCGCAACGGCCGGCGGGCTTTCTCCAAGAAGCGAGCGGAGAGGGACAGGAGTAAGCTGAAGATGGGTTTCAAGGTTGCGATCGCTGGCGCCACGGGCAATGTGGGCCGGGAAATGCTCAATATCCTCGAAGAGCGCGGCTTTCCGGCCGATGAGGTGGTGCCGCTGGCCTCGCGCAGGAGCCAGGGCACGGAAGTGTCCTATGGCGACAAGACGCTGAAGGTGAAGGCGCTCGACACCTACGACTTCTCCGACACCGACATCTGCCTGATGTCGGCCGGCGGCAACGTCTCCAAGGAATGGTCGCCCAAGATCGGCAAGCAGGGCTGCGTCGTCATCGACAACTCGTCGGCTTGGCGCTACGACGCCGACGTGCCGCTGATCGTCCCGGAAGTGAACCCGGACGCGATCGACGGCTTTTCCAAGCGCAACATCATCGCCAATCCGAACTGCTCGACGGCGCAGCTACTGGTCGCGCTGAAGCCGCTCCATGACGCCGCCACCATCAAGCGCGTCGTCGTCGCGACCTACCAGTCAGTCTCGGGCGCCGGCAAGGAAGGCATGGACGAGCTCTTCCAGCAGACGCGCGCCGTTTTCGTCGCCGATCCGGTCGAAGCGAAGAAGTTCACCAAGCGCATCGCCTTCAACATCATCCCGCACATCGACGTCTTCATGGAGGACGGCTACACCAAGGAAGAGTGGAAGATGGTGGCCGAGACCAAGAAGATGCTCGACCCCAAGATCAAGCTGACGGCCACTGCCGTGCGCGTGCCGGTCTTCATCGGCCATTCCGAGGCGGTCAACATCGAGTTCGAAAAGCCGATCACGGCCGACGAGGCACGCGAGATCCTGCGCGACGCGCCGGGCTGTCTCGTCGTCGACAAGCGGGAGAACGGCGGCTACATCACGCCGATCGAGTCGGCCGGCGAGGATGCCACCTACATCTCCCGCATCCGCGAGGATTCGACCGTTGAGAACGGGCTTTCGATGTGGGTCGTTTCGGACAACCTGCGGAAGGGCGCGGCGCTGAACACTGTGCAGATTGCCGAACTGCTGCTCGCCAGGGGCCTGATCGAGCCTAAGAAGAAGGCGGTCTAGCGCCGGCTTCCCTCCCCCTTGAGGGGAGGTGGTCAGCCGTAGGCGAGCCGGGAGGGGTCGCCTCTGAGGGCGCGCTAGCCTGATGTCCTTTATGAGGCCGGCGCACTGCCGCTTACACCCCTCCCGGCCGCATCGCGGCCACCCTCCCTCAAGGGGGAGGGAGGGCAGCGCCCCTTATCCTCAATTCAGCAGAAGCTCGCCATCGACCTTGCGCCACTCGCGCGCCGCGATCAGGCGGCGGTGCGTGTATGCGACAGAGTGAAGCGGTCCTTCCAGCGTCTTCTTCCAGAAGTCGAGGAACTTGAAGAGGACCGGGAAGTCCGGGGCGAGGTCGAAATCCTGCCAGACATAGGTCTGCAGAAGGTGCGGATGATCGGGAAGGTGATAGAGGATCTTGGCCGTGGTCAGCCCGTAGCCCTTCAGCATCAGTTCCATTTCCGAAGTGGTTGTCATCAACGGCCCCCTTCGATTCGCGCCGAACCGTCCTCCCGGAAGAACAGTCTGGCGCTCCGGTTACTTCTGCACTAACAACTTTCCTCCGCTGGCAGGGTTCCGTCAACAAAAACAGCATGTTGGCAGCATATCGACGCGGCTGCTATCAGATCGGCAGCGTTGATGCTATGCCGCCACGCGCACCGTTGGTCTAGCTTTGCGCTTTCAGCCGATCTGATAATAATGCGATCACCAGCGGGCCGGCTATGGCTGCAAGCGTCCGCGCGCACTGTTGCGTGAGCAGGTTTCGGGAGGAGTGGATGTCCGAGGTTCAGACACACAGGGTTCAGCCGGCGTGGAAGAAGCGCGCCCTGATCGACGACAAGACCTACCAGCAGTGGTACGCCGAGAGCGTCGAGAGCCCCGAGGCCTTCTGGGGCGAGCACGGCAAGCGCATCGACTGGTTCCGGCCCTACACCAAGGTGAAGAACACGACATTCTCCGGCGACGTCTCGATCAAGTGGTTCGAGGACGGGCTCACCAACGTCTCCTACAACTGCGTCGACCGGCATCTCGAAAAGCGGGGCGACCAGGTCGCCATCATCTGGGAAGGCGACAATCCGTACGACGACAAAAAGATCACCTATCGCGAGCTTCACGACCATGTCTGCCGGTTCGCCAACGTGCTGAAGAAGCATGGCGTCAAGAAAGGTGACCGCGTCACCATCTACATGCCGATGATCCCCGAAGCCGCCTATGCGATGCTCGCCTGCACGCGCATCGGGGCAGTCCACTCCATCGTCTTCGGCGGCTTTTCGCCGGACTCGCTGGCCGGCCGCATCGTCGATGCGGAGTCGACCTTCGTGATCACCGCCGACGAGGGCCTGCGCGGCGGCAGGACGATCCCGCTCAAGGAGAACACCGACAGGGCGATCGACATTGCCGCGAAGAACTTCGTTATGGTGAAGAACGTGCTGGTGGTGCGCCGCACGGGCGGCAAGGTCGGCTGGGCGAATGGCCGCGACCTCTGGTATCACGACGAAGTCGCCTCGGTTCCGGCCGAATGCGCTCCTGAGCAAATGAACGCGGAGGATCCGCTGTTCATCCTCTACACCTCCGGCTCGACCGGCAAGCCGAAGGGCGTCCTTCACACGACGGGCGGCTATCTCGTCTTCGCCTCGATGACCCACCAGTACGTCTTCGACTATCATGACGGGGACATCTACTGGTGCACCGCCGATGTGGGCTGGGTCACCGGGCACAGCTATATCGTTTACGGACCTCTCTCCAACGGCGCGACCACCCTGATGTTCGAGGGCGTGCCGAACTACCCGTCGCCGTCCCGCTTCTGGGAGGTGATCGACAAGCATCAGGTGAACATCTTCTACACGGCGCCGACGGCAATCCGCGCCCTGATGGGCGCCGGCGATCAGCATGTGAAGAAGTCCTCGCGCCAGTCGCTGCGCACGCTGGGCACGGTTGGCGAGCCGATCAATCCGGAAGCCTGGAACTGGTACTTCAACGTAGTGGGCGAGGGCCGCTGCCCGGTCGTCGACACCTGGTGGCAGACCGAGACGGGCGGCATCATGATCTCGCCGCTTCCCGGAGCGATGGACCTGAAGCCCGGTTCCGCGACGCGTCCCTTCTTCGGTGTGCAGCCACAGTTGGTCGACAATGAAGGCAATGTGCTAGAAGGCGCGGCCGACGGCAATCTCTGCATCGTCGATTCCTGGCCCGGTCAGATGCGTACCGTCTATGGCGACCACGAGCGCTTCATCCAGACCTACTTCTCCACCTACACGGGCAAGTACTTCACCGGCGATGGCTGCCGGCGCGACGAGGACGGCTACTACTGGATCACTGGCCGCGTCGACGACGTCATCAACGTCTCCGGCCATCGCATGGGAACGGCCGAGGTCGAATCGGCGCTGGTCAGCCATCCGACCGTGTCCGAGGCGGCGGTTGTGGGCTATCCACACGACATCAAGGGGCAAGGCATCTACTGCTACGTCAGTCTGATGGCTGGCGAGGTGCCGTCGGAGGACTTGCGCAAGGAACTGGTCGCCCATGTTCGCCGGGAGATCGGCGCGATCGCCTCGCCCGACAAGATCCAGTTCTCGCCCAGCCTGCCGAAGACGCGTTCGGGCAAGATCATGCGCCGCATTTTGCGCAAGATCGCAGAGGACGATTTCGGAACGCTGGGCGATACCTCGACCTTGGCCGATCCGGCGGTGGTGGACGACCTGATCTCCAACCGTCAAAACAAAAAGGGCTGATCTGGCCTGGACGGGCCCGGTTGTTCAAATCAAGGAGGCGCTGATGCCGACGGAAACGGCCGAGCCCTATTCTTCGCTGGACGTTCTGATCGCTGGGGCCGGCTATGTCGGCCTGGCGGTTGCTGTCGCTATCAAGCAGGCACGGCCAAGCCTCTCGGTCGCGATCGTGGACGCCGCACCGGAAGGCGCCTGGCAGCGCGACACGCGCGCTTCTGCCGTCGCCACGGCGGCATCCCGAATGCTGCGCCATCTCGGCTGCTGGGCCGAGATCGAGCCGGAGGCGCAGCCGATCAACGAAATGATCATCACCGATTCGCGCTCCAGCGACCCGGTTCGCCCGGTCTTCCTGACCTTCGGCGGCGACGTGGGGGCAGGCGAGCCGTTTGCGCACATGGTTGCGAACGTCGTGCTGAACGGAAGCCTGCGCCGGCGAGCGCGGGAACTCGGCATCGACCTCATTGAGGGTGTGGCGGTCGCGAGCTTCCAGACCGGTTCGGGCAGATCCGTCGTGCATCTCGCCGATGGCGTTATCATACGGACATCGCTGCTCGTCGCCGCGGACGGCGTGAGATCGCGCCTGCGCGAGATGGCCGGCATCAGAACAGTGCATTGGGAGTACGGCCAGTCCGGCATCGTCTGCACGGTGGCGCATGAGCGGCCGCATCACGGCCGGGCCGAGGAGCATTTCCTGCCCGCCGGCCCGTTCGCCATCCTGCCGCTCAAGGGCAACCGCTCGTCCATCGTCTGGACGGAGAGCACGGCGGATGCCGAACGGCTGGTTGCCGACGAACTGGTCTTCGAGGTGGAGTTGGAGCAGCGCTTCGGCTTGAAGCTCGGTGAGATCCACGTCGAGGGCACGCCCCGCGCCTGGCCGCTCGGCCTGACCCTGGCGCGCGACTTCGTCAAACCACGCTTCGCGCTTGCCGGCGACGCCGCCCACGGCATCCATCCGATCGCCGGGCAGGGGCTCAATCTCGGCTTCAAGGACGCGGCCGCGCTTGCCGAGACCATCGTGGAGGCCGACCGGCTCGGCCGCGACATCGGTGCGCTCGACGTTTTGCAGCGCTACGAGCGCTGGCGCCGCTTCGACACGCTGCAGATGGGCATCACCACCGATGTCCTGAACCGACTGTTCTCAAACGATTTTGCCCCGCTGCGCACGATTCGGGACATCGGACTGGGCATGGTCGACCGCATGCCGCGGCTCAAGGATTATTTCATCCGCCAGGCAGCGGGAATGGCCAGTGGCACACCGCGATTGCTGAGGGGGGAGGGGATCTAGGTCGGTATTTGGTGTGTCCTTCGAGGCTCGCCCGCCTAGGTCAGTGAATTCAGATCAACGCCGTGTGGGCTCGCACCTCAGGATGAGGAAGGTTGTGCGCCTTTAATCGCTCCCCCGCTCTCCCCCCTATTCACCCGGCGCGTCCGCGTTGCTCGCCTCGGCCACCTTGTGCCACGGCGGGGGGAAGTCCTGAGGTGCGAGCCCGCACGTCGCAGAAGGTGGATCTTCTTCGTACGCGGGCGAGCCTCGAAGGACGCACTACAATCCCTCCCCGTTGCTTCGTAGGGTTTGCCCGCCTACAAGACCTCATGTCCCTCGAATCCGTTCGCGCCTTTTTCGTCCAAAACGCCCCCGACATCGACGTCATCATCACCGAGAAAAGCTCGGCGACGGTGCCGCTTGCGGCCGAGGCGCATGGCGTCGAGCCGGCGCAGATCGCCAAGACGATTTGCCTGTGCGTCGGCGAACAGGTCATGCTGGTGGTCGCCGCCGGAACGGCGCGACTCGACAACAGGAAGTTCAAGGACATGTTTGGCGCCAAGCCGCGCATGCTAGGGGCGGAGGAAGTGGTGGAGTTGACCAGCCATCCGGTCGGCGGGGTCTGCCCCTTCGGCCTTCCTGCACCCCTGCCGGTCTTTTGCGATGCCTCATTGAGGCAGTTCGACGAGGTGGTGCCGGCGGCCGGCGCCATCAACGCCGCCGTTCGTTTGAGCCCAGAGCGGCTCGCCGAACTGACGGACGCCAAGTGGGTCGACGTCTGCCAGGCGGCGCCTGCCGAAGCGATGGGGTGAGCTAGGACGGGCAGCCGCGGGCATGCAGGTTTCTGCTCGCCTCTCCGTTCTTCTCTCGCGCCGGCAAAGCGAGCGCCGTGGCTTTCATCTTCGAGAGTGGCCCTGGCGTTTCTCCGCGCTATAGTTGACGGGCTCGCACCGGGCGGCAGCCATTCAACCAGGGAGTTCGATCATGGACCGTAACGCTACCGCAGTCTGGAAAGGCAATCTGAAGGATGGCACCGGAACGTTGGACACCCAGAGCGGCGCGCTCAAGGGCCTTGCCTATTCGTTCAAGTCGCGCTTCGAAGACGCATCCGGCCAGTCCGGCACTAATCCTGAAGAACTGATCGCGGCCGCTCACGCCGGCTGCTTCGCCATGCAGCTCTCGCATTTCCTGGCCGAGAACGGTACGCCGGCCGACAAGCTCGACGCGAAGGCCGTGGTGACGCTGGTGCCCGGCACCGGCATCACGGGCAGCGCGATCACGTTGGTCGGCACTGTGCCGGGCATCGATGACGCGAAGTTCAGGGAACTGGCCGAAAAGGCCAAGGCCGAGTGCCCGGTCTCTCGCGCACTGGGCGCGATCAAGGTCTCGCTCGACGCAAGGCTGGCATAAGGCCAGACGCTCGGAGCGAGCGCCCTAGCGGCTCTCGCCCGTAAGCTCTTCGAGGCGCGCCCGAAGCTCGGACACCTGTTCTTCGAGTGCTCTGACGCGCGCCTCCAATTCGGGCGACCCATCGAAGGCGGCCGGCCGCGGAGTTGCGGCAGGGACAACCTGCACCTCCCCCGCAAGCAGATGCGCATAGCGGTCCTCGCGCTGCCCCGGGCCGCGCTCGATGTGCTTGATCAGCGCGGGCCGGCGGCCGCTCAGGAGATCGAGATTATCCCTCAACTCCTCGATTGAGGCCATGCGAGCCATGCGCTCGCTGCGCGAGAAGAGCTCGTAGGCTGTCTGCGGGCCACGCAGCAGCAGCAGGCCTATGATGGCGACCTGCTGCTGGGTTAGCGAGAACCGCTGCGCAATCTGGTGCTCGTAGCGGTCGACGCGGGAGGCGAAGCTCTGACGAACAAGCCCCTTCTCGGCCAGCGACTTTAGCGCGCGGTGGATCTCCGCCGGCTCCAGCGACATGACCGGATCGCGCGAGGTCTTCTGGTTGGCCGCCGACTGCAGCGCATTCAGCGTCATCGGATAGATGTCGGGCGTCAGTTCCTTCTTCTCGATCAGGCAGCCGAGTACGCGCGCTTCGGCGGGGGAGAGGAGGGGGAGGTCGTCTGCCATGTTCTAGTACCGTCGTTGAGATGTGGTTGCGTCCTTCGAGGCTCGCTTCGCGAGCACCTCAGGATGAGGCTTGTCGGCACCGCCTCTCAACCCGCCGGGACCGTCCTCCCGGTCAATGGGACAAGGGGCCCCCCACGATGGTGCCGATCGCCCTCTCTCCGCGTGCGGGGAGGGAAAAAGGTGAGGGGTGGCGAAAGGGTCCCCCAGCCTCAGGTGCGAGCGCAGCGAGTGTCGAAGGACGCACCCGAATAAGAAACCTCAGACCCTTCTCTCCACCATCATCTTCTTGATCTCGGCGATCGCCTTGGCAGGGTTGAGCCCCTTCGGGCAGGTCTGCGTGCAGTTCATGATGGTGTGGCAGCGGTAGAGCCGGAACGGATCCTCGAGATTGTCTAGCCGTTCGCCGGTCGCTTCATCGCGAGAGTCGATCAGCCAGCGGTAGGCCTGCAGCAGCACGGCCGGGCCAAGATAGCGCTCGCCATTCCACCAGTAGCTCGGGCACGAGGTCTGGCAGCAGAAGCACAGGATGCACTCGTAGAGCCCGTCCAGCTTCTGGCGATCCTCATGGCTCTGCAGCCATTCCTTCGCCGGCTCGGGCGAGACGGTCTTGAGATAGGGGTCGATCGAGGCGAGCTGCGCGTATGGCACCGTTAGGTCGGGCACGAGGTCCTTGACCACCGGCATATGCGGCAACGGGTAGACCTTTACGGCGCCTTCGATCGAGTCCATGCCCTTGGTGCAGGCGAGCGTGTTGCCGCCGTCGATGTTCATGGCGCAGGAGCCGCAGATGCCCTCGCGGCAGGAGCGGCGTAGCGTCAGCGTCGGGTCGATCTTGTTCTTGATCCACAGCAGCGCGTCGAGAACCATCGGCCCGCAGTCATCGAGATCGACATAGTAGGTGTCGACGCGCGGGTTCTCGCCGTCGTCCGGCGACCAGCGGTAGATGCGGTACTCGCGCAGCCGCGTCGCACCCCCGGGCTTCGGCCACACCTTTCCGGGGCGGATCTGCGAGTGTTTCGGAAGGGTTAGTTCAACCATGCGAGATCCCTGAATTAAACCGGCACATAAAGCGCGTTTCAATCTGGCCACGGCCGGCGGCGGGTTCCGAGTAACGTCCGCTACCATATCGGCCGGCCATCTCAAGCCGGGGCGCGGGAGCTTCGAGACAAATGATCGCGCTCGCGATGAGCGTGGAGTGGCCGCTGTTCGTCATGGCGGATATCCCAGGGCCTCGAAATCAGGCCTGTAGAGCTGTGCTACCTTCGGCCGCTCGGTGAGAGAATAAACGTCCGGTCCGGAACGGCGTCCCGAATTTAGCTTCCGCATTGTGCGAGCGCAGTCGACGACCTGCTGGGGCATGCCGCGCGTCTCCAGGAAATCTACGAGGGAGTCCCGGAGGTTCTCGAGCCTGAGGACGGCGTCGTACTGCACTTTGCCCTGCTGCACAAAGCTGATCTGAAGACGATAGTGCGGATCCCAGTCGATGCCATGCTTCATCAGCGATTCCAAGAACTCTGAAAAGGCGACGTGAGACTGGTAGAAATCATCGACCGAATTGCTGTCCTTCCAGGCCTTCGGCCCGCGGACGAATTGAACCAGCTTGGCCCGGACATAGATGGGACGCCGGAAACGCCGGCAGAACCGGTTGAGCTTGTCTGCGTAGTTCGAGACGATGCGTTCGTGTGGGTCGCGGACAACTGTGAACCACAGATAATCATTGAGCTCCTCTCGCAACCGCGGGAGATCCGAATTATCGAGGCGGATCACGACCGGTTCTTCGGCCCTCACCGGAGGTTGATAAGGAACGAAGTGCAGGTCGTGCCTGTCCTTTCCCTTCATTGGGCGCTCATGGATCCGCGCGAAAAGGTCGATCAACGTCGTCGTTGCGCATTTGGGCACAAGCACGCAGGCGAGCTTGTATTTTGGTGCCACGATGACCCCGGTCCTTAGCGCCATGTCAGGTGGCCTGCCTCCTCAATACACCCTCGCCTTTGGTGCGATCTTGGCCGGGTCGATGCCCCCCTCCGAGACCGGCAGCATCGTCTCTGTGTGCACCGGCCGGTAGCTGAGCGAAACCGTCCCGTCCGGCGCGAGCCGCGCCAGCGTGTGTTTGCGCCAGTTCACGTCGTCGCGCGCGGAGAAATCCTCGCGCGCGTGGGCGCCGCGGCTCTCCTTGCGCGCCTCGGCGCTGTAGACAGTGGTGATGGCGTTCGCCATCAGGTTCTCGAGTTCAAGCGTCTCCACCAGATCGGAGTTCCAGATCATCGAGCGGTCGAAGACCTTCAGGTCAGGCAATTCGCTCCAGATCTCGGAGACGCGCCGACAGCCTTTCTCCAGCGTCTCCTGGGTGCGGAACACGGCGGCGTCCTCCTGCATGGCGCGCTGCATCTTCTCGCGCAGGAAGGCGGTGGGGGTAGAGCCGTTGGCATGACGCAGCCGGTCGAAGCGGTCCATGATCTTCTCGACCGACTGCTCGTTGACGGAGGGCACCGGGGCGTTGCGGTCCACCACCTTGCCGGCGCGGATCGCGGCGGCGCGGCCGAATACCACGAGATCGATGAGCGAATTCGAGCCGAGCCGGTTGGCGCCGTGCACGGAGGCGCAGCCCGCTTCGCCGACCGCCATCAGGCCTGGTGTGACGCGATCGGGATTGTCGGCCGTCGGGTTGAGCGCCTCGCCCCAATAGTTCGTGGGGATGCCGCCCATGTTGTAGTGCACGGTCGGCAGCACCGGGATCGGCTCGCGGGTGACGTCGACGCCCGCGAAGATCTTGGCGCTCTCGGAGATCCCCGGCAGACGCTCATGCAGAACGGCCGGATCGAGATGGTCGAGGTGCAGGTAGATGTGGTCCTTGAACTTGCCCACACCGCGCCCCTCGCGGATCTCCATCGTCATGCAGCGCGAGACCACGTCGCGGCTGGCGAGATCCTTGGCGGAGGGCGCATAGCGCTCCATGAAGCGCTCGCCCTCGGAGTTGACGAGATAGCCGCCTTCGCCGCGAGCCCCTTCGGTGATCAGGCAACCGGCACCGTAGATGCCGGTCGGGTGGAACTGCACGAACTCCATATCCTGTAGCGGCAGGCCGGCGCGCGCCACCATGCCGCCGCCGTCGCCGGTGCAGGTGTGGGCCGACGTGGCGGAGAAATAGGCGCGGCCGTAGCCGCCCGTCGCCAGTACCACCATCTTGGCCGAGAAGCGGTGGATCGTGCCGTCGTCCAGATTCCAGGCAACCACGCCGGTGCAGGTGCCGCTCGGCTCCATGATCAGGTCGAGCGCGAAATATTCGACGAAGAACTGGGCACTGTGCCGCACCGCCTGGCCGTAGAGCGTGTGCAGGATTGCATGGCCGGTGCGGTCTGCCGCCGCGCAGGTGCGCTGCACCGGCGGGCCATCCCCAAAATTCATCATGTGGCCGCCGAAGGGACGCTGGTAGATCTTGCCTTCCTCGGTCCGGCTGAAGGGCACGCCGTAGTGCTCGAGTTCGTAGACCGCGGCCGGCGCCTCGCGCGCCAGATACTCCATCGCGTCGACGTCGCCGAGCCAGTCCGAACCCTTTACGGTGTCGTACATGTGCCACTGCCAACTGTCGGGGCCCATGTTCTGCAGCGAGGCGGCAATGCCGCCCTGCGCGGCGACTGTGTGCGAGCGGGTCGGGAAGACTTTTGTGATGCAGGCGGTCTTCAGGCCCTGCTCGGCCATGCCAAGGGTGGCCCGAAGCCCGGCCCCGCCGGCACCAACCACCACCACGTCGTATTTGTGGTCGACATAGGTATAGGCGCTGCCCGCCTTCTTGTGCGCGTCAGCCAAGCTCAGCCTCCGAATGCCAATTTGAGCAACGCGAAGATCGACACTACGCCGACCGCAACCGCGAAGAAGGTGTTCAGGATCAGGAGCACCAGCTTGCCGCCCTCGCCATGAACATAGTCCTCGATGATAACCTGCATGCCGAGCCGCATGTGGTCGAGGCTGATCACTATGAACAGTGCCGCCGCCAGGGCGATGAGCGGCTGCGAGAGCGAGGCGCGCACTTCCGCGTAGCCGGCGCCGCGCAGCGAGAGCATCCAGCCGACCATGAACAGCGCCAGCGGGATCAGCGCGATCGAGGTGATGCGTATGCGCCAGAAATGGTCGGTGCCTTCCTTGGCGGAGCCGAGGCCACGGACTCTTTTGAGAGGTGTCAGCATGTCGCTCATTGCAATCACCCGACCATGAAGAAGACGGCCCACACGACGATGGTGAGCAGCACCGCGCCAACGAGCGTTGCCCAGGCGAGCATGGAAGCGTTGTGCTTCTCGAGCCCGGTGCCCGTGTCCCAGATCAGATGCCGGACCCCGCCCAGCATGTGGACGAACAGCGCCAGGGTGAAGCCGAACAGTACGAGCAGGCCAAACCAAGAGCCGACGATGCGGTCGACGAAGGCGAAATACCGCTCCGAAGTCGCCGCCGCGATCAACCACCAGGCGACCAGCAGCGCGCCGACATAGAGCGTGCCCCCGGTGACGCGATGCAGGATCGACATCGTCATGGTGATGGGCCAGCGATAGACCGTCAGGTGCGGCGACAGAGGCCGTGGGTTGGGCGAAGGGCGGGTGGCTGGTGATTGGCTCATGGCTCCCCCGAGTTCGTCGCCGGCTCCCGTCACGGGATGCCAGAAGCTTCTAAGATCGCGACCGAGCAACGCGTACTTAGAGCGGTTTTTGCAGCGCGTCAAAGGCAAAAAGCGGCGATTTTGTGCGCCTTTTATCAAGAAGAATGAGCAACTTAGGTCGACGTCGCCGTTGAGCCGGGTGAACTCTGCGGTGCCCGATGGTTAGCGGCATTGGAAAGGGGCGCCCGACCACACAGCATCTGCCCCCGCCCGTTGGATGTATTTTGCCAAACCCAGCGCCGGATCCACACGGCTGCGCATTAACCATGATCATGGATTTTCGGCAGAGAAGAGAGTGACTCTGTTAACTTTGGTTAAGAAATGGTTAATTTCGCAATCGAGGCAGGATTCGGCCTCGAACGGAGGAGCGCAGATGCGTCTCGTGGAAACGGTTCTTTCGGCATCGTTCATCGGCGCGCTACTTGCGGCTGCAGCCCTGTCCCCTGCGTCGGCACAGAGCCGCGACTATGTCTATGCGGACACCTTCGGAAACCTGATCATCGAGAGTGCGGCGGGCTACAAGCGCATCCTCGTTGGCCGGGCAGAGGATGCCGAGCGTGCGTTCGGCCATATGCCAGACAGAGGAGCCGATCCCGCTCCTGGTGCATCGATGGCACCGCCTGCGGATTGCTTTCGCCCCGCTTTTCTCGTGAAGGGCCGCGGCTACATGTACGGTTTCGACCAGGGTGTAATTCCGCCTCTGGGCGCTCCCTGCCTCTAAGAAGCCCTCCCACTCGTACGCCATGATGGAGGCCGTCCGGCCCTCTTTCCGTCATCTTTGTCCGGCCATCTCGACAGGGTGGGCGAGAGGAGCGGTCAATCACGCATGAGTCACGCGGCCCAGTCACGCCGGCTGAAGGAACACCTCGCCGGCCTCGAGACCATGACGCGCTTCGTTCTGGCGACCCTGGCGCTGGCGAGCGGCGTCTATACCTATCTCGGCGTGCGCAGCCTGCTCGACGGCTCGGCGTCCATCGTGTTCTTCGCCGCGATCATCTATTCGGCGTCCGTTTCCGTCGCAATGTATGGCTTCTGGACCTACCTGATCCGGTTCCTTCCGGAGATGCGCGACGGCGGCTCCCGATTGGCGCTGGTCGGCATCATGGGTGTCGGCTGCGCGATGATCATCGCCATGTCGTCCTGGCTGAATGCGGCGGCGCTGGCCGGGTCGGCCGCGGTCGAGCAGCATCTGGCCATTACGCTGGAGGACTACACCGCCGATCTCGATCAGGCGCACGGTAACGCATTGGGCGCGCTCTCGCTGCTGCCCGACATCCAGCGGGCGGGCGAGCGCTTTGCAAGGCTCGCCGCTGACGAGCAGAAGTCCGGAGCGCTGACGGGAACGTCCGGTTCGGGCAGCGTCGTCCAACTCCTCAGCCAGATGTCGGCCCAGATGAAGGAACTGGAGGCGACCATCCAGGCTTCGCGCGAGCCGATCCAGAAGGCGTTCGAGGAAGGCCAGAAGCACCTTGCGACCATGCGCGGGCTCGTGTCCGCGCCGGGCGCGATCGAGCAGCGATCGGACCAGTTCGCAGCCGAGTCGGTGGCGCTGTCGGGGGTCATTGCTTCCCTCGAACAGACCTCGATCGCTGCATCCGTGAATCGCGCGGCGGCCGACCTCTCGCTGGGCTTCATCGCGCCGGTGGCCGATGCCGGCACGGCGGATCTGGCTGGCCGCCAGGATCAGGTGATGGCGACTATCCGCGGGTCGGTCGCGGCGCAATCCAAGGCTTTGGCCGACGCCGCCGCGGAGATCCTTGAACAGCCCAAGGTCGCCGAGCGTCGATACGTGCCCTTAACCTCCGCGGAAGCGGTGCTGCGCTATGCCGGCGACTTCATTCCAAGCTGGGCAGGCGCCATCTCGATCGACCTCCTTCCTGCCGTACTCGTCGGGATCATGGCGGTCGTCCATGCAGCCATGCGCCGGGGCGAGGACGAGATGGAGGAAGCCGACCGGATCACCGCGGGCGACATGCTGCGCTCCATGAAGTACAACGAACTGATCGCAGCGCGCCGGGCCGGCTTTGATGCGGCGCCCGCGCCGGCTGATGGTTTGGTTGAAGTGCCGGCGCCGCCGGTCCCGGCCTCGCCGGCGCGTCCGGAGGTCGCGAAGCCCGCCGGGGCGGAGAACGTGACGCCGCTTTCGCTTTCGGAGCGCAAACGGGCCGACCCATGACCCTGCCGGGCGAAGATCCCCGTGCCGGAGGGCAGCGAAGGTCCGCCGGAGTGGCCGGCGGGCTTGTGCGGTATCTATCAAGGTTCGACGACGGCCAGGTGATCCGCTGGGCGTTTCGCGGCCTGCTGATCGGCGCAATCGGCGTCGTCGCTCTCGATCTGCGCGATCTTATGCAGCACGATGACTGGGACCCTGCCGGAGTGATGTCGCCATCCGACCCGCAGCCGGTGCTCCCGCCCGCGGTGGAAATCAGTACTCCGACGCAATCGAGCAACGATCCCCGTCCCTATGTGACGACCGACGAGGGCGAGCTTGCAAGGCCCATGGTCTTCATGCTGCAGCCCGGCGGACGGCTTCAGGCCCAGGGCACGATCGTTCCGGGAACGGCTGAGCGGTTCGGCGCCGAACTCTCGCAGCGCGGCGAGTATGTCCGCGTCGTCTCGCTGAACTCGCCGGGCGGGTCTCTGGAAGACGCAATGGCCATGGCGCGCCTTGTCCGCGAACGCGGTCTTGGTACCGAGGTAGCCGACGGCGCGCTCTGCGCCTCCTCCTGTCCTCTGGTGATGGCCGGCGGCAAACAGCGAACGGCGGGGCCAAAGGCAGCCATCGGCGTCCATCAGTTCTATGCCGCCAGCCCGACCGAAACAGGTCCCGCACAGGTCATGGCGGACGCGCAGGCGACCACGGCTCGCATCTCCCGGCATCTCCAGGCAATGGGGGTGGATCCGGCTCTGTGGCTGCATGCGCTCGATACGCCGCCGCGGGCCCTCTACTACCTGTCCGCGGCGGAGCTCTCCGAATACCGCATGGTCACCGACGGGCATAAGTCGGCTTCCAAGAAGTCGGCCAAGGTCGATTAGGCGATGTCCTTGCCAAGGAACGGCACGGCTGCCACTTCGTCCGCTACATAGAGCTTAGCCATGCGCACGCAATCGCGGCCGGCTCTCTTGGCGGCATAAAGCGCCATATCGGCACGCGAGCTCAACGCCGCCAGATCCTCAGAGCCGATCAGTTCCGCAACGCCGAAGCTAGCCGTGAATCGGACGTTCTCGGGAAGACCTTTCACCGAGAGGGCCGAGAAGGCGCTTCGGAGACCCTCTGCATAAAGGCGGGCCGTGGCGAGGTTGGAGCCGGGGAGCAGGATGGCGAACTCCTCGCCCCCGAGCCGGGCCGCCACCTGGCTGCTGCTCGCCGTCTTTAGCAATCCTGCGAGTGCCTCGATGACCCGGTCGCCTACAGCATGGCCGTAGGTGTCGTTGACCGACTTGAAATGATCGAGATCGACTACGACGAGCGAACTCGGAAGGCCTCTCGCCAGGCATCTCTCCAGTGCCGCTGCGCCATGACGCTCAAAACCGCCACGATTCAGCAGACCAGAAAGCGTGTCCATTTCGGAACGCTTCGTCGCCTCCAGGACAATGTCGCGCACCAGCATCAGCAGCGTCAGCAGTGCGACCGCAAGGCCGAACACCGTTCCGAGCGTCTGGGAAATCAGGGCGTAATTTGTATCGAGGTAATCCCGGATCGTTGCGCCTGTCCCCCCGGCAAGGGTGAGGAAAAAGGCCTTGGAAAGGAAATGCAGGGCGCTCGCGGCAAGGACGGATTGAAGGATGATGTCCAGGCGCGTCTGATATCGGGCCCTTCCGATGATCACGACGCCGATGCCCTGCATAACGAAGTAGGGACTCTGATAGGCCAGCATGCGCCAGACTGAGGTGCGCGGCAGGTCCTGAATGGCTGCGCACAAGATCACAGAGGCAATGAACACCACACCCATCTGCGTCCAAGGGACATTGACGTGGTGTTTCAGCGCCAGTCCAACGTTGAAGGCCGCCAGGGCAGCGAGAAAGACGGAGAATGAGAACACCGCCATCGCCGGCCCGCCCACGAATGCGTAGATGACGAACTCGACGATGAAGTAGGCAACAGCGGTCAGGTAGGCGGTGGCGAACCAGCGCGGCGCCTCGTTCCTCGAATCGAAAACGGCAGCCGTGACGAAGGCAGAGGCGAGAAGGCCGGCCACTGCAATATTGATCGCAAGGATGAAGCCTGCTCCGCTCATTCGGTAATCTCAAATCATCCTGTGGATGAGCTTGGCTCATACCCGAGTAATACGCCGGAAGCGTAAATCAGGTTCGGTTTTCCACCACTCGCGCCGAGTATTAGGGCAACAGCGTAACCGAAGTCTTTAGACCGAGGCGAAGGAAGACCGCGAACTGGACAGCTATGCCGCGGCGTGCAGCAGCATGCCCGCAGCAGGCCGCAGGTAGGTAACGCGGACCCTGTCGCGGCCCGCACGCTTGGCCTGCATCAGCGCCTCGTCGGCACGCTCGATCAAGGCGTTGAGATCTTCGCCATTCACCCTTTCGGCCACGCCGAAACTGCAGGTCAGGGGAACTTGGTGATCAGCGAACGCCTCCGGGGCCACAGCCGAGAGGCCGGTACGGACACTTTCGGCAAACAGGCGCGCTCCTGCGAGGTCGCAGTTCGGCAGGAGCACAGCGAACTCTTCGCCGCCGATGCGGGCGACGAGCGATTCCTTGTCCGCTCCATGCTGCCTGAGAAGACGAGCAAAGGCCACGATCGCGGCATCGCCTGCCGCGTGGCCATAGGTATCGTTTATCCGTTTGAAATGATCGAGGTCGGCCAGCACGAGACCGATGGCCGACGGACTCCGCTTGGATGGTGAGAAAAAGGGTGGGGCCTTTTCGGCGAGGCCCCGGCGGTTGAGGAGCCCCGAAAGAGGATCGGTCCGGGAGTCGGCCTGCAGCGACCGAACCACATCGAGCGTAGCCGATCCGAACAGGCAGAATGCTAGAACGATGGCAACCAGCGCCTGGGACAGTAGCGCGCTGGTCCAATATACGGACTGATGGAAGCCGGAGTAGCTCACATCAGGACCGTCGATCCACAATGCGAGGAGGGTGCGGGCGAGGAAGTTGAGGCCGGATAGCAGCGCCAGCACGAAGACGATCGTCTCGATTGTTCCGTTGCGGCTCACCGGGCGCAGCTCTGCCGCCGCGACGAGACTGATCCCGCCCAGCGCAACATTGAGCGCATAGACGCGCCAGATGAGATTGGGCTCTATGAACATGAACCAGAAGAACGAGGCGATTCCTGCTGCAGACAAAAGGCCGAGAACGACGAAGGGAACCCTTCGCCCGTAGCCCGCTATGATCGCGCCGGATATGCAGCAGCAGCCGACCAGGAAAGCTGTGCATGAAAGCATCCGGCTCAGCGCGAAGCCGAACGGGCTGATGATCTGCATCAGGAAGCCAAGGGCGGTGCAGGCATAGCCGAGCGCCAGGAACGCCAGATAGCGGCGCTGACGCTGGTAGAGCCACAGCGCCAGGAATGCCGCCGACAAGGCGAGCGCAATCCCGTGATTGAGCAGCGCGATGAAATGCCCGGACTGCAAATCGTGTTCCGCTTTGGATTCCCCCTACGGGATATCGTTAGGCGGCAAGCACCAACAAGCGGTTAAAAGACAACCGTAAATTGAAAACAGGCCCGGCGGAGCCAGGCCTGTGCTCAGGACGATTGCTGACTGGAGGTTATTTCCAGTCGCGGATGTCGACGAAGTGACCGGCGATGGCCGCAGCCGCCGCCATGGCTGGCGACACCAGATGGGTGCGGCCCTTGTAACCTTGGCGGCCTTCGAAGTTGCGGTTCGAGGTGGAGGCGCAGCGCTCGTACGGGCTCAGCCTGTCATCATTCATCGCCAGACACATGGAGCAACCCGGCTCGCGCCACTCGAACCCGGCCTCGATGAAGATCTTGTCGAGACCTTCTGCCTCGGCCTGCTCCTTCACGAGGCCCGATCCGGGGACGACCATGGCGTTGACGGTCGAGGCCACCTTCTTGCCGTCGACGATCTTCGCGGCGGCGCGAAGGTCTTCGATACGGCCGTTGGTGCACGAGCCGATGAAGACCCGGTCGATCGCGATGTCGGTCATCTTGGTGCCGGAAGCCAGGCCCATATAGTCGAGCGCGCGCTTCTTGGAGTTGCGCTTGTTCTCGTCCTCGATCAGTTCGGGATCCGGCACCGTGCCGGTTACCGACGCCACGTCCTCGGGCGAAGAGCCCCAGGTGACGATCGGCGGCAGCTTGGCGGCGTCGAGCACGACGACCTTGTCGAAATGCGCGCCCTCGTCGGTGTGGAGCGTCTTCCAGTAGTCCATCGCCATGTCCCAGGCCTTGCCGGTGGGCGCCTTCGGGCGGCCCCTGATATAGGCGAAGGTGGTCTCGTCAGGCGCGATCAAGCCGGCGCGCGCGCCGCCCTCGATCGACATGTTGCAGATGGTCATGCGACCTTCCATCGAGAGCGAGCGGATCGCCTCGCCGGCATATTCGATGACGTAGCCGGTGCCGCCCGCGGTGCCGATCTCGCCGATGATGGCCAGGATGATGTCTTTCGCCGTCACGCCTTCCGGCAACTGGCCGTCGACGCGGACCAGCATGTTCTTGGCCTTCTTCTGGATCAGCGTCTGGGTGGCGAGCACATGCTCGACCTCCGAGGTGCCGATGCCGTGCGCCAGCGCGCCGAAGGCGCCATGGGTCGAGGTGTGGCTGTCACCGCAGACGATGGTCATGCCCGGCAGCGTGAAGCCCTGTTCGGGGCCGATGATGTGGACGATACCCTGGCGGCGGTCGTTCTCGGAATAATACTCGACGCCGAAGTCGGCGGCGTTCTTCGCCAGCGCCTCGACCTGGATGCGGCTTTCCTCGTTCTTGATGCCGAGCCTGCGGTCAGGCGAGGTCGGCACGTTGTGGTCGACCACGGCCAGCGTCTTCTCGGGATGCCGAACGGCGCGGCCGGCCATGCGCAGGCCCTCGAAGGCCTGCGGGCTGGTGACCTCATGCACGAGGTGGCGGTCGATATAGAGTAGGCAGGTGCCATCTTCCTGGCGGTCGACGACGTGGTCGTCGAAGATCTTGTCGTAAAGAGTGCGCGGTGCGCTCATGGGTCCGGTCCGTGGAAATCGAGGAAAAGAAGAAATGCGCGGCTAAGCCGGGGGTCGCCGGCTCAGGAAAGTCGCGTGAGCAGCGCGCCCGAGATGCGGGCATAAAAACGCGCAGGCAGGCGTTTCTTGTCCTGCAGCACGAAGCCCTTGTAGCTCGGATCTCCGAACAGCTCTTCCATGGGCAAGCACATAACAATCTTTGCCGTTTTCGGCAATGAGCGAGGGGTTGCCGAAGGCCGCAGTAGTTCAGTGCCGAAAATGCCGCACCCCGGTGAACACCATGGCAATGCCGTGTTCATCAGCGGCGGCGATCACCTCGTCGTCGCGCATGGATCCGCCCGGCTGGATGACGGCGGTGGCGCCTGCCTCCACGGCGGCCATAAGGCCGTCGGCGAAGGGGAAGAAGGCATCCGAGGCGACGACGCTGCCTTTGGTCAGCGGCTCGGGGAAGCCGGCCGCTTGCGCCGCATCGCGCGCCTTGCTGGCGGCGATGCGGGAGGAATCCACCCGGCTCATCTGCCCGGCACCGATGCCCACCGTGGCGCCATCCCTGGCATAGACGATGGCGTTCGACTTCACGTGTTTGGCGACCCGGAAGGCGAAACGCAGATCCGATAGCTCCTTCTCGGTCGGAGCCCGCCTGGTGACGACCTGCAAGTCCATCGCGTCGACGACGGCATTGTCGCGCGACTGGACGAGCAATCCGCCCGAGACCGATTTGACGGTCGTGCCCGGTGCGCTCGGATCGGGCAGGCCGCCGGCAAGAAGCAATCTCAGGTTCTTCTTCGAGGCGATGATCTCCGCTGCTTCCGGGCTGGCGTCCGGGGCAATGATCACCTCGGTGAAAATCTTGACGATCTCCTCTGCCGCCTCGGCGTCGATCGGCCGGTTAAGGGCGACGATGCCTCCAAAGGCGGAAACCGGATCGCAGGCCAGCGCCTTCAGATAGGCCTCGCGGAGCGACGCTGCTTGCGCCACGCCGCATGGATTGGCGTGCTTGATGATGGCGACTGCGGCCGAACGGGACGGGTCGAACTCGCCGACGAGTTCATAGGCCGCGTCGGTATCGTTGATGTTGTTGTAGGAGAGCGCCTTGCCTTGGACCTGATGTGCGGTCGCGACGCCCGGGCGCGGGTCGCCTGTGAGATAGAAGCCTGCCGACTGATGCGGGTTCTCGCCATAGCGCATGACGCTCTGCAGCCTGCCGCCGAAGGCGCGCCAGGTCGGATGCTCGATCTCGAGGGCGGCGGCGAACCAGTTGGAGATCGCCGCGTCGTAAGCCGCCGTGCGGGAAAATGCCTTGGCCGCAAGCTTCTTGCGGAATTCCAGTGTCAGGCTGCCGGTATTGAGCTCCAGCGCGTTGAGCACGGCGGCATAGTCGTCCGGCTCGGTGACGATCGCCACATAGGCGTGGTTCTTCGCCGCCGCTCGCACCATCGCCGGTCCGCCGATGTCGATGTTCTCCACGATCGCCGCGTAGTCGGCGCCGGATCGCGCCACCTCCTCGAACGGGTATAGGTTGACCACGACCAGATCGATCGGCTCGATGCCGTTTGCACGCATCGCCTCGGCATGCTCCGGGTCGTCCCGAACACCGAGCAGCCCGCCATGCACGGCGGGGTGCAGGGTCTTCACCCTCCCGTCCATGATCTCCGGAAAGCCGGTCAGGTCCGAGACGTCGCGCACCGCGATGCCGGCCTCGGCGATCGCCTTGGCAGTGCCGCCGGTGGAGACCAACTCGATGCCGAGATGCGCGAGCGACCGGGCGAAATCGACAAGGCCGGCCTTGTCGGAGACGGAAAGGAGCGCGCGCCGCACCGGCATGAGATCGGGTCCGGGAATGTTCTTGGAGACGACGGCCATGCGAGGGCCCTCCGGTCGGTCAGACGTTGCCTGCGGCCTAAACAGAGGGTGAGCGGAAATCAAGCAAGAAGGTTCACCCCTTTCACCCTCAAGGATGAGAGGAACCGGAGGCTAGAGCGTGAGGCTGTCATAGGCCCATTGCAAGAGCGCCTGGCGTTGTCGGGGCCGGCAGTTCCAGTCGCCCGCCTCGCAGTGGCCGCGGACCTGGGCGGCATGGCGCTCGATCGCCTTCCAGCGCCTGATCTGCCTATCATCCTCGCCCGCAAGTCGCCGGCCCATGAAGTAGCGACAGTACCACTGGAACCATCCCCTCGGATCGTCAGGATGGATCCATCCCTTGCTACGCCAGACGCTCAGCGGCTGGCTGGCATCGACGCCGAAGAAATTCAGCGACGCATCACGATTCGCCGAAAGCTTCGCGTCGGCGAACCACTCGGCCGGGAATTCGCCCCTGCAGTCGGTCATGTATTTTCCGCCGAAAACGCCCAGGGAAAGCATTTTGGCGGGTGTGAATGCCGGGCGAAAGCCTTCGTGGAAATCGCGCCCGATCGGCGCTGTCAGGCGATAGCGATAGCCCTGCTGCATCCGATCGTTCACCTCGATCCACCGTTCCGGCATTCATGCTCCTGCCAACAAGGGTGGAAGGCGGCCCGTCGTAGACGAGAGCCGCCTGTCCGTCAGTGGTGAAGCGCGCGCTCCGCCGTCACCTCGCCGGTGCTGAAGGCCGAAACGAGTGGCACGATCTGCCAGAGGGCCGACAGGCCAAACAGGATGTAGATGAGCCGTGTAAGAGCCGAGCCGCCGTGGAAGATCAAGGCGATCACGTCGACGTTGAACAAGCCAAGCATGCCCCAGTTCAGGCCGCCGATGATGACCAGGATGAGGGTAATCAGGTTCAAGGGTTTCATTTGCAGGCTCCACGCATACGCCGCAGGCTCGTCGCGGCGCGCCAGCGCGCCTGATGGGCCGGCGGCAAGCTGGGTTCATCCTTCCGACGGAAGGATAGTCCCATCAAATAGATGGATAACGCCTGCCGTTGCGGCAATGTCGGTAGCGGTCACAGTCGCGTTCTCAACGTTTGAGCGACCAAGATGCCGCATGCCAACCCGGGAGTTGGCGCAGCCGCACCCCCACGGGCGTCGGGGGCGTGGCGATTGTTGTCGCGGCGGCGTAAGCTTTGATGACCAATCCGCTAGATCGGCACCACCTCGGCACGCCTACCAGGAGCAAACGATACCCATGCAAGGCACTTCCCCAGACTATGTCTTCCCGCCCGCGCCCGTCCCGGTGCTGCCGGTGAAGGGCACGGACAGATTTTTTGCCGTGCATCGGGTCTATTGCGTCGGCCGCAACTACGCAGCCCATGCCGTCGAGATGGGCGGCGATCCGGACAAGGAGCCGCCCTTCTTCTTCCAGAAGAACCCGGACAATCTGGTTACCATTGGCGAGTTTCCTTATCCGCCGGCCTCGAGCGACGTGCATCACGAGATCGAGATGGCGGTGGCCCTGAAGGGCGGCGGCAGGGACATACCGGTCGAGCGAGCGCTGGAATGCGTGTTCGGCTATGGCGTCGCGCTGGACATGACACGCCGCGACCTGCAGGCGAGTGCAAAAGAGATGCGCCGGCCCTGGGAAGTCGGCAAGGCATTCGAGGCGTCGGCGCCGTGCTCAGCCCTGGTGGCGGCCAGCGAAATCGGCCATCCATCGCAGGGGGCGATCTGGCTCGACGTCAATGGCGAGCGCAGGCAGACGGGTGACCTCAACCAGATGATCTGGAAAGTGTCTGAGATGATCAGCTATCTGTCCGGCCTGTTCACACTCCAGCCGGGCGACGTCATCCTGTCCGGCACGCCTGCGGGAGTCGGAGCGGTGAAACGCGGCGATCTGCTCTGCGGGAGTATCGACGGGGTCGGCGACCTCGAAGTGCGCGTCATTTGAAGCAGGACGATCCGACCGACGGAAGACGAGCGCAGGCGCCCCCGGCAAAGCCGCCCGCTTTACTCGGCGGCTTCCCTCCGCCGCTTCTCCAGTCGCCATGCCACCTGCGACGCCTCCGAGGCGTTGCAGTAGAGCACGACCTGGCGGCTGCGGCGCGGTCCGCCGACCGCGGCGAAGAAGATCGATTCCTCGACGCGCGGCGCGACGTCCGAGGAGAAGAACCAGCGGTCCGCTTGCGGCGGCGCCAGCACCAGCCGACCCTTGTTATCGCGAAAGAGTTCCACGTCGGGATGGAGGTGGAAGCGGATGGCCACCGCATCGGCTTCCGGAAATCGGCCGCTGCGGGAGATGAATCGGTCGGTCCCTGAAAGCAGGTCGCCCTCATCCGAGAGCCTCAGCGAGCGCTCGTGCCAGAGGCCGAAACGGGCCAGATAAGCGTCGTGGGCCGCCACGAAGCCTTGGCTGCCGGGCTGGTCGAGGCGGTCGCAGCGCACGTTGCGGGGGCCGTCCGTCAAAGGCGCGCCGAGCATGCCGCTGACGCGCGCGGAATGCGTGAAGCGGGCCGACGAGGTGTCGTTCAGACAAGCGGTCGAGTGTGCTGCGGTCGCACGTGCTAGCGGCCGAACCTCGTCGCCGCCAAAGGCGTCAATGCCGGCATTCACCACGAACTGGTGACGTCCCGAGGAGAGCTCGAAGGACAGGCAGCCGGCGTGGGCAGCCTCGGCGATCTCCAGCGGCGGCGGCACTCCGGTATCGGCGATGACCGTGGTGCCGCCGAGCGAAAGCCGCTCGTAGCCCGAGTGAGGCGCGTGCAGGAGCGGCGCTCCGCCAGTCTCGTCATGGCGCAGGATGGCGGCCACGCGCTCATGGATCGTCACCCCCATGCCGTTGAAATGGGCAAGGCTGCCGTCGGCATGGCGGAAGAAGCGAAGCGCCGGAAGCATGCGGTCGACCGCGCCGATGAGCTCGGCCGGCGGTGTCTCGGCCTGGTTGGCATAGGTCTGGCGCAGCGGCAGCAGGTCGGCGAGAAGCTCTATGAGCGCCATCGGATTGCGGGAGACGTGCCCGCCATCCGGAAGGATCTGACGGTCAAGTTCTTCAGCCAAATAACGCGTCGCGCCGCGCAGCGCCGAAGCAGGGGCGGGCAGGGAGAGGGCGGCGTAGGCCAGCGCGATGCGGGCTCGTAGCCGCGCTTCGCCTGCCGGCATTTCGCGGACCACCGAACGCAGATAGCGGATCTGCAGCGCGAGCGACTTCAGGAAGGAGCGGTAGAAGCCGAACTCTGCCCCTTGCAGCACCACTGAGGAATGCTGCAGCCAAGCGATCACGCGCTTGGCAGTGGTGCCCGGGTCCCATGCCGGATCCGAGATGCGGCTGCCGTGGGCGGCGATCCAGTCGGCCAGGAGCGCCCGCGCATTCGCTGCAGCCAGGTCCGTTCCTGCCGCTCGCATGTGGCGTAGCCAGCGGAACCCGTGAAGCGCTCTCAGCCAGCCGCGGTTCCCGACCTCGATGACGAAGGGCGAGCGGCCTGCCGTCTCCACCAGATGACCGGCGAGCGGGAAACGGCCGTGATAGATCTCGATCGCGATCTGGGGGTCTGCCAGACGCAGGTCCGGCGGGGCGATCAGCACGCGCTCCGGCGTGCGGCCGGTATAGCGCCAGCTATAGAACGGTCCGGTGCGCAGGCGGCGGCGTGCCTGGCGCCAGTATTCTCTGGCGACCAGGGCCCAGAGATGCCTGCCGTCGGCTGTCGCTGCCCCCAAAACAATACCCTCCGGTCACGCCGAAGGCTTGTAGATGATTCACGAGTCTCTGCGAAGCGTAGTTCAGCCCCGCCGACGAAGCCGCACCGCGAAGAAGCCGTCCATTCCCGAGAGCGCTGGATCGTCGGAAGCGAAATCGGCCGGCGTCGTGCGCAGCAAACCTTCCGGACTGACGAACTCTGCCGTACCGGGAATCTCGCCTGGCGCGATCCGCTCCAGCTCCATTTCGGGGTGATCGGCGAGGAAGTGCCGGACCAGGTCCTCACCCTCGGCAGGATCGAGCGAGCAGTTCGAGAAGACGATCCGGCCGCCCGGCCGAAGCAGCGCGACCGCGCTGTCGAGAAGCCGGCGCTGCAGGGCGGCGAGTTTTTCGACGTCGGCCGGCGACTTGGTCCACAACACATCCGGGTGGCGTCGTACGGTGCCGGTGGACGAGCAGGGCGCGTCGAGCAGGATCGCATCGAAGTTTTCGGCCGGCCGCCACGCGAGGACGTCCGCCTGAACAACCTCTGCCTCGAGTTGCAGCCGCGCAAGATTCGCCGTGAGCCGTTCGAGACGGCTGCGTGACGTGTCGACCGCCGTCACCTTTGCACCGGCGAAGGCAAGCTGCGCCGTTTTGCCGCCGGGCGCGGCGCAGAGATCGGCCACGCGCACGCCGCTGACCGCGCCGAGCAGGCGGGCCGGCAATGCTGCAGCGGCATCCTGCACCCACCACTCGCCTTCGGCATAACCAGGAAGCTCGGGGACCGCGGAGGGCAGGCGTGCCACCCGCACCGAGCCGGTCGGAAGGACGATGCCGCCAAAGGCTGCGGCCCAGCGCTGCGGGTCGGATTTGACTGTGAAGTCGGTCGGCGGCTCGACCCGATGCGCCGCCAGGATCTGTTCGGTGCGCTCGACATCGTAGGCCTCGCGCAGGCGAGAGACGAACCAGTCGGGCGCATCGGTCACCTTGCCGAGGACGCGCGGCACCGCCTGTTCCTTCTCGCGCGCCAGTCCGCGCAGGACCGCGTTCACCAGCGCCGCGAAACGCGCCGTGCGCGGATCGGATTTGGCGTGGGTGACCGCCAGATCAACGGCGGCGCTGTCCGGCACGTCGAGGAAAAGGATCTGTGCCGCCCCGACATGCAGGATCTGAGACAGCGTCGTCGCGTTTGCAGGAAGAGGCGAATGAAGGCGCTCGGCGATTAGCGCTTCGATGGTGCGGCGATGGCGCAGCGCGCTGGCCAGGATGGCCCGGACCAGGCCGCGGTCACGTACATCGAGGGCGAGAAACTGCGGATGCCCGTGCTCGGCATCGGTCAGCCCGTCGAGCGGCGTCTTGGCGTCGACCACGGCAGCAAGCAGCCGTGCGGCAGTTTTGCGCGAGGCCAGCCCGGCGACCTCAGATGCCGGCGCCTCGCGGGAGTCCGCCCTGTCCGCGCGACGCTTTTCGCCGCGATGGCCATGACGGCCGCTCCCCGACCTCACGACCAGGGACCGCGGCGCGTGCTCGGCCCCGTCGGGTTGCGTCCCCACCGATTGGTCTTCGGGGCCTGCTCTTGCGGCGTCTCGCGCGCAGGCGTGCGGCTGCCCCACGGGCCTTCATTCGGGGTTGCAGAGCCGGTCGCCTGCGTGCGCGGAGCCGCCTGCCCGCCACCGCCAGCAGATGAGAACTCCGGCTCCATGGCCATGAGGGCGGCGATCCGGTTCTCTGTGGCCGGATGGGTGGAGAAAAGATTGTCCATGCGCTCGCCGGAGAGGGGATTGATGATGAAGAGCGGGGCCGTCGCCGGATTGCGTTCGGCATCCGGATTGTGGATCTGCTCGACATTGCGGGCGATCTTGTCAAGGGCGGAGGCGAGCCATCTCGGGTTACCGCAGATTTCGGCGCCGCGCCGGTCGGCCGAATATTCGCGGGTGCGGCTGATCGCCATCTGCACGATCATGGCCGCGATCGGCGCCACGATCACGGCGACCAGCACGCCGACGATGCCCAACGGGTTGTTGTTCTCGCGGTTGCCGCCGAAAAAGAATGCGAAGTTGCCGAGCATGGAAATCGCGCCGGCGATCGTCGCGGTGATCGTCATCGTTAGCGTGTCGCGGTTCTGGACATGGGCCAGTTCGTGCGCCATCACACCGGCAACCTCCTCGTAGCTGAGGCGGTTGAGTAGGCCGGTCGTCGCCGCGACGGCGGCGTTCTGGGGGTTGCGGCCGGTGGCGAAGGCGTTGGGCTGGGGATTGTCGATCAGGTACACCTTCGGCATAGGCAGTTCGGCGCGCTGCGCGAGTTCGCGCACAATGCCATAGAACTCCGGCGCGGCGCGCTCGTCCACCTCCACCGCATGGTTCATCGAGAGCACCATCTTGTCGGCGTTCCAGTAGCTGAAGAGGTTCATGGCGGCGGCGATGAAGAAGGCGATGATCATGCCGCTGGAGCCGCCGATCAGATAGCCGACCCCCATGAACAGCGCCGTCATCACCGCCAGAAGCATTGCGGTCCGCATGATGTTCATCGCATTCAACCTCATACCGGCCAGCGGTCGCATGCCGCCGAAACCTCGCTATATGTTGGAAACATAGAGCCCTCTTTCAATGTTTCTGCAGGAGTCACGGATGCCCGTCAAACCCGAAAAACCGCCGGCGGACGACGCTTCCGACAGCGACGACGCCGCGCGCAAGGAGCTTGCGCCGGCTGCCCGCCGGGCGCTCGAGGAGGCGGCGGCGCGGCGTGTGGAAAGGGAAGCGCGGGTCGGCGCCATGCCACGTGAAGTCGGGGGCCGCGGCGGCGAGGAGCCGGTCCGCTACGGCGACTGGGAAGTGAAGGGGCTCGCGACGGATTTTTAGCCCCATAAACATCGCTCCCTGACGCCGCAGGGGCAGTTGCGGGTTTCATGAGAAAGGAATAAATTCCTTTTCCATGATTCGCTCCCTCTCGATCGCTGGTCTTTGCATCTGGGCCGCATTCAGCCTGTCGCTTTGTGCGTCAGACACGGCTGTAGCAGGGGAGCGCGTGTTCAAGGGGCCGGTCGAGGCGCGGGTGCTCGATGTGCTCGATGGCGACACCTTCGTGGCCGAAGCGCATGTCTGGCCCGATCAGTTCGTCCGCGTCAACGTCCGCATAAGAGGTATCGACACGCCAGAGATGAAAGCGCGCTGCGATGTGGAGCGGGTGGCTGCGCGGCGTGCGCGGGAAGTCCTTGCGCAGTTGCTCGAGCCCGGAACGGTCGCGATCTCCAACATCGGCAGCGCGAAATATTATGGGCGGGTGCTTGCGGACGTGATCACTCCGGACGGGGAACTGCTGGCCGACATTCTCGTCGCGGAGGGGCTGGCCAGACCCTATCAGGGTGGGCATCGAGCCGGCTGGTGCGGATAGCGCGGGACGGGACGCGCCCAATCAAACCGGCCCGGACATGGAAAAGGGCCGCTGCCTCGATGAGACAACGGCCCTTCCGTGCTTTTCGTCCAGCGCGGCCCGTAGCGGCGACCCCTCAGGCCGCCGGCCGCGCGTCATGCGCTTAACGGGAAGGCTGCTCCCCGAAAAGGCAATCCGCCGAGACCAGGCGCTGGGAAACGAAACCACTCGACATCGGATCACCTCCTTTCAATTCGTTGAACACGAGCCATAGAATGGTGGCTCCCCGTGGCGGTTACAAGGCGTGCCGTGAATTCTGCTCCAACGGCAGCGAGCATGCCGTTGGAGACGCCTAGATGATCAGCAACTCGTCGCCCACGAAAACCCGGCCCGGCCTGTCGACGGTGCAGTACACTCCCATGTTGTGGCTGTTGTGACGGACGAGCGTGCGCAGGATCTCGGGATCTTTCTCAAATCCGTCCTGCGCGATGATGGTAAAGCCGCAGCGGCGGCAAGGCTCCGAGACGGTCAGTTCGAGGTCGCCGATGGTCAGTCGCCGGCCGATCCATTCCGTTTCGGGGAACGAGCCCTCTACTGCCGGCAGGCCGACGACAATGTTCGGGCGGAAGCGCCGCGGATCCGCGACGCCCGTCGGATGCAACTGCTTCAGTCGATCCAGGGATGCGGTCGTGAGCAGATGGATCGGAGCCTTTTCGTAGCGCGGCGACAGGGTCTTGCCGGACTCATCGGCACCGAAAGGACGAACCGCAGCAGCAAGGCCGAGAAAGTCGGAAATGACTGCGTCCGCCTCGGCGCCTGGCGCCGAAACCCACGCGCCTCCAGGGACGGCGATCTGGAGGAGCCCAGCCGCGGTGAGCCTCGCCTTGATGCTTGAGACACCCTCCCACTTGGGAACTCCGTAGGGACGGGCCACCTCGTCGCTGCCGGCGTCGACAATACCGAACAGCCTGTCGCCGACGACGCCCTGGGGATCGACCCAGATCTCATCCTGCCTCTCGCCCCCGAACGAACTCACCGGATAGCGCCAGAGCTCGGTCACGCGATGCGGGGCAGTCATCGGCTCTGCGCTTTCTGCAGATGATTGCGTGCCAACTTGGTCGTTCCTCCGTCATGTGGGCGCAAGGTTTGCCTGGCCGACCCCATATTGCCAAGGGGCGGATCCGCGATGGCCATCGTCCAAAGCTTGACAGGGAGGGATGCCCGTTGCACCCCGGCCACCATAAGCGGATGGACGTCTCTGCTGCGGAGCCCGTCGGCTGAAGGAGAGCTGATCAAAATGTCTGCGCTGCGAGAGCTTCTTTCCATCCTCGATCTCGAGATGATCGAGCACAATCTCTACCGCGGCCGCAGTCCGAAGGAGAGCTGGCAGCGCGTGTTCGGCGGCCAGACCATCGCCCAGGCGCTCGTGGCCGCCCAGCGCACGGTGGAGCCCGACCGCCACGTCCATTCCCTCCACGGCTACTTCATGCGCCCCGGCGACACGGCTGCGCCGGTCGTCTACGAGGTCGACCGGATCCGCGACGGCAGCAGCTTCACGACGCGCCGCGTCGTCGCGATCCAGCACGGCCATGCCATCTTCTCGCTGGAAGCCTCTTTCCAGGTCGAGGAGACCGGGCTCGAGCACCAGATCGCGATGCCCTCCGGAGTGCCCGACCCGGATACGCTGAAAGGTCCGGCCGAGATCCTGCGCGACTATGGCGATGCGGTCCCGGAAGGAATCCGCCTCTATTGGTCGCGCGAGCGGCCGCTTGAAATCCGTCCGGTGTTTCTCGACCACTATACCAGCCGGGAGAAGCTGCCGCCGGTCCAGCATGTCTGGATCAGGATTGTTGGACCGGCGCCGGCCGACAGGGCCATGCGAGCGGCCGTGCTTGCCTATCTTTCCGACATGACGCTGCTGGACACTTCGACCTTCGCCCATGGTCGGGCGGTGTTCGACCGCGATATCCAGGCGGCCAGCCTCGATCATGCGATGTGGTTCCATCGCGACGCCGGGCTGGACGACTGGATTCTTTACACGCAGGACAGCCCCTCCGCCCAAGGCGCGCGCGGTTTTACGCGCGGCAGCCTCTATTCCCGACAAGGCCTCCTGATCGCTTCGGTGGCACAGGAAGGACTGATCCGCCTGAAGCGTCCGCCTGCAGAATAGGCAGTTTTCTCAAACAGCCTAACAATTGTGCAAGTGCAATGCTGCGCCTGCTAAGGCGTAGGTCCGCTTGCGCTCAAATTCTCTTTGTTTCCAGACAGTTGATGCTGCAGTGCCGCAACTGGCACGGAGCTTGAATTACCCTTTGCATGCACCGGCTGCCGGAAACGGAAGCCGTCGAGGCATGAAGCGCGGAACACCGCAAGGCGAAGGGTGAAACCTCATGAAGATCGTGATGGCCGTCATCAAGCCATTCAAGCTTGACGAGGTGCGCGAGGCGCTCACCACGGTCGGGGTGCACGGCCTGACCGTCACCGAGGTCAAGGGTTATGGGCGCCAGAAGGGCCACACCGAGATCTACCGTGGCGCCGAATACGCGGTGAGCTTCCTGCCGAAGATCAAGATCGAAGTCGCCATTCCCTCGGACCTCGCCGACAGGGCGGTCGAGGCCATCACGTCTGCAGCCAAGACGGGCCAGATCGGCGACGGCAAGGTGTTCGTCTTCCCGCTCGATCAGGCCGTGAGAATCCGCACCGGCGAAACCGACGCCGACGCCCTTTGACGCGTGCCACCAAATATCATGGAGACCTCAATGACCTTACTTGGAAGACTTGCGCCGGTGGCGCGCACCTCGCTGGGGAGCGCTCTTGCGCTCTGCGCGCTAGGCACTCTCGCGGCGTTGGCCCAGGAAGTCGCGCCCGCGGCCGCGGCTCCCGCCGCCGCTCCCGTCATGGACAAGGGCGACACCGCCTGGATGATGGCATCCAGCGCGCTGGTGCTGTTCATGCTCCTGCCGGGCGTTGCCCTGTTCTATGGCGGCCTGGTGCGCGCCAAGAACGTGCTCTCCGTGCTCATGCAATGCACGACCATCGCCGCCCTCGTCATGGTGATCTGGGTGTTCTGGGGCTACTCCTTCGCCTTTGGCGGCGGCACCAGCCCCTACTGGGGCGGCCTCGGCAAGATCTTCCTGGCGGGGGTGCATAAGGACACCACGGCGGCTACCTTCACGCAGGGCGTGGTCCTCCCGGAATACGTCTTCATCGCCTTCCAGATGACCTTCGCCTGCATCACGCCGGCCCTGATCATCGGCGCTTTCGCCGAGCGCATCAAGTTCACGTCGGTGATCCTGTTCGTGGCGCTCTGGGTGACTTTCGTCTACTTCCCGATCGCGCACATGGTGTGGGATTCGCACGGTCTGCTCTTCGGCTGGGGCGCGCTCGATTTCGCTGGCGGCACCGTCGTCCACATCAACGCCGGCATCGCGGCGCTGGTGGGCGCGCTGATCATCGGCAGGCGCGCCGGCTACGGCAAGGACAACATGGCCCCGCATTCGATGACGCTCACAATGGTGGGCGCCTCGATCCTGTGGGTCGGCTGGTTCGGCTTCAATGCCGGCTCCAACCTTGAGGCCAATGCCGGCGCGGCGCTCGCCATGATCAACACTTTCACCGCCACGGCGGGCGCCATCCTCGCCTGGGTCCTCATCGAGGGTGTGCTCCGCGGCAAGGCATCGATGCTTGGCGCGGCGTCCGGCATGGTCGCCGGCCTGGTCGCCGTCACCCCGGCTGCAGGCTTTGTCGGCCCGGTCGCTGCCATCGTGCTCGGCGCCATCGCCAGTGCGGCGTGCTACTACTTCGTGGCGGTGGTGAAGGTCAAAATGGGTTACGACGACTCGCTGGACGTGTTCGGCGTCCACGGCATCGGCGGCATCATCGGCGCGATCGGCACCGGCATCTTCGCCTCTTCGTCGCTGGGTGGCGTCGGCTACGCAGAGGGTGTCACCATGGGTGGGCAGGTGACGACGCAGATCCTCGCCGTGCTGGTGACCATTGCATGGTGCGGCATCGGCTCCGCGATCCTCTACAAGATCGTCGACGCGCTCATCGGCCTTCGCCCGGCCGAGGAAGCCGAGCGGCAGGGGCTCGACCTCACCTCGCACGGCGAAGTCGCCTATCACGGCTGATATAGCAGCCGCCGCCCGACCATGTCGGGGAGGCCTCTTCTCCCGATTTTTGGCCCGGCCTTTGCGCCGGGTCGATCCTTTGCCCGAAGCACAGGCACCGCCGACATGGCTTTCCACGTGATCGCGGCACGGGTCGACCAAATGTCCTGTTGCCCAAGATCAAAGCCGCTCCGCCCATTCTCCTCTACAATTAAGCAAGCACGCGCCGGCCACTGCCTTCCGAGTGTGACGGCGTGCTTGGCGCTCCTATCGTACGAGGCCATCGCGCGACCTCGTGGTGCAACCGGCACTCGCCTGTTCTTCGGAGCCCGCCAGCATCGACGTCGGCTCCTGCAGGCTTCGTCAGAGGAGGAAACGACCATGAACCTCAAGCGAGCTATTGCCGCTCTCTGGGCCGCCCTTTGCTTCGTTGGTGCACTGACGCTTCTGCCCGGCAATGGCCAGGCTCAGGATATCCAGGTCAAGGGGGCGATGGAGATCCTGCGCTCTATGACGGACGAACTGGGTCCGCCGAAGATAGAGGGGACGGATATGGTGGCGGGCAAGAAGGTGCCCGTCCTGTATTTCGGCTCCACCAAGATGAACAACAACTTCGATGTCGTCGACAAGGTCGTCGAGCAGGCTGGCGGGACTGCCACGATCTTTGTGAAGAGCGGCAACGACTATGTCCGCATCGCCACCAATGTGAAAGCGGCCGACGGTACGCGGGCGATCGGGACCATCCTCGATCCGAAGGGCAAGGCGATCCAGTCCATCAACAAGAACGAAGCTTTCTACGGAGACGTGGTCATCCTCGATAACCCTTACACGGCCGGGTATGAGCCGATACGGGATGGCTCTAACCAGGTGATCGGGATCCTTTATGTGGGCTATATGAAGTAGCGCGCAGACGCCCGCCGCCGCGGGCAAGCGCTAGTGTCCGCCGAGGCATGTTCGGTGCGGACAGCGAAGGACGCCTGCCTGTGCCATAGCCGCCGCGGCGCTCTGACGTATAACCTCATGATACAAACTTCGTGAGGTGCGCCATGCCGTCTGTCGTCGTTCGTCCGCTGCAACAGGCCGATCATGCCGATTGGCGGCGGCTGTGGACCGCCTATCTCGCCTTCTACAACACGGTCCTGCCGGAGGAGGTCTATGCCTCAACCTGGCAGCGGCTGTTCACGGACGGTGAATTTGAGCCAAAGGGGTTTATCGCCATGCTGGAGGGCAGGGCAGTCGGGCTCACCCATTATCTCTACCACCGCTCCTGCTGGGCCAAGGAGGACAACTGCTACCTGCAGGACCTCTTTGCCGATCCGGAGGTGCGGGGCAGGGGCGTGGGCGCGGCACTGATCAAGGCGGTGCAGGATGCCGCCGCGGAGAAAGGCGTCACCAACGTCTATTGGATGACGCACGAGACGAACGAGACGGCACGGAAGCTTTATGATCGCGTCGCGCGGCGCACGGGATTCATTGAGTATGATCTGCTCTGATTGACGACCATTCATGCGTCGAGTTCCCTGAGGTGGGACACCACTTAGCAAGTGCCTATATTGCGGTCAGGCGAGAGGTCGCGCAGGAGAAGCAAAGCATGGACAGCAAGGTCTATCCCGTCACCCGAACCGACGCCGAGTGGCGCGCCATGCTCACGCCTGAGCAGTACCAGGTTATGCGCCACCACGGTACGGAGCGCCCGGGCAGTTGCGCGCTGCTCCACGAGAGGCGGGCCGGCACCTTCAGATGCGCGGGCTGCGACCAGCCGCTGTTCGAATCGAAGCTGAAGTTCGAGAGCGGCACCGGCTGGCCGAGCTTCAACGATCCGGTTCCGGGCTCGGTCGAGACGACCGTGGATCGGAGTTACGGCATGGTGCGGACCGAGGTGCATTGTTCGCGCTGCGGCAGCCATCTTGGCCATGTCTTCGAGGACGGCCCGCCGCCGACCCACCTGCGCTACTGCATTAACGGCGTGGCGCTGAATTTCGAGCCGGCCTGACGGCCTGTTTCAGAGCAGCAGCGCAGCCAAGAGCCACAGCAGGGCGGCCGCCTGATAAGCGACGGCGGTCGCCCAGGGCTTTTGCTCGGCCGTGCGCCAGACGGCGAAGGCAAGGAACAGATTGTAGGGCACGGGCGCGAAGTGCACGATAAGTGTCGCCCAAAGCGGTGCTTGCGCGGCGAGGAGCGCCAGGGCTGCAAGCGTGGTCGCTGCGTTAAGCGCGGTGCCGACCAGAAGCAGGTCGCGCCAGAACAGACGCTCGATCGGCACCCGACCATTCCAGCGCGAGGCGAAGAAGCCGTGGCGGCTGCGCTCGGAAGAATCGTGATCATCATCGGCGCGGCGCTGCATCTCCCGATCCGCCGCGCCCATCCTTCGGGCTATCAGCCGACGTTCACGTCGCGGCCCACCGAGCGGATCGTCACAGAGAATCCGGCCAGCAGATCGACCAGAGCGGCCACCATCAGCGTGAAGAAGACAGGATGGGCGGCCCCGCGCACCAGTAGGAACTCGACCAGAAAGGCGACGAACACGAAGGTCGAAAGCAGATGGTCGACGATCGACGCATTGGACGACCGGGTCGACTTCAACATCTCGGCAAACAGAAGCACCAGGGAAAGCACGATCAGGAGATCGCCGACCGACATGGTCCAGACGCCGCCAGACATCATGTAGACCGAGAAAAGTTCGGCCGAGAAGGGGTCTTCCGCCGTTCCGCCGAACAGGCCGGCAAGACCCAGATTAAAGAGCAGGAATGGAACGATCAGCAGGGGAAACATGCCGAGCATGTGCAGTCTCCGGAACGAGTGGCGCCGGTCTTTACATTCAGGGTGTGTTGAGATTCAGGTCAGGCCGAGGCGAAAATGGTGATGGTACGTGAGCATCGGAAGCGACGCAGAAAAGCACCAGTTGCGGCCGTCCCCACCTCAAACTCAACCGCAGTCAGGCGCTGATGGCGCGAGTCTGACGCAAAAAGACCGGCGCGAGGCCGGTCTCAAGTCATGTGAAAGCCGGGCGAGCCTCAGCTCTCCTTGGGCTCCAGCACCTGCCGGCCGCGATACATACCGGTCTTCAGGTCGATGTGGTGCGGGCGGCGCATTTCGCCGGAGTTCTTGTCCTCGACATAGGTCGGGGCCTTGATCGCGTCGGCGGACCGGCGCATGCCGCGTCTGGACGGCGAGGTCTTTCGTTTTGGCACAGCCATGGAAGTGCTCCATTCCTTCGGTCAATGGACCCGGCTGCTCAGGCAAGGGAGCCACGCGGTTCGGGCCTGTATCGTGAAATTCGGCGAGCCTATACACGCGCGGGGCGGGTTTGGCCAGACTCGGGCTGAAACTTTTTCGGCTCTACCTGACGCATTGCACATAGTCGCCGGCGCCTGCTGCACGGCGCTGGATGAGACTTGCCAGCCTGCGCATGCCGGGTCCCGGCTTCGCAGGGTTGCGCGTTATCGGGTTCGGCAGGGTGACGGCCATCAGCGCCGCCTGGCGAGGGCTGAGCCTTTTGGCCGAAACGCCGAAATGGTGCTGCGCGCCGGCCTCGATGCCGTAGATCCCCGGGCCCCACTGGGCGATGTTGAGATAGATCTCCATGATCCGGCGCTTCGGCATGACCAGGTCGAAATAGGCGGCGTAGGGGAGTTCGATCACCTTGCGCACGAACGAGCGACCGTTCCAGAGGAAGAGGTTCTTCACCGTCTGCATGGTGATGGTCGAGGCGCCGCGCGTTTGCTCGCCGGCAAGCGCATCGTTCACCACGCCCTTGAGTTCGCCGAAGTCGATGCCGTAGTGGCGGCAGAACTGCCCGTCCTCCGACATGATCACGGAGTTCACCAGCACCGGGGAGATATCCTCGAGAGCAACCCAGCGCCGGTCGTAGCCCCGGAGTGACGCAAGGTCGGAGACCATCAACGTCGAGACAGGATGGACAAAGGGTGGCAGGTAAAGGAGCGTCAGGCCGACCGGGATCAGGAGCACCGCAATGGCGGCTGTCACGGCTCTGCGGACCCACACGCCCAGGCCGAGGCGTCGTGACCGGCCCCTCTCTCTTGCCATTCCCTCGGTGTCCGTTTGAACGGTTTCGTCCAAGCCCACTCGCCATCCCGCTCGTTGTGTCCCGGCATAAAGGTCCAAGGCTGCGAGCGCAACGCTTGCCTTCGTCGGCCGGCTTGACCGCGGCCCGGTTTCGCCTAAACGGGCCGCATGGTGACACCGACCCCACCTTCCTTCGAAGATTTGCTCGCTCGCCGCGCGGCCGAGATCGAGGATGAACTCGCCCGCTTGCTTGGCGAAATCCCGGCCGACCGCGAGATCGTGAGGCCGAAACAGCTCCTGGCCGCCATGCGGCACGGGGTGTTCAACGGCGGAAAGCGAATTCGTCCGTTCCTGGTGCTGGAGAGCGCGGCCCTGTTCGGCCATGCCGGGCCCGAGGCTTTGCGGGTGGCGGCGGCGCTCGAATGCGTCCACTGCTATTCACTCATCCACGACGACCTGCCGGCGATGGACGATGACGACATGCGCCGTGGCCAGCCGACCGTGCATCGCGCCTTCGACGAAGCCACCGCGATCCTCGCGGGCGACAGCCTGCTGACTTTGGCTTTCGATGTGGTCGCCGAGCCGCCGCCGGCCGGGCGCGATGCCGCGGGTGCGGCACGGCGGCAGTTGGAACTCACCCGCGGCCTCGCCCGCGCGGCAGGGCTTGGCGGCATGGCCGGCGGCCAGGCGCTCGACCTCGCTGCGGAAAGGGAGACGCCGGACGAGGCCGGCATCATCACCCTGCAGGCGATGAAGACCGGCGCGCTGATCCGCTTCGCCTGCGAGGCGGGAGCGATCGTCGCCGATGCGGCGCGCGATGACCGGGAGCGGCTGGCCGAGTTCGGCTCTGCGATCGGCCTTGCCTTCCAACTGGCCGACGACCTGCTCGACGTCACGGCGAGCGCCGAAGCGATGGGCAAGGCGACGGGCAAGGACGCGGCGGCCGGCAAGGCGACGCTGGTCGCGCTGCATGGCGCCGACTGGGCGCGCCGGCAGCTTTCCGGCCTGGTCGATCAGGCTCATGCGCTGCTCGAGCCTTATGGCGACCGCGCCGCGACACTGAAGGCCGCCGCGTCGTTCATCGCGGAAAGGCGGAGCTAGAATCTCGTTCCGGGCGAGGGCTCCGTCCCCCGCGGCGGTTCAGGATCGATCGTTCTGAACTTTCCCTGTGTGGCGCCTCTTCGCTCGGCGCATTCCCGCCCGCCATTGACAAGGCAGGCCTCATCCGCCACCTCAAGGCCATCCCTTCAACAGAGGCGCACCGGGCCATGACCGGATATCAATCCTCTCCCTTGCCGCGGAGGCGCTCGGTTGCCGTCAATGTCGGCGGCGTGATCGTTGGCGGCGATGCGCCGGTGGTCGTGCAGTCCATGACTAACACCGATACGGCCGATATCGACTCCACCGTCGCGCAGGTGGCGGCGCTGTGGGAGGCGGGCTCCGAAATCGTGCGCATCACGGTCGACCGCGACGAGAGCGCGGCGGGGGTCGCCGGCATCCGCGAGAGGCTGGACCGGCTCGGCATCCCCGTGCCGCTGGTGGGGGACTTCCACTATATCGGCCACAAGCTGCTCGCCGATCATCCCGAGTGCGCCCAGGCCTTGGCGAAGTACCGGATCAATCCCGGCAATGTCGGCTTCAAGGACAAGAAGGACCGGCAGTTCGCGGCGATCGTCGAGATGGCGATCCGCTACGACAAGCCGGTGCGGATCGGCGTGAACTGGGGGTCGCTCGACCAGGAACTGCTCACCAGGCTCATGGACGAGAACCAGAGGAACGGCGCGCCGCTGACGGCCGACGAGGTGACGCGCGAGGCGATCGTGCAGTCCGCGCTGCTTTCGGCCGAGATGGCCGAGGAGATCGGGCTCCCGCGCGACAAGATCATCCTATCGGCCAAGGTGAGCCGGGTGCAGGACCTGATCGCCGTCTATATCGAGCTGGCCCGCCGCTCGGACCACGCGCTGCATCTCGGCCTCACCGAGGCGGGGATGGGGACGAAGGGCATCGTGGCCTCGTCCGCGGCCATGGGGATCCTGCTGCAGCAGGGCATTGGCGACACGATCCGCGTCTCGCTGACGCCCGAACCCGGCGGAGACCGCACCCGCGAGGTGCAGGTGGCGCAGGAACTTCTGCAGACGATGGGGTTCCGTCAGTTCACGCCGGTGGTGGCTGCGTGCCCCGGCTGCGGCCGCACCACCTCCACCGTGTTCCAGGAACTGGCGCAGACGATCCAAGAGGATCTCCGCCGCAACATGCCGGTATGGCGGGAAAAATATCCCGGCGTCGAGGAGCTCAAAGTCGCCGTCATGGGCTGCATCGTCAACGGCCCGGGCGAGTCCAAGCATGCCGACATCGGCATCTCGCTGCCGGGTACCGGCGAGACGCCCGCCGCACCGGTCTTCATCGATGGCCGCAAGGCCGCGACGCTGCGCGGCCCAGATATCGCCCAGGATTTCCAGAAGATGGTGGCGGATTATATCGAGGCGCGGTTCGGACAAGGTGGAAGGGCTGCGGCGGAGTAATTTCGCGTCTTTGCGCACCGCACGTTGGTGGCCGCTGCGCGCCTTTGCCTGCTGGCGTGCGAAGGGGCACAATCAACTAACACAAGTGGGCTTCTGCCTCGCGACACTTTTCCCGTCGTTGATCGCATCCAGCGCCCTCGCTGAACCCTCCACTCCGCGGCCCGATCCGCCCATCACCACGGCGCGCATCTGCGACCTGATCGACGTGCATGCCACGAAGAACGGGCTGCCGCGTGACTTCTTCGCCCGCCTGATCTGGAAGGAGAGCCGCTTCGATCCGAACGCGGTGAGCCCGGTGGGAGCCGAGGGGATCGCACAGTTCATGCCCGGCACGGCCAAGCTGCGCGGACTGGCAAACTCATTCGACATCGAGCAGGCGCTACCGGCGTCGGCGCGCTATCTCGCCGAACTGAAGACCGATTTCGGCAATCTCGGCCTCGCGGCCGCCGCCTACAACGCCGGCGAGGCGCGGGTGACGAACTGGCTCGCCTCCGGCGGCTTTCTGCCGCTCGAGACCGAAGGTTACGTCCTCGACATCATGGGCGAGCCAGCCGACAATTTTAGCGACAAGAGCCACGCAGGAACGATACGCCCGCTGGATCCAAAACGGTCGTTCGGTGAGGCCTGCCGCGACATGCGTACCATCCGCTCGCACACCATCGCCATGGCGACGATCCATATTAAGCCGTGGGGCATCCAGGTCGCCGGCAATTTTAACCGTGCCGCGGCGATCCGGCAGTGGCAGCGGGTATCCGGGCAGTTCAAGGGAATGTTGAAGGGCGAGGAGCCGGTGGTCAGCAGGATCCGAACGCCACGCGGCCGACGTGGCATCTATGCCGTCCGCATCGGTGCGGATGACCGCAAGAAGGCAGACGACATATGCCAGCGGCTGCGGCAGGCGGGTGGCTCCTGCCTCGTGATGAGGAACCGCTGAGCCGTCGGAGCCCTGTCCGCGCCCGCACCAAAGAAAAAAGATAAAAAAGCCTTACTTCGGAAACCTGTTGTTAGGGATATTCCCTAATTGATTGAGCTGCGCCGTCGTGATGGAACGAACGGCGATCGCGGCTGTTTCAGAGACATGGCGACCTCGAAGATGTTCGGCAATAAGAGATGGCGGCTCCTGGCGGGCGTTGCGGCGCTCGTGATTTCCGGTGCCGCGGTGGCGGCCGAAATCGCCTATCCCCTCGAGGGAGAGCGCCTCGCGCTGGTGGCTCCGCAGATCGGCGCCGCTGTTTCGAGCATCAATCCTGCGCAGCCTTCCCAGGATGAAACGGAGCGCTTCGCCGACGCCCCGTATGGCGTCGACGCAATGGTGACCGGACCGGTCAGCGCCGCCTTCAAGCAGCAGCAGGAGCGGCTGGGCTGCGCCGAGGCCGAGTGGCCCAACATCCCCACCGGCTGCTATCCAGACTGAGCCGGCGCCTGACGGCCTGGATTAAGCCAGGCCGCGCTTGACCATCATCGCCTCCGGGCTCGGCATCTTGCCGCGGAACGCCTTGTAAAGCTCTTCCGGATCTTGTGAGCCGCCTGCCGCGTAGATGTGCGTGTTGAGCTTGCGGGCGAGCTCCGGATGGAAAGGATCGCCGGTCTCCTCGAAGGCCGAGAAGGCGTCCGCGTCGAGCACCTCCGACCACATGTAGGAATAGTAGCCGGCCGAGTAGCCGTCGCCGGCGAAGGCGTGCTGGAACTGCGGCGTGCGGTGGCGCATCGCGATCGCCTGCGGCATCTCGATCCTCTTCAAGGTCTCGGCCTCGAAATCCATCGGATCGACTGGGGAATCAGGCCGCGCGTGGTATGCCATGTCGACCAGCGCGGAGGAGGTGAACTCCACGGTCGCGAAGCCTGCGCCGAAAGTGCGGGCAGCCAGCATCTTTTCCAGCAGCGCCTTCGGCATCGGCTCGCCGGTCTCGTAATGGCGCGCGTGCTTCTCCAGGATCTCCGGCACGGTCAGCCAATGCTCGTAGAGTTGGGAGGGAAGCTCGACGAAGTCGCGGCTCACCGACGTGCCGGAGATGGAGGGCCAGGTCACGTCGGTCAGCATCCCGTGCAGCGCGTGGCCGAATTCGTGGAACAGCGTCTTCGCCTCGTCGAGCGACAGGAGCGCTGGCTCGCCCTCCGGCGCCTTGGCGAAGTTCATGATGTTGTAGATGATCGGCTCCGAGCCCTGGCCCAGCTTGTAGCCGGAGCGCAGCGCGCTCATCCAGGCGCCGGAGCGCTTCGACGGCCTAGCGAAATAGTCGGCGAGGAAGACGGCGACGCGACGATCGCCCTGCATGACCTCGAAGGCGCGGACGTCCGGGTGCCAGGCGGGAATGCCTTTCCGCTCTACGAAGGTGAGCCCGAACAGCCGGCCGGCGACGTCGAAGCAGGCCTCGATGATCCGCTCGAGTTGGAGGTACGGCTTGAGTTCCGCCTCGTCGAAGGCGTAGCGCTCGGCCCGCAGCTTCTCCTGATAGTAGCGCCAGTCCCAGCCGGCGATCTCCTCGTTCGCGCCGGAGGCGGCGGCGATGCGCTGAAGCTCCGCTTGGTCGGCGGACGCCTTGGCCTTCGCCCGGTCCCATACCGGCTCGAGTAGGCCCCAGACATTCTCCGGCGTCTTGGCCATGGTGTCGTCGAGCTTCAGGGCGGCATAGCTCCCGTAGCCGAGCAGCTTTGCCTTTTCGGCGCGCAGGGCCAGCGTCCGGGCGACGACCTCGCGATTGTCGGTCGAGCCGCCGTTCTCGCCGCGCTTCGTGAACGCTTTCCAGGCCGCCTCCCGCAGGTCGCGGCGGGTGGAGAAGGTCGTGAACGGCTCGTAGATCGAACGCGACAGAGTCAACGCGTACATGCCCTTGCGGCCGCGCGACTCCGCAGCCTGGGCCATGGCGTCGCGCAGGAACTCGGGCAGGCCGTCCAGGTCGCCTTGTTCGAGGAAGAGCACCCACTCCTTCTCGTCGGCCAGAAGATTCTGGCCGAAGCGGGCACCGAGCGAGGCAAGTTCCTCGTTGATCGCCGCCAGCCGCTTCTTGCCCTCCGGATCGAGTTTTACACCGGCGCGGACGAAATTCTTCCAGCTTTTTTCCAGGACGCGCAGGGTCTCCGCATCGAGACCGAGCGTATCGCGCCTCTGATAGAGCGCGTCGATCCGGCCGAAGAGTGCTTCGTTCATCGAGATCGCGGAATAGTGGCGCGCCAGCTTCGGCGCCATGTTGCGTTCGACGGCCTGGATGGTGTCGTTCGTGTTCGCGCCGGCGACGCACCAGAAAATGGCGGCGACGCGGCTCAGCGCATCGCCGGACAATTGCAGCGCCGCCAGCGTGTTCTCGATCGAGGGCTCCTCACCATTCGAGGCAATCGCATCGATTTCGGCATCGTGCGCGGCCAGCGCCGCATCGAAGACCGGCCCGAAATCCCCGTCGCTGATTTGCGCGAAATCCGGCAGGCCGAGCTGTCCTGTCCATCGCGTCAGCGGTTGGCGTTCGAGGTCGATGGCGGGAGTGGCTTCGGTCATCTGCATCGCTCTTCAGGGGAGGGGTAGCTTCCATTTAGGAGGGGGAGGAATGCGGCGCAACGATGTTGACCGGCTGCCTCTCCCTTGCTAGGTGCGGCAAAATAGTAAGGGAAACTTATCAAATGCCGGCGGTCTTGGATTCTGACAGCTTCGGCTTCCTCATCACTGACGCGACGCGCCTATATCGCGCCGAGTTTGACCGGCGGATCGCCGCCGCAGGGCTCGGCATCAGCCCCGCGGACGCGCGCACGCTCAGCCACGCCACTCGCTGCGGCCCGATCCGGCAGAACCTGCTGGCCGGACGGATCGGGGTGGAGGCGATGACGGTCAGCGAGTCCCTCGACCGGCTGGAAGGGCAGGGGCTGGTGGAGCGCGGCATCGATCCTTCCGATCGTCGAGCGAAGCTGGTGCACGTGACGGACGCGGGTGCGGCCATGCTGGGCAGAATCCACGAGATCGCCCAGAGTCTCTGGGCCGATGCATCGGCGGGTGTGACCGGGTCGGACTGGGAGCGTTTCCTTCAAACCCTGAAATCGGCGCGCGACAATCTCGCCTCCTTGCGCGAGCAGTCCCGGAGCGGAGGCGTCGTGGCATGAACGTGCAGTCCAGGCCGGCAGCGCGACCGGTGATGAGTGAGCGCCGCGTCAGCCTGCTCGGCGGCCTGCTGGTGGCGATCGGGCCGGTCTCCATGGCGCTCTACACACCGGCCATGCCGGAGATCGTGCACGCCTTCGGGACGACCGAGGCGGCGGTCAAGCTTACGCTCTCGGTATATTTCGCCGGCTTCGCGCTGGCCCAACTCGTCTGCGGCCCGTTGTCGGACGGGCTCGGGCGCAAACCCGTCACCTATGGCTTCCTCGCGATCTATCTCGTCGCTTCGCTGCTGGCGATGATCGCACCGAACGTGCATGTGCTGATCGTAGCGAGGTTGCTGCAGGGCGTCGGCGCCGCCGTGGGCTGGGCGATCGCCAGAGCCATCGTCCGCGATCTCTTCACGCATGAGCGCTCCGCCCGCATCATGAACCTGATCGGCCTGATCCTGGCGGTCGGACCGGCGGTGTCGCCGACGCTCGGCGGGCTTACGATGGAACTCGCAGGCTGGCATGCGATCTTCGTGCTGATGTTCGTGGCGGCACTCGGCATCATCCTGGCCGTGCGGCTGATCATGGTGGAGACGGTGCAGCGCGACATCTCGCGTATCCGGCCGCGCGCGCTGATCGGGTCGTACCGCCAGGTCCTCGCCTCGCCCTATTTCGTGCTGTCGAGCCTGGTGCTGTCCGGCTCGGTGGGAGCCCTCTACACACAGGCGACGGTCCTGCCCTTCATCCTGATGGACAGGGTGGGGTTCACGCCCAGCCAGTTCGGCGCGGGGATGCTGATGCAGTCGGGGATGTATTTCGCGGGCTCGCTTGCCGTGCGCCAACTGCTCGGCCGCTTTGGCGCTTTCCGGCTCGTGCCGGTCGGGCTTGCCTTCATTGGCCTCGGCAGCGTCGCCGTTGCCGTCACGTTGCGGGTCTATGAGCCCTGCTTCCTCGGGGTCATGGGACCGGTCGCGCTGTTCTCGTTCGGCATCGCGTTCGTCATACCGGCGACTGCGACCGCAACGCTGGCACCTTTTCCGCACATCGCCGGAGCGGCCTCCTCGATGAGCGGCTTCTTCCAGATGGGGGGCGGCCTGCTCGGAGGCCTGATCTGCGCGGCGATGGGCGATCCCGTGGTGGCGATGGCGACGGTCATCCCCGCCATGGGGCTGCTTGCCATCCTAAGCTGGGCATTGTGGACGAGGCTTCCGACGCCGAAGGCCGCCTCGGTCGTTCAGGCCCCTCCGGTCAGTTCCCCGTCGGAGTAGACCGGGGCAAATCGCGCCAACTGTACTGGTTCAGTCGATCTCGGGGCGCCTGAAGTCGCCGGTCTCGCGGTCCATCACCCACAGCTCGCCGGTCGATATGTCGAACCAGGCGCCGGAAAGTGTGAGCTGGCCCTCGTCCTCCAGAGCCTTGATGTAGGGGAAGGTGCGGAGGTTCGCGATCGAATAGCGGATCGAAATGCGTTCGAGTGCGGTCTGCCGCTCGCCCTCGGTGAGCAAGGTGTTCCCGGACACGGCATCGGCCGAAGGCGCGAGCAGGCTCATCCATTTCCCGATGAAATCGCCGGGCGAAGCCGGCCCGGAGCCGGGCGCCAGCGCGGCGCGGATGCCGCCGCAGCGACCGTGACCCATGACCACGATGTTCTTGACCTTAAGGCTCTGAACCGCGAATTCGAGGGCAGCCGAGGTCGAGTGGAATTCGCCGTCCGGTGCATAGGGCGGCACGAGGTTGGCGACGTTGCGCAGCACGAAGAGTTCGCCCGGCCCTGCGTCGAAGATGACCTCGGGGGCAGATCGGGAGTCGCAACAGGCGACCACCATCGTTGCGGGCGCCTGCCCCCCGCGCGCAAGCTCGCGATAGCGATCCGTCTCGGCGGCGTAGCGCCCCTGCATGAAATTGCGGTAGCCGGAAAGCAACTGGTCGGGGAGATCGGTCATGGATTTCCTCCTAAAGGCAAGTGCCCCGGCGGATCAATGGGCGACTTGCTGCGCCGCAGCATTTTTCAAGCCCAGATCGCGACCGGAATTCCGTGCCCGTCGCGCCCGGGAGGATCGGGGAAGGGCAAGGCCTCGCCTCGCGCATGCCGCGCCGCGATCATGAGTACGGCGCAGGCGTCGAGGAAATCGTCGTCGCCAGCACCGCGCGGGGTAGGACCATCCAGGAAATCTCGCTCGATCCCGCATCTGGCGAGGAGTTCGCGCCGCTCCTCCATGCCCTCCGGATTGATGCGGCCCTTCACCTTCTTCGGCTTTCCCATAGGGCGGCCACCGTTCAGTCGCCAGAACGCGACCTCGGGATGCGACTCCAGGATGCGCTCCCGGAGGTCGGGGCGGGCGATGAGAAGTTGGTCCAGCTCGCGGATTTTCGAGAAGATCCCGAACGCCTGAATGGAGACGCCGCGCGGCGGATCGGAGGTCGCGCGGGCAATCCCGCTCGCCTGCCGGTGCAATTCGTACCAGCGGTCGAGCGTGCTGAAGGGCTCGTCGGCGGCATAGACGGCCGCCCGCGAGGGTATCGAGAAGACGCTCGACTGGCGCTCGCCCAGAAATTTGCGCACGATGGCCTCGGGTCCGCGGCCTCCCTTCGTGCTGAAGGAAGGAAGACCGATCGGCATGTCGACCGCGACGACCGCATCGTCGGGAAGCGCATCGACCAGGTCGCAGAAGCGCCGCGCGATCAGCGCCTCGGGTGCCTGCCCGCGCCGGCGGACGACGGCGATCCAGCCGGCCTTGCAGCCATCCACGCCGGCGATATCGACCGGTGCGTCAAGGCTCATGCGCGGCGGTCGGGTCCGGGATGCATCAGATGCCGCAGATGGACCATCGCCATCGGATGAGAGAGGCTCTGCGCGTCGGTTTCGATCTGGAGTTCGTCGCCGCCTCGCTTGGCTGTACGAGCGAGGATCTCGAAGACAGAGGCTGTCGCCGACTGCAGTGCCTTGCCAGCCGGCTGGCCCTCCAGGAATCTCGCCAGTAGTAGAGCCGAGGTCAGGTCGCCAAGCCCGTTCGGAGGCTTGTCGATCATGCGGTGCTCGGCGAGCAACGCCTCGGAGGGGGTTAGCAGCAGGTTGCCGATGCCGCCCGCCATCAGAGCGGGGGAGGACGTGACCAGCATCGTGGGCGGACCTGCCGTCAGCGCCGCCGACATGACGTTGCGCAGTTCGTCGAGGCGTTCGCCCATCATCCATTCGAGTTCGTAGCGGTTGGGCGTCGCAATGTCGGCGATCGGCATCAGCACGTCACGCATGGCCTCGGCCACCGGCTGCGGAACATAGAGGCCGCGCATGTCGCCCATCACCGGGTCGCAGAGATAGATGGCGCGCGGGTTCCTCGCCTTCACGGCGCCGACCAGCGAGGCGACGGCCTCGGCCTGCGTGGCGTCGCCGAGATAGCCCGACAGGACGCCGGCGACCTCGCCCAGCCATGGCGCGTTCTCCAGGTCCTTCATCAGGGCGGCGAACTCGCGCGGATCGGGAACGATGCGCGTGGCGCGGCCATGGCCGGGATGCCAGGGCAGGATGACGGTCGGCACGGCCCAGACGGGGATGCCCAGGCTCTCCAGGGCCAGCACGACGGCCCGGTTTCCGACCGAGCCACGGGCGACGTGGCTGGACACCACGATCACGGCGCGGGGATTTTCCTCAGGCGGGGCGTTCATTGCAGATCAGAGTCCGCGCAGCAGGTAGGAGGCAAACCAGAGGACCAGGCCAATTGTCAGCACGAAGCCGAGCGTGCGGCCGATCCGGGTTCCCCAGGTCTCGATCGGATCGTCGTCCTGCCGGATGCCGGCCGCGTCCCTGTCTGGTCGATCGCCGGTCGGGAGGCCGGAGAACAGCCCGCCATCTGCTTCGCGGCCCACTCGTCCAATGATGCGCCGCGATTCATCGGTCCGATCCGCGTCGTTGCCGCTACGCACGCGATCCTCCTCAGTCAACCGAAAGAATCGCTATCACACCCTTCGCTGCGCGTCCAAGGCTGTTCGGGCCAACCCGTTTCATTGTGGCCGGAGTGTGATAAGTCTTCGCCTCTATTGATTGCGAGGGGTTTCATGTCGATCAACAGCCTAGCCGCCGCTTCGCCCCAGCGTCGGACGCTGGCCCTCATGGTGCTTGCCGCGCTGCTGCCGCTGTTGTCGGCCTGCGGCTACAATACGATCCCGACGGCGGAGGAAAAGGCCAAGGCGGCCTGGAGCGAGGTGCTCAACCAGTACCAGCGCCGCGCTGACCTCATCCCGAACCTGGTGGAGACCGTGAAGGGCTATGCCACGCATGAGCGCGAAACGCTAGAAGCCGTGGTCGAAGCCCGCGCAAAGGCCACCCAGGTAAGGGTCACACCGGAGACGCTGACCGATCCCAATGCCTTCAAGGCGTTCCAGGAGAACCAGGCCGGCCTGACCAGCGCGCTCTCCCGCCTGCTTGCCGTGGTGGAGAACTATCCGGACCTCAAGGCCAACCAGAACTTCCTCTCGCTGCAGGCGCAACTGGAGGGCACAGAGAACCGTATCGCGGTCGCCCGCCGTGACTACATCGAGGCGGTAAGGGAGTATAATCTCACGTTGCGCACCTTCCCGTCCGTGCTGTGGGCGAAGCTCTGGTTCACCGATGCTGAGCCGTTCCAGAATTTCACAATCGCCGAGGACAAGATGCAGGCGCCGACGGTCAATTTTGGCACCAAGCAGGGCGGTTAAGGGGCGTTCGAGCACTCGGGTCGACCTCATATGGTCATACTCACGTCCGGCCGAGAGCCGTTGAAGGCGGCTATTGCCTTCCTGGCGCTGTTCACGGCCCTGCTGCTGTCGAGCCTCGCGCTCGCTGCCGAACTGCCGAAACTCACCGGCCGGGTGGTCGACAATGCCGGGATGATCGACCCCGCGGACGATACGGCGCTCACCCAGAAGCTCGAAGACTTCGAGAAGAAGTCCACCGACCAGATCGTGGTGGCGACCATCGACAGCCTCAATGGCGAGGCGATCGAGTCCTATGCCAACCGGCTCTTTCGCGAATGGCACCTCGGCCAGGCGGGCGAGAACAACGGCATCCTGCTCCTAGTCGCAAAGGTCGACCGCAAGATGCGCATCGAGGTCGGCTACGGCCTGGAGGGCACGCTGACCGACCTCCATTCCAAGCTGATCATCGAGAACACGATGCTGCCGGCCTTCCGCGCCGGCGACTTCTCGGGCGGGATCTCTCGCGCCGTCGACGATATCATAATGGTTCTGGAGGGCAATGCGGCCGAGTTGGAAGCCCGCTACAAGCGCAATCAGCCGAGTGCTATTGAGGATGTCGACTGGGTCGCCGTAGTCTTCATCGCGCTGTTTCTCACGATCTTCCTCGGCGCGATGGCAATGGCGATCCTGCCGCCCATCTTCGGGAAGAGGATCGGTCGCAATCGATATCGCTGGCTCGGCATGGACATCACTACCGGTGGCGGTGCGGGAGGCTGGTCGTCCGGGCGCGGTGGCGGATGGTCGTCCGGTGGCGGAGGATGGTCGTCGGGCGGAGGCGGTTTCTCCGGCGGCGGTGGCTCTTCCGGTGGCGGCGGCGCCTCTGGGAGCTGGTGATATGCGGCACGGCATGACCCCTGACGATCACCAACGCATCGCCGCGACGATCCGCGCAGCAGAGGCCAAGACGTCCGGCGAGATCTTCTGCGTGGTGGCGCGCCGCAGCGACGGCTATTTCTATCCCGCCGCGTTCTTCGTTGCCCTGTTCACGATGGCCGCGGCACTGATTGCCGCCTTCGTGCTCGAATATCTGTGGATCAGCGTAAGGCTGCCGATTTTCGTGTCAGCGGTGGTCTCGGCACTTGCCACGGCCTGGCTTCTCCTCCTGCTCCTGCCGCAAGCGCGCATCCTGTTCGTGCCACACCGGCACCGCCATCGGCGCGCCCACGAGAATGCCATGAGGCAGTTCCTGGCCCGCAACATCCATCTCACTTCGGCCAGGACTGGAGTGCTGATCTTCGCCTCGCTGGCGGAGCACTATGCCGTGGTAATCGCTGACAGCGGCATCAATGCCAAAGTGCCGCAGGAAACCTGGAATGAGATCGTCGGCGATCTTGTCCGCAAGGCCGGCGAGGGGCGCTTGCCTGAGGGCCTGGGCGCGGCTGTCGACAAGGTGGGAGGCCTGCTTTCCTTGCATTTCCCGCGCGGCGCCGGGGACGTCAACGAACTCGACGATCATGTTGTGGAAATCTGAGGTTGCATCGAAGGCTACGTAGAGACCACAACCTGTCGCCGCTTGCATTGATCGTGTGGAGTTCTACACTCGATCGGTCATGACTACGCTGACCATCGATATCCGCAAGGCCGTCCCCGAGGACGCGTCGACGATCGCCGAGATCCATCACGACGCGTGGATGGGGGCGTATGCCGGCATCATTCCGCACAAGGCGCTCATCCGCATGGTGCACCGCCGCGGCGAGGACTGGTGGGCGAGCGCTATAAGGCGCGCGGCGAGCGTCATGGTGATCGAACTCGGCGGCGAGATCGCCGGCTATGCCACGATAGGCAGGAATCGGGCTCGCCAGCTTCCGCAGCAGGGCGAGATCTACGAACTTTACCTGAAGCCCGAATATCAGGGCGTCGGCCTGGGCAGCCGGCTATTCCGCGCCTGCCGCAGGAAGCTCACAGGCCATGGCCTGAAGGGGCTGGTCGTATGGGCGCTGGAGGACAACCAGAACGCCCTGTCCTTCTACGCCGGAGCCGGTGGACGGGACGTGGCCGAAGGCGTCGAGGTCTTCGACCAGAAGGCGCTGAAGAAGATCGCATTCGTCTGGGATTGAACCACCTCTGCCTGCGACGCTTCGGCACGGGGCGTTGCGCCTGCGTGTCGGGGCAGTTATCGGGAGCCCGTCAGAAAAGGGATTCCCGCCATGCGCATCGAAGCCATTTCCACGGGCAGCAACCCGCCCGAGGACGTCAACGTCATCATCGAAGTGCCGGTGGGCGGCGAGCCGATCAAGTACGAAATGGACAAGGAGGCCGGCACGCTCTACGTCGACCGCTTTCTCCACACCCCAATGCGCTATCCCGGCAACTACGGCTTCGTGCCGCACACGCTCTCGGGCGACGGCGATCCGATCGACGTGCTGGTCTGCAATACGCGCGCGCTGGTGCCGGGCTGCGTCATCAATGTCCGTCCGATCGGCGTGTTGATGATGGAAGACAATGCCGGCGTCGACGAGAAGGTGATCGCGGTGCCGTCACCGCATCTCACCAAGCGCTACGAAAAGGTCTCCAACTACACCGACCTGCCGCAGATCACGCTGGACCAGGTCGCCCACTTCTTCCAGCATTACAAGGACCTCGAGCCGGGCAAGTGGGTGAAGATCAGCGGCTGGCAGGACGCCGACAAGGCCCGCCAGATGATCGTGGAAGCGATCGAGCGCGCGCGCGCCGCCAAGGGCTGATGGCCAGCGCGCCGGGTGGATCCTGGCGCGAAAATTCCGGCAGCGCGGCGTCTTCATTCACGACGACGCGCTTGTCGTCTCGCACGAGAAGTCGCGGGCCTGTTCGTCCGCGATTCTGCGGACTGTCTTGTTCGCCCTCAACTCCCGCTCGTCGCCACCAGTTCGACGGCGCAGCTTCGCCAGGGCTCGGCTGTCCGACTCTCCTGCTGCTGTGCGACCGCTAGCTCAAATGCTGGCCGGAGGGAAACGGACGCTCAATCCTCAGCAGCCGCGAATGTGTCGAGCTTGGTTGAGATGGCGGCCGGATCCGCCTCGATCCGCACAGTCTTGAGGCGGGCGGTATGGCCGGCCACTACCGTGACCGTGGACCGTGGAATTTTCAGGCATTCTGCAATCACGCGCTCGAGCGCGGTGTTGGCCGCGCCTTTCTCCGGCGCTGCACGCACGCGCACCGCGAGGTGGCTGCGACCGTCCGCGCTTTCCTGGATGGCGTCCACCCGGTCCGTGCCGGATTTCGGCGTGAGCCGGACGAAGAGGTCGATGCCGCCGTCGCGCGCCCGGTAGAAGGCGCTCATTGCCTTAGACGACGAGCGGAGCCACACTGGTCCACAGGAACTGCCGGAGGAAGAAGATAATGAGCAGCACGATGATCGGCGAGATGTCGATGCCGCCGAGATCGGGCAGCAGCCTCCGGATCGGCGCGAGCACCGGCTCGGTCACGCGGAACAGGAAGGTGCCCACCGTGCCGACGAACTGGTTGCGCGGGTTCACCACGTTGAAGGCATAGAGCCAGGAGAAGATCGCGGAAGCGATCAGCAGCCACCAATATATTCCGAGCGCGAGATCCACCGTCTGGATGAGGGCGAGCATGAAGGTCTCCTGAGAACCGCCGACATGTAGCCACTAACCCGTTGCAGGACAAGGTTTGGAAAGGTCACGGCAGCATCTGATCGCGCCCTGGCAATCCAGAGTTCGATCCAGCCTGTTTGCCGCTCATCCGCTTGCGCGACCAGCTAAACTTTCTCCTCGGCAAGCCTGTTCCGGAAAGGACATCGGCACCGCCTATCGGTATGCGCCAGAGAGGCCATCCAGGATGCTTGACAGCGGAGGCGGCGCTGCACATAACACCGCATCCGTCGGACGGGGCTGTAGCTCAGCTGGGAGAGCGCGTCGTTCGCAATGACGAGGTCAGGGGTTCGATCCCCCTCAGCTCCACCAACGGCGGATCATCTTATACCCTCAGTCACCCCGCATAAGGTGATCTTGTGGCAAACGGCGATTGGCGCGCCACATTGGTGACAAGCATCATCTTTCCAGAATCGGGGGGATGCACCCGGCAAGTGTAGCGGGTACGCGGCGCTCACAAGCCAGTGATCCACCTTCCGATACGGAAAACTAACCGGAAGAATCTACGCTGCGTTTACGTTGGCGAAGCGGTTTAGTTTGCCGCGCGGCAGGACCAGGAAGATGCAACCGGCGATGGCGACAATGCAATCTCGAAGAATGCGGCAGCCACGCGGGAGCATCGTAACAGGGAATCACACTTTGTGATGTCGCGTCGGCGCGTTTTTGTGGCAATGCGGTCTCACCAGGTCTGTTTGGGACAGTCTGCATGACGAGACAATATTTCGGGACGGACGGCATTCGCGGGAGAGCGAACAAGCACCCGATGACGCCGGAAGTCGCCATGAAGGTCGGCATGGCGGCCGGGCTCTCCTTTCAACGGGGCAAGCACCGTCACCGCGTCGTCCTCGGCAAGGATACGCGACTCTCCGGATACATGATCGAAAACGCCATGGTGGCCGGCTTCTGCGCGGCCGGCATGGATGTCTTCCTGCTCGGCCCGATCCCGACTCCGGCGGTCGCCATGCTGGTGCGGTCTCTGCGCGCCGACATCGGGGTGATGATCTCGGCGTCCCACAACCCTTATTACGACAACGGCATAAAGCTGTTCGGCCCGGACGGCTACAAGCTCTCCGACGAGATCGAGTCCCGGATCGAGGCCCTTGTGGATCAGAACGTCGACATCGCTCTCGCAGATGCCGACAGGCTGGGCCGGGCGAAGCGCATCGACGGCGTTCACGACCGCTATATCGAATTCGCCAAGCGGACCCTGCCCAAATCCATGTCGCTGGCCGGCTTGCGCATCGTCATCGACTGCGCGCACGGCGCGGCCTACAAGGTGGCGCCCGCAGCCCTCTGGGAACTCGGCGCGGAGGTGTTCGCGATCAACAACGAGCCGGACGGCTTCAACATCAACCAGGAATGCGGCTCGACCCATCCCGAGAGCCTCGCCAAGAAGGTCCACGAGGTGAGGGCCGACATCGGCATCGCGCTCGACGGCGACGCCGACCGCATGATCATCGTCGACGAGAAAGGCAATGTCATCGACGGCGACCAGATCATCGCGCTGATCGCGGAGACCTGGCTGCAGAACGGCAGGCTGGCGGGCGGCGGCGTGGTGACGACGGTCATGTCGAACCTCGGGCTGGAGCGCTTCCTCGCCGATCGCGGGCTGCAACTGCACCGCACCAAGGTCGGTGACCGCTACGTGGTGGAGCACATGCGGGCGCACGGCTTCAATGTCGGCGGCGAACAGTCGGGCCACATCGTCCTGTCGGATTTCTCGACCACCGGCGACGGGCTGGTCTCGGCGCTGCAGGTCCTTGCCTGCCTCAAGCGTTCCGACAAGCCGCTGAGCGAACTGCTGAGCAAGTTCGAACCTGTGCCACAGGTCCTCAAGAACGTTCGCGTGACAGGGGGTGGCAGGCCGCTCGAGACGGCGGAAGTCAAGGCGGTGATCGAGGGTGCCCGCGAGCGGCTGGGCGATTCCGGGCGTCTGGTCATCCGCCCCTCCGGCACGGAGCCGCTCATCCGGGTCATGGCCGAGGGCGACGATCCTCAACTGGTCGAGCAGGTGGTCGGCGACATCGTCGAGGCGATCTCGGAGCTTCGGACGGCGGCCTGACCCGGCCGGCAAGAGGCTGAAGGAAGCCGCGCGCCTAGCGCGGCTTTTCTTTTGTTCGGCAGGACAGTGGGGGTGAATCAGGCGCGGCGGTTCATGTGCGCCAGTCAAGTTCCCCCGCGATCCCTATGCACTAGCCTCGAATTGCGGAGAGGTAGTGCTCCGTCCTGCTGCTCAGCTGGACAGCAAGTCAGCAACGGTGCGTGTTTATGCTTAACCGGCGTGGTTAAAGAACACGGTTAAGCGCACTTTAACCTTTCCCCTCCATTATCCATGCTCTGTTGAAACTAGTCGGGCGCGGGCGGTCCAGTCCGATGAGCGTGGGGTATCTCAGATGGTGAGACTTGGAATGAGGGGGCTCGCGGCCGTCCTGGCGAGCGGCATCGCCTTTCCGGCCGTCGCTGCCGATTTCTTCGAGCCGCCTCCGGTCGTCGAGGCGCCGCCGCCGGTCTACCAGGCTCCCGCAGTCGGCGGGTGGTACATCCGCGGCGATGTCGACTATCACTGGAACGATTTCAGCCACGCGGACTACATCACCGGCACGCCCGGCGCCGAAGGCAGGCTCAACGGCGACCTGAAGGGCGCGATGTCGATCGGCGCCGGCATCGGCTATCAGGTCAATGACTACTTCCGCGTCGACTTCACGGGCGACTATTTCTTCGACGCGGATTTCGACGGCTCGACGGTAGGCTTCTGCGGCGGCGGAGCGCCGTGCGTGTCCAGCGACTCGACCTCGATGAATGCGCTGCTGCTGCTCGCCAACGCCTATGTCGATCTTGGCACCTATTATGGCTTCACTCCGTATGTCGGTGCCGGCATCGGCGGCGCCCATGTGCGTTGGGACGATCTGCGCAACGTCAATGACGACGGCGAGTTCTTCCACGAGGGCGGCAAGGAGTGGCGTTTCGCCTATGCCGCGATGGCCGGCGTTTCCTACTGCCTGACCAGCGCGACCAAGCTCGACGTGGGCTATCGCTTCTCGCACATCAATGGCGGCCGCATGTTCGGCTTTGATACCGGGGCAGGCCCGGGCTTTGACGACGGCATCAATGTGCACGAAGTGCGCGGCGGCCTTCGCTACCAGTTCACCGGCAATAACGGCTGCGAACCGCCGCCCCCGCCGGTCGCTTACGAGCCGCCGCCCGTCTACAAACAGTAGGCCGCCGCTCAGCGAGTTCTCGACCGCCCGGTTCCGCCGGGCGGTTTTGCTTTGGGCGCAATTGGCCGAAGGCGGATTCGTCAACCATCCGTTAGCCTTAACTGGCGTTTAACCGTTATGGTTAACAATGCTTCCGAATAGCGATGCAGGATCGTTCCGCCGCGTCGCCGCATCGGGAGTCTTGCACCAATGACCCTTGCCAGCCGCGCCGCACTCCTTCTGGCTGTTTCAGTTCTTCCGCCGGCGACCGCCGCTGTCGCTGCCGATTACGAACCGCCGATCTATGTCGAGCCCGCGGAAGAATACGTTCCGGTCGAGGTGGGCTCCGGTTGGTATTTGCGCGGGGATATCGCCTACAACTTCGAAACGCGGTTCAAGAACACCAGGGCCGAGCTGAGCGGCGACTTCTCGGAGTTCGCGCCCTTCTTTCCTTACATCCCGACGCGCTTTGATGAAAAGGAGACGCCGGTTTTTGGGAGCGTCGGATTCGGCTATCACTTCAACGACTATCTGCGCGCGGATGTCAATCTGGGCCTGCTGCCGAAGGATCGCTTTGCCATCGATGGGTTCCTAGGAGGAGGGTGCACTCTGAACTGCGATCTTGGGGTCGATATCGAGCAGACCTATTGGACAGGGATAGCCAACGGCTACATCGATCTCGGAACCTATGCCGGTCTCACGCCGTACGTCGGTGCGGGAATAGGAGTGCTCTACAGCAAGATCGAAGTAGAAGGTGAGGCCGCGGGGGTCCGGGCCGAGTTCACGGATAGGGACTATAACTTCCTTTATACGCTTAACGCGGGGCTCTCCTATCAGATTGCCGCCAACACGTCGCTCGACGTTGGCTATCAATTTCTCTCGGCGCCGGATGCTCAGTTCATCAGGATCGATCCTGATCGCGTCAAGGTGGGCGAGGGCATCGACTTCCACCAGGTCCGCGTAGGCCTGCGCTACGATCTCTGGTAAATCGCACTTCTAAGAAAACAGTGGGCGGCGGTGTGACGGCACCGCCGCCTTTGTTTTTGGGCCATGGGCGCCGTGAGGCTTGGCTTGCGCCTTGCGCAGGCGAGGCTCCGGGGCTAGCAAGGCTCCAGCTTTCCAAACGTTCAGGAACATCGCGACATGGCTTCGAAGACACTCCTCCTGCTCCCCGGCGACGGCATCGGTCCGGAGGCGATGGCCGAGGTCGAGAAGCTGATCGCGGTCATGAACGCCGACTATGGCGCGGGCTTCGAGACCGAGCGCGGACTGGTCGGCGGCTCGGCCTACAATGCCCACGGCGAGGCCATCTCCGAAGAGGATATGGCCAAGGCGCTCGCCGCGGACGCAGTGCTGTTCGGTGCGGTCGGCGGACCGAAGTGGGACCATGTTCCCTACGAGGTGCGGCCTGAGGCGGGGCTGCTGCGCCTGCGCAAGGATCTGGCGCTCTTCGCCAATCTGAGGCCCGCCATCTGCTATCCGGCTCTCGCCCAGTCGTCCTCGCTCAAGCCGGAGGTTGTCGAGGGTCTCGACATCCTGATTGTGCGCGAGCTCACCGGCGGCGTCTATTTCGGCGAGCCCAAGGAGATCATCGATCTCGGCAACGGTCAGAAGCGCGGCATCGACACCCAGGTCTACGACACCTTCGAGATCGAGCGCATCTCCTCGGTCGCCTTTGAACTCGCCCGTACGCGCAAGAATCACGTCACTTCGATGGAGAAGCGCAACGTGATGAAGTCTGGCGTGCTGTGGAACGAGGTGGTCACCCAGACCCAGAAGGCGAAGTATGCCGACGTGAAGCTCGACCACATGCTGGCCGACGCGGGCGGGATGCAGCTGGTGCGCTGGCCGAAGCAGTTCGATGTGATCGTCACCGACAACCTGTTCGGCGACATGCTTTCCGACGTCGCCGCCATGCTGACCGGCTCGCTCGGCATGCTGCCGTCGGCCTCGCTCGGCGCGCCGGATGCCAGGACCGGCAAGCGCAAGGCGCTCTACGAGCCGGTGCACGGCTCAGCGCCTGACATCGCCGGCAAGGGCATCGGCAACCCGATCGCGATGATCGCCTCCTTCGCCATGTGCCTGCGCTATTCGTTCGGAATGACGGCGGAAGCCGACCGGCTGGAGGCCGCGATCTCCGGCGTGCTCGACGATGGCCTGCGGACGGCCGACATCATGTCCGAAGGCATGACCCAGGTCGGTACCACAGCGATGGGCGACGCCGTCATCGCGAAGTTCCGCGCCTTGTCGGCTTGATGGTCTCGCCAGCGAAATAATCTTCCCTCCGCTGTCGGATTGCTGTTTCCTCCTTCGTCCTTGGGGCTTACCCACGAAGGAGGAACCGAATGTCCTATGTCGACGGATTTGTGCTGGCAGTTCCGAAGAACAATCTCGACGCCTATCGCAAGATGGCGCAATTGGGTGGCGAAGTCTGGAAGGAACACGGCGCGCTGGCCTATGTCGAATGCCTGGCCGACGACGTGCCCTATGGCGAACTGACCTCGTTCCCGCGCGCGGTCCAGGCCAAGGAGAACGAGGTCGTCGTCTTCTCCTGGATCGTCTATGAGTCACGCGCGCACAGGGATGCCGTCAACGCCAAGGTCATGGCCGACCCGCGTTTGAAGTCGGACTGGGAGACCATGCCCTTCGACGGCAAGCGCATGATCTTTGGAGGCTTCCAGCCGTTCCTCGAGCTTTGAGCCGCTTCCGGCCGGCTCCACACGACGCAATGCTGCGGGACTGACACGCCTTCAGGGCCGGGGTCCCAGCAGTCGGCGTGCTTCTGCGACGGACGCAAGTGGGTCTTGGCTCTATGCCACGAACCCTATGAAGCGGCCGGCCAGAAGCACGGAGGTCCACAGCAACATCGAGACCAACGCCGATGCCTGCTGGGCGGGGGAGGGCGCCTTGTCCGCGGGCCTCTTGCGGGCGAGCCACAGGAACAGCAGGAAGTTCAGCCCGGCGAGCACGATGAGACCCATCTTGGCGAGGAAGATGGGCATGGCGGCATATTCCGTCGCCCGCACCGAGAAGAGCGCAAGACCCGTGATCACGGCGCCTAGGAAAGCGAGAAGAGCGACCCGCCGCATGAGGGCCAGGAAGGGTTCACCGGCTACCAGCTTCAGAGCTCCGAGCAGGCGCAGATCCATCAGCAAGACAGAGGTGAACAAGGCGCCTATTGCCGCGACGTGCAGGGCGTTGACGATCGGATAGACATAGAACGACCCCTTGAGCAGCCGGACCAAGCCGGTGTGTTCTAGGGCTGCCAGGAACTCCACGGCGGGCTCAGACCGGCGGTATCCGGTCCGGATAGACGTCGAACGTCTTGCCGTTCACGATGATGCGCACTGCCTTCATGCGGTTTTCCGACTTGTCTCGCGAGCGATTGCCGATCGCGATGACCTTGTCCCCGGCCTTGGCCGAGTCCTCGGTGAAGCCGGCGCGGATGGTCGCCGAAGGAGGGGCAAGCTCCACCCGCCAGATTGCACCTTTCACCTCGACATCCAGCGTCACATGGGGGTTGCCCATATCGATGCTGCGGATCGTGCCTTCGATCTGCGAGCTCTGTTCCTCGGTCCAGGACCAGCCGTGATGAGCCATTGCCGGCAAAGCCGGTCCAAGTGCAAACAGAGCCGCGGCCACGAGTCCGGCCAGCCAATTTCCACGAGCTGATTTCCTCATCGGCTCCTCCTCGGAGGTGCTGCAGGCCCACTGATCCCAACAGCATGTGCGTCCGGCGGACGCGTGCATTGAGCACGGTCAATATCGGTCAAACACCTGGCCGCAGTCCAGACGCAAAAAAGGCGGCACAGCGGCCGCCTTTTCTCGTTTCGATGAATGCCGGAGCTTATTCCGCCGCGTCCTTCTTCTCGGCGGCGAGCGCCTGAGCGGCAGCGATCTTCTCGGCCTCGAGACGCGCCTTCTCGGCATTCGCGGCTTCGCGCTCGGCGTCGTTCAGCTTGCGGGCGCGCACGCCGGTGTTCTCGGAGATGCGGGCCGACTTGCCGCGGCGGTCGCGCAGGTAATAGAGCTTGGCGCGGCGGACCTTGCCGCGGCGGACGATCTCGACCGCCTCAACGGCGGGGGAATAGATCGGGAAGACGCGCTCCACGCCCTCGCCGTAGGAAATCTTGCGAACCGTGAAGTTCTCCTGGAAGCCGGAGCCGGAACGCGCGATGACCACGCCCTCATAGGCCTGCAGGCGGGTACGGCTGCCTTCGGTGACGCGCACCTGGACGCGCACGGTGTCGCCCGGCTGGAATTCCGGGAGCTTGCGCTTGGCTTCGATCTTGGCGGCCTGCTCGGCCTCGAGCTGACGGATGATGTCCATCTCAGTAACCTCTTCTTGCTTCTCGACAGCCAGAGCGCCCGACTCTTGCCTTGCAGCCGATGGCCGCTCAGCTATGCCGTCTCTCGGAAAGAGAAGCAGGGGCGAGTTCACCGTCCTTATGACGGGCCCGGTCGGTCATCCTTCCGGTAGCGTCCGCGCGATACACCAAAACGACCGGCTTGTCACTCCCTAAGAGCGCGGATTGGCCGAGGCGTCGACCCTCGCAGGAAGCGCCGCGCGAGACAGTCGAGGCTTCTCCACCTTCTCGAGCAAGACTGAAAGCCTGGCATATCCTTAAGCTCGATCCGGCGGCTTGCGCCACGGTGGCTCTGCCCGTAGACCCGACGACCATTCATTCAGCATCAGGGCGGTCCCTCGAAATGCAAATTGCCGAAATCCTGCTCCTTGCAGTCGCGGGCTTCGGCGGGGGCGCGATCAATGCGGTCGCGGGCGGTGGCACGTTCCTCACCTTTGGCGCCATGACGCTGGCCGGGGTGCCGCCAATCTCCGCCAATGCCACCTCGTCGATCGTACAATTTCCCGGCTATGTGACCTCCACGCACGCCTACTGGCGCGACATCAAAACCTTCTGGCGTGAGGCGCTTGTGCTTGCCGCGCTCTCCGCGGTCGGCGCGCTTGCCGGCGCGCTCATCCTGCTTGCGCTCGACAATCCGTCCTTCCGCGCCATGGTGCCGTGGCTGCTGATCGCCGCAACTGCGCTATTCGCCGCCGGTCCATGGCTCAAACCGAAGCCACGGCCGGGCGAGGCGGCAAAGGTCAACTCCCTCGCGAGTTCGGTCGCGCAGTTCCTGACCGCGATCTATGGCGGCTTCTTCGGGGCCGGCATGGGTGTGATGATGCTGGCCAGCCTCGGGCTTACGCAATCCGGAGACTATCACCGGCTCAATGCGCTGAAGAACATGCTCGCAGTGGTCATCGCGGCCGTCGCGATCCTGGTCTTCGTTTCGGGCGGCGTGGTCGCTTGGCCCGAAGCGCTGGTGATGATCCCCGCGGTGGCGCTCGGCGGCTACGCCGGCGTGTGGGCGGCGCGGCGCGTGCCGCAGGCCGTCATGCGCGGCATCGTGATCGCGGTGGGGCTATTGCTTGCCGCCTATTATTTCGTGACAGGCTGAGTGCGGCCCGAAAGCAGATCCGGCCGCCGCTCTCTCGTCAGCCTCTCCGCCTGCTCGCGCCGCCATGCGGAAATTTTCGCATGGTTGCCCGAGGTCAGTACGTCGGGGATCGGCATGCCCTCGAACTCCTGCGGGCGCGTGTAGTGGGGATGTTCGAGCAGGCCGTGCTCGAAACTCTCCTCTTCGCCGGACTGCGCGTTGCCCATGACGCCGGGAAGCAGCCGCACGATCGCATCGAGCAGCACGATGGCCGCCGGTTCCCCGCCCGACAGGATGTAGTCGCCGACCGAGATTTCCTCGAAGCCGCGGGACTCGATCAGACGCTGGTCGATGCCCTCGAACCGGCCGCAGAGGATTACCGCACCGGGACCGGCGGCGAGTTCGCGCACGCGCGCCTGGGTCAGCGGTTTTCCGCGCGGGCTCATCAGCAGGCGAGGCCTCGGGTCTCCGGCGGGTGATCCATGATCGACGGCGCGCGCGAGCACGTCGGCGCGCATGACCATACCCGCCCCGCCGCCGGCTGGCGTGTCGTCGACGCTGCGGTGTTTGTCGAGCGCAAAGTCCCTGATCTGCACCATCTCCAGCGACCACGCCCCTTCCGACAGCCCGCGACCCGCCAGCGAGAGGCCGAGCGGGCCCGGAAACATCTCCGGGTAGAGCGTGAGAACGCTGGCGCGAAAAGTCACCGGTTTTCTCCAGCGTTCTTCGGGCCGCGTGGGCGGCGGTCCGTTTCGGAGGCCGATCCCGATAGCTCGGGAGATCCGTTCTCTTCCATATCGATAAGGCCCGCGGCCATCTCATCGATTGCGATGAACCCGCCCGCGACATCGACCAGGGGCACGGCAGCCTCGCTGAAAGGGATTAGGACGCCCTTCTTGTTACGGTGCGTGATCTCGAGAAGATCGCCGCCGCCGAAATTCTGGACGGCGGTCACCTTGCCGATCACCTCGCCGCTAACGCCGCGAATCTCGAGCCCGATCAGGTCGGCATGGTAGAACTCGCCTTCTTCGGTGTCGTCGGGCAGGGCCGAGCGATCGACGTAGAGAGCCGTGCCGTTCAGCGCCTCGGCAGCATTGCGGTCGCTCACGCCCTTGAAGCGGACGACGACCATGTCCCCCGCCGGCCTGATGTCGAGGATTTCGAAGGAGCGGCCATCTAGCGCTTTCACCGGACCGTATTCGCCGAGCGCGAGCGGATCCTCGGTGAAGGTTTTCACCCGCACCTCGCCGTGAATGCCGTGCGCGGCGCCGATCACCGCCATCTGGACCGGGTTCTTCAAGCTTTGCTCCATGGCGCCCGCTCTAACGCCGGCGGCGTAGAGTTTCAACGAGCGCGCGTTCACCGCGTGCTAACTTCTCGCGCGCCAGCATTGGTGCTTTCCGGGAGAATCGCCGTGCAGGAGTTCCTCATCGCCGCCAAGCCGGACCTGCAGGCGGCGCGCGAAAGCTGGCTGAAGATGCTGGGCAAGGAGCGGCGGATGTCGCCGCTGACCGTCGATGCCTATGAGCGCGACACCAGGCAATTCCTGCAGTTCCTCACCGGCCATTGCGGCGGTCCTGTCGGCATCAGCGACATTGCCAGCCTGCGCCCGGCGGACCTGCGCGCCTTCCTCGCTTCGCGACGCAATGGCGGGGCAGGGGCGCGTACGCTCGGACGAGGCCTCGCCGGCGTGCGCTCGCTGCTGCGGTATCTTGAACGAAAGGGCCTCGTGAATGCAGCGGGGGCAACCGCACTGCGGGCGCCCAGGCAGCCGAAGTCCCTGCCGAAGCCGTTGACGGCGCTGGATGCCCGCAGGGTCGTCTCCGTCGATGAACAACTCGCGGAGGAGCCATGGGCGGCAGCGCGCGACGCCGCGGTGCTGACCCTGCTCTATGGATCGGGTCTGCGCATTTCCGAGGCGCTCGGCCTCCCGGCCTCGGTGCTCCTAGGGTCGGACGAAAGCGTGCTCAGGGTCACCGGCAAAGGCGGCAAGACGAGGCTTGTCCCGGTCCTGCCGGTAGCGCTGGAGGCGGTGGCGGAATACCGGCGGCTCTGCCCCTACCACCTTGATCCGGACGGGCTGTTGTTCCGCGGCGCCCGGGGAGGGCCGCTCAACCCCGCCATCATCCAGCGGGCGATGCGGAAGATGCGCAGCGCCCTCAACCTGCCGGACACCGCTACCCCACACGCACTTCGCCACTCCTTCGCGACGCATCTGTTGGGGCGGGGCGGCGACCTACGCGTCATCCAGGAACTGTTGGGGCACAGCAGTCTTTCCACCACGCAGGTCTATACTGGTGTCGATACGGCGCGCCTGCTCGAAATCTACGATGCGGCACATCCGCGGGCCTGATCGGTTCGGATGCACCGCCTTTTCAGTTGGAGCTTAACAGTTTCGCCGTGTTTTCAGGCTAATCCGGTCTCCATGAAACGGGTTGTCGCCATCGCCGAACGCGGCGCCGCGCCACTGCTGCATCTGCTTGCGGCCTTACGGCTGCTTTTCTTCCTCGCCTTCCTCTTCTCGCTGGTCTTCGCTGCATCGCAGGTGCGGGCCGAGACGATCGCCTGCGCCGGCAAGGATCTGATCTCCGGTCTCCAGCACGATGACCCGGCACTCTATGAGGAGATAAAGTCGGCGGCGGCGAAGACCGAAAACGGTTCGGGCATATTGTGGAAGATTGAGAAGCAGGGGGTCGGGCCGTCCTACCTGTTTGGTACCATGCACGTCACCGACCCGCGGGTCACCAGCCTGCCACCCGATGCCAAATCCGCCTTCGATCAGTCGAAGACGGTCGTCATCGAAACGACCGACGTCCTCGACCAGGCCAAGATGATGGCGGCGCTGGCGAAGACGCCCGAACTGATGATGTTCACCGACGACACCACGCTGACCTCGCTGCTGCCGCCGGACGAAGCGGAGATCGTCAACAAGGCACTTGATGCACGCGGCATACCGCATCTCAGCGTGGCCAAGATGAAGCCGTGGATCATTGCCGCCATGGTGGCGCTGCCCGCCTGCGAGCTTCAGCGCAAGGCTGCCGGGGCGCCTGTGCTCGACGTCAAGCTCGCCCAGGACGGCCAGGCCAGCGGCAAGGTCCTCATGGGCCTGGAGACCGTCGCGGACCAACTCGGCGCCATGGCCTCCCTGCCAATGGATTTCCATCTCAAGGGCCTCGTCGAGACCCTGAAGCTCGGCGACCGCATGGAAGACGTGGTGGAGACCATGGTGGTGCTCTACCTGCGTGGCGACACCGGCATGATCTGGCCGCTGCTGCGCGGGGCGCTGCCCGCGGGTGCCGACGATGAGGCCGGATATGCGGCCTTCGAGGAAGCCATGCTCACGGCGCGCAACAAGACGATGGTCGAGCGTGCGCGCCCGATCCTGGATGAAGGCAATGCCTTCATAGCCGTCGGCGCCCTGCATCTTCCGGGTTCCGACGGCATCGTCTCGTTGCTCCGCAAAGACGGCTATACCGTCTCGCCCGTTGCCCACTGAGCGCTCCTTCACGCAAAGCGTGATTTGTCGTCCGGGCGATCTTTGCTAACCTCGGCCTGCCCACTACGCAGGGAAGGAGGACGTGCATGATCAAGCTGTTGGTGATTGCCGCCGGTCTCGGGCTTGCCATCTCGAGCGCACAGGCCTGCGAATCGAAGACGCATATTCATACCACCAAGGCGACTGTCGATCAGAGCACCGTTGCAAGCGTCACGGAACAGAGCGCGACGGCGGCACAGTCTCAGCCAGTGCTTGTTCAGGATAATTCCAACGAACAGGCGGTAAAGGAAAGCGCGAAATAGCCGCGCTTACTGAGGGGTTTTCACAAGATCTTGGACGGCGGGTGTCACAGTTGTGGCACCCGGCGGAGAAGTCATTCGCGACACGAATCCGTTCCTGACGGCCGGATTTGAAACCGAATCGGATTTTGTGCGTTCAGCCTCCATTGAAGCGCATGGAGGACTAACATGGCCAACCCTGAACGTATGCGGGATCCACGTCTCGACGATCCGATCAATCCGGTTCCGCCGCTTGGCACGGATCCCGTCGATGCTCGACTGAACCCGGCAAACACCGACGATCCACGGGTCGTCAACCGCAACGTTGTCGCCGAGCGCCGTGGCGGAAGCGGCGTACTGATCGCAGCCGTCGTTCTCGTTCTGGCCGTGATCGCCTACTTCATCTTCGCGCCGGCAACCGACAACACCCCCGCGACGACCGACCAGCCGGTGACGACCGAGCCGGCGACCGGCGGTGCTGATGCGACCGCTCCGGCCGCCACCACGCCGGCTGCTCCGGAGGCCACGGCCCCTGCCGCTCCGGAAGCGACCGCGCCGGCCTCGCCCGATGCTTCGACGCCGGCTGCTCCGGCTCCCGAGTCGACGGCTCCGGCCGAGACCGCTCCAGCGAATCCGGCTCCGGCCCAGTAATCTAAAGTTCGTCTCCCAGGACGGGCGGCCCGCTTCGGCGGGCCGTTTCCGTTTGGGGGCCTCGTCAGATGTGGATCGGCTTGAAGAAGGTCGCCAGCGCGGCTTCCTTGACCGCTTCCGACATCGTCGGGTGCGCGTGACAGGTCCGCGCCAGATCCTCGGCCGAGCCGCCGAATTCCATCAGCACCGCCGCCTCGTGGATCATCTCCCCGGCGCCGAAGCCGACGATGTGGACCCCCAGCACCTTGTCCGTCGTCTTGTCTGCGAGGATCTTCACGAAGCCATCCGTGTGCAGCATCGCGCGTGCGCGTCCGTTCGCGGTGAACGGGAACTTGCCGACCTTGTATTCGATGCCTGCCTTCTTCAGGTCATCTTCGGTCTTGCCGACGGAGGCGATTTCCGGGCTCGTATAGACGACGCTCGGGATAACGTCGTAGTTCACGTGGCCTGCCTGGCCGGCGAGGATCTCGGCAACGGCGACGCCCTCGTCCTCGGCCTTGTGCGCCAGCATCGGGCCGGCAATCACGTCGCCGATGGCATAGATGCCGGGCACATTGGTCCGGAAGTGGCCGTCCGTATTCACCCGGCCACGTTCGTCCAGCTCGACGCCGGCCTCGGCAAGCCCCAGCCCATCCGTATAAGGGCGACGCCCGGTGGCGATGAGCACCACATCGGCCTCGACGCTTTGCGCTTCGCCGCCCTTGACCGGCTCAAACGTGACACTCGCGCCTTTCCCCGTCTTCTCGACGCCCGTGACCTTGGCGCCGAGCCTGATGTCGAAACCCTGCTTGCCCAGCATCCGGCCGAACTGCTTCGCCACCTCGCCGTCCATGCCGCCCAGGATGGCGTCCAGATATTCGACCACGGTGACCTTCGCGCCTAGCCTGCTCCAGACCGAACCGAGTTCGAGGCCGATCACACCGCCACCGACCACCACGAGCCGCTCCGGCACCTTGTCGAGCGCGATCGCGCCGTCCGAGGAAATGATGACCTTTTCGTCGAAGTTGACCTTCACGCCGGGAATGCCAGCGACGTCGGAGCCGGTGGCGATGACGATCGCCTTGGTCTCGAGTTCCTGGCTGCCACCGTTCTCGGTAGCCACGGATACCTTGCCGGCCGAGACGATCCGGCCCGTTCCGCGGATTCCGTCGATCTTGTTCTTCTTGAATAGGAAGGCCACGCCGTTCACGTTGGCGGCGACGGTGGTGTCCTTGTGCTCCATCATCTTCGCGAGATTGAGCTTCGGCTTGTCGACCTCGACGCCCAGCGCGCTCACTCCATGGCCGACCTCCGCGAACATCTCGGACGCGTGCAGCAGAGCCTTGGATGGGATGCACCCGACGTTCAGGCAGGTCCCGCCATAGGTCGCGCGCTTCTCCACCACCGCAACCTTCAGGCCGAGTTGCGCGGCCTTGATCGCACAGACATAGCCCCCCGGACCGCTGCCGATCACCACGACGTCATAAGCCATCAATCCGTCCTCTTCCTCTGCGGCTAGCGGCCGCCGCTCACTGTTACGATTGTGCCCGTGGCATAGGATGCCTCGTCGGACAAAAGCCAGAGGATCGCCCCGGCGATCTCCTCCGCCTTGCCCGGCCGCTTCATCGGAATTGCCGGCGCCACTCGCCCGGCCCGGTCGGGCTGGCCGCCGGATGCATGGATTTCGGTATCGATCGTGCCGGGCCGCACCCCGTTGACGCGGACTCCTTCCTCGGCGACCTCGCGCGCCAGGCCGATCGTGAAGGAGTCGACCGCGCCCTTGGAGGCAGCGTAGTCGACATATTCTCCCGCCGAGCCGAGTTCCGCGGCGACCGACGAGACGTTGACGATCGCGCCACCCTTGCCGCCATGACGCGTCGACATGCGCCGGATCGCCTCCCGGGCGCACAGGATCGTGCCGACCACGTTGATGCGCATCATCCGCTCCAGGCGTTCCACGCTCATCTCGTCGACACGGGCTTTCTGGTCGACCACCCCGGCATTGTTGACCAGCCCGTCAAGGCGCCCGAAGCGCTCGTCGACTGCCTTGAACATGGCGAGGATCTCGGCCTCGCTGCCGATGTCGCCGCGGATGGCGAACGCATCGCCTCCGGCGGCAACAATTGCAGCGACGATGCTGTTCGCTGCTTCCTCGTTGGCGGTGTAGTTCACCGCGACGCGCCAGCCCTTTTTCGCTGCCATGAGGCAGGTCGCGGCGCCGATGTTGCGCGAACCTCCGGTGACCAGAAGCGTCTTACGTTCGGTGAGGCTCATTGCTGGCATCCTGTGATCGAAAAGACGTCTCACCGCGCGTGCTGCAGCGCGCCGGATCTCGCTTCGCAGTAGTGTTCAATGGGGCAGGGGCCTGGGCGGCGGTGGGCATCGCCGCAAGCTCGGCGGTCGCCGCTCCCGCAGCCCTGGCCGGCGCAGGTCTCGAGACGCGCAGGAAGTTCACGCGATCAACCTGAACAGCATCATCAGGAGACCGGCTACCGAGACCAGCCAAGTCAGCGTGCGCAGCACGGGCACGCCGGCGGCGTAAAGGACCAGGTAAACGACGCGGGCGGCCAGCCAGACCCAGGCTCCGGCCGCGCCGATGCCGCCCGTGTCGCCCGTGACCACCAGCGCGAGGGCAAGAGCGACGAAGGCCGGATAGGTTTCCAGAAGGTTCCTAAGCGCCCGCTCCAGGCGGCCCGCGATCAAGTTGGGGGATTGGCGTCGCTCGTCTCGCGGCCCGAGCAGATATTTCGGACCGAGATCGTAGGTGGAGACGGCCTGCAGCACGACCTGCACGAGCAGGAGAACCACGCTACAGGCGAGGACGACGATCTCGGTCGAGGCCGTCACCGCTTCCATGTCAGACCTCTGACGAAGATCGTCCGGACGGACGCGATGTCATAGGCTCAGGCATTACGGGCTCATCCCCTCCCGGGCTCGCTTCCTTACAGGTCCAGAACCAGCCTTTCCGGATCCTCCAGGCTTTCCTTGACCCGCACCAGGAAGGTGACCGCTTCCTTGCCGTCGACGATGCGGTGGTCGTAGGAGAGCGCCAGGTACATCATCGGCCGGATGACGATCTCGCCGCCGACGACAACCGGGCGCTCCTGGATCTTGTGCATCCCGAGGATACCCGACTGCGGCGCGTTGAGGATGGGCGTCGACATCAGCGAGCCGTAGACGCCGCCGTTCGAGATTGTGAACGTGCCGCCCTGCATGTCGGCCACGGAGAGCTTGCCGTCACGTGCGGCGAGGCCGAGGCGGCCGATCTCCTTCTCGATCTCGGCGATCGACATGCGGTCGGCATCACGCACCACCGGCACGACGAGGCCCTTCTCGGTACCGACCGCCACGCCGATGTGGGCGTAGTTCTTGTAGATGATGTCGGTGCCGTCGATCTCGGCGTTCACCGCCGGGATTTCCTTCAGCGCATGCGTCACCGCCTTGGTGAAGAAGCCCATGAAGCCGAGCTTCACGCCGTGCTTCTTCTCGAAGACGTCCTTGTACTTGGAACGCAGGTCCATCACCGCCTTCATGTCCACCTCGTTGAAGGTGGTGAGCATGGCGGCCGTGTGCTGCGCATCCTTCAGCCGCCGGGCGATCGTCTGCCGCAGCTTGGTCATGCGCACCCGCTCCTCGCGCACCTCGTCCTCGGCGGGCGAGGGAGCGCGAGCGATCTGCGGGGCAGGAGCCGAGGGCGCCGGAGCCTCGGAAGGCTGGGAAGGCGCGCCCCTGGCGATCACCTCCAGCACGTCGCCCTTCAGCACCTGTCCGCGCTTGCCGGAGCCCTGCACCTGATCGACGGAAATGTTGCTCTCGGCGAGAAGCTTCGCCGCGGAGGGTGCCGGGGACATTTCCCGCTCGGTGATGGGGCCGACATCGCCGGCAAGGGCGGCGGTCTTGGCTTGCGCTTCCTTGACCGTGCTCGCGCCGGATGCCCCGGCGGCCTGGGCCACCGAACTGGCTTTCTGGGACTTTCCGGCGGCTGCGCCGTCCGAAATGGTCCCGAGCAGGGCTCCAACCCCCACGGTTTCGCCATCCGCGGCGGCAATCTCGGAGAGCGTTCCGGCAGCCGGCGCGGGGACCTCGATGGTTACCTTGTCGGTCTCGAGTTCCACCAGCGGCTCATCGGCGACAATCGGGTCGCCGACCTTCTTGAACCACTTGCCGATGGTTGCTTCGGTGACCGACTCGCCGAGCGTGGGGACGCGGATTTCACTGGCCATGTTTCCTGCCCTATGATGCTGATTATTCGCCGAGCGCGTCGTCGAGGAATGCCTGGAGTTGCGCCTGGTGCTTCGACATCAAGCCGGTGGCGGGCGATGCAGCGGCCGGCCGGCCGGTATAGCGCACGCGCTGGTGCTTGGCGTCGATGTGCGCCAGCACCCATTCCAGATACGGGTCGATGAAAGACCATGCGCCCATGTTCTTCGGCTCTTCCTGGCACCAGACCATCTCCGCGTTGCGGAAGCGTGACAGTTCGGTGATGAGCGCCTTGGCCGGGAAGGGGTAAAGCTGCTCCACACGGAGCAGATAGACGTCGTTGATGCCCCGCTTCTCGCGCTCTTCGTAGAGGTCGTAGTAGACCTTGCCCGAGCACAGCACGACCCTGCGGATCTTCGAATCCTTGACGAGCTTGACCTGCTGGTTGGGCAGCATCTGCGCGTCGTCCCACAACAGGCGGTGGAACGAGCTTTCGCCGGCCATCTCCGACAGCGTCGAGACGGCCCGCTTGTGGCGCAGCAGCGACTTCGGCGTCATCAGGATCAGCGGCTTGCGGAAGTCGCGCTTCAACTGTCGGCGCAGGATGTGGAAGTAGTTCGCCGGCGTGGTGACGTTGGCAACCTGCATGTTGTCTTCGGCGCAGAGCTGCAGGAAGCGCTCCAGACGCGCGGACGAATGCTCCGGACCCTGACCCTCGTAGCCGTGCGGCAGCAGGCACACCAGGCCGGACATCCTCAGCCACTTGCGTTCGCCCGAGGAGATGAATTGGTCGAACACCACCTGGGCGCCGTTGGCGAAGTCGCCGAACTGTGCTTCCCACAGCGTCAGAGCGCGCGGCTCAGCCAGGCTGTAGCCGTATTCGTAGCCCAATACCGCCTCTTCCGAGAGCATCGAGTTGATGACCTCGTAGCCGGCCTGTGCGGCCGAAAGATTGTTCAGCGGGATGTAGCGGGTCTCGTCGCGCTGATCGTAGAGCACCGAATGGCGCTGCGAGAAGGTGCCGCGCTCGGAATCCTGACCTGACAGTCGGACCGGATGGCCTTCGACGAGAGTCGCGCCGAAGGCGAGCGCCTCGGCCGTCGACCAGTCGATGCCTTCGCCGGACTCGATCATCTTGCGGCGGGTATCGAGGAAGCGCGCGATGGTGCGGTGCGCCTCGAAATCCTTTGGAATTTCGGTGAGCTTGCGCCCGATATCCTTGAGCGTCTTCAGCGGCACTGCGGTCTTGCCACGCCGCTGCTCGTCCTGATTGTCGGCCGTGCGCAGGCCGGACCAGACGCCGTCAAGCCAGTCGGCCTTGTTCGGCTTGTACGATTGACCGGCCTCGAACTCAGCCTCGAGCCGGGCACGCCAGTCAGCCCTCATCTTGTCGACCTCGCCCTCGGTCACGAGGCCTTCACCGATCAGCTTGTCGGCGTAGAGCTGCGTCGTCGTCTTGTGGTTGCGGATGGTACGGTACATGATCGGCTGGGTGAACGCCGGCTCGTCGCCTTCGTTGTGCCCGAACCGGCGGTAGCAGAACATGTCGATCACGACCGGCTTGTGGAACCGCATGCGGAACTCGGTCGCGATCTTGGCGGCATAGACCACGGCTTCCGGATCGTCGCCGTTCACATGGAAGATCGGCGCCTCGATCATCTTCGCCACGTCGGAGGGATAGGGCGAGGAGCGCGAGTAGCGCGGATTGGTGGTGAAGCCGATCTGGTTGTTGATGATGAAGTGCAGCGAGCCGGCGACGCGATGCCCGCGCAGGCCGGAGAGACCGAAGCACTCCGCCACGACGCCCTGGCCGGCAAACGCGGCGTCGCCGTGAATGAGCAGCGGCAGAACCTTCGCGCGCTCCTCCAGCGGCACGATCTCCTCGCGGCTGCGGCCATAGAGATGGTCCTGCTTGGCGCGGGCCTTGCCCATAACAACCGGGTCGACGATCTCGAGATGCGAGGGGTTCGCCGTCAGTGACAGATGCACCTTGTTGCCGTCGAACTCGCGGTCCGACGAGGCGCCGAGATGGTACTTCACGTCGCCCGAGCCCTCCACGTCGTCGGGCGCGTACGAGCCGCCCTTGAACTCATGGAAGATGGCGCGGTGCGGCTTGGCCATCACCTGCGAAAGCACGTTGAGGCGGCCGCGGTGGGCCATGCCGAGCACGATCTCCTTCATGCCCAGCGAGCCGCCCCGCTTGATGATCTGCTCCAGGGCGGGGATCAGCGACTCGCCGCCGTCCAGGCCGAAGCGCTTGGTGCCTTTGTACTTGACGTCGATGAACTGTTCGAAGCCTTCGGATTCGACGAGCCTCTGCAGGATCGCCTTCTTGCCCTGGGGGGTGAAGGCGATGCCTTTGTCAGGTCCTTCGATGCGCTCCTGGATCCAGGCCTTCTCGGCCGGGTCGGAGATGTGCATGAATTCGACGCCCAGCGTCGAGCAATAGGTCCTGGTCAGGATCTCCAGCATCTGCCGGACGGTAGCGTATTCAAGCCCCAGAACGTTGTCGATGAAGATCGGCCGATCGTAGTCCGCCTCGGTGAAGCCGTAGGCGATGGGGGACAACTCGTCATAGTCCTCGATGGGCTTTGCCAGGCCGAGCGGGTCGAGATGGGCATGAAGGTGACCGCGCATACGGTAGGCGCGGATCATCATGATGGCTCGTACGGAATCGCGGGTGGCGCTGACCACGTCGGGGCCGGACACCGCCTTGCCTTCCGCGACAGCCTTTTCCTTCACCCTCGTTTCGATGCGCCTTTCGACCGCCGGCCAGTCGCCGTCGAGGGCGGAAACCAGTTCGCCGTTGACGGCGATCGGCCAACCCGGCTTCGTCCAGGAGGCGCCCTCGGCGTTGCGGCGCACGTCACCCGCATCGTCGTTCAGGCCGCCGAAGAATTCGCGCCATTCGGCTGAAACCGAGTGCGGATCATCCTGATACGCGGCGTAGAGCGACTCGATATAGTCGGCATTGCCACCGTAGAGGAAGGAAGTGACCGAGAACTGGTCGTTGGCCTTGTCTTGCCGTGACATCTATCCTTGCCGGAGCCTGTTGCCCCGCCCCTTGTATTCGTCAGCTGTTGATCGTCGGTCGTCAGTCGTAATTCCGCCGGCTACGTTTGCCGACATTTCACTCGTCTGCCGAATGACGACTTACGAACCACGGACCGACCCTAACCCTTGATCGCCTCCACCAGCGTCGTGCCGAGCCGTGCAGGTGACGGCGAAACCTTGATGCCTGCCGATTCCATCGCGGCGATCTTGTCCTCGGCGCCGCCCTTGCCGCCCGAGATGACCGCGCCGGCGTGTCCCATCGTGCGTCCGGGAGGCGCGGTGCGCCCTGCAATGAAACCGGCCATCGGCTTCCTGCGCCCGCGCTTCGCCTCGTCCTTTAGGAACTGCGCCGCGTCCTCTTCGGCCGAGCCGCCGATCTCGCCGATCATGATGATCGACTTGGTCTCGTCGTCGGCCAGGAACATCTCGAGGATATCGATGAATTCCGTTCCCTTAACAGGATCGCCACCGATGCCGACTGCGGTCGACTGGCCAAGTCCTTCATTCGTCGTCTGAAACACCGCTTCATAGGTAAGCGTTCCGGAGCGCGAAACAACGCCCACCGAGCCCTTGCGGAAGATGTTGCCGGGCATGATGCCGATCTTGCATTCGTCCGGCGTGACGATGCCCGGGCAGTTCGGCCCGATCAGACGCGACTTCGACTTCATCAGCCTGGCCTTGACCCGCACCATGTCCAGCACCGGAATGCCTTCGGTGATGCAGACGATCAGCGGGATCTCTGCGTCGATTGCCTCGATGATGGCTTCCGCCGCGCCTGCCGGCGGCACATAGACGACGCTGGCATTGGCGCCGGTCTTCTCCTTGCCCTCGGCGACGGAAGCGAAGATCGGCAGTTCCACCGGGCCGTCATTGACCTGGCCGGTCCACCTCTCGCCGCCCTTCTTGGGGTGGATCCCGCCCACCATCTTGGTGCCGTGATAGGCCAGCGCCTGCTCGGTGTGGAAGGTGCCGGTCTTGCCGGTCAGCCCCTGCACGAGGACTTTCGTGTTCTTGTCGATCAGGATGGACATGAAGCGCTAGCTACCCTGTGAAATCAGGTGGTGTGTTGAAAGCCCCGCTCTATCGGGACCCTACAATCGCGTTATTCCGAGTTCGTCCCGCCAATTCTGGGAAGTTTGCTGGCGGGTCTGTTCGTCGAGCGTAATGGGTCCGTCGCGATGAATGCCCCGCCGCGTTAGTCGCCCCTGCGATTCCAGGTAATCGATGTCGAGCCAGTCCTCGACATAGGCTTTGACGAGTTGTTCGACAGAGACCTGCCGACAGGCGGCACAGGTCTCGAGCATCGTCATCGTCTCTGCGTCAAACTCCACCTGGACCGCTTGACCGCTCCCCGCCATCGCCCGCTCCTAGTTTTTCACCGCCGATACGATCTTCTTCGCAGCATCATCGAGATCGTCCGCCGGAATGACGTTCAGTCCGCTCTCGCGCAGAATCTTCTTGCCGAACTCGACATTCGTGCCCTCAAGCCGAACCACCAGCGGCACCTTCAGGCCGACTTCCTTGACAGCCGCTACCACGCCCTCGGCGATCACGTCGCACTTCATGATGCCGCCGAAGATGTTGACGAGGATGCCTTCGACCGCAGGGTCGGCGGTGATGATCTTGAAAGCTGCCGTCACCTTCTCCTTGTTGGCGCCGCCGCCGACGTCGAGGAAGTTGGCCGGCTCGGCTCCGTAGAGCTTGATGATGTCCATTGTGGCCATCGCCAGCCCGGCGCCGTTCACCATGCAGCCGATGTTGCCGTCGAGCGCGACATAGGCGAGGTCATGCTTCGACGCCTCGATCTCCTTGTCGTCCTCCTCGGTGATGTCGCGCAGTTCCTCGAGTTCCGGGTGGCGGAACGAGGCATTGTTGTCGAAGGACACTTTGGCGTCGAGAACGCGCAGCCGGCCGTCCTTCATGACGATCAGTGGGTTCACCTCGAGCAGGCTCATGTCCTTCTCGACAAAGGCCTTGTAGAGGGCGGGGAACAGGCTGACGCTGTCCCTCGCCGCATCGCCTTCGAGCTTCAGCGCCGAATTGAGCACACCGATCTCGCGCCCGGTGACACCCTTGTCCGGATCGATCGCCACGGTGACGATCTTCTCCGGCGTGTCATGGGCGACCTGCTCGATGTCCATGCCACCCTCGGTCGAGACGACGAAGGCGACGCGGCCGACCGAGCGGTCGACCAGGATCGACAGGTAGAGCTCGCGAGCGATGTCGGCGCCGTCTTCGATGTAGAGGCGGTTCACCTGCTTGCCGGCGGGGCCTGTCTGCTTGGTGACCAGCGTGTTGCCCAGCATCTCGCCGACGTTGGCGATGACCTCGTCCACCGACTTCGCCAGCCGAACGCCGCCCTTGGCGTCGGCGCCGAGTTCCTTGAAGCGGCCCTTGCCGCGTCCGCCGGCGTGGATCTGGCTCTTCACCACCCAGAGCGGACCGGGCAACTGGCGCGCGGCCGCCTCGGCGTCCTCGGCCTTGAGCACCGGAACGCCCGCCGCCACCGGCAGCCCATAGCCCTTGAGAAGTTGCTTGGCCTGGTACTCGTGGATGTTCATGGACGCCTCACTTCGAGCCGAGTGCGGGCGCGATGTTGACGCAGGCTTCGCAGAGGCCGCGAACGGCCTCGACGGACTTGTCGAACATCTTCTGCTCGGCGCCGTTCAAGTCGAGTTCGATGATGCGCTCCACGCCGCCGGCGCCGATCACCACCGGAACGCCGACATACATGTCCTTCAGCCCGAACTGGCCGGAAAGGTAGGCCGCACAGGGCAGCACGCGCTTCTTGTCCTTCAGGTAGGATTCCGCCATCGCGACTGCCGAGGAGGCGGGCGCATAGTAGGCCGAGCCGGTTTTCAGGAGGCCGACGATCTCGCCGCCGCCCTTGCGGGTGCGCTCGACGATGGCGTCCAGCTTCTGCTGCGAAGTCCAGCCCATCTTGACGAGGTCGGGGAGCGGGATGCCCGCGACGGTCGAGTAGCGCGTCATCGGGACCATGTCGTCGCCGTGGCCGCCGAGCGTCATGGCGCTTACGTCCTCGATCGAGACCTTGAACTCCTCGGACAGGAAATAGCGGAAGCGGGCGGAGTCGAGCACGCCGGCCATGCCGACCACGTGAGTCTTGGGCAGGCCCGAGAACTTCTGCAGCGCCCAGACCATCGCATCGAGAGGGTTGGTGATGCAGATGACGAAGCTGTTCGGCGCATACTTCTTGATGCCGGCGCCGACCTGTTCCATGACCTTGAGGTTGATGCCCAGCAGGTCGTCGCGGCTCATGCCCGGCTTGCGCGGCACGCCGGCGGTCACGATGCAGACGTCGGCACCCTCGATCCCGGCATAGTCGTTGACGCCGAGATAGCTGGCGTCAAAGCCGTCGACGCTCGAGGACTGCGCGATGTCGAGGCCCTTGCCCTGTGGAATGCCTTCGGCGATGTCGAAAAGCACAACGTCGCCAAGTTCCTTGAGGCCGATCAGGTGGGCCAGAGTGCCCCCGATCATTCCCGAGCCGATGAGGGCTATCTTGCTGCGTGCCATGCGGATGGAACCCCTGTCTTAAGAGACGTAGCGATGTCGCGTCAGGATCTACGGGCTGATTGCCGCCCTAAAAAACGCGGCAGGCATACCGCTGGACCGGTAAATTTTCAACCAACATATTCGAGCTTAGCGATTTCAAACGGTTAGATCAATCGGCATTTACGTAAGCGTCAAAAATGTATCGCGAAAGCCTGCTCTCGCGCCCGGCAGCGCTCGGGATATTATCGCCGGTACAGCGGGCACGGCGCGCAGGCGTTTCACTGTTTCAACTTCAACGAAGACTGGTAGCTCATGTTCCCAGGCATCGCGGCATGCAGCGTCGAGCCGCTCGGTACTTCTCGTCCGCTTGCGCGGCCCTAGCGGGAACGGTTATGTCGCGCCGCCTACCTTGCGGTTTAAGTCCCGGCCATCACTTCCGGATCTGGGCTTGCGGGGCCGTGCTTATCCGCCCAGTTCCACAGCCAGTCCTGACTCTGCATCTCGGTAAGTCGCGAGGCGGTGCGCTCGAATTCGAAGGTCTCGACGCCGCTCCTTCCAGAATAAAGTTCGGAGGGCGGGGCAGCGGCGCTCATCACCAGTCTGACATGACGGTCATAGAGCGTGTCGATCAGAAGGATGAGCCGCTTGGCTTCGTTGCGCCTGCCATCGGCCAGCACAGGTACGTTCTCGACAAAAATCGTCGAGTAGCGGTCGGTGATCGCCAGATAGTCGCGCGCGCCGAGCGGCTTCTCGCAGAGATCGGCGAAGCTGAAGCGGGCGGCGTCGCCGCAGGCGAGCGGCACGCGGATCTCCCGGCCTTTCAGCGGAATCGTCTCCGGCGCGCACCGGTGGCCGTGGGTCATCGCATCCCAGGCTTCATCCATGAGTCGGTCGGCCTCGGGTCCGAGCGGCGTGATGTAGACCGGCAGCCGAGACAGCTTCTCCATCCGGTAGTCGGTGTCGGCGTCGAGGCAGATGACGTCTGCATGCTGCTTCAGCACATCGACGAAGGGCAGGAACAGCGCTCGGTTCAGGCCGTCGCGGTAGAGATCGTCCGGGGCAACGTTGGAGGTGGCGACCAGCACCACGCCGTTGGCGAAGAGGGCGGTGAAGAGCCGCGACATCACCATGGCGTCGGCAATGTCGGTGACCGTGAACTCGTCGAAGCAGAGAAGCTGCGCCTCTTCCGCGATCGACCGCGCCACCGGCGGTATCGGGTCGTTCTCACGCACCGTACCGAGCTTGCGCGCCTCGCGGTGCTTCTGGATACGATCGTGCACGTCGGCCATGAAATCGTTGAAATGGGCTCTGCGCTTGCGCCGCATAGGGATCATGTCGAAGAACATGTCCATCAGCATGGTCTTGCCGCGGCCGACCCCGCCGTGGATGTAAAGTCCTTTCACGTCCTTGGATTCCGGCTTCCGCCCGAATAGCCAGCCGAGCGAACTCGACTTGCGCGCCAGCCGCTTGGCGGCCAGGCAGTCAAGCAGGCGGTCGAGAGCCGCTATGACCCGCGCCTGGGCCGGGTCGGGCTGAAGTGCTCCGGTCTCGGCGAGATGGTCATAGCGCTGCCTGACCGTCACATGTGTCGTCAGGCCGTCGCGCAGGTGCATTTTTCAGACGATGCCCGCTTTGCCGATCGTCAGCGGCTGAGGGATATGGGAACGCCGGACTCCGTCTGGCCGTCGAACTTCTCGGGGCCGGAGGAGTAGAGGCGGGCCATGACGCCGCCATTCTCGTCATAGAGCGAGAGCTGCTTGCCGGCGACCGCCCAGGACTTCACCCCATCCACCGGAGCGGGGCAGCGCAGCGGGCCCGCCCGATAACCTTGGCCGTACTTCGTCTGCGAGGTCGCGATTTTGCAGCTCTGGCCGGAGACCGAGACCGTCCACACGCCGCCCACCGAAGAGGGCGTCAGGTCTGGCGCGCCTGCCGGCGGTGCCGCTGGCGTGGCGGCGGCCATCTGGTCTCCCATGGTGCCCGGTGCGGCCGGGAAGTCGGTGGTCGCTCCGCCGGGTGCCACCGGCGGGGGAAGTTGGTTGCTCGTCACCTGGCCGGCCGGGGCCGCCGGGAGTGGCGTCGGCCCCGCATCCGGTGCGGAGAACCGTGAACTCTGGCAGCCGCTGATTGCCAGCGCTGCGACAACTGCGAAAAGGACCCCCGTCCTGAAAAGTACCATTCCCGATCTCCTGCGGGTGCCGCCCGCTTTGCCCGACCCGAATGCAAGTTCTGCTGAACGGATAATAGGGCAGAATTTCAACCGTTCATGATTAACATCGGGTTTCCAGAAACACATGTTGCAAATTTGCCGCGCGTTTCCCGACAACTGCAGCGTGTGCCGCTAGGTCAGCACGCGAGGGCGGCAGGCTTGAGGAACGAAGAAGCCACACTGTCGTTTCGCGCCTGCATCGGAGGCAACTATGATCAAGTGGATCTTGATCCTTCTGGTCGTGGCGGCAGTGGCGAGCCTGCTCGGCTACCACACGCTGGCCGGGGCGGCAGCGACGGGTGCGCGCATCCTCATAGGCATCGTGCTGGTGATCTTCCTGCTTGTCCTGTTCGGCCTTTTCGCCGTCACCTGAAGGCGCGGGCCGGAGAGGCGGCGGCAACAGGCCAACGGACATGCCGCAGCGGCCAACGCTGGTAATTTAGCCGCGCTTCCGCCATATAGGCCCAAACCGGACAAGAGACTTTGGCCCCAATGGCGCGCGCTTCCTTCGCCAAGATGAACGGGCTCGGCAACGAGATCATCGTTGCCGACATGCGTTCGCGCGCCGATCGTGTCACCTCGGAGGCGGCGCGCGCGCTCGACGCCGATCCGGCCACCAAGTTCGACCAGATCATGGCGATCCACGACCCGAGGACGCCGGGCACCGACTGGTTCGTCCGCATCCTCAACTCGGACGGCTCTTCCGCGCAGGCTTGCGGCAACGGCATGCGCTGCGTTGTGCAGGCGCTCGCCGCCGAGACCGGGCGCAGCGTCTTCACCTTCGAGACAATTGCCGGCATCCTCAACGCCGCCGAGCACGAGGACGGCACCATCTCGGTCGACATGGGCCGGCCGCGCTTCGGCTGGCAGGACATTCCGCTCGCCGTGGAGTTCCGGGACACAAGGGCGATCGAGTTGCAGATCGGGCCCATCGACGCGCCCGTGCTGCACTCGCCCTCGGTCGTCTCGATGGGCAATCCGCACGCCATCTTCTGGGTCGACGAGGACGTGTGGTCCTTCGATCTCGACCGCTTCGGTCCGCTGCTCGAAAACCACCCGATCTTCCCGGAACGCGCCAACATCACGATTGCCCAGAAGACGGGACCGGACACGCTGACCATCCGTACCTGGGAACGCGGCGCGGGGCTGACCAAGGCCTGCGGCACGGCCGCCTGCGCCAGCGCGGTGGCGGCAGCGCGTACCGGGCGCACTGGGCGGCTCGTGTCGATCGTCGCGCCGGGCGGAACGCTGAAGGTCGAGTGGCGGGAGGACGATCATGTCGTGCTCACCGGCCGCGCCGAATGGGAGTTTTCCGGCAGCTTCGACCCCGCCACCGGCGCCTGGGCGCGCGACACCGAGAGTGCGGCCTGATGGCGGTTGAGATCGTCACCTTCGGCTGCCGCCTCAACACCTATGAATCCGAGGTGATGCGCCGCGAGGCCGAAGCTGCCGGGCTGGGCGAACTCGCCGGCGGCGCGGTGGTCGTCAACACCTGCGCGGTCACCGGCGAGGCGGTGCGACAGGCGCGCCAGGCAATCCGCAAGGCGCGACGCGACAACCCGCAGGCACGCATTATCGTCACCGGCTGCGCGGCCCAAACCGATCCCGCGAGCTTCGCCGAGATGAACGAAGTCGACCTCGTGCTCGGCAATGAGGAGAAGCTCAAGGCCCACAACTACCGGGCGCTTCCCGACTTCGGCGTGAACGATTTCGAGAAGGCGCGCGTCAACGACATCTTTTCCGTGCGCGAGACTGCGTCCCACATGGTCGACGCGATCGAAGGCCGGGCCCGCGCCTTTGTGCAGGTGCAGAACGGCTGCGACCATCGCTGCACGTTCTGCATCATCCCCTATGGGCGCGGCAATTCGCGCTCGGTGCCGATGGGCGCCGTGGGGGAGCAGGTGAAGCGCCTTGTCGGAAACGGCTACGCCGAGGTGGTTCTGACCGGCGTCGACCTGACCAGCTATGGCGGCGACCTGCCGGGCGCACCGAAGCTCGGGCGTCTGGTGAAGACGATTCTGCGCCAGGTGCCCGACCTGCAGCGGTTGCGGCTGTCCTCGATAGACTCAATCGAGGCCGATCCCGATCTGGTCGAGGCGATCGCGGCGGAGCGCCGGCTGATGCCGCACCTGCACCTGTCGCTGCAGGCCGGCGACGATATGATCCTGAAGCGCATGAAGCGGCGGCACAGCCGCGACGATTCCATCCGTTTCTGTTCGGAAATCCGGGCAAGCCGGCCGGACATGGTTTTCGGCGCCGACATCATTGCAGGCTTCCCGACCGAAACCGAGGCGATGTTCGAAAACTCGCTGAAGATCGTCGAGGAGTGCGGGCTGACCCACCTTCACGTATTCCCGTTCAGCCCGCGCAAGGGAACACCCGCGGCGCGCATGCCGCAGGTCGACCGGGGCGTCGTCAAGGAGCGTGCCCGCCGGCTGAGGCAGGTCGGGGCTGCGGCGTATCGCCGGCATCTCGACAGGCTTTTGGGAACGGAGCAGCGCATCTTGATCGAAAAGCCGGGTCTTGGCCGGACGGAAGGTTTTACGCTGGCCGCGGTCGGGGTGGGCGAGCCGGGCGAGATCGTCCGCGCCGTTGTCGCCGGCCATGACGGCGAGCGGCTGACCACCGCGCCTGCCGCTCCGCAGGCGGCCTGAGTTCGGAGCGCATATGGCCCTAAAATTTATCAAGAAGGTATTCTCCTTCGGCCGCAAGGAGGCCGAGGAAACTCCTCCGGAAGACCAGCCGCTCGCCCCGCTCAATCTCGACGCGCTGAAAGAGTTCGCGGCGGAGAAGCCGGCCGAGGTCTCTCCCTCCCCCTTGAGGGGAGGGTCGGTCGGCGAAGCCGACCGGGGAGGGGTCCTTGATGAAGCGCGCGAGGTCCTCTCCTCGCCAACACCGTTTGAAGAGGCGCCGCGCGCTGCCGACACGACCCCCTCTGGTCCTTCGGACCATCTCCCCATCAAGGGGGAAGGGGCCGCCGCGCCGGCAATAGAACCTTTCCCGGCGCGTCCGGAGATTCCAACCACTCCAGGCGAAGTGCCCGAACCGGCTCCCGCGGAGATCCCGGTCACGCCCGAGGATGTACCCGCGCCATCGATGCCGGGCGAGGTGCCGCCCGGACCCGGCGAGACGCCTGCGCCCGAGCAGCCGGAAGTGCCTCCGGAGACGCCGGCGCCTAGCCAGCCCGAACCAGCGCCCGCGCCTTCTCCACCCGATGTCCCCGAGACGCCGAGCGTCCCAACCCAGCCCCCCACCGAAGTGCCGCCGGAACAGGCGCTCGCTACAGGGCCTGTGCAGCCCGCCGCTTCCGCGCCGGTCTTGACAGGCAAGGTCACTGTTGGAAAGGCGGTCGAGAAGGCTGCCGAACCGCCTGCTACGGTTGCCGCCGAGGCGCGCCGGACCTGGTTCCAGCGACTTCGGCAGGGGCTGTCGCGCTCGTCGCGGGAACTGAGCGGCTCGATTTCCGGCATCTTCACCAAGCGCAAGCTCGACGACGATACGCTCGAGGAACTCGAGGACGTGCTGCTGCGCGCCGACCTCGGCATGGAGACCGCGCTTCGGGTCACTGACTCGCTGGCCTCGTCGCGCTATGGCCGCGACGTCTCGGATGCGGAAGTGCGCGCCATTATGGCGCAGGAGGTCGAGAAAGTGCTGGCGCCGGTCGCCATGCCGCTCGAGCTCGACCTCTCCCACAAGCCGCACGTGATCCTGGTGGTCGGCGTGAACGGCACCGGCAAGACCACGACCATCGGCAAGCTCGCCGCCAAACTGCGGCAGGGCGGGCTTTCGGTGATGCTGGCCGCCGGCGACACTTTTCGCGCCGCGGCGATCGAGCAGCTGAAAATCTGGGGCGAGCGCACCGGCTCGCCGGTCGTTTCCTCCAAGCTCGGAGCAGACGCCGCTGGGCTCGCCTGGGACGCCTTCGAGAAGGCAAAGGCGGCGGGCTCCGACGTGCTGATCATCGACACCGCGGGGCGGCTACAGAACAAGGCCGAGCTGATGGCGGAGCTCGAGAAGATCGCCCGGGTGCTCGGCAAGCATGATCCGGAAGCGCCGCACACCGTGCTGCAGACGGTTGACGCCACCACCGGGCAGAACGCGCTCAGCCAGGTCGAGATCTTCCGCAACGTGGCGGGCGTGAACGGGCTGGTGATGACCAAGCTTGACGGAACGGCGCGCGGCGGCATCCTTGTCGCCATCGCCGCCAAGCACAAGCTGCCGGTCTACTTCATCGGCGTCGGCGAGCAGGTGGAGGATCTTGAGCCGTTCTCGGCGGGCGATTTCGCCAAGGCGATTGCGGGGGTGGGATGATGAGAGGGGCTGTCATCGACGCGCGTCATCCCGGAAGCCATCTCTCGCTGCCGCTCGGGACGGCTTCCGGGATGCCGTCTGGTGGTGGTGCCGTCGCGAGTGAGGGCAGACGATGAACCCACCCATTCTCGAGCCGGATCCGACCGATCCCCGCAAGAAGGAGATCAATCCGCTGCTGAAGCTCGCGCTGGAGCTCGGGCCGCTCTTGGTATTCTTCTTCGCCAACACGCGCGGCGAATGGCTGGCAAAGACCTTCCCGGTGCTCGGCGAAATGGGCCAGCCGATTTTCATCGCCACCGGCCTGTTCATGGTGGCGACCGCGATCGCGCTTGTCGCGTCGTGGGTGTTGACGCGGACCTTGCCGATCATGCCGCTGGTGTCCGGGATCGTGGTATTCGTGTTCGGCGCGCTCACGCTCTGGCTGCAGGACGACATCTTCATCAAGATGAAGCCGACCATCGTGAACACGCTGTTCGGCGCGGTCCTGCTCGGTGGGCTGGCGTTCGGAAAGCCGCTGCTCGGCTACGTCTTCGACGCGGCCTTCCGGCTGGACGCGGAGGGTTGGCGCAAGCTCACGTTCCGCTGGGGGCTGTTCTTCCTGTTCCTGGCTGTCGTCAACGAGGTCGTCTGGAGGAGTTTCTCGACGGACACCTGGGTGGCGTTCAAGGTCTGGGGCATCATGCCGATCACGCTTCTGTTCACGTTCAGCCAGATGCCGTTGATCATGCGCCATTCGCTGGAGGAGCGAGCGCAGAAGTAGAAGCGAGCCTGGGAGGGGGAAATGGAGTTCATCAGGTCACGCGACGAGTTGCGCGCGCATTACAAGCCGGCGTCGGACACTGCACTGCGTAAGGAACTCCGGGCGCTGGACGGCCACTGCAAGCGGTTCATTGCGGCTAGCCCCTTCGTCCTGATCGGCTCCTCGGACGGCCACGGCAACGCCGACGTCACGCCCAAGGGTGACCGCCCTGGCTTCGTCGCCGTGCTCGACGACGTCACCATCGCCATCCCGGATCGCCCCGGCAACAATCGCCTCGACACGCTGGAGAACATCGTCGCCAATCCGGCCGTCGGGCTGCTCTTCCTCATTCCCGGCATGAACGAGACGCTGAGGATCAACGGCGAGGCGCGAATCACGCTGGACAGCTCGCTGCGCGAGGGTCTTGCGGTGGACGGCAAGCTGCCGCTCGGCGTGGTGATCGTGAAGGTACGGGCGGCCTACATGCATTGCGCCAAGGCCTTCCTGCGTTCCGAGCTTTGGAATCCGCAGAGCTGGCGGCCCCGCTCCGAAATGCCGACGCTGGGCGAGATCCTTAAGGACCATCTGGCATTGTCCGAAACAGCCGATCAGACGGACCGCTGGCTGGACGAGGGATATCGCGCGACGATGTGGTAGCGCGATCGCTTAACGGTGTCTGCTGCGGTGCAGCATCGCTGCCCAGGGGGCGTCGCTCCCTGAGCGGGCCTTGCGCGGATCGATCAACGATCTCAATGATCTATTAAGCTGCCATGCGCTCTCGTCAATGCTGCGTTGCAGCATAACGGGTTGCTGAAAGGCGTCCGGATAGCGATCTTACGCAAAGGGAGGATCAACCAGATCGCCGCACGGCGGTCCAATATGGGGATCCAGAGATGTTTTCCAATCTGATTCAGAACGCCCGTGAGCGCGTGGCTAAGCGTCGGCGCTACAATCAACTCGTCGACGAGATCATGGGCCTGTCGCCCCGCGACCTCGCCGACATCAACGGCAACCGCACCGATATGCTGCGGCACGCCTACCGCCAGGTGTACGGCAGGTAACAAGTTGCCAGGGTGGCATCGAAGGCGGGCGCCTGACCGGCGACCGCCTTTTTGCGTTTCTGAACGGCGTCAGTTGGTAGGGGCGACAGGTGATGCGCCATCGCTTCCGGCATTCGAAGCCGCAGGCGCTCTGCCCGACGCCAAAGCCTTCTCGATCTGCGGCATGAACACCTTCTCGGCGCTCTCGGGATCGAGCGGGCCGACATGCTTGTAGGCGATCTTGCCGTCCGAGCCGACGATGAACGTTTCCGGCACGCCGTAGACGCCCCAGTCGATCGCGGTGCGGCCTTTTTCGTCACGTCCGATTGCAGAATAGGGATTGCCGAGGTCGCCGAGGAAGCGGCGGGCGTTTTCCGGCTGATCCTTGTAGTTCAGTCCGGCCACGACGAACCGCCCGTCCTTGGCCAGTTCCATCAGAACCGGGTGCTCCTGGCGGCATGGCGCGCACCAGGATGCCCAGACGTTGACCAGCGTCACCTTGCCGGCGAAGGCGGAGGACTCCAGGCCGGGCAGGCCAAGACCCTCGATCGGCGGCAGATTGGTCTGGGGCGCCGCGCTGCCGATCAGCGCCGACGGCACCGTTGAGGTGTCCTTGCCGGACATCAGTTGCGCGAGGAAGATGCCCGCCAGCACCAGGAAGAATGCCAGCGGCAGCAGCGTGATCCAGCGGCGGGACCGCCGCGCTTCGGGCTGTTCGGCGGTCATGGCCGCGCCTCCGGCTTGGCGGAGCGGCGGCGGATGCCTTCCGACTCGAGTTCCGCCAACTCGCGGCGCCGGGCGCGGTAGTCGAGCAGGATCCAGCCGACGAGGCCGGCGAGGGCCACGGCAGTGGCCGCGTAGGCCGCCAGAACGTAGAGCGCGTGAGCGGACATGCTCGTTTCCATTCGTTCGGTGCACCCTTAACCGTTCCGACTAACGCCTGCAATTCGCGCGCCCTGCGGCCGATTCGCGGCCTTGGCTAGTCGGCATGGCGCAAGGCGGACGCGGCGGCGACGGGCCCGACCACGGCGAAGAAGAGGGTGAGCGCGCAGAGGATCAGGAAGGGCGGCAGGAAAGGCGACGGATCGGTCACCGCGCCGTAGGTCGCGGTGACGCCGAAGATCAGTATAGGAATGGTCAGCGGCAGCACGAGCACGGAGATCATCAGCCCGCCGCGCGGGAGCGCCACCGCGACCGCAGCCCCCGCGGCGCCGATGAAGGTGATCGCCGGCGTGCCGACGAGTAGCGTGAGCGCCGCCGCGCCCAGCCCGGCAGGCTGGACGTTCATGAACAGGCCAAGCAGCGGCGAAGCGGCGATCAACGGCAGCACGCTGGCCGTCCAGTGGGCAAGGCATTTCACGATCACGGTCAGGGCCAGCATGTGCCGGTCGTCGGCCAAGAGCAGCAGGTCGAGTGAGCCGTCCTCGCGGTCGGCCTGGAACAGCCGGTCGAGACCGAGCAGCGAGGCGAGCAGCGCACCGATCCACAGAATGGCCGGGCCGATCCGCGACAGAAGCTCGAGGTCGGGCCCGACGCCGAACGGGATGGTGGCGACGACGGCAAGGAAGAACACGACGCCGGTCAGTGCCCCGCCGCCCGCACGGATGCCGATTCTGAGGTCGCGGAGGAAGAGGGCTAGCATGACATAGCTCTGCGGGGTGAAGCAGACTCTCGAACGCCGTGTTCCTTCGCGTAGGGCGGGACCTTCGCCCAGTCGCGATCCTGAGCGAAACTCATCCGGAATACTCCCCCATCCTCAGTTCACTTGCCCCCTCCAGCCCGAGTGCGAGATGGGTGGCGGCGATGACGATGCCCCCACTCCGCAGATGCTCGCGCATGAGGCCGGCGAACCGCATCTCGGAGGCCGCGTCCAGCCCGGAGGTCGGCTCGTCGAGCAGCCAGACCGGCCGCCGCGAAATCAGCAGGCGCGCGATCGCGGCGCGGCGCTTCTGCCCGGTCGACAGGACGGCGAAGGGAAGGTGCCCCAGGCCATCGAGCGCCACCATCTCCAGGGCCTCTGCGATGGGAAGAGCGGAATCGCCATAGAAATCGCACCAGAAGCGGAGGTTCTCCGCCACGGTGAGCGCGGTCTTCATGCCGTTCTGGTGCCCGAGATAGTGGGAGGCGGCGGCAACAGAGGGGTCGTCCGCGCCCTCGAGGCCGATGCGACCTGCCGCCGGCGGCAGCAGGCCGGCCACAATCCGCAGCAGGGTGGATTTGCCCGAGCCGTTCGGGCCGGTGACGACCAGGGCCTGGCAGGGCTCAAGGGCGAAATCGACTTCGGAGAAGATGACTCCACCGCCGCGCTCGCCGCTCAGTTTGTCGGCGATCAGCCGCATCAAGCCCCCTAATCGCGAATGTCCAAAAGTGGCGCTCCGAAGCGCAGGATGTGTCTAGAACTATTCCAGGATTTTCTCTATATGCGAGGCAACCGTGCCAGCGGCCGGCGCGGTAACGAAATTTGCGCCGGACCAGCGCGACGCCGGGAATGCCGGCGGGAGCGCTCGGGAGCGGACTGCGGAAATGGCCGTACCCGCACCTTTGCGCGTGATGAGCATGCCATCGGAGTCCGTTCTCTTTCAGGCGGAACAGACCAGGATGGGATCGTGACGAAATCACTCGACAGTTTCAACAGCCGCAGAACCCTCACGGCGGGCGGGCGTGAGCACGTCTACTACAGCCTCGTCGAGGCCGAGAAGAACGGGCTCCCCGGCGTTTCCCGACTGCCCTATTCGATGAAGGTGCTGCTGGAGAACCTGCTCCGAAACGAGGACGGGCGCTCGGTCACCAAGAAGAGCATCCAGGCCGTCGCCGAGTGGCTGACCGACAAGGGCACGGCGGGCGTCGAGATCGCCTACCGCCCGGCCCGCGTGCTGATGCAGGATTTTACCGGCGTTCCCGCGGTGGTCGACCTCGCAGCCATGCGCGACGGCATCGCCGCGCTCGGTGGCGATCCGCAGAAGATCAATCCGCTGGTTCCGGTCGACCTGGTGATCGACCATTCGGTGATCGTCGACGAGTTCGGCACGCCGCTCTCATTCGCGCGTAACGTGGAACTGGAGTACGAGCGCAACCAGGAGCGCTACAAGTTCCTGAAGTGGGGGCAGCAGGCGTTCCGCAACTTCCGTGTCGTACCGCCGGGCACCGGCATCTGCCACCAGGTGAACCTCGAATATCTCGGCCAGGTGGTCTGGACCAACACCGAGGACGGCGAGACGACCGCTTATCCGGACACCTGCGTCGGCACCGATTCGCACACGACGATGATCAACGGCCTCGGCGTGCTCGGCTGGGGCGTCGGCGGCATCGAGGCCGAGGCGGCCATGCTGGGGCAGCCAGTGTCGATGCTTTTGCCGGAGGTGATCGGCTTCCGCCTCACTGGCAAGCTCAAGGAGGGCGTTACCGCCACCGACCTCGTGCTCACCGTTACGCAGATGCTGCGCAAGAAGGGCGTGGTCGGCAAATTCGTCGAATTCTTCGGCCCCGGTCTCTCCAACATGACCCTCGCCGACCGCGCCACGATCGGCAACATGGCGCCCGAATATGGCGCGACCTGCGGCTTCTTCCCCGTGGACGCCGAGACCGTGCGCTATCTCACAATGTCGGGCCGCGCCGAGGCGCGCATCGAACTGGTGGAGGCCTACAGCAAGGCCCAGGGCATGTGGCGCGACGAGAACTCACCCGACCCGGTATTCACCGACACGCTGGAACTCGATCTCGGCGACGTGGTGCCGTCGATGGCTGGCCCGAAGCGTCCGGAGGGCAGGGTGCCGCTTTCGGGTATCGCCGCTGGTTTCGCCAAGGCGATGGAGACCGATTACAAGCGCACCGCCGACATCGATGCGCGCTATAACGTGGAAGGTGAGGACTACGACCTCGGCCACGGCGACGTGGTGATCGCGGCGATCACCTCCTGTACCAATACTTCCAATCCGAGCGTGCTGATCGCCGCTGGCCTGCTGGCCCGCAACGCCAACCGGCTCGGCCTCAAGCAGAAGCCCTGGGTGAAGACTTCGCTGGCTCCCGGCAGCCAGGTCGTCGCAGAATATCTGGAGAAGGCAGGCCTGCAGAAGGAACTGGACCAGATCGGCTTCCACCTTGTGGGCTTCGGCTGCACCACCTGCATCGGCAACTCCGGCCCGCTGCCGGCGCCGATCTCCAAGACGATCAACGACAAGGGCCTGATCGCCGCGGCGGTGCTTTCCGGCAACCGCAACTTCGAGGGGCGCGTCTCGCCCGACGTGCAGGCCAACTATCTTGCCTCGCCGCCGCTGGTCGTCGCCCATGCGCTCGCGGGAACGGTCACGAAGGATCTTACCACCGAGCCGCTCGGCGAGGGCAGCGACGGCAAGCCGGTCTATCTCCGTGACATCTGGCCGAGTTCGGCCGAGATCCAGGAGTTCATCGAGAAGAACGTCACCCGCGACCTGTTCGCGCGCAAATATGCGGACGTCTTCAAGGGCGACGAGAACTGGCGCAACGTGCAGGTCCCCGCCGGCGAGACCTATGCCTGGGACAATGCGTCGACCTATGTGCAGAACCCACCCTACTTCGAGGGCATGCAGCGCAAGCCGGGAGCCATCGGCACGGTCAAGGACGCGAGAGTCCTCGGGCTGTTCGGCGACAAGATCACGACAGATCACATCTCGCCCGCGGGCTCGATCAAGGCTGCGTCGCCGGCTGGCAAGTACCTCATCGAGAATGGTGTCGGTGTCGCCGACTTCAACCAGTACGGCACGCGGCGCGGCAACCATGAGGTGATGATGCGGGGCACCTTCGCCAACATCCGCATCCGCAACCACATGCTGGGCGAGAACGGACGCGAGGGCGGATACACCATCCACTATCCGACCAAGGAGGAGATGCCGATCTACGACGCCGCCATGCTCTACAAGCAGGAAGACGTGCCGCTGGTGATCTTCGCCGGCATCGAATACGGCAACGGCTCGTCGCGCGACTGGGCGGCCAAGGGCACGAACCTGCTCGGCGTACGGGCAGTGATCGCGCAGTCGTTTGAGCGTATCCACCGGTCGAACCTGGTTGGCATGGGCGTCATCCCCTTCGTCTTCGAGGAAGGCACCTCATGGCAGTCGCTCGGCCTCAAGGGCGACGAGACGGTCAGCATCGAAGGATTGGAGAACATCCGGCCGCGCCAGAAGATGATCGCGAAAGTCAGCTTCGCGGACGGCGCGGTGAAGGAGGTGCCGATCCTCTGCCGTATCGATACGCTCGATGAGCTCGACTACTTCAGGAACGGCGGCATCCTGCACTACGTTCTGCGCGAACTGGCGGCCTGACGCCGCTCAAGAGGTCGCTTATCGAGCCGCGGGCGCCAGGTGCGTCCGCGGCTTTTCCATGCCTCGATCCACCTCGCCATGCTTCGCGATGGCCGCGAGAACGATCCCGAGCATGAGGCCGTTGAGAAGGTGCCACATGAAATGCGTCCCGATGGGAAGCGTCCCGCACACCATCGGATCGAGCATGCGGAAGGTCACGGCCAGAACGAAAATGCCGGCGGCGGCGATGTTGTACCAGCCGGCCGGGCTGCCGCGCAGCGCTGCGATCAGCCCCAGTACGATCAAGGCAAGGAACGGCGGCAGGTAGCCGGTCGATCCGTTCGTCGCCTGGCGGAGCCAGTCGGGCACCAGCAGCGTCACCGTGCCGGCAATGGCGTAGAAGCCTATGAAGATTGCGAGAGTGGCGGTCCAGGAGAGGCGGGCAAAACGACGCAAGGTGAATATCGAATAGGCGAGGGTGAAGGTGGCAATCGGCAGGATGTCCGCCCACTTCATGATTTCCGTCGCGAATGTGTGGAAAAGAAACGATCCCACTCCGATGGCAACGACCCACCACGCCAGCGTGGTGGCGAACGTGTCGGCCCCGGTCCTGCGCATTGCCGCAACGCCCCACAATCCCGCCAGCACAAACGAGAGGTTGCTGAGTGCGTTGACCGGCTCGGCCCAGAAGCCCGGTCCCAGCCGCTCGCAGTAAAGATCGACGTTTTCAAGAAGCGACGCGTCCATGCCTCACCGCAACGTGACTTCCCGTTGAAATTGTCATCTGCCTATGTTCCTGTGAACAAAAAAGAAAAGCCGGCCAGTCCGGCAGGGTACCTGGAAACGCTATGAAGCGCGAAAAACTGACCGGCTTGGCGGCCTTCGCGCTTGCGGCGGCGATCTGTGCGTCGATGATGCAATCCGCACTCGCCGAATCTCCTCGATTGCGGGGCGTTGTAGAGCTTTTCACAAGCCAAGGTTGCCGGTCCTGTCCGCCAGCGGATGAGATCCTGGGAGAGCTTGCGGCCAAGGGGGACGTGGTCGCGCTAGCCTATCACGTCGATTACTGGGACTATCTCGGCTGGAAGGACACGCTCGGTTCACCGGACAACACGAAGCGCCAGCGCGATTACGGCCGCACGTTCGGCATCCGCTCCGTGTACACGCCGCAAGCCGTCATCAACGGCCAGGTCCATGTAAACGGAGCCAAGCGGAACGCAGTTACCGGCGCTCTGGATGCGCTGGCCAAGTCCGGCAAGGGCATGTCCGTGGAGCTCAAGGCCGAGCAGGTCGGGGAAAGCATTGTTATCGAGACGGGTGCGGGCCCGACCTACAGCAAGGCCCACTTGGTGCTCGTCTTCTTCGAGGATGCGAAGCCAGTCCAGATCGAGCGTGGAGAGAATACTGGCAGTACGGTCATGTACTGGAACGCTGTGACCGGCGTCCAGACAGCGGGGATGTGGAAGGGCAAGCCTGCCCGGTTCGAGTTGCCGATGAGTGCCATCACCGATAAGGGCGGCTGTGCGGCGCTGCTGCAGTCCGTCAGCAAGGACGGTCTTCCGGGCCCAATCCTCGGAGCCACCATCCTGCGCAGCCCGGAGACGGCCTGGAACAAATAGCGCGGATCCGATCCGGATGCCGCGCAACAAAATACCGGTGGCGGCGAATGCCGACACCGGCTGCAGCGATTGAAACAGCGGTTTTCGATTGGCCAGAGTTGGTTCGATCCGACCCGGGCTCGTGGGCGGGGGGCTTGGGGTTACGAGCCAGTGCCGGACCGAACCGTCTCAGGCAACGAGGGCTAGACTCGCGGCACATTGGGGCGTCAGGGAGAGTAAAACACGGCAGCATTGTGGCGGCATTTCACCAATCATTGCCTGTTGCAACATTGCGTGATCAGTCGAATTCCTTTCCTTTCGCGCCGCTTGCGAATGGCTGCAGCTTGCATTTCGTGGCCGGACACTCCACCTTTGAGTGGCTGATGTCACGGAGGCAATTGCTGATGACAGATCATGGCGGATCGGAGGGTGGGGACGGATCCGCGATATTGATCCAGCTGAATCACCCAAGACGCGACAAGGCTGAGGCCCCTGTCGGCTTCGACCGGCGTGAGCTCGACCAGATCCTGCGGATCTATGGCCGCATGGTAGCCGCTAACGAATGGCGCGATTACGCCATTGACCACCTGAAGGACCGGGCGGTCTTCTCGGTCTATCGCCGCGCCCACGACCTTCCGCTGTTCCAGATCGTCAAAGACCCGCGGCTTGCCCGCAAGCAGGGCATGTTTTCCGTGGTCGCGACGACAGGCGCGGTCCTGAAGCGCGGACACGATCTGGCCCGCGTGCTGGGCGTTTTCGACAGCAAGCTGAAGCTGGTCGAGGCGTAGCCACTAAAGCACGATCAAACGCCACCGCGGAATCGGCGTTCCGGCACCGACTCCGGATTGGGCGGCAGCGAGGTGCCGCCGTTGAGTGGAAGCTGCATGAAGACAGTGTCCAGCCAGCGCCCGTGCTTGTAGCCGGAACCCTCCAGAACGCCGCTGTGCCGGAACCCCAGGCGCTCATGAAGACGAACGGATGCGCTCTCGGGCGAGCCGTCGCCAATGACGGCAACGATCTGCCGATAGCCGCCCAAGCGAACATCCTCGATCAGTCGCTCCATGAGCACGCGGCCGATACCGCGGCCCTGCGCCTCGGGTGCGACGTAGATCGAATCCTCAACGATGAAGCGATAGGCAGGCCGTGGCCTGAACGGTCCCGCATAGGCATAGCCAGCGACCGTCCCCTCGGCTTCCGCCACCAGATAAGGAAATCCGCCCGGCTTCAGCACCGTGAAGCGTCCGGTCATCTCGGCGAGCGAGGGCGGCTCGAGTTCGTAGGAGGCCGTCCCGCTCAGCACGGCATCCGCATAGATTTCGGTGATCCGGCCGAGATCCGTCAAAACAACTGGGCGAACGACAACATTGCTCATCAACTAGGCAAGCTCCGGAACTGCCTAATTAATAGATGGGATTTTCGCAAAAATGAAGGGCGGCACAAAGGCCGCCCCGTTGGTCCAATTCCTGGAAGCTCCGCTTACTCGCGGTTGCCGAGGAACGACAGCAGGAAGGTGAACAGGTTGATGAAGTCGAGATAGAGCGTCAGCGCGCCCATGATGGCCTTGCGGCCGGCGACGAGAACCTCGTCGCCCTCGAAATACATCTCCTTGATCTTCTGGGTGTCGTAGGCGGTGAGGCCTGCGAACACCAGCACGCCGATAGCCGAGATGGCGAACTGCAGGGCCGGCGACGCCAGGAAGATGTTCACTACCATCGCGATGATGAGGCCGATCACGCCCATGAACAGGAACGTGCCCCAGCCGGTCAGGTCGCGCTTGGTGGTGTAGCCGAACAGCGACAGCGAGCCGAAGGCGGCGGCGGTGATGAAGAAGGTCTGGGTGATGCTCTGCGCCGTGTAGACAAGGAAGATCGACGACAGCGACAGCCCCATCAGGCCGGCGAAGATCCAGAATGACGTCTGGGCGGCCGAGACGCTGAGCGTATGCACTCGGGCGCTCAGGAAGAACACCATGCCGAGCGGGGCGAGCATGACGACCCACTTCAGCGGCGAGCCGTAGAGCGCGACGCCCAGCGAGGTCAGCATCTTGCCGTTGCCGAGGGTGGCGACCGCCGCCGACGGATCGTTGGTGGTGGCCAGCATCATCGTGCCGAGGGCGGCCAAGCCGGTGATAGCGAGACCGAGCGCCATAAGGTTGTAAACCTTGAGCATATAGGCGCGCAGGCCCTCGTCGATGGCGGCGTCGGCGCGGGAGCCCGCCGCGACACGCGCCTGATAGTTGCGAAGGTCAGCCATAGGTTCCTCTATTGCTTCTGCCCCGTCGGGTGTCGGGCTTTCATGCCCAGGCGCCGCTGGCGAGGCTCCAGCATGCCTGACAAGAATATGATATGCCGCGGGAGTTTGGACAAGACCCGTAGCCCTCTCGTCGCCCTACACGTGCGCGTTTTTTTTCTACAATTTCATACAAAGCAGGCACTTGGCCCCGAACATTGCGACGGCCTGGAGGCGGCTCACAGGTTCCTCAGCACCGGCGCGGCCTTGTGGCCGAGCACCCGCCAGGTCCCCACGAGCCCGATGCCGACCGTGAGCACCAGCGCAATCGCGATCGTGCTGAGGGCCACCGTCGGCGAGAACGCCGACGGCAGCTTCATGATGCGATCAACCACGAACCAAGCGGCAATGCCTCCAGCGACAAGCGCAAAAACCGCTGTGGCGAGCCCGATCAGCATGTATTCGAGCGAGAAGGCGGTGATCAGGGTTTTGCGCGTGGCGCCGAGGGTCTTCAAGACGACGGCGTCATGGACGCGCGAGCGATTCCCTGCAGCGAGTGCCCCCGACAGCACGAGCACGGAGGCGATCAGGGCGACGCTTGCCGCCGCCCTGATGGCGCTGCCGAGTTGCGCCACCAGCCGATTGACCACGTCGAGGGCGTCCTTGACGCGCACGCTGGTCACGGCCGGAAATGTCTGGGTCACGCGATTGAGGACTGCCGCCTCCTGCTGGAGCGTGGCGCCCGGCATGGTGAGCGTCGCCAGCCAGGAGTGCGGCGCGCCGGCGAAGGTGTTGGGCGAGAACACCATGACGAAATTGATGCCCAGCGACTCCCACTGGACCTCGCGCAAATTGGCGATGCGCGCGGTGATGTTGCGACCGAGCACGTTGACCGTCACGGTGTCGCCGATGTTGAGACCGAGTTGGCCGGCTTCCTCGGCCGAGAAGGAGACGAGCGGCTCGCCGCTGTAGTCGGCCGGCCACCACTCGCCGGCGCTTAGCGTGGCATTCTCCGGAATGTTCCGCGCATAGGTGATGCCGCGGTCGCCGCGCAGAACCCAGGCGCCCTCGGGCGGTACCTTCACCTTCTGCACCTCCACGCCGTTGAGCTCCATGATACGGCCGCGCAGCATGGGCACGCGTATCAGCTTACCTTCGGGCGCGGTCTCGGCGATAAGGCTCGAAAAGCTGTCCACCTCCGTTGGCTGGATGTCGACGAAGAAGAAGTTCGGCGCCTGCTCGGGCAGCGAATCGGTGATCTGCCGCCGCAGGTTGCCGTCGATCAAGGCCAGCGTCACCAGCAGCGTGAGACCGAGGCCGAGCGACAGGATCACGGATGGCGTCAGCGCGCCCGGCCTGTGAATGTTGCCGATGGCGAGCCTGAGCGCCGTTGAGCCGACGCGCGGCGAGCGGCGCGCCAGAGCCTGCACCCCGAGGCCGACGGCATGCAGCACAATGAAGGCGAAGATGGCGGAGGCGACGAAGATCGCCGCGATGCGGCGATCCGTCGCGAACCAGACCGAAAGGCCGGCAAGCACGGCCGCGATGCCGAGCGCCAGCGCGACGTATCCTGTCTTCGGCAGTCCGCGCGCGCCGGTTCCCATCTCGCGGAACAGTGCGGTTGCCGGAACTTGCCGGGCCCGACCGAGGGGCAGGACCGCGAAAACCAGGGTGACGAGGACGCCGAAGGTGGCTGCGAGCGCCAATGCGCCGGGATAGATCCCGGTCTGCGTGGGAACGGGGATGTAGGAGGACAGCGCGGCACTCGCACCAAAGGGCATCAAGGCCGCTAGGACCAGTCCCGCCACGATGCCGATCGAGGCGATGATCAGAATTTGCGCGAGATAAAGCGTGAACACGAATCCGCCAGGCGCTCCGAGGCATTTGAAGGTGGCGATCACCCCGCGCTTGCCGTCGAGATAGGCGTTGACCGCGTTGGCGACGCCCACGCCTCCCACGACCAGGGCCGTGAGGCCAACCAGGGTAAGGAATTGCGAGAAGCGCTCGATGTTGGCGGAGAGCGCCGGAGCCGCGTTCGAGCGGGTGCGGATGCTCCACCCGGCTTGCGGGAATTTCTCGGCCGCCACCGCCCTGATCTCGGCGATTTGCGCGTCGCTCGTCCCGGCCGGCAGGCGCAGCTTGTAGACGTGTTCGACCAGACTGCCCGGCTGGACGAGCCCGGAGGCGCGCAGACCCTCGAGCGAGACGAGCAGGCGAGGCGCGAAGGCCAAGCCGTCTGAGATGGAATCCGGTTCCGTCACGAGCTTTGACCGAAGCTCGAATGTGAGATTGCCCAGCTTGATACGTGAACCGGGCGTGAGGCCGAGTCTCTCGAAGAGCAGGTCGTCGGCGGCAGCACCCCACACGCCGTTCCGGTTGCCGAACAGGTCCTGCTGCGGCAGCACCGGCTCCGTCTCTAGCTCGCCATAGAGCGGATAGGCGCCGTCGACCGCCTTCACCTCGACGAGCGCCTGGTCGGAGCCGTCTTCCAGGCGGGCCATAGAGCGCATGTCGGCGCTTTCGGCGAGATCGCCCAAGCCTTGAAGGAATTGCTGCTCCTGCGGCGTCGCCTCTCGCTGGTTGAGCTCGAAGCGCATGTCGCCGCCGAGCAGCGCCTGTCCCTGGGAGGCAACGCCCGCCGAGATCGAGCGCGCCACCGAGTTGACGCCGCCGATCGCGGCGACCCCGAGCGCGATGCAGGTCAGGAAGATGAGAAAGCCCGAGAGGCCGCCGCGCATCTCGCGCAGCGCGAAGCGGAGGGCGAGGGGGAGGTTTTTCAGCATGGTGCGCCGCTTCCCGAAGAAGCGCGGCTTACTCGCAACTGCACAATGCGAGCCATCATGCCACGACCGCATGAGGTCGCGCGCCCGCCTCGATCCGCCCCGAGCGCATGGCGATCTGGCGCGAACAGCGGGCGGCGAGCGAGGGATCGTGCGTCACAAGGACCAGCGTCGTGCCGCGCTCGGCGGCGCTGGAGAACAGAAGGTCGGCGATGTGCCGGCCGGTCGCCTGGTCGAGATTGCCGGTCGGCTCGTCGGCGATCAGGATGCGAGGCTCCGGCGCCAGCGCCCGGGCGATCGCGACGCGCTGCTGCTCGCCGCCGGACAACTGGCCCGGGTAGTGGTTGAGCCGCTCTGCGAGCCCGACCATCTCCAGTTCGCGTCGCGCCAGCTCGAACGGTTTCGGCCGGCCGGCGAGTTCCAGGGGTACGGCGACGTTTTCCAGCGCCGTCATGTTAGGGATGAGGTGGAACGACTGGAACACGATTCCGATGGTTCGGCCGCGAAAGGCCGCGATCTCGTCCTCGCTCCTGCCGTTGAGCAACTGCCCCGCTATCCTCACCGTGCCGGAATCGACGCCTTCCAGCCCGGCCAGCACCATCAGCAGGGTCGACTTGCCGGAACCGGACGGCCCGACGATGCCCGCAGTCTCGCCCGCCGCGATATCGAGGCTGATCTTTTTCAGCACGTGAACCGACGATGCTCCCTCGCCCAGCGTCAGCGACACCTCGCGAAGTTCGATGACGGCTTCTGTGCTCACGGATCGGTCCTATATGGAGGGCAAGAGGGGCAGGAATGTTTCGGTCATATGGGGGTCAGCGGATGTCTTTCAAACGGTTGCTGTTCTTCGTGCTGGCGCTCGTGATCCCGTTCGGCGCCGCCTCGGCTGAGCCGCGCACGATCGTCGGCTTCGGCGACAGTCTGATGGCCGGCTTCGGCCTCGATACCGGACAGAGTTTTCCTGAAAAGCTGCAGGCGGCGCTTAAGGAGAGGGGTCACGATGTCGTGATCACCAATGCCGGCGTTTCCGGGGATACGACCAGCGGCGGCCTTTCGCGCCTGGACTGGTCGGTACCCGACGGAACGGACATCGTGATCCTCGAACTCGGCGCCAACGACATGCTGCGCGGAGTAGGCCCCGAGGTCACGCGGAAGAATCTCGAGGCGATGATCAAGCGTCTGAAGGAACGCGGAATCGCGGTTCTGCTTGCCGGGATGCTCGCTGCGCCGAATCTCGGCCCCGACTACCAAGCCAAATTCAACGCCATATATCCGGAACTGGCCAAGCAATACGGCCTCGCATTCCACCCCTTCTTTCTCGATGGGGTCGCAGGGGACCGGAAGTTTCTGCTGGAGGACGGAATGCATCCCAATGCGGCAGGCGTGGATCGAATGGTGGAGAGCTTCCTGCCGACCATGGAAGCGATGCTGAGGGAGCAGGGCGCCTCTTAAGGGGGGCGCGGAAGAGTACGGATCGTCAGCAATTTAGAATTGTGTTGCATACAAACAGCTTGCCCAGGGGCGGGATCGATGGTCCCGTGTCCCATAAGGCGAGTTCGATTCGAGGAAGGGAGGCTTTCATGCCACGTCTTTTCACCGCCCTCGAAATTCCCCGCGATGCGGCGCTGTCGCTTTCGCTCCTGCGGGGCGGCTTGCCGGGCGCCCGGTGGGTCGACGTCGAGAACTACCACATCACCTTGCGCTTCATCGGCGACGTCGAGGGCTATGTGGCCGACGAGATCGCCAACGCACTCGACCGAGTCAGGCGGCCCGGCTTCGAACTGCAACTTGCCGGGGTAGGCGCATTCGGATCGAAGAAGCCTCACTCGGTCTGGGCCGGGGTTGCCCAGTCTCCTGATCTTTCTGCCTTGCAGGCCGAGATCGAACGCATCTGCCAGAGGGCCGGCGTGCCGGCGGATCAACGCAAGTTCACGCCGCATGTGACGCTGGCGCGGCTACGCAACTCCAGCCCGGCCGAGGTCGCGAAATATCTTTCCGCGCGGGGAAATTTCGAGGCCGCGCCGTTCAAGGTTTCGCGCTTCGTGCTGATGTCGTCGCGAGACTCCGTCGGCGGTGGGCCCTATGTCATCGAGGAAGCGTGGCCGCTTGTCGGTGGCGACGCCCGCGGCGGATCGCTGCCGGAATATTCCGGCTTCGCCAATATGTGGCGTTGAGTTTGGCGGAACCTGGCCCTTGGGGAATCTACTTCGCGTTGGCCGTCAAGATCTTCAGTGCGAAGGCGGAAAACACCCCGGCGAACAGGTAGTCGACGACGCGCGTCACCTTCGGGCTCTTGCGCAGAAGCCCGGCAAAACTGTCGGCCGCGATCACCATCGGCACGGTCACCGGCAGCGAAAGCGGGATGAACAGCAGCCCGAGGAAGAACAGCTTGCCCGGCCCGTGCGGGTCGCTTGCCGATACGAACTGCGGCAAGAAGGTCATGAAGAACAGGATGATCTTCGGGTTGAGCAGGTTGATGCCGATCCCGGTCGCCCAGCTTTTGACCAGCGGCCGGCGGGCCCGCTGACTGGTATCGGGCGAAAAGGCCGAGCCCTTCGTGACCGCCTGCCAGGCGAGCCACAGCAGATAGCCGGCGCCGCCGATCTTGAGCGCAAGGAAGGCCTCCGGCGAAGCGACGATCAGCGCCGACAGTCCCAGCGCCACAAGTGTCGTGTGGATGATGCAGCCGGTCATCGCGCCGGCCATGCAGGCGAAGCCCGAGGCCCGGCCTTCGGACAGCGCGCGGCCGACGAACAGCGTCATGTCCGGTCCGGGCGTGATTGCGATGATGAAGGTGGCGATCGCGAACTGGGCGATCGTGAAGGTGTCGGGGATGAAGGTCATGGCGCAACCGGTACTGTAGTCGCCTTCTACGCGCAGCGCCCGCCGGCTGCAATATCGTGGCAATGCCTACCCGCTTTATGTGTGGGAAGTGCATTGTAAGTGAATACGAAGACTTGCAACGAGTCGTTGAACCTCTATTCTGGTCTAGCCAGAAGGGAACTACCCTTCGGCATTGGAGGAGGAACCAATGACAGGTAATTCACTATCGCGCAGGCGATTCCTGAAGACATCGGCAGTGGGTGGCGCAGCAACGGCGGCAACTGCTCTTGCCGCTCCGGCTGTGCTGGCGCAGACTCCGCTCACGATCAAGATGCAGTCCTCATGGCCGGCTTCCGACATCTGGATGGATTTCGCCCGCCAATATATTGAGCGCGTCGAAAAGATGTCGGGCGGCCGGCTGAAATTCGAGCTTCTGCCGGCGGGCGCGGTGGTCGGCGCATTCCAGGTGATGGACGGCGTGCATGACGGCGTGATCGACGCCGCCCATACGGTGCCAGCCTACTGGTACGGCAAGCACAAGGGCGCCTCGCTGTTCGGCACCGGGCCGGTCTTCGGCGGCAGCGCAACGACGATGCTCGCATGGTTCCACCAGGGCGGCGGCAAGGAGCTTTATCGCGAGCTCACTCAGGACGTGCTCGGACTGAACGTCGTCGGCTTCTTCGGCTTCCCAATGCCGGCGCAGCCCTTCGGCTGGTTCAAGAACCCAGTCGAGAAGGCAGCGGACGTGCAGGGCTTCAAGTACCGCACCGTCGGCCTGGCCGCGGACGTGATGCAGCAGATGGGGATGAGCGTCGCTCAGCTTCCGGGCGGCGAGATCGTGCCGGCAATGGAGCGCGGCGTCATCGACGCCTTCGAGTTCAACAACCCCTCGTCGGACCTGCGCTTCGGCTCGCAGGACGTCTCCAAGCACTACATGCTGTCGTCCTACCACCAGGCCAGCGAGACGTTCGAGTTCATCTTCAACAAGGACGTCTACGACGATCTCGACGACGACCTGAAGGCGATCGTGGAGTACGGCGTCGAGGCGGCGTCGACGGCCAACACGGCCTCCGCGATGGACAACTACTCAGCCGACCTGCAGAAACTGCAGAACGAACACGGCGTCACCGTCCATCGCACGCCGAAGGAGATCCTCGACGTCCAGCTCAAGGCATGGGACGCGGTGATCCCGACGCTTGAAGCCGATCCCTTCCTCAAAAAGGTACTGGATAGCCAGCGCGCCTGGGTCGAGCGCGTCACCTTCTACGAGTTGATGAACGCAGCTGACCTGCAGCTTGCCTACGACCACTATTTCCCCGGCAAGCTGAAGCTCTAGCCTCCTCCGCGTCGGTCCGGACCCGGCGAATCGTTCGCCGGTCCGGCTTCCCAACCCGCGAGCCTCCATGCACCGCTACATCATGTTTGCCGACGGCCTGTCCGCCTGGTTCGGAAAGGTCTTCTCCTGGAGCATCGTGCTGATGACCTTGGCCGTCAGCTACGAGGTCCTGGTCCGCTACTTCTTCAGGGCGCCCACCCCCTGGGCGTTCGACATCAGCTACATGCTCTACGGTACGCTGTTCATGATGGCCGGTGCCTACACCCTGTCGCGCGACGGCCATGTGCGCGGGGACTTCATCTACCGACTCTGGTCTTCGCGGACGCAGGCCGCGGTCGAACTCGTCCTCTATTTCCTGTTCTTCTTCCCCGGCATTATCGCGCTGGTGCTTGCCGGCTGGAAGTATGCCGCTCGAAGCTGGGCGCAGCAGGAAGTCAGCATCAACAGCCCGGCCGGCATCCCGATCTACCAGTTCAAGACCGTGATCGTGGTGGCCGGTGTACTTCTGTTCCTGCAGGGCATCGCCCAGGTCTTCCGCTGCCTCATCTGCCTCAAGACGGGCCAATGGGTACGGGCTGCCGAGGACGTCGAAGAAACGGAAAAGGTCCTCATGGATACCAAGAGTCTGGACGTGCTGAGGCACGGATCCGAAGCCGTGGACATTCCCGACGGATCCGTCGGGTCGCGTCGTGATGGAGACGCGTGATGAGCGATCCGGCAATCGCCGTCCTGATGCTTCTGGTCCTGATCCTCGCGATCTTCCTTGGGTTCCCCGTCGCGTTCACGCTGATGGCGCTGGGCGTCGCCTTCGGCTACTACGCCTATTTTGACCCGCATCGCATGTGGCGCGCCTTCGAGCGGGCGGTGGAGAACGGCGCCGATGGCTGGACGCTCACCGAAACATGGGTCGGGGGCTTCTTCAACAACCGGATCTTCGACCTTTTCGTCAATCAGACCTTCTCGGTCATCTCAAACGACGTCCTGACCGCCATCCCGCTGTTCCTGTTCATGGGATACATCGTAGAGCGGTCGAACATCGTCGACCGCCTGTTCAAGACGCTGTTCATCGCGACCCGCAACCTGCCGGGGTCGATGGCGGTCGCGGCGCTCGTCACCTGTACCCTGTTCGCCACGGCGACGGGCATCGTCGGGGCGGTGGTGACGCTTATGGGGCTGCTGGCCCTGCCGGCCATGCTCAAGGCGCGCTATGACGTCCGCTACGCGTCGGGCGTAATCTGTGCAGGCGGCACGCTGGGCATCCTCATCCCGCCGTCGATCCTGCTCATCGTCTACGGCGCCACCGCCGGCGTCTCCGTCGTCCGCATGTATGCCGCGGCGCTGCTGCCCGGACTGCTGCTTGCCGGACTCTACCTCATCTACGTGATCGGGCGCGCCGTCCTCAATCCGAATCTCGCGCCGAAGCCCTCCAAGGAGGAGGTCGGGGACCATTCCTTCCTCGAGATCACCTGGATGATGGTGACGTCGTTCCTGCCGCTCGCCTTACTCATCCTCGCGGTGCTGGGGGCCATCCTCTTCGGCTTCGCGACGCCGTCCGAGGCGGCGGCAATCGGCGCTTTGGGAGGCGTGCTGCTTGCAGCCGCCTACCGTGCGCTCACCTGGCAGCGGCTCAAGGAATCGACCTATTTGACGGCGCGCACCACCGCCATGGTGTGCTGGCTGTTCGTGGGTTCGGCCACCTTCGCCTCGGTCTTCGCCTATCTCGGCGGGCAGCAACTGGTCGGCGACTTCGTGACCGGGCTCAACATGTCGCCGCTGATGTTCCTGATCGTTGCGCAGTTGATCATCTTCATACTCGGCTGGCCGCTGGAGTGGACCGAGATCATCGTCATCTTCATCCCGATCTTCCTGCCGCTGCTGGCGCACTTCGAGATCGACCCGCTCTTCTTCGGCGTCCTGGTGGCGGTCAATCTGCAGACCGCATTCCTGTCGCCGCCCATGGCGATGTCGGCCTACTATCTCAAGGGCATTGCTCCGCCGGGCGTTCAACTGCCGGACATCTTCTACGGCATGATGCCCTATATGCTGATCGTCATCCTGTGCATGGTGATCCTCTACACCTTCCCGCAAATCGTCTATGGGCTGCCGAATATGATCTACGGAGGCTGATTCAATGCGCGTGGACACGACGGTCCGGGAGCACTTGCGATGATGCTGGACAGGATATTCGCGCTGCTGGCGTACGCCGCCTTCCTGGGCTTCATCGGCATCGTGGTCATGAAGGTGGGGCGGATCGACCTCGCGGTCGCCGCCGCCATAGGCGCAGCGCTGGCAGGCTACGATATCTGGTCGCAGATGTTCGCCAGGCGCCGCTGAACTGTCAGGGGGTCATCGTTCCCCTCAGCGGCTCCGTCATCTCCTTTGCGATCTGCTCGTCGCGCAGCGCATAGCGCTCCCTGTCGAAGGCCCAGTGCATCTGCTCGGTTTCTCCCGTCGACGGGACAGTGACGAGTTCGGGCCAGTTGTCACTGGAGGCGTTCGGGTCGAGATAGAGCGACATGCCTTCGCTGTGATAGATTTCGCGCCAGGGCGTGTCCGTGGCCGTGCGCGCGTAGCCGAATAGCGTGCAGCCGCTACGCCCGTAGTACCATGCCGAGCCGCAGAGCGAGGCGAACAGCATCTGGTGTCCGCCGCCGCGTTCCACGATCGCGGCCGAGAGTACTGGCGTTGCGGTGGTGGCGGTACGGAACAGTTCGACCTCCTTGGCGAGGAGCTTGTTCGCCTGGTCAGCCGGCGGCCCGGCCTGGGCCAATGCCACATTGACGTAGGGCGACATGTCGATTGGGCTGCAGCGCGGCGCGACTGCGTCGATCACCCGCTGCGAGTTGCGCAACGCGAAGGCAGCCGAGAGCCCATCCGCGCCGGAGCCGACAGAAACCTGCAGGCGTGCGCCCGCCTTTATCGCCCGCACGAACTCGAAGGTGATCGGGATCGAGATGGAAGTGGCCGTCTGCTCGGCCTCGATCTCCCGGGCCCTGCCGTCGATGGTGACCTTGGACGGCAGGTTGGGCGCGAACGCCTCCCGCTTGTCGGTCCTCAGCCGCATCGTCCAGCGCTGCTCGGCGCAGACAAGGGAGCCGCCGTTGATTCCGTTTGACTTCAAGGGGACCGGCAGGATGGCGACCGCGCCGCTGCCGGCCTCTTCCCATCGGTCAGAGGCGAAGGCAGGCATCGCGATTGCCGCCGCAAGCGCGGCCATGGGGAGGCGGAGCAGGGCTCGCCGCCTCCAGTTCAGGAGCGTATTCGGGATCATAGCCCGGAGTTTCGGGGCGATTGATTAAAAGTGTATTGAATGGGGCAGGCAGGGCTTAGTCGTGGCCCTATTCGTATTCGCGCTCGATATCCCTGCCGGTGTAGTCCGTCATCAGCGCTGTCGCGATCAGACTGAGCACCGAGCAGGCGAGGATGTAGAACGCGACCGCGTAGGCCGTCCCAAACGTGCTGAACAGCCATGCGGCGATGAGAGGAGCAGGGCCGCCGGCAATGACGGACGCGAGCTGATAGCCGAGCGACGCACCGCTGTAGCGCAGCCGACCGGTGAAGGCTTCCGCGATCAGCGCAGCTTGCGGTCCATACATCATGTCGTGGGGTATCAGCGAGATCACGATGGCGAGGAAGATCAGCGCCGCGGAGCCCGTATTCAGCAGCCCGAAATAGATGAAGCCGTAGACGCCGATAGCCGTCGCGCCGATCATGTACATGCGCTTGCGTCCGATCCGATCGGAGATGTGACCGAACAGCGGGATCGAAACGAAGGAAACGATCGCCGCCGCCAGCACGGCAACGAGAAGAAAGTCGCGCGAGACCTTCAGCGTTCCAACTCCATACGCGAATATGAAGGCCGTGAAGATGTAGAAAGGCGCCTGCTCCGCCATACGCAAAAGCGCGCAGAGCAGAATCTCTTTTGGTTGGCGGCGCACGACCTCCAGCATCGGTGCCCGCTCGACTTTGTTTTCAGCGACGAGCCTTTGGAATATCGGCGTCTCCATGATGCCAAGCCTGATCCAGAGGCCGAGGACGACGAGCAGGAGGCTCAGCAGAAACGGAACACGCCAGCCCCATGTCAGGAACTGATCGCCAGACAGCCAACTGAACACGAGGACCGCGAGATTGGCGAGGAAGAGGCCGCACGGTACGCCAAACTGCGGCCAGGATGCGATGAAACCGCGATGGCCGGAGGTCCGCGCCCATTCCATCGAAAGCAGTACGGAACCGCCCCATTCGCCGCCCACGCCGATGCCCTGAATGAAGCGCAGCGCCGTCAGGATGATCGCGCCCCAGATGCCGATGCTTTCGTAGGTCGGGACGAGCCCAACGAGGAACGTCGCGATGCCCATCGTCATCAGCGTGGCGATGAGCGTGGATTTTCGGCCGATGCGGTCGCCATAGTGGCCGAAAATCGCTGCGCCGATGGGGCGGGCGAGAAAGCCGACAGCATAGATGGCGAACGCCTCGAGCGTGCCGACGAGCGGATCCGAGTGCGGGAAGAACAGCCGCGCGAACACGAGGCCGGTCACCGTGCTGTAAAGGAAGAAATCATACCATTCGATCGCGGTGCCGACCGTGCTCGCTATCACGGCGCGCCGAAGCTGCCTGCCGTGTTCCTGCTCGGACAGCATCACGGCGCCAAGATCGATGGCTACCATAACCGCCTCCACGCATCGTCGTGCCGACTGCGCAGACCGGTGCAAAATATACTTAGATCTTGATACTTGCTCAAGCTGGCCAATGGCGGCGACTCATCCAAGGCAGACGACAGTCTCGGCCACCTGGTGCCGAACCGCGGTCAAGCGACTGCCAATACCCAGCCGCAGATTTCAAGCTAAGGCGCCACTCCGCCGCCTTGCCCGGCAAGGCATTCCTGATATTAGTGCCGCCGGATCGGCCAAGGGGCCGAAAAGCGTATGCCGGGGAAGTCATGTCGAAGTGGAAAGACGTCAAGAAGGTCGTGCTCGCCTATTCCGGTGGCCTCGACACGTCGATCATCCTGAAGTGGCTGCAGACGGAGCTCGGCGCGGAGGTCGTCACCTTCACCGCCGACCTCGGCCAGGGCGGCGAGTTGGAGCCGGCGCGCAAGAAGGCCGAGATGCTCGGCATCAAGGAAATCTACATCCGCGACGTGCGCGAGGAGTTCGTCTCCGACTTCGTCTTCCCGATGTTCCGCGCCAACGCCGTCTATGAGGGCCTCTACCTCCTCGGCACCTCGATCGCGCGACCGCTGATCTCGAAGCATCTCGTCGAGATCGCGCGTGAGACCGGCGCCGACGCCGTCGCTCATGGCGCGACCGGCAAGGGCAACGACCAGGTGCGTTTCGAACTCTCTGCCTATGCGTTGAACCCCGATATCAAGGTGATCGCGCCCTGGCGCGACTGGTCGTTCAAATCGCGCACGGACCTCCTCAATTTCGCGCGCGACCACCAGATCCCGATCGCCAAGGACAAGCAGGGCGAGGCTCCGTTCTCGGTCGACGCCAACCTCCTGCACTCCTCCTCGGAGGGCAAGGTGCTCGAGGATCCGTGGCAGGAGCCGCCGGAATATGTGCACCAGCGCAGCGTCTCGCCGATGGACGCGCCGGACCAGGTGACCGAGATCACGATCGAGTTCGCCAAGGGCGATGCGATCGCACTCAACGGCGAGAGGCTTTCGCCGGCGACGCTGTTCTCGCGCCTCAACGATCTCGGCCGCGACAACGGCATCGGCCGCCTCGACCTGGTCGAGAACCGTTTTGTCGGCATGAAGTCACGCGGCGTCTACGAGACGCCGGGCGGCACGATCCTGCTCGCCGCCCACCGGGCGATCGAATCGATCACACTTGACCGCGGCGCCGCGCACCTCAAGGACGAGATCATGCCGCGCTATGCCGAACTGATCTACAACGGCTTCTGGTATGCGCCGGAGCGGGAGATGCTGCAGGCGCTGATCGACAAGAGCCAGGAGGAGGTCGAGGGCGAGGTGCGGCTGAAGCTTTACAAGGGCAACGTCATCGTCACCGGCCGCCGCTCCGACAAGTCGCTCTATTCGGATGCGCTGGTGACCTTCGAGGACGATCGCGGCGCCTATGACCAGAAGGACGCCGCCGGCTTCATCCGCCTCAACGCGCTCCGGCTGAGGACGCTCGCGGCGCGGAACAAGAAGGGGTGAGATAGCAGCGCCGAGGGAGGGAGGCTCCCATAACTCTCCGTCCGCCCGCGACAATGGGAGTAGCGAGAGTGGCCGGAACTGCAGAGAACCCTTACGGCTCCAGTTCGACGTCCCAGTAGAGATAGTCCATCCAGCTTTCGTGCAGGTAGTTGGGCGGGAACAGCCGGCCGTTGTTGTGAAGATCGTGCACCGTCGGCTGATAGGGCCTCTGCATCGGCCACATCTTGGCCTGCGCCGGAAGATGGCCGCCCTTCCTCAGATTGCAGGGCGAGCACGCGGCGACCACGTTCTCCCAGGTCGTGGCGCCGCCGCAGCGGCGCGGGATGACATGGTCGAAGGTCAGGTCCTCGTTCTTGCCGCAATACTGGCACTGGAATCTGTCGCGCAGGAAGACGTTGAAGCGCGTGAAGGCAGGATGCCTGGACGGCTTGATGTAGCTCTTCAGACTGACGACGCTCGGCACCCTCATCGAGAAGGAGACCGAAGAAACCGAATGCTCGTATTCGGCAACAATATTCACGCGGTCGAGGAAGACAGCCTTGATTGCGTCCTGCCAGGACCAGAGGGACAAGGGATAGTAGCTGAGCGGCCGGTAATCGGCATTCAAAACCAGCGCGGGAAGCCCATCCGGAGATACGGCAACCGTCAAGCGAAGGGCCTCCTTGGCATGGGAATGACTGGCCCGAATAGTCTAAGCCCTAGATGACAGGCGTGTGAAGCCGCTAGGCTGCAAGAATCGTTTGTAGAAGCGCAGAAAATCTCAAGATTTCTTGTGATTTTGCGTGATCGGCGCGGCTTCGCGCCCTTTGATGTGCCGATAATAGGCCCAGAAAAGGCGGGATGCGACACCTCGCCACGGCGCCCATGATTCGGCGATCTCAGCCACGATTTGCTCGCCCGGCCGCTCTTCCAGCCCCAGCGCGTGGCCGACCGACACCTGAAGCGCCAGATCGCGCGCGGGAAACACGTCCGGATGGCCTGCGGCGAACAAGAGATAGATCTCGGCGGTCCACGGACCTATGCCCGGCACGGCAGTGAGCCGCAAGATGGCCTCTTCAGCCGGCAGTTCGCACAGGTCGATGAGGTCAAGCCCGCCGCGAACGGCTTCTGCCGCGGCGATCAGGGTGCGTTGCTTCGGGCGGGAGAACCCGGCCGCCCGGAAGAGCTCGTCGTCCGAGGCGATGACTGCGTCGGGTGTTATCGGGTCCATGAGCGTTAGGAGCCGTCCCATGATCGCGTCGGCGCTGGCGCGCGAGACCTGCTGCGACACGATGATCGAGGTCAGGCTGGCAAAGCCGGGCTCAGTCAGGCGCAGCGGCACGTCTCCCGCCAGGTCACGGACGCGGCCGAGGCGCGGGTCGGCCACGCAGAGCGCATCGAGCCCGGCCCTCACGTCCTCGATCCCGGTGATGCGCTGCATAGGAGCCCTTGTTCTGCAAAGGCCGGCAAAGTAGCAATCGTCAGGACGACCGCACAACCCAAATCCGGCGCAGATGAACATCCCCGTCTTCCGATTCGCGCCAAGCCCGAACGGTCTCCTGCATCTCGGCCATGCCTATTCGGCGCTCGTCGATCAGCATTTCGCCGAGCGCCTGGGCGGGCGGCTGCTGCTCAGGCTCGAAGACATCGATGCGGCGCGCTGCACGCCGGAGTACGAAGCGGCAATTTTTCGCGATCTCGCCTGGCTCGGCATCGGCTGGGAGAATCCGGTGCGGCGGCAGTCGGACCACTTTGGCGAGTACGAGGCAGCGCTGAACCGGCTGAGGAAGGAAGAGCTCGTCTATCCGGCCTCCATGAGCCGGGGCGAGGTACGGGCATTCATCGCCGACCGTGAGACGGCCGGGGAGAACTGGCCGCGCGACCCGGACGGCGTGCCGCTCTATCCAGGCTCGGACAGGCGGCTTTCCGGGCGCAAGCGCGCTGAACTCCTGGCCGAAGGCATACCGTTCGCCTGGCGGCTGGACATGGCGGCGGCGCTGGAGCGCGTCGGTGCGAAGCTTTCATGGAGCGAACTCTCCGGTGCCGATCTTTCCGCCTCGAGCTGCATCGAGGCGAGGCCGCAGGACTGGGGCGACGTAATCCTGGCGCGCCGGGACGTGCCCACCAGCTATCATCTCTCGGTGGTGCTCGATGATGCCTTGCAGGGCGTCACCCACGTGGTGCGCGGCATGGACCTTTATGCGGCGACCGCCGTCCACCGCGTACTGCAGGAACTGCTGGACCTTCCCGCTCCGGGATATCGCCACCACCGCCTGATCCTCGGCCCGGACGGGCGGAAGCTATCGAAGAGTTTTCAGGACACGGGGATTGCAGCATTGCGGGAACAAGGCGCGACGCCGGAGGCGGTGCGGCGGATGGCGGGGCTGGAGGAGGGATGAGGGAACATTGCCGGGCGCGAGCGCTGCTGGCGAAGGATGGCTTCCTAAGTTCACCCCAACCAAATCAATGATTCAGCTTTTCGCCTTTGCCTCCGACGGGCCGGGAAAATAGAGCGGGCGATAAACAGAGACGTCTCCCCGCATGCCACTCGCTCGCAAGCTCATCCCGTTGCTCTTCGTTCTGCTCTGGTCGACCGGCTTCATCGGCGCGCGTTATGCCATGCCGTGGGCCGAACCGTTCACCTTCCTTGCCGTACGCTTCGGGCTTGCGATGGTTATCCTCGCCGGCATCGCCGCCGTGCTCGCGCCGGCACGAGCCGAGGCCAAGGCCCGCGGGACGAAGCGCAAGGAGGCGGCATCCTCCATCGCGACGGGGGTTCTCATGCACGGTGTCTATCTGGGCGGAATCTTCTGGGCCGTGCGGGAAGGGCTGGGCGCCGGCCTTGCCGCCCTGATCGGAGGGCTGCAGCCGCTGATCAGCGCCGTGCTGGCCGGTGCCCTGCTCGGCGAAAAAGTCCGCCCCCGCCAATGGCTGGGGCTGATAACCGGCCTCGCAGGCGTGGTGATGGTGATCCTGCCCAAGCTCGGGGCCGGGCTCGATGCCGTGACCATGCCGATGCTGGTCGCGGCGCTGACCGCCGTCGGCGGCTTGAGCCTCGGAACCATCCTGCAGAAGAAGATCGGCGGATCGGCCGATCTGGTCAGGGGCACGGCTTGGCAATATGTCGGCGCGGCCGCCCTGATGTTCACAGCCTCTCTTGTATTCGAGACGCGTACCTTCGTGCTGACCGGCGAACTCGTCTTCGCCATGGCCTGGCTGGTTCTCGTGCTGTCGATCGGTGCGATCTTCTTGTTGATGATCATGATCCGCGACGGCGCGATGGCGAAGGTCTCCTCGCTTTTCTACCTCGTTCCCCCGGTAACGGCGGTGATCGCCTGGGTGCTGTTCGGCGAGAGCCTTACGCCGGTGCAGGTGGCCGGAATGGCGGTTGCGACCTTCGGCGTTGCGCTTGCCACCGCTCAGGAGCCGACGCGAGCACGGGCCTCGAGATAGCGGCGGATCGAGGCGTTGAGCTCGCCGCCCAGGATGAAGATCGCCGAGATGATATAGAGGAAGACCACCGCGATCATGATCGAGGCCAGACCCGCATAGGTGGTCACATATGACGAGAAGTGGTCGAGATACGTGGCAAATACGGTCGAGCCGATCAGCCAGCCTATCAGCGTGAAGATGATCCCGGGCACGATCTGCACGAAGCGCCGACGCCCGGCCGGCAGCCACATGTGGACGGCGATCAGGCCGAGAACAATCACCGCAGACGCGATCACGATGCGCCACAGCGTGATGGTTCCCATATAGGGCGCGAGCCATTCCGCCTGGGCCACCGCGAAACGGCCGATCAGCGGCGCCAGAACCAGCAGCACGCTGATGGCCACGAAGCCGATCGTGGCGATCAGCACGAAGGCGATGCTCTGGATGCGTCGGTAGAGGAACGAGCGCGTCTCGGTCACGCGATAGGCGCGGTTGAGCGAGGTGCGCAGCGCCTCGATGCCGTTCGAGGCGAAGAAACCGGCGAGCAGCACGCCATAGGTAAGAAGGTCCGTGCGCTGCACGGTAAGCACGTTGACCACCTCGCGCGCGATCGGGTCGGCGATCTCGTCCGGCCATGTGTCGAACACCAGATGCACGGCCGTATCGGCGAAGGCTTGTGCCCCGAAAAAGCTCGCCAGGGTGGTGGCGAAGATCAGGAAGGGAAACAGGGCCATCAACGCCGTGATGGCCAGATGGCTCGCCATCGACCAGCCGTCATCGTCGTAGAAGTGTCCAAGCATGTCCGCCAGCACCCGACGAACGGCCACGATCTTCCGCATCCCCACGGATCTCCGTCGATTGTGTCCCGCGGCGGAATATGGGAAGGGGTCGTTCAAATTGGCAACCCAGACTTGGCCAGGATCAATGACTTGACGACGGGGCGCACGATCATCGTCACCGGTGCCTCTTCGGGCATCGGCGCCCATTGTGCAAGGGCACTGAAGCGGGACTGCTGGCAGGTCTTCGCCACGGCTCGCAAACCCGCTGACATCGGTGCACTGGAAGCAGACGGCATCGAAGCCTTCTATTTGGACTACCGCGAGCCGGCGTCAATCGAGGCCCTCGTGACCGCCGTGCTCACCCGGACCGGCGGCCGGCTCGATGCCCTCTACAACAATGGCGCCTACGCGCAGCCCGGCGCTGTGGAGGACCTGCCCGTCTCGGCATTGCGCGAGCAGTTCGAGGCGAATGTCTTCGGCTGGCACGACCTGACGCGACGAATCGTCCCGGTGATGCGGGCCCAAGGACACGGTCGCATTGTGAACTGCTCGTCGATCCTCGGCTTGGTGCCGGTCAAATGGCGTGGAGCCTATGCCGCCTCGAAGCATGCGCTGGAGGGGTTGATGCTGTGCATGCGGGCCGAGTTGGAAGGCTCCGGCGTCCATGTCTCGATGATCGAGCCAGGACCGATAAGATCCAGGATCGCCTCGAACGGGCTCGAGTGGTTCCTGAAGAACATCGACCACGAAAACTCGGTGCATCGGGAAGCCTACCAGGCGCAACTCGCCAGGCTTCGCGGGGGCGGCTCGAGTTCTCGTCTCAAGCTGGGGCCGGAAGCGGTCTATGAGGTGCTGCGCCATGCACTCCTGTCACCTCGGCCGCGGCCGCATTATGTAGTGACCCTGCCGGCCAAGGCCGGCGTCGTCCTCAAGCGGCTGCTGCCGGCATCACTCCTATACCGCGTCCTGGCTTCGCAGGCCTGAGCGGCAACCAAGCGGAACGAACATGGCCTCAGTCTTCAACATCCTCGCCATCGTCGCCATGGCTGCCGTGGTGATCGTGCTAATCCGTGGCCTGATCAACATGATGCGCGGCGGATCCGGCAACACCTCGAACAAACTGATGCAGGCACGCGTCATGCTGCAGTTCGTGGCCCTCGTGCTGATCCTGATCACGGTCTGGCTGACGCGCGGGGGAGGCTGAAGCGCTTCTGGAGGGTGGAAGGAATGGTCAAGCTCAACAAGATCTACACGCGCACGGGCGACGACGGCACGACGGGGCTCGGCACTGGCGAGCGCCGCATGAAATCCGACCTGCGGGTCGAGGCCTATGGCACGGTCGACGAGGCGAACGCCTGCATCGGACTGGCGCGGCTGCACACGGCGGCAGGCGATCCAGAGCTCGACGCCATCCTCGGCCGGATGCAGAACGATTTCTTCGATCTCGGCGCCGATCTCTGCACGCCGGAAGCCAAGGAGGGCAAACCGCTCGGCTACGAACCGCTGCGCATGCTCGGGTCCCAGACCACGCGGCTGGAGGCCGACATCGACCAGCTAAATGCCCGGCTGGAGCCGCTGCGCTCTTTCGTGCTGCCCGGCGGCTCGCCTGCCTCCGCCGCATTGCATCTGGCCCGCACTGTGACGCGGCGCGCCGAGCGTCTGATGGTCGCGCTGGCGGCCACGCCCGGAGAGCACGTCAATCCGGAGGCGGTCCGATACGTCAACCGCGCATCCGACCTGCTCTTCGTCGCGGCCCGTGTGGCCAATGACAGCGGCAAATCCGACGTGCTATGGGTGCCGGGCAAGAACCGCTGAACAAACAAGACGGTAGGGGCGGGGCCAGCCTTGTTCATTCCGCTCCACGACGCGAACAGCCTCAAGCACATCCGCATGCAGTACGTCACGATCGGCCTGATCGTGGCCAACGTGCTGGTCTTTCTGCTGACCGGGATGGGTTCCGAGGAGTTCAGCATCGCCACCACCCTGGGTCTCGGCTACATCCCCTCCGTTGCGTTCCATGAGGTCCAGCTTCCTCCGGAGTTCTATTTGCTGCCGGCGCCGTTGAGCTACGTCACTTATGCCTTCCTGCATGCCGACCTGTGGCATCTCGGCGGCAACATGCTGTTCCTCTGGGTCTTCGGCGACAATGTCGAGGATGCCCTCGGTCACTTCAGGTTTCTGATCTTCTACCTGCTCTGCGCGGCTGGCGGCGCGGCGCTGCACGGCTTGGCCGCTCCCGCCTCGCAGGTGCCGCTGATCGGCGCCTCGGGCGCCGTCGCCGGAGTCGTCGCGGCCTATCTGATCCTGCACCCACGCGTGAAGATCTGGGTGCTGGCCTTCGGCCGCATCCCGTTGCGCATCCCTGCCTGGATTGCGCTCGCGCTCTGGATCGGCTTCCAGTTCGTCAAGTTCGCCATCGCCGGGGAAGACGAGGTGTCCTGGGCCTGCCACATCGGCGGCATCCTGACCGGCGCGCTCCTCGTTCTGATCCTGAGAAGGCGTTCGGTGCCGCTACTCGACCGCGAGGTCGTCACCCCGAAGGCGGTTATGGTCGAGCAGCCGATCTCTGTCAGGCCAGTTCAGGCCAAGCCGGGGCCTTGGGATAGGCGGTGACCTTCAAACGATTCGAAGCTCTCCTTCGTATTGACGGCCGGGCCTGCGCTATCTAGGTTCCGCCGCGCTTCCGGCGGCGCCCGGGATATTCAAATTTGGCCGGATATTTCGCGGATTCGTCGCCTTTCGGCAAATGACGGCATGGCTGCCCTGATAGGAGCATCCGCGACTGAAGAAGAAGGACCAGGACGGATGAAAGTTCTCGTACCCGTAAAGCGGGTGGTCGATTACAACGTGAAGATCCGCGTGAAGCCGGACGGGTCGGGCGTCGAGCTTGCGAACGTCAAGATGTCGATGAACCCGTTTGATGAGATCGCGGTCGAGGAGGCGATCCGCCTCAAGGAGGCCGGCAAGGTCGAGGAGATCGTCGCGGTCTCGATCGGACCGGCGCAGGCTGCCGAGACGCTGCGCACCGCGCTGGCGATGGGCGCCGACCGTGCCATCCTGGTCAAGGTCGATTCGCTGGTCGAGCCGCTCGGCGTCGCCAAGGTGCTGAAGGGCGTGGTCGAGGCCGAGAAGCCGGGCCTCGTCATCCTCGGCAAGCAGGCGATCGACGACGACGCCAACCAGACCGGCCAGATGCTGGCCGCGCTTCTCGACTGGGCGCAGGCGACCTTCGCCTCCAAGCTGGCGATCGAAGGCGAGAAGGCGACGGTCACCCGCGAAGTCGACGGCGGCCTGCAAACGGTGGAACTGAAGCTGCCGGCGATCGTCACGACCGACCTGCGCCTCAACCAGCCGCGCTATGCTTCGCTGCCCAACATCATGAAGGCGAAGAAGAAGCCGCTCGACGAGAAGACCCCGGCCGATTTCGGCGCCGACGTGGCGCCGCGCCTCAAGGTGTTGAAGACCGAGGAGCCGAGCGGCCGCAAGGCGGGCGTGAAGGTGAAGACGGTCCAGGAACTCGTCGACAAGCTCAAGAACGAAGCCGGCGTGCTCTAAGTTCGGAAGGAAGGGAACAAGAACATGGCAATTCTCCTTATCGCCGAACATGACAATGCGAGCCTTTCCGACCAGACGTCGAAGGCTCTGACCGCAGCCCTTCAGATCGGCTCGGAGGTCGACATCCTGGTTGCTGGCAAGTCCGCCAAGGCTGCCGCCGATGCAGCCGCGGCGCTGAAGGGCGTGCGCAAGGTGCTGCTGGCCGAGGCCGACGAACTGGCCGAGCGCCTCGCCGAGCCGCTCGCTGCTCTCGTCGTGTCGCTCGCGGGCAACTACGGCACCATCGTCGCGCCGGCGACCGCCTCGGGCAAGAACGTCGCGCCGCGCATCGCCGCTCTCCTCGATGTCTCGCAGGTTTCGGAAATCATCGAGGTCGTTTCGCCCGATACCTTTAAGCGGACGATCTATGCCGGCAACGCGATCCAGACGGTCCAGACCAGCGAACCGAAGAAGGTGATCACCGTTCGCACCGCCTCGTTCCAGGCCGCCACTCAGGGCGGATCGACAAAGGTCGAGCAGGTGTCTGCGGCCGCCAACCCGGGCGTCTCAACCTTTGTCGAGAACAAGCTCTCCGAGAGCGACCGTCCGGAACTCACCTCGGCCAAGATCATCATCTCCGGCGGACGCGCGCTTGGCTCGTCGGAAAAATTCCAGGAGGTCATCCTGCCGGTGGCCGACAAACTCGGCGCAGCGGTCGGCGCTTCGCGTGCTGCGGTCGATGCCGGCTATGCGCCGAACGACTGGCAGGTCGGACAGACCGGCAAGGTGGTAGCGCCGCAGCTTTACATCGCCGTCGGCATCTCCGGCGCGATCCAGCACCTCGCCGGCATGAAGGATTCGAAGGTGATCGTCGCCATCAACAAGGACGAGGAGGCGCCGATCTTCCAGGTCGCCGACTACGGCATCGTCGGCGACCTGTTCACGATCCTGCCGGAGCTCGAGAAGGCGCTGTAGCCGTTCGGGATTGCTAACCGAAAGCAAGGGCCGGAGCGCGTCGCCGCTTCGGCCCTTTTCTTGTGCGACATTGGGGAAAGCTGCCCAAAACTTCTACTTTCGCATCACAGGCTGGGCAAAATCCGTGCAGCCTCTGGACGGAACGCGGCCAATCCCTTTAGTGTGCACTGCAATATCACCCAGCGTCTAAAGGCGAATAGGGACAGGTGTCATGAGTAGGATCGAGACGGTCGGGATCGTCGGGGCAGGGCAGATGGGCAGCGGGATCGCCCATGTCGCGGCTCTCGCAGGATACAGCGTGCTCCTCTACGACATCTCGCCCGACCGGATCGAAAAGGGCATCGCCACCATCAACGGCAACATGGCCCGCCAGGTTTCCCATGGGAAACTGAGCGAAGGCGAGCGACAGGCCGCGCTGGCGCGCATCGCTCCGGCGCCAAATTTGCAGGACCTCGCAGGCTGCGACCTCGTGATCGAGGCGGCGACTGAAGACGAGTCGATCAAGCGCAAGATCTTCGCGCAACTCTGTCCGGTGCTGAACCCGGAGGCGATCCTCGCCACGAACACGTCGTCGATCTCGGTGACAAGGCTTGCATCGGCGACCGACCGGGCCGAGCGTTTCATCGGGATCCATTTTATGAACCCGGTCCCGGTGATGAAGCTGGTCGAACTCGTGCGCGGCATCGCCACGGAGAACGAGACCTTCGAGACCGCCAAGGAGTTCGTCACCCGGCTCGGCAAGACGACGACGGTCTCGGAGGATTTTCCGGCCTTCATCGTCAACCGCATCCTGCTGCCGATGATCAACGAGGCGATCTACACCCTCTACGAGGGCGTGGGCACGGTTGAAGCGATCGACACGGCCATGAAGCTCGGCGCCAACCATCCGATGGGGCCGCTGCAGTTGGCCGACTTCATCGGGCTCGACACCTGCCTATCGATCATGCAGGTGCTGCATGATGGCCTGTCTGACTCGAAATACCGGCCTTGTCCGCTGCTGGTGAAGTATGTCGAGGCAGGCTGGCTGGGCAGGAAGAGCGGCCGTGGCTTTTACGATTACCGCGGCGAGCACCCAGTCCCAACGCGGTAGATCTAACGATAGCGGCGGCCCCAATGGTGAGGGTCGCCGTATCGGTCTCAGTTCCAGAAAAACCACCCGCCGCGCTTCCGCCCCTATTCGGCAGCCTGAAGTCCCACATCGGGTCGCACGTTCTGGTTCATCCGGAACATGTTTTGCGGGTCGTAGTGCTGCTTGATCTCCGTCAGGTGCCGATAGTTGGCGCCATAGGCCGCCTCCACGCGATCGACCTCGTCTCCCGGCATGAAGTTGATATAGGCCGTGCCGATGGCGAACGGCTTGCCGCCTTCATAGACGCGCCGTGCCCAGTCGATGCACTCCTTGTCCATCGCCGGATCGCGCCAACGCGCATGCACATTCATGACGAAATGCGGCAGGCGCTGCGGGAAGGCAGTCGCGTCTGCCGGAATGCGGCTGGCCGCACCGCCGACATAGCCGATGAATATCTCGCATTCGGGTCCAGGCAATTCGCGAACCGCCTCAATCAGCAGGTCGATTGCCTCGTCTGAAAGCTCGGCAAAGTCATGGCTCTTCCAGTAGTTGCGCGCGCCCGGTGCAAGCAGCGGGTCGAACGCCTGCTGCCAGCCGGTGAACGGGTGGGGGCCGACGACATCGGCGATCGGATTGCCGATCGCCCGCATCCTGGCTGCCGCCTCCTCGCCCTTCTCGATTGGCCCGCAATCGCACATGGCAAGAACCAGCACCTCCTTGCCGTGCCATTCGGCCGGCAGGAAGGGCAGCGGCGGCGCCTTGCGCATAACCACCCAGGTGGTGAATTCGTCGGGCGCCGCCGCAAGCGCCTCGCGGTATTCGCGCAGCACTGTTTGCGCATCCGCGAATGGATGCACGACCAGCCCGGACAGAACCTCCGGGCCAACCTTGTGCAACTTGAATTCGAAGGCCGTGACGATGCCGAAATTGCCGCCACCTCCGCGGAGCGCCCAGAAAAGGTCGGGGTTTTCCGTGGCGCTCGCACGCACCAGTTCGCCATCGGCGGTGACGACATCGGCCGACAGGAGGCTGTCGCATGTCAGCCCGTACTTGCGGGTCAGCCAACCGAAGCCGCCGCCCAGCGTGAGCCCGGCAATGCCGGTGGTCGAGTTGATCCCGGTGGGCACCGCCAGTCCGAACGCCTGCGTTTCCTTGTCCACGTCGGCAAGCGTGGCGCCCGGCTCCACCCAGGCCCTGTCGGTTGCCACATCGACGCGTACCGACCGCATCGGCGACAGATCGATCATCAGACCGCCGTCGCACAGCGCGCTGCCGGCGATATTGTGACCGCCGCCGCGAACGGCCACCAGAAGCTGATTGTCACGCGCAAAGCGGATTGCCTGCATTACGTCGGCGGCCCCGGCGCAGCGCACGATAAGCCCTGGTTTCCGATCGATCATGGCATTCCAGATGACGCGCGCCCCGTCATAGGCGTCATCCTCCTCGCGAAGCACGCTGCCGCGCAAACCGGCGGGGAGCGCCTCCAGCACCGCCGCGTCGATTGCGATCCTGCCTGATCCTAGGGTGATGAGATTGAGGCTGGTGGTCATGACAGTCTCCCGTTTGGGTGTGACCATCCCCCAGCCGAATTGTGCGCCACTATGCGGCAGTGCACAAGGCGGGCCATGAAGATCCGGACAGGCTCATGGCTCGTCCGGTCGAAGCCGGCATTCAATCAGCTATTGCGGCCTCGATCAGGTGCTTGGCGTCGTCGCTCGCCCACTCGGCCGGGCCGTTCATGTGGGCGAGGAGGCAGCCCTCGCCATCGATAAGCAGCGTCACCGGCAGGCCCAGCGCCAAACCTCGCTTCTTGAGGTCGTTGAAGAGATCAAGCGTGTTGTCGCGATAGTAGCCCAATGCGCCGACCTTGGTCTCTTCCAGGAATTTCTTCGGCTTCGTATCGTCTCCGGTGTCGACGTTCACCGCGATCACCTCGAAACGATCGTTCCCCTTTTCTTTCTGGAGCGCATCCAGAGACGGCATCTCGGCGCGGCAGGGCGCGCACCAGGTTGCCCAGAGGTTGAGAAGGATGGTCTTGTCGGCCCTGTCCGCCAGCGTCATCGGCTTGCCGGCCGGATCATGGAACGCAAGTGTCTTCAGCGACTGCGGCGGGTCGGCAGGCAGCATCGCCGCGACCTGGCCGACAGCGGCATCGGCAAGAGTCTTGGCGTGGTCGGCCTTCGCAGGGCAGGTGTCGTCCGCGGCTATGGGGTTCTGCGACTGGTCTGGAGTCGCACCGGCAAGCGTTCCGCCGGGCCTGGTCGAGGCAGCGTTGTTGCCAGAAAAGCCTCCGGTGACATATACCCCGACCGCGCCGGCAAACACACCGGCCACCATGGCGAGCATCACCGCGCGCCAGGCGGGGAACAGTCTCTTTTCCTTGCGGTCAGTCATTCTAGAAATCTCCGGAGCCGGGGTAGCACGATGGGCAGCGACAAGGCCAGCAACGCGATGTGGGGCGGACGTTTTGCCTCGGGTCCCGCCGCCATCATGGAGGCCATCAACGCGTCCATCGGCTTTGATAAAAAGCTCTACGCCCAGGATATAAGAGGCTCGATCGCGCATTCGGAGATGCTGGCCAAGACCGGCATCATTTCGGCCGACGATCAGCAGAAGATCGCCGAGGGTCTGCGGAAAATTCTGGAGGAGATCGAAAGCGGGACGTTCACTTTCTCCACCGCGCTGGAGGACATCCACATGAACGTCGAGGCGCGGCTGGCCGATCTGATCGGGCCGGCGGCCGGGCGCCTGCACACTGCGCGCTCGCGTAACGACCAGGTCGCCGTCGACTTCCGCCTCTGGGTCAAGGATGAGCTTTTCCGCGTGGCGGAGGCGCTGAAGGGTCTGATCGCCGCATTTCTCGCCCGCGCCGAGGAGCATGCCGCGACCGTGATGCCAGGCTTCACGCACATGCAGTCGGCGCAGCCGGTCACCTTCGGCCATCACTGTATGGCTTATGTCGAGATGTTCGGGCGCGACCTGTCGCGCGTGCGCGATGCTATCGAGCGTATGGACGAATCGCCGCTGGGTGCGGCCGCGCTCGCCGGCACCGGCTTCCCGATTGACCGGCACATGACCGCCGAGGCGCTGGGTTTCCGCGAGCCGACGCGCAATTCGCTGGACAGCGTATCGGACCGCGACTTCGCCCTGGAGTTCCTTTCGATCGCGGCGATCTGCGCGACGCATCTTTCGCGGCTGGCGGAGGAGATTGTCATCTGGTCAACGCCGCAGTTCGGCTTCGTAAAACTGTCGGACTCGTTTTCGACGGGCTCCTCGATCATGCCGCAGAAGAAGAACCCGGACGCGGCGGAACTGGTGCGGGCCAAGACGGGCCGTGTCAACGGCCATCTGATCGGCCTGCTCACGGTGATGAAGGGCCTGCCGCTCACCTATTCGAAGGACATGCAGGAGGACAAGGAAGCGGTCTTCGACGCGGCGGAGACGCTCGACCTGATGCTCGCCGCCATGACTGGCATGATCGGAGATATGACGATCGACACCAGGGCGATGCTGCAGGCGGCGGGCTCGGGCCATTCCACAGCGACCGACCTCGCCGACTGGCTAGTGCGCGAGCTCGGTCTTCCCTTCCGCGAGGCGCATCATGTCACGGGCCGCGTCGTCGCGCTTGCCGAGGCGAAGAAGACGACCTTGCCGAAACTTGCGCTGTCGGACCTGCAGGGCATCCATCCCGGCATCAGTGAAGACGTGTTCTCGGTGCTCTCGGTGAAGAAATCGGTCGAGAGCCGCAAGTCCTTCGGCGGCACCGCACCGGCGGAGGTCAGACGGCAGATCCGCTACTGGAAGAAGCGGCTGGCGCGCGGCTAAATCCCAGGATGCATTGCGGCGCAAACTCCGCTACAAGCGGCCGCATATCTCTTGGCGTGGTTGGTTCGATGATCGCTTCTCGGCTGGTGGTTACATTTGCGGTTGTTGCCGCTCTTGGCGTGGCCGCCGGCTGCGGGCGCAAGGGCGATCTGGACACGCCATATGACGCCGCCGTGCAGGCGCGCAAGGATGCCGAGAGGGCCGGCCAGCCGGTCCCGCCCGAGCCGCAGAAACCGGTCGAGGACAAGCCGTTCATCCTCGACAAGATCATCCAATAACCTCCACCCATGAACCACTTCGAATTCCGCGACGGCGTACTGCACGCCGAGGACGTGCCCGTGCCCGAGATCGCACGCGCGGTGGGTACGCCGTTCTATTGCTATTCGACGGCGACGCTCGAACGGCACTACAACGTCTTCCGTAGCGCTCTTTCGGGGCTCGACGCGCTCGTCTGCTACGCAATGAAGGCAAATTCCAACCAGGCTGTCATCCGTACGCTGGCGAAGCTGGGCGCGGGTGCGGACGTCGTCTCGGAGGGCGAACTGCGACGGGCGCTCGCCGCGGGGGTGTCTGCGGAAAAGGTCCTGTTCTCGGGCGTCGGCAAGACCGCGCAGGAAATGGATTTCGCGCTCGCGGCCGGGATCCTTTGCTTCAATATCGAGTCCGAACCGGAACTGGAGCTTCTCTCGCGGCGCGCGGTGGCGGCCGGCAAGACCGCGCCGGTTTCGCTGCGCATTAACCCCGACGTCGACGCCAAGAGCCATAAGAAGATCTCGACGGGCAGCGCCGAGAACAAGTTCGGCATTCCGTGGCAGCGCGCGAGAGAGGTGTACCGCCGGGCGGCCGAATTGCCGGGCATCCGGGTCACCGGCATCGACATGCACATCGGCAGCCAGATCACCGATCTGCAGCCTTTCGATGCCGCCTTCGCGCTGCTGGCGGAACTGGTAACGACGCTGCGGGCCGACGGCCACACGATCGAGCATGTAGACTTCGGCGGCGGCCTTGGCGTCCCGTATCGCCGTGACAACGAGCCGCCGCCGCATCCGGAGGCCTATGCGGCAATCGTGCAGCGTCACGCGGCAGGTCTCGGGGTGAAGGCCATCTTCGAGCCGGGCCGGCTGCTGGTGGCCAATGCCGGCATTCTCGTCTCGGAGGTCATTTATCTCAAGGAAGGGGATGCGCGGAACTTCCTGATCGTCGACGTCGCGATGAACGACCTGATCCGGCCGACCCTTTACGATGCCTTCCATGAGATCTTCCCGGTCGTGCAGCAGCCCCTGGATGCGCCGCGGATGAAGGTCGACGTGGTCGGACCGGTCTGCGAGACGGGCGATTTCCTTGGGCATGAACGCGACCTGCCGAGGCTCGCACCCGGCGATCTCATCGCGGTCGGCACAGCCGGGGCCTATGGCGCCGTCCAGGCCAACACCTACAACACGCGGCTGCTCGTCCCCGAAGTCCTGGTCAACGGCGACAGGTTCCACGTGATCCGGCCAAGGCTGAGCTATGAGGAACTTATCGGCCACGACTCGGTTCCGGACTGGTTATGAGGCGACAGGACGCGGGTCCGCCGGGCATCACGATTATGTAAATGCCTCGCCTTTGCCCGGTTTGCTGCTATCCTCGATTGCCGAGAGGCCGTGCCCAGGTGCGGCCGCAGCCGGAAGGGCCGATGACGGACGCCTCTGACACTACGAGACATCTCCCGTTTTCCAGACGTTTGATGCAGACGAGGCTCGCCACGCGCGCCGCGATGACGCTCGAGCGCCTTTGGCCGCTGGTCCTCCCCCTCCTCGTCACCGTCAGCCTGTTCGCGAGCCTTTCCTGGCTTGGCGGGTTCCGCCTGATGCCGGACTGGCTGCGCCTGTGCGTGCTGGGGGCGTTCGCGATCGCACTCATCGCCTGCCTCTATATCCTCCGCTCCTATCGCAAGCCGCAGCCGGAAGAGATCGACCGGCGCATCGAAGCGGCGAACGAACTCGTCCACACGCCGCTGCTGGCACAGACGGACAAGCTGGCAGGAACCGAGAACAGCTTCGCCCAGGCGCTGTGGCGCGAGCACCGGCGGCGCATGTCGGAAAAACTCGTCGGCGTGAGCGGCGACCTGCCCCGAACGGGCGTGCCGGATCGCGACCCGTGGGGTCTTCGCGCTGCAGCCGCGCTGCTCTTGGTGATTGCATTCGCCTTCTCGTTGGGCCCCCGCGGCGGATCGCTGCAGGACGCATTCCGCACGGTGGCATTCGCGGCGCCGGTGCCCGCGCGCATTGATGCCTGGGTGACGCCGCCCCCCTACACCGGCAAGGCGCCGATCTTCCTCACCGCCGAAAACAACACGGAGACGCGCAGCTACACGGTCCCGGAAGGCAGCGAAGTCTCGCTGCGCGTGACCGGAGGCAGCGGCGACGAGACGCTCGCTTTCACCGATCTCCAGGGCGCGGTGACCGACATCCCAGTGAAGGGCGCGGAGGCGGAAAAGCAATCGGAGGCGTCCGCCGTTGGGTCTCATGCCAACGCCGCGCCTCGGCAGTTCACCGGAACCTTGAAGGTGGATGGCGAACTCGCTCTGCGCTCCGGGGAGCGGGATGTGCAGAACTGGGCCTTTGCGGTCACGCCGGACAAGCCGCCGGTGATCCGCTTTGCCGACGAGCCGAAGCGAGCGGTGAATGGAGCTCTCGAGCTTCGCTACGAGATAAATGACGACTACGGCGCTGCATCGGCCAAGTCGAACTTCGCCCTCGAGGAACCGCCGCCCGAGGACGCACGGCCGCTCTATGGAGCGCCGGAGATGCCGATCTCGGTGCCTCGCAAGGGACAGACCGCGGGGAAGACGAACCGCGACCTGACCGAACATGTCTGGGCCGGCAGCCGCGTGACGCTCTCGCTGACCGCCGTCGATCACAAGGGCCAGGAAGGGACATCCGAGACCAAGACTATCGTCCTACCCGAGCATCCGTTCCAAAATCCGCTGGCGAGGGCCGTGGTCGAGCTTCGCAAGATCCTCTCGCTCGACGCCAACGAGAAGCCGCAGGTCATGCAGTTGATCGACGCGATCACGCTGCGCCCCGAGGACACCTTCGACAATCCTTCGCACTATCTCGGCCTGATGGCGGGGCGCACCCGCCTCGACATGGCCCAGACCGACGACCAGCTGCGCGAGGTCGCCGACTACTTCTGGAACATGGCGCTGCAGATCGAGAACGGTGCCCTCTCCGACGCCGAGAAGCGGCTGCAGCAGGCGCAGGAAGCACTCAAGCAGGCGCTGCGGGACGGCGCCAGCGACGAGGAGATCGACCGGCTGATGAAGGAACTGCGCCAGGCCATGAATGAATTCCTGAAGGAGTTCGCCGAGCGCGCCATGAAGGACCCCAACACCGCCATGCAGGCGCCGCAGCAGGGCCAGGAACTGCGCCAGAGCGATCTGGAACGGATGATGGACCAGATCGAGAACCTGGCGAAATCGGGTAACCGCGACCAGGCCGAGCAACTGCTCTCGCAGCTTCAGGATATGATGAACAATCTGCAGGCGAACCGCCAGCGGCAGCCCGGCGAAGACGGCGAGCAGAGCGAGATGCGCCAGCAGATGAACAAGCTCGGCGACATCATCCGGCGCCAGCAGGAGATGATGAACGAGACCTTCCGCATGGATCAGAGGCAGCGCGGACAGCGCGGCCAGGATGGCGAGCAGCAGTTCGGCGACATGGGCGAGCAGGGGGACCAGCAGCAAGGCCAACAGGGTCAGCAAGGTCAGCAAGGCAAGGGCATGACGCCCGAGGAGTTCGCCGACGCCATGAAGCAGTTGCAGGAAGGCCAGGGCAAGCTGAAGGGCGATCTGGATTCGCTGACGAAGGGTCTCGAAGGCATGGGCATCAAGCCAGGCGAGGGCTTTGGCGAGGCAGGCGACGCCATGGGCCAGGCCGAGGGCGCGCTGGGCGAAGGCCAGGGCGACCGGGCTGTCGGCGAACAGGGCAGGGCCCTCGAGGCGCTGCGCAAGGGCGCCCAGGACATGATGCAGCAGATGCAGCAGGCCATGCAGGGCGAGGAAGGCGAGGGGCGAGAAGGCGGACGCCAGCGCAACGCCGACCGTGATCCGCTCGGTCGTCCGCGTGCCACGACCGGTCCGGATTTTGGCGAGTCGGTTAAGGTGCCCGACGAGATCGACATCCAGCGCGCGCGACAGATCCTCGACGCCATCCGCAAGCGGCTCGGCAACGCGCTCAGCCCGGAACTGGAGCGAGATTATCTGGAGCGGCTGCTGCGGCTGCAGTAGCCCACTAACCTCTTGGGCAGTGGTGGGCAAAAAGAGACGCTCGCGGCCAGTTGGCCTTTGCAAGCCGGGACCTCGCCGGTGATCCGATCCGTCCTATTTAGCTCCTGCGGTCCACCTTCGACGTGAGCACTCCGCCGGGAGCCATTCGTGCAGCCTGAGGATTCGTCCAAGAAGAGAGCCTTGCTGGTGATTAATCCGCGGGCGCGGAGCGGGTCGTCCTCGGTCGACCCGGCGATCGAACTGTTGAGCGATGCCGGTTTCGAGATTCGCGAAACCAGGATTTCGGACGGCGACACGATCTCTGATGTCATTCGCCGCGACGCCTCTGAGATCGATCTGGTGATCGTCGGCGGCGGCGACGGCACGCTCAACGGGGCTGCCCCGGCGCTGGTCGAAACCGGGCTGCCACTAGGGGTTCTGCCACTTGGCACAGCCAATGACTTCGCGCGCACGCTGGGCATTCCGCCCGATCCGGTTCAGGCGGCAGAGGTGATAAAGGCCGGGCAACTCCACACGGTCGATCTCGGCGAGGTGAACGGACACCTCTTCTTCAATGTCGCCAGCATCGGCTTCAGCGCCGAACTCGCGGCCGAACTGACCGCGCGGGCCAAGAAGCGCTGGGGAGTTATGGGTTACGGCATCGTCGCCGCGCGCTTGCTGATGCGCTCGCGCCTGTTCAGCGCCTATCTCGAGCACGACGGCGAGACGGAGAAGATCCGGACGCTGCAGATTTCAGTGGGGAACGGCCGGCACTATGGCGGCGGCCTGACGGTCGAGGAGACTGCGACCGCGGATGACGGCAAGCTCGATCTCTATAGCCTGGAAGTCGACCACTGGTGGCGGCTGCTCGCGCTGCTGCCCAGCCTGCGCAAGGGCACGCATGGCAGATGGGACGATGTGCGCGCCTTCCAGACGACCCAGGTGACAATCCGCACAAAGTGGCCGCGTGCGGTCAATACGGATGGGGAACTGACGACCTATACGCCGGCTGAATTCCGGATCAGGACGAAGGCGATACGTGTCTTCATTCCGCCCGAGCCGGCTGCCGGACTAGGCGGCGCTTGAGGCATCGCCCTTGACCACTCCCACAAATGGTAGCTCGCGGAAGGCGTGCGCCACGTCCATGCCGTAGCCGACTACGAAATAATCGGGGCACTCGAAGCCGACGAAATCGGCTTCCAGCGTCGTCTGGCGCCGCATCCTCTTGTCGAGCAGCACCGCGATCGAGCAACTGCGCGCGCCGCGCGACATCATCAGTTCCTTCGTGAATTGCAGCGTCTTACCCGACTCGAGGATGTCGTCGATCAGCAATACGTCGCGGCCGTTGACCTCGTTGTCGATGTCGCGCAGCACGCGGACTTGGCCGCTGGTCGTTCCCGCGCCGTAGCTGGAGATGAAGATGAACTCGACTTCGGGCGAAAGACCGACGTCGTGCATGGCGCGGATCAGGTCGGCCGCGAAGATGAATGAGCCCTTCAGCACTGAGATGACCAGAAGGTCGTGGTAGTCGTGCGCGGCGATCTCCTTGGCGAGCTCCAGATTGCGCCGGGCGATTGTAGAGGCGCTGAACAGCACCTCGATTTCTTTGTTGCGCACGACCGGCATGGAAGGGGCTCCTATTCGGCGAAGCTGACGGCCACTGATTTAACGCCGCTTCTAGGGACGTCGAGGCGGCTCGAAAAGGCGAATCGTTCTCCAGAGGCGAGGCTGGGCGATGATGTCCCCAGCTTGTAGCGCGTCACGGAGCCGTCCCTGGCGGAAACGCTGATGGTCAGGAACGGGAGCTTGACCTGTCTTGTTCCCTCGTTCGAGGCGGTGCCGTCGACGAGCAGGAGATGCCGGGCGCCCGAAGCATCGATCCTCGCAGTCAGTCCAGAAATCGTCGGGGCGGCGGTCTCGCCACCCGGCAGGAAGTTGCGGGCGAGCGTATGTCCGCCCGAGATCCAGAACGCACTTGCGACGAGCGTCATTCCAGTGAGCCAGAAGGCCACGCCGCCTCGTCTGTCAAACAGGCGGGTGGAGGTGGGGACGCGACACGTCAGCCCATTGAGACCGACCTCCCGCGGATCGATACGGCCGGCTTTCTGAGCCTGCGGGCCCACCGTCTCGAACTCGGCGTCGATGACGTCGCCCGGCTGCTTGGCGGCCCGTCTATTGCTTGCAGCCATGATTTCGCCGGGAACTGCGCTTGCATATGGCATCTGGACCATTCTTCGAGTCCCAAACTCTTGCGGAGGTGGCTGAAACCGGCGCAGTTGCCATTTGATCCGGGTCCCCTTAACCGGCGGTTAACCATGCGGGGACAAAGCTCGCGTTGAAATCTCCCGAATTGAGCATTGCCAAACCGAGACCGGCCTTGATCCGCTTTGAAAATGTCGGCCTGCGCTACGGAATGGGACCGGAGATCCTCCGGGACATCTCCTTTCAGATCCCGCCGAGTTCCTTCCAGTTCCTCAGCGGCCCTTCCGGCGCCGGCAAGACCACGCTGCTGCGACTTCTCTTCATGTCGCTGAAGCCGACGCGCGGGCTCATCCAAATGTTCGGCAAGGATCGTTCGCGCATCACGCCCCGGGACTTGCCGCTACTGCGTCGACGCATCGGCATCGTCTTCCAGGATTTCCGGCTGCTCGACCACATGACGACCTACGAGAACGTCGCCCTGCCGCTCAGGGTGCGCGGCCGCGAGGAATCGAGCTACCGGTCCGATGTCTCGGAACTCCTCAAGTGGGTGGGACTGGGCGAGCGGATGCACGTGCTGCCACCGGTGCTTTCGGGTGGCGAGAAGCAGCGCGCCGCGATCGCGCGCGCGCTGATCGAACAGCCGGAGATCCTGCTGGCGGACGAGCCGACCGGAAATGTCGATCCGCCCTTGGCCCGCCGCCTGCTGCGCCTGTTCATCGAGTTGAACCGGCTGGGCACTGCCGTCGTTATCGCCACGCACGACCTTGGACTGATGGAACAGGTGGATGCAAGACGCATGATCCTGTCGAACGGAAGGCTGGACATCTATGATTGAGATGCCGGTCGAAGTCTCGGCCAACAGTGGCGCCGGGGCAGAGAGGGCCAAGGAGCGGGTGCGGAAGGGCCAGGCCCCGATCGTTCCGGCCCGCGGGGTGGCCGGCAACGCGCTGGTCCTGGTCATCGCCATCATGACCTTCCTTTCCTGCCTCACGCTCGGCGCCGTCACCATGGTTCGCGACACGGCTGCGGCCTGGCAGACCCAGATCGCGCGGGAGGCGACCATCCAGATCAAGCCCGATGAAGGGCTCGACATGGAGGCCGCCCTCGCCGAATCGGCAAGCATCGCCGGCGGTTTTCCCGGCGTGACCGGCACCCGGATCATCGATCGGAACGCCACCGCGCGGCTGCTGGAGCCCTGGCTGGGGGCCGGGCTGAACATGGACGAACTGCCCGTCCCGCGGCTCGTCATCCTGACCGTCGACCGGGCCAGTCCGCCTGACTTCGCCGCTCTGCGCAGCGCGCTGACGGAGAAAGTGCCCGGCCTTATCCTCGATGATCACCGAACATGGGTCGACCGTCTCGTCTCCATGTCGCGCACCACCGTCACGATAGGCCTTACGGTGCTGGCGCTGATCCTCCTGGCGACGGTGCTGACGGTCGTGTTCGCCACGCGTGGGGCCATGGCCGGCAACGGCCACATCATCGAGGTGCTGCACTTCGTCGGAGCAGAAGCACGTTTCATTGCAAAGGAATTCCGCCGCAATTTCCTCGTGACCGGGATGAAAGGCGCCGTCGCAGGCGGCTTCGCGGCCGTCCTCGTATTCCTCGGATTTTCGCTCTGGTCCTCGCGCAATCTGGCGACGCCACAGGCGGATCAGGCGATGGCGCTGTTCGGCAACTTCAGCATCGGCGTCCTGGGATATGCCGGGGTTGTCTTCATCGTGGCGCTGATCGGCGCGATCACGGCCGCCACCTCCCACGCCACAGTGGTCGCTCATCTTCATGGCCTGGAGGTTCGTCAGCCCGATGGTTAGTGCGCCGATCGATATCGGGTTGGCTCAATGCTACCCAGCCGATCAAATCCGGATTACATCTTCGCCATGATGAAGGCGGCTTCGCGAGATTCGGGAGGTGCACGCGGACCCGGCGCCGGGCGGGCTCTGCGCGTCGCGGCAATGGCCTTGCTGGCCGGTGCCATTTTCTTCGTCGGCGGCTTCGGCCTGTTTGCCACCTATGTCAGCGAACTCGAGACGCCCCGCGAGATCAAGACGGCAGACGGGATCATTGTGCTTACCGGCGGGCAGGCTCGTCTCGACGCCGCGCTCGAGTTGCTCAAGTCGGGGAAAGGCAGGCGGCTGTTGATCAGCGGGGTCCATCCCGACGCTGGCCGTGATTCGCTGCGGCGCATCACAGGCGGCGACAAGGATCTGTTCGCCTGCTGCGTCGACATCGACCATGCGGCGCTCGACACAATCGGCAATGCCGAGGAGAGCGCCAAATGGGTGCAGAGCCATGCCTATGAGCGCGTGATCCTGGTCACGAGCAACTACCACATGCCGCGAAGCCTGCTCGAGATCGGCAGACTGGTCGAGCGCGCTAAAGTCGAGCCTTATCCGGTCGTGAACACGCCGCTGGCGGGCGGCGGCTGGCTGACCAAGCCGGCTGCACTCAGGGTGATCTTCACCGAATACACCAAATATGTCGCCGCCGTTGCCCGCAGCGCACTTCCGGCAGGCTCGATCGGGGACGGCGAGCCCCGCTATACGGCAACAATAGTGCGGAACACAGTCGAGGCCGATTGACCTATCGGTCGCCGCTCCATTCTCAAACATTGAACATGAAGCGGAAGCCGGTGTACGAAGCCCGGTCTGCGCCATGGAATTCCGCATCACATGATTGCCCTTCGTTCGCTGATCTTCAACAGCGTCTTCTATCTGAACCTCATCGTTCAGATGATTCTCTGGGCGCCGCTGTTCTTCCTGATGCCGCGCAAGAAGGCTTGGTTCGTGCCAAAATTCTGGGCGCGCTCGAGCCTCTGGCTGTACGACAAGCTGACCGGCACCAAGCACGACATATCTGGCCTGGAGAATCTTCCCGAGGGCTCCTTCATCCTGGCGCCGAAGCACCAATCGTTCTGGGACGCCTTCGCCTTCTTCCCGTTCCTGCGCGACCCCCTCTACATCCTGAAGCGCGAGCTCACCTGGATACCGTTCTTCGGCTGGTACATCATGAAGATGCGGCTGATCCCGGTCGATCGCGGCAGCCGCTCGAAGGCGCTCAAGAAGGTGGTGGTCGACACCAAGCGCGAGATGGCGCACGACCGTCAACTCATCATCTATCCCGAAGGCACCCGCCGCGCGCCCGGAGACGAGCCGCTCTATAAATACGGCATCGTCGAGCTTTATTCGCAGCTCGGGCTGCCCGTGGTGCCGGTCGCCCATGTCGCCGGGCTTTACTGGCCGCGCCGAAAATTCCTGCGCTATCCCGGTACGATCAAGGCGCGTTTCCTGCCGCCGATTCCTGCCGGCCTGGGCAAGGAAGAGTTCATGCGCCGGCTCATTGCCGAGACCGAGGCGGGCTGCGACGCGCTCCTGATCGACGCGGCCAAAACCCCCGGCCACCCGCCGCTTCCGCCCTCGGCGGTGAAGCGGCTGGCGGAACTGGGTGTTCAGGCGGCCTAGCCGAGCCTCGGCGCAGTCGTCTCCTACGAATGCGCCTCACCGGCGAGGCTGCTGCTGAGTGCGAGGAAATGGGTTTAGGCCGGAAAGCCTCAGCTTGCTGTTGACGACGCCGGGTTCCGCCGTATAGTCCGCAGCCTCATGCCCGGAACAGGGCAGGGCCCCTGTGGCGGAATTGGTAGACGCGGCAGACTCAAAATCTGTTGCCTTCACGGGCGTGCTGGTTCGATCCCGGCCAGGGGCACCATTTCCCAAGCAAACATTTTTCTTCGCCTGCCCTCTCGTGGCGACGGGAGTAGTAGCTCAGGGTCGTGGGCTAAGGGCATCGTCTTCGCCAACCCACAGAGGCGGAGCCGAACCTCAGGCTCCGCCTCGCAATCAAAGCGCCAGGATCGTCAGCCGTTGCCGATGATCTTGTTCGCCAGGGCGGCGTAGGCCGCGAGGATGGTTCCGACGGTGATCGCAGTAAAGAGCAGCTTGCGCATGGCAGTTCTCCTCCAGAGAACAATATAAAACGTGGTGATGTTTGGAGAAATTTCAAGACGACGCTAGAAATTTATAGTACAATCGATCAATGCGATAAATAAGATTGCCTATCTTCAAGATATTGCTTGGAGAAATCAGTCCATTGCCAGCTCGGCTCGGGGTGCCGCTTCCCCCCTTTTCTGAGAGCGATGCAGGGCGCCGGGACGAGCTTCCTGCCCGTGCATCAGATACTCGCCGGGGCACCGCTTGCTATTCCGAGCATGGCCCGTTGGCGACCTAAAGCCGACCTCATGGTTTGATGAGATTGCGGGCAAGCACCGCTGCTGCGGAATCGAGGGAATCCCCTCGCCTTCTTGGCTTCAGGTTCCCGGCTTGGATCATGCATTCGTTCATGGCGCGTCGGATCTCTTCGTCGGATTGGGACACGCCCGCCGCGTCGAAGTCCTTGCGGATCTTGCTGAATACGTCGCTGCGCTCGGGTTCGAATGCGTCGTTGGCGAGGGCGTTGGCATAAGCGTCGGCTTCAGCGCCTGTCATCCCCAGTTTTTCGGCGGCCCATCTGCCGAGAAGCCCATTGCGGAGCGTTATCCTTCCCCAGTCGGTCGCACTGGTCATTCGAAGTCTCCGGCTGCCAGGCTTTGAATGCAACTTCGGTCGAAGGACACTGGCTCGGCCGATTGCACCGGGCCAGATCTGCACCTGCATCCAACGTGGATGGGCGTTGCGGTGCAGTATCCACGTGCAATGACAAGCCGCGTTGACGCATATCAACTTCCGCGCAATCGGCTCGGGGCCATCCGCAAGTGCCACCTTGCTGAGCGGGGGACATCGGCCTAAGCATTTCGTTGCGGTTCGATCCTGAGCCGAGCGCCGGGACCACGATGCTCCAGCAGGCCGACAGCTATGAACGGCTCTACCGCGATTTCCGCTGGTCAATCCCGGCCCGCTTCAACATAGGCGTCGCCGTCTCCGACGGATGGGCAGCGCATCAGCCCGATCGCGTCGCACTCATTGAGTACCGGGCCCAGGGAGAGCCCGACAGGCTGACCTATGGCGAACTTGCACGCCAGTCTAGTGCGCTGGCTTCTGCGCTGCGGCACCGAGGCATCGGCCGCGGCGATCGGGTTGCGCTGCTATTACCGCAATGCTTCGAGACGGTGATCTCGCATGTGGCCATTTACAAACTCGGCGCCATAGCGGTGCCGCTTGCGCTGCTCTTCGGCGTCGAGGCACTGGAGTACCGGCTCCATGCGGCGGCGGTGAAGGCCGTCATCACGAACGCAGACGGAGCGCGAAAACTCTCCGCGATCAGCGGCCGGTTGCCGGCCCTTGAACTCATCGTCTCGACGGATGGCGCCGACGGTGATGTCGCCGGCTTCGAACAGTTCGTCTCCGATCATTCGCCCGTCTTCGAGGCGGTCGACACTACCGCAGACGATCCGGCGATGATGATCTTCACCTCGGGCACGACCGGGCCGCCCAAGGGAGCGCTGCACGGCCACCGCGTGCTGCTCGGGCATGTTCCGGGCGTGCAGTTCCCCCACGAGTTCCTGCCGCAGCCGGGCGATCTCTTCTGGACGCCGGCGGACTGGGCGTGGGCCGGCGGGCTCCTCAACGTGCTGCTGCCCGGCCTCTACCTCGGCGTGCCGGTGGTTTCCGGCCGGTTCCAGAAGTTCGACCCGGAGGCGGCGCTTGGACTCATGGAGAAAATGCGGGTGAAGAATGCCTTCATCCCACCGACCGCGCTCAGGATGCTCAAGACGGTCACGGATGTCCGCAAGCGCTTCCGCCTCGAGTTGCGCACCATCGGCTCCGGCGGCGAGGCGCTTGGACGCGAGACATTCGAGTGGGCCCGCAACGAACTGGGCATCGTGGTCAACGAGTTCTACGGGCAGACGGAGTGCAATCTCGTCCTCGCCTCCTGCGCGAAGCTCGGCGTCAGTCTCAGCGGCGCCATTGGCAGGCCGGTGCCGGGCCATGAGGTCGCGGTGATCGACGCGGATGGACATGCTCTTCCTCCGGGCGAGACCGGGCAGATCGCCGTGCGGCGCCCGAACCCGGTGATGTTCCTCGGCTACTGGCGCAACGAGGAGGCCACGCGCAGAAAGTTCGTCGGCGACTGGATGACCACGGGCGACCAGGGGATGGTCGACGAGGACGGCTACTTCCACTTCGTCGGCCGCGACGATGACGTCATCACCTCGTCCGGCTTCCGCATCGGACCGGCCGAAATCGAGGATTGCCTCACCGGTCATCCCGCGGTCGCGCTAGCTGCCGCCATCGGCAAGCCTGACGTGCTGCGGACCGAGATCGTCAAGGCCTACGTTGTGCTGCGGGATGGGTTTGAGCCGAGCGAGGAGCTTGCCGGCGAGATCAAGGTCTGGGTGCGCGAGCGGCTTTCGGCGCACGAATATCCGCGCGAGGTCGCGTTCGTGGATTCCATGCCGCTGACTACGACAGGCAAGGTGATCAGGCGGATTTTTCGAGAGCGCGCCAAGGCCGAAGGGCTGGGATGAAAGAGTCCCGAGGGCAGGGCCGAGGACGATTTCGACGCACCCCGGTCCGGGCCGCCTAACGCTTCAGTATTCCCTTGATGCGATTGCGGAGAATGCGCGCCATGTTGCGCGTCTGCCGGTAAAGGTGCAACTGCGACGCGGCCTGACGCACCAGCCGATCCGAATTGGGCGTCAGCCCTATGATCATCGTTCCCATGCTGCGCCGTTCCGTCCACAGGCGGCTCATCACCGGATGATCCGGGACCGCGCAGGAATCGGTGGCCTCGATGTTGGGATCCTCGAGATGCTGTTTGGTGACCTCGATCATCAGCAGCGTGCCGGGCGAATAGGCGGAATAGGCTTCGTCGTAGGCCGTCTTCCAGGTATAGGCCATGCCCCCCTCAACGAAGACGACAAGGCTGGCGATCGGCTCTCCGTTCAGGGTTAGCAGGTGGATGCGGCATTTGTCCTGCTCGGCCAAGCCGTGCACGGCTTCACGGGCAAAGGCGGCGCGGTAGCGGTCGATCGCCATTGCCGTGCGCTGGCGTCCCTTCCAGCCGGAGGCCTCAAGGGTGAGGAAGGCCTCCAGCCCATCGCGGACCTCGTCCTCCCCCCGCGCGACCACATACTCCAGCGCGCCCTTCTCGGCGAGCCGGCGCTTCGTGCGGCAGAATTCACGGTAGTGATGCGACTTCAGCGAGTTCTTGAGATAGGTCTCGCCGTCGAGATTGCTCTTCAGGAAGGGCCGGTGCATCACCGCGGTGAGATCTGTGGGCAGTCCGCGGGCGTCGGCGACTGAGGCGATCATAGTCGCCGCCGGTCCGTCCAGGCGCATCTCCGGCAGCACGAGGACCCTCGGCAGCTTCAGATGTGGCCTCGCCAAAATGTCGAGGAAATCGTCGACCACGCCTGCGGGATCGTCGCGGTCGAGCAGCGGTATGCCGAGCGGACCGAACGGACTGGCCCAGGTCCGCATGATCGACACGCCGAGAGGCACGCTGGGTTTTTCGACTGAGAACGGCACGAGCAGCCGCAGGCGGGATTTGTCCTCGCCGCCGTCGCGGATCACCGCCAACCGCACCTCGCGGTCTTCGAGGCGTGGCATCGCGGGAGCGAGAAAATGCGGATTGAAGAAGATGTTGGGCTCGATGGTGCGGGCGCAGAGGAAGTCCAGTTCCTCGACCAGCGAAAACCCGGCGGATGCCGGGTAGATGCTGAGGCGGCGCAGCTTCTGCCGCAGTTCGATCCGCTCTTCCTGCGCAGGCAGGGCGACACGGCTCTCGAGGCCGGCGAGGCCTGAGATCATGGTGCCCGCCGGTCCGCCGCTGATTTCCTCCAGCAGAGGCTGTGCGGCCATCAGGAAGCCCTCCGGGAACGGAGCGGCGGCAGGAGGATCATCATGACAATCCCAAGCTTGCGCCAGGCGGTGAAGGACAGCACCGCCGCCTCGAACGTCATCGAGGCCGCATTGGCGAAGGCGGCGCCCCAGAGGCCGAAGCGGGGAATGAGGATCACGCTGAGCGCGACGTTCACCACCAGCGTTACAGCATAGATCACGGCACATATGTTCTGATGATCGCTCATGGTGAGGAGGCTTTCGCTCGGACCCACCGAGGCGCGGGCGACCACCCCGAACACCAGCGGGAAGAGCAGCGGATAGCCCGCCTCGAAGCCCGGCCCGAACAGCTTCAGCATGAAGTCGCCGATGAGCAGCACGGCGCCGCCCATCAGCAGCGACGGCCAGAAGGTCCATGCGGCGGTCTCCCGTGCAAATTCGGCCAGCCGCTCCTTGTCTCCGTGAGCGAACTGCGAATAGCGCTGGGCGACGCCGGCTTTCACGGCGAAATAGACGAAATGGACTAGGGCGAGGGTCTTCACCGTGGCGAAATAGATGCCGACCTCATTCGGCGGCAGGAAGAGGCCGACCATAAGCACGTCGGCATTCGTGAGCAGGAACGAAAAGCCCTCGATCAGGAAGATCGGCAGGGAAACGATGATCCAGGTCCTGAGATGAACGGTCCGCGGCCCGGGCGGTAGCTTGGCATCGACGTCGGCGGTCGTCTCGGCAAGCTGGATGATGGTCGTCGCATAGGTGCCGAGGATCGCTGACCAGATGGCGATTTCGGCGGTCGGCGGATAGCTGAGTGCGAGCGCGCCGGCCATGAAGGCTAGGATCAGGACCGGGCGGGTGATGTAGGTTGGCGCGAGCGCCGAAATGCCCCAGGAATAGGCGCGCGCCACCCCCTGCAAGAGATCCGAGAGCGCGATCATCGGCACGCAGAACAGGCCGAGGATGAAGGGCACGACGTAGTAGGGTTCGATCCGGTCGGACGCCAGCCATACCGCAGCCATTGCGACAAGGGCGAGCCCGGTCGACAGGAACAGGACCAGACGTCGGCTTGTGAGCAGCACCCCGCGCAGTTCGGCCAGCATGCCCTTGTCGCGGTATTCGGGGATGAAGCGGATCACCGAGGTGTGAAAGCCGAAGCATGCGACGCTGCCGGCGATCACCATCGCGGTCCAGACGAGCACGAAGATCCCGTACTCGAAGCCGCCCATCCAGCGTGCCAGCAGCACCTGGCTGACAAATGCGATCGCTGCGCTGACAACGCGAATGGTGAAGGCGATCAGGGACATACGGCTTGCTTCGCCGCGCTCGCCGGGATCGAAGACGATCTCGTCGATCCGGTCGACCAAAGGCCGCAGGCGGAGCGCGAGGCGCTCCGGCAGAAGCCTTTCGGCTGTCGACGCCGCGGAAAAGCGCACGCGATTTACTCTCCGATCCCGCCGTTCATCGAAGGGTCTATTCGCCACCCGTTAAGAATCGGTTGGGTGGCGGAGCGTGCTGGGAGATGCGGCGCGGTTCAGGGACTCCGCGCGGCCCCTGCATTCGAAGCGCGCGACCACCGGTCGATCTTCTCCTGCAAGGCCTTGGGGCTGATCGGCTTGGGCAGATAATCGTCCATGCCGGCATCGATGCAGCGCTCGCGATCGCCCTTCAGCGCATGAGCGGTCACCCCGACGATCGGCGTGCGCGTCCCCCATTCGGCTTCCATGGCGCGGATGGCGCCGGTCGCCTCCAGGCCATTCATCTCCGGCATGGAGACGTCCATCAGCACCATGGTGGGTCGGATCTTGGCGAATGCCTCGACGGCGAGCCGGCCGTTGGAGACGATCTGGAAGGTCAGCCCGGTCTCGGCGAGAATCTGGGTGAAAACCAGTTGGTTCACCTCGTTGTCCTCTGCGACGAGGATGTCGACGCGGTGCGGGTCGTTCTTCATCTCGGAAGGCTTCGGCTGCTGAGGCTTGAGGCTTTGGATCGGCTGCGCCTGGGCGATGTTCCCGCTCGGCGCTTCTGTCCTAGAGGGAGCACTCCGCGGCTCGAACTCGGCGCCCGGAGAGCGGCCACGGCGATGGCGGTCGGCCTGGATCGTGGCGACCAGCGTCTCGAGCAAGGCCGAGGATCGGGTCGGCTTCGTGAGCTGCGCCTGGATCAGCGCCTCCCGCACGGCTCCCACCCCGAGCGACTGATCCACCGAGGTCAACATGACGATCGGCGTCTCGGCCACGGATGGTGTCTGGCGAACGACGCGGGCCATCTCGAGCCCCGACATGCCGGGCATCTGGTAATCGAGCAGCACGCAGTCGACGGTCAGGCCGAAGCGCGCTGCCGCCTTAAGGACTTCCAACCCTTCAGCGGCACTGGATGCGGCGCAGGCGTCGAAGTTCCAACTCGCCATTTGCTCCATCATGATGGTGCGGTTGACCGCATTGTCGTCGACGATCAGGATGCGGGCGCCGGTCACATCGATCGGGACCATCTTCTGCACCTTCGGTTTGTCGCTGCGTGGCAGTGCAAGGGTAAACCAGAAGGCCGATCCTTCGCCCTCCTTGCTCCCAACGCCAACCTTGCCGCCCATCATGGCCACCAGACGAGACGTGATGGCCAGCCCAAGGCCGGTGCCTTCGTGCCGGCGGGTGGAGGAAGCATCCACCTGGCTGAACTTCTCGAACACCAGGTCCAGCTTGTCCGCCGGAATGCCGATGCCGGTGTCCTTCACAGCCACGCGCAGATTGGTGCCATCGTCGCCGTTGGAGGCAGTTGCCTCGACGAGGACGTGACCGCGTTCGGTGAACTTGATCGCGTTGCCGATAAGGTTGGTGACGATCTGCCGGATCCTGCCGACATCGCCGACATAGGCGTCCTCGATCTCGGGCGCGACCCGGACGATCAACTCGAGGTCCTTCTCCTTGGCGCGGGTGGACAGAAGCGTCGCCACGTCCTCGATCGCCTCCGAGAGGTTGAAGGGAGCCGGATCGAGGACAAGCTCGCCGGCATCGATCTTCGAGAAATCGAGGATGTCGTTGATGATGGTGAGGAGCGCGTTGCCCGATTTGACGATGATGTCGGTGAAGGTCCTCTGCTTGGCGTCGAGTTCGGACCGGGCGAGCAGTTCGGCCATGCCGAGCACGCCGTTCATCGGGGTGCGGATCTCGTGGCTCATGTTTGCCAAAAACTCGGACTTGGCACGGTCGGCAAGCACGGCGCGGCGCTGGGCATCGCGCAACTCCTGCTCACGCCGCTTCTGTTCCGTCACGTCGACGGTGGAGCCGATCAGGTGGCGAGAGCCGTCCGATGCGGCGAAGGCGGCCTTTCGGGCCACCTGATGGCGGACGGAGCCGTCCGCCTCGTTCACCACCTCCTCGGTCTCGACCATTTCGCCGGATGCCAAGACGGCGCGATCGGCATCAGCCATCAGGCCCCCATCCGCACCGAAGATTTCGAGATCGGTCCGGCCTACCGCATCGTCCCTGGAAAAGCCGGTGAGTTCGCACCAGCCCTTGTTCACATAAGTGAGCCTGAAGTCTTCCTTCTTGGCGTAGATCGCGACAGGGACGTTGTCGATCATGCTGCGGAAGATCTCGTTCTCGCGCAGACTCTCCTTCAGCTGCGCCTCGCGCGCCTTGATCTCCGTTATGTCCGTACTGGAGGCGAACAGGCGCATCGTTCCGTCATCGATCACGAGCCGGTTCTTGCGGGTCATCACCTCGCGGACCGTGCCGTCGCGATGGGTGACGGCCTCTTCCGTCTCGACGCTCCTGCCCTCGACGGCAACCTTTTGGTCGTCCGAGGAGAACCCCTCTGCCTCGCCGGCCCCGAACAAGTCCCGGTCAGTCTTGCCGGATGCCTCTTCCTTGGAGAAGCCGGTCAGCGCGCACCAGGCCTTGTTCACATATTCGATCCTAAGATCGGAAGTCTTGATGTTGGTCGAGACCGGGAGCTCGTCGAGGACGCGTCGATAGAGCTCGATCTGGCGCATCGATTCGCGCAGCGAATTCTCGCGCGACTTCAGTTGGGTCACGTCGAGAAGAAATCCGGCGACGTACTGATTGCCATTCCCGGTCTGCACCCGAGTCTTGCGTACGATCCGCGAACGGCCAACACCGGTGATCTCCAGGTCCTCTTCGGCCTCGAAGGGCTCGCCGGTCTCGAGGACACTCCGCTCGGCGCTTTCGAAGCGCGCCGACTCCGAGTCGTCGTTGAAATACTCGCTTCGCTTGCCAATCATGGATTGCGGCGAGACATCGTGGAGCGTGGCGAACGCCTTGTTCACCAGGACATATCTGAGCTCCCTGTCCTTGGCGAAGATCGGATCCTTGATGCTGTCGATGACCGCCTCGGCGAGCCGCGACCTCTCATGGATTTCGGCCAGTTCGCGTTCACGCTCCTTCATCTCGGTGATGTCGAAGTACGAGACCAACCGCTTGCCGCCTGACAGAGCAGTGACCGCATACACCACGGTCGTGCCGTCGCGCTCCAATTCGCACGGAGCGATGTCGCCGGCGCGGATCTCGGCGAGCCGGCTGGCCACATAGTCCTCCCAGCGCGCGTCCGCGATGTGAGGGTTGTTCTTACGGTCGATATCCAACAGTGCCCTGAAGGGCGATCCCACCGGAACTGCGCCCTCCGGCAGGTTCCAGATCCTGTAGAATGCCTTGTTGATGATATCGGCATTTAGGTCGGCGTCGAGCAGGACCACGCCGAGGTCGAGCGAATCGATCGTCCGCTGCAGGTCGAAAAGCAGGCGCTCCGTCCTCTCGTTCGCCTCATCGAGCGCGGCGCGCTTCATTTCGAGTTCGGTGTCGGTACATTTCCCGACCGTTGCGGCGGCGCTCGAGTCCCCGCCTGGAGCTGTGGGTTTCGGCGGGGGAGCGTCGCCCATTGCAGCGGCAAGCTCGCTCAAGGAGACAGCGAGGCTGGTGATGTTCCGGGCCGTACCGCGGTAGCCGAGAAAGCGGCCTTCCGGGTTGAACCTCGGATACCCGGTGACCGAAATCCAGCGGCAGTCGGGCTGCGCGCCCTTCAACTCGTAGACGAAATCGCGAAACGGCCTGCGCGCCTGCAGGTCCTGCATATGACGCGCGGCGCCCTTACTGCGGGCCGCGAGCTGAACGAGGGAGTCGAGCCGGAAGCGGCCGAGCACCTTCGACGGATCGATTCCCGTCTGTTGCTGATGGCCGTAGGAGAGCCAGGAGAAGCGAAGCTCGGGATCGGTTTCCCAGATCCAGTCCGCCGATGCCTCGACGATCTCCTCAGCTTCCTCCAAGGACAGATCGAGGGCCGGGCATCCGGCGACACCGGCCAGCTTCAGGGTACTTGATTCGTTCCTGCACGGAGAGGCTGGACCTCCCCCTTCTCCCAGCTTCATCGCGTTCCGACCCCACCCAGGCGAGCAGCCGCCTTCCTCCCCTGCGCACTGGTAGGGGAGAACCATTAACGATCAGCTAACCATAAAAGGCGTGGTGAAGCTCAGATCTTGGGGAGCCGTGGGGCAGCGAACTGCGTTTGCCATACGGACGCCGACGCGCGATGATCGGCGGAAGCGCGAGGAGGCGATTTTGCTGACCAGAAGACCCATTTCGACGGCGCCGATGGACGGTAGCAAGGTGAGGATCGTTTGGACCGATGCCGATGGCCAGGAGAATGAATCCATCGGACAGTACCGCTCGCTGGAGCGCATGCGTAGGACCGGCGGAGATTGGGATGACAGCGATGCCGGGTGGTGGGTATTCGTCGATGGCACGACGCAGAAGAAGGTGGATCCTACCGTCTGGATCAGCGGTGAAGACGGGGAGTGACTGGCGCGACGCCGCGCATCACGTCAGGTTCCACTGGCAATCGCCGGCAGGCGACCTCTGACCAACCAGGGAATCCCATGCAGCAGGTTTTCGACGGACACAACGACGTCCTCCTGAAATTGTGGCAGAGGCAGAGGAGCGGCTTCGAGCCGATCTCCGAGTTCATCCAGGAGGCGTCGGGTGGCCATATAGACCTGCCACGCGCGGCTGAGGGCGGTCTCGCGGGCGGCATCTGCGCGATGTTCATCCCTTCCGGCGACCTGCGCGTCGATCGGCCGGGCCGCGACGGCAGCTACCGGACGCCGCTTGCAGAACCGGTCCCGCGTGGACCATCCCTCGACATTGCTATCGAGATGGCCTCGATCGCATTCCGCCTCGAACGTGCCGGCGCATGGAAGCTTTGCCGGAATACGGTGGAGATCAGAGACGCGATGGCGACAGGCACATTCGCGGCCGTGCTCCACATGGAAGGCTGCGAGGCGATCGGGCCCGACCTGGATGCGCTGGATCTTTTCCATGAAGCCGGCCTGCGATCGCTCGGCCCGGTGTGGAGTCGCCCGAACATCTTCGGCCACGGAGTGCCCTTCGCCTTCCCCATGAGCCCAGACACGGGTCCAGGGCTGACCGAAGCGGGCAAGAACCTGGTGCGTGCGTGTAATCGCCTGGGCATCCTCATCGACCTCTCCCACATCACCGAAAGGGGCTTTTGGGATGTTGCGTCGATCAGCGAGCAGCCGCTGGTCGCCAGCCATTCCAACCCGCATGCGCTGGTGCCGGTCGCCCGCAACCTCACCGACCGGCAACTGGATGCGATACGGGAAAGTCAGGGACTGGTAGGGCTGAATTTCGCGGTGACCATGCTGAGATCCGATGGCGGCGACAATCCCAATACGCCACTCCCGGTACTCGTCCGGCACATCGACTATCTGGTCGAGCGGCTCGGGATAGACTCCGTAGCGATCGGCTCCGATTACGACGGCGCCACCATTCCCGCCGAGATCGGCGATGCAGCCGGATTGCAGAACCTTGTCAAAGCGCTGCAGGATGCCGGCTACGGCGAGGCGGAACTCGCCAAAATCTGCCGCGAGAACTGGCTGAGAGTTCTGGGGGCAGCCTGGAAGGAAGAGGAGTAGGCGCCTACGTTTTCCCGGCTGGCGGCGTTTTGACAAGACCGGACCGAGCGCCCGTCATCCCGGGCGGAGCATGAGTAAAGCGAGTGCGCAGACCCGGGATCCATTCCGTAACCTTTCGGCCGACCGGAATGGATCCCGGATAACCGCTTGTCGCTTCGCTCCTCGCGGCTTCCGGGATGACGAAGCTAAGCCAGCGCCGTTTCCGCCAGCCTCACCCAGTAGCTGACACCGTGAGGTATGGCCTCGTCGTTGAAGTCATAGGCGGGGTGGTGGAGGTTGGCGCTGTCACCGTTGCCGATGAAGATGAAGGCGCCGGGGCGGCTCTCCAGCATGTAGGAAAAATCCTCGCCGCCCATCAGCGCCGGGATGGCACGGTGGACCTGCGGGTCTCCGGCGACAGAGGCGGCGACGTCCCCGGCGAAGACCGCCTGCTCGGCATCGTTGACGGTGACGGGGTAGTTGGAATCGAAATCGAACTCCACCGATGCGCCGAAGGTAGCCGCGACACCCTCGCAGATCGCCCTCATCCTGTCGCGCGCCGTAGCGGCGACCTCCTTGCGCAGGCTGCGCACGGTGCCGGCAATCTGGGCATGTTCGGGAATCACGTTGTAGGCGTCGCCGGCGTGGAACTTGGTGACCGTGACGACGATCGAATCGGCCGGATCCGTGGTCCGCGAGGCAATGGTCTGCAGGGCGATCACGAGATGGCTCGCGATCACGATGGGGTCGATGGCCTGATGCGGCAGGGCCGCGTGGCCGCCCCGTCCCTTTATGGTGATCGTGAACTCGGCGGTCGCCGCCATGATCGGGCCGGGCCGGATCGCGAATTCGCCGACGGGCAGGCCGGGCATGTTGTGCATGCCGAACACCTTCTCGATCCCGAAACGCTCCATCAGACCGTCCTGCACCATCGCCAGGCCGCCGCCGCCGCCCTCCTCGGCGGGCTGGAAGATCACCGCGACGGAACCCGCAAAATTCCGCGTTTCGGCAAGATACTTCGCCGCGCCGAGGAGCATTGCGGTGTGCCCGTCATGACCGCAGGCATGCATCTTGCCGGGCGTACGCGACGCGTGCGGCCGCTCGACGGCTTCGGTGATCGGCAGTGCGTCCATGTCGGCACGCAGCCCGACGGTCGAGCCATCACCCCGCCGGCCCTTGATGACGCCGACCACGCCGGTGCGGCCCAGGCCGGTGACGACTTCGTCGCAGCCGAACTCCCTGAGCTTCTCGGCGACGAAGCGAGCCGTTTCGAAGACGTCGTAGTTCAGTTCAGGATTCTGGTGCAGGTGGCGGCGCCACCCCGCGATCTCGTCCTGCATCTCGGCGGCCCGGTTCAGAATAGGCATGTCGTTGAAAGTCCTGCTCACATTTCAAGGCCCGGAACTATTTACCTCCGGGCAGCTTTGCCTTCATGGCGTCACATAGGCTAAATAGCACGGCCCGGCGCAGCAGGCTTCATGCGCTCCGACCAAGCGCGACGCGGTCGCATAAGCTTATTGATCTGAGATCGATTCCGGCAAGAGGCTATTTCAATAACGATGATCAGCCGATTTTCCGTCTTAGCCACCGTCCTTATGTGCACCGCCGGCTCAACCTTGGCTCCCATGGGCCCTGCCGCGGCCAACCCCTCGATCCTTTTCGACCTGGGCACCGGCCGCGTCATTGAAAGCGATGATGCCCTGCATCGCTGGTATCCGGCCTCGCTCACCAAGCTGATGACCGCCTATGTGGCCTTTCGCGCGGTACAGGCCGGCGAGGTCAGCTTGTCGTCCCCCGTCCTTATCTCGAAGCTGGCCGCCAAGCTGCCGCCCAGCAAGATGGGGTATCCCGTCGGATCGGAGCTGACGCTCGACAACGCCTTGAAAATCATCATGGTCAAGTCGGCCAACGACGTCGCCCACTCGATCGGCGAAAGCATTGCCGGTTCGCAGGCTGCGTTCGCGCAGCGGATGAACGCGGAATCGCGCCGGCTCGGTATGACCGACTCGCATTGGGTGAACCCGCACGGACTGCACGACGAGGGGCAGTATACATCGGCGCGGGATATCGGGATTCTGGCGGCCGCGCTTCGTCGCGAGTTCCCTCAGCATTCGAAATACTTCTCGCTCGAGGGCCTGCTCGCCGCCGGGAAGCAGATGCCCAACCACAACAACCTGATCGGCCGCTTCGAGGGAGCGGACGGCATGAAGACAGGCTATATCTGTCCGTCCGGCTTCAATCTCGTCGCCTCGGCAACCCGCAACGGGCGCACGCTGATGGCAGTCGTGCTCGGTGGGGAGTCGGTCGACGATCGCGACGAAAAGGCGGCGCAGTTGCTGACGCAGGGCTTCGGCTCAGCCCCCAACAGCGGGCCGCTGCTTCAGGAGTTGAAGACCAGCGCAGCGCAGCCGATTGCTCCCTCGGACATGACCAACCAGTTGTGCACCAAGCAGGGACGCGAAGCCAAGGCGAAGAAGCAGAAGCAGCTTCAGGCCGACATCAAGGCGGGGCGTGCCCCTGCCAAGGCGGCGAGCCTGCTCAGCGACTTTTCGCGCCCGCGGCAACTGGTGAAGATCGAGCTCGGGGGAGCAACCGGACCGATGGCAAAGGCTCTTTCGGAGGCATTGGCGGCAGCCGAGGCGGAGTCCAAGGCCGAAAAGCGAGCCGATGTACCGATCCCAACCTGGCGGCCGGACCTGCCGCCGCCGACCGTGACGGCAGTCGGCCAGGGCGACGGCGAATCGCGCGTGCAATAGGCTTTATCCGTGAATCAATTCCCCATCCCCGTCTCGGTGCTCACCGGATTTCTGGGTGCCGGGAAGACGAAGCTCCTCAACCGGCTGCTGCGCGATCCGGAACTCAAGGACACCGCGGTGATCGTCAATGAGTTCGGCGAGGTCGCGATCGACCACCTGCTGGTGGAGCGCGCTTCCGACGGGATCATAGAACTCTCCGACGGGTGCCTGTGCTGCACCGTGCGCGGCGAACTGGTGGACACGCTGGCAGACCTGATCGACCGTCTTCAGACAAGGCGAATCGAAAGGCTGTCGCGCGTGGTGATCGAGACGACAGGGCTGGCCGATCCCGCGCCGGTCCTGCAGTCGATCATGGCGCATCCCGTGCTGGTGCAGGCTTTTCGGCTCGACGGTGTCATAACCCTAGTTGATGCGGTGAATGCGGAGGCGACGCTCGACGCCCATGTCGAAGCGGTGAAGCAGGTCGCGGTCGCGGACCGGCTCGTGATCACCAAGGCGGATCTCGCCGATCAGGACACGCTGGAGCCGCTGAAGCGGCGGCTGCGCGACATCAATCCGAACGCCGCGATCCTCGACGTGCGCGACCAGCAAGCCACGGGCGCCGGCTTGCTGGCATGCGGCCTCTACGATCCCGCGACCAAGACGGCGGATGTGCGCCGCTGGCTGGGGGAGGCGGCAAGCGGCGGCGAGCACCACCATCACCACGACCACGGCGACCATCACCATGATAACGACCACGGCCACGCCGGCTCGGTCCACGACGAGCGCGTAAGATCGTTCTCGCTGGTGCATCCCCAGCCGGTGCCGTATTCGGCGATCGAGATGTTCCTCGACCTGCTGCTCTCGGTGCACGGGGACAAGGTACTCAGGATGAAGGGGATTATCGAGCTTCGCGAAGATCCCTCACGCCCGCTGGTCGTCCATGCCGTGCAGCGCACGCTGCATCCCCCGGCACGGCTGCCAACTTGGCCGGATGAGGGGAGGGGCGTGCGCCTGGTGCTGATCACCATGGACATGCCGGAAGACTATGTCAGGCGACTGTTCGCGATCGTGACCAGCGAGCCCTCGGTCGACACGCCGGACCGCGCGGCGATCGAGGACAATCCGCTCGGCATTCCCGGGTTCATGCGGTAAGTGCGCCGGTAAGTTCAGGCGCCGAACTGCTGGCAGCCTCTATCGCTCCGAGAGGCTCAACTGCCGAACAAGTCGGAAAGCCGCTTGCCCATCCGGCCCAGCATCCCCGGCTGCTGGGCGTAAGCCTCGACTGGTGCCGCAACCGGCGCAGGCGCGGGCTCCGGCTTCGGGGCTTTGGCGAGTTCGGCCGCGGCAATCTGGGCGGCTCTATCGGCGGCCTTTTGCGCGGCAGCCTCCTTCTTGGCAGCCTCCGTCGCCTCGCGTTCCGCCATCTTGCGCCCCAGCGGCGAATCTATGCGTCCCATCCGGGTAGTCGTCTGGACGACCGACCCATCCGCCCCGAGGCTCGGCGGCTCGATGGCGACGCGCTCGCCGCGCGCCCGCTTCCTCGTCCATTCCGCGACGACTTTTGCCTCGTCGAGTCCGCCGATCGTCGGTTTCGGCGCAGCCTGTTTCCCGGAGCCGAGCATGCTCGTGAAGGCGGCGTCGTAGGTCGATTTATACGACTGGTAGGCCACCTTCAGCGAGTCAGGCTGGGTGAAGGCGGGGCAGGTGGCGGTCGGCGAAAAGGTGGCGCCGTCGGCGGTCACCGCGTTGAAGACATAGCGCTTCTCGCAGACGTCCACCTTCGGCGGCACCTTGGTGATCTCGAAATGATCGTAGCCGTCCTTGAGGTTCTGCCAGAACTCGTAGTTGGGGTCGTCGCGATAGCGCGCCATATTCTGCGCCGTCATGCGGAACGGGAACGACTGCACCTGGAACTCGGTCTGGCCGCCGCGGAAGGATTCTCGGGCAAGCGCGTAGATCTCGGTGATCTGCGCGTCATTCATCGAGAAGCAGCCGGACGAGGAGCAGGCGCCATGAACCATCAGGTTGCTGCCGGTACGGCCATGCGCCCGGTCAAAGGCGTTCGGGTAGCCGATGTTGAAGGCCAGATGATAGTTCGAGTTCGGGTTCATCTGCGCGGGGCGAACGGTGTAGAAGCCTTCCGGAGACTGCCGGTCACCCTCGATGAACTTCGGGCCGAGTTTCCCCGACATCTTGCAGATCTCGTAAGACGCCAGAAGATCGTAGCGGCCGTTCGTCTTCTGCTTCCAGATCTCGAGCACGCCTTCTTCCTTGAAGACGCGCGCCAGGATCGGCGAGCCCTTGTTCATGCCCTTCGTCTGCATGACCTGCACGAGGCGCGGCGGAAGCGGCGCTTCGGCATTACCCTTGGCGATGTTGTCGAGGGCGGATTCGGTGCAGCCGGCGATGCCCAATGCGGCAACGATCAAGCCGGCGCGAAGATATTTGGCAAGCTTCGGCATAATCTTCGGCGACGTCCCCATAAAGCCCGGCCCCCTCTGGCGGCCGAATCAGTCGGACCATAGGGCGGCTATGCTTGATGAATGCTTACTGCCCCAGGTCTTAGCCGGAATCTGAATGCCCGCAAAGGCGGGGCAAATTTATGGCGAAATCCTGACCTGGTCCAGTAAGGCAAAGATCTAAAGGGTTCGCCCGATCGCCAGGTACTTCTCGCGCCGGTCTTCCCGGAAGTCGATGTTGGCGCCAGCGAATTCGGCGAGGGTCTTTTCGACCACGTCTCCTGTCGCGGCGATCACGAGATCCGGGCTGCGGTGTGCCCCGCCGGTCGGTTCGGCCACGATACCGTCGATGATCTTCATCTCGAGCAGATCCTGCGCGGTGATCTTCATCGAGACGGCCGCGTCTTTCGAGCGCGTCGTGTCCCGCCAAAGGATCGAGGCCGCGCCTTCCGGCGAGATCACCGAATAGATCGAATGCTCCAGCATGAACACGCGGTTTGCGGTTGCGATGGCGATCGCGCCGCCGGAGCCGCCTTCGCCGATCACCACCGAAACCGAGGGAACCTTGAGCGCGAGGCAGGCCGAGGTCGACCGGGCGATCGCTTCCGCCTGACCGCGCTCCTCGGCGTCGACACCCGGATAGGCGCCTGCCGTGTCCACCAGCGTCAGAACGGGTATGCCGAACCTGTCGGCGAGTTCCATCACGCGCACCGCCTTGCGGTAGCCTTCCGGCCGAGGCGAGCCGAAATTGTGCTTCAGCCGGCTCTTGGTGTCGGAGCCTTTCTCCTGGCCAAGCACGGCGATGGGCTCACCCTTGAAGCGGCCGAAACCGGCGATGATCGCATGGTCGTCCCCAAACGCCCGGTCGCCTGCTAGCGGGGTGAAGTCGGTGATCAACTTCTTCACGTAGTCGACGCAGTGCGGCCGGTCGGGATGGCGCGCGACCTGCACCTTCTGCCAGGGGGTCAGCGCGCGGTAGATGTCGCGCAGCGCGTCCTTGGACCGCTTCTCGAGCCGACTGATCTCCTCGGCGACGTCGACCGCCTCGCCGTTTTCGGCGAGTTTCTTGAGTTCGATGATCTTCCCTTCGAGGTCGGCGACCGGCTTTTCAAAATCGAGATAATTGTACATGCGCTCTCGGACTTGCGAGCCCGTCGAGGTGGGCCGGGAGGATGGGGCGGACGGCCTGAAGCCGCTGAAATCCGCCTCCACATACCGTCAGAGCGGTTTATCGGCAAGCGGATGATGGTCGTTGACGAGGCGGACGAGCCGCTCTTCCAGCACATGCGTATAGATTTGTGTCGTCGAGATGTCGGCATGGCCGAGCAGTTGCTGAACCGCGCGAAGGTCGGCGCCGTTCTGCAGCAGATGGCTCGCGAAGGCATGGCGGATGACGTGCGGCGATATCTTGGCCGAAGCAATCCCCGCCCGGGCGGCGAGGGATTTCAGTTCGCGGCCAAAGACCTGCCGGGGCAGGCAGCCGGTCTCGGAAGCAGCCGGGAACAGGTATGGACTGCCAGCGAAGGCCGGATGCGCGGTCCTTGCCTCCTGCCAGGCGCGCATAGCCTGCCTGGCCTTGGGCGAGAGCGGCACGAGCCGCTCCTTGTTGCCCTTGCCCTTCACTACGAAGAAGCGCTCGTCCCGGGCGGCGACCGACACCGGCAGGCTGACCAGTTCGGAAACGCGAAGCCCGGTGGCGTAAAGCACCTCGACTAGCGCATGCAGCCGGAGGCTGGCCAAGTCGTCGGGCTTCTCCGCTGCCTCCTGGGCGGCCTGGTCGAGGAGACGCGAGGTCTCGGCCTCGCTCATCGTCTTCGGCAGGGCGCGCTCACGGCGCGGGCCGTCCAGCGTTCCGGTCGGATCGTCGGAACGAAGCCCTTCGGCATAGAGGAACTTGAAGAACTGACGCAGGACAGAGAGTTTTCTCGCCTGCGAGGTCGAGGCAAATCCGCGCGTCGCCAGGCTCGAGAGATGGGCGCGAAGCGCCTCCGTGCCGGCATTGGCAATGTTGCCGATTTCCTCGTCGGCGTCCTCGAGATCCCGGCGATAGGACGCCAGCGTGTTCTCCGATGCGCCGCGCTCGGCGCTCATCATTTCGAGAAACGCCTCGATGCGAACCGATCCTCTCACAGATTGGAGCCCGACTTCACCTTGTCGAGCGGGACATCGACCGTCATTTCGCCCTGGTGCGGCTTCACGAAGTAAGCGAGCCCGAGCATCACCGCATAGGCAATGGCCACCAGGATGGCGAGCCGCACAAGAAATCGGGAGACGGTGGGCATCATCACCGGCAGGGGCTCTCCGCACGCAAGCAAGGTAGCCTTCCTTATCTTTCTGCACCGCACGAGTTCAAGTGCACTAACCGCCGATGGCACCTGCGCTTGACGCGATCCGGCATTCATGCCGTAACGCGGCGAACGCCAAGAGGAGCAGATGGACACGGAGGAAGCCCTCTCGCCGATAGACGCCCCGCCCCGCCTGACCGAGATGCTCGGGCGGCGCTCGATCGTGTTTGTCGGTCTGATGGGCGCCGGAAAGACGGCGATTGGGCGCAAGGTTGCGACGGCCCTTGGACTTCCCTTCATCGACAGCGACCAGGAAATCGAATCGGTGTCGCGGATGACGATCCCGGAACTGTTCGAGCGCTATGGCGAGCCGGAGTTCCGCGCACTCGAGCAGCGTGTCATCCACCGTGTGCTGGAGGGCGGCCCGCAGGTGTTGTCGACGGGCGGAGGCGCATTCATGAACGCGCAGACGCGGGCGATGATCGCGGAGCACGGCATTTCGGTATGGCTCAACGCCGAACTCGACGTGCTCTTCCCACGAGTGGCCAAGAAGCAGAACCGGCCGCTCCTGAAGACCGCAGACCCGCGCGGCACGCTGGAGCGGCTGATGCACGAGCGCTATCCCACCTATGCGCTGGCAGATGTGACGGTGAATTCGCGCGACGAGCGCAAGGAAGTGATCGTGAACGAAGTCCTTGAAGCACTCGCCGCCCACCTCGCCGAGCCGAGGATAAACGAAGAAGAAAGGCCGGCGGAATGACGGGCGAGGCCGTGGATACTGTTCGCGTTGCGCTTGGCGAGCGTGGCTATGACATCCTGATCGGCCCCGGCCTGCTGGAGCGCGTCGGTGAGGAGATCGCCGCCCGCCTGCCGAAGGTGAGGGCGGCCGTCGTGACCGACGAGAATGTCGCCGCTCGGCATCTGTCGACCATGACGGCCGGCCTGGAGAATTCCGGAATTGCGGCTACGCCGATCGTGCTTGCGCCGGGCGAGAAGACCAAGAGTTTCGCTGCTCTTCAGGAGGTCGTGGACAAGGTGCTGGCGGCCCGACTCGAGCGCGGCGACGCGGTGATCGCGCTGGGCGGCGGCGTCATCGGCGATCTGGCCGGCTTCGCTGCCGGGATCATCCGGCGCGGCATGAATTTCGTGCAGGTCCCCACATCGCTGCTGGCCCAGGTCGATTCATCGGTCGGCGGAAAGACCGGCATCAACACCGCCCACGGCAAGAACCTCGTCGGCGTCTTCCAGCAGCCGCGGCTGGTGCTGGCGGACGTGAACGTCCTCGACACGCTGCCCGAGCGCGAGTTCCGAGCAGGCTATGCGGAAGTGGCGAAGTACGGGCTGATCGACCGGCCGGATTTCTTCGCCTTCCTGGAGAAGAACTGGCGCGCCGTGTTCTCGGGCGGGTCGGAGCGTACCTATGCGATCGCCGAGTCCTGCCGTGCCAAGGCGGACGTTGTTGCCCGCGACGAGTTCGAGACCGGCGACCGCGCGCTTCTCAATCTCGGCCACACCTTCGGCCATGCGCTGGAAGCGGCCACCGCCTATGACGGCAGCCGGCTCGTGCATGGCGAGGGCGTGGCGGTCGGCATGGCGCTGGCGCATCGCTTCTCGGCCCGGATGAACCTCTGCAGCCCCGACGATGCGCAGAGGGTGGAGGCGCATCTTGCGGCAGTAGGCCTGCCGTGGCGCATCTCCGATATTCCGGGGGAGCTTCCGGGCGCCGAGGGGATGCTTGACTACATCGCACAGGACAAGAAGGTGAAGCGGGGGGCGCTGACCTTCATCCTGACGCGCGGCATCGGCCAGTCCTTCATTGCAAGGGATGTGCCCGCCTCAGAGGTGCTCGCCTTCCTGAGGGAGCAGTTGGAGGGATGATAGCCGGCATCCTGATCGGGGCAGCAGGTGCGTTCGCGCTGGTCCTGATTGCATGGCTGCTTCGCAACAGCATTTTTGCGGGGCAGGCCACCCGTCTGAAGGCGATCGAGGATCGCCCGGATCAGCTTCCGCCCGGAACCGAGGAACAGGTCGCCGCAAGTGCCGCGGACACTCGCCAGGCGGATCGGCTGCGCGCGCTTGTCGATCTCCGGGAACTCGAAGTCTCGGACGTGATGGTCCATCGCACGGCCATGCGCTCGATCAATCTCGACCATCCGGTCGAGGCGATCGTCCGCGAGATCATACGGAGCCCGCATACGCGCATGCCGCTTTGGCGGGGATCGCTCGACAACATCGTCGGCGTCATTCACGCCAAGGATCTTGCGCGCGCACTCAGCGAGGCGGGCAACGACCTCTCCCAAATCGACCTCATGAAGATCGCCTCAAAACCGTGGTTCGTGCCCGACACGACGAGTTTGGCGGATCAACTCAACGCCTTCCTGAGACGCAAGACGCATTTCGCGGTCGTGGTCGACGAATATGGCGAGGTCCAAGGCCTCGTCACACTCGAGGATATCCTCGAGGAGATCGTCGGCGATATTGCAGACGAGCACGACATCGACGTCCAGGGCGTGAAGCAGGAAGCCGACGGATCGGTCGTGGTGGACGGCAGCGTGCCGATCCGCGACCTCAACCGCGCGCTCGGCTGGAACCTGCCGGACGACGAGGCGGTCACCATTGCCGGTCTGGTCATCCACGAGACGCAGTCGATCCCCGAGGAAAAGCAGTCCTTCACCTTCCACGGCAAGCGCTTCACCGTCATGAAGCGAGAGAAGAACCGGATCACCCGGATCCGGATCAAGGCGGCGAGCGACGCCGGCGTTCTGGCTCCGGCTCCTGCGATCGCCGCTCGTCCGTCCTTACCGAAACCGAACTCGCCGGAGCAGGGACTGCAACCGGGCTGACGCGTCTATGCGACCGGCGCCAGCCGGCGCCTCCGGCGATCGTGATAGACGATGAGCAGCCCGCTGGCGACGACGAGCACGATGCCGCAGATCGCAAGCGTGTTGGGCAAATGGCCGAAGACCAGCAGGCCGGAAATGACCGCCCAGACAGTGAAGCAGTAGTAGAACGGCGCGACTGCGCCCGTCGGTCCCACACGATAGGCCATGAATATGAAAAAGTGGCCGAAGATCAGGAAAAACCCTGAGCCGGCGAGCAGCAGGAGGTGCCGCAAGCCGGGGGCTTGCCATTCCTCCAGCAGGAGATGGCCGCCGGCTGCACCGGCAAGCACGATCACCACCGCCGACATGGCGACGATCATCCCGGGGATGTCGGCCCCGATGCGCCGCCCGGCCAGATCGCGCCCGGCGCAGAGCACCGCGTTGGCCAATGCGAGGATCGCGTAGACGGATATGCCCTCTCCGCTGGGCTGGGCTATCATCAGCGCGCCGGCGAAGCCGAGGCTGATCAGCGCCATGGTCATCCCCGAGACCTTCTCGCCGAATGCCAATGATGCGCCGAGGATCACGACCAACGGGGTGATCTGGCCGAGCGCCGTGGCGTCCGCGATCGGCATGTTCGCCAAGGCGACGATGAAGCACATTACGGCAATCGTCTCGAGCAGATTGCGCGACAGCACCTGAGCGTCGAACATCATGCGGATGCGACCGCCATAGCCGAGCGCGAAGAGGAGAGGCATGCCCCAGATCATCGCCGCGATGCCGCGCATCATCAGCACCTGGTAGGGCGGTAGGCCCTCCGTGGCGAGTTTCATCAGGGTATCGTTCGTCGCATAGGATCCCGTCGCCAGGATCATGAACAGCGGACCCCGGAACGGGAGGATGGAAGATGACATCTTGGGATGAACGGGTGCGAGGGCAGTTTCGCGAGCATTTGACGCAAGTCTCGTCGACAATCAATCCGGCCAGAGAGATCAGGCAACTAGACCATGGTCATTGACCCTGGTCACCAACTGCGTATTCTTATGTTCGGCAAGGTGAGTTTCATGACCAATCGCGTCTCCAAATCGCAGTTCAAAGCGCGGGCGCTGGAGTTTTTCCGCGAGATCGAGGCTTCTGGGGAGCCGATGATCATCACCGATCATGGCGAGCCCAAGCTTGAGGTTCGGCCTTATTCCAGACCGAAGCGCGATCCACGAGAGTTTCTCCGTGGGACCGTCATACGCTACGAAGATCCGTTCGAGCCGGTCGGCCTTGAGGACTGGGAAGCGCTCAAGTGATCGTCCTAGACACTCATGCCCTGATTTGGTGGTTGAGCCCGAAGCCGTCGAAGCTCTCCCGTCGAGCATCTGAGATCATCGAGCAGAAACTGCTTGAAGGAGAGGTTGTAGCGTCAGCGATCTCTGCCTGGGAAATCGCCATGCTTGTCACAAAGGGAAAGCTGGAGCTCTCAGTCGACGTCATGGCGTGGTTGGAGGCCGCCGCAGAGGTCGAAGGGTTCAGGTTCGTGCCTGTCGATACCGTCGTCGCGGTCAAGAGCCAGATGCTGCCTGGCATTTTTCACCCGGATCCAGCCGACAGGATGATCGTAGCCTTGGCGAGAGAATATGGCGCACCGCTAGTGACTGCGGACGGAAAGATAACCGAGTATCCGCATGTCACCACAATCTGGTGACTGAAAGCCGGTTAGATTGAGCCCCTCACCACCGCGTTGGCTCGCCCGGCGCGGCGGGCTCGATGGCGAGCGCGTGCAGTCCGCCCTTGAGCACATCCTTAAGCTGCTCGTTCACCGCGCGGTGGCGCTCGACGCGGCTCATGCCGGCGAAGGCCGCCGAGACGATGCGGACGCGCATATGCGTCTCGCCCTCGCCGTCGAAGGTGGCCACGTGGCCCGATTCCACGTGATGGTGGCCGGCGTGAAGATGGCTCTCGTTGATGACGAGAAGCCGCTCAGGCGCGAAGGCTTTTTGTAGTTTCGCCTCGATATCGGATTGGATCGACATTATATCTCCGACAGGACGCTTTGGGGCCGCTGAGAGGGGAGGCACCTGTTGGCCAGATGCCCGAGGGAGGCGACGGCCAATCAGATCCGCGATTCAGCGGTTAGGGTGAACCTTCCCCAAAAGTCAATTCTTGTTTCGTACCGACGACCGCACCATAACAGCTGGAATGAGCACGTTTTCGAAATATTTCGAGAAGATCCGAGTGCGCCCCGATCCCATGACCGAGGCCAAGCCGGAGGCGCCGACCTGCCAATGGGACGGCTGCACGGAGGCGGGTACGCACCGCGCGCCGGTCGGGCGCATGCGCGAAGGAGAGTATTTCCGCTTCTGCTTCGATCACGTGCGCGAGTACAACAAGAGCTTCAACTACTTTGCGGGTGCCCCGGCAGCCGAGATCGCCCGGTTCCAGAAGGAGGCGATCACAGGCCACCGTCCGACCTGGTCCGTGTCCTCAAATGGTGGCGCGCGCTTCGCGGCGGACTTTTCGCAGAAGCGCTCCGGGCGGGCGGGCTACCACAATCGCATGCGGGATCCGTTCAACCTGTTCTCGCAGCAGCGCGCCGATGCATCCCCGGCCGAGCGAAGGGCAAAGCCGCTCGAAGGCAAGGCGCTCGATACGCTTGGTCTTGACGTAGATGCGACAGGACAGGCGATCAAGGCACGCTACAAGGAGCTGGTGAAACGCCACCATCCCGACGCCAATGGCGGCGACAGGGGATCGGAGGATCGGTTCCGCGAGGTGATCCAGGCGTATCGGCTCCTCAAACAGGCAGGCCGCTGCTGAGGAGAAGGCCGTTCGCGGGCGGCGGTGCCCATCGCTTGCCAGGCTCCTCAGGCTTTTGGGCCAGACAGGAACCGTTCATTTGCGGGACCTTTTTCCAACTTTCATCCGCGGGGAAAAGGTCTTAAGACCGCGCGCGGATGACAAATTCCGGTGAAGCGCGTGGCTTCGCCAGTGGAGCAAAGATGAACAAGGTCGATCGCGACATTGCCAACCTGCCGGATACGACGGTCTCCGTGAAGGAGACGTTCGGCTTCGAATCCAATATGGTCGTGCCGGCCTATTCCGTTCCAACCGAACATGTGCCGGACATCGACCCGGACTATCTGTTCGACCGCCAGACTACACTGGCGATCCTTTCGGGCTTCGCCTTCAACCGCCGCGTCATGGTGTCGGGCTATCACGGTACCGGCAAGTCGACCCACATCGAGCAGGTGGCGGCACGGCTCAACTGGCCGTGCGTGCGCGTGAACCTGGACAGCCATGTCAGCCGCATCGATCTGGTCGGCAAGGACGCGATCGTGCTTAAGGAAGGCAAGCAGGTCACCGAATTCCGTGACGGCATCCTGCCCTGGGCCTACCAGCACAATGTCGCGCTCTGCTTTGACGAATATGACGCCGGCCGCCCGGACGTGATGTTCGTCATCCAGCGCGTGCTGGAAAGCTCGGGCCGCCTCACGCTGCTCGACCAGAGCCGCGTCATCCGACCGCACCCGGCCTTCCGCCTGTTCGCGACCGCCAACACGGTCGGCCTCGGCGACACCACCGGGCTCTACCACGGTACCCAGCAGATCAACCAGGCGCAGATGGACCGCTGGTCGATCGTCACCACGCTGAACTACCTGCCGCACGACAACGAGGTGGCGATCGTGCTGGCGAAGGCCAAGCACTACCGCGACGCCAAGGGCAAGGACATCGTCAACAAGATGGTGCGGCTGGCCGACATGACGCGCTCGGCCTTCATCAACGGCGATCTCTCCACCGTGATGAGCCCGCGCACGGTGATCACCTGGGCCGAGAACGCCGAGATTTTCGGCGACGTCGGCATGGCTTTCCGGCTGACCTTCGTGAACAAGTGCGACGAGCTGGAGCGGCCGATCGTGGCGGAGTTCTACCAGCGCTGCTTCGGCCAGGAATTGCCGGAGAGCGCGGCGAACGTGGTGTTGAGCTGATCTACGGCAAGATGTCCGGCCCCGGCGATAATACCCGCAAGAAGCCGAAGAACGGCGCAGACACGGACGTCTTCAAGCGTTCCGTGACGGTGACCATGCGCGCCATTTCGGGCGACCGGGAGATGGAGGTCGGCTTCGCCAAGGACAAGGCGGCGCTGGCCGGAAGCCGGGCGCGCCTGCCGGAGCTGCCGAAGAAGCCTTCCGCCAATGACATAGCGGTCACGCGCGGACTGGGCGACTCCATGGCCCTGAAGCGCGCCTGCCACGACAACCGCATCCATACGCGGCTTGCTCCCGAAGGACGGCAGGCGAGGGCGGTATTCGACGCCGTCGAGCAGGCGCGGGTGGAATCGATCGGTTCCCGGCGGATGGCAGGGGTCGCCGACAATATCGGCCGGATGCTCGAGGACAAATATCAGCGCGCCAATCTGGCGGATGTGCGCGAGCAGTCCGAAGCGCCGCTGGAGGAAGCTCTCTCGCTGATCGTGCGGGAGAGGCTGACCGGCCGTCCTGTTCCGAAGAGCGGCGAGCGTCTGGTGTCGCTCTGGCGCGACTGGATCGAGCAGAAGTCAGGTGGTGCACTGGACCGCCTGAGCGGCGAAGTCGAGGACCAGAATGCCTTCGCGCGTGTCGTGCGCGACATGCTGGCGTCGATGGACATGGCCGAGGAACTCGGCGACGAGCAGCAGAACGAGGACACCGAGTCGGAGGACAACGAGCCGCAGGGCGAGGAAAGCTCCGAATCGGGCGAGGACGACACCGGCGCCGAGCAGGCTCAGCCCGAAGAGACCGAAGCGACCTCCGAGGAGGAGCAGGCCGGCGAGATGGAGGCGGCGGACGCCGACGCCGACGATACGACCGATGACGAGGATGCCGACGCCGAGACGCCCGGCGAGATGCGGCGGAAGGAGGATCCCTTCGCCAATCTGCCGAGGGAGATCGACTACAAGGTCTTCACCACGCAGTTCGACGAGACGGTCGGTGCCGAGGAGCTCTGCGACGAGGAAGAGCTGGATCGGCTGCGGGCCTTCCTCGACAAGCAACTCTCCAACCTGCAGGGCGTGGTCGGGCGCCTGGCGAACCGGCTGCAGCGCCGCCTCATGGCGCAGCAGAACCGATCCTGGGACTTCGATCTCGAGGAGGGCTACCTCGACACGGCGCGACTGGTCCGCATCGTAATAGACCCGATGCAGCCGCTCTCGTTCAAGCAGGAGCGCGATACCAAATTCCGCGACACGGTGGTGACGCTGGTGCTCGACAATTCCGGCTCGATGCGCGGCCGGCCGATTACTGTGGCGGCGACCTGCGCCGACATCCTTGCGCGTACGCTGGAGCGCTGCGGCGTCTCGGTCGAGATCCTCGGCTTCACCACCCGCGCCTGGAAGGGCGGGCAGGCGCGCGAAAAATGGCTGAAGGACGGCAAGCCCGCCAATCCGGGGCGCCTCAACGACCTTCGCCACATCATCTACAAGAGCGCTGACACGCCGTGGCGCCGGGCGCGGCGCAATCTCGGCCTGATGATGCGCGAGGGGCTGCTCAAGGAAAACATCGACGGCGAGGCTCTGCTGTGGGCGCATCAGCGGCTGATCGCCCGGCCCGAGCAGCGCAAGATTTTGATGATGATCTCGGATGGCGCGCCGGTCGATGATTCCACGCTGTCGGTCAATCCGGGCAACTATCTGGAGCGACACCTGCGCGCGGTCATCGAGCTCATCGAGACGCGCTCGCCGGTCGAATTGCTCGCCATCGGCATCGGCCACGACGTGACGCGCTATTACCGCCGCGCCGTGACCATCGTCGATGCGGAGGAACTCGCCGGGGCCATGACCGAGCAACTCGCCTCGTTGTTCGGCGAGGAGACCCCGCGCGAACTGCGGCGGTCCGGCGGCCTGCGCAGGGCGGGATGACGCGGGCTCTTGAGCTGATCAAGGCACTTATTGGTTTGCCCCGTTTCGCGCGGGCGCGACGGAGATCGGTGCTGATCGGATCTTTCTTTGCAGCTCTGACCTGCCTTCAGCCTTTTACGTCTTCTTTCGCCGCCGACCCCGCTCCCATCGAGCAGATGGAGATTTCGTCGCGGACGATCACCCAGTTCCGCATCGGCCGGGACGAGACCCGGTTCGGGCCGCTGGAGTTCGTCGGCGGGCTCGAGATGACGTCGAGCGGGCGCGATTTCGGCGCGCTCTCGGCTTTCCGGTTCCTGAAGCCCGGCAGCGACTTCATCGGCGTGGCGGATACCGGCTTCTGGTTCTTCGGGAAGGTTGAGCGGGACGATGCTGGCCGACCGGTGGGCTTCGGCGACTTCCGCATGGTCCAGATGGTCGACACGGCCGGCCAACCAATCACGAAGAAAGAACTCGTCGATGCCGAGGGACTGGACGTCAAGGACGGCATAGCGACCGTAGGCTTCGAGCGCGACCATCGCCTCTCGCAGTTCAGGATCGATCCCGACAACATGAAGGCGCCGTTCAGGGAGCTCGATTTCCTGATCCCGAAATGGGAACTGCGCAAGAACCGCGGTTTTGAGACGGTGACGCGCGCCCCCGCCGGCGGTCAGCGGAAGGGTGCGTTGGTGGTCGTCTCGGAGAAGAGCCTGGACAAGGCCGGCAATATCTTCGCCGCGATCATCGAGGGCCCGGACAAGGGCATCTTCACGGTCAAGCGCATAGGCGAGTTCGACATCACCGATGGCGCCTTCCTGCCCGGTGGGGACCTGCTGCTGCTGGAGCGCAGCTACGGTCTGGCAGAGGGCGTGAAGATGCGGCTGCGCCGCATCCCGGGCGAGACGATCGCCAAAGGGAAGGTGGCCGATGGCCCCGTGCTGTTCGAGGCCGACATGTCTTACCTGATCGACAACATGGAAGGCCTGGACGTCTGGCAGCGCGCCGACGGCGCGACGATTGTCTCCCTCATTTCCGACGACAACCACTCCATCCTGCAGCGAAATCTCTATCTGGAATTCATGCTGCACGACGAGTGAGGCGCTTATACCCCCCCCTTGAGGGGAGGGTCGGGGTGGGGGTTAAGAACGTCGTGCTTTCTCGTTTACCCCACCCGACCTCAAGGCCACCCTCCCACAAGGGGAGAAGGGGATTGCGCCTTACGCCGCCAGATGCTGTGCGCCCGCCTGGGCGTAGTTGCGGCCGAAGCTGTTGGCGAGGAAGGCGTCGAGCGAGATGTCTTCCTGCCGGACAAAACCCTTCTGGGGCAGCGCGCCCGAGGCCAGCATGTCGAGCACCGCGCAGATGCCGGAGGCCGTGGTGATCTGGATCGCGCTACGCACGGTGTTGCCGATGCGGCGGCTGTAGATCTTGTTGGCGTAGGTTTCCTGCATGAGCCGGCCGTTCTTGCGTCCGCTGACGGTGACGAAGATCACCACCACGTCCTGCAGCGTCGCAGGCAGGGCGTTTTCCAGGATGTCCTTCAGCACGTCGCGGCGGTCGCGCAGGCCGAGATCGTTGAGCAGCGCCTTCATGATCGCGGCATGGCCGGGATAGCGAATGGTGCGGTAGTTGAGCGTCCGCACCTTGCCGGCATAGGTCTCGCACAGCGTCCCGAGTCCGCCCGAAGTGTTGAAGGCCTCATAGGTCACGCCGTCGAGCGAGAATTCCTCGCGCTCTTCCAGCGGCGGCACCTCGGTCAGTTCGCCGTCCACGATGGCCTCGCAAGGCTCGCAATATTCATTGATGACGCCGTCGGTACTCCAGGTGAGATTGTAGTTCAGCGCATTGGACGGAAATTGCGGCAGTGCGCCCACCCGCATGCGCACGCTGTCCAGCGTGTCGAAATGCTTTGCATGGTCGTTGGCGACGATCGAGATGAAGCCCGGCGCCAGGCCGCATTGGGGAATGAAGGCGGTGCCGGCACTTGCCGCCAGTTCCTTCACGCGGCGGGTGCTGGCAACGTCTTCGGTGAGGTCGAGATAGTGCACGCCCGCACTTGCCGCCGCCTCGGCGATCCGGGTCGTGAGGTGGAAGGGGGCCGCGCTCAGCACCGCGAATTTTCCGGCAAGCACCGCTTCCAGCGCGCCGGCCTGGCCGATGTCGATCTGCCGAGTGGCGATGCCGGAGACGACATCCAGCGCATCGAGTTGCGCCTGCGAGCGGTCCACCACGGTGACGCGATAGTCCTCGCTTCCCGCCAGCATGTCCGCGATTGTTGCGCCGATCTTGCCTGCGCCGACGACGACGATTTCCTTCATTGGCTACCCCCTTTGGAGTGGAATCCCGGAAAGTAGTAGCTTGGACCCCCGTCGGATGACAGTATCGCTTTGCGCGAAATAGCGCTACAGTTCAGGCAATCCGCCGAGGAGATTGTGCAGAATGACGACCGATGCCGACCGCGCCTTGATCGGGCTGCTGCGCGAGAACGCCCGCGCCTCGACGGCCGACTTGGCGCGCCGGCTCGGCGTGTCGCGAACGACCGTGCAAAGCCGGCTGGAACGGCTGGAAAAGAGCGGCGTGATTTCGGGCTACAGCGTGAAGCTCGCGCCGGACTACGAGAAGAACCTCGTCCGCGCGCACATCCTCGTGACGGCACTGCCCAAGCTCTCGGCTTCCGTCGAGGCCGTTCTCCGCCGCATTCCGGAGGTCCGCACGCTGCATTCTGTGAGCGGCAGTTTCGATATGATCATCATCGTGGAAGCGCCGTCCGTGCGCGATCTCGACACGCTGATCGACAGCATCGGAGCGCTGGAGGGCGTGGAGCGCACGCTGTCTTCCATCATCCTGTCCACGCGAATCGACCGCTGAAGCGGCAATTGCCAGACTCGGCGGGTGGAAATCAGCCGGCTCGCTGGCGACCTGCTTCGTCCTGCTTGGTGGCGAGCCAGATGACGTGCCGCGCGCCGCGCTTGCCGCCTGCGCGGGCTTTCACTTCCTCGGTCGAAAACCCTGCCTGACGCAGGCGATTCGTGAAGGATCGATCCGGTCCCGACGACCACACGGACAGTACGCCGCCCGGCCGCAGCGCAGCACGTGCCCGATGCAGGCCAGCCAAGCTGTAGAGCGCGTCATTGGCCTCGCGGGTAAGTCCTTCGGGGCCGTTGTCCACGTCGAGGAGAATCGCGTCGTAGGTCGCCGAGGCAGACTTTATCAGTAGGCCGACGTCGGTTTCGCGGATGGTCACGCGCGGATCGTCGAGGCAGTCGCCGAACACTTCCGCCATCGGGCCGCGCGCCCAGGCGACGACGGAGGGCACCAGTTCCGCGACGGTGACATGTGCGTCAGCGCCGAGCGCGGAAAGGGCTGCGCGAAGCGTAAAACCCATGCCCAGGCCGCCGATCAGAATCTGCGGCGAGCGTCGTCCGCCGATCCGCTGGCAAGACAGCGTTGCCAGCGCCTCCTCCGAGCCGCTGAGACGGCTGTTCATCAGTTCGTTCGTCCCCAGCATGATCGAGAATTCGCCGCCGCGCCTTTTGAGGCGAAGCTCTCCACCGCCCGGCGTCTTCGCTGAATCGAGCTGGACCCAGGGCAGCATCGACTATGCCGTGGCCGTTGCCGGCTGGCTCCAGCGGGCTGCAATCAGCCTGTAGGGAATGAGCGCGAAAACAGCGATCAGCAGCTTCAAGGTGAGGTCGCCCAGCGCCCAGGACAACCAGCGCGGCGCCTCGGTCGCGAACGAGCCGAACAGCGGCGCGGCTTCCAGCGCGAAAGCGTCCTGCGGGCCGAGGAAGGAAAAGGCCGCAGCGAAGGCCACCGAGAAGAAGATCATGGTGTCGACGACCGAACCGGCGAGCGTGCCGAAGATCGGCGCCCGCCACCAGCTCTGCCGGCGTAGCCAGTTGAATACGGTGACGTCCAGGAGTTGGGCGACAAGGAAGGCCGTGCCCGAGGCGATCGCGATACGCACCACCCGCCCGGCGGCGGTGTCGAACTCGATCAGGCCGAGCCGGAAGAGAAGCGGCGGGAAGATGATCGAGCAGGTGACCGCCAGCATGAAGCCGACGAACACCACCCGGCGGGCGAAGAGCGGGCCGTAACGCCGGTTGGCGAGGTCGGTGACCAGGAAGGCGAAGGGATAGGTAAAGGCGCCCCAGGTCAGGATGTCGGCGAGTGACAGTTGGCCGAGCGTGCCCTGCACGGGGAATTGGACGAGGATGTTCGAGGCGACGACCACGACAGCCATCGCGGCCACGAAGGGCAGATAAGTCTGGGATTTCATTTTTTTATCCTGGGTGATGGAACCAGTAGGAACCGGGGCGACGGCACACTAATGAACGGAGCCCGGCATCAGAGATGCCGGGCTCCGGTGAGGCGGTCGTCCCCCGCCTAAAAACTCAAGCAGCCTGTTCGGCCAACTTCTTGGCGATCTGCTTCTTGATGAGGCGGGCGCGCTGCGAAAGCTCGCTCTCGTCGGCCTTCGTCAGGAATGCGTCAAGGCCGCCACGATGCTCGACCGAGCGGAGCGCGTTGGCGGAGATGCGCAGGCGCACGTTCTGGTTCAGCGCTTCCGACTGCAGCGTGACGTTGACCAGATTCGGAAGGAAGCGGCGGCGGGTCTTGTTGTTGGCGTGGCTGACATTATTGCCGGTAAGAACGGCCTTGCCAGTCAGTTCGCAAGCACGGGACATTTTTCGTTCAACCTTGTTCTCGTTCCGGCCAACGGACCAGCCTCGCCGGGGTGTGGCGCACGGTCTCTGCGGGCGGCCTTTGGAAAAGTCGAGGTTCCTTAGTGGGAATTGACCGGGGCGTCAAGGCGGGTGCGGGCATCCTCGCAAATACGCGCCGGTTTCACATTGCTGCCCAATTCCTCGCATTCCTCGGTTGTATGCGAAACGAGATCCCGAGCCGGGCCAGACCCGTGAAGATTTTCGCGCGTCTCGGCGTATTGCTCGTCGCGAGCTTGGTCGCGGCGATTGCCGGCGCGATTTCCGCACAAGCCGAAACGTTCCGCGGCGAATACACGATCTACATCTATGGCCTGCCGATCGCGCGGTCCACCTTCGAAAGCGATGTCAGTCGCGACCGGTTCAGGATCGACGGCACAGTGGCCAGCGCCGGTCTCGCCGAAATCTTCGAACGCACGCGCGGCAGCGCCACTGCGTCAGGGCGCTTTTCCGGGGAGCGCACCCAGACCGGGGGCTTTCGCATGGAATATACCGAGGGCCGTAGGAAACAGATGACTGCGCTGGGGTTCAGCGGCGGAACGGTGGTGAAGAACGAAAACGTGCCGCCTCTGAAGAAGAGGGGAGACAAATGGGTGCCCGTTCGCGCGGAGCATCTGAAAGACGTCATAGACCCGCTTTCAGCGGGTCTGGTCAGGGCGAACAGTCCGGACGAAGTTTGCGGCCGCACCGTAAAGCTCTTCGACGGCGAGTTCAGGTTCGATACGACGCTCCGGCCCGTTGCCACACCGGCGGCTGCGAAGGACTATGGCGACAAGGTCGTCACCTGCCGGGTGTCCGTCACGCCTGTGGCTGGCTACAGGAAGGGCCGGCGGGCGCTGGACTACCTGAAGAGCAAGAGCAAGATCATCGTCTCGTTTGCGCCGCTGGGCTCGACGGGCGTCTATGCGCCCGTCTACGCGACCATCGGCACAGAGATTGGCACGGTGAAGGTCTTTTCAAAGCGGCTTGATTAGACGGCGACGCACCCCTCCCCCTCGAGGGGAGGGTGGCCGCGAAGCGGCCGGGAGGGGTCCTTACGGCCGGCCTCGACCTCTTCTTTTTACAATTAAGTCGCGGCCGGCCGCGACGACCCCCTCTGGCCGCTTCGCGGCCATCTCCCCCACAAGGGGGAAGAGGACGCTGGCGCGGCGACTTGAACGGCCGCCAATCGTCGCATAAGCCAGCCGAAACGCTGCGGAGGGAAGGGCAAGATGGCGCGGGCGACCCTGATCGGCTTTTCGGCCATCGCAATGTGGGCGATGCTGGCGCTGCTCACCGATGCCTCGGGCAAGGTGCCGCCCTTCCAGTTGTCGGCGATGACCTTCGCCATTGGTACCGCGGTGGGACTTCTCGCACGCGCGATCAGCCGCAAGCCGGAGAAGCCGGTCAGAATCCCGCCGGTTGTCTGGCTGATCGGCATCGGCGGGCTGTTCGGCTACCACTTCTTCTATTTCACCGCGCTGCGCAACGCTCCGGCGGTCGAGGCCAGCCTGATCGCCTATCTATGGCCGCTGCTCATCGTGCTTGGCTCGGCCGTGATGCCGGGCGAGCGGCTTCGCTGGTACCATGTCGCCGGCGCGCTGATGGGGCTTGCCGGGACGGCGCTGATCGTCACGCGCGGCGGCGGCCTCTCCTTCGAGCCGCGCTATGCGTTCGGCTATGCGATGGCGGCGGCCTGCGCGCTGCTCTGGTCTTCCTACTCGCTCTTATCGCGGCGTTTCGCCGAAGTGCCCACCAGCATCGTCACATGGTTCTGCGCTGCGACCTCGATCCTCTCGCTTGTCTGCCATTTGGCTATTGAAGAGACCGTGCTGCCGGCGAGTGCAGGCGAGTGGCTGGCGGTGCTTGCGCTGGGGCTGCTGCCGGTCGGCGCCGCCTTCTACGCCTGGGATTTTGGCGTGAAGCGGGGCAACATCCAGGTGCTGGGTGCGGCGAGCTATGCCGCGCCGCTTCTCTCCACGCTCGTGCTGATCGCGACCGGCTTCGCCGAGCCGAGTTGGAACGTGATCGCCGCCTGCGTGCTGATCACGGTGGGCGCCTTGCTCGCCGCCAGGCCGAAGTTCCTGTTCGGGTCAAGCGTCGCTCAGAACCAGGCCGCGGCCTAGGGGCTTACGGCCGCCAGCCGGGCGGGGCCAGTTCGAACGAGGCAAACTGGAAACCGGGCGCCACCGTGCAGCCCACCAGCGTCCAGTCTCCCAGGCTGCGTGCGCTCTGCCAATGGCCGGCAGGGACGACTGTCTGCGGCCGCTCTTCGGCCAAGAGGTCGGGCCCGACCCTATGAACGGCGACCTCGCCCGACGGCGAAGCGATCGATAGTTCCAGCGTCGAGCCGGCATAGAAGTGCCAGGCCTCCGCTGCATCGCGAACGCGGTGCCAGGCCGAGACTTCGCCCCGAGTGAGCAGGTAGTAGATCGCCGTCGAGGCTCCGCGACCTCCCTCCGGCGCGTCGCGAAACGTCTCGGCATACCAGCCGCCTTCGGGATGGCGCTGCATGCCGAGCGTCTCGATGATCGTCTCGGGCGTCAGCGCGCCTTTCATCAGAAACGGTCCTTGCGCCTGCGGATCTCGGCAAACACCTCCACGTCGGAGGCGCCCTCCATGCCGAGGCGGCGACGGATGGCGGGATCGTTCGGACGCAGGAAGGGATTTGCCGCGAGTTCGCTGCCGATGGTGCTGGGAAGCGTCGGCATCCCGTCCTCGCGCAGGCGGTCCACCTCGGCGGCGCGCTCGCGCAACGCGGGGTTTTCCGGGTCAATGGTCAGCGCGAAGCGCGCGTTGGACTGGGTGTACTCGTGGCCACAGTAGAAGACGGTCTCCGGAGGCAGCGCCGCCAGCGTCTGCAGCGAGCGCCACATCATCTCGGCGTCACCCTCGAGAGGCCGCCCGCAGCCTAGCGAGAACAGCGTGTCGGCGCAGAACAACGTTTTCGCGCCGGGGATGTGATACGAGATGTGGCCAAGCGTGTGGCCGGGCGTCGAGAGCACGTGAACTTCGCGGGCCCCCAGCTTGAAGATGGACCCGCCGTCGACGGTCTCATCAATGCCGGGGATGCGCGACGCCTCCTTCGCCGGTCCTACGATCCTCAGCCCGAAGCGATTCTTGAGCGCCAGATTGGCTTCGACATGGTCGCCATGATGATGGGTGGTGAGGATCATGGTCGGGGTCCAGCCGGTGCGCTCCACGGCATCCAGGATCGGCCCTTCCTCGGGAGCGTCGATCAGCGCGGTCTCGCCGGTCTCGCGGTCGCGCACCAGCACACCGAAATTGTCGCTGCGGCACATGAACTGGTCGATGTCGATCGGCATGGCGGTGCTCCCTTCGGGTTTGGGATAATAGGGCGGTTCAGCCGAGCGGTCATCCCTTACGGAGCACGCGCTTATCCCCATCGCCCAGTCGAAAGGGGAGGGAGCCCCGGATCGAGGTGCCAGACATGTTGAACTCCACCGGCCGGGAAGTTACCGTCGCGGCAGCATGAATTCGGATATCGTAGATCTCAGGGCATTCTATGCGTCGCCGCTCGGGCAGGTGGCGGAGCGCTCGATCACATTTGCGCTGTCGGCGCTCTGGTCGCCTCTGCCCGACGAGCGGCTGGTGGGGCTAGGCTACACCCTGCCTTGGCTGGAGCGGTTCGGGCCCGATGCCGAACGCGTCTTAGCCTTCATGCTGGGAACGCAGGGCGCGGTGCGCTGGCCGGCGGAAGGCCCGTCCCTGACCGCCATGGTGTTCGACGAGGAGCTTCCGCTGGCCGACTCGTCGATCGACCGGATGCTGGTGGTGCATGCGCTCGAGCATGCCGAAAGCCCGCGCGAGACGCTGAAGGAGATCTGGCGCGTGCTGGCGCCGGCCGGCCGCGCGGTGATCGTGGTGCCGAACCGGCGCGGCCTGTGGGCGCGCTTCGAGCACACACCGTTCGGCACGGGGCGCCCGTTCTCGCGCGCACAGATGGACCGGCTTCTGCGCGACGCCAATTTCACGCCCGCGGTCTGGTCCGAGGCGCTGCTTTTCCCGCCGACCAAGCGCCGCCCGATGCTCAAGCTGCATGCCATGCTCGAAAGCTCGGGCCGGCGGCTGTGGCCGATCTTCTGCGGCGTCATCGTGGTGGAGGCGCAGAAGCGGCTTTACCAGGGCCTTCCAGTCGCCAAACGCGCCTCGCGCCGGGTGTTCGTGCCCGTGCTCAACCCGCAAGGGGCCGCGCCGGCGCGTAGCTCGGCCTCTTGAGTCGATCGCTATCGCCTCAGCAGAAACACCGCCTGCTGGCCGAAAAAGTTCCAGAACCACCACGGCATCGAAAGGCCGATTCTCTCGCCGTCGGCATCGAGTGCAGCCGCGCTCTCCACCTTGGCGCCGATCTCGTCGCAGAGCGTGACGAAGTCGCGGATGGTGCAGAAGTGGATGTTGGGCGTGTCGTACCAGGAATAGGGGAGGTCCTTGGTGACCGGCATGCGGCCGCGCAATAACAGCGACAGACGCACGCGCCAATGGCCGAAGTTCGGGAACGAGACGATCGCCCGCTCGCCGATCCGAAGGAGTTCGGTGAGGACCTTCTTCGGATTGCGGGTCGCCTGCAGCGTCTGGGAGAGGATCACATAGTCAAAGCCCCGGTCGGGGTAGAAGACGAGGTCCGTGTCCGCGTCGCCCTGGATGACAGACAGGCCGCGCGCGACGCACTCGTTTACGCCGCGCTGCGATAGTTCGAGGCCACGCCCGTCGACCTGTTTCTCGCCCTGCAGCATCTCCAGAAGCGTGCCGTCGCCGCTGCCCACGTCGAGCACCTTCGCGCGCTTCGGAATGAGATCCGCGACGACGCGGAGGTCGACACGCTGGTTGTTGTTGACGCTCATGCGGCGTGCCTCGTGGCGCAGGATATTGGCCGACCCCAAGAGGTCGTTCTGGTACCCCCACTCCTAACCCCTCCCCACAAGGGGGAGGGGGACTTTGCTGCACTGCCGCGCTGTACAGGCCCACGCTCACCGAGAACGAGGCAGCCGCGGCGGAATTCCCTTCCCCCTTGAAGGGAGGGGATAGGGGTGGGGGTAGATATGTGAGCCATGATCATCTGACCGCCAGCCCCTTCGCCCGCGCGGCGGAGCGCAGAAAACCGTCGATGGCGGCGAAAAGCTCCGGCTCATCGAGAAGGAAGGCGTCGTGGCCGCGGTCGGTCTCGATCTCGACGAAGGAGACCGAGGCGCCTGCCGCATTGAGCGCATGCACCACGGAGCGGCTCTCCTCGGTCGGAAACAGCCAGTCGCTCGTGAATGAAACCAGGCAAAACCGTGTCTTCGTGCCCGCAAAGGCTTCGACCAGCCGCCCGCCATGGTCTGCGGCCAAGTCGAAATAGTCCATCGCGCGAGTGAGATAGAGGTAGGAGTTGGCGTCGAAGCGGTCGACGAAGGTCATGCCCTGATGGCGCAGATAGCTCTCGATCTGGAAGTCGGCGTCAAAGCCGAAGGTCGGGCGATCCCGGTCCTGCAGGTTGCGGCCGAACTTGCGGTGGAGCGCCGCCTCGGAGAGATAGGTGATGTGCGCCGCCATGCGGGCGACTGCCAAGCCTTTCTCCGGGCGCCGGCCGGCGACGAGATAATCACCGCCGAGCCACTCCGGATCGGCCATGACCGACTGACGGCCGACCTCATGGAAGGCGATGTTCTGGGAGGAATGGCGAGCGCCAGTGGCGATGGGCAGGGCCGAGAAGACGCGCTCGGGATAGCTCGAAGCCCATTCCAGCACCTGCATACCGCCCATCGAGCCGCCGATGACGCAGAAGAGCTGGTCGATGCCGAGATGGTCGATGAGCATGAGTTGTGCCCGCACCATGTCGCGGATGGTGATGACGGGCAGGTTGAGCGCATATGGCTTTCCCGTCGCCGGGTCGGTCGAGGCCGGTCCGGTCGAGCCGAGGCAACCGCCGATCACATTGGCGCAGATGACGAAGAAGCGGTCGGTGTCGATCACCTTGCCCGGACCGATGAGTACCTGCCACCAGCCGGGCTTGCCAGTCACCGGATTGGGGCTGGCGACGTGCTGGTCGCCGGTGAGCGCATGGCAGACCAGGATGGCGTTCGACTTGTCGGCATTGAGGTCACCATAGGTCTGGTAGGCGACCTGGAAGGGCGACAGCAGCGTGCCGGCGTCCAGCTTCAGCGGCTGGTCGGCTTCGAACCGGACGACCGGGCTCGAAGGCTGGTCCGCCTCGCTATGGGATTTGTTGACGCGCAACGCGACCATTCCATCATCCTTGCCGGGAGCTGAACGCAAAAAAACCGGCACTGCAAAGCAGGACCGGTTGCTCACCTCAAACGGTCCTTTAGCGAATTGTTTAACGTGGCTGCAAGCCGACCGGCCAAATCACCACGGAGTTCAAAGTCGAGATACCGCTTGAGCGCGAGCAGGTCAACGGTCGGGAACGCCGCTAACATTCCGGCGGGCGGCTTTGTACGGGAGATCTCTGATAGGCCCGGCGTTTGTCCGGCGGCATTAACGATTCGTTTACGATTACGGCCAAAGCCTCGTTGCACCCTGATTCACGGTATTTAGGCTCATGAAGCTATGAAGGCGAATGCGAGCAACTACGGTCGCGGATTGCCCACTCTGAGCAAGTCGATTGCCGGTTTCGTCCTGCTCGGAGCCGTTCTCATCGCGTTCGCGCTGTGGACGTTCCTGACGGAAGGAGCCACAATCTTTCGGGAGGGAGCTCTCGCCGAGGCCGTGCAAGTGCGCTCCAAGGGCGTTGAACTCGACTTCGCCCGCGCTTTGCATCAGGAGTGGGTGAGCGCCCGCACGATCGCCGAGGACATCGCCAAGCGCGACCCTGCGTCGATCCGCTCGTCGCTGGATCTGATCGCTGGCAATTCCCGCGTGTCATGGGCAGGGATCGCCGGCCTCGACGGGCTCGTCCGAGTGGCCTCGGGCGGGCTTCTCGAAGGGCAGGACGTGTCTTCCCGTCCTTGGTTCCAGCGAGGCCTAGAAGGGCCTTTTGCGGGCGATGTGCACGAGGCCGTGCTGCTGGCGAAGCTGCTGCCCTCGGAGGGCGGCGAACCGCGCCGGTTCCTGGACCTTGCCATGCCAATCAAGGACAGTTCGGGCAACATCGACGGCGTCCTCGGACTTCATCTGGACTCGGCCTGGGCAGAGCAGCACCTGAAGGAAAGTGCCGAGGCGCTTGGAATTGAGGTCTTCCTGGTCGATCGAGGCGGCGCGGTCGTGCTGGCGAGTGCTGAACTGGACGGCGATGCGTCGCAGGTGCCGAGCATGCGCATCGCCGAGACGGGAAGCGCCGCAGCTTCGCTGGAGCGGTGGCCGGACGGGCAGGGCTATTTCACCACGGTCCAGCCCGAAGTCGCCTACAAGGACCTGCCCTCCTTCGGATGGAGCCTGCTGGCACGGATCAATGACACGGCCTTCTTGCAAGGCGAAAGCAGCTTCTCCCGCTCGGTGGTCGTCTTTCTCGGCCTCATCGGCCTGATGCTGATTTTGTTGACTATCCTGTACATCCGCATGTTCGCGTCTCCCATACGACGGCTTGCCGAGAGCGCCTCGCTCATATTGCGCGGCGAGCCGGTCTACCCCTACGAATCGCGGACCACCGCGGAAGCCGCGACGCTGAGTGCCGTCCTGGCGCGGCTGCAGATGCGGGAAACGAACGAGTAGTTCGCGCCGCGCGGACGAACTAGGAAAGGCGCCGGCTCAAGTCCGCCAGCATCGCACCCCATCTGGTATGGACCACACCCGGCGCGGCTCCGGCTGCGTAGAAGCGCTTCAGCAAGGCCTCGTGTTGGTCCATCGTCGGCTCCAGCAGAAGCCTCGCGCTGTCCTCGGTGGGCGTGGATACAATGGCGCGAACCGACCCGACTCCAGGAATGTCGATGAAGACGGGCTGGTCATCGGGCAGCCGCGCGCCGCGTATTCGGACGGTGTTCTGGGTGAGGCCAATGATCCAGGCCCTGACCGGCCTGTCATTCACAAGTATGGAGACTCGCTCGGGCCTGTCGTCGAGGTGCCTCTCGCGCCGCGGTAGCTCGATGCAGACGATGATCGTGACCGCCAGGACCAGCAAGTTGTAGAAGGTCCAGAACAGGATCACGAGCTTGCCGTCCCCAGCATCGTTATGGACGAATGTGTCGGAAACGATGCCGAGTAGGACACCGATCAGGGTGAGCAGGAACAGCGTCGCGAAGGGTGCGAGCAGACGCCACTGCACTACGACCTTGCTGCGGTCGCCGCCCTTGGCGGTGACCGAGAACGGATGGCCTTTGGGCTGAAGGAGCCCCGTATAGGCGGCGCGGGTGATCGGAGCGGCGCCCAGGAGTTGGCTGACGTCGTTGACGATTGGGACGACCATTCCGCCGGACACGAAGTTCATGCTGATCAGCACCCAGCAGAAATAGGTCGCGAAGTAGCTGAGCACGTCCGGCACAGAGGCGTCGACCACCGTCACGTTCAGGTACCAGTAGAGCAGCGGGAAGACCAAAGCCGCGATGCGGAAACTGAAGGTGGTCGCCCAGAACAGGACCGAATCCACCACGCTCCAGCGATCGCGGAGCCTGAGGCCGTTGCGGGCGAGCGGCCCCAACCGGCCGCGTGCGATCTGCATGAGCCCGAGGCACCAGCGCGCACGCTGGGTGATGTATTCCTTCAGTCCCTCCGGGGCGAGCCCTTCCGTGAGAGCCTCGTTCAGGTAGACGGTGCGATGCCCCTTCTCCTGCAGGCACAGCGTGAGCAGGAAATCCTCGGTGATGCTGTCCGTTGGAAAGCCGCCAATCTCGTCAATTGCGGACCACCTGACCACGGAGGAGGTTCCGCAGCAGAACGCGATTCCCCAGCCATCGCGGGCCGGCTGCAGGTGGTCGAAGAAGAAGCGCTGCTCGTCGGGATAGGAGCGGCTGAGCCCGAGATTGTGCTGGATCGGGTCGGCGTTGAAGAAATGCTGAGGCGTCTGGACGAGGCCGACCGATGGGTCGTGGAAGAGCGCGATCGCCCGCGCCAGGAAGTTGCTGTGGGGGACGAAGTCGGCGTCGAGGACGGCCACGAAATCGGGCGGTCCCTCCTCCTTCAGGACGCGCAGGGCATTATTCATGTTGCCCGCCTTGGCTCCCTCGTTGCCGACGCGCCTGACATAGCGGACGCCGCGCTGCTCGCAGAAGTCGCGCAGCCAGTCCCGCCGGCCGTCGTCGAGGACGAAGACTTCGACGTTCGGGTGGTCGAGCGACTTGGCTCCGACGATGGTGCGTTCCAGCACCTCCTTCTCTTCATTGTAGGTCGCGATCAGCACCGCGGTTCTTGGAGCCGGTCGCTCGCCCCACCAGCCGGCGTTCTGCGTCGCCTCCTCGGACCGATCCCTGGTGCGGGACATGATCAGGAACGAGTTGAGGGAGGAGATCGCAGCGCCCGTCTCCAACGCGAAGAACGACCAACTCGCAAGGCAGTCCATCGTCAGGCCGAACGGCGCAATGGTCTGGGTCGCGCGCCACCAGAGATATCGAACCGCCAAGACCGCGGCGATTCCGAAGAGGACTGCCCGGTGAAGATTGTTCCTCGGATCGAGCAGGTGCGGCACAATCATGCCGACCGAGAGGACGAGGATGATCTGCACCGTGCTCGACCCAAGCTCGCCGAGAAGCAAGGGCGGGAACATCTCAGCTACAGAAGCTGCGGATGAAGTCGAACGGCCTTGCTTCGAAGAAGACGCGGCCGGTGCGCCCTATCGCGCAGGACAGCCCTTCGTCCTCGCGCAGCGCGGGAACGAGAAGCGTGACGTCATAGCGTCCGAGATGGCGCTTGCTGGGGGCGATCGCGAGATTGCGGTAGATCGTCTCGGCGCCGGAGCCCGCCAATCGGGTGACGCTCCCCTCGAACGAGCGACCGTCTCCACTGACCTTGAACATCGCCCGGTCGCCCTGCGCCAGGCGGTTGTACACCCTTTCGCTCACACTCAGCGTCACGATGGTTGAGCGGCAGTCGACGAGGCGCATTATGTCCTGGCCCCGCTGCACGGTTTCGCCATTGCCCGCCAACACCTCCCAGACGCTTCCGTGGACGTTGGAGGCAAGCTGGGCGGACGAGAGACGGTTCACCCGCAGCCGCTCCGACGCGATCCGCTGGCCCAGGCTCTGGGCCTTGCTTTCCTCCGCCTTCAGGTTGGCCTTAAGTTCGGTGAGCCGGAGCGACAACTCGGAGATCTGCTGCTCCGAATAGGGAGCGTCGTTGTAGCCGTCGCCGAGGAAGGTGCCTCTCCGGGCGGCCTCGAGGGAAACCTCGCTGGCGGCGGCGCGCTGCTGCGCGTCCTCCAGTTCGAGGGCGGCAACTTTCTGCGCCGCCTGGCTGCGCTCGTACGTTGCCGAGGTCTCCAGCCCGCGTTCGTTGAGCTGGCGTGACCGCGAATAGGCCGCCTTGGCCTCGTCGACGCGCGCAGCCGCAACGGATGCCTGTGAACGGGACGAACTCAGTTCCGCCTCGAGCTGGCGGATTCGATCCCTTCTGTATGCGGTCGACCTGTCGTGCAGGAGGGCGACCGTGCTCTCGATGGCCTGAAGGGTCTCCTTGAGTCGAGCCACTTCGGCGGTGACCAGATCTCGCTGCTGGAGAAGGTCGTGGAGCCGGACATTGTCGGCAAAGGGGTCCCCGACGGCTCCGAGCGCTTCGCCTTCCGTCACCCGCGTGCCGAGAGCCCTTCGCTCGATCGAAAGTTGGCCGGCGATGGGCGCGCGGATCGTGGTGAGCCGGGCATTGATCACCGCATCGGCGCTTGCGCCTGCCAGTTGCTCTCCTGCGATCAGGAACAAGGCTATGATCACCAAGAGTGCACCGATGATCAGCCGAGTCAGTCGCATTCATGCCCCCTTCAAGACTGCAGAGGACATAAAGCTACAATGCTGAAATGTGATCCCCGGGCAGCGCTCACCGGCGGGTGATCAGACCGATAGGGTTAACAATTGGTTTCCCAAAAAAGGAAAGAAGCGCACCAAGGCGCCGCGCCCATCCCGGCGCCCCTGGCGATCGAATGCCCTACATCCGCTCGAGGCTTAGCATTGCGGGCTCGCCCTTCCAGTTCTTGGCGAGTTCCGCGCCGTACCTGTCCGCCGCGGCGGTATCGCCTTTCGCGGTCGCCGCCTGTTGGAGCCCGTAGAGGGGCAAGGCGCTGCCGCGAGCGTGCTCAAGGGCCGCGTTGAACTCCTGCGCCGCCTCGTCGGCCTTGCCTTGCCGAAGCAGGGCTGCGCCGAGCGACTGCCGGACCGGATAATACCAGTAGGGCGGCTCCATATAGGGAATTGTGTCCTGGGTTTCGGCGGCCGCCTTGAGATGCTCGAGCGCGTTCACGTCCGATCCCTCCGCTTGCGCCGCCCGGGCCCTCACCACGTCGCTGGCGACCTGCAGCACCGGCCGGGCCGGGATGTTCCATTCGTCCATCGTGGACCAGTCCGTATCGTTCAGGACCTGGTCGATGGCAGTTGCTTCGGCACGCGCGGTCGCAGCGTCCCTCTTGCGGGCGGAGGCGATGCCCCTCGCATAGTGCCACATGGCCTTCACATAGGGCGGAGCGCCGGCGGGCTCGGCCATGGCCAGCACCTGATCAGGAACGCCATATTCGGCCCAGGCGAAATACGGCGCCGATTTCACCGGCTGGGCGATCGGCAGCGCCGTCGCAACCTCGTTGGTGAGCCATCTGTCGAGTTTGTCGGCCTGGGCAAGCGCCGTCTCGCGATCGCCGATCAGCGCTGCTGAGACCAGCACGAAGTGGACGTTGTGGGAGTAGTAGCCGATCGGATAGACGCCCATGGCGCCGGTCTGGGTGATGTAGTCCTCGTCCACCTTGGAGGCGGCCTTGTTCGATGCCACCGAGTCCACGTAGCGGCCTATGCGGAAATAGATGTGACTAGGCATGTGCACGATGTGGCCCGCCCCGGGCATCTGCGCGGCGAGCCGGTCGGCATAGGGTTCCGCCCGCTCCGGCCGGTCCGAGGCCTCCACCAGATGGATGTAGAGGTGGATGGCCCCAGGGTGGTTCGGATCCTTGGCAAGCACACCCTCCAACCGCTTCTGGACGTCCGCCGTGTGCCCCTTTGGCTCCTTGCCGCCCGGTTCCCAGTAATCCCATGGCTGGGTGTCCATGCCTGCTTCGGCGGCGAGGACGGCGAATTGGAGATCATCTGGGTACTTGTCCGAAAGCGCTGCCGTGGCCGCAGCGAAGACTTCATCGAGCGCCGGCCGTTCCGCTGCCGGATCACTGGAATATCGAGTCGCGACCGCCGTGATCAGATCGCGCTCCTTCTGCGTCGCTCCGGGGGCAAGCTCCAGCGCCTTGTTCAGCGCAGCAAGCGCCGGCGCATTGGCGGCCGGATCCATCGGCACGTTGATGTTGGGTCCGAGCACCAGCGCCTCGCCGAGGAAGCACACGGCGCAGTTGGGGTCGAGCCTCTGCGCCTTGCGGAAGGCGCGGACGGCTTCCGCGTGATTGAAGTTGACGGCGAGCCTGAGGCCTTGGTCGAAATAGGCCTGTGCCTCCTTGTTGCTGGTCGTGATCGGCCATGAGATCCTACCGAGATCGGTCCATAACGGCGGTTCGGCTTCCTCGAAGGCTTTCACCCCTTCGGCCGAGAAGATCTGGGTCGGAATATTGGCCATCCGGCAGGTCTGGGCCTTGGCAAGCTCGGCCGGAATCTTGGGCGCGCCTTCGCCAAGGTTCGCGTACGCTCCGCCCGCTCCAAGACCCATAAGCATGAGCGTCGGCAATCCCGCCGAGCGCAGGAGTCCATGCATTGTCATTAGAGCCTCCGTCGTGAGGCCCCCCGATCCCGCAAGGGTAAGTTCCCAATATCGATTATCCTTCCCCTACGTCACCGTGACAAATCACAATCGATACCCGCTGTCCTGCGCTCGGCCGCCACTCGACATAAAGCCGCCCGGCCTGTATTCGGCGCAGGCGGTTTTTGCCGTTCCTCCGGAAGTCGACATCCATGACGATCCCTGAAACTATGCGCCCAACACCGAAAGCAGGCGTCCTCGACATCGAAGCCTATGTGCCGGGCAAGAGCGCGGCCCCTGCCGGCGTGGCCAAGGTGCATAAGCTCTCCTCGAACGAGAATCCGCTGGGGGCCTCGCCGGCCGCGATCGAGGCAGTGCGCAATGTAGCGGGTCGGTTGGAGTTCTATCCGGACGGCGCCGCTACCAGGCTGCGCGAGGCGATTGGGGCCGCTCACGGGCTGAATCCGGCCAATATCGTTTGCTCCAACGGCTCCGACGAAGTGATCGGGCTGCTGGCCCAGGCCTATCTGGCGCCCGGCGACGAGGGCATTTTCACCGAGCACGGGTTCCTGGTCTATCGGATCTACATCCAGGCGGCCGGCGCAGTTCCGGTCGTGGCAAGCGAGACCAACGAGACGGCGGACGTCGACGCCATCCTCGAGAAGGTCACCCCGCGCACAAAGATCGTCTTTCTGGCCAACCCGAACAATCCGACCGGCACCTACATCCCCTTCGACGAGGTGAAGCGGCTGCATGCGGGCCTGCCGAAGCACGTGCTGCTGGTGCTCGACGCCGCATACGCCGAGTATGTGCGCCGCAACGACTACGAGGCCGGGATCGAGATGGTGTCGTCATACGAGAACGTGGTGATGACCCGCACCTTCTCGAAGATTCACGGGCTGGGCGGCATGCGCATCGGCTGGGCCTATTGCCCGCCGCACATAGCCGACGTGCTCAACCGCATCCGGGGGCCTTTCAACGTCAACGCTGCGGCGATCGAGGCGGGCGTAGCGGCGATGCGTGACCGCGGCCATCTCGAACGAACGGTGGAGCACAATGAGCGGTGGCTCGGCTGGCTCTCGGAGGAACTGGCCCGGCTCGGGCTGCGGGTCACGCCGAGCGTCGGCAATTTTGTGTTGATCCACTTCCCAGAAGATCGCGTGCATTCGGCGGCGGCCGCGGACGATTATCTGACGGCGCGCGGCTTCATCCTGCGCCGCGTCGCCGGCTACGGCTTCCCGAATGCGCTGCGCATGACCGTCGGCACCGAAGAGGCGAACCGCGGCGTGGTCGCCGCTCTGACAGAATTCCTGAAAAACTGATCATGCCCGATTTCCTCTATGACAAAGTGGCGCTGGTCGGCATCGGCCTGATAGGATCGTCGCTGGCGCACGTCATCCGCCGCGAGGGGCTGGCGCGCGAGATCCATATTACGACCCGGAGCGCCGCGACCTTGAAGCGGGCCGAGGAGCTTGGGCTCGGCGACTTCTATTGGGCGGACGCGAAGGAGGCGGTGCGCGAGGCCGACCTCATCATCGTCTCGGTTCCGGTTGGCGCATCCGGCGCGGTCGCGGCCGAGATCGCGCCTGTCCTGAAGCCCGGGGCGACGCTGACGGATGTCGGCTCGACCAAGCGCTCGGTGATCGAGCAGATGCGGCCGCACGTTCCGGCGCATGTGCATTTCATCCCGGGTCACCCGATCGCCGGCACCGAGCATTCCGGTCCGGATGCCGGCTTCGCTTCGCTCTTCGAGGGACGCTGGTGCATCCTCACGCCGCCTCAGGGCACCGACAAGGCCGCGGTCGATCGGCTCGCGGAATTCTGGCGGCGCTGCGGGTCCAACATCGACACGATGGATGCGGAGCATCACGACATGGTGCTGGCGATCGTCTCGCACCTGCCGCACATCATCGCCTACAACATCGTCGGCACCGCTGACGACCTGGAGACCGTGACCAAGTCGGAAGTCATCAAATACTCGGCCTCTGGCTTTCGCGACTTCACCCGCCTGGCGGCCTCGGATCCGACGATGTGGCGCGACGTGTGCCTGCACAATCGTGACGCCATACTGGAGATGCTGGCGAGGTTTTCGGAGGACCTGTCCTCGCTGCAGCGCGCCATTCGCTGGGGCGACGGCGACAAGCTGTTCGACCTCTTCACCCGCACGCGCGCCATCCGCCGCTCGATCATCGACGCCGGCCAGGAGGTGGATGCACCCGACTTCGGCCGGCAGGTGCTGGAGCACCCGCCGAAGCCGTGAGGATCACATAAGCGGAGGGAGAGTCCCGAGGGGGATGAAACCCAGGGTCGCCGTTCCCTTGGCGATGCGGAGGGGAACCTTCGGACTGCTGCCGAGGAAAGCCAGCCCTGCAAAGCCCTGCCGTATCTTGTCGGCCTGTTCGGGGAACACCTCGGCGAGTGAGGATGCCAGCTCGAGCGGGTCGGTGACCGCCACCTGGAGATCGGCGTCGATCAGCCCATCCTGATCCACCGAGAACGGCCCCGAAAGCTTCAGCGCGCCCTTTTCACCCAGTCTCAGGGTGACTTCGCGCAACTGGCCCGACCTGCCGCGAAGATCGTCGGCGCCTTTGCCCAGGAACTGCACGCCATCTTTCAGGGAGAGATCGGCCTCGCCAGCGAGCGGGGGCAGCTTGCGTCCCTCGACGAGCGCCGGGTCGATCGCAAGTCCTTCGAACCGGGTGGCGAGGTCGAGATCGGCTCCGTTCGGGCGCATGTGACCCTCGAAAGAGGAAGCCGAGACGAGATGCGCTCCATCCTGCCGGGAGGCCTTCAGCCCCCAGCCTTCGAGCGAAATCCGCTCGGGGAGGGGCTGCGCCAGCCTCACGCTCGCGCGCAGCCGCTTCCAGTCGAGCGTGAGAGGGTCGGCAGCCGCCGTCGACACGGTCGCGGGCGCGTCAAGCTCGGCGACGATCCGGAACGGGTCGTAGATCTGACCAGCCGAGCGGAAGGCGCCCGCGGAAACCGTGACCGCCGCTTCGGGCTGCTCCGCGGTGACGCGGTCGCAGTAGAGGCCGATGCGGAATGGATAGCCCCGCGCCACTGGATTGGTGCACTCGACCTTGATGCCCTGTTTCTCCAGGGTGGCGAGAGCCGGAAGCGTCTCGGACTCGATCTTGTTCGCCAGCCAGAACCATCCGGCCGTGTAGAGGCCGATCGCGACCAGCACTCCAATTCCGAGCCAAAGGATGCGGCGCGAAGCGCGCCTGTTGTTAGGTTCCTGCATGTCCCTTTTCCGGATCGGGTCTCGATCCTGCCGCATCAATGCCATTTCCCTAGACCAACGGACTCGTTTAGGAGTGCGGCGGTGCCGCGCGACATGGCTTGGGGATATGGGCGATTTTTGGGTTTTCGGCTATGGCTCCCTGATCTGGCGGCCGGGTTTTGCACATACCAGGACCGAACGCGCGCGGCTCAACGGCTATCATCGTTCACTTTGCGTCCATTCGCATGTCCATCGCGGAACACCGGAGCGGCCCGGCCTCGTGCTCGGCCTCGATCGTGGCGGGTCCTGCGTGGGGCTCGCCTTCAACGTGCCCGGCGATTTGCGCGAGGAGGTGCTTGCCTATTTGCGCGAACGGGAGTTGGTAACCAACGTCTATCTGGAGCGCGTGCTCCCCATCCGGCTTGCCAGCGGAGACGGGGTGCCTGCCGTGTGCTACGTGGTGGACCGGAATCATCGTCAATATGCGGGCAGCCTCGGGGAAGGCGAAGCTGCCCGCATCGTGCATGGTGCGGTGGGCCAGTCGGGGGCGAACGAGGACTATGTGTTGAGCGCAGTGGAGCACCTGGAGGCTCTCGGTATCCGGGACCACTGGATGGAGAAGGTGGCGCGGCTCGTCCGGGAACCCAGTTCCTCGCTCGTCTGACGCGCCTCGAACGGAAATTCGCAAATTTCAGCTAGGAACGGCGGAATAGAACATGCTTCGCAAGCTCTACGACTGGACGCTGTCGCTGGCCGCGCGAAAGTCCGCCGAATGGTGGCTGGCCATCATCGCCTTTGTCGAAAGCTCGGTCTTCCTCGTCCCCGCCGACGTGCTCTATGTGCCGATGGCGCTCGCCCGCCCCGACCGGGCCTACCGCTATGCGATCGTGGCCACAATCGCCTCGGTGCTGGGCGGCATCGCCGGATGGTTCCTCGGGCACTACGCCTATGAGGCGGTGGCGCGACCGGTGCTGGAGTTCTACGGCAAGTATGACGAGTTCGAGGCTCTGAGGATGAGCGCCGGCACCGGTTTCATCCTGCTGATGCTGATCACATCGGGAGCCGCCCACCTGCCGCCGATCAAGGTGGTGACGATCCTGGCGGGCGTAATCAGCTTCCCGCTCGGATGGTTCATCGTCTCAGCCATCGTGGCGCGCGGTGCACGCTTCCTCCTCCTGGCGTGGCTGCTCAGGAAATATGGCGAGCCGATCCGCGAGTTCATCGAAAAGCGCTTGGGCCAGCTGGCCGCAGCAGCGGCGGGGGTCCTAATTCTGCTATATGTCGTCGTCAGATACGCGATCTGACCCGCGAAACGGTTCTTGCCCATGATCAGTCTTGCCGCCCCGATCACCCGCACCCATACAGTCACGGCCCTGTTCCTGGCGCTGGCAATGGCGGCGACCGTCGGCACGGCGCTGGGATTCCAGCACATTGGCGGCTACATACCCTGCAAGCTCTGCTACGAGCAGCGCATTCCTTACTATGTGGGCGCGCCGCTGATGGCGCTCGCCTTCGTGGCGGCGCTGACGCCGCTACCAGCCATTGTCACGCGCATGCTGCTTCTCGCCGGCGGGCTTCTGATGGCCTACGGGCTTTATCTGGGCATCTACCATTCCGGCGTGGAATGGGGCTGGTGGCCGGGGCCGACCGACTGCGGGGTGGCGGTGCCGTCCCCCGACACGGGCGGGAAGGGCGTGCTCGACGCCATCGACGCCTATGTGCCGCCCTCCTGTGACAAGGCGGCGCTGCGCGTGCTCGGCCTCTCCTTCGCCGGATGGAACGTGATCGCCAGCTTCGTGCTGGCGCTCATTGCGCTGCGCGCCGCGTTCTTGCGGAAGTAGGCTGCTATCGGCTGGTCTGGATGCGTCCTTCGAGGCTCGCTTGCGAAGGTATTGACCTGCTCACGATGGATTTTGTGGGCGAGCACCTCAGGATGAGGGAGATCGTGCCGGCAAGCCAACCTCAAAGCCGGTGCATATGATTATCGCTCGTCGCGGCGCAGGTATCTCAGAGAGGCCTAAGCACAACGGTCCTCATCATGAGGTGCGACCTTGAGCGCGAGCCACGAAGTAGCGATCAGACGAAAAGGGTGCCTCGAGGGATGCACTACTTTGCTTAGTTCCGGCCGGAACCCGCCGGAACTAAGCGCCAAAGCTCAGCCAAACGCGCCGTGGCAGTGCTTGAACTTCTTGCCCGAGCCGCAGGGACAGGCCTCGTTGCGGCCGACCTTGCCCCAGGTCGATGGGTTCTTCGGGTCGCGCTGCTCGGGAGGAACGACGCGCTCGGTCGACACGCGGGTCAGAACCGCAGTATCGCCGAAGGCGCCTTCGTTGAAGTCGTCTTCGCCCGTCGTCGGGTCGATGTGCTGGCCAAACGCCTCGGGCGCCTCCGGTGGCGGTGCGTCGGCGGCCTCGCGGACCAACTCGACCCGCATCAACTGTGCGGTGACGGCTTGGCGCAGGTTGCCAAGCAGAGCCTGGAAGAGCTCGAACGCCTCCGACTTGTACTCGTTCAGCGGATCGCGCTGCGCGTAGCCGCGGAAGCCTACGACGGAGCGCAGGTGATCGAGGTTGACCAGGTGCTCGCGCCAGAGATGGTCGAGCGTCTGCAGGAGGATCGAACGCTCGACATAGGCCATCACCTCAGGGCCGAAGCGATCGGCACGATCCTGCGCAGCCTTGTTGGCCGCCTCGGTGATGCGGGCGTTGATCGCCTCCTCGTCGATGCCCTCTTCCTTTGCCCAGTCCGCGATTGGGAGGTCCAGGTTGAGATACTGGCCGACGTCCTCCTTCAGACCGGCTACGTCCCACTGCTCCGCGTAAGCGGTCTCGGGAATGTGCTTGGCCACCAGATCGTCGATCACGTCCTGGCGCATCTCGGCGACGGTCTCGGACAGGTCCTGTCCGTCCATCAGCGTCAGGCGCTGCTCGAACACCACCTTGCGCTGGTCGTTCATCACGTCGTCGTATTTGAGCAGGTTCTTGCGGATGTCGAAGTTGCGGGCCTCGACCTTCGTCTGCGCCTTCTCCAGCGCCTTGTTGATCCAGGGGTGGATGATTGCCTCGTCCTCCTTGAGGCCGAGCTTCTGCAGCATTCCGTCCATGCGGTCGGAGCCGAAGATGCGCATCAGGTCGTCCTGGATGGACAGGTAGAATTTCGAGCGGCCAGGGTCGCCCTGGCGGCCGGAGCGGCCGCGCAACTGGTTGTCGATGCGGCGTGACTCGTGGCGTTCGGTGGCGAGCACGTAGAGCCCGCCTGCGGCCAGCGCCTTCTCCTTCAGCCGCTGAATGTCCTCCCGGATCGCCTGCTCGCGTGCCTCGCGCTCGGAGCCTTCCGGCATTTCGGCGAGTTCCTGGCGGATTCGCATATCCGCATTGCCGCCTAGCTGGATGTCGGTGCCGCGGCCGGCCATGTTGGTGGCGATGGTGATCGCACCCGGCACACCCGCCTGTGCGACGATGTAGGCTTCCTGCTCGTGGTAGCGCGCGTTCAGCACCTGGAAGTTCTTGACGCCATCGGCGCGAAGCCGCTCGGCGAGGTGCTCGGACTTCTCGATCGAGGTGGTACCGACCAGGATCGGCTGGCCCTTGGTGCTGGCCTCGCGGATCTCGCGGACGATCGCCTTGTACTTCTCCTCGACGGTCCGATAAACCTCGTCGTCCTCGTCCTTTCGCTGCACCGGCAGGTTGGTCGGGATCTCGGTGACCTCCAGACCGTAGATGTTGCCGAACTCCTCGGCCTCGGTCGACGCCGTACCGGTCATGCCGGCGAGCTTCTTGTACATGCGGAAGTAGTTCTGGAAGGTGATCGAGGCGAGCGTCTGGTTCTCGGGCTGGATCTGCACGTGCTCCTTGGCCTCGAGCGCCTGGTGCAGGCCTTCCGAATAGCGCCGGCCGGGCATCATGCGGCCGGTGAACTCGTCGATGATGACGATCTCGCCGTTGCGAACGATGTAGTCCTTGTCCCTCTGGAACAGCCGGTGCGCTTTCAGCGCGTTGTTCACATGGTGGACCATCGCGACGTTCTCGACGTCGTAGAGCGACTCACCCTTCAGCAGGTCATTGGCCCGCAGCATGTTCTCGACCTTCTCCGTACCGACCTCGGTGAAGATCGCGGTGCGCTGCTTCTCGTCGACCTCGTAGTCCTCGGGGACGAGCTTCACGATCAGCGCATCCACCGTGTTGTACATCTCGGAGCGGTCCTCGAGGGGACCGGAGATGATGAGCGGCGTGCGCGCCTCGTCGATCAGGATGGAGTCCACCTCGTCGACGATGGCGTAATGGTGGCCCCGCTGCACCATCTGCGCGCGCTCATACTTCATATTGTCGCGCAGGTAGTCGAAGCCGAGTTCGTTGTTGGTGGCGTAGGTCACGTCGCAGGCGTAGGCCGCGCGGCGCTGCTCGTCCGAGAGCCCATGCATGATCACGCCAGTGGTCAGGCCAAGGAAGCCGTAAACGCGTCCCATCCATTCGGAGTCGCGCGTGGCGAGATAGTCGTTGACGGTAACGACGTGGACGCCTTTTCCCTCGAGCGCATTGAGATAGACGGGGAGGGTGGCGACCAGCGTCTTGCCTTCACCGGTACGCATCTCGGCGATGCCGCCATTGTGAAGTACCATGCCGCCGATCAGCTGGACGTCGAAGGGACGCATGCCAAGCACGCGCCTGGACGCTTCGCGCACCGTGGCGAATGCAGGAATCAGGAGGTCATCGAGGCTCTTGCCATTTGCGAGCTCTTCGCGGAACTGCTGGGTACGGCCCCTCAATGCGTCGTCCGACAGCGCCTGCATCTCGTTCTCGAGAGCGTTGATGGCTTCCACCCGGGAGCGGGTCGCCTTCACGCGACGATCATTGGCTGAACCAAATATCTTGCGGGCGAGACCGCCGAACCTGACCATCAAGGGTCCTTTCAAATACTCTGTCTGCCGGAGCTGGCCGGCCCTTCCGCAGTCCGTCGTTGAGCGGATCGCACGGAAAAAGGCGGCCGGAATTCTTTCTGGACGCCAAGTCGCAGGAGAGATAAGAGGGGGCACTTTCGATGTCAACGCTGCGCCGGGCCTAGACGTGGCGCTCAAATCAGCCACATTCGCCCACAAGATCGCGCCCGTTTCCCACCGGAGAGTTGAGATGTTGATCCGTTATCGCCGTGCTGTGCTTGCCAGCCTTGGGCTTGCCGCACTTGTCGCATTCTCCGCCAACGGAGCACGGGCCCAGGAAAGCGCTGGGGCTCAGCAGGACAAGGTCGTCGCCACGGTGGCCGGCCAGCCGATCACCGAAGCGGACCTTACGCAAGCCATCAGCGATCTGCAGGCGCAGTTCGCGCGTGTCCCCGAGGACCAGAGGCGTGCCGCGGCACTTTCGGCCATCATAGAGATTAAGGTGCTGGCAGCTGAAGGCACCGCCAAGGGCTACGACAAGTCGCCGGACTTCGAACGGCGGATGGCCTTCCTGCGGGATCGCGCACTGCACAGCGAGGTGATCGAGAAGGAGATCGCCAACAGGATCACAGACGACGAGATCCGCAAGCGCTACGACACCGAGATCGCCAACACCCCGCCGACAAACGAGGTGCATGCCCGTCACATCCTGGTGAAGACCAAGGAAGAGGCGGAAGCGATCATCAAGCAGATCGAGGGCGGGGCGAAGTTCGAGGATATCGCCAAGGAGAAGTCCGGAGACGCGGGATCAGGCGCGCAGGGCGGCGACCTGGGCTGGTTCGGTCCGGGGCAGATGGTACCCGAATTCGAGAAGGCGGCCTTCGCCCTTGGAGTGGGCGAGTTCACCAAGGAACCGGTGCAGTCGCAATTCGGCTGGCACATCATCAAGGTGGAGGACAAGCGGACCAAGCAGCCGCCTGCCTTCGACGTGGTGAAGGAGCAGATTCGCTCGCTGATGCTGCGCGAGAAGTATTTCGAGCTGGTCAAATCGCTCGAGGCAGGGAAGGTCGACATAACCGATCCAGACCTCAAGAAGGCGATCGACGCCGAGAAGGCGAACGAGGCGGATAAGGCGCAGTAAGCTCAGTCGGCTTTGTCGACAAGAATTGGGCCGGCTTCGATAAGAGGCCGGCCCTTTTCGTTTCGACCGATACGAGGCAGCCGACGGCGTTCAGGTGAAAATTCGTAGAAGTTGCCTGCCCTTTCGTCCGGCCAAGGGTGTGAGGCAATAGAGGAATTCACTTCCCGATACGCCGATCCGCCTTGCGTGCGACGGGGCTCTTTGGCAAACGAAGCGCACGCTCTGCAACGCCCTCCTTCGAGGTCTCATGTCGACAACGATCTCTCCGCTTGCCCCAAAGAAGTATCCCAAGATGCCGGAGATCGCGGGCGTACGGATCGCCACGGCGGAAGCGGGCATCAAGTACAAGAACCGCACGGACCTGCTGGCGATGGTCTTCGATGAGGGGACAACGGCGGCAGGTGTGTTCACCCGGTCGAAATGCCCGTCGGCCCCGGTCGACTTCTGCCGACAGAACCTGCCCGGCGGCAAGGCTCGAGTGCTGGTCGTCAACTCGGGCAACGCCAACGCCTTCACCGGCAAGAAGGGGCGTGAGACGACGCGGATGACCGCCGAGGCGGCTGCCGGCGCGGCGGGCTGCGGCACTGGCGAAGTCTTCCTCGCCTCCACCGGCGTGATCGGGGAACCGCTGGACGCCAGCCGGTTCTCCCATCTGCTCTCCGGCCTGGTGAAGGAGGCAGCGGCGGATCGCTGGACCGAGGCCGCCAAGGCGATCATGACGACGGACACCTATCCGAAGGTTGCGACGGCGACCGCCAGGATCGGAGACGCCGAGGTGACCATCAACGGCATCTCCAAGGGCGCCGGGATGATCGCTCCGGACATGGCGACCATGCTCTCCTTCGTCGCCACAGACGCGGCGATCGACGCGCCGGTCCTGCAGGCGCTGCTCTCAAAGGGCGTTGGCTCGACCTTCAATGCCGTCACCGTGGACAGCGACACTTCGACCAGCGATACGCTGATGCTCTTTGCCACCGGCGCAGCGGCTTCGCGCGGCGCGCCGAGGATCTCCGACCCTGCGGATCCCCGGCTCGGTCAGTTCCGGCGAGCCCTTAACCGCGTGCTGAAGTCTCTCGCGCTGCAGGTGGTGCGCGACGGCGAGGGCGCTCGCAAGCAGGTGGAAGTCACGGTGACCGGTGCGAAGTCGGCCCGCTCTGCCAAGCGCATCGCGCTGGGGATCGCCAACTCTCCGCTGGTCAAGACCGCGGTCGCTGGCGAGGACGCGAACTGGGGCCGCGTGGTGATGGCGGTCGGAAAGTCCGGCGAGCCGGCCGACCGAGACCGGCTCAGCATCTGGTTCGGCGACAATCGCCTGGCGTTCGAAGGCGAGCGCGATCCGGACTATTCGGAAGCAGCGGCCTCCGAATACATGAAGCGGGATGAAATCATCATCCGGGCCGACATCGGGCTGGGTCGCGGCAAAGCGACTGTATGGACCTGCGACCTCACCAAGGAATATGTCGCCATCAATGGCGACTATAGAAGCTGACGCAGGTGTCCGACTCGCTCGAGTTTCCCGAACTGACGACGGTGCGCCGCTTCGAGGCGGCCGGGTTTCGGGCATGGCCGGCGGGCTCGACGCATTATGACGGCGCGTGGGCTATCCGGCTCACGCCTGGACACAAGGGCAAGCGCCTGAACTCGATCAACCCGCTCGACCCGCGTGATTTTGCCGACATACAGGCCCGCCTGGAGCGTGCCTCCTGGCGCTTCGCAGTGGCGGACCGTCCCCTCACCATGCGGATTTCGCCTCTGGTTGCCTGGGCGATATCAGAGCACTTGGACGGACTCGCCTGGTCGCGGATCGCCGAGTCGACCGTGATGCGGCTCTCCCTTAGTGAGGCAAGCGTCGACGACGCACTCGACCAGATCCCGCTGAAGGACGTGGGCCGCTTCGTCGACGCCCTTGGGGCCGTGCGCGGCTACGGTAGCGCTGAAAAATCGGCGCTGTCGGGCGTGATCGGGGCGATCGAGCCCGAAGCCGGGCTGTTCGTGCTCGAGACTGGCGGCCGGCCTATCGCTACAGCGATCTGCGTTCCCGACAGCGATCTCGCCGGAATATTCGAGGTGGCCACCGCCGAGGGCGCGCAGGGCAAGGGTCATGGACGGCGCATAGTGCTCTCCGCGCTCAAATGGGCGCGGCTGCGCGGCGCGCACACAGCGTGGCTGCAGGTGGAACTTGAGAACTATGGCGCCCGACGGCTCTATGACAGCATAGGGTTCCAGGAACTCTATCGCTACCACTACCGGCAGCCGCCCGGAGGATCGGCATGAGTGCGGAAAAGCGGATCCTTCTAGTCTCCGCCTGTGCGCTCGTCGATACGGATGGTCGCGTGCTGATTTCGCAGCGGCCGGAAGGCAAGCCGCTGGCAGGCCTCTGGGAGTTTCCCGGCGGGAAGGTCGAGCCCGGGGAGACGCCGGAGGAGACGCTGATCCGCGAACTGCACGAAGAGCTCGGTATCGACACAAAAGTTGCCTGCCTCGCGCCGCTGACCTTTGCCAGCCACTCCTACGAGCACTTCCATCTGTTGATGCCGCTCTTCGTCTGCCGCCGCTTTTCCGGTGTGCCGACCCCAAGAGAGGGGCAGGCCCTGAAATGGGTCAAACCGAACCGGTTGCGGGAGTTTCCCATGCCGCCGGCGGACGAGCCGCTGATCCCCTTCCTAATCGACCTGCTCTGACCTCACCCGGCGCGCCCGGGAACCGCCGCCGCCGCTTCATTCAAAATTTACTAAAATGTGCGGAAATGGAACAGTTGATCTAGGCTGCTGATCCCTCCAGGCAAAGGACTGTCGATGGCCTTCGATCCTTACGAGGACGTTTCCCGCGGCAGGCCGCGGATCGAGCCGGTGCGCAGCGGCGCCTTGAAGATCGTCGTCCTATTCAGCGTGGCCGCAATCGTGATCGCGCTCATAGGTTCGAGCATGCTCGAGGGTCGACTCGGGAAGCAGACTGCCGGGGCCGATGCGAGTTTCGGGCTGGACTACACGGCGACGGGTACGGTGGCGAAGGGTGAGCGCTATACGGTCCGCAGGAGCGTGCTCCAGCCGTCGCCCCGGTCCATCTGCATAGTGCGCGAAAACGGCGTCCGCAGCGGCGACTGCTGAGGCGGGCCGAGGAGATCGCCATGACGAGGCGGTACACCAAACGTTAAGGCTGCCTCGTTAACCTTCCTTAACATCTCTCGTTTAGCCTCAGGCTAAGAGAGGAATGAGCCAATGGCAAAGACCCTTCGACGTTTCATCGCGGACGAGAACGGCGCGACGGCCATCGAATATGGTCTCATCATCGCGGTTCTGTCGCTTGCGATCGTAGGCGGCGTCGGGGCGGCGGGTGAGCGGATCGCATGGCTCTGGAGCGACAACAACAGCCGTCTCGTTCAGGCGCTCAAATAGGGATTCTAGACAGCCCCGGTTCAAGAGCCTCGGTCAGCGCCATTCTTATCTTCAATATCGCGCAGGGCCTCGGCCAAGGAGGCTTTCGCCGACCCTGGTCTCAGCGGCCTCTGCTGGGTAGATGAGGGCGCCCAGCCCGACATCCAGACGATCGAGAACGTAGCCCTGACGCGGCCGTCGGCGTCGGCGAAGCGCTCCGCATAGATTTGCGCCGCCCGCGCGAACAGTCCCCGTGAAGCTGGCCTGCGAGAGCGTGCGACAAGGGAACTGGTCGATCCCATCGAACGCAAATCCCGAAGCAGGCCGAACATGTCATCATATCGGACCGTCACGGTTTCCAGGTCTGTGACCGGCAGGGCGAAACCCGCGCGCTGAAGCAGCGCACCCACGTCCCTCACGTCGGCGAACGGCACTACCCGAGGGCTGGCCCCGCCTTCCAGTTCGCTCTCGGCGGCGAGCAGGCTTTCCCGCAATTCCGCCAGGCTTCCCGCGCCGGCCATTGCGCCCAGGAACAATCCGTCCGGCCGTAGTGCCCTGCGGATCTGGATCAGCACACCCGGGACGTCGTTCACCTCCTGAAGGGCCAGCAGCGAGACCGCGAGATCCAGGCTCTCCGGAGCGAAAGGCACCGTTTCGGGAGGAGCGATGATGCCCGGAGCCCCCTTCAGCAGGGCGGCGTCCGCCTCGACGCGGGTAACGGAGCGGGCCTTGCCGCTGGCGATCACCGCCTCGCGCGCATGTTCCGTCATGCAGAACAGCGTTGCTGCTTCGTCGAATTCCTTCTGGACGGTTGCCAGTCGGTCCTCGAGATCGGCCGCAGCGCGCCGCATCAGGAAATCGGCGCCCTCGTCCGCCTGGAGGAGGGCCCGACGCTTCCTGAGCAGGGCCAAGTTCGTGTCGATTACGGGCTGCACCATACCTGTCCAAGGCTCGAGGGCGATCAGCGACAAGCGCATCGCGTATGCTATTATTCCCCGGTGGGGGGAAGGTTGTCATGGCCGAATGGGCCGAGCGCATCAAGGCTGTCGGGGCTGCGGCGCTTGCCGCTCCGGCGCGCGTCCTCTTTCCGCCCCTATGTGCGGACTGCGGCCGCCAGGTTCAACAGCCCACCTCACTCTGCGGCCATTGCTGGCCGAGGCTCCGTCTGCTGGAGCCGCCCTGGTGCGCCGTTTTTGGCACGCCGTTCGAGCACGATATGGGGGAGGGGTTCCTTTCGGCAGAGGCGATCGCCAACCCGCCTCCCTTCCAGCGCGCCCGCGCCGCGGTGGCCTACACCGGGGTGGCGCGGCAGATGGTTCAGCGGCTGAAGTACCAGGACCGGACCGATCTGGCGCCGTGGATGGCGAAATGGATGGTCCGCGCCGGCTTCGAACTCTTTCCCGACACGGACCTGATCGTTCCAGTGCCGCTGCACCGGCGCCGCTTCTTCCAGCGCCGGTTCAACCAATCGGCCGAACTGGCGCGCCACATTGCCGACCTGACGGGCCTTCCGTTCGAACCGCTCGGCATGATCCGCGTTAAGAAGACGAGGCAGCAGGTCGGGCTCGGGCAGCGCGAGCGGGAGGAAAATGTCCGCGCCGCCTTCGTCGTCCCGAAGGAGATGAGGGAAAAGGTCAGAGGCTGCCGCATCCTGGTCGTGGATGACGTCTACACCACCGGCGCAACCGTCGCGGCGGTGACGCGTGCGCTGCAGAAGGGCGGGGCCCAAGCCGTTGACGTGCTGACCTTCGGGAGGGTCCTGGCAGAGGACTTTATGACCGATCTGTGAGCGACTATATAGCTTGGCAAAGGAGAAGGCATGGTCGACGTCACCATCTATACGCGCATGGCCTGCGGCTATTGCTCGGCGGCGAAACGGCTGCTGGAGAAAAAGGGCGTGGCCTTCACGGAGCACGATGCGAGCTTCTCGCCGGAGCTCCGTTCGCAGATGATAGCGCGGGCGAAGGGCCGGTCGACCTTCCCGCAGATCTTCGTGGGCGACCTACATGTGGGCGGCTGCGACGACCTCTATGAACTCGATGCGCAAGGCAAGCTGGACGGGCTGCTCACCTCGGGTGAGCTGAAGTAAAGGGTGGGAAAGATGAGCGTGTTCAAGGCGGCTGCCGTTCAGATGCGGTCCGGTATCGATCCGCGCCGCAATGTGGCGGACATGGAAGCACTGGTTCGGGAAGCTGCAGGCAAGGGCGCCGCCTACGTTCAGACACCGGAAATGACCGGCGCCGTGGTCCGCGACAAGGAACAGCAAGCCGCGGCGTTCACCACGGAGGAGAATGACCCGGTGGTGGCCGCCGGCACGCGCCTCTCCGCCGAGCTTGGCATTTATCTCCACATCGGCTCGACGGCGATCATTCGTCCCGACGGCAAAATGGCGAACCGTGCCTTCCTGTTCGGGCCGGACGGGGAGCGCATCGCGACCTACGACAAGATCAACATGTTCGACGTGGACCTCGACAATGGCGAGAGCTGGCGCGAGTCGGCAACCTACGAGCCCGGTACGGCTGCGACGGTCGCCGATCTGCCGTTCGCCCGGCTGGGCTTTGCCGTCTGCTACGATCTGCGCTTCCCGCAGCTCTTCAGGAGCGAGGCACTTGCCGGAGCCGAGGTTCTCACCGTCCCGGCCGCGTTCACGCGCCAGACCGGCGAGGCGCACTGGCACGTTCTGCTGCGGGCGCGTGCGATCGAGAACGGCGCCTTCGTCATCGCCGCTGCCCAGGGCGGAAAGCACGAGGACGGCCGCGAAACCTATGGCCACTCGCTGATTGTCGATCCGTGGGGACGGGTCCTGGCCGAAGCCGATCATGACGAGCCCGGGGTGGTGATCGCCGAAATCGACACGGCGCTTTCCGCCCAGGCCCGGCAGAAGGTTCCCAATCTCAAGAACGCGCGCGAGTTCGCGCTGAATGAAGTGGCGGTGCCGCAGGCGGCACTGCGTGGAGCTGCATCTTGATCCGCTTTTCTCTCAACTGCGAGCAGGGGCACGAGTTCGACGCCTGGTTCCGCAGCAGTGATGACTATGAGACCCAGCGCAAGCGTGGTTTCGTCGAATGCCCGGAATGCGGCTCATCGAAGGTCGACAAGGCGCTGATGGCACCAGCGGTCTCGACCACCCGCAAGAAGGAGAAGATCGCGCTTGCCCTGGGTGAGGCGCAGCGGCAGGCCATGGCGCAGCTCAAGACGCTGACGGAGAAGATGCGCGAGAACGCCGACTATGTCGGCGACAAGTTCGCCGAAGAGGCGCGCAAGATCCATTTCGGCGAGAAGGAAGCCCGTGGCATCTATGGCGAGGCCACACCGGAGGAGGCGCGCGGCCTCGTCGAGGACGGCGTCGAATTCATGCCCATCCCGGTTTTTCCCGACGAGCACAATTAATCTCTGGGCAAAGGATCACGTGTATTCGTCATCCCGGGCGTAGCAGCCGCGAAGCGGTTGCGTAGACCCGGGCTCCATTCCGACAATCCGCGGTTCTGGCTCCGCTTTGACTCCCTGGAGACGTCACGGAGTGGATTCCGGCTCGCGCTTTGCTGCGCTCGCTTGGCCGGAATGACGCGTTTTCACCCCGCCAGCCTGCGTTGCCCGAAAGTTCGCTCTGGACCATGCCCCGGCCAGCCGATTCTGATCATTTGCCGCCGAGCATGCGAGCCGGAGACCGATGAAGTCGATCTGGAATTCAGCCTTCGGCCTCCTTCTGGTCACCGGCATCTTCTTCGGCATGGCGCTGCCGTTCGGCAAAGTGGCGATGCAGGCCGGCGTGCCGGCACTGCTTTGGGCCTTCGTGATAGCGTTCGGCTCCGGCGTTGTTCTATCCGCTGTGCTGCTGATCAACGGCGGGCGGCCGACCCTCAGCCCGCGAAAACTGCGCTACTATCTGATCGCGGCAGCGATCTCCTTTGCCTACCCGAACTACCTCATGTTCGCGGCCGTGCCCCATCTCGGCGCCGGCTACACCTCGATCATGGTGACGCTGTCGCCAGTGTTCACGCTGGTGTTCTCGATCGCTTTCGGCGTGCGCCGCCCCAACTCGCTTGGCGTGGTGGGGATCGCCGTGGGGTTCGTCGGCGCGTTGATGGTCGCCGCGACGCGCGGCGAAGTGGGGCAGCCGGCGGAGATCGCCTGGGTGCTCGCCGGCCTGTTCATCCCGGTCTGCCTTGCCGCGGGAAACGTCTATCGGACGATCGACTGGCCGGCCGACGCCGGGCCGATCGAACTCGCTGCCGGCTGCAATCTGGCAGCGGCGGTCATGCTGCTTGTCGGCCTGCTGTTCTCGGCCGGTCCGTCCTCGTTCGCGACGCTTTCAGAGGTGCCACTGCTCCCCGCCGCGCAAGTGGCCGCGTCTTCGGCGATGTTCGCCTTCTACTTCCGCCTCCAGGTGGTGGGCGGTCCGGTCTATCTCAGCCAGATCGGCTATGTGGGCGCGGCCATCGGGCTTGGCGCGGGCATCGTGCTTCTCGGCGAGCGCTACCTGCCGCTCACCTGGCTGGGCGCCCTGCTCATCGCGGTGGGCGTGGCAATGACGACGGCGGCTCAGAAAAAGAAGGGCTGACACGCCCTTCACAAGCCGCTTCAGTTCACATCAGCGACGTCTTCTCGGACAGGAACATGTAGTTCACGTCCATGTCGGCGGAGCGCTCCCAGCGATCCGCGAGCGGGTGGTAGACAACGCCGGTCCGGTCGGAGACCGACATGCCGGCCTGGTTGAGGGCCTTCTCCAACTCGTCCGGGCGCACCAGCCGGCCGTATTGATGCGTACCCCGCGGCAGCCAGCGCAGCACATATTCCGCGCCGATGATCGCCAGGCCGAGCGCCTTGAGCGTGCGATTTATGGTGGCGACGAACATCAACCCGCCCGGCTTCACCATCTCCGCGCAGCGGGAGATGTAAAGGTTGACGTCGGACACGTGCTCGACGACCTCCATGTTGAGGATGATGTCGAAGGCCTCGCCGGCATCCGCAAGATCCTCCGCGGTCGTCGCGCGGTAGTCGACGTTCACGCCCGATTCGGCCGCATGCAGCCGCGCGACCTCGATGTTGGTCGCGGATGCATCAGCGCCGACCACCTCCGCGCCCAGCCGCGCCATCGGCTCGCAAAGCAATCCGCCGCCGCAGCCAATGTCGAGTATGCGCAGCCCTTCGAACGGCCGTGGGACCAGCGGGTCGCGGCCGAAACGCGCGGCGATGTGATCGCGGAGGTAGGAAAGCCGCACCGGATTGAATTTGTGGAGCGGCCGGAACTTTCCGTTCGGGTTCCACCACTCGGCGGCGAGGGCGGAGAAGCGTTCGACTTCTCCCGGATCGATCGTCGATCGTCGGGCTTCGGACATGCAGAGAACCTCCGTTCGCGAAGGAAGTCGTCCGGCAGCACGGCAAAGTCAATACGCGGTGCAAATGTGCGCTTGCGAACAAACCAGTTTCCCGGCAATGGACGAGCCTCGAAATGACGCAGCGGAATACCGGCGCGGGGGCTGGATGCATCACAACGTAACGCTGATTGCCACGATAGCCATTTGCTTCGTGCTTGCATCCATATTCGGATATCTGGCGGATCGGCTGCGCCTGCCCCCGCTCGTCGGCTATCTCGTGGCGGGTGTCGCGATCGGATCATTCGCCACCGGCCTTGTCGCTGACGGCGATCTTGCTTCGCAACTCGCCGAGATGGGCGTGATCCTGCTGATGTTCGGTGTAGGGCTGCATTTCTCAGCCTCCGATCTGTTGGCGGTGCGCGGCATTGCGGTGCCGGGCGCGATCGGTCAGATCGTCCTCGCCACGCTCCTCGGGATGGGAATCGCTTCCTTGTGGGGCTGGAGCCTGGGTGCCGGGCTCGTCTTCGGGCTCAGCCTCTCGGTTGCGAGCACCGTGGTGCTGCTGAAGGCGCTCGAAGAGCGCAACATGCTGAACACGCCGAACGGGCGGGTGGCCGTCGGCTGGCTCATTGTCGAGGACCTGGCGATGGTGCTGGCGCTGGTGCTGCTGCCCGCGGTCGCCGAGATGCTGGGGAACGGGGCGGCTCATGGGGCGGCCGGGCATGCGGCGGATGCAGGCGGCCAGCCGCTTCTGCTGACCCTGGCGATCACCCTGGCCAAGGTAGGGGTTTTCGCCGCGCTGGCGATCATGTTCGGGCCGAAGGTCGTGCCCTGGCTTCTCACGCAGGTGGCGCGCACGGGCTCGCGAGAGCTCTTCACCCTCACCGTGCTCGCGGTGGCGATCGGCATCGCCTACGGCTCTGCGCAGGTGTTCGGCGTCTCCTTTGCGCTGGGGGCCTTTTTCGCCGGCCTGGTACTGGGCGAATCCAATCTCAGCCACAAGGCGGCCGCTGAGTCGCTGCCGTTGCAGGACGCCTTCTCGGTCCTGTTCTTTGTGTCCGTCGGCATGCTTTTCAATCCGTCGGTGCTGATGGAGCAGCCGCTCGAGGTGCTGTTGGTCCTGGCGATCATCATGGTGGGCAAGGCGGTGATCGCCTTCGCCATCGTCCTTGCCCTGCGCTACCCGATCAGCCTCGGCCTCACCGTGTCGGCCAGCCTCGCCCAGGTCGGCGAGTTCTCCTTCATTCTCATCGGACTTGGCGTTGCCTATGGACTGGTCTCGCAAGAAGGGCAGGATCTGGTCCTTGCCGGCGCGCTTCTGTCGATCACCTTCAATCCACTTATCATGACCGCGGCGGGGGAGGCGAAGGCGTGGGCGAGAAACCGCTGGCCGGCCCTGATGGCAGGCTATGGACGCGTCCAGTACGATGCGCTGACCCGGGAACTCGATCGCATTCGCGCAATCCAGGAGGAGCGCGAGAAGGCGCGGCGGGTGAAGATCGAATCGCTCATCGAGACGTTCCCGCTCTTGTCGCTGATCGATGCGGAGGATCGGGAAGAACTGCTGCTGCTCTTTCGCCCGAAGACCGCCTCGCCCGGCGAGCGGGTCATCCGCACCGGCGACCGCGCCGACGGCATGTATTTTATCTCTTCCGGCGCGGTCGAGGTGGAGGTGGGCGGGCGCAGCATACGGCTGGAGCCGGGGTCCTTCTTTGGGGAAATGGCGCTGCTGAGCGGCTCACGGCGTATCGCTGACGTCATCGCCGTGGATTTTTGCGAGTTCCTGGTCCTGGAACGGCGCGACTTCAACCAGTTCATGGCCCGCCATCCGCAACTGCGCGCTGCCGTCGACGCAATGGCGCGCGAGCGGCTCGAAGCGAACCGCGCCTACGCAGACGATCTGGCCAAGCAGGACAGCGATCTGAGCGATACGCCCTAGACACCCAGAGGACGTTCGGCGTGCCCCCGGGAAATCGCGGCGGCGAGATCGCTCGCGCGGGGATGAGCCTAGGCTCTAGCGCGCCTTCCGTTGGACCCAGGAACATCTGGCAGGCTTTTCGGTTTTGCCGCGAAGCTGAATCCGGAAGGCAGGATGATGGCTGCGCATGCCGGAGAAATAGCGCAAGAGACCGGCGACTTCCGCTGCCAAAAGTGCCACCAGCAGACGCACGTCGCTAAGGGGCACAAGATCCCGAAGTGTCCTCACTGCGGGTACGAGACCTACGATACGCGCTATCACGAACCGGGGCGGAAGAGCTGACAGCCTTCTTGGAGGCAGCCAGCCGGTGGGGCATCCGAGCCGACTGAAGCAGAATGCCTGCCGGGGGAGTTTCTCTATCGAAACAAGTGAAGCCCGGGCTGAAGCCTGACGGCGCTTCAGCCCGGACGTCTTAGCTACAGACTTTTCGATCGATCGACTGACGAAACAGTCCTCAGGCGATCAGGACGAAGTCGCTCGTCGAAAGCGTGGTGACACCATTGAGCGTACCGATCAGCGCAAGATCGTACTCCGTGCCCGTTCCGTCCTGATCGAACCACAGGCGGCTGGTGTCGGTCTCGAACATGAAGATCGGCCCGTTGGTACCGGCCGGAACACCCGGAGTGGTCTGAAGCACCAGTTTCATCGCGCTGCTGGCATCCATGCCGAAGTCGGATCGCGAAACCACCAGCTTGTCGCCTTCGGCCCGCTTGAAATCGGTGATGACGTCCGCCGGCCAACTGTTTGCTCCGTACCACAAGTTGTCGAGGTGGAACCGATCGGCTCCGGTGCCGCCGGTGAGCGTATCGGAGCCGGCGCCGCCGATCAGGGTGTCGTTGCCGCCACGCGCGTTGAGGACGTCGTCGGAACTGCCACCATCGAACCAGTCGTTCGCCGCGCTTCCGAGGAACACGTCATCGTAAGACGTCCCCTCGAATTTCTCGATGCTCGTGAAGGTGTCCTTGGTCGCCGCTCCGGCGTTCTTTTCCTGGTTCGTGAGGTCCACATAGACGGACTCCCCACTGTGCCAATAGCTGACGAAGTCCGTTCCCGCCCCACCGTTTACGGTATCGGCGCCCCAGGCGATCAGGTCGTAATCGCCTGCAACCGGATTATGGGTGTCGTCGTAAAGGTGGAACGTATCGTTGCCGGCATCGCCGTTCAGCTTGTCGTTGCCGACGCCATCCCAGAAGATGTCATTGCCGTCGCCGCCATTGAGCGTATCGTTGTACGGCTTGTTGTAATCGTCTCCATCGTGGAGGGTGTCATTGCCGGCGCCGCCGTTGAGGACGTCGGTACCTGCATCGCCCTGCAGCCAATCGTTGCCGGCGCCGCCGTTCAGCTTGTCGTTGCCGCGGCCACCATAGAGATAGTCATCGAGGCCGGCGCCGGTGACCGTGTCCCCGCCTGCGCCGCCGTGGAACTCGATGCTCTCGAAGCCGACAATGGTAGTGCCGTTGCCGACATTGGTGAGCGTCTGTCCGCTGACGGCCAGATTGTAGTTCACGACGGTGGCGTACTTGGCGTCCTTCGAGTTGAGGTCGTCGAACATCAGGACGATCCGGTCGGTGCCGGTGCCGCCGACGCCCTTGTCTCCGACGCCGATCCCCACAACGTCATTGCCGGCGCCGCCGTCGACGACGTCGTAGTTGGTGCTGTCGTTGTCGGCCGTCGAACTCTCCGAGTAAACGTAGTCGTTGCCGTTGCCGCCGGTGACCGTGTCTGCGCCGTCGCCGCCATAGGCACCGTCGTCGCCGTCGCCGCCCTGCACGTTGTCGTTGCCCTCATCGCCGTACAGCGTATCGCGACCGTTGCCGCCGGTGATGATGTCAGCGCCGCCGCCGCCCGAGATGTAGTCGTGGCCCTCGCCACCATCGAGCGTGTCGCCGCCGGCGACATCGGACCAACCCCCCTCGCCATAGAGGGTGTCGTTACCATTACCACCATAGACCTTGTCGGCGCCGCTCCCGCCGTAAAGGATGTCATGACCGCCGAGACCCTTGATCGTATCGGCTCCGCCACCGCCCATAAGCATATCGCCCAGCATGTAGCCGGTGAGCTTGTCAGCATATGACGTGCCGGTGATGTTGTAGATCTCGACGTTCTTGACCGTGAAGCCGCCCGGTGCGGTCAACTGGATCAGGGGATCAGCGGCCGTGAAGGTGATGCCAGAGCCGGTCTTGGCGGAGTAGTCCGCCACCAGCGTATCGATGCCGCTGCCGCCATCGACCGTGTCGCCGTTCATTTCGCTCCATGAGCCGACATCAAGCCTGTCGTCTCCGGCGTCACCGTAAAGCTTGTCGGCGCCGGCCCCACCGTAGAGAGTGTCGCTGCCGCTGCCGCCCGAAAGCGTGTCGTTGCCGTCTCCCCCGAAGAGGAAGTCGTCGTTTTCGCCGCCGTAAAGCTTGTCGGCACCGGCGTCCCCGTAGAGCCAGTCCCGACCATACCCGCCGTTGATGATGTCGTTTCCGTCTCCGCCGAAGACAGTATCATTGCCGTAGCCTGCGTTGACGGTGTCATTGCCGGCATAGGCATAGATGTAATCCGAGCCGGTGGTACCGGTGATCGTCTCGGCGATCGTCGGATCGTCCTTCCCATTGATAGTTGCCATTGAATCAAAGTTCCTGAGTTGAGGAATCGAAGTTTCGATGAGCACGAAAACCGTGCGTCTCTGGCGCTTGGCCGAGCGGACCTTGGGATGTCGAATGAAACGGGACGATGCCGCGCAGGAAAGTGTTTGTGTAACTGTTTCGCATCAGCGACCGCGGAAACCTGCTTAAGAAAATGAGCAGGCGACACAGAGCGAACCAGTACGAAAAGGCGTTATGGTCTGCCGGCAATGCAGTCAGACCGCTGTCCGACGCGCATGGCAGGAACCCGAGGGCGATGCGTCGGGGAGCCGCGACTGAAATTCCCTTTGCTTACGCAGGGATCGGATTCTCGGTGGCGCTGGCTAGCGCCGAGGTGCGACGTCGTCCTCGATCAGAATGCGTTCGGCGGCGCCGTCGAGGTCCTCGTACTGTCCGCTGCGCAGCGCCCAGATGAAGGCGACTAGACCCATGCCGCCGAGGAAAAGCGCAACCGGGATCAGGTAGGTAAGCGTGGTCATGATGCGGCTGCCGGTTCGAGGGAACTCGGCCGCTTCTCGGCCTCGACGGAGGTAGCGGGAGCGCGGCTGCCGGCGAGCAGGCGGAGCGCGTTGGCGATCACCAGGATCGACGAGCCGGACATGGCGATTGCCGCGATGAGCGGCGTGACATAGCCGAGGATCGCGATCGGCACTGCGATTGCGTTATAGACGAGCGCCAGCGCGATGTTCTGCCGGATCAGACGGCCGGCGCGGCGCGACACCTCGATGGCGAGCGGCACGGCCTCCAGGCTCTCGCGCAGGAAGACGAAGTCTGCGGCATTGCGGCCGACATCCGCCGCGGTCGCCGGAGCGATCGAAACGTGTGCGGCCCCCAGTGCCGGAGCATCGTTCAGGCCGTCACCGACGAACAGGACCTTGCGGCCTTCTCGTGCGAGTTCCTCAAGCCGCTCGACCTTGCCTGCCGGCAGCAGGCCGGCCGCATAGTTTTCGATCGCAAGCTTCTCTGCGGTTGCCCGGCAGGCCGGCTCGGCATCTCCCGACAGCATCTCCACCAAGCGGCCTTCCTGCTTTAGGCGGGCTATCGTTTTCGCGGCACCCTGGCGCAGCACATCGTCGAATCGGAAGTTAGCGACGATCCTGCCGTCCCGCGCGAGCACTGTACCAGACTCGTCGGCGGCTTGCCCTTCGCTCGCCCAGGATGCCCGACCAAGGCGCCACGTCGAGCCTTGCGTGCGGCCTTCGATGCCGAAACCGGGTTTTTCGATCAGATCCGCAAAGACGGGGGCTGCGCCGTTGGACGTAGCCTCCCGCGCGATCGCCTGCGAAAGCGGATGGCGGGAATGGGCTGCGAGTTCCGCCGCGATCGGCATAAGTTCCGTTGCGATGTCATCGGCATTGACTAGCCGCGGCCGGCCGAGCGTTAGGGTACCGGTCTTGTCGAAGACGGTCGTATCGGCTTCCGCCAGCCGCTCCATGGCCGAGCCGTCCTTCACCATGACGCCGTGCTCGAACAGCCGCCGGCCGGCCACCACCTGGACGATCGGCACCGCTAGCCCGAGCGCGCACGGGCAGGTGATGATCAGCACCGCGATGGCGATCGTCATCGCCTGATGCCAGTCGCCGTTAATGGCAAGCCAGCCGAGGAAAGTGATGAAGGCGGTGAGGTGCACCACCGGCGCATAGAGCGCCGACACGCGATCGGCGATGCGCCGGTAGCGCGTGCGCCCGCCCTCGGCAGCCTCCATCATGCGCATCATCTCGGCAAGGAAGGAGTCCGAAGCCGGGGCGGTGGCAACCACGGTCAGCGGGCCGGTGAGATTGAGCGTCCCTGCGCGTACCATGCCGCCGCCGGCGACGGCCTGCGGGCGACTTTCGCCGGTCACCAGAGAGGCATCGATGTCGGACGCGCCGTCCTCTACCCGTCCGTCGACCGGGATGCGCTCGCCTGCGGTGATCAGCAGGCGGTCGCCGGCGGCGATCTCGGCCAGGTCGCGATAGTCCCGCCGGCCCGCTTCGTCGATGACCAGGGCGCCGCGGGGTGCCAGCCGCGCCAGGCCGATGACGGCGGCGCGCGCCCGGTCGCGCATCATATGGTCGAGCGTTCGGCCGATCAGCAGGAAGAAGAGCAGGGACACGACGCCATCGAAATAGGCATGGGGCCCGTGCGTCAGCGTCTCATAGAGGCTCATCGCATAGGCCAGCGTGATACCGACCGCGATCGGCACGTCCATGTTCATGCGGCCGTGGCGCAGCGCGCTCCAGGCGGAGCGGTAGAAGATCGCGCCGGAGAAGGCGAGGGTCGGCAGGGCGATCAGGGCCGAGATCAGGTGGAAGAGATCGCGCGTGGCACCGTCTGCGCCGGACCACACCGCGACCGAGAGGAGCATGATGTTGCCGGATGCGAAGCCCGCGATGGCGACGGCGCGGATCAGCTCGGCGAAAGTGCGGTCCTTTCCCACCTCGCCGTCCTGGAAAAGATGCGGCGGGTAGCCGATCCGGCTCAGCGTCTCGACAATTGGCGGAAGCTTGTCGCCGCGCCACTTCACGGTCACTCGCCTGGTCGACAGGTTGACCCGGGCTCCGGTCACCTCAGGCAAACGTGCGAGGCTGCCCTCGATGGTGGCGATGCAGGCGGCGCAGTGAACGGCCGGAACCGAGAGCTCCACCTGCGAGGTGCCGTCGCCCAACTGTCGGCTGGCAAGCCGAAGTTCGTCGGGGGAGAGCGTCGTCGTCAGGAGATCCGCGGCGGCTTCCGCACCGGGTGCGCAGCAGGTCATCTCAGTTCTCCATCCTGGACGGTCAGACGGCGGATCTCCCGGTAGGGATGGTCGAGACCGGCATCGATCTCGAACTCGGCAATCCACGCGCCGTCGCGCAGCGCGGTATCGGCCTCGAGTTCGCCCCCGGCGACGGGCTTGAGGAGCAGTGTACGATCCTCGGAGTCGCCGATCGGGCGTCTGATGCTGACCGTGCCCTTCACGGCGGCGACGGGCAGGTCGTCGCGATCGAACAGCTGATAGCTTATCCGGCCGTCGGAGAGTGCGAGCTTGGAACCCCAGCCTAACTCAGCCTGGGCGCGCCACTGTGCCGATTTCTCGTTGAACTCCTGGCTGGCGACATAGGAGTTGCGCACCACGAAGCCGCTCCAACTCGAATTGGCGAAAACCGCCATTGTGGCGTTGACGGCAATGATGACGCTGAAGAAGGCCAGCATGATCACGAGCATGTGGACGCCCGTGAATCCCCGCTTCCGGATGTGTGCTTCTCTCATTTCGGATGCTCCGGTGCCGTGAAGGTCGCATCGTAATGGGCGGTGTCGTGGCTCGCCTTGTCCTCGACGACGAAACGGAAGGATTGTGCGATGTCTTCGACATGTTCGCGTGGCTGGCGGACATAGACTTTCAGCGTCTTCAGTCGGTCGGGCTCCACTGTCACCGGAAAGGACCGGTCTGCCTGCTCCAGGCCGACGACGAACATCTCCGCGCCGTCCAGTCCCTCCAGCGTGACCACGATCGTGCGGGGCTCGGGGATCTTGTTGAGCAGCTTGACGGTGTAGCCGTTGCGGATCGCGCCGTCGGAGAGGACGACGTGCTGCGGGTTGCGGTCCTGCAGGACGTTGATCTCGAGCCGGTCGCGCGTCAGCAGGCCATAGACCAGCGCGAGGCCGACCAGCGACCATGCACCGCAATACACGAAGGTGCGGGGCCGCAGGATCTTGCCGAGCCGGAACTGCGCCATTCTTTCGGACAACTTGCCGTCCTTGCCGCGGACACGCGTCGGGTCGATCGCCGACGTGCCGCCGGCCGTGGCGATCGCCATGTTGGAATTGTAGTCGGCAAGGGTCGCGTAAGAGATCAGTCCCCGTTCCTTACCCAGCCGGTCCATCACGTTGTCGCAGGCGTCGATGCAGAGCGCACAGGTGATGCACTCCATCTGCTGGCCATCGCGGATGTCGATACCCATGGGGCAAACGGCCACGCAGGCGTTGCAGTCGACGCAGTCGCCCACGACCTGGCCGGCTGCTGCGGCCTTTTTCGCATGGCGGGACCGCGGCTCGCCGCGCCAGTCATTGTAGGTCACGGTAAGCGAATGCTCGTCGAGCATCGCCGCCTGGATGCGCGGCCACGGGCACATGTAGGTGCACACCTGCTCGCGCAGGAGGCCACCGAGGACGTAGGTCGTGGCGGTCAGAATAGCGACCGTGAAGTAGGCGACGGGGGCGGCCTGTCCGGTGACGAAATCCATCAGCAGGCTCGGGGCGTCGGCAAAATAGAAAATCCACGCGCCACCGGTGGCCACCGCGATCATCAGGAAGGTCGCGTGCTTGGCGCTCCGCAGGGCAAGCTTGCGCGCGCTCCAGGGCGCCTGGTCGAGCTTGATGCGGGCGTTGCGGTCGCCCTCGATCAGGCCCTCGACTGCCAGGAATAGGTCCACCCACACCGTCTGTGGGCAGGCGTATCCGCACCAGGCGCGCCCCACGGTCGACGTGACCAGGAAAAGACCTAGCCCCGCCATGATCAGCAGTCCGGCGACGAGATAGAACTCCTGCGGCCAGATCTCGATGAAGAAGAAGTAGAAGCGCCGCTGGGCCAGATCGACCAGGACCGCCTGGTCCGGCGCGAACGGGCCGCGGTCCCAGCGGATCCAGGGCGTGAGATAGTAGATGCCGAGGGTGACCAGCATGACCAGCCACTTGAAGCGCCGGAAGCTCCCTTCGGCCCTTTTCGGAAAAATCTTCGTGCGAGCGGCGTAGAGCGGGCCGCGCTTTCGCGCGGAATTGACCGCCTCGGCGTCGAGACGCTCAACTTCGGTTCTCATCAACATTTCCCACTCCGGGATCGACTTCCTGCAGTTGGCTCGGGCTTTCCCGCTCGATCAACGTGGTTCTCGTACCTCTCGCCTCCTAGGTTGTTGATCCAGGTCAAGCAGGGGGTGCGACAAATGAGAAGCCCGGGCGCGTGTCCCGGGCCTTCATACTCATCGGATCGGTTGGGGATGGGCTCGCCACGGACACAACAGCATTCATGGCCGGCAGCGACGTCGGAGCGTTCAGCCCTATTCGCCCCCGCCCAGCGAATGCACGAACACGGAGAGTTCCTTGACCGCGACATCGCCGAGCCGGCCGCCCCAGGCGGGCATCACCCCGTGTTTCGGCGAGCGGATCTGCGCGGCGATCTCGGCCTGCGATGACCCATAGAGCCAGATAGCGTCGGTCAGGTCCGGAGCGCCCATCTCGCGGTTGCCATTGCCGCTCTCGCCGTGGCAGGCGGCGCAGTTCTGCTCAAACAGCGGCTTGCCGGCGGCAGCCATCTCCGCATCCGCGTTCATGCCCGAAAGCGAGGCGGCAAAGGCTGCGACCTGCTGGATCTCGCCGGGCTGCAGGACGTCGCGGAACGCCGGCATTTCGGAGACGCGCGTGTCGGCGTCCTCAGAGTATCGGATGCCATGGGCGATGCTCTGCCGGATGGACTCGATGTCGCCGCCCCACAGCCACTCGTCGTCGTTGAGGTTGGGGTATCCGGGACCGCCTTCCGCGCCCGAGCCGTGGCACTGTACGCAATTCACCTTGAAGGTCGCGGAGCCAGCTGCGGTCGCGAACGTCCTCAGGTTCTCGTCGGCGAGAATCTCCTCGACACTCTTGGCAGCGATCTCGGCGACGTAATCGGCTTTGGCCGCCTCCACCGCTGCCAGTTCATTCTTGACGTCGGCGCGGCTGGAATAGCCGAGCAGGCCGGTGGTTGCCGAGTTGATCAGGGGCCAGGCCGGGAAGGCGATGGCGTAAGCCAGAGCCCAGACGACCGTGGCATAGAAGGTCCACAGCCACCAGCGCGGCATCGGATTGTCGAGTTCCTTGATGCCGTCCCACTCGTGTCCGGTCGTCGAAACGCCGGACACCTCGTCGATCTGCTTTTCGCTCATTGTTCAGTCGTCCTTGAGGGGGATGCGGGCGGCTTCGTCCGCAAGCTTCCGGCTTCCCGGCCGGAAGGCGAAGATCACGGCACCGATGAAGAAGAGCGTCATTCCGAGAAGCCCCCAGCTATCGGCGAAGTGTCTGAGCGCAGTGTAGAGTTCCATGACAGCGCTCCTCAGCGACGGCCGGCGGGTTCGTCATAGGTTGAGAAATCGACCAGCGTACCGAGCATCTGCATGTAGGCCACCAACGCATCCATCTCGGTGAGCGCCTGCGGATTTCCGTCGAAATCGCCGAGCCTGGCCTTCGGATAGCGGGCCTCCACGCCGGACGTGTCCGCATTGGGGTCGGCCTGAGCGATCATATCGGCTTCGGCGTTGGCGATCATCTCGTCGGAATAGGGCACACCGACCTTGGTGTTTGCGACGAGGTGCGTGGAAAAACCTTTCACATCGAGCGGCTTGTCCTTGAGAAACGCGTAGCTCGGCATGACGGATTCCGGCACGACCGAGCGCGGGTCGGTGAGATGCTGAACGTGCCATTCGTTCGAGTAGCGGCCCCCGACGCGGGCGAGGTCAGGCCCCGTCCGCTTCGAGCCCCATTGGAAGGGATGGTCGTACATCGACTCCGCTGCCAGGCTGTAGTGGCCGTATCGCTCGACCTCGTCGCGGAAGGGCCGGATCATCTGGCTGTGACAGACGTAACAGCCCTCGCGGATGTAGACGTCGCGGCCGGCCAGTTCCAGCGGCGAATAGGGCCGCATTCCCTCGACCTTCTCAATGGTGTTGTCGAGATAGAAGAGCGGCGCAATCTCGACAATGCCGCCGATCGTGACCACCAGGAGCGAGCCCGCAAGCAGAAGCGTTGCGTTGCGCTCGAGGAGGGCGTGCTTGTCCAACAATGCCATTGGATTTGTATCCTCTTATTCCGCGGGCTGCAGCGCGACGGAGGCGCGGGCACCGATCGAAGCTTCCTCGCGCTGGTAGCCGAGGATGGTCATGGTGATGTTGAAGGCCATCACGATCCCGCCGGCGAGATAGAGCGCTCCGCCGAAGGTCCGCATCACGTAGTAGGGGAGCATCGCGGCGACGGTCTCGGCGAACGAATAGACGAGGAAGCCCTGCTCATCGTACTCGCGCCACATCAGGCCCTGCTGGATCCCGGCGACCCACATGGCCGCCGCGTAAAGCACGATGCCAAGCGTGGCGAGCCAGAAATGCCAGTTGACCATGCGCACCGAATAGAGCCGCTCCCGGTTCCACAGCTTCGGCGCGAGATAGTAGACGGCCGCGAACGAGATCATGCCGTTCCAGCCCAGCGCGCCGGCGTGGACGTGGGCGATGGTCCAGTCGGTATAGTGCGATAGGGAATTGACGGCCTTGATCGACAGCATCGGGCCTTCGAACGTGGCCATGCCGTAGAAGGCGATGGCGGCGACCATCATGCGGATGATCGGGTCCGTGCGGATCTTGTCCCAGGCGCCCTGGAGCGTCATCAGGCCGTTGATCATGCCGCCCCAGGAGGGCATCCACAGCATGATGGAGAAGACCATACCGAGCGTCTGCGCCCAATCGGGCAGCGCGGTGTAGTGCAGGTGGTGCGGGCCGGCCCAGATGTAGAGGAAGATGATCGACCAGAAATGCACGATGGACAGCCGGTAGGAATAGACCGGACGGTCCGCCTGCTTGGGCACGAAGTAGTACATCATCGCGAGGAAGGGGATCGTCAGGAAGAAGGCCACCGCATTGTGGCCGTACCACCATTGGGTGACGGCGTCTTGCACGCCGGAGAAGGCCGAATAGCTCTTCGAGCCCAGGAAACTCGCCGGAATGGCGAGGTTGTTGATGACGTGCAGCATCGCAATGGTGATGATGAACGAGAGGTAGAACCAATTGGCCACATAGATGTGCGGCTCCCGGCGCCTCAGGATCGTCCCCAGAAAGACGACGAGATAGGCCACCCACACCACGGTCAGCAGCAGGTCCACATACCATTCGGGTTCGGCATACTCGCGGCTCTGGGTGATACCGAGCAGGTAGCCGGTGGCGGCCATGACGATGAAAAGCTGGTAGCCCCAGAACACGAACCAGGCGAGATTGCCGCCGAACAGCCGGGCGCGGCAGGTGCGCTGCACGACGTAGAACGAGGTGGCGATCAGCGCGTTGCCGCCGAAAGCGAAGATGACGGCCGACGTGTGCAGCGGCCGCAAGCGTCCGAAATTGAACCACGGTTCGACGTTGAGGTCCGGCCAGGCGAGTTGGGCCGCGATGACCACGCCAGCGAGGAAGCCGACGACGCCCCAGAAAACTGTGGCGATGACGCCGTAGCGGATCGGCTCGTCCAAGTAGGCGGAGGGATCGGCCGGGGCCGCCGGAGCAAAGCTTGTCCTGCGGATCAGCACCACCGTCGCAGCGGTCAGTACGAAGAACAGCACCCACATGTGCTGGCGGAAAGGTTCGTCGGCGGCGAACGCTACCCCCATCAGGGCGGCGAACGCGAACAGCCCGACGGCTACGATTTCGGTCCCGAATCTCATTATTGTCCTCGATGCGAGCGTCTGGCGGTCCCGTCCCCGGGCCGTGCCGCACCCATCACCTCTCGCGAAGGCCGACGTGTTGATCTAGGTCAAAGCTCGCCGGCATTCGCTGCAACACGCTTAGGTAAGCAAACCCAAGCGGGAGGATCATCTTTGGACCGCCTAATCAGCGAGGAGCGGACGCGCTGCGACAGGATGGAGGCCTGCCCCGTGGTCACCGCCTGCGGGCAAGAGGGCCGCGTGCCCTGCCTCGACATGCGAACCGCGCATCAGACAAAACTTCGGCTCTGCGAGACGCTCGAGCACATCGCCGACGGACTGCCGGCTGTCGACCGGCTGCAATGCCTCCAAGTGGCCAGCGAACTCACGCCCGTGCTGCGTGACTGCCATCGCTATGAGGAAGACGTCGTATTTCCGGCCTTTTTGCGGGGCCGCGCTGAGCACCCTTCCTCCGCCGCGTCGATTCGCCGCCTGCGGGTGGAGCACGTCGAGGACGAATGCGCGGCGCAGGACCTGACCGAACTCCTGCTGACAATCGGCCATGGCGGAGCCGTGGAGAACCCTGAAGCATTGGGCTTCATGCTGCGGGCATTCTTCCATGCTCTGCGGCGTCACGTCGCTTTCGAGCACGAACACATCGTGCCGTTCGCCGCCGAGGTGCTGGAAGAGGAGGCGTGTTGTGAGGCGTGCGCCGGAGGCGACGGCAACTGCGGGAACTGCTGAGCTATACGATTATTCCCCGGTCCTCGCCTCCAGCTTCGCTAGGCTCTCGACCGTCACGTGCCGATTGTTCTCGATGCGGATGATCCCCTCCGCCCGCAGCTTGGTAAGCTGCCGGCTGACGGTCTCGATCGTCAGGCCGAGGAAGTCGGCGATGTCGGCTCGCGTCAGCGGCAGGTCGAAAGCGGCGGTATCACGGTTCGGATCAGCCGACGGATCGATATTGCGGGCGATCAGCAGGAGAAAGCTGGCGATCTTCTCCGGCGCAGTCTTGCGCCCGAGCGTCACCATCCAGTCCCGCGCCTCGTCCAGTTCCTTCAGCGTCTGCCGGAACAGCCTCTGCTGCATGTCCGGCTGCTCCCTCATCATCCGCTCGACCGCCGCCTTCGGGAAGGAGCACAAGGACACGTCGGTCGCGGCGACGGCCTCTATCTCGCTTTCCGTCTTGAAGGGACGGCCGACAAAATCCGGCGCGAACTGCAAGCCAACGATCTGCTGGCGACCATCGGAAAGCGTCTTCGTCAGCTTGACCACGCCGGACAGGACGTTCGAATAGCTCTCGATCGCCGTGGCGTTGCCGACAAGCTCGGTCCCTTCCTCTGCCTTGTGGCGGCGGGAGTTCTTCGCAAGTACGACGAGTTGCTCCGGATCAAGTGCGCCGCAGATACCGCGATGGCGCGCCTCGCATGACTCGCAGAGGACCGGGACACCGCTCGTGTGGATGTCTTTTCGCATACAGCCCCTTCGCCGGCCGTCGCCGGACCCAAAACTATGCACTTTATAGTCCTTCGTTCGGCCCATGGCGGCAAGGCGTTTTGTCGCCGGGTTGATCAGGATCAAGGTGACCCGCCCTTCGCGATGAGAGGGCTGCCCCAAAAGGAGCAGCTTCATGCCTCAGAAAACGTTCTCAGGCCCCGCCCAGACGGCGCCGCGCTACACCAGCTATCCCACTGCGCCGCACTTTCATTCCGGCGTCGGACCCGCGACGGTGGAAAGCTGGCTGGCGGAACTGCCGGCGGGCGAGGCGATCTCGCTCTACCTGCATGTACCGTTCTGCGACCGGCTGTGTTGGTTCTGCGCCTGCCATACCAAGCACACCTTGAAATACGGGCCGGTCGCGCGCTTCCTGCAATCCCTTCATGTAGAAATTCGGACCGTCGCCCGCCTTCTCGGCGGACGCGTAACAGTCAACGCCCTGCATTTTGGCGGCGGCTCCCCGACGATGCTGCGGCCCGATGACACACGCGAGTTAATGCGCGTTCTGCGCGACAGCCTGCCCATTGCCGACAATGCGTCGATAAGCGTCGAGATCGATCCGAACGACATGGACGAGCCGCGGCTCGACGCACTGGCCGCCATCGGCCTGACCCGCGCCAGTCTCGGCATCCAGGATTTCGATCCCAAGGTGCAGCGGGCGATCAATCGCGAGCAGAGTTTCGAGTTCACCAGCAGCGTGGTGGAGGGCCTGCGCGTCCGGGCCATCGGCTCGATCAATCTCGATCTGCTCTACGGCTTGCCGCATCAAACCACGGCAAGCGTTGCCGCGACGATCCGTCAGGCTCTGTCCCTGCGCCCGGACCGGATCGCGCTGTTCGGTTACGCTCACGTTCCGTGGTTCAAGAAGCACCAGAACCTGATCGAGGAGGCCGCTCTGCCCGATGCCGAGCAGCGTCTGGAGCAGGCGACCGCCGCGGCCGAGATCATTCGTCAGGCCGGATACACGGCAATCGGGATCGACCATTTCGCTCTGCCGGGCGACTCGCTCGCCATCGCCGCCAGTCATGGCAAGCTGCGCCGCAACTTCCAAGGCTATACCGACGACCAACTCGAGACGCTGATCGGGCTTGGACCGTCCTCCGTCAGCCGCTTTCGGCAGGGCTATGCCCAGAACATCGCGGCGACCGGCGCCTATCAGCAGGCGGTCGATCAGGGCGGGCTCGCCATTCAACGCGGCATCGCGCTCAGCGACGACGACCGGGCGCGCGCCTGGGTGATCGAGAGGCTGATGTGCGACTTCGCCTTCTCGCGCAGCGAGGCGCGGGCCCTGTTCGGCGCCGCTGCCGAAGGCATCATCGGAGAGGCGCAGACGATGGCCATGGCGGAAACCTCGCCGCAGATCACTGTCGATGGCGAGCTTTTCGTCGTCGACCCGAGCCTGCGCCCCCTGGTCCGGACCGTCGCCGCCAGGTTCGATGCCTATCTCGGCCGAGGTACCGCGCGGCATTCCATGGCGGTCTAGCATACCACCTTGGCAGCCTAACCGTTTGTGCTGGTCATAGTTCTGAAGTAGTATCCGGCCGCAAATCTCGGAGGCGGGGTCTAGTTCATGCCGACCAGCGGTCCACTCCTGTGGGCGATGGCTATTTGTCGTTTTGCCGGAATATCCCTTGGTAAGAAAAGAGATCGCAATCGTCCGCTGGGGGTTGTGATCGGGTTTTCACCCTGGAAGACTTTTATCCGGGACTGGCTGCCCGGATACGACATCCGTCGGGAGAGCAACAAGCTCACGCGCCGCGACTTCTGGCTCAACACCGCGCCTGTCCTTCTGAGCGCTCGGCCCAATGTCGAGGTCTTTGCTTGGGGCTACAAGGAACCGCCATTCGTGACCAGGTTCTGCCGCAGGCACAAGATCACGATCAACCGCGTGGAGGACGGCTTTATCCGGTCCGTCCAGCTCGGCGCCGCGAAGGCGCCGCCATTGTCGATCTGCATCGACCGCCAGGGCCTCTATTTCGACGCGACCCGGCCGTCCGATCTCGAGGATCTCCTCAACAGCTTCGACTTCGACGCCCGCCCCGACCTCGTCGAGCGGGGACGCAGGGGTATTGAAGCGCTGCTCGGCAGCAAGCTCAGCAAATACAACACCGGCGCGTTCGCGAGCGCCGAAAGCCTCTACGGTCCGAAGCGCGGCAGGAAGCGCATCCTGGTCCTGGGGCAGGTCGAGGGCGACATGTCCATCATCAAGGGATGTGCGGCAAATCTCACCAACAACGACCTGGTCCGGATCGCGCGCAAGGAGAACCCGGACGCGCACATCATCTACAAGCCCCACCCGGAGGTCCTGCACGGCGCGCGAAAAGACCCGCCGCAGTCCGACCCGCGCGAGGTCATGGATGTCGCCCAGGTGCTTTTGCAGGACATCTCGCTGGCCGACGCGTTCGAGACGATCGACCACGTCTACACGATCACGTCGCTGTCGGGGTTCGAAGCGCTCATCCGCGGCATTCCGGTCACCTGCCTCGGCGCGCCGTTCTACTCGGGCTGGGGCCTGACCGACGACCGCCAGCTTACCGGGAGGCGCAAGCGCAAGCTGACGATCGAAAAACTGTTCGCCGGCGCCTACATTCTCTACCCCCGCTACTACCACCCGACCAGGCGGGAGATGATCGAGTACGAGGAGGCGCTGGCGCTGCTGGCCGAGATGAGGGAAGCGAGCGTCGGGAAGGGACGGAGCGTTGCCAACGTGCCGGCGTGAGTGGTCAAACACTGGTAGCTTGGACTATTGGGCTGGACGAGCCGCTGGTTAGCGTCGTGGCTGTGACATTGGCTCCGCTCAGGCCTCGTTCGTATTTGGTCTCTGTTCTCGATCTTGGCCCGAAACAGATCCTGTGCCTTGGCATTGCTCATGACGGCGCTCCCCTGCTGTGGCGCACGCAGTATTGTGCGGAGCAGGGGCTGTTACGTTTCAGGGAGGGGAATGCAGCGCGAAAGAGCGCTACCCGACAAGCACGGTGGTCATTGTCAGTCCTTCACCCACGACAACGACGAGTCGATGATGAGGAATCTTGTTGATCAGCCGTGCCATAAGCGCCTACTTGGCCAAGCCGACAAATGTTCCGATCGCCTCGATTTGATGCCGCGTCGGAGTCGTCGAATGGTGATCGTCGCCCGTCAACGACGTGACCGCGAAGCGAGCATGGGCGGCCTGAAGAGCTGCAACTAACTTTCCGGCTGCCGCGACGTCTGCGGCAAATCTCCCGTACTCAAGATAGATGAAAGGAAGCTCCGGGGCGGACCCGATGATATCGGTTAGGTCGCAAAAGCCTTCTGCCGCCGACATGCACTTCAGCCACGTCGGCGATGGGTTCAAGGTCGCACTTTCCCGATCGACTTGGGGATTGCTTGCCAAAGCTAACGGGAGACCGAGCCGGATCGCATAGTGGATCGCCGCATACCCTCCCATGGAGTTTCCGACCAGAGCCACATCCCGGCGTGAAACCCCGCAGTCTGCGATGGCTCTTTCTATCACTACTTCGTAATCCCTGCAGAGGCCGTCCCCCTTTTTTCCGAAGTAAAACGTGTTGCTGGGATCGCTTAGGAATAGATAGGCATCCTTGTAGGCGCCGTCAGCCTGCCAGTACCATGACAAGCGGCTGTAATAGCCGTTGCCCATCGCGCCAAAACATACAAGGAGTCGTCTCGGCCGATTTTTGCCCCTCAGAAAGACGAACTTGATCTTTCCGTGCGCATTTTCTTCCGCCGCGACAATTTTTGCAACGTCGACTTTCTCTCCGGCGAAAATGGCAGCGGTCATAAACTGGCTCTGTGATTAGGACTAGACTCTCCTGTGATATGCCAAGCTTTTTTTAGAGATCGCAAGTCGCATAAGGCCGTTGCATCCACGCGCGGTCAAAGCGCTGCGCGTCCAGCACGTCGGTCATTGTCAGTCCTTTGATGGTGGTGTTAGGAGGGACGCCCTCCTCAGTCGCGCAGGGCGAGATTACAAGGCGTCCAGATGCAGCACGTTCAGGCCTTCACTCTTCGGTCGCAGCTTGCCGTCATGGGAAGGGTCATCATTGCCGTCATCATCCGTGAGGTGAAGACACGGATAGGGCGCAACCGGATCGGACTGCTCTGGATCGTCATGGAGCCGATCCTTTTCACCCTGGGCGTGGTTCTCGTGCGCATGTTCCTCAGCAGGAATTCGCCGTTTGGAGAGAGCGCCGCATTGTTCATGGTGTCGGGCCTTCTGGTGGTTAGAGCTTTCACATCCACGGCTGGACAGCTCTCAAATGCAATCTCGGCGAACAAGGCATTGCTGACATATCCCCCGGTCAAGCCGATCGATCTTATCCTGGGTCGCGCGGCGCTCGAGATGGTTATCACGCTCTTCGTATGGGCGGTCTTTTTCACACTGGCCAATGTCTTCATCGAGAACAAGGTGTTGTATCATCCAGAGCGGGCATTTGCCGCCTTCTTCCTGTTGATGTGGTTCGCTTTCTGCGTCGGATACTTCAACGCTGTCGTATCAAATATTTTTTTGATGTGGTCTAAAGTCTGGACCATCATTCGCCTCCCGTTGTTGCTCTGCAGCGGCGTCTTCTACGTACCAATCCTGATGCCACCCGTCATGCAGGATATCCTTGTGTGGAATCCAGTTCTTCACTGCGTCGAGATGCTTCGAACGGGCATTTATCTGACCTACGAGCCTCTTTTGAGCGTGAATTATGTGATCTGGCTCGGCGCTATTCTCCTGCTGTTGGCAATGGCGCTAGAGCGGACATACCGCCACATCCTGCTGAACCGTTAGTTCGGTCTCTGAACAGATCCAAGCCATAGTGCCGTCCAGCACGGTGGTCATTGTCAGTCCTTTGAGGTGAAGGGTTGTTATCGGCGCTATGCTTCGCGTAGATACCGCAGCAGTTTGTCGCGGGGGAAAATCATGCTGGAGCAGCTTGGCAAAATGGCCGCCAAAAAACTCGGACTCGTCACAAGGTCTGAGCTGATCGCCATGCAGGAAATAAACATGCTGGCAACGTCGAGCCTTTACCAGCTATGGGGCGACAAGCCGCAAAGGAAGGCTTCGAACAAAGCTTTGGTGGAGCTCTTCTTCGGACTGGTCAAAATCCTGCAGCCGAGCCTTTTTATCGAGGCCGGGGCGAAGATGGCGGACACGTCAGTGCGCGCCCGACAATATTTGCCAGACGCCAGGATCGTGGCTTTTGAGGCGAGCCCAGACAACTTTGCGGTCTATTCGAAGTCCGAACCGCACGCCGAGAACCGCGTGGAATACCTGCATTACGCCTTGAGCGACAAAGAAGGCACGATCGATTTCAACATCCGCACGGCTGTTGCAGGACAGGCCGTATGGGTAAACTCGGGGGCCAACAGCATCCTTCCAAGGGCCGACGACAGGACCGAGTACAAAACCGTATCCGTCCCATCGAAGCGGATCGATGATTTCTTCGCCGGCTGCGGGAGTTGCGCCCTGTGGGTTGATGTCGAAGGCGCCAGCAAGCAGGTTCTCACTGGCGCCAAGGACACACTCAAAAAGGCTCTCGTCGCGATTGTCGAGGTGGAAGACTACGAGGTCTGGGCGGGCCAGTGGAAGGCGCGCGAAGTCATCGAAGCATTCCTTGATGCAGGTCTCGTCCCGATCGCTCGAGATTTTGAGTACAAGGGGCAATACAACGTCGTGTTTCTGAGGCAGGCCGCTTTTACCGGCAATCGCGACGTTCGCCAGAACATCGAGTTCTTCTATAGCGAGCTAGCCAAGAGGTAGGCGGGCACTCACGCCAGCCTCACCCCACTAAGCAAAGAAAAAGTAGCGGAACACCTGACTGCCGCCCTGTCTGTTCTCGACGCGAGCAGGACGAGTCTGGACCCGCCCGTTGCGCGAGGCGGCCACGGCTGTGGTGACGGGGCGGGAACAGGCTTAGGCGCGGCGCCGGCGGCTCCTTTAGCCTTTACGCGGGCAAGCACGGCCTCGACCTCATCGGGCACGACCAGCGCCTTATTCAGCCCGTCGCCGGCACAGTAGCTTTGCCCCCGCCTCACCCGCCGGTGCGCGCCGTCGGTGTCGGCAAGAACGGGGAAGGATGCCCATTCCTGCGCCAGGCGCTTGCCGAACCCCGCCGAGGCGGGGGCTCTTATTGCTTTATCGCAGTTCGATGGAATCGTCTGGTTTGACGACGATCCTTTTTGGCGTATATCGGGGAAAGCCTTCAGACACGCGCTGTTCGATTACGTCGATACATTTGTGGGGTGACGACCAATCTACTCCCCTGAGGATGGCGGGGCCATATTCCCACCACCTTGCCGCCAGAAGGCGACCTATTATCTCCTCGTCAAATCGATATCGGATAACGCGCGCAGGGACGCCCCCGACGATCCCGTAAGGAGGGACATCCCTGGTAACGACGGAACGAGCCGCTATGACTGCCCCGTCACCTATGGATACCCCTCGGGATATGTAGGCGCCGTCACCGATCCATACATCATTGCCGATTTTCACGCGACCGGCTCTTGCCGCTATTTGAGCATTCGCAGCTTGGCGTCCGACAGCGATCTGGTCGGGCGTGAGGCCGAACTCACTGAACAACTCCGGCCATTGCTTATCCCACTGGCCATTGAACATGGAGTGCGTGCCGAGCATACCAGTGGCGTGCTCCGCGGCTCCGACGGTGACATTGGGGGCAATCGAGCAGAAGCGACCGATGCTGTCGACGTGCCTGAAAACGGTCTGCCGACAGCCGAGATAAGTAAATGCGCCGATCTTCCAGACATCGAAAGCGCCACCCCGGAATTGGATAAAAGGTTCGAGTGCGATGGGGTCCTTCTTGAAGCTAAAGCCGAAGCGCGTATCGCTTGGCGGTCCCATAAAAGTCACTCTATGCCGACCAAGCGCCGCAACGACTTCCTCTTTCATCGATCCTCACCATCAATCAGACGACGAATGGAATTAAAAGAAGCACCGCGGTGACGCAACGCTTTTACGTCAAGGAGGAAGAGCCCCCTGCAGGGGTGAGGGTTGACTCATGGAGCCAAAGCCGGCCTTAACGGCAACTCCGCAAACCTATGAGAGGTTGACCATGCTTCACGCGCAGCCAAATGGCGATGAATTGCCTGCGGCCGAAACGGAAGAACTAACGAAGGTAAAATCTATTCTGACCAATACCAGACAATTCAGCAGCACCCGCGCCGCTGATGTCGTCACTCCGTCAGACATAACCATGGTCATCTGCCTGCGAGCACACGGAGGCAACCACTGGGTCATGGAGCGACTTGGCCTCATCCGCTCCTACTACAACCCGACGCCCCGCGTTCTCGTTCTCGACTTCGGATCACCGGAGCCATTCGCTTCCGAAATATCGGCCATCTGCGCGTTGAACGGGCTCGACTACTACCACGAACCGGACACGGACACCTATTCGCCGGCAGCCGCGCACAACCGCGGATTCGAGAAGTGCCAGACGGATCTCGTGTTCTTCTGCGATGCGGATTGCTTCGGCCCTGCCGACATGTTCGGTCGGATGGCAAGCATCGCCACTACTCTCAAGATGAAATCAGTGATCGATACACCGTTGATCATGCCAGTCTACCACCTCAACCAGGCTGACACGCAAGCGTTCTTTGATATCGATGACAACGCCGCTCGATCCAACCTTCTCGAAGCGCTGTCCTTCTATTCCCCTTTGGCCGAATTCCGCAAAGAGGAGAACTTTTTCATCGCTCCCTATTCGAACATATTCCTGATCAACCGCCGGATGTTTTCTCTCACCGGAGGATACGACGAGAGATTTCGTGGGCATGGTTCCGAGGATTTCGAATACCTGACAAGGCTCGGTCTCTACATCAAGAACGTGCCGTTGCCGGCCGACCTCACCAAAGATCACCTTGGACCGCTGCGTGAAGACTTCTTCAGTTCGAGGCCGTACAGCGGTTTCCGCCGATTTCTGGAGGCTCTATCCAAGCCCGCCGAGAACCTTGGCCTTCGCGTCTTCCATCTCTACCACGAGCGCTCGGAGAGCGAGGATTGGGGCTCACAAAACGACTGGAAGCGAGAACGCATGAATGAAGCGTTCGAAGTCTATGTGGAGTCAGAACACAATCTGCTTCAGGTGGATTTCCTGGTTCGTGAGAAGACCGTCGTGTGCCTCTGCAAGCATCTTGACCAGTGGGGCTATTACACGCCGCTGCGCGCCGCAGGGTATCGCCTCCAGCCCGTCTTCGACACCGAACCAGAGACAATCTCCGCAATCACTGCTGGCCTCGTGTCGGGCGAATTTTCTGCCCTAGCCATCTTCAACCCGTACATGAAGAGCCACGCACAGTTTAAGCAACTCGTCCTGCTCGCTCGCGACCTTGGTCGCGAAGTGCTCGTGATCGAGCGCGGTGCACTACCGGGCACGATCTATTATGACGACGACGTTGCCTACAATTCCCCCAACTTCTCGGAAGGCCGATTCCTGCAAGAGCAGTTCTCCGACGAAGAGCTTGAGGGTGCCCGCTCGTATATCGAAGAAGTGAAGGCCGGCGATCGCACCCTTGAGCAGATGGACGATTATGCGACCACGAAGCAGAAGCTCTCAGGGTTGGCTGCACTAAAGAGTCCTGTCTGCTTTATCCCCTTACAACTTGACGACGACATGGCCGTTACCATGTTCATCAAGGGTGAGCAGCAGTATCCGGAATTTTCTGCAAGCCTTTCACAGGTGATCGACGCCAATCCCGACATCGTGTTCGTCGTCAAGCCTCATCCGCTTTCCAAGATCGATCACCTGACGCAAAAGCCGAACCTGGTCCTCGCCTCACGAGAAGACAATATCCATTGCCTGCTCGACATCGCCTCATTTATGGTCTGCTACAATTCCGGCGTCGGCCTCCTCTCGCTTCTCCACCGGACCCCAACCGCGACAATCGGTAATGCATTCTACAACATGGCCGGAGCTGGCTATCGGGCCTTGTCAGTTCAGGACGCCATCGATGCCTTCAAGAGCGGCACTCTCACGCCACCGCCATCGAATCTTGTCGAGCGATTGGCCACGTGGTTCCTCTTCCGCCGCTATTCTCAGTTCGTCGCAACCGACAGCATCGCGGAGTTCAAGGATAGGAAGGCCCACGGCTACAAGGACATCCTCGTCACTCATTTCCGATGGAACGGGCTCGATATCCCGCTCGGTCGCCAGCGCAGTTTTGTGCAGTACAGCAAGCGCAGTTATGCTTGGTCGCAGCTTGGCGCAAAAGCGGCTACAAAGGTTACAAAGCACCATCCCTCCATGTATTACAAATGGGGCCGGTCCCACTATGCGACCGGCAATTTTGCCGCCGCAGCGAGGGACTTTATTGAAGCCTTCAACCGCGACGCATCAAAGCCGAACCTGCTTAGATACGCCGCAGAGGCGTATTGGCGAGCCGGTAACAAGAAGGCCGCAAAGGCAACTCTGACAAGGGCCATCAAGCTATTGCCGGGTAACAGGGCGGCTCGGCTCCGGTTGCTCACTATGAAATTCCCGCAGCTTGGGCTGATTATCGGGAACCACGAAATGAAGGTTCCGAGATGAAACCGAGCACGGGCAACTGAGCGACAACATCATCGATTTTCTTTCCGCTCGTATGCGTTCATACGACGACCAAAAAGGAAGGCGAATGCCGACCTTGCTGATCTTGTGAGAAGGAGATGTTGCGATTGGCTCCAGTCAGGCGAGCAGCAGAAGAACTCGCCAGCTGTTTAGCGGACGGCGAGCTCTCTAAGGCTTTCATTGTCGAGGTTGCGCATTTCCTTGACTTGCCAAAGGATAAAGAGGCAGAGCTCCTATTCTTCCTTCGTGCACTGGATGAGCGGGCCTACTGCGCCGAAAATCGTCGATGGGGTGAATGCCCTTAATTCCGGCAACTTCGGCAAGGCTGCCGAGATTTTTGACGCCTAGCAATCGCGCTTGGCAAGCCCAAATACTATCGTGCCGCTGCCGAAGCCTATGACAGAACAGGAGCTACCCACGAAGCTCTTCATCGGCTAGAGTCTGCCGTCAAATTGGCCCCCGAAATCAAGAGCATCAACCGCCGCCTTCGAGAGATGAGGCGGCCGAGATGGGTTCGGTGGCTAACGCGAAAGATCGGCATTCCGTCAGAACGCCCCTACGTCATAGAGAGTCGGAGTACTCAATCATGATTGAGGGTTTCTTTGACGAGCCCATCCCGGCAGCGCCACCCAACCATCGGTAAGGATAAGCCATAGCATCGGGTGATGCGAGGGGCAGGCCTTGTACAGGCCTGGTCTCAGCCTCCAGGCGGACGGTAGGTTGGCTCGCAGCCGGCGTGGCATCTGCCCCGGAAGCGTACCTTCCACTACAACCGGCTCCGCTCCTCCGCCCGCGAAGCAAAGTCGGAAAAATGCGCCACGTCGGATGGGCTCGGTTCCTGTCCGGTAAAACTGCGCAGATAGGCTGCGAGGTGGCCGAGCCTCGCTTCCATTGGCTCGTTCACGTCGAGCACGTAATAGCCGATCTGCGTATAGTAGAGGACGCGCGCGCGAATGACGGCGTCTGCTTCCCCATAGCCGTGCCGGCGATACATTTCGCGGATGGCCGCCAGCCGCTCCGCGTCGGCCTGCTCGATTGCATCGCGGACGCTCGCTGAACGACGGGCCCACTCGCGAATGCCGAAGTCGAGGCGAGGATCGAACAGGCGCTCGTCGGCCCAGCATTCGAAGACATTCATGACGGCGCGGATGATCGTGTCGGCCGGACGCTGGGCGCGCTCCACGATGGCCCTCGTGTTGGTGTTGCGCCAGTCCTCGAGCAACTGCGCCAGCAAGTCCTGCCTGCTCTTGAAGTACCAGTAGAAGCTCGAGCGCGAGACACCGAGTTTTTGGCCCAGCGGGAGAACGCGCACGCTCTCGACCCCCTGGGACACGAGCGTCTGCCGCGCGAGATCGATCCAGTCCTGGCGGGTCGCCTTGATATTGCCGGAGGCGGTCTCTTCGTGCGGCGCCACTGTCCTCATCTTCCTCGCATCGCACGGGGAAGAACCAGGCGCAAGCCGGCTGTACACTGGTGCCCAGAGGTGCTGGACACAAGTGTACAGAGCATCTATCGTGCCGGGGCGGATGCAGGGAGACGGGTCGGTTGAAATCGCACTATTGCGTCGTGGTGATCGGGGGAGGGGTGGTCGGCGCCTCTGTGCTCTATCATCTCGCAAAATTCGGCTGGACCGACATCGCCCTCGTCGAGCGCGCCGAACTGACGGCCGGTTCGACCTGGCATGCGGCGGCGGGCTTCCATGCGCTCAATGCCGATCCGAGCATCGCCGCCCTCCAGGACTACACGATTAGGCTCTAAAGCGAGATCGAAGCGGAATCCGGCCAGGACGTCGGCCTCCACATGCCCGGCGGGGTCATCATAGCCAGCGACCCGGCCCGCTGGGAATGGCTGAAATCGGCCTGGGCGGTGTTCCAGTCGGTCGGCATCGAGACGGCGCGGCTGGTCACCCCGGAGGAAATCAAGCAGATCTGCCCGATCGTCGATGTCACCGGCGTGCTCGGCGGCCTCTACGATACCAATGAGGGCCATCTCGATCCTTACGGCACCACGCATGCCTATGTCGGTGCGGCGCGGAAGCGCGGCGCCGACCTGATCCTGCGCAATCGCGTCGTCGAGCTGAAGCCGCGGCCGGACGGCGGCTGGAACGTGGTGACCGAGAAGGGCACCATCGTCGCCGAGCACGTCGTCAATGCCGGAGGGCTCTGGGCAAAGCAGCTCGGCCGGATGGCCGGCGTCGATCTGCCGGTGACCCCGATGGAGCACCACTACCTGGTGACGGAGGACATAGCCGAGATCGCCGCGCTGGACCGGGAGGTCGGCATCGCCGTCGATCTCGAAGGCTTCACCTATTTGCGGCAGGAGCGCAACGGCCTGCTGCTCGGCGTCTATGAGCGCAACCCGAAGCACTGGAACATGGACGGCGCTCCCTGGGACTACGGAATGCAGTTCGCGCTCTGGGGCAGCGTGCTCGCGGACGCCACGGTCTGCATCCATGCTGCCGGCTGGCTCAAGGCGGCCTCAGCGTCTCCTTCGAGTAACTGATCACCGACGTCGAGGCGCTGCAGACGGTGGCGGAGCTTTGCCAGGAGACCCCGGGCGACGCCGATGCGATCGGTTTCGATGCGATCGCCGAAGTGCAGCCGGGCGGACATTTCTTCTCCGCCGCCCATACGATGAGCCGATACCGGACCGCCTTCTACGAGCCGCTGGTGGCGGACTGGTCGAATTTCGGCAACTGGACCCAGTCAGGCTCGAAGACGGCGACCGAACGTGCCACCGCCGTGTGGCAGCAGGTGCTCGGCGAGTTCCAGCCGCCGGCATCCGCCGCGGCGTCAGCCGAGATACTGGACGAGTTTATAGCCCGCCGAACGCAGGAGGGAGGCGCGGCCCCGGTCTCTTAGGCCGATCTCAACACCGCGCAAAGCTAAGGATAGGGGACCGGCCGTAGGCCGGAGGAAACACCGAATGACTTTCTTTACACGCAATGGAAGGCCGGCGCCCGAATCTCTCGCGCGCATGGCCGAGCAAGCCAGGTCAGGCACGATCGACCGTCGCGAGTTTCTGAATCGCCAGCGCATTCGGTCTGACCATGGCGGGGGCCTACGGCATGATCGGGCTCGCTGCTCCGGTTCCGGCGCAAGCCGAGGAGCCCAAGACGGGCGGCGTGCTCAAGGTCGCGATGCTGGTCAAGGACATGAAGGACCCGCGCACCTTCGACTGGGGCGAGATGGGCAATATTGCCAGGCAGGTGCTCGAGCCCCTTGTGAAATACACCAAGGACTTCACCTTCCAGCCGATGCTTCTTGAAAGCTGGGACGTCAACGACGACGCCACCGAATACGTCCTGCATGTCCGTAAGGGCGTGAAGTGGAACAATGGCGACGACTTCGACGCAGACGACGTCATCTTCAACCTGAACCGCTGGTGCGACAAAAACGCGGAAGGCAACTCCATGGCCGCGCGCCTCGTCGCGCTGGTCGATCCGGCGACCGGGAAGGCGCGCGAGGGCGCGATCACGCGGGTCGACGGCCATACGGTCAAGCTCAGCCTTCAGAGCTCAGACATCTCAATCATCCCGAGCTTTTCCGATTACCCGCCCTGCTCGTCCATCGCGACTGCGAGAAGATGGGCTCCGACTTCGTCAAGAACCCGCTCGGCACCGGCGCCTTCGAACTGGTGTCCTACGAGGCCTCGGTGCGTGCGGTATACAAGCGGCGCGAGAATGGCGGCCTTTGGTGGGGTGGCGAGACCTACCTCGATGGGGTCGAGTTCATCGACTACGGCAACGACGCGAACGCCACGCTCAGCGCGTTCGAATCCGGCGAGGTGCATACGAACTACGAGACGACCGGCGACTATGTCTCCATCCTCGACGGCATGGAGCTTGTCCGCGGCGAAGTGCTGACCTCCGGCACGGTCGTCGCCCGCATGAACGTCAACAACAAGCCCTACGACGACAAGCGGGTCCGTAATGCGGTCCAGTTGGCCGTCGACAATGCGACGGTGCTGCGGCTCGGCTACAACAATCTCGGCGAAGTCGCCGAGAACCATCACGTCTGCCCGATCCATCCCGAATATGCCGAGCTGCCGAAGATCGGCCGCGACGTCGAAAAGGCCAAGGCCCTGATGACGGAGGCCGGGCAGATGGACTTCGAGCACGAGATCATCACCGTCGACGAGGACTGGCAGAAGAACACGGGCGACAGCATTGCCGCGCAACTCCGCGAAGCGGGCTTCAAGGTCAAGCGCACGGTGCTGCCGGGCTCGACCTTCTGGAACGACTGGACGAAATATCGGCGAGGCGTGGAATGAGTCCGGATTCTCGAACAAGGAGTTCGACGAGAAGCTGAATCAGGCTCTATCGATCGCGGACGCAGACAAGCGGCGCACAGCCATGGCCGACGTCGAACGAATCCTGCAGAACGCCGGCGTCATCATCCAGGCCTATTGGCGCAAGATTTTCCTGCATCCGGCGCCGAGCGTCAAAAACCATGGCGCGCATCCGACGCAGGAATTGAGCTTCGAAAAAGTTTGGCTTGAGGCTTGAGCACCGGGGCATCCTCGCGCCGTTGACACCGTCAGCGGCGCGCAAACGAAATGCGGTAGCCGGCGAGCGCACGGCCGTCACCGGCGCCGGCAGCCATGCTCCTGACATATGCGGCGTTTGAGCATGGTATCAGCATCGCGCCAAGTTCGGTGTATCCTCCGTCCTTGCCAAGCGCGCTAGGAGTTCAGCAATGTATACGCCGCCCGCCTTCCGCGACGACGATAAGGGCAGCCTGAGGGCGACGATCCGCGCGGCGCGGCTGGCAAACTTCGTCACCGCCACAGCGGACGGACCATTCGCGACACCGCTGCCTCTCTTCCTCGACGAGAGCGAGGGCGAGCATGGGGTGATCTACGGCCACCTCGCCAGGGCGAACCCTCAGTGGCGTGTTTCGCCGGTGGGTGACGGTTTGGCGATCTTCATGGGGCCGGACGCTTACGTCACGCCGTCGTGGTATGCGACCAAGCAGGAGACGGGGAAGGTCGTGCCGACCTGGAACTACGTCGCCGTCCACGCCCATGGCCCGGTCGAATTCTTCGACGATCCGGGCAGGCTGCTGGAAGTCGTCAATCGTCTCACCGACCTCCACGAGGGCGAGCGTGCCTCGCCCTGGGCCGTGTCGGACGCGCCGCCGGATTTCGTTCAGGCGCAACTGCGCGGAATCGTAGGTCTGCGCATGCCGATCGCGAGGCTCGAAGGCAAGCGCAAGATGAGCCAGAACCGGAGCGCGGCGGATCGAGCCGGTGTGGCCGCAGGGCTCGCATCCAGCGAGCGGGAATCAGACCGCGGGGTCGCCTCCCTCATCCCATCGTGAGGGCAGCGCGGGCAGGCGCGTTTCGTCACTTGCGTCGCCCAGCACCCGACGCTTCAACGGCCCATCAGGGTGCCGAACCAACCGCCGGCAACGCGCTCCATAATGCTTTTTTCTGGCGGCTTCCCAAGCCTGGGATGCCAGAATGGATACTCACATATGTGACGAAACGGCCAGAACTGCGCAGTCGATTCCCCATAGCTATTCCGAGCGACTTAAAACTCAAACGTTGCGCGTGCGCTTTGGACTCACGCTCAAAACCATCCGCGCCGCCAGGGATCGGCAGAAACAGGCCGGCACCTTGTCAGCTCAAAAAAAGCGGCTTCACCTGCAAAGACAGATTACCTCCAAAGAAGTATAGGTCGCTGACTACTTAAAATCGCATATCGCTTGATGCTGACATAGTATTCATGTCAGATATGCTGACCTGCGATCCGCGAGGACGACAGGGCGGCCGAGTAAGGACAATATGCGCGCGAGTACGCGAGCCCTTGGGGTGGGGTCTCATGTCTCTCAGTGAAATAGAGATCTTCGGATCAATTAGAACGGCTTGGTCCTGACGAATGGCCGCCGGCGAGAACATTCGCTTGCGGTAACAACGGACCGCGCGCCGAGATCAACAATAATCGCCTAAGCGAACACTTCCGTTCGCGAAGGGCATAATCGGGGGGAAATGGAAATGGCGACCACGACAGTCTCAGGCTCAACCGTCACGTTTTCGAACTCGGGCGCGGCAGCCAACCTGACGCAATCCTCCAACGAGGATGGCAGCCTCACGTTCGACGTGCTGGCGGCAAGCGGCGGCGGAAAGAACACGATAATCTATTCGGTCGACGACGGTTGCAAGAACGACGACGGCGGGGCTCAGATAACCATTACCAACAAGGCGTTCGCCGACTACAACAAGGACCTGCTGATCCAGGACGGTGTGAACGTCGTCGAAACCAGCAGCACGAGTGGCGCGAGATTCTGGATCGGCAGCGACAATAAGATCCACTACGACGCGAGCGCGAGTGAGAAGATCAACGCGCTCGCGGCCGGTGAGACGTTCACGGACACGATCCAGTACACGATCAAGATGTCGAACGGCACGCTGTCCGTCGGCACGCTGACAGTGAACATCACCGGCACCAACGACGCGCCGGTGGCGCAGCCGGGCGCGGCCTCCGGCGACGAGGACACGACGATCACCGGCGCGGTGACGGCGAGCGACGTCGACAACGCGGCCGGCGACCTCACCTACAGCCTGGTGTCGGGCGCCGTCGACGGCAACGGCAATGCGGTGGCGGGGCTGACCTTCAACCCCGACGGCACCTTCAGCTTCCACGGCCCGCAGGACTTCAACGGCACCGTGACCTTCACCTACAAGGCCAATGACGGGGCGCTTGATTCCAACGCCGAAACGGTGACGATCACCGTCGCCCCGGTCAACGACGCGCCGGTGGCGCAGCCGGGCGCGGCCTCCGGCGACGAGGACACGACGATCACCGGCGCGGTGACGGCGAGCGACGTCGACAACGCGGCCGGCGACCTCACCTACAGCCTGGTGTCGGGCGCCGTCGACGGCAACGGCAATGCGGTGGCGGGGCTGACCTTCAACCCCGACGGCACCTTCAGCTTCCACGGCCCGCAGGACTTCAACGGCACCGTGACCTTCACCTACAAGGCCAATGACGGGGCGCTTGATTCCAACGCCGAAACGGTGACGATCACCGTCGCCCCGGTCAACGACGCGCCGGTAAACACCGTTCCGGGTGCCCAGACCGCGACCTCCAACTCGGCCAAGGCGATAACCGGGGTGCAGGTCAGCGACATCGATTCCCAAAACCTGACCACCACGGTTTCGGTCTCCCACGGCACGCTTTCGGTGGGAGCGGGCGGCGGCACCGTCACTGCAAACGGCTCAGCAACCGTGACCATTCAGGGCACCCAGGCGCAGATCAATGCCGCGCTGGCAGCATTGAGCTATGTCAGCAACCCGAACTACAGCGGCCCCGATACGCTGACGGTGCAGACCTTCGACGGCGCTTTGTCCGACACGGATACGGTGGCGATAACCGTCAATGCGCCAATGGACTCGCAGGGTCCGACGGGCGTGAAGTTCATCCCAGACCTTGCGAATGTTGGCTCGCTCGAATCGGGCAACAATCTCGGCGCGGGCGCGCTGATGGGCAATGTCGTCGCGGTCGGCGACCCGAACAGCAACGTGTTCAGCTATGCCTTGGGCGGGACCGACGCTGCAAAGTTTGCGCTGAACACCGGCACGGGGGCACTGTCGGTAGGCGCATCGAATGTCGCGGCCGGCACCTACGAGATAACCATCGTTGCAACCGACCAGGCGGGAAACAGTTCGGCGGCTGTTCCCTTCACCATCTGGGTTGGGGGTTCCGGCGGCCAGGAATTTGCCTTTCTAGGCAGCAACGACTTCATTGGCTATGGCCTCAATGGAAATGACATTCTCACAGGCAGCAGTGGCGACGACTTCATCTCAGGCGGCCAGAACGATGATCGAATTTCCGGTGCCGCAGGCAATGACATTCTAGCCGGCGGCGGCGGGGACGATACGCTGATCGGCGGCGCAGGCAACGACACGCTGATTGGTGGCGCAGGAAACGACCAGTTCTTCTTCTCCGCTCCGGGAGCATCGAATGGCATCGACAAGATAATCGACTTCACCGGCTCGAAGGCCGGGCTTCTTCAGGGCGGCGCGGGGTGGAATGCGCCGGGAAGCACGGCATCGTCGACCGGAGCCGCCCTGGCTACCGCGGACTATGTCAACCAACAAACAGTCGCGGCCATAACCGCCGCGAACACCAACAAGGTCGTCGAGATCCAGCAGGCCCAAACAACCTCGCAGATAACCACGACGACTGCCGGTGCGGCCAATGCCTACGTCGTCGTGTTCAACAGCACCACGGGTGTCAGTGAACTGTGGCACGACGATAATTGGAGCAACACCGCGGGGCGCGTACAGGTGGCGTCTTTCCAGGACCTGGACACCCTTCCGGAACTGCTCGGGCTCAATAGCACGAACTTCGTCGAGTGGGTCTAAGGCAGTCGTCGTACAGAGCGCCCGTGAGCGCCGCCAATGGGAGCGACATTGAATATGGACGCCCAGTATCCAGGAGAAGGCGCAACGTTCACGGACCTCATGCGATTGGCCGAAGAGTACCGAGTGGCTGCGCAGACCCTGCTTCCCCACGGCCGCAAAGGCGCGCCTCTTTCTCGCGCGCCTTGCCGCCTCACCGCGCTGCAGGCAATCGAGCTTTATCTCAGCGCCTATTTGCTCGCGTCGGGCCTCGATCGGAAGTCGCTACGCGGGCTCCAGCACGATGTGGGGGCCCGATATAGACTTGCAGCCGCACATGGCCTCGTCCTCCGCAAGCGCACTGCCGACCACCTCGGCCATTTGACCGCAAGCCGTGAATACGTCGTAGCTCGCTACTGCCCGGAGATGACGGCGTCGCTTTCCCAAATCAACCGTCTCATTGCGACTCTGGACGAGCTTGCGACGAAGGTTAAGCAATGCATTGGAGACCGTCCAAAAAGCGCACGCGCTTGAGCAGCTTCGGCGACCCTGACGCATCAGCAACCATCTGAGATCGACAACATAATGGGGAGTCGCCCCGCTTTTGTCGTAACCCATTGTTAAAGCCGCTATTGCACATTTAGCGTAATGAATACTCGACTGAATATCTGCTACAGAACGAAGGCATGAATAGAAAAGTTCAATTGTCGGTTGGAATTCCGGTTAGGACGCGCTAATGCTTGATGCGGGCCGTCCTGGTATCGGGGAAGTGGCGGGACCTTGCGTAAGAAAAGTGTTTCCATAGCCGCGGCGCTGGCAGTCGCAGTCCTTATCGCCGGATGCAACTCCGCCGGGGTGCTGGATCCGTCATCCTTCGGTGACAGTGCCGCCTCGGTGAAGGATCTTCCCGACGTCTCCTACTACAAGAACGACGAGCTGATCGCGCAAGGAAAGGTCCAGTTCAAGGAGAAGAACTACGGAAAGTCCTATGCGTTGTTCAAGCGCGCGGTAGAGGTCTTTCCGGAGGATCCGCAAGCCTGGCTCGGCTTTGCCGCATCCGCCGATCACATCGCCCGCTTCGACACCGCCGACCGCGCCTATCAGAAGCTGGCGCCGATGATCGGCAACAGGCCCGAATATTACAACAACTTCGGCTACTCCCAGCTCCTGCGCGGTAACCTGCTGCAGGCGCGGCGCAATTTCCTGCAGGCCTACGAGCTCGATCCGACCAATGTGACCACGGCGAACAATCTGCAACTGCTGGAAAACAGCATTTCCTTCGCCAAGAGAAGCTGAGCAACCGCCCACGTCCCGCGGGGCTCTGGTCGTCGAGAGGCTTGCTAGGTCCGGCGTCATCGGGGGAGCCATGCGCGCATCGGAACAGGACAGGCTCACGCCGGGGGCGGAGGCAGAGGAAGTGGGAGAGGCCCGCGCGCCGCGTCTCCTGCGCGGATGGGCCGCCGCCGTCTTCAGCCTGATGTCGCTGGCGCTGGCGGTGCTGATGGCCGTGACGCTCTATTTCAGCCTGCGTTCGGTGAGCGAACTGTCTGCGCTGGAGGGGCGGCTTTTCGAACTCGGTGAGTTCGAGAAGCGCATCAGTGCCAGGGTCGACTTGGTCAACAACGGCGTACAGGCGCAGATCGAGAAGCTTTCGTCGAAGATCGGCGCGCTGTCGGCCGACGCCCGTCAGATCCAGGCCGACCTCGCCGCCGCCCGCCACGAACTCGAACTCCTCGCCGCCGGCTATGCGGAAGGCACCGACGCGCTGGAAATCGAGGAACTGCCTTCCGGCGGTGAGGTCCGCCTCACCGCGCCTTTCTCGCCGGCGGAGGACGCAGCCGAGGGCGAGGAGGCGCAGTCGACCGCCGCCACCCTGCCCACGGGCTCGCAGCGTTTCCAGCGCACGGTGGGGCCGGACGGCAAGGTGACCTATTCCCGGATTCGTTGAGGCCGGCGGGCGCCGGACTTGCGGCAGGCGCGCGGCGGAACTATCTCCTTCGAAGTTCCGTTGCGGAAGCATCGCCCAAGTCGGGGAATTCGGCCATGGTCAGGCAAGTCGCGAAGCTGCTCGACATCGTGCCGGGGATCATTTTCGGCCTCGGCGCGCTCTATGCGCTCAGCATCGGGGCGCTCGGCGCCCACCCGGCCGACCCGGAGGCCTGGCGCCGCTTCATGACGCTGCTGCCGGTCATGCGCGCACCGTTCAATTTCCTCGCCTCTCTGCCGGGCGCGACCTATGGCTCGGTTTTCATCATCTTCGCGACCGCGGCGGCCTGCGCACCGCTTCTGGCGGCACTGGGCCGCGCCGTGCCGCGCCTGCGCTTCGCCTATGCTCACGCGGCCCTGATGGCGGTGCTCTTCTCGATGGGCTCGGCAGGGGTGTTCCAGGCTGGCCACCCCGGTCCGTTTAGAGCCGCCTGGCTGCTCGACTGGTCGCCCGACCTCGACCTTTTCCCGGCCTATGGCTACGTCCTCTTCGCCCTGACGGCCCTCTCCTGCCTGGCCTGGCATATATCCATGGTTAGCGGGCTGCTTCGGCGGTAGGTTGGGCGGGTTTCCCCTTCTCCCCTTGTGGGAGAAGGTGGATCGGCGCGCAGCGCCGAGACGGATGAGGGGTGTTGGACGGAACGCAGCGCCCTGATAGCCCTCATCCGCCTTCGCTCCGCTCAGGCAGCTTCTCCCGCCAGGGGAGGCGGGGAGGCTGCCGCCATGCCGCGCCTGCCTGAGTGCCCCGCAAGGGGAGCGCCAACACTCCCCTTCTCCTGCAAGGAGAGACGGACTAGCCTTGCGGCATGCCGCACCAGATCGTTTCATCAGCCAAGCGGAGTTTTGCCAAAAGGCTGCGTCGTGGCATGACCGAGGCCGAGGAGCGGCTTTGGCGGGAACTGCGCGGCCGCCGGCTCAACGGGATCAAGTTCCGCCGGCAAGTGCCGCTCGGGCCGTTTGTCGCCGATTTCCTCTGCGCCGAAGCAATGCTGATCGTCGAGATCGACGGCAGCCAGCATGCGGATTCCGATTACGACCGCCAGCGGGACGCCGAACTGAAGGAACGCGGCTTTCGCGTGCTGCGCTTCTGGAACGACGACGTGCTGCGGGAAGTGGACTCCGTCTGTGACACCATCATTGCTTACGTGCGGGACACAAGCCTGCAACCGTGGCGGTAAAGCATTCCGCCCAACTTCGTTGAGCGGCGCGGGCTGGGCGCCCTCCTTCTCCCCTTGTGGGAGAAGGAGGATCGGCGCGCAGCGCCGAGACGGATGAGGGGTGCTGGACGGAGCGCGGCGTTAGAGGTGTGCGACCTGTGAGCTTGGCACATGTGGACATTGTCGCGATTCTTCGAGCACCCCTCATCCGCCTTCGCTCCGCTCAGGCACCTTCTCCCACAAGGGGAGAAGGGGAGCCAGGCGCAGGCCTAACGGCCTGAAAGCGCCGCAATCAGCCTCGTTCGGGCCTGGGCATGGGCATCGGTAACCGCGGGATGAACATCGGCACCGTGGCGGCGTAGTTGGCGTATTCGGGGAACGTCCTCCTCAGGACGCGTTCCTCGTTGAACATCCGCCTGAACTGGAAGGCAAACTGGACGGCTCCGACCAGCAATGCCGCCGCTGACCAGTTGGCAATCAGGACGCCGACCACACTGATCGCTTCCGCGGCATAGAGCGGGTGCCGAACCACGCCATAAGGCCCGCTGGTGACCAGCGAGCGGGCGCTCGCCATGATCGAGAACGAGCGGCCGAGCCAGGACAGGCAGTAGATCGACAGCGCCGATCCGATGGCGATGAGAATGGTGGAACCCGCGAGCAGTCCGGGGCCCACGGAGCCGGTCGGCAGCACGACTAGGAGCATCAGTGCGAATGTGCCCGCAAGGGCGCTCAATCGCGGCTCCAGCCCTCCGGCGCTCAGCTTCGGTGCGTGCCGGACAACCGTGAGCCCTACGACCAGGCACAGAAACAGCAGGCCGAGCACCCTGGAGGAAAGCACAAGGATCCAGAAATCGACGCTGTCCCGATCACGGATGATCACGACTATGGAGGCCCACTGCGTCATCGCCAAAAAAAAGAATACGACGACAATGAACGCCTTGCCGAGAACGTCTTCGAGCTTGCTGATCATGGACGCACATCTCCGGACGGCTGTGGCGGTCCACTGACGCCCCCACGGCCTGGTGAACGAATGGGATAGGCGAGTTGCTGATGATAGAGCGAAGGAACGGGATCGTCGCAGCCGTAGGCTTTCGGCATCCGTTCCGGCATATGGAGCGTGCCTAGGAGCGCGTCCCAGAGTGGCAATTGCCCTGCGAAATTCTTGTCGTAGGCCTGGCGCTCATTGGCGTGATGCCAGTGATGGAACTGGGGAGAGGCCAGAAGCCATTTTAGCGGGCCGAAGCCGATCCGCGTGTTCGAGTGAATCAGCAGCGACTGCGCCTGATAGACGATTGCATAGATCGCCACGGCGGGACCGGCAAAGCCGAGCGCAAGGACCGGCAGCAGCGAGGCCGTCATGGTGAGGATCTGATCAACGGGATGAACGCGATGAGCGGCCAGCCAGTCCATCTCCTCGATGCTGTGGTGGATTGCGTGAAACTTCCACAGAAACGGCACGGCATGGAAAGTTCTATGCGCCAGGTAGAAGCCCAGGTCGGCCACGAGGATCGCTTCGATCGCCTGCAGCCAGATCGGCTGCGCCTGCACATACTCCTCGACCTCCGTGGGGATCACGGCCCGAATGCCGATCATCAGGGACCCGATCAGCACCAGCAGGCCAAGCTTGATCGGTATGCCATTGAAGAGGAGATAGACGACGTCGTTGATCCAGTGCTTTCGCAGCACCTTCTGGCCGGCATGAAGAGGAAGAAGCCGCTCGAGCGGGATGAAGATCAGCGCGACGATAAGGATCGCCTTAAGGTTCAGGAGTTCGGTCATGACTCTTCATCCCTGACGGAAGACGGCACGAGGCGCCGCGCAGCAAAGAGCCGCCAGAAAAGGAGAACTGCGGCGAACGAGACATATCCGTCCACGGCATAGTGCCAGCCGAAGTAGACGGACCCTGCCATCGTCAGGAGCACAAATACCCATGCGAGCACGCCCGCAGCTCTGTTCACTCCGGAGAGGAACAAAGCGTTGAGGGTGGCCACCGCGACGTGGATGCTGGGCATGGCGGAGATGCCCGCAAAGAAGTCCTCCACCCCAGAGAGGTAAGCCGAATAGAGTTTGTCCGCGATGAAAAAATGGTACGTCGACATTTCACTCTGCTTCAGGAGTGAGAGCAACTCCGCGAAGCGATGGCCGCCGAAAAACTGGTCATAGAAGATCGGACCAACGGAGGCACCAATTGCAGCCAAGGCCGTGCCGAGGCCGGCGTAGATTGCTGCGAAAGACATCCAATAGCGCGAGCGTATTGCCGAACTCGGGTGGAAGGCCGCCAGGGCCGTGCAACCGAAGAACAGCAGTAGCCAGGCAGGGAAATAGATGATGAGCATGAGGCTCATCCATCTCGCAGGAATGGCCGCGTGTACCCATCGCCACGGATCCCCGAAGTGAAGAATCTGGTCGATGTCAGCGAGGGCGGGATCCGCATAGAACGGTACGAAGCGCGGGATATGGTATTTCAAAGTCCAGAAGGCGGCCATGCCGATGCACAGCGCAGCCGCTGTGGCGATGACGCCAGAGCCGCGTTGTCTGATAACGCCGGCGACGAAAGACAAGGGTGCGCCGGGCTGCTTCAGTAGACCGGCACCGACCAGGCCGACGAAACCGAGGACAAATGCTGACGGCAGGAACTGGAACGCGAAAGCGCTCAGGTTGCGAAGATAGAGTGCGGGGGAGGTTGCGACTCCCAAGAGTGTATAGACTGCAAAGCAAAGAGTCGGCCCAGCGATCGGCGGGATGTATGCGGGTGATCTGCCAATAGTTGCCTTATTCATCTCACTGCAGGCCAAGAAGGGGAAGAAGGGGAGCGCGGCGTGCCTCACATATATCGGTGCGCCATCACAATCAGAGCAGCCACAACCATGACGACGCCATAGGGAACCTTTCCTGATTTCCGGATCTCCTCCAGGCGCACGACGCCGGGAAAAGCATGATACTGCAGCGGGATCGGTAGCTTGAGGAGCACGAAGGCCAGCACGCCGCCGATCATCAGAAGAAAGGCAAAGGCGAGCAGGTCGGCCCAGCCGACGAAGAGGCCGATCGGGAACAGCAGCTTGGCGTCGCCCGCCCCCATCATGCGCAGCGCCCAGAGTGCGAAACCGATGACGAACAGAAGCGCGCCCGCACCAAGGTCCCACCAGAGACCCTGGGCTGACCAGCCCGGCCCGATCTCCGACAGTACGCCTCCGCTCGCGGCCGGCCCGGCGGGCGCCAGCAGCCAGCGCGAGAGGGCGAGGATCGCGTAAAGCGCGATCAGTGCCATCACATGGCCATTTGGGATCTTCCAGCGCGAAAAATCCTCCCACGCGGTGTAGGCCATGAGGGTCGCGGCCGCAGCTAGGATCAGAGGCTCAACCGGCGAGATCATCGGTAGCACGGCCCTTTCGGCTCGAGTTCCGTACCTAGCAACGGGGGAAGCACCGCCAGTAGGCGCGCGTGAGGACCTTCCAGTCCCTTACCACAGCACATTCCGGGCCTGATCCGAAAGGCTGCGTCAGCGACGTCCGTGCTCGGGCAAAGCGCTGGAACTCCCCCCTTACACGTTTACATGGAACGATGACGTCCCGGGATTACACCTTTCGGCCAGTGCGCGACTCGCCCATTTGAGTGAAGGCAGTAGTATATACGATTACAGATCCATCTACTTTGTAGCTTATCTGATAATAGCAGATACATTCCATGATATAGCGAGATGAAGGTCAGGCATAATTGACGCTTTTCAATTTAAGCATCTATTAACATAACTGTCGGCGCGGAGGGGGGTCCTCTCGCAGACCTTCATGTAGGGGAGTTCATCCATGACCGGAATGGCATCCATGGCTCGCGCCTTCGCGCGCGAAGAAGACGGCGTTGCGTTGAGTGAATATCTCATCCTGCTCGGCCTGCTGGTTGGAGGCGTCATACTCGCCGTCACCACGGTCGGCAATAATCTCGCTACCACTTGGAACACATGGGGAACCTGGTTCAGCAACAAACTCTCTGCTCCGTGACCAGCGCACGGAACGATGGGAAACAGTCTGGAAAGCGCGAGTAATCGCGCTTTCCAGAACTGCTAATCACGTCGTTGCTTTCACCAAGTTGAGGCGGCGGCGCGTTAAAGCAATCGTGGGGTGGCTTACAATGCGCGGTTCAACTTTGGTAAGTTTGGGCTTGTCGGCGGTTCTCGCTCTTGCAGCGGTTGTCGGCGTCCGCAGCTATCTCGCCCAGCAGAAGTTCGCGCTCCTGCAGCAGGGTGCCGCAGAGGCAAAGCCGCAGCACACGATCGTCGTGGCCGCCAGGGAACTGCGCTTCGGCCATCCCGTGCGGGCCGAGGATTTGAAGTTGCTGCCCTGGCCGAACGAGCAACTGCCGACCGGCGGCTTCGCCACCTTCGAGGACATAATCGGCGACGGCAAGGAGATGCGCTACATCCGTTCGGCGCTGGAACAGGACGAGCCGGTTCTCGCCGCCAAGGTGACCGGCTTCGGCCAGCGCGCGACGCTGTCCACCACCTTGTCGGAAGGCATGAAGGCGATGTCGATCCGCGTCAACGACGTGCTCGGCGTCGCCGGTTTCGTGTTGCCGGGCGACCGCGTCGACGTGATGCTGACGCGCACCGTGCCGGGCGACAGGGACCAAGAGGAAGCCTATGTCGACGTTCTCCTGCAGGGCGTGAAGGTGCTTGCCGTCGACCAGGAGGCCGACGAGCGCAAGGACCAGCCCTCCGTCGTCAAGACCGTCACCGTCGAGGTCTCCACCGAGGAGGCGCAGCAGCTGACGCTTGCATCCAGTGTCGGCACGCTGTCGCTAGCGCTGCGCAATGTCGGCTCGGCCGGGCTCGAAGAGACCAAGCCGGTGCGGCTGGCCGATCTCGGCGGGGGCATCGCCGCGGAGGCGCTGAAGAACGAGATGTCGGACGAGGCCAAGAAGCGCCTGGGCGACCTGGAGAAGAAACTGAGCGACCTGCTCAACCGCAAGCCCGAGCCGGTCGCGGTCGAGCCGCCTCAACCGAAGTTCCTGGTAGTGGGTGTGACACGCAACGGTGGTCGCCAAGAATATCGATTCGACCAAAAATAATTATTCAACTATTTTGGGCGGATCATAAGCTTTTTTAGGGGGAAAGCTGAAGTGGCGGCAAGGTGGGTAGGCCTGCGGGCAAGCATTCCCGCACGGCGACAAAAGAAAATTCTGAGATTGATGGCTGCGACGGCCTGGCTCGCCGTCGCGTCGCCGGTGCTGGCGAGCCTGGCGATTAGCAACGCGGAAGCGCAGGAACGGCTGATCACGCTGGGCCGCGGCTCGGTCTCTCAGGTGGTGGTGCCGCCCGGCTCCACCATCACGATCAAGACCAGCCAAAGCTTCTCCGACATCGTGGTGGGCAATTCGGACGTCGCCGACGTGGTGCCGCTCACCGAGCGCTCGCTCTACGTGCAGGGCAAGGGCCCGGGCACCACCAACATCTCGATCTACAGCGAGGCCAAGGCGCTGCTCGGCGTGATCGACGTGCGCGTGCGGCTCGATTTCGAAGAGCTCAACGGGCAGATCCGCGCGGCGGTGCCGAGCGCCCGGATCACGGTCTCCAACGTCAACAACCAGATCCGCCTGAGCGGCGTGGTCAAGGACGCGCGTGACCTAACGCGCGTGCTGGAGATCGCCCAGCAATATTCAGAGGATCCGGTCATAAACCAGCTTCGGGTCCAGGACGCGCAGCAGGTGATGCTGGAGGTGCGCGTCATCGAGGCCTCGCGCCAGGCCGGCCGCGATCTTGGCATCGGCTTCAGGGGGGTCCGTCCCGCCGATAATAGCCTGGTCACGCTCGCGCCGCGGCTCGGCATCGGCGTCGATGACAAGAGACTTGTGACGACCGTTGAACCCGTCGTCACCCAGAACGGCACGCCCTTCGGCGAGACGATCGCCAAGATCCTCGAAATATCCGGCTGGCGCATCGACCTCGTCATCAATGCGCTGGAGGGCAAGGGCCTGGTGCGCCGGCTGGCGCAGCCGAACCTCACCTCGATCAGCGGCGAGACGGCGAGCTTCCATGCCGGCGGCGAGGTGCCGATCCTGAATGCGGTGCAGGGGGAGAACGGATCGGTCGCGACGGAGACGTCCTACCGGCCCTATGGCGTAAAGCTGTCCTTCACCCCGGTGGTGCTCGACAACGGCCTGATCAACCTGACGATCGTGCCGGAGGTGAGCGAACTCGACCGCTCGGTCAGCGTCAACGGCAATCCCGGCTTCATCTCGCGGCGGGCGCAGGCCACGATCGAACTGCGCGACGGCCAGAGCTTTGCCATGGCCGGGCTGCTGCAGACCATAAACGGGACCGACGTCAAGCAACTGCCGTGGCTCGGCCAGGTGCCGGTGCTGGGCGCGCTGTTCCGCTCGACCAGCTTCCAGAAGCGCGAATCGGACCTCGTCATCGTGGTCACGCCGCGCATCGTGCGGCCGGCCTCGCCCGACGAAAAGCTCTATTCGCCGCTCGGGCAGACGCGACCCGGCAACGACGTCGAGATGTTCATGCTCGGCATGCTCGAGGTCGACAAGGACATGATCCGCGGCTTCCGGACCGGCAAGGGGGTCGTCGGACCCTACGGCCACATCATCGATCTAACCTTCGAGGGCGCCCATGCGATCGGCAAGAAATAGGCGCCCGGCAGGAATGCGGGCGATCGCGTTGGTGGCGGCGGGGCTGAGCCTCGGCGGCTGCGCCGACTATCTCGCCAACCGGGACAGCGTGACGCTGGGTGTGGGCAACGCGATGGAGGCCAATGTCGGCATCCATACGCAGGACCCGTTCCCGCCGCATGCGCAGCAAACCTACATCCCCGGCGACGGCAAGAAGGTCGCGCAGGCAATGCGCGGCTACTACGCCGTGCCGGCGGTGGTGGTGACGCCGCCGTCGGGCGCGAACGGTGACGGCAATGGCGGCGGTAGCGGCATGGCAGCCGGCAACTGAGCCGGACAGGGGAAACGAGAGAGCGGGCGGGGATCTCTGGAGGAAAGAAGAAGGGCGGATTAGCCGCCGGAGGGTTGGGAAATGGTTGGCAGGCGCTTGAGAGCTTTCCTTCGGGAAAGGCGTGGCTATGTCGCAGTCCTGACGCTGATCTCGATGCCGATGCTGCTCGGCCTGTCGCTGCTCGTCATCGACGTCGGCCGCGGCAACAACCTGCACACCGACCTGCAGAACGCGGTCGACGCGCTGGCGCTTGCCGGCGCGCGCGAACTCGACGGCGGCAGCGACGCGATCACCCGCGCCCAGGCGGCGATAAGCAACCTGGTGAAGAACCAGGCGCGGTTCTCGAACGGCGGCGCGGCCATCATCGATGCCGGTCAGGTGAGGTCGGAGTTCCTGAAGAAGATCCCTCCCAGCGACGATACCGCCATCGATGACACGTGGATCACCGGCAACAGGGCAAACAGCGGCGCCGAAGCCGCTTATGTGTTCGTCCGCGCCAATCGGCGCCCGATGACGGCGCTGTTCCCGGTGCCGGTCGGGATGAACGGCACAGTGAACGTCGAGGCCGAGGCGGTGGCGACCTACGATCTCGGGGCCTGCGACGTGACCCCGCTGTTTATCTGCAACCCCTTCGAGGGCCTGAACCCGTCCCTCAAGGATCAGTTCACCAGCGGCCAGCTCTATGCCCGCCAGATCACTCTGGTCAGCAAAGGCAACAATACGGCTGGGCCGGGTAATTTCGGCTTCCTGCGCGTAGGTGCCGGCCAGGGCGGAAGCGACCTCGGCAAGGCGCTCGCCACGGGCCACGCGGAAACCTGCTACTCGCTTCGCGGGTTGGATACCGAGCCCGGCGGTAACTGGGGGCAGGTGGACGGCCTGAATACCCGGTTCGATGTCTATGAAGGCAACTTCAAGCAAAACAAGGGCGACTACGCCTATCGCCCTGCCCGCAATATTCGCAAGGGTGCAACGGACACCAGCGGCAACAAGGCTTGCGACAGCTACACGGAGCAGACCGACGCCACGAAGGCAATGGCGCTGCCGGAAGGGACGCCTACCCAGTCCTTCACTGGCGGCGGTACGCTCCACTCGAACAACTGGACGACCGAGCTCAAGAATTACTGGAAGATCAACCACCCCGCCCATGTCGTGAGTGGCGTGGTCCAACTCCCGAGCATCCCCACGCCAAGCTATCCCGGCGCCGGAACGCCACCAACTCCTTCGCGCTACGACATCTACAATTACGAAATCCAGAAAACGCTGGCCCAGCAAAATCCCGAGAACCTGCTCGGCGACCCGAACTATCCGAACCCGGCAGGCCACCGGGCGCCAAACGGCGAGCGGGGCAGTCCTCAATGCTACACCGGCCTCGCTGACCAAGGCGGACTGGATCGACGCGTGATCTTTGCCGCAGTCGTCAACTGCAACGCGGCCGGCCTGTCCGGTCAGACCCAAGTCCCCGCGAGCGCCATCGAAGGCTTCATGACGATGTTCCTCACGAAGCCGGTGATGGGCAGTAACCAGAAGAAGATCTCCATGGAGATCGTCGACTTCACTGGATACTCCGGGAGCGACACCTTGGACATGATGATACGCCAGGAAGCCTATCTGGTGAGGTGATGAAGATGATGAACCGCCTCGCCACGCTTCTCGGGCGCCTGCATCGCGACACGCAGGGTGCAGTCCTCGCCGAGACCATCGTCGTCGTCCCGTTCGTCACGCTGTTCAGCGTCGGGATCCTCGAATTCGGCAACATGTTCTGGCAGAAGGAGCAGATCGAGACGGGCCTGCGCGACGCCGCGCGCTATCTCTCGCGCTGCCAACCCACGAACAAGGCGGCCGGTTTCGAGTCCTATTGTACCGAAGGGCTGGCGCGCAGGCTTGCCTATTACGGGACCGTAGCCGATGGGACGACGGCGCCCCGCGTGACCGGCTGGACCCCTTCCCGCAGCGAGATCAATTTCGACTATCCGATGCGTAACGGCCAAAAAGTGGTGGTGGCGCGGACAGACCATGTCTACAGCGCCTCGCCGCTGTTCAATTGGCTTCGCCTCGACCGCATCACCATCCAGGCCTATCACGAACAGAGGTATGTCGGATGGTAAGGCATCGCTCACTCCGACGCTTCCTCGGCGAAGAGGCAGGGGTCACCCTTGTTGAAGGCCTGATCTCCCTGCCGATTGTCATGCTCGCGTTCGCCGCCTTCGTCGAATTCGGCTACGCCATGTTCCAGTGGAACCAGACGGTGAAGGCGCTGCAGCTTGGGGCGCGGCTTGTGGCGGTATCCGATCGCATGCTGACGCAGGCTCAGGTCACATCCCTATCGACATCGACAGGAGGGGTTGGCGGCCAGGGCTTGCCAGCCGATGGATTGAGCTTCACTTGTGTAAATGGTGGATCGGCTGAATGTCAGGCCGGGCTTCGTCGTCTAGTCAACGGTTCTGGGCGTTGGCCTGGGCTGCGCGCCTTCAACCCTCGGATTGGGCTCGACAACGTCGCCGTAACCTATACGCGATCCGGACTTGGCTACCACGGGCGCCCCAATGGGGCGGTGGTCACCATACGTCTGGAAGCCCGCAACATCACATTCAACCTGCCGCTGCTCGGGGGGCTTCTTGGCCTCAACACGATCACCATCCCGCCGATGCCGGTGACGATTACCAGCGAAGATCTGTCGACATCATCGTCTTGAACGACCGGGAGCGGTTGCGGATGACCACGCACATGAATTTCACGCGGAAGGCCAAGATCCTGATCGTCTCGACCGATCGGGCAAGCGCCGAATTCATGGAGAGCTCGCTGCTCGCGCTTTCAACCTATGAACCCGAGCATGTCACCTTCGAGGCGCTGTCCAATCCGCGCAACACGCTGAAAGCCGAGAATTACGATCTTCTGCTGATGGATGTCGGCGATGGCGCCGTTCTCGAAGGCGGCGCGATCTCGGAAGTCAGGAAGAAATTCGCAAGCACGCCGCTGATCCTGTTGTCGGAAGTCCTGTCGGACCAGCGGATGCGCATGCTGGTCCGGCTCAACGCCAACGACTGGCTGCGCAAGCCGCTCGAGCGGAAGGCCTTCCTGGAATCCATATCGAGCCATCTGCATCTGGCCTTCGCCGGAGGGAACCAGGTCCACGCTGTAGTGTCAGCCGTGGGCGGCGCCGGCGCCACCTCGGTCGCCATCACGCTTGCCGACAGCCTGCTGCGGCTGAAGCGAAAGCAGGAGCCGACGGTCGCGCTGTTCGACCTCGACTTTTCGACGGGCGCCTGCGGCAGCTATCTCAACAGTGTCAACGACTACGATCTGAAGCCGGTGATCGCGCAGCCCAACCGCGTCGATCTCGAATTCGTGGACATCATCAAGAAGAAGCACGAGCGGGGTTTTTCACTGCTCTCCTTCAAGCAGCCGGACGTGCTTCTCTCGCGAACCGGCGGAGAACTCGTGCTTCGCATGCTGGACGTCGTCTCGTTCCAGAACAACCACACGGTCCTCGACATCCCCTATTATGCAACGGGCTGGCGCGACGACCTTCTGAAGGCCGTCAACACGATCCATCTCGTCACCGAGCCGACGATCCCGGCGCTCGCCCAAGCCAAGGATCTCGCCACGCGTATCCAGACGCTGCGGCCGGACAACCCCCCCGTCCACATCATCGTCAACAAGAACCGCCGGCGCCTGTTCAGCTTCGGCATCGGCAAGAACGAGGCGAAGCGTGTCTTCAAGCAGACGCCGACACATCTCATCGACGACGACTGGAACACGATGAGCGAGGCAATCAACCGCGGCGTACTGCCCTTCGAAGTCAGCCCGCGGTCGAGCTTCGTCCGCCGGATCGAGAAACTGGCGGAAGGGGTGAAATGAACTGGGCGGGGATCAAGGGCCTCCTTCATGTCGCAGGCCGTCATGGATTCGCGGGGGCGCTCGTTGCGGCGATAGTCCTGTTCGGCTCGCCAGTGCTTCCGGGGTCCGGTGCGGTGGCGGCGGCTGACAGCATCCCGCGCAGCCACGGCGCGAAGACGAAGCGGATCGTTGCGCGTCAGACCGGCGAGAAGCCGGGCACGATCCTGATCTCCAATCGCGCGAGGACACTGGACCTGGTGCTCGATCGCAACTCGGTCGCCCGCTATTCGGTCACGGTCGGTCGGGATGGCTTTACATGGGCGGGAACGGCACGCGTCGGCGGCAAGGCCGAATGGCCCGACTGGCGCCCGCCTGCAGAGATGCGGAAGCGCGATCCTTCGCTGCCCGAGATCGTGCCTGCCGGTCCGTACAACCCGCTCGGCGCGCGGGCGCTCTACCTCTTCAATGGCGGCCGCGACACACTCTACCGCATCCACGGGACCAATGACTCCGCCTCGATCGGGGACGACATCTCCTCGGGCTGCTTCCGCATGACCAATGCGGATGTGATGGAGCTCTATAGGCAGGTCCAGTTGGGCGCCAAGGTCATCGTGGAATAGCTGCACGGGAACAAGTTCATGGCGAACAGCATCATCGGCCGCTTTTACAAGTCCCGCTCGGAGGGGGATACCGCCGTGCTCGAAAGGCCGCCTTTGGCGCCGGACGTCAACGGGTTCGCCCAACCGTCCGAGCAGAAGGCCGAGCCTGTGCCGGATGAACCGATAGCCGCCGAGCCCGCCGGACCGGATATGGTCGCCGAGCGCGTCAACCTGCACCGGCATCTGCTCGACAAGATCAACCTCGCCTTCCTCGACACGATGAGGAACGAGGAACTGGCGAACGAGATCAGGCCGCTGGTGCGCGACTATGTCCGGCAGCGCAATTTCCCGCTCAACGCCCGCGAACTGGACGCGCTGATCAGCGACATCACCGACGAGATGCTGGGGCTCGGGCCGATCGAGCCGCTGCTCAAGGACGACACGATCGCCGATATCCTCATCAACGGCCATCAGAACGTCTATGTCGAGCGGCGGGGGCAATTGAGCGAGACACCTATCCGCTTCAAGGACGAGGACCACCTCCTTCGCGTCATCAACAAGATCGTCACGGCCGTGGGCCGGCGCGTCGATGAATCGACGCCGCTGGTCGACGCGCGCCTTGCCGACGGGTCGCGCGTCAACGTGGCGATCAGGCCTGTCGCCGTCGACGGTCCGCTGGTCTCCATCCGCAAGTTCTCGCGAAAGCCCTATACCCTCGAGCGTCTCGTCGAGGCGAACGCCATGGCCCGGGCGACGCAGATCCTCTTATCGGCGGCGGTCAAGGGCCGTGTGTCGATGGTCATCTCAGGCGGCACAGGCTCCGGCAAGACGACCATGCTGAATGCGCTGTCCTCGCAGATCTCGTTCAAGGAACGTCTGGTGACGATCGAGGACGCGGCCGAACTGCAGCTGCAGCAGCCGCATGTCGGACGATTGGAAACGCGGCCGCCGACGCTCGACGGACGCAACGAGATCCGGCAGCGCGAA
>NZ_JABVCF010000002.1:503609-558005 GCF_014595955.1 Pseudaminobacter soli (ex Zhang et al. 2022)
GAGGAAGCCTTCGACATGCTGCAGGCCATGAACACCGGCCACGAAGGCTCGATGACGACCATCCACGCCAACAATCCACGCGACGCGATCTCGCGCCTGGAGCAGATGGTCGGCATGGCCGGAATGCCAATGAGCCAGATGAGCATCCGTGGGCAGATCGCCTCGGCGATCACGCTGATCGTTCAGGTGGAGCGCTTACATGACGGGTCGCGCAAGCTGGTGTCGGTGTCTGAAATCACCGGCATGGAAGGCGACGTGGTCCAGATGCAGGAGCTCATGAAGTTCCAGAAGATGGGCGTGGACGAGCATGGCCGGGTCAAGGGGCTGTTCCGGTCCACCGGCATCCGGCCCCGCTTCCTGGAGCGGATCGCGGAGCTCGGCTTCGAGATACCAGGCGAGATCTTCGACCCCTCGCGACCCCTGGCATAGGCTTGTCCGATGGACCTCTTCCTGCTCTATGCCGCTGTGTTCATGGCTGGGCTGATCCTGTTCGATCGGCTGATCCGCTCTGTCTTCTCGTTTTCCAGCCGCGGCCGGTCGCTGAACCGCAGACTGCGCCTCCTCGAAGCCAGCGACGACCAGCGCGCCGTCTATCAGGCGATGCTGCGCGAGCGCGCGATCACCTCCGTCGCGCAGTCGCCGGGAATGACCGGGTGGCTCAGGCGCAGCTTCTCCCAGTCGGGGATCCGATGGGACCCGCTGCGCATGGCGCTCTACGCAGCCGTCGGCGCGATCGTGCTCTGGTTTCTGCTGGGCTTTGTCATCTCCTCTTCCCTCATCCGGCTGCTGACGAACCTGCTCCTGGCGGGGGTCGTTCCCTTCTTTGTGGTCATGCGGGCGCGCTCACAGCGGATGTCCAAATACATGATGCAGCTTCCCAATGCGCTCGACGTGATCAATCGCAGCCTGTCGTCCGGCCATCCGCTGCCGACTGCGATCGCGCTCGTCTCGCGCGAGATGCCGGACCCGGTCGGCACCGAGTTCGGCATCCTCAGCGATGAGTTGACCTACGGCACCGATCTGGACCACGCCATGCTCAACATGGTCGAGCGGGTCGGCGCCGAGGACCTCAAGCTGCTCGCCGTCTCCATGAGCGTGCAGCGCGGCACGGGCGGGAACTTCGTGGAGATCCTCGAAAACCTGTCCAATGTCATTCGCGAACGGGCGATGCTGAAGGCCAAGGTGAGGGCGCTTTCCGCCGAAGGGCGCATCACGGCGCTGGTGATGTCCGCCTTCCCCTTCGGGCTCTTCTTCATGATCAACGCGCTTTCGCCGACCTATTTCGACCCGGTCTGGGACAGCGGCTACGCAAACCACGTCGTTGCCGCCGCCATCGTCATCATGCTGATCGGCAACTACGTCCTCTACAAGCTGGTCCATTTCGACTTCTAGGTGGAGAACATGGGCGAAAACCTCATCCTTGCAGCCACGTTCGTTGCTGTCCTTCTGGTCTCGACGATTTCGCTCAGCTTCGTCGTAAGCCGCCGCGAGATCAGTTCCAGGTTGGCCGAGGCCGGGGGCAAGCTGACCGAAAGCGGCCTGTTCGTGGACCAGGACCTCTCCGGGCTGTCGAAGCGCGACAGCGCGCGCATCAAGCATTATTTCGACGTCATCCGGAACGACACCAATTCGGACTCGCTGCCCAACCGCCTCTTGCGCGCGGGGTTCTTCTCTCCGAATAGCCTGTCCTATTTCCAGATCGTCAGAGCCGGCATCGGCTTCGGCGTGAGCGTGCTCGCCTATTTCCTGCTGCAGACTTATGTGCCTTCGGCTTCGAATGTGCTGGCTCTCGTCATCGCGCTGATGGCCGGCGCCTTCTCCTTCTTCATCGCCAATATCGTGCTGGAGCGGATGGGGGTCAGCAAGGAGAGGCAGTATCGCAGGCTGTTCCCCGACTATATGGACATGATGATCGTCTGCGTCGATGCGGGCCTCAGCATCGAGGCGGCTGCCGACCGCGTGGCGCGGGAGTTCTCCCCCACCCATCCGGGCTTCGGCATCCACCTCTCCATCATGATGCTCGAGGTGCGCGGCGGACGGCGGCTGCGCGAGGCGCTGGCGAACCTTGCAGATCGTCTGCGCATCGACGAAGCCCGCACGCTGGCCGTGCTCTTCCGCCAGTCGGAGGAACTGGGCTCGAGCGTGACGAAGAGTCTGCGCGTCTATAGCAGGGAGATGCGCCAGCACCGCATCCTGAAGGCCGAGGAGAAGGCCAACGCTTTGCCGATCAAGATGCTGTTTCCGCTCGCGACCTTCCTGTTCCCGATGAGCCTTCTCATCGTGCTGGTGCCGATCGTGATGCGGGTGGTGTCGATGCTGACCGGCCTGTCTCCGGGGGGATGACTGCCGGCTCGGAAGGGAATGTCCAGGCAGATTTCTTTGACGTTGGAAATGCGGGGGCGCCGCGGGAGAGAGGCGCATCATTGTGAAGGGACAAAGCCTTGGTTCGACCCTGTTCGCTCTGCTTGCCGCCACCGAACTCGCCCTGTCGAAGCCGCCGGACGACTTCGCACGGCCGCCGCCCGCTGCCTGCCTGGCCACGCTTGCCACGTCCGGGGATTACCGCGGAGCGGCCAAATGCGAGGCCCGTCGACAAGGCCTGCCGCCGGAGGTCGCACTGGCGGTCATGGAGATCGAAAGTAATTTCGATCCGGGCGCCAAGGGGGCGGCAGGCGAGGTTGGCTTGATGCAGATTATGCCGGCCACGGCGCGGATGCTGGGCTTTGCAGGAGACGACGCACTGCTTGCCGATCCAGCGGTCAACATTCGGCTTGGGTTGCAGTATCTCGCCAAGGCGCACAGGCTCGCTGACGGCGATCTCTGCACAACGCTCATGAAGTACCGCGCAGGCCACAGTCAGACGCGCTTTTCCGCCCGCTCTGTCGAGTATTGCAAGCGGGCGAGAAAAATCCTTTCGAGCGCAGGCTATAGGGTGACGGGCGGGATTCCGACCCTGGCTCCTGCCTCGGCAGATCCCTCACCCAAAGCGCCCGCCCGCGCAGGACCGGACGGCACGGACCGGAACTGCGTTAGCAGGAGCTTCGAGTCCGGCCCGAGATTTCGTCACTGCATCACGTTCGGGAAGATCACGGTGACGCGGCTCAAGGTGACGCCCGCCGAACAATAGCGGTGTAAGACTACGCTCCGAGACAGCGAAGATGGCCGGAGGGCGGCAGCGACCGGTTAGAATTGTCGCCGCGAGATCACGGCTTTGATGGCGCGCTACTGTTCCGACGGTACCACGTAGCCGCGTGTGACCGTCTTGTGCCGGTCATGTCGCGTGACCTGGACCATGCGGTTGGCGGTCGGGCGGCCCTGGCTATCGTAGAGAACCGCGCCCCTTTCATCCCTGCCGGCCGGCTTAATCTGGCCCGGCACGACACTGCCAGTTGCCATCAGATCCAGTTCAACGGTTTCGCAGTGCCCGGTGACATGACGCTGCGGCGTCTGCAGGCGCGCGAGCACGGACTTTAACCCGTCACGGCACTCCTCGATCGAGGCAAAGCCGTTGACGCTGCGAACTTCGCGGCACGTGCTGGAATCCTGGGCGCAGACGAGCAGCACGATGACGGCGGCGGTTGCGGAATCCACAGCTTGGGCTCCCTTTCGCCAGACAACCCGACCCGGCCGGTTCGGTTCCACGCTATCGCACGGCTGTTCGACACTCCCGCCGACCGGGGGCGAGCGTACACGATCCAGTACCCGAAACGGAGTTCCAAGAGCACCGTCGCGTGGCGGCCGAAAACCCAAATCCAGGGCTTTTGAGGCCGCTAATTCGAAGCCGAGGCGATTTGGCGGGTGGGATGCCCCTGATGGCGCGTCGCCGCGCGTGGATGAAGCCGAACTCGACTGGCGCCAAGCGGGATCGTCCGGGTGAAGCACGATACCGCGTTCTTCCAGAGCCCCGATCAAGGGTCAGATGAAGCGTTTCTCCGCCGCGCATCTTGGCCGCCTCGGAGCGGCTGAGGTCATCGAGGACGGCAATCGCCCTTTGATAGAGCCCCAGATCATCGTCGCTCATGCCGAGCCCGTCCGGCCCCACGATGCCACGAGAACCCGCTCAGCAGTTTCAAAGGGTTGATCTGAGAGTGGCACGCCCAAGGGGAATCGAACCCCTGTTTGCGCCGTGAGAGGGCGCCGTCCTGACCGCTAGACGATGGGCGCTGACCAGTGGCCCGTACTTAGGATGCCTCGATTCAAAAAGCAACCGGGTTTGATCAGGTTTGCGATCGTTCGTGTTCGATGGCGCTGACCGCGGCTTTTGTGCAACCGAATCCAGTATCGGTGCCGGGCGGGCCCTCAGACGGCAAACTCGCGAGTCGTCGTGCGCGGCGCGGCCGAGTCGTCGTGCGCGGCGCGGCAAAGTGCGCCTTACGGTCCTTACGAGCACCTAAACTTTCGAAGGGCAGGCTTGCCGGGCGGGTTCAATCAGATCCCACAGATTGCCGTAAAGGTCGGAGAATACGGCGACCGTGCCATAGGGTTCCTGACGCGGGGCTTCGTGAAAGCGGACGCCCGAGCCTAGCAGTGCCGCATGGTCGCGTGCGAAATCGTCGGTCTCGAGGAACAGGAAGACGCGCCCGCCGGCCTGGTCGCCGATCCGCGTCTCCTGGTGCGCGTCGGCGGCCCGGGCCAGCAAGAGGCGCGTGCCGCCGCCTGGCGGCGAAACGGTCACCCAGCGCTTGCCGCCGCCAAGGTCCGTATTCTCCACGAGTTCGAAGCCGAGCGATCCTGTGTACCATTCGATTGCCTCGTCATAGTCGCGCACGACCAACGCGACCGTGGCGATGGAGCGGGCAGGACGACGCGGACGTTGGGCCGTCACTGTGCGACGACGGAAAAGCGCGCCACCACGCGCCGCTCGGCAATATCGTAGACGTGAATGGCGCGGCCGCCGCTCGTCAGTTCGATTTCCAGGGCCAGGCGATTGCCCGAGAGCGACTGCGAGACGATGCGCGCGCCGGCCGGAAGCGGGATTTCGCCCTCCAGCACCGCGCCGGGCGGCACCGGAATTTCGCTGATGGGCAGTTCGGCAGCGGGAGGCGCCGCGCTGCGGGTCTTGTAGACAATCGCCCCCACCACCGCCATAAGCGCCACCAGAAGGATGCCGAGATTGATGGCGACGAACCGGACAAGTTTTTTCCGCACATTCTCGACCGCGGGGTCGAGCGGCTTGTCTTCCTCGTCTTCGAAGGTCGGCCTTGCCATGTATCCATTTCCGGGCTGTAGCGATGGGCGACCCTGATAACGGAGCGGGCGGCACCTGGAAAGAGTTGACAGCCGGGCCGGAATCCGCCGGGCAGCGGCTCGACCATTGGCTGGCTGGCGCATTCAACGGGGAATTCTCCCGCAGCCGCATCCAGACGCTCATCCGCACTGGCGCGGTGCGCGTCCGCGGCAAGGCCGTGGTCGAGCCCAAGCGGAAGCTTTCCGGCGGCGAGCGGATCGAGATGGAAGTCCCGGAGGCGCAACCCGCCGAGCCGAAGGGCGAGAACATTCCGCTCGACATCCTCTACGAGGACGCCGAACTGATCGTCATCAACAAGCCGCCTGGATTGGTCGTGCATCCCGCCGCCGGGAACTGGACGGGTACGCTTGTGAACGCGCTGATCCATCATTGTGGCGACAGCCTCTCCGGGATCGGCGGCGTGCGCAGGCCCGGCATCGTGCACAGGCTCGACAAGGACACCAGCGGCGTGCTGGTGGTGGCCAAGACCGATCGGGCCCATATGGGGCTGTCGGAGGCCTTTGCCGACCATGGCCGCAGCGGCGACCTGGAGCGCGGTTACTTGGCGCTCGTCTGGAACATTCCGTCGCGCCTGAGCGGAACGGTCGAGGCGCATCTGGGAAGGGCGGCCGACCGCGTGCGCCGGGCCGTCGTGCCCGAAGGGCGCGAGGATGCAAGGCATGCGGTGACGCATTACAAGGTGCTGGAACGGTTCGGTGAGGGACGCGTTGACGTCGCGCAGGCCGCCTTGTTGGAGTGCCGCCTGGAGACCGGACGGACGCATCAGATCCGGGTGCACATGGCCCATATCGGCCACTCGCTGATCGGCGATCGCGACTACGGACAGGCGTTCCGGACCAAGGCCAAGCGGCTGCCCGAGCCGCTTCGTTCAACCGTCGAGCACTTTCCGCGGCAGGCGCTGCACGCTTGGCTGCTCGGGTTCCAACACCCGACCACGGGCGAACAGATGCGTTTCGAGGCTCCGGCTCCTGCCGATTTTGCTGGACTCCTGGAGTCGTTTCGCGGTATCTAATGGATACCTACTCACCGACGTTCACTTTCAGGTGACAAGCGGTGTTCGGCCGAACAAATCGTGTTCTTTCTCGATTTGTTCCTATATATGAGAGTTCGGCGCGGTCGGGCGAAATGCAGCCGCGTCAAATGCCCGCCTTGTTCAGGGGGCAGACTGAAGAGAGGAGGGTGCTTCAATGGCCCAGACACTACCAAGCATTGTTTCCGGAGAAGGGGGGCTTTCCCGCTATCTGGAGGAAATCCGCCGTTTCCCGATGCTCGAGCCGCAGGAAGAGTACATGCTCGCCAAGCGGTATCACGAGCATGAGGATACTGGCGCCGCCCACAAGCTCGTCACCAGCCATCTCAGGCTCGTCGCCAAGATCGCGATGGGATATCGCGGCTACGGCCTGCCGATCGGCGAGGTGATCTCGGAGGGCAATGTCGGCCTGATGCAGGCCGTAAAGAAGTTCGAGCCGGAGCGCGGCTTCCGGCTGGCCACCTACGCCATGTGGTGGATCAAGGCCTCGATCCAGGAATACATCCTGCGCTCCTGGAGCCTGGTGAAGATGGGAACGACCGCCAACCAGAAGCGGCTGTTCTTCAATCTGCGCAAGGTCAAGGGCAAGATCCAGGCGCTGGACGATGGCGACCTCAGGCCGGAGCAGATCGCCGAGATCGCCACCCGACTGAACGTCAGCGAGGAAGAGGTGGTTTCCATGAACCGCCGCCTGTCAGGCGACGCTTCGCTGAACGCGCCGATCCGCGCGACGGAAGGCGAGTCCGGCGAATGGCAGGACTGGCTCGTGGACGAGCATGAGAGCCAGGAACAGGTGCTGATGGAGCAGGATGAACTGGAGAGCCGCCGCGCTCTGCTCAGCGGCGCCATGTCGGTGCTGAACGATCGCGAGAAGCGCATCTTCGAGGCGCGCCGCCTGTCCGAGGATCCGCTGACGCTGGAGGATCTCTCCGGCGAGTTCGGCATCTCGCGCGAACGCGTGCGCCAGATCGAGGTTCGCGCCTTCGAGAAGGTGCAAGACGCCGTCAAGGCCGCGGCAAAGCGGCAGGCACAGTCTCTGCGCACCATAGAAGCTCAACCGGCGGCATAAGCCGCCGGTTCTTTTTTTGGAGTTTACTGTCCCTTTGGGGTGCGTCCTTCGAGGCTCGCCCACTCCTTACATTGCAGCAATATCATCTACATCGACGGGCGATCCTCGAAGGACGCACCTTCTGTCGCTCACGTGCGGTGTTTTCCGCTTCTCCGCGCTTCAATCTTCTCTATCCACTCGGCGCCGATACCCAGCTCGCGGATGATTGGCAGCGGGTCCTGCCAATCCAGCCGCGAGCAGAGTCGGTAAACTTCCAGTGTGTCGGCGCTCATGTCGCCGCGCATGTGGAAGAACATGGCTGCGGCATAGCGGGCTCGGCCGGACCAAGGCTCGCCAAGCGGTGCATCGACGAGAGCCCCTTGCTCGTTCAGCGCGTCGTCGCCGGACATCTCAGAACCGTCCCGGCGGGGTCGCTATACGACGGGGGAGCTTTATGAAGGGGCGCGGGACGATCTTCGCCCGCTTCATCATCTTGATGTATTGCAGTTCGCGCATGGCATAGATCTCCACCCAGAGATCGGCTGTGCCCGGCCGACCATAGCGCCTGTCCAGGCTGGCAATCGCTATGTTGCGCTTCGCCGTGGGCGACCATATGGCGGCGGAGACGAGGCCGACCTCGCGCTTGGCGTTGTGATAGACAATGGCATGCTCGGCTGGGACGTTGCCTTCGATCTCCAGTCCGACCAACAGCTGCGCCGGACCGCCATTCGCCCGCGACTTCTCGATCGCGCGGCGCCCGTTGAAGTAACCCTTCTTCAGATCGACCATGAAGCCCAGCCCGATCGCGTCGGGCATCCTGACGCGGTCGGACCGCAGGGCGTGCTCGGCCGTGACGAAGTCGGCATTGGCGACGATGAATCCCGCCTCGATGCGGGCCCGGTTCAGGGCGGCATAGCCGATGGCGCGGATGCCGAAGAGCTTTCCGGCCTCGAACAGCCGGTCCCAGAGCGACAAGGCGTGTCCTGCATTGACGAAGATCTCGTAGCCGAGGTCACCGGTAAAGCCGGTTCGGGAGATGGTGACCTCTTCGCCCTCGTGCGCGAAGGTGCCGATGTCGAATGGTTTCAGGCGTTCGGTGCCCGGACAGCCGGCAGCTTCGAGCACCGACCACGAGGTCGGCCCCTGCAGCGCGAGTGCGGCGATCTCTTCGGTCTCCTCCTCGATCTCGACCCCGAAGCCGATGGCGCTATCGAGAAGCCACGGCAGATGCCGCTCCTGGCAGCACAGGCGGAACCGGGTGTCGGAGAGCCGGAAGAGGGTGCCGTCGTCGAGCACATGCCCATCGTCGTCGCACCAGGCCGTGTAGTGCACGCGACCGGGGCGAAGCTTCGTGACGTCGCGCAAGGTGAGACGGTCGAGGAAGCCTTCCGCGTCCGGCCCCTCGATGCGGTATTTCACCATCGGCGAGATGTCGAAGACGGCGGCCTGGCTGCGAATCGCGAAATATTCCAATTCCTCGTCCCACAGTACGCTAGGTGCCTTATAGCCCGCCCAGTCGTACCATTCCTGGCGGCTGCTCAAGGCCTCGACGCGCGGCTGGAAGGGCGTGCCCAGCCGCAGCGTGCGGAAGTGGGGCTGGAGGGCGAGGCGATGGGCGATTTCTGTAGGTTTCGTACCCACGGTCATGTCGGCGTTCATTCGCGCCCCCCTCTGGCCTGCCGGCCATCTCCCCCACAAGGGGGGAGATCAGGCTGGCCGCGGGGCCTTCGCCATTCGCCAACGTGAGGGTTTGGTTGCCGAGATCGGGGCTGCCGATCTCTCCCCTCGTAGGGGAGATGGCCGGCAGGCCAGAGGGGGGCAACGTGGAGCGCGACCTTTGAGCGCTCAGAGGAACTATCTCGGACAAAGATCACGCTCTGCCTCCCAGCACCCTTCTCGCCGCGTTCATGCCGGGCACGCCGAAAATGCCGCCGCCGGGATGCGAGCCAGAGCCCGCCAGAAAGAGGCCGGGGAGAGGTGTGTGGTAACCCTCGGCCCCGAACACCGGGCGCGACATCAGCATCTGGTCGGCCTGGAGCTCGCCGTGATGCCAGTGGCCGCCTGGCATGCGGTACCGCGCCTCGATGTCGGCCGGCGTCAGCAGTTCGGAATGGAGGATGGTCTTGCGGATGCCGGGCGCGTGGCGCTCCAGGACCGAGAGTACCGCCTCCAGCAGCTTCGGCTTGCCGGCCACCCAGCCTTCCTTGAGCAAGTAGGGTGCATACTGGATCGTTGCGGATAGCACGGAGGCGCCTGTCGGCGCGAGCGACGGATCGCCGATCGACGGCAGCGTGATCTCCATCGCCGGTTCGGGGGAGAACTCGCCATGCTTCGCGGGGTTGAATGCCCGCTCCACGTAGTCGGTCGATGACGCGATCACGAGGCGCGCGTTACGGTACTGCTGAGGCAGGCCGTTGAATGCCGGGATACGCTCAAGAGCGAGGTGCAGCTTCGCGGCGTCGCCCTTCATGCGGATGTTGCTCACGCGCCGAACGAACCCGGTGTCGAGGTGTTGGGGGCCGACCAGTTCAAGAAACGTGGTCGCCGGGTTCAGCGCCGAGATCACCTTGCCCGCCCTGATATCCTCGCCGCTATCGAGCATCACCCCGGTGGCCCGGCCTTTCTCGACAAACACCTTCGCTGCCACGGCGCTGGTTCGGATCGTGACGCCCGCCGCTTCCGCCGCCTTGCGCACAGCCGCCATGACCGCGCCCGTCCCGCCTGCCGGAACGAGCTGCGCGCCGGGAGCGCCGCCCAGTTCGCCGGCCAGGCGATAATAAAGGCCGAGCAGCGAGGTTGGCGAACGCGGGCCGAGATGGCTGCCCAGCACCGCATCGAAGGCAAGCAGCCCCTTCAGCCGATCGTCTTGAAGGCCCTCGTCGCAGAAATCGGCGACGTTCATCAACAGCACGCGCAGGAAGTCGCGCATGTCCTCCCGACCGAGCCGCTTCAGCGACAGGCCCGTCATCGCCCAGGCGGAGGACGCCGCCAGATCCATGCCGTCGAGCGAAGGCGGGCGGCGCGCAAGCAGCGGCTTCAGGATGTCGGCGTAGCGGAAGAGCTGGGCGCGAACTTCGGCCCAGGCCTGCTTTTCGGATGCATCGGCGCCTTCAAGTCCCTCGCCATAGGCGCCGGTGAGGATCAGCGGCTTGCCTTCCGAAGAGAGCGCCACCGTCGGCACCTGGTGGGCGGGGGAGAGGTCGAGGCCGTGCTTCTCCAGCTCCAGCGCCTTGACCACTTCGGGGTGCAGCCGGTTCAGGAGGTGCGCCATCGACACGCGAAAACCGGGAGCGAATTCGTGCGTGCGGCCCGCGCCGCCTATTTGCTCTTCCGCTTCCAGCACCAGGACCTTGCGACCGACCCTGCCCAGGAAAGCGGCGCACACCAGTCCGTTATGGCCGCCGCCGATGACGACGGCATCCCATCTGGTTTCGTCAGATGACGTCATGGGCCGGGCTCATGTGGCTGGTGCCGCGTTTCAGGTCGCGCAGGATTTCGAGGGCGGCGTTGCGCCCGGGTGCGCCCATGACGCCGCCGCCGGGGTGCGTGGACGAGCCGCAGATGTAGAGGCCGCCGATCGGCGAACGGTATTGCGCGTAGCCGGGCACCGGGCGGTTGAAGAGAAGCTGGTCGAAGGTGAGCTCGCCCTGGAAGATATTGCCCTCGGTGAGGCCGACCTCGGCCTCCAACTCGCGTGGCGTCCTCACCTCCATGTGGACGATGCGATCGCGAAAGCCCGGCGAATAGTCGACGATCTGCGAGATCACGGTCTCGGCGAAGGCGTCGCGGTCGGCATCCGTCCACTCGCGGCCCTCCACCTTCGGCGGGCAGTACTGGACGAAGACGCTCATGAAGTGCTTGCCGGGCGGTGCCATGGTGGGATCGAGCGTGGTCGGAATGACCACGTCGAGGAACGGGTCGGCCGACCAGCGGCCCGCCTTCCAGTCGTCGTAGGCGCGTTCCATGCGCTCCACCGTATCGGTGAAATGCAGGTCGGCCCGCACGCAGGGCGAATCCGGCGGCAGGGCCGGGAACTCCGGCATGGAATCGAGCGCGATGTTCAGCTTGCCGGAGGAGCCGCGCATGCGGAAGTTGCGGACGCGGCGCAGGAAAATCTCCGGCAGCTCACGTTCATCTACGAGCTTCAGGAAGGTGCGCTTCACGTCGGCATTTGAGATCACCATCCTGCCGTGGATTTCCTCGCCGTCGCTGAGCACGACGCCGGCCGCCTGGCCCTTCTTCACCAGGATCTCTTCGACCTCGGCTTGCGTGCGGATCGTGCCGCCAGAGGCGCGGAACGAGTCGGCAAGTGCCTGCGTGACCGCGCCCATTCCACCGCGCGCATAGCCCCAGGCGCCGACTGACCCGTCGACCTCGCCCATATAGTGGTGCAGGAGCACGTAGGCCGTGCCCGGAGACATAGGCCCAAGAGCGGTGCCGATGATCCCGGAGAGCGAGAGGTTGGCCTTGATGACGTCCGTTTCGAAATACTCGTCCAGAAAGTCGGAGATGGACATGGTCCAGAAGCGCATCGTATCGGCCATCTCGCGCGCGCCGAGACCCGCGAATTTCCTGGCCAAGTAGACGAGTTCGCCGATGTCGCGCGGCTTCAGGCTGGTCGGATCGGGGGCGGTGCGCATCAGCAGCGGCTGGATGAACCGGCACTGGCGCGTCACGTCGCGCGCGTAGCGGTCGTAGGCCTCGGCGTCCTTCTTCGAGAAGCGCGCGAACTCGCGGCGGTGTGCATGGTGGTCGCGGTAGTTGGCGAGATAATCCCCGTCCCGCGTGAAGACGGCGCCGCCCTCGTACGAGATCACCTGCAGGCCGAAGCGCGGCAGATCGAGATCGCGCATGATCTCCGGCCGGAACAACGAGCAGACATAGGAGCAGTTCGAATAGAGGAAGCCCGGCGTCAGCGAGCGGCTGACCGCGGCGCCGCCGATCCACTTGTTCTTCTCGACCACGAGAACATCGAGGCCGGCCCGCTGCAGGTAGCAAGCGTTGACCAGGCCGTTGTGGCCCGCGCCGACGACGATGGCATCCCATGTCTTCATTGGCGGCAAACCCCTCCCTTGCCCGCCAGTCTGGCATGCCGATTCGAGGGCTGTCCAGCCGTATTGAATGAATGTTCAACAAGCGGCCTTGTGTTTCGCCAATGTTGTTATAGGCTTTCGCTTACATCCGGCGCTCTTGCTTCAGTTCGAGACGACGAACGCATGACGACAGTCGGCCACTCAGGCGAACCGGAATACGACGACACGGCGATCCGGTTCCTGGAGGCGCTGTGGGGGGAGGGGTATCTCTCGCCGGGCGGTCCGGACGAAGTCGACCGGGTTCTGGAGGGGATCTCCCTGCACGGTAAGTCGGCGCTGGACATCGGCTGCGGTTCGGGTGGCATTGCCCTGCATCTGCTGGAGCGCCATGGCGCCGCCCATGTGACCGGGTTCGACGTAGAGCAGCCCGTTGTCGAGCAGGCACGCAAGCGGGCGGCCGAGAGGGGCCTCTCCGTGCGTGCGGAATTCGTCCAGGCACCGCCCGGGCGACTGCCATTCAAGGACCGGTCCTTTGACGTGGTCTTCTCCAAGGACGCGCTCCTCCATGTCCCCGACAAGGACGCGCTTTTTGCGGACATCTTCCGGGTGCTCAGGCGGGGTGGCATATTCGCTGCAAGCGACTGGATGATCTCGCATGACGGGGAGCCGTCGGCGGACATGAAGGCCTATGTCGCGGCCGAGGGCCTGAGTTTCTCGATGGCCTCGCCGGAGCGCTATCGGCAGGCGATGGAGCGCGCGGGCTTCGAGGACGTGCGGATCGTCGATCGCAATCCCTGGTACAGGGAGGTGGCGCGCGGGGAACTCGCCCGGCTCAAAGGGCCGCTTTATGCGAAAGCGGCCGCCGCGGTCGGAAACGCTTATGTCGACAAGAACATACGGACCTGGGAGGCGATGCAGAAGGTGCTTGACTCGGGGGAGCACCGTCCCACTCATCTGCGTGGCAGGAAGCCGGACAAGGACTGACCGGCATGTGGAGCGTCGCATCCGCCATGAAGACCCCCGAAAAGGACGCTCCAGCGGATGAGAGGCGTGGCCGCAAGGCCTCGAAGGAGACGCGGCGCCAGCAGTTGATCGATGCGACGATCGATTCGCTCGCCAAGCGCGGCTATGCCGAAACCACGATGGCGGATGTAGCCGAGGGTGCGGGGCTGTCGCGCGGCATCGTCAATTTCCATTTCGAGAGTAAGGAAAAGCTCCTCGTCGCCACGCTTCAGTACATGGCCGACGAATATGCCGCGCACTGGCGTGCGGCGCTGGTGAAGGCGGGCGAGGACCCGGCGCGTCAACTCGGAGCGCTCGTCGCGGCCGATTTCGACCGGTCGATCTGCAACAAGCGCAAGCTCGCCGCCTGGTGCGCGTTCTGGGGCGAGGCGAAATCGCGGCCGACCTATCAGGTATTGTGTGGCGCGCGCGACGCAGCCTACCAAAACGTCATCGTCGACCTCTGCCGGCGTCTGAAGGAGGAGGGCGGATACGATTTCGAGCCGTTTTCGACGGCGCTCGGCGTGAGCGCCATGCTCGAAGGACTTTGGCTGAGATTGATGATGGGGCCCGACGAGGTGACGCGCGAGGCCGCGCATGCCTCGGCAAGGGACGTGCTCGCCTCTATCTTTCCCCGCCACTTCGAACGGGCCATGCGGCGGGACCGAAAAATCGCTTGAACAGGATGGGAGGGGAACGATGACTAATCTGAAACGCAGACTGATCACGGTGGCGGCTGCGGCCGCGCTCACCGCCTCGGCTTCGGCCATCGCGGTCGCCGACGACAGCGAGCTCACGATCTTCGAGTGGTCGGGCTACGAAGCACCCGAGTTCCATCCGCGCTACGTCGAAAAATACGGAACATCGCCGACATTCACCTTCTTTGGCGACGAGGATGAGGCATTCGAGAAGCTGCGGTCGGGATTCAAGGCCGACCTCGCCCATCCCTGCTCGCAGAGCGTGGTGAAATGGCGCGAGGCCGGGCTGCTGCAGCCGCTGGACACCTCGAAGATCGCTGGGTGGAACGACCTCCTTCCCGGCATCATGGCGATGAAGGATCTTGCCACCACCGAGGATGGAACTGCTTGGTTTATGCCCTGGGATTGGGGCAATACCCTGATGACCTACAACTCCGAGAAAGTGAAGGAGGAGGAGGTCCAGTCGCTCAAGGCCTTCGCCGACCCGAAGTTCAAGGACCGCGTTTCGATCGGCGACAATGTCGACGATGCCTATGCCCTGGCCTCGCTCGCCATCGGGCTGACGGACTGGACGAAGATGACCGACGATCAGTTCAAGGAAGCTTCGGACTTCCTGCGCGCCGTGCACAAAAACGTGCGTCTCTACTGGACCGACAACACCGACATCGTCCAGGCGATGAGCGGCGGAGAGGTGGATCTTGCCTGGGCCTGGAACGATGCCAGCGTCCAGGCCGCGCTCGCAGGCGCGCCGGTCAAGGCCAAGAAGGACACCGATGAAGGCCTGTCGACCTGGGTTTGCGGCTATGTGCGCCTGAAGGACGCTCCCGGCAGCGCGGAAAAGGCGTACGACTTCCTCGGCATGGTCAACGAAGATCCCAAGGTCGCGCAGTATCTGCTCGGCGACTGGGGCTATGGCCACGCCAACGCCAAGGCTCTGGCGAGCATCGATCAGAAGGTCCTGGATGAAAAGGGCTACGGTGACGTGACGAAGTTCGTCGACAAGACGCTCTTCCAGGCCCCGATTCCCGCCGAGCTCAAGCTGAAAATGATTGCGGAGTTCGAGAAGATCAAAGCCGGCTATTGATTCTTTCGACAGCCGCCTTCGGGCGGCCGCTCGTCCAGCGAAAACGTTCACAATCGGGATCCGGGCGCCACTTCCCGGGTCGCTCGGTCGGATGCGTGCTTCTTGGCGCGCTCGGCGGCGCGTTCGCAGGTCTTTCGCAGTTCCTCGACCTCCGCCTCGGTAAGGTGCTCGATCCCGATGAAAGCGTCCTTCGCTTTCGACACTCGGATCAGTTCATCCAGCTTGGCCTGGATTGCGACTCCGTCGCGATTCTGGGTGTTCTGGATCAGGAAGACCATCAGGAACGTGACGATCGTCGTTCCCGTGTTGATGATCAACTGCCACGTGTCCGAAAAACCGAATATCGGGCCGGTTACCGCCCACACCAGAATCAACAATACACAAAGCATGAAGGTGCTCGGTCTCCCGGATGCGCTGGAGACCTCGGTCGCTATCTTGGAAAACATTCGTTCCACTTGAACGCCTCCTCGCGGTGCTGCCACGACCGACTCCCAACTGTTGCGCGTGCCTCGCTGCATGCGCGGCAGTCTGTCTTCAACAAAGCACAATGCGGGAAGTTCCCGCAGTGTTCCTGTGGAAACGCTTACGGATGGGGCCGCGTTTCATCTCAGGCGAGGGGTAAGACCGTAAGCCGCACCTGCCCGGGCGCGTCCCTCAGTCGGCCATCGCCACGAGGGCGTCGGGATCATAGGCAAGCCGGATCGTAGCGCCGATCGGCAGGTCGTCGGCGCCGAAATCGTTGGTCTCGGTCACCGATAGCGGCTTCTCCATCCCGGGAACGTCCACGACCAGGTGGGTGATCTCGCCGAAATAGTGCCTTTCGATCACCGTGCCTGCCACCTCATGTTGCGCGGTCGCGCCATCCCATAGGACGCGCAGGCGCTCGGGGCGGATGCCGACCGTCGCGTGCAGACCCTTGCGGACCAAACCCTGCGGACGCTCGGTGGTCACGCGGCCGAATCCCTCCGTGTCGACGACGATCGACACGCCCGTCTCGTCGACGACCTCCGCCTTTACGAAATTCATTCCGCCAAGGAAGTCGGCGACTTGGCGATTGACCGGCCTCTGGTAGATCTCCTTGGGCGCGGCGACCTGCGCGATCCCGCCCCCGAACATCACTGCGATGCGATCGGACATGGCGAGCGCCTCGTACTGGTCATGCGTCACCAGCACGAAAGTGATGCCGACGGCCTGCTGAAGCCGGCGAAGCTCGACCTGCATCTGCTCGCGCAGCTTCTTGTCCAGCGCGGAAAGCGGCTCATCGAGCAGCAGAACCTTAGGCCGCATTACCAGGGCGCGGGCGAGGGCAACGCGCTGCCGTTGCCCGCCGGACAGTTCGTTCGCGCCGCGGCGGCCAAGCCCGGAAAGCGACACCATCGACAATGCTTCCTCGACCCGCCGCTTCTCCTCTTCGGCGCCGAGCCTTAGGCGCTTCAGGCCATAGGCGACGTTCTGCTCGACATTGAGATGTGGAAAGATCGCATAGCTCTGGAAGACCATGTTGGTCGGACGCCGGTTCGCGGGGATTCCGTCCATCGACTGGCCGTCGAGGAAAATCGAGCCGCTGGTCGGCGTGTCGAGGCCCCCGATCATGCGCAGCAGCGTGGTCTTGCCGCAGCCTGAGGGGCCGAGAAGCGAGAAGAACTCGCCCTCTTTGATCGAGAGCGACACGTCGTCCAGTGCCCGGAACGCGCCGTAGCTGCGGCCGACATTGCGGATGTCGATCATGGAGTCAGGCAAGTGTCACCCCGGCGCTCTGCACCCGCTGCTCGGCTCGCCGCCGGATCATCTCGGCGAGCGTGAGAAGCAGGAAGGACCCGACGAGAAGCAGCGTGCCCAGCGCAAGCACACCCGGAAGCTTGGCGGCGAAGCGAAGCTGGCCCCAGATGTAGATCGGCAGGGTCGCCTGGGTGCCGCCGAGGAAGAAGGCGATGATGAAGTCGTCCAGCGAGATGGTGAAGCAGACGAGCAGCGAGGAGATGATCGCTGGCGTCACCATCGGCAGCGTGACCCGCCGGAACGTGCCGAAGGCGGTTTCCCCGAGATCGGCCGACGCCTCTTCCAGGCTGCGATCAAAGCCCTCGAAGCCGGAGGTGAGGACGCTCATGGAATAGGGCAGGCAGATGAGAACGTGGCCGAGAACGATGGTGAACAGCGACAGGTCCAGGCCGAGGCGCAGCAGCACGAGCAGCAGCGACACCGCCAGGATGATCTCGGGGAGAACCAGCGGGGCCATGATCAGCCCGTTGATCGGCCGCCGCCCCGGGAAGCGGTAGCGGGTGATGGCACGCGCAGCGCAGATTCCGAGCAATGTCGAAAGCAGCGCGGCTGCGACGCCCACAAGGAGGCTGTTCCGTGCCGCGTCGATGAGAGCGGCGTTGCGGGGAAGCTCCTCGTACCATCTGAGCGTGTAGCCCGAGAGCGGGAATTGCGGGGTGGGCGCGGTGTTGATCGAGAAGATCGGCAGGAACAGGACAGGCAGATAGAGGAAGGCGATGTAGAGCGCCGCGTAGGCTGGCAGCCAGCGGCCAGGCATGCGCTTCATCGGGCCCACCTCACCGCCAGGCGGAGCAGCAGAACCGAAGCCGCGGCCATCGCCGAGACGACCAGCATCGTCGAGACGGAGAGCGCGGCGCCGAGCGGCCAATTTGCGGCCTTTCCGAATTGCGCCTGGATCGCAGTGGCGATCATCACGCCGTACTTGCCGCCAACCAGCTTCGGCGTAACGTAATCGCCAACGGTCGGGATCATCACGATGAGCAGCGCGGAGATCACGCCGGGCATTGAGAGCGGGAGCGTCACGCGCAGGAAGCGCCGGACCGGCCCGTCGCCGAGGTCGGCCGCCGCCTCGATCAGCGTGCGATCGACCTTCTGCAGGGAAACGTAGATCGGCAGGATGGCGAAGGCCGCCCAGGCATGCGTGAGCGTGATGACGACCGCGCTGGAATTGTAGAGGAAGGCGGTCGACGGCTCGTCGATGATGCCCAGCGCCAGCAGCCCGGAATTCAGGACGCCATTGTAGCCGAGGATGACCTTCCACGACATCACCCGCAGCAGATAGCTGGTCCAGAAGGGGATCGTGATCAGGAACAGCCAGAGGTTCTTGCGGTCGCCGCCGTGAAACGAAATGAAGTAGGCGACCGGATAGGCGAGCACGACTGTGGCGACACTGACCGCGAACGAGATCAACAGCGAGCGGAGAAGCAGGTCCCGGAAGATGGGCTCGGTCAGCGCGATCCGGTACTGCTCGAACGTAAAGGTCCGATCGATCGTCAGGTAGTTCTGCGTCCAGAAGCTGTGCGCCAGAACCACGAGGATCGGTAGGACGAGCAGGACGAGCGCGAAGAGGAAGGTGGGGCTTACCAGCGCAAAACCTTGCGCGGCTTCCGATTGCAGAAGGGGCTTGGCGCCCGTGCGCGCCTGGCGGATAGCCTGCGACCCTTCCACGGCGGCCGTCATCGCGGCGGCGCGCCTTTCGTCGGATCGACCTTGCGTCCCATTTCCGCTCCGGTCGGCCTTTGACTGGCCGGTTGTTCTGTTCCCGCCGACATCATGCGCAACAGGCGATTGAAATCAAGCGAAATTTCCGGCTATATTGATTGAACGAACATTCAAAATGCGGACGATTTAGTTAGCTTTTTCAGTGGCTTGTAGCGCTACGGATCGTGCATCTGAGGAGAGAATAAAATGGCGTCGATCAGGAAGGCAAGTGCAGGGCCCTCCAAGTATGAGGTCTCGGCCGAGGCCGCGGTCGACCTCGCGAAGCGACACCTCATCCAGCCTTGGCCCTATTCCGGCTCGATCGGCACCGAGGCGCGCAGCCTGATCGGCAGCGGCGACGGCATCTACATCCATGACGGCGAAGGGCGGCGGCTGATCGACGGGCCAGCCGGCATGTGGTGCGTGAACGCCGGCCATCGCCGCGAGGAACTGGCGCGCGTCATGTACGACCAGGCGATGGAACTCTCCTACAACACGCCCTGGTACACGATGAACTCGCCGTCCGCCGTACTCGCCGAGCGGATCGCCGGCCATGCGCCGGGGGACTTGCGGCACGTTTTCTTCACCACGGGAGGCTCGTCTGCGGTCGAGAGCGCGCTGCGCTTCATGCAGTTCTACAACAATGTGCGCGGGCGCTCGGAGAAGAAGCTAATCATATCGCGCGGCGGCGCCTATCATGGCTCGACCTATCTTTCCGCCTCGCTGAACGGCCGTCCCCGCGATCGTGACTGGATGGACATCGCCGGCGGCCTGGTCGTCAAGCTGACGTCGCCCGATCCGTTCCGGCGCCCGGCAGCGATGACGATCGAGGCCTTCTCGGACTTCCTGGTCTCAGAATTCGAGGAAACGGTCGAGCGTCTCGGCGCCGACAAGATCGGGGCTTTCGTGGCCGAGCCGATCCAGGCTTCCGGCGGCGTGATCGTCTCGCCGCCGAACTATCTGCCGCGCATCAGGCAGATCTGCAGGGCGAACGACATCCTTTACATCTCGGACGAGGTGGTGACCGGCTTCGGGCGGCTCGGCGAAATCTTCGCTTCGGAAAGCGTGTTCGGCCTTTCGCCCGACATCATCACCTTCGCCAAGGGAGTCACGTCGGGCTATTTTCCGCTCGGCGGGATGATCGTCTCGGATCGCCTGCTCGCGGACTTGCGCCGCTCGAACCATCCGGACGCCATGTATGCACATGGACTGACCTACAGCAGCCACCCGGTCGGATGCGCCGTCGCACTGGCCAATCTCGATCTGCTCGAGAACGGCATCCTCGACCACGCCCGAGATGTGGCGCCCTACTTCATCGAGGAGATGAAGACGCTCGAAGACCTCCCGCTGGTCGGCGAGGTACGTGGTATCGGGCTCATGGCCTGCGTCGAATGTGTCGCTGACCGGGAAAGCAACAATCCGCTGCAACTCGACATCGAGGTCGGCAAGCGCATCGACGCGCACTGCTATGCGCTCGGCCTGCTTGTGAGGCCGTTGATCCACATGTGCGTCATGTCGCCCCCGCTGATCATCACGCGCGAGCAGATCGACGACATGGTCGCGATCCTGCGTGAGGGCATTTCCCGCACCATGGAGGATCTCCGGCGCGAGGGCGTGTGGCGGAATTAATGCGGCCGACCGCCGGCGGCGATGCCTGCCGCAGCGGCGGTGCCGATCATGCCCGCGACAGCAGGGCCTCGTTAAGGTTCGACATCTCCTTCTCATCGGGCACGGTCTCGAGACGGAGGACCGGAAGAACCCGGCGCAGATGGTCGTGGTGCGTTCGCACCCCGTATTCCAGGTCCGAAAGAAAGAAGCCCGAGAAGGCGTCCGACAGCATGGATTCGTTCGACCAGATGGTCAGTTGGATGTCCTCGGACGTGGTTTCCCGGTCGATGCGGCGCGCCAGATAGCGAGCCGCTCGCTGGCGGCGGTTCTCGTTGGGGTAGCGATAGATCGCACCGCGCAGCAGGGTCTCCCCGGTGGAGAGCGGAAATTCCTGATAGAACTGCGCGCTCTCAGGCGTCGCGGCGATGACCATATTCGGAAAGATGCCGTAATAGACCCACGCCTTCTTCAGATCGTCGGGAAGGTGATCCGCCTCCGTTGCAATCCGTACGTAGTTGCGCACGCTCCAGCGGCGGCCGGCGTGGGGACTGTAGGTCGAGAAGGAGCGCGACACGCCCTTCACATACGGCTCGTCGAAATAGTCGGCGCCATAGAGGTCCTGCAGCGCCGGATGGGCCATGGCGACGTGATAGCCCTCATTGTCGACGTCCCGCACCGATTTCCAGTTCACCGGGATCTTCTGCGACCAGAAGCCGTCGGAGAGAACCATCTCGCCGATCCGGTAGTGGGCGATCTCGTCGGTCATGGGCCGCATCAGTTCCGCGACGGAGGGCTGAGGGCCCTTCCGGAACCGCACGAAGATCAGGCCCATCCAGATCTCCAGGTCGAGAGGGATCAGCCCGAAATCGACCTTGTCGAGTTCCGGGAAGGAGCGGGGGCGGGCGGCGCCTCGAAGCGTCCCGTCGAGATTGTAGACCCATCCGTGGAAGGGACAGACGAGCGCGTTCTTGCAATGGCCCCTGTCGTCGGCCACCACGCGCGAGCCGCGATGCCGGCACAGATTGTGGAAGGCCCTGACGACGCCGTCCTGTCCCCGGACGACCAGAGCTCGCTCTCCCACGATGTCGATGGCCAGATAGTCGCCCGGGCTCGGCATGTCGGAGACATGTCCGACGATCTGCCAATGGGTTCGGAAGACGTGCTCCTTCTCGAGGTCAAGAAGCGCCTGGCTGTGATAGCTCCAGCCCGGCAGTCCCCGCCTGTCCCATCCCTCCGGCACGGTCACGTCATGGCGGTGCAGGTTCATGGCGGCGCTCGCTGGATATTGAACGGGCATTCAATATAGCTCGTTTTCTCGATTACAAGCAATCTTTTACCTGAAACGGTGGCTCTCGTTACGCTGTTTGCAGGACGCGGCAGAGGCCGAAACATCCGTGATCTCCGATGCTTAGGAGAGTGTTGCGGCCAGCGCTGGACAGGACTGAAAGCGCCCCGGAGGAGAAAGCTGTGAGCTATGGGGGTACCATCAACTGCCCCATGGGGCGCTCAGGCTTTGTGGCGCGGCGAAGAGAGTGCGTGTGCTCGATGCCCGATTCTGTTGCGCTTTGCTGATACGAATCTCAAAACGTGCAGCATCGGTCAGATACGGAGCCGAGCTACTACGTCTCGATCAACCAAACATTCAACCAAGATCGGGCCGACGACGATGTTCCGCTCCGCCGTGAATGCCAATTCCAGTCAGCCGAAATCGAGCTTTTTGAAACTGCCCCGCCTTGTGCTTCGCCGGCGATCGGCAGAGCACCCGATGGCGATGTTCGCGATCGCGGTCGGCATCTGCTTCCTGTCGATGGCGCTGGTGCCAAATGTGGGCTCCGCACTTGCCAACCGCGACGAGCCGCTGCGGGTGAGCGGGAATGGCGGCACTTTCACCGACACAACCCGGCAGGAGTTGAGCGAGACCGAGATCGCCTGCAGGGGGCAGGCCTGGGGCTCGGAGAGCGACCAATGCCTTATCGAGATCGCGCAGCACTCAGGCCTCGGTGAGCGCAAGGTCCGCAGGCTTAAGGCCGCCGCTCCCAATGCCTCGACGCCGAACGTGTTCTAGATATCCTCCCAGCGCCCGTCTCAGGCGCATGGGCTCCTGCGGCTGGTCTCAGTTGCAGGAGCCGTCCGACTATCGCGGGACCGCGAGTTTCTCGTTGACCGCAGCCAGGACGCTACGGACATCGAGCGTGCTGAACGGCTTCTCGAGGATGTGCGGACGATGTTCGGCCGGCAGTTGCTCGACCTGTGCGCGTGCCCCGATCATGTCACCTGTCACCAGAACGAAGCGATTGGCGAGTTCTGGCCGCTTCTGCGTGAGTTCCTCAAAGATCATCAGACCGTCTGCGCCGGGCATCCTGAGATCGCTGAAGACGATGTCGATCTCCTCACCGCCCAGCACCTCCTCGGCTGACGTCCAGGCCGGAACGGTGCGGGACTTGACGCCCATCAGCAGGAGGAGGTCTGCCAGCGCCCCGGCCACATCGGGCTCGTCGTCGATGATCAGGGCATGACCGATGCCGGTCGCCTGGGCGGGACCGACCGCAAAGCTGTCGGCGCCGCCGTTCATGGCGGGAAGCTCCACCACGAAGCGAGCGCCGTTCGGAAGGGCTGGCTCATGCCAGACGCGACCCTTGCAGCGCTCTATGATGGATTTTGAGATCGATAAGCCGATGCCAGTGCCGACACCAACCGGCTTGGTGGTAAAATAGGATTCGAAGATCCGGTGCCGGACATGCATCGGAACGCCAGGCCCGTTGTCTTCCACGGTGAAACCGCATTTGCCGTCGTCGCGCCGGAAGGTGCGTACCTTTATGCGCTTTTCGCCATTGATCGCAGCAAGCGCGTGCTGGCTGTTGACCAGCAGGTTGGCAACGACCTGGGTGATGTGATCCGGATCGGCAAGCACCGAGAGCGATCCCTTGACGAAGTCTGTCTCGATCTGGATGCCGCTGGAACGGGCGCCGTAGGCGGTCACCTCCAGTGCGGCCCGCACGGCGTTGTTCAAGTCCATCTCGCCCTGGCTCGGCGGATGCAGCCTCACCATTCCGAGGAAGCTCTTAACGATGCGGCCACAACGTTCGGCCGCTGCCCGCACCTTTTCTGCCCTAAGCTTGGTCTGTGGATCGGGGGCGAACTCGTGGAGCAGGGTCGATTGGGCGACGACGACCGCCAGCGGATTGTTGAGCTCGTGCGAAACGCCCGCCAGCAGCGAGCCCATAGCCGCCATCTTCTCGTTCTGGTGGAGGCGCTCGCGCTGCCGGTTGATCTCTTCCTCGGCGCGATGCTTCTCGCGCAGGTCGCGGACCGAGCCGAAGATCAGCCGGCGGTCGGCCACCTTGATCTCGGTGGCCGTTAACTCGATCGGAAAGACCTCGCCGGCAGAGTTCTGGGTGATGGTCTCCATGCGCTGGCCGATCATTGGTGCGCCGCGGCCGGCCATGTATTCCGCCCCATTGGAGTAGCCTTGGCGGAACTTGGCGGGGACGACCGTGTCGAGCAGGTCGTGGCCGAGAATCTCGTTACGCGTGTAGCCGAACATCTTCTCGGCGGCCGGATTGAACTCGATGATGCTGCCGGTCTCGTCCATGACGATGATGGCATCGAGCGAGGCTTGGATCATCGTCCGCCGGACGATATCGCTGACATGCGCCTCGGTGAAGGAGCGCTCGATGGCATCGCCGATCGCCAGCGCGACCATCTCCATCGCCGCGATCTCGTTCTCCGCCCAGCCGCGCTCGCGGCAGCAGTCGTTGACGGCGAGGCTGCCCCACAGATGTCCGTGCGCGAAGACGGACACCGAGAGGAAGGATTTGATGTGCTGCTGTTCGAAGTCGTCGCGGAGGAAACCGTTCAGGTTGCTCGTCAATCCCGCGAAAATCTTGCCTTGGCGAAGCTCCGTCGACAGCCGGGCAAGGAAGGGATCGGACTCCATGACGTCCTGGGAGATGGTCGTCGGCGACGCGGCAACTCCCGCGACCGTCGCATCGACCCAATAAGAGGCGATCGATTGCGCGAAGCCCTTGCCGGGCAGTTCACGCAAGCGGAACAGGACGGCGCGGTGGCAGTCGAGCTTGCGGCCGAGGGTCTCCAGCACCTCCGGCACGGTCTGCTGCCAGTCGGGCGCCTGGCGCAGCAGGCGCATCATGCGCAACGCCGCCACCGCCGAGCCGCCCCGTGCGAACTCGGCCACCGAGGCCATGATCATGTCCTGCGTCATTGCGTGTCCCCGCGACGCTTGTCGGTCAGGTTGAGTTCGTCAGTGGTTCAGTTTGCTTCGTCAGGCAGCGCGAAGATGTAGCCTTCGCCACGCACGGTGCGCAGGAAGCGCGGATTTGCCGGGTCCGCTTCGATCTTCTTGCGCAGCCGCATGATCCTGATGTCGACGGCCCGCGAGGTCTCAGGCTCCTCGCTCAAACCTATCGCCTCCGAGAGTGCCATGCGCGTGAGCAGGCGATTCGGCCTTGTCAGGAACGCCTCCAGCACGTCGAACTCGCTCTTGGCCATGTCGATGACGGTGCCATCCGAACGGGTAAGAATTCGTCCGTCGAGATCGGCGTTGAAATCGGCGAAGGAGACGCAACGGCGACTGTCCTCGTGCCGCCCGTTGCGTTGAGCATGCGTTTCTTCGGGCGAGGGCACGCGGCGCAGCACGCTGCGCACCCGGGCGAGCAACTCTCGAAGCTCGTAGGGCTTCACCAGATAATCGTCGGCGCCCAGTTCCAGGCCGACGATCCGGTCGATGGCCGTTCCGGCCGCGGTGGCATAGATGAGGCCGACCGGCATTTGCGATCGCAGCCAGCGCCCGAGCGAAAGGCCGTCCTCGCCGGGCATGGCGATATCGAGAATCACGAGATTGAACGGCGTCCTCTCCGCCGCCTCCCGCATAGCCTCCGCGCTGTCCAGCGCAGTCACGTCATAGCCGTTCGCGCCGAGATACTCGGCGACGGCCTCCCTAAGGTCGGGCTCGTCCTCGACGATGGCAATCCTGGCGCGCAGTGTGATCCAGTCTCCAAATTCGCTGGAAAGTAGATTAGGAAGAAACATGATGTCCAGACCATTCGAATAGGGGTTGGAACGGCAATGGCTCGAAGACCAATGATTGGACTTGCCTGCCTCGCCGACGCTGATCATGTGGCGGACTATCTCGAGCGGCGCGGATACGACGTCGCCCGCGCCGACGAGGACTGGGAACTTCGCCCTCTGCTGACAAGTTCTCTCGACGTCATCGTGCTTGGCGAGAGGCTGCCAACTGTTGCTACCCAGGTGCTTTTGCGCCGGCTACAGGGGGAGAACGCCCCGAGCGTCGTGGTTCTGCGCCCCAGGACCGAACTGGTGGAGACCGTGCTCGCCCTCGAACTCGGCGCAGCCGACGTCGTGGATGCCCCGGTGAATACCCGCGAACTGGCGGCGCGGATCGCCGGCCTGCTCGCGCGGAAGGGCAAGGCGGCTCCGGAACTCGTCACACTCGAGAATTCCACGATTGACCTCAGATCGGCTCTGGTGATGCACAAATCGGGCGAGGAGGAGCAGCTTTCGCCGGGGCAGGTGGCTCTGCTCAGACTTTTCCTCGCTCACCCGCGCAAGGTTCTGACGCGGGACAACATCATTGCGGCTGCACCGGCGGAGAGTACGGAAGCGTTCGACCGGTCGATCGACTCACGAATCGTCAGGCTGCGACGAAAACTCGACACCGAGTCGATCGTGACCATCCGCGGTGCCGGCTACCGGTTCGATCCGCCGGAACGCCAGCACGACTGAGCCGCGGCTTACAGCCGGACGCCAGCCTCGGACGACGAGGGTACGCTGGTCCCGATCGCCACGCTCTGCGGCTCGTCACGGTCGCGGATGAAGACCGTGGCCGCTCCGGCGAAGCACAGGAGGACCTGGGCATAGACCAGGACTCTCAAGATGCCTGCTGCGAAATCGGACTTCATGACTTATCCCCGTAACCTCATCCCACCAGCACCGGCCGACTTGGTCAGCCGGCGTTCGCGCCGCGTCCCCGGACGCGATGGAGCATCGATGCTGCCCTAACGCGCCGGGGCGGAGAAGGTTCGATGCGGAAACGCCAGCCTCCCTTCCGTGGCCGGATGCGGCCGCTCGACAGGGTCCGGGGCAGAGCGAACAACATGGCCGCATGGGTTGCAAACTGCACATCCGCGGATGCTGCGCGCCCGCTATCGGCCAGCAGTGCGACGGCCGCCAATGCCGTCGTCGCAATGAAGACCTTGGTGAGCCAGTTCATCATGCCCATGCTTTCGTTTTCATTTTCGCAAGGCGACATATTCTCCTCCCGCGTATCCGAACGATGACGTTCGGCTTCCGCTTTGTTGCGTTGCTGTTTCCGGCCCGGAAAGCCCAGGAATCCGGTGATCAACTACTTCCGATGTCAGGCAAATGCGCATACGGGTCGAACTGACATGCGACTGGTCGCGCCCGTATGTTTCGGCGAATTAATACAACATCGGGCACAAACGGTCAAGAGAAGTTGGGAAAACGAAACATATCGATCCAATAACGAAATCGAGACGAAACATGCCTCTGCGATGTGGCACTCACCGCCAATGAGCGACCGAATGGAGGGGGCAATGAAAAGGGTACTTGCCGCCACGTTGATCGATATCGCGGTTGCCGCCGTGCTCACGGCGTCCTCGTTCCTGCAGGCCGTCTCTGTGCATGCATCCGGCGACGAACGGATATCTATCGTCGAGGCATGGGGCAGAAGCTCAGAAATGCACCGCGTTTAGGTTGCATCGTAGCTATGCAACAACCGCATTGCCGGCATGCGCGAGTGGCTATTCAAATCGGTTTGAGACACCCCTATCTGAGCGGGGTAAGAAGAACATCGGCACTAGCAAGAACAAAGAGAGAGTACCATGAACCTGCTGCGTAACTATCGGAATTGGCGCCGTTATCGCGAGACCGTGAACGAGCTGAGCCGCCTTTCCAACCGTGAGCTCGCCGACCTCGGCATCAGCCGCGCCGACATCTACCTCGTGGCCGCCAAGGGCCGCCAGTAATCCGTTTCCCGCCGCGGCCTTCCTCCTCCCAGCTGCGGCGGCACGGACCGGCATCCCCTCCTCCCGAAGCCGGTCCACCTATGAAGCCCGTCGGCTCAGCCGACGGGCTTTTTTTCATTTCAGTCGTCGTTGGTCGCGTTGAGCTCTTCGGGCCTTTTCCCCGGGTCGTCCATGCCGGCCGCCTTCACCATCTCGCGCAATGCCGAGTTGATGCGCTCCTGCCAGCCGGGCCCTTCTGCCTGGAAGTGATCGAGTACGTCACGGTCCAGCTTGAGGGTCACAGTCTCCCGCGCGGCCGCCAAGATTGGCTCTCGCCTGGCTTCGGCCGCCGGCTTCGGCGCTGGCCTGAACACGGCCTCGGCCGCGGCAAAGGGGTCGCCGGGGCGTCGGGTCGAACTTGCCATCACATGCTCCTTTGTTCGCCAGCGTTTGCTGGCTCGGCGGTAGATCCGTCACCATTAGAAGTAGTTCTGCGCCCCAAAGTTGCCGAGATGTCGGCGGGGGTGATCACCCTTCCGCGACAGGGGTCCAGATCACGTCCTCGATCTTGGACGCCCCGCTGGCCAGCATGACCAGCCGGTCGAAGCCGAGCGCAATGCCGCTCGCCTCCGGCATCAGGGAGAGGGCGTTCAGGAAGTCTTCGTCGATCGGGTAGCGCTCGCCGTAGATCCTTTCCTTCTCCTCCATCTCGGCGGCGAAGCGGCGGCGCTGCTCGGCGACATCCGTCAGTTCGCCGAAGGCGTTTGCGAGCTCAACCCCGCAGCAATAAAGCTCGAAACGTTCGGAAACGCGCGAATCACGCGGGCTCGGCCGGGCGAGAGCCGCCATCGAAATGGGGTATTCGCACAGGATCGTCGATCGTCCATGCCCAAGCTCCGGCTCGACCTTCTCCACGATCACCTTGCTAAAGATGTCGGCCCAACTGTCGTCCGGCGCGGTGACGATGCCCGCGGAAACGGCGGCGGCGTTCAGCTGCTCGCGATCGGTGCTGCCATCGCGCCCGACGCTGGCCAGAAGGTCGATGCCGGCGTACCGCTCGAATGCCTCGGCCACAGTGAGGCGTTCAGGCTCGGCGAGAGGATCGGCGGTCCGGCCACGGAACGAGAACTGGCGACAATCCGCCGTCTTGGCGGCCAGGGACAGCAGTGCGGCACAGTCGGCCATCAGGCTCTCATATGTCTCCCCGACGCGGTACCACTCGACCATCCTGAACTCGGGGTGGTGCAGCGGACCGCGTTCGCGGTTGCGCCAGACGGGCCCGAAGCTGAAGATCCGCTTCTCGCCGGCCGCCAGCAGCTTCTTGCAGGCGAATTCGGGGGAGGTGTGGAGATAGCGCGGCCAGTGCGAGCCGTCGGAGCCGATCTCCTGCGTCGCAAAGGCGGAGATGTGCGTCTCGTTGCCCGGCGAGACCTGCAGGCTGGCGGTCTCGACTTCGATGAAGTCGCGCTCGGCGAACCAGGCGCGGATGGCGGCGCTGATCCTGCTGCGCGCAATGAGCCGCGGGCGGCGGTCGGCATGGACGTGAGGAGTCCACCAGGGGGAGGCTTCGGTCATGACTGATCTGCTGATGTTCGAAAGATGGTGGCAACAAAGGCCGGAATGCTGTAGGGGCCCCAGCGAGGCTCTTCAGCCGAATGCCACAACTTACATCGCAGGATTGACCCCGTGAAGGTGATCGCCAGCTCTCTCCGCAAGGGAAATGTCGTCGATAAGGACGGAAAGCTCTACGTCATTCTGTTCGCGGAAAACATACACCCCGGCAAGGGTACGCCGGTGACGCAGCTCGACATGCGTCGCATCTCCGACGGCGTGAAGGTGTCCGAGCGCTACCGCACCACTGAGCAGGTCGAGAGGGCGCATGTCGAGGAGCGCGAGCACACCTTCCTCTACAGCGACGGCGAGGGCTTCCACTTCATGAACCCGGAGAGCTTCGAGCAGGTGGCGGTCTCGGACAGCGTCATCGGCGACCAGGCGCCCTACCTGCAGGAAGGCATGGCAGTGCAACTCGCCCTGCACGAAGGCAGCGCGATCTCGATCGTCCTGCCGCAGCGGGCGGTCTTCGAGGTGGTCGAGACCGAGCCGGTCACCAAGGGCCAGACGGCGTCCTCGTCCTACAAGCCGGCCACCCTGTCCAACGGCGTCCGTACCGCCGTGCCGCCGCACATCACCACCGGCACCCGCATCGTGGTGATGACGGCCGACGGCTCCTACGTCGAGCGCGCGAAGGATTGAGGCGAACTAGGGCGGCGTGGTTACCGGGTCCCGGCGCCTTGAAACGCGTCGCTGGAAGCCGTCTAACAGAGCGGGCCGCGCGCCTTTTGTTGCCGAACCCTCTATGCGTTGCCCGCGTCGGCACTTCCGACGCGGGGCAATCCCCCTCTTATCGGCCATTCGGATCGCCTGTCGTTTTCATCGCGGGATTCCAGTGATAAGCGCGGTTTCCTCATTGACAGGCGGCGGCGTTTCCAGTCGGCTGCTGCAAAAACCAGACGAGAGAGGGGCAATTTATGCGTGACGTGACAAGGCGCGAGTTCCTGCGCTATTCCGGCGCGGGCGGTGTCGCGCTTGGCGTTGGCGGCCTGCCCGGCCTCGCCGCTGCCGAGGAAAAGCTGAAGATCGGCGTCGTCTACGTCTCGCCCATTGCGGAGATTGGTTGGACCAAGCAGCACAGCCTCGGCGTCGAGGCCATCAAGGCCGAACTGGGCGATAAGGTCGAGATCACGGTTCTCGACAATATCTTCATGCCGCAGGATGCCGAGCGCGTTTTTCGTGAGCTCGCCGCCTCAGGCAACAAGCTGATCTTCGGCACCAGCTTCTCGCACGGCACGCCGATGCAGAAGGTCGCGCCCCGCTTCCCCGAGACGGCGTTCGAGCACTGCTCGGGAATCGTGCACCTAGCCAATCTGGGCACTTTCGAGGCGAAGTATTATGAGGGCACTTTCGTCGCCGGCGCTGCCGCCGGTCACATGACCAAGACCGGCAAGATCGGCTTCATCGGCGGCTTCCCGATCCCGGACATCGTCGGCCCGGCCAATGCGCTGCTGCTCGGCGCTCAGAGCGTGAAGCCGGAGATCACCTGCAACGCGATCTTCCTCAATTCGTGGTTCGATCCGGGCAAGGAGAAGGAAGCCGCAAACACGCTGGTCAGCCAGGGCTGCGATGTCATCTGCTCGATGACGGATACTCCTACCGGCGTCCAGGTCGCCGGCGAGAAGGGCGCCTGGTCGATCGGCTACGCCAGCGACATGTCGAAGTTCGGCTCGGGCAAGCACCTGACCGCCTTTATGCTCGACTGGTCGCGCGACTATGTCGGCGCGGCGAAGGCCGTCGCGGCGGGGACCTGGAAGCCGGAGGTGCGCTGGGACGGACTGGCCGCAGGGGTGGTCAAGATGGCGCCCTACAACGAAGCGATCCCGGCGGATGTCCGCGAGAAGCTGAAGCAGCTTGAGACCGACATCGGCTCCGGCAAGGTCCACCCCTATACCGGCGAGCTCAAGGATCAGGACGGCAACGTCAAGGTCGCGGCGGGTTCTGTGCTTTCGGATCCCGACATCCGCGGCATGAACTGGTTCGTCCAGGGCATGATCGGCAACCTGGGGTAAGCATGGCCGCAGTGTTCTCTCCCCCCTTGAGGGGGAGATGGCCGCGAAGCGGTCAGAGGGGGTCGGAAGAGGCCGCGCGCAACCGTGGCAACGAATGTCCAGCACGGCCGCAGCGACCCCACCCCGCCTCGCGCCCCTCGCTTCGCTCGGCTCGCTCGTCGACCCTCCCCTCAAGGGGGAGGGGTTCGCTGGCCGCGGCGCCCCGCTCGTCCGTGGTCAAGAGGAAGCCAGAACCCAGCCGATGACCCCCCGCCTCGAACTGCGCAACATCTCGAAGCGTTATCCTGGCGTCCTCGCCAACGACGATATCTCGCTGGCAATCATGCCCGGCGAGATCCACGCCGTGCTGGGGGAGAATGGAGCCGGCAAATCCACCCTGATGAAGATCATCTACGGCGCGGCGCAGGCTGATTCCGGCGAGATCTACTGCGACGGCAAGCTGATCCAGGATCACAATCCGGCGGTGTCTCGCGCGCTGGGCGTCGAGATGGTCTACCAGCATTTCGCGCTGTTCGAATCCGTCACCGTTGCCGAAAACATCGCGCTCTGCTTGCGCGGGCCGTTCGACCGCAGGGCGCTGTCCTCCCGCATTGTCGAGCTCTCGCAGCGCTACGGCATGCCGATCGACCCGGCGCGAAAGGTGCACGAGCTTTCGGTCGGCGAGCGCCAGCGGGTCGAGATCGTGCGCTGCCTCCTGCAGAACCCAAAACTTCTCATCCTCGACGAGCCGACATCGGTCCTCACGCCGCAGGCCGTGTCAAAACTCTTCGAGACCTTGCGCCAGCTTGCCGCCGAAGGCTGCAGCATTCTCTACATCAGCCACAAGCTGGACGAGGTGCAGCAGCTTTGCGACTCGGCGACCGTGCTGCGCAACGGCCGGGTGACCGGCACGGCCAAGCCGAAGGAGACGACCTCGCTCGAACTCGCCCGCATGATGGTCGGCTCCAACCTGCCGCACATGAACGTGACGCCCTCGAATCTGAGCGACGGGCCGGTGCTTGAAGTGCGCGACTTGTCGGCCGAATCCCGCAGCCACCACGGCGTGAACCTGCGCGACGTTTCGTTCGAAGTTTTTGGCGGCGAGATCGTCGGCATCGCCGGGGTTTCCGGCAATGGCCAGGCGGAACTGATATCGCTGCTCAGCGGCGAGCGCACCCACAAAAGGGTGGAAGCAATTCGCATCGGGGGCAAGGATGCAGGGCGTCTCCACGCCAACGCGCGGCGAAGGCTCGGCATGACCTTCGTGCCGGAAGAGCGGCTCGGCCGTGGCGCTGTTCCCTCGCACACGCTTTGGGAGAACGCGCTGCTCACTGGCAATCGCGCTGGCCTGGTCCGCAGCGGTTTTGTCGACCGGGGCAGGGCAGTGGCCTTCGCCAAGAACATCATCGAGCGCTTCGGCGTTAAGGCGAACGGGCCGGAAGCCGCCGCCCAGAGCCTCTCCGGCGGCAATCTGCAGAAATACATCGTCGGCCGGGAGATCGTGCTCGCTCCAAAACTCCTGCTGGTTTCGCAGCCGACATGGGGTGTCGACGTTGGAGCGGCAGCCTTCATCCGCCAGACCTTGGTCGATCTCAGCCGCGCCGGCGCTGCGGTGCTGGTGGTCTCGGAGGAACTCGACGAGTTGTTCGAGATCTGCGACCGGCTGCTGGTCATCTGCCAGGGGCGCGTTTCGCCTCCGCTGATGCGGGCCGAGACCAACCGCGAGGAAGTGGGGCTGCTGATGACCAGATTGGGCACCGCGACATCGGAGAAGAGCGGTCTTGCGCTACAGGATTGAACGGCGGCCCGAACCGTCTGCGCTCATGCGGGTCGCAGCCCCGGCAATCGCGACGCTCCTCACCATCATCGTGGGTTCCGTGTTCTTCGCGGTCCTCGGCTATGACCCGCTCGCGACGCTCAACGCCTTCTTCGTGGAGCCGGTGAGTTCGCTGAACGGCCTTTCCGAACTGCTGTTGAAGGCCTCGCCGCTAATCTTGATCGCCTGCGGTCTCGCGGTCGGCTTTCGCGCCAACGTCTGGAACATTGGCGCCGAAGGACAGCTCATCATTGGCGCCATCGCGGCATGCGGCGTCGGCCTGTTCTATCCCGATCCTGAGAGTTTTCTGCTCCTGCCGCTGATGCTTATAGCCGGTGCCGTGGCCGGCATGGCCTGGGCGGCGATTCCCGCCTTCCTGCGGGCGCGCATGAACACCAACGAGATCCTCGTCACGCTCATGCTGACCTATATCGCCACGCTGCTCTTGTCGTGGCTGGTTCACGGGCCGTGGCGCGATCCGGCCGGCTTCAACTATCCGCAGACGGCGCTGCTGCCCGGCGCCGCCATGTTCGAGCCCTTCGACTACTCCTACCGGCTCAACTCCTCGATCTTCATCACGGTCATCGCAGTGGTCGCGATGTGGCTGTTCGCCGACCGCAGCTTTCTCGGTTACAAACTGTCGGTGAGCGGAGCCGCGCCGCTTGCCGCCCGCTATGCCGGCTTCCGCGAGTCCTCGGCCGTGTGGACGGGCCTGCTCGCCGGCGGCGCGGCAGCGGGACTCGCCGGGATGGCCGAGCTTTCGGGACCGCTGGGGCAGCTCTCGCCGCAGATCTCGCCCGGCTACGGTTTCGCAGCGATCATCGTCGCCTTCGTCGGGAGATTGAACGCCTTCGGCATCGTGCTCGGCGGCCTGCTTCTGTCATTGCTGTTCTTGGGCGGAGAGGCGGTGCAGATGAGCCTCGGCCTGCCTTCGGCGCTGACGCGCATTTTTCAAGGAATCCTGCTTTTTTTCCTGCTCGCCGCCGACTTCTTCATCTTCTACCGCCTGCGGCGGCTTGCGGAGCACGCCTGATGGACCTTTTCGTCGCCATCTTCACGGGAACGGTCATCGCCGCCACGCCGCTGATCTTCGCCGCTCTCGGGGAACTGGTCGTGGAGAAATCAGGTGTCTTAAACCTCGGCATCGAGGGCATGATGCTGGTGGGCGCGGCCTTCGCCTTCTGGGCGGTCGTCGCGGGCCTGCCGATGCCGCTGGCGATCCTCGCCGGGGCGCTCGCCGGCGCTGCGGCGTCGCTGCTGTTCGGGGTGCTGGCGCTGACATTCCTGACCAACCAGTACGCCGCCGGACTGGCGCTCGCGATCTTCGGCTCGGGCGTATCGGCCTTTCTCGGCCGCAACTTCGGCAGCGAACCGATAGACGGACTGAAGCCTCTCGCCATCCCGCTGCTATCAGATATCCCGGTGCTCGGGCCGCTGCTCTTCCGCTACGATCCGCTGGTCTATCTGGCGATTCTGTCCTTCGTCGCCATCGCCTGGTTTCTCAGCCGCACCAAGGGCGGGCTGATCTTGCGAACGATCGGCGAGTCTCCCGAGATCGCCCACGCGATCGGCTATCCGGTGGTGAAGATCCGCTACTGGGCCGTGCTGTTCGGCGGGCTGATGGCCGGGCTCGGCGGCGCCTACCTATCCGTAGCCTACACGCCGCTGTGGGTCGAGAACATGACCGCCGGCAAGGGCTGGATCGCCTTGGCGCTGGTGGTCTTCGCGACATGGCGGGCCTACAGGGTCCTGCTCGGAGCATGGCTGTTCGGCGGTATGACGATCCTGCAATTGCAGGGGCAGGCGCTGGGCCTCGCGGTGCCGTCCGAATTGCTTTCAGCGCTGCCCTATCTCGCGACGATCGTGGTGCTGGTGATCATCTCGCAGAACCGGCAGATGCTCGCCGAACATTTCCCGGCGTCACTGGCGAAACCATTCCGACCGACGGTGTGAGGGGCCAGTCAGGACTTCTGTTGAGATATCGGCTCACCGCTTCCTGTTGAGGCCTGCTTCTCGCCTGGACCTTGTTCCGGATCCGGCCGTGCCTCCCACCCAAACACACTCCGGCCGCCGAGCAGGTGCGATTGGTCCATCTCGCCTGCGACAAGTTCTTTTAGACTCGGCCCGGTCGCGTAGCGCTCCATAGCGCGGGAGCGATCGTCGAGCCGCTTCAGCGCCGCGAGTTCCTCCTCGCGACCGAGATTCGCCTTCGACACCGCCGATTTCAGTACCTGAATGGTCTCGTCATAGACCTTAAGGGGAACGGGGAAGGGGTGCCGGTCCTTGCCGCCATGGGCAATCGAATAGCGGGCCGGATCGGAGAAGCGGCAGGGCGCGCCGTGCACCACTTCGGAGACCAGCGCCAGCGCGCGTACCGTACGCGCGCCGACGCCGGGCACGAGCAGCAGTTCGGCGAAATCCGCCGGACCGCGTTCCGCCGCCGCGGCGATGTTGCCGTGCAGACGCCGCATGACGACGTCGCTCTCGCGCACGTCGTGATGCGCGGGCATGACGAGATGCGGCAGCGTGAGTTGGTCCGCGCCGTTGTCCGGCAGACCCTCGATTACCGAAAGCTCGCGAACGATCCTGTCCGGACCCAAGGAGGCCAGGAGATCGAGCTGACCCTGCCGGGACTGTTTTGCGCGATGGTCGGTGAGGTTGATGATTTCGCCGCGGCCGCGGCCCTCGATCGCGCTGTGGGGCTCGTCGACAAAACTCTCCAGCCCTTCCGACAGCCAATGGTAGCGGCGTGCCTGCCGCTGCTCGCCGTTCATGCCCTGTTGGACCACCACCCAATGCCCATCGTCAGTGACGATGAAACCATGCAGGTAGAGGTCGAAGCCGTCCTGGACCGCGGCGCTGTCCACCTTCGCCACCAGCCGGCTTGCGGTCGCCAACTGACTGCCGTCGATCCCTGTGCGCTCGCCGATTGCCAGCAACTCCTGCGGCGTCTTGCGCGACTGCGCGCCGCGGCCGCCGCAGACATGGATGCCGAGTTCGTTCGAGAGCGGAGTTAAGCCGCGCTTCAGCGCGCCGATGACGCTGGTCGTGATCCCCGACGAGTGCCAGTCCATGCCCATCACCGCGCCGAAGGACTGGAACCAGTAGGGATGGGCGACGCGCCGCAGGAACTCGTCGCGGCCGTAATGGTGCACGATCGCCTCGGTGATGACCGCGCCGAGGCGCGTCATGCGTTCGCCCAACCATCTGGGCACTCGCCCGCCGTGAAGCGGCAGATCGGCGCTGCCTGCGCGTTGTGCCAATGTGTTCCTCGTGCCTTCCGACGCTCACCCAAAGTGGCGCGGTCATCCAGTTGCCTCTCTTACACGATCCCGGCTGAAAACGGGGGCGTGGAATGAGATTTGATCGCGCAGCGGAGGGCACGGCCTTCGTTTGTCGGAGGTGGAGCCGGTGTCAGCTGCCCGGCACGCGTCGCGATGCGTCGGCCTTCCGCTTCCACGGAACGTTCCGAAGCAGCCGTGCGTTCGAACCTTTGCCGGGGGCGAGAGTTGCCGCGCGTTTGCCCCGCACTTGGGAGTCGGATCTGCCATGAACAACCTTCCAGGCAAAGTCGGAAGTTGCTGGGTCGCGAGTGCTCCGCCCACGAACTATCCGGTTCTGGACGCCTCCCTGCATGCCGAGACTGTGGTGGTCGGCGCCGGGATCGTCGGCCTCACCACGGCGCTGCGCCTCTGCGAGATGGGCCACTCGGTGATTGTCGTCGAAGGTCTGCGCGTCGGCGGTCAGGTGACCGGCGGCTCCACGGCCAAGATCACGACGCAGCATGCCCTGATCTATCGCCACCTCATCGAGACAAAAGGGCGCGAGGCGGCGCAGAGTTATGCGGACGCCAACAGCGCCGGCGTACGCCAGATCAGGAACTGGATCGGTCAGTACGCTATCAACTGCGATCTGGACGACAAGGACGCCTACAGCTACACGCTGAACTCGGGCCGGCGGGGTGAACTGGAGGCGGAGGCCGCCGCCGCGCGCGAGCTTGGGTTCAGGGCCGAGGCGTTGGACCGCAGCTCCGCTGCCGTTCGAGACCGCTGGGGCGCTTCGCTTCCCTGGGCAGGGGCAGTTCAATCCCGCGAGCTATCTCGTTGGCCTGGCGGCTGCGGTTACTGATCTCGGCGGCAAGATCTTCGAGAACAGTCGGGCGAGGCTGATCGACGAGGCAAGCCGCTGGCGCGTGGTCACCGACGGCGGCAATGTCCATGCCGAGCACGTCGTCGTCGCCACCAACATGACGGTCAAAAGCCCGGTCGGCATGGCAAGGCGCACGCAGCCGCGTATGCACACGGCGATCGCGTTCCGGATCAACGATCCTGGCGTTGTCGACGGAATGTTCATCGGCATCGACGAACCGACGCATTCGATCCGGACCGGCCGTGATGCCGAAGGGCCATTGCTCGTGGTGCTCGGACCGAAATTCAATACCGGCCACGACGGCGACGTCGCCCGGCGGTTCGTCGAACTGGAGGCCTGGGCGCGGCGGCAACTTCCGGTCGGCGAGGCGGTCTGGCGCTGGTGCAACGAGGACTATGACACGCCGGACCGGGTCGCCTATGTCGGGACGCCGGACCGCGAGAAGGCGCCGGGATTCCACATCGCGACCGGCTTCAACGCCTGGGGCATCAGCAACGGCTCAGCCGCCGGCCTGATGATCGCCGGACTTGTTGCCGGTCAATCGAGCCCTTGGGAAAACCTCTACGATCCTGCCCGGCCATATCCCGAGGATTTTCACAAGGATGGCGACAGCCAGACCATCGTTTCCGGCTTCGACACGATCCCGCCGGGCGGAGGGGGCGTGGTCGTCTCAGGCGACAAGAAGATCGCGGCCTGGCGTGACGGGGGCGGCGCGCTCCATGCCGTCTCCGCGACCTGCACGCACAAGGGCTGCACGGTGACCTGGAACAATGCGGATCGCACCTGGGACTGCCCCTGCCACGGCTCGATCTTCGCTGCAGACGGCTCCGTCCTTCACGGCCCGGCGCGCAAGCCGCTGCAGCGAATTGACGTCTGACAAAGTAGTCTCGGGAAGTGTGGCTTCGAGAATTGTGATTGTGAGTTGATATCCGCCGTTGGTGGGACGAGCACCGGGCGGAGTAGCCCTGCGTCGCTTGCACTTTTGTTGAGACGACGGTTTCAGTTCTTGTGGTCCTTTCGCCTTAAAACTATCCCGTATACCCGCCGCAGAAAGAGAGCGGTCAGGGCAGGGCGATGCGGCTCCCCCGGAGAGCTCCGCGATCGACTGTTCCTTGATTCTCTCCACTTTCTCGTCGATCGCCGAAGGCGGAACCAGGAATGTTCGTTCGTGATTGATTTCATCTTCATGCTGACGCGCGATGATCGCACGATCGAAGACAGCCTCGACCTGATGAGGCTCATCGAGCCGGTCGGTCTGAAACATGTGGGCTTCAAGGATGTCGGCGTGCCGCGCGCGGCGCTGAAGACGCTTGTCGCCGACATCCATCGGGCCGGCGCGATCTCCTACATGGAAGTGGTCTCGACCATGCCGGAGGTGTGCCTGCAGTCGGCGCGCATCGCCCGCGATCTCGGCGTACGGCGGCTGCTCGGCGGCACGCAGGTCGACGAGATCCTCGGCATCCTCGACGGTAGCGATACGGCCTATTTCCCGTTTGCTGGCAAGCCGGTCGGGCATCCGACGAAGCTCGGCGGCACGGCCGCCGATGCCGAGGCGGATTGCCGGGCCTTTGTCCGCAAGGGCTGTGCCGGTTGCGACGTACTTGCCTATCGCGCGACTGAGGCCGATCCGATCGACCTGGTGCGCGCCGCACGCAAGGGACTGGGGCCGGACAAATACCTGATCGTCGCCGGGGCCGTTACTTCGGCAGCGCAAATCAGGGCGATCAAGGCTGCGGGCGCGAACGCCTTCACCATCGGCACTGCGGTGTTGAACGGCTCCTATTCGCCGTCGAAGGGCTCGATCCTATCGCAGCTTCGGGATGTTCTCGCCGACTGTGAAGGGGACTGAGCTGGCGGTCAAAGGGAGCGTTGGCGCTTGTCCATAAGCGATCAAGCCAACGGGGCTTCAGAAGCAGCGGCATCAGGCGAAATAGTCGGCTGGGGGTGGCCAGCCCGCGCGAAGTTTGGATTCCGTGGTATAATTTGGGGCGACGGGAGAGCGCAAATCGGGGCGGGCAAGTGCATCGCCTTACACGTCGATTCATGGAGATAAACCATGCGCAAATATATCGACTGCCGAGAGTTCCCGAGCGAAATGAAATGCACTGTCGCGATCGTGGCGGACAGCGAAGAAGAGCTGATCAACGCCGCGGTGCAGCATGCCGTCGCCGTCCACGGCGAGCACGACACGCCGGAATTCCGCTCCGAGATCAAGAAAGCCATTCATGAAGGGTCGCCGCAGGCCTGACGGTGGCGGCGCAGCGCATCGGCGAAGCGTCGACGCAAGCGGCTATTGGCGAAGCTGCTTGGGCCGCTCGGGAGTGGCGGTGATGATCACGGAAACCGGGTCGCTGCCGGGAAATGTGTCTTCAAGCTCTTCTTGAAGCTGGTGCTCAAGGGTTGCTCCTTCCGTACGCTGGCATTCGAAGCCTGCTTCTCCTGTTGATGTCGCGAGCGTGAAGGCACTGAAAGGCTAGACTAACCCCCTGTCGTTGAAGTGACGCCCGGTGGGGAATTCAAAACAACAAAGGCAACATCGAGTTAGGCGAGCTTGCTACCAACGCTAGCCAATAGGGCAGAGGTTAGAAATTTCATTCACAGCCTTGAACGAAAGTTTCGAATTATAATGAGATAACGCTTCATCATAGAGTTTTGCGTCGACGCCGTACTTGTCTTTGAGATGGAAGTGCGCCATTTCGATCAGAAATATCGTTTCAATGTGATTCCTAAACGTTGATTTGATGAGATCACAATCCGTTGAGGCCGGGTTGGCATTTGTACTACCGTTCGATATTGCGATAGCCAAAAAGATGGCAAAGACGGATGTTCTAACAATTCTCATTTTATTGACTCTATTGCGTCGTATATATTCAGATTTATACCCAAAGAAAGATCAACAGGCGCTATAACGCTTGGACGTACTGCGGCCGATTCCACATCGACCAATTCGGATTTTGTCCATCCGATAAGTCCACTTGCTTTATCGATGCGATGCTCTCTGAAGATGGCAATCAGGCGGGCGTACGCGGAACCATTCTGCATTATCTGCAGAGCCGCTCTGCCGTGCGTGGCCGCAAGGTGATTTTCTGCCGTGCGCAGGGCCTCGATGGGAGGCTTTAGCGGCTCCAGTCTGCCTGTCGTCTTCGCATCTCCGCCAGATGGTGTCCGGCCAAATGCAGATAAGAAACGAAAGGCACAGCAATAAATAGAGTCAGCGCCAATCCAAGGGCCAACAGTGGTAAAAGTCGGGGCAAGGGAGGCGATCATCCCGCACACAGCGCGTTTGTGACAGCCGCAAAAAAACCTTCACCTGTTAACAGGGCATTATGGAGTAAGGTGGCATTTTACGTTAACGATGATTTAATCGGAATGTTGGGAGCGAGTGGGCCGTCGCCCAACTATCGATACCTCGCGCCAGAACGATAGCAGCAAGCCAAAAATAGCAACCATCGATTCGGGCGAGATTGGTATAGAGTTGGTATAAACTGGAAGCTGCGACAGACTGCGACATGACAGCTGATTTTTAGCGGCTTGATTTATCTGGCGATTCAAGGGGGTTAGCTGGTGATCCCGGCAGGAATCGAACCTGCGACCTACAGATTAGGAATCTGCCGCTCTATCCTACTGAGCTACGGGACCACTGGACCGACACATAGACGCTTCGGCCGGTTTCGCCAACTGTTTCCGCATGGCATTTGAGTCGCGGAGACCGGCCGGAGCGGCGGAATAGCCCTCCGAGGCAGGAAGCCTTGCGGAATGGCAGCGATTTGGTTAAGAGCGCCCGCATTGGCGCCGGGCCAGCGCGGCGGCCGCAAACTGCAATCATTCCAAGGCTTGCCTGAGCCCGGGACAGTCGAACGGGGCATCCGCTTAATCCATGGCGCGTATCGTGATGAAATTCGGCGGAACTTCCGTCGCCGATATCAATCGCATCCGTAATGTCGCGCGTCATGTGAAACGCGAGGTCGATGCCGGGCATCAGGTCGCTGTCGTCGTCTCCGCCATGGCGGGCAAGACCAACGAGTTGGTCGCCTGGACGCGCGAAGCGTCGCCCATGCACGACGCGCGCGAATATGATGCCGTGGTCGCTTCCGGCGAGCAAGTCACCTCGGGGCTGCTTGCCATCGTGCTGCAGTCGATGGGCGTCCACGCACGCTCCTGGCACGGCTGGCAGATCCCGATCCGCACCGACGGCGCACATGGCGCCGCGCGCATCACGGATATCGACGGTTCTGTCCTGATCAAGCGCTTCGAGGAAGGGCAGGTCGCCGTGATCGCTGGCTTCCAGGGGATCGCGCCCGACAACCGGATCTCCACGCTCGGCCGCGGCGGCTCGGACACCAGCGCGGTCGCCATTGCCGCCGCCGTCAAGGCCGACCGCTGCGATATCTACACCGACGTAGACGGCGTCTACACGACCGATCCGCGCATCGAGCCCAAGGCGCGTCGCCTCGACCGGATCACCTTCGAGGAGATGCTGGAGATGGCCTCGCTCGGCTCGAAGGTCCTGCAGGTGCGCTCGGTCGAACTCGCCATGGTCCACCGGGTGCGGACCTTCGTTCGATCGTCATTCGCGGACCCGGATGCGCCGGGTATGGGCGACCTTCACAATCCGCCCGGAACGCTGATTTGCGACGAGGAAGAAATCGTGGAACAGGAAGTCGTCACCGGTATCGCCTACGCCAAGGACGAAGCCCAGATTTCGCTCAGGCGCGTTTCCGACCGCCCGGGAGTCGCGGCGGGCATCTTCGGGCCGCTCGCCGAGGCCAACATCAATGTGGACATGATCGTCCAGAACATCTCGGAGGACGGCAAGTTCACCGACATGACCTTCACCGTGCCGTCCGGCGACATCGCCAAGGCGCTCGCGGTGCTCGAGAAGGTCAAGGCGACGGTCGGCTTCGACGTCCTCCAGCATGACGAGGGCATGTCGAAAGTGTCCGTCATCGGCATCGGCATGAGAAGTCATGCCGGCGTCGCCGCGACCGCCTTCAAGGCACTCTCCGAAAAGGGGATCAATATTCGCGCGATAACGACGTCCGAGATCAAAATCTCGATCCTGATCGACGGCGCCTATACGGAATTGGCTGTTCGCACTTTGCATTCCGTCTACGGTCTCGATAAGCATTAGGGTAAACACCCGGCTAGGGATGGCGGCACGCCGGCCGGCGGCGCCGCCGCATTCCTTGCCGCCTGGAGGCTGGATGCGGGATTAGGCCGTGGGACCGCGCGTACTACTCAGACGCCTGCGTGAGATCATGGCCGAGCCGCTCGACCCGCAGGCCCGGCTCGACCGGATTGTGCGCGAAATCGCCGCCAACATGGTGGCCGAAGTGTGCTCGCTCTACGTGCTTCGCGCCGACTCCGTGCTGGAGCTCTACGCCACCGAAGGCCTCAACCCCGGCGCCGTCCACTTGGCACAACTGCGGCTGGGGCAGGGTCTCGTCGGCACGATCGCGGCAAGCGCACGGCCGTTGAACCTGTCCAACGCACAGGAGCATCCGGCATTTGCGTACCTGCCTGAGACGGGTGAGGAGATCTACCACTCCTTCCTCGGCGTGCCGGTGCTGCGCGCCGGCCGCACCCTGGGCGTACTGGTTGTCCAGAACCGGACGATGCGCACCTACCGCGAGGATGAGGTCGAGGCGCTCGAAACCACGGCCATGGTGATGGCCGAAATGATCGCGACAGGCGATCTCGCGCGGCTGACGCGGCCTGGCATCGAGCTCGATTTGCGACGACCGGTCTCCTTCACCGGACAGGCGTTCAACGACGGGGTCGGCCTGGGCCATGTCGTGCTGCACGAGCCTCGTATCGTGGTGACCAACCTGTTCAATGAGGACTCCGATGCGGAGATCAGGCGGCTCGACAACGCGCTTGGTTCGCTGCGGCTGTCGATCGACGACATGCTGTCGCGCGGCGAGGTTAATTTCGAGGGCGAGCACCGGGATGTGCTGGAAGCCTACCGCATGTTCGCCAACGACCGCGGCTGGGTTCGCCGGCTGGAGGAGGCGATCAGCAACGGGCTGACGGCGGAGGCTGCGGTCGAGAAGGTGCAGAGCGACATGCGTGCGCGCATGATGCACATGACCGACCCGTACATGCGCGAGCGCATGAGCGATTTCGACGATCTGGCGAACCGGCTGCTGCGCCAACTGATGGGCCGCTCGCCGGACGACATCGCTGCGGCCCTACCGAAGGATTCGATTATCGTCGCCCGCTCGATGGGGGCGGCCGAACTGCTCGACTATCCGCGCGACAAGCTCAGGGGGCTGGTGCTGGAGGACGGAACGATCACCAGCCATGTCGTGATCGTCGCGCGGGCCATGGGCATCCCCGTGGTCGGCCAGCTCAAGGGCGCCGTGTCGATGTCGGAGAACGGCGACGCCGTCATCGTCGACGGCGAGGAAGGCGCGGTTCACCTGCGCCCGCAATCCGATGTGGAATCCGCCTATGCCGTGAAGGCGAGGTTCCGCGCCAGAAGGCAGCAGCTCTACCGCGAACTCCGCGACAAGCCTGCCGTCTCGAAGGACGGAGTGGCGGTCGACCTGCTGATGAATGCAGGGCTGGCGGTCGACCTGCCGCAGCTCGCCGATTCGGGCGCCGCGGGGATCGGGCTGTTCCGCACCGAACTCCAGTTCATGGTGGCTTCGACTTTCCCGCGTGCCGAGACGCAGGAGCGTTTCTATCGCGACGTGCTCGATGCCACACGCGGCAAGCCGGTCACCTTCCGCACGATCGACATCGGCGGCGACAAGGTGCTGCCTTATTTCAAGACTGTTGCTCACGAGGAGAATCCGGCGCTCGGCTGGCGCGCGGTTCGGCTGACGCTCGACAGGCCCGGGCTGCTGCGCTCGCAGATGCGTGCGCTGCTGCGCGCCGCCGCCGGGCGCGAACTGCGGGTGATGCTGCCGATGGTGACTGAGCTCGGCGAGATCGAGCGGTCGCGCGAAATCATCGACAAGGAGGTGACACACCTGTCGCGCTTCGGCCACCTGCTTCCCACCAGCCTCAAGGTGGGCGCGATGCTGGAGGTCCCTTCGCTGCTTTTCCAACTCGACGAGTTGATGCAGGCAGTCGACTTCGTCTCGGTCGGCTCCAACGATCTCTTCCAGTTCGTGATGGCGACCGATCGCGGCAACAGCCAGCTAGCCGACCGCTTCGATCCGCTGTCTGTGCCGTTCATGCGGGTGCTGAAGCAGATCGCGGAGGCAGGCGCTCGTAGCGACACGCCCGTCACGCTGTGCGGCGAGTTGGCGGGCAAGCCGATCACGGCAATGGCATTGATCGGGCTCGGCTACCGCTCTATCTCCATGTCGTCGGCCTCCATCGGGCCGGTCAAGGCCATGCTTGCCGAACTGCCGGTGCGGGCCTTGGCCTCTTTCATAGACGAGAACCTGGCTGGGGTGAGCGCCCGTTTGCCGATGCGGGCGCTGCTGCAGACCTTCGCCGACGATTGCGGAATACCCCTCTGAAGACACGGATGACGAAATTACCGCAAGACCGCATGGACCAGGTCGTGAAGCGTTTCGACCTGCTCGAAGCGCAGATGTCGGCCGGGCCCGAGCCGGAGGCCTATGTGCGCATGGCCGGCGAATATGCCGAACTGCAGCCCATGGTCGCCAAGATCAGGGAATTGCGGGACGCTGAGCGCGAACGCCGAGACCTTGCCGGTCTTCTCGCCGACAAGGCAACCGACGCCGAAATGCGTGAGCTCGCCGAAGCCGAGGCGGATGATGTGGAGGAGCGCATAGAAGCGCTGGAGCGAGACATCCAGATCCTCCTCCTGCCCAAGGATGCGGCGGACGACAGAAGCGTCATCCTGGAAATCCGCGCCGGCACCGGCGGCGACGAGGCCGCGCTGTTCGCCGGCGATCTCTTTCGCATGTACGAGCGCTATGCGGCATCCCAGGGATGGAAGGTCGAAGTCGCTTCGGCAAACGAGGGTGAGGTCGGCGGCTTCAAGGAAATCATTGCGTCCGTCTCGGGCCGGGGCGTGTACGCGCATTTGAAGTTCGAATCGGGCGTACATCGCGTCCAGCGGGTGCCGGAGACCGAGGGCAGCGGGCGCATCCACACCTCGGCGGCAACGGTCGCGGTCCTACCGGCGGCGGAGGAAGTCGACATCGAGATCCGGCCCGAAGATGTCCGGGTCGACACCATGCGCGCGTCGGGTGCGGGCGGACAGCATGTGAACACTACCGACTCGGCCGTGCGAATCACCCACCTGCCGACCGGCATCATGGTGGTGCAGGCGGAGAAGTCGCAGCACCAGAACCGCGCCCGCGCCATGCAGATCCTGCGGGCAAGACTCTACGACATGGAACGCACGAAGGCGGCGGAGGAACGATCCGAATCACGCCGTCTGCAGGTCGGTTCGGGCGACCGCTCGGAGCGAATCCGCACCTACAACTTCCCTCAGGGGCGGGTGACGGACCACCGAATCAACCTCACGCTCTACAAGCTCGACCGTGTCATGATGGGCGAACTCGACGAGATCGTGTCTGCCCTCATCGCGGATCATCAGTCGAAACTGCTCGCCGAGGTCGGAGCGGATGGCTGAAGGCGGCCCGGTTACGCTGGAGGTCCTTCTCCGGCTTGGCCGCGACATGTTGCTGAAGGCTGGTATCCCGGATGCGGCGCTGGATGCGCGGCTGCTGGTCGAACGTTTCACCGGGACGACGCGCACGGATGCGATCATCGACCCACTGCGGCCGGTCGACTCCGAGACGAGCCGCAAGATCCTGAAGGCGTTCGAGCGGCGGACGGCAGGCGAGCCGCTGCACCGGATCACAGGTTCGCGACAGTTCTATGGGCTGGAACTGTCGCTCTCGCCAGCCACCCTCGAGCCCAGGCCGGATACGGAAACACTGGTAGACGCAATGCTTCCCCTGGTGAGGAAGACGGTCGCGAGACGCGGAAGCTGCCGCATCCTCGACCTCGGCACCGGAACAGGGGCGATCGCATTGGCCCTGCTGTCGCAATTCCCCGAGGCCACGGCCACAGGGGTCGATGTTTCGGCCGAGGCGCTGGCGACGGCTTGCGCGAACGCGGAGAGACTGGGGCTTAGCGTTCGCTTTTCGGCCACTTGTTCGGACTGGTTCCAAAATGTCGCGGGTCTCTATGATGTAATCGTATCGAACCCTCCCTATATACCCAGGGACGATATTGCCGGTTTGGCGCGTGATGTGCGGGAACATGATCCCCGTGCGGCGCTCGACGGCGGAGGCGACGGGCTCGATGCATACAGGCGCATCGCCGCGGAAGCCGCAAGATTTCTCGATGACGACGGCACAATCGGTCTTGAGATCGGTTTTGACCAGAGGCAGGCGGTGACCTCGATCTTCGAGGGACAAGGCTTTGAGCTGCTGGGTTCGGCAAAGGACCTGGGCGGCGATGATCGCGTGGTGATCTTCGGCTTGCCTGTCCGTTCGCAGGCTTGAGAAAGACAGCGGAAATATCTCTTGGCAATCCGGTAGAATATGGATAGGGTCCGAGTACCGGATGGACGAAGCAGGCAGTGCTCTGAACAATTCGGTTCCCTGAGAAAAAGCTGCCTTTCACGCAAGTTGATGCTTGCGCTTCGCACGGGGATCGTCCGGTGTCGTGACATCGACAACAAACGGGATCGCATGTGACGCCAACGCAACCGATGCGGGCGAACATCGTCGGAGGACTACGAACCGGCTCGCCGCCCGGCGCGTCCGTTCGTGATTAAGATTTCAAAACGAAGAGAGTCTGATGAGGCCACAACAGCAGAACAGGCGCATGCGCGGCCGCGGGGGCGGTGGTGGCGGCGGCAACAACAACATGGGCGGCCGCAAGGGACCGAATCCGCTTTCCCGCAACTATGAGAGCAACGGGCCTGACGTGAAGATTCGCGGCTCTGCGCAGCAGATCGCCGAGAAGTACGCAGCTCTCGCCCGCGATGCGCAGAGCTCGGGCGATCGGGTGATGGCCGAGAACTATCTCCAGCACGCCGAGCACTACAACCGAATCATCGCCGCCGCACAGGCCCAGTTCGCGCCGCAGCAAACGCAGGCGCCGCGCGAGGAATTCGAGGACGATTTCGAAGCTGGATATGGTCCGGAGTCGGGCGGCGAATCGCATGCCCCGGCTCAGCCGCAGCATCACCATGGTCAGCCCGCCCAGCAAAACGTGCAGCCGATGCAGGTGAACGGGTCGGGTCCGCAGCCGGTCATCGAAGGCATGCCGGCGGAAGTGGCGCTGAACAACGAGAATGTCGGCCAGCAGCAGACGGGCGGTGGCCGTTATCGCCGTCGCTTCGAGAATCGCCATCAGGCGAACGGAGCCGGGCAGGAACGCGGTGAGGGCGAGCAGCCCTCGGCGCAGCCTGAAGGCAGTGATCAGCCTGCTGAAGTGCCTGCGCCGGCAGAGGCCCAGGCACAGGGAGCCGAAGAGCCGGCACAGGAGCAACCCAAGCGGGCTAGGCGCCCTCGGCGTAGCCGCAAGAGTGAAACCGGCGAGCAACAGGAAGCTGCGGCGGGTGCTTCCGCCGGCGACGCTTCTACGGATGCCGGCGGAGAGACGACCGCGGTCGCGGCGGAAGCCTGATCGAAAGTTTGTAATGCAACGCGGCGGGAGCGGAGACGCTCCCGCCGCTTTCTTTTCGGGGTGCTGGTCGGCGCGCCTTGAGAGCTTTGTACCCGCTTCCCATATTCGCTCCAATTGGACCCGCCGTGACTGAATGGGGGTTCGTCACATTGGCCAAACCGGTGCCGCGAGCGGGCCGGGGTCGGAATGGAGACAGATATGGATATTGAAAAGTATTCCGAGCGCGTGCGCGGTTTCATACAGGCTGCGCAAACCATGGCGCTCTCGCGCAACAACCAACAATTCACACCGGAACACCTGCTGAAGGTTCTCGTCGATGACGACGAGGGCCTTGCGTCCTCTTTGATCGAGCGGGCCGGCGGGCGTCCTCGCGACGTGAAGCTCGGGGTCGAAGCCGCCCTGGAGAAGCTGCCGCGCGTCGAAGGCGGCAACGGCCAGCTTTATCTCGCGCAGCCCCTCGCAAAAGTGTTCTCGACGGCCGAGGAGCTTGCGAAGAAGGCCGGCGACAGCTTCGTCACAGTCGAGCGCCTTCTGCAGGCTCTCTCGATGGAGAAGTCGGCGAAGACCTCCGAAATCCTGGCGAATGCCGGCGTCACCCCGCAGGCCCTCAATGCCGCGATCAACGATATCCGCAAGGGGCGCACTGCCGACACGGCATCGGCCGAGCAGGGCTATGACGCTCTGAAGCGGTACGCCCGCGACCTGACCGCCGACGCACGCTCGGGCAAGCTCGATCCGGTCATCGGCCGCGACGACGAGATCCGGCGCACCATCCAGGTTCTGTCACGGCGCACCAAGAATAACCCGGTCCTGATCGGCGAACCCGGCGTCGGCAAGACCGCGATCGCCGAAGGCCTGGCGCTTCGCATCGTCAATGGCGACGTGCCCGAATCGCTCAAGGACAAGCGCCTGATGGCGCTGGACATGGGCGCGCTGATCGCAGGCGCCAAATATCGCGGCGAATTCGAAGAGCGCCTGAAAGCCGTGCTTTCGGAGGTGACCTCATCGAATGGCGAGATCATCCTGTTCATCGACGAGATGCATACGCTGGTCGGCGCCGGTAAGGCTGACGGCGCGATGGACGCCTCGAACCTGCTGAAGCCCGCCCTGGCGCGTGGCGAGTTGCACTGCGTCGGCGCCACCACGCTCGACGAGTACCGCAAGCATGTCGAGAAGGACGCAGCGCTCGCCCGCCGCTTCCAGCCGGTGTTTGTCAACGAGCCGAGCGTCGAGGACACGATCTCGATCCTGCGCGGGCTGAAGGAGAAGTACGAGCAGCACCACAAGGTGCGCATCTCGGACTCGGCTCTTGTCTCGGCCGCGACGCTGTCCAACCGCTACATCACCGACCGCTTCCTGCCGGACAAGGCCATCGACCTTGTCGACGAGGCGGCGTCGCGTCTGCGGATGCAGGTCGACTCCAAGCCCGAAGCGCTGGACGAGATCGACCGCCGCATCATGCAACTGAAGATCGAGAGCGAGGCGCTGAAGCTCGAAACCGACGAGGCTTCGAAGGACCGGCTGGAGCGCATCGAAAAGGAACTTGCCGGACTGGAAGAAGAGTCCGACGCCCTGACGGCGAAGTGGCAGTCAGAGAAGCAGAAACTCGGGCTCGCAGCCGACCTCAAGGGACAGATCGACGAGGCCCGCAACGAACTGGCGATCGCCCAGCGTCGCGGTGAATTCCAGCGCGCCGGCGAACTGGCCTACGGCGTCATTCCCGAACTGGAGCGGCGGCTCAAGGAAGCCGAGGAGCACGACGGCAAGGGCGGCATGGTCGAGGAGACCGTCACGCCCGATCATGTCGCGCATATCGTGTCGCGCTGGACCGGCATACCGGTCGACAAGATGCTCGAAGGCGAGCGCGAAAAACTGCTGCGCATGGAGGACGAGATCGGAAGGCGGGTCGTCGGCCAGGGCGAGGCGGTCCAGGCCGTCTCCAAGGCGGTGCGGCGCGCCCGCGCCGGCCTGCAGGACCCGAACCGGCCGATTGGCTCGTTCATGTTCCTCGGGCCGACCGGCGTCGGCAAGACCGAGCTTACCAAGGCGCTGGCCGACTTCCTGTTCGATGACGAGCACGCAATGGTGCGCATCGACATGTCGGAGTACATGGAGAAGCATTCCGTGGCCCGGCTGATCGGCGCTCCTCCCGGCTATGTCGGCTATGAGGAGGGCGGCGCGCTGACGGAAGCGGTGCGGCGCCGGCCCTATCAGGTCGTGCTTTTCGACGAGATCGAGAAGGCCCATCCGGACGTCTTCAACGTGCTCCTGCAGGTGCTCGACGACGGCCGGCTGACCGATGGCCAGGGCCGGACGGTCGACTTCCGCAACACGCTGATCGTCATGACCTCGAACCTTGGTTCGGAATACCTGGTCGCGCTTCGCGAAGACGAGGATGTCGACGTCGCGCGTGACGACGTCATGGGCGTGGTAAGGGCGTCTTTCCGGCCGGAGTTCCTCAACCGGGTGGACGAGATCATTCTGTTCCACCGACTGCGCCGCCAGGACATGGGCAGGATCGTCGAAATCCAGCTCAAGCGCCTCGAGAAGCTTCTGGAGGACCGCAAGATCAAGCTCGACCTCGACAAGGAAGCCATCGATTGGCTCGCGACCCGCGGCTACGATGCGGCCTACGGCGCACGTCCGCTCAAGCGGGTGATGCAGAGGGAACTGCAGGACCCGCTCGCCGAGCGGATCCTGGCGGGCGACATCCGCGACGGCTCGACGGTGAAGGTGACGGCTGGCTCCGACCGGCTGAATTTCCGGGCGCGGCCCACAGCCGTCGAGCCTGACTCTGGCGATCACTCCGACCAGGCCGTCTGACGATACCGAGCCGCGGAGGGGAACAGATCTCCTCCGCGGCTTGCGTTTTGCCGCGAACGAGGCCATCCCGCGCACAACACCCTGACGCGGATCAGCTAATGCCAGGTGGCATTTCACCGACCTTGTCATCTTCATGCCCGGTTCATGTTGGAACCACTAGGCCTGCTAAGGGATTGCGGGATCGCGCTGGTCGATTCGTCGAGGGCATCGAGGGAAGATGAAAAGGAACGTGCTGCGCAGCTTCATGCTCATTCCGGCGATCGGGGCGCTGATGACCGCCGCCACGGCGGTGGATGCTGCCCAGACGCCGCCGCCCTCGTTGATCGGTGATACGCCTAGGCAAGTGCGTCCTTCCGAGGGCTCGATCCAACTGGCGCAGTACCGGGAAGCGGAGGTCTATTACGACCGGAACGGCAATCGGGTGATCGTCGATTCGATGACGGGCGAGATCATTGCGGTGCAGCCGCGGGGCTTCGAAGGCCGGCCCGCACGACGGGAGCGGCGCGACGACCGCTACTATCTCGACGATCCGGATGACATGGCGCGGCTGAGACGCGACCAGATGCAGGAACGGCGTTTGCGCGCCCTGCCTCCGCCCGACGATTTCGTCTATGCCGATCCGGATTACCCCCGGCCCGATTATGACTATGTCGAGCCGGAGTACGACTACGGCAGGCGCGGCAACGGTTCCGATGCATTCCCGGAAGCGCCGCCTCGCGGGACAGTAGAGCGCGCACCCCTCGATCCAGCCGAGCCCTGGATCGAGAGCCCAGACCAAACCACCACGATCACTTCTCCGTCCGAGCTCGATTCTTCCGAGCCAACCAGGCCGCCGGCGTTGAATTTCACGGCCCGGGAGGACGTGGCCGCGCTGCAGATCCTTCTCGACAGGGCAGGGGCGTCGCCGGGCGTCATTGACGGCAAGTTCGGCTCGAATGTCGACAAGGCGCTTGCCGCCTATCGGGAGATCACCGGGAAGAACCTTAGGTCCACCGACACGGCGCTCATCAAATCCGAGCTTCAGGCGACCGGCGGCGATCCCTTTGCCTTGTACGAGATCACGCCGACCGACGCGGCCGGCCCCTTCGTGGCTTCCGTGCCGGAGGACTACGGCGAGAAGGCCAGGCTCGAACACATGAGCTACACCTCGGTCACCGAGATGCTGGCCGAGCGGTTCCACATGGACGAGGGTTTCCTGAAGGCGCTCAATCCCGACGCGAACTTCTCGCGCCCCGGCACGCGGGTGAGGGTCGCCAATTTCGGCCAGACAGTTTCGAAGAAGGTGACCCGGCTTGTCGCGGACAAGTCGCAGAAGCAACTGCTCGCCTATGGCGAGGACGGCAGGCTGGTCGCAGCCTATCCGGCAACGATCGGCTCGTCCGACACGCCCTCGCCGACGGGCATCCACAACGTCTCTCGCGTGGCGTTCGATCCGAACTACACGTACAATCCCAAGGTCAATTTCAAGCAGGGCAACAACCACCAGATTCTAACGATCCCGCCGGGCCCGAACGGACCAGTCGGCTCGATCTGGATCGCCCTCGACAAGCCGACCTACGGGATCCATGGTACGCCCGAGCCGTCCAAGATCGGCAAGACCGAGAGCCACGGCTGCGTTCGCCTGACCAATTGGGATGCCCAGGAACTGGCGAAGCTGGTTTCGCCCGGCGTTCCGGTCGAGTTCATCGAATAGCGGGAGCATCTCGCCGGCGGCAGACGTTTGTCGGCATCCGCCGCCCTCAGTTCCTATCCCGGAAATCCGCAATCGGCTGGGGCTTCGGAGCCTCGAAGGACGCACCTGAACCCAGCGGGCGTTATTCCTGTTCGGCGGCCTTCACGCTGGCGACCTTCAGCGGCCCGCCTTCTTCTTCCTTGAGAAGCTTGTCGATGCGCTCGCGCTCGGCATTGAAGCGCGCGAGATCGCTCCCCTTGAGGACGCGGCCGCTCGGCAATCGCACCCGCATCGGGTCCACCTTACGGTCGTTGACGATCAGTTCGTAGTGCAGATGCGGTCCCGTCGACAGGCCGGTATTGCCGACGAAGCCGATCACCTGACCTTGCCTGACGCGCGTACCAGGCTTGACGCCGGCGGCGATGCCGCTCTGGTGGCTGTACGAGGTCTCATATCCGTTGGCGTGGCGAATCACCGTCTGGCGGCCGTAGCCGCCGGACCAGCCGGATTTCTGGACCACGCCATTGCCAGCAGCGAGGATCGGCGTTCCGCGGGGCGCCGCCCAGTCGACGCCGGTATGCATGCGGGTATAGCCCAGCAGCGGATGGCGGCGACTGCCGAAGCCGGAGCGGAACTGCCCGGTCGGCACGGGCTTACGCAGGAGGAACTGCTGCGAACTGCGGCCTTCCTCATCGAAATATTCCACCGACCCGTCCGCGAAGGCGAAGCGGTAGTATGTCCGCAAGGTGCCGCCGAAATTGGCCGCCACATAGAGCAACTCGGAATCCTTCGAGACCTGGTCGTTCTCATCGGGCTGCGAGAAGAACACCTCGATCTGGTCGGTCGGGCTCAGCCGCGACTGGAAGTCGACCTCCGAAGCGAGCAGCTTGATCAACTGGCGCGTCATGGAGCGCGACATGCCGTAGGAATAAGCGGCCTGATAGATGCCGTCATATACCGTGGGCAGCGCGCCGCGGGTGGTGATGATCGGCGTATCGTCGAAGGCAGTCTGGAGGCCGGGATTGGGCTCGGGCTCCGGGGCGGCGACGATCACGCTGCGATCGTCCACGGCAACGGTAAGGATGTGCTGGGTCTTGGCATAGACGCCCAGCCGCACCATGCGCGCCCGCTCCCCACGCACCTCAAGGCCGACCGTGAGCACGGTTCCAGGTTTCAGCGCCGTCGCATGCAGCCGCATCGCGACAGCTTCCGCGAGCGACTTCGCATCGTCGCCGGCATAGCCTGCGTCGGCCAGGGCCTCGATGAGCTCGCGCTCCCTGGCGAGGGGAATGAGATCCTCGGCATAGGCGAGTTCCGATGCGGTTTCTTCCACGCGCGGAAAGACCGAAACGTTCTCAGGCACGATGCGCACGCCGAGCGAGGCGGTGAGCGCCTGGGCAGCAAGAGAATCGCCGAAACGCTGCGGATCGACATAGTGCAGAGCGGCGACCTGGATCGCCCCGTCGGTCAGGTCGGCACCGGTGGCGCGTACGACCTCCTCAACTTCCGCTGCGGTAAGTCCGCTCTTCTCGTCGAATACGGCCGTGTCCATGGGAAAGTCGACCGTCTTCAGACTCATCTCGCTTTCCACCTTGGATCCGTAGATCTGCCCGCCGGCAATGGTGGAAGCGGTCTCGGCGGCGGCTCCGTCCTCGGCGAAGACCTCGAGGGGATCGAAGGGGGGGTAGGGACGGCTCGTCTTGTAACCGGCCGCCAGCGGCATTTTGATCTGGACGAAGGGGATCGTGCGCACCAGGTTGCGGTCGCCGACCTGCGTCATCATCGAGACTTCCATGCGCCGCTTGTTGCGGGCGCGGGCGACCTGGCGCGGCGGAACCAGCCGCGCAGTCTTTGCCTCTTCGCCGCCGCCATATTCGCGCGCCACCGTACCGATATCCGCGATCTCGGGCGGGGTTGCGAGCTGCTCGCGGCCGTCGAGCGCGACCACCAGAGCCACCCCCATGAGAACGGTCGAGGTGAGCCCGGTCAGAAACGTGCCGGTCAGCCAGCGAGCGGAAACCTCGCGCCGGTCGGGGGGGCCACTGCGCCCGTCCGCGATCAGCGGCGGGTCGTTGCCGAGTTCGGCTATGGTCAACTCGGTCTCGTGCATTCCGTTGGGAGTTTCTTCCCGATGAATGATTTGATGGTTCGTTTGCGCTGACAATTGCCCGCGGGCGGGGCCCAAGTCAACGAATCCGCCTCAGTTCGGACCGCGGCATCTGATCCTGCCCCGGCCTCGTCCACATAGGCGTCTTATACAGAGACCTTTCGGTCCATTGCGGCAGCAGTGCGGCTGGGGCTCTCTCGAGACCCTTTATCCCCTGGTTTGGGGAGCCGGCGGATTGAATTTCGCGGGGTGACGCAGGGGTTTTAAGGGGTGGGGTTTGGGTGTCGCAAAAACTTCAAAAAACTTGGGCGGCGGTGTTGACAGTTTGTCGGGGTGGCGACTATATACGCCTCACCAACGACGGCGGCGACGCTGCTGGCGGCCAAGAAGTTCGCTTCCAGGTACCGCGACGTTGGT
>NZ_JABVCF010000020.1 GCF_014595955.1 Pseudaminobacter soli (ex Zhang et al. 2022)
GATCGACTGAATGAGGGGGGTCAATTTTGGACGCCGATCCTCCCTGCTAAGGGGTCAAAATTGCACGCCGATTCACAATCGGCATTGGCATCACTGCGATCTCAGTGCGGCGGCTGCTCGAAGTGCTCCCCTTCTCTGAATCTAGCATGTTGACGGGCTATTAGTCCAAGACCGCAGGCCGCAAAGGTCATCCAGACGGTCTGGAAGGCGAGCGAGGACCCGAGACAGTCATCCAGAGCAGAGCATGTTGGATCCCTGCCTCCTGCACTCTACCAAGCTGGTGGGCGTCTTACCGGGCTTCGGCTGGTGACCGCAGAGGCAGGGTCCGCTCAGGTCTTGGCTTCGGTGCCACGCCTATTGGACTTGAACGACAGGATGTTCCGCGGGGGCCTATGCCAAGCGCCTCCTCAACCCGAACTACCCGCCTGAAGCCGAGGTCTACGTCAAGCGCAAGCCGCAGTGCCCCGTGCTGGCGAAGCGTCGAACGGCATTCGTCTTCGACACTTCACTTATACGCCTTTTGTGAGGCTTGTTCTCATAGAAATCTCAAAGAAGCAGAATTAATACGCTAAATATCATAACTAGTCACCAAATCTTGATTGAGTCTAACTATTTGCGCGTGTCGATGTTGTATAGATACGGTTTATAATAAGCTGCTTTCGCGGTGGAGATGTATTGTGGAACAAAAGCATGAATTCAATCAGTGTGTTCAATACAGAATTGGGCAATGCAGCAGGTAGTCTTCTAATCGCAGCGCGGCATTTCGGCGAGCGAACTGCCGTACTCGAGGCCTCAGGGGGCCGCATGGTCAGCTTTGAGGGACTGTGGAGAAGGGCGCTCGCGCTTGCCTGCCGTCTTCGAAATTCCGGCGTTCGATCAGGCGACCGGGTCGCCATTCTGCTCGAGCGCGGCGTGGAGAGCGCCACATCCTATTTTGGTGTCCTTGCATGCGGCGGGGTGGCCGTTCTCCTCAGCGAGACGCTGAAAGCCCGACAGATCGACTACATCCTAAGCCATTCTGGTGCGCGTTTCGTGGTCTGTGCCGATGGTCTTCTTGACCGGTTGCCTGAGCTTCTGCCGTCTGATGCCAAAGTGATCAAGATCAACGGGTTGTCGGAGCAAATGCCCGCTGCGGACTTGGATCTCACGCCGCGCACCGGTGCCGACATGTCGCATATCATCTATACCTCGGGTTCGACTGGTATGCCCAGGGGCGTTGTGGTCAGCCACGCCAATGTGTGGGCCGGTATGCGCGCTGTGGTTGCCTATCTCCATATCAACCAGCATGATCGGATTGCCAGCCTTCTGCCGTTCGGCTTTGACTACGGTCTCAATCAATTGCTCTGCGCAATCGGTGCTGGTGCGACGCTTGTCGTAGAGCGCTCTCCGGTGCCGCAGCGCATTGTCCAGACGCTCTTTGATCACAAAATTACAGTACTGCCGGCGGTGCCGCCGCTATGGCTGCAGCTTCTTAATGTCGGGCGCTTTCGTGCAGAAAGGCTTCCGAGTCTTCGCGTCATGACCAATACCGGCGGGCGGATGCCGACGGGAGCTGTACGTTCCCTGCGTGGCTCCCAACCCGGCGCCGATCTCATTCTCATGTATGGCCTGACCGAAGCGTTTCGCAGCACCTATCTTCCCCCTGATTTGGTGGACCGCAAGCCTGGCTCGATCGGGCGCGCCATTCCCGGTGCCGAGATTCTGGTGGTGCGGGACGATCTCACTCCGTGTGCGCCGGGTGAGATTGGCCAACTTGTGCATCGGGGCCCGACCGTAACGCTTGGCTATTGGAACGATCCCGTGGCCACCTGTGCGCGATTCGGTTCCAATCCGTTGCGTCCGGCCGGCACCCCAGATGCCGAGCGTGTCGTCTTTTCTGGCGACCTTGTGCGTATGGACGAGGACGGCGACCTCTTCTTCATTGGTCGCCGCGACACATTGATCAAGTCGCTAGGTCACCGGGTCAGCCCAGATGAGATTACCGAGGTTCTCTACGGCTCGGACGAGATCGTCGAAAGTGTCATCACGACAGAACCCGACGAGATGCGGGGCGATGCCATCATCGCCCACGTGGTGCTCAAAGCGGGCGGAAGTCTTGAGCGGCTGAAGCAATATGCTGCGCGCGAAATGCCGCGCTACATGCAGCCGGTGCGCTACACAGTTCATGAGGCACTTGCCCGTACCGCAAGCGGCAAGCACGACAGCAGAGCCCTGTCTAACATAGAGGGGTGATGACGATGGTGCCTGCGTCGATCGTTTCGCTGCTCGAGCCGCTTGAGACCTTCGAAGAAATCCGCCGCAAGGCAGTGCGGCTTGGCGACCGTGTATGCGATTTGTCTTACGCCAATCCTTATCAAGGAGCTCAGGAAGGCGCCTTGATGGCGCTGCGGGATGCCCTTGCGCAGCGCCGTTTGCTCGGCCTCCAATATGCGCCTTTCGGAGGCCAGACCATCGCCCGCCGGCTCGTGGCTGATGCATTGCGGCAGAGCCACAACCTGCCTTTCCGCTACCGCGATGTTGTCCTGACGCCAGGTGCCATGTCGGCGCTGCAGATCGCTTTACTGGCGGCAGATGCTCCAGGGGGTGAAGTCATCATTCCGACTCCCTGCTGGCTCGACTACCCGGTCTACGTTCGACATATCGGCGCAGCGCCGGTGATGGTGCCGCCGAATCGCAATGCTACTCTCGATCCAGCCGCGATCGCGCTCGCCGTGACGGAACAGACCCGTGTGGTCCTGCTATCCCACCCTAGCAATCCGACTGGGGAAAACTACAGTCATGCGACGCTGGATGCTCTTACCAGCGCAATCTCTGCGCGTGCAACTGCACTCGGTGCGACCATCACCTTGATTGCAGACGAAACTCACCGCGACTTCACGGCGCCCAATAGCTATCAGAGTTTAGTGCGCTATTTCCCACGCACCGTGATCGTCTACTCGTTCGGCAAGTACCATTACATGCAGGGCCAGCGCCTGGGCTATGCCGCCGTCTCGCCCAGCCATCCCAACCGAGCCGAGATTGCACCAGAACTTGAGCGCTGGACGCGGATCACCGGCATTGCCACTCCCACCGCGTTAATGCAGCAAGCGCTACCCCGGTTGCTCGCGCTGACCTACGATCATGGCTGGCTCAACAGTTGGCGTGGGCGGCTGATGCATCGGCTGCGCGCCTCCGGTTACCGCACCGTCGAGGCGGACGCCACTCTCTTCGTTTATGTCGAGACGCCGCCAGGTTTCACCGACTGGGAGTTCACGAGACGCCTCGCAACACGCGGTGTCCTTGTCCTCCCGGCGCCAGTTTTCCATCATGCCGCCTGGTTTCGGCTGGCGCTCACAGGCTCTGAGCCGATGCTCGAGCGGGCACTCAGTGTGTTCGAAGAAGAGGCGGCCCAATGCCTGGCATGACCTTCCTTGGGGAGCCCGATCCCGTTCTGGGCTGGGACGGTCAACATGCCTATGCAACCGATGACGTTGCTGCGGGTCGAGCGTCCCCGGCGCATCTTGATGGCATCGCTTCCGCGGTCCAGTTCCTCGGCAGAGGCGGAGCGCGCATATTCCGCGACCGACTGGGCCTTGGCAAGCTGTTCTGGGGGCGCCGTGAGGACGACACTCTCATCTTTGCCGCGCGGCCAGCACATCTCGTCCATGCCGGTTACGCCTTCGACGATATCATGGCACTGCCGCGTGGGCGCATAGTGACACTCAACGAGCATGGTCGTCCCGTCTCTGACGTGAAGGCGACCTCAACGGAGGCGAAGCAAACCTTCGAGGTGAGTCTCGCCGAAATAGGAGCGCAGATTCGGCAGTTTCTGGATTCTTATCTCTGCGCCATCGCTGCCGCGTGTCCCGGCCGGCGTGTTTACCTGTGCCTGTCTGGCGGTCTCGACAGTTCGACCGTATCGACGTCCTAAGGTTCGTGCCTAGATCGGCGACATGCATGGAGGTGGCACGCCGGCTTCACGAGGTCGGCGAGGACGAGGCACTCGACCGTTTCATCCGGGCCGGCCGCTTTCGGTCTGCAATCCCTGTGTAGAAGGAGCATGGGCATGAATGCTTCTGGAATAGCAGAAAAACTTGAGCAGTTCCTTTGCGTATCCTTTGGGATCGCTGAAGACGATCCTGGCTTCAACCGCTCTGTCGATCTGTTCATGGCGGGCTACGTCGACTCGGTCGGCGTCATTGAGACGCTCGCCTACATCACGGAAGTCTTTGGCGTTGAAGTTCCTGACGAGGCGCTCCTGTCGGAGACGTTCTCCACCATCGACGGCATGGCGCAGGTTGTCGCTGGGCTGATGCCGATGGAGGCCAGTGCCAAGTGGGACGTGCAGAAATAGTAAGGGAACTGATGACGCGACATCTCAGCCGCCGGTAATGCGTGACTTCAAGCGGAACCCTATAGGCGACCGCTGTCATCCTGTTTCATCCAAATCGGCCCGAAGTCGCGGGTGCTCCCTATCGCGGTCATACTACGCTCCAGTACTCAAAATCGAGGCGAATACAACGGGCTGCCCGATTAAGGACGTGGGTGGCCGAAATCGACCGCATGTGTTCCTCGAAGACGCTGTGGGGCGGCTCCAAGATCTAGGCATGACGGCGATGTCCCGAACACGGCTATTCGTAGTTCCGCCAAGAGCGCGTTAAAGTTCATTGAGAGACACTAGTTGAGCGAGTTCATTTCGCGATTGCGTACCCTCACGCCTGACCAACTCCGCCGCCCGGAGACCGCCTGCTTGTAATCTTACGATCGGCTCAGGTCCAATATCCGACAACAGCACGGCCATGTGCCCGGGCCTAGGTCGTAAAGCGGGCCAAATGCTAAGGCCCATGCTCCGCGCTGCTTCGTGGTCCACATCTCCCCAAAACTGAATGACAACGGCTCCCGGCGGGACGCAATTGGCAATGTGATGTATTTCCGACGGACCCACTCGTGGCTCCTCCCCGGGTGTCAGTGCAATGACTATCGCATCCCACTCTTCGCGAACCAGATCGCCAGCATCCGTGAACACATCGATGCTTGCCCCGACAGCCGACAATCCATGGGCCAAAGACGCTCCAAAATCGTTGTCGCAAATAAGCGCAACACGGTTGCGATAGCCGGCGAACCCACAATCGTGCAGTTGCTTCACGCAAAGGGGACCGAGAAAGGAAAAGACGTCGACGGCGGGATGTCTTTCGTTCACGCCTACAATGGGAATGTTTCGACGACGGCAAGCGTCTACGTCGATGTCATTCGCCCTAAACTCCCATGCTTCGAACATCAAGGCTATGACCGCATAATCAGGCAGATTGTCGATGAGGTCAGCCGATAGAGGGCGGAGATGGCCGCTATTAGTAACTATGTCGACCCTGCTGAGCGCATCTTCCCGCAGGTCCTCAAGAATGGTGACCTGGTTTTCGACACCGACAAATGATGCGAGTTGCATGACGCAGGATTGAACGTCCGCGACTGAGCCATAACGACTAGGCCGAACAAATGCATTAACTTTCTCGGCGCCAGCCATCGCCGCTATCACTGCAGTTGTTGCATAAGCTCCGCTCGCCGCCTCAGTGAGGACGGTCAGGCCGGATAAATCTAGCTCGGTTGAGTCGATTGCGTGACGCATCAGCGTCCGAAGCCGAGGCAAAGAGAAGCCAGGCAAGGACGGATTTTGGATTGACGCGTCGTTCTCCAGAGGACCGTGCGCAACCTTGCCGATTACGGTGTCCCTGCCAAATCGGTTCATTGCGCCTATGTCCGGAGGGTTCGTTTCCACCCGAAGATCCTTCTGTGTTGGCGGCCAACAAAGGAGCTAGCGGACCGTTATTCCTCTCAGCGAACTCAATGATCAGTTCGTCAACGCACGTATGAGCGCAAACCTACGCGATTCGATGTGCCGCCCCTGCAACTGCAGCATGCCTTCAGGAAGGTCGTGCCGGACGAGTTCTGAGATCATCACTGTCGCACCGCTGCCAATAGAAATGCCGTTGGAGACAATGGCACCGACACCTACTACAGCGTCATTCCCGATAAGCGCACTGCCGCATATGACTGACTTAGTCATCACTCTGCATCTGTGGCCAATAATCGTGCCATGAGCGATGAAGGCAGATCCACCCACCTTAGTGTCGTCGCCTATTTCAGTAAAATCCGTCCACAGACTGCGATTGATAATTGTTCCGGCCTGAATCTCGACACGGTCGCCGACTCGCACGCCGCCCAAATGGCGTACGTTGGTAACCTGTCCGTTGAGGCGCGCCACCTGATAACCCTCAGTCCCGATTGCCACGTTGGCACCAATGATTGCCTCATTGCCAATTATTACTCGCCCGATGATGCTGGAGTTCGGACCAATCACGCTGCCCGCGCCGATTTCAATGCCCCGCTCGTCGATGTGGGCGCTGGGATGGATTCTCGCTGTGGCGGCTATCACCGTGGGCTTCAGAGGCTGCTCACGTTCTAGCCGGCGTCCAATGGCGAGGTGCAGCCGCCAGAAGGCATCCAACGGGGAGTCTGCAATAATCAAGCCGACTTGCCCGCCGACTGCCTCTGCCATCTCCGCCGTTGTCAATACAACGGCCAGCCGGTCCCCCAGATTTGTCAGGTGATCTATCATGCTCGCTTCATGCAACGGTACTAGCAAACCCGAACCGTGATGATTCAGAAAACCAATTTGAGTGAACGCTGCATCACGAAGAACGCAATATCCCGCCTCTTTTGCAAAGTCGCTGACATGAAATAGGTCAGTCTTCACAAAGCCCTCATCATGGGAACACGATGGGAACAAGGCTGACTTGGATTCAAGCATCACACTGACTCCCTCGTTCTCGTTCGTAGAAAATCAGGATTTCATTGGGCGTCTGGAACTGCAACTCCGCAAAATTGGGTAAAAGTCTCCAATTGAGCTAAACACTAGTAGTCTTATCGCGTGCGGCTCCAAGTAACAGCGCCGCAAAATTATTCGCATTCGAACCTGAATCAAACTAGAATACTCCATGCGAGCGCAAGCATATCCAAGATCGTCGTGTCTGCAAGGCGTGGCGCAGGAACGTGGGCGCATGCGGATCTGCTGCTGCGATCTTATGGCGACACTAGAGTCTTTCCGGCATTAATACCCCGAGGGCAAGATCGAAGCCTTCCCTTGGCAGTCATTCGGCCATGGCAGCTTCAGCCGTTATCCTACGAGGAGACAGGACAACCGAGCATCGCTCGTTAGAATCAGCTTGATGCTCGGGTCACAAGAATGTCAGCTTTCGGCACCATGAGGCCTGAAAGCTGCCGTCCCTTTTCGGCCCGTTTTAGCCGTCCGACAGGCCTGCACCGCATCTCGGCCATAGAGATAGCCTATCCTGAAAGCGGACAGAGCCATGAGGATCTGTAAGTCGCGGTTGCGTGGGAAACAAACCGGCTCGCGCGGAAGGCGCTGCGTGGGAACTGGCGCGAGGATAGCAGCGTTGTCGAGGCTGCAAGCGAGGAGGGGTGACGGGCGGGCATCTGCCACCCCCGAGCATAAAGGGCATCCCTCTCTGCCTGAGAGGAGCAACTGAGGACCATCGATTCTTCGCGCCCAACCGGTAATGCGCTGCGCGAGCGGATTATCGAAGACATGAACCTGCGTGTCTTCACTGAGGGGCAGATGTCAACTCCACTCCGCAACGAGATTCGCCGACTTCTTACGCCGCTCGCGTGACCGCTGATGCATGACGCGCACCGACACGAGTATTTCTGCGAGAGCCGCCCATCGTAGGTGCGGAGTCGAACCGCCGCGGTAACGACCGTGTGCCCGGTTTTGTGAGAAGGGGTGCCCTGAGGCGCGCCCCTAGCACGATCCCCGGTCTGATCGCGTCATCCGGTAATCGTTTGAGCGATGGCCGCCCTGTCGCACCGAATCCTTTCCGGATGAGGGACCACAAATCCCTCTCCGAAACGCGCATTCTGCACACTCAACAGGCAAGCCTCGTCATTGAAAATGGCCTACAATATCGCTCCACACGTTCGTGTCGAACGCTGGTAGAATTAGCGGCTCGACATGCCCATCGCGTCTCGCGGTTAAGACGTATCGCATCATGGCCTCGTTGTTTGGCATTTCAAACACTTGTACGAAGTCGTAGGCACCCACGACGGCGTAGAATGCGAGGGAACGGCCTCCTACTGCCGCTACGCGGGCCTCGCTGACCTCCCGCCGCTTCGGACTGTCGGCCAACTCCCGAAGCCCCTTCTCGGTGAGCTTCATTAGGGAGACGTACTTCTGATGGACCATGGTCGCTGTCTTTCCTGTCATGAATTTTGTAGTTCGGATAGCGCCCTGAGCACTGCGGAGGCATCGGAGAGCGCACCGAAGATGCCATTCTCGACGGTCACCATGTGCACAGCAGCTTCATGCGCGTATTGGTCCCCGCTTGCACATGCATCGGCGATCGTCAGGCACTGGAAGTTTCGGTCGCAAGCCTCACGCAGCGTCGTGTGGACGCAAACATCGGTCGTACATCCGGTAAACAGGAGGTGCGTGATGCCCCGTGCATGAAGGATATGTTCGAGGTCGGTATAGGTGAATGCGCTGTTGCACGTCTTGTCGACGATGATGTCCTCCAAACGGACGTCGATCTCGGGAACGATTTCGAACCCAGGACTCCCACGCACCAGAACATCGGTGCCATTCATCCCGGATCGCTCGCGGCGCCATTTTTCGTAGGGCGTCATGTCCGCCAAATCGGCGCGATAACCCTGCCTTGTGTGGATCACCCGGATGCCAGCAGTGCGGCAGGTTGAGATTAGCTTCGAAATGGTCGGCAATATCGCCCGCAGCGGCGACGGATCGTAGCCCTGCTTGGCGAAGTAGCCATCCTTCGAGAGGAAATCGTGCTGCATGTCGATGACGATCAGCGCCGTCGCAGCAGGATCAAGGTTTCCGTCGTATGGAAAGTCAAATGGTTTGGCTTTGATCATCTCGTCCGTCCTTTCCGAGTGGTGGTAACGCTCGACCCCGGGGCGGAAAACTCGATTTGTTTCACGCTTGATCGTTCCCTCGATTTGGCTATCACCGGAGACGGCTCGAACATTGACGTTTCTTCACTAGCTCCGCAGCCCGAGAGAACTTGCCGCGATGCGGGCGATCAAAGCCGCGCTGATCCTGCCGGAATCCTCTTCAAGGCAGGGTGCTTGGCGATCAGGCGCCCGCCAGGTAGCCAAGCGCAATCTCGCGCATCTCCTGCGCCGAAAGCGCCTCGCCATGGCCGCCATGAGCGATGGCCACGTCGAGACTGGCGATCCGGGCCATAGTCTTGCGGTAGACGACCCTGTCGCTGTGCGGCAGATCGTCGACCAGCGTGCCGCGGTAGATGGCGTCGCCCGCAAAGAACAGGCCGTTCTCGCGATCGAGTAGCCCGATGCTGCCGGGTGAATGGCCGGGGAGATGCAGCACCTCGAAGCGCCGATCGCCGAGATCGATGATTTGGCCCTCGTCCAGCGTCGCGGTGAGCGGAGCGGGGGCGATGCGCCAGTACTGCTTTTGCCAGCCGGGCCCGGGCGGGACAGTCACCGGTTCGTCGAGCGCGCGGAACATCGGCGCGAATGTGGCGCTGTCGGGCATCGACGCACAGGCGACCGCCTCGCTGGAATGGGCACGACGGTCGGCGAATTCATGGAGCCCGCCGATATGGTCCGCATGGCTGTGGGTCGCCACCGCAATCAGGGGCGCGCGCCCCGCCAGCCCGGCCACCAGCGGGGCAAGCGGACGCAGGCCCATGCCGAAATCGATCAGGAGGTTGGCATCGCGTCCTCGCAGCAGAAAGACGTTGCCCCGGAAGAACCGGTGCACATGCGGCTCATGGATCCTGAACAGTCCGCCGCCGAGATCGGCAACGACGAACCAGTCGCCGGTCGCGTCTTCGCTCATGCGTCGCCTCCTGCGAGACTGGCGACGAAGGAGGTTTCGTCGATCTCGATGACCTCATTGCCCTTGCCCGGAGAGGCAAGGGCGGCAGCGAACTCGCTCATGTTGGCAACCTTGCTGTATCGCCAGCCGAATCCTTTGGCGATCGGCTCGAAGTTCGGGGTGTGGATATCGACGCCCAGCGGAGCGACTCCGGCATCCGTCATGTATTTCTTGATCTCGCTGTATCCGGCATTGTTCCACAAAATCAGGCGGACGCAGGTTCCCGCCTCTGTTGCGCTTGCCATCTCGCCAATGGTGAACTGCAGCCCGCCATCGCCGATCAGCCCGAACACGGGTCTGTCAGGTGCGCCCAAAGCGGCGCCGATGGCTGCGGGAAGCGCATATCCCAACGTCCCAAAGCCGGTGGCGGAACAGAAGAAGCCCCCAGGCTGCGGCGCTCCGAAGGCGGTGCAGCCAGCGTAGACCGGCTGGGTCGAATCCCCGGCGACGATGGCGTCGGGGAAGGTTTCAGCCAGCATGTCGAGCATCCGCAGCCCGGCCGACAGTACGGGATTCATCGCCGCTTCGACCTCCTGCCGCGCGGCCTGCGCGGTCCGGGCGCCGACGCCGCCGGGTTCACCCGCAGGCATCGCCGCGAGCACGGCTTCGGCCGTTAGCCGCGCATCGGCCAGGAGCGGCAGGTCGGCCAGCAGTCCGCGCATCAGTTGTTCGGCGTCAAGGTCGGCCCGGGCAAGCCAGCCGGGCAGGCGTGCGGTGGCCGGCAGGGCGTCGGCGAAATCGGTGGGACCGAACTCCGTTCCGAGCGCGAGTGTCGCGTCCGCCCCCTTCAGGAATTCGATGACGGGGTCCGACTCCCCGGTCAACGGAACCGCAAGCGGGTGATCGCCCGGGAAGACGCCTCGTGCATTGACCGTCATCAGGACCGGAGCGCCGAGCCGCTCGGCCAAGGACCGAATGGCGCCTGCCGCACGCAGAGCGCCGCCGCCGGCGACGATCAGCGGGCGCCTGGCCCCGGCGAGCCGGGTGGCGATTTCCTTGACCGCATCGGCCGGGGGACCGGGCGGTGGCGGAAGCGAAAAGCGCCCGGCAGGGGGCATGGCCGAGGCGTCGGCGTTGAGCAGCGCGACCGGGATCTCGATATGGACGGGCCTTGGCCGGCCAGCCGAGAAGAGCGCGAAGGCCCGCGCGAGCACCGGCTCGATCTCGCGGACATCGAGGATCGTGTGGCTGAAGGCCGACACCCCGCGAATCAAGGCGCGCTGGTCCTTCAGTTCGTGGAGGTGGCCCCGGCCGGATCCGATCTCGCCTGGCGAATTCACCGAGGAGATGACCAGCATCGGGATCGAATCCCCGTAGGCCTGTCCCATGGCCGTCGCAATGTTCGTCATGCCCGGGCCGGTGATGATGAAGCAGACCCCCGGCTTTCCGGTCACCCGCGCGTAGCCGTCCGCCATGAAGCCCGCGCCCTGTTCGTGCCGGGGCGTAACGTGGCGGATGCTCGACTTCTCAAGGCCGCGATAGAGATCGACGGTGTGGACCCCGGGTATGCCGAAGACGAAGTCGACGCCGTTCGCCTCCAGGATCTCCACGAGATATTTTCCCAGGCTCCGCATCTCGCTTTTCTCCTCGGCGCTCGGGGTGGCGCGGCCGCGTCCGGGCATGGCCGTATATAATACAGATAAAGCGGTTTAGTAAATCGCTTTACAAAGCTCAGATGGATGATCTATGCTCGCTGTACTGGGGCTGCGGCTGAGGAGCGCCGGATGGAGAACTGCGACAATCTGCAGGGCTGTTATGGCGCGGAGGTGTTCTGATGAGGCCTCGCGCCGCTAAGCAGCGCGCTGTGACGATTCGCGACGTCGCGGCGGCCGCCCAGCTATCGGTGACGGCCGTGTCGCGGCACTTCAACAATCGAATTGCCCTGCCGGTCGAGACGGTGGCTCGCATCGAGGCTGCCGCAAGTGCTCTCGGTTACCGCCCTAATGTCGCTGCCCGCAGGCTGAGCCTCGGCAGCAGCGAATCGCTCGGTTTCGTGCTCTCGGATATCGCTCATCCGTTCTTTTCCGCCATCGCGAGCGCGGCCGAGGCGGAATGCGCGCGGCTTGGTTACAGCCTCCTGGTCTTCAGCAGCAGGAACATCATCGAAAACGAGATCGCCGCTCTGCGGCGTATCGAGAGCGCGCAGGTGGATGGCATCCTGTTCATGACCAACCATTCCAACGCTTCCGAGATCGCCGAAACGATCAACCGTGTGCGCAATGTCGTTCTGCTCGACGAGGATGCGCCGGATGCCGAAGCTCCGCGCATCTATGCGCGCAATCGCGAGGGCGGGCGGCTTGCGACCGAGCATCTGCTTGCCGCCGGCCATCGCCGGATCGCTTTTGTCGGCGGTCAAGAGGGCCTGATCTCCAGTTCAGAACGGATGGCCGGCTATCGTGAGGCGCTCGAAACCAGGGGAATTCCCGTCGACCCGGCCCTGATGTTGCTTGCCGGCTACAATTCGGAGGATGGCGAGGCGGCCTTCGCCGCCCTCGACCTGCTCGACGAGCCGCCCACGGCAATTTTTGCCGCTGCCGACATGGTCGCCCTCGGTATTCTCAGATCGGCTCGCGGGGCCGGCCTGTCGGTCCCGGAGGACCTGTCCCTCGTCGGGTTCGACGATATCCCGAATGCCGACGTGATCGGGCCGCCGCTCACGACGATCCGCCAGTCGGCCGAAGCGTTCGCGGTTCGGGGAGTCCAGATGCTGGTCAGCCTGCTGAACGGCGAACTGACCCAAGACGTTGTCGAGTATGTCGATGTCGAGCTCGTCAAGCGCAGCTCCGTCACCCAGCCGCGCCAGCGCCGTCACTGGCGCTCCGCACCGAGAGGAGCATCGCCGAAGCCGAAAACAGCGGCAAAGGCAAATCGAACTCAGAAAAGGGGGAATGACAATGAGTAACCGCTTCGCAAAGGACTCCGCAGAGATTCTGCTGCAGAAATTCCAGGCCGGCCACGTCGATCGTCGTGGCTTCCTCACGGCGCTGGCGGCATTGGGCCTTGGCGTGACGCTGCGCCCGAGCACCGGCAACGCTGCCGAGAACGAAATCGTGCTCTGCAATTGGGGCGGCGTCGCCGTCGATGCTTTCCAGGAAGCTTTCGGTGGCCCGTTCACCGCCCAGACCGGTATGAAGCTTGTCATAGACGGCGCCGGTCCGGCGTTGGGCTCCGTGCGCACCATGGTCGATAGCGGCAATGTCATCTGGGACGTCATGGACAACGGCCTGATCGACGCGCGCGTGCTGGCGACCGGCAACTATGTCGAGCCGATCGACTACAGCATCGTCGACAAGAACAAGGTTCCCAACTTTGCGCAGGAATTTGGCGTCGGCAACTATGCGTTTGCCAACGTCCTCTTCCACAACAAGAAGGCTACCGGCGCCGACACGCTGACTGACTGGAGGGATTTCTTCGACTTCGAGAAGTTCCCGGGCAAGCGCACCATGTGCAAGTGGATCCAGGGTCAGTTGGAGGTAGTCCTGCTGGCCGACGGCGTCGCTCCCGAAAATCTCTACCCGCTCGACGTCGATCGTGCCTTCGCCAAGCTGCAACCTCACCTCGACAAAATCATCTTCTGGGAAGGCGGCGCCCAGAGCCAGCAGCTCTTCCGTGACGGCGAAGTGGTCATGGGCAACATCTGGCACACCCGCGCCAAGCTGCTCGTCCAGGAAAACTCAGACTACGCCATCACGTGGAACCAGAACACCCTGCTGGTCAGCGCGTGGTCTGTGCCGAAGGGCAATCCGGCCGGCAAGAAGGTGTTCGAGTTTATCAACTCCGCACTCGACCCCGAGCCGCAGATCACCCTGCTGCGCCTGATGGGCAACGGCCCGACCAATCCGGCCGCAGAAGCGCTGATGACCGACGAGGATCGCGTCTTCAACCCGACCTCCGGGACCAACACCACCGGGCAGGTTCTCGTCGATCCCGCCTGGTACGCGGCGCACGAAGCGGAGGTGCAGAACAAGTTCCTCGACTTGATCGCTACCTGATCTCGTGAAGCCGTCCCGCACTTGCCCTGCCGGCGAGTGCGGGCGGCCCCCGCAATCGAAACTCGTCTGCGGCCTTCGCGGGAACGGACATGTCGTCACGCTTCGAACGCTTCGCCCTATATCTGACAGTGCCGGCCGGCCTGTTGGTGATCCTGCTCTATGCCCTGCCGATCCTTCAGGTGCTCGGGCTTTCCCTGACCGAAGGCCAGGGGGCAATCGCAAATTACGAGCGCCTGTTCACCAGCCGCGCCGTGGCGGGCGTGGTGCAGACAACGTTGGCCGTTTCCATCAGCACGACCGTCATCACCATGGTGATTGCCTATGTGATCGCGTTCGGGATGATCCACATGAGCGACCGGCAGCGAAAGGTGGCGCTGCTCATGGTGTCGATTCCGTTCTGGGTCTCGGTTCTGGTCCGTGCCTTCGCCTGGATCACCATCCTGCGCTCCCAGGGGGTGCTCAACAGTGGGCTGATGTCCATCGGAGCGATCACAGAGCCAATCCAGCTCGTCTACAATCGCGTCGGCGTGACGATCGGCATGGTTCACTACATGGTGCCGTTCGCGGTGCTTCTGCTCTACGCCAACCTGACCGATATCGACCGGCGCGTCGTTCAGGCGGCCCGTTCGCTCGGTGCTCGGCCGGTGAGCGTGTTCCTGCGGGTCTGGCTGCCCATGAGCCTGCCCGGAATCGCTGTGGCTTCGCTCTTCATCCTGGTGTTCTCGCTGGGCTTCCTGATCACGCCCGCGCTGCTCGGCGGCGGCCGGACCCTGATGATCGCCGAATACATTTCGGTGCAGATCTCCAACACCGGGCGGTGGGACCTCGCCACCTCTCTGTCGGCCGCGCTGCTGATTGTCGTCGGACTGCTGCTTGCGCTGGCCTTGCGCAGCCCCGCTATGCGGGCGGCATTTGGGGGGAGCTCGAAATGAGCGCCAGAACACGCAACCGGCTCCTGATGGCAGTCGTCTGGCTCTTCCTGCTGCTGTTGTTCCTGCCGGTCCTGGTGGTGATCCCCGTTTCCGTCACCGACAAGTCCTACCTGTCGCTTCCCGCCGACGGGATTTCCTTCGAGCACTACGGCTCGCTTACCGACCCGGCCAAAGGCTGGGTGCCCAGTTTCCGCAACTCCGCGTTGGCCGCCATCGCGACCGCGATCATGGCGACGGGCATCGCGGCGGCATTCGCCGTAGGCGCATGGATCAGGTCGGGATGGTGGCCCTCGGCGGTGCGGCTGCTCATGCTGTCGCCGCTGATCGTGCCGCCGATCATCTATGCAGTCGGCATGGTGCGCGTGCTGTCGAAGGTATCGATGCTCGACACGTTCTGGGGTGTCCTCGTCGTCCATGTCGTGCTCTCGCTGCCCATGGCATTCCTGGCCATCGCCGCCTCGCTCGCGAACCTCGACAACCGCATGGTGACCGCAGCGCGCAGCCTTGGCGCGCGGCCGATTACGATCTTCGGACGCGTAATCTTGCCCAACATCGCCCCGGGGCTCGCCGCAGGGGCCTTTCTGGCCTTCATCACCTCCTGGGACGAAATCACCGTTACGCTGTTCATCACTGCCCGGCACTTCGTCACGCTGCCGCGGCGGATCTACACCTCGATCACCGACTCGATCGACCCGGCCCTGGCCGCAATCGCCGCGGTTCTGCTGATCGCCACCATGGCGGTGCTGATCGCGCAGACCCTTCTTAAGGGGCGCGGAGCGCGGGCAGGGTCCGCGAAGTAGGCCTCACCCTCGTGCAACGAAAAGGAATTCAGATGGGTCAAGCGCATGCAATGAGTGATCACGAATACCGGGAGAAAGTCTTCTTCCAGACTTTCGGATCCGTTCCCGAGCCGGCCTTCGACGATCCTAAGGAACAGCAGGAAGTGTGGGGCGGGGTCTGGGGCTGCTCCAATGACGTGGGCAAGCTGCGCGCCGTGCTGATGCATCGTCCTGGCGACGAGCTCAAGGTCGTCAGAGCCGACAAGCCGATGCCCGAGGTGGGCGGTTTTGGCGATCCCGAGAAGGGCTGGTACTGGATCGGCAAGGAACTTCCCGACCTGGCCGCGATGCAGAGGGCCCACGACCAGTTCACCGACATCCTGCGCAAGGAAGGCGTCAACGTCGTGCTGGTCGGTGAGGCGGCGCCCGGCCGCATGAAGCAGGTCTACACCCGCGACAGCTGCGTCGGAATCAAGAGCGGCGCCATCGTGACCCGACTCGCCCGCAAGGTGCGTCGCGGCGAGGAACTGCCGGTCACCCGCGCGCTGGCGCGTGTTGGCTGCCCGATCGTCGCTACGCTGACCGGCAACGCCGTGTTCGAAGGCGGCGGCTACGCCAACATCGACGAGAAGACGGCGGTCTGCTGCGTCTCGGTGGCGTGCAACGAGGAAGGCGTTCGCCAGATGCAGGCGATCCTCGCCTATCATGGCGTCGAACTGATCACGTTGCCGGGCATGGGCTACCGCATCCATATCGACGGCGCCTTCAACATGATCGACGTCGACAAGGCGATCGTGAACCTCAACGAGCTTCCCTGGTTCTTCATCGAATACCTGCAGAAGCGCGGCATCAAGCTCATCGAGCTTCCGCCGGAGGACAACGCCTTCTCGCTCAATTCGCTCGCCATCGCTCCGAGCAAGGTCGTCATGCACGGCAGCCGCTCGAAGCGCCTCGAGGATCGCCTTGCGGACGCCGGCGTCGAACTGATCACCTGCGACTATGAGCCTGTCGAGGCGGGTGGCGGCGGCATTCACTGCTCGACGGCACCTCTTGCTCGGGACCCGGTCTAAGATGTCCTTTCTCGTCGTTGACAGCCTGACGATGACCTACGGGCCCCTGAGGGCGCTCAACGACGTGTCTCTGACCGTCAAGGAGGGGGAGTTCATCTCCCTGCTTGGCCCCTCCGGTTCGGGTAAGACGACTCTTCTGATGTCGCTTGCGGGGTTCAACAAGCCCACCTCCGGCCGGATCCTGCTCGACGGGCAGGACATTATCGCCCGGGAGCCCGAGGATCGTGATTTCGGTTTCGTCTTCCAGGGGTACGCGTTGTTCCCGCACCTTTCGGTCAGCGGCAACATCGCGTTTCCGCTGAAGGTTCGGAAATGGGATGCGGTGCGCATCCGCGCACGCGTCGAAGAGATGCTCGCGCTCGTCGGGCTAAAGAGCCTCGCCGACCGCAAACCGCGTCAGCTCTCCGGCGGCCAGCAGCAGCGCGTGGCGCTGGCGCGCGCTCTCTCCTTCGGCCCGCGCGTGCTGTTGCTCGACGAGCCGCTGTCGGCGCTTGACCGTATGCTGCGGGAACAGATGCAGACGGAACTGCGCCGTCTGCACAGGGAGACGGGCGTCACCTTCCTTTATGTCACGCACGACCAGCAGGAAGCGCTGACCATGTCGGACCGGATCGCCGTGTTCGAAAAGGGCAAGATCGTCGAGGAAGGCTCGCCGACCCGACTGTTCAAATCTCCGACGACGCGTTTCGTCGCCGAATTTCTCGGCGAGAACAACTTCGTGAAGGGCAGCCGCGCGAACGGCGTCTGGCAGGGCTTCGGAACCAGCTTCTCGCTGCCCGAGCAGCGGGATTCCGGCGAAGACGCCGGCTCGGCCACGCTGTGGCTTCGCCCGGGCGATATCGGGTTTGGTACTGGCCGTGACGGCGACATCAGCTTCACCGCCAAGGTCGAGGACTTCGTCTTCGGCGGAACGCATAACCGGCTGGCGCTGCGGTTGCGGAGCGGTGAAACCTTCGTCGCGTCGATTTCGGCCGACCTCGTTGCCGAGGACGCGCTCGGCAAGGACCTGACGTTCCACGCCCGGCCCGAAGCCGTCGGCGTGCTGAGATAGAAACGATGCGGTCGTCAAAGGCCGCCCGCAACCTGAAAGGAAATCGTTTTGACTGGTACCGCCAGGCTGAAGCCGATCGCGCTCCCGGACTACGGAGTTCCGCGCCAGATCCCGAAGATCGCGGCAGCGACCTATCAGGCGCGTTTTGCGCGCTTCATGGACCGCATTGCCGCCAAAGGGCTCGATGCGGCAGTCGTCTATGCCGACCGCGAGCACTGCGCCAACATTTCATGGCTCACCGGCTTCGATCCACGTTTCGAGGAAGCTTTGCTGATCGCGGTGAAGGGCAAGGAACCGGTGATCGTCACCGGGCCGGAGAATGTCGGCCTCGCGGCCGTCTCGATGCTCGGAACATCCTCCCTGCTGTGGCCAGGATTCGGCCTTCTTGGGCAGGACAGGACGAAGGCCGTCCCGCTGCCCGAGTTGCTGGCGAGCGCTGGACTGGAGAAGGGGCACAGGATCGGCGCCGTGGGCTGGAAGTACTTTCTGCCCACCGAAGTGGCCAGCGCGGACAGCGCGGTGGACCTGCCCGCCTATGTGGCGGCAATGCTTGCCGCCATCGGGCCGGTGACGAATGCAGCCGGCCTTCTGATGCATCCCGTCGACGGGCTGCGCGCCGAGGTCGAGATCGAAGAATTGGCGCGCTTCGAATTCCTTGCCACGCATGGCTCGGAATCGGTCAAGCGCGTCATCTTCGGTCTCAAGCCCGGGATGACGGAGTTTGAAGCCGCCAGCCTGATGCAGCCTCTCGGCTATCCGCTTTGCTGCCATCCGATGCTGTCGACCGGCGAACGCGCGCGCTTCGGGGTCGGTAGCCCCTCCGACGCGGTGATCGAGCGGGGCGCGATGTTCACCACCGCCTTCGGCTATCAGGGTTCGCTGACGGCGCGCGCCGGTTTTGTGGCCGAGAGCGCGGACGAACTGCCCGCCAATGCCCGCGACTATGCCGACGCGTTCGTCGCCCGCTATTGGGAGGCCGCAGCCGAGTGGTATGAGACGATCGGCATCGGCGTTACCGGCGGCGAGCTCGACGCGAAGATGCGCGCACGGCTGGACAACGATTTCTTCAGGCTGGCGCTCAATCCGGGCCACCTGATCCATATCGACGAATGGATGCACTCTCCGGTCCGTCCTGGCAGCACGGAAGCCTTCCGTTCGAGCCAGGCGATCCAGATTGACATGATACCTGCTCCCGGCAATTCCTACTTCACGACCAATATCGAGGACGGCATCGCCCTGCTGGATGAGTGGGGCAGGGCGGAATTCGCCGAGCGCTTCCCCGAAGCCTGGGGCCGCATCGAAGCACGCCGAGCCTTCATGGCGGATGATCTCGGCATCCGGGTGAAGCCGGAGGTGCTCCCCTTCAGCAACCTTGCAGGCTGGCTCCCGGCCTATCTGCTCAAGCCGGATCTCGCGATCTCGCGGGTCTGACAACGAAGCAAGGGCCGGCTGAGAGTCCGGCCCCTTCTGCACCGGCGCAGGGAAAACATGCGAGCAAAGATCGAGATACTTTTTCCCCACGGCAAGCCGGTGCTCGGCATGCTGCATCTCGGGGGCGCAACGCCGGAAGAACGCCTCGCGCGCGCTCTGGCCGAAACCCGGGACATGATCGCCGGTGGTGTCGATGCGCTCGTGGTCGAGAACTATTTCGGCGATCCCGACGACGTGCGGCGCGTGCTTGAGGCTTTCGAGAGGAATGCGCCGGGCATCGTCGTGGGACTGAACCTTCTGCGTGACTTCCGGCTCGGGTTCGAGCTTGTCGATGAGTTCGGCCTTTCCTTCCTGCAGATCGACTCGGTCTGCGGCCACCTCCCTCCCGATGAGGACGCCGACTACGCTGCCGAACTTGCGGAGCGCCGCGCGGCCACCGATGCGCTGCTCTTCGGCGGCGTGAGGTTCAAGTATCAGCCGGTGAAGTCTGGACGCAGCGAGGAAGAGGATGTCCGCCTTGGCATGGCCCGTGCCGATGCACTCGTCGTCACCGGTGAAGCGACCGGGCAGGGCACCGACAACGGGAAGATCCTGCGCTTTCGTGCCGTGGTCGGAACGGACTACCCGCTGATCGTCGGCGCGGGCATGACGGCGGCGACCGCCGCCGATCAGATGCGGATCGCCGATGGCGCAATCGTCGGCTCCTATTTCAAGGACAGCTACAAGGATACGGGCATCGTCGATGTCGCCCATGTCCGCGAGCTCATGGAAGAGGTCCGCAAGGTCCGCGGTGCGCCACCTGCGACGATCCGCATAGAACCCATCGATGCCGCCGCCTTCGCGCCTTTCGGCAAGGTCCTTGCGATGGAAGGATCCGCCGATCCCGACGAGAACATCGTTCGCACGGATGGGCCGGGCTGGTCCGACGCCTACACGCACGATCCCCTGCTTGCGACGAACGCGAGCCTCGGCATGACCCGTTCCGGCGGCACGCCCTTCGAGGTGCGCCAGATGGAGCGGCATCCGAACACCCAGGAAGCCCTGTTCTGCGCCGAAGGGCCGATCGTCCTCGTCGTTGCGGCGGCAGGACCACAGGTGAGGCCCGATGCCGGGAACCTGCGGGCCTTCTCGATTCCGCCCGGCACGGTGGCGGTGATGCACCCCGGCACCTGGCATGATGCCTGTCGCGGGCTGCACGGCCCCACGACCTATTACTGGATGGCGAGGGTGCGCACCGGTACGGAATGGCAGGACGTCGAAGGCGGACCGGTTTCCGTGGTGGCGGAGCCTGTGGCATGAATCTCGCCCCGGCATTCTTCATCGGCGACGTATCCCTGGACGAATATTACGCCTCGGAGCGCTGGCCAGGCCTGGCCGACAAGGGTTTCGTAGATCTTTTAGGAAGTTATGTCGGCGGCAGCATAGCCAATGCGGCCTCGGTCCATGCCGGACTTGGCTCGCCGACGGAATTTGTCTCCCTGCTCAACTTCAGCCCGGTCTCCGACCGCCTGATCGCCGAATTGGAGGCGCGGGGTGTCTCGGTCCGGCATATGTTGCGCCAGGAGGGAATTGCTGAATCGCGTAACATCATCTTCCTCGCCGAGGGCGAGCACGTGGTACTGACCGTGGACATGGGATTCCAGCCCATGGCGCTGTCGGGGGAACTGATGCGGGACCTTCGTCAGCCGGGATATCTGTACACGACGCTCTATCGCTCCAGACGCTTGCGCCACGGTGACCTGGAGCAGGCAGCCCTCCTGCAGGACCTGCGCGCGCATGGCCGGCGAACGGTTTTCGATCTCGATGTCGGCGGCTTCGGCGAGGCCGATCTGCCCTATCTGCAAGGTGCGTCGGTCCTTATCCTAAACCAGGTCGGCTACGCGGCGGCATTCGGTGATTGCCCCGTCGAGAGCCTCGGCGGCTGGATGGAAGAGAATGCCGTCGGTACGGTCATCCGGACCCGGGCAGCCAACGGTGCCGAGGCCTTCGACCGGGAGACGCGATATGACGTTTCCGGTTATGCGGTTTCCGTCGAGGATGTAACCGGCGCCGGGGACACGTTCGGCGGCGCGCTGGTCCATGTCCTTGGGCAGGGCGGTAGCATGGATGACGCGCTGGAACTCGCGGTCGCAGCGTCCGCGCGTGCCGTCACGATCCGAGGGCCAGCGGGCGGCATCGCGAGCCACGCCGCGGTTGCAGCTTTTCGGGCATCTCTGGGCAGGGCGACATGACGGTATCGATACGTGCGTATTGATCCGGATCGCGAGACGGTCGTTGTCATCCTGACTGCACGGAGCGCTCGAAATTGGCACAAGACAAGAGAGGCGACTGCTCGTGATCAGGACCCCACCCGCTCAGTTCACGCCGGCTTGTCAAGGCCCCTTGCAAGCTTTGCCTCTTGAGTCGGCTCAGAATAGATCACTCGATACTGACGATCCACGTCGGTTAAAGCACTGATTGAAGGAGGAATGCCACCGTGTCGAACGAAAAGAAGAAGGTGTTGCTGGTCGGTGAGACCTGGATGAGCACGGCGAGCCACTTCAAGGGCTTTGATCAATTCGGCAGCGTCACCTTCCATTCCGGCGCGGCGCCCCTCATCAAAGCGCTGTCGGGCAGCGACTTCGAGCTCATCCACATGCCTGCACATGAAGCGGTCGAGAAACTTCCGTTCGATCTCGACGGTTTGAATGCCTATGATGCGATCCTGCTGTCCGATATCGGCGCAAACTCGCTACTACTGCATCCCGATGTGTGGCTAAACGGCAAGCCCGTCGCCAACCGGCTGAAGCTTCTGAAAGCATGGACCGAGGGCGGTGGCGGTCTCGCAATGATAGGCGGATATTTGTCGTTCCAGGGTATCGACGGCCGTGCCCGCTGGCACCGCACGCCAGTCGAGGAGGTTCTGCCGGTGGAATGCCTGCCGAATGACGATCGGCTGGAGATTCCCAACGGCTTCAGCGCAGTGATCAATCCTAAGAACAGCCATCCGATCTTGAAAGGTCTGGAAGGCAAATGGCCGATCCTGCTCGGCGCAAACGAAGTCAAGGTGAAGAAGGCGGATAATGTGGAGGTGCTCGCGAGACTGCCAGAGGACGAAGGCGGGCATCCCCTGCTGGTGACCGGCAGCTACGGCAAGGGCCGCACGCTGGCCTGGACATCGGACATCAGCCCGCATTGGCTACCGGCGTCCTTCTACGAATGGCCTGGCTACGCCACGCTCTGGCGCAACGTGCTGGCTTGGCTAACAAAGAAGGGCTGATCGAGCCGCGGGGAGATCAAGTCGCTGACCTGCCACTGAACTTTCATCCAGCGGCGATTAGAGCCTCGGCCATTTCTGTTACGCCGTAGGGCGCCGGTTGAGCAACTGGCGGACGAAAGCCGCCATTAAAAGCAGCGTGGGCGCCGGTTGCGGTGATGATCGCGGCGAAGGTCGCCGAAATCTGGTAGCCGAGCGAGGACTGGGCCTCGCAGTGTTAGTCCACGACCCATTTCGGCGATGGAGCGGCGGCATGATGGAGGCGAAAGAACAGGCTCTCGTTCAAAAGCTCATCGCGCATCCGGCCGTTCAAGCTCTCGATGTAGCCGTTCTGCATCGACTTGCCCGGTGCGATGTTGTGCCGTTCCACGCGGTGATCCTGCGGGTGGACCTCGTGTTCCGGCCTAGAGGTCCGCCCACTCCTGTGCAGGCTCTCTTAAATCACGCACGCCGAGCCAATTCTTGGAACATTGACTCGGATGCATGGTTCGAATTGCCAGTGCGAGATCACAGAGTCTCCCACGGTTTTGGCCGGGGGGTGACGCCGTAGCCTGATAGCCTGGCGCCCATCCATCGAATGCTCCTTGCCCCATCCCACGCTCGCACCCGTCGTTCGGGTGGCGGGCGCAATAAAGGTCAAGAACATGAGCGAGACCTTTCGCACCCCCTCGTCAGCGGCATCCGACCTGGACACGGTCGCGGCCACAGTCATGCTTCACAAGGTCAGTTGGGGCGCGGTCTTCGCCGGCGTCATCATTGCTCTTGTGGTGCAAGTCCTATTGACGTTGCTCGGACTCGGCATCGGCGTCGGAACGCTCAGCCCGCGCGCTGGAAGCAATACCGATGTCTCGACGTTCTCGATCGTCGCCGCGATCTGGTATATCGTGTCCGGCATCATCGCCGCTTATCTCGGCGGCTACATCGCGGCTCGTCTTTCCGGCAAGAGCGATCCGGCCACTGGAGCCTTCCACGGGCTGACGACCTGGGCCCTCACAACGCTTGTCATAATTTACCTGGTCACCACCGCCGTGGGCGGCTTGGTCGGCGGGGTCTTCAGCGGAATCTCCTATGCAGTCGGTGGCCTCGGCCAGACAGTGGCTCGAACTGCAGCACCCCTCGTAGCGACATCCAACCCCCTGGAGGCGCTTGAAGCGCAGATTCGAGCAACCGGCGCGGACCCGCAAGCGCTGAACAATGCGGCCGCCAATGCGATACGAGCACTTGTCACAGGCGATCAGGCAAATGCTGACGCCGCCCGCCAACAGGCAGCCGAGGCGCTGGCCAGAGCCCGCAACATACCTGTCGACCAAGCCAAGCAGCAGGTGGCGCAGATCGAACAGCAGTATCGACAGACGGTGGATCGGACGAAGCAGCAGGCCGAACAGGCAGCGGATGCCGCAAGTTCGGTGTTATCCAAGGGAGCACTGGCCGCCTTCGTTGCGCTCGTGCTCGGAGCCATCGCCGGATGGTACGGCGGTCGTTCCGGGGTGGTTCATCCTGAATTTGCCAACCGGATCAGCACACGCCGCCGGGCGGCTGGTTAGGAGAGGACTGGGCGCGGCGCGAGCCTCGCTCACTTAACTGGTTGAGGAAACGCTCACGAGGGGGCCACGCCCGAACCTTTTCCTCTATAGTTCAGGGACGAGGCAACTCGTGGCTTGGCGGTCTTGCTTGCTGCCAGCAGCCTGCTCATTTATCTCCAGCCCCGCAGCCGATAGGGAGCGCTGGCGAGTCAGTTGGCTGGGGTCGCGAAATCGCGGCCCCTTAGCCAGTTTGGGGGGCTACACCGCGCGCTGTGCTTCGGATTGTGATGCTGGTCAATCGGGAGCCCTGCACCGTCCGTTATTGAGCCAGACGCGATGCGATCTGCCTGAGCAGCTAGCTTCCCGCCGGCCGACTGCTTGGACGGCGTCCAAAGTCGCAATTGCTTCAGCTGGGAGTGCGTTGCTCACTTCTCGACGCGGCGCCAATCCCCGGCCTCGTTTACATAATGCGCTCCGTGGCGACCTGATCTATGATTAGTCCAGGGGCTTGGGCGAGCAGATCGGACCAATCAAGTCGATTGGAAACCATCGCCGCGGATGCGGCATCCGTGGGGCGGGTACATCCCGTCTGACTGCAAACAGGAGCATGAGCAGTTCAGAGACGCTGCCAGCGGCTCCATCGAAACGGCTTCATGCCTGGGCTCGTGTGAACGCCATGACGCTTTTCAGTAGCTTTTGTCTGGGCGGTTTCGAGTGTTCGAGCCATCGGCGGACTGATGGCACAAGACTCGATCTCACAAGTGCGACACTACATGATCACCTAGCGCGTTCCGACTACCTCCAGCTTCAGGAACATGGAATTCGCGCCGTACGCGACGGTGTGCGGTGGCATCTGATCGAAATCAGCCCCGCAGGTTACGACTGGTCGAGCTTCCTTCCCATGCTGAGGGCTGCAGCCGAATGCGGCATGCAGGTGGCATGGGACCTCTGTCACTACGGGTGGCCTGACGGACTTGACATCTTCTCCGAAGAATTCGTCACGCGCTTCGCGAAATTCGCCGCTGCCGCTGCGCGCCTTGTGCGGGAAGAGAGCGATCTCGCACCGTTCTACTGCCCCATAAACGAAATTTCTTACTGGTCATGGGCGGGCGGCGAGACCGCCCGGATGAACCCATACCTGGTCGGCTGCGGTCGACGCCTCAAGCGTCAACTGGTACGGGCGACAATCGCTGCCATCAACGCGATCCGGGACGTTGATTCCCGAGCGCGCCTCGTCACCGCCGAACCACTGATCCATGTGGCGAGCCAATCGTCCGAGATCGCCCACATTTCTGCTGCGGAACACTACCGACAGGCTCAATTCGAGTCGATCGATCTGCTGGGCGGCTGGATGGAGCCGGAACTCGGTGGTCGGCCGGAATATGTCGATGTGCTTGGGCTGAACTACTATCCGGATAATCAATGGTTGCTCGACGGGCCAACCATCCCATTCGGGCACCATTCCTACCGCCCGCTGGCGGAGATTCTAAAGGAGGTCGAGCGGCGATACAGGCGCCCGCTACTCATCACGGAAACCGGCGCAGAGCGAACCGCGAGGCCCTCCTGGTTGCATTACGTCGGCTCCGAGGTGCGCCAGGCATTGATGGAAGGCGTCCGGATTGAAGGGATGTGTCTCTACCCGGTCCTCGACTACCCCGGCTGGGATAACGGGCGCCTGTGCGAGGTAGGGCTTCTCGGTGCGGCAGACCATTCAGGTCAGCGACGGGTCTGTCGCCGTACTGCCGAAGAGATTCTCGCCCAAGAGCGTCGCATCCAATCGGTGCTTTCGTCGATGTCGATGCCGCAGGAGGATGGAAGGATCTATGCCGTTGCAGAGAGCCTACAATAGAAGGCCCTCGCCGCGAACAGCGCCGCCTTTTCTCAAAGGGCCTGGCAGATTCCTGGCCCACTACGTATATCGCCGGCGCCTCAGCTTCATCTGCCTCGCCATCATGGTGGTCGCTGCAAGTTCCTGCGCGGTTGCGGTGCAGTATGTGATGAAGCTTCTGGTGGATGCCATGGCAGGGCCGCGCGACAGCGGTTTGGCTGAAACAGCCCTGATGGTCTTCATCATCTTTATTGCTGTCGAAAGCATCCTGTGGCGGCTTAGTGGCTGGTTCGGGTGCCGAACGACGCTGGCCATCGGTGTCGACATGCGGCTCGATCTATTCGAGTTCCTCAGCGGACAGCCGATGCGCTATTTCAGCGACAACCCGGCCGGCGCGCTCGGGCAACGCATCACGTCGACCGCAGGCAACTTTGGCGCCTTAGCGAATACGATCGTGTGGCGCATCGTACCGCCGAGTGTGGATTTTCTGGGCGCGATGGTTGTTTTCTCGATCGTGGATTGGCGAATGGCGATCGCACTCGCAGCCTCGGTCCTGGTTATCACACTAGGCCTCATCATCTTCGGCGAACACGGTCGTCGCCACCATCGCGAGTATGCTGCGCATGCAAGTGATGCATGCGGCGATCTCGTCGACATCATCACAAACATGTGGTGCGTGAAGGCCTTCTCGGCACAGAGAAACGAACAGAGGCGACTGGCCAGAATTTTCAGGCGCGAGGAAGCTGCCCAGCGGACCAGCTGGATGTACACCGAGAAAGCACGGCTGATCCACGACATTGCGCTTTGGCTCATGGCAGGTGGGATGCTGACCTGGGCCGTACAATTGTGGCGCACCGACAGCATAAGCCCGGGCGATGTCGTGGTCGTCAGCGCGCTGACCTTTCGTATCCTTCACGGTTCGAGAGATATGGCCTTATCTCTGGTTGAGATGGTGCAGCAGTTCGGTTTCATCGAAGACACCTTGCATGTGATCGGCCAACCGCAAACCGTTGTTGACTTACCCGGCGCACCTGCGCTCGAGGCTCAGAAGGGAGCCATTGTTTTCCGAGGCGTTTCCTTCGGCTATGAGGACACAAGGGATGCGGTTCACAACATCGACTTTTCGATCGAGCCCGGTCAGAAGGTGGGAATCGTCGGGCCTTCGGGAGCCGGAAAGTCGACCCTGGTCCATCTTCTACAACGGCTATATGACGTCCACACGGGTGAGATCCTGATCGACGGACAGAACATTGCCCGCATTCGGCAGGACAGTTTGCGCGAGAAGCTGGCTGTTGTTCCACAGGAACTGGTGCTCTTTCACCGCAGCGTCATGGAGAACATTCGAATCGCGCGGCCGGGTGCGAGGGACGACGAGGTCTTCGCTGTTGCCCGTGCCGCCCAGTGCGACTTGTTCATCTCGCGACTGGCGAATGGCTATCATACGCTGGTAGGGGAGCGCGGTGTAAAGCTCTCAGGTGGCCAGCGCCAGCGTATTGGGATTGCCCGTGCTTTCCTCAAGACCTCGCCGATCATCGTTCTCGACGAGGCAACCTCGGCGCTTGACACGGAATCCGAGTTGAAAATCCAAAACGCAATTGTTGAGTTTCGTGATCGAACGGTAATTGCTGTCGCGCATCGGCTCTCAACGCTGAACAACTTCGACCGCATCCTGGTCATGGAACACGGATCTATCGTCGAAGATGGAACCGCCGCGGAACTTCGCGCCCGCGCGGGCCTTTTCGAGAGGATGTGGCGACTTCAAGCCAACGGGTTAGCGCTTGATAGAGCAGCATAGCACCAGGCTCGGGCCAATGAGAGTGCGATCGACCCTCGCAGTTGTTGGCAGCCGCGGTCCTGCCGCCGTGCTGCTGGGCAGTTACGTCCTGCTGTGAAATTGCCTGGTTCGTGTCGGCGATGATTGGATTCGCGCGATCAAGTGGGACGGCTACCGCACCGAGATCATCTTCCAGGGAGCAAGGCTCGGCTGCGCACGGAGTCTTGAGCGGAAAGAGGTTCTGCCGATCTACAAGGCGCCGCCAGAAATGGAAGCGGCCGAGATCCTGAGACCTCGGCCGAAGAGGAACTGGAGCCGATAAAGATGGATTGCATTGCCGCACGCTTTCGCGAGCTATGGCATGCTCCCGGGGTTCCCAATCCGAATCCCAAGTTCGTCCCCGCGACGGTTCATTGATATCCCGTCACCTCGCATATTGGAGCCGCCCTTCGTCGGACGGCTTCCGACTTCAAAGCGCCTGAGCGCCTCGAAAGTTTCGGAAGTTCCAGAAGGATATCGCCGAACTGTTCGCGGACCGCGGGCTATCCACAATTCTGTTGGCGCTAGAACGACAGGAGAACGGAGATCAGATACTTAGCCCTGCGTGATCCAATGGCGATCTAGCGGGGGTGGCCGTGTTTCCTTCGCTGACTCATCCAGTCAACGTAACATTCTGATCTATTGGAGAAAATTGGTGGGTGATACAGGGATCGAACCTGTGACCCGCTGATTAAGAGTCAGCTGCTCTACCAACTGAGCTAATCACCCGGCAGCCGGTGAAGGCTGGGCGCGATATAGCCATGCGGATCGGGCCTGTCCAGCCCTCTGTCATGCCATTCTTGGGAAAATCTGCGCGTGCCTTCTCGGCATTTTTCACAAGCCGAGCCGTTGGCGGCATGTTCTGGCTTTGATGCAGCCGGCTGAGCACCTTCTGTGCGATTGGCCCGTTCAACCTGTGGAAAATCGTCTGGCCGGCAGGGGTCCGAACAGTTTTAGTCATCTGTTGAAGGTGCTGTTGAGGAAGCCCTCTTACTATGCGGTACCAATCAGATGTTGGGGGTGTGCGTTCGTGTTGGGGTACCGGCCAGGCCAGGCGCGGGTAAGCCACAGTGGTCGAAGCCACAGAGCCGGCGCGCCGATTCCGGTGCCGTCGCGAACCAGGCTGTCGGACCACCTCCCGGAAATCGTGATGATCTCCTTCATCACCGCGTCGTGCCTGGCGATTCAGTTCTTTGCACCCGTCGAATGGCGGCCCGAGGTCATCTGGCTGATGCTGGCCCCCGGCTGCGGCCTGATCTTCGGCTCTGTGCCGGCATTGCTGATTCGCCTGCGCACTCGCAGGCAGGACGCCGCCGCCCGCGACCAGAAGGAACTGCTTAGTCTGCTGCTCAGGGACTACGCCGCCGAGCGGGGCGGATGGCTCTGGTCCACCGATTCCGACGGCATGCTTCGCGGCGTGACCGAGAAATTCGCAAGACACGCAGGTCTCTCGGTTGCGGAACTCGAAGGGAGGGACTTTGCGGATTTCCTGCGACGGGCTGCAGAGAACGGTACCGCCAGTCAGGAAGCACAGTCCGACCTGGCGCTCGCTTTTAGGCACAAGCGGTCCTTCTCCGGGCTCGAAGTCGCGGTCCCAGCGAAGGGCGGGCTGCGCTGGTGGCGTCTGGCCGGCAAGCCGGTTTTCCGGGACGATCGGTTCGCCGGCTATATTGGAACCGCAACGGACGCGACGGTCGAGGTGAAGGCCAGGGAGAAGGTTAGCTATCTCGCCTTCCACGACCATCTGACCGGGCTTCCCAACCGTTCACGCCTTACGGCCAAGCTGGCGGAGAGCGCCGCACGCCTCGACCGGTATGGCACGCCATTCGCGCTGCTTTATCTCGACCTTGATAAGTTCAAGGCGGTGAACGACTCCGAAGGCCATCAAGCCGGCGATCATCTCCTGGTCGAGGCCGGCAAGCGCCTCAAGGCACAGTTGCGCGAGATCGACCTCGTCGCCCGCCTCGGCGGAGACGAATTCTGCATCATCATGCCGGAGGCGGCCGAAGCGAGCGGCGTCTCGGAACTGGCGCAGCGGCTTGTGTCGGAGATGGCGAAGCCGTTCACCATAAACGGAAGTACGCTTTCGGTCGGATTGAGCGTCGGCATCGCGCTTGCGCCGGCAAATGGCCGAAATCCGGATGAGCTCCTGCATCATGCCGATCTCGCGCTCTACCGCTCGAAGCAGGCAGGGGGAAACCGCTACTCCTTCTTCGAAACCGAAATGGACGCGCAGGTTCGAGATCGCCGCACGCTTCAGGCCGAACTCGCCGAGGCGATCACGCGCAACGAGTTCGTCCTCCACTTTCAGCCCCTCGTTTCCCCGGTCGAGGGCGTGGTCTCCGGCTTCGAGGCATTGATACGCTGGAATCACCCGCGGCGGGGGCTGCTGCTGCCTCCGGAATTCATTCCAACCGCGGAACGCTCAAGCCTGATCTGCGATATCGGGTCCTGGACCATCGAGGAGGCTGCCAGGATGCTGGCGCAACTGCCTCCGCGCCTCAGCATCGCCATCAATCTTTCGGCCAAGCAGTTCCGCACCTGCGACGTCGTGGGCAGCGTGCTCGGTGCGCTGGAGGCGGCGGATGTAGACCCGCGCAGGTTGGAGATCGAACTGAGGGACGGACTGCTGGCCGATCCCTCGAAGGGAATCGCCGGCAAGCTGCAGGACCTGCGCAGCGCCGGAGTGCGGATTACGATGGACGATCTTGGCACAGGTCAGACAGGTCTTCCGCAGCTTGTCGATTTCGCGGGCGACACCGTGAAGATCGACCGCTCGTTCGTCGCGGCGCATACGGGGACGCCACGCGGCCGCGATATCCTCAAGGCGACTATCAGCCTGGCGCGTTCACTGCGGCTCAGAGTTGCGGCCGGGGGCGTTGAGACCGAGGAGCAGGCGAACTTTTTGCGCGAGTCCGGCTGTGATATACTTCAGGGCTTCTATTTCGCCAGCCCGATGCCGGCGACCAGCCTCGCCGCGCAACTCGGGCTTTCGGCGGCCAACGACGAAAGCAGCAGCCCCGCACGAGTGCGGACGGCGTGAAGCCATCCGCTGGGAGCGCAGCGCCGAAGCTCTGAGGTCAGGACTTCTTCTTGTTGTAGAGGTCGAAGGCGACGGCCCCGAGCAGCACCATGCCCTTGATGACCTGCTGCCAGTCGATGTTGATGCCCATGATGCCCATGCCGTTGTTCATCACGCCCATGATGAACGCGCCGATCACCGCGCCGGCCACTTCGCCGACGCCGCCCATGGCGGACGCCCCGCCGACGAATACGGCAGCGATCACGTCGAGTTCCATGCCGGCGCCCGCCTTCGGCGTCGCCTGGTTGAGCCGCGCCGCATAGATAAGGCCGGCCAGCGCCGCGAGCATCCCCATGATGACGAAGACGAAGAAGGTCAGCCGCTCCGTGTTGATGCCCGAGAGCGCCGCCGCCTTCACGTTGCCGCCCATCGCAAAGATGCGGCGGCCGAACGTCATGCGCTTGGTCAGGAAAACGAACAGCGCGATCAGCAGGCCCATCACGATGAGTACGTTCGGCAGCCCCTTGTAGGAGGCGAACTTGTACATCAGGAACAGGACGATGCCCGACATCACAAGGTTCTTGACGATGAACAGGGCGAACGGCTCGGCCTCGTAGCCGTGGCTTTCGCGGGCGCGGCGGCTCTTCAGAGCGAAATAGAGCATCGCCGCGACGATCAGGACCGCGATCACCATCGTTGTGGCATGGAGGACGACGCCGGTGTTCGGTATTGGATTGCGGGAGGCGTTGAGCGCTGGCGCGACAAGCGTGATCGGGCCAAAAACGTCCGGGATGAAACCGGCGCTGAGCAACTGGAATTCGGTCGGGAAGGGGCCGACCGAGCGGCCCCCGAGCAGGGCAAGCAACAGGCCCTTGAACACCAGCATGCCCGCCAGGGTGACGATGAAGGACGGGATCTTCATGTATGCGATGAAGTAGCCCTGCGCGCCGCCGATGATCGCCCCGACTGCAATGCAAAGAATGCCCGCAAGCAGCGGATTGATGCCGTAATCCACCATCAGCACGGCTGCGACCGCGCCTACGAAGCCCGCCACGGAACCGACGGAAAGATCGATGTGGCCTGCCACGATGACCAGCAGCATGCCGAGCGCCATCACGATGATGTAGGAGTTCTGCAGGACGACGTTGGTAAGGTTGACCGGCAGGAACAGGATGCCGCCGGTCATGAACTGGAAGAACACCATGATTGCGATGAGGGCCAGCACCAGCCCGTACTCGCGAAGGTTCTCCTTGATCGCCTGCTGTGCCGAGGCCTTGGCCGGGTTCACGGTGGACGGAGCGATTTCCGTGCTCATGACGCTGCTTTCTCTTCACCACGGACGATCGCCCGCATGATCTTCTCCTGGCTCGCTTCGTGCCGGCCGAACTCGCCGACGATGCGGCCCTCGTTGAGGACGTAGATGCGGTCGCAGATGCCGAGGAGCTCCGGCATCTCGGACGAGATGACCAGGATGCCCCTGCCTTCGTCCGCGAGCTTGTTGATGATGGTGTAGATCTCGTATTTCGCCCCGACGTCGATGCCGCGCGTGGGCTCGTCGAGGATCAGCACTTGCGGGTTTGCGAAGAGCCACTTCGACAGCACCACCTTCTGCTGGTTGCCGCCCGAAAGATTGCCGGTGATCTGGTAGATGCTCGAGGAGCGGATATTGGTCTTCTTCCGGTAGTCGTTTGCGACCCTCAGTTCCGCCATGTCGTCGATCACGCCGGACTTCGACACGCCCGGCAGGTTGGCGACGGTCACGTTGTGCTTGATGTGGTCGATGAGGTTGAGGCCGTACACCTTTCGGTCCTCGGTCGCATAGGCGAGCCCGCTTGCCACCGCCTTGCTCACTGTCGACGTGTCCGCCGGCTTACCATGCAGCAGGATCTCGCCGCTGACGTTCACGCCGTAGCTGCGCCCGAACACGCTCATGGCGAATTCGGTGCGGCCGGCGCCCATCAGTCCGGCTAGGCCGACGATCTCGCCCTTCTTCAAGTGGAGGTTGATGCCCTTGATCACCTGGCGCTCTGGATGGACCGGATGGTGCACGGTCCAGTTGCGGACTTCGAAGATCGTCTCGCCGATCTTCGGCTCGCGCGTTGGATAGCGGTCTTCCATCGTGCGGCCGACCATCGAGGTGATGATCCGGTCCTCGGTCACGTCGGCCTTATCCATCGTCTCGATGGTCTGGCCGTCGCGGATCACGGTCACGCGGTCGGCGACGCGCTTCACCTCATTGAGTTTGTGCGAGATCAGGATCGCCGTCATCCCCTGGCGCTTGAACTCGAGCAGGAGATCCAGAAGGTGCTGGCTGTCCTTCTCGGACAGGCTGGCGGTCGGCTCGTCGAGGATCAGCAGCTTGACGTCCTTCGACAGCGCCTTGGCGATCTCGACCAACTGCTGCTTGCCGGTGCCGATGTCGGTGATTAGCGTGTCGGGGTCTTCGCGCAGCCCCACCTTGCGCAGCAGTTCCGCTGCGCGCCGCTTGGCACGGTTCCAGTCTATGACGCCGAAGCGGGCCTGTTCGTTGCCCAGGAAGATGTTCTCGGTGATCGACAGCAGCGGGACCAGCGCGAGTTCCTGGTGGATGATGACGATGGCGCGCTTTTCGCTGTCGTGGATGCCGGTGAAACGGCACTCGTGACCCTCGTAGTGGATGTCTCCGGTATAGGTGCCAAACGGATAGACACCGGAGAGGACCTTCATCAGCGTCGACTTGCCGGCGCCGTTCTCGCCGACGATTGCATGGATTTCCCCCTTGCGGACGTCGAGGTTGACGTTCGACAGCGCCTTTACGCCGGGAAACGTCTTGGTGATGCCGCGCATCTCCAGGATGGTTTCTGCCATTCGTCCGCTCGCCTGCGAGTCTCCTGCCCCAGTTTAGATTGAGTGCCGTTCCGTTCAACATCCCCCGCACAAGGCAGGACTACGAAAAAAAAGAACCCCGCGCTTTTCGGGCGCGGGGTTAGGGGCAAGCAAAGACTTACTGAAGCTCTTCGGCCTTGATATAGCCGGACTTCACGACGATCTCCTCGTAGTTCGTCTTGTCGACGGAGACCGGGACCAGAAGATAGGACGGAACGACCTTGACGCCGTTCTCATAGGTCTTGGTGTCGTTGATCTGCGGCTCCTTGCCGGAGAGCGCGTCGTCCACGAGCTGGGCGGTCACCTTGGCGAGCTCGCGCGTGTCCTTGAACACGGTCGAATACTGCTCGCCGGCGATGATCGCCTTGATCGAGGGGGTCTCGGCATCCTGGCCGGTGATGATCGGCCACGGCTGGTCCGCCGAGCCGTAACCGACGCCGCGCAGCGACGAGATGATGCCGCGGGAGAGGCCGTCATAGGGCGCCAGCACGCCATGCACGCGGCTTCCGTCGGCGTAGTTGGCCGACAGGATGTTGTCCATGCGAGCCTGGGCGACCGCCGCATCCCAGCGCAGCGTGCCGACCTTTTCCATGCCCATCTGGCCAGACTTGATGACGATGTCGCCTTTGTCGATCATCGGCTGCAGCACCGACATCGCTCCGTCGTAGAAGAAGAACGCGTTGTTGTCGTCCGGCGAGCCGCCGAACAACTCGACGTTCCAGGGCTTCTGGTCCGCGTAGTGTTCCTCGAGGCCCTTGACCAGCGAATCGGCCTGGAGCACGCCGACCTTGAAGTTGTCGAAGGTGGTGTAATAGTCGACGTTGCCGCTGCCGCGGATGAGGCGGTCATAGGCTACGACGATCGCGCCGCTATCCTTGGCCTGCTGCAGGACGGACGACAGCGTGGTGCCGTCGATCGAAGCGATCACCAGGGCCTTGGAGCCCTTTGTCACCATGTTCTCGATCTGGGCGAGCTGGTTCGGAATGTCGTCCTCGGCATACTGCAGGTCGACGGTATAGCCCTTCGCCTCCAACGCGGCCTTCAACTCGTTGCCGTCGCTGATCCAGCGCAGCGACGATTTCGTCGGCATGGCGATGCCCACCAGGCCCTTGTCCTCGGCGTGCGCGGCAAACGTCATGCCGGCGAGGCTGATCGCGAGCGCGCCCACCAATGCTTTAATAACTCTCACAGTATTCTCTCCCTTTACTGCAAAGAACAGCGACCCGCCGGTGCGGCGCTGCGCATATGGCGGCCCTGTCGGGCAATGTCCTGATTCCTTACCCCCCAAGCCCTCCCGCGCCCGGACCGTTAGGCCCGGCTGACGCATGCAATCGCGTTGCCGGAGTTACAACCTGGGCGGGCCGAAACTGAATTCAATCGATATAGCTGTCAAATATCATTTATGACTTACGATATACCAATGATGCTATAGATGGGGCGGGCAGGGGGCAGCCATGAAGCAACTACGGACCGAACGGCCGCTTCCGAACTATGGGGACGTTCCCGCCATAGGCGCCGACACGCTCCTAAAGAGCGGGCTTAAGCTTACGCATATGCGCATGATTGTCGCTCTCGACGACCATGGGCAGGTCAGCGCGGCGGCCAACGTGCTCGGCATGTCGCAGCCGGCGGCCTCACGGATGATCGCCGAGATGGAGAGCATCCTGAAGGCGCCGCTCTGCGAGCGTCTGTCGCGGGGGATGGGCCTCACTCAATATGGAAGGGCGCTTGCCCGCCGGGCCCGCGCAATCCTTTTGGAACTGAGGGAGGTCGACCGCGAGATCTCCGAACTCCGCTCCGGCCGCGGCGGCACGGTTTTGCTCGGCTGCGTCACGGCTCCGGCGATCGAACTTGCGGTGCCGGCGATCCGCCGGATGCGCGAGGAGAATCCTGGGCTGCAGGTGAGCATACAGGTAGAGAGCAGCCCGGTTCTTACGCGCGAACTGCTCGCCTCCCGACACGATTTCATCATCGCGCGTGTCCCGGACGACCTCAATCCGCGCCTGTTCGAAATCCAGGAGATCGGCGTCGAGAAGGCGTGCCTGATCGTTCGCCGCGGCCATCCTCTCATGGGTGCCGAGGAGGTCGATCCCGAGCGCCTAGTGGAGTTCGACTGGGTCTTTCAACCCGAGGGATCGCTGCTGAGACGCACCGTCGAGCGCATCCTGATCAGCCGCAACGTACCGCTTCCCGAGCGCGTGCTGAACACCGGCTCGCTTCTGCTCACGCTGGTCATGGTCGCCCAGTCGGACGCCATCGCGCCGGTCTCGGTGGAGGTCGCGAAATTCATCGGAGGCGAGCATGGTCTGGCCGGTGCGATCGAAGTGCTGCCTCTCGACTTCGACATCGACGTCCAGCCCTACAGCCTGATCAAGGTGCGCAACCGGGTCCTTTCGCCGGCCGCAGCGGCGCTCTACGCGAAGATCCTCTCACAGATCGGCAGGCCGCCCGAATGAAGGCTCGCGCCAGCTATACAGCTCAAAAAAGTCGTACTATATGACTTTCCCTTGACCTATGGGGAGGAGCCGGCGGTCTCGCCGGGCTGCACATGGCATTGAGACTGGTACAGTTCGTGCACGAGGGCGGGCGGCGTGTTGCCGCCGTCGACGATGGCGGCTCGGCCCGTCTGGTCGCCAATGTCGCTTCCACCTATGAACTCGCGCAATCGGCGATTGCGACCGGCAAGAGCCTGGAGGCTACCGTTTCGAGCCTTCCGGCCGGACCGGAGATCGATCTTCAGGCGGCGCTTTCCGAGGGCAGGGTGCTGGCGCCGATCGATCACCCCGATCCCGCGCATCTCGCACTGACCGGCACCGGCCTGACGCATCTCGGCTCGGCCGAGGGACGGGACAAGATGCACAAGGCGGCCGCCTCGGCGGAAAAGCCGACTGATTCGATGCGCATGTTCCTGATGGGCCTGGAGGGCGGCAAGCCGAAGCCTGGCGAGGTCGGCGTGCAGCCGGAGTGGTTCTTCAAGGGCGACGGATCGACTGTCGTCGGCCCGGAGGCGCCGCTCGTCTCTCCCGCCTTCGCACTCGACGGCGGTGAGGAGCCGGAAATCGCCGCGATTTATGTGATCGGTCCCGACGGGACACCATTTCGGCTTGGTTTCGCCCTCGGCAACGAGTTCTCGGATCATGTCACCGAGCGGCAGAACTATCTCTGGCTTGCGCATTCGAAGCTGAGGCAAGCCTCGATTGGCCCGGAACTCCTGGTCGGAGCGCTGCCCGGCCATGTCGAAGGTTCTTCGCGTATCCGCCGCAACGGCGCGGTGATCTGGGAAAAACCGTTCCTTTCCGGCGAGGACAACATGTCCCATACGATCGCCAATCTCGAGCACCATCATTTCAAGTACGGCCTGTTCCGACGGCCGGGTGACGTGCACGTGCATTTCTTCGGCACCGACACGCTCTCCTTCTCCGATGGCGTGAAGCCGGAAGAGGGTGATACGTTCGAGATCGAGGCGAAGCCGTTCACGCTGCCGCTGAGGAATCGGCTGGAGATCGCGAAGGCGCAGCCGTTCGAAATAAAGGCTCTCTGAACCGGCGGAGAGACGCCATGGGTTCTATCCGTATTGCAATCGTTGGCGTCGGCAAGATCGCCAAGGACCAGCACGTGCCCTCGATTGCCGGCAATCCGGATTTTGCGCTGGTGGCCACCGCCAGCCGGCACGGGAAGGTCGAAGGAGTGCCAAGCTTCCCGGACATCGAATCCCTGCTCGAGAATGTGAAGGACCTCGACGCGGTGGCGCTGTGCATGCCGCCGGGCCCACGGTATTCGGCGGCGCTGACGGCGCTCAGGGCCGGCAAGCACGTGCTCCTGGAAAAGCCGCCTGGGGCCACGGTCAGCGAGGTCGACGATCTGGTGGCGGAAGCAGCCAGGAAGCGCGTCAGCCTGTTCGCCACCTGGCATTCCCGCTTTGCGGGCGGTGTCGCGCAGGCGAAGGACTGGCTCGCAGGTAAAACCATCCGCTCCGTCCGCATCGACTGGAAGGAAGACGTGCGAAAATGGCATCCGGGCCAGGCCTGGATCTGGGAGCCGGGCGGTTTTGGCGTGTTCGATCCCGGCATCAACGCCCTGTCGATCGTGACGGATATCCTCCCGATGCCGATCCACCTGACTTCGGCGCGGCTCCAGTTCCCCGAGAACCGTGCCCAGCCCATCGCCGCCGAACTTGTCTTTGCCGATGCCGACGGCCCGGATCGGGCGAGCGCGACCTTCGACTGGCGCCAGACCGGGCCGCAGACCTGGGATATTCACGTCTCGACCGATAATGGCGAACTGCTGCTCCGGTCGGGCGGCGACAAGCTTTTGATCGACGGCCAGACGGTCGTGGACAGCGGCGATGCCGAATACGCCGGCATTTACTGGCGCTTCGCCGAGTTGATCGCCGCCCGCGAAAGTGACGTCGATCTGCGGCCGCTGCGCCATGTCGCCGACGCGTTTATGATCGGCCGCCACGAGTTCGTCGAACCGTTCGAAGACTAGGGACCAGGAAACCAAGCCCATGAAGAAGCCAGGTAACGGAGCGCAGCAGCCCAAAGGGACCAAGCCGGTGCGCAGGTCGCAGGCATGGTTCGACAATCCGGAGAATCCGGACATGACGGCGCTTTATCTCGAGCGCTACATGAACTTCGGCATCTCGCAGGAGGAGTTCCAGTCGGGACGTCCGATCATCGGCATCGCCCAGACCGGCTCGGACCTCTCGCCCTGCAACCGGCACCATCTCGATCTCGCCAAGCGTGTTCGCGAAGGCATTCGTGAGGCGGGTGGCATCGCGCTCGAGTTCCCGGTCCATCCGATCCAGGAGACGGGCAAGCGCCCCACGGCCGGCCTCGACCGCAATCTCGCCTATCTCAGCCTTGTCGAGTCGCTGTACGGCTATCCTATCGACGGCGTTGTGCTCACCATCGGCTGCGACAAGACCACGCCGGCCTGCCTGATGGCCGCCGCGACCGTGAACATCCCGGCGATCGCGCTGTCGGTCGGGCCGATGCTCAACGGCTGGTTCCGGGGTCAGCGCACCGGCTCCGGCACCATCGTCTGGAAGGCGCGCGAGATGATGGCGGCCGGCGAGATCGACTACGCCGGCTTCGTGGCGCTGGTCGCATCCTCGGCGCCGTCGACCGGCTACTGCAACACCATGGGCACGGCTACCACCATGAACTCGCTCGCCGAGGCTCTCGGCATGCAGCTTCCGGGTTCGGCCGCCATTCCCGCCCCGCACCGGGACCGCCAGGAGATGGCGTATCTGACCGGTAAGCGCATCGTCGAGATGGTGAACGAAGACCTGAAACCCTCCGACATCCTGACGCGCGAGGCCTTCATCAACGCCATCCGCGTCAACAGCGCAATCGGCGGCTCGACCAATGCCCCCATCCACCTGAACGGCCTTGCCCGCCATGTCGGCGTCGAACTCACGATCGACGATTGGCAGACCTATGGCGAGGAGATCCCGCTGCTGGTCAACCTGCAGCCGGCGGGCGATTATCTTGGTGAGGACTATCACCATGCCGGCGGTGTGCCCGCCGTGGTTGCCCAACTCATGAAGAAAGATCTTATCCACGAGGACGCCCTCACCGCCAACGGCAAGACCATCGGCGAGAACTGCCGCGATGCGACGATCATGGACGAGAACGTGATCCGTCCGATCGATCGGCCGCTCAAGGATCATGCCGGTTTCCGGGTGCTGCGCGGCAATCTCTTCGATTCTGCCATTATGAAGCTCAGCGTGATCTCGCAGGAGTTCCGCGACCGCTATCTTTCCAATCCAAACGATCCGAACGCCTTCGAAGGACCGGCGGTCGTGTTCGATGGCCCGGAGGATTATCACGCACGCATCGACAATCCGGACCTCAAGATCGACGAGAAGACGGTGCTGTTCATGCGCGGAGCCGGCCCGATCGGCTATCCGGGTGCTGCGGAAGTCGTGAACATGCGCGCGCCCGACTACCTGCTGAAGAGGGGCATCCACTCACTGCCCTGCATTGGCGACGGCCGGCAGTCGGGCACCTCCGGCTCGCCCTCGATCCTCAACGCCTCTCCGGAGGCTGCGGCCGGCGGCGGGCTCGCTTTGCTGCGGACTGGCGACCGCGTCCGCATCGATCTTGAGAAAGGCACGGCCGACATCCTGATCTCCGACGAGGAACTGGAGCGGCGCCGCGCCGAACTGGAGGCGGCCGGCGGCTACAAATATCCCGACCACCAGACGCCCTGGCAGGAAATCCAGCGCGGCATCGTCAGCCAGCTCGAGACTGGCGCGGTCCTGGAGCCGGCGGTGCGCTACCAGCGCATCGCCCAAACCAAGGGCATTCCGCGGGACAATCACTGAGGCGCGTCATGGTGCGCCCCTCGAGGCTCCTCGAAGGACGCACCACAAGAGCGACCTCAATCTGAAGGCCGCGCGAACCGAATGATGGGACTTCTTCAGACGGCGATTTCCGGCCAGCGAGTGCGCAGCAATCATGCGCATATCGTGGGTTCGCTCGGCCGCGACATCGTCTCCGGAGCCATTCCCAGCGGCGCGACACTGCCGGGCGACGCCGAGCTGATGGCGCGCTTCGGCGTCTCCCGCACGGTGCTGCGCGAGGCCCTGAAGACGCTTGCCGCAAAAGGGCTGATCGTGCCGCGGGCCGGTATCGGGACGCGGGTGACGGGGCGCGAGAACTGGAGCCTGTTCGATCCGGACATCCTAAACTGGCATTTCGACTGCGGCATCGACGAGGCCTTCCTCGTTCATCTCAGCGAGATCAGGCTGGCTTTCGAGCCTTACGCCGCAGCCTTGGCTGCCGAGCGCGCCACGCCCGAGGACATCGTTCGGCTGGACCAACTCGCGGACGATATGGGCCGGGTGGATCATACGCCCGAAAGCCACACGCTCGCGGATCTGCGTTTTCATCTCGCGGTGGCCGAAGCCTCGCGCAATCCGTTCCTGCGTTCCGTGGGCAGCCTGATCGAGGCGGCGCTCGTCGGGGTCTTCAGGCTGAGCTCGCCGACTACCGACAGGCAGGCGGTCCTCGACGCATCGCAGTCCCACCGCGCGATCGTCGAGGCGATTCGCCGGCGCGACCGGGCAGGGGCCCGCGCCGCCATGGAGGCGGTCATCATCACCGGACTGGAGCGCGTGCGGGCCGCATTGCACTCGTGAGCAAGCTCAGCGCCCTAGATGGACTTACGGTAAGGCTGCTGCGGCTCAGCAGTTCGACGGCGTCGACTCCCATTTCGTTATAGGGTGCGCTGTCTTGCCCAGCGGCTCCCGGCGCGCGACTTCGCACTTGTTGGCGGCAGCTTCCGCCGACCCGGTCCTTGGATAGGCTTTGTTCGTATCAAGACAATGTCGCGGCGCCTCAGTGCCGACGCCCAATCTGTGACGAATCGAAGCCTACAAAACAATAAAGAGTGATCGGGGGCGACATTTCGTTCTGCCGGAAATCGGTTTGAATAGGCCCAAATCATGTTACGTTCTGACAAAATATTGGGCCAAGGGGGTATATCGGTTTGATTCGGACGAGGGTCGCCAGACCCTGGCCAAGTCTCGCAGGTGCATGGCACCGTCGAAAAGCTCAGCCGCAGTTGACGCCTGTCTCTTCGATGCGAGGCTTCTGGGGCCTGATGAGGGCCTACTGGGTCTCGGAAAGATGGCGGGAAGCCTGGGCTTTGACGGCCGTGATCATCGGCATCACGGCGCTGGCCAGCAAAACCAGTGTATGGATGGCCGAGGCCTCCGCTGAACTGGTCAACGGGATCGCCTTTTTCCACCACCCCGACAATGCCACGCCGCTGCAGACGGTACTGACGAGCGCCGGGCTTCTGATGCTGCTCGTCCTGTTCAAGGACCTTGGCCTGATCGGGACGCGGCATCTCTTCTCGACCACCCTTCATCGCAAGTGGCGGGGCTGGCTCGACGAGCGCTTCAATCAGGCTCTGCTCGACCGCAATCACACCCATTTCCACATCCAGCATGCAACCCGCGCCGCTGACGGCACTCCGGTCCCAACACCTGACAATATCGAGCAGCGCCTCCAGGAATCGATCAAGGGGATGACCGGGGGCGCGATCGGCCTTGCAATGGGCGTGATCGGCGTGTTCACCTCGCTTTGGTTCGTCGGCGAGAAACTGATCGAGACCTCCGGGCCGGTAAGCGGCCTGGACTTCCTGGGCAGCTACGGTAGCGCGGTGCTGGCGCTTACGGCGGTCGTCCTCTACGTGCCGCTCAACACCTACATCGCCGTGAAGGTGGGGCGTGCCCTGCAGCGGCTCACCAATACCATGCAGCAGGCCGAAGGCAGCTACCGCGGCGAACTCACCACCTTCCTGAGGCGCAGCTTCCACGTCGCCGCCACGCGCGGCGAGGCAGTGCAGAAGGCCACGCACGATCGGCTCTATTCAGACATCGACCGTACCTGGTCGCGCCTGAACTGGTTCAACGCGGGCTATATGTCCTTTGAGCTGATCTATAATTTCATGGCGGCGCGGATCGTCTCCTACGCGCCGGGTCTCGTCCCGTACATGAACGAGAAAATCAGCCTGAAAGGCTACATCACCGGGGCCGAACTGGTGAACTCGCTGATATCGCAGTGCTCATGGTTCATCCATGTGATGCCGGAGATCGCCACGCTCAGGACCAACGCACGCCGCGTGACCGAACTGGCCGAGGCGATCGAGCGGGTGCAGCGCCCGGACGACTTCTATCGTCAGACCGGCCGCTCGGACTTCCGCTTCGGCACCCAGCATTCCGTCTTCGGGCTGACCGTCAAGGATCTGGAACTCGTGCACACCGGCGAGGATGCGCAGCCCTTCCTCTCTGTACCCCATCTGCGGTTCCGGCGTGGCGAGTGGACCTTCGTCAAGGGCGAGTCCGGATCCGGCAAGACCAGCCTGATCAAGGCTTTCAATGGGCTGTGGCCGCACGGCGGCGGCGAGATCACTCTGCCGGAGGGGGCGACCACCTTCTATGCGACCCAGGATGTGCGGCTGCCGCCGGTATCGCTGAAGCAACTGGTCTGCCTGCCCGCTCATGAGGATGAGCACTCCGATACCAAGGTGGCGGCGCTGCTGCACAAGGCGGGGCTGGGGGAGTTCATCGAGTTCCTGCTGGAGCCGAGCCGTGACGGCAAGATCTGGGAGGAGGTGCTGTCGGGTGGCCAGAAGCAGAAGCTGGTGCTCGCCCGGATCCTCTTGCACCAGCCGGGGCTGCTGTTCCTCGACGAGGCCACGTCCGCCCTCGATGTCGAAGCAAAGGCGGTCTTCCACCAGGCGCTGAAGGATGCCTGCCCTGCCATCACGGTGATCAGCATCATGCACGAGGCCGAGCCGCCGAAATCCGCCTCGGGAGAGGATTTCTACGACAGCGTGCTGCGTATCGCCGACGGTGTTGCGACCAAGCGGCCGCTTCGCGCCGGCCTTCCCGCCGAGATCACGACCATACTCGAGAAGCCTGTCCCCGCCACGGCGCTGAGGAAGCGTGTCCCACCGCGCCAGCACCTCCGGCAGAAGCAGGAATAGGTTTTCCGCCGAAGTCGCTGTTTGGCCCAATAGTGTATGCCGCTGAATAAAGGGCTGCAGAACTGTCCGACCATGTCGGGCAGGAGTTTTCGTCGGTCTGCCGCCGGTGCTGCAAATAAAATCCTCGCGCAACCCATTCAGCTTTCGCCGCCGATGCGCTAGCTAGCGCTCGGATGAACGATGCTCCTCAAGAATTGCCCTCCGAACCCGCCGAAACTCGGCGGGAGCCCCTATTCAACATACCCACCGTCGTCCTCTGCCTCGTTGCGCTGTGCACCGGGGTGTACGTGGTGCAGTTCCATGTCCTTACTCTCGACCAGGACATCGGGCTGCTGGTGCGCGCGGCCTTCATTCCGGTCCGCTATTCCGGTCGCTTCGAGCTCGACCTTTACGCCTTCACCACGCCCTTCACTTACGCCTTCCTGCACGGCAATCTGGCGCATCTGGCGATCAACATGGTGTGGCTGGCGGCTTTTGGATCGCCGCTGGCGAACCGGCTCGGCACCATTCGCTTCCTCGCCTTCTGGGCGGTGACGTCGTTGGCCGCGGCCGCTTTGCACTGGGCTGTCCACCCGCTGGATCAGGCGCCGTTGGTCGGCGCCTCGGGCGCGATATCGGGCATGATGGGAGCGGCCGCACGGTTCGGTTTTCAGATGGAACGGCGCGACGGGCGCGCAGCTTTTGCCGGCCCGGTTCTGCCGATCGGGCTGGCTCTGCGGCTGCGAGCCGTGGTCACCTTCCTGGCCGTCTGGTTCGCGATCAATCTGGTGACCGGCCTGGTCGGCCTCGGAGCCGGACCTGAGGCGAACATCGCCTGGGAGGCCCATATCGGCGGCTTCGTGGTCGGCTTTTTCGGCCTGCGCTGGTTCCTGCCCCGCTCCGGCTGACGACCGGTCCGCCTTAACCGGTCCCGGAGAGTTCGCTTGCAATAGGCGGAAGCGGAAGGCACGATGCTCCCCAGGGCCGGCGAAGCGCCGTCCGCGTGAGCCGTCCGGATTAGTTGGCATGGAGGACGCCATGACGGTCAAGGCAATCCTGGAGGCGAAAGGCCACGACGTGGTCACGCTTGGTCCGAACGAGAAACTCTCGACGGCCGCGAGGATGCTGGTCGATCACAAGATCGGCGCGCTGGTGATCACCAACTCCGACGAGAAGATCGTCGGAATCCTGTCGGAACGCGATATCGTCAGGGTGGTCGGCCTGAAGGGCGCCGCTGCGCTGGACGAGTTGGTGCGGGACGTGATGACGCCGAAGGTCAGCATCTGCAACGAGAATCACACGGTGCACGAGGTCATGAGCATCATGACCAAGAACCGTTTCAGGCACCTGCCGGTCGAAAAGGACGGGAAACTGAGTGGCATCGTCTCGATCGGAGATGTGGTGAAGCGCCGGATCGAGGACGCCGAGCGCGAGACGGAGCAGATCAAGGAGTATATCGCGACGGCTTGATAGGCCGCCAGCGGGTGCTCTGCCGCTAGTCGCAGGCGTTGGTGATTAGCCAGAGCACACCGTCGCGTGTTTCAGCCTGGCGGCCACGCTCTTTGCTCGCGAAAATGGGATCCCGGGTCCGAGCCCTAGGCCGCCCACGGCAATTCCGCTCTTGCCAAGCTCATCGGCTTTCGCTTAGCGAGTGCCAGGAAGTCTGCCCTTGAGCGAGATCATGACCATCATCGATACCCGCACGCCCGACCCGAAGAGGCTCATCCCCGGCGCCACCGGCGACTGGGAGGTGATCATCGGCCTGGAGGTGCACGCCCAGGTCACGTCCGAGGCCAAGCTGTTTTCGGGCGCCTCGACCGCGTTCGGCGCGGCTCCTAACGCCAATGTCAGCCTCGTTGACGCCGCCATGCCGGGCATGCTGCCGGTCATCAACGAGGAGTGCGTGCGCCAAGCCATCCGCACCGGCGTCGGGCTGAAGGCGCAGATCAATCACCGCTCGGTCTTCGACCGCAAGAACTATTTTTATCCCGACCTGCCTCAGGGCTATCAGATCTCGCAGTACAAGCAGCCGATCGTAGGCGAGGGTACCGTCGCGGTCTCGGTCGGACCGGACTCGAAGGGCAATTTCGAGGACATAGAGGTCGGGATCGAACGGCTGCACCTTGAGCAGGACGCCGGCAAGTCCATGCACGACCAGCACCCGACCATGTCCTATGTCGACCTGAACCGTTCGGGCGTGGCGCTCATGGAAATCGTCTCAAAGCCGGACATGCGCTCGTCCGACGAGGCAAAGGCCTATCTGACCAAGCTTCGCACCATCGTGCGCTATCTCGGCACCTGCGACGGCAACATGGACGAAGGCTCGATGCGCGCCGACGTCAATGTCTCCGTGCGCCGGCCGGGCGAGCCGTTCGGCACCCGCTGCGAGATCAAGAACGTCAACTCGATCCGCTTCGTCGGCCAGGCGATCGAGTACGAGGCGCGCCGTCAGATCGCGATCCTGGAGGATGGCGGATCGATCGATCAGGAGACTCGCCTGTTCGACCCGAACAAGGGCGAGACCCGCTCGATGCGCTCGAAGGAAGAGGCGCACGACTACCGCTACTTCCCCGATCCGGACCTGCTGCCGCTAGAATTCGACCAGGCCTACGTCGATGCGCTCGCGGCCGATCTGCCGGAACTGCCGGATGAGAAGCGTACGCGTCTCATCTCCAGCCTTGGCCTGACGCCTTACGACGCGTCGATCCTCGTCTCGGAAAAGGCGATCGCCGACTATTTCGAGAAGGTGGCTGCCGGCCGGGACGGAAAGAGCGCCGCGAACTGGGTGATCAACGATCTGCTCGGTGCCTTGAACAAGGCGGGCAAGGGCATCGAGGAAGCGCCCATGTCGCCGGACCAACTCGGCGCGATCGTTGACCTCATCAAGGAAGGCACGATCTCCGGCAAGATCGCAAAGGATCTGTTCGAGATCGTCTGGAACGAGGGCGGCGACCCCCGCGAACTCGTCGAAAGCCGCGGGATGAAGCAGGTCACCGACACCGGTGCGATCGAGAAGGCGGTGGACGACGTGATCGCCGCAAATCCCGACAAAGTCGAGCAGGCCCGGGCGAAGCCCACCCTCGCGGGCTGGTTCGTCGGTCAGGTGATGAAGGCGACGGGCGGAAAGGCCAATCCGCAGGCCGTGAACGAACTCGTCAAGTCAAAGCTCGGAATAGAGGGCTAAAGGCCGCAGCGGCCGACCGACTTCATGCCGGTCGGCGCCGCTGTCTACCAAGTTCACTTCACGCAGTCTTTGTCCATGCCTGTAGCTGCGGCGGTCTTGCCGCCGTGCTGCTGGGCGTTCACGTCCTGCTGTGAGGTCGCTCGGTTCGCTTCGGTGCCAAGCGGCAAGTTTTTGCCCTCCTTGGCGATCTTGTTACCGGGTTGTCCATAGGTCTGCGTGCCGGGCTGGCTCGCGCCTTCCATCGGAGCCTGCGAGCCGCTCTTTGCGATCTTGTTTTCCGTGCCGTGGCCGGCGGCTCCGGGCGAGGTGTCCTTCGTGACCGAGCCGGTCGTACCCATGTCGGTGCCGGCGCTGGTTGAATGATCGGGGCAGGCCGCGAATGCCGCACCGCCCGACAGCGACAGCGCTGTGGCAAGTAGCATCGAAGAGATGAGTCTCATGGCCGTCCTCCTTGAACGGGTGATTAGGAACTCAACTGTCCGGCCCTCGCTTGGTTCCGAGGTGCGCAAGGAGCGCGCGGCGATCTGCGCGAAGGCCACCCCCTTGAAACCGGGGCCGCAGGCGGTCATAACGCAGCGGGCTTTGTGTGCCGGACCGCTAAACGGCAGGGATCCGAATGAAAAACTTCCTCGTCCAGTTCTTCACCTGGTGGAACGGCCAGACCCTCGGCACGCGCTTCCATACCTGGCGCAAGGGCAAGAAGGTGGGCCAGGACGATTTCGGCAACATCTATTACGAAGGCGGCGTCGACTCCGAAGGCCGTACGCGCCGCTGGGTCATCTATAATGGCGAGGCCGAGGCTTCGCGCATCCCGCCCGGCTGGCATGGCTGGATGCATCACCGCACCAACTTGGCGCCCTCCGAGGAGAACTACTGGCCGCGTGAGTGGCAGAAGCCGCATGAGCCGAACCTCACGGGCTCTCCCAGTGCCTATCGGCCAAAGGGGTCGATCGCGCACGGCCTTCGCCGTCCCCAGGTCACGGGCGACTACGACGCTTGGACGCCGGGTGGGTGACCGATCGTTTCTCGCCACAATCCCGGATTAACCGCATGCTGTATGACGGCGGCCTAGCCGTCGGTTGGGGGATACTTTCCGGAATGGTTCCTATGCGGATGTTCCTTCCTACATCGCGCCGCAAGATTGTCGCGGCGGCGCTTGCAGCGGGCGTCCTTCTCGGCGCGACGGGACCGGTTCTGGCCGAGCGTGTGACCAATCCTGTGGCCGAGTTCACCGGCGTGGACAAGATCACGGGTCGCATCATCACCTTCGACGTCTATGTGAACGAGACCGTCCAGTTCGGCGCCCTGCAGGTGACACCGCGGGTCTGTTACTCCCGGCCGAAGGAAGAGGAGCCGAAGACCGACTCCTTCGTCGAAGTCGACGAGATCACCCTTGACCGCAAGATAAGGCGTATCTTCACCGGCTGGATGTTCGCCGAGAGCCCCGGCCTCAACGCCGTCGAGCACGCCGTCTATGACGTGTGGCTGAAGAGCTGCACGCAGAGCTCGGACGTTCCTGCTCCTGAGGAGGCCAAGGCGCCGCAGGGCAAGCCGGCGGGCGAGGGCGAGAACTGACCCTCAACTATCGAAATCAGGGGTAGAACTTCGCGTTCGATTCGAGTGCCTCAGCCAGCAGCATCTCATACTGGCGCCGCGGCACATCGATCGCCCCGAAGCGTTTAAGGTGCTCCGTGGTGAACTGGGTGTCGAGCAGCACGAAGTTGCGCGCTCGCAGCCGCTCCACGAGGTAAACCAGGCAGACCTTGGAAGCGTCCGTCTCGCGCGAGAACATGCTCTCGCCGAAGAAGGCCCTACCCAGCGTCACGCCATAGAGGCCACCGACCAGCCGCTCCTGGCGCCAAGCCTCCACGCAATGGGCATGGCCGATGCGGTTGAGTTCGATATAGGCCTCGCGGATCGGCCCGTTGATCCAGGTCGTCCTGCGATCCTCGCGCTCCTCCGCGCAGGCGTCGATGACGCCCGCAAAACTCGTGTCGATGCGCATCTCGAACCGGCCCTGGCGAATCGTCTTGCGCAGGCTTTTCGGCACGTGGAACGTGTCGAGCGGAATGATGCCCCGGGATTCCGGCCTCACCCAGAAGACGTCGGGGTCGTCCGCCGTTTCGGCCATCGGGAAGACGCCCGACGCGTAGGCCTTCAGCAGGAGGTCTGTCGGTATGCGATGCCCAGGTGCAAATGGGCGGGTCATTTTTCCAGCGCCCTAGTCGGCGCTCTGTGCAAGGTACTTTTCCAGCCAGTGAATGTCGTAATCGCCATTGGCGATGTCGCTGTTGCCCACCAGGTCCTGGAACAGTGGCAGGGTCGTCTTGATGCCATCCACCACGAACTCGCCCAAAGCACGCCGCAGGCGCATCATGCACTCGACCCGGTTGCGGCCGTGAACGATGAGCTTGCCGATAAGACTATCGTAGTAGGGCGGGATGCGATAGCCGGAATAGACGCCGGAATCGACCCGCACCCCCAGACCTCCAGGCGTATGGAAGTGCGTGATGGTGCCGGGCGACGGCATGAAGGTGCGCGGGTCCTCCGCGTTGATTCGGCACTCGATTGCGTGACCGCGGAACTTCACGTTCGCCTGGTTGATCGAAAGGCCGCCGCCAGAGGCCACGCGGATCTGCTCATGGACCAGGTCGAGGCCCGTGATCGCCTCGGTCACCGGATGTTCCACCTGGAGGCGGGTATTCATCTCGATGAAGTAGAATTCCCCGTTCTCATAAAGGAACTCGATCGTGCCCGCGCCGGAATAGCCGAGCTCAGCCACGGCATTGGCGCAGATCTCGCCAATTCGCGCGCGTTCCTCTGCGTTGAGGGCAGGGGACCCGGCCTCCTCCCAGACCTTCTGGTGGCGCCTCTGCAGCGAACAGTCGCGCTCGCCGAGATGGACGCCCTTGCCGGACCCATCGCCGAAAACCTGAAGCTCGATGTGCCGCGGCTTCTCGAGGAACTTCTCGATGTAGACGGAGTCGTCGCCGAAAGCGGCGCCGGCTTCCGTGCGGGCGGTGTGCAGCGCCTCGACGAGATCCGCCTCGGTGCGGGCCACCTTCATGCCGCGGCCGCCGCCGCCGGCGGAGGCCTTGATGATGACGGGGTAGCCGATCTCGGCGGCCAGGCGCTTGGCCTCGCGCTCGTCGGAGATGGCTCCGTCGGAACCCGGAACGACGGGGATGCCGAGGCGCTTGGCGGTCCGCTTGGCCTCGATCTTGTCGCCCATGGTGCGGATATGATCCGCCGAGGGGCCTATGAACGTGATGTGATGGGCGGCGAGTATGTCGGCGAACTTTGCATTCTCCGACAGGAAGCCGTAGCCCGGATGCACGGCATCGGCGCCGGTGATCTCGCAGGCCGCCACGATCTGGTGGATGTTGAGGTAGCTCTCGCGCGACGGCGGCGGGCCTATGCAGACGCTTTCGTCAGCCAGCCGCACGTGCATGGCGTCGGCGTCGGCGGTCGAATGGACGACGACCGTCTTGATGCCCAATTCCTTGGCGGCGCGGAGCACCCTGAGAGCGATTTCGCCCCGGTTGGCGATGAGGATCTTGTGGAACATCTGCTCTCGCGGCCTAGTCGATGACGATGAGCGGCATGCCGTATTCTACCGGCTGCGCGTCTTCGACGAGGATCGCCGTCACCACGCCGGAGCGGGGCGAGGGGATTTGATTCATCGTCTTCATGGCCTCGATGATCAGCAGGGTCTGGCCTTCGCGAACCGTCTGGCCGATCTCGACGAACGGCTTCGCATCCGGCGAGGGCGCGAGATAAGCGGTGCCCACCATGGGGGAGGTGACCGCGTTCTTGGAGGCCTCGCTGCCGGCCGCTACGGGCACCGCAGCGGCAGCCGGCGCGGCGGCGGCCGGGACGGGAAGCGGTGCCGGAACGGCTTGTGCAATGGCATGGACCGGGGTGGCATGACGTGCGACGCGCAGCTTAAGATCGCCGAGCTCGACTTCGATTTCCGAGAGATTCGTATCGTTTAGAATCCCGGCCAGATCGCGGATGAGTTGCTGATCAACATCCGTTTTCTTTGTCGACATGTGAGCCCTTTTCCCCTTCTTGATGCGTGGCGTTAGAGCCGGGCAGCGAGTGCCTGGATCGCGAGCGAATACCCGGTCGGGCCGAAGCCGCATATCATGCCTATAGCGACCGGCGCGATCATCGACTTGTGGCGGAACGCCTCTCGCGCGTGGATATTGGAAAGATGTACTTCAATCACCGGCAGCGGCGCGATGGCGCGGATTGCGTCGTGAAGCGCGACTGAAGTGTGCGTATATGCGCCTGCATTGAGGACAACGCCGAATGCATTGTCGGCCGCTTCGTGCAGCCAGTCGACCAGATCACCTTCATGATTGGACTGGCGGAACTCCACGGCAAGACCCAGCGGCTCAGCCGCCTTCGTGCACAGCGTCTCGATCTCGGCGAGCGTCATGCCGCCATAGATGCCGGGCTCGCGCTTGCCCAGCATGTTCAAATTAGGACCGTTGAGAACGTAAACTGTCTTCAATGACTAGACCCCGATCCGCGCGGCCTGGATTCCCCAACCGCGCAGGCGCCCTCTATAAACGGCAAGTCCGATCCCGGAAAGAGCGTTGGCGTCTTTCACCCCTGCTCTTGCGACTTGGCAAGAGGCAGGAATCAGCAAGACGCTTCCAGACAGGCCGTAGCCTCGGCAATTCTTTCGGCGAGCACGTCGCGTCCGAGTGCACCGTACACCACTTCCTTGCCCACCACATAGGAAGGGGTGCCGGTGATCGAGAGCCTGTTGGCGAGTTCGTAGGTGCTTGCGAAGGTCTCGCGGATCTGCGGGTCGTTCATTGCATCGCGCAGTTGCGCCTCGTTGGCGCCGAGCGAAACGGCAAGCCTTATTGCGCTTTCTTCCGTGGCGCGTCCCTGCCCGCCCAGCAGCGCATTGTGGAACTCGCCATATTTGTCCGGCATCAGCTTAAGGAACGCCTGCGAAACCATGTGGGCCTTCTGCGAATCCGGTCCTAGGATCGGGAACTCTTTGAGGACGAAGCGGAGATCCGGGTTGCTCTTGGTCAGGTCGACCATGTCCTGCAGCGCGCGTTTGCAGAAGCCGCAGTTGTAATCGTAGAACTCGACGATCGTGATCTTCCCGTTCGGATTGCCGACGACGCCGTCATGCACCGAATTGAAGATCTCGTTCTTGGAATCGTCGATGACCTTGAGGGCGGCGAGTTGCAACTCCTGCTTCTGCTTGTCCTCGAGGGCGGTCTGCACCTCAAGCATCACTTCCGGGTTGGCCAGAAGATAGTCGCGCACGATCTGCTCAACCTTGCCACGGTCGAGACCGGCCTCGGCCACGATCTGTGGTCGGGGCGGATCGTCAGAAGCCGTTCCGGTCTTTCCGGCCGCGAAGCCGATGGCCAGCATCGCGAAGGCCGCAGCCAGCCCGGTCGTGCCCAGCAGGATTGCCTTGTTCATCAGGTCCGGTCTCCAATGCGATTCGGCTGCACTGCGCGTCGCTAGTTCTTGTTTGATTTCGGTGTCTTGAAGTTGATGATGTCCTGGGCGCGCACCCATCCAGGCGAGCCGCGCTTCATCTTCGACTGGGCACGGGCCGCCATGACTTTCGCGTCCTGGAAGGCACCGGAGTAGTAGTAACCCTCGGCTGTCGCCAGTTCCGCTTCGGGGATATTGCCGAGTTGGCCATAAGCCTGCGCCAGATAGCGGTAGCCAGTCGGGTTCTCGCGGTCGCGCTCGAGACCAGCCTCGAGCTCCGTCAGCGCCTTGTTGAGCGAGGCCGGATCGCCGGTTGCGATAAGCGCCTGCCCGAGTGCGATCCTGAGCAGCCCCGACTTGGCGGGATCCAGGCGAACGGCGTTGCGGTAGGCTTCCGCCGCCTGCGCAGGCTTGTTCGCCTTCATCAGCACGTCGCCATTCAGTTCGTGGAAGTACGGGTTCTTCGGCTGTGCCTTGACTAGCGCATCTGCCTTCTTCACCGCGGACTGCAGATTGCCGTAGAGATGGGTCGCCATCGCGTCGCCATACTGCGCCGCGAGGCCGTCGCCACCTTTGCGAAGCAGCCGCGCTGCTCCGGCCTGTCCCTGGGTGTACACTGCGATCTTGGCGCGCATCATGTCATGGCGCTGCTGCAGGGCAGGGGGATCCACGACATCGTAGTAATTGCTGGCGGTCGCTAGGGCCTGGAGGTTGGCGATTCGGTCACGCGGGGCCGGATGGCTGACCCGATAGGGGTCGATCTTCGTTCCGGACAGCGCAAGGGCGCTCTGGAAGCGCTCGAACGTCTTGAGCATGCCCTTGGCCGATTGGCCGGTTGCTTGGAGATAGGTGATCGCGGAGCGATCGGCGGTGGTCTCCTCGCTGCGCTGGTAGCCGAGAAGGCTGCGCCTGGCCGCCTCGCCACCGCCCATCATGATGCCGCCTCCGGCGCCCGCAAGCTCTCGCGAATCGGTCGCCGCTCCCGCTGCGATGGCGCCAAGGCCGAGCAGGCTGCCGACGATGGCCATCGTCTGCGCGCGGGCGATCTGATCCCTGAGGCGCTCCTGGTGGCCGCCCGCCAGATGCCCTGCCTCATGCGCGATCACGCCGATGATCTCGTTCGGCGTCTCCGCCTGGAGCAGCGCGCCGGTGTTGATGAACATCCGCCGGCCGGCAACGAAGGCGTTGAAGCTCTGGTCGTTGACGAGGATGATCTCCACGCCCGCCTTGGACAGCCCCGCCGCCTTGAAGATCGGCCGGGCATAGTCGCGCACCAGCGCTTCAATCTCGGCGTCGCGCACGAGCGGGATTCGCCGCTGCGCATGCGATGGCAGGCAGGAGGCGGCAACGAGCGCGGCCGCGACAAGGGCACTCATCAACCGGCCTGGCATCGAAAATTTCCCCCGAGGATGAGATTCCGACATGTCGGGAACAAGTGCTATCCGAGCGCGGTGCGCAAGCAAAGGATATGCTCCGATTTTCATCAACTTGTGATCCTCATACCTTTCGGGCATTTGTGCGGCGTGGCGGGCAGAGGAACAAGGTGCAGGACGCAAGAATGGTGTTGGTTTCCCGGCGCGGTCAGGTCGAGCCGTTCCATGCAATGGATGTGCTTGCCGAAGCAAATCGGTTGAAGGCGGCCGGGGCCCCGGTCATCTCGATGGCGGTGGGCCAGCCGTCGGATCCTGCTCCGGCCGCGGTCAGGGAAGCAGCGGCAAGGGCACTGCGCGACGGCAACATCGGTTATACCGACGCGCTCGGCACCGTCGCATTCCGCTCCGCTGTCGCGCGGCACTATCTTGAGCATTATGGCATTGAGGTTCCTGTGGAGCGCGTCGTCGCAACCACCGGGTCTTCAGCGGCTTTCAACCTGGTCTTCCTGGCGATGTTCGATCCCGGCGATGCAGTGGCGATCGCCTCGCCCGGCTATCCGGCCTATCGCAACATCATGACCGCGCTCGGGATCGAGGTGGTCGAGATCGAGATGGAGGACGCCCCCTACCTCACCGCCGAACAGCTTCAGGAGGCCAGCAAGCGCCATAAGCTCAAAGGACTGCTGTTCGCGAGCCCCGCGAATCCGACCGGCGCCGTCGTGCCCGAAGACGCCATGCGCGACCTGCTTGAAACAGCGAAGAGACTAGGCATCTCGGTCATCTCGGACGAGATCTATCATCGGCTGAATTTCGTCGGCCCGGATGTGACCGCGCTGTCGCTCGACGACGATGTCACCGTCATCAACTCCTTCTCCAAATACTACTGCATGACGGGTTGGCGAATCGGCTGGATGGTTCTGCCCGAGGCGCTGGTCCGCCCGGTCGAGCGGATCCAGCAGAGCCTCTACATCTCGCCGCCGGAGCTTTCGCAGATCGCCGCAATCGAGGCGTTCGGAGTGAGCGCTGACCTCGATGTGGTGAAGGCGCGGTATTCTACGAACCGCGACCTGCTGATGCGCCGGCTGCCGGAACTCGGCTTTTCGCTAGCGGCGCCAATGGACGGCGCGTTCTATGCCTTCTGTGACGTCTCGAAGCTCACCAATGACAGCATGGCTTTCGCAAGGCGCATGCTTGCCGAAGCTTATGTTGCGGCCACTCCGGGGCGCGACTTCGACCTGGCTCAGGGCAGCCGCTTCATGCGCTTCTCCTATGCCGGCCGGCACGAGGACATGATCGAGGCACTCGACCGAATCGAGCGCTGGTTGGCCTAGCCAAATTCCTGCTGACAATCGCCCTTACTCGGGCCGTCGCCGGACCGTCGAGAGCGGTCCGCCTGATTGTGACTGCCGCCTAGATACGGCTGCAACCCGCCCTGGCCCTGTCGCGTGGAGGCGACATTTCTGGTGTCATCCGATCGGAGTCCAGGAAGCGGGGTGACGAGTTCCAGCCGGACGCTCAAGGCCGCTGCAACTCCTGCGGGAACATAGTGACGCATCAGGCGTTGGTTGGTCTCCCGCTTGCGATCTTCCCTGACCGGAAAGCGAATGGCCTCCCAACGCCGCGACCCAATCCATTCTGCGTGTTTCTGGCCGGCGCAAGCAACAACGACGCCCCCAAGCATCACAACCGATAGGGAAGCACATGGCAAAGTCCAGCAGGAACAGCAAAGCCTCCGCCTCGAATGGGAGCGCCCGCGGAGCTAAGGCCACGATCCACGATCAGGAGCTTTCCCGCGGCAACGGCGGCGAACTGCACCAGGTGACCGACGGCGCCACCGAAGTGCTGACGACCGCGCAGGGCGCGCCTATTTCCGATGACCAGAATTCTTTGCGGGTGGGCCAGCGTGGCCCGACGCTGATCGAGGATTTTCATTTCCGCGAGAAGATCTTTCACTTCGACCACGAGCGCATTCCCGAGCGCGTGGTGCATGCGCGGGGCTACGGCGCCCACGGCTATTTCGAAACCTACGAGTCGCTGGCGAAGTACACCCGCGCTGACATCTTCCAGCGAGCCGGCGAGCGGACTCCGGCCTTCGTGCGCTTTTCGACCGTGGCCGGTTCGAAAGGGTCGTTCGACCTTGCACGGGATGTCCGCGGTTTCGCGGTGAAGCTCTACACCCAGGAAGGCAACTGGGACCTCGTCGGCAACAACATACCCGTCTTTTTCATCCAGGACGCGATCAAGTTCCCTGACGTCATCCACTCGGTGAAGCCCGAGCCGGATCGGGCGTTCCCGCAGGCGCAGTCGGCTCACGACAATTTCTGGGACTTCATCTCCCTAACCCCGGAAAGCATGCACATGATCATGTGGGTGATGTCGGACCGCGCGATCCCGCGCTCCTTCCGCTTCATGGAAGGCTTCGGCGTCCACACGTTCAGGTTCGTCAACGCGAAGAACGAGTCGACCTTCGTCAAATTCATCTGGAAGCCGAAACTCGGATTGCAGTCGGTAGTCTGGAACGAGGCGGTCAAGATAAACGGCGCTGAACCCGACTTCCATCGACGGGATCTCTGGGATGCCATCCAGTCGGGCAACTTTCCGGAATGGGAGCTTTGCGTCCAACTGTTCGATCAGAATTTCGCGGACTCGTTCGATTTCGACATTCTCGACCCGACCAAAATCATTCCCGAGGAGATCATCAAGGCGATGCCCGTGGGCCGGCTCGTCCTCGACCGCATGCCGGACAATTTCTTCGCTGAGACCGAGCAGGTCGCCTTTATGACGCAGAACGTGCCCCCCGGCATTGATTTTTCGAACGACCCACTGCTGCAGGGGCGCAACTTCTCCTATCTCGATACCCAGTTGAAGCGGCTTGGCAGCCCAAACTTCACACATATCCCCATCAATGCCCCCAAATGTCCGTTCCACCACTTCCAGCAAGACGGCCACATGGCCATGCGCAATCCGGTGGGGCGCGCCAACTATGAGCCGAACTCGTGGGGAATGGGGCCGCGGGAGAATCCGCAAAAGGGTTTCCGAACCTTCCCGAATCAGGAGGAAGGCCAGAAGGTGAGGCTGCGCGCCGAAAGTTTCGCCGACCACTACAGCCAGGCGCGGCAGTTCTTTGTCAGCCAGACCGTGACGGAGCAGCGCCATATCGCTATGGCGCTTACCTTCGAACTGTCCAAGGTGGAGACGCCGAGTATCCGCGAGCGGATGGTCTCGCATCTGCTCAACATCGACGAAGGGCTGGCCGAGACCGTCGCCGAAAAGCTTGGGATCAGGAAACTACCTAAGCGGGCCGATCCCGCGGTGGAGCCGCGGGACGACCTTCCGCCTTCGGACCCTCTGTCGATCATCAAGAACGGCCCGGAAAGCTTCAAGGGACGCAAGGTCGGCGTACTGGTCAGCGACGGTTGCGATGCGACTCTTGTCAGCGATCTTGAGACTGCGCTGGCCAAGGAAGGGGCGACGATGGAGATCGTTGCCCCCCGTGTGGGAGGCGTCGAAGCGTCCGACGGCAGTCACATCGAAGGCAAGCAGATGATCGACGGCGGCCCGTCCGTGCTCTACGACGCCGTCGCCCTCATCGTCAGTCCGGAAGGCGCGGAGAAACTTACCAAGGAGGCTGCCACGCGGGACTTCGTGGCGGACGCCTTCGCACATTGCAAGTTCATAGGCTACGTCGCGGCAGCGCAGCCGCTGCTCGACAAGGCCGGTGTAGAACCCGACGAGGGCGTGATACCCCTGGCTTCCAAGGCCGACATTTCGCCGTTCATCGAAGCCTGCTCGAAGCTCCGGCTTTGGGCGCGGGAGCCTACTGTGAAGCTGTAGATGGCCTTCCGGATTTCGAGAAGGCATCAATAGGCTCGAAGCCGACTGAAAGGTGCAGCAGCCGGATCGGATTGAGAGGATGGTCAAAATGATAAGGCCGGCGGAGCCACAGCCCCGCCGGCCTACATTGTTCTCGCGTCAGTTTGCGGCGATCAGAAAAACCCCTTGCGCTGCCACCAGCCCGTCTTCTTGGGGCGGTTGGGGGCAGGTTCCGCCGCGACCGGCGCAGACTGCGAAGGCCTTTGGGAATTGGTCTCCACCGCAGGTTCGGCCTCGTCCGATGCCGGAGCGGGTTGGGCGGCGGTCGACTGCGCGGCCGCCTCCGTGGCGGCAACCGGTTCGGCGGCCGAATCCAGTCCGTCCCCGCCTTCGCTCGAGACGGCAGCGGCTTCGGAAGTCGGCTCTTCCGCAGGAGGTGCCGCTTCGACAGCCGTAACGGCCTCCGGCTCGGCGGCAGCCTTCTTGCGGGAGCGCCTTGCCGGCTTCTTCTCGCCGGCGGCTGTTTCCGCCTCGGCTGAAACGCTCTCAGGCGCGGCCTCGGCTTCCGCCGCGGCCTTCCTGCGCGTCGGCGCCCGCCGTGTCCTCTTCGGAGCCTCGGCGATGGGGGCATCGGCAATCACCGTGTCCGCGCCAGCTGGCTCTTCGCTGTCCGACGCAGAGGCGTCCGCGGGCTCGGCAAGTTCAGCAGAAACCTGCGGCAGGTCTGCTGCGGCCTCCGCAGATTCTGCGTCAGCCGTCTCGGCCTCCACCGACGCAGCGTCCGCGGTCTCGGCCTCCTCCGAGTGGGCCTCAACCAGTTCGGAATCCGCCGCCTGCTCGCCCTCGCCGCGATTGCGGCGGCCGCCTCGCTTGCCGCGACGGCGCTTCTTCCGCTCGCCTTCCTCGCCTCCAGCAGGAGGCCCGGCATATCCTTCCTCGCCAGCGAACTCTTCCTCGGCGGCCTCCGAGGCGGCAACGGCATCGTCCGCCTGATCGGCCTGGGCAGTCTCTGCATGCGTCTGGGCATGATCCCGATCGCGGTCGCGTCCACCGCGCCGACGGCGGCGCTTGCGCTTGCGCCGCTCGCTGCGGTGCTCGTCGTCGGCGTGCCTATGCGACTCTTCGCGCTCCGCCGTCGCCTCCTCTTCCGTCTCTTCCTCTTCGAAGACTTCTACGTCTTCGATCTCCGGCGCCATCATCGGGGTCGCCGGAGCGAGCGGAACCAGCGGCTTCTCGGCGACTGCGCCGCGCACGACGGCGAAATGCTGCGGCCCGACCGTTTCGTCCGCTTCGATGGTGATCGTCAGGCCGAAGCGCGCCTCCAGTTCCGTAAGGGTGCTGCGCTTGTGGTTGAGAACGTACATGGCCGTAGAAGCCGGCGTCCTGACGATGATATGGCAGCGCGAGTCCTTGAGCAGGAACTCCTCGATGCCGCGCACCACCAGGAGCGCCACCGAAGAATCGGAGCGGACATGGCCGGTGCCGCCGCAATGCGGGCAGGGCTTCATCGTCGATTCGAGCACGCTCGCCCGGATGCGCTGGCGCGACATCTCCATCAGGCCGAAATGCGAGATCCGGCCGAGCTGAATGCGGGCGCGATCGTTCTTCAGGCAATCCTTGAGCTTCTTCTCGACCGCGCGGTTGTTGCGGTTCTCCTCCATGTCGATGAAGTCGATGACGATGAGACCCGCAAGGTCGCGCAGCCTGAGCTGGCGGGCGATTTCCTCCGCCGCTTCCAGGTTGGTGTGAAGCGCCGTCTCCTCGATCGAGTGCTCGCGCGTCGAGCGCCCGGAGTTCACGTCGATCGAAACCAGCGCCTCGGTCTGGTTGATGATGAGGTATCCGCCCGACTTCAGCGTGACCTGGGGCTGCAGCATCTTGTCGAGTTGCGCCTCGACGCCGTAGCGCACGAAGATCGGCGTGGTGTCGCGATAGGGCTGAACCACCTTGGCGTGGCTCGGCATCAGCATGCGCATGAAGTCCTTGGCCTCGCGGTAGCCCTCGTCGCCGCAGACGATGATCTCGTCGATGTCCTTGTTGTAGAGGTCGCGCACGGAGCGCTTGATCAGGCTGCCCTCCTCATAGACGAGGGTAGGGGCGGTCGATTGCAGCGTGAGGGTGCGGACGTTCTCCCAGAGCCGCATCAGATATTCGTAGTCGCGCCGGATCTCGGCCTTGGTGCGGCTCTCGCCGGCAGTGCGGAGGATGACCCCCATGCCCTGCGGAACCTCCAACTCCTGCACGATCTCCTTGAGGCGCTTGCGGTCCTGGACGTTGGTGATCTTGCGGGAGATGCCGCCGCCTCGCGCGGTGTTCGGCATAAGCACGGAATAGCGACCGGCAAGCGAGAGATAGGTGGTGAGTGCGGCGCCCTTGTTGCCGCGCTCTTCCTTGACGACCTGGACCAGCAGGATCTGCCGGCGCTTGATCACTTCCTGGATCTTGTACTGGCGACGCATAGGCCGGCGCCGGCTCTGGACCTCCTCCAGCGCGTCCTCGGCACCGACCGATTCGATCTCCTGCTCCTCGTCGCCGTTGGAATCGGCGACTTCCTCGATCTCTGCGGGGGCGCGAGGCAGTGCTTCGTCGGCATCGCTGTTCGAGGCTTCCGAGACGGTCTCCGTCTCCACAGCCTCGGAGACCACTTCGGTCTCGACCGGCTCAGAGATCACATCGGCTTCGACGGCCGCTGCTATGCTCTGCCGCCCTTCGGATGGCTCGCCGTCTTCACCTTCCGCCTGCTCGGGGGAAGCAGCAGCCTCAGCGATCCCGGCGACGCCCTGCTCGCCCGCGGCGCCGCCTTCGGCCTCGCCCAAAGCCTGCTCTACCTCGCCGGAAGCGCGCTCTGCCTCCTGGGATGCCGGCTCTCCATCATCCCCGGGCTGCTCGGACTCGCCGGCATCTTCGCCAGCAGCGGCGTCCTCGCCGGCCGAGGCCTCTTCGGCCGACGATGCGGAGGTCTCGTCTTCCCGTCCGCGATCACGGCCGCGCCGGCGGCGTCTGCTGCGACCGCGGCGCTCCTCGCTGTCGCCATCCTCGTCCTCGTCCTCCGCGGCCTCGGCTTCGGCGCGAAGCAGGGCCTGCCGGTCGGCGACCGGGATCTGATAGTAATCGGGATGGATTTCACTGAAGGCGAGGAAGCCGTGCCGGTTCCCGCCATATTCGACGAAGGCAGCCTGAAGGGACGGTTCGACCCGGGTCACCCGGGCGAGGTAGATGTTTCCTTTGAGCTGCTTCTTGTCTTGTGATTCGAAATCGAACTCTTCGATGCGGTTACCGTGTACGACGACGACCCGCGTCTCCTCCGGGTGGGAGGCATCTATAAGCATCTTGTTGGGCATTATGTCTTATCCTGCCGGGCGCACGAACACCGCCAGGAGGCAATGCCAGGCATGGCCCCGCGAGCGGTAGTGTCTGCGCTACGGTCTTATTGTCGTCCGCCTGCCGCCGCCGACGCCAAACGGAGCTACCGCCCGCCGCCTTGCTGGCGCGGTACTTAGCGGTCCTTTCCGTGAGCGCGTTAGAAAGCATTGTGGGCGTAGCGGATCCTCTTGAACCAAGGCCCGAGTAACCGGACCAGCTTGTTTGCTCATGTCGAGCCGGCGGAAACTGATTCCGCCGTTTTGCGAACGCACCGGATGGCGGCGAGCCGTCTGACCCGGGACGAATTCTTCTGCGGACACGCCTGCACGGACGGGGCTAACAGCCGCATTTGCTTCCAGCCTGATGCGCTCCAACGAGCGGCACCGGTCGCCGGGCATGGCAGTGTACCGACATCGCTTTTATGATTTGGCCGACTTTATGGCAACCCCGCATTGCGATTGCCCGCCGTTGAATATGGGATCGCAGTGGGCGGATCGCAAAGGTTGGTTAACCTTATCTGCATACCAGTCGTTAAGTGAGCCACGCATGCCCCCTGGGGCCGCAGATCATCACGCGCGGTTCGGGCAGGTTTTTCATGCGTAGCGCCCAAGAATGTCTTCGTTGCACAAAAGCATATTCGGCATTTTTCGCCGTAATCGTCACGGTTTTGGCAGCGACGGTCAGTTTTGTCTCCGGCGCATCTGCCCAAAATCTTACGGCGCGCGACTTCACGATGGCGGGCGACGCAACCCGCATGCGCGTCGTGATCCATTTTGACGCAGAGCCCGATCTACACTGGATGCTGCTGCGCGGGCCGCACCAGCTGGTTGTAGAGTTGCCCGAGACGCGCTTCGTGTTCGAGCCAGAAGCACTGAAGCCGCTCGGCCTGGTCAAGGATGTCCGCTATGGCGCCGCCGGCGAGGGTAGGGCGCGCGTGATCCTCGCCACCAAGGGACCGTTTACCGTCGAGGACGCCCAGGTCCTTCCGGACGAGCATGGGCAAGGCTATCGGCTGGCGCTCGACATCGCCGCCGCCAGCGACCAGCAGTTCGAGGCGGCGCTTGCCGATCAGGCGGCGACAACCGGCTCGACGGCCGCCGCGGCCAAAGAGGGAAGGGTGGCAGCGGATTCGGCGCATACGGCTAAACCGTTTACCGTGGTCATCGACCCCGGTCACGGCGGCATCGACGGTGGCGCCGAAGGCGTGAACGGTACGGTCGAGAAGCAGATCACGCTGGCGTTCGCTCTGGAGCTTGCCGCCAAGCTTCGCCAGGAGAACCGATACGAGGTTCATCTGACCCGCACCAGCGACGAATTCCTGCGCCTGGACGACCGCGTGCGCATTGCCCGCCAGCGCGGCGCGGACCTCTTCATATCGATCCACGCCGACACGATCCGGCTGAAGGGGATCCGGGGCGCGACTGTCTATACGGTCTCGGACAAGGCCTCGGACGCAGAGGCGCAAGCACTCGCCGACCGAGAAAACCTGTCCGACCAACTCGCCAGCATGCCGGTCGAGGAAGAGAATCAGGAGGTCGTGGACATCCTGGTCGACCTGATCCGCCGCGAGACTCACGGATTCTCAATCCGATTCGCCAAGACCCTGGTCGGCGAACTCTCCGACAGCGTGGGCGTGATCAACAATCCTCATCGTTTCGCCGGCTTCAAGGTGCTGAAGGCACCCGACATCCCTTCAGTGCTGGTCGAACTCGGCTATCTCTCCAATCCCAAGGACGAGGCGCAGTTGCGCGATCCCGAATGGCGCGGCAAGGCCATTTCCTCGATCGCCGACGCGATTGCCAAGTTCGCCGCCGCCAAACAGGCAGGCGGGTGAATCTAATGGACCGTAACGAAACGTTCGTTGCGGCGGAGCCGCATAACAGGATATTCCGGGGACGGTCGCAAATTGCACGCGTCGTCTGCCCCATTTTGTCCACATGGCGGCGACAAGGGTATGTCACGCCAGGGTAGGCCGGTTTGCTTTGCCGATGCCCCGGGGGACCAACCTAACGGCCGAACCTAGTTCTGGAGAGGAAATGATTCGTCTCATCGGCTATTTCTTTGGCGTGGGCACCATGCTCGCGCTGCTCGTGGCGGGCGGCGTGGCGATGTATATTGCCCATCTGGCCAAGGACTTGCCGGATTATGAGGTGCTCGCCAATTACGAGCCCCCCGTCACCACCCGCGTCCATGCTGTGGACGGCTCGCTCATGGGCGAGTTCGCGCGTGAGCGGCGATTGTACCTGCCGATCCAGGCGGTGCCTGACCGCGTCAAGGCGGCCTTCCTTTCGGCCGAGGACAAGAATTTCTACAAACATCCCGGCATCGACGTGACCGGGTTGTTCCGGGCGGTCGTCACCAATGTCCGCAACGCCGGTTCCGGCCGTCGCCCGGTCGGCGCCTCGACCATAACCCAGCAGGTGGCGAAGAATTTCCTGCTCAACGCCAGCCAGACCTACGACCGCAAGGTCCGCGAAATGCTGCTATCATTCCGGATCGAGCAGGCTTATTCCAAGGATCGCATCCTCGAGCTTTATCTCAACGAGATTTTCTTCGGGCTTGGCGCCTATGGCATAGCCGGCGCTGCGCTGACCTATTTCGACAAGTCGGTCAACGAACTCACCGTGGCCGAAGCCGCCTACCTTGCGGCGCTTCCGAAGGGTCCGTCCAACTATCATCCCTTCCGATACGCCGACCGCGCGATCGAGCGCCGCAACTGGGTGATCGACCAGATGGTCGAGAACGGCTACGTCTCGCGCGAGGAAGGTGTGAAGGCCAAGGGCGAGCCGCTTGGCGTCACGCCGCGCCGCAATGGCGGATACGTGTTCGCGAGCGAGTATTTCACCGAAGAGGTGCGCCGCGAGATCATCGCCCGCTATGGCGAGACCGCGCTGTACGAAGGCGGCCTCTCGGTACGGACTACGCTCGACCCGAGAATGCAGCGCATCGCGCGTCGGGCGATGCAGAATGGTCTTCTGAAGTACGATCGTCTGCGCGGCTATCGCGGTCCCTATAAGCACATCGATATGGCCGGCGACTGGGGCGTACCGCTGGGCGAAATAAAGAAGCTTGACGACGTGCCCGAGTGGAAGCTCGCTGTCGTGATCGATGCGGACAAGTCGGGGCTGACCATCGGCCTGCAACCGAAGCGCGAGGTGTCCGGCAAACTCTCCGAGGAGCGCATCACCAGCACCGTCTCCAAGGAGGACATGAGCTTCGCAATGCGTCATGTCGTCGACGGCAAGCGCGTCAAGGCGGATTCGCCGGCCGATGTGCTCAAGCCGGGCGATGTGATCTTCGTCGAGGAGAAGACAAGCAAGGACGGCTACATGCTGCGCCAGGTGCCGGAGGTCTCAGGCGGCCTTGTCGCGATGGACCCGCATACCGGCCGCGTCCTGGCTATGGTCGGCGGCTTCTCCTACTCCGAGTCCGAGTTCAATCGCGCTACCCAGGCCCAGCGACAGCCGGGTTCGTCTTTCAAGCCGATCGTCTATGCGGCCGCGCTCGACAATGGCTACACGCCGGCTTCGGTGATCATGGACGGGCCGGTCACCATCCATATCGGCAACCAGACCTGGACGCCGAAAAACTACGACGGCAAGGCGGCCGGTCCATCCACGCTGCGGCAGGGCATCGAGCGCTCGCGCAACCTGATGACCGTGCGCCTCGCCAATGACATGGGCATGAAACTCGTCGCCGAATATGCCGAGCGGTTCGGCGTCTATGACAAGATGCCGCCGCACATCGCCATGTCGCTTGGATCGGGCGAGACGACCGTGATGCGCATGGTCTCCGCCTATTCGGTGATGGCCAACGGCGGCAGACAGATCAAGCCGTCGCTCGTCGACCGCATCCAGGACCGCTACGGCAAGACCGTGTTCAAGCACGACGAGCGAGGTTGCGAGGGCTGCGTTGCCGAGGAATGGGCAGAACAGCAGGAGCCCGAACTCATCGACAATGCCGAGCAGGTGCTCGACCCGATGACCGCCTACCAGATCACCTCCATGATGGAGGGTGTGGTGCAGCGCGGTACGGCTGTCACGCTCTCCGAGTTGGGACGGCCGATTGCCGGCAAGACCGGCACCACCAATGACGAGAAGGACGCTTGGTTCATGGGCTACACCCCCAATCTGGTGGTCGGTCTCTACATGGGCTTCGACAAGCCGCAGTCGCTCGGCAAGGGCGCAACGGGCGGCGGCCTCGCGGCGCCGATCTTCAAGGAGTTTATGGCTGAGGCGCTTAAGGACCAGCCGGTTGTCGATTTCCACGTACCTGACGGCATGAAGCTCATCGCCATCAACCGCAAGACGGGCATGCAGGCCGCCGAGGGCGAGGGCGGCACGATTATCGAGGCCTTCAAGCCCGGCACTGGGCCGGCCGACAGCTATTGGGTCATCGGCATGGACGACGGGGGCATCTCGGCAGAGGAGCTTTCGCCCCAGGCCAGCAAGGCGATCAGCGAGGGCGGCGGCGGTCTGTATTGATCCGCCTCTCTCAGGACCTAGATAGCTTTACAGAGCAGCGGCACCTGAATATGGTCCGCGCCCCACTGATAATCTCCGCAGATCGGAAGGATCGCTTACTGCCATGCGTGCAGAGACCGAGAAGCTTGTCGACGAAATCAAGCAGGCCATAAGCCTGCTGAGGAGGCATCTTTGACTGGGATGCAGCCCTAAAGAGACTGGACTACCTTAACAGCCGCGCCGAAGACGCGAGCCTCTGGAACGACCCCCAGGAAGCGCAGAAACTGATGCGCGAGCGCCAGAGCCTGGACGATGGAATCAGATCCATCCGGCGGCTCTCGCAGGCGCTCGAGGACAATGTCGGCCTCATCGAACTCGGCGAAGAAGAAGGCGACGAGAGCATCGTTTCCGAGGCGGAGACGGCCATCCGGTCGCTCTCCGGCGAGATCAAGGCGCGTCAGATCGAGACTCTGCTCTCGGGCGAGGCCGACGCCAACGACACCTATCTTGAAGTGCATGCCGGAGCGGGCGGTACCGAGAGCCAGGACTGGGCCTCTATGCTCTTGCGCATGTATTCGCGCTGGGCCGAGCGCCGCGGCTTCAAGATCGAGGTGCTCGAAATGCACGACGGCGAAGAGGCGGGCATCAAGTCGGCGACCGTGCTGATCAAGGGTCACAACGCCTATGGCTGGATGAAGACCGAATCGGGCGTGCATCGCCTGGTGCGCATCTCGCCCTACGACAGCAATGCGCGCCGTCACACCTCGTTCGCCAGCGTCTGGGTCTATCCGGTCATCGATGATACGATCGACATAGCGATTCCCGAGTCAGATGTGCGCATCGACACCTATCGTTCCTCGGGCGCCGGCGGCCAGCACGTGAATACGACCGACTCGGCCGTGCGCATCACCCATATCCCGACGGGCATCGCCGTCGCCTGCCAGGCCGAGCGCTCGCAGCACAAGAACCGCGCCAAGGCGTGGGACATGCTGCGCTCCCGACTTTATGAGGAGGAGCTCAAGAAGCGCGAGGCGGAGGCGAACGCCACTGAGGCGGCCAAAACCGACATCGGCTGGGGGCACCAGATCCGTTCCTACGTGCTGCAGCCGTATCAATTGGTGAAGGATCTTCGCACCGGCGTGGAGAGCACCAGCCCCTCGGACGTGCTGGATGGCGACCTCGATGACTTCATGGAAGCGTCGCTCTCGCATCGCATCGACGGCGGCGCCGGGGAAACCGTCGCCGACATCGACTGAGTTCGCCGTTTCGCGAACATTTGAAGCGCTGCAGAGTTCGGCTCCGGCGCTTCAGCCTATCCTTACCGAAAGGTATGAAACCTTCTTCAACGTTGTGAGTTAACGTAGCCGGCGTGCGTTTGCCGGTTCGGGTGCGCAGAAAATCTGCTTTGTGATCCGGTGCAGCACAGTTTTCGCACCGATCATCGCTGGTTCTAGCCTGCGCGGGTTAGGGGAGAAGAGTGAGAGGGCCTTGCGGCGTAATGGCGCCGAACGGGGCCTCGGGAGGACACATTCCGGGACGGGCAAGCTCTGCGCTTGATGACCTCGTTTCACAGGAATGAGCCACATGCACTCTGAAACTGCTCTCCGCCAAAAAGGCCATACGCGTTCCCCCCGCGTCCTGCGCCTTGTCGCTGTCTGGGTCCTGTCCTGCTCCGGAGTTGCTGCCACTGCCACTTCGGCCGTCGCTCATGATGCTCTGCCGACCGCTGCCCAGCCGAACGGATGGAAGTACCCGTTCTCCTGCTGTGCGGGGTTCGATTGCCGAGCTGTGCCTCAGACCGCAGTCCGGGAGCGTCCGGAGGGCTATGTCATCCAAAGGACCGGCGAGGTCCTGGGATATCGGGATGCGCGGCTGAGGGATTCTCCGGACGGAGAGTTTCACTGGTGCTCGGTTGCCGGCTCTGACAGCGGTCGGACGGTGTGCCTGTTTGTGCCGCCGCGTTCGTTCTGACCCGCAAGAATAGTTCCAAGCAAAGCCGCTTACCCATGATCGCCGCTCGCCGGCGGCGGTCACTCAGGGCACGACTTCGGCTGTCCCCTGGCCGAAGCCGATCGGCCAAGTTCTGTCTCGTGGCAGGTGTCCCGAGAATTCCATGTTGATGAACGAGGGCGAGGGGGGCCTCGATCCGGTTTTTGCCGTAATCTAAGCTAGAAACCGTCGCGAAGGGATTCGCGCGCACGATTTTGGGCTGCGCAAGTGAGGGGGTTCTGAATGAGGACGAAGGTCGTCGCCGTGGTTGCTGCCGCGGCTTTTCTGGGGGCCTGCACCACAGATCCGTATACGGGCGAGCAGAAGATCTCCAACACCGCTGGTGGAGTTGCGCTCGGCGCAGGTCTTGGCGCGCTGGCTGGCATGGCTGTCGGCGGCAGTAAGGTCGCGCAGCGAAATGCCGTTCTGATCGGCGCTGGCGTCGGAGCGCTCGCGGGCGGCGCGATCGGCGCGACGATGGACAAGAACGAGGCCGAGCTTCGCGCTCAGCTTCAGGGTACCGGCGTCAGCGTCACGCGCGTCGGCGACCAAATCATCCTCAACATGCCGTCCGACATCACCTTCGGGGTCGACCAGGATGCGATCAGGTCGGACTTCTACCCGGTGCTCAATTCCGTGGCGCTGGTCCTGAAGCGCTATCGGCAGACTCTGGTGGATGTCTACGGACACACCGATTCGACGGGCAGCGACAGCCACAATTTCGACCTGTCGCAGCGGCGTGCGCTGTCGGTGGCGAACTACCTCAACGCCCAGGGTGTCGATCAGCGCCGCTTCGCGGTCACTGGCTTCGGCGAGACCAGGCCCGTCGCCTCGAACGCGAGCGACGCCGGCAGGGCGCAGAACCGTCGAGTCGAAATCCAGCTCTCGCCTCTGACGCAATAAGAGTAAGCTTCGCTTTCGGGGCAAAGTAGCTCTTACTGTAGGCTGAGGCGCCGAGTGCGCCTCAGCCTAGGCGCGGCGTGAACCGGACGGTAGTCCCCTCCCAGGGCAGGAACACTGCAGTCGACTGCCAGCCGCCGTCCAGGATTTCGGCCTGATTTACGGTGGTATATTCCTGAGTGATGGTCGCGGCGAGTACTTCGACACGAAGTGCGTCAGCGATTGCCTGACACAACACGCGGCCCGAAAGCCCGCCGGACTTGCCGGCCGCAGCCGCATCGCAGACCCAGAGTTCGGCCTGTGCCTGCTTGGCGAATTTTCCGCGCAGCGCACTCAGACCCGAAGCATTCGAAGCCGAGATGTCCTGAGCGCCTATGACGATGCCCGTCGTCACTTGGACTACCCCCGCTCCTTCGGCTGCATTCACCACGCGGCCATGACCGAAGATGATCAGCCGGTGGAGCTTGCCCATCGCCTCGGCAGCATCGGCCATCGCTCCGAAGTAGACTGCGGGCGAGGATGCTTCCCATATGGGCAGCAGCCGATACGGCTCAGGATAGCTGTTGGCGCGGAACTCGTCGGAACTCGGGGTATTGCGGATTGGGCCTTGCGCCACACGCGCGCGGGGAAATGCGTCGTCGTAGACATGCAGCGTGCCGGCCATCTCGGTGCCTCATCGACGCCCCAAGCGATGGTAACACTCAAAAGGCCGGGCAGAAAGCTCGGCCATGGGATGGAGTGTGAGCGTCGGTAGCTGGGCGCCTCAGACCTTCCCGGCGATCATCATGAAGGCGGGCATGTCGTTGCCGAAGCCGATGACGGGATGATCGTCCTCGTCGCGACGGTGGCGACGCTGTTCCTGCCCGTTCGCCGGGCGGCCTTTGCGGGCGCCGTTCTCGCTGCGGATTGCGTCGCGACGGCTCGCCCGCTCTTCCGAATCCGGCTGAATGACCGTTTCAAGTTCTTGATCGGGCTGTGCGCTTGCAGTGGGGCGACGGGACTGGCGCGAGTCGGATCGCGCGCCCCGCTCGCGGCCTCGCTGCGCGCCCCTGCCGCGACGCGGTGCCTCGTCCGTCTCCTCGGCGGGCGGAAGGCTGGAAAGGTCGCCGTCGTGCCACTCGATCTTCTGGCCGATCAGCTTCTCGATGGCGTCCAGCGCCTTGAGATCCGATTTTGTGACGATGGTGAAGGACTTTCCGGAGCGCCCGGCGCGGCCCGTGCGACCGATGCGGTGTACGTAGTCCTCGGCGTGGATAGGCACGTCGAAGTTGAAGACGTGGCTGACGTCCGGAATATCCAGGCCGCGGGCCGCAACATCCGAAGCGACCAGGAGCTTCAGCCTGCCGTCGCGGAAATTGCTCAGCATGGTCATGCGCGCGCGCTGGTCCATGTCGCCGTGCAGCGCGCCGGCATCGAACTCGTATTTGGTGAGCGAGCGGAACAGTTCCGATACATCCACCTTGCGGTTGCAGAAGATGATCGCGTTCTTGAGCTCGTCGCCCTCCGCCTTGATCAGGTCGCGCAGGACGGCGCGCTTGTCCCAGGGCTTCGATCCCGACTTCACGATCCGCTGCGTGATGCTGGTGTTCGTGCTTGCCGCCTTTGAGACCTCGATGCGGACCGGTCCCTGAAGGAATTTTTCCGTCAGCTTGGTGATCTCCGGCGGCATCGTTGCCGAGAAGAACAGCGTCTGGCGGGTGAACGGGATCATCTCGCAGATGCGTTCGATATCCGGGATGAAGCCCATGTCGAGCATGCGGTCCGCCTCGTCGATGACGAGGATCTCGACGCCGTTGAGCAGCAGCTTGCCGCGTTCGCGATGGTCGAGGAGGCGACCGGGCGTGGCGATCAGCACGTCCGCTCCGCGCTCCAGCTTCTTGTCCTGCTCGTCGAACGACACGCCGCCGATAAGCAGTGCGATGTTGAGGCGATGGTTCTTGCCGTACTTGATGAAGTTTTCCTCGACCTGGGCGGCAAGTTCGCGCGTCGGCTCGAGGATGAGGGTGCGCGGCATGCGAGCTCGTGCGCGGCCCTTTTCCAGACGGGTCAGCATCGGCAGGACGAAGGAGGCCGTCTTGCCCGTCCCGGTCTGCGCGATGCCCAGCACATCCTTGCCTTCGAGGGCGTGGGGGATGGCGCCGGCCTGGATCGGCGTCGGCTCAGTGTAGCCGGCATCGCTAACGGCCGATAGAACCTTGGAGGACAAGCCCAGCTTGTCGAAAGTCAACGCTTCAGAAGCGGTAGTGATGTCAGAGGACAATGGATTGGCTGCTTTGGCTTCTTGATAGTGCGGTATGCGACCGCAACGAGCGATCCCGCATTCGGGATCAAGAGGGGCGATAAGAGCAAGTGCCCAATTTGTCAATATTTTCAGGCTGTTTTTGCCTGCTTTCGCCAGTCTGCTATATAAGGAGCTTGTTCCGGCCGTGCAACACGCTCAATAACGAAATTGTTCAACCAAGATTCGCTCGTCCCAGCTATGTCCGGCATCGAACAATAGTGTCGCCGTAAGTGTCTGTGATTCCTGCACTGTGACGCAGGTCACCGACTTGATCTCCGTGTGATCGGCGACGGCGTTCACCGGCCTCTTCTCCTCCTCGAGAATGTCGAAGCGCACGGTCGAGCGGTTCGACAGCAGTGCGCCGCGCCAGCGGCGCGGCCTGAAGGGGCTGACGGGCGTGAGTGCCAGAAGCGGTGCATCGAGTGGCAGGATCGGCCCATGCGCCGAAAGATTGTAGGCTGTCGAGCCGGCAGGGGTGGCCACCATGAGGCCGTCGCAGATGAGTTCGTCCAGCCGCACCTTGCCATCGACGGTAATCCGGACCTTTGCGGCCTGATAGGACTGGCGGAAGAGCGAGACTTCGTTGATGGCCAGCGCCTTTGCTGTCGTCCCGTCGGCGGATACGGCTTGCATTTCGAGCGGCCGGATCGTCTCGGCGTCGGCTTCGGCGATCCGCTCGGCCAGGCCGTCGAGACGGTATTCGTTCATCAGGAAGCCGATGGTCCCCCTGTTCATCCCGTAGACTTGCTGGCCGGTGCCCATTGTCTCGCGCAGCGTCTGAAGGAGGAAACCGTCGCCACCCAAGGCCACGATCACGTCGGCGCCATCCACGGGCGCCTGCCCATAGGTGCGCGTCAGTTCGGCGGCGGCCAGTTCGGCCTCTGCGGTCCCGGAGGAGACGAAGGCAAAGCTCCTTCGGGTACTCTTATCGTGCACGTCGAGGTTCCCGGCGTAGGCGTCGTCAGCGGGTTAGCATGCTCGTTCCCGGCTGAAAAGCCGCAGGCTATACCACGACGAAGTCGGCGTTCGTGATGTTCAGCCCTGCAGCCAGGTCGGCGAATAAAACTCGGCCGCCTGCCCCTGTGCCGTCCGCATCGTAGTAGAGCCTGCCTGTGTCGGTCTCGTAGATGATCCGGTCGGAGGCATCGTGTGCGAGGCCTGTAGCATTCTTCCAAAAGGCCGACGCCGCGACTGTCCCAGTCTGGGTCAGCGCCTTGAAGACGGCATTTTCCAGCAGGATGCGGTCGTCGTTGCCGGTAACGTTCGAGAAGTCGGTGATTATATCGACATTCGTCTTGGAATTGAGGGTCGTGTTGAACAGGAAGCTGTCGTTGCCAGCCCTGCCTGTCAGCGTGTCGTTGCCGAGGCCGCCGTTCAGGGTGTTGCTGCCGTCATTGCCGGTTATCTTCTGGGCGAATTCGTTGCCGGTCAGCTTGATGGCGGTCTTGCCGGTGCTGGCTGTCGTGGACAGGACCTCCACCTGGACGCCGCTGCCGAGGGCGTAGCTGACCGCCGCCGCCACCCAGTCGCTGGTTCCCTGGTTCGCGCCCTCCTGGACGACATCGCCAGAGTTTCGCACATAGTAGGTGTCGTTGCCTTCGAGCCCGCGCAGGATGTCGCGGCCACCGCCGCCGTCGAGCTTGTTGGCGCCGGCATTGCCCGTGATCGTCTGGGCATACTCGTTGCCGGTGAGGTTGATCGCTGCGGTGCCGGTGCTTGAGGTGGTCGCCAACTGCTCGACCTCTACCCCGGCAGCAAGCTTGTAGCTGACGGAACTGAAGATCCTGTCGTTGGTGCCTTGACCTGACGCTTCCTGGACCACGTCGCCGGCGTTGTCGACATAATAGGTGTCGTTGCCGCTGCCGCCGCGCATGGTGTCCGCGCCGGCGCGGCCGTCGATCGTATTCGCAGCGCTGTTTCCGATGATCACATCTGCACCGGAGCCGCCGATCGCCTTCTCGATGACGGTGCCGCGGGCGATCGCCAGATTGGACTTGCCGCCGAGCACATTCGAGAACGTCTCCGCCCCGAGATTGATGGTCTGCGAACCGGCATAGCCGCGCAAGTCCAGCGTATCGGTGCCGCCGTCGTCATAGAGCATCATGAACATGCTGGCGCCGAGCTTGACGGCGGCATCCAGGGCCGCGTTGCCGGTATTCGAGTTGAACCCGTAGGTCGTGTTGCCGGTGCGCGTGCTGGAATGATCGCCGTAGAGGTTCTGTATGGCGATCACGTCGGCGATCGACATCGTCTGCATATGGCGGAAGGAGGCGTTGACGAAGGTGTTGGGATTGTCCCAGATGTCGTCGTTCCGCGCATTCATGTAGGACATGATGGAATAGGCGACAGAATCGTTCAGGTAGTAGTTGTCCACCCCGTATTCGGCGTCGCCGTTGTAGTTGCCGCCATGTCCCAGGCCGAGCGCGTGCCCAATCTCATGGATGTACGTCTCGTAAGCATAGCAGCCGAATTGGGTGCCAACCGCGGGTTTGTCCAGCCATCCCTTCGTGACAACCACGTTCGCGGACGTGATGACGGACCCTGACGTGCTGGTATAGGCGTAGGCCGATAGAAGCTCCCCGTCGGGATCGACGTCGTCGAACGTGATCTCTGCCGCGCCGGTGATTTCCTTGAACTTGATCCCGGTGACGTCCGACCAGGCCTGCAGCGCCTGGCGGCAGAGCAGCTTTCCCGTCGCGTCCAGTCCGGTGATGTTGACCGTCAGTGTGCCATCCGTACCGACGTTGAAGGCGGCCGGCCCGCTGTACAGTTCGTTGTAATTGTTGGTCAGCTGCCAGGCGATTTCATCGCTCGTGAACACCATGCCCTTCGGGTTGGCTTTGACGGCGGTGAGGAGGAAGTCGCCAGCGGAATGCCCGAAATATGAGCCGGCGCTCAGATAATGTGTCCCGGTGGTTGTCGCCGTGAACACAATCCGCGAGTCGCCGTAATATGCGTGTGAATCGGCGTGCAATTTTGACCCCTTAGCAGGGAGGATCGGCGTCCAAAATTGACCCCCCTCATTCAGTCGATC
>NZ_JABVCF010000021.1 GCF_014595955.1 Pseudaminobacter soli (ex Zhang et al. 2022)
TTCCCACTATACATGACCGCATAGAGACGTTCGGTGTGACGGATGATCCGTCCGATAGCGTCCCGGAGCGCGTCAAGGTCGGACTCGGCCCGATTCTGCCGTCGCCGGCGCTCGGCCTGCCGCTCGGCCGGTGTCATCGATGCCTCTGGATATTTCCGCGGACGGCCGCGCGGACGCTTGGCTGCTTTGGTTTCAGGCATCGTTTCGCTCGAGTAAAGTTAGTCACTATATTCGTGGTGGTGGCAGACCAACTTTTGTCATGATCGTGGCACATGCACTTGCAGTTCGACACCGCCGCGGCTGCCCCTAACGCGGGCGCGCTCGTCGATCACACCGGCCTGCTGCCTGAAGACGCGACCTCACGCTCGACTAAACATTGCCGGAGGGCAGCAATTAGCTAAACCGGTACCCGAAGCAGACATTCCTGGGCAGGTTAGAGCGGAGACAGGGCGTGACAATCTCTTGGCGCCCAGGGCAATCGGCTTGGCTGTGCTCGATGTGGCGTACCGAAAATGACGCGATAAGCGACGTTTCCGACATACAGATCCAAAATCGGAACATTGTGGCGCGTAGCAGAGCCTGATCCGGGTCCAATCTCCGTAGGCGAAGAGCTGACCCGTAGCCGACTGCGGTGTGGGATGTCAGCTTTGCGCCCATGTCGGTCGTAGAGGTCAGTTGTGGCTTACCCGGAAGCAGATATCTCCAGAGATCACGCCGTAAGTCGCGGCTGCGCCAGAGAACGAATCCGCTCGCGCTAGAGGGTGCGGCGTCGGGACTGGCGCGCTAGGGCAGATGGGGCAGGTGCCGTGCGCACCTAAGGCCGATCGTGTCCCGCAAGCTGACGTGGCCTGCGCTGCCCGTTTACCAAACGCCAGAGGCGGCCTTGGCTGCGTCATATCCCAGCCAGGCCGCGCGTTATGACCTCAGGAATTGAGATGCGCCAAAACCTCGTGGGACCCGCGGTAGATCATCTCCAGCGCGACATAAAGGATGATGGCGAGGCCGACATAGGCGATCCAGCGGTAACGCTGCAGTGGGCGCGCGATATATGTGGCAGCCAGGCCCATCATCGCGATGGACAGGACCAGGCCAAATACCATGACGGGCACATGATCACGTGCAGCACCCGCGACCGCGAGCACGTTGTCGAGCGACATCGATACGTCGGCGATGACGATTAGCCATGTCGCTTGGGCGAAGGTCTTGCGCGGGACACCGGCCGCGATCTCTCCATCAAGGTTGATGTCATGGCCTTCGAATGCTTCGGCCATTTCAACCTCCCGAGGTGGACAAACCCTTCGTCGCTTGGCCACCAGAAACCTCGCCAGCACACAGCACAACTGCCAAGGGACGATCGCAGCCCTGGCGTCCGATCAGTTGCATCAAAGGTATGCATACTGTTCTACCAGTTATAAACAAGTTCGCGCCGCCATGGATACATAGGTCTTGATTCATGTATCCGTTGTTGGCTAAGAGCTGCGTCCGAGCCTGAGGAGGTGGGAGTGAGCGAGTCCGCATCGGAGGTGGTCTATCGTGTGCTGTTCGATGATATCCGTCAGCAGAGATTGCTTCCGAAGGCGTTGCTGCAGGAGGAGGATCTTGCTGCGCGCTTCAATGTCAGCAGAACGCCTGTTCGCGAGGCCGTCCGCCGGCTGATTCAAGAGGGGCTGCTGGAGCGGCGTGGCTCATCGACCATCGTACGTCAGCTGACCGTCGAAGAAGTCGCCAACATCTATCCGATGATTGCCGTCATGGAGGGGCTTGCCGCTCGTCTTGCCGCAGAGCGCATCACGAAAACCGAAGTCGACGTACTCGCCGTGATGCACGAGCGGATGAAGGGCGAGCAGACAGAGTCGCCCGCGGCGTTCATCGAGACCAATCAGATTTTTCATGATGCGATCATCGAGGCCGCGCGCAATCCGCCGCTGGCGCGCGAAATCGAGCGCTTCCGGATGATCACGAACAGTTTCAGGCAGGTGGTGCTCGGCATGCCTCAGCGCCAGGACCAGTCAGTCGCTGAACATGCCGAAATCCTCGATGCGCTTCGTGCTGCCGACGGGTCGCGTGCGGAGGCGGCCATGCGCAAGCATGTGGCGACGGCGGAATCGCTTCTCATGCTCCTGCTGCGGACGAGCCGGCTGGTTGCACCAAGCGTCGTCCAAGATAGCGCGCCGGCGCGCGGGTCGGATGGCAAACGCTCGCCGCGCGGTCCGTCGCGCTGACCTGCTGATTGATGGATTTTTTGAGGTGACGACGTGAAGAACGGTTTGGTCGAGATGTGGCGCCGCAAGGAAGTTGCCTGCGGCGTATGGTGTTATCTCAACAACGATCTCGCGATGGAGATGTCCGCCGCTCAGGGTTGCGACTATGTGCTGGTCGACCTGCAGCACGGCGTAGCCGACATCGCGCAGGCCATCGGCATGGTGCGCGCCGCGCAATTCCATGGCGCGCATCCACTGGTCCGAGTGCCGCATTGCGACATCGAGATGATCGGCAAGGTGCTCGACGGCGGGGCGTCGGGCGTCGTCGTGCCGATGGTCGAGCATGCGAGTGTCGCGGCCCAGCTTGTGCAGGCGTGCCGCTATCCGCCGCATGGCGTCCGCTCCTACGGACCGGTGCGTGCCTCCATGCTGCGGGGGACGATGGATCCCGAGGTGCTCGGCGATGTCGCGGCGGTAGCCATGATCGAGACCGTGAAAGGCATCGAGAACGTCGAGGCGATCGCCAACACGCCCGGCCTGTCGGCGATCTACATCGGCTCGGTCGACCTTTCGATAAGCCTGGGCATCGGGCCGAAGATGCCGTCTGATGACACACGCTTCATCGATGCCGTCGCCACGATCAAGAAGGCCTGCGATGCCGCCGGGATCGCTGTCGGGCTGCATTGCCCGAATGGAGAAGTAGCCGGCGCCTATGCCAAGGCGGGCTACCGCATGGTGACCGTCGCCACCGACATCGAACTCCTGAAGAGCGGCGCCAAGCGCGAAATCGACGCCGCCCGCGCGGCAGTCAAGGGAGCGGCATGATGGCGCAGCCATGGACGGGCGGCGCCGGCGTCGGCACCTGGATCCAGTCACCCAACCCGGAGGCCTGCGAAGCGGCGGCCGGTGCTGGTTACGATTTTTGCATCATCGACATGGAGCACGGGACGTTCGGCTGGGACACGACCGTGCATCTCGTTCGGGCGACGCAGGCCTTGGGGTCGGCGGCCATAGTCCGGGTTCTCGGCGGCGACCAGCGCACCTTGCAGAAGGCGCTTGATCTCGGGGTGGATGGGGTCCTTGTTCCGAAGGTTGAGATAGCCCAGCAGGCCGCAGACATGGTTGCCGCGTGCCGCTTTCCCGGCAAGGGAATCCGTGGGGCGTGCGGAACCACGCGCACCAGCGTCCATGGCATCCATGACTTCCAGTCGGTGATCAAGCGCGGAAACGCGCTGCACATCTGGGGCCTGATCGAAAGCGGTCCCGGTGTCCAGAACGTCGATGCCATCCTGGCCGCCGGACTGACCGGCGTCGTGCTCGGCCCCTTTGATCTGGCGTTCAGTCTCGGCTTCGAGGGCGACACGGGCCGCCCGGAGGTGTGGGATTCGCAGCAGAGAGTCCTGAAGGCCGCAAAGTCCGCCGGTTGCGACTGCGTCGTGTCGTTGGGAGGTACTGAACCAGCTGCGCTCGAAGCCGAGATGAAGACGTGGCGTGCGGCGGGTGCTGAGACGGTGACCGTGCCTTCGGACCGCGCGATGCTGACTGCTGCCTATTCCCGCGGATTGAAGACATGTCGCGCCGCATTCAGCGCCTAATGTCTGTGAATTGAATCGAGACCTGTGACCATGACCAAGTTCCTGAAGAAGGCTGCGCCAAAATTCCGCCAAGCGTCGAATGGCGTCGAAGATACGGTGCGCAAGATGCTGGCCGATATCGCCGAGAATCGTGACGATGCCGTCCGCCGCTATGCCGCGACGCTCGACAAATGGGAGAGACCCGATTTTCGCGTCTCCAAGGATGCGTTCCGCGAAGCCTCCTCGCGCCTGCCGGAATCCTTCAAGGAGGACTTCGATTTCGCTTATCGAATGGTGACCGAATTCGCCAAGCGCCAGCGCGACAGCATGAGCGAATTCGAAAGCGAGATCGAGCCCGGCATCGTGCTGGGTCAGAAGCTGATCCCGGTCACAAGCGCCGGCTGCTACATTCCGGGCGGGAAGTATCCGCTGATCTCGGCCGCCATCATGAGCATCGCGACCGCTCGCGTGGCCGGCGTCGAAAATGTGATTGCCTGCGCGCCGCCGCGTGACAAGGACGGCATGTTCGCGCCGCAGATCTATGCCCTGCACAAGGCCGGCGCCGACGAGGTGTTCGTGCTCGGCGGTGTCCAGGCTCTGGGCGCGATGGCCTATGGCTGCCTAGGCATGCCGGCCGTCGACATCATCACCGGGCCGGGCAATGCCTTCGTGGCCGAGGCCAAGCGCCAGCTGTTCGGGCAGGTCGGCATCGATCTGCTCGCCGGGCCGACCGAGATCATGGTGATCGCCGACGAGACCGCCGATCCGGCGCTTGTCGCGACCGATCTGCTCGGTCAGGCCGAACACGGGCCGGACAGTCCGGCGTGGCTGATCACGACTTCGGAAGAGATTGGTGCCGCGGTCATCCGTGAAGTCGAGCGTCAGTTGGAGACTTTGCCGACGGCGGCAGTCGCGTCGCTGGCTTGGCGCGACCACGGCGAGGTCGCGGTCGTGGCTGATTTCGACGAGGCGATTGCCTTGTCGGACGTCTACGCGCCGGAACATCTCGAAGTCATGACCGCCGACAATGCCTACTTCCTGAAGAAGCTGCGCAACTACGGAAGCCTGTTCGTCGGTGAGGAGAGCACGGTTGCGTATGGCGACAAGGGTGTCGGTACCAACCATACGCTGCCGACGGCAGGTGCTGCCCGATACACGGGTGGCCTTTGGGTCGGCAAGTTCATCAAGACCGTTACCTATCAGCGGCTGTCAGCCGAGGCCAGCGGTCGCATTGCGCCCATCATGGGCCGGCTCTGCCACATGGAAGGCATGCTGGCCCACGAGATCACTGCCGACGTCAGGCTGAAGCGCTACGCGGCCTGACCAATCCATGCGCCACCGGGAGGAATGTCATGTGTAAATTAAGATTCTGCGGCTGCGTCGGGGCGCCGGTGCCAGGCAAGTTTGAGTACTCTGCGTTTTCGGCCGAACTCGACCTGACGCCGACTCGCTCACTCGAGCAGGTCGTAGCCATGTCGCCGGAAGACATGGCACGGTCCTCGCGCATCGTCTCTGCCGCCTACAACGAGCTGCTGCAGGTCGCCGCCAGCCTCGAAAACCAGCAGTACCGCGAACTGATGACCGAATGCATCGCCGGTCCGAAAGTCGCGTTCCTGGAGCTCTATCCGACCGACCAGGACCGTCGCAGGATCTTCGACGAGATGGTCCGGCTTGGGTTCTTCAACAAGGACGATAGCCCCGACTACGTCTTCCCGGCCGGCAACATGACGCCGCAGACCTACCTGACTGCGCCTTCGAGCCACAATGATTTCTACAATGCGCACCCGGGCGGCCTTGCGGTGACAGTCGCGTACAACATCCGCATGGCCGAGGCCTACACGAACAACTACCGCCAGATGTTCGGAATCCCGATCAATCGCGACCTGCCGTCAGCAGCGCTGTGCGTGCACGAATATCCCAAGGTCTGGCTCTACCAGTGGCAGAATGATGGTTCGTGGCTCGAGGAGCCGCGCACCGTCTATGACGACACCTGGCACGCGCACTGCATCTACGTCACAGCGGAGCTGATGTACCGCCGTTACGATTCGCGCATCGTCATGGCGATGGCGGCGGCGCACCAGCTTTCGGCGCTCAATGCCGGCATGGATGGTCGCGACGTGGTCTGCGACTGGGTCGGCCTCGATCGGGTCTCTCACTTCATTCAGGCGGCGGCGGTTCTCGCGCAGGTCGATCCTGTCGACTACGGGCTGCTCGAACGCAAGGGCGGCAGGCTCGTGCTCGCTCCGCAGCCGGCCGAGCAATGGGTCACCCATCTGGCCGACATGAACTGGCCTTACACGATGGGTGCGGCGCACCTCTACACGGCGCCACTGCTACGTGAACATGCCGAGAGCCAGCTCGGCGTGGCTGGCAAGGGGCGGGAGTACAACCAGCTCAAGAATTACGTCTGGTCGCAGATCGGCCAGATCCCGCTCTACGAAATCTTGGTGCGGGAAGGCCGTGAGGCCGCCAACAAGACGATTGGCCGCCTGGTTTCCAGAAATTGAATTTGTAGCAGCCGCATGGCCGGCTAGTAGCCGGCCATGCCCGTAGGGAAATTGCATGAATCGTCCATTTTCCATCCGGCCCGAAGCGGCGCTGGCGGCAAATCGCTCGCCCTACTTCGGACATGGCAAGATCGAGATGCTGCCCAAGGTTCTGGTCGGAGACCTGGACGACGTGGCAACGCTTTACACGCCGGGTGTCGCCTACTCGGTGCGCGAGATCATGGATCATCCGGAAGCGCTGCATGAGCTTACATCCAAGGACAACACCGTCGGCGTAGTCACCGATGGCACGGCGGTGCTCGGATGGGGCAGGACGGGTCCGCATGCCGCCGTCCCGGTCATGGAAGGCAAAGCAGCGATGTTCAAGCTGCTTACAGGCATCGACGCAATACCGTTGTGTCTGAACGTCGCCGACGGCGATGATCTTGTCCACACCATCAAGGCGCTCGAGCCGGGGTTCGGCGGCTTCAATCTGGAAGACGTGTCGGCACCGACCTGCTTTTCGGTGATGCAACGCCTTGATGCCGAACTGTCGGTGCCTTGCATCCACGACGATCAGTACGGCACTGCCACCGTCGCAATGGCGGCACTCATCAACGCGTGGAAGGTGCTGGGCCGCTCCGCGGCCCAACAGCGAGTAGTCATAAATGGCGCTGGCGCCGCCGGCAGTGCCGTTTTCGATCTGCTGCTCGGCCTGGGTGTCCGTGACATCATCGTTCATGAGCGGGACGGCATACTTTGCGAGGGGCGCTCCTGCGCTACGGAACATCACCGGCGCATCGCGGCAGCATCGAACCATGGTCGCATCACAGGCGGGCTGACTGAGGCGATCCGGGGTGCGACGGCATTCATCGGAGTATCCGTCGCTGCGCAGTTGACTGCCGACATGGTCAGGACGATGGCCCCGGCTCCGGTCATCCTGGCGCTGGCCAATCCTATTCCGGAAATAATGCCGGAGGAGGCGATCGCCGGCGGCGCCGCGATCATTGGCACCGGTCGCTTCGACTATGTCAACCAGTGCAACAATGTGCTCGCCTTCCCGGCACTGATGCGGGGCGCTCTGGACACTCGCGCCAAGCGACTGACCCGCGACGTCTATCTGGCCGCTGCCGCTGCGATCGCCGGCGACGTGCCCGACCATGAGCTTTCCGAGCAGAACATCCTGCCCACACCCCTTTCCGAGACGCTCTATCCACGCGTCTCGGAAGTTACCGCACGCGCCATCGTCGATGCCGGGCTTGCCCGAAGAGACCCAGGCGTCGGCGTCGTCGAAGCCGAAACTCGTCGCCTTCGCAGTCTGGTCGCCAAGCGCCAGCACGTCTTGTCGGAACTCGGCGCACTTAGACCATCCCAGCAATAGACACTGAACAGCACTCTGGAGGAATCATGCTGACTCGTAGAAATCTACTTTCCGCCTTCGCCGCAGTGGCGCTGGCGTCCACCGCGGCATCGCCTGCATTCGCTGAATATCCGGATCGCCCGATCCAGATGGTGGTGCCGTGGGGCGCGGGCGGCGGCTCCGATGCGGTTGCACGCATCATAGCGTCGCTCATGGAGAAAGAGCTCGGCCAGCCGATCGCCGTCATCAACAAGACGGGGGGCAGTGGCGCCGTCGGCCATCAGGCAATCGCCGGCGCAAAGCCGGACGGCTACACGATCGGCATGATCACGATGGAAGTCACGACGATGCACTGGGTGGGCTTCAGCCAGCTGAAGTCGACCGACTTCGTGCCCTTTGGCCAAGTCAACTTTGATCCGGCAGCCGTGACGGTTCGTGCGGACGCGCCGTACAAGACGGTCGGCGAGTTCATCGAGGCGGTCAAAGCGGAGCCGGGCAAGTACAAGTCCTCCGGCGGTGGCGCAGGTGCGGTGTCGCATATCGGCATTGCAGGCCTGATGAAGGCTGCCGGTCTTGCTCCCGACTCCGCCCCGTGGGTCACCATGGATTCGGCCGCTACTGCGCAGCAGGAACTGGTTGCCGGTGGTGTCGAAGTCGTGGGCTCGTCGCTCGGCGAAACGCGTGCCCTTACCGAGGCCGGCAAGGTTCGCCCACTGGCGGTGATGGCTGACGAACGCCTTCCAGGTTTCGACGATGTCCAGACTGTCAAGGAAGCATCCGGCGTCGACTGGAGCTATGCGACGTGGCGAGGTTTTGCCGGCCCGGTCGGCATGCCCGATGAGGCCATCGCAAAGCTCAGCGCCGCCCTGGAGAAAGCTTACAACAGCCAGGAGTTCGCGGATTTCATGAAGAACCGTGGCTTCGGCATGAAGTGGCGCAATGGCGCCGACTTCGCTGCCTTCATGGTTGAGGCCGATATCGTCAACGGCGCGATCCTCAAGGACCTCGGTCTGGCGAAGTAGGCGAGGGCAGGGAGGCCGGCCATGAAGGTAAACGACGTCACCAGCGGAATCATTCTGCTCCTGTTTTCGATCGTCCTCTGGACATCGGCGCAGGGCCTGCCGAACCCTGGCGACCAAACGTATGGCCCGGCCTTCTTCCCCGAGTGGATCGCCCTGGCGATGGGCATCTCGGCTGCGATCATGATCGCGGCGTCTTGGTCGCAGGTCGGATCGCAGCCGTTTGTCGCGTTCGACAATTGGGTTCGCGACCCGCGGCGACTGCTGCAGTTCCTGCTCGTGCCAACCGCGGTTATTTTCTACGTCTACGCCGTCGATGAACTCGGCTTCCTGCTTACCGCCGCACTGGTCCTTCTTGGCTTGCTTGTCGCGCTGTCCGTACGGCTCGTGGTGGCGGTACCGACTACGATCGGAATGGTCATACTGGTCTACGGCATTTTCGACATGCTGCTGCGGGTCCCGCTGCCACGCAGCGATCTTTTCTAGGGCTGAAGAGCATCTGTCATGTTGGACGCATACCTCCTTGCCTTCGAGATGGTCTTCAATCCCTACGTGCTGGGGGTGATGCTCCTGTCGGGCGTTTATGGCCTGGTGATCGGCTGCATTCCGGGCCTTTCCGCCACAATGGCGATTGCGCTTCTGGTGCCCCTGACGTTCTTCATGCCTCCGATCCCCGCCATCGCGGCTATCGTGACGACCAGCGCAATGGCGATCTTTTCTGGCGATATCCCGGGCTGCCTGCTGCGCATTCCGGGCACGCCCGCTTCAGCCGCCTATGTCGATGAGGCGCATCAGATGAACGTGAAGGGCCATCCTGAGCGCGCGCTCGGGATCGGTTTGGTATTTTCGGTCATCGGAGGGCTTTTCGGAGCGCTCGTCCTGATGCTTGCGGCACCCGCGCTCGCCGACTTCGCCCTGCACTTCAGTTCGGTCGAATTCTTCTGGCTGGTGCTGCTGGGTCTCGGCGGTGCCGTGTTCATCGGTGCGCGCCGGCCTGTCAAAGCCGTTCTCATGCTGCTCGTTGGCCTCTCCATTGCATTGGTCGGCATGCAGAACCCGGCTGGGCTACCACGCTTCACATTCGGCAGCGTCGATCTCTTGAGCGGGTTCTCGCTGATCCCTGTGATGGTGGGTATGTTTGCTGTTTCGGAAGTTCTGCGCTCGATCATCCGCCCGGAAGCCGTTCGCGCGCCGAATGTCGGCGGCATAGACGGCATCTTCCGCGGTATGTGGGGGCTGGCAAAGAAGTACCCTTGGCCACTCGCACGCGGCAGCGTGCTCGGCACGATTATAGGTGCGCTCCCCGGCGCTGGCGCCGATATCGCGGCCTGGATGTCCTACGCCATGAGCAAGCGCTTTTCCAAGGAGCCGGAGAAGTTCGGTACCGGTCACCCGGAAGGTTTGGTGGAAGCGGGCGCCTCCAACAACAGCGCGCTGGGCGGAACCTGGATTCCCGCCCTGGTCTTCGGCATTCCCGGCGACTCCATCACCGCCATCGCGATTGGCGTGCTCTATATGAAGAACCTCAATCCCGGTCCGACCATCTTCATCCACGCGCCGCAGAACGTCTATGCGATCTTCCTGATCTTCCTGCTGGCAAACCTGCTGATGATCCCGCTTGGATGGGCGATCATCAAGACAGCACGTCACGTGCTCAAGGTTCCGCGCCGGGTGCTCATGCCGATCATCTTGCTGTTCGCAATGGTCGGCGCTTACGCCATCAACAACAACCTGTTCGATGTCTTGATCATGCTGGCTTTCGGGCTCTTCGGGTTCTTCCTGGAGGAGAACGAGTTTCCCGTTGCGCCGATCATTCTGGGCATCGTTCTCGGGCCGATGCTCGAGAACAACTTCGTCGCCTCGATGATCAAGGCGGACGGAAGCTTCATCGGCTTCATCGATCGTCCAATCGCTGCGGTCCTTGCCGCCCTGACGATCGCAATCGTCCTGTGGTCAGTCGTCAGTGCATTCCGACGCAAGGGCGAAGAGGCTGCCGAGGGGCACGTCTCCGAGCAGCTCTGAGGCACATGCGGTGAATGCGGATCCAGTCTCGGCGCACGACGCGCGCCCCTCCAGCCTTCAGGAGGAATTCAGCCTCCTCTGGCCGGGCCTGGCTCTCGCGGGCCTCGTGGCGATCACGGCCCGGACTGCTTCGAGCTGGATGCTTCCCACAGTCGATGTGCCCGCACTGGTGCTGGCTTTGGTCATCGGCCTGGCCATTGGCCAGATCGGTCGTGAGCCGGTCGTCGCGCCGGGTCTGGCAATCTGTGCGAAGACGCTGCTGAAGGTTGCCGTCGTGCTGCTCGGCCTTCGCGTCGCGCTGCAGGACATTGCCCAACTCGGCCTGGCCACGCTTGTCGGACTTGTCGTCATGATGGCGATGACGGTTGCGGCTGCAGTTGTCGCGGCGCGCCTGCTCTCCCAATCCAGTCTGTTTGGCACTGTGGCTGGTGTCGCCACCGCGGTCTGCGGAGCGTCCGCCGCGCTGGCCACAGCGTCGGTCCTACCCAGTTACAAGGGCAAGGAGGCCGATGTCCTCTTTGTCATTCTGACCGTCAACATTCTTTCGACCATCGCCATGGTCGTCTATCCCCTGCTGGGCGCGTCCCTCGGTTTTGGCGACACGCAAATGGGCGTAATGCTCGGCGCCTCGATCCACGACGTGGCGCAGGTCATCGGCTCCGCCTATGCTGTATCGGAACAGACCGGCAATACTGCCGTGGTGGTTAAGCTCGCACGCGTTTCCTTGCTGCTGCCTGTCCTGGTGATCGTGGGATACGTCTTTGGTCGCGGCAATGTGAGCGGCAAGGCACCGTTTCCCTGGTTCGTGCTTGGTTTCCTGGTGTTGTGCGTCGCCAACACGCTGCTGTCCAGCAGCGCATCACTTCTGCCGTACTATCTCCCGGCGCACGGTTTTCTCAGGCTTGCCGGGGATTGGCTGATGCTCACCGCCATTGCCGCGATCGCAATCCGCAGCCCGGTTTCCGAGCTTCTGCGTGTCCCGCTCAAGAGCAGCGCCATCGTGGTGCTGGCAACGGGGGTGTGTCTTGGCGCAGCCACCCTTCTCGCATCGCTGCTGGCGTCGCTCGCCTGAGCCGCCACCGGGTTGCGAGCAGTCCCCTTCCATTGGACGTCACCGCTCATGTAAATCGGGCTATCGATGTCCGGCCGCACCGCTTGATGTTTTTCATAGAGGAGCTGAAGCGGCTGCGGCTGATCTGCCTGCCGAGTAGATGCCGGACCGGCGCCAGCATCTGCGACAGCACGGCATCCCACCTTGCTCTGGCACGGGCAGGCGCGGCTCGGACAGACCCGCCATCCAATACACGTTCCAGTGTGCCGCGTAGTGAACGTTTGGGCTCCTTACGTCGCAGGCTAATGCAAGGCCCTCAACACTTACGAGATGAGGAATACGAACCGGGGGCCAGGAATGAGAGTCTGCTTTGTGGATGCGCTCCTGTTTGCGCTGAAAGCGACTTTGATCGGAAACCGGAACGGCAGCTTTGGCCTTTGGCTTCCCCAGAGCGGACAGTCTGAAATCGGCCCAAAGCTGCCATTCCCACATCCCCTTGCGGGATACGGGTCACAATTTCGAATTCGGCGGCTCATGCGCGGTTTTGGCACGGGGGCTGTACATTGGGAAACGTTGCTCCTTCATTTGCCGCGTTAGCTGCCTGAAACTCCGAGGTGCAAAACCTGTATCCGGACAGTCGACCCCGACGTCCCGGGAGCGGTAGTAATGCGGCATCTCGCCATGGGCATGACCGTAGAAATGCCAGGCGCCTTTTAGAATCCCGGGCCAGGTGCGGCACGGATAATGGCTGAGGAAGACGCGCTGTCCGTCGTCGGTGATTTCAAGTTGCTGCGTCGGCGGCTGGTCCCACTCAAGCGAGGCGATAACCGGGTGGATTCGGTTTTGCCTCTGGTAGTCATGGTTGCCCAGGATCAAGATCTTCCGGCCCATGAGCCGCGCGAAGATGCTGCGCACGCGATCGCCGTCGTGAAGGCCCATGGAAAAATCCCCAAGGTGATAGACGACGTCACCCGGCATCACGACTGAGTTCCAGGCGCGGATCAGGAATTCATCCATGTCGCGGACATCGGCAAAGGGCCTGTTGCAGGCGGTCGGCGACAGCATGAGCGCATGCGAAAAATGCGTATCCGCGGTGTAGTAGTTCGTCGGGACGGCCAAGGAAGTTCCCCTCGTAAGGTGGTGAAATCGCGTGCCTTGCGGCGCGCCGATGAACGGACATCATTGTTCGTTCGGATGGTGTCCTTGGAGCGCGTTCCCGGCAGGAAAACCGCCGCCCAGTGGAGGCGCGGGGATGTCAGCATCGAGTCAGGCGATCACCTTCATCCGCTTGCTGATGCACGCGGGGCCGCGCCGCCAGCGGCGACGCAGCTACACCCGCACCGTCAGCAACGGATCGAATTTGATGTTCTCAACGTCGTAGCCGCGTGGATTGCAGACGATGCGCGTGTCGCCGACCCTGTAGTCGCAGCTGTCATGGGTGTGGCCATGGACCCAGAGCGCGGGACGGCCGGCCTCGATCACGTCGGACAGGTCCGATGCATAGGCGGCGTTGAGAAAGTCACCCTGGAACCTCGATGAAATAGACCCGGCGTGTGGCAGGTGGTGCGTGACCACGACGGTCTTGATCGGGTCGGCCTTGAGGGCAGAGTCGATAAACAGGCGTGACTGCTGATGCATCCGGTACGCCGCCTCAGGCACAAAGCGCTGCCAGGGAGTCCGCTGCCTGGCGATCTGGCGGTGGTCATTCATGCGTTCGCGCGCGTGGAACATCGCCACCTCGGGATGTCCCTCGATCCGGTAGTCAGTCCAGAGCGTCGCACCGATAAAGCGGACCCCGCCGATGACGACGATGTCGTTCTCGAGGAAATGGACATTGGGGAATCCCGCAGCCGCTGATCGCCCGTCTTCAAGGGATTCCTTGATCGAGCCTTTGTAGAACTCATGGTTTCCCGCGACGTAGACGCAGGGCATGGCGTGGGCGATGTGCTTGGCCAGCCAATGCACGCCATTGGCTGGAGCGCGGCACAGGTCTCCGGCGATGACGCAGACATCGGCGTCGGGGATCGCCAGCGGCTGCTGCAGGTCGGCGTACTCCAGATGCAGGTCGGAGAGCAGCCAGATCTTCATGTCGTCAGCTTCGCAGTCATTCGCTGTCCGCCCCCTTGAATTTCCTCCTCACAAGCGGTTCCAGAGGGAAGCCCGGCCCGACCATGATCTTCTTGCCGGAGACTGGCCGGAATCCTTCAGCATCGAGCGCCTCTCCAAAGGACTGGGTCCTTGCGACGGCCTGAACCATGTCGACGAGAGCGGAGAGCGACACGAGGACCGTCATGCCCTCGGTCTTGTGGCCGATCAGATGCGGGGTGCCGTTCCGTGCCTGGGCGAGGATGGCGCTGAAACCGTTCCGAGCCGCCCGAACCGCATGCCGCCTCGCGCCGACGGCGACCAATGCCCAGCCAACGTCGTCGCGGCCTCCTGCCTGCTCTTGCTGCCGACAGCCTTAAGGGCTCTTACGAGCTTGTGGTCCATTCAAGACCCCCTTTTGAGGCAGCCACGCGCCCGTCGAGTCCCAACGGGCACGAACGATGGTCACAGGCACCCTCGCCGAATGCTGCGGCGCGCCGAGGCTCGGCCAAGGATTCCCGCAATTGTTGACAAGGTCCGATCCCGCTTCGAATCCTGCAGCACACGCACGTCCATTGCCGCTCCCGGGGCCGTTCGCGGTGTCCACGAGGGTTTCGAGAGACCTCGACTTTCCGGATCGAGCCTCCGGTCCAGGCGGCGGCCAGAGCTGGCTCGGCTCACCCGATGTCCAGCGGCGCGCCGTGCCGCCGAGCGCGCCGTCGCTCGGTCCGGATGGAGGTGAACACGACCACGGATCCATCCATATCGGCAGCGTCTGGTTCCTCGCCTTCCGGGCCGACCGCCAGGTCATCGACGACAGCAGGCTTCGGCTCCGGTTCCTTCGGCCTCACCGCGCGCTGGATTGTCGCCTCAAACTGGCGTTCGTAGCCGTGCCGCATGTGGGACAGCGAGCGGCGCGACGCATAGAGACCGTCGACCTTGGCCGCATGGGCGAGCGTGCGCGCCATCACCGCCCAGGCGAGCGCGCGCACGACCATGCGCAGCTCATCGCTGCCGTTGATGCCCCGCAGCGCCTGCGTCGCCGCTTCGCCGGCGATCGATGCCGCAGCGCCAGGATCGCCGAAGGAGGCGAGATAGTACCGGCACCGCAGCCGGCACGCCTCGACCGGCACGCCCTTCACGTCATCGACGTCATCGAGGGACTTCTCCAGGCACTGCACGCCGTCCTCGCTCTGCTCGACGGTCAGTTCGTCTAGGGCGGCGGCGAGAGAAGCCAGCGCGGGATTGCCGCGTTTCCTGATCCGCCGCGACAGGCGTTCGGCATATTCCCGGATGTCCTCGCCGAGGTCGTCCCGGAAGAAGCTCATGCCGTGCAGCAACTCGTCCTCGCTCGGGAGGTGCAATCCTTGCGTCGCCGCAGAAAGCCGGCGGCTGAAATGACGGGCTTGTGAATCCGTGGCGCTCATGGTCATGCCTCAAGCATTCAGGCCAGGGTTTTCGGCCGGGCGACCCAGCCGATACCAGCGCGACAGCGTTCGCGCCCAGGCGTGGTCCTCGGAGAGAAGCCACAGGTCCGACGTGCCGATCAGCCGGTTCTCGCCGACAAGCTCCGGATGGCCGGTCGACAGGCCGGCCAGGCACGGCACCACCCTCCGCGCAAGGACCCATCGATCGAGAATGGGAGCATCGCCACCGGCCATGACCTCCGGCGACACACCACGATGTATCCTCTCCATGTCGTCGACCAGCGCAGCGAGGCGCTCTTTCTCGCACGCAAAGTCGGCACTGGGTTCATCCCGGTGGTTGAATAGCAGCATCAGCAAGTCTCCATCTGTCCGCCCAAGGATCCGTGCATCGGATCCCTTGTGATTCCCAGGAATCATCGGGAGAGACATACGGCGCCCAACGATCGGCGTCCACCGGGCCGTTATCGGCGTCACCGACGCCGCGCATGCAGACGCCTCTGGATTACCGCTGGCGCGATCTGGAGTGCCGGAGAGGCGACGGCTAGGAATGGGGCATGGATGTCCCCAGCGAACTCTTGCGGGCTGCGCGTGTCGCCCTCAACATCGGCCAGCGCGAACTGGCCAAGCTCTCCGGCGTGGGGCAGCGCACCATCCTGCGCATCGAACGCAACGACGAGACGGTCACGCTGGAAACGCGCCGACGCTTGCAGGATGCCTTCGAGAAGGCCGGCGTGACGTTCGTCCCCGATGACGGCGTGTCGGGGCCTGGAATGCGGCTGCGCAGGGACCTCATTCAGCAGGGCAATCTGAGGTTCTGAGCGGAATTATGTCGCAGAAGTAGGCATCGTGGTTGCCACGCATTAGCAGGGACCGCGGCCATCGTTCTAAGGTGTCGCAGACCATATCCATCGACTGCCGGCGCGACGGTCCCCTGTCGACGATGTCCCCGAGGAAAAGCACGCGGGCGATGGCATCAAGGAGAGTCCCAAGCAGGTCGGCACGGCCGTGGACGTCACCGATGGCGTAGGTGGTGTAGGGCATCGGATTTGACGTAGCGGCGCCAGGTTGTCGTTTGATTAAGCTGGGAAGCCGTGCCCGCCGTCTGCGTCGCATATGAGGCAGAGGCCGGGTGAATGACCAACATATGAGGCAGACGGCGCGCACGGTGGGAGAATGACCAAGATATGAGGCGTTCACCCGTGCACCAGAACTTCGGCGGGGCCAAAACGGCTGCAGGAAAGACACTAGCTCGAGCAAATGATCGGATCGATATCGATGGTTTGCCGGAGATGGGCCAGATGAGCCGCGAGGGAATGCACCGGACTGGATTCGCGTCTGGCCTGCTGACCACCATCATCAACGGACCGCCCGCCTTGGGGCGGACAGGTTCACCCGCCAAACAGCTTCCGGTCAACCGCACCTGCCACTTTGAGGAGTGTCCGACCGACGAAGCGGCTAGGCTTGGAGGTGATGGCTTTGTAGCCGAGTTCTGCGGTGTCGACTAAACCCTTTGCCGTTCCAGCGACCGCAACTCCAGCCCCCTCCAGTACGGCTTCGAATCCGTCCCTCCCTTCCTGATGCTTGGCGAAGGCATGATTGATGCCCCTTAGGGTCGCAAGAAGTCCCAGCCCACCAACGCCAGTTAGGAGAGCGTCTACGGCTGTGTCCTGAAAATCCACGACGGTGCCGCCAAGGGCCAACTCAACGGAGCCTTCGATTTCCTCGTTGCTGTAACCGCCGTCTATTGCGCCTGTAATCTGGGCAACCTCTGTCGTGGCGATGACGGGAATTCCGTCAGCGACGCTCTCCACATAGCTTGCGCTGTCGGTTGCTTTCAGCTGATACGCTAAACCATCAATGACGATGTCCGTGTCAGGATGGTTGAAGTGCTCAAAGCGCTCGCCGCCGAAATCTGCTTCGACCAGCTTCTCGAAATAGGCGCCCTTCGTCAGGGAGACGAGACCGGCAAGGCTTTCCCCCGGCAAGATCAGCGTGTTCAGCCAGATGTCGAAATCGGACATCCCCGCGTAGTTCCCGTTCACCTCACGCAGGGTATCGTAAATGTTGCCTGCGCGGCTGAGATCGCCCCAGGCAGAAACTGGCAGCGACATTGCGGAAAACAGGAGCGCATTCTTAGCAATCGACTTTTCGTCCTATGGCTCCAGATGTGACTGCGGCACCGATTTCAGAGCGGCAAGTTCCGAAGCATCGATGCGACGCCTGCTGCGCTCCTCCAAGTTATTGAATAACGCCCGCGCCTTCTGCAACTCCCCGGTGGCGGCCAGCCGCTGCTTCGCCTTCTCCAGCTCGGCAATCTTCTTGTCCATGCCTGATAGGTCCGGTGGCTCGCTGGTCGCCTTCCCCCACCATGACATGCCCGCGTAGGCCTGCTCCCAACGCGCGGCCACGCTTTCCCGGATATCCGTAATTTTGTGCAGGCTTTCCGTGATCAGCCTGTCAGCACGGGCAGCCGGGGAACTCTGGAACAGCTCCTCAACCCGGTCAGAACAGGAATATCGGATATCCCTGAACGCTTCCGTCAGCGCCGCCTGGCGAGCCTCGTGCTTCTCGATCGGTCGACTGGCCCATCTGTGTGCAAGAAGGAGGCCCACAGCGATCAAGCTGCCCACCAGAGCCAAGCCGAGGGAGGTGATACTGGGTTGGTCGAGTAGGTAGTGAGCCGCTGCAACAGCGATGAGAGATGCCGCCCCGAAACCCGTCAGCACGCAATACACGTATAGCCTGTTGACGCGAGTCTTCAGTTCGTCGATGGTCGCAGCATTCGGTTCCAGACCGCTAATCCCCCGCTTCCCCAAAGGTAACTTAGGCATCTGAAGCCTGCGGGATCAAGCAGGGATCGGTCTTGTCAGTGGCAGTCGCCGCGGTTAAGGCACTGATGCAAGCGAGCACAAGGTTCTCAGGCACTGTAGCTTCGGCTCATCGGATATTGATCGCATCGGATTGAGCGGCAGGCAGCGCCGGGATTACTGGGCAGAACGACGTTGTGCCGCGCGCTTCGTCTCAAGCGGCGGGTCACAATTCTGATGATCCAAAAACTCTTGCAAAATCTAAGGCGATGCTCTAACTAATGTTCATGGCTTTGCCACGGGGTCAGGCTTTACGCCGACCGCCTTAAGGGACCTTCGGGTCCCTTATGTGTTTCTGGGGTTCACCCATACCTTGTAGGGATCATCATAGCAGGAGTACTTAACAGCGATCGTCTCGTCGCCGTTGCTTCTCAAGTCGATGATTTGCCCTGCATCTGACAAACGGTCATGCGCTCGATTTTGTAAGCCAGTTGGGCGGTGACCGAGGGGGTGTAGCACGAGATCGGCCAATTGCAGCATGGGGTTGCTTTTCCCGTCTGGCCATATGGTCAGAAGCGTCTCCGTCAGCTCATCTGTCGTCAAAGGGCTATGCTTCGATGAGTTTGTCGCATCAAAGCCAGTTCCGTTTTTGAGAAGTCCCTGGAAATAGTTCTCGATTAGGCGGTCTTCGGTCGCCCCGGTGCGCTCGTAGGCAATGGAGAGTTTCCGGCCGACGAGCCTCGCGTATTTGGCCGCACGCTCGACTGCGATGTCGAAGGCCGTCCGGCTCATCTCCCATCGCGAACCTTCGGCGTGCTTCTCGTAATATCGGTCGCGATAGCCCGGGCGGCAGATCACGCAAGCATGGGCTGTAATGCGCTTTTCGATGATCAGGGCGTCCAGCTCTTCGAAGAAGCGGTTCTTCCGTTCCTCGTCTTTTTTCAAGAAACCGAATTTGCCCTTTCCTGTTCGAATCTTATTCCCGTGCAGTTGCGGTACATCCCAGCGCTTGCAAAACTCAATTGTCGCATCAGACAGCTCCTGGACCGCCTCCGAAGGAACGATTATCCCACCGAGGCCAAAGCTGAATATATGAGCCTCCATAGGTAGGGAGTCACCGGGCTTGCACATGGTACGAGTTCCGAAATCGTCCATGAAAAAAGTTAGATGAGGCTGTTCGTCGTTCACAGTATCTCTTCCATCACAAATGCTCTCGGCACTAAGCTCTTGCGACGACTACATTCATCCGGGTTTACAGATTGTATTGCTGAAAGTGATCGAGGTTGGCAGCGACGAACGGCCGATTCGATCCACGCCCGATCAAGGTGCTGGCGTCGAGGCCGATCCGTCACGGATAGCGTTTTCGAATGTGCGTGTCGTCATGCGGGCGACATCCTGTCCGTGTTGAGCCATCAGGTCGAAATGGTCGGGCGCGACCTTGGTCAGATTGGTGGGATAGTTTAGGCAGAATGCGCACTCCTCGTCGGTTAGCCCGGGCAGATTGCCGCTTGCCTTTTCAAAGTCGCGAGCGGGGGTGCCGAGCCTAAACAGGGAGCCATTTATCTCCCCCTGAGTGATGGACTTCATCAGCATGCGCGAACGTAGAGATCTTATCTGATCGCTCGCGATATCGAACAGACGTGGCGATGCCAGCTTTCCGTCGAGCAGGCTCCTCAGGATTCCAGAAGGTGCGGCCAGAGGAGCGGACGCATCGCTGCACATCAGAAAATCGCAGTTTTGGAGGCCTTCCACGGGTTTATAGAGAGGCTCCAGCGCCATGTTCTCGTACGCGCCCCCGTCCCAGAGACGGACGCTCGCATGTCGCGGTTCCACTTTGCGCGTGGGAGTCTTGGTCGCAGGATCGGTCTGCCACCAGCCATTCTTCGGCAACGCTAGCTTGAGGGCACCTATGGCATATGGCACGGCTGCCGAGGCCGCCATCGCGTCCGCCAGAGCAACGTCAGGTGAATAGTGACGGCCGAACTGCCAGTCACCCATGGAATCGCGGGTGAAGCGCCAGTTCTTCCCGGTCTCAAGGCAGGTGGTGTTGATGTGCCAGACTGGATTCTTGGGGAGGTCCGAGAGCCTTAGGGAGATGCACCAACGCTTGCGGATGAGCCAAGCAAGTACGTTTGCGCGACGGAAAAGGATGCGAGTGTTCTGGCGCAGAATGCCGCCGGGTCCGAGCGCTCGGAAGCTGAAGAGGTCCTCCGACACGAGCATGTCTCTGATTGACGGATAGACGCTTTGCAGGAACTCGGAGGAGGACGGCCACTTACCGCCGGCGGCGGAGAAGACTGCGCCAGTGAGCAGGGTGCCCCCAGACACTGTCGAAATCTGCGTCACCTGTTCCAGGAGCTTCTCCTCAGCCAGGTACCTGAGAACCCCAAGGTGGAACACAGCCGCGCGAAAGCCTCCGCCCGAAAGAGCGAGGCCAAGCCGCGTAGAACCGGGGAGAGCACCTCCGCCCATCAGACCACCTTGCCGACGAGCATTGCCATTCCTTGCTCGCCGACGATCAGTGACAGCGCGGGAAGCCCGTCCAGGTCCAACACCAAAGATAGCTGATAGATCTGATTGATGTCGGTGGAACTGGGTGATGCCGATGCCCCCGGCGGATGCGAATGCCACTCACCAATGTAACGCACCTGACCGCCGGATCGGCTCTGCGCCTCCTCGATGAGGCGTTGCAGCCCTCGTGTGCCGCGGATGAAGTGCGCGCGAGTCCCGGCGCTGTCAGGGGGCGTGGCGAGCGCGTGAATCGCGGCGAGATGTTTGGCCTCGTAGTCGATCACGCCGACAAGCGGACCGCCCGTCTCGCTCGGCAAGGCTCCCTCGCGCCTTGCAACAAGATCGTCGCGCAGCGCTGCCGGGAGAGTGACGGTCCAGCCGGAGGTGGAAATCTTGATCGCCGAGGTAGGAGCGTTCGCGCAATCGATGCTGCCATCCTCCCGCATCGTCCAGAAACGCAGCGCGGCGGCATCGTCGCCCGAGGCTTCAGCGACGCCCGCTGCCAGGAGGCCCGACAGCACGGCGATGGACGAGGCTGGAATCTGGTTGGTGAGGGCACGGCACGCCCCCGTGTATCTCAGCTGCTGGCCCGGGCGGAGATGATCCTTGAGCGTCGGGTTCGCAAGGATCTCCCGAAGGTATGCCGACTCGAGGTCCCGCAGGGTCACCGATCTGTCTGCCGCTTCTGCCATCAAAACGGCCGAACGCCCGTCTGGCGTGAAGAAGGCGCACATCCGACGCGCTTGATCCGGGCGGTCTGACAGCCACCGGGACACAGGAACGGAGGCTGAAGCGTCGATGATGATGTCAGCTCGTTGAAGCGCCTGGACGAGCGTGTCGCTTGGCTTAACGTCCAAGACGTTTTCTTCGATTGCGCGGGGGGCAGTGTCGCAGCGGATGAGATCCAGGCGCGATGCGATGTTACGAGCCTTTCCCTGTCCGAAATGGACCCTCGCCAGCGTGTGGCGCGCGACGTTGTGGGGCAGCAAGACGTCATCATCGACCACTGTCCAGCGGAACAGTCCCTCCCGGGACAGGTACTCGGCTAAATGGGAGCCAAGTGAGCCGGCGCCGATCATTACCAGCTCGCGGAGGTCGGTCCGCCTTCCGGCAAGGTCCGATGCACCTGCCCCATCCGTCTCCAGGTGAACGGGCGCGATCTGAATGGGAAAGCCATCCAGCCCGTCCGCAGTGATCTCGGGGGATATCATCGGCAGGTAGCGGACCGCCTGCGCTGCGTCCGAGCCGTTCCTACTCAGAACGCCCAGCGCTTCGCCAATCCTGCCCGGACTGTCGGCGCACAGAAAGGCCATAGGCCTAGCCGCACCGATTTCTCCGGTGTGCGGGTGTATCTGTGGCAGGCGCACTAGGATGCAGGTCAGCCAGGTCACATCCTCGTCCGTCTTGCCGGTAGCGAGCCATTCAAGGATCGACTGCTTCAGCGGCGCGATGAGGTCAGCGTTCCTTTCCGCCAACAGCCCTGCGAGCTGGCCTAGCGTTCTAGGAGCCTTGCGCATCCGCCTCATCGCCTCCGGCGCGACATCGACATGCAGGACATGCAAGTGCAGCTGTCCGTTAGCGCCCGTTCCTTCGCGCGCGCTGGTTACGATCAGGAAACGCGGCGGCTGGGCGGCGGCCCAAATGCTCAGTTTGCCCTTCGCGTTCATCGCCTTGGCCGCATCCTGCGAAACGATGATTTCGTGGGTCCCGTCGTAGAGGAAGAAGGGATCGAACGGTTGGTCGTCTCCGTGAAGTTCGCCTTCGCAGGCCTTCGTGAACCACACCTGGATTCGGGCCATGAGTTCCGAGGCGGTATAGCCGCCGCGGATGTCTTGCCATGGCCGATCGTCCACGCACAGAACGCTCGGGAACCCTTCCGGTACGAGGTTCTGGTGCGGAGTGTCTGGAAAGTCCGGCCGCCCGACTGCGATCAGGGGAGGAGCACTATTGCCGGGCACGAAGCAGACCGAAACCACCTCCGTGGCATTGATCGCATAGACCGGGCGCTGCGGCACGCCGATGTCGATCTCGAAAGTGACGATCTCGACCCCATTCTCGGGCTGCCTGCGGCATTCGACCACGCGAGCGAAGTCCGAGCATGCCTTCGCGACATGCATCGCGAATGCGCAGGCAAGAGGGACGGCGAGCTCATCCGGGTTGATCGGCTCGCTCGTTTCCGGCTGCCACATGCGTCAGCCCGCGCGTGTCGTGGATGCGGATGCCACGCTGGCGACCGTCGGGGCGGCCGTCATTACCACTGCTACCCCCGCCGCCGAGGTTTTTCAGCTTGATCGGCTTCGGCTTGGATTGCGTCGGCGTTTCCATCGTGACCTTGAACTGCCCGTTCGAGTCCCGGATGATCTTCTTGTAGTAGTTCGCGGCCTGTCGGTGCGGGGGCTGCTTGTCCCTGTCCTCTGGCGTTCCCTTCGCCGGGATAGGCCAGCTCGGCGAGACGATGATCTCCCGCTCCCGGGCAAGCTCCTCGAAGAGCCATTTGACGTCTTCTACCGGGTCGGTGATGTCTTCGCCCTTCTCGGGCGACAGCGACTTGTACGAGCAATGATGGAAGAGCTTGAGCACGTCCCACCTGAGACGGTCCTCGTTCCCATGCCTCTTTGATGTCCTGACGATCTGGGAAAGCGACTCGTAGTCAATGTCGGCGCCAAGAAGAGCGTAGCTTTCGCTCAGCCCCTCGCGCGCCGTCATTTGCACCACGATCGAGCATTCGTTGCGATCTTCGAGACCATCGTCGGTGCGCCACGCAAACGGGCTGTGGACGAAGAACTCCGCTTGGCGGGCATCCCACTTCGAGAAGCCGGGGACGAGTTCTCCGGCGTTGACGATACAGTCCGCTCGATCCTCAACGGTGAGGTCCCATTCGGCTAGGTACTCGGCGAGGTTTTCCGGGCGCGAGAAGACCTTGATGCCATAACCTTCCTTCAGACGGTGGCGGGCTTCCGCGCGGATGGTCCACGCATCCCCTGTGAGGTTTGTCTCAGTAATCGCTGCCGCCGGGACCCAAAGCTCATCGATTTTCACGCGGTCGTCGCCCTGCAGGATTCGAGCGTGATCGAACCAGAAAAAGTCCCGAGCGCCACAGATGTGGTCGTCGTCAAGATGGGTGAAGGCCACGACCCGGAACGAGTCGCGCCCCGCGTCGTCAAGTTCGTCGCGAAGGGCCTTCGGCAAGTCGATGCGTTTGTCGGTCGGGTCATCCGCTACACGCATGTCCGCGTAGTCCATCAGGACCAGGTCGTCGTTCGCGAGGCGGATCAGCGTCGTGTCAGCGTTCCCAAGGGGGAAGAATGTCAGATAGGCAGTCATGAAGCGGGTAGTCCCTCTCTCTGATCTGATCGGCATTTGGCCATGGTTTCGACCTCCTGCCTTGCAGCTGTTTCCGATTCGTTCCCTTTCGTAATTCCGGGCGCCGAAGCGCCCGGGGTATTGCATTGTCCGGCTTGCTACCGGGGGTGAGCAGACTTCCTGTGTCGGATGAGCAGTCTACCTTGACGTTGAGCGAGATTCAGTGACGCGTCAGGGTCAGAGGTCGTGCCAGAAGCTTGCGACGAGATGTGCTTCCACGGCTCTGTCAAAGCTCGCAGGTGTCGTTCCGTCCCATCTCCCCGCGGAATCTGCGTCCAAGTACACAACATTGGCTTTCAAGTACCCAACTTTGGGTGTCCGACCATTCCTCCAAAAGTTCCCTCAGCTACACCCGCTCGTCGCTCCGCACGTATCACACTTTTCGCATGTGCCATTTCTCACCATCGTGAAATTCTGGCACTCCGAGCACATGTTGCCGGTGTAACCCTGCATCAGCGCCTGCTGGCGGCGTTCGGCGGCGAGTGCCTTGGCCTCCGTCTTGGCCGAGGCCGCGTCGGCGGCCGCCTTGTCGGAGAATAGGGCAGTCGTCGCCGACGGCTGGTCGAACAGGTCCGGCGGGCTGTCCTCCTCGACCTCCTCGGCGAACTCCGCCGCCCGCTCCTCGTAGTCGCGCTTGAAGGCGGTCGCCTCTTCCGCGAGATCCGAGACCACCGGCTTCAGGGCCGAGGCGCTCTGGGCCGAGCCGATCGCCCGAACGTTGGAGCCGGTCCAGGCGGTCGTCGCGGTGCGGGCCGGGGCAGGGGACCCCGTCCCGGACGGAGCGGCTCCGCCAGCGCCGGCGCCACCGGCAAAACCCTTCGGCTCGCTACCCATCCCGGCGACCAGGGTCGGCTTGTGGCCGCGTGTCCAGCCGGTCGAGTGGAGATTGGTCTTGCCCTCCTGAATGCCCTTGCCCAGCGAGGTGTTGGTGAAATCGGACTGGTCGACATGGGCGAGGTCGTGCCGGCCGAGATAGGAGACGGCGAGTTCGCGGAACACATAGTCGAGGATCGAAGTGGCGTTTTTGATCGCGTCATTGCCGATCACTACGCCGGCCGGCTCGAACTTCGTGAAGGTGAAAGCCTCCACATACTCTTCCAACGGCACGCCATATTGCAGGCCAATTGAGATGGCGATGGCGAAACTGTTCATCATCGCGCGGAAGGCGGCGCCTTCCTTGCTCATGTCGATGAAGATCTCGCCGAGGCGGCCGTCCCCGAACTCGCCGGTCCGCAGATAGATCTTGTGGCCGCCGACGACCGCCTTCTGGGTATAGCCCTGGCGGCGGTTCGCCAGTTTTTCGCGGTCGCGGTAGAGACGTTCCACCACCCGTTCGACGATCTTCTCGGTGACCTGCACGGCCTTCTGCGCGGCCGGCATCGCGGCCAGCGCCTCGGCGGCTTCCTCCTCGTCCTCCTCCTCGTCGGCAATCAGAGAGGCGTTGAGCGGCTGCGACAGTTTTGAGCCGTCGCGGTAGAGGGCGTTGGCCTTCAGCGCCAGTTTCCAGGACAGCATGTATGCGTTCTTGGCGTCCTCGACGGTCGCCTCGTTCGGCATGTTGATCGTCTTGGAGATGGCGCCGGAGATGAAGGGCTGGGCGGCCGCCATCATGCGGATGTGGCTCTCGACCGAGAGATAGCGCTTGCCGATCTTGCCGCAGGGATTGGCGCAGTCGAACACCGGCAGGTGCTCGGCCTTGAGGAAGGGCGCACCCTCCAGCGTCATCGAACCGCAGACGTGGATGTTGGCGGCCTCGATCTCCTTCCTGGAGAAGCCCAGCGCCGGCAGCATCTCGAAGCTGAAGTCGGCGAGTTGCTCGTCGGTGAAGCCGAACGTCTGCTTCACCCAGTCCGCGCCAAGCGTCCACTGGTTGAATGCGAACTTGATGTCGAAGGCAGACTTCAGCGCAGCGTTCAGCGCATCAATCTTCTCGTCGGTAAAACCCTTCGCCTTGAGCGTGCCGGGATTGATGCCGGGCGCCTGGTTCAGGTTGCCGTGGCCGACCGCATAGGCCTCGATCTCGGCGATCTGCGATTCCGAGTAGCCGAGCGTGCGCAGCGCCTCCGGCACGGCGCGGTTGATGATCTTGAAGTAGCCGCCGCCGGCGAGCTTCTTGAATTTCACCAGCGCGAAGTCGGGCTCGATGCCGGTGGTGTCGCAGTCCATGACCAGCCCGATCGTGCCGGTGGGCGCGATCACGGTCGCCTGGGCGTTGCGATAGCCGTGTTCGTCGCCGAGTTCGATGGCGCGGTCCCAGGCGGCCTTCGCGTGCTCGCCGAGCTCCGTCTGCTTGAGGTCGGCATGGACGAGCGGCACCGGGTTGACCGAAAGTTTTTCGTAGCCGTCCTTCTCGCCGTAAGCCGCACGGCGATGGTTGCGCATGACGCGCAGCATGTGGACGGCATTGCGGTCGTAGTCGGGGAAGGCACCGAGTTCGGCCGCCATCTCGGCCGACGTGGCGTAGGCCATGCCGGTCATGATCGCGGTGAGCGCGGCGCAGATGGCGCGGCCCTCGTCCGAGTCATAGGGGATGCCGGAGGTCATCAGCAGGCCGCCGATATTGGCGTAGCCGAGGCCGAGCGTGCGGTACTCGTAGGAGAGTTTTGCGATCTCCTTCGACGGGAACTGCGCCATCATCACCGAGATCTCGAGCACGATGGTCCACAGCCGGACCGTGTGCTCGTAAGCGGCGATGTCGATCGTGCCGTCCGCGCGGCGATACGGCAGCAGGTTGATCGAAGCGAGGTTGCAGGCCGTGTCGTCGAGGAACATGTACTCCGAGCACGGATTGGACGCCCGGATCGCACCTGCGGAGGCGCAGGTGTGCCAATCGTTCATCGTAGTGTTGAAGTGCAGGCCTGGATCGGCGGACGCCCAGGCGGCGTAGCCGATCTTTTCCCACAGTTCGCGGGCCTTCAGCGTCTTAGCCAGCTTTCCGTCAGTGCGGCGGATCAGCTTCCACTCGTGATCCGACTCCACCGCGCGAAGGAAATCGTCCTTCACGGAAACCGAGTTGTTCGAGTTCTGGCCGGAGACGGTGAGATAGGCCTCCGAATCCCAGTCGGTGTCGTAGGTCTTGAACTCAAGCGAGGTGTAACCCTGCTTGGCGAACTGGATGACGCGCTTGATGTAGTTCTCCGGCACGCCGCTCTTCTTGGCCGCCCGGACCTCGCGCTTCAGCGCCGTATTGATCGAGGGATCGAAGCAGTCGTCGTCGCTGCCCTCGCAGTTCACGCAAGCCTTCATGATGGCCGCGAGGTGCTTCTTGACGATCTTGGAGCCGGTCACCAGCGAGGCGACCTTCTGCTCCTCCGTCACCTTCCAGTCGATATAGGCCTCGATGTCGGGGTGATCGGCATCGACAACCACCATCTTGGCGGCGCGGCGCGTCGTGCCGCCCGACTTGATCGCGCCCGCGGCGCGGTCGCCGATCTTGAGGAAGCTCATCAGGCCGGAGGATTTTCCGCCGCCCGACAGGCGCTCGCCTTCGCCGCGCAGCATCGAGAAGTTGGAGCCCGTGCCCGAGCCGTACTTGAACAGGCGCGCCTCGCGCACCCACAGGTCCATGATCCCGCCCTCGTTGACGAGGTCGTCGCCGACGCCCTGAATGAAGCAGGCATGCGGCTGCGGGTGCTCGTAGGCCGACTTGGACTTGGTCAGCTTGCCGGTGAAGGGGTCTACATAGAAGTGGCCCTGACCGGGTCCGTCGATGCCATAGGCCCAGTGTAGGCCGGTGTTGAACCACTGCGGCGAGTTCGGAGCCACGCGCTGGGTGGCGAGCATGTAGGCGACCTCGTCGCGGAAGGCGAGAGCGTCTTCCTCGGAGGCGAAGTAGCCGCCCTTCCAGCCCCAGTAGGTCCAGGTGCCGGCGAGCCGGTCGAACACCTGGCGGGCATCAAGCTCGGAGCCGTAACGCTCGCTCTCCAGCAGCTTGGCGAGTTCCGCCTCATCGGCCACGGAGCGCCAGAGGAAGGAAGGGACGTTATTCTCCTCGACCTTCTTCAGGCGGGCCGGCACACCGGCCTTGCGGAAATATTTTTGGGCCAGGATGTCGGCAGCGACCTGGGAGAACTGCGCGGGAACATCAATGTCAGCCAGACGGAAGACGATCGACCCGTCTGGGTTCTTGATTTCGCTGGTCGCCTTGCGGAATTCGATCTCCGCGTACGGCGACTGGCCGGACTTGGTGAAATGCCGCTCTATGCGCATGGGTCAGTCCTTCACATCCAAATCTAGCGAGCGCCCGCCGTCTGTCCAACGGCCCTCATTGCGCGCCCCGCCCATTTTCCCTAGCCGCGGCTTTCATGCCGCGACATGCCCCAGAGACCCTCCCGCCCTCGTATCGGAAAGCCTCTCAACCCATCCTCGACGGACATCGCACGCACTCCGCGTACCCCGCCGTCGAAGATTACCATTCGTGGTAGTAGCCCTTCATGTAGCGGTCAGGGTCGCTCGTAAACACTAAATATAGTTTAACTCACACATTTCTACCAGTAGTCCGGAGCAGAAAACGCGCACGGCAGGGCGGCCGCCCAAGGGGCGGCGCAATGCCCAGAAACGCAGGAAGATCCGCTCGATCAGACCGGCAAGGACTCACCGGTTGCGCCCAAAACGCGAGCGCGTCCCCCATAAGAATCGACTCGGCCCCACCCGTCAAGGGCTCGTTGAGCGCGATGGACTCGACGCAAGATGTTGTGGGTTGGAATGTGGATATTGGGGATGAGGATGGAACTTTTCGACCTGCGTATTTGGCCAACGGCGAGAGCTGTATTCCGGGTGGGCAACGGCTAGGCGACGCCCGCAAGGACGAGGTAGATCGCCGCCGAGAGCAGGCCCGCGGCCGGCACGGTCGCCAGCCACGCCGCCATGATGCGGATGACGTGGGCGCGCCTGACAAGTCGCCTGCGCAAGACGTCATGAGGGGAAGGCTGCGCCGGCTGTTCGTCCTCCTTCTCGTCAGGTGCGTCCAACCCCTGAGAGCGCCGCTCCGCCAAGCGCCGCTGACGCTTGCGCTGGAGGTAGCGCCGCCGCTGGCGCGAATTCGCGATGTACCATTCGCGGAAGAAGCCCACTCCGAACACGGCCCCGACGGCCGTGTGGGTCGAACTCACAGGCAACCCAAGCCAGGATGCAACGATCACCGTCAACGCCGTCGAAAGCGCTATGCAGAAGGCCCGCATCGGATTGAGGCGAGTGATCCGCTGCCCGACCATCCGGACCAGGCGCGGCCCGTAGAGCAGGAGCCCCACGGATATGCCGAAGGCACCGATCCCCATTACGAACTGCGGGTGCGCCTGCGATAGGCCGGCGGCGTCCGGCCCAGAAGCTCTCATGATCGCCGCCAGCGGCCCGACCGCGTTGGCGACGTCGTTTGCGCCATGCGCGAAGGAAAGCAGCGCGGCCGAAATGATCAGCGGAAGCCTGAACAGCCTCTTCAGGGACTGATTGCGGTTCTCCAGTCCCTTGGCGGCGCGGCGGACATGAAGGTGTGCGACAAGCCATGTCGACGAAAAGGCTGCCAACCCGATGATTTCCAGGCCCCGTTCGGAGAAACTGGCGACATTCTCCAGCCCCTGGAGTGCAACAAAAGTGGCGAATGTCCCCGCCATGATGGCGATCAGCAGCGGTACCCATAAGCGCGCGGCTGCGATCTTGTCGTCGCGATAGACGAGTGCCGCATGGATCAGGGCGAGGAATGCGGCCGCGATGATCCCGCCCAGGACAGGCGATGACAGCCATCCGAGCCCGATGGTCGCAAGCGTCCACCAGTCCAGGGAGGCGGTCCCGGCAGCTATCAGCCCCGCACCCACTACCGCGCCAACGATCGAGTGAGTCGTCGAGATCGGCGCACCAAGCCAGGTCGCAAGGTTGATCCAGATCGCTGCTGCCAGGAGCGCGGAGAACATTACGCGGATCAGGTCCGATGGCGCGATGTCGGTCGGAACCACGATCCCGCTGGAGATCGTCCGGACGACATTTCCCCCCGCGATCAGTGCCCCGGCTGCTTCGAATATCGCGGCCATGGCCAGCGCGCCGCCCATGGTCAGCACCTTGGCGCCGACTGCCGGTCCGATATTGTTGGCGACATCGTTGGCGCCGATGTTCAGCGCCATGTAGGCGGCGATCGCGGCCCCGAGCGCGATCACGATCGTCCCTGGCGTTGCGCCCGTGCCGAGAAATGCGACTATCCCCGCCAGCGCCATGAATGCGAGTGCAAGCCCTGGCGCCACCAATCTTCGGGAGACGACCCGGGCGGCCTCGCTCATGGCGTCGACCTTGGCGAGATCCTTGTCGAGCGCGCTCTTCTTGGGCCTTGCCGTCATTCGAGACCGTCGTCCCGCTTCCCGAATGGTGGAGCGGTCACTCTGTCGGCACCCGTCGACGGGATCGAAGCGCGGCAATGCCGCGATGCAATGAGACCGGTCACGCTGCGAACCGGCTGGGGTCTCTGCCGAAGTCCTGGATGAGTTCGGCGAGATCGCGCTCGCGCACGCTCAGCGCTGCCTGTTTGGGCGAAAACCACTGGCGCTCGCGCTGTTCGCGCTCGGGCCATTTCTCCCTGACTTCCTCGATCCGCATCGGAAAGACGTGCACCTCGCAACGCTTCTCTGCTCCCGAGCGCAGCAGCTTCGCATAGTAGTATCGGCCGAGTTCCCGGTGGGCGATCCGACCGCCAAGGCCTGCCTCTTCCAAGGCTTCGCGCGCCGCGGCGTCCCAGAGTTCTTCGTTCCCCTCCGGCCAGCCCTTCGGCAGGACCCAGCGGCGCGTTTCCCTGCTGGTGATAAGCATCACCTCGACGCCACTGGCCGTCGTCCGCCAGGGGAGGGCAGCCACCTGGATGCGCGACGGTGTTCCCCCGAGAAGGCGCCGTACCTTCTCGGCCAAATAGCCGCGCTTGATGTATCCCATGAGCATCATCGGTGCCGCCCGGACGCGACTCATTAGCCGCCTCGACAACTTTACGGCGAACGCCTGCTATTGAAAGGGAGGATCGCGTTACGGCGGCTCGGTCGAGGCCTTTGCGCGATCCGCAGGTGCCTAGCCCGCGTGATCCTCCGCAATCGGCTTCTGGTAGGTGAAGCCCATGTCCCACGGAAAGTAGATCCACGTATCCTGCGACACCTCGGTGACGAACGTATCGACCAACGGCCGTCCCTTCGGCTTTGCGTAGATGGTGGCGAAGTGCGCCTTGGGCATCATCGCGCGCACCACTGTTGCGGTCTTGCCGGTGTCGGTCAGGTCGTCGACGATGAGAACGCCTTCGCCATCCTTCTCCAGCAGTGCGGGGGTAACTTCCTTCAGGACCGCAAGTTCCCCCTGGGACGCATAGTCGTGATAGGAAGCTACAGAGACCGTCTCGATGACGCGGATGCCGAGTTCCCGCGAAATGATGGCAGCCGGGACGAGGCCGCCACGGGTTATACAGACAATTGCACGCCACTGCGTGTTCGCCCCAGCGAGTCGCCAGGCCAACGCCCGCGCATCCCGGTGAAACTGATCCCAGGAGACGGGAAAGGCCTTTTCGGGAAGGGACATGGAATGCGCACTCCGCTGACGCGCCGCCTGACGCGGGAAATGAATGGAATGCGCGCTGACTTAGCTGTGACTCGCCCGACTTGGCAACCCCGCTACCGCGACATCAGGCAGGGCACCTGCATGGATTGGAGCACGGTGCGGGTGACGCCTCCGAACAGCAACTGCCGCAGCCAGGAGTGGCTGTAGGCGCCGAGCACCAACAGGTCGGCGCCCATGGCAGTTGCGCGGTCGCGAATGACCTCGTCGACGTGGCGGCCCCGAGATTGCTCGGTGGCCACCACCACTTCCGCACCATGGCGGGACAAGGCCGCGGCGAGGCACGAGGCGCTCGCCTCGACATCCTCGCCCTCCGCGGGCGGGTCGACGACGAAGATCTCCGTGCTTTCCGCCTCCTTGATCAGCGGTAGGGCGTCAAACGCGGCGCGGGCTGATTCGCGACTTCCGTTCCACGCGAGCAGGATCCGGGAGAACGTCCTCACCATCGGGCTTGAATGCGGGACCACTAGCACCGGCCGCCCGGCCTCGTAGAGGACGCCTTCGACGCCGCTCGCATCGTCGGCTGCCCAGTCAGGATTTCGCTGTGCCACAATGACCAGATCGGCGGTCCTGGCAAGCGCGGCGCCTGCATAGGCGGTGTCTCCGGAGAAACTGCGGGAGGCGTGCCATTCATGGCTTTGGCCGGCAGCCCGCATCTGACCGTGGAACAGCGCCTCGATCTCGGTCGTGCGTTCCTCGGCCGCTTCCGCTGCCGCCTCGATCACCGTCACGTCGGGAAAGCCCACGGCTGCGCTGTAGGCGACGGGATAGGGCTCCGCATGGACCCCGACCACATGTGCGTTCCAAGCCTGCGCCAGGGGGAGGACGCTGTCTAGAACCCGCCTGGTGTCTTCCGTGCTTTGCAAAATAACCGCGAGCGTCTTGTACGGCATAGGCGAGCCTCCCTTGCCTGGACGGTGGGACGCAGCCAGTGCTGTCGCCCCGAGGGCTTCGGTCAAGTCGCGTGGGCAAGGTCCTTCAGCATGGCCTCGACCGCGACGCGACCGGCATCAAGCGCCTCTTGCGAGCGCGAGCGTACAACCAGTTCCGTCCAAAAGGAACCGTCCCGGTATTTGGGATAGGAGCCGATAATGGTGTCCGGATGGGCCTTCTGGATCTCGGCCAGCGGCCCTCCAATCACCCCTTCGCCGTAGGGGCAGGTGATCGCGACGGACAGGAGCTTCTGGCCGGTCTTCAACGTCGGCACGACCGCGTCGAGCATGGCCTGGAAGATCGCGGGCACGCCTGCCATGACGTAGACGTTGCCTATGTGGAAGCCGGGCGCGATGGAGATCCGGTTGTCGATGTGCTCGGCGCCGCGCGGCATGCGCGCCATCCGCTGCCGTGCCTCCGTGAACTCCATGCCGCGACGGGCATAGTGTTCGGCCAGAAGCGCCATCGCCTTCTCGTCGTGCTCGCAGGGAACGCCGAGAGCCTTTGAGACGGAGTCCGCGGTGATGTCGTCATGGGTCGGGCCGATGCCTCCGGTCGTGAACACGTAGGTGTAGCGCTCGCGCAGGGCATTGACCGCCTCGACGATCGCATCCTCGTCGTCGGCGACGATGCGGACCTCCTTCAGGTCGATGCCGACCGCGGTCATCATCTCGGCGAGATGGCCGATGTTGCGGTCCTTGGTCCGGCCCGAGAGGATCTCGTCGCCGATGACGATCATCGCTGCGGTCACTGTTTCCGTCATGCTCGCCCCCGGGACACCGAACAACCGGAGATAGCGCCACTGCGCCGCGCCGGCAACGGTCCCCGAACGGTGAACACTGTGTCCGCGGGCCCATGATTGAAAAGGTAGGCTGGTCCGATAGTTCTACCCCTTCCCGCAACCACAACATGAAACGGACAGAGAAGAAGAATGGCGAAGGTACTGGTGCTTTATTATTCGAGCTGGGGCCACATGGAGCAGATGGCGAAGGCAGCCGCTGAAGGTGCGCGTGAGGCGGGCGCCGACGTCACGATCAAGCGGGTGCCCGAACTGGTGCCGCTCGAGGTCGCCAAGGCGGCCTACTACAAGCTCGACCAGGAGGCGCCCGTCGCCGAACCACTCGAGCTCGAGAACTATGACGCCATCATCATCGGCACATCGACCCGCTACGGCACGATGGCTGCGCAGATGAAGAACTTCCTCGACCAGACCGGCCCGCTCTGGGCCCGCGGCGCGCTGGTCGACAAGGTCGGCTCGGTGATGGTCTCGACCGCCACCCAGCATGGCGGTGCGGAACTCGCTCTGATCAACGCCCAGATCCACCTGCAGCATCACGGCATGGTCATCGTGCCGCTGTCGTACGCATATCAGGGCCAGATGGGCAACGACGTCGTTCGCGGCGGCGCCCCTTATGGCATGACCACGACCTCGGACGGCGACGGCTCGCGCCAGCCTTCTGCGCAGGAACTGGAAGGCGCGAGGTTCCAGGGACGGCGCGTCGCCGAGATCACCGCAAAGCTGCGCGGCTGACCCGTAGGAACCGGCGGGAGCGCGGCGCCCACCCGCGCTCCCGCCACGCGATGTGCGGACGAGGCTTGGACCGGCCCGCCGCTTCCACTACGCTCCCCGCAGCCTGACTTCCGCAGGAGTGCAGCGATGGCGGGAATTCACATGATCGGCTGGGCGGTGGCGGCGCTGCTGACCGTGAGCCTGCTGGTGCTCGCGTATTTCGTCTTTCAGACCCGGCGCCTCGCCGCCAGCGCGGAGAAGCAAGTTCCGGCGAACGGCCATTTCGTGGCGATCCGGGGCAACCGCATCCACTATGTCGAGGCGGGGCAGGGGCCGCCGATCCTCTTCGTCCACGGACTGGGCGGGCAATTGCATCACTTCCGACACACGCTGTTCGACCAACTCGCGGGCGATTATCGCGTGATTGCGCTGGACCGTCCCGGCTCCGGCTATTCGGTTCGCGCCAGGAGTGCCAGCGGTCGCCTCGGCGAGCAAGCAGCGGTGATCGCGGAGTTCATCGATGCGCTGTCGCTCGAACGCCCTCTAGTGGTGGGGCATTCTCTGGGTGGCGCAGTGGCGCTGGCCACGGCTCTCGATCATCCGGATAAGGTCGGCGCCCTGGCGCTGCTCTCCCCGCTCACGCACGAGCAGGAGAGTATTCCGCCCGCATTCCAGCCCATGCTGATCCGCTCCGCGCTCAAGCGAAAATTTCTGGCGCATACGATGGCCATTCCCCTGGCTCTCAAGCACGCGCCGCAGACGCTGGCCTTCGTGTTCGGCCCACAGGCCACGCCTGACGATTTCATCATCGGCGCAGGCGGTATCCTCGGCCTGCGCCCTGCGCATTTCGAAGCGACCGTCGCCGATTTCGTGGCCCTGGAACACGAATTGGGGCGCTACGAGGCGAGGCTGGAGGAACTCAGGATGCCTGTCGGCGTCCTGTTCGGCACCGCCGATCAACTGATCAGCCACGAACAGCATGCCTTGCCGCTCGCCGGACGGATCAGGGACTTCGAACTCGAACTGGTCGAAGGCGTAGGGCATATGCCGCAGTTCGTGGTGCCCGACCGCGTCGAGGATTTTATCCGCCGCATGGCGGCTAAGGCATTTTCTCATCGCTCGGTGCTGACGACGGGGCACTGACTGCGACAAAATGAAGGCAGCAGGCTCACTCGCGACGAGGGGAACTTCGCGCGCGGTCGGGGGTTGATCTGATCAATCCCATCCCGAGATGTTCCCAGGTTTCGCTCAGCCGATGAGAATTGCCCAGATCGCGCCGCTCTATGAACCCGTGCCGCCGCCTCTCTATGGCGGGACGGAGCGGATCGTGTCCTTCCTTACCGAAGAATTGGTCGCGCGTGGCCATGAGGTGACGCTTTTCGCCAGCGGGGAGTCGAAGACGACAGCTTGCCTGGTTGCCGGGCGCGGGCAGGCGTTGCGCCTCGACCCGGCGCCGAAGAAATCGGAGATCGCGGCGCACCTTGCCATGCTGGACGAGGTGCGGCGCCGAGCCGACGAATTCGACCTGCTGCACTTTCATCTCAGCCACTTCCAGCACTTCCCCTTCTTCGAGCACATCCGCGAGCGGACGGTGACGACGCCGCATGGGCGCCTCGACTATGTCGACCTGCCTGGCGCTTACGCCCGCTGGCATGGCTTCCCGATGATCTCGATCTCCGATAGGCAACGGAAGCCGCTGCCGGATGCGAATTGGGTCGGCACCGTCTATCACGGGCTGCCGGTCGAGACCCTGCCGTTCAGGGCGCGCAGGGAAAGGAGCGGTGAGCGACCCTACCTCGCCTTCCTGGGGCGGCTGTCGCGCGACAAGCGGCCGGACCGCGCCATCGAGATCGCCAAGCGCGCGGGGCTGCAACTCAGGATCGCCGCCAAGGTCGGCGTCGACGATCGTGCTTACTTCGACGACAACATCGAGCAGCGGATCGATGGCGATGATGTCGTCTATCTCGGCGAAGTGGGCGAGGCGGAGAAGGCCGACCTGCTCACCAATGCCGAGGGACTGGTCTTCCCGATAGACTGGCCGGAACCGTTTGGCCTGGTGGTCATCGAATCCATGGCCTACGGCACGCCCGTGATCGCATGGCGTGAAGGCGCCATGCCCGAGATCGTCGATCAGGGCGAGGCCGGTTTCGTCGTGGATTCGATCGAAGAGGCCGTGGAGAAGGTCAAATTGCTGGCCCCTCTCGATCGCCATAGAATCCGCAGGATTTTCGAGGAGAGGTTCTCCGTTCGGCGAATGGTCGACGACTACGAGCGAATCTATGCTTCCGTCGTAGCGCCGTCCCGCTCGCCGAAGCTCGCAGAAGTGACGGCTGGAGGTACCTGATGGATGAACTGCTGGACGCCGCTGTATCGCTCGATGAGCGGCGTCTTGATCCGGCGGTGGCGCTGGCGGCGATGGATGAATCGGGGCCGAGGGAGCCCCATCGCCAGTTTGCATTGAAGCATGAGGACTGCTTTGCCGTCTGCGATGCCTATGGTGATATCCGTGGGGCAGGAGACGGGTTCTTTCGCGATGACACGCGGGTGCTTTCCCATTTCCGCGTCTATCTCGGCGATCGCACGCCGTCGCTCCTCGGTGCCTCGCTCTCGCAGGACAATATCCTCTTCACCGCCAACCTCACCAATCTGCCTCTCAAGCTGCGTGAAAGCACCGAGTTGCGGCAGGGCGTGCTTCACCTGGAACGCACGCGCTTCCTGTGGCAGGAGCGTATGTACGAGCGGCTGGCGCTGTCCAACTACACCGGCAAGGCGTTGAGCATTCCGCTCCGGCTCGACTTCGACGTCGACTTCCGGGACATGTTCGAGGTGCGTGGCTCGACGCGCTCCAAGCGCGGCCGCATCTACGAGGCCGAGACCGCGCCCGATGCGATCACCTTCCGCTACGATGGACTTGATCAGGTCGTCCGCCGTTCGGTGATCGCATTCTCGCGCACGCCGGACGATTTGGCGCGCGGCCGGGCCGAGTTCACCATCACGATCCCCAACCGGGGACGAGAGGTGATCTATGTGGAGGTCGGCAAGGACCACGCGGTACCCGGCCGTGAGCGGTTCCGCGCGGCGGCGGCCCGCGCTCGCTGGGCCATGCGCAGCAAGCGCCGGCATGGCGCCCTGGTCTACAGCTCCGGCCGTGTCTTCAACGATTGGCTGACCCGCACGCGCGCCGACATTGCCCTGCTGACTACCGAGCTAGAGACCGGCCCCTATCCCTATGCGGGAATACCGTGGTTCTCCACGGCTTTCGGCCGCGATGGCGTCATCTCGGCAATGCAGATGCTGTGGCTCAATCCCGGTCTTGCGCGCGGGGTTCTGACATTCCTCGCGAGCCATCAGGCCACCGAGACATCGCCGTTCAGCGATTCCGAGCCCGGCAAGATCATGCACGAGACGCGCAAGGGCGAGATGGCGGTCCTGAGGGAACTGCCGTTCGCCCGCTATTATGGCGGCGTCGATACGACGCCTCTCTATATCTATCTGGCTTCGGCATACGCCGCCCGCACCGGCGACCTGGAGTTCGTCGATCATATGTGGCCGTCGCTGTGCGCGGCGGCAGACTGGATCGAGCAGGCCTGCGCCCGTGACCCCGATGGCTTTCTGACCTATAGGCGCGCTGCCGGGTCTGGCCTCTCCAACCAGGGCTGGAAGGATAGCGCCGACGCCATCTTCCATGCCGACGGAAGCCCGCCTCCCGGCCCAATCGCGCTGGTGGAGGTGCAGGGCTATGTGTTCGCGGCATTCGCGGGCCTGGCCGAACTGGCGGAGCGTCGTGAAGAGTACGAAAAAGCCGCCCACTGGCGCGCGTTGGCCGACAAAATACAGCAGGCGGTCGAGCGCCGCTTCTGGATGGAGGAGCACGGCTACTATGCGCTGGCTCTGGACGGGGAGGGGAGGCAGTGCGCCGTGCGCGCCTCCAACGCCGGCCATCTTCTCTTCGTGGGCCTTCCGGCGCCGGAGAGAGCCGAACGCCTAGCCGAGCAACTTCTTTCAGGCCCCTTCTACACGGGCTGGGGAATCCGCACGCTGGCGGAAACGGAACTGCCCTTCAATCCGATGTCCTATCACAATGGATCGATCTGGCCGCACGACACGGCGATCTGTGCTGCGGGGCTGGCGCGCTATGGCGACCGCGACAACGTCGTCAAGCTGATGAGCGGCACCTTCGAGGCAGCGGTCAATTTCAGCATGCGGCTGCCGGAGCTGTTCTGCGGTTTTACCCGCTCGCCTGGCGAGGCTCCGGTTGCATACCCGGTTGCTTGCCTGCCGCAGGCCTGGTCGGCGGGCTCCGCCTTCATGTTGCTGCAGGCCTGCCTGGGCCTCAAGGTCGACGGCTGGAAGGGGGAGATCGAGGTGACGAACCCGCGCCTGCCGATCGGCATCGACAATCTTTCGGTCCGGCACATCAGGGTCGGTGAAGCGAGCGTCGACCTCGTCTTTGAACGCCTGCGCGACCGCGTCGTCTGCTATCTCGACCGGCGTCACGAGGGCATGGCTCCGCTGATCGTGCGAAGCTGAGGCTTCTTCTACCTCGGAACTTATTGCGCTGCGGCAAGTTACTCTCTCGCCGCAGAGGGGCCCTACGTTCCGGGTGCTGGCCAACAGCGATGACGCGAGAAGATGACAGCCGACAGCCTATACACAGACATAACTCCCATTCTTCTTTGGACAGTTCTCGGTTTTAGCCTCGTCATTTCAGTCGCGGCACTTACAACGGTGATTGTGCTGCTGAGGAACAGGCCTGCAATTGTGAAGGCGGCACCAATGCCTGCCGCCGCAGCTTCGGCACCTTTGCTGCGAGAGAGCGAGAAGAACGGGCGCTCTCCGGAGGAAGCGCTGATCCACTGGTCGCCGGAGATGCTGAAGCAAATTCTCGCGGCCGAACTGCCTGATACCGAGCTCATCGTGGTGTCCAATCGGGAGCCCTATGTTCATGAACATGGGCCCGGTGGCGTCGAGCTGAAGGTTCCCGCAAGCGGCCTCGTCTCCGCGCTGGAGCCGATCACCCGCACCTGCGCCGGCACTTGGATCGCCCACGGCGGCGGTTCGGCGGACCGCGAGACGGCGGACGCCAACGATCACGTGATGGTTCCGCCGGATGCGCCTGCCTACACGCTGCGCCGTGTCTGGCTGAGCGAGGAGGAGTACAAGGGCTATTATCTCGGCTTCGCCAACGAGGGTCTATGGCCGCTCTGCCACATCGCCTTCGAGCGCCCGATCTTCCGGGCCGCGGACTGGGAGTGCTATCAGGCGGTCAATCGCAAGTTCGCCGATGCCGTAGTGCAGGAGGCGAAGACCAAGCGGCCGATCGTCCTGGTCCAGGACTATCATTTCGCCCTGCTGCCGCGGCTGGTCCGCGAGCAACTGCCGGAGGCGATCATCATCACCTTCTGGCACATCCCGTGGCCGAACTCGGAGGTGTTCAGCGTCTGTCCGTGGCGCGAGCAGATCCTCGACGGCATGCTGGGCAGTTCGATCCTCGGTTTCCATATCCAACTGCACTGCAACAATTTCATCGAGAGCGTCGACCGTTTCCTCGAGTCGCGCGTCGACCGGGAAGGGGCGGCGATCTCTTATGGCGGCCGCACCACTCTGGTCCACTCCTACCCCATCTCGATCGAATGGCCCGAACAGACGACCCCGCGCCGCCGCACCTCCGCCTGGGCCAGGCGCCGGGTGCTCGAGCGCTTCAATCTGCGTCCCGACGTGAAGCTCGCCGTCGGCGTCGAGCGCCTCGACTACACCAAGGGCATCCTCGACCGCTTCCATGCGATGGACGAGTTCTTCCAGCAGCATTCCGACTGGATCGGGCGGCTCGTCTTCCTGCAGATCGCCGCACCCAGCCGGAGCAGTCTTCCGGCCTACCAGGCCCTCTATCAGGAGTGTCAGACGCTGGTCGAGGAGATCAACGCCCGCTACGGCAGTGAAGGCTATCAGCCGATCGTGCTGATCCCTGAGCATCACGACCAGCACGAACTCAGCGACCTCTACCGTGCGGCCGATCTCTGCGTGGTGAGCAGCCTTCATGACGGCATGAACCTTGTTGCCAAGGAGTTCGTCGCGGCCCGCGACGACGAGGCTGGCGTGCTCGTGCTGAGCGCCTTCGCAGGAGCCTCGCGCGAGCTTCTGGAGGCGATCATCGTCAATCCATTCGATGCCAGCGGCATGGGCGAGGCATTCTACCAGGCCCTCACCATGCCAATCGAAGAGCAGAGGATGCGCATGCGAAGGCTCCGCGAAGTCGTGCGTAGCAACAATGTGTACCGCTGGGCAGGGAGCATGCTGATGGACGCAGCACGGCTGCGGCAACGTGAGCAGTTCAGGGAACTCGGGAGTATGCCGGCATCGGCTGCAACGCCGGCTGCTTCTCCTCCGCCGGCGCGGGTAATCGAGACGCCTATGAAGGCTCGAGTCTGAGGGATTTTATGCGATCACTACCACCTTCTCCTACAAGACCTTTTGCGCTGTTCCTTGATATTGACGGAACGCTGATCGAGCACCAACCGAATCCCGAGGGGATATCGGTCGACCCGGTGCTGCGAGAGCTGCTGATCTCGGCCGGCGAGGCCGTCGACGGCGCGCTTGCCTTCATCACCGGGCGCACCATTGCCATGGTCGACCGAGTGTTCAGGCCATTGGAACTGCCTGTAGCCGGGCTTTACGGCCTTGAGCACAGGATGACCCCCGGCGGCGAGATCGAGGCGGCGGACGAGCCGGAGGACATGCGGGCGGTCGCCGATGCGCTGGAGCGCGAGTTCGCCGAGAACAAGGGCATATATTTCGAGCGCAAGGGACCAGTGCTCGCGATCCACACTCGTGCCGCGCCCGAGGCGCTGGAGCGGGTCAAGACCGCCGCCGAGGCGGCGCTCCCGAGTCTGTCGGACGGCTATCGGATTGTAGTCGGCAATGCCGGACTCGAGTTCCTCCCGGTGAACGCGATGAAAAGCGCGGCCATAGACCGGTTCATGCAGATCGAGCCCTTCGCCGATCGGTTCCCGGTCTTCATTGGCGACGACGTCTCGGACGAGAGCGGCTTTTCCTTCGTGAACGAACTCGGCGGCATGTCGATCCGCGTGAGGCCGCGCGGCGAGACGGAGGCCCGCTACGTACTGCCCGATGTCGCGGCGGTGCGGGAGTGGCTTGCCGAGCAGGTCCTGCCCGAGCGGCGGGCGCGAAAGGCCGGCTGACGTATCCCCGTTTGGCAGCTTCTCATCTCCCCACGCGGTTCGCGTTGGGGAATGCTCCGGCGTGAGCCATCTCAATAGGTTAATCCCTGGTAGTTAATGTGCTTGTTCATCCCCCAGTCATGTTGGTGCGGATAGAGGGCCTCCCTTGGAGCTTTCGCTGATGGCTCCGCAGACAGAGGAATCAGGAATGATAAGAAGAACGCTCGGTGCAGTCGCATTTCTCTCGGCACTTGCGATCCCCGGCATCGCGATGGCTGCGACGGCTATCGCGACAACCAACGTGAATCTGCGTGCGGGACCCTCCACCGCCTATCCCGCGGTCAATGTTGTGGGAGGCGGCGACAGCGTGCATGTGTTCGGGTGCCTATCCACCCGAAGCTGGTGCGACGTCGGCTATGCCGGCCAGCGCGGCTGGATGTCCTCGAACTATATGGCCTTCCTGCAGGGCGGCCGCAGGTACACCGGCGATCCTGCGATCGTGGCGCTACGCGCTCCCGTGGTCACCTTCACGGTGGGAGACTATTGGGACAGGCATTACAGGAGCCGCTCCTTCTACCGCGATCGCGCGCGATGGGACCGCAGGGATTGGCGGGAAGAGCGCCGCGACTGGCGTGAAGATCGCAGGGACTGGCGCGAACATCGCCAAGAGGAGCGCAGGGACTGGCGCGGAGATCGCAGGGACTGGCGCGAAGGTCGCCGAGAGGAGCGCCGGGACTGGCGGGAGGGCCGCCGGGAAGATCGCAAAGAATGGCGCGAAGAGCGTCGGGAGGAGCGGAAGGACTGGCGCGAAGATCGCAAGGAAGCACGTAAAGATCGGCGCGAGGATCGCAAGGAAGCGCGTAAAGATCGGCACCATGATCGCAAGGGTGAGAACCGTCGCGATGGACGTCGCGAAGAATGGCGCGACGGTAGGGATCCGCGCAGGATCTATCTCGAGCAATAGCGCTTCTTAGTCAAAAAGGACCCCGCCAGGCCAAGGCCGTGGCGGGGTTGAGCTACGGCATTCGGAGGAAAGCCCCAGCCTGGGGCTCGTATTGTCGGCTGGTGCTACCCTCCGGCCCTCTCCGAGGAGGACGTAATCGCATAAACCGCCCGCGGGCGTGCGGCTTTGCGCGTAATCAATTTCAGGAGAGCTTTTTTGCCTCCCGTATCAGCGTCTCGCGATCGTTTCCGTGTCTGGCGATGAGATCGCGGGCCTGCTCGATGCTGATGCCGGCCTCCTGCGCGAAATAGCGGATCTCGTAATCCTCGTCGCCCGCCACGCGGCTGCGGTCCCGGTTGCCCTGCTTGCTCTTGTCGTCTGCCATGATGCTCTCCCTGTCAGTAGGAGGAAATCGAGAACCGGGCTGCTTTGTTCCTTGATGGGATCACGTTTCGTTCTGCCCCGCCCTAATAGAACCCGGGTATGAGCCGTGACGTACGAGCACAGTACTCGTCGTATTCCCGACCGAACTGCGTCCGCAGCAGCCGTTCTTCCGCATTGATGCGCGCGAGCAGCGGCGGGATGAGCAGTACCGCCAGCAGCACGCCCAAGCCCGACCGGAAGGCGAGGGCCCAGCCCAGTGCACTGACCAGCAGCCCGAGATAGCTGGGGTGACGGATGATGCCGTAGACGTCGCTTGTGACCAGCCGGTGCCCGGGCTGGATGGCGACCAGCCCGCTGAAGCGGTGGCCGAGCACAAAGACCGGCCACAGCCTGAGCGCACCGCCTGCTGTGTAGAGGACGACGCCCAACCAGCGGACGGCGTCGCCGTCGATGGTCCAGAAATCCACGCGGTCCGTATAGGCGGGCAGCCAGGCGCTCAGCAGTCCAATGATCCCGAAGACGACGAGTACCCATCGGTTCCCCCGATCCTCCCGCTCGCCCGAGCTCAAATTGCCGCTGCTGAGGAGCGCCACGCCAGCCATGACGATGGTCGCGAGCGCGAGGACAGTTCTGGCCGGATTGGAAAAGAAGGCGGAAATGCCACCCCAGCCGAGCACGGCCAGTCCGAGATAGGCAATCGTCGAAACGATCGTTAAGACCGCCAATCTTGGTGTGACCGCCACGGCGACACCGCTCCTTAGGGGGCGATCTATACTACGTCAGCGGACCGGCCGAACCACTGAATGCAAACGAGCGCGGCGCATAACACTGTTCCGGCGAGCGCCTTGATCTTTTCTGGTCTAGGCTACGTGTCGAGCCAATTCTGGTGCGGGCGACGGGGATCGAACCCGTAAGCCATTGTAGGCGGCAGATTTTAAGTCTGCTGAGTTTACCAGTTTCTCCACGCCCGCGCGCCGCAACTGGTAAAGCACCAGGGGCTAAACGCCAAGCCCGAGTCTTCATTCACGAATGTGGGGGCCGGCTTGGCTAGCTGGGCGGTCCGGATGCCTACGATTCCGGGAGCGTGGCCACGGTCTGCTTTTCTGCCGGCTTACCGAGGCAGGCCGCTTCGCCCGGGGGCGGAGCGCTCATGCGCACGCGTCCATCACCGATCAGCGCGTTCTGCACATAGCGGAGCGCGGCCGGCTCCTTGGACACGCCCAGATGGTCGTGGCGACCGTCCGGCGAAAGCTTCGACCAGTCGACCTGTTCGATCTCGCCGGTGAAGGCCTTGCCGGGCTGCAAGCGCGTCGACATCCTCAATGGACCGGCGGCGCCGTACATATCGATGACACGACGGACATTGCACGCGACCGGAGCCGGCTTGTAGGCCTCGAAGGCGAGCAGCGTCTGGACCGGTATGCCGGCGCTGCGCAGCCTCTCCGCGAAGCGCGTCGCTGCTTCGCCACCCATGGAATAGCCGGCGACGGCCACCGGCACCTCCGCCGCGCCGGGCTGGGCGAGCAGGTCGTCCGCGGCCGCGCGCCAGTAGGCCGGGTTGTAGACCTCCGCCCTGATGCCGGAGGCGCGGATATTCTGGGTGAGCGTGTACATGCCGCTGCGCGCCACCGTGTCGCCCATCGGCGTCAATCCTGCAAAGAGGTAGACCACGCCGTTTTCAGAGAATGGCGGGTTCGGTAGGCCGCCCGTGGGCGTCACCTCGCTGGAGACGCAACCGGCGGGAACCCCAAGCAGCAAGGCCAAGCATAAGGAACGCGCTACAGACCAAATCGACACAGAGCCCTCGAAGCGATGCTGTCTATCCCCAGTGGACTTTGTAGAAGGTTGCCGACGCACCCTCGATCATGGCGGATCGCCCTGTGCTTTCACCGGCATCCCTGATCAACGACTGAATTCCCGGAGCTCAATCTTCCTCCACAAAAACCTCATCGCGCTTCTTCCGAACGGCGGGCAAGAGAACGACGACCAAGACCGCCACAGCTATAGCCAACAGGGCGGCGCTGATCGGCCGTGTGACGAATGTCGAGGGGTCGCCGCGCGAGAGGATCATCGCTCGCCTGAGATTTTCCTCCAGGAGAGGCCCGAGCACGAAGCCGAGCAGGAGCGGCGCCGGCTCGCAGCGAAGCTTGGCCAGCACGTATCCAAGCAGGCCGAAGAAGGAGACGGCGAAAAGGTCGTAGACATTGGAGTTCACGCTGTAGACCCCGATCGAGCAGAAGGCCATGATGATCGGGAAGAGGACGTAATAGGGCACTGTGAGCAGCTTCACCCATAGGCCGATCAGCGGCAGGTTGAGCACGATCAGCATCAGATTGCCGATCCACATTGAGGCGATGACGCCCCAGAACAGCGCTGGCTGCTCGGTGGCGACGTTCGGGCCGGGCACGATGCCCTGGATGATCATCGCGCCGATCATCAACGCCATAACCGGATTGGCCGGAATGCCGAGGGTGAGCATCGGGATGAATGAAGTCTGGGCGCCGGCGTTGTTGGCTGACTCCGGCCCGGCCACCCCTGCAATCGCGCCCTTGCCGAATTCGTCCGGACGATCGGAGACGCGCTTCTCGACTGTGTAGGAGGCGAAGGAGGCAAGGATCGCGCCGCCTCCGGGCAGGATGCCGAGCGCCGAGCCGATTGCGGTGCCCCGCAGGATCGGCGCCGTCATGCGGCGAAAATCCTCCCTTGTCGGCATCAGTCCGCTTACCTTCCGGATCAGCACGTCGCGAGTATGCTCGTTCTCCAGGTTGCGGAGGATCTCGGCTATGCCGAACACCCCCACCGCCACCGCAACAAAGTTGAGGCCGTCGGCATATTCGCGGATGCCGAGCGTGAAGCGCGGCGTGCCCGAGTAGATGTCGGTTCCGACGAGCCCGAGCAGCAGTCCAAGCACGACCATCGCCAGCGCCTTGATGACGGAGCCGTGGGCGAGAGCGATGGAGGAGACGAGGCCCACCACCATCAGAGAGAAATACTCGGCGGCCCCGAATTCGAGTGCAATCGCGGTGAGCGGCGGGGCGAAGATCGCCACGAGGAACGTCGACACGGTTCCGGCAAAGAAGGAGCCTATCGCCGCGACTGCGAGCGCGACGCCGGCCCGGCCGTTGCGCGCCATCTGGTAGCCGTCGATCGCGGTGACGGCGGAGGAAGATTCGCCAGGCATGTTGATCAGGATGGCGGTGGTCGAGCCGCCGTACTGCGCGCCGTAGTAGATGCCGGCGAGCATGATGAGTGCCGATACAGGATCGCCGATCTGGAAGGTGATCGGCAGGAGCATGGCGATCGTTGCCGTCGCGCCGATGCCGGGGAGCACCCCGATGAGCGTCCCGAGTAGCACGCCGATCAGGCAGAAGCCGAGATTGGCCAGCGTCGAAGCGGTCGCAAAGCCAAGGCCGAGATTGCTGAAGAGTTCCATCGTCGGTCAGAACCTCAACCAGGGGCCGAAACGCTGAAAGGGCAGGTTGAGCCCGTAGCTGAACACCGCGACGGAAAACACGGTAAGAATCAAGGAAAGTACCAGAGCCATTGTGATCGTCATGCGGCGGCTGGCGAAGGAAGCGACCAGCGCAGCGAGAAAGATCGCGGGCACGAAGCCGAGTCCCCGCACCGTGAGACCGAACAGGATCGGCGCCGGCAGGAGTAGGAGCATGCCGCGCCATGCGAGCGGGCCCGCCGGCTCGCCCTCCACGCGGGTCGCCTGGATCAGCACGATCAGGCCGAGCAGAACAAGGATGCCCGACAGCAGCATGGGGAAGTAGCCGGGTCCCATGCGGAAGGCCGTGCCCATCTCCAGGTCCAGGGACTGGATCATGAAGAACAGGCCGGCCGCGATGAAGAGCGCCCCGCAGAGCGCATTGGTGCGGTCGAAGGTCAGTTTGCCCATGTGCGATGGTGGCCCGTTCGGCTCCCACGCCGGCCTCTTCGGGGACTATCCCGCGCCTCCCTGACGAGAGGCAGTCGTGGCCGGAGTGGGCGTTGCGCTATTTTTGCAGGCTTTGGACCGTGTTCAGTCCGCGTACTGGCCGGCAGCCTCGATGATCGGCTTCCAGCGTCCGATCTCGCTTTCCAGCTTGGCCTTCAGCGCCGCAGGCGTCGCGTCCGACTCGGGCGAAGGCTTTGTCCCGAGTTCTGCGAACCGATCGATGACGTTCTGGTCCTTGAGCGCGACCTGCAACGATTTCGAGAGCCGGTCCATCACCTCCGCCGGAGTGCCCTTCGGCGCATAGAGACCGTGCCAGATCGAGACCTGAACCTGCGGCAGACCGCCCTCGACGACGCTCGGTACGTCGGGAAGAACCTCAAGCCGCTCGACCGTAGTCACGGCATAGGCCTTGATGGTGCCGCCCTGGATCTGCTTGGTCGTGTTCGTGGTCTGGTCGCACATGATGTCGACCTGGCCGCCGAGCAGATCGGTCATCGCCGGGCCGGTGCCCTTGTAGGGGACGGTGACCAGCGGCGTTTCGATGGCGCTCATGAACAGCATGCCACAGAGATGGGACGCCGCGCCGATGCCGGCGTTCGCCACGGTGACGCTGTCCTTGTTGGCCTTGGCATAGTCGACCAGGCTCTTCAGATCGGCGGGCTCCAGATCCTTGCGGCCGACGATCGTCATCGGCACTTCGGTGACCAGGCCGGCATATTCGAAGGCATTCAGCGTGTCGTAGGCGAGCTTGCGGTAGAGCGTGGCGCTGGTGGCCATGCCGATATGGTGCAGGAGCAGCGTATAGCCGTCCGGGTCGGCGCCGGCGACGCGGCCGGCACCCAGAGTGCCGCCCGCGCCACCCACGTTTTCCACCACGATCTGCTGGCCGAGATCCTTCGACATCGCCTCCGCGACCAGGCGGGTCACCGTATCCGTCGGTCCGCCGGCGGAGAACGGCACGACGACCGTGATCGTCCGCTCAGGATAGGTCTGAGCCTCCGAAACTTGAGGCGCGATGACCAGCGCGGCGGCGACCGCGAGCGATTTCAACAGGCTTTTCATCCGATTTCCTCCCAAGGTCTGTTGCCGCGCGGACGTCGGCAGTCCCCCGTCGTCCCGCTTTCGGCTCGGCCATATTAGATAAGGCACTGGATTTGATTGCAACCGGTACCGCATGGGAAAGCCCTGACTTATCCTGGGGATCGGTCACATTGTGCCGTGCGCCCGCGGACGATATGGTCGCGCAACCGCAAATGATGGTCACCGATGAGAGCCGTAGTCTACGAACAGTTCGAAACCCCGCCGAGCGTCAAGACCGTTCCGGATCCGACACCTGCTCCGCACGGCGTGGTGGTGAAGGTCGAGGCGACGGGCCTCTGCCGCAGCGACTGGCACGGCTGGATGGGGCATGATTCGGATGTCGTGCTGCCGCACGTGCCGGGACACGAACTCGCCGGTACCGTGGCCGCGATCGGCAGCCAGGTCACGCGCTGGAAGGTAGGAGACCGAGTAACGGCGCCGTTCGTGTGCGGCTGTGGCCATTGCTTCGAGTGCAATTCCGGAAACCACCAGGTCTGCGAAAGGCAGTTCCAGCCGGGCTTCACCGCCTGGGGCTCGTTTGCGGAGTACGTCGCGCTCGACTTCGCCGACACCAACCTGGTCCGCCTGCCGGACGATCTCGACTTCGCCACCGCGGCCAGCCTCGGCTGCCGATTCGTCACCTCCTTCCGCGCCATCGTCGACCAGGGGCGGGTCCTGCCCGGCGAATGGGTCGCGGTGCATGGCTGTGGCGGGGTAGGGCTCTCCGCCATCATGATCGCGACTGCCATGGGGGCGAACGTCGTGGCGGTCGACCTGACCGAAGAGAAACTCGCCTTCGCCAGGGATATGGGCGCGGTCCACACCATCAACGCCGCGGAAACGGACAATGTCCCGCGCGCAGTGAAACAACTCACGCAGGGCGGGGCTCACGTCTCGATCGACGCGCTCGGCCATCCCGTGACCTGCTACAACTCGATCTCAAACCTTCGTCGCCGCGGGCGCCACGTGCAGGTCGGCCTGATGCTCGGCGACCATACCGACGCCAAGGTGCCGATGGCGCGCATCATCGCGCATGAACTGGAAATCCTCGGCAGCCACGGCATGCAGGCCTTCCGCTACAAGGCGATGATGGACATGATCGCGACTGGCAAGCTGAAGCCGCAGAAGCTGGTCGGGCGGAATATCTCCCTCGACGAGGCACCGGCCGCCCTGATGGCGATGGACCGGTTTGAAGGGACGGGCATCAGCGTCATCACCAGCTTCTAGCCGCTAGTTCTGCCCATACCCCCGACTTGATCATTATGGGTGGGCCTGGAGGCTGGCCAAAGCCTCCGGGCCTTGGCACATTCACCGCATCGTTCAGGAGCCGTGTTCCGATGGCCAACAAGCCGACGCCGCGTTTCGAGAAGCCGAAGCCTTTGGCCGAAATCGCGCCTCTGCTGGTCGTTGTCGCGACCGGGCGAAAGCCTGCTGATCTCGTCGTTCGCAACGGCCGGTGGGTGAATGTGCATTCCGGCGAGATCATCCCGGGAATCGACCTTGCGATCGCGATCGTGGGCGGACGCTTCGCCTATTGCGGCCCGGATGCGAGCCACGCCATCGGCTCGGCTACATGAAGGACTGCGCCATGGCCTCGACCGTGGCACATGACAGCCATCACATGATTGTCGTCGGCACCAACAAGGCCGACATGGCACAGGCGGCGAATAGGCTGGGCGAGGTCGTCGGAGGCGTCGTGCTGGTCTCGCAGGGCAGGGAACTCGCACTGGTCGAGATGCCGATTGCCGGCCTGATGTCGGACGAACGGGCAGAGATCGTGGCAGAGAAGGCGAGCACCTCACCCAGGCCATGCGCGAGATGGCTGCACGCTGAACAACGCCTACATGCAGCATTCGCTGCTGACGCTGGTGGTCATCCCGGAATTGCGGATCTCCGACGTCGGCCTGGTTGACGTGCGGGCGTTCCAAAAGGTCGATCTGTTCGTCTGAACCGCTCGAGGGCCTATTGGCCCACCGCTACCCTGAGGACATTGATCGGCGTGGTGATCACGATCTCGGCGGCGGAGGCGACGGTTCCGGTGATGTTGGCGGTCATGCGGTCCATCTGCTCCTGCGGTGACGCGAGATCGTCCGTGCGTCTCAGCCGCTCGCCGAGAATCTTGATGAGTACAGGATTGTCGGCGAACTTGGTATGATTGAGGGCGTCGCCCGCCTCCACCTTGGACAGGTCGACGACCACGACGCCCAGCTTGGCGAGGTCGGCGGAATCTGCATAGTCCCCCACGCGCGGCTTCTTCCCAGCGATAAAACCTGACAGGCGCAGGGCGCGGTCATCCCCAGAAACGAGAAGGTAGAAGGGTTTGTCCGGCACGCCATAGCGCGCCATCTGCGACTTGAACACGTCCACGTCGATGTCCGGGGAGGCGAGGACGACATCGCCTAGCCGCTTGTCGATGTCGCGGTTGCCGGTGATCGCGAGTTGCCGGAACGTCTCCATGGTGACCCAGTTGCCCATGGAGTGCGCGATGATGTCGATGCGCTTCGCGCCGGCCTTGGCTACCGACCTGATCGTCTCTTCCAGCGCATCGCGCGCGGCCGTCGCGCTGTTGGTGTCGTAGACATAGTCGACGGTGCGCCCGGCGGAAGCCCAGGTGAACAGCACCGGGGTGCCTGGGTAACCCGCGTCATACACGATCTGGGTCATCCTGTATACAGCGCCGTCAAAGGCGGTGTTGTAGCCATGAACGAAGATCAGCGCCCGGCCGCCGCTACGCTTGATGTCGGCACGCAGCGCATCGGTGAACTGCTGCTCGCCGGCGTAAAGTTCGAGTGACTCGGCCACGAAGACCTTGGCCGCGTCGGCCTTCGCGCCCTTCTTGCGCCGTTCTATCTCTCCCGCCTTGTGGGTCGCCGGTACGGTGAGGGAGACCGAAGCGAAGTGGGGCCAGGAGAACGACCGCCGGAGAATACCTCCAGCGGCTGATCGGACCGCGCGCGCGTCGTGGCGACGAAGACACGATGGCGACCGGCGATCTGGCTGTCCCTAGCGGCGACCCTCTCCGCTGTAAGCAGTTCCACCGGGTACTGGCTGACACAGCCGGAAAGCATCGCGACGAGCAGCATCGCGACCAGGCTTCTCAGATGGCGCACGGCCATGACCCTCTCCGGTGCGTGCCGACCTCTTCGTCCCCAATCCACGGCTGGCCTCTCAGCGTACCGGGAGAACAGTCAGCGAGTCCAGAATGCAGGTGTAAACAACACGAGCACTGCGAGTATTTCCAGCCGCCCAAGCAGCATCAGGAACGACAGGATCCACTTCGACGAGTCCGGCAGGCTGGAGAAGTTGCCGGCGGGACCGATGATCGGCCCGAGGCCCGGACCCACGTTCGTCATTGCCGTGAGGGCTCCGGTCGTGGCCGTGATGAGATCGAGTCCCGTTGCGCCGAGCAGTATCGTCCCGATCGCCCATATGACGAGGAAGGAGGAGATGAAGAGCACGATGGCACGCTGCATGTCCGGATCGATCGTGCGATCTCCATAGCGAACCGGCTGAACGCTGTTCGGGTAGATCAATCGCCTCAGGCCGTTCGACAGCAGCTCGAAAAGGATCAGGAAACGGTAGGCCTTGATGCCGCCCGTCGTCGATCCCGAACAGCCGCCCAGGAAAGTCGCGACGAAGATGCAGGCCACCGCGAACGGCCCCCATGTTGCATAGTCGTCGCTTGCGAAGCCTGTCGTGGTGATGATCGAGACGAAGTTGAACGCCGACTGCGTAAGGGCTTGGAAGAACGGCATGTCGAAGTGCACGCGCAGATAGATCGCGATCGCGACGGTGAAGACGATGCAATATCCGGCAAACAGACGGATCTGCGGATCCCTCAGTGCATCCAGGCGCCCGCGCACGGCGAAAAGGATCAGGATCGAGAACGGCAGCCCGCCGATGAACATGAATACGATGGCGGTCCAGAGGATACCGGGCATATCGGTGTAGCGCACGAATGAGGTGTCGTGCGTCGACATCCCGCCCGTCGCCAGCGTGGACATCGCATGGTTGACGGCGTCGAAGCCGTTCATACCTGCGGCCGTGTAGAGGATGGCGCAGGTCACCACCAGGCCGGTGTAGATAGCGATCATACTGATCGTGAAGGTCTGAAAGCGCTCGAACGGTCGATCCTCGATGTCCGAGGATTCAATCTTGAAATAGTTCACCCCACCGACGTTGAGGTAGGGCAGGAAGAACAATCCCAGGGCGATAACGCCGAGACCGCCCATGAAGGTGAGCAGCGAGCGCCAGAGGAGAAGCCCAGGCGGTGCAGTATCCAGGCCGTTGATGACGGTGCTGCCGGTGGTCGTGATGCCCGACACCGATTCGAAGAAGGCGTCGGCGATGCTCATGTCGATGGAAGCTGCGACGAAGGGGACGGCTCCGGCGATGGCCAGCGTGAACCAGAGCAGGTTGACGAGAAAGAAGGCGAAGCGGGTGGTGACCTGTGGCGGGCGACCTTGCGTCGACATCGCCACGGCCAGCGAGAAGGCACCCATGAACAGGGCGGAGAAGGCGAACACCCGCCAGTCAGGATTGCCGAAATAGAGGTCGATCGCCGCTGGAAACAGCATCGCCAGGGACAGGTAGATCGCAAACACCGCCGCAATGTGGACTGCGGCACGGACGGCGGCTCTATTCACGAAATGCGTGTCCTAGCATCGGATGCGATGGCGAGGCGGATGCCCGCGCCATTGGCGGCGCGACAGTGGCTGGGTGAGCCCGAATATGCAATAGCGGCAGGTGGCGCTCCAAAGAATTTGGAACGTGGAGAGCACACGGAATGAGCGACAAGACCGTCTACATCCTCCTGTTCCGCGGGGTCGGGGGCAAGACTCAGCTGCCCACTGCGCCGCTTCGCGAGGCGCTCTCCGCCGCCGGCTTCGAGAATGTCGCGACCTACATCAACAGCGGCAATGCGGTCGTGCGGACGTCGCTCGGCCGGGACGAGGTGATCTCCTCGGTTGCGCAGATCTGCCGCGACAAGTTCGGCTTCACCAAAGCAATTCACGCGCCCACCCTCGAGGAGTGGACCGACCTTATTGCGAAAAACCCGTTCCCGCATGCCGTCGCCGTTCCAAAGTTCCTGCACGCCGCCGTGCTTGCCGAGGGGCCTGCAGAAGAAAGCATCGAGGCGGTGCAAGCTTTTGCAGCCGATGGTGAAGGTTTCGCTGTGATTGGCAAGGTCGCCTATATCCACACGCCCGACGGCTTCGGCACTTCGAAGCTCGCCGAGAAGTTCGACAGGCTGATCGGCGTGGAGAACACCGCGCGAAACTGGAATTCGGTGCTGAAGCTGCGGGACTTGGCGGAAAAGGCGGCCTCAGGCTGAGCTCCGCAGAAAGGGGGTCTGAGGCCTCCGCACCACTTCTTAGACATTGCTGCAATGCAGATAGCCGGGGTTGCATTCGCTTCCCCGATCATCCATATGCGGCGCGACAGGCGCATGGGCCGCGAGTTGGCGGCTTTCCCGATCGGAGGGGACTGGTTGCGTCTAAGGCTCTCCTTACCCGCGTATTGCGGGAGGAAGCTAAGCCCCGCGAAATCTGAAGCGCGGGCACGACAGCGCAGCCGTGCGGGCCTGTTTTCTTCCCGCCGTCTTGTTGTTTCACGATTCCTTGCTCATGGCGGGTTGCGCCCCGTTGCGGGCACTTCGCGGCTGCATGCCGCACGAAAGAAGAAAAACATTGCAAACTGAAAATCCGGCAAAGCTCGAAGGCTTTGCATCCCTGGGAATTACCGGCGCGTTGCTGAAGGCCACGGAGGCCGCCGGCTTCGACAGCCCGAAGCCGATCCAGATCAAGGCGATTCCGCCCCAGATCGAAGGCCGCGACATCCTGGGTGTTGCGCAGACCGGCTCGGGCAAGACCGCGGCCTACACGCTGCCGATCCTCTCCAGTATCGCGGCGCTCGGTACGAAGCGGCTTCCCCGTACTGCACGCGCGCTAATCCTGGCGCCGACCCGCGAACTCGCCGTCCAGATCGAGGAGACGATCCGTCTTCTGTCGAAGGGAACGCACATCTCCACCGCGCTGGTGCTTGGCGGCGTGTCGCGCTTCAGCCAGGTCAAGCGTATGGCGCCGGGCGTCGACATCCTGATCGCCACCCCCGGGCGCCTCACCGACCTCGTCCGCGAAGGCGAGGTGAAGTTGCACGAGACACGCTGGCTGGTTCTCGACGAAGCCGACCGCATGCTCGACATGGGCTTCATAAACGACGTGCGCCGCATCGCCGGCGCCACGCATCGCGACCGCCAGACCGCATTCTTTTCCGCCACCATGCCGTCTGAGATCGAGTCGCTTGCCCGCTCGATCCTGAAGGATCCGGTGCATGTCGAGGTGGCGCCGCAGGGTACCACGGCGGCCGAGATCCGGCAGAGCGTCGTGCTGGCCAGGCTGAAGCAGAAGCGCAAGGTGCTGGCCACAATGCTCGCCGATCCGGCGATGTCTTCCGTCATGGTCTTCGCCCGCACCAAGCACGGCGCCGACCGCGTGGTGCGCGACCTTGAGCGCGACGGCTTCAGTGCTGCGGTCATCCACGGCAACAAGTCGCAGAACGCCCGCCAGAAGGCCCTCAACGGTTTTCGTGATGGCTCGGTGCGCATCCTAGTCGCAACCGATATCGCGGCGCGCGGCATCGACGTCCCCGGCATCTCGCATGTAGTGAACTTCGACCTTCCGGACGAGGCGGAGACCTATGTCCACCGCATCGGCCGGACCGGTCGCAATGGTGCGGATGGTGTCGCGCTGACCCTCGTCGACCCGAACGAGAACGCCAAGCTGCGGGCCGTGGAGCGGATCATCCGCATGAAGCTGCCGGTCGCGGCCGATCATCTTGGCGAGCCGGACCCGCAGGGCGAGCCGCGTATTCGCCAGGCAGAGTCGGACAGGGAACATGCGCAGCAACCGCGCGAGCACCATCGCGCCGGACGGCCGGGCGGGCCGGCAAAGCCGCGGCAAGGCTTTGGCAAGAAGCCGTTCTCCGCAAACAAGGAGGGCGGAAAGCGCTTTTCTGACAAGCCGCAGGGCGCCAAGCGTTTTGCCGAGCAGCCAGCGGGCGAGAATCGCGCTCCCGGCAAGAAGCGGCCCTTCCGCCGCCGCGGCCAGCAGAACGCCGCCTGACAAGCATCTGGGCCGAACGAGTATTGGTTTGGTCCAATTGCCTGAGGAGGAAAGTTGAATTACGGCGGCTGGAGCCACGGCTCCGGCCGTTTCTGTTCAAGGACAGTTCATGGCCGGAATATCGGCGCTCGCGGTCGCCTATGTACTCAGCCAGTTCTACCGCTCGTTTCTTGCGGTGCTGACGCCTGTGCTTGGTGTTGAACTCGGCGTCACCAAGGCCGATTTATCGATCGCCTCCGGCGCTTTCTATCTGACCTTCGCGCTTTCCCAGTTTCCGATCGGCGTCGCTCTGGACCGGATCGGCCCCCGCAAGACGGTAGCCATTGTTCTCGCGCTCGGAGCCGGCGGCGGCACCTTGCTGTTCGCGCTTGCGACCGGGCCCTGGATGATCGTCGCGGCGACTGCCCTGACCGGGATCGGATGCGGACCCGTGCTGATGGCCGCCCTCTTCATCTTCGCGCGCCTCTATTCTCCGGCTCGCTTCGCCATGCTTGCGTCCTGGCTGGTCGCGTTCGGGACGGCAGGCAACGTCATCGGCACCGCGCCGCTCGCCTACGCCGAGCAGGCATTCGGCTGGCGTGCGACAATGGCTGGACTGTGCCTGGTGACGCTCGCTGTCGCTGCCGCTTTGTACATCCTCGTCCGCGATCCGGAACGCCAGTGCTCCGAGTCGGCGCAGCCGGCAGGTTTTTCCGGTTACGCGGAACTGCTCCGCATGCCAGTGCTGTGGGCGATTTTGCCATTGATGACGTTTGCCTATGCTCCGTCGATAGGAATCCGCGGGCTGTGGGCCGGACCCTATCTTGCGGACGTGTTTGCAGCCGATGTCCTGGGAATTGGCCGCGTCACCTTCTTCATGGCGCTCGCCATGGTGGCCGGCTCGTTCATCTACGGGCCGCTCGATCAGTTCTTCGGTACGCGTAAATGGGTCGCTGTCGGCGGGACGATGCTCAGCATGGTCTCGATCCTGGCGCTGGGCGCTTTCCCCGACGATTCGGTGACCGCCTCGACCGTCCTGCTGATGCTGGTTGGGCTCGCAGGCGCCAGCTACGGTTTGCTCATGGCGCATGGCCGTGCGTTTCTGCCGTCCCATCTCATCGGGCGCGGCGTGACGCTGATGAACTTCTTTGCGATCGGCGGCGTCGCCCTGATGCAGTTCGCAACCGGCTGGGTGGTGACCAGCAGCATGGTGCCGGAGGCGCCTGAAGCGGCCTACCGCGCGCTCTTCCTGTTCATTGGGGCTGTCCTGGGCGCATCGCTGTTGATCTACCTGTTCTCACGCGACGCTAAGCCGGACACCGTCTCCTGAGCCTTGGCGCCAAGCCGATCGGCTGAACGGGGTTCGGTTGGAAAATTCGTCCACGCCAAGCCCATTCGCCAGAACAGCCATCGTTGAATGTCAGGGCGGTCTCTGGCAGGAAAGCGGTCGCGTGCGGCGCAATCGCCGCTGCTTCGCCTAAATCGCAACCGGGGCGAGTGAGCGCCGGTCGACAACAGGAAACGTCCAATGCTTGGTTCGGTGATCGACGCGATCGGCAACACGCCGCTTATTCGTCTGCGGCGCGCATCGGAGGAAACCGGCTGCGAAATCCTCGGCAAGGCCGAATTCATGAACCCCGGCCAGTCGGTGAAGGACCGGGCCGGCCTCTTCATCATCCGTGATGCCGAGAAGCGGGGCTTGCTGCGTCCGGGCGGCGTGATCGTCGAAGGCACCGCCGGCAACACCGGCATCGGCCTCACCGTCGTCGCCAAGGCGCTCGGCTACAGGACCGTAATCGTCATCCCAGACACCCAGAGCCAGGAGAAGAAGGACGCGCTGCGCGTGCTCGGCGCCGAACTCATCGAAGTGCCCGCCGTTCCGTACAAGAACCCGAACAACTACGTGAAGGTGTCCGGGCGCCTCGCCGAGCAGCTTGCGCGCACCGAGCCGAACGGTGCGATCTGGGCCAACCAGTTCGACAACATCGCCAATCGCGACGGCCACATCCGAACGACCGCCGAGGAGATCTGGACCGGCACGCAGGGCAAGGTGGACGGCTTCGTTTCGGCAGTCGGGACCGGCGGCACGCTGGCGGGTGTTGCCATGGGACTGAAGGCGAAGCGCAAGGACGTGAAGATCGCCCTCGCCGATCCGCTGGGGGCAGCCTTGTACAGCTTCTATACCACCGGCGAACTCAAGGCCGAGGGCAGTTCGATCACCGAAGGAATCGGGCAGGGCAGGATCACCGCCAATCTGGACGGCTTCACGCCCGACTTCTCGTTCCAGATCCCGGACGAGGAGGCGCTGCCGATCGTGTTCGATCTGGTGCAGGAGGAGGGGCTCTGCCTCGGCGGGTCGACCGGCATCAACATCGCCGGTGCGATCCGGCTGGCGCGCGAACTCGGGCCGGGCCACACCATAGTCACCGTCCTCGCCGACTATGGCACTCGCTATCAGTCGAAGATGTTCAATCCGTCCTTCCTGCGCAGCAAGAACCTGCCGGTGCCTGAGTGGATGGACCGCACGCCCGAAATCTCCGTGCCCTACGAGCAGGTTTGACGATGACTGAGGGCACGGGGGCGCTCTTCCGCGAGGATGCCTATCTCCAGGAGACCGAGGCGCGCGTCATCGGAGTGAACGAGCGCGGCGGCATCCTGCTTGACCGTACTGTGTTCTACGCCACCTCCGGCGGCCAGCCCGGCGATACGGGCTATATTGTTCGGCCGGATGGCGGCCGCATCGCCATCGCGACGACGGTCACCGGCGAGACCAAGGACGAGATCATCCACGTTCCTGCTCCAGACCAGAGCCTGCCGGAGCCCGGCGAAATGGTCCGGGTCGTGATCGACTGGCCGCGGCGTCTTCAGTTGATGCGCATGCATACGGCCTGCCATCTGCTCACCGTGGTCTGTCCCTTCCCGATCACCGGCGCTGCTGTCGGCGAGGCGGAGAGCAGGGTGGATTTCGACATCCCGGATCCGAGCTACACGAAGGAACTGGTCAGCGAGCGGCTGATGCAACTGATCGCTGCCGACCACCCGGTCTTCACTCGCTGGATTACCGACGAAGATCTCGCCGCCAATCCAAACCTGGTGAAGTCGAAGAACGTGCGACCCCCGTCCGGAACTGGCCGCATCCGCCTGGTTGGCATTGGCGAGAACGGGTCGGTGGACAGCCAGCCGTGCGGCGGCACGCATGTACGCTCGACCGCTGAGGTCGGCGCGATCCACATCGGCAAGATCGAGAAGAAGGGCCGCGAGAACCGCCGTTTTCGCATCCGTTTCGGCCCGCTGCCGCAGTAGCCCCGAACCGGGAGCGCGGATCAGCCGTAGTTCCGGGTCTGACGCACTTCGTGATGGGTCGACCGCTCGTCCCACCTCTTCAGGATCTTGCGCGCCTCGGCGGGCACATAGGCTGCTTCGTAGTCCGGACCCTGGAAGTCGATTACGTTCTCCAGTGAATCGAAGCTCATGATCGTCGTGAACTGCACTTCCTCGCCGTTGTCGCGCCTCAGCAACTCGATCGCGCGATAGCCGGGGATCTTCTTGGCCTCGATGCCGGGAAAGACGAAGCTGTCCAGGAGCCGCTCATAAGCGTCGGCATTCTCTTGGGTGGTGTAGCCGTTCCAGATGCGCTTGATCATCGCGTTTGACCCTCGTCATTTGGGCGTAGCGACTGCAGGCGGCTCGCTTTTTGCGCCAATCCTCTCAGGAGAAGAAATAGTTCTTCGCCGGCAGCATCGGCGGCGCTGGCTCGCCGAGAGCCTCGAGCACTGAAATCTCGCAGACCCGGCACAGTCCGTCGAGGGCCAGATCGTTTGCCTCCGTCCCGAACGGATCCTCCAACTCCTCCGACAACGCGTCGAGACCGAAAAAAGTGTAGGCAAGCAGCGCGGTGAACAGCGGCGTCGCCCAGCCGGTCGTCGAGACCAGCCCGAAGGGCAGCAGAAGACAGACGATATGGGCCGTGCGCTGAAGCAGCAGCGTGTAGGCGAAGGGCAGCGGCGTGCCGGCGATCCGCTCGCAACCAGCCTGTATCGCCGCGATCGAAGCGAGGCGCTCGTCGAGGATGCGAAAGCCGATCGGGTCGAGCGCTCCGCTCCGGCTGGCTGATGCGATCTGCCGGCCCATGCTCCGGACCAGTTCGTCGGGTTTGTTGAGAAACCCGGCGAGGCTGTCGGCGTCTTTCCCGATGAAGGTCCTCGCATCTGTCGTGGCGTCGATGCGGCGAAGCTGCCCGCGTAGCATGTGGCAGAAGGCGAGGGCGTTCATCAGCAGCGCCCGGTGCTCGTCGCGATCGACGATCAGAGCCGTCGCTGCGCGCGAAAAATTGCGGATGTCGTAGACGAGTTGGCCCCACAGTTTTCGAGCCTCCCACCAGCGATCGTAGGCGGCGTTGTTGCGGAAGCCGAGATAGATGGAGAGCGTCACCGCGAGCAGGCCGAACGGCGCGATGTTGAAGCTGCTCATGTCGAGCGCGAAGTACGAGACGGCGGCGACGATGAGAGCGGCGTAGAGCGCGAAGCCGACGATATGCGGCAGGATGCGCGGGACGATCGATCCGCGCATCACGAAAAAGAGCTGAAAAATGTTCGGCCGGGGACGGACGATCATGGAATTTCAGTGCGTCTTTTGAAGCTCGTCCGCGACGGAAGGTTGATTGTTGCCGATAAGGTGCTGGCTCGCCCGCAGGCGCAAAGTCGCCACCTCAGATGTCCAACTCTTCCGTATGCGCAAACTCGGCGCGCTCCTGGATGAAGCGGAAGCGCAACTCGGCCTTTGTGCCCATCAGTGCCTCGACCGCTGATTTGGTGGCATCCTCCTCGTCGATCACCTCGACCCTGAGCAGCGTGCGCTTCTTGGGGTCCATCGTGGTTTCCTTGAGCTGGGCGGCCATCATCTCGCCAAGACCCTTGAACCGGCCGATCTCGATCTTGCCGCGCCCGGTGAACTCGGTCCGCAGAAGCTCGTCCTTGTGGGCGTCGTTGCGGGCATACAGCACCTTGCCGCCCTGGCTGATGCGGTAGAGCGGGGGAACCGCCAAATAAAGGTGGTTGCCGCGGATGAGCTGCGGCATCTCCTGGTAGAAGAAGGTGATGAGCAGCGAGGCGATGTGCGCACCGTCCACGTCCGCGTCGGTCATGATGATCACGCGGTCGTAGCGGAGATCCTCCTCGCGGTAGCGCGTGCGCGTGCCGCAGCCGAGCGCCTGTATCAGGTCGGCAATGGTCTGGTTCGCCGCGAGCTTGTCGCTGCCTGCACTGGCAACGTTGAGGATTTTTCCTCGCAGCGGCAGCACCGCCTGCGACTGGCGGTCGCGCGCCTGCTTGGCCGAGCCGCCCGCCGAGTCGCCTTCTACGATGAAGATCTCGGCGCCTGCAGCGGCGTTCTGGGTGCAGTCAGCGAGCTTCCCGGGCAGGCGCAGCTTGCGCACGGCGCTCTTGCGACTGACTTCCTTTTCCTGACGGCGGCGCAGGCGCTCGTCGGCGCGCGCGATCACCCAGTCGAGCAGTTTTGAGGATTCCTGCGGATTGTCGGCGAGCCAGTGGTCGAAGGCGTCGCGCACGGCCGACTCGACGATGCGGATCGCCTCGGCGGTAGCGAGCCGGTCCTTGGTCTGGCCAACGAACTCCGGCTCTCGGATAAAGACCGAGAGCATGCCTGCCGCGGAGATCATCACGTCCTCGGGCGTGACCACCGCCGCCCGCTTGTTGCCGACCAGATCGGCATAGGCCTTGAGGCCGCGGGTCAGAACCGAGCGGAAGCCGGCTTCGTGGGTTCCGCCCTCAGGGGTCGGAATGGTGTTGCAGTAGGAATTGAGGAACCCGTCGCCGCCGTACCAGGTCACCGCCCATTCGATCGAGCCGTGACCGCCCTGGCGCTCGCTTTTTCCAGCGAAGACCTCACGGGTCACCTGGAACTCGTCGCCGAGTGAGGCGACCAGATAGTCCTTCAGGCCTCCGGGAAAGTGGAAGACGGCTTTGTCCGGTGTCTTGTCCTTGTCGGCAATGAGTTCGGGCGCGCACGACCAGCGGATTTCGACGCCACCGAAGAGGTAGGCCTTGGACCGCGCCATGCGGTAGATGCGCGCCGGCTCGAACTTCGCGCCCTCGCCGAAGATTTGCGCATCTGGATGGAAGCGCGTGCGGGTGCCGCGGCGGTTCTGCACGTCGCCGAGTAGTTCCAGCCCGCCCTGCGGCACACCGCGCGAAAAGCGCTGGCGATAGAGCTTTCGGCCGCGGGCGACCTCGACCTCGAGGTGGTCGGAGAGCGCGTTCACCACCGAAACGCCGACGCCGTGCAGGCCGCCGGACGTCTCATACACCTTGGAGTCGAACTTGCCGCCGGCGTGCAGCGTGGTCATGATGACTTCGAGCGCCGACTTGTCCTTGAATTTCGGATGCGGGTCGACAGGGATACCGCGGCCGTTGTCGGTCACCGTCAGGAAGCCGTCGGCCGAAAGCTCGACCTCGATGAATGTGGCGTGCCCGGCTACGGCCTCGTCCATCGAGTTGTCGATGACTTCCGCGAACAGATGGTGCAGCGCCTTCTCGTCGGTGCCGCCGATATACATGCCCGGCCGCCGGCGGACGGGCTCGAGGCCCTCGAGAACCTCGATGTGGCTGGCGTCATAGGATTCGCTGCTGTCCCTTGCGGCGACGCTCTTCTTCGCAGCCTGCACAATCGGGTCGGCCGTCCGCGCGGGGCGCGGAGCCGATGGACTGATCGAGTCAAAGAGATCGTTGCTATTGTCGTCCATGAGGCCTTCAGTGATGATTCGGCAGGTGCGATATTTGCACGAAAAGCAACGGCGATGACACCGGTTCGCGATTCGTTCGCGAGGCTGTCCACGCCAATCGTGGCGGGGATGTGGTTTAGTGTAACATCCGCGGGGAGTTGGTCCCGGTAGTCAGTCCTGTGCCTCAGCGGGTCCGGTGTAGCGGCGCTTCACCGCTTCGGCAATGAGCTTGCGGCTTTCCTCAGGCGGCAGCGACTCGTCTTCCTCCACTTCCGCGGTTTCGTCGGCTAGTTCGTCGTCGCGGATCTGGCGACGGAACCAGTCGGAATAATCGCCGGCGCGCAGGTGGTGCTCCCACGTCCTGTCGTCAATCCCTTCGGCGATCTGCACGAACATCGAAAGATTCTGCGCTCTCAGCTTCATCTCGCCCTTCGGGCCCCGGAAATAGAAGCTCCCTGCCTCGTCGATCTCGCCCTGGGCATATTTGCGAGTATGCCGCTTGCGCGACTGCTTCGGTTGCTCTGGCGTCACCAGGCGCAACCCTTCGCGCGAGCCGGGCCGCCAGTACAGAACCTGGTCCTTGCCCGGAACTACGAGGCTCGAAGGCGGGGTCTTGCCGGTAACATTGCAGAAGGTCTTGACGACATCAGGAGCCTTTGCGCCCAGAGCCATGACGACGGTGACGAGGTTCAGCGCCTCCGGCGACATTGCGTCGGGGTGGACCGTGATCAGGATCGTCCCAGGCAACTGCTTGGACAGGGCAAGCGAGGTCGCGTCGCGCCGTTTCGGCAGCATGTGGTGCGCCTCGTCGGTGATCAGCCAGTGCGGCCGGGCGACCTTGGCGCGGAAGCCGGTGATGCTCGACAGGAACTCGGCGAAGAACGCGGGCCGATCCTCCAGATCCACGCCGAGACATTCGACGACGAGGTTTGTGTCGGTCTTCTCGAGAAGGCTGAGCACCTGCTCCATCGTCGGCGGCTCGGCCGCTTCGCCGATCTTTACCGAGAACTCCAACTCACTGTAGTCGCCCTCCGGATCCACCACGCAGAACTGGAACTTCTTCTCGATGCACCGTTCGGTGATGGCGGTGGCCAGGGTAGACTTGCCGATCCCAGAGCTGCCCGCGATGAGGATGCAGTCGGACGGACGCAACTCGGCGTATCTGTCCTTCTCGTCCTTGCCGAAGGCGATGCGGTTGCGGGGCGCCTTGCCGAGATCCTGGTCGTGCTCGATGAGCTCTTCTATGAGTTGCTCCACACCGCGCCCTCTCGCTCCCCCGGTGACCAGATCGGCGGTCTCCTTGACTGCGGGCAGGGCATTGGCGACCGCGATGCTGCAGCCGCAGGCGCGCAGGAACGCGTGATCGTTCTCCGCATCTCCGATCGCGACGACATTGTGTGGCGAGATGCAGAGGTCTTCGAGCGCGGCGGCTAGCCCGGTCGCCTTGTTGATCCCGCTCGGCAGGATCATGACTGCGCCCTTGTTGAAGATGATCTCCATGGCAAGGCCCATGGACTGGATGGTTTCCAGTACTGTGGTCTGATGCGGCTCCCACGTGGCCACGATCGATCGGCCAACCGAGATCGGCTCGACGCCGCGTCGCTTCAGTTCGGTGACGAACTCGGCGGAGGGGGCAGGCGCCAGCGGCTTCTCCTCGCCGGTCGCGGGCGTGTAGAGCAGGGCGCCGTTCTCGACGACGACCTTGTCGAAAATATCCAGCTCCGGAAAGACGCGCTTCAGGTCGGGGAGTTCGCGTCCGGTCACCAGGATCAGCTTGCGGCCGGTGTCCTTCAGCCGTTGCAACGCCTTGAGCGTTCGCTCCTCCACGACGCCGTCATGGGCGAGCGTGCCGTCATAGTCCGTCGCCACTGCGATGTAGTACATGCCGCCATCCCTTTGCGTGTGCCTCGATCATGGCGCATGCATGGGTAGGGGCCGCCGCGCCGACGCAGGTTTGTGGCCTCAACGCGAAAGGTATGCTCGTAGCTCCCGAAAAACAGGGAGCTACGAGCATTGCAGCAGATCAGCTCGCGAGCGCCTCCAGCGGCGGGCAGGAGCAGACGAGATTGCGGTCGCCGGCGACGTTGTCGATGCGCGAAACCGGCGGCCAGTATTTTGCCGTCGTGTCAGGATCGGCAGCCGGATAGGCAGCCTCCAACCGCGAGTAGGGATGGGTCCATTCCAGCGCCAGCGCTTCCGTCGCGGTGTGCGGCGCGTTGACCAGCGGATTGTCCGTCTTCGGCCATTCGCCCGAAGCGACCTTCTCGGCCTCGCGCGCGATCGAGATCATTGCCTCGCAAAAGCGGTCGATCTCCTCCTTTGGCTCCGATTCGGTCGGCTCGACCATCAGCGTACCCGCCACCGGCCAGGACATGGTCGGCGCGTGGAAACCGTAGTCGATCAGCCGTTTCGCGACATCCTCGACGCTGATGCCCGCCTTCTCCTTGAGCACCCGCGTGTCGAGGATGCACTCGTGCGCGACGCGTCCGTTGCGGCCGGCATAGAGCACCGGATAGTGCGTCTTCAACCGCTCGGCGATGTAGTTGGCGTTGAGGATCGCCATCTCGGTCGCCTGCTTCAGCCCGGCTGCACCCATCATCCGGATGTACATCCAGGTGATCGGCAGGATCGACGCGCTGCCGTATGGCGCGGCCGAGACCGCGTGCGCGCTTCCTAAATCCACGTGGCCCGGCAGGTAGGGCGCGAGATGTCCCTTGACGCCGGTCGGCCCGACGCCCGGACCGCCGCCGCCATGCGGGATGCAGAAGGTCTTGTGCAGGTTCATGTGGCAGACGTCGCCGCCGATGTCGCCCAGCCGGGCCAGCCCGACCATCGCGTTGAGATTGGCGCCGTCGAGATAGACCTGCCCGCCATGCTGGTGGACGATGTCGCAGACTTCGCGGATGCCTTCCTCGAACACGCCGTGTGTCGAGGGATAGGTGACCATGATGGCCGCGAGATTCTCAGAGTGCTGCTCGGCCTTGGCGCGCAGGTCGGCGATGTCGATATCGCCGGCCTCCGTGCAGCGCACCACCACGACCGACATGCCGGCCATCGAGGCGCTGGCCGGATTAGTGCCGTGCGCGGAGGACGGGATCAGGCACACGGTCCGATTGCCGTTGCCGCGCCCAAGATGATAGCGGCGGATCGCCAGCAGACCGGCATATTCGCCTTGGCTGCCGGCATTGGGCTGCAGCGAGACCGCGTCGAAGCCGGTGATCTCGGCAAGCCAGTTTTCGAGCTGCCCCACCATGGCGCGGTAGCCTTCGGCATGTTCCGCAGGGGCGAAGGGATGCAGGTTCGCGACACTCGGCCAACTGACCGGCGCCATCTCGGCGGCGGCGTTGAGCTTCATGGTGCAGGAGCCGAGCGGGATCATCGTGCGGTCGAGCGCAAGATCCTTGTCCGCCAGCCTCCGCAGGTAGCGCATCATCTCCGTCTCTGAGCGGTGCTCGTGAAAGACCGGCTGCGAGAGGAAATGACCGTTGCGGCCGGTCTCCGGCAGAAGCGACGGGGCCTCAACCGGTACTTTTGCGCCGAACAGCGCGGCAAGCGCGGCGAGGTCCGCCTCCGTCGAAGCTTCGTCGAAGGCGATGGAGACGCGATCCTCGTCGATCACGCGAACCAATCTTCCGGTCCTCTCCGCAGTGGCGGCAATGGCCCGTGCGCGGCCGGAGACGGTCGCAGCGACAGTGTCGAAGAGAAGCTCGCCAGCCAACGCGATCCCCGCAGATCGGAGCGCGGCGGCGAAGCGCGAGGCAAAGCCATGCACCCGCTGGGCGATCGCCTGCAGTCCCTCCGGCCCATGCCAGATCGCGTAGGCCGCCGCCATGTTGGCGAGCAGCGCCTGTGCCGTGCAGATGTTCGACGTCGCCTTGTCGCGGCGGATGTGCTGCTCGCGCGTCTGCAGCGCCAGGCGGTAGCCTGGCCGGCCCTTGGTGTCCTGCGACTGCCCGACGAGACGGCCGGGCATGAGACGGGTCAACCGATCGCTGACCGCGAGATAGGCGGCATGCGGGCCGCCATAGCCGATGGGCACGCCGAAACGCTGCATCGACCCGGCGACGACTTCCGCGCCGAATTTGGCCGGAGCCTGGAGCAGCGTCAGCGCAAGCGGATCGGCAACCACGATCACGAGGGCGTCGCAGGTATTCGCCTTGGCGATGGCTTCCGAGTGATCATGATAGACGCCGTAAGTATCCGGCCATGGCAGGATCAGCGCGGCAGCCGTGTCGTCGATCGGGCCATCGTCCAGGGTGATGCCCAGCGGCTCGGCGCGGGTGCGCGTGACGTCGAGCACCTGCGGATGCAGGGTGCCGCCCAGGACGACGCGGCTGCGCTTCTCCCTGTGATGGCGATAGGCGATGCCGACAGCCTCGGCCACCGCCGTGGCTTCATCGAGCAGCGAGGCCGAGGCGACCGGCAGACCGGTCAACTCGGTGACGAGCGTCTGGAAATTAAACAGCATCTCCAGCCGGCCCTGGCTAATCTCGGCCTGATAGGGCGTGTAGGCGGTGTACCAGGCGGGGTTCTCGAAAAGGTTGCGCTGGATGACCGGCGGCACCAGCGTGCTGTGATATCCTTGGCCGATGAACGGCTTCATGAGGTGGTTGCGCGCCATAATGGCGCCGAGTTCGGCCAGCGCCTCGGCTTCCGTGGCCGCCTCGGGCAGGTCGAGGGGGCGGCCGAGCCGGATCGACTGCGGGACCGTCTGGGAGATCAGCGTCTCAAGTGACGGGAGCCCGAGCGAGGCCAGCATGGCGCGGGTCTCGGCGGGGCGTGGGCCGATATGGCGGCCGGTGAATTCGGAACGTTTCTCGGTCATTGGCAATCCTTCAACCGATGTGGTTCTTGTAGGCGGCTTCGTCCATCAGGCCCTCGAGTTGGCCCTTGTCCGAGAGCTTCATCTTCCAGAGCCAGCCGTCGCCGGTCGCGGACGAGTTGATTAGCGCAGGTTCGGACGAGAGCGCCGAATTGGCTTCCAGGATCTCGCCGTCTGCGGGGGCATAGACATCGGAAGCGGCCTTGACCGACTCCACAGTCACCGCCGTGTCGCCCTTCTTCACGCTTCGGCCGGCCTCGGGCAGTTCCACGAAGACCAGGTCGCCAAGCTGCTCCTGGGCATAGTCGGTGATCCCGACCGTTGCCGTGTCTCCGTCAACCCGGATCCACTCGTGGTCTTCGGTGTAATAGGTCTGCGTCATTGAATTATCCTTTGCGATAGCGATGCGGTGCGAAGGGCAGGGGATGGATGTCGAGCGCGATCTTTGAGCCGCGCACGTCTGCAAAGACGCGCGTGGCCGCCGCGGCCAGCGGGGTGGAGACATAGCCGATGGCGACGGGATGCCCGACCGAGGGGCCGAAGCCGCCTGAAGTCACGCGTCCCACAGCCTGGCCGTGCTCGTCGGTAAGAACGGCGCCGGCGCGGACAGGCTGCCGGCCTTCGGGCTTGAGGCCGACGCGCTTTTCCGGCGCGCCAAGCGCGATTTCCTTGTGCAGAGCCTCGGCGCCAACGAATGTGCCTTCGCTCCTCAGCCTCTTCGGGATTGCCCAGAGCAGCCCTGCGGAAACCGGGTCGGTTTCCTCGGAGATGTCCTGGCCATGGAGGCACAGGCCGGCTTCGAGCCGCAGGCTGTCGCGTGCCGCAAGCCCGACCCACATGACGCGGTCGTCCTCGAGCAGTTTTGCCACGAACTCGCGGGCATCGGCTTCAGGCAGGCCGATCTCGAAGCCGTCCTCGCCGGTATAGCCGGAGCGGCTCATGAACCAGCCCGGCTTCGGCTCGAAGCCGGTCATGAAGGTCAGTTCGCCGGTCTCGATGCCTGCGCGGGACAGCGCGGCCCATGCCTCCGGCCCCTGGATCGCGAGGAAAACGCGCTCGAGCGGCTCGACCTTGGCGTCGAGCCCGGCGGCGAACTCGCGCAGATGCGCCGCGTCCTTCTCGGCGTTGCCGGCATTGGCGACGACCATGAAGCGAGTCGGACCCAGCCGGGTGACGATGAGATCGTCCGAAATCCCGGCGGTCTCGGTGAGGAGGAAAGTGTATTTCGACTGCCGCTCGACGATCTCTTCCGCTGCGAGCGGGCAGGCATGCGACAGCAGCGCGGCCGCACCAGGTCCGGAGACCTCGATGAGCCGCATGTGCGAGATGTCGAACAGACCGGCGTGCTCGCGGGTGTGAAGGTGCTCCTTCATCACGCCGGCAGGATAGGTCAGGGGCATCGACCAGCCGGCAAAGCCGCCAAATCGCGCTCCGGCCGCCTGATGCAGGTCTTCGAGGGGTAATCGTTTGAGGCCGACGTCAGTCATTGCTTCTCCAGAGCGCACCTATGTGACCGCAAATGCGGCCTATGGTGCCCCTCTGTCTGAAGCCTGAGAGACTCGCGCAACCGGAACTCTGTCGGCGGCGCTTACACCTTCGGCGCGGGGATTTCGGCCCCGACTTTCCAGAGCGTCTTAACCGGCGGCGGTTCTTTTGCCTGAGAGATTTCGGGCGATTTCCCCTTCGGCGGCAGCAATGCTGCTCTCTCCCGCAAACCGGCCGGACTCACCTGAGTGAGCCCGAGACCAGCTAGCGATATCCCATGCGGGGCCATTTGTCACGCCCCCGGCAAATGTCGCATTCCGACAAATTCGCGTCAGATCGGAGGTGCTTCGCGCAACCTTCCGAGATCGCCTTCCAACTTAGTGATCAGATGACCGGTTTCCATATGGAGCAGCTTCAGCCGATCAAGTTGCGCGGTGAAAGTGCCGGAGAGGGCAACCGGACCCGGTTCGTCCGGCGATGTTCCGACGCCGTGCAATATCCATGAAAGACTGACATTGAGAAGGCCAGCGATCGTCGGCAGGCGTCGGGCTTCGGGTTGAGAGCGGTCGCTCTCCCATCCTTTCATGGTCGCCGCGCTGACTCCGAGCCGCCAGGCCATGTCGCGGATGCTGAGGCCGGCAGCCTCACGAGCGCGGGACAGGCGGCCGCCCATCGTGTCCAGATCGGGTTGGTCGTTGAAAATGCTCGCGGTTGGAATCACGCGATACTACCTCCGTGGCTTGAGGAAAAACGGCCGCCGGATCAAACCGGGAGCCTGCGCAAGCATGTCTTGGAAGTCGCAGATGCACAACCGCTAGATGCGGAATATCTTATAACGCATTGAGAACGTGTACCTAAAAGTCCACTGCGCCACCGGATAGGCGGGTTACCGCTATATCCCGCCGAACCAATCGTAGCCGCGATCCTCCCAATATCCGCCCCTGCCGAGGCCGATCATGGACAGGCTGTCGACCAGTTCGATTCGGCTGAGATATTTCGGCATCTTGTAGCCGAGTTGGCGTTCCACCCGAACCCGCAGGGGCGCGCCATTCTCGACGGGAAGCGGCCCTCCATTGACGCCATAGGCCAGGATCGTCTGCGGATGACGGGCGTCGATCAGGTCGATGGAGCCGTAGTATTTCAGGTCACCGAAAGGCGCGTGCTCGATCGTGTCCAGGCAATGGAAGACGACATAGCGCGCCTGCGGCTTCACACGTGCCTCGTCGAGCACCAGGGCAAGCGGGACGCCTGTCCACTTTGCGATGCAGCTCCAGCCCTCAACGCAGTCGTGGCGCGTGATCTGGGTGCGGGACGGCATCGCCCTGAGTTGCTCGAGGGAAAACGACAGCGGCTTCTCGATCAGGCCGGCGACCTCGAGCCTCCAAGCCGCAAAGTCTCCCTGCAAGAGGCCCTGGTAGTAGTCGTCGTCCGGTGCCGTGACGCCGTTGGGGCGTTGCGGCTGGCGGATGTCTGATTCGGTGAATTCCTGAGCGAGCGAATCGCGGCCGGAAAGCCAGCGCTGCACCCGGTAGGTCAGATTGTTGGCGCCTGCCAGCACGTCGCGGAATTCGCCGTCTGGCTGCAGGTCGTCCAACACATCGCATCCGGACAGGAGCAGCCCGGCTGCTGGAGCAGTAGCGGCGAGGAAGCCGCGGCGCGAGAGAAGCAGGCGGGACATGGTCAGGCCCTCCGTGCAGGCTGATCCTCGTCGCCGGACGGGTGGTCTACTCGGTACCATCCGGTGATGATCGAACGCAGTTCGTTCAACGGTCCGGCAGCGAAGATCATGATGATGTGAATGAGGAAGAAGCCGACGAGCAGCAGCATCATGAGGAAGTGGATCGTGCGCGCGGTCTGCCGACCGCCGAGCAACTCCGGCAACCAGGGCAAGACCGTATCCATGGTCGGGGACATGGCAAGTCCCGATGCGACGATCAGCGGAAAGACGATGAACAGCACGCCGGCATAGGCGAATTTCTGCAGCGTGTTGTAGTCCCGCTGGTGATGGAACCGCAGCCGCGCATGATCGGCGACGTCGCGCTGCAGGTTGCGAACATCCGCGACGCGCGGGGCAAGATCGCGGCTGAGATGTCCGTTCAAAACGCTGCCGATAAGCCAGAGGGCGAGCGTGACCGCCAAAATCCAGGCGAAGAAGAAGTGGATGACGCGACCGGTGGCGAGGTCCTGGTAGGACGGGATCGTTGCCCACGCGGGAAAGCCCCGCGCCGCCGGCTCGCCGCTAGCTTGGGATAGGCCCAGGAGCCCGGACGTGTCGAAGCTGTGGCCGAGGATGCGGGTGTATCCCTTGGGCCCAGTGTCTGTGTTCTCTGCGGTCATCGAGAGGACTTCGTTGTCGAAGCCGAAGCCTGACTGGTCCCCGATGTAAAGTGCCGGGTGCGCATTGAAGATCTGCAGCCCTGAAAGGAGCAGGAAGAACAGGCTGATCGCCCAGACCCAGTGCGTGATGCGGGTCCACAGGACATGGCGATAGACGAGGGGGCGGTCCTTCGGCAGGGTCTGGATCGAACTGGCAACCATGGCCGGCCTCGTTCACTCGGCGCGCTTCGCGACCGTTTTGGAGAGACGAGACGTTAATGCCGAAAGTCTTCGGCAGCACTCGGCCAATTTCGCACTGTTCGCCCGGCGCATCAAGAAGGATGGCGCGTTGCGCGCTGGGGACTTGCTGGAAGCACCTACGATGCCGCAGCAATCGCCCGTCTTGCGACCTGGTCCAGTGCGCCAAGGAAACGCGACCGGTCCTCGCGCGAAAAGCTGGAATTGTAGCCCTTGCTTTCGCCGGTCTCGCGCAGGTGGCGGCCGAGGTCCCGCATCGCCATCGCCATGCCGATGTTGTCCGCGGTGAACGGCTTTCCGGCCGGCCCGAGCACATGTGCACCCCTTTCAAGCGACCGCGAGGCGAGGGGAATGTCGGCAGTGATCACGATGTCGTTTTTCTGCGCGTTATCCACGATCCAGTCGTCGGCCGCATCAGCGCCTTTCGACACGACCACATGGCGGATCATCGGGTCGCGGGAGGGCCGAAGCCCGCCATTGGAGACGAAGGTGACGACAAGGCCGAGCCGTTCGGCGACCCGCACCACTTCTTCCTTCACCGGGCAGGCGTCGGCGTCGACGAGGATCTGGGGCGCGCTCAATGCGAACCGCCCAGACTGACAACGACGTTCACGGCAGCGGCAACAAGCACCGTGTTGAAGAGATATGAGACAAGCGAGTGCAGCAATGTAGCCTTCCGCATCTGGGTCGAGGTCACTCCGGTATCGGAGGTCTGCGCCGTCATGCCGATGATGAAGCCGAAATAGAGGAAATCGTATCCGTTCGGTGCGCCCTCGCCGGGAAACGCGAGACCTCCGGCAGACTTCTTGCGTTCGGCCCCGGTCGGGCGCCAGTAGAGATGCGCATAGTGGATAGACGCCATCGTGTGGATGGTCAGCCAGCCCAGCGCAACGGAGGAGAGCGCCACGAAGAGGTCGGCTGCGCCAGGCTTCGGCTGGGCGTTGACCAGTACGAAGAGTGAGGCGACGGCGATCGCCACCGCCGCCAGAGTAACGGCGAACAGGACCGATGCCGGCTCGTCCTCCGCCGGAGCGTTGGCTCGCAGATAGGTCGCAGTCAGCCGCGGGATCCTGATGCCGGTCAGCACAAGGTACACCAGGAAGAATGCATTTGCCGAAAGGCCGATGGCTAGATGCCTTGGCAGCCAGAGTGCGGAGAAAGCCGCCAAGGCAGCGGCAGTGAAGCCCCAATAGAACGGCGCGTGGCGCCTATGACTTGGAAGGAGCTTCACCGCAGCAAATGCCGGAACAGCATGTTTACCGGCCCAGCGGCCGGCTTCGCTGCTCTCAGTATACCACAACGCTTCGGATCGACTTGCCCTGGTTCATCAGGTCAAAGCCCTTGTTGATGTCCTCCAGCGGCA
>NZ_JABVCF010000022.1:0-67421 GCF_014595955.1 Pseudaminobacter soli (ex Zhang et al. 2022)
CTGAGGCTTGTGGGGTTTTCGGTCTCGTCAGGAGGCATTCTATCCCCACTCCAGAAAGTCGAATCTGACCAGCGTGACAAGCGCAGCATTCTGACGGCCTCGGTGTCCATCGGGTAGTTCTGCTCTCCCTTGGTCAAGACGCCCACCGTTTCAGGATGCCGAGACCTCATCCGAAATCGCTACCCCGCCTGACTTTCAAGGATTCCTTTGGCCGGAATCCCTGCCGGAGGTGAGGGATTGAATATTCCAGCCGCTCTTGCCGCTTCGGGAACGACTGCTCTGCGCCTCATGCCGGACGTTCGGCCGGGCTTTCCCGAAGCCTAAAGGGGACATTTTCCCTGCTGCGCGTCCACCTCAGAGCCCCATAAGTCTTGGTAGCCAGAGGACCAGTTCCGGAACGAATGTGATGAGCAGCAGCACCGAGATCATGATGGCGAGGATCGGCAGGCTTTCCTTCACGACCTCGGCCATGGGCACCTTGGCGATCGACTGCGTGATGAGGATGTTGAGCCCCATTGGCGGGTGGATCAGGCCGATCATCAGATTGACTACCACGACCAGGCCGAAATGCACCGGGTCGATACCGAGCGCCATGGCGGACGGCAGGAAGATCGGCACGATGATGATGGTGGCGGGCGTGGAATCGAGAAACATGCCGGCGATGAGGAGAACGACGTTCACGATCAGCAGAAAGGCCACGGGGGAGAGTTCGGCCGCTGTCAGCCAGGCCATCAGGTCCTTTGGTACGCCATGCACCACCGTGAGGTAGGCGACGAATGAGGACGTTGCGACCACGATGATGATGTTGGAAGTCTGGAGGCCGGCGTCTAAAAGCAGTGTAGGCACTCCGCGCCAGCGGAACTCGCGGTGGATGACCCAACCCACGAACACGGCATAGACCACCAGCACGGCGCCGATCTCCGTAACGGTAAAAATTCCGCCGCGAGCTCCGATCACGATCAGGAGTGGCATCGAAAGCGCCCAGACGCTCGCCCTGAATTGCCGGCCGATCACGCTCCAGCTTTGCCGGCCTCGACGTGGCAAGTCATGACGGCGGGCGTAAGAGGACACATACAAGCCGAGCGCCAGCGCGATGATGAGAGCAGGGATGTACCCGCCGATGAAAAGCTTGGTGATCGAAACCTGCGCAATCACTCCATAGATCACGAGCGGAATCGACGGCGGCAGGATCGGACCGATCAGTGCCGCTCCCGCAGTCAGGGCCGCAGCGAAGCCTCCGCTGTAGCCCTCCTTGCGCATCTCGGGGATCAGAAGCGCCCCGGTGGCCGACGCGTCGGCCACGGAGGAGCCCGAAATCCCCGCGAGGAACACGTTGGTGCCAACATTGACCACGCCGGAACTGCCGCGTTGCCGCCCGAGCAGAGAGGCAAGTAGATCCACGATCCGCGTCGTGATCCCGCCCGAGTTCATGATCGAAGCGGCTAGGATGAAGAAGGGAACGGCCAGGAGCGGGAAAGAATCGATTCCGTTTACCATCTTCTGGGCCAGAACAAAGCCGGGCATATCCCAGATCAGTACGATGGCGACAGAGGCCACCCCGAGCGCCACACCGATGGGCACGGCCAGGAACATCAGGGCAAACAGGATGGCGGAAAGTACCGCAAGCATCAGCATGGAATCGTCACCTGATACCGGAAGTTGACGGACGGCGTGAGAAAAGTCGCGTCTTCACCGCGCGTTCGATGATGAAGAAAAGTCCCGTCGCCGCGAAGGTCGGAAGCGCGGCATAGACCAGGTCATATGCAATCCCAGTCGCTGGTGCCCGCTTGATCGCGACGACCTCCAGTAACTTCTCGGAAAAGATCAGGAGCGCAATCAGGAAGGCTGCAATGCAGAGATCGACGAAGATCGACAGCAACCGCCTTGCCGAAGGCGAGAATTTGACGCTGAAGAAATCGATGGTGATGAGCTCGTTTCGACTGATCAGCAGCGCCGAACCCGTAAACACCAACCAGATGAAGAGAAATCGTGCGATTTCGGCCAGTTCCGGTGTGGCAGTGCCGGTGAAGTAGCGCGTGATGACCTGATAGAATACGATCCCAACGATCAGGAAGAGTGCGAGCATCACGATCGTGGCAAGGACCACGCGCAGGGCAGAGCCGACTGAAAAAAGGGCTTTGGCCATAAATCACTCTGGATACGGGAAGTCCTCCGCCGCGGGGCCGTGTGCGTGTGCGGCGGAGGAAGAAGGGGCTACTTGACGGAACGGACGCTGTCGATCACCGGCTTGAGCTCCGGATCGTAGCTGGCATCGGCGGCCTTGGCGATAAAGGGAGCCAGGTCGGGACGGTGGACTGTGACGCCTTCAGCCACAAGCTCGTCCAGCAGGGCTGACTGGGAATCGTCGGTATAGGTACGATACCAGTCGGCGCTGTCGGCCGCCGCCTTTTCCATGGCGGAGCGGGTTGCTTCGTCAAGTCCTGCGAACCAGTCGGCGTTGCACATGAAACCCATCGTCTCGGCCATGTGGTTGGTCAGCACCAGATGCTTGACCACTTCGTGGAAGCGCTTGTCCTTGATCGCGGTCAGGGGCTGTTCGACGCCGTCGACGACGTTGCTCTGTAGCGCCGAATAGACTTCTTCGAACGCAACCGTCGCCGGGTTTGCTCCCAGGGCGCGGATCGATTCGATATAGGCAGGGATACCCGGGGCGCGAAGCTTCACGCCTGCCAAATCCTCGACCTTTTCGACTGGACGGTTGACCAGGACCTGACGGAAGCCGTGGAAAGCTGGACCGATTACCCGGAAGCCTGCCTCGCTGGCGATGGAATCGAGGATCTCCTGACCCACCTCGCTGCGCCAGATGCGGAAGAAGTGGTCGACGTCATGATAGACGTAGGCGACGCCCTCGATGTTGGCGGCCGGATGAAATGAGCCCAGCACACCTACGCTTTCATACATGCACTCCAGCACGCCGCCCTTCACCTGCTCGACCATCTCGTCGACGGTGCCCAAATGCGAATTGGGAAAGAGTTCGATCGAGATGCCGCTGCCGAGTGCGGTTTCCAGCTTCTCCTTAAATACTTTCATAGCCTGGGTGTCCGGGCTGGAGTCCGAGCCCGCGCCGCCGATGCGCAGAGAGACTTCGGCCTGGGCTGCCGAGGCAACCGTGACAGCCGCCAGCGCGGCTGCAATCCAAGTTTTCTTCATTGTGTAGCTCCGTGAATTGAAAGGCCGTCCTGCGCACCCGGCCCAGTTCGGCAGAGGCTGTCATGATCGTGAGTGAAGCAGCACCTAGCCGCGGTGCAATCCAGCCTCCTCCTCGGACAGAAGGGTGAGAACATCATCGAGAGCATCGACGATCACGTCGATCTCCGCCTCGCTGACGATGTAAGGGGGCGTGATCTGGATGTGATCGCCGCCTCGCCCGAAATTGGCCCCCGGGACGCCGCCGCCCACGATCACGCCCCGATCGCGCATCATGGCCACCAGGCGGCCGGTGAAATTGCGCTCCGGCGCGAAGGGTTCGCGGCTGCCACGATCTGCCACGAACTCGACTCCGGCATAAAGACCGCGACCACGTACGTCGCCGATCAATGCATGGCGCTGCTGAAGATCGTTCAGCCGGCCATGCAGATAAGCACCCATCACGCCCGGTCGGGAGAAAAGATCCTCGCGCTGCATAATGTCGAAGACCTGCTGGCCGACGAAGCACGAAAGGGCATGTCCGCTGTAAGTGAAGCCGTGAACAAAGCGCTTGCGGCCCTCGCGGAAAACGGAGGTGACCTTCTCGTTGACCAGAACCGCGCCAAGTGGCGCGTAGCCGGAGCCGATCGCCTTGCCGCAGGTGATCATGTCCGGCAGCACGCCCCAATCGTCGATGGCGAAGGGTCGTCCAGTGCGGCCATAGCCCATCAGCACCTCGTCGGCGATGAAAAGGATGCCGTAGCGGTCGCATATCTCGCGGACGCGGCGGTAGTACTCGGGCTTGGGCACAAGGCCGGAGGCAGTGGTACCGACGATGGTTTCTGCAAAGAAGCACGAAATCGTCTCGGGACCTGCAAGCAGGATCGTGCGTTCGAGTTCGTCCACGCAATCCATTGTGCACCCCCCGCTGTCGCGGCAATAGGAGCAACGGTATTCATACGGCGGTGCCACGTGGAGGACAGGCAGCAGGTACGGGTCGTACGGCGCGCGCCAACTGGTTCGTCCGGAAAGAGAAAGCGTGGCGATCGTGACCCCATGATAGCTTTGCCAGCGTGCGAGCATCCTGTGCCGCTGAGGCTGGCCTCGTTCGACGTGATACTGGCGGGCGAGCTTCAGCGCGGTCTCGTTCGCCTCCGAGCCCCCTGACACGAAATAGACGGCCGACATACCCTCGGGAGCCACCGAAAGAATTGAACGGCCTAGGCTCTCCTGCCAGGGATGGTTGAAGGAGGCGGTGTAGACATAGCTGACCTTCGAGCCCTGCGACGCGAGTGCGTCATAGATTTCGGTTCGGCCATGTCCAATGCCGATGACACCGGCACTGCCCATACCGTCCAGATAGGCGCGTCCGTCCGCGCCATGAATGTAGACTCCCGACGCGTGATCGACCATCGGCAACTCGGCCGCATAATCACGCGCAAACACCGAACTCATTCAGTACTACCCCTCCGAGGCCTCCCGTCGCGGAGGCTGACTGTACGCAACTAACGATTATTGATAATTGATGCAATCGTGTCTCGTCAGTATCAACATCGACGCTCTGCCGCGCCGGCGGGTTTAAAGTGGGAACCTTGAATGACTGTGCTGCGTCACGCGTCCCGTGAAAGCATGCATCCCAACCTGGAGGTTGAGATCGCACGCGATCTGCAGGCCGACATTCTCGACGGCATCTGGAAACCTGGCGACCGTCTGGTCGAATTGGACCTCGCCGAACGTTACAAGGTCAGCCAGGGCACGGTACGCGCCGCGCTAAAGTATCTTCAGGCTAATGGGCTCGTCCAGCATCGCCCCCGCCGCGGCAACTTCGTCATCGACGTCACAAAGGAAGACATCAACGAAATCTCGGTCTTGCGGGATACGCTGGAGTCACTTGGTGCAAGGCTTGCCGCTCAGGCGATCGATGATGCCGGCCGGACAGCGCTGATTGCAGTTTTCGAGGACATGCGCAGGGCTGCAAAATCAGGCCGTCGCAAACGGTTGGTGGAGCTTGACCTTGCGTTCCACCGGACCGTGATCGAAATTTCCGGAAACCGGCGGCTGCGGGAAATTTACAGGCAGTTGGAAAGCCAGGCGTTGCTCTTCCTGCGCATGGCGGATGCCTTCTACCCTGAAGCGGAAGAGATAATCGACCTGCATGTGCCTCTGCTGGAGGCAATCTGCCGGGGCGACGCCGAGACGGCGTTTGCGCTGGCACAGCGACATTCCGACCTGGATGCCGTTCGGATCGCACACAGCAAGTCCGCGGGGGCCGATCAGGAAGCCGACGGGCCACGCTTACCTGCGCGACAGCCAAGGCGCGTTTGAAGCGACCGATCCTTCGCAGGTGCCATGCGGACTCATCCGCCAAGACAGTGCCTCAACTCGGAAGCTGCCCGACAGCAAACGGCCTGTTTCAACCCGTCCGGCAGCTTTGCGCCCCAAGTCGGTCGTTGGACGCGCCATTGCCATTGCCCAAGAGCAGACATCGCCTATGGCCAAGCTGTAGGTCGAGGTCGTGCCAGAAGCGGCCGTCGCGACGCGTATCGTTGAATGACCGAGTTGGCAGCAGGGCAGGCGCTTCCCGAGGCGCCTGCTTGCAACGCAAGTCGTGTCCGGCCGTTATGGCGCAGGCCAATTGGCGACAAAAAGGTCCATGAGCTGTTCTTTTCGGCAAGGGCGGCATCGGCGCGGCACGGCAATTGCGGTTGCGGCGTCGGCAATCCTCTGCACGGCATTGGCCTGGCCCGCCGAAGCCAAGGCCGGCGGCTCGAGCGAAGGCATCTTCATTGCCCAACTGGTCTGCCTGCTGCTGGCCGGACGCGGGCTCGGCGAGCTTTTCGAACGCCTGGGCCAACCTGCGGTCATGGGGCAGTTGATCGCCGGTATCCTGCTCGGTCCCTCGCTGTTCGGCTGGCTTTCGCCCGCAGCACAGCACGCACTTTTTCCGGCCGACCCGGCCCAGAAGAGCATGATCGATGCGGTGTCCCAGCTCGGAATCCTGCTTCTTTTGTTGCTGACCGGCATGGAAACCGACCTCAAGCTAGTGCGCAAGATAGGCGCCGCCTGCTTTGCCATCTCCGCATCCGGCGTGCTGCTGCCCTTCGTGCTGGGCTATGCCACGGCGCAGTTCCTGCCGGAACCGCTCCTGCCCGCGCAGGGGCAGCGCTTGGTGGCGGGCCTGTTCCTCGGCACGGCGCTGTCGATCTCGTCGGTCAAGATCGTGGCCATGGTGGTGCGCGAAATGGGCTTCATGCGCCGCAACCTCGGGCAGGTGATCGTCTCCTCGGCGATCATCGAGGACACAATCGGCTGGGTCATCATCGCCATCACTCTGGGCATCGCCAGCCAGGGCCGGCTGGAGACGGCGCATCTAGCCGGAATCGTGCTGGGCGTTGCCGCCTTCATGCTGTTCAGCCTGACGCTCGGCCGGCGCATCGTGTTCACGCTGATCCGCTGGACGAACGACACCTTCCGCAGCGAATTCGCCGTCATCACGGTCATCCTCGTCGTGATGGGCGTGATGGCGCTGATCACCGACCTCATCGGCGTGCACACTGTGCTGGGCGCCTTCGTGGCCGGCATATTGGTTGGGGAATCTCCCATCCTGTCGGACCATATAGAAGGGCAGTTGCGCGGCATCATCACGGCGTTGTTCATGCCGGTGTTCTTCGGCATGGCGGGCCTGTCGGCCGACCTTACCGTGCTGGCCGATCCGACCCTGGCGCTGCTCACACTCGGGCTCGTCCTCATCGCCAGCTTGGGCAAGTTCGGTGGCGCCTTTCTCGGCGGCAGGTTGGCCGGCCTGTCGCAACGCGAGGCGGTCGCCATCGGCTGCGGCATGAATGCGCGCGGCTCTACCGAAGTGATCGTCGCCACCATCGGCCTTTCGATGGGCGTGCTTTCGCACACGCTCTACACGATGATCCTGACCATGGCCGTCATCACCACGCTGGCGATGCCGCCGACCCTGCGCTGGGCGCTCGGCCGTCTGCCGATGAGGAGCGCGGAGAAGGAGCGCCTGGAGCGCGAGGAGATCGACCAGCGCGGCTTCGTAGCGAGGCTGCAGCGGCTGCTGGTGGTGGTCGACGACAGCGCCACCGGGAAATTCGCCTCCTACCTGGCCGGCCTGATCGGCGGCGGCATGCCGACCACGGTGATGCATGCCGGCGACGGGCGCAAGGAGGAGGAGAACGGCGGCACCGGGCAGCATCTGGACGAGGTCAAGCGCGGTGCCAAGGCCAGCGCCGAGGCGGTGGAGGAGAAGGAGGATGCGCGGGTCGAGCAGGTGCACCCCACCGCGCGCCAGGAGGTCGCGGTCTCCGGAAAAACGGTCGCGGCGGAAGCCCGCAAGGGGTATGACCTTCTCATCCTGGGACTGGCGCGTTCGCTCACGCCCCAGACAGGGTTCACCAAAAGGCTCAGCGACATCGCGAGCGGCTTCGACGGCCCGCTCTGCCTCGTGCTCAAGGCAGCGCGCAGCGGCATCCCCAGGCTGGGGCCCAGCTCAGTCATCCTGACGCCGGTCAATGGCACAGAGATCGCCCGCCGGGGGGCGGAACTTGCACTGGTCATTGCCAGGACCGAAGGCGCGCGGGTGAAGGTGCTCTACGTGTCGCGCAGCGCCGGAAGGGGCCGCGCCGAGACGATTTCGCATCGCCGCGAGGAAGCGCTGTTGAAGGACATCGTGCAGCTTGCGGAGCGCTACGGCGCGGCGATCGAAACCTCCGTGCAGGCCAGGCGTGCGCCGGCCGAGGCGATCATCCGGCAGGCCGCGCGCAATGTGTCGATGATAGTCATGGGCGTGGCGCGGCGACCGGGCGACGAATTGATGTTCGGCGAAACTGCGACGAGTGTGCTGGCGAAGGCCAGCGGCCCGGTCATCCTCCTGTCGGATGAACTGATCCGCCGCAGCGAAGCCGAGCAGGAAGCGAGGCGCGCCCGCGAGGCCGGCGAGGAAAGGCCGGCCCCAGAACCTACAGAACATTGACCGGCTGCCCTGGTCTGGCTGAGCCTCGGACTTCAGAGTCCGGATCGAGAGCGTGGATCGAAGCCTCGACGTGAATGCCGTTCCCGGAGTCCTGCACCCGCACGCACAAATCGTGAGCAGCTACGCAGCGCAACCTGGGCGACGCGCGGGACTTCCGTTCACGCCTGCGTAGATCATTTCCTTCGGGAGCCTTGAGCATCTCAATAGTGTGTCGGCCCCTTGAACTCCTCATCTTACCATCTATCTACCATCCATATGGATGGAGAAAACCGCGATGGCCCGAGACATCGTCCAGCTTCGACCAAAGCCCGCGGACAGCGAAAAGATCACGATCAACCTTGGTTATGTCGACCTCGGACGCATCGATCTGATGGTTGAGGACGGCTTCTATTCAAACCGCACCGACTTCATCCGCACGGCAATCCGCAACCAGTTGGAACGGCATAGCGACACGATGAAGAACTCCGTGTCGCGCAAGGGGCTGGATCTTGGCCTGCGCCATTACTCCCGCAGCGAACTGGAGGCCGTCGCGGCGGCCGGAGAGCCTTTGCACATCCAGGTCCTTGGCTTGGTCACCATCGCGCAGGACGTCTCGCCCGACCTGGCCCGCGCCGCAATCGGCTCGGTTCAGGTGCTCGGTGCCCTGCATGCCAGTCCTTCCGTGAAGTCGGCGCTGAGAGACCGCATGGTCTGACCCGTCTCATCCCCAAGAGCATCGTGCGACAGCCGCTCGGCGGCTCCGTGTGCTCTTTCCTGAACCAAAGGATCACAAAATGACGTTCCCAATCCTCGACATGGGCGAGGTGACGCGCCTGACCAAAGCGGGCCGGCTGGCGGAAGCGATGGCCCTCCTGCGCGGTGGCGTAGCTGTGAAGAATGGCGCCATGTCCGGTGCGGTTTTGAGCGGCCTCGGTGGCAAAGGAGCGGGCCAGGTCACGCCGGAAGCGCTGCAGGCTTTCCTTGACCATGCTGGAAAACTGGCCCCGCATTCACGTCTCGGCGGAGTGCCGGGGTCGCGTCGCTCACCAACTCCGCTGCCGGACGGCGCGCGATTTGAGGAACGGATCTTCAGCAACGGCGGGGCGAGCCTGGGATACAAGCTCTACATTCCGAGCCGCTATGAGGCCCTCTCACCCGTCCCGCTGGTGGTGATGCTGCACGGCTGCACCCAGTCGCCCGACGACTTTGCGGCGGGAACACGGATGAACGCGCTCGCCGAGGAGCAGACATTTCTTGTTGCGTATCCTGGGCAGTCTCAGGCGGCCAACGCGTCAAAGTGCTGGAACTGGTTTCGCGCGGAAGACCAGCAACGCGGCCGGGGCGAGCCCGCGCTGATCGCAGGCACTACCCGACAGGTCATGAACGATTTCTCAGCCGATCCGAAACGGGTCTATGTCGCAGGGCTCTCAGCCGGTGGTGCGGCCGCCGCGATCATGGGGGCGACCTATCCCGATCTCTATGCAGCAGTCGGCGTGCATTCCGGCCTGGCATGCGGAGCCGCTGCGGATTTGCCGTCGGCGTTCGCCGCAATGCAACAGGGTGGTCCGGTTTCTGCGGCCGGCGTTCGGGGCTCGCGAAAGCCTCAACGCGCAGTGCCAACCATCGTTTTCCATGGCGACAGCGACACGACTGTGCATCGAGTCAATGGCGATCAGGTGATCGTCCAGGCTAAGGGAGCTACACCGCTCGGGCAGACGGTAAGCCGCGGCGTCTCTGCAGGCGGAATGGCCTATACGCGTACGGTCCAATCGGATGGCAGCGGTTATCCGGTCCTGGAGCAATGGATCCTCCACGGAGCCGGAAATGCCTGGTCGGGCGGCAGTTCCGATGGATCGTACACAGACCCCCGCGGCCCAGACGCCAGCCGCGAGATGCTTCGGTTCTTCAGCGAAGTCCGAACGCCGTCTGCGCCGTAGCAGGCTCCAATCGGCCTTTCGAACACGGTTAGAGTGCTCCGTGTGCCACAAACCGGCTTGCGGGCACGCGAAAAAGGCGGGGCATGACCCCGCCATCCGCTGCCCTGCAGCCCGGCTCTCACAACCTGTCTGAAGACTTGCAAAAAGCATCGCTGCTGGGGTCTCGTGGCAGTTGGTTCAGACCAGGATCAATCAGTGCGCCCAGGAGATCTGGTGGTTTTTGCTACGCAATGCTGGACTTCTGCGCCGGAAGACCGCTTCGACCCAGAGTGGCCATGACAATGTGAGCGAGAAATGGCCGGAACGGCAATGGCAGCCGACCAAATTTTGGAACTGAGTGCGATTGTGTTGCTTGCAATTGGTCCGGGGCAGGCCTATCCGCCCCGGACCAACAATCAAGGATGACTGCAAACATGGATTTCTTCCTGAACGCAACGCCGACCCGCCTTGCCGACAGGGATGTCCATGCTCATGCCTCCTTCCGTCACTCTCTCCAGTCTCACTCTCGCCGCGCCTGACGGCCGCCTCCTCCTCTCCGATCTCCAACTGAGCTTTGGGGCCGAACGTTCCGGCCTGGTGGGTCGCAACGGAATTGGCAAGACGACGCTCCTGCGTGCGATCGCCGGCGATCTCCCTCTACACTCGGGGACGATCTCGATTGCCGGAACCGTCGCGTTCCATCGACAGGCGGTGCAGCCGCGACCGGGCGAGGCGATCGTCGACCTATTCGGAGCGCGTGAAGCATTTGCCACTCTGGCGCGCGCCGAAAGGGGGGAGGCCAGCCTTGAAGAGCTCGAAACCGCGAATTGGACGCTGGAGGGCCGGATCGGTGCCGCACTTGCCCGGGTCGGTCTCGACGCGCCGCTTTGGACGCCGCTAGCCGAATTGTCGGGCGGTGAGGCGACGCGGGCGCGGCTCGCGGCGCTGGTGTTCGCCGAGCCCGACCTCCTCCTCCTGGACGAACCTACCAACAACCTCGACCGCGCGGGCCGCGACGCGGTGACGGCGCTTCTTGCCGCCTGGAAAGGCGGCGCGATTGTCGTCAGTCACGACCGCGAATTGCTCGAGAGCATGGATGCGATCGTCGAACTGACAGCACTCGGAGCAACGCGCTACGGCGGAAACTGGAGCGACTACCGCACGCTCAAGGCCGTCGAGGTGGAGGCTGCCCGGCGCGATCTCGCCGATGCGGAAAAACAGCTCGGGGAGATCGACCGGAAGGCGCAGCAGATGGCAGAGCGGAAGTCGCGGAAGGACGGTGGTGGACGCAGGAAGGCCGCCAGGGGCGACATGCCGGGCATCAGTGCCGGCGGGCGCAAGGATCGAAGCGAGGACACGAGCGGCGAGAACGCGCGCCTGGCGCAAACGCGGCGCGCGCAGGCCCTCGCAGCCGTCTCCAATGCGCGCGATCGCGTCGAGGTCCTGCAGCCGTTTTCCGTCGTACTGGCGCCGACCCGTCTTCCAGCCCGCAAGGAGATCCTGAAGATCGAGGCCGTCAGCGTCGGCTATGATCCTTGCCGGCCGATCCTCGAGGATTTTTCCTTCTCGATGACAGGTCCGGAGCGAGTCGCCGTCGCCGGCCCGAACGGCGCAGGCAAGAGCACCTTGCTGAAGATCGTCGCCGGCGCGCTGCGGCCGTGGACCGGCACCGTGAGCGTTGCCACCGGGTTCGCCATGTTCGACCAGACGGTAAGCCTGCTCAATCCTGGCCAAACCATCGTCGAGAATATTCGACGCATCAACCCAGAGGCTAGCGAGAATGCCTGCCGAGCCGTCCTCGCGCGCTTCCTGTTTCGTGCGGATGCAGCCCACCAAAACGTATCGGCGCTCAGTGGCGGCCAACTCTTGCGCGCCGGGCTTGCCTGCGTACTGGGTGGACCGACGCCACCCCCGCTTCTGATCCTCGACGAGCCGACCAATCACCTCGACGTCGAATCGCTCGAAGTCGTCGAGGCGGGCATGCGCGCCTATGACGGCGCGCTTCTCGTCGTTAGCCACGACGAGACCTTTCTGGAGGCGATCGGCATTTCCCGTAGGTTGGTTCTCGAGAACCCAGCGAAGTGAGGTGCGACGCCTCCACACCGAATTCTGCCGCCGATGGCCACATCAAGCAGAGGCGCGATGCGGTCGCCCTTCCTTGATGAGATCAACTAAGCCCGCGGTGGCCGGGACGCGACGCTGCCACCAGCAATGACGGCAAGTGGCGTCTCTGAGTTCTTGACCACAGGAGCAGACAGGCAATCGAATCCTTGCGCGAAGTGCTGACCAATAGGCGACTTCGCGCGCCAGAGCATTGGTTGACCGCAACGCGCCGATGTCGGTCGTGAAGTTGCATCTACCGCTTCCTGAAAGCTGACATTGCGATCGACAACGCGAGAGGTCGCGGTCGCGCCATTCTTCAACGTAGCGCCGAACGTCCAAAGAGGGTCGATACCGATCGATCGTTGACAAGAGTTCGAAGCCGTTGTCGGCGAGGAGCCCCGTGTCCTCGACCATCATGCCGCCCCAGCCCGGCTCGTAATACGGTGTCTCCAGACAGAATGTGCTGCCCGCCTGAAGAATGTCCGAGCTTTCCGGCATGATCACGGGCGCCTCATACACTGCCATGCCGATGGCGTGCCCGATGTGCTGGCGGCGATATGGCCGGAATCCCTTTGCCTCAACTGCCGTGACCCCGCTGTCGAACACGTCGCGGGCGCGCACGCCCGGCTTCATCGCGTCGATCGTGACGTCGAGCCCCTCGAGCAGCGCGGCGTAGCGCTCCGCCTGAAGTTTGGTGGGCTCGCCGATGACGGCCGTGCGGGCCGCCGCCACTCCTCCAACGCGTCTTCGGACGTGTGGAACGTGATCAGCGGCAGCCCCGTCCTTGTCCTTGAGGCTGAGCCGCCGCGTGACCTCGGTGACGTTATCGAACGTCGGACCGGGCTTCCACTGGCGGGTCAACTGCCTCCGATCGGTGTCGGTGAAGATCGGCACTTCAATTTGCGACCAGCACGTCCGTTGGAGCGAAGCGGGTTACGTCGATCAGGCCGATATCCGAAATCCGCAGCTCGGGGATGACCACCAGCGCCAGCAGGGAATGCTGCATGTAGGCGTTGTTGAGTTCGCACCCGCACTGCCGCATCGCCTCGATCAGGGCGTTCGCCTCCTCCGACACGATCTCCGCCCGCTGATCCGACATCAGGCCCGCGATCGGCAATCTCACGAGGGCGAGTTCGCGGCCTTCGCTGAAGACCACGACTCCGCCGCCGACCTCGCCGAGGCGGTTCGCGGCCAGCGCCATGTCGGACTTGTCCGTGCCCACGATGATCATGTGATGGCTGTCATGCGCAACGGTGCTGGCAACCGCGCAGGGCCTGCTGTAGCCGAAGCCCGAGACGAAGCCGTTGGTCACGCCGCCGGTGCCTCGGTGCCGTTCGACCAGCGCGATCTGGCAGACGTCGCCTTCCAGGTCCATGTCGACGATACCGTCCGAAACCGGCAGCGTCCGCTCGAGCGCGCGCGTAGGCGCCTGGTTCTCAATGACGCCGATGACGCGTGCCGTCACTTCGTTCGCGCCCGCCGGAGCCTGGATGTCGAAGTCGGCTGCCGCGAGCCGCTTGCCCAGGCGCACGGTGTTCTTCGCTGTCTCCGGATAGTCGTAGGGCGGAATGTCGGCGGCGAGCCGTCCCGCCTTGGCCAGAACGCGGCCGCGCCCGATCACCAACTCGACCGGCAGCGAAGGCAGGTCCGAAGTGAGGATGAGGTCGGCCCGGCGGCCAGGTGCGATCGAGCCGATCTCGCGCTCCAGCCCGAAATGCTGGGCGGTGTTGAGCGTCGCCATCTGGATCGCCGTGATCGGCTTGAGGCCTTGGGCGATGGCGTGCCGGACCACCCGGTTCATGTGTCCGTCATGGACGAGCGTTCCGGAATGGCTGTCGTCGGTGCAGAGCACGAAATTGCGAGAATCGAGCCCATGTTCGGTGATCGCCTTGATCTGCGCCGCGACGTCGTACCAGGCGGAGCCCAGGCGCAGCATGGCGAGCATGCCCTGGCGTACGCGGGCGATGCAATCCTCCAGGCTGGTGCCTTCGTGATCGTCGGCCGGGCCGGCGGCGGCATAGGCGTGGAAAGGCAGGCCGAGGTCCTTCGAGGCATAATGCCCGCCGACCGTCTTGCCGGACTTCTGGGTCAGGCCGATCTCCTCGAGCATGCGGCTGTCGCCGCCAACCACGCCCGGGAAATTCATCATCTCGCCGAGGCCGATGATGTTTGGCCACGCGAGGGCTTCGCCCACCTCGGCGGGTCCCAGGGTGGCTCCGGCATTTTCGAGGCCGGGCGCGCTCGGCACGCAGCTCGGCATCTGCACATAGACGTTGATCGGCAGCGCGGCCGCTTCGTCATGCATCAGGCGAACGCCCTCGAGCCCAAGCACATTGGCGATCTCGTGCGGGTCGATGAACATCGAGGTCGTGCCATGCGGAATGACCGCGCGGGCGAACTCGGTGACGGTCACCATGCCGCTTTCGACATGCATGTGTGCGTCGCAGAGACCCGGCACCGCGTAGCGTCGCTCGCCGTCGATCACTTCGGTATCGGGGCCGATCGCATGCGATGCGTCTGGACCGACAAAGGCGAACCGGCCCGCCGAGATCGCGATGTCGGTGGTCGGAATGATCTCGCCGGAGTGGACATTCACCCAGCGCACGTTCCTGATGACCATGTCCGCGGGGGTGCGCCCCATTGCGACGTCGACCAGGCGCGGCGCACTCTCGAACCAGGTGCTGATCATGATTCCTCCCTTCGAATCTGAGATCCCTGCGGCCGCACGACTTCGACGCAGTAGCGCGGCGTGCTGTAGCTCGCTCGCTGCCGATAATACTCCAGGCAGAAGTCGACGAACGCCGCAAATTTGCGCGAGACGTAGCGCCGGCGCATGTACAGAAGATTGATGGAAACGGGCGCCGACTGCCATTCGGGCAGCACCCGCAGCAGGTCGCCGTTCATGCACTCGATCTCCGTGAAGAAGGCCGGCAGATAGACGATGCCTTCCCCCGCGACGGCGAAATATTTCAGCATCCAATAGTCGTTGGCCGTGCACAGCGCGGAAGGCGAGTGCTCGAAGATCTCGCCGCGATTTTCCAGGCGCCAGGCCTGCAGGCGGTTCGGTTCGCGGAAGGCAACGGCCCTGTGATAGTTGAGTTCTGCCGGGGTCTGGGGCTCGCCGTGCTTCTCGAGATAGCGCGGACTGGCATAAAGCGCGAAGGACGCCTCGCCGAGCTTGCGGGCAATGTAGTCGTCGCTCGCCGGCTCGCCCCAGTAGAAAATGCCGTCGAAGGCCTGGTGCCTCTCCGGTGCGAGGAAGTAGCCCAGCGACAGGAAAATCACTTCCACGCAGACCTGCGGATATTTTTGTCGAAAGGCGAAGAGAAGCTCCGAGGTGAACGAGGTGCCGAACTCACCGGTCGAAGCGATGGTGAGCGTGCCGGCGATCTCCTTGCGAGATTCGGCGACCGCGGCCTGCGCGCCTTCGCAACTCTCCTTGATGCGCTGGGCGTGCTCGAGGAACTTGGCTCCCGCGTCGCTGAGCAGGAGGTCGCGGCCGTCGCGGACAAACAGGGCGACGCCGAGCGAATCCTCGAGCTTGCGGATCTTGTGGCTCAGGCTCGATTTCGGAACGCCGAACAGCTTCGATGCCCGCGACAGCGACTGCGCGTCGGCGACCTTCACGAAATAATCGACGGCCTCAAGGTCCATCATTTCATCCAAGATCTTGGACGCTTTGTCCAAGATGAAGCGCAAACAGAGATTTGCTTGTACGAAGGGTTATACGGCAGGATCGAACCAGACAAGAGGGCAGGGCGCAGTTCAGGAATTGGAACGATCGCGAAGCCCCAGCGCGAGGAGAAGTTGGTGACCGATATCCGCGAATTCATCCGTGCCGGCAGGGCCGAGTTCAAGGCCACGCTGATCGTCAGCGGCGGGACGCTGGTGAACGTGGCATCCGGCGAGATCTATCCTGCCGACGTCGCGGTCTACAAAGACCGCATCGTCGCCGTGGGCGACGTGGCCGACTATCGCGGCCCCGAGACCGAGATCGTCGATGCCACCGGATATCATCTTTGTCCGGGCCTGATCGACGGCCATCTGCATGTCGAATGCTCGAAAATGTCCGTCACCAGCTTCGCCAAAGCGGTGGTGCCGCTCGGGACTACCGCGATCGTTTCGGGGCTCGACCAGATCCTGGTTGTGTCGGGGCTGGAAGGTGCGCGCGAATTCCTCGATGAAGCCAAAGGAACGCCGCTCAAGATCTTCTGGGGCGCGCCTTGCAAGACGCCCTACACGCTGCCGCGATCTAATGTCGGCTACTATTTCGCACCGGACGACCATCGCGCGACCCACTCCTGGCCGGAATGCGTCGGCATCTGGGAAACCGTGCGCGAGTTCGTCGACACCATGGACGACCATGTGCTGCAGGCAATCGAGATCGCGGAGGAGAGCCGGCTGCCGATACTCGGCTGCTCTCCCATGTGTCGCGGCCATCGGCTGAACAGCTATCTGCAGGCCGGCGTTCGCGCCGACCACGAGAGCTATACGGCAGAGGAGATGTTGGAGAAGCTGCGCAAAGGCATGCACGTGGTGATCCGCGAGTCGTCGATCTCCCATTTCCTCGAGGAGAACCTCCGGATCGTCACCGAAATGGGCATCAAGGCGACCAGCCGAATCAGCTTCTGCACCGACGACGTGGTGGCGACGGACATCCTGAAGCGGGGGCATCTGGACAATATGGTGCGCATGGCCATTGCCAAGGGTATCGAGCCGATGGCCGCCATCCAGATGGCGACGATCAACGGCGCTGAGGCGCTGCGGATCGGCCAAAAGGTCGGTTCGATCTCGCCAGGTCTCGCTGCCGACATCCTCCTGGTGAAGGACCTGAGCGACTTCAGGGTGTCGGCTGTGGTCGCCAAGGGGCGACTCGCCGCCCGCGACGGGAAGCTGACTTCGGATTTGGCAGCGCCACGCCGAAGCGCGAAGATCACCAAGACTTTCGCCGTGGATCGCGTGACGCCCGACGAACTTGTCGTGCGGGCCGACCAAGCCGATGGCGAGGCCCGCGTCTTCACCATGTCGGTGACGCCGGAGCAGATCTTCGTGCGCAAGCGCCGCGATGTGATGTTGCAGGTCCGCGACGGCATCGTCCAGGCCGACCCGAAGCAGAACGTGCAGTACCTCACGGTCGTGGAGCGCTACGGTCGCACGAGCAACCGGCCGGTCGCATTCGCGTCGGGGTTCGGGCTGCGCTCGGGTGCGCTGGCTACGTCGACCGCGCCGGACGACAACAACATCGTTTGCGTGGGCACCAATCCCGAAGACATGGCGGTCGCGATCAACCACATCATCGAGAACAATGGCGGGCAGGCGGTTGCCGATGGCGGCAGGATAGTGTCGTTTCTGCCGTTGCCGATCGGCGGGATCGTTTCGGACATCGAGCCGGAGGAGATGGCGCAAAAGGAGCAGGAACTGGATGATGCGGCGAGGGCGCTTGGCTGCGCGCTTCCCTGGCCCTTCATGTATATGTTCGTGCTGCAAATAACGGCGATTCCAGATTTTGCCATTACCGATCTCGGAGCGATCGACTGCGTCAATCTCACTGTCGTCGATCCGCTGAAGCTGGCGTCCTGACCTGGCACCAACGATAAAACCAAACGGGAGGAGAATTCAGATGAAGCAAGTTCTGGTTGCGGCCTTCGCTGCCATCAGCCTCGTCGTGGGCGCCGGCATCGCCCATGCCGAGGAGCCGACCAAACTCAAGATTGCCGGCATCCTGTCGGCCGGCAAGGAAGCGCCCTGGGAGACCTCGTTCGTCAATTCGATGGACCGGGTGATCGCGGCCAAGCCGCACGGACTGGAAATCGAGGTGAACTACACCGAGAACGTCTATGACAATGCCGAGCAGGTCTTCCGCACCTATGCCGAGACCGGCGAGTACGACATCCTGTTCGGCGACACCGCCTATGTCGATGCGATCGACAAGTTGAAGGACGAATTTCCCGACATCATGTTCGTCATGAGCGGTTCGGGGAATCAGGGGCTCGGCGGCAACGCCTACTGGGTGTTCATCCATGCCCATGAGCCCGCCTATGTCATGGGCCAACTCGCCGGCAAGCTCACCAAGTCGAATGTGGTCGGCGCCATATCGACCTTCCCGGCCGAGGACACCAACGACCAGATCAATGCCTTCTTCGCCGGCGCCAAGGACGTGAATCCGCAGGTGAAGCAGAAGATCACCTTCATCCAGTCCTGGTTCGATCCGACGAAATCCAACGAAGCCACGTCGGCGCAGATCGCCGCCGGCGCCGACATGATCTACCAGATGTCGAGTGCCTTCGAGGTCTGCGAGCAGAGCGGCATCGGCTGCTTCGGCAATTATGTCGACATGTCCAAGGTCGCGCCGAAGTCGATCGTCGCCTCCACCGTGGTAAAATGGGATCCGCACATCAACTGGATCGTCGACGAGTGGTGGAAGGTGAAGACGACGGGCGGCAAGTTCGACGCTCCGACCGAGCCCAGGTGGTTCACCTGGCAGGAGGACTCCGGCGAACTGGTCATCAATCCGTCGTGGGAGGCGAAGCTGCCCGACGGCGTGAAGAAGCTCGTCGCCGAGGGAACTGAGGCGATCAAGACCGGGCAGAAGAAGATCGAGCTCAACATCGACGAGCCGAAGTCGGACTGACCGAAGCCGAAGGCCGGGGGAGAAGGAGCGGCGATGGCGAGCCAACCGCGATTGTCGGTCAGGGGGCTGACCAAGCGTTTCGGCGCGCTCGTCGCGAATGACGATGTCTCGCTGAACGTCGAGCCGGGCGAACTGCATTGCCTGCTCGGCGAGAACGGCGCCGGCAAGTCGACCCTGTCGTCCTGCCTCTACGGCCTCTACCAGCCCGACCACGGCGAGATCCAGGTGGACGGTCAGCCCGTCCACCTGCGTTCGCCGGCCGATGCGCTGCGCGCCGGCATCGGCATGGTCCACCAGCATTTCGTCCTCGTCCCGGGTTTCACCGTCCTGGAGAACATCGCCGTCGGCACAGGCTCCGGATGGCGCTTCGACCGTGCCGCCGCCAAGGCTCGCGTTCTGGCCATTTGCCAGGCCTACGGCATCGAGCTCGAACCGGACCGTGCCGTGGGCGATCTCTCCGTCGGTGGCCAGCAATGGGTGGAGATCGTCAAGGTGCTCTACACTGGCGCCCGCCTGCTCATCCTCGACGAGCCGACCGCGGTGCTTACTCCGGACGAGTCGCGAAAACTGTTCGCCGTCATCGAGCGGCTGAAGGCAGACGGCATCTCCATCCTTCTGATCAGTCACAAGATGGCGGAGGTGATGCAGTCTGACAGGGTGAGCGTCCTGCGCAGGGGCCGGCTGGTCGGAACCGTGCGCACGGCCGACGTCACAAGGGACGACCTCACCACCATGATGATCGGACAGCGCATCGCGCCCGCCAGCCGTTCGTCCGACGGAGGCGGTGTCGGTGGCGCGGTGCTCTCCGTGCGAGGGCTGTCGAAGGAACGGCAGGGGAGGCGGGTCCTCGACGATATCAGCTTCGAGGTTGCGCAGGGCGAGATCTTTGGCATCGCCGGCGTCTCGGGCAATGGACAGGACGATCTGTTCGAATGCCTGTGCGGCCTCGCCGCGCCGGATGAAGGCTCCTTCTCGGTCGCCGGCGCGGAGGTGCGCGCCAGTTCCCCTGCGGACGTCGCGGCCCTCGGCGTCGGCTATGTTCCGAGCGACCGCTTCCGGGACGGGCTGGTCGGCGATCTCTCGATCGAGGAGAACTTGGTGCTGGGGCAGCATTGGAGCGCCCGCTGGCGGCGCGGTCCGTTCCTGGACAGGAACGGACTTGAGAAGAACGGCAGAGACGCGATCGCGGGCTATTCGATCGCCGCGACCGGACCGGACGCGATCTGCCGCAGGCTGTCGGGCGGCAACGCGCAGAAGGTCATTCTGGCGCGCGAGTTCGGCAAGGCGGACCGCCTGCTCCTGTGCAACCAGCCGACGCGAGGACTGGATGTCGGCGCGATCGGGTTCGTCCATCGCGAACTCCTGCGCAAGCGCGACGAAGGCTGCGCGATCGTGCTGGCGAGCGAGGAATTGGACGACCTCTTCGCACTCTGCAGCCGCATCGGCGTCTTCTTCAGGGGGCGGCTGCTCAAGGTGCTCGACAGGGACCGCACCAGCCACGACGAGATCGGCCGCCTGATGGCGGGACAGGAAAGCGTAGTCGCCGCATGACGGATTTCAGCATCGCCGAATGGCGGATCGAGCGCCGCCGGGAGGCGCGCCCGGCTGCGCGCTTCATCGGCCTCGGCGCCGCACTCGCCGGCGCGATCATCGTCTGCGGCATGCTGTTTCTTGCCGCGGGCGCGGAACCGCTGAAGGCATTTGCCTCTCTGGCCAAGGGCAGCTTCGGCTCGTTGCGCGCGACCGGGGAGACGCTCGTCAAGGCCACGCCCCTGATCTTCACCGGACTTGCCGCCTGCGTCGCGTTCCGCGCCCGCATCTGGAACATCGGCGCCGAGGGGCAGGTCTTTGCCGGCGCCATGTTCGCCTACTGGGCCCAGCACAATCTCGGTGAGTTTCCCGCCCTGGTGCAGATTCCCGTCGTCGTCATGGGCGGCATCGCCGGTGGTGGGCTCTATGCCGCGCTCGCCGGGCTCTTGAAGACCCGCTTCTCCGTCGACGAGGTGATCTCGACGGTGATGCTGAACTACATCATTGTATATGTCCTATCGCTCTTGCTCCTGCGTGGTCCGTGGAGCGAGGCGGGCGGCTTCTTCGAGCAGACCGCGCGGGTGGATCGTGACGCCACCCTGCCGATGCTGATCGCGGGGACCCGGCTTCACATGGGATTTCTGTTGGCGCTGGCGGCGGCGGTGCTCGTCCATCTCATCCTGACGCGCACCCCGCTGGGCTATGAGATACGCGCCGCCGGATCGAACCTGCGCGCGCTGGACGTGCAAGGCACCAACACGCGCCGGCTCATCATTGTGGTGATGCTGCTGTCCGGCGCGCTTGCTGGCCTGGCCGGCGTGACCGAGGTCTACGGCGTCCATTACCGCCTCAAGGCGGGTGCGGTCGCAGGATACGGCTACAGCGGCATCATTGTAGCGATCCTGGGACAACTGCATCCAGTCGGCGTCGTAGCTGCCGCTATCCTGTTCGGCGCACTGCTCAACGGCGCGACGCTGATGCAGATCGAGACCGGTGTCCCCTCGGCGCTGATCTATGCGATCCAGGCGATCCTGCTGCTGTTCTTCCTGGCGGGATGGGCCATGTGCAATTTCCGGCTGCGGAGAACCGGCCGTGTTTGAAAGCTTCTTACAGGCCACGATTCTCGTCAGCGTGGCGGCGGCGACGATCCGCATCGCCACGCCGCTGCTGCTCGCGGCGCTCGGCGAACTCGTCGCCGAACGCAGCGGCGTCTATAACATGGGCCTGGAGGGCATGATGCTGATGGGAGCCTTCATCGGCTACCTGTCGGCCCATCAGAGCGGATCGCTATGGGTCGGCGTCGCCGCCGCAGGGCTCACCGGCGCTGCCATGGCAGCCGTATTCGCCTTCATGGTCATCACCCTGAAGGTCGAGCAGATCGTCACCGGCCTTGCGGTGAATCTGCTTGGCGCGGGCCTCTCAACGTATTGGCTCCGCGCCGCCTTTTCGGATAGCGGCCAGACGCCGGTGATCCCCTTCTTCGAGAACGTTCCGATCCCGGTTCTCAGCCAGTTGCCGGTGGTCGGACCGATCCTGTTCGACCAAAAACTCCTCACCTATTTCGCCTTCCTGATGGTTCCGGCTGTGTGGTTCCTGCTGTTCCGCACCCGCTATGGCCTGATCATCCGGTGCGCGGGCGACAACCCCAAGGCACTCGACGTCAAGGGCGTCAGCGTCGCTGCGGTCCAGTATGCAGCCGTCGTGTTCGGCGGCCTGATGGCGGGTCTCGGCGGCGCCTTCCTGTCGGTCGGCTCGGCCGCGCGCTTCGTGCCGGACATGACGAACGGGCGCGGCTGGCTCGCCATCATCATCGTCATCGCCGGATTGTGGCGACCCTATGCCGTGCTGGCCGCCACGCTGGTATTCTCGTTCCTGGATGCGCTGCAGCTACAGATTCAGGGCATCGGCATCGCCATTCCCTACCAGTTGTTGCTGATGATGCCCTATGTGGTCGCCATCATCGCGCTGATGGTGCGCCGGTCCCGAGCAAATGCGCCGGCCATGCTGGGCATGCCTTATTCGCGCGAGTAGTTCGTCGAGTCGATCCGACTTGAACGGGAATGCGGTGTGGAGCCGCTGAGCCCAACCATGGGCGGCCGGAACGCGTTCAAGACAACGTCGATCGCTCGCTGCAGGAGCGCGCCCTTCTCGCACACGCAGCCGGTACTGGGCTTGGCTATGATCATACCCGAATTCCGGCAGTCTCCCGTTATCCGTAATGGGTCGTGAACTGAACGGCTGCTTTTACCAACTGGATGACCGAAAGCTGCCGGTCTGCTTCCGGCCCACGACTGCCTCCGAGCAATGCGCCGCAACACCAGCGACAGATGGTGCCTTTGCCCCTGCCCGAAAGCGGACACCACGCGGTACCCAAGCTGACGGTCGTGCTCGCGCTACCTCGCGACATGGCCATTTAGCAAGGCGAACGTCGCGATCCTCCCTTTTGCGGATGCTCCGGAATTGCATATGACACGGCACGGATAACCCGAAGCGCACTGGAGAGGTGGCGAAAGTCCACCGTTCGTTATGGGGATCATGCGCTGTTCAATCGAGCAGGCCCGCCTTGCGCAAGCCGTCACGCCAGTGCTCGCGATCCTCCTTTTGCTGGAACGGCCAATGATCGGCTGGGCTTGCTCGGAACGTCCTCAGACTCCGGCGCGCCTCTTCGACGCGCGCAAAGTCTGAGCAGTGGGCAGCGCTCGCCGCGATCAGATTCAATCCCATGAAGAAGCTCGGTCGATTTCGAATGACGGCCTCCGCCCATTGCAGCGAGTCCGCATAACGCCCGGCTAGATAATGGGTCAAAGCCGTCGATGCTTGCAGACTGCTAGGAATGACAGCTCAGGGGTCAGTTCACGACGATTCTCGCGCCGACCCGAATGTCCGCTCTTGAAGATCTGGGGCCTGGATCTGCCCATGCAGCCCGAACACGTGCTCATGTCCGCTGAATCCTTACAGTAGGAGCCGGCAGGCAATCGAATCCATGCTAGAAGGCGAACAGAGACCCGCTTCGGTCATCCGGGTGGCTGCAAATTGACGCTTAGCGGTCCTGTTCCCAGTGAGCGACCTTCTCAGGCTCAAGCCCGGCAGGCCCTCATTCCTTTCAGGAACCGGAGGTCGACAGAAAAACGGCCGTCTGTGATCTCGATAAAATCCCGCCGACCAGCGCCGTTCCCCGGTTGCCGCCATAGTCTATGATCAGCAGCATTGCCCCCGTCGCGCAATACGCGCCTGGCTTATAGCAAGCACACCCGTCGCCTTTCCTCGTCCACCATATGAAGCACCGTCGAGATGGTGACGTCCTGTTGGCCATAGAGGTAAACTTTGCCTGCGCCCGGAACCGGACATCGCGAGTGACAATGCGGGAGGTCGTCGTCGCGCCAAGAATTGTCGTCAGAGGGCCGTTCGTTGGGCGGCGCTCGTACCTAGCCGGTCCGGTCGTCTGGCTTAGAACGCGCGCCGACGCGACCTGCCTACCACACGGACCTTCGCCCATCGCCATCGACAACGCCTTGTCGGCTGGAGAGCAGCTTCAGCCAAGGCGCCGCATGGAAGGCGCTCATCAGCAGGTACATCGCAGCCATTCCGTTCAGCGGTGAAGCATCTGGCGTGGAAGAGCAGATGTCCGCTCCCCCGACGATGGTCGTAAGCAGCGCCATGATAGCGCAAGTCGGCAACGCCGCGAGGACCAGCCAATCGGCCGTCTTGGATATAGAGGCGATCCGACGGGCCGCCGGCCCGTCGGATCCGCCGCAGGGATGGCTCATGAGTTCGCACTCACACTCCGGAACGCCTTTTCCCCGGCGTCGGACACCTCGACCCACTTCTTGTCGGGCGCTGCCCCTTCCAAGTAGCTGTCGTGCCAGTTCCACCACTTGTAGGTCGGGGTTTGAGGATAGCCCTCGGGCGAGTCCTCCCAGACCTCCTGCCGGCCCAGCGGCGTGATGTCGAGATAGTTCCAGGTGCTCCCCATCTGCTCGTCGCCGCGGTTGTTGATGAAGTAGGTACGGAACACGCGATCGCCGTCGCGGTAGAACACGTTCGTGCCGTGCCACTCGTCCACGCCGAAGTCGGCGTCGAACTCGTCCGTGATGGTGAACCACGGCATCTTCCAACCCATCCGTGCCTTCAACCGCGCAATGTCGACCTGAGGCGCACGCGAGGCAAAGACGAGGGTGGTGTCACGCGCGTTCAGGTGGGCAACGTGGGCGACTTGGTCGGCCACCATGGAGCAGCCTCGGCAGGCATGGTCGGGCCAGCCGAACACACCCGGTTCGAAGAACGCGCGGTAGACGATCAATTGATGGCGGGCCTCGAACAGGTCGAGCAGGTTCACCTTGCCCATAGGTCCATCGAACTTGTACTCCTTGTCCACGGCCAGCCAGGGCATGCGCCGACGCTCCGCGGCTAGTGCATCACGGCCGCGAGTCATGGCTTTCTCCTTGACGAGCAGTTGCTGGCGGGCAGCTTCCCACTCCTGCGGAGATACGATTGGGGGGTCTTCATCGAGATGGTCCCTTGTTCAATTGAGGTCCAAGGTCCAAGCGACAACCAGTTCGCTTGAGCAACCTGTTGTTTGCCGGCCGTGAACAGACTAGGCCGATTGCGGAGATGACGAGAGTGACAAGTGTGACGGGATTCCGATGGACTCACTGATCACTGCCGCGGGCCGCGCACTCGCAGCCGGTGATCCGCTCGGCGCATTGAAGCGCGTGGCCCTACGCGACGATGCGCCAGCCCTTGCGCTGCGAGGCATTGCTATGGCGCAGCTTGGCGATCTCGTTCGGGCTAAGGCTCTCCTCAAAAGTGCGGCCCGCGCTTTCGGACCGAAAGAGGCGCTGGCTCGCGCAAGGTGTACCGTCGCCGAGGCTGAGATCGCGCTCGTCTCTCGCGATCTCACCTGGCCTGCGAAGACGCTGGATGCGGCGCGGGCAACACTCGAAGCGTATGATGATCGTGTAAATGCCGCGCATGCCCGGATCCTTGAGGCCGGGCGGATGCTGCTGATCGGGCGTTTGGGTGAGGCGGAACGGACGCTAGCCGAGATCGATCCCACGCAACTCCCGGCAGCGCCGAGGGCTGCCTACGAACTGTTGGCTTCGGGGATCGCAATCCGACGCCTGCAGACGAAGGAGGCGCGTGCCGCACTCGCTCGGGCTGAGCATGCTGCGCGCGAAGCATGCATCCCCGCGCTCAAGGCAGAAGTCAAGCGCGCGTCGCTGGTACTGAATACGCCCGCGGCCCGTTTGATCTCGCGCGGCAAGGAACGTCCCCTCCTGCTTAGTGAAGTCGAAGACCTTTTAGCGTCAAGGGTGCTCGTCGTGGATGCTTGCCGCAACGTTGTCCGCTGCGCGGGCACGGCGGTCTCGCTTGCGACGCGCCCAGTATTGTTCACGCTTGTACGTGCGCTGGGTGAAGCCTGGCCCGCAGATGCGTCTAGGGACAAGCTTATCGCACTCGTCTTCCGCGGCAAGCACGCCGACGAATCGCACCGAGCACGGCTGCGGGTCGAAGTTGGAAGGCTTCGCGTGGAACTTGGAACATTGGCGAACGTGAGCGCCACGAAACGAGGATTTCGCCTGAGGCCCCATGCTGCGCATGAGGTGGTTTTGCTGGCACCCCCCATTGAGGAGCGGCATGCTCCGATCCTCGCTCTTCTAGCAGACGGCGAGTCATGGTCGAGCTCGGCGCTCGCCATAGCGCTTGGAGCCAGCCCGCGCACCATGCAGCCGCCCTCGAGCAACTCGCGGTGTTAGGCAAGGTACGGTGGTTCGGCCGCGGGCGGGCACGCCGCTGGATGACGCCGCAGGTGACCGGATACCCGACGACATTGTTACTCCCCGGTCACCTGCCGGGCGACTAAGGTGAGAGCATGAAACGATCTCATGCTGAAATCCTCCGCGAGTATGGGCCCTTTCCGGGTGTTGACCGCGTGAACGGGGTCACGTTCGACGGCCAGCACGTGTGGTTTGCATCTGGAAACAAACTCAATGCGATCGATCCAACGAGCGGGAAGACGATGCGGTCGATCGACATAGCGGCGCACGCGGGGACCGCTTTCGACGGCCGGTACCTGTTTCAGATCGCTGAGAACCGCATCCAGAAGATCGACCCGGAGACGGGCCGCGTACTCGCCACGATCCCGGCACCGGGCAATGGCGGTGACTCGGGGCTGGCCTGGGCGGAAGGGTCACTCTGGGTGGGGCAATACCGGACCGGAAGATCCATCAGGTCGATCCCCAAACAGGGGCAGTGCTCCGCACTATTGAGTCCAACCGTTTCGTCACGGGTGTGACCTGGGTCGACGGCGAGCTCTGGCACGCCACGTGGGAAGGAGATGAAAGCGAGTTGAGGCAAGTCGACCCTAAAACGGGAGGTATCCTGCAGAGGCTCGAAATGCCGCCTTGAGAAGGCGTGTCGGGGATTGAGGCCGATGGTGACGATCAATTCTTCTGCGGAAGTGGAAGCAGCGGAAAGGTGCGGGTCGTCCGGCGTCCCAAGAGGATGCGATGATCCAAAGACATTAGGGCGATGCGCAGCGGCCGGCCCTCGAGATCCGCCACGGCATGTAACTTCGGCGAGATCCCGCCGCGCGACACTTATCCCCTCGTCGCCGCGCCGCCGCGAGCGGTGTGCCTTGCATAAGGTGGCCTCTCGACCAATACCCCTACCGAGGCAGCTCGAGGAAGAACCCGAGCCGGAAATATATTAACCTCTCCGCAGCCTGCTTGCTGAGGGGAGCGCGGCATCCCGCCGTAGACGGGTGGTCATCACAACGGCCGACCTGAAGCTGCGCTGAGCCGGTACAGGCCTGACCCGCGCGTGCAAATAGACCTCCTGTCGCAGCGCTGTCGAGGTGCGGGTTTGACCATGCCACGAATCGGGCCTTGCGGGGTGAACGTCCGCTATCGTGTTCCCCTGCACGGGAGCGGACCGACCGCTTCCGGCCCGCTGCCGTCACTTTACGGGTGGGACCTCGGTTGCCGATCAAGAAATTGACAAGATCTCGAGTTCGCGTGGTCCGAGTCGGACAACATCGCCAACGGTTTTGCCGATCAGTGCGATGGCCACTGGTGAACCATGCGATATGGATCCTTGAGACGGATTCGCTTCGTCTTCACCGACAATTTGGAAGGTCTGGATCCGTCCATCATCACGTCGGAAGGTGACGGTATGGCCGAATCCGACCACGTCGTTAGAAGTGGGCACCGGGTATAACTGGGCCGTTCGGATCCGCTCGGCATAATAGCTAACATCTCTAAACGGGACCGCCGACTGCCGTCGCCTCTCATTGATGTCTTCCTGCAAGCTGGCAGCGTCGAGAGCCTGCTGAGCGCGCGCCAACTCGACCTGCAACATCTTAAGGCCCGCCTCCGTAACGAGGTTGACTCGATCGGAGATCGGGCGCGCCGGCAGGATGGTTTCCGATGCTGCCTCAGCGCTTTCCTCTTTGACAAATGCTACGCTCACTTGATCATGCCTCCGGTCCTATTCTCCAGTATTGGGATAGCCTGCCACCGACAATAGGGCTGCGATCACAACGCGGCGTCGTCCACGCGCGTGAACCAGCGGCGCCGCGCGCAGGAGGCGCGATAACACACAACGAGCACAGGCCAACGGGGCAGCGTGCCTCTCCTACGTTGCGCGCGATCGCGGCGGTGTTCGCGACGAGAGCCTGGCCTACATGCTGCAAGAAAACGCGCTCGAAACGTTCGGGCCGCTGGTGATGCCAAGGGCGGCACGGCGGGTGCAGTCCTTCGGTGCAAGACGTTCCGAACATATCGAGACAAAGCCCTGCGCAACTGGAGCCAGTCATGAACATCACCGGCAACACTATTCTCATCACCGGCGGCGGAACGGGCATTGGGCGCGGCCTTGCCGAGGCCCTGCACACCGCGGGCAATACAGTCATCATCGTCGGGCGGCGGCCCGCACCACTGCAGGCCGTGACTGCGGCCCATCCCGGCATGCACTTCGCCCTGCTCGATATCGACGACGCCTTCGCTCTCCGAGATTTTGCCGACCGCATCCTGGTGGAGCATCCGGGGCTCAATGTCCTCATCAATGATGCGGGCATCATGCGCGTCGAGCGGGTGCTCGCCGGCCCGGAGGCCCTGGCCGTCGCCGAGGCCACGATCACGACCAACCTGCTGGGCCCGATCCGCCTGACTTCGGCCCTGCTGCCCCAGCTTCTGGCCCAACCGCAGGCCGCGGTGGTGAATGTTTCCTCCGGCCTCGCCTTCGTGCCGCGCGCGGATACGCCGACCTATTCGGCGACGAAGGCTGCGATCCATTCCTACAGCATCTCGCTGCGCCACCAACTCCGCGACACCGCTGTGCAGGTCATTGAGGTGGCGCCGCCGCTGGTGGCCACCGACCTGACGCCCGGCCAGCGCGACAACCCCCGCGCGATGCCGCTCGAGGATTTCATCCGCGAAAGCATGGGCCTGCTGGCGGCGGACCCGGAGGCGGCCGAAATCCTGGTCGAGCGGGTGAAGTCGCTGCGCACGGCGGAAGCCACCGGCCGCTTCGCCACGATGTTCGATCTGATCAATCCGCGCTGACGATCGAGCGGCTCGATCCAATCGAGACCGCTGGACTTTGACCGTCGCTCATTGCCCGCTTTCCTACCATGAGCCTGGAAAGGGGAGCGGCAGCTTCCGTGAAACGTCGGACGTTGAGGGCGCCTTTGTAGACATCGCCGATGGCCAAGCTGTAGGTCGAGGTTGCGTCAACGACGACGTCTCATGATCGGTTTGGCGAGACGGCTCATGGCGCGCGACTCTACCGGATGTTCAAGGATTCGTTTGGGCGGACTTCTCCGGAAGTGACGGATTGACCCGAGGCGTCATTACCGATTCCTGAAAGATCGCCTCAGCGTAGGATCACTCGGGATAGGTCTCAGCGCCCTCCGGCGTCGGCTTGTTGAAAAGGATAAATGTCAGGGGGTTGCCAGGCTCGGCCATTGCATCGCTGCGCTGGCCCGTTATCTCTCCGGCCACGCCGCTCGAATACTCCGCGACCACCTCGCCGAAGCTGTTGCGCTGGATAGCAACCTTCTGTCCGGCCTCGACCTTGTCGTTGAGTTTGACCAGATGCTCGACGAGCCCACCCGCGGTGGCCAGTATCGGGAACGCGCTGTTACCGACAAAGACAGTCACGTCCTTGCCCGTACGTCCCATTGGCCCGGCAACGATGCCTTGATGCTTGAGGACGTTCATTGTGCCTTCCACGAAGAGCGCGATCATCTCGGGGTCCAGGAGGCGCGCAGCGCCGATTTCTGGCGTGAAGGACGGGATGCCCACGTCCATAAACGCATTATGCAGGACACCGGGATAGACGTGATTGTCGAAGATCTGGCCGACGGGATACAACTCCACCATAGCCTTGACCTCGGGCACATCCATACCGCCGATATTGAATGCGGTGACCTCGAATCCGGTTGTCCCTGTATGGAAGTCGATCGCGAAGTCGGCGTTCGGCCGCAGCAGCCGGTTGAACAGAAGCCCAGCGTGTCGGCTGGGTGCGGTGGCGCCGTTCTCGTTCCCGGGCCATTCACGATTCATATCGATCAGATCAATGCCCCTGCCCGAATTAGGCCATCTGCGCTGCATGCTTTCCATGGCCGGGCGGGCGACGTCCGTGACCGCCATTACTGTGCCCAACATCTCCGCCGGATCGAGTTGGTTCATTACGGTCTGGACCGTATGCACAGAACTCATCTCGTCGCCATGCACACCACTGACCAGGATGGCGCGCTTGCCCGGCTTCGTCCCCTTGGCGACGATCACAGACACATACCAGTGCTGTCCGGTGGGCATCTGCGCGCCCTGAAAATACAAAAGGTGCTTCTTGCCGGGCTCGAGGTCGTTGACGTCGAGCGCGCTGATGACCTTCTTCCCTTGGATCACATCGCCCGTATAGACCGTTCCAGATGCCGGATCGGCCGAGGGTGCCCCTGTGTCCTGGGCATTCGCAGCGCCAGCATCGACCGCGAGGACGGCCGACGCGGTGACCGTGGCAATAGATGCGACCATGAAATCGCGGCGATCGAGGCTTTCTTTGGACTTGTTTGACATGCTGGAGGTCCTTGCCGTTGAAAAGCGACGTTTCGGACAACAGCATACACGGCGATTGTGGCGCAGGACTTCACGGCAAACCACCAATCGCACGGTAAGTGGCTGATAGAAAGGGGGTTCAATCTCTTCGACTGCTCGGAAAATTTCGCGAGGCGGGGATGACAACGAGTGATTTGAAGCTCGCCCTGATCACATGCGATCTCCAGATCCGTTGGCCATGGAGACGGTCCGAAGGACATCGAGATGCGGACGTTGTTAGTGTTGGTTCTGCGCGCCACAGTACCTGAGCGCGGGAGGTCGCAGCATGGGCAGGACCGCTCCGATCATTTCCTGGCTTCATCAGCAGGGGCTGAGAGGAACGGCTTCTGGCAAAGTTCTGGAGGGCTTGAGTGAGCAACTCCTGACTGCCGGGATCGACCTCGACCGATCGGTGCTCGCCTATCTCGTGTTCCACCCGCAGTTCGACGGGATGCACTTCACGTGGACCCGCAGTACACGAAGAGCCCAACGGCAGGCCGTCATTCGGACCGACATTCTGCGCGTTCCCTCACCGTTTCTGAAGATGCAGGCAACCGGAACTCGTGAAATGCGGTATCGCTTGGACGATCCTGATGTTGTGCTGCCATTTCCGTTCCTGGATCGTCTCAGGAGCCTTGGTTATAAGGATTACTTCGCCTTCTTTGAGCCGTTCGGCACCTATGCGGATCGGACGGTCTGGCCCGATCTGCCGGACGGGTTGATCATGCATGAGGGGGTCACCGGCTCCTACGGCACAACCCGAGAGGGCGGGTTCAACCAGAGTGACATAGCCCGGTTCCGCGACCTCTCCGTACCGATCTCGGTTGCGGTTAAGGTTGGGGCGATCCTTGAGATGGCAGAGACCCTCCTGAGTGCCTATCTTGGGCCAGCCTCGGGCCGAAATGTGCTGCTTGGGCATGTGCGGCGCGGGCAAGGTCAAATCATCAGGGCCGTTGTTTGGCATAGCGATCTGCGCGGCTCGACCGCCCTGGCGGAGATCACCACCTTCGAAACATACCTTTCTACGCTCAACAGCTACTACGACTGCGTTGTCGATGCAGTCATCGCGCACAGTGGTGAGGTTCTGAAGTTCATTGGTGATGGTGTGCTTGCCATGTTCCCGTTCGGGACTGGCGCGCTTGCGGAGGGGGAAGCCTGCGAACAGGCTTTTGCAGCAGGGCGTGATGCTCTCACGAGACTGACAAGCATCAACGCTGAGCAAGCTGCGGCAGGAAGAGCGCAGATCCACTGCGGGATTGCGCTTCATGCGGGTAACCTCATGTACGGCAACGTGGGCTCGGCTCAGCGGCTTGATTTCACGGTGATGGGGTCGACGGTCAACGAGGTTGTTCGCCTGGAGGCGCTCTGCAAAACGCTCGATGTTCCCCTCGTCCTGTCAGAGGCTGTTGCAGCGCACTTGAAGGAGCCGCTTGAGAGTTGGGGTTGGCATGCCCTTGCGGGTGTCAGCCGTAAGCTTGAGGTGTTTTCACCTCTAGGAATTGGCTTCGGTGCAGGAAAGGCCTAGTCCCGGCAGCAAGCTCTGATCCATCGAGAGGGCGACGGTGCCTTCTCTAGTCGCACCAACTCGCCGGATGCCAGCCTACGCGGCGATCTCCCAAAGGTGCTTCCGGCCATCGACAGTCCCCCACTTGGCGGACGCGCTTTCCCTTCATTAGCGAGTTCAGGCCGGCAGAGACATGCGTAGCGAACCGTGGATGAGCCGGGTTATCCGGGGCGACTCCGTGCTTCACGGCAATCCGGCTCGTGCAGTCGGTCGAGGATAGCGGTTCGCCAGCCTCACGCAGCACCTCGAGGATAGCCGCAGTCTTGCTGAGTTGCTCCAATTCGATCGGAAGCGGAATCGCTTGACTGGATCGCTTCCGTGCCGCCGTCGTGGGCGATGGTGTCGTGTGCGCCGGGTCGTAGATCGCGATCACCTGGTCGATGGCGGAGACCTGCTCCTTGATCGTCTCGATCCTGATGGCCAGTTCCTCGACATCGCCAAGCAACTCGGCGCGTTTCCGCTTCAGTTCCTCTTCAACTCTCATGTCGCCCCGCTCCAGAAATGGAGCCGGAGGTTACCCGACGGGGAGGATCTAGTCTGGTGGTTTTTGCTACCTAATGCCGGATGAAGATCCATGGACCGATGCCATTGCCTAGCTTTGAACATCCGCAACATGAAGCTCAGCGTCCGGGCACCCGACCAGTGAATGTCCATGCGCTCTCAGCGAGGCGAGCGCAAAGATCGATCGAGGCGGGGGCGGTCGCGGATGCCTCGTCGTCCGCATGGTCCACACCTGCTGCCGGCGTACGGCAGAGCCCGAAAGCAAAACGTCGGCTTTCCGCCCCATCCATCCCGGAAGCCGCCAGTCCGCAAACGGCCCTATCGAGACGATGAATTGAATGCATCGGTGCTAAGTTGTCGGCGGTTGGTGATAGTCGGCCGCCGTGGCGTTCTTCCCCGTGGGCGGCCGCGACGGACCAGTAGGCGGCAAGCCGCACCCTGTCACTGCTGCCGCGCGCCGCAATGTGTTAGGAACCTCAGAACGTCACGACGAGAACTCCGCCTTTGCCCGCCGTTCCTGCCCGCATCCTGCCTACGATCGTCATCTCGCAATTCGCCGCAACGTCGCTGTGGTTTGCCGCCAATGCGGTGATGCCCGACCTGCAGCGCAGCGCCGGCTTGCCGGCGTCCGCCGTCGGCAACATCACGATCGCTGTGCAACTCGGCTTCATCGCCGGCACGCTGGTCTTCGCTTGGCTGGCGATCGCTGACCGCTATTCGCCGCGCATAATCTTCTTCCTCTCCACGCTCGCCGGCGCGGCGGCCAATACAGCGATGCTGGTGAGCGGTGGCGAGTTCTTGCCCTTGCTCGCGGCGCGGTTCGCAACTGGCTTCTTTCTCGCTGGCATCTATCCCGTAGGCATGAAGATCGCGTCGGGTTGGTACAACCGAGACCTTGGGCTCGCGCTTGGCTGGCTGGTCGGGGCGTTGGTGCTCGGAACGGCGTTCCCCCATCTCATCCGCGGTCTGGGCGGCGATCTGCCGTGGCAGGGGGTGATCCTGTCGGTTTCGGCGATATCGATCGCCGGTGGTCTCGCGATGCTTCTTCTCGTTCCGGACGGGCCGCATCTCAGAGCGGGCGCGAAGTTCGACCCGACCGCATTCGCGGCGATCTTCCACTCGGCCGAATTCCGGGCGTCGGCCTTCGGCTATTTCGGCCATATGTGGGAGCTCTACGCCTTTTACGCCTTCCTGCCGGTACTGCTGGCGGCGCGCCTCGGCAGCGATGCCGCGATGGTTTCGGTGTGGAGCTTCGCGGCAATCGCCGCCGGCTTCCTCGGCTGCATGGTCGGCGGCTACCTTTCACGGGGGCTTGGCAGCGCGCGCGTTGCCTTTATGCAGTTGTCGGCGTCCGGCCTGTGCTGCCTCGTCTCGCCGCTGGCTTTTCTGGCGCCCATGCCGCTGTTCCTCGCCTTCCTGTTGTTCTGGGGCGTCGTCATTGCCGGCGACTCGCCACAATTCTCCACGCTCAATGCCCGTTTCGCCCCGCCGAGGCTCGTCGCCTCGGCGCTGACAATTGCCAATTGCATCGGCTTTTCGATTACAATCGTGTCGATCGCGCTGCTTGCCTGGCTGATCGAAACCGCCGGACCGCGGTATGTTTTTCTGATGCTGGTGCCCGGGCCATTGCTCGGACTTCTGGCGATGAGCCGGCTGACCGCGAAGCTGGCATAAGGGAGGACCGCCGCCGGCCCCGGCCAACTCCGGGTTGACGACGATTGTGTCGAGGCCCCACACCCACGGGATCGCCCAGTGGGTGTTATCCCAATACCACATGTCGCCCTGATAGAACGGCGGGTAGAGATCCTCCTTCGCGTAGTTCGGCACCTTCGAGATATCGAGGGGGGTAAGAACCTTCAACTCGTCGTAGATCGCGTTGTAGCCGTTCGAGTATTCGGCGAGATCGAGCCGCACAGCGTCATTGCCGACGATCTTGGCCGTTACGTCGTCCTGGTTCCTCATGATGGCCGCGCGACTAGGAATCGCAAAGTGCCCCAACTTGTCGGGTGGCGGAGGGAACGCAGCGATGATCAATTCCGATGATTTCAGAGAAGCCATGCAGCGCTTCGCCGGTCCGGTGACAGCCATCACTACAATCGAGAATGGCGTTCCCAGCGGACTGATGGCTACCGCGGTCTGCAGCTTGTCTGCCGATCCGCCGTCTTTGATAGCCTGCATCAACAAGGCGGCCACAGCACATGACACGATATTGCGGCAAGGTTTCTTCGGCGTGTCGGTATTGCCCGACACGCTACGGGCCTTCGCCGACCATTTCGACAGGGCCAAGGGGGCCGACCGCTTTCAAGGCGCTCTCTGGATCATGCAAACAACTCGTGCGTCGCTGCTGGCCGGCGCATCCGTGGCATTCGACTGCCGAATCGCGCATGTTCCCGATGGATACAGCCACTCGATCCTCATCGGCATCATCAACGAAATTCTTCTTCCGAATGAGAATGCCGACAAATGTCTCCTGTGGCACCGCAAAGGATTCGTCAGCGTCGCTGCCCAGGCTCGGGAAAGCCAGTCTGGTTGAATGAACATGCGAGTTGACAACGTCAATCATGAGACGTCGTCGACTAAGGTAGTCCCATGGTCACGTTACGTCGGTGTCAGGGGGCCCGAAGGTCCTTTCGCAAATCCGAGCCGCGAAGCTGCCAGGCCCTCTCGGCCCCAGGCTGCCGGGCCGCAATGCGGCCATGTCGGCCGTAGAGATCAGCTTAACCGCTTCCTGAGAGGGGACGTGGCCAGCGACCATGCTGGAGGTCGTGTTGCGCCATGGGCCGGCTAAGGCATGAATGATCGTCGACGGCATCCGTGACGCCACGGAACACTACCGGGTGCATCTAGTTCGTTGTTCGATGCGGCCTCGTTCACGTCCGAAAGGAACGCATGATGAACAACCTCAATCGATCGGCCGCGATCGTCACCTGGGCACTCTTGACCTGCGTGGGGGTGCCGACGGTCGGTCAGGCCGATAATCAACAGCCGAATACCGATTGGCGAGGCTATAATGGCGGCTACGACGCCACACGGTTCTCGCCGCTGACGCAGATCGACACTAAAAACGTCGCTATCCTCCAGGAATTGGCGCGGTTCCAAATTCCGGAAACGATGAGCTTTCAGTCGGAGCCCGTCGTGATCGGTGATACGATCTACGTGACAACCCGGGAAAACACCTACGCCATCGACGCGCGAACAGGGGCGCAACGTTGGGTGAGACATCACCAGTTGGCCGACCCTGGAAGTCCCGGCCGGCTCGGCCGCGGCGTCGCCTATTCCGACGGCCACCTGTTCAGGGGCTTGGTTGACGGACACGTGCTTTCACTCGACGCGAAGACCGGCGACGTCATCTGGGACGTGGTCGGCGCCGACATCAAGGCAGGCGAGTTCTATACCGCTGCGCCCGTCGTGTGGGACGGACGCGTCTACCTCGGCAACGCGGGAAGCGACTATGGCGGCATCGGCCACGTCCGGGCATTCGATGCAAAGACGGGCCAGCTCTTGTGGAACTTCGATACCGTTCCGTCCACCGGGGACGCTGCCAAGACGTGGCCGGAGGATCCAAGCAGGTCAAGGCCGGCGGCGGCACGTACTCGTCCTACGCGCTCGATCCCGAGGCCGGACTTCTCTATTCGCCGGTCGGCAACCCCGGTCCGGACTTCGTTCGCGATTACCGCAAGGGCGACAATCTCTACACCAGCAGCGTGATCGTCCTGGACGCCAAGACCGGAGAACTGAAGGGATATCATCAACTGGTGAAGAACGATTTTCACGATTGGGACCTGGCGGCGAGCCCCATTCTGTTCACGTCGAAAACGGGGCGGAAGATGGTCGCCGTGGCGGGCAAGAATGGCTACCTCTACGGCCTGAGCCGCGATCTGAACGATGTGTTCTTCCGGACGCCGGTCACGCGGGTCGAGAACGTCGATGCGCCGCTGACTGCGGAAGGAACGCGCTTCCTGCCCGGCACCCAGGGCGGTACCAACTGGTACGGCCCGTCCTATTCGCCGCCCCTGAATGCGCTGTTCGTTCCAGCAATTGACTGGGCGACGACGATCAAGCTCGCCGCACCAGGCAGCCTAAAGCACGACCCGCCCAAGCCATTCATCGGATCGGCCAACGGATTCGGCGAGCAGGACCCCCAGGATCAGCGGTTCGGCCACGTCACCGCCGTCGACGCCGACAGCGGTCAGGTAATCTGGAAATACGACGCGGATACCTTGATGGTGGCACCAGTCACCCCGACCGCGGGCGGCGTGCTTTTCACCGGCGACACGAAAGGGAACTTCCTCGCCTTTGATGCGGCGACCGGACGCGTGCTGCTGAAGAGGGATTTGGGAGACCCCATCGGCGGCGGAATCTCGACCTACATGCTCGACGGCACCCAGTACGTGGCCGTCTCGGGCGGCATGAAGAACCCGATTATCCAGAGCGACAGCGGCCCGGCCTGGGTTGCGATCTTCGCCTTGCCCGGCCAGCCGAAGTTGTAGACTTGCCCCGGCGCGGTGCCATGAATTGCGTGATTATCCCTGGGCAACGACCGGGTCGGCCGGCATGATGTGCTCGGCCCGGGCTTGGTAGTGAAACTTCGAGCGCCAGGTCACGAAATTGAGCGGGCGCTGTGTTATGGCATCGGAGTTGAGAGCTTTTCCTCCCAGGTGCGGGCCCGTTGGTCCGCCCGGGCCAAGCCGCTCTGCATGAAATTCAGACGCTATGAGATGTTTTAGCGCCTCTGTCACTCGGGGTTGAAGGATTTGTTCGACCTGCTGAACGTAAAGGATTGATGTCCAGACTTCAGAGTACCAGTGGCAGCTTCGCCCGCATTGTTCCCGAAAGCGGACCGGCAGAACACGGCCCTCAGCCTCCGACAACTCTGCGCCCGCAAGCGGTCCACTCGCCGCGCGAAGGACTGCGGTCGTTGCTGTGGTGCCCTCGACCGACCGAAATGCTCGCCTGAGGAGGCTGGGATAGGCTGTGGCAGGGCTGACGGTGTTACGCTGTCGTATATCGCGACCGTACCTGAAAGCTTCGCAGCAGCCATGCCCAGCAGCTACCTGTTCATGTCGGCTAATGCGTCACGCATGGCGGTGCTGGTGATGCCGAACACGCCCCCGTAAGGAATTTCGAGGTCAACAATTGCGAACATCACGCTGGCGATCGCAACGACCCCAATCCCGAGAACGACAGCTCCAAGCAGGCGCCGCGGAATCTGGAGCCCAAAGCTGAGGAAGACGAGCACCAGCCAAAAGCTCAGTATTCCGCTGAACCAATCAGGGGAAGTTCCAATTGCATCTTCGATGACAGCCCAGCGGCTTTCCTGCACCAGAGCGAAATCCGCTCGGCATCTTGCGGCTATGTTCGCATGCGATGCATCGCTCGGCGCTTCGGTATCGATCGCCAAGCCGATTTCATTCATGAGAGCGCTCAACGTGGCATCTTCCCCGGTTATCGCCATTCCCCGCGTATCGGGGGTGCCGGGCACAAGCGGCGCGGGCTCGCGCCGCCAAGTGCTGGCTATCACGGCGGCCGTATATTGCCGTAAGCGAATGCGAGTTGGTTCCATTGTGGGGCCAAGGTCTCGTAGACACTGGTCGAGACGTGCCAGTTTGGAGGCGTAAACTGAGCGGTCTTTATCGGCGGCGTCGAATGTGGATTTTGCCGTCGACAGTTGTAGACCGAGAACCAAAGCGGCAAAGGTGACGAGAAGTCCCGTCACGAGCGCCAGCGCATCCATGTTCTCTTTCGACAATTGGTCTTCGTGGAGACGAACACGTAGGATCATTCCGGCGATAGCGCTTAGGCTGAAGAGAACCAAAAAAGCCAGTCCGTACAAGAATTCCATGGTGCAAAATGTCCGTTGGACCGATTGAGCCTGGACATCAAAGACTATGTTCGACTTAGCGTTGCGAAGGTCGTCGGCAAGCGTGGCCGGGATGACAGTTCCTGGCCACCGCAGGCCCAGGCAGCGCTATTTCATTTTGCGGGCAGGCCTGGTTCCTAAGACGACGCCCGGGGGTTTGAAGATCCAGGGAATGTCCCCTGAAGGGGACTTCCTTAGGGCGTACCATGGATGACCGCTTTGCGCCGAACTCGGCCATTGAGGTCCGCTTGGCTACTGCCTGAAATCGGACGCTACCGGAGACCAAGCATGGGGGGCGCGGTCGCACCGATACCGTTCTCAAATTGTCAAAGTCGACGGCTCGATTTGAGCGCTTTCGACCTTGGGACATGCGTTCAAAGCGAGAATGCAGCAGGTATCGACGCTCGCGCATGAACGAGCGCGGAACGCCATTCTCCCTGTCCTGTCCGGGCGGAATGCAGGGAAGTCGGGTGGATTGAACCGCTCCAAAACCACAAGGGGTGCCCACCCCGATTGGGGGTGGGCACGATGGGTCAGAACTTCAGGATTTCGCCATCCGCGGGAATCAGGACACGATCCTGGATACCATTCTGCTCGACATATTCCCGCAGTTCCTCGCGGCTCAACGTCATGTGGTTGATCGCATCCATATGGCTGGCGACGATGGTGGCGCTCGGTGCAGCCTTATGCGCGCGGAGCACGTCGTCCTTGCTCATGATGATGGACCCGGTGTAGCCAACCATGCGAGCCTCGCCGGCGTTCAGGATGATGACATCGGGGTTGAACTTGGCCAGGCTCTGATCGACCTCGCTGCGCCAAATGGTATCGCCGACGAGGTAGACGGTTGGCGAGTCCGGCGCCTGGAAGACGATACCCATGGCCGCCCCCAGGAACTCCGCCAACTGGCTGTTGGCGTACATCTCATCCGTACCGTGCTGTCCGCCTGTCTTCGTCAAGCGCACGCCTTCGAAAACGGTGTTCTCACCGACGATGCGAACATCGGTGAAGCCCTGCGCACGAATGATCTTGGCGTCGGCTTCATTCTGCACGAACAAAGGGACACCCTTAGGGACGAACTGATGCTCGCCACCGTCCCAGTGGTCGAGGTGGGTATGGGTCACGATCACCGCATCCACGCCCTTCATGACGTCCTCGGCCGGCATCGGAAGCTCGACCAGCGGGTTGCGCCGATCGCTGCGGAAAGTCCCCTCGAAGCCCGGATATGCGCCCTTCCTCGCCAGCAGGGGATCGACGAGGAAGGTCTTGCCTGCGTAGCTGATTTTCGCTGTGGCGTTGCGGATCTGCTGCATCTGCACCGATGCCGCGCTGGACGTTGATGTGGCTTCGGCGGCTGCTTGTCCCGATATGCCTGCCGCTCCGAGGGCCAGGGAAATCGCGATGGCACGTATGACTGTCATTGGCTGCAAGTTGCTGCTCCAGAAACGAGGTTGATGACGAGCGGCATTGTGGCCACATCGCCATTCTCGAACAGCGGCCTGCGTGACAACTATCGAAACTTTTGGGCCACAGCGCCGAGGGCCGCAAAGCCTCGCTCGACGCAGCATGCCGAGTTCCGCCTCGCGCCCGGGCCGCCGGTGGGCCGGGGTGGCAATGGTGCAGGGGCAGGCGATGATCAGGCCGCGAGGGCGCTCACGGGCGCGAGCGCGCGTTCATGTCGGCTAAAGGGCGCAGTAGGGACGGGCTCCCTCGCGGCGCCCAGAATGAAGTGAGAGTCCGGACGAACACCGGGAGGGTGGAGCGAGCGGTCAGGGAGAGCCGCCCCTTCCTCCGGCGTGGGCGTGTTGACCCGAATGATGATAGCCGATACATCCGGGCCAAACGTCCCGTCCCCTGTGAGCGTCATGTCCCCCGTGCATGTTGCCGTGCTTGCCTTTGACGGCGTGAGTTTGTTCCATTTGACGGTTCCCGAAACGGTTCTTGGAACGAGCTTCGCGTCTCCTGGCTGCCCCCTCTATAAAATCGATTACTGCGCCGTGACCCCGGGCATGGTCTGCACCGATACGGGGCTTCAAATCCGGGTGCCGGACGGCCTCAATGCCCTGGCGCAGGCCGATTTGATCATCGTGCCCGCGTGGGAAGATACTGAGGCTCGGGCGCCGGACGCCTTGACCGAAGCCCTACGCGAGGCCCATTCCCGCGGAAAACTCATTGTCGGGCTGTGCCTCGGGGCGTTCGTGTTGGGGGATGCCGGCCTGCTGGATGGCCGACAGGCGACAACCCATTGGGTGGCGCGCGAGGCATTCGCGCGGCGTTTTCCCACGACGAACTTCCGCCCGGACGTGCTCTATGTCGCAGACGGCAACATCGTCACTTCGGCCGGGACCGTCGCTGCCATCGATTGCTGCCTGAACCTGGTTCGCGAACGTCACGGCGCCGATGCGGCAAATCGCACGGCCAGGATGCTGGTCACGCCACCCCACAGGCAGGGCGGACAGGCGCAATACATCGAACAGCCCGTGCCACACTTCCCGTGCGAGAGCAGACTGCCCGGCGTTCTGGAATGGGCACTGGAGCACCTGTCAGAATCTCTGACCGTGGATGTCCTGGCGGACGTTGCCCACATGAGCCGCCGCTCCTTCACGAGGCGCTTTCGAGAGGCAACGGGGACGACCTTGACGAAGTGGCTGAATGCCCAGCGCGTCGTTAGGGCGCAGCAATTGCTCGAGACCACCGAGTTGCCGATCGAACACATTGCCCATGAAGTCGGCTTCGGGACACCGCTGTCGATGCGGCAGCAGTTCGCCGCACAACTGGGTACGTCCCCGTCCGACTATAGGCGCACGTTCTGCAATACCAGACGCGCGGGGCTATGACCGGGTGCTTGCCCGTGTATCGAACGCGTTGAAACGCTGGCGATACTCGCTGGGCGTCAACCTGACGACCTTGGCGAACACCTTTCGAAAGGCCCCCGGATCGGTGTACCCGGCTTGGCAGGCGGCCTGCGCCCCGAAAAGCCCGCCGCACTGCAACAATTCACAGGTCCTGCTGACACGAAGTCTCTGAGCGTATTCCGACGTCGTCATTCCCGTCGCCCTACGGAACCGGCGCAGACGCTCCAAGCGAGATAGCTCTGGCTCCGTCGCCTGAAGCCAGCGCTGCGCCTTGAGCACTGCCGCATCGCCATGCGCTAGCCGTGGGAAAAGACGCTGTTCACGTCTCGGGGGGTCGACCAGCAGGAACTTTGCCGTCTGCGCCGCGAGCACGGCGAACCTATGACCTCATTGTTCCCAGCGTAGAATGCATGTTGGCCCAAAACGAGTGATAGCTGTCTTACGGGTCAATTGCCGTAACTCGGGAAAAGGCCCAACTGCATCGCGGGAGAGGCGCGAGCTGCGCCACCAGAAATCGAGATGCTTTTGGAGACCACCAAATGAGTTCACGGATCTTCGGCATGCGCGCCGGTAACGCCCCGGTGCCCATTTCCATCCTCGATTTCGCCATGGCAGGTCGAGGCTCAATGGCGCGAGAGGCGTTGAACGCCAGCATCGAATTGGCCAAGTTGGTGGATCGGCGCGGTTTCAGCCGGTACTGGGTTGCCGAGCACCATTCCATGCCCGGCGTCACCACGTCATCGCCGCCGCTGCTGCTGGCGCGTCTGGTGGGCGAGACCAAGCGGATACGTCTGGGCGCAGGCGACATGATGCTGCCGAACTTTCCCCCGCTGGTCGTGGCCGAACAGTTCGGTCTTTTGGCCTCAATGGCGCCGGGTCGTATCGACCTCGGCATCGGGCGCGCGCCGGGTACCGACATGACCACCGCTGTTGCCTTGCGCCGCGGCCAGATCGGGACTGAGGATTTCCCGGCCCAACTCATGGAACTGCTGGCCTTCCTCGACGCCGATTTTCCTGCGGGCAATCCCTATGGAGGCCGCGTGAATGCCGTACCGGGACCGTGGCAGGATCGTGAGAACGGGATACCGCGCTCTTTCGAGCGACCACCCGTCTGGTTGCTCGGATCCTCCGGCTATTCAGCGCAGCTAGCTGCCCATCTCGGCTTCCCGTTCGCCTTCGCCGCGCACCTGGCCGATGAAAACCTGGAGATTGCGCTTGACCTTTATCGCAGCAGCTTCAGGCCCTCGGCCATTCTCGACCGGCCTTATGTCATTGTCAGTTCCGGCGTCATGGCGGCCGACGACGAACACGAGGCGCGCCGGCAGTCCTGGGCGTACTCCCACGCCATGATGCGAATGTCGCAGGGCAAGTCCTTCGTCGTGCCGACGCCCGAGGAGGCCGAGATCTATCCCTACACAAGTCGAGAACGGCAGATAATCGGGATGTGGGACGCCAAGACCATGGTTGGAACCGGCGAGCAGGTGGTCGAAAAGCTCAATGCCCGACAGAAGCTGACGGACGCTGACGAGATGATGATCTTGAACCTCGGGCATACCCCGTCCGCGATCCATCGCTCCACCGAGTTGATTGCCGACATCTACTGCATGCCGGACCGTGAGGGATAAGGTTCGCGGCGTGTCCCCTCAGCACCTATCGGACTTGCCGGATCGCCTCTTCCCGTCGCGGTTGATGATCGCCTGTGCGCTCGTCGATGGCGAGCGCTCCGTACGTGACCTGGAGGATACGCTGGGCATCCGCCAGCCGGGCCTGTCCCAACAGATCGCCGAGTTGCGCGAGGCGGGTTTCATAACGGCCGCAAGGAGTCGAAGGACATGTTCTATCGGCTCGCCGACGAGCGGATCGCCGAGTTCATGACCGAGTTCACTCCCCTTGCCTCCCTGATCGGAGGCGTGATGATCAGCCTGTCGGCCGTGCTGTTGATGCTGTGGGAGGGGCGCATCGCCGGAATCTCCGGCATCGCCTCACGGCACGATGACTGGCCGCATGTCGGCCAATCATCGTCACCATTGGGGCGCTATTTTTTCTGGGCGTCAGCCACTGTCCCGATCGGCTGGCAATCAGTCATGCAACGCTCGGCCTTGGTGTCGGGGCGATCGTCGACGATGAAGGCGTCGCGATTGTGCATTTTCAGTTCCGTCAGCGTCTTGGCGTTAACTTTGGCATCCGCCTCCACCAAGCCGTTGAGGTGATAGATATAGCCGACAACGGAATATACCTCTTCAGTGGTCAAGGATTGCGGGGCATCGAGCGGCATTGCCCTGCGAACATAGTCAAACAGGATCGGCGCGTAGGGATACATGCTGCCTGGCGTGAGGACCCGCGGGTTCTTGTCCATCGAGCCGATGCCGCCGACCATGGTCCCGTACATCGGCCCTCCCTCAGCCTTTTCGCCGTGGCAAGCCTCGCATCGTTCAGCGAAGACCTCCGCGCCATGAGCCACCGTCCCCTCGCCGGCGGGCAGCCCTTTTCCTGTCGGCGTCTGGATGTCGATGTCCCAAAGCGCAAGATCAGGTTCGGCGATTGGCTTGCCGAAACCGGAAGTTGGGGGATCGCCGAACGTCTCGGCGTGCAGTGTGGATACAGCCAGCAGAAGCGATGCGCCTGCAGCAACCATGATTCCGAAATTAGGCAATCGCATTGGTGACCTCCCCAGTCTGGCTGACGGCCCACGGGAATATCCCATTGTGATGTTGCACAAAGCCGGTGATCTCGCGAACCCGCGCCAAGTCCTCCACGGTCGGCTGGACATAGCCCGTGCTATCGACGGCGCGGCTCGCAATCTTGGCGGGGCCGCCCTCCCAGTTCCATCTGTAGCGGAAGCGGGTGAGGCACTTGTCCAGGACCGGGTCCTCGAGCTGTGCTTCCTGCCAGGTTCTGCCGCCATCGAGAGTGATGTCGACATTCGTGACCTTGCCATTGCCGGACCAGGCAAATCCCTGAATCTCGTAAAGGCCAGGACCCTTCAAGCTCATTCCGCCAGACGGGCTTGTGATGACCGACTTGCACTCCATGACCATGCTGAACTGCCGCCACTTGCCGCCCGGCATAGGGTCGGAATAGCGCGCCGTCTCGCCACGGATCTGATCCGGCTGATCGACGAGCTTGATGCGGCGCAGCCACTTTACGTTCGTGTTGCCCTCCCAGCCGGGGAAGATCGCACGGATCGGGTAACCCTGTTCGGCCCGCAGCATTTCGCCGTTCTGGCCATAGGCGAGCAAGGCATCGTCCATGACCTTTTCGATGGGGATCGACCGCAGATGGCCGGAGCCGTCGGCGCCCTCGAACATCACCCACTTGGCCTCCGGCTTCACCCCGGCCTCCGCCAGCAGCCAGGAAAGCGGAACGCCGGTCCACTGCGCGCAAGAAAGCAGGCCGTGGGATTGCTGGACGGTCGTCGAGGCCGCCTTGGTCCAATCGGTCAGGCCATTGCCGGAACACTCAAGGAAATGGAACCGCGATACCGATGGATACCGCATCAGGTCGCTCATGGTGAAAACCAGCGGCTGTTCCACCAGACCGTGGATGACCAGGCGATGCTGCTCGGGGTCGATCCTGGCCACGCCGTTATGATGACGCTCGAAAAAGAGTCCGTTTGGCGTGATGATGCCGGTCTGGTGCTGGAGCGGCGTCATGCTCCAGTCCGAAAAGTTTTGCTTGTTCACCAGAACGTCGGTGCGGTGGCGCTTGACGTGCTCCTCGAACTCGATCGGCATGCCATATCCCTTTTCCGGGATGGGGTCGCCCATGGCCATGCTGCTTTCGGGCACGGGCAGCGCCTCGGCCGAGCTTCGGGAGGCGCCGGCAACTCCCGTCGCCGCTGCGCCCGCTGCAATGACGCTGCCGCGCAGGAAGCTGCGGCGTGTCGGCTTTATTTGTTCTCCGGGGGGCGTGTTTTCCGCAAAATCGGCCGCCCTATCCCCTGGCTTCGCATTCGCGCGGCCTGGCTCAATCTTCAAGTCCTCAACCTCCATAGTCGCGCTCTTCGCAATCTCGCGCGCCGGGAACCTAGCGAGCTACGTACCTGTGTCAATGAAGGGGCGGACCATTGTTGGCTTCCGTCGCGGAACCACCCCAATGAGGTCAATGCGCTGCTCGACGAGGTGCGAGAGGCCGCGGGCGGGTGCTGATCGCCCGCTGGGTTGACATACCTGCATTAATGGCAATGGTCGCTCGCGACACGCACAGCGACGTGTCGCAAAATCAGTACATTTAGGAGAATTTGTCTTGAAGGCAGCTTACATCGCCACGCTGGCCGTTGGACTGGCTCTGCCGTTTTCCGCCTTCGCGGCGGATCACGAAGTCCAGATGCTCAACAAGGGCTCCGACGGGACGCCGATGGTCTTTGAGCCACTCGTCGTGAAGGCTGCACCTGGCGATACCGTCACCTTCGTGCCGACCGATAAGAGCCACAATTCCGCAAGCATGAAGGACGGCTTGCCGGATGGCGCGGAGATGTGGAAAGGCAAGGCCAACGAGAAGATCACGGTGACGGTGACAGAGGAAGGCGTCTATATGTACCAGTGCACGCCGCATCTGGGGATGGGCATGATCGGCGCAATCGTAGTGGGCAAACCCGCGAACCTCGAGACCGTCAAGGCGCTGAAATATCCCGGCAAAGCCAAGGTCACGGCGGAGAAGATCTTTGCCGAGATCGAAACGTCCAACGGAAGTTGACAAGGCGTTCTGCTCGATCGGCCACCTGACCTGGCCTCGTACTGGCCCTGTTCAAGGGCCAGTAATTCTGCAGCACTGCGTTTCCGACATGCCCACGCCGACACCACCGCGCCCGCAGCCGGGGCCTCGGCCAGGATGCGCGTCTTCGCCTCCGGCTCAAGCGGCCCCAAGGGAAACACGACTGCGCAAATAGGCTTGGGGACTACAGCCCATCTCAGTGCGGAAAGCATAGCCGTTATCATCGCACCCTATGAATGAGGGCTTTAGGATTCGACGCAACGATCCGGGACGGCTTGCTTGAGGTAGGACAACGGAACGGCCGCCTTCTAAGCTCGGATCCCAAAAGCCGACCGTCAACTCTCGGCCCGAGCCTGCCGTTCCGCAATGCGCCCAATATCAGCCAGCCTATCCCCCGAAGACATTGCTGCTATCAAGCCAATGACAATTTCCGATCGCTGAACAGCTAACCCTGGTCATAGGGTTGCGAAACGTTGACCAGTACGCATTCGGCACCATGAGAGCCGACGTTTGGGAATGGCACCCTTCCAAAGAAGGGCGTTTAGCGGGGAACCGGAGTTTCCTACCGGGCTCGATGCCGAAGCGCGTCGACGATGACATTGAACGCGGGAAGGTTCTGGCGGCGGCTCGGATAGTAGAGGAAATAACCGTCGAAGAAGGGCGACCAGTAGTCGAGAACTAGCACCAGTGAGCCCGACCTGATGTGCCCGTCCACGATGTTCTCGGGCACGTAGGCGATACCGTAGCCGTTCACGGCCGCGTCGATCATGGCGTAGGAATTATTGAAGGTGAGCTGACCGTCTACCCGCACGCGCAGCGCCTGTCCGTCCTTTTCGAATTCCCACGCATACAGCCCGCCGGCGGTCTCGTGACGCATGTTGATGCAGACGTGCCTGACCAGATCCTGCGGATGGTCCGGCACGCCATGCTCAGCGAGATAGCCGGGTGACGCCACAGCCACCAGGCGCCAGTCAGGGCCGATCCGCACCGCGATCATGTCCTTCTCGACGCTCTCGCCCAGCCGAACGCCGGCGTCGAATCCTTCCTCGACGATGTTGCGGAAGGTGCTGTCCAGAATCAGTTCGACGCTGATGTCGGGATAGGCTTTGAGCACGGGCTTCAACTTCGGCCATACGACACTTTCAAGCGCGTGGTCGGACAGGGTCAGCCTGACGGAGCCTGAGGGTTTGTCGCGGAACGCCATCAGCGCGGCGATCTCGTCCTCGATCTCGGTCATGCGCGGGGTGATCGTCTGCAACAGCCGTTCACCCGCAGGTGTTGTTGCGACATTGCGCGTGGTGCGCGTCAGAAGCCGGATACCCATGCGCCCTTCAAGCTGCTTGATGGCATAGCTGAGGGTCGACTGCGCCACGCCGATCCTTGCGGCCGCTTTCGTGAAGCTGCGTTCCTCTGCAACGATCCTGAACCAGGTCAATTGATTGAAATCCGTCTTCTCCATGGCGTCCCTGCAAAGCCCAGAGCGAGAAGATTAATCGATTGGATCGATTGGTCCAATCAAATTGCACCGGGTAATTGTTTCGCGGCGGAGAGCCTAAATCCCATCCGAACCCAATATCGGAGTAAGCGGAATGGTTTCCGTCGCGGAAAATGCGGGCAGCAAGCCTGATGCTGCCTGGGGCGCCGTCCTTTCGATGGCGCTGTGCGTGGCGATGCTGATCGCCTCGGAATTCATGCCGGTCAGTCTTTTGACGCCGATGGCCGAAGGGCTGGGCGCGACGGAAGGCCAGACCGGACAGGCGATCTCGATCAGCGGTCTTTTCGCGGTCCTGGCGAGTCTCCTCATTACCACCGTCGCCGGAACCTTGAATCGGAAATGGGTGATGGTGGCGATGACAGGCTTCATGCTGCTGTCGCTTGCTCTGGTCGCGGCCGCGCCGAATTTCGCGGTGCTGATGATCGGCCGCGCGCTGCTCGGCATCTGCATTGGTGGCTTTTGGGCGTTGGCGACAGCCGTCATCATGCGGCTAGTCCCGGAAAGCGACGTGCCCCGTGCGCTCGCCCTCATGTATGGCGGCCAGGCTATTGCCGCGGCCTTCGCTGCGCCCATCGGCAGCTATCTCGGCGGGATGTTCGGCTGGCGTGAGGTCTTCTGGGCACTGACACCGATCGTGGCCATCAACCTGGTCTGGCATGTTATCGCGCTGCCCTCGCTGCCGGCGCGCCAGAAGCAAGACTTCCGAGCCATGTTCGACCTGCTGAAGCGTTCGTATTTCCTGCGTGGGCTTATGGCATGCATGCTGTCATGGGGCTCGGCATTCACCATGTTCACTTACCTGCGCCCTTTTCTCGAGCAGGTGACGGGGGTGGATGTAACGGCGCTATCGATCCTTCTGCTGCTGCTCGGCTGCGCCGGGTTCATTGGCACATGGGCCGCGGGCCGTTTCCTGAAGGGTAACGTCGCCCCCTTCCTGAAACTGCCCGCTCTGGTGATGGGCGGAGCCACCGTCGGGCTTCTGCTGTTCGGTTTCTCCCCCATTGCTGCGGGTCTGTTCATGATGATCTGGGGGGCGATGAACACCATGTTCTCGGTCATCTGGATGACCTGGATGTCGCAGAATGCGGACGACACGCCCGAGGCCGCAGGCAGCCTGATGGTCGCGGCGATCCAAACCTCGATCCTGCTGGGCGCGGTGGTGGGCGGACTGCTGCTGGACGGCATTTCGATCCAGGCAACCTTTATCGGCAGCGTGGTTCTCGCCGTTCTCGCATTCGTCCTGATCGGGAACGGACAGCGCATGCTGAAATCGGCCTAGCCGCTCCCCGCACGAAGGCCCCAAATGGACAAGCATTCCACCCGAATTTCACGCCGCACATTGCTGGCAGCGGCAGCCGCCAGCCTCACCGTTCCCACCTTTGTTAGCGCCCAAGCTCAAGAAGGAACCGCCATGCGCCTCAGATTCACCTTCGCGGATCAGGATTTCACGGCAACGCTGGAGGACAACCCTTCGGCACGCGATCTCTTCTCGATGCTGCCGCTGGACCTGACCATCAGCGACTATTCGACCAACGAGAAGATCGCCTACCTGCCTCGCAAGCTGACCGAGGAAGGCAGCGGCCGCTTCGGCGAGGAGACGGTTGGCGACCTCTGCTACTTCGCGCCCTGGGGCAATCTGGCGATGTTCCATGATCCCTATAGCTGGTCGCGCGGTCTCCGGCTCGGCCGTCTGGACCAAGGGGCCAGGCCGCTGCTGGTGCGCGGCGAACCCCCGCTGCGCGTCGAAGCTCTGTCCTGATCCGAAGGAGGTCCTCATGGAGATCTATCGTGCCGGGCAAATGCCCTCCCGCTCCGGCCCCGCCGACTGGTTCACCGGCCGTGTGCGCATCGATGCGCTGTTCAACAGCGCCGCTCCCGATCGCGTGCAGGGTGCCGACAGCACCTTCGAGCCGGGTGCACGCACCGCCTGGCATACGCATCCGCTCGGCCAGACACTGATCGTCACTTCCGGCCGGGTGCAGCGTGAGGGCGGACCTGTCGAGGAAGTCCGGCCCGGCGATGTCGTCTGGTTCGAGCCCGGCGAAAAGCACTGGCACGGCGCATCGCCCCGGACAGCCATGACCCATATCGCGCTTCAGGAGGTCAAGGACGGCAAGGTCGTCGACTGGCTGGAGCATGTCACCGACGCCGAATACGGCGCCTGATCGGCGGCACCAACAGAAGGAAAACCCAGCATGATCAAAGACAAAGTCGTCGTCATCACCGGCGCTTCCAGCGGCATGGGCGCTGCGGCCGCGCGCCATCTCGCGGCCAAAGGAGCTAACGTGGTCCTGGGGGCCCGCCGCTCCGACCGGATCGATGCGCTCGCAGCGGAAATCACCGAAGCGGGCGGCAAGGCGGTCGCGGTCACGACGGACGTGACCAGGCGCGAGGACCTCAGGACTCTCGTGGACACGGCGGTCGAAACCTATGGCCGGATCGATGTTCTCATCAACAATGCGGGCGTGATGCCGCTCTCGCCCCTTGACCGGCTCAAGATCGACGAATGGGACCAGATGATCGATGTCAATCTCAAGGGCGTGCTCTACGGCATTGCCGCCGCGCTTCCTTACATGAAGGCGCAGAAATCGGGGCACATCATCAATCTTTCGTCGGTCGCGGGCCACAAGCTGTTCGGCGGCTCCGCCGTCTATTCCGCGACCAAGTCCGGTGTGCGCGCCTTGTCCGGAGGGCTGCGTGAAGAAGTCGCCGCCGACAACATTCGCGTCACGATCATCTCGCCGGGTGCCGTCAAGACGGAACTGCACGACCACATCAGCGAGAAGGACATTCAGCAGGCGAACAGGGAGTTTGCGGCGAAGATTGCAGTGCCCGCCGAAACCTTTGACCGATTGGTTGCTTCGCCATCAGTGAACCCGCGGACGTCGGCATCAACGAGATCCTCTTCCGACCGACGGCCCAGGAACTCTGACATATAACAAAGGAGACAGCCATGAGACAGCACGACAAATCTGGGAACACGGCAGAGCAGGCATCCGGCCTCGACTTCGGTCGCCGCAACCTCTTGAAATTGACCGGCGCGGGTGTTGCCGCCTTCGGCATGGCTTCAGGACTCGGCACCGGTCCCGCAGCACCGAGGGGATCGGCTCCACCTCATTTGCCGTCATCAGCCACGACAGGTGGGAACGGTCGCAACTGGCCTGGACGTACAGATCGTGCCACCGGCCCGCCGTCTCCGGCTCGAACAAGCCGAGCAGCACATCGTGCGCGTTCCCATTGTGCTTCCCCGTCCCGACCTTCTCGACCTCGTCGAGGATGATGACAGGCCCGGCGCATTCGTGCCGGCGCACGGTTGACAGGGGGAGGCTCGGCTCCCCCGACGACCACCGTCGCGGGGTGCCGCCCAGCGCGCCGTCGCTCATGCCTCCGCACGGAATGAGTTCGTAGGGACTGCCGAACTCCTCGGCGAGCCGGCGAACAAAGCGCGACTTTCCGCAGCCAGGCGGGCCTACCAAAATGGTCGGCCGGATCCTGACGTGCTGCCGCCCGACGAGTCCTTTGAGGATCTGGTCGACAACCGAGCTGGCGTAGGGGAATTCCGGCACCAGTCTCGATCGCACGCCGCGAGATCCGGAGTCGCGGGCAGAGGCAGAGGCCGCCCGTCGATTGCCTCGAACTCCTTCGGCACCTGCTTGCCTTGGGAGACCGAGGCGTTGCCAATCTCGCCCAGAACGACGACCGTGCCGGCCGGTGGCGCGTCGCCCGAGACGGAGCGCTCCTCATTCTCGACTGCAGGATTCGCGTCGGAACGAGCAGCGACCTCCTTCTTCGCTTCGGGCTTCAGCCGCTCGATCGCGCTCTTGAACGGATAGGAGTAGCGGCTGAGTTCGTATCTAAGCTCCAGCCCTCTTGGCGACCTGCCGTAAAAGCCGCCTCGCTGGTCCTCTGCGAGGTCGCGCGAGTGCGCAGCGCAGCTTAGCGCGCGCCACAGCATCCTTGGGTTGTCGGAGCTCTTCAGATCCTCGAATGCCAGCAGCGCCATCTCCCCTGAAATCGCGGCAGTTGCGTCCGGATCGCCGAAGCCAGCCCGGTAGACGAGGCAGCGACGGCGGGCCGCCTCGATCGAAAGCCCCGCCGTGTCCTCGACGGCGTTCAGCGCGGCCTCCAGCGCCACCACACCATGCTTGCTCGGCTCGACCGTGAGTTCCTCGAGGCAGGCGACAAGCGGCGCCAGGTCGGAACGTTTTCGCTTCCTGAGGCACCGGGCCAGCCGGTCGCCGAATTCTCGCAGGTCCTCGCAGAGATCGTTGCGGTAGAAACACATTCCCGGCAGCAGTTCCTCTTCCGTCGGCAGCCGCCGTCCCGCGGTCGCGGCCTTCTCCCGCCGCTTGAACAGGCGGTACTCGTGGGAGGTCTCGTCAGTCATTCGGGCCTCACAAGTGATCGCCCGACTGTCCGGCGGGACGCCCCAGCCGGTACCAGCGCGACAGCGTCCGCGCCCAGCATCTCTCCTCCGACATGAGCCAGACGTCCGAGGTTCCAATTGGCCTGTTCTCTCCCGGCAGCTTCGGATGCCCGGTCGAAACCCCCGAAAGACACGGCACCAGCCTGTGAGCAAGACGCCATCGGCCGAGAATTGGCGCCTCGCCGCTCGCCAGCGCGTGTCTGGGGACCTCGATGGAATTCAAGGAACCCAGACGGCGACTGCGCGAGATTTCCGAGGTGTCGCTCCGCGCGGTCTCGCCTCATACTTTCCGAACCCCGTACGGAAGTCCCAGGCGATACCAACGGTTCACCGTGCGAGCGAGACCAAGGTCGGTGTCCATGTATATGAGTTGACTGGTCACAATCTCGCGGCCATCAGGCAAAGACGGCTGTCCCAGCACATAGCCAGAAAGGCATGCGGTCCGACGCGAATACATGCAATGGCCCTCGATTGACGGCGCCGAACTCAGCGACCCCATCGTAACGCTGCCAGCCTCCATCTGATGCAGGTCGTCAGCAAGCCGCTGTGCCTCCCCTGCGTTCATGTAGATGAACTTCATGGAATCGTACTCTCCAAAGGCGCGAATCGCTCAGGCCTCAATTCGCCAAGCTGCCGCCGGCCAAGGACCTTAAGCCGTGTCCGGCGAGGGGTGCCGGTTCCGATCCCGGCGTGAATCGTCGAACATTCGTTGTGCCGTGACCGCATCCGTGAAGGAAAAACTCAAGGGATTCCTCCTGGAGAGAGGGGGCGAGTTTGGCATCATGCAGGCCGCGAGTTCGTAGGCGACGACGGTTAGAACGGGTGGGGGCTCGGATCGCCCTCTGGGCGCCTGATGTTACTTCACGATCATAAGAAAAGACTATTTGCTCACAAAGTGGTCTTTTTGATCACGCTCAGCGATTTTGTCAATAATGGATGGCCGACCTGCAGAGTTCGCCGGGCGAGCACTGTGCGATTTGCTTACATGATCGAGGAGGGCGTGGTGCAGTTCGGGATTTCTCCGGGGGGTCTGCGCTCCAAACCAGCGCATTCGGCATGCAACGGCAACGAACATGCAGGGCGCCGTGCGGCTCCCTGTTGTTCTAAGTGCAGCAAACAACAGGGGAATCGTGGTGCCGCTTGCGTGACTCGAACACGCGACCCCATCATTAAGAATCACGTTGACGCTGCGGTGCCCCCGCACTAATGTCCGCGCCCATGAAGACGACCCTCATTCTCGTAGTAGGAAGGCGCATGGGCAAGGCGGGGTGACCGCCGGGCGAAATCCACCCATGCGCAGAACGCAGGCTCCCACCGGGGGCCTTTTTTATTGCCTCGAAAACAAATAGGCCGGCAGGCGAAACGGACGGAAATCTCGAAATGACGAACACGGCAGGAAACGAGAGCGGCAGGCGCGAGATGACGGGCGCCGAGATGGTCGTCCAGGCGCTGAAGGACAACGGGGTCGAGCACATCTTCGGCTATCCCGGCGGCGCCGTGCTGCCGATCTACGACGAGCTTTTCCAGCAGGAGGAAGTCCAGCACATCCTCGTCCGCCACGAGCAGGGCGCCGGCCACGCGGCGGAAGGCTATGCCCGCTCCACCGGTAAGGCGGGCGTGATGCTTGTCACCTCCGGCCCCGGCGCGACGAACGCAGTGACCCCGCTCCAGGACGCGCTGATGGATTCGATCCCCCTGGTCTGCATCACCGGTCAGGTGCCGACCACCCTGATCGGTTCGGACGCCTTCCAGGAATGCGACACGGTCGGCATCACGCGCCCCTGCACCAAGCACAACTGGCTGGTGAAGGACGTCAATGAACTCGCCGCCATTCTGCACGAGGCCTTTCATGTCGCGACCACCGGCCGGCCGGGGCCGGTCGTGGTCGACGTGCCGAAGGACATCCAGTTCGCGCGCGGCACCTACGTGCCGCCGCAGACTGCGCCGCGCATGAGCTACCATCCGAAGGTACAGGGCGATCTCGATAAGATCAGGGAGGCGGTCGCGCTCATGGCCTCCGCCAGGCAGCCCGTCATCTATACCGGGGGTGGGGTGATCAACTCCGGGCCGGAGGCGGGCCAACTCCTGCGCGAGCTCGTCGAACTCACCGGCTTTCCGATCACCTCGACCCTGATGGGCCTCGGCGCCTATCCGGCTTCCGGCAAGAACTGGCTGGGCATGCTCGGCATGCACGGCACCTATGAAGCCAACATGGCTATGCACGATTGCGACGTCATGCTGTGCATCGGCGCCCGCTTCGACGACCGCATCACCGGCCGGCTCAATGCCTTCTCGCCGAACTCAAAGAAGATCCACATCGACATCGACCCGTCCTCGATCAACAAGAACGTGCGTGCCGACGTCGGCATACTGGGCGACGTCGGCCGCGTGCTGGAGGATCTCGTGCGGCTGTGGCGCGCTTCGGCGGGCAAGCACGAGAAGAAGGCGCTCTATCCGTGGTGGGAGCAGATCGAGCGCTGGCGCGCCCGCGACTCGCTCGCCTACAAGAACAGCAACGATTTCATCATGCCGCAGTACGCGATCCAGCGGCTCTACGAACTGACGAAGGACCGCGACACCTACATCACCACCGAGGTCGGCCAGCACCAGATGTGGGCCGCACAGCACTACCACTTCGACAAGCCGAACCGCTGGATGACTTCGGGCGGCCTTGGCACGATGGGCTACGGCTTGCCGGCGGCACTCGGCGTGCAGATCGCGCATCCGGACTCGCTGGTCATCGATATTGCCGGCGACGCCTCGGTTCTGATGACCATGCAGGAGATGAGTACGGCGGTTCAGTACGAGGCGCCGATCAAAATCTTCATCCTCAACAACCAGTACATGGGCATGGTGCGTCAGTGGCAGCAACTGCTGCACGGCAACCGCCTGTCGCATTCCTACACCGAGGCGCTGCCGGACTTTGTCAAGCTGGCCGAGGCCTATGGCGGTCATGGCATCCGCTGCGAGAAGCCGGGCGACCTGGACGACGCGATCCGCGAGATGATCTCGGTGAAGAAGCCGGTGCTGTTCGACTGCCGCGTCGCCAACCTCGCCAACTGCTTCCCGATGATCCCGTCGGGCAAGGCGCACAATGAGATGCTGCTGCCGGACGAGGCGACGGACGAGGCGGTGGCGAACGCCATCGATGCCAAGGGGCGAATGCTGGTGTGAGTTGCATGGGCAGTAGTTTCGAGAACTTGGCGTGCTTCAGCCGGCCAGACAACATCCCGCAGGAAATTCAATCATGAACGCCCAGCTTCAACCCACTGGATCCGCCTACTTTATTGCCGGCGAGACCGAGCGCCCGGAAACCCACACACTATCCGTCCTGGTGGACAACGAGCCGGGCGTGCTAGCGCGCGTGATCGGCCTGTTTTCCGGCCGCGGCTACAACATTGAAAGCCTGACGGTCTCAGAAACCGAGCACGAGAAGCACCTGTCGCGGATCACCATCGTCACCACCGGCACGCCGCATGTGCTGGAGCAGATCAAGCACCAACTCGAGCGCATCGTGCCCGTCCATCGCGTCGTTGACCTGTCTGTGCGTGCCCTTGAACTCGGCCAGGACAAGCCGCTGGCCCGCGAACTGGCCCTGGTGAAGGTGGCTGGCACGGGCGACGCTCGGGTCGAGGCGCTACGGCTTGCCGACGCGTTTCGCGCCAAGGTGATCGACGCGAATACCGAGCATTTCATCTTCGAGATCACCGGCGCGGTCGCCAAGATCGAGCAGTTCATCGCCATCATGAAGCCGCTGGGCCTGATGGAAGTCTGCCGCACCGGCGTTGCCGCCATGAATCGCGGCCCGCAGGGGATGTAGACGGCCGAGTGAACTTGTCACCGAGGCAATCGCGCGAATGACTTACCCTGAGAAAAGGGTCAGTATCGCTGCCATAAACCGATCGGCCGGCCGCCTGGGACTCGCGTCCGGCAGCTTGCGCCCCGTGCTGACGTAACCGGGCCCGCGGCCACTCAGAAGCCGACGTTCTCGTTGACGTAGAAGGTGTTGAGAATGGAAATGCGCGGCCGATCGCTGGTGGTCTTCACCGTCGGGCGCCCATGCCAACTCATCCTCGTCAGCGAATGATAGGCCTTCAGCACCACGAAGGCATAGCCGACATTGGGCAGGAACGGCAGCGTCTTGACCGGTTCGAGCCCGTAGGAGCCGAGATGCAGCAGGCCCTTCAGGGAGGCCTTGTAGAGAGTGGTACCGAGATTCCGCTGGCCCTCGTCAGCGGGGCAGTAGAGCTGCATCGTGACGACCTTGTTCCGCGTATCGGGGTGCGGCTTGATCTGGTACCCATCGGTGTCGCGGTAGAGGACGGGCTTGGCCACCATCCTCAACTGGTCCGGGCCGGCGACCTTGTCGCCGCGCGCGCGCATCTCCAGCCCCTCGCGAAGCTGCCGCCGTGTAGCGCTCTCCACCTCGGGCGAAGTCAGCATCGCCGAGACCGCGCTCCACATCTCGCGCACGCTGCCGTCGATCTTGTCGACGTTGTCGCCGTAGAGACGCACGGCCATGCGTGTGCGCTCCGAATTGATCTTGTTGTAGCCCTCGCTGGGGAGCGATCTGATCAGTTCGGCGTAGAAGGCGTTCGGGAAGAAGTCGCGGAAGAAGATGTGCGGATAGGGGTCCGAGAAACGGTCGGCCGCATCGATGCTCGTCACGGCATGGTCGATGAGATCACGGGTGAGGCTCGTGGGCGTGATCTTGGCTGCTGCAGTCATTTGTCCCCTGGTCTCCTACAAGGCCGACGAAGGTTTTCCGTCGCGGCGAGAAGGTGGAAGAACGCCGGCCTTCGAAGCCGCACGAATACTTCAATCTACTATACCGCATGCCGTCGCGGTTCAATCCTGAGTGGGGCACAGGTATCTCACCTATCCCCACCAGCCGCACTGACACCCGGCCCAATGGCTACGACATACCCAGAGAATGCCAGGAATGACCGCTGACGCCTTCTACGCTCTTCTTGTCTACGCCTTCGTGACTTCGATAACGCCAGGCCCCAACAACTTGATGCTGCTTGCTTCGGGCGTGAATTTCGGTTTCACGCGCACCATCCCGCACATGGTCGGGATCGGCATCGGCTTTCTCGTCCTGCTGCTCGCCGTCGGATTCGGGCTGGGGGCGGTGCTGACGGCGTTCCCCGGCCTGCATCTCGGCCTGAAGATCGCCGGCGGGGCCTACCTGCTCTATCTTGCCTGGCGCATCGGCATGTCACGTTCGATCGCTCAGGCCGGTGACGAAAGTGCCCGTCCGATGCGCTTCCTGGAAGCCGCTGCGTTCCAGTGGGTCAATCCGAAGGCATGGGTGATGGCTGTGACGGCGATGGCCGTCTACACCGATCCTTCCTCGCCTTTCCTGTCGGTGGTGCTGATCTCCGTCGCCTTCGCGCTCGTGAACTTCCCGAGCGTGTCGACATGGGCCGGATTCGGCACCGCTCTTCGCGGTTTCCTGTCTGATCCGATCCGGCTGAAGTGGTTCAACATCGCCATGGGCGTGCTGCTGGCTGCCACGCTGTGGCCGATGATCAAGTAGCCGACCGGTCTATGCCGACATCTTGCCCGCCGGGTACGGCCGTCCTAGGCTGAAGCATGGCTCACGACGACAGCGATCATCATCACGACAACGAACTGGACCCGATGGCCGCCCGGGTACGGGCGTTGGAGACCATCCTCACCCAGAAGGGGCTGATCGACCCTGCCGCCATAGACGTGATTGTCGATACCTACGAGACGAAGGTCGGCCCGCGCAACGGCGCCAGGGTGGTAGCGAGGGCCTGGGTCGATGCGGATTTCGCCGATTGGCTGAAGCGTGATGCCACGGCCGCGATCGCCTCGCTCAGCATCGCCGGCCGTACCGGCGAGCACATGCAGGCCGTATTCAACACACCCGATATCCACAACCTGGTCGTCTGCACGCTCTGCTCCTGCTACCCCTGGACGGTGCTCGGCTTGCCGCCGGTCTGGTACAAGGCGCCACCGTACCGCAGCCGGGCGGTCATCGACCCGCGCGGCGTTCTCGAGGAATTCGGGCTTCGCCTGCCGCAGGAGACCAGGATACGGGTCTGGGATTCGACGTCGGAACTGCGCTATCTCGTCGTGCCCATGCAGCCGGCGCGTACCGAAGGCTGGGACGAGGAGCGGCTGGCCGGACTCGTCACCCGTGATTCTATGATCGGCATGGGCCTCGCACTGGAGCCGCGAGCCGCATGAACGGGCCGCAGGACCTCGGTGGGCAGATGGGATTCGGCGCGGTTGCCCCGGAAAAGGACGAGCCCGTCTTCCATGCCGATTGGGAGAAGCGTGCGCTGGGGCTGACGCTCGTTGCCGGAGCGATGGGGCATTGGACGCTCGACGAGAGCCGCTTTTTCCGCGAAAGCCTGCACCCGGCGGACTACTATGCCTCCAGCTACTACGAGATCTGGATCAAGGCGCTTGAAAAGCTGCTTGTTCGCCACGGCTTCGTCACCGGCGAGGAACTGGCGCAGGGCAGGGCGCTCGTGTCTGGGACGGCGCCGAAGCGCGTGCCGAACGCTTCCGCAATTGCTGCCTCGCTGGCGCGTGGATCTCCGTACAGCCGTCCGATGGCAGCGCCGCCTCGATTCAAGCTGGGAGAGCGGGTGCGGACCAAGAACTTCAACCCGGCCGGCCACACGCGCCTGCCGCGCTACGCCCGCGGCAGGCTCGGCACCGTCGACGCCGTGCGCGATGGCTTCGTCTTCCCCGACACCTCGGCCCATGGCGAGGGCGAGCAGCCGCAGTGGCTCTATACAGTCGTGTTCAATGCCGCCGAGATCTGGGGCGAGGGCGCCGATCCCACCCTCACGATCTCCATCGATGCCTGGGAGAGCTATATTGAGCCGGCCTGATGCCGAAGTGCCGGCGTGCGGCGCAGCCGAGGCCCGACCGGGGCGCCCCGATGAGCCGGTTTTCTCTGAGCCGTGGCAGGCGCAGGCCTTCGCCATGACGCTGGCGTTGCAGGAGCGCGGCGTCTTCTCGTGGAGCGAATGGGCCTCGGCGCTGTCAAAGCAAGTGCATAGGCCGGATGCGGCAGCCGACGGCAGCGATTACTATGAACACTGGCTGGCCGCGCTTGAGGCGCTGCTCGCCGAGAAGCGGATCGCAGCGCCCCAACTGATCGATGAAATGACCGCAGCGTGGCGGCGGGCCGCCCATGCGACGCCGCACGGCCAGCCGATCCTGTTGGAGAACGATCCGGAGCGGGCCTAGCGCCGGTCGCCCTTGACAACTTTTGCTTCAACGGCGCGGGCTGCTGCCGCGACCTCCGCGACAGCAGAGTTCTACAGGCCTCAATCCCGGTCGACGAAGACGACAAGCGAGCCATCGCGTGCGCGGCGCGCCGCGACGGCGCTGTCGATCTCGTCCTGGGTCAAGTCGGCTATGCCGAGCGAGGCAAGATCGTCTCTCAAGGTCTCGATCGATATCTGATTCTTCGCCAGGGCATTCGCCAGTGCAACGCGGTTGTTGCCGCGCACCAGGTTCGACACGTCGACGACCGTGACCTGTGTGTCGACGGTGACCCCGTTCAAGCTGCTCTTGCCAGCCCTGATGGAGGAAATGACCGTGCCGAAATTCACACGGCCGATACTGGCAGTCGTCTCGTCACCGAGTTGGTCGTCGCCCACGGCCTGCTTCTTTACCTGGCCTGGCGCGTAGGCACGTGCACTGCGATTCTCGCTCTTTTGGTGGCCGGGCGCCTTGTCCCGGTTCGCTGCATTGGCCCGACCCTTGCCCTCGGCCTTGCCGTGCGCCTCCCCGGACTTGCCGTGGTTGCCGGAGGATCCGCCGCCCTTCTCCCCGGAACGGCCGGATGACTCGCCGCCCTTGCCATTGCCCTGCCCGGCATAGGCGATGGCCGGAACTGTCGCGATGAGCGCTGCCGAGAGAAGCGCCGCAGTCAATTTCTTGAGCATCGTATCGTCCTCGCTGATTGTCCCGCCACGACGTAATCTAACGTCTCAAGCTTTGTTGCCAAAGCGGGCTACGGTCCCGGCGGTACCCGGACCAAAGTCGAAGCAAACGTGCGGCAAAGGTACCCTGCGGGCATGAGGGGATGCAGAAATTGCTGCCGTGGATCGTTCATCCCAAGCGTGTGCGGACCAGGAACTTGAACTCCGCGGGCCACGCTCGGCCGCCTTTATGTCCACGGTAGCTTGTCACGATGTAGGCGATGCTGTCCGCGATTCGCGCGTACTCCAGATTTGGGCAGACCCAAACAGCCACATTGCCTAATACCGCCGAGCGACGAATCGAGAACCCATGATCTGTGGATCAAAGGGTTCAAAAAACTTGGTCAGATCGGCCGAAAAGCCGCATTGTAGGTGAGCTGGTTGTAATCAGTGCCTTGGTTCAGCCGCTTTTTGCTTGGCCCAGTCGGCTCTCTGCGATCCAGTTGATACCCGTAGGACCGCATGACGGCAGATATTTCCTCGCCGTCGCCTGGATTCACCTCCACGATGACGATCCGAGGCCTGAACTCCGGGTGACAGAGGGTGTCCGCCATCCCTTTCAGGATCGCAGGCTCATGGCCGTCGACGTCCAGCTTCACTACGTGCGGGCGTGGGATGAAGTCACCTTGGAGTAACTCATCGGCGGTCAAGGTCGATTTGATCTCCACCAAGGAAGGAACGAACGCAGTGTCGGAGACACCGATTGGTGCATTGATCTGTGCGCCGGTAGCTCCCGCTGTCGGGTCATCGTAGTACAGTCGTGTTACGCCGGTGACGTTGCTGAGCGGAGTGCTTATGAGCGACACGCGTTCGTTGAAGCGGTTGAGCGCCACATTGTCTAACAGTCGCGAGAAGTTGGCGGCCATGGGTTCGAAGGCGACAACCTTGCCGTTGGATCCTACAGCCCGCGCCGCCACCAGAGTATAGAGGCCGACGTTCGCTCCTATGTCCCAGACCACATCGCCTTCGTGTACCTCGTCGGACAGAAGCGACACCGTCATCGGTTCCTTTGTGAACAGGGTATACGCGCGACGGAGTTCGCGCGCGTTCGTGCAGCGCATGCGCACCGACCGCCGGCCGACCGGCAGTTCCAAGGTCAAATCGAAACTCTGCGATAGCCGGAAGAACAGCTTCGACAGAGCTTTGGCCATACGAGGTAGCTTACCCCGGCCGTCTATGCGGAGCAGCATTCCTAGCCAATCACCCGGCCGAGCATCTCCCTGAAGAACCCTTGTTTCTCATCGTCGAAAACAGACCTGTCCAGGGACAGTGGCCGATCCGTCTCATCTTTCGCGTTGATCTCAGGGAACCACATAATGAGATCGCGTCCAACGTTCGGGTATTCGCCGGGCTGAACTCCGTGGAAGGAATGGTCTGATTTCATGAACGCGAAGAGAGTGTTCGGAACATTCTCAAAGGTTCTTACGAGGTCGAAATCTTCGTGCTTATGATGCTCTGATTCCCAGGATGTGTATCCTTGCTTCTTTGGCCTGTATATGCTCGTGCCGAACTGCATCAATTCGTCGCCCTTGGGAAGGTAGTAAAGAGCGGTGATGAATTTATTCTTTGCATCGGTATGGGGGCCTAAGGCGAAGTGTGCATAATCTCTGGCAAGCAGAGTGCGAGAAACGATCGGTATCTTGCCGTTTCTGGCGGTCTCACGGAGTTGCGAGCGCCGATGCCTGATGTTGGATTTTAAGAGTTCGCCGAATTTGGCTACCATCAGGTCGAGAAAGTCTTGGGAGTTGATCCACCGCTCGAACTCGATCCAAAATGAACGAACGGAACTGTCGAGCTTGGATACCTGGCTTCCTTCAAGCTTTATGAAGAGACGCTCTTGATAGGGTGGGCGATAGGCTTGGTAATCTGAATCTGATGGCAGATTACTGATCAACTCGTTGTAGGTTTCAAGCGGAAGAAGATCGTGCGCATAAAGGTGCGGGAATGGTTCGATCACCAGCGTCGCCGAATCAATACGCGCTCGCGTGTGTTTCTGAACCTCGTCAAAATCGAACATCTTCATTCCCCGCCGATGTGCAACCGTTGCGGGATAGTATGACATGCCACCAGAGTGCAAGCATCTCTGCCAGGAGGCATTCACCTGATACGCTCCACTGAACTGAAGTTTCTTGTAGCCTGTGCTCTCCCTTTCGGGGTGTCAGCATCCACTGCCCCTTTGTGCCGCTGATCCGTTTTGCCTGGCTGCATGCTAGTCGCTGTGATAGCGAGCATCTGCATGTGGAATGGATGACCCAGGGGGGCGGACATCGCAGATGCCGCGGGTGGACTGAACAGGTTCAAATAGCAACTGATGGAATTCTCCCCCCAACAGGATGACGCCCTGAAGGCCGTCGCGCGATGGCTGAAGGCGGGCCGGCCGCAGATCTTCCGGCTGTTCGGCTATGCCGGCACCGGCAAGACGACGCTCGCCCGCTATTTCGCGGAGCATGTCGACGGGCAGGTCCAGTTCGCTGCCTTTACCGGAAAGGCGGCGCAGGTGCTGCGCTCCAAGGGCGCCACCAACGCCCGCACCATCCACTCGCTGATCTACCGCCCGCGCGGCGAGGAGGCGGTGGCGGACGAGGTCACCGGCAAGACGTCGATGTCGCCGACCTTCGGGCTCAATCGCCAGAGCCCGATTACCCGGGCAAAACTCGTGATCGTCGACGAGTGCTCGATGGTGGACGAGGAACTCGGCCGCGACCTCTTGAGCTTCGGCACGCCGATCCTCGTGTTGGGTGACCCGGGCCAGTTGCCGCCGATCTCGGGTGGCGGCTTCTTCACCGAGCACGAGCCAGATTTCCTGCTGACCGAGATCCATCGCCAGGCGCGCGACAATCCGATCATCCGGCTCGCCCTCGATGTGCGGGAAGGGCGCGAGTTCATGAAAGGCGACTACGGCACCGCCCAAGTGATCGGTCGAGAGGATGTCACGCAGGACCTGGTGCTCAGGGCGGACCAGGTGCTGGTCGGCACCAACCGGACGCGGCGGCGCTACAACACGCGGCTGCGCGAGCTGAAGGGTTTCTCGGCCTCTTATCCGCAGGCCGGCGACAAGTTGGTGTGCCTCAGGAATGATCCGAACAAGGGCCTGCTGAACGGCTCGCTTTGGAAGGTGATGACGTCGGCGCGCGAAACGGTGAAGCCGGGCATAAACCTGTTGGTCTCGCCGGAGGAGGACGATCCGGACCGTGGGGTGGCGAAGATCAAGCTGCTCAAGGCGGTGTTCGAGGACCCCGAGGCCGAGATTCCCTGGCAGCAGAAGAAGCGCTTCGACGATTTCGATTACGGCTATGCGTTGACCGTTCACAAGGCCCAGGGCTCGCAATGGAACGAGGTCGTGCTGTTTGACGAGAGCTTTGCGTTTCGTGATACGCGCGAGCGTTGGCTCTACACGGCGATCACGCGAGCGGCGGAGCGGCTGACCGTGGTGCGCTGAGGATCTCGATTCCCAACATCGTTGGCCGCCCGACGTGTCACAAAGTCGCAGTTCCGAGCCAGGCCCAGGCGGCGTCCTCCTTGTCCGGCGGAAATTGCCTCACTTCGACCGGATCGGCGTCGAGGAACAGCGCACCATGGGCCGCCAGAATCGCAGCAGCTTTCCCAACGATGGCGCAGCGGCGTACATGCCGTCGTGCGTCTGCCTTTCCCTGCTTGATCGTCGCGGGATCGGCCTCGGCCCAGTCCACGCCTTCGATATCGATCAATCGGATCAGCACGTCGTTACGCGGGTGAAGCGCGTACGCCGCCTCCAGAAGTCCGAACAGATTCTCGATGTCCGAGGTGGAAACATGACCGACGATGTCGAAGGCCTGCAGGTCTGGCCGGTCCGAGTCGATCCGGCGCACCGCAGGGACAGAATCAAGCATGCCCAATGACTGCGCTCCCTTGGCTCTTGGCGTATCACTGGAACACCAGAATCCTCTTTCCGTTCCAAACCTTCTGCCTGTAGGGAACGCTGCGGCTCCGCGTTCGAAAGGTCACAAACATGCCCGCGAGACTTTCCGTGAACCTCAATGCCATTGCGATGCTGCGCAATCGCCGCAATCTGCCTTGGCCGAGCGTGGTCGGCCTGGGGCGGATAGCGCTGGCCGCTGGGGCTCACGGGCTGACCGTTCACCCGCGGCCGGATCAGCGGCACATCCGTTTCTCGGACCTGCCGGAAATCAGGGCGCTTATAGACGACGAGTTTCCGAGGGCGGAGTTCAACATCGAGGGGTTCCCGACCGAGGAGTTTCTCGAACTGGTCGAGCGCAACGAGCCGAATCAGGTGACTTTGGTCCCGGACGATCCCGCACAATCGACATCGGATCACGGCTGGGATTTAGCTGGTCAGGGCGAGTTCCTGAAGCCGGTGGTAAAGCGTCTGAAGCGGAGGGGACTGCGCGTTTCGCTGTTCGTCGATCCGGAGCCTGCCGGCCTCGAGAAGGCGCGTGAATTGGGCGCCGACCGCATCGAGCTCTATACCGGCCCTTACGGCAGCTGTCATTCCAATCCCCAAGGAGCCATTAGGGAACTGGAAAGGCTGGGGAGAACGGCGGATGCCGCGACCGCTGCCGGACTTGCCGTGAATGCCGGCCACGACCTCACCGTCGCCAACCTTCCGGCACTGGCCGAGCAAATCCCTCAACTTGCCGAGGTGTCGATCGGGCACGCGCTGACCGCCGATGCCCTCGAATTCGGTATGCCGGAAACGGTAAGGCGATTTCTGGCAGCATGCGGCTGGTGATCATACTTATCTACACAGTGCATGACAGCCATCTCGATCCTGCAATTGTACTAGCCCTGGAACAGGCGTAGAGCGCCGCCCGTTTCGGGTGGCGTGACATACTGAACGGCCACTGGAGGTTCGACCACATGGCCAATACAGTGCCGGTTACCCTCACACACGATCAGGACAATCGTGCGCTGATGCTAGGAGCGATCGGGGTCGTCTATGGCGACATCGGTACCAGCCCGATCTACGCTTTCCGCGAGGCTCTCGCGGCCTCGTCCTCCGACGGCTCGATGGTGGAGCGCGCCGATGTGCTCGGCGTCCTGTCCCTGATCGTCTGGGCGCTGACGATCATCGTGACGATCAAATACATCGGCTTCGTGCTCAGGGCCGACAACCGCGGGGAGGGTGGCATGCTCTCCCTGATGGCGCTTGCCCGAAGCAGCTTCAAGAACCGGTCCAGCATCATCCTGCTGATCGGAATTCTCGGTGCTGGGCTGTTCTACGGCGACGCCGTGATCACGCCTGCCATTTCCGTGCTCTCCGCGGTCGAGGGCATGGAGGTGGTGACGCCGACCTTCCAGCCATACGTGGTTCCCCTGACGCTGATCATCCTGATTGCGCTGTTCTCGGTCCAGCGCTTCGGAACGGCCAGTGTCGCAAGTGTTTTCGGGCCGATCACCCTGCTCTGGTTCCTGGCGATCGGCGTTTCCGGGCTCTTCCACATAGTGGAGGACCCCCACATCCTGCTTGCCCTCAACCCTCTCGAGGGCGCGATCTTTCTTTTCGATTCTCCGGGGGTTGCGTTCGTGACCATCGGAGCGGTCTTCCTGGCGGTGACCGGCGCCGAAGCGCTCTACGCGGACCTCGGCCATTTCGGAAGGCGTCCAATCGTGCTCGCCTGGTTCTCCGTCGTGTTCCCCTGCCTGCTGCTCAATTATTTCGGTCAGGGCGCCTTCGTGCTCGGCCACAGCCAGGCGATCGGGAACCCCTTCTTCGAGATGAACCGCGGCTGGATGCTGATGCCAATGGTGGGCCTGGCGACGGCGGCGACCGTCATCGCCAGCCAGGCGGTCATCACGGGCACCTATTCGCTCACCCGACAGGCGGTGCAACTCAACGTGCTGCCGCGACTCGATATACGTCACACCTCCGAAACCCAGTCCGGCCAGATATACCTGCCTCGGGTGAACTGGACCCTCGCGGTCGTCGTGGTCGCTCTCGTGGTTGGGTTCGGCGCCTCCAGCCGCCTTGCGGCGGCCTACGGCATTTCGGTGACCGGCAATATGCTGATCACCACGATTCTGCTCTTCTTCGTCATGAAGCGTATCTGGAATTGGCCGCTCATATCGGCCGTCGCGTTGACGGCGCTCTTCGCGACCGTCGACCTCGGGTTCCTGTTCTCGAACATCCTGAAGGTGCATGACGGTGGCTGGGCGTCGCTGCTGATTGCCGGCTGTGTCGTGCTCCTCATGACCACCTGGGTCAGGGGCACGCGCCAACTTTTCGAGAAGACACGAAAGAATGAGATGCCGCTCTCGTTGCTCGTCGAGAGCCTTTCAAGGAAGCCGCCGCCGCGCGTGCCCGGAACTGCGGTGTTCCTAACCAGCAATCCGGGATTTGCTCCGACTGCGCTCATGCACAGCCTCAAACACTACAAGGTGCTGCACGAACAGAACGTCATCCTCACGGTTGTGACTGCTCCGCAGCCGAAGGTCCCCGATTCCGAACGGGTGAACATCGAGAAGATCGACGATCTGTTCATGCGCGTTACGATGAACTTCGGCTTCATGGAGCAGCCGAACATCCCGAAAGCCTTAGCGATATGCCGGAAGAAAGGCTGGAAGTTCGACATCATGACGACCTCGTTCTTCCTGTCGCGGCGTGCCCTAAAACCTTCGCCGACGTCTGGCATGCCGCGCTGGCAGGACAGGCTCTTCATCCGGCTCGCGCGGACGGCGGCCGACGCCACCGAATACTACCAGATCCCGACCGGCCGGGTGGTGGAGATAGGCACCCAGGTCGCTGTCTGAAGCCGGCAACCGGAACCGTCAGACCCGCAGTCTTTAGGGACCCGGCTAGCCACGAGCGCGATCACGAGCTCTCCCTGAAGGTAACGATGGCGACTTCGCCCTCCAGTGCGCCCTGATAGGCGGAGGCGTGCGGCTCTTCATCCGGCGCCCCTTGCATCTCGCCGATCTGGTCCAACTCGACCTCTGCGTAGCCCTCCTTGGCGAGGGCCTCCAGGGCGGTGCGCACGGCCGTGTCGTCGTCTGGAGCCACGAGGAGGACGTGCACGCCTTCGCCTTCGCCGTCCTTCGTCCGGTAGACCCGGCCTGTAATGATCGTGACCGGCGTAGGTTCGTTGTCGTTCATCAGGCTCACTCCGCTTACCCCTATTGATTCTAGTCCTTCCGCAACCACATAGCGGAAGACGGGCCGGCGGAAAGCACAACTGTCCTGGTTCGCGCACGATCGTGACTCAGCCGCCGCCCCGCGGGAAACAAAATTCCGGGCACTTGCGGCATCATCGCATGGTACCTATGTGGGCGCGACATTTCGCGTTTCGGGGTTGACTTGGCTCCTCTCCTATGGGTAGAAGCCGCGCGTCTGAACCGATGTGAGGTCTGACGGTTCGGGGCGTCTCGCCCTGGAGTTCGCACCTCAAACAGGGTTCGTTACTGCGAGCGAAACACATTTCGGCATGCACGAAGCGCATTGCGCTTCCTCTGCTTCTGTTTCGGGCGAAACCGTGAGACGCGGTTTTTTTGCCCGAAATTGCTTGTTGGAATGGCGTTCGGAACCGCCCCGGGACGGGCCCTAGACACGGACTACGAGAGACAAGAGGATTTAATGCCTACCGTCAACCAGCTGATCCGCAAGCCGCGCATCGCGCCGGTGAAGCGCAACAAGGTTCCGGCCATGCAGCAGAA
>NZ_JABVCF010000022.1:67529-70512 GCF_014595955.1 Pseudaminobacter soli (ex Zhang et al. 2022)
GATTGGCTACATTCCGGGCGAGGGCCATAATCTTCAGGAGCACTCGGTCGTGATGATCCGCGGCGGCCGCGTGAAGGATCTGCCGGGCGTTCGCTACCACGTCATCCGCGGCGTGCTCGACACGCAGGGCGTGAAGAACCGCAAGCAGCGCCGCTCCAAGTACGGCGCCAAGCGTCCGAAGTAAGGGTTCCCACGGCTTCGGTGCTTTGAGGGTGCGGAGGCCGAGAAGGTGAGAGACGAGAAACATGTCCCGACGTCACAGTGCAGAAAAGCGCGAGATCAACCCGGATCCCAAGTTCGGCGATCTCGTCGTCACCAAGTTCATGAATGCCATCATGTATGACGGCAAGAAGTCGGTCGCCGAATCGATCGTCTATGGCGCGCTCGATCAGATCGGCGCCAAGGCCCGGCAGGAGCCGGTGGTGGTCTTCAAGCAGGCGCTCGACAATGTCGCGCCGCATGTGGAGGTCCGCTCCCGTCGCGTCGGCGGCGCCACCTACCAGGTGCCGGTCGATGTCCGTCCTGAGCGCCGCCAGGCTCTGGCGATCCGCTGGCTGATCACTGCGGCCCGCAACCGCAACGAGACCACGATGGTCGACCGCCTGTCCGGCGAACTGATGGACGCCGCCAACAATCGCGGCACCGCGGTCAAGAAGCGTGAAGACACCCACAAGATGGCGGAAGCCAACCGTGCCTTCGCGCACTACCGCTGGTAATTAGCGCGAAAAATCGAACGAGAGACTGCTCCCATGGCTCGCGAATACAAACTCGAAGACTACCGCAACTTCGGCATCATGGCGCATATCGACGCCGGAAAGACGACGACCACGGAGCGGATTCTCTACTACACAGGCAAGAGCCATAAGATGGGCGAGACACACGATGGTGCGTCCACCATGGACTGGATGGAGCAGGAGCAGGAACGCGGCATCACGATCACCTCAGCTGCCACCACGACCGCGTGGAAGGGTCGTGACGGCAAGATGCGCCGCTTCAACATCATCGACACGCCCGGCCACGTCGACTTCACCATCGAGGTCGAGCGTTCGCTGCGCGTGCTCGACGGCGCCATCGCGCTGCTCGATTCCAATGCCGGCGTCGAGCCTCAGACCGAGACCGTCTGGCGCCAGGCCGAGAAGTATCATGTCCCGCGCATGATCTTCTGCAACAAGATGGACAAGATCGGCGCCGACTTCTACCGCTGCCTCGACATGATCAAGTCGCGGCTTGGCGCTATCCCGGTGGCCATGCAGTTGCCGATCGGCGCCGAGAGCGACTTCAAGGGCGTCGTCGATCTGATCGAGATGAATGCGCTGGTGTGGCGCGACGAGGCGCTGGGTGCGCAGTGGGATGTCGTCGAGATCCCGGCCGATCTGAAGGAGAGGGCCGAGGAATATCGCGAGAAGATGATCGAGGCTGCGGTCGAGATGGACGAGGCCGCGATGGAGGCCTATCTCGAGGGCAACCTGCCTGACAACGACAAGATCCGCGAGCTGATCCGCATCGGCACGATCGCTGTGAAGTTCCATCCGGTCTATTGCGGCAGCGCCTTCAAGAACAAGGGTGTGCAGCCGCTGCTCGACGCCGTGGTCGATTTCCTACCGGCCCCGAACGAAGTTCCTGACATCAAGGGCATCGATGCGAAGACCGAGGCCGAGATCACCCGCAAGTCGTCGGATGACGAGCCGCTGTCGATGCTTGCGTTCAAGATCATGAACGATCCGTTCGTGGGTTCCTTGACGTTCTGCCGTATCTACTCAGGCAAGCTCACCAAGGGAATCGCGCTCGAGAATACCGTCAAGGGCAAGAAGGAGCGCATCGGCCGCATGCTGCAGATGCATTCCAACTCGCGTTCCGACATCGAAGAGGCTTTCGCCGGCGATATCGTCGCGCTGGCGGGTCTGAAGGAGACCACCACCGGCGACACACTCTGCGATCCGGCCAAGCCCGTGATTCTGGAGCGCATGGAGTTCCCGGATCCGGTCATCCAGATCGCGATCGAGCCGAAGACCAAGGCCGACCAGGAGAAGATGGGCCTCGCGCTCAACCGCCTCGCGGCCGAGGATCCGTCCTTCCGCGTCAGGACCGACGAGGAGAGCGGCCAGACTATCATCGCCGGAATGGGCGAGTTGCACCTCGACATCATCGTCGACCGCATGCGTCGCGAGTTCAAGGTCGAGGCCAACGTCGGCGCGCCCCAGGTGGCCTACCGCGAGACGATCACCCGGCAGCACGAGCAGGACTACACTCACAAGAAGCAGTCTGGTGGCTCGGGTCAGTTTGCCCGCGTCAAGGTCGTGTTCGAGCCGAACCCGGAGGGCGAGGACTTCGTGTTCGAGTCCAAGATCGTCGGCGGCTCGGTTCCGAAGGAATATGTGCCGGGCGTCGAGAAGGGTATCCAGAGCGTTCTGTCGTCCGGTCCGTTCGCTGGTTTCCCGATGATCGGCGTGAAGGCGACGCTGATCGACGGTGCCTACCACGACGTCGACTCCTCGGTGCTCGCGTTCGAGATCGCCGGCCGCGCCTGCTTCCGCGAGGCTGCCCCGAAGCTCGGCGTGCAGCTGCTCGAGCCGATCATGAAGGTCGAGGTGGTGACGCCTGAGGACTACGTCGGTTCGGTCATCGGCGACCTGAACAGCCGGCGTGGCCAGATCCAGGGCCAGGAGAGCCGTGGCGTTGCCGTCGTCGTCAACGCGATGGTGCCGCTGGCGAACATGTTCAAGTACGTGGACAGCCTGCGCTCGATGAGCCAGGGCCGTGCGCAGTACACGATGCAGTTCGACCACTACGAGCCCGTGCCGACCGCAGTCGCACAGGAAGTTCAGAAGAAATACGCGTAATCCGAACGGGTTCTGCGCGAAAACTCATTCAGTGCCCTAACGGGCTAGAAGGTACGGAGACCTCACATGGCCAAGAGCAAATTCGAGCGTACGAAGCCGCATGTGAACATTGGTACGATCGGCCATGTCGACCATGGCAAGAC
>NZ_JABVCF010000023.1 GCF_014595955.1 Pseudaminobacter soli (ex Zhang et al. 2022)
CTGATGGTACTTCGTCTCAAGACGCGGGAGAGTAAGTCGCTGCCAGGTCTGCTAAACGCATGGAATCTTCTCTTTACGTCTCTCTGACGCCCTCACCCTCGCGGTGAGGGCGTTTTTGCATTTGTGCTCTGGCTCTTATCGGCCCTGGCGAACCCGGGGGAGGGGATCGCAAGTCCGCATTGGCAGCCGCGGGCCAGGGGCGCATGCTGATGGGGTGCAGGCTTCCACAGCTGTTTGCCGGTTGGCCTCGGACATGCCGCATTTGCGGCAATGGTTCTGACGAGCATCGTCTACGAGTGTGTAGACCACCGCATCGTTCACAGGGCCTGCTAATGAAGACCGTCACCGAGTTCCCGCGTAAAGTCATCGAAAACCCCGACATGGGCATCGTCATGCCTGATGGCTGCCGCCTTTCGGCACGCGTCTGGATGCCGGCGGATGCGGACAAGAACCCGGTGCCGGTGATCCTCGAACATCTGCCATACCGCAAGCGCGACGGCACCACGGCGCGCGACAGTCTTACCCACCCGTACTTCGCCGGGCATGGCTATGCCTGCATCCGCGTCGACATGCGCGGTAATGGCGATTCCGAAGGCTTGATGGAGGACGAGTATACCGAGCAGGAACTGCAGGACGCCTGCGACGTGATTGCCTGGGCCGCCGCGCAGCCCTGGTGCAACGGCAATGTCGGCATGATGGGCATCTCCTGGGGCGGCTTCAATTCGCTCCAGGTCGCGGCGAAAGAGCCGCCGGCGCTGAAGGCTATCATCACGCTCTGTTCCACGGACGACCGCTACGCCGACGACATCCACTATAAGGGCGGCCTGCTTCTCAACGAGAATCTCGGCTGGGGCTCGACCATGCTGAGCTACTCGTCGCGTTCGCCGGATCCGGCGCTGGTCGGCGAGAAATGGAAGGCGATGTGGCTTGACCGGCTCGAGCACGAGCCGTTCCTGCCCGCCGTGTGGCTGCGGCATCAGCGCCGCGACTCCTATTGGAAACGCGGCTCCGTCTGCGAGGATTTCTCCAAGATCAAGGCAGCGACGCTGGCGGTTGGCGGCTGGGGCGACGCCTACAAGAATGCGGTTTCGCGGCTGGTCTCCAACATCGACGCTCCGGCGAAGGGTATCGTCGGTCCGTGGATCCACAAGTACCCGCATTTCGCGGTGCCGAACCCGGCGATCGGCTTCCTGCAGGAGGCGCTGCGCTGGTGGGGCCGGTGGCTGAAGGACGAGCAGACCGGGGTCGAGAATGATCCGGCAATGCGGCTCTATGTGATGGATTCGGCTCCGCCGCGCGATTGGTACGAGGAACGCTCCGGGCGCTGGGTCGCCGAGAAGGAGTGGCCGTCCAAAACCATTGGGCAGCGGAGATTCCATCTGGCTGATGGCAATCGATTGGGCGATGAGACCGGCAGCCTGTCGCCCGTAAAGGTCGCCTCGCCGCAGGATTGCGGCATGGATGGCGGCGAATATTGCGCGATCTGGCTTGGGCCGGAACTGCCCGGCGACCAGCGCGCGGATGACGCCAAGTCGGCTTGCTTCGACACGGAGCCGCTGACGGCATCGATCGACATCGTCGGTGCGCCGGTGGTGGAACTCAGCCTGTCCGCCGACAAGCCGGTGGGCATGGTGGCGGTGCGGCTGTGCGACGTCCACCCGGATGGCGCCTCTACGCGCGTGACCTACGGCGTGCTCAATCTCTGCCACCGTGAGGGGCACGAGACGCCAAAACCGCTCGTGCCGGGCGAGACGGTGACGATCCGGCTGCAACTCGACGACATCGCCTATCAACTGCCGGTCGGCCATCGACTGCGGCTCGCCGTTTCCTCTTCCTACTGGCCGCTGGTCTGGCCGTCGCCGGAAGAGGTGACGCTAGCGCTCTCCGGCGGCTCGCTCAGCCTGCCCGAGCGCGCCGCGGGAACCGGCAACGAGGTCAGCTTCGAGGGACCGGAAGCGGCGCCGAAGTGGAGGATCGAGACGGTGCGGCCGGCGAGCAACAGCCGCAAGGTCGAGCGGAACGAAGCAACGGGCGAGGTGACGCTCGCCATCGTCGACGACTTCGGCGAGGACCGGGACCTGGACCACGGGCTGGTCAATGGCGGCGTTGCGCGCGAGAAGTGGACGATCCGGCCCAATGATCCGCTCTCTGCGCGCGGCGAGACGCACTGGACCTCGACCCTTTCGCGGGACGGCTGGTCGCTGCGCACCGAAACCTACTCGAGCATGCACTCCGACGCGACCACCTTCCATCTCACCGGCCGGATCGAGGCGTACGAGGGCGATACGTTGGTGTTCGAGCGCGACTTCAAGGAAGAGATCCCGCGCGACTTCATCTAGGGTCTCACGCACGAGCAACGCCGTTTGACATTGGAGCGGCGTTGTTCGCCTTCGGATTGACTGCCTGCTACGGTTCTCGTTCGTCAGGAAAAAAGGCCGCTCTGAACGCTGGCCACTGGCGTCAATTCCGAGCACTTCCAGTACTCCTCCTGCCACCGGCGCGCATCTGCCGGAATTTTCGTCCAGTTTTCTGAACCTAGCCGCGCTCCATTCGTTGTCCCTGTGTCCGGCTGCCTTCGTGGCCAGGCAGCTTTGGTTCGCAATCCAGCGAGACAAGGCATTTAATGCAACGCAGGAGAGTCATTATGGCCAAGGAACGCGAGCACGAAAGGGGTAAGCAAGGAGCCGGCAAGGCCGGCCAGGGCATGCCTGAGGAGCGGCGCCAGGGCCAGCAGCAGCAGGAACGCGGTTCCGAGCGTCAGCAGAGTGGCGGCAGCGAGCATCGCGGCGGTTCACAGCAGCATCAGCGGGAAGGTGGGAGCGGCTCCAAGCAGCGCTGACCAGCGCTGCCGGGTATTCGCCCACTTCAAGGAAAGCGGGCGAAGCATACGCCCCCGGCTGATGTTCATGGCAAGATCAACGAGAGGCCGGCGACCGCCGGCCTCTGCCACGTTCGGCCTTGCAATCGACTTGAAATCGGGGGCAATGCAGAGGCAGCCCACGTCTGACAATCCCAGTTGCTAAGCGCCTCCGGGAGATCTAGTCATCATGAAGAAGATCGGCTTTCTTTCGTTCGGGCACTGGTCGCCCTCTCCGCAGTCGGGGACGCGGTTGGCGTCGGACGCGCTCCTGCAGGCGATCGATCTTGCGGTCGCCGCCGAAGAACTGGGCGCCGACGGAGCCTATTTCCGCGTGCATCACTTCGCCCGCCAGCTTGCCTCGCCGTTCCCTCTGCTGGCTGCGATCGGAGCGAGGACCAGCCGTATCGAGATCGGCACCGCCGTCATCGACATGCGCTACGAGAACCCGCTCTACATGGCTGAGGATGCGGGTGCGGCCGACCTCATCGCCGGAGGGCGCCTGCAACTCGGCATCAGCCGCGGGTCGCCCGAGCAGGTGGTCGATGGATGGCGCTATTTCGGCTACGTCCCGCCCGAGGGCCAGACCGATGCCGAAATGGCGCGTCATCATGCGGAAGTCCTGCTGGAGGTGCTGCGAGGGCAGGGCTTTGCCCAACCCCACCCGCGGCCGATGTTCCCGAATCCTCCGGGCCTGTTGCGCCTCGAGCCCCATTCTGAAGGCTTGCGGGAGCGGATTTGGTGGGGGGCCGCTACCAACGCCACCGCCGAATGGGCGGCAAGGCTGGGGATGAATCTCCAGAGCTCGACGCTCAAGTTTGATGAGACAGGCCAGGCGTTTCACATCCAGCAGGCCGAGCAGATCCGGGTTTTCCGGCAAGCGTGGAAGGAGGCGGGCCATGCGCGCCAGCCGAGGGTGTCGGTCAGCCGCAGCATATTCGCATTGGTCAACGATCAGGACCGCGCCTATTTCGGGCAGGATCAGAGCCAGGACCACATCGGATATCTGGACGAGAACACCCGGGCGATCTTCGGCCGCAGCTACGCGGCCGAGCCTGACTTGCTCGTCAAGCAATTGGTGGAGGACGAGGCCGTCGCCGAAGCCGACACGCTGCTCCTGACCGTGCCCAACCAACTCGGCGTGGCGTACAATGCGCATGTCATCGAGGCCATACTGACCTATGTCGCGCCGGCTCTCGGGTGGCGTTGACAGGCTCCGTTCTCCGCGTTCGAGAACAGAGCCGGCGTCAGCACTCATCATAAAGTAGCAGCACTTCCTATCCGTCTTCAGATCAATTCGGCCGCGTCGGAAGGCCGATATACTTCCTGAAGTGGACTGTTCCTTTGCTCCGGCTCAAACTCGGCCCGGGCGGCGGCTATCTGGAGGAAGTCATGCAACATGACCCTGTGACGCGCTTGTTGAACCGGGACGGCGAGCCGATCGAGGTCGAGACAATCAACGAGTTCCTCGGCGACCTTGCCGGACGCGCGATCCAGCCGCGCGACGCCGACTATGACACCGCAAGACGCATCTGGAATGGCGCGATCGACCGCTATCCCGGGCTGGTTGTGCGCTGCCTAGGCACTGCGGATGTCATACATGCGGTGAGGTTCGCCCGCGCCAAGGATCTGCAGGTCTCGGTTCGCGGCGGCGGTCACAACGTCGCCGGACGTGCGCTCTGCGACGGCGGCATGGTGATCGACCTATCCTGGATGCGTGCGGTCATGGTCGACCCGCAGACGAGAGTTATCGAAGTCCAGGGTGGCGCGACACTCGGAGACCTCGACCGCGAGACCCACCTCTATGGGCTGGCTGTTCCGACGGGCGTGGTGTCGAAGACCGGGGTGGCCGGCCTTACACTGGGCGGAGGCGTCGGCTGGCTGGTCCGCAAGTACGGGCTCTCCTGCGACAATGTTGTCTCGTTCGAGGTCGTGACGGCTGAGGGACAATTGCTGACTGCAAGCCGGGAAGAGAATCCTGATCTCTTTTGGGCGCTACGCGGCGGCGGCGGCAATTTCGGCATCGTCACGCGCTTCCGGTTCCGCGCACAGCCGATTGCGACTGTACTCGGCGGAATGATCGTGCATCCGCGCGAGCGGGCGGGCGAGGTGCTCCGCTTCTATCGTGATTTCATGGCGCAAGCGCCCGAAGACCTGACCGCCTATGCAGGCATGGTGACATCGCCGGACGGCGTGCCGGTCATTGCGATCATCTGCTGCTGGTCCGGTCCCATGTCGGAGGGAGAGCGCGTGCTGGAGCCGCTGCGGGCCTTCGGTCCACCGCTCGCCGATGTCGTCCAGCCGATGCCGTTCCCGGCCATGCAGCAGTTGCTCGATCCCGCCTTCCCCGACGGCTCGTACAATTACTGGAAGGCGAGCTTCGTGCCGAGGCTCACCGATGAGGTGGCCGACCTTCTGGTCGAGCACGGTAACCGGATAAGATCTCCGATGTCGGCCGTGGTGATCGAGTTCTACGGCGGTGCGCCGGGCCGCGTCGGGCCCAGCGAGTCTGCCTTTGCCCAGAGACGTGCCGAGTACAACATCGGCATCATCGCCCAATGGCTGGATCCCGCCGAGAGTGCGGAGCACATTCAATGGGCGAGGACCTTCTATGATGCGCTCGAGCCCCATTCCAGCGGCGATCACTTCCTGAACTTCCAGAGTGAGATGGCCGATGAGGTGGTGAGGAGATCGTTCGGCGAGAACTATTCTCGGCTGGTTGAGGTGAAGCGGAAATACGATCCGACGAACTTCTTCAGCCTCAACCAGAACATCAGGCCCGCCGAAGCGGCATGAGCAGGCAAGGCCCGAGTTCCACCCTGCGGTCCTCGGGCCTCGTCTGACCTCTCACCTCACATCTCGTTGAAGCGCTCATGCAGGATGTTGCGCCTCATGGCAGCCGGATACATCATGCGAGGTCACGGTGTGCCTTCAATTGGACGCAGGCGGAGCATCGTGTGGTGAGCCCAGCGACTGCCTCCGGATTGCTAAACGCTGGGAGCGAATCGGCAAGTATCGAGTGTCCTTATGAGTAATGTAGGTGGGTATTGAATTCTTAGACTGCTGACACATTTGCGAAGTGTGATTGAGTAACTTAGCAATTGTACTGTCGATCAGTGCGAAGATCGCAAAATATTGCAGCGTTACTGGTGGGATGGATGCATCTAGCTGTAGGTGTAACTTGGCGCTCAGCGGTCCCTGTCCATATCGTTCGACGCGGTAAACCTCAAAGGAGGAGACACATGGAGTTCAAGGCAGGAAATCTGCTCACGGGCTTGGCGATCGGGGTCGGAGCAGCCGTGATAGCACCTGTTGTGATGCCGATCCTGAGGCCGTTTGCGAAATCCATGATCAAGGCGGGCCTTGTGGCCTATGACCAGGCGCGGGTGTCATTGGCGGAGCTCAATGAACGGACCGGCGACATCGTGGCGGAAGCGCGCGCTGAAATGGCCGAGACCCAGAGGGCCTCCGAGGAGCGACCAAGCTCCGAGATGGCGGCATAGCACTGCGCACCGGCCAGTCTCGGGTCTGGCGAAATGCACCGATGCAGTCGAAACGGGGTGGTGGGCGACAACAGGGGTGTGGGCCAACCAGGAGTTCTCTGATGTCGGTACTCGAAGACATGTTCAAGGGCGGCAACGTTGGCACAGGCATTGCCGTCGGGATCGGAGCCGCAATTGTCGCTCCGGTATTAATGCCACTCCTTCGTCCTATCTCGAAGGCTGTCGTCAGAGCCGGGGTGATGGCTTACGACCAGGGCCGGGCGGCACTTGCCGACGCTAATGAGTGGACATCCGACATGATAGCCGAAGCCAGGTCGGACATGGCAGGAAGGACGAACGGGCAGGCGGAGCAGACCACCGCACGTCGCACCCGCAGGGAATCCGAGCCGAGAGGCACAGGCGCGGCTACGACAACGTGAGCCCTGGCAAATAGCTCAGCGCTGAGCCGGGTTCGCCGCAAGGCAAATGGCTGGTGCTAACCACCGTGCTATGACGTGCCCACGCGGCCCGCGCACGCGATGATGTTCCCATTTTCACGACTCACCGTCGACCATTCGGCTCGAGGCCCGCGCATGTGCTCAGGTGCCGTAATGCGTGCTTTCTGGATGTCTTTTGGGATTTGAGAGGGTGCACAGTCCATCCTCCTTATCCATTGTCCCACTGCATACGTCGATCCCGGGGCGAGCACGCCTGAAGGTCGATGGCCTGCAGGGTTCACCAGTCGTCAAGGATGCGCTGGAGCGCCTGGGCCGGATGGCCCCAAATGTATCCAGGCTCACCGCGAGCGATTTGACAGGGAACATCCTGATCGAGCACGAGGCAGCCACACCGCTGCATTCCATCCTGGAATATCTGAGGGCCCGCATTCAGAGGGAGATCACCGCTCCTGGTGCGGTTTCCTCCGACACCGGCCCGGTCTGGCATACTCTTACTCGGGACCAGACATTCGCTGCGCTGCATAGTTCCGCCGAAGGCCTGAGCCGGCGCGATGCATGCCAGCGGCTGGCCGAGACGGGTCCGAACGTAACCCAGACGGTCCAGCCGCGTTCGAGCGCCAGCATCCTCGCAAGCCAGTTCCAGAGCCTGCCCGTCGCTATTCTTCTCGGTGCGGCGGCAGTTTCGGTGCTCACCGGCGGTTTGCTTGAAGCCGTCGCCATCCTCGCGGTCGTTGGCATGAACGGCGCAATCGGTTTCAAGACCGAATCTCGTGCGGAGGCGACCATACGGAGTCTCGGCGCCCAGGCTTCCCGGACTGCTCAGGCTTTGCGCGACGGGGTTTCGATAGGGGTGCCTGTCAGAGAGATTGTCCCGGGCGACGTGATTTCGTTGCGACGCGGCGATGTGGTTCCGGCCGACGCGCGTGTGATCTCGGCGCAGGGATTGAGCGTGAGCGAAGCAATGCTCACCGGCGAGAGCATGCCTGTATCCAAACACCCTGAGCCGATTGGCGACTGGACGACACCGCTCGGGGCTCGCAGCAACATGCTGTACTGCGGAACGATCATTACGGGTGGCGGAGGGCGTGCGCTGGCGGTCGCGACCGGCTCGTCCACGCAAACTGCGCTGATCCAACGTCTTGTTACCAGCACTGCCCGCCCCGAAACACCTCTCCAGCGACAGCTAGGCGATCTGGGCAGACAACTCGGATGGGTGACCTTGGCTGCGGGCGCGGTGATCGCGGGCGTGGGCCTTCTGCGCGGCCAGGGCCTCATTCCGATGATCCGTTCGGCACTGTCGATCGCCGTTGCCGCGATGCCGGAAGGTCTGCCGCTGCTGGCCACCACGATTCTGGCCCTTGGTGTGGAGGCACTGCGTAAACGCGGCGTTTACGTTCGGCGACTGGCGGCGATCGAAACCTTGGGGGCAGTGCAAACTATCTGTTTCGACAAGACAGGGACCTTGACGCTGGGCCGCATCAATGTGGAGCAGATCAGGATCGCCACAGAATCCTATTCGAGCTCGGGAGGCGTTCTGGGGCAGGATGGGAGGCCGGCCGAACTCGATCAGAAGCCGGCATTACAGCGCCTGCTCCAGGTGGGGGCGCTCTGCAGCGACGTTCAGATCGTGCACAAAGGAACCAGCGTGACCCTTGATGGGTCGCCCACCGAGTGCGCGCTCGTCCAGTCGGCCCTCGACAGCGGCATTGACGTCGCAGCGCTGCGGCAGCAATTTCCGCGCACCAAGGTTCAGCACAGATCCGAAGCCTATCGCTTCATGGCGACCACGCATGTGTCGGCGCACGGACAGATGGTCTCCGTGAAGGGAAGTCCCGACGACGTCCTGGAACGTTGCCGATTCCAAATGCTTCCCGACGGCACGGAGCAGGAACTGACTCCGGAGCGCCGGGCACGCATCGAAGAGCGGAACCTCGAACTGGCATCCCAGGCCCTGCGGGTGCTTGGAATGGCGGAAAGGCAACTGCAAGGACAGGATGGCGGCGTCCAGGATCGGCCGGTCGAGGACCTTACCTGGATCGGGCTCGTTGGCATGGCTGACCAGATCCGCCCTGGCATACGCGAACTGATGAGCAGGCTGCATGAGGCTGGCATTCAGACCATCATGCTCACTGGGGATCAGCGGCCGACGGCAATTGCCGTGTCCGAGCGCATCCACCTGAATGGCCCAGGCGCGATTCGCGTGACAGATGCGGCCGAACTGGAAGGCCTGACCCCTGCCGAACTTGGTGAAGTTGCGGGGCACACACAGGCATTCAGCCGGGTAAGCCCCGCGCAGAAGCTGCAGATAGTGAGATCGTTGCAGGCCGCCGGCACAACCGTTGCGATGGTCGGTGATGGAGTGAACGACGGCCCGGCGCTTCGAGCTGCCAATGTCAGCATTGCGGTGGCCGAGACGGACGTTGCCGCGGCAACCCGTGAGATCGCCGACATCCTCATCACCTCAGATCGGCTCGATGGCCTGTTGCCGGCACTCGTGACCGGCCGCACCACGCACCGGAACATCCGCAAGGCGCTCCGCTACCTCGTGAGCACAAACCTGAGTGAGGTGCTGCTTGTCCTTAGCGGCACCGCGGCCGGAATGAGTGCTCCTCTTTCGCCGATGCAGTTGCTGTGGATCAACCTCATCACCGATGTGCTGCCCGGTCTTGGCCTCGCGATGGAAGCACCCGAGGCCGATGTTCTCGAGCAGGGGCCGATGGAAGCCGACGCCCCGGTGCTGGGGCGCGACGACATTGCCGGCACGGCAGCTCAGGCTGCCATGCTTGGTGCCGGTGCGTTGGCGTCGACCCTCGTCGGCTGGCGACGCTACGGCGCAAACGCACCGCAGACAGGGACGATGACGTTCGGCAGCATCATGCTCGCGCAACTGCTGCACGCCCTGACATCACGTTCGGAGGAGCACGGCATATTTGGACCCACCGCGCCGCCGAGAAACAATGCGCTTTCCGCGATCGTGGGCGGCTCGATCGGCGTGCATCTGATTGCGTTGCTGCTGCCGGTGGCGAGGGGCCTGCTCGGTGTATCGCGATTGAGCGCGAGAGACGCCGCGACGACACTCGCTGGCGGGGTGCTTCCGTTCATAGCCATGGAACTGAACAAACTGAACTCGATCGGCCCCGGCGACCAGTTCACCTGGAGACGCGACGTGACTGCAGAACCGGACGCCTGGCCGGGCGACCAGCCCGCCTAGGCAGGCAAGAGGACAGTCTTAGATGCTACTGGATTCGACAGGAAGAAAGTCTGGTCTGGCCGCTCGGCCGCAGAGCCGATGATGGCACGAAGGACCGGCTCGGCCACCAGTTCCGCCACCTGAACGATCGGGTGCTTCGGCAGCACCATCGGCATCAGCTTCGTCACCAGTGAAACGAGGTCGAACTCGGTCCCATGGCTGACGGAGTTGCTGCCCGGGTTTGCGCCGCAGCACGGGCAGGTGCTCGGCTCGGCGTTGCCGGCCGCCGGACCCGTTTTCAGAGCCGGAGTCCATCCGCCGAGAGGGTCGAGGTTCCTGTCATGCTCGATCGTGACGCTCGCCGCCGCCGGATTGACGGTCACGTTTCGCACGCCCTGTATGGCGTTCAACTGCTGCTTGAGGCCGGCGAAGAACTGTTCCTGGTGCCGTGCTGCGGGGATCTGGATCCGCATGCGGCCGGGAATGCGGTGGATGATATGGGCCTTCAGGCGAGGATGCATTACGCTTGCTGGTCTCAGTTTCAGCCGACTGCGTGGCTCGTCGGCGAACCCAATAGCCGGTTTTTACGAAGGATTAATGACAGTTGAGCGGCAATATGTGTCGCTCAGGAGATTGCCTGGGTCATCAGGAAAAGCAGGCAGCCGACAAGCGCGCCGACCACGGTTCCGTTCATCCTGATATATTGCAGGTCGCTGCCCACCAGCAGTTCGAGGCGGTCCGAGAGAGCCTTGGTGTCCCACTTCATGACGACATCCGAGAAGAACGAACCGATTTCGCCTCGGAACCTGACAATATGAAGCGAAAGGCGTTCCAAGGCGGAGTCGATGTGCTTCTGCATGGCCTCGTCGGAGAGGAGGGCCTGACCGATCAGAACGAGCACACTTTCCAGAGCTTCGCGGGTCTTCGAGGATGGCGACTCCAGATCCTGCAGCAACACGGCGGAGAGATCGGTCCAGATCGAGCCGATCCAGGCCTGCACGTCGGCATGGTCGAGCAGCCTGTTCTTGGCAGCATTGATCTGATCCTGCAGTTCCGGAGAGGTCTGCAACTTCTCCACGATATCGGACAAGGATTCCCGGAATTTCAGCCGCGCTTCGCTTTCCGGCTCTCGGAGATTCTGCAGCACCTCGAGCACGCCCGAGATCATCGCATTGGCAATGCGCTTGTTGATTGCACTCGGAATCCACCAGCGGCTGCGCTGCTGGACGATCTCTTCGATCCGTTCGGAATTCTCCTGCAGCATCTTCTCGGCCATCCCGAGGGTCTGATCGAAGACGACGTCCGCTTCGCCGCTCTTGGTCAACGCCTCGACGATACGGGCCAGCACCGGGGTGATGTCTGTGCGGCGCAGTTGCTCTCCCAGGGTGCGATTGGCGAACTCGAGCAAGTCCCGCTTGCCCAGCGAGCGGATGACGTATGGCATCGCCTGGATGATCGTGTCGGCGATCCCCGCAGCGGTGGACCGACGGCCGAGCCAGACGGCGAAACGACGGCCTATCCGTAGGGCGCGCAGCTTGCCGAGCACCACCTCCGGGGTCAGGAAATGCTGCTCGATGAAAACGCCAAGTGTGCGCGCGATGCGCTCACGGCTGTTCGGGATAATCGCCGTGTGCGGTATCGGAACTCCGAGCGGATGGCGAAAGAGCGCCGTCACTGCGAACCAGTCGGCCAGTCCGCCGACGACGCCCGCTTCGGCTCCCGCCCGCAACAGCAGGACAGCGAAGCCCGGCGCCTCGACCAGATGCGTTGCGAATGTGATCCCGGCCATGGTGCCGAGGAGCGTGTTGGCGAGGACGCGGTTGCGCCGAAGGCGCCGGCGCTGCAGGGCCTCGTTCTTGAGTGTGAAGCCCTGCGGAAAGGTGCTCGTGGTCTGTGGTGTCATCATTTCCGGCGGCATGCATTGCCCTCTGTTGCGCCAATAAATGGTGCTCGTGTCCGAACCGCCAACATCCGGCCCTCAATGCAGTGTAATGAGGCTGAGATTGGGCGTCTGCCGGGCGCACTTGTGTCGCAATGTGGACGTTTCCGGGATCGGATCGTTGGGAGCGAGGCAACCGATGCTGCCAAGTGCTACTGTCGAACACGAGCTTACCGGGCGCCTGCGGGTCAGAGTGCCGGGCCTGCGCGGAAATCAGTCGTTCTTCCGCTCTGCGATCGAAACGCTCTCGCAGCATCCGGAGATCAGCGCGGTGATCGTCAACCCGTCCACCGGCAGCGTCCTCATCGAACATACGACGGACCCGCAGTCGATACAGGAGTTCGCCGCCGAACGCGGACTTTTCGAAGTGCGCAGGGTACCTCCGGCACCCGCAACGCGCAGAATCGTTGTATCCCCTAAAACCGCGGCGTCAGGGCTCGTTGTCCTGGGCGCCCTACAGGCCGCGCGCGGCGAGATCCTCGGGCCTGCGTCCGAGAATTTCTGGAACGCCTATGGCGCGCTGCGGGTAATGCACAATCTGCCGCTGATGCTGCTGTTCGGCGGACTGGGCCTGTTCCAGATCTCGCAAGGCAGGGCATTCGGCTCGGCCGCCTCGCTGTTCTTCTATGCATTCATGCTGGAGCGGCTGACGGCGCCCCATGCCAACCGTCCGGCTGGGGCACGCCCACGGCTGGCCTCGAATTGACCCGACAGGGCCGGGAGGCAGGCTCCCGCAATACTAACTGTAGTCAGTCCCATCCCACTCGCAGAGCCTGACGCCTCGGCCAATACACTGCTTAAGCGGTGGCGCGGCTGCCCGCCTCAGATCCTCGCCACCGTAGTGTTCCCACCCCTGTCGAGCGACGAACTACTTAGTACGGATAATATGGGCAGACGTAGCGCCCATAATAATCGTAGAAGCAGTAATTGTTGGAGAGCCCATAGTAGGGAAAACCAACGCCTAGGAAGAAGTCGCCATCACCGCCGTCGAAGAAGTTATTGTTGAAGCGGTGGAATCGGTTGAAACGGTTATGGAAGAAGCGCGCATGCGCAAAACGGTTGCCGTGGAAGGAGCGGTTGCCATGGAAGTGATCAAACCCGCGGCCCATCATGGGATGGCCGAAGCCGCCCATATGACCGAAGCCGCCCATGTGTCCGAAGCCTCCCATGTGCCCGAAACCGCCCATATGGCCGCCGCCACCAGAGAAATGGCCACCGCCGTGACCGCCACCGCCACCACCCCCGCGCACTTGCACGATGGGAAGCGAGTTACTGATATCGTGGCCGGAAAGACTCGTTCCGGCTGCCAATCCCGATGGGCTAGCCAGGGCCGGTGCTGCCAACCCTGCGACAACGCCGATGGCTATTGCGCCCCGACGCATGAGGGACACGAGATGAGGTCTCATATCAGTCTCCATCACCTCTCCAAGGTTGAACATTCAAACGGTCCCGGAAGTTATTATATTGGCACCGCTTTCAGGAGTAACGCTTTGGCCGGAAGAGTCGGAGCAGGAGCGTACCGGATTCTTGGACACGTTCGCGCGACAGTGACGTGATCGCATCCGCTTCCAGACGCGGAGAAGGCAAACGATTGCAGGATACCGTCGGAACGCCGATTTCCGCACTATAGGCATCGGCATTTCGCCCTTAGCCGGGAATGCGATGCAGCCGCCTCAGCGCACCGGTCTTTTCGCCGAGATCAGTTCCAGCAATCGCCGGGTGCGATCCAGCCGCTTGGGACCGGGCGCGGTGCTCGTCTCGGCAACGAGGCGGTTACCTCGCCTGGACAAGCGCCTACGTTTCTCCCAGCGTGCCCATGTCTTCTCATCAGGCTGCTCCAAAAAAACGACGGCGATCGCCTTCGGTCCGGCCCTCACGGCCGACACGCCTGCCTGCGCCGCGCGCAACTTGATCAACGCGATGTCCAGCAGGGTCCTGACTTCCTCTGGTGGCGGGCCGAAGCGGTCGATCAGTTCGTCCTCGAGCGCCGAAATCTCTACCGGATCCTCCAGCCGCTGCAGGCGCGAGTAGAGATTCAGGCGCACCAGCGATTCTGACACGTAGCCCTCGGGCAGAGCGCCAGCCATCTCCAGCTCGATGCTGGGCTCCACTTCGACTTCGAGCCTCTCGCCGCGCGCTATCCGCACCGCGCGGGCAAGCAGGTGCTGATAGAGGCTGACGCCGATCAGTTTCATGTGTCCGGCCTGGTCGTCTCCCACGAGATCGCCTGCGCCGCGCAGGTCGAGGTCCCGCGCGCTGATCGCGAGACCGGAGCCCAGCCGGTCGAATGCCACAAGGGTGGAGAGTCGGGAGCGGGTCTCGTACGCGAGTTCCTGCCCGGGTTCGGTGAGAAGATAGGCAAAGCCCTGGGGGCGGCCCCGCCCGACACGGCCGCGTATCTGGTGCAACTGGGCGAGGCCGAAGCGATCGGGGCGCCAGACCAAGATCGTGTTGGCGCGTGGCACGTCGAGGCCGCTTTCGATGATGTTGGTGGCAAGCAGGACGTCGCCATCGCCATCCGCGAAGCCCACCATCGTCTCGTCCAACTCGGCGATCTCCAACTCGCCATGGGCCACGCGCAGGCTGAGCTCCGGCACGATGCGGGCGAATTCCTTGCGGAGACCGTCGATGTCCTCGATGCGCGGCACGACGAAGAAGCTCTGTCCGTCGCGGCGCTTTTCGCGCAGCAATGCCGTACGCACCGCCGCCTGATCGAATTCGGCCAGAGAGGTGCGCACCAGACGCCGCCGGGCGGGCGGGGTCGCCAGCGTGCTGGTTTCGTGGATACCGACCATCGCGCCCTGTAGCGTGCGCGGGATCGGGGTGGCGCTCATGGTGAGCACATGGAGATTCGGCTTCAGGCTGCGCAAATTCTCCTTCAGCCTGGTGCCGAAGCGGTGCTCCTCGTCGATGACAACGAGCCCGAGATGCTTGAAGGAGACATTCTTTCCGGCGACGGCATGGGTGCCGACCACCAGCCCGATCTTGCCGCTCGCCAGGCCCTCCTGAACGCGCTTCGTTTCGGCAGTGCCCACGGCCCGCGACAGGTGACCCACTTCCACGCCGGTGCCCGCAAACCGGCGGCGAAAGGTCTCGTAGTGCTGGCGGGCGAGCACAGTCGTCGGCGCCACCACCGCAACCTGCTTGCCTGAAAGCGCCACAGCGGCGGCGGCGCGCAACGCCACTTCGGTCTTTCCGAAGCCGACATCGCCGCAGATCAGCCGGTTCATCGCCTTGCCGGAAGCGAGATCGTTGAGGACGGACGCTATCGCCGTCTGCTGATCCGGTGTCTCCGGATAGGGGAAGCGTGCGGAAAATCGCGCATAGGCCGCACGCGGCGGCACGATCTTGTCGGCGCCGCCCGCTTCTCGCTTCCGCGCCAACTCCACCAGTTGCCCGGCCGCCTCGTCGATCTCGGCGCTCACGAGCGCCTTGCGCTTGTTCCAGGCGTCGCCCTTCAGGCGATCCAGCGTAACCGTGCCTTCGTCCGCGCCATAGCGCCAGATGCGGCCGAACTCCCCCACCGGGGCGAGCAGGGACGCGCCTTCGTGGAACTCCAGCCGCACCGTGTCGCGGCTGACGCCGTCGACCTCGACGGTTTCCAGTGCGCGAAGCACGCACACGCCATGGTCCTCATGGATGACGACGTCGCCGACGTCCAACTCCGGTTCGGCTGCCAGTTCGGCCTCGGCTGCCCCCCGGCCGTGATACAGCCGCGCCCCGAACAGGTCAGGCGCGGCGACGATCGCAAAGCCTGCTCGGCGGTCGACAAAGCCATGTTCGAGGTCCCACGGCGCTGCCAGAAGCGAACCGGCTTCGGCAGCAATCACGTCCGACCAATGCTCCACTGCGTCCGGCTTGCGCTCGAGCCGGCGTGCCAGCCCCCGTTCCATGCGCGCGAGTTCGGAAGCCGTACCGGCAAGGAGGACAGGGCCTGTTTCCAATGCCGCCGATATGAACCGCGCCACGGCGCCGGCCGGGTCGGCTTGCAGCAGGAAGTCGGGCAAGCCTTCGATGCCGCCGACGTCCAGCGTCTCGGCGCCGCGTTCCTCAATGATTAGCGTGACCTCTTTGTCGCTTAGATAGAAGTGCTCCTGATGCGCGCTCACGCCATCTACATCCGCCCGCGCCTGCCGCGATTCGGCGACCAGTCCCGATGCCGTAGCCAGCCGATCCTGGAAGCCTGGCGCGGTCACAAGTGCCGCCTCGGGCAAAAGGTCGAACACTGTCCTGAGTTCGACCCCAACTCGCAGTAGCATTTGCTCAAGGCTTACGCGTCCGCGTGCGCCGGTCTCCTCCGGCGCATCGGCTATCAGTTCCGAGGCGGGCGGTATTCGCATAGAAGAGAGGTTGCTCTGGGTGCGTTGCGAGAGCGGGTCATAGGTGCGGATCTCGATGATGTCGTCTTCCTCATCGAGCAGGATGCGGACAGGCTGCTCGGCAGCGGAGGGGAAGATGTCGAGCACTTGGCCGAGAAAAGCTGCTTCTCCCGCCTCGTCCACGCGCTCATCCAGTATGTAGCCGGCGCGCTCCAGGTCGGCGAGCAAGGCTTCACGGGTCAGTTCATCGCCGACCGACAGCGTCTTGAATCCGGGCGACAGAGCCTCTGCTGAGGGCACGCGGCCGAGTGCGGCTTCGACGGAGGTCACGAGAAGCCGCGTTGTCCGCGCGGGCCGGGACAGGGCCTCGATGGCGCTGGCCCGTCGTCCCATGCATTCGCGAGAGGGCAGGGCACTGTCGTAGGGCAGGCAATCCCAGGGCGGGATGACGATGACCTCCGTCTCGGGGCGCAAGCTCTTGAAGGCGAGGGCTACCTCGTCGGCGGCGGCTTCACTGCCGGCGAGATACAAAAGATCGCGTCGGCCAGCCGCATTTGCCCGTTCGATAAGTCGTGCAGCGATCGCGGCGGCCGGCAGACTGCGACCACCACGTTCCGGTTCGTCGGCGGCAGGCATTCTGCTGGGCCGGAGTGGCTCTCTGCCAACCACCTCGACTGCCCCTGCTTTCTTGGGATGTGTCATACCGATCCGCCGTCCGCGCACTTGTGAACCGCAGAAGAGACAGCAACCGCCTTGGTTCCACCATGTGAGATCAGGGTTCGCTTGAGGGACCGGAGAATATGCCACGCCACCGCTCCAGCGGCCATGATCCGGCTCAGGCGCGATCTACCGGACCGGCTCCCAAGACGGATCGGTTTGCGCTGAGACGCTACTCGGCGGCTTCCGTTATCGCGCTAAACCCCGCAGTTGTTTCGGCATGCAGCGCCTTCTGGATACGGCCGAACGTGGCAAGCGCCTGCCCGACCACTTGGTCCATGTTGTAATAGCGGTAGGTCGCGAGCCGGCCGACGAACCAGACGTCGGGACGTGCCATCGCCATTGCCTCGTAGCGCTTGTAGAGCGCCTCGTTTTCCGCCCGCGGAACCGGATAGTAGGGATCGCCTACGTCGCTGGGAAACTCGTAGGTCAGGCTGGTCTTCGGATGAATCTGGCCGGTGAGATGCTTGTATTCAGTGATGCGGGTGTATAACTCCGACTGCGGATAGTTGACGACCGCGACCGGCTGAAAATTCTCTTTGTCCAGCGTCACATGCTTGAAGTGCAGCGAGCGGTAGGGAAGCCGTCCCAGCTTCCAGTCGAAGAACTCGTCGATCGGTCCGGTATAGATGAGCCGCCGGTAGGGGATCTGGTTGCGGATCTCGCGAAAATCCGTCTGCAGCATGATCTTGATGTTCGAATGGTCCACCATGCGCTCGAACATGCGCGTGTAGCCGTGCAGCGGCATCTTCTGGAAGCCGTCCGTGAAGTAGCGGTCGTCGCGGTTCGTCCTGGTGGGGACACGCGCAGTCACCGACTTGCTGAGCTGCGAGGGATCAACGCCCCATTGCTTCCTGGTGTAGCCGCGAAAGAATTTTTCGTAGAGCTCGCGGCCGATGGTGCTGACCACGACGTCTTCGGAGGTTTTCACCTCATCGACTTTCTCGCGCCTCAAGGCGAAGAACTGCTCCAACTCCTCGGAGGTCAGGTTCAGGTCGTACAGCCCGTTGATGGTGTCGAGGTTGATCGGGATTGGCAGAAGTTTCCCGTCCACCGCAGTCAGGACGCGATGCTCGTAGTCTCTCCATCGCGTGAACTGCGAGAGATAGTCGACGATCGACTGCGCATTGGTATGGAAGATGTGCGGTCCATAGCGGTGGATGAGGATGCCTGCATCGTCGTAGCAGTCGTAGGCGTTGCCGCCGACATGTCTTCTCCGGTCGATGAGGAGCACCGATTGCCCGAGTTGCGATGTGATCCGCTCCGCGAGCACGCTTCCCGCGAAGCCCGCCCCGACGATAAGCCAGTCGAACATGGTCAGGCTCCTCGGCGCAGAGGGATGACGTTCTTCAGGGCGGAGGCCGTGGCCATGTGGGCCGCCATCCCCTCCCACGTCCTGTCCCACGACGTTCCGGCAAGGAAGGCATCGGTCTTTGCCCAGTGGTGTCCGCGGGGTCGCGAGAGTATGTCGCGCAGCTTCTCGACGACATCGTCTGCATCGGCGATCGATACGAGCCCTTGCGCGCCGTAGGTCCGAACAACGTCCACGATCGCAGTCGATACGACGGGCAGTCCGGCGGCAAGAAATTCCGGCGTCTTGGTCGGGCTGATGTAACGCGTCGACTCGTTCAGCGCGAACGGCATCCAGCCGGCATCCCAGTTGGCGAGATAGGAAGGCAGTTCCGCGTATTGCTTGCCGCCGAGCCAGTGGATGTTGGCGCGTTGTGGCAAAGTCGCCGGATCGATCTTCACCACCGGCCCGATCATCATGAACTGGACGTCCGGCATGACCTCGGCGCTGTACGCGACGAGGTCGATGTCCAGGCGTTCGTCGATCACGCCGAAGAACCCGACGCGTGGATGCGGCACGTGAGCCTGATCGGCCGGATCGGCGATCGACTGCCGCGCCCGATGGAAATGCGCGACGTCGATGCTGCTCGGGAAGGGGTAGATTGCGCGATGATGGGCGCGCTTCGCTTCGTAGAGGCTTTGGCCGCCGGTAAAGACCACGTCGGCACGGCCGAACATCACCTTCTCAAGCCGCACGAGTTCCGGAGGCGCGTTCTTGAAGGCGGACAACTCGTCCATGCAGTCATAGACGCATAGATCGCCTTCGATGTGATCGCTGAAGCGCAGAGCCATCGGCGTGTAGTACCAGGTGACGAGCCGGTCATAGCTTTCGGACGCCAGCAACTCGTCCACCAAATGGCGCTGGATTTCCATTGCCTCGGACTCGCCGGTTCCGTGCGGCAGAACCGGGGTTGCGATCGTTATAAAGCGGCCCGCTTGGTTCAGGTGCAATGAAGGCGCACTGCAATCTTCTCGAATTTGTTCTTCAAGGAAGATTATCCTGTGGTTCTTTGCTGCTCTAGTGAGAATATGTTGTGGTCTCTGGAAAACAAAATTCCATCTTAGATGAGAGAAGCATAATAATAATGAACTGTAGTAGTCGGTATGTTTTTGTAGAGGGCAATCTATGATGCGTTCCATCTACGATTTCCGCGATAGGAGGGAAATATTGAATCGGTCGGTTCTCGTCAGTTGGCGGGAATTCGCCAATCTAACTTGATGATGATCAAGTTGTTCCAGCCTAACTCGGAATCGTGAACAGAGCAGGAGACGAAGGTTGGCTTTCGGCAAGGTGCGAGGCCGTGCGCGAAGCTACTGTGGCAACAGCGCATGCTGCGATCAGCTAAGTGAATGCCTATATGTCGGTCGAGCGAGGACGGCTCACGAGCGGCAGAAGGGGCTGCGGCATTCCTGCATTCGGCAAGGATTTTCGTTCGTTCGCCCCATTGCCGCCATTATGGAGAACACAAAGGCCAGCAAATTGTAGAAGCGGGGCGCCCAAATTCGTTCGGCATGATCCGAACGGACAAACATGGCCAAAGATGCCGGGGCTGCTTTCGGGTGGGTGACATGAAGATCAGCTTTGCAACCAACGTATTTCCGCTATTCGATCCGATCGCCGTGGACGACATCAAGGACCCGTGTCCGGTCTTTGACGGCAAGCTCTGGCACATGTTCGGTTCGAGCGGCACGGTGACGAGCGAGACCTGGAAGATCCTGCATGCCACCGCGCCGGAGATCTTCGGCCCGTGGACCGAGCATGAGCCGATTGCGCTGCCCGTCACCGGCTCCGGCGTCGCGGCGCCCGGCGTGATCTTCGAGGACGGCATCTTCCACATGTTCATCCAGACCGAATTCATGAAGTCGGGCGGACGCTGCGAGCATGTGGTATCCAATGACGGGTTCCAGTGGGTGGTGCTGCCGCCGGCGCTACTCGCCATCCCCGATACCGACGAGGACGGAATCTACGATCCGCATCCCGCCGTGATCGGCGGGCAGCGGTACCTTGTCTATTCGGGCATGCCCAAGTTCACGCGGGTCCCGCAGCCGGACGTCTATCTTGCCAAGAGCATGTCCGACTCCTGGTTCGGTCCATGGGAGCGCGTCGGCAAGATTCTCGACCACAACGACGTGCCCCATCACAATCCGCGTGAGCATCCGGACTATGAGTGGGGTATCGAGGGTGCGCAACTGGTCGAGCTGCCCGATGGACGTGTCCTGCTCAACGCAACCTGCTTCCTGCCGGAAGGCGCTCGGGGCACCCGCCAGCGAGTGTTCTTCGCCATCGCTGACAGTGTCGAGGGGCCGTACAATACCGTCGGCCCGGTTCTCGATCCGGGCGAAGCCGGAGAGAACGGCCACTCCACCGTCATGATCCTGAATGGCGAACTGACGCTGTTCTATCAGAGCCGGCGCGAGACGACGAACCATCGCTGGCGCTACGGCGTTGCCAAATGCCGGCTCGATCAGCCGGTGCTGCCTGAGGTCGCCTGAGAGCTACTTGCAGTCGCGGCGTTCGTAATGCCGCTGCTGGTGACTGGCGAGCATCCAGGGACGCCAGTCCTCTGACGGCAGTCGACACTGCCCGGGTCAGTATTTCTGCCGAACCGCACGGAACGGGAAGCCTGTCGCCACCGCCCGTTTCCGCGGGCGGAAGGGAATGGGACGCTTGTCGTTCGGCGGTCCTTCCTGATGGTCGATTTCGCCGTTTTGGGCGGCTTCCTGCAGGTCATTAAGGTGCTGCACCGACTGCAGCGCCTCCAGCATCGGCTCGCAGATGAGCCGTCCGCCGTCGGGTTCACGATGGCAGATCGGGTCCCAGAGGCCCATCGGCGTCCAGACCTCCGGTTCGTGCCATTCGGGCATTCCGAGGATCGGGTAGAGACAGACGCCCATGAGCGGCACTCCCTGCCGAAGGAGCTTCTCCGATTCCAACGCGACTTCAAGCAGCCAGGGGGCGCGGCTGTGACCTACATGCGAGGTTTCGCTGATCATGACCTCGCCCCCGTAACGCTGCCAGACCATACGGGTCAGTTCGCCAATCCCCAGGCGCCGAGGATCGTCATCGGCAAGAGGCGGGATGCGTCCGTCCGGCAATGCGGTCGCACCCCATTCCCACTGGTTCGTCCAGTAATAATTGATGCCCACGACATCGAGATGCCTTCTGGAGCCACCAAGTTCGGGCAACAGGCGCCCCGCAATCATGTCCCATGCCTGGAACACGAGTCTCTCGTTGAAATCCTGGGCCTCCGCCGTGTCGAGCGGCCTGTCTGAGTTCACCGCGACCCGGCAAATGGGATCGACATTGACCATGCGGGCGTCCGGGCAGGCACTCCAAAGGGCTTCGATCCCGGCCAATGCCGCCCGGCAGAGCTGAACCTTGAGGTCCCACCCTCTGCCTTCGATGTAGGGAGCGAAGAGTCCCTTTTCGCCACCAGCATAAGCCATGAAACTCGGCTCATTGACGGGCGTGAAGAGGCAGGCGCCTTCAGTGCGGACGCCGATGTAGCGGCCGACCGCATAACAATAGTCGGCGAAGCGAGGAACGAACCCCTTCCCGAACAGATCCAGTCCTTCGGGATAGCCGTAATGGAACAGGTCCCAGATGACGTCGACCTGATTGCGCCTGGCGGACTCGACAAACGGCTCCAGGCTGGAGAAATCGTAGCGGCCGCGCCCCATGTCGACCAGCGGCCAGCGGACCGTCTCGCGCGCTGCGTGGATCCCAAGCTCGCTGAGGTTCCGATAGTCCTGCTCGACCGTCTTGTCGTGGCCGGTCGCCACGACCTGATCGAACCATTCCCGATGGCGGTTGTAACCCGTGGAGCCTTCGAAACCGGCCAGAAAGAAGCTGCGAAACATGAACGGCTCTTCTTGGATAGTTTTCAGCTGTGGAGCGGGCCGACAGCTTCGGTGTCCCCGCAGACCAGGGTCCGATAAGCATCGACCAGCGGCGTGCGGATCCTGTTCAGGTCGGCATCAAGGTCCCAAAGGCCCATCTGCAGCAGATGCTGCGCGACATCTCTGCGACCTTGACGCCAGGCCCAGGTGACCAGCGCAAACATAGGCCACCATGTGTAGCCGACGAGGGGGAAGCCTTCCGCCCTTAAGCGACGAACCGCCGAAACCGACCGCTCCAGCCATCCCAGGCGGCGCGCTACCGATCCCGAGGTCGCCACCTCCGAGATCATGAGCGGAACTCGATAATGGTCGTGGTAGCGGCGAGTTACACCCTCGACCAGGCCAAGCTCGGTGTAGGGCATTTTGGTTCGCAATCGTCCCCGTCCATCGCGCTCCAGCCTCTTGTGCGTGAATAGGGGATAAAGATTTAGGCCGATCACCTCGGGGGGCGTCGGCTCGCGCCGCAGACTGCGCAGCACCTCGTCATCAGCTCCGTTGGCCCGGAGCCATGAATGGAGAGGATGGAAGTCGTCCACGCGGCCCGAAACGAGATCGAGGGCCAGGAAGACGATCTCGCGCCGGCGCTGCGCCTCCTCTTCGAGATCGGGGCTCGCCGCCTCGTAGAGATCGGTGGGGTCCACATGATATGCGACGATCTCGCTGTCGACTGTCCGCAGCGCCGCTACCGTCGACTGGATGCCCTGTGCCAGCTGCATCATGACGGCGACGAAGCCGCGCCAACTGTGGAGATAGGGCGGCCACCAGCCAAGCCGCCCGCAATACCATGCCGTTATGCGTGGCTCGTTCAACGGCGTGTACCAGAAGATCCGGCCCTTGAAGCGCTCGGCCAGCCGGGCGGCATAATCCGCGACCAGTTGCGGATAGTCGGGATTGAGGTAGGCGCCCTCGATCCAAAGCGGCAAACCGTAGTGGACAAGATCGACCTGAGGAGCAATCCCGAGATCGAGCATGCGCTCCAGCGGTTCATCCGCGTGGTGCCAATCCCATTGCCTGGGAGCAGGCTGGATGCGGTGCCATGGCACGCCATATCGGGCCACAGGCACCCCAAGCTCGGCCATCAGGTCCAGATCCTCTCGCCAGCGGCGGTAGTGATCCGTCAGTTCATACTCGTCCAATTTCCGCCCGGTGACGGGGTGAGGGGCGGTTATGAACGTGTCCTCGATGCCGGTCGCCCACCAGAATTTCTCCGGGTCGCTCAGGCGCCGCAACTCGGAGCGGGTCGGTAGGGGCGTCATTCGGTCTTCGGCGCGGCGCGATCACGACGGCGCTTGTCGACTTCCTGCTTGATCAGCGCATCGAGAACCTCGCTGGGGACCGACTTCGCCGGCCGGGTGTTGATTTGCCGCAGGCGTTCCGGATCGAGCTTCGGCTTGCGATCGATCGTGAGAAGCCCGTTGGTTTCCTGTTCCGTGTCGGTGAGCTGCGTGTAGCAGAAGCCGGCGAGCACAGTGGATTCGAGCAGGCCATTGACCAGCGATTCGTAGGCGGAGAGCAGTTCCTCCGGCCCGGAGAACTGCCCATAGCCGAACCAGTCCTCCTCATGCGCGGGCTTGAATGCAATGCCGCCGAACTCGCTGATGACGATCGGTTCGTCGCCCAGCGTGCCCCCTTCACCCAGGAGGGGGTGATGATGCGGGCGGACTTCCCGGAAGGTTTGGATCACCTTGGCACGGTCGCCATAGCGCTCGTACAGCACGTCGCCCGAAGGGGCGTAGTCGTGCACGCCAAAGATGTCGCCCACCGCATGCTGCCATCCATCATTGGCAATGACGGGCCTGGTCGGATCGAGCGCATGTGTCAGGTGGAAGAGTGCGCGCACGTAGTGGCGCTGCTGCGCCGACCGATCCAGGTCCGGCACCCCCCAACTCTCGTTGAGCGGCACCCAGGTGACGATGCAGGGGTGGTTGTAGTCTCGTCGCACCGCGTCCATCCACTCGCTGACCAGCATTTGCACCGCGGAATCGGAGAAGACATAGGCGTTCGCCATCTCTCCCCAGACCAGCATGCCGTAGCGATCACACCAGTACAGGAACCGCGGATCCTCGATCTTCTGGTGGATGCGCAGGCCGTTGAAGCCCAGCGATTTCGTCAGTTCCACCTCCTGGCGCAGGGCATCCGGGCTGGGGGCGGTCAGATGCGAATCTGGCCAGTAGTTCTGCGCCAGAACAAGCCGGAGGAAGGTCGGAATGCCATTGAGAATGAAGCGGCCACCCCGCAGTTCGATCCGGCGAAGGCCGAAATAGCTCTCGACGTGATCGATGACGGAACCGCTCGCATCGAGCAGTTCTACCGTCGCGTCGATCAGGTTGGGATGGTCCGGCCCCCAGAGCAACTGGCGACGCCGGCGTATCGCTGCGTCGCTGATGTCGAGCAGCAGGTCGCGGCGGATTTCCCGACTGCAGAGCAGGTAGAGGTCTTCGGCGAGAACTTCGACTGGACTCTCTCCGCAAAGCCGCACCCGGATGGACCAGCCCGTCTGGGGGGCGGCGTTCAGGCGCGCGATCATGGCGACGCCAAACCGGTCCACATCGGGCGTCCAGCGAAGCTCCTCGATGAAGATCAGGGGCAGCGGCTCGAGCCAAACCGGCTGCCAGATGCCGGTCGTGCGGTGATACCAGATGTAGCCTGGCTTCTCTTCCCAGAATTGCTTGCCGCGGGGCTGCTGGAGATCGCGCGGCATGTCCTCTGCTCTGACCGTAATGACATGCGTGGCGCCTGAAACAAGGAGGGGGGCAATGTCTGCGCAGAAGGGGGTGTGTCCACCCTTGTGATGTACCGCCATACGGCCATTCACCCAAACGCTGGCTTCGTAGTCCACCGCGCCGAAATGGATCATCAGCCGGCCCTGGCGATCGGTCTCGTCAAGCTCGATCTCCCGGCGATACCATACCACCGGATGGAAGCCGCTCTCGTCCAAACCAGAGGCTTTGCTTTCCGGCGGGAAGGGCACCACGATCTCGCGCGGAAACGGCTCGGTCCGCTCGAACCAGCGCTCGGCTAGTCCCCGATCCTCATCGTCGTGTGCGAATTCCCACCGGCCATCCAGCGAGATGAATCGGTCACGCCGCAGGTTGGGGCGTGGATGATCTTCAGGTCGCATTGGCGGGTTCCATCCCTCTCAGGTGCGCATCGGGCCGGCGAAGGGGATTCTGCGTCGTGAACTAGCCAATGTGACTAGGGTTCCAGCCGAAATGTGAACCTCCGCAGATTGAGAGCGTGGAACCATGATGCGGCATCGCTTCGAAGCCTGAGGGACGCTGGAACTTGGGAACAAGGCCCGCCTTGTGCGGTTCGGAGTCGGCTCTTCGCCCCTCGAGGAATGGGGATGGGATCATGACCGACGCGGCGCTCTCCGATTACGCGGCCGAGGCCCCCAGAGGCTTCTTCAGACGCTGGTTGGCATCCACCAACCACAAGGACATCGGCACGCTTTACCTGTGCTTCGCCATCGTGGCGGGCCTCGTTGGCCTGGTTCTATCCATCTTCATTCGTTGGGAATTGTCGGAGCCCGGCATCCAGGTCTTCCCCTGGCTCGCCAACCTGATCTTCGGGGTTCAGGGGGATGCGGCCATCGATGAGGGCAAGCAGCTATACAACGTGTTCACCACGGCGCACGGCCTCATCATGATCTTTTTCATGGTGATGCCGGCCCTCATCGGCGGATTTGGCAACTGGATGATACCCCTCATGATCGGGGCACCCGACATGGCCTTTCCGCGCATGAACAACATCTCATTCTGGCTGCTGCCGGCGGCCTTCACCCTGCTACTGATTTCCTTCTTCCAGCGGGGCCCGGCTGGCGGCTACGGCGCGGGAACGGGCTGGTTCCTGTACCCGACCTATTCCACGTCGGGCAATCCGGGGCCTTCCGTCGATTTCGCCATCCTTTCCCTCCATATCGCCGGGGCTTCCTCGATACTTGGCGCGATCAATTTCGTCACCACGATCTTCAACATGCGGGCCCCTGGCATGACGCTGCACAAGATGCCGCTCTTCGCCTGGTCCATGCTTATCACCGCCTTCATGCTGATCCTGGCCCTGCCCGTCCTGGCGGGCGGGCTGACCATGCTGCTCACGGACAGGAATTTCAGTACGACCTTCTTCAATCCCGAGGGCGGCGGAAACCCGATCCTATACCAGCACCTGTTCTGGTTTTTCGGTCACCCGGAAGTCTACATCATGATTCTTCCGGCCTTCGGCATCGTCAGCCAGGTGATCTCGACCTTTTCCCGGAAGCCGATCTTTGGCTATCTCGGCATGGTATACGCGATGGTGGCAATCGCGGTGCTCGGGTTCATCGTCTGGGCGCATCACATGTACACGAGCGGTATCTCGCTCGACACGCAACGCTACTTCACCTTCGCGACGATGGTGATCGCGGTTCCGACCGGTATAAAGGTGTTCTCCTGGATCGCCACCATGTGGGGCGGCTCCATCACTCTGCGCACCCCGATCCTGTGGGCGATCGGCTTCATATTCCTGTTCACGGTGGGCGGCGTCACCGGGGTTCAACTCGCCAATGCAGGCCTGGATCGAGCGCTTCATCAAACCTACTACGTGGTGGCCCATTTCCACTATGTGCTGTCGCTTGGCGCTTTATTCGGGATCTTCGCCGGCTGGTACTACTGGTTCCCCAAGATGACCGGCTACATGTACAACTCGCTGCTCGCGAAGGTGCACTTCTGGATGACTTTCATAGGCGTCAACCTGGTCTTCTTCCCGCAGCACTTCCTGGGCCTCGCGGGCATGCCGAGGCGCTACATCGATTACCCCGACGCTTATGCAGGATGGAACATGGTCTCATCCTACGGAGCCTATCTCGCCGGGATCGGCACGGTCGTGTTCCTTATCGGCGTGGCCGAAGCGTTCGCGCGCAAGCGGATAGCGGGTGCCAATCCGTGGGGCCCAGGCGCCACGACGCTCGAGTGGGAACTCTCTTCGCCCCCGCCATACCATCAGTGGAGCCAACTCCCGGTCATCCGCTGAGCGGACGGGCCGCGGACGGAAAAGAGCTCTTCGCAAAGGCCGCGGAGCCGGCTTGACCTCAGCCGCCCGGTATTTCACGTCCTGTCAGGTCGAATTCGAACCACTCAACCGAAAGGTTTCTCAAAGTGCCGTCCGCATGCATTCCATCCACGATGGTCGTGAGGAGGTCGGCGAATTCTGGATCACCCGGCATGATCGCGACAGCCTGCGGTACGCGATAGGCTGGCTGCCCGATCACCCGGAAGGGTTTGCCTCTCTTGATCTGCGCCACGGCCGCCGGCAGATAGCTCATCACGCCATCGAGTTCGCGGTCGGCGAGTGCTTCGAAGGCCTTGTCCTCCTGATCGTAGGTCGCGATCACTGGGTTCTCGATTTGGTAGGCCACTGGCGACACGTCGATGATCCCGGAGAACTCGCGCCGCAGATAGAGTTCGCTGTTGGCGGCCTTCACTACGCCGATGCGCTTGCCGTTCGCATCGGAGAGCGCCCTGATGGTCCTGTTCTGCTGGTGCACCGTCAGCACACCCAGGGAATAGTAATAGGTTGCGGGGAAAACCAACTTCTCGGCACGCTCGGCGGTCGGGGTCATGCCGTTGACCACGATGTCGTACTTGCCCTGCCACCGACCTGAGGTCTGTTCTTCCCAGTTGTAATTCGATCCGTCCTCGCGGGTGACGTATCTGACCTGGACTCCGAGACGTCGCCCGATTTCGCCCAACACTTCGACGTCGAAGCCGGTCAGTCTGCCTTTATTGTCCTTCAGCACATACGGCGGGGAAATCTCTGGATAGGGTGCCAGAAGCTCGCCGGTTCTCAATACTTCATCGAGTGTCGCCCCGGCAAAGGAACTTGTCTTCACAAAAGTCGTCAGCGCGAAAGATGCCCAGATAAGATGCAATCCAGTCCAGAAACGCATGCCTTGTCCCCCCAGACCAAGACTTACGACAAAATCCAGTTGTGGTGGTGTTTAGGCGCGTTTTGTTGCTAAGTTCCTAATCGTCGCAAATGACGAAGAAGATAAGCAAGTATCTATCCGTGCATTCTTGCGTTTTGTGGAGTGTTTTTCCAGGCTGCTTCCTAAATTTCGGTGAGCATAGTTTTTGCTTTTTTGGGGGGTTGTGGGGCTCCCATAGCGGGCGGCTCTCCCCGACGAGCGCTGGGACGCGCCTCGGGTGCGAGCGGCCGCGCCGAACCAGCCCAATTTGGGGCAGATCTCAGGGAGCTATGCGCGACAACGAGGTCGCCTATGCGAGGCTGAGCGCTGGGTTCCGGAAGCCGGAGCTTTCAGGGGCGATCAGGGGCCTGCGAGTTCGTCAACTCATCCTTGATGGTTTCCTCGAGGCTGCAGCTGAACGCGATCAGCCGCGCGTAGAGCTCGCGCACGAGTTCCGGGTCGAGGCCCTTCGCTTGCGCTCGCGCGGCCGCCCGTTCCCGGACAGCGTCGACCCGGTCCTGCAGCACTGCGGGAATGCCGTGCTCATGTTTGATGTGACCGACTTCGCGGATGATGCCCGTGCGCTCTACCAGCAGGTCGACAATCCGGTCGTCGAGAGCGTCGATGCGGGCACGGTACGGTTCGAGGATCTTCATGAGCGGGTCCGTAAGATAGGATGCCCAAAAAGCCAAGCTTGGATGTGTCGAAATTCCGGATCACCGGCGTTGGCCTAACGTCACATGCCCGCGCAGAAACCGGGACGCCTGATCTTCGCCAGATCATCGGAGCCTGAATTGGAGGTCACATTCCTCGGATTACATATCGGGCTGCTCGAAACGCGTTCAGTAGCTGCGGCTCCCGAGAAGTCTCGCCATCTCTGCGTTGTTTGTTCCCGCACAAAGAGCGGCGTTCCGCACTGACCTAACGTGCCTTCGTAACAACGCGGTCAGAAGGACACGTGCCATGAGCACCCGCAAGTACCTCTTCGCAACGGTCGCTGCAGCAGCATTCGCAGCGGCAACTGCCTTCCCGGCCTTTCCTTCGGACCAGCACAGCCATGTGGCCGAGTTCGGTACGCCCGAAGCCCCCGTTGACGTGATCCGCCAGGCGACCGATCTTCCCGGTACGGTAGGTGAACGCGGGCCGCAGACGGTTCGGGTCGGACTGGAGACGGTCGAGGTCATCGGCAAGCTCGCGGACGGCACGAGCTATCATTACTGGACCTTCAACCGGAAGGTTCCCGGACCGCTGGTCAGGGTTCGCGTTGGAGACACCGTCGAGGTTCTTCTAAAGAACCACGAGGACAGCGTGGCCATGCACAATGTCGACTTCCATGCGGTTACCGGCCTGCACGGCGGCGGACATGCCACGCTCGCGGCACCCGGCGAGGAGAAGGGTTTTACCTTCAAGGCGCTGAACCCGGGCCTCTACGTCTACCACTGCGCCGTGGGGCCGGCAGCCCAGCACATCGCCAACGGCATGTACGGGATGATCCTGGTCGAGCCCGAAGGCGGCCTGCCGGCGGTCGACCATGAGTTCTACGTCATGCAGGGCGAGCTCTACACGGAGGAAGCGCTCGGGACGCAGGGGCAGCTTACCGAGAGCTACGACAAGTTGATCAACGAGCAGCCGGAATACTACGTCTTCAACGGCGCCGCCGAGGCGCTGACCGGCGACAATGCGCTCAAGGCGAAGGTCGGCGAGACGGTGCGCATCTACTTCGGCGTCGGCGGCCCGAACAAGACCTCGAGCTTCCACGTGATCGGCGAGATCTTCGACAAGGTCTACAATCTCGGATCGCTGACGGGTGAACCGCTGCCCGACGTGCAGACCCTTACCGTCCCGCCCGGCGGTGCTGCCGCGGTCGACTTCAAGGTCGAGGTCCCCGGCGAATACGCCCTGGTCGATCACGCCCTGTCGCGCGCCATGCGCGGCCTGATCGGCAAGCTGGTAGTGGAAGGGCCGGAGCAGCCGGACATCTATCGCGAGGGTGTCGAGGAGAAGGTCGGGATGCTCGGCGAATAGCCTGCCATCCCCAACAATTGGCCGCCGGGCAGCCGGCGGCCAATTCGCTTCATTTCGCTGCCGCCGTGGTCTCGATGATGGACCTGGACGGCGGCGCTGATCGACCCACATTGGTTTCAGGACGAGCCCCATGCGCAATCCCCAAGCCACTCCCGCCGAATGCAAGGTTCGCCTGGACTCCGGCGCGAGCATCGTCGAGCGCCTGAGGCGTGAACTCAACGAGGCAGGGCTCGACTGCGGCTGCCGCGACGCCGCCGACGCGATGCTGGAACGGATCGGCGCGGAAGAGGGCCTTGCTCGCCGCGCCGAAGGTCTGGCCAATGCCCGCCGGATGCGCGATGCGATCGTGATCGTCACGGCGCTGCTTTGCGAACTCGACGAACTGACGCCGGAAGAGCCGGACCGGACAGCCTTCCACGAGATCGCCAGCCTCTTCCAGGATGTCGCCGATTTCGCCGCCAGCGGGGCATTGGCGGCGCGGCAGGCTGCCGGGGCGGGAAACAGCTGATGGCCGCCTCGCAACACTCCTCGGCGCACGACCGGTCAGTGCTGCGAAGCCTCCGCAAATCGGGCGAGACCGCGCGTGACGGCCGCGGCCGCATCGCGTCGATGCCGCCGATCCTGCAATACGGCTTCCGGCCCTTCTTCTTCCTCGCCGCGCTATATGCGGGGCTGGCGATCCCGGCCTGGCTCTGGATCTACGCAGCGGGCGGGGCGCTTTCCGGGCCGTTTCCAGGCCTCGGTTGGCACGTTCACGAGATGCTGTTCGGCTATCTCGCGGCTGTCATCACCGGCTTCGTCCTGACCGCGGTTCCGAACTGGACGGGGCGCCTTCCACTCAGCGGCTGGCCGCTTGCCGGACTGGTCGCGCTATGGCTCGCCGGCCGGGCCGCATGCGCCTTCCTCCCGGTCCCGTCGCTCGCGATGGCGGCCGACCTCGCATTTCCAGCGGTGCTGGCCTTGGCGCTGTGGCGGGAGATCATCGCCGGACGTAACTGGAAGAACCTGCCGGTCGCTGGGATGATCACCCTGTTCGGCGCCGCCAACGCGCTGCATCACGCGGAGAACCTGGGGCTCGTGCCTGCGGGCCTTGGACCTCGGCTGGCGCTTGGTGTCGCTGCCCTGCTGATCGCGCTGATCGGCGGGCGGATCGTCCCGAGCTTCACCCGCAACTGGCTGGTCAAAGACGGCGCCACCCGCTTTCCCGCCACCTTCGGGCGCCTCGATAAAGCGGCGCTCGTGGCGACGGCGGTCGCCATGATCCTCTGGGTGGCCGTTCCGGAATCGCTCGCTACAGGCAGCGCGCAGATCGCTGCGGGAGCCCTGCTTGCCGCCCGAATGATGCGGTGGCGTGGCGTGCGGACCGTCAAGGAGCCGATCCTGTTGATCCTGCATGTTGGCTATCTCTGGCTTGCAGTGGCGATGCTGTTGCTCGGGGCCTCCACTCTCGCCCACGCCGTTCCCACGAGTGCAGCGATCCATGCGCTGACGGCCGGCGCCATCGGAACCATGACGCTCGCCGTGATGACCCGCGCCAGCCTCGGCCATACCGGCCGGCAGATCGTCGCCGATCGGTATGTCGTCGCCATCTATCTCGCGGTCACGCTCGGCGCGGCGCTGCGTGTGGCGGCCCCGTTCGCCGGGAACTGGTACCTGCACGTGCTCGCCTGCGGCGGCGTCTTCTGGAGCGCTGCCTTCCTCCTATTCGCGGTGCGTTACGCAGCTGTCCTGTGGGGTCCGCGGGCTGCGGTTCACGGAACGTAACCTCCCGCCTACCAAAGAGGGTATTGAAAAAAACAGGCGGGGCTTTAGCTTTGTGCCTGCCCATTCCGGCGGAGAGGGAATGGCGATCCGCCCTGTCCAAGGCACATGAGGAGGCCATGACCCAGGACACCGGAAAAGCAGCCGAGTTGGAGCATCGCCCGCCGGCAAGCGTCAGGCGCAGGGAACTGCTCGCCTTTCTTGTGCTTGCCTTCGGCATCTGGCCGATCGTGGCGGTCGGCGTTGTCGGCGGCTATGGCTTCCTCGTCTGGATGTGGCAGATTGTGTTCGGCCCGCCGGGCCCTCCTCCTCACCCTTTGCATTGAGGCTCGCATGATGGACACCCCGTCAGACGGCGTGACGAGGCGCCAGTTTCTCGCAGGCAGGACAGGCCGCAATCATGATGCGGAGTCTGCACCGGAACAGCACTGCATATCGAGCGCGGTTGTAGCCGTGCTGCCGGGCCGCGAGGACGAGATCGCGGCCAGGCTGGCCGAAATGAACGGCGTGGAACTGAGCGCACGCCAGGGTAGCAAGATGGTGGTGCTGCTCGAAGGCCCGAGCAGCGGCGCGGTCGGCGGCCTGTTGCTGCAGATCGCCGTCATGGACGGCGTGATCACCGCCAACATGGTGTTCGAGCACGTCGAACAGGAAGTCCAGGGAGCTTGAGAATGGACCTTTCCCGACGCGATCTGCTGAAGGCGCAGGCGGCCGCCATAGCGGCCACGGCGGCTGGCATCGTGCCCGAAGCCGCAGCCCAGCCGGTGCCGGGCGGCGTGAGCGCATTGGAGATCAAGTGGTCGAAGGCGCCCTGCCGCTTCTGTGGGACGGGCTGCGGCGTGATGGTCGGCGTCAAGGAAGGCAAGGTCGTCGCCACCCACGGAGACATGCAGGCGGAAGTCAATCGCGGCCTGAATTGCGTGAAGGGCTATTTCCTTTCGAAGATCATGTATGGCGCAGACAGGCTGACCCAGCCGCTGCTGCGCAAGAAGAACGGCGTCTACGACAAGGAGGGTGAGTTCGAGCCCGTCTCCTGGGACGAGGCCTTCGACGTCATGGCCGAGAAGTGCAAGCAGGTGCTCAAGGAAAAGGGTCCCACCGCCGTCGGCATGTTCGGCTCCGGGCAGTGGACGATCTTCGAGGGATACGCCGCGACGAAGCTGATGCGCGCCGGCTTCCGCTCCAACAACCTCGACCCGAACGCGCGCCACTGCATGGCCTCAGCCGCGGTCGCCTTCATGCGCACCTTCGGCATGGACGAGCCGATGGGTTGTTACGACGACTTCGAGGCCGCCGATGCCTTCGTGCTGTGGGGCTCGAACATGGCCGAGATGCACCCGATCCTGTGGACGCGGGTCGCAGACCGGAGGCTGGGCCATCCGCATGTGCGCTGCGCGGTGCTGTCGACCTTCACCCACCGCTCGATGGACCTTGCCGACATCCCGATCATCTTCAAGCCGGGAACCGACCTCGCGATCCTCAACTACATCGCCAACCACATCATCACGACCGGACGCGTGCACGAGGATTTCGTGCGCGACCACACCGTCTTCGTGAAGGGCGAGACCAACATCGGCTACGGCCTGCGCCCGGAGCATCCGCTGGAACAGGCAGCGGCCGGCGCTGGCGATCCCGGAAAGACGGAGCCGTCCAGCTTCGAGGAGTTCAAGGCGTTCGTCTCTGAGTACACGCTCGAGAAGGTCTCCGAGCTCTCGGGCGTCGAGCCGGGCTTCCTCGAAGAGCTGGCCGAACTCTACGCCGACCCGGCCAAGAAGGTGATGTCGCTCTGGACGATGGGCTTCAACCAGCACGTCCGTGGCGTCTGGGCCAACCAGATGCTCTACAACATCCACCTGCTCACCGGAAAAATCTCGGAGCCGGGCAACAGCCCGTTCTCGCTCACCGGCCAGCCTTCCGCCTGCGGCACGGCGCGCGAGGTCGGCACCTTCGCGCACCGGCTGCCCGCCGACATGCTGGTCGTCAATCCGGAGCATCGCGCCCACGCTGAGGAGATCTGGAAGGTTCCGCACGGCCTGCTGCCCGACAAGGTCGGCTACCATGCCGTGCAGCAGGACCGTATGCTGAAGGACGGCAAGCTCAACTGGTACTGGATCCAGGTGAACAACAATCTCCAGGCGGCGCCGAACAATGACCAGGAGACCTATCCCGGCTATCGCAACCCGGAGAACTTCATCGTCGTGTCGGACGCCTATCCGACCATCACCGCTGTCAACGCCGACCTGATCCTGCCCGCCGCCATGTGGGTCGAGAAGGAAGGCGCCTACGGCAACGCCGAGCGGCGCACGCATGTCTGGCATCAGTTGGTCAGCGCGCCCGGTGAGGCTCGCTCGGACATGTGGCAGCTGGTCGAGTTCTCCAAGCGGTTCACGACCGACGAGGTCTGGCCTGCCGAGATCCTTGACTCCAATCCGGACTATCGCGGGAAGAGCCTCTACGACGTTCTGTTCCGCAACGGCCAGGTCGACCGTTTTCCGCTCTCCGAAGCGAGTCCGGAACACGAGAACCACGAGGCGAAGCACTTCGGATTCTACATCCAGAAAGGGCTGTTCGAGGAGTACGCTTCATTCGGCCGTGGCCACGGCCACGATCTGGCGCCCTACGACATGTACCACCAGGTGCGCGGACTGCGCTGGCCGGTGGTCGACGGCAAGGAGACGCTCTGGCGCTACCGCGAGGGCTATGACCCCTATGTGAAGCCGGGCGAGGGCGTGAAGTTTTACGGCAATGCCGACGGCAAGGCGAAGATCATCGCCGTACCCTATGAACCGCCGGCCGAATCCCCTGACGAAGAGTTCGACCTTTGGCTGGTGACTGGCCGGGTCCTGGAACACTGGCATTCAGGCTCGATGACCATGCGGGTCCCGGAACTCTACAAGGCGTTTCCGGGCGCGGTGTGCTTCATGAATGCCGACGATGCGCGCGACCGCGGCCTCAACCAGGGCGCGGAGATCAAGGTCGTCTCGCGGCGCGGCGAGATGCGGACGCGCCTCGAGACCCGCGGCCGCAACCGAATGCCGAAGGGCGTCGTCTTCGTTCCCTGGTTCGATGCCAGCCAACTGATCAACAAGGTCACGCTGGACGCGACCGATCCCATTTCCAAGCAGACGGACTTCAAGAAATGCGCGGTCAAGATCGTTTCCGTATGAAGACACGGATACTCCTTGCTCTGATCGGGGCAGGGGCCGTGTTCACCATTTCGACAGCCCTGGCGCAGATGGGCGCCGAGCTCAGGGGCGACGTGCCGTTCACCGAGTCGGCTCCTGCCGACCCGCTGCCCAAATGGACCGTGGATGACATCCGCAAGATGCGCGCCTATCCGGACCAGCCTCCGGTCATCCCGCACTCGATCGAGGGCTACCAGCTTTCGGTCAATTCGAACCGATGCCTTTCCTGCCACAAGCGGGAGCTTACCGAAGGCTCGGGCGCCCCGATGATCAGCGTGACCCATTACATCACGCGCGAAGGCCAGATGCTCGCTGACGTCTCGCCCCGCCGCTACTTCTGCACGGCCTGCCACGTGCCGCAGGCCACCGCCGCACCGCCGGTCAAGAACACTTTTAGGGACATGAGCGAGATGGGCGTCGAACACGCGGGGGACAAGTAGAGAAATGGGCAAACTGCGGGCGGCCGCCCTATGGGCGTGGAAAATCCTGTCTACGCCGGCAGCCACGCTAAGCCTTGGCTTTCTCACGCTCGGCGGCTTCATCGGCGGCGTCATCTTCTGGGGCGCCTTCAACACCGCGCTCGAGGTGACCAACACCGAACAGTTCTGCATCTCGTGTCATGAGATGGAAGCAAACGTCTATCAGGAGTTGACGCGGACCATCCACTTCACCAACCGCTCGGGTGTGCGAGCCTCCTGCCCGGACTGTCACGTCCCGCATCAGTGGACCGACAAGATCGCCCGCAAAATGCAGGCCTCAAAGGAGGTTTGGGGAAAGATCTTCGGCACCATCGACACGCGTCGAAAATTCCTCGACAAGCGGCTGGAACTCGCGCAGCACGAATGGGCGCGGCTGAAGGCCAATGACAGCCTTGAATGCCGCAACTGCCACTCGTCGGTGGCGATGGATCTCTCGAAGCAGACGCAACGGGCCGCCGACATCCACACACGCTACCTGCTGAGCGGCCAGGCCACTTGCATCGACTGCCACAAGGGCATCGCGCATGAGTTGCCCAATATGGAAGGGGTCGATCCGGGCTGGAAGGTCCCGCCCGAGATGCAGGGGGAGCAATTGCCGCAAGCCTCCATCTTCGACAGGCTCGAGCGGTGGTCGACCATACATATGGCGGTTGCCGGAGAGTTCGTGAACTGAAGAGGCGCCGAAGGGCGCCTGTGGTCACGTGCGCCGCTGATACCGATGGCTGATCGCCGGCCTATCACCATCTTCTGTCCGTAGAGGCGGGAAGATGGCTGGCGGCGAGGCCGATACTTCCTCGCCCGTTCTTCACGGGGAAAGGGAGAGGCGAGGGCGACGCCAGGGTCAAAGATCGCTGCCGTTACTTCGTCAATAAATCTCGAAGCCGTTGACGTATGTCCGAGCTTTCGAAAGCCGCGCAATGTATAATCCAACGGCGCGCGGGCATTATGCGCGGCGCTCCCTGCTGCCAGTTTCACAGCACATCCCGAGATGGGAGGACATCATGAAGCTGCATCGCGCGGCGATGATTCTGGGATTTGTGGTTCTTGGCCTAATCTGGTCTTCCGTCGCAAATGCGGAGCAGCATCAGCACGCGCTCGGGACAACTGAGGCCGGGGCCAATACTCCCATGGCGGATGAACAGCCACCCGCTTCCACCTCCGGGGGAAGTCCTGCCGTGTCAAACAGCAACCCGGCCGCATCCACAATGCAAATGAGTTCGCATGCGCCGGTGGTATTCACCTTGCGGACCGGGATCGCTGAGGGGCGGATGGTTTTCATCGGTGACGGCGGCGAAATTGACCGAAAAGTCAACCCGACGCTGATGGTCCACGACGGCGAGACGGTCCAGATCAACCTGATCAATGGCGAGGGCGCACAGCATGACGTGGTCATCGACCAATACGCAGCGCGCTCGGCCATCGTCACCGGGAAGAATGCAAGTTCGACATTCTCTTTCGTCGCAAGCAAAGTCGGCGAGTTCGACTACTACTGCTCGGTCCCTGGCCACCGCCAGGCAGGCATGCAGGGCTTGCTTCAGGTTATGCCGGGCAACCGCGCTGAGATGGGAGCAACGGCAACAGACATCACTCGCGATCCCGCCGACCTACCGCCGCCGATCGGTGCCCGCCAGCCTCGGATCGTACGCGTCGATCTCGAAACGGTGGAACTCAAGGGACAATTGGACGACAAGACGAGCTATACGTACTGGACCTTCAACGGCAAGGTTCCCGGCCCCTTCGTCCGCGTGCGCGTCGGCGACACGGTCGAGGTGCATCTGAAGAATCCCGAGGAGAGCCTGATGATCCATTCCGTGGATTTTCATGGCGCCATCGGGCCGGGCGGCGGCGCGGAGTTCACGCAGACCGATCCGGGCAGCGAGGCCGTCGTAACGTTCAAGGCGCTCGAACCCGGCATATTCGTCTATCACTGTGCTACGCCGAGTGTGCCCACCCACATAAGCAACGGCATGTACGGCCTCTTGCTGGTGGAACCGGAAGGCGGCTTGCCGCAAGTCGACCGTGAATTCTATGTCATGCAGGGGGAGATCTACACGGTTCAACCGTTCGGCACGCCGGGCGACCAGGAACTGGACTACGAGAAGCTGCTCGACCAAAGGCCCGAATATTTTCTCTTCAACGGCTCCGTCGGCGCGCTGACCCGTACCCATCCTCTTTACGCCAATGTCGGTGATAGCGTGCGCATCTTCTTCGGAGTTGGCGGACCGAACTTCACCTCGTCTTTCCATGTGATCGGGGAGATTTTCGATCATGCCTATGTGCTGGGAAGCGTTACGTCGCCGCCGCTGACGGGTGTGCAAACCGTTTCAGTGCCGCCCGGCGGCGCGACGATCATCGATTTCAAGATCCACCGCGGCGGCCGCTACACGCTGGTCGATCATGCACTTTCCCGCTTGGAACGCGGCCTCGTCGGCTTCCTGGACGTGGACGGGCCGCGAGACGATGCAATTATGTACAAGGGGCCTGCAAAGTAGCTTGCCGGTAAACGACCTGGCGCGAGTTCCATCGGCTCACCCATGCGGTCCGCACCAGAAGGAGGCCGCCGCTGCCTCAGGCGCTTCGTAACGCGCTAGGCGAAAGTCAAAGTGACACGGACATGCGGCTCGGCCGGGAGACTTACGTCAACCCGGCCTGCCCCTCCGCCCCCCTGATGCGGCTGAATCCTACTCAGCCGCGACGACCTGCCCGAATAGTTCCTCGAAAGCAGCCTTGGCTTTTCCGGTCTGCTTCACCGTCTTCGCTTCAGCCAGGTTGGTCGGAGCGCCGACCTCGATCAGCGCCACCATTCCCATGCCGTAATGGGGCGTGCACTTGAGCCCGTAGATGCCTTCCTTATTGAGCGTCACGGCGAACTCTTCGTTGAACTTGCTCTTGAAGGGCTCGGCATCGCCCGGGATCATGCCCTTGATGGTCTCGACATTGTGACCCTTGTCGGTCGGCACGAAGCGGACGGTATCGCCCGGCGCCGCCTTGATGTAGGCAGGCTCGAACACCATCACGCCCCTCTCGCCCTTGTTCAGCATCTTGACCTCGAATTCCGCGGCACCCGCGGTTGCGGTGAAGGCGACCGCTGCTCCAAGGGCCAAGGCTGCGATGATCCTGTTCATTTTCCTCTTCCTTTTGCATGCGGCGTTGGACCGCGCAAAACCTATAGATGCCGCACGGGGGGCACAGTTTGCGCTGGCGCAAACTCAGGGTAGAAAGCAGGCGAAGACTTCCCGGCGATCCCGGAGGACGTGCCGCATGCCAGTGCTCGACAGGTCTCTGCTTACGGGCCTGCCCGCCTTCGCCAGACTTTCCGCGGAGGACCTCGACCAAATTTTGAAAGGAGCGCGTTCATCGCGCGTGCCAAAGGACTCGGAGGTGTTCTCGCAGGACGAGGAAGCCCAGTCGTTCCACCTCCTTCTCTCCGGACATATCCGCGTCGTGCGCACCACGCCGGAGGGTCATCAGATCATCGCCCGTTACATCAATGAGGGCGAACTCTTCGGCATCGCGATCGCCATGGGCAGGATGACCTACCCCGCCAGCGCGGTAGCGGCGGTCGATTGCGTGGTGCTCTCCTGGCCCAACGGCGCATGGCCCGACCTGGTGGCGCGGGTTCCGGCCTTCGCCACGGCCGCCTATCAGACGATCGGAACCCGGCTCGAGGAGACGCAGAAACAGGTCATGGCGATGGCGACCGAACAGGTCGAACAGCGGATCGCCCGAACCGTGCTGCGGCTCGTACAGCAGTCCGGGCGCAAGACGCCGGAGGGGATCGAGATCGATTTTCCGATCACCCGGCAGGACATCGCCGAGATGACCGGCACGACGCTGCATACCGTGAGTCGGCTGCTCAGCGCCTGGGAAGCTCAAGGGCTGGTCCGTGGCGGGCGCCAGAAGGTCACCGTCACCGATCCGCACGGCCTCATGCTGATTGCCGAGAACCGACGGCGCGGCTGAGGCTCCTGCCCGCCAAGGCGGCCTCCAGTTCCATCAGGAACTCGCCCTCCGGCACGCCATGCTCGCGGCAGGCTTCGGAAACGGTATGGAACGTTCCGATCGGACATCCAACGCACAACATGCGTCTGCGAACCAGCACGAGGATCGTTTCCGGCCAGCGGCGCATCACCTCGTCTATCGGCATGTCAGGATGGATCATCGGTGTTCGAACCATCGGATATAGCTCCTTCGAAGGAAGCCATTTTGTTCGGGATCAGCCTTGCGTCGTTGCGCCGGAACAAAGAGCGAGCGCTTGTGGCTTTCTCGGCGTCAGCCTCTTGCTGGCAGGTTTCTGGCGATATCCACGAACTGACGCACCGTCTTGGCGCGGTTGGTGCGTTTCCAGACCAGCACGGTCTCGATACGGAAATCCGGCTGCAGAATAGGCCTCACCTCGACGTTGCGGCCGAGGAAGCCGATCAGGCTCTCAGGGTAGACGGTGATGCCGAGACCCGCCGCGACGAGGCCGACCAGCGCCAGCGTGTTCGACGCCTCCAGCTTGATGTTGAGGGGAACGCCCTCGGCGGAGAACATCTCGTTCAACCGCCAGCGATAGGCCTCCCATTCCACCAGGTCGCCTAGGATCAGTTCCTCCTGAGCCAGATCCGCAGGCCGGACCTCGTGCAATCGGGTGAGGCGGTGGTTCCTCGGCGTGACGACGTAGAGCGGGTCCTTGGCAAGAAGCAGGCTGTGGAAGTCGCTGTGGTCGAACGGTCCGATCATGTAGCCGATGTCGACCTCGTCATGCGCCAAGGCCAGTTTCTGCCCTTGGGTGCGGATATAGCGAAGGTTCACATCCACGTGGGGGTAGAGGCGCCGGTAACGCGAGACGGCAAACGGCATCAACTCCGTGGCTGCGAAGGCCATGTAGGCCAGGCGCAGGACTCCCTTCTTGCCTTCCGCCACCAGCCGCGCCGATTTGACCGCGCGGGAATAGGTCTGCAGGAGTCTTTCATTGCCCTCGTAGAAGGAGCGGCCGGCCGGGGTCAGAGTTACTTCGCGCGTGGTGCGCTCGAACAGGGCGAAGCCGAGGAGGTGCTCGAGCTTCTGGATGCGCCGGGTCAATGCCGACTGGTCCACGTTCAGCCGCTCGGCGCTGCGGCGGAAATTGAGTTCCTCGGCGACGACTAGGAAGGACTGGGTGAGTTCCAGCCCTGCCTGCGATTGGGTGTTCGAATTTCCGTTTGTCTTAGGCACGCCTCCACGATGATGGATTGATGCACCCGGCGCAAGAATATTTGGCGAAAGATCAGTTCAGGTGGATGGCGAGTGCCGGCATCATCTTCTTTCAAGATGACTGCTCGGCAAGTGGACGGGTGATCATCGAAGATCGGAAATCGAACGCCGGTTTGAACAACACCGGGACTGGGAGCCGCCATGAGCGATATCGACAACAAGGAACTCGACCGCATGCTTCAGCAGGCATTCGCGGCATCGACCAAGATCTATCAGGAGCGAGGCTTCCAGCGCCGTGTCGGCTTCGGCAAGCGCCCGGCGCTTATCAGCGTCGACCTCGCCAATGCGTGGACGCGGCCGGGCAACCCGTTCACCTGCGACCAGGACGCGATGGACAACGAGATCATCCCCGGCATGCAGCGGCTTCTCAAGGCCTGCCGGGACAACGGGCACCCGGTCGTGCACGTCACAACTGCCTATGAGATCACCGATCGCAACTCGCCTTTCACCGACATGGGCCTGTGGCACTGCAAGATCCCGATCGACGTCGTGAACCTGAAGGACAAGGAACTCTGGGCGATCGATTCCCGTATCGCGCCGGTTGAAGGCGAGTACACGCTGCTCAAGAAGCGGGCCAGCGCCTTCCACGGCACAGGCCTTGCCGGCATTCTGCGCGCCGCCGGCGTCGACACCATCCTGGTGACCGGCGTCACGGCTACGGCCTGCGTGCGCACCACCATCTGCGACGGGCTGGCAGACGGCTTCCGCACCATTGCCGTTCGCGAATGCATCGGCGATCGCGTTCCGGGCGCGGTTGCCTGGAATCTTTACGACATTGATGCGAAATTTGCCGACGTTCACAGCGTCGACGAATGCGTCGATTATCTGAACACGGTGAACTCTACCCGCCTTGCGGCGGAATGAAAGCTGCGGCGCGTCCTTTGCAGGACGCGCCTTTTTTCCGCTGGGAGGAGATGGCGGAGCAGGCAGTCTAGGGAGGATCGCCCTGGGTTGTGCACCGATTGCTTGAGGAGGAGGAGCAAATGGCACGCATCGGCGTGGACGTCGGCGGAACCAACACGGACCTGGTGCTGGAGTGCGCGAAAGGCGTCTTCTACCACAAGGTCCCGACGACCCTGAAGAACCAGTCGATCGGCGTGGTCGAGGGGGTCAGGGGCATATGCAGCCTCGCTGGGATTAAGCCGTCGGAGGTGGATGTCATCGTTCATGGCACGACCACCGCAACCAACATCACCATCGAGCACAAAGGCTCTGAAACCGGGATGCTGACGACGCGGGGTTTCCGCGACATCCTGCACATCGGACGCCACAAGCGGCCCTACAACTTCTCGCTGCACTTCACCGTTCCGTGGCAGGACCAGCCCTTGGTGAAACGCCGCAACCGGATCGCCATCTCCGAGCGCATCCTGCCGCCCAGTGGCGAAGTGGAGACCGCGCTGAACGAGCAGGAGGTGCGCGACGCCATCAAGCTGTTCAAGAAGCGCGGCATCAATTCCATCGTCGTCGGCTTTATGTTCGCCTTCCTGAACGATGCGCACGAGCGCCGCGCCAAGGAAATCATCCTGGAAGAGATGCCAGACGCCTATGTGACGCTGTCGAGCGAAGTCGCCAACGTGATGCGCGAGTACGAGCGCTTCTCCACGGCGGCGATGAACTGCTACGTGGGACCGAAGACCGCGTTCTATCTGCGCGATCTTGAATCGAAGCTTCGCGAGGCGGGCGTAACGTCCAAGCTTCGCATCATGCAGTCCAACGGCGGCGTGTCGACAGTCGAATCCTGCGCCGCAAGACCCATTCGCATCCTCATGTCGGGTCCGGCGGGTGGCGTCATCGGCGGCGCGTCGGAAGGAGTGATGGCGGGCGTAAGCAACGTCATCACAGTCGACATTGGCGGCACCTCCGCCGACATCAGCACGATCCCGGATGGCCGGGTGAAGATTATGAATCCCCGCGACACCTACGTGTCCGGCCATCCGGTGCTGACCCCCATGATCGACCTGGTGACCATCGGAGCCGGTGGCGGCTCGGTAGCCTTCATCGACGAGGCAGGCGCCTTCAACGTCGGGCCTCGTTCGGCGGGCTCCGAGCCGGGGCCGGCATGCTACGGCCGTGGCGGGGTGGAGCCGACCGTGACCGACGCGCAGGTCGTGCTCGGCCGCCTCGATCCGGACCTTGTCCTGGGCGGCGACCTCAAGCTCGATCCGGAGCTTTCATGGAAGGCCATCGAGGAGAAGATCGCAAACCCGCTCGGTATGTCGGTGAAGGAGGCGGCGCTAGGCATCATCAAGATCATCAACAACAACATGGCCTTGGCGATCCGGTCGAATTCGCTCGCACGTGGCATCGATCCCCGGGAATTCTCGATCTTGCCGTTCGGCGGCGCCGGGCCTCTGCATGGCGTCGCGCTTGCGGAGGCGATCTCGGCGAAGGACATTATCGTTCCCGTCGCGCCGGGCATCACGGCCGCGGTCGGCCTTCTGAAGACCGACCTCCAGTACGACCATACGGAGGCGGCGATCGTCGAACTCAACGCTTCCGGCGACGACGAACTCGCCCGCATCAACGAAGCCGCCAGACGCCTGCATGCGCGGGTTGTCGCGGAACTGGACGACGACGGTATTCCGCGCGACCAGCAGAGGGTCGAGATGGTCGCCGAATGCAGATATCGCGGGCAGGGCTTCGAGCTGCGCGCGAAGATGCCCGACGGACCTGTGACGCACGCCAACAAGTCGGTCATCGTGGACAGCTTCCACGATCAGCATCAGGTCGACTACGGCTACAGCTACCGCGACCAGGAGGTCGAACTGATCACCCTCCGCGCCATCGGCCGGGCCGCGGTCGAGCGCCTTCACGTGCCCAAGGTGCGCGAGACCGATGGATCCAGCATCGACCGCGCGCTGATGTTCGTGCGGACGACCACTTTCGACGACGGAAGTACGCTCGAAACCCCGCGCTATGACCGCACCAAGCTCTACGCGGGCGACAAGGTGAACGGTCCCGCAATCCTGGTGCAGCACGATTCCACGACGCTGGTGCCGCCCGGCTATGTCGCCGAGACGCTGGACTACGGCAACACGCGCGTCCGTCGCGCCGGCATCGCCTGATCGGGGAGGGATCAACATGAACACCATGGAAAAGATCGTAGCGGCGAAGGAAGTACCGGCCGAGATCGACCCGATCACGCTGCAGGTGATCCGCGGCTCCTTCGAAACGATCGCGGAAGAGATGGCGCATGTGCTCTATCGCATGTCCTTTTCATCCATCATCCGGGAATCGGAGGATCTGGGCGCAGGCCTGTTCGACGTCCATTTCAACACGCTGTGCGAGTCGGAATCGACGCCGATGCACATCGGCTCGATCCCCGGCTATCTGCGCGGCATCCAGGAGACCCTGGAGGACGGCGAATGGTACGAGGGCGACGTGGTCGTCCATAACCATCCCTACCACGGGTCGAGCCATACGCCTGATCTCGCCATCGTGGTTCCCGTCTTCTTCCGGGGTCGGCTCGTCGGCTTCGCCGGCAATACCGCGCATCACGTCGACATCGGCGCGGCGACGCCGGGCCTCATCATCGACGTCCCCGATGTCTATGCCGAGGGAATGCTGTTTGCCGGCACCAAGCTCTACCGCAAGGGAGAGCCCAATCGGGCAATGTGGAATTTCATCCGCAGAAACAGCCGCGCCGCCCAGCAGTTGGTCAGCGACATCGAGGCGCAGGTCGCTTCCGCCAGGCTCGGGGCCAAGCGCTTCGTCGAATTGATCGAGAAGTTCGGCGAGGAGACGGTCTTTCAGGCGGCAAATCAGCTGATGGACTATGCCGAGAGGATGATGCGCCAGCGTATCTCGGACATTCCGGACGGCCAATATTCGGCTGAGGGCTGGCTGGACGACGACGGGCGAAACCGTGACCAGAGGCTGAAGGTGAAGGTCACGGTGCGGGTGAGGGGCGACGAACTCGATGTCGACCTGACCGGGTCGGCCGACCAGACGCCGACTGCCTACAACGTGCCCTTCGAGGGCTCGACCAAGGTGGCCGCCTATGCGGCGTTCCGCAAGCTGCTGCTCGACGCCTACACTTCCGACGTGCGGGTGCCTTCGAATGAGGGCTCGTTCCGCCCGATCAACGTGATCGCGCCGCTCGGGTCGATCTTCAATCCGAAGCCGCCGGCCTCGGCCGAAGCGCGCTTCACCCAATGCAACCGCATGATCGATCTGATCATCCGCGCGCTCGCTCCGGTGATGCCCGACAAGGTGATTGCCGGCAGCTCGGCGTCGATCTCATTCGCCGCCTATTCGGGGGTGCGGCCGAGCGGCGACTACTGGGTGTTCCTGGAAGTCAACGAGGGCGCCTATGGCGGACGGCCGCGCTCCGACGGGCCCGACAGCATCGACAACCTGATGGCCAACACGCGCAATAATCCTCTCGAGGATCTGGCCATGCACATCCCGATGGTCTGCGACCGCTACGAACTGCGCGACGACGTTCCTCCGGGCGCCGGCGAGTTCCGCGGCGGGCTTGGCGTGGTCAAGGCGCAGCGCGTGCTCACGGACGGCTTCATCACGCACGAATCCGAGCGGCACAAGGAAGCTCCCTGGGGTGTGTTCGGCGGCACTGACGGCGCGGTGGGCAAGTGCCTCATCTACAATTCCGGCGCCCCGCAGCAGGCCCGCGAGATGTATTCGAAATTCTCCGGGCTGGCCGTGAACCCCAACGACGTGATGGCCTACTACAGCCCGAATGGCGGAGGTTACGGCTCACCTCTGAAGCGGCCACCGCAGAAGGTGCTCGAGGACGTGCTGGATGGCTTCTATTCCGTAGACCACGCGCGGGAGGTTTATGGCGTGGCCGTCAACCTCGAGGACGAGACCGTCGACATAGAAGCGACTGCGCGCCTGAGGGCACTCAAGGCAAAAGCATAGAGCTGTCCCCGGAAAGTAACCTTGCGAAAGGCGTCCGGTCCAGGACGCCTTTCGCCAAGTTCAGATTTTGGCTGTACCGGTGGTGGGCTTGACTTTCCAGTCGCAAGGCCCCACGTTTCGCTTCATGTACGTGACCGAACGCCGCTTTCTTTCGTTTCATAGGGTGTGCCCCATCGCGGGCATCTGACCCCCGGCTGGTCGCGTCGCGCCCCGGCCGCGGGGCATTAGGCGAGCTTTCCCGCACTGCGGGACGATAGCGAGCCCCACACGCGACACTCAAATCCCAGAACAAGAATTCGACCTTAGCGATGCCGCAGGCGCGCGAGCGGTCATTTGCAAGGAGAGTCCAGGATGAATCCTGAGACAAAGAGACAACGCAAGCCGGCCATCACGATGACCCGCACCGATCACGAGCGGCTGTCGCGACTGGCCGAATCCATGTCCGCAAGGAATCCCGAAGTCGCGGATGAACTCTTGGCGGAAGTCGACCGTGCGCGAGTCGTCGCCGATGCGCGGATCGCGGCGGACGTCGTGCGCATGGGTTCCAGCCTGCGCTTCACCACCGACGCAGGCGAAGTCCGAAGCGTAACCCTGGTCTTCCCCGGCGAGGCTGACATCGCCGAAGGCAAGATCTCGATCCTCACGCCGATCGGCGCCGCTTTGATCGGCCTCTCCGCCGGGCAGTCGATCGACTGGACGGCACGTGACGGACGCACCCACCGGTTGACCGTGGAAAGCGTCGACGCACCCGCCGAGGCCTCGGCCAGCCAGGCTTCCATCGAACTGCGGCCGGCATCATGACGGAGGTTCTGCCGCCCTGCCGCCTCTCGCTGTTCGGAGGCTGCCTCATCGCAGGATCGTAGCCCCTGCGCCGCCCTCAGCGGCCAGGGGATTCTCCATTTCGTTTCAACTGACCGCTCCCGGGCGGAGCGATGGAGAACTGCGATGTCGAACGAAACCTGCATCCTCACCACGAAAGACTTCACGATCCTCGAAGTCATGCGCGACCGCTGCCTCGGCGACGATCCGCTGGCGCCGATCCTGAAAAGGAAGATCGAAACCGCTACGGTCGTCTTCCGCGACGATGTTCCCGAGAACGTCGCCACGCTGAGCAGCCGCGTGAGCTTCAGCGTCGACGGCCGCGATCCAGACACCCGCGTACTTTCGCACGACCGTATGACCTCGCCCGTCGGCATGTTCCTGCCGATAACCACGCCGCGGGGGCTGGCCCTTCTCGGCCTCGCCGAAGGCCAAGTGTTTCCCCTGACCAACCATGACGGCGTCGAGGAGCGGATCGCGCTGGATAAGGTTCACTACCAGCCCGAGGCGGTAAAGCGCGAGAAGGAAGCAATGGACAGGCTGGCCGAGCCGGAGAAGCGCAGGCCGGCGCTGAAGCTGATCCGCGGCGCCTTCTACGATCAGCCGCGCTTCGTGCCTGCCGGGCCCGACGACTCCGACGATCCCGGCCCGTCGGCCGCGTGAGCCATGCCCGCGCGCCGATCTAGAGGAAATGCATGACCGAGCATCTCGTGATAGCGGCCGCGGCGTTCTTCGCGGGCATGCTGAACACGGTGGCGGGAGGAGGTACTTTCCTGACCTTTCCCGCTCTCGTCTACACCGGGGTCCCCGTCGTGGCGGCGAACGCGACCAGTGCCGTCGCCGTGTTCCCCGGCTATCTCGGCGGCGCGGCGGGCTTCCGCCGTGAGATCGCCGCCTTCGACCGTAGGAAGCTCATGAAGATCACTGGCGCGACCGTCCTAGGTGGGCTGGTCGGTTCGCTGCTGCTCCTGGTGTCGTCCAACGAGGCGTTCTCGGTCGCCGTCCCTTTCCTGCTCGCTTTCGCCACGCTTGCATTCGCATTCGGCGACCGTCTCCAGAGCTGGGCCCAGCGGCACAGCTTCGGAGCGGGCGGAGGATCCATCGGGACGCTTCTCGTCTCCATTTACGGCGGCTACTTCAACGGCGGGCTCGGCATCGTGCTACTGGCGCTGTTCTCGGTGTGGGGGATGCGCGACCTCAACCTGATGAACGGGCTGAAGAACGGCCTCTCCTTCGTGCTGTCGGCGATCTCGGTCGGGACCTTCGCGGCTGCAGGGATCGTCGCATGGCCCCAGGCGGCCCTTATGATGGCGGCTGCCACGGTCGGCGGATATGCCGGAGCGCCTGTCGCGAGGGCGCTGCCGCGATCAGTCGTCAAGGCTGTCGTCATCATCGTCGGCGCCGCCATGAGCGCCGTCTTCTTCTGGAGGCTTCTGGCGTAACGCACCGGATACGCGCGTAATGAGCGCGTATTGTGAGGTGCCAGTCGCCGGCTGGCGCTAACGCTGTCGTGCCGCCGGTCCGACCATGAGGCCGCGTTAGACCCTTGGTCGCCGCGTGCGCTTTTTCCTTTTTATTCTGCTTCAGCCAACGGCGCGGAGTGAATTCTCAGCGTCGAAAGGCCGCATCTACATTGAGATCGATTGAATAGGTGAAGTGCAGCCACCATATAAGGAAAATGACGTTCTCAAGCCGCCATAGAAAATATCTGCTTCTGTCAGGATCTTTGCTGACCCTTTCTTAAACCCCGGACGGCTCGGACGTTCGCGACTGCCGTCTCGGGGAACTCCATTCACAATCAAGCCGTCTTGCACGTGGCGATCTTTTTGCCGCGGTCGAAGGACCGCATGCGGCGCCAAGTGCATGGCCGGCGTCTTAGACGTGCCTGGTCGCGCAGCTTTGCCGACGCGGATCGGGCCTGATCACCCTTTGCGCAATGGAGAATGCATGACCGATCACCCGATCCTTCGACCATCAACCCCAGCCCGGCGAGACGCGAAGCGAAGTAATCCGCTGACGACGCTCGCACAGTTCCTTGCCCGCGCATTCCAGCGTTGGCAGCAACGCAAGGCGATTGCCCACCTTGAAGCCCTGGACGACAGGCAACTCGAAGACATTGGAATCTCGAGAAACGATATCTCTCGGCACGTGGAGGACCTCTTTCGCCGGAAGGGCCGACAGATCAGGCCAAAACGTTCGCTTGCAGCGCCGGAGGAAGCTCCCAACGAGCTTCGCAGAGCGGCCTGAGGGTCGCGGCACCAAGAATATGTCAGGTAAGGCGCGGGCCTTGTGCCCGCGATTCAACAGTCGGAGAAATCCAGTTGGACACGGCAACGAAAACGATCATTGCAGTAGGAATGTTCGGATTGATGATCCTTGCGTTCGCGATGATCTGATCCGGATCGTGGCCTGGCGACATTCCGCCACCTTGAATAAAATAGCTTAGTGGAATAAGTAAGATACATGTGCATGGAGACTTACATCAGGATTTCGAGGCTTGCCGGAGAAGGTCGCATCCCTTCCCGGAGCAGGCTCTCCAACCCTGAAGCCCGCACGTAATTCCTGCTCCGGGACATTCCAGAACAATCTGCGGTTCATTCCTGCGGCGCTCTTCGTGGCGTCGCACCAATGGAGCGTGACAATGATATTTTCCCGCCTCAGGCGCATTTGCCTTTCCTGCAGCCGTTTGCTTCCAAGAGCAGCCTCCCGGTGTCCGTGGTGCATCGCGTCGGTCGTCGTCCCTTCGACAAGGGAGGATCTGCCGAAGCCGCACCGGGGGCCGGGCGCTTATTCGACATGGTCACAGGTGCTGCTATGAGCGCCGCCTTGGATCGTACCATCCTAACCGTCGGACAACCCGGGATCGCGAAACAGTACGCCGCGGTGCCCTGGCGCATGAGAGACGGCTTCCTCGAGGTTATGCTGGTGACGTCGCGCCGCCGCGGCCGGTGGATCGTGCCGAAAGGGTGGCAGGTGGCAGGCTGCACGCCGTCGCAGTCCGCTGAACGCGAAGCCTTCGAGGAGGCGGGCGTCGTCGGTCGTGTAGCAGCCGAGCCGATCGGGTCGTATCGCTACTCGCGACCGCGGGACGATGGTTCGTTGGAGCAAAGGCACGTGACGGTCTTTGGCCTCTATGTCCTCGAAACGCTCCTCAACTGGCTGGAGAAGGGCCAGCGGAAGCGGCAGTGGTGGCCGATCGCGGAGGCATGCAAGGTGGTTGACGAGCCGGGATTGGCAGAACTGCTGAAGACCTTGACGTCCGGCTCGCGTAAAGTGCGGCCGTCGGCATCATCGGATTCGGCCGGGCGAGAACTCCGGCAGCGCGTCCCCCTGCTGCCACGGACCGAATCCTCCATTGCAGTTCATGCGGCAGGTGCATGTTGATCAAGCCAGCCGCCTGTCCTACGCGGGGCGCGCGCACCGCCAAAGCGGGCTTTTGACCCGGACGCGATCACAAACCTGGCTGCGCGTCCGGGACCGCCAGGTTTCCACTTTTCCGGTTCGACAATCCCCGAGGAACGGCGCGGGCGTTGCCTGCAGCAACCACGCGGAGGCAATCATGAAGGTATGTGAAATCCTTGGCGAGCAGGACGTCGGGCTTGGCATGCCCGCGAAGGGAAAATCTTCCGCCCTGGCCGCAGTCGCGAAGCGGCTGGGGGAACGAGTGGGCAGAGGTCGGGAGGCGCGCATGAGCATCTCGGCCGATCCGGCACGGCTTGATGCATGGCACAGGGGAGCGTTGACGGAGAGCGATCTGACTTCTGCGCTGATATGCGATGCGGAAGCCGTGCGAGTGTTGCTCGACGTCCTGGACTGCCAAACTGGCCACGGCGAAAACCAGGCGCCGCTTTCTCTTCCACCGCGCGCGCGGGTCGGGATTGCGATTTCCTATGCGCTGCACAGCCAGGCTGGCCTGTCATTGGCAAACGCCGCGGATATCGCCGCCAAGTCCGTGAAGGTTTCCGACTCGGTCCTGGCCGCGCTGGATTTCTTTCCGCCCGCGAATCCAGACTCCGTCGAAAGCAGTGCAAAGCGGCACTGGCGGGACGAAAGCGATCCTTTCGCTCTGTTCGTGCCGCATGCGGACGAGGAACTGCCGGGGGTCGATGAGTATCTCGACGTCATCGACGATCGGAGGATCGTCTGGAGGAAACCTCGATGCGACGCCTACGAACTGGCCTGTGATCTGGATCGTCTTTCGGACGCTATGAGGCGCGAAAATAGTCCCGCGCTGCAGGAGGAATACCTGGCGGTCCTGAGCCGCGTCCGCGAGCCGGCCGATCAGGTTGCCGAATGGATGGGAATGGTCGGCGATGACGGCTTCCGGCCGGTTCCGGACCGGTTCACGGACGTGACACCGTTCCTGCGCCATGGAATCGAGTTAACAAGCGACGGCTCGTACTGCGCGCAGACCTATCCGACGCGGATTTCGGTGAATGTTTCGCTGGCCGCGCGGTCGATGAAACGCCGTGTTCTCGGGCTTTCCGTAACCGGCCCTCTCGAAGGACCTGCCGCTTCCCCACCGTGCCCAGAAAGATTGACGCGATGGCTTTGATACAGACGCCCTACTACCTGATCGACAAATCCAAGCTCCTCCGGAATCTGGAGCGTATCGCCTACCTGCGCGAAAAATCCGGTGCCAAGGCGTTGCTTGCCCTGAAATGCTTCGCCACCTGGTCGGTCTTCGACCTGATGGGCGAATACATGGACGGCACGACGTCATCGTCCCTCAACGAGGTCAAGCTCGGGCGCACGCGTTTCGGGGGAGAGACCCACGCCTACAGCGTGGCGTGGGCAGACCACGAGATCGACGAGGCGGTCGCGCATGCCGACAAGATCATCTTCAATTCGATCGGGCAACTCGACCGCTTCAGCGCACGCGCTGGAGGGATCGCATGTGGACTGAGGCTCAACCCAGGGATCAGTTCGTCGAGCTTCGACCTGGCCGATCCGGCAAGGCCTTTCAGCCGCCTGGGGGAATGGGAAGCAGGCAA
>NZ_JABVCF010000024.1 GCF_014595955.1 Pseudaminobacter soli (ex Zhang et al. 2022)
TGGCAGCGCCTGCATGACCGCCGCGAGGCCTGGCCGGCCGGATCCGTGCCGGCTGGCGGGCTGTTCCTCACCGCCGGCGCCGATGTGCAGAAGGACCGCATCGAGGTCGATGTCTGGGCCTGGGGCCACGGGCTGGAAAGCTGGCTCGTCGATCATGTCGTGCTCGATGGCGGACCGGGCGACGAGGCCTGCTGGGCCGGGCTCGACGCGCTGTTGTCACGCACCTGGCAAAGCGCCTCGGGCAAGGCGATGCGCATCCTGCGGCTGGCGATCGACACCGGCTTTGAGGCGCCGGCCGTCTATGCCTGGGCGAGGCGCTCCGGTTCGTCCCATGTCGCGCCGATCAAGGGCGTCGAAAGCTTCAACCGGGCCAGCCCCGTCACCGGCCCGACCTATGTCGACGCCACCGCCCGCGGCAAGCGCCTCCGCCGCGGCGCCAAACTCTGGACGGTGGCCGGCTCCACCTTCAAGGCCGAGACCTATCGCTTCCTGCGCCTGCCGCGGCCCAGCGAGGAGGAACGGGAAGCCGGAGCACGCTACCCGGCCGGCACCATCCATCTTCCCACCTGGATCGACAGCGAGTGGTGCAAGCAGTTTGTCGGCGAGCAGCTGGTGACGGTGCGCACCAGGCGCGGCTTCTCGCGGCTGGAATGGCAGAAGCTCAGAGAACGCAACGAAGCCCTCGACTGCCGCGTCTATGCCCGCGCCGCCGCCTGGCTGATCGGCGCCGACCGCTGGCCGCCCTCGCACTGGGCCGATCTCGAGGCAGAATTTGGGCTGCGGGCAGAGCCACTGGTCGTAGCGGCACCGTCAGCCGATCCTAACGCCGCAGCCAGTCCTTCAATGCCGCCGCAGCAGCCACGTTCGGCCCGAAGCAGGCGGCCACAGGGGCGGCGCGTGCGGCGAAGCTCTTGGATGGCGTAGCGAGCACAGCGACGAGCGACCGACTGTGCCTCTTTGCAGTCCATTCACCATGCCACTCATTGAAGCAACGCTCGCCTACCGCGGATCCCCTCCCACTGGGCCGATCTCCAGCCAGTTTCGCCCTCAAGAGCCCGCTTCGGCTGGGTGGAGACGACACCCCCTCCCCGCGAGCCCCCGCTCGGCAAGAAGGAGGCAGCCGCACGCCGTGCCGCCAAGATCGCAGAGGGTAACTCTTCCTGGGGTGACCTGCTAAGCCTGGCGTTCCACCTCGGGCCTACCGCCGCCAGGAGAACTGAGCTTCCGGACGCATCGTCAGCCACGGGCCACAGCAGACGTGGTCTAAAAGGGGGCAGTCGAACGCGTGACTCTGACTGATACCTCCAAGTGGATATGGAGCGAAGAGGCCTCGCGGCAGCCTCTCCGCTGATAGCCGTTATGCAGGGACTCTGCCGCCCGAGACCTGGTTGATGGGCCTGACTTCAGGGGCTTTCTCGAGGATACCCTTCTTCTTGCCGAAGGCTCGGATGGCGTCGCGAGCCACCCCCAACGGCTTTTGGCCATCATGGGCCATGAGGCAGGTCCTGTAAGCAGTTTCGTGAATGAGATCTCGTTTCTCCTCCGGCCACTCCTCCAGGAAATCTATCGCTTCGTCGACGGTCGTGATCTCCCGCACCAGGTACTTGCCCTGCTTCAGGTAGACTGGCTTTTCGAATGTCTTCGGGTTCATTTGTTCCTCTCAAACCGCGAGTTCAGTGACACACGGCCGGTTTTGGCAATTAGCTGAATGCAGGCAGCCGCCTTGGCGACTGCCTGCATTCTGGTGCGTCAGCTCGAACCATTGATGGCGATGCGCTTGGCATTCCGCTGCGCCTTCTCGGTCTTGGGCAGGGTGACGGTGAGGACGCCGTTCTTGAAGGAGGCGTTAACCTTGCCTTCCTCTATCTCGTAACCGAGCGGAATCCGGCGCTCGAACCGACCGTAGAAGCGCTCTGAGAACTGCCGGTCCTTATCCTCTGTTTCGGAGTGCTTCTCGCCCCTGAGCGTTAGCACCCCATCCTCCAGCAGCACTTCGATATCCTTTTCGTCCATGCCCGGAATCTCGGCGGAAACGCCCAACTCCTTCTCGGTGTCAGAGACCTCGATGTTCGGCCAGCGTGCCCCGAAGGAAGAGCCCAATGCCGGCAGCCGGCTATCGAAGCCGCGGAACACGTCATCGAAGAGCCGGTTGACCTCACGGTGAAGGGACAGGAATGGATCCCGGTCCGGATCACGGAACAGGCTTGGGACCTGATTGCCGTTGCCTCGGCCCCACGGGATCAGATCACGTACGCTCATAATCATCTCCTCTCATTCGTTCCGGCGAAGCTCCGCAACCGAGCCGGGTGCAATGCCCGGCTCGGGCAGAGTTCTGCGATTGGGTAGTCTTAGGCCGCCTTCTGCTCGCCCTTGGCCTTTGTGGCTTCGATCATTGGTGACGGGCTTCCGCTCGCGATCTGAATGCGGCGTGGCTTCATCTCTTCAGGGATTTCGCGCTTCAGATCGATGGTCAGCATGCCGTTGACGAGATTGGCGCCAACCACCTTGACGAAGTCGGCCAGCTCGAAGCGGCGCTGGAAGCCACGGCCAGCAATGCCGCGGTGCAGGTACTCACCTTGTTCGTCGTCGGCCTTCTGCCCCGCAATCACGAGAATATTAGGCTCGTGCGTTACCGACACCTCGCTTTCGGAGAAGCCGGCTACCGCCAAGCTGATGCGGTACTCGTCCTCACCAGCCTTGGTGATGTCATAGGGAGGCCAGCTATCAATCGTGCTGACACGGCTCGCATTCTCCAGCATGTCGAAGACGCGGTCGAAGCCGACGCTCGACCGGAACAGGGGAGTGAAGTCGAAAGTGGTTCTCATAGCCACATCCTCCATTGAGCAACATGGGTACAAGCAGGCGCCAAGGACGCGGCTGTGCAGCCCTGACGCCTCTTGGAGTTAAGATGCCGGCCCCCATTGGGCAGCCAGCAATATCGATCTAGTTTGCGGCCCACTGTATTCAAGAGGGACTAGGGCGGTGAATTGCCAGTTCGGCTCCGGCAACCCAGGCGAGATGCATCTCCTTGGTGATCTCGGGTTGGAGAGCGACCTCCACTTGCTTCATTGAATCGCGATGACGCCGTCGACGGTGCGCCACTCCGATGGCCTGATCAGCGTCTTGTGGGCGACGCGGACCGAGTGAAGTGCGCCCTCCAACTCGCGCGCCCAGTAATCGAGAAAGCCTTTCAGTTCGGGAAAGTGCGGGGCCAGATCATACTCCTGCCAGACATAGAGCTGCAGGAGGCTTGGGTGATCAGGCAGGTGGTAGTGGATTTCGGCCGTGGTCAAGCCATAGCCTTGCATCTGCAGGCGGAATTCCTTGCTGACGACAGTCGCCATGTCCTTCTTCGAATGCCGCGTCATGCATCCAGCCGGTCAGGTACGGGTCGGTCGCTGGCTGCTGGCGCTGGTCGACCCGCGTCATCGAGCCTGCAAAGCGCCTCCATGATCTGATCGAAGGAAACCGGCAGCTTGGCGCCCGGCGGCTGGCGCAGCGCCGGAACGGCTTCAACGGCACACGCGTCAGAAGCCCAGGACGACAGGATCGCCCGCTTTTCCGAAAGGTCGAGCGTCTGGTCGTTCAAGACTTCATTCGGATGCTTGAAATGCCTTGCCGGCGACAAGAGCCGGTCAAGCCCCAGGTCAGATGTTTCGGGAACAAGAGAAGGGATGATCGGCGAGGGCTTCTGTCGATCCATTGGATCCTCCGTAGTCCAAAAACTCCTTGTGCGGTTTCGGTCAAACCAGCTTCGCCATTGGCGAGGGCCCGAATAATTTTGTTCGACCGCTTGGAAAATTCAAGCGCTAGAGCGCTCCCTTTCAGCGAATTAGCTACATGTTATCAGGGCGCTAGCACTCGATAGGCGCGAGTGCCAAAAAATTTTGCGACGCCTCTTGAAAGTAGAAGAAGGCAAAATTAGCTCGAAAACGCGCAATGCCGGAAAGGGTTGCGCGAGCCCCGTTCCGGTCCTGCCCGGATCGGACGGAGGAACCTCAAAACCTGTTTGTCCTGAAGGAGAACAATATGGCGTTCCGTCCATTGCACGACCGAATCCTGGTCCGCCGCATCGAAGCCGAGGAGAAGACCGCAGGCGGCATCATCATCCCCGACACAGCCAAGGAAAAGCCGCAAGAGGGCGAGGTCATCGCTGTCGGTCCGGGCGCGCGCGACGAGAGCGGCAAGCTGGTCGAGCTCGACGTCAAGGTCGGTGACCGAATCCTGTTTGGCAAATGGTCCGGCACGGAGATCAAACTGAATGGCGAGGACCTGCTCATCATGAAGGAGAGCGACGTGATGGGCGTCGTCGAGCAGACCGCCACCCTGAAGAAGGCCGCCTGACGGCTTCTTCGACCCACCAAACCAGTCAACGAAACTGCCTATTGAAGGAGTGATCCAATGGCTGCCAAGGAAGTCAAATTCCATTCCGAAGCGCGTGAGCGCATGCTGCGCGGCGTCGACATCCTCGCCAACGCGGTGAAGGTGACCCTCGGCCCGAAGGGCCGCAACGTCGTCATCGATAAGTCGTTCGGCGCCCCGCGCATCACCAAGGACGGCGTCACCGTCGCCAAGGAGATCGAACTCGAGGACAAGTTCGAGAATATGGGCGCCCAGATGGTCCGCGAGGTGGCGTCCAAGACCAATGATCTAGCCGGGGACGGCACCACGACCGCGACCGTTCTCGCCCAAGCGATCGTCCGCGAGGGCGCCAAAGCCGTCGCCTCCGGCATGAACCCGATGGATCTGAAGCGCGGCATCGACAAGGCGGTGGACGCCGTGGTGGCCGAACTGAAGGCCAATGCCCGCAAGATCACCCACAATGATGAGATCGCCCAGGTGGGTACCATCTCGGCCAATGGCGATGCCGACATCGGCCGCTTCCTCGCCGAAGCGATGCAGAAGGTCGGCAATGAAGGCGTCATCACCGTCGAGGAAGCCAAGACCGCCGAGACGGAACTCGAAGTGGTCGAGGGCATGCAGTTCGACCGCGGCTATCTCTCGCCCTACTTCATCACCAATCAGGACAAGATGCGGGTCGAACTGGAAGAGCCTTATGTGCTCATCCATGAGAAGAAGCTCGGCAATCTCCAGGCGATGCTTCCCGTGCTCGAAGCCGTCGTCCAGTCTGGCAAGCCGCTGCTGATCATCGCCGAGGACGTGGAGGGCGAGGCGCTGGCGACGCTCGTCGTCAACAAACTGCGCGGCGGCCTCAAGGTTGCGGCCGTCAAGGCGCCGGGCTTTGGTGACCGTCGCAAGGCGATGCTCGAGGACATCGCCATCCTCACCGGCGGCACCGCCATCTCCGAGGATCTCGGCATCAAGCTCGAGAACGTGACGCTGCAGATGCTCGGCCGCGCCAAGAAGGTGGTGATCGAGAAGGAGAACACGACCATTGTCGACGGTGCCGGGCGGAAGGAGGAGATCCAGGGCCGCGTCAGCCAGATCAAGGCCCAGATCGAGGAGACCACCTCCGACTATGACCGCGAGAAGCTGCAGGAACGCCTGGCGAAGCTCGCGGGCGGCGTTGCGGTGATCCGCGTCGGCGGCGCGACCGAGGTCGAGGTCAAGGAGAAGAAGGACCGGGTCGACGACGCGCTGCATGCCACCCGTGCGGCGGTCGAGGAAGGCATTCTGCCCGGCGGCGGCGTTGCCCTGCTGCGAGCGGCGAAGGCGCTGGACAATGTGCCGACCGACAATGCCGACCAGAAGTACGGCATCGACATCGTGCGCCGCGCCATCGAGGCGCCAGCCAGGCAGATCGCCGAGAACGCCGGCGCGGAAGGCTCGATCGTCGTCGGCAAGCTGCGCGAGAAGTCGGACTATGCCTGGGGCTGGAACGCCCAGACCGGCGAATTCGGCGATCTCTATGCCCAGGGCGTGATCGACCCGGCGAAGGTCGTGCGCACGGCGCTGCAGGATGCTGCTTCGGTTGCCGGCCTGCTGGTGACCACCGAGGCGATGGTCGCGGAGAAGCCGAAGAAGGAAGCCGCGCCTGCCATGCCCGCTGGGGCCGGCATGGACTTCTGAGGCGTCGATCGATGCCCGCCCTCCCCGGGGCGGGCATCGTCCTGCCAATCCTCGGAGACTAACATGAATACGATGCCCGACATCGGATCGGTTCCGGCGCCGACACATTCAAAGAGCGAATTGCTTGCTTACGAAACGGAATGTCGCGACGCCTTGCGGCCGCTGCTGGAAAGCCTGCTGGGCATGGCCGAGGCTGCGGGCTGGAACCGGCGCACCGCCGCGTCGACTTTGATGTTCCTGGCCGCACAGCACCTATCCGCCGCTTCCAAAACATCCGCAAGCGGGGCTGGACCCGCAGCGGATCGCCCGACCGCCAGCACTGACCACCAGCAAGGGAACACGACATGAATCGCAGGCCGGCTTGCTCGCATGCCTCGAAATTAGGCTGGGCGTCCCTGCGCAGCTACGAGCGGCGCGACGTAGAGTGACCAGCCGCAGCGGGGGCTTAGGTCGGCTGCCGGGCACAACCATATGGCGAGGCCGCTGTTTTCCGAAATCTAGAAGTTGACAGCTCGACAGGACTATCCTAAATGTCCGCAATCGATATTTGCTTGCTGAGCTTTGGTTACGACGCGTTTGGCACCGCGCCCTGAACGAACCTTTTCTTTCAAAAATCGCTATCACCATCTGCAGCGCTTCGGCGTTGTGGTTTCCCGTATTGCTATGGAAGGGTTCATCATGACCACTGGCACAGTTAAATGGTTTAATTCCACCAAGGGCTTTGGCTTCATCCAGCCTGACAATGGCGGCGCCGATGCGTTCGTCCACATCTCGGCTGTCGAGCGCGCAGGTATGCGCGAACTCGTCGAAGGCCAGAAGATCGGCTTCGAACTGGAGCGCGACAATAAATCGGGCAAAATGTCTGCCTGCAATCTCCAGGCCGCTTAAGTCATCCAGTATCTGCTTTCCGTTGACCACGGATGTACTGGCACTGTCGAGAGTATGATACCGATCAAGGTCAGGCAGATTGCCTGGCCTTTTTTATTGCCGCGGTACCTGGCGGCCTCCCATCCGGAAAAGACCTTGTCTCAAACGTGCAGCAAATCTCGCCAGCAGGCGGAGATTGCCTTCAGCCATGCTCAATCGCAATTTTTCGCTCGTAACAACTCCGTCAATGAGTTGGACTCCCTCGCTCGGTCCAGCCAGGAAAGGACGCTGCGGCTTCGTGAAGCACGCCTTGCAAAAGAAGTGCAGGACCGTGCGGCGGCGACGCCTTCCCTCCTCCCCAAAAGGCACCAGGACGACCTAACAACACCTGTTATGGACGGAGGTGCTCGTGAAAGAAAAGGCGAGCAATTTCGTTACAACCTTACTCACATCGTTCACGTTTGACCGCGCTTGATGCGCGACCGCCCCGCCACTTCTGGCGCGTAGTTTGACCGCACCTCCGACGGGAATCTCGCTACGCACACCTGCCAACGAGCACTCCAGGCAAGTGCCGAGGATACCCGGCCCGCCTCGACTTTTAAGGCTCGCACTCCCCTGTACTCGTATGTCGCGCCTCACGCCTCACGTCGAGGAGTGAAGGGCGGCGAAGAAAGCACCCTCCATGGACGAAACACATGCCAATGCGCGCGCCCAATTCTTTGCCGCGCTACGGGCCCTTGCGGCCTCGGCCGACCCTATCCAGACTCGCCTGATCGCCGCAACGGAGTGCATCCTTGAGGTCACCATTGACGAATTCGAGGGCTATACCGAGCTTAGGTTTAAGTTCGCCCGCATCCTCGATCTGCTGGCAGTCGATCAGGATGATTTGGGGACGGCAGCGGTCGAGAATGCGGCGCACATGACGGATTTTGAGGCGGCAAAAGTCGCCCATCTGATTTGCGACTTCTATTCTGACCTGGAATGAACCGGATCGAGAAGGCCGTCTGGTTCGAACGACACCCCGCGCACTAATCCGAATCAGTGTTACCCGAAGGGGGTTAAAGGATTTGGAAGTTGCTATATGGCACTTGCCCGCCCGGGAGGGTGCAGACCGTCTCGATATGGAGTTTCGCCTTATGCTGCCAGGCGGCGAGCTTCAGGCAATGGGGTTTCGTGCTTCATCTAAGCTGCGGCCGATATTGGGAACGAGCTGAGTAGAGGCAAGCCGTTCGGTAGCGTTCATGACAAACGTCCGCGATGAAGGGGGCTTTCTGGCGTTTACAGATGACGGCAGGGTGGGCCGGTGCGCCGTAGGCATCGTTGTAATGAGTTACCTTAGCGGTTTCCCTGTGAGAAGGAGCAGCCATGCCAAGGCCACCGAACTATACCCATGAACGGAAAGATCAAGAGCGCATCAAGGCAGCTAAGAAGGCTGAGAAGCTTGCGGTAAAACAGGCGGCGAGCGTTCGCAGGGTTCTGATTCAGCTGAGGTCGAAGAGGACGGGGCTGACCACGCGCCTCGGTGAACTATCTGCCGCGGCGCTACGTCGATAAAAGAACGCCCGCCTCCTTTGCCGCGGCAACAAAACTCTTCCGTGCGGAGGTTGCCGATTTCTCTCCAGCTATAGCGTCATGGCAGGCCTGCACCTGCAGGGCCTCACGATGCTTCAGCCCGCGTTTGCCCGGCCAGGCAGTCAGTAGGTACGCCATCGCGTCCTTCGGCGATGACACCGATTTCACCTCCCCCGTAGAGCTTTCCATCTGCGTCCGTCGACAAGCTAAGCTGTTCGAGAAACACAGGCCGGTTAGGCGGCGGCTGCCGTTGGTCAGTTAGAAGTTTCCGTAGGAAAGAAAAGGCAAGGCGAGAGGGCGGAACTAGCCGAACCGGAAGTTTCCGACTTGAACCGCGCTTTTCGCTGCGGTCAGCAAGGAGCTAGCAGAAGTTAATCACACTAGCTGATGCCTCTCCTTCATCTCCCTGGCGCGGCGGCGTGTGCCGTTCGTGTCGTTGTCTATTCGCCGCTGTACCTCAGTGCGCGTCCCGCCGCGGGTCAAATTGTCCGAGACCAAACGGCCTCGCAATTCGGCCTCGGTCGAGATCCCGCTTTCAAAGGCGTGGATGAGTAGGCGCACCTGAGCTGTCTCGACCTCGGAACTGGCGTAAGTCTCGTCTTTCGGAGCCTCGGCGAGCAGTCGCTCGATCATCTTCATGTCGTTGGAGGTGAGATAGGTGGAAGACATAATGTCCTCCTTGTGGTTGGGGCCAGGGCTCGGTGAACGCCCTCGCCAGCAGCGCCCGCAAAATGGCTGCCGACAACAAGATCATAGGGCATACCGCCTCCTCTGACCGCCTACTGTTTTGAGGCGACTAATAACCCGCCACTGGCTAGGAGCGGCAGGCATCGCAATGAGCCGGCGCATTCGCGCTGTTACGGTCTAGTGCTTCTCCCAGGATGGTGGTGGCGAGAATTGGTCCACGTCGTAGTCGTGGCCAGTGGTGCTGTCGGTCATGGTGAGAATGGAATAGCCGCGATCCCGCATCCATTGAAAGCGCAAGATCGCTTCTGTAACGGACAGCGGTTCCGAGATGATCCGCTTGCCGTTGTGCGTGCCGCCGACGATAATCGTCCGGCCAGTGCCCAAGTGATCCTCCAATGCTTTCTGGTGTGAATCGGCGTGCAAAAATTGGACGCCGATCAGGGGTCAGTTTTGCGCACGATGACGTAATTGCTGTCATCGCTCCTCCTGCGAAGGCATCATCGACGGCCACGGCCGAAGAAGGTTTGGAGAGAGGAGATCAGCATGAAGCAATATGTCGGGTTGGATGTGTCGCAGAGGGAGACCAGCGTCTGCGTTGTCGACGATGCTGGCAAAGTCCTATTCCAGGGAAGGGCAAAATCCGATCCAGGCGCTTTGACCCAGTTGCTTCGCAAGCGAGCACCCCATGCCGAACGGATCGGCTTCGAGACGGGTGCCATGTCCAGCTGGCTTTGGCATGAACTCAAACGGGTTGGGCTGCCGGTCGTCTGCATCGATGCCCGCCATGCGAAGGCTGTGCTGTCGGTGCGCATGAACAAGAGCGACGACAACGATGCCCGTGGGTTAGCTGAGCTGGTCCGCGTCGGCTGGTATCGCGAGGTCAAGGTCAAGAGCACCGAGAGCCAGGCGACTCGCTCGCTGCTGGTGGCGCGGTCGCGCCTGGTCGCTATCCGCCGCGATCTCGAAAATCAGGTCCGGTCGATGCTGAAAGAATACGGGCTGCAGTTCGGCCGCTCGGTGTGTTCGCAGTTTCGACGCAAGGTGAGGGAACTGGTCGCGGACGGTCATCACCTCCTGCCCGTGATCGAGGCGCTGCTGACAATCCACGAACAGGTCTGCCGTGAACAGGAGAAGTTCGACCGACAGATACGGTCTCTTGCTCATGAGGATGAGACCACCCGCCGGCTGATGACGGTTCCCGGCATCGGTGTGGTGACGGCATTGACATTCCGTCATACAATCGATGCCCCCTCGCGCTTCCGTTCCGCCGCCACGGTCGGCGCCTATCTCGGTTTGACGCCACGACGAAAACAATCCGGCGAAACGGACATCAACGGCCGCGTCTCGCGCTGGGGCGATCGCCTCTTGCGAACCTATCTCTACGAGGCGGCCAGCGTGCTCATGCACCGGACAAAGAAATGGTCGACGCTGAAAGCCTGGGGCACGCGTCTGTCGAAACGTATCGGGATGAAGAAGGCGAAAGTGGCGGTCGCACGCAAGATTGCGGTCCTGCTGCACTGCATATGGGTCGATGGCACCAGCTTCGAATGGGGGAAGGAGAAGGCCGCGTAATCCGCTTCGTCATCTGAGACCATCTCGGGCCGCCGAGCGGCCTGTTGTCCCCGCCGGGACGGCGGTTGAGGTGACCTCGTTCAATCGGCTGACGTCGACATCGAATGTCGTTGCGCACGTTGAGGCACCCGACCCGAACATCATCATGAGGCATAGACCTCGGAAAGGACCATGACCCCGGCGATGGCAGACAGAACAAAACGGATTGACAGCTACTCGCAATTAAAGGGCCGATTGACAGGGGTCGGCGCAGTTGCCCCTCATGTACTGCGAAGATGTTTGCTTCCGGGCACCGGCAATACTGACATCTACGGCCCATATGCGGCGCAGAGCTGTCGGACGGCTAAAACGGGCCGGAAGCAGCCCTTCGGGTTTCGGAGGGAAGTCGCAAGAAGCGGACGTTCCAATGATGAGCGAGGGCTGCCGACACAGCCCGCCACCGCCGTTTTATGGCGAGGTGGTCGCCTTCTTTGCCAGTGCAATCGGGGCGGCGCTCAGGGCCTCGATCGTGGCTTGGACTTCGTGATCCGCCCCATGCCGTTTGGCGAACCAGGCCGGATCGTTGTACGAAAGCCAGGTGTTTTCGGAGGCGTCCTGCCAGACCAGCGCCTTCAGCGGTAGGTCTATTCCGATCGTCTGAACCGACTGCATCAAGGGCGTGCCGCCTTTGGCATTTCCAAAGATGATGAGATCGGTCGGCCGCAACTGAAGCCCTGCCTCGGCGGCGCCTGCCGTGTGATCGATATGCGCAAAGACCGTCAGGCCCTTCGCCCTGACCTCGGCTTCAAGCCGCTTCATAGTTTCTGTCGGCTGCATACCGAGATCAATCCGTCCGTTGCCCTTGCCTGCGCTCCCAATAACGAGGTCACGGCGCCAAGGAACAGCGCTTTGCCCTGCAGAAGAAATGCGCCGTGCCTATCCGACGACCGAATGAACAATGTTCACTCCGCTTGAATTTGTACGGGCTGGCCAGACTCCGTCGCCGAGCCGGATACAATGACGAGGTAGCGGTGTGGCGCCTCTGCTTCGCTGAGAACCAACTGGCGGATCGGACCAATCGCATTCACGATCGCTGAGCCGGCGGGATTGGTCATGAAGCTGCTCAGCGGCTCGAGCTTGCCTTTGCCATCGACGTGCTCCGCCAATGCCAGAACATAGGGATGCTTGGCTTCGAGGCCGGTAACTGCGGCCTCCAGCACTTGGACCAGTCCCTGATCGAACAGTGCCACGCTGGTCGGGGCTTTAGCGGCACGCGCGGAATAATCGGAGGCAGACCTCATGGTGAAATGGGCGGACTGACCGGCGACCCCGAGCGGCTGCAAACCTTCGGTTCCCCCACCCTCCGGTACTGCGTTCGGAACGTAGACGACAGCCTGTGCCGCCTGACCGATCGGAACGTTCGCGATCACCGTGTTGCTGGTCGTATCGATCGCCGCCAGCTTGTCCTCGTTCTCCAGACCGACATAGACCCGCGTTCCGTCGCCGGACGGCCAGATGCCATGCGGAAGCTTGCCGACAGGAATCGTGGCCACTTTGCTGAAATTATCGGTACGGAATACCTGCACCTCGTTGAGCCCGCCAACCGTGACATAGGCGAACAGGCCATGCGCATTGCGCCCGAAGTTGACGTGGTTGGAGATCGGACCGGTGTCGAGCGTCTTGAGCAACGAGAACGGGGGCAATGCGTCGAAGACCTGGGTCTTTCCCGTATCCTTCAGCGTAAACCAAACCTGCTTGCCATCAGGAGTGGCCGCGATGTTCGGACAGAACGGACTCTCCTGTTTGATGTGGCCGACGATCTTGTGGTCGGCAACGGTGATGGCCACGGTTTCGGGATTGAACGAGGAGCAAACGTAGCCGTATTTTCCGTCGGGCGAGAAGATCGTCATCCCAGGTCCGTTGGGAACGGTTATCCGCGTCTTTTCTTCAAAAGTTGTTCCATCCAAAACGCTGACATAGTTCTCCCCGCGAACGGTCACCCAAACCTCTTTGCCGTCGGGGGTGAAAAAGGCCTCGTGCGGCGCCCGGCCGACATAGGTGACGTGCTTGACGGCGTTGGTCGCGGTGTCGACGAAGGTAACGGCGTTCGACCCGATCGCAACGACGGCAATGGTACGATGATCGGGCGAGAAGCCCATGCCATGCACCAGGAGCTGGCCCTTGTATAAGGGGCTGAAATTCGCCGGCGCAGGTTCTCCCAGCCTGATGACGCCAAGCAGCTTGTTGTCGGCAGGATCCGTCACTGAAACCGTGTTGGAGAACTGCTCAGCGGCATAGACGCGGTCGTGATGGCTGATCGGGATGTCGGGGTCGGCGGCCGCACCCGGCGCCTGACCGGCCATAGCCCAGCCCGCTGTCAGAAGCGTTGCTGAGCTCAGCACCAGAGCCGTCATCGAAAAGCGCTTCATGTTTCAGCTCCTGTCCAGTGACGGGGAAAGTTCGAGGCTGGCGTCTCCTAATTGGCTGGCCCAGTGCCAGAAAGATCGTCCGGCGATGGCGTGGCTGGGGGCAACGTTTCGTCCAACGCCAGCCGCATCGCAGCGATCTCTTGCTGCTGCGTAACGATGATTTCCTGTGCCATGCGCTTGAGCCGCTCATTGTGGCCGTAGCGCAATTCAGCCTGTGCCATCTCGATCGCGCCCTGATGGTGAGGCACCATCATTTCCACGAAGTCGCGATCGATATCGCCGGACGGCTGGACACTCATGCCGGTCATCATCTTCTCCATGGCGCCGGCGTTTTGTTGAAGAAACGGGTCCTCTTCGGCTGACGGCGAGCGTGAGGAAGACGAGCAGATTGCCGCTAGATAGTCAGCGAGCAAGCGTGGTTGTTCGGAGCATGCGGCGAGTGCTTCAGCGGCAGCGAAAAGAGCGGAGGCAATCAACGCCCGCCGGAGAAGAGAGGTTCGGCCTTTTGAGAGAAGCAGTCGTTGCCTGACCATGGAAACTTCCCGGCCGATCCGCCGCACAAATTCAGTGTGCTCGCATCAGCTCGTGCCTTTTGTCCGGAGGCAGGGGCCAGCCAATGCGCGCCTTCACTTGTGCGGGTCCGGCAGCTTCCCCGGGCCCGCACAATGCACAAGTCAAGCAGGCGCAGGCGATGGCGGCCTGCTGGCCGCGTTCACTTGCTCCCACTAATGAAGACAAGTATCTCCGGATTCACGATCTCCGGATGGGTCTGGCACAAGCCGTGCGGTAGGTCCTTGTAGGTCTTGAGCGAGCCGTTCTTCAGGAGCTTGACCGTCAGTGGGCCTGCGTCGGCATAGGGCACGATCTGGTCGTCCTCGCTGTGGATCACCAGCACCGGCACGTCGATCGCCTTCAGATCCTCGGTGAAGTCGGTCTCGGAGAAGGCCTTGATGCACTCATACCCGGCCTTGACGCTCCCCATCATGGCCTGCCGCCACCAGTTGCGGATCAGACCCTCCGACACCTTCGCGCCTGGCCGGTTGAAGCCGTAGAACGGGCCGCTCGGAACATCGAGATAAAATTGGGCGCGGTTGGCGGCAAGCGCGGTGCGGAACCCGTCGAATACCTCGATCGGCGTTCCGCCCGGATTGGAATCCTTCTTGACCATCACCGGAGGTACCGCGTCGATCAACACGGCCTTGGCCACGCGTCCGGGTTCGGCGCGCGCCACATAACGGGCGACCTCGCCGCCACCGGTCGAGTGACCGATATGGATCGCGCTCTTCAGGTCGAGCGCCGTGACCAGCTCGGCGACATCGGCTGCATAGGTGTCCATCTCGTTGCCGCCGTCGGTTTGGTCCGACCGCCCATGGCCCCGGCGGTCGTGGGCGATCACGCGAAATCCTTCCGCCAGGAAAAACATCAACTGGTTATCCCAGTCATCAGCACTCAAGGGCCAGCCATGGTGGAACATGATCGGCTGAGCGTCTCTAGGACCCCAATCCTTGTAGAAGATCCGGGTGCCGTCTTTGGTGGTAATGTATGCCATGGCATGTGATCCCTTGCCACGGAGCCGGCCGGCAGGACCGGCGCTGCTGTCTCGTGACACCTGCCCGCACTATGCGGCTGTTTTCAAATGCAGCAGCCACGCATATTCGACTTAGCACCGCGCCGATCCAGGGAAGCGGCTTTCGGCGCGGGTTTGGTGCGAGACACCGCTCCCTACGACAGAAAGAGATCGCGGTGTATGGTCAGGCCGTTTGGTCAGCAAGGCATGTACATGCCGCGTCCAGTGCCATCGTCATGTCCGCCCATCCAGGACAGTCGGCGCGGCAATGCGCCCGCCGTCGAAACTCTCGCACAGAAAATCATCCCGGTGGTTGATTCATGTCATTTCCAGTGGAGATGATTTCGCGCTTGCTCAACGGGCAGTCCCGTCTGCCTTCAGACAGGCAGGGCGATTTCCTACCAAGGAGAACGACCATGGCCAAAATGCTATCCGAAAGTCTGGCCGAGATGTCTGCCCATGCGAAACAAGCCGAAGACCACATTGCCGCTGCGCAAAAGGAAGCCCACGACAAAATTATCGCTCGAAGGGAGGAATCTCGCGCCACTGTGGAGGCGTCGATAGCGAAAGTGAATCAGGACATGCATGCTGTCGGCAGCACCCTCGCCGAAAAATGGAAGGCGGTGCAGGCGAAGATCAACGCGGACAAGGCGGCACTCAAGGCTGGGATTGCCGAACGAAAGCACGAGAGGGACGTCAAGCACGCCGAAAACCACGCCAAGGCCTTGGAAATGGAGGCTTCGCTGGCGGTCGACTATGCCGTCGCATCGATCGATCAAGCCGAACTGGCTGTTTACGACGCCATTGTTGCTCGCGCCGAGGCAGACAGAAAGAAGGCATCCTGAACGTCAGGATGATTGTCGCAATTATCTCGCGCCCGTGCTGGCAGTCCGCCTCTGAGGCGGGCTGCCTAGACAAGACTGCTTCAAAGCCAATGGCCTGTTCGCGAGGTCACTTCGCGTCGAGAAAAGAACGCACTAGGGCAAGCGTGGCCTGCGGATTCTCCTCCATGATCCAGTGGCCGGAGTCCGGGATCACACCCTCAGTGACATTGCTGGCGGCAAACCGCATCACCGTCGCCATCATCGGGCCGAATGACTTCTCTCCCCCTATCGCGAGCACCGGCATGTCGAGATTCCCGTTGGCGGCGATGAAGGCCTTGTTGTCCCGGGCGTCCTGATCGAATGCCGCGAACTGTGCGAAGCCGGCATGCATGGCGCCTGGCAGGGCATAGAGTTTGGCATAGTGCTCGCGCGAGGCCTCGGTGAAGCGGCTGGGCGTCGCGGAGAACTCATTCCAGAAGCGATCGAGATAAATGCGCTCGCGACCGGCGACCAGACGCTCCATGTCCGGGCCGCCGAAGCGGAAATGCCAGAGCAGTGGGTTCTTCAGCACCTCGTCCCAAGGGCCGATGCCAGGCAGCGGCGCATCGATCAGGACAAAGCGGTTTACTCGCTTGGGATGCTGAACGGCAAAGGCGTAGCCGACCATGTTGCCAATATCGTGCGTGACAAGGTCGGCGCGATCGATCTTGAGGGCATCCAGCACTCCCTCCACGTCGCCGGCCTGGGTCTTCTTGTCGTATCCGGTGGCTGGTTTGGACGACAGCCCAAGTCCGCGAAGATCGGGCACAATCACCGTATGATCACGCGCCAGATCTTCGGCCATCGGCGCCCACATGTCGCCAGTTTCGCCATAGCCGTGCAAAAGCACGACCGCTGGACCTGCGCCGCCGACGCGTACGTGGATTGTCGCACCGTTGGTCTCGATTTCGTGTGTTTGGAACGTCGCTGGGAATGGTTGCACCTGAGCCGCCGCCGAGGCCGCTGCCAGCACCCCGACGATGCCGATCAAGATCTTCAACATCGTGCATCTCCACCCTCGGGGTGGCGGTCGGGCCGATCGCCTCTTGTGACCCTGGGTCAGGAACAGATAGGCGCGCGAAGCGGCCGATACGACGCCGATAACTGAGCAATCGAAATGGGCCGGCAGCGAACTTTCTGCTTCCCGGCGAAAGGCCGGGGTGCGTCTCGTTCGAAAATGACCCTGAGCTGCCCGTCAATTTGCTGTGATGCACAACAGGTCTCGACCTCTAATGTGATAGCCTTCCTCGCCCGGAAGTCTCTCGTCAGGATGGAAGCTCCATGAGGCGGCGGGATTTGTCACTTCATCCAGCGTTCTTGGCGATGCGGCAGCCGCTTAGCCGCTCGCCGATCGCGCAGCAGGCCAGTCACCTTCCCCCGCTTTCCCTACTCGCAACGCCGACCAGGCGTGCCAGCCCACGGTGGCCGGCGGCAGAGGGGCCGATACCTCCGTGGGTACGGCGGTCAGCAGGAGGCAAACATGAGCTTGGACACTTCATACCCCGGTAGACCAGGATCCGACGAGTTGGTCCCGTCGCGCTACGCGCTGCGGGTCGGCGAGATTGACGTGCTGGTGGTCAGCGATGGGGTGCTATCGCTGCCAGGAGCGATGTTGGGCCACAACGCCGACCCGGCCGCGCGGGCGGCCTGGCTGGAGGACATGTTCCTGCCGCCGGACGTGCTCGAGTGGGCGCTGAACGTCGTCGTGGTGCGCAGCGGCAGCCGGACCATACTCATTGACGCTGGGCTCGGCGCGGACCCGGACTTGAACTTGCCGCGGGCGGGGCGCACGGTCCAGCGACTGGAGGCGGCGGGCATCGATCTCGCATCCGTGACCGACGTGGTGCTGACCCATCTGCACATGGACCATATTGGCGGGCTGCTCATCAACGGGGTGAGGGACCGGCTGCGTCCGGATCTGCGGATCCACCTGGCGGCCGCCGAGGCCAAGTTCTGGGAGAACCCTGATTTCTCTCGCGTCTCCATGCCGCCGGGATTCCCGGATGCGCTTCGGCGGGCGGCCAAGCGGTTCTTGAACGAGTACGACAGCCAGATGCGGCCTTTCGAGACGGACTACGAGGTGACCCCGGGAGTGCTCGTCCATCGCACCGGCGGCCACACCCCCGGGCACAGCGTGGTCCGCCTGGCGTCCGGCGGCGACCGGCTGACGTTCGCCGGCGACGCCGTGTTCCAGGTCGGGTTCGAGCACCCCGACTGGTACAACGGCTTCGAACACGACCCCGAGGAGGCGGCCCGCGTCCGAGTCCGTCTTTTGCGGGAGCTGGCGGCGAACCGCGAGTCGCTGGTGGCCACTCACCTGTCGTTTCCGTCCGTCTGCCATGTGGCGGTCGACGGCGATGTCTTTCGTTGGGTGCCGGGCCCCTGGGAGTACTGACCCGCTGGTCAGGTGAGGGTCGAACTAGACTTCAAGCGACATGAGTATTGCGTTGTCAGCCCGGCTGTTTCAGCGCGGCCGTGTCGACCGGCATTTTCCGTAGACGCTGGCCTGTCGCGGCGAAGATCGCGTTCGCTACTGCTGGCGTAATGGCCGAGGTGCCGACCTCACCCATGCCGCCCGGCGGCTCGGAATCCTGCACGATGTGCACCTCGATTTCTGGCGCCTCGTTCATCCTCAGGATGGGGTAGCTGTCCAAGTTGCTCTGCTGGACACGGCCGTCTTTCAGCGTGATCTCGCCGTGGAGCGCAGCGGTGATGCCGAAGATGACGGCGCTCTCCATCTGGGCGCGGACGATATCGGGATTGACGACGGTCCCGCAATCGACGGCGCAGACGACGCGCCGGACGCGCACGGCGCCGTCCTTCGCTACCTCCACCTCGGCAACCTGGGCCGCATAAGTCGCGAAGACGTGCTGCAGGGAAACGCCTCGGCCGATCCGTGGCGGCAGTTCCTGTCCCCAGCCGGCCTTCTCGGCGGCGAGAGCGAGCACCGCCTTGGCGCGCGGATTTTCTTCGAGAAGGGCCAGGCGGTAGGCGACCGGATCCTGCTTGGCGGCGGCCGCCAGTTCATCCATGAAGCTTTCGGTGACGAAGACGTTGTGCGACGGCCCGACGCTGCGCCAGAAGGCCGTGGGGATGCCGGGAGGCTCCACCTGCACATATTCCACCCGGAGATTGGGGAGGGCATAGACCAGATCGATCGCGCCCTCGGTGGTGTCCGGATCGAGACCGTCCTTGAAGCCCGGAGGAAGATATCTGGCGATGACCGAGGATCCGGCGAAGCGATGGTTCCAGGCGACCGGCCGGCCATTCGCATCGAGGCCCGCCGAGAGCCGGTCGTACCAATAGGGCCGGTACATGTCGTGCTGGATGTCTTCCTCGCGCGTCCAGACAACCTTGACCGGACCGTCCACCTGGCTTGCCATCTGGACGGCGCGAATGACGCCGTCGACCTCGAGGCGCCTTCCGAAGCCACCGCCGATGAGATGATTGTGGACCACGACGCTGTCGAGCGGCAGGCCGGCGGTGTTCGCCGCGGCCGCCTGGACCCGCGCCAGGGCCTGGCTGCCGACCCAGATTTCGCAGCCGTCCCGGCGCACATGCACCGTGCAGTTCATCGGCTCCATCGCGGCGTGCGCCAGGAAAGGAAGCTGATAGGTCGCCTCGACCTTCGTGGACGCGCCGGCCAAAGCTGCGTCCACGTCGCCGATATTCTGCGCCACCGGACCTGGATGAAGCGTCGCCTGTTCGAGCGGAGCGACGATCCCGTCCATGCCGAGCGAGGCATGCGGGCCGTCGTCCCATTCGATCTTCAGGGCCTCGAGCCCCTTCTTCGCCGCCCCCATGTGATCCCCAACCACGGCGACGGCATCGTCCAGCCGCACGATCTGGCGCACGCCGTTGACGGCCCTGGCGGCCGCATCGTCCACGCTCTTCACTCTGCCGCCGAACACCGGTGATTGCGCCAGCGTCGCGATTTTTACGCCCGGCGGCCGGGCATCGATCCCGTACACCGCGGTGCCGTTCACCTTTCCAGAAAGGTCCAGGCGCCTGGCCGGCGTGCCGATCAGCGTGAACGCCTCGGGCCGCTTGAGCTCGACATGGTCGGGTACAGGCACGCCCGCGGCGTCGGCGGCCAATTCGCCATAGGTGGCCCACCTTCCGCTTGGCACGTGAAGCACCTCGGCGTTCTGCGCGCGGCACGAAGCAGGATCGACGCTCCAGCGCTTTGCGGCCGCGGCAATCAACATGGTCCTGGCGGTCGCGCCCGCCTCTCGCAGCGGCTGCCACGACGCACGCACCGCGTTCGAATTGCCGGTCGCCTGCTCCCCGCCGAGCAAGGGATTGCCATAGAGCTTGGCGTTGGGAGGCGCGTGCTCCAGCCGGATTTGATCGAGCGCGACCTCGAGTTCCTCCGCAATTAGCATGGGGATGGCCGTGTAGGTGCCCTGCCCCATCTCGACATAGGGCATGGTGAGGACGATTGATCCGTCAGTGCCAATGCGAATGAAGGCGTTGGGTGCGAACGCCTCCACGCCAGCCGCTTCTGCTTCATCTTGGACCAATGCCAAACTGAGACCGAGCAACAGGCCCCCGCCGGCGGCCGCTCCGACCTGAAGAAATCGGCGCCGTGATATCCCGGACATCAATCCGGCTGCTTCCGGATTGACGGAGCGCGAATTGAAGTGAGCGAGGGCCATTGCCATCCTCCATGATTGATCGCCGAACGCGGCCGCTTGGTCCTAAGCAAGGAAGCGCACCAGTTCCGTGTTGATCTCCTCCGCGCGGGTCCACGGCATGCCGTGCGACCCCCCTGCAATCTCGATGTACCTTACGTCCTTGATCATCTCGGCTTGACGCCTGGCGGTCGCCGCCACCGGCAGGATGCGGTCGTCGTCGCCGTGTATGATCATGGTCGGGATATTGTTGCGGGCGATGTCGTTGCGGAAGTCCTCGAGCCAGGCATCGACGCAGGCCAAGGTGCCGATCGGCGACGCGCCGACCGCAACGTTCCAGTTGGCCGCGATCACGCGATCGCTTACCCGTTTTCCGTCTTCTCCGCCGACACTGTAGAAGTTCTTCAGGAAATCCGTCATCGCGGCGGGGCGATCCGCCCTGATGCCGGCGCGGATCCCGTCGAAGACGCTCCCGTCGACGCCGTCCGGATTGTCGGCTGTCTTGAGCAGGTAGGGGCCGAGCGTGCCGATCAGCACGACCTTGCGGAGCCGCTCAGTGCCATATTTGCCGATGTATCGCGTGATCTCGCCAGTGCCCATCGAGTGGCCGACCAGCGAGACGTCGGTAAGATTCAAGGTGCGCAGCAAGGTGTCCAGATCGGCCGCGAAGGTGTCGTAGTTGTAGCCGACGCCCGTCTTGCTCGACCGGCCGAAACCGCGGCGGTCATAGGCGATCACGCGATGGCCGGCGGAAAGAAGAGCCGGGGTCTCTTTCTCCCATGCGTCGCCATTCAAGGGCCAGCCATGGATGAGCACGACCGGCGCACCCGAGCCGTGGTCCTGATAATAGATCTCGATCGGCTTCGAGTTTTCCTGCCCGACTTCGATGGTGCGCATGGGCCTACTTTCCCTGTTGTTTGCTGCGCGCGCGGCGGTCGGCAGCAGTGGAGCGGCAAATCCCAGAGCGGCAAGCGTGAGACTGTCGCGCCGGGAGATGCCGGCGCCTGTCGAACGTGACTGGTCCGTATCGGCCGCTTTGAACGACGCCTTTCGACGGAAGAACATGGTCAGCCTCCTGGTGCCTTCAGCTACGAGATTTGCCTGATCGCCTTGCGGATGCGGCCGTAGGTCCCGCAGCGGCAGATGTTTCCGGACATCGCCTCGTCGACGTCCGCGTCGGTGGGATGCGGGTTGCCCGCCAGAAGTGCGGCCGCCGACATAATCTGGCCGGACTGGCAGTAGCCGCATTGCGGCACCTGGGCATCAAGCCACGCCTGCTGGATGCGGGCGCCGACGGGCGTGCCGCCTATCCCCTCGATCGTCGTCACGTCCGAACTGCCGACCGCCTCGATCGGGGTCACGCAGGAGCGCGTGGCGACGCCGTCGATGTGAACCGTGCAGGCGCCGCAGAGCGCCATGCCACAGCCGAATTTCGTGCCGGTAAGCCCCAGCACGTCGCGCAGGACCCACAGCAGCGGCGTGTCACCGTCGACATCGACGCTTTTGGTCTGTCCATTGATTTTCACGGTGAAAGCCATGGCGCTCTCCTTGATCCGGCCTAAGTGGCTGGAATGTCGGTCAACCCATCCTGGCAGCATTGATGACGGCCTCGGCGAAGGCCTGAGGCGCTTCCTGCGGCAGGTTGTGGCCGATGCCGCCCGTGAGCTGCCGATGCTCGTATTTTCCGGTGAACTTCTTGGCGTAGGTGCCTGGATCTGGATGGGGCGCGCCGTTGGCGTCGCCTTCCAGCGTGATGGTGGGCACCGAGATGTCCGGGAAAGCAGCGAGCCGCCTTTCCAATTCGTCATATCGCGGCGAGCCCTCGGCCAAGCCCAGCCGCCAGCGATAGTTATGGATCACGATGTCGACATGGTCGGGATTGTCGAACGCCGCCGCGCTGCGATCGAACGTGGCATCGTCAAAATTCCACTTCGGCGAGGCCAGTTGCCAGATGAGGCGCGCGAAATCCCGCGTATAGTTTGCATAGCCCGCACGGCCGCGGTCGGTGGCGAAGTAATACTGGTACCACCACTGATACTCGACCTTCGGAGGCAGTGGCATCTTGCCGGCCTCCTGGCTGCCGATGAGATAGCCGCTCACCGAGACCATCGCTTTGCAGCGCTCCGGCCACAACGCCGCGAAAATGTTGGCCGCTCGCGCGCCCCAATCGAAGCCGGCGAGCGTTGCCTTTTCGATATTAATTGCTCCCATCAGCGCAAGGAGGTCGACGGCGAGCGCCGCTTGCTGGCCATTGCGCATCACGTCGTCCGACAGGAAGCGCGTCGTGCCGTAGCCGCGCAGATAGGGGACGATCACGCGAAAGCCGGCTGACGCCAGCAGCGGGGCGACGTCGACGAAACTGTGGATGTCGTAAGGCCAGCCGTGCAGGAGGATGACGGGCGGACCATCGGCTGGACCGGACTCGGCATAACCGACATTGAGCACGCCGGCGTCGACCTGCTTCAGCGGCCCGAAGGATGCGCCGGAACCGGGCATGGCCGGCGGAGCGGGCTGCACAGGGGCTACTTGGGCATCGGCGGATGTCATTCTCCCGAGCTGTACGGCCGCGATAGTCGCTGCAGCATGACCGAAGAAGCGGCGCCGGGGGCGATCGATCGCTTCGGTAGTCTGCGTCGTGTCCATTGCGGTCCTTTCAGCCTCTGCGGACGCGTGGGATCAGCCAACGTGAAGGCGAACACTTCTACGCCTGGGTCGAGAAACTCGATTTCGAAGTCGCGGTCGGCGATGGGCGACGGCTGACGGATCAGCTGGTAAAGGCGCTGCTCGCCTGCAGTGCCGATGCCCTGTTCGTCGACGTCTGTTCCGTGCGCCGGCCCCGGTGGCTTCCCGTCGATCAGCACGCGAAATCGAACGGCGGCTCCCGGTGCTGCCGGGCCCATGACGAGATTGAGATCGCGTGCGTGGAAGCGGTAGGCGATCTTCCCGTCAGGCTTGTTCAGGCGACCGGCGTCCTTCCTCACCGTCCAGTCGCCGGACAGGCCCCATTCGTTCAGCCGCAGGTGTGAAGGCAGGTCGTAGATGGCCGCCTTGTCCATCATCGTTCCGCCGGCTGAGGCAAAATTCTCGGCCTTCTCGTATCCGACGTAGTTCTCCGGGGACATCAGGTCGCGCCAGTCGGCGGCTACTTCCGGGCCTTTGGGGTCCACCATCACCGGAGCCCGGTCGAAGCCATCGGCCCCGGCCTCCTTCAGCAACGCCTGCATGACCATTTCGGATTGCTCGTACGCGCCCTCACCGAGGTAGCTGTGCCGCAGACGGCCTTCGGCATCGATGAAGTAGAGCGCCGGCCAGGCCTCGTTGTCGAACCCGTTCCATACAAGCTGGTCGCTGTCGACGGCGACCGGATAGTCGATGCGCATCTCCTTAACGGCCGTCCGCACATTGTCGGGTTTCTTCTCGAACTCGAATTCCGGCGAATGCACGCCGATGACCACCAGCCCCTTGTCCCTATACTTGTCGGCCCAGGCCCGGACGTATGGGAGCGTCCGGCGCCAGTTGACGCAGGTCAGGGTCCAGAAATCGACCAGCACGACCTTGCCGCGCAGATCAGATGCGGTCAGGGGCGGCGAGTTGATCCACGCGTTGGCCCGATCGAGGGAAGTCAGTTCCGACTGGCTGTCACCGGGGTTGCCGAACAGTCCGTGCAGGAACGGCACTCGAAGCCAGGTGGGCGGCGGCGGCTGCGGAGCCTCGGTCTCGGCCGCGTGGCTCGCAATCGGAGCGCTGATCGCGGCAGCGAGCGTCACGGCGAGAAGGAGGTTGTTTAGGTCCATCGAGAAACCCCTTCTGCTAACGAGGTGCTGCGCCCGTGCGGAAGCCCGGCGGTTGAGCGGATCGCTCAGTGCAGCGGGCGGAAGGCCGTCCGGATCTCCTCCGTGAACAGCTGCGGCTGCTCCCAGGCCGCGAAGTGTCCGCCTTTGTCGACCTGGTTGTAGTAGAGGAGTCCGGGATATGCCCGCTCCGTCCAGCTTCGCGGCGCCTCATATTGCTCGCCAGGAAAGACGCTCACGGCCACCGGGATGGTGATACCTTTAGCGTTAAAGAAGCCGCCCTTGTATTCCCAATAGAGACGGGAGGCAGAGACACCCGTATTTGTCAGCCAGTAAAGCGTGATGTTATCGAGGATCTCATCGCGCGTCAGTTCGCCCGTGGCGCTCGTGGTCCGGTTCAGAGCCGCGGCGACCGCGGCCGCCGGCTGGCCGTCAGCATCGTTGTGGTCGAGAAGCCAGGCGGCGAGGCCCACGGGTGAGTCCGCAATGCCGTATAAGGTTTGCGGACGCGCTGCCATGTACCTGGCATAGTCAACTTGCTTGAAAGTTCTGACCAGTTGTTCATAGGCGCGCTGTTCGTCAGCCGACAGACCCGATGGCATCGGGCCGCCGGTTTGGAGAGCCTTGTCGACGTCAGCTGGGACCGTGGCCGGCATGTTAGTATGGATGGCGAGCAACCCCGCGGGCGCCTGCAAGCCCATCTGGTCGACGACAAAAGCCCCCCAGTCGCCACCCTGGGCGACGTAGCGGGTGTAGCCGAGGCGCTTCATCAATTCCGCCCAAGCTCGACCGATGCGCTCGGGCCCCCAGCCAGTGGTGGTCGGCTTTCCTGAAAACCCGTAGCCAGGCATCGACGGAATGACCAGATCGAACGCGTCCGACGCGGCTGCGCCATGTGCGGTCGGATTGGTAAGTGGATCGACGATCTTCAACTGCTCGATCACCGAGCCAGGCCACCCATGCGTGACGATGAGCGGCAGCGCATTGTGATGGTTCGAGCGAACGTGGATGAAATGAATGGGTAGCCCGTCGATCTCGGTGATGAACTGCGGCAGCGCGTTCAGTTTCGCCTCGGCCTTGCGCCAGTCGTAATCGGTGCCCCAATAGCGCGCCAGCTGCTGCATCGTGGCAAGCTGGACGCCTTGCGACGTGTCCTTCACGGTTTCCCGCTCAGGCCAGCGGGTGGCGGCAACGCGGCGGCGAAGATCGATGAGGGCCTCTTCTGGGAAGCTGACGGTGAACGGTTGGATCGAATTCTCTGCAGTTGCGGAACATCCCGCCCCGGCCATCAGACTGGCGGCTCCGGCACCGGCGGCCGCGGCGAGCACCTCGCGCCGCGTGGGTGTAAGGGAGATGGAGATCATGACGTGCTCCTTTCCTGGCGCATCTCCCTCTCACGCAAGCATGGTCCCAAGGCGATTGAGCCCCGTACGGAGCACCGGTTCAGGCGCTTATCGGCTCACGTTTCGGATGGTTCCTTGCACTTCGAAGCCCGGTCAAACGGTATCGCCGACAGCATTCCTGACCCTGCCGCAGGGTGTCTGCGGCCGTTCTCGAATGCAGCAGCCAGGAATATTCGAACCAGCGCCGGGCCGCCCCAGGGAAGCGGCCTGCCGCGCGGGTTTGGTGCGAGACACCGCTCGCTACGGCAGAAAAGAGGCCGGGGCGTATGGTCAGCAAGTAGGCCGTTTGGTCAGCAAGGCATGTACATGCCGCGTCCGGTACCATCGTCATGTCCACCCATCCAGCACAGGCGGCGCGGCATGGCCCTGCTGGCTGCATCGCGTCGGGCCTGGGCTGAATGTGGTGGTCTCAGTCCATATGTGCCGTTGATGCCACCGCCGCGATAGACCCTGTAAGGACCTCCCTGCCCTTGATTTTGTACCTGGATGACGACCGCCTGTCCGTCTTGCGGGTCCGAGTACCCGCTCCATGGTGCAGCAATGCCGCTGCCTGCAAATGCCGCGAGCACGCCTAGCGCGAAGACGCCGATGCGTGTGAAATTCGATGATTGCGTTGTCATGATGAATCTCCAGTAGCAGGTGAAACCTGCCAGTCCTGGACGCCCCCGCCAGCGCGACACTATCGCATCAAATCTACATTCGGCCTTGATCCATATCAGTGACAAGAGGGATATCCCGCTGACGAATTCCTGAGCTTGGGATTTGTCCATCGAACTCCGCTCGCCCCCCACGGAAATGCCCAAAAGCGCATAATTGAGCATGCCGACTCGGGTCGAGCTTTCAGTTCAGATTGCGGAGGTGATGCAGAGAACAGCGCCTGGCCGGCGTAGGGCAACGGGCGCGCCGGCCGATTCACTACCGGAGCCGAGAAGCAAACCAGGGTCCGGCGAGACGACGATGGCCTCCATGGCTGACATGGGCGGAGCTGTCGTTCGCCGGGTGTGGCAAGAACGACTGGAATGGGTCATGGCGCGCCTTCAGCGCCGTTGGCGGACCCCTTGAAGGGATTCAGCCCAGCCCTGCGCGCGACAGGCGTCGCCTCGACCGGCTCTCGCGGAATGTCGTGTGGCTAAAACTGGTGATTGACAACCACCCGGCGCAAAGCGCACTTGGCCTGTCGCGGTAGGGACGACGGTTGCCCGTCGCCCCCCGCACAGATCCCGGCGTGCGGCACTACCGCACCGGGCTCCTGCCTTGGGTATTGACGCGGAACCGCACGTCTGGGAGCGGATGCCGGAGGCGAGCGGGTGGGAGCCAACGATCTGTCAGCCGCTTCATCCCGGCCCAGTTCAGCGTGCGCGTTTGGCTTCTTCGCCTCAGCGTGCGGAACCAGTACCAGGCGACGTGCCTGTAGAATGAGTTGACGGCCCGGTTGTTGGTGGGAACGGCAAAGTAGTTGAGCCAGCCGTTCACGACCCGCTTCAAATAGGCTCCTTGCTCATGGATCGCCATGTGCATCATCCGCCTGAGCGCGTCCCTGACCTCTCGCAGCTTGGCCCCAAGCCGCTCCCGCATGGTGTGCCGACGCAGGATAAACTTCCCCCTCCTGTTCACCCCGCAGATGTGCGTGAAGCCCAAGAAGTTAAAGGTCTCTGGCCGGCGACCCTGGTCGCGGCACCACTTGAGGACAAAGCGCCCGAACGCGATCGTCCGGGTCTTGTCGGGATGCAGTTGCAGCCCGAACTGCTCCAGCCTGAGCGCGAGGTCGGCCAGGAACTGGCGCGCATCGCGCTCGAACATGAAGCCCACCACCGTGTCGTCGGCATAGCGCACCACGATCATGTCGCCGTGGGCGTTCCGCCTCCGCCACTGATGGACCCAGAGGTCATAGACATAGTGCAGGTAGATGTTGGCCAGGAGCGGCGAGATCACCGCCCCCTGAGGCGTGCCTTGCTCAGTCGCGAGCAGGCGACCGTCTTCGAGCACGCCGGCCTTGAGCCACTTGCCAATCAGGCGCAGGAGACGCCTGTCCGCCACCCGGTGCTCCAAGAACCGCATCAGCCACTCGTGGCTCATACTGTCGAAGAACGACCGGATGTCGGCATCCACGATCCAGCGCACCTTCTTCTCCGTGATCCCGGCCGCGAGCGCGTCCAGCGCATCGTGCTGGCTGCGTCCAGGCCTGAACCCGTAAGAGAAGCCGAGGAAGTCCGTCTCGTATATGGCGCTCAGCACCTCCCCCACCGCACGCTGGACGATCTTGTCTTCCAACGCGGTGATGCCCAGCGGCCGCTTGCGGCCGTCGGGCTTGGGGATGAACTGCCGCCGCGACGGCTTCGCTCGGTAGCCACCCCTTTGCACGCGCTGATGCAGGTCATGGAGATTGTTCTCCAAGTCTGCCTCGTAGACGGCCCATGTCACGCCATCGACGCCCGGCGCCGCAGCCTTCTTCAACTGAAGGGCCGAAAAACGCAGAAGATCGACACTGACATGGTGCAGGAGGGCCGTGAACCGGACTCGTTTATCCCGCCTTGCGGCGTCACGTATGCGCTCCAGTGCGGGTGACACGCTTTCCCAGCTCTGTGTCTGGCGCGTGCCGCTCTGGTGCGCATTCCCCTTGGCCCCGCCCCTTCCCTCCATTGCCTCCGCGGCAGCAGATGCTGCGTTGTTCAGCAACTTCGCAGGTACTATGGGCTGGTCCGACTTCCCCTGAACGTTCATCATCGGGTTGCGGGTGCGCCCTTTCCGATGCGGACCGCCGCCCCAACCAAGGCGGTGGTCGTCCAAGGGACCTCCCGGTTCCCGCGCAGGTGCCTTCCGGACGTGCAAGAGGTCTCAGACCGCGCGGGGCCAACATGGTGCTCGCCATGACGCGCCATGCTGTGTTGCCTTCCGCCTTTCTCCACGGCGTCGGCACCCCGGATGTTCAACTTTACGCGGCTCAATGCTCTGCCCGCCCTTTCCCCTGTCAACGCTTCGCCGACACCCTTGCGGATGCCGACGCATGACTCGGGGCCATCGTGACTGGCTTGGTCTTCGAAGTGCAGAACTTGCATCTGCTGACACCTGCCGGTTTCGCCGGCGCACGGAGAAGGTTGGAACCCGGTGTCCTCCCCTCTACCAGCGGTCTTTACGAAAACTTCGGCGAACCAAAGTCGCTAGCCCTGTGAAGTCATCGAGCCTGCCAGCCGTGCAACCAACCACAACCGCGAACTGTGGATGATGTACTGCGGGCCATTGGCAAGTTTCGGCTCGTCGGCCATCCGACAGTGCGACCGCGCAAGCCGCAAGTACGAGCTGCTGTCAAACAGGATCAGCGACTTTGCGGTGGCGCGGCGGCAGACGGTCCAATGATTGAGCTTGCCGGACAGGCACGCGACAACGGCTTGGCCGGCCGTTGCCGCTTCGATCGCCCGCATCACCTGTCGCAGGGTCGGTTTGGTATGCGGCGGGATCAGCCTGCCAATCGAAATCGCCACCCCATGCGTGTCGCGCATGTATTCGACAGCAGCGTGCGCTGCCTTGTGGAACGACTTCGTTGTAAGCCCGCAGCCGACGCCCCGCACCGCGCCGATCTCGTCATCGACCGTGCACAGCAGTTCGTAGAACAACTCCTCCCAGTCGGAGCGGCGGTAGCGCCTTTCCTCCTCGCCCAGAGCGACCCGAATGGCGTTGATGATGGCGTAGAGGCCGCAGAGCCCATCGAGCTGGCCCTGCTTAAATGGCTGGATTTCCGGTGTCATCGTGGGAGGCCTCCTGTGGTCGAGGCGGATGCAGCGGTACATGTCCACAGCCGTCCCACAGTGGGCAGTCAGTCAACTGGCACGCCCCATCATCGTTGATGCGCCGCCCGTTGCATCGGGCGAGTTCACGCGATGCGCAGAAGCGCCAAACGGCATGCTCGAGCCGGCGCGGCGAGACGATGGATCCTTCGATCGCGCTGACGCGCGCGGCGAGGTCGCGGATCACCAACTCGCAGCCGCTCAGCCCGAAGCACCGCGTTCCGTATGCATGCGCTGCCCCATAGGCCGACAGGATTCCTGTCCGATGCAGGTGATTGTGCACGAGGCTGTCGACCGCCACCATCGACGCCGCGACGGCCCGCCAGTGACGACGGTCGTCACTGGTGGCAGCCATGATCCAGGCGAGCATCATGCTGGCGAGCTTTCGCGAAACACCGCGAACGGCAACAAGCAGCGCAATCAGCGCTTCGCGGCTTATGGTGGTCGGGTCTGGCTCGCATTCGCTCACCGCCAGCACCTGATCGATGAAGGCGACAAGGTCGCCGCCGCAGCGATCGCGAATGAGCAGGTACAGCGAAAAAGCCTGCTCATTCAATATCCCTTTGCGAAGCGGCAGGGCGGCGACGGGACAGGCGGGAAGTGCCGCGGGGTTGCCGCAGGTTTTGCGCGCCTTCTGATAGCGGCAGCCGACGAAGGTCTCGAAACCCTGAAGCTTCGGGCAAAGATCCCTGCCCTGCTCCAAAGATCTGGCGATGGCGGGCCAGTCGGCGGTGCCATGCTCCTCCATAAAGCGCTGAGCAGTAGCATCGGTGATGCCCTGATAGCTGAAGCCGGCCACCAGCACCGCATAGAGGGCAGCGGTGTCGTGCGCATCGATGGCGCGCCTGAGGTCTTCGTCAGCCTCCGCGTCGGACGATGGCTCGTCCAGGACCAAGCCATGACCGCTCGCCGCCTCGACGAGCGACAGCAGCCGAGCAGCAAAGCCAGCAGCCTCGTCGACCGTCGTGACCATCAGCGAACCTTTCATTACTCGTCGGCGCGCATGATAATCAGCACGCGACGGGTGACTTCTGGGTTGGACGGATCGGGTGAGTGAAACTGCCGTTGAAGATCGTAGTAGTCGATCTTCCAGATGATGCGCACGTTCTCGACCGTCATGACGGCGCAGTCGTGCTCGCCATAGGGGTCGTTGTCCGCGTTGAAGGCAGTGAACGTGGCGACGGCCGTGGCAATCCTGCTGAGCGTCGACGGCCCAAGCGCGGCGATGCCAGGGGTGATGACGACAACGCCGCCGCGATGATGAATGCGAAGCTGGTCGTTGAGGTCGCGAATCTTGCAGCGAAGTTCGTCGCCGGCCATGCCCGGGCTCGCGTCCGCCTGATCGGGAGGTTGTGATGGTTGCTTGCGCGCCATGTGGGCTTCTCCATTCTATTGTTCATGTTTTGTTCTACAACAAACGAACAAGCCGCCGCTGCGCCTCCGCATCTCCCTCGATGTACCCTTGGGTGGTTCGCAGTGAGCGATGGCCCGCCAGTTGCTGAACGTCGCGCAACGAGCCGCCGGCCTTGTGCACCAGGCGCGCCGCGCGCGTGATGAAGGTCCGCCGTCCCGAGTGCGACGAGCACCCGTCGAGCCCACAGCCGCGGTACCAGCGGGCGAACAGGTTGACGATGACTTTGGCGCTCATCCGGTTGCCGCGCTCGGACACGATCACCGGACCCATACGCTTGGCGGCCGCGAGTTGCGCGAGCGCGGCACGCAGCTCCGGATGGATCGGTAGGCGTCGACCGCTTCCCCGCTTTGCCGCCCAGCCCGGCAGTTCGAGCAGGTCGGCGATGGCGCGCCGCGCCGTCACAACCATGCTCCAGTCCAGCGCCGCGATCTCGCTAGCGCGTAAGCCGGCGCGGCTGCTCAACAGCACGATCGCGCGGTTTCGCATTGGCCGGCGGCCGCGGGCGACAAACGCCAGTAGCAGCCGCAACTCGGCTGGAAGCAAGATCTTGGCCGGTTGTCCGCGCAGTGTCGGCTCGCTTCAGTTGGGGAGCCTTCACCTACGAAGTTGTCCCAAGCGGCGCTGGTGAGCGCTCGCCACACATTTGTGGACGCTTTATGATAGCATCAATGCAGTGAGATAACAACTCTAGATTGTATAGCTTTGCGGAGCGCCTCGCACTCGACGGGCAGATCAACAAGCGTGCTGTGCAGCAATCGCACAGCAGACGACGCACGAGCATGAACTCATGGCTCAATGTGCTGGCCACCAGTTGTTGGTAACCCTCGAGCCGTCAGTTCTTTTCACCTCGACTGACTTCACACGCATCCTGGGGGTTAGAGTCACGGTAACGGTAGCTGACCTGAAGCCGACCCATTTCCACATGTCTCGAATGGCCGCTCCGCGCCTGATGTCGGCCGTAGAAGGTAGCTTTGCCTTTCCATGGAAGCAGACATTCCCGGCCGCCACGCTGGAGTTTGTGATCGCGCCATTCTTCAGCGTAGCGCCGAATGTCCAAAGGGGGCCGATGGCGTTGAAGAAGTCGACTCGTGGCGGTAGCTCTGTCGGCTTCCGATTGCGGACGAGCGGAGGCCCTGGGCCTCACGTCGGCCTCGGCACCGGTAAGCGTGTTGCCGAAATTCGCGTCATGTTGTCGGTAGAGTGTAGAGGAGAGCCCATCCCAACTCGACATTCCCGAGTTCAGTCCGCCGCAGCACCCCGGCCGCGTGAACGCTTCCTCGGTAGATCAATCATTCTGGCTTCCAAGCATCTGCGAAATCCGTTTCGCGCTCTCTTTGACGAGGGTGACGACCTTGGCAATGTCGAACTCTGGCGATGCCCATTCGGCAAATGCCGTACTCAGGGCGGCGACCGTCCGCCCCGAGGCGTCACGGATCGGAGCGCCGACCGACACGACGCCCGGTATGTTCTCGCCGGCAATCATCGCATGGCCCTGCCGCCGGACCTCCCTGATCTGCTCGATCAACACGGCGGGGTCGGTGCAGGTCCTGGGTGTCACCTGCTCGAGCGGCTCTCCCGTGAGCAGTTTCTCGACGTCATCGTCGGGAAGCCCGGCGAGCAGGACCTTTCCGAGCGCGGTGCTGTGCAGATAGGTCTCGCTTCCAGGCACGCTGCGGATGACGATCGGTCCCTCGCTTTGGGTCGAGAGGATGTAGATCGCACGCGAGCCGCGCTGCACTCCGAGATAGCCGTTGAGCAGGTATTTCGACGCCAGCATGTCGAGTTCGGGCTTGGCCACCGAAATCAAGCGATCCTTCTTCGTCAGGCTCCAGCCGAGACCGAAAGCCCGGTACCCGATCGAATAGCGGCGCGTGTCCGGATCCTGCGCGACGAAGTGGTTCTGCGCCAGCGTGTTGATGAGCCGCTGGACGATCGTGGCGTTTGCGTCGAGCTGCCGGGCGATCTCCCTGACGCCCATCGGCGCAGCGGCCTTGTCGAGGATCATCAGGATGTCCAGCCCCCTTTGAAGGGACTGGCTGCTTCCCGTGGACTTTGCGCGTGGTTCCATGAGACCAGATCCGGTTGTCGAGGAGTCTCAGGCGGGAACGACGCGCAGAGACCGATCGATCGTTGAAAAGAGTTCGAAGCCGTTGTCGGCGAGGAGCCCCGTGTCCTCGACCATCATGCCGCCCCAGCCCGGCTCGTAATACGGGGTCTCCAGGCAGAATGTGCTGCCCGCCTGAAGAATGTCCGAGCTTTCCGGCATGATCACGGGCGCCTCATACACTGCCATGCCGATGGCGTGCCCGATGTGCTGGCGGCGATATGGCCGGAATCCCTTTGCCTCAACTGCCGTGACCCCGATGTCGAAAACGTCGCGGGCGCGCACGCCCGGCTTCATCGCGTCGATCGTGACGTCGAGCCCCTCGAGCAGCGCGGCGTAGCGCTCCGCCTGAAGCTTGGTGGGCTCGCCGATGACGGCCGTGCGGGCCATGTCGGATTTGTAGCCGTAATAGCTGCATCCGACATCGAAGCGCAGCAGGTCGCCCGCCGCCAGGGGCCGTTCCGTGCTCATCGCGTCTGCCAGCGCGCTGCGTAGGCCGCCGACGACCGTGACGTTGCGCGGCAGGCCGCCGCCGAGCGACATGTGCGAAGCGACCACGGAAGCTATCGCCTTGTCGGTGACGCCCACGGCCGCGGCGGCGATGCCGGCCTCGATGGCGCGCTCGGTGATGAGGGTCGTGTAGCGGAGGAGTTCGACCTCCAGCGGCAGCTTGCGAGAACGCAAGGCGAGCATCCAGGGCGTGACGTCAGCCACCGGCCCGAAGTTTGCCGCGAGGGCGTCCAACGCTCCCTTCGTGAGATATGCCTGCTCCGCCAGCACGCTTTTCGCCTTCACTCGGCCCAGCGCCTCCTTGATCGCATCGTCGAAGGACCCGTGCCGCGTCTCGGTGTGCGACGACGGCGTGTCGCCGCTGAAGAAGAATTTTCCGAACGTGTGAATCCTGTCCGGCGCGAGGCCCGCATCGATGGCCGGTGCAAAGTCCGCCGCCGGAGCGACCAGCATCACGTCGTCCAGCGTGACGAGCGCGGCATAGCTGTAGCGCCGGTTGATCGTCGCGCCCATGCTCTCGTAGCCGGTGGCATAGAGCACGTTCTCCGGGCTCGCGACGACGAGCAGGTCGAGATCGTCGGCCGCCATCTGGCGGCGGGTTCGGTCGAGCCTCTCTCCAGCGAGCGTTGCGATCTGAGCGGCCAAAGCGGCGCCGGTTTGTAGCATGCGTGCGGTTCCCACATCGAATGTTTCTGGCTCGCGCCGTAAGGCGACGCGGCATTGACAACAGATTTGGGTCGTCAATACAATAGAAAATCGAAACACTGTTGCGATAATAGGAACAGAGGGAACGACATGAATCGACGCGGTTTCCTGCTCTCGAGCTTCGGTGTCGCCGGCACGGGCATCCTCGGCCTGCCGCGGTTCTCCTATGCGCAAGCCTATCCCGCGCGTCCGACAACTATTATCGTTCCGTTCGCTGCTGGCGGCGCCGGCGACCTCAGCGGGCGGGTGATCGCCGACTTCGCCAGCAACCAGAAAGGAGACCCTACTGCCGTCGATTTCCGCCCCGGCGCCGGCGCCACGATCGGCACGGCCCAGGTCGCGGAATCGACAGCCGATGGGACCACGCTCGGCCTCTATTCGGTCAGCCCGTTTGGCACGACGCCGCATCTTCAGAAGGTGTCGTACGACCCGCTGACCAGCTTCACCTACGTGGCGGCGCACGTCTTCGTGCCGATCGCCTTCTACGTGAAGGCGGACAGTCCGTTCGCGACCTGGGACGATGCCGTGAAGTTCGCGGTCGACAATCCCGGCAAGTTCAGGTGGGGCACTGCCGCGGTCCGCGGCGCCGCCCACCTTGCGACTGAAGCAGCCTTCCGTCGGGCCAAGGCACAGGCCACCTTCGTGCCCTTCAAGGGCGGTTCCGAGGCCATGACCGCACTGCTCGGCGGCCACATCGAGGCTTCCGTGTCGTCGGACTACGGGCCGCAGCTCGACGCCGGCCAGGTGCGACTTCTCGCCTCCACCGGAACCGAGAAGATCGCGGCCTTCCCTGACCTACCGACGTTTGGCGAAATGGGGCAGCCGATCGCCGTGGAAGCGACCTACGGGCTAGTCGGGCCGGCCGGCCTTCCCGCCGAAGTCGTCACCTACTGGAACGACGCGGTGAAGGAACTGCAGGCCGCGCCCGAGTTCGCCGATTACCTCAAGGTGGTGAAGGGTGGGCAACTCTACTGGAACAGCGAGGAGTTCACCGAACGCGCCAAGGAGGCCTATACAAACCTCGGCCAGGCCATCAAGGAACTGGGACTCTAACGGCGTGGCAGGCGCCGTCTCACTGATCGTCGCGGCCACCGCCGCGATGATCTATTCCTTGCTTCACTACAGCATCTGGTCCTTCGGCATGCCGGGGTCCGGGCTCATGCCGGTGATCGCATGTGCCATGATTGTGGTCGCCTGTCTGTGGACCATTCTTGCACGGGACACCGGCGAGAGAGCGAGGTTCGCGTCGCCACCACTCGCCTATTGTGTCGGCTTCGTCGCGATCCTTGCACTGACCTCCGTCATCGGCCTGCTGCCGGCTCTGGCGATCGTGGCCGCCGCGATCCTTCGCTTCGAAGGGATGTCGTTGCCGCGCTCGATCCTCATCGCCGTGGCGGTAGCGTTGGGAAGCTGGCTCCTGTTCGAGCGGACGCTGATGGTGCCGCTTCCGGGCGGAGCGATCTGGGGTAGCTGATGGACATTCTCGGTGATCTCGCTCAGGGTTTCGCACAGGCGGCCACGCCCTGGAACCTGCTGGTCGCGCTTGCGGGCTGCATCGTCGGCACCGCCGTCGGTGTCCTGCCTGGCTTGGGTCCGACCGCCACGATCAGCTTGCTGCTGCCGATCTCGGTCTATCTCGACAAGACCAGCGCCATCATCCTGCTTTCCGGCATCTATTACGGCGCGATGTATGGCGGCTCGATCACGTCGATTCTGGTGAAGATCCCGGGTGAGGCGGCAAGCGTCATCACTTGCATCGACGGCTACCAGATGGCACGGCGGGGACGCGCCGGGGCGGCACTCGCCATCGCCGCGTTCGGCAGTTTCTTCGCCGGTATCGTCGCCACCGTCGGCATCGCCATCATCGGGCCCGGCGTGGCCGAGTTCGCGCTCGCCTTCGGCCCGATCGAGAAGACGTCCTTGCTGATCCTCGGCTTCACGCTCGTGCTCGGCGTGGGGGAGGGGTCGCGCATCAAGTCCGTCGCCATGATCGGGCTCGGCCTGCTTCTCGCCACCGTCGGTGTCGATCTCGTCTCGGGCGACGAACGCTTCGTGTTCGACATCGCGCCGCTGCGCGACGGCTTCAACATCGCCATCCTGGCGATGGGTCTGTTCGGCATCAGCGAGGTGCTGCTGATGGCCGAGGACCGGGACCAAGGCACGAAGGCCGTCCAGTCCCCCACACGGCTCAAGGAGTTGCTCCCGAACCGGACTGAGATCGGCGAATCCGCCGCTCCGGTGGTGCGCGGCAGCGTACTGGGCTTCTTCCTCGGGCTGCTGCCGGGCGGCGGCGGAATGATCGCGAGCTTCGCCAGCTATATGCTGGAGCGCCGGATCTCGAAAACGCCCGAGGCCTTCGGCAAGGGCGCTGTTGCGGGCGTCGCCGGTCCGGAGGCGGCGAACAACGCGGGGGCGCAGGCAAGCTTCGTCCCCTTGCTCTGCCTGGGCATTCCAGCCAACGCGACGATCGGCGTCATAATGGGTGCGCTGCTCATGGCAGGCGTGACGCCCGGTCCACGGCTGATCGTCGACCACCCCGAGATGTTCTGGGGCGTGATCGCGAGCATGTTCGTGGGCAATGCGATCCTCGTCGTGCTCAACGTACCTCTTGTCGGCCTGTTCGTCTCCCTCCTGCGCGTGCCGCGCGCGGTGATGTCCATCCTGATCCTCTTCTTCTGCGTGATCGGCGCCTACAGCCTCAACAACAGCATGTTCGATGTGGCGGCCATGCTGGCCTTCGGCGTGATCGGCTACGGTCTTCGCAAGACCGGCTTCGACGTAGCGCCGCTGCTCCTCGCCTTCGTGCTTGGCCGGCTGTTCGAGGAGAGCCTGATGCAGGGCCTGATCATCGGACATGGCCAACTGGCTGCGTTCCTGCTCAGCCCGCTCAGCGCCGTCTTCGTGGCCGCCGCCCTGCTGATCGTGCTTATGCCGGCGGTGATGCGCCTGCGCGGAACCCCGATCTCCCTTTCCAAGAACACCGAATGAGCCATGCAAGCGATCAACAACCATCTGGCCGGTTTCCGATGCATCCGGTGCGGGGCGCTCCATCCCGTGGCCGACTACCCGGAGGGATGTCCGGATTGTTCGGCTGACAAGCACCCCGCCAGCGTCGTGCCGGTGTATGACGACGCGGTTCCGCCGGCGTTTGGCGGCGGAACCGGCCGCGGCATGCAGCGCTTTGCCCACAAGCTGCCCTACGTCTCGTTCCCAAGCCTGGGTGAAGGCGACACGCCGCTCGTCGAACTGCCCGGCCTTGCCGATGAGCTTGGGCTCCAGCGGCTCTCGATCAAGCTCGAGAGCGCCAATCCCACCGGCTCGCACAAGGACCGGATGAGCGCGCAGTTCGTGGCGCGGGCGAAGGATCGCGGCGGACCCGGCGTCATTGCCGCGTCGAGCGGCAATGCCGGTGCCTCGCTGTCGGCGTACGCAGCCGCTGCGGGCCTGCCTTGCATCATCGTTACCACGCCAGCCGTCAGCCCGCCGTGGCGGCGCGCTATCGAAATGGCCGGCGCAGAGATCATCTATACGGAAAACAGCCTGGAACGCTGGGCGATCGTGCGGCGCAAGGTGCGTGAGCAGGGTTATGCGTCGGCCACCAACTACCTCGATCCGCCGGTGGGGAGCGACCCCTATGGCGTCGACGGCTACAAGACACTTGGCTACGAACTGGCCGAGGATGAAGCGACAGCCGAAGTTGACGCGATATTCGTGCCGACGGCACGCGGCGATCTCCTCTGGGGCATCTATCGCGGCCTGGCCGAGGCAGTCGCCGAAGGCAAGCGATCCAGCCTGCCACGCCTGATCGCGGTAGAACCGTTTCCTCGGCTGAAGGAGGTCCTCGCGGGACAGGACCTTCGCTCGCACTTTCCCGGAAAATCGCTGCTCGTCTCCATCGGCGGCGCGACGGTCACCTACCAATCGTACGTGGCAGTCACGGAGAGCCTGGGCATGGCGGTTTCCGCCCCGCAGGACCAGGCGCTGGCCGACCAGCAGAGGCTCGCGCGCCATGGCCTCTACCTCGAGCTTTCGGCCGCAGCGTCGCTGACGGGCTTGCGGCAGGCGATCCAGCAGCCAGGCGAGGCGATCCGCAGCGCCGTTCTAATCGGCACCTCGCACGGCTACAAGGAGAGTGCCTAGCAGGCCGCGAGGGGTGTGCCAGGCGGCGCCGAGATCACCTGGAACTAGACGCAGCCATTCTCTGAAGGTCCGCTCCTGACAATCCTGGGTTCGAAGCTGCCGGTCCGCTTGCAGCCCCCCGCGGTTAAGACGACTGAGGAAGGACGAGCCTCCCATGAGCGACCGCGACGCCTTCATATCCCAGCCTGAACGAAACCTGTCCCGACATCCCGGCAGCGCTGAGGCGTGGAGCCTCAAGGGACAGGCACCTGAGTTCACGGCAGGTCGTTACCTGGTTTGAGCAAGTGCACACCGTCCAGCCCCGGTACCGTTTGCCAAGGAACGTCCTCTCGACTTCGACCCAATTTCTCCGGCACGCATGTAGGCGGTTGACCACGAACGAGTCCGCTCCATCCGTGTCAGTCGAAAGTGAGGCGACGGCCGGGACTTCGAGCGAGGGCAGGCTTTAGACAGTGAGGTGATTCAGGGCGAGCCCAAGTTTTTTACCGGAGATCCAGCCTCCCCTTCGAACAACAGCATGGGCTCATCAAGCTCACCCATCTTGCACGAATACTGCATCGGCGATCCGGAACAGCCATCCCTTGTGCCGGTGATCGTGACCTCGGCGGCAAACGCCCCGCCATTGACCTCGATGGGCGGTGGAATTTTCCAATGATGGCGGTGTCGGTGCCGGGTCCGGTAAGCTTGCAACAACACACGAAGCACCGGTACGAAAGAAAAAGACCATCCCAGCGGGGCACCGGGACGGTGAGACTGTTACGCGAAAAATTCAAGGTCGATGGCGTTTGCCATCGCCCGATAACCTGCGTCATTTGGATGGATGTGGTCGCCGCTATCATACTCAGGCAGCAGACGCGTCGGCTGAGCCGGATCACGCATCAACACATCGAAATCCATCACCGCATCAGCGCCGCTAAGGTTACGGATGAAGTCATTCACCGCCTGACGGATCGCTTCCTTCGCAGGCGTGTAGAAGCCAATTCCGGGAAGGTCTGGCAGTGCGTTTTCGAATGGCAGCAGCGTCCCGATCATCACCTTTAACCCAGCCATTTTGGCGCGCAGCACCAACTGGCCCAAGGCGGCGACAATCTCATCTGCCGTAACAAACTCGCGCCCGCTCGCTAAAATCGTATTGGGCCAGAGAATGTCGTTGATGCCTTCGAGTAGAACGAGATGGGTGGCCCCATGCTGGGTTAACGCATCACGATTGAAGCGCTCGAGCGCCTTCACCCCACGGCAATCATGCAAGAGGCGGTTGCCGCCGATGCCTTGGTTGAGCACAGCGAGCTTGATCCCAGCGCCACGCAGACGTTCGGCAAATATGTCGGGCCATCGGTTGTCCGCGTCGATCGTCGAGCACAGGCCGTCAGTGATCGAGTCCCCAAAGCATACGACAGCGCCCGTTGTTTTCGGCGCCTGCACATAGACGGATGAAAGCAGATAGTGGCTCGTCGTGGTCTGCTGAACGGGCATAACCTCAGCGTCGGCAAAATTGCCTGGCTCAGAGATGTAGCAGGTCTGCTGCGCCTCATAGTGGTGTGTCGCGAGCGCGAAATACTGCTCAGTGAAATAGCTCACCGCCAAATGGCTCAACGCATCGACATGAAGATCGATGGGGTCACTGAACAGCGCTGCGCCGGGTGAAATCGTGCCGAACGCCTTGCCGCCAAAGGTCGCCTTCTGTGCCGTCTGCGTATCAATCCACCCAGCCGCCAGAGCACGAGCGACGTTCACAGCGTCCAGTTGGATGGGATGAGAGCCAAACTCATTGGTGAACCGCAAGATCACTTGCTGACCAGCAGCGGTAACGCGAACAATCTCGCGAACTGTTTGCCCGATGATGCTCCGGATGGGAGCATCAGGGGGCCAGACATTCATCGGCGAACACGTCCAGGAAGACAGCCAGTGGGTCTCAGTTGCATGCGACTGCATTTATTTCCCTTGACGAAGCCAGCCCATCAGAGATCCCGTGCGGGAGTAAGAGTCGACGGCCACGACGAGGATAAGAACCCCGCCTTTCACCACCATCTGCTGGTAATCGCTGAGACCGGCAATCGCCATCCCGTTGGCAAGCACGCCCATGACGAACATGCCACCGATAACGCCGACGGCCTTGCCCTGCCCGCCTTGCACACTGATGCCACCGACGACGCAGGCAATAAGAGCGTCCATTTCCAGACCATTGCCTGCGAGCGGCTGACCGGAATTGACACGCGACATCATCACAATGCCTGCAACTGCAGCCAGACCACCGGAGATCATATAGGCAAGGATTCGGACCTGGTTGATCGCAATGCCTGAGAGGCGTGCTGCTTCGCTGTTGCCACCTAGAGCATAGATCTGGCGCCCGAGGTGGGTTTTGTTAAAGACAAAAGTCCCCAGAATGATGATCACCGCGGTGATAACAACTGGCACAGGTATGGTGTCGAAAATGTACCCCTGGCCGATCACCTTAATGGAAGGTGGTAGTTCATAAACCGGGTAGCCGTTATTGGTCATATAGGCGAGGCCGCGCGCGACGTAGCTCATGCCAAGCGTCATGATCAGCGGCGACATATTGGTTATTGTCACCATGATGCCGTTGACCGCGCCAATGGCGATACCAATCATCAAACCGAGGATGAATGCCACCTCAATGGGCAGTTGATATGTGGTCATTGCGAGAGCCGTGACCATCCCCACTAGAGCTAGCGTGCTGCCGACCGAAAGGTCGATGCCGCCGGCGATCAGCACAAAGCTCATACCCATGGCCAGAATGCCAATGATTGCGACCTGACGCAGAATGGTAATGAAGTTGCCGAAGGTCGCGAAGTTCTCGACCGCAAAAGAGAAAATCAGCGTGATAACGACGAGCATTATCCAGACTGCTTGATCCCTGATGTTCAGTTGCTTTGTCATGCGAGCCAAATCTCTTTTTATTTTGCGGTCGAGGCGTGGAACAGCACGGCTTCCTGAGAGAACTCGTCCTTCTCAAGGATGCGGGTTTGCTCGCCTTCGCTCATCACGACGATCCGGTCAGACATTCCGAGCAATTCCTCCATGTCTGAGGAGATCATGACGATCGCTATGCCTTGGCGGCACAGGTCATTCATCTGGGTGTAAATTTCGCGTCGGGCGCCCACGTCGACGCCGCGTGTCGGCTCGTCAAAGATCATCACGCGGCTTCCGGCCGCGAGCCATTTGCAGACGCCAACCTTTTGCTGGTTGCCGCCGGAAAGGTTGCGCGGCAGTTGCATCGGCGTCGGGGTTTTGACCCCCATCCGCTTGATCAGATCTGAAACCAAGGTGTTTTCCTTGGCCTTATTCAGAACGGTGGCGACCGACAGCTTTCTAAGGATCGCCATGGTGATGTTCCACTTGATCGGCAGCTCAAGAAACAGGCCTTGATGCTTACGGTCTTCGGGCAACATACCAATCCCAAGCGCTACAGCGTGCTTGGGTGAGGTCGGCGCGATCTCATCGCCATCGAGCAGAATATGGCCGGTGTCGCGCTTGTCGGCCGCAAAGACCATACGCATGACTTCCGTACGGCCCGCGCCAACAAGGCCACCGAGACCGACGATTTCGCCTTTTCGAACGGCGAAGTTGACGTTTTCGACGATACCGCCGCCAACGCCCTTTAGCTCAAGCACGACATCGCCAACGGGAAAATCGCGGCGCGGATAGGCATCACTCACGTCACGCCCTACCATCGCCCGGATAAGGCCGTTGCGGTCAATGTCCTTGGCGTCCGTCACCTGCACCACACGACCATCGCGCATGACAGTAATGCTGTCTGCGATGCGGAAAATTTCGCTAAAGCGGTGCGAGACATAAATGATGGTCACGCCACGCACCTTGAGGCGATCGATAATGCGGAAGAGGCTCTCTGCCTCGCTAGCGGTCAGTGCGGCGGTCGGTTCGTCCAGAATAAGGATCTGCACTTTACGCGAAAGCGCCTTGGCGATCTCAACGAGCTGTTTGTAAGCGATCGTAAGATCCTGCACCAAAGCGCGCGGGTCGATATCGACCTCGATCTCCTTGAAAATCTCAGCGGTCTTCCGCTCGACTTCGGCGCGATCGATGGTGACCATATTTCCGGGCATATCGCCCAGAAACACATTCTCGGCCACGCTCAGCGCCGGAACGAGATTGAATTCTTGGTAGATGACGCCAATGCCCAGCTTGAGGGCCATGTGAGGCGTCATATTCTCTATCAACTTGCCATTGAGATAGATTTCACCGCTGTTTGGCATATGGGCTGCCGACAGCGTTTTAATCAGCGTCGACTTGCCAGCGCCATTTTCGCCCATGAGCGCGTGCACTTTGCCGCGCGCAAAGCTGACAGACACCCCATCAAGAGCCCGCGGAACACCGGGGAAGCTCTTGGTGATATTCTTCAGCTCCAGGACTGAATCTTTATCCATCCCCAGTCCGTCCACCCTTATATAAATTGCAGGAGGGATGCCCCTCCTGCACACTCGGCCAAGTTTACGACTAGGTGGACTTACTAGAGGTAAGTATCGACCGTATCGGCATAAACGGGCTTGATCGGGTAGATCACGAGCTTCTTGGATTCATCGAGCGTACCGCTAAGCGCTGCTTCAACGCAGCGCTCATAGAGCTGACCGACCTGATTGACGAGGTCGAGATCGACGGTGGCAACGAAGAGATCGTTTTCCTTCACCGCCTTGAGGCCATCAAGGCTAGCGTCACAACCGAAAATGACCGGACCACCCTTATCCTTGTTCAGGCCAGCAGCCTTGAAGGCCTGGTAAACGCCCAGTGTGCCACCGTCATTGATGCCCATTACGGCCTGCAGATCCGGGACAGCCTGCAGGAAGTTTTCGCCTGCCGGCACACCTTCATGAGGGAAGCCAGCGTCGAGTTGAGTTGCTACAACTGCATCCGGAGCGGTTTCACGCAAACCATCGACCATGCCGCGAGCACGTTCGACGAGGAAGTCCAGCTTGGAGTAGGTGCACATTGCGACGTTCTTGCTGCCTTTGTGCGCGCTAACCCACTTACCAGTCTCCTGGCCGATAACCTTGCCCAACTCATAGTTGGAAGCCATGGTCGAGTACTGCGCGATCTTGGAATCCGTGTCATAGGAACCGATAATCACGCCCCTATCGATAGCCTGCTGCATCAGGTCAGCGGTGGCTTCTTCAGCGTAGTTCTGGAAAATGATGACGTCTGCGCCAGCGTTGATGAAATTTTCCAGCGCTGAAACTATCTTCTGTGGACCTTCAGCAATGTCGGTGGTCAGTAAGCTGTAGCCAGCTGCCTGGGTGCGACGCTCAAGATCACGCGCCATGTCGATAAAGATGGCGTTGGTCGTGACGCCCGACAAAGCGAAACCGATCTTCAACTTCTTACCCTGGGCCAACGCACCCGGGGCGAAGGAAAGCATCGCAGCTGCTGCGGCAGAACCGGCGAGCAGCGAGCGACGATTGATACGAAATTCTCCAGCCATGTACTCCCTCCCGTTGGTGATTTTTCATGCAATCGGATTTCTTGATTGCAGCTTGTAGTTACACGCCGGGAGCTCGTGCCTACTACGTCAAACCCACCAGATGACTGATACAATTTTGCACTCAAATGCCCGCAAGAGGCGAAAGTGTAGAAATCACGGGATAGCAGGAGTGCGATCACTGCCTGCACCTCACTGTGGCGTCACGGCAGCAGGCTGGTTAGCAGCGCCCCCGAACCGTCAACAGTTCCCGCTATAAGTGCACGACGAACAAGCGTTCCCATGGCTAGAGACCGTCCCCAGTGCTTTCTGGGGCCGCCACAACTCGAAAGCACCTCACCTAACCTCATGGGATGCCTATCCGCATGGCCGTTAAGACACGCCTGAGCCACTACCCCGAACGTAATTTTCTAAGCAGCGAACCCGCCGCTTTGCGCCTGATGTCGGCCGTTGAGATCAGTTCTTCCGCTTCCTCAAAGCAGACGCGGCCAGAGACCACGCTGGAGGTCGTGGTCGCGCCAGCGGGCAGCAAAATCTGAAGAGACTAGGTCCGCCAAAGGTTGCTCGAAAGATAGTGGTACAATGCGGTACTTCGAGGCGGGACTGTGGAACCATGCGGTGCAGGTGACGCCAGGAGCGAGCCGGGCTTGGTCTAACTTTGCCCGGCCCGTATTTACCTTCGCTGCGTTGGATCGCCAACGCAAGGCGATCCGCTGGTTCCTGGTCCCCTACCCTCGCGAGTTGGGCGGCGGCGCGGACTCAAACCAGTTCTCGCTCTCCAGTCTCTTCCAGATCTCCTTGCTCACCTCTCCGCCCTCGGCAACGACGCGATCCTCGTCCGCCACCACCAGTTTTCCGGCAAGCACCTGGAAGCGCCCGTTCGTCATCACGTGTCGAACGTTACGCCCGCTGCTGTACAGCAGGTGATGCAAGGGTTCCGGAGGAAGGGCTCCAAGCCCGCTCAGTGGCTTGGTTACGTCGATGGCGCAGAGATCGGCCTTCGCGCCGGGCGCCAACCGCCCGAGGTCGTCACGGCGCAGCATTTTGGCGCCGCCAATCGTAGCCGCGCGAACGGCATCAGCGATCTGGGGACGCTGCATCCTCGCCTCGCTGTACTGCTCGAGCAGGGTCGTCCTCAACTGGCCGTTGAGCGTGGCCAGCTTGATGTTCTCGACATAGTCGTTCGAAATCTGGTCAATGCCGAGCGATATGTTCAACCCGCCAGCCAACGCCTCCGGATAGGGCTGCGCGCCCTGGTGAAGCAGGCTCGCCATGCAGGCGCAATGGACGTAGTTCACTCCGTGCCGCTTGAGAATCGGCGGATCCTGGACCGTGTCCATCTTGTAGAGATGGGCTGCAATGACGGGCTGGTCGAAAAAACCCAGGCTTTCCAGCCAGGCGACCGGCCGCATCCCCCAGAGACGTTCGCAAACCTCCACCTCGCGAAGACGCTGCGCAAGATGAATATGGATGCCGTTGCCGAGTTCCTCGGCTGCAAGCTGCGCCGCCTTCAAGGTCTCCGGAGTCTGCGTGTCGGCCGCATGGATGGCCATCTGGCCCTGCAGCAGATCGCCGTCAGCCTTGTTCAGCGCCAAGCCGAACTGCCGCGCCGCTTCGATCTCCTGCAGCGTCTCGGGGACTGAATCGAAGAGCATCTGGTCGTTGTCGCGGTACCAGAGCTTGTAGAGCCGCTCCATGTTCGGGGCGATAATGCTGATATAGCCCCGAATGCCCCAAGCGTTGGCAACCCGAACGAATGACTCGGCATGACGCAGCGAGGCACTCATTTCGACGAACGTGGTGCAGCCGGACTTGAGGATCTCGGCAATGTTATAGGCGCTCAGCGCGTCGAGCTGTTCGTCGTCCAGGTTCATGGCCATCTCAACGGGACGATCCATGAAGCGCCCACCTTCGATGAGGCCGCGCGCCGGACTGCTGACGGCCGTGTGCGTGTGTCCGGAAATGAAGCCGGGCAGGACGAGGCAGTCACCCGCGTCGACGCGCACTTCCCATCCGCGCACGGGCCCCGGCCTGATGTCGACGATCTCATTGCCTCGGATCACGATAGATACATCGCGCTCCAACGTCTGTTCGCCGTTTCGTTCAACGAGCGCCCAACCGGCCTCGATCACACAATCCTGCCTCGACTGGTCGATACCGTTCATCGAGAATTCCTCCATAGAATAAAAGCAAAGTGAAAGCCGCGACTTCGCCATCGAAGGGGGGCACAGCGGCGGTCGACTGGACTACGGACAAAGCGATCCCAGGGCGCGGCCACGCGGGCCCGCCGCCAAACTCGGAACGGAGAGGAAGTGCCTTGCCGGAAGCCGTCTTCGGGGGGCTAGGTTCTCATGATGGCCTACCTCACGCAGACGGAAAGGCGATCGTGTCTTCGGCCCGCCAGGTGACGACGACCTCGTCTCCCGAAGCCAGCCCGACATCAGCGCCGGTGGTCCGGTTCTGCATGACCGTGGTCATCAGCCCCAGGGGTGTCTCGACGTAGCAGAAGGTCTTCTCACCGCTGAACATCACGCCCTTCAGGCGGCCGGGCACCGCATTGGCCGATCCGTTCGCGCCGGAGCCGGCGCTGATCTGCATCTTCTCCGGGCGCACCATGACGGCGACTTCGCCGCCAACCGCCACCTTTCCGTCGATGCTCCGCACCACGATGTCGCCGGAGTCGGAGCGTACGAGCGCGTCCGCGCCGCGCCGGTCGACAAGCGTTGCCGGCCAGCGATTCATCTGCCCGATGAACTCGGCGACGAAGGGCGTGGCGGGCTCGTCATACATGACGCGGGGCGTGTCGAACTGCTCGACCCGGCCCGAATTCATCACCGCCACGCGATCGGCCATGGCGAGTGCTTCGTGCTGATCGTGGGTGACGAAGATCGTCGTGATGCCGAGTTGCTGCTGCAGTTGCCGCAGTTCAAACTGCATGGCTTCGCGCAGCTTCGCGTCGAGCGCGGCGAGCGGCTCGTCCAGGAGCAGGACCTTGGGCTTGGTCACCAGAGCCCGCGCCAGCGCGATCCGCTGCTGCTGGCCACCCGACAGTTGGGAAGGATATCGATCCTTCAGCCCTTCCATCCGCACCAGGCAAAGAGCTTGGTCGACCTCCGCCGCGATGGCGGTTTTCGGCGCCTTGCGCATCTGCAGACCGAAGCCGACATTCTCGGCAACGGTCATGTGCAGGAAGAGAGCATAGCTCTGGAAGACCATTCCCAGGTCGCGCCTTTCGACCGGAACCCCGACCAGCGACCGGCCCGCCAGCAGGACGTCGCCCGAGTTCGGCGTGACCAGGCCTGCGATCGCACGCAGCATGGTGGTCTTGCCGCAGCCGGAGGGTCCAAGCAGCGCGACGAACTCTCCCTGCTTGATGTCGATGCTGACGTCCCGCAAGGCGGTGTACGAGCCATAGGTCTTGATGAGATTGCGCAGCGACAGATAGGGCTGGCTCGTGCGCAAATCGGCCGTCTGAGTCATGCGTTCTTCCGTCATTTTGAAGGCAGAACCAGATGGTTCACGCCGAAGCAGCGCTCGAGTATGAGGAGCAGGACCACGACGATGACGATCTGCACGGTCGAGATCGCAGCCACCGCAGGGTCGTAGTTGTAGACAAGGTAGCTAAGCAGCGAGACCGGCAGCGTCGTCGTGTCCGTGGTCGAAAGCAGAAGAGCCACCGCGACCTCGTCGAAGGACAGCAGGAACGCGAGGATCCCTCCCGCGAGCAGGCCGGGCCGGATCATTGGCAGCGTCACGTGCCAGAAGGTTCGCCAGCGCCCAGCGCCGAGGGTGCGCGCGGCTTCCTCCGTCTCAGGCCCGATCCCGGCATACACGCCCAGTAACGTACGCAGCACATAGGGAACGGTGATGATGACGTGGCCGATCAGTAGTCCCACCGGAGAGGTGCCCAGTCCGAAACGTGCCAGGAAGAACAGAAGCGAGGTCGCCAGGATGATCGTCGGCAGGCTGAGGGGCGAGAGCATGAAGGCAAGCACCGCATCCTTCATCGGAACCTGGTTGCGGACGAGGGTGATGGCGGCAGGAACTGCCAGGACGATGCTGGTAGCCGTGGACGCAACCCCGAGCAGGAAGCTGTTCCAGAGGGGGACCATGAACTGCGCATCCGTCAGCACCTTTTCGAACCAGCGCAGCGAGAACCCACGCGGCGGAAAGGTGACGAATTCGGCTGAGGTGAAGGCGACCCCCACGATGATCAGGACGGGTGCGGCTAGGAAGATGACGACCGCGGCGACGAAGAGCCGGTGCCAGAGCGGCAAACTGTTCATGACGCCCTCCATTTCGTGCGCCGCAAACGCGCCTGCAGCCAAAGCACGCTCATCACTATGGTCAGCAACACCATGCCCATCGCGGCAGCGAACGGCCAGTCGGAGGCGATGTTGAGTTGCTGGTAGATCAGAAGCGGCAGGACCATGGTCGAGGTACTGCCGAGCAGCATGACCGTGACGAAGCTTCCCACGCACAGCGTGAAGACGAGGATCGAACCGGTCATCAGCCCCTCCAGGCTGAGGGGCAGGACTATGCGGCGGAAAGTTGCGAAGCGGCTTGCGCCCAGGACGGCGGCCGCTTCTTCGAGCCGCGGGTCGAGCGTCTCCAACGTGCTCGCCAGCGACAACACCATAAAGGGCAGCATCACGTGAACGAGTGCGATGGTCACGCCGCCCCAGTGATACATGAGGCTGAGCGTGGGAAGACCAAACGATGACAGCACCCAGTTGAGCGCGCCCTTGCCGCTCAACAGTACCATCCATCCGAAGGAGCGGACAACCACATTGACCAGGAGCGGGATGACGATCGCAAAGATCAGAAGGCTTTTCTGCAGGCCGCTGGAGCGCGCAATCGCATAAGCCAGCGGGTAGCCGATGATGGCGCAGATCACCGTGACCGCCACGCCGAGAATGATCGTTTCGGCGATGACCCTGAGATAATAGATGTCAGCGAATATTCTTCTGTATTGGGCGAAGTCGATCCCGGCCTGGGTCATTCCGAGGCTTTCCGCCAGGTTAAGCAGCAGAGGTCCGACGAAGAAGAAGAGCAGGAAGGCGACCAACGGCAGCAGGCCGTAAAGGGGCGAGAGGCGCGACAGGACGCCCTTCGAGGTTGGCACCGCCGGAGAAAGCGCTTGGATGTCTTGTGTGGTCATTGTCGGTCACATCGCCAGCGTCAGATGCCGGTCCGTCGAATCGCCGAGCATCGAAACCTCGCCTCGCAAGCTAATCACTGTTGCTGCGGTAAGAAGGGGACGTGCCTGCGTCCTTGAACACCCTCGACAGGCCGGTTTCCAGCTTGTCACGTCCCCCTCCGATATGCGGCCTACTGCATTTCCTTGTTCCACCGCTCGATCCACTCAGGGATGCGATCGATGATCTCGCTGTAGGGAGGCACTTTGACCTTCTCCATCGGCGTGAATTCGGCGCGCAGATCATCTGGATAGGTGACGGTGCTGTTGGTGCCGGGATAGCGCATGGTCTGCGAATTGCCGACCTGCCCTTCCTCGGACAGCACGCAGTCGATGTATTCGTACGCGATCGGATTCGCGCCCTTCACGACCGACTGCATGACCAGGCTGACCACGCCGCCCGGCTCCGGCACACTGAACTTCGCCCAGTCGTTGCCCTTGTTGATGAAGGCGAAGGCGCGGCCATCCCAGTAGACGAGGACGTCGACCTCGCCCGTGGCGAAGAGGTTCAGAGCCTCGACGGGCGTCGTCCAGAACTTCACCACATACGGCTTTATCGCCTTCATCTTCTCGAAGGCCACGTCGATGTCGCCGCCGTACTGCTGTGCTACCCACCATAGCTGAGACGGACCCCAGGTGTATGTTCCGGACGGCCAAGCGACCTTCTCGCCGTATTTGCCGGCAGCGATATCGTCGATGAGTTGCTTCCAGGATTGCGGCTCCGCCACGCTCTGGCTGTTGTACATGACGCCCATGGCGCCGTAGTTGCCGGAGACGCCGTAATCGTCCCACGGCTTGTGGAACGCGTCCGGAATACTGGCGAGGTTCGGCACCTTTTCTACGCTCAGTTGCTCGAGCAGGCCTTCCTTGGCGGCGCGCAGGCTATCGAGCTCGCTGAGCGTGATCACGTCGATCGGCGAGTTGCCCGGATTCGCCTTCACCTTGTTGAGCCAGTCCGAGGATTCACCGGTGAGGATCTCGACCCGGACGCCCGTCTTCTTTTCGAAACAGGGGGCGTAGTTCTTCGCCACGGACTCGGCCCATATGCCGCCATAGGCGGTGACGACGATCTTTTCCGGCTTCGGTTCCTCGGCCATAGCCGCCAGCGTGGAAGCGCCGATCAGAGCCGCAGCGTTTAGCGCCGCGAGGGCGCAAGAGAACCTTTTCATCCAACTCTCCTCCCGATTCACCTAGGCAGTGATTATTGCGCGAGGCGATCTGCCCTCAACAGTGCCTCTGGCCCTTTGGGCAACAATCGCCACTCCTCCTGGCGCCTCTGCTTGATTGCAGCGAATCCAAGCCTAGTCGCGTCGCGATTCTCGTGCCAATACTACCGCCGACGGGATTATTGCCATCAGAGGCATAAATGCTGAGCGTGAGGTTGATACGCTGTTTCGTTGCTGTTGCCGACGAGTTGAGCTTCACCGCTGCAGCGCTACGCCTCAATATGGCGCAGCCCGCCCTGACACGCTCGATCAAGCAGCTTGAAGAGCACCTCAATGCCCGGCTCCTCGACCGCGATACGCGTAATGTGCGGCTGACCGAGATCGGCCATGCCTTCCTGAAGGAGGCGCGGAAGGCTCTCGACCAGATCGCCCGCGCAGAGCAGGTCGGGCGCGAGATGGCCCGGGGGCAAATGGGGCAGATCAAGATCGGCTATGTGACTTATATCGCCCAGGATTTCCTGGCGCCCCTATTGAAGCGGTTCAGGATGGACAGGCCCAACATCCGCATCGAACTCGTGAACATGGGCACCGAGCAGCAGCGCGCCGCCCTCGTCGAACGCACGATCGACATGGGCTTCATGCTTGGCCCGTTCTCGGTGCCTGGCATCGCGACCTACCAGATCCGAGAAGAGCAATTGGTGGTAGTCATGCCGGACGACCACCGACTGGCGCAGAAGGAAGCGATTTCTGCATCGGACCTGCGGGGGGAACAGATGGTCATCGGATCGGAAAGCATGTGGAGCGTCTATCGCCGCATCCTGTTCTCGGAATTCGACAGGCTCGGCGTCTCTCCCCGCATATCGCAGGAGGCTCCAACCCCCTCGGCGCTCTTTGCACTGGTGAACGCCGGAATGGGGCTGACCATCTTCCCGCAGGCCCCCAGCCAATATCTCACCAGCCACATGGTGGTTCGGCCCTTTGTAATGGAGCAGAACAAAATGAGCACCGTTTGCGCCTGGAACAAATTGAACACTAATCCGGCGTTGAGTGCGCTGCTCGCCCGGCTGCCAGGGGTCACAGCCTAACGGGCACCTGCCGCCCCTGGGGGCCTAGTTCTACGCATAATTGGTGGCAGAGGTCTGGGCTGAGTGGGGAAGCCGGGCGACTCGCCTGGAGAAAGTCTGAGATCTTCCAGGCAACTCACAGCAATGCGAGCGACCCGCAGTTCGCAACCGATGTGTCTGCGAGGAGCGTTCCCGGAAATTCCATCATCGGCAAACAATGACTGCGCCAGCGCACCTGAAACAGGCGCGCCTGGGTCAACCACCATCTACTGCGCCAACTTCAGAAGTGCATGCAACAGCACGTTTGTCCCCGCGGCCAAATCTTCCGGCGAAGCATATTCCTTCACATTGTGGCTGACGCCGTCGCGGCAGGGAACGAAAATCATCGCCGTCGGGGCGACCTTGGCAACATTGGCCGTGAACTTCGGACCAACAGGTGCACCGAGGTTGCCGGCGTGCTTGCCTTTGTTCGACGGCGAGTTGTGTTCGGTTCGGGCGCTGACCGCTTGGGCACGGGAACGCCTGACCTTGCCCCCAAGTTTTATCCAGTTTTGAGTTCGCTCCAGCGGTTTTTGGTTGCGGTATATGGGGCGGTAGC
>NZ_JABVCF010000025.1 GCF_014595955.1 Pseudaminobacter soli (ex Zhang et al. 2022)
CTGATGGTACTTCGTCTCAAGACGCGGGAGAGTAAGTCGCTGCCAGGTCTGCTAAACGCATGGAATCTTCTCTTTACAGGATCGACTTCCGAAAGGCGGTCGACGATGGCAGAATCGATCTCTTGTGTAGGCGGTTGCCTACGAATGGCGCGGGGTGGAGCAGCCCGGTAGCTCGTCAGGCTCATAACCTGAAGGTCGCAAGTTCAAATCTTGCCCCCGCAACCAGTTCAAAGCCCGGCCGCGCGCCGGGCTTTTTGCTTTTGGTCCTACGGCGTCATGGTCAGGGTAGAGCAGCCTGCCCGGAGGTAGCTCGTCGTTCGCGGGCTCACCATAACCTGAAGGTCGGAAGTTTAAATCTTGCCTCGGCAATCAAGGTTGCTGCACGCGAGAGCCGCTGCTCGATCTCTGGCCTGCTACCGGTCTTTCGGACCCATCCTTGAGCTGACATGGCTTGTTCCTCGAACTCGACGGACCCAGATTGCCATCGGCGAGTGCCTCGACCGAATATTGTAGAAGCGCTCGATGTAGTCGAACACGCCCGGCCCGGCGTCATTCCTCGTCCCGTAGACCTTGCGCGCCGTGCGTTCGGTTGTCAGGGACGAGAAGAATCTCCATGGCGGCATTGTCCCAGACTTTGCCTTACCGGCTCATCGAGCAGCTGCCGAGGTTGATCATCAGGCGTTGGAACTGCTCTTGAAGCTCCGGCCGATTGCCATCACTAGCACCTCGTCCTGCCGGAATCGGGTGCTCGGGCTGCGGTTTGAGCCAGGCATGGAAGCCCGACCGGGAAATATACATCCAGGTGGTATAGCCATGCTCGCGCAACCTTTTGTCGTGTGGAGCTTTGCCATCGCCTGGGGTAAAGGCGGCACATGATAAAATCGTTCGCGCGACCTATTGCATGGCTGCTGCTCGCCGCCATTCTGTATGTGACAATCTCGCCGATACAGGCGCGGCCGGTGACACATCAGCCCGTAAGCGTGGAGCGACTTGTTGCCTTTGGGCTTCTCGGCTTGGCTTTTGTGATCGGATACCCGCGACGCTGGCTTTTGGCTGCCTGCTTCGTCATTGGGTTGGCATTCGTGTTTGAGGCTGCTCAGCTTCTTGCTGCAACCAGGCATGCGCGCTTCGATGACGCCCTAGTGAAGGCGATCGGAGCGGCTATCGGGGTTACAATCGGGGTTACGATCAACCGGCTGTCGCTTCTTCGGCATTGAGCGGCCTCGAACATCATCGACCGGGGATCAACGGCTTGCGGCTAGTTCAAGGGCGCATGCCGTCCGCCTTTAGACGGCGCGAGGGCGCAGCCTGGTCAAGTCATGCTCGCATTGTTCAGATCCGGCGGACTGCTCGTGTCCCACGCCAGCTTGGCCGGCCCCGTGGAACCCTCCGGATCCCACCCCCGCCCTATCGCCTCGTGGGCCCTAACGTCGTCCGTCCGCCATTCCTTTGAGCGACCAAGCTAACCTGCGACAACTGCCCACAGAAAGACTCCGGCTCCAACAAGACCAAGCGCTGCCGAACCCAGCCACGCAAGTCGCTTCCGCGTCAATGCAGCCACAGCGCCTAGGGCAATAGCGACCTGCAAAAGTGCTACGGTGTAGGCGAAGAAATGGTGGCGATGGATCAGGTCGTCGGCCTCCGTGTTCTTCGCGTCGCGCTGCTGTTCGAACGCCTGGGCGTTCTTTTGCGAATCCTGCTGCTCGTCCTTGTAGCGCGAGAGGTCCTTTTCGACGTCTGGAGAAGCCGGCTTCTCCATACTGGCAAGAACTTCCCTCTGGGAGCCGAGAACGACGGCCTTAATGCCTTTTGCCTGGTAGTACGCCCACTGGTCAGATGCTTGCGCCTGTAGCTGCGCAGCCTCGGTTTTGAGCGCGAGTGCCTCATTCACCGCGCTGCCGGCCAGCAATGAGGCCACTGCCGCCAAGGCGGCAAAGAGCGCAGTCGTCAATGCAATCGTGCGGAGGAGCGTGCTGCCCTGTTTCTCCACCTCCTCTTGGACTGCGTCGTGGAGTTGATCGGTATCGATTTCGATCTCTTCGGGCATGACCGTCTCGCGCCTGGGACCGCCTCACAGAAGATGGTGTTCTGTTCCAGGCAATCCAGAGGCCCAGCGGCGTCCGACTTATGACGCTGGCGAGCCGCCGGCGTGCTCTATTGAAAAAGGAGGCCCGGTTGACCCCGACCAACGTCTTTGCGGACGTTTCGCTGCGGGCTCAATTCAAATCCATGCCGCTTGAGTCTAGCCGCGGAAAACGTGGCCGGGCTCCACCTTCTGGCTGATCGCTCGAGTCATAGGAATGAGTTCCTTTGCGGCCTTCTCCCAACTCGGGGCCGAGCCACGCACCGGCTCGGCGGAGGAGTTTGGGGAGGCGGAGTGGGAATCACTGCGCTATGAGGACTGCCGGATGCGGCCACCTCGTCCATTTGCGGACGATGCTGAGAGTGCGAATCCTGCCCCATTCCAGGGATTCGTGCGTGGCCATTCGCCCACGCGCGTAGTCGTATATTCGACTGATGCTTGATGAGTTTTTGGGAAATGCTGCCAAGGCATTGAAAATCAGTGGTACGCCCAACGGGAGGCGGCGATGCCGGGCTGAAGGAACTGAAAAATAATGGCTTTTTGCTCGTCTCTGTAGCAGAATCGTAGCAAGATCCGGTAGCACGCGCAATCAACCTAGCCTGGAACGTGTGCCTGCCTTGCAGCTCTCATTTGGTAGCCGTTTCCATGCTTGGCAGACCGAGCAGAACCCCGTGCCCAGCGTAACCACCAACTGGTTGGATCAACGAGAGCCCTGGGCCGTGGTTTGTTAGTCTGAAGAGGTTGCGTTCCGCATTGGCCCTAACGAGGCACCCCGCTCGACTTCGGAACGACTGCTTTGCGCCGAACTCGGCCGTAGAGGCAAATTTTGCGTGCGCCCGGAAGCGGACGTTCCGGCGAGCGTGTAACCGAAGTCACCTTTGCACCGATATCGGCGATAGTGACAGGCTGTTTCTGCTTCCTGGAAGCAGACATGGGCGCAAGCGATCAACGCCGTCTTCGCTCCTCACGCCCACGCTTGCGTTCGGGGCAGTGCAGGGCTGAGTTTGCCTATCTGACGATACTTGAAGTGATCGATCCAATGACCTCCGATGCCTTCTGAAAAGCAGCATCGCGATCCTTTATGCCGTGACGGCGGGCAATGTAGTTGAAATCATTGTAAGCCGCCCAGACAGTACCGTCCTCGTCTTGCAACACGAGCAGGCGCACCGGCCAGTCGATTCCCGAAATCGGATTGGAGGTCATAAACTGGGAGCCGAGAGGCGGGTTGCCGAACACCAGTAGGGTTGAAGGTCGCAACTTGATCCCGGCATCGCCCGCCAGCTTGGACTGGTCGACGGAGAAGAAGAACATGATGCCTTTCGAGGCCACGTCCTGCTTTATCCGGTCAATCGTCTCGCTGAATGTGTAGGCGCTTTTCACCTTGACGATTCCGTTGTCCAAGTTTTGCCGACCGGGCTCTTCCGCTCTGGTGATGGCGGGCGAAAAAATGGGGGCAAAGAGGATGAGAACGGCGGCGCACAGGCCTGCAATTCGGGTAGCCATGGAGCACTCCTCCGAGCTGCCACTCGTGCACCACGCACGAGCCACTAGAGCAGCATGAAGAAGGTCCCCTGCATGGTGAAATGCCGAGTCGCTCCCGATTTGATACCCGCCAGCTATCGTCCGAAACTTGCGCGGGTGGCATTGGGTCGACTGTGCTGGTCAGCCCTAAGCTCGCGGATTCAGGATTCTCGCTCGACAGCCACCGTCTCCTTTCCGGACCGTGCGGCAATTGCCGGCTGGCCGAGCCAGCGTGCGCTCATCGCCTCCTTCACCAACACCCCGACCGCGGGCGAGTGCGGACGGCCGCGCACGGTCACGAGGTTGACCTCGCGCCAGAACTCGGGGTCGACCATGGGCCGGCATACCACCTGGGGATGCTTGGCACAGCTCTGTGTCATGAAGCCAAAGCCCAGCCCGGCGGCAATCATGGCCAGGATCCAATCGTCCCGTTCGCTCCGGTACACCGTCTCGCATCCCTCGAAGCCATGCTCACGCCATAGCGCGCCGGCATAGCAGTAGAACTCGCAGTTGATCCGGTTGAGGTAGCGATCGCCGGTTAGGTCGCTAGGCCGGATCGTGTTGCGCTGCGCCAAGGGGTGGTCGCGCGATACCACGATCATGAATTGCTCCTGGAACAGGGGCATGTAGTGCAGGCGGTCATCCGGATTCTGGCCTGGAATGCAGTAGATCGCCATCTCGAGCTCCCCCTTCAGAAGCCGCTGCTCCAACTGGGCCGCACTGGCATCAATGACTTCCAGCTCAATGCCCGGGTGCCGAAGCTGCAGGCCGCTGACAAGGCCAATCAGTTCATCCGGCTGGATGGTGCACATAACGCCAAGCTTCAGGCTCGTCTTCTTGAGCTTGGTGAAGTCGAGTGCCTGTCGCTTGGCCTCCTGAGACTGGGCAAGTACCTCTTCCAGGTGTGGCCTGACCATGCGCCCAAGCTCCGACAGATGGGTGTTGGAGCGTTCCCGATGGAATAGAAGGCCGCCAAGTTCCTCCTCGAGCAGCTTGATGGCTCTGGTCAGCGAAGGCTGCGCGACATTGCATCGCTCCGCAGCCCGCGTGAAATTCAGCTCCTCGGTCACAGCGAGGAAGTACCTGACCTGGTGCATCTCCATCGGAGCATCCCTCCGATTTTGCTGACTGGCCCTTACAACGCCATCGGCCCTGCCGCATGCCGGGCTATCAGACTACCGCCGACGGGCCTGCTGCGTCGATAGCCGCGGGCTATGGAATCGAAGCTCACTCGGCATTTCCAATGAGCCCGGGCCTGAACGACCATGACGCAACCGCGTCTCGGGCGCCCGCATCCGGGAGCAGCGGAATAGAGGAGACATCGACATGCTGAACCGAATTCAAGGGACGTTGATGGTCGGGCAAGTACTTTCCGCGGCCGCTCTCCTTTGGGGGACAATCCTGGTTGCCTCAGCAAACGCAGGGGAGTGTCCTGCAGACAAGATGAGTGCCGGCGCGCGCACCCAGGGAGAAACGCAGCCCAACGGCGTCACGGATACGGTATTGGCTACGATCGATCTCTCGAAGGAGAAGGTGAACCTCGCCGATCGCCAGTTGCGGACCCGGAAGCTGGAAATCCAGCCTGGTGGCGTCGTTCCCTGGCATAGCCACGAGGACCGCCCGGCCCTGATCTACATCATCTCGGGGACGATCGAGGAATATGCGAGCAACTGCTCGGTCCCGATCGTGCATAAAGCCGGCGAGGTCTCCGTTGAGAAGAGCGGTGTCCAGCACTGGTGGAAGAACACGGGCACGACTCCCGTCGTGCTGCTCTCCTCCGACGTGTTCCACGACATGCCCAAGGCCAACCCTCACGCGATGTGACGAGTGCCTGCTTCGGCTGGTGCTCGATCCGTCAAGCCAAGCAGCAGCCGACTCTCCTGAGACAGGAGACAAAGATGACAGTATCCAGCCAAGACCAAACACTATCGATGCAGCGCCATCATGGCGGCGCGCTCGAGCGGACGATCCTGATCGGCCTGATCGCCTTCCTGACCGTGGTCGATCTGTTCGGCACCCAGGCCATACTGCCGGCTCTGGCCAGGAGCTACGGCGTGACGCCGGCGGCGATGGGATTCGCCGTTAATGCGACCACGATGGGAATGGCGGTCGCCTGCCTGGCTGTCGCCTACTTCAGCCATCGGATCGACCGCAGGCGCGGCATACTCATAAGCCTCACGCTGCTGACGATCCCGACCGCCCTTCTTGCCGTTGCGCCCAACCTCGCGACCTTCACGGTGCTGCGGATCGCCCAGGGGCTATGCATGGCCTCCGCCTTCACGCTCACGCTCGCCTATCTCGGCGAGCATTGCAGCGCCACGGACGCAGGTGGTGCCTTCGCGGCCTATATCACCGGCAATGTCGCCAGCAATCTGTTCGGCCGGCTTCTGGCGGCGGGGCTGGCCGACCATCTCGGTTTGCCGGCAACGTTCCTGTCCCTGGCGGGGCTGAACCTTCTCGGCGCGGTGATCGTCTATCTCTGGCTCACGCAATCGGCGATGATGCCGGCTGGGGACGAACCCAGCCGATCGCCATACTCGATCTGGGTCGAGCACCTGCGCAACCTGCTCCTGCGATCCAGCTTCGCCATCGGTTTCTGCATCCTGTTCGCCTTCATCGGCACCTTCACCTACGTGAACTTCGTTCTGGTCCGCGAGCCGATCGCGATCGGTCAGATGTCCCTCGGGTTGGTCTACCTCGTCTTCGCACCTTCCATCGTCACGACCCTGCTGGCCGGCCGTGCGGTTCAATGGTTCGGGACCCGAACCACCCTGTGGGGATCGCTGGCGGTTGCAGCACTCGGCCTGCCCCTGCTGGTCGTATCGAGCCTCCCCGCGGTCCTGTTCGGGCTGATGCTCGTGGGCATCGGTACCTTCTTCGCCCAGGCGACCACGACGGGGTTCGTCAGCAGTGTGGCCACGACGGATCGCGGCTCGGCGAGCGGGCTCTACCTTGCTTCCTACTTTTCGGGCGGCTTGGTTGGCAGTACGATCCTGGGTCAGCTCTTCGATCGCCTTGGCTGGACGGCATGCGTTGCCGGGGTCGGAGTATCGCTCCTGATCGCCGCACTCCTCGCCATTCGGCTGCGACCCGAATCCGAGAGGCCCTTGTCCGAGACAGGGCGCGACGCGCCGGCCTCGTCTCCGGCCGCTGTGCACTAGCCGTCTCCGGGGCTCGATAGCGACCCTCCGTAGAAGCCGAATGAGTCACCACAAGCCTGCAGGAGGATCATCATGAACCTCGCCCACACCCAGCCAGGGACCGTTCCCGCGGGAGTTCTGGACGGTCAGGTCGCAATCGTCACCGGCTCCACCAGCGGCATTGGCCTTGGCATCGCCCGCTCATTCGCAACTGCCGGAGCTTCGGTCGTCCTCAACGGCTTCGGCGAGGCCGACGCCATCAACGCCACCATCGAGGGACTGCAGGGCGAGACCGGTGCCAAGGCAGTCTATTCGGCTGCCGACATGACCAGGCCGGACGAGATCGCCGGGATGGTGGATCTGGCCCTGGAGACCTTCGGCCGCCTCGACATTCTCGTCAACAACGCCGGGATCCAGCACGTCAGCCCTATCGACCAGTTCCCGGTCGAGAAATGGGACGCGATTCTCGCCATCAACCTGTCCTCTGCGTTCCACACGATCCGTCTGGCCCTTCCGGCCATGCGACGTCAGGGGAGGGGCCGCATCATCAACATCGCTTCCGCGCACGCGCTCGTCGCCTCCCCGTTCAAGGCAGCCTATGTGGCTGCAAAGCACGGGATTGTCGGTCTGACCAAGGTGGTCGCTCTCGAGACGGCGGAGGAGAACATCACCTGCAACGCGATCTGCCCGGGCTATGTGTGGACTCCGCTGGTCGAGGCCCAGATCGAAGGCCAGGCCAAGTCCCATGGCATCCCGCGCGAGCAGGTAATCAGGGACGTGCTCCTGGCGCAGCAGCCCAACAAGCGGTTCGCCACCGTCGAAGAGATCGGAGCCTTCGCCACCTTCCTGGCCAGCAACGCCGCGGCCTCCATTACTGGCGCCGCGCTTCCGGTTGACGGCGGTTGGACGGCCCACTGAGGAGGACGCCATGCTGAAACACGTCAGATCCGATGCCCTCGGTTCGAAAGGCGGCTCCGACGAAGCGCTCATCACCGAACTCGAACGGACCGGAACCCCACCTGAAGCGATCACGGAACAACGGCTACCGGACGTCGTACCGGCCCCGATGCGACGAATCCCGAAGGAGCTCGGCCAGATCGTCCTGGTGCTGCAGGGCGGCGGGGCGCTCGGCGCGTATCAGGTCGGTGCCTATCAGGCTCTGCATGAGGCCGGTGTAGAGCCGGACTGGGTGATCGGCACGTCGATTGGGGCGATCAACGCCAGCCTCATCGCCGGCAATGCCCCGGAGCATCGCATGAAGCGGCTTCAGGAGTTCTGGAGCCGTATGCAATCCGGCTCTTGGGTGAAGCTTTTGGAGAACTGGCCGGTAGTGGGATCAGTTGCGACAAACGCGACGACGATCACTCACGGCATACCGGCCTTCTTCAGGCCCAACCCACCGGCCTTCCTGGGCTTTCACATTCCCCTCGGACCGGAATCCGCAAGCTACTACGACACCTCGCCTCTGGCCGAGACCCTGTCCGACCTGGTGGATTTCGACTGCATCAATGGCACCGGGACCCGCCTCACGGTCGGCGCCGCGAACGTGCGCACCTGCGAGATGCGGTACTTCGACAGCCGCGACATGGATCTCGATGTCCGGCACGTAATGGCATCCGGCGCGCTTCCGCCTGCCTTTCCGGCAGTCCGCATCGATGGCGATCTCTACTGGGACGGTGGCATCCTCTCGAATACACCCGTGGAGGCCGTCTTCGATGACAACCCACGGAAGAACTCGGTCATCTTCGCGGTCCATATATGGAGCCCGCAAGGGGGCGAGCCGGACACGATCTGGCAGGTCATGAGCCGACAAAAGGACCTCCAATATTCCAGCCGAGCGATCAGCCACATCGCCCGGCAGAAACAGATCCACCGGCTGCGCCATGTGATCGCCGAGCTCGTGCAGCGGTTGCCGGAAACAGAGCAGATGACCGGGGTTGTGCGGGAGCTCGCAGGCTACGGCTGCCTGACCCGCATGCACGTGGTCCGGCTGTTGGCTCCGCCTTTCGAGGGGGATGACCACACCAAGGACATCGACTTCAGCCCGCGAGGCATTCGCCGTCGCTGGGAGGCCGGGTATGTCGATACCAGCCGGGTTCTGGATCTGGCGCCCTGGGCAGGGGACTTTGATCCGATGGAGGGCTTCATCCTGCACGAGGCCCGGCCTGGCATGATGATGACGGCAGGGTAGGACGGCGATCGCGGAGACCGGCGACCTCGATGGATGAATAGACCTAATAGAACTGGGGCAGGAGACCTATCATGCAAAACACCTTCCCCCCCCCGTGGCCGAGACCGCGCGGATACTCGATGGCAAGGTGGCGCTTGTCACAGGTTCCACCAGCGGAATCGGCCTTGGCGTCGCCCGCTGGTTCGCCGCCGCGGGGGCCTCGGTCGTACTCAACGGCTTCGGCGAGCCCGAGGAGATCGACGCGATCGTTGAAGGCTTGCGAAGCGAAACCGGCACGACGGCAGTTTATTCGGCCGCAGACATGACCAGGCCGGACGAGATCTCGGGCCTAGTCAACCTTGCCCTCGAGAGCTTTGGTCGCCTGGATGTGCTCGTGAACAACGCCGGAATCTTCCATGTCGGCCCCGTCGATCAGGTTCCGGTCGAGAAGTGGAATCTGATCCTCGCAGTCGACCTGTCCTCCGCCTTCCATGCCATCCGCAATGCCCTTCCAGCGATGCGCCGGCAAGGTGGTGGCCGCATCATCAACATCGCCTCGGCACTTGCGCTGGTGGGCGCACCGCTCACATCGGCCTATGCGGCGGCCAAGCACGGTATCATCGGCCTGACCAAGGTGGTTGCCCTCGAGACGGCAGAGGAAAACATCACCTGCAATGCGATCTGCCCCGGAAACGTCTGGACCCCCCTCGCGGAGGCGCGCATCACCGAGCAGGTGAAGACACATGGACTGCCCCGCGAGCAGGTCATCCGCAATCTGTTGCTCGCCGAGCAGCCAAACAAGCGGTTCGCGCTAATCGAGGAGATCGCGGCCTTCGCCACCTTCCTGGCGAGTGATGCCGCCGCTTCGATCACGGGTGCTGCTCTCCCGATCGACGGCGGCTGGACCGCCCATTGAGACAAGCCCGAGGTTCCATTACGCCCGGACATTGTTATGGGCGGGAGCGGGGCGGACTTGGCGCTCCCGACAGCCAGGGCCCGCTTGCCGAACGAACCCGCGATCGTCGACGATTGAACCAGGCCATGGACCGCTCGCTTCCACCCCGGCTTTGTCGCTTCCCGCGGGGTTGGCAGATCAAGATTCGAGAGGGCCAGCTGCGAAGCAGAGGAAATTGCAAGTTCCCTGGCGTCTATGAGATCCTTGTGCATGGATTGCGGGACGACGCGCGAAAAGTTGCAGGAATGTGCCTGACTGGCGTGCATTCGTTGCATGGCTCGCCCGCTCGACGGTCAATCTTCACCGAATTGCAAGGCAGTGTGACGTCCGCCTCGTCCACGGCGCCGACGACTGCTCCAGCGGGCGCCCGGCCAGCCAGCGCTCTTGCAAGGCCACCGTCAGGGGAGAGGCTCATCACTGGCACTATGCGCGCCGCAAGGCGTCGTCGATGTAGCGGACAGGCGCTGACGATCATCTTCGCCGAGGCAACTACGGGAAGACCAGCAATGGACGCCCAAGCCTTCGAGGGTGGAAGGGAAGACAGCCGGGGTGAAAATACCCCGGCCGTGGACGCGACCGGCGCGACTAGGCTTCCTTGTCGAGCCAGACCTGCGCGAATTCGTGTTCGTAGGTTGGATGCATCCTATGGTTCTTCACGTAAGGGGCCGAGTGGTTGAACACAGAGCGCCAGTAGGGCTGGATGATGAGGCCGGAGTCCTGCAGGATCTGCTCGAGATCTTTCATCACGACGCGACGCTTGTCCGGATCCGCGATCGCCATCGCCTCGGCGAGCTTCTTGTCGAATTCGGGATTGGAGTAGGCGGACTCGTTCCACGCCTCACCGGTCCGGTAGGCCAGAGCCAGAACCTGGACCCCGAGCGGACGCATGTTCCAGGCCGTCATGGAGAAAGGATACTTCGTCCAGTCGTTCCAGAACGTCGAGCCCGGCAGCACCGTGCGCTTGACCTTGAAGCCGGCTTCACGGATCTGCGCGGCGATCGCGTCGCCGCTGTTCTTGTGCCAGTCCTCGTCGGTGGTGATGAGGTCGTGCTCGTAGTCCTGATGTGCCGACCCGGCCATCAGCTTCTTGGTGCCTTCGATATCGCGCGTCGGCTTCGGCAGTTCTGCGTATTCGGGATGGATCGGCGCGACGTGATGGTTCTCGCCGACCGCGCCCAGGTTCGCGATCCCGAGTTGCATCACGACCGCATTGTCCACGCACATCTGCAGTGCCTTGCGCACGGCCTGCTCGTCGTAAGGCTTGTTCAGCACGTTAAAGCGGGCGAGCAGTGTTGCCGAGGTGTTGGCCTCCGACTTCACCATTCCGAGATCATCCAAGATGGTGACAAAGTCCGAGGAGGTCTCGTAATTGGTATCGATCTCGCCCGCCTCGAACGCATTCACGGCCGCTGATGGGTCGGAGCCATAATCGATGAACTCGATGCCATCGAGCAGAGCCTCGCCGCCCCACCAATTGCCGTTTTCACGGCGCTTGAGGACGACCTTGGTGCCCACATCATAGGATACGAGCTCGAACGGACCGGTCCCGACAGGATGGGCGACGAGATCGTTGCCGTTCTTCTCGAAGTCGCGATGGACGACCAGCGCCGGATAATCAGTGAAGCCGGGGATGACGGTGATGTCCGAGGCCTCCAGCTTGAGCGCGATCGTGTAGTCGTCGACCTTGGTAATGGCGCCCTCGCGCACCTTCTTGGTCGCCGGATCGATTAGGCTGCTCAGACGTGCCGCCATCGAGTTGCCTTCGGCGGTGCCGTCGCACCAGCGCAGAAGGTTGAACATCACGTCGTCCGCGTTGAACTCGTCGCCATTGTTCCAGGTAACGCCCTTACGCACGTGCAGCGTGTATTCGGTGGCGGAATCGTTCACCTCCCATTTTTCGAGCAGGCGCGGCTCGAAAGTGTACTCGGCGGTGTACTTCACCAGGGGCTCAAGGAACTGACGGCAGGCGACACTCATTTCCGGCCAGTCCCAGGTCCGGGGATCCTTCATGTCCTTGACAAACATGGCGCAGCGGACCGTGCCGCCCTTCTTCGGCTCCTGTGCCTCCGCCTTGCCGGGGGCGGCGAGGCCAATCATGCCATAGGCCATGGCTGTCGAGGCGCCGTACACGCTCGCCAAGGCCAGGAACTCACGACGGTCCATCTTTCCGGACCTGACCGCCTCGGCCATCTCATCGATGTGGCCGGGAACCCGGTTGCCGCTGCTGACGTAATTACTCATGAATCTCTCTTCCCTTTCATGGCCGAGTACTGGACCGGGCACGGTGCCGAAGAGGCATCCTGTGTTTGGCGGCTGACGGAGGCGGTGGAAACGACCTCCTTGCGTTAAAAACCGACGCGCGGGTTGACGTTGGGGCGACGCTCGCTGGTTCCTGTTACAGAACGACGTGCGGCATTGACAGGCGAGGACGCCGCCCTCCACTGCTGCAGGAACGTTGCTCGAGAGGAACCTCATGACCGGCATCATCTTGGATTGCGACCCTGGCGTCGACGATGCCATCGCCCTTGCGCTCGCCGTCGCCTCTCCGGAGATAAGGCTGCGCGCCGTGACGGCGGTGGCAGGCAACCGGCCGGTCGAGACCACCTCTCGCAACGCCCGCCGGCTGCTCGATCTGCTCGGCGCAGGCGACATCCCCGTCTATGCCGGGGCCGCGCGTTCGCTGGCCTACTCCGAGCCGCGCTGCAGCACGAGCCACGGCGAGGACGGCCTCGGCGGAATCGATATCGGGTCGGGGAATTCCATCGGCTCCGACCATGCGACGGACATCATCGCCGCGGCCCTTGCCGGTCCGCAAGGCGCGGAACTGACGCTGGTTGCCGTAGGCCCGTTGACGAATCTCGCGCTGGTCGAGATCAAATACCCGGGGCTGCTGGCACGCGCCGCCGCAATTTTGGTGATGGGAGGGGCGGCGTTTACGGCCGGCAACATCACGCCGGCCGCGGAGTTCAACTTCTGGTCCGATCCCCTCGCTGCTCATGTTGTGCTCTCATCCGGTGCCGATCTCCGGATTTTTGGTCTCGACGTTACAAGCCGGGTTGCGATGACCCCTGATTTTCTGGGCCGCCTCGCTAGAGGCGGCGGCAACTCTGCCCGCAAGTTGCACGACATGCTGAAGGTGTACGGGCGCTCCGATCCGCTGCTTCATGACACCTGTCCCGTCGCATTCCTGGTTGAACCGGGCATGTTCACGTCGGAGCGGGGCTACATGCAGATCGATTGGTCTCCCGGACTGGGTGAGGGCCGAAGCCATTTCTGGCCTGAGATGATGGAGACCCGACCAAAGCCCTCCAATGTCTCCGTAGTCACGCATGTCGACAACGGAGCGCTCCTAACTCTGCTCGAGGAACGCCTGGTCCGCCTGCCCTGATGTGTTGTCTCCTTCCTTTAATCGATCTGCGATCGACAACTTGCCGAACGATCGTGAGCAGCGGGCAGTGAGGCGGCTGGAGGCACAGCGGGCCGTTGTGGTCAGGTTTCGCTCCCTCAACTGACCTTGCCACCCGCGGCACATTCAAATCGCGAATGACGGCAGTTGGACCCTCAAGCGACTTTCCTGGTCAATCGGCTTGGTGCGCGGGGCGTTGCGTACCACGGCGTCCTCCGGAAGCTTCTTGCGGCGGATGGCGATCCAGCCCGGTTCCGTTACCGCCTCGCTGCCCGTCGCTCTATCAGGCGGTCTGATTAAAACCGCGCACCTTGGGCAAATAACAAGACGAGCCGGTCAGCCAAGCGCTTTGTCGAAAACGCCGGAGCGAACTTGGGCAAGTCTGTCCGCTTTCCGAGTGCTTCAGCCGAAACCAGACAGTCCGCAAACGGCCGTTGGGACGCGGCCGTTGAAGGTAAGAGCGTCGAGTGAGTCTAGTCGAAGGTGATCAGGCCAAGTTTGCGCCCCGTTGGCCCGCGAACATCGTGCCGTGCAGCGAGCAGCACCTGACGGCCGACCAACGTTATCAAAGGCCTCACGTGGACGAGAATTTTACCGTAACACCGCGCTGTCGAAAATAAGCCTGCATCAGCTTTCTGCCCGACCGGTTGCCCTGTGCGAGCCTAGCCGGGTCGAACACGGCTTCTTTCAGACCCGCCCGCGTCAGCGCTGCCCTGAGGATCGCAATATGCGCGTCAAGGTCTGCATTGTCCGCCTGGAGCGACGAATAGATGCTGTCTGTCGCATCTGCCACAGTCGGTTCACTCACGCTTATACTCCTATGTTGTTCGTCTGGCGGGTAGCACAGTTTCGGCTTGACCAACACCGGGTGATGCTGGTGCCTACTATCGTAGGTTGGCGAGATGAATTGGGCCGACCTGCGTCGGCTCTCGAAGCTGCGCCGCCAGAAGCCGACAGTCAGTTCACGGCCCGAGCCTGCCGTTCCGCAATGCGCCCCAATCCTGCCGGGCAGGAACACGCCGCTATGTGGGCAAAAGTGGCTCCGTGGAAATGATGACCCATCAGACAGCCGAATAGGCTCGGACATTACAGCCCTGAAGCGGGGGCTGCTTAACCCCCCCCGGTAGCATCCTGTACGGGTCTGCAAGCCAGCACGCCCTCGTGAGCTTCGCGGCAGTCCTTTATCCCAAAATGGCTCCTGTCAGTGCCGAGTCGGCCTTCGAAGCCGCGCCTTCATGCCGAAGCCCGATGGAGCGAGCACGATGATGTTGATGTCACAATAGCCGTCGTCTCCGAACCGGATGCTGTAGAGTTCACCCGTGATGGGGATCCCCTTGCAAGCCAGAGGGCGGGTCAGACGTTTCTCAGCGCCTCCAACTCCGGAAGCCCAGATATTGCAGTTCCGGAGATTGACAAGATGGCCGCTCCTAACAGGGCGCCTATCAAGTTGCCGTTTAGTGTCCGCCGCCGCGCCCTATCTCAGATGCGCGCTGCTGCCATCGTCCTCCCATCGTCGAAGTCCTAGGGTTAAGGCGAGTAGCCGTTGCGAGATTTCCGATCAGGATCAAGCCATGCCCTTGTTGAGAGCACTCGGCCAAGCATTCAGGCTTGCTCCGTCCGGCTACTCAAGGCTAATGATCGATGCGGGCGCGAAGGTCATGACCTTCTTCAGGCCGCTGGTCATACCCGCGCCGTGGTCTGGTTGTCTCGACTGCGCTTTGTCGAGGTGTCATCGATAGTTGGAGTGGAAATATCCACGGTCGTTTGTCGGCTCGCACTAGAGCGTTGGCCTGGCGAGCAGTCTCCAAGGTGCCGTTGACAAGCCGCATCGCGGACAGGCTGATGCCAGTCGCGGGCGGATAGTCGATGATCTACTGAGCGTAAGTGTCGCGAATGGCGGTTAGAAGCTGCCCCTGAGCGGCTTAGGCGTTCGACGGGGCGCTATATGATCGGCTAATGGCGCTGGTCGGGGATGTCGAGATTGAGCTCGACACAACACTGTCTGCCGATGGCGAATGACGAGATGAGACGCACTACTCAAGGCCCCTCGTCATTAATCGGTGGTCGATTTACGCGCATCCTCTCTTCCTCGATCAGATCTTCGAGTTGATCGAGGAAGTTGAGGCTCTCAAGGCGCAGGATCCGTTGACTTGCCGGAGAAGAACTGCACCAAGCGGCTGGCTGCGCGATCGCCAGTTGCCTGACGCCGGGCGCTTCGTATGAGGGGAGCGGTCGAAAGCCCTTCCAGCGCGACACCGACGTTCGATCGGCGGATCGAGCGATCAGTTTGCCGGTCGCTTAGGCGATGTGTCCTCGACAGCAACGGGAGCCTGTCTCTGCGACTGATAGAACGCCCCTTCGACGTAGCGCGTGGCGAATACGGACATGGGCATCGCAAGAGCGAACGTGCCGAAGCCCAGCAACGCGATATAGACGCCCTGGGGTAGGTCCAGTCCATTGAGCCCGTACATCAGGCCATAGAGCGGGATCATGTGAAGCAGGTAAAGGGAATAGGATATCTTACCGAAGAAGAGCATTGGCTTGAGCTTCAGCGCCTTGGAGAGGATGTCCTGCCTCCCCGCCCGATCCCGTACATAAAGGGCGGAACCGAAGATGAATATCCAGATTCCGATGGCGATGCTGACGGTGCCGACCGCCAGCGCGGCTGCGGCGATCGTCCATTTGTTCAGATAGGTCTGATCCCTCCACGACCGGCCCCAGGCATAATAACTGACGATCCCCGTCAGGAAGTAGATCGCGAAATAGCTGAGGGCCGCGGTGTTGGGCCATCTCATGCCGACGTACCAGGCAGCCGCGATCCCGGCGATGAACAGAACCTTCAAGGAGAACCGGGCGTCGTGAAGCACCCAGAACAGGATCGGCGCGATGATGTAGAACTGAAACTCCGTCGAGATGTTCCATGCCTGACCGAGAAAGGTATACGCGCCGAAGGGAAGCCACCCTCGAGGGATGATGCCGTGAAGCAGCGTCAGATGGCTCAGCACATGCTCTGGCCACTGCGCGAAACTTGCTTCGTAGACGACCACGCGCCCGGCATTTTTCGGGCCGCTAAAGTCTGCCGACTGCAGTGCCTCATAAGCGACGCCCGACATGGCCACGGACAGGACGAATGCAAACAGATAGACGGGATAAATCCTCAGGAACCGTCTGGAGAGAAAGGGCAGATAGGGTTCGCGCCTGCGCGACATCATCATGAAGATGACGAAGCCGCTCATGATGCAGAAGATTTGAACACGGATAAGCTCCCCAAACAGGGGTTCCAGCACGCCGAGATTGCTTGCTTCTATTCCGGCCGCCGGGAGGAGATGGACAAAAACCACCCATACCGCCAGAAGGCCGCGAAGGCCTTCAAGTTCGTCGATTCGAGCCAATCTGGGGAATCCTCTTTCGAGTTCAAGACGGCCCGCCGCACCCCAAATACCGAAGCCTAGATACCGCGATTCACAAAAACAAGCCGCGAGCGAGAGTGAATTCGGCGATGCGATCACTTTCAGCGGCAGGCGTCATGAGAATTGATGCGTCTGAATGCGGTCGCAGGACGGGCGACGACGAAGCTTCGGCGATGGTCCTGCTATCCGACAGACTCGCCGTCACGCCGGAAAAGCGCGCCCTAACTGGCCACCACGCCGCGCCTTCCGGTAGCGCTGGCGATCATCCGCTCTACCGCTAGTCCTGCAATCCACGCGCTATACATAACATTTATCGTTCTCGCGGTGACTGCCGCCGTATTCTATCGGACCGAGTACGTCCGAACTCAGGAGGTATCACGGCAGGCAGATCAGCTTATCAGCGACAGGCAAATGAAATATACCGCTCGTGGCTTCGCACATGCAGCGCTGGCGTTTCTCGAAAAAGAACCGGGATCTGTACCCAGATGCATATGCGCGAGCAGTTACCATGTGCGCAAAGTACAAATGCGAAGAGCCTGACAGCAACGTCGAGATGGTCGGCTATTCGTACGCACTCATGGGCTTGGTACAGGGCTTGGGTACGCTCTCTCCTAGCCAAGTTACGATTCTCACGGGCGCGACGTGATCGTCCTGCGTCGACATCGTGAGGATAATGACTGAGTTGTCGATGAAGGCGATGGCCTTGAGCTTGCTGCGCACAATGGGCCGCCTGCCGAGGGGCAGCTATCGAACGAACTCGTCCGGTACCGACAGTCAGCAAACGGACCCTTGCACGCCGAAAGATGGACTCGCTCAGAACAGCAGCTTTCGGAGACGTGGGGATTGCCTGAGACCGTCTGGAATGGGGTCGTAAGCTGACTAGGCAAACTTTGCCTGATTGTCGGAACTCAGAACGGCAGCTTACCGCGGAACGTTCCCATAACCGGACGGTCCGGAGAGCGGCGTCAGTTCCGGCAACGGCTTCGAGCGCCGCGCGTGGAGTTGGGCGGCCACTGCGCAGAGGATGACGCATGCCTCGTCGTCCTGCCCCGACCGGGCCATGTCACTCAGGGATGCCGATCCCGTTGCGCGCTCCATCAGCAAGGCATCGCCGAACCGGGCGAGCACCCGAGCGGCCCCATCCCCGCCCCACCATTCCATGAGCACGCCGCCGAGCCGTTCGTCAGCCTCATGGGACAGCTTGAGCATCGCTGGCATACCATCCTTCAGCACCGGTAGGAGGTGGGCGGCGGGCGTGACGATAGGCGCACCATCAGGAGCCAGATTCCAACGGGTCAGGTAGGAGTCAAACATCAGCCTGCATAGCACGGTGTATGGCTGCTTGGGGTCCAGCGGTCGCACGACCAATGGCAGCTATCTCGCCATGATCCCCAAAAGCAGCTGTCCTGAATCGGCCCAAACGCGACGTCGCACCCGCCACTTTAGGATGCTTGCTTCGGCCGGCCGGCGAGATGCGCTTGGCCAATCGAAGAAGAATGTGCTCACTGCTCAGTGCTTACGCGGCTACTTGTGACGTGGTCATAGTGGCGGCCTACATGGTGCAAGTCGATCGCTGCGGCGGCGACCTTGTCGCCTTCATCGATCAGATGTTGGCGGTGAGCGAATGCGAGCTGGCGCCCACGATTATAGGGCGCGAGACCCTGATTGCGCTGCTCGTTGCCGTTCGGGGTGTCTCCCGAAAGCTCGCCAGCATGATGCTGGCGTGGATCATGGGTGCGGCTGGCGACGATCGGCCCCACTGGCGTGCGGTTGCCGCATCGATGGTTGCGGTCGACAGCCTCGTGCACAATCACCTGCATCGCACAGGTATCCTGTCCGCCTATCGGGCACAGCACCCCTACGGCAATCGCTGTTTCGGGCTGATCGGCTGCGAGATGGTGATCCGTGACCTGGCCGAGCGCGTCAGCGATCTCAACAGGTTCACCGTTTCGCGCCGCCGGCTCGAGCGTGCCATCTGGCGCTTTTGCGCCACCATTGAACTTGCCAGATGCAACGGGCGGCGCATCAAGGATGATGGCCCGTGCCAGTTGACTAACTGCCCACTGTGGGACGGCTGTGGACATGTACCGCTGCGACCGCCTCGATCCCAGGAGGCGTCCGATGACACACCAGATCCAGCCGTTTAAGCAAGGCCAACTCGATGGGCTCTGCGGCATCTACGCCATCATCAATGCGATCCGCATCGCCTTAGGCGCCGAAGAGAAGCGCTTCCGCCGCTCCGACTGGGAGGAACTGTTCTATGTGCTGCTGTGCGCCGTCGATGAGGAGATCGGCGCGGTCAAAGCCGTCAGCTATGGCCTGTCGGCAAAGTCGTTCCGTAAGGCTGCGAAAGTTGCTGTCGAGCACATGCGCGATGAACATGAGGCGGCGATTTCGATAACCCGGTTGATCCCGCGGCATGCGAAGCCGACCGCACCACAGGTGATCCAGGCGATCGACGCTACAAGCGCTGGCCAAGCCGTCATCGCCGGCCTTTCCGGCAAGCTTGATCATTGGACGATCTGCCGGCGCGTCAGCGCCAAGTCGCTGATCCTCTTTGACAGCAACTCCTATCTCCGAATTGCTCGCCCGAACTGTCGGATGTGCTATGAACCGAAACATGACCACGGGCGGCAAGACATCATGCATTGTTCCGGACTGTGGCTAGCTACGGCGGTGCCAGGCTCTTAAAATTTTGTCTTGCGAGCAGCCCGTCCGCCCAGCTGAAATTGTGAGCGTAGCGTGCGCTTCTGCGGCCGCTGGTAGAGGACAGGGGACTGGGATCCAACCTTCTCCAGCCCCCGAACTGTATAGCTTGCCAAATAGGGGAGCACTGCTCATTGATGCGAACACGCAATCGGCCGCATATGCGAGCAGGGCGAGGGCACCTCATCGAGACGTCGCCCTCGCACGCCACAACCGAACCTGCGTGAGAGGCAAGGTGCCTGGCGCCATCACTCCGGTGCGTCTTCTGAACCCTAGGTGTTCAGTCTGGATTTGATATCAGTCGATATTCTCTAACGCTTGCTCGATGGTCGCCACAATTAGTCCTATCTGCTCCGTCGATATGACGAGAGGCGGGGACAGTACAATCAAATCCCCCGAGGCACGGACGAGCACGCCCTGATCTAGGCAAAACTGCGCGCACGCGGCGCCGCGTGCACCGGGTGCCCCCGGTCGGGGATCAAGTTCCACCACGCCGAGCAGACCGATCGTCCGGATATCCGCGACGTGTGGTCGACCTTTCACACTAAGCAGCCGGGTTTCCCACAACGGCGCAGTGCGTGCCGCCTGCTCGGCCAAGCCGCTATTCTCGAAAATATCTAGTACGGCCATTCCAGCCGCGCATGCGAGGGGATGCGCCGAATAGGTATAGCCGTGAAACAACTCTATTGTTTCTGGGGGACCGCTCATGAAAGCGTCGTAGACATGATTGCCGACGATGACGCCGCCCATGGGCACCGCGCCATTCGTCATTCCCTTGGCGCACGTCAGAATGTCCGGTGTGACGCCAAAGGCCTGGGCTGCGAATGGCGCCCCCAGGCGACCGAAGCCCGTGACGACCTCGTCGAAAATCAGCAAAATGCCATGACGATCGCAGATGGCGCGCAAGCCTTCAAGATAGCCTCGCGGCGGCGGATAGACACCCCCCGAACCGACCACGGGCTCGACGATGACGGCCGCGACCGTGGCCGGATCCTGAACCTGCAGCAGTGTCTCGAGCTCGTCGGCGAGAGAGCCGCCGTCTGCCGGCTGTCCCTGCGAGAAGGCCATCGTTTCGGGCTTGTATGGCAAGGAAAGATGGGCCGTGTCGGCAAGCAGCGGACCGAATCCCCGCTTATAGCGGCCGATACCGGAGACCGACAAACCGCCGAAGCCCATCCCATGATAGCCCTTGGCCCTGCCGATGAGCTTGGTTCGCGCGCCATCGCCGCGCGCATGATGATAGCCTCGCGCGATCTTGAGCGCCGTGTCGACGGCTTCAGAGCCGGAATTCACGAAGAACACGTAATCGAGTCCAGCCGGCGCGAAGGCCCGCAGGCGTCGAGCATAGGCCAGCGCGTCCGGATGAGTCATTTTGAAGGATGACACGAAGTCGAGTCGACCGGCCGCTGTGCGGATGGCTTCGACAATATGCGGGTGGCCGTGGCCGGCGTTCACGCACCAGAGTCCGGCGGCGCTGTCGAGAACACGACGGCCATCCGCACCTATGTAGTGCATACCCTCGGCCCCCGTGAATATCAGGGGATCGTGCTGGAACACTCGCATGGGCGTAAAGGGCAGCCAGAACGCATCGGTATCGTTGCGCAGGCCCTCATTGCGTGGCCGAGTGATCATGGCTGTCTCGCAAATTGCTGGATGATCTGATCGTCGCCGTGTGCCTTTGCCGGCGCCGGTCGCCACACTTCATCGAGAAAGCGCAGCCAGTTTTCGCCCAGGACTCCCCGGATTCTCCGCTCGGGCCAGCCCCGACGTTCCATGGCGCGCGTCAGTGAGGGGTAGCCGGCCAGCGTCTCCAGGCCTTTGACGACCGCGGCCTTCCCCTTGGCAGGAACCATCTGGCGGCCGGTTCCCTTGTCCTTCCGAATCCATTCGAAGAAGGCTTCGTCTTGCCCTTCGGTGGAATCGGTGCCGACGCCGACATTCTCCTCCCCGCATACGTTGAGGACGTACTCGAACGTGTCGATGCAATCCTCGATTGTAGAGGCTGCCCCGCTTCGCATGAAAGGTGCATAAGTCGCCATGCCGACGAAGCCGCCGCGGTCAACGATCTCGCGCAGTTGTGCGTCCGTCTTGTTGCGCGGATGGGCATAGAGGCCGGCCGGGCAGACATGGGTGTAGGCGCACGGCTTGGTCGAAGCGGCGATTGCCTCGCTCGCGGTCCTGCTTGCGACGTGGGAAAGGTCGATCGCTATTCCCAGCCGATTCGCTTCGGCAATGAAATGCCGTCCGAAACTCGACAGGCCGGAATCTCGGTCTTCCCAACATCCGGTGCCCACATAGTTCTGTGTGTTGTAGGTCAACTGGATGAAGCCGACGCCGAGATCCTTGAACAGCGGCAGAAGGCGGATATCGTCGTCGATGCCGCAGGAGTTCTGCCAGCCCAGTACGATCCCGACTTTTCCAAGCGTCTTTGCCCGACGGATATCGGCCACCGTATGTGCCGGCATGATGAGATCGCTGTGTTCGTCAAACCATCTTCGCCAAAGGGCGATGTTGGTCATGGTGTCCCGGAAACCTTCCCAGATACAAATGGTGCAGTTTGCCCCGGTCAGGCCGCCTTCCTTCATGTGTTCGAAGGTCCGCCGGCTCCATTGAGCGACGACGAGCCCGTCAAAGACGACTGCAGACTCGTGTAGGGTCGTTTCAGACATGCAAGCTCCGTGCCGTGTACTGTGCGGTCAAGCAAAGAGAGGGGTAATGGACGGGAGCGAACGATTTTCGATTTCGTTCACTGCAGCTGTGCAGGCGGTCGCGCGTTGTTCTCCCAGCGCGCCCGAAGCCAACCGAACGAATTTGGCCTCGAGAGCGCCTCGGGCGTAGCCTCCCGCGGCCGTGCTGCCCGTGGGATTCTCGCACGAGGCAGCGAACTCTCCTCCGTTCCGCGTCCGGAGCACGACACGAACGGGTAGAACCCCATGCCGATAGTATGGCTCGTCGGCGGCCGGATCATGATGGAGCACCACCGAGTCTCTGAGCGCACCTACTTGCGGGTCAAGTAGATCCGCTTCGAGAAGCCCTTGCGCTGGCGACCGGCCCAAAAGCTCCAACGCCGCCAGATGTGGCGCATGGAACTGAGCGTCGATAATCGAGGTGGGCGCATCACCACTGAGTTGGGCGAGTTCCTTGAAGCAATGTACTTCTACGGACCGGATATCCTCCGCCTTCACCTTGCCGGCGCAGTCGCGAAGCGCGTCGAGCATGGTGTGGGTCCAGCGGCAGCACCCATAGTGCTTGAAGCCGACGTCACGAAGTAGCCAGTCGCGCCCGAGGCCCTGCACCATCAACTTCGGGTAGTAGCGGTCGGAACCGCTCATGATCCAGAAGCCGTGCTCGCCCTCGAAGATGCTGCGGCTGCCGATGTATCCTTCGCCGGCCAGCAGCGCGGCTAGCAAACCCGCTTCGCTTGCGGCACCGTAGGTGTTCTTGATCCAGGGATATGGCCTGGGTTCTCCCGTCCCGAGTTTGCGTAGGCTGGGCACTGGAGCGTGGACGGCGGCAAGGCCCAGAGCATTCACCACCTTTTCCGCCGACAGACCCAAGGCACTCGAGGCCGCTGCGGCGGCTCCGAAAATCTGCCATGTGGAGAATCCGTAGACCTGCTGCTTCCGCTCGGGGCTTGGCTGCACGGCGCGCCCGATCCGCAGGGAGACTTCGTACCCGATGATCACCGCCCGCAGAAAATCGACACCGTCCATGGCGCGATGCTGGCCGAGCGCCAGGGCCGGCGGCACCACGGTTGCGCCCGGATGCGAGGGCGCGCCCGACCGAAAGGAATCGTCGAAGTCCAGCGCATTCGCCGCCTGGGCGTTCATGTAAGCCGCACCCAGCAGTGACAGCGTCCGGCCGGTACCCGGCACGACGATAGTGCCGGGGCCGTGCTGCCCGAGCACGTCGAGCACGGTCAGGCAGGGAGGCGTGGCGGCTCCGGCGATCATGCAACCGATGCTATCGAGAATGCACGCCTTTGCCTGTTGGACGACGTCGGTCGGGACATCGTCCAGTTTCATGTCCGCCGTCCATTCGGCGAGCAGTCTGGTTTCAGAATTCGTCAATCACCGACCCCTTCCGTCTCGATAGTCTCCGGACCGGAAGCGGCCTGCACCTGCATTGCGGCGGCCGATCACGCGCGTTCGAAGTGCCTCAGAATGTGCCGGACCGCACGTGGAAGTCTATTATCGATGTCGCGCCAATTGTTTCCGATTTCCTACATTTTGTTCGTGTTCATTGGGAAAAAACGGCTTGATCGCCTGGTTGAGGCCGATTGTGTCGAAGATCGGAACAATAAGCGGGCGGTTCGCTATTATTCCCGCCATTTGGTTCGCATAACATTCCGGCGCTATGAACCAGCCATAATCGGCGACTGGCTGCGCCGGCACCGCCGAACTACAACGAATTACAACCCACTGGGAGGGAGGGACAATGAAGTTCTCCAGCATGCTGAAAGTTGTGGTCGCCAGCACGATGCTAATCGCGGGCGCTGCTCAGGCCGAAAATAAATGGGAGACGATCAGAATAGGGACGGAGGGGGCGTACAAGCCGTGGAACTTCACTGATGCCAGCGGCACTGTGATCGGTTTCGAGATAGATCTCGCGAACAGCCTGTGTGCTCGAATGAACGCGAAGTGCGAGATCGTGGCTCAGGACTGGGACGGCATCATCCCTGCCCTGAATGGCGGCAAGTACGACGCGATCATGGCGGGCATGAACATCACCGACAACCGGCTGAAAGCCATCGATTTCTCCCGTCCATACGCCATTTCGACGGCGAGCTTCGGTGTGCCGAAGGACAGCCCGCTGGCGGCCCTTGCCGGGACTGGCAAGAACCTCAACCTCGAAAGCGATGCCGAGGAAGTCAAGAAGGTCATCGAGGAGTGGAAGCCTCTACTGGAGGGCAAGACGATCGGCTTCCAGGGTGGAACCATCATCGATGAATTTTTCGAGGCATACCTCAAGGATGTCTTCGTTCTTCGCGGCTACAAGACGACCGAACAGCATGATCTCGATCTTGCAGCTGGCCGGATCGATGCCATTTTTGCTGCCCAGGCAGCGCTTACCTCCACTTTCAAGCGACCGGAATTCAGCGACTTCGTGATCGCAGGCGCGGGTATCTATGGAGACATCATGGGTCGTGGAATAGCGGTGGGGCTGCGCAAGACCGATCCGGATCTCAAGGCGAAATTTGATGAGGCCATCCAATCGGCCGTGGAGGACGGAACCATCGAGCAACTGTCGCAGAAGTGGTTCGGGCTCAGCATGACACCCAAACAATGAGGTAAATCGATCCCTGCACCGGAGCACGCCAAAATGACCATCTTCGAGCTTATTGGGTTTGGCCCAAATGGCTGGGGACTGGCCATGCTCCTTGCAACCGCCATGACGATCGCCTTGGCCTTGTGCGGTTTCTCAATCGGCTGTGTTATCGGCGTTGCCGTGGCTCGTGCCAAATTGTCGAAGAGCCGCCTGGCGGTTGTCATGGCGGACTTCTACACGACCGTCCTCCGTGGGGTTCCGGACCTCCTTGTGATCTATCTCTTCTACTTCGGGCTGAGCCAGTTCCTCAGCGGGACCGTCACCTTCTGGTGTGCCGATGGCGGCTTTCTTCTCGGGCTCCTGCAGCCTTCCGCAATTACCCCAGGACTGTGCGGTTCGCGCGGCTTTATCGAGTTGCCGCGCTTTCTCATCGGCAGTCTCGCCCTTGGCGTCGTTTCGGGTGCTTACCAGGCAGAGGTCTTCCGCGGCGCCTATGGTGTTTTGAGCCGCGGGCAGATCGAAGCCGCCAAGGCCGTCGGCATGAGCCCCTTCCTTATGTTCCGCCGCATCATCGCGCCGCAGGTTCTTGGATACGCCATCCCTGGCCTGGCCAATGTCTGGCAACTCACATTGAAGGAGTCGGCGCTGGTATCGGTGATAGGACTGGTGGAGATTCTGCGCCAATCGCAGATCGCCGCCAATTCCACGTTCAAGCCCTTTTACTTCTATGTCGTGGCCGGTTCGCTCTACCTCGCGATCACGGCCGTATCGACCTACGGCTTCAGCCGCGTCGAGCAACATTCGTTGCGCGGTATACGGAGGGCATGATGGACATGTCCTACATGGTCGACGTGTTCCTGGAGCTTCTTTCCGGCGTGCCGTTGACTATTCAGCTCGTAGCCACCTCGACCGCGGCCGGCATGATTCTCGGCCTTCTCCTGGCGTTCATGCGCATGTCTAGCAGCGCTGCCGTTCGGCTATTCGCGCAAACTTACATCTTCGTGTTCCGCGGTACGCCGCTTCTTGTGCAGATTTTCCTTATCTATTACGGGCTCGGCCAATTCCACCACACGCTGCAGGACATTGGCCTGTGGTGGTTCTTCCGGGAGCCCTACTGGTGCGCCATCCTGGCGCTGACGCTCAACACCACCGCCTACACGGGCGAGATCTTTCGCGGCGGCCTCCAATCGGTGCCTTTTCCGATGATCGAGGCTGGACGCGCCTTCGGAATGTCCCGGTTTGTACTCTTTCGGCGCATCGTGTTTCCGATCGCACTTCGCCAGGCTCTTCCCGCCTACTCGAACGAGATCATCCTGATGATCAAGGCTACGTCGCTGGCATCGATCGTGACGATGATGGAGATTACCGGGCTTGCTTATAAGCTCATCTCGGAAACGTTCCGCGCGGTGGAAGTCTTCGTCTGCGCTGCGGCCATCTATCTCGTCCTCACCTTTGTGATCACACGAGTTGTGCAAGGACTCGAATGGTGGCTGTCGCCGCATCTGCGCCGCGATCCGAAGTGGATGATGCGGCGGGACGGCGATCGGCACTACGCCAAGAGCCAAGCCGCTTCATCAGGAGGGCTTTGACAGATGCTGGCCGCGCCTCCCGGATTTGAGACGATGAGTTCATCGCACATGCATTCTGTGTTTCCGGAAAAGATTGAACTGCTTGTAGACGGCCGTTGGGTTCAAGGCAGCGAGCGAAATACGGCTGAACTCGTCAATCCGGCAACAGCGGAGGTCCTTACCGAGATCCCCCTCGCCGGCGTGGCCGATCTGCAAAGGGCGCTCGATGCTTCGGTCAAGGGGTTCTCAGTCTGGAAAGAAATGACCGCCGCCGGACGCTGTGAAGCTCTCCGAAAAGCGGCGGAATTGATGGCCGCGGACAAAGAACGCATAGCCACGATACTGACGATGGAGAATGGAAAGCCGCTCGCCGAGGCCAGGGCCGAGATCGAATTCTCCGTCGAAGCTCTCCAATGGTACGCGGAAGAGGGCAAGCGCGCCTATGGCCGCATGATTCCGGGCCGCCTCGAAAACCAACGGCAGATTGTCCTGAAGGAGCCGGTCGGCCCGGTGGCGGCGTTTGCCGCCTGGAATTTTCCTGCCGCCAACGTGGTCCGCAAGATCGGCGGCGCGCTGGGGGCCGGCTGCTCCCTGACTCTCAAGGCATCGGAGGAGACCCCCGGTACGGCGGTTGCAATCGCCCGGTGCCTGGAAAAGGCCGGTCTTCCCGAAGGCGCGCTGCAGCTGGTCTTTGGCGTCCCGGACGAAATCTCATCCTACCTTCTTGCTTCTCCTGTCATCAGGAAAGTATCGCTCACCGGCTCGACCGCCGTTGGCAAGCTGCTGCAAAGGCGCGCCGCCGAAACGCTGAAGCGTTGCACCATGGAACTGGGCGGCCATGCGCCGGTGATCGTCCACCACGATGCCGACATCGAGAAGTCAGTGGCTGTTCTCATCGCGGCCAAGTACCGGAACGCCGGTCAAGTTTGCACCTCCCCGACGCGCTTCTACGTGCATCAGGACCTCTACACCCCCTTTGTCCAACTGTTCGCTGAGAAGGCAGCCCACCTCAAGCTCGGCAATGGGCTGGAGGCAGGCACGCAGGTCGGACCGGTCATCACACGGCGGCGGCTTGCGGCGATAGAGTCGTTGGTCAGGGATGCCGAGACCAAAGGAGCACGGTTGCTGACGGGTGGCCGAAGAATCGAGCGGGACGGCAATTTCTTCGCGCCGACGGTGCTGGCCGATGTGCCGTCGAGTGCCCGCATCCTCAGAGAGGAGCCATTCGGGCCGGTCGCATCGATTATGCCGTTTTCCCATTTTGACGACGTGATCGAGCGCGCCAACTCGACGCCCTACGGGCTGGCCTCGTTCGTGTTTACGCGAGACGCCGCGCTGGCGCAGCGTACGGAGCTGGCATTGGAGGCGGGTCTTGTCGGTGTCAACAATACGGCGATCTCGGCTCCCGAGACACCCTTTGGCGGTGTCAATGAATCTGGCTACGGGTCCGAAGGTGGGATTGAAGGTCTCGAGGGCTATCTGCGGACAAAGTTCATATCAGAGGTCTTCTAGATGAGAATACTCCGGGGGCCGGTCGGTATGACTGCCATGTCCAACGCCGAGGCCGAGGGCAGCATCCCTTCCAATGCCGCCGTCGCGGTTCGTAATCTGCACAAAAGGTTCGGAGCGCTCGAGGTCCTGAAGGGAATCTCGCTGACCGCTCGCGAAGGTGATGTCGTCTCGATCATTGGCGCCTCCGGCTCCGGCAAAAGTACCTTTCTGCGCTGCATAAATCTGCTCGAGATTCCCTCAGAGGGCCGCCTTTGGGTATCTGGGGAGGAGGTTCACCTCAAGCCAGGCAAGGACGGCAACCTCGTCCCTGCCCAGCCAAGGCAGGTGGAGCACATCCGCGCACGGCTCGGGATGGTGTTCCAGAGCTTCAACCTTTGGGCGCACCTCACCGTGTTGCAGAATGTCATCGAAGGGCCGGTTCACGTGCTCAAGATGCCGAGGGCAGAGGCTGTCGTCCGCGCCGAGGTCCTGCTCCAGAAAGTAGGCCTTTACGAAAAACGGCATCAATACCCCTCCTTCCTGTCGGGAGGACAGCAGCAGCGGGCGGGAATTGCCCGCGCACTGGCGATGGACCCGAAGGTGATCCTCTTCGATGAGCCCACCTCCGCGCTTGATCCAGAGCTCGTTGGGGAGGTGCTTCGCGTCATCAGGACCCTTGCGGACGAAGGGCGCACGATGCTGCTCGTGACACACGAGATGAGCTTCGCCCGCGATGTTTCCAGCCATGTCGTTTATCTGCATCAGGGGCTCGTCGAGGAAGAGGGACCGCCGCAGCAGATCTTCGGTGCCCCGATCAGCGCGCGCTGCCGCCAGTTCGTCTTGGGAAGCATTGCTGCGTGAGCTGCGGATGCCTCGGTTTATCCGAGCTCGAGAGGGACGCTCTCTGGCCGACAGGGCAATGATCAGTCGGGGCAGACGCTTTCGCAATCCAACCTCTGCCGACGGTCGGAATTGGAGACATTGTTGTGATGGAATTCGAAGAGAACCTGAACAGGCTGCGCGCGAAGTATGTCGGGACGAACGGCGATGAGCCTTTCGATGCACGCTTCCGCAAAGTCGTCGAAAAAATTACTCCGCTGACCGGCAGGCGCTCGGCACCCTATGCCGGCTTGCCGACGCTTCTGGACGCGCCCTTCAGGGCGGTGGATGCCGACCATGCGGATTTCGGTGATCTGCAGGTCGCGCTATTGGGAGTGCCGATGGATCTCGGCGTGTCCAACCGAGCGGGGTCGCGCTTCGGGCCGAGGGCGCTACGGTCAATCGAGCGGATCGGCCCGTACAATCATGTTCTGGACTGCGCGCCGGTCCACGACTTGCGGGTGGCCGATATTGGCGATGTTCCATTTCGCAGCCGCTACAAGCTCGAACTCTGCCACGAAGACATCGAACGGCGCATAAATCAGATCGTCGACGCCGGCGTCCTTCCGCTGTCGGTCGGCGGCGATCACTCGATCAGCCATCCGATCCTCCAAGCCGTAGGGAAGCACGGCCCCGTCGGGCTGATCCACATCGATGCGCATTGCGACACGGCTGGCGTCACCGACCTCACGAAATTTCACCACGGAGGGCCATTCCGCAATTGCGTGCTCGACGGCGTCATCGACCCCAGGCGAACGGTTCAGATCGGCATTCGGGGGTCGTCGGAGTTTGCATGGGAGTTCTCCTACGACTCGGGCATGACTGTCATCCATATCGAAGACGTTACACGCATGGGGATTGCCGCCGTCATCGAGAAAGCGAAGTCGGTAATCGGCGACGGAGCGACGTATCTATCCTTCGACATCGACAGCCTTGATCCGAGTTTTGCACCTGGCACCGGCACTCCGGAAGTGGGTGGGCTCACGACGCGCGAGGCACTGGAACTGATCCGTGGATTAAAGGGGATGAATATCGTCGGCGGCGACGTCGTCGAAGTGGCTCCGCAGTATGACGCGACGGCGAATACCGCTCATGCGGGCGCCCAGATCCTGTTCGAGATTCTTAGCTTGATGGTGTTCTCCGCGGCCAGCAAACAGAAGGTGCCCTAGGATCTCCTCTCTTCGAGTGCTGCACATCCGGCGTTAACGCCTTTGTAAACTCGGTCGCAAGGACGCAAGACCGAACGACGCCTGCAACCGAAGGTCCATGCCGTTCGGTTCCGGCTAGCTCCACGGCATGAAGGCACAAGTGCGGCCGGCGACAACAGCGTCGATGCGGGAACATCCGACTAGAGATCTGCCAATATTTGCGATTCTTGTCTGGGATGACGATCTGCATAGAGAGCTTCTATCGCGCTTATCGTCCTGCGGATGCGAGGAGCGACATTTGTCGGGTTCCAGGCCAGCGAGACATCCCCGATTGCTATGCGCTCCTTCAGCTTCCTGAACGTCACGCCGGGCATCTTCAGGTTATGGGTCCACTCGGGTACAAGAGCCACCCCCACCTTCGCGCCCACAAGAACAAGCGCTGACCAGGTATCATTCACAAAGATGTATTCGTTCGGCCGGAAGTCGGCACGATTCAGTACTTCACGAATACGGCTGTACAGGTTTCGTGTCAGTTTGGCTTCATCTTTAAGTTCAGGGGAAAACAACAGCATTCTCTCAGACTGGAGATCGTATATCGACAACGATCTATCCGGTGGCGCATTATCCCCCTCGGGGAGTGCTACGATGAATTCGTCAGAGAAAAGCGGAAGGTGCGCGAGACTACCATCAACTTCAAAATTCCGCATCAACCCCAGATCAATTTCGCCACTTTGGAGACGATGATTCTGCTCGTTCGACGACTTGAAACTTAGTTCAATATCAAAACTGACGTCGTCGCTGAGATGCCTATATATCTCACCGATATGGGTGAAAATGAGTGCATTGTTGTAGGCTATCTTAACCGATCGGACGAGGCTCTTGTTGGACGTTACCTCTTCAACGCTATGTTCTAGGCGGGAGAGCAGAAATCGAATGTTTTCAGTTAACCGCTTCCCTTGGTATGTAAGAGATACGTGACGTGTCGACCGCTCGAAAATCTGAGCGCCTAGTGTCAATTCCACTTTTTTGATGAGCTGGCTGAAGGGAGCCACGCTCATATTGAGCCGCTTCGCCGCGCGTCCAAAGTGAAGCTCTTCAGCCAGAATCGATATCGCTTCTAACTCGCGAACCCGCAGGCTCGACAACGCCGCCCTCAAGAGCAAACTCCAAACCCATGCTGCAAAACAGGATTCAGAATAGGGCATGGCACCGCCTCCCTTGCAAGCCTTCATGCGGACTCAACTGTGTTCGTGCATGAGAGCTCGGCGCAAGCGCTCTCGGCCTGATCTACGAGAGTTCATCAGCTATAGACGTTCCGCACTCGTAATGCTGTGATGCAGGCGCGATCCAGGACACGGAGGTCAATCTTGTACAGTCACATTCTCATAACGACCGATGGTTCAGAACTTGCGCAGAGAGGCGTCGACCATGGCCTAAGCCTTGCTAAGAACCTCGCCAGCAAGGTCACAGTCCTTACCGTAACTGAGCCATATCCGTTGCAGAGCGCAGCCACAGTGGAATCTTGGACGAATGCCCAGAAGGAGCATGCCGCGGCGGCGCTGGCAAAAGCCGGTTCAGCCGCCTCTAACATGGGCTTGAACGCCGAATTGCTCCAGACAACCAACAGTTCCCCGGCCGAGGCGATCGTGGAGACGGCAAAGCAGCTTGGCTGCAGTCTGATTGTAATGGCGTCCCACGGGCGTCGCGGCGTCAGCAGACTGCTGCTTGGCAGCCAGACGGCGGAAGTCGTCCACTACTCAGCCATTCCAGTTCTCGTCGTGCGCTAACGCTTCCCTGTGGAGCCCTGTGAACAGGGGGCTTTCACTGACTGGCTGTTATAGTTGCCAGCCCGTCGGAGATGTAAGCAGATTAGCTCGTGCAAAGAGGCCATTTGGTATCTGCAGAATTGCTCCTGGGTCGACGGCTTGATCGCGACAGCGACGGCAGACCTTGCGAGGGCCTGTGTTGAACGACGGCTCTTTCACCGACGGGACTGGTCGCATGTTCGGCTGTCTACTTCTGGCGCCACAACGTCATTGACCTTGTGAGAACGCGAAGATCTGACCCGTTGGTGACCTTCGTTTTGGTATCGCGATGACCGCTACGCGCCCGATGTCGGTCGTTGAAGCAACCTTTGCCTTCGCCCGGAAGCGAACGTTCCGGGTAGCTTGCATCGAAGTCAGCTGTGCGCCGCGATGTCGGTCATTCAGGGGCGTTGACCGCTCTCCCGAAAGCAGACCTGAGACTTGTCCCGCCTCTACGTCGGGAACCCCCGCCGACGAACTGCGCGCTGGAGGTGTCTGTGGCATCACCATCTGAGAGATTGCCGCGCGACCTGGAATGTCGCCGTCCTTTGGCCAAGTAGGCCATCCGCCTTGTCGAGCGAGAATGCCTTATCGCCGTCCTCCGAGCGCGCTCCAAAGATCTGCGCAATGGACCCAACCATTTTCCCATCCTGTCTCAGAAAGGCGTGGTTGAATATTCGGCGGCGCCCTCGGATCGAGATTTCAGCTTCGGGCCGATTGAGCCTGCCAAGCCGAACGCCAGAACCACCAATAGTGGTATACACCGCCTCTCTGAGGTTCTGGCCTACGAACCCGGCTGCGAACCATAGTCACAGTTCATGCGGAAAGCCGCCACGGTCCAGCGGCCAGACCGGACGGCGGACGCGAACATAGGGTCGAAGGTGCGCCTGCGGGGTAGCGAGCGCCCCGGTGTCGCAGACGATTACCCGGCCTGCGACCGGCTCGAAGGCGGCGCGGAAATGCTGCATCGACTTCACCACCAGAAAGCGCAGTCGCGAGGGCTCGATGCCGAAGGTGCGCACCTGTTGGAGGTCGAGCATCTGCCCCGGCAAGGTGACGATGAGGATGTCGATCCCCCTCACGCGAAACACGGCGGTCCGGCCGAAGCTGTGGGTGATACCGCCAAGGATCGGCCCGTCGCCGGTATAGGTGCCGTCCGAAAGGTGAACGATCTCACCCGTTAAAGTAAGCGGGCCGCCGCCGAAGGCTGGGTCGCACTTGCCGCCGATCGCCAGCGACACGGTCTCGCCGACCGTGTGCCGATGAAGTTCCGCTGCGGCTGCCGGGTCGATCATCGGCGCAAAGGCCCCTCCCGCGGTACCGACTTTCAGAAGGGCGGCGAGAAGCGCGGTGGCATCACCATAGGCGCCGGCGCCCGGGTTGTCGGCGTAGTCGGCGATCACCAGAGGCCCCCGGGATGAATCAAAGTCGCGGGCGGCGGCGGCGGCCTCGGCCGGGCTGAGAAAAGCGTTCGCGGTCTGCCCACGGCCCTCCCAGATGGCGTGGGCGAGGTCCTCGGCGATTTCGCGGGCGCGCGGGCCGGCGCCTACGTCATGCGTCACCAGAACGGTCGGACCCATCTCTTCGACATCGGCTTCCGAAAAGCCGGCGTTGATCGAGACGGCAAGGATCCCCGGCTCGGCCTCGAAGGCGCTGGCACGGGTGTAGAGCGCCGCCGTCTGCGGCACATCGGTGCGGCCGCCATTGGCCTCATCGAGCATCGGGCGGTGGGCGCGCAGCGTGCGCGGCCGGACCGCCCCGCGCATTGCCGCATCGAGAAGCCGGCCGGCATGGCCGCCGGTCTCGCGCATGTCGACATGCGGATAGGTCTTGTAGCTGACAAATATCTGCGCCTGTTCCACCATCGCGGGCGTCACCATGGCGTGCAAGTCCAGCGTGACGGCGATGGGGAGTGCGTCACCGAGGATGGCACGGAGGCGGGCAAGAAGCTCTCCCTCGCCGTCCTCGCAGAAGGTGGGCACCATGGAGCCGTGCAGGCTGAGCGCCACGCCATCGAGCGTGGCGCAATGGGCGCGGGCAGCCTCGCAGATGATCCCCGCGATGTGGTCGAAGGCTTCGCGCGAGACGCGGGCGCCCGGCGTGGCATGGGCTGAAACGGCGTGGGTCACACGCCAGCCGGCCTCTCGGCCCGCGTCGAGGAACCCCGCCAGTTCGTCATTCACGTCCCCGAACCGGTCGATGGCCGCCTGGCCGATATCGAGCACACCGTCGCGGAAGTCCTGGAGCGTTGTCTCGCCCTTCTTGAAGGTATTGCTTTCATGGACGAAGGCGGCGGTAAGGACGTGGAATGGCATCGGATGTGGCTTTCAGAGAGGATGGAAGCAGGCGACGGGATGGGCCGGGTCCTGTGACAGCACCGGCCGCTCGCTGCGGCAGCGGTCGGACGCAAAGGCGCAGCGCGTGGTAAAGGCGCAGCCCGCAGGCAAGGCGAAGGGACTGGGGATCTCACCGCCAAGCGGCGCGATCTCGCGCCGGCGGGCCGGATCGGGGGCAAAGCCCGACCGCATCAGCGCATCGGTATAAGGGTGGCGCGGCGCGGCTTTGGTATCCGGCAGCACCTCGACCACCGAGCCGAGATACATCACCACGATTCGGTCGCAGAAATACCGCACGAGGCCGAGGTCGTGGCTGATGAACAGGTAGGTCAGCCCCATCTTGTCGCGCAGATCGGCGAGAAGCGCGATGATCTGCGCCTGGATCGAGACGTCGAGCGAGGCGGTCGGCTCGTCCAGCACGACGAAATCGGGGCGCAGTGCGAGGGCGCGGGCGATGCCGACGCGCTGGCGCTGTCCGCCGGAAAGCTGGTGCGGGTAACTGGTCGCAAGCGTTTCCGGCAAGCCGACGGCGGCAAGCATGGCCGCCACGGCATCCGGCGGCATGGCACGGCTCTGCACCCGGAAGGGCTCGGCCAGCACCCTGGCCAAGGTGAACCTCGGATCAAGACTCGAATAGGGGTCCTGAAAGACCATCGCCATGCGCTTGCGCATCGCGCGCAGGGCGGACGCGGGCAGGGCGGTCAGTTCGGTGCCGTCAAAGACGATCCGGCCGTTGGTCGCCTCGATCAGCCGCAGGATCAGGCGGGCCAGTGTGGACTTGCCGCAGCCGCTCTCGCCGACCACGCCCAGCACTTCGCCACGGGCGATTTCCAGCGAGACATCGCGTACTGCGATCATAGCGCGCTCGCGCGAGAACAGGCCGCCGCCGGAATGGAAGCGTTTCGTCAGTCCTTCGATGCGGAGCAGGGGGCCGGTCATGGCGCAGCCCCTGCATGGTGGCAGGCAACGCTACCCGCGTCTCGGGGTAGAAGCGGCGGGGCGCTGTCCTGGCAGAGCCCGGTCGCCCGCCGGCAGCGCGGATGAAAGCGGCAGCCGGTCGAGAAGGCGAGGGCCGAGGGCACCGCGCCGGGAATGCCGCGAAGGCTACCCCTGGCGGTCCCTTCCTGCGGGATGCAGTCGATCAGGGCGGCGGTATAGGGATGGGCAGGGGCCGCGAAAATCGGGCCGACCGGCCCCTCTTCGGCCAGGCGGCCGCAATAGAGCACCGCGACACGGTCGCAGATCTGCGCGATGACGCCCATGTCATGAGTGATAAGCAGCAGCGCCAGCCCGCGGTCGCGCACCAGAGCGCCGAGTATCTGGATGATCTGTGCTTGCACCGTGACATCGAGCGCCGTGGTGGGCTCGTCGGCGATGATCAGTTCGGGTTCGCCGGCAAGCGCCATGGCGATCACGATGCGTTGCTTCATGCCGCCGGAAAGCTGGTGGGGATAGGCATCGACCACGGCTGCCGCGTCGGGAATGCGCAGTTGGGTCAACAGGTCCAGCGTGCGGGCGCGCGCCGCGGTTTTCGTCAGGCGAAGGTGCATGCGCGAGACGATATCGACCTGCCCCCCAATCCGCTGCACCGGGTCGAGCGCGGTCATCGGGTTCTGGGTGACGAAACCGATGCGCCTGCCGCGCAGCGCGCGGCGTTCGGCCTCGCTCATCGCCGCTATGTCCCGTCCGGCGAAGCGCACCTCACCTTCGGTGACACGCCCGCCGATCAGCGGCAACAACCCTATCGCGGCCATGGCGGTCAGCGACTTACCCGAGCCGCTTTCACCGACGAGGCCGAGGATGCGGCCGGGTTCGACGCTGAGGCTGATGCGGTCGAGGAGCGCCACCTTGCCGATTGCGACGCTGACGCGGGAGAGTTCCAGAAGCGGACTCATCCAGCACCCCGCAGCTTCGAACGGATATCGAGTTCGGCGATCAGCGCATCACCGTAGAGGTTGATCGCCAGCACCGTCGCCGCCACGGCAAGGCCCGGAAAGATGATGATCCAGGGCGCCTTGAACACCAGCGCCGAGCCGGCTGACATCATGCCGCCCCAGGAGGGCACCGGCGGCTGCGCGCCAAGGCCGAAAAAACCGAGCGTCGCTTCGAGGATGATCGCATCGCCCGTGGCCAGCATCGCCGCGACGAGCACGGGGGCGAACGCATTGGGCAACAGGTGGCGCAGCAGGATATACGTGTTGCCCGCCCCGAGGCTGCGCGCCGCCTCGACAAAGGTCTCCCCCTTCAGCGTCATGATCTGGGCTCGGGTTAGGCGGGTGAACTGTGCCAGATAAGCAACGGCGATGGCGATCATCGTGCCGGTGGTGCCGGGGCCGATGATGGCGACCAGGATCAGCGCGATCAGGATCTCCGGGAAGGACCAGGTCAGGTCGACGACCACCGTCACCGCGCGGTCGAACCGGCCGCCGAACCATGCAGCGGCCGCGCCGAGCACCATGCCGCATGCCACCGATAACGATATGGCGGTGGCGCTGACCGAAAGCGAGGTGCGCGCGCCGTACATAAGGCGGGTCAGAAGGTCCCGCCCGAACTCGTCCGTGCCCAGCCAGTGGGCCGCTGAGGCAGAGCCATAGGCCTCCTTCAAGGCCTGTGCGTCATAGGCATAGGGCGAGAGCACCGGGGCGAAAAGCGCCGCTGCGACGATAAGGATGAGCCACGCGCCGGCGATGCCGCCGACCGGCCAGCGAAGCGCACGCATGGGGGCGGGCCACGCGCTCATCCCATCGCCGCCCTAACGCGCGGGTCCATAATCGCCTGCACGACGTCGCCCAGGAGCGTGCCCAGCATCACCGCCATCGCCAGCATCAATAGGCACGCCTGCACCACCGGATAGTCATGCTGACCGAGCGACTTTATCAGCAGTGTCCCGAGACCCGGCCGGGCAAACACCACCTCCACGGTGATCGCCCCGCCGAGGATCCAGCCGATCCTAAGCGCAAGGATCGTCACCACCGGGATCAGCGCGTGGCGAAGGACGTGAAGAAGTTCGATGCGCCAGGGAGGCAGTCCCTTGGCATGCAGAAGCGTGACGAAGTCCTGCCTGACGGCCTCGATCATCGCCACGCGGGTGATGCGCGTGACCAGCGCGGTGCCGCCGAGGCCGATCGTCAGCACCGGAAGCACCAGCGAGTTCCAGCCGCGCGCGCCGGAAACCGGGAACCATCCCATCCAGACGGAAAAGACCAGCATCAGGATCAGCCCCAGCCAGAAGTTGGGCATGGTGGAGCCAACGAGCACGCCGCCCATGATGGCGCGGTCTGGCCAGCGGTCGCGCCAGAGCGCCGCGATGATTCCCAGCGTTACTCCCACGACACTGGAGAAAAGCAGCGCCAGCCCGCCCAGGCGCAGAGAATGCGGCATCGCCTGCGCGATCAGTTCGGCAACCGGCCGGCGCGCGACAATGGCCGTGCCGAGATCGCCCTGAAGCACCTTTCCAAGCCAGATGCCGTATTGCACCGGCAGCGGCCGGTCGAGACCGTAGCGCGCCTCCATCTTAGCGCGGGCCGAAGCCGGCGATCCGACCTTCAGCAGGTTATCGATCGGGTCGCCGGGTAGGAAGTGGAGAATGGAGAAGATCACCACCGACACGGCCAGGAAAACCGGCACGAGCATCAGCACACGGCGGATCAGCCACGGCAGCATGCCGGTCCTCCCTTGCCGCGGTCGCGCCTACTCCTTCACCTCCATGTCCATTATCGCCACCGTGCTGATGCCGGGCGCATTGATCTCCTCAGGCATGACCAGGCGGTCCTTGTTGTAGGCGACCGCCTGGACGGGCTGATAGATCGGCGCCATCGGGAACTGGGTCAGCACATAGTCATGATAGGTGGTAAAATTCGCCACGCGCTCCTCCATGTTCTTCGAGCCGCTCATGGCTTTCGCGCGCAGTTCTTCCGCCTTGGGGTCGTTGAACATGGAAACGTTGGGATAGCCCAGCCTGTCGGCGCCGAAGAACCAGTCGACGATGTCGGCATTGTCCCAGTTGTAGGAACGCACGGCCAGTTGCTGGTTGCCGGTCTTGTACTGGTCGCGGATCATCGAGCTGTCGAAGGTGGTGATCTCGGCTTCGATGCCGACCGCCTTGAGTTGCGCCTGGATCACTTCGGTGAGGCGGCGGAAGATTGAATCGGACTGGGTCCACAGGGTTACTTTCAGGGGGGCTCCGTCCTTGGCCCTCACGCCGTTTTCACCCTTCTGCCAGCCGGCCTCGTCCAGCAGTGCATTCGCGCGGTCAGGATCGTAGTGGATCTTGGCGCTGTCGGAGACGTGGCTTTCCGGCAAGGCGGAAATCAGGAACGTGTCGGCGACCGATCCGACTCCCCCGAAAACCGAGGCCAGGATTTCTTCCTGGTTGATCGCCTTTGCTGCCGCTTCGCGCACGCGGATGTCGTCGAAGGGGGCCTTCGTCACATTGATCGGCATGTAGTAGACGTCCTCGCCGGGCATGGTCAGGACGGCGAGGTTCGCGCTCTTCTCCACCTCGGTGGTGAGGTCGGCGGGAACGCTCAGCAGAAGGTCGACGCCGCCGGTCTTGAGTTCCAGCAGCGCCGTCGAATCCTCGGCGATCTCGCGCAGCGTCAGCTTGGCGATCTTCGCCGGCCCGGCGTTCTTGGCCAGGGACGGACCCCACTTGTAATCGTCGTTGCGAACGAGCACCGTCTCCTGGCCGATCGTAAAGCTTTCCAGCTTGAACGGACCGGTGCCGTACACCTCGGTCACGCCGAAATTCTCGCCGAGCGCGGCCCTGGACTCCGGTTCGACGACCGACATGTAGCTCGAAGACAGGTTGTAGAGCAGGTTGGGCTCCGGCCGCGCCATCACGAACTTTACCGTGTCGCCGTCGATCACCTGAACCTCGGCGATCGCCTCGCTCATATAGGCGTTCTCGCTGGTCTTGAACTGTTCCAGCCAGGTCTTGACCACCCCGGCGTCGAACGCCTTGCCGTTGTGAAATGTCACGCCCTTTTTGAGATGAAACGTCCAGGCCATGCCGTCCGGCGCTTCTTCCCAGCTTTCCGCAAGCCAGGGGTGATAGGACAGGTCCGCTGCCTGGCTCACCAAGCGGTCGAAGATCAGGACCGTCCCACGGCCCAGATTGTTGGCCCGGATCGGATCCAGCGTCGGTATCCCCACCTCGCTGTTGGGAGCGACGAACACCACCTCTTGCGCCTGGGCGGCGAAGATCGCAGCAAGGCTGACGGAGGCTGAAATCAAGGTCTTGCGGAAGGGAAAGGTCATGGCGTCTCCTCTCTGTGTTTTGAACCTGTGGCTCACTTTTTGCCGGGACTGCGCCCGGTGACGATATGGCCGACGAACTCGTCGTAGAGGGCTGAAACGTGGGCAATCCTGGTTTCGACCTCGGCCCCCAATTCGCGAAACACGCCATTCACCATCAGCCCTATCAGGGAGGACATGGCCGAAGTCGCATCCCAGAATTGATTGAGGTCGGTCGGCACGGCGAACAGTTCGGTGACGACGCCGGGCGCCCAGTCGCAATAGGGATCGGTAATCAGCGTCACCGGGATCCCCTCGTCGCGCGCGGCCAATGCCAGATCGTGCGTCAGGCGCGAATAGCGCAACCCGTCGATCAGGACGAGCGTGGTCTCGGCCGCCTCTCCCAGCAGGATTTCCGCGAAATGGCCGCCCGCGACATCCGCCAGATGCACGCCCGGCCGTAGGTATTGCAGGTTGTGGGCCATCTCGACCGCGTGGCCGCGTTCCGTCTGGAACCCTGCGATGAAGACCGAGCGCCGCCGCGCCAGCCGCTGGATCGCCGCCTCGAAGGCCGGTGTCGCCGCAAGCTCATAGACGGTGACAAGCGCGGCAATCTCGCGTTCCAGCGCCCGCGCCAGTTCCGCCCCGCCTTCGCGGCTGCGGTGGTGGAAATCCTTCAGCCGATCGCCGATGAGCCAGGGCTTGTCACCCAGATCCGCCTGGAGACCGGATTTCATGTCCTTGAGATGGCGGTAGCCAATGGAGCGGCAGAACCGACCGACGGAGGCCTCGGACACGCCCACCTTGCGGGCAAGCGTTGCCGCGGTCTCGAATGGCAGCGACGACTGGTTGGCCAGCAGGTAATGCGCCAGCGCGCGTTCCGAAGGCGTGCCGCCTTCCACGGCTGCGGTCAGACGGTCATGCAGATTGCCGTCGGAGGCGGTCCGATCGGCCGCACCATCAGATTGCTCCTCCTGCGAGCGACCCACCGGCTCTCCCCTCCCATGTGGATGAATTGACCGTGACAGAAATCTTTCACCTCGTCAAACAGTGTAAGTAAACTGTAACAATGCTGCGGAAGCGCATTACTTCAGGATACCCGCCATGCCCGATTCCACGTCCACTCGCCTGCCTCTTCGCATCGATGGCGCCGAACTGCGCCTGGTGCGCCTGCCGCTGGTGAGCCCGTTCACCATCGCCACCGGTACGATGACCGAAAAAATTTTCCCGCTGTTGATCCTTCGCTCGGGCGGGCTGGAAGGCTACGCAGAGGGCGTTATGGACACGCTGCCCGATTATCTGGAAGAGACGGTTGCCGGGGCGATGGACCTTCTGGCGACCGTGCTTTTGCCGCAGGTTCTGGGTAAGGCGTTCCCCCATCCGCTGTCGCTGGCGCGGGTTCTCGCGCCATGGCGCGGAAATTTCATGGCCCGGGCGACGCTGGAGATGGCCTTCTGGGACCTGTGGGCCAAGGCGCTGGACATGCCGCTACAGACCGTTCTCGGCGGTGAGGGCGAGGCGGTGGACGTCGGCGTCTCGCTGGGCATCGCGCCGATTGCCGCAACGCTGGACAGCGTCGCCTCCCATGTGCTGCAGGGCTACAGGCGGATCAAACTCAAGGTGAAGCGCGGCCACGACATCGCGCTCCTCGAGGCCGTCCGGCAGGAATTCCCGGACGCCCATCTGACCGTGGATGCGAATTGCAGCTACACGCTGGCCGATACTGACCTGATTCGGCGGATGGACGAATTCGACCTCGACTACATCGAGCAGCCGCTGGCCTGGGACGACATCCACGATCACGCCACGCTGCAATCGCGCGTCCGCACGCCGATCTGCCTCGATGAATGCATCCGCACGGTGGAGCACGCGCGGAAGGCGTTGCAAGCGGATGCGGCACGGGTGATTAACATCAAGGTCGGGCGCGCCGGCGGCCATGCGGCGGCGCGCGCCATCCACGATCTGTGCGAAGCCTTCTGCGTGCCGGTCTGGTGCGGGGGAATGTTGGAAGCGGGAATCGGCCGGGCGCACAACATCCATCTTTCGACCCTGCCGAATTTCACAAAGCCCGGCGACACGTCCTCGGCCAGCCGCTATTTTACCCGCGACATCATAGAGCAGAAACTAGAAGCCCGGGATGGAAGGATGCCGGTGCCCGAAGGTCCCGGTATTGGCGTTACGCTGGACCAGCATTATCTCTCCACCGCCACCCTGTCGCGGCAGGAGTTTCGGCCGTGAGCGGCCCTGTCCTGCGCGAACTGTCCGGCATGGCGGAATTCCGCGCCGCCGAGGCGCTTCAGCGCGAAGTCTGGGGTCCGGGCGACCTGCCCGATCCGGCCGATTTGATGATGGTGATCCAGGCCGAGGGCGGCCTCGCCGGCGGCGCCTTTGCGGAGGGGCAGCTTCTCGGCTACGTCTTCGGCTTCCCGACACGCGACCCTTCGATCCAGCATTCCCACCGGCTGGCCGTACGGCCGATGGCGCGCGGCGCCGGCCTCGGCGTCCGCCTGAAGCGGTATCAGCGCAACTGGTGCCTGGCGCGGGGCATCACCCGGGTTCGCTGGACATTCGATCCTTTGCGCGCGGTGAACGCTGTCTTGAATATCCATCAGTTGGCGGCGACCTCGAACACCTATCTCGAGGATTATTACGGCGAGATGGAGGGGATCAACCGCGGCCTCGCTTCCGACCGGCTTCTGGTGGACTGGCACCTCGAGTCCGCGGTGGTCGCCGCCTTGGCGCAGGGTGGACAGCGCCCTTTGCGACCGGCCACAGCGCTACCGCTTTCCCTTCCGAAAGATCTCGAGCAACTGACGAAAACGGCGCCTGGTCATGCTCGCGACCTGCGCAACCGGCTACGCAATCTGTTGCAAACGGCTTTTGCAAATGGGCGCTCGATCGTGGATTTCGACCGGAACGAAAGATGCTATCTTCTTACCGAAAACAATACGGCATAGCTGATGATTTTGAGCCGGAAAGCGACGCATTTGTAGAGGATGATGTCAGGTTAATCTGATGACGCCATACCTTGGAAAGTGAGAAGGTTCAGGTTACGACGGCCAGCGCATTCCACTGCGCGATCGTCCGCAGGCAGTGCAGATGGATGGTTATAGGGCGGCTCTACGAAGCTATCACTGATCCCCGGTTGACCTGACATCACCCCCTTAGGTGCTTCAAGCAACGGCCGCTTTGCGCGGATTGTTTCCGAAATCGGACCGGCAGGAAACGGCCCGTTGTATCCGTCCGACAGCTCTGCGCCACATGTCAGCCGTAGAGGGCGCTCTTGCCACTACCCAAAAGCAGACCTTGCCGACGTCGAAGGTTCTAGGCCGTGGATTCGCACAACGGCCAACCAAATTTCGCTAGGCGGCCACGCACCTCTAGGCCGGGCGGGCTCTTACGCCGGATGCTGCAGAGCACGTGGCGAGGTCCGCACCGCGCAAATCTGGCAAGTGGATGGTTGAGGAGAGATATGGACACGAAGCATGTCGTAGAGAGAACGGCTATGCCGCACCAGCTTGCCGCGTCCCGGCGGGCGGCCTTGACGGGCCGGCGCCGGGGAGCCCGAGTGCCGCATGCGCCGCACGAGCTTGATGGCGAAACTGTCGCTGACGCCAAAGTGGCGGGCCGCCGCCCGGCAGGAATGGCCCGCAACAAAGTCTGCGACCCGCACCCTGAGATCGAGGGAATAGCAGTAACCCATGATCCACCTCCCTTTCCAGGCAGGGAATCACAGATCACATCAGTCCAAAACCTCAAGAATCCAATTTCCAGTCCGATGCTCTAGGGCACAGGGAATCTCAAAGAAGGAACGCCCAGCCCAAAAATTCCGCTGGGCAATTCCGAGAGCTGGAAAGGCGACGCTGGGTCTCGAAGACTGAACCGAGGTGCCCTGACGGTCCATGGCTGCGTGATTACAGGCGACAAGCGAGCCGGCGCCATAGGCGTCCTGTCATTGGTGGATGCTGGTCATCCTAGAGGAAGAAATCAGCCCCTGTGAAGGCGTGCTTGCCGGCCACCTCGAACCAATATTCAGCCTTGCTGTCGGCGTCGGTGTTCAACTCGACACGCGTGACTTCCTCGGCTGAGTCATAGATCGCGCGCACCTGGCTGGCATTGCGGGAGCCGAAGTCTGCCTCACCGATGAAGGTGAAATCCTGGTTGCCGCCCTTGCCCTCATTAGCGTCGATGGCACGAAAGTCGAACTTGTCGGCCCCTTGAGTGAAGTCCATGAACAGGTCTACCTTGCCGCCACCGTCCATGTCGCCGCCGCGCGTGAACACGAAAATGTCGTTTCCGCCGCCGCCCCAGATCGTGTCGGCGCCGTTCCTGCCGTTAATGATGTTGGCCTGATCGTTGCCGACGATGGTCTCGGCCGAGTTGGTGCCAGTGAAGCTGGTGCCGCTGAAGGTCGTCTTCGGCATGGTAGGCGCGGGCTGGCTTGCGGGCTCCTGGACTGAGGTGTCGGGCGTCGGCTGCAATTCGGTGGCGGGTCCTGTGGTCGGCTCGGTCGGCTCCTCTGTGGCCGGAGCCGTGGCGCTGGCGCCGTGCTCGTTGATCCACTCGGCCTTGGCCTTGTTCCAGTAGTCGCGTGCGGCCTGGCCCTGCAGGATGGTGAAGCCGGCCGGCGGCTTCGGATAATTCGCTGGCAGCGGCGTGTCGGACAGGTTCAGGAAGAAATTGTTGCTCGACTGCTCGACCCGCTCCCAGGCGTGAGCCAGGCGCTCGTAGCCGTTGTGGTCGACCTTCTCGATGGCGATCACCGTGTCGGTGATCTTGATGTGCGGCACGACCTCGTCGGCGCCCGTGCCCTTGTCGACCTTGAACGGCGAGCCGTGGGACATGTTGCCCTCGGTGAGAGCCGGCGTCAGGCGCATCAACACTCCGTCGAGCGTCACCGTGTTCATGCTGCCGTCGATCCCCTTCGAGGAAGATGACGGAGCCATGCTGATGCCGGCGTGAACGCCGTCGAAGAGCGAGTCGCGGATCGTGCCGCTCATCAGCTTGTCGTTCTCCAGCGCATCATCACGGGTGCCGATGACATGCACGTGCTCGATGAGGAAATTCGGGCTGTTTTCGGAGATCCGCAGGGCATCCCAGGTGTTTGAGATCGTCCAGTCTCGGATGGTAGCGTTGGCGCTGCTTTCGATGCGAAGCCCCGCCGAGTTGCCCATATCGTAGATCGTGCGCCAGTCGCCCTTCTGGTCGGTCTGACCGAGGATGGTGCCGCCGTGGACGACAACACCAGGAGCGTTGACGATCGCCACGGGATAGGGATTGCTTTCGCCGTCGCTGCCGTCGTTGTCCTGAGCCCATGATGCGGTTTGCGCATCGATCGTCGTGTTCGCTGCAGAATTCTTCAGCTTGTATTGCGTAAAGCCGTAAGCGCCGGTCAGGGTGATGGTGTTGCTCATGCCGATTACCCCTTTTGTATGATAGCCCTGTTTCCCCGGCCAAAATGGCGAAACGGTCGCGCCTACGTGGCAAGAAGGGGGAGAATGAGTGGACAAAGAAGGGCAGGCGGGGCAGCAACAGAGCGGTTCTAATCGTCCTCGATCCGCGCGAACGCGCCGCCGTCATTTCGTCGATGGAACGCCTGACAACGGGCAAGTCGACGCTAGTTCTGCAGTTAGGGCCGCCGGCGGGTGCCGGCCGTGGCGGAACGGCTATCCGAGAAGGTAGTGCGAGCCGCTTTCGAGCTCGTCGGCGAGGCCCCGCGGCAAGATAGTCAGGTGCTGGTGGTCAACCACGGCGGTGTGCAGACTGTCGGCACGCAAATCGGGTCTTAGGAATCTCCGACTAGCCAGGGGAGTGGCGGAATCGTGCCCCACCGCTGAAGCTGCATGCGCCAACCGAGTTCAAATCCTGCGCAGGTAAGGTCTAGCTTATTAGCCTGGAGATGCCCCACGGACGCTTCGGGCACGTGGTTAGTCACTAACGTCAGCATGTCTGCTTTCCGAGCGTCGCTCTCCAAAAGCTGCCTGTCTGGTCCCGGCCCAAACACGACATTTACAGATCACTCTGCCGAGGCGGCTCCTGGCGCAACTTGCTCGTTCGGCATCAGAGCTGGAAGAGAGACACTGAGAGCGCCGGCAGGAGCTTTGTGGCCAAGCCTGCATGTTGTGATGCCGGCGGTGTTTGCTCGTTGCTGTGTTCTCCTACGCCATCCAAGAGCTTCGCCGCACGCGACGCCCCTGTGGCCTTCTGTACCGAACTGACCGCACCGGCTGCGAGGATGCTGGCGGAGGAGATCCGGCATCAGTGTCCGCATCTGGCGCTGCTGCCACCAATGGCTCTGCCCGAAACCCGAACTCTGCCTCGAGATCGGCCCAGTGCGAGGGCGGCCAGCGGTCGGCGCCGATCAGCCAGGCCGCGGCCCGGGCGTAGACGCGGCAGTCGAGGGCCTCGTTGCGTTCGCGCAGCTTCTGCCATTCCAGCCGCGAGAAGCCGCGCTTGGTGCGCACCGTCACCAGCTGCTCGCCGACAAACTGCTTGCACCACTCGCTGTCGATCCAGGTGGGAAGATGGATGGTGCCGGCCGGGTATGCTGCTCCGGCTTCCCGTTCCTCGCCGCTCGGACGGGGCAGGCGCAGGAAGCGATAGGTCTCGGCCTTGAAGGCGGAGCCGGCCACGGTCCAGAGCTTGGCGCCGCGGCGGATGCGCTTGCCGCGGGAGGTGGCGTCGACATAGGTCGGGCCAGTGACGGAACTGGCGCGATTGAAGCTTTCGACGCCCTTGATCGGCGCGACATGCGACGATCCGGACCGTCGGGCCCAGGCATAGACGGCCGGCGCCTCGAAGCCGGTGTCGATCGCCAGCCTGAGGATGCGCATCGCCTTGCCCGAGGCGCTCTGCCAGGTGCGCGACAAGAGCGCGTCGAGCCCTGCCCAGCAGGCTTCGTCGCCCGGTCCGCCGTCGAGCACGACATGATCGACGAGCCAGCTTTCCAGCCATGGCCCCAGGCCCACACATCGACCTCGATGCGGTTCTTCTGGACATCGGCTCCGGCGGTGAGGAACAGCCCGCCCGGCGGGACGGATCCGGCTAGCCAGGACTCGCGCCGGTCGTGCAGACGCTGCCAGTCCGGCGCCTCGCCAGTCTCGACCCAGGTCTCGCCAAGGATGGTGTTGCGGAAGGCCTTTTGCGACTCCTCGGAGCCTTGCGCGGCTTCGCAGGCGCGGGCGATCGCCGCCCAGGACAGCCAGCCGGCCGGGGAATAGAGCGCCGAGAGATGGAAGCCGGCGGTCGAGATGTCGCTTGCCGTGGCAGTCGCTCGCCACTCGCCTTTTTCAAGCATGGCGGTCTTGCTGTGCTCGCCGATGGCGACGTCACAGGCCTCGCACTGATAGCGCGCTGTCTCGGGCTGGCCCTTGCCCCAGCGCAGCCGCTCGAACTTCAGCCACTGCATGGCGCCGCAGGCGGGGCAGGGGACATGGTAGCGGCGCTGGTCGGAGGCCTCGTACTCCCGCTCGATGCGTGACAGCCCACGGATGGTCGGGGTGGAGGCCCGGAACACCTTGCGGCGATGCGAGAAGGTGAGTGAGCGGGATTCGGCCAGCGTCACCGGATCGCCCTCGTCATCGGCCGAGGCCGGATAGGCATCGACCTCGTCGAGGAAGATGTAGCGGGCCGGGGTCGAGCGCAGGCCGACGGCGGAGTTGGCGCCGGTCAGGATCAAAATGCCGCCGGCGAACTCTTTCGACAGCATGGTGTTGCCGGCATCGCGCGAGCGCGCCGGCTTGACCCGTTCCCTGAGCGCCGGGCTTTCCTCGATCAGCGGATCGATGCGGTGGCGGGAATTGCGCTTGGCCAGTTCCACGGTCGGCTGGACTGCCAGCATCGGCCCGGGCGCCTGGTGGATGACGAAGCCGATCCAATTGTTGCCGGCCTCGGTGGAGCCGACCTGGGCCGCCTTCATGAAGACGACGCGCTGGACGGGAGAGCCCGGCGACAAACAATCCATGATTTGCTGCATGTACGGCGTGCGGCTGGTGCGGTAGCGGCCGGGTTCGGCCGACGCCCGCGCCGCCAGCATGCGGTGCTTGTCGGCCCATTCGGAGACGGTCAGGAACGGGTCGGGCCGCAGCCCGTCGCGCCAGGAGGCGCACAGCTCCTCAAAGCCGGCAAAGCCGGCAACACCTGTCAGACTATCTTCCAGCACCTCATCGGAAGTCGGCACGAACATCGGCCAGCTCCGCCAAATGCGTGCGCACCTGGCGCTCCAGAAGATCGTGCATGGTAGCCGTATCGACGCCGAGCTCGGCCGCCATCAGTGCGGCGACCCGTCCGGGCCAGTTCACCCAGGCATCGCGTTCTTCGCGCGCCAGCCGGAACACCAGGATCTTGGCGCGATCGAGCGCGACGAGTTCGCCCTTCAGCTTCTGCAGCTTCAGGCGGCGTTCCTGCGCCTTCAGCACCTCGTTGGCGGTGCGGGCCTGCAGGAAGGTGGTGGAGCCACCCACAGCCGGCGCCGACAGCCCCTGCTCACGCAGCGTCTCGCCGACAGCCGACAGCGCCGCCTCCGGCACCGGCTTCAGCTTACCTCGGCTGGGGGCAGGGCGCTGCTTGGCCGGGTCGGTCATCGCCGCCCGGCGGGCATCCGAGCCTGCGGCATCGATCGAGCCATCGGCAAACAGCACCAGCCGGCCGGCAAGGCGCGCCTTCTGCACGGCGCCGCGGGAAACACCGGCATGGGCCGCATAGCGCCGCTCGCTCATGCCCTGCATGGCGGCCACTATGCCCCCGAACTCTGGCGCACCGCCTGCCGGCCGGTAAACCGCTGCCAGCGCTCCACCGCCACATCGCAGTAGCGCGGGTCGAGTTCCA
>NZ_JABVCF010000026.1 GCF_014595955.1 Pseudaminobacter soli (ex Zhang et al. 2022)
TGGCAGCGCCTGCATGACCGCCGCGAGGCCTGGCCGGCCGGATCCGTGCCGGCTGGCGGGCTGTTCCTCACCGCCGGAGCCGATGTGCAGAAGGACCGCATCGAGGTCGATGTCTGGGCCTGGGGCCACGGGCTGGAAAGCTGGCTGGTCGATCACGTCGTGCTCGACGGCGGACCGGGCGACGCGGCCTGCTGGGCCGGGCTCGACGCGCTGCTGTCGCGCACCTGGGAAAGCGACTCGGGCAAGGCCATGCGCATCCTCAGGCTGGCGATCGACACCGGCTTTGAGGCGCCGGCCGTCTATGCCTGGGCCCGGCGCTCCGGATCGTCCCATGTCGCGCCGATCAAGGGTGTCGAAAGCTTCAACCGGGCCAGCCCCGTCACCGGCCCGACCTATGTCGACGCCACGTCCCGCGGCAAGCGCCTCCGCCGCGGCGCCAAGCTCTGGACGGTCGCCGGTTCCACCTTCAAGGCCGAGACCTACCGCTTCCTGCGCCTGCCGCGCCCCAGCGACGAGGAACTGGAGGCCGGAGCCCGATACCCGGCCGGTACCATCCATCTTCCCACCTGGATCGACAGCGAGTGGTGCAAGCAGTTTGTCGGCGAGCAGCTGGTGACGGTGCGCAGCAAGCGCGGCTTCTCCCGGCTGGAATGGCAGAAGCTCCGCGAACGCAACGAGGCCCTCGACTGCCGCGTCTATGCCCGTGCCGCCGCCTGGCTGATCGGCGCCGACCGCTGGCCACCATCGCACTGGGCCGATCTCGAGGCAGAGTTTGGTCTGCGGGCGGAGCCACTAGTCGTAGCAGCAGCACAGCCAGCAGATCCTGCCGCCGCATCAGGTGCTTCGACGCAGCCGCTGCAGACACGTTTGGCCCGAAGCCGGCGGCCACAGGCGCGGCGCATCCGGCGAAGCTCTTGGATGGCGTAGGGCACTACTGATCAACCCAGGTCGTCGGCGATGTGGTGGCTGTTGGTCCACGCGAAGTCCTTTCGCGTCGACGACACCACGTATTTCGGCTTAGCCTCCAGTTTGACCGCCCATTCGCTTATCGCGGGCGGCGCCTGGACGTGGCCGCGAGCGACCGCCGGCCAGTAGCTCTCCATCGTCTCGTAGGTGATCCGGCCCCACAGCATCGCCCCACCCTCGTCCATAAGGCGGGTGAAGAACGCGTGCGTCTCGTCGTCAGCGATTCCTCCCTGGTGGTCGACGCAGCCGTCCAGGGTGACGTTGATGCTAAAGGTCAATAGTCCCATGCGACGAGCCTATGCCGTACTTGCTCAAAAAGACATTCGCGGTTGATGATCAACTTCCGCAATGGGTCAATTGCTGACATTCGGGATATTTCAAAGAGCAGCGAAAGGCCGGTCCGGACCTCCGGCCGCTCGCTTATTCCCTGGCGGCTATGCATTGATTGTCGAAAGCAGTTCGTCCAACTGATCCAGCTGTGTGGGCAGTGCTGCCGCCGACCCGGCCATCGCTTCGTCGAGCGCTTCCTTCAAAGGATAAAGCTCGTGGAACGTCAGCAGCGTCTTTCCGCCGTAGTCCTCTAAGGTGACGGTGGTCACGGCGCCCTCATCCTCTTCTTCGTTAGTCCAGACGATGCGCTCGTCCGGCTTCACCGCCAGATATTTGCCGTAGAAGGCCATGCTGTCGGTCCCGCCGGTGGCGAACTCCAGTCGGTATTTGCCTCCGGTGCGGACGTCCATCTCGCAGGACAGGAGCGCAGTGCCGGCGCCCTTCGGAACCCACCACTGGCGGAACAGCTCGGGCTCAGCCCACGCCTTGAATACCACGTGCGGCGTGGCACCGAACAAGCGCAGTACAACCAGCTCCCGATCGGACTTCCGCTCAACGGCCGGACGGTTCTGCGCAACGGCGTGATTACCCGTTTGCTGGTCCATCTTCTTCCTCCTCTCTCGTTCCATATAATCTTGCTTGGCCATCAGCCGCGCCGAGCCGCCTGGATCGCGGCAACGTCGATTTTTGTCATATCCATCATCGCCTCGAAGGCGCGTTTTGCTTCATCGCCTCCGGCAGCCATAGCCTCCGTCAGGACGCGCGGCGTGATCTGCCAGGAGATGCCCCATCTATCCTTGCACCAGCCGCACACACTTTCCTGGCCCCCATTGCCGACAATGGCGTTCCAATAGCGGTCGGTCTCCTCCTGGTCCTCCGTGGCAATCTGGAACGAGAACGACTCGTTGTGCTTGAACGTAGGTCCGCCATTGAGACCAAGGCAGGGAATGCCGGCGACTGTGAATTCGACCGTCAGCACGTCGCCAGCCTTACCTGAGGGATAGTCACTAGGAGCGCGATGGATCGCGCCAACCGAACTGTCAGGAAACGTCTCGGCGTAAAAGCGGGCTGCGGCCTCTGCGTCGTTGTCGTACCAAAGGCAGATGGTGTTCTTTGAAATCGTCATGCGCGTCCTCTCAGTTTCTAAGCCGATTCTGACACAGTGCGGCGTGCTCGAAGTGCTATTCCGCCGTGGTCCGGCATTTGATCGCCGCTCGTGCATAAGACGAACGGATCTGGGAGAGTCCGACATCGCAATGAAATGAATCTGGGCGCCGGCACGACCGGTAGCGATCCGCTTGGTCTGCAGGCGCTGATTGCGATTGGCGCTCAAGAACCGCTTCGGCTAGTTGAGAAGACTACCGCCTCCCCGCGAGCCGCCGCTGGGCAAGAAGAAGGCCGCAGCACTACGGGCTGCCGAGACCGCAGAGGGAAAGTCCTCCTGGGGCGACCTGTTGAAGCCGGGCCCTCCACCTCTGGCATACCGCCGCCAAGAGAACTGAGCTTTCGGAACCGTCAGCTACGGGACGACACCGGACCGGCAGCTTTTGGGTGAGGGAGGGTCCTGCGACAGCCCTGTGCAAAGCAGCATTGGGTTAGAAAACTTGGCCCCACTACCGATGGCAACCGTGTGAGGGTAGTTCTATGCGCTTTTTGCACCTCAACCAAAAGAGCAACACGACTCGGGTCTGTACCGAATTTCGACTAGTGCCTTAGGGCTCATTCAGGACTCCGCCGTCAGGCGGGAAACCATTAAATTGCCCGTGTGGCGAACGGGTGGCCAATGGTTGGCTCCGTGGGGAAAGACAAAGGGCTAGAGCTGCGCAAACGCAGTTTCGTAAATCCCTTTTCGCGTCTCAGGCAAGCATTTCTGACAACTTCATCTGAAGATGAAAGGAAATGTCATGCGCGAACTCACTCATGAAGAACTCGTTCACGTTTCTGGTGCAGGCGGCTGCTTCTCCCCCCCGCATAAGAAATTCAAGGACTTCTGTCACGAAAAGGAAGACGACTGTCACGAAAAGGAAGACGACGGCCACAAGAAGGGCAAGCGTCCGGGCTGGGGCTTCGGCGACAAGAACCATTGCCATTCCGGCCCTCCCGGTCTGAATTGACAGCAATCCGACAATGATGGCTCACGGGCCACAGCAATAACTTGAGAGCGAAAGGGGCTGCGGGACTGCAAATAGCTGGTGCGAAAGCAGTCTGCCCGCGCGTCATCCTCTCTTCCCCAGGCCGAAGTAAGCAGCAAAAGCGCGGACTCACGTTTGGTCACTGTCTTTGGTTGCTCGGTATCGGGCCGCGGGCCAGCCATACTCGAACCCCAAATGAGGCGTCGGCGGACAAGCCGACGTCTCCCATGCCAGTTCCCGAGGCCTAGGCTTGTGCGCGATGTCTGGCGTGGTCGTTGTTGCAAGCGGAGATCGACCGTCGTGGGCCGCGCCATTGAGAGGGCTCCAACCGCGATCGAGCGCACTCAGGCGCCAGCGCAGCCGCTCTTCCGTCCTGAAGTGATGGTGGAGCACCAGTCGCAATGGCTTGGAACGGTGCTGCTGGAGCCGAAGATCACTCATTGGATGTTCGCCGCGTTGGCGTTTCTAGCCACCGTGGCCGTGCTCGGCATGCTGTTCTTCACGTCCTATACCCGCAAGGCCCGCATTAACGGCTGGCTGGTGCCTGAGCAGGGTCTAGTGCGGGTCTTCGCGCCACAAGCGGGAGTGATGACCCAGATCCGCGTGAAAGAGGGCATGGAGGTCAAGAAGGGCGCGCCCCTTCTGGCCATCTCCACCGAAATGCAGAGCGAGACATTCGGTGGCACCCGGCAAGAGATCGTCCGTCGCCTAATAAAGCGGCGCAATAGCATGGGCGAGGAGAAGCTCACCCAGGAGCGTCTCTTCACCCAGCAGGCGGCCGATCTGACGCAACGCATCGCCAGCGTGGATACCGAACAGAAGTACCTTTCCCAGGAGATCGAACTGCAGCGGACCCAACTCCAGCTCAATCAGCAGATCGAAGAACGCATACGCAGACTACGCGATCGCGAGATCGTCCCTTTGCCGCGCCGCGAGGAAGCGGAGCACGAGCGGATCCAGCAAGCCGCGAAGCTGCAGCAGTTGGAGCGAACACAGGCTTCGCTTCAGCAGGAATCCCTTCAGCTGAAGGCCTCCCTGGCCGAGATACCGCTCAGGCGTCTCAACCAGCTGGCCGAGATTGACCGCGACATCGCGGCCCTGGAACAGGAACTGGCTGAGGCCGAGGCACGCCGGGAAATTATAATCGTGGCCCCGCAGGACGGCATCGTGACCGGCCTGCAAGTCGAGAGAGGCGGCAGTGCCCAGCCCAACGTTCCTCTAATGAACATCGTCCCCTCCGGTGGCATCTTGCAGGCGCAGCTGTTCAGCCCGAGCCGGGCCATCGGCTTCATTCACCAAGGCCAGCGGGTGCTCCTGCGCTACGAAGCCTTTCCCTATCAGAAGTTCGGCTTCCATGAGGGCGTGGTGAGCGCCGTCTCCCGCTCTGCGATCAGTCCGGCCGAGATGACCCAACAGCTCGCCGGCCTCTCCACTCTCTACGCCGGCAGCGAACCGGTCTACCGCATTACCGTCGAGTTGAAGCGACAGACCGTCACCGCCTATGGCCAGCCGATGCTGCTTCAGCCCGGCATGAAGCTGGAGGCCGACGTGCTGCTGGAGCGGCGGCGCCTCATCGAGTGGATGCTTGAGCCTCTGTTCAGCATCAGCGGGAAGCTGACCGGATGAGCGTCGCCGGCCGCCTCAACCTCGGCTGGGGGCGGCGCACCCCAATGATCCTGCAGACGGAGGCATCCGAATGCGGCCTGGCCAGCTTGGCGATGGTCGCCGGCCACTTCGGTTATGAACCCGACCTTGGGGACCTGCGCCGGCGCTACGGTTTCTCGCTCAAAGGAGCCACGCTCAAGGACGTCGTACGCATCGCAGACCGCATCGGCTTCGCGACCCGGCCCCTGCGGCTCGAGATCGAGGAACTGACGAAGCTGCGGCTGCCCTGCATCCTGCATTGGGACCTCAATCACTTCGTGGTCCTAGTCGGCTTCGGCCGCGCCGGGGCTGTCATCCATGACCCCGCCTTCGGGCTGCGCCACACACGGCCGGCCGAACTGTCACAGCATTTCACCGGCGTGGCGCTCGAACTTTACCCGACGGACCGCTTCGAGCCGGCCGCCGCTCCCCCTCGCGTGCGCTTCGGGCGGCTGCTCGGACGCATGGTCGGGGTCAAGCGCGCCTTGTTTCACCAGCTAGCGCTGGCGGTCGCTATCGAGGTCTTCGCGATGGCCAGTCCGCTGTTCATGGGCTGGCTGGTCGATCATGCGCTGGTCGCGGCCGATCACGATCTTCTCATAACGCTGGTGCTCGGTTTCTTGCTGCTACTCGTGCTGCAGACATCAATCGCGGCCATGAGGAGCTGGATGCTGATGGGGCTCGGCGCCACCCTGAAAGTCCAGTCGCGCGCCAACCTCTTCTCGCATCTAATCAACCTGCCAGCCGCATTCTTCGAGGCCCGGCATCTCGGCGACCTGACATCCCGCTTCTCCTCCCAGGAGACGATTCTGAGCGCGATCACGACCGAGTTGGTCGAGGCTGTCATGGACGGGCTCATGACCGGCCTGACACTGGCGATCATGCTGGTCATCGCGCCAGGCATGGCCGGCATCGTGATAGTGGCCGCGGTGCTCTATGCGCTCTTGCGCTGGGTCTCATACTCGCCACTGCGCCAAGCCTCCATGGAAGCGATCGTGTGGCGGGCCAAGCTCGACACGCACTTTCTGGAGACACTGCGCGGCATCCGCACAATCAAGCTGTTCAATGGCCAGGAGGACCGGCGGGCACATTGGCTCAATCTCCTGATCGAGGCCACCAACCGGCAACTCGCGACCGAGAAGCTCGCATTCCTCTTCCAGATCGGCAATCGGCTGCTCATGGGGGTGCTCAACATCCTGATCATCTGGTTGGGCGCCGAACAGGTTCTGAACAATGCTCTCTCGGTCGGCCTGCTGCTTGCCTTCATCGCTTACAAGGATCAGTTCGTCGGCCGCGCAACCATCCTGATCGACCGGGCCGTGGATCTTAAGATGCTGCGGTTGCATGCGGAGCGCCTGGCCGATATTGCGCTGACGGAACCGGAAACGCGCACGTGCCTCATGCCATCGCCTGGCGGGCATCTGCCGCCAGCGATCGAGCTGCGCAACGTCAGCTTCCGCTACAGCGAACACGAGCCCTGGGTGCTTGACAACATCAGTGTGCGGATCGGGGCCGAGGAAGCGATTGCCATTGTCGGGCCTTCGGGCGGCGGCAAATCGACCTTGTTGAAGCTGTTGGCAGGACTGATCCAGCCCACCCATGGCGAGCTCCTGATCGATGGCGAGCCGCTCGCGCGCCTCGGGCTGGAGAACTACCGCGCCAGGCTTGGGGTGGTGATGCAGGACGATCAGCTGTTCGCCGGCTCCATCGGGGACAACATTAGCTTCTTTGCCGAGCGACCGGATAGGGAGCGCATCGTGCAATGCGCACGACTGGCTGCCATCAACGACGAGATCATGGCCATGCCGATGGGCTATGAGACGCTGATTGGGGATATGGGGACAATCCTGTCCGGCGGCCAGAAGCAGCGCGTCGTGATTGCCCGCGCGCTGTACCGGCAGCCTAGCCTCCTGCTGTTGGATGAGGCAACGAGCCACTTGGATCTGGAACGGGAAAAGCTGGTGAATCTTGCATTCGGGGCCATGCGGGTCACCCGCGTCGTGATCGCCCACCGGCCGGAGACGATCCGCATGTCAGGACGGGTGATGGCCATCGAGCAGGGCAGAATTGTTGAAGCGGGCGAGGCAGAGGAACACAGCCCCGCAACGATCAATGGGCACCGGCGCTTTGTTCCGAATACTCTCTCCCTTGATCAGGAGCAGCCCGCAAGGCGGGATGATGCGCACGAGATCGGACTCTCGGCGCCGACGCCGTCCTGATGGGGCACGTGTCGGGACCGTTCGCGCGACGGGAAAGTCGTTCGAGGGCCCGTTCGCGCTACGCCTCACCGTCGAGGAAGGCCGGATCACCCGGCACCACCGCAGCGTCCGGTGCCCACCTCATGCTCGACTGCCGCTGTTTCGTTCGGGAGGGTCGAGGTGCCTAACGCGAGCGCATTACAGTGCTGCTCAGCGCTGCGGTAGCCATAGTGGTCAGGACCACAACCACGCCAAGGAACAGCCCATCATAACCAAAGCCGGAAACTGCCGGCGTGCTCAGCAAGGGAGAGCAGAACTGCCCGATGAACACCGACGCCGTCAGAATGCCGCTTGCCAACCCCCGGCGATGCGGCGGCGCAAGATGGAGCGTCAGGGCGACAAAGGTGGGCGAGACCAAAGCGTAACCTGCGCCGATCGATGCAGCGCCGGCGAACGACAGGAACACCGGTGGCGATAGGACCAGCAGGAGAAAACCGGCCGCCATCGCGGCATAGCCGAGCGCAAAGACGCCCGCATAATTGATAGCGCATTGGATGCGGGTGTAGAGCAGCGCCAGGCAGCCGCCGGTCAGCATCAGGACGCCCAGGGTCATGCCCGTCAACGTGGCGCTGTGAAAGCCCTGGGCATCTAGAAAGAAGGGCAACTGCGTCGGCATGATGAAGAAGAACATGTTCGTCATCGACTGAAGGGCCACCAGGCCCAGGAACGGCAGACGCCAGTGCGCTCCGTCACCCGTCCGAGTCTCTTGGCCGGATTGCTGCTTGGGCGAGGTGCGGCGTGGCTCAACGATCGTCATCCACGTCAGCGGCAGCACCAGAACCGCCAGTCCGTAGACCCCGAAAGCCAGGCGTGGCGATATCGCGGCAACCGAGCCGGCCAGCAGGATGAACAACAGGCCTCCAAAGTTTCGCGCCGAAATCTGCAATCCCGTCAGCGCGGTTCTGGTCTCGCCGCTGAAATAGTCGCCGATCAGAGCGGTTTGCGCCGTCATGATGAGCGCAACCGCAACTCCCAGGACGATGCGGCTCAAGAAGATCGTCGGAAGATCCGGCAGGTACAGCCCAGCGCTTCCCGAAACCACGAACAGCAGGATGCCAGCGAGCAGCAGGAACCGGCGTCCGAGCCGATCGACGGCCAGACCCGCGAGAGGAGCCAGCAACGCGATGCTCAACGACGGTGCGGGAACCAGCAGGCGGGTCAGCATCGCCGCGTGAGGATCGTCGGCAAAGAGGCGCTGTAGTCCGGGCAGTGCCGGGCTGATCGTGGCGTTTGCCATGACTGTCAGGGTCGCTGCCATCAGAAGCGCCACCGCCCGGCGGTCCCGCCAGACGGTTGTTTGCGCTGCACCTGCTACGCTTGTCATCGTCTTCCCTCTTGCTGAAATTGCCATTGTGAGAGAGGCTACGACTTCAAGCCAACTTGAGGTCAAGCGCGAAAATGATTGATATTGGCGAAGTTGCAGATCGCTCTGGCGTGCCCCCTTCGACGCTGCGGTACTATGAGGAAATCGGCTTAATCCGTTCCCTCAGCAGGCGTGGACTGCGCCGGCAGTTCGATGCGGATGTTCTGTTGAAGCTCTCCCTGATCGCCCTTGGCAGAGCAGGCGGCTTCTCGCTCCTGGAAATTGCGGCGATGTTCGGCCAGGACGGTCGACTCGACGTGCCGCGCGACGAGCTGCACGCCAAGGCAGACGAGTTGCAGCGGCAGATGGCAAAGCTCCGTGTTTTGCGTGATACGCTCCGACACGTCGCCGACTGCAAGGCGCCAAGCCATTTGGAATGCCCAACGTTCCGCAAGCTCATGAAGGCAGCATCGCGCATGACAAAACCTAGGAAGCTGCCGGCAACGACCGCGGTTTAGCGGCGCCGCAACTAGTGACGTCCCGAAGTCGCGTCCAGGATCGAATCAGAAGTCGTGGAGTCCTGCCGAACAGAATCTGGGTAGTAGGTTATCGACGTTAAGCGGAGAGAGATGAGGGTACGAGGAGCTTTCGTTCAGCACAGGCTCTCGCATGGTCTGCCGTCGCTGTCGCGATCGAGCCGTCCGCCCCAGGAGCAGTTCTGCAGATACCAGAGAGCCTCCTCGCAGGAGCGGATCTGCTTACATTTCCTGCGTGGCTGGCATGTCCACTCTTGCGCAATTCTCTGCTCAGGTATCGGGGTCGGCGGCACCTAATCCTGAGAAGCGAACCAAGTGTTTGACACAACCGAGCGGCATCGCTGACTGCAAGAGGAAGAACGGCGTGCATCATTGCGAGCTTGCTATCCGACGCTCGGTGAGCAGAAGGTCAGCCCAGGCTCGCGCCGCCTTCTCCTCGCCCGTACCGCCTATGTGACAATCGTCGTAGCGATCGACTTCGTCGAGCAGTGCGTCTGTATTCACGCCCTGCCTGAAGCCATTTCCGCTTCCGGCCAAGGCCAGTTGCGCACGCGAAATGGCATTGTCCAAAACATGTGTTTTGAACCCCCCGTTGCTGGGCTCGAGGCATTTCGTGGCGACCGAAACGTAGATCGGAGCGTCAATGCCTTGCTGACGCAGCGTATCAGTCATAGACCGAAATCGCTCCTGATAGGCTTCCGTGCTCGTACCCTTGACGTAGTCGGCCTCGCCTTGAACCCATATGACATTCGTCACGCGATAGCCCACGTCTTGAAGCTGCCCAGCTGTCTCAATCAAAAGTCCGTTGAGATCGCCGCCTCGGCTCCAGCGCGCAACCTCCGAGCCGTTAAACGCCTGGGATGCAATGATCACGTTGTCGATCTCTCCCGATGCAATCAGCAAGTTTCCCAACAGCGTCCAGTACTCTCCTGCTGCGTCCGTCGATCCAAGAAGCGGCGACGCTGCGATAAAACACCGCTTTCCGAAAAAATTGGTGACCCGCGCGCCATATGCCGATCTGTACCGCTGGCCCGCGTGGTTTGACGCATTGGACTGCCCGAGAACCAGCAAAACGGCGGTTCGCTCAGTCTGTTTCGGGCAGTCGACTGCGGTTTTGGTTTCGTCGGCAACAAGGCGGCCGTTGTCTTCAAAGATGTAACGGCTCGCCGCTACGGGCTCGGTTCCGACGACCTGCTTTTTCAGCGCGGAGAACTGAGGCCAAGGGACGAAATTGTGCCGTCCGCCGATGCCGCCGACCAAATACATGGCAAGCAACGCCACCAGGCCACGAGTCCAGATTTTGCGCATCTCACTACCCTCTGCGGGCCGGTCAGCTCAATCAGTTGCGCTGGAGAGACCGGCGGGTTCTGCATGGGATCGGTTGTGATTCAGTCCTCTCTGCAGAGACGCCCCGACCAGTACATAGTCGAGATTTCCGGCTTTGGGGCCTCTTCTTTCGATGGTCTATGACACAGGTCGGTTAGCCAATATTGCTGGGGTTGATAGGGGCTAAAGTCCCAGGCCATGTAGGCTGTGGTCGAACGAGGCTGTTTACTGCGACTATCTTCCTGCCGGTCTGGCGCCGCTGATCTCGTCCCTCAACAGGCGGGATCAGGAGGCCCCATTTGCCGAGTATGAGGTGATTGCTGCGCTGCCCGCGTCGCCAGTTCCCGCCTGCCGCAATCGTTCGCCAGCACTTGCACTTGCCGGAATGTGCCGATCCTGCTTCGAAGTCTGCATGACTGCCGAAAGCACGACAACATCACGAGACGACCAGATCCCGTGGGCATCGATGGCTGCCATCATCGCGACCGTCTCGGTGTTCGCCGTGGCACAGGGGCTTACCTATCCGCTGCTTAGTTTCATCCTGGAACGGCAAGGGACGTCGACCGGCCTGATCGGCCTGTCCGCGGCGATGACGCCCCTGGGTTTCATCGTATCCGCGCCCCTCATTCCGATGCTTGTGCGGCGCGTCGGCGGGGCGCGGCTTGCAATCCTGTGTTCGATCCTGGCCGCGCTCACCCTGATCGCGATCGCCTGGACGCAGGACGTCTGGGCCTGGATGCCGCTGCGTTTCCTGCTCGGCTTCTTCGCCAATCCTCTCTACGTGATCAGTGAAACTTGGCTGATCTCGATTACGCCCGCAAGGCGGCGGGGTCGCATCCTGGGGCTCTATTCATCGATCGTTTCGGGTGGCTTCGCCATCGGCCCGCTCTCGCTCGGCTTGGTAGGCACACAGGGTTGGCCGCCCTTCATGATCGGGATCGTGGCTTTTCTTCTCTGTGGCTCGGTCGTGCTTGCGGTCGTGCCGCGCCTGCCCAAGATGCCGCATGAAGGCGAGGCGACGTCGGTCGGCGGCTTCTTCGCGTTGGCGCCGCTCCTGTTGTTCGCGGTCTTCGCGGCAGCCGCCTTCGAGCAGACCCTACTTTCCCTGCTCGCGGTCTATGGCGCCGCGCTCGGCAGCCCCGAGGAGCGCGTCACGTCGATCATCGCATGTTTCATTGCGGGCAATGCCGTGATGCAGATCCTGCTCGGGCGCGTGGCCGAAAGGTTCGGCTCGGCGCCGACCATGCTGCTGTGCGCCGTGGCTTCGCTGGCCGGTTGCCTGCTGCTGTCGTCGATCTTCAAGGGGTGGCTCGTCTGGCCGCTTATTGTCGTCTGGGGCGGTTTCTCGTTCGGGATCTATACCATGTCGCTGATCCAACTCGGCGAGCGCTTCACCGGTCAGGTGCTGATCGCCGGCAACGCCGCCTTCGCGTTCGTATGGGGCATCGGCGGCATTGTCGGATCGCCCGCGACGGGACTGGCGATGCAACTGGTCGGACATCAGGGGCTCCCATTAGCCCTGGGCCTGCTGTGCGGTGTGCTCGCGGTGTTTTTGACGGCGGAGAGGCGGCGAATCTGATCGAGGTTGTTGCACGTTAACCATGATGCTCCAGATCATGCGTCATGGAAGGTGTCGCCATCTTCGAGAAGCCCGTCGTAATCCAGCTTGGCCGGATTGACCGAGACCGCGTTGTTGTTGGCGTGCGGGATGCCGCGACCCTCCTCCTTTACGAGTGGCCGGAGAACAGTTCCGCACGAGAAGCGGCGATGCAAGCCTGCCTGGCAGCCATAAAAGGCGAGGCATCGGTCACTATGGCGCGTGACGCGTTTGTAGCCGCAGCACAAGCGGCCCGGATTTATCTCGGCGATCTTCCCTAAGTTCAACGATGGACAGTCGCTGGCAGCGACCGCTGTGCTCGATCATTATCAGCGAAACTCCTGCGGCAGCTCGAGTGGACGTAGCCCAATCAAACATTAAGATCGACGACGGCTGTATGGGTCAGGGTGTTCAAGTCGGCGACAAATAGCAGCTCGAAACCGCTTGGCTCATATCGCAGTTCAACCTTCCCCGACGACCTCAATGTCGACTCTATGAGCCGTGTGCCGAAGCCGACCTTCGCCGGACGAACAGCCGGCGGTCCTCCTGTCTCCGACCATTTCAGCGTGAATTCCGGCGCGGACTCCCCGGAAATTTTCCATCGCAGATGAATTTTCCCGCCCGCCTGCAGAGCACCATATTTGAGGGAATTCGTCGCCAACTCGTGCAGGACAAGTGCGAAGGAAAGCGAGGTCTGCGGCGAGAGACGAACATCCGGCCCATCCAAGTCAAACATGCCGGGCTGGACCGAGAGAGCCGTCGTAGCCAGTTCACGAAAATCGGCGGCGGCAAAGTCGGTTCCAATCAGAATGTCATGTGCGCGAGACAGTGCACCAAACCTTTCGATGATCGTCTTCCGGACCTCGGAGGCATCCGGCGAACGCAAGCTGTACGCAACGATCGACTGCAGAATCGCCATCGTATTCTTCACCCGATGCGCCAGCTCTCTGGTCATGAGTTGCTGCTGTTTCGTCCGTCGCTCCAACTCCTGCATGTGGTTCCGCGTGACGAACTGGCGCCGGCGCCCCGCCAGCGCCCAGCGTACCGCGCTGATCAGCGTGGCTGATCCCATTGGTCGTTCCAGCACCATCACGTTCGTAATCTCTGCCGGCAGAATGGCAGAAACGCGTTGCGTCTCGTGGAACGATCTCTTTTGCCCGATCAGAAGGATGAACGGGTAGGCCGACCATGACGGCTGGCTTTTGGCCGCGACAACCAGCGGCTGCCAATCCTGCTGCGCCAGGGCCTCCTCGCTCATGACGACTGCACCGACCTCGTCGCCCAGACAGGACGCAAGCGTTCCAACAGAGTGCACCCGCTCCACGGTCATTTCCTGTTGGGCAAGAACCTTCTCGATGCTTTCGGCATCGCGCGCGAAGGGCGCGAAGACGATGACCTTGCCATCATGCGCGTGCGGCATCGGAGCGACTCTCCATCAGAGGTTCGCTCGCGCCGATGTATTCCGGCGTGCCTGTTAGCACACCTCGGAAATCAGTGAGCGGCTCGCTGATCTGAATGCCGAGGCTGTCGATGCGCAGCTCGCGAATTGTATCCTCATGGGCGCCGCTCCGGTTCTTCAGAACCGAAATTGCCTTGCGCAATCGTCCCGCCGCCTCGAAGAAGCGGAAGAGGACGACAACATCCGCGATGTACGAGATATCCAGTTGCCCCGTGTTCATCGTGCCGACCAACCCATGCTGAGGGTTGACCAGCAACGTCACCACGCCCTGTTGGTTCAGGTAGGAAAGCAATTCATGCAGTTGGAGCACCAGCTGTTTTTCCTCGGGCATTGAAGCGAGGTAGCCATTCAGACTGTCGATTACGACAACTTTCACCTGGCGGTTCTCGATCTCCTCCCGGAGCATCCAGGCAAATTGGCTGGGTGCGACATCGGCAGGATCAATCTGAACGATCTTGAGACATTCGGCCTCCAGCAGGCCATCGATCTCCTCGCCCATCGACCGCACTCGTTGGATCAAGGTTCCGACGCGTTCGTCGAACTCGTAGACAGTCGCGTTCTCTCCGCGCCGGCATGCCTCCATGGCGTATTGGAGCGCGATGGTCGATTTTCCGGAACCGGCAGGCCCGGTGAGCATGGTGCAGGTTCCTCGCAGAGGGCCGCCACCGATCAATGCGTCGAGTTCGATAACCCCGCTTGCCACCGGCCCCCCCAAGAAGGGCGCATGGTGTTCTGAGGCAATCAGCCTTGGAAAAACTTTCAAGCCGCCGCGAGAAATGACGACGTCATGGAAGCCGCCGGCAAACTCAATGCCGCGCATTTTCTGCACCTGGATCTGCCGCCGCGAAGCACCGAACTCAAGCGTGCGGCGCTCGAGCGTCATGACGCCGTGCGCGATTGAGTGAAGATGCGCGTCGCGCTCGCCGTGCTCGCCAGTGAGATCGTCAACGAGCAAGACGGTGATATTCCGGCCGGAAAAGTACTGCTTCAGAGCCAGGACCTGGCGTCGGTAGCGGAGCGCGTCCTGCGCGAGGAGGCGCAACTCCGACAAACTGTCGAACACAAGCCGTTTCGGTTGCACCTCTTCAACCCGCTTCATGATCAGGTCGACAGTGGCGCTGAGTTCGACTTCCCACGGATGAAGCACCGTCTGCTGGCGACCATCACCAAGAACTTCCTCGGCGGAGGAGAGCTCGAAAATGTCGATGCCGTCCAGCGACCAACCATGGGACGCGACCACGGCTGCCAGTTCTTCGTGAGTCTCGGACAACGTGACGTACAAGGAGCGCTCGCCGCTGCTGATCCCTTCCAGCAGGAACTGTAGGCCGAGTGTTGTCTTGCCCGAACCGGGCGCTCCTTCCAGAAGATAGACTCGTCCCGGGGTGAGCCCCCCATTCAGCACCATATCGAGACCGGGTGTTCCGGTCGAAAGTCTGAGATCCTGCAAGTAGATTTCCTCGGGCTACTCGGATGCTAAGGCAAGTTGACAGCCTATAATTCAGATACGCCGGCAAACGTTCCGGCCTCGATGGCGCAACCCGAACCCTGACCTTATGAAATCCATACGCCGCTCTCGCCGAGAAGGAGGGACGGCTGATCTCAGAACGAACCAGGGCAGCGCTTTCATTACGAAAAGCGAACGGCACCCGATTGGGCAATCCGACGAACACGGCCCAGGCAGCCGCCAAGGGACGAGCCGCGGCCATCCGGGAGTCGGAGCGCTTCGCGGCAACTGTTCTGCCGATCATCGAGCCTGCTCGGTCTCGCCGTCACCCTTAACAATCGCGGCGTGCGCACCGCCCGTGGCGGCAAGTGGCAGGTCAGCAATATTCGAAATGTGCTTGCCAAGGCAGAGGCGATTTGGCGCGGATCGCCCCACCGGGCGGCGCTGTAGGTCAGGTTGCGGTCGAGCCACAGCCGGTAGAATTCGGTGCCAACGTCGTAATGGTATGCAATTGCCTCAACTGACGCGTCGGAGGTCGGCTTGCGAGGGCTCGCTCGCTCATTGTGTTCGAAACCTTGGCGGCGCGAAGCCGGCATCTGAAGCCCGCTGTTCTTCGACACGCAATTATAGCATGTGCTGTGCTTGGACCCACGTCCTAAACGCCTAATCAACCTTATGGAAGCTCATGTATATGTGTCAGAACTAGTAAGTTTGTGTATCTCTAGGCTTCTACCGCGCTGTCTGCCTGCTCAGACCCAGCTCGAACTGCACGTTGAGGAACGCGACCTTCAGCGCGTTGGTGATGTTCACCTCTTGGATCTACCCCGCTCCCTCCTCGCGATTGCGCTGGTGAAGGATCGCTTCGCCGCCAGCGAATATCGGCCAACTTCGACCTGCAAGGGCCAATGTCGATGTCGAAATGTCATCCCAACTCGCACCGCAACATGCAAACGAGCTAGTAATTGAAGCAACTTGCCTGTCCCACCGGGGTCAGCAAGCTGCAGACGACGGTTTTGAGTTGGTTCTGGCTGCGTGATGAACCTCGGATCCACGCGGACTTCGGCGTTGAGGAAGCTAGGCGCGGCAGGGATGATGCACCCGACATGGGCCAGCCTTCCGGTCACGGCGGTATGGCTGATCGGGCTCCTGATGGGCATCGAGCTGATCAGCGTCGGCGCGGCGATTGCTTGCCTCGCGTGGCAAGTCCGAAGGAGCCAGGCGACTTGAATGCCAAGGTCAGGGGTTAGGGCGGCCGTTTGGCCCTTCAAGCCATGGCAACAACTATTCCGCCTGGTCGGCTCTCGCCGGCAGCCTTCCGCACAATAACTTACACAGCCCGAAGGGCGGACGTTGTGAGAACGAATGGTGTCCGCAACGCTGGCCGCGGGAGAGACGCTCAAGGCGGGGTAGGCCTTCTTCCCCAAGGCCAGCAGGGCGAACCGATGCCGGGCGGGGGCATCAGGTCACCGTTAATCCTTGCAGTTGTCGTCCATGGCGGTGGCAGCCGCGGTCTTGCCGCCGTGCTGCTGGGCAGTCAGCGGCGCAGGAGCTCGCGCACATCATTGGCGAATCTGAGATCACAAAAGATGAGCGTCGTTTTCAAGGAGCAGCGGGCTTGATGGCGCCCACGTGCCTCCTAGGTCACGATTATCGATCTTGCTGTTGAACTTTGCGATTGCGCCGCCCATCAGCCGCTGGCGAGCTTCCTCTCAAAATCGATCTAACCGCAGCCGCGCGGATCGGCAGGTCCGCTTATAGGAACCCGTCACCATGAGCACTGGAACCGTCAAGTTCTTCAATTCCGACAAGGGCTATGGCTTCATCGCACAGGACAATGGACAGCCGGACGTCTTCGTCCATATCTCTGCGCTCGAACGGTCTGGATTGCACAGCCTGGCCGAGGGCCAGAAGGTCAGCTTTGACATCGTAAAGGACCAGCGCTCAGGCAAGAGCGCCGCCCAAAATATACAGGCCGCGTAGGAGTGCCCCTCTCAAAGAGCCTGCTTGGCGAGTATCTCAGCTTTCAATGCCCCCACTGCAGGCACCCAGTGGTCAAGACGGGAGCATGGTTTCAAAGCGTTGGCCGCTTCACGTGCGAGAGATGCAAGTCGCAAGTGCGGATACGCTATGTGGACAAGCTAGCTCTGTTCGAGAAATACAGTGGGTAGGCGGCCCCCCGCCTCGGGGCGAGTAGATGCCCCCCGCCGGCTGTTGGCCGATCCCGTCTTCGGCGGGCCAGGAACGATTTTCCGTTTTGTGCCTCGGCCTGGAATTTGATGCTAATCAAACGCATTCAAGCGGGAGTGCGCTATCAAGGATGGTCTCATGAGGCGCGAGGGCGGAACTAGCCGAACCGAACAGGCTCCGACTTGGACCGCCCTTTTCTCAAAAAAGGCGGCCCAATCAAGCGGCCATAGTCCGCTTCCCGTCAGATCCACATTCAGGAGAGCGCTTACCTTCAGGGGGTTGGCCCAGCCTTTTGGCCGTATGGCGTTTGGCGCGCCGGTAAGCCATTCCCCTAGGCGTTCACACATTAAGGAGCTTGGCTTTATGGCTGGCCGCAGAACCACGGCCGAGGCAGTCGAGGACTTTCTCGAATCTACTCCCAAGAGCTGGGCTCTCTCGCTGGCTCGGGCGGCGCGAGAGATTCGAAACGTGGTGCCGCACTGCGAGTTGACGGATCGTGAGCTCGCCGATCTGGTTGCGTCACACGCCTTAGCGATGGGGTTTCCGGTGTTGCTTTTCGATACGACTGCGCCCGAGATCGGCCGCCGTGTGCCGGGCGGGGACACAGCGCCAGGTCGTCCCGGCGGAAAGGTGATCGCGTTCGTGCCGGAACTGCAACGCGCCGCCTATCAGATCACGCGAGATCAGAAGAAGGCAAACAGGTTGGTCGAAAGAGTGCTGACACTGGCGATCTCGACGATCGACCATCGCCCTCAAGACCAGTCCGTTGAAGAGTGGCTGCTCGGGTTGATTAGGAACTTCGGCTCGCCGTCGCGAACGCGGCACTAGGACGCAACCTACACCCTCGACACCTGCTTCTAGAGGCTATTTCCCTTCGCCGCCTCGAGCAGCGCGTCACGATCACGTGTCCCGGCGAAAAATGAGTGCAGGATGCGTTCCGCCACTTTCTCCCGCTCCTCGGTCGGATGTTCGCGGCAGTACTTTTCCAGCACTTCGCGCAGGAGCGCCAGTTCGCCGGGGCCTGCAACCCCGCCTGATTCGAAATGCATGGGCCCACCCTCAACTGCCGGACCGTCATTCCGCTATTATCAAGCTCACCCCGGTTTGTGCACGAATAGGACTTATGCCTCTTATGGGCGGTTACTGTCGGCGGGCCCACGTAGAGCCGGTCGGCCCTCGGCTGAACGTAAAGAGCCCCTCCCAGCCCGACGCCCAGGAGGGGCAGCGCGCGTCGATGAACGGCACCGAACTTGATCAGTGCAGTAGATAGTGTGCCGATCACCCCGCGAATGACGTTGAGCGCTGCGCCGAAGAGCGATGCAGGAAGTGGCGCAATCCCGCGCCGCGTTTTGTTGCGTCAGAGAGCCCGATGGTGCCGCCGAAGGCGAAAACCCCTCCCGGATGCGATACATACCGAGAGAGCGTAGCGGGGCACCTTCTTAGGACGGGTGGGAAGAACGCCAGTCCCGCCCCTTATCGCGGCGGCGGCTCGTACTCGGTTATATGTGGCGATGAGAAAGTCGCCGAAAAGCCCACAAGGAGCAGGCTCGAATTCCCGGATCGGGCCTTTCCTCAGCGTTTTGCCTCCACGCCCGCATCCTCACGCATGAGATAGCTTCTGGTCGTCTCGGGGATTCTGTCGGCCAGCCATGAGGCCATCGCTTCTTCCTCGTAGCAGACCCTTGCCGTCTCGGAATCTCCGAGCGCCTCGGCCGCAGCAATCAGGATCTTATAGGAGGCGATCTCGAAATGCTCGAAGGTTTAGCCCGAAAGCGCGCCTTTGATCACTTCATCGCCGGACATCGCGCCCCCCACGCCTTGCATCAGGGCGGTGAACCGTGCCGTCATGTCTTTCATGGTCGAGGTCGAAACGCCGCGCCGCTGCATGCAGGCTTCCAGCCGCTGGCGTTGCGATCTCGTCTCCTCGAGGTGCTGCTGGATGCGGGTAGCGAGATCCGGATAGTTTTCGATTCGGCTCGACATCCCGCTCAGCATCTGCTCGGCCTGCTCTTCCATCGCGTGCGCATCGCGCAACCTGTCCGCCTGTGCTTTGTTCCGATTGATAAGTTTCCCCAATCGGGTGCGGCAAAGGAACAAAGCTTCCCGCTTCGGATTGTAAACCTGCGCGACTGGTACCAAGGCATTCGGAGCGGAGGGACGCTAAAGCAGCGCTCGAGCCTACGGCGTTGGGCCCTTCAAGAGCGTCAGCTAGGCTGCGCAGTCGCCTGGGCGAGAGGGGACGATGCCGACTTTGGAGATCGCTCACATTCGCGAGCAGGGGCAGGACATGATCATTGCGGCCCTGGATGACAGCTTTGAGCAGAAGACCGAGATTCAGCGGAGATTCGTACTTGGCGAAATACAGCTGGCGGCCCGCGATGCCGGCCTACGAGGCATAGTTGTTGTTATTTGGCAGGCCGCCGATGGAGAGATGCGGTTCATGGCTCCTCGGCAATGGCAGCCCTTCCTTCGCAGCATCGATATCGGCCGGGTGCTCGGCAAACTGAACCGGACACTGACCTGGTAAGCAGGTCTTCGACTTGCGAGCTTTTTGAAGGAATCGTTTGCTGCCGATCCAGCAGTGACGCAAGTGCCTAGAGAGAGCGTCATCCGGCCGGAGTTTACGCGTTTCAGATCGCCCTTGAGGCGAAGCGCTGGGCGTCAAGAAAGTCGTTTCCGATCGAAATCGTACTTGGACGAATCCGAGCGCGGCTTGTTCCCTTAGTAACCGCCATCCTCGGAGCGGTACCTACGCCCGTTGTCACCATAGCGCCCGGCGTGCCGACCGTAGTCCCCATCCTCAGAATGGCGCCCGCCGTGCCGTCCGTAGTCACCGTCCTCGGAATGGTGCCTACGCCCGTTGTCACCATAGCGCCCGGCGTGCCGACCGTAGTCCCCATCCTCAGAGCGATGCATACCATAGCGCCCGCCGTGCCGTCCGTAGTCACCGTCCTCGGAATGGTGCCTACGCCCGTTGTCGCCATAGCGACCGGCGTGCCATCCGTAGTCCCGATCCTCGGAGCGGTGCCTACGCCCGTTGTCACCATAGCGCCCGGCGTGCCGTCCATAATCGTAGTGGTCAGAGTCGTTCTGGCGGTAGTCGCCAACATGGCGTCTTGCGGCTCTTCCGTAATCACCCTCGTCTCCGACGTAATTCCCTGGATTACGGGACTGCTCGGAACTTCGGTATTCCCGGCCCCCAGTATTCCCGGCTTGCGCAGCCCCCAATCCAGCAAGCGCGGTTGACGCAATGAAGATCGAGACCACGGAGGTGGTAAGAAGATGGCCCATGTTGTTTTCCTTCCATTGTACGCCTCGTCACCGTGGATGCGGAATAGCGAAGGCCTAGTCAGTTACTCCTCGCCAATGGCGACGGGCTAGCAGCTATGGTCGCCATGGGGATGAGGGGATCGTCTTCCCTGCCTGACGCTCCGTCTTTGATAGAAGTCAATTCGGTAAGGGGTTGTTCGAACTGAAGCTCAGGGCCGTGTGAACGGTTCAATCTGCAGCCTTACCGATGGACAAAATCAGCCTGGGGAAGAAAGAACCTTACGCCTGATCGCCCGGAAACCCGCAGACCTTGCTCCGGGCCCTCATGAAGGAACTCACCTTCTTCGGGGGTGAACAAGATGACGCAGCCGAGCAATTATCGACCCCCGACTGAATCGATTGCTCCGAACTACGCTGCCGCCCGCTCGGAGATGACGAAGAAGATGCAGTTGGGGCGCAAAGGCCAACGAACCTGGTCAACCTCTAAAGCACGAAAGACCACCTAACGACCGGCATCGCCGATCTGCCGAGACGCCAGCAAGGGAGCAAGCTGCTCCCGATCCTCGCGTGCATCGTCGCCGCCAACCCACGGCCCGGAACATCAGCAAGGGCGCATGGTTGGGTTTGTCCAGAGATGGAGAACGACCATGCACAAAGATGAAGCGAAAGGTACCGCTAAGAAGATGGGCGGAACGGTAAAAGACAAACTAGGCCAGGTGACAGGCGACGATAAGATGCGAGCCGAAGGCAAGGCCGATAAGACAGAGGGCAGGATCCAGAAAGGCTTTGGCAAGGCCAAGGACGCCGTTTGGGAAGCTCTCAAGCGGAGATAACGAGACCGTATGTAAGGGGCGGCCCCACTCTTGGTCATCTTTTCGGTCACTTCCTCGCCACTTATGAACTAGAACTTAGCCGCCACTCGCCGAACGGCGTGAGCGAAGTAGGTCGGAGCCCATCAGTGCGCCAAGGGTTCGAGCACTCGAACCCGGGTCATACGAAGCCGTATTCATGCGTCTGGCTCTAACACTGACTACGCCCCCGTGTGCCTTTGCGGGCGGTGCAACGAAAGCCGTCGGCCTCTTCTGAACAATTTCCATCTCATGAGGTTTGGAGGCCAAACAGGAGGTCAGCCATGACCGACATCCATCACCCTGACACGCCGCGCAATCGCGGCGACTACGACGCTCCCTACGTGAGCCCGGTCACACCGTCCGAGGATGCTCGCACCATCATGCTCAACCGGATCTCCTGGGGTGCCGTGCTCGCCGGTGTCGTCGTGGCGCTCACCACGCAACTCATACTCAACCTGCTTGGAATCGGCCTCGGGGCTGCGACCCTCCATCCTGCCGCTGGGGCAGCCGACAATCCATCCGCCTCTACCTTCTCGATTGGTGCCGGAATCTGGTTCGTGGTTGCCGGCGTGCTGGCCTCGCTGGCCGGTGGTTACGCCGCAGGTAGGCTGGCCGGCAAGCCTAAGGAGTCCACCGCTGGTTGGCACGGCCTGACCGCGTGGGCGGTGACCACGCTCGTCATCTTCTATCTCCTGACCACCACAGTGGGCGGGGTCCTCGGCGGCGCCTACCGCACCGTGACAAGCGCCCTGGGCAACGTCACCGAAGCCGTTGGCTCAACGGCGCAGACCGCTGCTCAGGCGGCAGCACCCAGTCTTGCCGGAGCGGCGAACCCCTTTTCCTCCATAGAGCAGCAGATTCGCGCCGCCACCGGCGGCAATGATCCGGCGGCTCTTCGTGATGCCGCCGTTGCTTCCGTGCGTGCCGCCCTGACCGGCAACGAGCAGCAGGCAGCCGACGCGCGCAACCGCGCCGCCGATGCTCTCGCACGCGCCCAGAACATCCCGGTCGACCAGGCCCGTGCCCAGGTGGAGCAGTATGAGCAGCAGTACCGCCAGCTATTGGAGCAAGCCCGGCAGCAGGCCAGGCAGGCTGCCGACACGGCCTCAACCGCAGTGTCCACAGGTGCCCTGGTGGCTGCGCTCAGCCTGATCCTCGGTGCGGTGGCAGGCTGGTTTGGCGGGCGGATGGGCGCCGCCGAGCCAACGATCACGGCGCGGACGGGCCAGAGCCACGCCGGGGTGGCAACCCGCCGGACCGCAACAACTATGGTGGGATCGACCGGGTGATGGACTTGTTGGATCACGACAGGGTTCTGGACCTTAACGAGTCTCCCTTTCCGAAGGGTGGCCAAGCCAGGAAGTCTGGGCGTCGGGCAGCCCGGCGGCTCTGCGGCAGGGTGGCCGTCAGCCTCACCTCACCGGATCGTTCGGTACAACACGAGAGAATATGGGCTGGCGATGATGCCAACCTGCATCGGCACGACCCGCTGGGCTACTGACGGCAGCCGGACCTGACACGAAAGGCGGCTCGCTCGATTCGGGCCGCCCGGGAAAGTCGCTGTCATTGGCCAGCGCCGGGAAGCAGACGCCGACGGTCGCTATGGAGGAGCTGTCATCCATTACGACATTCTTGATCGCGCCAAGCGCCTACGGGCGGATCGTGGAGGCGGGGCGGGGACAGCCTGACAGTGACATCTGAGACGGGCTTCACCCCGGCGACATCTCTGCCGGGGCTGGCTCCAAGCCTCGCTCCTCATCGCGGCTGCAAATACGGGCGCTCTGCTAAGCAACAGTACGCTCCAGCTAGAACTCAGTTTGCAACGATCGAGAACACTTCTGGCCGATCCAGCCTGACATTTGGTGCCGGCACCGGGGCGCATGCGTAGAACAATGGTCTGAGAACGCAGCCTCCGCTGACGCCTATCGTTCGGCGCCGGCAGATCGTCGGTGGCGAGATTAGACCTCGGCGACTAGCTGGAATCACGCGGTTCTAGGAACAACCAGAACGCAGCTTAGTTAAAGTTCGGCGTGCCGCTCGACACACACACACGCGTTCCCACAATCGGAGATGACGATGGCAACGAAAAAGGTTCACAGCGCAGCTCCAAGGGCCTCGAGGACCTCTTCTACGACGGGCTCAAGGACATCTACTACTCTGAACGCAAGATCCTGACAGCGCTGAAGAAGCTAGCCAAGGGTGCCGAATCCGAGGAACTAACCGCCGCATTCGAGAAGCACCGCGAAGAGACGGAAGCTCAGATTGAGCGCTTGCAGCAGGTCTTCGACATCTTCGGGAAACGGGCGCAGGGAAAAACGTGTCCTGCCATCGACGGCATCATCGAGGAAGACAGGTGCGCCAGCCTTGGACGCTGGACTCGTGGCCGCCGCGCAGGCCGTCGAGCACTATGAAATTGCCCGCTATGGCACTTTGGTGACATGGGCGGGCCTACTTGGCCTCGAGGAGGCCGTCCCGCTGCTGACGCAAACGCTAGAAGAAGAAAAGATGACCGACGAAGCGTTGACACGGCTCGGCGAGGCCGGCGTTAACGAAAGAGCAATGCAGGAAGTGGCGTGATTCATGAGACGTTGTGTCTGGTGCGTCAGAGAGCCGGATGGTGCCGCCGAAGGCGATAGCCCCTCCCGGATGCGATACATACCGAGAAGGGCGCAGCGAGGGGCACTTAGCTAGGGCGGGGGGAAGGTACCCCATCGCATCGTTTGCTCTCTGTCCGCCTCCGGCAACTCGGCTTGTGCACGAAAACAAGCAGCCCACCATCGAGCGAGCACTGGCGGCCGACCCCGCCGTCCGGAACATCAGCAAGCGGGCATAACTAGGTTTCTCCAGAGATGGTGAAGACCATGCAAAAAGATGAGACCAAAGGCTGCGCCAAGAAGATGGCAATGAGGAAGTCGCCGAACAGCTGACAAGAAGCATGCTCGAATTCCCGGATCGCGCCTTTCCTCAGCGCTTTACGTCCACGCCTGTGTCTTCGCGCATAGATAGGTTCTGGTCGTTTCGGGGATTCTGTCGGCCATCCATGTGGCCATGGCCTCTTCCTCGCGGCAGATTTCGTTGCAGACCCGTGCGGTCTCGGTGTCGCCGAGCGCCTCGGCCGCAGCAATGAGGATCTTGTAGGAGGCGATCTCGAAATGTTCGAAGGTGTAGCCCGAGAGCGCGCCTTTCATCACCTCGTCGCCCGACATGGCCCCGCCGACACCCTGCATGAGGGCGGTGAAGCGCGCGGTCATGTCCTTCATGGTCGAGGTCGAGACGCCGCGCCGCTGCATGCAGGCTTCGAGCCGCTGGCGCTGCGATCTCGTCTCCTCGAGATGCCGCTGGACGCGTGCAGCCAAGTCGGGATAGCTTTCGATCCGGCTCGACATCCCGCTCAGCATCTGCTCCGCCTGTTCTTCCATCGCATGCGCATCACGCAGCCAATCGTTCAGCCTTTCTTCGCTTTCAGACATGGCGAATCTCCTTCGCACTAGCGGTACGAATGGCGGCCTTGGATTGTCCGCTGTCGGCAGGCGCCAATCGCGTAACCGCCCCAACCCTTCCGCCTGTGCTCTTGTTCCGGTACACGAATGAGGTCGGCTGACGAGGACTAAGGCGGGCGTCGCTTCACTCTCCGAACCCCCTCCAGGGTCGGCGCGGCGTAGCACCGCGCAAAACTACAGGCCGTGTAAGGGTGCCCCTCTCAAAGAGCCTTTTCTCGAATTCAATGCCCACACTGTAGGCACCCATTGGTCAAGACAGCAGCATGGTTTCAAAGCGTGGCCGCTTCACGTGCGAGAGATGCCAATCGCAGGTCCGGCTGCGTTATGTAGACAAGCTAATGCTTTTCAAGAAACACAGGCCCGCTAGACGCCCCCTGCCTCAGAGCGATTTCCCCGCCGACTGGGTATGCCGTTTCCGTTCCGTGATAGCGGTGAGAATTTGATACTAGTCAAGGGCGCCCACGCTGCGGTTGGCCCGGCCTGCCCGCGTGCGGATTTGCCCGCCCGCGACAACATCGCCGATCTTGATTTTCACCACATCGCAACCGCGTAGCTTGCTATCGATCGCCAAGTTGAAGAGCGCGCGGTCGCGAAGGCGCACACGCTGATCGAGTAAGCCCAGACCTGCCGTGGTTTCAGCGGCCGTTTGGCTCTACCCTGCGTCCTGCGTTCCATGGCTTACGGCTGCACGGGCCAGGATCAAACTCTGACATTCCCATCTCATTTCTCCTTCGGCCTTGATGGCCGAGGAGCAAACGTCAATGGGCGTTGCGTCTGATACAAGTCGCTCCAGGCGGGTTCTGGATGGATCTCGCGGGTCGAGGTCGACCGAGGGGCCACCGGGGGGGGTGGCGTTGCCTCTTAGCTGGAGGCCAGACAATTTTGCGTCGAACATTCCCGGCCCTCCCAGCCGAACGCCGGTCAGGAGAAACGCTACCCCTCCCGGCTGGGGACCGAGAGGGGCATACAAGGGGGGCACCTCTTTACCTGGCGGACGAACAAGGTGCCCGATTGGGATTTAGCCCTTGCCTTCCTCCCTGCAATCCAACTTTGCAGCAAAAAAGGCTTACGTCAGACGATCTGCTTGGAGACGGCCCCGCGTAACACCGCTACACTGTCCCATGGTCCACCCGAGGTACGATCTCAGGCAACGAGCCTGATGGGAGCAAAAATGACCGGATTGGATTATGAGGACGCCCCGATCTGGTCAACCTGATGAACGGCCTGGAGGAGTTCCGGCAGGGACACCTTAGGGGCACTGGGGGATTTAGCGGTCGCCTCTTGTCTGATGGGGCGCAGAAATTTCTACCGCACATTCCGTCCCTGCCGTACACTGCGTTCATGGCCCACCAGAGGTACGACCTTAAGCAGGAGCATGACGGGAGCTGGACGGTGATCGACGTGGCCACCGGGCTCCCTGCTGAGGTGGATGGCGTGGAACTGATCGGGTTGGATTTCGACGAGGCAGACGACCTGGTCAACGCCCTGACCATCCTGGAGGACACGTCCGGTAAGCCCTCTGAGGGACGCTCAGGTTGCGCCTGAGCTTTGGCATTGGGAGAGGCCTTCTCCAGCGACCTTCGGGCAACACGTCGCTGCCGCAGTCCTCACCCACGCTGCCAGAGGAATGACCCAGCAGAATATCCTGATCTGTGTTGGTGACACCTGCGAGCCGCAGAAGAAACCGACCTGCATAAGCGTCTACTCCTCCGGAAGTTGATTGCTGAGGAGAGGGCCAACTGATTGCTCTTTCGAAGCCACGGCCGACGAGCGGCGCTGCCGATCTAGCAGCGCCGGTGAGTTGGGCCAGCGTCCCGGAGCCGAGCCGCGGTCATGGTAGGCTTTCGGATATGGTGTTGGAGGCAGCGCGTGGACGGATCTGCCGAGGACTGCTCGTAGCGCCCCTTGCATCCGGCCAGTCGGTCCCGATCGCTTCTCGGCCCTGCATTCCGGCAGCCTCATCGATCGCAGCCAGGACCGCGTCCGGCGCGGACTGGTGAACCATGTGGCCGACCCCTGTCACTCTGTGAAGAACGCTTCGGGGCAGTTCCCGGTGCAGTCGGGCAGACTGGTCGTGGAAGTCGGTGATGCGGTCTTCCGTGCCCGCGATGATCACGATGGGCATTTTCAGCTCGGAGTAACCTGGGCGGCTGAAGGCTGCATCCAGGATCATCAAACCGGATTCGGCAGCACTGGCCCTGAGTTGGGATGGCCTGACCGCCATCTCCTTCGGGAAGCCTCGGAATTTTCGCGGAATTGGGGACGGACCGAAGACGCGTCGCAGCAGCAGAGGCCACAATAAACGCGTGAGGATCGGTGAGATCGCATATCGGATGACATCCCCCACTACAGGGATTGCCGGGACCGAGAGGACGGCCACGTCCATCCGAATGCTGGGAAAGTAATAGCCAGATGCAAGCACCAGACCACGAACCATGTCCGGATGCTTCAGCGCTAGGGCTGCAGCCACGCTGGCACCCCAGGAATGCCCGAGCACGAGCGCGTCGCGCACGCCGAGCTGCCTCAGCGTCTTCTCGAACAGTTCGGCTTGCGCCGAGTTCGTCCACAGTGCCGTCCGAGGGCGGTCGCTATAGCCGTAGCCCGGCCGATCGAAGGCGATGACGCGATAATTCCGCGATGCCATGTCGATCAGGCCGCTGCTCCCGAAATCCTGGATCATGCTGCCGTTGCCGTGGAAGAGCACGAGCGGCTGGCCCTCTCCGACCTCCACATAATGGAGCCGGATACCGTCGACCTCGATGAATCGTCCCATGGGCGGGTTGGCACGCTCCGCCCGTTTGGCCAGCCATGCGTTCACGCCTGCCGAAATCGCCACGAGCCCGGCTGCAATGCCCGCGGCCATGAGATAGGGGTGACCTCGGGGGCCGGTATCCATGGATCGTGCACGCGCCATCGGCCAGTTCTCCCATCGCAGTTGAGGGCAGCAAGCGAAGCAGCGAGCACAGAGGGTCGCCCGATGCTGCAGCGCAACGCGAACCAAAGCCGGGTCACTTTTGTTCCGGACTGCCGACGGAAGGAAATTGAAAATCGCCTCTCGGTGGGGCGGGGGGGCACAGGAGATGCCGAGCGGCGGGCGGGATGTAGTCGCCATCATGCCGACGCATGGCTCAGATGGCATGACGGCTGCCGAATGGCTAAACTTGGATTCGCGGACGCCCGCCGATCTCACGGCCCCTGGAGAAGGTTGGATCCCGGTCCCCTGCCCTCTACCACTCCCAATCCGCAAAACATTCTCCGCTCCGGGTTGAGGCGCTCAGAAGCGCAGTATTTCCGGGGTTTTCCGCACAAACCTTGTGTCGGCAATCAGCGTTTCAGACGCCATTATGCTCTCTCTGGGCCGGTTTTCTCCAAACCTTGTGACTACGCAAATCCGACACAAGGTTTTCGAGCGTTGATTTTGTTGAATTTTTTTAATCAGGAGCTTGTGTCAGTTGGACAGGACTTCCTCCAACCCGTGGGCGGCTACAATCTAACCGCCTTATACCGAGTATCTGCGCTTGCTAATCGCAGATCAATATTCCACTTCTGGTTGGCCCCAATTGACGTCGACCATCAACCTAAACAATGCGCATCCTCTATCTCGATCAAAATGCTTGGGTGGCGCTTGCACGTGGCGCTTGGGATAAGGCTGAATATCCGCGCGAGCATGCGGCGCTCGCGACCGTCGTCGCACTGATTGAAGACCGTGCGATTATTACACCGCTCAGCTTCACCAATCTCTATGAAACCGCCAAGATTAATGACCCAGTTCGCCGGGCCCATTTGGCGCGCGTGCAAGCCGTGATAAGTGGTGGACATGTCTTTCGCGGTCGACGTCGCATCTTCGCGGAGACTCTCGCTGACAGCCTTGCCAAGCGCTTTTCACTTGAGCGCGAAGCGCTTGCAGACGAGTGGTTTCTTTCAAGTTTGTGGTTTGAAGCCGCCGCGGATTACTCAGCCGCAACCTATGGTCTCGAGATTTCGGCCCGGGTCCTCGACCATGTGCGGGCAAATCCAATCAAGACATTGTTCGAACATCTCGCGTACGGGGATGAGGCGGTGCGTGTCGAGGCAGTGCGGCGGTACAGTATGGGCTCGGCCGGGCTTGTCGCTCAGCTCGAGGCCCGTCGCGCCATCGTTGCTGGCGAAACGTTTGCAGTTCGCCGACGTGCCTATGGCGCGCGGCTGATCCTCGACGAGATCGACTTCATCTTGGCGACGGCGCGCCGGCTCGGATTGGCGTGGCAGAATGTCCACGACATTAGCTCGTCGCTTATGCGCAGTCTTCCTAGCGACATCCCCGTGCTCAACGTGGAACGCGAGTTGGTCATCCGGCTCGAGGATCAGACGCGCAAAATTTCGGAGAACGACCTGCGCGATGTCGCGGCCTTCACGACCGTTTTGCCGTTCGCGACAGTCATGGTCGCGGAAAAACCCTTCGTGAATCTTGCTAGACAGGCGCGACTAGGAACGCTCTACGAGACCACTCTGCTGACGTCGGTGTTCGAGCTTTCAAGTGACCTGTTCTAAATATGCAGGAGCACGCTGCATCATCGGCCATCATCAGTTCGGGCGCTGCATGAGCCGCAGGCGCCAAAACGCTGGTTCGGCGGCGATTGTAGGATTGGCGTCGAGCAGCGCCTGGATTACCTCAGTTATGTCGGAAGGTGGGGGCGCGTCGCGATCGAGCATCGAGACGATCAGTCGAAGGGCGGCGCGCGGGTAGCGCGCAATCAGATCATCCACCTCGTCAAGGCCAAGCGCGAAGCGAAGCTCGTACCGGCCAATCGGACGAACCAGACCCAAGATGACATCGACAGCCTGCTCGAACGCATCGCCGGCCAGCGCTGGAAGGCGGGCGAGATTTTCTGACACCTCGGCAGTCCTTGCCGACACGTCATTCGGCCAGTAACCGGTCAGAAATGGTTCGACCGCCCTCTCCCAGTAGGCCGCCTTCGCCCCCAAGTCGGGCTCGTTGCGCAAGAGCGAGCCGAGCTCCCAGGCCATGCGGGACAGCACGCTGTTCGGCATGCGCGTGAGGGTACGTCGGCATTCGACGTTCGTAAGCTCGAAACCCTCACGCCCCTCGATAACCGCGAACGCTGCCCCGACCACCGCACCAGATAAGTGTTCGCGCACTGGATCGTCGGTGCTCTCGTGCTCGAGAGCGCGAAAGATCGCGGCCTTCAGACGGTTGAAGAGCACCGGATATTGCGGGGCAACGGACCGCGCGACGACGCTCATCAGATTCAGCGCCTCGTCGGACTCCTCAAGGAGTGCTGTGAACAGGTGCTCCTCGACCCAGACGGGCGCGAGCCAGTGCAGGAAAGGAAGCTGCCGCATCAGCGCACCGCGCGCGATGATCCCTGCGCGGGCGGGTAACGCGATCAACGCCTCGAATCGTCCCGCGAACTGGTCGGCGAAGCCCCCGCCCGCCTCCCGATCGACATGGCTCTGCATCGTCACGAGCGATTCTGCCAAGCCGGCCAGCGGATGCGACAAGATGGCCTCGGAGAAGGGCCTCGTCCGATCGTTTTCGTCGTCGATCGTCGCACTGACCGGCAGTAGCTGGTCCCACAAGGCAAGTATCGCTGGAAACAGTGGCTCCCCTGTGCTGGCGGCATGCCGCTCGACGATCCGTGAGAGCAGGTGGCTGAGCGGGTTTAGTTCCGCCGCAGCGACAGGCGCAAGTGCGGCAAGCACCGCTATGATATCGGGCAAGCCGGCGGGTCGCTCGGTCTCTAGATACGCATAGAGGCCCAGCAGTGGCTCCCAGCGGTGGGCCGGAAACTGCCCCTTGGCCTGGGCATCAACCAGCGCAGCGAAGGCGCGCGCAGGCTCGCTCTTGGCGAACACGCGCCACAGATCCGCTTGCTCGAGACGGCTGTTGGTCTCGAACGCCTCAGCTCTTTCGAGCAATCGATTGTCGGCGACTTCATCAAGCACCCGGATGTCTGCAGATAAGCCCCAACCTGACCAACTCGGATTGTAGAGATGGGCGAGGATCGGCACCTCCCGCGGCAGGTTTGGAAATTCCGCGTAAAGCGCGGTGAGCCGGTCCGACGCTTTGCGCGAGAGCCGCCCGCCTGCAGTCCGGATGCGGGCGAGCTCCCGAGCGGTGTAGAGCGCTCGGGTATAGGCCCGGTCGACGGGGCGGGCGAAGCGCCGGACGATTTCGGGCGGCAGACCGGCCAGAATTACGTCCTCAATCTGCTTGCGCGTGCGTTCCGCAAGCGAGTTCCAGCGCCGACAGTAGAAGCGGACCAACTCGGCAGTATTGTCGGAAGACCAGTAGCGCGGACGCGTTGTCCGCCGGAGATAATCTTCGATGCTCTTTGACGGACCGACGTCCGTCACGGTCGCGGCCCAGGCGCCGAGACGTTTGAAGATCATCTCGTCGCGTTCCGCCCAACCAGTCGCGATCCTTGTCGCCCTGTGGGGATCGCGTGCAGCCAGGCGGCGCCACAGTCCGGTCATGAGCCGAACGAGCGGCGCGAATCGGTCATTGTGCGCATCAGGCTGGTTGAGCCGCCATTGCCCGGCGTGGCGATCGCCCGGTTCGATGAGACCCTCCCCTTCTTCGGGGGCATGGACGAACGCCAGATCAAAAGACATGAGATCACCATCTGCCTGGTTCAGTCCGGCATCGGTGGCGAGCTCGCAGGCCTCGCTCAGGGCTCGGTCAAGTGCCAGAATCAGGCGCTCCTCGGCGCGCGTATCCTGCGGCCAGCGCTCAAGTCTGCGCTGCCAGTCCCGTTCGCTAGTGCGGAAGCGGAAATGCGCGAGATCATGGATATTGCGAGGCTCCGCTTCTGGTTCGTCGGGCTCGTGCAGTGAGAAGCGGCGTTCGACGCGAAGGCGCGGCTCGAGCGCGGCGACGATTGCCTGGATACGGTTGGTAGTGACCGCCGCGCCCTCGCGTATCCCGCCATACGGGCTTGGGCCTGGACGAAGATTCGCTTGCACGAACAGGAGCCAGAATCGCCCGTAGAGCTCGGGAAGGGGCTCCTGACGCGATCGGAGCAGGAAGTCGACGGCACGAGCGATGCGGAGCTTGAACGCATCATTAGCCGCCGCGGCATAGCGCGCAACCACGGCTGACTGAAGCCGATCGCGGAACCATGCGATATAGGTCCAATCATCAGGATTTTGGCCATCGTTGTGGAGAGCTTCGACCCAGGCGGGATCGGCCGCGGATCGCGCTGCCGCGGCCGCGCTCGAAATTTCGCTAGTGAGGAAGGCGAACTTGGCGCAATCATCCGCTGAACTTTCAGCGTATCGAACCGCCGCAATCCGCGCCAGTTCGGCCTCAGACCATGCGAGAGGATCCCGTACCATTTCCGCCCAAGCGTTTAGCGTCCTGTACAGCGCCGAATGATCGTGGCCCGGTGCTGGATAGATCAGTGGTTGCAGGCCCTTGCCGCGCCAAGCTTCGCGTATGCCCCCGCTATCGCCATTCGGATCGGCAACGAGCGCATAGGCCGGCTTTAGATCCGGAAAATTGAGTCGACCTTGTTCTGTCGCCTCAAGCATGTAGCGCATCGGCGGGTCGTCTGCGGAATAACCAACCAACACCAGCGTGTATCGACGCAACAGGTCGTACACGATCCGCGAGGCCCAACCGCTTCGCATGTAGGCTTCGCCAAAATCGGCGGACGTGAGCACGAGATCGGTTTCGGTGAGTCGGTGCTGACGATCCGTGACGCGACCGTGGAGGTGCAGGGCGCCGGTGAAATCGTGAGAGCCGACGGTCGGCATGCCCTGCCCTGCGCTGCTCGGCAGACGCTGCCGAGTTCGTCGATACCAAACTCGCTCAAAAATGGTGTCGAAGTTCGTGGTGACGATACGGGGATGTCCATCCGGGCCCCTGGACAGGTCTAGCAGATCAGCATGCGGAGTGAAGTTTGCCCGCCGGCCCGACGTTACGAGCGCGGCTACAGCCTCGCGCACGCTGTTGCGGGGCTGCCGCCAGTTTGTGCCTCGATAGACTACCCGCTGTTCGAGCAACCCAAGCAGGCGGTCATATTGCCGAGCGTCGCGCGCTTCCTCTTCGGCCCGACCTGCGAGACTGCCGGGAGCCCCTGGGATTGCCTGACCGAGCCGCTCATAGACCTTGTCGGCAAGATCACCGAACAGCGGCAGGCCGGCAGCGCGCGATACACCTGCCCCGACCACGAACATGAGGCTACCTTCGCGCTGCGCCCGCAGAAGTGATATTGGTATATCCGGCCCATCGGTGACGAACTGCATCGTTTACTTCATATTTTGAATATTGATTCGCGGCGAGCACGACACGGCGCGCGTCCGTTCTGATCAACAATCCAGAGCGGCTGCTCGTACAATACACGTCGGCATGCGGATCTAGCTGCCCGCGAATGGCTGCGCGCGCTTGAGCTCATCGAGTGAGGGCGGCAGATTGCCGCGAGATCTCGCAGCGTCTTGGCGAAGACGATGATCGCTTGGCGATTGTCGGCAAACCCGGGAGATTATGAAGCAGGTCCTTCCGTTGAGTAGCTTCCACCTGTCTGCCGTCGAGGACTGCCTCGACAATGTCCGGCGCCAGGAGCGTCAGCCGCAGGACGCGTGAGACGAAGGAGTGGTTGAGCTTTCTGGTTGCGGCAAGCTCACTGACGCTGGCATATTCGCACTCATCCAGCATTCGCTTCCATTGGAAGGCTTGAACCATGGAGCGCAGCAAAGCGTCATCGATGTAGCGGACGGGCGCTGACCGTTTCTGCTCGCCTGTGGGCGAGATGAAGACCTTACGCCCGCCCGTTGCGGTAGCTTTTCGCCTAGTTGGCTGGAACGCCGCTTTCCCAGGCAGCCCAGTTTTCGATAATCGCGTGAGCCACCTCTGCGCCGACACGATAGGCATTGACGGTTGCCGGGCCAAAGCCACCGGACTTGGCGCTAAGCGACTGCGCCGCCGTCTGCTTCGGACCTTCTCGGTCGAAATTGGATGCCGTCCTCAACACTGCCACACGGTCAAAGTCTAGAAGCCCCGCATCAGCGGCCCGCTTGAGAGCTGTTAGTGAAGCGTTATCTTCCATTTGCGTCGTGCAATAATTCGCCTTGCCGTCGGTCATCATTGCCGCCCAGTCGCCCATCCCTTCTGCGAGCTTCGACCCATGCCAATAGGTATCGATCGACACGGTATCGCAGATGCTGACGATCGGCTCCGCACTGCCAGGTGCAGCGGGATATGATGCGCGATAGGCTTTCGCATCGTCGCTGTCGGCAAGCTCGACATCTTTGCTCAGGGCAAACGCCTTCTGTAGGAACTGCTCGTTGAGCTGATAGACCTCGCTGCCGGCGCTCCATTTCGGCTTTTCGCCTGGCCGGCTCGCACCCAAGGCCACGATGCCACTTGGCCAATCCGCCTCGATCTGTCGCGGGTCAATGTCATGACGGAGGCCGCCGTCGATCGCAAATCGCGCCCAATGGGCCGAGCCCAGCGTGCCGTCACTCGGATCGACCCCGGCGATGCCGGCGATCAGAATGTAGGTTTTCTTGAGATCAAAAAGACCGCTGTAAACCAGTGCAGACACTGAACTTGCGGCGTTGGCGTAACCCATAGCAGTGGTCATCATGCAAAGATCTTGATTGTTGCAGGCCACCTCCGGGTATTCCTTCGACAATCCCGGAACGGCGATTTTCCGCTCGAGCTTTTCACCCTCTAGCCAGGGCTTCGCCTCGCCGCCGAACATTGTGACGACCAAAACCTTTGGCGAAATCGTTTCCGCTACGGCTTGCGGTACGCCAGATAGCAGCAGCGCAGCCGCGGCCAGCGCGGGGGTGACAGATGGCATGTTCAGCATGGGCAGGGTTCCTTGGCGGCAGTACGAGCGATCGTCCCTCTCGACCCGGCGAAATGGCCGACGTCGGATCTACAGATTGGCTAGCGTGGGCAGCCTGCCGCGCCGATCGACTATATGTCAACACGATGCACGTCGACGCCAGCATAGCGGCCAGGGGACGGGATTCGAACGGCTGGTTCGCATCATGCGTTTGTTGCGATTTACGCTGTCAATCAGGGCAACTGTTCAGCCCAGCGGTGAGGCAGGCCGCGAAGGAATGCCTGTCGCTGCACCAGAGTGCCCTGACTTCCGTCGAGGATCGCTTCAACCACGTCAGGCGCCAGGAGTGTGAGACGAAGGACGCGTGAGACGAACGAGTGGTTGAGCTTCGTGGCGCCGGCAAGCTCGCTGACGCTCACGCATTCTCCCTCATCCAGCATGCGTTTCCATTCGAAGGCTTGGACGAGGGAGCGCAGCAGAGCGTCATCGATGTAGCGGGCACGCGCTGGCCGTTGCAGCTCGCCTGTCGGCGAGATGACGACCTTGCGTCCGCCCTTGCGGCGAAAGGTAAGCGGGACGTGAACTGTAACCGTCCGCTCGTCCCGGCTTACTTTCGCTGCGCCACGATCCCGGAAGCTGCCCTCCATCACGCTGCCTCCTTGCGGGTTCCGATCTTCCCGAGTTCACCGGCGAGGCTGGCCAGTCCATTGGTCCTCAGCCTGTGAATCGGCGTGCAATTTTGACCCCTTAGCAGGGAGGATCGGCGTCCAAAATTGACCCCCCTCATTCAGTCG
>NZ_JABVCF010000027.1 GCF_014595955.1 Pseudaminobacter soli (ex Zhang et al. 2022)
GGCGCTCACCGTCGCCCTACAATAAGGGGGTCAAAATTGGACGCCGATCAGGGGTCAGTTTTGCGCGCCGATTGACACGCGGAGCGACGGCAACAACTTCAGAACGCCGCCAAGCGGGCGTTCGCTGATCTACAATGGGCCCGCTAAATGAAGAAGTTGATGCCACACCATCGGCGGCAATTCCGCCTCGAAGAGCCAACGGGATGGACCGGGCCGGATCGCTTTCGGGACCAATGAGACTGGTGAGGGGGCCCCCCGTCCCGATCGAGTTCCTCGTCCTCAAGAAGCCAGTTGACCCGCTGCTGCTCTAGTACCCGGAGAAAGAAGTTCACGGGATACTCTCGATGCTGGCCGTTCGCCTGGTAATGCCGCTCCCCATTCGGTCTGGTCGCACGCGCCCAATTGACTTTGCCGATATTACGCACGCAACTTCCCCCAGTGTTGGATCTGAGGTGCAGCCCGGATGCGAATTTCAGCCTAAGGTCCCCGCAACGAGTACCCGCGGACGACTGGTACGTCGAAGGGCACGCACATCAGCTTCGGAGCCGGCTTCGAGGCGAGTGCTTGTCGGGTAAGCGCCTCCTCGTCTATCAACCTGAGTCCTGCCCCGGCGAACATTCTCAGTTGATCCAGTTGCTTGTACACTGGCGACGGCATAAGCAGTTCGGCCCCGTCGGCTCGCAAGAATTCGGCGGTCGAGAGGTTCTCCTCATCGCGAAAAGCCATCGCCCACTCAAACGCTGGCGAGGTAAAGTGGCAGGTTCCGCCCGGCTTGAGGATCCGCGATACCTCCTGCCAAAAGGCCGGCGAATTGTAGGGGTCGCCTAGCGAAGAAACGAGGACGTCGACGGAACCGGCGGGCAGTCCGGTAGTCGTCGCATCCGCCACCACTAAGCTGGCCCCAAGCTGTTCCCACTCTGCCGAATAGGCGAGCATCGACGGGGAACTGTCCAAAAGCGTAACATCTCGGAGGTCTCCTCCTGCAGCCTTCCAAAATGGCGCTAGGAGCGATTGGCCGGCACCGACCTCGACGAGCGACCTAGCTCCTCCTGAAGCCTGTGCAATCCGCGGGGCGAGGTAGGCGGCACTCAGCTCTCGCAGGCTCGCGCAGGTCGGATGGCGCAGCGGATCGTAATATTCACTCGCGATCTCGTCGTAGCTCGCAAGCCTCGGAGGGGAGAGCTTTGGGATAGCGTTCACTTGCCGACATCCTTCAGATCGAGATTTGGCCCTGCGGCCCGTAGGGGTGTCATCGCTCGCTCAACGGCTTCTGCCAAGGCTATAACAGAAGGCCGTGTCTCCAACTCGCGCGCGAACGCTTGAGCGCGTTTATCCTCGCCGAAAGTGTTCTCCTTGGAGGAATCGAGATAGAGAATGCCGCTTTCGGTTCCGCCGGCTCTGAGAACGATGCTTAGGCAGGAATGCTTGTTCTGTAGGACACCGTGCGTTTCGCTGTGGGTCATGCCCCAGTGTTCTATCAGCGCCTCTTCCGATTCGACCTTGCCGAACGCATTTCCCGTGCCGTGTGACTTTCCCGAGCGCCAGCTTCGGCCGATGATCCCATATCGTTGCGAAAACCTGCGATGCGCGCCTCCGCCTTTGGGGTAGTAGTCAACCAACTGGTATAGGAACTCTTTGAAGACGATGTCTCTCACGTGGAGCGTCGCCCGGATGTCGGATCGGCTTAGCCTTGACGCGAAAATTACATCTTCTACGACAGAGGCGAGCAGGCGGTCGAGATTCTGCACTTCCGCCATCCGCTCATATTCCACCCGTGCATCTTCGATCAGCTCGCGGAACGACTTGCGGAGTTCCTTTCGGACCGCATCTGCGGCTTCGACGCTGATTTCCATTTCGATGCCGCCGGCCTTGATAGAACGCACCATCTTGAACCCCGCGCCGCAGAAGCGACGCAAGCGATCGATGGTAAGTGCGAGGATAACCGCAAGCAGTAGGCCGACCGGCCACGCAATCTTCCCGACCAAGGTGGCCCACCAAGGCTCCTTGTCAGACAGTTCGGCCGAATTCAGGTTCCGGTCGGCGACAGTATCGACCCCGTCGGCGCGGGACGAGGTCTTCCAAGTCGAATCAGGTTCGGGTGTCGCGCCAGGCGATGGTGCCGGGTTTGCTGAAGCGGTCGGCGGATTTGCTGCGGCAGGCGATAAGTCGTATCGCACAGGCGCATCGGCGAGCGCATCGACCACTTCAGTACCGGAAGAGTCCTGTTTATTAGAAACAGGCGGGGGTGACGCGTCGGGCGAGGATGCCGGGGTCGGCGAAGCCTCTGACGGGTTTGTCCCAGCGGGCGCTGTCGTGTATCGCACGGGCGCAACATGCGTGAATAGCAGGACGAGCGCGGCGCTGATGGTGGACGAAATCCCCGCCGAGACCATCACAACTTTGATCCACCGGTTCACCAGATGGTTGCTCCCAAATCCTCGCGAGATGGTCCGCGCTCCGCCGTTCTAGCTCAAGACTTGGAAGCCCATCCAATCCGATGGGCATCGAGGCAATCGAACCCGGATCGGCTTCCCTCCATCACCACTCGTCTTCCAAACAGTCCCGGACGTCGCAGTCCGTCGAGATCTAGTGTGTGGACACGACCGACGTCGAGCTTGAGGAGCGCTCTCCGAGACTTGGCGAACAATTACCCACAAGCTTCTGATGACCGCCCATCGCTATCGTGTGCAGTGACTATCGAGAATTGTGTACCCATTCATCATTAGTCGCGTCGAGTGGACTAGGCGTTGGCCGGAACCCGGGCCGGGAAGCCCGCTCGGCGCAGAACGTCTGCGATATGGCTCGTGAGTCCGACTTGGCCGATAACTCGGACACCGCCGTCTGCGGGCAGAGTCTTAAGAAGAGCCCGGAGCTTTTCGAGCCCCTCCTCGATCGGAAAGTCCGTCCAGCATTCGGCTTCCCCGGGTACAATCTCGGTACGGCTCGAATTCGTAGCGCCGAGATGCAACTGTACGATCCATGCGCGCTCTCCATCATGGACCCACTCGAAGCGGACCGACCCGAAGCGGTCTTCCAGAAGCGAAAAGGTATCGCGCACGTCTGCGAGAACGGCAGCGGGAAGCTCCTCTGCATTTCGGCTGCCGAGCATAAAGAGATCGCCTTCACCAGCGAGCCCTTCGATGGCGAGGTTGCCGTTGGCCTGTACGATCGCGGCGCCAGAGTAGCGTGCAGGCACGCCGTCTTGCCGTAGCGTGGATGCGAGGAGATCTCCGGATGGATCCTCCTTTCCGAGCAGAGCATAGGGGTCGGTCCAGCCCTTTACAGTGGTGTAGAGCCCAGGATGAGGTTTGAACGGGCAGGTCCGCGTCCACACCTCCGCTGAACCCGTTGGTCTGCCAAACCAGAACGGAGCGACCCGGCGAGGGATCACGAGCGTTCGCGGGACGGGGAGCCCTGCGAGATGCGCCATGAGAAGGCCGTATGCTTTGTCGCCGATATGGCGACTGAACCGGTTTGGCCACTGCTGCGCGGAGGCGGTGTCGCCTGGAACGCCCTCTTCCTGTTCCCAGAGCAAAGTATGCGTCGAACGCCAACCCTGCTGGATAGGATGGATCGAGAACTCGGTCCGCAGCCCGACCCGCGAAACAAGTTCAGGTCGGAAGCCGTAGACAAGGGTCAGCAGATCCACTCCGACTTCGAAGGGGAGCGAAGCCACGCCGGGCTTCTCTACGCACCGAGGCGTATCGTCGGGGGCGAACTCGATCATCCCACTTTGGACGACGCCCGAAACGCCTCCGTCAGAGACGTCGATCGTTTCATTTACGAGGAGATGCAGTCCCTGGCTTGCGAGGCGTTTCGTGGCTGCGACAGCATCATCAACTGAGCGCAGACCGTAGACGAACTCGCGGCTTCGAGGATCGTGCGGCGCATAACTACGCACGTTGACCATGCCGCTCCTGCTCAGCATGAGCAGCGCTCCGACTGCGTACGCCGCAGACGCGAAGGTCGCATTGGGTTCATGGCCGCGGATGCGGCTGTAGGTCTGCTTCAGGCCGTTTGCCGAAGGGCGCAGAGCTACGAATTGCGCTACATTCCCGTGTTCTGCGAGACGATCGAGCACTTCGTCTTTTTGGAGGTCCATTTTCTTCATTCCTTCCAGTCAGCGCTTAACCGACTGACGCCCTGCAGTCCCGCCTAGGATGGATTCAGGCGCGATTGCTAACACGTTCCGAATCTAAGTTTGGACCGCTTATAGGTTCCGATTGGACCCGGCCGGAAGATGGGTGAACGAGAGATTTGCGCGAACAAGCCGCCCCGCAACCCTGTGCTGACCCGATGCGGCTGGCAAGCGCTTCGCCCTTCCATCCACTAGGGATGATCGTCATCACTCGCATGGGGCGCCCTCCAGATCTCGCCCAGGATGTCCTCGTTTCGTACTGTGTGCACGGCTAGCACGAAGTCGGCGACATCAGACACGGAGTGGTCGACCACCAGTTCCACGACATTGTTCTGAAGCTGTCGGGTTTTGGCGCGTTGGGCGAAGGGAAAATCTGCGATGCGCCGGAACGTCTCAAGCCCTCGTGCGACGGGATTGAAAAGTGTGGAACCGCTATTGATCGGACTCAGCCAGATATTGTTGCGATGCTTCGCCACCAGTTTCGCACTGTCGAGGGTGAGGACGGTTTGCGGCACGTCACGATAGGCCTCGGCCCGCAGCAGCGTCCAAATCCGGCTCTTCGACAGCCAGAAGAATGTCCTTGAGTTGAGCAACTCGTACCACTGCTGCGGGGCGAGGCCGTCCTGGAGGCATTTGGAGAGCGCCGAATCCCGCATCGGCTTCTGGTCGCGCAGGACGGCGACCGGCAGACCATCCGCTTGCAGCGGAACGGAATGTGGCCGACGGGATGATCCGAGTTCATGGCGGCGCACACCTGTCACGCCGTACGCGTCGAGCAGGGCAGTAGCGCTCATCAGCCCGTGCTTGCGAATGGCGTCCCAGGCCCCTTCGTGGGCCATGTGATATAGACGGGGATAGTTCTGTATCAGTTCTTCTTCGGTCAATTCAGAAAACCTCGTTCGAGCACGCCATTTGACGCGAACGCCTTGGAGATGAGAGTCACCGGGGTGCCGGCCACTCGTTCCAGCCGCGTGATGAAGTCGCGAGCCCGATCATTTAACTCGTCAAAGCTGTTGGCCTGTTGATTCTCGATGCCGAGATAGTCTGCGAACGTGACCGCAATATCGGTCGCGCCGTTCAGCTCTGCGGAGCGCCTGATTTGTGCCCAGTCGAACTCGGCCACTCGCCGCTCAACGCCGGAGATTGTTCCCTTCTCGGTCTTGCGAAACTGCTCGATTGGTATCCCGGATCGATCTGCCAACTCCTCCATCGTGATGTTCCGCCCCATCCAGCCGGACGGACCTCCTACGCGGATAGGGTAGGTGCGGACAACCATGATGATCTTGCGTACGCGATTGGGTGAGATGCCTGCGTCGGAGAGGCAGCCGGCGGCTGATGTCTCGCGGGATGTAACACTTGGCCAGAAGCCATGATGCAGGCTGAGGAGGGTGCCCTGAGTCCCTTCCAAGAGAACGGGGGTGCCGGCGGCGAAATGCTTATCGAGCTCCGCGCGGACGTCACGAACATAGTCGCTGAGTTGATCGATGTCCCTGGCTAGCCGCGCGGGAGAGCCGAACATCGGGGAATTGCCGCGATTCGTGATCTTGCGGGCGGACGCGGCGCCAACACCCTGCTTCGTCGACGAGATCGATTGCAGCGCGCCCGACTCGAGCCGTCTGTCCTCATCATCGATGACCATCGCCTGCGGATCGATAGAGAGGCGCGATGGGCTGAGGCCCTGATCCATGATCTCGCGAAGCAACTGAGGCAACCATAAGGTCGAGCCGGCTCCGATCAGGATCTTCGCGTCCTTATTGGAACCTGTTCCCGATGGAAGCTGTACATACTTGTACTCCGGCTCTTTCACGAGATGGCCCGCGTTCGGGCCTCCGATGCGCATCAGTACCCCATAGTGCTTAGCCAAATGTGCGCAGACGTTGCCCTTTCCCTCGCTGCCGTATTGGCCGCCGATGATGACGTCCACAAGTTGTTGGCGTTTGCGAAAACCTTTACCCTCGAACCAGTCCATCGCCGTCGCGGCGAGCGTCTCGGGCGCGACGTAGTCGGTATCCAGCGTCAGATCCGAGATTTGGAGGAGGGCGCCCACCGAAGCTTCGGTTTGGTTCTCCCTTACCTCGGCATAGGTGGCGAACTCTTTCAGCTGTGGATCCCGTCTCAGATACCGGCGCTCAAGCTCCTCGTCGGCCGCGTGGAGGTGAATGTGAAACACCTTGCTAGGCCAGCGGGAGCGGACTGCACCGATCTGCGCCGGAATTTTAGCAGAGTCGAGTAGGAGCACGGCGTTTGCTGCCAGTCCTGGGAGTTCCGCCTCGATGGCATCGGCGACCCATTCGCCGTTCGTCTCGACGTCAAGCTGGTCTCCCGCGGCCTGCAATTCGCGGCGGTTGTCCGAAGTACCTTTCTTCTGCTGAATAAACCTTCGCGTCGACACTCGCGTGGCGCCCACGAGTGCAATCAACGCATTTCCGAACGAAGTCTTTCCCACCGCAACTGGGCCGGACAGCACAATTAGAAGACGCATACCCTCCCCCCGAATCGATAAAGCATCCTCCGATGAAACCGTAACCATATCAGTGGTGGTACGTATAGGCGTTAGAACATCGATGTTGCCGGAATTATTTTGAGCTCAATCGCAAGCGTCCCATCTGCCATGCGCCAAGTCCGAAGTTGTCGCGGACGCCAATTTCGTGCAACGGGAGCTGAATGAAAGATATGTCCCAGATGCCCGTCGCCGTGAAGATCTCTGTTGGTCCGACCATTACTCTAGCGAGCGGCCACGTCTTCGACTTCCTGGATCCGCACAGCAGCCGCTTTGAGATTGAGGACATTGCTCACGGTCTCGCTCATGTGTGCCGATACGCCGGTCAATGCCGCGATTTCTATTCGGTCGCCGAGCACAGCATTCTCGTGAGTGAGGTCGTCGAGGACTACCAGTTCGAAGCTCTGATGCACGATGCAGCGGAAGCTTTCCTCGGAGACGTCACGCGTCCGCTCAAGCAACTGCTGCCTGATTTCAAGCGTATCGAGGCGGATGTCGAGGACGCCATTTTCGAGCGGTTCGGACTGAACCGCGACTTCAAAGAGGTGATCAAGGATGCGGACTTGCGTGTGCTGGCCGCCGAGCAAGCTCAGGTTATGGCACCAGGAACTGCGGACTGGGCCGCTGAAGCCGGGATAGTCCCCGCAGAAATTTATGTCAGGTATCTCACGCCACGTGAGGCGAAGGCACGCTTTCTAGAACGGTTTAGGGAGCTCTCCAAAAATGGAACTGCCTGACGGCGGGAGCGCCTGGTCGGGGACGAAGACGCGGTGTCATGGCGACCAGTTTCATGCCAAGGGCGCATTGAGCTCAGGCCATCGATGGTGAACCCTCCGAGGTTCTACGGCGAAGCAAGCGCGGCGAACGCAGCCTGCCTCACCAGTCACACCGATTGACACTCAGGCGGATCGCTATCGCCACCGCTTTGCAACCGGTTGCAAATTGATCCTAGGCTGACTCTTTGAGTAGGCGATAAACGCTGGCCCTTCCAATCCCGAGCGAGCGCGCGATTTCCGTTCCGCCCAATCCCTTTGCGGCGAGCTCACGCACCTTGGCCGGGTTTATGGAGGCCGGCCGTCCCTTGTAGACCCCTTCCTCCTTGGCTTTGGCTATTCCCTCTAGCTGCCGCTCGCGCCGGATGGCCGTCTCGAACTCGGCAAAGACGCCTAGCATCTGGAGAAAGGCGCGCCCTGCAGCCGAACTCGTATCGATCGGCTGTTCCGTCGCGCGGAGCGAGACGCCTTTCTCCTCTAGGGTCCGCACGATATTCGCCAAGTCCGCAATAGAGCGGGCCAGGCGATCCTCACGAAGCGGCTTGGACACTGCAGAATCATCAATGTCAGACGCGCGAAAAAGCTGGCCGAGCTGGTCGCCGTCTAGGAGCCTATATTCAGCCCCGGAAGCACCAAACCGTCATATCTCACCTCTGCCATCCACCGGGCCAACGTCGCGGGACGCGTGCCCTGCCCATAGCGTTCCTCGACACCGCCGGACCTTGCCCAACCGCCCAGGGCGCGTGTCGCGTCAATCGGCACCCCTGCCTCACGAAGCGCGTCCCTGAAGCCGTGTCTGAAGCAATGGAAGCTCACGCCCCGTTCGGTGATCTTCAGCACGGTCTTTTGGAGATAGCTGAAACGCTTCTGGAAAATGGTGGAGCGGTCCTTCTGTGTCTCGCCCTCGATATCGGGGAACAGGCGGGAGACGCCATCTTCTCGCGATTTTGCAACCCGTTGCAGCAGCCCGAGCCGGATCAATTCGGGATGGATAGGCACGACGCGTTCGCTGCCCGGCGTCTTCAGTGAACGGTCTTCCGTCCTTCGTAGGATGAAGCATTCAACGCCATCGCGCACGCCAATGTCATCGACCGTCAGGCTGACAATCTCGCCCAGCCGCATACCGGAAAAGATCGCGATTAGAGGCACCCAGTACCGGGCCGGCTTACGTCCCTTAGACCAGTCGGGCAGGGCGGTGACGATCTTGTTCAACTCTTCGATGCTGAAAGGACGGCGCGACACTTCGGCCGGGCCACGGGCAGGGGCCATCCGGGTTGCCGGATTGTGCTGTATCAAGCCCTTGCGGATGCCCCAATTGAAGAAGCTGGACAACGCATGCGTGTGCACCCGGACGCCACCTTGCGACAGCACCTTGTCGCCGCGTTCTGCCGCCAACGTCGCTATCGCCCGCAACGTCTCGCACTTCTTGTAGGGCTTTAGCTTCGGGAAGTTCACCGGCAGGCCGGCAAGGACCTCTTGCACTTCGGCGCATTCGGCGCGCGTGATGGAAGGGAAAGGCCGGTCAGCCCCTATGATTTCCTTCATTGCACGGAAGGGCACTTTGTATTTGTCGCCAGCCTTCACGCCGAGTTGCGCCCGTGTCGGGTCCGACTCAAAACGCATGATCGCCTCGCCCAGCGTCGTGCCATGAGCGGAGGCCGGCGGCGGCGACACAGAATGAACGCCCGCGAAAAGCGGATCATGCGACAAGTCGCCATGATGCCCGTCCATCCGGTCCAGCATTCGCCGCAAGCGCTCTATGTCGGCGCGGCGAAGCATCTCGATCAACCGCAAAAGCTCCGGGGACGCGGTGAACGGCTCCGGCTTGGGCGGAAGCTTCCCCCTCTCGGGCTTGGCCGGGAGCGGGATATTCAGCTTGTGCTTGTGGATAAGCGAACGGGCTTGGTCGACAAGGGCAGCTTCCGCTGAAGGGTCCCTGACCTCTAAACCGCCGATTTCATGATGAAGGCCTTCGCGGGTCTCGCCATCATCAATTGCAACGGGTTGCACCGACTGCTCTGCTTTCCAGAATTCGCCTAGCACGGCGCGACGAAGGTCAGCTTCGGACACCTTGTCAGCGGGGGTGATTTTCCCGCCGCGCTGCAGCGCCTCGCGCTGTTGCTCCCACTGGATATCCAGCCGGACTGAGGCAAGCCGGGCTTCCTTCGCGGCTTCCTTGTAATTTGAAGTGCCGAGCGCAATCCACACTTCGCGCCGGCCAAGCGCTTCGACTAAATCAGTCGGCACACGTCGCCTGAGGCTGTACGTGCTGCCCCGGCGCATCAAGCCCGTGACTTTTTCCACCTGCTTCACCCCGCTAGTGTAGCGTTCCTGTGTAGCAGGTCAATCAATCAGGAAGTTGATTTTGCTGTTCTTTTCGACTTTTCAGGCTCTTAGAGAGAGCTTGGTGCCCCCGGCAGGGATCGAACCCGCGACCTTCGGTTTACAAAACCGCTGCTCTACCAGCTGAGCTACAAGGGCACAGCGCTTCCGGTACTCATATATGTGCGCGTCGTAAAGCGAAAAACTTGCTGTTTCGCTACTCCGTCGCAGGCGAACCGGCCTGCCGGCCGCAAGCCGGCCTTTAAGACCGCCTGCCCAAGGCCGATATGATCGTGTGGAGCTTACGCGCTTCGGGAGGTTGCGGATGATCCGGTTCGTCGTCATCGCGCTCGGGCTGGCCCTGCTTGCGCTGCTGTTGCTGAAGCTTGTCAGTGCACTCAGGCGCGCCGAACTGGATTGGGGCGGTATCCTCTTCGCCTGCGCTTTCGTCGCGCTCGCCTTCTTCCTGCGGCATGCGACCGGGATGGGCTGAATTCCGCCGGTTTGATCCGGAATGACGAAGCGGAAGGACCGCTACGGCGCTTGGCGGCTTTTGTCCAAGGCACGCGCTGTGGAGCCCCCAAGCCAAAAAACAACTGCGAGACGGCCCAAAGTGCCGCTATATGGCAGACAGCGCTGCTAGACTGCGCGTCCGTTGAGGCAGGGAAAGGTAAGAATCCTGGCGCGACTGTTCGTTATCGTCGGTGGACTGGTGGTTCTGGTGCTGACTGCGGCGTTGATCGCGCCGCATTTCATCGACTGGACCAACTACCGCGCCGACTTCGAGCGTGAGGCGAGCGCGATTCTCGGCCGCAAGGTCACGGTAGAGGGGAGGGCGGACGCCCGGCTGCTGCCGTTCCCCTCGATCACCTTCTCCGACGTCACGGTGGGCGGCGGCACCGGCGAGCCGGCGATGACCATCGAAAACTTCTCGATGGACGCCGAACTGGCGCCGTTCCTGCGCGGCGAGTTCCTGATCTTCGACATGCGCATCGAGCGGCCGCGGGCGATTGTTGCGGTCGCGGCCAATGGCACCGTCGACTGGGCGGCTCGCCCCTCCACGCCGGTTCCGGCGTCACGGATCGCCCTGGAGAAGGTGACCATCACGGACGGCAGGGTCGAACTCCGACACGGGCCCTCTGGCCGCACCCATATCGTCTCCGAGATTGATGCGAAATTGGCCGCGAAGTCGCTGACCGGACCATGGCGCCTCGAGGGCTCGATGAGCTTCGATGGCGCAAAGACCGCGGTGACGGCATCCACCGGCGCCGTGGACGAACAGGGACGAATTCGCCTTCGCGTCAGGGCTGCGCCGGCGGCGCACGCCCTCGCCGTCGATGCCGACGGGCAGGTCGAGTTGCGCCAGCAGGGACTGGTCTATGCCGGCGCCTTCCATCTCTTGGAGACGAAACCGGAGGATGGCCCGGGCAAGAAGCCGGCCGGCCAAAAAAATGTGCCGGGCTACCGCGTGAACGGCCAGTTCTCGCTCGATAGCCACAAGCTCGATGTCAGCGCATTCCGATTCGAGACCGGACCGACCGACGAGCCTTACACGGCCGACGGCAGCGCCAACCTGGACTTCGGCGCGCAGCAACGCTTCGCGATCACCGCAAGCGGCGCGCAGGTCAAGTTCGACGAGGCGCTTGGGGCGGAGGAGGGGACCAGCCTGCGCCTGGAGGAGCGGATCGCCGCCTTCGAGCGCGCGGTTCTCGATCTACCGCGTCCGACCATCCCCGGCTCAATAACGGTGAATCTTCCGGCGATCGTGGCCGGCGACACCACGGTCCGGGACGTCCGCCTATCAGCCGAGCCGGCGGCGGAAGGCTGGTCGATAAGATCGTTCGCCGCGACGCTGCCAGGGCGCACGACGCTCGAGGCCAAGGGACTGCTCCTCACGGGCGACAAGTTCGGCTTCAACGGCTCGCTGCTCCTTGCGGTTGCGCAGCCATCAGGGTTCGCGGCCTGGGTCGCGAAGGACATAGACGATGCGATCCGCCGGCTTCCGGCCGCGGGCTTCAGCGCCAAGGTCGAGATGAGCGAGCAACGTCAGCTGTTCAGCGATCTCGAGCTTGTTCTTGGGAACGCAAAATTCCGCGGCGAGATCGACAGCCGCCAGCCTGCCGATGCGCGGCCATCGACAAGCGTGAAGCTGGATGGCGACGCGATGGACGTGGATGGGCTGTCGGCGTTTGCCTCGCTCTTCGTCAGCGATGCCGGAAAGAACAGGTTCGCCGACACTGATCTCGACCTTTCCGTGAAGGCCGGCCCGGTGAATGTCGCCGGCCTGACCGCAGAGACGCTCGATACGGCGGTCAGGCTGCGCGAGGGTCGCCTCGACATCGATCGCCTGTCGATCGGCGGGCTGGCAGGGGCGTCGATCAGCGCGACGGGGGTCATAAAGGACCTTGCCGGCAATCCGACGGGCGACCTCGACGCATCGGTGGTCGCTGCCGATCTTGCCCCGCTCGTGGACGTGCTGGCGCAAAACCTTCCGGGAAATCCTGTCGTGCGCGAGGTGAAGCGACGCGTCGCTGCCCATCCGGGCTTGCTGAGCGATGCTCGGCTGGATGTGATCGCCAGTGCTGCCGAGAACAAGGACGGCACCTCCGGCGTGGCGATCAGCCTCCAGGGCAATGCCGGCGGTTCCGCGCTGTCAGCCAGCCTGTGGGGCAATGGCAGCGTCGCGAAAATCGCTGAGGCCGAACTGTCGATTTTAGTCTCAGCGCGCAATGAGGACGCTGCAGTGCTGCTCGCCGCGGCTGGACTTCCCACCCTGCCGGTGGCCAGTCTTGGCGCAGGTGAACTGACGCTGAGCGCTCGAGGGGTTCCCGCGACCGAATTGAAAACGGACCTGGAACTGAAGGGCGACCAATTCCTCGCTTCCTTCCAGGGTGCCACGCACCTGGCGGCAAAGGGCCTTTCCGGAAAGGGGAAGATCCAGCTCGAGGCCGCGGATATCGAGCCCTGGCTAATCACCGCCGGCCTAGCGCTTCCGGGAATAGGCCTGGGTACGGCGGTCGAATTCTCGGCACAGGCGGACATGGACGGCGGGATGGCCGTGCTTTCCGACATCAACGCGGTTGTGAACGAGGTGGCAATCGGGGGCGACCTCAATGCCGAGATCAAGGACGGAATTCCCAATCTCGACGGCGCCCTGGCGCTGGACGAGCTCTCGCTGGATCCTTTCGTCGCCATGGTGGTCGGAGAGTCTGCGCTCTCTGGCGACAATGGTCGGTGGGCGTCCAAGCCCTTCAGCGAGCGCACGATGCTGCCGTTCACGGCCTCGATTGACATATCTGCGGCAACGCTCTCGGCCGGGTCGCGGACCGTCGGGGACGCCACGATGTCGCTGGCCGTCGGAGAAGAGGGGCTGCGCATCGCTGGTCTTGCCGGCACCTATCGGGGCGGCAAGCTCAAGGGCGGCTTCGAGCTCAAGAACAATTCCGGCACAGCCTTGCTCTCCGGCCAATTGCAGCTAACAGGCGCCGATCTTTCCCCCGTTCACGGCACGGGCAGGCTCGCCGGCCGGGCAAGCGGCTCCGCCACTTTCTCGGGCAGCGGCAAGTCGGTCGAGGCCATCGTTGCAGGACTTTCGGGATCGGGCACGGCATCCATTCGTGACCTGCGCATCGACGGCATTAACGAGAAGGCGTTCGGAGACATCCTGGCCCGCGCCGACGCCGTCGGCCGCGACATCAACACGAAAAAGACGGCGGCCTTTGCACCGGAGATCGCAGGTCAGGGCTCGATGTCCGCCGGTGATGTGGACTTCGCTTTCACCCTGGCGAACGGCGTCCTGCGCGCGCCTCCAGTGACCCTCAAGAACCCGCGGGCCGAGACGACGGCCGAGCTACGGGCCGACCTCAATACCGGCGAGTTCCTGGCCGACGGGACGATCACCTACGCGGCGGGAGAGGAGGCGCTGGCCGGGTCGGAGCCCGCGCTGCGTTTCGCGGCGTCGGGCCAGTTCGGCGCTACTACGATCGAATTCGACAGCGAGCCGCTGGCGCAGTTCCTCACGCAGCGGGCACTCGAGCGCGAGCAGGCCCGAGTGGACGCCATGCAAGCCCTGCTCCTTGAGCGCCAGAGGCTGCGCCGGGAGGTGCGCTACTACGCCGGTCTCAAGGCCGAGCGCGACCGTGTCGCCGCGGAGGAACTGCGCAAGGCGGAGGAAGAGGCCCGCCGCCAGGAAGAGGAGGCCAGGCAAAAGGCTGCTGAGGAAGCAAGGCTGAGAGCCGAAGAGGAAGAGCAGCAGCGCTTGCAGGCGGAAGAGGCCCGGAGCGACGAGGAGGCCGCTCAACAGGAGGCGGAAGCGGCGCGGCGTGCGGAGAAGGCGGCCCGTCAGGCCGAAGAGAAGCGGAAGACGGAGGCCGCAGCGCGCGCCGAGCGAAAGCGCGCCGCCGATGCCGCCCGGCGCGCCGAAGAGGAAAGGAGAGCGGCTGAAGCCGCGGCCCAGGCGGATGGGCGCCCCGCCCAACCGGACCAGTTGCCTGGCGTGAACAGCAATTCACTGTCCGAGCCGGACTTCGATGTTCCTCCGCCCAGGCTGGCTCCGCCAGGGATCCAGGATCTGTTCAATTTGGGAACTGGCGGGTAGCAGCGGGGGCGCGCATTGCCGCGTGGCGGATCAGTGACCATCCTCCTGGCCCATCCGCAGCCGCTTCACCTGCTCCAGCACATAGATGCGGATCGCCGAAGAGAGATTGGCCTCACGCGGACGGGTCGCGTCGATCTCGGCGATCAGCGCGGCGAGGGGAATGGCGCGCGCCGATGCGAGCGCAGCCAGTTCTTCGTAAAATGGCTGTTCGAGGGAATAGCTCGTTCGGTGGCCGCGAATAGTGACCGAGCGCTTGCGCACAAGGCTCATTTCTCGGCGTCGTCGCCACCCCGGCGGTGCGCGTCCAGATGATGGCGAAGCGTCTCGGTCGCCTGGCGGTCCCGCTTCTTTTCGGCCCCCGTGCGGCCGAATTTTGAGCGGTTCTCGTCGGCGGTCCTAGCGGCCTCCTCGCGCGCCTTGCTCTTGCGGGCGGCGCGCAGGTTGACGAGGTCTCCCATCGCAGTTCGGCGAACTACTTCTTGCGGAAGGCATCCAAGGAAACGACGTCGGCCCCCTTGGTGTCTTCCTGTTCGGCAGCCGGTTCGGGCTTGGACGTCTTGCCCTTCTTGTCGCTTTTCTCCGCCACCTTGGCCACGGGAGCCGGGGGCGTGGCTTTGCGCGCCGGAGCCGGGAGCGGATGGTCCGGAACGTTGGCGGCCGGCACCTCGGCCCTGACGTCGAATTCCAGTTCGAAGTTCACCGACGGGTCATAGAAGCCGCGTACTGCGGCGAAGGGGATCTCGAGCTTTTCGGGAACGTCGGAGAACGAGAGGCCGATCTCGAAGCCGGTCTCGGTGACCTTGAGGTCCCAGTACTGGTATTGGATGACGATCGTCATCTGCTCGGGATAGCGCTCCTTCAGCCGAGTCGAGATCCGCACGCCCGGCGCGTTGGTGAGGAAGGTGATGAAGAAATGATGGTTTCCGGGCAGGCCGGTGCGCGCGACCTCCGCCAATACCTTGCGCATCACGCCACGCAGGGCTTCCTGCGCCAGGATATCGTAGCGGATGTGGTCTTCGGCCATACTATCGGGTCCGGGTGAATCAACGGCCCTAGCTCTAATGAAGCTTCAAGCCGCCGTAAACGGAATATAGGGTCGGTCTGCCGTCTGCCAGCGCTCGCCCCGCCGCTTTTCGTCAGGCTCATGCCAGCAAGAAAAAGCGCGAAGGCAAGCAAGGCTGCAGGGGAAGTGGAGGCTTCTGTTGCCAGGTGCCTCCGGACCCCGCCTGTAGGTGCTAACCCACAGGGCTTGATTCGAGACTATCGCGCCGCATTAAGCAGCGAGACGTGCCTCAGCATAGTTGTCGTTGGCAACTATAATTTTAGCCCGATAACGGCGGTACAATGCCGGGCAAAAGAACGATCTTTACACCTTCGTCGATCCTGTTTCGCCCCCATCAGAAGCCGTCCCTCGCGGCGGCTTTTGGTGGAGGCGCCGGGTACCGCCCCCGGGTCCGAACGGCTTATTCCATCGCCTGTTTATCGCCATAGCCGGACGAGCCGGCAGGGGCGAATATAGGAAGGCGCGCCCGAAATTGGAAGCCCATGACGGCATTTCCCCGGCAATGTCCCCGGACTGATGTTGCATTGCATAGGATTGACTCGGGAGCAGATCTCAGCCGAAGCTCCGCAGTGGCGAGGAGAGCGCTGCCTATCGCACAGGTTGCAGCGACACCTCCGCCTTATCAACATGGCTCGATGGCTCTGAGGAGGGAAATCCGATGAGTGACTATCTGGCAGATGTGAAGAAGTACGACCCCGAGGCCGATGCTGCCGTGGTCGACAGGATCGTGAAGCATCTGGGCATTGCCCTGCGCAACCGCGATTCCTCGCAGGTTTCGGCGAGCGACAAGAAGGAACTCGAGCGAGTGCGAGACAACTGGGCGGTCAAGAAGCTTGGCGCCGATGCCGCTGCAGGCGAAGCCGCCGTCGCAGGGGCAGCCAAGACGATGGCCGCGGACCGCACCAAGCACCGCGTCACCTTTTACTATCTGGTTGCGAAGGAACTCGGAAAGCTCAAGACCATCTAGGCTCGAAGCGATAAAGGGCGAAGCGCGGTCCCGGCGGGGGACAGCGGGGAAAGCTGTTGTCTTTTTCCTGCACCATGTGTTTGGCCGGGCACATGTCGGCTATGATCGTACGCATTCCGAACCGAGAACCGAACCGATGCGGCAATACCTCGACCTTCTCGATCACGTCCTGACCAACGGGACAGATCGCCCGGATCGCACCGGGACGGGCACGCGCGGCGTATTCGGCTATCAGATGCGCTTCGATCTCGCCGAGGGCTTCCCTCTGCTGACGACCAAGAAGCTGCACCTGAAGTCGATCATTCACGAGCTTCTGTGGTTTCTCGCCGGCGACACGAACATCAGATATCTCAACGACCATGGCGTCACCATCTGGGACGAATGGGCGGACGAGAACGGCGACCTCGGCCCCGTTTACGGCAAGCAATGGCGCTCCTGGCCGGCGCGCGACGGCGGCGAGATAGACCAGATCGCAAATCTTCTCAGCCAGTTGCGCAAGAATCCTTATTCGCGGCGCCTGATCGTTTCGGCCTGGAACCCGGAAGAGGTGGACCGAATGGCCCTGCCGCCCTGCCACTGCCTGTTCCAGTTCTACGTCGCCGACGGAAAGCTGTCGTGCCAGCTATACCAGCGCTCGGCCGACATCTTCCTCGGCGTGCCGTTCAACATCGCCTCCTATGCGCTGCTGACGATGATGGTGGCGCAAGTCACCGGGTTCAAGCCTGGCGACTTCATCCATACGCTCGGCGACGCGCACCTCTACTTCAACCATTTCGAGCAGGCGCGCGAGCAGCTCAAGCGCACGCCAAAACCGCTGCCCACAATGCGTCTCAACCCTGCCGTCACCGACCTGTTCGCGTTCCGGTACGAGGATTTCACGCTCGAGAATTACGTCGCGGATGCGACCATCCGGGCGCCGATAGCGGTCTGAACTATGCGCATCGTACTCCTTGCAGCAGTCGCTGAGAACGGCGTGATCGGCCGCGACGGCGACCTTCCCTGGCGGCTCTCCACCGACCTCAAGCGCTTTAAGGCCAACACAATGGGCAAGCCGATCGTGATGGGCCGCAAGACCTGGGAGAGTTTCCCGAAAAGGCCGCTACCCGGCCGCCTGAACATCGTCATCACGAGGAACGCTGGCTATCGCGCCGACGGTGCTGAAGTGGTGGGCTCCCTGGACGATGCGCTGACGCTGGCCCGCGTCAGGTCGCGCTGCGATGGCGCGGAAGAGATCTGCATTGTCGGAGGTGGGGAGATCTACCGGCAGGCCATGACTCTGGCCGACTGTCTGAAGATCACCCATGTGCTGACCGAGGTAGAGGGCGATACTTCATTTCCTGCCATCGACGCAGAGCTTTGGCGCGAAGTATCATCTGAGCCACTGGACGCAGGTGAGAAGGACAGCCATTCAACACGTTATGCGGTCTACGAGCGGCGTCGCCATGCGTGAGGCCTGCGACTCTTCGTTCAATAAGGAGGGATTTTTTATCCCAATCGGTTGCGACCGAAGGCGCCCGCGTTGAAAGGACGTAGCCGTAACCCTATACAAGGGCAAACGACTTCATACGATCCCGCCGCCCGGCGACCTGGCGGACGCACGAAAGGATTTCGATGCCCTGGAAGAATCAGAGCGGCGGTGGCGGCCCGTGGGGCGGTGGCGGCAACGGCGGTGGCGGCCCGTGGGGGCAGGGGCCGCGTGGTCCGGGCGGGCCGCAGGGCTCTCCTCCCGATCTCGAGGACATCATCCGCCGCGGCCAGGACCGGCTGAAGAACGTCCTTCCCGGCGGCGGCGCGCCGAATTCCGCGATGTTCATCGTCGTCGGGATCGTGCTCGTCGCATTCTGGCTCTTCCAAGCCATCTATACCGTCCAGCCTGATGAACTCGCGGTCGAACTCCGCTTCGGAAAACCCAAGGCTGAACTGTCGGAGCCCGGGCTGCATTTCCATTGGTGGCCAATCGAGACGGTCGAAAAGGCAAACACCGCCGAGAAACTCATCAACATCGGTGAAGGCCGCGGCAATACTTCCACCGGCCTGATGCTGTCGGGCGACCAGAACATCGTCGACGTGAAATTCTCGGTCGCCTACCAGGTCGCCGACCCCAAATCCTATCTGTTCCATGTTGCCGATCCAGATTCGATGGTGCGCCAGGTTGCCGAGAGCGCCATGCGCGAGGCGGTCGGCCGCCGCCCGGCCCAGGACGTGTTCCGCGATGACCGCCAAGGCATTGCCGATGCGGTGCGCAACATCATCCAGGCCACGCTCGACGACTACAGTGCCGGTCTCACGGTGAATGCCATCTCGATCGAGGACGCGGCGCCGCCGCGCGAGGTCGCGGATGCCTTCGACGAGGTGCAGCGCGCCGAGCAGGACGAAGACCGCTTCGTCGAGGAGGCCAACCAGTACTCGAACCAGCAACTCGGCCGCGCACGCGGCGAGGCGGCGCAGATCCGTGAAGAGGCGGCTGCCTACAAGAACCGTGTCGTCCAGGAAGCGCAGGGTGAGTCGCAGCGCTTCATCTCTGTCTATGAGGAATATGCAAAGGCGCCGGACGTGACGCGCAAGCGCCTCTATCTCGAAACCATGGAGAAGGTGCTCCAAGGCGTGAACAAGGTCATCGTCGAACCCGGTAACAGCTCCGGAGTGGTTCCCTATCTTCCGTTGCCCGAACTGCAGAAGCGCGCGACCACGGGAGGCACGAACTGATGTCGAATAGATTGGCAGCTATCGGCGTCGCCGCCCTCGTCGTCCTCTTCCTGATCTACTCCTCCGTCTTCGTCGTCAACGAGCGCGAGCAGGCGATCGTGCTGCGGTTTGGCCAGATCGTGGACGTAAAGGCCGAGCCCGGAATCTACTTTAAGGCGCCGTTCGGCTTCGCGGGGGCCGACAATGTCCAGATCATCGATGACCGGGTCCTGCGCTTCGATCTCGACGACATCCGCGTCCAGGTCTCCGGCGGCAAGTTCTACGAAGTTGACGCCTTCGTGGCCTACAGGATCGCCAACCCGCGTGTCTTCCGTGCGGCGGTTTCGGGCAGCGTGCCCTTGGCCGAACAGCGGCTACGCACCCGTCTGGATGCGGCGCTCCGCCGGGTCTACGGCCTTCGCGGCTTCGAGGCGGCTCTTTCCGAGGAGCGCGCGTCGATGATGCGGGAGGTGCGCGACCAACTCCGGCCGGACGCCACTTCGCTCGGCCTGCAGATCGAGGACGTGCGCATCCGCCGCACCGATCTGACCGCCGAGGTCTCGCAGCAGACCTACGACCGCATGAAGGCGGAGCGTCTCGCCGAGGCCGAGCGGCTGCGCGCCCGCGGCCGCGAGGCGGCGCAGCGCATCCGCGCACGCGTCGATCGTGAAGTCGTCGAGACGGTCGCGGAAGCGCGCCGCGAATCGGAGATCCTTCGCGGTGAGGGCGATGCTGAGCGAAGCGCGGCGTTCGCGGCCGCCTTCCAGCGCGATCCGGGTTTCTTCGAGTTCTACCGCTCGATGGGCGCCTACAATACCGGTCTCAACACCTCCGGGACCACCATGGTGCTTTCGCCGGAATCCGAGTTCTTCCGCTACTTCAACAGTGCGCAGGGCACGGCTGGCGCATCGACGACGGCAGCCCCTCCCGGGCCGGGACCTGCACCCGCTCCGGCCGCGCCGGCGGGCAGCGCGAATTCTGAAACCGGAGCGGTTCAGCCGGGCCAGAACCCGGGAACGGGCGCCGTGCAGCCCGGTGCGAACTCTGCGACGACGGGGGCTGTCCAGTAGCCTTCTGTCAAAGTCTCGCTGATGCACGACTTTTTGGCCGCCATGGGCTTGGTCCTCGTCTTCGAGGGCCTGGTCTATGGCGGCTTTCCGTCTTTGGCACGTCGCTTGGCCGCGGAAGTTCTCGCGATGCCGGAGAATTGGTTGCGGGTTGCCGGGCTGGTCTCGATAGCCGCCGGCTTAGCAATCGTCTGGGCTGTGCGCGGGTAACGCAACTTTGTGTCTCTTGCCGATATGCAAGGCCGCAAACACGCCCTATTTGTTCTCCACCGTGCGTCGGACCCGTCCGGCGGTCCCGGAACTTGCGATCTTGCGCTCCCGGTGCAACCATCTTGTTCTCTCGCTCAGCTAGTTCGACTGCATGCGGATCGTCTGGAGGGTCGGTGCGGGTACTGACAAACTGACGGGCTGCTCATGGTCACGCCAATTCTGGAGAAGAGTTTCATGAACGCTACGAGCGTCCGTTCGGCCCAGCGCGGGCGGATTGGCAGAACGACCCGCCTGCTTCTCGCATGCGTCCTTGCCGTGCCATCGTTTTCGCCGATGGCGTTCGCGCAGCAGCAGCCCCTGTCCACCGCGCCGGCCGCTCCCGCTCCGGTTCAGCCCTCCACGCATGGCCCGGCCTCGGTGGCCGATCTGGCCGAGAAACTGCTTGGCGCAGTGGTCAACATCTCGACTTCCCAGAACGTGAAGGGCACGGAAGCGCCGAATACGGTCCCCATGCCGCAACTGCCTGAGGGCTCTCCGTTCCAGGACTTCTTCGAAGACTTCTTCAAGAACCGTGATGGGGACGACCAGGGCGGCTCGCAGAAGGTCCAGTCCCTAGGCTCGGGCTTCGTCGTGGACGCTGACGAGGGCATCCTCGTTACCAATAATCACGTGATCGCCGATGCCGATGAGATCGAAGTAAATTTCCCCGACGGCTCCAAGCTGAAGGCCCAACTGGTCGGCACCGATACGAAGACGGACATTGCGGTCCTCAAGGTAGATCCGAAGCTGAAAAAGCTCACTGCGGTCAAGTTCGGCGATTCCAACAAGATGCGCATCGGCGACTGGGTGATGGCGATCGGCAATCCGTTCGGTCTGGGCGGCTCGGTGACCGTCGGCATCATCTCGGCCCGCAACCGCGACATCAACGCCGGGCCGTATGACGATTTCATCCAGACCGACGCCGCCATCAACCGCGGCAACTCCGGCGGTCCGCTGTTCAACATGGACGGCGAGGTCATCGGCATCAATACGGCGATTATTTCGCCGTCCGGAGGTTCGATCGGCATCGGCTTCTCTATTCCTGCCGAACTCGCCGTGGGCGTGGTCGATCAGCTCCGCCATTATGGCGAGACTCGCCGCGGCTGGCTGGGCGTGCGCATCCAGCCCGTCACCCCGGAAGTCGCCGAGAGCCTAGGCATGAAGACTGCCAAGGGCGCACTCGTGGCCGGTGTGATCAAGGGTGGACCCGTCGACAATGGCTCGATCCAGCCCGGTGACGTCATCATTAAGTTCGACGGAAAGGACGTCCACGAGATGCGCGACCTGCCGCGCGTGGTCGCCGAAAGCTCGGTCGGCAAGGCGGTGGACGTAATCCTCATCCGCAAGGGCGCCGAGCAGACGGTGAAAGTCACCCTCGGCCGGCTTGAGGATGGCGAGAAGCTCGCCTCGGCGCCGACCGAAGAGGTCAAGCAGGAGCAGGCGATACCTTCCACGGCGACCGTGCTCGGCATGAAGGTCGGGGAACTCGACGAAGAAATTCGCAAGACCTTCGAGATCCCCCCGGACGTTTCAGGAGTCGTGGTGACGGAGGTCGATCCGAAGTCGATCGCTGCCGAGCGGGGCATCCTGGCGGGAGAGGTGATCACGGAAATCGCCCAGGAGACGGTATCTTCTCCGAAGGACGTCACCGATCGCATCGCCGCGCTGAAGAAGCAGGGACGCAAGAACGCGCTGCTCATGATGGCGTCCAAGTCGGGCGAACTGCGCTTCGTCACCTTGCGGATGGATTGAGGTGGGAAGGGCCGGCAAGTCGTTGAGCTTGGCGGGCGCAAATTGGCGATGGGATCCCTCCGGGAGCCTCAAAGGACGCACGATTGGATTTAGCGGCAATGGCCAACGGCTCTATGCCGGCGTCGCTCGCTCCCGCCACGCGTGGCTCGTCATCGCGTAGAGATGGTGATGCTTCAACTCGGGATGGGTATCCGGAACACCCGGGTGATCGAACTCGCCGCGCCGCTTCATGCCGAGCCGCCGCATCACCGCGATCGAACGCTCATTGTTCGAGACGGCGAAGGAGAGCACTGCGTCCAGCCCAAGGCGGGTGAAGGCGAAATCCAGAAGACCTGACGCCGCTTCCGTCACGTAGCCTTTGCCCCAGAATTCCGGCGCCAGCCGCCAGCCGATCTCGTGCGCACCGGGGCCGCCAATGCCGTCGACCTCGATCGGCCGCAGGCCGACGAACCCGGCGCACTCGCCGGTCTCCAGGACCTCGACCGCCGTCCAGCCATAGCCTTGCGCCTCTATGTCCGCCCGCATCCGGTCCATCACGGCGTCACTGGTCGCCCGATCGCGTCGGAACGGAAAGAATTCCATCACCTGCTCGTCGGAATTGATGCGGTGGAAGAGAGAGCGATCGCGCTCCTCCCAATTGCGCAGCACCAGCCTCGGTGTCCGCAGCAGGATCATCGCACGATCTGCGCTTGCGTGTATCCCTGCATGAAGAGCAGGGCCGTGAGGTCGCCGAAATCAATCCTGATGCGCGCCTGTTCGGCGACTGCCGGCTTGGCATGCAGCGCTACGCCGGAGCCCGCCAGCGCCAGCATGTCGAGATCGTTCGCCCCGTCCCCCACCGCGATCGCTTGGTCTGGACCTATGCCAAGGCGCGCCGTGATCTCGAGCAGGGCAGCCGCCTTCGCCTCGCGCCCGAGGATCGGCTCCGCGACCTTGCCCAGCAGACGGCCATCCTCTTGAAGCAGCCGGTTTGCCCGGTTCTCGTCGAATCCAAGCCTTTCCGCGATGCGCGAGGTAAAGGCCGTAAACCCTCCTGATATAAGGGCGGTCCAGGCTCCGTGTTCGCGCATGGTGGCGACCAACTCGCGGCCGCCGGAAGCCAGCGTGATGCGGCTGGCAATGATGCGGTCGATCACCTCAATTTCGAGGCCCTTGAGCAGGGCGACACGCTCGCGCAGCGCCGGCTCGAAGGCGATCTCGCCATTCATGGAGCGGGCAGTGATCGCGGCGACGTGCTCCTTCAGCCCGACCTCGTCGGCTAGTTCGTCGATGCACTCCTGGTCGATCATGGTGGAATCCATGTCGGCCAGCAGCAGCCGCTTGGCGCGTCCTTCGGACGGCTGAACGATCAGATCGACGCGCTCTGCTGCCAGTTCCCGGCGCAGGCCGGCCGCGATTGCCTCAATCTCCGAACCCCTGAGCCCAGGCGCCAGGAGCAGGTCGCAGGCGATAGCGTCGGAGAGCCACCGCTTCTCCGTTGCATTGAGCAGGCGCGATGCCATATCGACGAGCGGCGCGCTCAAGGCGCGTTCAGTCGGGTGCGAGATCAGGGTGGCCACGAACGACATCGAAGAGTCCAGCGGCGAGCGGGGTGGTCTGCTCGGGAATGCGGTTCTGATAGCCGGCCCGACCGCCAGCGGCAAGTCGGCCGCAGCATTGCGAGTCGCGCGGCAGCTTGGCGGCGCTATCATCAACACCGACTCGATGCAGGGCTATGCGGTGATCGACGTGCTCACGGCGCGGCCCTCGGCTGACGATCTCGCTAGGGCGCCGCACCATCTCTATGGGCACGTGCCGCCGTCCACAGCCTATTCGACAGGCGCCTGGCTGCGGGATGCCATGAGTCTCGTCTCTACCGGCAAGCTTGCAGGCAGGGTGCCGATCTTCGTGGGCGGGACGGGGCTCTACTTTCGGGCTTTGCTCTCAGGGCTTTCGGAGATGCCGGATGTTCCGGACCGAATCCGGGAGCGATGGCGCTACGAACTGACGGAGCAGGGACCGCAAAAACTGCACCGGCTGCTATCCCGAGAGGATCCGGACGCCGCCGCTCGGATCGGGCCGACCGATGCGCAGCGGATCGTGCGCGCACTGGAGGTGCTGGAGAGTTCCGGACGGTCGATAGTAGAGTGGCAGCGGACGTTGGGTCGCCCACTCGTCGACCCGGCCAGTCTCCGGGCCTATGTCATCGAGCCTGATCGCGCCGATCTGGTCGGGCGCATCGATGCTCGCTTCGACCACATGCTGGAGCGGGGCGCGCGGGATGAGGTCGCCGCTCTGGTTCGGCTGGAGCTTGACCCGGCGCTGCCGGCGATGAAGGCGATCGGCGTGAGAGAACTGTCCGCGGCCGCACGTGGGGAAATCTCGGAGGAAGAGGCGATTCTCCGAGCCAAGATCGCGACGCGGCAATATGCCAAGCGCCAGACGACGTGGTTCCGCAACCAGTTCGGCCCGGAGTGGACGAGGGTCCGCTCGCCGGACGAAATCCAGCTCTGACTACAGGTCAGCCTGCATGTCAGCGCGGCGGTCTTGTGGTCATGCAGCCGGCATTAACGTCCCATAAGCCTGGAGGTGCGATAACGAAGAGGCCCCGCCCCGTTCGGAAGAAGCGATGCAATTCCACAAATCAGAATCGGCCTTCTTCGTCTTCATGGCCGTCGTTCTCGTGGCGGGCGGGCTGGTTGTCTATTCGTACCACGCTATTCCGGCCGGGATGCCTGCTGCGGGCGACCTTCCTATCGACCTCGCCCTCCTGAAAAACCTCCTGCTCGCCAGCGGCGTGCTGGTCGCGGTGGCACTGTTTTTCGGGGCGTTCTTCATCTACCCGCAGATTCGGGGCCAGGCTCGGGAAGAAGTGAAGCTGCGGGAAATGACCCAGTCCCTCAGCGCCCGCTCCGAAACGCTGAAGCACGCAGCGCTCACCGATCCACTGACCGGCATGCACAACCGGCGGTATTTCGATGAGGCATTGGAGGCATACCTCCAGGAATTCGGCAGGATCGACAGGCCCGTCGGGTTGATGGTATTCGACCTCGACCACTTCAAGCAGGTCAACGATACGCACGGCCACGACGTAGGCGATGAAGTGCTCCGGACAGTGGGTCGCTGCCTCAAGGAGATGACCCGCTACCACGATGTCGTCGCCCGCCTCGGCGGCGAGGAGTTTGCCGTCGTCGCGCCCAATATGGACATGGACGGCATGGTCCGCCTCGCCGACCGAATCCGCGATGGTATTGCCGCCCTGCCGATCCTGGCCGGCAATGTCCGCCTGAGAATCACCTCGAGCGTCGGTCTTGCCCTTTGGGACGGGAAGGAAAGTGCCGAGGAGTTCTTCCGCCGAGCCGACCAGCAACTCTACCATGCCAAGAAGGAAGGCCGGAACCGCGTGTCGGCGTAGGCCGCTGGACGACGGGGTGGACCCCACGATGCGCTCGAGTTGGAGGAACTCAACCCTTCAGGTTGAGACGGTGGCGCCGATCCCCAGCCGGCAGCCTACTCACGAACGTGTTCGCAGGCCGAATGATGCGTTGCGGTTTTCCGTCCTGGGCTCCTGCCGCTCTGCGCCATGGCTCGGCGGGGCCGCAGCCGCCGGCCTGCGGAGAGCCGGCTCGGCAAAGCGCGGGTCCGCAATCTCCGGCCTGCGATAGGCCGGCTCGCCGGCCTGCATCGGTGCAGGCTCGGGCCTCTGATAGCCGAGATCGCCGGGCTGCGGGGTTGGTTCGGCAAGCTCCGCCATTCCGAAGCTATTCGTTACCGGCCGATACTGGTTTCTCATGCGATCGACAATCTGACCGAGGTCGACGTCGCCGAGGTCGGCCGAAGCGAGTTCCTCTCGCCGGTTCTTGCCCCGGCCCGGGATCTTCTCCGGCGGAAGCTTCTCGAATTTCAGGCGCATCGTCGTGGCGACGCCCTCGCCGAACGCGATCGCCTCGCGCTGCCCCATCGAGGACAGGAACGAAAGGCTCGAGGCCGAGGAGTCGGCGATCGCCGACTTGATGATGGCCTGGTCCTGCTCGTTGGCAAGCCGCATGGCGAAGATGGTCGAGCACTGCGACAGGATCGTCGGATCGAGTTCGCCCGGCCGCTGCGTGACCACGCCGAGGTAGCAGCCGTATTTGCGGCCCTCCTTGGCGATGCGCGACAGCGCATGGCGGGTCGGCGCAAAACCGAGGCGCGGATCGGACGGAATGTAGCGATGCGCCTCCTCGCACATCAGGAGCAGCTTCAGCCTGCCGTCGCTCCATACCGCAAGGTCGAAGGCGAGCCGCGCCAGCACGGAGCAGACCGCGTTCACGACCTCCGACGGCAGCCCCGCCATCTCGAAGCATGTCACCGGCTTGCCGTTGCTCGGAACGCGGAAAATCTTGCCGATCGTCTCGTGGATCGAATCCTCGATGATCCGCGAGGCGAACATGAACCGATAGCGCGGGTCGACGAGCGCGGCTTCGATGCGCGTGCGCAGCGACTTGAGGGCAGGGCGGTCGTGCTTGCTTTCCAGCAATCCCGTGCGCTCGTCGAGGAGCCGGATCAGGTCGGCCATGCGGTAGGGGACGGGCGTGTCCGCGGTGACGGCGTCCTGGCTGCGCCGCATCACCGAGCCGGACTGGCCCTGCCGGTATGAGGCCTTGGCCAGCGGAATAAGGTCGCGCAGGATGTCGACCTCCTCCGGCACGAGTTCGCGGCCGCGGAACAGCACTTCGGCCAGTTCCTCGAGGCGGAACAGCCAGAAGGGCAACTCCATCGAATTGGTGTCGATGCGCACGGCATGCTCGGCAAGCGCGCCAGCGAATTCGTTGTGCGGGTCCAGCACCAGGATGCGCAGGTCCGGGCGCGCCTCGATCGTTTTGCGCATGAGCAGGGCGACGGTCGTGGATTTGCCAACGCCGGTGGTGCCGACGATAGCGACATGGCGGGACAGGGTATCGTCGATGGCGATGCGCGCCTCGACGGACTCGTCCTGCGACAGCGAACCGATGGTGACCGCCGGCCGGCCGGCGAGATCGTAGACCGCCTGCAGGTCGCGTGCGCGGATGCGGTGGGCGATGGCGCCGATGTGCGGGTATTGCGTGATGCCGCGGTCGAAGACCGGCGGATTGGGCGGCTCGCTGTCGCGGACCTCGCCGACGAGTTCGACGCCGACCTCGATCGCGTTCTTGCTGTCGATATTCCAGACGTGCTCGGCCTTGCCGATCGAATAGACCAGTCCAACCGTCCTGATCGACCCGAGATTGATGGACATCATCTTGCCGACCGTCCATTCGCCGGTCACGGCGCCCTCATCCGTATCGGCAAAGGCGGCGATCGTCGCGCGCGCGCCGTCGCACTGCACGACATGGCCCAGGATGCGCTTGTCGTTCTGAGCTGCGTCGCGCCGCTCCTGGGTCGTGTTTTCTCCAGGGGTCTCGCCCCGCTCGACAAACATCGGCCGTACCACTCCACCGTCCACCAAATTGGGATCGTACGCAGGCTGTGTTAAGCCCGCGTGTGCCGAGATGGTCGATAAGCCGCTAACAAATTCGGTAAAATGTTATGCAAACTCGAGATCGGGCACCTGACGTCGAGACAAGATCATAGCTTGCACGCGGCGGCGTTTCAGTCGAGTGGGCTCTTTTCGCCGAACAGATCGGCCATCAGACCGTCGCGCGCCTGCAGCCCTTGCGGCGTGGACTGTCGTGGGCTGTCCTTGATGAGCCGCGCAAAGACGACGGTGCGGCCATCGCGCTGCGCCCAGCCCACGAACCAGCCGAAGCGCTCATCCTTTAGCGAACGGCCATCGGCGCCGCGCGGTATTCCCGTCCCGGTCTTGCCGTAGGTCTGCCACCCGCCAGGCTGCACTCCATAGTCCAAAATAGCGGCGGTATTGGCGAGTGCCGCCTCGCTGACCGGCAGTTCGCGGCGTACAAGCTTGCGAAGAAAGTCGACCTGCTCAGCCGGCGAGATCTGGAGGGAGGAACTTAGCCAAGCGTTCGTCAGTCCGTTGGCTTTTCCCGGATCGCCCGAGACATCCCGGTTTCCGTACCCGAACTTCTCGACATAGCCTTTGAAACGCTTTTCTCCGAGCCGTTGGGTGACCTGCTGCGAGTACCAGACGACCGAATACTTCATCCAACGCGCAGGCGTCGCGGGCCGCTTCCACTCGGGCCGCCAACTGGCGTAGCCTTTGCGGAACGGGAGTTCCGGCGCCGAGGGCGATGTCAGAATACCTGCGTCGAACCCCATCAGGCTGATGGCGATCTTGAAGGAGGAGGCGGGTGACATTCGCTTTGCGCAATCGCCTTCTTCGACGAGGGTTCGTCCGCTGTCGGCGTCGGCAATCAGGGTGCAGATGGTCTTCGTCTCTGCAGAGGCCGGCAGGGTAAGAGCGAGTACGACTGCCACGATGGATAGGACGAGTCCGCGCATGTCGCTTTCTCCTGGAGATGCCGTTTATTGGCTCACGCACTACTATCCGAGCCTAAATCCTTCCAAACTATTCACATGCGAGTTCGGAATGATTCGCCGAGAAGAGTGTCCGCGAAGTGCCCGACCGCTCCCTTGATGGATGCGTTATTGAGGGCCGTAACACCCGCACGCGGATGGCAGAAGCCAGTCACATCCAAACTGACATGCAGGATTAAGAATGATGTGCTCCATCTCGGGAAAGTCTGCCCCCTGCACGATTCGAGGATCGCGCGGATGGTTGGCGTGATCGGCGTCCACACCCATCGGTCTCCCTTCCCCTTGGCCGCTATCTCGCCCGCCTCCCAGTTCACCTCGGGCCAGCGGATAAGGGTCTCCCCGAACCGCCGGCCGCTGATGCGCTTGAAATCGAACCATTCCTGGTACTCTGACCGGATCGAAGCTTCGAGCGCCTCCTGCTCGTGCCGGTGGAACTCGCGCACTCTCTCCCGGGGCTCTTTCAGCAAATGCTCCTTCCAGTGCGGTGCTCGCGGCAGAATGGCACTTCAGGATCGTCACGGCGAAGCCGAGCCGGCCGCGCGCCGAAAGCGCGAGCCGGGACGCTCGGTGACCGCCCCGCCGGCCAGTTGACAGCCGCAGCGACGGCGCCGGTGCAGCCGCGGCCGAGACCACCGTCAGAGTCGGTCCGGCGGGGAACTCACAACCGGCAGCCCGAGGTCAGGGCGACGCGTCATCGCGACGCCCGGACCACGCTCTGGACTTCCATCGATGAAGATGACGCCGCCCGCCTCCAGGGCGGAGCGCACCTTGTCGATCGCGTCTACGAGGACATTGCTCTCCCCCTTCTCGATCCTGACGACGATCTGCCGGCTGACGCCCGCGAGCCCGGCCAATTCCTCCTGGCTCAGGCCCAGCAGGGCCCGGCCCGCGCGCAGCACCCCCATAATCTCCGTCATCGAATCCATGGGCCTGAAAAGCTGCAATCGGACACCATTGTCAACAATTTGAGCCAAGGATACGCGGCCGAATCCATCTACGGACTGGTTGCCTGTGCCGAACGCCGCAAGGTCCCCAGGGCATTCCTGCCGCTTTCCTCCACGCCCGCCGGCACAACCCAGCGAGATGATCAAGGCCGTCCGCGCGGCAGGTCTGCGTCGGGGAATGCACTTCAAGCCCGAGAGCCGCCCCTCGATCGGCTCTCGCGCGCTTGCCCACACGCATCCCATGTTTGACAGTCAGCGCTGCAACCGAGTTCCACCGAGTCTCACCCCAGTCGTGCAACGACCCTTCATATCCATGGGCACCGCAGAGAGAAGTTGCGTGCAGCTTTGCCGTAGGGGATGGCGATGCGCCGGAAGTCTTTCAACCTGCGTAAGGCAGTCTCTATGCGCGCCGTCGGCCCTTGTGGGAAACTATCCGGCGCGGCGGCTTTCCTCGCGCCGTGGCAGCTTCCAGTTCGGTCGCGGGAAATGGCAGGTGTAGCCGTTCGGATAGCGTT
>NZ_JABVCF010000028.1 GCF_014595955.1 Pseudaminobacter soli (ex Zhang et al. 2022)
GGCGCTCACCGTCGCCCTACAATAAGGGGGTCAAAATTGGACGCCGATCAGGGGTCAGTTTTGCGCGCCGATTGACAGTCTATCAAAGCAGGAGGCGCAGGGGGTCAGGGCGACGATACGGTGTAGAATCGTTTCACACCGCTCCCGTCGACGGAATTCTGTGATTATCCCGTCCACGTCTGCGGCTGGTCCATCCCGCATCCCGGAGTGGATGCTTACCGCTTCAGACCTCACCCTTTGATGAACTAAGCGCTGCTTGCGGCTACTGCGGCCTGCGACACAGCTGAACGACCAGCGACCCGGATGTCCGCGCAACTAGCGCTACTGCCGTCATACGGGCCTCGACCACCTCACCAGGCTCGGTGAGGAGCGCCGCTGCGCGATCATGTGCTCCGAAGCGGTTTGGCGGCGGTGTCATCGCCGTATCATCGCGGACCACCTACTCGCCCGTGGGATGGAAGTTTACCACCTGATGGCGAGAGGTCGCACGGAGGAGGCTGTCCCGACGGCTGGAGCGGTCTTTCAAAGCGGCACCGTCGTGTATCCTGCAGACCGCGCGGCCAAACGAATGTCGGAGGGGTGATGCCCGACAGGGAGGCCGATTTCATCACCTTAGAAGCCCATCGAGATCGAACTCTTCCCACCCTTTAAGCCTCGGGGATGCCGCATCCGACGGCTCCGGGCTGGAAGCCGAGTCCTTCTTTCGAGCCAGCTTTCCGGCCCGAGTCAGCGCAGCCTTTCCCGCCGCGCGACGGCGGTTCTCAGCTGCTGCAAGGGCATCCTGTTCGCGCCATAGCGAAGGCATGTCGCGATCGAGCACGTCCTCGATGTGACGAGGCTCGAACACATGGAACGTGATCTTCCGCGCGCGGCCACGCAATTTCACGGTCCGCGTGCCCGCGCTCTGTAGCCTGCCGTCTTTCAGCCAGCGATGTCGCTCGGCGGATGTGATCGTTAGGATGTCCTCAACCTCCCGGGGGATCACGGGCAGATCCTCGATCCCGACGAGTGTGTCCGTCACGGAGTCGACGACGTCATGGTAATCATAGTCGTCGTCTTCCGGAACGCGAAGGACCAGCGACCCGGTCTCAACATCGAGGAGCTTCCGCGTAGCGAAAGGCAAGCGTGCACGCACTTCGAGGAGAATTCCCTTCGCCCGGACGGCCGACCCGAGCGTTGCCGAAGGCGAGATTGGCCACTGCTGAACAAGCCTCATTGGCGGCCGCTGTTTTGGTTGTCTTGCCATGCGCTACAGATGGTCCTAGCCCATCGCGCCTACAACCGTGCTTCTCAGTTAGCTTCCCTCCAGGCCGGATACCGTGGCGCGCGGGCTCATTTGATCCCCACGACGAACGACCGCTTACGTCTCGCCCAAGCAAAAAGCCGTCCGTTTTCGGCCGTTGAAGCCGTCCGACAGCTCTGCGCACGGGAGCGGACCGGCAGCTTCGAGGCTCCAGGTCTCCAAAGGCCGACGTTCCCGTTGCGGCTAGCGGGATAACACCTATGGCTTCGCGCCCATCACTCTCTGCTGAACTCGCTATAGCCCAGGCAGCGAACCATCCCTATCGTCGGGCCGGATCAGCGTGAACATATCGGTCACGTTCGCATAGTCTCTGTATCCGCACCTTGCGACGACTTCGGCATTTTCGGTCATGAACCGGCCGTCCTGCAGGAGCGCGTGATCGATATGCACGCCGATGACTTCTCCTATGACCAGGAAACCATCCAGAGCGCGCCCGCTCCTGTCCTTGAGGACGAAAAAGTCGGTTACCACGCATTCAAGCGAGGCTGGGCTCGATCTGACACGCGGCGGCTTCACCAGGGACGACGGTGCCGTCTCCAGTTCGGCATATTCGAACTCGCTCTCACCATGGGGCAAGGATTTCGACGATGCGTTCATGGCGTCGATGTTCTTGGCTGTCACCAAATTGGCGACGAACTCCCCGGTATCGCGGGCATTCACGACACTGTCTTTCAGGCCCTCACTCGCGAAGGAGACCATGGGAGGTCTGCCTTGAACAATGGAAAAGAAGCTGTAGGGCGCCAAATTCGCCCGGCCGTCGCGATCCACAGTTGAAATCCAGCCGATCGGCCGAGGAGCCACGATCGCCTTGAATGGATCCCAAGGCAGGGGATGACCCTTCGAAGGTTCGTAAAACATTCGGTATCCTGACTTCTCCCCGGAGGGCCAGCGACAGCATCGCTGGCCCTGTACATGCGACTCGCCAAGCCGCTCCGGCGGCCCGGATTGAGCCTGGTTAACCCTTCGGCGGCAGTCAGACCGCCAGGGCCATCCCGTCTGCCCCGGGATCGGCTCCGCCATCCGCTATTCCATCGACGATGCGGATGCCATGAACCCATGCGATGCTGAAGCTCAGAGGGCTGCGAATAACCTCATAGCCCTTCTCCTCGAGCGCGCGGGTTACGAAACGCGGGATGCGGTTGGTCACGTCGATCGCATTGCTGGTGGCCGAGAAGCGGGGGGAGGAGACCGCCTCGCTCATCGTCATGTCGAAATCGAGGACGTTGAGGATCGACTGGAGAACGCCCATTGCGATCTGGGTGGCGCCAGGCGCTCCCACGACGACGTAGGGCTCGCCGTCCTTGAAAATGATCGAGGGGCAGATCGAGCTGAACCGCGCCTTGCCCGGGGCGATCGAGCCGGCGCGGCCCGGCCGCGGATCAAACACGCCCATGCAGCCATTGTGCATGAATCCCAGACCCTTGGTGACGACGCCCGAGGGCATGCCAAGCGAATGGGTCATGGTCACGCAATTGCCGTCGCGATCGACAATGCTGATGTGAGTCGTGTCCTTGCTCGGCAGACCGGAGTTGAAACGCGGAACGTCAGCCTTATCGCCGGCGCGAATCCTGTCGGCGAGTTCCTTCGCATAATCCTTGGCCGCGAGACGGCTTACCGGGACGTCGACGAAATCCGGATCGCCCACGAACCTGTCCTTGTCGATGGTGGCATATTTCATCGCCTCGCAGACGATGCGGATGTACTCGTCGGTGTTGTGACCGATGTCCCTCAGGTCGAAATTTTCGAGAATGTTGAGCATCTGAAGCAGCATGATGCCGCCACCCGGAGGATGGTTCGTCGCGACCCTGTAGCCTCGGTATTCACCCCAGAGTGGATCGAGGACCTTCGGCTGGTAGGTCGCCAGATCCTCGCGCGAGATCAGTCCGCCATTCGCCTTCATGTCTTCAGCGATCAGTCCGGCGATGTCGCCCTTGTAGAAAACATCGGCGCCCTCGCGAGCGATCGCTTCCAGCGTGTTGGCCAGATCCGGATTGATCACCAGATCGCCAACCATCTTCGGGCTTCCGTCCTCCCGGCAATAGAGCGCGCGTCCAGACGGCGTGTGTCTGAGCCGCTCATGGTTTGCGACACGTCCCATCTTTCCTTCGTCAGACCAGAACGCATGAACGTGCGGCCGGACCGTCCAGCCCTTTTTCGCCCAGTCGATGGAAGGTGCCATGACTTCCGCCCAGGGGAGGCTGCCATATTGCGAGTGAGCCAGTTCATAGGCGCGCAGGGAGGCTGGCACGCAGGCCGACTGGTAGCCAATGTCGTTAACCCGGCCTGCGAGGATGAAGCCATAACCGTCCCGGGCCTCGCCTTCGATCAAGTCCTCCCACATATCGTCACGCGCGGCGAGCGGTGCGGGCGCATGGAAGTCGATATATTTATGACGGCCCTGAGAGGGGGCGTAGACACCCATGCTGCCGAAACCGGCAATGCCGCACATCATCGGGTCCACGACGCCCTGGACAAGGGCGCAGGCAATCGCCGCGTCTACCGCGTTACCACCGGACTTCAGTATCTCTGCTCCGGCCTCGACAGCCTCTGGTTGCGGGGCCACGACCATAGAGTCGCGTCTCTTCATGAAAATGTCTCCAGTTGAAAAGGCTACGAGTTGGCGGGACCGAAGAGGTGACATTCGACGAAGTCGTCCCGGTCACCTGTCGGTTCGGGATGGCGCTGGTCGCAGACCGTCACTCGCTTCGGGCATCTGGGATGGAATGCGCAGCCCACTGGCGGGTTGAGTGGATCGGGGAAGACGGTACCGAGATCAGGATCGGGGACGCCCAGTTCCGGGTCCGGCGTGAGCACGGACCCCAGTAGGGCTTGGCTGTAGGGGTGGCGGGGATTGCGGAAGAAGGCTTCGGTTTCCGCCTGCTCGACGATACGGCCGAAATACATGACAGCCACTCGGGTGGCTATGTGCTCGACCACTGCCAGATTGTGGCTGATGAAGACATAAGTGAGGTTGTACTTGACCTGCAGATCCTGAAGCATGTTCAGGATCTGCGACTGCACCGACACGTCCAGGGCCGATGTCGGCTCATCGCAGATGACGACTTCGGGCTTCATGATCAGCGCTCGGGCGATTGCCACACGCTGCCTTTGTCCGCCCGACAGTTGGTTCGGATAGGAATTGATGAATCTCGTCGAAAGCCCGACGCGATCCATGATCTCGAGCATGGCTTCACGCTGTGAAGCGGCATTGCCGATCTTGTGCACCCTGAGCGGCAGGGTGATGATCGAGCCAATCGTCTTGCGGGGATTGAGCGAGGAGTAGGGGTCCTGGAATATCGGCTGGACCTTGCGGGAGATGATGCCGGTCTTGGTCTTGCTGACCGGACGTCCGTCAAGGAGGATGTCTCCCGTCGTCGGCTTGTCCAAAGCCAGCAGCAGCCGGGCGAGCGTTGACTTTCCGCAGCCGGACTCCCCAACGATGCCAAGCACTTCCCCTTTCTTCAGCGAAAGAGTGACGCCGCGCAGCGCTCGCAGTTCCTTATTGCCCCCGAAGAGTCCGTGAGAGACCTGATAGGTCCGGGTGACGTCCTGGACCTCCAGTACGGTCGACTGCCCGCTCATGCCGTTTTCTCCATCGAGCCGGCGTTCCTCTTCCAGGCATCATTGCCCGCAGCCGCATCGAGCACGCAGCGGTAGGAATGGCTGCCGTTCAGGTCTTGGAGTTCAATGGTCTCGTTGGCGCATCGGGGCAGGGCGGCCGGGCAGCGGCTCCGAAAGCTGCACCCCTCAATTCCACCGATCAGGCTCGGTACCATGCCTGGAATGGCACCTAGCCGGCCACCGCGCTCGGTGCGTCCAGGGATCGGAATGCATCGCAGCAAGCCTTGGGTATAGGGATGCACCGGCCTCTCGAAAATGTCCTTGGCAGGGCCACTTTCGACGACCTGTCCGGCATACATGACCACCACGCGGTCGGCCAAGCGCGCGACCAATCCGAGGTCATGCGTGATAAAGAGCATGCCCATGCCGAATTCGCGCTGAAGCTGCTTCAGGAGATGCAGGATCTGGGCCTGGATGGTCACGTCGAGGGCGGTGGTCGGCTCGTCCGCAATGACCAGTTGTGGCTCGCACATCAAGGCCATGGCGATGACCACGCGCTGGCGAAGTCCGCCTGACAACTGGTGAGGGTACTGGCCCAGGCGGCGCTTTGCCCCGCTTATGCCCACCCTTTCCAGGATGGCTTCGGCCTTCTCATAAGCTTCTTGCCGGCCGATCCTACGGTGGCGGAACAGCGGTTCGGTGAGCTGGTCGCCTATGGTGTAGACCGGATTGAGCGTTGTCATCGGCTCCTGGAAGATCATCGACAGCTTGTCGCCACGAAGATCCGACATCTGCCTTTCCGTCAGGCCCGTGAGATCCTTGCCGGAAAATGCCAACCTGTCCGCCGTTCGGACCGCTCCATTCGGCAGCAGACCCATGATGGCCAGCGATGTCATCGATTTGCCGCAGCCGGACTCGCCGACCACGCAGACCGTCTCGCCGAGTGCAACGTCGAAGCTCACCCCTCGTACGGCATGCAGAATGCCGCTCTGTGTCGGAAGCCGGACGTCCAGCCCCTTCACCTCAAGGACGGTTTGCGCGCGGAGAGGCTTGACGGCTACGGCCGTCGCTGAAGCATCGATCACGACCGACCTCCTGGAGCACTCAGGTCCCGGATGCCGTCACCGAGAAGGTTGATGGAAAGAAGAAGGACGAACAGCGCAATACCCGGCAGCGTTATCATCCATGGCGAAAAGAAGATGTCCTCCTTGGCCTCGGCAAGCATAAGGCCCCATGAGGGAAGCGGCGGCTGCACGCCAAGGCCGAGGAAGGACAAGGCCGCTTCGTACAGAACCGCTGTGGCCATCTCGATGGTGGCGATGACGGTGAAGGCGGCAGCGACATTCGGCAGGATTTCGGTCAGGATAATTCGCGGCGTCGAACAGCCTATGGCCTTCGCGGCGGTTACGTATTCCTGAGATCGCGCCTGCATCGTTGCCGATCGCATGACCACCGCAAACCTGTCCCATAACAGGAGACCCAGGACCATGGTGATCACGAGTAGCGTCGAATTCAGAAGGGCAACGGTCGCAAGTGCGACCAGGATCACGGGCATGGCCAGTCTGGTCGTGATGATGAAGGAGATCACCAAATCGACACGGCCGCCGAAATAGCCGGCTGCAACTCCCAGGAACGTTCCGATCAGGCCCGACACGAGCGTTGCCGAAAACCCGATCAGGAGCGATATCCGCGCTCCGTAGACAAGCCTTGCCCAGTAGTCGCGGCCTAGATTGTCCGTTCCGAGCGGGTGATGCCATCCGGCCGACGGATGATCCCAGAACCAGGCATACCAGATGGGGGGAATACGTCGGTTCATCAGGTCCTGTGCATAGGGATCGTGCCAGGTGATCAACGGTGCTGCCGCGGCGAGGATAACGATCAGCCCGAGACCTGCGGCACCGATCACGAAGCTCCGGTGGCGAAGCATCCGGCGTATCGGGAAACGCGGCGCGGCAAATGTGCTCACGGGAGCTTCCGAGGTGGCTTGCGACATGGGAGGACTCTCAGTTCGAGCGCAGGCGAGGGTCGAGCCAGGCGTTCATGATGTCGGCCGCGAGCGTCAGGACAACGTAAATGGCCGCGATGGTCAGGACGATTGCCTGCACGACCGGCAGGTCCGAATAGGTGATGGATTCCCATGCCAGGTAGCCGACGCCCCGCATGGCGAAGATGGTCTCGACGACGACCGAGCCGCCGAGCATGAAGCCGAACTGGACGGCTGCCACCGAAACCAGCGGGAGGATTGCGTTCCGCAAGGCGTGCTTGAGCACGATCTTTCCGGTGCGCAGCCCCTTGGCCTTGGCGGTGCGGATATAGTCGGATTGCATGACCTCGATCATGCCTGCACGCGTGAGCCGCATCAGGGTCGGCGTCGCGTAATAGGCGAGTACGACGGCAGGAAGAACGAAGTGGGACAGCGACGACGACCCGGAAACCGGTAGCCATTTCAGCGTGACGCTGAAGACAACGATGCCGAGCAGGGCAAACCAGAATGTCGGCATTGCCTGCCCGATGAGAGCGAAGGTCAGCGAGGCCCTGTCGATCCAGGAGTTAGGCCGTAGTCCTGCTATGATGCCAAGGGGAATGGCGGCGAGGATCGCGATTGCGAAAGCCAGTCCTCCAAGGGACATGGTGACGGGAAGCCGCTCCATCACGACGTCCACGACGGGACGGCGCTGCCGGTAGGAGTCGCCGAGATCAGCCCTCAGCGCTCCGCCCAGCCACTCGCCGTAGCGGACGATGATCGGGCGGTCGAAGCCATACGCCTCACGTATGGCTTCGACATCCGCGGCAGATGCACCTTCACCCGCAATCGTTCGCGCCGGGTCGGCGGCCACATTGGTCAATGTGAAGGTGATCGTCGAGACCGCCAGCATGACCAGTATGCCAACAACAAAGCGCTTGAGCGCGAAAACGAGCATCGGTGTTATCCCCCGTGTTACGCCCGACGTTTTGACTTCAGTCCTTCCACTTCACTTGGAAGAAGCGTGGGTTCTCGTCGGGGAACGCCTGGAACTCCAGGTCCGCCTGATGGGCGTAGGTGGTGGGATTGGTCCAAAGCGGATGCCAATACACCTGCTCCGCAATGCGTTTTGTCGCGACGTCGTAATTCTCGATGCGCGTATCCTTGTCGATGGTGGCAGCTGCCGCCTTCAACGCATTCGAAACGGTCTCGTCGCGCGCCATGTCGTCGGGCGTGAAGGTGAAGAAGTTGTTCAGCAGCGCGGAAACGTCGTTGATGCCATAGGAGCCCCAGTCGCCCATAAACAGGTGGGTTCTGTTGCTCGCCATCCTTTCCGAGGCGGCCGCGTACTGTAGGAGTTGGACGTTGGTCTTGATGCCGACGGCACTCAGATACCCGGCTACCGATTCGACCCACGCCCTGTCCCGACTCGAGTTTGCGACCAGGTCAAGCGTCACGCCGTCCGCGTAGCCAGCTTCTGCAAGGAGAGCCTTCGCCTTCTCGGGGTCGTAGGGATGCTGGGTCACTTCCTGCTGGCAACCGAACTGGGTGCGGAAGCAGGGCGCAGTGATCGCGGTCGATCCTTGGCCGACGACCTGCTTGACGATGGTGTCGCGGTCGATGGCATGCGCGATCGCCTGGCGCACTCGAATGTCCTGCAGGGGATTGCCGCCTTCCATGTCGCGAACATTGTACGACAGGAACGAGATGCGCATTGTTTCGGCAGGATTCACCACCACCCCAGGCATGGTGGACAGCGGTCCGGCCTGGTCCTTCGGCACGTACCAAATCCAGTCGAGCCCGCCGCTCAGGAGCTCGGCCATCTGCGTCGAGGGATCGGGGATCGCCCGGTACTCGACCTCGCTGAAGTTCGGCTTGCCCTTCGGGCTGCCATCGAAATACCCGTCCCAACGCGACAGTTGCATGGTCGACCCGGGCACGAATTCATCAAATTTGTAAGGGCCGGTGCCGATCAGGCCGCCATTGCTGCCCGCCTTGCCATCGTTTCCGAAAAAGCCATCCGGCAGGATCGCGTGCAGGCTGGCGACATATTCGAGCGCGGGTGGGAACGCCGATTTGAGATTGAGCCGGACCGTCTTCTCGTCGATTTCCTCAGCGTTCTTGATCCAGTTGACGTTGCTCTGGACATTGATCTTGTTCGCAGGGTCGGAGATGTAGTTATAGGTATAGACCACATCCTTGGACGTCAGCGATCGACCATCGTGGAACTTCACGTCCTCACGCAGGACGAATTCCAGCGTGACATCGTCGATCCACTTCCACGACGTCGCCAGCAAGGGCTCGTATTCGCCCGTCTGCGGGTTGCGGTAGATCAGCGTGTCCCAGACCAGCTGCCCGTTGAGGATCATCGCTTCGCGGTGAAAGTTGTAATACGGGTCCGGAGCCGTGATCGAGACGGTGCTAGACCACCTCAGCTTGTTTTCGGCCTGCTGCGCCTGCGCAGAACCTGCGGCGAGCACGAGCCCAGCAATCGTTCCTGCGATTAATCCCTCGAAGTTCATACATTTCCTCCGGTTCATGATCAGACGAGATCCCTGCAAAGATCCCTCAACTCGATTCCGATTTCCCGGCAGCGCTCAGCGGGGTAGCGATGATTGATGCTCCCAATGCTCAGGCTGCCGAGCAATTTCCCGCCGGCATCCCGGATGGGAACTCCGACAGCGACGACGTATTGGAACAGGTCCTCGTTGCCGATCGTGTAGCCATTTTCGCGGGCTTCCCTGATCCGGTCCCAGATCTTTTCGGGATCCGTAACTGTTGCCGCGGTCCGCGCCTCGAGCGGCTGGCTCAGATACTCCGAGATGAACTCATCGGAGGAAAACGCCAGCAGCGCAAACGGCCCGCCGCCGCAGTGAAGCGGAGATCGCGTGCCGATATTCGTGCCCACCGTGGCTATTGGTGACGCCCCCACCTTCCGCTCGATGCAGAGGGACATCCCGCGGTCCTCGACCATCAGCAGCCCGATATCGCCCGTGCTCCGCACGATTTCCGACAGGATCGGCGCCGCCCGCAGCGAAAGCGGATGCTTGCTGATCGCGGTGTGGGCCAGCGTGATGAGACCGGTCCCCAGCATGTAGCGGTTGGATTGGACATCCCGCTCCAGCAGCCGATGGGCGGTCAGCGTCGCGATCATCCTCAACACAACCGTCTTGCTGAACCCGACCTTGGCGATGATCTCCGAAACCGTGGGCGGGACTTGCGCGTCGGCCACAGCGCTCAGAATCGTGATCGCCTTCGTCACGGAAAGGCTTTGTTCGCTTTGGCCGAGGCTAGCTGTCATTTTGGTCTGCGAGGCTTCTCGGGTCCGATTATCGGACGTAAGGTCTTACATACGGACCATCTATGCGCCTCCCGTTTGCGCTGTCAACTGCCTTGTCTTGCAAAGTTGGGAAGCCGGTCAGTGTCGGGTTTCGGGAAGCGGTAGGACATACCTCTACGGCCGCTTGTGTGCGCAAACCTGCCGTCAAACTCTGGCGTGACGAATCTTTGAAGCCGTCTGCTCTCTGCCGCTAGAACTGCGCCTTCCGTGTGAATGATGAGCTCATTGTTCTGCCCGTGCAGTTTCCTGGGGACATGGTGACAGGTTCTGTCATCCGCTACTGCTAGATGCGCGATCGTACCGTCACCCGGCAATCGCTGGTAAGATTGGAACGAGAGGCAGGCCATTGGCGTATCGGTTCGTTCACGCAGCGGATGTTCACCTGGATTCTCCGCTCAGATCTCTGGCAATGCGGAATTCCGACTTAGCCGACCTGATCGGAAACGCCACCCGGCAGGCATTCGTTCGGATCGTCGATCTTTGCCTTCGAGAGCAGGTGGACGCGCTGCTGTTGGCCGGCGATCTCTATGATGACGAGCAGACCTCGATGAAAACCGCCCGGTTTCTCGCCGAGCAGGTTCGCCGGCTTCACGAAGCGGGAATCCGGGTTTTCATCATCCGCGGCAATCACGATGCTCTCTCGCAGATCACCAAAGAGCTTGTTTTCCCGGAGACGGTCAAAGTGTTCTCCGGACGCGCCGAAGCCATCGCCGTTGACCGCGAGCCCGGACATTTCCCGGTGGTAATCCATGGACTGAGCTTCGCGGACCCGCACGTCCCCGAAAGCCTGGTCGGCAAGTATAAGCCGCCTGTCGAGGACGCATTCAACATCGGCATCATGCACACCAGCCTCTCCGGCTCGAGCGGGCACAATCCGTATGCCCCGTGCAGCCTCTCCGATCTCCACGGGACTGGCTTCCGCTATTGGGCCTTGGACCACATTCACAAGCGCTCTGTCGTCGACGGACAATGCACCGTGGTGACCCGGCATACCTCAAGGGCGCGACATCAATGAAGCCGGCGCCAAATCCGTAACGCTCGTCACGATCACCGATGATCTCTCAGTTCAGGTCCAGGAGCGCTTCACGAGCGTCGCTCAGTTCGAGCGGATTGAAGTTAACGCGAGCAAGATTGACGACTGGGCTGCCTTGGCAAAGGAGATCGAAAGGGTACTGGAACGGGCGCGGAGTGAGGCCGCTTCCGATCATCTGGTCTCGCGCGTTCGGATCACCGGGACGACCCCCCTCGCCCGGCGGATGCGCCGCGACATGGATCTTCTCAAGACCGAGGCGGATGAACGCGCATCCGTTATCGGCCAGTGCTGGGTCGAAAAGCTCGAGGTCGAGGCCCGGGCGCCGATGGCGGCACAAGCCGCCTCCGGCGATCCACTGCTTGAGCTGCGGCGCCTGATCAGCGACGAAGTAGCAGGCTACGAGGCATTCACTAACTCAGCATTCGAAGCCGCAGAGGAAAAGGTTCGAGGCGAAAGGACACGGTCTGTCCATCAGTTCGGATGCCGGGTCAGCCACTCTGTCGTCTACCCTATCCGCTGTGCGCGCCAACGATCATCGTGCTCGTCTTCGAATGGCGGAGCAGACGCTCGCCTCCCTTCAGGAGACGCTTGCCTCGAAGGTGCGGGCTCTGCGCCCATGGGCGGGCGACCCAGAAGAACTCCTAAGCATGCTCGTCCCAGACAGGCTCACAATCGATGGGTGGAAAGCCGATTTCTCGGCAGCCCGGAAGAAGGTGGAGCGCCACGAACAGGAACTGGAACGCCTGGAATCGGAGCGAAGGCATTTGAGCGCTGAACTCAGCGCATTGAGGGAGATCGGCGGTCGTCTCAGACAAGGAAGTGGAAGCCCTCCGCGCTGCCCGCGAGGAGGCATTGGCAGCACATCGCCAGAACCTGGACCAGAACTCAGCCAACATTTTCGAAGATGCGCTGCGGCAGGACGATCAGGCCACGAGATCCCGGTTCGGACACGTCAATGAGACGGCACGACTTCAGCAGGATCTCCAAAGTGTGGCTGTTCTCGACGCCGACATTGCCCGCGCGGGCGAACTGCTGCACGCAGCAAGGTCCGATCTACAGCGCATCAATGACCAGGTGACCGACACACTGCGCTGCATGGGACTGGACGGCAACATGTCTCCTGAGAGGCTCGAAGCGTGGCTCGGGCTGCGGGATCTCGCGCTTGAAGCGCTTGCCGCGGTCCGTGCGGCTGAGCGGGACGTGGAGGCGGCAAAGTCAGATGGCGATTCCCAGTTCGCTCGTCTCAACTTTGCCCTCGACGCTGCCGGCGGTTCCCATGATCCGGAAGCCAGCTTCGAAGGCCTGATGATCATCGCGCAAGGATTCGTAGATCAGGCATCGGAAACCAGGCAGTTCCGCCTCGCCCTCGGTGACCGTGAGCGGGAACTGGCAGATCGAAAGCGGCTCCTCGAAAAGGCGACCGCAGAGGACCGGGACTGGGAGACCGAATGGAATGCCGTGTGCTCCCTTCCTGAGGCCTTGCTTCCGGGGGTTGCGCTCTCGGCCAACCGTCGGTGCCGGGCTGCTGCACATGTCGGCCCTCGCTGTCGCCCTTTCCGCCTCGATCGGCAGCCTACTGGCGATTTCCATCGGTGTGGCACTGGGTTTGCGAGTGACGCAAATCAGCATCGTGTCGTTTGATCTGGCCCGCTTCGGCACCCCGCTGAGTGGCGTTATCCTCGTCGGCATCGCCATCGGTCAGGTGCTTTAACGTTGTCGCATCACCGCCACGAGACACGTGTGGCGCGCCCTCGACGCTGCCCGGGTTCTCTATGCAGGATCGCCCACCCGTCGCAATCGCGCGAGCCTAGGGGATCCGATGACTTGCCCTATCGGAGCATGGGCGATAGCAGACAGACGGCGGTGAAGCCGGGGAGCCAAGCCAAACGTTCATGCCAGGCGGTGCCGCTTGTAGGAGCCGCGTTCGGGGGCTTGGCTGGCCACAACGCCGAGCAGGATGCGACAGGAGCGGAAAATGGCGGAAGAGGTCCTGGTCATCATCGACGTGCAGAACGATTATTGCCTTGGCGGCGCGCTGGCGGTCGACGGCGGAGACGAAGTCGTACCACTGATCAAGAGTCTGGTCGATGAATTCGAGCATGTGGTCCTGACGCAGGATTGCATCCGGCCGGACATTCGAGTTTTGCGTCCACTCATCCGGGCCGCGAGCTCTTCTCAAACATCGAAATGCCGTATGGCCTGCAGACGCTGTGGCCCGATCATTGCGTGCAAGGGACGAAGGGCGCCGATTTCCACCCGGAGCTTGAATGGACGAAGGCCGAACTCGTCGTGCGCAAGGGCTTCCGCAGGGGTATCGACAGCTATTCAGCCTTCTTCGAGAACGACCATCGCACGCCGACCGGTCTCGGCGGCTATCTCAGGGACAGGGGCATCGGGAAGCTGGCTCTCGTTGGCCTCGCCACCGATTACTGCGTCGCCTATTCGGCGCTGGACGCGGTAAAGCTAGGCTTCAAGACCAGGGTGATCATGGAAGGCTGTCGGGCGATCGACCTCGGAGGCTCGCTAGCCCTGACGACCGAGAAGATGAAGGACGCCGGGGTCGAGATCGCCTGAGCCTGTCCGGGCAGCCCTGGATCACGCCAGCGCCAGGGCGACATCGCCGCAGTTCTTCCTCGTGAACCGGGCAACGTCGACAGCGTGATCGAAAGTTCTCCATGATGGCCGCACGCGTGGGGCAGCGATCCTCAGCCGCCAATCGGCGCGATGCGGAACTCCTTGACCTCGGGCAGCTTACGCAAGTGCTGCGACAGCCGCTCGACACCGCCCCGGTCGCGACCCTGTATTACCATCCGGTACTCGAACGATCTGCTTTCGCCCCCCAACCGATGTGCAAGGCTCTCTACCGAGAACCCATGCTGGCCGACGAGCTTCCGGACTTCCTCTTCGGGCAGCACGGCATCACGCGCGAACGTGATCGTGTGATGTGCGTATATCGGGCTGGGCAGCCAGGCCTCCACAATCCGGAACGCGGACAGGACCAGTACGGTCGCCACGGTCCCGACCACGGCCGGTACATAGGAGCCGATGCCGATCAGTATGCCGAGTGCTGCCGTCACCCAGATCGAGGCGGAGGTGGTCAGGCCGCGCACCGTCGCTCCTTCCTTAAGGATCACGCCCGCGCCAAGGAATCCGATTCCTGTCATGATGCCTTGTGCCATCCGGGTCGGATCGGTCCGTATCGCCTCGGCGGGCACGCCGGTCATCCACTCCCCCTGGCTCACGGCCACGAGCATCAGCATGGCGGATGCGATGCTGACCAGGGCGTGTGTCCTGAAACCCGCCGGGCGGCCGCGAAAGGTCCGCTCCAACCCGATCAGGCCGCCCACCAACACGGCAGCCGCTATTCTCGTCACGACGACGACGATTTCTTCATCACTCACGTGAATTGCTCCTGAACCGGCACGGGCGTATCGCTCACTGCTTGGCCGGCTACGGCACCAGAGATGCGGCGACCACCATCTGCTCGGGGCGGACCACCAGCATTGCCAGTCAAGTGTCGCCGACGTGACAGGAGAATCGCGGCGTGTTCATTCCCTCGCCTTGTCGTCGGTCATCGGCTTCGGCGTGATGCGGGTCGCTGGGGCGCTGCGCGTGATCTTTGGTGGATCGCTGGCCGGGAACGTTTCCCGAAGCTGGCGATCCAACTCGTCGTCGAGTTCCCGCTTTTCACGCTCCTCGCGCGTCTCCTTTGCCTTCGGCATCGCGCGGTGTCCTCCTAGCTGAAGCGAGAGAGAGTGGCATCCGTTGGCTCGACGCTGCACGGTCGCGAGCAGGTTCTCCGGACAGCTGACATTCCTCGGGCCATGGAGTCAGTTGCCACGTTCCTGAAGACTGCTCAGCATCCAGGCGGTCTTCTCATGTTGTGCGACCCGCTGCGTCGCGAGGTCGGCGGTCGCAACATCGCCTCGCGACTCTGCCGCCGCCACGGCCTGCAGAGCGGTACGAGATGCGGTGGAGTGGTCGGACACCAGCTGGGCGATCATCGCGTCGGCGGCGGGTGCCCCCGTCTCTTCGCTGATGGACGTCAATTCCTTGAATTCAGAGAAGCTTCCGGGCGCCTTGGGGCCGAGCGCGCGAATCCGTTCGGCAACCTCGTCGATCGCCTGAGCCAGTTCGGTGTACTGCTCCTGGAACAGCGTATGCAATGGCTCGAACTGCGGCCCTGCGACGTTCCAATGGAACCCCTGCGTTTTAAGGTAGATCATGTAGCTGTCGGCAAGCAACCGTCCGAGCGCAGCTGCAGTTTCGGTGCGCGCAGTCTGGTCATTTATGTATGGGCTGGCCATGATTGTCTCCCTTGTCTCAAAGGATTGTTAGATTGGTGGCCTGTGGGCAGCAGCAGAGAGCGGCTCGCGTTACGCCGTGGCGGCCAAGTCGAAACCACTGTCCCTGTGTTGCAGGGGGTTCGCCGCGTGGAAATCCGGCGAGATCGGCTCAACGTCACGAACGGAGCCCCGACAGCTTTGTTCCGACCGCGGCTGCGCCAGCGGCAATCGGCCGCCTTCTACTTAGAACCGATAAATCGCGGCGATGCCCGTACTCGTGGGCATGCGCTCAGCCGGAACGATCACCACTTCGCCGCCTGTCCTGAGCGCGTGCTCGCCAAGGTCATCGAGCAGGTCGTCGGTGCCAGGATCGTTGGGCGGCGCGAACTCGATTTCGCCCGTTTCAGGATTGAAGCGGCCGGGAATCATGCGATCGGCCTCGATCAGCAACGTGGAGATGCGGCCGGCGGCAGCCGCTTTGGCGATTTCGGCCACATCCGAGCCGCTGCGGCCTTCTGCTCTCGACGCGCCGAACTGGTCGACAAGCCCGCTGAGGCGGTCGAGGTACCAGGGAAGGACGAGCTGCCAAGCGCGCTCCCGCAGTTCATCGATTGTCAACGCGCCCGGATGGACGTCGATCGCACCTGGCATCAGGTACGGATTGCGGCTGACCGTGTGGAAAAGGTGGTGGTGCTGCGGCAGCGCCGCCAGCAAAAGGGGCATATTGGACGGCCGGGAATACTGCTCGAGCACAGCGTCGTCCACCGCCCGGAAGAATTGCTCGGTCTCGCTGTCTACCAGGTCTTGGCGAACATCGGTGCCATGACGCGTCGTCCGGCCCGGCCCCGCCGGACCATACGCCCTCTTCGTTCGCTCCGGCTCGCCCTCTCTGACGCCGACCACGTCGGCGCTCGTTCGAGGAAACCCGGCCTCCAGCTCGACCTCGTCAAGGGCGTAGCGATTGCCTTCGAAGAGGATCGCCACCTGCCGATTTAGCCCGAGGACGTGGTAGCGGTCCGCCGACTGCAGAATGCGCAGAAGCGGCTTGGCATGGAAGCTGTCGGCCACGACCGCCAGCTCCCTTACCGGCCGCTGGAGCCGATAGACCTTGAAGAGGCCCGGGGCTGCGAACGCAGCGATGCCGTCGAGAGCGTGGTTCCAGAAGTCGCCGTCTTCAGCCAGGTCGTGGAACGGGCCCAGGATGTCCGGATGCTCCCCGCCGTTCCGTCCCAGAGACAGCTCCAGGTCCTTGACGAGATTTCGAAACCGGATTGGATCCTGTTGCTTGTCCGGGTGCGCGCGATGCGTCGGCTGGTACAGCGAAAGGCACGGTGGATCGTGGCTGGCCAGCAGCACCGTCGTGTAATCGCGCTCGAGTGCGTCCATTGTCGACCTCCTGGCTGTAGCGGCGAGCTTGCTCGCCGCGCCGTCGCGGCTGCGATCAAGCCGTGATCGGAAACAAAGCCTTCATTTCGTCCGGCAGTTGCCCGCGCACCTCTTGGATCTGGCCTTCCGACACATTCTCGGCGATCACCCTGCAGATCGCCCGAAGGATTTCGCTTGCGCTCTCAGGAGCCAGTCCGAGTGAGCGGCTCAGCTTGTCTTCGATGGCTTCCGTAGATACCGCGCGGTCTGGCCCGTCGGCGCACTGGTCGAGCTGTTGCTGCAGCAATGACGGGAGCTGCGCGATCAGGTGTTGCGCCTCGCCCGGCGCGAGGCGGCGGCATAGCATGCAGCAGGCGATCAGCAAGGCGCGCTCTGCGGAATTGCGCTCGAGCCCGGTGGCATCGGCCATAGCCTGCAGCATACGGCCGTAGGTTGCTTCGGCCCGGGCTTTGGCCCTCATCAGGGCACGAGTCCTTGATTGCGCGGTCATGCCAGCGCTCGGGTGGAGCATTCCGGCGGGCTTATGGGGGGCCTCGACCTCGAGCTGCGCGGTGACAATGCCCCGCAATGTTTCCAGGGACAAGGAACTGTCCACGACGAGATCATCGAACGTCACGAGACCGACTGGCCGGCTCAAGGGAATGCGCCGAATGCCGTGTTGCTGCATGAGGCCCACGACCTGATCGAGATCCGCGCTGATCTCACTGGTGACCACCTCCTCGGACATGATTCTACAAGCGGCGTTGTCTTGGGGTCCAGTCCGCCGCCAAGCACCGCCAGGGCGAGGTCACGGTCGGTGACGATGCCGGCGACGCCGCCCGGGCCGCTGACAAGCACCGCGCCGATATGGTTGTCCGCCATTGCCCGCGCGGCCTGATAAGCCGTCGACATCGGATTCAAGACCACCATTCGTGTTCTACGGAACCGCTCAACCGACATGTCGCATCCTCCTCTCAGGAAGCATCAACAAGCCTGGGATGGTTAGACTACAGGGCGACACCGATAGGGTTTCCTCGATACAGCAGGAAATGGGAGCTTCATCCGGCCAGGGAACGGTTGGCCGTGCTCGTGCCGAACACGTTCGCGAGATGCCGCGCGTGGTCGCTCCTTGCGGACCGCTCGGTCGCGACCATTCCTGGGATGTCAAGAAGTGCCAAGGCAAGTGAAAATGGCGGACGGCGGATTTGAGCTCGGAGGCTCATGGCTGACACCCCCTACCCAAGACTAGCAACCCCAAGCTGCCATCTTCCCGAATGCGATCTCGTCCCGTCGGGTGTAGCGTTAGCGCTCCAGCGCCTCCGCGGTCTTGGCCTGTTCTCCCCTCCGTTGGCGCGCAACAACAGCGCGATGACGAGGGCGAGAATCATCGGAGGGAGATGCGACCGAGGTTGCAGTCATGCCGCAGCTCAAGATGCACACGCTCAACATTTGGCTCGCCCGAAATCGGCTTCGTTGGGTGCACGCGTTGCGGATGATAGTCGCCGGCGTTTGCGCCCTTTTGGCGATATCCGCGCTTGGCCTGCCGCACGCATTCTGGGCTGTCATTACGGCGATCATGGTCACCCAGAGCAATGTTGGCGGCTCCCTGCGCACCACTTTCGAACAGTTCGCAGGATCCTTGTCCGGGGCAGCCTATGGGGCAGCGGTCGCGCTCCTATTTCCAGGGGATGATCTGCCTTCTGCCGTCATCGCCCTGAGCCTGGCGCTGACGGCCCCCTCGATCATGGCCGCGGTCTCGCCTGGCTTTCGCGTAGCACCCATCACGGCAGCGTTCATGGTTCTGGCGTACCCGCGGGCAGCCGGGCCGGTCGGCGTGGCGGCGGAACGCATGCTGGAGGTAGTCATCGGCTGCAGCGTCGGCCTCCTCGTCTCCGTCATCGTGATGCCGACCCGCGCCTCACGGTCCGTTGCCGAGATCGCAGCTCGGCTATCCGAGCTTCTGGCGGGCCAACTGGAGGCCATGGCCGCCGGCGTCCAAGGCCGCCGAACGCGAGTCGGACCTTTGGCAGTGAGGACACGGGAAGACCTCAACCTTCTGGAGGAGCTGGTGAACGAAGCGACCCAGGAAAGGCGTGTCTGGCTGTCCGACGTTCCGGACGCGACCCCTTTGCTGCGAACCATGAGGCGCTTGCGCCACGATGTCGACATGCTGCGGCGCGCATCCAGGGAGGCGGGGCCCCAACCGCTTCCTGAAGGTGCATCGGAGGCGTGGCTGCGTGCTACAGAGTGCATCGCGGCGAGCCTGAGAGGGGCAGGCGCGATGTTGTCGGGCCGGAAGCCGCCAAGGAACACGGGCGCGGTTGCCGAGGCTGTCCGTGCCTACCGGGCTGCACTGGATCAGATGAGGCGATCCGGCGCGACGGGAACGTTGTCGACCGCCTCCCTCGGACGCCTGTTCGGCATCGGGTTTGCATTTGATCAGCTGCGCCGGGACCTAGATGATCTGGTCGCCCGGTCAGCAGATTTCTCCGCGATTAGGTAGCAACCGCCACCATGAAACTACTCCGCAGAAATCATCTGCTCTCATTGGAGCTGCCGCTAGGTGTCTGAAAGCTGTTTCAGGACCGCGGCTACTATGGCCCCGGTCGGTCTTCCTGAACAATATGGCCCGCGTCCGGGACCGCGACACAAGGGTGATCCGAGATCGCCTCGGCCAGGACCACGCCCTTCTCGCAGAGTTTGGCTGGAAGGAACGCTCGGTTGTGCGCGACATGAGCGTCTCCGAGGGACCGTCATCTGGGCACAAGCAGGCCCTTGCGCCCTCCGAGAGGCCCAGCGTGGCCAAGCGCGGTGGCTGATCGTGAGAACCGGGAGAAGCCTGTCCAGCCCGTGGAATTCGCGACCGGCCAGCAGCCGCGTTTCCGCCGGACCGTCATTGACCCGATAGGTCACCTCGATACAGGGGACAGTCGGGCGCTCCGCGATTGTGGAAACAGGTACTATCACCAGGGAAATACAACATGACGCACCCACCCATCACGGTGGAGGACGGAATTCGGGCGGCAGGCGTTGGAAGGTTTCAACGGCGCCTGTTCATCATATTCGGACTCGTTTGGGCCGCGGATGCGATGCAGGTTCTCGCGATCGGCTTCACCGCCCCCTCGATAGCCGCGAGCTTTGGAGTTTCCATTCCTCAAGCCCTTCAAACGGGCACCGTGTTCTTCGTAGGCATGTTGATCGGCGCATTCGTCTTTGGCCGTTTTGCCGACCGGATCGGGCGCCGTCCGGTCCTGCTGAGCGCCGTCCTCGTGGACGCGACCTTCGGCATCGCATCCGCGTTTGCGTCGGATTTCCAGTGGCTCCTCGTCCTTCGGCTGCTGACCGGGCTCGGCGTCGGCGGAACGCTGCCCGTTGACTACGCGATGATGGCGGAATTCCTTCCTGCCGACCGTCGTGGCCGTTGGCTCGTATGGCTGGAGTCATTCTGGGCGCCCGGTACGGTCGCGCTTGCGTTGTTGGCGTTTGTGGCGGGATCGCGGGGGGCGAGGCCTGGCGGACGATCCTCTTCGTCAGCAGCATACCCGCGCTGATCGGCATCCTGGTGCGCTTCTACGTTCCAGAGTCACCCTTCTACCTGAACAAACAAGGCCGCTCGGACGAAGCGCGCGCCGTGCTCCAGCGAATGGCCAGGGAAAACGGCTCATCTGCGGTAATCGGTCCTCTCGAGCCGGATCATAGGGAGAAGAAGTCGATCTTCGCGCTGTTCTCCCCTGCTCTGCGGCGTCGGTCCGCGCTCCTCTTCGGCGCATGGTTCACCATCTCGCTCTCGTATTACGGCGTGTTCGTGTATCTACCCGTGCGCCTGTCCTCGGAGGGGTTCGGCTTCGTGCGTGGGCAGCTTTTCCTGGTGGCGGTCGCCCTCGTGCAGCTCCCGGGATACGCGCTTGCGGCGTACGGCGTGGAAAAGTGGGGACGCAAGCCCACGCTGATCGGCTTCCTTCTGCTCAGCGCAGCGGGATGCCTCGTCTACAGCCTTGGCCAGACGAGCCTGATCGTGGTGGGCGCGACCCTGCTCATGAGCTTCGCCCTGCTGGGCACATGGGCTGGTGTCTACGCGTTCACGCCGGAAGTCTACCCGACAACTCTCAGAGCGAGTGGAATGGGCACTGCCGGCGCGATGGCGCGCCTCGGTGGGCTGCTCGCGCCTTCATTGGTCGCGCCGATGATGACGACGGACTTCACGCTCGCGCTCTTGGTTCTCTCCGGATTCCTCGTCGCCGCTGCTGCGTGCGTTTCGTTCATCGACGTCGAAACAAGGAACATGGCGCTGGAGTGACTGCATGCGAATGGCTGACGGCGGGCGGGAGCGGCATTCATATCGTCGCGGCCCACGCTCCCGGAACCCGAAGTCCGAGGTCTAGCTAGGGGTGGCGTACGCACTTGTCAGCAAGCACTTGACGCTACGGCAATCGAGGGCATGCTCGGCTGGCACGCTTGCCTTCTCACCTGACGGAGCGACGCCCATGCAGTGGTCCTACCCGATCCTCCGCATTGGCAGCACCGAAATTCGCATCCACCTGACGTTCGTGCTGCTGCTCGCCTGGATCGCCATCGCCTATTTTCAGGCGGGTGGAACGTCGGCGGCGGTCGAGGGAGTCGGCTTCGTCGCCGCCGTGTTCGCCTGCGTGGTGCTGCACGAACTCGGCCACGCCGCCGCCGCGCGCCGCTACGGCATCCGAACCCCAAAGATCACCCTCTTGCCGATTGGCGGGGTTGCGCAGCTTGAGCGCCTACCCGAGAAACCGTCGGAAGAGATCGTCGTGGCGGTCGCCGGGCCCCTAGTCAACGTCGTCATCGCTGCCTTCCTCGTCGTAGTGCTCGGCACCACTGTCGGCATCGAGGCGCTAACGTCGATGGAGGACCCGCGCGTCGCGTTCGTCGCTCGCCTGACCACAGTCAATGTCTGGCTGGTTCTGTTCAATCTCATCCCGGCCTTCCCGATGGATGGTGGTCGTGTGCTGCGTGCCTTGCTCGCTATGCGCTACAGCCGCGTCCGGGCGACGGAGATTGCCGGGACCATCGGTCAATTTGCTGCCTTTGCCTTTGGCTTCATCGGTCTTGTCTCCGGCAACGTGCTGCTCATATTCGTTGCCATCTTCGTCTATCTCGCTGCCACCGCCGAAACGCAGGCGGTGGGGCTGCAGGACGCAGCACGCGCCATTGCCATCCGTGATGTCATGATCAGCCGGTTCGAAAGTCTGCCAGCGACTGCGAGCCTCAATGAGGCGGCACAAGTCCTGCTGCGCACGACCCAGCATGAGTTCCCGATCGTCGATGGCGCCGGCAGGCTCCGCGGCGTGTTAACACGCGAGGGGCTTGTCGCCGGTCTCCAACAACGCGGAAGCCAGGCTCCTGTGGTCGAGGCAATGGCCGCGAACATTCCTGTGATCCGCGACAACGAGAAGCTCAGCACGGCGCTCGCGCACCTACAGAAGAGAGAGGCTCCCGCCGTTGGCGTGTTAGATGCCAGGGACAATCTGATCGGCTACGTCACTGTCGAGAACATTGGCGAACTCATGATGCTGCGTAGCGCAGTCGCACGATGAGCAAGTGTCGGCCGACCCAATGAATGTCTATTGATCACGCGGCCGCGCTCTATGATCCGCCGCGGAAAGCAACGTACCCGCGCTCCCGCGAATGCGGCGGGCGTTCCAGGAGGCATGCGAAGATGGTTACTTTGTGGATCATTGTCGCCGCAGTAATGTTTGGACTGTATAACATCTTAATCAAGCTCTCGGCCGATGACATAAATCCCATCCTCGGCGCAGTCGTTCTGCAATTCGTGGCGGTTTTCCTCGGGCTCGGTCTTCTGCTGACGACGCAAGTGCAATCGGGCAGTCTGCCGTTTTGGTCGGGACGCGGTTTCCTGCTAGCAACACTGGCTGGCGTGGCGATCGGAATGGTGGAAATCTTGGCGTTTTTCATCTACGCTCGCGGCGTGCTGGTCGCAGTTGGCAACCCCCTGATCGTCGGCGGCTCACTGATCGTCACCACGGGCATAGGCGTCCTCCTGTTGGGTGAATCCATCGACCTCATTCAGGGCTTGGCGATCTCCCTAATCTCCGGCGGCGTTGTGCTGCTGGCTTGGAGCGCTGCTTGAGATGCCGTCATCGACAATCTCGGCGGTCGTCGCTTGCGCGCTGTACGAGTGTGCCAACCCTCAGGCGCTTCTCCGATAAATTCTGAGGGCTAGCCCTGGACAAGAGGCCAAAGCCTTGGCGGCAACGCCTGGGCCGCAGAAGCCCCTATATCAAAACTGCCCTTTCACCGCGGTCGGCGCACACGAGCAGGCAACAATTCAGCAGATGCGGAATTGCATTAGCGTCGGCAATGTGGTGGCCGGCGCGCTGTGCGCAGACGGCCATTCGGGTATGCCCAGCCGGGGGCGGTGTCATTGCCTACGAAGGCCAGGCCAGCATCTCGGGCGTGGGCTTTGACATCCCTGCGGAAATCTTGCGGTTCGGCTCGACACCCGCTTCAGCGATATTGCCGAGCGTCGGCGCGATTGCCAGGGACATCGCTCGAGCCATTCCATTTGGCCTCGACCGCGACAACCATTCAGCGCGTCGAACATGATCTTCTCAATAAAGAGGATGCTTCATCAATAAGCTCTGATGATACGAAAACAGACATCGCATAACCAGACTGACGGCGACCTGCTCATTGAGATCAGGATGCTGGCACCTGGCGAGTTGCGCCGCGCGGCGGCGATTTTGGCCCACGGCATGCATGACAATCCAATGCACGTGAAGGCGTTCGGCACAAATCCCGACTTCAGGCAGCGGCGCTTGTTGCGTTTCCTTGATCATTTGGTCGCCTACGTCCACTCGAACGGCAAAGTGCTGGGCGCCTATGTACATGGCGAACTGATCGGTGTGCTTGGCATGATGGAACCGGGCCGCTGTCGTCCGGCGCTGATAGATTCACTGCGTTTTGCCAGCACTATCGTGGCCAGCAACCCACCGGCCGGGGTGTGGCGCATCCACCGCTGGCTGGCGGCCTGGGCGCGCAACGATCCAACTGATCTGCACTGGCATATCGGTCCATTGGCGGTGCGTTCGGCATATCGGCGGCGCGGCATAGGACGGCGCCTGATGGTACGTTGCTGCCAGCACATGGACGCACTCGCAGCCACCGCCTATCTGGAGACTGATCTTGAAGTCAACGTGGCCTTTTACGAGACGCTCGGCTTTATCGTGACCAAGCGCGAATTCGTGCTCGGCGTGCCGAACTGGTTTATGAGCCGCTCACCGTCGGGCGTGTCGGATGGCTCCACCTGCCGCGGAAGTTGCCCCGGAAGGACGGGCTGATCAATAAGCCGGGCTCGACGAATGGCTTCGGTGCTTATGTCTCCTTCGTTCCCGCCGAGGGCATCGGCATCGTCATACTGGCCATCAAGAGCTACCCCAATCCGGCGCACGTCAAGGCCGCATAGCAGATCCTGAGAGTCCTGGAGGGTCAGCCTGATTCGGAGACCGCCCAGTGAGACGGCTCTCTCCGCCGAGGTGGGTCGGACATCTTGCGCATCCGTAGCAATGCTGCGGTGAGGCTGACGAGCTCAGCCTGCGCAGAACAATGCGCCATCGGGGCTGCGTGTTTCCTCAGGAAGGGCAGACAAGCGATGGCTGGCTTGGTCGACGGGGAATGCGGAGCAAGTGCCTGCCAAGCAATATCCGTCCTCTTGAAGTAATAGCGCCAACGACTAAGTAAGATTCATGTGCATGGAGACTTACATCAGGATTTCGAGGCTTGCCGGACAGGGCCGCGTCCTTGCCCGGAGCAGGCTCTCCAACCCTGAAGCCCGCACGTAATTCCTGCTCCGGGTCATCTTAGAAGAACTTGCGGTTCATTCCTGCGGCGCTTGGTGACGTCGCACTAATGGAGCGTGACAATGATGATTTCCCGTCTCAGGCGCATTTGCCTTTCCTGCAGCCGTTTCCTTCCAAGAGCAGCCTCCCGGTGTCCGTGGTGCATCGCCTCGGTCGTCGTCCCTTCGACCAGGGAGGATCAGCCGAAGCCGCACCGTGAGTCGACCGCCCATTCGAACTGGTCGCAGGTGCTCCTATGAGTGCGCAAGACGTGGCCGTCCATAGCGTCGGACACCCCGGGCAGGGAATGCGGCAGCGCGCCTCCATTAGGCCGCGGACGGAAACGTCCAGGACAGTTCCTGCGGCAGGTGCATTCTTATTGTGTCGGCCACCTGTCGCTTGAGGGGAGCGTGTCTCCCCAAAACGGACTTCTGACCGCGGACGCGGTGGCAGGCCTGGCGGCGCGTCCGGGATCGCCAGGTTTTCCACTCTTCCGTTTCGAGCGTCCCAGCCGCGCCCTCGCCCTTCCACAACCGAGCTGCTCGAACGACCTGCCGCTGCCCTCCAGTGCCCAGAAGGATTGACGCCATGCACCTGATCCAGACACCCTACTACCTCATCGACAAATCCAAGCTCCTCCAGAATTTGGAACGTATCGCCTACCTGCGCGAAAAATCCGGTGCCAAGGCGTTGCTCGCCCTGAAGTGCTTCGCCACCTGGTCGGTGTTCGACTTCATGCGCGAATACATGGACGGCACCACGTCCTCATCCCTCAACGAGGTCAAGCTCGGGCGGACGCGCTTCGGCGGAGAAACCCACGCCTATAGCGTGGCCTGGGCGGACCACGAGATCGACGAGGCGGTGGCGCACGCCGACAAGATCATCTTCAACTCGATCGGGCAGCTCGACCGCTTCAGCGCGCGCCGGGGGGATCGCCTGCGGTCTGCGGCTCAATCCGGGGATCAGTTCGTCGAGCTTCGACCTGGCCGATCCGGCAAGGCCTTTCAGCCGCCTGGGGGAATGGGAAGCAGGCAA
>NZ_JABVCF010000029.1 GCF_014595955.1 Pseudaminobacter soli (ex Zhang et al. 2022)
TGAAGAAGCATGTCCTCATCATCGGCGCGGGCGGTGTGGCCCAGGTCGTCGCGCACAAATGCGCCCAGAACAACGATGTCCTCGGCGACATCCATATCGCATCGCGGCCATGACGAGGTGCATTCGCTCTCGCAGCTGCTTGGGGTACCGAACGTCCGCTTCTGGATGGGATTTGGCGACCACTACATCAACGTCTTCACCGTGCTGAAGAATCTCGGCCTGCTTTCGGAGCAGCCGGTCAGGACCGCAGAAGGACTGGAAGTGGTGCCGCTGAAGGTGGTCAAGGCGGTTCTGCCCGACCCGTCGTCGCTTGCTCCCGACTATAGCGGCAAGACCTGCATCGGCGACCTGGTCAAGGGCGTGAAGGACGGCAAGCCGCGCGAGGTCTTTATCTATAACGTGGCGGACCACAAGGAGGCTTACGAGGAGGTGGGCAGCCAAGGCATTTCCTATACGGCGGGCGTGCCCGCGGTCGCGGCTGCCATGCTGATTGCGACCGGCGAATGGGACGTGAAGAAGATGGCAAATGTCGAAGAGCTGCCGCCGCGGCCGTTCCTCGACCTGCTCGGCCGGATCGGCTTGCCGACCCGAATCCGGGAAGGAGAGCATGACATGGAGCTTCCGCTCGCCTGAATTCCGGCTCCCGCCCCACCGAAGATCCGGGGCGGGAGCGAACCGCTCAGCTCGTGAAGAAGCTCTGCGTACCGTGCGCCTCGATGGCTTCCGCGAGGCGGCCGAGTGCATGGACATAGGCGGCCGTGCGCATGGTGAGTCTCACGGACGCGAGTGCCAGGGCGACATCGCCGCAGTTCAATCTCGTGGACCGGGCAACGTCGACAGCGTGACGTAGGTTCTGCAATGATCGCGGCACGAGCGAGGTCAGCGATCATCAGCCGCCAATCGGCGCGATGCGGAACTCCTGACCCCTGTTCCTCGCCTTCCTCGATCAGATAGGCCAAGGAGGTATCCCCCGCCACGCGAGGTCGTCCTATCGCAAGCTAGGTCTTGAAGGGTACAAACGATATCTTTCCCTTTGCCTCGATCACGGCGACCTTGATCGTTGACAAGTCATCCATGCCGTTCTGCCTTAGGCAGCTCATCAGTTCCTGCTCGGTCAGGAACTCGCGTCGCATGTTGTCCGGGAGGGGCTTGCCGTCCCTCACCACCTCCAGCGGCCCAGACTCCACCAGCTTTTCGAGCGAAGGAAGATAGAAGCTGAACGCATTTACTGAGTAGTTCAGAGCCATGAAGGTGATGATGACGATCAAGCCGTCTCCCACCGAGTGGTAGTCGCCCATCGAATGAGCGGCAGCTTCTGCAATGAGCAGCATGAATATAAGGTCCATATGCGCCACTTCCCCGCCCGTTCTTCGTAGCAGTACCCGCAAGAAGGCCAGAATGCCCAGGTACAGAACGCAAGCCCTTGCGATGAGCTCGAGGATCGGAGTTTCCGGAGCAAACACCTTCAGCCAGTCGGTTGGGACCAGTTCCATGTTCAAGTGCCTCACATGACCAGATTAAGTGCCTCGCCAAAGGGTTTTCGTGGGCCGAAGCGCTGGGAGTCAGGATCGGTCGACGCTGAACGTCAGGACGCCGGGCGATGTTCCGCGGTGAGGCTCGTGGCAAGATCAATGCCCCATAGCCGATGTCTCATCCGACGGATGATCGCGAATGGGTGGCCGTCGACCCTTTGAGTTGGCGTACGAACAGGTAGGTTACGGGTATCGGGACACCCTGCCGCCGCTTACCCTCATGGGCATGCAAGGCTTAGGTCCAACCCGGAATCGCTGCGAGAGGCGCTTCAGTTCACCGGGCCGGATTGGCGGCTCCGCGAGCGTCCGCCCCCGGAGAGCTTGCGCGGGTTCGAACGCATCACCATCGCGGTGACGCACCACAGCACCACCCCGATGCCAAGGAGAACGGCGGCAATTTCGTACTGTACTGGGTCGCGTCCGGTCCAAGGCCCCGAGAGGAAAGCGCAGGAGACTGCGCCGAGCACCGCCAGCGCGGTCGGTGTCCTGAAGTGCTGGTGGGCGACCGTGTCCTTCCGGAGCACTAGAACCGCGACGTTCACGATCGTGAAAACCCCGAGAAGGAGGAGCGCGGTCGTGCCGCCGAGGGCCGGAACGGCCCAGACAAAGGTGATGAGACCGAAGGCAAGGAGCGAGGTGAAGGCGATCGCGACGTAGGGCGTGCGCCGGCCGCGGTGCACCCTGCCAAGCAAAGGCGGAAGCACGCCCTCCCGGCTCATTCCGTAGACGAGGCGGCTTGCCATCAGCATGTTGATCAACGCCGAGTTGGCCACCGCGAACATCGTGATGAGCCCGAAGATACCAAGCGGGAATCCGGGCGCGCCGGCTGAGACCACCTTGAGAAGCGGGGTGTCGCCCTCGGCGAGCTCGGCTGGCGGCACCAGGGCGACGGAGGAGATCGAAACGAGAACGTAGAAGACGGCTGTGACGAGCAGCGCGGTGAGGAGCACCTTCGGAAAGATCCTGATGGGATTCTTGATTTCTTCCGCCATGTTCACGGAATCCTCGAAGCCCAACATCGCGAAGAAGGCGAGAGTTGTCGCCGCGATGACCGACCAGAACATGCCCCTGTCGCCCGCCGGCTCGAAGGTCAGGGTTCGGGAGACGTCGCCCTGCCCCAGGCTAATGGCCCATGCCCCGATCAGGATCACGATGAGAAGACCAGTGAGCTCAACCAGGGTGAGCACCACGTTCAGCTTCACGCTCTCGCCAACGCCGCGGAAATTCACGATGGCGATCAGCGCCATGAAGAGGAGGCCAATGAGCGTGATCCCGCTGCCTTGCAGCCCAAGCTCGAAACTGGTCGAGAAGTACGCGGCGAACGCCCGCGAGGCTGTCGACGCTGAGGTGATCCCTGAGCACATCACCGCGAAGGCCACGAGGAAGGTGAGGAAATGAATGCCGAAGGCCCTGTGGGTGTATAGGGCGGCGCCTGCAGCCTTGGGATATTTCGTGACGAGTTCGAGATAACTGAAAGCGGTCATCAGCGCGACCCCGAAGGCGACCAGGAAGGGCAGCCAGGCAATCCCGCCGACATGCTTGGCCACTTGCCCAGTCAGCGCGTAAATGCCCGTGCCCAGAATGTCGCCGACGATGAAGAGCAACAGAAGCGCAGGCCCCATCACCCGGCGAAGGCCGAGGTCCTGTTCGGCCGCTCCAGTCGCACCGCTGCTTCCTGCTAGATCGCTCATCGGGCCACCCGTTTCGACGGTCACCGACAGTCGGCTGCCAAATCGTTCCAGCCCGTCGTGGTTCCGAGCGATAATGACGCTGGGCTCTTTTCGACCGCTGGCTTGCCCCCGTTCCCATCGAACGCGGCCGCCAAGAAGGAACCGCTTGACCAGCTCCTCCTCCCGGAGCCGGACGCGAGCCTGTCCGCCACGCGGAGGTTTTCCGCAGGAGCCGGGAACAAGAGCTTCGATCAGGGGTTACTGGGCACTGAAACTAAACCAGGGGCAAGCCTTTGGGCATCGTGACCCCTCCGGGAACCGCAGCAAGTCCCACGCGTGTCCTGCAGAGGGCGCGCGGTCGGGTTCGGGCGCATATCGGCCGCCCGAGAGGCGGAGCGAACCGCGCAGACGAACTCTTCCAGGAAGGCTGCCTGAAGCTGCGGATGCCGCGTCTCCACGGCGACAGCGGTGTCGAGCTGGTGATGATCAACACCGCCGGCGGCTTGACAGGGGGAGACAGGCTGTCGATTGAAGTTGTCGTGGGCGAGCGCGCTTGCGCTACCGTCACCACGCCGGCCTGCGAGCACATCTACCGCTCCCTGGGCAGCGAAGCATCGATCGAACAGCGCCTGCAGGTCGCTCGCGGCGCTAAGCTCGACTGGATACCTCAGGAAACCATCCTTTTTGACCGCGGCCGCGTGCGGCGGCAGCTTGATGCCTGGCTTGAAGCGGATGCGGAGTTGACGATCGCCGAGGCGGTCCTGTTCGGCCGTACGGCGATGGGCGAGACCGTCACAAACGGCTTCCTCTCCGATTTTTGGACGGTACGCCGTGACGGGCATCTGCTTTTCGCCGATGCCACGCGCATTGCCGAGTCCTTCAGCCAGAGTGCGGCTTGCCTCGCTGCCTTGCGCGGCCAGACCGCGATGGCAAGCGTCGTACATGTCGGGCGGAATCTCGAACGCAAGCGGGATCGCCTGCGTGCTGGTTTTTCGCAAGCCACGGAGAGTGCAGCAGGTGCGAGCGTGATCGGCGATGTTCTTGTCGCCAGGATCGTTGCCCCGGGCCGCATGGCGCTAAGACGTGCCTTGGTCCCAGCGCTGGCCTCGCTCCGAGACACACGTCCCCTGCCGCGGCTCTGGTATTGCTGAGGAGGCGAACATGCAGCTCACCCCCCGGGAAAAAGACAAGCTTCTGATCGCCATGGCTGCCTCGGTCGCCCGTCGCCGCCTTGAGCGCGGTGTCAGGCTCAACCATCCGGAGTCCGTGGCGCTCATCTGCGACTTCATTGTCGAGGGCGCTCGCGACGGGCGTTCCGTCGCGGACCTGATGGAGGCCGGCGCGCATGTCATCTCGCGCCACCAGGTGATGGAGGGCGTGCCCGAAATGATCGAGAACGTGGTTGTCGAGGCGACCTTCCCGGACGGCGTCAAGCTCGTCTCGGTGAGCCAGCCGATCCGCTGAAATCCGGCGGTCCCGAGAGATGCCCCGCCGCGCCGCACTGCTCGCCGCTGCCCTCGTCATGACGACCGTTCCAGCTTTTGCTCACCCCGGGCACGGTTCTGGCGCTGCCCCCTTCCTCGCTGGCCTGGTCCATCCCCTCAGCGGCCTCGACCATGTCGTCGCCATGGTGGCAGTCGGCCTCTGGGCGGCGTTCCTCGGCTGGCGAGCGTCGTGGATGGTGTCCTGGGCTTTCATTGTCGGCATCGTCGGCGGGTTCGCGCTCGCCGCGACTGGGATCCAGCTGCCGTTCGTGGAAGCCGGGATCGCGGCTTCCGTACTGGTTCTCGGCTTGCTCGTCGTAGCAGCCGTGCGTCTGCCGCTCGGGTTCTCAGCGTTCATTGCGGGCGTCTTCGCTGTGTTCCATGGCCATGCACACGGCACCGAAGCTCCGGATGCGATGTTGCTGTTCGGAGCGGGTTTCGTGGTCACCAGCGCGATGCTGCAAGCGGCGGGAATCGGGATCGGCCGCCTTCTTGCAGGACCGCGCTTCGCGTTGGCCCGCGCCTTGGGCGCAGGCGCGGCGGGGATCGGTCTTGCGCTGCTGGGAGGCCCGTCATGATACCCGGCGAGGTCCTGGCGAAAAAAGGCCACATAGAACTCAACGCCGGATGCGCCACGGTCACCATGACGGTTGCCAATCGAGGCGACCGTCCGATCCAGGTGGGCTCCCACTACCATTTCGCGGAAGCGAACCCGGCCCTCGATTTCGACCGGACGAAAGCCCGCGGCCATCGCCTCGACATCCCCGCCGGTTCGGCCGTTCGCTTCGAACCCGGGCAATCGCACGAAGTGACACTTGTTCCCTACAGGGGCGAGCGCCGCGTCCATGGCTTCGACGGCCAGGTGATGGGCGCTCTCGACGAGCGCCCGGAGGAGGAATGAATGCCCTATCGCATCGCCCGCGCGGCTTACGCCGACATGTTCGGGCCGACGACGGGAGACCGCCTTCGGTTGGCCGACACGGAGCTGATCATCGAGGTGGAGCGGGATTTTACCGTCTACGGGGAGGAGGTGCAGTTCGGCGGCGGCAAGGTGATCCGCGACGGCATGGGGCAGTCGCAGGCAACGCGGGCGGAGGGAGCCGTCGACACGGTGATCACAAACGCGCTGATCGTCGACCACTGGGGCATCGTAAAGGCTGATATCGGGATAAAGGACGGGCGTATTTCCGGCATCGGCAAGGCGGGCAATCCCGACGTGCAGCCGGATGTCGACATCGTCGTCGGCGCCGGCACGGAGGCGATCGCCGGAGAGGGCAGGATCGTGACCGCAGGGGCGATCGACACCCATGTCCACTTCATCAGCCCCCAGCAGGTGGAGGAGGCCCTGGCGGCGGGCACCACCACCATGGTCGGTGGCGGTACCGGGCCGGCGACCGGTTCGGTGGCGACCAACTGCACGCCGGGCCCGTGGCACATCGGGCGCATCCTGCAGGCCCTGGATGGCTTGCCGATGAACTTCGCGGTCTCCGGCAAAGGCAGTTCGTCCAGCGCGCGCGCGCTGGCCGAACAGATCGAGGCGGGCGCTTCCTGCCTGAAGGTGCACGAAGACTGGGGCGCAACGCCCGCTGCGCTCGACTGCTGCCTCGCAGTGGCCGATGAATATGACGTGCAGGTCATGCTGCACAGCGATTCACTCAACGAGTCTGGCTTCGTCGAGCGCACGATCGACGCCATCAAGGGACGAACGATCCACGCCTACCACACCGAGGGCGCAGGCGGCGGACACGCGCCCGACATCATCAAGCTCGCCGGCCTCCCGAACGTGCTGCCTGCCTCGACCAATCCCACCATGCCGTACACCAGGAACACGGTCGACGAGCACCTCGACATGGTGATGGTCGCCCACAATCTCGATCCCAAGATTCCTGAGGACATCGCGTTCGCCGAGAGCCGCATCCGCCTGGAGACCATCGCTGCCGAGGACATCCTGCACGACATCGGCGCGATCTCAATCATGTCGTCCGACAGCCAGGCCATGGGCAGGGTCGGCGAGCTGCTCATCCGTACCTTCCAGACGGCGCACCGGATGCGCCTCCAGCGCGGGCGCCTGGCCGAGGAGACGGGTGACAACGACAATTTCCGCGTGAGGCGCTACATCGCGAAGGCGACGATCAACCCTGCGATCGCGCACGGCCTGTCGCAGCACCTGGGTTCGGTGGAGGTCGGCAAGCTCGCCGACCTCGTGCTCTGGCCGCCCGCCTTCTTCGGCGTGAAGCCCGAACTCGTGCTCAAGTCGGGCATGATCGCCATCGCGCTGATGGGCGATCCGAACGCCTCGATCTCGACTCCGCAGCCGGTTCATTATCGGCCGATGTTCGGCTCTTTCGGACGGGCGAAGACCAATTCGTCGGTGCTGTTCGTCAGCGCAGCGGCGCTGGCGGGAGGAGTGCCCGCGGCCTTGGGCCTCCTCAAGCCCGCATTGGCCGTGACCAACACCCGAGGGATCGGCAAGGCGGACATGGTCCACAACTCCGCCACTCCGCGGATCGATGTCGACCCGGAGACCTACGAGGTCTATGCGGACGGCGAGTTTCTGACCTACGAGCCGGCCGACGTGCTGCCGATGGCGCAGCGCTATTTCCTGTTCTGAGGGAGGAGCGCGTGCTGACGTGCAACGAAATCCGCCCCGCAGGTGCATGGGACGACTCCAGAGCCGCGGACGCAGTCGTTCTGGATTTCGACGGCCGGCACCGCCGCAGGCTGATGATGACTGGGCAGAAAGGGCTCGCCTTCCTGCTCGATCTTCCCAAGGCGACCGCGCTGCGCGACGGCGACGGACTCGTCCTGCAGGACGGCCGCACCGTGCGCGTGAAAGCCGCGGCGGAGCCGCTTGCGGAGATCACCGCACCGGACCTCCGCGCCCTTGTGCGGATCGCCTGGCATCTCGGCAACCGCCATCTGCCGACGCAGCTTTTGGGAGACCGTCTGCGCATCCGGGACGACCATGTCATCAGGGACATGGTGGAAGGACTCGGCGGCACGACAAGGGCGGTCGAGGCGCCGTTCGATCCGGAGGGCGGCGCGTTCGCTCTCCACCACGGTCACAACCAGGATGGCCAGCATGAACATCCGCACCGCCATGGATGACGTGCAGGCCCTCGCAACGGGGGCTTCTCTCGCCGACGTCGCCAAGCTCCAGGCCTGGTTCTCGCCGTCTTTCCCGGTCGGCGCGTTCAACTACAGCCACGGTCTCGAATGGGCGGTGGAAGCCGGCGACGTGCGAACTGCGGCATCGCTGCGCGCCTGGATCGAGGGTGTGCTACGCTTTGGTTCCGGACGTTCAGACGCAATCATCGTTTGCGCCACTTGGCGTGCGGTGCGCTCTCGCGATTGGAGCACGGCGTGCGAGATCAGTTCGCTGGCGGCTGCCCTTCAGCCTACTGCGGAACGCCGCATGGAAAGCGTCGGTCAGGGGAACGCCTTCCTTGGCGCAGTGTCGGCTGCCTGGCCGCATCCGGTGCTTCAGCACTTCCGCGAATCCTGTCCCGGCGAGACGGCTCTCCCCGTTTCCGTCGGCGCGGCCGCGGCGGCGCATGGCCTGCCGCTCGAGCCCGTGCTCGTGGCCTTTCTTCATGCTTTCGCGGCGAACCTTGTCTCGGCTGGAGTCCGGCTCGTGCCGCTCGGCCAGACGGACGGGCTGAAGGTCATCGCCGCGCTCGAGGCGGCCATTCTCGAGGTCACCGACAAGGCGGTTCGAGCCGGGATCGAAGATCTCGGCTCGGCCGGAATCCTGGCTGACATCGCCTCCATGCGTCACGAAACCCAGTATACAAGGCTATTCCGCTCATGAACTCGGCGCACGGTCCTCTCCGCATCGGCATTGGCGGCCCCGTCGGATCCGGCAAGACGGCTCTCATGGAAGCGCTCTGCAAGGCAATGCGCGACCACTACGACATCGCCGCGATCACCAACGACATCTACACCAAGGAAGACGCCGAAATCCTGACCCGCGCCGGCGCACTGGCACCGGAGCGCATCATCGGCGTGGAGACCGGCGGCTGCCCGCACACCGCCATCCGCGAGGACGCTTCCGCCAACCTCGCGGCCATCGACCAGATGCGTGGCCGCTTCCCCGAGCTCGACATGGTGCTGATCGAATCGGGCGGCGACAATCTCGCGGCCACCTTCAGCCCGGAACTGGCCGACATCACGATCTACGTCATCGATGTTTCGGCCGGCGAGAAGATTCCGCGCAAGGGCGGCCCGGGGATCACGCGATCCGACCTTTTGGTGATCAACAAGATCGACCTGGCACCGCTCGTAGGGGCGAGCTTGGAGGTGATGGACTGGGATGCCAGACGGATGCGCGGAGAACGCCCCTTCGTCTTCACCAACTTGAAGACGCGCGACGGACTCGGCGTGGTGATCGACTTCCTCGAGCAGAAGGGAGGTCTGGCCCGGCAGGACGCGACTCAGAAGAAAACCGGATAGAAGCCGTGGCGGAAATCGCTGACCTCTCGCCGAGCTTCTCCTTCTAGTGAGTCCCTTATCTTGCGCTCGCTGTATCGTGCGGTCCCGCGTGAAACCGACGCTGCAAGTCCCGAACCTGGTCCTCAAGTTCCTGGACTGGGCCCTCCACCTTCACGCCGGGGACGATCTCATGGATCGGCAACGGGCGGACGGGAGACGCGGGAACGTCCAGTTCCTCAAGCCATTCCTGTAACTGCCGGGAAGAGGTGGCGTACACAATGCGTCCCAATCCGACCCATCCATGCGCGGCGGCGCACATCGGACAATGTTCGCCCGAGGTGAAAACGGTCGCCTTGGCCCGCTCGGCCAGTGTCATGTTTGCCGCGGCCCAGCGCGCCAGCTCGAATTCTGGATGACGCGTCTGGTCGCCCCCGGCGATACGGTTCCGATCCTCGGCGAGGATCTTTCCGTCTTCGGCGACAAGAACCGAACCGAATGGTGCATCGCCTGCCTCCAGGGCCTCGGTCGCCAGCTCGACGCAGCGGCGCAGGTGTTTTAGCTCGACATCGTTCAACATCGTTCATCCTCGTCGATAAACACGTTGGGAGCCGTAGGCTGGGCCGAAACCGCCCAATATGCAAATCGCTTCTCCATCACCGAAACGGGTGTGGATTGCCCTTGGGGCCCGCAGGTTTCAGCGAGCCACTTTCGCAGGGACACGGTCCCGGTAAATTGCTTCCCGTTGCACAGGGGGATGCCGTATACGGTCTCAGAGGGCGGCCTGAAGCAGCCGATGGCGGGTGTCTGGCCTTAGCTTTTAGCGGGTCCGCCACAAGCTGAGGCGGTCCCATTAGGAGCTATCTGTTTCGCGAAGCGGACAAGGAGGTGGCCCTATGGAACATCGAATACAGCGCTTACCTGCAGGACTCGACGTAGGCGGCTGCCCGGCACGCGGCGTGCATTTCCCGATCGAAAATCCTCAGAAATTCCTGCGCAGCCACCGAGAGCGGTGCCTCCGGGGAAGCGACAATACAGATTTCGAAAGGGATGGTGACTTCCAGCGGCCGCACGACGATCCCGCGGGGCTCGCAGTGCATGGCGGTGAAAGGATCGACAACCGCCACGCCAACACCCTCGGCCACAAGCGCACAGGCGGCAATCGACTGATGCACCTGGACCCGCAGTGCCGGAGCCAACGTTTCATAAAGCTTGGCGCCCGGCGCGTAACGCGACAGGAATTCCCGCTCAAGGCCGATCACGTTTTCGCTGGCCAGTTCGGTTGCCGTTATCATATCGCTCGCGGCGAGCCGGTGCTCGGCCGGTACCGCGCAGACGCACCGGAACTTCCACTGTCGCTCGATACGCACCCCGCTGGTGGCGGCGATCGGGTCGACAATGCCCAGGTCGGCGAAGCGGGAAGAGATCATGTCCACAATCTGGCGCGACTGCGCGGTCGTGCATGAAACGTGCATCTGCGGGTGTGCGCGGTTGAACTCCTTGATCGCCGACGGTGTGACCGCAACTGCAAATGCGATGAAGGTGCCCAGCCGCAACTGACCGCGGGCGAGCGCGCGGATATCGGCTGCCGTATGCGCCAGCCTCTGCACGTTGCGGAAATACTTCTGGATTTCGTCATAGAACAGCATGGCTTCCGGCGTCGCCAGCAGCCGGCCCTTCCTGCGCTCGAAGAGATCGAAGCCGATGGCCTCCTCCAGGCTGCGCAGCAGCCGGCTCACGCTGGGCTGCGAAACATGCATGCTCGCTGCGGCAGCTGTCACGGAAGCTGTCTCGACGATTGCCTTGAAGGCCTCGATCTGACGCGGACTGATTGGATCCATCCCGATTCCCCCGGCGCGTTACCCCTGCCCAATCCATAGCTTTTGTGCATGAGCATCGTAAATCTTGATCTTTGACTTTATGACATCGCGTTCTGATACTCCCCCCAACACCGTCAACAAAAAAATGGGAGAACGTACTGATGACGAGTTTCAAGCCCTCGGCTCGACTGCGGCTGCTATGCGCCGCGCTTCTGGTTTCGGCGAGTGTCAGCTCGGGCACGGCAACTGCCGAGGCTGAGGAACTGACCGTTTACAGCGCCATGGCCAAGGAGCACTTCGCCGAACTGATCGCGGCATTCCAGGCGCGTGAGCCGGAGATCAAGGTCAACCAGCTACTCGACTCCAACGGTCCGATCATCGCCCGGCTGCTGGCCGAGCAGGAGAACCCGCGCGCGGACATCATCCTCGGCGCCTCGGTGCCGGGGCTGGTGATGCTGGAGGAGAAGGGCATGCTGGCGCCCTATGCGCCGGCCGGCCTCGACCAGATCAAGGACCGCTTCTACGATCGCCGCAGCGAGATGCCGCATTGGGTGGGCACCGACGCTTGGGCATCGGCAGTGTGCTACAACAAGACCGAAGGCGCCAGTCACGGCATCGAAGAACCAAAGCGCTGGCAGGACCTGATCAAGCCCGGATACAAGGGCATGATCACCATGCCCAATCCGAACTCCTCTGCCACCGGGCTGCTGGCGATCGCCGGCTGGATGAAGATTCTCGGCGAGGAGGAAGCCTGGAACTACATGGACGCGCTCCATGAGAACATCGCGCAATATGTCCATTCCGGGAGCAAGCCATGTCGCATGGCCGCCGCCGGCGAAGCGGTGGTCGGAATCGCGTATCCCGCCCCGGGGGTGAAGGCGATCAATGACGGGGCGCCGCTCAGCGTCGTGATCCCCGAGGAGGGCGTCGGCTCCGAGGTCGAGGGAGTTGCCATCGTCGCCGGGGCGCGCAATCCCGATGCGGCGAAGAAGCTCGCCGATTTCGCAGCCAGCCAGGAAGGAAACGAGATCCACAACAAGTACTATGCCCTGGTCGCGCGTCGGGGCGTTGCCACCGCGGTTCCCAACTATCCGGAAGGCGAGGAGGCAGCCCTGGTCGATATGGACTTCTACTGGGTCGCCGCCAACCGCGACCGCATCCTTGCCGAATGGCAGAAGCGCTACGGCACCAAGGACGAGCCGAAATAGTCCCAACGGCAGCGCTATTGGCGAACGGCCCGTGGATGACGGGCCGACATCCACCACCGCATCGAAAGGCGAGAGGCAGATGGTCGACCAGGCTCCGGCCGTGTCCATACACGGCCCAAAAGTCCGCATCGCTTTCAGCGGCGAAGATGTCCTCCTTCGCCTCTGCCTGATCGCGCTCGCCCTGTTCCTCCTCATCGGCCTCCTGCTGCCGATCTACACTCTTCTTTCGAAGGGGCTGCAGGACGCGAACGGCAACTTCGTCGGCCTGCTGAACTTCGTCACCTATTTCAGCGAGCCGCGGGCATCCGTCGTCTTCTGGAACAGCCTTCGCATCTCCGTCCTCTCCACCGTGCTCACCCTGGCCATCGCCGGCCTTTACGCCTTCGCGCTGACGCACTCCCGAATGCCGGGGCGGGTCTTCTTCCGCGCGGTGGCCCTGGTGCCGCTGCTGACGCCGTCGCTGCTCCCGGGCATCGCGCTGATCTATCTCTTCGGCAATCAGGGTTTCTTCCGCGGCGCCCTGTTCGGTCACAGCCTCTACGGGCCGGTCGGCATCGTCATCGGCGAGGTGTTCTTTACCTTTCCGATTGCGCTGCTGATCGTGCAGACCTCGCTGCTGACGATCGACCGCAGGCTCTATGAGGCGGCAACGGCATTGCGGGCGGGGCGGCTACGCACCTTCTTCACCGTCACGCTGCCGGCCATGAGGTTCGGCCTGGGAGCGGCATCCTTCGCCACCTTCACCAAGGTGTTCACGGATTTCGGAGTCCCGGTGGTCGTCGGCGGATCCTACCCGGTGCTGGCCACCGACCTCTACCAGAAGGTGATCGGCGGCTTCGATTTCCAGATGGGGGCCGTCGTAGGAATCCTGCTGTTCATCCCGGCGGCGGTCGCCTTCGTCGCCGGCCACCTGCTCCAGCGCGGCCGCAGCGCGAGCGTGGACGGGCGCGCGGTGGTCTATGTGCCGGCGAAGAGCCAGGCGCGCGACCTGGCCTGCCTCCTGTTCTGCTCGGTCGTTGCCCTGGCGATCCTGAGCATCCTCGTAATGGCGGTGCTGGGCTCGCTGTTCAAGCTGTGGCCCTACAATCTGAGCCTCTCCTTCTCCAGCTACAATTTCGCCGAATACGAGCCAAGCGGCTGGGGCGCCTATCGCAACAGCCTGCGCCTTTCCGGCATGGTCGCGTTGTTCGGCACGGCACTGGTCTTCTTCGGAGCCTATCTGCTGGAGCGCGTGCCCGGCGCTTCTTGGCTGCGCCAAGCGATCGGCTTCTGTTGCATGATCCCGCTGGCCCTGCCCGGGATGGTGCTGGGCTTGTCCTACATCTTCTTCTTCAACAGTCCGTCCAACCCGTTCGGCGGCATCTACGGCACGATTGCGATCCTCGTGCTGAGCACGGTGGTGCACCTCTATACCGTTCCGCATCTGACCGCGCTGACCGCGCTCAAGCAACTCGACCCCGGGCTGGAGGCGGTGGGCTCGTCGCTTAAGGTGTCGCGGTTCGCCACCTTCGGCCGGGTCGTCGTGCCGGTGTGCCTTCCGACGATCCTGCGCATCGCCAGCTACCTGTTCATGAACTCCATGACGACCATCTCGGCGCTGGTGTTCCTCTACTCGGCCAACACCAAGGTCGCGACCGTAAGCGTGGTCCTGCTCAACGACAACGCGATGCTCGGGCCCGCCGCGGCGATGAGCGTGCTGATCGTGGCGACCTCGGCGACGGTCGTCGGCCTGCAATGGCTGCTCATGCATGGCCTGCTGCGCCGGACCCAGGCCTGGCGCGGGCGGGAAAGCTGAAAACAGACAACAGGCGCGCCCGACGGCCACCCAATACAAGGATCAATTCATGACGGTTTCGTCAGCCACCGCCACGCCCGCGGAGTTCATCCGCTTCGCCCAGGAACTCGCCGATGCCAGCCGGGCGCTGATCCGCAGTCGGTTCCGCCGCAATGCCGATGTCGAGATGAAGCCCGACAACACCCCCGTGACGGCTACTGACCTTGAGGTCGAGGCCCTGATCCGCAGCATGATCGCCGACCGCTACCCGACGCACGGCGTGATCGGCGAGGAGCACCCCGCCAGCGCCGCCGCGGCAGAATGCGTCTGGGTGGTTGACCCCATCGACGGCACACGTTCCTTCATCGCCGGAAGGCCGGTCTTCGGCACCCTTATCGCGCTGGCGGTCGATGCCGTCCCCGTCCTCGGCCTGGTGGACATCCCGATTACCGAGGAGCGCTGGGTGGGTGCGAAAGGCCACGCGACTCTGCTTAATGGCGAAGTCGCGCGGACCCGCGCTTGTCCGGCTGCCGCCCAGGCGATCCTGCTTGCCACCTCGCCGGAATATCTCGACGGCGATGCGGCACAGCCGTTCGCGAACGTGGCGGCGGCATCCCGCTTCACCATCTACGATGCCGGCACCCAGGGCTATGGCCTGGTCGCGAGCGGCCATGCGGACATCATGATCGCCGCGCGCTACGGCATCGTCGACTATCTTGCCGCGGTTCCCGTCATCGAAGGTGCGGGCGGCATCATGCGGGACTGGAACGGCGCACCGCTTACATTGCACTCCGGCGACCGCTTCGTGGCGGTCGGCGACGCAGCGCTCCTGCCCGGGACGCTGGAGCTTCTTGGTCGCGCTGAAACGAAAGGCTGGGCCCATGCTGAACGTGCCTGATGGCATCGCTAAACTCTCCCCGCCGAAGCCGATGACCGACGATGGCGGCACGCCCGCGCTGCGCATCCGGGGCCTGTCGAAATCCTTCGGCGGCTTCATGGCGCTCGAGGGAATCGATCTCGATATCGAGCAGGGCGAGTTCGTCTGCTTCCTCGGTCCTTCGGGCTGCGGCAAGACCACGCTGCTGCGCGCGATCGCCGGCCTCGATCCGCAGAACCGCGGCACAATCCACCAGGGCGGACGCGACATCTCGCGCCTGCCAGTCACCCGGCGCGACTTCGGCATCGTGTTCCAGTCCTACGCCCTGTTCCCGAACCTGACGGTCGAGCGCAATGTCGCCTACGGTCTTCACGGCGCCCGCCTGTCGAGGGAGCAGCGCAAGGCGCGCGTCGGCGAGTTGCTGGCGATGGTCGGCCTGGAGAGCCAGGCCGCGAAATATCCCGCCCAGCTTTCGGGCGGACAGCAGCAGCGCGTAGCACTGGCCCGGGCACTGGCACCATCGCCGGGTCTGCTCCTCCTCGACGAGCCGCTGAGCGCGCTCGACGCGCAGGTGCGGCTGCATCTGCGCGACCAGCTCAGGCGACTGCAACGCTGCCTCGGCGTCACCACCATCATGGTCACGCACGACCAGGACGAGGCGCTGGCCACGGCCGATCAGATCGTCGTCATGAACCAGGGCGTGATCGAGCAGGTCGGCACGCCGGAAGAGGTCTTCGAGCGGCCCGCCTCGCCTTTCGTGGCAGGCTTTCTGGGCGACATGAACTTCATCCCTGCGGTTGCAGCCAGCCGCAACAGCGTCTCGGTCGGTACCACGCAACTCGATGTCGCCGACATGAAGGACGTTTCACCAGGCGACGAAGTCAAACTTTGCATACGCCCTGCCGATATAGTCGTTGAGGGGCCATCCGGCGGTCCCCCCACGGGTCTCGAAGCGGTGGTCGAGACCATATCGTTCCGGGGAAACTTCTACCGCCTTTCCGTGAACTGTCATCGAATCGGCCAGGGATTGGATGTCGAGATTACCCGCGGCGCTTGGGAACGGCTCGCGATTGACGCGGGCTCGGTCGTCATTATCGGCATGCCAGCATCCAAGCTGATCGCCTTTAATGTGGCCTGATCCTCGTTGGCGAAAGGCGATATTTTACCAACCAAGGCGAGCGGAACTTCCTCCTCGTCAGAAGGCATGTCTGCTTGGCTCCGGTGCAACAGAATGTAGGGAATCCTCTCCGCGGACATCAGTCCGGGAGCCGGCTGCGATACGAGGCACGCAGCATGTCGGTGGCGCGCCGCGTCGCGTGCAAACCGTCGTCAGCCAAGCACCCGGCGACGCGAGACTGCCGGCATCGACCGCCTGCCAGCGAAGAAACGTGTCCTGGACGGCGTCTTCCGCCTCCGCGCGGGAACTTCGTTCGCGTGTTGACGATCCAGAGGCTCGGCATTGTGACGTCGAGGCAGTGCTCACACGGTGCTTCAGGATCGGGCGTGCCAGGCATCTCCCGGCGGAGGGCGACGGTGCCCTGCTTAAGCTCGCCCCGGAGCTCGGACGCAATGACCTGCATCTCGTCGTAGAAGCCCGACATTATCGCTCACCGTCAAACATTTGTATTTTCGAAATAAATTCCTATATGCATGAGGAACATAAGGAGGTTTGCCTTGAATATAGCGACCCAGATGAACAAACGAGAGAGTAGAGACGAGCGCGCCCATCGCATTGCGACTTCGATTATTGAAAAAGAGCGCGCAAACCGCGAGGCCAAGACTGCAAGACTGCGCGCCAAGAGGCTAGCGCTTGAGAACGCTTCTTAAACCACCCAGATACCGATGCCACCCTCAGTCGGCACCAGCCGCGATGCCATCAGGATAGCGCGGCGCGCCAATCCCACCCAACTGCCAATTAAACTCCTCGGTCTCACCGATCGGGGTGGAGGATATTATTGTCGATCAGCCGCTGTTGCCGGTGATGCAACGCCCCTCGGCCTAAAGCAGCCATACGCTGCCCTTGGTGCCGCAATCCTTACGCGCCTTCACCGACGATTCCCGATCAGCTTTTTGCCGAGCCTCGAGGGGAGTTTACCCCCGGACCGAAGCCTGGAGTTAAGTGAGGGGATGCAATTGAACAGCAAGAAACAGAACACTGCGGAAGCTTAGAACCGCCGGAGCCTGGCGCGGGAAGCCGAGGAGCACGAGGTTGCAATGCGGAAGGCCAGGAAGAAAGCGAGCCGCGGATCGGCATTCCCGTACTTCATCCTGCCCCGCTCCTAGCCCGGCCGCTTAGGTCTTGGCCGCCTCGACTTAGGCGGCCTTGTCCTCGTCGGACATAGCGTTGAAGGCGTCGGGCCTGTTTTTGCCGACCTCATCGAACTCGACGAGGATGGCTCAGGTCTGGGGGCGGCACCCGACTATGCCCCCAAATCGTTTGCCTTGACCCCGGATTGGGAATGGCCTTGACCCTCGCGACATCCGGCCTACTTTCTATACGCAAATTGCGCATGGATCGCGTGTGCAAGCTGATGACGGGGCAGCCATTTCGTCCTCCATGTCGAGGGGCTCTTCGACTGCTTCCGGGTTCCGGGCAATGGTCCAAAGGAGCGTGTTCGCCGCCGCGTCCGGCTCCGAGCGGCCTTGCTCCCAGTTGCGGAGCGTTGCCAGATCGAGGCCGTACCGTACGGAGAACGCTTCCTGGGAGAGCTGCGTACGCTCCCGGACGGCCCGCACGTTGATTGGGCGCGGCGCGTGCACCTTTGCGGTCACGCCCACGGAATCGAGTTCATCTTTCAACGCCCGCAGGTCGTCGACGCAAGGAACTGTCACAAATGTCTTGCCGTTATCGACCATCTCCGTGAGGACCGCATGGGCCGTCCTCAGCGGCAGCTGTCTCTTGACGAGAACCCGGGCTGCCTCAGGAGTATTCGCTCCGTGACGAAAGCTGAGGCTCATGCGTACGGGAGAGCCTGACGACACCCGGACGACGTCCCGGGTTCGCACCCGTTGTCTGAACCGCTCCATGAACTTCGATGTATTCGACATCCAGCTTCTCCGCGGTCACCGACCGAGCTTGCGCAGTTTGGACCATCCCACTGAACCTGGGTGCCGCCTCCAATGTGGAGGTCATGAACGACAAGATGGTCTTCAGCGATCTCCACGTCTCCCAGTAGTTGGAGCACGCCATCAGGCGTAACCACATCAAACAGAAGGCATGGATCCTCCGAGGCGTCGGCATCCAGGATGAGTTCGACGTAAGCTATTCGGATGCCAGAGCAACGGCCGGCCGCCTCGTACGTAACGAGGCGCTCACCCCAGATAAACTCGGGACGGGCTTCACGCCTTGATTGCCCGTCACAAAAGCTTCCCGCCCAGGATTAGAAGCGCGATGCTGAAGTATATGACGATGCCTGACACGTCGACGAGCGTCGCCACGAACGGGGCGGAGGCACTCGCAGGATCGAATCTCAACGCCTTCAGGGCGAAGGGGAGGATCGCACCGGCGAGCGAGCCGAAAGCCACGACCCCGACCAGAGAGACACCGACGGTGAGTGCGACAAGCACCCAATGCTCTCCGTAGTCGAAGAAGCCGGCATGCTGCCAGAGGGCAATTCGGGCCACGCCGATCGCGCCCAGTATGGCGCCGAGCGCTATGCCGGTCGGCAACTCGCGCAGGGCAACCCGCCACCATTCGCCCAGTCGGAGTTCCTGCAGCGCCAAGGCGCGGACGATGAGCGAGGCGGCCTGGGAGCCTGAATTTCCGCCGGAACTTATGATCAGAGGGATGAACAGAGTCAGGACGACCGCCTTGGCAATGTCCGCCTCGAAATGCTGCATGGCGCTGGCGGTCAGCATTTCGCCCATGAACAGGACGGCGAGCCACCCGCCCCTCTTCCTGATCATCTGGAAAAAGCCGATGTCCGTGTACGGTCGGTCGAGGGTGTCCAGACCCCCCAATTTATGTACGTCCTCTGTGCCCTCCTCGATCATGGCATCAATGACATCATCGAAGGTGACGATGCCGAGCACACGCCCGGACTCATCGACCACCGGGATGGCGAGAAGGTCGTGCTTGGCAATCAGCCGCGTCACGTCTTCCCGGTCCGTGGTGGGCATGACGACGATCGGGTCCCGGTCCGGGCAGATAGACAGGATGGGTGCTTTCGGCTCGCCCGAGATCAGCCGCCGCAGGCTCGCCGTGCGTAGGAGCCTTTCGCTGTCGGAATCGAGGACGTAAATGGCGTAAATCGTCTCGCTAGCACGCTCGATTTTCCGGATGTGCTGGAGTGTGTCACCGACTGTCGACGTGGACGGCACGGACACGAATTCGGTCGTCATCAGGCCGCCGGCGGTGTCGCGCGGATAGGATAGCAACGTGCGCAGCTTGGCCTGGCCGTTGCGGCTGAGCAGGCCCAAGAGCCGAGCGCGCTCGGAGGCGCCCAGGTTCTGCAGGACGTCCGTGGCGCGGTCCGGTGACATCTCGCCGAGCACCGCCGCGGCCTGACGCGCAGGGAGCAGCTGGATCAATTCGGCTGCATGCTTGAGTTCGGGCTTGTCGAAGACTTCCACTGCCTGCTCGACCGGGAAATCGGCGAGCATTTCAGCCGCTCGCCTGCGCGGCGATTCGTTGAGGAGCGCGACGACATCGCCGACGTGAGCCGACGCGCTATCTTCGAGGAAACCGAGTTGCCCCCTATCAGGCCTTCTGGTCCGGTCTTCCGGCATGCGAGCTAGCTCCGGTTCAGCCGTTGCCCAGCATTGCCAGCAGATCGGCTAGTTGACCCCTTGTCGAAAGCTTCCTGCGCGATCCCGGGATGGTGCCGACCGGATTGTCTCTTCGACCAGTGACGGCGGCCTTCACAGGCGCGCCAGCGCTAGCGCATCCATGTGGCAGGACACATCGTTCCGCCCTGCTCACCCATCCAGACTGCTTCGCCGCTTCGACCGTCATATAGGGCAAGAAGCCATGAAGGCTGCTCACGAGCCGCTCATCGCCAGTGCGGCGTTCCTTTCTCAGTCCGGAACCAAATGCGGAGGTCCGCGTTTGCACCCCTTTGTCCAACGAGCATGACCTGGGGAGCTGACGGGATATTTTGGGCAGGAATTGTTTACATGAACGGGCCTTTCAGCTGGCGGAAAGTGGCCGACATATCGACTGCATCACGATCGTTATGGCGCTTATCGCCGAAGGGTTCATCAACGCGGCCGAGGCTCTGCAGGATCCCCTTGTGCGAGCCGATCTCAGGAGAGTCTGCCGTCAGCATTGGAAGCGCGACGGCGGCCAGGCACCCGGGTTCATTGTCCCGAGCGATCGCAGCCAGGACTAACCCCCTGCCCCGAGACTAGGATAGCTGCTGGATTCCTGGCCGCATGCCGTCCAACGACTGCAATGCCGTTTAGGACCTGCGCCCGGTTCCTCCTCAAATGCGTGCCCCTCCGCCTCTGTCTCGCAGGCTGGCCTGCGGGACCGTCGGCGATCATGCCGCGTCGCGAGCGTCGGTCCTGCTGCCGCATGCCAGACAATCTGCTACAGGGACACCGGGGCCATTTTGGCGTTTGCCGCTCCAGAAACATAACGCTCGCGCCGTAGTTGGAGCACAGCGTGTTCATCTTGCGTTCCGTGAACATGCGATGGGCGGCGAGCGACGGGACAGAGGCAATTCTTCAGGAGTGACATGTTTCAGTGGGTCGCTCAGCACCGGGAAGTGATTACCGCGCTGACCGGACTGGGAACCTTGATGGTATGGGTGATCTACCTGCAGGTGTTCATCAGCAGTTACCGAAGACAGCTCCGGGCCACGCTGCTCATCACGCGAGGCGCTGGACAAGGACTGGAGGCACGGTGCTTCCTGAGCAACATGAGTTCGGAATCCATCTACGTCCAGAGCGTGCTGGTGGCCCTCTGGGCGCCCGAGAAAAGCATGGCGTTTCCGGTCACCGACATACTCGGGCTGGACAACGAGGCCCCGGCCGATCCCTGGAAGCGAACTCGGCAAGGACCTTTGGGGAGCGGTGAGACAAGAGACATCGGGTCCTTCGGCAACCTCATCGAACAGGGCCTGCGCGCACTCCAGACGGATTCCAGGGAAGGGATTGCCCCGATGGCGATCCAGCGGCTAACCATCGAGGTGGTGGGCCTCTATGGATCGGAGGATCTGCCCGTCGGCGCACGCCGACGCTTCCTTGTGCTTGAAGAGAACGGCCGACCGCGGATTCAGGCGAAGGGTATCCAAACGCAACAGATCAGAGGACGCCGCGAGAGGAAGAAACTTGAATCCCGTCTCGCGCGCGACCGTTAGCAGTCACTCAGAAACAGATTCTCCCAGTTCCGTTTCCTTGCCGACGGCGCTCAATCGCCTGGAACAGCGTAGACGGCTCTGCTTCCGCCACCTCGACATGCTCCTGTGAGGCAGTAAATCAGTAGTGAGGCAGTGTTTACTGGAAAGTCGGCAGCCACCCCCTTAGCTGCGTTCCGAGACTACGGATGGCAATCCGGTCGGTGCATACGACCAGGAGCCGAGCTTTCCGGCCATTCACGTTCCCGCCCCCGAAGGGCATCACTGGATCGTGCGCGCAACAAACGCGTGTCGGCACTGGCCAAGCTCACACCGCATTCACCGCGAAAGCCGCCCGTTCTCTCGACTTTCTAGGAGATATGATGACTGAACAGCGTAACGTCCGTGACATTCGAGCTTCTGCATCCACTACCGGATCTGGCGCGCCCGCGCCCAGCGACCGCAATTCGCTGACCATCGGTGCGGACGGTCCCATCCTGCTTCACGACGTTCACTTCCTCGAGCAGATGGCGCATTTCAACCGCGAGAAGGTGCCGGAGCGTCTGCCCCACGCCAAGGGCTCGGGCGCGTTCGGCGTCTTCGAGGCCACCGAGGACGTTTCCGCCTACACCAAGGCAGCCCTGTTCCAGAAGGGCGCATCGACGGAAATGCTGGCGCGGTTTTCCACCGTCGCCGGCGAGCAGGGCAGCCCCGACACCTGGCGCGACGTGCGCGGCTTTTCGCTCAAATTTTACACCAGCGAGGGCAATTACGACCTCGTCGGCAACAACACGCCGATTTTCTTCGTCCGCGACCCGATGAAGTTCCCGCATTTCATCCGCAGCCAGCGGCGGCTGCCGGATTCGGGCCTGCGCGACAACCACATGCAGTGGGATTTCTGGACCAACAATCCCGAGAGCGCGCATCAGGTCACCTATCTGATGGGCGAGCGCGGCCTGCCGCGCACCTGGCGCCACATGAACGGCTACGGCTCGCACACCTATATGTGGATCAACGCCAAGGGCGAGAAGTTCTGGGTCAAGTACCACTTCCACACCGAACAGGGCATGGAGTTCTTCTCGAACGCCGAGGCGGCCGAGATGGCCGGCTCCGATGCCGACTTCCACCGTCGCGACCTGTTCGACGCCATCGAGCGCGGCGAGCATCCGAGCTGGACGCTCTCGGTCCAGGTCATGCCCTATGAGGAGGCCAAGACCTACCGGATCAACCCGTTCGACCTGACCAAGACCTGGCCGCATGCCGACTATCCGCTGGTCAAGGTCGGCAAGATGACGCTCAACCGCAATCCGGAGAACTTCTTCGCCCAGATCGAACAGGCGGCGTTCTCGCCCGGCAATACGGTGCCCGGCATCGGCCTGTCGCCGGACAAGATGCTGCTTGGCCGCGCCTTTGCCTATAATGACGCCCAGCGAAACCGCATCGGCACCAATTTCCACCAGTTGCCGGTCAACCAGCCCAAGGTCCCGGTCAACACCTATATGTTCGACGGCCAGATGGCGTATCACCACAGCGGCAACGCCCCGGTCTATGCGCCCAACAGCCACAACCGCCCATGGGCCCATGAAACCGGGCCGATGCATGATGGCTGGGAGGCCGACGGCACTATGGTTCGCAGCGCCTATACGCTGCGTCCCAATGACGACGATTTCGGCCAGCCGGGCATTCTCGTGCGCGAGGTCTTCAACGACGCGCAGCGGGCGGCGCTGGTGGAGACGGTGGCCGGAAGCCTGCTCGGCGGCGTGCGCGAGCCGGTTCTGAGCCGCGCCTTCCAATACTGGAAGAACGTCGACCCGAACGTCGGCAGCCGCATCGAGCAGAAGGTGCGCGACGGAAGCGCATCCAAGCCGGCCGAGGGCATGGGCGAAGGCTGACGGTCGGTGCTGCCCGCCGGCCGGCACCCTGCCGAGTCCGGCGGGCATGCTTCGTCCGCTTCGGCAATCACTCGAGCAACCCTCCCGAACAGAGGCAATAGCCGCTGCGACACCCAGGATTCGTGCTCAGCTGTGGCAGTCGACCCAGGTTCACCCTTCACTAGCCGTGCACCATCCCGCGATGTCGTGAAGGCCATCATGTCCGGAGCCCCCCATTCGGATTCTTTCTAGGAAATGACCACCGAAAACGAAAATTCTCGTCCCGTCCCGCCGAAAAATCGAGGCTACGAGACAGAGCGATTGTCATATCTATTGCGCCAGCAAGAGATCCTCGCCGCGTTTGGCACGTTCGCGCTCCAGACGCACTCGATGGAAGAGCTTCTTCAGGAGGCAACAAGAGCCTCTGCGGAAGGACTCAGATGCGATCATGCCAAGGCGCTAGAATATCTCCCGTCCGAGGAGCAGTTCATCGTCCGGGCAGGTGTTGGCTGGAAAGAGGGGATCGTCGGTCATGCGCGGATCGCGGCCGACCTGGAGAGCCCCGCCGGATATGCGTTCAAGACAGGCAAGCCTGTCATCTCCAACCATCTCGAGCAGGAACGGCGGTTCCGAACGCCAAGGCTGCTCATGGAACACGGGATTAGGCGTGCCATCAACGTTCTCATCGCCCTCGATGAAGACAGGTTCGGGGTCCTGGGGGTGGACAGTCCGGAGGGAGAGCGCTTCACAGAAGCCGATGCGGCCTTCCTGAAAGGATTCGCCAATCTGCTGAACTTGGCCATCGGCCGCCATCTCACCGAAGCCCGTTTGAAGGAAGCCCTGAGGCACCAGGAAGTGCTCAACGACGAGATCAGCCATCGCGTCAAGAACAGCCTGGCGATTGTCGCTAGCCTGCTGCGGATGCAGCGGCTCGCCGCGGTCGACCCTGGCCTTCAGAACGCCCTGTCCGACGCCCAGAGGCGTGTCGAAACAATCGCGAATGTTCACGACCGCCTATGGCGGTCCCGAGACGAACGCACTGTCGACCTGGCAGAGTTCCTGAACGGGTTATGTGAGCAGTTTTGCGCGGAGGGCCTGGATGCAAAGACCCTCAAATGCGATGCCGTGCCTGTTACGGTGGTCACAGAACAAGCCGTGACGATCGGGCTGCTGACCAACGAATTGATCACGAATGCACTGAAATACGCCTATCCAAACGGAACCGGCGATATTTCGCTTTCGCTCGCAAGATCCGAGCAGCCGACTTACCTCCGGATAATGGTGTGCGATCACGGGGTAGGCCTGCCGCGCGACATGGACACCGGAGCGCCAACAAGCCTCGGCATGAAGTTGATTTCCCGACTGGCCCGAGAGCTTGGGGGGAGGCCCGAATGGCAGAACGCACAGCCCGGAACCCGGTTTGTCCTTGATTTTCCAGCCCGGGAACTGCGGTAACGACTGAGGCCGTCCAGTGCGTTCGACTCAGCCAGACGAGCGCGCGTGGCGGGCGTCATCAGGCCTTGCTTTGCGAGCCGATGCCCCCAATGCCCAATGCGGCGATATCGGGCATCTCATTCTAGCGTTGCCGCGATGAATCCTGTCGGCACCACCTATGCCGAGGCATAGCGGGGCCGGAGCGCAATCCCACGCTGTGGCATCGGACGACGTTGATGCGAACTTCATCCCGGCTGTTCTCGGCTCCTCCTTCTTACGCCGCCGCGATTTGGCAAAGCGTGACCTTCGGCTCCTGCATGCCCGTCACCGGGTCGTAGCCATAGGTGGTGATGGTGTTGGCGCTTTCGCCGAGCACGTAGGGGTCGGCCCCCTCCGGGTAGTTGCCCCGCAGGTCCTCGCCCTGGAACCAGCCGCCGAAGTGGTAGGGCATGAAGGCCACCCCCTTGCCGACGCGCTCCGTCACCAGCGCCTTGACCCTGGCTTTCGAATTGTTCTCTGCGCCGGTCACCCAAACCCAGGTGCCATCGCGGATGCCTCGCTCCGATGCATCCGCCGGATTGATCTCGACGAACATCTCCTGCTGCAGCTCGGCCAGCCAGCGGTTCGAGCGAGATTCCTCCCCGCCCCCCTCGTATTCGACCAGGCGGCCGCTCGTGAGGATGATCGGGAAGCTCTTGGCGATGCCCTTGTCCACTGCTGCCTTCTGGACGCTGAAGCCGATGTTCGGCAGGCGGAACTGCTTCGCGTCCGGATAGGTCGGGTACTTGGCGACCAGATCCACCTT
>NZ_JABVCF010000003.1 GCF_014595955.1 Pseudaminobacter soli (ex Zhang et al. 2022)
GGCGCTCACCGTCGCCCTACAATAAGGGGGTCAAAATTGGACGCCGATCAGGGGTCAGTTTTGCGCGCCGATTGACATCGCGGCCATCCTTTCCTGAAAAGACCGTGACGTAGAGGCGAAGGAGGTTTACCTCTACAACCGACCATGAGGCGATGGCTTCCATAGCAAGGGCGGCCAACTCGGGGCGCTGCAACAGGATGCCGGGGCTAGTGTGCGAGAACTCGAAGGTTGCGGTTCGTGAGACTCGGGATAAAGGTTGAGGCAATGCCGGACACCGTGAAAGAAGCAGATGAAAAGCGGTTCAACGAGACGCTGAAGCGGATGTTGAAGAGTCCGCCGCAGCCGCACGAGACAGTAAAGCACAAGACGAAACCTACAGTGCCACCAACACAGCCATTGTCCAAGAAAGAGTGAGCGTGATATCCCTTCTCCAGCAGGGGGAGGGGTGCAATGGCCAAGACTCGGCTAAAGACTGTCGTTTATAGGCGTGCGGTTTGGGTTGACGGACATGACCCAAAAAAGACTCTGGAATACTATCTGCGTGTAGCCCACAGAAAGCTTCCCAAGATCGGCAATCGGAAGTTTGTTCGCTCAGACGGTCAGATAATCAAGGGCAACAAGCCGAAGGACAACCCTGGCGGCGGGCTGCTCCTACATCTGGTCGCGGGGACTCCTGGGGATCATGCGAGCACTGTCCCTGCCGGTGATGACGACCTTGAAGAATTCGAGGTTGGGATAACTCCAGCGCCGGCCAAAAAAGACTACATGGACGGCGACGTATTTGCGCTGGTGCGAAACGACCACGTCTTCCTGTGTTCTACCGTGCTGAGGGATGCGTCGTTTTCTACCTATTGCCGCGAGTTGTTTAAAAGGGCGGGTATCAACGACGGCGCTGACAAGTTCGAGCTTCAAAACGTTGGCAACGTCGACAAGGTCAAGCTCATCAAGGCTCAAGGTGTAAAGGCGGTCGAAATGCGCGCAACGCTTTATGAGGCCAGCACCAGTTACATTGGGCGCAAGGACGATGCAGCGGGGGCTGTAGGCGCGGCGTTTAAGCATTTGAAGGCGCTGTTTGGCGGTGCCGTGCCTGTGGATTTGGAGAATGTAAGCGTCTCTCTATCGCTATCGTTCGATACCAGAAAAAAAGATGGCCGGATTTCCGGTGATAAACTGATGCGCAAACTCGCCAATGACGTAGTTGATGACGAGGAGGACGACTACGTTATTGTCACCGGGAACAACCAGCGAATAAGTCAAAAGGAAGTCTTTGTTCGCCAGAAGGTAACAATTGATCGCCACGGAAAATCCGTGTTGCGCGATAGTGCATGGGAATCCCTCCGTAAATTCGAGAGTGATCTGAAAAAATCCGGCATGATGGCGCAATGATATGCGAGCGCTCTATATTGCGTTCTCGTTCTTATGCGGGTGTTTTGTCTCGATATACTGGGGGGAGTATGTCGTTGGCAATGAGGCCGCTATCGGCATCTTTGTAACCGTCTACACGGTTCTAGCGGGCTTTCTTGTTGCGGTAATTGCTATTCTGGGAGACCCATCTCTTCTGCCATCCGGCTCTTGGCGATCAGCCGAAGGCCACCGGCAGGAGATAGAGGACAGGTTGATACGGCATACTTGGCTATTTGTTCTTTACCTCGTGACCATTGGAGTGATTTTTGTCGGCGCCCTTCTGAGCAAGGCGCCGGAAGATGTCGTATCAAGCTGCGTTAAGGCTATCATCGCACATATTCATTTAGGGCTTGGTGTCGCCGCATTCATATTGACCTTGGGAATGCCGAAGATGCTTATGGATATTCAACGAAAACGTGTAGACGCTGAGATAGATCGCAGGCGTGCCGAAGCGGGTATCAAGGACTAATCTTTCGTTTTCGAAGAAGCCTTCGCGCCTTCTGCTTAGGCGTGACCGGCTTCACCAGTCCGCCGATAGGTTAGGCGCTTACCTTCGATCATGGCGAGCAACTGGTCGTGACGCTCAGCGTCATTGACGCCAAGTGCCATGCGGCGGTTGTAGCGGAAATCGAATTCAGCAAGGTAACGGTGAAGATGGGCCTCACCGCAATGCTGATACACGCCGACCATGCCGCGCTTGAAAACCGAGAACACGTTCTCAATCGTGTTGGTGTGGACGACGATCTCGCCGTCGCGGCGAGCGTATTCCTTCGCAGAGTGTTTCACGGTGTCGTGCTTGGCGTACTCCTTGCCAGTCTCGACATAGAGGCGGGACTCGTCGGTGTAGAGGGTCGTATCGCGGGTCACGTTGCGGACCAGCACTTCGCGCACGGTGGAGGCCGTGGCGTTCTGTAGGTGGAACATGCGGGCCTTGCCGCCGCGCTCCACGAGGCCAACCACGATACGCTTCTCAGCGCCACCGGCCTTGCCCGACTTGGTGGGCTTCCAGTTCTTGCGAGCGCGCGGGCGGGCATATTCGCGGGGCGTCTCGCGCTTGCCGATGTAGGTTTCGTCGGCCTCAACGGTTTTACCTTCGCCACCGATCGGGCCGGACGACTTTACGTCTTCCTTCATGGCCTCGCGAATGCGATGCGTCATGAACCAAGCGGTCTTGTAGGTGACGCCCAACATGCGGTGCAGCTGGTGCGAGGACAGGCCCTTCTTGGAAGAGGCGAGCAGGAAGGTAGCCAGCAGCCACTTGTTGAGCGGGATCTTGGAGCGCTCGAAAACAGTCCCGACCGTCACAGTGAACTGTTCGCGGCATTCCATGCAGTTGTAGAGGCCAGGACGATGCGCCTTGCCCTTCATGGCAGTGATGCGGTCGGCCTGAGCGTTACCGCAATGCGGGCAGTTCGGACCATGCGGCCAACGCTGAGCCTCAAGGTGCTTACGGGCCTCGTCAGCGTCGGTGAAGATCGGATGATCAAGCTTCATGGGTCTGCCCTCTCGATAGCTTGACCCTACGGAATGGGACTTGCTTTGTCAAGTATATAATTAGGATTATTTTCCTAATTATATACTTTACGTACCAGGAAAATAGTCCTATGATTCGCGATGACAGGCCGGCAGAGAACGCGCTTGCGGAAGAGGTCTTCTCTGCTGGGAATAGAGAGGTTTATGACTCTTGCCCTAGTAATGTTTTTGAGCGGTCGGGTTCTAGCTTCCGCCACTAATGCATCGTGGGCGGCGATTCCCCTTCTGTTGTTCTCTTCAATCATTTTGGAAAGGAGGAACTTCCAGAAGCGGATGTCCCCTTCCGACATCGACGCAAGGCGCATGGAAACCGTGAAAGCGGCATCGATCTGGTCGCCTCGTACCGCTACGCCAACCTTGAACTGTTCAAGCGGACTGACTGAATGGGCGGCAAATTTGTCCGCGTTCGCCATCAATACGTCGTGGAACTCGGCTGCATTTTCATGCAGACCCTCGATATCGCCTCGCACCATTCTTGTCCGAGCGCCGTGAGTAAAGCACCTTCGATATGCAATGAGGCTTGAAGTGAATACGGCGGACCCAATGATGTCGTCGTCGGTTTCTAGCAGGATATCGAGATAGGAGACGACGCGTTGTAGATCATGAAGGATGCCAGACAGGTCGGCCATATCTCTGGCCAGTTGAGACCGGTATTCGTAAAGGACCACGCTCTGCATGCCGGAAGACCCCAAAGACAAAGACCAGGAAAATGGCGACGGGATGCTTCGCCGGCCTGCTGAACACCCATCCCGATCCGAAGACCGGAAAGGGAGAGAAGAAGCGGAAGAATACCAAGAGGGATGATGAACCTAGTTCAGGATAATAGGATCACCGCGGCGGCGGCCAGCACCACCCTTCCGGATCTCCTCAAGGGTCTTCTCAACAAGCTCCTCCCCGCCGCCCGTATAGAGAGCTGCCATGAAGGCGATGGTATTCGCTGCCGGGCCCGCGAATTCCCACTTGCATTCGGAGAACGTGTTACTTTTCAAAGCGGGCGGCATAAGCCCTGAAAAGAGCAAGGTGCATCTTTCAAAGGCGCAGCCCTCGAATGTACCGCCGTCCAAGTTTACAAGCGTGTCCTTGAACTTCTTATTGAATGCGAGCATGTCAAAGTTCCTGTCTGTGGTGCCACAGGAGGACTTGGCGTGAATCGCGATACGCGGGACAGGGTCGTGATCACAAAGAAGCCCGCCAACGGCTTGTTTCAGCAAAAGGCGACCGGCTGAACCATAGTCGCTTTTACCTTTTCACGATCCGTTCCTTTCGAGCAAGATTCATTGCGCATTAATCCCCGGTTGAATTAGAATTTGTGCTTCTCTTCTTGTGTCTCGTAACAAGTCGTAGCGCATTCTGCTTAGGCCTAACCGTCTTCATTAGCCAATCTATAAATCAAACGTTTGTCACGCGCGCCGCGAAGAAGATTTTCCGCGCTCCGTATCTTCAATGCCAAGGGCAGAGCGGCGGTTGTACCTGAAATCGAACTCGCAAGGTGGCGGTGAAGATGGGCTTCACCGCAGTGCCGTTAAACACCGATCATGCCGCGCTTGTACACTGAGCAGACGTCCTCGATCGTGTTTGTGTGAACGAGGTGTTCGCCTTTCCTGGCGTGCGTCTCAGCCGCCCCCAATACCCTGACTTTTCCGCTTAAACTTAAGCAGCCCGCAACCTTTGCCGGATAGTGGCCTCGCATTCTGGAATGCCGGCCAGGCGGCAGCGGTATGCCGACGGCTGCAGCCGGCTTGGTCGCGGTCCATACCGTCTCCTTCCAGCAAAAACACGAACGGAGTCCGGCCCAAAGCCGCGACCGGAGTATCTGCATGCGGGTCGTCTCGTGCATCGTCACCCTCCACAATTTGTGGCTCGTGGCCCTGGCGGCGGTGGTCTGCATCGGCGGAGCCTGGGTCGGCTTCGGGCTCTTCCGGCGGGCCCGGGAGCGGCGGGAGGTGCAGAAGGCGGGCTGGATCTTCCTCGCCGCAGTCGCTGCTGGCGCGGCGGTCTGGTGCACGCATTTCATCGCCATGCTCGCCTACGAGAGCGGCGCGCCCGTCACCTATGACCCGATCCTGACCATGGTGTCGCTGCTGGTGGCGATCGCCGGCATGGGGCTCGCCTTCTGGACCGCGCTTGAACCCGGCAGGGCTTCCGTCGTGCTCGGCGGTGGCATCCTCGGCGTTTCGGTCTCGGCCATGCACTACACCGGGATGATGGCCTATCATGTCGACGGCCTCATCTCCTGGGATGCCCCCTACGTGGTCGCTTCGGTGCTGATCGCGGCCGGCGCCGGCGTCGCTGCCATGCTCGCCTCTCTCGCCGACCGCAAGCTGCTGGCGCACGCCTGCTTCGTCCTCGCGGTCGTCGGACTTCATTTCACCGGCATGACCGCCGTTTCCGTCACGCCCTTCGCGACCGGCGCGGAGATTGCCGATCCGCAGGTCATCGCGGCTATGGCGGTGGCGGTGGCCGGCGTTGCCATCATCGTCATCGGCACGGGTGTGGCCAGCTACATGATCGACTCGGATGTCTCCGAGAAGAACCTCGATGCGCTCCGCCAGATGGCGCTGAACGATCCGCTGACCGGACTGCCCAACCGCACCAGTTTCAGCAACTATCTCGGCCATGAGCTGGAGCGGGCGCGAGCCGGCGGCACTAAGGTTGCCGTCATTGGCATCGATCTCGACAAGTTCAAGGAGATCAACGACCTGCGTGGCCACGAGGCGGGCGATCAGGCGCTGCAGATCATCGCCGGCCGCCTCGCCGCCCTCCTGCGCGACGGTGAGTTCGTCGCCCGCATCGGCGGCGACGAGTTCGCCGCGGTGAAGCGCTTCGACGAACAGCGCGAGTTGCACGACTTCGTCGCGCGCCTGGAGCGTGAGCTTTTCGCGGTGATGCGGATCGACGACTTCGACGTCGTCCCCGGCGCCAGCATCGGTATCTCGGTCTATCCCCAGGACGGCGGCACTGCGGCAAGGCTAATCGGCAACGCCGACCTTGCCATGTACCGGGCCAAAGCGGACGTGGCGCGTGCGGTCTGCTTCTATGAGGCAGATATGGACGAACTCGCCCGCGCCCGGCGCGATCTGGGGCTTGATCTGCGCCGCGCCATCGACCGGGGAGAACTGCAACTGCACTATCAGGTACAGACGACCGTCAGCAGCCGCGAGGTGGTCGGCTACGAAGTGCTCCTCAGGTGGAAGCATCACCGCCTCGGCTATGTCTCGCCGGCCGAGTTCATCCCGCTGGCGGAGGAGACCGGAACGATCCTTACCATCGGCGAATGGGTGCTGCGTGAGGCTTGCAAGGAAGCGGCATCATGGCCGCAGCCTGACAAGATCGCCGTCAATCTTTCACCGGTCCAGCTCGCCCATTGCGACCTGCCGCGTCTCGTCCACCAGATCCTTGTGGAGACGGGACTGCCCGCCTCACGGCTGGAGCTGGAGATCACCGAGTCGTCGATCATCCAGGACAAGGTGCGCTCGCTTCATGCCCTTCGGCAGATCCGCGCGCTCGGCGTGACCATCGCCATCGACGACTTCGGCACCGGCTATTCGTCGCTGGACACCCTGCGCTCATTCCCCTTCGACAGGATCAAGCTCGACCGCTCGTTCATGAGCGAGGTGGAGCAGAGCGCCCAGGCCCGCGCCATCATCCGGGCCGTCCTTGCGCTCGGCAAGAGCCTCGACATCAGTGTGCTCGCCGAGGGCGTCGAGACCGAGGGCCAACTGAAGCTGCTGCAGTCGGAAGGCTGCGACGAGGCGCAGGGCTATCATCTGGGCCGGCCGGAGCCCCGCCGCAGTTCTCCCCAGGCGGACGCGGCAGCCGCCGCGTGACGCCTACTCCCGCGCGCTTTCCCTCAGCTTCTGCGCATAGACGTTAATCACCAGCGCCGCGAGCAGGATCAGCCCGCGGATCAGGATTTTTAGGAAACTGTCGATCTGGATGTGGTCGAGGCCGTTGTTGAGCACGCCCAGTACCAGCAGGCCGATGATGGTGTTGCCGATACCGCCGCGCCCGCCGAACAGGCTGGTGCCGCCCACCACCACCGCCGCGATCGCGTCGAGCAGGAAAGTGTCGAACTGGTTCTGCTGGGCCGAGCCGAAATAGGCGACGCCCAGCATCCCGGCGATGCCCGAGCACATGGCGCAGATGATCATCACCGCGGCGATGATCATCTTGACGTTGACACCGGAATATTCGGCCGCCTCGCGGTTGCCGCCGACCATGTACACGTAGCGGCCGAAGCGCGTGTAGGTGAGCACGACATGCGCCACCAGCATGAAAGCCAAGCAGACCACGATGGTCCACTTAATCCCGAAGATCGTGCCGGAGCCCAGCGTGGTGATGATCTCGGGGTAGTTGTAGGCGATCTGTCCGCGCACCAGCATGGCCGAGATGCCGTTGGCGATCTGCATCATCGCTAGCGTCATGATGAACGACGGGATGCCGATCGCGGTCACGCCGAAGGCGGTGACGAGCCCGATGCTGAAGCAGGCGGCGAGCGTCAGGATGATCGCGATCCAGCCCTGCACCGGCATGTTGGCGATGTTCACATAATCCGGCTGGACCGTGAAATAGGCGACCAGGATGCCGATGGCGTTGGCGACCGCCGCCACCGACAGGTCGATCTCTGCCGTCAGGATGACGAAGGTCAGGCCGACCGCGATGATGCCGGTGATCGAGGCCTGCGACAGGATGTTCATCAGATTGTCGAACGTCCGAAAACTTTCGGCCTGCGTCGAGAAGAAGATCACCAGCACGATCAGGGTGAAGACCGGCGCGATGTTGCGCATCTGCTCGGCCATGAAGCGGCCGAAGGTGAAAGGCCGGGCCGTTTCGGTGGTGACGCTCATGTTAGCTGGTCCAATGGTCAGATGGGATTGTGAACGAGCTGGCAAGAGAACATTACGCAGCCGCCAGAAGGTCGCCCTTGTCGAGATGGCCGTGGGCGAATTCGCGCGCGACCACGCCGCGTTTCAGCACCGTGACCCGGTCCGCCAACGTCAGGATCGTCTCCGGCTCGGTCGACAGCACCAGCACGGCCACCCCGCGGTCGCGCAACGACTTGACGATGCGGATGACGTCTTCCTTGGCGCCGACATCCATGCCGCGCGTCGGCTCCGACAGGATCAGCACCTTCGGCAGTTCCGTCAGCCATTTTGCCAGCGCCACCTTCTGTTGGTTGCCGCCCGACAGGCTGCCCAAAGCGATGCCCGGCAGCGGCGGACGGATCTGCAGGTCCTTGATATGGCGCTGCGTGATATCCCGCTCACGGCCGGGGCGCAGGAAGAGGCGGTCGATCTTGTCGAGGATCGCGATCGAGACGTTCTTGTATACCGGCTCGGTGCGGAACAGCATCATGCGCCGGTTCTCCGGCACATAGGCGATCCCCGACCGGCGCGCGCTTGCCGTGGAGCGGAACGAGACCGGTCTGCCGTCCAGCCGGATCTCGCCTTCCGTTAGTCGGCCCTTGCCGAAGAGGGCGCGTGCAAGCTCCACCTGGCCGCACCCCATGAACCCGTAGACGCCGGTGATCTCGCCGCGGCGCAGGTCGATGGAGATATCCTGGATCATCGAGCCGTCGCTCAGGCTGCGAGCGGAGAGCACCACAAGCCGGTTGTCGTCGCCGGAGAGCTCGGTGCTCTCGCCCATGTGCATCTCGGCGGTACCGCGCCCGATCATGTGGGCAATGACACTGTCCTTGGTGAGCGCTGCCGTCTCTTCGGTGATGACCTTGCGACCGTTGCGGAACACCGTGATGCGGTCGGAAATCTCCAGCACGTCGTCGAGGAAATGCGAGATGAAGACGATGGTGCGCCCCTGGGCGCGCAGTCGGCGCAGCGCCTCGAACAGCCGCGCTACTTCGGGCGGCGAAAGCGCCGAGGTCGGCTCGTCGAGGATGATGATCCTGGCACCGGAAAACAGCACGCGGGAAAGCTCGATCAGTTGCTGGATGCCGACCGGCAGGCTGCCCATGCGCGCGGAGGGGTCTATGTCGAGGCCGAGGCTGGCGAGTTGCCGCTTCGCCTCGCGCTTCATCCGGCCCCAGTCCACCACGCCGCCGGCCATCAGCGGCTGGACGCCCAGGAACACGTTCTCGGCGACGCTGAGGTCCGGCACGATCGACAGTTCCTGGTGAACCATGCCGATGCCGGCGGCGAGCGCGTCGGCGGGCGAGCGCAGTTGCACGGGCTGTCCGGCAACGCGCATCTCGCCCTCGAACCCGTGATAGACGCCGGCAATGATCTTCATCATCGTCGACTTGCCCGCACCGTTCTCGCCGACGAGGCCGTGCACCTCGCCCTCGGCAAGATCGAAGTCGACCTCCCGCAGCGCTTGGACGCCGCCGAAGGTCTTGGACACCCTGACCATTTCCAGGATGGGCGCCGCGCGGGCACCATTGGGAGCCGGGGGCGAAGCGTCCCCGGCAATCAGGTCGACATTGTCAGCCAAGGGATCGGCCGATCACATCAGGAAGTTCTTCTGCAGCCAGAGATTGCCCGGTGCGGTATCGGCCGTGATCACCGGCCCATCCGCCCAGATGTAGTTCGGGATTTCCTTGCCGCTCTTCTCGCCGCCGACCACGGCCGCGACGCCGGCGGCCACCGCCCAGCCGTGGATACGGCTGGAAGGATTGCGCACCGTGGCGACCATGGTGCCGTCGAGGACGGCATTCACCGCCGGCGGCATTGCGTCGACGCCGCCGATGACGATGCCGGTGCGGCCCTTGGCCTTCATCACGTTATGGGCAGCGAGCGCCATGTCGTCATTGTGGAAGAAGGCGCCCGCGATGTCCGGATATTTCGTCAGCAGCGATTCCCAGATGCGGGCGACCTTGGTCACGTCCCAGTCGGCCGGCTGCTCGTCAAGCACCTTGACGTCCGGATAATTGGCGACGACTTCCTTGAAGCCCTTGGCGCGTCCTTGAGCGCCGGTGTGGCCGAGTGCGCCCTGGGTCATGATGACGTTGCCCTTGCCGCCGATCTTCTTCATGATTTCGGTGGTCACCACCGATCCCATGAAGATGTTGTCCGGTGCGATGAAGGTGTGCAGCGCCAGTTGGCCCTCCGGCGCCATCATCGTGTCCATGGCGATCACCGGCGTGCCGGCATCGATCACCTTCTTGATCGGGTCGTTGAGCGTGCCGATGCCGAAGGTCTGGAGCGCAACGAAGTCCCACTTCTGGGTGGCGAGATTGTCGACTGCCGCGCGCTGCTTGGTGGCCGAGAGCTCACCGTCGAACCAGGTGATCTCGACATTCATCAGCTTGCCCCAGGCTTCGGCCGCCTGTTTGCCCTGCGCGCACCATGTCGCCTGCAGTCCGGCATTGCCCATCGCAGCCTTCAGCGGCTTTCCGGAAGGTTTCAACTCCTGCGCGATAGCAGGATCGAAGCCAGCGGAGCCAATGAGTGCGCCGGCGAGAGCGGTGGCGCCAATTGCTTTGAAGATGTCGCGGCGTGTTTTGGATTCCTCGATAAGATCTTCTAGCACTGAAGTACCTCCCATTGTCCGGCAACTGCCGGCCTATGCCTATCGCCCGCGCCGGATCAATTCGCCCTCCTGAGAACTCCTCCTACTCATGAGGTATTTCTGCGCGTTTCGAAAAATTGGTCCGAAAACACCGAAAGGTCAACAAGCTACACGGTGTCGATCAACTGTATTTTACGGCGGTGAGACACGGCTGGCTGTCGGATGGACTCGGCTGCGAATGAGGATAGCTTGCCTAAGATCAATACGGCCGTGGCGGCAACATGACCTGGCGCTTACGGAACCCCGAATGGCAGATTGCCGTTCAGTAACGGCAGCGTGACCTGCGCTCGCATCAACTGGATCCCGGCTGTGACAAGCGTGCGATTGTGAACCTGGTATAAATGGGCAATGTGCTTGAGTGAGTTCCACCTAGAATTCGCCCGCATGCGCGAAGAATTTAGCTGCGTGATCGACCGGAAACCCGCGTGACAGACAATCCGTTCAGCCGAAAGAAGCCAAAGGCGCCGAAGGGCGGCATCCTGCTCGCCATCGACGCCTGGATCGACTCCACCTTCTATGAGGCGGGCTTCAGGCTGGGAGAAGCGTGGGAGAACATCACGATCTTCTTCCGACGCTTTCGTGTGAAAGGCTGGCAACGTGTCGGCGCCGAGCTTCTCGGAGAAGGGTTGACGCTCGGCGCCGCCGGGTCTGTCGTCATGCTTGCGCTCGCGCAACCTTCCATGAACGCGACGGCCGGCGACTGGAAGAGCCAGGACGATTTCGCCGTCGCCTTCACCGACCGACAGGGCAACGAGATCGGGCGCCGCGGCATCATCCAGCGCGACTCCGTTCCGGTCGACCAGATGCCCGACCACCTCATCAAGGCAGTGCTGGCGACCGAGGACCGGCGCTTCTTCGAGCATTACGGCATCGACTTCTTCGGACTGATCCGCGCCATGGCCGAGAACGTGCGCGCCAACTCGGTCGTCCAGGGCGGCTCCAGCCTCACCCAGCAACTCGCCAAGAACCTGTTTCTGTCCAACGAGCGCACCTTGGAGCGCAAGATCAAGGAAGCGTTCCTGTCGGTGTGGCTGGAATTCAATCTCTCCAAGAAGGAGATCCTCCAGCTTTATCTCGACCGCGCCTATATGGGCGGGGGCACGTTCGGCGTCGCCGCCGCGGCCGACTTCTATTTCGGCAAGGAGGTCAAAGATCTCGACCTGGCCGAGTCCGCCATGCTCGCCGGGCTCTTCAAGGCCCCCGCCAAATATGCGCCTCACGTGAACCTGCCGGCAGCGCGAGCGCGCGCCAACATCGTGCTCAACAACCTGGTCGAAAGCGGCTTCATGAGCGAGGGCCAGGTCCTCGTGGCGCGCCTGCACCCGGCCGACGTCGTTGACCGCGGCAAGAGCAAGAGCCCGGATTACTTCCTCGACTATGCCTTTGAGGAAGCCAAGCGCCTGGCCGAGAAGTCGGGTGTGCGCTCAATGGTGGCGCGTACGACGATCGATATGGACATCCAGCGGGCCGCCGAGGAGTCGCTGGAATTCAATCTGCGTCAGTACGGAAAGGAATACCGCGCCAGCGAAGGTGCCATCGTGGTGCTCGACACCAATGGGGCAGTGCGGGCGATCGTCGGCGGCCGTGACTATGGCGAGAGCCAGTTCAACCGTGCGACCCGCGCGGCACGGCAGACCGGGTCTTCCTTCAAGCCCTACGTCTACGCCACGGCCATGGAGCATGGCTTCAAGCCGAACTCCGTCATCTCCGACGGGCCGATCAGTTGGGGCGGCTGGGAGCCGAAGAACTACGGCCGCAACTATTCCGGTAAGACGACGCTCGCGATGGCGCTCATCAAATCCATCAACACCGTGCCGGTCAGGCTCGCCAAGGACCATCTCTCGATACCGCCGATCAAGGCGATGGCCGAGGCCATGGGGGTCGAGACGCCGCTCAACGGCCACAAGACGATGGTGCTCGGCACGTCCGGCATGACAGTGATGGACCAGGCGACCGGCTATAATGCCTTCGCCAATGGCGGCTTTGCCGGCACGCGCCATTCGATCCTTCAGATCCTCACCCATTCTGGCGAGGTCATCTACGATCACGACCGCGATGCGCCGAAGCCCCACCGGGTCCTTTCCGAACAGGCCGCCGCCTCGATGAACTCGATCCTCGTGCAGATTCCGGAGATCGGAACGGCGCGGCGCGCCGCCCTGCCTGGCATCCGCTCGGCCGGCAAGACCGGCACGACCCAGTCCTATCGGGACGCCTGGTATGTTGGCTTCACCGGCAACTACACCGCCGCCGTCTGGCTCGGCAATGACGACTACTCGCCCACGAACGAGATGACGGGAGGTTCTCTCCCGGCCATGGTGTGGCAGCGCCTGATGGCCTATGCCCATCGCAACGTGGACCTGAAGCCGATCCCCGGCATCGAGCACCCGTTCGTGGATCCGAAGGTCTTGGCGAAGGCCGCAGAGGCCGAGAAGAAGCAACAGGAGGCGCAGCCTGCCGCGTTCGAACCCGATCGTCCCGCCCCCCTCTCGCCTGCGACAACTCGATTCCTGCGCGGCCTCGCGCTGGAATTCAGCCAGGCTCCCGCCATTGCCGAGCCAGTCGGCCAGGAAAAGCTCTCTGCCCTCTGATCCTGCTTTTCGCTACGCGCCTCCGCTGCCTCCGGCCCGTTTCGCGAAGGCGCCGTCCAGCACGCTTCTCTTGTCACAGCGTCGGCCTTGTCGCGCGGGCCTCGGCAAGCTAGGCCGAAGCTCTCCCAGAAACTCAGGGCCAATACGGTGAGAACTGCGCTGCTTGCCCTTGTTGCACTTTCCGTCGCCATCGGCGGCGGCGCAGCCAGCGTCTGGTATGCGCTGCAGGCGCAGGAGGGGATCGGCGCCGTCACGATCGGCCGCTGGACCACCTACCCGGAACTCGGCACTCCGGACGCCAATCCCTATCTGCGGGCGCGAGTGGCCCGTGACGGGCTGCTGGCGCTCGGGCGCACCGAGGGTCTCTCTTTCGTCTCGGAACGCGATACGCGCGGCCGACTCATCCAGCGCCGATGCCGCTACACGATCAGAGGGACTCTCCCTCCAGCAAGGTTGTGGACGGTGCACGCCGCCGATACCGGCATGGCTCCGATCTCCTCCGCCGGCCGCCTCGGGAATTCGTTGAACTCCCAGAACGTGCTCTACGATGACGCCAACTCGGTTGCGATCGCGGTAGGCAGGAACCCGGCCCCGGGCAATTGGCTGCCGGTTTCTGGTGACGGACGGATGCTTCTGGTGCTGACCCTCTACGACACGCCCCTTTCCGGTGCCGGAGGAATGAACGGCGTGCGGCTGCCCGAGATCATCAATGACGGCTGCGATGCGTAGTCAGTTGAAGAAGCGCAGTCTCTGGAAGGGCCTGGCCTACGCCCTTCTGCTCGGGCTCGTGGGCGCCGGCATCGTCCACATCGTCATCCTGCTGCTCATTCCCTCGTTCTCGGAGCGGAATGCCTGGGGCCGACTGGCCGATGTCGCAGATCTCGAGACGATGGTTCGGATCGACACTAGCGCCGCGGGGCCGCCTCTGATCAGCGGGACCGATCCGGCGTTCCTCTCCGCTGCCTGCCGCTTCGATCTCTCTGACGGCATCCTGCATGTCCAGGCGCCTGGCCATGTGCCGTTCTGGTCGGCCTCCGTTTATGACCGCGGCGGCTCCAACCTGTTCAGCCTCACCGACAGGTCGGGACCTGCGGGCCTCCTCGACGTTGTGGTGCTCACACCCGAACAGATGATTGACGTGCGCGCAGACCTTCCGCAGGAGTTCAGCCAGTCCGTCTTCCTGGAACTGCCCATGTCGGAGGGCATCATCGTCGTACGCGCTTTCGCGCCCGACGCCAGTTGGCGGCCCGCACTGGAGGACTTCTTCCGTCGTTCATCGTGCAAGCTCGTTTGAGACTGGCCCTCCGTCGATCGCCTCAACGTCTCGCAGGCGACTGCACCGAGCATCGGTGCCGACTCGCCCGCCCCATCTTCGCTGGAGGCATAACGCTCGTATCTCACGCCCGGAAAGATGATCACGGTGGCGGAAAGCCCGTGCTGCCGCAGCGGCTCGTTCTCGCTCGCTTTATGCGGACGGAAAGCCAGTATGTTGCCCATGCCCTTGCCCTCTGCAAACCGGAGCAAATCACGCAACGCCTCCGGACACGATATCGCCACCAGAGAGTTAACGGGTCGCTAACAAATCGCCGCTAGTTTTAGTGTTGCCTGACCGCCCTAGTTGGCTCCCGGTCAGTTGCGAGTGCGTGAGCGTTTCTTGTGTCGGCAGCTGATTTCCGGAACATTGTGGTGAGGAACGACGCCAGCAGGCCGGAACGCCTCTTTCGAGCAGCGGTTTCGGCATTTTGTTCGATCACCCGGCCGACGCGCCGGGAAGTCGCGCAGCTCGAGGATTTGACGCTTCCGCTGCTCGATTTCGTTTCGATCGATGCCCGCCGATATGTCGCCGCGGCGCTCTCCGAGTGCCGCATTGCTCCGGCAGGCCTGATCTCTAGGCTGGCCGACGACCGGATCGACATCGCCGCACCGCTGCTATTGCGCTCGCCTTTGCTCCACGACGTCGAGTTGATTGCCCTGATCGGCCGTCATGGTATTTCCCACGCCCGAGCGATCGCCCGCCGTCCCGGCTTGAACCCGACCATCGCCCAGTTGATCCGGGCGCTCGAGGCGTCCGCCGATGCCCAGAAGAGCTTGTCGATGCGAATACCCGCTGCTCCGGTGCCACAGGCCGAGCCTGCCTCCGAACTCGCCCCAGCGGCTCAACTCAGCCAGCCGGTGGAGAGCGGCACCGCTGCGGATGAGGTGCGCGACCGGCTTAGGGAGATGATGATCCCGGCCGCCGCCCAGTTGCGCGACCCGCGAACCATGCTGCCGGACGACCGAAATGTCTTCTCCAAGCTGAGGGATACGGCCCTAACCGGCAACAATGGCTTCTTCACCACTGCGCTTGCAGATGCGCTGGGGATGAACCTCGAATCCGTCAGGCCTATCACCGCCGCGACCGGCTACTCCTTGTTGCTTTCGGCGTTGCGGTCGCTGGAGCTTCCCGAGGAACAGGCGTTCCTCATTGCGGCCGCTGTTTTTCCGTCACAGTTCCCCCACTCGGAATCGATCCGGATCTTCCTCGGCCGCTATCGCGCGCTCGACCTCGACATTGCCAGGGAACGGGTCCGCTCCTGGAAGCTGGAAATGGTCGCGAGTTGGATCAATCGAAACGCAGGCGGGGCGCGCAAGGCGTCGCTGGTGGCGGAAAACTCGGACAGCGCCAAGCGCCCTGCCCTCGTCAGGGCTTCGTGATAGCCAGCAGTTCCTCGATCCGATCCGGGTCTGCCTCGATCTCGACCACCCAGATATCAGGGTCGAAGCGACGTTCCTTGTCCAGCCGCGCGGCGACCTGAACCTCTTCGCCTCTCAGGATTTCCGCAAAGAAGCGGTCATCCGGCCGCGCGCTGTCATAGCTCGTCTGGGCAGCCGGACCGTAGAGGATGGTCTCGCCCGTACGCAGACGGCAGGTCACGAAGATCGCGCCCGCCTCGGTGGCGCCCCGATTGAGGATCGCACCGTAGCCGCCGGCGGAGAACAGGCGCCGAAGCAGCGCCGATACGAACAGATCAGACGTTACGCGCATTGGCGTGACCGGGAAGAGAACATCCTTTCGGCAAACCACGGCCACCGCGGCAAAGCAAGCGGTCAGTCGCTCTGCGCTCCTTCACCGCCCCTCTGCGCTGGCGCGAGCCGCCAACATAAGCGATTAGTGCGAACTGAAATGAAGTTCGTCATTCCCGACCTCGTGAGCGAGCGTGGCGAGTGGAGAGTGTCGGGAATCCAGGCCTCGGACTCGAAACCGCAAGGCCGAGGTAGAATCTAGCTATGAAGACTGCAGCCCGCGCCCCTAATTGGTCAGCCCGATCTCCCGCATCTTTGCGTAAAGCGCCGGATTGGGCTCGCCGGTGACCGGCAGGCCGAAGATCGATTCGAACTCGCGGATCGCTGACCGGGTCCTCGACCCCAGTATGCCGTCGATCTCGACGCCGTCGTTGCCGAATGCCTTCAGCCCTGCCTGTACCTTCTTGGTCAGGGCAGTCTGATCCTGCGCCTCGCCCTCCGTCGATCCGCGCGGCGCAGGCTGCGGGACGATCCCCGAGGTCGTGGGCGTGATCCCGAGTTGCATGAGCAGTGCTTCGTCTATGCTTCCGGAATCGGGCAGTCCAACACTCTGCCGATAGGTCTGGATCGCCCCGGTCGTCGCCGGGCCGGGCAGGCCGTCCACGGCTCCCTGGTAGTGCCCGAGTTGCTTCAGCACGTCCTGCACCTGCATGGCGACCCTGTCGGCCACGGGCGCGGGCGGCGAAGCCTGGGGGCGTTCGATCAGGAAAGTGGTCTCCGGTTCCTCCTCCTGTGGATACTGGTCCGGCCGGACGAAATCGCGAGTCGCGAAAAGGGCGCTGCGATGAATGTGCGGCTGGTACCAGATCGCATTGGCCGAAACGTAGCAGAACGCCACCAGGAAAGCGGTAGACCCTCCCGCAATCATCGGATTGCGCGCGATCAGGGCGCCCAGCGACGCCATGCCGCCTGTCGCCCGGCTCGGGCGAGCCTTGGCCTTTGACTTGCGCTTAGCTGGCTTTGCGGAGCGCGCCATACTCGTAAACCCCGGACGAAACGGTCGGCAGCCGGAGGGTTGCGGTTTCCCGCTGCACCTGCGCCCCTCCCGGCCCTTGGATCGGAAGGGTGATGGTGACCTTAGTCCCCTTGCCCAATTCGCTGTCGATCGACATGGTGCCTTCGTGCAGAGCCACAAGGCCCTTCACGAGCGCCAAGCCGAGACCTGTCCCTTCGAAGTGCCGCGTATAATCGTTTTGCACCTGAGCGAAGGGTTCTCCGATGCGCTTCAGGTCGTCCTCCGCGATCCCAATCCCGTTGTCCTTCACCCAGAAATGCAGGCGGCTGCCGATTCGCTTTGCACTGAGCCTCACCTCGCCGCCGCTCGGCGTGAACTTGATCGCGTTCGACAGCAGGTTGATCAGCATCTGCTGCACCGCCCGGCGATCGGCGTTGACCTCGCCGGTCGAGACGGGGACGTCTGAGACGATCCTGATCTGCTTCGATTCCGCCTGCAGGCGCACCATGCCGTGGCAAAACGTGGCCGCTTCGTCGAAGCGGAACGGCTCAGGCGTCGTCGCATAGGCTCCCGCCTCGATCTTCGACACGTCGAGTATCGAATTGACCACGCCGAGCAGGTGATTGCCGGCCTCGCGGACGATCTGGAGGTGCTCCTTCTGCCTCGGATCGGAAAATGAGCCGTGCACCTCGCAAAGCAGCATGTCGGAGAAGCCGATGATGGAGTTCAGCGGCGTGCGCAACTCATGGCTGACTGCGGCAAGGAAACGGCTCTTGGCCACCTCCAGTCCGGCATTCGCCTCCCTGGCGGCCGCCAATGCGTCCCGTAGCTCAGCGATCTCGGCATTGTCGCGGATGAAGCCAGTGAACTTCTCAGTTCCCGTGTTGATCATCTCGATGACCAGCGGGCGATACCGCGTCGAGGGCTGCTCGCCTGAGGCAGGCAGCCGCAGCCTGACTTCCACCTTTCGCCGGGCCGCTCCTTCGCGCAGGTCGGCCAGCGCACACAGGAAGCCAACACGGTCGGCGACATGGATACGGTCGAACAGACCGGTGCCGATCAGGAGATCCGGATCCACCCCAAGCAGGTCGCGCGCCGACGACGCAATGTCGGCGAGTTCGCCACCGGGCGCGAGGCGGACCTCGATCCTGTCCTCGTCCGTTTCCGGCTGGCTGGGCGCGCGGACAGTGCCACTCTCTTGGAGCGCAGCCGACTTCATCCGCGGCAGGACCAGACCGGCATAGGCGAGCGGCAGCAGCCAGTGCCAGGCAGTCGGGGAACCGCCAACGGGCAGGACGTTCGAGAAGATCGCTTGCAGCACGAGGCAGCCCAGCATTGCCGCGAAGCCCATGCCGAGCGTCTGTCTGTTTCGCGTCGCGAGCCAGGCTTCCGCCGGAAGAGCGGCCGCTAGAAGCGCGACTGGCGACGAAAGTCCGCCAGCCCCTGCAATGAAAAGGGCGAAGTGCGCAGCCCCGAGCAGAAGCACCACGGGAAGTGTCAGCGCCACGTTGCGGGAGGCGCCGAGGACGAGAGCAAGTATGCCGCAAAGGCAGAACGTGCCTGCCATGAGGCCGAAAGTCACCACGCTGCCAATGCTTGCCGGCAGCAGTATCCATGCCGCCGCGGACAGGAAGAACGGACCGGCGAGGAGCAGTCCCATCACACGGCGCTGCTCGCCCCGCGCCTCAGCATCTACCACGCTGGGATGGACAAGCCGGTCGCAGGCAAACGCTAAAGCGCGCTTCAGGTCGGCAAATCTGGGTGCTGGCAAACTCAAATCAACGCTTCCGCCATTGTCCGCTTCGCGGATCGATCTTGTTGGTAGGACCCTCGCATCCAGCCTTTAAGGAATGAATAAAAGCCGCCCTCAACCCGGCAGCCCTGATAGCCGAATCCGGTCGAAAGCTTCGGTTCGAGCGGGCGAATTCGTCCCATAGTAAACAGCGGGTTTTCTCTCCGGACCGGTCGAATCAATGATCTGCCTGGCAGGATAGGGGTTCCGGCAAAACGCAGGCACCGCTTCGCCGGCCGTATGGTTAATGAAGGGTTAATACCAACAACAAAAGCGAAATGTTCGCCCAGGGCGGTATATCCTTAAATATCTACTACAATCACACTCAAAATGCGGCTTTCCGATTCAATCAGATTTTTGCCTCCTCGTGCCATGATCATGTGAGGTTCAACCGGACATGCCTGTCCGGGAACGGATCGGGGTCGGTCGAATGGGTTTTCTTCTACGTATCGCTTTCTGGTTCTCGCTCGTGCTGCTCGTGCTTCCCTTCGACGCCGGGGTGGAGGGCCAGCCACAGGAGCGCGTGGGACCGATCGAGACCTTCTTCGCCGCCCGGGACGCCATTGCGGACCTGTCCGGCCTCTGCGAGCGCAAGCCGGAGGTCTGCGAAGTCGGACGCGCCGCCATGAACACGGTGGGTGTCAGGGCGCGTGAGGCCGCTCGCATTGCCTACGACGTGCTCGATGAGAACTTCGGCCAGACCGATCAGGCCGTGATGACCGGCGGCATCGAGAAGATCATCGAGGAGGCGGACAAGCCCGAACCTCCGCCCTCGCAGCCTTGATAGTCACGAGCCTCGCGCCGACCTTCTGAAAAGCGATCATTTTCCGTGACGTCGAAGGCTCGCGCGCCTATATCCGGGTCAATGAACGAGACCATTCAAAGCATCATCGACGACTTCGCCTTCCTGGACGAGTGGGAAGACAGGTACCGTTATGTCATCGAGCTCGGCGAAGCGCTCGCACCGTTCCCCGAATCGGCTCGCGATGCCGAGCACAAGGTGCCGGGCTGCGTGAGCCAGGTCTGGCTTGTCTCCAAGCGCGGCGAAGGCTCTGACCCTGCCATCGCCTTCCTCGGCGATTCGGATGCGCATATCGTGCGCGGGCTGGTGGCCATCATGCTCGCGCTGTTCTCCGGTCGCCCGGCCAGCGAAATCGTCGAGACCGACGCCGAGGGCCTCATGCGTAAGCTCGGTCTCGAGGAGCACCTAACCCCGCAGCGAGCCAACGGGCTCCGCTCCATGATCAAGCGCATCAAGCGCGACGCCCAGGAAGCGCTCACCGAGCGCGTCTGACGAACCCATCAGCCAAGTTGGGGCCGATAGTCCTCGGCGCCCCAGTGCAGCGTCCGCGGCCTTACCGCTCCCACCGGCGCGGGGTTGTAGTGACGGGCTAGCATCGCCAGCGCGGTTTTCAGCAGCATCTTTGCAGACCGGACAGGCCAGGCGCGTCCACGCTCCACCGTCTCAAGCCCCTTGAGGAAGCAGCACACATCGATGAGCAGGCCTGAAAGCTCTGGCCCGACTGCTTTTAGCGCCCGTTCCACCCGCATGCGGGCGGCCAGCGCCGCATCGGTAAGGTCGGCAATGCCGCTCCCCTCGCCTCTTCGGCCGGGTGCGACGCTCGCCTCCCAATTGGCACCGAGGCGCGGCATGATTCGCCCACGCGTAAAATCTCTGCGTAGCCGCTCGCCGGCCTCGAATTCGGCCCGCGTCAGGAACGGACGCCCGTCCTTGCCCTTCAGCCGCACCAGGACCGCCAGAGGCGATTCGGACAAGTTGATCTCGGCAACCGATTCTTCAGCGCCATCGCCTATCATGGCGTCTGCAAGGTCTCGGTGTTGTCGCTGGAACGGGTCTGCCGCCGCCTCAGTTCTCGCCATTGCCTTCAGTCCCGCCTCGGTCACTTGAACCGTCGCGTTCCGCCGGCGGATCGATCCATCGCTCGCCATTTTACCCAACAGCATCGCGGGTACCGAGATCGCTCCCTTCCCGTTGCGGAGCAGCAGGGATTGAGGATTGGCCGAGGTCTCCACGGTTGCCGCTCCAGCGACAAGCAGCGAAAGCACCCGTGCTTCGGTTTTGCGGCTGGTTCCGGTGGACTGCATGCTCACGCCTCCAGCCGGCTCTTGAACGCGGCGATCGCCACCCGCTCGGTGGTCATTACCGTGCGGTCGAACTCATCATCGTCGCGAAGATCCTCGATGAGGTGACAGGCGTGTCGCACGGTCGTTCGGTCACGCGCGAAGCAGCGACCGACCTCCTGCATGCTGATGCCAAGCGTGACATGGCTCACATACATGGCGATCTGGCGCACCCGTGCCACATCCGTCCCGCTGCGCCCAGACCGTCGCAGTTCCTTGCTGGAGACGCTGTAAAGCGCCGCGCAAACGTCGATCATGCCCTCGCACACCTCCATTACCCGCTCTTCGCGCCTGCCGGAGCTACCCGGGGTCGCATCTGAGGCTTCGGGCCCTGCTGGTTGGGCCGTCTCTCTCGCCAAAGCTGTCTTGAGCCCCACCCGACGCCTCCCATAGGAATTTCTTCCTTATAGCAAGAGACCCTCAGACTGGGAACAAACCAAGTACGATAAATGAACTGCGGAATTTCTTGAGCCTTGAGAACACTGCCTTTTTTGGCTTTGGACCTCGCTGCGCGGGGCGATTCTATCCCCGCTCCAGGCACTGCGGCTAGCCTGACGGCAAAGAAGCCGCGGAGCCGATATGTCAGCCTTGAACGATGAAATACGGGAGTTCCTGAGTGCGAAGGACGCTGCCCGTGACGAAGCCGCGCAACGCGCCGCTCTCCAACTCGCCTGCGGCATCGACCTCGACGCGCTTCGCACCTCGACGCCGCCTGCCAGGGCGGAGGCGCTCAGATCGATCGAACGACGGCTCCAACGCGAGCGGATGAAGGGGTTGGCCGGGCATTGGAGCTATGATCTCAACCGCCACATAGCTCTGAAGCAGGCTTATGACTGCCTTGCGGCGCAGGACGCATCGCAAGCGGGTCACCGGAATGCTAGAAACAAGAACGGCGCCCCAAGGCGCCGTTCAAGAAGAATCATTGTCGGTGCTCAGGTCAACGAGCGGCAGCAGCCTTGCGCTTGCGACCCAGGCCCATCTTCTTCGCCAGTTCCGAACGCGCGCTGGCGTAGCTCGGAGCAACCATCGGATAGGAGGGATCGAGGTTCCACTTCTCGCGATACTGTTCCGGCGTCAGGTTGTAGTGCGTCATCAGGTGGCGCTTCAGCGACTTGAACTTCTTTCCGTCCTCGAGACAGATGATGTAGTCGTCATGCACCGAACGTTTCGGGTTGACGGCGGGCTTCTGCTTCTCGACGACGGGCTGATCCACAGGACCGCCGACGCGGCCGAGTGCGGCATGCACATCCGCGATCAGGTTGGGCAGTTCGCCAACCGGAACCGGATTGTTGCTGACATAAGCAGCCACAACGTCTGCGGTGAGTTCGATCAGCATTTCATCGTTTTTGGAAGCGAGATCGGTAGCGTCCATATTATTCGAGCCCCAAGAGAGAGTGGTATTGTGCCCTGTCTTGTTCAGTCGCAGGGCTTCGGGTGACTTGACGCGAGCGGGTACCGCCGCGACTCTCGTGCAGTTGACTAAATGGGGCGGTTCGAAAGTCATGTCAATAGAATCTGGGGCCTTTATTGGGAGCAATTCCAGTGCGCCCAAATGTTGCAGGGGATTCTCTTGCAGACGCTCTGGTTGAAGCCAATGTCGCACGTCCATTCTGTGGATATTGACCCAACGGCATTGACAACAGGGCCCGTGGACAAGGGCCGATACTAGGCGGTTGCCAGCGACTAAACTCTGTCTTTGCGGACCCGCTATGTCGCGGTTTTTTCAACGTTAACAGCTTATTCGAATGCGATTTTGTCCGCCAGTAAAAGTGCCGCGCACGTAAAATAGATCTAATTAGAATCGAATTATCTCAAGAAGAGATTCGGGCTCCCGGATTCACCCTTGCGCGGCATACCCAGCCTGCACCTGTCACAACCTGAAGGAGTTGCCGCCGGCACGCGACAGGGATCGGCGGCGGTGCCGCAGTAACGCGGCTTTGAAGCGGCAGCAAGGCCGTTCGTCGCCGTTCCGTATCAGCCACTCTTGTGGAGCCAGACAATCAGTGCGGCGTAATGTAGCGGCCGTAAATCCAGCCAGAAACGAAGTCGCCGTTGCGCGCCGGGTCATGCCATATCTCGCACCACTGATAGCGCACCGCAGCCTTTTGCTTCCAGGCGGGGCTCTCCTGCGATGTCGAAAAGGTTAACGCCGCCCGTGCAGCGGCCGGTCATCTGAAGCACTGTCCCGCTCGGATAGGCCGCTTGCTTCCGAGAGTTTGAGGCAGGGTATTTGCGGACATTCAATACGTCCCCAAAGCCGACATTGGTGACTTCCCAAGCCGTGAATGTGCTCGCCTCCGCCCTGGCGGCGAAGAATGCAATTGTCGATGCAAGTGCAGTCGCAATGACGGTTGTCACAAGGCTGTTCCGCATTACCCTCCTCCAGTGTACGAGATCACAGCCCGATCCTGCTGTCGGGCGGCTGAACGCAGGTCGAACCGGCCATTCACGCGGCATTCACATCGTTCTTACCCGAGTCCCCTCATGAGCAAGACATTTCAAGCCGTTCCCGCTCCGACAACGCTGGAGCGCCCAACAACGGACACTCACCTCGGCATCACGCGCACTGACGAGTTCGCCTGGCTGCGTGCCGAGAACTGGCAGGATGTCTTCCGCGATCCCTCCCTGCTCGATCCCGCCATTCGCGCACAGTTGGATGCGGAGAACAGATATCAGCAGGCGCTGACGTCGGATCTCGAAGGTCTCCGCGGAAAACTGTTCGAGGAGATGAAGGGCCGGATCAAGGAAGATGATTCGTCGGTGCCCATGAATGACGGACCGTTCGCTTACGGCTCGTCCTACAAGAAGGGCGGAGAACATCCGCGCTTCTTCCGGAAACCCCGCGGAGGGGGCTCCGAGGAAATCATCCTCGACGGCGACCACGAAGGTCAGGGCAAGGCGTATTTCCATCTGGGCGGCTTCGATCACTCCTCGGACCACCGCCGGATCGTGTGGAGCTACGACGACAAGGGATCGGAATTCTTCACCTTGCGCACCCGCGATCTTTCGGCGGGTCGTGACCTTCCCGACATTATTTCCGACACGGCGGGCTCCGGCGTCTGGGACGCTGAGAACGAAGGCTTCTTCTATACGCGCCTCGACCAGAACCACCGGCCGTCGAAGATCTTCTATCACCGCCTGGGCAACGACCCTGTTCAGGACCGGCTTGTCTTCGAGGAGACCGATCCCGGCTTCTTCATGAACGTCGGCGGCACGCGCGATCACCGCTGGATCATCATCGGCATCAACGATCACGAGACGACGGAACACCTGATCATCGACGCGAAGAATCCCGGCTCGGAACCCAAACTGGTTCAAGCGCGGGAGACCGGAGTGCAGTACGATCTCGAGGAGGGCGGAGACGTCTTCTTCGTGCTGACGAACGTCGATGGCGCGAAGGATTTCAAGATCATGACCACGCCCGTCGACGATCCGCGCCGGGAAAACTGGTCGGAACTCGTGCCCCATGAGCCGGGCCGGATCATCCTGTCCATCTTCGGCTTCAAGGACTTCCTCGTCCGGCTGGAGCGCAAGGATAGCCTGCCGAGAATCGTCGTGCGCGACCGCAAGGATGGAAGCGAGCACGTCATCGCCTTCGAGGAGGAGGCCTATTCGCTGGGGCTCGCAGGCGCGCTCGAATACGACACCGAGATCGTGCGGTTTTCCTATTCCTCGATGACCACCCCATCGCAGGTATTCGACTACAATATGCGCACGCGTGAGCGCGTCCTCCTGAAGACGCAGGAGGTGCCCTCCGGCCACGATCCGGATCACTACGTCACGCGCCGTCTGATGGCGCCATCACATGACGGCGAGTTGGTTCCGATCTCCCTTCTTCATCACCGCGACACCCCGCTGGACGGCACGGCGCCCTGCCTTCTCTACGGCTACGGCGCCTATGGCCTGGCGGTCCCTGCCGCCTTCAACACCAATTGCCTGTCGCTGGTCGACCGCGGCTTCGTTTATGCCATCGCCCACATCCGGGGCGGCAAGGATAAGGGTTACGCCTGGTACGAGGACGGAAAGCGCGAGAAGAAGACGAACACCTTCCTCGATTTCATCGCCGCGGCCCGCCACCTGGTCCAGGAGCGCTACACCGCGCATGACCGCATGATCGCGCAGGGCGGCTCGGCCGGCGGCATGCTGATGGGGGCCGTCGCCAACATGGCGCCCGAGGCTTTCAGCGGGATCATCGCGGAGGTGCCGTTCGTCGACGTGCTTTCCACCATGCTCGACGACACGCTGCCGCTCACACCGCCCGAATGGCCGGAATGGGGCAATCCGATCGCTTCCGCCGAGGACTACCGGACGATCGCCGCCTACTCGCCTTACGACAATGTGGGCGCGAAGGATTACCCGCCGATCCTGGCCGTCGCCGGGCTCACCGACCCGCGCGTGACCTATTGGGAGCCCGCGAAATGGGTGGCTCGGCTACGCAAGCTCAAGACCGACGACAACCCTATCCTCTTCAAGATCAACATGGACGCCGGCCACGCCGGCGCCTCCGGCCGCTTCTCGCGGCTGGAGGAGATCGCCTACAACTACGCCTTCACGTTGAAGGTGGCGGGCAGGGCCGCGGCGGAACCGGCGTAGTGATTCTTGCGACGCAAACGATCAGGCAGCCGTTTCGCACGGCAGGTCCTGGTCGTGGCGTCTCGCAGGTCGAGGACGCACCTCCTCCCACCAGTTCCCAAGCGCGTCGACCAGCGGCACCAGCGACAATCCGACCGCTGTCAGATCGTATTCGACGCGCAACGGATAGCCCGGATAGGCCGTCCGCCTGACAATGCCGGCGGCTTCGAGCTTGCGCAATTCGAGCGTAAGGATGCGATGCGAGACCGTCGGATTGTCGCGGCGAAGCTCGTTGAACCGCCTGGTGCCATCCTTCAGGTAGTAGATCAGCAGCGTCGGCCAGCGCCCGCTCAGCACCCGCATAACATCCTCGATGGGACAGTTGGATACGGTGTCCTTCATCCGGCGCTCCTGGTTACAAGTTTGTGCGTAATTTACGCGAGGGCCCGCTGTTCATAGATCAGTTCCGCTGCGCAGCGCGATTTGAAATCACGGAGCTAAACTATGGACCCCATTCTGATCTATGGCTTCCCTGCGGGGAGTTCCATGGGCCTTGTCGCCGCGTTCGAGCAGATGGCGCTGCCTTATCGCCTGTGTCGCGTCGACATGCTGCACGACATGAAGAACAATCGCTACAGCCGGATCAACGGTCGGCAGGAAACACCTGTTCTGATCACGGACGATGGGCACACGCTCACCGAGACGATGGCGATCATCCGTTGGATCGAACGACAGGACGTCCATCGTCGGATCACATTCGACCCGAAATCCTCGGAAGCGGATCGGATGTACCAGTTCGCGGCATTCGTAAATACCGGCTTTACCGCTGCGTTCAGTCCCCTCTGGACGGCCTACGAGATCCAGGACGGCGACCCCGCTTATGTCTCCTCGCTTCGCAAATACGGGCGCAGGATCGTGGCGGAACGCCATCAGCGGCTCGAAGCCATGCTTCCGGAGAGCGGCTTGTGCATCGGGGATCGCCTCACCTTGGCCGACACCACGCTGATCGGCGTGGCGCGTTGGGCGGAATTCCATGACGCGGCGGAGGCCGGCGACTATCCAAAGCTGTCGGCATTGCGCCGGCGGATCGAGGCGCAGCCGGCCGTCCAGTTTGCAATGGCGATCGAGGCGGGGAAGTCACCGGACGGCTGCGGCGCTTTCCTGGGGCATGTGCCCCTGGACGAAGTCATCGATCGCTTCGGATCGTAGGCCGACCATCGCTCGACAGGGGCTATTGTCCAGCGCCTGTCGTTTGCGGGGCCGGATACCCATTCGGCCTCGGCGGCGCAGCCTTGAGATAGGCGGCGATCGCCGCGCGGTCGTCCGCGGTCAGGCGCGCCATGTTCTTTTGGACTTCCACCATGGAGCCGCCGACCGAATCGAAGTCGGGCGTGAAACCGGTCTCCAGATAGTAGGCGATGTCGCCTTCCGACCAACTGCCTATGCCGCCCTCGCCGCTGGTGATGTTCGAAACGGTGCCCTTGCCCTCCGCGGCCACGGCGCCGGCCAGCCATTGGTCCTTCCTTGTGCCGCCCAGGAAATCCCGCGGCGTGTGGCATTCGCCGCAGTGTCCCGGCCCCTCGACCAGGTAGCGGCCGTGAAGAACGTTCTCCGGCGTTCCGTCCGGCAATGCGATCACCGGATCGCTGCCGAGGTAAAGCCGCTTCCACAGGCCGATCCCGCGCCTGACTGTGAGCGGAAAACTTAGCGTGTGATGCGCCGTCTGCCCGGACACCGCCGGCAGTGTCTTCATGAAAGCGAAGAGGTCGGCCACGTCCGACGGCGCCATACGCGCGTAGGACGCGTAGGGAAAGGCGGGGTAGTAGTGGTGGCCTGAAGGAGAGACCCCCTTCAGCATCGCGTTGGCGAAATCCGGGAAGGACCAGTTGCCGATCCCGTCCTTGGGGTCAGGCGAGATGTTTGGCGCGACGAAGGCGCCGAAGGGCGTCTTCAGTTCCAGTCCGCCGGCAAGCTGCAGGCGAGCGTCTCCCTGCGACCCCGGGCGGGCGTGGCACGACGTGCAGCCGCCGGCCCAGAAGATGCGCTCGCCCCGCGCCGCATCTCCTGAGCCTGCTTCGGCAAGGTCCGTTTCCCTTAGCCGCTCGGGTTCGGTGAGAAACCAGAATGCTGCCGCGCCGGCAATGGCCAGAACGACGGCTCCAGCGACTACCTTCGAGAGTACCCTCCTCATCCGGTTTGCGGCTTAGTCCTTCTTCTGGCGGAATTTTTCGTGGCAGTTGCCGCATTCCGGCCCAATGATCCCCAACTGCTGCTGCAGCGCGGCGACGTCAGCCGGCGGATTAGCCGCTGCAGCGGCAACGTCGGTCTTCAGTTTGTCGGCTGAGGCCACGAAACCGTCCCAGTCCTCCCAGATCTTGGGCAGGGCTGCCGACTTCTCGCTTGTGCTTCCTTCGGGGAAGAGCGCGGCGACATCGAGCTTCTGGACCCGCTCGTTGAGGGTGGCCAGCGCCTCTTGCATCTGCGCCGCGTCGAATGGCTTCTCGCCCTTGGCCACCGGAACAACCTGTCCCAGTGCCTGGCCGAACGACTTCATCAGCGCCTCTCTCTCCTTGATCGGATCGGCGCACGCGACCGCACTGGAGAAGGTGAGCAGGGAGACTGCAAGCAGAAGTTTCTTCATCGGACACCCTTTGGTTGAACGTTTCCAGAGACAGGAACGTTCAACTTGCATCAGTTCTTTCCGGCGATAACTTCACGCTTTCGTGAGCAGCTGCCCTGTCCAAATGAAAAAGCCCCGGCGGACCGGGGCTTTAGCTATCTGACAGACCGGATCAGCGGGCCTTCTCGTAACACTCGAGCACGTAGTCCCAGTTGATCAGATTGTCCACGAACGCCTCGAGATACTTCGGCCGGGCGTTGCGGTAGTCGATGTAATAGGAGTGCTCCCAAACGTCGACGCCGAGGATCGGCGTCGCGCCGTGCACCAGCGGGTTCTCGCCGTTCGGGGTCTTGGAAATGGCGAGCTTGCCGTCCTTGACCGAAAGCCAGGCCCAACCGGAGCCGAACTGCGTCGTGCCGGCATTGATGAAGTCGGCGCGGAACTTGTCGTAGCCGCCGAGATCGCTGTCGATCGCCTGCTGCAGCGCGCCCGGCAGCTTGTTGCCGCCGCCGCCCTTCTTCATCCACTTCCAGAAGTGGATGTGGTTGTAGTGCTGGCCGGCATTGTTGAAAAGGCCCGGGTTCTTGCCGTAGGACTGCTTCACCACCTCTTCGAGCGACAGGTTGTCCATGCCGGCTTCTGCGGCAAGCTTATTGCCGTTATCGACATATGCCTTGTGGTGCTTGTCGTGGTGATATTCCAGCGTCTCCTTCGACATGTAGGGCTGAAGCGCCTCGTAGTCGTAAGGCAAAGGGGGTAGTTCAAAGGCCATCGTAGTACTCCCTCGTTTGAGCAAGAAATCCGGCTTTCCGCGCCGGACGAACACCGGCCGCAACCCCACCTTCAAACAACGTAGGGCGCGTATCCGTTCCTTCTAGCCGCTCAGGCGGCTGAAGTCGAATGCGCCCAATCCCAGTAGAGCTCCCGCGCCTTTCGCGCGATCGGGCCGGGCTGAAGGTCGCGATTCTCGATGCGGGTGACCGGGACAACCTTCGAATGATTCCCTGTCGAGAAGACTTCGTCGGCCTCCATGAAGTCGGCCACGGTCAGCGTCTTCTCGATCGTGCGGAAGCCATAGTCGGCAAGGAGCGACATGGTCCGCGACCGGGTGATGCCGGAGAGGAACGTCCCGTTCGGCGCGGGCGTGAACACCTGCCCGTCCTTCACCAGGAAGATGTTCGACGATCCGGTTTCCGCGACGTTGCCGAGCATGTCCAGCACGAGCGCGTTGTCGAAGCCGCGCTTGCGCGCTTCCATGATGGCGCGGCCGTTGTTCGGATAGAGACAGCCGGCCTTTGCATTCGTCGGCATGGTCTCGATCGTCGGCCGGCGGAACGGCGACACGGTCAGCGAGAAGCCGCTCGGCGCGATCATCGGCGCCTCGTAGAGGCAGAGACAGAAGCGGGTCGAGTCGGGATCGGCGGGGACGCCCATGTAGCCGCCGTGCTCGGCCCAGTACATCGGTCTGACATAGATCGCCGTCTGGCCGTCGAACTTCTTCACCCCGTCCCGGGTGAGGCCGACGATCTCCTCGACCGGCATGGTCGGGTTGAGCCCGAGCGCTACCGCCGAGGCGTTCACGCGCAAGGAATGGCGGTCGATATCCGGCAAAAGGCCTTCGAACCATCGGGCGCCGTCGAAGACGCTGGAGCCCAGCCAGAAGGCATGCGAGCGCGGGCCAAGAAGGGCGACGTTGCCTTCGTACCAGTCGCCGTCGACATAGGTCCAGGTGCGGGTCTGCGCGCTCGTTGCAAGGCTCATGGCATCTACCTCCTTCGGGCCGCGCATCGAAAGCGCCTTTGAGCGGCCGCGTCAACCGCCAGCGGGTCCAAAATTTGTGATGCCACAACTCACGGCAGAGCCAATTCGTTCTTGATTCCGAAGAAGCGTTGGAGGACCAAGAAGCATGCGCCACACGGCCTACGTCTTCGATGCCTACGGCACCTTGTTCGATGTGCACGCTGCGGTGCGCCGGCAAGCCGAGCGGATCGGCCCTGACGCGCAGCGTCTCTCCGAGCTCTGGCGCGCCAAGCAACTGGAATATTCCTGGATCCGCACCATGATGGGCGCCTACCAGGATTTCTGGTCGCTCACAGAACAGGCGCTCGACTTCGCACTCGCCAGTCTTAAGATTGGCGACGCCTCGCTCCGCGCGGATCTCCTTTCCGCCTACTGGACCCTCGACTGCTACCCCGAAGTGCCGCACGTATTGAAGGGACTAAAAGCCTCCGGCGCCCGGCTGGCGATCCTGTCGAACGGCTCGCCGGCCATGCTCGCCGCAGCCGTCAAATCGGCCGCCCTGGATGGCGTGATCGACGAGGTGTTTTCGGTCGATCCCGTCCGACGGTTCAAAACCGATCCCGCCGTTTACGACCTCGTGACCATGGGCTGGCGCCTTTACCCCAATGCGGTTTCGTTCCAGTCCTCCAACCGCTGGGATGTGGCAGGTGCGACGAAATTCGGTTTCCGCACCGTTTGGATTAACCGGTCCGGCCAACCGGATGAGTATCGCGATTTCGAGCCGGCGCTCATTCTCCCATCACTCGAAGGACTTCTCACCGCCTGACTATCTGTGGCGCATTTGCCACGAATGGCTCAGCGTACATTTGACTCATCGCCCGTCCGCGGGGAACCGTGTATCTCCGTCCAACATTGCAGACCTATTTGACGCCGCCTGCCTTATTCCTGCCGGTTGGCCGATGAGGATGGAACAAGCATGCCGATCGAACCCTCGACCAGCCTATTGATCTCGCGCCGTGGCTTGTTGGGAGCGGCTGCCGCCGGAGCCACCTCGCTTGCGCTCTCGGCCTGCGCATCGGCGCCGCGCGTCGCGGGATTCGTCGAACCTGCGCCGCCGCAGCCAGAAATCGTCGAGTTCGGCAGCCATGCCATGATGTATGCTCCGATCGAGGATGGCGGGTTCGAACTTCCGGGCGTCCCGACCACCAAGATCGATCCGCAATTCCTGCGCCAGGTCGTCCCGGATCCGACCGGCGAGGCTCCGGGAACGATCGTCGTCGATACCTCTTCGCATCATCTCTACCTTGTCCGCGAGGGCGGACAGGCGATCCGCTATGGCGTCGGCCTCGGCCGCGAGGGTTTCGAGTGGTCGGGCCGCGGCGTCATCCAATGGAAGCAGGCCTGGCCGCGCTGGTTCCCGCCGGAGGAGATGATCGCCCGTCAGCCCAACCTCGAGCCTTACCGTGCGCGGCAGATTCCGGGAAAGAACGAGTGGGAGGGCGGCATGCCGGCCGGGCCGCAAAACCCGCTCGGTGCGCGCGCCCTCTACATCTTCCAGAACGGCGAAGACACGCTTTATCGCCTGCACGGCTCGCCGGAATGGTGGTCGATCGGAAAGTCGGTCTCGTCCGGATGCGTGCGACTCATCAACCAGGACATCATCGATCTCTACGACCGCGTTCCGGATCAAACCCCGATCATGGTGACGGCCGGCGCCGGCTACGCGTGACCGTTTACGTATAGGCCTGAGCTCTCCCGATTAGGGCTGCTGTCTCTCATTTGCCATCCGGACATCTCTGCCCTTGGGAGCGGTGCGATCGCAAATCGTCGATTACCCCCTCATCCGGCCGCTTCGCGGCCACCTTCTCCCAGTTGGGGAGAAGAGGGAACGCGCCGAGTTCGGCGATCTCCTCTCCCCGCCGGGGGGGCCGCCGAGCGAAGCGGAGGCGGGGTGAGGGGGCACATGGTGTATACGCAATGGCCCGCCATACGCGTGGTGCGAGGGCCGGGCGCCTTTTCGCCAACCACCAGGTCGCCCGAGGCGGGTCCCACTGGCCTGGACGCGCCTCCTCAAAACCCCTTCTTCAGCGAGCCCAGAATGCCGCGGACAAGCGCTCGCCCGAGCGAGGACCCGGCCGAACGGACCACCGATTTGATCGCGGCCTCCGTTACCGTCTGTCGATTCGAGGACCGCGGCGCCGGCGTGCGCCGTGGCTTCCCGCCGTCTCCATAGCGATCTGCATCGCCGAAATCGGGCAGGCTCCAGCGCGAGCGGCCGCTCTGCTCGCCTTCACGCGCCGCAGCATCCGATTCGGCGCTATGCGCCCGCTCGGCGGAGCGCTTCAGGATCTCGAACGCCGACTCTCGATCGATTATCTGGTCGTACTGCCCGGCGACTGGGCTTTCCTGGATAATTTTGCGCCGCTCCTCGGGAGTGATCGGCCCGACGCGCGATGCGGGAGGCCGCATCAAGGTCCGCTGCACCATGGAGGGGATGCCCTTCTCCTCCAGCGTGGAAACCAGCGCCTCGCCGACTCCCAGTTGAGTGATCGCGGTGGCGCAGTCGAAATCCGGATTGGGGCGGAAGGTGTCGGCCGCCGTCCTCACGGCCTTCTGCTCGCGCGGCGTATAGGCGCGAAGCGCGTGCTGGACGCGGTTGCCGAGTTGCGCAAGCACCGTCTCCGGAATGTCGAGCGGGTTCTGGGTAACGAAATAGACGCCGACGCCCTTCGACCGGATCAGCCGCACCACCTGCTCGACGCGGTCGACAAGAGCCTTGGGCGCTCCGTCGAAAAGCAGATGCGCCTCGTCGAAGAAGAACACCAGCTTCGGCTTGTCCGGATCGCCGACTTCCGGAAGCTCCTCGAACAGTTCCGACATGAGCCAGAGCAGGAAGGTCGCGTAAAGGCGCGGGTTCATCATCAGCTTGTCGGCAGCAAGCACGTTGACCGCTCCGCGCCCGTCCCGGGTCGTGCGCATCAGGTCGGAGATGCGCAGCGCCGGTTCGCCGAAGAAATGACCGGCGCCCTGCTGTTCGAGGATAAGCAAGCTCCGCTGGATCGCGCCGACCGAGGCCTTGGTGATGTTGCCATAACGGGCCGAGATCTCGTCGGCACGCTCGGCAAGATTGGCCAGCAGCGCCTGCAGGTCCTTCATGTCGAGGAGAAGGAGCCCCTCCTCGTCGGCGATGCGGAAGGCGATGTTGATGACGCCCTCCTGCGCTTCGGTGAGGTTCATCAGCCGCGACAGGAGAAGCGGCCCCATCTCCGACACGGTGGCCCGTATCGGATGGCCCTGCTCGCCGAAAAGATCCCAGAAGATCACAGGAAATTCCTGGAACTCGTATGGCTCGAACTTAACTGCCTCGGCGCGCTTAGTGAGGAAGTCCTTGGCCTCCCCTATCATGGCAATTCCGGATAGATCGCCCTTGATATCGGCGCAGAACACCGGAACGCCGGCATTCGAGAATCCCTCGGCCAGGACCTGCAGGGATACCGTCTTGCCCGTGCCGGTCGCGCCGGTAATCAGCCCGTGGCGGTTTGCATATTTGAGGAGAAGCTGCTCAGGCCGCTGGTAGGTGTCGTCCGGCTTGCGGCTTGCGCCGAGGAAAATGGCACCGTCGGTCATGACTCGCGATACTCCGTTTCCGCGCGTCGCGGTATTATGCGGCTCGCCATTGGTATAAGGCCGCGGGCCATGATGCTACAATCTTGCCGCAGCGATATGCCAGACTTCTGTCGGGCTTGCGCTTGGGTCCGCGGTTTGGCAATCGAGGCGGTCCCCACGGATTTCCGGCGCGATCATCTCTCATGATGCTACCGCCTGGGAGGAGTGACGAGCATGAACCTCCACGACCTTATCCAGGAGTCCGGGTTTCCTCCCGCCGACCGGTCGCGCTGGGCTGCTCTGGCCGAGAAGGCGCTCGCCGGCGCGTCGTTCGAGGAATCTATGGTCGGCCGCACCGATGGCGGCTTGCGCATCAGCCCGATCGAGGAGCGTCGAAAAAACCCCGTCCCGCTGTCCCGCCGAAAGCCGGCTCTGCCCTGGACCATTGTCCAGCGCTGCGACGACACCGACCCGGATCGCGCCAACCGCCAGGCACGTGAGGATGTGGAGAACGGCGCGACCGGCTTGGCGCTCATCTTCGAAGGCGCCCCGAACGCCTTCGGCTACGGCCTGCCGGACCAACCCGACACGCTGAACCGAGTTCTCGATGGCATTCCGCTCGACAGGATCCACCTGCGGGTCGATGCCCATCCGTCCAGCCGGGCAATGGCAGATCGCCTTGTCGCCTTCCTGATGGAGAAGCGCGTCGATCCCGCGAAGCTCAATCTTTCATTCGGCATCGATTCCGCCGCGGTGTTCGCCGGCACCGGGCGTTTGCGCATGTCGATCGAGGCGCTGCAGGCCTCGATGCCGCAATCGCTCGCTCACTTCTTCGCGATGGGCGTTCCAGGTGTCCTGCTGGAGGCTGACGGGCGGGTGTTCCACAATGCCGGCGCCACCGAAACGCAGGAACTCGGGGCCGTGCTGGCGGGCGGAGTGGCGCATCTGCGCCTGTTCGAGGAGGCACGGCAGGCCCTGATCTATGCCGCGCCCTATATCGGCTTCGCGCTTAGCATCGACCAGGACCAGTTCATGGGCATCGCCAAGGTCCGGGCGCTCAGACTGCTGTGGCAGCGAGTGCAGGAGGTCGTATCGACAAGGCCGGCACGAGCGATAATCCATGCCGAGACCTCGTACCGGATGATGACGTCGCGCGATCCCGAGACAAACATTCTCCGCACTACCCTTGCTGCTTTCGCGGCCGGTGTCGGCGGAACTGACTCCATCTCGGTCCTTCCCTACACGGTTGCGCACGGACTGCCGGAACACTTCGCGCGCCGGGCCGCGCGCAATACCCAACTGGTGCTCGCCCGCGAAAGCCGCATCGACTTCGTCGCCGATCCGGTCGCCGGCTCGGGCAGCATCGAGTCCTTGACCGACACGCTCTGCGAAGCTGGGTGGGCCGAGTTCCAGAAGATCGAGCGCGAAGGTGGGCTGCTCAGGAGCCTGGAAGCGGGCCTGCTGCAGGGCCGCATCATCGAGGCGCGCGACCAGCGCTCCGTCGAATACAGGGCCGCCAGGCGCGCTATCGTCGGAACGACCCTGTTTCCCACCGCCGAACAGCCGCCTTTCGAGACCCTGCCGAGCGCCCGCCGCGAGCCTCCGAGCGACGGCACGGTGTTCTGCCGCAGGCTCGATTCGGCGCGCATCGACGAACTGGTCGGCACAGACGCATGATCCCAGAATTTTCTGAAATCGGCTGGAAGCGGCCGAAGCTTGCCGCACCCGCAAAGGACAGCGCCGTCTGGACCACTCCCGAAGGACTTGCGATCAGGCATTTCTACGGCGAAACCGATCTCGCCGGCCTTCCGGGGCTGGACACCTGGCCAGGCATTCCGCCTTACGTCCGCGGCCCCTACCCCACAATGTACGTCCAGCAGCCCTGGACGATCCGGCAATATGCCGGCTTCTCGACCGCCGAGGAGTCGAACGCCTTCTACCGGCGCAATCTCGCGGCGGGCCAGAAGGGTCTCTCGGTCGCCTTCGACCTCGCCACCCATCGCGGCTACGACAGCGACCACCCGAGGGTCGCGGGGGATGTGGGCATGGCGGGGGTCGCGATCGACTCCATCCTCGACATGCGCCAGCTCTTCGACGGCATCCCGCTCGGCGAAATGACCGTTTCGATGACCATGAACGGCGCGGTCCTGCCCGTCATGGCGCTCTACATCGTCGCGGCGGAGGAGCAGGGCGTCGCCCAGAATGACCTCGCCGGCACCATCCAGAACGACATCCTCAAGGAGTTCATGGTCCGCAACACCTACATCTATCCGCCGAAACCCTCGATGCGGATCGTGTCGGACATCTTCTCCTACACCTCGGCCAACATGCCGAAGTTCAATTCGATCTCGATCTCCGGCTACCACATGCAGGAGGCCGGGGCGACGGCGGACCTGGAACTCGCCTACACCATCGCCGACGGCATCGAATATGCACGCGCCGGCGTGGCCGCCGATCTAGACATCGACCGCTTCGCGCCTCGCCTCTCCTTCTTCTGGGCGATCGGCATGAACTTCTTCATGGAAGTCGCCAAGCTGCGGGCCGCCCGCCTGATCTGGGCGGCGCTGATGCAGAAAAATTTTTCGCCGAAGGACCCGCGGTCCCTGGCGCTGCGCACCCACTGCCAGACCTCGGGCTGGTCGCTCACCGCGCAGGATCCCTACAACAACATCATGCGTACCATGATCGAGGCGATGGCGGCCACGCAAGGCCATACCCAGTCGCTTCACACGAACTCCTTCGACGAGGCGCTGGCGCTGCCGACCGACCATTCGGCACGCATCGCCCGCAATACCCAACTCATACTGCAGAAAGAGTCCGGCACGACCCGCTTCATCGACCCTTGGGGCGGATCGGCCTTCGTCGAGCGGCTGACGCAGGACCTCGCCGAGAAGGCGCTCGGGCACATCGACGAGGTCGAGCATCTCGGCGGCATGGCCGCTGCCGTGGAGAAGGGTATTCCCAAGCTCAGGATCGAGGAGGCGGCCGCACGCACGCAAGCGCGCATCGATTCCGGCGAGCAGCAGGTGATCGGCGTGAACGCCTACCGTCCGCACAGGGAGATCGACGTCAACGTCCTGAAGATCGATAATGCCGAGGTGCGCGCCCGCCAGCTCTCAAAACTGCAGCAACTGAAGGGCACGCGCGACGTGCAGGCGGTCGAGAAGGCGCTGGACGAACTGACCTCAGCCGCCCGAAGCAACGTCAACCTGCTCGAGTTCGCGATCCGCGCCGCCCGGGCGAAAGCGACGGTCGGCGAGATCTCGCTGGCGCTGGAAAAAGCCTTCGGCCGGCATGTCGCCGAGGTACAGACGATTTCAGGCGTCTACCGCCAGTCGATCGGCGAGAACGAAGTCGCCGACCGCGTCCATACCAAGGCAAAGGCCTTCGAGAAGGCGACCGGCTCGAAGCCGCGCATCCTGGTTGCCAAAATGGGACAGGACGGCCACGACCGCGGCCAGAAGGTGATCGCCACCGCCTTCGCCGACTTGGGCTTCGACGTGACCGTCGGCGCCATGTTCCAGACGCCGGAGGAGGTCGCCAAGCTCGCGGATGAGCATGACGTCCACATCATCGGCGCGTCGTCTCTGGCGGCCGGCCACCTGACTATGGTCCCCGAGCTTAAGGAAGCGCTGAAGAAACTCGGCCGCGAGGACATCCTGATCGTGGCCGGCGGCGTCATCCCGCCCCAGGATTACGATGCGGTCCGCGCCGCAGGTGCAACAGAGATCTTCCCGCCCGGCACGGTCATTCCGGAAGCGGCGGAGAGGTTGTTGGAGAGGTTGGCAAACGCCTAACTCCTGACCGTCGCCTGATGTAGAGTCACGTGGTATTGTGAGCGCCGACGATTGGGATCGCTCTCAATGACCAGCAAAACCGTGAAGGACATCAGGCAGGTCGAAGCTGCCCGTACCGTTATGGATCGGTATACTGCGGCTCTCGAGGCGCTTGCGGGCAAGGACGACGCTGCGGAAGAGCGGCTTCGCGTCAGCTCGAAACGGCGCGTAAGCGGATGAGGAAGTATCAATCGGAATATCGCGAACTGGCTAGATAGCTTCCGCTTGCATCAGCCCTCAGCCGGCCTTGATCGCCACGATCTCCCATTCCTTGCCGTTGACCGTCGCGATCTCCCCTTCCCCCTTGCCGAACAGGGCCTGCGCCATCGGCGAGACGTGGCTGATCTTGCCTTGCGACGCGTCGGCCTCGTCCTCGCCGACGATCGTCCAGGTGTGCTGCTTGCCGTCCGGCCCCTCCAAGGTCACCGTCATGCCGAAGCGCACCACGTCCGAATCCGGCTCCGGCACGGAAAGCTCCGCTGTTTCGCGCCTCGCCGTCCAGTAGCGCAGGTCCCGTGAAACGCGCGCAATGTATTCGCGGTCGGCCGACCGCTCGGCCTCGCCGAGTTGCTCGCGGAGCTCCGCAAGGGCGGCCTCGATCTGCGCCAGGCCGGTCTCGGTGACGAGATTGCGATGCGGGCTGACCGGCCGCTCTCCGATGTCGGCCAGCACGTTCTCGTTGTCGTCTTGACGCGTGAAAGCTCTGCTCATCGCGCCAGCCTATGCCTTCGCTGGCGGGCCGGCAACATGATAACGTTCATCCGGCCTCTGGCACGGATCATGCTTTGTTGAACGGGCAACCGGAAACCCGTGCCGATGCTGAACAGACGCGCATTCCTGGCGGGCTCGGCCAGCCTTGCCGCCACCGGCCTCGCCGCCGCCCAGCCCTCGCCCGCGCCGACCACCATCGAACTCGCCTCCCTTCGAGGCTCCATCAATGCCGCCGAGTACGGCCTGGCTCCCGGCACGCTCGACGACCAGAGCCACGCCTTCTCGCGCATGCTCGAAAGGGCGGCGGCCTCCGAGGCGCCGGTCTTCCTGCCGCCTGGCACCTATCTCGTCTCGAACATCAAGCTGCCGCCGAAAGTGCGGCTCGCCGGAGTGCCCGGGGCGACGCGTATCCTCTACGGCGGCGACGGCTATCTTCTCATGGCGGAGAACGCCCAGCACATTGAACTCACCGGGCTCGTGCTCGACGGAGCAAACCGCTGGATCGCCGACTATGCGCAAGGGCTCGGCGACTTCCGGCGGGTGGCTCATCTGGTCGTCGACAACTGCCAGGTCATCGGCAGCGGCAGCAACGGATTGGCGCTGGAGACCGTCTCGGGCCGCATCGAGCGATCGATCATCTCCGGCGCCGCCGAAGCTGGACTCTACTCGGTGGAGGCCGGGCGGCTGCAGATCACCGGCAACTCGGTCCTCGACTGCGCCAATGGCGGCATCCTGGTGCATCGGTGGCAGGCGGCCGACGATTTCACCATGGTCACCGGCAACCGCGTCGAGCGGATCGCGGCAAGGCGAGGCGGCACCGGCCCCTACGGGAACGGCATCAACGTCTTCCGCGCCGACAAGGTGATCGTCTCCGCCAATTCGGTCGCCGACTGCGCCTTCTCAGCCATTCGCGCCAACAGCTCCGGCGACATCAACATCAACAACAACATCTGCGTGCGCAGCGGCGAGACGGCGATCTACGCCGAGTTCGCCTTCCAGGGCGCGGTGATCAGCGCCAATACGGTGGACGGCGCCGCCAACGGCATACACGTGGTCAACTACAACGAGGGCGGGCGGCTAGCGGTGGTCAGTGGCAATATCGTGCGCAACCTGTTGACCTCTGGCCCCTACCCCTCTGACCCGCCCGGCTTCGGCGTCGGCATCTCGGTGGAAGCCGACACGACGGTCGTCGGCAATGTCGTGGAGGCGGCGCCGCTCTACGGCATCATGCTCGGCTGGGGTCTTTACATGCGCAATGTGACCGCGACGAGCAACGTGGTGCGGGAGGTAGGAACGGGGTTCGCGGTCAGCGTCGTTGAGGGCTCCGGCTCGGCCGTCATCACCGACAATGTCGTCGAAGGGGCCAAGGCGGGCGCAATTGTCGGCTACCGCTGGAGCGATCCCGTGACCGCCGACCTGGCTCGTTCCGGTGGCGCGGACTATCGACACCTCACCGTCGAGCGCAACCATGTGAGTTGAGCCGGTGAACCAGCAGCCGCGCTCACTCAGTTGATGCAGCCTCGGCGGATTCCTCTATCTTCAGACGCCTTCCGCCAGCGGCCCGGCCGGGCGGATCACGCCAACGGTGACGCCCCTTCGGTTCAGCACCGGCGGATTTGCCAGCGCCCATATCTTGCGCGCTAGCTCCTCATCCTGCTTCAGCAGCCGGGCAAGCACGGCAGCTATCACAGCGGACGCGGCGCGCCCCGCTCCATCGTCGCATTTCAGCGCAATACCCAGTCCCAGTTCCGGCAGCGCGGCGCAATAGACCCCTTCCGCCCCAATCTTGACGAAGATGCGTCCGGGTGCCGCCTCCATCAGCCGTGTGTCGGCCTCGCCGGTGCCCGACGTGAAGACCGGCTCAGCCATGCAGGCCGCAAGCAACCGTTTGGCGGCCTCTGCCCGCAGCGGTGAAAGCCCCTGCCCTGTCGCCATTCGCGCAAAGCCGAGCGCGAGGCTTCGGATCGGCACCGCATAGGTCGGGATGGAACAACCGTCCGTGCCCATATTGTCCAGACCGTGCACCGCGCCGGTGACGCCTTCCATCGCTTCCCGCACGAGTTCCTGTTCGGGATGCCCATAGGCGACATAGCCGCGATGCTCGATCCCGAGATGCCGGCAGGTGCAGAGGAAGCCCGAATGCTTTCCGGAGCAGTTATTGTGCAGGCCGCTCGGCTCTTTCCCCGAGCGCGCAAGCGCCACGAACGACTCGTGGTCGTACGGCCAGTGGACGCCGCATTCGAGCGCCGACTCGTCCAGCCCGGCTTTGCCCAGCATGAAGGCCGCCCGCTCCACATGCGCCGGCTCGCCCGAATGCGAGGCGCAGGCCATCGCCAGTTCCCTGTTGCCGAAGCCGTAGGCGTCGGCCGCGCCGCTCTCGACCAGCGGGAGCGCCTGGATCGACTTCACCGCCGAGCGGGGGAAGATCGGCTGGTCCACCTCGCCGATCTCGAGCACCATCTTCCCGCCGGCGTCGACGACGGCCATTGCGCCGCGATGCCTGCTTTCCACGATCTGCCCGCGCAGGACTTCGATCAAAATGGGATTCGCCATGATTTCACCACCAATATGACTTGCACTGTACGCAAGGGCGTCACCTCCGTAATGCGCCAAACCTCCGTGCTTCGCCAGATGCGTCTCGCGTTTCTGCTCGTCCTGTTTGTGTTCCTGGTCTTCATCATGCCGGCAGTCGCCGCAATCGGCTGGTGGGCGATGCAGGATCGACCTTCTTCCTGGCGCGAGGCGGACTGGAAGGCGACGGGCCTTCTGCCCGACCCGAAATCCGACCGGGGGGCACGCATCTACATTCTGGCGGCACGCACCGGTGGACTTAAGGGGGCTCTCTCGGTCCATAGTTGGATCGTGACCAAGGCGGTGGGCGCCGACACCTACCAGCGCTACGACAAGGTGGGATGGGGCTCGCCGGTGCGCCACAACGCCTATCCGCCGGACGGGCGCTGGTATTCGAACATGCCGACGATCATAGGCCAGGTCTCGGGCGAACGGGCCGAGAAACTCCTGGCCCGCGTGGAAGCTGCTATCAAGAGCTACCCCTTCTCCCACCCGGGCGACTACAAGATCTGGCCGGGACCGAACTCGAATAGCTTCGTCGCCCACGTGGTCGCCGCAGTGCCGGAACTCGGGGCGAGGATGCCGCCCAATGCGGCGGGCCGCGACTATGCGCCCGGATGGGCGTCGCTGACCTGGTCGCGCCCGGGCTGGGACGTCCACGCCACGCTCGGCGGCTATCTCGGCTTTGCCGTGGGCGCGGTCAGCGGCCTGGAGTTGCACTTCATGGGCCTCGTGGCCGGCGTGGATCTCGCCGACCCGGCACTGAAGATCCCGGGTTTCGGCCGCCTTTCCCTATCCTGGGAGGCCTCAGCCGATGAAGGCGACGCACCGGACGGTCTCGCCTACTGATCGAACGCGTCGCTCAGGATTTCTCGCAAGGTGTAGGAGTCGCCGCCATCCGCCGCGCCTGGGAAGCGAATGTCGTCGATCAGCATCTTGCCTTCCACAAGAGTAAGGATCAGCGTGTCGGTCCAACTCGCCTCAGGCGCGGCAGCGATCGCATAGGTCACGGGCGCTTCGGTGATTCCGGCTTTTGCAACCGGCTCGTCCGGTACGCAGGTGTCGGGCTTGTCCGGAAAGGACTGATACGGGATGCCGTCGCCGAAGGGAGGCTTCTCGTCTGGCTGGGCCTGTGCGATGGCCCGGCTGCGCTGCTCCGCCTCCTCGACCAGCTTCAGCAAGGCCGGCGTGAGCAGTGGCTTCACCTCCGTGTCGTTCCCCGCCATCCGCGTCGCACAGAAGGCGGCGGTCAGCTCTGCCGCGGTGCTCTGCGCCCACGCATTAGCCACCGTCATCGACACGACCATAACGCCGGCCGCAAGGGCAGCGGCAAGCCTTGCGGCCACGGACATTCCAGATTGCATATTGTCGTTACCTGTCTTCAAGGACGCCGGCTGACAGGAACCCGCCGTCGACGACCAGTGTGTGGCCGTTGATATAGCTTGCTTCGGGCGACAGCAGGAAGGCTACCGGGGCGGCAATCTCCTCCGGCTCGCCATATCGGCCCTGCGGTACGCCCTTCAGCCAGGATCTGCGGTGCTCTGCCGCATATAGCCGTGACACACCCGAGGTCTCGACATGCCCCGGGGCGACGCAGTTCACCCGCACGCCTGCCGGGCCATACTCAAGCGCGAGGACCTCGGACATCAGCTTCAGCCCGGCCTTGGACGCACCGTAGGCGGCGCGGCCGCGATCCGCCCGCATGCCCGAGACGGAAGCCATGTTGACGATCGCGAGGCTCTCCCCCATGCGCTCGAGGGCTGCTCGCGACGTAATGAAGGATCCGACCAGGTTGACGTCGAGCATCTGCCGCAAGAACTCGGCGCTGGTCTCTTCGACGGGCAGATCCCGAGCCATCGCGGAACAGTTCACCAGCCCGCCGATCAGCCCCAGGCTGTCCACGGCCTGGTCGAACACATCGGCGATTTCATCATCGTCGGTGACGTCGGCGAGGAGGAAAATCGCGTTCTCGTCCGAGAAGGCAGCCTCGGCCTCGGCAAGCGCAGCCCTGTCCGAATCGACCACCGCCACCGGCCAGCCGTCTTCCAAAAGCCGCTTGACCACAGCCTTGCCGATGCCTGACGCACCACCGGTCACGACCGCGGAGTGCCTCATCTGATCCGGTCCAGGATCGAGACATAGTTGGCGACCGCCGCACCGCCCATGTTGAAGATGCCCCCGAGCTTGGCGTCCTTCACCTGAATGCCGCCGGCCTCTCCGGCAAGCTGCATTGCAGTCAGCACATGCATCGAAACGCCGGTCGCCCCGATCGGATGGCCCTTGCTCTTGAGGCCCCCGGAAGGATTGACGGGAAGTCGCCCGTCCTTGTCGGTCTGGCCTTCTAGCGCGACCCTGGGGCCGTGCCCTCGCGGCGCAAGCCCCATAGCCTCGTATTCGATCAGTTCGGCAATCGTGAAGCAGTCATGGGTCTCGACGAAGGAGAGGTCGTCGAGCGTCACGCCGGCCGACTTCAGCGCCCGCGTCCAGGCTTCCTCGCATCCCTCGAACAGCAGGATGTCGCGCTTCGACATCGGCAAGAAGTCTTGCACGTGTTCGTTGGCGCGGAAGGCGATGGCCCGGCGCATGGAAAGTGCGGTAGTCGCATCGGTCAGCACCAGCGCCGCCGCGCCGTCCGACACCAGCGAGCAATCCGTGCGCTTCAGCGGGCCCGCCACATAGGGATTCTTCTCGCTCTCCTGCCTGCAGAACTCGAAGCCGAGGTCCTTGCGCATCTGCGCGTAGGGATTGTCGACGCCGTTTCGGTGATTCTTGGCGGCGATCATGGCCAGCGCGTCGGACTGGTCACCGTAGCGCTGGAAGTAGGCGCTGGCGATCTTGCCGAACACGCCCGAAAAGCCGGCCGGGGTGTCGCCGTCCTCCGGCAGGTAGGAGGCCCGCAGCAGGTTTCTGCCGATCTCCGGCCCGGGCGTGGTGGTCATCTGCTCGGCACCGACGACGAGCACGAACTTGGCCGGACTCGCCTCGACGGCCCTTATGCCTTGCCGTACCGCCGCCGAGCCGGTCGCGCAGGCGTTCTCGACCCGCGTCGCCGGCTTGAAGCGGAGCCGATCGTCCGTCTGCAGCACCAGGCTTGCCGTGAAATCCTGCGGCGAGAAGCCTGCGTTGAAGTGGCCGAGCACGATCTCGCCGACATCGTCGGGGCCAATCCCGGCATGCTCCATCGCGTCGGCCGCGACACGGGTGATCAGGCTCTCCAGCGTCTCGCCTTCGAGCTTGCCGAAACGCGTATGCGCCCAGCCAACGATGCATGCGGTCATGGCGGTCTCCTTGCCTCGCACTCTGCGTCAGAATCGAATGGAAGCCAATCGCGGGTCGTTGCACCAGTTGCCGAAAGAAGGCTCCGCCGGTCATTGCCAATCATTGTATCTACCATCCGCCTGCGCCGGCTCCCAGCGGAGCAGGATTTTTATTGATTGATCACTCAATTAAAAATAGATTGGCAGAAGGAGAAAGTTCGATGCCCAAGGTCGGAATGCCACCTCTGCGCCGCAAGGCGCTCATCAATGCGGCGATCTCAGCGATCGGCGACCGTGGTTCGCTCGACGTCACAATGACCGAGATCGCGAACCGCGCTGGGGTCTCCTCCGCGCTGGCCCACCATTATTTCGGGGCCAAGGACGATCTGATCCAGGCGACGATGCGGCACCTGCTCACCGATCTCGGCCGCGACGCGGTTGGGGCGCTCAATGCGGCGGAGACTCCGCGCGACCGGGTCACCGCTATCATTCGGGTCAACTTCGCCGTCGGGCAGTTCCGGCCGGAGGTCGTGCACGCCTGGCTCGCCTTCTATGTCGAGGCGCAGAAATCGGCGCCGCTACGGCGCCTACTTAGGGTCTACAGCCGCCGGCTCTATTCGAACCTGATGAGCGGCCTGATCGACCTGGTGCCGCGGCCTGAGGCCGAGCGGATGGCTGAAGCGATCGCAGCCATGATCGACGGCCTCTACATTCGCCGCGCGCTGCGCGACGGCCTGCCCCGTCCGCTGACTGCGGCGGCCCTGGTCGAGGACTATGTCGAAACCAAGTTGAGGATGCTCGCAGCGTCATGACCTGGAGAACCTGCAATGGCTCTCAACCACTGCCGATCGACGGCAGCCGTTCTCCCGGAGGGAGGTTCGGATGATCAAGGTATGGGGACGCGACACCTCGTCTAACGTCCAGATCGTCGTCTGGGCGCTGACCGAACTTCGCGTCCCATATGAGCGCATCGACGCCGGCGGAAAGTTCGGCCGCACCGACACGGAAGAGTACCGGCGGATGAACCCGAATCGTCTGGTTCCGGTCCTCCAGGAGGGCGACCTGACCCTTTTCGAAAGCGCCGCGATTGTCCGCTACCTCGGCGCGCGATACGGCGGCGAACAGTTCTGGCCGTCCGATCCTGCCAGGCGCGCGCCGCTCGACATGTGGGCGGAATGGATCAAGACCACGTTTGGACCCGCTCTGCTCACCGGGCTGTTCTGGCCGCTGGTCGGCGTGCCCGTCGAGAAGCGCGATCTGGCCGCCATCGCGGCCGCCGAGCAGCGCATGGAGGGGCTTGCCGCCATTCTCGACGAGCGTCTTGCCAAGGTTGACCCGTATCTCGGCGGCGAAAGCATCTGCTTCGCGGACATCCTCGTAGGCACGCTGCTCTACCGCTATTTCACGCTCGATTTCGAGCGCGCCGACACGCCGCACCTCAGCGCCTATTACGACCGGCTGACTACGCGCCCGGCCTACGCCCAGCGCGTGATGATCTCCTACGAAAGCCTGAGGGCGAAATGATCCCGGATCTCGAGCACCTGAGGCGCGCCTACGCCGAAACCTCTCAGGCGACGCAGGTCACGCCGCTCTTGGAGTCGCCGGCGTTGGCGCGTGAGACTGGCGCGGCGCGCGTGTTCGTGAAGCCGGAATCGCTGCAATGGGCCGGCTCATTCAAGGTGCGCGGCGCCTATTGGCGGCTGAAGCAACTGTCGACCGAGGATGCCGGGCGCGGGGTCGTGGCTTACTCCTCGGGCAATTTCGCGCAGGGGCTTGCCGCGGGTGGACAGGCGCTCGGCATCCCCGTCACGATCGTCATGCCGATCGACGCGCCGGCAGCCAAGCGCGAGGCGACCGCAAGCTATGGAGCAACCGTCGTCCTCACTAATCATGGCGAACGGGCCCGCGAAGAAGTGGCCGCTGAGCGCTCGAGACAGATCGCTGCCGAGCAAGGCCTCATTCTCCTCCACCCGTTCGACGATCCGGAGATCGTAGCGGGCCAGGGTGGCGCGGGGCTGGAGGCTCTCGACCAGTTGGCCGGCCGCAAGGCCAAGGCAGACCTGCTGTTCTGCCCGATCGGCGGCGGCGGGCTGATCGGCGGCGTTGCGCTCGCCTTCCATTATATTTCGCCCGAGACTGCGCTCTACGGCGTTGAGCCCGAAGGCTTCAACGGCATGGGACAATCGCTCGCGCAAGGCGAGATCGTCACGGTGCCGCTCGGCGTCCCCTCGATCTGCGACGGCCTCATGGCGCGCCGTCCCGGCGTGGCCCCCTTTGCAGCCGCGCAGGCAGCCGGGGTCCGCGGCCTTAGCGTGAGCGATGCGTCGGTAAGGCGCGCGATGAAATTCGCCTTCGAGAAGTTGAAGCTCGTGCTCGAACCGTCCGGTGCTGCATCGCTCGCGGCCCTGCTTGCGGGTCCCGTCGATGTGGCCGGCAAAACCGTCCTGGTCGTCGCCAGTGGCGGCAATGTCTCTCTCCAGGATTTCCAACGTCATATAGAAAATGCTTGAAGCAGACTTCGTTATCGTAGGCTCGGGCTCGGCGGGCTCGGCCATGGCTTACCGTTTGTCCGAAGACGGGCGGCACAGCGTCATCGTCATCGAATATGGCGGCACCGATATCGGGCCGCTCATCCAGATGCCGTCGGCGCTTTCGATCCCGCTCAACATGCCGCGCTACGACTGGGGATTTGCCAGCGAGCCCGAGCCGCATCTGGGCGGGCGCGTGCTCGCCACGCCGCGCGGCAAGGTGCTGGGCGGCTCCTCCTCCATCAACGGCATGGTCTATGTGCGTGGCCATGCGCGCGATTTCGACCACTGGGCCGAGCAGGGCGCCACCGGCTGGAGCTATGCCGACGTGCTGCCCTACTTCAAGCGCATGGAGCATAGCCATGGCGGCGAGGACGGCTGGCGTGGCACGGACGGGCCGCTGCACGTTCAGCGGGGCACTAGGAAGAATCCACTATACGCCGCCTTCGTCGATGCAGGCCGGGAGGCCGGCTTCGAACTGACCGACGACTATAACGGCTCCAAGCAGGAAGGGTTTGGGCCGATGGAGCAGACCATCCATCGCGGCCGCCGCTGGTCGACGGCCAATGCCTATCTGCGCCCCGCCCTGAAGAGGAAGAACGTTCGACTGGTCAATGGTTTCGCTCGAAAGGTGGTGATCGAGAATCTACGCGCCGTCGGAGTCGAGATCGAAACTCGCGGGAAGATCGAGGTCGTCCGCGCCAAGCGCGAGGTCATCATTGCGGCCTCGTCGATCAATTCGCCGAAAATCCTGATGTTGTCTGGCATCGGCCCTGCGCAGCACCTGAAGGACCATGGGATCGCCGTCGTCGCGGACCGCCCCGGCGTCGGCGCCAACCTGCAGGATCACCTCGAACTCTACATCCAGCAGGAATCGATCAAGCCGATCACTCTGAACTCCGTGCTCAACCCCTGGTCCAAGGCGTTGATCGGCGCACGGTGGATGCTTTTCAAGAGTGGCCTGGGCGCCACGAACCATTTCGAATCGGCCGCCTTCGTGCGTTCGGCTGCCGGGGTCGACTATCCCGACATCCAGTTCCACTTCATTCCGGCGGCCGTGCGCTATGACGGCAAGTCGGCGGCGAAGTCGCACGGCTTCCAGGCCCATGTCGGCCCGATGCGCTCGAAATCACGCGGCACGGTGACGCTGCGCTCGCCCGACCCCAAGGAAAAGCCGGTCATCCGCTTCAACTATATGTCGCATCCCGACGACTGGGCCGACTTCCGCCACTGCATCCGGCTGACCCGCGAGATATTCGGCCAGGCTGCGTTCGACCCCTTCCGCGGCAAGGAGATTTCGCCGGGCAGCTATGTGCAGACCGACGCGGAACTCGACGCCTTCATTCGCGACCACGCCGAGAGCGCCCTGCATCCGAGCGGCACCTGTCGCATGGGCAAGGCCAGCGACCCCATGGCCGTGGTGGACCCGGAATGCCGCGTCATCGGCGTGGAGGACTTGCGCGTGGCGGACTCCTCGATCTTCCCGCGCATCACCAACGGCAACCTCAATGGGCCCTCGATCATGACGGGCGAGAAGGCCGCCGATCACATCCTCGGCCGCCAGCCGCTCGCCCCGTCCAACCAGAAACCGTGGATAAATCCGCGCTGGCAGGTGAGCGATCGTTAAACGTCGCCGATTGCGCCGGCACACGGAGCTTACCTCCGCGCCGGCAACGATCAAAAGGCGTTTTTGGACAGCGACTTGCGATCCTTCCCGAGGCTCTTTCCACGACGCCGGAATGCTGATTGGGTAAGGCGATTTCGGCCTTGCAGGGGAGCAAGAGGGCGGTTATAAGCCGCCCGTCTGGTCGCGGAGTGTAGCGCAGTCTGGTAGCGCACATCGTTCGGGACGATGGGGTCGCAGGTTCAAATCCTGCCACTCCGACCAGAAAAATCATGTACGACCCTGGGACATAGGTAACAGTCTGTACCTGAGACATGGGTGACAACCTCGTGCCGAATGGGTTGTCGATGATCTGCGAGGTCCTCTGTTCGAGGTCGATGTATCCAAGATCATAGTGCATGAAGGAGACGAGCCAAATGGCGTCGTCGACTTCGGTGATTCCGAGCCTCTGGCCTGCGAGCACGGTCGAGATATTGATCTTCTTGCGGTGCATGCAGATGCGACCACAGGCAGTGACGACGGATGGTCGCCGATCTTCTCCCGAAAGATTAAACCCGGCTCTGTGGCCGGGATGGGTGGCGGTAGGTATAGGAATCGAACCTATGCAACCTTGCGGTTGGCCTTCGGTTAGCAACCGAGCGCATTTCCTCTCGGCCAACCTACCATGTAGGATTGGCGGAAGGTGAAGGAATCGAACCCTTATCCTTTCGGGATAGCCCGGTGTTCAGGACCGGTTGCCCACCATTGAGCGCCACCTTCCGCACGCAAGTCGTCACGTCCTGTTAGGACGACGATCGACTTGATGATGAGAAATGGCTGAAGCGCATGCTTGCTCTCATGGTGGGTGGCGCAAGTATCGCCAATACGATTTGCTTACCACCCTTGGTTACCAACGTCAACCGGCAAACCGAAAGTGCCTTGCTACCGTAACGAGATCGATACGGAGAGAGTGCGCCATTGCTTTCCGATCGACGCCGTACTTCGAGCCTATCTGCTTGGTCATATTATTAGCCAGGATGCAGAAGTCGATGTGGCCGGTACGAAACGTCGCCTATGTCTCGGATCGTTCACAGAGGGTTACTTCCACGCCCTCTCACTACCCCTCGGATTTCTCACGCTTGTTCTCAAGTCGAAGTTGGCGCGCCCTTGCAGGCTGTATCATCTTGCTCGTTCGTCATCCTCTTAATCAGGCCCAAGGCCGGCACGAGAGTGCCTGCTCTCGGCGTCAAGGATCTTGAACGCCAGCCAACCGCAGCATTCACCTCGCCTTCAGGAATCGGCTGATAGCTCGCGTCTCCTACGTCGGTGCTAAGAAGGAGACATGACATGAACCGCCGCTTTTTCCTGACGGGTGTTGCGATGGCGATTGCCGCGCCGGGGCTGGCGATGGCGCAAGAGCGCCCCGGTCCCTCCTCGGGCGAGATCATGCGCCGGCTCGATGCAGCGCCGCGGCGGCGCGTGCGCCCCGAAGAGCGCGTGACCATTCAGGAGTTCCGGCGTCGTCCGGACTTGCGCCGCTCCGCACCCTCGATCGATATCCAGGCAATCAATTTCGAATTCGGTTCGGCCGAGATTCCCCGCTCGGAGTTCCGCAAGCTGCGCGAAATCGCAAACGCCTTCGACCAGTTGTCGCGCCGGCGGCGTGGTGCGCGTTTCCTGATCGAGGGCCATACGGATGCAGTCGGATCGCGTGAGTCGAACCAGATCCTGTCGGAGCGCCGGGCAGAATCGCTGAAGAGAGTTCTTGTGCGCGAATTCCGCGTGCCGGCGCGGATGCTGGAAACGGTCGGCTATGGCGAGGATTTCCTGCTGATCGAAACGCCCAACGAGGACTGGCGAAACCGCCGTGTCACCATTCGCCGTATCGACGAATTCGTTCGCTGACAGAAGCGATCAAGCCCGCCGGACACAGAGACCGGCGGGCTTTCTGCGCGTTCTCTTGGCCTAAAGGACTGGTGGCGAAGCGGGAAAAATTGAACGGCTGTGGCCCCGCAGCCTCTCAGAAGGCGTGTTATCATCCGGCTGATCCTGAATTTCGCGGGAGGCCGGTCTCAAAGCCTCCTCGACCCGCGCCAGGCGCAGCCAAATGATCCGCCGGTCTGAGGTCTCCCGCCGGTTCCCAAGCTGATGACGAGGAGTCATCTCCATGCGCGCAATCCGTCTTATGACCGCGACCATCCTCGCGCTCGCACCCGTCCTGCCTGTACATGCCGACCCGAATTGGGATGCGGTCTCCCAGGCCTTGGGCAAGGAAGGGGCCGTCACGGATGGCATCTACCGGGTCGGGCTGCCACGCTCGGACCTGAAGGTCCAGTTGGACGGGATCGAGATCAGACCGGCACTTGCGCTGGGTTCCTGGCTCGCGTTCCAGCCAATGGGCGACAAGGACGCCATGGTCATGGGTGACCTCGTCCTTACGCAAGATGAAGTCACCCCGGTCATGACGTCCTTGATCGAGAGCGGTGTGGAAGTCACTGCCCTGCACAATCATCTGCTACGGTCAGAGCCTGCAACCATGTACATGCATGTGCGTGGCCACGGCGACGCCGTCGGCCTCGGAAGGACGCTCCATCAGGCGCTTGCCATGAGCGGCACGCCCATCGAACTGACGACTGCCTCCACTTCGGCTCCTGCCGCGGCCGACAAGAAATCCGATCTCGACACCTCAACTATCGACCAGGCGCTCGGGTACCAGGGAAAGCTGAGCGGGGTTGTCTATCAAGTTTCGATTCCGCGCGCAGACCCAGTGCAGGAGGACGGGGCCACCATCCTGCCGGCAATGGGCTCGGCCATCGCGATCAACTTCCAACCCACCGGCCCGGGCATGGCGGCGACCACCGGCGACTTCGTCCTCACGGCCGGAGAAGTGAACCCCGTCATGCGAGCGCTTCGAGAGAACGGAATAGAGGTCACCGCCCTGCACAATCATATGCTCGGCGAGCAGCCCAGGCTGTTCTTCATGCATTTCTGGGGGCATGACGAGACCGCAAAGCTCGCCAAGGGCCTTCATGCGGCCCTCGGACATGTCGCTGTCAAGAAGGGCTGAGCAAGAAGGGCTGGGATTCGAGAGGCTCCGATGGCGCCGCTTACACCAGCGGATGATCGCGTTGCTCGCCCTCGCGGACCAGACCGTCGTCGTCCGGCCTCCCTTCGTCCGTGTTGGCATAGCCGCCACCACCGTTGTCTCCGGCGATCTCCGGGTCCTCCACCAAGTCTTCATCGCTACGGTCGGTCTCGTCGCCGGTCCGGCGCGGTTCCTGCGGGCGACCATCGGGGGTGAGGCGCGGCGGTTCGGTGTCAAATGTCATTGGAACCTCCTCTGCGTCCGGTTTGGCGACGCGTGAACTTCCGCCCGCAAGCCCCTTAAGCACAACGAAGGCAAGCAGTGTCGGCGCGAGGCCAGAGCAAGTCATCAGGGAGGTAGGAGCCTCGAAGCAGGCGTCAATCGCCATGCAGAACAAGCAGCGATCGCTTCTTCACGAGGCGGTAGAAAGCGAAACGCCCGCCGGTGGCGGGCGCTCCAGGACTTGATCAGCCGGTCCCTCAGCAGCGTGCGATGTAGACGCGGCCATAGCGGTCGCGATAGCGGCACTTGCCGGGCTCCGACGCGTTGCCGATCAGCGCGCCAGCAGTTGCACCGGCGACGCCGCCGACGATCGCACCGCCTGCATCACCTGTGATCGCAGTGCCGATAGCAGCACCACCCAGGCCGCCGATTGCGGCGCCTTTCTCGGTCTGCGTGCAACCGGCTACGCCCGCGGCGAGCGCCGCAACGAGCAAAATCTTCTTCATCGAAAAATCCCTCTACCGTGGTGACAATGCCCCTAACGCCGGGCCGAACCTATCGTTCCAACAAACCTTCCGCAAGCAACCGCCCGCAAACCCAACCCTGCATTATGGTTACAATTTTTGCTTCGGGTAGCATTGGCTCGTTACAGACCAGGGGTAGCTTCGGGGCATTCCAGATGGATTTGCTTTCGAGACCCGGTTCCTGCCCCTGCCGGGTCTCATTTTCTTTGTTCGACAGGCTCCAGCTTGCCGAGCCGGAAGCGCTTCGCGTCCACGGCCGCTGCCATGAGCGTCCTCGTGTATTCCTCGCGCGGGTTGTCGAAAATGTCGTCGGTCAGTCCCTGCTCGACCACCCTGCCCTGCCGCATGACGATGATGTAGTCGGCCATGGCGCGCACCACAGCCAGGTCATGGCTGATGAACAGGTATGACAGCTCGTACGCCGACTGGAGATTGCGCAGAAGTTCGACGATCTGCTTCTGCACCGACCGGTCGAGGGCGGAGGTCGGCTCATCGAGCACGACGACCCGAGGCTTGAGGATCATGGCGCGGGCGATCGCGATTCGCTGACGCTGACCGCCCGAGAACTCGTGCGGATAGCGGTTTCGCATGGCGGGATCGAGCCCAACCTCCTGGAGCGCCTCGGCCGCGCGCCGGTCGCGCTCGGCGCGCGACAGCGCCGGCTCATGCACCAGAAGGCCCTCGGTGACGATCTGCCCGACGGTCATGCGCGGCGACAGCGATCCGAACGGGTCCTGGAAGACCAACTGCAATTGGCGTCTCAACGGCCGCATCGCCTCGCGGTCGGCCTTGCTTATGTCCTTCACCCCCAGCCATACCACACCTTCGCTGGGGAGCAGCCTCAACAGCGCTCGACCGAGCGTCGACTTGCCCGATCCCGACTCGCCCACGATGCCGATCGTCTGCTGCTGTCTCAGCGCGAGCGAGACCTTGTCCACGGCCCTCAGAATCATCGGCGGGCCGCTCAGGAATCCGCCGCCGATGCTGAACGTCACCTCGACATTGCGGCCCTCGAGGATCACCGGAAAACCGTTCGGCGGCGGCTCCTTGCGGCCGCTCGGCTCGGCTGCCAGCAGCATCTTCGTATAGGAATGGCGGGGCTCGGCGAAGATTTGCTCGGTTTCACCTTCCTCCATGACCTCCCCGGCCCGCATCACATAGACCCGGTCCGCGAACCGCCGCACGATGCCGAGATCATGCGTGATGAAGACGATCGCCATGCCGAGCTTCTGCTGCAGTTCGGCCAGAAGCGTCAGGATCTGCGCCTGGACGGTGACGTCGAGCGCCGTCGTCGGTTCGTCGGCGATCAGGATGTCGGGGTTGTTGGCCAGCGCCATCGCGATCATCACGCGCTGGCGCTGGCCGCCGGACAGCTCGTAGGGGTATGACTTGAACCGCCGCTGAGGGTCGGGAATGCGGACGAGGTCCAGCAGCCGGATCGCCTCCGCCCTGGCCTCCTTCGCGCCGAGCTTGCGATGCCGCCTTATCGGCTCCATCAGTTGGCTGCCGATCGAGTAGAGCGGATCGAGCGAGGTCATCGGCTCCTGGAAGATCATGCTGATCCGGCTGCCGCGGATGCGGTTCAACTCGCGCTTCGAAAGCTCCAGAAGATTGCGTCCGCGATAGTCGACCGCGCCCGTCGCGCTGCCGTTCGAGGCGAGCAGGCTCATCGCCGCCATCATGGTCTGACTCTTGCCCGACCCGGACTCGCCGACGATCGCCACCGTCTCGCCGGCGTTCACCTGCAGGTTCACGCCCTTGACAGCCTCCACCACGCCGTCGAGCGTTCGGAAACGCACCCTCAGGTCGCGCACGGCCAGGATCGGATCGCCGCCCGCCATCTCAGCGGTCCTTCGGGTCAAGCGCGTCCCGCAGCCCGTCGCCGACGAAATTCAGGGCGAAAAGCGTTGAGACGAGGAAGAAGGCGGGAAACAGAAGCAGCCAGTTGGCCGTGCCGATGTTCTTGGCGCCGGCCGAGATCAGCACGCCCCAACTCGTCATCGGCTCCTGCACGCCGAGCCCAAGGAAGGATAGGAAGCTCTCCAGGATGATGACCTGCGGTACCAGCAGGGTCATGTAGATCACCACCACCCCGAGCAGGTTCGGTACGATGTGGCGTGCGAGGATTCCCGTGCGCGAAACACCGAGCGCCTCGGCCGCCTGCACATATTCCTGGCGCCGGATGGAAAGGGCCTGGCCGCGCACGATGCGCGCCATGTCGAGCCACAGCACCGCGCCCACAGCCAGGAACATCAGCACGAAGTTGCGGCCGAAGAACACGACCAGCATGATGACGAAAAAGATGAAAGGCAGCGAATAGAGCACGTCGACGACACGCATCATGGCCTCATCGATGCGGCCGCCCAGGAAGCCGGCCGTGGCGCCATAGACCACGCCGATCACCACGGCGACCACGCCCGCAAGCAGCCCGATTGCCAGGGAGACGCGCCCCGCCATCAGCGTCCTCGAGAGCAGGTCGCGCCCGGTGTTGTCGGTCCCGAACAGGAAATGCTGCTGCTTGATCGCGGCGCTCATCACCATCGTCTTCCCGTCCGGCGACTTCTCCTCCACACGGGCGTCGTCGAAGGTGTCGGAGCGGTCGATATAGCGCGTGTTGCGCTCATCGATCTCGCGGCTGGAGGTGATGGTGACGAAGATACGATCGCTCTCCTGCCGCCATTCCTTCACGTCGACACGCATGCGCTTGAGTACGTCGCCGAGCGCCGTTTCGATCATCTCCGGCTTCGGATAGGGCGAGAGGCTCGGCGGGATGCGGACGTAGTCGGGATAGATCGTGGTGTACTGGTGCGGCACCAGCAACGGCCCGACGATGCAGGCCACTGCCATCAGGCCGAGATAGACCAGGCTCACCATGGCGGCGCGGTTCGCCCGGAGCCTGGCCCAGGCATCGCCCCAGAAGGAGCGGCCCGGGACGGCGTGCGTTATGGCGAGTTCAGTCATAGCGCACCCGCGGGTCGACCACGGCATAGAGAATGTCTACGGCCAAGTTGAACAGGATCGTGAAGATGGCGATCACGACCACCGTGCCCATGACCAGCGTGTAGTCGCGGTTCAGCGCGGCATCGACGAAATAGCGGCCGACGCCCGGTATGGCGAAGATCGTCTCCACGACGATCGAGCCCGTGAGCAGCGCTGCCGCCGCCGGCCCGGCATAGGAGATGATCGGCAGCAGCGCGCCTCTTAGAGCATGCCGCACCACCACCGACCATTCCGACAGTCCAAGCGCGCGTGCGGTGCGGATGTGATGGGAGCGAAGCGATTCGATCATCGAGCCGCGCATCAGGCGGGCGACGATGGCGATCTGCGGCAACGATAGAGTGATCACCGGACCAATCTTGTTGACGAACGCGCCTCCCCCCCAACCGCCGATCGGCAGCAGGGTCCAGGTGAGCCCGAAGACGAGTTGGATGATCGGGGCGATGACGAAGGTCGGGATCGTACTGCCGGCTGCGGCGGTAGCGATCACCGCGTAGTCGGCGGTGCGATTCTGGTTGAGCGCAGCGATCACGCCGAGCGTGCCGCCGACGATCAGGGCTAGGATCAGCGCCGAGGTGCCGATCTGTATCGAGACCGGCAGACCCTTCTCGAACAACTCGCGAACGGTGAAATCCGGCAGGTTGTAGCTCGGGCCGAAATCGCCTTTCAGCAGATTGCCGAGATAGCGGAGGTATTGCTCCCAGAGCGGATCATCGAGCCCGTAGGCCCTCTCGAGATTGGCCTTCACTTCCGGCGAAAGGCCGCGTTCCTGGTTGAACGGCCCGCCGGGCGCGACCCGGATCAGGAAGAAGGACAGGGTGATGATGACGAAAAGCGTCGGAATGGCCGTGAGCAGCCGCCGGACGACGAAAATCAGCATGATCGCAAGACCTTGGAATGAAGTCCGCAAGCCGCCCCGCGAGAGCGGGGCGGCGATGCTGCGGACATCCTATTCGGTCTTGCTGATGAAGCGCGAGGGGTGGACGTCCATGACGTTGTCCTCGAAGCCCACAAGCTTCGGCGAGACGATGTTGTGGAAGCTGTAGTAGAGCAACGGAATGTTGCCGACCTCGTCGATGAGGATGCGCTCGGCTTCGGACAGCAGCTTCAGCCGTTCTTCCGGATTGCCCCCGGCGGCAGCGGCCTTAGCCATTGCCTCCTCGTACTTCGGGCTGTCGTAGTTCGAATAGTTGTTGCCGCTTGCCTTCAGCGAAATGCCGAGGAAAGTCTCGGGATCCTGGTAGTCGGCGATCCAGCCGGCGCGAGCGACGTCGTAGTCGCCCTTCTGCTCAAGATGGCCGTAATGGGTCTTGGTGTCGGTGTTGAGCAGCGTCACTTCGATGCCGAGCGGCTTCAGTTGCTCCTGGATGGCGACCGCCGTGTTCTTGTGGTTCTCCGAGGTGTTGTAGCGGATTTCCATCTTCAGCGGCTTTTCCGGCGTGTAGCCGAGCTTCTCGAGAATCTTCTTGGCCTCGTCCTCGCGGTCGATCTGCGACATCTCGGCGAACTTGGCCATCGCCGGGGTGTAGCCCTCGATGCCCGGGGGCACCATGGAATAGCCAGGGAACATCGAATTGCCCCAGACCTTCTCGGCCAGGAAGTCGCGATCGATCGCTTCCGAAATGGCCGTCCGCAGTTCGACATTATCCCACGGCGCCTTGTCGGTCTTGATCGCGTAATAGTAGGTGCCAAGATAGGGCGCGACGCGAATCTGGTCGCCGAACTTGGCTTTCAAGTCTGAAAGCTGCTCGGTCGGCAGGTCGTCATAGCTGTCGAGTTCGCCAGCTTCGAAGCGCTTCATCGCCGAGGAACGGTCCTCGGTCGGGATGAAGTTGACCACGTCGATCTTGACGTTGTCCGCATCGTGGAATTTCGGGTTCTTGACCATCTTGATGTGGTCGTTCGGGACCCATTCGGCGAGCGTGTAGGCGCCGTTCGAAATCAGATTGCCGGGCTTGATCCAGTCGGCGCCCAGCTTCTCGATCGAGGCCTTGTTCACGGGGTAGGCCGCCTGGTGGGTGAGCATCTCCAGGAAATACGGCGTCGGAGCCTTGAGCGTGATCTCCAGCGTGTTGGCATCGACCGCCTTGACGCCCATGTCTTCCGGCTTGCCTTTGCCGGCGTTGACCTCCTCGGCGTTCACAATCGGATAGAGCATCGAGGCATATTCGGCGCCCGTGGCGGGATCCTCGAGGCGGCGGAAGGAATAGACGAAATCTTCCGCAGTCACCGGGCTGCCGTCAGACCAGGCAGCACCCTGCCGAATCTTGAAGATGTAGACCTTGCCGTCGTCCGAGACGGTCCAGCTCTCCGCGGCGCCGGGGATCAACTCGGCCTTGGCGTCCTGCATCACCAGGCCTTCGAACAGATCGCGCAGGACATGCGCTTCATAGACCGTCGAGGTCTTGTGCGGATCGACGGTTTCCGGCTCGGCGGCACTGCCGCGATTGTAAACGACTTCAGCCCAGGCCGGCGCAACGATGACGCCATTGGCCAATACAAGACCGGCCGCGAAGACCGATGCTTTCAGCAGGTTCCTGATTTGCATGCTGTTGAACTCCCATTTTTGCCAGAGCCCCCTCTGCCCCGGCGGTTTCCTCCGACGCTGGCATCTTTGCCTAGCGTTACCAATCTTCGCCGGTACTTGCCGGACGTTTTCGTGGCGCCGACAGTAACACCGACATATCTCATTTCAACTGCGACGAATCTAACGTTACGGAAACCGACTTCTTTCAGGGCGTGCAACCAGTTCGTCCGACGAAAACGCCCAGTCCCGCCAAGCTCAAGAGACCCGCCTCGACGCGCCCATGCGCGCCCGGAAGGGGCAGTGCCGCGATGCCTACGGCCTCCGCCGGGACTGCGAAATCCACAGGCGATTGCGAGAAGTTAAAGACGCAGAGCAGCCTCTCGTTCTCGAAGCTGCGCAGGAACATTAGAACGCCCTTGGGAGAGTCCAGCAGATGGATCGAACCCTTGACGAGCGGAAGTTCCTGCTTACGGAAAGCAAACACCTGCCGATAAAGCGAAAGCACGGAGTCCGGATCGCCGTCCTGCCGATCCACGGCGCGCGAGCGGTGCTGGTCCGGAACGGGCAGCCAAGGCAGCCCGCTCGTAAAGCCTGCGTGTCCGGCGCCGCTTTCCCACGGCATCGGCGTGCGGCAGCCGTCGCGCCCCTTAAACCCAGGCCAGAAGCGGATGCCGTAGGGATCACGCAGGTCCTCGAACGCCAGTTCCGCTTCCTCCAGCCCAAGTTCCTCGCCCTGGTAGATGCAGATCGAGCCGCGCAGGCAGGCGAGAAGCGCAATGGCGAACCTGGCGATTGCCTCCGGCGAGCCGCCCGGCTTGGTCCAGCGCGTCACGTGCCGGTTCACGTCGTGATTGGAGAAGGCCCAGCAGATCCAGCCATCCTTCACGATGGCTTCGAACGCCCTGATGCGCTTCGCCACGAACTCGGCGGAGAAATCCGGTCCAAGCATGTCGAAGGTGTAGCACATGTGGAGCTTGTCGCCCCCGGAAGTGTAAGCGGCCACCGTCTTCAGCGAACGCCTGCCGTCGCCCACCTCCCCCACCGACGTGCGGTCCTCATACTCGTCGAGCAGAGCGCGGAAGCGCCTGAGGAAGGCGAGGTTCTCCGGTCGGGTCTTGTCGTAGAGGTGGTTCTGGTACTCGTAGGGGTTGGTCTGCCGCGCCTTCTGCGCGTCGGTCATGCGGAGGGGCGGATTGTCGCGAAGCCGCCGGTCGTGAACGTAGAAGTTCACCGTGTCCAGCCTGAACCCGTCTACCCCGCGGTCCAGCCAGAACCGCACGGTGTCGAGCAGCGCCTCCTGGACCTTCGGATTGTGGAAGTTGAGGTCCGGCTGCGAGGTCAGGAAATTGTGCAGATAGTACTGCTTGCGTACCGAGTCCCATTCCCAAGCCGGCCCTCCGAAGTTCGACAGCCAGTTGTTCGGCGCCCCGCCGTCAGGCTTCGGGTCGGCCCAGACGAACCAGTCAGCCTTCGGGTTGGTGCGGCTGGCGCGGCTTTCGACGAACCAGGGATGCCGGTCGGAGGTGTGGGACAGCACCTGGTCGATGATGATCTTCAGGCCAAGCCTGTGTGCTTGCGCGACCATCTCGTCGAAGTCGTCCAGCGTGCCGAACATCGGATCGACGGCGCAATAGTCGGACACGTCATAGCCCATGTCCGCCATCGGCGACTTGAAGAAGGGCGACAGCCAGATCGCCTCTACGCCGAGCGACGCGATGTGCGGGAGTCGCCGCGAGATGCCCTTGAGATCGCCCAGCCCGTCGCCATTGGTGTCCTGATAGGATCTTGGATAGACCTGATAGATTGCGGCGCCCCGCCACCAATCCGGATCGCTCATTCGGCCTCCTCGATCAGGCAGTAGACGGTCCGGCCCTGCGCGAGGAAGGGTTTTTCCGAATGCCGCTCACAATCCGGCAACAGGTTCTTCCAGACAAAACCCGGCCGCTCCGGCAGGCCCATCACCGACGCGCGCCGGTCGCCATTGATGACCACGGCGACACGCCGTCCATCATCGTCGGCAAGCAGCATGGTGACCCGGCGCCGGTCCGGATCGTGCCAGTCCGCCACGGTCAGCGGCGCGCCGGTTTCCTTCAGCCATTCCACGTCCGGGAATTGCGGACTGCCCGCCTCTCCGGTCAGGAGAGCGCAACTGCTAAGGACAGGCAGCGCGTTTCGTATCTCGGCAAGCCGCGCGACGAAGGCTTCGAGTTCCCGGTCCCGCCCAGCCCAATCGAGCCAGATGGTCTCGTTGTCCTGGGCGTAGGCGTTGTTGTTGCCGTGCTGGGTGCGGCCGAATTCGTCGCCAGCGCTCAGCATGATGGTGCCGCGCGAGAAGAACAGGGTTGCCAGCAGCGCGTGCAAATCCTTGCGACGTTCCCCTGCAATCCTATCGTTGTTGGTCCCGCCCTCAATGCCGTTGTTCCACGCGATCTCGTGGCTGTGGCCGTCGCGGTTCATCTCGCCGTTGGGCTCGTTGTGCTTGCTGGCGTAGCTCACGAGGTCGGCGAGCGAAAAACCGTCATGGGCCGCGACGAAGTTGACCGTGCGCGTAGAGGCTTCCCTGAAGATGTCGAATGAGCCGGCGAGCCGCGTCGCCAGCGTGCCGACCGTTCCATCATCGCCCCGCCAGAAGCGACGGACATCGTCGCGAAAACGGTCGTTCCATTCGAGGAACGGCGGAGGAAACCGACCAAGCTGGTAGCCGCCCGGCCCAGGATCCCACGGCTCGGCAATCAGCACGCGGTCCTTCAGCACCGGATCCTCGGCAATCAGGCGCAGAAGCGGCGCGTCTGGCGCAAAACCCGCTGCCGACCGTCCCAGCACCGGCGCGAGGTCGAAGCGGAAGCCACCCACCCCTGCGTGGCGCACGAAGTGGCGGAGCGTGTCGAGCACGAGGCGCATGACAGCCGGCTGGCCACAGGCGAGCGTATTGCCGGTGCAGGTATCGTTGACCAGGCGCGCCGGTTCGCCCGGCTCATGGCGGTAGTAGGCGCGGTTATCGAGGCCGCGCAGGCTCAGCGTCGGCCCCTTCTCGTCGCTCTCGCCGGTGTGGTTGAAGACCACGTCGAGGATGACGCCGATGCCCTCGCGCCGCAGCGCGGCCACTAGGTCCCGCAGTTCCTGGAATCCCCCCGGCGCGACGCGCGGATCGAGCGCCATGAAGGAGACGGGATTGTAGCCCCAGGCGTTCCTCAAGCCCAACGGCGGCAGGTGCCGTTCGTCGATCCAGGCAGCGATCGGCATCAGTTCGATCGCGCTGACCTTAAGCTTCTTCAGATGCCTTATCACCGCCGGCTGCGCGATTGCGACCAGCGTCCCCCGCAGGTGCTCCGGCACCTCCGGGTGCAGCTTTGTGAAACCTCTTGGCAAGACTTCATAGACGAGGCCGCCGGGTCGGAAGATCGGCGGCTCAGGCGCGACCGGTTCGGCAAGCGCCGTGACAATGGCCTTGGGCATCAATGGCGCAGTGTCGACGGCTGAACCTCGCGGCAACGCCAAACGCGAATCGTAGGCATATTGCCGGTCGATCGCCAGCGCGTACGGGTCCATCAGGATCTTGTCGGGATCGAACCACAGCCCCTGCTCGGGCGCATATGGGCCGTCCGCGCGGAACCCATACCGCGTCCCTGTTCCGATACCCGGGACTTCGACCGCAAAGACCCCGCCCTCCCCTCGCGCCATCTCGAAGCGCGCGGTCTCTGCCTCTCCTTGCTCATCGAAGAGGCAGAGCCACATGCGCTCCGCAGCGCCCGACCAGACGGAGAAGCGAACGCCCGAGCCGGTGGGGACGGCACCGAGGGGGTAACTTTCGGACTGGGTAAAGAAGCTGGGCACGGAGACTTAGACGTGGGGTAGAGGCAGCGCGCCAGGCTCGCGGCCGGCGCTTCCTCTCCCCCGTCGATCTGGGGAGAGGTGGTCGGCGAAGCCGACCGAAGTGGGGGTCGAACCCAAATGCAATTGACCTGCCCCACCAGGGGGAAGATTCGCCGTCACTGCCATCCTCACGTAATCACGCTCGGCTTGTCCCTGCCGGTATGCCGCCGGATGCCGGCGATCTCGTCGGCCGCCCGAACGAGATCCGCCAGCGCCTCCTGCGTATCGAGGTCGAGACGCGAGCCCTCGTAACGCTCCACATAGAGGCGCAGCGTCGCTCCCGCCGTGCCAGTGCCGGAGAGACGGATGACGACGCGCGAGCCGCCTTCGAACATCACGCGGATACCCTGATTCTTGCTGACCGAGCCGTCGACCGGGTCGCGATAGGAGAAGTCGTCGGCGTTCTCGATCCTGAGGCCCGCTACTTCGGTGCCGGGCAGCGAGGGCAGCCGCTCCCGCAGCTGGCTCACCAGCCGGTTGGCGGCGTCCGAGTCCACTTCCTCATAGTCGTGGCGCGAGTAGTAGTTGCGCCCAAAAGTCTGCCAGTGCTTTGTGACGATCTCCTTCGCGCTCTCCTTCCGCACAGCAAGGATGTTGAGCCAGAGCAGCACGGCCCACAGCCCGTCCTTCTCGCGCACGTGGTCGGAGCCGGTGCCGGCGCTCTCCTCGCCGCAGATCGTCGCCATGCCGGCATCGAGCAGGTTACCGAAGAACTTCCAGCCGGTAGGGGTCTCGTACATGCCGATGCCGAGCTTTTCCGCCACGCGGTCGGCCGCGGCACTGGTCGGCATGGAGCGGGCGATGCCCTTCAGCCCGCCCTTGTACCCCGGCGCCAGATGCGCATTGGCGGCGAGCACCGCGAGCGAGTCCGAGGGCGTCACGAAGATGCCGCGGCCGATGATCAGGTTGCGGTCGCCGTCGCCATCCGATGCGGCGCCGAAATCGGGCGCATCGGCACCCATCATCTCGTCGTAGAGATGCTTTGCATGGACAAGGTTCGGGTCGGGGTGGTGGCCGCCGAAGTCCGGCAACGGCACACATTTGCGCGCGGTGCCGGCCGGGGCACCCAGCCGGTTCTCCAGGATCTCCTTGGCGTAGGGACCGGTGACCGCGTGCATGGCGTCGAAGGCCATGCGGAACCCTCTCCTGAACAACGCGCGGATTGCGTCGAAGTCGAAGAGGCTCTCCATCAGCTCGGCATAGTCCTTCACCGGATCGACGACCTCGACGGTCATTCCACCCGCCTCGAAGGTACCGATCTGGTCCAGGTCTACCTCGCCGATGTCGGCTATTCTGTAGCTGGAGATCGTCTTCGAGCGGGCGAAGATCGCGTCGGTGATCTTCTCGGGCGCCGGGCCGCCGTTGCCGATATTGTACTTGATGCCGAAATCCTCGTTCGGCCCGCCGGGATTGTGGCTCGCCGACAGGATGAGCCCGCCGAAAGCCTTGTACTTGCGGATGATGTTGGAGGCTGCCGGCGTCGACAGGATGCCGCCCTGACCGACGATCACCTTGCCGAAACCGTTGGCCGCAGCCATCGCGACCGCCTTCTGGATCACCTCGCGATTGTAGTAGCGGCCGTCCCCGCCGATCACCAGCGTCTGGCCGGAAAACCCCGCCAGCGCGTCGAACACCGACTGGATGAAGTTCTCGGCATAGTTCGCCTGCTGGAAAACCGGCACCTTCTTGCGCAGGCCGGACGTCCCCGGCTTCTGGTCCGAATACGGCGTGGTTTCCACGGTTCTGATCATGCGCTGTCAGCCTTGTTTGCGAGCAATGATTTGTAGAGTTCGGCGTATTTCGCGGCGCTGCCTTCCCACGAAACGTCGGACTTCATGCCTTGTTTCTGGATCGTCGACCACACCGCCTTGTTGGCGTGGAGCTGGCACATGCGCCTGACGGCGTGAAGCAGCGCCGCGCCGCTCTCGGGCGAGAACTGCAGGCCGGTTGCCACCCCTGCCGAAACCGCGGCCTGGTTGGCGTCGATGACTGTATCGGCGAGCCCGCCGGTACGGGCGACGATCGGCACGCAGCCATAGCGTAGCCCATAGAGCTGCGTCAGGCCACAAGGCTCGAAGCGCGACGGCACCACGATCGCGTCGCAGCCGCCCTGCATAAGGTGGGACAGCGCCTCGTCATAGCCGATGACGACGCCGAGGCGGCCCCGGTGCCGCGCCGCGCCTGCCAGCAGCACACCCTCTATCCCCGCATCGCCGGTGCCGAGGATGGCGATCCTGACGCCTGCGTCGACGATCTGGTCGACGACGCTGGCAAGCACGTCGATGCCCTTCTGCCAGGTGAGCCGGCTGACCACGCAGATCAGCGGTCCGCCGTCGGGAGCAAGGTCGAAGCGCTCCTCTACCGCACGACGGTTCGGTTTGCGGGCCTTCAGGTTTCCGCGAGCGTAGTTCGACACCAGATAGGGATCGGTTTCCGGATTCCAGACCTCGACGTCGATGCCGTTGACGATCCCGTGCAGATCGGCTTCCCGCCCATTGAGCAAGCCGTCCAGTCCCATGCCGAACTCCGGCGTCCTGATCTCCTGAGCATAGGTCGGACTGACCGTGGTGATGGCCGTGGCCGCTTGCAGGCCGGCCTTCAGGAAACCGACCCCGCCAAAATACTCGACGCCGTCCAGCGCCATCGCCTCCGGCGGCAGGCCCAGACCCGGAAAGATGGAGGCGCTGAACTGGCCCTGGTAGGCCAGGTTGTGAACGGTGATGAGGGAGGGCACGGATCGCGCCTGGCCGTAGCGCATATAGGCCAATGCCAGCGCCGCCTGCCAGTCGTGTACGTGCAGCAGGTCCGGTGCGTAGGCCGGTATTGCCCCTCCGGCTACATCGGCACCCACCCGGCTCAGGGCGGCAAAACGCTGCCAGTTGTCCGGCCAGTCCCTTCCGCCCGCATCGCCGTAGGGACCGCCGATGCGATCGAAGAGATGCGGCGCATCGAGGACCAGAAGGTCGAGTTCGCCGACCTGCGCCACATGGACCGCAGCCGGCCCGCCATACAGATCATCGTACTGATGGAGCGGCCGCTTCTTTCTGAAGGCCGTCATCACGCCGGGATAGCCGGGCACCAGCGTCCGCACGCTGACCCCATGCTCGGCGAGCGCGATCGGCAGGGCGCCGGTCACATCCGCCAGCCCCCCGGTCTTGATCAGCGGATAGATTTCCGGCGTGACCGCTAGCACCTGCATCGATGGGCGCCCCCTTTCCCTTCAAATCCGATTTCCTCCCCTCACCCAGGTGAGGGGGGACCTAAATTCATTCGTGAGGATCAAGCCAGCCTGTCGATCATAGGCTGGGTGATCAGGCACACGCCTTTCTCCGAGACCCGGAACCGCTTGGCGTCCAGCTTCGGATCCTCTCCAACGACCAGCCCCTCAGGAATTATCACGCCGTGGTCGAGGACCGCCCGTCGCAGCCGGGCGCTCCGGCCGATCACGCAATCGGGCAGCATCACGACTTCCTCGAGCTCGGCATAGGAGTGGATGCGGGCGCCGGTAAAGAGAAGGCTGCGCCGCAGCGATCCGCCCGAAATGATGCAGTCGCCGGAAACCAGCGATGACACCGCCATGCCGCGCCGGCCCTCTTCGTCATGCACGAATTTCGCCGGCGGCTTCAGTTCGGAATAGGTCCAGATCGGCCAGTCCCGATCGTAGAGGTCGAGCTCCGGGGTGACGTCCGTGAGGTCGATGTTGGCTTCCCAATAGGCGTCGATCGTACCGACGTCGCGCCAATAGGCCTCGTTCTCTGCGGTCGAGCGCACACAGGATTTGGTGAACCTGTGGGCGACGGCTTTGCCGTGTGTAACGATATAGGGAATGATGTCCGTGCCGAAGTCGCGGCTGGAATTTGGGTCGACCGCATCTCGCCGCAACTGGTCCATCAGGAATTTTGTCCTGAAGACGTAGATGCCCATCGAGGCCAGCGCCATCTCGGGGTTGCCGGGTATTCCCGGCGGATCGACGGGCTTTTCCACGAAGGCGACGATGTTATCCTTGTCGTCGACATGCATGACGCCGAAGCCCGACGCCTCCATGCGAGGCACTTCCAGGCAGCCGACGGTTACGTCCGCCTCGGCCTCGCAGTGCTGGCGCAGCATCAGCTCGTAGTCCATCTTGTAGACGTGGTCTCCCGCGAGAATCACCATGTACTCGGGGTTGTATGACTCAATGATGTCGATGTTCTGATAGACGGCGTCGGCCGTCCCCTCATACCACTGCGTCTCGGAGACGCGCTGGCTGGCGGGCAGGATGTCGAAGCTCTCGTTGCGCTCCGGCCTCAGGAAATTCCAGCCCCGCTGCAGGTGGCGGATCAGCGAGTGCGCCTTGTACTGCGTCGCCACCGCCAGCCTGCGGATGCCGGAGTTCAAGGCGTTGGACAGCGCGAAGTCGATGATGCGGGTCTTGCCCCCGAAATAGACCGCGGGCTTGGCCCGCCGGTCGGTCAGTTCCTTCAATCGGCTGCCGCGTCCTCCCGCCAGCACATAGGCCATGGCGTCGCGCGCCAGTGGCTGATTCCTCCTCGGCTCGAGCATCACTTCCTCCCTGTCTATTCCCCTACGAACTCCAGCAGGACCGTCGACAACGGCGGCACGACCATGGTCGCGACGGGTCCGTGTTCCTCCTCCAACGCGGACACCTCGCCTCCATTTCCCATGCCCGAGCCGCCATATTGCACGGCATCCGTGTTGATGATCTCGCGCCACCTGCCGGCCTTCGGCATCGGCACACGGTAGTCCGGGCGCGGCACCGGCGTGAAGTTGCTGATGACCACGATCGGCTCGTGGCCGGGCGCGACGCGATACCAGGCGAAGACTGAATTCTCGCGGTCGTCCACGACCAGCCACTTGAAGCCCTCCGGCTCGCAGTCGCGCGCATGCAGCGATGGCTTCTCGCGGTAGACGCGGTTGAGGTCGCGGATCACCTCCTGCACGCCACGATGCGCACCATGCTCGAGCAGGAACCAGTCGAGGCCCCTTGCTTCACTCCACTCACGCCGCTGGGCAAACTCCTGCCCCATGAACAGCAGCTTCTTGCCGGGATAGCCCCACATGAAGGCGTAGTAGGCGCGTAGCGTCGCGAATTTCTGCCAGTCGTCGCCGGCCATCTTGGAGATGAGCGAGCCCTTCCCGTGCACCACCTCGTCGTGGCTGAGCGGCAGCACGAAATTCTCACTGAAGGCGTAGACGAGGCCGAAGGTGATCTGGTCGTGATGGTGCTTCCTGTGCACCGGCTCCTTGGACAGGTACTCCAGCGTGTCGTGCATGAAGCCCATGTTCCACTTGAAGCCGAAGCCGAGCCCGCCCTCATAGACGGGCTGCGAGACTTTTGGCCAGGAGGTGGACTCCTCGGCGATCGTGACGACACCCGGATGGTGGGCGTAGACGGCCGCATTCATCCTCTGTAGGAAGCTAACGGCCTCCAGGTTCTCGCGCCCTCCCCGCTCGTTGGGGATCCACTCGCCCTCGCGGCGCGAATAGTCGAGGTAGAGCATCGAGGCCACGGCATCGACCCTCAGCCCGTCGATGTGGAATTTTTCCGCCCAGTAGAGCGCGTTGTTGACCAGGAAGGACACGACCTCGCGGCGGCCGAAATTGTAGATCGCCGTGTTCCAGTCAGGATGAAAGCCTTTCCGCGGATCGGCATGCTCGTAAAGCGCAGTGCCATCGAACCAGGCGAGACCATGCGCGTCGACGGGAAAATGCGCCGGAACCCAGTCGAGGATGACGCCGATGCCGGCCCGGTGCGCGCCATCGACGAAGCGGGCAAAGCCTTCTTGGTCGCCGAAGCGGGCGGTCGGGGAATAGAGGCCCGTCGTCTGATAACCCCACGACGGATCGTAGGGATGCTCGGTGATCGGCAGGAACTCGATATGCGTGAAGCCGGTGTCGACGACATAGGGGATCAGTCGATCGGCCAGTTCGTCCCATGAAAGGAAGCCGCCGTCGGCGGGGCGCTGCCATGAGCCGGCATGGACCTCGTAGATCGACATCGGCTGGCGGCGCACGTCCGCCTTCCGCCAGAACGCGCGATGCGCCTCGTCGCCCCACTCGTGGCTGAGCGGGGCCGTGGTCACCGAGGCGGTCGCTGGCCGCAGTTCGGAATGGAAGGCAAAGGGGTCCGCCTTGAGCGGAAGCGCTTGGCCCTTCGGCCCGATGATCTCGTATTTGTAGGGTCTTCCGGGCCCGATATCCGGCAGGAAAATCTCCCAGATGCCGGTGTCCTGACGCAGACGCATCGGATGGCGCCGCCCATCCCAAGCATTGAAGTCGCCGACTACCGACACGCGCCGCGCATTCGGCGCCCAGACCGCGAACTGGACGCCCGTGGCGCCCTCATGATCGATCAGATGCGCGCCGAGCTTGTCGAAGAGCCTGAGGTGCGAGCCTTCCGCGATGTAGTAATCGTCCATCGGCCCGAGCACCGGACCGAAGGAGAAGGGATCGGTCACCCACCAGTCGCCACCCTGATTGCGCGCATGATATTTGATCGGCTGCCGTTTGCTGATGGAGATCGGCCCCTCGAAAAGGCCCTCCGCGCGCCGGCGCGCGAGGTCGCCTATGAAGGCTCCGTCCAGGGTGAAGGCCGCGACCTCCTCTGCGTTCGGGATGAAGCAGCGGGCGACGAAGCCGGTATCGGACTGCTGCACCCCGAGGACTGCGAAGGGATCGCGATGGCTGCCGGCAAGAATGGCGGAAACGTCCCTATCAGGGGCCGAGCCGGCCTTCCTGGTCGTCACGGCTGAGGGGCGTGTCATCGTCCGTTGGTTCCTCCCAGCTACGCTTCTCGCCGGCCTTTCGGTCGATCTCTTTAGACCGGCACTCCCCAGATTTCCTCAGCATACTGCCTGATTGTGCGATCGGACGAGAACCATCCGACGCGCGCCACGTTGTGGATCGCCTTGCGGTGCCACTCCGGGCTGTTACGCCACAACGCATCGACCTGCCTCTGCGTTTCGGCAAAGCTGTCGAAATCCGCCGCCACCATGAACCAGTCGTGCTGGTAAAGCCCATCGATCAGCCCGCGATAGCGCTCCGGCTCGTCGGGCGAAAAGACGCCGGACGAGATCGCCGCCAGCGCCTGCCTGAGCTCATGCGACCGTTCGATCACCTGGCGCGGCTCGTAGCCCTGGCTGCGGTGCCTGGCGACTTCCTCGGCGGCCAATCCGAAGATGAAGATGTTGTCGTCGCCGACGCACTGCTTGATCTCGACATTGGCGCCGTCGAGCGTGCCGATGGTGAGCGCCCCATTCAGCGCGAACTTCATGTTGCCAGTGCCGGAGGCCTCCATGCCCGCGGTCGAGATCTGTTCCGACAGATCGGCCGCCGGTATCATCACCTCGGCAAGGCTGACATTGTAGTTCGGCATGAACACGACCTTGAGCAGGCCCCGGACAGCCGGATCGCGATTGATGACCCGCGCTACGTCGTTGGCGAGCTTAATGATCAGCTTGGCGTTGTGGTAGCTGGGCGCTGCCTTGCCGCCGAGGAATTTGACGCGTGGCACCCAGTCCCGCTCGGGATGTGAGCGGATCTGATCGTACAGCGCCACGGCCTCGATGATGTTGAGAAGCTGGCGCTTGTATTCGTGGATGCGCTTGATCTGGATGTCGAACATGGCCGACGGGTCGAGGCGGATGCCGAGCCGCTCGGCCGTCAGTGCCGCAAGCCGCTCCTTGTTCGCCCGCTTCACCGCCGCGAATTTTTCGCGGAACGACGCATCGTCGGCAAAGGCGTCGAGGTCCTTCAGCGCCGCCGCATCGTCCATGAACCTGTCGCCGATGGCCTCGCGGATAAGACCCGTCAGTCCCGGGTTGCTCTGGAACAGCCAGCGGCGCGGCGTGATCCCGTTTGTCTTGTTGTTGATGCGACCGGGATAGAGCCTGTGCAGGTCGGCGAACACCGTCTCCTTCATGAGGTCGGTGTGCAGCGCCGAGACGCCGTTCACGCTGTGCGATCCGACGAAGGCGAGATTGCCCATGCGCACACGCCGCCCGCCCTCCTCATGGATCAGCGAGATGCGGCGTATCTGCTGGTCGTTGAAATTGCCGGTGGCGCGGGCCTCGAGCAGGAACTCGGCGTTGATCGCGTAGATGATCTGCATGTGCCGCGGCAGCAGCCGCTCGAACAGTTGCACCGGCCAAGTCTCGAGCGCCTCCGGCAGCAGCGTATGGTTGGTGTAGGCGAAGGTGCCGCGGGTCAGGCGCCAGGCCTTGTCGAAGTCCATGCCGTGGACGTCCATCAACAGCCGCATCAGTTCCGGGATGGCGATCGCCGGGTGCGTGTCGTTCAGATGGATCGCCACCCTGTCGGGCAGCGACGACAGATCGCCGTGCGAGCTGATGTGCCGCTGCAGGATGTCCTGGAGCGACGCGGCCGAGAAGAAATATTCCTGCCGCAGCCGCAGTTCCTGACCCGCCTCGCTCGAATCCGCTGGGTAGAGCACGCGCGACAGCGCATCCGCCTTGTTGCTCTCGCGGAGGGCGCCGATGTGGTCGCCGGCGTTGAAGGCGTCGAGCAGGATCGGGTCGACCGGATGGCCGGACCAGAGCCGCAGGGTGTTGACGCGATTGCCGCGCCAGCCGACCACCGGGGTGTCGTATGCCACGGCGAGGAGACGCTCCTGCGGCTTCCAGACGTGCCGCTCCAGCCGCCCGGCCTTGTCGGTGATCGATTCCACCGAGCCGCCGAAGCCGATCTCGAAGGCCCGCTCGCGCCGCTCGAACTCCCACGGATTGCCGTGCTCCAGCCAGGTCTCCGGAAGCTCGACTTGCCAGCCGTCGTGGATCTCCTGGCGGAACATGCCGTTCTTGTAGCGGATGCCGTAGCCGTGCGCGGGGATGCCGACAGTCGCCATGCTCTCCATGAAGCAGGCCGCCAGCCGACCCAGGCCGCCATTGCCGAGCGCCGCGTCCGGCTCGAGCGTCGCGATGAGGTCGATGTCAACGCCGAGCGTCGCGAGCGCGGCCCGCATGTCCTCCATCAGGCCCATGTTCGAAAAAGCGTCGCGCATGAGCCTTCCGATCAGGAACTCGAGCGACAGGTAGTAGACCCGCTTCTCGTCCTGCTCGTAGGTCTCCTTCGTAGACTCGATCCACTGGTCGATGATGCGGTCGCGCACCGCCTTGATCGACGCCGCAAGCCAGTCATAGGGCGTTGCGACGGTCGGGTCTTTGCCCGACCGGTATCGCAGCGCACTCAGTATATCCGCGGCTAGCGACTGGGGATCGGTCTTTAGCTCGAAAGGATTTTGCAGTTCCGTGGTCATCGCTCAAGTCTACCGTCAAGCGCTCGACCCCAAGCGCTGGTTGATCTGCCCTCTTCCCTATTCTCAATGCTAGCCGAAACGGAAGGATGCACAATCGTTCGAACGATTGGCGTCGCGCACGGGAGCGCCCTTGGCTATGCGGCCAGCACATTCTCCGGCGGCCGCTTCGCGCCCGTCATGAAGGCGACGGCGTCCGACATGCTGTATTCCTTCGGGTCGATCACCACGAGCCGCCGTCCCAGCCGGTGGATGTGTATCCGGTCGGCCACCTCGAACACATGCGGCATGTTGTGCGAGATCAGCACGATCGGCAGGCCGCGGCGCTTCACGTCGAGGATGAGCTCCAGCACGCGCCGGGATTCCTTGACGCCCAGTGCAGCGGTCGGCTCGTCCATAATGATGACTTTCGAGCCGAAGGCGGCGGCGCGCGCCACCGCCACGCCCTGGCGCTGCCCGCCCGAAAGCGTCTCCACCGCCTGGCCGATGTTCTGGATCGTCATCAGCCCGAGTTCGGTGAGTTTTTGGCGGGCCCGCCGCTCCATGGCGGTGCGGTCGAGCAGCCGGAGCCATCGGCCGAGCGCGCCGGTCTTACGTATCTCCCGCCCAAGGAACATGTTGTCGGCGATCGACAGCGCCGGCGACAGCGCAAGGTTCTGGTAGACGGTCTCGATGCCTGCCTCCCGCGCCTCCATCGGCGACTTGAAGTGGACCGGCCTGCCGTCGAGCAGGATTTCGCCGCCATCCGGAATGACGGCGCCGCAGAGCGCCTTGATCAGCGTCGACTTGCCGGCGCCGTTGTCGCCGATCACCGCCAGGATCTCGTTCGGCATCAGCTGGAAATCGGCGTGGTCGAGAGCCACGACCCGGCCGTAGCGCTTGGTGAGGCCTCTCGCCTCCAGGACAGGAACGACGCTCATGCCGATATCTTCCTTATCCACTGGTCGATGGTGACCGCGATGATGATCAGGGCGCCGACCGCGAACTCCTGCCACAGGACCTCGACGCCCGACAGCGCCAGCCCGTTGCGGAAGGTACCGACGATGAGCGCGCCGACCAGCGTCCCGATGATCGAGCCGCGCCCGCCGAACAGCGAAGTGCCGCCGATCACCACAGCGGTGATGGCATCGAGGTTGGCGTTCTGGCCGGCGAGCGGGCTGACGGCACCGATGCGCCCGATGGTCACCCAGCCGGCGATCGCGCAGATCAGTCCCGCCGCCGTATAGGTGGCTATCAGCGTCCGCTTGGTGTTGATGCCGGCAAGCCGTGCCGATTCCGAATCGTCGCCGGTCGCGTAGACGTGGCGACCGAACGCCGTGCGGTTGAGGACGTACCAGATCAGCACCGCGAGCAGGATCATCAGCACCGATCCATAGGTGATGATGGCCGTGCCCCAGCCAGGGATCGGTACCTTGAAGGAGGACCCCAGCCATTGCAGCAGCGGCGCGGCGGCGGCGACGTCCTGCTGGCGAAGCGTTTCCGAACGCGAGACGAAGATCACCATCGCGCCGTACATTGACCAGGTGCCGAGCGTCACGATGAAGGGCGGCAGCCGCACCAGCGCGACGAGCAGGCCGTTTATGAGACCGCAGATCAGGCCTGTCAGAAGTCCGAGCAGGAAGGCGAGTTCCGGCGGAACGCCATAGACGACCGCGAGCCGGCCCATGACGATCGAGGACAGGATCATGATCGCGCCGACGGAAAGGTCGATGCCGGCGGTGAGGATGATCATGGTCTGCGCGATGCCGAGCACCGCGATGATCGTCACCTGCTGCAGCACCAGCGACAGGTTAAGGATCGCGAAGAAGCGCGAGCCGGCCGCCACAGAGAAGATCAGGACGCCGATCAGCAGGACGATGAAGGGAACCGTCGTCGGATACTTATGAAGGAAGTGCTGAAGCTGTCGGAGCGGACCGCGGTGATCGACCTCGAAGCTCGCCACATCGGCGCCGCCGCCAACAAATCCACGCTCGGCCGCCTTGACGCCTACAACATCGTCGCTCATTCATCCCCTCCCAAGGATGGGGGAGACGCGCCAGCGGTGCGTCTCCCGCTTCAGTCGACTTTATACCTGCAGGATCAGGTCAGGAAGAGATCAGCCCCAGCAGAGCTTGGCGCCCTCTTCCGAAGTGATCGACTCCACGCCCTTCACCGGCTTGTCGGTGATCAGCGTCGCGCCGGTATCGAGGAAGCCGAGCTTGGGATCGACCTGCGGCTTCGTGCCGTCCTTGGCGAATTTCGCGATCGCTTCCATCGCCATCGCGGCCATCTTCAGCGGATATTGCTGGGAGGTCGCGCCGATCACGCCGGCCTTCACGTTGGCCACGCCCGGGCAGCCGCCGTCGATCGAGGTGACCAGCACAGAGCCGTCATCCTTGCCGAGGGCCTTCAGGGCCTCGTAGGCGCCGGCAGCCGCCGGCTCGTTGATGGTGTAGACGACGTTGATGTCCGGGCACTTCTGGAGCAGCGTCTCCATCGCGGTGCGGCCGCCGTCTTCCGCGCCGCCGGTCATTTCGTGGCCGCAGATGCGGGCGTCGTCTTCGTCGCCGTAGCGCTTGGGATCCTTGATGTCGATGCCGAAGCCCTTCATGAAGCCCTGGTCGCGCAGGTAGTCGACCGTCGGCTGGTTTGCCGCGAGATCGAGGAAGGCGATCTTGGCGTCGGCGGCCTTGTCGCCCAGCGTGTCCTTGGCCCAGGTGCCGATCAACTCGCCGGCCTTGAAGTTGTCGGTGGCGAAGGTCGCGTCGGCCGCATCCATTGGATCGAGCGGCGTGTCGAGCACGATCACCAGCAAGCCGGCGTCGCGGGCCTTCTTGATGGTCGGGACAATAGCGCTGGAATCCGAAGGAACGATCGCAAAGCCCTTCGCACCGGCCGAGATCAGGTTCTCGATAGCCGCGACCTGGCTGTCATTGTCGCCGTCGAACTTGCCGGCAGCGGTCCGGAGCTCAAGGCCAAGCTCCTGGGCTTTCGTCTGCGCGCCCTCGCGCATCTTGACGAAGAAGGGGTTGCCTTCGGTCTTGGTGATCAGCCCGACGATCTCGGCGGCGTGAGCCGGAGCGACGAAAGCGACGAAAGCCGCAGCCGCGGCGGCGAAGACGGACGTCCTCAGTGTTGTCCTTTTCACGGTAACCTCCCAGTGGAACACCACGAACCCACTCTCCCAGCGGGCCGAGATCGAGGCACCTCCCGCCTCCAAATCTCACCCGAGCAAATCAGGATCGATGCAGGCTGTCAATAATTAAATCAGTCTGATTTATTATTGACTCTGTCTGCGACCATGGACAATCATACCGGGAAAAGCATGTCTCAGGAGGAAATATTGGAGACTGGCAGCGCCAGGCAGAACGCGCCCGAGGCTTCAGCAAATCTCCTGCAACTCGGCACCAACCAGAGCGGGATGCGGGCCCAAAACGAGCGCCTGGTGCTTTCGCTCGTCCGCCAGCATGGCAGCCTCTCCAAATCCGACATCGCGCGCATGACCAAGCTGTCGGCGCAGACCATCTCGGTGATCATGCGCGAATTGGAGCAGGACGGGCTGCTGCTCAAGCAGGAGCCCGTCCGCGGCAAGATCGGCCAACCCTCGGTGCCGATATCGCTCAATCCCGACGGCGCATTCTTCCTCGGCCTAAAGATCGGACGCCGCAGCGCCGAGCTGGTGCTCATCGACTTCGTCGGCGAAGTCCGTGGAATGCTCCAAAGCTCCTACCTCTATCCGGCCACCGAAAGGACTGTCGCATTCGCCCGCGACGGCATCGAGACGCTGCGCAGCCGCCTGACCCCGGACCAGCAACGCCGCATTGCCGGGCTCGGCATCGCCATGCCGTTTCAGCTCTGGAACTGGGCGGACGCGATCGGCGCGCCGCGCGACGACATGGAGGAGTGGCGGCGGCTGGACATCCGCGGAAAGCTGCAGGCGGACCTCGACTTCCCCGTCTATCTGCAGAACGACGCCACCTCGGCCTGCGGCGCCGAACTGGTGTTCGGCCGCGGCAGCCCGATGCGGAACTTCGTCTATTTCTACATCGGCGCCTTCGCCGGCGGCGGCGTGGTGCTCAATGGCAAGCTCTATGTCGGGCCGACCGGCAATGCCGGCGCGCTCGGTTCGATGCCGGTCCCCGGACCGCGCGGCAAGCCGGCGCAACTGATCGACGTCGCCTCCATTGCCGTGCTCGAATCGACCCTCACGGCAGGAGGCACCAACGCCTCGTTCCTGTGGACCTCTCCGGAGAATTGGGGCGACATCGGACCGGAGCTCGACCGCTGGATCGAACAGGCGGCAGGGGCACTGGCCTATGCCATCGTCGCAGCCTCGGCGGTCATCGACTTCGAGACGGCCGTGATCGACGGCTGGATGCCGGCCGAGGTGAAGTCTCGCCTGGTCGAGAGCGTGGCGGCCGCCTTGACGTCGATCGACATCGAAGGCCTCGAGATCCCGAAAGTGCGGGAGGGGACGGTCGGCATCCATGCCCGCGCGCTGGGCGGCGCAAGCCTCGCCCTTTCGGAGCGCTTCCTGGTGGGTGGGGCGATGCCGGCCAGGGAGGCATAGGGGGTGTCGGCCGGCACTTTGCGCTAGCCCGTCCTTCCGCGCCATCGCCCGGGATGCTAAGCGCGCGGCGGGAAGCTGGAGAACAAATGTGATTGTCTGCTGCGGCGAAGCGCTGATCGACATGCTGCCGAGACTGAGCATGGCGGGCGAGTCCTGCTTCGCTCCCTATGTCGGCGGGGCCGTGTTCAACACGGCGGTCGCGCTCGGCCGCCTCGACGTCCCGGTCGGCTTCTTCACCGGCATCTCCACCGACTTCTACGGCGACATGCTGCGGGACGCGCTGGTCGCGAGCAAGGTCAAGCTGGATCATGTGCGGTTTTCGGACAGTCCGACCACGCTTGCCTTTGTGCGCCTTTCCGGCGGGCACGCCAGCTATCTCTTCTACGACGAGAACACGGCGGGCCGCATGCTCACCGAGGCCGACCTGCCCACCATCGGCGACGACGTCGAGGCGATGCATTTCAGCTGCATCAGCCTGATCGCGGAGCCCTGCGGCTCGACCTACGAGGCGCTCATGCGCCGCGAGCACGAAAAGCGCGTGATGATGTTCGATCCGAACATCCGCGAGAACTTCATCAAGGACAAGGCCGTGCATCTGGCGCGCATGAAGCGCATGCTGGCCATGGCCGACATCGTGAAGCTGTCGGACGAGGATCTTGCCTGGTTCGGCGAGGGCGTGAACACGCAAGAGGTCGCGGCGCGGTGGCTGGAGCTCGGGCCAAAGCTGATCGTGGTGACCAGGGGCGGCCAGGGTGCCGTCGCCTACTCGAAGCGGCATTCGGTGTCGGTGCCGGCGGAGCGCGTCGAGGTGGTCGACACGGTCGGCGCCGGCGACACCATCAACGCCGGGATCCTCGCCTACCTGCGCGAGCAGCGGCTGCTCGACAAAAGGTCTATCGCCTCGTTGAGCGAGGAACAGATCCGGGCGGTGCTCACGTTCAGCGGCAGGGCCGCGGCGATCACCGTCTCGCGCGCCGGCGCCAATCCACCCTGGCGCCACGAGATGGGGTAGTCCCGACGACTTGGGCCAGCGCAGATTCCCGGCTGCGATGTTCTTGTTTTGTTTCTTTCGTTGACGGGATAGGTATAGGTTCCTAGACCGGAACCATGACTCGGACGATCGACACGCTCGGCAAGGCGGCCCGCCACGGCATGATCCTGCGGGCTGAGTGCGGCTGCGGCAATCTCCGCTACTACCGCTGCAGCGATCTGGCCTCGGTGCTCGGCGGCGGCCGCGACCCGCGCTCGGTAAAATTCCGCTGTGAGGCGTGCCGGCCGAAGGTGAAGGTAACCGTGCTGGAACTCGACCGCGACCGCATGCCGAAGATCACGGTCTGGAAGCCGGACACGGCCGGTGGCAACCTGAAGTGGCGGCCGGAACAGCTGAAGTAGCAGACTGGGCTAGGCCGGACCGCGCCGGTCACGGCTGCGCCGCGACCTGTTTGTTGCCGGATATCACCGTGTCCGCTTCGCTCGTCCTGATCGCATCGTCAGGTTTCCGGCCGACGAAGCGGTTGTTCACCACGCGGTTGCGCGTCGCGTGATCGAGGTCATCGATGCCGCTTCCGAGTTGGATAGAACTGTCCTGCCCGCAATAGCTGCGCCGGCCCTGCCTCGAGCCGATCCAAATGGCAGGTTGTGCAAAAAACCAGCCGCCCTTCTCGAAGACGTTCTCCGCGATCAGATTGTCGCTCGGGGTCTGGTGCCGCGCCAATCCACCCTCCCCGCAATTGCGGTAGACGAACACACCGCCCTTGCCCCGGTCGGAGAAGCGGTTGCCGACGATCCGATTGTTTGCCGAACCGTCGATCGCCAGTTGTTCGCGTTTCGTCGTTTCGACCTCGATCCGGTTATTCTCGATCGCGTTCCCTGCCGATTCGGCATCGAGATAGATGCCAGGCCCGTTCGACACCCCTGAGATCCTGGATCCGGACAGCGAGACCCGCGTCGCTCCCACCGCCACGTAGAACGGCACACGCCCCTGGCCGACGATCTCCATCTTCTCGAAGCGGATGTCGCGAGGCGCCGCCGCCTGCGCCCGCTCGGTATAGCTTTTGGACCGGGACCATTCGCGAAGGTTTTCATCCTGCCCATTAACCCCGGCGCCTTTGATCCGAACCGACCCGAGCACGCGGCAGCCGGTGACCGTGACCCCGGCCGGCACCGACCACTCGGCCCGGTCGCCCTTCGGCGGCAAGGAGCCAACGACGATCATGTCGCGCCCCTTGTTGGGCGTGCCGTCGCGGCCGTCCAGCGTCGCGCCGTTGCAGGCAAGCGTGGCACCGCTCGCCTGGGCGCCGACCAATTGAAGGCTTTTGGTGACGACGTCGCCCGGTTTCAGCGTCAGATCGCAGTCGATCCGGACCGACCGGTCCTGCTTGGTAGCGGGCGCAAGCACCTTGCGGATAAGCGCGGGGGTGCAGGCTTTCTGCTCGGCGGCGAGCGCCGGCTGGAAGGAAAGCCCTGCTAAGGACAATGTAACAAGGCCCAAGCTGCCCAGAGTCTTCAAACCGACCATTGCCTGACATCCAAACCATTCTGATTTTGTGACTCACCGCCCGCAACCAATGCCTCTCGAAATGAAAGAGACACAGGTCAAGGGCAGATTCGTCGCCGCCCCGGCAAGAGCATATCCTAGGCTTTTCTTGACAATCATGGAGTAGGCGTCTTGCAAAGGCGTTTGCAGGAGGGCTGCTTGAGCTTTGTCACGGATGTTTCCGATGCAAGTCGGCTAGCCTGGATTGGCTGGATTAACCACACATTGCTGTTATTGGCCTCGCTTGCCAGTGCTGTATTCTCAATTGATGCTCTTTGGATGGCCTATGTAGAGGCCGATGGTTTTTTTATCGGGCCACACCAGCCATTCGGCGGGGATTTCATCAATCTATGGACGACGGCGCGGATGATGCTTGAGGGTAAGGTCGGCGATATATATCGCCACGAAGCCTTCATGGCCTACCAGCACGGATTTCTCGACCAGCATATTGGGCTGAGGCTTTGGGCTTATCCGCCGCATTCCCTATTCATGGCATGGCCAGCCGGCTTGGCTGGCTATTTCGTTTCCTTCACGGTCTTCTCGCTATTTGGGTTGATGATTCTCGCTGCTGGCGCGCGCTGGTTCGGCTTCTCTTGGGGCGAGACGCTGATGCTTGTTTGCTCGCCGGCCGCCATGACTTGCTTAACGCTCGGTCAAACAGGAAGTATAGCATGTGGACTGCTCCTTATTGCGCTGTCACCGCGTAGATCCAATGCAAGCGGTCTAACGATAGCGTCGGCTACGATACTGACCATAAAGCCGCAAATTGGAGTGCTTTTGCCACTGCTGTGGCTGATCCAGCGGCGTTGGTTGTCGATAGGAGCGACGGCTGTCACCGTGCTGCTTATTGTTGGCTTGTCGGCCGCTGCATTCGGCTGGCAAGCAGGGCGGGACTATCTTGGCAATACACTGGTTGCCTTGTCGGCCCTTGAGCATCGAGGAACTGGACCGTTCCTTGGCATGATACCTAGCGTGTTCGTCGCAATGCGGCTCGTTGGCTTTGATGGACAGACGGCTTCGCTGATCCATCTCGCTTTTGCTCTCGCAATAATTCCTGTCCTGATCTGGCGGTTAGTTGCAGCGCAAACGGCCATGCAGCAGGCTGCGTTGGTTCTTATCGCCACTTGTTTGGTTGCGCCGTATTTGCATGTTTACGACCTAACTATCTTGCTCTCCGGCGTGCTTGCTGTTGCCCGCCTCGACAAATCGACCGATCCTGTGCGGCAAGCATTAGTAAAATTGGCCGTGTGGGCAGGATGGGGATTACCTCTTTTACTTATGCCAATGAACATGAGCGGCATGCCGCTGGCGCCTGTGTTTATTGGTCTGATTTTCATCACAGCGTGCAGAGTGCAACTATTCGCCGGGCGCCCCAGCAATGGGCGCACCTATCTACAGACGAGTGATTGAAACATAAGAAAAAAGGAGGCTGGCTGGGGCGCCAGGATTCGAACCTGGGAATGGCGGTACCAAAAACCGCTGCCTTACCGCTTGGCTACGCCCCACCACTCCGGCGCGACGGCCGGCGAGGCCGCCTTATAGGCAGAACCGAGGCGTGAGCGCAATCCGGTTATGTCGTCCAAGAAGGCGCGATCTGCTTGCTCCAGCGTAATCCCTTCGATCGAGCGAGCCCTTCCGCAGGGCAATTTCATTTAGACGCCTTGGCGAACTTAGCCGGTGAATATGAAGCGCCGCGTTCCTCCCCCTCCGTCCTGCCGGACGTCTCGCCCCTCAGGGGGAGATTGGCAGGTTCGGCCGTCACGCTTCCTACTCTCCCCAGACCGCCAGCTCATTCCCGGCTGGATCGATGAAGTGAAAACGCCGGCCGCCGGGAAAGGAGAAGATCGGCCTGACGATCTTTCCGCCCCCCTCCTCGACGGCGGCAAGGGTCTCCTCCAGCGCCTCCGAGTAGAGCACCGGCAGCGGCTTCGCCGGCGCTTCCGCGCCGTCCGCCTGGAAACCGCCCTCTAGTCCTTCGTCGAAGGCCGCGTAGGTCGGGCCGTAGTCGGTGAACGACCACCCGAAGGCCGCGCTGTAGAACGCCTTGGCGCTGTCGAGCGTGCCGCCCACGGCGGGCAGTTCCAGATAGTCGAGCTTGCCAGTGAGTCGCATCTCGGACCCTCCAATGTTCCTGAAACGTTCTACATCCGGATGACGCTTCCGGACAAGTCCCTTCGAGCCGGGAACTTGTAATCGATTGTATAGGTTTGTTGGCCCGCTGCGCATCTTGTTTTCCGCAATGCAGCACCATAACGCTGCCTTGCGCGGCGGGAGTTTTCCTAAGGGAGATCGCATGACCAAGTGGGTCTACACGTTCGGTGACGGCTCGGCAGAGGGCCGGGCCGGGGACAAAAGCCTTCTCGGCGGCAAGGGTGCCAACCTCGCCGAAATGTGCAACCTGGGCCTGCCGGTGCCGCCGGGGTTCACGATCACGACCGAGGCCTGCAACTGGTATTACGCCAACGGCAAGACCTATCCGGACGACCTGCGCGAGCAGGTGGAGGCCGCGCTCGGCCACATCGCCCGCATCACCGGGCGGCGCTTCGGCGATCCGGAGAGATTGCTGCTGGTCTCGGTGCGCTCCGGCGCGCGTGCCTCGATGCCAGGCATGATGGACACGGTGCTCAATCTCGGCCTCAACGACGTCACCGTCGAGGCGCTGGCGCGCGATTCCGGCGACGAGCGCTTCGCCTATGACAGCTACCGGCGCTTCATCCAGATGTACTCCAACGTCGTGCTCGGGCTGGACCACGAGATGTTCGAGGAGATCCTCGAGGAGGAGAAGGCCCGCATGGGCTACGAACTCGACACCGAGTTCTCGGCCGGCGACTGGCGGGTCGTCGTCGATTCCTACAAGGCGCGCATCGAGGAGGAACTGCCGGACGGCTTCCCGCAGCAGCCCGAGGAGCAACTGTGGGGCGCGATCGGCGCCGTGTTCTCGAGCTGGATGAACGCGCGGGCAATCACCTATCGTCGGCTTCACGACATCCCCGAGAGTTGGGGCACGGCGGTTAACGTCCAGGCGATGGTATTCGGCAATATGGGCGACACCTCGGCCACCGGCGTCGCCTTCACCCGCAATCCGTCCACCGGCGAGAAGGCGCTCTACGGCGAGTTCCTCGTCAATGCCCAGGGCGAGGACGTGGTGGCCGGCATCCGCACGCCGCAGAACATCACCGAAAGGGCTCGTATCGACGCGGGCTCGGACAAGCCGTCACTGCAGAAGCTGATGCCACAGGTCTTCTCGGACTTCGTCGGCATCTGCGAGCGGCTGGAAAAACACTACCGCGACATGCAGGACGTCGAATTCACCATCGAGCGCGGCAAGCTCTGGATGCTGCAGACGCGTTCGGGAAAGCGCACGGCCCGCGCCGCCTTGAAGATCGCGGTGGACATGGCCAATGAGGAACTGATCAGCCAGGAGGAAGCGGTCGCGCGGATCGATCCGGCCTCGCTCGACCAGTTGCTGCATCCGACCATCGACCCGAAGGCGAAGCGCGACGTTATCGGCGTTGGCCTGCCCGCCTCCCCCGGAGCCGCCACCGGCGAGATCGTATTCACTTCCGAGGAAGCGGAGGACGCCCGGCAGTCGGGGCGCAAGGTCATCTTGGTCCGGGTGGAGACCAGCCCGGAGGACATCCACGGCATGCATGCGGCCGAGGGCATCCTCACCACGCGTGGCGGCATGACCAGCCACGCTGCCGTCGTTGCTCGCGGCATGGGCAAGCCCTGCGTGTCCGGCGCTGGGTCGCTTCGGGTCGACTATCGCTCTGAAACACTCATCGCGGCCGGCCGCACGTTGAAGAAGGGCGACATCATCACCATCGACGGCGGCAACGGGCAGGTGCTCGCCGGCGCGGTCGACATGCTCCAGCCGGAGCTCTCCGGCGACTTCGCCGCGATCATGGAGTGGGCCGACAAGGCGCGGCGCATGAAGGTGCGCGCCAATGCCGAGACGCCGGCCGACGCGCGCATGGCGCGCTCCTTCGGAGCCGAGGGCATCGGGCTCTGCCGCACCGAGCACATGTTCTTTGAGGGCGACCGCATCATCGCCATGCGCGAGATGATTCTTGCTGCGGACGAGAAGGGACGGCGCGCCGCGCTCGCCAAGCTCCTGCCCATGCAGCGCTCCGACTTCGTCGAGCTTTTCGAGATCATGGCCGGCCTGCCGGTGACGATCCGGCTTCTCGACCCGCCGCTGCACGAGTTCCTGCCCAAGACCGAGAAGGAATTCGAGGAAGTCGCCCATGTGCTCGGCGTTCCCGCCGAGACATTGCGCCACCGCAGCGAGGCGCTGCACGAATTCAACCCGATGCTCGGCCACCGCGGCTGCCGCCTCGCCGTCTCCTATCCCGAGATCGCGGAGATGCAGGCGCGCGCCATCTTCGAGGCGGCGGTGCAGGCAGGCAGGGACACCGGAAAGCCCGTGGTGCCGGAGGTCATGGTGCCGCTGGTCGGGCTGAAGACCGAACTGGATTTCGTGAAGGCCCGCATCGACGAGGTCGCCAGGAACGTCATGGAAGAGACCGGCGAGACAATCGAGTACCTCACCGGCACGATGATCGAGCTGCCGCGCGCGGCCGTTCGCGCCCATGTGATCGCCGAGAGCGCGGAGTTCTTCTCCTTCGGCACCAACGACCTCACCCAGACGACGTTCGGCATTTCACGCGACGACGCGGCGATGTTCCTAGAGACCTACCGCAAGAAGGGCATGCTGGAGCAGGATCCGTTCGTCTCGATCGACGTGGACGGCGTCGGCGAACTCGTCCGGATGGCTACGGAGAAAGGGCGAACCACCAGGCCTGCCATAAAACTCGGCATCTGCGGCGAACACGGCGGCGATCCGGCATCGATTCGCTTTTGCGAAGAGGTCGGGCTCGACTACGTGTCCTGCTCGCCCTTCCGGGTGCCGATCGCGCGGCTCGCGGCGGCGCAGGCGGCTGTCGGGAAGGGATAGTTTTAGATTCGGAAGTCCGTTTCGGTCGACTATGAAAATGGCCCCCCAACCCTACCCTCTCCCCTCGGACCCCGGGGAGAGGGGGGTCGGCAGGATGAGGGGCAACTCGGCCCCCAGTAGACGTTGAGCACCCGACCTCGCTCGTCCCAGCGTGGCGCCTGTGGGGCGGTAATTTGACGTAACCCTACGCCGCGCTGATCGTTACCCGACCTGGATAGAAGGCGCCGTGGTCCTTGATCGCGGCGACCTGCTCAAAAGGCTGCAGATAGGCCCACATCGCATTCTGCCCCACTTCTCCGGCGTGATCCGCGCTCCAATAGCTGGCGTCCCCCTTGTAGGGACAATGAGTGGAATGCTCGGTCGCGCTCAGCCGGCTGAAGTCGATGTCGGCGAAGGGGATGTAGAAGACCGGCGGATAGGGCGTTTCCGAAAGCACCTTGGCGCGCGTGGAGCGAGCGATCTCCACGTCGCCGGTGCTCACGACCACCTCTCCCTCATAGGGTTCGACGGTGATGACTTTTGTCGGCTTGTGGCCGGGGGCTGGATCGGTCATGGCTGCATCCTCGTGATGCCTCAACCGATCGCCGGCCGAGCAATAGGCCCGCCGCACGGGAGTTGAAGCAACGCAAGTTATGCAGCGTCGTCGAGCTTCTCGGCAATACCGGCGTAAGACGCCGCGATCTTGGCGACCGGATTGGCGCTCTCCGCCGCCTCCTCGACCTGAAGCTCGCCGCCTTCCAGGGGCATGGAGAGGATGAGGAAATGCTGGTCGTCCCCCTCCCCCACGGCCGCAGCGGCGACATGCTCCCCGCCCGGCTCTCCGTCTATCCGCATCTTGAAGAGCATCTTGCCGCCGACGGTGTCGAGGGTCTCGCTCACCATCTGCTCGAATCGGCCCTCGCTCACTGACTCCAACTCGGCGGGAGCGGCCTCCGCCTCAGCGGCTGCGACCTGCTCGTCCGACGAATTCAGCAGTTTCTCTGCTTTTTCCGAATCGTCGCGCGCGACGTCACTCGCTTTGGTGCCTCGCTTCTTCGCGCCCATGACAACCTCTTTAGGTATTGCAAAACCGCCCACCCCGCCGCGGTTTTGCATCGAGATTGGCCGGGAATGTGGCGTGCCGCGCGCGGCAAGATCAAGCTCTGGACAGCAAGTCGCACCGGTCTCAATGTGGGGTTGAGGCGCGTCACCACCTGGGAGGGAAATCATGCTTGGACGGCACGTCAAAGGGTGGCTGCCGGAAGACGCGGCCGGCAAGATTCAGAAGAGAAGGCTGCGGGAGCAGTTCCGGGACTACCGCCTGGCTACGGATGTTTGATCTGCCTGCCCTCCTGTGAGATGGCTCCGACCGATATATGATCTGGTTCGCTAGACGATGGCTGCTGTACTGACGACGAGGCGAGAGACACATGCCGCACCATGGGCGCGGCGCGCGGGGGCTTTGTCCGTCGCCCTGCTGATCACGGCCGGCCTTTCGCATCGCTACGGACTGCTCGACACGCCGGGCCTCCTTGCCGTGCTTGCGGTCGTCCCCGCCTTCTCGATACTGGCGCTCATTCTCGCGGCGCTCGCCTTCCGCCGGGTGTGGGAGTACGACGATTACGGCGCCGGCGACCTTGCCGTCGGAGCAATGCTCGCCCTGCTTTCGCTCGCCCCCTATTTCGCCGGCGGATTCTTCTATGCGACCCGTCCGATGCTGGTCGACGTTGCGACTGACACGGACAATCCGCCTCCGATGCCCAAGGCGGCCAAAGAGCGAACCCCGGGCATGAACCCGCTCGTGCCGATTTCGGCCGCCAGTGCGGCCAGCCAGGCCCAAGCCTATCCGTTAGTGGCGGGTCGTAGCTACGACCTGCCGCTCGATCAGACGCTGGAGACGGTCCGCACCCTGCTCGACGAGAGAGGCTGGGAGATACGGGCGGAGAATGTGGGCGTGCCGAGCAACGAGGTGACCATCGAAGCACGGGCGAGGACCCGGGTCTTGTCGCTGCCGGTCGACATCGGAATCAGGTTGATCGAGGACGATGGCTCCACCTTCGTCGACATGCGCTCCGCCTGGCTCTATGGGCGTCATGATCTCGGCGATAACGCCGCGCGGATAGCCAACTTCCTCACCGAGCTCGATGCGGCGGTGCTGCGCAGGTCCTCCGCCGCCCCGTCCGGGTGAGGCTCAGGCCGGTCGGAACTCGCCTTCCAGCGAAGGCAGCCCGTCCGTGGCGACCGAACCCTTCGAGACAAGGTCCTCCAGATGGGCGAGCACCGAGAGGCTGGCAGCGCCGAACAGGCGCGGATCGGTGTCGCGGTAGATGGCCGCGACCATCTCGGAAATCGTCCGGTCTCCCTGCGCGATGCGCTCCAGGATCGCCCGCTCGCGCATCTTGCGATGAGCCTTCAGGCCCCGCACGAAGGCGGCAGGATTGTCGATCGTTCCGCCATGGCCGGGAAGGTAGAGCCGGTCCTCGCGCTCCTGCAGCTTGTCCAGCGAAGCCATATAGTCCGTCATCGAGCCGTCCGGCGGCGCCACGACCGTAGTCGACCACCCCATGACGTGGTCTCCGGAAAACAGGATGTCCGTCCCCTCCAATGCCAGGGCGGCGTGATTTGCCGCATGGCCCGGCGTGAGGACAGCGCGCAAAGCCCACCCTTCCCCTTCCACCAATTCTAGGTCTGCCAGGGCCTGGTCAGGCCGGAACTCCATATCGTTGCTGGCGTCGAGGCGGGCCATCTCATCCAGATTGACGGCGCGAGCCGGCCGGTGCGGCCCTTCGGCCACGACAATCGCGCCGGTCGCTTCGGCCAGCGGGCGCGCCAGCGGCGAATGATCGCGATGGGTGTGCGTCACGAAGATGTGGCTGACTGGCCGCCCGCCGATCGCGCGCAGCAGCGCCGCCAGATGCGATTCGTCGGCGGGACCGGGATCGATCACAGCCAGCCGGTGCTCGCCCACGACATAGCTGTTGGTGCCATGAAAGGTGAACGGGCTCGGATTGGGCGCCGTGATCCGCAAAACGCCTTTGGCGAGATCTACCGCTTCGCCGTACTTGGGGTCGAAGTTCGTATCCAATTCCAGCGTCATTGGGTTAGGCCATAGGTCGGGGAGCCCCCGAAGAGCGGGTTGCCGCTTAGCACGGAAGCCCATATAGCGGAAGCCGAACCGACCTCCTGGAGAATGGGATAGCCATGGCAACCGAAATCACAGCCCGTCCGCTCGTCGAACTGACACTGCCCGAAAACCGCGCGATGAGGCTGGTGACACAAGCATTCCTGGCCGTCGCCGGAACGGTATTCCTCGCGATGTCGGCCAAGACCAAGGTGGTGCTCGGCCCCGTCGACATGTCGCTCCAGACGCTTGCGGTCTTCCTGCTTGCCGCAGCCTACGGAAGCCGGCTCGCCGTCGCCACCGTGCTGCTTTACCTCGCCGAAGGAGCCTTCGGCCTGCCGATCTTCCAGAGCACGCCCGAGAAGGGCATCGGCCTTGCCTACATGCTCGGCACGACGGGCGGCTATCTCGCCGGCTTCGTGGCCATGGCCGCGATCGTCGGCTACGCGGCAGACCGCGGCTGGGACCGCAGCTTCTTCAAGATGCTCGGCGCAGTCCTCGTGGCGGAAGTCGTGATGACGGCCATGGGCTTCGCCTGGCTCGCCTACCTGATCGGAGCCGAGAAGGCCTGGCAGTTCGGCGTCGTGCCCTTCATCGTGCCGGACCTGATCAAGGTCTTGCTCGCCGCCGCAATCGCCCCGGCGGCCTGGTCGCTGCTGCCGAAGCACCGCTGATATATCCAGGCCCCCGCCGCGCGCCCCGCGCGGCGGGCTTCTACGCCTCCGTCATCCTAGAGCGGAGGAGCCGCGAAGCGGCGTCGCGGAGACCGTGGGATCCATGCGGTGACGACACGGCAATGCTCCTGCGATGCAGAATCGGCTTTGGGCTCATACCGAAGGCAAAACAGCGCTGGCACTCGGCCGAGCTGTTCCGGCATGGATCCTCGGGTCAAGCCCGAGGATGACGAATGCCCGGCAGCGAAACCCTACCCCGCCTCGCGCATCCGTTCCGCCGCCTGCAGATCGACCGAGACGAGCGTGCTGACGCCCTGCTCGGCCATCGTCACCCCGAACAGCCGGTCCATGCGCGCCATGGTGATCGGGTTGTGGGTGATGATGACGAAACGCGTCTCGGTGGTGCGCGCCATCTCGTCCATCAGGTTGCAGAAGCGCTCGACATTGTGATCGTCGAGCGGGGCGTCCACCTCGTCGAGCACGCAGATCGGCGCAGGATTGGTCAGGAACACCGCGAAGATCAGCGCCATCGCGGTCAGCGCCTGCTCGCCGCCTGACAGCAGCGTCATAGTCTGCGGCTTCTTGCCTGGCGGGCGCGCCAGGATCTCCAGGCCGGCCTGCAGCGGATCGTCCGATTCGATCAGTTGCAGTTCGGCCGTGCCGCCACCGAAGAGATGCGTGAACAGCCGCTTGAACTCGGCGTTCACGACATCGAAGGCGGCGAGCAGCCGTTCGCGCCCCTCTCGGTTGAGGCTCTGGATCGCCTGCCGCAGCTTGCGGATCGCCTCGAGCACGTCCTCGCGCTCCGAGACGATCGTCTCCAGCCGATCCGAAAGCTCCTTCTGCTCCTCCTCCGCGCGCAGGTTGACGGCGCCGAGGCGCTCGCGCTCCGACTTGGCCCGCTCAAGCTGGCGCTCGACCTCGGCGATCTCCGGCAGTTTCGCGCCGGGCTCCGACTCGATCATCCGAGCCACGAGATGCGGCTCGATATTGAGCGCCTCGCGGATACGCGCCTCCACCTCGCGGCGGCGATCATCCGCAGCGGTCAGGCGCTCCTCGGCGCGCCCCCGCTCCTCGCGGGAAGCGGCCAGCGCCTGGATCGCCTCGGTCGCGGCCTTGTCCAGCGTGACCTGGCGGCTCTCGGCGTGCTGGAGGGCGTCGGCGGCCTGCTTGCGCGCCTCGTCGGCCTTGCTCAGTTCGGACAGAAGCGAGCGGCGGCGCTCCTCGATCTCGCCGGGAGCCTCGGCAACCTGCTGAAGCTCCGCATCCGTCTCGGCGCGCCGCTCGGCCAGCGAGGCGATCTGCGCTTCGGCGTTCTCGGCGCGGCTGATCCAGCTTTTTCGCTCCGCGGCGATCGTCTCGAGACGACGCGCACGGACCGCGGCTTCGCGCTTCAGCCCATCATGGCTCGCACGTGCATCGGAGACGGCGGCGCGATCCCTCGCCACGGTTCTTGCCGACTCGTCCAGCTTGGCCTGCAGCGCCGAGACAACAGGCAAGGCGGCTCGCCTCTCCCCCGCTTCGGTCAAGGCGTTTTCCGCCTCGGCGAGATCGGTGGAAATGCGGCTGCTGGTTTCGGCGATCGCGGCCCGGCGCGCCGACAGTTCGCCAGCCGCCCGCTCGGCGCGCACCAAGTCGTCGCGAGCGTCGGCAACCGCCTTCTGCGCGTTGCGCCACTTATCCCGCGCGTGTTTCTCCGACTCGACATTCGCCTTCACCGCGGCCTCCACCGCGGCCAGCGAGGACTCGGCGGCCTTGACCCGCTCGGCCGCTTGGTCGGCTTCGGCCTCGAGCTCCAGCAGTCGGTTCTTCTGGGCAAGCCGCTGGGCCGCCGCTGTGGGTGCGTCCGCCCCGGCGACAAAGCCGTCCCAACGCCACAAGGCCCCTTTGCGGGTGACGACGCGCTGGCCGGGCTTGAGAAGCCGCTGAATTCGAGCCCCTTCCGCCTCCTCGACGATGCCGATCTGGGCAAGGCGGCGGGCAAGCTGCGCCGGCGCTCGGACGAAGCCAGCGAGGCTCGCGATTCCTTCCGGCAAAGCGGGATCATTATCGGCGTCAGAACTCTCGCCCCAGTAGGCCGGCGCGCGCGAATCGAGCGGGATGTCGAGGTCCTCACCCAGCGCCGCGCCCAGAGCGGTCTCGTAGCCCCGATCGGCAGCGATCTGTTCCAGAACCGCCGGAAACTCTCCGCTGCTCGCTGCGCTCAGCACCTTCGCCAGGGTGCGCGCTTCAGTCTCGATGCGGGCGAACGCCGCGCGCGCTTCCTGCACCGGCGGCCGTGCCGCAGCTTCAGCGCCACGCGCCTTCGTCACTTCCGTCTCTGCGCCAATGACCGCCTCCTCCGCGGCCTCCGCCTCCTCGGCGGCGTACTCAGCGGCGGCGCGCTTCTCGGCCGGATCAGCGAGAGCACCGATCCGGGCTGCGACCTCGGTCTCCTCGCGCGCAACCTCAGCCAGCTGCCGCGCCAGCCGGTCGCGACGCTCCGTCGCCTCCCGCAGCGCCCGGTCGGCCTGTCCGATCGCGGCCACCGCCTCGGCGCGCTCGGAGGTGAGCGCCGAAAGCGCCGCCTCGCTCTCCGTCAGCGCCTCGGTCGCACGCTCCAGCGCCTCCTGGCGCTCCTCCTCGCGCTCGCTCGACCCATCCTCTTCCGCACGAAGGGTTTCTTCTTCGGCCGACAGCTTGGCGAGCACGTCGGCATTGTCGCGGACCATCTGGTCCTCGCGCGCAATGTCGGCCGCGAGTTGGGCGAGCCTGCGCTCCAGTTCCGCCATGCGGGCACCGATACGCTGCGCCTCCTCGTCCAACTGAGTCCTGGCGATCGACAGGCGCTGGTAGGTGGCGGAGGCGGCGGCCGAAGCGTCCCGCAGCGCCGGCAGGTGATGCGCGCCGACAGCCTGTGCCTTGGCGGCCTCCATCTGCGCGGCGGCGCACTCGGCAACGCGGGAGGTCGCGGCCGTCAGCGCGGACTGGGCCTCGGCCTCCTGCGCCTTGGCCGCGGTCCAGCGAAGATGCAGCAGGGTCGCCTCGGCCTTGCGGATCTCGGCCGACAAATTCTTGAAGCGCGTCGCCTGCCGTGCCTGCCGCCTCAGATTGTCGATCTGCGACTCGAGCTCCGCCACGACGTCATCGAGCCGTTCGAGATTCTGCTCGGCCGCGCGCAGCCGCAGTTCCGCTTCGTGCCGTCTGGTGTGCAGGCCCGAAATGCCGGCCGCCTCTTCGAGCAGGGCGCGCCTCGCCTGCGGCTTTGCCTGGATCAGCTCGCCGATGCGGCCCTGCCCCACCATGGAGGGCGAGCGTGCGCCGGTCGACTGGTCGGCGAAGAGCAGTTGGACGTCCCTCGCCCGCGCCTCCTTGCCGTTGATGCGGTAGACCGACCCCGCCTCCCGCTCGATGCGGCGCGACACCTGCAGTTCGTCGGCGTCGTTGAACGGCACCGGGGCCGTACGGTCCGTATTGTCGAGGAAGAGCGTGACTTCGGCAGTGTTGCGGGCGGGCCGCGTGCCGGAGCCGGAGAAGATCACGTCGTCCATGCCGGACGCGCGCATGTTCTTGTATGAGCTCTCGCCCATCACCCAGCGCAGCGCCTCGACGAGGTTCGATTTGCCGCAGCCATTCGGCCCGACGATCCCCGTCAGGCCGCGCTCGATGACGAATTCGCCGGGTTCGACGAAGGATTTGAAACCGAGCAGGCGCAGGCGGCTGAACTTCATTGGCGCCACCGCCCGCGCAAACGGGAACCCCGGCCGGCGTTGCGCGGCCGGACGCCGAGATCAGAGCATGCCGTCGATAATCGCCGACATTTCGTCAATCGACAGGGCCCCCTTGTATTGCTTTCCATTGATGAAGAAGGTCGGAGTCGAGTCGACCTTGAATTCCTGCTCTCCGCGCGTCCGTACGGCCCTGATGTCATCCAGAAGCTTCTGGTCGGTCAAGCAAGCTTCGAAGCTCTGCTGTGTAAAACCTGCGAGCTTTGCAATCTGCAGCAGCGCATCGCGGGCGTTTTCCGCCGAGGCCCAAGTCCTCTGCTGCTGGAACAGCACGTTCACCATCGGGAAGTAGTTGTCCTTGGAGCAGCGGGCCAGCATGAAGCCTGCCTCGGCGCGCGGATCGAACGGGAACTCGCGCAGGATCAACCGCGCCTTGCCGGTGTCGATATACTTGGTCTTCAACTCGGGCAGCGTGGTCTCATGGAAGTGGGCGCAGTGCGGGCAGGTCATCGAGGCATATTCGACGATGGTGACCGGCGCATCGGCCTTGCCGAGCATCATGTCGGGGATCGGCCCCGGCTCCAGCAACTTCGCCATGTCGACCGTGCCGGCTGCCTCGGGTGCCTTCGTGGCAGCGCCAGGAGCCGGTGTCGACTGCGCGGCAGGCTGCTCGGCCGGCGCAGGAGTTTCGGCGCTCGGCTGATCCCCTTCGTCGCTGCAGGCAGCGAGGATGCCGGCGGCGGAAACGACCGCGACGGTGGAAAGAAAATGTCTGCGCGACAGAGGCCGATACATGCGAATCACCTGCAACAACTCTGGATGATGGGATGGGTGCGAAACAGAAAGCGAGGGTTGTTGGCAATTAAGGCATCATTCATGGCATTCCAAGCGGCCTTGCAGCCGGGACTTTCACGAATGTGGGATTTCAGCGCTTCCTCGATCCGATCACGGACGCCCCGAGGCGCTCCAGGGCGGCGCGAAGATCATCATTCTCAATCGCACGGACCTTCGTCTGGATCGCGTTCTTCTCGGACGAGGTGAGTGGGCGAGGCGCGGGCCGAGCCGGGCGCACATTGGCGGCTATGGGCTTCTGCACGATGCGAATGCGATCCACCGCGTTGAAGCCGAGGAAGGAATTCACGCGCGCAATCACCTCGCCGGTCTCATGCTGGAGATGAAGCGCCGCGATGCCCTCGCAGGCGATCACGAGCGTCGCGGGACGGAACGGATCGTCGTCGCTGGCGCGACGCGGCCATTGCAGCTTCTCGGGCCGGGATTTCGTGGCGATGCGCGTCCCGACGATCTCCTCCCAGGACTGGACTAGACCGATCGATAGCCCGGCGCGCTTGCGCAGCACGGGGTCGAGCACGGCGGCCGCGAGATCACTAACGGGCTGCGCCCAATTGCCGCCTCGTCGTTGCGTCACAGCCACCTCCGCACCTCGCGCCGGAAACGCTCGAACTCATCGCCGAACAGTCGAGCCAGCGCCTCCTCCTCCGGCTCTATCTGGAACCGGTTCATATAGGGCACGAAGGCGAGCGCTATGACCAGCGCGGCCGGATGCCCGAGCAGGACCCCAAGACCCGCCAGAAAGAGCAAGAAGCCGAGATACATCGGGTTTCGCGTGAAGCGATAAATGCCGCTGCGCACAAGCGCCGATGCCTTGTCCGGCCGGGTCGGGTCCACCGTCGTTCCCGCGCGGCGGAACGCCAGCACTCCACCCGCGCAAACCGCGAGTCCGGCGAGGATGATCGCAGTTCCGGCCCATCGCAGTGCCGGCGCATCGAGCGAGATCGCAGGCGTTGCCATGGCTGCAGCGATCATGACACAAGCGAAGATCAGAGCGAGCAGAAGCGGCGGTATGCGGAGCGTGAGCATGAAAATTGGAACTGTCTCAAAAGCGTTCTGGGGTGGGTGGTACAACCCTTAGCATGCTTGCCGTGCTCGAAGAACAAGCCTCTCCTCCGACCGCATCCCCGGCGGCGGCTCGGCGACTGCTCGACTGGTACGACCGCCATCATCGCGACCTGCCGTGGCGCGTTTCCCCAGCCGATCTGGCGAAGGGTGTCAGGCCAGACCCATACCACGTCTGGCTGTCCGAGGTCATGCTGCAGCAGACCACGGTCGAGGCTGTAAAACCCTATTTCCTCGCTTTTCTCGCTCGCTGGCCCGCGGTGGAAGATTTGGCCGCCGCGCCTGCCGAGGAGGTGATGCGCGCCTGGGCAGGCCTTGGCTATTATTCGCGAGCGCGCAACCTGAAGGCCTGCGCAGACAAGGTCGCAAGCCTTCCCGACGGGTTCCCGGACACCGAGGACGGCCTGCGCGCACTGCCCGGCATCGGCGCCTACACCGCAGCCGCGATCGCGGCGATCGCTTTCGGACGGCCTGCCGCCGTGGTCGATGGCAATGTCGAGCGCGTGACGGCACGCCTGTTCGCCATCGAGACGCCCCTGCCCGAAGCGAAGCGGCCGATCCGGGCCGCGGTCGAGACGCTGGTTCCGATCGACCGGCCCGGTGATTTCGCGCAGGCCATGATGGATCTCGGCGCGACCATCTGCACGCCGAAGCGGCCGCGCTGCATGCTCTGTCCATTGAAGGCGGATTGCCGCGCAATTGTTACGGGAGATCCCGAACGCCTGCCGCTGCGCGCGCCCAAGGCGGAGCGGCCGAAGCGTACCGGCGTCGCCTTTGTCGCGGTCAGGCCGGACGGAGCCATCCTGCTTCGGACCCGCCCTGCGAAGGGCCTTCTCGGTGGAATGACCGAGGTGCCGAACTTCGGATGGAGCAAGGTGCCGCGCAACGTTTCGCGTTCACCCGAGCCGCCGCTGCCGGCGGAGTGGCGAAGAGCGGGTTCGATCTCCCACGTCTTCACCCATTTCGCGCTTGAACTCGAAGTTCTTCGGGCCGATGTAGAAGCCGCGGCCACGCTTCCGGATCATCGCTGGGTCGCGGCGGTGGATATCCCCGGCGAGGCCCTTCCGACCGTCATGAAAAAGGCCATCGAGGCCGCCATTCCCGGCGCCACCAAGCGCCGTCCGATCAATTGAGGTCTTCATGAGCGAAATCCGCCACATCGTCTTCGACATCGGCAAGGTGCTGATCCATTACGACCCGGACCTGCCGTTCAGCCGGCTGATACCGGACGAAGCGGAGCGTAGATGGTTCTTCGAGAACATCTGCACCCATGACTGGAACATCGAGCAGGATCGAGGACGCAGTTGGGAAGACGCCGAGGCCGAGCTCATCGCGCTTCATCCGACGCATGAGGAGAACATCCGCAACTTCCGCCGGCACTGGCACGAGATGGTGCCGCACGCCTATGAGGACTCGGTCGCCGTGTTCGAAGGGCTGATCGAGTCGGGCCACGACGTCACCATGCTGACCAACTGGGCCAAGGACACTTTTGTCGAGGCGCGCGAGCGCTTCCAGTTCCTCAACCGCCCACGAGGCGTGACCGTGTCGGGAGATGTCGGGTTGATCAAGCCGCAGCGCGCGATCTACGATCTCCACGCCTCCAGCTTCGGTCTGGATCCGCGCGTCACGCTGTTCATTGACGACAGCCGGAACAACGTCCAGGGCGCGATCGACGCCGGTTGGCAGGCAGTCCTGTTTACCGGTGCTGAGACGCTCAGGGGGGATCTCAACGCGCGGGGCATCGAGGCGTGAGCAATCCCTTCGATATGATGGGCACAGGACGCATGACGCGCGCTGATTGACTGTGCGTCCTTCGAGGCTCGCGCATCTAGCGCCTCATTTGACTGTTTGAGTTTGAAGAGCGCTCGCACCTCAGGATGAGGACCGTTGGTGCCATCGCTAACCTTAAAGGTTATGCGATGCGCGGGGACGCCCGCCGGCGTTCGTTATCCCTGGGGTGAGGACCGTTGGTGGCATAGCTAACCTTCAAGGTTGTGCGATGCGTGAGGACGCGCACCGATCTCCCTCATCCTGAGGTGCGAGCCCTCTTTGACATTGGAAAGTGCGCGTAGAATTTCGCGGGCGAGCCTTGAAGGACGCACCGCAAAGCAGCGCGTCCCGAACTCAATGCAGGCGCTAACCCCTCAGGCCCCTGCCCGCTCCACGCCCAGCCGCGCTATGCGCCGCAACTCGTCGATTGGAGTCAATCCGCCGCTCCGCTCGTAGTGCCAAAAAGTCCAGCCGTTGCAGGCATCGAGCCCCTGCACCATCGCCCCGACCTTGTGGATCGAGCCGATGCGGTCGCCGGCCGCGATCGTGCCGTCGGCCCGCACCTTCGCGACCCAGCGCTTCTTCGCGTCGTAGAGGAAGGTTCCAGGGCGAAGGATGCCGCCGTCGATCAGGCTGACGAAGGCGATGCGCGGCTCGGCGCGCTTGCCCGTCAGAATGGAGAGGTCCACCGAAGGAAGCGGAACGACCGCGTCGATACGCTCGTGCGCCGCGTCGATATAGGCCTGCTCGCGCTCGATGCCGACAAAGTTGCGGCCGAGGCGCTTGGCCACCGCCCCCGTCGTGCCGGAGCCGAAGAAGGGATCGAGGATCACGTCGCCCGGACGCGTCGAGGCCAGCATGACGCGCGCCAGCAAGGCCTCCGGCTTTTGCGTCGGGTGCACTTTGTTACCGGCGTCGTCCTTCAGCCGCTCCCCGCCGGTGCAGATCGGGAAAAGCCAGTCCGAGCGCATCTGTACGTCGTCATTGGCCGCCTTCAGGTTTTCGTAGTTGAAGGTGTAGCCCTTGGCGTTCGCGTTGCGCGAGGCCCAGATCAAGGTCTCATGGGCGTTCTGGAAGCGGCGCCCCCGGAAATTCGGCATCGGGTTGGTCTTGCGCCAGACGATGTCGTTCAGGATCCAGTAGCCGAGGTCCTGCATCGCCGCGCCCACCCGAAAAATGTTGTGGTAGGAGCCGATTACCCAGATCGTGCCGTTCGGCTTCAACACGCGACGTGCGGCAAGCAGCCATGCGCGGGTGAAGGCATCGTATGCGGAAAAGCTCTCGAACTGGTCCCAGTGGTCGTCCACCGCGTCCACCATCGACTGGTCCGGTCGGCGCAGATCGCCATTGAGCTGCAGGTTGTAGGGCGGATCGGCGAAGATCGCGTCGACGGATTTTTCCGGCAGCCGCTCGAGCGCGGCGATGCAGTCGCCCTTGATGATCGAATTCAGCCAAGGGGCTTCGGACACATAGTCCGACAGGGCGAGGGAGGAAGACGCTTTCATCGGCGGTACTCGGCAAACGCTCACTGTTTACTGGGCGTTATGGTTACCGGTTCTAGTAAATTTTTAATGAAGCGCGGCGCCGTTCAATCTGCCTGCGCGCCCTGGATGCTAGCATGCAGGTCGTTCGGGCGACAGCATCCGGCACAATCGCGCTGGAATCTCCATTACGCCCATGCCGGCACGCAGCAGGCCAATTTGCCCGTTTCGGCCGCTTCGTGTATTGGCGCGGGAAATCGCCGTCCCCGCGCGAACTCCTCCCCTCCCATCGACGGACGCCATGAACCAGCCAGCACTCGTCATCTTCGATTTCGACGGAACGCTCGTCGATTCAGAAATCATCGCCGCGCGCGTCGAAGCCGATCTTTTGACCCGTGCCGGCTTTCCGATAACCGCTGGGGAACTTGCGGAACGCTATGCCGGCCTCACCTTCAAAGATATCATGCTGAAGATCGAGGAGGAGGCGAATATTCCCCTCCAGGCTTCGCTGATCGGCGAAGCCGAAACGCTGGTCGACCGCCACCTGCGCTCGGAAGTGCGCATCATCGAAGGCGCGCGAGCCGCCGTTTCAGCAGTTCAGACGCCGAAGTGCATCTGCTCCAACTCGCGCACCGAGCGCATCCGCTTCATGATGGAGAAGACCGGCCTGGAGGCCTTCTTCCGCAAGGAGGACGTGTTTTCCGCGCTCGACACGCCGAGCGGCAAGCCGAAGCCCGCGCCGGACGTCTTTCTCTACGCGGCCAAGCACTATGGGGTCGACCCTGCTGACACATTCGTGATCGAGGACTCTGTCCATGGCGTCCACGGCGCCAAGGCGGCAGGCATGCGCGTCATCGGCTTTACCGGCGCCTCGCATTCCTATCCCGGTCATGCCGACATGGTGACCGACGCTGGCGCGGAGACGGTGATCCACCGCTGGAGCGATTTCCGAAGCGTGCTGGCCGCCGTTTCGGAATGGTCCGACGCCTGAGCGGCCGGAATTATTCGGTCGAAGCGCGCTTCTTCGGCGGACCTTCGTCGAAGCCGGCGAAAATCTGGACGTTCGCAGCGCTCGGCTCGGGCACGGAAATGCTGGCTTCGTTAACGATGAACTGCCCCGCAGCCCCCCCACCGGCCAGTTGCACTTGATGCTTCTTGAGCTCGGAATAGGTCACGTTGCCGCCCTCCAGCACCGCCACCCTGATCGGCAGGGTGATGTTCGCCGGCGCGCCGGCCGGCCCGGGAACAACGCGGCCGGCCACCGCCACGGTGATGTTGAGCATGCCGTTCGAACGCGAGCAGGAGCGCGTCACGTCGCTGATCGAGGCCTGGTATTGTAGCTTGGAGGGATCGTCCTGGCCGCCCTTGGCGTAGGAATTGACATAGTTGGTGCCCTCTCGGAGGCTCACGCGCGGACAGTAGCCGCGCAACTCGCTCTCCAGCACCTTGCCTTCCGGCGGCTTCGTGTCCGTACCGGCGCTGCCGGGAGAAGGGCTGCCGCCAGTGCCGGACTGGCAGCCGGCCACGACAAGAATAAGCCCGGACACGATCAGCCCAGGCAGGATACGACGATCAGCCAAACCAAACTCCCTCTGCCGCACTTCCCAGCCCCGAAGGACATGCTCTATAGCAACCAGGCGAGCGAATTGCGACCAGCAGCGCGGCGATTTGCACAAACCGGCATCGCGGGGAGCCAGTGAAATGAGATATGTCAGCACGCGCGGAAACGCCCCTCACCTCGGCTTCAGCGATGCGGTGCTGAGGGGGCTGGCGCGCGACGGCGGGCTTTATGTCCCGGACGAGTGGCCCACACTGTCCACGGCCGAGATACGGGCGCTGCGCGGACTTCCATATACCGAGATCGCGATCAGGCTGCTGACGCCGTATCTCGGCGGCGAGATCGAGGAAAAGACCTTCGCCGCGATCGTACGGGAAGCTTATGCTACCTTCCGCCACGAAGCCGTCTGCCCGCTTGTGCAGACCGGCCCGGACACTTTCATGCTAGAGCTTTTCCACGGGCCGACGCTCGCCTTCAAGGACGTGGCGATGCAGTTGATCTCGCGGCTGATGGACCACATCCTGGCCGAACGCGGTGAGCGCGCCACGATCACGGCGGCGACGTCCGGCGATACCGGCGGAGCGGCGATCGAAGCTTTCGCCGGGCGCGAACGCACGGACATGTTCGTGCTCTTCCCGCACGGGCGCGTATCGCCCGTCCAGCAACGGCAGATGACCACCTCAACGGCGCCGAACGTCCATGCGCTGTCGATCGAGGGCAATTTCGACGATTGCCAGGCGCTGGTGAAGGAGATGTTCAACGACCACCGCTTCCGCGACGCGGTCTCGCTGTCGGGCGTGAACTCGATCAACTGGGCCCGCATCATGGCCCAGATCGTCTACTACTTCACCTCGGCGCTATCGCTCGGCGCGCCCGACCGGCCCGTCTCCTTCACGGTGCCAACGGGCAATTTCGGCGACATCTTCGCCGGCTATGCCGCCAAGCGCATGGGCCTGCCGATCGATCGGCTCATCATTGCCACCAATGACAACGACATCCTGGCGCGCACGCTGTCGTCGGGCGAATACCGCATGCACGGCGTGGTCGCCACGACCTCGCCGTCGATGGATATCCAGGTGTCGTCCAATTTCGAGCGCCTGCTGTTCGAGGCGTCAAGCCGGCAGAGTAGCGAGGTCGTCCTATACATGAACGGCCTCAGGCAGTCCGGCGCCTTCACCATAGGCGAGCGCACGCTCTCTTCGATCAGAAAGGATTTTGACGCTGGCCGCGCCTCGATGGAGGAAACCGCGCTAACTATCTCGCGGACGCTCGAAGGCAGCGGCTATCTGCTCGACCCCCACACCGCGACGGCGGTTCATGTCGCCGCGCAGCACGAGACCGACAGCCCGATGATCGTTCTCGGAACCGCGCATCCCGCCAAATTCCCGCAGGCCGTTAGGGACGCGTCCGGCGTGACGCCTGCCTTGCCAGCATGGCTGTCGGGACTGATGGAATCGCAAGAGCGGTACACGGTACTTCCCTCGGATTTGAAAATGGTGGAAGAATACATTAGTCGTCGCGCCCGGGCGGCGCGCCAAGGAGTGTGACTACATGGGTGTTGAGGTAAGCCGTCTGTCGAACGGCTTGACAGTCGCGACCGAAACGCTTCCCAGCATTGAAACCGTAGCCCTCGGCATTTGGGTCAAGTCTGGTGCGCGCAACGAGCGCGAACACGAGCACGGCATGGCCCATCTGCTCGAGCACATGGCCTTCAAGGGCACGAGCAGGCGAAGCGCCTTCCAGATCGCAGCCGAGATCGAAAACGTCGGCGGCGAGATCAACGCGGCGACCAGCGTGGAGACGACTTCCTTCTACGCCCGCGTGTTGGGCGACGATGTTCCGCTCGCCATCGATATCCTTGCCGACATACTGCAGGATTCCACCTTCGATCCCGACGAGTTGGAGCGTGAGCAGAACGTCATCCTCCAGGAGATCGGCGCCGCTCACGACACGCCCGACGACATCGTTTTCGATCGCTTCACCGAGACGGCGTTCCACAACCAGACCATCGGCCGCTCGATCCTGGGCACGCCCGATACGGTCCGGTCCTTCACCTCCAAGCAGCTTCACGATTTCATGGAGCGCCAGTACGGGGCGGAGGACATGGTCGTGGTCGCAGCCGGAGGCGTCAGCCACGATGCGATCGTGCGTGAAGTCGAGCGCAAGCTCGGCTCCTTCCGATCGAAGTCGCAGAGCAACATCCCGCAGCCGGCACAATACATCGGCGGCGACTACCGGGAGGAACGTGACCTGATGGATGCGCAGGTAGTGCTCGGCTTCGAGGGCCGGGCCTATCATGTGCGCGATTTCTACGCCTCCCAGGTCCTGTCGATGATCCTCGGCGGCGGCATGTCCTCCCGTCTCTTCCAGGAAGTGCGCGAGCGGCGCGGCCTCTGCTACTCTGTCTACGCCTTCCATTGGGGCTTTTCGGACACCGGCGTGTTCGGGATCCACGCCGCCACTGGCATGAACGACATTGGCAAGCTGGTCCCAGTCATCATAGAGGAATTGAAACGCGCCGGAGATGGCATCGAGCAGGCCGAACTCGATCGCGCCAGAGCGCAATACCGGGCAGGTCTGATCATGTCCGGCGAGAGCGCGGCCAGCCGCGCCTCGCAGATCGCAAGGCAGATCCTGCTGTTCGGCAGGGCCATCCCCAAGGAAGAGTTGATGGAGCGCCTCTCAGCGCTGACGATCGAGCGGCTGACGGACCTCTCCGAACGCTTGTTCTCGACCACTCCGACCCTGACCGGTATCGGTCCGATCGGTACGCTGACCGCCTATCCGTCGCTTCGGAATTCCCTCGGCAGGCCGAATCCTGCCGCCCATAAGCTGGCCGTCTGATCTGAATGCCTCGATGTAACCTCATCTCGCACTGATGCATGATCGCGCTCCCGTTCTTCCGCCGCGACCTGCCGTCGCTGAAAGGTGAACGCGTAGCCCTGAGGACGCCGGTCCCCGGCGACTATCGCGAGTGGGCGTCATTGCGGGCCGAGAGCCGCAAGTTCCTCGAGCCTTGGGAGCCGAGATGGCTGCCTGATGAACTGGAATGGAGCGCTTTTCGCCATCGCCTGAACCGCTATCGGGAGGATTTCAGTCAGGGGACCGGCGCGGCCTTCTTCATTTTCCAGAACTCATCCGGCAAACTCGTTGGGGGAATCACGATCGGCAACATCCGCTATGGTGTCGCGCAGACCGGTCAGATCGGCTACTGGATCGGCGAGCGCTATTCGGGCAAGGGGTATATGTCGGAGGCACTGCAGCTTGTTGCGCGTTACGCATTCGACACGCTGCGACTGCACCGGGTGGAGGCGGCCTGCATACCGAAAAACGTCCGCTCGGTGCGCGTGCTTGAAAAAGCCGGATTCCAGCGTGAGGGGCTGTTGCGGTCCTATTTGAGGATCAACGGCGCCTGGCAGGACCATTACCTTTATGCCTTGATCGCCGACGATCGGGGCGTCGCTACCGCGAAGGATTGAGTTTGCAGTTCAGGTTCCGCCTTCTGCCGGCGCTGCTCGCCGGACTGTTGCTCAGTCTGGTTCTGGCGAGCACCGCCTATGCGATCGAGCCGATCAAAATTTCCGAGGACGACGTGGCCCTCGACCTCTCGGGTGCGGTGCAGATCTTCCGCGGCCAGGGCAAGACTTTTCAGGTCTCGACAGCTCCCGGGCCGGACGGGATCGTGCGCCGCATCGAGATCGAGGCCAAGAATGCGCAGTCGAGCGGCGACTGGGGCGTTTTCGCGCTCGCCAACACGACAGACCGGCAGATCGACCGGCTCATCGTGGCCCCGCATTTCCGGCTGGTGAACTCCGGCATCTTCTGGCCCGACCTCGGCTCCAGCCGAATCGCGGCGATCACCCCGAGCGAAGGCTTCGCGCTCGACCGGCAGGTCAGTCCCGACGCCGACGTCTTCCAGGTGACGCTCGACCCCGGCGCGGTGGTCACCTTCGTCGCGGAACTTTCATCGCCGACGCTGCCCCAGGTCTATCTGTGGGCTCCCGAGGCCTACAAGGATTCGGTGAACTCCTACACCCTCTACCGCGGCATCGTCATCGGCATCGCCGGCCTCCTGGCGCTGTTCCTGACCATCCTATTCGTCGTGAAGGGAACGTCCATGTTCCCCGCCACGGCGGCGCTCTCCTGGGCCGTTCTGGCCTATATCTGCGTGGACTTCGGCTTTGTGAACGAGATCATCGAGATCGCGCCCGGAAACCAGCAGATCTGGCGGGCAGGCACCGAAGTAGGACTTGCCGCGACCTTCGTTGTCTTTCTTTTCGCGTATCTCAACCTCAACCGCTGGCACGGACACTTCAGCTACGGCGCCCTCGTGTGGATGGCAGGGCTTGCCCTGATCGCTGGCGTTGCGGTCATTGATCCGGCCGTCGCCGCCGGCATCGCGCGGGTCTCGTTCGCGGCAACCGCGATCGTCGGACTCGGCCTCATCATACTCCTCGGCCTGCGCGGCTATGACCGGGCTATCATGCTGGTGCCGAGTTGGGTGATGGTGCTCGCCTGGTTGGCGGCGTGCTGGATGGCGATCACAGGCGTACTCAACAACGACATGGTCCAGCCGGCCCTCAGCGGCGGCCTCGTCCTGATCATCCTTCTCATCGGCTTCACGGTCATCCAGCATGCCTTCGCGGGCGGCGCGCTGCACCAGGGCCTGTTCAGCGATCTTGAGCGACAGGCGCTTGCCATCGCTGGCTCCGGGGACATCGTGTGGGACTGGGACGTGCTGCGCGACCGCGTGACGACACGCCCGGATGTGAGCGTGCAACTCGGGCTTTCCGTCAACACGCTGGGGGGACCGGCCCGCAACTGGCTACCGATCCTGCACGGCGACGACCGAGATTCCTTCCGAACCACCCTCGACGTCGTCCTGGAGCACCGGCGCGGCAAGGTCTCGCAGAGCTTCCGCCTGCGCGGCGCCGATGGCCACTATCACTGGTTCGCGCTCAAGGCTCGGCCGGTAGTCGGCTCCGACGGCGAGGTCATCCGCTGCGTCGGCACGCTGGTTGACGTCACCGAGCAAAAGAAGTCGGAAGAGCGGCTGCTCCACGACGCCGTCCATGACAACCTGACCGGGCTGCCCAATCGCGAGCTCTTCCTCACGCGACTGGAGACGGTCATCTCGATCGCCAAGACCGGGGAAGCGGTGCGGCCCACCGTGATCGTCATCGACCTCGATCGCTTCAAGAAGATCAACGACAGTCTGGGCATTTCGGCCGGCGACACGATCCTGCTGACGATCGCACGGCGGCTCCACCGTCTTCTGAAACCCTCCGACGCGCTGTCGCGCTTCTCGGGCGACCAGTTCGTCTTCATGCTGCTTTCCGAGCAGGACCCGGCCCGCATCGCGGAATTCGCGGATTCCATCAAGCAGGCGATCCGCGCGCCGATCAACTTCGCCAAGCAGGAGATCGTGCTCACCGGCTCGATTGGCCTGGTCACCTGGACCGGGGCACAGGGTTTGGCGGCCGATATGGTGAAGGATGCGGAGCTTGCCATGCAGCAGGCCAAGCGTTTCGGCGGCGACCGGATCGAACCGTTCCGTCCCGCATTCCGCTCCGTCGGCACGGACCGCCTGCAGATCGAGGCCGACCTGCAGCGGGCCATAGAACGCAACGAACTGAGCCTAGTCTATCAGCCGATCGTACGGCTGGAGGACCGCTCGATTGCTGGTTTCGAGGCGCTCCTGCGGTGGGACCATCCACGCCGAGGCGCCATTCCTCCTAGCGATTTTATCCCGGTCGCGGAAAATTGCGGGCTCATCGTCCAGCTTGGCATGTTCTCCATGCAGAGGGCGGCCGAGGACCTGGCTGGCTGGCAGCAGCAGTTGGGCGACGTCCCGCTGTCGATCTCGGTCAACCTCTCAAGCCATCAGTTGTTGCGCCGCGACCTGATCAACGACGTACGAACGATCGTCGCGCGGACCGGCATCAAGCCGATCTGGTTCCGCCTGGAACTCACCGAGTCGCTGGTTATGGACAACCCGGAGCAGAGCGCCCACGTGCTCGGCAAGCTCAAGAAGATCGGTGTGGGACTATCCATCGACGATTTTGGCACGGGCTATTCGTCGCTCTCCTACCTCACGCGCTTCCCGTTCGATACGATCAAGATCGACAAGAGCTTCCTCGACGATCCGTCGCCGAAGCGTGCGGTCCTGCTGAAATCCATGGTCAACATGGCTCACGAGTTGGGGATGTCGGTGGTGGCCGAGGGCATCTCGGACGAGCGCGACGCCCTCGAGCTTCGTCAGATGGGTTGCGAATTCGGGCAAAGCTTCATGTTCGGCCCGCCGATGCATGCCGACGCGGCGCTGCGCATCCTCAAGGAGCAGAACCAGAAGGCTCAGGCGTGACCGGCGACCGAACTGAGATGCGCGAGGTCAATGCCTAGCGACGCGACCACGCGGTCGTACTTGCGCTCCATGTCGCCGTCGAAGAGAAGGTCGGGAAGAGCCGGGCAGGTCAGCCAGCCGTTCTCCTGTATCTCCTTCTCGAGTTGGCCTGCGCCCCAGCCGGAATAGCCGAGCGCCATGAGCGCCTTGCGCGGTCCCCTGCCCTTCGAGATGGCCCGCAGGATGTCGATCGTCGCCGTCAGGCAGATCTCCTGGGAGACAGGTAGCGACGACTCTACCCGGTAGTCTCCGGTGTGAAGCACGAAGCCGCGGCTGCGATCGACAGGGCCGCCGTTGCGGATGACGAAATTTCGCGCCGAATCCGGCAGCCGGATGACTTCCTTCTCCTCGATGATGCCGAGTTGGACGAGGAGGTCGGGAAACTGCATCTGCTGGGCCTGATTAATGATCAGTCCCATCGCGCCTTCTTCGCTATGGGCGCAGACATAGATCACCGCGCGGGCGAAGCGGTCGTCCTTCATGCCCGGCATCGCGATCAGGAACTGCCCGTCGAGGAATCCGTGCCTTCCTGCGGAAGGTTTGTTCTTCAATAAATCCATGCCACAAAGTTAGCGTTTTTCCAGTGATTTTGAAAGACCACGGGGATTCAGGCCCGCCCCTAGGGAAGTCTCAGTCTCACACAAAAATGACTTAGGTTTTGGATAACCCAGCGTTGCAAATCGGTCTGTCGGGCGTCAAATCGCAGCCCATGAAGTTCATGCGATTGGCATTTGCTTTGGGACTGGCCGCCTGCGGCTATGCCACGGATTCCCACGCGTCCTCCAGCGACTGGGTGATGATGCAGGGCGGGCGCGTCCGCTTGGTCACTGCGGGCGAGCCTGACGGAAGCGGCACGCTTCGTGGCGTGCTCCACATCGAACTCGCCCCGGGTTGGAAGACCTATTGGCGCGACCCCGGTGACGCCGGCGTACCGCCCAGCGTCGACCTATCGGCGAGCCGCAACATCTCCCTCGCAGGACTCGACTTCCCGCCTCCGGAGCGGCACCGCGACGGGGAATTCGCATGGGCTGGGTATGATCGTCCGGTAGCGCTGCCGATCACGTTCCATGTGAAGGACCCGGGGCGCCCGGTCACCATCTCTGCCGCGATCTTCCTCGGCATCTGCGAATCGATCTGCGTCCCCGTCCACGCCGAATTGAAGGTTGATCCGGCGAGCGATCCTCATAATCCCGACGACACCTCGCTGGTGAACGCGGCACTATCGGCGCTGCCGGAGCCCGCGACCGACGAGTTCGGTCTAAAGACGGTGGAGGCGAGCGAGGACCACCTGCTGGTCGAGGCCGTGCTGCCGCAAGGCGCCACCGACGCTGACGTGTTCATCGCCTCCGACGATGGCTACGCCTTCCGCGAACCCAAGAAGGTGAACCGAGAGGGCGACTTGCTCTTCAGGATCCCCGTCATCAAGCCGGCCCAGCGCCCTTCCGGTGCCGGTCTTCACTACACGCTGGTCACGGACGCCGGAGCCGTAAGCGGGACCATCCCCTATTTCTGATCGGATGCTCCGGTCAAAGGCCGGTTGCGCGGGGACCGGTTAGCTCGTAATCCGGGAGAGAAACCAGCAACCTAACCGAGGAAGCCATGACGATCTCCATCGGAGACAAACTGCCCGCCGCCTCATTCAAGGTGATGACGGATGACGGAGCCAAGACGCTAACCACAGACGACATCTTCGCCGGCAAGAAGGTCGTGCTGTTCGGCGTGCCCGGCGCCTTCACGCCCACCTGCAGCAACAACCACCTGCCGGGCTATCTCGAGAACCACGACGCAATCCGGGCGCGGGGCGTCGACACGATCGCGGTCCTCTCGGTTAACGACCAACACGTCATGGCCGCGTGGGCGCGCTTCACCGGCGCGGAAGGCAAGATCCTGTTCCTCGCCGACGGTAGCGGTGAATTCGCGAAGAATATCGGCCTCGACATCGACTTGAGCGGAGCCGGAATGGGCGTTCGTTCCAAGCGCTTCTCGATGATCCTGGACGATGGCAAGGTGACTGCGCTCAACATCGAGACCCAGCCCGGCGTGAACGAATCCGGCGCCGCGAAGATCTTGGAGCAGCTTTAGGATCGGCTGGAAGCTTTCCTCCTTTCCATAGGCTGATACAGAAGCGCCGCGTTCATTCCAGGAACGCGGCGCTTCAGACTCAACCTATCAAGTTGCCCAAGCGTCCCTCAGATAAGAGTGGATTGCGTAGCGAACCGGTGGGGGGCTTCAACCAGGGTGTCACTCGGCTAAAAGGCCCAGCAATTCCAAAACCGCCTACAGACCTGGCCCCGCCCGCCCCTTCTTTCGCGCCAGCTTGAACGGCGCCATGCCCATGCGTGCGAGTTCGTCGGCGCGTTCGTTCTCGGGATGGCCGGCATGACCCCGAACCCAGTGCCAGGTCACCTTGTGGCGGCGGGTGGCCTCGTCGAGTTGCTGCCACAACTCGGCGTTCTTCACCGGCTGCTTGGACGCCGTCTTCCAGCCGTTCTTCTTCCAGCCGTGGATCCAGCCGGAAATGCCGTCGCGCACATAGTTGCTGTCCGTATAGAGGTCGACGGCGCACGGTTCCTTGAGGGCGCCTAGCGCGCTGATCGCCGCCATCAACTCCATGCGGTTGTTTGTGGTGTCGGCCTCGCCGCCCGACAGTTCCTTGACCTGGCCGTTGTAGCGCAGGATCGCGCCCCAGCCGCCGGGTCCGGGATTGCCCGAGCAGGCGCCGTCGGTGAACACCTCGATCTGCTTCATCGTCAAAGCCCGTACTCCGCCGTCGAACGGATTCTCCGATGGAAGCGCAGACGGCGGATGAACTCGTGCGGATCGCGCTTGAGCACGAGTTCCCCGTCGGGGATCGTCAGCCAGTCATAGAGCCGGGTCAGCATGAATCGCAGCGCCGCACCGCGGGCGAGAAGCGGCAGCGCCTCGGCCTCGGCGTCGCTCAACGGCCGCACTGAACGATAGCCGGAGAGCAGCGCCGCGCTCTTGGTGAGATTGTAGGACTGGTCCTTCTCGAAGCACCAGGCGTTAAGGCAGATCGCCAGGTCGTAGGCATAGAAGTCGTTGCAGGCGAAATAGAAGTCGATCAGGCCAGACAGCTCGTTTCCGAGAAAGAAAACGTTGTCCGGGAACAGGTCGGCATGGATGATCCCGCCCGGGAGGTCGGTGGGCCAGTCGCGCTCCAACTCGGCGAATTCGCGGTCGATCTCGGCCACCAGGCCCGGCTCGACCTCATCGGCCCGGTCGCGGGCTCCGGCCCAGAGTTTTCGCCAGCCCTCGATCTGCAGCGCATTGGGCCGCGACATCGGGAAGTCTGCCCCTGCCAGATGCAGCCCCGCCAAAGCCCTCCCGACCTCGCGGCACTGGGTGGCGTTGGGCTTGCGAATCCAAACACCTTCGAGGAAGGTGATCAGTGCCGCCGCGCGGTCTGCCAGCGTTCCTATGAGTTGACCATCCCTCCGCTGCACCGGCAGGGGACAGACGATCCCCTTCTTAGCCAGATGCTCCATCAGGCCGAGGAAGAACGGCAGGTCCTGGCGTTCCACGCGCTTCTCGTAGAGCGTCAGGATGTAGGCGCCCTTGGTCGTATGAAGCATGTAATTGGAGTTTTCGGAGCCTTCCGCGATGCCCTTGTAGGAGAGCAGGTCGCCGACCTGGTACTCCTTCAGGAACGCTTCGAGCTCTCCTTCCGAAACGTCGGTATAGACCGCCATCAGTGATTACCGTTCACGAATGCCATGTCGGCGGCCGTCAGTTCCACGTCGCGCAATGCTCGCATCACCGGAAAATTCTCGAGTTCCTGGGCCGTGATCGCCAGATCGAGGCTGACCTCGAACCGGGCGCGGAAGGCTTCAATGATTTCGTCGACGATGATCTCGGGAGCTGAGGCCCCTGCCGAAAGGCCCAGCGTCGATATGTCCCCGACCTCGTCCCAGGGAATCTCCGAGGCGCGCTGGACGAGCAGCGACCTGCCGGCGCCTGCCCTTTCCGCCACTTCCACGAGGCGTTTGGAGTTGGACGAGTTCGGCGCACCGACCACGAGGAACAGGTCGGCCCCCGGCGCGGCCATGCGGACGGCTTCCTGCCTGTTGGTCGTCGCGTAGCAGATCGACTCGGCCGCAGCCGCCTGCACCTGCGGGAAATGTTCCTCGAGTGCGCGGATCAGGCCGGCGGTGTCGTCGACAGAGAGCGTCGTCTGGGTGACATAGCCGAGTGCTGACGGGTCCTCCGGCTGCAGGCGCTCGATATCGGCCACGGTCTCGATCAGCGTCACCGCGCCCGGCGGGAGTTGTCCCATCGTGCCGATCACCTCCGGATGGCCGGCATGGCCGATGAGGAGCACGTGACGGCCGAGGCGGTGATGGCGCATCGCCTGCTTGTGAACCTTCGAGACCAGCGGGCAGGTCGCATCGAGATAGAAGAGATTGCGGCGTACCGCGTCCTCCGGAACGGCCTTCGGCACGCCGTGGGCTGAGAAGACCACGGGCGCGTTCTTGTGCTCCTCCGGGATCTCGTCCAGTTCCTCCACGAACACGGCGCCCAGTTGCTGCAGGCCCTCCACTACGTAGCGGTTATGAACGATCTCGTGGCGTACGAAGACCGGCGCGCCGTATTTCTTCAGCGCCAGCACCACGATCTGGATGGCGCGGTCCACGCCCGCGCAGAAGCCGCGCGGCTCGCAGAGCCGTATCGTCAGCGGTGGTTTGGTGATCTGAGCGTGTATCGTCATGGTTCGCGCCGGTTTGAAGCTTCGTGATCCGGCCGTCAAGCGCGTTGAGAAGTGGGCGGTGCAAAGCCCCTTCGCAATGACTGCCAAGGATATCCGATATCATGCCCCCTCACCCGGCTTGCTTCGCAAGCCATCCTCCCTCCGGCGGGGAGAGAAAGGAACCGGCCGCGCCGCCGCGCTCTTCTCCCCAGCGTGGAGAAGGTGGCCCGAAGGGCCCGATGAGGGGAGAACACGCGTGCCAACGAGGGCTCGCACCCGAGCACGAGATGCTCACTCGTCAGTCCGCTTTCCCCGGCCGACAAGCCAGACCAACATCACGCCCGCAAGCGCAGCCGCCAGACCGAACCAGGTGAACGCATATTGTAGGTGGTTATTGGGGAAGTTGATGATGGTCACGCCGCCAATGGGAAGGCCGCCTTCATTGGGCGTGGCATCCGCGTCGATCGAGAACGGCAGGATCACCGAACGCAGAGGAAGGTAGATGCCGCCAGCCATGGCGTTGAGATCCTTCCAGTAGAAAATGTTTTTGGCCGGATCGTTATCCGGCACGAGCATGGACGGCTTTTGCAGCACCGGGTTGCGGGCAAGACCCTTGACGACCGCCTCTCCGGTAGGCTGCGACATTGGGCGCGTGGCCGGGTCCTTGTTCTCATATGGCACGAAACCGCGATTGACGAAGACGTACCTCCCCCAAGTGAGGCGCAGCGGCGTGTAGACGTAGAAGCCTGAACGCCCTTCGTGGGTCGCGAAGAAATACCTCTCATATTCGTGCAGGAACGTTCCATGGACCTCGACGGGCCAGTAGTCGACATCTCCGCTTCTGGCATAGCGGGCATCGACCGAGTCGATGGAGATCGGCGGTGAGGCGATCCGCTCGTGAATGGTCGCGAGCAGGCCCTCCTTCCAGCGCAGACGATCCATCTGCCAGTTGCCGAGCCCGAGCAGGACGGCAAAGACGACCACGGCCATCGCGACCAGCAGCCATGGGAAGGGCTTGGAACTGGCTGGTGTCTGGGCTGCCATGTGTTCACGCAGGCCGGTCAATCCGCCCCTCCGCAGCCTTGTTGCGGTACTGAAGCGTGACCAGGACACCCTTGATCAGCCGCAGCGCAGTGAGAGCTAGGACAAGCGTAAACGGTATCCAGATCAGGAGATGAAGCCAGAGCGGCGGATTGAGGGAAACCTCCATCCAAAGGGCCAGGCCGACGACGATGAAGCCGATGATCAAGATGACGAAAACGGCCGGTCCGTCGCCCGCTTCGGCAAAGGAATAGTCCAGCCGGCAGACGCCGCACTGTGGGGCCAGTTCGAGATAGCCTCTGAACAGCTTGCCCTCACCGCAGCGGGGACAGCGTCCCTTCAGGCCCGCGCGGAACGGGCCAACCGGTGGCCAGTGCGCCTTGTCTTCGCCCGCCACCGATGCCGCCTCAGCCGGCCCGCACCCACCATGTTCTTCAATATCGCTCATGGAATTCCAGCGGTCCACGACCGCCGCCTATCCTATCAACGCATAAGGGCGGCCATGTCGCCATGGCCGCCCCCCCAAAAAACTCTCTTCCCCCGCTCAGTGGCCGGCGGCGATAGGTGCTCCCGCCGATGCCCACACATAAATGCAGGCGAAGAGGAAGAGCCAGACCACGTCGACGAAGTGCCAGTACCAGGCGGCCGCCTCAAAGCCGAAATGCTGCTTCGGCGTGAAGTCGCCGCGCATCGCTCGGAGCAGGCAGACCAGCAGGAAGATCGTGCCGATGAACACGTGGAAGCCATGGAAGCCCGTCGCCATGAAGAAGGTGGCGCCGTAGATCGAGTCCTTGAAGCCGAACGGAGCGTGAATGTACTCGTAGGCCTGCACGAACGAGAACAGCACGCCCAATCCGACCGTCAGCGTCAGGCCATTGACGAGGCCGCGGCGGTCATTGTGCAGCAGCGCGTGGTGCGCCCAGGTCACGGTCGTGCCCGACAGCAGCAGGATGATTGTGTTGTAGAGCGGAAGGTGGAAGGGATCGAGGACCTCGATGCCCTTGGGCGGCCACACACCCCCGGTGTACTCGGCGCGGGCGACCTGATGCACCTCATTGGGGAAGAGGCTGGCATCGAAGAAGGCCCAGAACCAGGCGACGAAGAACATCACCTCGGAGGCGATGAACATGATCATGCCGTAGCGCAGGTGCAGCGACACCACACGCGTATGATGGCCCTCATGCGCTTCTTTGACGGTGTCCGACCACCAGGCGTACATGGTGTAGAGGATCACCAGTATGCCGATGGCGAAGATGAAGTAGCGCGCGTGCGCGAAGTCGATGCCGAAAAGCGGCAGGCTGCCACCCTTCATGTACTGCATCCAGGCAATGCCGCCGAGCGCGGCGACGAACGCGCCGACCGAGCCGATGAACGGCCAAGGACTAGGGTCGATGATGTGGTAATCGTGGTTCTTGGCGTGAGCGTCTGCCATTCTCATCCCCCGAGCTTGTCGTCGGCAATCTTGTCGGTATTGGCGGTTGTCGCCGTCTCCTTCCCCTCAATCGGGAAGAAGGTATAGGAAAGCGTGATGGTCTTCATATGCTTCAGTTCCGGCACTTCGTCGATAGCTGGATCGACGTAGAAGACGACCGGCATGTCCAGGCTCTCGCCCGGCTTCAGGGTCGTGTCGGTGAAGCAGAAGCATTCGACCTTGTTGAAATAGCCACCGGCCAGTTCCGGCTGAACGTTGAACGTCGCACGCCCCGACGTGGGCCGGTCGAAAATATTGACCGCTTTGTAGGCGATCTGCACGGTCTCGCCCGCCTTGAACGTCACTTCGCGCTGTTCCGGCTTGAACTCCCAGGGAAGTCCACCCGACACGTTGGCGTCGAAGCGTACGGTCACGACGCGGTCACTGACCCGGTCCGAGTACTGGGTAACCCGCTGCGTTGTACCGCCATATCCGGTGACCCGGCAGAACATGTCGTAGAGCGGTACCGCCGCATAGGACATGCCGACCATGCCGGCAAAGAAGGCGACGCAGACCCCTGCGACGACCTTATTCGATCGCCCCTTCCCAGCCGAATGATTTGTGCTGACCTCGGGCATCGCTCAGAAGCTCCGATCGAGAATAGCCGGGCCGATACGGACGACGCTGACGACGTAGACGATCACGACGAAGGCTGCCAGCGCCAGGGCGATCGCGATAGAGCGGCTACGCTGTGCCTTGAGTTGCTTTTCAGTGGGCTTCACGGTCTGAAGGTCCATGCCACTCACACTCCTGCGAGGCCCAGAGCCCGCTCGGCCACCGAGTCGACCAGGTATGCAGCGAAGATCGCAAAGAGGTAGAGCAGGGAGTAGGCAAAAAGCGACTTGGCCGGGCGCATGACCTTGTCATCGTCGGCCATGCGCAGCACCTGCCAGCCATGCCAGACGAAGCCTGCACCAAGCAGCGCAGCTACCACGCCGTAGGCATATCCGACGTAACCGAGCCACCACGGCGCGACGCCCGCTACCGCGAGGATGACCGAGTAGACGAAAATCTGACGGCGTGTGGAGGGAATGCCCGCGACGTTCGGCATCATCGGTACGCCCGCACGACCGTACTCATCGGCCTTGAACAGTGCCAGCGCCCAGAAGTGCGGCGGCGTCCACAGGAAGATGATCAGGAACAGGATGATGCTTTCCAGGCTGACGGTGCCCGTCGCCGCTGCCCAGCCCACGACCGGCGGCAAAGCCCCGGCCGCGCCACCGATCACGATGTTCTGCGGCGTCCAGCGCTTCAGCCACATCGTGTAGATGACGGCATAGAAGAAGATGGTGAAGGCCAGCAGCGAGGCGGCCACCCAGTCCACCAGCACGCCCAGCGCCATAACGGACAAGGCAGACAGGACCAGCCCAAAGGCCAGCGCTTCGCGAGGCCGCACGCGCCCAGCGGGTACGGGACGCCCGGCCGTCCGCTTCATCACCGCATCGATATCCGCGTCGTACCACATGTTCAGCGCACCGGATGCGCCCGCTCCGATCGCAATCGCAAGGATGGCCGTCGCCGCGATGATCGGGTTGAGCGGCACCCGCGCCGCCATCATGCCGACGAACGCGGTGAAGACGACCAGCGACATCACGCGCGGCTTGAGCAGCGCGAAGAAGTCGCCGGCAGTCGCTTCCGACATACCGGCGTCGCTCTCGCCCAAAACGGTTCTATCCAAGAATGCCATGCTATCGCGATCGGTTTCTCGTCTTGCACTCGCCGCCGGCTAGCCGGCGGCGAAAGCTTGGAGGGAATGCTTACCGGATCTTCGGCAGCTCTTCCCACTGGTGGTAGGGCGGCGGCGAGGACAGCTGCCATTCCAGTGTCGTCGCGCCTTCACCCCAGGGATTGGCACCGGCCACGCGCTTCTTCGAGAACGCCTCGAACAGGCCGAACAGGAAGATCAGCACGCCAATCGCCGACAGATAAGCGCCGTAGGACGATACCATGTTCCAGCCGGCATAGGCATCCGGATAGTCGATGTAGCGCCGCGGCATGCCGGCCAGGCCGAGGAAGTGCTGCGGGAAGAACACCAGGTTCACGCCGATGAAGGTGACCCAGAAGTGCGTCCGCGCGATCAGCGGGGAATACATGTAGCCGGTCATCTTCGGGAACCAGTAGTACCAGGCCGCAAAGATGGCGAAGACGGCCCCCAGCGACAGCACGTAGTGGAAGTGCGCCACGACGTAGTAGGTGTCGTGGAACGAGCGGTCGAGACCGGCATTGGCAAGCTGCACGCCTGTGACGCCGCCCACCGTGAACAGGAAGATGAAGCCGATCGCCCACAGCATCGGAGTTCGCATGCTGATGGAGCCGCCCCACATGGTGGCGACCCACGAGAACACCTTGATGCCGGTCGGAACCGCGATCACCATCGTCGCAAAGGTGAAGTAGCGCTGCGTGTCGAGCGAGATACCGCTCGTGTACATGTGGTGCGCCCACACCACGAACCCGACCACGCCGATAGCCACCATCGCGTAGGCCATGCCGAGGTAGCCGAAGATCGGCTTGCGCGAGAAGGTCGAGATGATGTGGCTGACGATGCCGAAGCCCGGCAGGATCAGGATGTACACTTCCGGATGACCGAAGAACCAGAACAGGTGCTGGAACAGGACCGGGTCACCACCCCCCTCGGGCGCGAAGAAGGCGGTCCCAAAGTTGCGGTCGGTGAGCAGCATGGTGATGCCGCCAGCGAGCACCGGCAGCGACAGGAGCAGCAGGAACGCAGTGATCAGCACCGACCAGGCAAACAGCGGCATCTTGTGCAGCGTCATGCCAGGGGCGCGCATATTGAAGATGGTGGTGATGAAGTTGATCGCGCCGAGGATCGACGAGGCGCCGGCCACGTGCAGCGACAGGATCACGAAATCCATGGCCGGACCAGGCTGACCCGAGGTCGAGAACGGCGGATAGATCGTCCAGCCGCCACCTGCGCCAAATCCACCGGCAGGACCGGGGACGAACATCGAGATCAGCAGCAGCAGGAACGCCGGCGGCAGCAGCCAGAACGAGATGTTGTTCATGCGCGGGAACGCCATGTCGGGCGCGCCGATCATGATCGGCACCATCCAGTTGGCGAAGCCGCCGATCAGCGCAGGCATGACCATGAAGAAGATCATGACCAGCGCATGCGCCGTCGTGAACACGTTGTACATGTGCTTGCCGCCATCGATCGCGGCATCGCCCTCGAAGCCGTAGACGATCTGGGCCAGACCGGTGAAGATCTGGACGCCCGGCTCGGCGAGTTCCCAGCGCATCATAACGGACAGCAGGAAGCCGATGAGACCCGCAATGATCGCGAAGATCAGGTAAAGCGTCCCGATGTCCTTGTGGTTGGTCGAATAGACCCAGCGAACCCAGCCACGCGGCTTGTGTTCGTGATGGGCGTCGTGGGCTGCAGCGCCTGCCATGTCCCGCTCCGTTCCTCGTTCTTTTCCTTAGCCCAGATCCGTCAGTTTCCGGCGACCTTGACCGCCCCGTCCACGGCGGCCATCAGCGCCTTGTTCGCACCGGGAAGATCGGTGCGGGCAGCGGCGAGCCAGGTATCATATTGCTCCTGGGTCACGACGCGGAAGGCGATCGGCATATAGGCGTGATCCTTGCCGCAGAGCTCGGAGCACTGGCCGTAGAAAAGGCCCTCCTTCCTGGCGTTGAACCAGGTCTCGTTGATGCGCCCAGGCACCGCGTCGGTCTTCACGCCGAATGCAGGCATCGCGAAGGCATGGATCACGTCCGAAGCCGTCACCAAAACCCGCACCGTGGTGTTGACCGGAACCACCACCTCGTTGTCGACGGCCAGCAGCCGCGGGTATCGCGCCATATCCTCCTTGCCCAAGGACGCACGGTCAGCTTCGGCGAGAATGGCGGAGTTGAAGGAGATCGGCTGTTCCAGCTGATACTCGTAATCCCAGTTCCACTGGTTGCCCGTGGCCTTGACCGTCAGTTGCGGCTCCTCCGGCGGCGTGTACTGAGCCGTGAGCAGTTGGAAGGAAGGAATGGCCAGACAGAGCAGAACGAGGACCGGAGCGACAGTCCAGATCACCTCGATCATCGTGTTATGGCTGGTGCGGGAGGGCACCGGGTTCGCGCTCGCGCGGAACCTCACGATGCAGTAGCCCAGCAGGACCAGCACCAGCAGCGTGATCGGAATGATGAACCACAGCGAGAAGGCTTCAAACCATTCGATCTGTTCCATGATCGGGGTGGCCGCCGCCTGGAAGCGCACCTGCCATGGCGTGGGCTGGTCCGCCAGAGCCGGCGCCAGCGCGCCGAGGATGAACGCCGCAGCGCCGCCGCCGGTGAGTATTCTCTTCATCGTCCTCTTCACTCCCGCTTCAATGCCGTATTGTCCCATGACGGCATGATCCGGCAGCCGGGAGGGAATCCCGGGCGTCCGTCCGGCTGGTTCAAACCATACTCTTTATCGGTCCGCAAGGAAGGACACCAACCCCGTGTGCGGCATTTTTGCGCGAGAGCCGGAGCTTTCGCGCCGAACCGATGCCATAATAAGGATGCCTATCGCGGGCCTTGAAAAGCCCGCGCTTTTCGACATGCTATGGCGCGCTCGATCCGAGGTAGTCGCTGGTTGTGGCGTGTCCTTGTTGTAACCTTGCCGTGTTTTCTGCAGAAAGCGCCCCGATTCGCGTTGGAGCCTCCATGAGATCCCGCCATTCCAAGATCATCGCCGCCCTTGTGGGCGCCGCCGCCGTCTGCGCCGCCCCGCTGGCAGGGGCGCAGCAGCCCGGGAAGGTGAAGGAAACGCATGGCGCCTGGTCGATCATCTGCGATACGCCCGCCGGCGCCACTGCCGAGCAGTGCGTGATGATGCAGAACGTCGTCGCGGAAGACCGGCCGGAGATGGGCCTGTCCGTCGTCGTGCTGCGCACTGCCGATAACAAGGCGGAGATCCTGCGCGTGCTGGCGCCGCTCGGCGTGCTGCTGCCCAACGGCCTTGGCCTCAACATCGACGGCAAGGATATCGGTCGCGCCTATTTCGTCCGCTGCTTCGCCGATGGCTGCTATGCCGAGGTCATCCTGGAGAAGCAGTTGATGGAGACGCTGAAGAACGGCAAGTCGGCCACCTTCATCGTCTTCCAGACGCCGGAAGAAGGCATCGGCATCCCGGTCGACCTTACCGGCTTCGGCGAGGGCTTTTCCGCGCTACCCTGAAGACAGCGCTCGCTGCTTCAGCGTAGTCTAAATCATCGGCGGCCCGCAAAGGGCACGCCCGCCCTGTTTCAACCGTGACGTCAACCACAAGAGAGGGATAATCATGACTGACATTTGGCTTCGTACGGGTGAGGCGACCGTTCTGGCGGCGGAAGGTCAGGCGACCGACGCGATGCCCGAGGTGGTGATCGGCTCGATCAGGGGTCCGGTCGGCCAGGCATTCGCCGGCATGATGGGACAGGTGAAGGGGCACACGCGCATGTTCGTCGTGCGCGACCTCAATCAGGCGGTCAAGCCTGCGACGATGATGACGACCAAGGTCACCATCAAGAACATGGCCTACGCCGAACTGCTCGGCGGGGTGGTGCAGGCAGCGATGGGCGATGCGATCGTCGACTGCTTGGCGGAAGACATCCTCCCTCGCGACCAGGCCGACGAACTGTGCATGATCATCACCGTCTGGCTCGATCCGCGCTGCGCCGAGGACGAGAATCTAAACCGCAAGGATCTCTACCGGACCAACTACGAGGCCACCAAGCTCGCGATCTCGCGCGCCATGAAGGGTGAGCCGACGGTCGACCAGCTCATCGCCAACCGCAAGACGGTGAAGCATTACGCCCTGGACGGCGTGATCGACTACTGAGGCTTTCGACCCTTCGGGCAGGGCGGCAGACTCAACGCCGCCTTGCCACATCATACACCTTACCGTGGTCCCGTCTGCCGAATGTAACCACGGTAACCGTTACAGTTCGATCCGAAACTCGGTAGACCAGCCGGTAGCCGGACTGACGCAGCTTGATCTTGTAATGATCCGGCATTCCTTGAAGAGCGGCGGCAGCAATGCGCGGCTGTTCGAGGCGCCCGCGCAATTTTTTCACCAATTGTTGGCGGACCGTGGCTCCGAGCTTGTCCCATTCCTTCCGCGCAGAGGGCAGGAACTCCAGCCTATAGGTCATCTATGTGGACCGGCACGCCCTCTTCATGGGCGCGTTCCTTGGCGATCTCGATGAGCGCGAGATCATCCAACCGGTCGAGCATGGCCTCATAGACGTCAGCCGGCACCATGTAAGCCATGATACGGTTGTGGTTGAGGATTGCGACAGGTTCTCCCTGTGCAGACTCGATCACGGACGATGGGCTCTTTCTCAGGTCCGAGATCGATACGCTCAATGCGGCTTCCACACGCTGCATGCGATAGGCCTCCAGTGTACGCAGAATTGTAACATATAAAGTACGAAATTCCCTACATAGCTATCCAGAGTCCCCGTTGCTTGGACCGCGCGGCAGTGCATTTGGCTCTGAGACGTCATCGATCGTTGGGAATCCGACCATCCCTCCCCTATCTCTGCAGGGCGTGCTACGCACAATCCGAACCGAGTTTACGGAACATAGCCATGCAAGACAGTCTGCTCAGCCGCTTCGACGTAGGCGAGGATCAGGTCAAATCGCTTGTCGCAGATACGATCCACGGCGCGGACGATGGAGAGCTCTTCCTCGAGTACAGCGAGTCGGAAGCGCTGATGTTCGACAACGGCCGGCTGAAGACGGCCAATTTCAACACCGAGCAGGGCTTTGGCCTTCGCGCTGTTGCCGGCGAGGCGACCGGCTATGCCCATTCGAGCGAGTTGTCGCATTCGGCGCTGCTGCGCGCTTCAGACGCCGTGTCGACGGTCAAGAGCGGCTATTCCGGCACGCTCGCCGAGGCCCCTCCCCGCACCAACCGGCATCTTTACGGCGAGGAGAACCCGACCGGGTCCCCCAGCTTCGAGGCAAAGGCCAAGCTGCTGCAGGAGATCGACGCCTGGGTGCGCGCCGAGGACCCGCGCGTGCGCCAGGTGACAGCATCCCTGGTCTCGTCGTGGCAGCAGGTGGAGATCATCCGCGCCGACGGCCAGACCGTGCGCGACGTGCGGCCGCTGGTCCGGATGAGCATTTCCGTGGTGGTCGGCGACGGCGACCGCCAGGAGACCGGGACCTATGGCGCCGGCGGCCGCAAGGGGTTTGGCGAGTTCCTGGTCGAGGACAGTTGGAAGCAGGCAGCCCACGAGGCGCTGCGCCAGGCGCTGGTCAACCTCGAGGCGGTGCCGGCCCCGGCTGGGACCTTCGACATCGTGCTGTCCTCCGGCTGGCCGGGCGTGATGCTGCATGAAGCGGTGGGCCACGGCCTCGAAGGCGACTTCAACCGCAAGAAGACCTCCGCCTTCGCCGGCCTCATGGGCCAGCAGGTGGCCGCCAAGGGCGTTACCGTGGTCGATGACGGGACCATCGCGGAGCGGCGCGGCTCGATCTCCGTAGACGACGAGGGCACGCCTTCAAACCGCAACGTCCTGATCGAGGACGGCAAGCTGGTCGGCTACATGCAGGACCGGCAGAACGCCCGCCTGATGGGCATGAAGGCCACCGGCAACGGCCGTCGCGAGTCCTACGCGCACCAGCCGATGCCGCGCATGACCAACACCTATATGACCGCCGGCGAGTACACGCCCGAGGAGATCACCGCCTCGGTGAAGCACGGGGTCTATGCCGTCTCATTCGGCGGCGGGCAGGTCGATATCACCTCCGGAAAGTTCGTGTTCGGATGCACCGAGGCGTACATGATCGAGGACGGCAAGGTGACCCAGCCGATCAAGGGCGCCATGCTGATCGGCAACGGCCCCGACGCCATGCACCGCGTCACCATGGTCGGCAACGACATGAAGCTCGATCCGGGCATCGGCATGTGCGGCAAGGCCGGACAGGGCGTTCCGGTCGGCGTCGGCCAACCGCATCTTAGGATGAACCAGATGACGCTGGGCGGAACGCGGGTCTAGGCCAAGGAACCCGCAGGCGCCTCCCCTTCAGTCTTGCAATCACCTTCAGGCGCCTGTCTGATACGAACGGGCAGCCCATGCGGCCCGCCGGATCGGAGGATGGCGATGCACAAGCCGCTGGTGAAGGGGTTCTTCGACAAGCGCACCTGTTCGATCCAATACGTCGTAGCGGATCCCGAAACCGCCTGTTGCGCGATCATCGATCCGGTGCTGGACTACGACGAGAAGTCGGGTGCGACGGCCACCCGCAATGCGGACGCCATTCTCGGCTATATTCAGGAGAATGGCCTCACCGTGGAGTGGATCCTCGACACGCACCCGCATGCGGACCACTTCTCGGCCGCGCGATACCTGAAGGACAAGACTGGCGCGCCCACCGCGATCGGCGAGAAGGTCACCGAGGTCCAGGAACTGTGGAAGAGCTTCTACAACTGGCCGGATTTCCCCGCCGACGGCTCGCAATGGGACAAGCTCTTTGCCGAAGGTGAGACATTCAGCGTCGGCTCCATTCCAGCCAAGGTGCTTTTCTCGCCCGGCCATACGCTTGCTTCGATCACCTATGTGATCGGCGATGCCGCCTTCGTGCACGATACGCTGTTCATGCCCGACAGCGGCACCGCGCGCACTGATTTTCCGGGCGGCAATGCCGGCCAGCTCTGGCGCTCAATTGAGGAAATCCTGTCGCTGCCGGACGATACGCGCGTCTTCACCGGCCACGACTATCAGCCGGGTGGCCGCGAGCCCCTGTGGGAATCGACGGTGGCCGAGCAGAAGGCGAAGAACTCCCACATCTCGAAATGCAGGAACGAGGCCGAGTTCGTCGCCCTGCGGCAGGCCCGCGACAAGACGCTGGCGATGCCCAGGCTGATTTTGCATGCGCTCCAGGTGAACATAAACGGAGGGCGGCTGCCGGAACCGGAGGGCAACGGCCGGCGCTACCTCAAGATCCCGCTCGACCTTCTTGAAGGCGCGGCCTGGGACTGAGCAAACGCCGCCCTTTTCACCGGACCCCGCGCTGGCGGGGCCTAGATGCGCCGTCAGCGCCGCTTCCGCGGTTTCTCGAGCAACGCCGCCACTTCCACATGCGGCGACCAGAGGAACTGGTCGACCGGCGTCACCTGCTTCACGGCATAGCCGCCGTCGATCAGGATGCGCAGGTCGCGGGCAAGTGTCGCCGGGTTGCAGGAGATAGCCGCCACGTAGGGAACGTCAGATCGCGCAATCTGCTTCGACTGATCCTCGGCGCCCGCCCGGGGCGGATCGAAGACTACGCCCTCGAATGCATTCAGTTCCTTGAAGGTCAGCGGCCGCCGGAACAGGTCGCGCTTCTCGACGGTGATGCGCCTCAGGCCGGGGGTGCCGCGGAAGGCGCGGTCGAGTGCCGCGAGCGCGGCCGCATCCGCCTCGACCGCATGAACTTCGGATCGCGATGCCAGCCTGAGCGCGAAGGCTCCTGCCCCGGCGAACAGATCCGCCACCTTCTTCGCCCGTTTCAGGTGCCCTGCGACGATCCCGTCCATCGCCTCCTCGGCAGCCGCAACTGCCTGCAGGAAGCCGCCGGGCGGCAGCACGGCGGCCGCCGATCCGAATTGGACCATCGGTTTTCGCGGCTCGATGATGATCTCGCCATCCACCGAGAGCCGGGCAAGGCCATTGCGGAGGGCGAAGTCTGACACTTCGCGACGGCTCTTTTCAGTGAGTTTCCCCGAGCCGGTTGCGGCGACGTCGAGGCCTGATGCCGTCGAGGTCACGGTGAGGTGGAAGGAATCGCGCGTCACGGCAATAAGCGTTGCCAGCGATCGCAGCATCGGCAGACTCGCTTCAATCTCCGGAAGAACGGCGAAACATTCTTCGATGTCCACGATCGCGTGCGAGGCGGCCCGGTTGTAGCCAAGCACAATACCGGCCTCGGTTTTTCGCGCAGAAAATACGGCGCGGCGCCGCGACCGTGCCGTGCCCGCAACGATCTCCGAGACCTCCGCGTCTATCCCCCGCGCGGCGAGCGCCTGGACGACCCTGTCGCGTTTCCAGGCCCGGTATTGTACTGGGTCGAGATGCTGCAGCGCGCAGCCGCCGCAATCGGCGAAGTGCCTGCAGACCGGCTCCACCCTCATTGGGGAAGCTTCGAGAACGGCCATGAGCGTGCCTCGGCTGCCCTCGACCGCGGCATTGACCCGCTCACCGGGCAGCGCGAACGGAACGTAGACAGGCCCGTCCAGCGTGTCGGCGACGCCGTCACCCTGCGCTCCGAGGCGATCGATGAGGAGTGTCGTCATGCGCGGTCCTTGATTGCGCCGAGCAGAAACTCGCGATTGCCGTCGCCACCCTCGATCGGCGAAGGATGCAGACCGAGTACGCGCCAACCTGGGACCGTCTCCAGCCACTCGGCAAGTGTGCGCGCAATTGCAGGCCCGACGTTGGGGTCCTTCAGCAGTCCGCCCTTGCCGATCGCCTCACGTCCCGCCTCGAACTGCGGTTTCACCAGAAACACCCCACGCGCGCCCGGCGCGGCGAGCGCAAGAGCGGGCGGAAGCGCCAGCTTCAGCGAGATGAAGCTGACATCGCAGACCAGAAGGTCCGGCGCCTGGCCATCCAGGTCGGCCAGCAAGAGGTCTCGGGCATTGAGCCCCTCGCGCAGAACGATGCGGGGGTCGGAGCGCAGCGAGGAATCGAACTGGCCGTGGCCGACGTCGATGGCAAAAACCTTTGTTGCACCGCGTTCGAGCAGCACCTGCGTAAAACCGCCGGTGGAGGCGCCGATGTCGAGCGCCATCCTACCCTCGGGATCGACGCCGAACGCGTCAAGTCCGGCGATCAGCTTCAGCGCGCTGCGCGCCACATAGCGGGCCGCCGGGTCCTCAACCGTGATCTCGACCCCCTCCCCCACAGGAACACCAGGTTTGGTCACGGGAACGCCAGCGACGCGCACGACGCCACGCGCAACCGCATCCCGCGCACGCGAGCGGCTCTGGTAGAATCCGCGGGTGACCAAAAGTTCATCCAGCCGAAGACGGGACGGTGCTGTTTTTGCCTCGGCGTTCATGCGCGCTTACTTGGCCATTGCCGCGCTGTCTGGCAAGCGCTCAGACGTATTGGGGAACGCGACGATGTATGGCGCAGTACTACGCCCGCGCCGGCCGCACAGTCTCGGAACGACCGAGCGCCGCGAAGACGGCGCGCACAATGCCCGCATTGTCCAGCCCGGCATCGACATACATCTTCTCGGGCTTAGCGTGGTCGACGAAGGAATCCGGCAGAACGAGCGGGCGCGCCTTCAGTCCGTTCTCGAGCAGGCCCTGATGTGCCAGGAAATGTAGCACCTGGGCCGCAAAGCCGCCGATCGCATTCTCCTCGACGGTGATCAGCACCTCGTGCTCGCTCGCGAGCCGTCGCACCAGATCCTCGTCGAGCGGCTTGGCGAACCGCGCATCGGCAACCGTCGTCGACAGACCGGCTGCATTGAGTTCCTCGGCGGCGAGCAGGCAGTCGGCCAGCCGCGTGCCGAAGGAAAGCAGCGCCACCTTGGTGCCTTCGCGCAGGATGCGGCCCTTGCCGATCTCGAGGATCGAGCCGCGCTCGGGCATCTCCACGCCGATGCCGTTGCCGCGCGGATAGCGGAAGGCAATCGGGCCCTCGTCATATGCCGCCGCGGTCCTGACCATATGACGAAGCTCGGCCTCGTCGGCCGCCGCCATCACCACGAAGCCCGGCAGGCTGGCGAGGTAGGTGGTGTCGAAAGCGCCGCAGTGGGTCGGACCGTCGGCGCCGACGAAGCCGGCGCGGTCGATAGGAAACCGTACCGGCAGCTTCTGGATGGCAATATCATGCACGACCTGGTCGTAGGCGCGCTGCAGGAAGGTGGAGTATATCGCGACGAAGGGTTTTAGACCTTCCGTCGCCAGGCCACCGGCGAAGGTCACAGCGTGCTGCTCGGCGATGCCGACATCGAAGGTGCGTGAAGGGAATGCCTCGCCGAAAAGGTCGAGGCCGGTGCCGGACGGCATCGCAGCGGTGATCGCCACGATCCTGTCGTCCTCGCGCGCCTCTTGGATCAGGCTCTCGGCGAACACCTTTGTGTAGCTCGGCGCGTTCGAGGGCGCCTTCGCCTGCGCGCCGGTGATGACGTCGAACTTGTTGACGCCGTGATACTTGTCGCTTGCAGCTTCGGCAGGGGCGTAGCCCTTGCCCTTCTTCGTAACGACATGGATGAGGACTGGCCCCTCGCAATTGTCGCGAACGTTCTTCAACACCGGGACCAGGTGCTCGAGGTTGTGCCCGTCGATCGGCCCGATGTGGTAGAAGCCGAGTTCCTCGAACATGGTGCCGCCGGTCACGTAGCCGCGCGCATGCTCCACCGCGCGGGTGACGGCGCGGTCGACCTTTTCGCCGAGATAGGAGGTCAGTTTCTTCCCGAGCTCGCGAAATTCCATGTAGGTGCGGCCCGAGGCGAGCCGCGCGAGGTAGGCGCTCATCGCCCCGGACGGCGGGGCAATCGACATGTCGTTGTCGTTGAGGATGACGATCAGCCGCGCATTGAGCGCGCCCGCATTGTTCATGGCCTCGTAGGCCATGCCCGCCGACATGGCTCCGTCGCCGATGACGGCGATGACATTGTTGCGGCCGCCCTTCAGGTCCCGCGCCACGGCCATGCCGAGGCCGGCGGAGATCGAGGTCGAGGAATGGGCCGCGCCGAACGGGTCGTACTCGCTTTCGGTGCGCTTGGTGAAGCCGGAAAGTCCCCCTTCCATGCGCAGCGTACGGATGCGGTCGCGGCGGCCGGTCAGGATCTTGTGCGGATAGGCCTGGTGGCCGACATCCCAGATCAGGCGATCGTCAGGCGTGTTGAACACATAATGCAGCGCAATGGTCAGTTCCACGACGCCCAGCCCGGCGCCCAGATGACCGCCCGTGCGCGAAACCGCATCGATCAGTTCGGCGCGAAGCTCCTCGGCGAACTGTGGGAGCTCGCTTTCAGGCAGAGCGCGCAGATCGGCAGGGATTCGTACCTTATCCAGAAGCGGTGTTTGCGGTAGCTTATTCAATCGTCTGGCCTGGGTCGGGGGGAATCGCACAACCAGATAGGGTGTCGGGCCTGCCATGTAAATGGATGACGTGCCTCAGCCCTCCGGTAGCGGGATGAACTCAGCCTCGTCACCCGGGACGATGTCGAAGCGCCCGGTGCGCCATTCCTCCTTGGCCTGCTCAATCCGCTCCTTCGAGGAGGAAACGAAATTCCACCAGATGTAGCGAGGCGAACCGAGCGAGGCGCCGCCGAACAGCATGAAATGCGCCCCAGCTACTGAGCTCACGACGATCTCGTCGCCCGGCCGGAACACCAGGAGCCGATCGGAAGGGAAGCGGTCTCCGAGAATTTCCACCGAGCCATCGAGGACGTAGATGGCCCGCTCTTCGCTATCAGCCGGAATGGCGATGCGCCCGCCGCGCTGTAGCGAGACATCCACGTAGAGGGTGTCGCTTGCAGTAGGCACCGGCGAGTGCAGGCCGGAGAAGTTCCCTACCACTAGACGCCCTGAGGCCCCGTCCGCTTCGAAGGTCGGCAACACCTCACGCAACGTATGCTCGAAGGCTGGTGCATGCTCCTCATGCGATTCCGGTAGGGCGATCCAGGTCTGCAGGCCCGACATCGACATCGGCGAGCCGCGCAGTTCTTCCGGCGTACGCTCGGAATGGACGATGCCGCGCCCCGCCGTCATCAGGTTCACGTCGCCGGGCTCGATCACCATCTCGGTCCCGAGCGAGTCCCGGTGCCTTATCTTGCCATCGAAGAGATAGGTCAGCGTGGCAAGGCCGATATGCGGATGCGGCCGGACGTCCATGGCCTTGCCGGGCCGCAGGATGGCCGGCCCCATCCGATCGAAGAAGATGAACGGTCCGATCAGGCGCCGCCTGGCGGTCGGCAGCGCCCGCCGCACCTCGAAACCGCCGATGTCCTTGGCATTCGGAATCACCATCAGTTCGATGGCGTCGCAGGCGAATTTATCGCCGGGAAGCGGGTCGTTTGCGGGGAAGAAGCTCATCGCAGTCTCCAAAAGAGTCGCGAGATCACCGCGGGCGGTCGCCTTTGCTAGCCCTGATGGGCAAAGCGCAGCGCGGATTTGGCCCGCGCTTTGACGGCTTCTTCCTCGCGATTGCGCGGATACTGACTGGTCTCGAGCGAATGCAGCAGATCGTGGGCTGCCTCCGCGATACGTTCGACCGCAAGGTTGAAGGCGGCCTCGTTGCGCTTCGAAGGCTTGTTGGATCCGCTCACCTTGCGCACGAATTGCAGTGACGCGTCGCGAATTTCCTCATGCGTCGCCGGCGGGTCAAAATTGAACAGGTTCTTGATATTGCGGCACACGGGGCTTTCTCCCTTGCCTAGGCCTTGTTCTCCGGATCTCGCGCGATGCGGAGCGTTGCACCGTCGGAGCGCGTCACCTCGATGATCGTTTCGACACGCACTAGCCGGCGATCGACTTCGTTCAAGTCCATCGCAAGTCTGTCGAGCTTGCCGGTCAGTGTCTCGACCTTCCCGGTAAGTTCCATGACGGTCCTGAGGCCTGCCATGATGTCGCCGAGCGCGCTCATGCGCCCCGCCGCTTGCTGAAATGATCGAGAGTGGCCTGCACCTGAGCATTGGCGCGATCGACGGCGGCAGACGCTCTCTCGGCGCTCTCCCGAAACGCACGAGCCAAATTAGCCAACTGCTCGAGCTGTTCTATTTCGTTCGGATCGTAGGCCTCGACCGATCGCCTGACGAACTCTCCGATGGAAATATTTGCCTTCCTGGCCTTGCTCTCCAGCCGGGACTTTTCGGCCGGCGTCATCAAGGTGATGACTCTCGCAGTGGCGGCTTCCGATGCAATTTCCATCATCGCAGACCTTACTATGCACAGGACATGTACATAGCATCGTCAGTCCATTTTTTCAATCGCGGCTACAGAAGCCCTCACTCCCCGTCCAGCGGCTCCAGCCCGGCAGGCTTGCCTTCACGCGACAGGCGGATTTTCTCGACCTTGTCCTCGGCCGCCTTCAGCAGCCGGTCGCAATGCGACTTCAGCGCCTCGCCGCGCTCATAGATTCGAATCGACTGGTCGAGCGGTACGTCACCGCGTTCCAGATCGTCGACGATGCGCTCCAGCGCCTCGAGCGCCTGTTCGAAGCTCATCGCCTTGACGTCGGCGTTCGGTTCCTCGGTCATCAATTCAACCTCTCATCATGCGCCGGATATGCGCCGCCACGGAGGTCGACAGCCCTTCCAGGTCATATCCCCCCTCCAGCACGCTCACCAGCCGGTTGCCAGCAAAACGCCCAGCCCTCTCGAGCAACTGCCCAGTCGCCCAATCGAAATCCGCCTCGGTCAGATAGATTTCGGCGAGCGGATCGCGATGATGGGCATCGAAGCCCGCCGAAATGATGATCAGGTCGGGCGAGAAACTGTCGATCGCCGGCAGCACACGCGACCGGAACGCCTCCCGAAACAGATCGCCGCCGGTGCGCGGCGACAGCGGAGCGTTCACGATGTTTCCGGCGCCGGTTTCGTTGAGCGCGCCGGTTCCGGGGTAGAGCGGCATCTGATGCGTGGAGCAATAGAGTACGCTCGGGTCGTCCCAGAAGATGTCCTGCGTGCCGTTGCCGTGATGGACGTCCCAATCCATGATGGCGACGCGTTCGGCGCCGTGCTTCTCCTGTGCGTAGCGCGCCGCGATCGCGGCCGTGTTGAACAGGCAGAAGCCCATGGCCTTCGTCTTCTCGGCGTGGTGGCCCGGTGGCCTCGCCGCGACGAAAACGTTGTCGGCCGTCCCGGTAAAGACGTCGTCCACGGCGGCATTCGCAGCGCCGACGGCGCGGATCGCGGCCTCCCAACTCTTCGGGCTCGCCGAAGTGTCGGCGTCGATCGAGCGGATGCCCTCCTCGGGAATCGCTTTGCGCACTGCCTCCACGTGCCGCTCCGGGTGGGCGAGCAGAAGGACGCCTTCATCCGCCTCCGGCGCCTCGACGCGGTCAAGCAGCGCGAACACCTCGTCTTCCAGCGCGTGATGAACGGCGCGAAGCCGATCCGGCCGCTCGGGATGGCCGGGCAGGGTCAGGTGCTCGAGGAAGACCGGGTGGGTGTACAGACGTGTAGTCATCGGTTCACTCTACCAGCGCATGCCCGGTGATGGCCATGCGATCGCTGCAGGTGACTGGGGAAAAGGCGTCCTGGCGGTGGCTCCATGCCAAAAGCAGATGTCTTGCGCTTCCACATAGGATAGGTTGCCTGCCGCTGCCAGGTGCCCGCCGAGAGGCGGGAGAATCGGGAACACGGTGCAATTCCGTGGCGTGCCCAACGCTGTGAGAGGGACTGCTTCGGCATAGGTCACTGTTCTTCGGAACGGGAAGACGTCGAAACGGGATGATCTCGAGTCAGAAGACCGGCCCGGCAGAGATAGGCTTTCGCATGGTCAGGCGGGAGTTCACTTCCATTCGCGAGGGGAAAAGCGATGGCAAGGAACGCCGCTCAAGCGATTTGCGACAATTCGTTCGAAGCCGCCGCACGTGCGGCGGTCTACCGGGCGATCTTCACCCGGCGAGACGTCCGCAGCCACTTCGTACCAGAACCGCTGAACGACAGCGTGCTGGCGCGACTCCTGCTGGCGGCCCACCACGCTCCGTCGGTCGGCTATATGCAGCCATGGAAATTCATCATCATCCGCGACGAGGAGCGACGGCGCGCGGTGTGCGAGATCTTCGTGAAGGCCAGGCAGCAGGAACTGCCGCAGATGTCCGAGGATCGGCAGGCGCTCTACCGCAGCCTGAAACTGCAGGGCATCTGCGAGAGCGCACTGAATATTTGCATCACCTGCGACCGCCGGCGCGCGGAGGGCTCACCTCTGGGTCGCTGGCACAATCCGGAGATGGATCTCTACAGCACCGTCTGCGCCGTTCAGAATTTCTGGCTGGCAGCGCGGGCCGAAGGCATCGGCGTCGGCTGGGTCAGCATCATCGACAGCCGGGCGCTCAAGCAGCTTCTGGACATCCCCGACCAGGCGGTCCCGGTCGCCTATCTCTGCGTGGGGCGGGTATCGGGATTCCAGGACCGGCCGGACCTCGAATCGAAGGGCTGGGCAAGCCGGCTGCCGCTTTCCGAACTGATCATGAGCGAGAGTTTTGGCGGTGCGGGAGAAGGCGAACTGAAGTCCGCCGTCGATGGCCTGACGCCGCCAGGGCTGCAAACCCCATAGTGGGGCGCGAACGCCAGCCCCTATTCGAGCCGCGCCGGGAAACCAGGGGCGCGCAGGTCTGTGCCGAGCGCATCCTCCAGGAGACGCACCACCGCGGTAGACTGCTCGCTTCCCCCATAGGCCGCGCGGGCTCGCTCGAAAGTCTGCAGCGTCAGGCCGGCGAGGTCCAGCGGCACGCCGAAGTCGCGCCCGAAGACGGCCGCGAAGCCGAGATCCTTCAGCGCCAGGTCCATAGTGAAGCCGACATCGTAACTTCCGCTGAGGATGAGTTGGCCTTCAGTCTCGTGCACGAAGCTGTTGCCGGAACTGGCGCGGATCGCCTCCCACGCCTTCGCAAGATCGAGCCCACCACGCTTCGCCAGCATCAGCGCCTCGCCGTCGGCAACGAGGTGGATGAAGGCCAGCATGTTGGTGATGACCTTGATCACGGCTGCGGAACCCAGCGGCCCCATGTGGAACAGCCTGCCGCCTATCGCATCGAGGGCGGGCTGATGGCGCGCGATGATCTCGGCATCGCCGCCAGCCAGGAGGGTGATCTCACCGCGGGCTGCCAGATGCACGCCGCCGGTGACCGGCAGTTCGAGCGTATCGACTCCGTATTCATTTGCGACCGCCGCAAGGCGGAGGATGTCGTCTCGTCCCAGTGTCGACATTTCGATCCACGTCGAGCCTTTTGCGAGGGAGGGCAGAAGCGCGCGCAGCAGGCGCTCGGACACGACGGGCGAAGGCAGACAGGTGATCACCGCATCGGACGCAGCGGCAAGGCTCGCCAGAGAGTCCGCCCATTCCGCCCCGGCTGTCAGATGCGGGGCAGCATTCGCCCTATCGAGATCGTGGACGACGACCCGAAAGCCGGCGCGCACCAGATTGAGTGCCAACGAACCGCCCAGGCTTCCCAGCCCTATAAAGCCATAGCGCATGCGCTCCCCCCTTGCGCAAGGCTCCGCCTTCGCGCCGCGAAGCGCCAGAAAGTGGAGCCTATAAAAGCGTGGTCCTGAGGATCCTTATCCCGAACCCTTCAAGGCCGACATAGTGCCGCTCACGTGACGCGATCAGTTCGATCGACTGCACGCCCAAATCCTTGAGAATCTGTGCGCCCAGTCCGATCTCGCGCCATTCGGCTTCACGGCGGCGGGCCTCCTCGTGGCCTTCGCGATCCTCGCTGACCGGCCTGTTGCGCCCGCTGTGCGCAACGCCGACCGAGCCTTCGCGCAGGTAGACGATCACACCGCGGCTCCGCTTGCCGAGAGCATCGAGCACATCCTTGAGCGATGTTCCCGTCCCGAAGACGTCGCTCACCACGTCCTCCGAATGGAACCGTACCGGCACGTCCTCGCCGTCGCGAATGTCTCCGAATACCACCGCCAGGTGATGCATCACGTCCCACGGCACGGAGTAGGTGAAGACCTGCGCCTTGCCGCCGGCGGTCTCGACCTCCGTCGATGCCAGCCGCTCCACCAGCGTCTCCTGGCGCTGACGATAGGCAATGAGATCTGCCACCGAGACCTGCTTCAGGCTGTTCGCCTCAGCGAAGGCCGCCACCTGCGGCCCGCGCATCACCGTGCCGTCGTCATTGACGAGTTCGGAGATGACGCCGACCGGGGGCAGGTTCGCGAGCTTGCAGAGATCGACCGCAGCCTCGGTATGGCCGGAGCGCATCAGCACCCCGCCCTCGCGCGCGATCAGCGGAAAGATGTGGCCAGGCCGCACGAAGTCGGAGGCACCGGCGTTGCCGTTGGCGAGATTGCGGACGGTCAGGTTGCGGTCTTCGGCGGAGATGCCGGTGGTCGTGCCGTGCTTGAAGTCGACGCTGACGGTGAAGGCGGTCGTATGGGCCGAGTCGTTATCGGCCACCATCGGCGCCAGGTTGAGGCGCCGCGCATCCTCCCGCGTCATCGGGGTGCAGACGATGCCGGAGGTGTGGCGCACAATGAAGGCCATCTTCTCCGGCGTGCAGTGCACCGCCGCGACGATCAGATCGCCCTCGTTCTCGCGATCATCGTCATCGGTCACCACGACGATCTCGCCGCGCTCGAAGGCGCGGATGGCTTCGACGACTCGCTTCTGATCGTAGGACATGGCTGTTCGTTTCACTCCAGATAGGGGAGTAGGGCAGTAGGGGAATAGGGAAGAGTTTCGAAAATCGTGCCGGGTGGGGCCGAAAACCCCTACTGCCCTATTCCCTTACCGCTCTAGTCCCCTAACGTCCCGTCTGCCCCCGATGGCGCAGATAATGGTCCGCAATGGCGCAGGCAACCATCGCCTCGCCCACGGGGACCGCGCGGATCCCGACGCATGGATCGTGGCGGCCCTTGGTGAGAACTTCGACCTCGCGCCCGTCCGCGTCGATGGAGCGGCGCGGGTTGAGGATCGACGAGGTCGGCTTCACCGCAAAGCGCGCCACCACCGGCTGACCGGTCGAGATTCCGCCGAGGATGCCGCCGGCATGGTTGGAGAGGAAGACAGGGCGGCCGTCATTGCCCATGCGCATCTCGTCGGCGTTCTCTTCGCCGCTCAGCCGCGCGGCGCCAAAACCCTCGCCGATCTCGACGCCCTTCACGGCATTGATGGACATGAGGTTGGCGGCGATGTCCTGGTCGAGCTTGGCGTAGATCGGCGCGCCGAGCCCCGCCGGGACGCCCTCGGCCACGATTTCGACCACTGCGCCGACAGACGAACCTGCCTTACGGATTCCGTCGAGATAGTCGGCGAAGACGGAGACGGAACTGCGATCCGGCGTGAAAAAGGGATTTTCGCCATCGTGGACGAAATCCCAGTCCCAGTTGGCGCGGTCGATCTCGTTCTCGCCGATCGCGACCAGCGCGCCGCGCACCACCATCCCGGGCACCACCTTGCGGGCCAACGCGCCTGCCGCGACGCGAGCGGCGGTTTCGCGCGCCGATGATCGGCCGCCGCCGCGGAAATCCCGGACGCCATACTTGACGTCATAGGTGTAGTCGGCGTGCCCCGGCCGGTACTGCCGGGCGATATCGCCATAGTCCTTGGAGCGCTGGTCCACGTTCTCGATCAGCATCGAGATCGGCGTTCCGGTCGTCACCAGCGCGTCGCCGTCCTCGATCACGCCGGACAGGATCTTCACCTCGTCCGGCTCGCGCCGCTGGGTGACGAAGCGAGACTGGCCCGGACGGCGCCGATCGAGATCGGCCTGGATGTCCTCGCGCGTGAAGCGGATGCCGGGCGGACAGCCGTCGATCACGCAGCCGAGCGCCGGGCCGTGGCTTTCGCCCCAGGTGGTGACGCGGAAAAGATGGCCAAAAGTGTTGTGCGACATGAGGCACCGCCCAGGAGTTGGTGGGCGTTCTATGGACGTTTCAGCGGCCGGTCAAATCCCCGGGGACGGACCAGAAATAGTTTTGACATATTCGGGCTGTTTCTGGTGACTTGGGTCACGGGGGAACGCCGCAGAAGGCGGACGACGAATATAAGAGAGGATTCGCCATGCGAACCGTGATCGGATTTCTTTGCGCTGCGTTGCTGACGTCGGGAGCGGCGCTTGCCGCAGAGGCCGAAGGCCACATCAAGTCGATCGACCAGGAGAAGCTGACGATCACGCTCGACGACGGCAAATCGTACAAGCTGCCCGGCGAGTTCGACATGGAGTCGATCAAGGAAGGCATGGACGTGATCCTGGCCTATGACGAGATCGGTGGCCAGAAACTGATCACCGACATGCAGCTTCCGGACTAATTCGCGCCTAAAGCCACTCCAGCGCGCCGTCTTCCAGGCGCAGCACCCGGTCCTGGAAGATCTCCAGCGAGGCCACGCGCCGGGGTGGTATGTCGGTCAGCATGCGGAACACCGTCCGCATGACACCGCCGTGGGTGACGCAGACGGTCGGCCTAACGATCCCTTCGAACCAGGGACGTACCCGCTCCAGCAGCATCTGGTAGCTTTCCGCCTCTTCGCCGGGCGGCACGAAATGCCACTTGTCGCCTGAGCGGGCGGCCGTGCTGCCCGGTCTCGCGGCCTCGAGTTCTGGCACCGTATGGCCTTGCCAGTCTCCGAAATTGACCTCGACGAGGCGGTCGTCCGTCCGGTAGTCCTCGGGCGGCAGGCCCATGGCCTTGCGGATCCGCTCCATCGTCTCGCGGGTACGCCGCATAGGGCTCGCCACGAAGTCGAAATCGTTCGGATGCTCGATCAGTTCGCCGAGCCTGGCGCCGTTGCGGTCCGCCTGGCGCTTGCCGAGTTCGTTGATGTCGTTCTCGGCCTGCCCCTGGAAACGTCCCTCGATGTTCCAGGCCGTCTGCCCATGACGAACGAAATAGATCAGCGGGCGCATCAGCGCTTCCGTCCGGGTCGTGTGCGGATAGCCGCTATTCCTTGACGACGCTGATATCCGGCGCGTCGACGGCCTTCATGCCGACGACGTGATAGCCCGAATCGACGTGGTGGACCTCGCCGGTCACCCCGCGGGACAGGTCCGACAGGAAATACATCCCTGCGTCGCCCACCTCTTCCGGCGTGACGGTACGCTTCAGCGGCGCATTGTATTCGTTCCACTTCAGGATGTAGCGGAAGTCGCCAATGCCCGACGCGGCTAGCGTCTTCATCGGCCCGGCGGAGATCGCGTTGACGCGTATGCCCTTTCCGCCGAGATCCACCGCCAGATATCGCACGCTCGCTTCCAGAGCGGCCTTGGCCACGCCCATGACGTTGTAGTGCGGCATGACCTTCTCGGCGCCGTAATAGGTGAGCGTGAGCAGCGAGCCGCCGTCCGGCATCAGAGCCTCGGCGCGCTTTGCCACATCGGTGAAGGAGAAGACCGAGATTTCCATCGTCTTCTGGAAATTGCCGCGCGTCGTGTCGACATAGCGGCCGTCCAGTTCTTCCTTGTCGGAGAAGGCGATGGCGTGGACGACGAAATCGATTTTGCCCCACAGCTTCGCGACCGCGGCGAAAACATCGTCCAGCGTCGCCGGATCGGTCACGTCGCAATGGCCGACTATGTGGGCGCCAAGTTCCTGGGCCAGCGGCTCCACGCGCTTCTTGAATGCTTCGCCCTGATAGGTGAGCGCGATCCCCGCTCCCTGATCAGCACAAGCCTTGGCGATTCCATAGGCGATCGACCTGTTGTTCGCCACGCCCATGATCAGGCCGCGCTTGCCGGCCATCAGGCCCTGTCCACCCGCCATAGCGACGACTCCCCGTGAGGTTGTGCCCGCCCTATCGCATAGGCCCATCCCGCCATCAAGCATAGAGGCCGGTCAGGCTATGCGATAGGGCGGTGACATCCTTACGGGTCAGTTGCGCCGCTTGCGGGCGAGGGCCTCCAGTTCGGCATCGGGCTTTTGTGGAAGCATCACCCGCACATGGACGTACAGATCGGCGTGCCCGCCGGTCTTGACCGGCAGTCCCCTGCCCCTGAGGCGCAGCACCTTGTCGGAGCTGGACCAGGCCGGCACCGTCACCGCGACCTTGCCGGTCGGCGTATCGATCGCGACCTTCTCGCCGAGGACGGCGTCTTCCCAGGGAACCAGTTCGTCGACATGAAGGTCGCGCCCCTCGACGCGGTAGCGAGGATGATTGCGGATCCGGATCTTCACCAGCGCGTCGCCGGCGCCCCCCGGCCCCTGCTCGCCTTGGCCCTTCAGCCGAATCGTCTGACCGTCCTCCACATAGGTCGGCAGTTTGACCGCGAGCCTGCGCCCGTCCGGAAACACGGCATGCACCTTGGCGGCCTTGGCCACGTCCTCGACGCTCACGTCCAGCGCGGCATTCAGGTCCTCGCCGACCCGCATGCCGCGTGCACTTGTTCTGCCGCCGAAGGGATTCGGACCGCCACCAAAACCCCCGCCTCCATAGGACTGACCGAAAATCTCGCTGAAAATGTCGGCCGCATCCCCGCCACTCCGGAACTCGAAGTGCGTGCCGCCCGCGCCTTGGCCTTGGCCTTGGCGACGGAACCCGGCGAAAGGATCGGCGCCAGCGTGTGCCTCGAAGCCCTGGAACTTCGGCTTGCCTTCGGCATCTATCTCGCCGCGGTCATAGGCAGCCCGCTTCTTCTCGTCGCCGATGATGTCATAGGCCTGGGCAGCCGCGGCGAATCGCTCCTTCGCCTTCGGATCGTCCGGGTTCTGGTCCGGGTGATGCTTCTTGGCGAGCTTGCGATAGGCCGACTTGATTTCCTTGGCCGTCGCGGATTTCGCAACGCCCAACACCTCGTAGGGATCGCGCATTCTGACTGCCTGCGAAAATGGTTAGGTCGACTTCTATATGCGGTGCGATAGGAACAAATTCCAGAGGCGCATCCGCAGCATAGACCAAATCCGGCTAGACGGCGCCAAATTTCTCCAGCCGCCACGCGCCGGGCCCGACCATGCAGGCCTGACCTTCGAACAGAGCAACGCCGTCGAAGCTTTCGCGCGAGGTCGTGAAGCGGCGACAGACTGTGCCAGGACCTTTCTCCTCAACAAGGCTGTTGATCGTGCCGCGGGAGCCCGTTTCTGCATTGGCCCAGGGAATCTGCGATCCCTCGAGCGATTCGACGTCCGCCGACGAAACGGCGTTCCTGATCGTCATCTCGTCGGAGCGCTGGCTAGGGTCGGCAGCAACCGCCGCCGGGCTTGCGACCGAGCCGGTCAGTATGGTGGGATCGGCTTCGGCCTGCTTGAGGCTGAAGCCGCCGGCGCAACCCGAAAGCAAGAGCCCCGAAACGAGGCATGCCCAGGGCGCGGCCTGCCGCACCATCCGGGAACAAGGCCCCCGAGAGGCTTGCGCACCTCGCCGCAATAGGCAATCTCCCGTCTCGAAGCACCAAATCGGATACGGATCATGGGCGAAACGAAGTTAACATCAGGTGACTTCACCGAGAGCACCGAGCCCTTCCGGCTGTTCGCGGAATGGTTCGAAGATGCCGCGAAAAGCGAGATCAACGATCATAATGGGGTGGCGCTGGCGACAGTCGATCCGGACGGATTGCCCGATGTCCGCATGGTGCTTTTGAAGGGTTTCGACGAGCGCGGCTTCGTCTTCTACACCAATTTCGAGAGCGCCAAGGGCCGGCAGATCCTGGCCACTCCCAAGGCCGCGATGTGCTTCCACTGGAAGTCGCTGCGGCGCCAGGTGCGGGTGCGCGGCCCGGTCGAGATCGTCTCCGAGGCCGAGGCCGACGAGTACTACGCCTCGCGCCCGCGCGGCAGCCGCATAGGCGCCTGGGCGTCGAAGCAGTCCAGGCCGCTAGAAAGCCGTTTTGCGCTGGAGAAGGCGGTCGCAGAATACACGGCGAAGTTCGCGATCGGCGAGATCCCCCGCCCGAAGCACTGGTCGGGCTTCCGCATCGTGCCTTCCTCGATCGAATTCTGGCACGACCGGCCGTTCCGTCTGCACGACCGCGTGCTTTTCACGCGCAAAGGCGACGGCTGGGAGAAGACTCGGCTCTATCCGTGAGCAAGCGACGGTTCTGGACGATCTACGCCCTCTTCCAAAGAAGCCAGCGCGCCGCCGCGACAGTCGTTATCCCCAGCAGCGGCCATCGCGCCCAGAACTGCCCCTCCCAACTGAAGAGATTGACGCTCACAACGACGGCTGCGGCTATTCCCAACCCACCCAGAACCGGGTCCACGCGTTGTGAGCGCCGCAGCCACCCAATCGCGGCGGCGGCGGCAAAACCCAGAATCGGCCAACGCGCCCAAAAGCTGTCCGGGCTTGTAGCAAGATTGACGACGACCATCAGCACACCCAACCCGGCAAGAACTGCCAGTCGCCGGTCGATCTGGTACCCAGCTACGACAAGAGTGTCGGCGATGGCTGGCTCAGGGCCTCTAACAGGTCGCGCTGGTGGTGTCTCGGCGGCTGGTGGAGGGGCCGCGCTCCGCCTGGCCTGCGCCTCGCTGCCAATCCGCACGGCGTAGCTCGGCACCGCGTCATCGATATTCTTCACCGACAAATTGCCGAGAAACTCGAAGCCGACCGTCATCTTGTTGCGGACCTGATCGTAGACCGTGCTCGAGATCAGGATGCCGCCGGGCTCTGCCTCCGCCTGGAGCCGGGCTGCGATATTGACGCCATCACCATAGATATCGTCTCCATCGACGATCACGTCACCTAGATTGATGCCGACCCTGAAGAGCATCTGCCGCCCGTCCGGCCGGTTCTCGTTCTTGCGTGCCAGTTCGTTCTGGATGTCGACAGCGGCGCGAACCGCCCCCACGACGCTCCCGAATTCGGCGATCAGCCCGTCGCCCCAGGTGTTCACGACACGCCCGCCATGTGCCTCGATCAGCCGTGCCATTGCGTCCCGATAACTCTTGAGGGTGGCAAACGTGCCCTCCTCGTCCGCCTCCATAAGACGGGAGTATCCCTGAACGTCGGCGGAGAAGATGGTCGTCAGCTTGCGATTGGCCGTTGCCATCGATTCTCTCTTGTGATGGTCGGATTGCTGTTTTCGAGCCTATGCGCCAAGCTGCCTGGTCAACCCGGCTTCTTTCGCTCCAGAAAGGCGGCGAAGGCCGCCCTCGCCTCCTCGGACTTGAGACGGCCGCGGAAATGCTCGGCCTCTTCGCCTATGCGTGCGAAAACGGCATCGCGCGGGCCGCGCAAGAGATCGCGGGCTATCCGCAGCGCCTCCGGCGGCTTGGACGCCAGCCGCTCGGCTGCGGCGATCGTTTCATCCTCGAGCCTCTCCTCCGCAACCATCTTGTAGATGAGCCCGGCAGCTAGAGCCTTTTGGGCCGTCAGCGGCTCGCCCAGGGCTAGCAGCGCGAAAGCGCGCTGGTGGCCAAGGATCGCGGGCGCCAGCAGGCTCGACGCCGCTTCCGGCACGAGACCAAGGTCGACGAAAGGCGTGTGGAAGGTGGTCCTCGGCGTGGCGATGGTCAGATCGCAGTGAAGGTTCAGGGTCGCGCCGATGCCAACCGCGATACCGTCCACGCCCGACACCAGCGGCTTCCTGGCTCCGGCCAGCGCCATCATGAAATCCCAAACCTCGTTTCCGGTCTCACCGCCCATCGCGACCGCCATGAAGTCGGCGAGATCGTTGCCGGCCGAAAATGCCCCGGGTCCGCCGAGGAAGACGTGGACGCGCACCGCCGGATCGGCGTCGCCAGCAGTCAGGGCAGCCGACATCGCCGCATACATGGCGCGGGTGATCGCGTTCTTCTTGTCCGGCCGATTCATGCGGATCAGCTGGATTGCCCCGCGCCGCTCTATAAGAACATGGTCCGTCATCGTGCTCTCCTCGTCAGCCGTGCAGGGCTTCCCCTGCAGCCAACAGGCTCATCCCGCCTTCGATGACGGCTTGCCTCAGCGAAGCGGTCTCGCCGATGAGATTTTCGGCATAGAAGCGGCAAAGCGCCGTCCGCTCGGCATCGCCGTCGGCCACCGCAGCGCGGGCCAGCAGCGCCCCGCCCAGGCCAAGCGCGAAAAGACGCAGGTAGGGCGTGGCGCCGGCTAGCGCCTCCTCGGTCCGCCCCTCCTGCAGCATGACAAGGAGCGCCTCGGTGGCCGCCTCGAGGTCATCCACGGCAGCTTCGATGCGGTCAACCGACTGGGCTGCCCCTTCACTGTTCGAAGTGCGCAGCCTTTCAGCATCTTCGCGAAGTTCGGCGATGAAGGCACGGACATGCCCGCCGTCCGACTGCGGCAGTTTGCGCGTGGCGAGATCGATCGCCTGGATACCGTTGGTGCCTTCATAGATCGGCGCGATCCTGGCATCCCGAAGCAGGGTAGCCGCGCCGGTCTCCTCGATGTAGCCCATGCCGCCATGCACCTGCACACCGAGCGAGGCGACCTCAACGCCGACGTCCGTCGAGAATGCCTTGGCGACCGGCGTCAGCAGATTGGCCCGCTCCTGCCAGAAGCCCGCCTGCCCGCCTCCGGCCTTCGCCATGTCGATGGCATGCGCGCAGGAATAGCTGATCGCGCGGGCGATCCAGGTCAGCGCCTTCATGGTGAGCAGGCTGCGCTGCACGTCGGGATGATAGACGATCGGCGCCATTCCCTCGCCGCCATAGCCGGGAGCACGGCCCTGGCGGCGCTCTCGGGCATAGGCAAACGCCTTCTGGTAAGCGGCTTCGGCCACCGCCACACCCTGGATGCCGACCGCGAGGCGGGCATTGTTCATCATGGTGAACATGCAGGCCAGCCCACGGTTCTCCTCGCCGACCAGCCAGCCGACCGCGCCCGGCTCGCGATCCCCAGCAAAGCCATCTCCATAGATCATCGTGCAGGTCGGCGAGGCGTGGATGCCCATCTTGTGCTCGATTGAGGCGCAGAACACGTCGTTGCGGACGCCGGGCGAGCCATCGGGATTCGGCAGGAATTTGGGTACTAAAAAGAGGGAGATTCCCTTCGTCCCCGCAGGCGCGTCGGGCAGACGGGCGAGCACCAAGTGCACGATGTTGCCCGAGAAATCGTGCTCGCCATAGGTGATAAAAATCTTCTGGCCGAAGAGGCGATAGGTGCCGTCGCCCGCCCGTTCGGCGCGGGTGCGTAGGGCGCCGACGTCGGAGCCCGCCTGCGGCTCGGTCAGGTTCATCGTGCCCATCCACTCGCCGGAGACCAGTTTTGGCAGATACGTCGCCTTCAGTTCCTCGGAGGCGTGTGCGTGCAGCGCCTCGACCGCGCCCATAGTCAGCGTCGGGCCGATGCCGAAGGCCATGGACCCGGAGTTCCACATCTCCAGGACCGCGACCGAGAGCATGGCAGGCAGCCCCTGCCCGCCATACTCGACCGGACCGGACAGCGCGTTCCAGCCGCCTTCCCGCCAGCGACGGTAAAGATCCTTCCAGCCGTCTGGCATGCAGACCGCGGCGTTCTCGAGGACAGCGCCCTGCCGGTCGCCGATCTCGCGCAGCGGCGCGACCTCCTCGCTGGCGAAGCGGCCGGCCTCCTCGAGGATGGCGTCGGCCAGATCCTCGCTGAGATCCCCGAGCGCGCCGGTCTCCAGCGCCGCCCCCATGCCGGCGACGTGCTTCAGCGTGAAGGCGATCTCGGCAACGGGCGCGCGATACATTGCAAAAGCCTCCTCGGCGGCAGCTTTGGGTCGCAGCCATGGGTAGGTTCTTCTGACGTTAACGTCAATTGCGCTAAGGGATGGCCCTAGCTCATGACCACCCCCTGAGGCCTCGTATGCTCGCCAGACCCGAAACGCGCCGCTGCATCGAATGTGGACTGCCGTTCGGCATGCCCAACTTCAGCTATTACCACGGCCAGATCGACAACGGGCCGGCCTATTGGAGCGATCGCGGCATCCTGTGTTCGCCTGCCTGCTCGCTCACGCATTTCCGGCGCCGGGAGGAGGAAGGAACGCTGCCGACGGCACCGGCGAGCAATCCGTTCGAAGTCGGCGGCTGACGCGCGGCTTTCCCGGCCTTAGGCGCCCCGCTCCGACTTCTCCCGCTCCACCGCGCGAAAACCGATGTCGCGACGGCAAAACCCCTCGGGCCAATCGATCGTGTCGATCGCGGCATAAGCCCGCGCCTGCGCTTCCGTTACGGTGCGGCCCGTCGCGGTAACGCTGAGCACACGCCCGCCATTGGCGACGATACGGCCATCCCTCTCGGAGGTGCCCGCATGGAAGAGTTCGACGCCTTCCGGGACGCGGTCCAACCCGCCGATCACACTGCCGCGCTCGACCGCACCCGGATAGCCCTTCGCAGCCATCACCACGGTGAGCGCCGCCTCGGCGTACCATCGCGCCGACATGTGGGCGAGTTGCCCATCGGCGGCCGCATTGAGCAGAATCAGCAGATCGTCCTTCAGCCGCATCATCAGGACCTGGCACTCGGGATCGCCAAAACGGACGTTGTATTCGATGAGTTTTGGACCGTCGGCCGTGATCATCAGCCCGGCGAAGAGGACTCCCGAGAAGGGAGAGCCCAGTTCGGCCATGCCGCGCATCGTCGGCTCGACGATCTCCCGCATCACCCGCTCGGACATCGCCGGGGTCATCACCGGGGCCGGCGAATAGGCGCCCATGCCTCCGGTGTTGGGGCCGGTGTCGCCGTCGCCGACGCGCTTGTGGTCCTGGGCGCTGCCGAAGGGGAGAGCGGTCCTGCCGTCGCAGAGGCAGAAGAAGCTGACCTCCTCCCCGGTCAGGAATTCCTCGACCACCACCTCGGCTCCGGCGCCGCCGAAAGCGCCGTCGAAACAGGCGTCGATCGCGGCCAGCGCTTCATCGAGCGTCGTCGCCACGGTGACACCCTTGCCGGCCGCCAAACCGTCCGCCTTGACGACGATCGGTGCGCCTCGGGCGCGGGCATAATCCTTGGCGTCCTCGGCGTTCTGAAACCGGCCATAGGCGGCGGTCGGAATGGCGAAACGGGCGCAGAGATCTTTTGTGAAGCCTTTGGACCCCTCCAGCCTGGCGGCTGCCTGCGAGGGGCCGAAGACGCGAATTCCGGCCGCCCTGAGGTGATCCGACAGACCGGCCACAAGCGGCGCCTCGGGACCGACCACGACCAGTCCGATGTCCTTCTCCTTGCAGAAGCTCGCGACTGCGCCGTGATCCTCGGCGTCCAGGGCGGCGATTTCGGCTTCCCTGGCGATGCCGGGGTTGCCCGGGGCAGCATAGAGCTTTCCAAGCAGGGGCGAGGCTGACAGCTTCCAGGCCAGCGCATGCTCGCGGCCGCCGGAGCCAATCAGAAGAACGTTCATTGCGAAACCTCGCTGAAGCTGCCTGAGCCGTGCCGCTATTGTCTGAACCTCAGATGGTCAAGCGGATGCGGCTACAAAAGCTTCGTTGCGGGCAAGCGCCGTTCGGGGGCAGCCTATTTCCTGTAATGAAGGCGGCAGGCGGAGATTTCGATCGCCTGCTGGTCGCCCTTGCCCGTGACCCGGTAGACAAGCCGATGCTCGTGGTCGATGCGCCGGGACCACCAGCCCGAAAGTTCGCTGCGGAGCGGCTCCGGCCGGCCGATCCCCACAAAAGGGTGCCGTGAGATCTCCTTGATGAGTTCGTTGATCCTGGCGGCGATTGCGGGATCAGCGGCTTGCCAATGCGTGTAGTCGGTCCAGGAACGAGACGAGAAGATGATCCTCACGGATCGATGAGGTCGTGCTCGACCCCCTTGCCTGCATCCAGTTCAGCGATCGACGCGAGCAAGCGCTCCGCGTTGACGGGTGAGCTAAGCAGATGGAGGGTCTCCTTCATCCCTTCCCAGTCGGCGAGCGATACGATCACCGCCGGCTCGTGCCCCTGGCGGGTCACGATCAATTCGGCGCGGTCCTGCTCGACCTTGTCGAGATGAGAGGCGAGGTTATTCCGCAGATCTGTGAAGGTGACATAGGACATGGGAGGCCCTCCGATTAAGTTGTACATATACCTGTACATCGGTTGCAAGACAAGCCTCTGGGGCGACCAGCGGTCTCGGCATGATCGTCAGAGTGTCACAGCCTGCCCAGTCCAGCGTCGGCGAGGCTGCATCGCTTAAGCGCGATGCAGCCTCCCAAGAAGCACTCAGAGCTGTTGCGAAGTGTCCGGCCCGTCTAGATGCTCGCATCCGATCTTGACGTACTCGTTCGGGCGCCGGCCGATGTTCGCGGTGCTCGCCAGGACGGCCTGGCCCTGCATGGCGCAAGAGAACACGCTGTTGACCTGCGGTCCGCTGATCAGGTCGAGGGCGGTTTCGCGCTGACAGTCCTGCGGCGATACCTGCGACGAACATATGAGTATGAGGATGCGAAGCATCTATCTAGTCTCCGAACGAGGTGGCCTCCCTAGCTCGGGGACTACGACACTGCTGCAAGGCAATCTGAGGGCTATGCTGCAAAAGATACGGTATCACCGGCCGCCCGCCCAACGCCGCTTGCTTGACGGAAGTTCCGCACGCTGCCACTCAGATTCCATGGAAACCATACAATCCCGCACCGGCCAGGGTCGCGTCGCAGATGCGCCGAGCCGCCATTGGGCCTATCGGCTGCTTCCCCGATGGGCGTGGCCCTATGCGCAGCTTGCTCGCTGGGACCGGCCGATCGGCTGGCAACTCCTGCTCTGGCCCTGCTGGTGGTCGACGGCGCTGGCGGCGAGCGCCTATGCGCGACCCGGCGATTCATTTGCGGACCTCCTCCCCTCGCCGGTCACGCTGCTGCTCTTCCTCGTCGGCGCCATCGCGATGCGCGGGGCAGGCTGCACCTACAACGACCTCGTCGACGAGGGCATCGACGCCGAGGTGGAGCGCACGCGTTCCCGGCCCTTGCCTTCCGGCCAGGTGAGTCGGCGCCAGGCCTGGCTGTTCCTTGCGCTGCAGGCTCTGGTCGGGCTCGCCGGCCTGCTGCAGTTCGATGGTTTCGCGATCGGCCTGGGAATGTCCTCGCTCTTCGTTGTCGCTGCATACCCCTTCATGAAGCGTATCACCGACTGGCCGCAGTTCGTTCTGGGCCTTGCCTTCTCCTGGGGTGCGCTGATGGGCTGGGCGGTCGAATTCGGCGATATCGAAGGCCCGGCGATCCTGCTCTATATCGGATCGGTCCTCTGGGTTATCGGCTACGACACGATTTACGCCCACCAGGACAAGGAGGACGACGCTCTGGTCGGCGTGCGCTCGACGGCGCGGCTGTTCGGCGAAAATACCAAGCTCTGGCTGACCGGCCTCTACACCGGAGCGCTCTGCCTGTTCGCGCTGGCATTCGACGCGGCGGAAGCGCCGCTTCCGGCCTTGGCCGGGCTGGTTGCCGCTGGCGCGCACATGGCGCGCCAGGTGCGCATGCTCGACATCGACGATCCCGACCAGTGCCTGGCACTGTTCAAGTCGAACAACGTGGTCGGCCTGCTCATCTTCCTGGGCCTCCTCGGCGGAGCCGTGTGGATGGCGATGAAGCCGGCGATTGCGGCTTAGCAAGCCACGCTGGGCGCTCCGCGCTCAGCAGTGCGCGATGATCTCCTGTCCCTCTACGATGAGGCGCAGGCCCAGATCGCCCATCCGGCGGCGCATCAGGAAACGCGGACGGCGCAGTTTCGTCGCCCGTCCATGTCGCCGCTCCTGAGGCGGCAGCTTCCTGATCGCGTTGCCAAGCGATTCCTCGAGTGTGCGGGCCACCCCGTCGGACTCGACCAGAAGCATCGGCAGGCCGAAGGCCTCGGACCAGGCGCGCCAGTCGGCCGCGATGTCCTCCAGATTGTCCGCGACCAGCAGCGGCACGGACAGCATCGGATCGCGATGCAGCAGTTCCAGCGTGACCGTCACGTTTCCTTCCGCGTCTTCGATCGCCCGTGCCGCCACGCCGCGGAAGGCGCGCGCCGGCAGCGCCACCGTGACCGGCAATTGGCTGCGGTCCAGGAACCGGCGCAGCACCGCGCCGCGATGATCGATCGTAAACGTCACGTCGCCAAGATCGTCGCGCGTGGCATAAGTCACCACCTGCGGCAGACGGGAAGGGTCCAGGCGCATGTTGCGCCCGGCCCAGACTGGCTTCAGTCCGGTGTTCATTCGACAGACTCTCCTGCAACTCTCGAGAGCCGGTGTTCCGGTCTCCCTGTCCCGGTTTTCCCGGGCTCTTTATGCTGAGGAGCCTAGCCGGCCCGCGTTACTGGCCGCCTTATGAACTGCGTTAAATTTTGCTGATCTCCGCGATGGTTATCGGAACGCAACCTACGGCAGGGATTCGGCAACATCTCCAAACGCTTAGTAAATCCTGCGCCGTGTCCTGCAGCGGAACAACACGGCCTGCAACGCGTTTGAGGCCGTGGAGGACCGCCAATGTTTTCGATGCCGCCCCGCCCGTTCCCCGAGCCCGATCCGGCGCCGGATCCAGTGCCGCCGGCACCGCCGCCGCACCCGATCCCGGTGCCGCCCGCGCGCGTCTGTGACTAGCAGCCTTTGGAGTAGCTCCGGCTCAGATCACCTTGCCCGGATTCATGATTCCGGCCGGATCGAAGGCCGCTTTGATCCGGCGCATCAGATCCAGAGCGATCGGCGGCGCCGTGGCGGCGAGTTCGTCGCGCTTCAGTTGGCCGATGCCGTGCTCGGCGGAGATCGAGCCGTTCAGCGCGCGCACGACGTCGTGCACCGACTTGTTCATCGGCCGGTACAGCGCCTTGAACTCTTCGGGGTCGCCGCCTGCCGGCTGCGAGATGTTGTAGTGCAGGTTGCCGTCGCCCATGTGGCCGAAGCAGACGACGCGCGCGTCCTTGCACACCGACGCGACGGCCTCTCCGGCTCTCTCGATGAAGACCGGAATTGAAGCTACAGGCACCGAGATGTCGTGCTTTATGGAAAAGCCTTCATATCGCTGGGCCTCAGATACGCCTTCCCGCAGCTTCCAGAAGGCGTCCGCATGGGTCAGGTTTTCCGCGATCGCCGCGTCCCCGATCAGGCCGGCTTCCAGCGCCTCGCCCAGGATCTCCTCGATGCTCTCCCGTGCATCCTCGGCCGAGCGCCCGGAAGAGATCTCCATCAGCACGTACCAGGGCCAATCGCCCGCCAGCGGACTGATCGCGTCCGGAACGTGCTTCAGCATGAATTCGACCGGCCGCCTGCCGATCAGTTCGAAACCGGTAAGCCCGGTCCCGGCGCGGTCCAGCGCCCGGTTTAGGAGGTCGAGCGCGGCCGAGGGCGAATCCAGGCCGACGAAGGCCACCTCTCGCCCGCGGGGCTTCGGCAGCAGTTTTAGGACCATCGCCGTGATCACGCCCAGTGTTCCCTCCGCACCGATGAACAGGTTCTTCAGGTCGTAGCCGGTGTTGTCCTTCTTGAGCTTGCGAAGATCGTCCAGCACCTCGCCTGTAGGGAGCACGACCTCCACTCCAAGGCAAAGCTCGCGCGCATTGCCGTAGGCGAGCACAGCCGTTCCACCGGCATTGGTGGAGAGATTTCCGCCGATCTGGCAGGAGCCCTGCGAGGCAAGCGAGAGCGGAAAATAGCGGTCCGCACCATCCGCCGCCTCGTGCAGCGCCTGCAGGGTCAGGCCGGCCTCCACGGTGATGGTGTTGGAGAGAGGATCGATCTCGCGGACGCGATCGAGCCGCGACAGCGAAAGCACGATCTGGCGGCCGGAACGGTCCGGCATCCCGCCGCCGACCAGCCCGGTATTACCGCCCTGCGGCACGATGACCGTGCCGGTCTCGCTCGCGAGCTTGAGGATGCGGCTCACCTCATCGACGCTGCCGGGGCGCAGCACCATGGCGGCAACTCCTGGCCACAGGCCCCGGCGCTCGCTCACGAAGGGCGCCATGTCGGCGCTGTCTCTCAGGGCATGGCGATCGCCGACGATGGCGGCGAAGCGCTCGAGGAGGGCGTTGAAGCTCGGGTCGTCCGAAACGGTCATACTCACGTCCTGTCGAGGTCGCGCGGCGCGGCGGCGCGCATCAGCCTGTCATTGATCGCCTCGCCCAGGCCCGCAATCGGAACCGGCTCCACGGCGATCGTGCCGGCGCCAGCCCGATCCAGTTCGTCGAGATAGGAGAACAGGTTGGCCGCCGCCTCTCGGAGATCGCCGCGCTCCGAGAGATTGCGCACGGCAATCGCTTTTCCAGCGCCCGCCGCACGATTAGGTCCGAATGCCAACAATGCTTCGCCAGGACGCACATTCGCTGCATTGAGCCTGACCGAAGCGTGCGGGGCATAATGCGAAGTCATCATGCCCGGCGCCTCGATCGTGCCTTTGCCCGTCTGGCGCAGCACCGGTGCACCGATGAGCGCCTCGATCTCCTCGGCCGAGATGCCGCCGGGACGAAGAATACGGACCTGTCCGTCCTCAACCTTGACGATCGTCGACTCAACCCCGACAGGCGCCGGCCCGCCATCGACGACCAGGCGTATCCGGTCGCCGAGGTCGTCGGCCACCGCCGCCGCGGTCGTCGGGCTGATGCGGCCCGAGCGGTTGGCGCTGGGTGCTGCCAGCGGCCTGCCGAATCGGCCGATGAGTTCGCGGGCAAAGCCGTCGGGCATGCGCACCGCCACTGTGTCCAGCCCGGCCGTCGCGAGCGGATGCACTTTTGAGCCTGCGCGCAGTGGCAGGACGATCGTGATCGGTCCGGGCCAGAAGGCCTCGGCCAATTTGCGGGAGAGCGGATCGAAACTGGCGATCTCCTCGGCCATCGCAATCGACGCGACGTGAGCGATCAGCGGATTGAAACGGGGTCGCCCCTTCGCCTCAAAGATGCGGGCCACCGCCGCCCCGTTGGTCGCGTCGCCGGCCAGCCCGTAGACCGTCTCGGTCGGCATGGCCACGAGATCGCCAGCCTCGAGCAGCGCGACAGCCGGCTCAAGAGCCACGGATGCAGGCACCACCTCAACCACCAATGATTAACCCTCTTGGGAGAAACTCATGCTCGATCATAGCTTCGCCGGCCTCGTGAGGCTTTCCTCAATGACCTTGCTTTACCATGCGCGCCAGTCAGGCATCGACTTCGACGCGCGCAAAGTCAATTGCAGGATTTCTCGGGAGCGGCATTTTTGCGGCTGATCGTTTGGACATCTGCACTTCTCGCCCTGTCGACAGGGGGCGCCAGCGCGTCGTCTTTCGTCAGCGTCGCGCCGCCGAAGAGCAGCCCGTCGATCATCACGCTGCGCGGCGCACCGCGGCCACCGGAGAATGTCGCACTGCTGGCGTATCCGCCGCCGGACCTGCTGGCGCCTGACGGACGCGAGGCAGCACCCGTATCCCGGCCGATTCCGGCAAAGCTCGTTTCGATCAGCCCTTCGGTCATCGCGTACCAGGGGCTTGAGCCCAGCGTGACCAGCGAAAAGGTGGCAGCCGTAAAGCAGCCGACCCGGCCGTTCGTTCCCTCGACCCCTATGGTCATTCGCGGCGGTATCGTCGGCGATCCGTTCGGCACGGCGAAGCCGCCCGTTGCCGAGGCCGCCAAGACTCCAGCCGGACCTGACGGAAAGCCTCATCCCGTTCAGGCCAATGCACCAGGACCAAAGGGCACCAGTGGCGGGACGGGGCAGCAATCCGGAACCGGCAAACCGGCGGCAGACCAGCCATCCCCGGATCAGGCGCCTCCGACGCCCGCACCGTCGTCGCGGGTCATAAGGCCGGAATAGGCGGCAGAAGCCAAGCAATCCACGCGTGCATTGCGTGACCAGCTTGACGCCGGCCGGTTCGGTCGTCACCTTTCGGCAGGCTCCAATGGGGATGGACGGACAGTGGAATTCGCGAAGTTTTTGCACTTTCTCGGGCTGATGCTCGGCGCGGGCGCCGGCTTCGCCTCGATGGCCGTGGCCCGGCAGATCAGGCGCAGCGCCGGAGAGTCGACCACGCAACTTGCGGCACTGCGCCCCGCCCTCGCCCGCATGGCGCTTGGCGGCATCATCCTCCTGTGGCTTTCAGGGCTCTGGCTCTATCTCGGCTACTACTCCGGGACCAACCTCGGCTGGGCGTTCCACGCCAAGCTCGGCGTGGCGGCGTTGCTGCTTCTGGTGGCCGCGGCGATCAACTTCATCAATGCGCGGTCGCGGACCCGCGGTGTCGCGCCGCCCGCCTGGCTGCCCATGCTGGGGATGAGCACGTCAGTCCTCACGCTGCTTGCGGTGGGGCTGGCGGTCTATGTGTTCAGTTGAGCTGGCCCGAAACAGCCCCTACCCCGCGATCCTCGAGAAATCCGCAACCTGGCCGGTGGCGGCGCGGATGCGGGCGAGCAGCGCCAAGCGGTTGGCGCGGATCGCCGGATCCTCGTCGTTCACCAGGACACGGTCGAAGAACGAGTCGACGGGCGCGCGCAGCGCGCTGAGCGCGCGCATGGCGGCCGAAAAGTCTTCGTCCTGGATGGCCTGCCCCGCTTTGCTCTCGGCGAGGTTCACGGCCTCGTAGAGCGCCATCTCGGCGTCCTCGCGGAACAGCGCAGGGTCGACCGCTTCGGCAATGCGCGTATCCTTCTTCTCTTCGGCAGCAAGGATGTTGGCGGCGCGCTTGGTGCCGGCCAGAAGGTTTTTGCCGTCCTCGGTGTCGAGGAAGGTGCCCAGCGCCTCCACGCGGCGGACGATGGTGAGGAGGTCGTCGTTGGACCCGCCACTCGCCAGCACCGCATCGATCAGGTCATAGCGCGCGCCCTGGTCGCGGAGGTAAACTTTCAGGCGGTCGTGGAAGAAGGAGAGGAGGTCAGAAACGATCTCGCGCCTTGGTTTCCATTCCAGCCGATCACTTCCCAAAGCGTCCTGCGTGATGGCGAACTCACCCCTCTCGAGGCCATCGTGAATTAGAGTTCGGCTAAAAGCGAAACTGGGATGCTCTTCAGCAAGGATGCGATCCCTCGACCTCTTAAGGGTGATAGAGCCATCGGGATTGCGATGGGCAATGGCGGCCCGCCCAGCGTCAGCGATCTGGCAGGCGAACTCTTCAATCGCCGTATCTGTTCTGCCGGAAAGGCTCAGCCTCACCCCATTCTCGACCACGATCCTGATCACCCCCAGCGCCGCCCTTCTTAGCGCATAAGGGTCTTTGCTCCCCGTGGGCTTCTCGTCGATCGCCCAGAAACCCACCAGCGTGTCGAGCTTGTCGGCGAGCGCCACCGAGATCGATACCGGGTCGGTCGGAACGCGGTCGGACGGCCCCTGCGGTTTGTAGTGCTCCTCGATCGCCGCGGCGACCGAAGGGGGCTCGCCCTGGAGAGCAGCATATTTGCGGCCCATGCCGCCCTGAAGCTCAGGGAATTCGCCAACCACCTCGGTCTGCAGATCGGCCTTGGCCAGCACCGACGCCCGCTCGGCGAGGTCGGGATCGGCGCCGACGATCGGCGCGATCTCGCGCGCCAGCCGGCGGATGCGCTCCACGCGCTCGCCTTGCGTGCCCAGCTTGGCGTGGAAGGTGACGTTGAGATGGTCGAGCCGGGCCATGCGCTGGTCGAGCGGCTTTTCGAGGTCGAGCCCAAACTTTTCGACCGAGACCTTCAGTTCGCCGAGGTCTGGCAGGTCGTGCTGGTCGGTCTTCCAGAAATAGAGCGCATCGGAAAGCCGCGCGCGCACCACCTTGCCGTTGCCATGGGCGATCTCAGCCCCGCCATCCTTGGCTTCGATATTGGCCGTGAGGATGAAGCGGTTGGAGAGCGCCCCCTCAACCCTTGAGGGGGAGGTGGAGGCGCAGACAAAACACTTCTGGTTGGCCCTGATGGTCAGCCGAATGACCTCCGGCGGGATCTCCAAAAAATCCTCGTCGAATCCGCCCATCAGCACGACCGGCCACTCGACCAGCCCGGAGACCTCTTCCAGCAGCCCCTCGTCCTCGACCAGATCGAGGCCGTTGGCGAAGGCGAGGTTGCGGGCGTCCGCCAGGATGATCTCCTTGCGGCGATCGGCGTCGACGATCACCTTCGCGGCCTCCAGCCGCGCCGCGTAGTCGTCGAAGCGGCGGACCGTAATGGCGTCGGGCGCATGGAAGCGGTGGCCGTAGGTGACGTTGCCGGAGCGGATGCCGTCCACCTCGAAATCGACCACGACCGGGTCCTCGGTCTCGGGGCCAAAAGTGCAGACGATCGACTGCAGCGGGCGCACCCATCGCAGCGTGTCGCCGCCCCTGCCCTCGATGTTGCCATAGCGGATGCCCTTCGGGCCAGACGCCGCGCCCCAGCGCATCGACTTCGGCCAGGGAAAGGCGCGGACGACCGCTGGAACCAGCTCGGCGATGATCTCCTCGGCCGCCCGGCCCTGCTTGACGATGCGGGCGACATAAAAATCCCCCTTCTTCGGATCGGACTGGATCTCCGCCTGCGAGATGTCGGTCAGCCCGGCCGATCGCAGAAAACCCTGGATGGCCTGCTCGGGCGCCTTGGTGCTCGGCCCCTTGCGCTCCTCGCGAACGTCCTTCGAGCGAGGCGTGACGCCGCGAACGTCGAGCGCAAGGCGGCGCGACGTCCAGTATTCGCGCGCCGCCTCATAGGTGAGACCGGCCTCGACCAGACCGTCGGTGATCATCTTCCTGAGGTCGCCGGCAGCCTTGCGCTGCATGCGGGCGGGAATTTCCTCGGAGCGGAGTTCGAGAAGTAGGTCGGGCATCGGTGGGTTCCTTACCCTCCCCTCGATGGGGAGGACATCGTGGTACGGAGTCGGCGCACGGTCTCGATGTTGATGCGGTTTAGCTTCGGGATCACACGACCGCCGAAACACTCCCACCCGCGTCTACGGCGCGACCTGCCCCATCCATGGAGAGGTAAGTCGCGCCGCCCGCTTCGGTCCGCAGGAACGCCTCGCCGCAGGCCTTCGCCAGTTCGCGTACACGCAGGATGTAGCTCTGGCGCTCGGTCACGGAGATGACGCCGCGCGCATCGAGCAGGTTGAAGGTGTGGGAAGCCTTGATCGCCTGGTCGTAGGCCGGGAAGACGAGCCGGTGGAACTCTCCCTGACTGGGCGCTCCAGCCTTCAGCAGCGCCCGGCACTCCTTCTCGGCGTCGTCGAAGTGACGCAGCAGCATGGCGGTGTCGGCGTACTCGAAGTTGTGGCGCGAATATTCCTGCTCGGCCTGCAGGAAGACGTCGCCGTAGGTGACCTTCTCCGCCCCCTCGCGGCCGTTGAAGTTGAGGTCGTAGACGTTGTCCACGCCCTGCACATACATGGCGAGCCGCTCCAGCCCGTAGGTGAGTTCGCCCGAGACCGGCGCACATTCGATGCCGCAGACCTGCTGGAAATAGGTGAACTGCGAAACTTCCATGCCGTCGCACCAGCATTCCCAGCCGAGCCCCCAGGCGCCGAGGGTGGGGCTCTCCCAGTCGTCCTCGACGAAGCGGATGTCGTGGAGCAGCGGGTCGACGCCGATCGCCTGCAGCGAGCCGAGATAGAGCTCCTGCAGGTTCGGCGGGTTCGGCTTCAGGATGACCTGATACTGATAGTAATGCTGCAGCCGGTTAGGGTTCTCGCCGTAGCGGCCATCCTTAGGACGTCGGGAAGGCTGGACATAGGCAGCGTTCCAGGGCTTTGGCCCCAGCGCGCGCAGTGTCGTGGCGGGGTGAAAGGTACCCGCGCCGACCTCCATGTCATAGGGCTGGAGCACCACGCAGCCATAGGAGGCCCAGTACTCGTGCAGGGTCAGGATGAGCCCCTGGAATGAGCGGGTCGGATGCATATGGTCGGGCAGTTTCGGGGCCACGGAGTTGTCCTCGGCAGGGGACGGAAAAGACGGTCCGTCCTAGTGGCGCAGCGCTGGAGCGTCAAGTTTGGCGGCGAATTGCGCCGCCGGGCGAAGGTGGCTCCCAGGACCAGTCGTAGACTTGTCGCGGACTACAGCAGCCGAACATCCAGTCCGAAAGGCTCGATGCGCTTGATCGTGATTAGCGCAGCCGCGGGGTGGCGGTGGTTGACGATCGCGTTCTGATCCGGACTGCCGGAAATGGGGACGACCGCCGAGGGAACGAACAGGATCGCGGCCTCGAGCCCGGCCAGCCACTCGTCGCCCATGCGCTGCGTTTCAGCCTCCCGGCGTCGCCAGTCTGCGGGAAGCTCGTCGACGTTGCGGCGCGTGAACGGAACGTCGTCCGCTACCTCATAGGCGACCATCGCAAGCGAGGGCATAAGGTCGGGATCCTCGACATGAACGAGCTTCTCGAGCACGCAGAGCGATGGCGAGGTCGCGGCGTATGTCACGGGGCGACCCACAGTATTCCATCTTCCATCGAAGCGCAGGCCATAGCCGCCGTCGAATGCATCCGCGAACTGTAAAGTGGAAAGCCGCCACAGCCGCATCAGGCCGCGGCACCCCAGGCAATCTTTCCAAGGATGGTTTCAATTACCCGCGCGCCGGCCTCGGTCTCAGCCGTCGTGAGCGGCGCCTCGCCGCCCAGTTCAGCGAGGCCCTTGCGCAGCCAGCGGTTTGCCTTCTCGGTGTCGCCGAAGGCCTCTTCCGCCAGAGACAGGATGCGGACGAGCCGGACGGCCCGATCGGATTCCTCAACCGTTAGCGGCTGGTTCTTCTCCGCGCGGTGCCTGCGGGTGCGTTGCGGGATGACGAAGCGCTCGATCTCCTGCTCGCTTATACCGGCGGCGGAAAGGCCCCTCAGGGCAGACAGCGGTAGCCGCCGCCTGACCAGCATGGCTAGATCGGCCTGCGAGCGAACATCAGCGCCGAGCACAGCGGGCCCACCCAGCTTGCGTGCGACCTTTTCAAATACTGCTACAGAAGTGGCCATACTCTCTTCCGGCAATCTGCCGAAGAATATAGGGCAAATTGCCGGAAACGCAATGCAGCCGGGCAGTACCCTTCGGCGTCATTCCGGCCGACGGAAGCGATGCGGAGGGAGAGCCGGAATTCATTCCGTAACGGTTCAGGACGCGCAGCGGCGCGCCAACCGCAAAGATTCCGGAATGGAATCCCGGGTCTACGCAGTCGCTTACGCTCCTGCTTCGACCGGGAGGACGTGCTTCCCGCCCCTTTCTTACCCCTTTGGCTCGGCCGCCTTTGGCTGAGGCTTCGCCGAATCCAGGGCGGTCTTGCCTTCGATCGGCGGGAGCCCTTCCGCCAGCTTCTTCTGGACGCTGAGAAGCACGTCCGGCTCCGGCTTCAGATCGCGGGCGTGGCGCCACTGGAAGGTCGCCTCGAGCTTGCGGCCGGCGCGCCAGTAGGCATCGCCGAGATGGTCGTTGAGGACCGGGTCGTCCGGCTTCAGCGAAACGGCCCGCTCCAGTTCGACCACCGCTTCCTCGAACCGGTTCAGGCGGTAGTAGGCCCAGCCCAGCGAGTCGACGATGTAGCCGTCGCCCGGCCGGAGATCGACCGCCCTACGGATCAGATCGAGGGCTTCCTCGAGGTTGAGGTTCATGTCGACCCAGGAATAGCCGAGATAGTTCATCACCTGAGGCTGGTTCGGGAACAGCTGGAGCGCCTTCTTGAAGTTCGGCTCGGCTTTGGCCCACTGCTTCAGCCGCTCATAGGCGATGCCGCGCTGATAGAAGATATTCCAGTTCGACGCGGTCGGCTCCTTCAGCCGCTCCACCGCCCGGTCATAAACCTCGGCAGCCGATTTGTAGTCCTCCTTCGAAGCATACACGCCGCCGAGCGCCAGATAGGCCCGCATGTCGTCTGGTTCGGCGTCGAGCAGGATCTTCAGATGCATGATCGCCTCGTCGTGCCGCTTGAGGTCGGCAAGATTGAGGCCCAGTTGCAGTTCCGCCGCGCGCCTGATCGGAGACGCCGCCGGGATCTTCTCGTAGTAGGCGATCGCTTCCTCGGAATTGTTCTGCTGTTCGGCGAGCGATGCCAGTTGGAGCAGGACGGCGTCGCTGTCGGGCCGCAGCGCCAACGCGAGTTGCAGGTACATCTTGACGAAGGGCTCGCCGCCGCCGCGGTTGAGCGCCGCTCCGAGGTCAAGCAGGACCTCGCTGGCGCCATCCGAGACGGTCGCGATGACGGGGTCCACCTTCTCGCCCGCCTCGATCTTCTTGCGCAGTGCCTGCAGCGGAAGACGCCCGGACGAGAACTCGTCGGCCCTGCTGAGGACATCCAGCGCGCCCTGCTTGTCGCCCCTGCGGACGAGGAAACCGGCATAGGCCTCGGCTGCGCGCAGCCAGGTCTCCGGCGCGGCTCCGCCCGCAGCCACATTGTCCATCGCAGCCTGGTAGGCAGCATCCGCCTCCTCCGGCATGCCGGCCATTTCGGCAACCAAGCCTCGATGCAGGGCGACGAAGAGCTCGAACCACTCCGGACCCTGCAGGCTCTCGAGCCCGGCGAGCGCATCAGCCCCGTCGTTGCGGCCAACCTGGGTCCAGGCCGTCATCAGGCCGGTGATCAACCGGTCGAGATCGGACTCGACGGTGAGCTTCAGCCAGTCGCCTGCCTCGCGGTACTGGTTCTTGCGGATGGCATCGACCGCCAGCGCAACACGGGAGAAGCGCTCAACCTCGGGTACCGTCTTCAGCTTCTCGGCGAGAGGAAGCGCGTCGTCGAACCGGCCGGAGGAGATGAGAACCAGCATCAGGCTTTGCTGAAGCTGCTGGTTGTTCGGATCGAAGTCGAGTGCGCGGCGATAGTAGGCGATCGCCGAATCCATGTCGTTGTCGACTTCGGCGACCCGGGCGGCCAGATAGGCGCCTGTGAAAGAGCCGATATTGACGGATTCGGGGGCGCGCTTTGCGATAGCCTGCGGGCCCACCAGGAGTGCGGTGGTCAGCGCCGACACGCTGGCAAGCCAGATCATTCGCTTAAGCATCATCGTCCTTTCCGGCGCGTCCTGCTCAGGGGATAGTCCAGAGGTCAATCCTACAAGCATGGCCATTTTGCGGTGTCGCATCACTTCACCGCGACCGGCCCGGTTCGCGACCGTCGAGGCGTCAGCCGATCAGACCACGCGACTTATGCAGAAATCGATAACATCGATCAGCGCCGATTTATAGGTCGTCGCCGGGAGCGGGGCCAGCGCATCGCGCGCGATCTCGCCGAAGTGACGCGCGCGGCCGATCGTGTCGGTTATCGCTCCATGGCGGGCCATCAACGCCATCGCTTTCTCCAGCGCCGCATCATCCGCGATGTTGTCCTCGATCGCCTGCTTCCAGAAGGCGCGCTCCTCGGAGGAACCGCGGCGGTAGCAGAGGATCACCGGAAGCGTGACCTTCCCCTCGCGGAAATCGTCGCCGACATTCTTGCCGAGCTTCTTGGTGTCCCCGCCATAATCCAGTGCATCGTCAATCAACTGGAAGGCCAGTCCGAGATTCATGCCGTAGGAACGCAGCGCCGCGCGGTCGTTGCGGGAGGCGCCCGCGATCACCGGACCGACCTCGGCGGCTGCCGAGAACAGCGCCGCGGTCTTGGCCTTGATCACCGAAAAGTATTCGTCCTCGGTGGTCTCCAGGTTCTTGGCCGCGGCAAGCTGCATGACTTCGCCCTCGGCGATGATAGACGCCGCCGTGGACAGAATGTCGAGCGCATCGAGCGAGCCGACCTCGACCATCATCCGGAAGGCCTGGCCGAGCAGGAAATCTCCGACGAGCACGCTCGCCTGATTCCCCCAAATGGTGCGCGCCGTCTTGCGACCGCGCCGCATGTCGCTCTCGTCGACCACGTCGTCATGCAGGAGGGTCGCCGTGTGCATGAACTCGACACTGGTCGCGAGTTTCACGTGACCGTCGCCGCTGTAGCCGAACATCTCCGCCGAGGCCAAGGTCACCATGGGCCGCAGACGCTTGCCGCCCGAGGAGATCAGGTGGTTGGCGATTTCCGGGATCATCTCGACGTCTGATCCGGCCTTGGACAGGATCAGCTTGTTCACCTCGCCCAAGCCGGCCGCCGTGAGGTCGATCAGTTTCCTGATCGAGGGTTCGCGCTTTCCGTCTTCGAGATTGAGAACGACGCCCAACACATTCACTCCCCGTCACAGGTCGCCGAAGGCGGCCTTTGTCCGGCCGAGGTTTAGTGCCTCCCGCCCCTCCGACTCAAGTGTTGATTCGCACAGACCTCCCTGCGCCCCCGGTTTACTTGGCACCATTTAGCTGCGACTCTCATTTCCATGATCGAGCTTCTTCGCACGAATGACGCCGTCGTCCTGTCTTTCGCCCAAGCGCTGCTCAGGGACGCGGGAATCGACTGCCTTGTCGCCGACCAGAACATGAGCATTGCCGACGGCTCGCTGGGAATCCTGCCGCGCCGGCTGCTCGTGGCAGAGGAGGATGCAGACGCCGCAAGGCGCCTCTTCGTCGACGCGGGGATCGGCCACGAGATCCGAAAAGGCTGAGCCGCCGTGGCTCCATGCTGACGAGCAGTGATCCTAGCGACGAGCCTTTGACGGACCGCACCGTCGACGGCTTCCATCGCGGCCGCTTCTTCCTGGTCCAGCCCGCCAAGGGCGGGCACCGGGCCGGCATGGACGCGCTGGTGCTTGCCGCGGCCACGCCCTCGGGTTTTGCGGGGATGGCGGTGGATTTCGGGGCGGGCGCTGGCGCGGTCGGGTTCGCCGTGGCGGCCCGCTGTCCGGCGGCGCGCGTCCTTCTCGTCGAGCGCTCGCCCGAGATGGTGTCATTCGCCAGGCTGTCGCTCGCCAACGCGGGGAATTCCCATCTCGCCTCCCGCATCGACATACTGCAGACCGACGTGTCGCTCGCCGGCAGAGCACGAGAGGCGGCGGGGCTGAGGGACCGCTCGGCGGACTTCGTGCTGATGAACCCGCCCTTCAACGAGCCGATCGACCGCTCCACGCCAAACGAACTGCGGCGCGAGGCGCATGTCGGCAGCGGGTCGGTCTTCGCCGACTGGCTGCGCAGCGCCGCCGCCGTCCTGAAGCCGCGCGGCAAGGTCGCCCTGATCGCCCGCCCTTCCTCGCTGGCAGACATTCTCACAGCCCTCTCGGGCCGGTTCGGCGGCGCCGAGATCCTGCCCGTTTATGCGACGCTCTCCCGCCCGGCGATCCGGATCGTCGTGCGCGCGATCCGCGGCGCGCGTGGTGCCCCGTCGATCATGCCGCCGCTTGTCCTCCACCGGGAGGAGGACCAAAGTTTCACTGCTGAAGCCGACGCAATCCTGTCCGGAGAGTCCTCGCTGTTCGACGATTGATCACCGGCATTGCGCGGAACGCGTCAATTCCTACATGCGTGGTGCCATCAACAACAATGGAGCGCTCCAGCGTGACGTCCTTCTTCCGCCGCCTCCTGCCCAAGTCCATGCGGTCGGACGGGGTCACCATTCCTGTCGTTCGCCTAAACGGAACGATCATGGCTGGCGGAGGGCAGTTCCGGCAGAACCTGTCCTTAGCCACGGTCGCCGGGCTGCTGGAAAAGGCCTTCGCCCTCAAGGATGCTCCAGCCGTGGCGATCTCGATCAATTCGCCCGGCGGCTCGGCGGTCCAGTCGCGGCTGATCTTTACGCGCATCCGCGATCTCGCCCAGGAGAAGAACAAGAAGGTCTTCGTCTTCGTCGAGGACGTGGCGGCCTCGGGCGGATACATGATCGCAGTCGCGGGCGACGAGATCATCGCGGACCCCTCCTCGATCGTCGGCTCGATCGGAGTGATCACCGCCTCCTTCGGCTTTCCGGAACTCCTGAAGAAGCTCGGCATCGAGCGGCGCGTCCATACGGCCGGCAGCAACAAGTCGATTCTCGACCCGTTCCGCCCGGAGCGGGAAGAGGACATCGAAACGCTCAAGGCATTGCAGCTGCAGGTTCACGACACATTCATCGACCTCGTCAAGGAACGCCGCGGCGATAACCTGGCCGATGACCCGGATCTGTTCACCGGAATGTTCTGGAGCGGAAAGAAGGCGCTGGCACTCGGTCTGGTGGACGGCCTCGGCGACATGCGCGGCTTCCTCAAGAACCGCTATGGCGACAAGACCCAGCTGAAGCTGATCGCTCCGCCGCGCGGGCTGTTCGGGCGCCGGCTCGCCCTGTTCGGATCACAGTCCGAGGGGCGGATCGCGGAGGCAGCCGGCAGCGTCGCCACGGGTCTCGTGGAGGTGATGGAAGAGCGCGCCCTGTGGAGCCGATTCGGGCTTTGATGGCCCACGCGATTACGATTATCATGTCATCCAGCCGATCTGACCGCTCGCGCCGGATGGTCGGCTCAAGGGAGAAATGGTCATGCCGCAGCTCATCTTCTTCGCCGCGGTCGGCGCCGCCGCCTATCTGGGCTATAGGGCATTCGTCCGCGAAGCGGAGCGCGTGACCGCCAAGATCAAGCGTCACGAGAAGCAGGCGAAAACCGGGGCCTGCGGCACCCTGGTCTTGGACCCCAAGACCGGCGAATACCGTCCCGCCAACGACTGACCGCCCGCACATGACCTCAGCTACGAGGGCCGTCTCCGAAGCGGCACCCGCCAAGATCAATCTTGCCCTACATGTGGTTGGGCGGCGGCCCGATGGTTACCATCTGATCGAGAGCCTTTCCGTCTTCACGGCCTACGGCGACCAGGTCGCGGTCGCTCCGGCGCCGCATGACGCTTTTAGCCTCGCTGGACCCTTCGCAGGCGATGCGCCGGACGGAAGGGAGAACCTGGCCGTCAGGGCGCGCGAGGCGCTGCGAGAGGTGGCCGGCTATGAGAACACCCCGCCGGTTTTGATCTTCCTGGAGAAGAACATCCCCGCCATGGCCGGCCTGGGCGGAGGATCGAGCGACGCGGCCGCGGTGCTGCGGGCGCTGACGCGGCTATGGAAGCTCGACCTCGACGGCGCCCAGCTGTCCAGGATCGGGGCATCCCTCGGCGCTGACGTGCCCATGTGCGTGCGCGGCCGGCCCCTGATCGCTCGTGGTATCGGCGAGCAGATCGAGGAACGTGCCGGTTTCCCGGTGCTGCGCATGGTCCTGGTCAATCCGCGCGTGCCGGTCTCGACCCCGGCCGTGTTCGGCGCGCTGAAGAGCCACGACAACGCGCCATTGCCGCCGCTCCCGCAGAAGGCAAACGACGCGGTCCTGATCGAATGGCTGCAGGCCACCCGCAACGACCTGTCGGAACCGGCGGCCGGTCTTGCGCCTGTCATCGGAGAAGCGCTCGCCGCCCTCCGCGTCAGTGGCGCCAGCTTGGCGCGGATGTCCGGCTCGGGCGCGACCTGCTTCGGCCTGTTTCCCAGCGCCGCAGCGGCCGAACGCGCTGCGGCTATCATCTCGAAGCAACAGCACGACTGGTTCGTGATCGCGACGGAAACCGGCGGGTCGGGTGGTCCGGTCGGTGTAGCCGGCTGATCGCTAAAGGGTCGTCATCGGGAGAGCGTCAATGTCCGCCACAGCCAGAGAGTTCATTCCAGTCCGCATCGCCGTGTTGACCGTCTCGGATACGCGCACGCTGGCCGACGACAAGTCAGGGCAGACGCTCGCCGACCGCATCATCGAAGCCGGGCACATCCTTGCAGACCGCGCCGTCGTCAGCGACGACGTCGAGAAGATCCGGGAGAAGGTGCTGGCATGGACGGAAGACGATGGCGTCGATGTGGTGATCACCACCGGCGGCACCGGCTTCACCGGCCGCGATGTGACCCCGGATGCGCTGGAGCCGATCTTCGAGAAGAAGATGGACGGGTTTTCGGAAGTCTTTCACCGTATCTCCTACGACAAGATCGGCACCTCGACGATCCAGTCGCGGGCGACCGGCGGCGTCGTCAACGCCACCTTCGTCTTCGCGCTGCCCGGTTCGCCCGGGGCATGCAAGGACGCCTGGGACGGCATCCTGAAGCAGCAACTCGACTACCGCCACATGCCCTGCAACTTCGTGGAGATCATGCCGCGCCTCGACGAGCACCTGAGGCGCGGAAGCGGTGGCTCGGCTTGATCGAAGGTCAAGTCCGGCCAAGACGACCGATTATCGCGGCGGCGCCGGTGACAGCTCTGCCCTGAGCCGTTTCGCACTCACCGCCTGTGCGATTGCCTCCGCGCTTTCAGCCCTCTTTGAGAGCACGACTGCCTGGCCCTTCCTGATCAGCAATGCTTCGGCCAAAGGCCTCCTGCGCGAGAACAAACGCGCGAGAAACGAGCCGCGTTCGCCCGAGGCACAGGTGAACCGGGCGGGGGTGGACGCCTCTGCTGTGTGAGCAATCACGTCATCGGTCCAGCCTTCCCCCAGTCTCGCACCCGGTTCCAGCAGGAGCAGCCACTCCCCCTTCGCCTTCCGGATTCCAGCGGCGATCCCGCCTCCGGCGAGGAACTGGCAACCTGCATGGTCAGCCACCTGACGGGTCTGGTCGGTCGAACCGCCATCGCAGACGATCACATCCCGCACAACGCCCTCGACCGCTGCGCCCACCAGCGAGGCGAGCGTGCGCGCCAGCCCCTCCTCGTCGTTCTTAGTCTCGATCAGCACGGAGAGCATGCCCACCAAATACCGAAGTTTGCGGCGTAGCACCAGTTTTGCGGTGCAGCATACTAGCCGAGAGCTCGCTGACACGTGACGTCGGTGGCCTAAAAGGGAACCGATTGGTTCTTGATTTGTTCTCTTTCGCAAAATAGGAATAGTTTCATGGTCATCGCGATTCGACAGCCAGCAGAGACGCCGTGGCAGCGCGCCAGAATGGAGCAGGTGGTGCGCGCCGACATCGCCGCTTTCGGCGAAGGCCGGGCGGAGATGGCGAATGCCGTGATCGAAGAAAGTGGCGTGAGGATCGGCGACGACCGCCGGCGTGGCCGCGGCGCGGGCGTGAACCCGACTGGCCGCTACGAGCCGATCACTCGGCATGTCTTCGACGATGGTTGGGAAACGCTCGAGGAACTGCCCGCATTCAAGACCGAAGTGCAGGTCGAGCGGCCGCGCAACATCATCACCCGCAACAACTCGCCTGACATCTCCTTCGACCGGTCGATTAATCCTTATCGTGGCTGCGAGCACGGCTGCGTCTACTGCTTTGCCCGGCCGAGCCACAGCTATATGGGGCTTTCCCCGGGCCTAGACTTCGAGTCAAAGCTGTTCGCCAAGCCAGATGCGGCGCGGCTCCTCGACAACGAGCTCTCGAAGAAGGGCTATCAGCCGCGCACGATTGCCATCGGCACCAACACCGACCCGTATCAGCCGATCGAGAAGAAGTATCGGATCATGCGCGAGATCCTCGAAGTGCTCGAGGCGCGGCAGCATCCGGTCGGCATCGTAACAAAATCGGCGCTGGTGGTTCGCGACATCGACATCCTCTCCAGGATGGCCGAGAAAGGGCTGGCCAAGGTCGCGCTCTCGGTGACGACGCTCGACCGCATGCTGGCCCGCACCATGGAGCCGCGCGCGTCCACGCCGGCCAAGCGGCTCGAGGCGATCCGGGCACTGAGCGAGGCCGGAGTGCCGGCTTCGGTGATGGTGGCGCCGGTGGTTCCCGGCCTCAACGACCATGAGATCGAGCGGATCCTCGATTCGGCTGCACATGCGGGCGCGCGGGAGGCGGGCTACGTCATCCTGCGCCTGCCCCTGGAGGTGAGCCCCATCTTCAAGGACTGGCTGCTGCGCAACTATCCGGACCGCTACCGGCACGTGATGTCGCTCATCCGCTCCATGCGCGACGGCAAGGACTACGATTCGGAGTGGGGCAAGCGAATGAAGGGCTCCGGGCCCTACGCCTGGCAGATCAGTCGCCGCATCGAGATCGCCGCCAAGCGCCTCGGCCTCAACCAGGAACGCACACAGCTCAGGACCGACCTTTTCAAGAGTGAGGAGAAGGATGAACAGTTGATGTTGTTATGAGGCAGTCGGCAATAGGCAGTCGGAAGAGCATCCCGCACGGTCTGCTGAAGCATGTCCCCGACGCCCTAATGCCGACTGTCGCGCTAACGCCTTCCCCGCCCGCAGCCCCGACGGCCGGGAAGGCCTTGCGGAGAATCGGAGCGGATGCGAGTGTCGCCGCCAAATGCCTCGCTCATTCTCCGATTCTCCGCCCCTCTTCGAGCTTACGTTCAGGCCCGACTTCTCCTATGAGAAGAAGGCGATGAAGCGGGGGCTGTGGCCGTTGGCCGGGCTGGACGAGGCTGGGCGCGGCCCACTCGCGGGGCCCGTCGTGGCGGCCGCCGTAATCCTCAATCCGAAGAAGATCCCCGACGGCCTGGACGATTCCAAGCGGCTGACGGCCGAGCGCCGGGACGAACTGTTCGCGGAAATATTGAAGAAGGCGTCCGCCGTCTCTGTCTCCTCGGTGAGCGCCGGCGGCATCGACCGCATCAACATCCTGCGGGCCAGCCTTGAAGCCATGCGGCGCGCGCTCTGCGGGCTCGCGATCAGGCCGCTTCATGCACTGATCGACGGGCGCGACGTCCCGCCCGGGCTGACCTGCGGTGCCGAGGCTCTGGTCAAGGGCGACCAGCGCTCGCAGTCGATCGCCGCGGCATCGATCGTCGCCAAGGTCATGCGGGACCGCATGATGCATAATTGCGGCCGCTCGCACGTCCATTACGGCTTCGAAAGCCATATGGGCTACGCCACCCAACGGCATCGTTCGGCCATCGATCTGCATGGCGCCGTGCCGCGCATCCACCGCACCAGCTTCTCGCCTTTCCGGATCGACGGCGAGGTGGTCGTGGAAGAGACGATCGAACTTCTGGTGGACGCCTGACAAAGCCCGCTAGGTTGAAGTGCGTCCTTCTAGGCTCCCCTTCGACTGCTCGCCACTACATGGCTCGCGCTCAGGGTCGCCTCGAAGGACGCATCTGGAGTTCCACCCCCCCCCAAGGACGCCCAACAAAAAAGCCGCCGTGAACGGCGGCTCTTTCCATGGATCGGGAGAAATCCTCGGCTCGTTCTCAGTTCAGCCGGGTCTTCAGGTCCCGTACCGAGGCGTTGAACAGGTCGGCGCTCACCTTGCCGTCTACCTTCCTGGCCAGCACGTTGCGCGCGGCCTCGACGGCGATATCCACCGCCTTCGCCCGCACTTCGTTGATGGCGTCGCGCTCGGCCTGACCGATCTTCTGCTCGGCGAGAGCGGTGCGCCGGCCAACATACTCTTCCGTCTTCTGCTTGGCCTCGGTGACCAGAAGACCGGCCTCGCGCTTGGCATGGTCGACGATGTCGGCCGCTTCCTTCTCGGCTTCCTTGCGCTTGCGCTGGTATTCGGCGAGCAGTTGCTGCGCTTCCTCGCGAAGGCGGCGCGCCTCCTCGAGCTCGGCGCGGATCTTATCCGCACGCGAGTCGAGCGACTTGCCGATCATTCCTGGCACCTTCATGTAGACGACGATCGCCAGGAATATGATGAGGCCTACGAAGGCCCAGAATGTCGCATCCATCTGCGTCTCCTAGCCCTGCGCCGCCTTGACGGCTGCCGCGACCTCGGCTCGGTCGACATTGCCGCCGACCAATTCGCGAACGATCGTCTCGGCGGTGTCTTCGGCGATAACCCCGACCTCGCCCATAGCCCGCGACTTGATCGTGGCGATCCTCGCCTCTGCTTCCTCGAGCTTGCGCTCGAGGTCTGCCTCGACACGCTTGCGCTCGGCATCGGCATCGACCCGAGCCTCGTCGCGTGCGCGCTGGCCGATCGCATTGGCATTGGCCTTGGCTTCCGCCAGTTCCTGCTCGTAGGCAGCGACCGCGGCGTCCGCCTCTTCCTTCATGCGAGCGGCCTGATCGAGGTCCTGGGCGATGCGATCGCGTCGCACCTCGAGGATACCGCCGATACGCGGCAGAACCACCCTTTTCAGGAACAGGTAGAAGAGACCGAAGGTGATCGCCAGCCACAGGATCTGCGACGGGAAATAGGTAGAATCGAACGGCGGGAAAGCACCACCGCCCTGCGCCTCCGGCCCCACCTCAGTGTGCCCATTGGTAGCAGGATGAGCCTCGCCCGCGGGGCTTGCACCTTCCGCCGGGGTCTGGCCTTCACCAGTGGGTTGCGCCCGGCCGGTGGGGCTTGCGCCCTCCACGGGAGCGGTTTCCTGAGCGTAGCCAGGTGTCACAAACATCTTCTTGTCCTGTCCATGACCGGCCGCAGGAGGCGGCCGGCTAAAGCTTCACGCGTAATAGATCAGGTGAAGAGGAGCAGGAGGGCGACGAGCAGCGAGAAGATGCCCAGCGCCTCGGTCACGGCGAAGCCGAAGATCAGGCGGCCGAACTGGCCGTCAGCAGCCGACGGGTTGCGCAGCGCGCCCGACAGATAGTTGCCGAAAATGGTGCCCAGGCCGATACCGGCGCCGCCCATGCCGAGGCAGGCGATACCTGCGCCGATGGCCTTAGCTGCATCTACTTCCATGTCAAACTCCTTGTGGATTCAAAATCCGTTGCAGAACTTAGGGTTTAGAGAGGCGGGCACCCGCCCCGGCCGCTTAGTGGCCAGGGTGCAGCGCGTCGTTGAGATACATGCAGGTCAGCACGGCGAACACGTAGGCCTGCAGGAAGGCGACCAGGAATTCCAGCGCGGTGATCGCCACCGTCATGGCGAGCGGCAGGATCGAGCCGACCACACCCACGGCGCCAAGCGCGCTGAGCGAAGTGACGAAGCCTGCGAAAACCTTGAGCGTGATGTGTCCGGCCAACATGTTGGCGAAGAGACGGACGGAGAGGCTGATCGGCCGGGAGAGGAAGGAGATCACCTCGATTAGCACCACCAGTGGCACCAGGATGCCGGGCACCCCCTGCGGCACGAACAGCTTCAGGAAGCCAAAACCGTGCTTCATGAAGCCGTAGACGATGACCGTGCCGATGACGAACAGGGCCAGCGCGAAGGTGACGATGATGTGGCTGGTGACGGTGAAGAAATAGGGGAAGAGGCCGATCAGGTTCGCAACCAGCACGAACATGAACAGCGAAAACACCATCGGGAAGAACCTCATCCCGGACGACCCCGCGGCGTCGCGCAGCATATTCGCGACGAACTCGTACGACATCTCCGAGATGGACTGCAGCCGGCTTGGCACGAGGCCACGGCTGGACGTGGTCAGGTAAAGGAAGGCGCCAGCCGCCGCCACGGTCGCAACCATGAAAAGCGAGGAGTTGGTGAAGGAGAAATCGAGTCCGCCGATGTTGATCGGAACGAGTTCCGTGAGGTGAAACTGGTGGATCGGATCGTTGGCCATTCGGCCCCCCTCGACTCACGGCGCTCGGCGCCGCTTGCATTCAGTTCCTGCCGCCGTTCTCGGGCGCCTTCGGCGCCTTTGCTCCGGCCTCTGCGATCAACCCCGCCGAGCGCATCACATTGAGCACCCCTGCGGCGAACCCGAGCAGAAGAAAGACGATCAGCCCCCAAGGCGAAGTCCCCGCCAGCCGATCGATGAACCAGCCCAGGCCAGCCCCGACCGCCACGCCGGCGATGAATTCGCTCGAAAGCTTGAGCGCCTGCCCATACCCGGCGACGCTCGACGTTCGGGCTTCGGTCCTCTCCTGGCTTGGTCCGTGGCCTCTGGCCGCGAGCGATGCTCCCAGCCTCTGCCGACGGCTATCCAGATCCTGGTCCGCAGCGCTCTGCCGATCCCTGGCTCCAGGCCCGGTTCTTCCGGTTTCGTCCGGCTTCTCGCCGCCAGCCACCGCAACCCCCTTGCCCGGACACGACCGTCGTCCGTCCGCTTCAAAGTCGCGGGCAACATAGTTTTGCCGCCCCTCCCCGTCAAGCCGAGGTCCGGCTTGACGCCAATTGTATTTTTATTCAGGATTTCAGTGGGTTAGGCAGGTGCGACATCCTGACCCGCGCGTCAGTGGTCCATTCGGTGCCGCGCAGACGCTCTTTGGCTGCAAAGCACGGAGCCTGAACCCACCCGCTCAGCTCCAGCCCCCACCATAGGTGCGGTAGAAGATGTGCAGGCCGATCTTGGTCATCTTCTCCATGGTCTTCGCCCAGCCTGGGCTGACGTACTGGGCGTAGTAGTGGGTCGAGGAGGCTACCTCGGGGATGAAGATCTTCCCGGCGGTGACCGCCATGGCGATCTCCTTGGCCCGCTTGTAGTGCGCCGGGCTATTGATCAGGTCCTTCTTGCCGTCGCAGGCGAAGGAGAACTGGCAACGGTTGAACCAGGAATCGTTCTGGTAGACGACGCCGCAGATGCTTTTGGGGTACGTCGGATTGCGGACCCTGTTGAGCACGACCTGCGCCACAGCCGCCTGGCCGCGCACCGATTCGCTGCGGGCTTCGAAGTAGATGGCATTCGCAAGGCAGGTCTGCTCTTTCTCGGAGAACACCGAGGCGGGAAGGGGATTCTGCATCCAGACATGGTCGCCCTCTTCTACCGGAGGAATGAAGCGGCCTTCGTCTGGATCAAGTCGCATTAGCGCCTCGAAGGGTGATTTCTTCGCGTAGTCGGGCTCCACCGGCGCGTAAGCCGTCGCCAGCACATCTGGCTGGTCGTTGTTGACGAGGCTGGCGAGATAGGCGGGCACGGCGGGATTGGGGTCCTCCTCCTTCATGTAGAATGCGGTGGCGATCTCGACCTCACGGCCTTTGATCTCCGGCTTGGCGAAGGCCATTTTCAACTCAGGACCGATCGCCGGCCTCAGCAGCATGGAGGTCCGCTCGAGGATAGAGCCGGCATTGAAGAATTTCGGCGGCAGAACCGGTGCGACGCTGACGATCCGGCCGCGTTTTTCGGCGCGGTTGATGCGATCTTCGTCGGGGGTAGAGGGTGCACCCGACTTGCCGCGGAACGCCACCGATCCGACGCCCCGCATCGAAATGCCCGAGCCGGAGATCGAGGCCGTGCTCGCAGTCGCATCGGCGAACGGCATCTCGGCCGAATGGACCGAGCCGGCGACGGCCTTCTCCACGAACCCTGCCCAACGGGGGCCGGAAGCCTCGCCCGTGACCAGGCTCGCGATGTCCTGATAGGCTGCGACGGTCGGGAACCCGATCCAGATACCCGTTGCGAGCAGCAACTGCGGAAGGAACGACGTGGTGGCTGACAGACGCGCGCCGCGACTTCGCGTCCTGGGTAGACGCGTCGCAATACTCGGCAAACCCAGCGCGGCCCTCGCGATCTCAGTGTGGACGCGCGGAATGGAATGAAGGGTGGCTAGAGAGGACGTCTTCTGAGCGAAGGCAACGGAAAACCGTCGCGACACGAGATGCCGGAACAACAAAGACTCCCCAGGACGCAACCGAAACCCACGACGACAAAAGTCGTGCATTAACCTTGATGGAGGGTTAACAGCTTGGCTCGACAGCGATGTGAGTGGATCGCCCATTCGGGCGAAGGGCCCGGTTCCCCTGCCCTGTGAGAACGCTTTAGCCGACCCGATGGGGCGGTAATGTGGCGTTAACGATTACCTTGCGGCAGGCATGGGGTTGATCGGAGGCGCGGCCGCTCTATTGGCGTTCCTCGCGCGTCATCCCGGAAGCCGCGAGGAGCGAAGCGACGAGCGACTATCCGGGATCCATTCCGGAAGGTAAAAGATGGGCCAACCAGCCGACGTCACGGAATGGATCCCGGCTCTTTCTTCGCTTCGTTCAGGTCGGCCGAGACGACGCGCATATGGGGCGGCCGCATTTCCCGAGGTGGAGCGAATCACCCCCGCTTCTTCGCCTTTCCCGCATACGGGTTTTCTGAAGCGCGCGGGGCGATGCGGATTGGGACGCCGGGCATGTCGAAGGATTCGCGCAGGCTGTTGGTGAGATAGCGCAGATAGGATTGCGGCATCGCCTCGGGGCGCGTCATCGACAAAACGAAGCCTGGAGGACGCGTCTTCACCTGGGTGACATATTTGACCTTCAGCCTGCGGCCGGCGACGGCGGGCGGCGGATGGTGCGCCAAAATGCCCTCCAGCCAGCGGTTCAGCCGCCCTGTCGAGATGCGCCTGTTCCAGACGCGGTGGGTCTCGATGATCGCTTCCATCAACTTGTCGAGGCCCCGCCCAGTCTCGGCCGAGATCGGCACCGCGCGGATGCCGCGCGCCTGCGGCAGGAGACGCTCGGTGGCCTCGCGAAGCTCGGCCAGCGTCTGCTGCGGCGTGTCGATCAGGTCCCATTTGTTGAAGGCGATGACCGGCGCCCTGCCCTCGCGGATGATCAGGTCTGCGATCTGCAGGTCCTGCTTCTCGAAGGGTATGGTGGAGTCAAGAACTACGACCACCACCTCGGCGAACTTGATGGCGCGCAGCCCGTCGGCGACCGAGAGTTTTTCGAGCTTCTCCTGCACCTTGGCCTTGCGGCGCATGCCGGCCGTGTCGAAGAGTTTTATGCGCCGCCCGCGCCAGTCCCAGTCGACGGAGATGGAGTCGCGGGTGATCCCGGCCTCGGGACCAGTGAGCAGCCGCTCCTCGCCGATCAGCGTGTTGATGAGCGTCGATTTCCCGGCATTCGGCCGCCCGACCACGGCGATCCTGAGCGGTTTTGCCTCGTCATAGGCAGGCTCGGCATCGACGTCGCCAATATCCTCGCCGATCAGCACGCCGCTCTCGGCCGCGAATTCCTCGTCCTCTTCTTCCGGAAAGCAGCGCTCCTCGCCTAGCGCTTCCACGATCGCGTCGCGCAGGTCCGGAATTCCCTGGCCGTGCTCGGCCGAGATCGGCACCGGCTCGCCCAAGCCGGCCTCCCAGGCCTCGAGCAGTCCAGCTTCCGAACCGCGCGATTCGGCCTTGTTGGCGGCGAGCACCACCGGCTTGCCCGATTTGCGTACGATGTCCGCGAATGCCTTGTCGTCGGGCAGCAGGCCGGCACGAGCGTCGACCAGGAAGATCACGAGGTCCGCCTCGTCGATCGCCTTCTCGGTCTGCTCACGCATGCGGCCCTGCAGGGTCTCCGGCGCGGCGGTCTCGAAGCCGGCCGTGTCGATGACCTCGAAGGCGAGATCGTAAAGCTTTGCGGGATGGATGCGGCGGTCGCGCGTCACGCCCGGCGTGTCGTCGACCAGCGCAAGCTTCTTGCCGGCCAGACGATTGAAAAGCGTCGACTTGCCGACGTTCGGCCGGCCGATGATGGCAACCTTGAAGCTCATCGCACCTTACGTCGCGTCGCCCGAGCCGCGGATGAGCTCCGCGACCATCACGGCGCGCTCGCGCAGGTCTCCCGGCGCGGTATCGTCCGAGGCGATCTGATCGAAGAGAGCCAGCGCATCGGTCGCCTTGCCTTCCTTCCAGGCAGACAGGCCCAGCGCCTCGCGCGCCGAATGCCGCAGCGGATTGGTCTCATCAGTGAGGGCCTCGACACGCTTGGCGACATCGTCATAGGAGCCGTGGTCGACCAGGAGATAGCCGGCGCGCAGTTGCGCCATGTCGCGGATCGCCTGCGGGATCGAGTTGTCGGCGGCGACCTTGTCGAATTCGGCGACCGCGCCGGAAAAATCGCCCTTGTCGGCGAGCACGGTCGCTGCACGCATCCTCGCCAACAGCGGGTAGGCGCCGTGGCCGTTCGTCTCAAGCGCCTTCAGGGCGGCGAGCGCCTCGTCGGACTTGCCCTCGTTCGCAAGCGTCAGCGCCTGGGAAAAGTCGTCACCGGAATTGTTGGCCTTCGACGAGATCCAGTAGTCGTAGCCGACCCAGGCGGCCGTACCGAGAACCACCGCCACGGCAACGGCTATCCCCACCGGGCCGTATCGATCCCAGATCTGCCGCGCCTGCTCGTGGCGCAGTTCCTGATTGACCTCGCGAATAAAGCTGTCGTCGGACATGATCCCAAACCATTTGAGCCCGCTTGTAGCGCAAAATCGTGCTCATGGAAGGGGTAGCGGAGCGAATCGGGGGCATCAGGGGAGAAATCCATGGTCAGTTGCCCTGAACCGAATCGTTGCAAGTCGGGCTTATGACTCAATCCGCGAAGGCACTTCCCACACCCGCCACATTCCGGCCATATCGATAGCCCGCCCCGTTGATTGCCCGTGAGTCTTGATGTCCGCGTATTTGCGTCGCGCGCTTGCCGCTCTCGCCTGCTCCGCTTTCCTTGCCCCCGCATCTGCCGAAGAGCCGCCGGCCCGCCCCAAACAGGCGGTGATCATCTCCTTCGACAGCGCCAACGACATCGCGCAATGGCAGCGCAGCCGCAGGCTTGCGGCGCTGACCGGCGCCCGCTTCACTTATTTTCTCTCCTGCGTGTTCCTCCTGTCGCCCGAGACGCGCGCCACCTACCAGGCGCCCGGAATAAGGCCCGGACGCTCGAACATCGGCTTCGCGCCCTCGAAGGAGGACATCGCGGCACGGCTGAATCAGATCTGGCTGGCGCGTTCGGAAGGGCACGAGATCGCCAGTCACGCATGCGGACACTACGACGGCGGTAAATGGTCCAAGGAGGACTGGCTGAAGGAGTTTTCGTCCTTCTCGACCGTGCTCGCGGATGCTTGGCGCACAAGCGGCTTGGCCGGAGAGCCTCGCGACTGGCGGCGCTTCGTGGAGGAGGAGATCTTCGGTTTCCGAGCACCCTATCTGTCGACCGGCAAAGGTCTCAGCGCCGCGCTTTCATCAGCGGGCTATCGCTACGATGCCAGCGGCGTGTCGCGGGGGCCGGTCACGCCGCAGGCGCGCAATGGCGTGACCGAGTTCGCGCTGCCGCAGATCGCGGAGGGCCCGAAGGGGCGCCGGGTCATCGCCATGGACTACAACCTGTTCGTCCGCCATTCCGGCGGTTTCGAGCAGGCTGACGCGAACGGCCAGTTCGAGGAGCGCACCCTGGTGGCCTTCCGCCGAGCCTTTGACGAGCAGTACAACGGCGAGCGCATCCCGCTGCAGCTCGGCTTCCACTTCACGCAGATGAACGGCGGGGCATATTGGCGGGCGCTGGAGCGCTTCGCCCATGAGGTCTGCGTGCGGGCTGATGTCGAATGCATCAGCTATGCCGACTACCTGTCGCGGAGCGAGCCGAGAAAGAGCGCGGACAAGGTCGGCGGCTAGGCGCCGCCGACCTTTTTTCGTCGCGCGAGGCGATCACACCTCGTCTACGACCAATCCCTTGCCGTCGAGGTAGGGCTTCTCGAGCTCGGAGAGCGGCTCGCCCTCGAGCGTCGCCTCGAATGCACGCAGACGCTTGTAGACGGACAGCAGTTCGACGATCGTCGACCACGAGTTCACCAGGAACTGGAACGAGCTCGTCACCTGGCTGAAAGCGTAGGAGATCTGGTTCAGCAGGCCCAGAGTAATGGTGCCCGCGATGATCGAGGGAACCAGCAGCACCAGCGAGAAGATGTTGTTGAGCTGCAGGTAGAGGTAGCGGAACACGTTGAAGTAGACGTAGTGGAAGTAGAGCCGGAAATAGTTACGGCGCACGTTGTCGAAAAGCTCGGCCACCGTAGGCGGCTGCGCGCGATCATCGTGGTCCTCGCCGTAGACGAGTTCCTTGCGGTAGGCCGCTTCGACCCGCTGGTTGCGGAACTGGAGGCCCGGCAGCTTGACGCCGACCAGCGCGAGCAGCGTCGTTCCAAAAGCCGCCCACAGCATCGCTGCAATGACCAGAGGATGCGCGACCGGACCAACCACCGGCAGTTCGGTAACATGGGTGGATAGGCGCAGCAGCACCGGGAAGAAGGCGATCAGGGTCATGATCGAGTCGATGAAGCTGACGCCCAGCCCCTCCATGATGGTGGAGAAGCGCATCGTGTCTTCCTGCACGCGTTGCGAGGCGCCTTCGATGTGCCGGAGACGTTGCCAATGTTCCATGTAGAATTCGTTCATGGCCGTCCGCCACCGGAAGATGTAGTGGCTGACAAAGAATGCGGTGAGCGCGCTCACCGTCACTGCGACCAGCGCAAGCCCTAGGAAGCTGCCGATCTGGGCATAGACCTCCCCGGTCGAGGACTGCACCTGCTTGGAGAGGATGTTCTGGATCAGGTCCCAGAAGGGTCCATACCAGTTGTTGACCGCGACGCTCACCTGCACCTGGAAATAGGTGACGAAGAGGATCACGCCCGAGCCGAGGATCGACCAGACCTGCCAGCGATGTGGGCTGTACCAGGACCAGAACGCATAGAAGAGGAACACGACGGCCCAGAAATAGATGTAGAACCACAGGAAGGGCGGCGACCAGAACACCGAGATGCCGATGATCGGCGGCGCGTCGGCGGGTGCGGGCGGCAGGCCGAAATAGGCGCCGAGGCCTTCTCCGACCGTGAACCAGAAGATGACGGCGACGATGCTCCACAGCAGAGCTGAAAGAAAAAAGAGCTTCGGTCGCGGAAAGAACGAGACGAACACGAGGCGATGTCCTTGCGGGGAGCGCGAGGCTGCGCGGGTTAGTGGGTAGCGTTCCCCTGCATATACGGGAACGGAGCGGCGCATAAATTCACAATCCCGTCGCAAATGGAATGCGGCGGGCAGCCATCTGGCAGGAAATGGACAATTATGGCGATTTTGCCGCGGCCCCGGCCCTTAGGGCAACAAGGGCCGCTGACAGCAGCACCAGCGCGGCGATTGTGGACGCGAGGATATAGTTTCCCGCCCAATCGGCGATGTATCCGGCCGCTATGGGACCAAGGATCTGGCCGAGCCCGAACGCCGCCGTCATAATGGCGAGCGCCCGCCTTGGCGACTGCGGCGCCATCTCACGCCCGGCCTGAAGCCCGAGCAGGGTGATCCCGACAAAGGTGCCGCCGAGCAGAACTCCGCCGAGAAGCGGGCCGACATAACCTCCGAGCGACACGCTGGCAGCGACGCCGACTGCCTCGACCAGACAGCCCACGGCATAGGCGCCCAGCAGGCCGATCCGCCGTGCCAACCAGCTCAAGACGAAGGGCGACGCGATGGCAGCCACGCCCGTGATGAGCCAGACCAGCGCCTCGAACAGCCTGCCCGCCTCGCCGGCCCTGACGATGGCGATCAGGAAGGTTGCGGTGATGACGTAACCGAAACCGAAGAGTCCATAGGAAAGCGTGGTGAGGAGCAGCCCGCGCGATTGCGGCAGTTCGGGCTCGCGTCGATCGCCGGAGCCGGCCGCGGTACCGTCGCGAACCACCACGGCTGCAACGATGAGACCGATCACGGAGAGCGCGGCCGAGCCCAGCCACCCCGCGCGCCAGTCGGCCTGGAACGCGATGAGCGCGGCCATCATCGCCGAGGACGCGGCGATGCCGAGCCCTACGCCGCCGAAATGGATCGCCTGGAGATCGTTGCGCGAGGCCGCGGCGAGATGGCTGAAGACGATGCTGGTGAGAAAGATCATGACGAAGGCGCTGGTCACGCCCGCCAGGAACCGGATGATCATGAATACCGTCAGGCTGGTGGTCACACCCATGGCGGCTGAGAGGACGACATTCGCCACCAGCCCCCAGAGCATGATCGACCGCTCGCGCCCATGCGCCCAGCCGCCTGCCGCTGCAATGGCGCCGACGAGATAGCCGAGGTAGTTGGCCGAGGCGATAAGGCCGGCATCCGCCGGCGAAAGGCCGAGCCCCTCCATCATGCCGGGCAGGATCAGCGTATAGACGAAGCGGCCGATGCCCATCACCGCCGCCATCGCGATCATGCCTGCGATCGCGAGGTAGAGGGGGCGAGTTGGGTTAAGCGCGAGCATTGCCCGCACCTAAGCGTCCTCGCTGCGCTGCACAATACACATGCCTTGGTCCAGCACCTGCGAGCGGATGACTCGGTGATGTGGGGGATCAGGCCGAGGCGGAGCAGACCTGTTCCAGGGTGTTCCGCCAGCGGCGCTCGAAGGGCAAGTCGCCAAGCTCACGCGCCGTCATCTCGGACAGAACGGGGTGGGCGAGAGGGTCCTGACACCAGATCTCACGATTGGCGGCTTCGGCCACCGGTTCGAAAAGCCTGGCCGCGATCGACGAGAGCGTTGAGGAAATCTTCATTTCCTTTTCCCCTGGAGCTATGTTCCTGCTTTCACATCGCGCTTCCTGCAGCCATTCTCAATCAAGAATGCCTGCGAGTTACCTTTAGGAAACCTAAAGCCATGAAGCTCAATGCGGTGCATCTGAACGGCCTACGCGCGGTTGAAGCCACGGCTCGACTCGGCTCGCTGCAGAAGGCGGCCGAAGAGCTCGGCGTCTCGGCCAGCGCCGTCAGCCAGCAGGTCGGCCGGACCGAAGCGCAGATCGGCCAGGCCGTGTTCGAGCGGACGACGTCGGGCTTGCGTCCGACGGTCTTCGGCAGCGAGTTCGTGGCGCGGCTCTCCGCAGGATTCCGCGATCTCGAGGCGGCAGTGGCGCTTGCGGAGCGGGCGAAGGCCTGCGTGCTCGCCGTGTCGGTGGCTCCGGCCTTCGCCTCGAAATGGCTGCTGCCGAGGCTTTCCAGGCATTTCTCGCGGTACCCGGACGTGATCCTGCGCATAGACGCGTCGACGAGGCTGGTCGATCTCGACCGCTCCGAGACCGACGTGGCGATCCGCATGGGCGACGGCAGATGGCCGGGCGTGCGCTCGGATCTGCTGATCGCCCAGGAGATCTTTCCGGTCTGCTCGCCTGAAGTTGCGGCGACGGTTCAGAAACCCGCCGACCTCGCCAGTGCGTCGGTGATCGTCGACGAATACTCGATGTTTTCCTGGGAGCAGTGGTTCCGCGCGGCCGGCGCGGAGCCAGTCGAGATGCGGCCCGGCGCCCGCTTCAGCGACCCGATGCTCTGTCTCGACTCCGCTATCGCGGGGCACGGCGTGACGCTCGCCTGGCAGTTGTTGGCCGCCGATGCGCTTGCCGACGGCCGGCTGGTCGCGCCATTCGGGGTGCGGGCGGTGAGCGGTCTCGGCTATTACATGGTCACGCGCGCCAACGGGCCGGAGCACCGCAAGGTGACGCAGTTCCGCAACTGGATCCACGAGGAGATCGCCGCCACCATCGAGCAGTTCGGACCGGCGATTTGTGCGGGTGGGTGATGTCCTTCCCGGTGGCGCGTTGCGCCGCTAGACCCTATCTTCCAGGCAAATCCATTTCCGGAGCTTCCCATGACCTCTCACCCCGGCACGCTTTCCGCCTCGATCGACCCCGTCAAACTCGACCGCCTGGCTGAGGTCGCCGTCAAAGTCGGCCTGCAGTTGCAGCCCGGGCAGGATCTCGTCCTGACGGCGCCGGTCGCCGCGCTGCCGCTGGTGCGCAGGATCGCCGAACACGCCTACCGGGCTGGCGCGGGGCTGGTGACGCCGTTCTTCGCCGACGAGGAGATCACGCTGTCGCGCTTCCGCGATGCGCGCGACGAGTCCTTCGACCGGGCGCCCGGATGGCTCTATGAGGGCATGGCGAAGGCCTATGAGAATAACGCCGCGCGGCTCGCCATCGTCGGCGAGGACCCGATGCTTCTGTCCGCCCAGGATCCGAACAAGGTGGCGCGCGCCAACAAGGCGAATTCCATTGCCTATCAGCCGGCACTGAAGAAGATCGCCGGCTTCGACATCAACTGGAACATCGTCTCCTATCCCACCTCCTCCTGGGCCAGGCTGGTCTTCCCGGGGGACAGCGAGGACGTGGCGGTCGCAAAGCTCGCGGAAGCGATCTTCGCCGCCTCGCACGCCGACGTAGACGATCCGATCGCCGCCTGGGGCGACCACAACGCGGCACTGCAGCGCCGTACCAGATGGCTGAACCAGCAGCGCTTCCCTGCGCTCCACTTCTCCGGCCCGGGCACCGACCTCACCGTTGGCCTCGCCGACGGGCACGAGTGGGAGGGCGGCGCCTCCATTGCGAAGAACGGCGTCACCTGCAACGCCAACATCCCCTCCGAGGAAGTCTTCACCACGCCCCATGCGATGCGCACCTCTGGTACGGTGGTCAGCACAAAACCGCTCTCCCACCAGGGTACCCTGATCGAGAACATCGCGGTCCGCTTCGAGGAAGGGCGGATCGTGGAAGCGAAGGCCACGCGCGGTGAGGAAGTGCTGAAGAAGGTGCTCGACACCGACGAAGGCGCTCGCAGGCTGGGCGAAGTGGCGCTGGTGCCGAACTCCTCGCCGATCTCGCAGAGCGGGCTGCTCTTCTACAACACCCTCTTCGACGAGAACGCCGCCAGCCACATCGCGCTCGGCCAATGCTATTCGAAATGCTTCATCGACGGAGACAAGCTCACGCCCGAGCAGATCGCGGCGCAGGGCGGCAACAAGAGTTTTATCCACATCGACTGGATGATCGGCTCGGACCAGATCGACGTCGACGGCATCGGTGCGGATGGCTCGAGGGTGCCGGTCATGCGCAAGGGCGAGTGGGTATCGGAGTGACCCTTTCCATGGCCGCCGGCCGGCGGCCTATCACCCTGCCCTTCAGCGATTGACATCGAGAGGAATGCAATGGCCGTTACGATCTACGGCATCAAGACGTGTGACACGATGAAGAAGGCGTTCGCCTGGCTCGATGGTGAGGGCCGGGGCTACCGCTTCCACGACTACCGGGCGGAAGGCATGGACGAGCCGACGCTGCGCGGCTGGGTCAGCCAGGTCGGCTGGGAGAATCTGCTCAACAAGGCGAGCACGACCTTCCGGGAATTGCCTACCTCAGAGAAGTCCGCCCTCGACGGCGAAACAGCCGTCCGGCTGATGCTCGCCAACCCGACCATGATCAAGCGCCCGGTGCTCGACGTCGCCGGACGGCTGACGGTGGGGTTCAAGCCGGAGAGTTACGCGCAGGCGCTGTCCGGATAAGAACCGGCGCGAACGGGCAGGAGGAAGAAGCCATGCAATTCAGACGCATCGGAAGCATTGCCCTGCACTTTCGCCACATACCGGCTCGGGGCGGCAAGCCGCTGATCGCCTTCATCAACTCGCTCGGAACAGATTTCCGCATCTGGGAGGCGGTGAGCGGCCAGTTCGCCGACCATCCCGTGCTGCTCTATGACAAGCGCGGGCATGGCCTGTCGGACATCGGGCACCCGCCGTACTTGATCGAGGACCATGTGGACGATCTCTGCGGGCTGGTTGACCATATCGGCGCGAGCGAGGTCGTGCTCTGCGGCGTTTCGGTCGGCGGCTTGATCGCGCAAGGTTTTGCCGCGAGGCGGCCGGAAGCGGTTCGCGCGCTCATCCTCTGCGACACGGCGCACAAGATCGGGACGGCGGAATTCTGGGACACCCGAATATCTGCGGTGCACGACCACGGCATCGAGGCGATTGCGGACAGCGTGCTGGAGCGCTGGTTCACGCCGCCGCTGCGGGCCGATGCGGCACGGCTCTCGGGCTACCGCAACATGCTGATCCGCCAGCCCGTCGAGGGCTACGCCGGAACCTGTGCGGCGGTCCGTGATGCGGACTACACGGAGGCTGCCCGCCGAATCACGGCGCCTGCGCTCTGCCTAGTCGGCGACCAGGACGGCTCGACCCCGCCCGACCTCGTCCGCTCACTCGCGGCACTGATCCCGAATTCCCGCTTCGAGATCATCGCCGGGGCCGGCCATATCCCGAGCATCGAACAGCCCGCGGCCTTGACCGAACTAATCCGGGAGTTCCTTGCCGGCATCGGGAAGGCAGGAGCGTGACGGAGGTGTGACGCCGGGAATTGTTGCCGAAACAGTGTCGCCCAGTCCGAAATCGATGACATCAAACCGAGAATGGTCACAGCGCGAAGCGAGGAGGCGCTCCTAGAACTGCAATTTCATTTCGCGTGCCTAAGCCTTGAGCAACGTCACGAAAAATGTTTACCTTTAGGAAACTGGAAAGCGCGACATGGCTGCAGAGGCTGCAGGGAAGGACGATCGCAGCGAGGCCGAGGCGCCGATAAAGGCCTCAGGTCCGGGAAGCAAGGCTGCCGTCGCGCTCCAATCCGCCGCCCCATTGGCGCGCGTGGCGCCGCTCAAGCAGGACCCGCACGCGACCCGGGACACCCGCGAAAAAGTGCTGGAGGTGGCCATCGGCCACGAGGTGCGGTTTTTCCGCAAGAAGCTCGGCATCACTGTCGCGGACCTGGCTGCGGCCACCAACCTGTCGGTCGGCATGCTGTCGAAGATCGAGAACGGCGTAACCTCCCCCTCGCTTACGACGCTACAGGCGCTTTCCCGAGCGCTTGGGGTGCCGCTCAGTGCCTTCTTCCGGCGCTTTGAGGAGGAGCGGAAGGCGGTCTTCGTGAAGGCCGGCGAGGGCGTCGACGTCGAACGGCGCGGCACGCGTGCCGGCCACCAGTACAATCTGCTCGGCTATATCGGTTCGAACACGGCCGGCGTGGTCGTGGAGCCTTACCTCATCTCGCTCAGCGGCGATTCCGACGTGTTTCCGACCTTCCAGCATGATGGCATGGAGTTCCTCTACATGCTGGAGGGCGAGGTTGTTTACCGCCACAGCGGCAATCACTACCGAATGCTGCCGGGCGACAGCCTGTTCTTCGACGCGGATGCCCCGCACGGCCCGGTCGAACTGACCAAGCTGCCAATCCGATATCTCTCGATCATCTCCTACCGCCAGGGCAACGGGAACGAGTAGCAGAGCTCGTGTCGTCGAAGCGCCGCGTGGCCGGAACGGCTTTGGCGAGGGGCGATTGACTATGAGGCGGCAAGTCCGTGTCGAACACTCGTTCCGGCCTTCAGGCCTTAGTCACAGCCGCCCGCCATCCTTTCCGAATAGCTTCGCGAGAAAGGCGTAGAACCACTCGGCCTGCGTGGCGTCGTGCACTATCATCAGTCGGTCCTGCTCTTCCCGGCTCTGGGCGCCTGGCTTGCCGTAGTAGCCCGACGACGCGCTCTGCCAGCGGCGAAACCCCTCGATCGTCACTTCGGCATGGAATTGGAGGCCATAGACTTTCTCGCCATATCGAAAGGCCTGATTGGGGAACAAATCGCTGGACGCAAGCCTCTGCGCGCCTTCGGGTATCCCAAACATGTGGAAGTGCGATTGCGTGACCACCAATGGGCTGAGCAGGAAGTCAGTCGCCCGCTCGTCTGGATAAATCGTGTAGTAGCCGAACTCGTGAGGTGTCCCCGGACCGGGACCAACCTTGGCACCGAGATGATAGGCGATCTGCTGGGCGCCTTGGCAGATGCCGAGTAGCGGCACGTCCGCTTTGAGACAGGCTTCGATCCAACGGTATTCCTCCAGCAGAAATGGATGGAGGTCGATGTCGAAGACGTTGTATTTCCCGCCATAGACGACGGTTCCGGCGAGGCTCTCGTCCGGCTCGCCGAGCAGGTCCCCCGCAAAAGGCTTGCGAATTACAGGCTCGAAGCCGCTCGACACGAGGAAGCTGTGGACACGGTCATCCGGCGGATCGTCGCCATGGCGAACCAAGACGACACGCCTGCTCTTCTTGTCCAATGGGATACCTCCTCCTGCCCCCCGTCCGAAAGCTCGCGGGGCACGACAAGAAATCAGCAAACTGGGAGAGAGTACAGACCTATGCCGCGTATCCGAGCTCGGCACCGTATTCGGCTGCCGATTCGGTAATCAGATGCCAGATGCTGTCCGCGAAGCTGGTGAAGACCAGCAGGTTGTAGAGCGGGCTTCCGCCGTCGGCGTTCGGGGCGCGCCACAGGGTTACGGCGCTGTGATCGACAGAGGTCGCGGCCGCCGCGCCAACCGGAAATACCGAATCGTGCAGGTCGAGCGAACAGAACTTCGCCAAGGTATCGCGCACGCGCGGCCCTGAGAGGCTGATCATGCAGCGGCCATCCGACTGATCGGTCATGGAGGCGATCCCAGCAAATGCCTGCTTCAGCGGCTCAACGGGATCTTGGACGCTACTTCCCTTCGAGAGCACGAAGAACTGATCGGGGCCGGAGCCAACCAGCGTGACATCCTGGCCGAACACGGCCTTGGGCCCACCCGGCGCATCGATGCCCCAGAGTTGCTGCGCAACCCGTGCGGTCTCCGCCCAGGTCCCTCGCCGCGCCATCACCTGGACGAGAGCAAAATCGCGGATCTCGGTAAGCGTCACACCAGCCGCTCCCGCCCGCGCACCGGCACGGCCGGGCTCGACGGCATGGGCCAGCGGCGAACGGCTTTTCCAGGCAAACTCAGCCACGCTGACGTACTCCCTCGGGATCGTAGAAGACCGGGCTGGTGATTTCGGCAAGGATGTCGCCGGCCCGCAGCGGGTCGTGAATGGTCACGATCTCGCCGTGCCGCTCGCGCCCACGCTCGACCAGGGCCAGACCGATCCACTGCTTCAGCATCGGTGAGTAGCAGACCGAGGTGACGTAGCCCTGGTCTGTCGTTGGACCCGGCACCGCGCCCTTCGGGATGATGTGAGCGCCGCCGCGCAGGCGCGCGGCAGTATCGACGGGCTTGAGGCCGACGACCACCTGCCGGTTCAGCGCGGTAAGCGCCTCGCGGCCGGCCATGACGCGGCCGATATAGTCCTTCTTCTTCGACATCATCTTGCCGAGGCCGAGGTCGGCCGCCGTCGTGGTGCCGTTGAGCTCGGGGCCTGCGACATGGCCCTTCTCGATGCGCATTACGCCTAGCGCCTCGGTGCCGTAGGGCGTCACGCCGAAGGGCTCGCCGGCAACCATCAGGTTCCGCGCAAGCGCGTCGCCGTAGCGCGCCGGCACGCCGATCTCGAAGGCGATCTCGCCGGAGAAGGAGATGCGGTAGAGCCGCGCCCGCATGCCGCCGCGCAGAGTGACATCACGCACCCCCATGAAGGGGAAGCCCTCGTTCGATAGGTCCTCAGAAGGATCCACGATGGCCTTGAGCAGATCGCGGGTCTTCGGCCCGGCGATCGAGAATTGCGACCACTGATCGGTGACCGAGGTGAGTTGCACATCGAGCTCCGGCCACAGCACCTGCCGGCAGAACTCGAGATGCTGCATCACCGGGCCGGCCTTGGCCGTCGTGGTGGTGAGGAGATAATGATCCTCCGCCAGCCGCGAGGTGGTGCCGTCGTCCATGACGATGCCGTCCTCGCGCAGCATCAGCCCGTAGCGGGCCTTGCCAATGCCGAGGTTGGAGAACGTGTTGATGTAGACGCGGTCGAGGAAGGTACCGGCGTCCTTGCCCTGCACATCGATTTTGCCGAGCGTGGAGACATCGCAGAAGCCGACGCCGTTGCGCACGGCCAGCACTTCGCGGGTGACCGACTGCAGCCAGTCCGTCTCGCCCGCGATCGGGTACCATTGAGCGCGCTTCCACAGCCCGGTGTCGACGAACACGGCGCCGCGCTCGGCCGCCCAATGATGCGACGGGGTCAGGCGAGCGGCATGGAAGTGCTCGTCGCGGTTCGGCCCGGCAAATGCGCCGATGGCGACCGGCGACGCCGGCGGACGATAAATGGTCGTTCCGGTGTCGGAGATGCTGCGGCCGGTTGCCTCCGCCATGATGGCAAGGCCGTTGACGTTGGAAAGCTTACCCTGGTCGGTCGCCATGCCGAGCGTGGTGTAGCGCTTCAGGTGCTCGACGGACTCAAAACCCTCACGCTGCGCGAGCAGCACGTCAGATGCCGAAACGTCGTGCTGGAAGTCGACGAAGGACTTCCCCTTGCCCTTCACATGCCAGAGCGGATGGATCGAGAATTTCTCGTCTGTCGCCGTGGCCGCCCGGCCGGCGCTGGCCGAAGCACCACAATCGGCAGCGGCACGGGTTCCCGCTTCATGGCCCGCCTCCAGGCATATCCCGAGCGAGAAGTCGCCATTGGCGGAGCCCACCAGCACCATGCCCGGCGGGCATTGTCCCGGCACGAAGGCGGCGATGTCGTCGCGCCAGACCGGGCGGCCGCGATGGTATGACGAAAGCCCGACCGAGGGGTTCCACCCGCCGGACATCGCGAGGCAATCGGCGGCGATCTCGCGCGTGCCGTCGCCCGCCACGGAGACCTGCACCCCGGACACGCCGTCGACGCCGCCCTTCACACCGGTGACGACGCCGCGCAGGACATTGGCTCCAGCGCCGCCGGCACGACCGCGGATGGCCGTCGGTTCGCGCGGATCGATCACGGCGACGACTTCGCCACCAGCGCGGCGGATGGCTTCCACGGTGCGCCAGCCATCGTCGTTGTTGGTGAAGACAGCGACGCGCCGCCCGGGAAGCGCGGCGAAGCGGTTGACATAGGTCCTGACCGCCGAGGCCATCATCACGCCCGGCCTGTCATTGCCCGGGAACACGAGCGGGCGCTCGTGCGCTCCGGCCGCAACGATGGCGCGCTTGGCGATGATGCGCCAAAGGCGCTGCCGCGGCTGGTGCTCGGGCGGAACTGGGACGTTGTCGTTGACCCGCTCCAGCGCGCCAAAGGTACCGCCGTCATAGACACCGAACGTCACCGTGCGCCGCATGATGCGGACGTCCGGCAGGCTCTCCAGTTCGGCGACCGCGCGGGCCAGCCAGTCGGACGCCGGGGCGCCATCGATCTCGCCGCCGTCGGCCAGCAGGCGGCCGCCAAGCGCACTGTCTTCCTCGCAGAGGATGACGCGCGCGCCGGCGCGACCGGCGGCCAGCGCCGCGGAGAGGCCCGCCGGGCCGCTGCCCACGACCAGCACGTCGCAATGCGTCCAAGCCCTTTCGTAGTGATCCGGATCCGGTGCGCCGCTCGCCTTTCCAAGCCCTGCAGCACGCCGGATCGCCGGCTCGTAGAGCTTCTCCCAAAGCTTCGCCGGCCACATGAAAGTCTTGTAGTAGAAGCCGGCGACGAAGATCGGCGAGGCCAGCGAGTTCACCGCCATGAAATCATGGCGCAATGACGGCCAGCGGTTCTGGCTGACCGCCTCCAGGCCGTCATAGAGTTCGGCCATTGTGGCGCGCGTGTTCGGCTCCCGCCGCGCGCCGCCGCGCAGTTCGACCAGCGCGTTCGGCTCCTCCGCGCCGGCGGTAAGAATGCCGCGCGGACGATGGTACTTGAACGAGCGGCCGACCAGCTTGACGCCGTTGGCGACCAGCGCCGAGGCCAGCGTGTCGCCGGCGAAGCCGGTCATCGCCTTGCCGTCGAAGGTGAAGGAAAGCGGCTTCGTGCGATCGATCAAGCCGCCGGAGGAAATGCGATGCGTCTGCGAAGCCGCGGCGCTCGCGGATGCGCCCGAAGCCGAAGCGTCGACGCGCTCGAGCCTGCCGGAATGGACGGCGTCAGCCATTGGCGCGCTCCTGATTTGGGTGTCCCGTCCGGGCCCCTGCCCCCGCAGCGATCTCCACCGATTTGATCTCGTGGCTCACTGTGTTGCGCCGCACCACCAGCCAGGAGCGGCAGCCGCCGCCATGGTACCAGTGCTCCGACATCTCGCCGGCCACGTTGTCGCGCAGATAGACGTAGTCATAGAAGACGTCCTCGGCGTCCGGGGCCACGCCGCCGTCCGCCGCGATCACCGCCGGCCGCTTCGGGGAGGCGTCGCCAAGGTAGGAAAATTCGCCAAGCTCGCGCTCGCCGCAATACGGGCAGGATATGCGCATCGCCGTACTCTCAGTGCAGGTTCGGTTGGGCGCCCTGGCCCTTTTCGTCGATCATGTAGCCGCGGCGGAACCGGTCGAGGCGGAACAGTTTTGCTTCCTCGTGCGGTTCGTCGCGGGCCAGTAGGTGGGCGAAGACGAGGCCGGATCCCGGGGTCGCCTTGAAGCCGCCGTAGCACCAGCCGGCATTGATGTAGAGGCCATCCACGGGCGTGCGGTCGATGATCGGCGTGCCGTCCATCGACATGTCCATGATGCCGCCCCACTGGCGCAGCAGGCGGACGCGGCCGATCATCGGCATGATCGCCATGCCGCCCTCGCAGACATCCTCCATGACCGGCATGTTGCCGCGCTGGGCATAGGAATTGTAGCCGTCAAGGTCGCCGCCGAAGACCAAGCCGCCCTTGTCGGACTGGCTGACGTAGAAGTGGCCGGCGCCGAAGGTGATCACGCCAGGGATAAGCGGCTTGATCGCCTCGGAGACGAAGGCCTGCAGCACATGGCTCTCGAGCGGTAGCCGCAAGCCGGCCATCGCGGCGACCCGGGAGCTGTTGCCGGCGACCGCCATGCCGACCTTGCCGGCGCCGATGGTGCCGCGCGAAGTCTCGACGCCAGTAACCCGGCCGTTCTCGTCGCGCGTGAAGCCGGTCACTTCGCAGTTCTGGATGATGTCGACGCCCATCGAATCGGCGGCGCGGGCGTAGCCCCAGACCACCGCGTCGTGGCGCGCCGTGCCGGCCCGCCGCTGCAGCAGCCCTCCCTGGATCGGGAAGCGTGCGTTGTCATAGTTGAGGAACGGCAGCACCTTGCGGATCTGCACGCTGTCCAGAAGCTCCGCGTCGATGCCGTTGATGCGCATCGTATTGCCGCGGCGGGCAAAGGCGTCGCGCTGCGCGTCGGAGTGGTAGAGGTTGATGATGCCGCGCTGGCTCACCATCGCGTTGTAGTTGAGATCCTGCTCCATGCGCTCCCACAGCTTCATGGAGAGCTCGTAGAAGCCGGTATTGCCGGGTAGGCCGTAATTGGAGCGGATGATGGTGGTGTTGCGGCCGGCATTGCCGGAGCCGATCCACCCCTTCTCGAGCACCGCGACGTTGCGGACGCGGTACTCCTTGGCGAGGAAGTAGGCAGTGGCGAGCCCGTGGCCGCCGCCGCCGATCACCACCACGTCGTAGTGCTTCTTGGGAGCCGGGTCCCGCCAGGCGCGGGTCCAGCCCCTGTGGCCAGAGAGTGCTTCTCTGGCGAGCGAGAAAATCGAGTAGTGCATCACATTTATGTTCCGCTGCGCGGCTCGCTATACCGATTTTCAAAGCGAGCGCAAACCAAACGCGGCGGGTTATTTCATTCGCCCTGCCGCGCCTTTCTGCCCGCTGTCAGCAATCCAGGGTGTGGTCCAGTTCCCACTGCGTCAGATGCGAGACATAGGAATTCCATTCCGCCGTCTTCATCTTGACGAAGCCGTTGACCAACTCCTCACCCAGGGCAGCCTTGAACTCCTTGTCCTCGTCGAGAAGCCGCAAGGCATCGAGCAGGTTCAACGGCAGCCGCGGGGCATCCTTGATGGTATGTCCTTCGGTATACATGTTGATGTCGCTGCGCGGACCGGGATCGAGCTTCTCCTTCAGACCTTTCAACCCCGCTGCCAGGATGACCGCCTGCATCAGGTAGGGATTGGCCGCGCCATCGGGCAGCCGCAACTCGAACCGGCCGGGACCGGGCACCCGCACCATGTGCGTGCGGTTGTTGCCGGTCCAGGTCACCGCATTCGGCGCCCAGGTGGCACCCGACAGCGTGCGCGGCGCATTGATGCGCTTGTAGGAATTGACCGTGGGGCAGATGATCGCCGTCATCGTGGCCGCGTACTTCATGATGCCGCCAAGGAAGTGCATGCCCTTCTGCGACAGGCCATCCGGCGAGTTGTCATCGGCGAAGACGTTCGTCTTGCCCGCAAGATCCCATGCGGAGATATGCGCATGGCAGCCGTTGCCGGTCAGGTTGGGGAACGGCTTGGGCATGAACGTCGCGCGGAAGCCGTACTTCTCGGCCAGCGACTTGATCATGAACTTGAAGAACGAGTACTTGTCCGCGGACACGAGCACGTCGTCATATTTCCAGTTCATCTCGAACTGGCCATTGGCGTCCTCGTGATCGTTTTGATACGGCTCCCAGCCGAGATTGAGCATGGCGTCGCTGGCCTCGCGAATGAGGTCGAAGCGGCGCATCAGCGCCTGCTGGTCGTAGCAGGGCTTCTTGGAGTTATCGTGCTCGTCCGACAGCGACTTGCCGTCGAAGGAGACGAAGGAGAACTCCGGCTCCACACCGGTCTTCACCCGGATGCCCAAGGCGGCGGCTTCGTCCACCAGCCGCTTGAGGGTATTGCGCGGTGCCTGGTCGACGCTCTTGCCGTCCATCACGCAGTAGGACGCTACCCACGCGACCTCCGGTTTCCACGGCAACTGGATGGCCGAAGACGGATCCGGCACGGCCAGCATGTCGGAATGCGCCGGGGTCATGTCCATGCCCCCGGCAAATCCGGCAAAACCAGCGCCGTCCTTTTGCATGTCCGCTATCGCCTGGGCGGGAACCAGCTTCGCGCGCTGGCTTCCGAGCAGGTCGGTGTAGGAGATCATGAAGTACTTGACGTTCCTCTCCCTGGCGAATTCGGCGAGGTCAGTCGGTTTTGAATGATCGAGTTTTGTATCGAAAGCCGTTCCCATTTAATTCTCCTCCCGGCAATTCTCGTTCAGAAAGTTTTCTTCCCTGGCACCCAATCGGTTCCCGCAAGCGGTACCCCTGCCATGGCAGCGGCCTCGATCGTCAGCGCGCAGAGATCCTCCGGCTCGAGATTGTGAACGTGATTCTTCCCGCAGGCCCGCGCGATGGTCTGCGCCTCCAGCGTCATGACTTTTAGATAATTGGCCAGGCGACGGCCGGCCGCGATGGGATCCACGCGCTTCATCAGTTCGGGGTCTTGCGTGGTGATGCCCGCCGGGTCCTTGCCCTCGTGCCAATCGTCGTACGCGCCGGCGATGGTGCCGAGCTTCTGATACTCGGCTTCCCAGCGCGGATCGTTGTCGCCGATGGCCACCAGCGCAGCGGTTCCAATCGCCACGGCGTCGGCTCCGAGCGCCAGAGCCTTGGCGACGTCGGCGCCATTGCGGATGCCGCCCGATACGATGAGCTGGACCTTGCGGTGCATGCCGAGGTCCTGCAGCGCCCTGACGGCAGGACGGATGCAGGCGAGCGTCGGCTGGCCGACGTTCTCGATGAAGACCTCCTGCGTCGCGGCGGTGCCGCCCTGCATGCCGTCGAGCACGACCACGTCTGCGCCGGCCTTCACCGCAAGCGCGGTGTCGTAGTAAGGGCGCGCCCCGCCGATCTTCACATAGATCGGCTTTTCCCAGTCGGTGATCTCGCGGATCTCGAGGATCTTGACCTCGAGATCGTCCGGACCGGTCCAGTCGGGATGACGGCAGGCCGAGCGCTGATCGATGCCCTTTGGCAGCGTCCGCATCTGGGCGACGCGGTCGGAAATCTTCTGACCGAGCAGCATACCGCCGCCGCCTGGCTTGGCGCCCTGGCCGACGACCATCTCGATCGCGTCGGCGCGGCGCAGGTCGCGCGGGTTCATGCCGTAGCGGGAGGGCAGAACCTGGTAGACCAGCGTCTGGGAGTGGCCGCGCTCCTCTTCGGTCATGCCGCCGTCGCCGGTCGTCGTCGAGGTGCCGGCGATCGTGGCGCCGCGGCCGAGCGATTCCTTCGCCGGACCTGACAGCGAGCCAAAGCTCATGCCGGCGACGGTGATCGGGATCTTCAGCTCGATCGGCTTCTTGGCGAAGCGCGATCCGAGGACGACGTTGGTGTCGCAACGCTCGCGGTAACCTTCGAGCGCATAGCGCGAGATCGAGGCGCCGAGGAACAGAAGGTCATCAAAGTGCGGGACCTTGCGCTTGGCGCCTGCGCCGCGGATGTCATAGATGCCAGTAGCGGCGGCGCGGCGGATTTCCGACAGCGTGTACTCGTCGAAAGTAGCCGAGCGGCGCGGCGTCGTCGGAGGATTGTGGTAGGTCATGCCGGGCCTTCCCCTCAGTATGCGTCGGCGTTGTCGATATTGAAGTTGTAGAGCGTGCGGGCGGAGCCGTAGCGGGTAAACTCCTCCGGCTTCACGTCGGTGATGCCGGCCCGCTCGAGAAGCCTGCGCAGCCGCTCGATGTGCTTGGGATGCATCTTCTTCTTGATGCAGTCTGCACCAAGACTTTTCACTGAGCCGCGCACGTAGAGCTTCGCTTCGTAGAGCGAGTCGCCGAGCGCGTCGCCAGCGTCACCAAGCACTACCAGCGAACCAGACTGGCCCATGAAGGCAGACATGTGTCCGACATTGCCGCGCACCACGATGTCGATGCCCTTCATCGAGATGCCGCAACGCGAGGAGGCGTCGCCCTCGATCACCAGCAGGCCGCCGCGGCCGGTCGCGCCGGCATACTGGCTGGCATTGCCCTTCACCACGACCGTGCCGGACATCATGTTCTCGGCCACACCCGGTCCGGCTGAGCCATGCACCGTGATCGTCGCGCCATCGTTCATGCCGGCGCAGTAATAGCCGACGCTGCCGCGCACATTGACGGCGACCGCCTTGTCCACGCCCACGGCAACCGCGTGGCTGCCTTTTGGATTGAGGACTTCCCAGGCCGGCTCGTCGCCGGCCTCGCCGACATTATGGAGCGCCTGGTTGAGTTCGCGCAGCGGTGTCTCGGAAAGGTCGAACACGCGCGGTGCATAGTTCACTTCGCGCGACTGTACAGCGACAGGCGTGGATAAGTTCATGATTTCAATGCTCCCAGACGTAAACGGTGGAGGGCTCCGGCTCCCAGACCTTCGCGTTCTCGATGCCAGGGAGATTGGCGAGCGCGCTGTATTCCGAACCGAAGGCCACGTACTGATCGGTCTCGGCCATCACCGCCGGCTTGCAGGCGATCGGATCGCGGACGACGGCAAAACCATCCTTGGTACCGACGACGAAGGTGTAGAAGCCGTCGAGATCCCGTAGCCCACTCTCCAGCGCCTCGCCCAGGCCCTGGCCCTGCGCGATCTTGGAGGAGAGATAGGCAGCCGCCACCTCGGTGTCGTTCTCTGTCTCGAACTTCATGCCCTCGCGCTTCAGTTCGCGGCGCAGATTGTTGTGGTTCGACAAAGAGCCGTTGTGGACGAGGCACTGATCCGGACCCGTCGAGAACGGGTGCGCCCCCAGCGTGGTGACGGCGGATTCGGTCGCCATGCGCGTATGGCCGATGCCATGCCTGCCGGACATCTTTTCGATGCCGAAGCGCTGCACGACATCCTTCGGCAGTCCGACTTCCTTGTAGATCTCGACCGACTCGCCCGCCCCCATGACGCGAGCGTCGGGACGCAGTTCAGGGATGGCCTCGCGCGCCTCCTGAGCCTTTGCTTCCGGAACGTCGATGACAGCGTGCGTCGACTTCACCGTGACAGTTACCAGCGCGCCGATCTTCTCACCCAGTTCGGACCCGAGCTTCGGGAAATCACGCGACGGCGATGGCGACTGGACGGTGATCTTCGCACGGCCCGGTTCGGCAGAGCCATAGATCGCTATGCCCGCGCTGTCGGGCCCACGCTCAGTCAGTTTCACCAACATCTGGGAGAGCAGGGCCCCCAGCTGAGGCTCCAGCGCTTTGTCCTTCAAAAACAGTCCCACAATGCCACACATGGCGGACCACCTCGCTCTGTCTTACCTGCTTCGAAGGCTAGCAGGTCCAATGATCGAATTCAACTGACATGAATGTTTTTTTCCTACGAGAAAACTTTGGTCCATGTCACTCGATTTTGCTGGCCAGTGCCGCGGCCAGTCGGCTGCCGCCCGAACAGTAGGCGGCAGCCGGTGTGTTCAATGAGGTCTGCCAGGGCAGACGAGATGAACCGGAACCGACGTCCGGCCACTTACCCGGTAAGGCTCCTGGCTCCACATCATGCTGCGAACGAGCCAGTTGCGGCGCGGGTCGGCACCCATGACGATGGCATCGCACTTCTTGCGCTTCGCCTCGTTCAATATGCTTCGGCAGGGATTGCGGGTGGTGACGATGTGGCCATCGGCCTGCACCCCTGCGTTTTCCAACTGAGTGATAGCCCAGAGGATGTTTTCTTCCTGCTCGGCCATCTCACGCCGACTAGGGCGCAAGCCCGGATTGGGGAGGCCGAAGCTTGTTCCCCAAAGCCGGGCCACGGTCAGGACCTGGGCGCGACCTCCCTGGCCGCGCACAAGGCGCACGGCCAGATCGATCACCTCCTGGCTGAACCGCCGCCCTTCGGACGCGACCAGAACATTGCTGACCTCGGGCGGATTGTCGGTCGGACGCGACCGCCCGAACAAAGACCAGATCATTTTCGGCCTGGCTCCTCAGGTCCCCGGAGCCGCTATCGCCGGTGCGAAACCGGCACGCCGGTCTTCCCACATGCGATACCAGTAAAGCGGCAGGTACATGAAGATTGTCGCAACGCCGAGGAAGTAGTATATCGCCTGACCTCCGATATATGAGTAGATCAATCCGCCGACCAGCCACACGAAGAAATACAGTGCAGCCAGGAAAAGCGCGACATACTTGAAATATTCCGGCAGCCGGAACGGACGATGCACGTTCGGCCGATCCTTACGCAACAGATAATAGGCGATCAGCACCGGCACGAACGAACCGAGATAGCCGACATTCGAGAAGGAATAGATCTCGATCGCACCACCCATGAATGCGATGAGCAGGCTCGCTCCCACATTGGTCATCATGGCGCGGTCCGGCACATGGTGCTTGTTGAGATGCTGGTAGAAGCGCGGAAACTGCCCGTCGAGCGACATCTGGTACAGCGAGCGCGAGCAGCCCATGAGCGAGTTCAACGCCGAAAGCACCAGCGCGATGATGAGCATGATGGCCATCAGCCATTCCATCACCGTTCCCGCGACACCTGGGAAGATGTTGCTGGCAAAGGTGACGAACATGGTCTTGGGATCGACCAGCGCCGGATCCGAAATCGCACTGGCGCCCAGCACCACGACGAACGAAATTGGCAGCATGGTGTAGACGAACACGCCGTAGCCGCCTTCGAGCGTCATCGCGATCTTGGCGTCGCGCCCGGGATGCTTGCACTCGCCGATGTAGCAGGCTGCCGCCTCGTAGGCGATCACCGTCCAAAGCAGCGGGAACGCATAAGCCACATACATCATCCACGCGGGATAACCGCCGACCGGATCGAAGAAGCTCGAGCCGTCGAGATGCCGGAAGCCGGCAAGTTCGCTCCAGTTCGCCGCGTCGAGATTGAAGATGAAACCGATCGACAGGAAAGTGAGCGGAATCATCGACAGCACGGCAAGCACGGTGGCCATGGACGTGCCGAAGCGGATGCCGAGATAGGCGGGAATGGAGAGAACGATCAGGCCGACCGCCGTGATCGCAAGCGTCCAGTACGGGATGAAGGTGCTGACCGGCGTGATGCCGTGCGTGGCATCAAGACCGAACAGGTGGGTGATGTAGAATGATGCCAGGATCATGTTGAGCGGCGCCACCGGCATCCAGCCCACCCAGTACATCCAGGCGGTGATGCCATTGACATGTGGCGCGAGGCGCGGCCAGCGCTCCTTGTAGGCGGGATAGGCGTAGGAGGGCGAACCGCCCGTGCGCCCCGGCATCATCGCCGAAAGTTCTGCCAGAAGCAGGCAGAGAGCAACGCCGGTGAGCGTGAAGAAGGTTATAAAGGGAATGTAGGAAGCGCCGAAAACCGTAAGGAAGGCGGGAGCGGCTCCGGTAACGAGAATGGTGCCCGCAAGACCGATTACAAAGGCTCCCCACCAATTGGTTCCGGTCTGAAGATTGCCGTGTTCATAGTCAAGAACGTCTAATGGCTTTGATCCAGTCTGGCTCATTCGATGGCCTCCGTCATGAGCGCCTGGCTTCCCGAGATGATCCCGGTGAAGCGGTCTATTCCTTCGGTCACGGAAGTGTGTGTTCGTTCAGCCATCGAATCTCCTCCATTCGAATGGATGCGCCATTAGTGGCCGCGATTGATGCACGACAGCAAGCAAGGCGGCCCCAATCTGTAGATTGAGGTTCGGCATTTCTCCTCCTTTCGAAGCGCCCTTAAAGCCTGGCGGGACGCCGTATTCCCCCGGTTATGATTATACTGCCAGGCAGATTAGTTACCTAAAGAGAAACACTCGCTTTTGACTGTGTCAAGCAGCCAAAGACGCTGCATCACCAAAAGTGAGGTTAGGAGCAGTTGCCAGTTCGACGTGCGCACTGGCGCTGGAAAGGCTCGGGTTGTGCTTTGCTCAAAAGGGCCGGGCACCGCGCAAACGGTCCGGATGGGGATTCCTGAACCGGCATCGAGGATCTTGCCGCCCTCGGGCAGGTGATTGGCCAGCGATCGGCCCACAGCACGCCGAAGCCCCTTCTCCTTCGCCACCTTCCCTAAAGAAATGGAACTGCAATCCCTTCTGATGTAAAGGCGAATTCCGCTTCGCTGCCGGCGCTGACATGCTCTCGGCGATTCCTAAGCGACGATGATCGGAGCAGGTCGCGAGCGAAGCGATCCGCGACCAAGCACCTATTTTGCCGGCCATCCACTGGCGTTATAGCAGGGCGACGGGCAGACGCCCGGAGCATGAAGCCGTCGATCGGGAGCAACATGACACGCTGGCAACTCGCGCATGGCCGTCACCTCGAACTGGGAGGCAAAGCCGTGCTCATGGGCATCCTCAACGTCACGCCGGACAGTTTCTCCGATGGCGGTGAGTTCGCCATGCTGGACGCCGCCATCGCACAGGCACGACGCATGCGCGAGGAGGGCGCGGCGATTATCGACGTCGGCGGGGAGTCGACGCGGCCCGGGGCCGAGCCAGTTACCCCGGAGGAGGAGCAGAGGCGGATCCTGCCGGTGATCGAGGCGCTCGCGAAGGAGGGCGACTTCGTCATCTCGGTCGATACCTATCGCGCGGAGACGGCGCGGCTGGCCGTCGCTGCAGGCGCACACATCGTCAACGACGTGCACGGGCTGCAGCGCGAGCCGGACATAGCGCAGGTGGCCGCCGAAACCGGCGCGGGCCTGGTCATCATGCATACCGGCCGCGACCGGGAAAAGCTGCCAGACGTGATCGCCGACCAGTTGCTCTTCCTCAACCGATCGCTGGAGATCGCCCGCGAGGCCGGCATCCCCGACGAGCGCATCGTGCTCGATCCCGGCTTCGGCTTTGCCAAGGACTGGGAGGAGAACCTGCAACTGATGGCGCGGTTCTCGGAACTGCGCCCGCTCGGTTTCCCGCTGCTGGTCGGGACCTCGCGCAAACGCATGATCCGCCATCTCGCGGGCGGCGACCGCAACGCGGCCGATGTCGCGACGGCCGCCAGCAGCGTCATCCTGCGCCTGAAGGGCGCGGCGATCTTCCGGGTGCACAATGTGGAGATGAACCGCACCTCGCTCGCCTTCGCCGATGCGATGGTGGAGCGGGAGCCGGGAGCGGCGGGGGGTTGAGTACGTGGGAGGTGCACTTCGACTTGCGGCGGTGGCCGGGGGGCAAGATTCGGAAAAGCATTCCGTTGGTGATTCCGGATATTCACATATTCACCGGCGGCTTTCGTCGAACCTATCCTTTGCGGTTTTGTAGCGAACGACTGGTTCCGATCCTTCTACGACGCTTGTCATCGGAACCACCGCTGGAAAGCAGTCGTCGCCTGAATCCGACGTGGCACTATGGACGCCATTCGTAGACAGCGTCGGGCTCGTTCTCCTCATTCTCCGAACCTTGGCGAAGCTCTACCAGCCGAAAGCCGTTCTTTTGGTAGAATTCCCGCGCTCTGGTATTTCGCTGGAAAACATACAGTCGCAATCCCTCCGGACTGTTCTTCATGGCATCGGCAAGAAGCGACGTGCCTACCCCACAACCTTGCGAACAAGGTTGGACGTAGAGATGGTCTAATTGGCCAGACCGGACTGCGGAGAACCCCATTGGGCCAGCGTCCGCCATGTGAGCGACGATCAGCCGACTGCCGGGAAGAACGATGTGCGTTAGCCAGTAGGTTACTTCCGCAGCGGTATAGAGCGACGGCAGGTAAGGCATTGCCATTCGCCGCGCTCGCAGGAAGACATCCGTTAGCGTGTCCACATCGTCAGCAGTTGCGAGTCGCAACTCAATCTTCTGCATCGGGGTCCGTACAAGTTCGGATATCCTTCGACACAATACTCTGTCGTGCCGACAGCTGGGAACGTCTTGTCTTTTTGAGGAACCGCTTCAAAGCGGATCGGCGGCAATCGACCCTCGTCGGGTACCTCTCTGCAGGCGTGGGATAGTTTCCGAAGCAACCAGTTAAGTGGTTCTGGAGTTGCTTGTCTGGCCGCAATCTCCCTTTCAAACGAGCTGGATCATAGATCTCTGACTCACTCCGCCAGCACGGCTGCACCCTGCCTGGTTTCATGCCCTTCCGCAGTGGGCGCGCCGCCGATGCGGCGCCAGATCAATGCTTCGGGGCTGCGCGCGTCGGAAGGCCCGGCGGTCGCGATTGCCTCCTCGACCAGCGCCGCCATGCGACCGTGCAGCGGGGATAGCACGCAGGCGGGATCGGTCGCGGAGGCGTTTCCGGCGATCGCCATGGCCTGGCAGCGACAGCCACCCCAATCGATCTCACGTCGGTCGCACGTCCGGCAGGGCTCCAGCATCCAGTCGGTGCCACGGAAGGCGTTGAAGGCCGGCGAGTCCACCCAGATCTCGGCGAGGCCCCTTTCGGGGAAGCGCTCGAAGGTGAGCGAGGGGATCGTCTGCGCGGCGTGGCACGGCAGCACCGTTCCGTCCGGCGTGACCATGAAGGCGTCACGCGCCCAGCCGCCCATGCAGGGCTTCGGGTAGGTAGCGAAGTAGTCGGGCGGCACGAAGTCAATGTTCATGATGCCGACAAGGCGCTCGCGCGCGGCCTCGACGATGTCCATCTGCCGCAAGACGGCGTCGCGGTCCGGCATCAGCGCGTTGCGGTTGGCAATCGCCCAGCCGGCATACTGCACATTGGCGATCTCCAGCCGCTCGGCACCAAGCCCCAGAGCCATGTCAATGAACTCCGGAACCTGCTCGATGTTGAGCCGGTGCACCGGGGCGTTGATGGTCAGCGGCAGGCCGGCCGCGCGAGCCCGGCGCGCCGTGTCCAGCTTCTTCTCGTGCGAGCCGCGCATGTTGCCGATCAGGTCGGTTGTCTCCGCCCGAGCCCCCTGGAAGCTCAGTTGCAGATGATCGAGCCCCGCGTCGGCCAGCGCCTCGATACGGCCTTCGGCGATGCCGATGCCGGCCGTGATCAGGTTGGTGTAGACGCCCCGCCCGGCGAGCGCCGCGATAAGCTGCTCGAGATCGCGCCTTAGCGTCGGCTCGCCGCCGGAGAGGTGAACTTGAAGGACACCGAGGTCAGCGGCCTCGTTGAACAGTTCGATCCACGTCGAGGTGTCGAGTTCGCGGTTCGCCTTGAGGAGCTCGAGCGGGTTGGAGCAATAGGGGCACTGCAGCGGGCAGCGATGCGTCAGTTCCGCCAGCATCCCGATCGGAGGAAGAAGCTGAACGCTCATGCCCTCACCAGCAGCTTGTCGGACCATTCCTGCAGGAACTCGATGACGTCGGCCGCGACATCATCCTCACCAGCATCGTATTCAACGGCGAGTTCCGCGACGATCGCGCTGACCGGGCGGGCGCCGTCGCATTTTCGCAGGATGTCGAGGCTGATCTCGTTCGGCCAAAACACCTTTTCGGGGGCAAGCACCGCGTGCGCCTGACGCAAAGGGTCGTACTGAATGCGCACGTGCGTCGGCAGCGACGGCACGGAGGCCATCGTCACCAGCGTTCGATGTGATAGCGCGGTCATCCGGCTTCCTCCGGACAGAATGCTCCGGGAGGCACATTGCCTGGCTCACCATAGGCATGCTGCAGCGCGTCGAGCATCGCCCAGAGCAGGTCGCACTTAAACACCAGCGCATCGATGACCGACTGCTGAAGTTCGGGCGTGACCGCGTGCTTCTTCGCATAGGCCAGCGCGAAATCGGAATCGCGCGAGGCCTGCTCCGGCCGCTTGCGGAAATAGGCGAGCGTGTCCTCCGTGATGTATGGGTATCTGGCCAGCATAGCGGGCACGCGCTCGCTGATGATGACCGGCGAAAAGAGCTCCGTCAGCGAGGACGCGACCGCCTGCAGCAGCGGGCGCTCCGCGCAGAAGGAATAATAGGCGCCGACAGCGAAGCGTGTCGCCGGAAGCGCCCAGCGCTCGCTCTTTACCGCATCGGCGTCGAGTCCGAGCGAGGTGGCGAGATGGAGCCATTTGGCGATGCCGCCGCTCCAACCGTCCTCGCCGTCATGGTCTTCGATGCGCAGTCGCCAGGCGGCGCGTAAGGCAGGATCCTCCGAGCGCGCCAGGATTATGGCGTCCTTGCGCGGAATCATGGCCTGGTAGCAGTAGCGGTTGAGCGCCCAGGCCTGCAGTTCGCCCCTCGTCAGGTCGCCATTGACCATCCGTTGGTGATAGGGGTGCCGGTTGTGGTAGCGCTCGGCGCCGACCTGGCGCAGCACCACCTCAAGTCCGGAAGGCGAAAGGCCGATTTTGGCAGCTTCCGAAAACTCGGTCACAGCTCGATCTCCATTCCGTCCTGGGCAATCTCCCATCCGGCCGCTCTCACCGCGGCGTGCTCGGCAGACTCCTCATCCAGGACCGGATTGGTGTTGTTGATGTGAACGAAGATCGCCCGCTCGATGTCCAGGCCAGAGAGCCGCGCGATCGAGCCATCGTCGCCCGACATGGCGATGTGTCCCATCCGCTGACCGGTCTTCTGTCCGACGCCGGCCGCGATCATCTCGTCGTCCGTGTAGAGCGTGCCGTCGAACAGCACGCTGGCCGCACCCAGCAGTCGTCGGCGCAAGACGTCGTCCACGCGTGCACAACCGGGAATGTAGAGCGCGGCGCGATCCTCGTCCGCACCAGACCATATGCGCACCCCCATGGTATCGCCACTGTCGGAACTGAAATCCGCGTCAGGACGGCTACGGTCCTCCAGGTAGAGCGGCACTTTGCCGGGGACGGCGAAGCTCTCGACCATCAAGCCGGTCGGCCGGCCCGTCGGGTCACGAATTTCAAGCTCGCCTTCGATCGGAAGGGCGCGGCGAGGCACGATCGTCGGGTCCAGCACATCGAAGATCGGGTTCGCCGCAAGGATCGCCAGGATCTGCGGTGCGGCATAGATCGCGAACGGCTCACGCTCACGCAGGCTGAGCAGTCCCGCGACATGATCCACGTCGCCGTTGGTCAATACGACAGCCTTGATGGGCGTCGAGCGCAGAGGCCCCTCAGCGCGCGGCTGCAGTTCAGGCGTTTGGGCGATCTGCTGGCGAATGTCCGGGGAGGCGTTGAAGAGGATCCAGTCGCGACCATCCGCCGACGCGGCCAGACTGGATTGCAGCCTTGGCCTGACGCTTGTGGATCCCGCGCGCGCTGCCCTGCTCAGCCGATAGTTACAATTCCACTGCGGGAACCCCCCACCTGCGGCCGAGCCGATTATCTTCAGACGCATCGTCATGGCCGCACTCAGCGGGCTTTCGCTCGAGGGCCGCACTCCACCCGCCACTCTTCGAGGAGCGCATCGAGGCTCATGCTGCCCCAAGAGGTCGGTGCGCGCCCCTCAGGGCACGCACCTCCATGTCTCACTTCTTCACTTCGGCAGGAAGATAGCGGGAAATCTCGAAACCCGCCGCAACCTGGCACATACTCGGCTTCTTCCAGCTCTTCTTCATAGATTCCTCCATCCTGGCACTGGCCTTTTGACCAGTTCTTCATCAGCAGCCGCCGCAAGGCACCTAATTCGCGGAGACCGGTCCATCAGTACTCAAAAATGGACAAACAAATTCATCAAAACTTGAAAAAACTACTCATCTAATAATTTAGGTCCTCATCGCCGCCGGTCAACCCCTGGCCGGGCCATGCGGCCCTCTGCTGTTCAAAAGTGAGTTAGCGTTCGCTCCCTAATGAGTGATCGGACGATCCTGCTCGTCGAGCAGCGGGACGCCGTAGTCGATCAGCAGCTTGTTGATCTCATTTTGGTTTTCCCTGATCACCCGGTTGAGCTCGCGCTTCCATTCCTGGTCCGAAGGGCGCACCCCCATGGTGATGCGATACGCCAGGCGGGGGCTGCTCTGCTCATGGATCAGCGGAACCATGACGAAGTCGGCCCCTGCCTTCTTGACGTAGTAGCCCGCCATCGGTCCCCACAGGACACCGGCGTCGATCGTGCCGGCATCCATGTCCTTCAGCATTGTCTCGGCCGCCGAGGGAGTAATGCGCGTGTCGATCATCAGCGGGTAGATCTTGGCTGTCTTCATCAGGCCTGACTTGACCAAATGCGTGCTGGGCGGCGTGTTCTGAACGACACCAAGCCGCTTCCCCGCAAGCCTCGGATCGGTAAGCGTCTCGACGCCGTCCAGTCCCCTGCCCTTCTTATAAACCAGCACATAAGCAGAGCGGTAATAGGCATTGGTATTCTGAACCAGAGGATCGCCCTGGGCAAAGCCCATGATGATGTCGCAGCGGTTCTCCCGAATGGTCCTACGCACAAAGCCGACGACCATGGGATACCACGTATAGGCAACCGACTTGCGTCCGGTCTTTTCCGCGACAAGATCTGCCAGCTTGTTCTCGAAGCCTTGTCCGTTCTGGTCGCTGAATGGCATGTTGGATGGGTCTGCGCACACCCGCAGGACGTCCCGGTCGACCAGTTCGCCCGCTGCGCCCAGGCCGGCTCCCTGAGACCACGCTTCCGAGGCGCCGAACGCCGCCAGCGTGGCTATCAGCAGAGATCGGACCGAGCGGGACATGCTCAACGTGCCCATGTCTCATCCTCCCATGCAGGACGCCTCGTGATCCTTAGCAGCCTGCGGCTTTTCGGCCTTCTTCGGAGGTCGGCCCCGCGGCGCCGCGCCGACGGCGCGGGCCCGAAGATAGATGTAGAGATCGTCCATGTAGCAGTAGACGTTCTTGTTATCGCCGAAGGCCGGCATCACGCTCTCCTTGCCGGCCTGGATGTTCTTGCGACCCTCCGCGACGATCGACAGGAACGTTCCGTAATCGATGTGCTTGAGGGACTCAGCCAGAGCCGGCGCATAGCTGGAGCCGACGCCGTCCGGCCCATGGCAGACGTGGCAGTCGGAATGGTAGCGGCGGTATCCGCTGAAGGTGAACCAGTCGACGGTGCCGTCAGGCTGGATGTTGAACGTCGGGTTGCCATCGGCGTCGAACCATTTGCCGTCCTCTTCCTTGACGGCCTTTGCCTTCTCCGCCGTGTCCTCGGCGATTGCAATCCCCGAGGCCGACATGGAAGCCAAGACAAGCACAACGACCGAGCCTAATTTTCTGAACTGCATTCCCATCTCTCTGCAGGTGTAGCCGGGGAAAAATGAGCTGCCGAAAAAACCCGCGCCGTCACTACGCGCCGGTAGCAATGCTCGGGATTTGCGGCGCGAAGTGAGAGCCCGGCCGGGTTGGCCCCGGGTCCCGGGCTCTCGTCTGTTCATGCCGAACGTCCGTTGCGGACGCTGCTCGGCCACGGTTCCGGATCAGTCCGGAAGACCGAAGACGGTGAGTTGGCCGCCAAGCGTGGTGTACTGGGCCAAGCCGGCATAGCCGCCGACAGCACCCAGTCCGGCAGTGCCGACCACTTGCTCTGCGGTACCCTGCGCGCGCCCTTGATCGACCGCGCCGTGCCAGGCAGCCGCATTCTCGGGCGAAAGCAATCCGCCCGCGAGACCGATGCCGGCCCAGCCGCCGACGCCCGAGAGCACGGCGATGTACTGCTTGCCGTTGTGCTCGTAGGTGTTGACGTTGCCGATGATGCCGGACGGCGTCTTGAACTTGTAGAGTTCCTTGCCGTCCTTATCGATCGCCTTCAGGTAACCCTCGAGCGTGCCGTAGAACACCACGTCGCCGTCGGTCGCAAGCGCCCCGGACCAGACCGAGAACAGTTCGGGCTTCGACCAGACGATCTCACCCTTCGCTGCGTCCCAGGCAATGAAGTTGCCCATGCCGCCATGGCTGTTCGGAGCCGGATACATCGACACCGTCGCGCCCACATAGGGTTGTCCGGCGGTGTAGCTCACGCGGTATGGCTCGTAGTCCATGCAGACGTGGTTGGTCGGCACGTAGAACAGCCCAGTCTTCGGCGAATAGGTCGCCGGCTGCTGGTCCTTGGTGCCGAGAGCGGCAGGGCAAACGCCGGTGGTGTTGGTGTCCTCGCCGTTGTGCTGCGTGGAGTACTTGGCCACCACCTGTGGGCGTCCAAACTGGTCGCTGCTCTTGTCCATGACGACCTCGGTCGCCCAGTTCACGGCCGGATCGAACTTCTTGGCGACCAGCAATTCGCCGGTGCCTCGATCCAACGTGTAGGCGAAGCCGTTGCGGTCGAAGTGGACGAGAACGTCATGCTTGGCGCCGCCCACGTCCATGCCGTCGACGAGGATCATTTCGTTGACGCCGTCGAAGTCCCATTCGTCGTGCGGGGTCATCTGGTAGACCCACTTCGCCATGCCGGTATCGGCATCGCGTGCGAAGATGGTCATCGAGTACTTGTTGTCGCCGGGACGCTGGACCGGGTTCCAGGTCGAGGGATTGCCCGTGCCGTAGTAGACGAGGTTCAGCGTCGGATCATAGGCATACCAGCCCCAGGTGGAGCCGCCGCCCTCCTTCCATTGTTCGCCTTCCCAGCTCTTCAGGCTGGAGTCCTTGCCGACCGGCTTGCCGAGGTTGGTCGTCTTCTCCGGATCGACCAGCATTTCGTTATCTGGGCCGGTCGAATAGCCCTTCCAGGCCAGCGAACCGTCCTTCAGGTTGTATGCCGCGACCCAGCCGCGCACGCCGAACTCGCCGCCGGAGATGCCGACGAGCACCTTGTCCTTGACGACGATCGGAGCATGCGTGCCGGACTGGCCCGTGCTGCCGTCGGTCGCATCGCCGTTCTTCACCGACCAGACGACCTTGCCGGTCTTGGCGTCGAGCGCCGTCACTGTGGTGTCGGCCTGGTTCAGGATGATCTTGCCATCGCCATAGGCAACGCCGCGGTTGACGGTGTCGCAGCACATGATCGGAATGACGTTCGGATCCTGCTTCGGCTCGTACTTCCAGATGATCTTGCCCTCGTTATTGAGGTCTAGCGCGTAGACGATGTTTGGGAACGGCGTCGTGATATACATCACATCGCCGATCACCAGCGGTCCGCCCTCATGGCCGCGCAGCACGCCAGTGGAGAAGGTCCACTTGACCTGCAGGTTCTTCACATTGTCCTTGTTGATCTGGTTGAGCTTCGAATAGCGGGTGTTGGCATAATCGCCCGTCGGCATCGCCCAGTTCTTCGGATTCTGTGAGAGCTGAATGAGCTCGTCATTCGCAAACGCCCCCACTGCCGAGGCGCTGGTCATCAATGCCGCGGCGAATGAAAGGCAGATCGTTTTGGTAACTACACTCATCAATATCCTCCCGCGTTTACATCCTATCAATTGGGTGCTCGGCCCCGACAAGGGCTTGCCCAAGCGATTAGCGGTGGGAAAAATTTCCGGCAGCGTGTCACGACCTGAGCCAGGTGAGCAGGGGCACCATTCTGCCCACCTCACTTGGCCTACGAAGACGACGCCGCTCCCGATGACGGCGGGTCCTTGAAGCCGGAAACTTAAAAAAGGCTATGTCATTTGTAGTAAGCAGGCAAGCCGAATGCCCCAAGTCATATTGCGCCGCAATATTCTACTTGTGCACCGCAAAATATCAATTATTCAATAATGTCACCTGTTCCACCTAGACGATATCCTGTCAATAATTGTGTATTTAGTATGTATATTTCCGGTGTGACTTTCGATTATGATTTGGGCTATCCGTATATTAACTTATAAACTCTTAAGGTATCAGAAGATGTTTATCGTATTTTCTTTCGCAAATAGGTTTTCCTCCGCCTAAATGCGCCGTATCTCGCGAAACACGGGCAGCGAGCCTGATCCAGGTGGCGCTCGCTCAAGGCTCGCATACTTCCTCCTTTGGTCTATATGCCGCTTGACGATCACATTTGCAGGTTGCCAAATTCCTGGGCGCTCGGCGGGCGAAGCCCGGGCATCCGGAGCATCGGCATGAAGACCTCCTTTCGATTCGCCACCTTATTCCTTGTGCTCGGCGTCACCCTCGCTGCGGCCGGCGCGGCGCGCGCCGCCGGCGATTACCCCACGGTCGCTGTAACCGATTACGTGTTCGGCTGCATGAAGGCGAACGGCGAGACGCAGGACATGCTCCAGCGATGCTCGTGCTCGATCGACGTGATCGCCTCGATCATCCCCTACGAGCGCTACGAGGCCGCAGAAACGTTCAGGCGGATGTCGCTGACGACCGGCGAGGCAAGCGGGCTCTTCCGCGAGAGCGCGCCGGCCAAGAGCGCCGCCGCGGATCTGAGAAGAGCGCAGGCCGAGGCCGACATCCGATGCTTCTGAATGGCGGGAGCGGATTGCTCCACGCCTCAGTCCCTGACTCCCGCCAAAGCCTCAGGGGCCAGTGAAGTAGTACAGCAGCCCCGACGTCGCTGCGCCACCCACAACGCAGGGCACGCCCAGATAGACCTGGCCGGTCGCCGCGGCAGTGACACATCCCAGCGAGATCACGCCCTGCCCGATCTTGCCCCACATGCTCATGTCGCGCTTGGAGCCGGGGCCTAGGCGCTTGAGTTCCTCTAGCCGGTCATACGCCGTTTTCCGCAAGGTCGAGATCTCGACGGTCTCGGCGGCTTCGATCGCCTCCGCAAGCTGTTTCGACGTCTTCTTGTCCGTCTGCTGCTTCTGCAGATCCTTCAAGAGCGCGAGCAGCTTGGGATCGCGCGACGCCTTCATCGCAATCGTGAATTTCGCCATGCTGCCCATTGTCAGCTTCTCGACGCTGTCGCGCTCCTCCGCCCACGGCAGCATCGTGACCATGCGCGCGACCGGCCTGGGGCTGCGCGACGCGAAATAATAGCCCCAGTACACGTCCAGCATTTCCGGACGCTCGTCGAGCGGTATCTCCTCCTCGTCCTTGTCCTTCTTGGCGAACCACTTGGTCGGATTGGCGCGGTCTTTCCACGACTTCCTCTTTTCAGGTGGGGGCGGGCTGTTGAGGGTCGGCAGCTTGCCCTCGAGATAGCGCTGCGCCATGACTGCGCGGCTTTTCGGTGCGGACCGCGTCATCAACCCGCGCCAGTCCGGGTGGCCGGAATAGGCGATGGCCCGTACGATCGCCCAATGATCGGTCTCGCGCATGACGGTAAGCTTCTTCACGATGCTGCCCGCGCTTTTCGGATTCGAGCCGATGACCCCGGCCATGAACCCGACATACATGCCCGCAGAATCCGGATCGCTCATCAGGCCGATATCGCTCGCGGCCTTCATAACCACCGGCACGTGGCGAAGATCGCGCTTGGGCTGATAATTGTTGATCCAGTTGAGCACGCCTTCCTTGGTGGGCTGGGCCGGTGCGGCCACGGCAATGCCCACGGTCAGAATGGTGATCAGCACAACAAAGAGAGTTCGCATGTCCCAGATCGCGCAATCGCTCGCGCGCCCCGCATTGTTCTTATTGTGAGGGTCGATGACCGCGCCCGAACTCAACAGGCGCATGGGGACGGTTTCGGGACGCGCTCGCGACCTTTTTGGGGCGGAAAGAGCCAGAAAAGGGGCAGTTTCCGGTCGCCCTTACGGGAGGCCGTCAATTCACGTCGGGGAAGCGAACATGGAAGGAGCGCAGCAAGTCGCTCATGATCTGCGGATTGCGGTACTGGCGCGGCAGCTTGATGTCGAAGATGCCGCGCACATGCGCGGGCCTCGGCGAGAGCACCACGATCCGGTCGGAGAGCATGATCGCCTCGCGCAGATTGTGCGTGACCATCAGCACGGTCGTCGGCCGGGATGACCAGACCGAAAGCAGCATGTATCTCAGCCGCTCGGCCGTGGCCTCGTCGAGCGAGACGAACGGCTCGTCGAGGAACAACATCGCCGGCTCGGTGGCGAAGGCGCGGGCGATCGCGACGCGACGGGCAAGCCCGACAGACAGTTCGCCAGGAAACAGGGTCCGCATCGATCCCAGGCCGAGGCTGGAGAACAGCCATTCCAGGTCGGCGTTCCTGCGCTCCTTCGGAAGGGCAAGGCGGATGTTCTGCTCGACGGTGCGCCAGGGCAGCAAAGTCGGCTCCTGGAACACTGCGGCGACGCGATCGGCGCCGCCCTCCGGCAGGCTGAAGGAGCCGGCGAAGTCGCGGTCGAGCCCGAGCAGGATGCGCAACGTCGTCGTCTTGCCGCAACCGGAGGGGCCGAGCAGGCAGGCGAATTCGCCTGGCCGGACCTCGAATGAGAGATTGCTTAAAGCGGCGATCGTGACGCCTTCGGCCGAGTTGAAGGTCTTTTCCTCGATGTCGACGCTAAGCGGCGCGCCGACGCCAACGGGTCGCATGTCGTTCAAAGGGCTGCACCAGGAAAAGTTCGATGAGGAGCATCAGCGCCACGAAGGAGAGCGCATAGGCGAGGATGGCGGCTACGTCGAAAAGTTGGAAATAGAGGTGGATCTGGAACCCGACGCCGTTCGAGCGGCCGAGAAACTCGACGATCAGCACGATCTTCCAGATGAGCGCTATGCCCGAGCGGGAGGCTGCCGCGAGATAGGGCTGCAGTTGCGGCAGGATGATGTGGCGCAGTCGGTCGAGCGGGCTCAGCCGATAGACGAAGGCCATCTCGGCATAGCGCGGATCGAGCGCGCGTGCCCCTTCCCGGATGGTGACGATTACGTTGGGGATCTTGTTGAGGGCTACAGCGCCGATCGCGGCGGTCTCGTTCAGGCCGAACCAGATGTAGGCCAGCACGATGATGACGAGCGCCGGGATGTTCAGGAAGAGCACCACCCAGGGATTGAAGAACTGGTCGGCGCGGCGGTTCACCCCAAGCAGGAAGCCGATCACGGAACCGATGACCATCGATAGCACGAAGGCCGCGGCAACCCGGCCGAGCGTCGCCGCAAGATGGAACGGAAGGTCGCCGCTGGCGGTCTCCCGGACCAGCATGTGCCATACCTCGACAGGCGGCGGCAGCGCCCTGCTCGGCCAGAGCGTCGCCGCAAGAGCCCATAGAGCCAGAAGAACAAGCAGCGACCCGGCCGACGCAAGGAAGGGAGCGGACTTGGCGGTTGCGCCTGGCCAGCGGAAGGTCCTCACCTTTGCAGACCTGTCCAATCCGAGCAGGCCGGTGTCGCGAGCCGTCATCGTTCGAGGCCCGACCAGTATGTGCCGGGCGCCATCTCGGCCGCGCTGCCGACCAGTTTCTCGCCGCCGATGTCAGCCAGCACGCTGTAAAGCTTGGCGGCATCGGCCTCTTCTTCGGCAACGGGGCGGCGAGGGATGCCCTCGCGGTAGCGGTCGCGCAGGATCTCCAGTTCCCGCCCTTCGGCCCGCACCAGCGGCGCCAGCCGCAGCCATTCCTCGTCGGATTTCGCCAGCAGGCCCTTGGCCTCTGCCGAGGCCTTCACCAGCCCGGTCGCCGCGTCGCGGTTCTCGTTCGCCCACTTCTCATGAAAGACGTAGCCGAGGGCGCTGACCGGCCCTGATGCGCCCAGCGCCATAGCGGCTTCGTTGGCGCCGATCACGCGGCGAAAACCGTTCGCCTCGAGCCGCGCGCAGTAGTGCCAGAAGTTCAGGACCGCATCGAGTTCGCCCTGCATGGCCTTTTCGGCGAGCAGCGGCGGCGCGCCGTAAACCACCTCGTTCTCCGCTGCCAGATCGAGATCATGCTCCCGCCTGGCCAGCGCCTGCAGGAGCAGCCAGCTCTTGTCCAGCGGTCCGCCGGCCACGCCGAGGCGTCTGCCCTTGATGTCGGCCAGCGTGGCGATGGGCGCGTCCTGGCGGACCATTATGCCCCCCACCGCTGCGGAATAGGGCGTAAGCGTCAGGTCGCCGCCCTCGGAGCGTTGCCGCGACACCCACAGCCAATCCGACACTATCACGTCGATGGCGCCAGCCAGCAGGGCGACGTTGGTGGCGTCCTCGCCTGCGAAATCGGTGATCTCCAGTTCGATGCCGTTGGCTGAATCCAAAGCGTGGTGCTTAACGGTGTCGAGTTCCCAACTGGCGGTACCGAACTTCAGCACCCCAACGCGCACCTTTGCGGCGGCCCGTGCGGGACGTGTCGCGAGAACGGCTGCTCCGATCGCGGCCATGTGGAGCGCTCTGCGCCGCGTGATCACCAAGGTCATTTCCTACACTCAGGCCCCGCCTTCACGCCTCAGATATGCCGGCCCCTTTGGGGCACCACGCATTTCCACCGCGTGACCCGGTACTTCGGATGGTCCAATGTCCATCTCGCGATCTCCGGCGGCCCCTGCAATGCGCATTGCACGAGGCCCGCGCGCTGGAAATAGAGATGCTCGTCGTGACAAGTGCTCGGATTGGAGAGCAGACAGACCGTAAGCACAAGGTCGATAAGACCCATGGACGCCTCCCGCGCGGCACGCGCTCGCCGCCATCCGGCATCGAGGCCGGGCGGCCGTTCTCCCGCTTCCTGGAGGCGCCCACGACAGAAAGCAGGGAAAGGCTACGCGCTCACCGCGTGAGCGTCAACAATGCCCACTTTCGCGGGATGCACCGGGGCCCGAAGACTGAACCTATGTACGGTTGACTTTGTAGATGCTCGGCCTAGCATTTTGCTGGCAAGCCCCGCAATTGAGCAGGGGCAGAGCGGGTCACACCGCTGCCCCGAAGGGAACGGTCCGACACCGGCGGTTCAGCCTCCTGTCGGCCTAGTCGTCGAGGGCACGTCGAGGTCTGGAGGAAATATCATGCGTTTCGCCGTAGCGTTCGTAGCCACGTCCACCCTTCTGCTTGTGACGGCGCATGCCCAGGCGCAGGACGCCGCGGCAGGTGAAAAGATCTTCGCTCGCTGCAAGGCGTGTCACGAGGCCGATGTCGACAAGAACAAGGTGGGCCCATCGCTGAAGGGCGTCGTGGGCCGGAAGGCCGGAACTCACGAAGGCTTCAAATATTCGACCGCGATGCAGGAAGCCGGCCAAAAGGGGATCGTCTGGGACGAAGCCAACATCACCTCCTACCTCAAGGATCCGAAAGCCTTTATACCCGGCAACAAGATGGCCTTCCCCGGTCTGAAGAAGGACGACGAGATCGCCAACGTGATCGCCTACCTGAAGCAGCACATGTAAGCCCCGCAAGGGTGGGATAGTCCCGGGGGGACGGCACTCAAGCGAGGTTGAGCGCGTTCAGGGCATGCGGCAGATCGTGAAGACTGTCGCAAACCAGGTCGGCGCCCAACTCCTCCAACGGAACGCGCGTGTAGCCGCCCCGCACCAGGACGACCGGCATCCCTGCGGCCCGGGCCGCGGTGACGTCGGTGCCGCTGTCGCCCACCATCACTGTGTCGATCGCTCGGTGGCCCAGCCGCTCGAGCGCCATGAACAAGCCGTCCGGCGCCGGCTTCTTGCGTGAGACGGCATCGCCCCCGACCACCGCGCCCATCCGCTCCACCAAGCCGAAGTGCGACAGGACTTCGCGCGCGGCGCGTTCCGGCTTGTTGGTCACGACCGCCATCGCGATGCCCTCCGCATGAAGTTCGGCGATCGCTTCGGAGGCGCCCGGCATCAGCCGGGTCCGCCCGGTGAGATGCCGGAGATAGATGGGCGCCATGACGCGCTCGGCCTTGTCCAGCGCAGCGCCGTCGAGGGCCATTCCGGATGCGGCAAAGGCCTCGTCGATCAGAACACGCACGCCCCGGCCGATCATCGCCGTCACTTGCGGCAGCGAAAGGGGCGGGAGCCCATAGATCGCCAGCAATTCGTTCACGGCCGCGGTTATGTCGGGGGCTGAATCGATCAGGGTCCCGTCGAGATCGAAAAGGATGGCTTTTGGCGGGCGGATTCCAGAGACGGTCACGAACGGTTCCTACTGCTCGGCGCGCGCCGCCTTTGCCGCAATCGAGAACACCCGGCTCGCCATGATGTCCTCGGCGCTGATGGTGGAAAGTGCGGTCGCGTCCAGCGGGCCTTTGGAGGTCTCGAACAGCCGGTTCGCCTGCCGCAGCCGCGCGCGGTCCAGCGCGTTGCGGATGGAGCGCGCATTGGCAAAATGCGGCTGCCCCCGACGCTTTGCGATGTAGTCGCGCATGACGGTCAGCGCCTCCTCGTCCAGAACATAGTGCTGGTGGGCGAGCATCGTCTCGGCGATCTTCAGCAGTTCCTCGTCCGTATAGTCCGGGAAGTCGATGTGGTGGGCGATGCGCGAGCGAAAACCCGGATTGCTCTGAAAGAAGCGGTCCATGCGCTCCGAATAGCCGGCCAGGATGACGACGAGGTCGTCGCGCTGGTTCTCCATCACCTGCAGCAGGATTTCGATCGCCTCCTGGCCGTAGTCGCGCTCGTTCTCCGGCCGGTAGAGATAGTAGGCCTCGTCGATGAAGAGCACGCCGCCCATCGCCCGCTTCAGCACCTCCTTGGTTTTTGGGGCGGTGTGGCCGATGTATTGGCCGACGAGGTCGTCGCGGGTGACGGAAACCAGATGGCCTTTTCGGATGTAGCCGAGGCGGTGCAGCAGGTCGGCCATCCTCAGCGCCACGGTGGTTTTTCCGGTGCCGGGATTGCCCGTAAAACTCATGTGCAGCGTCGGCGTCTCCTGGGCGAGTCCCATGCTTTTGCGGGCCCGCTCCACCAGAAGCAGGGCAGCCGTCTCGCGGATGCGCTTCTTCACTGGAGCCAGCCCGATCAGGTCGCGGTCGAGCTCGGCCAATACCTCCCTGACGCCGGAGGTTTCGAACTCTTCGCGCAGGTCGACGGCGGGGGGTGTACCGGCAGGTTTGACAATAGCCTCGGCGGTTGAAGACATGTTGAATTCTCCGATTCGGTTCCCCTCACCGGCTCGCTACGCTCGCCACCTCCCCAGCGGGGAGAGGTGGCCCGAAGGGTCGGTGAGGGGTTTCTCTGCTACCCGTATCTCTCCCCCGCCGGCCTGTCGGCGGCGTAAGACTTTGTCGTGTAGCGGATGCTGCGGCCGGCGATCTCCTGGCGCTCCAGGCGGAAGCCGGGCTCCTCCGCCGGACGGTTGACGATGAAGGATAGTTTCACCGACTCCCAGCCGTGCGATGAATCAAAGGCGACGACCCGGATGTGGCGGTCGCCGTAGATCTTGCGGCATTCCGCAAGATCCATCATCAGCGCCGCCGCGTCCGGATTGTCGAACATCGGATGGCCCCACATGTCCCAATAGGTGTTTCGCGGGTGCGGGTCGTCGGTGAACTCCAGGCTCACCGCCCAGCCATTGTCGATGCAGTATTGGACCTGGGCGCGAATCTGGTCGTCGGTGAGGTCGGGGAGGAAGGAAAAAGCTCCCTGGGTGATGCGCATGTTGTGCTCCTATCTGTTCCCTCCCCTTGAGGGGAGGGTCGGCGAACGAACGGAGCGAAGCGGAGTTCGAGAGCCGGTGAGGGGTCGGTTCGGCCGGCCGCAGCTCGTTATGATCGCAGAGCTCTGCCGCAAGGACCCCTCCCCGATCCGCTTCGCGGATCGACCCTCCCTCAAGGGGGAGGGTAAGCGCGCTACTCCGCCGCCGTCGGCAGCGGGACGAAGTCGGGCGAGTCGGTCGAGGCGTAGTTGAAGGTCACGTCCTTCCAGACCTCCAGAGCCTGTTTGAGCGGCAGGCAGTGCCTAGCCGCAGCCTCGAGTATCTCCGGCCCTTCGCGCACGTAATCGCGGCCCTCGTTGCGGGCGAGGATCATGGCCTCCAGCGCCACCCGGTTCGCCGTCGCGCCGGCTGCGATGCCCATCGGATGGCCGATGGTGCCGCCGCCGAACTGCAGCACGACGTCCTCGCCGAGCAGGTCGAGCAACTGGTGCATCTGGCCGGCGTGGATGCCGCCCGACGCCACCGGCATCAGCTTGTTGAGCGAGGCCCAGTGCTGGTCGAAGAAGATGCCGTTCTCCAGCCGCATCGGATTGAACTCCTCGCGGCACACGTCGTAGTAGCCCTTGGTCGTCGCCGGATCGCCCTCCAGCTTGCCGACTACCGTCCCGGCATGGATGTGATCGACGCCGGCGAGCCGCATCCATTTGGCGATAACCCGGAACGAGACGCCGTGGCTCTTTTGGCGCGTGTAGGTGGAATGGCCGGCGCGGTGCAGGTGCAGGATCATGTCGTTCCGGCGCGCCCACTTCGCCATCGACTGGATCGCCGTGTAGCCGATGACGAGGTCGATCATGACGATCACCGAGCCCAGATCCCGGGCGAACTCGGCGCGCTCGTACATGTCCTCCATGGTCGCGGCGGTGACGTTGAGATAGGTGCCCTTGATCTCGCCGGTCTCAGCCTGCGCCTTGTTGACTGCCTCCATGCAGTAGAGGAAGCGATCGCGCCAATGCATGAAGGGCTGCGAGTTGATGTTCTCGTCGTCCTTGGTGAAGTCGAGCCCGCCCTTCAGCGCCTCGTAGACGACGCGGCCGTAGTTGCGGCCGGAGAGGCCGAGCTTCGGCTTGACGGTCGCGCCGAGTAGCGGCCGGCCGAACTTGTCGAGCCGCTCGCGCTCGACGACGATGCCGGTGGCCGGCCCCTGGAATGTCTTCACATAGGCGACGGGGAAGCGCATGTCCTCGAGCCGAAGCGCCTTCAGCGGCTTGAAGCCGAACACGTTGCCGATGATCGAGGCCGAGAGGTTGGCGATCGAGCCCGGCTCGAACAGGTCGAGATCGTAAGCGATGTAAGCGAAGTGCTGGCCAGGCGCGTTCGGCACAGGGTCGACGCGGTAGGCCTTCGCGCGATATTTCTCGCAGGCGGTCAGCCGGTCGGTCCAGACCACGGTCCACGTCGCGGTGGAGGATTCGCCCGCCACCGCCGCCGCCGCTTCGACCGGGTCGACGCCATCCTGCGGCGTGATGCGGAACACGGCGATGACGTCCGTGTCCTTCGGCTCGTAGTCGGGCTCCCAGTAGCCCATCTTCTTGTACTGCATCACGCCCGCCCTGTAGCGCTCGGCTCCGGTGACGGTTTCGGACTTGGTTTCCATCGCTGGTCCTTTCGTCAGGTCAGTACAAATTCATGAACAGAATTCGCCCCCTCACATCGCCCGGTTCCGGCGCTCGATGAGTTGCAGGATCAGCGGCGTCAGGATGAGTTGCATGGCGAGGTCGAGCTTGTTGCCGGGCACGACGATCGAGTTCGCCCGCGACATGAAGGAGTCGTGGATCATCGACAGCAGGTAAGGGAAATCGATGCCGCGCGGATTGGCGAAGCGGATGACCAGCATCGACTCGTCCGGCGTGGGGATCCAGCGCGCGATGAAGGGGTTTGAGGTATCGACGATGGGCACCCGCTGAAAATTGATGTTGGTCAGCGAGAATTGCGGGACGATGTAGCGGACATAGTCCGGCATGCGCCGCAGGATCACGTCGACGACCGCCTCCGTCGAATAGCCTCGCGTTGCCCGATCGCGATGGATCTTCTGGATCCACTCCAGATTGATGACTGGCACGACGCCGATCTTCAGGTCTGCATGCTTGGCGAGGTTCACGTCGCCATGTACGGCGCAACCGTGCAGGCCCTCGTAGAAGAGCAGGTCGCTCGGGGCGAACTCGCGCCACGGCGTGAAGCTGCCGGCCGGCGTGCCATAGAGCTTCGCCTCCTCCTCGTCATGGACATAGGTGCGAGTCCTTCCCGTTCCGCGGCGGCCATACTCCTCGAACACGGATTCGAGGATGGGGAGTTCGTTGGCCTCCGCGTGGAAGTGGGTGAAGTTCGGATTGCCCCGCTGCTCCTCCTCCGCGACCTTCGCCTTCATGGCCAGGCGGTCGTAGCGGTGGAAGGCATCACCCTCTATGAACGCAGCCTCGATCTTCTCGCGCCGAAAGATCTGCTCGAAGATTTGCTTCACCGAGGTCGTGCCTGCGCCGGAGGAGCCGGTGATCGATATGATCGGATGCCTCACAGACATCGCGTCCTCCCTCTCACGCCCGGAACAGGCCGCGGGTGCCAAACAGCGGCGCGCGTTCGCCGATCGCGCTCGGCGCGGTATGGTAACGCGCGATGCGCGCCACCTCGCGGGCGGAGCCGAACACCACCGGCGTGCGCTGGTGCAGATGCTCGGGCTCGATCTCCAGGATCCGGTCGACGGCGTCGGTGGCCGAGCCGCCGGCCTGCTCCACCAGATAGGCGATCGGGTTCGCCTCGTAGACGAGCCGCAGCCGGCCCTGGTGATAGCCGCGGCGCGCATCGCCTGGATAGAGGAACACGCCACCGCGGATCAGGATGCGGTAGCAGTCGGCCGCAAGCGAAGCGATCCAGCGCATGTTGAAGTCTCTCTCGCGCGGACCTTCGCTACCCTTCAGGCAGTCGTCGATATAGAGCCTGACAGCCTCGTCCCAGTGCCGGTAGTTGGCGGCGTTGATCGCGAATTCCTGGGTGCGCGGCGGGATGATGCGGCTCTCATAAGCTTGGACGAAGGTTCCCAAGCGTGTCGAAAGCACGAAAATGTGCGTGCCGCTGCCGAGCGAGAGCACCAGCGCCAGCTGTGGGCCGTAGATGAAGAAGCCGGCGCCGAGTTGGTTGGCTCCCGGCTGGAAAAAGGAGGCGGCCGGATCTGCATCCGGCGCGCCAGTCAGCGGGAGGAAAGAGAAGATGGTGCCGAGCGAGACGTTGGTATCGATATTGGACGAGCCGTCCAGGGGGTCGATGGCGACGGCTATTCTGGCGGTCGGATCGAGCAGCACCGGCTGGTCGAGTTCTTCCGAGGCGTACAGCGCAACCGGCGCATGGCGCATCGCGTCGAGAAAAATGTCGTCGGCAAAGACGTCGAGATCCTTCTGGACGTCGCCATCGGCGTTGGTGCCGCGGGCGCGTGCGAAGGCGGTGCCGAGCGCGCCCTGGTTGATCGCGTGGCGGACCTTCACCGCCGCCTGAGCCAGTTGCCGGACAGCGGCAGCGATGTTCGTGCGCTGCTGGTCGTCGCCGACCGCGTATGAATTCAGAAACGCGTCCAGGGTGGCCGCAGGCATGTGCTCCTCCCTCGCCCCTTGAATGGCGCTGTTCGGCAGAAGGAGGCCATGGCTGGATCGATTAGTAAACTTGAATAGCTTTACGCCCCCGATAAAAATCTCTTATCGTTATATCATGCTCAATCTCACCCTGCGCCAGCTCCGAGCCGTCGAGACGATCGCCACCAGCGGCAAGATCGTGAATGCCGCCAAGCAGTTGAACCTCACCGGCCCGGCCGTCACCATCCAGCTCAAGCAGGCCGAGGAGACGCTCGGGTTGACGCTGTTCGACCGCACCGCAGACGGCATGCGTCCGACTGCCGCAGGTCTTGCCGTCCTAGACGCCGCGCAGGCGATCGAGCAGCGGCTGCGCATGCTTCGAGACCAGATCGACGCCATCAAAGGGGTGCGCAGCGGCAGCCTGCGGCTGGGCGTCGTGTCGACGGCGAAATACTTCGCGCCGCGCCTGATGGCGGCCTTCATCAAGGAATACCCGGACATCGAGATGCGCCTGCTGGTCGGCAACAGGGCCGAGACGATCGCCAGCCTCCGCAACCACGACCTCGACATTGCGCTGATGGGGCGGCCGCCGCGTGACGTTCCGGTGCGCGCCTCGGCCTTCGGCGATCATCCGCTCGTCATCGTCGCCGCACCCGACCACCCGCTGGCGAAACGGCGCGACATCTCAAAGGAAGAGATCGCGGCGGAGCACTTCCTGATCCGCGAGCCGGGCTCCGGAACCCGGATCTCGCTGGAGATCTTCCTCTCCGATGTGCCAGGGCGCCTGGACGACCTCGGGGTCGAGATGGGATCGAACGAGACGATCAAGCAGGCGGTGATGGCAGGGCTCGGCATCGCCTTCATATCGGCGCACACCATCGCCTCGGAGGTGGAGTCGGGCCGGCTGGCAGTGCTGGACGTGGTCGGCATGCCGATCCGCCGGCAATGGTTCGGGGTCATGCGCACCGACCGGGCGATCTCGCCGGCGATGGCGACGTTCCATGATTTCCTGATGCGTAAGGGCGCGAGCCATCTGCCGCATTTCGGCAGGCTTTATCCGGAGAATGGATCGGCAGTCGGCAATAGGCAGTCGGGGGACAGTAACCTGATCTCAAGTGATGAGTAGTTTTCCCGACTGCCTATTGCCGACTGCCGACTGCCGTTTTCATCACCTCCGCCACCGTCTTGACCAAGGCATAAAGCCGCTGCTCGATGATCGTCGGCACCTCACAGACATAGGTGAGTGACTGCGCGCGCTCCTCGAAGATGCGCGTTTCCCAGGTGAGTTGGTCGGTCTTGGCTGCGAGTTGGTTCTGGTCGGCTTCCGGCTTCCCACGCAGTAGATCGAGTTGATGCTGTTCGTCGCGCAGGCTCGAGGCGAGTTCGAGCTGCTTCCTCGCATATCGGCCGATGCCCGTGATCACCTGGGAGCGCTCGGCGTTCATGCGTTCGAACAGCCCCTCCACCAGCATCGGCAGCCGTGTTTTCGCTTCTTCTCGCGGCAGGCCGGCCGCGAAGTCGCGGATGCGCTTCCCGGCCTCCTCGATCGGCATGCGCCGCGCCGAGACTTCCGTGACCAGCGCTTCTATCTGTTTGTCCTTGGACCAGTCCTTGGCGGATTCCGGCAGCTCAGGGCCGGTCCATATCTGCGGGAAGGAAAGCTCGGGCACCTTCCTCTGGACGCAAGGCCAGTCCGGATCGTGGCTCTGGGCGGCGAATGCGGGGGCGGGCAAAGCTAAAGCAATCGGGATGGCGAGGAGCGCCCATCTCGTGTCACAAGGTTCGGCGCCAGAGCCCGCTTTGGGGTTTCTGCGGCGAGGAGTTGGGCCATTAGCCGAAAATATGCTCAACAACCCCATCACCCGTTCCCTCCCGTGTCCTGCTTCCGGGTCATCAGCCCTCGCGATGGATCGTAGGCGAGGATGGCACCGGCAAGGAAAATGGCCGTGAAGGCAACTACGACGGCCAGCGATGTCCATTCGATCTTTCCGTAGAAGGCAAAGCGAATGAGCTCCACCGCATAGGTGAAGGGGTTCGCCAGGCAGATCTTGTAGAGCAAGGGGCTGGCCTCCTGGACGCGCCATAGCGGATAGAGCGCCGAGGATGCGAAATACATCGGGAAGATCACGAAGTTCATCACCCCCGCGAAATTCTCCAGTTGCTTGATGACGGAGGAGAGCAGCAGCCCCAGCGCGCCGAGCATCAGCCCGGCCAGGAAGAGTGCAGGCAGAACCATGAGGTAGCCGTAAGGCGGCGCCTTGACGTTCCAAAACCAGGCCACGGCGAGAAAGACGTAGACCTGTGCCAGAGATACGGCGACGCCGGCGAGCAGCTTCGATACCAGCAGGAACCAGCGCGGGAACGGGCTGACCAGCAGCGTGCGCATGTTGCCCATCTCGCGGTCGTAGACCATCGAGAGCGAGGACTGCATGCCGCTGAAGAGCAGGATCATGCCGCACAGCCCGGGTGTGATGTAGACCTCGTAGAGAACGTAGGTCTTGTAGGGCGGGATGATGGAAACGCCGAGCACCTGACGGAACCCGGCGGCGAAGATGAAGAGCCAGAGCAGCGGCCGGACCAGGGACGAGATGAAGCGCTCGCGCTGATTGACGAAGCGCAGCCCCTCGCGGATCAGTATGCCCTTGAGGCAGACCAGATAGTTGCCGATGCCGAAGCGAGGGGCCGGTTTTGCGGCCGTCGCCGCGGTAATCGTGTCACTCGGCCGGATGTTCATGGCACGGACTCCGCCGCTGCCGCGCTCAGTCTGGAGAAGGCCTCGCCTATGCTCATGGTTCCGGTGAGGCGGATCACCTCGGCGACCCTGGCGTCCGCCACCAGATTGCCATCAGCAAGCACGACGACGTGATCGCTCGGGTCTACCTCGTCAATCAGATGCGTCGCCCAGAAGGCGCTGATGCCTTCGGTGGCGACCAGCCGGCGGATGTCGGCAAGGATGCCCGCCCGAGATTTCACATCCAGCCCGACCGTCGCCTCGTCTAGGAGCAGCAGCGGCGGGCGGTGCAGCAGCGCGCGGGCGATCTCGATGCGCCGCATCTGGCCGCCGGACAGGCTGCGCGCCTTGTCGTGCAGGCGGCCCGACATGTCGACGGCAGCAAGCACCTCGTCGATGCGCCGCCGCGCCTCGGTCGAGCCGATGCCATGCAGCGAGGCGTGGTAGGAAAGGTTCTGGTAGACGCTGAGGTCGAGATCGAGCGTGCGGGCTTGGAAGACGATGCCGAGTCGCCGCAGCGCTTCGCCGGGCGCGCGGCTGATGTCGTAGCCGAAGATGCGGATCGAGCCGTGGCGGGTGTCGTAGAGGTGGCTGATCAGCGAGAACAGCGTGGTCTTTCCCGCGCCGTTGAGGCCAAGGAGCACAGCGAAAGTGCCCGGCGCGATCGAGAAGGAGACATCGTTCAGCGCCCGCTTGCGGCCATAGGAGTGGCTGACGTGCGAGACGTCGAGGGCGGGGATCGCACCTGCATCCTTGCGTGAATCTACGTGCTGCATGTCGCCTTCCCTTGCAAACGCAGCATTCCTTCCAACGTAGGGCATATTCTACTTGATCGTGATCGTTCCCTTCATGCCCTTCTCGGCGAGATCGGGCACCGACCAAGTGTAGATTCCTGGCCGGACCGTGGTGAACTCGACCCGGATGGTCCCGTCGGAATCGAATTCGAGCCAGGCCGGGGCGCCGTTCATGTGCACCTCGAGGCGGTCGATGACGATCTGGTTCATCCAGACGTTGCGGAAGAGATCGGTGGCGAACTTGTATTCCAGCCCGCCTTTCGCCGTGATCTTCCAGCGGTAGCCCTGGCCGGCGATCAGCTCGAAATCCTTCTGGTTGACCGCGAACTGATCCTCTTTCGTGCCAAGGATCAACTCCGGCAGGTTCTTGCTGCTGCGGGTGACCTTCTCGGCCTGGGCGGCGGGCGCGGCCGCAGCTTCATCGTCATCGTCCTGCGCCAGAGCGGGCGTGTGACCCAGCGCAATGCCGGCCAGGATGGCAAAACCGATCGTCCGAAATCTCCTCAATCCTTCCTCCCTTGAGAACAGTCTTCTGAAAGAGCTCAGTTCGGCGACACGACCACGCCCCACGGCAGGGCGCCGACGGTCACAGACTGCACCGGCTCGTCGGTCGCGACATCAATGAACGTGATGTCGTTGGAGACGCCGTTGGTCGAGATGATCGTCTTCTGGTCGGGCGTGAAGGCGAGTTGCCAGACGCGCTGGCCGACCAGAATGTATTTCTGGACCTCGTAGGTCGCGGTATCGATGACGGCGACGTGGTTGGCAGGGCCGAGCGCCACATATGCCTTCTTGCCGTCTGCGGTGATCCGTATGCCAACCGGCTGGATCGCCTCCGAGCGCAGGCCGGGTATCGCGAAGGTGATCTTCTTCTTCACCTGGCGCGTCGCGTTGTCGATGACGGACACCGTCCCGCCGACCTCGGAGCTCACCCAGACCTCCGAGCCGTCCGGTTTGAACTGGGCGAAGCGGGGCCGTGCGTCGACCAGCACGTTGTCGGTGATCTCGTGCGTAGCGGTATCGATGAAATGGGCCATGTTCGTCGTCTCGGACGTGTTGACCAGCGTCTTGCCGTCAGGGCTGACGCCCATCCCCTCCGGCTCCACGCCGACCGGGATCTCGGTGACGACGCTCTTGGTCTCGAGATCGATCACAGTGACCAGATTGTCGTCCTCATTGGCGACGTAGAGCGTCTTGCCGTCCGGCGAGAGCACGAAGAGTTCGGGGTCAGGGCCGGACGGAAGCGAGCCGACGACTTCAAGGGTAGAGGTGTCGATCACCTCGATGGTGTCGGAGTCGCTGGCGCAGAGATAGATGAACTTGCCGTCGTTGGAGATGGTGATGCCACGAGGCCGCTGCCCGACATTGACAGTCTTGACCACCTGCATGGTCGAGGAATCGACTACCGTAATGGTGTTGTCCTTCTCGTTAGAGACGTAAACAGTGTACGCGCGTGCCGGCATGGCGGCGAGCGCCAGGCTGGCTGCGACGCCGGCAGCGAGGATAGACAGACGCATCAAACTCCTCCCATTCATTTCAGCTGGCACTTGGTCTCCGGCTGGTCGATGCCGAGCGTGTCGAGTTCGGACACCTGGTGCAAAAAGCCTTCCTGCGGGGATGTCGAAACCACCGAGCGGCCGTCGCCCAGGAAGATCGGCTGCCTCAACTGCTGATTCCATTTGCGGAAGGTGAGCTTCTGGCCCTTGAAGGCGGCGATCGAGAAATCGTCGGCGCGGATGAAGGCCTCGATCTTCTGAGGGTCTGCCCCGCCGGTGCGCGTTGCCGCCTCGCCGACGATCCGCACCGCCGTCCAAGCCGACATGTCCTTCGATAGCATGCGCCGGCCTGAGGCCTTGGCGAAGCGGTTCTGGATCTGGCTGCCGCCCCATTGCTCGCTGGCCGGGTGCCAGGCCAACGGGACGAGCCCGGCGGTGCCCGCGACGGGCCGCGGAATCCAGGTGTGGAAGGGCACATAGGTCCCGAAAACCTCGCTCTCATCGGCGACCAGCACGACGTCGTGATCGGGAAGATCCTGCATGAAGACGGGCATCTGCCGCTGGATCTGCACCACGCCGGTGTCGGTGCGGCGGGCGGTGCCGGTGTCCTCGAACATCTTCTCCGCCACGATCTCGCCGCCGAAGCGCTCCGCCGCGCGCCGCAGCGCATCGGCGAATAGCTTGTCCCGCTCATGCGAGCCGTAGATCAGCACCCATTTGCGCCATTGCTTCCAGACGAAATACTGCACCAGCCCGTCCGCCAGCATGGAGCGCGTCGGCGCGATGTGGAAGACGTTGATGCGGCACTCCTCCTCGCGCAAGGCATCGTCGGCCGCGCCTACATTGAAGAGCAGCACGCCATTGTCGCGGGCGATGTCGGCGATCGACAGAAGCTGCTTGGCGGACAAGTCTGTCAGCACCTGGCGGTCGCCGCGGGCGACCATCTCCTTGAAGGCCGGAACCACGTCGGCGTCCGGCTTCACCTCCGTGGCCTCGAGCGTGAATTTTTGGCCGAGGAAGCTGCCCGTCGTGTTGTTGTCGGCGATAGCGACATTCGCCCCGGCAACGCCGTCGTCGCGCGGCGGGATATCAAGCACCGACAGCGCGAGTTGCGGCTCGTAGGCGCGCAGATAGCCGATGCGGATCTCGGTGACCTGCTTGGCAGGCTTGGCGGCCTCAACCTTGGGCTGCGGTGCCGGTTCCTGTGCGAGCACGGCGGAGGCGTTGACGCCCACCAAAAAAAGACCGATGAAAGCCGCGAGAGTATTGGGCACCGTGCTCTCCCTCGTCATTGCCAAAACGAACCCTTCCTCCCGAACAGGGGGCGAGTTATTCAACAACGAACGGTGCCGACGTGACCTTACCGAAGCCGTCATCGATGGCAACCCCCATCACCACCCTTCTCACTGCAACTTGTGCGGCGTGCATCTGCATGAGCGCCGCTGCGCAAGCGGGGGGAAAGGCTGCCGTTTTCCAGTTCGAGCTGCGGCATGGCGATCTCGTTCCGGGTGCACCGCAGAAGCTGGAGGCCGAGCAGCAGCGTATTCGCCTCGTGACGGATCGGTTGCGGGACCACTTCGCCCAATCGGGCTATGCCGTCGCGGACATGAAAGCCGTCGCCGCGAAAGCGGCCGCCCTCAACCTGGACTCGTGCACTGCCTGTGCCGCCGACCTGGCCCAAAAGGCCGGTGCAGACTATGCCGTAACCGGCACGGTTTACAGGGTTTCGGAACTCGTGCTGAGCATGAACGTTCGCGTCTATGACGCGGCCACGGGCAATCCGCTCTCCAGCGCTGTTGTCGATATGCGTGGCAACACCGACGAATCCTGGACAAGGGCGGTCGATTACCTCTATCGCCGCATGCTGGCTCCCCGCCTGGAGAAAATTGCCCAATGACCAAAATGCTGGCCAGCGTCGCCGACGCCGCCGAGGCTGAAATCGCCCTTTCGGGCGGCGCCGACATCGTCGACCTCAAGGACCCGAAGGCCGGCGCGCTCGGCGCGGTCGAACCTGCGGTCATAGGCCAGGTGGTGGCCGCGGTGGCGAGTCGCGCTGCGACCAGCGCTGTCTGCGGCGACCTGCCGATGGTGCCGGAGATCATCGCCCGGCAGGCGGAGGAGATCGCCTCGACCAAGGTCGATTACGTGAAGATCGGCTTCTTTCCGTCCGCGGACGCACGTGCGTGCGCCGAGGCCGTGACCTCTCTGGCGAGGCGGTCGAAGCTGATCGCGGTCCTCTTCGCGGACCTCGCGCCCGACCTCGGCCTGCTGCAGGCATTTGCCGCGAGCGGATTTCACGGCGTCATGATGGACACCGCCGACAAGACCGGGGGCAGGCTGCTCCAGCATCTCCCGCCCGAGCGCATCCCGGCCTTCATTGAGGCCGCAAGGGCGCTGGGACTGAAGACCGGCCTGGCGGGGTCGCTCGAAGCCCCCGACATCCCACGGCTCTTGCCGTTCCATCCGGATTATCTGGGCTTCCGGGGGGCTCTTTGCGATCATTCCGACCGTACGGCAGGGGTTAGCGAGGAAGCGGTTCGGCATATCCGCGCGCTGATCCCGGAGGAGCGGCCGGCGGGACGATCGGCAACCGTCGACTACCGGCTGCTTGCCGCCCGCGGCTATTCGCCGGGGGCCGATTCGGGGCTAGGAACCGACAAGATCTTCGTTCGCGACTTCGTTCTTCCCGTGCATATCGGCGCCTACAGCTTCGAGCACGGTCACACGCAGAGGGTCCGCTTCGACGTCACAGCGGATGTGCTACGGGTGACCAACGCGCCCGAGGACATGCGCCATGTCGTTTCCTACGACCTGATCATGGACGGTATCAGGACAATCGTGTCGCACGGGCACGTCGAGCTCAGCGAGACGCTTGCCGAGCAGGTCGCCGCGCATGTCCTGGAAGACCCGCGCGTGATGCGCGTCACGGTGCGGGTGGAGAAGCTGGAACTCGGGCCGGGCGGCGTCGGCGTCGAGATCGAGCGCAAGCGCGCAAAGCAGCAGTCTTCACATGCGCGCCCGCCGGCCGCGGCAAGCGCCGGGCCCGAGTTTCCCGGCTCCGGCAAGAAGGGCGCCTCGACGTGAGGCGAGGCGTCGCAAAACTGGGCGGCAGCACGGCCGATAGCGCCGAACTGGCTCGGTGGTGCGACACGCTCGAGAAATCCGATCCGCCGCTGATCATCGTGCCGGGCGGCGGTCCTTTCGCAGACCACGTGCGCGATGACCAGAAGCGCCTGGGCTTTTCCGAAAAGGCCGCTCACGCGATGGCGATCCTGGCTATGGAGCAGTTCGCGCAGCTCATATTGGAGCGAAGCGCGAACTTTCGTGCCGTGCGCTCGCTCACCGATATCGAAAGAGCGTTCGCTGGCGCAACCATACCGGTCTGGCTGCCGTCGCAACTCGCGCTGCAGGCGCCCAATATCCGCGAATCTTGGGACGTCACATCGGATTCGCTTGCGGCCTGGCTTGCCGGCCGGACCGGAGCCGACACGCTGCTCCTGATCAAGCAGACGGACGATTTCAGCGCGCAGGACAGTCTGGAGACCCTCTCGGCCAGGGGCATCATCGACGCGGCCCTTCCCTCGATGCTACCGGGGAATGTCGAACTCTATCTGGCCGGACCGCTGCATGCGGCCAGCGCGGCCAAACTCCTCGCATCAGGCCAACTCCCGGGCATCCGCATCTTCCATCAGGATGCGCCGGCGCTGAAAAGCGGCTAATGCTCAGGCCATGGTGAAACCTTGGGCAACTGAAAGCTGCGATCCGCCTGCGGCAGTCGGAGCTTCCCTGATGCGTCAGTCAAGGCGCCCATATCCGATAGCCCTGCCCCGGCGCCGCCATGGCTGAGCGGCTCGTCTTCCTCACCGGGCACCTGGCCAGGGCGCGGCTGGAAAAAATCCTCGCCGGCCTCACCGATCCGGAATTCAGCTTCGAGATCGTCAACATCGGCGTGAAGGTCGCGGCCCTGATGACCGAGGAGATCATCAAGCGACGGCTGAAACTGCCGGAAGGCGCCGACCGCGTGATCCTTCCCGGTCGATACCGCGGCGATCTTGAGCGGCTTGCGAGCCATTTCGGCGTCCCCTTCCAGCGCGGTCCGGACGAGGTCGCGGACCTCCCTGCCTTCCTCGGGCACGGCGGCGTGCCTGTCGACCTCAGTCACCACGACCTGCGCATCTTCGCCGAGATCGTCGAGGCGCCGACGCTCTCCATCGACGCGCTCGTCGCGCGTGCGAAAGACCTCTCGGCGGCGGGGGCTGACGTAATCGACATCGGCTGTCTGCCGGAAACCCCGTTTCCACTGCTGGGCGATGCGGTCCGCGCGCTCAAGGCGGAAGGGCTTCGCGTGAGCGTCGATTCTGCGTCGACCGAGGAACTGCGGACCGGCGCCGAGGCCGGCGCCGATTACCTGCTCAGCCTGACCGAGCACACTCTGAGGCTCGCGCTGGAACATGGCGCCGTCCCGGTGCTGATCCCCTCCTCGCCCGGCGATCTCGATTCGCTCGGGCGCGCCATCGAGGCGGCGCAAAGGGCGGGAATTACCTTCATCGCCGACCCGGTCCTTGACCCGATCCATTTCGGCTTCGCGCAGTCGCTCGGCCGCTACATCGAGGCGCGCCGGCGTTGGCCGGAGGTCGAACTGCTGATGGGCACGGGCAACCTGACCGAACTTACCGACGCCGACAGTTCCGGGGTCACGTCCGTGCTCGCCGGCCTCTGTTCCGAACTCGAGATCCGAAACGTACTGGTCGTAAACGTCAGCCCTCATACGGTTCGCACCGTCGAGGAGCACGATCTGGCACGCCGCATCATGTTCGCCGCGCGCGCCGACAGCGCGCTGCCGCGCAGCTACCATCCCGGGCTCTTGCAGGTTCACGACCGAAAGCCTTATCCCGCCTCGATCGAGGATATCGCGGCGCTTGCGGGCGAGGTGCGCGACGCCAACTTCCGCATCATGACCGCGCCCGACGGCATCCACATCTTCAACGCCAAGGGCCACGCCGTGGCGCAGGATGCCTTCGCTCTCTTTCCCGGCCTCGGAGTGGAGAATGACGGGGCGCACGCCTTCTATCTCGGCGCCGAGCTGATGAAGGCGGAGATCGCCTGGCGGCTGGGCAAGCGCTACTCCCAGGACGAGCCGCTCGCCTGGGGCGTCGCGGCCCCTGCGCCGGAAGAGGACCGGACGCGGCTCGCGGAAGCGGGACACACCTTGCGAGCCAAGCAGGAAAAATAAGCCATGCCTTACATTCGCGAGACGATCATCACCACCGTCGACCGAAACGGCCAGGTCCATATCGCGCCGCTCGGCATCATCGCCGAAGGAGACGGCTGGGTCATCGCGCCGTTCCGCCCGTCTGTGACCCTCGACAATCTGACGGAAGTCCCGTTTGCGGTCGCCAACTACACGGACGATGCGCGCATCTTCGCGGGCTGCCTCACCGGCCGCCGCGATTGGCCGACCGTCGCTGTCCCAAACTGTCCGGTGCCGCGGCTGGAGGCCGCGCTCGCGCATTCCGTGCTCGAGGTGCAGCGGGTCGATGAAGACGTCTTGCGGCCCCGCCATTTCTGTCGAGTGGTGTCCGAGACGACGCACGCTCCCTTCACCGGCATGAACCGGGCCAAGGCGGCGGTACTGGAACTGGCCATCCTCGTCAGCCGGCTCGATATGCTGCCGCGCGAGAAGATCGAGGCCGAGATCGCCTATCTCACCATCGCCATAGAGAAAACCGCGGGGCCGGAAGAGAAGGAAGCGTGGGGCTGGCTGATACAGCGCGTCAGCGAGCATTTTGGCGGGGTGGACGCTGGGCGAGAGTAGGCAACCACGGCGCCGTCATTCCCGACGTCGTGAGTGAGCGCAGCGAGCGGAGACTGTCGGGAATCCAGGTCTCGGACTCGGAGAAACCAAAGCCATCCCAGAACATTCCCAGAAATGGCGGGAAAATCTCGGGCGTCCCGCAAGTTGCACGGGAGAGGCATGGATTCCCGACACTCTCCATTCGCTCCGCTCATTCACGAGGTCGGGAATAACGCATTCCGCTGCTGCCCTCGCCCCGCCAACAGCGCCACGGCACTCGCCGGGCCGGCGCTGCTGGCATCGGTGCGCACTTCGTCCTCCGCTGGGATCAGTTGCGCAAAATCGATGAAGCGCCGGTCCATGCGTTCCGCCAGCCTCCTGATCTGCCATCGGCCGCTTCCGGCACCGACGATGGGCACGTCCTCGGCAAGGCGCCCTCCTACCCGTACCGCGGCATCGTGAACCGTCCTGAGCTGCTGTTCGCTGAACCAGCGGGCGACGTCGCGCCATTCGCGCGGCGATAACTCGGCCGCATCGCGGCCAATCAGCCGCGCCATGCGGGTAATCGAGGCCTTCACCGTCTTCTCGCGGCCGTCGGCCGTCGCGTGCTTGTCGTCGGCTTCGTCAAGTACGCGCAGGATGCGATGCACATCGGCAATCGAGGCAAAATACTCGTTCATCACCGGCGTCAGCCGGCCTCGAACCGGCGCAGAGGATGCGACGCCGAACAGGAAGGTACGCGTAAAACCGGTGTAGACGAGTTCGCCGGTGAGCAGCCGCTCGGCATCGCTGTAGCCCTCGAAGGCGATGCCGCCGTCCTTGACGGCAAGGATGTCGGTGGTCGTCGAGCCCATGTCGACGAACAGGGCGTCGGCTAGTTCCGCTGCCACAAGTGCGGCCGTCGCGTGCCAGTTCGCGGATGCGACCTCCATCGGCAGTTTGAGCGCCTTATCGAGGCCGACGAAGCCCTTTCGGCCGGCATAGATGAGCTTCTCGCTCGTCGAGAAATGCTCCGAAATGCGGGCGAGCAGCGCCGTTACCCCCTCCTCGCGCGAAGGAAAGATGTCGGAGAGCTCCCCGGTCATGGTGAAGGCGCAGAGATCGGCGCCGGTGTAGAGCGGCTCGCACTCCCGAAGCGCCGTGGTGAGCCTGTCCAGCCCCTGCCACAGCGGCATCGCCACGGTCGAGGCCGCAACGATACGGCCGTCTTGTGCCCGGACGACTTTTAGGTGCGCTCCGCCGACGTCGAACCCGGCTACGATCTGCTTTTCTTTCGGCACGCTTTCAGGCTCTCATCATTTCGCGAATGGAGGTTGTCTCGTGCTCATCATACCGGTTCTCGATCTGAAGCAAGGGGCTGTGGTGCGCGCGCAGAGAGGCGATCGCGACAACTACAGGCCGATTGTCACACCGCTTGCCTCGAGCGCAGATCCGGTCGCGGTCGCTGCCGGACTTCGTTCGCTCAATCCTTTTCCAACGTTCTATGTCGCCGATCTCGACGCAATCGCGGGCGAGGCGCCGAACCGGACCGCCATCTCGGCGCTCGCAACGATGCAGCCGCCCCCGGAACTCTGGATCGATGCCGGGATCAAGGACGACAACACGCTTACGGAGACGCTGAAGGACCCGCTGGTGCACGCGGTGATCGGCAGCGAGTCGCAGCCGGACTTATCGGTGCTGCAGCAGTTTCGCGGCCGTCCGCGACAGATCCTATCGCTGGATTTCTTCGCCGATGGTTTCCGCGGACCAGCATCGCTCCTCGATTCACCCGATCTCTGGCCGGAACGGGTCGTCGTCATGACCCTGGCGAAGGTCGGATCGGGCGCGGGACCCGACCTCGAAAGGCTTGGCGAAGTGAAGGAAAAGGCCGGAGACCGGGCAGTCTTCGCCGCCGGCGGAGTCCGCAACGAGGCGGATCTCCGCGCGCTATTCGAACTCGGAATCGCCGGCGCGCTAGTGGCGACATCGCTTCATGACGGAACGATCACGCCCGAGCAACTGGCGATGCTCGGCGCATAAGCCGTGCCGTCATATCCGAAGAGCCTACAAGCGCTCCGGTACCACCAAAATCAGAGGCCCAGGATGTCTTTCAGCCGGCGCAGCAGACCCGCCTGCTCTGCCGGGGGTGTCGCCTGTGCGGGGCTGTTTCTTGTCTAGGCCGCAAATGGATGCTTCGCGCTGTCACGCTGAGCGGTGACTTCGGCAGCGGTCGGCTTGCCCTCGACGGCGCGCTGGATCGCTTCCTTGGTCGCCTGGTAGTTGTACTGCTGGATCTTGGCGTCGTCGGCGGCATCCCAGTGGATGAAGACGCCCACGCAGAGGAACAGGTCGTCGGCCTCATTGGCGGGGATGATTCCGTCGGCGACCGAATCCTGCACCGCTTTCGCAACGGCGTGCTGGGCGGGGCCGAACATCTGGACCGCCTGCTTGGCGCCCTTGATGGTCACCTTGTTGAACATCACCGTGTTGGGCTTGCAGGGCAGATTGGGCGCGATCACCGCCAGCAGGGTCGTAAAGCCGTCCTTGTTGTTGGTGAGCGCGTTGCAGAACGCCGTTTCGACGGCACTTCCGCGAGGTCCGATCAAAAGGTCGATGTGGGCAACTTCGTTGCCATCACCGACCAGGGATTCACCGACGCAAACTTTAGAGATTTTCGCCATGCCAATTTCCTCCACACAATTTCTTAAGCCCACGAGCGCCGCAAATAGAGCGGGTCGCCCCAATGGGCGACTATCCTTGTTGGCAGCATCCGGTTGCCCGGACCGGTTTGCAAGATAGCCGCGGAGGACGGACTCCGCTGAAAAATTCAACCATCGGCAATGTGTTTATGCAAGGCGCTCGCTAAGAAGGTGGACTAAAAGACAAGCCACCGTCAGATCGGCGGATGTACCGGGGTTGATGGCCCGCTGCTTCAACTGCTGGTCGAATTCCGTCAGGATCTGGACTCGCCGCTGGCTTTCCGCTGCCGCGAGCGCCGCGCGCACTTCACGGGCCTCCAGCATCACCTGCTCTGCGGTCGCGGGACCATACTTGCGCGCCACATGGCTGTCGGGGAAAGCGGAGAGGAAGGCCATGTAGGCGGAGACGGCCGGCCACATGCCCCCGTGCCGCTGCGTTTCCTCCACCGCCGGCAGACCGACTTCGAACACATCTTGGAAACCGGTCACGTATTGGCGGGCGATGCGGTCCCTGTCCGCCGCGGCAGCCATCGCCTCCAGCAAGCCGACCTTCGGCTCTTCGCGGACATCATGTTCGCCCGCTGAACCCAGGCCGCCGGGTTGCGCCAGCAGGATCGCTTCGAACACCGCGCGAGTGTCCTCCATCCCCAGCGCTTCGAGTACCCGGCCAAGATCTTGGCGGAGGTCTTCCCCGCCACTCGCCGCGGCCGCTGCAATCGGTCCACACAAGAGAATGATGCCGAGATTGGTGTTCGTCCCGACGGCTTCCCTTGTCGCTCGCACCGCCTCCAACACACGGCGGCCGATCGGCAAGTCGAGGTCGGTGAGCGGGCCCGACGACACCCGCGCGCTGAGAAGGAACTGCTCGGCGGTCATGTCGTGGCCGGCCGCAAAGACGTGCACGTTGCCGGGCTTGAGCGCCTCGATCTCCAGCCGGCAGGCCTGCTCGTAGGCCGCCCTGATCTGGTCGCGGGTCAGAGCCATCAAACCCGTCCCGCATCGGCTGGGACCCGAGGTGCCAGTGCTGCGCCCTGGATGCTCGCCTCAAGAGACCTGAGCAGCGCGGCAGCAATCGCGTCGGCGATATCGACCGTAACCACCGACTGCAGGCCAGACCAGGCAGGCATGCTGTTGATCTCCAGCACGAGTACCCCGCCATCCGCTTCGCGTATGATGTCCACCCCGGCAAGATTCGCACCCACTGCCGCGGTGGCCGCGACGGCGAGCCAGGACAGTTCCTCGTGGTGGCGCGCCGACAACCCCTCGGGAACGGCGCCGCGATTGACGTTGGTGATCCAGTCGTCGCCGCGGCGGCTCATCATCGCCACCGCCTCTCCGGCACAGACGAAGACGCGATAATCCCGAAAAGGGGGGCCAGGCCGGCGGATATATCGCTGCAGGTAGTAGACATCGCCGACCTCCTCCGGTGCGGGAAGATCGTCGGGCGCCTGGATCAGGCGGAGCCCCCTGCCCTGCGCGCCGAAGAGTGGCTTGAGCACCAGCGGGCCAGAGGCGAGTTCGCGCGCCGCAATCTCCTCGGCATCGGCCCTGCCCTCCACCGCGAAGGTCGCCGGGGTCGGCAGTCCGGCCTGCTGCAGCAGGAAAGTGGTCATCGACTTATCGACGCAGCGTTCGATCGCCTGGGCGGAGTTCCACACCGGCACGCCTAGGCGCCCGAGCGCATGCAGCACGCCGAGACGTCGCGTGATCGCCTCGAAGGAGCCGGCCGCAATCGAGCGGACGAGCACCGCATTGGGCAAAGCCTCCCCAAGCCCCGGGATCGCGAGCCCGCTCGGCGAGTTGCTGTCAAACGCTATCGCTGCCAGCGGCGCAACCACCACCTCCGCCCCGCGCCACCGCAGGCGCGAGGCAAGTGCGCCGGTACGGTCGGCTCCGTCGTTGACGATGAGGATACGCGGGGTCACCGGGCACGCCTCCTGCGGCCTAAAGGTGCGTTCTTCAAGGCTCGCCCATTCGAGTTTAGGTCAAGGTCGGCGACGACGAAGAGGGCTCGCACCTCAGGATGAGGACCGTTGGCGCCAAGGTGCCCCGTCCTGAGGTACGAGCCCTCTAGATCGCTGGCTAGTATGGTTTCAGCTTGAATGGGCGAGCCTCGAAGGAAACACGCCCTTTGCGAAAGCGATCTCAGCAAAGGCTACCCCAAGCTCCGCTCGAGCATCCCAAAATCTCGGCCCCCGGCCCTGAAGGTCTCGCCGTAGTCGATTGCGGTGACGATCACCTCCGCAGGGCTGAAGAGATGCGGGTCGATCGCGTAGAAGTCGCCCTTGACCCTCTTGAACACCTCCCTGAACGGCTCGCCATAGTCGCGCGAGGCGCGGCTCGGCAGTTTTTCGGCGAGCTCGTGCGCGGCATCGGCCTCGCCGCGCACGAAGAGCTGCACCGTGCCGCCATAGATGATCGCATCGTTGGTGCGGCCCATGGCCGCCAGGAAATCCGGATGCGGGGCCGGAATGGGCGCGGATCCGGCACCATCGACGATATCGTCAAGCGGAAACTTGAGCTCGTGAGCCTTGTGCAGCGCGACCTCGAGGACCCGGGCGACGATCTGGACACTGCCCGCGAGGCTCTGTGTCGGCGCATAGATGAAGGTCAGGTTCTGCGGTTGCACGCCGGTCGCCTTGGCGACCTTCTCGACCACCTTCGGCGGCGGCGGCTCGGCGGTTTCGAGCACCAGCACAGCCGAGGAGGACTGGTCGCGGTAGGTCAGCGTCTTATGCAGCGGCTCGGCATGCGCGAGCGCGCGGCCTGGGCCGGAGCCCATGGCGAAATAGCCTTCGGTGGAAAGATTCCAGCCGGCATATTGCGATCCGAGGCAGGCGAGCACCGGCTGCGACGATCTCACCTCGATCGTGTAGGGCCATTTCTCCGCCCCCTGATTGAAGCTGGCGGCAACGCTGCCAAGGCCTCCCATGCAGATCTCGGCAATGCGGATACCGGCCTCGATGCCGCCCGTGACGCGGGCGCCGGCGTCGATGAGGCGCGCGCCGGACGGTCCGACCGAAACCGCGATGCGAAGCCGCTCGGCGTCGCGAACCATGGCGTCCGCGATGCTAAGTGCGTTGTCGTTGAGGAAGGCGGAGCCGTCCTTCATGTCGGAACTCCAGTCCAGTGCCGCTCGAGTTTGGCGGCGAGCGCGCCGGCCCTGCGCCTGGCCGAGGCGGCGCTCGGCCCGCGGGCGAATATGGTGCACACCGGATCGCCGGCCATCAGTCTTGTGCCCGACGGCTGCCGATCGGCCGTCCATTCCGGCCAGACGATGGCGGGGAAGCTTTCCACCGGGCGAGCCGCATAGGCGATCATCGAGGCCATAGAGTCGGCGAAGCGTGGCAGGATGAACTCCTCGCCACGACAGGCGCGCAGATGTGCCTCCATCAGCGGCGCCTCTGCAGAATCGAAGATGTCGAGCGTGGCGCCCGGTCGGGGATTGATTTCGATCAGACACCAGCCCTCGGACGAGCAAATGAAATCGGCGCTGCAGAGCCCGACGAGACCGGCCTTTTCCGCTAACCCTGACAACCGGTCGGCAATCATCTCAACGTCTGCACAATCCAGCCGGCGCAGCCGTGCCGCTCCGCCATAGCGATAGGGCGCGGTCGGAGAAGGCGACGTCCACTGCCGGCTGAAGCCGACCATGCGCGCCTCGCTACCATCCGCCAGAAAAAGGGCGGACAGGCTCGTGCCGCGTACAAGCTGCTGGAAGTAGCGGCCATGCCCGATCGGAGTTTTCTCGGCGCGGCCTACATGGGCTCCTCCGGCGCTGCCGATCGCCTTGACCACCCAGTTCTCCGGGTCCGGCGGCGGTTCGAAGCGGAATTTCGGGTGCGGGATGCCCAGGGCGGCGCAATCCTCGGCGAGGGTCAGCGGATCCTTCACGCGGCGGATCGCAGCAGTACGGTTGCCGGCGAGCGGTAAGTGCCGGGCGATCTCGTCTACCACCTCCGGGATGCGCTCAAAGCCCGATCCGAGGATGACGGCGGAGACCTCGTCGCCATCGGCAAGACTTCGGAGCGTGTCCAAGACTGCAGCCGGGTCGATGCCAGCGCGCAGATCACCCGGCAGCAGCGAGGTACGTTCCGCCAAAGCCTTCGTGTCGTCGTCGCAGAAGAAATCGGCGACACGCGCGCGATAGCCGGCGCACCGGGCCGCGGCGGCAAGCGCGCGCCCGGATACCGACGCGATCAGCAGAAGGCCGGCGCTACTTTGCGATGTCTCGTGCAAGGGAGAACGCATCCTGGAAGTCGAAGGTGACCGGCTTCTCGGCCTCGATCATCTTCGTGAACAGGCCGAATTCGACCTTGTATTTCACATTGCCGATCGCCAGCGGGCCGATTCCGACAGCCGATGTCGACTCGAGGGGATCGGCATTGGCGTGGACAGCGAGTCCCTCGATGCCGGCAGGCGGCACGGCGTTCACGTCCGCCGCGATCAGCAACTGCTTTGCTTCGGCGAGTTGCGACTTCGATATGACCCGGATGCCGGCCTTGGCGGCCGCCAGGATGACTTCCGCCGATTTCACCAGTTCTGTCTTTTTCTCTTCAGTCGATCCGTCGGCTGCTTCCACCTCGACGCCGAAGCGCTCCTTGATCTCGGTCGCCACCTTCTGAATACGCTCCAGGCGATCATGCGCGACGACGGTGACCTTCGCGCCCTGCCTCGCGGCGATCACCGCAGTGCAAAAACCGACCACGCCGGTGGCTCCGAAGATCGCAATGCGGGTGTCCCTGAGATCCCGTTGGTATTTTGCTGCCAGCGCCTTCTCGACCTTGGCCAGCATCGCTGCCGCCGTGGTGAACGATCCCGCCGGATCGGCGAAGACGGAGACCTTGAACGGCGGCACCATGGCCCTATTGGCGCCGTCGAACATGTCGAGCGCGAGCGACACGTCCTTGCCACCGATGAAGATGCCAGTATCGACGCCCGCGTCCGGCGGGCGGGAGAAGATTGCATCCTGGACCAGCCCGGTCACTTCGGGGAGGGTCACCTCGGTGTGAGGGATCACCGCGTCGAAGCCCGCATCGAGCGCCATGTTCACGTCGAACGGGCTCATGTGCTTGAGCGGGGTCAGCATGTGCAGGATGTGTTTGCGTGCCATCGTCTTTTCCCTTCCTGCCGTCGGCCAACCCGCTTAGCTGCCTACCATATCGAGATGGTTTTCGGCGATCTTCGCGCCGAAATTCCTGCCGCGCACTATCCTGACCTCGGTTTCCGGAACAAGCTTATCCTCAATCGCTTCAAGGAACGCCAATGCCGCCTCCTCCGAGGGTGCGAAGGCAAAGCCGGTTGGCCCCCAGGAGCTCTGGCCGAGCCCGGCGACGCCCGCGTCGGCGAGCCCGTGCACCAGCGCGTCAACGCGACGGGAGGTAAAGGCGCCCCCCTGGGCCGGCGCAAAATGGGCTCCCACCATCTGCTGGATGGCCGAGATCGCGCTCGCAAAGGCATGAAAGTCTTGCTGGATGAGACCCGGCATCACGCCCATCACCACCTGAGCGCAGATCTCGCCGACGCCTTCGCGCGGGAATGGCGGCAGCCTGCGGAACGCCTCGATTTCGTCGTCGCCGTGGAGCCCCTCATGCCCCTTGTCGAGGACGAGGATGACCCGCCACTCGTCCGGGAACGGGATTCGCGCGATGACAGGCGGCGGCCCGCCGTCAGGCCCCTTCCCGGCGTCGATGATGACGCCGCCGTCGGAGAAGCTTGCTATCCCTATCCCCGAGCGGTTACCGCGCGACAGCAGCAGCGCGTCAGCGCCAGGATCAAGCGGCAAGCCGTGGAGGGTCCGCAGCGCCGCGGCCACGGCCAGCGCGATCTGGGTGCCGGAGCCGAGACCGGCGTGGCTGGGAATCGCTTCTTCGACGACCAAGCGATGCCGCGCGCGGATACCGAGGTGGTCGCAAAGCGTGGCAAGGTGTCTTCCGGCACGGTCAGAATCAGGACCCGTAACGCTCGTCTCGCCGGCGCGCGAGAGCGTCACCGCTGTCTCCGGCTCACCGAGAGGAAGTCCGATACTACCGAAACGACCTCCAGCATCCCCGCTGGGATCGAGGAAACCGAGATGAAGCCGGGAGGGCACTCTTATCTTAACTGTGTTCGACATCTGCCCCCCGATGGGTGCATGATAAGCGGGAAAATCAAGGTGCCCGGTGACATGATAACGGGAATCGGCGACGGGGCAAGAAGCTGACAGGCGAGGCTTAGGCCTTGGATGGTGCCAAGGTGGAAAACGAGCGGAGGCGGCAATGAGCGAGACGGCCAAGGAGCGGGTGTATTCCGAGCCCGAGATCACCGAGAGGCTCCAGAAGGAACTGCCGAAATGGACGTACGAAAAAGGTTGGATACGCCGCAAGTACAAGACCCATAGTTGGAAATCGACCTTGATGGTCATCAACACCGTCGGTCACCTTGCCGAAGCGGCCTGGCACCATCCGGACATCACGGCTTCCTATGCCTGGGTTGAGGTGCGGCTGATGAACCACGCGGCCAGGGGTATCACCGACAAGGATTTCGAACTGGCCAAGAAGATCGAGGAGATCGTCCACTGGCAGCCCGGAAACGAAGGCGGGGCGCTGGAAGGGACGCCGCAGACGGACCAGCGTTTTGCCTACATCAAGTACGATTGAGGCGGAGCACGGCCTGCGACCGGTCAACTCGGCTTTGGGGTTCACCGCCCGCACACTTTGACCTAAACTCCCTGGAAGGCACCAGAAAGTAGTACGGAATGGCGGTTGCTTGGATCGGCAACCGGGAGGCTTCGTTGGAGCAGGCAGTCGAGCAGGCCGCCTCGCTCCTTAAGGCAAGCAGGTGCCCGGTTTTCACTCTCGATACGGATATCCACGGCACGCGCGCCGCAATCGCGCTCGCGGAGCAGGTCGGCGGCGCCTATGACGTCGCCGGCGGCGAGGTCATGGCCCGCGAGACGGCGCTTTACACGGACAAAGGCGGCATCTTCGCCGATGCCAGCGAGACGAGGCGCCGCGCCGACGTGATCGTGGTCGTCGGCAGCCTGCCAGACTACGCTTGGCCGCTCATAGCGGAACTGGCCGAGACCGTCCCGGACCTTTCTCCATCCAATATCCGCCGCTTCTTCGTGATCGGGGACGTGGACAATCTCCCTCCAAATAGCGGCACCGCTACCAACCTCTCCTGCGGCAGCAGCGGCCTGGGGGCGACCCTTGCGGCACTGCGGGCAAAATTCGCCAAGCGGAAGACCGCCGCGCCGGTCGAGAATTTCGACCAATTCGCGGCCGCTCTCGCCGAATCCCGTTTTCCCGTCTTTCTGTTCTCCGGAAAGGGGTGCGATCTCCTGGAGATGGAAATGCTCCAGGGCCTCGTCTCCGATCTCAATTTGAAATCGCGCGCCTCGGCGCTCCACCTGCCCGCCAGCGAGAGTGGCTGGGGCAGCATGTTCGCCTCGGGCTGGATGACCGGTTTTCCGCCGCGGACCGGCTTCGGCTCGGGCCATCCCGAATATGATCGCTGGCGATTCGATGTTGCGCGCATGATCGAGGCGGGCGAAGCCGACGTGCATGTCTGGGTTGCGGGACGGCCCGACGCGCCAGCGCCCAGCCATGCTGGTCCCTCGCTCATAGCACTGGCGAAGACGCCCGAGGCGGTTCCAGGCGCCGCCGTGACGATCGCGGTCGGCACGCCGGGCATCGACCATGACGCTGTCGTCTTCACGTACCGTACCGGCACGTTCAGGACGGTCGATGCCACGGAGCCGTCCGAGGCTCCCGCAGCCGCATCGATCCTGCGCTCGATCGCCGAAGTCATCACGCCTGGGGTGCCGCTGCCATGCTGACCAGAATCACGGGCGGCGAGATCATCGATCCCGCGAATGGGCGCGCCGGCATCGGCGACGTCTGGATCGAAGACGAGAAGATCGTCGATCCGCCTCAATCCGGGCAAGCCGACCGGGTCTTCGACGCGTCGGGCTGCATCTTGATGGCGGGCGCGATCGACATCCATTCCCATATCGGCGGCGGCAATGTGAACACCGCGCGCCTGCTCCTACCCGAGCAGCATAAAGCCCATCTGCCGAGGCCGGACGCAACGCCGCTCTCCAATGCCGGCTGGTCGACCTTCCAGACCGGCTGCCTCTACGCGAAAATGGGGTTCACCACGGTGATCGAGCCGGCGATGCCTCCGGGATCGGCGCTCCACACGCATCTCGAACTTGCCGACATCCCGATCATCGACAAGGGAGCGCTGGCGATCCTCGGCAATGACGACTTCCTGCTGTCGATGATCCGCGACAACGCCTCGTCCCAGGCGATCGACGACTACGTCACCTGGACCGTCGCCTCGTCGCGAGCGCTCGGCGTGAAGGTGATCAATGCCGGCGGCTCGATGGCCTTCCGGGAGAATGTCCGCACCTTCTCCTTCGATGACGTCGTTCCGTCGTACGGCATCACCTCCCGCCAGATCGTCAAGACGCTGCAGGCCTCGGTCAACCGGCTCGGCATTCCCCACCCGCTTCACGTCCACTGCAACAATCTCGGAGTTCCCGGTGCGCCGGATACGGCGGCCGAGACCATGAGCGCGGCGGAGGGGCTGCCGCTCCATCTCGCCCACCTCCAGTTCTATGGTTACGCGAAAGAAGGAAAGCGGGATTTTGCGTCGGCCGCAGCGCAACTCGCCCATGTCGTGAATACCACGCCTGAGGTGACCATCGATGTCGGCCAGGTGATGTTCGGCCAGACGGTGACGATCTCCTCCGACGAGATGCGCCAGTTCTTCGCACGCGTCTCGGCAAGTCCGCGCAAGTCGGTCATCTACGATTGGGACGGCAATGGCGGCGGCATCGTGCCCTATCGCTATCGCCCCGACTATTACGGCGCCGTGCAGTGGGCAATCGGCCTGGAGCTCTTTTTGCTAATCGACGATCCGTGGCGGGTCTTCTTCACGACCGACCACCCGAATGGCGCGCCTTTCACCGCCTATCCGGAGTTGTTCGAACTGTTGATGAGTCGCGACCGGCGCGCGGAAGTCATCGCGGAACTGCCGCGGTCGGCCATGAAGCACTCGACCTTGCCGACGCTCGCCCGCGAATACACGTTCGAGGAGATCGCGATCATGACGCGCGCCGCGCCGGCGCGTCTTCTGGGTTTCGCCGACCGCGGTCATCTCGGCGCCGGCGCGCTTGCCGACGTCGCGGTCTACCGCCGCGATGCCAGCATCGCAAAGATGCTCGGCTCGGCAGCACTCGTGTTCAAGAACGGCGATCTGGTGGTCAAGGACGGGGAAATCACCCACTATCGGTGGGGCAAGGCTTTGCGGGTCAATCCTCCGGTGGAGGCGACGATGAAGCGGCGGCTCGATGAATATCATCAGAGCCGCTACGGCCTTTCACTCGACTGGTTCGATTTCCCAGATTCAGCGATCCATCGCGAACAGCCCTTCGGCGAGGTGCCATGCCGGACCTGAACGTCAACGGCGTCGCGATCGACGACACGTTCGCGGAGGCGTTCGGGATGCGCGCCACCGCCATCGTGATCACCGGTCCGAACCGGAAGTGGGCGCGGCAGGCGGCGATCACCATGACCGGCTTCGCCACCTCCGTCATCGGCTGCGGCTGCGAGGCCGGCATCGACGTCGAACTGTCGGAGGACGAGACGCCCGACGGTCGTCCGGGCGTGCGCGTCATGGTCTTCGCCATGAGCACGGACGAGTTGCAAAAGCAGCTCCAGAACCGCATCGGCCAATGCGTGCTGACGTCGCCGGGCAGCGCCTGCTTCGCCGGCCTCATCGGCCCAACCGAGCTCAAGATGGGCGCGGCGCTCCGCTATTTCGGCGACGGCTATCAGATCTCGAAGAAGCTCGGCGGCCGGCATTTCTGGCGCATCCCGGTCATGGATGGCGAGTTCGTCTGCGAGGCGACGACCGGCCTGACCAAGGAGGCGGTCGGCGGGGGCAATCTCCTGCTGCTCGCCCGCTCCAGCGCCCAGACGCTGGCCGCCGCCGAGGCCGCGGTCGAGCGCATCAATGCGGTTCCAGGCGTCATCATGCCGTTTCCGGGGGGCGTTGTCCGTTCCGGCTCGAAGATCGGCGGCAAGTACAAGGGCATGATTGCTTCCACCAACGACGCCTTCGCGCCCACGCTCAAGGGGACCGTCAAGAGCGCGCTGGATCCCGACATCAATGCCGTGCTAGAGATCGTCATCGACGGCGAGACCAGCGATGCCGTTGCGGCTGCCATGCGCGCCGGCATCCAGGCCGTCGTCGAACTCGGGCCGGAACAAGGCGCGGCTCGCATCAGCGCCGGCAACTACGGCGGCAAGCTCGGCAAGTTCCTCTATCATCTGAAGGACCTGCTGCCGTGAGCGTGCTGACCTTCACCCTGACCTCCGAGCCGCCGGAGCGGCTCGACCTTTCCGACTTTACCCCGCAAGCCCTCGCCGGCCTCTCTGTGAGCGAGATCGAAACGATGCGGGTCGGGCAGTCCCGGCGTGCTCTCCGCGTCGCCGACGTCTTCCGCATATCCGGCGAGCCGGGCGACACGATCATCTTCGAGGGAGGCAGCAGCAGGCTCGACGGCGTCGGCACCGGCATGAGCGAAGGCGCCATTCGCGTGATCGGCGAAGTCGGCGCGCGGGCCGGGCGCGCGATGCGCGGCGGAACATTGATCGTGGAAGGCGATTGCGGGCCGCATGCCGGCTCCGGAATGCGCGGCGGCCGGCTGAGCATTTCAGGCAATGCCGGCGATTACCTCGGCGCGCCCCTTGCCGGCGAGCTCGCCGGCATGGCGGGTGGCGTGCTTACCGTCGCCGGCCGGGCGGGCGATTTCGCAGGTGACCGCATGCGGCGGGGATTGATCGTGGTCCTCGAAGGCGCTGGCGACCACGTCGGCTGCAGGATGATCGCGGGAACGCTGGTCGTATGCGGCGGGGCCGGCGCGATGCCCGGCTATCTGATGCGGCGCGGGTCGATCCTGCTCGACCACGCCCCTGCCAGCCTTTCACCCAGCTTCGTGGAATCCGGCGCGCCCGACAGCGTGTTCGCCGCCCTCATTGACCGCTATCTTGTCCGGGAGGGCATACTGGACCACCCCATCCTCGGCTTGGCGCCGCGGCGGTTCAGCGGCGACAACGCCGTGCTCGGACTGGGTGAGATCATGTTTCCGGGGTGATTGGCTAACAAAACCTCGCGGCGCTACTGGCGAGATTTTGGGCTACTCGGCGAGATGTCTGTAAACTCAGCCTACTGGCCGATGCGTCGCTCCAGCGCTTCCAACCGCCCCCGAAACTCTTGGATCTCCGCGATACTCATGAGACCGGATTGCAGGGCATTCAGAATCTCGTTCTGCAGGCCGACGATCTCGATCTGCGATGCCTTTATTTCGGACCCGTTCTGATCGACAGCATGCTCGACCTCTTCAAGCCTGCTGCCCAATGTCCATCCTGCTGCCAAAGGCGTCCAGCCTCCCACCTATTGCATCGATCCGGCTAGCGATCGCAGCAAGCCTTGTTTCAAGGCCATCAAGTCGAGAGTTCGTCTGCAGCACGTCTCCTCGCTCCTCGGCGAGATCACCCTGGAGCTTCAGGCCCTGCCGAGAGATCTTGGTCAGTTCACTCTCGACCTTGTCGTACTTCGACGTGGCGGTGCCGAGCGCCTTCAACAATTGCTTCTGCATCTCGATCATCGAATTGAGCGTGTGCAGCAATTTCGGGTCGTGCTCGTTGTTCTGCTGGCCTTCTGCGCTCGCACACAATATGGCGGGGACGTGCGCGCCTGGCAATACTGCCCGCAAAGTCAAGCTGTTGCGGCTTTTAGTATGAACACTACCCCGAAATATGCGTGGTCGAGCGCTCGTAAAGCGTGGAGCCCGTGTCTGCGTCCACGCCCCTTATGCTGACCTCATAGCCCCAGAGATTTCGGATGTGCCGTAGCGTGGAATCGCGGGTCGCCTCGTCGAGAAGGACGCCGTTTTTGACGGTGTGCTGAAGCCGCAGCCGCCGGTCGCCCAGCAGGTCGACATCCATCACCTGGATGTCCGGCCGGGTCATGCCGATGTCGTAGCTGTTGGCGAGCGCGGTGCGGATTTTCTCATAGCCGCGCTCGTTATGGATCGAGGCGACCTCGTAATGCGGTTCGTGCGCGGAGTCGTCGAGCACAAAGAACCGCCATTTGCGGACCATGGCGGGGCTCAGGTACTGGCGAATGAAAGATTCGTCGCGGTGGTTGGCCCAGGCGTCCAGCAGCGTGCCGCGCCAGTCGCCATTGCCGGCTATGTCCGGAAACCAGTCCCGGTCCTCCTCGGTGGGCTCCGTCGCGATGCGGACGATATCCTGCATCATTTGGAAGCCGAGGGCATAAGGGTTGATGCCGCCGAAACGGGGATCGTCGAAACCCGGCTGCAGGACCACGTTGGAGTGGTTCTGCAGGATCTCCAGCATGGCGCCTTCGCTGATCTGACCCCGATCGAACAGAGTGTTCGTGATCGTGTAGTGGACGAAGGTAGCGCAGCCTTCGTTCATGACCTGCGTCTGCCGCTGCGGATAGAAATACTGCGCGATCACCCGCACGATTCGCAGGATCTCCCGCTGCCACGGCTCGAGGACGAGGCTGTTCTTTTCTATGAAATAGAGCAGGTTCTCCTCGGGCAATTTCAGGGACTTCTTCCGCTCCGCCGCAGCCTGTTTGACCGCCGACGTCTGCTCCCAGCCTTTCGGACGAGGCAGGGTGCGCCAGAGGTCGTCATAGGTGCGCTCTTCGTATTCCAGACGCTCGCGGATTCCCTCCCGCTCCTTCTCGGAGGACAGGCGCGGTGGCCGGCGATAGCGGAAGACGCCCTGTTCCATCAGGGCATGAGCAGCGTCCAGGACATGCTCGACCGCGGCCAGCCCGTGCCGCTCCTCGCAGCGGGCGATATAGCTTTTGGCGAAGTCCAGATAGCCAAGGATCGCGCTGGCATCGGTCCACTGCTGGAACAGATAGTTGTTCTTGAAGAAGTGGTTGTGCCCGAAGGCGGCGTGCGCGGTCACCAGGGCCTGAAGGGCCATGGTGTTCTCTTCCATCAGATAGACGATGCAGGGATTGGAATTGATGACGATCTCGTAGGCGAGCCCGCGTCTTCCCGTCCGATAGAGATTGTAGTGGTAGAGAAAGTGCTTTCCGAAGGACCAGTGCCGGTACATCAGCGGCATGCCGACCGACGAGTAGGCGTCGAGCATCTGCTCCGAGGAGATGATCTCCAACTGGTTGGGATAAGTATCGAGGCCAAGATCGTTGACGGCGATCTCCTCGATCGCATCGTAGACCACCCGGAGCTTCTCGAAATTCCAGTCGGAGCCCGTGAACAGAAGCGAGCCTTTCAACATCACCGCTCGCGCCCCTTCTGCTCGGGATGCTTGGCGAACAGCCGGCGGAAAACGGGATAAATGTCAGAAGGTTTCGCGATGCGGCTCATCTGGAAGTTCGACCACTTCTCGCTGATCGTGCGATAGGCCCGCCACAGCGAGGTCCCGTTGTCGGTCGAACCGAAGATATGGCGCTCGCGCTCGTCGATGATCTCGACATAGGCGAAATACTGACAGAGCTTCATGATCTCGTTCTGCAGGAGATCGATGCATCGCTCCGAGTCGCTCGCGAAATTGTCGCCGTCCGAGGCCTGCGCGGCATAGATATTCCATTCTCTGACCGGGTAGCGCTCGGCAATCACCCTGCGCATTTCCTCAAGCGCCGTGGAGACCACCGTTCCGCCGCTCTGGGTGCTGTAGAAGAAGGTCTCCTCGTCAACCTCGTGAGCCTCATGGGTATGACGGATGAAGACAATATCCGTGCGGTCGTAGCGCCGCTTCAGGAACAGGTGCAGCAGCACGAAGAAGCGTTTTGCGAGGTCCTTCTCCCGCTCTCCCATCGAGCCTGAGACGTCCATCAGGCAGAACATCACGGCGTTCGCCGTAGGCAGAGGCTGGGGGTCGAAGCGGTTGAAGCGGATGTCGATAGGGTCGACAAAGCTGATCACCTTGCGGCGGCGGACAAGCCTATCTAGTTCCTCGCGCAGTTCCGCTATGCGCGCCCGGTCGGGGTGAGGCTCGGCTTCCATCCGCGCGATCTCGGCCTCGAGCGCCTCCAACTGCTCGCGCTTCGGACGCTTCAGCGCGATCCGGCGGCCATGGCTATGGCGCATGGTGCGTCCGACATTGATGTTGGTCGGCGGCCCCGAAACCGTAAAGCCGGCCCGCCGCGGCTTGAAGGAGTGCGCCTCCTTCAGGTTCAGCTTGATCATGTCCGGAAGCTCGAGATCCTCGAAGAAGAGGTCCAGGAACTCCTCCCGCGACAGCACGAAGCGAAAATCATCCTCCGCGTCCTGCAATGACGCGCCCTGCCCGGATCCCCCACCCCCGCGGCCGCTCGGCTTCGGCAGCCGGTCTCCCGGCATAAATTCCTTGTTGCCGGGCAGCACGTGACCGCGCCGTCCGGTTCCGGGGGAATGCTGGAAGCTTGGTTCGCTGGTTCCGCGCATCGGGATCGAAACGGAATGATCGCCATCGACATCGACGATCTTGCCGCTTCTGATCTGGTCGCGAACGCTTGCCCGAAGCGCCTCCTTGGCCCGCCGCAGGAAGCGCTGGCGGTTTCCGAGGCTCTTGTCCTTCGGGTTGAGGCGGCGATCGATTACATTCGGCATGACCCCGTCCGCCGCGCCACCTCAGCCGGCCTTATTGACCCGCATGTACCAGTCGACGAGGCGCCGCACCTGGCGCTTGGTGTAGCCGCGTTCCACCATGCGCTGGACGAATTCCGTGTGCTGCTTCTCGGTGATGCCGTCCTTCTTCGAACCGAAGCTGATGACCGGCAGGAGATCCTCGACCTGGCCGAACATGCGCTTCTCGATGACCTCGCGCAGCTTCTCGTAGCTCGTCCAGGACGGATTGCGGCCGCTGTTCCTGGCGCGGGCGCGGAGGGTGAACTTCACTACCTCGTTGCGGAAGTCCTTCGGATTGGCGATGCCCGCCGGCTTCTCGATCTGCGAAAGCTCGCTGTCCAGCACATCGCGGTTGAGGAGTTGGCCGGTGTCGGGATCCTTGTAGTCCTGATCCTCGACCCAGGCATCGGCATAGGCGATGTAGCGATCGAAGAGGTTCTGGCCGTATTCGCTGTAGGATTCCAGATAGGCCTTCTGAATCTCGTGGCCGATGAACTCCGCGTAGCGGGGCGCGAGTTCGGACTTGATAAAGTCGAGATAGGCGGCCTCCGTCTCCTTCGGGAACTGCTCGCGCCGGATGGCCTGCTCCAGGATGTACATCAGGTGCACCGGATCGGCCGCGACCTCCTTCGTGTCGAAATTGAAGGTCTGCGACAGGATCTTGAAGGCGAAGCGCGTGCTGATGCCGGTCATACCCTCGTCGACGCCCGCAGCGTCGCGATATTCCTGCACCGACTTTGCCTTGGGATCGATCTCCTTCAGGTTCTCGCCGTCGTAGACCCGCATCTTGGTATAGAGCGAGGAGTTCTCGTGCGGGTGGAGACGGGTCGAGACGGTGAAGCGGCTGAGGATATCCAGGACCTCGGGTGCGCAGGGAGCGCCGTTAAGTTCGCTTTCGTGCAGGAGCTTCTCGTAGATGTGCTTCTCCTCGGCCACGCGCAGGCAATAGGGCACCTTCACCACGAGGATGCGGTCGAGGAAGGCCTCGTTGTTCTTGTTGTTCTTGAACTGCAGCCATTCCGACTCGTTGGAGTGCGCGAGCACAATGCCCTGATATGGGAACGAGCCGAAATTCTCGGTGCCGTTGTAGCTGCCTTCCTGTGTGGCGGTCAGCAAGGGGTGCAGGACCTTAATCGGCGCCTTAAACATCTCGACGAATTCGAGCAGGCCCTGGGTCGTGCGGTTCAGGCCGCCGCTGTAGGAATAGGCGTCGGGGTCCGACTGGCTGTAGTTTTCCAACTGGCGGATATCCACCTTACCGACCAGGGCCGAGACGTCCTGGTTGTTCTCGTCGCCGGGCTCGGTCTTGGCGATCCCGATCTGGCGCAGCCGCGAGGGCATCAGTTTCACGACGCTGAACTTGGAGATGTCGCCCTTGAGCTCGTCCATGCGCTTCGTCGCCCAAGGCGAGATGAGGCCGTTCAGGCGCCGTCGCGCGATGCCGTACTTGTCTTCCAGGAGGTCGCCCATGCTGTCCGGATTGAAAAGTCCGAGCGGGGATTCGAAGATAGGGCTGATCTCGTTGCCGACCTTCAAGGTGTAGATCGGGCGCATCTCCATCAGCTTCTTCAGCCGCTCGGCAAGCGACGACTTGCCACCCCCGACCGGCCCGAGCAGATAGAGGATCTGCTTGCGTTCCTCGAGCCCTTGCGCGGCGTAGCGGAAGTAGCCGACGATCCGCTCGATCGTGTCTTCCATGCCGAAAAATTCCGAGAAGGTCGGATAGATCTTGATCGTGCGGTTGGCGAAGATGCGGCCAAGCCGCTCGTCGTTGCTGGTGTCGATGAGGGTGGGTTCACCGATCGCATCAACCATACGCTCTGCGGCGCTTGCGTACATGGACCGGTCTTCGCGACATGCGAGGAGGTACTCCTGGAGAGTCATCTCCTCTCGCGCAGTATGTGAGTATATCTGCGAAAACAGTTCGAAGACGTCGGAGTCTTTCCCGCCCATCGGAAACCTCGCAAAGAGTGGGCTTGAACGCCCAACCCTACCGGAAGTGAACTGACAAGGAACCTTATGGTTCCCTCTCATCGGGCCGATGCAGTCCGATTTCGTTCTGCAATGACCGGCTCATCTGATGGCGATTATATGGCGAAATCACTCGCATGTCCGTCATCCCTTCGCAGGGATTGAGAGCTTTCCTCCCCACTCGCAAAGGTTTGATCTGCACGGATCAGCAAGATATGCACGGATCGGCGACGGCGGACCGGAATTTCTGGCGAGACTGCGGTGCGCATCGCCTGCATCACAATGAAGTGTCACGTGAGAGAAATGATCATTTCGCACCTGATTCCCTCTCTGGCGGGGATCAGTTCCACACTGCCCAACTCGGTAGCCAGAGTTTGCGTGATCAGCCGCATCCCGAACCCGGCCAGAGCACGTGAATTGCGCTGGCCACCCTTCGCGCCTACCACCTGAACGTGCTAATCACCGTTCAGTGGACCGCAGACGACGTTCCGGAGGGCTTCCGATGGCAGAGCAAGTCGTGAAAATCCGTGCCGCGAGTACGGCCGAGCCCGTTGCTGAACCAGCGCCCGCTTCCGCTCATGGCGCCGAGCTGGCTCGGAACGCCGGCACGCCGCTCAAGCCCGAATGGTTCGACAACGCACGCGTCAACCTGAGCGCCGTCGACCGACGCGCCGCGACGCTGATGACGCGCCGCACGGTCAAGAAGGAATGGCAGGCGGCGTGGCTGCTGAAGGCGATCACGCTGATCGATCTCACCACGCTGGCCGGCGACGATACGGAAGAGCGCGTCGCGCGGCTCTGCGCCAAGGCGCGGCATCCGCTGCGCGACGATCTCGTCGAGGCGCTCGGCCTCGATTTCGAGCTGAAGGTCGGCGCGGTCTGCGTCTATCCGACCATGGTCCCGACGGCGGTGCGCTCGCTCAAGGGCAGCGGCATCCCGGTCGCATCGGTGGCGACCGGCTTCCCGACCGGCCTGATGCCGCTCCGGCTGCGGCTGGAGGAGATTCGCTATGCAGTCGAGGAAGGCGCCGACGAGATCGACATCGTGATCACCCGAGCGCATGTGCTGGAGCAGAACTGGCAGGCGCTCTACGACGAGATCGCGCAGATGCGCGAAGCCTGCGGCAAGGCGCACCTGAAGGCGATCCTCGCCACCGGCGACCTCAAGACCCTGCGCAATGTCTACAAGGCCTCGATGGTCGCGATGCAGGCGGGCGCAGATTTCATCAAGACCTCCACCGGCAAGGAGGATGTGAACGCCACCCTCCCCGTCGGCCTTGTCATGGTGCGCGCCATCCGCGACTATCGCGAGCTTGCCGGCTTCGACGTCGGCTTCAAGCCGGCCGGCGGCATCCGCACGGCAAAGGACGCGCTCGCCTGGCTGACGCTGATGAAGGAGGAACTCGGCAATGAATGGCTGCAGCCGGACCTGTTCCGGCTGGGTGCCAGCGGCGTGCTGGGCGACATCTCGCGCCAGCTCGAGCATTTCGTGACCGGGCGCTACTCGTCCGCCGACCGCCACGCCGTCGCTTGAGGGAAAGAACGATGCCGCAGGTCAAGGAAATCTTCCGCACGATGGATTACGGCCCCGCACCGGAAGCGAACCAGGACGTCATCGCATGGCTCGCCGCCAAAAAGGATGGCTTCGGGCACTTCATCGGCGGGGAGTTCGTGCCGTCCAAGGACGGAGCCGCGTTCGACGTGTTCAACCCTGCCACGGGCGCCAAGCTGGCGCAGGTCGCGCAGGGAGGCAAGGCAGAGATCGACGCGGCGGTCGAAAGCGCGCGGAAGGCTTTCGGCCCATGGTCGGCGCTGCCCGGCGACACGCGAGCACGCTATCTCTACGCGCTGGCAAGGCTGCTGCAGAAGCGCGAGCGCTTCTTCTCCGTGCTAGAGACCATGGACAACGGCAAGCCGATCCGCGAGAGCCGCGACATCGACATCCCGCTCGTCGTCCGACACTACTACCATCACGCCGGCTGGGCCGAACTGATCGAATCCGAGTTCCCCAACCACAAGCCCGTCGGCGTCTGCGGCCAGATCATCCCGTGGAACTTCCCGCTGCTGATGCTGGCATGGAAAGTGGCGCCGGCGCTTGCTGCCGGCAATACGGTCGTGCTGAAGCCTGCCGAGTTCACGCCGCTCACGGCGCTCGCCTTCGCTGAGCTTTGCCGCGAGGCGGGGCTGCCGGCGGGCGTGGTCAACATCGTCACCGGCGACGGGCGCACCGGCGCGCTGATCACCGAGCATCCCGGCATCGACAAGGTCGCCTTCACCGGCTCCACGGAGGTCGGCCGCATCATCCGCAAGGCGACTGCCGGATCGGGCAAGAAGCTGTCGCTCGAACTCGGCGGCAAGTCGCCCTTCATCGTCTTCGATGACGCCGATCTCGATAGCGCAGTCGAGGGCATAGTGGACGCCATCTGGTTCAACCAGGGGCAGGTCTGCTGCGCCGGCTCGCGGCTCTTGGTGCACGAGGCGGTTGCGGAGCGGATGCACGCCAAGCTGAAGGCGCGGCTGGAAACCCTGCGGGTCGGCGACCCGCTCGACAAGGCGACCGACATGGGCGCCATCGTCGACGCGGTCCAGTTGGACCGCATCCGCTCGCTCGTAGAGCAGGGCCGGACCGAAGGCGCCGCATGCTGGCAACCGTCGATCGCAGTGCCTGAAAAGGGGCTGTTCTTCCCGCCGACGCTGATGACGAACGTGGCGCCCGCCGCAACGATCGCGCAGGAGGAGATTTTCGGGCCGGTCCTGGTCTCCATGACCTTCCGAACACCCGACGAGGCGGTGCAACTAGCCAACAACTCGCGCTACGGGCTCGCCGCATCCATCTGGTCAGAGAGCATCAATGTCGCGCTCGATTGCGCCGCGCGGCTGAAGGCCGGCGTGGTCTGGGTGAATTCGACCAATCTCTTCGACGCCGCCGCCGGCTTCGGCGGCTATCGCGAGAGCGGGTTCGGTCGCGAAGGGGGCCGCGAGGGCCTCTACGAATACCTTGCACCTGCATGGGAGAAGAAGGCCGAGGAACCTGCTCCTGCCCGAAAGGTGGATTTCTCGGTGACACCCGCAGCCGAGACGCCGGCCGTGGTGTCGGGCGTGCCGCGCTTCGATCGCACGGCAAAACTCTACATCGGCGGCAAGCAGACCCGCCCCGACGGCGGCTATTCCTACACGCTTTACGCCGCGAACGGCGCGGCCGTGGGCCAGGCGGGGCTGGGCAACCGCAAGGACATCCGCAATGCCGTGGAGGCGGCCGGCAAGGCGACCTCCTGGTCGGGCGTCGCCGGCCACAACCGTGCGCAGGTGCTCTACTACGTGGCCGAGAACCTCGAGGCCCGCACCGACGAGTTCACCCACCGCATCGCCTCGCTGGTGGACGGGAACGAGGATGCAGCGCGCGAGGAAGTCGCGGCCTCGGTGCGCCGTCTCGCCTTCTATGCCGCCCACGCCGACAAGTATGACGGGCAGGTGCATTCGACCCGCTCGCGCCATGTCACGCTCGCCATGAACGAGCCGTGGGGCACTATGGCGATCTGCTGCCCGGACGAGGCGCCGCTTCTCGCCTTCGTCTCGCTGGTCGCCCCGGCGATCGCGATGGGCAATCGCGTGGTCGTCGTCCCCTCGCCCGCCCATGCGCTGGTCGCCACTGACTTCTACCAGGTGCTGGACACCAGCGACGTGCCCGGCGGCGTCGTCAACATCGTCACCGGCGATCGCGAGAGCCTGGCCAAGACGATCGCCGACCACGACGACATTTCTGCCTTCTGGTATTTCGGCACTGCCGAGGGATCGAAGGAGGTTGAGCAGCGCTCGACCGGCAATCTCAAGGCGACGTGGGTCAACTATGGCCGCGCGGTTCGCTGGGCGGACGCGCAGCAGGGTCAGGGCCGCGAGTTCCTGCGCCGCGCCACGCAGGTCAAGAACATCTGGGTGCCGTACGGAGAGTAAGAGGCATCATTCGGCATAGACCCAGGACACACGCGACTTAGAGCTAGAATGAAGGTTGGCAGAACCGCGACGAGGAATTTGCCGAAATTAGATCTAGTTCAATAGACATTGGGATTCCTAGTTTAGCAAAGAGCCCTGTCGCTGGACCAGATCCGTGACAGTGGTCATGCTCGGACCCAATCCCAGTCATGAACAACGCGCCCGATCTCGATCAAGAGATGCAGAAGCTGGAGCGGCGCCTGCCACATTCACTGGCGCCTCTCATAAGGCGATTGCGTGATCCTGCAGCACGCTGGGTTCGAGTTCCCGTTGGCATCCTGCTAATAGCCATCGGGATATTGGGATTTCTGCCAATAATCGGATTTTGGATGATCCCTCTTGGCTTAGCGTTGCTTTCGCTTGATATCCGGCGGCTACGAGCGCCAATTGCGCGATTGATGCACTATATCAACGGAAAGCTCGAGAATAGGCAGTGACGCGCCTTCGCGGCCGCAGAGCCCTGCGGGTTGAGCAGCAGTTCCGGCGGGATCGAGACGATGTCGATGCCGGCGCGCTCGGCTACCTCGGCCTCCTCCAGGTTCATGACGCGCAGCATTGTCAGTCCTTAAGGGCGCGCAGGTCTGCAACGGTCGGTCTCTTTCTGCTCATTGTGGCCCCTCACGCGGCGAGCAACGATTTCAGTTTGGTCTCGGCAGCCGCGAGTTTTTCCGGCGGCGGGGCGGCACGGCGGGCGATCAGCATCTCGGCGAGCCTGATGTCCCGCGCGACGGTATTGCCAGGGCCAATTCCGGATGCGGCGACCAGCCGCCCGTCGGCAGCGAGATGAAAAAGGATGAAAGCGCCCTCGCCCGCATCGCGGCGGACCGTATGCTTCCCCTCGTCGACCAGGCCCGCGACCTGCAGGGTGAGATCGTACTGATCCGACCAGAACCATGGCACCGCCGCATGCGCCTCGCCACGGCTCAGCATGTTGCGGGCCGCGAGTGAGCCCTGATCGTTCGCGTTGCGCCAAGCTTCGAGCCGCACCCGGCGGCCGCCATAGACCTCGAGCGGAAAGGAGCAGCAGTCGCCGGCCGCCAAAATCGAGGGGTCGGCGGTAGCAAGCCTCTCGTCGACCCGGATGCCGTTCACGACGGCAAGGCCGGCACGTTCGGCAAGCTCGGTATTTGGGATTGCGCCGATGCCGATGATGCAGAGGTCGGCCGCTATCTCCGCCCCGTCCTGGAGGCTCACCCGAACTCCCCTGCCCTCGTCTCCGAAACTCGCCAGAGAGACGCCGCAGCGGATGTCGACGCCGTTCTGCCGATGCGCCGCTGTCATGACCGCAGCGATCTCTTCCGGAACAGCACGGGCGAGCAGGCGAGGCAGCGCCTCAAGCACCGTTACCGCGCCACCGCGCTTCCGGGCAGCGGCGGCCAGTTCGAGACCGATGAAGCCGCCGCCGATGATGACGATCCGAGCCTCGGGGCGAAGGCGCTTGGCGATTGCCTCGGCGTCGTCGTGGGTGCGCAGATAGACGCAGTGCCCCGAACCCTCCGCGAGCGGCAATCCGCGCGGGCGCGCGCCGGTCGCAAGCAGCAGTTTTTCGTAAGGCAGGCGCGACCCGTCGCCGAGCTCAACCGACTTGGCCTTACGGTCGATCGCCACCACCTGCGTCTGAAGCAGCAGCCGGATGTCCGCTGCGGCGAAGCGCTCCGCCTCGGCAATCGCCTTCATGCCCTCCGGCTCGGGAGCGAGTGCGGCCTTGGACAGAGGCGGCCGCTCGTAAGGCAGGTGCCGCTCGGCCCCAATCAGCGTGATCGGCCCGGCAAAACCTTCCTCGCGCAACGCGAAGGCGGCGCGCGTACCGCACTCGCCAGCGCCGACAATCACCATGCCGCGCTCGTTCATCACCTCAGTCCAGCTGGATCAGGACTTTCCCGGCCTCGACCTTCACCGGATAGGTCTTGAGGTTGACGCAGACAGGCGCGCGCAGCGCCTGGCCGGTCTTGTAGTTGAAGCGGCCATTGTGCTTCGGGCACTCGATGACATCGTCCATGACGAGCCCATCGGCGAGATGCACCTTCTCATGCGTGCACAGCCCGTCGGTCGCGAAATACTCGTCGTCCGGCGAGCGATAGATGGCGAAGGTCCGTCCCGCGTGATCGAACCGGATCACGTCCTCTTCATCGATATCATCGGCTGCACAGGCTTCGATCCACTCGGCCATCTTCCACTCTCACTTCAAAATGACGGCGGGACCTGCCGTCGGGACTCATTTCCGGCTCACCCCCGGCGTGAGGGTGGTCGGCGCTGCAATTCAGCGTACGAGGCTTACTCCGCCGCGGTGGGGAGCACGAAATTGTGGAACTCCTCCCGATATGGACGCGCGGTCGGCGGCAGCTCCCGCTTCAGATAATGGTCCTCGTACTTCAGCTGCCGCTTAACCACCGGCCAGACCTCCTTGTAGGCGTGCCACATCGAGGGATTGGCCTCGGGCAGGTCGTGCTTGATCAACTCGTGCAGCTTCGGCAGCGCGTGGTACGGCACCATCGGGAACATGTGGTGCTCGACGTGATAGTTCATGTTCCAATAGATCCACCGGCTGATCGGATTCATGTAGACGGTGCGCGTGTTCAGCCGGTGGTCGGTGACGTTGTCGGCCAGGCCGATGTGCTGCAGCAGGCCGGTCAGCACCATGTGCCACATGCCGTAGAGGCGCGGCGTGCCGATCAACATCAGCGGCAGGAACGACCAGGTGTAGAGCGCCACGACCACGGTCGCGATGTACATCGCGACGTGCCAGCGGGCCGCGGCCACAGCCTTCGGCTGCTCACTTTCGGGGATATAGCTCTTCTCGTCATCGCTCAGCTTGCCGAAGGCCTGCCGGAACAGGCCCGGTAGCGCGTAACGGAAATCCATGATCCCGACGAAAGCGAACCCGGTTCTCAGGAGGTCGGGCGGACGCATCACCGCGATCTCGGCGTCGCGGCCGACGATGATCGTGTCGGTGTGGTGGCGGGCATGGCTCCAGCGCCAGGCGACCGGATTTCGCATCAGCATGAAGCTGGCGATCTGGTAGACGACGTTGTTCATCCAGTCGGTCCTGAACGCCGTGCCGTGCCCGCATTCATGCCAGCGCGAGTCGCTCGAGGAGCCATAGAGCACGCCGTAGACGAAGAAGAACGGCACGCACCACCAGGTCCCCCAGAAGTAGATGGCGCCGGCCGCGGAGCCGAGGATCAAAGCAATCCATAGAACGGTGTCGCGGATGGCCGGGCCGTCCGTCCGCTTCATCAGCTCCTTCATGGTCTTGCGCGGCACCTCGGTGTGGTACCACTCGGCCGAGGCCAGGCCCGTCTCGACTGCCCAGCGGGTGCTTTCCCCGACCAGGCTATAGTCGCGCTTCGGCCTCTTCGCCGTATCGAATGCGGCGATGGTCATGCCATCCTCCTCGATCGTCCGCCGGGCAGGATCCGGTCCCTGCAGGTCAGGGAGCTCTTGTCAGCTCCATCGATCATACACGCGCTTGGGACGGCGGAGATCATTTCCGATCCCTCAAGCGCGCGAAGTTTCCGGACAGGGCCGGATAGTCATCCTCGGGCTGCCTGGCGATGGCCGTGATCCGCCGTTCGGCCTCGGCAATCGCCTCGGCGCCGTCGAGGACGCGGAACGTCGCCCCATAGGCGCGGGACTCGTCGTGCTCCAGCCAGATCATCTCGCCGCGCTCGCGGGCGAACCTGTTGCCGAGCACATGGTGCGTCGAGGGCTCGATACCCATCGCATACATGCCGGGCTGAAAGTTCTGCCACTGGTACATGCAGGGCAGCTGGTCCTTGCGGGTGGTGATCTCGAAGCCGAGGCCGATCCGGTCGTTGGCGACCATCACAGGCACTCGGCCATCCGCACCACCGGCAAGTTCGTGCTCCCAGACCTGCTCCCGAAAATTCATCGTCGGTGCGGGAAGGCGGCGATAGCCCACACTCTGCGCCCGATAGGCATCGCCCGCATGGTTGGCCCAGACCGCGTCCTTCACCGGCGCGACAAAGCGCGAGCCCTCGTCGAGCAGCGGATGGCCGACATTGATGTGGTAGAAATACATGTGCGGCGTCTGGTAGAAGCCGTGGTTCACCACGCGGTCGGAGATGCGGATCTCGCTGCCGCCGACATCCGCCTCGATGCGGCGGATCAGATGCAGGTCCTCGCCGAACACCGTCGACTGCTGGACGACGCCTTCCGCCCACAGCACGCACTCGTCGCCGTTCCAGCTTTCGCCGTAGCCGGTGAGCCGGGCGGGGATGGTGCTGACGCGGCCATGCAGGGTGTGGATGACAGTCGACTTGCGGGGATAGTTGTATTCGGTCGCCGGCACTTCCTCGCTGCCGAGGATGTGGTCGAGGCCGCAGGTCAGCAGCAGGCCCGAGAAGGAGCGCGTCCAGGCAATGCCATCCTCGCCCTCGCCCTCGTGCAGGCCGGGGTGGCGGAAGCCGGTCGGCGAGTGCCAGCCGATGGCGCGGCCGTTGTGTTCGCAATCGGCGATGTCGAGGGCGCGGTCGACCAGCACCGTAAAGCGCAGGCCGCTTCCCGTCCGGAACTCCAGCATGCGGATGCCGCGCTCCACGCCGTCGCCGAGCGTCATCAGCCGCACGCCCGCGAACTGCGACAGCATGCCCGAGCGCTCGGACACCTGCCGCCGGGTCAGAGTCTGGCCGAAGAGCTTAACCATCAGTGCGCCTTTGCTTCCTTGACCAGCGTGAGACGTCCACACCCGGCGACATCGCGGATCAGTCGATCGAGATTTCGGTAAGCTTGACGGTCCGGCGCTCGGCGATCGACCTGTAGGCCGCCTCCACCAGCGCCATCGTCTTGACGTTGTCGGCGACGGGGAGCGCGGGCTCGGTTGCGGTCGCGACGGCATGCTGCAGTTGCTCCATCACGCCGATGAAGGCGTGCGGGAACCACATCGTGTCCCAGGTCGGGGTCACCCATTCGCCACTGGTCGTCTTGGTCGAGGCGTAGGTCAGGGTCGAGGCTGCGCCTGTCGGCCAGCCGATCGTACCCTTCGCCACGCCATGGGTGCCGTCGACGCGCCAACTGATGTGCTGATCGTCCTTGTAGCCGGGCTCGCGCGGACCGGACCACACGTCTTCCAGCGAGACGGCGAGCACGCCCGAGGGAAAACGCAGCGTCGAGACGGTGATGCCGTCAGTATGATCGAACGTGGTGCGCGGATCCTTGCGGGTAAGCGTCGTGATCTCCTCGGGATCGCCGAACAGGAAGCGCAATACATCCAGGTGGTGCACGGCCATGTTGGAAAGCGCGAGACGATCGTAGTCGGCGAGAAAAGTCTGCCAGTGCGGGATCGCATGCATGTCGATCTGGGCAAAGACGATCTCGCCGAGCGCGCCCGAGTCGATGATCTGCTTGAGCACGCGCATCGACTGGTCGTAGCGCATGTTCTGGTTGACCGAGAGGATCTTGCCCGAAGCCTTCGCCTCGTCGCGCAGCCTGCGCGCCTCATCCACCGACAGGGCCAGCGGTTTCTGGGCGAGGATCGCCTTCACGTGCGGCTGCTTCAGCGCGTGGCGGATCAGCGCCGGCTGCTGGTCCGGCGGGAAGGCGAGGTCGATGATCTCGACAGTCGCGTCCTCGATCAGCTTTTCGGGCGTGTTGTGGACAAGGGGAATGCCCCAGCGGTCGGCTACCTTCTGTGCATTCGCCTTGGTGCGCGAGGCGATTGCCGCGACCTGGAAGCCGGCCTCCTTGTAGGCAGCCAGATGGCACTCAGCCATGATCATGCCGGCGCCAATGCACCCTATTCTGTACTGCCTTGTCCGGATTTTTACGTCCGGCTCGAAGCCCTTGGCATCCGCCATGCATACTCCCTGGACTCTTCCCGCATCCCGTCCATCACAGCGCAACTCCTGTGGCGAGGCCGCTATCCGCTTCTCCAGCGCCGAAACAGGGCGTCGCGCCATGTGCCTCCTCACGGGGAACATTGACGAGAGGGGTTGATGCTGTCAACATCATTTCCAATCAAAAACAATCATCAACCAGGGCAATCGCAGGGTACCGACACAGGGAGAGCCAGCTTTGTCAGCCACATCCCGCATCGCAATCCGTCGCAAGCCCAGGGAGCATGATGTTTTTTGATGTGACACTATGGATAAGGCCGCCGAGTCGCGTTCCGTCAGGAGCTTTCCCGCCGATGCCGGTTCCCCCATCCATTCAACCTTCATGGTCGATCAGAATCGCCCGTCCCAAGCCGTTCCAAAAGTGCGGGCTGGGACCGCTCCGTAAAACGCTCGTCTAAGGCCCGCATGCGCTCGACACTCCTGGATATTGCCAACGAAGCCGGAGTCTCGTCGGCAACGGTCGACCGCGTGCTGAACGATCGCCCCGGCGTCCGCGACCGGACCCGAGAGATCGTGCTCGATACGGCCCGCAGGCTTGGCTATATCGGCCCGGGAACGAGTGGAGCGGCGAACGGAACCGGCAAGCCGATCCGGCTCGACTTCCTGCTCCCCGTCGGCACGAACACTTTCATCCGCATGCTGCACGAGCAGTTCGCAGCCCAGGGCTCGGCCCGTCCGGAGCTCGACGTGCACATCCATTCGATCGAGGGCTTCAACCCCGACACGCTGGCGACGATGATGCATGGGCTCGAAGGCAGGACGCATGGCATCGGCCTGATCGCGCTCGATCATCCGACGGTCCGTGAAGCGATCCGCGCCCTGTCGGCCCGGGACATCAAGGTCGTGACGCTCGCCACCGACGTGCTGCACGTGCCGCGCGCCGCCTATGTCGGCATAGACAACCGGCAGGCCGGACGGCTGGCAGGCTATCTGCTCGGCCGCCTGCTCGGCACCAGAGTGCCGCGGAAGGTCGCCATGTTCGCCGGCTCGCTCTCCTATCGCGGGCACCAGGAACGCGAGATGGGATTTCGTCACGTGCTCGCCGAGGAGTTTCCGAACATTTCGATCGTCGAGTTGCGCGAGATGCTGGACGACCGTGAGCGGGCCTATGCGGAAGCCGCCGCCCTGCTCGACGCGCATGAGGACCTCGCCGGCATCTACAACATAGGCGCCGGCAACCAGGGCGTTGCCAAGGCGCTGCGCGAACGGAACCGAGCGGGGTCCATGGTGCTGATCGGGCACGAGTTGACCGAAGGCACCAAGCGCCTGCTGCTCGACGGCACCATGGACGCCGTGATCGACCAGAACCCTCGGGTGGAGGCGCGGGAGGCGCTGAACATCCTGACGCATGCCGTGCGTGGCATTCCGTATGAGGCCCACCTGCCGCGGCTGCATCTGATCCTCAAGGAGAACATCCCGGAGGTTTAGTAGGAAACGGGCCGATCCTCGGCTCGAACTGAGGCCTGCTGGCAAGGCCCTCGTCTCAAGTAGTCCCGATTTCAGGTGCAGGCTTCTGCGATCTCGCGACGATGATGATGCCGATAAGGGACACGATCAAGCCGCACGCCATCGCCCATGACAGCGGTTCATCGAACATCAGCCAAGCCCAGATCATCACGACCGGCGGGCTGAGATACAGAACCGCCGTGACGCGCGCCGGAGACGACTTGCGGAGCGCCAGATAGTAGAGACTCCATGCGCCGAGCGTGGCGACGAAGACGAGCCATAGGATGCCGCCGATGAACCCCGGCTCCAGGATCGGAGCCAAGCCGCCCTCGTGCCAGGCGAACACGGAGAAGATCGCCGCCGCCGACAGGCACTGGATGCAAAGGCTTTGATGCACTGGCATGAAATTGGTCGGGCTGCGCTTCTGCAGCAGGGTTGCCATGGCCAGAGACAGCGTCCCGAGAACAGGTAGGCCATAAGCCCATAGCGGCACATCGCCCATCTTCAGCGACCAGCCGGACGCGATCAGGACACCTGCCAAGCCTATGAACGAGCCAATCCACTGACGCCCGGTAAGCGCTTGTCCGAGAACCGGCCAGGACAGGACCGCAACCATCAGGGGCAGCATGTCCGTAATGAGAGCGACAAGGCCCGTCGGCACCCCATAGGAGATCGCGAGCGCGAATGCGCCCAGATAGGCGGACATTGCCAGAGCGCCGAACAAGATCTGCGGGAGTACGTGTTTCCACTGCAGCCTGGGTCCGACAATCAGAGCAAAGGGCAACAGCACGAGCCCGGAAACCAGGCTGCGCCAGAGGAGTATCAGGAAGATCGGCGCGTGGTCGCTCGCAAAGCGGATGCCGATAAAGCCGGCGCTCCAGCAGACAACTAAGGCCGCTTCCAGCAAGACCAGAACAACGAGCCCAACAAGCCGGCTTGCCGAGCGGTTAGAAAGAGCTACAGCCAGGCTCATTCGGGCCGGCTTTCGAACTGGTCCAGCATGGAAACCGCGATCTTGCGCGCGGTTTTCAGCCGCGCATCGTGTCCATCGAGGCCAGCCCGAGACATGGCGCCTTCGAGAAGAAACGAGAGGTGTTCGGCAACCTCATCTATCGCGTGATTGGCGGGCTGCATTGCGTGGAGGTGTTCCTTGAACAGTTCCTCCACCTCGTCCTTTTGCGCCGCGACGGAGGCACGAGCGGGATCCCCGATGGGAAGCTCGGCCGCGGCATTGAGCAGGCCGCATCCGCGAAACCCCCACTCATAAGCACACGCCGCATGATCCACGTAAGAATCGAACACGGCAAGGATGCGCTCCCTCGGCGTCGACGCCGCTTTCAGCCGGACATCGAGAAGTTCGTGCCACTCGGTGCGGCGGCCTTCGATATAGGCGTTCACCAGATCGGCCTTCGATGCGAAGTTGTTGTAGAGGCTCATCTTCGCAACGCCTGCGTGAGCGGTGATCGCATCGATCCCGGTCGCCCCAACGCCATCGCGGTAGAACAGTTCGGCCGCGGCATTCAGTAGTCGCTGCCGCACTGGAACTTTGTCGATCACGGCGGCCCTCCCGAAATAGATAGGCCGATCTACCTAATGCGAGGCGCCGATGCCGGAAGTTGTGCGACCGCTTCTGCCGCAATAGCGGCATTGGAAGGCATCGAAAGGGCCTGCCCCGCCACAGCGGACAGCAGTCCTCATGCTAGCGCCGCCGCAAACGCCGCCCAGACAGGCTCTAACCTCGATCACGCGTCCTCCATCTCAAAACTGCGCGTGTCGTCGTCGTAGGCAAAGAGCTCCGCATAGCGTCCCCATCTGATCGCGGCGCGAAGCGTGCTCTCCGAATCGGCCTCGCTCAGATGATCCTCCAGTTCGAGCTCGAACCGCTCGCGCGGCGCCGTGTGATCCTCGCGCTCTTCGAGAACCTGGCGGATGTGGGCCACGAGCGGCACGAAGCGAAGGAGATGCTCGCTGAAGAGGCGCTTGCGGTCGTCGATATCGCTGTCGGCAAATGCCCGGCCTGCCGCCGTCAACCGGATCACTCCGTCCTCAAGTTCCGCGAATTCCAGCATGTGCAGCGCCGCTGCGATGGCGAATAGATCCTTCATGCCCACGCCGAGCGGCGCCGCGAGATCGGCCAGTTCGGCGCGGCCGTCATGATCGGAGTGCATGATCTCGATGAAGCCGATCAGACGGCTGGTCGAAACGTCCGGCAAGGGCCTGGCGAATCCGGTGAGAAGCTCGCTCTGAGTGCGGATGAACTGCGCCATCCTCGCCGTCAGCATGGCGTAGATCTGATCGACCAGGACCTGAAACGCAGGGTCGAGCCGGTTGCGCGGCTGCGGCAAGGGAACGGGTATCTCAGCTGCAATGTGCCCGGGATTGGTGCCGAGAACCAGGATCCGGTCGCACATCAGCACCGCTTCCTCGATGTTGTGCGTTACCAAAAGCACTGCCCGCGTGGGAAGCTCGTGACACATCCACAGGTCCAGGAAATCCGTTCGCAGCGTTTCGGCGGTGAGTACGTCGAGAGCGGAAAACGGCTCGTCCATCAGCAGCAATGTCGGGTCGCCGACGATCGCCCGGGCAAAGCCGACCCGCTGCCGCATGCCGCCCGACAACTCACGCGGATAGGCGGACTCGAAGCCGTCGAGCCCGATCAGGTCGATGGCCGCGAGAGAGCGCCGTCGCTCCTCCTCGCCAGGAAGAGAAAGTGCGTCGAGGCCGAGTTCGACGTTCTCCAGCACGGTGAGCCAGGGGTAGAGCGCAAAGGTCTGGAAGATGACGGCGATGCCTTCCGCCGGTCCGGACAGAGGGTTGCCCCGATAGCGGACCTCGCCGGCGGTCGGCCGGATCAGGCCTGCCGCAAGACGCAGCAGCGTCGACTTGCCTGATCCGGAACGGCCGAGCAGGCCGAGGATCTCGCCTTCCCGCAGAGACAGGCTAACGTCTTTCAGAACCGTCAAGGGCTCTCCGGATGGGCTGGCGAAGAGCATGCCTACCTTGTCGAATTCAACGATCGGGGTGACGGCGTCCTTCGGCATGTCGCCTCTCAACCGAGCCGCGAACGGCGTTCCGCCATGACATAGAGGGGCCGCCACAGCAGCTTGTTCGTGGCCGTGACAAGGATCGACATGACGATCACGCCGAGAGCGATGCGGGGATAGTCGCCCGCTTCGGTCATCTGAGCAATGTATGCGCCAAGGCCGGACGCGCTGAGCTTGATCGGCCCCCAACTGACCGCCTCCGAGACGATGCTCGCATTCCAGGCGCCGCCCGCCGCGGTGATCGCGCCGGTCACGTAATAGGGGAAGATCCCGGGCAGCATCACGTCACGCCACCAGCGCCAGCGCCGGATGCGGAAGCTGGCGGCGGCCTCGCGCAGGTCGCTCGGAAAGGCGCTCGCACCGGCGATGACGTTGAAAAGTATGTACCACTGCGCACCGAGGATCATCAGCGGACTGAGCCAGATTCCCGGGGTCAGGTGGAACTCGATGATCGAATAGACTGCGATGGGGAAGAAGAGGTTTGCGGGGAATGCTGCAAGGAACTGGGCAATAGGCTGCACGCGCTCCGTGAGTACCGGATGCAGCCCGATACCTACGCCGACCGGCACCCAGATAGCCGAGGCTATGGCAATGAGGATTGCGACCCTGAGCAGCGTGAGGAAGCCGTTCGCCGCGGCTATCCTCACGTCATGAAGCGATAGCGCCGAGCCGACAATGCCGATGATCCGGTAGACCATATAGCTGCCGAAGTAGAGCAGAAGGGCATACCAAACGACGTTGATCAGAGGGCCTGTGAACGAGACGCGTTTCCCGCCCTTGCGGCTCCAAGCGACTGAGAATCGCATTCGGACACCCTTGCGCATGACCGCCGCGATCGGCGCAACGGCACGGTTGAGCAAAGGCGAGCGACGGAAGAGATCGAGGACCCAGCTCCGCGGCACCACCTGAGCCGCGGTCTGCTCGAAGCGGAACTTGTCGGCCCAGGCGACCATCGGCCGAAACAGCAGCTGATCGTAAAGCAGGATCGCGACCGCCATGGCCAGGATCGCCCAGCCCACCGCGGCGAGGTCCCGCTCCTCGATGGCGCGGGCGACGTAGGAGCCGACGCCGGGCAGCGCGATTTTTAGATCCCCGACGGATATCGCCTCTGCGGCAACGACGAAGAACCAGCCTCCCGACATCGACATCATCATGTTCCAGACGAGGCCGGGCATCGCGAACGGCACTTCGAGCCGCCAGAATCGCTGCCACGCTGTCTCGCGGAAGCTGCGGCTGACCTCGTCGAGATCGGCCGGAACGGTCTTCAGCGACTGGTAGAAGCTGAAGGCCATGTTCCATGCCTGGCTGGTGAAGATGGCAAAGATGGCGGCAAGTTCCGGACCGAGGATGTTGCCCGGAAACAGCGAGACGAAGAAGAGGACCGTAAACGACAGATAGCCGAGGATCGGCACCGACTGGAGCACGTCCAGCACGGGGATAAGCACCTTCTCGGCCCGCCTGCTCTTGGCGGCAAGGGTCGCATAGGTGAAGGTGAAGACGAGCGAGGCTACGAGCGCCGCCAGCATGCGCATGACGGTGCCGAGCGTGTAGAGCGGCAGCGCTGCCGGCGAAAGCGAGATCGGAACCTGCTGCGCCGGGACGAAAGGACCCACCATCTCCCGGGCGCCGAGACCGAGCAGGAGCACGATGCCGAGCAGCAGCAGCATCGCCACTGCGTCGCGCCATCCGGGGATCCGCTGTTGCCAGACGCCCCCGCTCAGCACCTCGGCATGGTGCTCCACGACCTTTCTCCCGAGCAGTCGGAAACCACCCTCCAGCGGAGGGTCGGCTCCTGGCCATTGACGGTGGTCTAGAGAGCTGTCGGCTGGCTTGAGGAGTTGCAGCCGCTTTGCGGCCCTACCCCTCTCAAACGGGGAGTGTCAAATCACTCCCACTCGATTGTGCCGGGAGGCTTTGAGGTCACGTCGTAGACGACGCGGTTGATGCCGCGGACCTCGTTGATGAGGCGGGTCGCGGTGGCGCCTAGGAAGCCCATGTCGTAGTGGAAGAAATCGGCGGTCATGCCGTCGACCGAGGTGACGGCGCGCAGCGCGCAGACGAACTCGTAGGTGCGGCTGTCGCCCATGACCCCGACGGTCTGGACGGGCAGCAGCACGGCAAAGGCCTGCCAGATGGCGTCGTAGAGCCCCGCCTTGCGGATCTCGTCGAGATAGATCGCGTCGGCCTCGCGAAGAATGTCGAGTTTTTCGCGCGTGATGCCGCCCGGGCAGCGGATGGCGAGACCGGGACCCGGGAAGGGATGGCGGCCGATGAAATGCTCGGGCAGGCCAAGCTCGCGGCCGAGTTCGCGCACCTCGTCTTTGAAGAGCTCGCGCAGCGGCTCGACCAGCTTCATGTTCATGCGCTCGGGCAGGCCGCCGACATTGTGGTGCGACTTGATGGTGACCGATGGCCCGCCGGTGAACGAGACGCTCTCGATCACGTCCGGATAGAGCGTGCCCTGGGCCAGGAAATCGGCACCGCCGAGTTTCTTCGCCTCTTCCTCGAACACCTCGATGAAGAGCCGGCCGATGGTCTTGCGCTTCTTCTCCGGGTCGACCTCGCCTTCCAGAGCGGAGATGAAGCGATCCGAAGCGTCCACCAGGATCAGCGGCAGGTTATAGTGTTCGCGGAACATGGCGACGACGTTCTTGGCCTCGTCCTTCCGCATCAAACCGTGGTCGACCAGGATGCAGGTGAGTTGATCGCCAACCGCCTCGTGGATGAGTAGCGCCGCGACCGATGAATCGACACCGCCGGAAAGCGCGCAGATCACCTTGTCGGTGCCGACCTGCCGGCGGATCTCGGCGACCGCCTGCTCGCGATAGGCCGCCATCGTCCAATCGCCTTTCAGGCCGGCGATCTTGTGGACGAAGTTCGCAAGCAGCCGACCGCCATCCGGCGTATGCACCACCTCGGGGTGGAATTGCACGGCATAGAACCGGCGGGCCTCATCGGCGATTGCAGCGAAGGGCGCGCCGGTCGACGTGCCAATGACTCGGAAGCCGGACGGGATCGCCGTCACGCGATCGCCGTGGCTCATCCACACCTGGTGGCGAGTGCCCTTGGCCCAGAGCCCCTCGAACAACGGGGAATCATCCTGGATGTCGAGAAAGGCGCGGCCGAATTCGCGATGGTGGCCGCCCTCCACGCTGCCCCCTAGCTGCGCGCACATGGTCTGCTCGCCGTAGCAGATCCCAAGGACCGGAACGCCGGCCTCGAAGATGGCCTGCGGCGCGCGCGGGCTGCCGATCTCGGTGGTGGAGGCTGGGCCGCCAGAGAGGATGACCGCCTTCGGCTGGAGCCGGCGGAAGGCCTCCTCGGCGGACTGGAACGGCACGATCTCGGAGTAGACGCCGGCCTCGCGCACTCGCCGCGCAATCAGTTGCGTGACCTGGCTGCCGAAGTCGATGATCAGGACATTTTCGGAAGGGGTGTTCGTCATGGCGGGCGTTTAGAGAAAGTTGGGGTCGGGCGCAATGGGAAACGTGCCCCCTCACCCCGCCTCCGCAACGCTCGGCGGACCTCTCCCCGAGGGGAGAGGAGGTCGCCGATCTCGGCGCTGCCCTCTTCTCCCCCACGGGGAGAAGGTGGCCGCGAAGCGGCCGGATGAGGGGGCTGTTCCGATATGATGTTGCCCCTTCAGTAGGGCCTCATCATCACCCCGACCTAGGTTGCAGTTCCCCACTCGCCAAGGCAGCAGCCATCTTGTCGACCGCATGCGCCAACTTCTCGTCGATCACGTGCAGGTATTCCGTCCAGTCGCCGACATGGCGCAGTTCGGCCTTGCCGTCGGAGATACCGCGCAGCGCCACCAGCGGAACCGACAGATGCTGGCAGGCTCGCAGCGCGGCGAAGGTCTCCATGTCCACCATGTCCTCGGGGATCGCATCGTAGGCGGCTCCGGAGATGATGTTGGCGCCGGTCGACAGGCTCGCCTCCCGAATGCCTGGGATGCGCAGCGGCAGCGGCAGCGTGGCCGGCAAATCGAGGAGGGGTGTAACGCCTTTGGGAAATCCGAGCGGCGAAGCATCCATGTCGCGATAGCTGACAGAGGAGGCTTGGTAGACTTCGGTCTGCTCGAGGCTGCGGCTACCGGCCGATCCGAGCGAGACGACGAGGTCCGGCTTGCGGCCGGCCGCCTCCAGGAGCGCAAGTTCGGCTCCGAGTCTCACTCCAGCTTCGACGGGGCCGACGCCCGTCATCAGGGGCCTGAACATGCGCCTGAGATGAGGGCCGTATTCCGGCTCCGCCGCCATCACGAACAGCACCTGATGTCCGGCGAGATCAGTCAGCATGCCTGCCTGCTCCGTTGCGCCAGTGAACTGGTCCGTATACCCGGGGAAAACGGCAATCCGTCAACCGGCTCAGCCCTCGATCCCCTCCCGCCCGGTGACCGCCATCATGGTGCCTGTCATCGTCGCGATCAGCCGGGCCTCTCCATTCGCCCCAAAAGCGTAGGCCTGCCCGTCCGCCACCACGATCGTCTTGCCCGGCTTGGTCACCGAGCCGCGGAAGAGGAAGCGTTCGCCCTTGCCCGGTGCGAGAAGGTTTACCTTAAACTCGATGGAGAGCACGCTTGCATTCTCCGGCATGAGCGAGAAGGCAGCATAGCCGCAGGCAGAATCCAGCGCCGCCGAGATGATGCCGGCATGCAGGAAACCGTGCTGCTGGGTGAGCGCGGGCGAAAAACCCATCTCGATCTCGACGATACCCGGCGTGACGCGCGTGAGTTCGGCACCGATGGTCTTCATCGCTTCCTGGCGCGCGAAGGAGGCGCGAACGCGCTCCTCGAAATCGGTGTTCGGAATGGCGACTGCCGGCATGTGATCCTCCCAGCGGAGGTTATGGCAAAACCTGAGAAGATCAGCAATCATTTTTGCTGCACTGCAACAAAAGATGATGCAATGCGCAATCGGATGATTACCCTGCTGCGCGCTGCAGCGACGCGAAATAGAAGCCGTCCGTGCCGGTGCGCAGAGGCGTCAGCACGATGCCCCGGTCCAGCTGAATCCGCGCGACATCAGATTGCCCCGGATGGGCTGCCTCGAACAGCACGCCATGATCGACGGGCGAGAACTCCTGGTTGTTCTCAAGGAAGTTCGAGATCTGGTCCTGGTTCTCTTCGCGGAATACTGAGCAGGTGATGTAAACCAGCCGGCCACCCGGCTTCACAAAAGCCTTCGCGGCTTCGAGGATGTGGGCCTGCTCCGCCTTTCGCGCGTCGAGCTGCTTCTGCGTCAGACGCCATTTCGCGTCGGGCCGGCGCCGCCAGGTGCCGCTTCCCGTGCAGGGCGCGTCGACCAGTACGAGGTCCATCCTTTCCCGAAGATCGCTTAACTGCTCCAGTCTCGAAAGAACCTGGATGTCACGGACGCCAGCACGGCGGATGCGGTCGAAGATGGGGGCGAGCCGAGGCTTTTCCGCATCATAGGCGAAGATCTGCCCCCTGTTTCCCATGTCTGCCGCAAGGGCCAGGGTCTTGCCGCCAGCGCCGGCGCAAAAATCCAGCACCTGCATGCCCGGCCGGGCACCGGCCAGATCGGCGGCAAGCTGCGAACCTTCGTCCTGGACCTCGAACCAGCCCTTCCGGAAAGCCGGCTCGGCCTGCACGTTGGGATGGCGACCGTTGCCGCGAATCGGCGGGATGCGAATGCCCTCAGGCGCCAGTGCCGTCGGCTGCGCGCCGGTCTCGCGGATTTCGGATAGAACGCGATCCCGATTCGAGAGCAGACCATTCACCCGCAGGTCGAGCGGCGGGCGTCCTGCTAGGGCGCGACCCTCCTCGGCCCAGTCTCCGTCGAAACTTGCTTCGAACAGCGGCACGCACCAGTCCGGCACGTCGGCGCGTATTTCTGAAGGAGCTTCCTCCAGCCGCCTCGAAGTCGCAGCCGTCACTTCCTCATCGCTCAGCGGCGGCGGAGCGAAGCGGTCGCCCTCGAGTTCGGCGTTAATAGCCTCCGGCGTCTCGCCCCACTCCAGGAGCAGCGCACCGAAGGCGAGTGCCCTTGGGCTGTCGCTGCCAAGCAGCCAGCCGGCCGAGCGTCTGCGCCGCAGCGCGTCATAGACGATGTTGCCGATCGCCGCCCGGTCGCCGGCGCCCGCGAAGCGATGCGAAAGGCCCCAGTCCTTCAACGCATCGGCTGCAGGGCGATGCCTTCGCTCGATGTCTTCGAGCACCTCGATGGCTGCCGCCAGCCTGCCGCCCAGTCGCATGTCGGTAATCCCGTGTTCGGTTGACCCGTCGGCGTTCTGCTACAGGCGCGCCGCTCCCGCGGCAAGACCCGGCTGCACTAACGCTCCAAACCGCGACATTGATATGTGAGACTTGAATTCTACGGCTGATCGACCCTATATTCCGGGCTGAAGTGGAGACGCTTTCCATGATGACGTCGGGACAATTGAAGGCTGCACGCGCGCTGCTGGGCATCGACCAGTCGCAACTGGCCGAAATGGCCGGCGTGTCGCTCGCCACCATTCAGCGCATGGAGGCCAGCGAGGGCACCGTGCGCGGCGTTGTGGATACGCTGACGAAGGTCGTCGACGCCCTGTCCGCCGCCGGGGTCGAGCTCATCGGCGAGCGCCAGAAGAGCGACGACGGCGGCCGCGGCGTGCGGCTCAAGTACCCCGCCTCACAAACATCAACCCGATAGACGAACCGCCGACGCACGCGCCGACGATCCGCCTCTCCTACAGGATCGCATCATGACCGCTCAGACCGCCGACCACGGAGGCCAGACCACCCCCAGTTTCGCCGACCTATACACACCGAAGCTGGTGACCGTTCTGAGAGAGGGCTACGGCTTCGAGCAGATGCGGCGCGACCTGATCGCCGGGCTGACGGTCGCCATTGTGGCGCTGCCGCTGTCCATGGCCATCGCCATCGCCTCTGGCGTGTCGCCCGATCGCGGGCTCTACACCGCCATCGTCGGCGGCTTCATCGTCTCCCTGCTCGGCGGCAGCCGCTTCCAGATCGGAGGCCCGGCCGGCGCCTTCATCGTGCTGGTGCTGGCGACGGTGCATGCCTACGGCGTCGATGGCCTGATCCTCGCCACCATGCTCTCCGGCATCATGCTGGTGGCAGTCGGCTATCTGCGGCTCGGCACCTTCATCAAGTTCATCCCATACCCCGTCACCGTCGGCTTCACGGCGGGCATCGCGGTGATCATCTTCGCCAGCCAGTTCAGCGAACTCTTCGGCCTGTCGCTGCCGGACGGCGAGCCGGGCGAGTTCCTGCCTAAGCTGGTCGCGCTTCATGGCGCACTGCCGACGCTGAACCCAGCCACGATCGGCATTTCGCTGCTCACCATCGCGGTCATCATCGGCCTGAAGCGAACAAGGCCGCACTGGCCGGGCATGCTGATCGCGGTGCTGGTGGCATCCGTGGTCGCGGCCGTGTTTGCCCTGCCCGTGGCGACGATCGGGACCAAGTTCGGAGGAATACCGCGCACCCTGCCGGCCCCTGCCCTGCCGGATTTGTCGCTCGAACGGATCATGGAGGTGATGCCGGCGGCCATTTCCTTCACCCTTCTCGGCGCGATCGAGTCGCTGCTATCGGCCGTCGTAGCGGACGGCATGACGGGGCGGCGCCATCGTTCCAACTGCGAACTGGTCGCGCAGGGCTTCGCCAATATCGGCTCGGCGCTGTTCGGTGGCATCTGCGTCACCGGCACCATAGCGCGCACGGCAACCAACGTCCGCTCCGGCGCGCACGGCCCGGTCGCCGGGATGGCGCACTCGGTCTTCCTGTTCCTGTTCATGCTGCTCGCCGCGCCGCTGGCAAGCTACATCCCGCTCGCTGCGCTCGCCGGCGTGCTGGCGGTGGTCGCCTTCAACATGGTCGAGCGCACCGCTTTTGCCGCCCTGCTGCGCTCCTCCTGGGGCGATGCGGCGGTGCTCCTCGTCACCTTCCTGCTGGTGGTCTTCCGCGATCTCACGGAAGGCATCGTCGTGGGCTTCTCGCTCGGCGCGCTGCTCTTCATCCACCGAATGTCCGAGGCGGTGGAACTGGAAGCCCATCAGCCGCTCGCACCGGAAGACCAGCGCGACGAAGGACGCCCCTATGATTCCGGCTCGGCCAGCGATCCGGACGTCGTCGTCTATCGCCTCTCCGGGGCCTTCTTCTTCGGCGCCGCCTCGACGGTGGGCGCGACGCTCGACCGCATCGCCGACCAGCGCAAGAGTTTTGTCCTGGACTTTTCCGCAGTGCCTCTTCTCGATTCCACTGCTGCCAACGTCATCGAGCGTATCGCCCGCAAGGCCGAGCACGCCGGCATCCGCTTCTTCGTCACCGGGGCATCGCCAAATGTGCGGCGCATGCTTTTGACCCATGGCGTGCGCCCGCCGCACGTGGTGTACGCGGCGACGATTGCTGACGCCACGTACGTGTTGAGGCAGCCAGAGCCGGTTGCGTAACCCATAAGCGAGAATCACCACGAGGCTGTTGTGGCAGTCCTGCCAAGGCAATAAGGTCGTTGCCGCTCGTCGAGTCTTCTCCGGGCACAATCTTCCCCGCAAAATTCGGGACTGCTGACCGCCATTTCCGCGGTCGCGCAGCCGATTCGACAAAGGACTGCTCCTTGCACACGCATTTCGTGACAATTTCCGGCTGTTCCGGTGGCGGAAAGTCGACCCTGCTCGCGGAGTTGCGCGCCCGCGGCCACTCCGTGGTCGAGGAGCCAGGCCGCCGCATCGTGCAGCAAGAACTGGCAACGGCCGGAAGCGCCCTGCCCTGGGTCGACGCGACGGCCTTTGCGCGACTCGCGGTCAGGACCGCGCTTGCCGACCGGCGGGCGGCGGAGGCGCATCGAGGATGGGTGTTCTTCGACCGCGGACTGATCGACGCCGCTGCCGCCCTTGAGCATCTCACTGGAGAACCCGTGCTGCAGGAGTTGGGCACGCTCCACCGCTACCATCGGCGCGCATTCCTGGCGCCGCCATGGCCGGAAATCTACGTCGCCGATGCGGAGCGGCGGCACGGCTTCGAGGCCGGCGTGGAGGAGTACCAGCGTCTGGAGAAGGCTTTTCGTGCGCTGGACTATGATGCCGTGTTGCTGCCGAAGGCCCGCGCCTCCGAGCGCGCCGATTTTGTGCTGGCCAGCTTGCAGAGCTGACGCCAACATCTCCCGACTTAAAGGGCCAGCCAGTTTACCCTTGCCGGCCAGCCGAGCCTCCTGGGTCAAGTGGCGAATCAGAAAGGCCGGGGACAACGCCCCGGCCTTTCCCGTTCAGATGCGAAGCCTGCCCTCAGGCAGCAGAACTGCCTAAGCGGCCTTGCGCAGGGTCTGAGCGAGGTCGAACCGATCGGCGTTCATGACCTTGACCCACGCCGCGGCGAAGTCCTTGACGAACTTCTGCTGCGAGTCAGCGCAGGCGTAGACCTCCGCGAAGGCGCGGAGCTGCGAGTGCGCACCGAAGATCAGGTCGATGCGGGTGCCTGTCCAGTTCGCCTCGCCGCTCTTGCGGTCGCGGCCCTCATAGAGGGTCTCCGAGCCGGGGAACGCCTGCCATACGGTGTCCATGCTGAGCAGGTTGACGAAGAAGTCGTTCGTCAGGACGCCGGGGCGGCTGGTGAGGACGCCGTGCTTCGATCCGCCGGCATTGGCGCCAAGCACGCGCAGCCCGCCGACGAGCACCGTCATCTCCGGCCCGGTCAGCCGCAGCAGTTGCGCCCGATCGACCAGCGCCTCCTCCGGCTGCATGAACTGCTGCTTGCCGGGGTTGGTGTAGTTGCGGAAGCCGTCGGCCCGCGGTTCGAGCGGGGCGAAGGAGACGACGTCCGTCTCGTCCTGCGAGGCATCCGCACGTCCAGGCGTGAAGGGCACCGTCACATCCGTGCCGGCATCCTTCGCCGCCTTCTCGACCGCGGCGCTGCCGCCGAGCACGATCAGGTCGGCCAGCGAGACTTGTCTGCCGCCGGCCTGCGAGGCGTTGAACTCCTGCTGGATCGCTTCGAGCTTCTGCAGGACCTTCGCAAGCTGGGCCGGCTGGTTGACGTCCCAATCCTTCTGCGGGCTGAGACGGATACGTGCGCCGTTTGCCCCGCCGCGCTTGTCGGAACCGCGGAAGGTCGAGGCCGACGCCCAGGCGGTCGACACCAGATCGGACACCGAGAGGCCAGATGCCAGGATCTTCGCCTTCAGCGCGGCGACATCCTTGTCGTCGATCAGCCGATGATCGACAGCGGGGATCGGATCCTGCCAGATCAGCGTCTCCTTCGGCACGAGCGGGCCGAGGTAGCGCGCCACCGGGCCCATGTCGCGGTGCGTCAGCTTGAACCAGGCGCGGGCGAAAGCGTCCGCGAACTGGTCCGGGTTCTCGAGGAAGCGCCGCGAGATCTTCTCGTAGATCGGGTCGAAGCGCAGTGACAGGTCGGTGGTCAGCATGGTCGGCGCATGCTTCTTCGACTTGTCGTGAGCGTCCGGTACGCTGGCTTCCGCGTTCTTGGCGCGCCACTGCTTCGCGCCGGCCGGGCTCTTCTCCAATTCCCATTCGTACCCGAACAGGTTTTCGAAGAAGTAGTTGCTCCACTTGGTCGGCGTCTGCGACCAGGTGACTTCCGGGCCGCCGCCAATGGTGTCGGCGCCGAAGCCTGTGCCGAACTTGCTCTTCCAGCCGAGGCCCTGATCCTCAAGCGCTCCGGCTTCCGGCTCCGGTCCGACCAGCGACGGGTCGCCGGCGCCGTGGGTCTTGCCGAAGGTGTGGCCGCCGGCGATCAGCGCGACGGTCTCCTCGTCGTCCATGGCCATGCGGAAGAACGTCTCGCGGATGTCCTTGGCCGCAGCGACCGGATCCGGGTTGCCGTTCGGGCCCTCCGGGTTGACGTAGATCAGACCCATCTGCACAGCGCCGAGCGGCTCGGCCAGCTGGCGCTCGCCACTATAGCGCTCGTCGCCGAGCCAGGTGCCCTCGGGACCCCAGTAGAGTTCCTCCGGCTCCCACACGTCCTTGCGGCCGCCGGCGAAACCGAAGGTCTTGAAGCCCATCGACTCCAGCGCGACGTTGCCGGCCAGGATCATCAGGTCGGCCCAGGAGATCCTGCGGCCGTACTTCTGCTTGATGGGCCATAGCAGCCGGCGCGCCTTGTCGAGGTTCACGTTGTCCGGCCAGCTGTTCAGCGGCGCAAAGCGCTGCTGACCGGCCCCGGCGCCGCCACGGCCGTCGGTGATGCGATAGGTGCCGGCGCTGTGCCAGGCCATACGGATCATCAGGCCGCCGTAATGGCCGAAGTCGGCCGGCCACCAGTCCTGCGAGTCCGTCATCAAAGCATGCAAGTCCTTGATCACGGCGTCTAGGTCGAGCTTCTTGAACTCCTCGGCGTAGTCGAAATCTTCGCCCATCGGGTCGGACAGGTCGGAGTTGCGATGCAGAACCGAAACGTCCAGCTGGGTCGGCCACCAGTCGCGGTTGCCTCGCCCACGTCCGCCGCCGCCGTGCGCGACCGGGCACTTGCCCGTGCTTTCCTTGTTTTCTGTATCCATGTCTGTCTCCGATCGTGCTCTTGAGTCTCTGGAGCTGTTGATGGGCCGCTGGCGCCCGGTCAAAGCTCCACGATTCTGGAATGATTCCAGACTAGACGCTTTCTTCGATAGGCGCTAATTTTCTTTACTGATTTTGCTGATAGCTTTTTCTTATGATCACCCTCTCCACCCGGCAGATGCTCTATTTCGATGCGCTGGCAAGGACTCGCCACTTCGGACAGGCAGCCGAGTTGGTCGGCGTCACCCAGCCGGCGCTTTCTTCACAGATCGCCGAGATGGAGGCCCGGCTCGGCTGCCGCCTGTTCGAACGCGGCGGACGCTCCGTGCGTCTGACGGAGGAGGCGGTCGCGTTGCAGCCGCGGATCGAAGCGATCCTCAGCCAGATCCGAGAAGTCGAGGCGCTCGCCCGGCGTGGCCGGCTCCCCATGGAGGGCCGCTTCCGGCTCGGCATGATCCCCACCATAGCACCCTATCTGCTTCCGCAACTGCTGTCGGAACTGAAGGACCGTTTTCCGCAACTCCAGGTCGAGATGCGCGAGGCCATCACCGACACGCTGATCTCGGAAACGACGGCTGGGCGCCTCGACGGCTTCATTGCCGCGCTGCCGCTCGATCACTCAGCGCTGGAGACCGAGTTGCTCTTCCAGGACCGCTTCTTTTTGGCGGTGCCCGAGCACGACGCCGCATTCATCGACCCGCCGGTGGCGCCGGAAAGTCCGGCCCTGGAACGCCTGATGCTGCTCGAGGAAGGCCACTGCCTGCGCGACCAGGCGTTAAAGCTCTGCAGCCATATCCGGCCGACCGCCATGGCCAATTACGGCGCCACCAGCCTGACAACGCTGTTGCAGATGGTTGGGCATGGCCTGGGCGTGACGCTCCTCCCCGAAATGGCGGCGGAGGCTAGCCGATCGATTCACGACCTCAAGATCGTGCCCTTCGCCGAGCCCGCGCCATCGCGGCAGATCGCGCTGGCCTGGCGCAGGAACGGCTCGCGTCAGGAAGAGTGCCGCGAGGTCGCAGGCATCATCCGCGAATTGAGTCCGACACTGTTTGAATGATCCCTGCCAGCGCCGCCTCCTCGGCGGCCGTGCGGGAGCGCAGCGAGGCGACCAGGCATGCCTCCGAGCGGAGGATCACGCCGTCGGCCAAAATCTTCAGGTGATTGGCCTTCAGCGTCGAACCGGTCGTCGTGATGTCGACGACGATGTCCGCCAGGCCGGCGGCCGGCGCCCCCTCGGTGGCACCCAGGCTTTCCACGATCCGATAGACCTGGATGCCGTGCTTGCCCGAGAAGAACTGCTGGGTCAGCCGCCAATATTTCGTGGCGATGCGCAGCCGGCGGCCATGGCGCTGGCGGAAATCGGCGGCGACGTCATCAAGATCGGCCATGGTGTCGACGTCGAGCCAGACCTCCGGCACGGCGACCACAACGTCGGCATGGCCGAAGCAGAGGCGCGCGGCGACCGTGGCTCGCTTCTCCCAGTCGGCGCGGCTTTCGCGCAGCAGGTCCTCGCCGGTGACGCCGAGGTCGACATTGCCTGCGCCCAGTTCCCCCGCGATCTCCGATGCGGAGAGGAAGGCGATCTCGACGTCGTCGCGACCTTCGACGCGGGCACGGTAGTTCCGCTCGCCGGCGAGGCTGACTTTCAGCCCTGCCTTCTCGAGAATTTCCAGCGACTGCTCGCGCAGCCGGCCTTTGGAGGGGACCGCAAGAGTCAGCATGGGCGAGGGCCTCCAAGGGAAGCACCGGGGGCGTCTGCTCCACTCACTCGGGAATGCGCCATCACCCCTGCCCTCCCCGCAGCGCCTCGATGCGGTCGAGCCACACGGAGAAGCCGACGCCGGGGATCGGCGCGGTGGCGCCGAGCATGGTGAGCAGCCGGTCGTAGCGGCCGCCGCCGGCAAGCGGCCGCGCCTCCCCCGGTGCCGCGATCTCGAAGACGAGCCCAGTATAATAATCCAGTGGCCGGCCGAAGGCGGCATCGTAGCGGATCGACGCCGCCGGCAGGCCCTCGGCCAGGATCGCAAGCGCCCGCTGCGAAAACGCGACCAGCGCCCGGTCTATGACCAGTCCCGCCTCGTCCGCGAAATCCTGGAGCCGCCGCGGCGCCTCGGCCAGCGGCGCGTCGATATCCAGGAAGGTTTTTAGTGCGCTCAGGGCTTCGTCGGGCAGCCTGACCTTCTGAAGTTCCGTCTTCTCGATCAGGCGGCGGGCGATTTCTTCCGGCGTGCGCGACGCGCTCGTCGAAAGGCCAGTCTTCTCCATCTCGGCGGCGATGTGGGCCGTCAGCGCGTCGAGGCCGGAGGCAACGATGTCTGGCCGGGAATTTTCCGCCTTTTCTTTTGCCGGAGGCCCGGAAAGGTCTGCGAGTGCGGCGGAAAGCTGCTCCGGTGCGCCGAATGCCCGGGCCAGCCGCTTCTGCCAGCCGGGGGGCAGCCCGAGCGCCGCAAGCACGGCTTCGAACACCGCATGGTCGCCCACCGTCACCGAGAGTTCTGCATCGGGCAGCGCATGCGCCAGCAGCGCATGAGCGTCAGCGATGGCGCGGGCATCGGCCCGCGCGATCTCCGGATCGCCCAGATCCTCGATGCCCGCCTGCATGAACTCCGCGGGACCATCGCGGCGTTGGCGGAACACCTCGCCGACATAGCCGTAGCGGCGCGGGGTGCCGGCCCGGCTGGCGATGTGATCGAGGCAGACAGGGATGGTGAACTCGGGCCGCAGGCAGAGCTGTTCTCCCGTCTCGCTCTCGGTGAGGAAGATGCGGCGTCGCAAATCCTCGCCCGCCATGTCGAGGAACGGGTCGGCCGGCTGCAGCACCGGCACGTCGACCATCACGGTTCCACGCGCGGAAAAAAGCGTGCGGATCTGGGTGGAGAGGGTGGTCATGGGAGCCAGACCGCGCGGTTTGTCGTTCCTTCGGGTGAAAGCGCAATCACTTATGCGCCCCTTCCCCGCTCCGCCTTCTGCGCCTCCAGCACGCCCCGGACCGCCTCGACCAACTGCCCCTCGCGCACCGAGAACTGCGCCGGGCGGCTTTCGCGCCATTCCTTGTTGTCGGTGACTTCTTGCGCCAGGCGCGCGCCTTCGACGAGGTCCTTGACCTGTACCTCGCCGGCCTCGCGTTCGGAGGAGCCCTGAATGATCACGCAGGGCGCGCCGCGCCGGTCCGCATATTTCATCTGCGCCTTCATGCCCGCGCCACCGAGATACATCTCGGCGCGGATGCCGGCCTGCCGGAGTTCGCCGACCATGCGCTGATAGCGGCCGAGACTCTCCGTATCCTTGTCCATCGCGAGCATCACGACCGGACCGGTCACGTTCGAGGTGTCCAGCTTGCCAAGGTTCTTCAGCGCCGTCATCAGGCGCGACACGCCGATCGAAAAGCCGGTTGCCGGCACCGGCTCGCCGCGGAAGCGCGAGACCAGGCCGTCATAGCGCCCGCCGCCGCCGACCGAGCCGAAGCGAACGATCTGGCCTTCCTCGTTGGGGATTTCGGCGAGAAGCTCGGCCTCGTAGACAGGGCCGGTGTAATATTCGAGGCCGCGCACGACTGAGGGGTCGATCTTGATACGGTCGGGGCCGTAACCAGCAGCGCGACACAACTCAGCGATCTCTTCGAGTTCGGTCACGCCTTGCATGCCAATCGGTGTGTCAACGACGGTCGAGCGCAGATCTTCAAAGAATGCAGAAAGATAGTCTTGATCTGACTGACCAGCGTTCGGCCGCAAATGCATGAACGAGCCAACTAGGCGGTTTATCTGCTCTTCGCTGAGCCCCGCGCCCTTGGTAAAATCCCCCTCGCCTTCCTTGCCGCCGTCCCAACGGCCCGCGCCTAGCAGCAGGCGCACGCCTTCCGGCCCGAACTTGTCCAGCTTGTCGATCGCCCGCAGCACGGTGAGCCGGCGGCCGGCATTCTCGTCGCCGCCGAGCCCGATTGCCTCGAGCACGCCGTCGAGCACCTTGCGGTTGTTGACGCGGATCACATAGTCGCCGCGCTTGATGCCGAGCGCCTCCATGACGTCGGCCATCATCATCGCCATCTCGGCGTCGGCCGCCACGCCCGGTGTGCCGACCGTGTCGGCGTCGAACTGCATGAACTGGCGGAAGCGGCCGGGGCCGGGCTTCTCGTTGCGAAACACCCAGCCCGAGCGATAGCTGCGGAACGGTTTTGGCAGCCTCTCCCAGTTCTCGGCCACGTAGCGCGCCATCGGCGCGGTGAGGTCATAGCGTAGCGACAGCCACTGCTCGTCGTCGTCCTGGAAAGAGAAAACGCCCTCGTTCGGCCGGTCCTGGTCCGGCAGGAATTTGCCGAGTGCGTCGGTATATTCGATCAGCGGCTGGTCGGCGGGCTCGAAGCCGTAGAGTTCGTAGACCTCGCGGATCGTCGCCATCATCTTCTCGACGGCGCGGATGTCCTCGGGCGAACGATCGATGAACCCGCGCGGCAGACGCGCTTTCATTTTTTCCGATCTGTCGGCCATGTTCTTTCGTACTCGCGACCTGGAGGAGAGCGGCCGTGTCCTAGACGATGGAGGGCACAGCAGCAAGTGTAACGGCTCCGCCGCGTGCGCGCAGCATATTGGCAACAAGGGCGTAGACCGCGGGTCGGATTCGACGGCCTGCATCTGCTGATTGCGCCGAACTGCCACGCCTCAACTCACGGCTCGAGGCGATCGTGCGCAAGCTCGTCCAGGAGGGAGCAGCGGACCGGCGTGCTTCATTTCTCTGTTCCTCCATCGCAATGCAGCCGGAGCCATCACCTGCCTTGCGTAACAGCTGGAAACTACACGGAAACATACAACGGAACGGTCCGGCACCGGTCGGTTGCCCGATCATACGATCTTCCGGGCATGCAAATCGGAAAGGCAATTATCGTGTCTACCCTGACTACAAGCGCCGGCGAGAAGCTTCGGGACAACCGTCTGGCGCGGCGGCCAGAGCGGGCGACGGCTGGCGGCATACTTCCCGGCTTCGGGTCCCGCGGCCAAACGGCAAATGCGCACGACCCGCTCGGAGGAACCGCGCTCACCATGCTCCTGGTGCTCTATCCTGCCCTCGCCTGCGCGATCGTCACGGTCGCGGCATTCCTGTTCTGCAGCCCGTGCGGAGCAGCATAGGGCTTGGGATGAGATCGCATCTCTGAGCCGTTATCTGGCGGGGGTGCCAGAGCCTCGCTCCCCTAACCGCGTACGAGCGAGGCAACTGGGGCCTGTTCCGGCACGGTGGTGCGTCCGGGGCGGGTCCCAGCCTCTTTTTGGGGCTGCTTCCAGCCCTCAAATGCGAGGGATAGGCCGCTCGAATGCGGAGCGCTGCGCTTCGACGGAGGCGCGGCAATGGCAGCCCTCGATGTGGTCGTTGACCAAACCCATCGCCTGCATGAAGGCGTATACGGTCGTTGGCCCAACAAAACTCCAGCCGCGCTTCTTCAGCTCCTTGGAGATCAAGGTCGAGGTCTCGGTTTTCCCCAAGCGGATGAGTGCGGCATGATCGAGCCGCTGCGGGCGCTGCGCGTCCGTGGGCTCGAACTGCCAGAACCAGGCCGCCAGCGATCCAGCCTCCACCACGAGTTCCTTGGCGCGCCGGGCATTGTTGATGGTCGACTCGATCTTGCCGCGGTGGCGCACGATGCCGGGATCGTTCAACAGGCGCTCCACGTCGGCCTCGCCGAATTCGGCGACCCGCTCGAAAGCGAAGCCGGCAAAGGCGGCGCGGAAATTCTCGCGTTTGCGCAGGATGGTTAGCCAGGACAGGCCGGACTGGAAGCCTTCCAGGCAGATCTTCTCGAAGAGCCGGCGGTCGTCCTTCACCGGGCGACCCCATTCCTCGTCGTGATAGCGGCGATAGTCGTCCTGGTCGCCTGCCCAGAAGCAGCGCACGACCCCATCCGATCCTTCAAGCAGTCCGTCCACCCAAGACTCCGTTCGTTAATGCCGCCCGGCGCTCATTGACCGCGCCTTTACCAGTCCGCTGAACCGGCCGGTAACCACACCGGAAGGTTTAGGGACACCGCCGCTTTTTAGGCAACCCGATTCACGATTCCGATTCCGTTCGCGCCACAGGCTCCTGACAGGACGGGGCGGGGAAGTCCCGCGCCGGATCCGATCGGAAGGTCAGTCGAGTACGCGTATGATGAAGCACAGATTTCTTGTCATGACTGCAGCCAGCTTGATGGGCCTTGCTGCGGCAGCCCCGGCGCAAGCCAATGATCGCTATCGCGAGCGGCCCCCCGTCGTGGTCAGTCCCGATCTCTCCGCCCCTTGGGTGATGCAGCTTGGCCGTCAGCCGGGCCGGGTGGTGAACGGGGGCTATGCCGTGCAGGTCCAGCCCGCGCTGCAGCGCAGTTCGCTCCGGGGCGATCCGCAGCCTGCGCGCCGCGCCGAGCGCAGAAGCCTGTTCGGTCAAGATCCGATGCGCACTGCCGCCGTGCCGGCCCCGCGAAAGAAGCAGATCGCGCCGCAAATGGACCCGATCTACCTGCCGCAGCACGTGGAGTATTCCGGCCCGGAGAAGCCGGGCACGATCGTGATCGATACGGCGTCAAAATTCCTCTACCTCGTGCAGCCCGGCGGGAAGGCGCGCCGCTACGGCGTTGGGGTCGGCCAGGAGGGGATGGTGTGGACCGGAACGCAGACGATCACCCGCAAGGCGGTGTGGCCCGACTGGCGGCCCCCGGCCGAGATGATCAAGCGCGAGCGGGCCAAGGGCCGCATCCTGCCGGTCCACATGGCAGGCGGGCCTGAAAACCCGCTCGGCGCCCGAGCGCTTTATCTCGGCTCGACGCTCTACCGCATCCACGGCACCAATGCGCCCTGGACGATCGGCACCAACGTCTCCTCGGGCTGCATCCGGCTGCGCAACGAGGACGTGGTCGATCTCTATGAACGCGTCGGCGTCGGGACCAAGGTGGTCGTGATGTAGCGGACTCCCTCGGACCGGGCCGCAGCAAGGGGATGGGGCGCGGCTGTCGAAGCGGTTGAGGAACTTGGTTCCGCACCGGAGACAAGGGCAGCGCGGGCAACCGCGCTGCCCTTTGCTATTGGATGCAACTGCCTAAGCGAGTTCCTTGGAAGCGATGGGAGCGACCGAGGTCAGTTCCCTGGGCTTCGGCCCGCCATAGGCCCAGTCCAGCAATTCCACCGTGTGGACAATCGGCAACCGGGCGGCGCTGGCGATCTGGGTGATGCAGCCGATATTGCCCGTGGCGATAAGTGACGCGCCGGTGGCCTCGATATTCTTCACCTTGCGGTCGCGCAGGCGGGCCGAGATCTCTGGCTGCAGGATGTTGTACGTGCCGGCCGAGCCGCAGCAGAGATGCCCTTCGAGCGGCTCCTTCACGAGGAAGCCGGCACGCGCCAGAAGCTCCTTCGGAAGCCGGGTGATCTTCTGGCCGTGCTGCATCGAGCAGGCGGAATGATAGGCGACCGTCAGGCCGGGCCTGATCGTAGGCTCGGGCAGGTCCAGTCCGCCGAGATATTCGGTGATGTCCTTCGCCAACTCCGATACACGCTTGGCTTTCTGGGCGTATGCCGGATCGAGCCGTAGCATGAAGCCATAGTCCTTGATGGTGGTGCCGCAGCCCGAGGCGGTGATGATGATGGCATCGAGCCCGCCGTGCTCGATCTCTCGGGTCCAGGCGTCGATATTGCGGCGTGCGAAATTGAGCGCCTGCTCCTCCTTGCCAAGGTGATGGACCAGCGCGCCGCAGCAGCCTTCGCCCTCGGGCATCACCACCTCGACGCCGAGGCGGGTGAGCAGGCGCACCGTCGCCTCGTTGATGCCCGGGTCGAGCACCGGCTGGGCGCAGCCGGTCAGCAGCGCCACGCGGCCGATCCGCTTGCCTGTTGCGGGTTGAACGCCCGGCCGCGACACCGGCGAGGCGGTCGGAATTGCGCCGGGCGCCAGCTTCAGCATGGCGGCGAGCGGCTTCAGCCCGGTGATACGGCCGAAAACCGCGCCGAGAGGCCGACCGAGCTTCGCCAGCTTCAGCGCTGCTCGGAAACGCTCGGGATAGGGCAGCGTGGCCGCAAGCACCGCGCGGATCGCGCGGTCGAGCGGCGGGCGCCGATAGGTCTTTTCGATGTGGACCCGCGCATGATCGACCAGATGCATGTAGTTCACCCCCGACGGGCAGGTGGTCATGCAGGAAAGGCAGGAAAGGCAGCGGTCGATGTGGGTGACGGTCTCGCGATCGGCTGGGCGGCCGTTCTCCAGCATGTCTTTGATCAGGTAGATGCGCCCGCGCGGGCTATCGAGTTCGTTGCCGAGGACCACATAGGTCGGGCAGGTCGCGGTGCAGAAACCGCAATGCACGCATTTGCGTAGGATCTTTTCGGACTCCTGCACATGTGGATCGGCAAGCTGCTCGGGGGTGAAGGTGGTTTGCATTCGTCTCGATCACACTTTGCCCTGGTCTGCGATGACAACCACCTGTCCCGGCCGGATATTGGCGATGGCTGAGGCAATCTCTCCAAGAAGAGGCAGGAGATCTTCAAAACGCTGCCTTGGCAGCACGACAAGCGCAATGCCATAGCGCTCCAGATTTTGCTGGTACTGCAGGTTCCTGTCGCATGTGACGAGGCATTCGATACCAGATTCGTTCAGTTTATTGAGCAACCGGCCGTTCTTGAGACCCTTCCATTCGTTGGGAAAGCGTATGGCGCGGCAGCCAATCGCGGCTAGCGCCCTCCCGAGTCGCGTCGGCACACTCTCATCGAGCTGCGCGATCAAGCCGCCTTCTTTCCGGCCAGTCGTTCGATGTCGGCTGCAGCCAGCCTGATGACCGCCTCGGCCTGAAGGCGATCCACCGTCGGAAAATCCAGCAAAAACTCGGCCAGACTGTCGCCGCTCTTAAGATACTCGAACAGAGTCGAAACCGGCACGCGGGTTCCCTTGAACACGACTGCACCGGACATGACCTCGGGATCGACGCTCACAACATCATCGATATCCATGAACATCTCCTGTGCTGCCCCTCTTCTACCCCATCCGCCCGGGGTTCAGAATGCCCTTCGGATCGAACTGCTCCTTCAGTCTTGCGGAAAGCGCGGCGAGTGCCGGCGGCTGCGGCTCGAACGCGGGAACGGCCGCGCGCACGGCAGGGCTGGCCCGCACCAAGGTGGCGTGGCCGCCGCCGAAGCGCCTCATGAGCCTGCGCAGGAAGTCCACTTCCGAATCGTCCTCCATGCGCAGCCAGGCGAGCCCGCCGGCCCATTCGTAGTAAGCTTCGACCGCCGTCTCCATGCGCAGCGCCATCACCATCTCGTGCGCCTTGCTCGGCGCCATCGAGACGCGCCATACCGGCTTCTCGCTGCCATCGGCGAAGGCCGTGACGTCGCGGATTACGCGCCAGAGGATTTTCGAGGCTTCCGCCGGAACCTCGGACAAGCCCGCTCCGGAGCCGAACAGGTCACGCAGGTGTCGAACCCGGTATTCCACCGATGGACCAAAACCCTCGATGCGCAGCAGGGTTGCCGCACCGGATGGAAGTGTCCCTGCTCCGATGCGCGCCGCGACCGTCTCCGGCAGATGGGCCGCTCCGGACACTTCGGCGGGCGAGCCCATCGCCAAAGCCATGGCCGACACGGCGGCATCATCCAGGAGACCGGTCAGCACGAGCGTGGTTTCGGTCTCGGCAGCCGGCAGCACCTTGAAGGTGACGTTGGTGACCACCGCCAGCGTGCCCCAGGACCCTGCCATGGCCTTCGAGAGATCATAACCGGTGACGTTCTTGACGACCCGCCCGCCGGACTTGAACGCCTCTCCCCGGCCCGAGACGGCGCTTACACCGAGTATGTGGTCGCGCGCCGCGCCTGCCTTGATCCGCCGCGGGCCGGAGAGGTTCGCGGCGAGCGCCCCGCCGATCGTGCCCCTTCCCTGAGGCGCGCCGAGGAGCGGGCCGTAATCCATCGGCTCGAAGGCAAGTTCCTGGTTGTGCTCCGCCAGAAGCCTCTGGATCTCGGCGAGCGGCGTGCCGGCGCGGGCGGAAAGGACCAATTCCTCCGGCTCGTAGAGTGTCACGCCGGTTAGGCCCGAGAGATCGATCGCATGCTCCGTTTGCGGCGGGCGGCCGATACTGCGCTTGGAGCGGTGGCCGACAACTTCGACCGGGGCTTCCTCGGCTACGGCCCAGGCGACGGCGTCCAGAACCTCGGCAGCGGAAGAAGGCGTGAAGGTGGTCATTGGAAGGTGTCCGCTAGTTTCGTCGACATGCCCGTCCGACCGACTCGCGAAACGGCGCGGCGATCGAACGACACGAACGTCTCGCCGCCCATACCTTGCCCGGCTCTGGCGATCACACCACCGGCGAAGTCCCCACCCGCAGCCAGGACTGCCAGGCCAGCTTCAACTGCTGCGCCGTCAGTTGCGACGTTTTCAGCGTCAGCGATGGCCCGGATCGCGTCTGCGATCCGCGATGGCGGATATCCGTAAACACTGTCGAGCACCCGGACCAACTCACACAAATATGGCAGAGAAACCGCAACAAGTTCGGCAGTGGAGAGGATGTCGAAGGCAATCCGGGCCTGAATTTCGTCATCGTGAACCACCACCCGAACCAGCAGATTGGTATCGGCGGTGATCCTCACTTCAATCCCGCCCAGCCCCTTCGGCTTGCCTCGTTCATCTCCTCGATTGTGGCGACCTTTTCGGTCTCACCGGCCAGCATGCCGAATACGTCGTCCCAGGTGCCCTTCGGCCGCAGGGCCCTGATGGTCAACTGACCGCCTGGCAAAGGTTCGACCTCAAGGCGCTGTCCCGGTTTCACGCCGAGATGCTGCAGCAGTTCCTTCTTGAGCGTGGCCTGGCCCTTCGATGTCACCGTCAGCGTGGTCATCGTCATTCTCCGCGAGCACCGGCCCAATGTAAGGCAATTCTGCCTTACTCAAAATCAGGCTCGCTCAAAACCTCGGAATATCTGGAAACGCCACCTGCCCGCGATGAACATGCATCCGGCCGAGTTCGGCACAGCGGCGCAATTGCGGGAAAACCTTGCCGGGATTGAGCAGATGGTTCGGGTCGAAGGCGCATTTGACCCGCATCTGGTGGTCGAGATCGGTCTCGTTGAACATCTCCGGCATCAGGTCGCGCTTCTCGACGCCGACCCCATGTTCGCCGGTCAGCACCCCACCGACCTTCACGCAGAGCCTCAGGATGTCGGCGCCGAACGCCTCTGCCCGCTCGAGTTCGCCCGGCCGATTGGCGTCGTAGAGGATCAGCGGATGCAGATTGCCGTCGCCGGCGTGGAAAACGTTGGCGACAGCCAGGCCGTACTTCTCAGACAACTCGCGCATGCCGGCCAGCACGCGCGGCAGTTCCTTGCGCGGAATGGTCCCGTCCATGCAGTAATAGTCTGGCGAGATGCGCCCGACGGCCGGGAAGGCGGCCTTGCGGCCCGCCCAGAAGGCGAGGCGCTCCTCCTCGGAGGTCGAGATGCGGCAGGTGGTGGAGCCGTTCCGGTGCGCGATCGCCTCCACCCGTTCGATCAGATGGTCGACCTCCACGCCCGGGCCGTCGAGTTCCACGATCAGCAGCGCCTCGCATTCGAGCGGATAACCGACGTGGAGGAAATCCTCCGCAGCGTGGATGGCGGGGCGGTCCATCATCTCCATGCCGCCTGGGATGATGCCGGCGCCGATGATGTCGGCGACGCACTGGCCACCCTGCTCGTTAGTGGGAAAACCGATCAGCAGGGCGCGCGCGGTCTCCGGCTTCCGCAAGATGCGGACCGTCACCTCGGTCACCACGCCGAGCAGGCCCTCCGAGCCGGTCATGACGCCGAGCAGATCATAGCCCTCGGCGTCGAGATGCTTGCCACCGAGGCGCACCACCTCGCCGTTCATCAGCACCATCTCGATGCCGAGCACATTGTTGGCAGTCAGCCCGTACTTCAGGCAGTGCACCCCGCCCGAATTCTCCGCGACATTGCCGCCGATCGAGCAGGCGATCTGCGAAGAAGGATCCGGCGCGTAGTAGAACCCGTCTGCCTCCACCGCGTGCGTGATGCCGAGATTGGTCACGCCCGGCTGCGCGACCACGACGCGGTTCATGAGGTCGACCTCGAGAATGCGGTTGAAGCGGCTCATAACCAGCAGGACGGCGTCCTCGAGAGGCAAGGCACCGCCCGACAGCGACGTGCCCGAGCCGCGCGGCACCACCCGGATGTTCCGTTCGTTGCAGTAGCGAAGGATGCGCGAGACCTGTTCGGTCGTCTCCGGCAGAACGACCACCAGCGGGATCTGCCGGTAGGCGGTAAGACCATCGGTTTCGAATGCTCGCATCTCGTTGATGGCGTCGACCACCCCCTCGCCCGGCACGATCAGCCGCAAATCGGCCACGATTTGAGCCCGCCGCGACAGTGTCGCTGCATCCGGCTTGGGCATCATCAATCCCGACATGGCGAGCCTCGGTGTGGTCAACAAGGTTTACCAGTCAGAAGGATCAATGGCAATTCGCCGGTCGGACGCCTTGGAATGCTGCGTTGCGATCTATGTTGCATTGCAATATATTTATTGTGCAACGCAATAGCACTATCTCTTGGATTCAACTTCAAGCCCCGCCACAAAGGCAAACCTGCAGCATCTCGGGAGAATATCGGTGAGCATCGAGCCGTCCGCGCTGGAAATCGCGACACCGGTCGCCGGCACGGTGATGGGTTTTAACGCCTATCCGGCGCGACCGGGTGCGATCGGCGAAGTGCATGCGCGGCCGCATCCACTGATCGACTCGCCGCGCGTCCTCGTCCAACTCTCCTTCATGACGGAGACCGGGAGTTCGAAGGATTGGGCGATCCTGGCCGAGTTGGCGCGCACGCTGGGCGTCGCTGCGCCGGACCAGCAGGCGCGTCATTATGCCATGAAATGGGGTAAGGGGACGCTGCGCTGGGAACGCCACACGGAGTTCTCGACTTACCTCTGGGAAGGACCGCTCGGCGAGCCAGACGGCAAGCACGGCGAGGATACGCCCTTCGGCAACGGCTTCTCCGCGCCCGGGCCAGTCATTTCCGGCATCCGGCTTGAAATCAGGGACTGGACCCCAGAGACCGAGAAGCTCATCGCGGATTTCGATCCGGAGAGCCTCTGCTATTCCATCGTCGAGAGCGGCCGGGCGGCCGCCATCACGGATTTCCGCCAAAACGGAGAGGGCCTGACGCGCATCCTCATCCTGGACCGCGGCTTGTCGCCGTCGCGCCGCGGTGCGCTAGCCCAGCGCCTCCTAGAAATCGAGACCTACCGAACGTTTGCAATGCTCGGTCTGCCACTGGCACAGTCGCTGTCGGGACGCCTGACGCGCATCGAGGAGCGCTTGGCCGAACTCACCGGGGCGATGCGGGCCTCGGGCAGGCGCGACAGCCAGGTCCTGCTCACGGAACTGACGGAACTCGCCGCCGAACTGGAGGCGCAGGCGGCCGCCAGTCTCTATCGGTTCGGCGCCAGCCGCGCCTACGACGGCATCGTCGGCGAACGATTGGCCGCGCTGGGCGAAGAGGCCGTGCCAGGATATGAAACCTGGTCCGGCTTTCTCACGCGACGGGTCGCGCCGGCGATGCGAACCTGCCGCTCGGTGGAAGAGCGGCAAGACAATCTTTCCCGAAAACTGTCTCGCGCCACGAACCTATTGCGCACCTGGGTCGACGTGGAAATGGAGCAGCAGAACCGCGACCTGCTCGCCTCGATGAACAATCGTGCCCGCCTGCAGTTGCGCCTCCAGCAGACGGTGGAAGGTCTCTCCGTCGCAGCGGTTTCCTACTACGTGGTCGGATTGGTCGCATATCTCACAAAGGGAACGAGCCTCTTTCATGGATGGATAAAGCCGGAGGCGCTCACGGCGATCCTGGTGCCCGCGGTCGTGCTTTCGGTGTGGCTTTTCGTACGCAGGATCCGAAAGTCGCATAGTGACGAGTTGCCCCACGCAAAATGATGCAGGTCACATCACTGAAAAGACTGAGGCTCACACTGGATAATTAGTTTGACCAGTCGCCTGCAGCCCTCCTATTGTCCGCGGGGACAGGCCATGGGCCACAGCTTGGGCGAAATCTTCTCCCCGATCGAGCACTCCCGGACTGCTGACGAAGTGGTGCAGCAGATCGAGAGACTCATTCTCGAAGGCGTGCTTCGCACCGGCGACCGACTTCCGGGCGAACGCGAACTCGCGCAGCGCTTCGAGGTGTCGCGTCCAATCCTTCGAGATGCCCTGAAGGCTCTCGAGGCACGCGGCCTCCTCTCCACCCGGCACGGCGGCGGCACCCAGGTGGCCGATGTCGACGGACAGATCTTCGCTGCCCCCGTTGCCGAACTCATGGCCAGCCATCGCAAGGCAAGGGCGGACTACCTCGAATACAGGCGCGAGATGGAAGGGATCGCTGCCGAATATGCGGCGCGCCGCATCACCGACGACGATCGGGCGCTGTTCGAGCGCATCATGGCCCGCATGGAGGAGGCGCACCAGCGCGGCGATTTTCGCGATGAAGCCGAGATTGACGTCGAGTTCCACAATGCCATCGGCGAGTGCTCGCACAATATCCTACTGCTGCACACGCTGCGCTCGTGCTATCGGCTGCTGTCGGACGGCGTCTTCGAGAACCGGCTGATCCTGTTTTCAACGCCTGGCGCGCGCGAACAACTGCTGGATCAGCATCGCGCGATCCACGACGCCATCGTTGCTGCAAACCCCACCGCCGCCCGGAAAGCCGCCATGGAGCATATCACCTTCGTCGAGCAGGCAACGTCCGAAGTAGAGCGCACCGGCGATTGGCTGCGCGTGTCACGGCTGAGGCTGCAGCAGCGGATCGACTCCGATAATGGCGTAGCACGCAAATCACCCCGCAAGACCAGGAAGACGGTTTCAAATTGACCACCCAAGCAAAGAAGCCGCCCCGCGTCGGCCTGTTCGTCACCTGTCTCGTGGACCTGTTCCGGCCGAGCGTCGGCTTCGCGGCGCTACGCCTGCTGGAGGACGCCGGCTGTGTCGTGGAAGTGCCCCGCACCCAGACCTGCTGCGGCCAGCCTGCCTACAATTCGGGTGACCGAGCGGACAGCCGGGAGATCGCCATCAACACGATCCGCGCCTTCGAGGATTACGACTACATCGTCGCGCCGTCGGGTTCGTGCGCCGGCATGCTGAAGAAGCACTATCCCGGCCTGTTCGCCGGCGACCGCGAGTGGGAAGCGCGCTGTGCCGCCTTCTCGGCGAAGGTGCATGAACTGGTGAGCTTCCTGACCGACGTGTTGCAGGCGAAGACGGTCGCGGCGCGGGTGGAGACGTCGGTGACCTATCACGACTCCTGTTCAGGGCTTCGCGAACTCGGTATCCAGCACCAGCCAAGGCAGCTTCTCGGCTCGGTGGGAGGCCTGTCGCTGATCGAGATGCAGGAGGCGGACGTCTGCTGCGGATTCGGCGGCACATTCTGCGTAAAATACCCGGAGATCTCCAACGCGATTGTCGGCAAGAAGATCGGAAACATCGCAGCGACCGGCGCGGAGACGCTGCTGGCCGGCGACCTGGGCTGCCTGATGAACATGGCCGGAAAGCTGAAGCGCGAGGGGTCGCGCGTGGAGGTCCGGCACGTGGCCGAGGTTTTGGCCGGCATGACCGACACGCCGCCGATCGGCGGGAGGGCCTGAGCCATGCAGGTCACCTCCCCGCAGTTCAAGAAGCATACCCGCGCAGCCCTCGCCAATCCTCATCTGCAGCAGGCACTCGGGAACGTGCGCGCCGGCTTCATCGACAAGCGCAAGAAGGCAGTCGACGCGCTGCCCGAGTTCGACCAGTTGCGGGACTCGGCGCGCGACATCAAGAACCACATGCTGGACCACCTCGACCTCTATCTGGAGGCCTACGAGGCGAAGGTCCGCGCATCCGGCGGTTATGTGCATTGGGCCGAGACCGCCGAGGAGGCTCGGGCGATCATCCTCGACATCTGCCGCTCGGCGGGCGCGCGCACCGTCACCAAGGGCAAGTCGATGATCACGGAGGAGATCGAGCTCAACGATTTCCTGCAGAAGAACGGCATCCGCCCGGTCGAGACCGACCTCGGCGAGTACATCATCCAACTCCGCGGCGAGCACCCGAGCCACATCATCGCGCCCGCCGTCCATCTGACTAAGGACCAGGTCGAGGCAGACTTCCGCCGGGTGCACGATCATCTGCCACCGACCCGCGACCTCACCGAGCACGAGTCGCTGCTCTACGAGGCGCGGCGCGTGCTGAGGCCCGCCTATTTCGACGCCGATGTTGGCATTACCGGCGCGAACTTCCTAGTCGCCGAGACCGGCACCTCGATCATCGTGACCAACGAGGGCAATGGCGACCTCACGCAGATCCTGCCCAAGGTACATGTGGTGGTGGCCTCGATCGAGAAAATCGTGCCGACCCTGGAGGACGCCGCCCAGATCATGCGCGTGCTGGCGCGCTCGGCGACCGGCCAGGAGATGAGCGTCTACACCACCATGTCGACTGGGCCACGCCGGCCCGGCGATCCCGACGGGCCCGAGGACTATCACGTCGTGCTGATCGACAATGGCCGGTCGGCCATGCTCGGCACCGAGTTCCAGGACATGCTGCGCTGCATTCGTTGCGGCGCCTGCATGAACCACTGCCCGGTCTATCACTCGGTCGGCGGCCACGCCTACGGCTCGGTCTATCCCGGCCCGATGGGCGCGGTGTTGACGCCGTCGCTGGCCGGCCTCGCCAAGTCCGGACACCTGCCAAACGCCTCGACTTTTTGCGGCCGCTGCGAAAGCGTCTGCCCGATGCGCATTCCATTGCCGAAGATGATGCGGCACTGGCGCGAGCGCGAATTCGAGCGCGGCCTCAATCCGGCGACACAGCGAACCGGTCTCAAGCTCTGGGCGATGTTTGCCCGGCGCCCGGCGCTCTACAGGTTTGCGACCTCGGTCGCAGTGCCGCTGCTTTCGATGTTCGGGCGGCGCACCGGCCGATTCAGGCACTTGCCGCTAGCCGGAGGCTGGACCCGCTACCGCGACTTTCCGGCGCCGGAGGGAAGGACATTCATGCAGCAACTCAGCGAACGCGACGCCGTCACGATGCAGGGGGCGAAATGAGCGCGCGCGACGCAATCCTCGGCAAGATCAGGCGCTCGCTCGGCGCCGACGCGAGCGACCCGGCTCGGCGCGCCGCAGTGACCAGCCGGCTGGAACTTGCGCCCTTGGGCGTGATCCCGGCGCGGGGGCAACTGCCGCAAGCCGAGCGCGTGGCGCTGTTTTGCACAATGGCGAAGAAGCTGCTGGCCAGTGTGGAGCGGGTCAGCGGCTACGATGCCGTGCCGGAGACCGTCGCCGGCTATCTTCGCAACAACAATCTGCCGGCCGCAGTCCGGATGGGGGCAGACGAACGCCTTTCGTCCATGCCGTGGGTTGAGCAGCGGGCACTGGAGATCAGTCGCGGCCCTTCCGACGGCGACGATGCGGTGGGCGTCAGCCATGCCGGAAGCGGCGTGGCGGAGACAGGGACGTTGGTCCTCACCTCTGGAGGCGACAATCCGACCACGATCAATTTCCTGCCCGACCACCATATCGTCGTGGTGAGTGCGGCAGACATCGAAGGCGACCTGGAATCGGCGCTGGCCAAAATCCGCGAGCGCTACGGCAAGGGCGAGATGCCGCGAACCGTCAACCTGATCTCCGGCCCGTCGCGCTCCGGCGACATCGAGCAGAAGCTAATTCTTGGGGCGCACGGACCGCGCGCGCTGCACATCATCGTGGTAGATGAGCCAGGCGTGTCATGAATCCCGATGAGTAAGGGCATCAGCCTGGCCGAGGCGTGGGCGCCCGAAGGCATGCGCCTCTACGCCATTGGCGACATCCACGGCCGACTCGACCTGCTCGAACGGATGCATGAGCGGATTCGCACGGAGATCGAGCGCGACAGGCCGGCCGATTGGCGGGTGATCCATCTCGGAGACTATGTCGACCGCGGCCCCGATTCGCGCGGGGTGATCGACTTCCTCATTGGCGCGAAAGCTTCCGATGCGCGCAACATCACGCTCGCGGGCAATCATGACCACGGCTTCCTGGAGTTCCTTGGCCTACCGTCGATGGAATCCCTGTTCATGCAAAATGGCGGCGTCCAGACCGCAGCGTCATACGGCGTTGCAGACCTCTCCTCGGGGCTCGTCCGCTTCCATTCGGAGTTGTTGCAGGCCGTACCTGTGGCCCATACCAGCTTCGTCTTGTCCTGCGGGTACAGCGTATCGTTCGGGGATTTCTTCTTCTGCCATGCCGGCATCCGCCCCGGCGTGCCGCTGTACGACCAAGACCCGGACGACCTGCTGTGGATTCGCTACCAATTCCTGCTCTACCCCGGGCTCCACCCGAAGGTGGTCGTGCACGGCCACACCATCACGCCCAAACCGGAACTGCTGCCGAATCGCGTGAATGTGGACACCGGGGCCTTCGGCTCCGGTGTGCTCACGGCATTCGTTGTGGAAGGGGCCGCGAAGCGGCTCCTCACCGTTGAAAGATAGATTCGATCAGTGGCGGGCGACGACGCCGTAGCCGTCGATGACGATCTGGTCGCCGGCATCCACGGAATAGACGCCAAGTCCACACATCAGGATGGCAATGAGCATTGCAAAGGAAAGCAGCGCGGAACGCAAGGGGGGACTCTCAGGGGTTTGACTGCTAGAGTTCTAACAGTACGCGGTTACTATAATGTTGCGGTTCGGAGCTCCGAGCCGCGGGCTTAGACCGCCTGAACGGCTCACGCCACAGTAATATCCGTCGGATTGGAAGAGTTTTCCCGTCGTGGCTTTTCCGCCACGGCTTCCGCAGGGGCTTAGATCAGGCTGACCCAGGTGCGCGCGATCGCAAGGCCCACGGCATCGGCCTGCGGACCGTGAGAGGCGGCGTCGCGCTCGAGCCGCTCCGGCCAATCCGGATGGCGATTCGCTATGGTGGCGGCAAAGGCAGTCGACCAGTCGCGGACGAGCTTCCGGTCGGCCTCGAAATGGAACTGGATGCCATAGATCGCGCGTCCGATTCGAAAGGCCTGGCTCTCGGCGACGCCGTTGCGCGCCAGATGCACGGCGCCGGGTGGCAGCGAGAAGGTATCGTCATGCCACTGGAAGATCGGGAATTCCTTCGGAACATCCTTCAGCATCGGGTCTGCGCCTCCGGGTTCCGTAAGCGTCACCTTGCACCAGCCGAATTCGCTGGATCCGCCGATCTGGTTGCGTCCACCAAAAGCCCGGGCGAGCAGTTGGCTGCCGAGACAGATGCCGAGCACGGCCTTGTCGCGGGCGTGGAAATCGCGCGCCAGCTCGAGCAGACCCGGGATGTAGGGATATTCCTCGTCGGCCAGCGCGTTCTGGCCGCCGCCGAGGATCACGGCTGCGTCGTGACTTTCCGCTGTCGTCGGCAGCGCGTCGCCCCGGTGCGCCATGCGCAGGTCGATCTCGGCACCGGCTTCGGCCAGCGCCGTCTCGACCTGGCCCAGCCCGGTGCCGTCGAAATTCTGAACGACCAGAACACGCATGCCCCGCCCCCGCCGTGACTCGTCTTTCGGGTGGCGCTTATCATGACCTTCGGGCAGATGAATAGAGTGGGACAGTTCGGGGCCTAGCCATGCCGCTTCAGAACCGCGTCGATCCGTTCGGGGACGTCCATGCCGTGCCCTTCCGGGGCCTCTTCACCGGCAACCGCGGCGTGATCCACGATCCCGAGACGAAGACGCTGCTGGAGCGCCGCTGGACGACCAAGGCCTGGATCATCTGCGAATGTGCGTTCAAGGGGCGGCACCGCGAGGTCATGGGCCGCAACACGCCGTCGGGCGCTGCCGGCTGGACCGAACTGTTCTTCCTGGACGAGGTCACTGCGCTCGGGGCCGGCCATCGCCCCTGCTTCGAGTGCCGGCGCGAAAAAGCGAAGGAGTTCGCCGACTGCTTCGGCAAGGCCTTCGGCATCGCGCGGCCAAAAGCGGGGGAGATCGACGAACGGCTGCATGCCGAGCGTCTCGCTTCCGGTGGCGGCCTCGCGGATCTCAAGCAAAAGGACATTGACGATCTCCCCGATGGCGCGATGCTCTTCCAGGGAGAACGCTGCTTCGCCAAGAAGGGCAAGGACCTGCGCGCTTGGAATTTCTGGGGCTACGCCAATTCCTGGGACTACTATGATCTTGTCCTCTACGACATCTGGCGGCTGACCCCGCCGACCACGATCGCCATCCTGCGCGCCGGCTATCAGCCGGTCTGGCATCCGAGCGCTTGATGAACCGCACTTGACCCCTTGCCCGGCTTCGTCGCATCCATCCCGACATGCGCGCCAACTATAGAATGCAGCGGCTGTTCGTGCCGCAGGACCTCGGCCCTGATGCCAGCATCGAGCCCAGCCCGCAGCAGAGCCATTATCTCCTCAACGTCCTGCGGATGACGGATGGCGCGGAGGTGCTGATCTTCAACGGCCGCGACGGTGAGTGGCGCGCGGCGGTGGAGGCCAAGTCGAAGAAGTCCGCACGCTTGCGGCTGGTCGAGCAGACACGGCCGCAGCCGCCGCGTCCCGATCTGATCTACTGCTTCGCTCCGTTGAAGCAGGGACGGCTCGACTACCTGGTCCAGAAGGCGGTCGAAATGGGCGCCGGCATCCTCCAGCCAGTCATCACCCAGCACACGCAGGTCACCAAGCTCGGGACCGACCGGCTGAAGGCCAATGCGATCGAGGCGGCGGAACAATGCGGCATCCTCGCCTTCCCCGAGGTAACCGAGCCATTGAAGCTCGACCGGCTGCTCGCCGGCTGGGAGAAGGACCGGCGACTGATTTATTGTGACGAAGACGCAGCAACGAACAATCCCCTGCCCGCCCTGCAGCAGGTCACGGAGAAGAAGCTCGGCCTGCTGATCGGGCCGGAGGGCGGATTTTCCGAGGAGGAACGGCGGAAGCTACGTGCCCTGCCCTTCGTCACCGCGATCCCGCTAGGCCCGCGCATCCTGCGGGCCGACACCGCAGCCGTCGCCGCGCTGGCGCTGGTGCAGGCGACGGTGGGGGACTGGTAGGGTCGGCTGGCTACTGCAGTTTCAGCCCTTCGAGATAGCGCACTTTGTCGCTGCCATCGTACAGAATGAAGAAGGCGCCCGGACGGGCAGGGTCGGCAGCGATGCCTTCCAACTTTGCCGGCGATAGCTCGTTGTCAGCGTCCATCTCCGTGACCGTCGCGAAGGTGATCCTCGGTTCGGTCTCAAAGAAATCGCCCTTCGCGGGCCTCCATACGCGCAACTCGAATGGGCGAGCCGGATCCTCCTTGTACAGGTTGGTAGCGCACGCGCTGTCATCCTTGAGGTCTGAGACACCGGCATCGCCGGTAACCACCAATACGGCGTCGCCTACCGTCTCCATTGCGCGAATGCCGATCAAACTTTGCTGCGTTGGCAATGGGTGCGGCTTCGCCTCGGAAAAATCTTCCTTGAGTAGGCCCGCATAAGGCGTCGATACTACAAGGGTCGCGGGACTGGGGCCATCTGCCTTCGTCGGAATGCGGATGCCGATCAGCAGTCTGTCGCCGAGAACCGTCGCTCCCTCGATGTTGAGCCCGCCGCACTGCAATGGCTTGTTCAGCACCTCACCGATGAGGTCGCGTCTAAAAAGCTTGTCGAGACTCGCCCACTTCGCGGGCACCACGTCTTTGGACTTCAGATCCGAAACCGATGCGATAGCGACCAGGTGAGACCCGGGATTGATCTTTCCACTCATTCTCTTGTTTCCGTGCGAGCCTAGGAAAAGGAGCGTGTCCCCGGTCGAGGCGATGGCCTCGAGATCGAGTTCCCTGGGCTTGTCGTCGAGGCCGTGCGCTTTGAGGAATTTCTTGGACGGCCATTCCAGCTTCAGGCTCGTGCCAAACGTGACCTGCGGCCGGCTTTCCGCGCCGCGCGTAACATTCAGCCGATGAATCCCGCGCCGCTCATCTGACACAACAATGCACCAGTCGGGGGCAGGACAGAACATCCCGCTCAGATTGTGGCTCTGCTCAAAGCGCTTCTTTTTGCTGTCATAGGTCGCGGAGTCATGTGGCAGCACGATCGTGCCCACTTCCTTCAGTTCTGCCGCGATGGAATGAAACGGTGCGCCGCACAGGAAAGTCGTCAGCATTGCTGAAAATATCCGCATACCACCATCCTCCCTCTCTTGAGCCTTCTTGACAAACTTCAACTATACATTGCACTTCTATCTAATACTAATCCCGCGCAGTATACGAAAAGACACTCGTGCTCCGCCATAGGCAGCTTCCGTCGGAGCGATGCCGCGCCCGGACCTCCGCAGTTTCGCGCTGATCGAACCTGCAGTGAGGGAGTTCGGCGGTCCATTGTTGTTCCAGAAAGAGATTCCACTCAGCGGAGTTGGCGGAAAATCACCTCATCAACTCTCCTGACAATCCGGTCAGGATTTTTCGCTTGATCCACAAGGGCCAGTTCGCCATCTAGCCGCCACGGCCAGCACGCCGTCGGAGAAAGAAGCATGGCGCGCGACACAACCGATTTTCGGCCGATCGAGACAGTGGACGAACTGGTGGACTATGTCGCGGCCGGCAATAAGCCGCGCGAAAAATGGCGGATCGGCACCGAACACGAAAAATTCCCCTTCTATGTCGACGGCCACGCCCCCGTCCCCTACGGAGGGGACCGCGGCATCCGCGCGATCCTGGAGGGCATGCAGAAGACGCTCGGCTGGGACCCGATCCTCGACGACGGCCGAGTGATCGGCCTGGTCGAACCGACCGGACAGGGCGCCATCTCGCTGGAACCCGGGGGACAGTTCGAGCTTTCGGGCGCCCCGCTCGAAACCATCCACCAGACCTGCCGCGAAGGCAACGCGCACCTGGCGCAGGTACGAGAGATCGCCGAGCCGCTCGGCATCCGCTTCCTCGGGCTCGGCGGCAGCCCCAAATGGACGCTGCGCGAGACGCCGAAGATGCCCAAGTCGCGCTACGAGATCATGACCCGCTACATGCCGAAGGTCGGCACCAAGGGTCTCGACATGATGTACCGGACCTGCACGATCCAGGTGAATCTAGACTTCTCATCGGAAGCCGACATGCGCCGCAAGATGCAGGTCTCGCTGAAGCTGCAGCCGCTGGCGACAGCGCTCTTCGCCAACTCGCCGTTCACGGAAGGGCGGCCGAACGGCCTGCAGTCCTGGCGCGGCGAGATCTGGACGGACACCGACAACCAGCGGGCCGGGCTGCTGCCCTTCTGCTTCTCGCCCGATTTCGGTTTCGCCGACTATGTCGAGTGGGCGCTCGACGTGCCCATGTATTTCGTCATCCGCGACGGCCAATATCACGACATGACGCAGTTCACGTTCCGGCAGTTCATGGCCGGAGCCGCGCACAATTCGGTCCCGGACGGCGTCCCTACCATGGGCGACTGGGCTAACCACCTGTCGACGCTGTTCCCCGACGTGCGCCTGAAGCGCTTTCTGGAAATGCGCGGCGCGGACGGCGGCCCCTGGCGTCGCATCTGCGCCCTGCCGGCCTTCTGGGTCGGGCTGCTTTACGACGAGGAGACGCTCGACGCCGCCGAGACCATGACGGCCGATTGGACCTATGAGGAGGTCCGGGAAATGCGCGCCGCGGTGCCGGCGAAGGGTATAGGCGCGGAATTCCGTGGCCGCAGCCTGCGCGAAATCGGCCGTGAAGTGCTCGATCTCTCCCGCAGCGGGCTGAGGCGGCGGGGCCGCAAGAACCGCGACGGCTACGACGAATCGACGTTCCTCTCCACGCTGGACGAGGTGGTCGCCCGCGGAACCACCAGCGCCGAAGAGATGGTTCACGCCTATCACACACGCTGGGGCGGTTCGATCGAGCCGGTGTTTCTGGAGTATGCGTACTGAGAGGCCAGCCTCCGCAGCGCAGCGCGCTAGTGTGCCTTTGATGGCGTCCCGATATCAGGAGCCGCGATCTAGCGACCGCGCAGACCTACGGCTGGCGAAGTCATCCTCTAACAATGGCGAGTGAGTAAGGAGCCAACCCAGGGAGGGTATGTTGGTCAGCTTCTCATACTCGGCCCAGCCGATCATAACCGCTGTCTTGTGACCATCGCGGGCGACGACCACCGTCTCGCCCGCGGCCACCTCTTCAATGAGTTGCGATAGACGGGCTTTCGCCTCCCGCAAATCGACTTCCCGCATGGGAGTCCCTCGCAAGCGCCCAATTCTGCAGCATCATATAGCAGCCGCCGTTCTCGTTGGGACCTGCGTTTACAACAGTGGCCCCCTCTTCAGAACTCGGCTACCCTGCCGCTAGGTCAGGGAGGCGCATGAGGAGACGTCAGCGATGGCAACCCTGTTCGACATGATGATGGAAGCGCAGAACGGCCGGGCGATGGAGTTGGTTGCCCGCCAATTCGAACTCTCGCGCCAGCAGGCCGAGTTCGCCGTGGAAGCTCTGATGCCGGCCTTCAGCCAGGGGCTGAAACGCAGCGCATCCGATCCTTATGGGATCGCCGCGTTCATGACGGCGCTCGCCAGCGGACAGCACGCAAAGTATTTCGAGGACGTCCAAAAAGCGTTCTCGCCCGAGGGCATCGTCCAAGGCAACGCCATTCTCGCCAACCTTTTCGGCTCCAAGGAGCTGTCGCGCGCGATAGCGGCGCAGGCGGCGCAGGCGACCGGGATCGCCCAGGAGATCTTCAAGCAGATGCTTCCGGTCGTCGCCGCGATGATGATGGGCGGGTTGTTCAAGCAGGCCACAAAGCCCCAGTCAGATGCCGGCACACCCAGCAACCCGCTGGGCGAGATGATGGCCGAGATGATGCGGCGGGGCGCTGCAATGATGGGCGCCAGTTCTCCGCAAGCCGAGCAGCCGCGTTTCGATCCCTTCGACAATCCTTTCAGCAGAGCCATGCAGGACATGTTCGGCGGCGCGGCCCGCCAGACCTCCGGGCCGTCCGCGGCTTCAAAGGAAGCTCCGGCATCCGGGTTCGAAAATCCCTGGATGCGGGTCTTCGCAGACATGATGCGCGGACAACCCACTGATTCGAGTGCGCAGGAACAAGCCGCCACGCAAAAGTCGGGCCCGAAGCGCCAGCACAATCCCTATGACGACCTGTTCGGTCAGATGTTCAAGGCAGGCCGCAACATGCAGAACGAGTATCAGAAGAATGTGGAGGCGATCTTCGAGCAGTTCAGCAAGGGGTTCAATCAAGGCAAATCGTAGCCACTGCTCAAGGAAATGCCCGGTCCACTCAGGGACCGGGCAACGGGCAGGCATCCGGCAGGGGACCGGGTGGGGAGCGCCTGCCGAGAACTATTGCTCGACCCGAGCTTGCACGATTTCGCGTAGCCGCGTGGTGGGATCGATCCCGAAGGGCGATGAGGACGCGACGTGCAGGTCGGAGCGCGTCAGGCCGATGTCCTTGAGTTCGGAATCGCTCATGGCGCCAAGGCGGTGAAAGTCACGGCGGTTGCGCCACGTGCGGTAAAGCTTCCCCACCACCGCCCATCCGCGGTTCGGCAGATCGAAGGCGAGCGCAGCCGTTTTATCTGGCTTGGCGGAACCGAAGGCTATCATGGCAATCCCTCAATGATATCCGCGGGCGCAGTCCGGCAAAGACACGCACGCCATTAAGACGGCAAAGCCGATCTGACATGACCAATAATCCTGTAAGGAGATTGATTAATCAAACGCATGTTTCTAATCTTTGTCATCAAACAACCTGATGGATGATCGTGGATGAATGCTCCGCTCGATCTGGACCAGCTCCAGACTTTCATCATGATCGCCGACACCGGAAGCTTTACGCGCGCGGCCGACGAGGTTCACCGCACCCAGTCGGCGGTGTCGATGCAGATGCGGCGGCTGGAGGAGCGGATCGGCAAGCCGCTCTTCGAGAAGGACGGACGCACCAACAGGCTGACTGAAGAGGGCGAGCGCCTGCTCGGCTACGCACGCCGGCTGATCCATCTCAACCGCGAGACGCTCGCGGCCTTCGACGAGGCGCGGCTCGAGGGCACGATCCGGATCGGAACGCCGGACGACTATGCAGACCGGTTCCTTCCCGAGATCATGGCGCGCTTCACGCGCTCGAACCCGCGCGTCGAGCTCATCGTCATATGCGAGCCGACGCCTGGCCTTGCCGAACATATCAAACGCGGCAATCTCGATCTCGCGCTGGTCACCCATCACGACGCGCGCGGCCAGTCGGAGGTGGTAAGACGCGAGCCGCTTCTGTGGGTCAGTTCAGCCAACCATGCCACGCACGAACAGGAGATCCTGCCGATGGCCTTCGGCAGGCCGACCTGCATCTGGCGGAAGGCGCGTGCGAGGTGCTGGAGCAGGTGGGCCGCGAGTACCGCATCCAGTTTACGAGCTTTTCCGCCACGGTCATCGCCGCAGCGGTGCTGTCGGGGCTGGCGGTCTCGGTGCTGCCCGAATGCGCGCTGAGACCCGGAATGCGCGTGCTGGGCGAAGCCGACGGGTTCGGCGCGCTGCCGGATTGCAAGATCGGGATCATGCGCGGCCATACGAGCCGGCCTGATCTGGTCGAGGCGCTGGTGCGTCATATCTCCGAGAGTCTCGATAACATCTCGGTGCCGGCCGCCGAGGAGATCGGATCGTTCGACTTCGCCGCCCTGCCCTATTCCCGGACGAAGCGGCACAAACCGAGCCACATCCTGCCGGGCTGGTAACAGCGGAACGAGCACCCACCTAAAGTCAAGCGCGACAAGTTGCCAAACCTCCTGTTCTGCGGGCCAGACATCGCGGCTTGACCGCGAACCGCGAAAGCGGATCAATCCCTCCATGCACGACCTGATGACCGAATCGAGAACCAACGCCGCCGAATTCACGGTGAGCGAGATATCGAATGCGCTGAAGCGCACCGTCGAGGATGCCTTCGGCAATGTGCGGGTGCGGGGCGAGATATCCGGCTATCGCGGGCCGCATTCCTCCGGCCATGCCTATTTCTGCCTGAAGGATGACCGGGCGCGGCTCGACGCCGTGGTCTGGAAGAGCGCGATGGCGCGCCTGAAGTTCCGGCCCGAGGAAGGCATGGAGGTGATCGCCACGGGGCGACTCACCACCTATCCGGGCAAGTCGAACTACCAGATCGTCATCGAGAACCTAGAACCAGCGGGCGCCGGCGCGCTGATGGCGCTCTTGGAGGAGCGCAAGCGGCGGCTGGCGGCCGAGGGCATTTTCGATGCCGGACGCAAGCAGCGCCTGCCCTTCATGCCGCGCGTGATCGGCGTGATCACCTCCCCAACGGGAGCGGTGATCCGCGACATCGTGCATCGCATCAAGGATCGCTTCCCGCTGCACGTCATCGTCTGGCCGGTACGCGTACAAGGCGACACCTGTGCTGCGGAGGTCACCGCGGCGGTGAGCGGCTTCAGTGCGCTGCCGGTAGACGGGGCGATACCGCGGCCGGACCTCATCATCGTCGCCCGTGGCGGCGGCAGCCTGGAGGATCTCTGGGGTTTTAACGATGAGGCGCTGGCGCGCGCGGTAGCGGCCTCCAAGCTGCCGGTGATCTCCGCCGTTGGGCACGAGACCGACTGGACGTTGGTCGACCTCGCCGCCGACGTACGAGCGCCGACTCCCACCGGTGCCGCCGAAATCGCGGTTCCGGTGCGTGACGAACTGGCGGCGCGCCTCGCCAATGTCGCGGCGCGGTTGCGCGGCTGCACGTCCCGCGCAATCGAGCGCAAGCGCACGTCACTGCGTGCCGCCGCGAGGGCACTCCCCTCTCCGGATCAATTGCTAGCGCTTCCCCGGCGCCGCTTCGACGAGGCGACGAGTCGGCTAGGCCGGGGCCTCGAGGTCAACACGCACCGTAAACGGGCCAGGCTCTCGGCGGCGCGGCTCTCGCCCGCCACGCTGTCGCGGCGCATCGCGGAGGCGCGCCGCCACCTCGACCGGGACCTGGCGCGCATCACGGCTGCGTTCCGTGGAAGCGTCCGGGAAAAACGGTCGTCCTTCTCCCGCTGCGCGGCGCGGGTCTCCGTGGAACGAATCGAGCGACGGAACGGCGTTGCGCGCCAGACGCTCACGGCTTTTGCCGACAGGCAGGACAGGGCGATGTTCAGCCGGCTGGAGCGCGCGCGCGGCCGTCTTGGCAATGCCGATCGGTTGCTGACGACGCTCAAGCTCTCCCATGAGGCCATACTGGAACGCGGCTATGCGCTGGTGATGGACCGTGAGGGCAGCGTCATAAAGCAAGCGGCCGCAATAGCTGTCGGCGACATGCTTTCGCTGCGCTTTGCGGACGGAGAGGCACAGGCGGTCGCGACCAGCGGCGAGGCCGCCGGCGCTAAGCGGACCAAGCCGCAGGAAAAGAAAGTGGCCGCGGCCGGTCAGGGATCCCTGTTCTAAGCGATTTGATTCGTCCGCATCCCAATTAGCAGGTCGGGCCCGAACCGCGGCCATAGGAACGGTGGGCCAGCCAGCCGGATTCACCTCGCCTCGATCCACTGATTCAGATAGGCCGGGTCGAATTCGGCACGCTCGGCGAGCCGCTCGAAATCGATGATGGTTACGCGCCCCCCTTCCCACTCGACTAGGCCAAGCTTCCGCAAATCCTGGAGCGTGCGGTTGACGTGCACGGTGGACATCCCCAGCACGTCGCCGAGTTCGGTCTGGGTCGCTCCGAAGGCGAAGGAGTTTCCGCTGACGAGGCCGCGCCCGCGCAGGCGGACATAAAGTTCGCAGAGGAGATGGGCCAAGTGGTCGATGGCGGGCCGCCGACCGAGGGAGGTGATCCACGCCCGATCGATGGCCGCATCGACCAGCGTCGTCAGCCAGAACAGGCGCGACAGATGGCGATGCTCGTCGATGAGCGCGCGGACAGCATCGTGAGGGACGAATGCCATCTTGCAATCCACGAAGGCAATGACGCTGTGGTCCATCCGCTTGATTAGAAGGCCATGGAGATCGACGAAGTCGCCGGGGATATGAAGGTTGGTGATCTGACGCCGTCCATCGGAGAGCACCTGGGCTCGGGCGGCGAAGCCTTCCAGGAGCAGACAACTGTGGGTGGGCCGACTACCCTCACGGACGATCTCCGCATTCTTTCCGAAGATTCGGATTTGAAGGGGTAGCGCAGTGAGCGCGGCGCGTTCGGCTTCGTTCAGAACGTCGTACTGTTCAAGCGCTCGAATGAACGGGTGAATGGTCTCCGCCAAAGAAGCCTCCGATCGCGAAGAGCGGCCAGAAGAACCGCTCCAGAAACGCGCTATGGGCCTCCGGGTTTCGGAGCACTCACATATGTTAAACCAGAAGCCTATTCCAAAGAAGCTTGCACGGCGTGCCCGTAAATTGCGCTGCAGCCGGTCGCAGCGCACCCCAATGTGCCCGGAACGCATCATGAGGAGTGGTACGGTTGGCTGGGATCGAACCAGCGACCTCCGGATCCACAATCCGGCGCTCTAACCAGCTGAGCTACAACCGCATGCCTGAAGGCGCGTCCGGCAGGCATTGCCTGCCGCCATGGCTTCGGTGGGTGGTCCATACGGACAAACGGACAAGTTTTCAAGCCGCAAAAGAAAAGGCCGGCGGAAGGGGGCCGGCCTTTTCCAATCTAGGGCCAGCGGGAGGAGGTGCTGGCCGCTATCCCGCGAGGCAGAGGGAGGAGGAACCGCCCCGCGGATTGCTCCGATCGCCGGAATCAAGCGACCTTGAGCTCGTTGACCGCCTTCTCGAACACGTCCCTCATGGGCTTGGACACGTCTTCGTAGGCCTTGGTGCTTGCAGTCTGCAGGTCCTTCGCCTGCGCCACGCCGTTCTCGACGCTCTTGCGCACGAAGGACGTCTGCAACTCGATCAGTTCGGACATGGACTTGGCGCCGGCGAGCGCCTCGAGATGCGAAAGGCCAAGCTCGGTGTTGGCTCGCATGGCAGCGATGGTCTTCAGTGACAGATCGGTGCTGGCGGCGCGCGCCGTCTCGAAGGTGCTCTCGAGCGCCTTCTGCGTCGATTCGGCGCCGGACTTCAGCCGGCTGTAGACCTCCTTGGACTGTTCCATTCCCTTTTCGGCGAAGGCGCGGAACTGGTCAGTTGCCTTCGAAGCATCGAAGGCAGGATACTCGACATTGGACGTAAACTCGGTAGGCTTGCTCGCAGTCTTGGACATTTTCCATCCTTTCATCGGACGGGCCCTCGGCACCGCCTCATCGGTTTGAGTGACACCAATATACGAGATGTTTTGCTGCATTGCAACATTTTTGTTGCGACGCACCATTCGCGGGGCCGGGTTAACCAAATGCCCAGAATTTCGGTGTCTGAGTTCGACCACTGTGGACGCGGTGCCGGGCGGCTCCTATTAACGAACGATTAACCGCCAGGAGTCCGCCAGCAGAGGGGACGCTGCCTCAGCATGCCAACGGCTGCCTACTCGTTCATCGATATCGCGGTGCTCGATGCCGTCCGCTCGCGCTTTGCCGCGGGCGACGCGATCGTGATCCTTTCGCTTGACCTTGGGGAAGTGATCTGGGCGAACGGGCCCGGTGCAAGCCTGTTCGGCCACGATGACATTGAAGCGATCGTAGGCGCGCAAAGCGGCCTGAGTTCAGCGGCCAAGCGGCAGATCATGGCGAGCCGCGGCTATCCGGAAATCGGCAGCAACCGCGCCATAATGGTCCGCATGGCCCAGGGGATGGGCAGTCGGGCGGTGCTGTTCTCGGCCAGCGCGGTCTCGCTCCCGGACGGAGACCGCGCGATCATGCTCGTGATGCCGACCGGGATGTCGAGCGAAACCGAGAACGACACAGCCACGCGCGCGATCAGCGGCTTCACGCAGCCGGGTCACCTGGTCGCCTTCCTTGACGGTACCGGCAATGTCGCGGCTTCCTCACGCGGCTTCCCGGAGTTGGAGATTGCGCCAGCGGTCCTGCAGCAATTGGTAGCCGACGTGGCGAGCGAGCCGGACCGGCTGGTCAAGCGCATCATCCCGTCTGGATCCGGCAGCCTGCCGGCCGGGATCGCGCGGCTGCGCGAACACCCGGCCTGCCATCTGCTGGTAGTCGTCGACGAAGCACAGTTCTCCAGCGGAGAGCCCGAAACCCAGGCGCGGGCAGACGAGCCCGAAATAGCGCCGGTCCCGCTCGAATATCTTGAAGAGATTCCGGCGGAGGCAGCCGGGCGCTGGGAAGCCGGCTCGACTGCGGCAGAGACCGTAGAGGAAGCTCACGCGCAGACCTCCGATGGAGCACAAGTCCCGCCGCCCGAACCGGATACCGGCGAGCACCTCGACAGATTGGATACCGGCACGTCGGAGGACGAAGCCGGTAAGGATACAGCGGCTTCTCCGGTATCCCAGGCTGTATTCGAGTTGAGTCCCGACGGGACAGAAGAGCCGGAGCAGCGAGGCGACCTCGAAGTCTTGGCCGACTCGAAGAACGCAGCCGACACGCAACTCGAAACCGCCCCGCCTGAATCGCTCGGCCCCTTGATGCCGCAATCAGCGGAAACGGCCGAAGAAGCCATTCCCGCCGTGGAGGCGCGAACCGCGGACGAGATCACCGCTGGCGTGGCGGAGCCTTCGTGCCAGCAGGTCCCAACGCCGAGCGAGGAGCCCAATACCTCGGGCGAAGAGCCGCAGGCCATCGGAAAAACGCCCTCGATTGCTGAGGAAGTACCCCCCCAGGAGGCGGTCGCTGAAACTGATGTCGCGAGTCCCGACGAACCCGCAGGCGAGGTACCGGCGCCGGCCATCGATCGGGGTGCGGCGCCGCTGCGTTTTGTCTGGAAGACCGATGCCAACGGCCGCTTCAGCGCCATTTCTCCGGAGTTCGTCGCGGCTGTAGGGCTGACCGAATCCGAGATCCTGGGCCGCGCCTTCGCCGAAATCTCGGATGGCCTGCAACTCGATCCGGAACGGGAGATCGCAGGCCTGCTGGAGCGCCGCGACACCTGGTCAGGGCGCTCCGTGCTGTGGCCGGTCAAAGGGAGCAATCTAAGAGTTCCCGTCGACCTGGCTGCACTGCCGAGCTATTCCCGCGACCGCACATTCGAGGGTTTCCGCGGCTTCGGCGTGGCGCGACCGGCCGATGCGGTGATCGCTCCTGAAACGGAAGATCCGGCGAAGCCCCTGGCCGAAACCGAGGCGCCTTCGGCTGAAGCCGAGGCTGCGTCAGCCGAGCACCCGGGGCGCGGACCGTCATCTGGAGAAGGTCAACCGACCGACCCGTTCCGCGGCGAGGTTCCGGCACTTGCGATCGCTCCCCAGCCTGATCGCCGCGTCTCCGACAAGATCATCCGGCTCTACGAACACCGCCCGCCGGCCGCCGAAAAGGGCCTTTCGCCAGTCGAACGAACCACCTTCCGAGAGATCGGAGAGAGGCTGCGCAAGGACGGCGGGATAGACGAGCAGGACCGCTCCAAGTCTGCGGACAAGCCCGAGCCCGCGAGTTCTCCTCGTGCGCCGGCCGCGGCCAGCAGCCACGCCAAGCCCCATGAAGGGCCGTCGGCGGACGAGGTGATTGCGGCGGTAGCCCCACCGGAAATCGCTCAGACCACCGAAGCTGCCTTGCATGAGACTGCACCGACCGAACCGGCCATGGCAGAGGCCGAGGATCTGATCGCGGACGAAGCTCCCGCTGTCGTGTCGTCCGAATCCACCGATCAGGACGCCAGTTCTGGCGATGACAGGCCCGGCGAGGCAATCGCAGAAGAGTCTCCCCTGCCCGAGCCTGATAGCCTCCAGCCAATCGAAGAAGATCGGGAGTCGGATGCTGAGGCCGCGCGCAGCGACAGTGCCGATCGGCTTGCCGAGGATGTTGTCTCTCCAAGCCCCCACGCTGAAGGTGACGAGATCGAAGCCCCGGTCTCATCTCCCGAGGCCCGGTACGGAACGGAACCGGCAAGCGATCCTGTCGATGTGGCAGAAAGCGCCGCGCTGGAACAGCCGGAGCCGGCGAGCGTCCCCGACCAAGATGTCCCGCCTGGCGAACCCGCAACCGAGGCGGAAACCGCACGCGACGGTAGCGCTGGGCAAGAATCGATCCTCTCCCATCTGCCTGTGCCGATTCTCGTCCACGCCGCTGATGTGCTGCACTATGCAAACGAGGAATTCCTGACGCTCACCGGCTACACCTCCCTGGAGCAGCTTGAAGAGGCAGGCGGGCTCGGCACGCTCTTTGCGGAGCGCTATGGCGACGCGTCGGACGAGAGCGACCGGATGCTGCGCATGCGCACCGCCGACGGGCTCGAATTTCCGATCGAGGCGGTGCTGCGCTCGGTTCCTTGGAATGGCGGCCACGCGCTGATGCTGCTCGTCCGGCAGACGGGGGAAGAGGCTCCGTCCGGCCCGTCAGCGCATGAATCCGATCTGGATACGCTCAAGGCCCGTCTCGCCGAGATGCGCGCCATCGTCGATACCGCTACCGACGGCGTGATCCTCATCACCCGTGAAGGCGCGATCCGATCGATCAGCCGTCCCGCCGAGGCCCTGTTCGGCTATGATTCCGACGAGGTGAGCGGCAAGGCGTTCATTTCCCTCTTTGCGATCGAGAGCCAGCGCACGGCTCGCGACTATCTGAACAGCCTTGCGCAGCAGGGCGTCGCCAGCGTGCTCAACGACGGGCGCGAGGTCATCGGCCGCGAGTCGCAGGGGCGCTTCATCCCACTGTTCATGACGATCGGCAGTCTGCCTGACAGCAGCGGCTATTGCGCCGTGGTGCGAGACATCACGCCGTGGAAGCGGGCCGAAGAAGAACTCACGCAGGCACGCGCCCTCGCGGAGAGGGCGTCGTCGCAGAAATCGGAGTTTTTGGCGCGCATCAGCCACGAGATCCGCACGCCGCTCAACGCCATCATCGGCTTCTCTGAACTGGTCTTGGGCGAGCGCTTCGGCCCGATCGGCAACGACCGCTATCGGGACTACCTCCAGGATATCAACCGCTCCGGCAACCACGTGCTGGAGTTGGTCAACGACCTGCTCGACATCTCCAAGATCGAGGCAGGCGAGCAGGAGATGTCCTACGAGGCGGTCTCGCTCAACGAGACGCTGGCGCAGACCGTCGCGATGATGCAGCCGCAGGCCAATCGCGAGCGGGTGATCATCCGCTCGAGCTTCACATCCCGCCTGCCCGAAGTCGTGGCTGATCCGCGCAGCGTGCGCCAGATCGCGTTGAACCTGCTGTCCAACGCGGTGCGCTACACGCAGGCCGGCGGACAGGTCATCATCTCCACCGCGCACGAGCCCTCCGGCGACGTGGTGATCCGCGTGCGAGACACCGGGATCGGCATGTCGCCCGCCGAGATCGAGCAGGCGCTGAAGCCCTTCAAGCAGATCAATGCGCTCAAGCGGCCGCGCGGCGACGGGACTGGGCTGGGCCTGCCGCTCACCAAGGCGATGGTGGAGGCCAACCGCGCCCGCTTCAGCATCAACTCCACTCCCGGCGAAGGCACGCTGGTGGAAGTGACTTTCCCGGCGACCCGGGTGCTGGCGAACTGAAACTTTTTTTCTGATTCTTCTGGCCCGTTCGCTGCGGCCTTCATGAGCGCTCAACAAGCCGCTGAAAAGCTTCGCATTCTTGTCCAGTTTAGAATTCTTCTAAACTATTGATTTTATTGCGGTTCTCTTGACGGATCGGCGGGAATAGACGATAGGCGGGACTGCAACCTCAATCCGTCCCCGGGGCCTTGAACCCCTCGCCGATCTGGAGAGAACAATGTCCAAGCTAAACACGCGCTCGAGGATCGCCGCTTGCGCGGCGCTCATCTTCGGATCGCTCGGTGCGAATTCCGCCCTCGCCGACGAGGTCGTCAACATCTACTCCTATCGTCAGCCCGACATCATCAAGCCGGTGCTCGATGCCTTCACCGCCGAAACGGGCATCAAGACCGAGGTGCTGTTCCTCGACAAGGGACTGGAGGATCGAATCCTCGCCGAGGGACAGAACTCCCCGGCCGACGTGATCCTGACGGTCGACATCGCTCGTCTCACCACGGCTAAGGACAAGGGCGTCACGCAGGCATTCGACGATCCGACGGTGAATGCCAATCTTCCGGCCGAATATCGCGATCCGGAAGGACATTGGTACGGCGTCACCAAGCGCGGGCGTGTGGTTTACGCCTCGAAGGACCGCGTGAAGCAGACCTCGATCACCTACGAGGAGCTTGCCGATCCCAAGTGGAAAGGCAAGATCTGCACGCGCTCGGGGCAGCATGACTACAATCTCGGCCTGTTCGCCGCCGCGATCGCGCACTGGGGCCCGGAGAAGACCGAACAGTGGATGAAGGGGCTCAAGGCCAATCTGGCCCGCAAGCCCGACGGCGGCGACCGGCCGCAGGCCAAGGCGATCTATGCCGGCGAGTGCGATATCGCGCTGGGCAACACCTATTACGTCGGCCTGATGCGCACCAACGAGAAGGATCCCGAGGAGAAGGAGTGGGGCAACGCCATCAACGTCCTCTTCCCGACCTTCGAGAACGGCGGCACCCACGTGAACATCTCCGGCGCAGCCATGGCCAAGTACGCTCCGCATCGCGACAATGCCCTCAAGCTGATCCAGTTCCTGACCAGCCACAAGGCGCAGCAGACCTATGCCGAGCAGACCTTCGAATATCCGGTCGAGCCCGGTCTTGAGCCTTCGGAGGTGGTGAAGGCGTTCGGTTCGCTGACTTCCGACACGCTGCCGCTGGCCGAGATCGCCAAGAATAGGAAGGCCGCTTCCGAGATGGTCGACCGCGTCGGCCTGGACGACGGTCCGAGCAGTTGAGAAGCGCGACGCTGAGAATTAGGCCGGGCTGTCCAACAGCCCGGCCTTCTGCATTGATGATGACCGGCTTCGGCTGATCAGTTCACCACAACAAGGCGATGGAAATAGCGGTAAAGCATAAAGGGCGTGGTCATTGGGGAGCGCTGCCGGTGCGCCGCACCCGGCATCCGCTGGCCTTCGCATCCATGCTCGCCGTCTGCGCGATCGTGCTGCTGCCGATTCTCGCACTCGCCCTCATCGCGCTGACCGGTACGGGCGAAGACTGGCCTCACCTGGTCTCGAACGTGCTGCCACGGGCGACCATCACGACGGCCGCCCTGATCGCCATTGTGTCGATCGGGACGGCTGTCATCGGGGTGGCCACGGCCTGGCTCGTCGTCGGATACGATTTCCCCCTGCGTCGACTCATGTCCTGGCTGCTGGTGCTGCCGCTTGCGGTCCCGCCCTATCTCGCGGCCTATGCCTTCGGCGAGTTCTTCCTGTTCACGGGGCCGGTGCAGACGCTCTACAGGGCGATCTTCGGCTTCCGCACGCCGCAGGATTATTGGTTCCCTGACCTTCGCTCCACTCCAGGCGCGGCGTTCACGCTGATCTGCGTGCTCTACCCTTATGTCTATCTCACCAGCCGTGCCGTCTTCCTCATGCAGGGCCGCAACATCGCCGACGCGGCGCGGACACTCGGGGCCCCTCCGTTTCGGGTCTTCCGCAGGGTGCTTCTGCCGGTCGCCCGGCCGGCAATCGCCGCGGGCGTGTTTCTCGTGCTGATGGAAACCATCAACGACATCGGCGTCGCGGAATATCTGGGAGTTCGAACCTTCACCGCGACCATCTACACGACCTGGATCAACCGAGGCAGCCTCGAGGGCGCGGCGCAGCTCTCGATGCTGATGCTGATCCTGGTGGTTCTGCTGCTCTTCGGCGAGCAGGCCGCCAGGCGCAAGCAGCGTTTCCACAATGTGCGGGCAACGCAGGTCAAGGCGCGGCGGCCTCGGACGAAACTGACAGGCTGGAGAGCCGGCGTTGCACTCTCTACGGCCTCAGTGCCGGTGCTCCTGGGGTTCTGCATCCCGCTCTGGGTGTTCGGCCGCTACGCCTGGCGCCGGCTGGAGTATCTGCTCGATGCAGGCCTCGCCAAGGCGTTCCTGAACAGCTTGCTTGCCGCCAGCCTGACCGCATTCCTCGCGGTTTGCCTGGCATTGTTCATGATCTACGCCGTGCGCCTTTCGCGATCCGGCCCGACGCGCCTCGTGGCGCGGCTCGCCTTCACGGGTTATGCCCTGCCCGGAACGATCCTCGGCCTCGGCCTGCTCTTCGCGCTCGCCAGGTTCGACAATTCGATCGACGCTTTTGCACGCGCCCATCTCGGCTTCTCGACGGGATTGCTCCTGACCGGTTCGGCGGCCGCGGTCGTGCTCGCCTGCACGATCCGCTTCCTAGCACTCGCCGAAAGTGCGATCCGCGCCGGGCTGGAGAAGCTGCCGCCGAGCCTCGACCAGGCCGCACGGAGCCTCGGACACTCGCCGTGGCGCAGCGCTACCCTCATCCTGGCACCGCTGCTCAGGCCCGCCATCCTGACGGCTTTCGTGCTCGTCTTCGTCGACACGGTGAAGGAACTGTCGGCCACCATCCTGCTGCGCCCCTTCGGCTTCAACACCCTGGCCACGCTGGTCTACGAGAATGCGTCGCGGGCGAAGGTGGAGGATGGCGCCGTGGCCGCGCTTCTCATCATCGCGACCGCCACCGTGCCGGTCATCCTCCTCTCCCGGGCGCTGGCGCAGGATCAGGAGGCTTCGCTGTAGCGCCCAAGAAAAAGGCGCCCAAATGGACGCCTGAAAAGGGGGATGCTGTCACAACGGGCCTTGAGCAAAGCAGATGTCATCGCCAATGCAACGACGGGGATCTCCCTCAAGAACTGATGCGACTATCGCCACACGTTCCTTAACGAAACCTTGACGGAATGCCTCGAATGCCCGGGGACTGCATCGCTTCGGGAACAGGGTAAATTTCGACGTTACGTTCTGTTTACCTTGATCGCCGCTCTTCAAGCCTGCAACTGCGGCAGATCGCGATAGAGATCGAGCGCCTCCGGATTGGCCAGCGCTTCCTTGTTCTTCACCGGGCGGCCATGGATCACTTCCCGTACGGCGAGTTCCGTGATCTTGCCGGACTTGGTACGCGGGATGTCGGTCACGGCGACGATGCGCGCCGGTACGTGTCGCGGGCTCGCGCCCGTGCGGATCTTGGTGCGGATGCGCTTCTCCAGATCGTCGTCCAGAGCGACGCCGGGCGCCAGCCGCACGAAAAGGACGACGCGAACGTCGCCGTCGAAATCCTGGCCGACGCAGAGCGCCTCCAGGATCTCCGGCATCTGCTCGACCTGGTTGTAGATTTCCGCCGTCCCGATCCGCACCCCGCCGGGGTTCAGCGTCGCGTCCGAGCGGCCGTAGATGACGATGCCGCCGTGCTCGGTCCATTCGGCAAAGTCGCCGTGGCACCAGATGTTCGGGAAGCGGTCGAAATAGGCCGCGTGGTATTTCCTGCCATTCGGATCGTTCCAGAAGCCGACCGGCATCGAGGGGAAGGCCTTGGTGCAGACCAGTTCGCCCTTTTCGCGGCGCACCGGCTTTCCCTCCTCGTCCCAGACCTCCACGGCCATGCCGAGGCCCGGCCCCTGGATCTCGCCGATCCAGACCGGCTCGGTCGGCACGCCGAGGACGAAGCACGAAACGATGTCCGTGCCGCCTGAGATGGAGGCGAGATGCACGTCGGACTTGATGCCCTCGTAGACGAAGCGGAAGCATTCCGGCGAGAGGGGCGATCCGGTTGAGGAGATGGTCCTCACTGTCGACAGATCATGCGTCTCGATCGGGCGGAGCCCGGCCTTGCGCACCGAGTCGATGAACTTCGCCGATGTGCCGAAGTGCGTCATCCCCTCGCGATCGGCGAAGTCGAACAGGACGTTGCCGTCGGGATAGAAGGGCGATCCGTCATAGAGCAGCAGCGTCGCGCCGGAAGCCAGTCCGGAAACCAGCCAGTTCCACATCATCCAGCCGCAGGTGGTGAAGTAGAAGAGGTGGTCGCCATCTTCGATCCCCGCCTGCAGGCGATGCTCCTTGAGATGCTGGAGCAGCGTGCCGCCGGCGGAGTGTACGATGCACTTGGGCACACCGGTCGTGCCGGAGGAATAGAGGATGAAGAGCGGATGCGAGAAGGGCAGGCTGTCGAATTCCACTGGCCGCGTGTCGAACTCGGCGAGTGCGGAGTGGAGCGAGACGCCTCCGGGTATCTCCGCAGCCGCGGCATCGGCGGCTCCCAGATAGTCGACGACGAGCACTTTTCGCAAGCTCGGCAGCTTTGCCGCAACGGCCGCCACCTTGGCGCGGAAGTCCAATGCCTTGCCGTTGTACCAGTATCCGTCCGGCGCAATCAGCACGACGGGCTCGATCTGGCCGAACCGGTCGAGCACGCCCTGTTCGCCAAAGTCCGGTGAGCAGGAAGACCACACGGCGCCGATGGAACTCGCCGCTAGCGTCGCGGCGACCGCCTCCGGCATGTTCGGCATCATACCGGCAACCCTGTCGCCGGCCTTCACCCCGAGCGAGCGGAAGAGCTGCTGCAGTCTTGATACCAGAGCATGGAGATCGTCCCACGACAGACGCCGCGCGACTTTGTCCTCCCCCTGGAAAACGAGGGCATCGCCGCCGCCCTGCTGGCGCAACAGGTTTTCGGCGAAGTTCAGCCGGGCGTCGGGGAAAAAGGATGCGCCGGGCATCCGGTCGCCATCGACAAGGACGCGCGCGCCTTTCTCGCCGCGGACCTCGCAAAAGTCCCACAGCAGACTCCAGAAAGCTTCCCTGTCTTCGATGGACCAGCGATGCAGGTCGGCATAGCTCGGCAAGCTGCGGCCTGCCTTCTGCTCGGCACGGCGCCTGAAGGCCGTGACCGGGGCGCGTGCGATCCGTTCTGCATCCGGCGTCCAAAGCGGCTGTGCGGTGGTCATGTGCTGAAGCTCCACAATGAAGCGCTTATGCATGTCACCCCAAATTACCGCAAGGTAGTGGCCAAGCTTGTGCGCATGCGTCATTTCCAAGCCACAAAAGGTTGAAAAGACAGGCTGTTCAATTAAACCGATTGGAACGACCTCTGCCGCGAACCGGAACGGTATTGAAACGCATGCCATCAGTGGCTGGAAACCGTTGGATTTGGAGCGCGGTCCTGCTGGTCCTCGTCGCTGTTTCGCTCGCGCTGGCGACGCCCTACATCGCATCCACCCGACTGGTGCGGGATCGCATCGCCTCCGAGCTTAGCGCCTGGAGCGGCTACAAGGTCGAGATCGGCTCGCCGCCGCAGATCGCCATATGGCCGAGGCTGAGCGCAGTGCTCGATGACGTCACCTTCTCCGAATGGGGAAGGCCAGGCACGAAGCCGGTGGCGGTCGTCGACCGGCTCGAGGTCGAACTGTCGGCCTTGGCCGCCCTGCGGGGAGAGGCGGAATTCACCTCGGCAAAGTTCGTCCGTCCGACGCTCACCACACGCAATACGGCTGAAGCCGCCCCGATGCTGCCCAGCGGGCGCCTGCGCTCCGCAATCCAAGAGACGCGCTCTCTGCTGACCCGGATGCGTGAGGAGACGGCACGGAACCAACTTCCGGGTGACGCCTTCGGCCGCATCAGTGTTGAGGATGGCCGCATCCTTGTCGACGGGGCGCGGGCCCCGCTTCTGACACATGTCGACGGCACGCTTGAATGGCCCTCGCTCAATCAATCGGCAACGGTGCGAGCCAATCTGGTCTGGAACGGCGAGACGTTCCGGCTTGAGGCAAGCAGCGCGGCACCGCTGCTTCTGCTTGCGGGCGCGACCGCGCCGCTCAGCCTCGGCGTCGAGGCTCCACTTGCAAAGGCCTCGTTCGCGGGAAAGGCGAAACTTGCCGGCCCAGCATACCTGCAGGGAGCCACGACGCTATCGACCGATGCCTTCGGCCGGCTGGCCGACTGGTCCGGCGTCGACATCTCCAGGATCGACCGGGTCAAATCGGTGTCGCTGTCCGGCGATCTGTCCGGCAGCCTCGATCGGATGAAGCTGACCGGCGTGACGGTTCAGATCAACGCCGCCAAAGCAAGCGGCGCGCTCGACCTGGCCGTGGGAGCGGGCGATATATCGATTGCCGGATCACTGGCCTTCGACAGGCTGGCGTTCGATCAGATCATCCCTCCCCTGGTGGAGTTCAGCCAAGCAGATCGGACCAGGCCCGCGGGGGAAGAAAGCGTTCCTGCGCGCCCCTCACTCGATCTGCGTCTTTCCGCGACCGAGGCAAGCCTCGGACAGTTGGCGATATCCGATGTCGCCGCCACGCTGAAGGTCGGGCGTGACATGCTCGCCTTCAACATCCTTGATGCCGCTGCGCTGGACGGCGGTCTACAGGCGGATCTGCGGCTGGGGAACGGCAGCTCTGCGTCGCCTTCCCGGCTCGGCATTTCCATGACGGACATCGACGGAAAAGCACTTGCCTCCGTGATCGGCGTCAACACATTCGTTCCTGAGAGCCGTGGATCGACCTCGCTGGACCTCACGGGAGCGGCCCGAACCCTCGATAATCTTATCCTTTCCGGCGAGGGCACGCTGTCGGCCGATTTCCGTCCCGGCAAGCTCTCCAACTTCGATCTGACGACGTTCCTCGACCGAGCCAAGAAGGGAGGCTTCTTCCCCCTGGCGGAACACTCCTCGCGAAGCGTGAACACCGATGGCGTCGTCATGACCGCGACCATTTCACGAGGGGTCGCGCGAATTCAAAAGGCCGAAGCGCTGATCGAGGGAAAGCGCCTATGGCTGTCAGGCATCGCCTCCTACCCTGACAAGGGGCTGGCGCTGACCGGCAACATCGAGCCCGCTCCAACAGCCGGTTCGCAGAGGCCTGTGGCCCTGGAGGCTAGCTTCTTCGTGGGCGGCTCCTGGAGTGCCCCATTCATATCGCCGATCGGACAAGCCGCGGGCGGCGACTGAGCGACCCATTAGGTCAGGTCCGCTGCGCCGCCTGCTCGTCCCGAAGACGCTGGACCTCCCGACGCTTGTTGACGATCGATGCAGCGATGACGCCGATCGCGACCAAGGCGATCAGCAGGGTGCAGGCCGCATTGATCTCCGGCGTCACGCCCAACCGCACCTGACTGTAGATCTTCATCGGCAGCGTCGTCGCGCCTGGGCCCGACGTGAAGCTGGCGATCACCAGATCGTCCAGAGACAGCGTGAACGCCAGCATCCAACCCGACACGATCGCGGGCAGGATCACCGGCAGAGTGATCTGGAAGAACGTCCTGACCGGCGTCGCGCCGAGATCCATCGCGGCCTCCTCGATGGAACGGTCGAAAGTGAGCAGCCGGGACTGCACCACGACGGCGACGAAGCACATGCTGAACGTGATGTGCGCAAGCGTCACCGTGAGGAAGCCGCGATCGAGCCCGATCGCCACGAACAGCAGCAGCAGGGACAGACCCGTGATCACCTCCGGCATCACCAGTGGCGCGAACACCATTCCTGAAAACAGCACGCGCCCGCGGAAGCGCGTGTAGCGTGTGAGCGCCAACGCAGCCAGCGTCCCGAGCACCGTGGCGGCTGTCGCCGAAATGAAGCCAACTCGCAGCGTCACCCAGGCGGCGTCGATCAGTCCCTGGTTCTGGAACAGAGAATAGTACCACTTGATGGAGAACCCGCCCCAGACGGTTACGAGCTTTGATGCGTTGAACGAGAAAAGGACCAGGATGACGATCGGCAGATAGAGGAAGGCAAACCCCAGCACGATCGAGACGATGTTGAAGCGGCTCCACTTCCCGCTCATGTGCGCCCCTGTTCCTGGGCGCGCGCCTGCGCGCTCTGGAAGAACATGATCGGCACCACGAGAATCAGCAGCAGGATGACGGCCACGGCCGAAGCCACGGGCCAGTCGCGGTTATTGAAGAACTCGCTCCACAGCGTCTTGCCGATCATCAGCGTCTGCGAGCCGCCCAGCAGATCGGGGATGACGAACTCGCCCACGGCCGGAATGAAGACGAGCAGGCAGCCCGCCACGACCCCCGAAAGCGAGAGCGGGAAGGTGATCTTCCAGAAGGCGGCGATCGGACGGCAGCCGAGGTCCTGCGCCGCCTCGATCAGCGAATAGTCCATCTTCTCGAGCGCGGAGTAGAGCGGCAGCACCATGAAGGGCAGGTAGGAATAGACGATGCCGATGAAGATCGCGATGTTGGTGTTAAGGATGATCAGCGGCTGGTCGATAATGCCGGTGGCAAGCAGCACCTGGTTGAGCAGGCCCTCGGGCTTCAGAATGCCGATCCAGGCGTAGACGCGGATCAGGAAGCTGGTCCAGAACGGCAGTATGACCAGCATAAGCAGGGTCGGACGAATGGCAGTGGGCGCCCGAGCCATGCCGTAGGCTATGGGATAGCCGACCAGCAAAGTCAGCAAGGTCGAGACCGCCGCGATAAAGAGGCTGGAAACATACGCCCTGAAATAGAGCGCATCCTCAGTGAGCCAGACGTAATTGTCGAAGCTCAGATCTCGAACGCTCTCCAGGAAATTGTCGAAGCCGAACACCGGGGTGTAGGGCGGCATCGATATCGCCGTCTGCGAGAGCGAGATCTTGAAGACGATTGCGAACGGAACGAGGAAAAAGAACAGCAGCCAGAGATAAGGGACGATGATCACGAGCCGGTTCGTGATCGCACCCAGGATCGAGCGCCCCATGCCCGAAGTCTCGGATTGGACCGACCCCACGCTAGCTGTATTCGCGGTCGTCTCTGCCATGACGAATCCTAGCGCGTCAGGATGACGCCGGCGTCGGGCCGGAAGGATATCCAGGCGCGGTCATGCCAGGTCAGTGGGTCCTGAACGACCCGCGAAGCGTTCAACGAGGTCGTCTTCACCATCTGCCCGTTCGCCAATCTGACGTTGTAGACGGTCATGTCGCCGAGATAGGCGATGTCATAGATCTCGCCTTCGGCGGCATTGAGCCCATCGGCCGGCGGCCGCGACGACACGGCGATCTTTTCCGGACGGATAGCGAAGGCCACCTGCGTTCCGGCCGGCACGTTCGCACCGCTTTCCGAGCGGATCACCATGCCGTCGGCAAGCCTGATCTCGGTGCCGTTGCCGTCGTGGCGGGCGAGCGTGCCCTCGAACATGTTAATGTTGCCGACGAAGCTCGCCACGTAGCGAGAGCCGGGAGCCTCGTAGATCTCGGCGGGCGTGGCGACCTGCATGACTTCGCCTTTCTCCAGGATGGCGATGCGGTCGGCCATCGTCATGGCCTCCTCCTGGTCATGCGTGACGATCACGAAGGTAAGCCCAAGATTCTGCTGCAGGTCCATCAGTTCGAACTGGGTCTCTTCACGCAGCTTCTTGTCGAGTGCTCCGAGCGGTTCGTCCAGCAGCAGCACCTTCGGCCGCTTCGCCACCGAGCGGGCAAGCGCGACACGCTGGCGCTGCCCGCCGGAAAGCTGGTGCGGCTTGCGCTTGGCGAACTGGGTCAACTTGACGAGCTTCAGCATCTCGGCGACGCGCTGCGCGATCTCGGGCTTCGCCATGCCTTCCTGCTTGAGCCCGAAGGCGACGTTCTGTTCCACCGTCATGTGCGGAAACAGCGCGTAGGACTGGAACATCATGTTCACGGGGCGGCGGTAGGGCGGAATGCCACGCAGGTCTTGCCCGTCGAGCAGAATGCGCCCGGCGGTGGGATCGTCGAAGCCGGCGAGCATCCGCAGAAGCGTCGACTTCCCACAGCCGGAAGCGCCCAGCAAGGCGAAAAACTCGCGCTCATAGATCGACAGCGACAGGTTGTTCACCGCAGTGAAGTCGCCGAACCGCTTCGTGACATTCTCGAAGACAATGTAGGGCCTCACCTCGGGATCGGCCCAAGGCGCAAAGTCCCTGCGGATGCTTCCAAGTGATTGCATGATGCGGATTTCAGCTCGAAAGAAGCGGCCCCGGCACGAGGCCGGGGCCATATGATCACTGGCCCGTAACGATCTTCGTCCACGAGCGCGTTATCAGGCGCTGCGTCTTCGGATCGTAGGGCGCAACGGTGAACAGGTTTGCCATAGTCGCTTCGTCCGGGTAGATCGCCGGATTATCTAGGATTTCCTTGTCGATGAACTGCTGCGCCGCCTTGTTGCCGCTCGCGTAGAACACGTAGTTCGAGGCCTTCGCCGACACTTCCGGCTTCATCATGTAGTTCATGAACTCGAGCGCCTCAGCAACATGCGGAGCGTCGGCCGGGATTGCCATCTGATCGAACCACATCTCGGCGCCTTCCTTCGGCACCACATAGTCGACCTCCACCCCTTGGCCAGCTTCCTCCGCACGATCGCGCGCCTGGAACACGTCGCCCGACCAGCCCACAGCCAGGCAGATGTCTCCGTTGGCAAGTGCGTTGATGTACTCGGAGGAGTGGAATTTCCGGATATGCGGGCGGATTGCCATCAGCACCTCTTCGGCCTTGGCAAAATCCTCGGGCGACTTCGCTTCCGGGTCCATGCCGAGATACTTGAACAGACTCGGGAAGATGTCCGTGGGCGAGTCAAGCACGTAGACGCCGCAGCCGGCCAACTTCGAGACGTTCTCCGGCTTGAAGAGGACATCCCAGCTGTCGATCTCATCGACGCCCAGTGCTTCCTTCACCTTCTTCTTGTTGTAGCCGAGGCCGACGGTGCCCCACATATAGTTAATGGAGTACTCGTTGCCGGGGTCGTACTTGGCCGTGCGCTCGGTGATGACGTCCCACATGTTAGAGAGGTTCGGCAGCTTGGACTTGTCCAGCTTCTGGAAGACGCCGGCCTCGATCTGGCGGGCAAGGAAGTTCGCGGTCGGCACGACGACGTCATAACCGCTGCCGCCAGCCAGAAGCTTGGTTTCCAGGATCTCGTTGGAATCGAAGACGTCGTAGACGACCTTGATACCGGTCTCCTTGGTGAAGTCTTCTAGAATCGAGCTGTCGATGTAATCCGACCAGTTGTAGACGTTTACGACACGTTCCTGGGCAGAGGCGCCAACGGTCAGCGACATGAGGATGGCCGCCCCGGCGGACATCAAGAACGTATTTCGTGTCATGATCTTCTCCTTCCCCTTCGGGCAATCAATGGCCGGATCGGCGTCCCGTATGCTTAAAAGACTATTGATGACGGGACGATGCAGCAAGCGCTATCATCTGCTCGTGCCACGCCGACGACTTCGCAAATGTGACAAATGAAATCGGCCGTCCAGAAGCCTGGCTGGGATTTCCCCTGCCAAACGGCTCTGGTGATAAGCTGGCATCCAGCAGGCAGGACCGCAGGCAATCAAAACTCGCCTGCCCACGATCCCGACACAGCACTGCTCCGACCCCACACGACTCCCCCTGCCCTTTGATCGCCGATCTGCAAAGTTTGGCGCTGCATTCGAAGCTGTCAATGGGGAGACGGAATGCCCGTCACTCCCGGACGGGATGGGCGCGGCTTCCTTGCGAACTGCATGCCGATATGGACGAGCAGGGCGGCGAACACGACGGTTCCGCCCACGATGGTGCGAAGCGAGGGGACCTCTCCATGGATCAGCCAGACCCAGACCGGGCCAGCGATCGTCTCGAAGGTCCCAAGCAGCGCGGCGATCGAGGCAGGCACCAGGCGCGCGCCGCTGGCGAACAGCGCCATGCCGAGACCGAGATTGAGCGCGCCGAAGGCGAAGAGCAGTCCGACGTCCACAAGCCCGACCGCCAGCGGTCCCGACAGCATGAACGCCACCAGGCAAGCGGCAATGGTGCCGAAACAGACGGCAGACGTCATCCTGACTTCCGAATAGCGTCGGGTGACCACGGTCGCCACGGCGAAGGAACAAGCGATCGTCACAGCCAGCATGTCGCCGAGCGGCGAGACGATGCCGCCGAAGGAGCCGGAAACCATGATGGCGACACCGGCGAGCACGGCCGCGATCGCCGCCCAGGTGGTCCGAGAAACGCTCTCACGAAAAAGGATCCAACCGAGCAGGGCGGCGAGGAGCGGCACGCCCGCATTGATCAGCATGACATTGGCGACAGTCGTATAGGCGATCGCCAGCACGAAGCAGGTCGAGGCCGAGGCGAAACACAGGCCGACAATGACGCCCGGCACCCCCATCGCCCGGAACTGGAGAGCCGTGCCGCGCGGTCCGTCACGGACCAGCAGGAAACCGACGAGGAAGAACGCGGCGAACAGAGAGCGCCAGAACACCACCGTCCAACTGTCGTCGACCTCCAGGAAGCGGGCGATCGCACCGCCCGTGCTCCACACGAAGGCCGACAGGAAGACCAGTAGAAGTCCGAGCCTCTCGTCGCGCTGCTTAACGCCGATATCGATAGCGGGACTCTGAACGGCCATATTCCTTCCCCGCACGTGCGCAAGCGCCGGATGTCCCGGCCCGAACAAGGCCTAGCGAACGGAGATGCACCGCGCCTGATCCAGCGAGGTCGTGCGGTTGTGGCAAAAGTCGCCTCGGTTTTCTGGTCGCGGTCCATACGACTTCTACACCTTCGAGCAGAACCCCGATGTCGCACGAAGCGCAATGGTCATAGATGGCCGAAGGGACTTGGCTCGGATCGTTGATCCAGAGGAACGACTAGGTCGCTCTATCGCCTCACTGAAAATCGAATGCGCTCAACCCGGTCACCATCTCGTCCAATCCCAGCGGACGGGTAACCGGCGGCTCGGCGCGGGCGAGGCACCCGGTTCGCTCGCACAGGCGGCATGCGGGACCGATCGGCGTCGCAGGCATGCTTGCCGCCTTTCCGAGCGAAGCCGAAGGAATGCCAGGCAGGGCCGTGCCGTAGACGATCTCATCCTTGAAGCCGATATCGCAGCCGAGAAGCAACGCCGTGCGGCGCGGCCGTTCGTTGAAGGCGCCCTGCGGCCCTTCGAGCGTGCGGGCGATGGTCAGGAATTCGGCACCGTCCGGCATCTCGACCGCCTCGACAAGGATCTGGCCGGGCTGACCGAAGGCGGCATGGACCGCAAGCTTCGGACACTCCCCGCCAAAGCGGCTGTGGGGAAAACCCTGAGCGCCGGCCTTGCGGAAGCGATGGCCGGCATTGTCGATCTCCAGCATGAAGAACGGCACGCCGGATGCCCCCGGGCGCTGCAGCATGGTGAGCCGATTGGCCGCCTGCTCGAAGGAAACGGAGAAGCGGGAACGCAAGACGTCGATGTCGTAGCGGGCGCGCAGGGCCGCGGCCTGAAATGCCGGATAGGGCATCATCAGCGCATGCGCGGCGTAGCGGCCGAGATCGAAACGGGCCAGCCGGCGGGCTTCGTCGGACGACAAGCGGAAGGCCTCGATCTCGGCCGCGACGGCCACGCTCATGCGCAGCAGGCATGCCTCCGTCGCGACTTCGCGAAGCTGATCGAAGGGTGAAAGCCGCTCGGACAGGAACAGCCGCTGCGAGTGACGATCGTAGCGGCGACGCCAATTCGGCATGGTGGCGACGGGCAGCACCTTGACCACGATGCCGTATTCGCTTTTCAGCCAGGCCTTCAGCGCGCCGAAAAGATCGTCGCCCGCATCGAGCAGCCTGCTGAACGCCTCGGCTTCCTCCTCGATCCCCGGGAAATGGTTGGGGCGCCGCTCGAATGCCTCGCGCACCTCGTCGATCGGCAGACGTGCCGCGGCAACCGCGGTGCCTCGCCCTTCCCGCGCCAGAAGTTCCGAAAGATCGGAAAGCCGCCCCGCCTGTTCGCGATAGGCGCGATAGAGTTTTACCATCGCGGCCGAGGCGTTCGGCGCGACCTCAGATAGTTCCAGCAATTCCTGCTCGCCCGGCAATTCTCCTGCAAGCAGCGGATCGGAAAACACCTCGCGCAGCGCGGCGACCGCACCCTTGCTTTCGGCATGAAGCTCCTGCGGCTCCACTTTGTAGACCGAAGCAAGCCGCAGGATGAGTTGCACGGTCAGCGGCCGCTGATTGCGTTCGATCAGGTTGAGATAGGACGGCGATATGCCAAGCCCCTCCGCCATTGCCGTCTGGGTCAGGCCCTTGGCTTGCCTGATGCGGCGGATGCGGGGGCCGGCGAAGATCTTCGGATCAGCCATTGTCAAACGCTTTTACATCTCTGCCAGACCTCTGATCCTGTGTGATATTTTACAACTTCACAAGCCACACCGTCAAAGGCCTCACAGGTTTTCCCGAATTCCGCTCCAGGATTCCGCCCAAACCCTAGCCTTCTTCGCACTGCAATGTAAATCCTGTCACAGACGCCATGGCGCACGCCAATGGATCGGCAACAGCGGAGAGAACCAGAGATGACAGACTTTTACAACCTTGTCCCGTCGGCGCCGGAAGGCCGGTTCGAGGGGATCGAGCGGCCCTACTCGCCCGAGGACGTGGCGCGGCTGCGCGGCTCCGTGCAGATCAGGCACACCTTGGCCGAAATGGGCGCCAACCGGCTGTGGAAGCTGATCCGGGAGGAGGACTTCGTCAATGCGCTGGGCGCGCTCTCGGGCAACCAGGCCATGCAGATGGTGCGCGCCGGCCTGAAGGCGATCTATCTCTCGGGCTGGCAGGTAGCTGCCGACGCCAACACGGCCTCGGCCATGTACCCCGACCAGTCGCTCTATCCCGCAAATGCCGGGCCGGAACTGGCGAAGCGCATCAACAAGACCTTGCAGCGCGCCGATCAGATCGAGACGGCCGAAGGCAAGGGCTTGTCGGTCGACACCTGGTTCGCGCCGATCGTGGCGGATGCCGAAGCCGGCTTCGGCGGGCCGCTCAACGCCTTCGAGATCATGAAGGCCTATATCGAAGCCGGCGCTGCCGGCGTACACTTCGAGGACCAACTCGCCTCCGAGAAGAAGTGCGGCCACCTGGGCGGCAAGGTGCTGATCCCGACCGCAGCCCATATCCGCAACCTCGATGCCGCCCGCCTCGCAGCCGATGTCATGGGCGTGCCGACGCTGATCGTGGCGCGCACCGACGCGGAAGCCGCGAAGCTGCTCACCTCCGACATCGACGAGCGCGACCAGCCCTTTGTCGACCATGAAGCAGGCCGCACGACGGAGGGCTTCTACCAGGTGCGCAACGGCATCGAGCCGTGCATTGCACGCGCCATCGCCTATGCGCCGCACGCCGACCTGATCTGGATGGAGACATCGAAGCCCGATCTCGGCCAGGCGCGTCGCTTCGCCGAAGCCGTCCACAAGGCACATCCCGGCAAGATGCTCGCCTACAACTGCTCGCCTTCGTTCAACTGGAAGAAGAACCTGGACGATGCGACGATCGCCAAGTTCCAGCGCGAACTCGGCGCCATGGGCTACAAGTTCCAGTTCATCACGCTCGCCGGCTTCCATCAGCTCAATCACGGCATGTTCGAACTCGCTCGCGGCTACAAAGATCGGCAGATGGCCGCCTATTCGGAGTTGCAGGAGGCAGAGTTCGCATCCGAAGCCAACGGCTACACCGCGACCAAGCATCAGCGCGAAGTCGGAACCGGCTACTTCGATGCCGTCTCGATGGCGATCTCGGGCGGTCGCTCCTCGACCACCGCCATGCACGGCTCGACGGAGCACGCGCAGTTCACGCCCGCGGCCGAAGCGTTCCGACCAGCGGCCGAATAGCTCAACGACAAGCGAGGAAACACATCATGCTCGAGACGCCCGAAAAGACCAAAACGCCCAAGACCAGGGTGAAGGAACGCGCCGAGGAACAGGCCTCGACCATGTCCAGTGAGCAGCAGTCAGCGATCCGCATGCTCGCCAACGACCTGCACCGCCTGAACCAGTCGGTGATGAAGGCGGTGGAGGCCGGCGTGTCCGTCGAACTGGTGCGCTCGGCCCGACACCACGGCGGCGACGGCAACTGGGGTGATTTGCTCATCCCGGTGGTCGTCACGCAGGCGGAACACTGAGGGTTCACGAGGGAAGGCCAACTAAAGACTGACACAGGGCTCAACTCAGCGGCGGACCGGACAAGCCGATCCGCCGCTTTTTTGGCCAAGACAATATTGTGAGGCTGAAGAAATTCAGTTTCCGCCCTCGGCCGTTTGCTTTCGATAAACCATAATCCTCTACGGTGGCCTCATATTCATGATCTTCTCGCCTAGTATTCTGGCGAGGGAAGACTGGACACGGGTTGCCTGAATGAGTGCGATGCCCTCCGGCCTGGAGGAATGGACGGCTCGAATAGGCGGAGCGGCGGGCGCCGAAGAGGTGCTGACGACGGATCCCGCGCTTGTGCTCGTGGTCGGCAGGTCGCGCATCAACACGGTTGTCGTGTCGAGGATCGTCGAGCGCTCGGGCCTCCATCCGATCACCGAGCAGCCGGAAGACGCAGCGCGCTCATTGGCTGCAATCAAGCCCGCTCTCGTCATACTCGACGGCGGCGCGGCGAACGCCGATTGTGACGCGCTCGTTTCACCGCTGTCGCGCATGCGGCAGGCTGCCGGCCGCATGAAGCCGGCGGTGATCCTGCTATCCACCGGGAACTTCGACGACATCGGCCCGGCGCATGCGGCCGTGATCGATGCCGTGGTGTCGAAGCCCATCCTTCCCGAAGTGCTGCAGCCGGTCGTCGACAAGCTGCTTAGCAATGCCGACGCCTGACCCCCTTCCCTTCCCCGCATCCGAATGGCTATATCTCAGGCATTCAACGCAAATTGGTGATTGATGCCACCCGCAAAGAAGGAAGCCCGCCCCAATGGCCGCGCGGGGCGTACCCGTGTTCCAGCCTACGTCAAGAACAAGCGCGGTGTGAACACCTGGAAACAGGTCGGCGAATGGCTCGAATGGCGTGAGATCGAAGATATCGAGTGCATAACGCCCGACCAGGCCGGTGTTGCCCGCGGCAAGATGATGCCGTCGAGCAAATTCACGTCGAACACTTCGCTGGCGCTGCCCTCGGCGCCGTTCATGATGACGATCTCGGGAGACTATCCCGAGGATGGCAACGGCTTCGCCTATCCGGAGGACGACGGCGATCTCAAGCTGATGCCTGACCTTTCGACGCTGTCGGTCGTGCCCTGGGAGGAGGATCCGACCGCGCAGGTGATCTGCGACCTCGTGCACCAGGACGGCCGGTCGGTGGAATTCACGCCCCGCAACGTGCTGAAGCGGGTAATCGCCGCATACAACAGACGCGGCCTCAAGCCGGTCGTCGCCCCCGAGATCGAATTCTACCTGGTGCGCAAGAACCCGGACCCGGACTATCCGCTGGTCCCGCCCGTCGGCCGCTCGGGCCGACCGATCGGCGGCGGCGCGGGATATTCGATCGCCGGCGTCAACGAGTTCGACGAGTTGATCGACGACATCTACCATTTCTCCGAGAGCCAGGGACTGGAGATCGATACGCTAATCCACGAGGAGGGCGCCGGTCAGCTCGAGATCAACCTGCGCCATGGCGATCCGATCGAACTGGCCGATCAGGTGTTCATGTTCAAGCGCACGATCCGCGAGGCGGCGCTGAAGCACGACACCTACGCCACGTTCATGGCGAAACCGATCCAGGGACAGCCCGGCTCGGCCATGCACATCCATCAGTCGGTCATCGACAAGAAGACCGGCAAGAACATTTTCACCGGCGAGGACGGCGAGGAAACCGAGGCGTTCCGGCACTTCATCGGCGGCATGCAGAAGCATGTTCCGAACGCGCTGGTGATGTTCGCGCCATACGTGAACTCCTACCGCCGATTGACCCAGGCCGCGTCGGCTCCCGTGAACACGAAGTGGGGCTACGACAACCGGACCACCGCGTTCCGCGTGCCTCGCTCAGACCCGTCGGCGCGGCGCGTCGAGAACCGCATCCCCTCGTCCGACGCCAACCCGTATCTTGCGCTCGCCGCGTCGCTGGCCTGCGGCCTGATCGGAATAATCAAGCAGATCGAGCCGGACGCGCCGGTTGGCACGACCGTCAACGAGGACGAGATCGACCTGCCCCGCGGCCTGCTCGAAGCCGTCGACCTGTTCGAAACCGATGAAGAACTGCGCGAGATGCTCGGCTCCTCCTTCGCCTCGACCTATGCGGCCATCAAACGCGCGGAGTTCGAGACGTTCATGGAGGTGATCAGTCCATGGGAGCGGGAGTATCTGTTGCTGAATGTGTGACGGGAGGCAGTGCGTTCTCCCTACTCCCTACTCCCTACTCCCTACTCCCCTAACCCCCTACTTTCTTTCCGCCATGCCCTACCAATCCCCCATCTCCCCCGGCGTCTCCTGGTATGAAGATACCGTCGGCGAGCGGCCCGAATATCCGGCGCTCGACGGGGACCGGCGCGTGGACGTCGCAATCGTCGGCGGCGGCTATACGGGGCTGTCGGCGGCGGTCCATCTGGCGAAGGCCGGTACCTCGGTTGCGCTGATCGAAGCGCATCGTTTCGGCGACGGGGCCTCGGGCCGGAACGGCGGCCAACTCGGCACCGGACAGCGCGCCGGAGCGGAGGAACTGGAGGCGGAACTCGGCTTCGAGCGCGCCAAGGCCCTGTTCGACCTTGCCGAGGAGGCCAAGGCGCATCTGCTCGAATTCGCGCGCGTCAACGACATAGACATCGAGTTCCGGCCGGGTCACCTGAACGTCACGCACAAGACGCGCGAGTTGCCCGAGTACGTTGCGCATGCGGAAGCGATGGCGACGCGCTTCAACTACCCGCACCTGTCGATCATGGATGCTGCCGAAACGGCGCAGCGTATGGGTTCGACGCATTACGTCGGCGGCGTCCGCGATGCCGGCACGGGCCACATCCATCCGATGAAGCTTCTTGTCGGAACGGCGAGAGTGGCCGCGGCGGCCGGAGCGGCGCTGTTCGAGAATACGCCCTCAACCGGCATCGCCTCGAGCGGCGGAAAGGTCCAAATCTTCACGCCCAGAGGAACGATCACGGCCGACAACGCGCTCGTCGCCACCAATGCCCACGGCAACGTCCTCGAGCCGGTCAGCGCCTCGCACATCATGCCAATCGGATCCTTCATCGGAGCGACCGTAGCGCTGGGCGACGACAGCCCCGTCCTTCCCGGCGGGGAGTCGGTTTCGGATTCGCGTTTCGTCGTCCGCTACTTCCGACGCGTCAAGACCGGTGAGTTGCTGTTCGGCGGCCGCGAGGTCTATGCGGTCAATGATCCGAAGGACATCCATATCCACATCCGCAGGCAGATCGCCGAGATCTACCCGGCCCTGAAGGACGTGAAGATCACACATGGCTGGGGTGGGTATGTGGGCATCACCCTGCCCCGCAAACCGTTCGTGCGCGAGGTGATGCCCAATGTCATCTCCGCCGGTGGCTATTCCGGGCATGGCGTGATGCTGGCGAACTTCGTGGGCAAGCTCTACGCCGAAACAGTGACCGGCAATCGCAACAGGCTGAAGCTTTTCGAGGAGTTGAGGATACCTCCCTTCCCGGGCGGCCGGCGCTTCCGCGCTCCCCTGCTATTCCTTGCGCTCAACTGGTACGCGCTGCGCGACAGGTTCTGACCCGCTGCGCCATCATCGCGCATTGCTTCCAGGAGAAGGAGCCGCTCCCCAAAGCCGAGGCCGGAGCGCGCCGCGTCTCGCATCCGGCGTGACCCATATCCGCCCTAGGGTGTAACAGGCAAAACCCACAGCGCATAGGTTGCACTCGGGCGGCGAAAAGGGCTAAATGGTCTATTCGCCCCAGATTTTCGGTGGGAAATCCCAATTCCGGGCTCAGAGTAGCCACATTCTGTGCCCACGATGTTACAGTCAACAGGTTCTTCGGAGGGAGCCCCGTTGATATTGCCGAGGGCAATTCTGGTTGAGGTGAGTAGAGCGCAAAGCCGGTAAAAAATCGGTACGGCGCAGGAGAGGTATATTTTGAAGGGGTGGTTTGGCTCCAAGTCGAAGAGCCGGCGCGTATCGCTGGACCTTCACTATAGCCCTAGACCTTCGGTCTGGAGTGAATTGCGGGTGCGCTCGCACCTGATCGTCGCCGGCGTGGGCAGCGCAGCTCTGGTCGGCCTCGCTGGTACGGCCATCTGGATGGTCATGCCTTCCGAAACTGGGCGTGAGATACTCAGCAGAATGGAGAGCGCACCGCGCATTGCGTCAGCAGTCGCCGCACCGGCGCCTGCCGCCGATGCAGAGGGCGCAGTTCCCACCACAAAGGCGCGGGGGACCGCGCCAGCGGCCGAGGCTCAGGTAAGCGATTCCAAGGGAGATCGACCATTCTCCGTACAGCGGCCCAAACAGGCTCCTGCGGTGAACCCTGTGCTGCTGGACCCGGAGCCGCTCGCATCTTCCGATCCCCGCTGGAGCCAGTCGGCAGGCAAGAATGTGACTGCGCCTTCGAGCGAACTCGCCGCGGCCCAGAAGATACAGGCGCCCGTCCCGGGCAGCGATCTCGTGGCGGCCTATATCAGCGAGGAGCCGGCCGAAGAGAAGCCTGCAAAGGCGAAGCAGGCGGCCAAGACCGACGAGGCGACTACGGTAGCCAGCGTGAGGCCGGAGAAGCCTTCCAGTGACAAGCCGAAGAAGGCCGCCGCGAAGGCGGACGACGACGACACGAAGAAGGCCGGAGAATCTGGCACCCGCGTGACGCAAGGCGTAACCATGCGGGCCAAGCCGGACAATGACGGCACCGCCCTCCTGACGATCCCAGCGAAGGAGCAGGTGCAAGTCGTGTCGTGCAAAGGCTGGTGCGAGATCGTCTACAAGGGCAAGCGGGGCTACGTTTACAAGAAGTTCCTGCAAAACGGCGGGAAGTCGTAAGTCCGGCTCCCTACACGGCAGCGGGCGGCGCTTGTAGGCTGGCATCTGCAGACCGATAGGTTGGCGTTCGTTCGCATCCTCCTCTCCGCTCGGCACCTCTCCCCCCAAAGGGGAGAGGGAAAAGGGCCGCGAATTCGGCGCCCTGCCTCACACGCACCGGCCGCCGTCGACCTCCAGCGCGACGCCGGTGATGAAGGTCGCCTCGTCGGATGCCAGCCACAGGGCGGCGTTGGCGATGTCGAGCGGGGTCGAGAACCGCCCGAGCGGGATCACCGACTTGAACTGCGCGCGCCGTTCCGGCGTGTCCTCTCCCATGAATTGCGCCAGCATCCCGGTCTCTCCTGCAACAGGGCAGAGGCAGTTGACCCGGATGTTCTTGGGCGCAAGCTCCACCGCCATCGACTTCGTCGCGGTGATCGCCCAGCCTTTCGAGGCATTATACCAAGTCAGGCCCGGGCGCGGTCTCAGCCCGGCGGTCGAGGCCGTGGTAATTATCACGCCGCCGCCCTGGCGCTCCATAATCGGAACGACGGCCAGCGTCGAATAGTAGATCGCCTTCATGTTCACTGCGGTGATGAGGTCGAAGCTCTGCTCGTCGACGTGAAGAAGAGCGCCGTTGGCATGGGTGTAGCCCGCGTTGTTGACCATGATGTCGACGCGGCCGAACGCGCTCCTGGCCGCATAGACCATCTCGTCGATCTCTGAACGCTGCGAGACGTCCGTGGCGATGGCGATCGCGCTCTCACCGATCTCCTGGGCGACCCGCTCGGCGCCTCTGGCATTGAGGTCCGCGACGACGACCATTGCGCCCTCTTCGGCGAAGCGGCGCGCCATGCCCTCGCCAAAGCCCGATGCGGCGCCGGTGATAATCGCAACCTTGTCTTTCAGTCGGCTCATGATGCCATTTCCCCCCAAGCTGCAGTCCGCTCGATCAAGACGAGAGCGCGTAAGTCACCCATGCCTGAACACGACGGTCTTCGTGGCCGACATGTCATGGAGCGCCTCCAGCCCCTTTTCCCGGCCGTGGCCGGATCTACGGAAACCGCCGAACGGCAGTTCGACCCCGCCGCCCGCGCCATAGGCGTTGACGAAGACCTGCCCTGCCCTCACCCGTTTGGCGAGCCGGTGCTGGCGCGCGCCGTCGCGTGTCCAGATGCCTGCGACAAGCCCGTAGTCGGTTCCGTTGGCGAGCCGCACCGCTTCGGCCTCGTCTTCAAAGGGAAAGAGGGTCAGCACCGGGCCGAACACCTCCTCCTGGGCTATCTCGGCCCTCGGATCGGTCGCTCCGAAGAGCAGCGGCGCGAAATAGTAGCCTCCGTCGGGCGCGCCCTTCGCAATCGAGCCGCGCGCCAAAACCGGTGTGCCGGCCTCCTCGGCAGCGGCCACCATGGCGGCAACGCGGCTCCTCTGGCGCTCGTTGATGAGCGCACCAAGGTCGAGGTCGGCATCGTGCGGCCCCGCCACAAGAGCGGAGAAGCGCTCCGCCAGTTCGCTAGCGACACAGTCGAAGACGCTGCGTTCGATCAGCACGCGGCTGCCGGCCGAGCAGGTCTGGCCACCGTTCTGGATGATGGCGTTGACGAGCACGGGGATTGCCGCCTCGAGATCGGCGTCGGCGAAGACGATCTGCGGCGACTTGCCGCCGAGTTCCATCGTCACCCCGCGATTGTTCCCGGCCGCCGCCTTCTGAATGGCAGTGCCGGTAGCGGGCGATCCGGTGAAGGTGACGTAGTCTACGAGCGGATGGCCGGCCAAGGCCGCGCCGGCTTCTCGCCCGTAGCCGGTGACGACATTGACGACGCCGGGCGGAATGTCTGCCTCCAGCGCGAGTTCAGCCATGCGCAGCGCGGTCAGCGAGGCGTCCTCCGCCGGCTTGATCACCAGCGTATTGCCCATCGCCAAAGCCGCACCGAGCACGCGCGCAAGAATCTGGAGCGGATAGTTCCAGGGGATGATGCCTGCCACCACTCCGTGCGGTTCGCGCAGGGTAAGTGCCGTGTAGCCGTCGAGGAAGGGTATGGTGTCGCCGTGGACCTTGTCCGCAGCGCCTCCATAGAATTCGTAATAGCGGATCGTGGCGGTGACATCCGCCCTGCCCTGGCGTGCCGGCTTACCGGTATCGCGCGACTCCAAGGCAGCGAGTTCATCGCCGTGCAATTCGACCAATCGGGACAGAGCCGTCAGTCGACGCCCCCTCTCGTAAGCCGGCATGCGTCCCCATGGGCCCTCATCGAAGGCGTGGCGGGCCGATCGCACGGCGCGGTCAACGTCCTCCGCTCCGGAGGCCGGGAACGAGGCGAAGACGTGGCCGTTGGACGGACATGCGACTTCGATTCGAGCACCCGAAACGGCATCCACCTGCCGGCCGTCGATCCATTGAAGAAAGGCCTCGCCCGCAGGCCCCGCAGCGGATTGCGGCACTCCCATCAGCAACTCCTTTGCCCTTGCGCCGAAACGCCCACTATGGTGCATGCACGCTGAATTCGAAAGAAGCCGCGCCATATTCCGCGTATCGCAAGATCACGTGCCGTTGTTTGACATTCGGCAGGCGCTTGGCTAAATCGATTGAAATTCTGGTGCTGCGGCAGCGCCATTGCGGACGAGGCTCCCTTCCATGACAAGTCAGATCATCCCCGTCGAGCCGTTTGATTTCGTCATTTTCGGCGGGACCGGCGACCTCTCAGAGCGCAAGCTTCTGCCCGCACTCTATCACAGGCAGCGCGATCACCAGTTCTCCGAGCCCACCCGAATCATCGGCGCATCGCGCAGCAAGCTCACGGACACGGATTTCCGTGAATTCGCCAGCAAGGCGATCCGGGCACATGTGGCGGAATCGGACATCGAAGAGGGCGAACTTAACAGGTTCCTCGACCGGCTCTCCTACATCTCGATCGATGCCTCCTCAGGCGAAGGCTTCTCCCGGCTGAAGAAGGTGCTCGGCGACAGCGACGCCGTCCGTGCCTTCTACCTTGCCGTGGCGCCCGCCTTGTTCGGCGAGATCGCGCAAAAGCTTCGCGACAACGGACTGATCACGGAACAATCCCGCATCATCGTGGAGAAGCCGATCGGCCGCGACCTGGCCTCGGCGCGCCAGCTCAACGATACGATCGGCTCGGCTTTCGGCGAGCATCAGATCTTCCGCATCGACCACTATCTCGGCAAAGAGACGGTCCAGAATCTGGCAGCGCTGCGCTTCGCCAACGCGCTCTACGAGCCACTCTGGAACTCCGCGCACATCGACCACGTGCAGATCACCGTCGCCGAGACGGTGGGCCTGGAAGACCGCATCACCTACTACGACAAGGCCGGCGCGCTGCGCGACATGGTGCAGAACCACATGCTGCAGCTCCTCTGCCTCGTCGCCATGGAGCCGCCGTCCTCGATGGATGCCGATGCCGTCCGGGACGAGAAGCTGAAGGTCTTGCGCTCGCTGAAGCGCATCAACGGCCAGGAGGCGCCGAAGCATACCGTGCGCGGGCAATACAAGGCTGGCGCTTCGGCCACCGGCGCGGTGAAGGGCTACCTGGACGAGCTTGGCAACGCCAGCAGCCGGACCGAGACCTTCGTCGCCATCAAGGCCGAGATCGGCAACTGGCGCTGGGCAGGCGTGCCGTTCTACCTGCGCACCGGCAAAAGGCTGGCCTCACGGGTTTCCGAGATCGTGATCGAGTTCAAGCCGATCCCACACAACATCTTCGGCGAGTCGGCGGGTAACGTCAGCGCGAATCAGCTCGTCATCCGGCTCCAGCCGAACGAGGGCGTGAAGCAGTTCATCATGATCAAGGATCCCGGCCCCGGCGGCATGCGGCTGCGGCCGATCTCGCTCGACGTCAGCTTCGCCGAGGCCTTCACCGGGCGCAATCCCGACGCCTATGAGCGGCTGATCATGGATGTCGTGCGCGGCAACCAGACGCTGTTCATGCGTCGGGACGAGGTCGAGGCTGCCTGGAATTGGATTGATCCTATCCAGAACGCCTGGACCGAGAACAATCAGGAGGTTCAGAGCTACACAGCCGGCACCTGGGGCCCTTCCGCCTCGATCGCCTTGATCGAGCGTGACGGCCGCACCTGGCATGAAAGCTGAAGCGTCGGCCATGGCCGCTGTCACGGTTGATCTTCACGAACTGCCGACGCGGGAAGCGCTCGCCGAGGAGCTTTCGCAGAAGGTGGCGTATGTCCTGACCGCCGCGATCGAACGGCGCGGCAAGGCCCTGCTTGCCGTGTCCGGCGGAACGACGCCGGCCCTGTTCTTCCGCACCCTGTCGGATGCGCATATCGACTGGCCTCGCGTGACGGTCACGCTGGTCGACGAACGGTTCGTGCCGGAGGACTCACCGCGGTCGAACGCACGGCTTGCGCGCGAGAACCTCCTGCAGGGAAAGGCGGCGGCTGCCGGTTTCACCGGACTTTTCCGCGAAGGCATGACCATTGAAACGGCGGCAGCCGAAGCGGATGGCGTGTTGCGCAAACTTGGGTTGCCCATCGACGCCGTCGTGCTCGGCATGGGTGGGGACGGCCATACAGCTTCGTTCTTCCCCGATGCCGATCAGTTGCCGGCCCTGCTTTCGCCTACAAACGAGGCGGTTGTCGCCCCTGTTCACGCGACAAGCGCCGGCGAGCCGCGGCTGACGCTGACCATGCCGGCGATTATCGGCGCGCCGTTCGTCGCGCTCCACATCGAGGGCGAAGCCAAGCGTCAGGTGCTGGCCTCGGTGCTGCGCGGCAAGGATCTGCCGATCCGCGCGGTCTTCGAGCACGCGCGAAAACCTGTCGAGGTTTTCTGGGCTCCCTGAATTCCGCAGGTCACCGTCCTCCCACGGAAGACCCGCACCATAGAGGAAGGTTTGCAATGGCCGTCAGGAGAGAGATCGAGTCCGTCACAGAGCGAATCCGCGAGCGCTCGCGCGCTAGCCGGGAAGCCTATCTGCAGCGGGTCGACGAGGCAGCATCGCGTTCGCCCCACCGGTCCACGCTCTCCTGCGGCAATCTCGCTCACGGCTTTGCCGCCTGCGCGCCTGGCGACAAAGCGGCGCTAAGTGGAGAAGTCATGCCGAACCTCGGCATCATCACTTCCTACAACGACATGCTTTCGGCGCATCAGCCGTTCGAGAGCTTCCCTGCCCTGATCAAGCAGGCCGCGAAGGAGGCGGGTGGCGTGGCGCAGGTCGCGGGCGGCGTGCCTGCCATGTGCGACGGCGTCACGCAGGGCCAGCCCGGCATGGAGCTTTCGCTGTTCTCGCGCGACATCATAGCGATGGCGACGGCCGTCGGGCTCTCACACAACATGTTCGATGCCGCGGTCTATCTCGGCATTTGCGACAAGATCGTCCCAGGCCTGGCGATCGCGGCGCTCACCTTCGGCCACCTGCCCGCCGTCTTCATCCCGGCGGGACCGATGACCTCGGGCCTGCCTAACGATGAGAAAGCGCGCGTCCGGCAGCTCTTTGCCGAAGGAAAGGTCAGCCGCGCCGAACTGCTCGAAGCGGAATCGAAATCCTACCACGGACCGGGCACCTGCACCTTCTACGGCACCGCGAACTCCAACCAGATGCTGATGGAGATCATGGGCCTGCACATTCCCGGCACGTCCTTCGTCAATCCCGGCACGCTCCTGCGCGACGCCCTGACCAGGGAAGCCGCGAAGCGGGCTTTGGCGATCACCGCGCTCAGCAACGAATACACGCCCGTCGGGCGCATGATCGACGAGCGCTCGATCGTCAACGGGGTGGTCGGGCTGCATGCCACCGGCGGTTCGACCAACCACACCATCCATCTGATCGCGATGGCTGCGGCAGCGGGCATCTCGCTGACCTGGCAGGACATCTCCGATCTGTCAGACGCGGTGCCGCTGCTGGCGCGCGTCTATCCGAACGGCCTGGCGGACGTGAACCATTTCGAGGCCGCCGGCGGCCTCGGCTTCCTGATCCGCGAACTGCTCGACGCTGGCCTGCTGCACGAAGACGTGCAGACCGTGTGGGGAGAGGGCCTACGCGCCTATACGGTGCAGGCCAAGCTCGGCGCCGACGGCAAGGTGGTGCGCGAGCCCGCCCCGGAAGCGAGCGGCGACGAGAAGGTGCTGGTGCCCCATTCCAAGGCGTTCCAGCCGACCGGCGGCCTCCAGGTGCTTCGTGGCAATCTGGGCCAGGCGATCATCAAGACGTCGGCGGTGAAGCCTGAACGGCATGTGATCGAGGCACCGGCTGTCGTCTTCGACAACCAGCAGGGACTGAACGACGCCTTCAAGGCGGGTCTGCTCGACCGCGACTTCATCGCGGTGGTGCGCTTCCAGGGACCGAAGGCCAACGGCATGCCCGAATTGCACAAGCTCACTACCGTTCTCGGCGTTCTCCAGGACCGCGGCCGGCATGTCGCGCTGGTCACGGATGGCCGCATGTCGGGCGCATCGGGCAAAGTGCCGGCCGCAATCCACGTCACGCCGGAGGCGCTCGACGGTGGTATGATCGGCAAGATCCAGGACGGGGATGTCCTCCGGCTGGATGCGGCATCCGGAAAGCTCGACGTGCTGGTGCCTGCGGCGGAACTGGAAACCCGCGAGCCTGGCAAGACAGACCTTTCTGTGAATGAATTCGGTCTCGGTCGCGAACTGTTCGCTGGCTTCCGAGCGATGGTCGGCCGTGCAGACCAGGGCGCGAGCGTTTTTGGGGCAGTTAACTGAGCTGCGGGTGTTCCTCTCGCGCAGCAACCCCGCCTCGAAAAACGCGTTAAGCAACTGCGCGCAGCGGCTGCAACCCGCTCCGCAGTTGCGCGTCTTTGCGAGAGCGCATAGTTAAGCCGAAAGCCCTCCGATTGCGACGCCGACATGGACCTGCTCAAACTTGTCGCCCTCGACGAACAGGATCTGAACATCGTGTCGGCCCACGTCCAGGATGCGATCATCAGGACGGGCGACCTCAGGTTCATGCCCCATGAACGACGGTTCGTCGTCCCGATGAACCGCTTCGCCTGGGAGACGCAGAAGGGGTTCTTCAAGCCCACGCCACAGCGGCGGAACAGCGTCCTGCACTTCGAGCGGGTCGTCTCCGCGAAATCGGCGGGATTGGCGAAGGACAAGCCCGAAGAGGTCTTGGAACTGCTGGCCGTCCGCTTCTATGCCGCCGATCTGCCCGGCGGGGAACTCGAGCTCGACTTTGCCGGAGGCGCCACGATCCGCCTCACGGTGGAATGCATCGAGGCGAGGCTTGCCGACCTCGGCGGCGCGTGGGAAGCAGCCTCCCGGCCGAAACACCCTATCTGAGGAGCCATCTTGGCGATCACCCTGCACGCATCGGATGCCGATTTCGAGGACCGATTTTCCCGTTTCCTGACGACGAAGCGCGAGGCCTCCCCCGACGTCGAGGCCGCCGTGCGCGAGATCATCACCGCCGTGCGCGAGCGCGGCGATGCGGCGCTCCTCGATTATACTCTGAGGTTCGACCGCGCCGATCTCACGCAATCCTGCCTGGCCGTCACCCGTGCGGAGATCGAGCATGCCTATGTGGAGGCAGACCCGACAACCGTTGAGGCGCTGAAATTCGCCCGCGACCGCATCCTGGCGCATCACTCGAGACAGCGGCCGGCGGATGATCGCTACGCCGATCCGATTGGGGTCGAACTCGGCACTCGCTGGACGCCGATCGAGTCGGTGGGACTGTACGTTCCAGGCGGCACGGCGGCCTACCCCAGTTCAGTGCTGATGAACGCCGTCCCGGCAAGCGTCGCCGGCGTCCCGCGGCTTGTCATGGTCGTGCCGCCCTCCGGGGGCACGATCAATCCGCTGGTGCTAGTCGCTGCCGATATCGCCGGGGTGGACGAGATCTATCGCATCGGCGGGGCCCAGGCAGTCGCGGCACTCGCCTACGGCACCGAATCGATCCGCCCTGTCGCCAAGATCGTCGGGCCGGGCAACGCCTATGTGGCGGCCGCCAAGCGCGAGGTGTTCGGGACCGTCGGGATAGATATGATCGCCGGCCCCTCCGAGGTGCTGGTTATCGCGGACGCCGCGAACGACCCGGACTGGATCGCCGCCGATCTGCTGGCGCAGGCGGAGCATGACAGCGCCGCGCAATCGATCCTCATCACCGACGATGCAGCATTCGGACAGGCGGTGAGCGCGGCGGTGGAGCGCCAGTTGGCCATGCTGCCGCGCGCCGAAACTGCGGCCGCGAGTTGGCGCGACTTCGGCGCGATCATCTTGGTGAGTTCCCTCGACGAGGCCGTCCCGCTCGCCAACCGCATCGCCGCCGAACATGTCGAACTGGCCTTCGACGGAGCCGAGGCCTTCCTGCAAAAGCTGAACAACGCGGGCTCCGTGTTCCTCGGCCGCTACACGCCGGAAGTGATCGGCGATTATGTCGGCGGTACCAACCACGTGCTGCCGACCGCCCGCTCGGCGCGGTTCTCGTCTGGCCTTTCGGTGCTCGACTTCATGAAGCGCAGTTCCATCCTGAAGCTCGGGCCGGAGCAACTGCGTGCGCTCGCGCCGGCGGCGATCCGGCTGGCGCAAGCCGAGGGGCTGGACGCGCATGCCCGATCGGTCTCGATCCGGCTCAACGGCTTGCCGGGATGAAGGCACGCGACCCGAGCAAGGCCCGGCTTGTCGACATCGAACTCGATGAGTCGATCGGCCGCTCGACTCCAGACATCGAGCATGAGCGGGCGGTCGCTATCTTCGACCTTCTCGAGGAGAACAGTTTTCAGCCCGCCGACGACGCCGCTTCCGGACCCTACAGGCTGAAACTGTCGCTGGTCGATTCCCGCCTTGTCCTCGCGGTGTCCCGGGAGGACGGCCGCGAAGTCATCACTCACATACTTTCGCTCACGCCCTTCCGTCGGATCGTGAAGGACTACTTCATGATCTGCGAGAGCTATTACGAGGCGATCCGCTCCTCCACGCCCAGCAAGATCGAAGCGATCGACATGGGGCGAAGGGGGCTTCACAACGAGGGCTCGCAGACGCTCAAGGACAGGCTTGCCGGCAAGATCGAGATCGACTTCGACACCTCGCGGCGGCTGTTCACGCTGATCTGTGTGCTTCACTGGCGAGGCTGACGCGGGATTTGAGCGCCCTGCCCCGATCCATCCTGTTCATGTGCCGCATGAATGTGGTGCGATCGCCGATTGCCGAGGCGCTGGCCCGCAGCATGCTGCCGCAGCGGATCTACATCGCCTCGGCTGGAGTGCGCAGGGGCGAGCGAGATCCCTTTGTCGATGCGGTGCTGGCTGAGGATCGTCTGACGCCGCCCGTGCATGCGGCAAAGACGATTACCGACCTCGAGGACGATTATTTCGACCTGATTGTCACCTTGGCGCCGGAGGCGCACCATGCCGCACTGGAACTGACTCGAACGCTTCAGGTCGAGGTGGAATACTGGCCCACGCCCGACCCTACCGGGGCGACGGGATCGCGCGAGCAGATCCTGGACGCGTATCGCGACGTCCGCGACAGGCTCAAGGCGCGGATAGCGGGCCGATTCGCCGTTTGAGTCGCGGTCAAATAAGCCGTATGCGTGTTCACAAAGCAGGCGCGATCATATAGGTTCCGCGCGATTTCGGGCCCGGGTGGAGCCCTGTCCAGCAAAGGTAACGAATGCCGAAGGAAGAAGTCCTCGAATTTCCAGGTGTGGTGACCGAACTGCTCCCGAACGCGATGTTCCGGGTGAAGCTCGAGAACGAGCACGAGATCATCGCCCACACCGCCGGCCGCATGCGCAAGAACCGCATCCGCGTGCTCACGGGCGACAAGGTTCTTGTCGAGATGACGCCCTACGACCTTACGAAGGGCCGCATCACCTATCGGTTCAAGTGACCGACCCTGCCGCGGCAGGCTTTCCCTCATGAGCGCCCTCCAGAAACTCGTGCTTGCCTCGGGCTCGCCGCGCCGGATCGAGCTCCTGCAACAGGCCGGCATCGAGCCGGACCGGATCTTTCCCGCCGATGTCGATGAAACGCCGCTGCGGGCCGAGCATCCACGTTCGCTGGCCAAGCGGCTGGCGCGCGAGAAGGCGGAGAAGGCGAGAAATGCACTGTCGGCTGAACCGGGCTTCGACGGCGCCTTCATCCTGGCCGCCGATACGGTGGTGGCGGTGGGGCGGCGCATCCTGCCCAAGGCGGAACTATCCGACGAGGCAGCCGACTGCCTGAGGCTGCTCTCCGGACGCACGCACCGGGTCTATTCGGGCGTGTGTTTGATTACCCCTGGGGACAAGGTGCGCCTGCGCCTCGTCGAGACGCGGGTGCGCTTCAAGCGGCTTTCGCGCGAGGAACTGGAAGCCTATCTTTCCTCGGGGGAATGGCACGGCAAGGCCGGCGCCTATGCCGTCCAGGGGCTGGCGGGCAGCTTCGTGGTGAAGCTCGTCGGCTCCTATACGAACGTCGTCGGACTGCCCCTCTATGAGACCTTGGGGCTGCTCGATGGCGACGGCTACAAGGTCCAGGCGAACTGGGGCTCGGGACGAATCCCGTGAGCGAACGCAAGTCCGGAACGGTAGAACCGCTGAGGCCGAAGCGCCCCTGCCCGGAATGCGGCCAGCCATCCAGCCGCGAGACCTATCCCTTCTGCTCGGTCCGCTGCAAGGAGATCGACCTCAACCGCTGGCTCTCAGGTGCCTATTCCATCCCGGCGACGGAAGAGGAAGACCAAGGCGAGGATGACCAGGAGCCACGGTGAGCGCAGCGACCCGCCCCTTCGTCGCCGTTCCGCGCACCGATTGGTGACCCGGAGAGAAAAATGGGCGGCGGCGTTACTTAGCCCCGGCAGGGCTGTTGCCCCGAAGCAATCGTGGCAATGCCAATTGCCCCATCTGGTCCGAGATCCATCTGAACTCCAGGAATCCCCAGCGTCATGAGTTTTCGCATTCGCAGACGCTGGACAGGGCGCAATCGCATGCTATAACGCCCGCGCTTTCGCCGGTTCGGACCGGCGTCGTGGGCCGGTGTTGAAGCCGGTCTTCGAAGGGGCCCAGGTAGCTCAGTTGGTAGAGCAGCGGATTGAAAATCCGCGTGTCGGTGGTTCGATTCCGCCCCTGGGCACCATTCACAATGGATTGCGCCACCAACCGGATGATTCCGGGAATCTCTGTCGGCGGCCGGTCCGTCGGCTCCTCCAAACCTTACCCATACCTTTCGGATTGCGAGCAGGGTGCGATCGGTGAAGAAGCCACGCAGGGGGGCGCGCCTGACGATTCTTGCGAGTTGGTCCCCGGCCGCGGGTTCTTCAGCCCGATGCCGCCCCGCCCTTCGGAAAGCGTGATGGACTGCCGCGGCAGGCCGGCATGCCGCGTTAAGGCTTCCCAGGCGCGCGCTGGCGGATCATCGCAATGTCCCCACCGGGGGGAGTGGGTTCGATTGAGGCACGCCCGCTTGCAACATTCGACGCAGTCAGGCGCGTTCCGGCTTTTCGAAAACTCAAGGCCTGCTGCGCAGGTCCTCCCCCGGAGATACGCGCCAGCGATGGCTGATCCCCGACGCTGATGCACGAGCAATGTCATTCCTGCAGACCCAAGTGAACAGAAAAATCATTCTAGGATGATCTGATCCCTCGCCAGTCGGTTCTGTGACTCTGCGTGGGTCGAAGAGTATGATCCCCCGAAATGGCCTAGGGCCGAAGCCGTGACAATCAAACCTTGGGAGTCTCTTCAATGCGCATCGCTTTGTTGGCGTTTACGCTGTCGTTACTCGCTGTTCCCGCATTCGCCGACGAAATCCGTCCGCTCGTCGATGCGGAATGGTTGAAGGCGAATGCCGGCAAGGAAAACGTCGTTGTTCTCGACATCCGCGACAATGTCGCTGAGACCGACCTCGGCGACAAGCCATATATCCAGGATGCCGTCGTCGCCCCTTATGCTACCGCCGGCTGGCGCACCGAAGTGAACGGCATACCCGGCATGCTACCGCCGCTCGACCAGATCACCAAACTGATCGGCGATCTCGGCATCGACGATGACGACCATGTTGTCATCGTGCCCTGGGGCACGGATTCGACGGAGTTCGGAGGCGCCACCCGTGTCTATTGGACCTTCAAATATCTCGACCATGACGAGGTCTCGATCCTCGATGGCGGCTGGCGCCAGTATGATGCCGCCGGAGGGGCCCGCTCGGCCGAGCCGGCGAAGCCGGAGCCGGCAAAATTCTCAGCCGAGCCGCGCGACGATCTGCTGGCGACAACCGAGCAAGTGGAGGCCGCGCTGAAGCAAGGCGTGAAGCTCGTCGACGGGCGCCCGGCCGAGCAGTATGAAGGCAAGTCGAAGAGCCCGGTCGTCCGCGCCAACGGCACCATCCCCGGCGCGATCAACATCGAGCACTCCAAGCTCTACAGCGCCGAATATGCGCTCTTCGCCCGGCCCGAGACGGTCAAGGCGCTGACCGAGGCGGTGGGCCTCGGCGCGGACGAGAAGAACATCACCTTCTGCAATACTGGCCATTGGGCCTCGGTCGCCTGGTTTGGGCTCTCCGAGGTGCTGGGGAACAAGAACACCAGCATGTATGACGGCTCGATGGCCGAATGGACGGCCGATCCGGCGCGTCCGGTCGAGAACAAGTCGGGCAGCTGACGGCACCCGGCGGGCTCCGCCGGAGGCGGGCTCGGAAAGAGGCAGGTGGACGTCCGGAGCTTTCCGGACATCTCTTATTTTGAAGCATGCCGCATGAGCGGCCGAAATCGCAAATGTCCGACATCACCGTTTCCCCTCCCAAATACCTGCCGCCGGCAGTGATCGACCGCGCGCCGGCTCTCGTCGCGGGCGGCGCCCTGCTGGTCGGCTGCCTTGCGATCGCCCACTTCGTCGACCTGCGGCAGGCCGCGCTGTTCGCCGTCGGCGGCCTGCTGGGGGCCGCGCTCTACCACGGCTCATTCGGCTTCACTGGCGGCTGGCGCCGCATGGTGGTGGAGCGTCGCGGGCGTGGCATCCGTGCCCAGATGCTGATGATTGGGGTTGCCGCGATGGCGATGATCCCGCTTTTGTCTGCCGGCAGCCTCGGCGGGCAGCCGCTGGTCGGCGCACTGGCGCCGGTCGGTGTCTCCGTGCTGATCGGCGCGGCCATGTTCGGACTAGGTATGCAACTCGGCGGCGGCTGTGGCTCAGGTACCCTGTTCACGGTCGGCGGCGGCTCCTCCCGCATGCTGGTGACGCTCGCCTTCTTCATCGTCGGCGCGGTCGTCGGCACGGCTCACCTTCCCTGGTGGCTGGAGTTGGCTTCCTACGGGACCATCGACATGGGCCGGCAGTTCGGCACCGGTACGGCCATTTTCGCCACGCTCGCCGCGCTCGGCCTGGTCGCGCTGGTGACGGCGCTGATCGAGCGTCGCACGCATGGCGACGTCGAGCGCGAACCGGCGCCGTCCCGTCCGGGCTGGACCTGGCTGCTCAATGGACCATGGCCGCTGGTCGGAGCCGGGCTGCTGATGGCCCTGCTAAATATCGCCACGCTGCTGCTCGCCGGCCATCCATGGTCGGTCACGTTCGGCTTCGGCCTGTGGGGCGCGAAGGCGGCGCAGGTCGTCGGGGTCCCGGTCGAGAGCTGGGCCTTCTGGAACTGGCCCGGCCCGCAGAAAGCGTTGAACTCCAGTGTGCTCGCCGACGTGACCTCGGTCATGAACTTCGGCATCATCCTGGGCGCGGCACTCGCTGCGAGCCTCGCAGGCAAGTTCGCGCCGAGGGCGAAGATCCCGCTCGGCTCCTTCCTGGCGGCGGTGGTCGGCGGCCTGCTGATGGGCTACGGCGCGCGGCTTTCCTTCGGCTGCAACATCGGCGCACTATTTTCCGGCATTGCTTCTGGCAGCCTGCACGGCTGGCTGTGGTTCGCCGCCGCCTTCGCCGGCTCCTTCGTCGGAATCTGGGCGCGCCCCTTTTTCGGCCTCGACGGGTTCGCGAAGAAATGACGGCCAGGAATTCGCTCCTCTTCGGTGCCGCCCTCGCAGCGGCAACGGCCGCAGTGGCAGTCGACCACTATAATCATCCCGTCCCACCCGCGTCGACACAGGCTGCCGCGCCGGCCTCGGCCGGCAGTGCTCCCTGCGCGGCCGCAACGCCCACCGCCGCCGCGCCTTGCGCTGCCGCCGCACCTTGCGCCGCCGGTGCGCCTTGTGCCGCCGCTCCAGCCAAGCTGGCGGCGCCTCCGCCGCCTGCCGCCGCACCTTGCGCCGCCGGTGCGCCCTGTGCCGCCGCTCCAGCCAAGCTGGCGCCACCACCACCCCCTGCTGCCGCGCCGGCCAAGCTGGCGCCGCCTCCCCCGCCGGCAAAGCCCAAGCTTGCGCCTCCGCCGCCGCCAAAGCCTCTGCCGGAAGGATAGGAGTAACGATGGTGGAAGACGCGAGAGGCCGCGCACTGGCAGAAATCGCCTTCTGCCAAAGCCTGCTCGCCAAGGGCGGACTCAACATGCTCAGCGAGATTTTTCGGGAGACGAGCGAAATCACAGCTTGGGAGCACTATCCGCCCGGCGACGTGTTCGATCCGGCGAGCGGCGCGCAGTGGTTCTATCATTGCCACCCGGCAGCGGAAGGTGCCCTCGAGCATGGCCACTTTCACTGCTTCCTACGTCCGCAAGGGATGAATGGACCGATCCATCATCTGGCGGCCGTAGGCGTCGATTCCTATGGACGTATGCTGCGGCTCTTCACTGTGAACCAGTGGGTCGTTGGCGACGACTGGCTGGATGCGGAAGGCACGATCGCGCTCTTGCCGCGCTTCGACGTGCAGATGCCGCGGCCGTCCTATCTCGTGAATCGCTGGCTGACGGCGATCTTCACCGGCTACGAGGGCGAAATAGCCGAACTGATCCGCGAGCGCGACAGAGTGCTTACCGCACACCGCCCGCCCGAAGGTGTCGAAGCGCGCCAGGACCGTGGGCTGGAGGTTACTTCGGAGTTCGATCTCCCGCACCCATAGGTGTGTCGGACCCGGCGGTTCCTTCCCTGTAGGGCGTGTCCGGCAGGGCGCGCAGCGCCCTGCCGGACACCAGAACTTTGGTCAAGGACCTTGCGGTCATCCCTGTGCGCCGGCCGCGCTTGCCGTTCGTGCCGGCACGGAGTGAAAAATCTGGATCCAACGTCGATCTCGAATGAATTCGCCGTTGGATCTGTTTGGCCTGGGGCGACCCCCTGTTTGTCAGGTAGCCGCTACAGGTTCAGGCCTCGACGACCTTCAGGGAAATTCCCACGTCAACGGTGGCCTTGATCGAAATCGAGTAGGGGCAGGTTTCATGCGCAGCCTGCACCAGAGACTCGGCATCTTCCTGAGACAAACCCGCCAGCGTGACTTCGAGATCGGCCGAGAGGACAAATCGGCCTTCGTCGCGCCGAACCAAGCCGATATGGGCAACCACTTCGTTTTGAGCCAGGGGCAATTTGCGCGCGCGCGAGAGGGCCTGGAGAGTGGCTCCGAAACAGGCGGAGTAGCCGCAGGCAAAAAGCTGCTCGGGATTGGTGCCCTGACCGCCCGGCCCACCCATTTCCTTGGGTCGCACGAGCACGAGATCGAGCGCGGCGTCATCCGTGGTCACTCGCCCTTCGCGACCGTTAAACGCGGTGGCATGGGCTGTATAGAGCCGTCCCGCGGCTTGCGCATCGTGAATGCGTGGTCATGCGAAAACTCCCTTGGTTCACATCAGTTGGACCCGCTGCGCGTTCACCGCACTTCGCTCGGCCGCGCGGCGGGTCTGGCCGGACCCAGCGCTGAAAGCCTGCCGCTCCTTTAAGAGATCACGGCCGCCCTGAAGGGGGAGGGCGCCAGGGTCTTCACCCAGATCACCACACCGAACGCTTGCCGGCGTGGGGACCGTCGCCGACCCCCTGGACCACGAGCGGCGAGATTCCACGCTCTCCTCGGACATCGCCATCATACCGAGCTACACGGATTTTCCGGCAGCATCTGATGGTGTCGATGATTGACGAGCCTGAATGGCTCGTCTGTTCAGGCCGGCCGCGACAACCTCCCACGGGCCACTGCATTCCAATGCATCATGCAAAATTTCTGCTTCTAGCCTCCGACTATATTCGTTGGACTCCGCTACCCGGCTGGAAGAGATTTGGGTTGACGCCGCCATTCGTCCGCTGCGTCGATCAGTAGGAATCCATCCGGCGTCGCCAATGCGTGAGGCGGATTTGATGATTGAGCAGTTTGGTAGCGATGACACGAGCATTGCAGTTCCAGAAACGGAGCGATCCGGCGGCAGGGATACCTCCGACGGCCTGAAATTGCGCCTGCGCCGGATGCTCGCTGAGCAGGCCCGCAAAGGGATACCGCTCACCTACGAAAGGATAGCAAGCAAGCTCCCCGGACTCGGGAGGGACAGCAAGCTGCTGTGGCGCATGCTCGAAGAACTGATGGAAGAAGACGCGCACGCCGGCCGTCCCTTCGTTTCGGCGGTAGCGATAAGGTCGAGCGGAAACGGATTGCCGGGGCCCTGGTTCTTCCTCAAGGCGGAAATGCTTGGAAGATTCGAGGGACGGCATGGCGACATCGAGGCGTTCGCCTTCCACGCCGCCGAACTGCACCACTGCTCGACCTATGACCTCCCATGAGGGCAAATCGACCATGCTGACCGGATCGCAGTGCCGCGCAGCCCGTGCGCTGGTGGAATGGACGCGGGAAACCCTCGCCCGAAGCTCCGGCGTGGACACCTCAGTCATCGAAGCGTTCGAACGCAAGCTGGGCAACCCCGATGTCGCCGAGAACGCCAAGCTCCAGCGCGCGCTCGAGGCGGCAGGCGCTTACTTCATAGCCGAGAATGGAGGCGGCGTAGGCGTTCGGCTCAAGTTCAGCCGGACCGACGTGCGCCGCCTCTCCATTCTCGAAGGCGAAGGCGGGACCGCCGCAATGGACGACGTGCCTTGAGGCGCAGCCGCGCTTCGCGCCACTCACGTCGCGCGGCAGTAATTGTGCCGGAGGGCGCCGCAACCGCAACGAAGGTCGCATGGGACGAACTCAGCCAGGACGAGAAGACCGCGTTGAAGCGCCTGAACCGCGGACCGTATCCGGACCTCGCCGACGAGACGGGCGCCCGATTGATCCGCCTCGGACTGGCAGCAGCGCGGCCTGAGGGCATCGGAATCAGCCGCGCCGGCCGGGAACTCGTCATCGACACCCTGCTGCAGGCCCGGCCCTCCGTTTCCGATCGGTCTTAGACTGCAGGATCAGGCCGCCACTTCCTTGAGGCCGCGTAGGGCTTCCTGCACGTCGCTCCGGGCCTCCGCGAACTCCGGATAGACGGCATAGGCCGGATAGGTGAACTGCGGCGCGCCCTCGACGAGTTCCAACTGGCCCGTTTCCAGGTGCGGGGTCACCGCTCCCTTGCGGAAATAGCCCATGCCGCCGGCGCGCAGTATATATCCCAGTCCCAGCGGGCCGAGGCCGACAAGCAGGCCAGGCTCCCCGAAAGCGGCCTGGCCGAAACCGTCCTGCGCCGCGAACTGCGGACCCCAATCGACGTGGACGTAGTCGGGACTGCCCTCCTCGCCATCGATGCCACGGGCCCTTACGAGAACGAGTTGCTCCTCCTCGACGAGTTCCACCCTGAAGCCTGGCAGAAGCTTCGGCGCGTAGAGCACCGCTACGTCCAGGACGCCCGTCCTCAGTTGCTCGATCAGTTGATCGGGAACGCCGACATGCGCGCGTATCGCGACCTCCGGCTGCTTCCTCTTCATCCAGACGAGCCAGTCGAGCAGCATCGGATTCCACAGGCTGAGTTCGCCGCCGAGGGCGATCACGCTGGTTCGCCCCGGCGGTATCTTGAGCTGCTGGCGCGCCCGCTCCCATACCTGGACGAAGGATTGGGCAAAGCGCTCGAATTCCCTGCCCGCGGCCGTCAGGGTGGCCCCGCTGCGGTTGCGATCAAACAGCCTGCGGCCGAGTTCCTCCTCCAGGGTGCGGATGCGGGCGCTTACCGTCGTCTGGGTGACGTGAAGCCGGTCCGCCGCCTTCAAGAAGCTTCCCGTGTGGACGATTTCCAGAAAGGTGCGCGCGCGGTCGATGTCCATGATTACCGCCAATATGCAATAATTTTGCAGTCATACAGCATTTAATTCCGTTTGCCTTCTTCCTTTGTGACGGGCAGCTTTGGTCCAGCACAAGCTGGACTTGAACCATGCAAGACGAACGAGAAGACGTCGGGTACGCGTCACCGCCGTGCTTCATGCACGAACTGTCGCCTGACTACAGCATCGAGACCGTCCGTCAGGACTGCTGGACTGATGTCCTCAGGTGGAGGAAGGCCGAACGCAAACGGCTGATCGCCGAGCGCCTCGCGCTCTCTGCGGACGAGCGCGAGGCGCGGTCGAACCGCATCGCCGTCATGCTCGACCGAGCGCTCGGGAACGTCAGCGGCCGCATCGTCGGAGCCTATTGGCCGTTCCGCGGCGAGCCGGACCTGCGCAACTGGAGCATTAGGCTCCTCGAGCGCGGCGGCCGTATCGCGCTGCCCGTCGTCGTGCAGAAGGGCTGGCCGCTCGAGTACCGGATCTGGTCCCCCGGCGATCCGCTGGAACGCGGAGTGTGGAACATCCTCGTGCCCTCCCGCGGGCCCGCCGTGCAGCCCTCTGCCGTGATCGCGCCGCTCGTCGGCTTCGACCAGGAGCACTATCGGCTCGGATATGGCGGCGGCTTCTTCGACCGGACGCTGGCGGCGATGGCGAAGAAGCCCCTCACGATCGGCGTCGGCTACGCGCATGGCAGACTGCCCACCATCTATCCGCAACCGCATGACATTCCCATGGACATCGTCATCACCGAGTAACCGAGCGGCCGAAGGTCCTGGCTCGCACCGGGTCCGGCCAGAGTGATAGGGAGAGTGAAGTGGATGCGGCCGTCACCGTGAAGGATCCAAAACCGGGCTTCGCGTCGCGCTGGCTGTTCTCAACCAACCACAAGGACATCGGGACACTCTATCTTTGCCTGTCCATGCTCTCAGGAATTCTTGGCACCGGACTATCGGTCGCGCTGCGTATGGAACTCCAGGAACCCGGCCTGCAACTCTTCTCCGATCCGACCGTCTTTAATGTGATCGTCAGTTCGCACGGGCTGGTGATGATCTTCTTCGTCATCATGCCGGCGCTGATCGGCGGATTCGGCAATTGGTTCGTCCCGATCATGATCGGCGCACCGGACATGGCCTTCCCGCGCTTGAACAACATCTCGTTCTGGCTGCTCGCGGCTTCACTCGTCTTATTCATCCTGTCGCTGTTCGTCCCCGGCGCGCCCGGTGCCCTCGGACACGGAGGCGGCTGGACGCTCTATCCGCCCTACTCCACGGAGGGCCAGCCCGGTCCAGCGGTCGATCTCGTCATCCTGTCCATCCACCTGTCCGGCGCATCCTCCATCCTCGGGGCGATCAACTTCATCACGACCATCTTCAACATGCGCGCGCCGGGCATGACGATGCACAAGATGCCGCTCTTCGCCTGGGCCATGCTGGTTACGGCGTTCATGCTGCTGCTCTCGCTGCCGGTGCTCGCGGGCGCGATCACGATGCTACTCACCGACCGCAACTTCGGTACGACCTTCTTTGTACCCGCGGGAGGAGGCGATCCGATCCTTTACCAGCACCTGTTCTGGTTCTTCGGCCATCCGGAGGTCTACATCATGATCCTGCCGGGCTTCGGCATCGTCAGCCACGTGATCTCTACCTTCTCCCGGAAGCCGGTGTTCGGCTATCTCGGCATGGCCTACGCCATGGTCGCAATCGGCATCATCGGCTTCCTGGTCTGGGCGCATCACATGTTCACGACCGGCATCTCGCTCGATTCGCAGCGCTACTTCGCCTTCGCCTCGATGATCATCGCCGTGCCGACGGGCGTGAAGGTGTTCTCATGGCTGGCCACCATGTGGGGCGGCTCTATCAGCTTCAAGACGCCGATGCTTTGGGCAACAGGCTTCGTCCTGCTCTTCACGATCGGTGGCGTCACCGGCGTCGTGCTGGCCAGTCCCGGCATCGACCGCGTCCTGCACGATACCTATTACGTCGTCGCGCATTTCCACTACGTGCTGTCGCTCGGCGCCGCCTTCGCAATCTTCGCCGCGTTCTACTACTGGTTCCCGAAGATGACGGGCTACATGATGAGCGAGACGCTCGGTCGCCTGCATTTCTGGCTGATGTTCGTCGGGGTCAACTTGGTCTTCTTCCCGCAGCACTTCCTGGGGATGGCAGGAATGCCGCGTCGTTACGCCGACTACCCTGATGCCTTCGCAGGGTGGAATTTCGTCTCGTCGGTCGGCTCCTACATCTCGGCCGTGGGCCTCCTTGTCTTCTTCGTCGCGGTGGCCGAGGCCTTTGCCCGGAAGCGCGTGGCCGGAGCCAACCCTTGGGGCGAGGGCGCTACCACGCTCGAATGGACGCTATCCTCGCCGCCGCCGTACCATCAATTCAGTTCACTCCCTCGGATACGATGAGCGGAGGCCGCCGTGAACGAGGCCGCAGAGGTCGCAAACAACGCTCCCGTAATCGTCGCGCTCTCCCTTTGGTGGGCGGTCCTGTTCGCCCTGCAGCTTTTCGCCGGAGAGCAACAGACCGGCAGCCGGGCAGCGACTGCTACGAAGCGGCGCGAGGCAGGCGGTGCCGCTGTCTCGCAGGACTCACGTATGTCAGAGATTTGCAGACTTGATCCGGAATTCAGTCAGGACGCCTTCCTGAGCGGTGCGGGGCGCGCTTTCGAGGCGGTGCTGAATGCTTATGCCCGGTGCGACCTCGAAGCGCTGCGGAAGCTGCTCTCCATGGAGGTGTTCCAGGTTTTCGCGGCCGCCTGCGCAAAGCGGCAGGAAAGCCGCGAGACGCTCGACCTCACCTTCATTGGCATCGAATCCGCCGAGATCGTCAGCGCCGAAGCGCTTCCCGGGAAAATGGAGATCACGGTGCTTTTCCGCGCCCAGATAGTCTTTGCTGAACGGACTTACAAAGGTGACCTGCTCAGCGGGGATCCGTCGGCCGTGACGACCACCGCCGACCTGTGGACTTTCTCTCGTCCAGTCCCGGCGAGCGATAGGACATGGCTCCTGGTAGCGACCGATCAGGCCTAGCAACTGGCCAGATTACTCTCATAGGCGCGCTTCAGCCGAAGATTCATCAGTTCCTGGCTGCCTGGGCCAGGAAGCCATCCGGGTTCGATGGCTTGCATGATCCCCCTCCCCGGCGCTGCGGGCTGCTTCCACGACCTCGGCCATGATCGAGATCGCCAGGTCGCTGGCGCTCCTTGCATGCGGAAGGAGCCCGGCGGGTCCCTGGATACGCTCGAGTTCACGCCTGCCGAATCCTTGCTTCTCAAGCCGCTCCAGCCGCGTCGCCTGGGTCGCGCGGCTCCCCATTGCGCCGATGTAGAAGGCATCGGTCGCAAGCGCCGCGGGAAGGAGCCTCTCTTCCCGGTCGTGATCGTGGAACGCGAAGACGATCGCGCTGCGATCATCGACGCCCGCCATTCCATCGAGCGAGCCGATGACGGCGCCCGCATCCCGCGCGCCACTGGCGGTGAGTTCGTCCGGTGTGTGGACGACCACTTCGAAGCCTGCCGCGACGGCAATCCTGGTCAACTGGACCGGGACCGGACCGATCCCGAAGACAGCCAGCCGCCGCCGGGGTCGGTAGAGCCGTGCGAACAACGCCTTTTCGTTGCCGCCGCCGTCCATGTCCGGGCCGCCGAGAGGCACGTTCAGGACCGCCTCGTACCGATTCAGTAGTCGCTGGTCGATCTGCTCCAACTGCCTCAGCGAGACATCGATGTCGAAGACCAACTCGATCGCGCTTCCGCATGGCAGGCTTATATCGATGTAGCGCGAGCCCCGACCGTACCGGACGCGGCGGCAGCGGCCGCTGGCGATCGCATCGACCGCTTCCGCCGCGACGGCGCGCTCAATACAGCCGCCCGACAAATAGCCGGTCCACGCTCCGGTCTCGGACACCGCCATCTGCGCGCCCAGCGGACGCGGCGACGAGCCTTCGATCTCCACCAGCGTGACGATCGCGACACGCTCCCTTGCCCGCATCCGCTCGATGGCGAAATCCAGGACGTAGTCGTCGAAGGTATCCCAAGTACCGTCCGGCCGCTTCATGAGTTGCTCCTCATGGATTGCGTCGGAGGTGGCTCCTCCGACTATCCGGCGTGCCGAGTATCGGAAGCAGGACGATGCACCGCAAACGAAATTATGTGCCCTTTCGAAGCAAAAATCTTGCATTATCCGAGTGGACACAGTTCGCCAGTAGCATCGTCAGTTGAAGCCCGCGGCCTATCGAAGCCGCACCGGGCGCCAAAGCGAGGCGGCCGTCACTCTCCCGGCAGAATGTGCGTGACCTCGGGCCGCCACGACACCCAGACCTTTGCCCCCGGCGCCAGATTGAGATCGCCGAGTTCGTCATGACTCTTCTGCGCCTTGATCTCGATGCGCTCGGCTCCCTCCAGATGGATGATGGCGGTGGCGCCGACAAACTCCTCGCCCACGACGGAGGCCTGCAGTCCGTTATAGCCATCGGAGGGCGGCTGATTGCTCAGGTGCACGCGGTCGCCGGACACGACGAATGTCGCCTTGTCTCCCTTCGACAGCGGCTTGGCCGTGTTCGGAGCGACGTCGAAATCCCCGGCCGGCGTCGAGATCCTGATTGCCTCCCCGTTCACATTCGACACCTTCCCCGCGAAGATATTGGACGAGCCAAGAAATTCGGCGACGAATTTCGTCCGCGGCGCGCGATAAATCTCCTGCGGGTTGCCGATCTGCTCGATCCGCCCGCGGCTCATGATGACCACGCGGTCGGCCATGGAAAACGCTTCCGACTGGCTGTGCGTGACATAGACGAAGGTAATGCCGAGTTCGCGCTGCAGATTGGACAGCACCGTCTGCATGCGCACCTTGAGATGAGCGTCGAGGGCCGACAGCGGCTCGTCCAGAAGCAGGATCGGCGGCTCCGTCACGAGCGAACGTGCGAGCGCTACGCGCTGGCGCTGGCCGCCGGAGAGATGTGCGACGTTGCGGTCAGCAAATTCGGTGATCTGCATGCGCTCCAGCCAACGGTCGACGCGGCGCAGGCGCTCCGCCTTCTCGACACCGCGCATGCGCAGGCTAAACTCGACATTCTCCCGGACCGTCAGAAAGGGAAAGAGCGCCAGGCTCTGCCACACCATTGGCGTGTCCCGCTGCCAGGTCGGCAGATCGTTGATGCGCTTGCCGGCGAGCCGGATCTCGCCCTCGCTCGGCGCCTCCAGTCCAGCCAGCATGCGCAGCGTCGTGGTCTTGCCGCAGCCGCTCGAGCCCATGATCGCGAGGAACTCGCCCTTGCGGATCTCCAGGTTGAAATCCTCGACAGCAACGAAGCTGCCGTAGCGCTTGGCGACGCCGTCGAAAACGACGAGGGCCTGTTCGGTCATCACAGTCCATCTCCGACGGGTTCGGCGGTCTTGGTGCTCGCGCCGCCGCGTTTCATGAGAAGTATCTGGGCGAGGATCACCAGCGTCATCGAGGCAAGGAAGACGAAGGTGCCGATGACGTTGATGCGGGGGCTCACCTGCCCTTGGAGGAAACCCAGAACCTTGACCGGCAGCGTCTCGTTGAGGCCCGAAACGAACCAGGCGACGGCGAACTCGTCGAAGGACACCGCCATGGTGATGAACAGCGCCGCAAAGATCGCCGGCCTGCAGAACGGCACGACGACATGGCGCATGGCCATCCATTCCGAAGCACCAAGGTTCCAGGCGGCCGCTTCCAGGGAGGGATCCATCTGCGAGAGCCGCAGCCGCACGATCGCCATGGCGAATGGGGCGCACATGACCACATGGGCGATGATGACCGAATAGATCGCCCCGGACAGGTTGACGTTCGACAGGAAAGCGAGCATCGCGAGGCCGAGGATGACCACGGGGATGGTCGGCGGCAGCAGGGCAAGCGCGACGTAGAAGGTCTTGCCGAAGAACTTGTACCGGAAGTCCGTATATGCGGCGCCGAAGCCGATCGCCGTAGCCAGAACCGACACGATCACACCAGCGATCAGCGTGTTACGCAGTCCCTCCCAGACGAGGGGATCATTTGCGACCGCCTCGTACCAAATCGTCGAGAATCCGCCGAGCGGAAGCGACGGAAATCGGTCGACATTGAACGAGAAGACGAAACTGGCGGCAATCGGCGCGAAGATGAACGCGAACGCCAGCAGGATGTAGAGCCTGAGCGCCCAGTCGATCAGGCGGCTGCGATTGAAGTCGCTCATCGTCCACGCTCCCGGTATGCATAGCTCACGGCGGCGAAGGCTACGGCGAGTAGGGTTGCGATCATCATCAGCGCGATCACTGCCGCCCGCGGCCATTGCTGGCCCGACTTGGTGGTGTCGGTGATCAGGATCGAGAGCGTCGGCGGGTCGCCGCCACCGAGATAGAGCGGGCTGACGAAGTCGCCAAAGGTCAGGATGAAGCAGAACAGCGCCGCAATGACCAGGCCCACCTTCGCCGCCGGGACGATCACCTCGAACACCGTCCGCAACCGGCCGCAGCGCAGATTATGCGCCGCCTCGATCAGGGTCTTGTCGACGAACATCAGGCTGAAGAGCTGCAGGAGCACGACGAGCGGCAGGCTGAGGGTGACATAGCCGACCATCGTTCCGAACACGGAGTTGAGCATGCCGAAGGGCCCGAGGCCGATCTTGGCGAAAAGCGCGTTGATGATGCCGTTGTCGGAGAGAAAGATCTGCCAGGAATAGACGCGCACCAGGTAGCTGGTGAAGAACGGGATGACCATCAGGAAGATCGCCCAGCGCCGCGCCGCCTCCGACAGTTTAAAGGCGATGCCGTAGGCACAGGGGAATGCCAGCGCGCTGGTGATGACCGCTGCTGAGGCGGCGAGCGCCAGCGTGCGGAAATACGCCTCCCAGAAGACGCTCCGGCCGAGCATTCTCACCCAGTTGTCGGGATTGAAGTCGGGCTCCATTCGGAAGTTGCGGACCGACCAGAAGCTGAGCGCGATCAGAAAGAGCAACGGCGCCAGGAAGAACAGCAGTTGCCAGACCAGCATCGGCAGCGAGAATGTCAGGCCGTAGACTGTGATCGATTTCCGGGAGGAAATTCCCTTACGCGATTGAATTATGGGCACCCGAACGCTCCTTACAACAAGGGCGGGCACTTGTGCCCGCCCTTGTAACCGGCGACCGATTCCGTAAGCGGCAGACTACGATCCCTTGTATTCGGACCAGAAGTCGTTCCAGTCTTCAAGACTTTGCTGCACCGGCAGTTGGCGATACTTGATGCGCCCGTTGCGAATGAGGTCCATGGCATTGGGCTCGTTGAGCAGCATGCCCTGGCGCTTGGCCTCCTCCGGTGTTTCCTTGGCCAGCAGTTCCCAGCCTTTCTTGTTCGGGATCATGCAGGGATAGGCGGCCATGTTGGCCGACTTCACCTGGCCTTTGGGCGAGGTGATGTACTGGATCCACTTCTTGGCGAGATCCGCCTTGGTCGAGCCCTTGCCGATGCAGAAAGATTCCGTGAACTGCAGGCCACCCTCCTCGGGGATGACGCTGCGCACTTTGGCGCCGCTCCGCTCGAGCGTGCCCGTGATCCAGTCGCCGATACCGGCCATGGCCAGCATCTGGCCATTCTGCAGCGACGCGAATGTGCCGCCGTAGTCGAAGAAGCCGCCGATCTGCGGCCGCAAGGTCTTGATCTTTTCCTGGACCGCCTTCCACGCCGCTTCGTCGATGTCGTAGGGACTGGCGTTGCCGTTCAGCAGACTGATCTGGCCGAGGTTCGGCAGATGCCAGTCGAAATGCCCGACCTTGCCCTTCAGCTTGTCGGCCCAAAAGACATTGTAGGTGGAGGCTTCCTTCTCGGTGATGGCCTCGGTGTTGTAGGCGACGCCGAGGAAGCCGAAGCGGGTGATGACGGAATAGAGATCGTCGCCCACCCAGTGCCCCGGAAACTTCTGGAACTCCGGGAAGAAGTCGGCAAAGGCATAGTCGGCCGGATCGAGCTTCTCGATATAGCCGGCGGCGTTGAGCTGCTGGACGTATTCGGCGTCAGAGAGGATAAGGTCGAAGGTTCCGGGAGGCGACTGCGAGATCAGCCCAAGCATGTTGTCGCCGCCGGTGTAGTATTTCGGCTTGAACTTAACGTTGTTCTCGGCTTCGAACTCTGCGACCACATCGGGTTCGGCATGGCCGTACCAGGCCAGCATGGTGAGTTCGACGGGCGCGGCAAAGGCAAGCCGGCTCAGATAGGGCATTGCGAGCGCACTTCCCCCCAGAATGCTCGCGCCCTTCAATATTTCGCGCCGGTTACGCCGGCCCAACAGCGTCGACATGGAACTCCTCCCCTTTTTCCATTAGTTTCCGCAAGGGTATTTTTGGTCCATGCATTTGGAAAATTAATTCTAATAATCTCTACATTAACGGCCTTTATTGATAGTCCAGCTTTGCATGGCGCTTCACGGGATCGCCGGATACCCCCGCCTCGTCCAGACGACCGATAACATGATTGACCAGCCTGATCCCGGCGTCCGACAGCCTCGGGTGTTTGTAGAACAGCCCCACGCGTATCTCCGCGAGCGCCGGAAATCCGTCCGCCTCTTCAAGGACACGCATGCCGGAAAGCATCGTATATCGGGTGAGCGCGCTGACGCCGAGACCGTTGATGACCGCGTTCTGCAGGCCGCTTACGCCAGACCCCGTATAGGCGATCCGCCAACGCATCTGGGCTCCGTCGAGTGCTTGGATCATTCGCGCCCGGTAAGCGCATCCTTCCGGATGCGCCGCCAAGGGAATGCCTCGTGTCGGATCTACGGTGAAGTCCTTGGCGGCCGCCCAGATGGGGCGTTCGATCCATGATCGGGACAGGTATTGAGCGCGTTCTCCGTTGACCATTGCGACAGCGACATCCAGTTCGTCGGCGCGCAGGCGGTCAAGAATATCCGCGCTCCAGCCGCAATGCAGTTCCAGTGAAATCTCTGGGTTTCGTCGCGTGTACTCAGTGATAACACCTTGCAGAAAGGCGACGGCGTAATCGTTGGGGAGACCTACGCGCAGGACGCCGGCGATCCGAGCGCGATTGAAGTAGGAAGCCGCCTCGTCGTTGAGGCGCAGGATCTCGCGCGCATAGCTCAGGAGCATTTCTCCCTCGCTGGTGAGAAGCAGTGTTCGGCCGACTTGTCTGATGACGGGGGCGCCTACTAGTTCTTCGAGCCTGCGGATCTGTAGGGAGATCGCGGGCTGTGTGCGTCCCAGCGCGTCGCCCGCCTTTGTAAAGGCACCAAGATCTATCACCGATACGAAAGTGCGTAGCAGGTCAGTCTGGAAATTGGTGAAGCTACGCATTTGCATCTCTCATGCCGGGATGATGAATATAAATTTCTCATATTGAAGCACAGGCAGCAATTATCTCTCGGTGTAAAACTGTGAGGTTATCATGCCTGCTGAAACAGTCTTCGCGGCCGAGTTGTCTTGGCCGGACTATGATGCGAAGGTGCGCGACGGTTCCGTGCCTATCCTGGTGCCGATCGGCTCCATGGAGCAGCACGGCCATCACATGCCGATGCATGTCGACGTGCTCCTTCCCGTCGAATTCGCGCGGCGCGCTGCCAGCTCTGTTGGCGCCCTGGTGGCGCCGCCTTTCACCTACGGTTACAAGTCGCATCAGAAATCCGGCGGCGGCAATCATCTGCCGGGCACCACCAGCCTGGACGGCGCAACGCTGGTGGCGGCGCTGCGCGACGTCATCAAGGAATTCGCCCGTCACGGGGTCAGGAAGATCTGCCTCGTCAACGGGCACTTCGAAAATTCCTGGTTCATCGTCGAAGGCATCGACCTGGCTCTCCGGGAACTGCGCTGGGGCGGCGTCGACGACATGAAGATCGTGGTGCTCTCCTATTGGGATTTCGTCGACAAGCAGACGATCGCTCGGCTTTATCCGGATGGTTTCACCGGCTGGGATCTCGAGCATGGCGGCGTGCTCGAGACATCGCTGATGCTCGCCCTCTATCCGCATCTGGTGAATGTCGACCGCGCCGTCGATCACGCCCCGGCGAGCTTTCCACCCTACGACGTCTATCCGCCAAAGCCGAAGTGGACGCCGAAGAGCGGCACCCTCTCCTCACCGAAGGAGGCCTCGAAGGAAAAGGGCGAGATCCTGCTCGACATCTGCACGCGCGGCATCATCGAAGCGTTGAAGGCGGAATTTTGAAACCGATCAACACAAGCAAAGGGCCGCGAGAATGTCGCGGCCCTTCTTTTCGACCCAAATAGTATCGCAACCCGTCAAACGCTGTGCCGTGGAAGGTCCGCCTGCTCACGATGCTCTGCGTCTACCGGGTTCGACGCTTCGCACGAGGTCCCAAGCATCAGCCTTCTTATCCATCCGCCAAGACCGCTTCGGGGCGAAATAGTCTCGCGGCGCGGAGCGCAGCGGTCACGCCAACCCGCCGGCAGCGGCGGGCAATCGTGCGGAATGACCGGGGCCATCAGTTCCGGATGACGTTGTGCTCGGGTCCGAACGGGAAGCCGCTGATGTTATCGGCCCCATCTTCCTTGACGATGAGGATGTCATGCTCGCGGTAGCCGCCGGCGCCCGGAACACCCTCGGGCAGCATCACCATCGGCTCCATCGACACGACCATGCCGGGCTTCAGGACCGTGTCGATGTCCTCGCGCAGTTCCACGCCGGCCTCGCGGCCGTAGTAGTGGCAGAGCACGCCGAAGGAGTGGCCGTAGCCGAAGGAGCGGTACTTCAACAGGTCCCACTGCCGGTACATGTCGTTGAGCTCCAGCGCGATGTCCTTGCAGCGCGCGCCCGGCTTGATGAGTTCGAGACCGCGGCGGTGCACGGCGACGTTCTTCTCCCAGATGTCGAGGCTGGCGTCATCGACGTGGTCGCAGAACAGCGTGCGCTCCAGCGCCGTGTAGTAGCCGAAGATCATCGGAAATGTGTTGAGCGACAGGATATCGCCCGACTGGATCACACGGTTGGTGACCGGGTTGTGCGCGCCGTCGGTGTTGATGCCCGACTGGAACCAGGTCCAGGTGTCCATCAGTTCGACGAAGGGGAACGATTTGGCGATCTCGCGGATCATCGCATTGGTGGTGGCGATCGCCACCTCGTGCTCGGGTACGCCGGCCTTGATGGCCGCCGCGCAGGCGGCACCGCCGACGTCACAGATGCGCGCGCCCTCACGGATCAGCTTGTGCTCCTCCGCCGACTTGATGGTGCGCATCCACATCGACGGCTGGCCGACATCGACAAACTCGACGCCGGGCAGCGCCTCTTCGAGCTGGCGGCGGAAGTCGAGCGAGATATGGTCGAACTCGATGCCGATCCGCTTGGCGCCGGGGGTGAGTTGGCGCACGGCCTGGTAGTAGTTGTCGCGGCGCCAGTCGGTGTAGGTGATGTTGTCGCCGAAGCTGCGGCGCCACGGCTGGCCGCCATCGATGCCGGCGGAGATGGTGGTCGCCTTGTCATGGTCGATGACCATGCCGTACTTGCGGCCGAAATAGCAGTACAGCCAGCCGGAATAGTAGTTGATGCAGTGATAGGAGGTGAACAGCGCCGCATCGACATTGTTCTTGGCCATCCAGCCGCGAACGTCGTTCTGGCGGCGGCTCATCTCGGCGTCCGAGAACGGGGAGAATTCTTTCTCGCCATTGTGCCACTTCATCACGTGCAGCATATCGTCGGTGACAGGCGTGCTCATTGGTTCCCTCTTTGAAGACCTGCCGCCAGCATACGAAATCAGCTAAATTTCCAAAATTTATTGACGTAATGCAGGCATTAACATTCCAAATGATTTTGGCTGCACGCGCCCGCGGCCGAATGGGATCGGGCAGATGACTGCTGAGCGTGGCGTTCGACGGGTGAACCCGGGCGGCAATAGGGATTCAGAACTCAATGAGGCGCATTAGTCTCGGCCACACTCGGGATGCCGGTGTGGAGGCGCCGAGAAGCCCGGAGCTTTTCTGGTGGGGAGTGCGCCTAGTCGGAGCCGCCCTGTTCTTCCACCTTGAACGCTTCGAGGACCTCGTAACAGGCCGCAAGCGGGTGGTAGTCCGTCTTCGCCGCAGGACTCTTCTCGTTGCTGTACTTGTTGCCAGCCGCGTCGAGGACGCGGAACCAGCCGCCGTAGCGATGGTCGACGAAATGGCGATCGGCATACCGCCAATGCCGGTCGTACCAGTCCCAGTACTCCGGATTGCCTGTACGCAGGGCCAGAAGTGCGGCCGCCGCGATCGCCTCGGCGCTGACCCAGTAGTAGCGGTCGGTGTCGAGGATGGTCCCGTCGGGTGCGAAGGCATAGTCGATGCCTCCCGTCGCCGGATCGAAGGCTTTGTTCATAGCCACCCGGAAGAGCCGCTCCGCGGTCGGTAGGTGCCAGGGCTCGGGCCGGTAGCGCTCAAGAATGACGAGGAGCTTGGCCCACTCGACGAAGTGGCCCGGCAGGTAGCCGTAGGGCTTGAACAAGTCCTTGGGATTGTCGCGATTGAACTCCCAATCCGGCGTCCAGTCGGTGCGATAGTGCTCCCAGATCAGTCCGTCGCTCGCCAGGTCGACGCAGATCCGGCGCGCCAGCGTTGCGGCGCGCGCGATGTAGCGCTCCTCGCCGGTCGCCTCGTAGGCGGCGATCATCGCCTCGCACATATGCATGTTGCAGTTCTGGCCGCGATAGGCCGAGACGGCGGACCAGTCTCCCGCCGCGATCTCGTCGACATAGAGCCGAGCCTCCGGCTCCCGGAAGCGCCTTTCGAGAAGGTCGTAGGTCTCGGCGACCACCTCCGCCGCCGTCGGGATGCCGGCCCTGGCGGCGCCGGCAGCCGCCAGCAGGACGAAGGCGTGGCCGTAGCAATGGCGGGTCGGATCGGCGACGCGGGTCTCGTCCAGCACCCAGGCGTAGCCGCCATCGGGCTGCCGATGATGATTGGCGAGGAATTTCAGCCCGTGCGAGGCCGCCTCGCGAAACGCCTCCTCGTCGAACAGCATGCTGCAGAGCGCGAAATTGTAGGTGAAGCGGCAGGTCCCGACGAGATGCTTGGTACGGGCATCGAAGATGGTGCCATCGTCTAGGAACTGGTTGATGAACCCGCCGTGGCGGCGATCGATGCAGGCCGGGTGGTAGAAGTCGATGATGCTGTGGATCTGATCTCGCAAGAAAGCCTTGTCTCGATAGTTCGGCATCGCTCCCCCTCCCCTTCCCTTCAGCTATCCGAGCGCGCTGCAGGCGATCCGGTAGCGCGTGACGAACGGAGCATCGGGGCTCAGCGCGATCGTGGTTGCCGTACCGCTTCCGGAAAGTGGATTCGGTCCCGCCGACGCGGCAGGCCCAAGGTCGAACGCCGCAGCGATCGGCTCGACGCCAAGCCCGCGGAAACGGCCGTTCCACGGTGGGAAGCGGCGGCCCTGCGCCGAAATCCAGAGGAGACAGGAAGGGAGATGGGGGGCGTCCCATTCCTGTGTGACGACGTAGCCGTCGTCGGGGTAGGTCAGCGCGATGCTGCCATCGAGGCCGGTCAGCAGCGCGAGATCCTCGCCTTCCGAGGGAAAGGGCAGTGCGCTCAGATCGAGCTTCGTACCCACGGCCGAGAGCAGCATCCCGGGAGCCGCGTTCCGCTGGTCCGGCTTCAGGACAGTGCGCCCGTGCTCGACGTCCATCGGAAAGGTCCAGGCACGTGCCCCCGGCTTCAGCTCGAGGAGAACGGAGCCGGGCCGCACAGGCAACCGGTAGACTGGATGGAAGCCGAAGGACGTCCTGCAGGCTTTTCGCGCACGGATCGTCAGGGAGAACTCGATCGCCGGCGCAGCATCGGAAAGAGCGATCGTCCGTTCCAGGCCCGCGATCGCATGCCCCTCGGGATAATCGATGCCGATGGTGATCGAATTGCCGCCATGCGCGACCAGATGCCAGTGGTGGTTTGAGGAGAAGCCGTGCGGATGCTCGTCATGCACCGCGTCGACCCGCGCCGCCTCGCTCCGCCAATCCGAAGGCAGGCCGGGGCGCGACGCGTCGGCCCCGAACGGCACGCAGGGCCATTCACCGCGCAGGTGCCGCAGGATGCCGGGCCGGTCGGGTAGATCCTCCTCATCCCAAGGCGCGACGACGAATGGCTGCACCTCCCGATCGCCGAGGCGGAAAATGGCCGGCCCGAGCATGCCGCCAAGGCTCTGCACCTCGGCGCCGCCGTGCCGGCCCGTAATCTTCCAAACCTCGCCTCTCACGAGGGAGCCCGCTCTGCGGAGTGATCGCCCGCATCATGCCTCGGGCCGGTGCGGCTCTCGAAATACTCGGGATAGCGCTCCTTAACGACGTCGAGGACCTCGAAGATGCGGCGAAGATGCGAGCGCATGGCGTTCTCCGCCTCCAGCGCGTCCGCCGCCTCCAGGGCCTCGACGATGCGCCTGTGCTGCCCCAGTACGACAGACATGCTGTCCAGCCGCGGGAAGGAAAGGAAGCGGAAGCGGTCCATGTGGAGCTTCGCGGCGCTGATGTCGGCCCAGATGCCAGGGAAGCCGGCATGCGCAGCGATGTGCTGATGGAAAAGCTCGTCGGACTTGTAGAAGCGGCGGTCGTCGGAGATCGAGGCGAACGTCTCCTGAATGGCGAGTTCGCCCTTGAGCGCCCTGATCAGTTCGTCGCGTCGCGGGCTCTCCACCGCCCGCTTGATCAGCCCGACCTCGAGGGATTCGCGCAGGAACTGCGACTTCTCCAGATCGGCTATGCGCAGCGGCGCAACCATGCTTCCACGCTGGGGATAGATGTCGATCAGTCCGAGACCCGCCAACCGTGCGAGCGCCTCGCGGACCGGCGTGCGGCTGATCCCGAGCGCCTCCGACATCGCCTTCTCGGAAACGAGTTCGTTCGGTTTCAGCCTGAAGGTGAGGATCTGGTCGAGCAGGATGTCGAATGTACGCGCCCCGACCGATGCGCCCGTAATTCCAATCTCAGTCAAGCGCCGTTCGTCCTGTCTCGTTCCCGCGGACGCACCCATATCGATACTCATAGGTTCTGCAACTTCATGCCGTTCATGAAATGCCTGCGCAGCAAGAAGAACAAGACGACTGTCGGCAGGCTGGCAAGCAGGGTCGCGGTCATCACCACGTTCGGCGTCTGCGCGGCATAGCTTCCCTGCAGCACCATCAGCCCGTTCATCAGCGAGCGCACCTCCTCGCGGCTGGTGAGCACCATCGAGAACAGCAGGTCGTTCCACACCCAGGTGAATTGGATCAGGAATAGGGCGGTCATCGGCCCCCAGCAATTGGGCAGGACGATAGAATGGAAGATGCGGAACTCGGAGCAGCCGTCGAGGCGCGCGGCTTCGTCCATCTCGCGTGGCAGGCCGGCCATGTAGTTGCGCAGCACGAGGACAGGAAAGGGGATGCAGATGGCCGTGTAGAACAGGATCATGCCGAGGCGGCTGTTGTTCAGCCCCAGCTTGTTGTAGCCGATGAACAGGGGGATCAGGTACATCTGGAGGGGAAAGATCGTCCCCGAGAAGATCAGCATGAACCAAAAATTCTTGCCGCGGAAATCGATCCTGGTCAGGCCGTAGGCGGCAAGCGCCGCGATGAAGACGGCGGCTCCCGCACCGACGATGCCGTAGAGTGCGGAATTGAACATCCCCTCGCCCATGCGAGTCTTGGTCCATGCCTCGTAGACGTTTTCGAGAATGGGCTGCCACGATTGAGGGAGCGCGAGCGGATGGCCGAGGCCGTATTCCGCGTTGGTTTTGAACACCGAAACGAGCAGATAGTAGAACGGCACCAGCCAAGCGATCGCCAGCAGCGCGGCGAACAGCCAGATCAGGGCGCTCGAACCCTGTGCGCGCCGCTCCTTGGCGGCAATCGCGTCCAGGTCGAGTTTTGCGATATCGAGGGCAGCCATGCTCGTTCCCCCTAGCGCCGATCGAGCCGCTGCTGCAGGGCGCCGAGCAGCCAACTGATGCTGAAGGCGATGACGCCAAGCACGACCGCGATCGCGGCACCGTAACCCCAATAGCCGGCGCGGAACGACTCCCAGTACTGGTTTACCGCGAGCGTCAGGGTAGAGCGGTTGGGGAAGTCGCGGCCCATCACCCAGACAAGGTCGAACGACGTGAAGCCTGCCAGCACCGAGACGGTGGCGACGACCAGGATGGTCGGCGCCAGCAAGGGCAGCACGATGTGCCGGAACACCCCCCAGCGCGAGGCGCCGTCGACCTTGGCGGCTTCGATGGGTTCCGAGGGAAGCGCGTTCAAGCCCAGCAGGAGCAACACCATGGTCAGGCCGACCTGCTGCCAGATGTGCGTGACGATCATCGCAGGGGTGGCGATTCCCTCTTCGTAGAGCCAGCGGCGGGTGAGCCCTTCAAGCCCGATCGCGCGGAGCCCCGAGTTGAGAATGCCCTCGTTGGCATAGACGTAGTACCAGACCACCCCGACGGCGGTGGCCGAGAACATTCTGGGCAGGAAATAGATGCTCTTGAAGGTCTCTTCGCCCTTCAGCCCCTTCACCAAGAGCGCCAGCGCCAGGCCGAGCATCGCCGGCAGGAAGAAGGAGGCCACCACCCAGAGGATGGTGTTGCCGGTGGCGGTCGAGAAATTCGGATTCGACAGCAGTCGCTGGTAGTTGGCGAGCCCGGCATACTGGTCGAGGCCGGAGAATTTTGCCCACTTCGTCATCGACGCGTAGACGTTGAAGGCGACCGGCAACAGCAGGAACACGCCGACGAAGATCAGCGCAGGCGACATGAAGGCGAGCGCGGTCCAGAGCCGTCTGCGCGCCCGGCGACGTTCCTCGCGCATCATCAGTTCGATCGGCGGAAGCGAGGCCAACTGCTCTGTTCGTGTCATCGAAGCGTTCACGTGCTGTTTCCCCGGAGGGACGGCGGCGAAGGACCTTCGCCGCCGTCAGGCCTTATCACTGGCGGGAGGCCCAGTACTGCGAGGCGATGGCTTCCATGTTCTTCATGGCCGTCTCGGCCTGCTCCTTGGTCGGGTTGGTCATGAAGCGGTTCATCTCCTCGACGGCCGGCAGGACGATCTCGGAGGGCGACGCCTCCCAGTAGCGGGTCATGGAGCGGTAGTTGCCATCGGCGGCCGTCTTCGCGATCTCGCCGATTATGGTGTTCGGCACCTTGGCGTTCTTGTTGCCTGCATAGAGGCCGGGGGTGGTCGCCCAGGCATCCATCGCGGCGGCGCTCAGGTACCAGTCGGCGAACTTCATCACGTCCGGGTTCTCGGCGCCCTTGATGCTGATCACCAGCGGCGACGCCTCGACGATCACGACGTTCGGCACCGACGCGTCGACGTTGGGCATGATGAAGCCGCCAAAATCGGTCTCGGCCTTGAGGCCGCCGGCTTCGACGAGGCCGATGTTCCAATCGCCGGCCAGGTACATGGCGGCCTTGCCGCGGGCGAAGTCGAGTTGCTCTTCCTGGCTCGCCGGGTCGGTGAAATAGCCCTTGGCGTAGAGGTCGCCCCAGATCTCGAAGACCTTCTTCACCGGCTCGTCGGTGTACTTCAGCTTGCCTTCGTTCAGCGCGACATAGGCGTCCGGATTGGTGCGGATCAGCAGTTCCTCGAACCAGACGAAGCCGCGCCAGCCTTCCTGCAGGGAAGCGTTGAAGGGCGTGATGCCGGCGGCCTTCAGCTTCTCACAGGTGGCCATCAGTTCGTCCCAGGTCGTAGGCGGCGCCGAGATGCCGGCCTTCTCGAACAGCGACTTGTTGTAGAGCACGATCCAGCGGTTGATGCCTGTCGGCATGCCGTAGATGTGGCCGTTGACCTTGAACGGTTCGGCCGACGAGGCGTCATATTCGCCTGCCGCAATCTTCTTTTCCCAAAGCTCATCCAGCGGTGCGATCTGGCCGCTCTCGACGATCTCGGCGAGCTTCGTGCCGTTCCACCAGGTGAAGGCCTGCGGCGCGTCGCCCGAAAGCAGGCTCTGCTGGATGAAGGCCTGGAACTGGTCGGTCGCATAGGCGCTGAACTTCAGGTCGATGTCGGCCTTCTTGGCCGCCTCAGTGAGGCCGTCCCAGCCGGCCTGGTAGAACGGCTTGTCGTGGAAAACGGTGACTTCGTCGGCCTGAGCAGCGGGGGCAAGCCCCAATGCGGTTGCAGTTAGTGCAATGGCCGCCAGGCCCCTGGTAAACATGTTCATGCCCTCTCCTCCTGTGTCGGTCGCTTCATTCAGCGCGCAACGAAGAGCCCGTCGCCGCGTCGAATAGGTGAATGCGATGCCGGTCGAGCTCGAAGCGCAGCACCTCTCCCTCGCGCACCGGCTTCGGCCGCTGCATGCGGCTGGTCACTTCCCCGCCGGCGAACGCGGCAAAGACGAGCGTCTCGTTGCCTAGCGACTCGGTAAGCGTGACGGGCGCGCTGAATTCGTACGGCGCGTCGGGACGCAGGCCGTGCCCTTCCGGGACGATCTCCTCCGGACGTGCGCCGAACGTCACAGGGCGACCCAGTTCGAGACCGGCGAACCGCCCGGCGTCGATGCGCACCCGGATGTCGCCGCTCAGTTCGACTGCGAGCGCGCCATTACCGTCGCTGACAATCTTGCCTGGCAGCAGGTTCATGGCGGGCGCACCGATGAAGCGGGCGACGAACTCGTTTGCCGGGCGCTCGAAGACGTCGAGCGGCGCACCCTCCTGCTCGATGAAGCCGTCGCGCATGATCACGATCTTGTCGGCCATCGTCATGGCCTCAGTCTGGTCGTGGGTGACGTAGATCGCTGTGGTCCCTAGCTGATGGTGCAGCCGCTTGATCTCCACGCGCATGGCGCTGCGCAGTTGGGCGTCGAGGTTGGACAGCGGCTCGTCGAAAAGGAATACCTCCGGCTCGCGCACGATCGCGCGGCCCATGGCGACGCGCTGCCGCTGGCCGCCCGAAAGCTGCGATGTACGGCGGTCGAGATAGTCGGTAAGCCGCAGGATGTCGGCCGCGCGCCGCACCCGCTTCTCGATCTCCGCGCGCGGCACTTTCGCGACCTTCAGCGCGAACGACATGTTCTCGAAGACCGTCATGTGCGGGTAGAGCGCGTAGGATTGGAACACCATCGCGATCCCGCGGTCGCGCGCCGGCAGATCGTTCACCGTCCGGCCGCTGATCCTGATCTCGCCGTGGGAGACGGATTCAAGGCCCGCAACCATGCGCAAGGTCGTGGACTTGCCGCAACCCGATGGGCCTACGAGCACGACAAAACTGCCCTTCTCGATCTCGAGGTCGATCCCCTTGACCACGATCTGGCGGCCATAGACCTTGACCAGTTGCCGAAGGCTGACGTGGGACACAGGCCCCTACTCCTTCCGCGGCGAGCCGCTGAGGCGGGAAAGCAGGCCGCCGTCGACGCGGACCACTTCGCCCGTCACGAAGGAGGCTTCGTCCGACAGCAGGAAGGCGACGACTGCCGCCACTTCCTCGGGGCGCGCGGTGCGGCCGAGCGGATGCATGCCGTTGAGCGTACGCCAGACCTCGTCGGGGTCTTCGTTGAGCTTTACGGCATCCTGGAGCATCGGGGTGTTGACCGCCCCGGGTGCCACCGCGTTCACCCGAACGCCATGGATCGCGTAATCCACGGCCATCGATTTCACCAGGCCGATCAGGCCGTGCTTGGCGGTCGAGTAGGCCAGCACACCCTCCTGGCTGGCGAGACCCTGGACGGAGGCCATGTGGACGATTGCGCCGTGGCTTTCGCGCAAGAGCGGCATGGCGGCGCGGGAGAGGAAATAGGCCGCCTTGAGGTTGACGTTCATCACCTCGTCCCACTGCTCCTCCTCGGTCGTCTCGACCGTCCCGTAGCGCTGGATGCCGGCATTGTGGGACAACATGTCGAGCCCACCGTATTCCTGGCGCGCGAGATCGGCAGCGCGCGCGGCAACCTGCGGGTCGGCCGTGGAGCCGTGAACGGTCGCGACCGCGGCACCTGTCGATCGAAGGTTCTCGGCAACCACCTCCATCTCGTCGCGGGCGAGATCGACCAGCACCAGCTTCACGTCCTGGGAGGCAAGCTTCTCGGCCACCGCGCGCCCTATGCCCATCGCGGCCCCGGTGACGATGGCGCGTTTCGCAGTCTCAGTTGCCATGCTGCTCTCCTCCCGAAACTTTCTATAGGCTACTACCATGGTAGTCAAACATGCGTCACGAATGCGGCGAGAGGCAGCCCGTGACCGTTGCAGCGACCTACGCATACGGACCGAAATTTCCGCCGGCTCCGCCCCGCCGCCAGCATCCAGGTGCCGCCGACCGACGCTATATTGGACAGCCGCGCGTATCCGGGCAGGAGTTCGAAGGTGATCTTTCCGCTTGGCATGAAGGCCACGTCCGGGAAGACACGTGCGAAATCTTCCAGTACGTCCGAGCCGCCTGCCGCCTCCGCCGGATAGAATTTTAGCAGGCGGACGCCCGGGCGCCGCGCCACCATGACCTCGCTTGCAGTCTGGACACCGGGCACCATTCGGCACGCCACGGCGCGCCGCATGCGCCACAAGATCGGCGTCCAGGCCGGGTGAGATGGTGAAAGCCGCACCGGCGGCGACCGCGTCGTCAAATTGCGCGGTCGACAGAACCGTCCCGGCGCCGAACAGGATCTCGGGAAACCGCTCTATTCCGGCGCGCAGGGCCTCCAGCGCGACCGGGGTCCGCAAGACGATCTCGATCCCTCGCGCGCCGCCCGCGGCGAGCGCCTCGATCTGTTGCAGTGTCTGGCCGACCGAATTCGGGACCAGAATCGGCATGACCGCGATCTGGCGGATCCGGGCGGCGAGTTCGTCGTGGTTCATCGATCCCCACCCCGCATGAACGCCAGCGTCTCCTCCCGCGTCGGGGCGCCGAGCCTGCCCCCGAAGCGCCGGCACTTCAGCGCCGCGGCTGCACTCGCAAAGGCCAGAGCCTCTTCTTCGTCACGATCCTCGGCCAGGGCCAGAGCAAACGTGCCACAGACGTCGCCAGCGGCGAGCGTGTCCACCGCTTCCACTTGCGGCGACGGGACGTAACCAAGCTTGCCACTTCGTACGAACCAGCTTCCCCGCGCTCCGTCGGTCACCGCAACGAAGACGCCCGTTTTCTTGTGCAGCGAGGCGGCTGCTTCCTCAGCGGATGCGGTATCGCCGGCAAGAATGCATGCAGCCGGCAGCGATGCCACGACATGGGTCGCGAGCGGCAATAGCCGTTCCAGGACCGACTTCGGCGCCACATCCGCGTCGAAGACGGCCGCTATGCCGACGTCCCGTGCAGCTTCCAGCGCAAGAGCGGCAGCCCCGGGCCAGCGCGCGTCGACCATCACCGCGCCGTAGCCCGCAAGATCGAAGGGGAAGGATGCGGGATCAGACTGCGTCAACGGGTCGTAGTAGGGCACCACGATGCGCTCGCCCTCGGCATCGACCAGAATGGTCGAGATCGCCGACTTGCCGCCCTCTACGCCACGAACATGCGAGCAGTCGACGCGCTCCTTGCGCATCTGCTCGATCATCTCGCGCCCGACGGCGTCGTTGCCAACGCTGGACCACAGCGACACGCTGCCTCCTTGGCGGGTCGCCGCGGTGGCCGCACTTGCGGCCATCCCCGCTGCGATCTGCATCATTTCGGACGGGAGATACTTCCCTCCCCGGCACGGCAAAGCTTCGAGCCTGAAGATCGTGTCATAGGTCAGGGCGCCGACGCAGAGCAGGCGGGCCGGATCATTCACAGGCGATATCCCCGCTGGCTGGCGATCGCCGTCATCACGCCCCGCAGTTCCGCCAGTCCACGCAGGCGCCCCACGACCGGATAGCCCGGATGCGTCTTGCGGGTGAGGTCGTCGATCAGATCGTGACCATGGTCGGGCCGGAACGGAATTTGCGCCCAGGGCTCGCCAGCATCGGCACGCCGCTGCTGCTCTTCAAGAAGTGCGGCGACCACTGCGACCATGTCGACATCGCCACCAAGATGATCCGACTCCATGAAGGAGCCATCGGCGTCCTTCTTCACATTGCGCAGATGCGCGAATTGGATCTTGTTGGCGAAGCGGCGCGCGATTCCCGGCACGTCGTTCGCCGGATTGGCCCCGAGCGAGCCAGAGCACAGGGTCAGTCCGCTGCAGTCCGACGGCACGGCATCCAGGATGAAGGCGATATCGTCAGCGTTCTTGACGATCCGGCACAGGCCCGCAAGGTCGCGCGGCGGGTCGTCGGGATGGATGCACATGGTCACGCCGGCCTCCTCGGCCGCGGGCAGCACATTCTGCAGGAACTGGACGAGATTGGCGCGCAGCGTTTCGTGCGTCACGCTCGACTGCTCGGCGATAACCTCGCGCAGTTCGGTGATCTCGTAGCGCTTGAAGGCTCCGGGTAGCCCAGCCATGATGTTGGCGAGCAGCCGGTCCTTGGCCTCTTTAGGCGTCGTCTCGAACCACTCGCTGGCCCGCTGCAGGACCGTCGGAGCGTATTCCCGCTCAGCCCCCTTCCGCTGGAGCATGTAGCAGTCGAACGCGGCCAACTCATGCATGTTGAGGCGCAGCGCACGTCCACCGCCGGGGAGTGGCACCGCAAGGTCCGTGCGCGTCCAGTCGAGGATCAGCATGAAGTTGTAGCAGACCGTGCGGATGCCGCAGGCGCCGAGATTGCGAAGCGTCTGCGCAAAGTTGCCGTAAAGCCGCTCGAGGTCGCCGCGGCCGAGCTTAATGTCCTCGTGGACAGGAACGCTTTCCACGACGCTCCACCGCAGACTCATGGATTGATCGGCCTCGATCAGCGCCTTTCGCTCGCGGATCGCCTCGATCGGCCAGACCTCGCCATAGGGGATGTCATGCAGCGCGGTGACGATCCCCGCCGCGCCGGCCTGCCTGGCATGCGCCAGCGTCGCTGCATCGTTCGGTCCGAACCACCGCCAAGTCTGTTCCATGCACCCCTCCGCGAGCGGTCCAACATGTTGACCGCCGGTCAGTTGCAGCTATATTGGCGACTACCATGGTAGTCAATCGGACATCCCAGCCCAGCGACAACTCACAGCCTGCCGACGGAAAACCCCGGCGGCTCGGCAATCTGAGATGCATCGTCGGCGAGAGCCTCATCTGGTCGCCGCGCGACGGAAAGCTCTTCTTCACCGATCTGGTGGGCAAGAGTTTTCACTCCTACGATCCGGCGACAAGGGTATTCGAAAGCTGGGACGCACCGGAGTTCGCTACCTCGATCGGCATCCGCCGCGACGGCGGATTCGTGGTGGGTCTCGAACAGCGGATCTGCCTCTGGGAGCCGGGCGGGGACTTCGCGACTTTGGCGATTCCTGAGCCCGACAGACCGGGCAACCGGCTGAACGAGGGCGTCGTCGGCCCAGACGGGGCATTCTGGGTCGGCACCATGGCGACCAACCTTCACTCGGACGGCACGCCGAAAGAGCAGGACGGCCCGTTGGGCGCCTACTACCGCGTCCGGCCGGACGGCCGCGTCGAGCGGCTCACGCCGAACGAATATGGCATCACCAACACGATGGCGTGGTCGGCGGACGGAAAGTTCCTGACCGCCGATACAGTCGCGAACACGATTCACTCGTTCCGCGTTGGCGACGACGGCCAGATCGGGAACCAGACAATCTTCGAGCAAGGCTTTCCGCGCGGCCTGCCGGACGGGTCCTGCATGGACGCGGAAGGCTTCCTGTGGAACTGCCGCGTGGCAGGAGGCAGTTGCGTTTCCCGCTTCGCGCCTGACGGGCGGCTCGACCGGATGGTGGAACTGCCGTGCGCTTGGCCGACAAGCTGCGCCTTCGGCGGTCCCGGACTCGACACGCTCTACGTGACCTCCGCGACCTTCACCATGTCCGAAGCCCATCTGGCGGCAAATCCGCACGAAGGCGGCCTTTACGCGGTCGACGCGGGCGTGAAAGGCATCGCATCGTATCAGTTCGGCTGAACTGAGGACGGAGGACCAACCCGGGTCCTGGTATGTTGCAGTTGGCCGTGTGATCAGAAGCGACCAGTTGCTTCGTTTCCAGGTGCTTCCCTCAAACCCGGTTCCTCGACTAGCGGCCCGAGCAGCGCCTTTACATAGATTGGCCGATAGCGCCGGCGCTGCGCCGGATCTTCCTTGAACGACAAGGCGTAGTAGCCGATCTGGTGGAAATAGGTGATGCGGGCACGCACGACACTCTCGTCCGCGGAATAGCCCATTGCGAGGAACGAGCGCTCGAGCAGCGAGATGCGCAGGTCGTCCATCGCCGCGACCTCCTTACTCAAGGCCCGCGAGGCTCGCGACCAGTCGCGCACGGCGAGGTCGAGTAACGGGCTGAAGGGATTTTCGTCCACCCAGACATGCACGATTTTCGAGAAGAACTTCGGGCCATCGATATCGGTCTCATGGCGCATCGCCTCGAAGGGGGCGCAGTTGATCCGGCGCCATTCCTCGAGAAGCTCGTTATGGAGGTCCTTGAGGCTGGAGAAGTGGAAGTAGAAGCTGCCGCGCGTCACCTTGAAGTGCCGCGCCAGCCGGTCGATCTTCACCTCGGCGATGCCGCGCTTCTCCAGCACCTTCCTGGCAGCGGCGAGCCAGGCCTCGCGGCTCAGCGTCTGACGCTGGGCCCCACCTCGATCGCGCTTCTCTGGGGACCTAGCGGTCGATCGTTCTGTCTTCACGTAAGGGCATCTCCGGTCTGAACGGGTGTCGACACGCTCGCCGCCAGGCCAATCCCGGCCCAAATAGATAAGATGCCCTCTGCTTACGAAAGTATTGACTTACGCTTTTGCTTGATAACGCCAGCGAGCCGATCCGCTCCAGTATCAGGTCGACCAGTGATTCCGGTCAATCCGACGAAGCGCCTTTCAGTTCCTCGGACGCCGAGCACTGGCCAGGTGCCATTGCGGCCCGATCCGGCTGTTCGATTGCCTATTGCCGATACGATTTTGACGTGTAGAAATACAGTACTGTACCTTATGTTCAAGGCACACAGTGAGTGCGGCTCGGCGCCGAACACGAGCCGGTGCTCTATGGCGACTACCTGATGAAGCGCATCGACAAGAACTATCACCATCGCAGGAAGCTCGCCGCGCAGGCCGAGGCCGCCTGATCCCCGCCGTCCCCCCGCCCGCGAATCCAGGAGAGCTCATTGGGACCGCCCGTCGATCCCGTAGCAACATCGGAGATCCCCCCGCACGCCGCCGACGTGGTCATCGTCGGCGGAGGCATCATTGGACTGAGCACGGCACTGTTCCTTGCCCGCCAGGGCGTTTCAGTCGTGGTCTGCGAAAAAGGCCACTTCGCGGGTGAGCAGTCCAGCCGCAATTGGGGTTGGGTGCGCCGCATGGGCCGAGACCCGCGCGAACTGCCACTCATCGTCGAGGCGATGCGGCTATGGGACGAGATGCCCGACCTGGTCGGCACGGATGTCGGTTTCCGCAAGTCCGGCATCCTATATCTCTGCGAAACCGAGAAGGACGTCGCGAGCCGCGAGCACTGGCTGAAAAGCGCCGGTGATTATGCGCTGGATACCCGCATGATCAGGGGCGATGAGTTGGCCGCGCTTCTGCCTGGCGCATCCCGGCCATTCCACTCGGCACTCTATACCCCGAGCGACGGGCGCGCCGAACCGCAAAGGGCCGCTCCCGCGATCGCGCGCGCGGCGGCGAAAGCTGGCGCCACCTTGGTGGCCAATTGCGCGGTGCGCGACGTCGATACGAGCGGGGGGCGCATCTCCGGCGTTGTGACGGAGCACGGCAGGATAGCGTGCAGCACGGTCGTGGTGGCGGGCGGCGTCTGGTCGACCAGGCTGCTGCGGAGGCTCGGCACCCGCCTGCCGCAACTCGGGGTTCGATCATCCGTCCTTCGGACCGCGCCTGTCGAGGGCGGCCCGCCGGGCGCTGCCTGGGCCGCGAAATTCGCCTACCGTAAGCGGCTGGACGGCGGCTACACGGTCGCGAACGGCAGCTATACAAGGCATGACATCGTCCCTGACAGCTTCCGCTTCTTCAGCGACTTCATTCCGGTGATGACCCTTGAATGGCGGGATCTGCGCCTCGGCCTCGGCGGCTGGGGACCGCGCTCACCGCTCGCGCCGGGCGTCAAGTCCTCCTTCGAGCGCATCCGCACGCTCGATCCCGAGCCGATCACCCGATCCCTATCTGCGGCATACGCTGCCTTTCAGGAGACCTTCCCGATCTTCCGGAACGTCCCCGTCGTGCAGCAGTGGGCCGGGATGATCGACGCGACGCCGGATGCCATGCCGGTCATCTCGACGATCCAGTCGCATCCGGGGCTGATCGTGGCGACCGGGTTTTCCGGACATGGCTTCGGCATTGGCCCCGGCGCCGGCCGGCTGACTGCCGACCTCGTGACCGGCTCGAAGCCGATCGTCGACCCCACGCCATTCCGCTACGAGCGCTTCATCGATGGCACGAGGCCGCGCCCGACGACGGGCGTTTGAGCAAGTTATAAGCTGACGAACAATCAACTCCGGTGGCATGCCGGACAAGAAATCATTGGGCTCTGCAGTTCAATCAGTGAGCGAATGGCCCACAGGTTTCGAACAGCAACATTCCCGATCAGAAATGCCGGCTTGCCCGCGCCGCCCGCCTTGAGGCATGAGCCATTCTGCAGGCGGAGCAATTTCGGATGATGCGGTATCTTCTCGGTGTCGATGCGGGCTCCTCGATCACCAAGGCGGCGCTCTTCGATTTCGAAGGCACCGAACTGACGCGCGCGGCAGAGCGCGTCGATCTCGACCGCTCGCGGGCCGGTTGGTGCGAGGTGGACCCAGACCAGGCGTGGAATGCCGCCAAGACGACGATCCGCGGTGCCGTGCGCCAAGCCTCGGTCCGGCCGGAGCAGATCGCGGCAATCGGCATCTCGGCGGCCATGGTCGGCGCCTGGCTCGTCGACGCCGAGGGCAATGCGCTACGCCCCGGGATAAACTGGGAGGACAGCCGCACCCAGCACATGCTCGACCGGCGGCTGGCCACCGATCCCGACTTCTACCGGCGCATCTTCCGGGCCGACGGCTGCGTCATGCAGCAGGGCTGCACTCTGCCGGTCGCCGCCTGGCTGCGGGAGAACGAGCCAGATGTGTTCGGGGCCGCAGCGCACATCTTCAGCTACAAGGATTTTCTGCGGATGAAGCTGACCGGCATTGCCGGAGCCGACCGCACAGAAGCGGCTGTCGCCCCAGGTGACGCCCGCAGGCGGGATCGCAGCCCTGAGATGCTGGAGTTGTTCGGTCTTTCCGACGTCGCCGGCAAACTGCCTGAAGCAAAGGATTCCGAAGAGATCGCCGGCTATCTCACGCAGGCGGCAGCCGAAGAGCTCGGACTTGCCCCCGGGACACCCGTCGCGGTCGGAGCCGGCGATGTCCCCTCCACTATCGTCGGCGCCAGCGCGCTGCAGCCCGGAACGGCCCTTGTCATCCTCGGCACCACCTGCATCGCTGGCGTTGTTTCCGACGAGCCGGTGTTCACGCCGCCTGATCTGGGTCTCCTGTTCACCCTGCCCGGAAAAACTTGGTTCCGTTCCATGGTGAACGTCGCCGGCACGCTCAACCTCGATTGGGTCATCAGCACTATCCTTGGCGAAACCAAGCGCGACGCGGCGCTGTTCGAGGCGCTCGATAGGGCGATCTCCGAGGTGCTGGTCGGCTCGGAAGGGGTCGTCTACCTGCCCTACCTCTCGGACAGTGGCATCATCGCGCCGGTCTTCGACCAGCGGGCGCGTGCCGGCTTCACCGGACTTGCCCCGCGCCACGGCCGGCCACACATGCTGCGCGCCGTCTATGAGGGCGTGATCCTCGCCGTGCGCGATCTGATGCAGCACCTTCCGCCTGTCCAGGGCGAGATACTTCTCACCGGAGGCGGGGCAAACAGTCTCGTCTGGACACAGATGCTGGCCGATGCCCTTAGTAAGCCGGTGGTGGTGCCGGCCGGCTTGGAATTCGGCGCGCGCGGCGCCGCACTGCTGGCCGCCACTGCGATCGGAGCATTCCCATCGGTTCGTGAAGCGTCGGTCTCAACGCGCAAAATAGCGCGGCGCCAGGAGCCGAATGCCGGTGCCCGAGAGGCCTGGGATCGGGCGTTCTCAGCCTATTCCACACAACGCGACCTGGCCTCGCGTAAATCCGTTTGACGCGCTTTTCCCGCGTGGTACATACCACTGGGGACAGCGGGACATACCGCCGGATGGCAACTGATCTGACAGTCGAGGACGCGCCGCTCTACCAGCGCATTGCGCGCCGGCTGGAGGACATGATCGGTTCGGGCGCCCTCAAGCACGGCGATCGCCTACCCTCCGAGCGCCGTATCGCCGACGAGCTTGGCGCCAGCCGCATGACGGCGCGCCAGGCCCTGAAATCACTGGAACGGCGAGGTCTTGTCGAGACGCGCGTCGGACGCGGCGTCTTCGTCGCGCGACCGCTTATCGAAAAGGAATCGCGCACGCTCCACGGTTTCACCGCGGAGATGCAGCGCGGAGGACGTATGGTATCAAGCGTCGTCCTCGATGCCGGTATCGGCGCGGCCGACCGGGAGGTCGCGCGTGCCCTGGATATCACCGAGCATACCCTCGTTCATCGTCTCGTGCGCGTGCGCCTCGTCGATGCCGAGCCGCTGGCGGTGGAGCGGACGGAGATACCCGTGGCTCTGGCGCCGAGCCTTCTCGACAAGACCGATTTTTCCAAGGACTCGCTCTATCGCGTGCTGCGCGACGAGTACGGCCTCGTCCCCACCGAGGCGGAAGAGACGGTCCGCGCCGACCTGGCCGACCCCGCCGCCTGCTCGGCGCTTCGCATCTCGGCGGAGGCGCCGGTGCTAAGGTTCACGCGCCGCACCTTCGATGGTGCCGGGTGCCCGCTGGAATATGTGCGCTCGGTCTATCGCGCCGACAGTTTCACCATGCGGGTGAGGCTTACTTTGACGAAGGCACAATGACTGAAGCAGCGACAGCGCAAACCTACCTGACACAACTCAGCGAGCGGATCGGCGCACTCTTTGTGGCCAATACCGAAGCGATTGCCCAAGCCGTCGAGGCGGTCGAGGCGACCGCGCGGAACGACGGCCTAGTCTACATCTTCGGCACCGGCCACAGCCATCTCCTGGCCGAGGAGGCGCATTACCGCGCCGGCGGACTTGCGCTAACCGTGCCTATCCTCGCGACGGCGACCATGCTGCACGAAGGCGCGATCGCCTCGACCGCCTTCGAGCGCATGTCCGGCATCGTCGGCCCGATCTTCGACCGCTATCCCATCGGAGCCAAGGACGTGCTGTTCGTCGTCTCCAACAGCGGCGTGAATGCCGCGCCGGTCGAGGCAGCCCGGATCGGCAAGGAGCGTGGGGCGACCGTGATCGCCATCACCTCGGAGGCGTATTCTTGGGAGGCAGCGAAGGGCCGCACCCGGCTGGCCGAGGTCGCGGACATCGTGCTCGACAACGGTGCGCCCGCCGGCGATGCGACCGTGGCCGTGCCGGGCAGCGAACTGCGGGTTGGGCCCGTATCCACCTCGATCGGAGCGGCGCTGATGAACGCCGTGCTCGCCGAGGTGGCATCGCGCCTGCAGGCGTCGGGCGCCGGCGCGCCGATCTATCTCAGCGCCAACATGCCCGGCGCCGCCGAGAACAACGCGGCGCTGATCGCCAAGTACAGGCCGCGAAACCCGCATCTTTGACAGCAACTCCGCGCAAGGGAACCGCGGAAAGAGAGGGAGAACAGCAATGAGAACCAGACTTCTGGCAGTGGCAAGCCTCGCATCGATGCTGCTTGCCGGCACCGCTTACGCCGAGCCGGTCAGCCTCACGCTCTGGCACATGGAGCAGCCGCCGCATCGCGTCCAGCGCATGCAGGAACTGCTCGACGAGTTCAACAAGGCGCACCCGGGCGTCCAGGTGAAGCAGGAGCCGCAGAGTTGGGGCGAGGTCTACGCCAAGGCGCCGGCCGCATTCGCGGCAGGCAACGGTCCGGACATGCTCTTCACCATCCCGGACTTCACCACGCTCATCAAGGGCATCGACGCGCTCGTGCCGGTGGACGATCTCGCCAAGGATCTCGAGGCCAAGCACGGCTTCGTGCCGGCTACCATCGCCCCCTACCAGTATGACGGCCACACCTGGGCTATTCCCGCCTACAACATGGCGATCTCCATGTGGTACCGAAACAGCGCGCTGAAGGCCGCAGGCATCGAGGTGCCGAAGACCTGGTCCGAGTGGAAGGCGGCCGCCGAGAAACTCTCCGCCGACGGCAAGTACGGCATCGGCCTGCCGGCCAACAAGCAGCTCTATACCGACCAGACCGTCTATTCCTTCATGGTCAACAGCGGCGCGGCCGACATCTACAACGAGGACGGCTCGATCGCCTTCGACAAGCCGCAGACGGTCGAGGCCTACCAGACCTATGCCGACCTGCAGAAGCTGTCGCCGCCGGATTCAACCAGTTGGACCTGGGGCGAGGCCGAGGCCTGCTTCGCCAGCGCCTCGTGCGGCACGATCCTGCAGTTCAGCGTCATCAACACCTACGAGACACAGGCCGAGGCCGATCCGGCGGACCTCGGCGTCGCGCCAGTGCCGCACGCCGACAACCAGTCGGATTCGGCAACGATCAGCTATTCCAACGCAATCATGCTGACCACCAAGGACGAGGCCAAGCAGGCCGGCGCCAAGGTGTTCCTCGCCTGGCTGCTGGAGCCGCAGAACTACGGCCGCTTCCTCACCATGGAGCCCGGCCTGTTTCTGCCGGTCACCAATGACGGCGCCAAGGCCGAGTCTTTCTGGAGCGATCCGATCGTGACCAAGTACAAGAGTCAGGTCGAGACGATGGTTGCCAACTCCCAGACCGGCAAGCTGTTCGGCTTCACCACCGGCAAGGTGTTCCCGTCGATCGGCGCTATCTCCGGCCAGAACGTGATTGCCGAGACACTGCAGAAAATCGTCGTCGACGGCCAGAGCGCTGCCGACGCGGTCAAGGCCGGTCAGGCCCGCATGAGCGAGATCGCGGCGAAGTAAGGCAAGGCCGCGTCATGAGCAAACGCCCGGCGCTGGCATTGCCCCTCACTGCCCTGCCGGGCATCTCTCCCCGCGTGAGGGGAGAGAGCCGCCGACCGCAATGCTGGCACTCTACCTCCGCCGGTGGTCGGCGAAAGCGTAGGCGACAGCCCTCCTCCCCCCGGGCACGGGGAGAGGATGGCGGCAGCCAGGTAAGGGGCAGCGCCAACATGTCTGTTGACGTACAACACTCATGACCAACCCCCGCCTTGCCCTCCTCTTCGTCGCGCCGGCGCTTCTCTTCCTCATTGCCGTACTCGGGTGGCCGTTGGTGCAGGCGGTGATCCTCAGCTTCCAGAATGTCGGCGTGATCGGCACGGAAGGCGAGTGGATCGGCTTCGACAACTATGCCGCGGTGCTCGGTGGAAGCAATTTCTGGAGAGCGCTCGGCCGCAGCCTGCTCTGGGTCGTCGCCAACGCCATCGTCCAGACCGCTGTGGCCTTAGGTGTCGCGCTCATCCTGCACCAGAAGTTTCCGGGCGTGCGCGTCGCCCGAACCTGGATCATACTCACCTGGATCGTGCCGACCGTCGTCGTCGTCATCATCTGGCGCTGGCTGCTGTCGACCTCCGGCGGCATGGTCAACCCGCTACTCATCCAGGCCGGCATCATCCAGCGGCCGATCGGCTTCTTCGCCACGCGCGAGAGCGCCATGACGACACTTGTGCTGATCAATTCCTGGCGCTGGTTCCCGTTCGTCGCGCTGATGATGCTCGCGGGCCTGACGCGCATACCCTCCGACCTTTACGAGGCTGCCCGCATAGACGGCGCGACCGCATGGAAACGCTTCACCCGCATCACCTGGCCGCTGCTGCAGCCGACGCTGATGATGCTCGGCGTCGTCGGCACGCTGCTTTCCTTCAACGTCTTTGACGTGATCTGGCTGCTGACCGCCGGCGGCCCGTCGCAGGCCACGCAGACGCTTCCAGTGCTGATCTACGAAACGGCCTTCAAGGGCTACAGGCTGAGCGAAGCGGCGACGGTCTCGGTGCTGACCAGCCTCCTGCTGATGGGCTTTGCGCTGCTCGCCACGCGGGCAATGACCGCCAGCGAGGAGGCTCGATGAAGCGCACGCTCCCGCAATCGCTCGCCCTCTATGCCGGGCTGGCTGTCATCGTTCTCCTGATCGGCCTGCCCTTTTGGTGGGTGATGAGCGGCTCGATCAAGCTGCCGCGCGAGATCATCAGCCGCGTGCCGACCATGGTGCCGCAGAGTTTTACGCTGCAGCATTTCGAGAAGCTGCTGCAGTCGACCGACTTTCCCGCCTATCTGGTGAACAGCCTCCTGGTTGCGCTGTTCTCGACCGTCTTCACCATCGCTCTGGCCTTGCCGACGGCCTACGCCTTTTTCAGGATGAAGTTTCCGGGCCGCGCCGCCCTCTACCGACTCATTCTGGTAGCCTATGCCTTCCCTACTGTGGTCGTACTGATCCCAATCTACGGTCTGTTCGCACGTTTCGGCCTGATCGACACGCGCGCCAGCCTGGTGATCGTCAACATCGCCTTCGCCCTCCCCTTCTCGATCTGGATGATGCGATCCTTCCTCGCCTCGGTACCCCGCGACATCGAGGAGGCCGCGATCGTGGACGGTGCGCCGCCGCGCGTAATTCTCTTGAGGATCATGGCCCCGCTGATCGCGCCCGGCATCGCCAGTGTCGCGATCTTCACCTTCATCGCATCCTGGACGGAATACCTCTTCGCCTCGGTGCTTATCGTTTCCGACGCAAGGCGGACCATTCCAGTCGGGTTCGCCGGCATCATCGGACAATACCAGATCGACTGGGGGTTGCTGCTGGCAGGCGCGACGCTCGCGACCATCCCGGTCGTCATCCTTTTCGCTTTCGTCGGACGCTGGTTCGTGACCGGCCTGACCGAAGGCGCGGTCAAGTAGGAACTGCGAATGGCTGGACTATCGCTCCAGGGCGTCAAGAAGCGCTTCGGCCACACCGAGGTGATCACCGGCGTCGACCTCTCGATCGCCGACGGCGAGTTCGTCGTCTTCGTCGGCCCCTCCGGCTGCGGGAAGTCGACGCTGCTCAGGATGATCGCAGGGCTGGAGACGGTGAGCGATGGGCGGATCGAGATAGGCGGACGGGATGTCACCAACGCCGATCCGGCGAAGCGCGGCATCGCGATGGTGTTCCAGACCTATGCGCTCTACCCGCATATGTCGGTCGCCGCCAATATGGGCTTCCCGCTCGAGATGGCGGGGCTGCCTCAGCCCGAGATCGACGCCAAGGTGGCCGAAGCGGCGAAGATTCTCCATCTCGAGCCATTCCTAAAGCGCAAGCCGCGGGAACTATCGGGCGGGCAGCGCCAACGGGTGGCGATCGGCCGCGCCATCGTGCGCAAGCCCGACGTCTTCCTTTTCGACGAGCCGCTTTCGAACCTCGATGCCGAGTTGCGCGTCCAGATGCGCATCGAGATCGCCAGACTGCACCAGCAGCTCAAGTCGACGATGATCTATGTGACGCACGACCAGGTGGAGGCGATGACGCTGGCGAGCCGCATCGTCGTCCTCAAAGCCGGCCGCATCGAGCAGGTCGGAGCGCCGCTGGACCTCTACGAGAACCCCGACAACATGTTCGTCGCCGGCTTCATCGGATCGCCGCGCATGAATTTCGTTCCGGTGACTGTGGTTTCCCAGGGCGACGGCTTTGCTGTGGTCGCCGCTGCGGAGGTTGGCCTTCGCGAGGTCTCGGTGGCTGTTCGCGGCGAGCCGCCCGTCGTCGGCACCCGGGGGGTGCTAGGTGTGCGCCCTGAGCATTTTGCGTCCGGGGGCGATGCCTGCTTCGAGGGCACAGTCAGTGTCGTCGAACGATTGGGAGGACTTACCTACGTGCACGCCTCACTTTCCGACAAATCGGCGCTCACCGTCGAAAGCCGCGATCCTCGCGGTTTCGACCTCGGCACGACGCGACGCTTCGCATTCGACCCACGGCGCGCCTTTCTGTTCGATGGCACAGGGCAGAGACTCTGATGGCAGGTGATCAGATGTAGAGACGGCCGCGCGGAGAGCTTCGCCAAACTTCCTTTCCAAAGACCTCCTGCGAGATCATTGCTGTGAACATGTGGCGCAAGCTCAGCCAAGCGCCCATGTCCGCTTATGCTTCGACCTCAGCCTGCCACCTTCGGATATCCGCCATTTCCTGCATATGGACGACGGTAGCTCATTCAATCGGCGGGAATGTAATCGTATACTTCTGGCGCTTATTTGATCCGGGTCAATACGCTTAGTTGTTCATTTTCCTAAGAAGTAGCGTTGTAAATCGATGTAAACCCGGCGCGGCCTGCGTTCCGACGTCCAGTCCGCTTTCTGGGCGGGCACTTGGCAGTCCGCTCTAGTCACGACCGGAGCCATACGGAGGGCGAAGTGGACCACCGAGTGACAGATCCAGCGTCGAGACGGGTCACCCTGCGTGATGTGGCCGACCATGCGAATTGCTCGACCGCCACCGTGTCGCGGGCCCTCAACAGCCCGGAACAGGTAGCGGTCGAGGTACGGGCAAGGATTGACGCGTCGATCAAGGCCCTGGGCTATGTTCCGAACGGCGCCGCCAGAGCGCTCCGAAGTCAGAGATCACAGATCGTCGGTGCCGTCATCCCGACCATCAAGTACTCGATCTACGCGCGCCTGATCGAGTCACTCGAGCGGCGGCTGGCGATGGACGGCTATTCGCTCCTCCTGACCACACACGATTACGACCCGGTCAAGGAACTCGAGCAGACGCAATTGCTTTTGACGCGAGGCGTCGAGGGAATCGTGCTGGTCGGCGACAGCCATGACGGCGGGCTACACCAACTGTTGGCGAAGCACCGGAGGCCCTACGTCAACACCTATGTCTTCAATCCCGCCAGCAAGCATCCCTGCATCGGCTTCGACAACAGACTAGCCGCGGCGCGAGCGGCCCGATACCTGCACGATCTGGGACACCGGCGCATTGCGGTAATCACCGGTCCAACCAAGAACAACGACCGGCAGGCCGATCGTCTCGCCGGAATCCGCTCCGCTCTTGAGGAACGCGGCCTCGACCTGCCCAGCAGCATGGTGATCGAGCGGCCACACCTCATCGAGAACGGGCGGGAGGCACTGGAGATCTTGTTCCAGCTTCCCGAGCCCCCGACTGCGGTGCTGTGCGGAAGCGACGTGCTTGCATTCGGCGTGCTGTCCGAGTGCCAGGAACTTGGCGTGAGCGTTCCGAACCAACTCTCCGTGGTGGGTTTCGACGACCAGGATTTCGCGAAGCATTTGCGCCCTGCCCTGACCACCGTCGGGATCCCTGCCGTTGAAATGGGGATCGAGGCCGCCAACTACATCCTGCGCAAGCTCAACCGCCAGCCGGCCAATAACTTCACCAATCTTGATGTCCAGTTGATCGTACGCGGCACGACCATGCCGCCAGCCGCCTTGTCCACGCAGGGGAAACGCGCCGTGCCCGTCTCGGCCTGATCAGTCGTTGCTTCGCGACACATCATCCAGCGGGGAACCAGGGAGCCGTCTGCAGAGTTGCTTTCAGCGCAACTGTGCGGAGGCTCGCATGACTCTGAAAGTACATCCTGGCGAAGTGGAGCAGGTGAAGCTCACGGCCGTGTCTCATTTTCTGCCGATGGTGCTGAAGGAGGCGCTTAGGCGGATGTGTGGTATGAACTCGTCGGACTGCCTCAAGGAATTCGAGCAGTCCATGGTCGACCTGATCGACCGTATGCATGACGATCAGCAGCCGAATTTCGAGGCGATGAAGGAATTCGCGATTGCCGAACTGCACCTGCTTATCAAGGACGTGCAGGACAATCCGGAAACCAAGAAGCCCGTCGAAAATATCTCGGACCGAAGAACGCTCGGCCGCTCGGAAGTCCCGGCAACGCTCGAGGAGCAGCTTCAGCACGGGCTCGAAGACAGTTTCCCGGCAAGCGACCCTCCCGCCGTCACCACGACGACCATTCCCGGGAAGGCCAAGGAATCTACCTGATCAGGACCCAAGAGCGATGGTCAGGCCGCGCAAGAGGCCGATCATCGCTCCGCTTTTGTGCCATCCGCTTCCGCGTTTGCGGCCATGGCGCGGCGGCGGGCGGTTCTCAGCGCGAGCTTCAGCGCCGCTGCTTTGGATCTGATCCCGACCGGCGTCCTCAACATTTTCTCGGCGATCTGTTGGGCGCTCAGTCCCGACTCTGCAAGCGAACGCAATTGCTGGACCTCCTGAGGATCCCACGGAGAGCCATTCTTGGTGGTCATTGGTCCTCCCATCGAACTGCGCTTCCCAACAGTGCGGGAGGCGGCTTTGTTCCTGCGGACCGGAACGATGTTCGCGCTGTCTTCTCCTTCCGGATGAAGGTCCTCCCTGAAGGTTCGCTCGGCAATGCCGCCCTCATCCACGTAGCGTCCAGCGGGAACGAAACTTCGGGCCGCATGTTTATCTGCGGCAAACAGAGTTCCCGTCACGAGACTGCTCGTTATGGCTGTGGCCATCTGGGCCGCCTATCGAATCATGGAAGAGAACCGGCGGCCACATGGGCCAATCGGCCTCTTGCCATCCCCTGACCGCATGCGCAGGGTTGGACAAAGAGGCGGTGCCAAGAGCACGGCATGATCGGCGAGTGCGGCTTCCGTGCCCCTACCGCAGCCTGATCCAGGCCGGCGCGTGATCGCTTGCGCCTTCCCGCCCACGCGCTTCCCGCTCGACACCAGCAGCGGCAAGTCGGTCGCCAAGATTGGGTGTCAGCAGAAGGTGGTCTAGCCTCAGCCCCGCATCGCGCTCCCAGCGATAGCGCCGGTAATCCCAGAAGGTGTAGATGCGCTGGCCAGGATGCAGCACCCGGATCGCGTCAATCCAGCTTCTGCCGACGAGGCGCCGAAAGGCCTCGCGGCTTTCCGGCTGAACCAGGGCGTTATCTTCGTATGATTTCGTCGGATAGACGTCGATCTCGGTCGGCGCGACGTTGTAGTCGCCGGCAAGCACCAGCGGCACGTCCTGCCTTCGCAGAGCGGTGGCATGTCGGCGGAGCCTTGCCAGCCAGGCCAGCTTGTAATCGAACTTGGGGCCGGGTTGCGGATTGCCGTTGGGAGCGTACAGGCAGCCGATCAGGACTCCCTTCACCGCCGCCTCGATGTATCGAGCCTGATGGTCGGCAGGATCGCCAGGCAAAGCCGTGCGGGTCAGTACCGGCTCGGCGCCGCGGGCGAGAATCGCAACGCCGTTCCAGCTCTTCTGGCCCTTCCACACCGCCTCGTAACCCTCCTGGCGCAGGACGGCCGCCGGAAAGGATCGGTCGTCGCATTTGAGTTCCTGCAGGCAGACGACGTCCGGCTCGGCCTCGCGCAACCATGCGAGGAGATTCTCGAGCCGCTTGTTCACATTGTTGATGTTGAAGGTCGCGATCAGCATGTCGGGTCGCAACGCAAAAGGCGGCGGCCCGAACATTGTTCCTGACGCGCTATGCTCAGGAATTCGGCGGAACGTTCGGTAGCCATCCGCCTCTTCGACCCAGACGGTCCCGCCCGGGATGCCGGGCGGACCACGGCGGCTTACGAGGACAGCCGCTCGATCACCGCACCACAGCCGGAGAGCTTCTCCTCCAGCCGCTCGAAACCGCGATCGAGGTGGTAGACACGATTGACGATGGTCTCGCCTTCTGCCGCGAGGCCGGCGATGACCAGCGAAACCGACGCGCGCAGGTCGGTCGCCATCACCTGGGCGCCCTTGAGCCTTTCGACGCCCTCGACCGTGGCCGTCTGCCCCGACAGCGAGATCCGCGCTCCAAGCCGCGCCAGTTCCTGAACGTGCATGAAGCGGTTCTCGAAGATCGTCTCGGTGATGCGAGCCCGTCCGTTCGCCCTCGTCATCAGACCCATGAACTGCGCCTGAAGGTCGGTGGGGAAGCCAGGGAACGGCTCGGTCGTGACGTCGACCGGATGGATACCGTGACCGTTGCGCGTGATGCGTATGCCCGAATTGGTGGGCTGGATCTCCGTGCCCGTCGAGGCGACGACGTCCAGCGCGTGCTCGAGCAGATCGGCCCGGGCGCCTTCGAGGACGACATCACCTCCTGCCATCGCCACGGCCATAGCGTAGGTCCCGGTCTCGATCCGGTCAGGGATGATCTTGTGGCGGGCGCCGGAAAGCATCTCCACGCCGTCGATATGGATCGTGCGCGTCCCGGCGCCCGTGATCCTGGCGCCCATCGCGTTCAGGCAGTCCGCCAGATTAACGACCTCCGGCTCGCAAGCGGCGTTGTCCAGCACCGTCTCGCCGCGCGCCAGACTCGCGGCCATCATCAACACGTGCGTGGCACCGACCGAGACCTTCGGGAAGACATAGCGGTTGCCGGTCAAGCGATTCTTCTTCGCCTTGGCGATCGCATAGCCGCTCTCGACATCGATCTCGGCGCCGAGGGCACGCAATCCGTCGATGAAGAGATCGACCGGCCGCGTTCCGATGGCGCAGCCGCCCGGCAGCGAGACCTTCGCCTCGCCCATGCGCGCCAGCAGCGGACCGATCACCCAAAAACTCGCACGCATCTTGGAGACCAACTCATACGGAGCGGTGGTATCGACGATGTGACGGGCGGTGAAATTGATCGTGCGCGAATAGCCTTCCTGCTGCTTCTCGCGCCGGCCGTTCACCGAATAGTCGACGCCATGGTTGCCGAGGATACGAATCAGTTGCTCGACATCGGCCAGATGCGGGACATTCTCCAGCGTCAGCGTGTCATCGGTCAGCAGCGACGCGATCATCAGCGGCAAAGCCGCGTTCTTGGCGCCGGAGATTGGAATACTGCCGTTCAGCGGGTTCCCGCCGACCAGTCTGATACGGTCCATCAGAGGTCACTTTCCCGGCGAGCCGGAGTTCGAACGTTGTTTGTACAATCGCGAGGCTCTAGCCGATAGACCTGTGCGATTCAAGGAAATGCAGGCGGCCGGAAGGCCAGCGGAGCGGAAGCACGATGCCCTGAACCGCGCCCGCCGTTCTGATGCCGGACGGGTTTGGCGAGTCGCTCACGGTTCGCGGCTCCCGGATCGATTGCCTCCAAGTGCCGGGGTTTCCGGATCCTCCGCGACTTGCTTGCCGGCGCTTCTCGAGCGCGCCTGCGCCTTGCGCCGTGCGAGATTGGCGCGCAGTTCCTCTGCCAGCCGGGTGGAGCGGTCGGACTTGGGCCGGGATGGATCGTCCTGCTTCTTCTTCATTATTCCGGTACTCAGCCACGGAAAGCTCCATTCTGCCAGGCCTTCTTTAGTTCCAGGAGGGGCGCAACAGTAGGGCCTGAAAAAAGCGCCGCAATTTAGGCTTCCACAACGGCAGCATCACAACCCTCATGAATGCCTTGCGCTTGTCCGCGCGATGTGGCACAGGTCCGCCGCGTTCGGCTGGCTGCGGTAGCTCAGTGGTAGAGCACTCCCTTGGTAAGGGAGAGGTCGAGAGTTCAATCCTCTCTCGCAGCACCATCTTTCTTCGGGAAATCAAAGGCTTAAATAAAACGCGACCCACGTGAGGCCGCGTGAATCTGTGTCAAAGGCACGGAACAGTCAGCAAATTGCAAAAGAACGCATGCAGAAATCCTGCAGGTACGTTTATGCTGTGTTCGCAAATTCGCTTGGCAGAAGCCCGCGAGTCCGGCAGATGCTTCAGATAGGATAAATTCCGCGCCGTCCTGAAGCCGCATTGCCGCAACTCAAGTGCGCGTTATCGAGCTTCAGGGCGTACAGCGGTTGCGCACTTGCGCGCGCAATGCACAGCCAGCCGGTTGAGGCCTAAAGCCAGCATGACTGCGAGGTGCCTTCTACAGCGATATTCGGCTCTCACTCCAGAGCAGCCAAAACGCCAACAGCGGCGCATTTGCAGACCGCATCGAATGTATGGTCCCCGGAGGATTGTGAACCAGACCCCCAATGCCAGGTACGTGCCACGGTTCGTCCCCCTTCTTCCATTCTCCAGGTGAAAGTACGACGTAAATCTCTTCGGGCGGATGCCTGTGGACTGGATACTGCACATTTGGGGACATCAGGCTCACGCCGATCCAGATATCGGCGCGCTCCTCTAGGCCGTTCGGTCCTATGATCAACGCATTGGCGTGACCGTCGTGGAATGCGGGGTCCTCTGCTGTTTCGCTGCCAGCGCGGCGGCGCCAAGACAGCAATGGCTCTATCTTTTCAAATGTGTCGGCAATTTCAGCGATCTCAGGATTTCCGCTGCGAGCCCGAGATATCGCATCGGCTACGCCTTCGCACGCGGGAAGCCTTTCAGGTCGATGCTCTGGACGCCGATCTGTCGGCGTTCGCAACGCGCGAAAAACATCGGAAATGGTTCCCCCAAGAGGCTCTTCGCGCATAGCCGAGGAAATGACCGACTCCAATCCAGCAAGAAGAGAGCCAAGTTCCTTTGATCTTCGCGTCATTCGTTTCTCCTAATTCAGGCGATGATGGCAATGACGTTATCAGGCGAGGCGAGCTTAGATGCTGTTCGGGATCCACAAAGACAGGCCGGGGACCGCAATGAGGAGGGCCAAAACAACGAGCTCAATCAGGAGGAACGGCATGACGCCGCGCACGATCTCGGAAAAGCTTGCTTCAGGACCGGCCGCGCTCTGAACAGCGAACAGGTTCAGGCCGATCGGAGGCGTTATGACGGAAATCTCGATGAGCTTGACGACGATTATGCCGAACCAGATGGGATTGACGCCGATCTCCTGCGATATGGGGAAAAGGAACGGCAGCGTCACTACTAGCATGGAGGTAGTGTCCAGGAAGCATCCGAGGATTATCAAGAAGATAGAGACGCCGATGAGGAAACCGATCGGCCCCAGTTCGAATGACCGGAAGAAAGCGACCAGCTCTGGGATGATCCCGACGGCCACAAGCATTCGAGAGAAGAGGAGGCCGCCGATGAGTATTATGAAAATGGTGCAGCTGATGTAGGCCGCTTCCTGCAAGGAGGGATACAGCCAGCCCTTGAGAGACCCACGTGTAAAGAGCAAGGCAATCAGGATTATCCCCGTCGCTCCAACTGCTCCAGCAGCGCTTGGGGGGAAAAGGCCTCCATAGATTCCTCCCATCACGATGACGAACAGCAACGCCACGGGCCAGACCCAAGTCAAGGCTCTGAGTTTGTCCTTCATGGGGTGCGCAGGCAGGGTTGCTGGCGCCAGGCCAGGAGCAACCCGAACCAGGATCATGATGCCCAGCGCATAGGCAACTGCACTCAGAATGCCGGGTATAATACCCGCCAACAGCAACTGCCCGACTGACTGTTCGGTCATGATGGCATAGATTACCATCGTTGCCGAAGGTGGGATCATCGCTGCGAAACTGCCGGCAGAGGCGATACAGCCGAGTGAAAGGCTGCGGGAATAGCCGTGCCGGATCATCTCCGGGAAAGCCATGCGGGTGAACACGATGGCATTGACGACAGTGGAGCCCGAGATCGCCGCGAACATCGCCGAGCCGGCGATCACCACCTGATAGAGACCTCCCCGAACCGAACGGAGCCAAACATGCGCGGCGTCAAAAAGCTTGACGGTCATGCCTGAGCGCTCGGCAACAATGCCCATCAGAACAAAGAGGGGCAGGATGGCAAATGCGTAATTGCTCGATACGGAGAATGGCAGAGAACGAAGTTGTCCGAAGGCGAATGAGGAACTGAGTCCAAAATACATTCCCGCTACGCCGACAATAGAAAGAGTCACGCCTACTGGAACACCGGAGATCAAAAGCCCAAGCATTCCGAGCACTGAAATTATACCGACTACGGTCTCATCCATGAAACTCTCCAAATTCTGGGGCGCGGGCTGGCTCAATCCGGACTAGTGGCAGCCGCATTGAATGCGGCTTGTCCGGCACGTCCGGCGTAGCCGGCGTGCGTTCCCTTCGCGGCAGAAAAGATGGTAATGACGGCGGTGCTGGACCCGCGTCGCTTAGGGCTGCTCTGCTCGTGACCGCGTGGTAAGGCCCACGAAAATCTCCCTCAGGCACTGGAGAACCATCAGCGTCGAACCCAACGCGAGCGCCATACGGGCTGGCCAAACCGGGAAGCCGAGTTGGCCCTGGCGGAACTCTCCGGTTGAAATGCTGCGCAGCGTGGAAGACCAGCCGAAGTAAGCTATCAGCGCAAAGCAGGCTAGAGAGCACACTAACGCGAATACGCTGAGGGCAACCTGTAGAGAAGGGCTAAGCTGCCGTGTGAAAAGCTCAACGCGAATGTGCGCATTGCGCTGCTGAGCGGAGGCCAGCGCCATAAAGATGGCGATCACCATCAGGGTTTCGGTGATCTCATGGGTGCCCACTAGGGGGCGGCCGGTCGTCGCCCCGACCACGTCCAAAGCGCCAACAATGGCCATCAGGAGAAGGGCTATTCCGGCCAGCGTGGCCGCATAGCGGTTCAAGTTCGCGATCATTTCGAGTCTAGCCTTGCGAGAGTTGCGCCACGCTATCGTTCGCGAGCCGCTACTCGCCCGAGCCTCGCACTTCCTCCCAGATGCGGACCATATGCTCGGCAGCGTCTCCCTTCCCCGAAGCGGTCATGCTCGACACGAAATCAGCAAAGAAGTCCGGGTTCGCGTCACGCCACTTGGCTAGCTCTTCTTCAGGAAATTCATGGATGGTGACGCCATTTTGCTCAAGATATTCCCGCGCTACGTCGGCGGCGCCAGTCACTTCGTCGTAGTCACGTTGCAGTGCTTCCTCAGCTACCTGGTTGACAATGTCCTGCTGCTCGGGGGAGAGGCGGCTCCACGCGGCTTCGCTTATCCACACGCCACCCGTCGGCCCAACGAAGGCGGGCACGGTCGAAATGTGAGGCGCGACTTCATACAGCCGATAGTCGCGGACATAGTCGTAGGAGAAAGGCGCAACATCGATGCCGCCTCGCGAAAGGCTCTCGTAGAGCTCGGCCAGACCCAGGGTGACAGGGATGGCGCCGGCGGCTGCGGCGAGCTTCGGCATTTCCGAGCCCCAGGTCCGCATCTTTTTTCCGTTCAGATCGGACAGCTTGGTGAGGGGGCTGGTCGACACGAGATAATAGGGGTTCAGATTATGGAAGAAGAGAGCACGGATCCCATTCTGCTTGTGCTCTTCCCGTATCGCCGGGACTTCGTTCAAAAGCCGGGTCATCAGTTGCATGGACTGACTGACTGTTGAAAGCGCCATGGGGATCGAATTGGGTGCCGAGGTAAGCGGCAACTCCGCCGGGTAGAAACCCGCCGACATACTCGCGAGATCTACCGCGCCATCCGACATCAAGGACAGGCTCTCCGTGGCTCGCCCCAAGCCCTCGCCGAAGAAGACCTTGATCTTGACCTCACCGTTCGTGCGCTTGGTAACCTCTTCTGCAAACCATTTCTCGACCTTGCCGGACACGGTGCTCTCGAGGACCTGGCTATTGAAGTTCAGCACCGTCTGGGCTGATGCCTGAATGCAGAGGCCTCCGACGAGAGCAGCTGCAACTAGCCATTTTCCAAGGATCGTCGTGGTCTTCATCGTTAGGTTCCCTCCCCTATGCATCGAAATTGCCTGGCGGGTCGGGAAGGTGCGGTTGAGCCTCCACCAACCGTACCGACACGCCTCAATCTCTCGAGTCGCAAGGAAAACAGAGGCCGCTACCAAAGGGAAATTGTGATTCCTGAGCATCGGTTATAAGCGGGGCCTATAATGATGGACCTTCGACACGTTCAGGCGTTTTGTGCAATCGTGCGGCTGGGGAGCTTCAGCGCGGCCGCCAAGGCGTTGTCCACGACTCAGCCAAGCATTTCGATGAGGATACGCGAGTTGGAGCGTGAACTCGGCGTGCAGCTTTTCGACACCAAGAGCCGCAGGACCAAGCTCACCCAGAAAGGCAGGAAGTTCATCTTTCATGCCGAGGAACTTCTCAAGCTCGTCGACACGATTCAGGAGAGTATGGCTGACGACAAGATAGTGTCGGGCACCATTCGTTTCGGCGCGACCGAGACAGTGGCGATGACATGGCTCAGTTCGTTCGTCGAAAGCGTGAAGAAAACTTATCCTGATATCGTACTTGAGCTGGACATCGACTTAACATTCGACCTCTGGGCCAAGTTTCACGCAGGAATGCTGGACGTGCTGATCGTCCCGCCGCCTGTGGGTGAGTTGGGGGTCTATTGCGAACCGCTGGGGGAGTTTGAGTATTGCTGGATGGCGAGTCCCAAGCTTGGAATACCCCACAAGCGATTTTCCCCGATGGAACTGGCGGAGTATCCAATCATCACTCTGTCCGCCTCTTCTGCCCTCTACCAAATGACTGTCCGATGGTTCGGTGACCACGGATCTGCCCCCAACTGGGTAAACCATTGCAGTAGCGTCAGCATGGTGGCCGCATTGACCCAATCAGCCTTGGGGATCAGTTTGCTGCCCTCAACGGTACTGAAGGAAAGGAGCGCCGCTGAAAATCTGCAGCTGCTGGAAGTACATCCGCCTTTTCCGAAACTGAAATTCTTCGTGGTTTACGGAACCTATGCAATCTCGTCAGCGCTAAAGGCAGTCGTTGACATTGCAAAGGCGACAAGCACTTTCACACCTCCAGACACTTCCATGGACGAGAGCCCGTAACCTGCAACGCTGAGCTGCAAAGCCGCTAGCTAGCCGAACGGGATCAAGGTTTGATCGAGAGACTTCCGGTTGATATGAGAGTGACAACGTTCCCAATGGCAGCATCGTAGCCAGCCAAGTCTAAAACGGCTTGGCCACAGTGGACTACATGCTCGGCGGGCATAAAGATCAGACCGAAGAGGCGTACGCCTAGATGTCAGAACGCTGCTCGATACACCTGGTCGCCGGAACACGCCCCAATGTCATGAAGGTGGCGCCTCTCTTCAAGGCACTGAAGAAACAGCAATGGGCGGAGCCCTCGATCGTCTTCCTGGGGCAGCATTACTCCGAGAACATGTGCCATGACCTATTCTCGGAGTTCGACATCCACGAAATACGGCATTTCCGTCCCCTGAAATCACGGTCATTCGGGGAGCGCATGGGCGAGATCATCTCGTCCTATACGGAGATCCTGACGGAAGATCCGCCTCATATCGTCGTTGTACCGGGCGATGTCGACGTTACAGTCGGCGCAGCGATGGCGGCCAAGCGGCGAAAACATCATGTGGTGCATCTGGAAGCCGGCCTGCGCAGCCATGACGGCAACATGCCGGAAGAGCAGAACCGCAAGCTGGTGGACAGCATTTCCGACTATCTGCTCGCCCCATCCGAGGACGCTTACCAGAACCTCATCTTCCACGAGGGACACGACCACCTGCGCGTGGCGCTCGTAGGAAACATCATGATCGATGCGCTGAAGCAGACCCTAGACCGCGAGCGCGCGCAGAGGCTTCTTGCGAAATTCGATCTGAGGGAGAGAGGGTTCGCGGCTGTCACCCTGCATCGGCCTTCAAACGTCGATACGGAGCAGGCGCTGGCAAAATGCTGCCTGATGCTCACGGAGATCGCCCAACGACTCCCTATCCTCTTTCCGGTGCATCCTCGAACCCGCGCCATGCTCGAGCGGACCGGACTGATCGAGCGTCTGGAGAGCAACCCGGCGATCCGGCTCTGCGCCCCCCTCAGCTACTCCGATTTCGTCAACCTGGTGAGCGCCAGCCGCCTCATCGTGACCGATTCAGGCGGCATCCAGGAGGAGGCGGTGGTGATGAAGGTTCCGTGTCTGACCTTGCGCGAGAGCACGGAGCGTCCGGTCACAGTCGTGGTCGGCGGGAACACGCTGGTCAGCGAAGAGGATGTCATCGCCCAGGTTGATTGGGAACTCGCTTCGGAGTCGCGGCCCATTGCGTCGGTGCCGCTCTGGGACGGGCGCACCGCTGAGCGCTGCGCTCACATCATGCGCGTGCAGTGGTTGAAGATGAACGGCGCGCAGTAGGCAGTCAAAGCCCAGTCACTGTGCGGCGGCAGTCCGGCGCCGTCCTCCTCCGACTCACTTGAGATAGGCGACCTGATGGAAGCCGTCGCGGGAGAAATCGAAGGCATAGTCGAAGCGCGCGCCGAGGACCGACATCCAGTCGCGGCTCCATTGCAGGTGCGGAGGTTTTACCGTGCCGTTTCCCTTGTACCAACTCTGGGAAACCAGGAAGGCGTAGAACCCGCTCGGCTTCAGCAGATTGCCGATGCGCTCGACGATCCTCTCAGCCTCCGCCTCATCCTTTATGACCGTCGTGCCGCCGCGGTCGGTGATCAGGTCGTAGCGGACTCCGGGAAGTCGTTCTTCGTGAGTGTCGAGAAAATGCTGGAGGGTGTCGCTGGCCCAGCGCGTGGCCGGATCTCGCCCGTGGGCCTGCCGGATCGCGACCCCGGCCCCATCTACCCCCATCACCGCGGCAGGCGACATGCCGGTCCGGCGCGTTTCGAGATGCTCCCGCATCGCCGTCGTGAAATATCCCTGACCGCAGCCGATATCGAGCACCTGAAGCTCGGCACGAGATGACAACAGGTCCAGGAGCCTTCTGATGAAGACCAGGTTGCCTTCCGTTACGTCAGCAAAGAGCGGGTCCTTGGCTTCGTAACGCGCATTGTACTGCTCGAACCCGGGATGCTGAATCTCATAGAGGATCATGCCATGCCCTTGTTTGACGCCGCCCGCGCTGCGCGGATCCATCGGGGGTCCTTCTGATCCGGCAGGCGCAGGTTGGGACCGTAGTAGTGGGGGTGGATACTGACAGAAAGCCGAGCGCCTGGCTTGGCATTCGCCTTTGTCCAGGTGGCGAGGTTCAGGTCGGCGCCCGCGCGCCGTTGATTGGGGAGCAAAGCGTCATCGTATAGCGTATCGGACTCCCCCGTGCCGTCCAGGAGACGAGCGAGGCCGGAGCTTTCGAACGCCTTCCTGACATCCTCGTCCAGCGGAGGCATGGACGGCGAGCGCTGAGCCGGGAAGGGCGCCATGACCTGGCAGCGCAGGCCCAGATCGTTAAGCCTTTTTATGTCCGAGGCCAGACCCTCGGCTGCGGCCGCTCGATCACCGCCGACGAGGTGCATGGCATTGTAGAGATAGCCGACGCATCCCAATCCGGCTTCGACATCCGCCCGGATGGCAGTCCAGTCGAGCGGATAGGGCTCAATGAGCCCCCAGGAGGGATGATGCCAACGCGCAAAGGCAAACAGCGTGTAGGGGATTTTAAGCCGCCGGCAGACAGCCAGCACGCGTTCGACTGCCTGCGGCTCCGGGCCGGCGTAAAGTTGAACAAGGATCTCGGTCGGCGCCTCTCGTTGCCGGTCCAAAACCCCGTGTTCGTGCGTTGCCCCGGAGGCTTTCCGTTCGCACTCAGGCTCATAAGTGCGCCAGGTCACGAGCCTGGTGTTCGGGAGATGCTTCAAGACGTCGAAGCTCCTCTCGAGATATGCGACAGGAAGGATGTGCGCATGCGGCGGCGGCTTCGGCTCTCTAGGCGCGGCGCGCCTGAGCGCTTCCACGGCATCCGTCCTGCCGAAAAGCCAATGATCCGCATGTATTAGTGCCTGGATTCCGGGCGAGCCCGAGCGCCCATAGGCATCGGCAAGCCGCTCTGCGTCAAGGACATCGATCGTTTCGACCATCGGGCGGCCCTCTTCGAACCACCGGATCGTCATCTGGCCTCCAGAATCCATGAGGTAGAAGCATGGCCCGATGAAATACGCTTCATACGACAGCCCGACATCTGCCATCGGGACGGAATTCAGGGTGAACTGGAAAGAGCCGTCGGCGATTTCCCGCCCATACATTGCCGGGACCTCCCGATCGACGAAGACCGTCGCAAGCCGGCGGTCGCATTCCTTGAACACCTCGTAATTCACGTAGCCCAGTCCGCGCGAGAACTTGCTGCCATGCGCGGCACTGCCGGAGATCGCGATTCCCTCAGCCGCGAACCAGGCGATCTCAGCGGTGATCAATTCCTGAGCCGGAACGCCTGTAATCCGCGAGAGCGCGATGAAGTCGTTGTGGAGCCCGATCTCGTGCCCCATGGCGACGAGGCGATGGGCCGCCTCGATCATTGTGGGCGCATGCTCGATGCCCTTGCCGCGGAGCCGGCCATAGTAGTTGGCAGGTATTCCCCCATGCCCAGGCGGAAGGAGATAGAAGGTCGACCTGACACCGCAATCCTGCTCGACGAGGCCCATCAGGAGGGCTCTCCCGAGATGGTAGTCCACGTCGTGGCGTACTGCGTAACTGCCGCCGAAGCCGCCCCGCTCGGCAGCTTCCCGCATGAGCAAGTTTTGACTGCAAAGGCTCGAGAGGGTTGCCAGGAAATGCCTGTAGCTGCCTACGGCTGAGCGGCTCTGGAGGACAGCGTCCGGTGCGACCGCAAGCCTCACGACGCCTCGCCGGTCCTAGAATGGCGTCTCGGCCTGCGGTCAGACATCGCGGGCGAGATCATAGCCGAACCGATCCGCGAGCGGCTGGAAAGTGTCGGTGATGGCGGGCATCAGCCGCCGGATGTACTCGACGTGCTCCGGATTGCGGCACCACCGTCCGACGACGGACGGGTCGGGCGAGCGGAGGCCGTGCATGGCCCTTTCGATGAACTCGTTGACACGGAAATTCTGATGAAAAGCAGTCGGATCACCAGCGATTTCGAGGCCGAAGGCTTCGCCGATGCGTACCTGTTCCTGACGAGGCTGCAGGACGAGGTCCTCGAAGCGAACCGTCAGCATATTGGGACGCCCGGCGTCGAGAAGGGTTCGCAACGCCTTCATCTCCAAGCTCCAGCGGTCCAGCGAGATGTAGTATTCCGTCCCGTTGTGGACGCTCGTCAGGACATCGCGCGGGTCGCGCAGCACATAAAGCAGCCCGATCGGACGAGGCAGGGCAGGCAGGAACTGATGCGAGTAGTGAATCCGCTTAACGATGTGCACCGGCTGCGACTCGCCGGCAATCGTGGCGAAATGGCCGAAATGGCGCTCCTCAGGGGCCAGATACGTCCCCGCGAAGGTGCCCATGATACCGAACGCGTACCAGGTCCCGGAGCGGCCGCATCCCGCCAGATAGATGCGCCGGCGCGGATTCGCGACAAGTATGCGCCCGAACTCGGGGGTGTATGCGGAGGCCTCCTCGAAGTAGGGCTCGCCCCGTCTGTCCTGCGGCGTTTCAGACAGGATGCGCGACCATAGCGCGGCGGCCCTACGGCGCCGTCCGGCCGCCTGAGCGTCGCGGGCTTGGCGGGCGATCCTGCGCAGATCACTCTCCATCACGGTCATTGCGCCTGACAAGGCCATTGCCGAAGACGCTCGCCCAGTCTCACGCCGCTTTCATTGAGCTGTGAGCGGGCGTCTCGGCAGCCATTTCGGAGTTGCTGCGGATGCGCACCAGTTCCTCGAAATCCTTCTGAATGGCCTGTGCACGGGCCTGAGGCAGGAAGTGCTCGATACGGATCGCCATCTGCCGCCTGGCCTCCGCCCGAACATCCTCATCGAACATGACCTCCAGGATCCGCTGACGGCAGGTCGCCTCGTCCTCGTAATAGAGCGGATAGTAGTCCCCGAGTTGCTCGACACGGGTGGGAGACTTGTATGCTATCACTGGGACGGACCTGGCCATCGAGTCCAGCACCTTGCCCGAGCCGAGGAAACGAGAATCGTTCCCCTCGTCGGTTGCTGTGGCCATGCAGGCTGTGAGCATGGCCGGCATCTGCTCGTGCGGCATACGCGGAACGCGCACGATCTCCCTGTCCAGCGGGATGCGCACTGTGCCGCCGACCACGAACCTTATCTCCGGGTGGCTTCTGATCACATCCTTGTAGGCCGACAGCAGGATGTACGGGAAAGTGTTGCTGTCTATCCGTCCGAAGAAGCCGATCGCCTTGCCGAAGGTCATGCGCGCGCGCGCCTCGATCACATCGTGCTCGACCGGTTCCGGGAGGAAATGCGTATCGAGGGTCTGCTTGATGTTGATGATGTGCTTGGGAGCGACGATCTCGACACCGTACCATTCGCGCATCGGCTCGCTGAACATGTTGCGTTCCGAGTAGGGCGTAAGTCCACGTCTCCAGGCCTCGGTGGTGACGACAAGCGCGTCGGCCGTCTGGAAGACCGTCTCATTATAGGGATAAGCCATAGCGATCTTCGGATGGGGAAGCTGAGCAAACACGTCGGGATTGCTGCGGACGTAATAAAGATCATAGCCCGAGGTCGGCACCACGATCTCCTCGGCCGTCAGCCCAAAGTCCGGCTGGTCTGGCCGAAACAACTGGCCGTTGTAATAGACATCGGCAAACTGCGAGAGGCTGGTGAGAAAACGGCCTTCATTGATGAGATCGCCGGCCGTGCTCCCGAGTTTGGGCCGGTTGGAGTGAAGCGCGTAGATTTTGAGCCGCCGCAGCGCCGCAGGATCATGCATTTCGGGTGCCCTCCTCGATCCCCGTGCGATCGGCGACGAGGTTCAGGAACTCCGCAAACCGCGGAAACACGGCCGTCTCGTCGAAATTGCCCATTGCGTAAGCGATGGCTCTGCGGGACGCCTCGGCGAACTCCCGTTCGCCGGCGTGTGACGTGACGATCTCAACTGCCTGATCGACCGTCTCGAAGCATTCCAGGCGGGGATAGGTGGACTCCGGGGCTCCGAACGGGCTGACCATGGGCCAGCGCCGTAGAACTGGAACCGCACCCGTGGCCATGCCTTCGAGAAGGGCCTCGTGCGTGCCTTCTCGCCAACTGCAGGAGAGGATGAATCCTACGCCTTCCAGCACCGCCGGGATATCCTTGCTGTAGCCGCTGAAGACGATGGCGTCCTCGAGCTTGTGCTCAGCGACCAGCGCCTTGAACTCGCGATAGTAGGCGAGTTCGGCGCCGTCGAGAGCCGCTTCGTTCCACGGGTGGCCCACGAGTTTCAGCCGCCAGGATGCATCTCTTCGACGCAGTTGCTCCAGAACGCGGACGGCAAAGATCGGGTCCTTGTTCATGTTGGAGTACCCCACCATCCCCAGCGTCCGGCGGGCGGACGGGGCTTTGGGCCTCGCAAACGACGACATGTCATTGAAATTGGGCAACACCGCAGTTGGAAAGCCATGCTCCAGCATGCGGAACTGCTTGTCGGCAAAGCTGCGGATGTGGCCCGCGACGAACAGCATGCCATCGATGCCGCCATAGTTGAGGAAGAATGGCCACTGCGAGAAAGCCTCGTAGCTGTGGAGCCGGACGAGCAGCCGCTTGTCGGCGGGCAGGAAGCGCGACAGCCAGATCGCATGGCTGCCCGCCCACTCGCAGAAGACCAGATCGCTCCACTCCACGAGTTCTCCCAGAGTGGCATCACTTTCTACGGTGCGCCTCCAAACCTCATACGGATCAAGCCCCAGTGAGACGGGAGCGAATATCTCGTGCAGGTGATCCTTCGCCAGCGACTCCTCGGTGGAGGAAAAGTCGTAGGTACGAACATCGAAGCCCGTGTCGTGGTTCTCGAAATATTTCAATATGTTGATGACGAACTTCCAGTTGCCGCCGGAGAGGAACAGGATCCGCGTCCGCCGCCTGGGAGCGGCTCGTCCTTGCGCATGCCGCGTGGCCCTCGCCGCGCGGCGATCGGCGGCTCTCTGGATATTGTCGAACGCCAGCAGCTTGGTGAGGGGAGACTCGTACCAACGCTGTGCATTCTTCTCGACCTCTGCATTGTAGGCGAGCGCCACCTCGGGCAGCAGGAGCGGCTGGGGATGTGGCGTCACAACGCCGGCGCGCTGACACTCATGCGCGAAGCCGCGCATCACCACAGTGATGCTCCGGCGCATGGAACCATTGAAGCGCGGCATTGCGCGAATGTATTCCATGACCGTGAAGCTGGCCTCCAGACCCCGGTCGGTCGCGGCCTGGAGAAGCGCTTCTTGCATGCGTAGCGACCAGGAACCCGGCAAGCGCTTCAACGCGGCCTGACAAAAGCGCTCCGCGAACTCGTACTCTCCTGCCGAACGAAGAGCCGAGAGAAGTTCGACAGAATAGGCCTCGGACTCCGGCTTGAGCATCGCTGCAGCCATCCGGCATGGAAGGACGGCGTCCTGACGTCCCTCCTCGCCAGCAATCTTGGCCGTTTCGGCGAACTGGTGGGCGTACTGACCGAGATATGCTGCCAGTTGCGAGTGCGACGTCGACTTCCGAAGAATGGGCTCCACTGCAACTGCGGCATCGGCCCAAGCAGACCGGGCGATTGAATCGACAAGGCCCGGAGTATCTCGTACCAACAGGAATACGCGCTTTTTGCGCGCAATCACCCACTGGATTGGGTCGAGATCGTGCTCCCTATCGATCGCCGCGACAAGCCCTACCGGCTCGAACGGCGACTCCTTGAGTATCTCGCTCACGGTATGCAGGGACAGTTCAGTGCTTCCAGATTGGCTCTGCAACTGCTTGCGAAAGTGCTCGGGTTGGCCGCTAAGATTGCTAGCCAAGCCAACGATCAGATATCCGCTGTCGTACAGGAGAGGTTCAATGGCTTCGAGGGCTGAAGCGATCGTCGACCAGTTGTAGGCATGCGGATAAAGGCTGACCAGGTGATATTGCCGCTGGCGCGGCAACTGGCCGAGGTCACCGGCGAGAACCTGCGCGCCTGGGGTGAGCATCCGGAAGTCGGGCCGTAGCTCCTGTGCGACGCGAACACAGTCGACACGCCCATCGGGCAAAAGGGCTTGGACGAGGTGGCGCGTGGTGACATGGGCCTGATCGCCGTGAGCGCCAATGTCCAGCGCCGCTAGACCACCCTCGCGAGAGGCAGCAGCAATCTCAGAGAGTGCCCATGCATAACTCGATCCCTCAGGCAATGTATCAGGTGGATCGGCGAAGCGGCGATCGAATCGCGTCGACAGGAACTTGAGGTCCTCGAGTGTATACTTCGCCGTCGTCTGAGGTCGCCACAGAAGTATCTCGATCTCCAGCATCGCGACCGGTGCATCGATGCTAAACTCTTTCGAAAATGCTCCCCGTTTAAGGATTTGAAGCGGGTAGAAATAGCGGCCGAGCCGTGTCCCCTCCGAGATCGACAAACCCTCGCATGCGGGATCGAGAATTGTGCCCTCGGCGTCCAGGAAGCGCACCGCGATCACCAGATCGTTTCGGGCCCCCTCCCCCTCCGTGGCCAGCCGGCCCGACAGTACAAAATTCGTCGCACCATCCTCGCAAGGAACAGCGAGGGCGAGACCTGCCCCCTCCCTGATCTGCTGGGGAGCCGACAGGGGTAAGGAAGTCCATCTTCGCGTCAAACCCGCGATATCCAAATCGCCCCTACGGGTCAGCATCGAAACCTACCCACTTTCAAGGTTGCCAAAGCGGTTCCCAGACGGCCTGTAACATCATCAGCCTCGAGCGCAAAGTCTGCAATGTAACGATTACAATGACGTATGATGACGAGTACTCAAGCTTTCCGCTCACCTACCCATTATCACCATCCTGATGCTGATCCTCTGCACAGGGAGAGCAGCGGCGATGGCGAGATATTCACAGAGACTCTCAAGGCGGTCGTGTTACGGATCGTGTCCCCCATCGCGGCCGCCACGCGACGATCGATGAATTCCTAAGGATCTTCCTTCCGGATTGTCCGGAGACGGGCGAGAAAGCGCTCGTGACTGATCGCAAAATTGCCTGTCACAGTGGCCCCCGGCTCCACATTCTCGGTCACGACCGCGCCCATACTGACCTTGGCGCCGGCGCCAATCTCAAGACCGTTACGGATCACAGCCGAAGGGCCAAGATAGGCACTATCACCCACCACGGTGCGGCCAAGCACATTGACCAGCGCGCAGATCTGTACACGGCGGCCAATCTGCACATCGTGCGCGATGTAGACGAGATTGTCGGCGACAGTCTCTTCGCCGATGACCGTGTTGCCGCCGAACAAAGAACGGGCCACGCAGCAGTTCGAAAGCAATTCGACGAACGGCCCGACCCTGACGCCGCCCAATTGTGGAACGATGCGCCGCCGGCCGCCGATGAAACCGGTATTGAAGCCCGGGCCCCCAATCGATGTCCCCGAATGAATGATGCTGTCGTGCTCAATGGCGGTACCTGGACGGACGACCGCTCCCGGGCCGATATAGCAGCGCGGCCCGATCTCCACGCCATAGGGGGCTATGTGGGCTCCAGGATCGATGTCGGCGCTGGAATCGATCCTGTTCGGAATCGCCCGTAACTCCTTGTCACGCAGCTTCGCGCATTGCGCATGGACTTCGCTGTGCGCCGCATCCGGGTCCGCGGCGATTGCCAGCCCCAGACGCGGATCTACGCCTTCCGAAAGCGCGACCGTAGTGATGACCGCGGCTACCCGATCGCTGCCATTCACCTCGCCGAGATAGTTCTCCGAGCGAAGGGGTACGCAAAGATCATCAAGTGGCGTCGAGAGTTTTCCGGTAACGGCGAACGCACTGTCGCGCACCACCTTCAATCCGGCCAGGCCCTCGAACTCGCTCAGCCGGTGCAGGCTCATGCAACCGCGAGCCCGGCGGCGGCGGATGCATCGCGAAGCAGTCTAAGGACAGGGATCGCTTCAGCCGGCCCGGAACGAGGTCTCCGTTTCGCCTCGACACAATCGAGGAACCATCGCATCTCGTTCAACAAGGGCTCGATCCGTTCGTAAGGCACCGGTTCCCCCGGCCCCTTGACGAAGGCCGGTACACGACCCTGCGCGTCGACATAGTCCCTGTAGAGAAGCAGGCGGCGCTCAGGATCGGCTACCGTGTCCTCGAACACCAGCGCCCCGCGCGTGCCAAGAACGGTCAGCTTGTGTTCCTTGTAGGGCGAAAGCCACGAGACGTTGGCTTGCCCCGTCACGAACTCGCCGAAGCGCATGTGGACGAAGAACTGGTCGGGGATCATGGGATCGACCACCCGCACGGCCAGTGCATCCACAACTTCGGGGTAGCCGCCGAGAAGACCCAGGATCATCGAGAAATCATGCGGCGCCATGCTCCAGAGTGCATTCTCTTCGATCCGGATGGCGCCCGGATTAAGGCGGTTCGAACTGACGTGCCTGACCTCCCCTATGGCCCCTCGTTCAACCTGCCGGCAGAGCTCCAGGAACGCCGGATGATACTGCAAAAGGTGTCCGACCATAAGGGTAAGCTCGCGCTCGTCTGCCAAGGCAGCAAGCTCCTCAGCTTCTGACACGTCCATCGCAAGCGGCTTTTCCACGAAGACATGCTTGCCAGCGAGCAGGGCGCGCCTGACCAGGCTAGCGTGCTGAACCGCGGGAGCAGCTATCGCGACCGCGCGGATATGTGGAGCAAAGGCGTCGGCGAGTTTGTTGCTCAGCCGCGCACCCAGGTCTTTGGCCAGCCCAGTCAACGCATCCGCATAGGGATCCACGATCAATTCCAAGGCGCCAGCGGCAGACAGGCTCCGGGCGATGTTCTTCCCCCAGCGCCCGCAGCCGATGAGGGCGATCCGCGGAAATTCCTCGATTCTGCTGACGACCATTCAACCTCCAAGACCGCCTCGACGACCCTCCGCCGGACCTGTGCGACAGGCCACCATCGCGACGCCACCGCCCTTCCCTGCTGAGAACAGTTGAGCACCATCAGACGCCGCCCTGCAGGACACGACGCCTCGCGAATTACGGCGGAGAGTAGATTCGACCTACCCAAAAGAAGTATTGCTCAGCACCTCCTTTAGATCAATTAGGATCGATCCGAAAAGTGATCAGACGGCCATCAGCAACATTGGCTGCCACGCACACTCACCCTCGCCTCGATATAGCAATCGCACAGAACGTCGGCTTTCCATGAATGAATAATACGCGGAACTTAGGTTTTGCCTGCGATATGATGGAACATCGCGTCATTGAAGATGATATGGCATGCGCCTCGTCTGTACGGATGGTCGTTGGGTATTCTTGATCGGAGAAAAGATGACTGCAGTATCGCGATCGCCGGGAGCAGTTCCAACCAAAGTAGCTGCAAAGCTAGGACCCAGATTTGCTCCGCCAATGTCGTCCAGTTGGTAGAGGGAGTACCCGTTCTGCAATCACGACGGCCGCATCGATCGATAGGCAAATATCAGGAAATGGCGGCCGCTCACGAGGAAGGGCTTCCCGGATTTCGCCATTTGGATCTGGACGGCGAGCAATACAGGACGCTCGAAGCCCGCGCGGAGTTCATAAGAAGTGTCCTGGATCAATAGTTGGTGCGTCACGGCCACAAACCGCAGCCCGGTACGGCGGAACCCGGTTCGACCGCGGATAGACCGAGAATCCGTCGGTGACTCTCCCACCTCGTCGGAGCCAGCCCTCTCCAAAATTTCTTGAACACGCCTGCGGCGTGAACGGCGTTGACATGGCAGGGCCATTGGGCGTTATCAGCCCTGACGAAAACAACGACCGGGAAAGCGGCTCATGACCCAAATCGCCCTCACCGGGCTGGCGCGCGAACTCGCCGAGCGCGCAGATCAGGGGCGCCCGGTGCGCATCGGCGTGATCGGTTCGGGCGAGATGGGCACCGACCTCGTGACCCAATGCATGCTGATGAAGGGGGTCCAGGTCTGCGCCATCTCGACGCGGCGGCCGCACACCGCGCGTGCGGCGATCCGCATCGCCTATGGAGACGAGGCCAAGGCCGCCGAGGCCGGCAACGACACCCAGCTGACGCAGGCGATCGAGACGGGCAAAATCGCAATCACGTCGAACGAACTGCTGGTGAAGAATCCGCTGGTCGACGTCGTGGTCGACGCGACCGGCAAGCCCGGGGTGGCGGCCGATTTCGACCTGCTCGCCATGGAGCACGGCAAGCATCTCGTGATGATGAATGTAGAGGCCGACGTCACGATCGGTCCCTACCTGAAGAAGCAGGCCGACCGGCTCGGCGTGGTCTATTCTGTGGGCGCCGGCGATGAGCCGTCCTCGTGCATGGAACTGATCGAGTTCGCCACCGCACTCGGCTACAGGATCGTCGCCGCCGGCAAGGGCAAGAACAACCCGCTCAATCACGACGCCGTTCCCGACGAATACCGCGAGGAAGCCGAGCGCCGGAACATGAACCCGCGCATGCTGGTGGAGTTCGTGGACGGCTCCAAGACCATGGTCGAGATGGCAGCGATCGCCAATGCGACGGGGCTGGTCCCGGATGTACCGGGCCTGCACGGCCCCAAAGCCGACCGGGACGAACTGGCGCGCGTGCTGATCCCGCGCGAGGACGGCGGCATCCTCAACAGAAAGGGCGTGGTCGACTACACGATCGGCAAGGGCGTGGCGCCCGGCGTGTTCGTTATTGTTGAGGCGACGCATCCGCGCATCATCGAGCGGATGGACGACCTGCATGTTGGAAAGGGGCCCTACTACGCCTTCTTCCGGCCCTATCATCTGACGTCGCTCGAGGTGCCGCTGACGGCGGCGCGCATCATGCTCACCGGCAAACCGGATATGGTGCCGCTGCCGAAACCGGTGGCGGAGGTCTGCGCGCTGGCGAAGCGGGACCTTGCAGCCGGCGAGACGCTCGATGCGATCGGGGAAACCTGCTACCGCTCCTGGACCATGTCGGTGTCGGATGCGCGCGCGAAAGGCGCCCTGCCCGTGGGCTTGCTCGAAGGCGGCAAGGTGTTGAAGTCTGTGAAGAAGGGCGAACTCCTGACCGCCGACAACTCCACGCCGGAGACGACGACGCGGCTCTATTGCCTGCGCAAGATGCAGGACGAGATGCTGTACGGTTAGGACGCGGTCGACCGGTCGCGGCCTACTTCCCCAGTTCTACCGACCTCGCCCGCGCTGCCTCCACTGCCTCGGTGAGCAGCTTCTTCAGCCGGTCGTCACCCATCAGCACCGACAAGGCAGCCGCCGTGGTCCCATTCGGGCTCGTGACCTGACGGCGCAGTTCAGCCGGGTCATGGGGGCTCTCGGCCGCCAGGCTGGCGGCGCCGAGCACGGTCTGCATCGCGAGGAGCTTCGCCGTCTGCGCAGGCAGACCGGCGGTCTCAGCAGCGGCTGTGAGGCTTTCGATGAAATGGAAGACGTAGGCCGGACCGGAACCGGACACCGCGGTGACCGCGTCCATCAATCCTTCGTCCTCTATGGTCGCGACCGCGCCACTGGCGGACAGCAGGTCCTTGATGAAGGTGCGTTCGGACGCGGGCACGCGCTCCGTCGAGAACACGACCATCATGCCCTTTCCGATCGCGGCGGGCGTGTTGGGCATGCAGCGCACGACCGGCGTCTCGGCACCGAGGATCTCCTCGAAGGTCCGGACCGGCGTTCCAGCCGCGACCGAAAGGAAAACCGTGCTACCGTTCCCGAGCCGCCGATAATCGGCCGTCACATCGCGGATCACCTGGGGCTTGACCGCGAAGATCACAAGCCGCGGCTCAGCGTCCGCCGGGGGTTCGGCCGCGCTGGCGCCGGTCGCCGCGCCCAGCGCCGCCGCGCGCGAACGCAGGTCGGAACTCGGCTCGACCACAAACACATCCGAGGGCGCGAGCCGGCCGGACTTCAGCCAGCCCTCGAGCATGGCGTAACCCATGTTGCCGCAGCCGACGAGCAAAACCTTGAACATCCTGAAATCCGCCGAGAGCCGATCCAAATCCTGAGCCACTGCTCTATCGGCGATTTGACCCTGCGCCAAGCGTGGAAGTCCAACTCCACCGCGAGCACGGTGGAGTCACTGCGCCGGTCGCCGCCCAGTGACGGGGAAGCGGGCGACCAGCCTCAGCCCCATCAGTGCGAAGACAAAGAACAGCCAGACGGGATCGGCGCGGCGGAAGAAAAAACTCTCCAGGAAGGCGTTCAGCGCCGTGAACATCAGGATCATCATGAAGAGATCGCCCATCAGCACGTTCTCGCGCAGCCGCGGCACCCGCAGATAGTCGATGACCGGACTGACGAGCAACGCCCAGACCGCCACGCCGAGCGCCGGCAGGCCCATCGGGATGGCAACGTCGAGATAGCCGTTGTGGCCGTGGACGATGCCGCGGATGTCCCATTCGGCGTCGAAGGGCTTGCTCACGGTCTCCATGAAGGGAGTGCCCCAAAAACTCTCGAAGCCATAGCCGGTCCAGGGTTTTTGCATGATCATTTCGCCGGCGAACCGCCAGAGCGTCGTGCGCCCGGTGAAAGTGAGCTCGGGGTAGTTCCAGGCAACGAACTCCCGCAACGGTTCGATGAAGACGACGCCAAGCGTTCCGAGCGCCGTGCCAGCGACGGAAAGCCAGAACAGCAGGGCGGTCAGCGGCCGCATGCCGAACAGGCCGGGAAGGGCAACCGCGATCATGGCCACCGGAACGAGGCCGGCCGTCGTTTTCGAGCCCGTATGGAGCATGAAGAACATCGCCAGCCCGAACAGGATCGCGCCCGGCAATTTGCGCCCGCGGCGCATCAGGTAGAGCCCCGAGAACGACAGGCAGGCCATGACGGGTGCGGCGACGTTCTTGTGGGTGAACACCCCGCGCCACAGGCCCGCGTGTTCCGGCTCCATCGAGTCGGCCGTGTGCTTTGCTTCGTTGGGGAAAAGCACGAGCCCAACATAACAGAGCGCCAGGACCACGAAGCCGGCCACCTCGATCGCGCGCGAGAACGCATCTGCGTCTCGCGGGATGGAAAGCGCCGCGGCCATCGTCACGATACCGATAAGGGTGAAGGCCATGGCCCGCATGGCCGAGGGAGGGTCGGCGGCGTTGAACACAGAGAGCATCGCCAAAGCAATCAGCAGCAGAAACGAAGGGCTGAACAGTGCCGACATCACCCGGGGCGTGGCGTAGACGACGAGAGCCAGGATGGAGATTGCGCCCAGCGAACCGTAACCCAGTTGGTTGACGATGTTGCCGCCCGTCTCGCCCGAGCCGGCGGGCTGGAACGGCTGGAACGAGATCATCAGCATCGCCAGCAGCACGCTGGCGATGGCCGTCGGCAGGTGCGGCGAAGAGAGAAACTGCGGCAGCGACTGCCGGTCAGTTCTTCTCGGGCTGACGATACTGCTCATTGGCGTATCCGAACTCGGCCATGAGCCGACCCGCAGCGACATAGACCGGGTACATGCCGATAGAAGCCGAACCCGTCTTCAGCAGGCGCAGGGCGCCACGCAAGGGAGAGGCGCCCAGCAGCGCCAGGCTCTTCAGCACGACCCTGGCATTCGCGAACGGCTTCCCGGTACGGCGCTTCTTCTCGACCAGCGTGGAGATCACGCCATTGCGGAGACTGCGCGCACGTATCCAGTCTCGCTCCACCCGCCGGGCCGGGACCGCCTCGCGTACGATCGCCTCCACGCACCAGGCGAGCCGAAAGCCCCGCTGCGAGGCGCGACTGAGGAAATCGGAATCGCCGCCGCCCATGAAGTTGAACTTCAGGTCGAGGAAGGGCCGCTCCATGGCGTCGAGCACCGGACGGGTCACGAACAGGTTGCCTGACGAATAGAGCGCCGGGACGATCCCGGTCTGCCGGTACGGCGGGGCGAAGACCGGATGGCTTGCCCAGCGCGCGTGCGAGGGTTCGGCGAACACCGGCACCTGCGGACCGCCTACGATGTCGGCGCCAAGGTCGGACGCAGCATTGGCCAGCCGGTCGAGCCAGTCCGGATCGGCGATCTCGTCGTCGTCGATGACGGCGATCGCCCGAAGGTTGGGGAACTGCTCCAGCGCGATCTGCCAACCGGCGTTGTAGGCGCAGCAATTGCCGCGCTCATGCGCGACAATGACGAGGCCCTGCAGCGATCCCGACAGAAACGCAGGCGACGCGGCTTCCGCTCCTTCCCTGCCCTCCGCCTCGTTCTCGATGACGACTATTGCGAAGCGCCGGGTGGTCCTCTGCGCGGCAAGCGACGCCAGCGTCGCCAGCAATTGCTGCGGGCGGCGGAACGTCGGCACGGTTATCGCGATCTCGATCGCGTCCCGGTCGAGGGACGGAAAGACCGCGGAGATGGTGACTGCAGTGGACAAAGAGAAAGCCTAGTCTCCGATGATCGCCGATCTCATCGCACCGAAGCCCATAAGGGTTCGTTAAACACCGGCGCGATTTCCAACGTCAGGCGATCAGCAATCGTGAACAATTGAACGATGATGTGGGGTCTTTATCAACCCTTGGCTGTCATCAGCTTGCCGGAAGATTCGGAATTCCGGAATGCATCTTCTGTTCGCAACTTCGATCGTGCCCGACGGCTCGCTCGCCTCCGGCTACGAGATCGCCAACGAGGCGATCGTCGACGCGCTGCGGCGCGCTGGCGTACGCGTGACCATCCTCGGCTTCACCTGGCCGGGCAGGAAGCCGTCCAATCCCGCCGAGACGATCGTTCTCGGCGAGGTCGACGTGCGCAACGATAGTGCCTCGGCCATGCAGAAGGTCCGCTGGCTGGCGGAAGCAATGAAATCCGGTCTCACCGCATCGTCCGCCAAGCTCCGCACCATCGGGTTTGATGAGGTGCGGGCTGCGATCCGCAAGGCGGGGCCGGTCGACGGCTATTTGCTCAACTCCGTGCAACTGGCCGGTGCGTTCGAGCCGTGCTTCCAGGACAAGCCGTTCCTGTTCGTCGCCCATAATGTCGAAGCGCAGTCGGCGCAGCAGAACGCGCGCACCGCGCCGGATGCATTCCAGCGGCTGCTCTATCGCCGCGAGGCGCAGCTTCTGGGCGGCCTGGAAAGCCGGCTGTGCCGCAAGGCGCGCTTCGTCTACACGCTTGCGGACGAAGATCGCGCGGCGCTCGGCGTCCCCTCGGACGAGCGCTCGGCAGCCCTGCCGCTGGTGACGCGCTCTGCGCTCCCGGCTCCCGCCGCCAAAATCGCGTGCGATGCGACTCTTATAGGAACCTGGACGTGGCAGCCGAACCGGGTCGGGCTCGAATGGTTTCTCGCCGAAGTGGCGCCCCACCTGCCAGATGACTTCACGATCCGCATTGCGGGTGCCGTGCCGGCGGGCATGACTTCATCGCATCCCGGCGTCAGCTTCGTGGGCCGCGTCGAGGATGCCCATAACTTCGTGCGCTCCGGCAAGGTCGTGCCTCTGATCAGCCGCGGCGGTACCGGCGTGCAATTGAAAACCATCGAGACGTTCGAGCTCGGCCTTCCGTCGGTCGCGACATCGAGTGCCCTGCGCGGAATCGCCTACAAGCCAGAGAACTGCGTAGTTGCGGATGAACCCGCAGCCTTCGCCACAGCGCTCCGGAACATGGCGGCCGGAAAGCCACGCGTCGTGGATGGCAGCGGCTTCCACAGGGCGCAATTGGCGGCGCTCGACCGGGCTATCGCCCAGGGCCTCGACGCGCTTCGGCCGACGAGGGTGGGGGCATACGCGTGAACACACACGCAAGATTCCTCGCGATAAGCGTAAGTGATTGGAAAGCTGTCCTCGGCATACCCGTCGCGAGCATTCCACGCGGCGAGGCGTTCAGGCTGCTTACGACCATCGTGGAACAAAGGCGTTTTACGCAGATCACATTTCTCAATGCTCATAATGCCAACCTGTCCGTGGCGGACGCGGATTTCGCCGCGGCGCTCAGGTCGTTTCTCGTGCTGCCAGACGGAATCGGCGTCGACCTCGCCGCAAAGATCCTTCATGGCGCGCCGTTCCCGGCGAACCTGAATGGCACGGATTTCGTGCCCGGCTTCCTCCGCCAGGCACCGGCGCCGCTCACCGTTGGGCTGATCGGGGCAAAGCCGGAGAACGTCGAGGGAGCCGTGCGCAACTTCGCAACGCAAGCGCCCCAGCACCGGTTCGTGCTCATCAACGACGGCTATTTCACGCCACAGCAGGAACCCGGGATCCTGGAGCGCATTGCTTCCGTCCGGCCGGACGTCCTCCTCGTCGCCATGGGGGTTCCGCGCCAGGAACTCTGGATCGCCCGCAACCTGACGCCCCAGCACTGCACGGTTCCGATCGCGGTCGGCGCGCTGTTCGATTTCATGAGCGGCGCGGTGCCCCGCGCCCCGGAACTCGTGCGGCGCATGCGCTTGGAGTGGGTCTTCCGACTGACGATCGAGCCGAGCCGGCTGTGGCGCCGGTATGTGCTCGGCAATCCCCTCTTCCTTGCCCGGGTGCTTCGCGAGAAGGCGATGCAAAGACTGGAGGCATGAACACACACGTTCCGCCCGTGGCTGGTGGAGAGCGCGTAGGCAGCGGCAAGCGGGAACCGCTTCGCGCCGCCTTGGTGACGGCGAGCTATGCGCCCGACTTCGAGCGATGCCGGCTGCTCTGCGAGACCGCGGACCGGCACGTCACAGGCATAACGCATCACTACATCCTGGTGGAGGGGCGTGACGTTCCCCTCTTCAGGCAGCTTGAGTCCTCGAAGCGCACCGTCGTGGACGAGCGCGACCTCCTGCCCGGCTGGCTGCGCGCCTTCGACGATCCCTTGAGCGGGTTCCGGCGACGGATCTGGCTCAGCCTGCGCACCCAGCCGCTGCGCGGATGGCATGTGCAGCAGCTCCGCCGCATCGGGATCGCAGCGCATGCCGCAGAGGACATGCTCGTCTTCTGCGATTCCGACGTGGCCTTCCTGAAGCCGTTCGATGTCTCGCGCTTCCGGCGCTCGGGCAAAACCAGGCTGTTCCGGCGCGACGGCGCGCTGTTGGGCGGCGGTCTCGACGAGCACCGAGTATGGTCGACGAATGCCGCAAGCGCGCTCGGCCTAAAACCGGGCATCGGCGATGGCCACGATTACATCACCACCCTGATCGCCTGGGATAGACCGACCGTGCAGGCGATGTGCCGCCGGATCGAGGAGATCACCGGGCGGCATTGGGTCGCCGCCCTCGGCAGGGCGCGGCGGTTTTCGGAGTGCCTGACCTACGGGCGCTATGTCGACGATATTACTGGCGGCAAGGGCCACTTCCACGATTCCCAGGAATTCTGCCGCGTCCAATGGGACGGCAAACCGATGTCCGACGCCGAATTCCGCACCTTCGTGGAGCGGATGTCGCCGACTGAGGTCGCGATCGGCATCCAGTCCTTCATCGGCACCGATATCGCCCGCATCCGCAGGCTGGTGGCGGGCGGCTAGCGGCGGTCAGATGCGCTTGGCCGGCAGCCTCAGGGCCGAATAAGTCAGCGCTGCCGAACCAAGATAGAGCAGCGCGAAGGCACCGTTGAGCATCCAGAGAAGCTCAGCGGGCTCCTCGTTGTGCAGGAGTAGCAGCGCAAGCAAGATGGCTTTTCCTGCTCCAAGCAGGGCCAGATTGAGGGCGCGTAGCGCTGTCTGGCCGCGCGCGAACAGCAGTTCCGCATGGTACTCCACCAGATTGCGCAGCCCCGGAATCGCCAACGCGAAGGAGACCAGCCCCGCTGCCTGGGCGATGTTTCGGCCGAGCGCGTTGGGGAAGAAATGAAGGACCAGGGCGAGGAACATAAGCGCCGCGGTCGAGATGACGAACACGCCAATTTCGATCCCCGCCTTCAGCCTGAGGTTGGACAATAGCGCGGGTGCGCGCATCATCTTCTGCACCAGCATCATCGTGAAGGTGCGGATCGGGATCGCGGTGAGGTCCACCAGCCGCATGATCACCGCGTAAATGCCAGCAAGGTTCGCCCCGCCGATCGCCAGCACGATGAACTTGTCGAACTCCATCTGCAGGTAGAAGAGCACCTCGGCGCCGGCGACATAGAGCGCATCAGGCAAGCGCCGCCAGTAGAGCCGGCCTCTCAGCCGCAGCCGCTGGCGCGGATAGAACATCGCGAAGGCGAACACCGCGACCGCGAGATTGGCGCTGAGATAGTACCCCGACCAGGTTGCAAGCGACGGGTCCGCCTGGAGCATGAACAGGATCGCCGCAAGCGCGCGAGCCGCCGTACCCAGGATGGTGAGTAGCGAGCCGCGCCCGAAGAAGCCCAGCCCGTTGTTGACGATGATGACCAGTTCGACGGGCCGCCAAAACAGCGCCTCGGCGACGATGATGAGCGCGAACACCGAAATAAGCAGCGAGCCTTCGAAGAAGAGCAGGTAGACGAGCCCTGCCGCCGCGGCGAGCACCGGAAGCGACAGGGCCGAGAGCAGCAGAAAGCCTGCCGTGAAGGTGCCGATCAGTGACGGCCGTACCGTCGCGACACGGTAGAGCGTGGAGATAAAGCCGAAGCTGAGAATGCGCGACAGCATCACGCCGGCGGCAGAGGCCGCGGCGAAGATGCCGAAATCAGCGAGCGGAAGCGTATTCGCCAGGAAGATGAAGTAGGCAAGCGAGAAGACGAGGCGCCCGGCCGACCCACTGATCGCAGCCAGATAGTCGCGCAGCAGCGCGCGACGCTCCCGGACGAGCGAGGTCAGGCGCGCCAGCCGCCACCGCGGCCGGCTGTCGTAGGAACTGGTCATCGCCGCGAATGTAGCGGCGAATGCTTAAACCGGCGTTCAAACCAAGTTTCGACTTGGAATCGACTGGCGCGGCCTATCGCTTGCACGAATTAACCTTCTGTTACCTATGGGTGTTTAGGGTCACTTAACGGCTCGCTCATCCACCCCCGCGATCCGTAGAAACTCGCGTGAAAATCGATGCTGGAACGGGACGACAAGGACAGCCCCCCTGACGAGCGCTCCCTGCTGTCGCTCGCGGACAGGCTGCGCACCGAGTCTGCGCCCCCGAACTCGCGGCTGAAAAATGCCGTAGCCCAAGCGCGAGCAGAGCGGAATCCGGCTACGCGCGATCGGCTTCCGCGCTCGCGCAGAGTGTCACAGAAGACCCCGCTGCTCGCCGCTCTGGAGAGCGCCCGCGAGGAAGACGCCTCGAAAAATCCGACAAGCTGGTCGCATCGCGCCTCGAATTGGCTTGGAAATCTCACAGGGCGCAGTGAGGCTGGCTCTGCCCCTAGTCACCGGTCCGAAGCGGCCGCAGGGCCAGGGTTTGAGGCCCGTACGGAACAAGCCGCCAAAGCGCGTGCGTCCTGGACGGCCAAAGCAAGAATTTCCCAAACCGTCGAAGACGACCGCTCGAGAGACGCCCGCCAATCCGGCAAAGAGGCCTCAGCGGGCGCGATCCACCACGGCAAAATCGGCGAGTCAGGATTCCCAGTGGAGTCTGGCTTGAGGGCGAATACGCCAAGCCTTCACCTGCATTCGACCCAATCGACCTCCCTCCCCCTGCCCGGCGCTGCGGTGGTCTCCGAATCGGAAGTCGTGTCGCCTCCTGGCGGCGGCATCTGGCAGCCCCTGATCGACCCGGCGGTGGTGCTGCGCGGGATTGTCCGGTCCAGATTGCTGATCCTGGCCAGCACCGTCGCGGGAGCGCTGATCGGTGTGATGGTCGCACTCAACACCCCGAAACAATATTACGCGGCGGCGGAGTTGCTCGCCGACCCCCGGGACCTCAATCTGGTCGAGCGGGAGCTGACGCAGTCCGGCATCTCCAACGAGGCGACGCTCGCCATCGTGGAGAACCAGGTGCGGATCCTGACCTCCGGCACCGTCATTTCCAAGGTGATCGACAGGCTCAATCTTGCCCAGGATCCCGAGTTCAATGGCCAGGATGGTGGACTGAGCCTACGGGGCCTCCTTTCTTCGCTGCTCTCACGCTCGGACGGCAACGATGATCCAGGCCGACGCTACGCGCTGGCGGCTACGAACCTGCACGAAAAACTCAACGTCCAGCGCGGAGGCAAGACCTTCGTGATCGGCGTGGGCGTGACCACTCAGGACCCGGAGAAATCCGCCCTCATCGCCAACACGATGACCGACGTGTTCCTCGAGAGCTACGGCCAGCTCCAGTCGAATGCGGCCGGGCGCGCTGCAACCGAACTGAACTCCAAGCTGGACGAGCTGCGCGCCAGTGTCGAAGCCGCCGAACGCACCGTGGAGACCTTCAAGGCCGAGAATGACCTTATTGGCGCTCAGGGCCGGTTGATAACCGACGACGAGATCCTCAAGCTCAACGACCAGCTTGCCACCGCCCGCGCACACACACTCGAGCTTAATGCGCGCGCCGCCTCGGCCCGCAGCGCGAATGCCAACGACGTCCTGACCGGCTCGCTTCCGGAAGAGCTCGCGTCGCCTTCGATGCAGGAGCTTCGGGCGCAGTATTCGGCGCTGAAGGGCGAAGTCGACCGGCTGTCGGTGCGACTCGGACCGAGGCATCCGCAGTTGCAGGCGCTGCAATCCCAACTCTCCGGGGCGCGCAGCCTGATCGAGGCGGAGATCAGGCGCATATCGGGATCCATCCAAACGGAGCTGAAGCGCGCCGTTCAGTTGGAACAGGAACTGTCCTCGCGTCTCGCGCAGTTGAAGGTTCGCCAGGGCAATCTCAGCAACGAGATGGTGACCCTGCGCGAGCTGGAACGCGATGCCACGGCCAAGCGCGCTGTGTACGAGTCTTTCCTTCTCAGGGCCCGCGAGACCGGCGAGCAGCAGGGCATCAACAGCGCCAACATCAGCGTCATTTCGAAGGCGCACCCACCGCTCGAATCCGAGCCTCCGTCGCGAAGCACCATCGTGCTCGCCAGCACTTTTCTTGGTCTGCTGGCCGGCGTGGGCCTGGGTGTCGTGCGCGGAACGGCGGCCGGCCTGCGCGACCGGCTCAGCGGCACCGAACGGACGAGACTATTGCGCCGACGGCGGCGTCCGGTGACCATGTTCGACCAGGACAATCCGGTTGAAACCGCCGGCCCGTCATTCGCCGAACCTGTCGAGGGCCGCCGGTCCCAACCGCTTCAGTCAGTGGCGGGGGTGCCGGATGCCTACCTGCATCACTCCGACGGCGCGCTGTATGCGGCCGCGGCGCCGGGTCAGCCCCTGACCAATCCTCATCCGACAGCGGAAGCCCGGTACCGGCCGCATGCGATGACCGAACCGCCATCGCCCTATCCCTTCAGCCCGGCGGCGGCTCCGGCATACCGTGCAACCGAACCGCGCCCTGCCCCCCGGCATCAGCGTGTGGAGCCAAATGCGTCCAAATCCGAGGCCACGATCGAAGAGATCCGATCGAGTCTGCAGGAGTGCCGCGATGCGATCCGGGAACTCGCCGAGCAGCGCTCGCGTCGCCGCTATTTCTGAGCGGACGCTGCCTTGGCGCGTTTTCTTCAGTGTGCGACGCTATGGCAGGGTTGCCTGCGGCATTTTTGACCAGTATTCGCCTCCGGTAGAAAATTGCGGGGGATTCCGACCATGGCGGATATCATCGACGGCAAGGCCGTAGCCGAGGACGTGGTTTCGCGGGTGAAGAGCCTCGCGGCCGAACTAAAGGCCAAGAACGGTGTCGTGCCTGGGCTTGCGGTGGTGATCGTCGGCGAGGATCCGGCCAGCCAGGTCTACGTCTCGTCCAAGGGCAAGAAGGCCAAGGAGTGCGGCTTCCATTCGGTACAGCACACGCTTCCCGCCGAAACCACCGAGCGCGACCTTCTGAAGCTGATCGATGAGCTGAACTCCGACGATGCCATCCACGGCATCCTCGTCCAGCTCCCGCTGCCGAAGCACATCGATTCCGGCCGCATCATCCAGGCGATCTCGCCGGAGAAGGACGTCGACGGCTTTCATTTCGTCAATGTCGGCAAGCTCGGCACTGGCGAACTGGAAACCGCATTCGTGCCTTGCACGCCTGCCGGCTCCATGCTGCTGATCGAGCGCGTGCGCGGCAAGGACCTTTCCGGCCTCAACGCGGTGGTGGTCGGTCGCTCTAACATCGTCGGCAAGCCGATGGCCAACCTGCTGCTCGCCGCAAACTGCACCGTGACGATTGCCCACAGCCGCACCAAGGACCTGCCGGCGCTCTGCCGTACCGCCGACATCCTGGTCGCAGCGGTCGGACGGCCGGAGATGATCAAGGGCGACTGGGTGAACCCCGGCGCCACCGTCATCGATGTCGGCATCAACCGCGTACCGGCGCCCGAGAAGGGCGAAGGCAAGGGCAAGCTGGTCGGCGACGTTGCCTTTGACGAGGCGGCCAAGAATGCCGGCGCGATCACGCCGGTGCCAGGGGGCGTCGGCCCCATGACCATCGCCCTGCTGATGGCCAATACGGTGGTCTCGGCCTACCTGCGCGCCGGGCTGGCGCGTCCCACCTTCTGATCAGGGCGGCGCCTTGCGCCCAGGCGTTGCCAGGCAGACGGCGTCAATGACCGGGGATTCCCAGACGGGCCGGCAGCTCGGCTTCCTGCTCGTCGACAAGTTCTCCATGTTCTCGCTTTCGGCGGCCATCGACGCCTTCCGCTCGGCGAACCGGCTCCTCGGAAACGACTTCTACGGCTGGAAGACAGTCTCCGCCGACGGCGAGTCGGTGATGGCTTCGAACGGCTTGCCGCTGAAGGTGGACTACGCCATCGGCGACCTCCCGCCGGTCGACATCCTGTTCGTATGCGTCGGGCTCACCACCGAGTTTTCGGGCAAGAGCAAGATTCTGGGCGCGCTCCGCAGCCTTGGACGGCGCGGCGCAGCACTCGGCGCGCTGTCGGTGGGGTCCCACGTGCTGGCGGAGGCGGGTCAGCTCGAAGGCCACCGCTGCACCATTCATTGGGAAAACCGCGCCGGCTTCATGGAGCGCTTCCCCAACATCGAATGCACGAGCAACGTCTATGAGATCGACCGCAAGCGCTACACCTGCGCGGGCGGCACCACGTCGATCGACCTCATGCTGGAGATCATCCGGCGCGACCACGGCATCAACATCGCAAACGGCGTCGCCAACCAGTTCCAGCATGAGCGCATCCGCTCGGACGGCGACCGCCAGCGCGTCGGGCCCGAGCGCGACCTGACCGGCAAATCGGAGAAGCTGCGCAAGATCGTCGAGCTTATGGCCGACCATCTCGATGATCCCTTCTCCGCCGTCGAACTGGCCAAGTCCGCCGGGCTCTCGGTGCGGCAGGTAGAGCGGCTCTTCCTGCGGCACCTGAATGTGACGCCCGGCCGCTACTACATGCGGCTGAGACTGGAGCGGGCGCGGGAACTCCTGCGCCAGACCAACATGCCGATCCTTGACGTGGCGATCGCTACCGGCTTCACCTCGCACTCCTACTTCGCGCAGAGCTATCGACTGCAGTTTGGCCGCCCACCGAGTGAGGAGCGACGGACGACGTATTGAGGCGGTTTCGCTTGGGCGTTCGGGGTGCCTTTTGCGCCCACTCTGCCGGTATGAGAGTGTTGTAGCCGACGCAATCCGATGCCACAGAAGAATTGATGGAGAAGGTGCTAGTCGGTGGCGAATCGGAGGGCCAGCGTGGGACGGCGGCAGGGCCATTGCGCCGGCCTGACGCCGGGCCGCTAATGATCGTCGCCGCCTCCCGCGGGACGCGCAAGACGCCCGGGCTCGGGACCTTTCTCGAAGCCGAGATCGTGCCGCTCTGGCTGAGCAGGTTCCAATCTTACGACGCTATCGTCGGCTGGGGGCACAAGCGCAGCTCGATGCGGGCCCGGCGTATCGCCGCGGCAGCCGGACGCCCCTTCCTGATGGTGGAGGACGGCTTCCTCAGGTCGGTCGGGCTAGGAAAGAAGGAGCCGCCGCTCTCGGTGGTGGTGGACGACCTCGGCATCTACTACGACGGAACGAGGCCCTCACGCCTCGAGAAGCTGATCGATCAGCCCCTCACCCCGCCGGAGACGGTCAGGGCACAGACGCTGATCCGCTCCTGGCGTGAAGGACGCGTCTCCAAATACAACCACACCCGCGACCCGATGGGCGAACTTCCCAGCCGCTTCGTCCTCGTCGTGGACCAGACCCTCAAGGACCAGTCGATCCGCTACGGCCTGGCAGGGCCCGCCAGCTTTCAAAAGATGCTGGACGCCGCGCTCGCCGAGAACCCCGACTGCGAGATTCTGGTCAAGACCCATCCCGACGTCTGGGCCGGGAAGAAGAAGGGAAATTTCGATCTCAGCAAGATCGCCCGTCTTCCTCGCGTGAAAGTGCTTTCCGAAGACCGCCACCCCGCCGAATTGCTTGCCCGCGCCGAGGCCGTCTACACGGTGTCGTCGCAATTGGGCTTCGAGGCGCTCGTCTGGGGGCGCCCGGTGCGCTGCTTCGGCATGCCATTCTATGCGGGCTGGGGTCTCACCGCTGACGAACTGCCGGCGCCCGACAGGCGCGGTAGCGCCAGCCTGGAGCAACTCGTTCACGCGGCCCTCGCCGTTTACCCCCGTTATGTCGACCCCGAAACCGGCAGGCGCTGCGAGGTCGAATCTGCACTCGAGAACCTGGCATTGCAGAGGAAGATGCGGTCGCGGTTCCCCGAGACGATCCATGCTCTTTCCTTCTCCTACTGGAAGCGGGACGCCATCCGCGACTTCATGGCCGGATCGAAAGTGCTTTTCGTCGACAGCGCACGCTTCATACCGCCGGGCGGGACCACCGCCATCTGGGGCAACGAGCCGAAGGAGCCGCTGCTGAACAACGGTTCCCTTATCCGGATCGAGGACGGTTTCGTTCGTTCCAACGGTCTTGGGGCCGAGCTGCGCCGCCCGCTTTCGCTCGCCCTGGATCAGGTCGGCATCTACTACGATTCCACGCGCCCCTCTGGACTGGAGCAGATTTTGGCGACCACCGAATTCGACGGCAAATTGCTCCGCAGGGCGGCGCGACTGCGGGAACGCCTCGTTGCAGGTGGAGTGAGCAAGTACAATCTTCGCGCGCGAAGCTGGAGAAGGCCCAAGGTGGGCAGCCCCGTAATACTCATCCCCGGCCAGGTGGAGGAGGATGCGTCCATCCGCTTCGGCGCCCCAGGCATCCGCCGCAACATCGACTTGCTGAGGACGGTCCGGACGAGCCACCCCGACGCCTACATCGTCTACAAGCCGCATCCGGACGTCGTCGCAGGTTTGCGGGGCCAGGGAAAGGATGAGGCCCGTGCCGGCGAAGTCTGCGACGAGGTCGTGCTGGATGCCTCGATCACGCAGATGCTCTCGGAAGTGGACGAGGTCCACCTCCTCACCTCGCTGACGGGGTTCGAAGCGCTGATCCGCGGCACGAGCGTGACCTGCTACGGCCAGCCCTTTTATTGCGGATGGGGCCTGACGCGCGACATCGAGCCGATAGCCAGGCGAAACCGCAGTCTGAGCCTGGACGAACTCGTCGCTGGGAGCCTGATCCTCTATCCGACTTATGTAAGCCGGACGACCGGCAGGTTCATCACGCCGGAACAGGCCGTCGACAGTCTTCTCGACTGGCACGGAGCCGATGACAATCGCACGCTTACGGAGAAGCTTATGCGGTTCGGCGCGGGCATCGAGCGCGCGTTCGTGGCCATGTGGCAGCGCCGAGCCGATCGAAATAGATAGGGGGCCGGTCCGGCCCTTCGAGCGAGCTTCGGCTGGAACGCTGGGTTATGCGTCAGCCGCTGCCTGGATCGACGCAAATCGAGCATTCGGCCGATCGGCCGAGCTTTCGTAATATTCGATCGCCTCATCCATGTCCGAGAACTGGATCAATCGTCCTGCCTCGAGCACGACCCCGTGCTGGCAGAAATCCTTCATGATTCCGCGGCTGTGCGAGATGAGCAGCACCGTGGAGTTCTTCAAGCGTTCGCCGAGGACGATCTTGCACTTGCGCTTGAAAGCCGGATCACCGACCGCGATGACCTCGTCGATCAGATAATAATCGAACTTGATGGCCATGGAGACGCCGAAGGCGACGCGCGCCCTCATGCCGCTGGAATAGGTCCGCACCGGCTGGTCCATGAATGCGCCGATCTCTGCGAAATCCTCGACGAAATCGCGAATTTCCGGATAGCTCTGTCCATAGATGCGGGCAATGAACGCAAGGTTCTCGTAGCCCGTCATGGATCCGTGAAGACCGCCCGAAAAGCCCAACGGCCACGAGATCGTCGAACTGCGCTCGACCTTGCCGGTGTCCGGCAGTTCTGCGCCCGACAAAAGGCGCATGAGAGTGGACTTGCCCGCGCCGTTGCTGCCCATGATCGCCGTGCTCCGCCCTGGCGGAAATTCGGCGTTGATGCCTTTGAGGACGGTCTTGCGTCCCCTCTTGGCCGGATAGGATTTGGTTACGTCTACTAGCCGGATCATCGGATTAACGGGTGTTTCGCAGGGCTGCTTGGGACCGCCTGCATCATCGCAGCCGATCCCTTGTACCGTGTGTTCAGATCAGGCCGTGTGATCGCGCACCGCCTGCATCACGATATAGCCGATCAGCCACAGCACGCAGAGCGCGCAGAAGGCGAGGAAGGTGTTGAGGAGGCTGGTCGGGTACAGCGAGATCTCCGGAGCGCTCGGTGCCACCGCAACCGCGAAATAGCGGTCCTGCCGCCGCGCCTCGGCCTGCGAGGTCTCCAGCGACGCCAAGGCTGCGGTATAGGCCTTCTCCGCAAACTCCTGCTCAAGGACGAGGGCGTTATATTCGGTGAGCTGCGTGGTGAGGGTCTGGCCATTGCCATCGCCCTGCCCGCCGGTTCCGATGCCCTGGCGCTTCGCTTCGAGCTGCGTGGTGTAGGATGCAATCTGCCGGTCCATTACACGCACGGACGGCGAACTTGCGTCGACGCTGGAAAGCAGCGATGCGCGCCGCGACTTGAGCTCGATGATCGTCTTCTCGAGTTCCTGGATGATCGCTTGATCGGATTGCGCGGTCATCGTCGGGTCCACGATCTTCTGCATGTCGCGGAACAGGGCGACCGCCTGCCGAGCCTCGACAAGACGCTCCTCCGTGCGGCTCACCTCGTTCTGCGCGCTGCTGATGAGTTGGAGGCGAGCCTTGCTCGACAGTTCGTTGACCAGTTGCTCGGACGCTCTCATAACCGCGCTGGCTATGGCGGCAGCGTCTTCGCCGGTGAAGGCAGTCACCTCGAAAGTCGTGATCTTGGTTGTCGAGTTGAAGCTCGCATCAACCATCCACCGCCAGTAGGAAATGAATTCGTCCAACGGCATGTCCGGATCGATGCGGTAGACGAAATCGATGTCCGGTTTCGAGAAGTACTGACGCACATCAACGCCGAACTTCTCGTTCATGTCGATGAGAACCTGCATCGAGTGAATGTAGTCGATGACGATGTAGGCGTCCTCTGCCTGGATGGACCCGCCGATCAGCGAATCGAGGCCCAGGTTCTGTACGGTCGATCGTTCGGTGCCCCGGACGGAGAAGCGCATCTCCGAACGGTACTGATCGGAGGAGACGAAAAGGTAATAGAGCGACACCAGCAGAACGGGCAGGATCACGGCCAGCAGGAACGAAAGCTGCGTTGCGTTTACCTTCTTGCGAGCGCGCGCAAGCGGAGAGACGCGCAACGCATCGTCCAGCGCCGGCTGCAGCGGCGGAGCTTGAACAGGAGGAGACTTGGTCTCCCGCTTCGGTGTCGAGGAGATTTTTTCTTCCGGGGCCTTCAGCGACTTCGCTTTCGCCTTCGCCTTGGCTTGTGCGTCCGGCTTCTTGGGGGCGGCCTCCGCGTTCGCGGTCTTCTCGTCGCCGGCCGCTTTCTGGTCCTTTTGTCCCGGATCCTTTTTTGCCACGGGCGCTGGATCGCTCGAAGCCGGCTTGACCGGAGCGGGGCTCTCGGAGGATTTCGACAGGCCCTTCGGGTCGGCCGCATTGGCGACCTTTACCTCGGGAACTTCGCTTTTCGATGCAGGTGCCGCGGCTGCGCCGTTCGCCACCTGAGGCTGCGCCGCTTGGTCCGTCGGAGCTTGTACAGCGGCAGTCTTTGCCGTCTGTGGCGACGCTTCGAGATTCGCTGCCGACTGGTCGGCCTTGGTTGCCTGGGGCGCCGACGCCTCATTTTTGGCGACGGGACTCGCAGCAGTGGGAGCAGAACCAGTCGCGGGGCCTGGACCGTTCGGCGCCGTGCCTTCCGGAGTGTGAACCGTTTTGGCCTCGACGGGGGCCAGAGACTCCTTGATTGCTCTGGGCGCAGGGGACGCATCGCCCGCGAAGGGAGTTGAGTTCGTAGCCGGTGCGGGCGTGACCTGCCGTACGGCCGGCGCGGTCGGAACAATCGCTCCGGAAGGCGCTGGCTTGGGCATCGACGCCTGGGAAGATCCGGCTGGCTGCGGCGCCGGGATGGGAGATGCCTGCGGCGCGGCTTGCGGCGGACGGGCCGGCGGGACGGGGCGCAATACTTCCACATTCCGAGCCGCCGGAGTGGCGACTGGCCGCAGGGGAACCGCATTCGGCACAGGCCGCAGGGCCGCGGCAACATTGCTGCCGGCGCCAGACGGCAGGGGCATGCCCGGGTTTGGGCGCATTGCCGGCCCGGCCACGGGCGCGGCAGGGCGGGCAGAAGCCGGATATCCAGACGTTACCGGCGCTGAAGTAACAAGTCCAAGCGGCCGCTGCACAACTGGCGGAGCGGGAGGTGTCGGGACATTCCTTGCGGCTGCGATCGCCATGCCTGCAGCGGATGCCAGAGTGGGACCTGGGCCGGCGAGGGATTCAAGTGCAGGTTCGGATCGACCCGCGACGACTTCGAGATTCGGCCTATGGACCGGAGCCGCAGAGTCAGCCTGGACCGGTTGCGCAGCCGTCGCCGGACCCGGCCCTGGTTCCACATCGCGAGTGCGAGCGAACGCATCCCCGAAAGCAGGGTCAGAGCGCAAAGCTTCTACAATCGCGTCGATCGTATCGGATTCGTTCACTCGTCAACAGCCCGTTCTGGAGTCCCCAATCCAAGGACGAGCCTTGGGTGACGCAAAGGTAAACCTCCCGAGTTTGTCGAAAACTCGGCGGTCCTGTGTTCGCGCAATATAACCGCATTGAAGCGTTGCCACCAGCCTAACAATGCCATTGCGGGGAATCGCGCTGGGTGAGGAGCGCGCGTAAGGGGCGACTTGCCGGCGTGGGGATCTTTCCCGATTTTGCCGGATATGCCTTGGAGATGCGGGGAAACCGAAGTGAGATGGCGCCTGTTCGGGGCAAAATTGGACAGAAAACCACAGGCCTTCTTTGACAAGCCTGGGCCGGAAACAGAAAGTAAGTCCCAGAAGTGACCGTATAACAAGAACCGCGCGGAGCAGCGTCTGCACAATAATCGGTCTGGAATGGGAGAGTCTGGAATGATCAGTCCGCGTCCGGCGAAGTCGTTGGCCCGCACGCTTGCTTTTCCTGTCTCGATTGCTTCAGCTTTTCGCCGGCCCGTGCGGCGCACAGGAACCCAACACGATAGTGGAGAACAAGCTGCGATGGTCGGAGCGGATCAAGAATTAGGCGCCGGCAGGGCTGCACCTTCAGCATCTCTGCCAAGCCTCGTGAAGGCCGGATGACCTCGCTCTCCCGGTCCGCAACAAGCCCCTAACTTGGACCTAGCCCTTTGACCCTGCCCCTGCACGTGCCGATCGGCGCCACCGGCACGGTGTTCGATTAGGACCGCCCCAGCAGGTCTTGCTGCTTCTGCTCTTGGCAGGCAAGCTGGCCTCGGCTAGTCCCCGGGTAGCGCCCCCTTACTCCTGGCGCGCAACGATCTGGCAGCAGAGGACGATCACATGGCGGTTCTGGTCACGGGCGGCGCCGGCTACATCGGCAGCCACATGGTCTGGAAGCTTCTGGACGAAGGCGAGGAGGTCGTCGTCATCGACCGTCTCTCGACCGGCTTCGAGTGGGCTGTTCCGCCCGAGGCCGAGTTGGTGGTTGGCGATATCGCGGATCAGGACCTCGTCGAGGCGACCATCGCCCGCCGGAATGTCGATGCCATCATCCATTTCGCGGGGTCCATCATCGTTCCGGAGTCGGTCGCCGATCCCCTATCCTACTACCTCAACAACACGGTGAAATCCCGTGCGCTCATCGAAAGCGCCGTGCGCAAGGGCGTGCCGCACTTCATCTTCTCCTCGACCGCCGCTGTCTATGGCGGAAAGCACGGCGAGCCGGTCACCGAAGACGCCCTGACCTTGCCGGAATCGCCCTATGGGCGCTCCAAGCTGATGACCGAGATGATGCTCGCCGATGTCGCGACGGCGCATCCCTTCGCCTATACGGCCCTACGCTATTTCAACGTCAGCGGCGCCGATCCGAACGGGCGCACCGGCCAGTCCACCAAGGGCGCCACCCATCTGATCAAGGTCGCCTGCGAAACCGCGACGGGCAAGCGCTCGTCCATGGATGTTTACGGGACCGACTATCCCACACCCGACGGCACCTGCATCCGCGATTACATCCACGTCTGGGATCTTGTCGAGGCACACTACCTCGCTCTGAAGCGCCTGCGCGCCGGCGGTGAAAGCATCGTCGCGAATTGCGGTTACGGCAAAGGCTACTCCGTCCTGCAAGTGATCGATGCGGTGAAGCGCGTGGTCGGGCATGACTTCGAGGTCAACGTGTCCGGCCGCAGAGCGGGCGACCCCGCCAGGATCGTTGCCAATGCCGATCGCGCGCGGGCCGAGTTTGGCTGGGGGCCGAGGCTGGACAACATCGACACGATTGTCTTGGATGCGCTGAGGTGGGAAGAGGCGCTCAAGCGCCGCAACAACGGCTAGATGGCACGCTATTGAGCAGCCACGCTCTCGGAACCTGGCGGACCGATCGGGAGGAAGGCGGAATGAGGATACTCGTTACCGGCGCTGCCGGTTTCATCGGTGCCGCGACCGCGGAGGCGTTGCTTGCGCGCGGCGACCAGGTCATCGGGATTGACAATCTCAACGCCTACTATGATGTGAGCCTGAAGAGGGCGCGGCTCGCTCGCCTGAACGATCGCGACGGCTTCCATTTCGTCGAATGCGACCTGGCCGACCGAAACGCGATGCAGACGGTCTTTTCGCAGCATCAACCCAGGCGCGTCGTCCACCTCGCGGCGCAGGCCGGCGTGCGCTACGGGATGGAGAACCCGCACGCCTATGCGGATTCGAATCTGGTCGGCTTCCTCAACGTTCTCGAGGGGTGCCGGAGGTCTAAGGTCGAGCATCTGGCCTACGCTTCATCGAGTTCCGTCTACGGTGCCAACACCGCCATGCCCTACAGCGTCCGGCACAATGTCGACCACCCGCTCAGTCTCTACGCCGCGACCAAGAAGGCGAACGAGCTGATGGCGCATTCCTATGCGCATCTCTATCGTCTGCCGGTCACCGGCCTTCGCTTCTTCACCGTCTATGGGCCATGGGGGCGTCCCGACATGGCCCCCTTCCTGTTCACCAAGAGGATCCTCGCCGGCGAGCCGATCGACGTGTACAACTTCGGCGATCACGCCCGCGACTTCACCTATATCGACGACATAGTGGAAGGGGTTATCCGCACCCTCGACAAGGTTGCGGAGCCCGATCCCGCCTGGGACGGTGCCAAGCCCGATCCTGCGACCTCCTCGGCACCCTACCGGCTCTACAACATCGGCAACAACCAGCCTGTGGCGCTGCTCGACTTCATCCGCTGCATCGAGAATGCGACGGGACGCAAGGCGGTGATGAACATGCTCCCTATGCAGCCGGGAGACGTGCCAAAGACCTTCGCCGACATCGATGCGCTTGCCGCCGATGTCGGCTACCGGCCTAAGACGCCGATCGAGACCGGCGTCCGGCGGCTGGTGGAGTGGTTCCGGGAGTTTTATGGCGTGCATTGAGGCGCCGTTCGAGGGGTTTGCCAGCCCTGAAAGCCGCTCCCTCTAGTGCTTGCAGTTATTTGCTGGCGAGCAGATCCCGGATTTGCGTGAGCAGCGCGATCTCTGGAGGCGGCGGGGCCGCCGGAGGGGCGGGCTTCTCGTGCTCGAGTTGGCGGCGCACCGTGTTCACGGCCTTCACCATCAGAAAGATGACCCAGGCCAGGATCAGGAAGTTGATCACCACGGTGATGAAATTGCCGTAGGCGAAAACCGCCCCCTGCTTGCGGGCCTCAGCCAGCGAGGTTGCGGTGACGTTCTTCGACAATGCGATGAAGTAGTTCGAGAAATCGAAGCCGCCGAATATTGCGCCGAAGATCGGCATGATGACGTCGTTGACGAGCGAGTTCACGATCAGCCCAAACGCACCGCCGATGATGATGCCGACGGCAAGGTCCATCACGTTTCCCTTGGATATGAACTCCTGGAACTCCTTCAGCATAGTGCCCTCCGTGACATCAGACGGTCGCCTGTTGCCCTGCGACTCTGCGAGCTTAGCAGAACAAGACAGGCGACACAGTTGCTGATTTCAGCTGTATACGGCCGCTAACTACCGATTACGACCCGTGGATTCGCCGAAGGCGCGATTGAATTTGTGCTCGCAATGGTGATCCTTTGAAGCGGGAGGGTCTTCTCGCGTGCAGGGCTGGTTCGTCGTCTTCCTGGCCGTCGCCTATGTGACGCTGCTGTTCGTGATCGCCAGCCTCGGCGACCGCTGGGCGTCGAGGATCCGTTCGAGCCGGGTGCGGCCCTACATCTATGCGCTCAGCCTTGCCATCTATTGCACGTCCTGGACGTTCTTCGGCTCGGTTGGTCTGGCGGCGGAACGCGGCTTCGAGTTCCTCGCCATCTATATCGGGCCGGTTGTGGTGTTCCTGTTCGGGTTTCCGCTGCTGCGGCGGATCGTCAAACTGGCGAAGGCCCAGAAAATCACTTCGATCGCGGACTTCCTCGGTGCGCGCTATGGCAAAAGCTTCCCGGTCGCCCTTATCGCCACGCTGATCGCCACGGTAGGCGCCCTCCCCTACATCGCGCTGCAACTCAAGGCGATCTCCGGCTCGGTCAGTCTGATGATCGAGTACTACACCGGCTCTCCGCCGTCCTTCGATCCGTTCCTCAGCGACATCTCGCTTGGCGTGACGCTGATGCTTGCTCTCTTCGCCGTGCTCTTCGGCACCCGGCACGCGGATGCGACCGAACATCAGGACGGGCTGGTCCTTGCCGTGGCGGTGGAATCCGTCGTGAAGCTTGCCGCCTTCCTGGCGATCGGGCTGCTGGTCGTCTTCATTCTCTTCGACGGGCCGGCCGACATGGCCGAGACGCTTGCCGCGAGCAACGTCGTCGAGCCGGCGATGCATCACAGCACCTCGCTCGGCACCTGGCTTGTGGTCACGGTGATCAGCGGCTTCGCCATCATCATGCTGCCGCGGCAGTTCTACGTGATGATCGTCGAGAATCGCAGCGAACCGGAACTGCGGCGTGCGAGTTGGGTGTTTCCGCTTTATCTGATCGCGATCAATCTCTTCGTCCTGCCGATAGCCCTGGCGGGTCTCCTGAAGATCGGCCCGGCCACGAGCAGCGATCTATACGTGCTGTCGCTGCCCCTGTTCGCAGGCTACGACACTCTGGCAATGGTCGCCTTCGTCGGCGGGCTTTCGGCGGCGACAGCGATGGTCATCGTGGAGAGCGTGGCGCTCGCCATCATGATCTCCAACGACCTTGTCATCCCGCTTTTTGTCCGGCGCCGGCTCAAGGCCGAAGCCGGCGATGGCGGCGACTGGTCGAGCCTCATCCTCAACGTTCGGCGCGCGGCTATCTTCGCGATACTGCTCGCCGCCTTCCTCTACTACCGCGAGAGCACCTCGAACACGCGTCTCGCCTCGATCGGCCTGATGTCCTTCGCGGCGATCGCGCAGTTTGCGCCTGCCTTCATCGGCGGACTGGTCTGGCGCCGCGCCAATGCGCGCGGGGCGGCGCTCGGCATGTGCGCGGGCATCGCCGTCTGGTTCTACACCCTGCTGCTTCCATCCCTTGCCTCTCCCGACCTGGCGCTCCTGACGGAAGGTCCATTCGGCGTCGAGGCTCTGCGGCCGCAAGCGCTGTTCGGCACCGTGGCTGAGCCGCTGAACCATGGAGTGCTCTGGAGCCTCTCCATCAATCTGCTGTTCTACGTGCTGGGTTCCCTCTCCCGCGCGGCGGTTCCGCTGGAACGTATCCAGGCGGCGATCTTCGCGCCTCGCGACGCCAGTCCGATGCCGAGTCTCCGCCGCTTCCGAACGGCTGTCACGGTCAACGACCTGAAGGACACGATTGGAAAGTATCTGGGCGTGGAGCGCACCGAACGTTCGTTCCAGACCTTCGAAGCCAAGGGCGGGCTTGAGCTCAGCGGCAACGATCAGGCGAGCATGGCTGTTGTCCGCTTCTCGGAGCAACTGCTGGCAAGCGCGGTCGGCTCGTCGTCGGCCCGGCTGATCCTCTCATTGCTCTTCCAACGCCAGGACAGGACATCACGCGATACCTTTCGCCTGCTGGACGACGCGACTGAAGCGCTCCAGCACAATCGCGACCTGCTCCAGATCGCGCTGGACCAGATGGAGCAGGGCATCACGGTCTTCGACCAGGACTTTCAGCTGACCTGCTGGAACCGGCAGTTCCGAGTGCTGCTAGATCTGCCTGAAGAAATGGGAAGGGTCGGGGTATCGCTTGACGAGATTCTTCGGCTGCTGGTGTCGCGCGGCGAGATCGCGACGGAGGCTCGGGTATCGCTGCTCAACCGCTTCACCAGTTTCGGCACCCCGTGGCAGCTCGAGCTGGCGAAAAGCGGCCGCATCCTCGAGCTCAGGTCGAACGCCATGCCCGACGGCGGCATCGTCGCCACCTACGCGGACATCACGGCGCGGGTGCAGGCCGACCTCGCGCTCAAGCGCGCGAACGAGTCGCTGGAACAGCGCGTGCGCAGCCGCACGGCCGAACTGCTGCAGGTCAACGAAGAACTGGCTCAGGCACAGATGCTCGCGGAAGAAGCAAATCTCGGCAAGACACGCTTCCTGGCCGCTGCCGGCCACGACATCCTTCAGCCGCTCAATGCGGCGCGTCTTTACTGCGCGTCGCTGCTGGAGCGCATGAGCGGCGGATCAGAGGCCGAGGCCGCCCGAAACATCGAATCTTCGCTGGAATCGGTCGAGGCAATCCTCGGCGCAGTACTGGACATCTCCCGCCTCGATGCCGGCGCGATGAAACCGGTAGAGACCGTGTTCAGGCTTGACGCCCTGCTGCGGCAGATCGCGACCGACTTCTTGCCTCTCGCGCACGCGAAAGATCTCGAACTCACGATCGTGCCGTCCTCGCTGAAGGTGGAAACCGACCGGAATCTGCTGCGCCGGCTGGTTCAGAACCTGGTCTCCAACGCAGTCAAATACACCCGCAAGGGCCGCGTCCTTGTCGGCGTGCGGCGCAGAGGCGATCTCGCGGAGATCCAGGTCTTCGACACCGGCATCGGGATCCCGTCTGACAAGCTCAGCAGCGTGTTCCAGGAGTTCACCCGTTTGGACGACGCCATGCGCGAAGCCCAGGGGCTTGGCCTTGGCCTGTCGATCGTCGATCGCATAGCGCGCGTGCTTCGGCTCGAGTTACGCATCCACTCCGTGCACGGCAAGGGAACGTGCTTTTCGGTCCTCATGCCAATCTGCGCGGCCGCCGAGACGCCGGTGTCGGTGGATGCCCGCCCGAAACTAGCCGCAGCGACCGCGCTGCATGGACTCTCGGTGCTATGCGTCGACAACGAGCCTCGGATCCTGGAGGGCATGAAGCTGCTGCTGGAAGGCTGGGGCTGCGAGGTCCGGACTGCGACCGGCAGGACCGAGATCTTCGCCGACGATCAGCGGTTGCCGGCGCCGGATGTCATTCTGGCGGATTTTCACCTAGACGGCGAAACCGGTCTGGACCTGATCAGGGATTTGCGCCTTCGATGGGAAGTGTCCGTTCCGGCCATTCTGGTCACAGCGGACCGCTCAAGCGAAGTCCGCGCAGCCGCGGGCGAGGCCGACATTCCCATCCTCAACAAGCCGCTCAAGCCGGCGGCACTGCGCACACTGATGTCGCGCATTCGCAGAATGGCCGAAGCTGCCGAATGAGAATATTCGGCCATCTCTGGTAGCATTCACAATAAAAATGTAGTAATTGGTTTTGGATCGCAGGCAACGTTGGGGGACAGTTGCCGTGGGTGCGTACGAGTTCTGCAGCGTAGCATCGTTCATCCGCACGGAGTCGTTGACGCGCCGTTGCCGACCGACCCTGTCCATTAACAGACCTGATCTATTCTCAAATCGAGACCACTCCTTCGACTTCGAAGCGAGCGGGCTGCTCTGACATGGACTTGAGCGGCTTCTCGATACTGGGGCGCAGCAAGCCGACGCATCAATCCAAGCCCCAGTGGGCCAATAGAAGCATCTCGGCGTTCGACTCGGGAGACGAGTTGGTACGCTTCTTCTTCTCTGAGTTCGAAGCTTGGCACCCTATTCTCAAGAGGCTCCGCCTCTCGCCAGATACGGTGATCCGGCTGGCAGCCAGGGTGAAGGATCACGGGACCGATTTCCAGAGCGAACTGCTCGCCTCCAACCTGGTCTCGGAAGAGGAACTGTTCCGGGCGATCGCCGAGGAGTTCCGCATAGCATTCATCGCCGAGCTTGACCCGGATCGGCTGGTCGTCAAGCCAGAGGACCGAGAGCTGCTTTTGCGCAGCCGCAGCAAGCACGTGCATGTCTGGATGCTGGGACGCGACGGCCGCACGCATCCTTTGATCGCTCCCGCAGGCATGAGCCTCGGCAGCTTGAAATCGATCCTGCAACGCAACGGCAGGCTTCTTCCTCTCCTTCGTCTCACAACCCCGCGAGTGCTGCGACAGGCCATATTGGCTCCATCATCCAAATCGCTGTCCGAGCACGCAAGAAATCGGCTGTATGAGCAGTTTCCAAGCTTATCAGCCAAGATCGTCGCGACGGCGCGTCAGGGCCTGATCCTCGGCCTGGTGATGGCCTCCATTCCTCTGGGTTTTGCTCTGGAGCCGTCGGCCACCCTCCTGGCCGTCCATATCTTTTCATCCCTGTTCTTCCTATCATGCGGCGCGCTTCGCTTCGCGGCAGCCGCAAGTTCTCCGGAGCCTACGCCGGCCAATCTCGAGCGGACGCCGGCCAACACCCTGCCTGTCTATTCGGTGCTGGTCGCGCTTCGCAACGAAGTGGACGTCATTCCCCAGTTGCTTGCAGCCCTGGAGCAGATCGTCTGGCCTCGCAGCAAGCTGGAGATCAAGCTGGTGTGCGAGGCCGACGACCACCTGACGCTTGACGCGATCGCAGAATTCGAACTGCCTCACCACTTCGAGGTGGTGAAGGTTCCGCCGGGCCTACCCCGCACCAAACCGAAGGCCCTCAACTTCGCGCTGCAACTCATCAAGGGTGATTTCGTCGTCCTGTATGACGCCGAAGACCGCCCGCACCCGCTGCAACTGCTGGAAGCCTGGCGGCGCTTCGAGGAAGGGGGCGAGGATCTCGCCTGCCTGCAGGCGCCGCTGGAGATCACGAATGGTGCTTCCGGCGTCATTCCCCGGATGTTCGCCTTCGAATACTCGGCGCTGTTCTCCGGGCTGCTCCCCTGGCTGTCGGGTCGGCGGATCATCATCCCGCTCGGAGGAACGTCCAACCATCTGAGCGGTATTATGTAGCAACCTCAAATGAAATGCGCTATGCCAACGATAAGCGTTGATATATGCTGTTGGCATGACCGATGGGTATGACCTCACCATAGCCGGACTGCTTCGCAAGCGAGGCGAGATGCTGGCCAACCTCGCGGATCTCCGGGAGCAATTGGCCGTCGTCTCGAATGACGTAGAGGCCATAGAGCGCATTCTGGAGACGCTCGGCTACGATGGCGATCTGCCGACCAAGACCACGCGAGCGCCGCGCATCGTCCTCTTCTACAGGGGAGAGCTTCGCCAGTTCCTGCGGCAGTCCTTGGAGGAACACGGCCCGTCAACGTCACGTCAGCTTGCGGAGCGATTGGTTCACATGGAGGGAAAAGACGCTCGCGACCGGCGCTTGATGAATGATGTGGTCAAGCGAATGGGCAAGGCGCTTCGACAAATGCGGGAAGTTGGAATAGTTACCCGATCGCCGGGCAAGATAAAAGGTGAGTTTACCTGGGCTGTCCAGAAGTAAACAACTCACTAACACGCTGATTCTTCTTCATTAACTATCACGTCGTATTATTGCGATCGCGCGGCGGAGGCCACGGGGATGAATAAGCTTTTCTTTGGCGATAATTTGGATGTGTTGCGGGAGCACATAAAGGACGAGAGCGTCGATCTCATCTATCTAGATCCCCCGTTCAATTCAAAGGCCAACTACGGCGTTATTTTCTCTGACAAATCAGGAGTAATGTCCGAGGCGCAGGCCGAGGCGTTCAAGGACACTTGGACATGGGGGGAAACGTCAGCCCATGCCTACCAGGACTTGATCGGGATGCGAAGTGAACTGTCTGTCCTCATGGAGGCCTTCCGAAAATGGCTCGGGACAGGTGGAACGCTCGCCTATCTATCAATGATGGCCGTTCGACTGGTCGAGCTGAAGCGGGTTTTGAAGGAAACCGGCAGCATCTATCTACACTGCGACCCCACCGCGAGCCACTATCTCAAGATAATTATGGACGCCATTTTTGGGCATCGGAATTTCCGAAATGAGGTCATCTGGGACTATTCGTTCAGGCTGATGGACCTTCCCCGATTTTTCAATCGTAAGCACGACGTCATACTCTTCTATGCTGCTAGTGATCGGTCGTTCTTCAATATGCCCAAAACAGAGTGGACGCGAGAAGACTTGATGCGCTCGCGAAAGCAGAAGATTCATGTCGATGATGAGGGCGTCGAGTGGATTTGGATGCCGGGAGGTAGAGGGAACTCAAAGAGTAGGCTGCGGCGTGTGGACGAAATAATCGCGGGCGGGAAGGCGGTATCGGATGTATGGCCGATCCCGATCATCTCCTCTTCGTCACGCGAGAGGGTGGGCTATCCAACACAGAAGCCCCTAGCGTTACTGGACCGGATTATCTCAGCTTCATCGAAAGAAGACGCAGTCGTCCTAGATCCTTTTTGTGGCTGCGGCACGACAATCGAAGCCTCTGAGCGCTTACGGCGAAACTGGCTTGGTATTGATATCACCCACTATGCCATCACCGTGATCCAGAATCGCCTGGAGAGACGCCGGCCGGACGCGAAGTTCTCAATCTATGGCCGTCCCACCGATTTAGCGGGCGCTATCGCACTGGCAGAACGCGATAAGTATCAGTTTCAATGGTGGGCAGCATGGAAGTTGGGCGCCCAAACCTACGAGTCAAAGAAGGGCGGCGACAAGGGGGTGGACGGCAACATCTATTTCGCGAATGGTCCGTATGGACTTGGTCGCATCATTATCTCTGTGAAGGGTGGGCATCATGTGAACCCATCCATGGTGCGAGATTTGGCTGGCACGGTTGAACGCGAGAATGCCGAGATGGGTGTTCTGGTCACCCTCAATGAGCCTACGCGGGGGATGATATCGGATGCCGCCAATTATGGTTTCGTTTCCAAGACGCCTCACGGTCGCCTGCCTCGCGTCCAGATCGTAACGGCGGCAGACCTGATAGACGGTCGTCTGCCGAATTTCCCGCCCATACCAATTTCTCAGAGTGCTGCGCGTCCCCGAAAGCGAGACAAAGACCAATTGGAATTGATGCTGCCCTTCGCCGGATCGCAGTCATTGCGGACAGGGACCGGCGATATGATAGACCCACGCTTTCTGTCGTTCGCCTAGTTGCTCCGCTGCCAGTATCCAGCCCAAACCCGGCTCACAGGATGATTGAGCGCCCCACCAAGGATCGCGAAGGCGTTTGCACCGTTTGAGTGGCGGCGATGATCCTCCAGCCAAGCGGCGTGGTTGGCATACTGGTAAAGGTACTGCGGCGAAACGTGATGGTGCTGACCGGAGACCATCCGGCGAAGGCGAGAAAAGAAGCTTTCGACGCCGTTGGTATGGACGCCGTCCAGATAGCTGTACGCCTCGCTGTGATTGATGCGGAAGGCTACTAAACTGTCATGAAGCGCATCCCAGTGGCTCGCCTCGTCGGCATAGAAGGTTGACCCCTTACGAGCCTTCGCTGCGATGGACAGACCGTCAGCTTCGCTGGTTACGACGTGGGTATAGGTACGCCCCTGACGCTCACGTAGCGCGACTACAACCCGGCGCTGGCCAGTCTGATGGACCGCCTTGCGGCGGTCGATGCGCTTCTCTTTGAAGTTGGCCGGTCGGATATGGCCACCAAAATATGCGCCGTCTATTTCGATCTCACCGCCCGGAGTAGCGTCGGCAAGTTCGGCAGCAAGGGCCTCACGCAGCTTGTGCGATAGTACGAAGGCCGTCTTGTACTGGCAGTCGATATCACGTGACAATTGGAGGGCGGAAAGGCCCTTGGCAGCATTCACGAAGATGCAGATGGCGGCCAGGAGGTCCACATAAGCCATCTTACGGGACGCGAATATCGTTCCAGACGTAACGCTAAACTGCTTGTTGCACGCGATGCAACGGAAGGTCGGACGGTCCTTGATGGGCTTGCTGTCCAGGCAGCCGCAAGCGGGGCAAACTGGCTGGCCGTGAGTATCAGCCCACCGCATCCGCTTGAACGTCTCGTATGCCGACTGTTCGCCGCCCCTGTATATGTCGCGGAGGCTAAGGGTTCGAGCTTCGGCGCTTAGGAGGAAATGTTGAGCCACTGTCAGACCTCAACGAAAATCGTTGATGTAAGTGATATTGGTGATTATCACTCATGTCAACTAAAATCGTTGGCCTTGACATAAAGCGGTTGAATCCTTAGAAATGTCGTATGTTGACACCGGAACAGAGTCGGGCGGCGCGCGGGTGGCTGGACTGGTCGCAAGACGAACTTGCCGGCCGAGCCAAGGTATCGCTTTCGACTATCCGAGACTTTGAGAAGGGACGGCGGACGCCAATCGCGAACAACCTGGACGCAATCGTGCGAGCCTTGGAGTCCGCTGGCGTCGAACTTTTGTTCTCGGATGAGGGCAAGGCAAAGGGTGTTGCCGTTTCCAGCAACACCCCCGCATAGGCGACTAGGCTTAGATGTCGTCCCCTGGAGGAGGCAGCGGGACGGCAGACACAAAGCGGCGACCGTGGATGATGTGGTTTACGGTGCCGACGTTGAGATTGAAGGCAATGGCAGCCCTCGTCTGCGACCAGCCGTTAACCACCACGGCCCAAAGGACGTGACAAGCTTTGAGATGGTCGCAAGGATGGTAGTCGAAGTTTGTGCGCATGATGGGGTTCCTATTTTGCGCGATTTGGGAGCCCCGGCCTTGAAAACAGGCCAAAAAGATGCGACTTTCAGAGTGCGTAGTATGCATCTGAGCCGTTCCTGACCGGGGCAGTTTGGATCATGCGAACCGGGCCAAGTGTTCCACCACCTGACCCGGCCCGATTAGACCGCTAATAACGGTCCATGGTTTTTAACCATGAAGTCCTCCGTGTTCTAGCGCTCGTGCTGCGCGGGGTTGGAATGGTTCTCAGGCGGGTACGAGCCGCCAGTCGAACCGGGTTTAGAGCCGTCCGTCGCGAAAGCGTCGGGCGGCTCATCTCTTATGCCCGCAATCGCCATCTGGTATCGCGCGCTCTTGTCGCGCGCCTCTGCGATGTGCGGCGATCCTTTCGGATACCATTTGCCGTCGTAGTTCACGACGGCGTCCTCTTGGGTGTTAAGCTGCCAAAGCGTGCCTCGCACCGAATTGTGCTTGAAGCCCGTCATCTCGATTATCTGACGGCGCGTAAGGCCACGCGGGTTATCCTGAATGAGCTTTAGCACCGCAGGCTTGACCGTCCCAGGTGCGGCTCTATCAACCTCTACTGACCCGTTATCGGTTGCCACCTCCGCGTTGCGAACGTCAGTACTTGATGGCGTAAAAGAGGCCGAGACGGGCTCATCCGAAGAAAGAACAGCGTTAAGTTTGGTGAGAAGCTCCGCCCTAGCGGACTCTTTCCCTGCCGCGAAACCAGCCTCATACGCGTCATCAAGAGCCAGCCGCATCATCGCAGCCATGTCGCTATTCAGCTGGTCGAGCTTGTCCATTGGAGCGCCCTCATGATTCTATCAAGGTATATAGCAGCGGGCGTCCATTTCGACAATCATAACGTGTGTGAATAACGCGAATATCTGTTGCTTACGTGCGTAATGCACCCGTTACGTAACGCTTTTGAGTTTGATACCTAATACCGCATCTGAGGACGTCGGTCCTTGAGGAAGTCGGGGGCTGGGACCCCTACAATGTCACGGAGGATGCCGACCTCGGCCTCCGCCTCACGAGATTCGGCTACAGGACTGCCACCATCACGCTGCCGACGTTCGAGGATGCACCCGAGACCCTGTCGGACTGGCTGCCGCAGAGGACCCGATGGCTGAAAGGTTGGATGCAGACCTGGCTCGTCCACATGCGCCATCCTGTCCAACTCGTGCGCGAGATCGGTCCACGTTCGTTCGTGATCGCACAGATCCTCTCCGCAGGATTCGTGGTATCGGCGATGCTGCATCCGATCCTGCTACTCGCCGGAATCTACCTCATGCTGGAGATGGCGTTCACAACCCCGGTCAGCGGCTGGAGCGTCGTGCTCCTTACGATCGACATGCTCAACCTCGTCTGCGGCTACACGTCTTTCCTGGCACTGGGCTGGCAGACCCTGCCGAAAGCGCAGCGGCGAGGTTTTTGGCGGATCGTGCTTTTCACGCCGCCATACTGGTTCCTGATGTCGGCGGCAGCCTGGCGCTCGCTGTTCCAGATCTATCGCCGTCCCCACCATTGGGAGAAGACGCGGCATTTCCGAACGAAGGTGCAGTAGGAGCCCCGAAGGGACCTCCCTGAGAATCCTTCTCTTCCCGCCTTGCCCTCTAAAACGCAGGTCTGCTCAGTTCCTCGGTAGGAACTCCGGTCCGTTGCCGATGATGCGTTTGTCAGGCTCTCCGATCGCTTTCTCCTCCTTTCCGCCATAGGGGATCGACTGCAGGACGCGGCGGATGACCTCGATGCGGGCACGGCGCTTGTCGTTGGAGCGCACGATGGTCCAAGGAGCAAATTCGGTGTGCGTCGCCTCGATCATCCGGTCGCGCGCCTCGCCGTACTCGGCCCACTTGGCCATGCCGGCGAGATCGATCGGCGAGAATTTCCAGTTGGTGAGCGTGCTGTGCCGCCGGTCATGGAAGCGCTTCAGCTGGGTTTCCTGCCCGATGTCCAGCCAGAACTTGAAGAGCCGCATTCCATCGCGCACGATCGTCAACTCGTATTGCGGCGTCTCTGCCAGAAAACGGGCATACTGCTCGGGCGTGCAGAAGCCCATGAGCGGCTCGACCCCTGCGCGGTTGTACCAGGATCGGTCGAACGTGACGAATTCCCCGTGCGAGGGGAAATGGGCCACATAGCGCTGATAGTACCACTGGCCGCGCTCCGTCTCGGTCGGTTTCGACAGCGCGACGTTGCGCGCCCGGCGCGGGTTCATGTATCGGCGCAGCGCATCGATCGTGCCCCCCTTGCCCGCGGCATCGCGGCCCTCGAAGACAGCGACGACACGTTCTCCCGTCGTCTCCATCCAGGCGAGCAGCTTGACCAACTCGACCTGCAGGCGCTCGAGAGTTTCCTGGTACTCGTCCTTGTCGAGTTTTTTGTCGTAGGGATATCCGCCGGATGTGAGTTTTCGCTTCTTCACCCAGCCGGGCAATTCAGGATTATCGATATCGAAGACACGCTTCACCCCTCCTACATCGAGCTCAATCGCCGACCCTGTCATCTGGCCTTTATCCATTTGGCGTTCCCTGTGCCGACGATGTCCAAAGTGAATACATGGTAAGACGCGGCATGGCGGCCCATCAACAGCAACACGACGTCCAAAAACCTGCCCAGGCGCGCATCTCGGTGACCTCCTCCGACAGCGAGGGGAAGGAGGGGCTCAGACGGCAGTTCAGCAGCCTCCTGAAGGAACGCGGGTGGCTGCTCGCTGCAGCGTTCGCTGCCATGCTCGTGCTGCACCTGGCCGGCGGGGGTTCACTGCTGGTCCTCGTGGCCGCAATCCTGGTGTTCTTGGCAGTGGCGATGGTCGTGCCGGTACGCAAAGCGGAACTCGGTGTCGCCGCCCGGGCAGCGCCTGGATCAAACTCCGGGTTCACCGCCGAGAGCCTCGCCGCAGCCGTGGCCGACCCGCTGATCGTGTTCGATCAGCGCGGCGTCGTCGTGCTGGCAAATCCCGCGGCCCTTGGCGCCTTCGGCGACGTTGACCCCGGTATCTCGCTGCCGCTCAAATTCCGGACGCCGGAGATGCAGCAGTTGATCGGGCGCGCGCTGGAAACAGGAGAGCGGGCCGTCTCGGCGGAGTACTCCGAGCGCGTCCCGATCGAACGGAATTACCTCGTAAGCTGCACCGCCATCGGCGGTACAAGCCTCTTCGTCATGGTCTTCAAGGATCAAAGCGAGTCCCGCCGGATCGATCGCATGCGGGCCGATTTCATTGCCAATGCCAGCCACGAACTGCGTACCCCACTGGCATCCATCGCCGGTTTCATCGAGACCCTTCGCGGCCCGGCGAAGGACGACGCGGGGGCGCGGGAGCAGTTCCTGCAAATCATGCAGAACCAGACGTCACGGATGGCGCGGCTGATCAACGATCTTCTTTCGTTGTCGCGCCTCGAGATGAGGGCGCTGAGGATGGGCGGGGCGAAAGTCGATCTCCGCGCCGTGATCGACAGTGTCGTCGATTCCCTGCAGCCGCTCGCCTCCGACAGCGGCGTCGATATCGAGAACAGGATCGGCGAGGCCCGGATGGAGGTCGCCGGCGACCGCGACGAGCTTTATCAGGTCTTCGAGAACCTTATTGAGAATGCCTGCAAATATGGTCGTTCGGGCGGCAAGGTGGTGATCTCTGCCGCCAGCAAGAAAATCGGGCCTGCCGAAGAGATTTCTGTGGAAGTGCGAGATTTCGGGCCGGGCATTGCCGAAGAGCACATCCCACGCGTCACCGAGCGCTTCTACCGGATCGACGGCAATGGCTCCCTGAAGGGCACCGGTCTCGGCCTGGCGATCGTCAAGCACATAGTGACACGCCACCGTGGGCGTCTCGTGATCTCGTCGAGCCTGGGGGAAGGCTCGGCATTCACGGTCCATCTGCCTGCAGAGTGAGTGGGATTCTTCAATCTGTTACATCGATGCTCTATCCTAAAGCTATCGCTTCGCCTTGGGAGCCGTCGAGAAAATGACCGCAGTGCTGTCGCACCACATCGTCAGCGCCTATGATGATGAGCTGAAGAGCTTGACGCTGCGGATCGCCGCCATGGGCGGTCACGCCGAGAGGATGGTGGACCTGGCGCTCTCCGCGCTCATTCATGCGGACCTCGCGCTGGCGCGCAAGGTGATCGCCGATGATGCCATCCTCGACGAGGCGCAGCGGGAGATCGACACGCAAACGATCTCGATGATCACCCGGCGGCAGCCCCTTGCCGACGACCTGCGCGAGATCGTCGGCGCCATCCGTATCTCGGCCGACCTCGAGCGCGTCGGCGATCTCGGCAAGAACATCGCCAAGCGGGCCTTCGTCGTCGGCCATTCGCTCGACCGCATGAGCGCGATCCGCGGCCTGGAGGCCCTTGTCGATCTCGCACTGACGCAGTTGAAGGACGTGCTGGACGTATATGCCTCGCGTTCGGTCGAGCGCCTGGTGGCGGTACGTGATCGGGACGAGCAGATCGACGCGATCTACACCTCGCTTTTCCGGGAACTGCTGACCTACATGATGGAGGACCCGCGCAACATCACGCCCTGCACGCATCTGCTGTTCTGCGCGAAGAACATCGAGCGGATCGGCGATCATGCGACGAACATCGCCGAGACGATCTACTACATCGTGACAGGCGAGCAGCTTCCGCTCAACCGGCCGAAGGAAGACAGGAGCCACGTCGTCACGGTGGAGCCGCACTCGCCTGCGTGAATTCGGCTCCGGCCTTTTTCGACTAGGCGGTGTGAACGGATTGCCGCAGGTATTGCGTTCGGGATTTCTGACTTGAGCTTTGTCTGATTCATGGAGTGCCGACTGATTCGGAGGTCGGTAACCGCACCTCAATGGTTGGCGTGTAGCGCCAACCAATGTTCTGGAATGACCTCCGAAAAGCGCTCGTGCCGACGGTGCTGAGCTTCGTATTGCTTGCATCTCTGCACGCTGCACCCCTTGGCGCGGCTGAATCCATGGACATTCGCAGCGCCTGCTGGACGTCGAGCAGTTTGTCGGACGACTTGGTCACTGTCGTCCAATCGCCCGGGCGCTGGATCTGCGGAGATCGGATCTATTCGCTCGAAGGCGAGCGGACGTTGCTGCGTTTTGAAATCGGTCCAAACGATGTCCTTCCCCAATATCTCTTTTCTAGGCGAAGTGCGCTCGCGGCCGTGCATCTGCTGGCGATCGACCGAGACGGCGCAATGCGCCATACCTCCTTGGCGGCGGGTGAACTTCCTAGCGCTCTCTCTGGCGGGTATTTCAAGGCCTCTCTGCCGGGTGTGACCCGCGACACGCTGCAGGTCGTTGTCGCGTTCGATTTGCCGAGCCACCAGATGACACTGGAGAGAGCCTATCTGTCACCGTCCGACATCGCTCTGGGCCCCGACCTTCTGCGGTCCCTGCTTCTCTTGGCTGTCCTTGCCGGAATGCTGTCCATGCCGCTCATTTTCAACGCGGCCTTCTACCGGATACTGCGCGAGCCATTCGTGCTTTGGCATTCCACGCTCACCATCTCCTTGCTGCTGACGATCCTGGTCTCTTCGGGCCTTGCAGTCATTCTGTTCGATCCGCCAGCAATGACGTTGAGCTGGATGACGACAGTGATCTTCGGCCTTACGGTCGCTTCCGGGGCGATGTTCACTCACAGCTTCATCGAACCCGGCCGCATGCATCCGCTCCTGCGGCGTGCGCTGCTCTGTTGCGCCGCATGGGCGATGTTTCTCAGCACGTCTCACGCGGCATTTCCGTTCGTGGGGCGCTCAGTTCAGTCGACCGTGTACACGGCGGCTTTTGCTCCGGTGGTCGTCATTTTCATATTGTCACTTGCTGACGCACTGCGGCGCGGAAGTCGGGCCGCCAAGTTCCAGGCGGTCGGCTATATACCTATGATTTTGGTAGGATTGGTGCGCCTGGTCACGGGTGTGGTTCCCTGGCTGCAGACCAATGATGCCATGCTACTGTTCTATGTGGGTTGCGTATGCGAAGTCTTGTTCACCACACTCGGCGTGGCAGACCGCTTCATGACGATCAAGCGCCAGCGAGACAGCGCACGCTTCGAAGCTGACGCGCTTGAGCGCCTGTCCGAACGCGACGCACTGACGGGATTGCTCAACCGGCGGGCAATCGAGCAGAATTTCAAGAAGTTCCGCGCCGACGGCTACCGCACACTTGCCGTGCTCGACCTGGACCACTTCAAGGCAATCAATGATGTTCACGGCCACGTGGTCGGCGACGCCGTGCTGAAAGCCGTGGCCGAAGCGCTCCAGGCGGACCCTCAGGTTCATGCGTTCCGCCTCGGCGGAGAGGAATTCTTGCTGCTTGTGCGCGGAGAAGATGCCCAGGCCCGGGCGGAGCGTCGGCGCCAGGCGATCCCCGCCATCGTCGCCAATGCCGTTCCAGGCCTTGGACGCCCCGTAACTGCCAGCATGGGCATGACGAATGCGTCGCCAAATGCCGATGCGGAGTTCGCAGAGCTCTACGAACAAGCCGACAGGCTACTTTACAACGCCAAACTTGCTGGCCGCAATCGAACCAAAATAGCATTGGTGCGAGGATCGAAGACTGATGCGGATCCAGTCTTTGATACTATGGCTAGGTGAGATGCAGTTGAGGTCGACGATACAAAAGCCGCCACCTTCGGTCAGGTAAGGTTTACCCGATCGCCCATGGCTCCACAGCGTGCGAAGCCAAAATCCTTTGAATTCAGATTGCCGCCCGGCTTACGGCCGGTGAGCGCAATGCTTTCGGGACGACCCTCGACCCCGGACGGAGCACCTCCGGGTCAGCGGACCCGGCGGCGCTCGGAAGCCGGCTGGAAGGCCAGCCGAGCATGATACCGGCAATAGGGTCCGGTCTCCCCGCTCTCATTGCCGCAGAAGTGGAAATCGTCGGCAAGAGGGTCGCCGATGGGCCACTTGCAGGTACGCTCGCTGAGCTCGATCAACTGCAGCTGACGCGAGATCGGCACCACGATATTCTCGGTCGAAGCCTCCAGGTGCCGCGCCGGTGCAGCCTCGAATTGCGCCTGGAGGGCGGTGGCGCCGACCGAAGCCGTAACTGGGCGCGGAGCCGGAGCGGGACGCTGCGGCGGCTTGGCCGTTGTCGCCTGTGCAGGCTTCTTCGGCCGTGCCGGCGAGGGCGCAGTGCGTCCACGCCCCGACAGTTTCAGCCTATGGACCTTGCCGATCACCGCATTGCGGCTGACGCCGCCCAGCTGGGCGGCAATCTGGCTGGCGCTCAACCCCTCGGACCAGAGTTTCCGAAGTGTCTCGACACGCTCGTCTGTCCAGATCATGATTTTCTCCCGTCGCCGCGTTGGGGAATCCGAATCCGTTCACGCCCCGGCCCTGCCGGGTCCAACACCACTAATGCCTGTGTGGATGTGTCCGCCGCACGAAATGTAGTCGTCTCGTGCCTCTTCAGTACCGTATCGGCTGACTCGGTGACAAGAGTCCGGCCGAGTCCACGAATCGGAAATTTCAGTTTTCCCCAACTTGCCGTGTTCCAGCGAGTGAGCCTCGCGCAGGACGCCCATAGGGTACGTTTTCGTTGACTTCGCGGCGGAAAGACTCAATATGCCGGCAAGGCCGCCTTCGAGGCGGCTTTTTGATTTGACTTGGACGCACCCTATGAGCGGATCCGCGCTTTTCGAGACTTTCGCCCGGGCACCATTGTCGTTCGAACGCGGCGAAGGCTGCTGGCTGATCGACGAGAAAGGCGAGCGATACCTCGATTTCGCGGGCGGCATCGCCGTGAACTCGCTCGGCCACAGCAATCCTGCCCTGGTGCAGGCGCTGACGGATCAGGCGCAGAAGCTCTGGCACGTCTCCAACCTCTATGAGATCCCCGGCCAGACACGCCTTGCGGAGCGGCTCGTGGCCAACAGCTTCGCCGACAGGGTGTTCTTCACCAATTCCGGCGCCGAGGCTTTGGAATGCGCAATCAAGACGGCGCGGCGCTACCACTACGTCGCGGGCCGCCCCGAGCGCTTCCGGACGATCACTTTCGAGGGCGCCTTCCACGGCCGGACGCTGGCGACGATCGCGGCCGGCGGGCAGGCGAAATATCTCGAAGGCTTCGGCCCGAAGGTCGACGGCTTCGACCAGGTGCCTTTCGGTGACATCGAGGCAGTCGATAGGGCGATCGGCCCGGAAACCGCCGCCATCCTGATCGAACCTGTCCAAGGCGAAGGTGGCATTCGCGAAGTGCCTGCCCAGGCGATGAGGCGGCTGCGCGAACTGTGCGATCAGCACGGGCTGCTTCTCATCTACGACGAAGTGCAGTGCGGCATCGGGCGCACCGGGAAGCTGTTTGCCTATGAGCGGTCCGGCGTCGCCCCCGACCTGATGGCGATCGCCAAGGGTATCGGCGGCGGTTTTCCGATGGGCGCTTGCCTGGCTACGGAAGAGGCCGCCTCGGGCATGACGCCCGGCGTTCATGGCACCACTTTCGGCGGCAATCCGCTGGCGATGGCTGTCGGCAACGCCGTCCTCGACGTCGTGCTGGCGGACGGGTTCCTCGAAGCGGTTTCCAGGAAATCGCTGCTGCTGAAGCAGGGACTGGCTTCGATCGCCGACGAGTTCCCAGACGTCGTCGAGGAAGTCCGCGGCGTCGGCTTGCTGCTCGGGGTGAAATGCCGCGTGCCGAACACCCGCATGATGGCGACGCTTCGGGACGAGAAGATGCTGTCGGTCACGGCAGGCGACAATGTCGTGCGGCTCCTGCCGCCGCTGATCGTCAGCGACGACGAGATCCGCGATGCGCTCGGCCGTATTCGCGCGGCGGCGGACCAGCTGTCGGCCCCGGCTGCGGCCGCGCAGTAGGAATCCGTATATGCAAGACGGCATCCGGCACTTCACCGATCTTTCGGCGCTCTCCTCGGCAGACCTGCGGGGGCTGCTCACGGACGCGGCCGCACGCAAGACCGATCTCAAGGCGGGCCGGCGCTCTCGCCCCCTGGAGGGGAAGGTGCTTGCGATGGTCTTCGAGAAGCCGTCGACGCGCACCCGCGTGTCTTTCGACGTCGGCATGCGTCAGCTCGGCGGCGAGACGATCATGCTGACCGGGACGGAGATGCAGCTTGGCCGCAGCGAGACGATCGCCGACACCGCCAAGGTGCTTTCCCGCTATGTCGATGCGATCATGATCCGTACGACCTCGCACGCCAAGCTCATCGAGCTCACCGAGAACGCCACGGTGCCGGTGATCAACGGCCTCACCGACGACACACATCCGTGCCAGATCATGGCGGATATCCTCACTTACGAGGAGCATCGCGGGCCCGTCTCCGGCAAGACCTTCGCCTGGGTCGGCGACGGCAACAATGTGCTGCATTCGCTGCTCGAGGCTTCAGCGCGGTTCAGCTTCAACGTAAATATTGGCGTTCCCGACGGTAGCGAGCCACAGCAGAAATTTGTCGACTGGGCCCGCGCCAATGGCGGCAACGTCCGGCTCGTGCAGTCTGCCGAGGAGGCGGTCGAGGGCGCCGACTGCGTGGTGACCGACACCTGGGTGTCCATGGGCCAGGAGCACCGTGCCCGCGGCCACAATGTCTTCCTGCCCTACCAGGTCAATGAACGGCTGATGCAATTGGCGAAGCCGGACGCGGTGTTCATGCATTGCCTTCCGGCGCATCGCGGCGAGGAGGTGACCGACGAGGTCATCGACGGATCTCACTCGGTGGTGTTCGACGAGGCCGAGAACAGGCTGCACGCCCAGAAGGCGATCCTGGCCTGGTGCCTGGGCGCTTGAAGCGAGGGGCAGGCGGGCCTATCTGTCCGCTTATCACCTCAACAGACTGACGAAATGTCAGCCAGCGGCCCTCGCCAGATCCGCTGGAAGCAAGGAATTTTCTATGACCAAGACTTCACTGAAGCTTGGAGACATCGGCTTTGCCGGCGATGACGACGTGGTGCCTTTCGAGGTCGCCGCGCTCGACGTGCGCGGCCGCGCAGTGCAACTCGGCCCGATGCTCGACCAGATCCTTACCCGGCACGACTATCCCGAGCCGGTGGCTCGACTGGTGGCGGAGGCCTGCCTAGTCACGGTCCTGCTCGGCACTTCGCTGAAGTTCGAAGGCAAGTTCATCCTGCAGACCAAGACGGACGGCCCGGTCGACATGGTCGTCGCCGACTTCTCGACGCCGAAGTCGCTGCGCGCCTATGCCCGCTTTGATCCGGAGCGCCTGGCCGAAGCTGGCACGGGCGAGGACGCCCCCGGCAAGCTGCTCGGCAAGGGTGTGCTGGCGCTCACCGTCGACCAGGGCGAGCACATGCAGCGCTACCAGGGCATAGTCCCGCTGGACGGCACGAACCTGCAGGAGGCGGCGAAGACCTACTTCCGTCAGTCCGAGCAGATCCCGACCGACGTAAAGCTTTCGGTCGGCAAGCTGGTGCGGCCCGGCGAGGGCGGCGAGACATGGCGCGCCGGCGGACTTCTGGCGCAGTTCCTGCCTCAATCGTCCGAGCGCATGCGCATGCCGGACCTACCTGGCGGTGACGGCGACGAACTCGCCATGCCGCAGGAGGTCGCGGACGCCGCCTGGCAGGAGTTGCTGGCGCTGGTCGCAACCGTAGAGCACGAGGAACTCCTCGATCCGGAAGTCGGCGCGGAGCGCCTGCTCTACCGGCTCTTCAACGAGCATGGCGTGCGGGTCTTCGATGCAACGAGCGTGGAGGACCGCTGCTCCTGTTCGGAACAGCGCATCCACGGCATTCTCGAAAGCTTCACGGCCGAGGAGATCCAGGAGTCGACCGAGGACGGGCGGATCACCGTGTGCTGTGAATTCTGCTCGAAGTCGTACGAGTTCGAGCCGGCGGAGTTTTCCGCCGGCTCCTGAAGCAGCGAGTTCGAGTGCGGCTTGCTATCTCCGGGTGCGACGGTGGCCCGCAGTAGCAGGACGTTCCTGACTGTCATGCGGCTCAGTTGAAAGTCCGCTTCTCAGCAGGCAGATCAAGCGAGAAGGCAGGGATGTCGATGTCGAACATCTGGCCCCTGCCGGAGAGCATCGTATAGTTCCCGACCATAATGCCCGAGGGTGTCGTCAGCGGGCAGCCTGACGTGTATTGATAGCTGTCGCCAGGACCAAGCTCGGGCTGCTCGCCGACCACGCCGGGGCCCCTCACCTCCTCGACCCGCCCTGCCCCGTCGGTGATGCGCCAATAGCGCGACAGGAGCTTGACCGCATCGTCGGAGTGATTGGCGATAGTGACCCGGTATCCCCAGACATAGCGGTTCTCGTCCGGCTCCGACCGCTCGGCGATGTAGAACGGTTCGACGCTCACCTCGATCTGGCGCGTGACTGCGACGTACATGGCGGAACCCTGAATACTACGGCGCATCAAGACCTATATCGCCGCTGCGGCAAATCCAACCCGTGCGACATTGAGCGCCCAGTTCAGTCCGGAATGTTCAGCCCACAGCCTTCAGCGCCCGCTCCAGATCGTCGATCAAATCGCCGGCGTCCTCAAGCCCGACTGACAGCCTCAGCGTTCCCGGCCCGATGCCGAGTTCGGCGCGCGCCTCGTCTGTCAGGTTCTTGTGCGTGGTCGTCGCCGGGTGGGTGATTAGGCTCTTGGCGTCGCCCAGATTGTTGGAGATCAGGATCAGCCGCAGTGCGTTCGAGAGGGCAAAGGCGGCCTTCTTACCGCCCTTCACGTCGAAGCAGATGAGCGTCGAGCCGCCTTTCATCTGGCGGGCGATCACGTCGGCCTGCGGGTGATCGGGCCGGCCGGGATAGATCAGGCGAGCCACTTCAGTACGGTCGGCGAGGAAATCGGCAATCTTGGCGGCGCTCTCCGTCTGCTGGCGAACACGAAGCGGCAGCGTCTCCAGCCCCTTCAGCAGCGTCCAGGCATTGAAGGGCGAAAGGCTGGGGCCCGTGTGCCTGAAATAGTCGTGCAGGTTCTCGTCGATCCACTTCTTGTCCGAGAGGACCACGCCACCGAGACAGCGTCCCTGCCCGTCGATGTGCTTTGTGGCGGAATAGACGACGATGTGCGCGCCCAGTTCCAGCGGCTTCTGCTGCAGCGGCGTGGCAAAGACGTTGTCGACTACCACTCGCGCGCCGACCTCGTTGGCCAGCCTGGCCACGGCGGCGATGTCGATGACCTCCAGGGTCGGATTGGTCGGACTCTCCAGGAAGAACAGTTTTGTGTTCGGCCGGATCGCCGCCTGCCAGTTCTCGATCCTGGTTCCGTCAACGAGCGTGGCCTCGATGCCGTACCTCGGAGCCAGCTTCTCGACGACCCAGCGGCAGGAGCCGAACAGGGCGCGTGCGGCAACGATATGGTCGCCGGCCTTCAGCGAACAGAGGATGGCCGCCGTGACGGCAGCCATGCCCGAGGCCATGGCGCGCGCATCTTCGGCGCCCTCCAGGGCGCACATGCGCTTCTCGAACATGTCGACGGTCGGGTTGGCATAGCGCGAATAGATGAAGCCTTCGGTCTCGCCCTTGAAGCGCGCCTCGGCGGCTTCGGCGGTCTCATAGACGTAGCCCTGGGTGAGATAGATCGCCTCGGACGTCTCGCCGAATTCGGAGCGGAGCGTGCCCCCGTGGACGAGGCTGGTCTCCGGCTTCCAGTTGCGTTCTGCATCGTGGCTCATGGGCGTTTCCCAAACAACAAAAAACCGGTCGCGATCGTCGCAACCGGTGCCCACGGCCTTGCGGCCCGACGGTCCTTTAGCGACTTATTTAACGTGGCTGCAAGCCGACCGGCCAAATCACCACGGGATAATCGTTCCCATAATCCTCTTGAGCGCTTGCGTCAATCAGGGGGTGGTCTAAAGCAGGGCATGACCAACCGGAGCTTCGACGTGCGCGACGACGGGATTCTTCCCGACCATCAGATCGCCCAACTGTTCCGCACGGGCTCACTCACCGCCGTGCGTCCGCTCGACCAGGACCAGATCCAGCCGGCGAGCCTGGACCTTCGCCTGGGCGACAAAGCGTATCGCGTGCGTGCGAGCTTCCTGCCGGGACGCGAGAACTGCGTCACTGAGAAGCTGGAGCGGCTGAAGCTGCATGAGATCGACCTCTCCCGCGGCGCCGTGCTGGAAACCGGATGCGTCTACATCGTGCCATTGCTGGAACGGCTCGCCCTCCCATTCGAGATAGCGGCATCGACGAACCCGAAGAGCTCGACGGGCCGGCTCGACATCTTCACCCGCGTGATGACCGACTACGGCCAGGAGTTCGACAAGATCCCGGCCGGCTACAGCGGACCGCTCTGGCTGGAGGTCAGCCCCAGGACCTTCCCGATCGTGGTGCGCACCGGCTCGAGGCTGTCGCAGATCCGGTTCCGGAAGGGCGAGACGATCGTCGGCGAGTTCGCGCTGCAGGCCCTGCATGACACCGAGACGCTGGTGGCCTCGGAAGAACCGAACATCTCCGGCTCGGGGATCGCGCTGTCCATCGACCTGATGGGCGACGACTCGGGACTGATCGGCTACAGGGGCAAACACCACACCAGCATCGTCGACGTGGACAAGCGAAGCGCGCATGATGTGCTGGATTTCTGGGAGCCCATCTACCGTCGTGGCGAGATCAGCGAACTGATCCTGGACCCGGACGAATTCTACATCCTCGTTTCGCGCGAAGCGGTACATGTGCCGCCGCTCTATGCGGCGGAGATGACGCCATTCGATCCACTGGTGGGCGAGTTTCGCGTCCATTATGCCGGCTTCTTCGATCCCGGCTTCGGCCATTCGGCGGCCGGCGGAACCGGGAGCCGCGCCGTGCTCGAGGTCCGCAGCCATGAAGTGCCCTTCATCCTGGAACATGGGCAGGTGGTCGGCCGGCTGGTCTACGAGCACATGCTGTCGCGGCCAACCGCGCTCTACGGCACCGACCTCGGCTCGAACTACCAGGCGCAGGGCCTGAAACTGTCGAAACACTTCCGCTGAGGCGGATCAATTTTTCCCCACACGCGTTCGGCTTTCGCGAACCATGCGAGGCAGACGCGTGTCCCAGGCAGCTTACCGACCCTATCACGAAGATCATCGAGCAGCGGCCGCCGAACCGGGACGCGGCCGCGACGCCACGAAGCCGACGGACATCCCGGCTCGCGGCTGGCTCGACATTGCCTGGCGCCTCTGGACTGAGATCACCGGGGACAGAATCCTCCTCATCGCCGCCGGCGCCACCTTTTATCTGCTGCTGGCCCTGTTTCCGGCCCTCGCCGCCTTCGTGTCGCTATATGGCTTCGTGGCCGATCCCAAGACGATCGCCGACCATATAGCCTTCCTCGGCGGCGTGCTGCCGACAGGCGGTCTCGATCTCATCCGCAACCAGCTGAATTCGCTTGCCTCGCAGAGCACTTCGGCCCTGAGCTGGGGCTTCATCTCCGGTCTGGTGATTGCACTTTGGAGCGCCAACAGCGGCATCAAGAGCCTCTTCGACGGACTGAACGTGGCCTATGAAGAGGAGGAGAAGCGCTCGTTCATCAAGCTGAACCTCATTTCCTTCGGGTTCACCCTTGGGGCGATGTTCGTCGGCATCGTGATGATCGTTTCGGTCGGCGTGGTGCCGGCCGTGCTTGCGTTCCTACATCTCGACCGCTGGACGGAATTGCTGGTCAGCCTGCTTCGCTGGCCAATCCTGCTCGTGCTGGTAGGCTTCGGCATATCGCTGCTGTACCGGTACGGCCCCAGCCGCGCGCGGGCAAAGTGGCGCTGGATCACGCCTGGCGCGATCATGGCAACCGTCGTCTGGCTGCTGGCGTCCTGGGGGTTCTCCTTCTACCTGCAGCACTTCGCCGACTACAACGCCACCTATGGATCGCTGGGCGCGGTGATCGGTTTCCTGGTATGGACCTGGATTTCCGTCATCATCCTGCTGGCCGGCGCCGAGCTGAACTCCGAAATGGAGCACCAGACGGCGCATGATTCAACGACGGGGGAGCCCCGCCCAATGGGCGAGCGCGGGGCTGCCATGGCCGACAAACTCGGCATCAGCGCCGACGCAAAGAGCTGACGCTTCTTAGCTCACCCGCTCCGGAGCCCGAATTACCGACCTGAGTTCCTTGAGTTCGGTGCGCAGGGCCCGCAGTTCGGCCATCATCTCATCCTGGTCGTTCTGCATGGCTTTGCGCTCTGCCGTGGCGGCTGCCTCGTGCTCCTCCTCCATTGCCGAGACGATGACGCCGATGAAGAGGTTGAGGACGGTGAAGGACGTCGCGACGATGAAGGGGATGAAGAAAAGCCATGCGCCCGGGTAGACCTCCATCACCGGGCGAACCACGCCATCAGACCAGCCCTCCAGCGTCATGACCTGGAACAGCGTGTAGAGCGATGCCGCGATGTTCCCGAAATGCTCGGGGAATGAGGAGCCGTAAAGCTTGGTCGCCATCACGGCGAAAACGTAGAAGACCAGCGCGAGGAGCAGCATGATCGAGCCCATGCCGGGAAGCGCTGTGATGAAGCCGGTCACCACGCGCCGCAGCGACGGGACGATGCTGATTAGCCTCAATACGCGCAGGATCCGGAGCGCGCGAAGCACGGAAAGGCTTCCTGTGGCGGGAATGAGCGCAAGCGAAACGACGGCGAGATCGAAGATGCGCCAAGGGTCGCGGAAGAAGCTGCCTCGGTAGACGATCAGGCGGGCCGCGAGCTCGAGCACGAAAACAGCGAGGATGGCGCGGTCGGCCAAGACCAGCACGTTGCCGAAGCTTGCCACCGCCGAGGCAGAGGTTTCGAGGCCGAGCGTAATGGCGTTCAGCACGATCAGCGCGGTGATCCAGTACTCAAAGCGCCGGGATTCTATCAGGGATTTCAACGCGTACACTTGCCCCGCCCTTGTTTTTGTGAGTCGCTGATGTGGCGAGCCCAATAGATTCCGTCAAGCGGACGCATGCGAGGATCAGGCGGCGAGTGCCGGAAATTGCTTCTCGCTCCCGACCCAATCGCCTGTCTCGGAAAAGCTCGATAACAGCTACATTGAATTCGTAGCCCGGCTATGGACAGGCGGAGCATCGGTCATTAAGTTCAGGTATATTTTCCTTTCCAAGCGGAGCCTGCGATGCTCTCGCATGATCGTGTCTGGGCGGCGATCGACGCACTGGCCGCCCGTAACGCGCTGTCCCCTTCGGGACTTGCCAAGCGGGCGGGGCTCGATTCGACCGCCTTCAACAAGTCGAAGCGCCGCTCATCCGATGGTCGCCCGCGCTGGCCCTCGACCGAATCGCTCGCCAAGATCATCGAGGCGACGAACTCCTCGCTCGAGGACTTCATGCGGCTGGTATCGGGTAGCGGAAGCGCCGGTGACGCTCTCTCAATGCCGCGCTCCACGGTGCCTCTGCTAGGCTTCGCACAGGCCGGAGCAGGTGGGTTCTTCGACGATGCCGGCTTCCCGGCGGGTCATGGCTGGGACCTGATCGAACTGCCGGTACGGGCGGGCGACAGCGCCTACGCGCTGCAAGTGCAGGGCGATTCCATGCTTCCCGTCTATCGCGACCGGGATGTGCTGATCGTCGATCCGGGCGCGAGAGTGGACAAGGGCGACCGCGTCGTCGTCAAGACCACCTCCGGAGAGGTGATGGCCAAGGTGCTGGCCAAGCGCAATTCGCGTGAAATCGAGTTGCTTTCGATCAATCCCGCCCATCCGATCCGGCGCATTGCCATGGCAGAGGTCGAGTGGATGACGCGCATCTTGTGGGCCAGCCAATAGTGCGGCGGCCGGCAGCCCTCGCACTCGGGGCTTTCGCCGTTGCCGGGGCGTCGCTCCTGGTGATGTCCGCCGGCGGAAATCTGCGGACCGGGAACGTCTCTAAAGCGGTGCATAGCGAGACGGATGCTTCGATCGGCGAAATCCCGCTCGATCGAGCTGAACAGGCAGCCGTGTCCTTGGGTGAGAAGGAGGCATCGACGGCAGGCCCGGCCCTAGCGGAAAGCAAAGAGGATATCACCGGCGGCACACCGCCGAAAGCCGTCCAGGCGGATCCTGTAATCTCGGCAGGCGATACGCAGATGCGGCAGCAACAATCCCCGGCCACCCCGCCCCATCATCCCCGCGCCGTGGCGCCGAACGAAATCGCCTTCCCGCAAGTCGAGGAGCAGGAACTGGAGCGGGTCGAGCCTCGTGCAGCGCTGAGCGACATCGGTCCGGCCCTGCCGCCCAAGCAGAAAGCTCCCGAAGGCGGGGCCAAGCTCGTTCGTCCGGTCACGACCGCCGCCGGTACGCTCGAAGTGAGCGGGTATCGGATCACGATCTCAGGGCTCGAGCCGATCTCCCCCGAGGAGACTTGTTCTTTCGAGGGCAAGGATTGGCCGTGTGGCACGCGAGCCCGCGCCGCTTTCCGTGCCTGGCTGCGCGGCCGCACAGTCTCCTGCGACATACCGCCGGAGGCGGACAAGATGCTCACCATCAGCTGCCGGATGGGAAAGCAGGACATCGGCGCCTGGCTGGTCGGCAATGGCTGGGCCCGCGCGGCCCCGGACGGCGCCTATGCCGAGCTCGGTGCCAGGGCGGCCCAGGAGAAGAAGGGCGTCTTCGGGCCGCCGCCCGCGATGAACGCTCCGCCTGTCACCGCGGTCTCCAGCGAATTGCCGGCTCCATCCGCGGAAAGCGGCGCAACCACGTCCATCCTTGCGCCTGAGCCCGCGATTGCGCCCGCGGAATCGGACCTGCCCGGACCGGCTGTCGAGGTGTTCCCTACGCCGCCAGCCGCCCCGCCAAAGCCTCTCCAATGAGCGCGCGCGTCTCGGCGATGCCGTAGAGCGCGACGAACGAGCCGAAGCGCGGCCCACGCTCCTGCCCCAGCAGCACCTGATAGATCATCTGGAAAAAGGCGACCGAGACGCCGGGCCCGCCCTCGGGGCTCTGCTTGGAGTGGTCCTGATAGCGCTCGATGCGGCGCGCTAAGTTCAGCGCCGCATTCTGGATCGCCTCGCCGTCCGCATCCGACGGAAGCTCCGCGAGCGCGTCCGAGAGCGATGCCAGCGCCTCGCGCTCGACCTCGTCGGGGGCACGATAGCGCTTCTGCGGCTTCACGAAATCCTCGAAGTAGCGGATCGCATAACCCGTCAGCCGGTCCAGCTCCGGATGGGTGATGGCCGTGACGCCCGGGGCGTAGCGCGAGATGAAGCCCCACAGAACGCTGCGATCGTGGGCATTCGAGGCGCTGACCAGGTTGAGCAGCAGGCCGAACGAGACCGGCATGTCGACCTTCGGCGGCTCTCCGTCGTGGATGTGCCAGACGGGATTGCCGAGCCGCTCCTTCCACTCCTGGCGCGGGAAGGCGGAGAGGAACTGGTAGTACTCCTCGACCGCCCGCGGGATCACGTCGAAGTAGAGCTTCTTTGCCTGCCGCGGCCGCTGGAACATGTAGAGCGCAAGGCTCTCGGTTGGCGCGTAGGTCAGCCATTCGTCGATGGTCAGCCCGTTGCCCTTCGACTTCGAGATCTTCTGGCCGTTTTCGTCCAGGAAGAGCTCGTAGACGAAATGCTCTGGCGGCTTGCCGCCGAGGATCGAGCAGATGCGGTCGTAGATCACCTGGTTGGTCTGGTGGTCCTTGCCGAACATCTCGAAATCGACCCCGAGCGCAGCCCAGCGCATGCCAAAGTCCGGCTTCCACTGCAGCTTCACCCGGCCGCCGGTGATGGGCAGCGTCGTTTCGGCGCCGTCTTCGTCGTCGAAGGTGATCGTGCCAGCCTTCGCGTCGACGTTCTTCATCGGCACGTAGAGCACGCGTCCTGTCTTCGGCGAGATCGGCAGGAATGGGCTGTAGGTTGCCTGCCGCTCCGGTCCGAGCGTCGGCAGCATCACTTTCATGATGTCGTCGTACTTCTCTGCCGCGCGAAGCAGCACTTCGTCGAAGCGCCCGGCCTTGTAGTATTCGGTCGCGCTGGCGAACTCGTAGTCGAAGCCGAAGGTGTCCAGGAAGCGTCGGAGCATGGCGTTGTTGTGATCGCCGAAGCTCGCATAGTCCCCGCCGAACGGGTTCGGCACTGAAGTCAGCGGCTTGTGCAGATGCGGCTCGAGGAAGGCGCGGTCCGGCACGTTGTCCGGGATCTTGCGCATGCCGTCCATGTCGTCGGAGAAGCAGAGGAGCTTCGTCTTCACCTTGTCTTCAGTGAGCACGCGGAAGGCATGGCGCACCATCGTCGTGCGCGCTACCTCGCCAAAAGTGCCGATGTGCGGCAGGCCGGATGGTCCGTAGCCGGTCTCGAACAGCACGGTCTCAGGGAAGTCGCGCCCCTTGTAGCGCTCGATGATCTTCCGCGCCTCCTCGAACGGCCACGCTTTGCTCTCGGCGGCGGCCGCGAGCACTTCGGGACTGAGTTCGACTGGCCTGATCATGGACTGTTCCTGAGGGTCGGCACCCCGCGGGTGCAAAAGTCGCGCCTGCTCTATTCGCCGGGGCGGGAAGCGTCAACTTTTCGCGGCCGCGACGGGTTGTGATGGCGAACCCGTCCTCCTACGTTCCCAGCAGATCGAGGGAGGGAAGAATGGCCAAGCCGGGCACGCAGGAAGCTCTGATCTACCTGATGGTGGTCACGTCGGCCGCCGATCGCGAGATGACCGACATCGAACTCGGGCGGATCGGCACGGTCATACGCACCTGGCCGGTTTTCGAGGATTTCGACCAGCGAAGGCTGATCCCGGTCGCGCAGAAGTGCCAGCGGCTACTTGCCGAAAATGAAGGGCTGGAGCGCGTCCTGACCACAGCGCGAGCGGCAATTCCCCCGCGCCTGCACGATACCGCCTATTCCGCCGCGTTCGAGGTGGCGTGTTCGGACATGGAAATGCGGCTTGAAGAGGTCCGCATCCTGCAGCTTGTGCAGCGGCATCTCGATCTCGACGAGGAAACGGTGGCGGCGATAGAGCGTGCCGCCAAGGCGCGACATCGTTCGCTGACGTGACCGAAGGGCCGTCGCGCATTATTAGCGCTGACGGGATTCCGTTTTTCGATGGCCACCCTCGCCGGCCCTCGTGCAGGCTCAATAGAAGCTCAGCGGAAAATAGCGCAGGTAGAGCTCGCTGAAGACGCCCTTCGCGGATATCTGCTGCAAAGCCGCATCGAATGCGGCGATCAGTTTCTCGTTGCCGGGTGCCGCGGCCAGCATCAGCCCGGTACCGAGATAATCCGGCGCGAGGTAGGGCCCGCCCGAGAACCGGCAGCAATTGGCGGCCTCGGGCCCCGCCAGCCAGAAGGCCAGCCGCATGCCGTCGCCAAAGGCCGCATCGAGCTTGCCTGCCTTCAGGTCCGCCAGCAGCGCCTTCTCGTCCTTAAAGGTGACCTCCTGAACGTTGCCGAAGACATCGCGCAGCAGCCGCTCGTGCGCGGAGCCTGCAACGACGCCGACCCGCTTACCCTTCACCGAGGCGAAGAGCGGTTCGTTCAGCGCCTTCGCATTAGTCGTCACGAAGCGGGCCGTGAAACGTAGATAGGGTCGCGAGAACAGAAGCCGCTTGCGGGCCTCCGGCGTGGTGGCAAGACCCGCGATGATCGCCTCGCCCTCGCGCTTGGCGAGCGCTGGCTCGAGCTCGTTCCAGGGCAGCGCCTGGATCTGGCATTTGTCCGCGATCCCGAGTTCCGCGCAGACCGCGCGCGCCAGATCGACATGGAAGCCGGACAGCCTGCCGCCGCTGTCCAAATAGTTGAAGGGCGGGAAGTCTGTCGTGGTGAGGAACCGCAGACGGCTCAACTCCGCAAGGTCCGGCTTGGCGAGACGCTCGCGCGTGTCCCAGAAGGTCGGGATGTTCGGCTCGGCAAGGGCAGGGAAACAGGTCGAAGCCATCAGCAGGGTGACGGCAGCGAACACGGTTTTGGTGAGGGCGGTCCAGAGCTTCACAGGAAGGACGCATGCACCATTTCAGAGGCGCGATGCAAGTTTTGCAATCGAACTCACACGAATGTCTCGTACTAACCCGTCACCACCTGCGGGTCGGTGCCGATGCGCGACAGCAGGATGACCGCCTGCGTGCGATTGTCGACGCCGAGCTTCTGCAGAATGGCCGAGACATGCGCCTTGATGGTGGCCTCGGACACGCCAAGCTCATAAGCGATCTGCTTGTTGAGCAGCCCGTCAGCGAGCATGCCGAGCACCCGCGTCTGCTGCGGGGTGAGGGTTTGCAGCCGCTTGATGAGATCCAAGATCTCCGGGTCCTGCTCGGTGCCTAAGTCGACGCCAACGGGAGCGGCGATGTCGCCCGCCAGCACGGCGCTGACTGCGGCCCTTATGTCTTCCATGCTCGCGGATTTGGAGATGAAGCCCGATGCGCCGAGTTCGAGGGAACGGCGGATGGTCTCCGGGTCGTCATGCGCCGAAACGACGATGACTGGCACCAACGAGTTGATGCCGCGGATCGATATCAGCCCCGACAGGCCGGAAGCGCCGGGCATCGACAGGTCCAGCAACAGAAGATCGAGGCCATCATGGGCGATGGCGAGCGACTTCGTCGTTTCGAAGTCGCCCGCTTCGAAAATCTGCTCGACCTCGTCGAATCCGGAAAGGGCCTGCTTCAAAGCGCCGCGAAACAGCGGATGATCGTCCGCGATCAGGAACCTGTAGCCATCCGCCAAGCGTGCCTCCCGGCCCGCTGTTGTTCTGGTCTAAGCGGGTCCCGAGGCCGATTATGCGGCGTAAACGCGTCAGTGCAAGCGGCAAGCGCGAAGCTTTCCTTTGGCGCGTCCTTCGAGGCTCGCGCACGAACGTCCTGCGGGCGATTTCGAGGTGCGAGCCCCCGTTGGCGCTGGAATTTTTGCGCAAACTCTCGCGGGCGAGCCTCGAAGGGCGCACCTTCCGGATGGATCAGGTCTTGTGGCCCTCGGAGCCCGGATTGCCCTGGTCCTCGTGCTCGAAATCCTTCATCACGCCCATGAACCTGCGAAGAAACCGCTCCATGTAGCCGAGCGTCTGGTCAAACTCCTGTTCGGTCGGGAGTTTCGATTCCAGCCGCGCCGTCAGCGAATTCTCGAGTTTTCCGACACGCTGTTCTAGGTTCGTGATCGATTTCTGCAGACGGTCGATCTCGTCCTGGTATGCGGTGCGCTCGTCCGCTGCCAGCTTGCAGACCAGCCCGGTCGCTTCCGTCCTGCATGTGGACATCTCGCCGCTCTTGCGGTCCATGCGCACGAAGCCGTCATCGGACTTTTCCAGGACATAGCGGTCTTCCTGGGCGAGCGCCGTCGTGGCGACGAGCCCGAACAGGAGCGGCGTGGCGAAAAGGGCAATGCTGCGCATGGGTCGGCCTCCGGACTGTCGTGGCAAGTTTGCATGAGTTTATGCCGGAAATGCGAAGGACGTGCTCCCTCCCTTCCCGCTTCGCGCCGATCGGCATATAGGGGCGGTCATGCACAAGATCATCTACAAGATCGCCCCGCAAGAGCTCTGGACCGAAGCAGAGCGCAAGGGAACCTTCATCGGCGCGCCGGTCGACCTCGCCGACGGCTTCATCCACTTCTCGACGGCTGCGCAAGTTAAGGAGACGGCCCGCCGGCATTTCGCGGGCCAGGACAACCTGCTGATCGTCGCGATCGCGGCGGATCAGCTGGGGCCGGCGCTGAAATACGAGCCTTCCCGCGGCGGCGACCTGTTTCCGCATCTCTACGGGCCGCTGTCAATGGAGGCAGTCGTCTGGGCAAAACCTCTGCCGCTCGGACCAGACGGCCACGTCTTTCCGGATCTCGAGGCGTGAGAAAGGTGCTGGGAGCGCTGGGCCGGCGGGCGCTGTTCTGCCTCGATCCGGAATCCGCGCACGGGCTGTCGCTTAAAGCCCTCCAGATAGGGGTTCCCCTTACATCGTCGGCTCCGCGCGACGCCAGACTCTCGGTCCGGCTCTGCGGGCTCGACTTTCCGAACCCACTCGGCATGGCCGCCGGCTATGACAAGAACGCCGAGGTGCCGGACGCCCTGCTTGCCCTCGGCTTCGGCTTCGTCGAGGTGGGCAGCATCACGCCGCTGCCGCAGCCCGGGAACCCCAGGCCACGCATCTTCCGGCTGGAGCAGGACGAGGCGGTCATCAACCGGCTCGGCTTCAACAATGAGGGGCATGGCGCTTGCGCGGCCCGCCTTGCCGCGCGACGGCTGCGACCAGGCATCGTGGGCGTGAACATCGGCGCCAACAAGGACAGCCCCGACCGGATCGGCGACTACGAAGAAGGAATTCGCCGCTTCGCTCCGCTCGCTACCTATCTCACCGTCAATATCTCCTCGCCCAACACGCCCGGCCTGCGCTCGATGCAGGCTCGCGAAGAGCTTTCTGAACTCCTCAGTCGCCTAATGGCGGCGCGCGCCGATCTGCCCGATGATCGGCATAGGCACGTTCCGATCTTCCTGAAGATCGCGCCCGATCTCACCGAACCCGAGTTGGAGGACATCGCCGCGGAAGTCACGGCACATAAGATCGACGGATTGATCGTCTCCAACACCACGCTCTCCCGCACCGCCCTGCGCGACCAAAGCCAGGCCCAGGAGTCCGGCGGGCTCTCGGGAAAACCACTATTTGCGCGCTCCACCGCCGTTCTCGCCCGAATGCGGAATCTGGTCGGCCCCGACATGGCGATCATCGGCGTGGGCGGCGTTTCGAATGCCGAGACGGCGCTGGAGAAGATCAGGGCGGGCGCCGACCTGGTTCAGCTCTACACGGGCCTGATCTATGGGGGGCCGACGCTGCCCGGCCGCATCCTGCGCGGGCTGATCTCGACGCTCGAGCGCGAAGGCGCGGCGTCGATCTCGGCGCTGCGCGGCACGCGGACGGAACATTGGGCCGCTCAGCCGATCGAGTCTACAGAGCCAGCCTGAGTCGCTGCCGAAGTCTCATCAAAAGGCTGAGCCCGCGCACGATGAGAAAAATGTGGAGCGCCGCCCACAGGCCGTGATTGCCGAGCGGCTTCAGCGCGTAGGACGCGAGCACGAAGCCGGCGAGCGAGGCCAGCATCATGTTGCGCATGTCGCGCGACCAGGTTGCGCCGATGAACACCCCGTCCATCTGGAAGGCAAGGACGCCGCTCACCGCGGTCAGCGCCGCCCAGGGCAGATAGGTCGCCGCGATCTCTCGCACCGCCTCGGCGGTGGTGATGAAGTCGATGAAATGCGGGCCGAAGACGAGGAAGACGGCGCTGACCAGCGCCGCCATGCCAAACCCCCACGTGGTGCTCAGCCGGACGGCCTTGCGGAAAGTTGCCGCATCGCGCGCCCCGACGGCACGGCCGGCTAGCTGCTCGGCCGCCGTCGCAAAGCCGTCCAGGAAGAAGCTGCCAACCATGAAGAAATTCATCAGCACCGCGTTGGCGGCGAGCGTCAGCGTACCCATCGAGGCGCCCTGGCGCGTGAACAGCGCGAAGGCAGCGAGCAGGCTGAACGAGCGGATCATGATGTCGCGGTTGAGCGACAGCATGGTCAGGAATGCGGCCCGATCGAGGAGCTGCTCGCGCGGCAAGCCCGGCCCTGCTCTGAAGCGGGCATGGAGGATGGCGAGGCCGACCACCGCCACCAGGCATTCGCCTGCGACCGTTCCCCAGGCGACCCCAGCAACGCCCCAGCCGAGCCCCAGTCCGAGCAGCACCGAAAGAACGATGTTGGCCCCATTGAGCACCAGTTGCAGGATGAGCCCCAGGCCGCCCTCGCCTCTTCCGAGCACGTATCCCAGCACCGCATAGTTGATGAGCGACAGCGGCGCCCCAAGCATGCGTATCAGCACGTATTCGCGCATAGCGACGGCGACGCGCTCCTCGACGCCGAGGAACCGCTCCCCAAGCGCGACGAAGAGCGGCGCCAACACCGCAAGCACGAGCCCGGCTGTGACAGCGATAGCGAAGGCCCGCCAAAACACCGCCTGCTCCTCGACCGCGTCGCGTCGGCCCATCGCCTGGGCGACGAGGCCGGTCGTGCCGGAGCGCAGAAAATTAAACGTGGTGAAAACCACGTCGAAGACCAGCGCCCCCGCGGCGAGGCCGCCCAGCAGCGCAGCATCGCCGAACTGGCCGACCACCGCCGTGTCGACCACGCCGAGCATCGGTGTCGTCAGATACGCGAGCGTCATCGGCACGGCGATCTTGAGGACCGACTTGTTGGTGATCGCGAAACTCGCGTCGAGAGGTTTTTCCATCGCTTTGCCAGCTACTCAGGTCCGCCTGCTTCTTACGCGACGTTAGCCCGCGCGCAAGGCGGGCGGCGAGATTTGCCGGGCGAAGCACATGCGCTAGCATCGCGCCAATGAGCCTGCACATCGTCAGCCATCCCGACTACGACGCCAAATTTCCTGCCGGCCACCGCTTTCCGATGGGCAAGTACGGGGCGTTGATAAAGCGGCTCGACATGACGGGCGTGCTCGGCGCGTCGGTTCACGTCGAGGCGCCCTTGGCAGAAGAGCGGGCGCTGATGCGCGCGCACGATGCGGCCTATGTCGACCAGGTGCTTTCCTGCAACGTTCCCACGACAATCGAGCGAGAGATCGGCTTTCCCGTCGATGACCTCGTGTCGAGGCGGGCACGCCGTGCCGCCGGCGGTACCTTGCTCGCCGCGCGCCTGGCCTTTGCCCATGGTATCGCGTGCAACGCCGCTGGCGGTAGCCATCACGCCAGGCAAGCGCAGGGCGCGGGCTTCTGCACGTTCAACGACGTGGCGGTGGCGGCCCTTGATCTGCTCGCCGAGCGCGCCGAGGCGCGCATTCTGGTGGTCGACCTCGACGTCCATCAGGGCGACGGGACGGCTAACATCCTCGCCGACGAGCCGCGGGTGTTCACCTTCTCAATGCATGCCGAGAAGAACTATCCGGCGCGGAAGGAGGCCTCCACCCTCGATATCGGCCTGCCTGACCGGACCGGCGACGAGCGATACCTACGCGAGTTGCGCTCGGCCCTCGTCCGGATGGCGGCGGAACAGTGGGACCTCGTCTTCTACAATGCCGGCGTCGACCCGCACGAGGACGACCGGCTGGGACGGCTTTGCCTGAGCGATGCCGGTTTGCGTGCGCGTGACCGCATGGTGATCGGGACTTTTCGCGAGATCGGTGTGCCGGTCTGTGCAGTCATCGGCGGCGGCTATTCGCAGGACATCGCCGCTCTGGCCGCGCGCCATGCGATCCTGTTCGAGGTGGCGGCGGAATTCGCGTGACGGTCTATCGGCGGTAGCTCAGCAGCCTGAGCAGCAGGAAGGCCGGCACGACGATCGCCGCGCCCAGCAGAAAGTATCCGACGAAACGGTCGATCGCGTGAAAACCCATGTTCCAGAAGTAGCGGACCGTGTCCTCGACCCAGTAGTACAGGTCGACCGGCGACCAGCCGAACGTGCTCATGACGATCCCGACGAGGAACGACACGACGGCAAGCTTCAGGAACACGCGCAGCGGGCTGTCGCCGAGGAACTTGTTGAGAGCTGACAAGAATCGCCTCCTTGGTCGACGCTCGCATAAGCCCTCACTCCGACGCCATCAAGGCGTGAGTGAGTTGCCGGACAGCGCCGAACCGGATTGTTGAAGGGCGGGAGGCTATCTCATCGAAGCTGCCGCAAGGCTATGCCAGCCCTGCCGGAGCGTCCGCCGACCCTTGAGCGGACCGCAACGGGCCAGCCCGCGGCGCTCGTCGGTCCCGATCCGTCCGCTCGCCGAAATTGCTATTGCTCGGTGAAGGCGCGGGACATGGAGTCCGCTATCGGCTTTGTCAGATAGCTGAAAAACGTCCTTTCGGCGGTCTGGATCAGCACCTCGACCGGCATGCCGGGCGTCGGAGCAAAGTCGGCCACTCGTGCCAGTTCATCCGGCGGCAGGCTGATGCGCGCCAGATAGAACTCCTGACCGGGTGCGACCTTATCTCCCGGCAACGCGTCGGCAGAAACGTAGAAGACCGTGCCATTCAGCACCGGAGTGGTCCGCTGATTGAGCGCCGTCATTCTTAACGTTGCACTTTGGCCGATCCGCACGCTGTCGATATCCGTGCGCCTCACTTGCGCCTCTACGACAAGCGGCACGTCGGCCGGCAATATTTCCATGATCCCTTTGCCGCTCTCAATGACGCCGCCGGGTGTGTGATAGAACAAGCGGATGACGGTCCCTGCGACCGGAGCGTTGATGGTGGCGCGCCGCAGCACACTCTTCGCCTCCCGCGACTGCTCCCGGACGGTATCAAGCTCACCCTGGATCTTCTGAAGCTCGTCCAGGGCAGCTTCTCGCTGGGCCTGCTCGGTCTGCTCTATCTGCTGCCTTTCCTTTATGATCTGTGCCTCGGTCTCGGAGATTTCGGCTGAGAGCCGCCCGATCTGTCCAGTTGCTTCCGCAATCGCGCGCTGAACCACCTTGATGTCGGTTGCGCGGATAAGCTCCTTCTTGAGGAGGACCTGCTTGCCTTGCAGTTCCTCGCGCAAGAGCTGCAATTGCAGTTCCACCGCCTCCCGCTGCTTGGCGTAGCCCTCGGCGCGGTAACCGTATGCTTCAATGTTCTGCCTAAGCAGAGCGGTGTCGCCGTTCAGCCTGTTCTTCCAGGCTTCGAAGTTAAGGTTCTGCCCTTCTATGATGGGAGCGACCTCGGAGTCGCGCTGGTTGTCCGTCACAAGGTCCGGGTACTGGACCCGATCATCGCCGTGGATCTGGGCTGACAGGCGGGCCGCGATCGCCTCGAGGCGGACCCGCCGAAGGAAAAGCTCCCTCTCCTTTGCCAGTGCGGCGGTTTCGTCCAGCCGGATCAAAGGCTGGTCGAGCCCGACCTGGTCGCCTTCGCCGACCAGTATCTGCTCTATGATGCCGCCTTCGAAATGCTGGACCACCTTGTTCTGGCCGGTAGCGACAAACCTGCCCTGGGCGATTATCGCCGCCGCAAGCGGCGCAGTGAAAGCCCAGCCCCCGAAGCCGCCGAAAGTGACCAAGAGCAACAGAATTCCGAACGTAGTGTGCTTCCGGATCGATCGCGGCACATCGGCATACCACTCGATGTCGTGAAATTTCGCGCTGTCCGACATTGTCAGGCGCCCTGCTGGATCTGCTGGTGACCGAACGATCCGGTGCCGGGATCAAGCTCCACGCCGCGAGCAGAAAGCGCCTTCAGCACATCGTTGCGCTTGCCGAACAAGGCGACCGTTCCGTTGACGAGAAGCAGTATCTTGTCGACGTTGTTCAGCAGCGATGGCCGCTGTGTGATCGTCACCATGGTGATCTTCTGCTCCATTGCATGCTGGAGAGCGCGCGTCAGCGCAGCGTCGCCGGCGCTGTCCAGATTGGAGTTCGGCTCGTCCAGAACGATAAGGCGCGGGTTACCGAAGAATGCACGCGCAAGCGCGACCCGCTGTTTCTGTCCGCCGGACAGAGGCGAGCCGTCGGCCGCAACCACCGTCTCATAGCCGTGCGGCAGGTTGGCGATCATCTCATGCACGTCGGCCAGCCGGGCGGCTTCGTAGATCTGCGCGTCGGTGGCATCATCGCGCATGCGCGCGATGTTGGCCTTGATCGTGCCTGGAAACAGTTGAACGTCCTGGGGTACGTAACCGATATTCTCCCCCAGTTGGCGCTGGTCCCAATTCCGCAAATCCATCAGGTCGAGCCGGACGCTGCCGGATGTCGGCAGGATCGAATTGACAAGCATCTTCCCGAGAGTCGTCTTCCCGGCTCCCGAGTTTCCTATGATGCCCAGCGAATCGCCCGGCGCGAGCGCAAAAGTCACGCCGTTTAGCACTACCTTCTTGGTACCTTGTGGAACGTAGAGCAGCCGCTCGACGTCGAGCCGTCCTTCGGGCCGGGGCAGGTTCAGGCGCTCGAAATTGAGGGGTGAGGCGCTAAGAAGCGTGGATATCCGGCCAAAGGCCGCGCGGGACTGGCTGTATTGATGCCAGCCTTCAATAGCGCCTTCGATGGGCGCCAGAGCGCGGCCGGCGATTATCGAAGCGGCGATCACCATGCCGCCGGTGATCTCGCCTTCAAGCGACAGGAACGCTCCCCATCCCAGCATCCCGACCTGAGTGAGCAGTCTCGATGCTTTGGAGACGGCGGCAAACGCGATGTTGCGGTCTTGAGCCGCGACTTGGAACTTCAAAGAATCGGCCGTGTCGTGCCCCCAGATCCGGACCGCCTCCGGTATCATGGCGAGGGCGTTGATGATCTGCGAGTTGCGCGACATCGACTCGAGGTGAAGATTTGCCTTCACTTGCGCGGTATTCGCAGTAGCGAATGGAGCGGCGGTAGCCTTCTGGTTGAGGAGGGTGAGGATGAGCAGAAGCAGCGCCGTCCCGACCACGATGAAGCCGAGATGGATGTGGACGAGGAACACCGCGAGCACGAATAGGGGCGCCATCGGCACATCGAAGAAGGAGAGCAGCGTCCGGGAAACCAGGAAGGAGCGGACCTGCTGGAGATCGCCGAGCGTCTGGTATTCGCGACCGTTGCTCTGGAGGGATGCGCGCGCCGCCGCGCTCAGGATCGGTGCGCCGAGTTGCGCAGCGAACTCCACCGCCGTTCGCATGAGGATGAAGCGCCGGATGGCGTCGAACATCGCCTGCAGCACCACCGCCCCTGCGATCACCGCTGTCAGCATGATCAGCGTGTCGATCGAGCGACTGGTCAGAATCCGATCAGAAATCTGAAACAGATAAATCGGGACGGCTAGGACCAGGATGTTGCTGGCGATGGTAAACAGCATCACCACCGCCAGGTTGTATTTTACCGCGAACACACCTGCCTTGAGGCTGGCGTTGAAGTCGATCGGACCGAGGCGCTTGTGGAACACTCCGTTGGCGCCATGCGCGGCGCGACCGCTCCTCTCGTTGCCGCCTGATCTGTCGTTCTGAGGCGCTTTTCGCGCCTCGATTGGACCGCGATCTCCCTCGATGGTGACAAGTCCTTCGGGCCGGTTGGAAGCCCTGAGCTGAATCTGAGGCCCTGCCGCATGGCTGCGGTCCGCTTGGGTCGTGCGCGCCTCCGTCGCCATACGCCCGTTGGGCGGGTTAGTTGCACCTCGTGCGGCGGAACCGGCGCCATTGTGAGCCAAGGGGTGGTGCGCGGCCGAAGTAGCCTCGGCCGCGACAGCATCCTTGGTGGTGACAGGTCCTTCGGGCTGGTTGGAAGCCCGGAGCTTGATCTGAGGCTCCGCCGCGTGGCTTCGGACCAACTGCCCCGATGTCGGCGCCTCCATCGCCACACGCCCGTTCGGCGGGTTAGTTGCACCTTGTCCGGCGGAACCGGCGCCATTGTGGGTCAGGGGATGGTGCGCAGCCGAAGCAGCCGCGGCTGCCGCAGCAGACCGATCGCTTGATCTTGGCGGCGGGCGGGACACCTGTTCCATCATGGCCGCGCTACGCAGTTCGCGCACGACACTATCGAGGTCGGCCAAAGTCCTGTCAGTTTCCTTTTCCTGCGACCGCAGGGTCGTCGACAATCTCGCCGGTGCTACCCGCTCGTCGGGCGGGGAATTGGAGCCGCCGGGTCCGCACGATTCCCCATCGAAGCCGGGTGGCTCGCTTAGCTCGCGGGACATCAACCAACCTTTCAATTCAGCCTATCAGGGATGCCAAGGGATCGCCGTGCATGTTGTCGGGATCGAGCCTGCCGGCGGTGTAATAGTCGCCGACATCAGCATCAGCGGTCATGCTGTCGTCCAAGAACGCGACCGCTTCGTTGATCAAGGCGTCGGGATTCTGCTTTGCGAATGCAGGGTCTTGCTGGATGATATCCGCCTGAAAGAGGAAATCTTGGGAATACTGGTCGCCACCCACATAGGTCTTTCCCAGGGAGTCCAGATCAACGATCGCCGCATTGTTGATAAGAGCGTTGTTGCCCGTGGTCACAGACCATTTTGCATCGGAATATGCTCCGCTCTCATGCATGGCCAAGGCGATCTGGTCTTCGTCTCCGAGGATGTTTGTTTGCTTCACGTATTGGAAATTGACGAGGTCGCCTTCGATATGGAGGACGCGCAGTGCCGTCTGCCCGGCGAAAGCATCGTCCGAGAGCACACCATCCTCGATGTCCTGCTTGCCTGCTGCAAGCTTGTCGGCCGTCTCCTGGTAATCCGCGGGGAGAGCCTCGTAGGGGCCACCCGTTCCCACATTGTAGATCTGAGCCTGGTTCCAGAGGAGGTTGCCTGACGTAGAGTATGCGCCCTCACCGGTGGTCTCGAAACCGGGCACGGCTCCGATCACGTCGTTGTCCGACAGGATATTCACCTGCTGAATGAGATTGACATCGTAGACGCTGCCGCCGACGACGATCAGGTCGTACCCAATGCCGAGTTCGTAGATCGACGTACTGTTGAAAGCGGAATTGCTTCCGGAATAGACAAAGCTCGTCGCGCCTGATGACGACAGGATGCCGATATCGTTGTCCTTCATGAAAGTGATCTGCTCAAGCCAGTTCACGATCATGAGATCGCCCGTCACCTCCGTGACCGCCCAGTATTTTGGGAAGGATTTGCTGACCTCGGCGTCCGGCTCGTCCTTGTCGGCGGAGTTTTCGATGCGTTCGAAAATTCCGATGTTGAACGCCATCGTTTCAGCAAGAGATTTATTCCAGCCGCCCAATGCGGCGGGGACCATGTCGCTGTCCGTCCACGCATTCATTTGGATGATGGCGTTGATCTCGATGTGATCGCCAACCACCGCCGTGACGGTGGAGGCCGTCCACATATTCTTCAGGACGGCATTGTTGATGAGAACATCACTTCCCGTGTCCAGGGTCACGGAGGCATCGATCTTCACGCCGTCGTCGGTAATTGTCACATTCGGCTTGAACGCCTCCTCCGGATGCGGGCCGGCCTCGCGTCTCGCCTCAAGAGAGAAATAGTCCTCAAGATCGGGGGCCTCATCGGCCCGTCCGTTGACGAACGTGCCCTCAAGCGACTCGGCCTTCTCGATCAAGGTGTTCTGCGCGGTCAGGCCGTCCAGTTCTCCGATGTGCCCTGCGATCATGTCCTGATTGAAATCGTTTAGCGCCTGAGCAGTCTCGGTCGCGAATTTCGCCAGAGCCATCGCGTTGCCGGGCATTCCGGGATCGGGAATGGGTGAAAGGCTGGAGGATGCGTCCAGGAGCTTGAAAACGTTCCCATCGCCGGCAGGCTGGGGCGCGAAGGTCAGGCCGTGCCCTCCCACGCCGAAGTAGTCATTGTCCGCAAGCGCTATGCCCTGGTGCAGATAATTCGCGACAGACCCGAGCGGTTCGATTTCGACGGTGGCCTGCTTGGCGGATAGCGATGCGACCGAACGCCCGGCATGGGCGAATTCAGGTTGGACGGAGATTGGACGGAGCGACAGTCCCTGAGAATTGAAATCGACGGAGGACCAGTTCGTCCAGGAAATTATGTCCGGTGCGACGGGACGATAGACCAGACCGGGATCGAAACCTTCGAACTCGTAGGCAACTGAAAGGGCAAGCTCGACATTGGGGAGGGGCTTAAGACTGCCAGGGTCACCTTTTGCAGCCGTGAACTGCTCGAACGCCTCTCGCTGCCGCGCTTCCTCCACGGTGTTCGAGAAGAGACCAATGAAGTGCGCAATGGCTTCAGTCGCCCTATCCAAAAGCACGTGGCCCCCTCCGGAGTCGGTCGGCTTCTTCAATAGCTTCTGGGAGTGGGCTGCGCGGGTTAACCCGCGCAGCCCACTCAACGTAAGCTTCACTCAGGCAGCGGCGTCGTCGTCTTCGCCGATGACGTTGCTGTCGAGATTGCCACCCACGATGGTCATGTCGATGGCGTTCTGCTGCAGGTTGGCGCCCATCACGATTTCCTGGTTGAAGGCGCTCGTCTCGATAATCGAGTCGGCACTCGCGTGACTGGTCCCGGTGACGAACCCGTCGTCGCCGTTGTTCGAGCCCCAGACGCCGCTATCCCCGCCGGCGCCGCCGGTGCTCGAGGCAGTCCCCCCGGCTCCGCCGAACGCATCGCCGCCGGCGGCCCAGCCACCCAGGCCGTCGCCTCCGACACCAGAAGCCCAGGCGCCGCTCAGCGCTTCCCCGCCGAAGCCATCGCCAGCGTTCCCGTTGGCGCCGTTGCCGCCGACTGCATCCGCATATCCGCCAGTGGCATCGCCGCCGGTACCATTACCGCCAGTTCCTGCGCCGCCGTCGCCGCCGTCGCCGCCGACACCTGCACCAATGCCGACCCCGACCCCTACTCCGATCCCGTCACCGTCAGCAGCGCCGCTGTCACCGCCGCGGCCTGCATCTGTGGCGTCCCCGGCGCCACCGACGATGCCTCCATTGCCACCTTGGCCGGAGTCGCCGGTGCCCGAATTGCCGTCGTTGCCTTCGTTGCTGGCATTGCCACCTCTATCGAACAGGTCGATCGCCAGGAAGTCGAGTTCTGATCCGCCGAGCGAATTGCCGTCGGGGCCGTCGTTCGACGCGTCACCACTATAGGAATCGCCGCCGTCGCCGCTCTGGCTACCGCCAGCGCCACCCGTGTTGCTGCCGCCGTCACCGCCGGCACCGCTCAGAGCTGCACCGATCCCAAGACCCAGCCCAAGTCCGAGGCCAAGACCCGTTCCGGCACCGCCTGCGCCGCCATTACCCCCGTCGCCTCGGCCACCTTCGCCTTCTCCGCCAGTCGCATCGCCTCCGGTCGCTGCTGCCCCGCCGCCGGCGCCGCCTGTCCCATTTCCTCCGGTGCCCGCACCTCCGGTCGTCGGACCGCTCGTGGCCGCACCGCCGGTGCCGTCACCGCCCACGCCGACAGCCGCTGCGATGCCACCGAACGCGTTGCCGCCGTCGGCGCTTGTGCCGAAACCGCCCAACCCGCCATCGGCGCCAGCGTCAATGCCGTCATCGGCCTTCGCCCATCCGCCTCTACTATCAAAGTCCTGGCTGAAAGAGCCCTTGTTCTCGACCTCGGCGTTCTCCAACTTGTCGTTGTCGGTGATGTTCGCGTTCTGGCTGATGACGTTTGCGACATCGTTTCCTGCGCCATTGAGAGCGTGGTTCAGCACACCACCGATTTTGGCGTTGATCATGCCGTCGATGTCGCTGTGGTCAATGTCGGCAAAGTCGTCATCGGAAGGCATAAAGCCTTCGAGGTCCACTCTGACGTCGACGTCTACGTCCGTATGGCTCGTGTTCGTATTGGTGTTGGTGTTCGTCGACTCGTTGTCATTGTGATTTTTCGATGCGTTCAGGTTTCCATTGAGGTTCGCGTTCTCGTTGAACCCTTTGCTCGAGCTGTGAGCATTGCTGTCTGAATCGCTCTCGGCCTTGCCGATACCAACGCCAGCACCCACCCCGGCACCAACGCCCAGGCCGGCACCAACCCCTGCACCTACGCCGATACCCGCCGACTCATTGGTATTGGTGTTTTCGTTGCTGCTCTCTTGCTGCTGCCGCTGCTGCTCGCGCTGTTGCTGCTGCTGTTCCTGCGAAGGATCGCGGTGCGCGATATCATAAAGGTCTCTAGCCATTGTCGTGTCCTTGCTAGGCCGCGACAGCTTGACCGCTATTCATCTCCTTAGGGTCTTCGCCGCGCGGACGCTGTTGAACATGTATGGTTGGAAGTTGGTGCATGGACGCGCAACGACGCGGCACACACCGGACGGGTCGGTGTTGGCCTGGTGACGGTTCCTCCCTCTCGTTCGGATACCGCACGGCGTCGCGTATCGGGCCACCCACGACTTACCTGGGAGTGGCTGCTGGTCCCGAGCCCCTGCGGTTCCGGTGTTCTGATGAGGGAAGTGTGCTTTGAGAGCCCCTGGCCTATAAGCTGCCAAATCGGCTTATGCTGGCTTTTCGGAACGTACTGGATGTAAATTTCGGCTAGTTTATTTCCTTCGTTCGGAGTAATTTGTCATTCTCTTTTATGGCAGCCTTTTGTAGCAAGGACGCTGCAATGAGATTTACTCGTACAGCGAATATCATCATTTATGCATTACATATAAGTTTTCGACTGTCATAAATTGGATGATTCGGCTCTGGAGGTGATCATGCTTGACCAGGCAGCAACTCCCACCAGAACCGATCCCGCAGCACCTGTTCCGGATAGGGCACCAAACGCCTATATTGAACAGATCTTGCTGCTCGTCGGGCGCCTCAATTACACTTGGACGAACACCGAGAGCCTGCTCATCTACCTGATCGCCGGCCTGTCGAAAGTCGACAAGGAGACCGCGATCATCATCTTTTTGACCTTGAACACAACGCGGGCTCGCATCGACCTTGTCGAGCGCCTGGCCAAGATGTCGAGGACGGATGCCGGATGCCGGCGTGAGATACTTGAGATAACACGGCAGTTGGGGCGGGAGTCAGGCCTACGGAACAAATACAATCACTGCATCTATTCGTTCGATCCGGAGAGTGGCCGCGGCATGACGCAACTCATGCGCATCTTCGACAATAAGGATCAGATCAAATACGGGAAGGTCGAACATCTCGACGACATGGAAATCGCCAGGATCCAAGCGAGCATCTCGGCGTTGGCCGAGATAAACAGGACAATATGGGCGCTCGTCCGCAAGCATGGCTTCCCGACCTGAGTGGCACACCGCGTCCGCTGCTGCCGGCCGGATCGGTAATGCGCTGCCGACGCAGCCAATACCTTCAGTAAAAGACGGAACTCCAAGCAGACCTGAGGTGCGGTACCGAAATACAGCTAGAGCAGTCGAAGACCAGCAAGGCCATATATCTGATTGGGTCATTGCAACAACGCGACGGAAAGGAGGTGCCGCTGAAGCACAATTTCAGTGGCCTGCTCCGCCTAATCGTGTCTGCTCTGGCGGAGTAGGTTGGGATCGATAACTTCGACCCGCAGCGGGAGCGTGCCGCCGTCAATGCACTCGCCGGTCCACAGGTTCCACTTCCAATGGTGCCGGGGACATTCGATGACGCCATCGCACACAATGGCATAGGTCAGGTCCTCTCCTGCATGAGGGCAGAACCGCTGCATGCGCAGGCCATCGCGCTCGATCGTTTCGGTATTGTAGGTCTCACGCAGCATCTGCAGCGTCTGGACCGGCTCGTTGCCATAACGCAGCAGGCCCATGAAACGTGAATCGAAGATGTCGGGCTCACGCTTGAGCACGACGCGCATGGAGAGCAGCGCCTCCTCCCATCCCTCTCGGCCGTCGATGATCTGCCGCAGCACGCGCGGCGACATGAAGAACGAATATTCGGGGTCGTAGGGCTCCTCGCCTTCGATGACAAAGTGCTCGGCAAGCTGGCCAAGCTGCACCCTCCAGGCATTGCTGCCCGCAACGAGCCGGACATCCTTGCTGAAGTCGGCAAGAAAGTGCTTGTTCCTGCGCTGCAGCCGCGCGAAATAGGCCTCGAGCTCTTCTGGGGCGATAGGCCGCTCGGCCTCGCGGTAGAATTCACCCCAGTCGTCCTTGCGGCGCCGGGAATAGTCGTCGAGGTCTTCGGATACACGCCGGTCCGCAGACAGTTCGTGGACAGGCTCCTGCTCAGGCTTGTCGAACAAGAGCCGGTCGCCCGGCTGCAGCCGCAACGCCTCAACCTCCGGACAGGCCACAGCGAACTCGTCTGAAACATTCTCCCAAATCGGGAAGATCGTCCGGTCCCTGTCATTGTAGTGCATGAGAACGGGGTCGAGAAAGCAGGCCGGCCCCGCCGACGGGATATAATACCTGGCCTTCGTGATGCGGGCCTTGCGGACCAGCGTATCCATCAGATCGCGCCGGACGGCCTCCACCTTCTGCAGCATTACATCGGGCGGGTAGTCGTAGCAGTTCGGGTACCACATGGCGCCCGAGTACTGGGCCGCCAGCACGTCGATGTCCGTGGGCAGTTCGGAGATGCGGGTGTTGCAGTCGTTCAAATCAAGAAAACGAAACCCGTCGGTTTCCAGCAGAAGCCCGCTGTCCTCCTTGTGGCTCGTGTCGAGATACATCGTCGCCGTCAGGCCGGGGGCAACTTCGATCGACTGCTTGTGGTCGAGCGGAATGAGGTTCTCAAACCCGAGCCCGCGGAATTTTCTGGCCAAGCTGCGCGATCGATAGTTCGGAGCGAGTATCTTGATGGACTTGTCCAATCTCTCGAGCAGACGACGGTCGAAATGGTCCTGATGCAAATGCGATACGTAAAGATAGTCTGCTTTGAGGCCGTAGACTGCATCTAGGAGAAAACGATTGTCCGGGTACGGAAACCATGACTTCAGAAACGCAGGAAAGAACCATGGATCAACTAGTATTGTTGTATGCCTATGTATAACGATAAATCCTGCATGACCGAGATATCGAATAATAGTGTCCATACAAACTCTCAGCGGAGCATGTGTTGCACCCAACCTTTAAGACTAATACGCAGCGGCTTTGATCTGCAAGTACTACGTGTGACGTATTACTTATACGGTGATTAGTCCCCCGCATTGCTCCATCGGCCATACAGGAATCCAAGCATCCTGCGACCGGCGGCGGTCAAGGCCCGCACGGCTTTCACTTCATGTAACCGGCTGCCCAAATTGCGCCCGAGCGCCAATTGGGTTCGATCCCGAGAGTGGCCGCGGCATGACGCAGTTCATGCGGATCTTCGACAAAAAGGATGAGATCAAATACGTCTCGACGAGATTGAGATCGCCAGGATCAGGACGAGCATCTCTGCTTTGGCCGAGATAAACGGGACGATATGGGGGATCGTCCGCAAGCATGGCTTCCCGACCTGAGTGGCGGACCCGCGAGTTCTCCTGCAGACTGGATGGTGAGCATAGTGTTCTGCCGTGCGAAGCGGATTGCAGAACCGTGCGGCCCCATGCTATCGAAGCTGCCGCGCGGGTATGATGTAATGGTAGCCTGTCAGCTTCCCAAGCTGAACGCGCGGGTTCGATTCCCGCTACCCGCTCCAGCGAACACTAGCCGTCCGGACCCGGAACCTGGTCAGCGCAAGGCTTTCGCCCACCCCCACGCGCGGTGACGCTCCACCATTAGGGCACATCCTGTGATACAGGCGGGCTTCGGAGCGGAGTCGCCTGTGGCAAAACGGACGCGCGCCCAGCCCGGACCGCTGCATCATCCAGCCGATGGAACATTTCGAAGTCGGGACAGTTGCGAGGCACTTCTGGATCTGTCGCGTAATACGTAGCGCTCTCTTCGCCTCGATGTTCCGCAAGTCCAGCAGCGGAACATCGAGGATTGCATGGACGCCTCATCGCAGGTCCGGGCGAAGTCGCGGACGGTCGCCCTGATCCTTAGTCTCATCTTTCTCAGCCTCGGATGGGACACTCCGAGCGCAGAGGCACAGGGATCCCCGTGCGTCGATCCTTCGCAACTGGCCTCTTCGGTCGTCAGCATCGCGTGGTATTTCGAGGAGCCACGGCCTGCAGGCACGCCTGCAAAGGATATCGTCGGCGAACGCGCCACGGCCTGGCTCTACACTTCGCCCAGGCTTCTTGTTACGGCCGCGCACTTTGCCAGCGATCTTTTGGCCAAGGCCTGGCAGGAGGCTGAGCTTACCCAGGCGGCGGCCGGAGGCAGGCCGGAGAGAACTATCCGGGTCCGGATCAGGGTGGCCGATCAGGTCAGAGTTCCCGGCCCCGGTGAGGACAGTCGGGCGGGATGGCCGACCGATGTGGCTATCCTGGAACTGGAAAATCCCTTCCCGGATGCGCAAGCCCTCGCCCTAGAGCCGACCAGGCCGGCGAAGGATACCACCGTCCTGGTCTTGGGCTATCCCGACGGGCAGATGCGCGCTGCGCGGGCGATTGTGCGCGAGACAGACGACCCGGCCGACGAGTTGGCGGGATTGGCTCTGGTCGAAGTCGAAGGGCCGAACCGCCTCCTGTTCAATGCGGGCGCGTCCGGATCTCCGGTCGTCGATTGCCGAAAAGGCAGGGTCGTCGCGGTGCTGAACGGGCTGCTGACCGCGCGCGCCCTGCCCTTTCTTCCCCAGGAGTATTCCGTGATCCCGACCCCTTGGGGTAGCCCGACCAATACTGCCGTCCCGGCGTCGGCTCTGGCAGCTCTCGGCAGCGCAGCGCCCGAGCTTCCGACAAGCCAACTCACCAGCGTATTCGCCCTGACTCTCGAACGGCAGCTATCGCCCCTGGAGTGAAGCGTTGCCCTCAAATTTCTCGAGCACGGCCTATCATTGGCCCTGCGGGGAATGGATCGACCGCTCGATCTGCTGCTTCACCGACTCCATGTTGAAGCTCCCGCCCTTCTGCATCGGCGGAAATTCGATGAAGCTCTGCGCTGCCTTCCCGACTTCCTGCTGCACGAAGACGAAGCGCCAGAACTCCGTGGCAAACCAGTTGTAGTAGGCGAGCGAGCCGCTCTTGCCGTCGGAGATGCCTGTGCGCTCGAACGGATCGAGCCGTAGGTTGGTAAGAATTGGCCAGTCGACTTTCTCCGTTGCGCCCAGCCAGCCGTTCGGCTGGTCGGTGAAGCGGTATTTGAAGTCGTTGATCCGCACCGCGCCCAGAGTGGACTCGGTGAAATAGAAGATCTCGTTCCGCTTCGAGGGACCTTGGCCTGTGATAAGCGCTGTCTGGTCGTAGCCATCCAGATGGACCTTGTAGGTCGTGTCGCCGATCTTCTTGCCGGCCTTGAATTCGTCGATGATCGATGGGTTACCTGCCGCTGCCACGAGGGTCGGGAACCAGTCGAGACCGGACATGATGCTGTTCTCGACCTTGCCCGCTGGCACCTTGCCAGGCCAGCGGATGATCGCCGGAACCCGGAAGCCGCCTTCGAGCGCCGTCCCCTTGCCGCCGGCGAACGGCGTCTGGCCGCCGTCCGGCCAGGTGAAGTTCTCTGCACCGTTGTCGGTCGAGAAGACGACGATGGTGTTGTCGCTGAGACGGTTCTCGTCGAGGTACTTCATGACCGAGCCGACGACGTCATCGAGTTGCGCCAAACCGGCCTCCTCGACGCTCCAGCCGTTTTGAGACGTGCGCATCCCCTCGTATTTCGGCGAGAGATGCGTGATCACGTGCATCCGGGTGGGATTGAGCCAGATGAAGAAGGGTTTGCCACCGCCCCTCGCCTTGTCCGCGAACTTTAACGTGGCATCTAGGATCTCGTCATCAACGGTCTCCATCCGCTTCGGGCAGAGTTGGCCGGCATCCTCGATCCGCTGCTTGCCGATCTTGCCCCAGCGCGGCTGCTCGGTCGGGTCGTCGCGGTCGGTCGCAAAGGAGTGGACCATGTTGCGGGGGCCCACCTTGTCGCGCAGTTCCTGCGGATAGTTCGGGTGGCAGGGGTCCTCCATCGCATCGAGGTGATAGAGATAGCCGTAGAACTCGTCGAAGCCATGCACGGTCGGCAGGAACCGATTGAGGTCGCCGAGATGGTTCTTGCCGAACTGGCCGGTGGCGTAGCCCATCGACTTCAGCGCAGTCGCAATCGTCGGGGCCTCGTCCGGCATGCCGAGCGGCGACCCGGCCTGCCCGACTGTGGTCAGTCCGGTGCGGATCGGCAGTTCGCCGGTGATGAAGTTGGCTCGGCCGGCCGTGCAGCTTGCCTCGGCATAGTAGTCGGTGAAGCGCATGCCCTGTGCGGTGAGCCGGTCAAGATTGGGCGTACGCCCGGACATCATGCCCTGGTTGTACACGCCAATGTTGTTCCAGCCGATGTCGTCGCCCATGATGAAAATGATGTTGGGCTGGGCCGGCCCGGCAGGCGCGACCTGGGCAGCGGCCGGCGTCACGTCCGATGCTCCGCAGAGCAACGCCGTCCCGCAAGCCAAGGCGGCCAATGATGCGAGTCTCATGACGATCTCCTCTTCTGTGAACAACCCCCGCAACGCACGGCGGCACCGCAGCCTCTAGTCCAGGAAGGTGATCCGCCCACTGCCGACGTCATGCATGGCCGCGACTATCTTGAGTTCGTTGCGGGCGGCCAGGTCCCGAAGGATTGGGCTTTCCTTCTGCAGCGCGTGGAAGCACGCGGGCGGAACGCTCCTACCCCGCGTCAACGGTTGTGATCAGCGATCCATCGATCCCCGCAACGATGTGCCTTCGGCTGGTATGGCAAACTCGCCCGGCTCTCTCGGCCGGACTCCATCGTGGGGTCCGGCGTGTGGCTACTGAATACCTTTGGGCCTTCGAAGCAGCCCAACTTTTGTCAAATCGGTCCGAGATCGTCTTTGATTCTTGTCAACAGGCCGCGACAAATCGGCTGGAACTGCGGCACTGCCACTATCGACATTCGGATACGGGCTATGTCAGCCCTGTGTTGAGCCTCGCAAGGTTTCGGATGCGGGTTTTCGCCCGGGCTGCGGCGAGGCGTCTCTACCGCCTCTCCGTCTTACCTGGTCAAGCGAGCCCACGGGAGCCGGATTTCAAACGCTCTCCGGGACCGGCGGGTTGTCCTGGACCGACTTCCGGCGGCCTTGCCCGCTCCGCAAGCCCTTGACGGCTGCGATCAAGGGCTTTTCCAGCATTTCGTAGGCCGCAACGCCGACCGCCACGCCTGATGTCACGGCAAGGAGCATTGCCGTCTCAGCCGGTATCGACAGCAATGCAGCCAGCTTGGCGACGACCGAAATCGCGAAGGTGTGGAAGAGATAGACCGAATAGGACGCGTCGCCGAGATAGAGCATCGACCGGACATGACGAACCGCGCCGCCCTTTTCCAGGGCGAGCACGCCGATCAGTAGCGCAGCAGCCAAGGTACCGAAAGATAGCGGGCCGAAACCGAGATGGGTCGCGCCGACGACCGCGAAACCAAGGAGCGCGCCAATGATCAGGACAGCGCCCGTCGCAGGCGAGGGAATTCTGCCGTCCAGCCAGAGCTTGCCGATAAGAACGCCGATCAGGAACTCCAGGATGATCGGGTTGGTGTAAGTCGCCAACAATGGATTGCCGCTGCCCTGGACGAAGCCGAATCCAGCCAGGCCAACCAGCACGGCCGCCAAGCCCGCGAGCCTGAACCGTGACGGCAGCAGCAGGCACGCGGCGAAAACCACGTAGAAAAAAATCTCGTAATTCAGCGTCCAGCCCTGGACCAGAACCGGCCAGATCTGCCCGTTGCTCGGCGACTGATGCGGAATGAAGGACAGAGAACCGAGTACGTGGCCAAGCGTGAGCTTCAAATTCGGGAACAGACCGGCAAGCGCGCCGGCAACCATGATGGCGGTCGCTATCCAGTAGACCGGTGCGATGCGCTCCAGCCGATCGCGCAGGAACCGGGCGGGCGTGGTCGGCCTGCGCGCGGAGATGACCCACATGATGAAGCCGCTGATGACGAAGAATACGTCCACGCCGGCCGCACCGATGGCGAAATGCCCGCCAGTGCGTTCGACCGCGTGAAAGACCACCACCGCAAGGGCGGCGATGGCGCGCAGATACTGGATGCCATGCAGTCTGTTCATCGGGTGTGAGCAACCAGCACATGCGAAGCTGGTTGGGCGGCGGGGAATCCCAGGCTGGGCGCCGGTTTCGATGCCGCAAGCAGGCCGGCCGAATAATAGAGCAGGAAGGATCCGATCGCGTAGGGGTGCATCACGTCGACTTCGAAGAAGGAGCGCACCAGCAGCATGAAGGCGACGCCGAACAGTAGGTGGGAGCGCGCGATATCGTCACCGTGGAGAATGCGGAGCAGATGGCCGATCCAGACTCGGATGATGATCAGACCGGCAAGCAGAAGTCCGATGAAGCCGAGTTCGACGAAGACTTCTATGTAGGTGTTGTGGAAATGAAAGCCACTGCGGGTGCCGATGTAGAATTCTTCCCAGAGACGCTCGGCTTCGGAAAAGCCCTGGACCCAGTAGGCGTAATAGCCGACGCCGAGGACCGGAGACTGCCAGCCCGCAGCGATACCTTCCGCCCAGAGATAGGTTCGCCCCGTCAGCGTCGCGTCCTTGCCGAAGGCACCGAGCACCATCTCCATGCCGCCAAGATTCAGTCCGACGAACACGAGTCCAAGCAAGAGTACAATGCCGAGCGCGAATAGGGCCTTCCTGGTGCGCGGCGCGAACCGGATGGTAAGGCCGAGGCCGACCATGACGGCCAGCGTGGCTGCGGTTGCTATGATCGATGTGGCGGACTGCGAGGCAATCAGCGCATAGCCGGACAGGCATGCGCCAAGAACGGAAAGGACCCTCCAGAAGCCACGCTCGCCCAGGACGAAGAGGCAGGCAAGGGCGAAATAGATGCCGAGCGAGGCGAAAAAGCCGAGCTGATTCTTGGAGGCGAAAGCGCCCACGAAGCTGTAATCGCCGTCCAGCGGATCATAGTGATAGCCGCCGAAGGCAAGCGAGTAGAGCAGCACAACAATGACGCCGGCGAGCATGCCGAGCGCCATCGTGCGCACATTAACGGTCCGCGCCGCGATCAGCGCACAGACGATGTGGGACATATACTGCACGCCCGCGCGTGCGGTGACGCCGGGCGCCGCGGACCAGAATATCGACAGGCAGGCGAACAGACCGAAAGCGATGATCCAGTAGAATCGGGCGTAGTTGCCCAGCGAATGCCGATAGTCGACCAGGATCAGCGGCAGCCACAGCGCATAGTAGGCAAGCACCGAGACCTGCCCGAAACGCGCCGAGTAGGCCAGGATGAAGGTAGAGACGGCGATCGCGACGAAGCCGTACCAGAAATTGTGGTCCGGGCTGACAAGACTCGCCTTTGCAATCTTCATGGCCAGTTCCGCCGCGAGCAGGCGCTAGTTGCCCGGCATTGCCGCGATGCCCACTTTGATGACGTCGCCTGGCAGAACGGGAGTGTTCTCTTCGGCCGGCATCTCCGTCGTCTTGCCTTTCGCTTCACGGACTATGGAGAAGCTGATCACGGGTGACGCGTCAGCGCCTGCGCCCGCGGCCATCGGATCGCGCGCCAGCGCTTCAGCCATCAGGTCCCTGTACATCGAGATTTTCAGGTTCAGCTGTTCGATAGCGGATTCCGACTGCTGGCGTTCCTGCGCGATCCCGGCGTTCCACTCGTTCTGCAGGTTGGTCGCGTCTTGAGTTGCCTTGCTTATGTCCTGCTTGGCCCGCAAGACCGAGGTCTCCATGTCCAGGACCTTGGTCTCCAGATCTGCGGTCGAACGCTCGATCGAAAGAACCCGGGAATTCACCGCCAGGCCCTTGTCGGCGAGGTCGCCGATACCCTTCAGTTCCTTGCGCGAAAGCTCTATCTGTCGGGTCTGGCTTGCGATCTTCTTTTCCAGCGAGGCCACCTCGCTCTCCAGCAGCCCTTTCAGATCATCGAGCGCCGAAAGTTGCACGCTCAGCCGTTTCTCGCGCGCTTCCTTGAAAGCGGTTTCATCCGCAATCATTTTCTTGCCACTGGCGGTTTCCTGAAGCTCCTTCGGGAAATCGATCTGCTCGACGCCCCCGGCTTCGGCAATCAGCCGCGCCCGCTTGGCCATGAGGCCATTCCGCTCGGCGATCAGAACCTCGTAGTTGCCGCGGGCGTTGATGAAATCGCGCTCAATGCGCAGACCGGCATCGGCCGCGCGGCGTACTCCGCCGGCCAAGCTGACGGCCTTCAGTACGGTCAGATCTGGAGCGTAGGGATATCTGCCGGGCGTCTGAACATCGCCGGAAATGAAGACAGGCCGGAATTCGGCGAGCTCAACCGACGCGTCCGGGCGGTCGAGGAGTCCGAATTTCTGCTGCAATGTCTCGCTGATTGCCTCACCGATCTCGGACGTCGTTTTCCCGGTGGCGGCCATTTCGCCGACGAATGGCAAAGAGATATTGCCCGAGGGGCCAACGGTATAGTCGCCGCTGATCGTCGACCAGTCGCGAACCGCGCCTTCCGCGGTCCGCCACTCGGCAACGCGGATGCGGACCTTGTCCATGGCTCCCAGCTGATAGTCCGCAGCCTGCGCCGAAACCACGGTCAACGCTGCCAGCACCATGGCGAGTTTCGTCGCGCCCGTGAGGAAGGAACGTCCTAGGCCGAGCCATGCGGCCCGGCAGTTGGTGAGTTTCGCTTTCAAGACAAGCCTTTCCGGCGCTGCCGTAAACGCGCGCACGCTGCGCGAATCAGTAGCTGCCACGAGACGAGAAGACGGCGGGAACCGTCTTGACGATGATTTTGAGGTCGAAAAGGAAGGACCAGTTTTCGACATAGTGCCGGTCGAAGGCGACACGCGTGCAATAGGAAACGTCATTGCGGCCGCTGATTTGCCACAGTCCGGTAAGGCCGGGGCGTGACTTCAGATAGCAGTCCGCAGCCGCGCCGTAGAGTTCGAGTTCGTCCTTAACCACCGGCCTGGGGCCGACGATGCTCATATCGCCGCGCAGGATGTTGAACAACTGAGGCAACTCGTCGAGGCTGAGCTTGCGCAGCACGGCGCCGATGCGGGTGACGCGAGGGTCGTTCTGCAGCTTGCGGGTAGCCAGCCATTCCTCGCGGCTCTGCGGATTCTTAGCGAAGTAGGCCGACAGGACCTCATCCCCATTTTCAACCATGGTGCGAAATTTGAGACATTGGAAAACCTGGCCGTTCCGCCCGATTCGGCGGTGGCCATAAAGCACCCGTCCACCATCCGAGAACTTCACCAGCATCGCCAGCATAAGAAGCAGCGGGCTCAGCAGGAGGATACCCGCAGAGGCGCCGATTATGTCGAAACCGCGCTTGAAAACCCCGCCGATCGGCGGGTGATTCCCGGAAGCCGATCGGAGTCGGTAGGTCGAGTTGGCCAATCTGACGGCGGATTTCATTTGCTGCTCCAAATGGTCGAACGACTCAAAATGCTGCAACGCAACATGACAAATGCGCCGCGACCAATGGGCCACGCATGTGTCCAAAATTTGAACCGCGAAAATATCGTCAGATCATATTGTGTGACGCACGGTTACACATGTGCTTACCCAGCGTGACTCTTGTGGAGCCTAGATTGTACATGCAGATTGTCACAAGTATAAATTTTTACCTTTGGCACTGACATTACATTTCCGCGTCGTTATTATAAACTATGACTTATACAACCCCCCTATACGCCTATTCGTTTCTATGATTGTCTTGTTGATGGCGCATCTCAACGCAGTGTTTACGATGAATTGGTTGAGCGACGCGGCCGTCAAAAAGCACATAAAAGGATTAAGTCGGCCATATTGCCGAGCCTCGCCCACGCGAATATATGATGTCGGGATTGGCGCGCAGCCCGAATATCCGCAGACCACTGGCGCCGGACATTTCAGAGGAAATGTGCGAATGATTTTGGACGCGAAATCGCGTTCGGACGACGCGAGGGCATAGAAATGTCCTTTCTGCTCTTCCTTCGGGGCCTTGTCGGCGTCCTGCTGGTTGTCGCGATTACTACCTACGTGATGACGCAGTCGCTCTGGACGACGTTCGTTCAGACCTTGATCTGCGCGGTCCTGATACAGGTCGGTTATTTCGCAGTTGTCCTGTTCCTCGTGTGGCGATCGGCCGACAAGACGAGGCATGTCGAAAGCGCGGCAAACGAGGCGGAATTGCAGAACGCGCCGAACGAAATTCCGCAGGCGCGGAAGGTGGGTCGCCTGCCTGAGGTACCCCACTCAGGTCATTCGTAAGACGAGCGATCGCTCGCCTGTCATCAAATCGCCGTTCGCAACTGCGAACAATCCGAGTTCCAGTCCGAATCGGTAGTGTCAGTACGCCGATTCGGCCGTGTGCAGACCAATGCTGCTTGGTCTGCTTCGTTTCCGGAACGGATTGATCGAGGTGTGAATGACATCCGCAGCCACCGTCTGCGTCATCATTGCGGCAAAAAATGCTTCCGGCACGATCGCGCGCGCCATCCGTTCGGCCTTGCGCGAGGATCGTGTTGCCGAAGTGATCGTCGTCGACGATGGATCGACCGACGAAACGGCCGCGACGTCGCGGGCGGCGGATGACGGCAGCGGTCGCCTGCGGGTCTTGTCGCTCAATACCAACCAGGGACCGGCCTTTGCCCGCAACCACGCCATCGCCAACTCGTCCGCTCCGTTGATCGCAATCCTTGATGCCGATGACTTTTTCCTGTCCGGACGCTTCGACCAGCTGCTCGCGGAGGACGACTGGGATTTCGTCGCCGACAACATCGTTTTCGTGGATGGCCGAGGCCAGGTGGTGGAGCCCGACGTGCCGGAGTTCGAGGCCGCGCCACGCTTGCTCGACCTTCGCGGCTTCATTGAAGGCAACATCTCCAGGCGCGGCGCTACGCGTGGCGAGATAGGGTTCCTCAAGCCGGTCATGCGCCGGTCCTTTCTCGACTCCCATGGGCTTCGGTACAAGGAGGAACTGCGGCTGGGCGAGGATTACGACCTCTACGCGCGCGCACTGCTGAATGGCGCGCGCTACAAGATCGTCCACGGATGCGGCTATGGCGCGGTCGTTCGACCGGATTCGCTTAGCGGCCGGCATCGCACGCTCGACCTGAAGCGGTTGTACGAGGCCGACCGGGCGATCCTCGCCACGCCCGGGCTGCCGAAGGAGAGCGCAGCCATTCTCCGACAACACGAACGCCACATTCGCGGGCGCTACGAATTGCGTCGCTTTCTCGACGTGAAGGCCGAGGCCGGGACCTGGAAAGCGGGGCTTTACGCCTTGGCGAACCCATCCGCGATCCCTGCGATCGCTGGCGGGATCGCGGCCGACAAGTTGGCCGCCTTCACGGCGCGCCGCAAGCCCGACACCGCAAAACCCGCGACACTCCGCTACCTGCTGCCGGCAACGGTCGCTCAGAAGTAATCCCGGCGTATTCCGGCAAGAACTTCTCGGAAGCGCTCCTTACGCTCGGCCAGCGCACCATCGGCGCTCAATTGCGGGTGCGCCTTGCTTGCCTGGCGCAAGGCACGGATGGACGGTGCCGCCAGAAGCTGCTTTGCCACACTGCGAAGCGCAGAGGGACGGGGATCGCTGCGCGTCATGACAAGGCTGTCGTCGAAGCTGCGGCTGTTGGGATTGTCGGGTTGCGGCCCCCTGTTGCCGAAATCCACGCCCCAGAAGCGTGTACCCTTGGTGATCGCCTCGGCTCTCGAGGAAACCGGCACGTAGCGGGGCTTATAGGCAACGCCGACGGTTTCCGCCCAATCCTGCCATTTGAAGCTGTTGATGTTGTGCGATGTGCTGACCGCGACCCAAGGCACGCGGAAAGCGTCGGCCAGTATGGCCGCGTGCATCGACTCGGCGACCACCAGCCGCGACTGCGCGATCGCCCGGATGACGGACTTCGCCTCGCCGCACGGATCGACATAGACCAGGCCGGCGGCGTTGCAGACGATCGGCCAAATGCCGCCCACCGTCGATTCCCAGTGCGGAATGAAGATCGCATCCTGGGTCTTCGGCAGGTTTGTGAATTCCGGCATGTCGGCGACCATGACCGCCGGGTCGATGATGCCAAGCTCAGGGTCGAGGCCGAGCTTGCCCGCCGTCAGCGGACCGCGCACGCAGCGAATGTCCCATTCGGACGGATCCGAAAAGTCCGGCAGCTTGCCATATCCGAAGCCGCTTCCGACGACGAGTTTCGGTGTTTTCTTCGGCAGCAGCGCCTGATTGAGGACGGTGCCTACACCGACGAGAAGCGTTTCGGGGTGAACCTCGCGAAAGCCGGGGAGAAGAAAGTCCCAGAGCCAGAGATTGAGGTCGTCGCCAAAATTGCCGTGTTCGGATTCCCAATAAAAAGGATGCATGTCGTCCCAATCGCTAGCGGGTGATCTTGGCGACGGCGAGTTCCACCGCGCTGCGTAGTATCTTGGGATCGCGCCAGGCCCATTCGGCCAGAAGCCCAAGCTGTGGCGCCTTTCGGCGGCGAACCAGCCGCATCTGCCCCCATAGCGCCTGTCGGCGCGCCACCTGCTTGTAGGCTTCGATCGAGGCCTTGTCTTCCGGCGCGTGGGAAAAGCGGCTTTCGAGTTGGTCGAGCGCGACCCAGGTGTTGAACTGCTGTTTGAGGAAGAGCGGCGAATCGCTGTCCAGGCCGTGGAAGATGTTGATGCCTTCGCCGCGCGTAGCCCCTATCCCGTCGCTCAGGATGACGCGCTTTGCGCCTCGAACGCAGTCGTAGAAGAACAGGACGTCCTCGGCGGCCAGCCGCAAGGCCGCTTCGAAGCGGACCTTACGGAACAGGTCCTTGCCGATCACCATGCAGGAGAGGTGGAGAAAGCTCCAGTTCTTCAGCATGACGCCTGCGAGATTCGGGATTTCCACCAGTGGCGGCTCGTCGGAAAGCCGGGTGACCGTGGTGACCTCGGCCAGCGCGGACACGCCGAAATGGTAATGAAACTCTTCACCGCCCTTGATCGAGGCCCAGTAGCAGTCTGCGCCAAAACGTGAGAGGCCAGCGGTCGCGTGCTTCAGATGGTCGGGTGTCCACTCGTCGTCCGAATCGAGAAAGGCTGCATAGGAACTGTCGGCGGGCACGTGGTCGAGGCCCATGTTGCGCGCCCCGCCGGGACCGGCATTCGGTTGTTTGATAACCGTTATGCGGGCCCGTTCGGCCAGCGAAAATCCCTCCAATTCGATCTCGACCGGCGACGGAGAGGCGTCATCCACGACGATCACATCGAAATCCGGATGCGATTGCGCGAACACCGACCTCAGTGCGCGCGCGAGGATGCCGGGCTCTCTCTGATAGTAGGGGATGATGACGGTGCACTTCGTCATTTTTTCGCGCCTTATCAAATCTAGGAGGTTTGCGGGCTCCCGGGGACTTCCCGGTCGGGGCCTGATTCGGGGTCCGGATGAGGACAAGACCCGCTTACAAACAACGGTGCTCGTCCATGTCGCCTGCCATTAACCTGAAAACTGTGACGAATAATGTCGGCTGGAGCGTACTGGCCAAGACAACCACATTCGGGCTGAAGTTTGTCACCGTGCCGCTTCTCGCCCGTATCCTCTCCCCCGAGGAGTTCGGTGTCGTCGCCGTTGCCCACACCGTCGTGCTGTTTCTGACGATGGTCGGCAGCGCCGGTCTTGCGGCCTCGCTGGTGCTCGGGCGCGACCTCGAATCGGAGACGCTACACTCCGTCTTCTGGGCAAATCTGCTGATGGCCTGCGCGCTGGCGACCGGCCTCTATGTATGGGCGGATATCCTGGCGGAACTGCTCGGCGCCGCGGACGCCGCCTTCCTCGTCAGGGTCATGGCATTCCTTATTCCGATCCAACTGTGCGGCGATGTGGCCTATTCGTTGCTGGCGCGGAACATGGCCTTCGGCAAGGACGCGACCTGGAGCGTGCTTTCTGAATCGATCGGCGCGATGACAGCGCTCGGACTGGCCTTCTTAGGGTGGGGTGTTTGGGCGCTGGTGGCGCAGCTTTTCGTATCGGCTGTGGTCCGGCTGGCGGGGCTCTTCTACGCAAGCCGCTACAGGCCGCGCCTGGTCATGTCCTTCGGCAAGCTTCGGGGGCTTGCCAAATTCAGCCTCGGGGTCATGGGCTCGGAGATCTTCAATTTCATCACCTTCCAGTCTCCGCTGGTCATCATTTCACGCCACCTCGGTCTTGCCGATGCCGGCGCCTATTCGGCCGCAAACAGGTTTTCGAGCATTCCGAACCAGGTCGTGCAGTCGGCATTGATGGGCGTGCTCTTTCCGGCATTCAGTCATATGAACGAGGATCGCGCACGGCGGTCGCACGCGCTGATGCTCAGCACCCAGGTGTCGACCGTTTTCCTGGCTCCGATGATGTTCGGTATCTGGGCGATTGCCGAGCCTGGGATGCTGCTGATCTTCGGGCCGCAATGGGCCTATGCCTGGCCGATCCTAGGGTTGCTCGCCTTGTCGAAGGGCATTCTCACCCCTTGCAGCACCTTCATTCCCTATCTGAAGGGCGCCGGGCAGAGCAATGTGCTGTGGTGGGTCGCGGTGATTCGGGCGATTCTCGTCTATGGCTGTGTCACCTACGGCGTGATGACGGGCGGGCTGGTTGAAGCGATGATATGGCTCTGCGTCGCCAATGCGCTCACGCTGGTCGGCTATTCATGGGCGGTATTTCGCACCGACGGGACGGCGTTCCTCTCAGGCCTCTACGTAACCAGCCGACCGATGGTCACCGCCCTCATCATGGCCATCGCGGTCCGATTCCTGCTCGATCACATCAAGGAAGACGTGCCGAGCGCGGTATTGCAGGTGATCGTTTGCGGCCTGGCGGGCAGCATCATCTATGCCATCCTTGTCCTGTTGACCGAGCGGGAATTGATGCGGAAGCTACTGCAGTTGCTGCGCAAGAGGCAGGTGCCCGAGGCAAGTGTCGGTTCCGGCAGCTAGCATTCGGCACAGCGTCGATGGGCTTCGCTGTGGACGCAAGCAAGGGATCGAATCGCAATGGCGCTGTTTCGCTTTCAAGTCCGAAACCCGAATCGGGACCGAGACACAGATGCAGGCCGACTGCAGCGGCTCGATCGCATGCTGGACGATCTTCGCGTGGAAATAGAGCGCGAGCGAAACGGTCTCCGTGACCGCTACGACAAATTGGCCGCCGATGCCGCGTTTTCCTATCAGGCCCTGGAGAACGATAGTGTCGCGTCCTCCATGTCGTCGAAGATCGATGACATGACCGATACGATGATCCGATACAGCGGGCGCATCCAATCACTGGAAAGGCAGATCGGTTTTGTGATCGGCCTGCGCAGCCAAGTGGAGGAGTTTTCCCAGGAGAACGCTGCGGAAGGCCTTGCCGCCGATGCCGTGCCGCCAGGGCGGGGGTAACGAGCGCTCACAAAACGTTATCGTAAGTTCGAACGCACGTCACATTCTGATCCTACCCCATGCTCCAATTCACCGCGCAGCATTTGCTGTGATTTGGACGGGCCGCGCTGGGAGGACGCTGCCAAGATACGAATGAGGGTCTTGTGATTCAGAACGCGACCAGCACGACCGGAACCAACCTCAAACTGCTTGTCCTCGCCACTGGACTGCTCCTTGTCTCACTCAATCCGAGCGCGTCGCTCGCGCAGGATCTCGTGGGAGAAAAATCCTTTGTCGAGAATTTCGACCGGCTCGATACAAAGCATTGGTACGTTTCAGATGGCTGGTCGAATGGCAATCATCAGAACTGCACCTGGTCGAAGGGGCAGGTGAAGGTCGCCGATGGAACGCTCCGGCTGGGCTTCGCCAAGCAGCAGACGAAGGATCGCGCCTATGTCTGCGGCGAAGTCCAGACCAACCCCCGCTACGGCTACGGCACCTACGAAATTCGCATGAAGGCCGTGGCCGGATCAGGCCTGAACACGGGCTTCTTCACCTATATCGGGCCTGCTCACAAGCAGCCGCATGACGAGATCGACTTCGAGGTTCTCGGCAAGAACCCCTCGAAGGTGCAGATCAATACGTACGTCGACGGGAAAAGCGTCGGCCCTGAAAAACTGGTGGCAGTTCCCGGCGGCGCCGATAAGGCCTTCAACGATTATGCCTTCGTCTGGGAGAAGGAGCGCATCCGCTGGTACGTGAACGGCGAACTCGTCGGTGAAGCGACCGACCCCGACAAAGTGCCGAGCCACTTATCAAAAATCTACATCAGCCTGTGGGGCACCGACACGCTGAAGTCGTGGATGGGCACATTCGCAGAGCCCGAAGGCCCCATTGCCGCCGAAATCGACCGGGTCGCATTCACCGCTGCCGGCGATGCCTGCCAGTTCCCCGAATCCATCGTCTGCAAGCTGAAATAAGCAGGCAGGGGTGAATTCCATTTCCATGCTGCACGTTCTCTATCTCGTGCACGATCTCTCCGATCCGGCCGTCCGCCGTCGGGTGATCATGCTTCAAGCGGGCGGAGCCAAGGTGACGCTGGCCGGGTTTCGCCGGGCCGCGCATCCGGCGACTGCACAGATTGAGGGGCTTTCGCCGATCGATCTGGGGCCGACGCAAGACGGCAAGTTCGGGCAACGGCTTGTTGCGATTGCAAAGGCCGCGCTGTCGCTGCGCGCCAAGCTGAAGGGCGTTGCGAAGCCCGACGTCATCATTGGCCGCAATCTTGAGATGCTGGCGCTGGCCAAGCGGGCCAGGACGTTGCTTTCAGGCGATATCCCTGTCGTCTACGAATGCCTCGACATCCACCGCCTGCTGCTCGGGCAGAACCGCGTGTCGAGGGCGATGCGCGGTGCCGAACGCGCGCTTGGCAGGGATGCCGCGTTGCTGATGACCAGTTCGCCCGCCTTCGTGCGCGATTACTTCGAGCGCCTCGGGCAGATCGACGCACCGGTCATGCTGCTGCAAAACAAGGTGCTCGATCTCTCTGGCAATTCCGTCGATGGGGAAAGCCACGTCATCGAAGCTTCGAGCCCCAAGCCATGGAAGATCGGCTGGTTCGGCGCGTTGCGCTGCCGAAAGTCGCTGCAACTACTCGCCGAGTTCACCCGGCGGATGGAAGGCCGTTACGAGGTCGTCCTGCGCGGTCGGCCGGCCTATTCCGAATTTCCCGATTTCGATGCATTCGTCGGCTCCGAACCGCATCTCCGCTTCGAGGGCGCCTACCGGAACCCGGAAGACCTCGCCCGGATCTATGGCGAGGTGCATTTCGCCTGGGCGATCGACTTCTTCGAGGAAGGGCTGAATTCAAGCTGGCTGCTACCCAACCGGCTTTATGAAGGCTGCCGCTACGGAGCGGTCCCGATCGCGATGAGGCAGACCGAAACGGGCCGGTTCCTTGCCGAGCGCCAGATGGGGATTCTGCTCGACGAAGCGTCGGTTTCGGCGCTCGGCGCGCGCCTCGGCGGTATGGACGCCGGCAACTATGCGGCCGCCCGGCAAAAGATCCTGAGCGAAGACCGCGGGACGTGGGTCAGCGATCTCCGCGACTGCCGGGCGCTTGTCGACAGGCTGAGGTCCCTGGCCAGCTCGACTGCATTCGATGCGGCATTGCAGGCAGCGTAAATCGGTGAGTGAGATGAGCAGACAGACGACGGGCTCCGTCCCGGTGCTGCCGTGCATGGCGGTGATTCCCTGCCTGAACGAAGCGGAACACATCGAGGCGCTGATCGAGCGGCTGAGTCCGTCGGCAAACCGCCTCGGAATGAAGATCGTGGTTGTGGACGGCGGCAGCGTCGATGGAACGCAGGAGATCGTGAAGGCCATCGCGGCGGCGAACCCGCACGTATTGCTGCTGCACAATGCTAGGAAAATCCAGAGTGCGGCGGTGAACCTTGCGGTCGAGGAGTTCGGCGACTGGTTCGAGAGCTTTATCCGGATCGACGCCCACGGCGACTATCCCGAGGATTATTGCGATCGGCTGATCGACGAAGCCGAAGCGACGCAAGCTGCTTCCGTCGTCGTTTCGATGGCGACAAAGGGCTTCGGAGCCTTTCAGAAGGCGACCGCCATTGCCCAGAATTCGCGACTCGGGAACGGCGGCTCCCCCCACCGGCACGGCGCCAAAGGTCACTGGACCGACCATGGACATCATGCCTTCATGCGTGTGTCGGCATTTCGATCCGTCGGCGGTTATGACGAGAGCTTCAGCCACAACGAGGACGCCGAACTCGACTACCGACTGCGGGCGGCGGGCCATCGCATCTGGATGACCGACAAGACTTTCATGGTCTATTACCCGCGCGCCTCGGTGCCCGCCCTGTTCCGGCAGTATCTAGGCTACGGCAGGGGCCGCGCCAAGAACATCCTGAAACACCGGGCGGTGCCGAAGATCCGGCAGATGATTCCGCTGATGGTGTTCCCGGTGGTCGTCGGCATGTCGTTGGCGTTCCTGAGCCTTGCCGCGCTGGTCCCGGCTGGGCTGTGGGCGGCGGCCTGCCTCGGCTACGGCGCGTGGATGGCCGTCAGTCAGCGCAATCCCTACGGTCCGCTCGCCGGGTTTTCCGCCATGGTCATGCACCTCGCATGGTCGGCGGGCTTCTGGTTGCAGCTACTCGATTTCCGAAAGCGCGAGGCGCCTGCAGCATGACAAAAGGTGAAAACTTGCGAATTGATGTTTGCGTATGCACCTACCGCAGGCGCGAACTGGACGACACGCTCCTCTCAATAGGCGCGCTGACCGTGCCAGAGAATGCGACTGTTAGAGTGATCGTTGCCGACAATGATGTCGTGCCGAGCGCCCGGGAAAGGGTCTATGCGCTGGCGGCGGAGATCCCCTTCCCCGTCGTCTACGTGCACTGCCCCGCATCCAACATTTCCATCGCACGCAACGCCTGCGTCGAAAACAGCACGGGCGATTTCCTGGCCTTCATCGACGACGATGAGACGGCGTCGGAGGAATGGCTGACGGAATTGGTCCAAGTCGCCGAGTCGACCTGCGCGGAAGCGGTGCTCGGGCCGGTGCAGGCCGTTTATTCCGATGATGCGCCCGGTTGGATGAAGCGCGGCGATTTTCATTCGACCGCTCCCGTGTGGGTCAAGGGCGAGATCCGCACCGGATATACCTGCAACGTTCTGCTGCGCCGCACCTCACCGCATGTTGCGCAACGCCGCTTCAATCTTGCGCTTGGCAGGACGGGCGGCGAGGACACCGAGTATTTTACGCAGTTGCACCAGGCGGGCGGCTCGATCGCCTATGCGCCGCAAGCGACGGTCTACGAGCGGGTTCCTCATAACCGCTCGCAGTTCTCCTGGCTGACGAAACGCCGGTTCAGGTTCGGCCAGACCCATGGCCGGCTGGTCGGCGAGACCCGCCAGGGTCTCGCGACCTTGCGGCAGGTCGTGCTTGCAGCGGCGAAGGCGGGCTATTGCTTCGCTGCCGCCGCGGCGCTCGCGATCGCACCTGTCAGGCGCAATCGCTTCGTTCTGCGCGGCATAATGCATTCCGGAGTGGTCAGCGGGCTGCTCGGCATCCGCGAGATCCGTCAGTACGGCGAACCGGCAAGTGGACGCGCCGATGCAGCCTGACGTGAGCTTCGTGATCGCCGCTTTCAACGCGGAACGGTCGATCGCGCGCGCCATCGAAAGTGCGCTGGCCCAGCGCGACGTGACCGTGGAGGTGGTGGTCGTCGATGATTGTTCCACCGACCGGACCGTCGAGGTGGCGCGCTCCTTCCCGGCCGAACTGGTGCGGGTGGTCGAACTTGAGAAAAACCGCGGCCCGGGCGGGGCGCGCAATGCCGGACTGGAGATCGCGCGCGGCCGCTGGATCGCAGTGCTCGATTCGGATGACGTGGTCTATCCGGACCGTCTCGCCCGGATGATCCGCCGCGCCGAGACGGCCGATGCCCAGATCGCGGTCGACAATCTCGGAGTGGTACAAGAAACGAGCGGCACCAAAACGATCATGTTTGCCCCGGCGCAATTGGCGAAATTTTCTGAGCTCCGTCTCGCCGACTTCATCGGGGCGAACATGCTGTTCGAGGAGACCTTTTCGTTCGGCTACATGAAGCCGATCTTCGAACGGCGCTTCATCGAACGAAACGCGCTCCGCTACATCGAAACGCTGCGCATCGGCGAGGATTATGTTTTTCTCGCCTCGGCGCTGGCGAGAGGCGGCCGCTGCATCGTCGTGCCCGAGCCGGGATACGCCTACCACATTCGATCGAGTTCCATCTCCCGCGTGCTCAAGCTAGACCACGTCGAAGCGATGATGGCGGCCGATGAAGCCTTCGTGCGGGACCACCCGCTGGATCCCGCGGCGCAAGCGGCGCAGGCGAGGCGCGTGCGCAGCCTTGAAGAGGCTAAGTCCTTCCTCACCATCGTGCAGCATCTGAAGCAGCACGCGCCGTTGAAGGCGATGAAGACCGCGCTACGCGATCCGATGGCGGTCAGGCATCTGAGAATGCCGATCGCAGCCAGGCTGCGTCGGCTCGGTACACCGTTCTGTTCGCGAAAGACGCTCCAACAGACCGGATAGACGAAATCACGGAATTGGGCGGGGTGGCGCAATTACCATGAGGGATATGAGATGAACAAAGTCAGGAAAGCAGTGATCCCGGTTGCCGGCCTCGGAACGCGGTTCCTTCCGGCCACAAAGGCCATGCCGAAGGAAATGCTGACCGTGGTCGATCGTCCTGTCGTGCAATATGCCGTCGACGAGGCCCTGGAGGCGGGCATCGAGCACATCGTCTTCGTCACCGGGCGCAACAAGCACGTGATCGAGGATTATTTCGACATCCAGCCGGAACTACTCGACACACTGACCCAGTCGCGAAAGCACGCGCAACTCGAGACACTGCAGGCAATGCAGTTGCCGGCCGGAGCAGTGAGCTTCACGCGACAGCAGGCGCCGCACGGCCTCGGGCATGCGGTCTGGTGCGCCCGCGACCTCGTCGGCGACGAGCCCTTCGCCCTTCTTCTGCCGGATATGGTTTCTTTCGGGAAAAAGGGATGCCTCGCCGGCGTCATGGAGCTTTACGGGAAGACGGGCGGCAATGTCATTGCCGTCGAGCAGTGCGATCCGACCGAAACAAACAAATACGGCATCGTCGGCAAAGGCGAGGACGTCGGCTCGGGATTTGTCGTTACGGAGATGGTCGAAAAGCCGGCCCCCGCCGTCGCTCCGTCAAACTACTACATCAATGGCCGCTACATCCTGCAGCCGGAAGTGTTCGAGCTTCTTGGCACGCAGGAGCGCGGCGCGGGCAATGAGATCCAGTTGACCGATGCCATGAAGCGGCTTGCCCAAAGCCAGCAGTTCCATGCTCACCCGTTCGACGGGCGCATGTTCGACTGCGGCTCCAAGGAAGGCTTCATCCAGGCCAACGTGGCCTTCGCGCTTGCCCGTAGCGACATGCGCGATCTCGTCTTCGAGCCGATTGCCGAGATGGTGGCGGCAGTGGAACCTCGCGCCGAAGCGGCCTGAGCACGCATCACCTATGCCACAGCCGGACAGAGCGTCCGGCTGTGGAAACATGGGATCGGACGAACTTGCGTCACAGATGGCGCGGGAAACGCATTCTCGCCCCATACAAATGTTTGATGCCGCCTCGCGGCTCCTGACCAGCAGCCAAGAGAACAGAAGCGGCGATCGACGCCTGCGAGGATCATGCATCAAACCAGCTTTCCGCCGACCAGCCGACTGTCGATGACAACCGACGATGCAGATCGCTTCATCGACCTGGAGCGGCTGGCCGCGATCGCGATCCGGCAGGCGAGGGTCGCAGCGCTTTGCGCAGCGGTCGGTCTTGTGCTTGGCGCCCTCTATCTTGTGTTCACGCCAGCGGAATACACCGCCTCGACGCGCATCCTGCTTGACGACAGCCTCACCAAATTCGCCGAGGAGAAAGATGCGGCCCCGGTTCGGATGCAGGCGGATTCGATGATCTCGAGCGAGGTCGAGATCCTGAAATCCGCCCGTCTCGCTCGCGCCGTCGTGCTTGCCGAGAAGTTGCATGAGAACGAGGCATTCCTGAATCCGCCGCGCTCGCCGATCGGATGGATGAAGGATCAGATCAAGAGCATCGTCGGATTGTTTTCCTTCGGCCCGGCGCCATCGGCCGCTTCGGTCGAGAATGCCAAAATCGGAAAGGCCGTTGCGCTTCTGCAAAGCTCGATATCGGCCGAGCGGGCAGGGCGCAGCTATGTCATTGATGTCTCGTTCAGATCCAATGACCGCAAACTTGCCGGCGCAACTACGCGCGCCTATGCTGAGGCCTACCTTTCCGATCAGTTGGACGCCAATTTCGACGCCACCCAGCGTGCCACTATCTGGCTTCAAGGCCGCCTCGACGAATTGCGCGAAAGTTCACAGGCCGCGGCGCTAGAGGTCGCAAAGTTCCGCGCAGAAAACGGACTGACCGCGGCGCGCGGTGAGTTGATCTCGGAGCAGCAACTCTCCGACCTCAACAGCCAGTTGATTGTTGCGCAAGCCGACACCGCGAACGCGTTTGGCCGCTACAGTCAGTTCAAGTCGATCATCGACAGCGGTCCGGAGAACGCCGTCAGGAATGCGACGATCCCGTCCAATAGCGGCAACAGCGCCGTCATCAACGATCTCAAGGCCCGTTATCTCAACGTCTCCAAGCGCCAGCAGGAGATTGCCGCCCGCTTCGGCGAAGAGCATGCCCAGGCGGTTGCGCTGCGTCGCGAGCAGGCCGATCTTGAGAAACAGATTTTCCAGGAACTGAAGCAGATCACGGAAAGCTATCGCAACGAATACGAAGTCGCTAAGGCACGTGAGACCTCGTTGCGCGAAAATGTCGGCCACATGGCCGGCCAGAGTTCCGAAACCAGCGAGTCCATGGTGCAGTTACGCGCGCTGGAGCAGAGGTCCACCGCGCTGGCGACGCTCTACCAGACATTCCTGTCGCGCCACGAGGAAGCCTCGCAGCAACAATCGTTTCCCATCGCCAAGGCCCGCGTGATCTCCGAGGCCGGCGATCCGGTTTCGCCGTCGAGCCCGCGCAAATCGATGGTGCTGGGCCTGTCGCTGGTGCTAGGTCTCTTTGCCGGAGCGGGATTAGGTGCCTTGCAGGAATTCCGCGAGCGGTTCTTCCGCACCGGCGAAGATGTCCGCTCCGCACTCAACATCAACTTCCTTGGCTACCTGCCGATCGTGGGTACCCGCCTCACCACAGCAGCCAGCCCAGTTGCGGCTGGCCCGAATCCCGGAGACAGGCAGCCGCGAGACCAAAGCGGCTCTGTCACTCCGCGGATATTGCGGGTCGCCGTCAACGCACCGGCCTCCTCGTTTGCGGAAACGCTACGCAACGCCAAGGTCGCCAGCGACGTCGTCCTGCAGGACAGGCCCTCCAAGGTGATTGGTTTCGTCTCGTCGCTGCCGAGCGAGGGTAAGACCACAGTGGCTGCGAATTTCGCCGGCCTGCTCGCTTCCCAGGGCGCAAGAACGTTGCTGATCGACGGCGACCTCAGAAATCCCGGGCTGAGCCGCGGCCTGTCGCTGACGCCAGACAAGGGGCTGGTCGAAGCGATCGTCGGCGACCAACCCTGGCGAAGCACGGTGTTGGTCGACCGCTCGACGAAACTCGCAGTGATGCCGGCGGCTGTGCGTGGACGCCTATCGCACACGAGCGAACTCATATCGGGACCCGGGATGCGCGACCTGCTCAAGGACGCGCGCACGGCCTACGACTACATCATCGTCGACCTGCCGCCGCTCGGTCCGGTGGTCGACGCCAAGGCCTTCGCTCCTTTGGCTGACGGCTTCGTGATGGTGGCCGAATGGGGCGGGACGCCACGCGCGCTGGTTCGCGCCACGTTGCAGGCGGAACCGCAAATCGCGGCCAAGGTGCTCGGGATCATCCTCAACAAGACCGATATGAAGAAACTGGCCCGCTATGGGTCGTTTGGCGGCTCCGAGCAGTATCTCGACCGCTACTCCGCCTACTACGTCGATCAGGTGGGCATGGACGGGAAGGCGTGACGAATGCCGGCCCGTCAGTTGGTCAAATACAAACCTTTGTCCTGCCAGATTCGCAAGGCGGTCAATTTGCCGCCGAAGACCGCGCCGGTGTCGATGTTGACGCGCTTGTCTTCCAGTTTCGGCTCTGCAGTAGGCGTGTGGCCATGAACCACATACTTCTTGAGCTGAGCAGAGTGCTTGTAGAATTCCGATCGGATGAGCACCAGGTCGTCGTCCGTTTGCTGGGCGATGTCGAGTTCGGGACGGACGCCGGCATGCACGAAAATGAAGCGCGGCGCCTCGACCAGGATCGGCATAGATCTCAGGAAGGCCACATGTGGGGCCGGAATCGCCTTCCTGATCACCTCGTCGACCTGCCGGCTGGATCGGTAGACCTGGACGAGGCGCTCCTGGTCGATGCCGTAGGAATGCAACGTCGCGGCTGCGCCCATGCTCATCCAGTCCGCCAGCCCGAGCCGGCCGTCGATGTAATCGAGCATCATGACTTCGTGGTTTCCCGCGAGGCAGATGCGTTCAAACCCGGCGGGTGCGGGGGCGATCAGATGCTCAAGGACCTGCGACGATGCCGGTCCCCGATCGACATAATCGCCGAGCATGATGATCAGCTTGCGGGCCGGCAGATCCTTGCCATCCGCCACGATGGCGCGCTCCAGCGAAAGCAGTTCGTCGAGACAGCCATGGACATCGCCCACCGCGTAGATGGCGACGCCGGCGGTATCGAGTCTCAGTCGCGCCCTGCGTTCCCTGTCCGCATGCCTGCGCAGGCCCAGAAGGCCAGCCAGTTTTCTCATCAAAGGCTCTTGCAATTCCTGTACGCGGCCGGGTTCGGTCGATGGCTTCCTGTTAGACGTGGTTGCATATTGTGAACCGGCGACAGGAGTAAATGCCGCTTCTTTCACATTTGGTCCATCTCCACAATCTACCACGCGTTCTGCGTGTGGCCGCACAAGCCGGTTGTCGGCTGGCCCCGCTTTGCGACGGGCATATGAGACGTGCCCACCTCTCGCGCCCCGTCCTTCCCTGCTCGAAAAGTGACATTTGTCACGGTGCCGGGAACGCCTAGCCGATCAGTTGTTGAGGAGATGCATGTGACAAAAAGCGCTTATTCCCTTGCGCCAAACGACTCCGTAGCGCCGGTCGCGAAAGAGGTATCGGAGCGCATCAAGATCGCGCGCACGCTCTGCATCTTCTTCATGACCTTCGTCCACGTCCAGCCGGGCATCGCCGAGAACGTCTATGACCGCGATGCCGGTTTCTTCGACATCGTCTACTTCATCCTGACGCGGCTGATGGGACTGAGTTCCGTTTCCCTGCTCAGCATCGTCTCCGGCTATTTCATCGTTTCGAGCCTGCTCAAGGCCGGGGCAAGCCCGTTATTCGCCTCCAAGTTCAAGACGCTCGTGGTGCCCCTGGTCGCCTGGAACGTCCTGATGCTGGCGCTCCTTGCGGCCTACGGCGTCATGTCCGGCAACTGGCAGGACTTCCCTGAACTCAACGTAGGCGGCCTCGCCAATGCACTTTTTGCCGTCACCGAATGGCCGCTCGTCGTCCCGCTATGGTTCTTGCGGGACCTGTTCGTCTGCTGCCTGTTCGCGCCGCTTCTCTATCTGGGGCTGCGCCGCCTTCCAGTCGCGACCATTCTGCTGCTGGTCGCCTTCACGCTATTCGGCGAAGACCTCTACATCCTGCAACGACCCCAGCTCATGCTGTTCTTCGGGCTCGGCATGTGGCTGCGTATCGGCCGCTTCAGCGGAGAGGCGATCGACCGCGTTGCAACGTTTCTCGCCATCGGCCTCGTCGTCATGGCAGCGATTTTCCTGACGATCCGCATTGAGCGCATATTGCTTTCGGAAATGGACGAAACGCTGCGGCTGACGCTCGACACGCTGCTGCGCGTGACGATGGCGGCGGGCTTCTGGAAACTGACCGAACTCATCCGGCGATCTGCGCTGTCCGAACTCTTCACGCGTTTCGAGCCATACGCATTCTTCCTGTTCTGCAGCCACGCGATCCTGTTCAACTTCGCCGGCATCGTCTTCCGGCGCGCCTTCGGCAACTACGGTTCGGATCTGTTCCCGATCACCTTCTTCGTGCTGCCCTGCCTTGCCGTCATCGCGGCAATCATCGGGCTGAGCGTGGCAAATCGCTCCGCGATCCTCGTTTTCCTGTTCAATGCCGGCCATCGCCTTCGGACCCGTCCAGTGGCCACGATGGAAAGGGCATCAGCTTAGGTTTGCAACGTCATGGCAATCAGGGAATCCGAGTGGGTCTTCGGCCGAAGGTGCTCCGAACGGAGCACAGGGCTGCCAAATGTTGGCAGCTTCGCCCCAGCCATGACGGGCAGGCTCGGCTCGTCGGACGACCAGCGCCAGGCGTGACGCCGATGGCGCTTTCGCTCAGCCGAGTTGCGCGAGCAGGTGGCCCAACTGAGCGAACGCTTGGCCTTGCCGCGTCGGCTCCAAGTCGGAGAGAGAAGAGCCGACGTCCCGGCGGTTTCTCCTCCTCCGTGCGAGTGGAGAAGGTGCTCCGGCAGGGAAGCGTTACGCCGCCTTCTTCTCCGCGGCTTTTCGGTAGGGATCGAAGCGCTGGTAGAAGGTCTCCCCCTTCTCCGCCATGTCTATGACCAGTTTCGGCGCCTTGAACTGGTCGCCGAACTTCTTGCGAAGCGACTTGGCCAGAGCCACGAACCGCTCCACGCCCATGCCGTCGATGTAGGAGAGCGTGCCGCCGGTGAAGGGCGCGAAGCCGAAGGCGAGAATCGAGCCGACATCCGCCTCGCGCGGATCGGTCACGATGCCCTCCTCCATGACGCGCGCCGCCTCCAGAGCGATGGTGACGAGGAAGCGCTGCTTGAGCTCCTCGACATCCACTTCTTCGGGCCGCTTCTGCGGATAAAGGTCCTTCAGGCCCGGCCACAGCTTCTTCTTCGCCGGCTTGGCGGGATAATCGTAAAAGCCCTTGGCGTTCTTGCGACCGTGGCGGCCGTGCGTGTCGACCATCGTGTCGATCAGCGCCATCTGGGCCGGATCGACGGCCTTGTCGCCCAGATCGCGCTTGGTCTGGCGCATGATCTTCTGCGCCAGATCGATCGCCGTCTCGTCGGTGAGCGCCAGCGGGCCGACCGGCATGCCGGCCATCCTCGCCGCGTTCTCGATCATCGGCGCAGGCACGCCCTCGATCAGCATGCGGTAGGCTTCCGACATGTAGCGCAGCACGCAGCGGTTCACGTAGAAGCCGCGCGTGTCGTTGACGACGATCGGCGTCTTGCCGATGGCGCGCACGTAATCCATCGCGGTCGCCAGCGCCTTGTCGCCCGTCTTCTTGCCGAGGATGATCTCGACCAGCATCATGCGGTCCACCGGCGAGAAGAAGTGGATGCCGATGAACTGCTCCGGCCGCTTCGAGTTCTTCGCCAGCGCGGTGATTGGAATGGTCGAGGTGTTGGAGGCGAAGATCCCCGCCTCGGGCAGAACCGCCTCGGCCTTCTCGGTCGCCGCCTTCTTCACCTCCGAATCCTCGAACACCGCCTCGATGACCAGATCGCAGCCTTGCAGGAGCGCGTAGTCGTCGGTCGGCGTGATCAGCGACAAGAGCGCGTCCTTGTCCTCGGGCTTGGCCCTGCCCTTCTTGACGGCGTCGGAGATCAGGCTTTCTGAATGCGCCTTGCCCTTTTCGGCCGAGGGCATGTCGCGGTCGAGCAGCACCACCGGGATGCCGGCCTTGGCGGTCACATAGGCGATGCCGGCGCCCATGAAGCCGGCGCCGAGCACGCCGATCTTGCTGAACTTCACCGGCTCGACGCCCTGCGGGCGGCGGGCGCCCTTGTTCAGTTCCTGCAGCGAAACGAAGAGCGAGCGGATCATCATCGCCGCCTCGGTCGTCTGCATGATCTCGGTGAAGTAGCGCTGCTCGATCCTGAGCGCGGTATCGAACGGCACCAGCAGCCCTTCGTAGACGCATTTCAGGATCGCGGCCGCGGCCGGATAGTTGCCGTAGGTCTCGCGGCGCAGGATGGCGATCGCCGGCGGCCAAAGCATCGCGCCGGCGGCGGAATAGACCGGACCGCCAGGGATCTTGAAGCCTTTCTCGTCCCAGGGCTGCACCGGCTTCAGGCCGGCGGCGATCATCGCCTTGGCGGCGTCGATCAGTTTCCCGGGTTCGACGACCTCATGGACCAGGCCCATCTGCTTGGCGCGCTTCGGCGTCAGCGTCTTTCCGGTCGTCAGCATTTCGAGGGCGGCCTGGGTGTCAGCCAAGCGCGGCACGCGCTGGGTACCCCCGGCGCCCGGGAAGATGCCGACCTTCACCTCAGGCAGGGCCAGCTTCACCTTGTCGCCGTCGGCCACGACCCGGCCATGGCAGGCGAGCGACAGCTCAAAAGCGCCGCCCATGCAGGTGCCGTTGATCGCGGCGACCCACGGCTTGCCGCTCGTCTCCAGCTTGCGCCAGAGCCAGGTCATGCGGCCGGCGCCATCGAACAGCATCTTGGCCGCCTTTTCGGGGTCGCGCGCCTTCTCGGTATGGAAGCGGCCGAGATGGCTCTTCAGCATGTTGAGGTCGGCGCCGCCCGAAAAGCTGTCCTTGCCGGAGGTGATCACCGCGCCCTTGATCGCGCCATCGGCAACCACCCGGTCGATGATCCTGTCGAACTCGTCCATCACCTCCTCGGTGAAGACGTTCATCGAGCGGTCGGGCATGTTCCAGGTGACCAGCGCGATGCTGTCCGCGTCGGTCTCGACGGTGAAGTTCTTATATTCGGCCATTGGAGTTCCTCGGCGGGGCTACCCCTCCCCCTTGAGGGGAGGGTGACCCGCGAAGCGGGTCGGGTGGGGTAATCTCAACTGCCTCGGCCTGGGATGGCGCCGGCGCACTGCCGCTCCGACCCCTCCCGGCCGCTACGCGGCCACCCTCCCCTCAAGGGGGAGGGGAAACTCGCGCTACACTCTCTCGATAATCGTCGCGGTACCCATGCCGGCGCCGATGCACAGCGTCACCAGCGCGGTGTTGAGGTCGCGCCGCTCCAATTCGTCCAGCACCGTGCCGAAGATCATCGCGCCGGTGGCACCCAGCGGATGACCCATCGCGATGGCGCCGCCATTGACGTTGATCCTGTCCTTGTCGATGTCGAAGGCCTGGATGTAGCGCAGCACGACGCTGGCGAAGGCCTCGTTGAGCTCAAACAGGTCGATGTCCGAGAGCTTCATCTTGGCGCGCTTCAGGAGTTTTTCGGTCACGTCAACCGGGCCGGTCAGCATGATCGCCGGCTCCGAGCCGATATTGGCGAAGGCCCTTATACGCGCCCGAGGCTTCAGGCCCATCGCCTTGCCGGCCTTCTTGGAGCCCAGCAGCACGGCGGCCGCTCCGTCCACGATGCCGGAAGAATTGCCGGCATGGTGGACGTGGTTGATCTCCTCCAACTCCGGATAGCGCTGCACGGCGACCGCATCGAAGCCGCCCATCTCGCCGGGCATGACGAAGGAAGCATTGAGAGAGGCGAGCGACTGCATGTCGGTGCCCGGCCGCATGTGCTCGTCGCGGTCGAGGATGGTGAGGCCGTTCTGATCCTTCACCGGGATGACGGAATTCTTGAAGTAGCCCTTCTCCCACGCCTTGGCGGCGCGTTTCTGGCTCTCCACCGCATAGGCGTCGACGTCGTCTCGCGAAAAGCCGTGTTTGGTGGCGATCAGGTCGGCCGACACGCCCTGCGGCATGAACCAGCCGGGCAGGCCGACCGAGGGGTCCATGAACCAGGCGCCCCCCGACATGCCCATGCCGACGCGCGACATGGATTCCACGCCCCCGGCGATTACGATGTCGTCCGAGCCCTGCACGATCTTGGCGGCGCCGAGATTGATCGCGTCCAGCCCCGAGGCGCAGAAGCGCGAGATCTGCATGCCCGGCGCCCTGGTGTCATAGCCGGCCTCGAAGGCGGCCGAACGCGGGATCACCGAACCGGCCTCGCCGACCGGATCGACGCATCCGAAGATGATGTCATCGACCTGGGCGGTATCGAGGCCGTTGCGGTCGCGGATCGCCTCCAGCACCTTGGCGCCGAGGCGCACCGCCGGCACCTCGTGCAGCGCGCCGTCCTTCTTGCCGCGCCCGCGCGGCGTGCGTACGGCGTCATAGACATAGGCCTCGGGCATGGTGGTCTCCTTCAATGGAAGGTAACGGCACGATAGCCGCTGCCCTCGCTACGTTGTCGACCCCCACTCCGTCTCGCTTCTCTCGACACCTCTCCCCCGCTCGACGGGGGAGAGGTGGCCGCGAAGCGGCCCGAGTGGGGGGCTTGCTTTACCTGTGTCCTACAAACTCCTGGCGATCAGAAGCTTCATGATCTCGTTGGTGCCGCCGTAGATGCGCTGCACGCGCGCATCGCGATACATGCGGGCAATCGGGTATTCGTTCATATAGCCGTAGCCGCCGAAGAGTTGCAGGCACTCGTCCACGATCTTGCACTGGAGATCGCTCAGCCACGACTTGGCCATCGAGGCGGTCACCGTGTCGAGACCTCCGGAGATGTGGCGCGCGACGCAATCGTTGTAGAAGACGCGGCCGATCGTGGCTTCGGTCTTCATTTCAGCGAGCTTGAACTGGGTGTTCTGGAAATCGAGGATCGGACGGCCGAATGCCTGTCGCTCCTTGACGTAGTCGATGGTGACGGCGAGCGCCCGCTCGATCATGGCGATCGCCTGGCCGGCGATCAGCAGGCGCTCCTGCGGCAGTTGCTGCATGAGTTGCACGAAGCCCTGCCCCTCCTCGGTCCCCAGCAGGTTGGCGGTGGGCACGCGCAGGTCGTTGAAGAACAGTTCAGAGGTGTCGTTCGCCTTCAGCCCGATCTTGTCGAGGTTGCGCCCACGCTCGAAACCTTGCGCGCCGTCCGTCTCGACCACGATCAGCGAGACACCCTTGGCGCCTTGCGCGGGATCGGTCTTGGTGACGACGATGATCAGGTTGGCGTGCTGGCCGTTGGTGATGAAGGTCTTCGAGCCGTTGATGCGGTACTGGTTGCCATCCTTCTCCGCGCGGGTCTTCACGCCCTGAAGGTCCGACCCAGCGCCCGGCTCGGTCATGGCGATGGCGCCGATCAGTTCGCCCGTCGCGAGCCGCGGCAGCCAATTGCGCTTCTGCTCCTCGGACCCGTAGTGGAGGATGTAAGGGGCGACGATGGCGTTGTGCAGCACGATGCCGAAGCCGTCGACGCCTACATGGCCGATTGCCTCTATGATCGCGCTCTCATGGGCGTAAGTACCGCCGGAGCCGCCGTACTCCTCGGGCATGGAGGCGCAGAGCAGGCCCGCGGCGCCGGCCTTCTCCCAGGCGGAGCGGTCGACAATCTCGTTCTTCTCGTAGGTCTCGTAATGCGGCGCGATCTCGTCGGTCATGAACCGGCGAGCCATGTCATAGAGCATGGCGACGTCGGCGGCGGCCCAAGCCGGCTTCGGGGTGCCGAGGATGGTGGCGGGATCGGAGGTCATATCTTTCCTCCACCGGAAGAGGCCGCGGCGCCGACGTCCCCCTCCCCCTTGAGGGGAGGGTGGCCGCGCAGCGGCCGGGAGGGGTCGGCGACGAGACGCTCGGCCTTCTCCTTCACCAGTTGAGCGACGTGCCACGCGCTGTGCATCACATCCGGCTCGTCGATCCGAAGAACGATGAATCCCAACGACCTCAAATAGAGGTCGCGGTTGAGATCATGTCGCTCGCCCGCCTCAGTCTCGTGTCCATCGCCATCGACCTCAACGACCAGCCTGGCGGACGGACAGACGAAGTCCACAATGTACGGTCCGATCGGCTGCTGCCTTCGAAATACCAGACCCTCAGCGCGGAATGCTCGGAGTTCGTACCAGAGGAGCGACTCAGCCTTGGTCGCATGAAGGCGTGGCGAACGCGCCTTCTGCCGCATTTCGAAGCTGACGCGGGTACGAGGCATGGAATTCACCCTCCCAACGTTTTGGGCCAGACAAGGTCGGCGTGCGGCCGCGCGCACCCCTCCCGGCCGCTTCGCGGCCACCCTCCCCTCAAGGGGGAGGGGGACGCTGCCGCGCACTTTAAAACGCCTCCGCGGGCAGCGCCATCATGGTGTCGGCGCCGGTCGAGATGCGGGCGAGGTGGGCACCTGTCTCGGGCATGACCCGCTCCATGAAGTACCGTCCGGTGACGATCTTGTGCTCGTAGAAGGAAGCCACCTCGCCCGCGCCGTTCGCCAGCTTCTCTTGCGCGGCCTTTACCATCAGGCCCCACATATACCCCAGAGAGACGAGGCCGAAGAGATGTATGTAGTCGGTCGAGGCCGCGCCCGCGTTCTCGGGCTTCTGCATCGCATTCTGCATCAGCCAGAGCGTTGCCGCCTGAAGGTCGTTGAGCCCCTTTTTCAGCGCTTTGGTGAACGGGGCCATCCTGTCGTCGGAGCGCCCCCCCTCGCAGAACTCGCCCACTTCCTTGAAGAAGGCCTGGACGGCGCGGCCGCCGTTCAAAGCGAGCTTGCGGCCGACGAGGTCGAGCGCCTGGATGCCGTTGGCGCCCTCGTAGATCATGGCGATGCGCGCATCGCGCACGAACTGGCTCATTCCGTGCTCTTCGATATAGCCGTGGCCGCCAAAGACCTGCTGCGCCATGACTGCGTGCTCGAATCCCTTGTCGGTGAGCACGCCCTTCACGATCGGAGTCATGAGGCCGAGGAGATCGTCGGCAATTTGGCGCTCCTGCTCGTCGGGTGAGCGATGGACGATGTCGGAATGGAGCGCCGTCCAGAGGATCAGGGCGCGGCCGGCCTCGTTGAACGACTTCATGGTCATGAGGGCGCGGCGCACGTCGGGGTGCACGATGATCGGGTCGGCCTTCTTCTCGGGTGCCTTCGCTCCGGACAGAGAGCGGCCCTGCAGGCGCTCCTTCGCGTAGGCGACCGCATTCTGGTAGGCGATCTCGGCGATCGACAGGCCCTGCAGGCCGACGCCGAGGCGCGCCTCGTTCATCATGGTGAACATGGCCTTGAGCCCGGCATTCTCGCCGCCGATCAGGTACCCGACCGCCTCGTCAAAATTCATCACGCAGGTGGCGTTGCCATGGATGCCCATCTTCTCCTCGATGGAGCCGCACGAGACGCCATTGGGCTTGCCGGGATTTCGGTCCGTGTCAGGGATGAACTTCGGCACGATGAAGAGCGAGATACCCTTGGTCCCCTCTGGCGCACCTTCGATCCGCGCCAGCACCAGATGGATGATGTTCTCGGCCATGTCGTGCTCGCCAGCGGAGATGAAGATTTTTTGGCCGGATATCCGGTAAGTGCCATCTCCTACGGGGATCGCCTTGGTGCGGAGAAGGCCCAGATCCGTGCCGCAATGCGGCTCGGTGAGGTTCATCGTGCCGGTCCAGGTGCCGGCGACCATCTTCGGCAGATAGGTCTGCTTCTGCTCGTCCGTGCCATGCGTGATGATGGCGGCAATGGCGCCCTGGGTCAGCCCGGCATACATCATCAGCGACATGTTCGCCGACACCATGTACTCGGAAACCGCATTGTGCAGGCAGTAGGGCAGCCCCTGGCCACCGAACTCCTCAGGTGCTGCCAGCCCCATCCATCCGGCTTCGTTGTACTGGTCGAATGCCTCTTTGAACCCCTTCGGGGTGGCGACCGAGCCATCCTCGCTGCGCAAGCAGCCTTCGATATCTCCGACCCGGTTCAGCGGCAGCATCACCGCCTCGGCCAGCTTGGCGCCCTCGCCAAGGATCGCCTCGACGACGTCCAGAGTTCCATCGGAAAAGCCGGGAAGATTGCTGTAGCGCTCATATCCGAGCACTTCGCGAAGCACGAAAAGCGTATCCGCGACCGGAGCCTGGTATGTCGGCATGCTTCCTCCTGGACGGCCCGTCGACAGACGCTAACATGTGCGACGGCCAGAGTGGACGATCACGAGCAACCAATAATTGACGTTTGCGTAAACGTCAATTCCGGCGCGCCGGTTCCTCAGCCTCAAAGCACAAGGGCGGCGGACCTTTCGGCCCACCGCCCTTCGCTTGTATCCTTCAGAGAAAAACCGGCCTTGCGGCCGTCCGTCAGCCGGGATTCGACGAAGCGACCGTCCGCTCCGAAAGCCTGCGGCGGACCTCCGTCATCAGTTTGTTCAATTCTGCGATCGCCTCGTCGATTGCGGTGCGCTGCTTCTGCAGCCGGCCGAGCTGTTTTTCCGACTTGTCGAGAGTGAGGCGCAGTTGTTTCGCGTTGGAACCGGTCGGGTCGTAGAGGTCGATCATCTGCTTCACCTCGCGAAGAGAGAAGCCGAGCTTGCGGCCGAGCAGGACCAGCTTCAGCCTGGCGCGGTCGCGCCGCGTATAGAGCCGAGCGCTGCCTTCACGGATCGGGCTGAGCAGGCCCTTGTCCTCGTAGAAGCGCAGGGCGCGGAGCGTCACGTCGAACGCCTTCGCCATGTCGCCGATCTTCATCAGGTTGTCTTCGCCGTCCGTGCCTTCCGACAAGGCAACAAATTCTTCACCGGCAGCGTCGCCGGCTCTCAAGGGTTTCATCATTTTTCTGTTTTTCCCTATGCGCACCCACAAGCCGGATGCTGGAATGGCTGGCCCCAGAGCAGCGGCCACCCGCGGTTTGCTTTTAACGCCTCAGTTCAAATCGCCTCAAGCGTGCTCGTTATTGGGGCCGGCTATAACCGCCATTCCCCAAGGTCGCAACCATCCCAAAGTTGAGGCCTGTGCGACTGGTAGCCGCGACCCACGCCGGAAATCCAAACGAGAAGTTAAGCTTAGTTAACGGGTTATTTACGCTAAACGTTGATTACAAAGGGAAATCCGCTGAACGTATAAAAACGGCGTTTTAGCAAGGCATTGGAATCGCAGCGGAATCCGTAAAAACGCTGCGCATAAAAAAGGAGGGGTCGATGCCCCTCCTTTTTCGTCTCTGCTGACCCGTTTTTCGTCAGCCTTTGGCACCGAGTCTCTTCCGGATTTTGTAGACGTATGTGCGGGCATTTTGCTCGGTGATGTCGAACTTTTTCGCGGTCTGTTTCACGAAGTCCGCGATCGTGGTCTCCTGCGGCTTCGCATCTACCTCTTTGTAAAATTTCTCGATCTCATCGATGCGGCTGACTCTGCTCGAAACGATTGGCATTACCTTCTCCCTTTCAGAAACTTTGGTCGAACCCATCTTCCATCCGAATCCCCCTGTCAAGGAAATTCCATCACGGTTTTAGGCTAACTCGGGTTAGCAGTAAACTCATTGGGGGCTTCGAACTGCTGATTTGTTCGTTAGCTGTTTTCTTCGTTTCTTGCGTTGGCTTCGTTTACCCACAACCCGTTTTCAGCTATGGTGCAACCGTAAGCTGTATGCTTTGATGGGGATGCACACCTATGTCTCGTGAGAAAGAACTGGAAGAAATGGTCGAGAGCCTGAAGCTGAAGAACTGGATGCTGGATCAGGTTCTCACCAAGATCGAGAACGAACTGATCAACAACCGCCGTCCGTATCTGTCGAAGCGGTGGTCTCGGGAGATTGAGGAGGCGCGATCCATTAAGTGAACAAACCACGAACGGGAATGGCTACTAAATATCTGGAAGAGGATGGGATGATCCGTCCTCTCCAAACCGCATGGAGGAATTGAAATGGGATTCACGCAAAGACAACAGCAGGTGCTGGTCGCGATAATTTGGGCGATCTGCCTGACGGGAGCGCTCGCGACCGGTGGCTTCTTCTAAGTTCGACAAAGACAAACGGGGAGCCTTGCGCTCCCTCATTTTTCATCCAATAGGAAGATCCATAGAAAGGGAGTGGGAGGCGAAGAAATGGGACAGATTTTAGGGGCGGCTGTATCGGCGGCGCTTTTTGGAGCGCTCATCGCATGGGTTCTACGGAAAGTGATGACGAACGTCACACTGCGGCAGTCTTATGCGTTGGGCGTGATCCTGATGGTTTTCATCGCCCCAGCTTTATATGTGGTGGGTTCTGATGGAGCTCTTAACTACGGTCAGGCTTGGATCATATATGCCATCGGTGGCGTGATCGGGTATGGTATCCTCCACGTCACAGCGAGGAAGCCACGAGACAACGCACCAGTCTGAAGATCGACATACAGCGACAGACTAAAAAGGGAGCCTCTGTGCTCCCTCTTTTTTCATCCAAAGTCCCCTGCCCTAGCCGAGACTCCGAACGCTTGTCAGTGAGGCTGAAATCGGCCTGTCAGTCCCTTCTGATCAGCAAGCTATAGAAGTTGTCGAGTCTCGTTGAGATGCTTTTTAGCACGTCAAGGACCTGATCGATTCGAACATCGAGGTTGTCTTTGGTGGCGAACGTCTCTGATGCCTTCACCTTGAAGTCGTTCAACTCTTTTCTCGTATCATCGTTCAAATCTCTCACACCCTGAACCTGTGAGCTAACCCATTTGAAGATACCTAAAAATGCGCCCGCGAACGTGATCAAGAATCCAATGATGTAAAAGATTTTGTCGTATTCCATTGGAGGTTGTTCCCTCTCTTATTGTTATTTGTTGATTGGTAGCTCGTATCACACTGAAGGCCAGTGCTTGTCGTCTCGATAATCCAGCGGAACCGGACCCATATCCTTGAGTGCTCTCGCAGCGAACACATGAGCCTTTTCCCACGCAGCCGCTGCTTGTCCAAGCTCGAACACCTGATGGCAATCGAGTAGCATTGTGGTGTTGTCTTTCACGATCCAGCTGAATGGCAAACCGCCAGCGTCAATCTCGGCCTGTGTCAGATGCCAGTGGTAATCGCCGGGCAATTTCCCCTGCGTGATAGCCGCAAGAGCTAGCGTTCCTGCTCCGCTGATACGACGGTTCGAAAGCGTGTCGTTGTCGAACATTTTCCCATTGAACCTGAACCCTTGTTCGATACGTCTTAAAGCTTCCGCATTGACCTCCTCGGAGGTCACGGTCGCATCAACCAGCGTATGAACATACTTCACCACGCCATTGACACGTGCTGGATGGGTCAGTGTTGCCACTTTTCCAGCTGGAATCGGATCGGGTTCAACAGGGCGATAGAGGCCGATTGCCTCAAGATCCTCGTCTGACCAGAATTCTTCAATATTCATTGGATGACGCACGTCACCGACTGGCTCACCAACCCACTGCAAAAATTGACCTTCTACTTCTTTAAACAAAGGCATTAATTAACTCCATGTAAATACGATTCTACCATTGCCACCAAGACCACCGTTCTGACCAGTAGTGGCAACTCTAGCGCCAACAACTGCTGTTTCTGCTGTTCCGGGAACGGGAGCTCCCGCTGCACCAATTGTATATGTTCTTTTCACATATCCACCGCCGCCACCACCTTTGCCACCCTTACCAATGTCATTGATCCCGTTATTGAACTTATAAACTGAGCCACCCCCACCGCCTCCGGGTGAAGCTCCATCATTGCCGCCTACACCTCCGTTCGCAGTTCTGCTAATTTGCGCACCACCGGCGCCACCGTTTGGTGAATCACCACCTTTACCGCCAATCGCAGGATCAGGACTTCCGCCCGCAGTTCTGCTATAATCACTTCCGTTGGCACCAGTACCACCTACCGTATTTGTAGTTCCTCCGGTCGCAGTACCTCCGGCACCACCGGATGTGTTTCCAAGTCCACCTTGGCCACCACCAGCAACCATGCCTTTGAAAGTTGTATTACCACCGTTAGCACCTGGAAAATCGTTACCTGTGCTTCCACCAATGGATGTTCCTTCACCACCGGCTCCCCACATCTCGACTGTGAGCGTGTTGTACTTCGGGACGGACCACGAATAAGTGCCGGGTGACGTATAGGATTGAGAACCGGGTGCGACACCGTTAACAGCGCCAACTACCCTTACAGCAAGAGACCCCGGAACCATTACGCCAATCCTCTTGCGATGGTCGCGTAAATGGTTGTTGAGTTATAGACCTGATAGAACAAGAAGTTGAGCGCGCTTGCGCTGGTTGTTAGAGTTGGTGTTACACCATTCTCGAATTTCCAAGATGTACCGAATGAAAGCGTTCTGCCTCCCGTTGCATCTTGAATGATGCGAATAAAGCCGGATTGACCGTTCGTTGTTCCAGTTGGGTTTGCCAACGTACAGTTGCCAGTCAGCGTCATTGTGCCATTGATAAGCGTGGCGAAATCAATAGCTACTGAAGCTGCATACGGAATTGTCACGATACCAGCCGCAGACCAAACACCATTGACGCCCAAAATTGCGTTAGTGTTATTGCGGATTTCCGCAGCAGTAGCCAAAGTCACATCGTGAGTGTGGCTTGTTGTAGTTACAGCGTTTGTGGTTGCGTGAGTCAGTGAACTAGGTGTACCGAGTGTGACTGTTCTAGTTGCAGCAAGAGTGCCACCACCTGACAAACCATTACCAGCTGTGATTGATGTGGCTGATTTAGCTAATCCACTATCATTGCCTGTGTGGTAAACATCGTAACCAGTTGATCCTACAACGAACCCGAGACCGTCCGAAGCCAAACCAGAATTGCGCAGAACCAAGGTAAGGTTTGTGGCTGCTTGCTCATTAACAAGCTTCAGACCGTTCGATGTTGCTGAGCCGTCCTGTGATTGGAAATAACCCTGTCTGGTTCCTGCCGTGTAGAACGAGATATATGGATCGTTGCCGGTTGTTGGCGCGTCAAGACGGATAGCTTCACTTGTAGACGTGAGATTCAGACGAAGCCCGAGATCAAGGGTTGAAGTTGACAGCGTCATTCTGTTGACACCGCCTGTGGTGAAGCCAATTTGGTCGGCACCAGCGGCCCACATTCCGGTGTTGGGGTCGCTTGTCCATGTAAAGGACGGAGCCGCTGCGGAATCGGCGTCGTTGCCATTGAACTTGGCGAAGTCTGCGATGCCACTACCAGTGATATTGGTGAACCCAGTGTAAGCACCAGCAATACGAGCACTTGGGACTGTACCAGAAGTCAAATTGGTTGCGTTCAAAGCCGTCAGTGAAGTACCAACGCCTGAGAACGATGCACCAGTGACAGCACCACTGAATGTTCCGGTTGTGCCGGAGTAGCCAACTGTAGAAGTCAGTGCAGTGGTTGAAAGAGTGAGGCGATTTGTGCCGCCTGTGCTGAAGCCGATGGAGTCAGCAGCCGCATTCCAAATTCCGGTGTTGGTATCCCCTGTCCAAGAGAACCCCGGAGCGGTCGCAGCGTCGGTGTTGATTGCTCGGAACACACCGTTTGTGGAGACGCTTCCGGTGGCTGTTAGCGCACCTGTGACTGTCAGTGCACCGCCAACGTTGTCAATCGGCGCGCAAAACTGACCCCTGATCGGCGTCCAATTTTGACCCCCTTATTGTAGGGCGACGGTGAGCGCC
>NZ_JABVCF010000030.1 GCF_014595955.1 Pseudaminobacter soli (ex Zhang et al. 2022)
TCCGGCGTCTGGAAGAGCGGCCCGGCGATCACCTCGAAGCCGATGTCGCCGAAGGCCGAGGCGATGACCTTGGCGCCACGGTCGTGACCGTCCTGGCCGAGCTTAGCGACCAGAAGTCGCGGCGTATCGCCCGATGTGCTGCCTTGGTAGAATGCTCGGTGCGGAGGATTGTCCTCGCGCATCTCGTGAGCTAACCCATAGCGGTCCACTGAATGTCCGTCCAAACGTCCGCTTTACCTGTACGTAGCGAAGGCATGCCAAATCCGGCGGAACCCTCGCGTGGAGTTGAAGGTTTGGCGCCAGACCGCCGGCCGGCCCATCGCCGACATTCCGGGTCGGGCAGCATCAAATTCCTGCGCCATCGACCCGCGGTGCGGAGAGGCGATCGTCACCGGGCGTACCCATATCGCTTTTGCTGGATGGTGCGGACTCGAACGGGACATGTCCTATGAACAGAGCATAGATGACGCACTGTGCTCTTGGGGATGGCGGCCTCCGCATCCATGGCAGCTACAGAGGCTCAGGGCCTGCCCGCGACCTCGCCCCAAGCAAGTGCTCCAGTTACCTCCGCGCCGGCTGAGGGCAAACGGCGGCTTGACATTCTGATCCTCTGCATGGACCAGTGGCAGACCCACATGCAGGTGCCGGACGCGGTGGAGGCGCCGGCCATGCGGCGCCTTGAGGCGCAAGGCGTGAGCTCGACCGGCAATACTGCACCGCGCCAATGTGCACGCCCTCGCGCGCGACGATGGACTGACGTGCACGCCAAGCACACCGGCCCCTGGGACAACACCAACTTCGCCTGGATCGGCGAGCTGTCCCGCGACATTCCGACCATCGGGCACCTGCTGCGCGGCCAGGGCTATCACACCGCCTTCAAGGGCAAGTGGCACCTCTCGGCGGTGGCGCACGGCAGCGTCAAGTCGTTCTCGCCCGCCAGTGCCGAGGGCGCGCTCCAGAGTGAGTATCCGGACGCCCCACCTCATTCACCGGAGGATTTGTTTCCGACTGATCAGTCTTATATAAGAGGGAGGAACAGCCCGACGCCGCGTGTCGAAGGTTTGGTCGGCAATTGCTTCAAGACAAAGGAATTCAGATGGCTATCTCGAGGCGCAGCTTCCTCATTGGCGCGAGTTCAGGCGTCGCAGGCGCGGCGATCGGTGCAGGCCTCGGGATCGGCCTCATGTCCGGCCGCGGCTGGCACATCAACTCGGCTGTGCCACGCGCCATGCCAGTGGAGACGCTCACCGAACTACCTGCCGAGGCGGATGTCGTGGTCATCGGCGCTGGGATCGCCGGGATCTCCACAGCGCTTTTTCTCAACGAGAAAGGACTGAGCACGGTTCTGTTGGAGAAGGGCGTTGTGGCTGGCGAGCAGTCGAGCCGCGCGTTTGGCTGGATCTATTCCAATGGCTGGGACCTCGGCAAGCTGGAACTGACCAACCAGTCCAAGGCCCTCTGGCAAGGCTTCGCAGGGCGTTTCGGCGAGGACATCGGCTTTCGCCAGTCCGGCAACTTCACGCTGATCGGCTCCGACGATGAGGTCGAAATGCATCAGGAATGGTTGAAGGCTGCGCTTGAGGTTCAGCCCAAGATGGATTCCAAGATCATCAGAGGCTCTGAACTCGATGCCCTCATCCCGGGCGCCGGCTCCAAGTTCAAGGCGGCTCTCTATCAAGCAAGCGACGGCACGGCCGAACCGACCCACTCCGTTTCCAAGATCGCGATGGGAGCCATGCGCGAAGGCGTGAAAATCGTTGCCCCCTGCGCGGCGCGTTCGGTGGAGCGCGAGGGCGGCAAGGTCGCCGGCGTGCATACCGAGAAGGGCCACATCAAGACCAAATACGTCGTCATCGCGGGCGGTGCCTGGAGTTCGCTCTTCGCCGGCAATATCGGGGTGCGCGTGCCACAGCTTACGCTGGCCTCCTCCATGCAGCGCTTGAGCCGCATCGATGGCGCGCTGCCAGGCGCGGGGTATGGGCCGGATTTCACCTGGCGGATGCAGGCCGATGGCGAGACTTCGGTCGGCGTCGGCACCAGCGCTGCCCCGATCACCAAGGACAGCTTCCGTTTCCTGTTCGATTTCCTGCCGACGCTGAGATATTCGGGCGATCTCGTCAAAGTGCGCCCGAGCAGAGACTTATTCGAGTCGCTGCGCATGAAGTCGAGTTGGGGCAATGACGAGGTCACGCCGTTCGAGCAGGTGCGCATGCTGTCGGGCGAGGTCGACCGCCACGAGAACGACACCGCGCTGGCCAACCTGCGCCGGGCATTCCCGCAATACGAGAAGGCCGTGGTCAAGGAGGAATGGGCCGGCATGATCGACGCGACGCCGGACTCGACACAGTTCGTGACCGAAATCCCGGACCTCCCAGGGCTCTTCCTGATCACCGGCTTCTCCGGCAACGGGCTGACCACCGGGCCGGCCTCCGGCCAGATGATCGCGGAGATGATCGCGGGCGAGAAGACCACCTGCAACCCGTCGATCTATCGTTTCAACCGCTTCACCGACGGGTCGGAGTTCGTCTTCCGCTACTGAGTTGTGCAAGAGTGTCACGCCGGGGCGGCCACGCAGCGTGACATCCGGCACGAGGTCAGACCAGCCCTGAAATGTGATCTCTCCAACGCGAGGTGACATGCCCAGACCAAAAAGCATCGACAAGGCCACCATCCTCGCGGCGGCGGAGGAATTAATCACGGAGACCAGGGGCTTGTCCTTCACCATGGACATGGTGGCAGCGAAGGCTGGTATCAGCAAGGGCGGTTTGACCTACACCTACCCCTCAAAAGATGGGCTTGTGCAGGACCTGCTGAAACGGGAACTGTCGCGCTTTATCGCCGAGCGCGAATCCTTTACTGCCGGGGACCAGCCTGTTGATAGGCTGCGAGCCCATGTGAGGGCCTCTGCCGAGCAGAAGCACATCTTCCAGACCCGGGCCGCCCACCTCATGGCGGCTCTCTCGCACGAAGCTGGCAACCTCGAACGCGTCCAGTCCTTCTATCGCGAGATCTTCGATCTAGCCGAACCATCCACGCCGGAAGGCAGGCGCGCTCGCCAGGCCTTTCTTGCCATTGAGGGACTGTTCCTGCTGAGAGGCCTTGGACTGATGCAGGTCAGTGACGATGAATGGGACGATGTTTTCGCCCAAGCGCTAGAATGCATCTGAAGCCGAGCCCGGATCCGCTGGTCGATCTAAGACCGCTGCCGTCGACTGAATTGGGCTTTGACGGGCGTCCTGTGAAACTACACTCGTGGCGTCGATCCATCCATGTCCGTTTTCGGGACGAACAGCGCGACTGTGAACGGCCGACATCGGGCGCGTTGCTGACTGGCAGCTTGGGGCCGAGAGCGGACTGGCAGGTTCAGGCTCCAGATACTCAAAAGCGGTCATTCAGGTCGGCGAGCATCGTCGTGAGCTGCCGCCGAGGCGGGCATTGGCTCTGGATTTGGTGGCGATCGGGACACGAACTGCGACAGTTCATCCGAGACGTCATACATTCGCGTAGACGCAAGTCTGAGTTCCATTTCTGGCCGCCGTGGAGGAGGGTTGCCTCAGATGTTTAATCCGGGCTCTCCCACCGTCCGCCTCACCCGATCAGGGTCTGTCCGCTCTTCCACAGCATGTAACCCGCCACGGCGAAGACAAGAAGTGCGAAGGCCGTGTTCAGCGCACCCTTGCGGGTGCTGAGGCGGTGCGCCGCTATAGAGCCGAGCATGCTGCCCACGATCCCTCCGGCGATGAACACGGCGGCAAGAATCCAGTCCACAAGGCCCGAGAAGGCATAGTTTGCTGCGGTGGTGAGCCCGAAGGCGGTGACAGCCACCAGAGAGGAACCGATCGCGTTGAGTATCGGCATTCCGGTAGAGGCGATCAGGCCAGGGACGATCAGAAAGCCGCCGCCGATGCCGAAGAAGCCGGAGAAAAGCCCTGTCATGCCGCCCGCAGTCAGGACCTTCGGTGCATTGCCACGGTTGCACTGGGCGCCTGGCACACCTTCGTCTCCACGGCTCTTGAGCATCCGGATGCCGACAAAGATCATAACCAGCGCAAACAGGAACAGCAGCTTCTGCCCGTCCAGCGCCTTGCCGAGCGTGGAGCCCAGCGTGGCTCCTGCAACGCCGGCCACGCTGAACATAAGTGAGCAGCGCCAGATCACGTTGCCGCGCCGCGCGTGGCTCGCCAGGCTCGCGGCCGCATTCGCGGCCACCGCCATCGCGCTGGTGCCGATTGCCACATGCGCCACGGGCACTCCGACCATATAGACCATCAGGGGGACGGCAAGGATCGATCCGCCGCCGCCGAACAGACCAAGGGAGAAGCCTACCAGGGAACCCGAAAGGGCGCCCAGGAGGTACTGGGCAAAGTCGAGCATAGCTATTCCAGCCTCACGCGGCTGCTGTTCCAGTCCGGGCTTCGCCGATCGCCCGCGCCACCCACATGCCGAGGATCATGGCCGGGACGAAGACGAGCGTGCCGGCGGCCGCTAGTCCGAGCGATGTGAGCGCCGGCCCGGGGCAGAAGCCGCCGAGACCCCAGCCGATGCCGAAGATGGCGGGGCCGGCGATCACCCGGGCGTCAATGTCGGTTTTCCTGGGCAGGTGGAAACGCCCGCCGACGATTGGCTGCCCACGCGACAGGACCAGGCGGTAGCCGGTGAAGGCGACGAGCACGGCCCCGCCCATGACGAAGGCAAGCGAGGGATCCCAGGTCCCGAACAGGTCGAGGAAGTTGAGCACCTTGGCCGGGTCCGACATGCCCGAGACGACGAGCCCCGCTCCAAACAGGAGGCCGAGCATCAGATTGACGAGGAAGGACATGTGCTCAGCCTCCGAGGACGTGACGCGCGAAAAACACCGTGACGAAGGCGGTCGCCATGAAGACCGCCGTCGCGACAAAGGAGCGAGCCGAAAGCCGCGACAGGCCGCACACGCCATGGCCCGAGGTGCAGCCATGGCCCCATGCCGAGCCGAAGCCGACCAGCAGGCCCGCACCGAGCATCAGCGGAATGTTGGAGGAGACAGTCTGCTCGACCTGATGGCCCGTCAGCGCCATCATCGCAAACGGCGCCGCCACCAGTCCGATGACGAAGCCGAAGCGAGACAGGAAGGCGCCGTCGCGATAGGGCGGCAGGAGCCGTGAGGCGATGCCGGAGATTCCTGCAATGCGCCCCTCCCACAGCATCAGCAGCACGGCCGACAGGCCGATCATCATGCCTCCGATCAGAGAGGCAAGGGGAGTGAACTCGGTCATGATTTGGCTCCTAACGATGCTTCCGCGGAACTTCGCAGAACATCCGGTGCATCAGGGAAATGAACTCGGCGATCCGCTCGTCGGCGAGCCGATAGAACATGCTCTTCGACTCCTTGCGGCCGGTTATGAAGCCCGCCTCGCGCAACTCGGCGATCTGCTGTGACAGGCCCGGCTGGCGGATGCCTAGCGTATCCTCCAGGTCACGTACGGAGCGCTCGCCATCGACGAGCGCACAGGCGATCATCAACCGCGACGGGTGGGCGAGCTTCTTCAGGAAGTCCGCCGCATCCCCCGCATTCTCGACCATTTCGGCCGTATCGGGAGCAAGATCGAGCTTCATTTGTCGTCCCATGCGGCGCCTTCGAGTGCATCGAGCGGGAATTTCAGGTAGCGTCTTCCGTTCGCCTCGGGCTCCGGGAGGCGCCCGCCGTTCATGTTGACCTGTAGCGCGTGCAGGATCAGCTTCGGCATGGACAGGGTCTCGTCGCGGGCCTCGCGGACCTTCACGAACTCGGCCTCGTTCGTGCACTTCGACATGTGCGTATTCCTCGCCTTCTGCTCGGCAACCGTGGATTCCCACTGGGGCTCGCGGTCGCCTGGCTGGTAGTCATGGCCGGTGAAGATGCGGGTCTCGTCCGGCAGCGACAGGATCTCCATGATCGACCAGTAGAGCCGCGATGCGCTGCCGCCAGGGAAATCGGCCCGTGCAGTGCCCGAGTCCGGCATGAACAGCGTGTCGTGGACGAAGGCTGCGTCGCCGATCACGTAGGTGATCGACGCCAGCGTGTGACCCGGCGAGAACAGCACCCGGGCGGGAATGCGGCCGACCTTGAACGTCTCGCCCTCGGCAAACAGCCGGTCCCATTGCGAGCCGTCGGCCCGGAAATCCGGCCAGTTATAGATGCCCTTCCAGAGCTTCTGAACCTCGACCACCTTCTCGCCGATCGCCGTCGGCGCGCCGGTCTTCGCCTTCAGATATTGTGCGGCGGAGAAATGGTCGGCGTGCGGATGGGTTTCGAGGATCCACTCGACCTCGAATCCCTGCTCCTCGACATAGGCGAGGAGGGCATCAGCGTTCTTCGTCGCGGTGGCACCCGACTTTTCGTCGAAGTCGAGGACCGCATCGACGATGGCGCACTTCTTCGTTTCCGGGTCGGCAACGACATACTGGATCGAGAAGGTGCGCTCGTCGAAGAAGCCTTTCACCAGTGGTTTTGCAGCGCTCACGGAAATCCTCATCAGTCAGGGATTGCGTTCTTCGGACTTAGCGGCCGTGGGCGTCCAGCCACTTCACTGCGCCGGAGAGATCGAGGCTGAGACGCTGGCCGAGCGGCGTCACCTCGTCCTTCGTCATTCGACCGTCCAAAACTTCGCCGATGGCGTAGAGGGTGGCCGAGCGCGTGCCGGTCTTGCAGTGGGCCAGCACCGCACCGCCTGCTTCCGAAACGGCCTTCTGGAAGGCGCGGACCTGATCCTCGCCGATCTGCCCGGGCACCACCGGGATGTGGCTGTAGCCGAGCCCTGCGGTCTGGGCGACCACCCGGTTCTCGGCTGCGCTCGGCTGGCCGGGCTCTTCGCCGTCAGGACGGTTGTTGACGATCGCGGCGAACCCTTTCGCCTTGGCCTGACGGATGTCGTCGGCCGTCAACTGCGGCCCAACGTAGAGCGTGTCGGATATCTGTTTCATGCGTCAACTCTTCGCCCGAGTGGGCTCAATGTCAGCGGTGACCACTAACGTAATTAGGTTGCAGAAAAATGCAATCAACAATTTGCAATTATTGCGTCGGAGAACCGCGCTAGCCGCTGCGGCGCGCCTCCTGAACGGCTTGCCGGATATCTTCCGGGCTCAAGGGGCGCCGGTGGAGCTTCGATCCAACAATGAATGCAGGCGTTCCCGGCAGTGAAAGCAAGCGCGCCTGCTGTGCGTTGCGCGCAAGCAGCGCATCGATTTCTTCCAAATGGAGCTCGAGCGCATCTCGAACCCTAGCCACATCGATTTCACGGGCGCGCATGGCGTCGTCGACAGCACGGTATGTCAGGCCGCCGGTGATTTCGATGACAGCCGAGTGCGCAGCGGAATACTGCCCGAGCCGCGCGGCAGCCAGGACCATGCGCGACGCATACCAGGCACTTTCGCCGTTGATCGGCCAGTCCTTCATCAGCAGGCGGATTCCGCCGTCCTGCTCGACGATCCGCTTCAGATCGGGATGAAGCTGCTTGCAGGATGGGCAGGCATAGTCGAAGAACTCGGCGATCGTGACATCGCCCTTCGGGTTCCCGAGCACGGGTTGGACAGGATCGAACAAGACCTCTGAAATCGCGGGAAGCCCGCGCGCAGCGGCAGCGCTGGACAGCAACGGTGCTGTCGAGCCTGCAATGAACCCTCGCCGTGAGATCATGATGCCTCCGGCACCGGAATCGACAGGAGTGCCGACACTCCATGCGGTTGACGGTTCTTCAGCACCAAGGTCCCGCCCATTCGCGTTATTGCCTCCTTGACGATCGCCAGACCCAAGCCACTCCCGGTGGAGGATCTCGCGCGGCCGCGGAAGAACCGCTCGGTCACCCGTGGCAATTCGCTTTCGGAAATGCCAGGACCGTGGTCCTCGACGATGATGTCGACCCGCCCGGCGGCCTCCGCGAGACGAACCGTAACGGTGCGATCGCGAGGTGAATGGTTGAGTGCGTTCTCGACCAGGTTCCGCAGAGCAAGCGTCAGCAAGGTTGGGTCGAACAGCGCCACGATATCCTGGTCATCTGCTCTCGATAGCATCTTCATGCGTCCCGGCGCTTGGGGCATCTCTTTCATCACCCTTTCGATGATTTTCATCGGGCGACCGGTTTCCATAGTTAGGACCCCGTCGCTCGCCTCGACGGCTGAAAGATCGAGTAGCTGCCGCACGAGTCGGTCCGACCGATCCACTCCCGCCGAGATCTGCCGGAGTGCGTTGGCGTGGATAGCGCCATCGCGGCTGGCGAGCGCGACCTGTGCTTGCGTCTTGAGGCCAGCCAAGGGAGTCTTCAGTTCGTGCGCAGCAAACGCAGTAAAACTCTTCTCTCGTTCGCGGGCTTCGTTGACACGGCTGAAGAGGTCGTTGAGCGCGTAGACAGCGGGCGCGATCTCTCTGGGCAGGTTCTCGTTTCGGAGCGGACTGAGGTCACTCGCCGCCCGGGACGATATCGCCTTTGCTATTCCGTTCAGTGGGGACATGCCCCGCCGAACGCTGATCCAGATCACGCCTGCGAGGAATGGCAGGATGAGGCCGGCTGGTATCAAGAGCCCCTTGACGACATCCCCGACGAGGCGATCGCGGACATGACGGCTGTCCCCGACCATAACACGGACACCAAGATCCGGGTTCTCGATCGAGTAGACACGCCACGCCTCGCCATCCACCGTCCTTTCGGAGAAGCCGGTGCCTGCGTCCGTCAGCCGATCGTCCGGGGCGTGCTCCGAGCGTCCCACCAGCCTCCCGTCCAAAGACCAGATCTGGCATGAGAGCTGCCGCTCGTAGGAGTCGTCCTCGATCGCGAGTTGTGTCAGTGGGCTCGCGCCACCATCGGCGAGCGCCAGTTCGATGCGACGCTCCGCCTGCAGCGAATTGACCATGCGAGCGGCTTCCATGAGCCTCGCGTCGAGGACCCGTTCGACCTCGGCCTGTGTGCTGGCATAGATCCAAATGACTGCGAGCAGCCAGACCAGTCCCGTCGACGCGATGAGAACCGTGAGGAGCCTGGAACTGATCGAGTTCACGGACTTTCCTCCGCCAGCCGGTAACCCAGCCCGCGAACGGTTTTGATGAAGCCAGCGCCCAGCTTGGAGCGCAGCTTGTGAATGTGCACTTCGACGGCGTTGCTTTCGACTTCCTCCTGCCAGCCATACAGCGTTTCCTCGAGCGCCGCCCTGGAAACCGGCGATCCCGGACGCTCCATGAGAGCGCGGAGAACTCCGAACTCCCGCCGCGTCAAGGTTAGCGGCCCGCCGTGGAGACTGGCTGCCTGCCGGGCGGGATCAAGAACGACGCCTCGCCACTCAAGAACGCCCGACGCACGACCCGCGCCTCGTCGCGCCGCTGCCCGTATGCGGGCGGCGAGTTCGTCGAGGTCGAAGGGCTTTCCGACATAGTCGTCCGCGCCGGCGTCGAGCCCTGCAACGCGGTCGGCTACCTGGTCGCGTGCTGTCAGCAGCACCACCGGCGTCGCGTTCTTGCGACGCCGCAGAGAGCTCAGAACGTCGAGCCCGGAGCCATCCGGCAGCATCAGGTCGAGTACGACCGTGTCGTAGGTTTGCGCCTCGAGTGCGGCGGAAGCGTCCTCGCACGTGGTGACCGTGTCGACGGTGAAGCCCGCCAGTCCGAGACCTGCGGCCAAGCCATCAACCAGCACAGGGTCGTCTTCAACTACCAGGATCCGCATCTACCGTGTTTCCATAAGAGCCGTTCCCCAGGGCATTGCTTGTTGCCAATTCGATGGCAGCGTCAGCCGACGAGGAGGTGCTTCATGGCCGGATCGGGGACCACCACGATCCGGCTCCCGTCGCGAACCTCGTTGTAGAGGTGGATGACATCCTGGTTGATAAGCCGGATGCATCCTGACGAAACAGCCTTGCCGATACTGGACGCCTGCGGCGTACCGTGGAGGCGGTAGAGGGTGTCTACGCCATTCTCATGAATGTACAGGGCGCGCGCGCCAAGCGGGTTCTTCAGCCCGGGGCCCATGCCTCCATTTTCGATGCTGTAGGGTTCGAGTTCAGGCTGTCGCGCGACCATGGAGTCCGGCGGCGTCCAGCGCGGCCACTGACGCTTATATGCGACGATGGCTTGCCCTGCCCACGCAAACCCGTCCCGTCCGACGCCGATGCCGTAGCGGGTGGCTCGGCCATTGGCCTTTACGTGGTAGAGATACTTTGCAGGCGTGTCGACAATGAGGGTGCCCGGCTTCTCCTGTGTCGGATAATCGACCTCGGTGCGCCAGAAGCGTTGGTCGAGCTTGGCGATATCGACCTCCGCGATCGGAAAGCGCTCATTCGGCATTTCATAGTACATCGGCGGCACGGTCGGCTTCGAACTGGGAGGCGGAGGTTCGGCGACCGTGAGAGAGGGCTCTTCGGGAGTAGAAACGCAGCCTGAAAGGGCAAGTGCGCCAGCCCCTACGACGAACGCTCGCCGCCCCATGGAGCGGCCGATCATGGTCCTGGTCGGAACGCCGCCTTCCGTATCGTGCTCTGAACCGCGCGCCATTCTCTGCACCTTCTGCTGATTGAATGGCCCGCGTCGAAGCCTGCGTACCTTAAGGCTGCCTTAAGCTCCGTCCCGCACCCGGCCAAACATAAGGATCGACGCCCCGTCGGCTGGAGGGACAGTTGCAATGATGAGAACGGCGATTGCCATCCTCGGCATGCTCGCGGTGCAGGCCGCTTCGCCGGCCGCAGGCGGGTCACCAGCAGAGCCGCTGTCGGTGGATGAAGCATTCGCGATGTCGGTGGCGCGTGGCCCTGAAGGATCGCTTTCGGTGAAGTGGGAGATCGCGGCGGGCTACTACCTGAATCGCGACCGCTTGGCGGCCCGTGCGGAGGACGGCGCGAACCTCGACATCGAGACTGCCCCAGGCATCGCCAAGGACGACCCCAACTTTGGCCAATCGGAGATCTACTATGATGAGGCGGAGGCGGCGGTTCCCCAGCCCGGTGCCGGTCGGGTCGAGATCGTGTACCAGGGCTGCCAGGAAGGCGGCATCTGCTACGCGCCGGAGAAGCGGCTCATAGACCCCGTTACGCTTGCAGTTTCGGGCTCCTCTCCTACAGATCAGATGGCGGTTGAGTGGTCGACGGAAGACGTCGCATCGTCACCCGCCAACACGGGATCCCAGGCGCAATCCGTTTCTGCCGGATTGGAGATTTCCGCCGATCAGGGCCTCGTCCAGTCGTTTCTGGGCAAAGGCGGCGTGCCTCTCGTGCTCGCCATGTTCACCCTGTTTGGGGCGCTGCTCGCCTTCACCCCCTGCGTTTTCCCGATTTACCCAATCCTTACCGGCGCCTTGGCGCGCGAGGGCGAGCGCCTGACGCCCGGCAGAGGATTCGTCCTGTCTTCGACCTATGTCCTTGGCCTCGCCTCGGCCTTTGCGTTGCTAGGCGGTGTAGCCGGATGGTCCGGCCAGAATATTCAGCTGGTCCTGCAGTCGTCCTGGACCACCGGTGTTATTGCTGCGGTCTTCGTGATCCTGGCATTGTCCATGTTCGGGCTGTTCGAACTGCAACTGCCTTCGGCCTGGACGAACTGGATTGCCCGGCGCACCGGCCGCTGGGGCGGTTCGACGGGCTCGATCGCCCTGCTCGGCTTCTCGTCGGCGCTAATCGTGGGACCCTGCGTCACCGCTCCGCTTGCGGGAGCGCTGATCTACATTGCGCAGACAGGCGACGTCATGCTCGGGGCGGCCGCTCTGTTTGCGCTCGGGATCGGCAAGGGATCGCCTCTGGTCGCTTTGGGCACGCTCGGTGGTGGGGTGCTGCCACGTGCAGGCGCCTGGATGGAGCATATCAAGCGACTGTTCGGATTCCTGTTTCTTGCGACCGCCGTCTGGGTTGCGACGCCTCTCCTGCCGCCTGGATCCGAGCTAGCGCTCTGGGCCGTCCTGTTGATTGGGCTGGCGAGCTTCGCCCTGTCTGCCAGTCTGTCTCAGACATCGGCGCAGATCGCAGTTCGCGGGGCAGGCGGCATTTCCCTGATCTATGGCGCAATCCTGATGGTCGGAGCTACGGCCGGAGCCACGGATCCGCTGAGGCCCCTTGCAGTGTTCGCCGGCCGTGGAACTTCCGGTCCGCCCGTCGCGGAACTAGAGTTCACGCCCATAGCCTCGGCTGCCGACCTGCAGGCGAGGATCGCATCCGCTGAAGACAAGCCGACGCTCGTCTACTTCACCGCCGATTGGTGCGTGACCTGCCGCACAATTGAGCGCGGCATCCTTCCGGACAAGGGCGTGCGGCAGGCCTTGTCCAAGTTCCATCTGGTGAAAGCCGACCTCACGGATCTCGATAAGGAGAACGCCGAGTTGATGAAACAGCTCCGGGTGGCCGGCCCGCCGACCATGCTGTTCTTCAACAACTCACGTGAAGTCTCCGGGACCCGGCTGGTGGGTGACGTGAGTATCGAATCCCTGACGCGCTCGGCCGCCCAGGTGGAGATGCATTGACATGAACGCCGTGACTCTCGGGCCGCTGGTGCTTGCGGCCGATCGCTATGCCGTTGTCCTCGGCATCTTTGCCTTCGTCTTGATCACGGCAATGCTGACCCGCCGGATCGATGGCCGGTTCCAAGCGTGGTCGTCATGGGTGCTGTTTGGAGGCGGCGCGGCAGCACGAGCCGGACATGTAGTGGTTCACTGGAACACCTTCACGAAAGAGCCGCTGCGCATCTTCGCCTTCTGGGACGGGGGCTTTTATTGGCCGGCCGGGCTTGCCGCCGTGCTGCTCAGCGTCCTTCTGGTGCTCCGCACGGCGCGCCTGCGTCTATGGTCGCTGCTTCCGCTGGCTGTGGGGCTGGCGGTGTGGAACACGGCCTGGCAGCTGTCCGGCGGCACCTCCGCCATCGCTCTACCCGCGTCTACATTCGAAACGCTTGCCGGGGGCCAGCATGCACTTGGCGCTGCGGGCACTGCCCCCAAGGTGATCAACCTCTGGGCCTCCTGGTGTCCGCCTTGCCGGCGCGAAATGCCGATGATGGCGGAAGTGGCGGCGGCCTCAGAAGGAACCGAGTTCATCTTCGCCAATCAGGGCGAGAGCCGGGACGTCATCAAACGCTACCTCGAGGATGCCGGGGTTTCGCTCAACACCGTGCTTCTTGATCCGTTTGGCGGTCTTGCGCGCCATTATGGCGCGCCGGGACTGCCGGCGACGCTCTTCGTAGGTGCTGACGGCACTCTGAAGCATGCTCATCTAGGCGAAATCTCGCGCGAAACATTGCAGTCGAGGATTTCCGAACTGCAACCCGAAGACGATTGAAGAAGGAGACCATTGCATGCTGAACAGAAGACACCTGCTGAAGGCAACCGCTGCCGGCCTGGCGACCGCGGTGCTGCCCCTGCCTGCCCTTGCGCAACCCGAACTGACGGTCGAGGAAGTTCTGTTCGATCTGCAGATTCCGGTGCTCGGCAATCCCGACGGCGACGTGACGATCGCCGAATATTTCGACTACCAATGCCCCTTCTGCAAGCGCGGCCACAAGGACCTGATGGAGGTCGTGCGAGAGGACGGAAAGGTTCGTCTGGTGATGAAGGACTGGCCGATCCTTGGAGCACCATCCGTTCACGCCTCGAGCCTCGTGCTCGCCGCCGGCAAGGATTACGAGAAGGCCCTGCACGCATTGATGTCGACCAAGGGTCGCCTCAGCAACGAGGACGTTGACGCCGTGTTGAAGAAGGCTGGGCTAGATCCCGAGACTCTTCTCGCCGCGTTCAAGAAGGATCAAGACCGCATCGACGGAATCCTCGGCCGTAACATGGACCAGGCGAACGCGTTCGGATTCGGAGGCACTCCCGCTTTCCTTGTCAACACACGGGTCCATCATGGCGCAATGGACAAGCAGGCGCTGCGGGATTCGATCGCTGCCGCACGGAAGAACTGAGCAGTTCTAGCTATCAACGCGACTTCGAAACAAGGGCGTCCAACATGTTCCACAACCGCCCGAACCGCGGCAAGCGCGATCCGGTTGATGATCCCGCTACGAAAGGTTGAAGAGTATGCCTGGGATCAAGAGGCGATCCGGCCAAGTCCGATAGGTACTGAGAGGACACGCCGCGAACCTTATCGCTCACGGTCCGGCATGCAGTAGATGTCGGCAATCAACTCGGTGGAGCGATGGATCGCGGACGGGGTATGCCCGAGGTTCAATATCATCATCTCGTCAGCGTCCGTCAGCTTCTGCCGGGCATTGAGCATTTCGACCACCTGCTCGCCGGTTCCAACCATGGTCTTGGCGTCCCACATCTCGATTATCTGCCGTTCCCGACTTATGTAGGGATAGATCTCGGCCTCCTCGGGCGTCGGCACGACGAAGGACTTGCCCTGCGACATTCGCATCATGGCGTGGGAGTACGCCCAGGACTGCCGGCGCGCCTCGTGTTCGTCGTCGGCCGCCATGACGCCGGAACTGACGATGACATAAGGCCGGTCGAGAATGGCCGAGGGCCGGAACCTGCTGCGCTGAATAGCCGGAGAATCCGAGCAACCAGATGGGTGGCCGCCCGAAAGAGCGCGGAATCCCGTTCTCATGATATCGCGCTTCCGCGGGGCTTATGTGCCGCCCGGCTGCCCCCTTCCACCCAGCGCCGTGTCGCTGCTGACAAGGTCTCGGTTCGGTTTGGCTGAGCCGGAATGTTGGGCGGCACCAACTCGCCATCGAGCCGCGCCTTGATGCCGTTGATGGCGCGTCGCTGCGCCCGGATGAAGCCGAGCTCGAGCTGCCGCCAGGCGGGATCGTCCGGATGAAGTACGATGCCGCGTTTTTCCAGAGCCCGATCAAGGGCCGACTGAAGCGCTTCACTGCCCCGCATCTTGGCCGCCTCGGAGCGGCTGAGGTCATCCAGGAAGGCAATTGCCCTTTGATAGAGCCCCAGATCATCGTCGCTCATGCCGAGCCCATCCGGCCGCGTGAGGCCGCGAGCCAAGTCCAGACCAAACCCTTTGGAGGAGCGCCTCGTCGGCGGCCAGCAGCTTGGCTTCGTGCGCTTGGGTCAGATGGGCAAGGGTTTGCGCGTCCAGTTCGGTTGGTGGCCCCGCAACCAGCGCCTTGCGCGCCAAATCGACGAGCTGCTGCGCCTCGGCGATCAGCGGCAGGGCAGCCCGCTCCGCCGCTCGGCTGTCGTTTGCCTTGAGCGACCGAACGAGTTCGCGCTTGAAGCGTCCGGTTTGCGGATTGACACACCAACTGAGCGCTTCTGGCCACGGCATTGGGGCCGGCTTGCCCGCGATGTCATCCGGCAAGGCGAAGCGAAACTCGAAGCGATTGGCGCGGCGCTAAACGTGTTTCATACGGCCCATCAACTGTGGTCCTTGTAGCACGCAAGTGTAGCAAACGCGAACCGAAACACGCAGTCGAATCAAGCGGAAGAAGCGCTTCAGCAGTTCCAAAGACTTGGGTTGTGAGTGGCTCACCCGACAGGAGGCGGCACTTCAAGGCTGAAGATCTTGAAAAGAAAGGACTTTTCGATCCACACTGTAGCATAGGTGTAGCAGAATCGCGTAGTATGAGCAATCGACCTAGCGGCATCGATATGCTGCCGACCTGATGGTTGCGTTCCTGCGAGCTCTCATCTGGCCGGTCGCGTACTGATGGCTGGAGGGTGAGCCGTGGAGGCGGCAAAAAGAACGGCTGCGCCCGCAGCATCGGCGCTGAAGATAAATGGGCTTGGAGGAGGTGATTTGTGACCTTGACAGCTTTGCGCCCCGATCTCGGGCGTTGAGGTCAGTGTTGCCACCGCGGGAAAGCAGTTGGCGTGGATGGCTCCCGCTCCCGTTGACGGCATTCTGTTGCGTGGATGTGGTGCTGTCGCAGCAACCACACGTTACAGGAGCCCTCCGCCATGCAAGTCACCACCGTCGGCCTCGATCTGGCCAAGAGGGTCTTCCAGGTCGATGCCGTCGACGCCGAAGGACGTGCTGTTTTCGCAAGGCGTTGCAGCGGCGCAGGTCCTGCCATTCTTTGCAAGGCTTTCCTCCTGCCTTGTCGGCATGGAAGCTTGCGGCACCTCGCGTCATTGGGCACGGGAACTGACAAAACTTGGCCACGCGGTGCGGCTGATGCCGCCAGCCTACGTGAAGCCCTATGTGAAGCGAGGCAAGACGGATGCGGCGGACGCTCAGGCGATCTGTGAGGCTGTGACGCGGCCAACCATGCGCCTTGTGCCGGTGAAGTCGGCCGAGCAGCAGGCGGCGCTGGCGCTGCATCGGACGCGCGATCTGCTGGTGAGGCAGCGTACGCAGCTTGTGAACGTGCTGCGTGGTCTCCTAGATGAGTTCGACATCGAGATGGCGCGTGGCCTCCACCACCCCTTGCGACTGGCGGGGCGGCTTTCCACCGGCGAGGCCTCCGAGGTGCGTATGCCAGTGTGAGGCATCCCTTCTCGGCATCAATCGTCGTTTCTGGCGTGGCTGCCAACCTCTTGCAGACAGGTTCCAAACGCCGACTACCCCGGAAACGGATCCCGGGGCAGTCGCAAGTTACAGCACGGTCGGCATCCGTGCGGCGGCGGACCTGGGAGACGCTAATCGCGGTAATTGGCCGCGATGAAGCTCTCGGAGAATTTGCCGCTCTCGACATCCTGGTGAAGCAGTACCTCATCGCGCTGTTTCGGGTCGCCGTAGCCACCAGCGCCAGGCGTCTCCATAACCGCCGCCATGTCCGGCGTGAGGCGGATGCCGCTGGCTTCGGCGGCAGGCTGCGCTCCTTTCCGCCGGCATCGACAATCAGAAAACGCCCCGTCTTGCCCGCGGAGCCACCGAAAATGCCCCATGGCGGATTGGTGAACCGTTCGCCCACGCCGTTGAACTCGCATTCGTGGCCAACCGGACGGATCGTGCGCCGGATTCCCAGGCCGCCGCGGAACTGTCCAGCGCCGCCGGAATCCTCGACCAGCGCATATTCCTCAACCCGTAGTGGATATTCCAGCTCGATGGCTTCCACCGGAAGGTTGGACGTATTGGTGATGTTGACCTGAACGCCGTCCTTGCCGTCCCTGGTCGCCCTTGCGCCCATTCCGCCGCCAAGCGTTTCCAGATAGACATATTGCTGCTTGGTCTGTGGGTCGATGCCGGCGAAGACGGCGCTGGTATTGGCGCCGTTCGCAGCGCCGATCACGCGATCTGGCAACGCGTTCGCCAGCGCCCCGATGACGATGTCGACTACGCGCTGACAGGTATTGGCACGCAGCGCCACGGCGGCCGGCGCGACGCAGTTGACGAACGAGCCAAGCGGCGCACGGATCTCGATGGCATCGAAGATCCCTTGGTTGTTCGGCACGTCGGGATCAAGCAGCGCCTTCAGAGAGAAGCAGACGGCCGACTGGGTCGCATTCAGGGTCAGGTTGAAATTGCCCTTTACCTGCTCGTCCGTGCCGGCGAAATCAAAGACGATGCCTTCGCCGGACTTGCGTATGGTGAGCTGGATGTGGATGTTTTCGGTGCCGGCACCGTCGTCGTCCATGACGTCGGAGAAGGTGTACTCGCCGTCGGGAACCTTGGCGATGCCACTCCTCATGCGCAGATTGGTGCGGCGGACGATTTCGTCGAACAGCATTTCCAGATAGGAGGCGCTGTGGCGGGACAGGAACTCCTGCAGGCGCTGCTCGCCGAGGCGTGCCGCCGCGATCTGGGCGTTGAGGTCGCCCTTGCGCTCTGCCGGCAGGCGCATGTTCACAGCAGCAATCGGAAGATGTCGTCCTGCAGCTTGCCTTCGCTGTACAGCCGCGCGATCGGGATGCGCAGGCCTTCCTTGTAGATCTCGTCCAGGCCGCCAGACATCGAACCGACCGCCGCGCCGCCTACGTCGGCATGGTGGACGATGTTGGCGACCAAACCGACCAGCCGGCCCTCGGCGAACACCGGCATTGCCAGATTGATGTCGGGCAGGTGCGTGCCGCCGGCGACGTGGGGATCGTTCCCGATGAAGACATCGCCGGGCGCAATGGACGAACCATACTGATCGATGATGTGCCGCATCAGGCCAACCATCGAGGCGAGATGGATCGGCAGCGCGTTTTCGGCTTGTGCGATCAGTCGACCCTGCGCATCGGCGATAGCCGTGGAATGGCCGTGGCGCTCCTTGATGTTCGTCGAGAAGGCGCTGCGCATGATCGTCAGAAAGCACTCGTCGGTGATCGACTTCAGTGCGTTCCAGTTGATTTCCAGTGCGATGGGATCCAGATTCGTATTATTGCGCATCTTTGATCTCCATGATGAGGTTGAGCGCGTCATCTACCTTCAGCGTTGTTGATGGGGGTACCAGCGTCGTCGCGTCGAATTGGGTCACAATTGCAGGGCCCTGTATACTGAAGCCTGGTGCAAGGGCGCTACGCGGATAGACCGGCGTCGAGACGGCTCCGCTTTCAGCGAACCAGACATCGTGATATTCGGTGGGTTGCGCCCTCCCTTGCGGCGCGGGGGAGGTGGCACGTACCTGGCGCAGGCGGGCCACGCCCTTCATCCGGACGTTGACGATCTCGATCGGGGCGTCTCGGTCGACATGACCGTAGCTGCGCAGATGCGCTTCGAAAAATGCCTCCTTCAGCACCTCCACGTCGAGTTCGGCCGATGTGTCGTCCGACAGTTCGAACTTCACGGGCAATTCGTAGTTCTGGCCGACGTAGCGCATGTCCACGGTCAACATGCAGCCGGACTGCTCGGCGTCCTTGGCCTCGCTGGCGATCCAGTCCTTGGCCTGATGGTGGAGCTGGTCCACGATCTTGTTGACTTCGGCCAGACTGCCGCCAAGTCGGGTGCGGTACGTGGCGACGAAGTTTTCCTGCAGATCGGCCTCGAGAAGGCCGTCGGCGCACAATATGCCCGGGGAAAACGGCACGATGATCCGCTTGATTCCCAGGGCGTGAGCAACGTCGGCAGCGTGAAGCCCGCCGGCGCCGCCGAAGGGCATCAGCGCGAAATTGCGCGGATCATGGCCCTTTTCTGTCGAAACGGAGCGGATGGCACGGGTCATGTTCGATACGGCGATGCCGCAGATGCCGAGCGCGGCTTTCACGTCAGAGAGCCCAAGTGTCTCGGCGATCTTCCGCACGGCTTCCAGCGCCTTCTGGCGATTTATCGTAAGGCCGCCGCCAGCCAATGAAACCGGGAGACGGCCAAGTACGACGTTGGCGTCGGACAGGGTCGGCTTGTCGCCGCCCTTGCCATAACAGGCTGGGCCAGGAACCGCGCCGGCGCTTTCGGGACCGACTTTCATGAGCCCATCTGGGCCGATATGAGCGATCGAGCCGCCGCCGGCGCCCACCGTGTGAATGTCAATCATCGGCAGACGGATGCGGAAACCGGCAATGTCCCGGACATGGGCAATTTCGGTCTGACCGCCGTGGATGAGGCAGACATCCGTACTGGTGCCGCCAATATAGAGCGTAATGAGGTCGTTCATGGCCGATTTGGCGCCCGAGGTGGCTGCGCCGACAGCACCGGCGGCTGGGCCGGAAAGCGCCGTGCGAACCGGAAAGGCCAATGCCTTGTCGACCGACAATCAGGCCGGCTTCGTAACGGGAGCGACGGTCGCGAACTTCGTCTGCCTTGCGGCAGCACGGGGCGAGGTCTTGCGCCGCGTCGGATGGGATGTCGAAGCGGACGGCCTTTTCGGGGCCCCGCCGATCACGGTGCTGATCGGGGACGACGCCCATACGACCGTGTTCTCCGCGCTGCAACTGCTGGGGCTCGGGCACGATCGGGTGATCCGCGTGGCGACCGACTCTCAGGGGCAGATCGAGCCCGAAGCTTTCCGCCGCGCCGCGGGGGCGGTATCCGGCCCGTGCATCGCCATCCTTCAGGCCGGCCAGATCAATACCGGCGGCTTCGATCCATTCGAAGCGTTGATCCCGATTGCGCGTCGAGTTGGAGCCTGGGTGCACGTGGATGGCGCCTTCGGGCTATGGGCGCGCACATCGCCGGCGCTGCGGCACCTTGCCCTTGGCCTGGAGGCTGCGGATTCGTGGGCGACCGACGGGCACAAGTGGCTCCAGACCCCCTATGACTGCGGCTACGCCGTCGTACGGGACGAGGAGGCGCATCGCCGCGCCATGACCATCGCTGCGAGCTACCTCCCGACCGCCGGGACCGGAGAACGCAATCCCAGCAACTATGTGCCCGAACTGTCGCGTCGCGCGCGCGGTTTCGCGACCTGGGCGATGATCAGACATCTCGGACGCAGCGGCATCGTCGATGTCGTGGAACGCAATTGTCAGGCGGCGCGCGCGATCGCCGAACGGCTCGCCGGCGAACCGGGCGTGAAGGTCGTCAACGATGTCGTGCTGAACCAGATGCTGGTGCGGTTTGGAGCAAACGAGGCCTCGGAACTGGGCGATCGGCTCACCCGGGAGGTCATTGCCGGAATTCAGTCCGACGGA
>NZ_JABVCF010000031.1 GCF_014595955.1 Pseudaminobacter soli (ex Zhang et al. 2022)
CGCGAGCGCCTGACGCTGATCCGCATCTATGAGGAACTGCGGGCGCTGGGCTACGAGGGCAGCTACGACGCGATCCGCCGCTACGCAAAGAGCCGGGAGAAGGCTCGCGGTGCGGCGATGGCCGAGGCCTACGTGCCGCTGTTCTATCCGGCGGGTGACGCCTACCAGTTTGACTGGAGCCACGAGATCGTCCTGATCAACGGCGTCACCGTGACCGTGAACGTCGCCCATGTCCGCCTCTGTCACAGCCGCATGATGTTCGTCAGGGCCTATCCGCGCGAGACGCAGGAGATGGTGTTCGACGCCCACGATCGGGCCTTCGCCTTCTTCGGCGGGGCCTGCACGCGCGGCATCTACGACAACATGAAGACGGCGGTTGAGACGGTCTTTGTCGGCAAGGACCGTCAATACAATCGCCGGTTCCTGCAGATGTGCAGCCACTATCTGGTGCAGCCCGTCGCCTGCACGCCGGCCTCAGGGTGGGAGAAGGGTCAGGTCGAGAACCAGGTCGGCCTGGTGCGCGAGCGCTTCTTCACGCCGCGGCTGCGCTTCAAGAGCTACGAGGAACTGAATGCCTGGCTGCTCGACAAGTGCGTCGCCTACGCCAAGGCCCACCGCCATGTCGACCAGCCGGAGCGCACGATCTGGGAGGTGTTCGAGGAGGAGCGCGGTAAGCTCGTCGACTATCGCGGCCCCTTCGACGGCTTCCATACGGTGCCCGCCTCGGTGACGAAGACCTGCACCGTGCGGTTCGACAGCAACAAATACTCGGTGCTGTCGACCGCGGTCGGGAGGCCGGTCGAGATCCAGGCCTACGCCACCCGCATCGTCATTCGTCAGGACGGGGCGATCGTGGGCGAGCATGACCGCTCGTTCGGCCGCAACCAGACGGTCTACAATCCATGGCACTATGTCCCGGTGCTGGCGCGCAAGCCCGGGGCCCTGCGCAACGGCGCGCCGTTCCAGGGATGGGAACTGCCGCCGGCGATGGAGCGGGTGCGCCGCCGGTTGAAGGCTGCCGCCGATGGCGACCGGCAGATGGTGGCGATCCTGGCGGCGGTGCTCTCCGACGGTCTCGATGCCGTCGAAGCTGCCTGCCAGCAGGCGCTCGCCGAGAACGTCTCTTCGGCGGCCGTCATCCTCAACATCCTCGCCCGCCGGCGCGATCCGGCGCCGGCCGTCACCATCCTCACACCCGACGCACTGCGACTGCGCCACGAGCCGCAGGCCGACTGCGCCCGCTACGACAGCCTAGGGGGGCAAGCTGATGGAACGAACCGAGGTTCTGGACCTGATGGGAACGCTGAAGCTCTACGGGATGCGCAGCGCCTACGACGAGATCATGGCCACCGCCATCAAGCGCCAGCACGAGCCGCCGAGGGTCGTCGGTGACCTGCTCGCTGCGGAGATCGCCGAGAAGCAGGCCCGTTCGATCAAATACCAGCTCACCGTCGCCAAGCTGCCGCTGGCCAAGGACATCGACGACTTCGACTTCGCCGACACGCCGGTCAACGAGGCCCTGGTCCGCGATCTCGCCACCGGCGCCTTCGTCGCCGACCAGCGCAACGCCGTCCTCATCGGCGGCACAGGAACCGGCAAGTCGCACCTGGCGATCGCAATCGCCCGCGCGCTCATCCGCAGCGGCGCACGCGGCCGCTTCTTCAACGTCGTCGATCTGGTCAATCGCCTCGAGACCGAGCATCGCAGCGGAAAGCAGGGGCGCATCGCCGACTACCTCACCCGTCTCGACTTCGTGGTGCTCGACGAGTTCGGCTATCTCCCCTTTGCCCAGGCCGGCGGCCAACTCCTCTTCCATCTGATCAGCCGGCTCTACGAACGCACCTCGATCATCGTCACCACCAATCTCGCCTTCGGCGAATGGCCTGCGGTGTTCGGCGACGCCAAGATGACGACCGCGCTGCTCGATCGGCTCACCCATCACTGCGAGATCATCGAGACGGGCAACGAATCCTGGCGCTTCAAGAACCGCTCTCAAAGCTAAAGCCGGAGAGCTCAACCAACGCGCCCGACCGGGCTGCGCAACCCAGACCAGATCCACCCGGTCAGGCGCTCACCGTCGCGCCCTACAAGGGGGTCAAAATTGGACGCCGATCAGGGGTCAGTTTTGTGCGCCGATTGACATTCCGACCGCATCTCGGCCGTTCCACGACCGGCTGTCGTTTCCCGAAAGCTGTCGTTCGGTCCCCGGTATGCTTTACTGGCTCTCAACCCCAGCATCGCAGAGCCAGTCTATAGGCGTCTCAAAAGTGCTTCCGTAGGCGCACAAAACATCGTCGTCCGGTACGGAAAGGCAATCGAGTATCTGGCTGACCGCCTCCTGACTGGAGACTTTGGAGGGCGAGGCACTGGAATCGGCTATCCGAGAAGTCAAAAGCCGGATGGCAGACGATGGTGGTGGGAGCGAACCTGACCAAGTTACCTAACTCGACCTTCGGGAAAGTTATGATCCGAAGGGAACCTGTTCGATTCGAGAGCTCCACGGAGCGCTTAAATCGCAGATGTTTTCAGGCTTACTATAGTTAAATGACGTTTGTTTTCGATCTGCAATCCCGATGCTCGTTAACGGCTATCGGATAGTGTCATCGGAGCGGTGATTTGATCCGTCGCTATCCCGGCGTGAGGAAAGCCGCCGCGTCGGATAGTTCCCAACAGCGGCCACTGCCATCGGCACGCAGCTGCCGTTCATCAGGCCTCTGATACAGTAATGCGAAAGCTCGCGCAGGACACCTGCATTCCCCAAAAGCAACCGCCGGCAAGCACTGCGCGTTCGTTGGCGATACTCATCCGCACCTCCTCAGCTCGGGTTGTCAGCCAGTATACAGGGCCAGTATATAGGGATTGCCTGCACGCATTGTCATGCGTGCAGGCGATCTCCCGCACGATGGCTTTTCGAACAGCTCGACTGGGCTTTCAGCCCTTCAGGAAGGCAGCGAGGTCTTCGCGCGCCGAATGCAGATATCCACGCCCGACGCCCGCTGTTCGTGCAGCCACACGGTCGTTTTTCCAAGGCGCACCCCTCCCGCTCAAGGGCTTACCGCCGGATGCGTCTCGGTGAACCCTGAAAGGGCCATCGAAGAAGAAGCCCCAGCTTGGGTACATATTATTGTGATCAATAAGATGGGGCGGGTCCTCCCGACGATACCAGTCCGGTGAAGTCGACAGGGTCGATCGCATAACGAAGGACGGTGACGGTGAGACGCGGACAGCCTTGTTCGAAGCAAGACGCTCTTGGCCAGATCGAGGCCGACGGTGGTCACTTGCATGGCGTTTGGCTCCTGTAACGTGTGGTTGCTGCAGCACCTCATCCAGGCATCAGAATGCCGTCACGGGAGCGGAAGCCATCCAGATGAAGCGAAAACTGAGTGAGACGGCTGAAATCGGGCGCGAAGCTGCCAGGCAAACTTTGCCCGAAAGGGGAGCCGGGAGCAGACTGGCCGCTTTTGGTGTTCAAAAAGTGAAAGCAGCGATTCAAACCAACTGGACCGAAGTCTCTAGTACGCCCAAAATGTGACGCTCACAGCCTGAAGATTCGCCCTTAGATTGCTGCACCTGGTGAGCGACTTCTGGAGATGCCGATACTGTACGCTTATTTATCGGCGGCACGCAAAATAGCAAAATGTCATTTGATGCATCATGGGTCGCGACGGTAACGATTTTACAGAAAGAACCAAGCTTCTGCTCGCTCAGAGGGTGGGATGGCTATGCTCGAAACCGGATTGTCCGAAGCCGACAGTCGGACCCAAAAAGGGATCCGATGGGGTAGTCAAGTTGGGAGAGGCGGCTCATATCACGGCAGCGTCGCCTGGCGGCCCACGATATGATGCATCGCTTAGTTCCGAAGAGCGGCGCAGCTTTTCCAACGGTATTTGGTTGTGCCGTGATCACGCCCATCAAGTTGACCATGACGAGGAACATTTCACCGTTGAACTGCTCCGCCAGTGGAAACGTAATGCGGAGGCACGAGCCTTTGAACAACTGACGACTGGAGGTTTAGCACGGACGGTCAATCTCGGCCCTGAACTGATTGACGAACTCAAGGAGTTGGCAGCCTCTCTGGCTCTTCCTGCGGAAGATGACCTGCTCAATGTAAAGCGACGTTTGCAAAAATCAGCATCGAAGCATCTCGACGCCTTTGAATCCCTCCCTGAATGGCCCGTACACACAGTCAAGCTGAGCTTGGAGGCCCAACTGCCCCAGGACAAAGCCGGCATTTTCAATGTTGATCGGCTAGGCCCGGCATTACAGGCCGCCGGAGAGGTGTCTATCGTGGCTCCTCCCGGGACTGGCAAGAGCACCACTCTTGTCCAGCTCGGCAGGAAGCTGAATGAAGGCGGCCCTGTACCCTTACTGATCCCACTAGCGGAATGGGCATATGATGGCGGGAATTTGTTTGCCTGGACGGCCAACAGGAATGCATTCCTCGGCATCCGCCCAGAACACCTGAAGTTCCTCGCCCATCACGGTGAGCTCGCCTTATTGCTTGATGGATGGAACGAACTGGAGGGTGAAGGACGCAAGAAGCTTCTAAACCAGCTAAAAGGGCTTCGCCGCGACTATCCGCTTTCGCTGGTGTGCATGAGCACGAGGCAGCAGGCCCGTGAGGTACCGGTCACAGGGCCACAGGTACGAATCCGCCCGCTTTCGGAAAAACAGCAATTCGTCGTTGCTCGGGCGCTCAAGGGGCATGCTGGCGAGAAAGTGCTCGATCATGCTTGGCGCACGCCTGGCTTGCGCGACCTGACAGGTATCCCACTTTATTTGAGCGTCCTCATGGAGATTTCCGGGGACAATGGGTTACCGGAAACAAAGGAAGAAATTCTTCGACGCTTCGTCGACAAGCACGAAAGTGTCCCTGAGCGCGCTGAGATACTCGACCAAGAGCTGCATGGACAGCATTCGAAGATACTTGAAGGGTTGGCGGTAGAAGCCACGACTGCAGCGAATACGACCATAGCAGAAGCGAAGGCGTTCTCGGTGGTGAAGACCGTTGAAGATCGCTTGGTTGAAAAAGGGCAACTCTCGTCAGTTCACCAGCCGAAATCAGTACTGGAGGTATTGGTAAATACGCACACCCTGGAGAGCATCGCTTCCTTGGGAGTTTCTTTCCAGCACCAGCAATTCCAGGAATGGTATGCCTCACAAGAAGTCGAGAGGAAGATGCTGGATGCCCACCGAACGGGACTGGGCTTAACGGACGAGTTCGCAGTAGCAGTTCTCAACAACCGGGCATGGGAAGAGGCGGTACTCTTCGCCGCTGAAAGGTTGTCTCGCCGAGAGAATGACGGCGTCGCAGCAGTTGCTACTGCCATTACAACCTGCCTTCAGATCGATCCGCTGTTTGCGGCGGCAATTCTTGCTCGCAGCGCGTCAGGTGTGTGGGACAAAGCTGGTGAAGCAATACAATCGCTTGCGCGACAATGGCATCGACCGGGCCGGGTAGATCGTGGCCTGAGTTTCATGGTCGCCACCGGACGGCCGGAGTTTGCCGATGACATTTGGCCGCTTGTGACAAGCAGTGACTCGCAAGTCCAATTGCCCGCGCTCCGTACAGGCACACTATTCAAAATAAGCGTCCTCGGCGACTATCTACAGCGTGGCCTCACCTCATTGGATGAGGCAACCCGCGAGCGACTTCTTTCCGGGCTCGCCTATGAAGGCGATGTAACCGCGCTCGAATTGGTCGCCGACCTGGCTAAACGTGATGACAGCACCATAATTCAGGGCCAAGTTTTTGATGCATTGATGTTCCGCCTCGCAGAGCGGCAGGCCTTGGAATTGCTGCGATCTGCCAGCGATGACGTCTGGAAGCAGGTGGCTGCGCGCGGATACGCGCGAAAAATCTCCGACGGAGAGGTAGCAGCACGGCTTCGAGCTATTGAAGACGAGCTGCTTAACGAAGCGGCGCGACCCGAGCTAACGCTGCGTGCGTTGATAGAATTGGAACCGGTGCCGCATGATCGGGTAACCGAATTACTTGCTGACCCCGGATTCGACTTCCAAGCCGACAATGCTGGTTGGTTATTTTCCCGTGCCCAAGAGAGAGTACCTAGCGCAGTGGGAGAGGCGATGAGACAGCGCCTTGCAGAAGGGCTACCGCTGCCTTGGCGACCCGACGACTTTTTATCGACCGTTCCGGACCAAGACGACGGACCGATTGCACAGTTGGTTCTGAAGGATGAAGTTGATCAGGAACGGCGCAACGAAGCGGCACGCGTTGTCGGCTCGCGCACCGTAAAAGCGATAGTGGAAGAATGCATCCGACGCTGGATGGAGATCAAAGCGTTGGACCGGCGCCCCACAGAAGGTGAATACGAGCGACTGCGGTCACAGCAGGACTTGATTGCTGTGACACGTTCTCCAGCATTCTTTGAAGCAATCCGCTCCTTCGGCGATGAAAGCGATCCAGATGTAGTTGCGGAGCTTGGCCGTCTCGTAGCCCGCCATGGCAGCGACCCCAACCAAGGTGAACTTACGTTAGACCCCAACCTGCGCGCTCAGGTGGTTGCGGTCATGAACAGATGGGCCGAGAACCTCCTCTCCTCATCTTCCGTAACGCGTCACCACTTCGATGAAGTGGTGCGGGCCATGAAACGGTTGCCGGACCCTTCGCAGTTTGCGCCCGTTTCAAGGATGCTAAACGAAGATTTGACGCGCTGGCGCGCATCAAAAGAGGAGTGGCGCGGGAACCGACAAAGAGGAAGCATTTCTCCTGATGTTTCACATTCCTACACTTGGACGTACCGCGACGCGCTTGCCGCTGTTGGTACTGATGAGGTCAAAGAGCTGCTTGTTGGATACCTCGACGACCTAGATTTCGCCGAGGAAGCCGCCGTTGCGCTCAGGCAAATTTGGGACAAGGAGGTCGGCGGGCAAGAAAAGGATAGCAGACCTTTTCGATCGTGGCCTGACTTCGGTCTAGCGCTCGCGAACCATGCAAGGCGCAAAGCGAATCCAACGGCAACGACGGATGCTTCTGAAGCGATATTTGCAGCTGCGGCCAAAATCATCTCCGGTGATGCTGGTATCCGCGAACTTTCCAGGGCTGCAGCATTGGCTGGCATTGCGGTCACGATGCCTCACGGCGATAAGCAAGAACTTCTACATGGTATAGTTACCGCGAACGTCCCGGCTCGTGCAAAGCGTGACCTGATGACCCGAATGGTAGTCGGCGGCCTCACTGTCGAAGTCGACAGCTTGATGAAGGTGTTGCATCAGTTATTTGCTGAAGGCGAGGAGCAGTCATGGCTGCTCGGGAAAGACAACTCAGAGGTCTTCAAATGGCTGGAGCTTTTCCCGTTCTCCGATGAACCGCTTAAGGTTCTCGACGCTCTCGCGTTGGTTCAAGTTCGTATCCCCCACATGAGACCATGGCATCTGAGGGGCCTTCTTCAGGCAATCGGCAGAATGCCAGGGGAAAACGCAGTGGAGATGCTGTCATCATTGGCGAAGAAAGAACCTGGTGTTCTTCGCGAGTACGATTGGTACCGTTCACTTCTCGCTCAGTGGGGCGCAAGCTCTCTTGAACTGCTGGAGGCCGTTGCGGCGGGTAAATATGGCAACGCGGCCGACATAAAGTCTGGTGGTTATCAGCTGCCGGGTGAAGTTGCGACATCAATGAAAAAGGCGCACGGGGGTGAGGAACGACTGATCGCACACTTCAAAGAAGCAACAAATGATTCCCAGAAGGCGTTCTTAGCTGCCGTGATTTCAGAGTTTGGAAGCGCCAACTCATTTCTCGCGTTAGTGAACGACCCCGTCGGTCGGGCGGTCGCAAAAAGGCGGCTTCATAGCACGTTGAGGGAGCTAACCTATCGTAAGGATCCTGTCAGCCCGGATGGGAATGCATACGAATTGGTACCGGTGGATGCCACCGCGCTGCGCCGTGCGTTGTTTGAGCTATCTGCGTCAGACCAGCTGGACATAGCCTTCTTCGCAGTGCTCTGCCTCGAAATGATAGACGAACTGCGAGACGAGTATGGTGGCATGGATACCGAGCCACGTCATCCTGACATCTCAGCCGGTCGCCCGTGGCCCCCCTCTTTAGCTCACTCGCAGATCGCCCCGCAACGTCCGGCTTGATTATAGCAGCGGCAAAGTTTCCCTCAACGGCTGAGTAGGGTGCCTAATCTCGCGGGCGTCTGAAGCGGCGCCAGGTTCTGCAAGGCAACAGTGCTAGAATTGCCCGTCGCTGGCACCCGTTGCCTTGAGCGGCCGTGAAAGATGCTGACCAACAGCGTCGGTGGCCAAGCCCGCACTAACGCGGATCTGCAGACGGTAGCTGGGGGCGTCGGGGACGTGCGGCAGGCCGTTCAGTTCGTGGTTGACTAAGGAGAATGATCTTTCCCCCGTAGCGGCGACGCGAGCCACTTGGCGTTACCACCCTGAACGTGGCCAAACCATTGTTCTGTTCTACTCTTGGTCAATCCCTGCCAGCCGCCGCTCGTAGGCGACAATACGCGAGCGTGTATACCCTGACGACTGGTACTCCAGGCAGCCAACGAAACTCATGAACAGCTTCTCGAAGATCACCTGCGCCCTCAACCGTGCCATCGCAAGCCGGTCGATATCGTCGACCAGTCGGCCATGCACGATTGCGTTGCGCGCGGCGATCATGTTGTCGAGCGCTTCGAGCAGGTCTCGGTCGTCCTTGTTCCATTGGTTGGAATACCCGGCAGCCATCCGCTCGATACGCTCTTGGAGAGTCAGGGGTGGCGATGAGGCTAGCCCCCGCTTTATGTGGCCGGCCAATTCCTCATCAATGTTACAGTCGTCGACCGCTTTCTTGAGCGCCGATTTGATCGGCTTCCATTTTTCGCGACTGACGCGGTCGCGGTCCAGACCGGATGTCATTTCGTAAACAGCCACGAGCCGCTCAATCGCTTCGACGCGGTCGGTGAGCTGCGCATCCAGGACTGTAGTGCTGAAAGAAGCGGCGTAGCCCCATGCAGCCGCATGGAGCAGGCCCCTTTGATCAGGACACGTCGCGAGCCGTGCAGCCGCTTGGGCTAGGTAGTCGTCTACGCGCCCAAAGAAATCTACGGAGTCAAAGGGGTCGGAACCTTGCCTGGGCTCTACCTCGGCCCGGTGCCACGTCGTCGTGATCTTTTCCGTCGTGCAAACGTGCTCAGTCAAGGGCGTCACGGATTGCTGGAACCGGTACATTAGTAAGATTCGAATGCTGAACCACAGATTCTCAGCGGACGTGACAAAGGCCCCCGATGGCATGTCTGCAACGGGTTGAATTTCGACACCGGGAATCTCAATGAGCTCGACTTCCCGCGAAACCCTCGAATCTTTCCGCCGGTATCCGGTGGTGAGCAACCGCAGCTTCAACCCGAGCGATGGCACGCTTCGCCACTCCCCGCGCACGGACAGCGAGTCGGTTTGTCTTTCACGATAGACGTACCAGGTGGGTGGCCGTTGAAGAAACGTGTACACGGCAGATAGCTTGCCAGCCGATATCGACGATGTCTCGACATGTCTGTGAATTGACAGGCCGGCGAATTTCTGGATGCCGTCGGCGGAAATTGAAATGCCGCCCGCCCTCCCACTATGAGTTAAGGTGGCCGTACCGAATGTTCGTTGCTCAAACTGATTGTCTCCCCATTTCGGCCAGTCAGGGTTGTCGTAGAGCTCCCACTCCAGATGCGACCTGCTGATTGGCAAGAAGCGCTGATAGTCATCGTGATTTCCGATTAGCGACATCCGGTTCCAGTGTAGGAAGTGCGGATCCCGTTCGAGTATTGCGGAGAACACGGCATTTCCGTGCTCGGGGTGAAGCAGTTTGACCGAGACGCTCCGCTCAAAATCAGGTTGTGACATCCGACAAGTCTGCCCCAAGTCGGCTGGGGCAGCAATCTGACCTCCTGTCGGCAACCCGCGAGTCGTCTGCCGCCGTAGGCTGTGTTCCGAGCAGAGCCTTGCGAAACGCCTGTTCCGGTTGGTCCGCCATTTCGGTTGGGTCTCAAGGCTGGGACGGCGTTTTTCGGGACCTGTCCGTTAGCGAACGTCTGCTATTGGGGCGCAACGCGGTCGTTCCGCGAGCGAAGCAGCAATGTCCGCTATGCGGTATGGGCAACATTTGCCTGGATGCCCGAGAAGGGCGAAGCTGTAGATCGTGTTCGCTGATCGAACGTCCGCTTGCTTGCTATGCCCGCCCAAAAGCTGTCCTTCCGCTTTCCACCCCCGAATTGCGGCCAGAAGCTGAGTAACAAGTAACCGGTACCGAAATCATCGAACGAGAAGCGAACCCTGAGCGCCGAATGCAGGCGAACTGCCTTCTCCTGATTGTTATGAGGACCGATTCCGTCACCTCTAGGGAGAGCCGGGCTGCAGGCAAGTTCTACACCGCGAACAATAACGGATTTCAAGGCTGGTGACGTTGTGTACAGCCCGGGTCAGGAGACAAAGCCGTGAGACATCGAGGATCCGGCTAAGGTCGCGGCCAGGACTGCTCCATAGCGCTCGCCTGCCAAAGGACCACCGCAGCCCCCAATTAGGATTCTAACCCAACGGCTGCTGGGTCAGTCCATCCCGAGCTTTCTCCTTAGTTCCGCATTTTCCTTCCGAAGGCGTTCGGCAAGCAGGGTCTTAAGGCGCTTATTCTCTTGCTCAAGCGCGAGGAGATCTTTGAGTTCATCGCCATTCGCCGCAGGCGGTGCAGCCTTCTTCCAGTGATAATAAGTCTGTGTTGAGATGCCGGCCTGCTTTGAAGCGTCCTTCAGCGTGGCTCCGCCGCTTATTGCCTCCTCAATCTGACTGATCTTTTGAGCGCGCTCGGCTTCGGAGTGCTGTCTTTGCCTGGCTCCGTTCGCCTGAGTGGCTGAGATTAGATCAGAGGATTTCTTACGGCGCGGTGGTCCCGATGGAGACTTGGCGCGCTTGGTTTGCTTTTGCACTTCAGGCGTTTCCACCTTTGCGCGTGCCTCTTTGGTTGTTTCCGATTCAGCTAGCTCGTCGTCGGCCATAACCGGCTCCGCTGACATCATTTGTGAGCATGCAGCATCATGAGTTGCAACATTGGAGTCAAGCAGGTGAATACTGGTGAATTCGGGAGTAAGAATGCAGTCTCACACCCACTCGTGGCATTCTGGAACGCGCAACCGCGGGATGCTTGTCAAAGGCCATGGCGGTTTCGCGATCACAGCTAGGCAAACCCGTCCAACGCTCGCAATCCGGGAATACCAGCGCCATATTCAAGGTTATTGAATTAGGCTTGAATATGACCTCTGTTTCTGAGATCGAGTTCAAGGTTCATAAACAGGGCTAATTTGGCAGAAGCGATCCGGCAGCGCCTCCATGAGCTACCGCATCCGCACGATAACCACTACGGTGCGTTGCTGAAGCCCGGCTGAGCGAGAATTCTGATCCGCCTAGTGCTGAGCGTAGCTTCATCTCATCAGGAAACTGGCGCTTGAGATTGACCGTCAGCATGCAGTCGACGAGGCGGGCCCTTCAAGCCGGACGTGATCGGCCAGTTCGAAACGGCGCTGGTAGGCGGCTGGCGATGCCGCCATCCAGATACTCGCCATTTCCTAACGGGGCGACCTGACAGGGCCAGGAGGCACCTTTGCTCTGCGCCCGCCAACCCCTCTCGTAGTCGTGTGGCGAACACCCAGTCGCAATTCTTGACACGGCATTTTAACAGGCAGAGGCTTTTTCCTGTTCGGTGCCAGCTTGCCAATTCCACCTCAGCCAAGCCGCTCCGGCCCAGTCCGATGTCTATCGCAGGATTGTGGAGGGCGCTCATGCCCATCTTCCTTGACCGCCATGACATGAAGGGAACAAGCGCCACGGAAGTCGCTGAGGCGCACCTGAAGGACTTGGCGCTTCAGGATCACTATGGGGTCAAGTTCCTCACCTATTGGTTTGACGAGGATCGGGGAACCACTTTCTGCCTGATCGACGCTCCCGATAAGGAAACCGCCCAGCAGGTCCATCGTGAAGCTCACGGACACGTCGCCGGGGAAGTCATCGATGTGTCCCTCTCGGCTGTCGAGGCATTCCTGGGCCGCATTAGCGATCCTCTGCCAACAGGCCCGTCCACGCATGGTGGGCCCCGCTCATCGGGCGATCATGTTCACCGACATCGTCGAATCGATGGAGATGCCGGCACGGCTTGGAGATGCAGTCGCAACCGAGCTTGTGCGAGCCCATGATGCTTTGGTCCACCGCGCCCTGGCCCGGTGCGACGGTCGTGAGGTCAAGCACCTGGGAGATGGCATCATGGCCGCGTTTGACTCGACCCTGGCAGCGGTCGAGTGTGCCCGGACAATCCAGCAGTCCTTTGAGCGATACAACCGAGCGGCTTCAGAGCCGATCCACATTCGCATCGGACTGGATTGCGGTGAGCCTGTTGAGGACAGTCGTGACCTGTTCGGGGCAACTGTGCAACGCGCCTCTCGGGTGTGCAGCGCCGCCAACTCGGACCAGATTCTCGTCGCAAGTTCTATACGGATGGAATGTGCGGAAGACGCTCGCTTTGTTGACTGTGGCTACAAGAGCTTGAAGGGCTTTCCCCAACCAGTGCAGGTCTTTCAATGCGAGTGGCGGGCAGAGGCATCCGGGTGAAACTGAGTTGAATGGTCGATGGACGATTGTCCTCGATCAGAGCGATCTGCAAACACCAGATCAAGGAAATGGCGACCTTCCGGTCCACAGCTAATATCTGGAAGCAGGATTGCCGATCAGAGTCCGAAGGTCACCATACCGCGTTCGTCGATTGTCCAAGCCGGGTTCCTGCCAGCACTGGAATGTGGGACAACGATAACAATCGCGAGTTAAGATTGGAGATGTGAAAGGTTTCGCGACTTAAGCGTCCCGCGGAAGCCTCCTGTGGAGTGCCGGCTGCGCTTGTTTAGATTGCAAGAGGCAACGCGGCTTGCCGCAACGGCGCGATAAGAGCCGGAATAGTTGCCGGATGCCGCCCACATATCGCTCAGAGCGCGAGCGATCGGGTCGCCGGCGGTCGTCATGCCGACCATGCGTGACTGCTGGGCGATCTCCTTTAGGTCCTTGTACCCGCCAAGCGCGGTGCGTGATGCGTTCCAGTCGGTGACAGGATCGCCGCTCAGCGGCAGAGCGCAATCGGCGAGAAGACGCGCCGCGCCCGATCGAATGTGCCGGCATCAAGCGCAGACGCCCCAGCCTGAAGCGCGCTCGCCCGCGCCCCATGTGCAGCTCCGCCCACGCGTCCATGCTGCTCGCACCAATCCTTATTCTGCAACCAAAACTCGGCCGCCTGCGCGAGCGTGACCTTTCGCGCTGATGCGCAAAAATCGGATCTCTGTTCCAGCAGGCGGGCGACGCACAGCGCGGCTGCGGCGGAGAGTTCTGCATCCCAGGTAATCTCATGAGAGAGCGGGGCACTAGCAATCTTCGCGTAGCTCCGGCCCACCGAGAGCGCATCAGAAACCTGAATAACGAGATCATTGCTCGGGCGAGGACCGCGACCGTGGGGTCCGCGATGCTTCGTTTGCGCAAGTCGATGAACATCTGCCGGACGTAAAACAAGATCGCCGCTTGAAGATGTTGTTGATGGGTGCATACGCACTGAGCGAAACATCGCGGCAGGCCGGCGTTGGCGCAACCGCGCGAAGCCAGCGGGGCGGCGCTGTGCCACAATTTTTTCGACGTCGAAACCGGCGAAGACCGAGATACAACCTGGTCCCTTCGTGAACTGCAGCAAGGCCTCACGTTTCAGGACGTTTCATTCGGTTGCATGCTGTTTCTAAGCTATTGAACTTATGGACTGTTTTCCATAAATCTGCTTCAATGCCGTGCCAGTCGGCAGTAGCCTCCGTACGCACTTGGGTTCCAGTGCATCCAGCACGGAGAAGAGACATGACAAAGCTTGCAGTCAGCATTCCGGAGGCGGCCCAGATGTTAGGGATCGGTCGCTCTTCGCTCTACGCGCTATTCCGGGAGCAAAAGTTGACCCCGAGAAAGAGCGGCAAGCGCACGCTCGTCCTAGTCGACGAATTGAGACAATACGCCGAATCCCTTCCGGCCGGTGTGAATCGGCGTGCAATTTCGCCGTAGTGGAGTGCACTCCTGAGGATGGACACATCGGGTGAGGAATTGACCGGTCCTGTCGGGTTTTCGAAGAGAGAACCATGGCAAGATGTCGCACGCTGTCAATCGGCGCGCAAAACTGACCCCTGATCGGCGTCCAATTTTGACCCCCTTATTGTAGGGCGACGGTGAGCGCC
>NZ_JABVCF010000032.1 GCF_014595955.1 Pseudaminobacter soli (ex Zhang et al. 2022)
GATCGACTGAATGAGGGGGGTCAATTTTGGACGCCGATCCTCCCTGCTAAGGGGTCAAAATTGCACGCCGATTCACACCAATTCGGCAGAATGCCGCCGAAGATGCCCGCCTCGTCAATGAGTGGGTATCGGCGATCGGACTGCGCCGTGAAGAATACGGCACACACTCACTTCGGCGAACCAAGTCCTCGATCATCTACAAGGCTACGGGTAATTTGCGTGCGGTGCAGATCCTGCTCGGTCACACCAAGATCGAGAACACGGTTCGCTATCTTGGTGTGGACGTCGAGGACGCGCTCACCCTCGCTGAGGGAACTGAGATCTGATCGTGGCGGCCTCTCGGGCGTGCCGAGGGGCCATAAGGGTGGGAAGCGGAATGACCGCTTTTGAGCGGGCATAGCACGCAAGCGGACGTTCGGTCAGCCAACTCGATCTACGCTTTGCGCCCGAGGTCGGACGCGGAGATCAGCTTGCCGCTTCCCGAAAGCGGACGATCACGTTGCAGGTCGCAGCCGCGCCAGGGCGGCTGTTGCAACAGGATCAGTTCAATTTGGTTCTGTGCGCAGGAAGCTAACTTCCGCAAATTTCGGGTTTCTCAGGTCCGCGTCTGTCCCTTCCCAGCCTGCCGTTCTTGGCCACTTCGGGCGCGCTGTTTCCAAATTCTGAGCAGCTACGCAGCGCTGCCTTCAGCAGCGCGATCGTGTGTTGGCCCCTTGAACTCCTCACTTCGCCATCCAAATACCATCCAAATGGATGGAGGATTGCCATGACCCGAGAAAGCGTCCAATTTCGACCAAAACCCGGAGACAGCGAGAAAATCACGATCAACCTTGGTTATGTAGACCTCGGACGCATCGATCTGATGGTTGAGGACGGCTTCTATTCGAACCGCACCGACTTCATCCGAACGGCAATCCGCAACCAGTTGGAACGGCATAGCGACACAGTGCAAAGCTCCGTGACGCGCAAGGGGCTGGATCTTGGCCTGCGCCATTACTCCCGCAGCGAACTGGAGGCCGTCGCGGCAGCCGGAGAGCCTTTGCACATCCAGGTCCTTGGCCTGGTCACCATCGCGCAGGACGTCTCGCCCGACCTGGCCCGCGCGGCGATTGCCTCGGTTCAGGTGCTCGGGGCTCTGCATGCCAGTCCCTCCGTGAAGGCAGCGCTGAGAGAGCGCATGGTCTGATCAACCTCGTGCTCCAAGGGCGTCGTGCAGCCGCTGGCGGCTCCGCTCTCCCCCTCACCAAAGGATCACAACATTGAAGACGTTCCCAATCATCGACATGGGCGAGGTAGCGCGCCTGACCAAAGCGGGGCGGCTGGCGGAAGCGATGGCCCTCCTGCGCCGCAACGCACCCGTGAAGAACGGACCGATGCCCGACGCGGTTCTTGGTGGCCTCGGCGGCAAAGGGGCGGGAAAGGTCACGCCGGAAGCACTACAGGCATTCCTCGGCCGTTTCGGAAAACTGGCCCCGCATCCACATCTCGGCGGACTGCCGGGGTCGCTTCGCTCACCAGTTCCGTTGCCGGACGGCGCGCGATTTGAGGAACGGACCTTCAGCAACGGCCGGGCGAGCCTGGGATACAAGCTCTACATTCCGAGCACCTATAAGGCGCAATCATCCGTTCCCCTGGTCGTGATGCTGCATGGCTGCACCCAATCGCCTGACGATTTCGCTGCGGGAACACGGATGAACGCGCTTGCCGAGGAACAGATTTTTCTTGTTGCGTATCCTGGGCAGTCTCAAACGGCCAACGTGTCAAAGTGCTGGAACTGGTTTCGGGCGGAAGACCAGCAACGCGGCCAGGGCGAGCCCGCGCTGATTGAAGGCGTCACCCGCCAGGTCATGGGCGATTTCTCGGTCGATCCGAAACGGGTCTATGTCGCAGGGCTCTCGGCCGGCGGTGCGGCCGCGGCGATCATGGGAGCGGCCTATCCCGATCTTTACGCAGCAGTCGGCGTGCATTCCGGCTTGGCCTGCGGAGCCGCGGCGGATCTACCGTCGGCGTTCGCCGCAATGCGACAGGGAGGTGCGGTTTCTGCGGCTGGCGTTCCGGGCGCACGAAGCCCTCAGTGCACAGTGCCAACCATCGTCTTCCATGGCGACAACGACACGACCGTGCATCGAGTCAATGGCGATCAGGTGATCGTCCAGGCTAAGGGAGCTACACCGCTCAGACAGACGGTAGGCCGCGGCGTCTCTTCAGGCGGAATGGCCTATACGCGTACGGTCCAGTCGGATGAAAGCGGTCATCCGGTCCTCGAGCAATGGATCCTTCACGGAGCCGGACATGCCTGGTCGGGGGGCAGTTCCGATGGCTCGTACACGGATCCCCGCGGCCCCGACGCCAGCCGCGAGATGCTCCGGTTCTTCAGCGACGTCCGGATGCCGTCTACGCTGTAGTAAACTCAATCTGACCTTTCGAGGACGTCTACGGTGCGCCGTATCCAACAAACGGGCTTGCGGGCACGAAAAAGGCGGGGATGACCCCGCCTTCCGCTGCTCTGCAGCCTGGCTCTCACAACCTGTCTGAAGACTTGCAGCAATCTGCTGCGCCGGCCATCAGACCCAATCATGTTCTCGCACGCTCTTTCAGCGCGGCTGCCAGTACATCCGTGACTTGCCGCGCCCTTCCGACTTGCGGGGCGCGCGAGCTTGAAATCAGGCTACTTTGCTGAGGTTGTCGGCTCCCGACTTGCCGGTACGGCGGTCGCGCTGAACCTCGAAATTGATCTTCTGCCCTTCGACGAGGCTTGCCAGACCGGCGCGCTCGACGGCGGAGACGTGGACAAAGACGTCCTGGCCGCCATCGTCAGGCTGGATGAAGCCGAAGCCCTTGGTGCTGTTGAACCACTTAACGGTACCTGTTGCCATGTGCGTAATTTCCTTTGCGCATGCATCGTGTTTGGCCCGGCGGTGCGCCGGACCAGCTTGTATCGAAATTTTGGAGACTGACGCAGCAAGCGCGAGAAAATCGCGAGGCCCGGATCGATCGGCCGAAATATCAATGAACGACACTTAGATCACCGACGCGATGAATACAAGTGCAACGCGAAATTATCGTGTCCCAGTAGCGATTCAAGATTTTAGCTACTTCCTGCCCGCGAGCCGACACCTTTCCACGTCATGGTCGGCCCAGAGGCTGACCAAGCCGCTATTGTGTTCGCGGTTCGAACCCCATACCCACGCCTCAGTCAGAGAAGGAGCCGATATGGCGCGAACACCGAACTACGCCTGGGAACGCAAGGACCGCGACCGCATCAAGGCGGCGAAGAAGGCGGAGAAAGAGGCAGCCAAGGCGGCCACGGCAAGTACGAAACCTGCCGACGAGACCCAATCCAACGTAGAGGAATAACTGCCGCGAGACCCCCCTGGTTCAGACAGGGGGCTTGTCGCTGACGAAAACATCCGCCTTGCGCGCTGCCGCAATGAAGGCGCGTCTTGCAGTCATGACAGCCTTCTCGCCGGCGATTGCATCATGGCAGGCTTGGAGCGCCGCGCGGTGCTTGGGCGTTCTCTTGCCTGGCCAAGTGTTCAGGAGGAAATGCGAAGCCTCGCGGGCCGAGTTCAAGGCCAGATTGGTGCCGGCCGCGCCGGATCGGACGGTTATGGGTATTTCAAATCGGTCGTTCTTCATTGCCGTCCTTAGGCCATTGGGTTCAGGAAGGCCAGCCGGAACCACCTTTCAGCTGCGATCTACCGGCTTGAAGGACAATTCGTAGGGGCGGACTGTTCGTCTTTCTCCCGACCGGTTCCAATACCGTCTGCCGCTGAGCACTCGACCTTCGGCGTAGCTGTCTTCGATTCACGACGCCGCACTCACCGGGCCACGGATCAGCGTTTCAGTTGGCTTCTTCTCGAGCCAGCCGTTCAGTTCTGGCGAGTCATTCGCGTATCAAGACGTGCTTTCAGTTTTTCTCGGGATGATTGTGTCGTTTTCATTGCCCGATCTTTCGCACATTCAGAAATACCATCCGGAGTGCCTTGTTTAAAATCCAATCAAGGCGCATATGTAGAATTCGTTGATTTGGCCGATTTGGCTTCGCGGTGTCAGAGACCCGCCATTCCCCCCGAATTGCGAATAGCAAATGCCTTGGACCAATCCGGTGCGGCATTTTGATTCATTCGAACCTCTAATGAACGCCCGGGCTGACCCAAGGATGTACTGGCGGCATGAGGCGGCCAGACCCTCGTCACGATAAAGGGCTTGTTCCGGGTCGCAGGCATCGCGCCGGCACTTTCATCCATCTGCCTGGGATCGGCCAGCAACGTGCGACGCCCCAGATGTTGCCGATCAATACTGCGGACCTCGGTGCCGCATTCGAAAAGGACCACACGCAAACATGACCGCCGCAAGAACTTTTCAACGCCATCCCCGTCCGATCCGCCGCGATCCCACGACGCATCTCTTTACTGTCGGGCAGGCTGTCCGGCTGAAGGGCGGGTTCGGGCGACCCTTCCAGTCCGCGGACATCTATCGCATCACCGGGACGCTCCCACCGAGAGGCGAGTCGCCCCAGTACCGCATCCGAAACGACGAGGAACGTCATGAGCGGGTGACGACGCAGGACAGTCTCGAGGCGGTGGGGATATCGCCTGCCGAAGAGGGCGCAACTCTTATCGAAAGGACGTTCGGCTATGGCCAAGGGACAGAAACGCAGCAATCGCGAGCTCAGAAAGCCGAAGCAGAAAAAGTCTCCACTCAAGCCTGACTCTTCGTTCGGCAGCCAGCTCAAGGCAGCCGCCAATGCGAACATGACGGGTCGGACCGACGTCAAGCGGTGAGGTTAGTGACCGACACATTAGCTGGACTGCTTGCCGGGTGAACCTGAGCCCCGGGTTCCGGCCCGGGTACTCCAAAACCCGAAAGGATCGACGTGAGTACAGATAGCCATAGTCAGCACGTAAAGAACCAAGAGCGCGACGAGACGCTTTATGGACGCCGTATCGAGATGGACCGCAGTTGGACTGTCTACAACGTCTTTTCGGGCGTTCCGGCGGACATTGGCCAAGGCCTGATGACCGGCCTGAGTCGCGCCGACGCGACGGACAAGATGATGTCGCTCAATCGCCGATCGGTCTCGAGAGGCAGAGTACGCGCCGCATACTCGCCATGCACCTCCGTGCAGGGGAAACAACGGTCGTGACGCTTGCTTTCCCGAACGGGAGCCGCAGCTTCGACAAGGACAGGCGAGGTGTCCGCTTCACCGCTTACGATGGCATGTTCGAGGTACCGTTCCTCGTCGAAGCTGCCGCCCTTGTGCACGCCAATGCGTCTGAAGACGCTTGCTTGGCAGCGTTCGACGATGCCCGCCCCGGCATCCGTGCCGCCGCATTGCGCATCTATAAAGGCCGCCAACCGCCGATCTATGTTATCCACGCTGCGGATCTGCGTTGATGCATGGCCGCCGAACCTAGTAAGCCGCGGGCGCGCGTCTCGCGATTACACTCTCAGCTAGCCACCAGCATCACCTTCTGATCGCACGTCGATCAGCCCGAGGAGCGCCAATGGGCAACGTCGTCACCCTCCACCAGGATAAGCGCTGGAAGGCAGTCATCGAGTATCGCACGGATGCGGGTCCCAAGAGCATCGAGCATTATTTCGAGGAGATCTTGGACCTCCACCTCATCATCGAGCACGGAACGGACTGGAATCGTCTCATCCGCTGCACGGTGACGCTAAATCGTCATGATGACGGGGAGGATCAGAACAGCAACGAAAAGGCGCTTCGTCAGGAGCGGACTTAGCCGATCCTTCGGCAAATCAACTGACGCGCGACATTCGTCAGCATCGTGCGTTGCCAACTCCATCGAATGGAACCTTCGTGTGGCAAGACGGGGCCTGTTGGCGCGGTCCGACGTCTATGGCGTAAACGGGTCAGAGTCTCGTGCAGGGATTTCAGCTGAGATTGCGGGCTGGAACTGTCGTCTGTAGTATACTTTGTTTGATGGGCACCTCGTGATGAACGTCGAAGACTTGTACCGCCTTCTGCGCACCAGTCACGTTCACGCGCAGGGGATCGTGGATACCGTTGCGGATCCAATGCTCGTGCTGGATGCAGGTCTATGCGTCCAGAGTGCCAGCCCTTCGAAACATGTTGATCGTTACGAGACGATCGGGCAGCCCCTCTATGAGTTGGGCGATGGCCAGTGGGACATTCCCGAGCTGCGTAAGCTGCTTGCGGAGGTGATCCCTAAAGCGACGGCCGTGATCGACCGACTATGAGGTCGAACACGACTTTCCCGGTCTTGGCCGCAGAACGATGCTCTTGACGGCGCGCACGCTACACCACCCCGACAACAGCAGTCATTCCCTTTTGCTGTCGATCGTGGACGCAACCGACCGCCATGGCCGGGAGGCAGCAAAGGACATGCTGTTCGGCGAACTCCGGCATCGGACTAAAAACCTGCTCGCGGTGGCGCAACAATAGCTCGGCAGACTACCACGGAGGATCGTTCGGCAGAGGAATACCGCGATGACTTCCTGGGCCGTTTCGGTGCCCTGGTGGAAGCGCAGGACTTGGCGTTCGACGACCAGGATGAGAGTGGTCTAGCTACGCTGATCGAACGGATCCTCGCGCCCTACACAGCTAATCCCGAGGCAGTCGCAATCGGTCTTAGCCCAGATGTTGAGCTTGGCCCTCGCATGATCATGTCACTCAGCCTTATCCTGCACGAGCTAGCGACGAATGCCGCCAAGTATGGGTCACTGTCAGTTCCGGCTGGCCGGGTGCAAGTCAGCTGGCAGCTCGAGGAAGAGAACAGTCAACTTCGGCTCAGGTGGGTGGAGAGCGGCGGGCCGCCTGTCACTCCGCCCACCAAGGCCGGCTACGGTACTGAACTCATTCAATCCGCAACGACCTACAATCTTGGCGGGCAGGTGGAACTGAAATACCCACCATCTGGTTTAGGCCCTGAGATCGTCATTCCGCTCGGGAGTGCCCCTCTCCCGGGGGTGAAGGACGATCATGTGCAGAAGACTGTCTTGATTGTCGAGGACGAGTTTCTGATCGCGATGGACCTCAAGCTGATGCTTGAAGATCGCGGCTGGAGGGTTATTGGACCGGTGGCGACCGTACTGGGCGCACTCCGCCTTTTAGAGGACGAATTGCCCTCGGTCGCGCTGCTCGATGTTAACCTCGGAAATGAACTGGTGACGGCGGTAGCGGAAGCCCTGAAGGCGCGAGATGTGCCGTTCGCAATCGCAAGCGCCTATGGCCATCCCGAGCAAATCGGCGGTGAGGCTCTGGCTGGAGCGCCAAATGTCGGTAAACCGACCGGCGAGCGACGTCTCCTGGCTGCATTGGCCGAACTGATCGGATCTTGACCGTTCGTCATGCGTGTCCCATTCGGCGGCAGATGCCGATAAGGCGCAGCAGTTAGTGGAGCAAGCCCAAGGCCTTCGGCGGCGCAGTCTGCTTCAACCGTTGAGACGGTTGCCATCGACGCTCAATGTGATGACCAATCCCTCGGGCTTCCATTCGCGAGAAATTTCACCGCCAAGCTGCCCGCGGACCGTGCCCCTGGTCAGCAGCGTGCCGAAGCCATCGCCATCCGCAGGTGGGGCAACCGGAGGTCCGCCGCGTTCCGACCAAGTGATGGTTAGCTGCTCGCCCGCCGTTTCACACTCAATCACCAGCCTGCCGTTGGGAACCGAAAGTGCCCCGTATTTGGCGGCGTTGGTCGCAAACTCATGAAACACCAAGGCGAAGCCGGTTACCGCGCCGCCGCAGACCTCAACGTCAGGTCCAGAGATTTGGAATCGCGAAACGGCAACGTGGTTTTCATCATAGGCCGCAAGGAGCGTGCGGATCAGTGTGTGCAGCGTTGTCGCCTGCTCTGCCCTCGATGCGGAGGTGGAGGTAGTCGGAATGGTCAGTGCATGTGCTTGAGCAAGCGCACCGAGCCGAGCCAACACCACTCCCGCGAGCTCGTCCGCCGACCCAACGGAGCGCTTGCTCAAGGAGACAATGCTGCTTGCGAGAGAAAAGAGGTTCTTCACCCGATGGTCCATCTCCTTGATGAGGAGGTGCTGCTGCTCCTCGGCGCGTCTTCGCTCGGTGATGTCACGCGCGATCTTCGAAGCACCAACAACACGGCCCTCCGGGTTTCGGATCGGTGACACCGAGAGCGATATCTCGACCAGAGTGCCGTCCTTCCTGCGCCGAATGGTTTCATAATGGTCGATAGCGTCGCCGGCTTTGATCCGGCTGAGAATATTCGGCTCCTCATCGTGTCGATCGGGTGGGATGAGGGCCGCCACCGGCTTGCCGACGATTTCCTCGGCGGAATAGCCGAACAGGCGCTCCGCTCCTCGATTCCAGGATGTAATTGTGCCGTTGAGGCTCTTGGCGAAGATCGCGTCGTCGGAGGACTGGACAATGGCGGCAAAACGTTGAGCAGCACCATGTGCGCTGGAGCGATCGGTTACGTCGATCAACATGTTCACTGCGCCGGTCAAATTTCCAGCATGATCGAATAGAGGCGTTGGGAACGCGAGAACGGTGACGCGCTCGCCATTGGGACGCTTGATCAGGACTTCCCGACCTCGGTTCACACGTTTTTCCTTGAGAGCAGCCGCCATCGGTGATTCGGCGTAGGCCATGGGCCGCCCGTCCGGCCAGAAGAGTGTCCATGCCCAGGAGAATCCGTCCGAGCCGATTTCGGGATGTCGGTTCCATAAACGGGCGACTGCGTCGTTGAAGAAGGTAAGGCGGCCGTCGGAGTCCGTCATATATACCGGCTCGGGCAGAGCTCGGAGAATCGCAAGTGATGGACCAATGTGATGATTTGCGGATGAAGTGCTAGCGATAGCCGAAGCATCGGCAGTGCTTTCGGCAGGTGAGTCAGCTGACCGCCCGAGGCTCGCACGGTGCCCGCTTCCAAACGGAGCCGGAGTCTCGCTGCGACATATCCTACGCTCTTTCCCGGAAGGCACTTTCGTCCCCCCAATCTCTGTCCGACCAAGCACCACACGGCCCATCCCTGGCCGCGCTACACGCACATCCATCCCTCAGAAGGGCCAGCTTAAACGGGGTCTCGAGCGATAAGTTCCCGGATCTCGGTGTTGGCGGCCGCGCGACCGCGGGGCAGAGGTCGTAGGTGAAAGTTTTATATTCGCCCTCGCCTTGCTTTGAACACCGCAGTGGTCCATCTTCCAAAGATATCGATCTTGCTTGTCGAACTTTGTTTCTGGCGCAAGCAGTGCCTTCGGCAATCTTCCTCTCTCAAAATCGACTTCAATCGTTTGTCGCGCACCCTGGCTAACTAAGGGTACGTGGCTGTTCCAATGCCAGCTAGTGCTTCCTCGCCAGGCCACCGGGGAGAAGAGCGGTCTGAGCTCAAGCCGGGATGCCAGTTGGTCGACCCGGGACGAACATATGGTAGCCGCAGCGTTTGGATGACGGGCACGCGCCTACCTCGCAGCCTCGCCGATTCGATTTGGTGATCGCACCCGAAGTCGGTGTCGAGCCCTTCAGGAGACGATTATGAACCAAGAAGAACAATTGGAAATGCAAGGACAGATCGACGGGCTCAAGATCATCGTGAGCTCGCTCCTGCACGCTCTACCTGACCAGAGGCAATTCGCATTGCGCTTTAAGGAGCTGGAAGTTCTCGCTAGAAAGCAGAACGCATTGCCCTCGACTCTTGAGACCCTCCGCTGGTTCCGGACGCAGATGGAAAGCTCGGTTATCAGCGCGTCAATGTCCGCATAGTCGAACGCGTAAGCTTCTCATAGATGCGCACGGGCGGATCCTGCATGACCTCCGCGGGTTGCCTTTGAGCGTGCCCTGCCGCTGCGGCCTTGCGGGGACCAGAGTGCGATCGAAAGCCGAACGGCAGCTATCCGCAAAACGCGCTCTGATAGCAGACCAAGCGCTTCCGGCCCATTTAAGCCGGAAATTGGTTGCTTCCCGAACGACAGCTTTCGGGAGGTGACAGTAGGTTGTGTAACGGCCGAGATGCGGTCGGCTCCTGAACGGCAGCTATCTGCCTCGACGCGGAGGTCCAAGGTGTCGGCCTTGGCGACTTCACCCGTAGGCGTTCGGTCATCGCCAGGAAATCGCCTCCGGTCGACGAATGCCAAGGGCGCGAACCATTCAAGATTCTTACGCGCCCTTAAGCTGACCCTAGAGGATCACCGATCCCTGCAAACGTCCTACGGCTAAGCTGCGTTACAGATTGGACGATCTTCCGCAGTCTCGACGGAACGTTCTACCCGATCGCGCCCGCTATGCTTTGCACGGTATAGAGCTGCGTCAGCGCGGTCCAGTACTCTACCCAAGGTCTCTCGGCCGCTACACTCGGCCAGGCCGATGCTGACAGTAGGTTGTTGTGACGGCGGAATTCCCTCATGGCGTTGATGCGAGAAGGCGGACCTCAGGCCTTCAGCAAAGAGCAGCGCGCCGCGGGTGTCGGACTTTGGGAGAACGACAGCAAATTCTTCTCCGCCTAGCCGGCCGACGACACCATATTCGCCAACCGCCTCGCGAAGCACTGTCGCAAGGCCCTGGATAACGGCATCCCCAATGCTGTGGCCGTAGCTATCATTTACTTTTTTGAACAAATCGATGTCGCAGATCAGGACGGCGGCGGGAAGTGCGGCGTTGGCCTGATCCAAGACAGCCTGCCCTCGCTCGAAAAATCCCCGACGGTTCAGAACTCCGGAGAGCGGATCGGTTACTGACTGTTCAGCTAGATCACGCATCAAGTCAGCGGCGATGCGCACGAGGAAGAGCACGGCAAAAGAAATCCACCAGAACAGCGCCATCAGCTTCACGGATACCAGCCAGAATGACTCCGGCGTCGCACCAGCTTCCGACGGAGAGCCCTCGATCATGACCGACATAACAGGCCGCACGACAAGGACGACAGCGATGAGACCGAGAGCGAGCGCGATCCCATTGTCGATGTGATCCCGCCGCCTTGCCCGAAGTACCGCGAAAAGGCCGATAAACAGCATTATCGCCATGGCGATGCTCGTCGACGTGCCGCGCCAGAAGGCATCCTCATGTCCCAAGGAGAAATACGAGGAAACGGTGATCGACGCGCCACAAACTGAACCAAGCAATCCATCCGGAGATGAACCCTGATACCTCAGGCATGCGCCTCTTGTGGTGAAAAACGCCACGAATGGGAAGACTATGTTCGCGGCAAAGGACACCCAGAAATCGCCGAAGAACACTCGAAGGAAGTCTATCCCCCAGCCGATGCTCGCAGCCGAGTAGATCAGGGCCCAAGCGAGGACATACGTCCGCTCACGCTGTCTGCGCCAGATCGTGAAGAAAGTCAGAAAAAAGACGCCCGCGATAATGGGGTTGGCCAATGACAATAGATATAGCGGACCCACCTCCGCGCCTCCCCGCACACTCGGCGTTGCGGAACGATAGACTTGTTGCTGTTACCTATGTGTTACCCGCATCGATCGTGTGCGGCAAACGCGCTGGTTGGGGGTGTCGAGGTGGATCTCGACGCGACACTGTCTGCCGATGACGAATGACTAGCGCCAATTCGAGAGCGAACTGGTCAAGGATTATCCCCATACCATGCCGCGCGAAGGATTTTTCGCCCGCGTTCATTCTACCGGCTACATCACCAAGCTGCCCGAGGCGGAGAAGCAGAGCCTGCTCGCAAAGACCGGCAGCATCCTACAGGAAAAATGGCCGGGGCGATGCGGCCGAAACACGGCTTTGTCTCCTGACCCGGGCTGTACACAACCTCACCAGCCGTGAAATCCGTTGTTGTTCGCGGTGTAGAACTTCCCTGCAGCCCGGCTTTCCCTGGAGGGTGACAGAATCGGTCCTCCTGAACAATCAGGAGGAGGCAGTTCGCCTGCATTCAGCGCTCAGGGTTCGCATCTCGTTCGATGATTTCGGTACCGGTTACTTGTTACTCAGCTTCTGGCCGCAATGGGTGGGAAGCGGAATGGCCGCTTTTGGCCGGGGATAGCAAGCAAGCGGACGTTCGGTCAGCCAACACGATCTACAGCTCTGCGCCTCATGTCGGTTGTTGAGGCAACCTTTGCGTTGCCCAGAATCGGCCGTTCCGGCCAGCGTGTCCGGAACTCAGCTTTGCGCTCTCCATTTCGGTTGTTATGAGGCCCTTTTGCCATCAAGATCTGACATCGCCGACGGCGCAAGCTGTAGACTGAGGCTGTGCCAATTCCATATCGTGAACTCCATCACCGCCGGATACGAGAGCTTGCTGTTACTGCTAGCCAATTGGGCAGAGGCTAGAAATCTCATTCGCAGCCTTAAACGAAAGTTTCGAATTATAATGAGATAAGGCTTCTTCATAGAGTTTCGCGTCGCTGCCATATTTATCCTTGAGATGAAAATGCGCCATTTCGATCAGGAATATCGTTTCAATCTGATTCCTAAACGTTGCTTTGATAAGACCACAACCGTTTGACACCGGATTAGCGCTTGTTGTTCCATTTGATAACGCGGCAGCTAACAGGGCGACGATCATAGCGGGTTTAGCAATGCTCATTTTAATTCCTATACAGCGTCGTACATTTTCGGTTTTATTGCGCCGGCAAGGGCAACAATCACATTCTGCATTATCTGCAGAAGACGCTCTGCCGTGCGCGGCCTCAGGTGATGTTCGGCTGTGCGCGGAGCTTCCTTGGCAGGCTTAAGTAGAAACTCTATGCCGGATTCGTCGTCATATGGACTCGGGTGGTGCTTCGAGCTGCGTAAGCTTGAACCTCGCCCCAATTGGCTTTTTCTTGGTCGACGCTATTCTGCTGCTGACGAAGTGACAAAACTCTCGAATTTCATCGGGCGTAGCACTGCAGCGAACGACCTCGACGCCGTAGAAGTCGTGCAATATAATAGACTTACGTCCAAGGAAGCTGCTTGCTGACGCTGAATGCAGCGTCTCATACGAGATTAATCGTGGGACACGAGACCCGTGGTAGGGCATGAAGCTCACCCCTTCCTCGGTTGCCATGACCGTCACATGGATCCTCTTCGACCATAGCACGTTACGTCGCACTTCCAGGTGGCCGACCAACGCGACTTGAGTGGGACCTGCATTTACAGCGCCTCCATCTCGGAAATCATATTCTTCCAACTTGTACCCCCCAACTACCGGGCTTCGAGCAGATTTCAGCGGTGAGAACGCGCATAAAAAAAGAGACAGCTAAGCTAAGATTGGAGTTCGCGAGACGGGTCTGCGCTTGGGCGGCTCGTGCCGGGGCCGTGTGCTCGCGGCATCCCGGGTTGACCGAGACCATCTGAAATGGCTCGAAGCGCTTCTTCAGGGAGCATAGGCGCGCCGAAAAGATAGCCCTGGGCCTCATCACAGCGCTTCTCCCGGATCATGGCGAGTTGCGTGGATGTTTCCACACCTTCTGCGGTAATGGTCATCCCCAGGCTGCGGCCTAGTCCTACAATAGCCCCCACAATCGCCTCCGCTTCGCGGCGACCCGGTTGCAGGATGAAACTTCGGTCGATCTTGATTTTATCGAAAGGTGTGAATCGGCGTGCAATTTTGACCCCTTAGCAGGGAGGATCGGCGTCCAAAATTGACCCCCCTCATTCAGTCGATC
>NZ_JABVCF010000033.1 GCF_014595955.1 Pseudaminobacter soli (ex Zhang et al. 2022)
GGCGCTCACCGTCGCCCTACAATAAGGGGGTCAAAATTGGACGCCGATCAGGGGTCAGTTTTGCGCGCCGATTGACAGCCTCACCGCACCGAGCCAGGCAGAAATCAGCTGGCTCATCCGCCAGGGCGTCTCGACCAAAGCTATGGTCCGCCCGATCGCCATGATGGTCGGGGTCGGGTCTCCAGCACCCGATGGTTTGTTCGATAACGGTGACGACGGCGAACGCTGGCTCGCCTTCGAACAGGAGAACGACTGCGTCTTCTGGCAACCCCGCCGCGGCACCTTGGCGACCTATTCCGGCCGGGCCTTCGCACTCGGCGAGGACATCGTTGACAACCCGGGCACATACGCCTTCGACTGTGCGCTGAACATCTTCTCGGATCCCGTCGACTGGCTTCGCGCCAAGCGGGACGGAATCGTCGCGCTCGACTGGTCCCGAGCCTTTGATCGGCTCCGGCATGTCCCGCGGATCGCGATCGCCGAGACGCTGCTGCCGCTCTACAAGCGCCACATGCGGCCGCCGCGAATGCCGGAGCTCTTCATCATTCCTGGAAGGAGGCAGGCCGCATAATGGACCGTGTGATCCTTCCAGCTGCCGAATACGAGCGGCAGAAAAAACCCCGCTTCACCGCGATCAGCACGACCGAACTGATGGCGATAGAGTTTCCACCGATCCGTTGGACGGTATCAGGCTATGTTGCCGAGGGCCTCAGCATTCTTGCCGGGCGCCAGAAGCTCGGCAAGACCTGGCTGGCGATCGACTGGGCGATTGCCGTAGCCTGTGGCGGCGTCGCCATGGGTTCGATCTACTGTGAGCAGGGCGATGTCCTCTACATCGATATGGAGAACGGCCCGCGGCGGATTCAGGGCCGGATCGACATCCTGTTCCCCAGCGAACGGCTGCGGCCGGATCTCTCCAGATTACGGTGGGTGAGCGATGCGCCTGCATTGAACAAGGGTTTCCTGGATGCTCTGGAGGACTGGCGCCTCACGGTTGATCAGCCACGCCTCGTGGTCATCGACGTGCTTCAGCGTATCAAGCCGTCGGGCAATGCCAATCAGACCTCCTACGAAAGCGACTATGCTGCATTCTCGGGGTTGCAAGCGTGGGCCACGCGCAATCGCGTCGCTGTCGTGGCCCTCCATCATACCCGCAAGGGCGGCGCCGACGATCCACTGGAGGCGCTGAGCGGGTCAAATGGACTCTCCGCCTGCGCGGACACCACCCTGGTCCTCGACCGCGACCACGAAGGGGTCACACTCTACGTTCGAGGCCGGGACGTCGAGGAAAAGGAGAGCGCGCTCACGTTTGCCGGCGGCGTGTGGATTGTTACCGGTGAAGCAGCCGATGTTCGCCGCTCCTCAGAGCGCGGTAACATTCTAGCGGCTCTCGAGGAGGCAACAGAACCTATGTCACCAACCGACCTCTCCAATGTTACCGGAATGAAGAACGGTAACATCCGCAGGCTGCTGCATTCGATGCTGAAAGCCGGAGAAGTCCAGAAATCCGGGCGCGGCGGCTATCTGCACCTCAAGAATGCTACCGCAAACAGCCCCGGTGAGTGACCCCGGTAACAACGGTAACATGGTAACATTGCCCAATTCTGAGACCATCCGAACCATAGTCCAAGAACCTCGATTGTTACCTTGTTACCGATGTTACCGGGGATAGAGTTACCAGCTAACTCCAGCCAAAGGCCGCGGAATCCTCCCCTTCGCTGAAAGCGGGAGGGCCAGTTCATCCCCCTGCCCGTCAGGTCTGAGACAATCCTCCTCCAGAAGAGAGGAGATGGACATGAACCCCTTTGAGATCGTCTTTACCACCGTTGTCGCCCTGACGGTCCTCAGCGCAGCATCGGCAACGGTGATCGTGCTGCTGGTGGATACGCGGGCCAGGCCCGGCGCCAGGATCGTGGCGGCTCGGCTGATGGAGATCGCAGTGCTCGGCGCCGGGGCCGTCATCGCTCTTCTGAGCAGCCAACCCGGTTAGGACACTCTAGCGCCTTGCCCGCACCCAACCCGCCGCACGCGCCTCTGCCTCAGAACAAAACCAGCGCTCGCCATGCTCGGGCCGGATGATGGTTTCCCAATAGAACTTGTCACCCGGCACGTGGTAGATCCGCCGTCCAGTGTTGATGCTGATATTGCCCTTGATGTTGCAAGCCGGATCGAGAGAGGCCGGGAGGGAGGGAAGGCCCTCGCTGGCGACGTAAGTAGCCGCGCCCGCCCCAATAAAGGCGATCACAGGCAGTTGCCATGGCCACGACGACCCGCGTCGCGGAGGCGGTGCTGGTTTGCGCGGCCGGAAACGATGAACGTTGCCCATGGCCCTCTCCCTCGGCAGGAGAATGCAACGCATGCGTGCGGGATGTCCAGCAGGAGGCGGTCCCTCCTCTGTCGAGCATGATCCGGAAGCTTGCCTGAGGCCACCATGCTATAGCCGGATCTCTGCAGTCGAACGGGATCCCGCGTGGCCGTTCCGATGAAGCAGGATCTCCAGGCCCCGAGGGATCGGGGCCATCTCGAGGTGAGAACTTATCGCCTTTCCAGACGGTTGTTGCCCTGACAGTCCTAAGCGCGCGGATGGGGAGTAGGGAAGAGTGAGTCGTAGATGACCGCGCGCAGTTCTGACTCGCTCATAGGCCCGCTTTGAACACGCATTGCGGCGATGTGCGCTGCTTCCATCTGACTAGGACGGTCAGGGGCTGGGCCGTGTAGGCTTACAGTCTGGACCAGCCAGTTGATCATTTCGATTTTCTTAGGGGTAAGATTGGTGGAGGTCATAGCGGCCTCCTTTCTAACTTGGGGCAAGGGCTCGATGGCCACCCTCAACCGACAGCGCCCGTAACAATGACTGCCGATAAGAACTCATAGGGTATATTGCCTGGCGGAGCCAGCGGTTCTTTGACGGAAGCGGCATCGCGATTCAAATTTCTCTTCATCGAAGGTGACCGAAGCCGTTCCTTTCAGCGTGTAGACCTTCTCAGGTTTGCTCGCAATTCGGCACGCGGCCCGTCCTGAGGAGTGCATTTGAGAATATCCGTCGCGGGCGCGCGGACGCGTACTGCTCGACTCCGCTGAGTGCATTAGCGCCGGTGCTGGCCCATCAAGCCGGCCGGATTGATCGGGCCTCTGGCCCCTTCTGGCCCTGTGCGTAGCTGATGATCACTCGCTGGCCTTCGGATAGCGTGCTCATGCCCGACCGGGTCAGGGCAGTGGCATGGACGAAAACATCGTTTCCGCCAGCTTCCAGGCTGATGAAGCCGAAGCCCTTGTCCGCGTTATACCACTTTACCGTGCCCTCCCCTTCCTGCCCGCTTGAACTCGGCGGAAGAGAGCGTTGAGACATGGCACGAGCCGCTGGCCGCCTGTCTGGCTGAGACGAACCTGCGTCCATCACCTCGAGCACCTGCGACACTTGCTTGCCTTTCGGCCCGTCCTGCAGTGTTACTTTCATGCGCGCACCCTCCGAAACGATGCTGTGCCCAGCTGCCTCGAGCGCCCGCATGTGCAGGAAAGCTTCTGATCCATCCGCTGCCTTGATAAAGCCGAAGCCCTTGCCGGGATTGAACCACAGAACCTCAGCGTCAATTGTATCGGAAGCAGATGGAGTCGGCCGTCGGAAGTAGCTGGGCTCGTCCGCCGGTTCGGAGACAAAGTCTCTATCGCCGCGATGGTTACGACGGCGTTCTTGGAAGTGTCCCTTATTGCCCATTGCTCTCTCTTTGATGGCAAGGATCCCGGTCCCAAGTAGCACCTGGCCGTTTTAGTTCAACGTCGAAGCTGACTGGATAAGCACGCCTGCGCAATAAGACATGTTTTGAGTAGCACGCTTCGCCCTTTGAGCGATGGGCTGCTCGCCGGCTCCACAGTGAGTTGCAGATGCGACGCCATTGTCAGCTAAAAATCATCAGCAGCGAACTCTCTGGAGATCGGCTCGGCGAAGCTGGAGGCGCAGCTTGCCCAAAACCTGCTGCGCATTGCCCAAGGCCAGGACCGGCAGGCGCTGATTGCCACGATCCTTGCCCTGAAATGCCCCGCGAGCTGCCGCTCGGCAAGAAGGAGGCAGCCGCAGGCCGCGCACCGCCGCCGACCATCACGACGACGGATAGGATGAGCAGAAAGTCTTCCCGCCACCAAGTCGGACGCCTGTAACGGTGTCTGACATTCCTCATGTCGCCCCTCCGGCGAGCGGAGTGCAAGGCGATAGGCGACGTTGCGGAAGGTGATCGCGGCCCGAGGCGAGCGCCTCTGCCGACCAGCGGAGATCGGGCGGGAGTGGATCTCAGCTCACTGTGCCGCGCGCAGCAAAACTGCATGGCTGTCATTCAGCCACGGTGGTTGCCTTCGATCCGAGCATGACTATGTAAGCGCTCGTTGGTGGTCATCCTCCTCCCAGATCACCAACACGGCCGCCGATCTCACCTCCTCCCGGGATCGACGGCAGAGACAAGAGCCCCGCCGGATCTCCTCCCCTGGCGGGGCTTCTTCGTTTTTGTGGTGTGGTCAGCAGCAGGGCCGGTGTTGTTCTAGCTTCGTCATCAAATGAAAAGACCCGCCGTGCCTCGTTCTACGGCGGGTCGTCCTGACCGCGAGTCAAGGGGGGAACTACTCGCGGTCGGGATAGGCCGGGGCGCTTCGCCCCGTCTCCTGATTGTCTCCGGAACTGAAGCCGTCCCTGTGAGCAGCCGGCAACCTGCCAACCGACCTCGAAGAGGGTTAGGGTTCTGCCCCGTCGATGGTCGGACACAGGAGTGGGCTGGGGCAAATCCTTGTCGGCTCCTTCGACCTCATCGACTTGATTTGCCGACTTTCAGGCGGTTGATGTGGTCTACGACAGTCTTTGGATCATAGGGCTTCGCCAGCGCGGGACCTTCCTCGCAAAGATCACTGGCAGCCTCGGCGACGCGTTCGACCACCGAGGAGAGAACCACGTCTACGCCCGGCTTGTTCTGCCGCACCCATTGAGACAACAAGAACCCGCTCATTCTTCCTGGAAGGCTAACATCTGACAGGACCACGTCCACTTTGAAGCCTTCATGCTGCAAAGCCTCTACGGCCTCTTCGCCGCTATTCGCCTCGATTACCCGGTAGCCGCAGTGCCGAAGATAGTCGGCAATCACGGTCCGTGTGATCACATCGCCATCTACGACGAGTATGGTCTGGAGGGTGGAATTGAGTTCCGAGGGCATGTGGTTGAACGGCTACTCGGCCGAGCTTGTTCCACGTTGCAACAATGGCCTGAGTTGGTCGACCAATTGGGAGTGGAGGAAGGGTTTGGAAATGAAGAGGTCACATGGTGCCGCGCCGCCGGGTTCCGCGGCCGGGACAAAGTGGGCAGACATGATTGCGACCTTGATCTTTGGCCGCTCCCGGGCAACAAACCCCGCTAGATCCAAGCCGTTTGACTGACCGGGCATGTTCACGTCAGTGACGACAAGGTCCACTATGACCGAAGACTTGAGAATGTCGATCGCATCATCGGCCGATGCCACCTCGATCACCTTCCAACCGGCCCGCCGGAGTTCCTCCGCCACATCGATCCTGATCAGTATCTCGTCTTCAGCCAACAAGACCGTAACGGTCTGTTGCAGCACGTCTGGCTGCTGCGCCTCTCTTAGAACCACCTACCCCTATCCTTCCTTGCCCCGCAACGCGCAACCTTCTCGGCGGCGATTGGTTCCCGACCAACGATGAACGAGGAAGCTGGACAGACGAGTTGTGGGGTTTGCTCTTCCAGGTGCGCCAAAAGACAGGTACGCCAAAAGAGCTGTAGGGGTTTCCGAGCAGCGTTGCAGGCCCGCGTCCTTCTGGCCTGAGGCCGACGCCGTTCATACGGTGGGCCCACTTGGCCATCCTTTCACCTCCAAAAAGCCCCCTCGGGGGCAGGTTTCCGGCTCATTGGTCATAATGACTATTGAAGGCACGGAAGGAACAGGAATGCGCAAGATAACGATTCCGATGGCCGCGGCCGCCGTTATGTTTGCCGCTGGAGCCAGCGCACAGGAACAGCCGATTCAACCACCTGCAAGCACGCCCGCTGCCCCGGAAGCGCCGTCCACCGCACCTAGCATCCAGAGCGTCACGGTTGTCGACGTTACGGAACTGCCGGAAAGCACGCAGAAGCAGATCGATCAGGTGGTGGCGCAAGGCGGAGAGGCAGAGCTCCAGAATCTGCGCAGTTCGGTGGACTCGTCACCGCAGGCCAAATCGGCGCTGGAAGCCAAGGGCCTTACATCCGCACATGTCATTGCAGCCAGTATGAGCCAAGACGGCGCACTGACGCTTGTCACCAAGAAGCCGAGCTAAGCGGAAGTCAGTGCCGCAATGGACCATTGGCGGGGGGCAATGGTCCGGTCTGTTAGAGAACGACGGTTGCGGCAGATCGTAAGTGCCGGCGCGGCACTGCGAACCAAGCCTGAGGCATCGCCTGCGCATAGAGCTCGAGATGCGTGCTCGGAACGGTGTCGTGGTCACTGCCATAATGATGTCTGCTCTTGAGCAGTGGCAAAGGTGCCCTCAACGGCCGACATCGGCGCAGAGCTGTAGATCGTGTTCGCTGACCGAACGTCCGCTTGCTTGCTATGCCCGCCCAAAAGCGGTCATTCCGCTTCCCACCCAATGCAGACACTCGAACCAGCGAGAAGCGTGATGCTGGTAACTGACATGACTCCGCGCGCCAGAGAAATCGCCGGAGGTAGCTTTGTGGCTTCCCGAAAAGCGAAGCTGATCGAGTTGCTCGAATCCGTTGGAGCGGGTGGAATACGATCACACTATGGATCGCGTCCGGATGCCCTACTGATCGGTCTTTCAGCTCATCGCTGCGACGGACTTCGCGGGTGAAGATGAGCTCCGGTTGGCGCTCTTATTGCCGAGTCGGATACCGATCGATACGCCAAAGTAGCGAGGATGATCCGCTTCAACGGAATTCAGGAGAAGGTGCATTTGGGCTTGCGAAAACACGCAAGGTCGGTAAACGGCAAACAACGCCGCTTGCCCTGGAGTGACCAGTGTCCCCTAACGAACGTAATGAAGATCTGGTCCGTCTCACCTCGGACGTTGTATCGGCCTATATATCGAACAATGCCGTTCCTCATTCTTCCCTACCCTCGCTGATTTCTGAGGTTCACGCATCCTTAACCAGGTTGGGAGCCGCTCCTCAGGAAGCGGTCGAAGAGCCAAAGAAGCCCGCTGTTCCGATCAAGAAGTCCGTGACGGACGACTACATCGTGTGCCTCGAGGACGGGAAGAAGTTCAAATCGCTAAAGCGCCATCTGTCGACCCATTACGGCGTGACCCCCGACGAGTACCGTGCAAAATGGGGTCTGCCTTCCGACTATCCTATGGTTGCTCCCGGCTATGCGGCTGCGAGGTCTGCGCTCGCTAAGAGCATGGGCCTTGGACGGAAGCGCGCGCCTGAGGTCAAGCCTGCAAAGGCCAAGCGCACGCGTAAGGCGTAAGCGGAGACCTGGCGGGATGGCATTGTCGGCATCAGCACCCGCCGCCACCCTCGAAGACGACGGTCACTACTCCTGGAGTGACTTCACCGTGGGAGAGCTACGTAGTGGCGTCGAGAACCGAGCTTCACTAGCTTCGCCGAGCCGAACCCGGCCGCCAAGGTCGAGGGCGGCTGAACTCCGAACACCTGGTTCGTGCTAGGCCCGCAGCCGGGTTGGCTTTTCGTCATGTAGACCCGTCGGTTGTCCCTTCCATGACCTCAAGAGTTTAGGCACCATGGAGCCTTCTACGGGCTCGGAATAGAGGAATCCCTGGGCATTATCGCAGCCCAGCCCCCGCAGCCGCTGCGCCTGGGCGAGCGTTTCCACCCCTTCAGCCGTTATCTGCATGCCCAAATTTCGGCCAAGCCCAATAATTCCCGCGACAATGGCTTGATCGCCTGCATCCTGTTCAAGCCCTCTGACAAAGCTTTTATCAATCTTCACGTGGTCGACAGGGAACTGCTTCAGGTGGGTCAAGGAGGCGTAGCCAGTCCCGAAATCGTCAAGCGCGATCTGGACCCCATGCTCGTGAAATCGGTTCAGGATTGCGGCGATGTCGACGATACCCCGCCCGAGCAGCACGGTTTCAGTGACCTCGACCTCAAAACGCTCCGTTGGGACCTCCTTCTGGTGGAGGAGACTGAGGATTCTTTCGGCAACTCCATCGACGGTGAACTCCGCCGACGACAGGTTGATGGCAACCCTCCCAATTTCGAGGTCCTGATCGAGCCACTCGCGTGTGTCCGAGATCACCCTGGTGATGAGTTCCTGCCCGATGCGAAGGGAAAGCTCGAGGTCGCTAAACACCGCGCCGAAGTAAGCGGGTGTCAATATTCCTTTGGCCGGATGTTGCCAGCGGGCTAGGGCCTCAAAGCCGACGATACGGGACGTCCGAAGGCAGACCTTGGGCTGGTAGAACGGTATAAACTCTCTCCTGGCGAGCGCTTCCCGGACCTCCTCGTTCAGCGCTAGCCGCTCCTCGACGGCGATGCGCAACTCAGCAGAATAGTTTATGGCGCGGTTGCGCCCCTCGGCCTTGGCCCGGTAGAGAGCGATGTCGGCATTCTTCAGGAGCTCTTTCGCGTCTGCCCCATGGTTTGGGAAGGCTGCCACACCGATACTGGCTCTTCCGATGAAGGTTCGCTCCGCATAAACAAACGGCCGGCGCAATTGCTCCAGCATGATGTCAACCAACAGGGTCGCATGCCGGAGGGTCAGCGGCTCCCCGATGATGACTGCAAACTCATCGCCGCCGAAGCGCGCGACAGTGTCGCCCTCCCGAACCATTGCCGTGAGGCGAGCGGCTATCTCCTTCAGAAGAGCATCACCTGCATCGTGCCCAAGCGCGTCATTGACATCTTTGAAATGATCCAGGTCGATCAACAGCAGGCTAACGCTGGTGCCCCTTCGGTGGCCTTCTCCAAGTGCCTGCTCCAGGCGGCGCTGGAATAGAGCGCGATTGGGCAACCCCGTGAGCGCATCATGATTGGCGACTCGCCAGATTTCCTCTTCGGCCGCCTTGCGCTCCGTAATATCGAAGGTGACGCCCACGAGCCTGTTGGGACCTGCCTTCTCTGCACGCAAGCCAAGCCAAAGCGTCTCACCGTGTGGCGTTGTATAACGGAACTCGATGCTTTCAGAGCTCTTGACGTCTGATTGGGAGAGAAGATGCTCTCGCAGATGCCTATCATCGGGGTGAATCCGGTCGAGAAACTCTGAGAGCGGACCTGACCCGATGCCGATCAATCCGGCGGCATTTGGGGTCCGCGTGATATAGTTTGTTGTAAGGTCTTGCTCCCAAGCAATCATTCTGGCGGCATTAAGCGCCAACCGCAGCCGTTCCTCACTGGCATGGCGAGCCTCCTCCGCCCGCTTTTGCGCCGTGATGTCCCAGATCGTACCGATTCTGCGAATCGGCTGCCTGTTCTCATCGGAGATTGTGCGACCAGATGCTGCCACCCACCGTTCTCCGCCATTATCGGCGCGATTGATCCGGCAGATACCGCTGAAGCTCGTCCCGGGCTCGGACTGATCCTTGTAGAATGTGCGCTCCACGTGAGGGCGATCTTCGGGATGCACGCGGTTCAGGAAGGTGTCACCAGTGATCGGAGTATCGGCAGCAATTCCGAGGATTTGTCGCGTCTCGGCTGACCATTGATGGCGATCCAGGATCAAGTCCACATCCCAGATGCCTAAAGCCGTGGTCTCGATGGCAAGCCGCAGCCGTTCCTCGCTGGTCCGCAGCGCTTCCTCGGCTAGTCTGCGCTCTTCAACGTCCATGAGGACGCCGACCCACTCTCGGATGGAGCCATCACCATCTCGAAGCGGAACAGCCTTGGCGCTGACCCAGCGGTACTCACCAGTGGCATGCCGCACCCGATACTCGGCCTGGAACCAGACACCGGATCGGACGCATTCCTGCCAGTGGGCAACGACGCGATCCTGATCTTCTGGGTGAACGGTAGCGAGCCAACCTTGCCCTGAGTACTCGGCCTCGTCTTGACCGGACAACTCGCTCCAGCCCCAACCACGTGTTGCCTGCCCAGTTGGACAGGAAGTCCAGAACACCATTGCGCTGGCTTGAAGCAAGGCTTCATACCGCTCTGCGCTTCGCACAAGACTGGCTTTGGCGTTGTTCCAAGCATCAACAGGCCAGGTTTCCCGCGACCCTGACCACTCCTGTTGGAACTCCTTCAGGAGCTCCTTGATCTCGTTAAGCACTGCTCTTTGCCCCGCCTCTATCCGTCTTCACTGCCAGACAAGGAGCGTTTGTACGGATATCGCGCTCGTGGCCGAGCGCTATCGCTTTTGGGCAGATCAACCTCAAGGAATCGCAAGTGAAAGACGTGCAATTTTAATAATAGATCACGTTGAGCGAGTGTGCCTCGCGACAGATATTGGCTGCAGAGAAGAACCAATCCGCATTGAGATGCGGGTGACGGACTTCGGCGGCGAACTGATGCAGCATTCAGCCGGGTCCGCAGGATTGCGCGGTACGCATGTCATGCGTGCACGCAAGCCCTATATGTTGGCGGACAACCCGGATTGAGGAGATACGGATGAGTATCGCGACCGAACGCGCAGTGCTTGCCGGCGGCTGCTTTTGGGGTATGCAGGATTTGATCCGCCGCTATCCCGGCGTGATCTCGACCCGTGTCGGCTACACTGGCGGCGACGTAACCAACGCCACCTACCGCAATCACGGCAGCCATGCCGAGGCAATCGAGATCGTTTTTGATCCGGCCAGGATCAGCTATCGTGAACTGCTCGAGTTCTTTTTCCAGATTCACGATCCGACGACACGCAATCGCCAGGGCAATGATGTCGGCACGAGCTACCGCTCGGCAATCTTCTACGCGAATGACGAACAGAAGCGCATTGCGGAAGACACCATTGCCGATGTCGAGGCATCGGGCTTATGGCCCGGCAAGGTCGTGACCGAACTGGAGCCGGCGGGCGATTTCTGGGAAGCGGAGCCCGAGCATCAGGACTATCTCGAGCGCTATCCGAACGGCTACACCTGCCATTTCCCAAGACCGAACTGGAAGCTGCCACCGCGCGAGGAGAGCCGCCGCGTCGGATAGATTTCAACAGCCGTCCACGTCAGCGGCCAAGATTCCCAGTGGTCCAGTTCCATCGGGGCGCTCCAAAGGCCCTTGAGAAGGTTGGTGCTGATTGGGAAGATGACAAAGAGGGTTGCCGAGGACACATTCCGTGGAACCCCAGGAACTGGTGCGACTACGACCTCCAACATCTACGGCCGACATCGGCGCAGAGCTGTAGATCGTTGGCTGACCGAACATCCGCTTGCTTGCTCTGCCCGCCCAAAAGCGGTCATTCCGCATCTCACCCATTGCGGACGCCGGCAGGAGACCACGTCGGTGGCCCTTGTTAAGGTCCGCATCGCAGGCGCTAAATAGTCTTCGTCATCGTACAAGAGCGAAAACAAAAGCAAAACAGCGAAATTGCTTTGCCTTTTCAAAGGCTTGCTCACCTGCTATAGTACCCGAATA
>NZ_JABVCF010000034.1 GCF_014595955.1 Pseudaminobacter soli (ex Zhang et al. 2022)
GGCGCTCACCGTCGCCCTACAATAAGGGGGTCAAAATTGGACGCCGATCAGGGGTCAGTTTTGCGCGCCGATTGACAGCCAAGCCATAGGTGCTGGAGTATCTCCCGCAGATGCAGCCCGGTTCGCACGCTCCTTTTCAGAGGGCGCATATATTCTAACGACGCCTGATGGGCTGATTGGAAAGTGGCCGACGGGTGAAGCTGAACTACGCATAACCGATCCCGATCAGGCAACTGCCCTAAAGGACACGTTATCGGGGAAACTCATAGCGCTGCAACTCCAGACGTTGCCGCGCATCACGATCATCGTGGAGCCGGTGCCGCCCCGAGACTACCTGATCAATATCAATAACCAGACCGCTCGCGCTCGCGAGCGGCAGAGCGAGGTTTTCGCCGTCGATCCGGGAGCCGTCACCGTCCGTATTTCACGCGAGGGCAAGCCCGATTGCATATGGGAGGGGCAACTATCCTCAGGCGATGAGAAATCAGTGCACTGTCGGATGTAAGCATAACCCGTCGGTACTCGGCTGCACATCTCGGGCGCAGGTATTCTGCAAGTGACGCTCTACGACACGTGCAACCTCCAAAAATTCCAAGCTCAGAAAAGCATTGCGCTCCTTGCTCCGGCGAGTCCGTGGTTACTGAGCGCACCTTCTTCGATGACAGGTCGGGTAAGAGTGGTCGCCTTGGTAGCCTGTTGTGAACCATCAGCTACAATCGGGGATGCTGGAGCACATCACGTGAGTGACAGGGCCTGACTCCCTCAGTAATGTGGGCTGGGGTAGTGGGGTTCTAGCAATGCCTTTTCGGCAGATAATCTTCGGCGCGTGCTTCGCGCTCCTTTCTTCGTCGGTTTCCGCACAGACGCTCGGAGATTTGCTCCAAGCAATCACGAGAGATGCAGTTCGGAGCCAGCCAGCGGCGAGCCGCCAAACGCAGGAAGTGCCATATCGGTGGCTGGTCGTCGCTAGTCGAGATGACGCTCAAGAAGCCATCCAACTCGCGCAGACTTTCACGAACACACTCGGGGATGTATCCGTTGCACAATCATCTAATGGGCGCTTTGCGGTAGTCGCCGGTTTCTTAGGACATGCGAAAGCCAAGGCAAACACAGAGGCTCTCAAAGGAATACGGCTCGTACCCCAGGATTCCTTCCTAACCGGCGGAGAGAAGTTTCGTGGCGTCGTATGGACCTCAGGCTCAGGGTTCGAAACTGAGATTGTGCAACGACAGGCCGTACGGCGATCCGTAAGCCGCCTTCAAAATGCCTTCGCACGTCTTGGATTGTACTCGGGCGCTGTCGATGGTGCCATCGGACCCGCGACCAGCGAAGCTTTCAACAAATATGTGCAGCGCTTCGCCCCACCGGTTTGGGAGAGCTTGGACGAGTACGCGCTCGCTTCAATCGAACAAGTAGCTGTTGATGGGTTTCGTAGTGACCAGGAGCGCCTAGAGGCCCGTCAGAGAGGTTTCCAGGACGCGGCGGCCATGTCGGAAGCCGTTGCAGCGGGGTTCTACACGAGCACGGACTACGGTGAGGCAACGCGGTTTGGCTTCCGCAGCAAACAAGAGTTCGAGCAATTCCGGATGTCTGGATTTGGCACGAAATCCGAGTTTGACGATGCAAAGCTCAAGGGCTTCGCCGACAAGGCCGCATACGAAGTTCATCGGCAGCAGGCGCTAGCCGCCCTGGAGCAGCGAGCGAGGGAATTGCTCGACGATGCTGAGCAGTTTCTCCGCATAAATCCGCAAACAACAAACATCGTCGAATTGGCTAGCGCGGCAGCCGCATTGAAGGCGTCCCTCGGCGTCCAAGGTGTAGATGAAGTCTCGAAGCGCCTCGATGAACTCAGCCGTGGCCTGAGCAGCGTCAGTGGGTTCGACGCATTCTCGAAGGCAAGAGCCGATGAACGGCTGGCCGAGAAGCAAAAGAAGATTGCGGACCTCCGGGAACGTCTTGAGCAACAGCGCCAAGCGATCCGGTTGTGGATGGCCCAAAATCTAATGCATCAGGCAACTGCCGATCTCGCAGATGAGATGATTGCTGTTGAAAAGGCCGTGGCGAGCGGCGACCTGGACGCCCTCTCGAAGAGCGCCACAAGTCTTTCTGATCTGTTGACCCGTTGGGGACTGAAGGCAGACATAGATAAGCTGATCATTTCGGGTGGCTCGGCGGCGGCAGTCAGCGAGAAACCCGAATACACAATCACTCAAACCCCACTTAACGCATTCCTTCTGAACGGAAATGGTGACGAATGGGTGGCGCTCTATAACGCGTCGTCCTCCGCTCCCTCGATAATCCGCAACCTCGTTGGGGATTATGTTTTCGAGAAGCGCTCGGCAAAAATCTGCATGCTTCCGAAATCATCAGACCCCAGCCTCCATCGCGCGATATCGCACGAGCTAAGGCAATTCGAAGCTGAGCAGGTCGAGATAAGCCGAATTCGATGCAGCGCAGAGACCCTCCTTTCGTACGACATCATTCTCCTAAACCGTCGAGAGTTCCTGAAATCTGAGCCGACGTTCGCTGTGCGAATTCTGAATCTCCTGGATGCGCGCGAGTTGCGAGAATTTCCCAGCCTCTCGCACGCCAAACTGCGCGAATTCCAAATCGCGGAGGGGAAAGAGCGCGATTTAATCGCCAGTGAGATCGAGACTGGAGCCCGGAATGGTTTCGGCGCTCTCATGCTGAACGAAGGAAAGCCGAGCCTGTGTGGGGTCGTTGCTGAGGACGCTGTCGGTCATAGAGAGTTGATCAAACAGGTCCGCGATTTCATTCAAAGCGAGGGCCGCAAGCGTCCAGAGGTTCAGTTCTCGAACGCGGAAGAAGCGTATCGCGCGATTCAGCGCGAGGAATGTAGTGCGGTGTACGCGGATGCGGCGCAACTAAAGCTCATCTCGTCTGCTCTCGCCCGTGATGGAAGAACATTTGCCTACGCTCCTTTGTGGTTCGCTAACGAAACCATCACGAAGCTGGATCAGCAGAAACAAGAGGAACGGAAACGCCAGACCGAGGAGTTGGAGGCCAAGCGCATAGCCGCCGAGGAGGAGCGCCGAATCCAGGCAGAGAAAGAGTCCCGTCACAAGGCCGAAGCTGCCGAGAGGGAAAGGGCTCTTCAAGATCGGAATGGGGCTGAGGCAAGGGCTCTACAGGAGCGGCTGTCGGCTGGACTTCAACAGCTAGTCACACCGGGCACGTCAAAGGTTGACCAAGGCCAGATTGCGGACTTCGTGAAACAGGCGACGGTTCTCTTTCCCGAGTTCATGAGTTGGAACTCGAAACTGCCGGTCGAGCTATGGACGGCAAAGGCGCTGAAGACCGAAATAACTGATTACGGTACCGGGGTGTGGAAGGACCGCCATCTTGAGCAGATCGCACTGCGGGTGGAGGTCGTGGTGGAGAGCGCTGCGCGTGGGGAGAAGCGTACCGAATGCTTTCAGCTAGGCGTGTTGGTGGACGATGAGTTCCGAAGCTACCGAGACAGCCTGGAGGTCCAGTGCTCTCCAGATGATGCCGAGCAACTGAAGACGTGGACGACGGCTCACCGATTTGAGAGTCGTTGGCGTGCTGATTGAGAGGGCTTCCACCGACGCCGTGAACGGCTCCGGCTGGGATTCAAAACGACCGGATACGATTCATTGCTGATATCCTAGTACCTTTCACGTTTCTTCTACCGCCCAACGTGCGAGGTTGTTTCGATGCCACGCGAGAGCCGCCGAACTCGGATGCCAATCTTCTCTCATGGGCAATTTCAGGCGTTGTCCCTCCAGTTCCCAGTAGATGCTGTCCTCCAACTCCGGAGACACCATGATCTGAAGCTCAGGATTGACTGCAATCAGCCCGAGGTCAAACAGCGTGTGTAAGTCGGCACGAAGGAGAAGGCCGTTAGTAACGTGATTGGTGGTTGTGCCACGGTACGGATGAATGTGGGCGGCCTCAAGCACGTGAGGGGTACGGCACCCAGTTATTGCGCAACAAGCCCCATACGCCTCCAAAAGTTCGGTTCGGAAAGCGCCTTGCCCTTGTCGTTGAGCGACCATGCGCAATGTTCGCTCGCGTCCATCTTCCACACTTATGGGGTCAAACGGCTCTACCTCGAACGCGAACTTCGATTCTGAGGATGGAATGCGCTGGAGGATGAAGTTTGTGGGCCGCGACTCGGAATGTGAAACGTATCGAAAGCGCCCCTCATACCTAAAAGCGGCTCCTGTGTGCTCGTATTTGCGCTCTCGATAAAAAAGAAGGAGTTCGAGGTCGCGCTTTCGGTGCTCAACGATCTTATAGTCGCTACGACCTGTCCTCTGACCCTGCCAATGTAGCGTGTCGCCTTCCAGCCTGTCCTTATACTGAGTACGATCACGCGACTTCTCTCGCGTTACGAACAGCCAGACTGAGTTGGTGCCCTTTGGCTGGAAGACGCCCGTGTTGATTGTTGCGTCAGTGACCTCGAACATCTCCTTGAGGTCCTCACGCGCATAAACCTCTCCAGGAGTGAGCCTCGCCGACGTATATGTCGCGGCGGCTTCAGCGCCGTCCCCAAGGCGTGCAATCCGGAATCCAAGTTCCTCTAGCTTACGTTGGACTGTGCGTTCGCCACCGCTGAAGTCGTACGGTGTGAGAGGTCCTTGATCGGGAAACTCGTAGCCGAACGCCGCTCCGATAATTGCCTTCGAGTCGTAATGCTCTCCGTCAAGTTCGAGGAAGAACTCCCGTGATTTTCCAAATCCATATTTCGCAAGAAACGCGTCGCGACCAAGTCGGTTGAATTCCTCGAGGCCTGTTTGATGGATGCAGGATCGGAAAGGGATGTGAGGCGCATGGAGAGTCGTACTTCGTCAGAGGTGATGCTCAGAGTTCTTGCGGCGGAAGTCATTGGCACACGAATCTGATGTAACTGCAATACGCGGACGTATCAGAAGTAGCGAACTTCTCCCATTATCGAGTGAGCGTTACCACTAATCTCGTCCCGTCAACGACATTAGTCCTACGAGCATTTAGCCCGGATTGAATTCGAGCCCGTAAAAGATAAGTTCAGCACTCCGAGCCAGCGACGCGGTGCACTTCCTAGTGTATGTCGCAGCACCTTTAGGAACGCCCCGGAGATTAGAACTCACTTCGCTAAGCGGCTGTCAAATCGGCGTGGGCTTCATGAGGTCCGGTGGCCGGAAATAAAACAGGTCGCGCAGCCAGTAGACGGTATCCTCAACCGATCCGGTGAACTGGTTCACGGCGTAGCGCCAGATCAATAGGCTGATCAGAATATTCGCCGCCGCAATCCCGAGAGGTTTCTGCCATTCCGCCAGATGCAGGCGTGATCGATCCTGCATGATCTTCACCCCGATGATGACAATGGCCGCGACCGGTGGACCGATCACCAGCGGAATGCACGCCAGATAGAACGCAATGTCCGACACGGGCATCTCGTTCAGGCGTCTTCCGAAGATCAGCTTCACGAAATGACTGATGCTGCTGGCATCCTCCAGCGGTACGAAGGTGCCGCAGTTCTCGCACGTCGTCGAGGTTGGCCTGAGGGCGAACGAACACTTCGGGCACCTGTGGCGGACAGCCTCGGGATAAGTCCGGACGAGGCGCGTCAAAGGATAGCTCCCGCCGCCAACCGACGCATGTAGCGCTCGTTCATAGCCTTTGCCGTCTGGTAGGCGTCGATCATCGACCAGATGTTGATGATCCATCCGAGCATCACGATCCAGAGACCGATGCACAGGACCATCATAAGGAGCCCCTTGCCGATCTGCCCGTTATAAAACTGACCCAGTCCACACAGCAGGATAGACAGGACCAGCGCGGTTCCAGCCGACTTCGCCTTTGCTTCGCCGCTCTCCAGGATCACCGTGGGCGTGACCTTTGGGTCCGGGGCGATATTGTTGGTCACCTGGACGATGGTCGCGCCCTTGGCCGCCGTGACCTGTCCATTGCCGGTATCGGCCTGCGATGAATCGCTGTAATGGGCGATCCGCTGGGCAGGCGCTGCGGACGGAAACAGCAAGGCAAGAGCCTTGTCCTCACCGGCTCGGCACCACTTGTCGGTTCCGGACTTATTGACTTCGGTATCTCGGGTCATTCGTCCATCTCGAACAAATTCGCGCAACTGATGTCCGGTGAACGGGCCATAATTGGTTCCGTCGGTATGCATGAACCATTGGCCGTCGAGAGGATGAGGTGGAGGTGTTGGTACTGAAGAGGAAGATGATGTGGTCGCCGGAAGTGCGGCGGCACCATTCTCTGAAGTCATTAGATCAGGCCCCCTATGGTTTTGACCAGACCGTATTTCGACGAGTGTTTAAATGTCGTCAAATGGTCGCAAACTTTTTTATCGCCGTAAGACAATCTCTCGAAATACCCGGATCGAGGACGCCGCCGTGATGCACGCCGATTCGCGACATCCGGATCGAACTGGTCAACGTCAAACAACCTAACTGCCCTAGCCAACCTTCCATTTACAAGATTTCTTGGCTTTGCAGATCAGTTCAAGCGTCTGCCATTCCAGGAATGATCGAGGCGCTCGACGATATCCGTCATAGGGTGCCGTATGAAACTCGTAGACCGCCCTCTGAGCGCATGAAGAAAAGGGCGGGTGAAGTTCCCGCCCTTTCGTCCCGTCGGAATGGTTGTCGAGTCAGAGCACGGTCGCACGCGGTGCGGGCCGTGGTGTCGCAATCGGCATAGGCAATTCGCCTGGAACCGGTCCGTATTGATTCTGGTGCTTCTGGCCCGGTGTGAAAAGGAGCCAGCACACGACGCCAATGCCAAAAATGAGCACGATGACAGACAGAATGGGCCTATATTCGGGTGGGGCGGATGCGACAATGGGGTTGGCACCGAGGCCGAGGCCGTTGATCCAGATCGCGTGAACACCAGCGAGCCCCATGTCGTGAAGCCGCTTCATGGTGAGTGCGAGCCCCATCCAGAAGCCGATGACTGACATAACGCCGATGATGAGCAGGCCGACCCATCCGGTGCCATCTTCGTCAGACAAGTGAATCCAGAAACCAATCGCGTCGATGACGAAGACCATCAGAACCGCAAAAATAGACCACCACAGATACCGAAGGCGCGCAATTCGACCGTTGAAGCTAAACAGGATTTGAGTACCAGTCACGAACCCCCCCTCAGGTGTGACGCTGAACGGATGGAGTTTTACCATCGGCTACTCTCTCGTCAATGAGACGAAAGCCAAGGCGATCAATGGTCTACAAGACAACCCAGCAATGGCACGAGGTTCATATGAGTTGGGGACTTCATAGGCGCTTACAAAAATCTCGCTCCTTTCTATTCGCGATCCCGCCAACCAGTCAGCCTCTACATCCGGCAGCGGGTTGCCTCCGGATGTGGAGGCCGATTAGGTCTTCGACGGAAGGGGAGAACCCAGCATACAGCTTGATTCAGGTCCCCTCCCAACCCCCATCTCCCCACTCCCCTCCGTTCCAAAAACCCTTGGCTTTGCAGACTCGCGGCACGAACTTCGTGAGGCCATTTCCTTCCCATCCAAAAAATCCGTGCAACAATGCCGATCATCTGCACGGGAGTTTTTGGACGAATGGGGCGAGCATACGGGTATTCGAGGTGTTCAACGTCGGCAGGCGACTGGGCGATCCAGCTTGATGCGCTCGCCAGGGCCGGGGTGGATGATCGAGATGTCTATCGGGAGAAGGCATCCGGCGTGAACCGAGACCGGACGGAACTTCGTCGCGTGCTCGACCTACTCAGGCCCGATGACCGGCTTTACGTGTATGCGCTCGACCGCCTTGCCCGCTCGCAGTTGCATCTGCTCCAGATTGTCGAGGAGATCGAGAAGAAGGGTGCGAAGCTCGTGAGCCTGCGCGAGAGCATCGACACGTCCACGGCCATAGGTAGGTTTTTTACAGGAATCCTGGGAAGCCTCGCGGCGATGGAAAGAGAACTGATCCTTGAGCGAACCAAGGCAGGAGTCGCTCTGGCCCGACAACGGCAGGTTCGCTTCGGTAGACCTCCGAAGCTCTCGCCCCCGCTGATCCGGCAGGTGCTGCTCGCCCATGATGATCCGGCCACGACGGTGCCCGAGACCTGCCGTGTCCTCGGTATCTCCAGATCGAGTTATTATTCGGCGCTGCGGGCCGGGCGATTGCAAGACAAAGAGCTTGTGGTCAAAGCCGCCTGATCCGGAAGTTCGTGGATCATGACGGTCCAGCACGGTCGAGACGGACCGTGCAGAGACCGTGGCGACGTGAGGCTGCCTGGGAGCCGTGCTGACCTGATCGCCCTGGTTCTGCGGGTCTCCTCCCAGCGGCTCCTATCCGCGAACTTCGCCTACCTGTTCATCCGAGGTGTTGATCTCGACGTGTTGCTCGTTTGGCCGAGTTCATTGAGTTCGTCGAGTTCATGTGGCCGGGCGGAACGCGCGGCTGTTGCTCTCGTGTTGATCCCCGACACGAGGCCAAAGCCTGTTCTTCCCATTGAACAATTACTCTATTCATGAGCCGTTGATCAATATTGTTCAATAGGAAGCGTGTGAAGTTCGCGCTCTAGCGTGTGGCGTCGGAGATTTATTGCGAGGCGAGAACGGCCTCATGTAAATTGATCTCATTCAATAGAGAGATTTTTACATGAGTGATCTTGAACAATGGCTTGACGATTTTGTTGGCGAATCCTTTCCTCCTAATAGCACATCTGACCCGCACGTAACGAGTGCGTCGGCGAAGGCCCCTAAGAAGGCCAAGAAGACCTCGAAGGGAAGCAATCAGCCCTGGTATACGAAGTTCCCGCCCATCGAGCGGGTCCGGGCTATGCGAGCGCAGTTCTTCGACAACGGCCCCAACCCAGGCAAAGGCAATACCCAGCACACCCTCAAACTGCGCGTTTATCTCGATGACGGACTGCCCCTGAATCAGCGCGAGCCCCACTGGCACCGTGTGGTCGAACTGATCGAACCCAAAAAGGTCGTAGCCTGGGCCGTGGCTGAACATGACGGGGGCAGGCTCGCAGAGGACGATCTCGCGCGCTACCGCGCCGTCGCCGATGACCTGCGGGCCTGGAAAGAAGAAGAGCCTGACTCGGAATGGGCCAAGATGGGCCATATCGGCTCGCCCCCCGGCAACCACTACTTCCATAACCAATTCGTCGCCGTCCGCTGCGGGGCCTCAGGCGAGATGGACGCCGTCTTCCATCTCGAAGACGGGCAGATCGAGATCGACCGCTTCTACGCGAACAAGCGCTCTCGCAAGGCAAATGCGCCGAAGCTGCACGGCCTCTACGACCCGTACGGCGCAATCGTCTCGAAGGAGGACGGCGATGGCGAGCTTTGATTCCGAGAAGCTCGTTGCGGGCATGCGCAAGCTCGTGGGTGAGGTTCAGCGCCTCACCCAGAAGGTCGAGTTCGTCGAAGAGGAAAATGGAAAGCTGCGGCGGATGCACGACGAACTCACCACTCATCTCGGCAAAATACGAACTTCAGTGGCGAACATGGACGAGATGCTCGACGCTGGACTGAAGAACATCGGTGAGGGCCTTGACCGGATTCTGGAAGAGCGCACCGGAGCCATCCAGGCGGAGAGCAAGGAACTCCGGCAGGATGTTGCCTTCCTCCAGGCTCTCGTGGCCGGGCACGAGGTCGTCCTGATTGAGATTACCGGTGACCCGACGACACCTGTGTTCCCGACTGACCTTACGAAGAACGAAGCCGACCCAGCGGCGCACAGCGAGGCTACAATATCTCCGATCTATGGGCAGCCACGGAGCGGAACCAGCACTGAAAAGATCGGGGAATCTGCCCTTTCTGGCCGCTCGTAGCTCGCCTCCGCTGTGAATCGGCGTGCAATTTTGACCCCTTAGCAGGGAGGATCGGCGTCCAAAATTGACCCCCCTCATTCAGTCGAT
>NZ_JABVCF010000035.1 GCF_014595955.1 Pseudaminobacter soli (ex Zhang et al. 2022)
TGGCATAGGGCCTCAGCCGCTCGATCGGCCACTGCTCGATGGCTTCCGGTGCGAACTGGATGGTCACGCTGCCCCCGATGATCGAACTGGCTCCGGACTCCGCTGCTGGACCCTTGGCTGGATCCGCCTGGACCCCGGATCCAGGTGGAGTCCACCCACTCAGACCCAGAACATCAACGCACAATCAAAGGCTTACGCGGTCAGCAACCGGGTCTATATCGGTGAGGCCGTGCACAGGGGTAAAGCTTATCCGGGCGAGCACCAGCCGATTATCCCGAAAGACCTCTGGGACAAGGTCCACTCGATCCTGGCGGACAGTCCGCGGAAGAGGGCAGGGCAGAGCCGGCGGCAGACGACTGCACTTCTCAAGGGCCTGATCTTTGCCCCGAACGGGCAGGCGATGAGCCCCACCCATACACCCAAGGGCGGCAAGCTCTACCGGTACTATGTCACCCAGTCGGTGCTGAAGCTCGGACCCGACACCTGCCCGATCCGGCGCATTCCGGCCGGCGAGATCGAGACAGCGGTGATCGACCAGCTTCGGGCCATTCTTGCCTCGCCCGAGATCATCGTGCGGACCTTGAGGGAGGCATGGCAGGCGGAACTGGAAACCGTGGCCGCCAACACGGACGGCATGGAGGCCGACACTCACACAGAGCAGGCCGACAGCAAAGTGTGCAATCAGCCGGACTCACCGAAGCAGAGGTTCGCGAGGCCCTGCTCAGGCTGGATCCGCTCTGGGACGAACTCTTCCCGGCAGAGCAGACGCGGATCGTCCAACTGCTGGTGGAGCGGGTGGATGTCCGCCTCGAAGACGCCAGCATCCGGCTGAGGACCAATGGATCGCCAGCCTCGCCGGTGAACTAGGCAGGATCGGAACTCGCAAGGAGGCAGCATAATGGAGGGCAGCTTCCGGAACATCGGCGCGGCGGCGGTAAGGGGCGACGAGCGCACGGTCACCGTGCATGTGCCGCTCAGCTTCCGCCGCAAGGGCGGGCGCAAGGTCGTCATCTCACCCACCGGCGAAGAGCAACGCTTAACACCCGTCCGCTACATCGATGACGCCCTGCTTCGCTCCCTAGTCCAGGCCTTCGAATGGAAACGCATGCTGGATGAGGGCGAATACGTAAGCTTCAGCGAGCTTGCCGGCGCCACGAAGCTCAACCACTCGTTCGTCTCGCGCGTCCTTCGTCTAACACTCCTGGCGCCTGACGTGGTTGAAGCGATCCTCGACGGTGAACTCTGGTGCAGCGACAGGCATTCCTTCGCGGCCTACCTCAGTTGGGCCGAGCAGTTGCCCTGATTGACAGCGTAAATCGCAACACACGCATGATGCGAACCAGCAGTTCGAACCCCGTCCCCTCCGCCAATACGCCGCTATGCTGGCGTCGACGTGCATTGTGTTGACATATAGTCGCTCGGCGCGGCAGGCTGCCCACGCTAGCCAATCTGTAGGTCCGACGTCGGCCATTTCGCCGCGTCGAGAGGGACGATCGCTCGACTGCCGCCAAGGAACCCTGCCCATGCTGAATATTCCATCTGTCACCCCCGCGCTGGCTGCGGTTGCGCTCCTGCTATCTGGCGTACCGCAAGCCGTAGCGGAAACGATTTCGCCAAAGGTTCTGGTCGTCACAATGTTCGGTGGCGAGGCGAAGCCCTGGCTAGAGGGTGAAAAGCTGGAGCGGAAAATCGCAGTTCCGGGATTGTCGAAGGAATACCCGGAGGTGGCCTGCAACGATCAAGATCTTTGCATGATGACCACTGCTATGGGTTACGCCAACGCCGCAAGTTCAGTTTCTGCACTGGTTTACAGTGGCCTTTTTGATCTCAAGAAAACCTACATTCTGATCGCCGGCATCGCCGGCGTCGATCCGAGTGACGGCACGCTGGGCTCCGCCCATTGGGCGCGATTTGCGATCGACGGCGGCCTTCGTCATGACATTGACCCGCGACAGATCGAGGCGGATTGGCCAAGCGGCATCGTGGCCTTGGGTGCGAGCCGGCCGGGCGAAAAGCCGAAATGGAGCGCCGGCACCGAGGTCTATCAGCTCAACGAGCAGTTCCTACAGAAGGCATTTGCCCTGAGCAAAGATGTCGAGCTTGCCGACAGCGACGATGCGAAAGCCTATCGCGCCTCATATCCCGCTGCACCTGGCAATGCGGAGCCGATCGTCAGCATCTGCGATACCGTGTCGATCGACACCTATTGGCACGGCTCGAAGCTCGCAGAAGGGATGGGCGACTGGACGGCAATGATGACCGATGGCAAGGCGAATTATTGCACGACGCAAATGGAGGATAACGCTTCACTAACAAGTCTCAAGCGGGCCGCTGATGCAGGGCTTCTAGACTTTGACCGTGTGGCCCTGTTGAGGACGGCATCCAATTTCGACCGAGAGGGACCGAAGCAGACGGCGGCGCAGTCGCTCAGCGCCAAGTCCGGTGGCTTTGGCCCAGCAACTGTCAATGCCTATCGTGTCGGCGCAGAGGTGGGTCACGCGATTATCGAAAACTGGGCTGCCTGGGAAAGCGGAGTTCCAGCCAACTAGGCGAAAAGCTACCGCAAGGGCGGGCTAAGGTCGTCGTCTCGGCAAGAGGCGAGCAGCAACGGTCAGCGCCCGTCCGCTACATCGATGACGCTTTGCTGCGTTCTTTGGTCCAGGCTTTCGAATGAAGGCGGATGCTGGACGAGGGCCGCCAGCGTTAGCGAGCTTGCCTCAGCCATGAAGCTCAATCACTCCTTCGTCTCGCGCGTCCTTAGGCTGACATTGCTGGCGCCTGACATCATCGAGGGAATCCTGGACCGCAGGCAGGCTGAAGCGGCTCAGCGGCAGGAGCTACTGCGCAATCTCCCAGAATGCTGGGCTGAACAGCTGTCGTAACCCCTATTTAGACGCCACAGATTTAGCCGTTCCACTCGCTCTTGCCACGACTGATGAACGAATGCAGTGCACAGCGAAGGTGGTCGCTTGCGGTATTCTTAGTCGACTCCGAAAACGGTCGTTCCTTCAGTTGAGGAGGAAACGTCTGCAGTGGTCGATGGCGGCACTTGCGCGTCACATGCCATCTACAAGGGCGAATCGAGACGGTGCGGGCGGATTAACGACCGCTGATCTAGTGGCGTACCCGGCTTGGCAACTACGAAGTGTTGAAAGCGTCAGTCTATCATAGGACCGCCGGCGTGGCGACTTGCTCAGAGCAAGGTGATGCGATTATTCACGATGTGAGCATCGAAATCAGACTGTCGGACAAGCCAGTGCGCTTCGCGCGCGCAACACACACTCCGGGTTTTCGCGAGAAGCGTATCGTTGCGTCTACGCCTTGAGGATTTGTATCGCTATGGCTGCGCAAACAGGGCCTCGATACGGCAGAGATTTATTGGAACCAGACGCGTAACTTCTTCGAAGCGGCAAAAGACCTGCCGACCGAATCCGCGCCGCTGCCGCTCTACTACGCCTTTCTGAACGCCACCAAGACGCTGCTCGAGGCTAAAGGCGTCGTCTACAATCCCTATCATGGCATCCAAGGCTTCGACATGCGAACCCCGGCCAACGGCCGGATTCGGCTCGACAATGAGGGCCTGAAGATCAAGGGCGGCGGGGTACTACCCGCTCTGATCGGCTATTTCGGCGAAACCGAGACCACTACCAAGTACAATCTCGGGGAGATCCTTTCCAACCTAGCATTCATCCACCGTGCCTATGCGGTGAGCTATAGCGCTCGCGAGATGTTCCTCAGCATCGGCAATCCGCGCTATGTGCGTGCTGGTCCGGGCCAGGCGCGGTTTGAGGCCGATCTGCCTAGCGAGCATTGTCACGGGCAGACTGTCCGCACCTTTCCCGCAGCCTTCCGAATACGCGAACTGACCGAAGCCGAATGGGAGGACACTCTCTTCGAGAGCGGCTATGTGATCGAGACCGTTGGGACCTTCCCTTGGTCTGGCGCGCGCCGGCCAAGTAACGCAGACATGGCTTCGCTATGCGCGTTCCACCGGCGGTTACGCCTAGACATCAACTATATCAGCGGTGCGCGCCCCAACTGGTATCTCAAGCGAACGCTGGCGAACACCAGCCGCATTCAGCGCAACAATTTGACCCTAATGTTCATGGCGATGCACCGCGTTAGTGAGATCGCGCGGTATAAGCCGGTCGAGCTGAACCGGGTGCTCGCAGGCAGCAAGAACTGGTTAATCTACGAATTCGTTGAAGCGGCGCGCAACCAGTTCATTGACGAGATCGCCGCGGAAATCACCGGCTTCGAGATCTCTCCGGCGGCCGTGCGGCAAGGCATGTTCTAGGCGTCGTACACCGTGCGACGCCCAAGCCTGCGCTGCAGTCCAATCCGGGTAGAGGTCGGTGCCGATCGTCTTCGCGAACGCTCGCTCGGCGTCGAACCGACCACGGTTCGAAAAGACGAATCGTGATGCCATGAACACCTGGCCGCTATTCTCGCGATCGACCATCTCCTCGTTGAGCGTACCGGGGAGAGGCAGTCGGCGAACTTGCCGAGCTTGCGGAACTTGTCGTGGCGTGGGTGGCAGTAGAGCACGACACGCGGCGATAAGGGATAGACGAGGTAGGTCTGGCGCGAGAGGATGCCCGCGCGCAGCCATTGGCGGTTGTCGTCCGTGCTGAAAGCGATCGGATTGTCGGACGTGATAAGCGGCGTGGTGCTGTCGTTGCGCGCAAAGATCCAGATCGAACGCCGAAAACGCTTGGCTAGGGGTCCGATCAGGCGCTGATCCCACGTCAGATCATGGGCTTCGCGCAGCTCCCGCTCATTGACCGGCGTTCCGCGACCGGCCTCTATCAACGCGGACAGGACCCCGCGCGTGTCGGCGGTGCGCAGGAACTGGACCGCCAAGTACAGCGCGAAGATGCCGCGATTGATGCGCGGGATCGGCACGACGTCGAGCGTCGCCATGTCTTCAAGCCGCTCGAGCCATTGGCCGCTGATCAGCGCGACCTCCCCCTCAAGGTTTGAGAGCTGCTTCTGCATAGTCAACGGATCGTGGCCGTCCGCCTCGTACTGGGTCAGCCGGTAGAACTGCGTCGCCGCGGCGATTCTGCCGGGCGCGGTCGGGAAGATTCGGTCGGCCTGCTTTTCCCATGTCCATAACCGACCCGTGTCATCGGTGAACCGGCGTAGATGAAACTGCGGCACATAGTGATGCAGCTTGGGCGAACTTATGGGATGATGCGTCACCCCTCAGTCATCCGAGGTGCATGAACGCGATCGCGGTCGCAAACCGATCGGTGTTTTCGGGTTGAAGGATGTTGATAGGGATCCATAGACCTGCAGATAGTAGCGCGCCGCGCGCGAAATCAGGCAATTCATTTTAAAGCTTCGCTTACGTAAGCTGTAGTTTTCTGGACCAAATCATGCATGATGATTCTTGCCAACTACCGGGGGGACGTGGGCAAGACCAAGGTCGGAACAACCGATTCAATTTTAGCGGCTCTGCCGGTGCCAACACCATGGCCGAATGCGAATGCTCGACTTCTCGGAGTCGGCGCAGGCCTGCCGGTTAAGCCCCTTGATCGGCTTCCCCAGTTCAGCGCAGCAGAGTTTGAGCGCCTAACCCTCGAATGGCCTCTGATTACCTCGCGACCAAGATGCCCGGAGTCTTCGAAGTGCAGCAGCGCCGCGGTGCAAGGGACAAGGGCCGCGACATTGTCGTCTGGCTCGACCCGCCAGGCGCAGCCCCGCGCCGTTGGCAATTATACCAATGTAAGCACTATGGGGCGGTGCTCGGAGCGGGGACCGCAGCCGAAGAGATCGGCAGGGTACTCTACTACACCTCGATCGACGACTACATCGCTCCCGAAGAGTACTGGTTCGTAACCCACAAGGGTGTTACCTCCCCGTTTCAGGACCTTCTCGACGATCCGAAAAAGCTGAAGGGCTTCGTCCTCGACCACTGGAATCAGTACTGCGCGGAAAAAAATCACAAGGACGAAGAAGATCGAACTGGCCGGCGAGTTCAGAGCGCACGTCGCTGCGTTCGACTTCAGCATCCTCCGCGCGAAGCAGCCACTCGACCTCATCGGCGAACACGCTAAGACACGTTATCACTTGGCGGTGTTCGGCCTGCCGCTGATCGATCGGCCAAAACCCCCTAAACCACCCTCTTCAGTTGCCGCCGTCGAAACCGGTTATGTCGCCAAGCTCTACAAGGCGATCGGAAAGAATCTCGGTACGTCCGTGGCGCATGTCTCCGATTTTGCACACGTGGAAGCGTTACAGAGATTGTTTGATCGTTCAAGGATTGCATTCTACTGCGCGGAAGGACTGAAAGAACTTGTACGGGATCAGATGGCAGGCGCGGCCTTCTTTGACACCCTGCTGGAAGAGTTCTGCGATGGCCTCTACCACAACTACAATGAGCCTTCGCTCACCGGTCTACAGCGTCTCGCCGGTACGGTTAAGGCTGCCCAGCAGCTTCAGCTAGGCGGCCACATCCTAGAGCCCCATGTCCGGGCGAATGACCGCGAAGGCATGTGTCATCAGATGGCCCCGATATCGAGCAGGCATTCTGGGAATCGCTCACTACGCTAGATGATGGTCTCCAAGTGATTATCATCGAGAACAAGGAGCCTCCCCCCGACGTTGCAGATGCGGTTCACTACGAGTGGTTTGCTGGCGACACGGCCCAGCCGGATGAGCGCGTAAGGTTCATCCCAGGAAATCGGCCGAAATCTTCACGGCCGTCCTCCTGATAATACGGGGAACGCGTACCCTATTGGGCAGAACTGTCCTGAGATGGCCTGCGCCTGGAAGTCGTCTTCGTGTCAGCTATATACTTCAATCCCACTGGTGGAACGTCTGCAGTAGCGCTTCTAGCGCCCAAAGATGCCCTTTCGCTTTCGGCCCAATCAAAGCTCTACGCAGCGTAGACTGCTCCTAGCGCGATACAAATCGTGCTTCGTTCGGTTGCTGGTGCATACGCTCGGCGGAGATTCTCTCCAACTGACACAATCTGTGGAGTCAAAAAGATGAACAAAATCAAAGCTCGAAAACCTTGTGTCGGATTTGCGCAGTCACAAGGTTTGGAGAAAATCGGCCCGGAGAGAGCAAATTGGGGCGAAAAGCGAGACCCGCCAGCACAAGGTTTGCGCTGAAAACCCCGGAAATCCTGGGCTTCTGAGGCCGCTAGCATGGAGCGGAGACTATTTGGCGGATTGGGAGTGGTAGAGGGAAGGGGACCGGGATCCAACCTTCTCTGGCCCAAATTGACGGTGAACGGGGCAAGTATGAAGATGGGCAGTCCATTCATCACACTCACCCCTCATCCATCACAAGCTTCAGCGTTTGCAGCAGGCGCCTATGGGAGTGGCGATAATCACTGTAACGTTCGTAATTGCTTACGCAAGATCACCCGGCAGACCGGCGGGGCCGGCGGAACGTTGGGGCTACTGCCACTGAATGCACCGACAACGGGTCACGCATCCGTGAACAATAGGCCGATGCTCGGCGTACGGGGGTGGGAGAGTGCGGTGGACGCTCCAACGGAGAATTCGCTGTGAATCGGCGTGCAATTTTGACCCCTTAGCAGGGAGGATCGGCGTCCAAAATTGACCCCCCTCATTCAGTCGAT
>NZ_JABVCF010000036.1 GCF_014595955.1 Pseudaminobacter soli (ex Zhang et al. 2022)
GATCGACTGAATGAGGGGGGTCAATTTTGGACGCCGATCCTCCCTGCTAAGGGGTCAAAATTGCACGCCGATTCACATCATTGCTGGCCGGCAGTGCGGTGAATGAGGCGCTCGCGCTCAAAACCGAAGCTGCGCAGCTACAGGCGCAAGCGTCTGACCAGTGGGCGTACTACCAGGCCAAAGGCATCAAGGCCGTCGTTCTGGAATCCCAGAAAGCTGTTCTTGCCGGCATGCAGAAGCCGGCTTCTGCAGACTTCGAAAGGGACCTCTCGCGCTACAAGGACGAGCAGCAGGCATCTCAAAATAGGGCCCAAGCATTCGAACAGCAGCGAGATGAGAAGAACGCGGTCGCTGATGACCTGATCCGTCGCCACCATTTCTTCGCTTATACCGTAGCACTGTTGCAGGTCGCGATTGCCCTAGGCGCCGTGGCTGCATTGACGCGAAAGCGACTAGCGTGGCTGGGCTCGACAGCGTTGGGGCTTGTCGGCGCCGGAGTCTTCGTCTGGGCAGTGGTCGCAGGTTAGCGTCACTCATGCAGGAAACTAGAGAGCCCGCTGCCGGGGAGGAGGTGGCAACGGGCTCAAATCGAACGCGGCGCGGGAGGAGGATGCGCCGCTATCGGATGTCGGGTCTCATCTGGGAGGAGTAGACGGCCGACAGGGGTGCATCTAAGTACCCGGCAGGCATCCGGCAACAGGCTATCTGCCGCAGGTCCGGATTGTCGCGGCCTGGAAAAGGCTGCGCAAACCAGCGAAGACAATCGCCAAGCCGGGGTGGGGAGCGAGCGGTCAGCCATTGCTAGACGATGATGCCTGTCACGCCTTACCCGCTGAGCCTCACCTCAGCGCGCTGGTGCGTACCAGATCTCGCAAATCTGTGTCTTGCCGAAAGTATCGTAGTCGCCGCCGTAGAATGATGAGGAGACCTTTCTGGCACGCGACCATAGACAGCAGCGCGACCAGCAAGAGGGGCGCCGCTGGCAATCGCGTGAGGGAGTTTAAACGCGGCCTGCTTCACCCTTACCAACACATCCGAAAATATGGTTAATGCTTTCCGGCAGGCCCACTGAGCCGGGTCTTTGCTATCGCATCCCGCTCTCCGGCTGAGAGCAAAGGGCCTCACCACCGTGGTCGAACTTGCCGCCCAGGTCGGGGCAGGACTGGAACGACGTACACCGGGAGAGACGTGGATGAATACTGAAGTATCGTGAAAGTGCGCCTGCCCTACGCGCAAGCCCTGACTATGGACACGTTGTTGTCCCCGCCGCCTCAGCTGCTCTTGGCAGCGGCCAGACCACTCGATAGCAATCGAAGGACGCGTGTCGCGCAAAACCCGCATAGCGTCAGCGTCTGATCGATGATGCCGCGGAAACAGAAACGGCCAGGCCAGTCGCGGCGTCGGCGGGCGAACGCAATATCAGATCAGGCGGCTGGCCTGCCGCGCGGCCGGCCGATCATGATCTTCTTCTTGGGCATGGGCAGTAGGCCTTCGCGCTGGGCCTGCTTACGAGTTGCCTTCCTTCTGCGTCGAACCGCTTCGGCCTTCTCGCGCACCCGCTTCTCGGATGGCTTCTCGTAAGCGCGGCGCTGCTTCAGTTCTCTCAGCACGCCCTCGCGCTGCAGCTTCTTCTTGAGCACGCGGAGTGCCTGGTCGACGTTGTTGTCACGAACGAGTACTTGCAAGATGCATCCTTTCCAGGGTGGAGCGTTTTGCCCGAGCGACTGCACGGCGGAACACGACAGTCGAGTGGCCCGTCAGCGAGACGGAGCCTTGCGGCCACGCGGCGTCTTTGGGGCGGGCGAAGGAGCGGTTGCTTCTCTTGCGAGTCGAAGCTCTCGCAACCGATCCGTCTTGGCCCTTGTTCGCCCCGGCTTCGGCGTTGATGATAGCGCGCGCCGTGGCAACTGTATTGATCAGCAGCCACGCTGTCGGGCCGGCGAAGGGGACACCTCGCCTGTCCTTGTCGAAGCTGCGGCTCCCATTCGGGAAAGCAATCGTCACGGCCGCTGTATCCGCTGCATGGGTGTGCGTGCCGAGGATACGGCGTGTATTCTGCTTCCCGAGACCGAACGGCGATTGAGCGACATCATCTTGTCGGGTGTCAGTACCTCACCGCTTCACGTCGGATCGGCCCGGCATGTTGGCATTGGCGGCTGCCTTGAGCTGGCTGCCGAATGAAGATTCAGGCTTGAGCGGAGTCTTTTCCTGCTTCGGCTTTCGGATCTCGCGATTGCTGCGTTTCTGTCCCTTGGCCATGGCCGAACGTCCTTTCGATGAGAGCGGCGCCGTCTCCGGCAGGTGATATGCGTACCGGTTCGAGACTGTCCTGCGTCGTCACCCGCTCATGACGTTCGTCGTCGCTTCGGATGCGGTATTGGGGCGACTCTCCTCTCGCTGGGAGTGTGCCGGTGATGCGATAGATGTCCGCGAACTGTGAGGTTTGCCCGAACCCGCCCTTCAGCCGAACAGCCTGCCCGACAGTAAAGAGATGCGTCGTGGGATCGCGGCGGATCGGACGGGGATGGCGCTGAAGAGTGCTTGCAGCGGTCATGATTGCTTGTGGTCCTTTTCGAGTGCGGCATCGAGGTCCGCAGGATTGATCGGTACCATCTGGTGCGTCGCGCCTTGCTGGCCGATCCCAGGCAGATGGATGAATGTGCCGACGCGATGCCAGGCAATCCTGGACAAGCCCTCTATCGATTCTTCATCATGATCGACGCGGTAGTCACCGGCCGGTTGCGGCGCATCGAAACCCGGCAGCAGGAAGACGGACGAGAAGCTTACGACGGTCTGTGTGGTGCGGCTGGTCATGGTGGTGACCTCCACGGATTCGCCTCTCGTATCGTCCATCCGAACTGGAACGATGCCTGATGCTGCCAGTACATCCGTGGTCAGCGCCGGCGTTCATTCCAGGTTCGAATGAAGTAACACGCCGCACCGTATCGCACGGCGTTTGCTATCGACAATTCGGGGGTAAATGGCGGGTCTCTGACACCGCGAAGCCAAATCGGCCAAATCAACGAGTTCTACATATGCGCCTTGATTAGGTTTCAAGCAAGCCACGCTGCATATTATTTCTTGGGCGAAAAATTTCGAGCGATGCACGCCAGAGTCAGCCCGAGAGGATACTTACCGATGTGACGGGGCGCTTCGCGCCGTCTCCTGATTGGAGGGGTCATCATGCCTCCAATGCTGCTGACAGATCTTTCTCAGCTCCGAACGCACTTGTCCGTTTGCAAAGGCATCGGCCGCCTCCGTGAAGCCTTCGGATGTGAGGGCCGCAACAATCGTGATGCAGTCGATATGCCGCCCGCTCGCCGCCAACTCACGAGCGCGATCATAGAGGCTAGTCCTGTCCACAATTCCCCACCTAGTGATTCCCGTCCAAGCTCCCCACCGACACAGCCAGCCCGCTGAAAACCCTGCAAACGCACTACTGACCACTTGGTTCCCAATTAGGTGTGGACGCATAAAGCGCGCAGCCATAGCCGGATGGACTGCGGTACGCCGGGCCGACGCCGCTAAAGCACAGCACGTGTCGGCTTGATCCAGCTTTTAGCCGTAGTGATGCTTCGGCTTGGGCCCGCTGCCGGTGAACTGGACTCCTACGCGTTCGCCTCGACGCCATCTGACCTTCGAATAGTAGGCCACTCCGTCTGTTGGGACGTAAAGAGTGAATTCTGTTGGAATCTCGACGCCCAAGGGGACGCGAAGTTCAGCGCCATTCGAGTGCTGGTTTCGAATCGTGCATGAGATTTCGGACTTCGACAGATCAATGATGATCGTCGCTCCCTTGAGGACGCGTTGCCGGTGCTCACGAGCTGTCGATTCGTCGGAGGCGTCCTTCATTACAGCCATTAGGGCCTGCCCGGGCAGACCCGCAAACGGACCATTTCGTCTTCGCTCATGATCCGGTAATCCTTCTCATGCACTGTCGAAGCCGGGTTGTCTAAGACCCACTCATCTCCAGTGTTAACGGCTGCTAGAGACGGTCAGTCTCCATCTGCCGCCTACTTCCAAGCCGCGCGTGTTCATACGGGCGGCTTCCTTTTTCAGCAGCCTTGCCGAGCCGTGTGAGGGAGTCTTGGCCGCGTACGCACCACCTGAACGCGGCCTGCTTTAACATGGCCAACACATCCGAAAATATGGTTAATGCCCGCTCTCCGGACAGCCAAGGGCCTGACCACCGTTGTCGAACTGCCGCTCAGGCCAGGACTGGAATGACGTTCATCGCGAGAGGCTTGCATAGGCTGGGTCCGGTTCGAATAGCATGCCCAGAGTGCTATCCCGAGATAAATCCGGGCCGCTTGTGCAGTGACTACAACGCCGAACGCGCCGTACTGACCGACACCTCGCCTTTGATGTCGGCCAGGCCAGGCTCGCATAGCGAGGATCATCCGCTTCAACGGAATTCAGGAGAAGGTGCATTTGGGCTTGCGAAAACACGCAAGGTCGGTAAACGGCAAACAACGCCGCTTGCCATGGAGTGACCAGTGTCCCCTAACGAACGTAATGAAGATCTGGTCCGTCTCACTTCGGACGTTGTATCGGCCTACATATCGAACAATGCCGTTCCTCATTCTTCCCTACCCTCGCTGATTTCTGAGGTTCACGCATCCTTAACCAGGCTGGGAGCCGCTCCTCAGGAAGCGGTCGAGGAGCCGAAGAAGCCCGCTGTTCCGATCAAGAAGTCGGTGACGGACGATTACATCGTGTGCCTCGAGGACGGGAAGAAGTTCAAATCTCTAAAGCGCCATCTGTCGACCCATCACGGCATGACCCCCGACGAGTACCGTGCGAAATGGGGTCTGCCTTCCGACTATCCTATGGTTGCTCCCGGCTATGCGGCTGCGAGGTCTGCGCTTGCTAAGAGCATGGGCCTTGGACGGAAGCCCGCGCCAGAGGTCAAGCCTGCAAAGGCCAAGCGTACGCGTAAGGCGTAAGCGGAGACCTGGCGGGATGGCATTGTCGGCATCAGCACCCGCCCGCCACCCTCGATGACGACGGTCCCTACTCCTGGAGTGACTTCACCCTGGGGAGCTACGGAGTAGATGACGCAAATATCCGCCCTGACGCCGAGCAGTGCGTGAGAGATTTCATTCTCACTGGTCGCGAGCACAACAAAATGGGCGCCTTTCTGGCGCTCCTCGACGACCAGATTGTCGGGTCGGCGGCCTGCGAGGTACAGCGGTTGCCCTATCCCGACGTCACGATCCCGTCATTTCGCAAGTTCGGTTATATCTGGAGCGTCTACGTGGTGCCGTTCGCACGCGGACAAGGTATCGCATAGTTCCTGATTCAGGACGCTCTGCACTATCTGCGCACCATCGGATGCACCAAGGCGGTCCTGCATGCGTCGGGAAGCTGGCTAAGGTGTGTATCACTCACTCGGTTTCGAGGATGCATCCCGAAATGCGGCTTGATCTGAAGCCCGCGCATCCATCCGAATAGTCGGCCGCGTCATCAACCATCAACGAAGAGGTCACATCGCTGCCGGCTCGCTCGCTGATGTGGGGAAACTTCGACACGCGGCAACCCTCCGACCAGTCCGCGGTGGTCCGGTCGGGCATGTTGCTATGCTCCCAAGAGCGGTCATTCCGCATCTCACCCATTGCGGACGCCGGCAGGAGACCCCGTCGGTGGCCTTGTTAAGGTCCGCATTGCAGGCGGCCAAATAGTCATCGTCATCGCACTAGAGCGAAAACAAAAGCAAAACAGCGAAATTGCTTTGCCTTTTCAAAGGCTTGCTCACCTGCTATAGTACCCGAATA
>NZ_JABVCF010000037.1:2500-5764 GCF_014595955.1 Pseudaminobacter soli (ex Zhang et al. 2022)
ACGCTCAATCTGAGGCACTATGATGGGCGAGCCTAACCGCAGCCCCCGAACCGATCTCGAGAAGCTGGTCTTTTTGTGCCGATGACTTTGTCTTGGCTCATGATCCTTGTCCAAAAAGTCTTCAACTTTTTGGGGTCATGAGTTGGATGGGCATCGGCAATGAGAACGATCAAGTGTCTTAAGGGCAATTGGTGGATGCCTTGGCATGCACAGGCGATGAAGGACGTGATACGCTGCGATAAGCGTCGGGGAGGTGCGAATACCCTTTGATCCGACGATTTCCGAATGGGGAAACCCACCTAAGATACTTGGAAAATCAGAGCGACAGAGCGATCTGCCGCTGTGGTTTCCAAGTATTGTTAATAGGTATCTTCACCTGAATAAAATAGGGTGAAAGAGGCGAACGCGGGGAACTGAAACATCTAAGTACCCGTAGGAAAGGACATCAACAGAGACTCCGGTAGTAGTGGCGAGCGAACCCGGACCAGGCCAGCGGCTTTTGCGAGCCAAGCGGAACCATCTGGAAAGGTGGGCCGGAGTGGGTGACAGCCCCGTACGCGTAAATCTCGTAAGAGTCCTTGAGTAGGGCGGGACACGTGAAATCCTGTCTGAACATGGGGAGACCACTCTCCAAGCCTAAGTACTCGTGCATGACCGATAGCGAACCAGTACCGTGAGGGAAAGGTGAAAAGCACCCCGACAAGGGGAGTGAAAGAGTACCTGAAACCGGTTGCCTACAAACAGTCGGAGCCCGCAAGGGTGACGACGTACCTTTTGTATAATGGGTCAGCGACTTAGTGTGTCGAGCAAGCTTAAGCCGGTAGGTGTAGGCGCAGCGAAAGCGAGTCTGAACAGGGCGTTCAGTTCGACGCATTAGACCCGAAACCGAGTGATCTAGCCATGAGCAGGCTGAAGGTCAGGTAACACTGACTGGAGGGCCGAACCCATAACTGTTGCAATAGTTCGGGATGACTTGTGGCTAGGGGTGAAAGGCCAATCAAACTCGGAAATAGCTGGTTCTCCGCGAAATCTATTTAGGTAGAGCGTCGACCGAATACCCTCGGGGGTAAAGCACTGCATGGGCTAGGGGTCCTCACCGGATTACCAAACCTAAGCAAACTCTGAATACCGAGGAGTACTAGTCGGCAGACACACGGCGGGTGCTAACGTCCGTCGTGGAGAGGGAAACAACCCTGACCAACAGCTAAGGTCCCCAAGTTATGGCTAAGTGGGAAAGGATGTGAGGATCCCAAAACAACCAGGATGTTGGCTTAGAAGCAGCCATCATTTAAAGAAAGCGTAACAGCTCACTGGTCTAAATAAGGGTCTTTGCGCCGAAAATGTAACGGGGCTCAAGCCATACACCGAAGCTTTGGGTGCACTCTTTGAGTGCGCGGTAGCGGAGCGTTCCGTAAGCCAGTGAAGGAGGACCCGTGAGGGCCTCTGGAGGTATCGGAAGTGCGAATGCTGACATGAGTAACGTAAGGGGTGTGAGAGACACCCCCGCCGAAAGACCAAGGGTTCCTGCTTAAAGTTAATCTGAGCAGGGTTAGCCGGACCCTAAGTCGAGGCCGAAAGGCGTAGACGATGGGAATCACGTTAATATTCGTGAGCCTGGCGGTAGTGACGGATCATTGGTGTTGTTCGACCTTATCGGATTGGTCGGGCAGCTGCGTGGTTCCAGGAAATAGCTCCGCCTTATAGTCCGTACCCGAAACCGACACTGGTGGTCTGGTAGAGTATACCAAGGCGCTTGAGAGAACTATGCTGAAGGAACTCGGCAAATTGCACGCGTAACTTCGGAAGAAGCGTGACCCTTATGTACGCAAGTATGTGAGGGTGGCACAGACCAGGGGGTAGCGACTGTTTATCAAAAACACAGGGCTCTGCGAAGTCGCAAGACGACGTATAGGGTCTGACGCCTGCCCGGTGCTGGAAGGTTAAGAGGAGAGGTGCAAGCTTTGAATCGAAGCCCCAGTAAACGGCGGCCGTAACTATAACGGTCCTAAGGTAGCGAAATTCCTTGTCGGGTAAGTTCCGACCTGCACGAATGGCGTAACGACTTCCCCGCTGTCTCCAGCATAGACTCAGTGAAATTGAATTCCCCGTGAAGATGCGGGGTTCCTGCGGTTAGACGGAAAGACCCCGTGCACCTTTACTATAGCTTTACATTGGCATTCGTAGTGGCATGTGTAGGATAGGTGGTAGGCTTTGAAGCCGGGGCGCCAGCCTCGGTGGAGCCACCCTTGAAATACCACCCTTGCGACTATGGATGTCTAACCGCGGCCCGTCATCCGGGTCCGGGACAATGTATGGTGGGTAGTTTGACTGGGGCGGTCGCCTCCTAAAGAGTAACGGAGGCGCGCGATGGTGGGCTCAGACCGGTCGGAAATCGGTCGCTGAGTGCAATGGCATAAGCCTGCCTGACTGCGAGACTGACAAGTCGAGCAGAGACGAAAGTCGGTCATAGTGATCCGGTGGTCCCGCGTGGAAGGGCCATCGCTCAACGGATAAAAGGTACGCCGGGGATAACAGGCTGATGACCCCCAAGAGTCCATATCGACGGGGTTGTTTGGCACCTCGATGTCGACTCATCGCATCCTGGGGCTGGAGCAGGTCCCAAGGGTATGGCTGTTCGCCATTTAAAGCGGTACGTGAGTTGGGTTCAGAACGTCGTGAGACAGTTCGGTCCCTATCTGCCGTGGGTGTAGGAATATTGAGAGGATCTGTCCCTAGTACGAGAGGACCGGGATGGACGTATCTCTGGTGGACCTGTTGTGGCGCCAGCCGCATCGCAGGGTAGCTATATACGGACGGGATAACCGCTGAAGGCATCTAAGCGGGAAACCCACCTCGAAACGAGTATTCCCTATCAGAGCCGTGGAAGACGACCACGTCGATAGGCCGGGTGTGGAAGCGCAGCAATGCGTGAAGCTTACCGGTACTAATAGCTCGATCGGCTTGATCGTTCTCATTCTCAATGCCCATCGCAAACAAGCGGTGCAGGCGGCACAGAAAGAACAGGCATGCGGCAACAGGCAGCCAGCAATCGGTTCAATCCGACTGCCGACCGCCCAGCCCGACCGCCAGAACCCAGCTTCTCACCATGCCTTTCGCCGACCTGGTGGTCATGGCGGAGCGGCTGCACCCGATCCCATTCCGAACTCGGCCGTGAAACGCTCCAGCGCTGATGGTACTTCGTCTCAAGACGCGGGAGAGTAAGTCGCTGCCAGGTCTGCTAAACGCATGGAATCTTCTCTTTAC
>NZ_JABVCF010000038.1 GCF_014595955.1 Pseudaminobacter soli (ex Zhang et al. 2022)
CCGGCGGTGAGGAACAGCCCGCCAGCCGGCACGGATCCGGCCGGCCAGGCCTCGCGGCGGTCATGCAGGCGCTGCCAGTCCGGGGCCTCGCCGGTCTCGACCCAGGTCTCGCCAAGAATGGTGTTGCGAAAGGCCTTTTGAGACTCTTCCGAACCCTGAGCTGCTTCGAAGGCGCGGGCGATTGCCGCCCAGGACAGCCAGCCGGCCGGGGAATAGAGGGCGGAGAGATGGAAACCGGCTGTTGAGCTATCGCTCGCCGTGGCGGTCGCCCGCCACTCGCCCATTTCCAGCATGGCGGTCTTGCTGTGCTCGCCGATCGGGACGTCACAGGCCTCGCAGTGATAGCGGGCCGTCTCCGGCTGTCCCCTGTCCCAGCGCAGTCGCTCGAACTTCAGCCACTGCATGGCGCCGCAGGCGGGGCAGGGGACATGGTAGCGGCGCTGGTCGGAGGCCTCGTACTCTCGCTCGATACGCGATAGCCCGCGGATGGTCGGGGTCGAGGCCAGGAACACCTTTCGGCGATGCGAGAAGGTGAGCGAGCGGGATTCGGCCAGCGTCACCGGATCGCCCTCGTCATCGGCGGAGGCCGGATAGGCGTCGACCTCGTCAAGGAAGATGTAGCGGGCCGGTGTCGAGCGCAGGCCGACGGCGGAGTTGGCCCCGGTCAGGATCAGGATGCCACCGGCGAACTCCTTCGACAGCATGGTGTTACCGGCATCGCGCGAGCGCGCCGGCTTGACCCGTTCCCGCAGCGCCGGGCTTTCCTCGATCAGCGGGTCGATGCGGTGGCGCGAATTGCGCTTGGCCAGTTCGACCGTCGGCTGCACCGCCAGCATCGGACCGGGCGCCTGGTGGATGACGAAGCCGATCCAGTTGTTGCCGGCCTCGGTGGCGCCGACCTGGGCTGCCTTCATGAAGACGACGCGCTGGATCGGGGAGCCCGGCGACAGGCAATCCATGATCGCCTGCATATACGGCGTGCGGCTGGTGCGATAGCGGCCGGGTTCCGCCGATGCCCGTGCCGCCAGCATGCGATGCTTGTCGGCCCATTCGGAGACGGTGAGGAACGGGTCGGGGCGCAGCCCGTCGCGCCAGGAGGCGCAAAGCTCCTCAAAGCCGGCAAAGCCGCTCAGGCTGTCGTCCAGCCCCTCATCGGAAGTCGGCACGAACATCGGCCAGCTCCGCCAGATGCATGCGCACCTGGCGCTCCAGGAGCTCGTGCATGGCCGCCGGCTCGACGCCGAGCTCGGCCGCCATCAGCGCGGCCACCCGTCCGGGCCAGTTCACCCAGGCATCGCGTTCTTCGCGCGCCAGGCGGAACATCAGGATCTTGGCGCGATCGAGCCCGACGAGTTCGCCCTTCAGCTTTTGCAGCTTCAGGCGGCGCTCCTGCGCCTTTAAGACCTCGTTGGCGGTGCGGGCCTGCAGGAAGGTGGTGGAGCCACCCACCGCGGGTGCCGACAGGCCCTGCTCGCGCAGTGTCTCGCCGACGGCGGATAGCGCCGCCTCCGGCACCGGCTTCAGCCTGGCTCGGGCAGACGAGGGGCGCTGCTTGGCGGGATCGGTCATCGCCGCCCGCCGCGCATCCGAGCCTGCAGCATCGATCGAGCCGTCGGCAAACAGCACCAGCCGGCCGGCGAGGCGCGCCTTCTGCACGGCGCCGCGCGAGATCCTCGCATGACGCGCATATTGCCGCTCGCTCATGCCCTGCATGGCGGCCACTACGATGCCGACCTCTCAAGTGCCGCCTGGCGGCCGGTGAACCGCTGCCAGCGCTCCACCGCGACGTCGCAGTAGCGCGGGTCGAGTTCCATGGCGAAGCAGGCGCGGCCGGTGGTCTCGGCGGCAATGATGGTGGTGCCCGAGCCGGAGAACGGCTCGTAGACGGCAGCCCCGGTTGTACTGTTGTTGAGTATCGGCCGGCGCATGCACTCGACTGGCTTCTGCGTGCCATGCACGGTGGCGTCGTCCTCGCCCTGATCGGCAGCGCCGATCGCCCAAATGGTGGTCTGATCGCGGGCGCCCTGCCAGTGGCCAGTCGCGCCGTCGCGCACCGCATACCAGCACGGCTCGTGCTGCCAATGATAATGGCCGCGGCTCAGCACCAGGCGCGGCTTGGCCCAGATGATCTGTGAGCGGATCCCGAAGCCCGCAGCGACCAGACTGTCGGCCACCGTGGAGGCGTGCACACCGGCATGCCAGACATAAGCGACATCGCCAGGAAACAGCGCCCAGGCGTCACGCCAGTCGGCGCGGTCGTCATTTGCAACCTTGCCGGTGCGGCTGGTGGTCGACACCCCCGCCTCGTTCCTCCAGGTGGGATCATAGTTCACGCCAAACGGTGGATCGGTCACCATCAGGTGCGGAACGGTCCCGGCCAGCAGCCGCTCGACGTCGGTCGCCACCGTGGCATCGCCGCAGAGCAGCCGATGCCGGCCCAGCACCCAGAGATCGCCGGGACGGGTGACCGGGTCGGCCGGCGGTTCGGGAACCTCATCCTCGCCGGCAGCCGCGCCAGTACTCATGCCAAGCTCGCCCATCAGCCGGTCGAGGTCGGCCTCGTCGAGGCCGGTGAGGGAAAGATCAAAACGGTCGGCGCTGAGTGCCTGAAGCTCATCGGACAGCAGGCTGTCGTCCCAGCCGCCGAGTTCAGTGAGCTTGTTGTCGGCGATCCGGTACGCCCGCCGCTGTGCTTCGCTGAGATGCTCGAGCACGATCACTGGCACATTCGCCAGCCCGAGCGCACCGGCCGCCAGGATGCGACCGTGGCCGGCGATCACCTCGCCCTCGGCCGAGACCAGCACCGGTACGGTCCAGCCGAATTCGGCCATGCTCGCGGCGATCTTCGTCACCTGGTCCGGCGCATGCGTTTTGGCGTTCTTGGCATAGGGCTTCAGCCGCTCGATCGGCCACTGCTCGATGGCTTCCGGTGCGAACTGGATGCTCACGCTGCCCCCGCTGATCGACCTGGCTTCCGGACTCCGCTGCTGGACCCCTTGGCTGGATCCACCTGGACCCCGGGATCCAGCTGGAGTCCACCCACTCAGACCCAGAACATCAACGCTTAATCAAAGGCTTACGCGGTTAGGCTGGTGGCTGGACTCCGGGGTGGCTTCCCAAAAAATCCGCCCTGTCACTAGCGATGCGCCGGGCTGCGCCCCCTAGCAATACTTCAACGACCCGGAAGGACCCGTGCCGAGCCCCGCCAGTGATCTATTCGGGTACTATAGCAGGTGAGCAAGCCTTTGAAAAGGCAAAGCAATTTCGCTGTTTTGCTTTTGTTTTCGCTCT
>NZ_JABVCF010000039.1 GCF_014595955.1 Pseudaminobacter soli (ex Zhang et al. 2022)
TGTCAATCGGCGCGCAAAACTGACCCCTGATCGGCGTCCAATTTTGACCCCCTTATTGTAGGGCGACGGTGAGCGCCTGACCGGGTGGAGCTGGTCTGGGTTGCGCAGCCCGGTCAGGCGCGTTGGTTGAGCTCTCTGGCTTTAGCGTTGAGAGCGGTTCTTGAAGCGCCAGGATTCGTTGCCGGTCTCGATGATCTCGCAGTGATGGGTGAGCCGATCGAGCAGCGCGGTGGTCATCTTGGCGTCGCCGAACACCGCGGGCCATTCGCCGAAGGCGAGATTGGTGGTGACGATGATCGAGGTGCGTTCGTAGAGCCGACTGATCAGATGGAAGAGGAGTTGGCCGCCGGCCTGGGCAAAGGGGAGATAGCCGAGCTCGTCGAGCACCACGAAGTCGAGGCGGGTGAGGTAGTCGGCGATGCGCCCCTGCTTGCCGCTGCGATGCTCGGTCTCGAGGCGATTGACCAGATCGACGACGTTGAAGAAGCGGCCGCGTGCGCCACTGCGGATGAGCGCGCGGGCGATTGCGATCGCCAGATGCGACTTGCCGGTTCCGGTGCCGCCGATGAGGACGGCGTTGCGCTGGTCGGCGACGAAGGCGCCGGTGGCGAGATCGCGGACCAGGGCCTCGTTGACCGGCGTGTCGGCGAAGGCGAAGTCGTCGATGTCCTTGGCCAGCGGCAGCTTGGCGACGGTGAGCTGGTATTTGATCGAACGGGCCTGCTTCTCGGCGATCTCCGCTGAGAGCAGGTCACCGACGACCCTTGGCGGCTCGTGCTGGCGCTTGATGGCGGTGGCCATGATCTCGTCGTAGGCGCTGCGCATCCCGTAGAGCTTCAGCGTTCCCATCAGGTCCAGAACCTCGGTTCGTTCCATCAGCTTGCCCTCCTGAGGCTGTCGTAGCGGGCGCAGTCGGCCTGCGGCTCGTGGCGCAGTCGCAGTGCGTCGGGTGTGAGGATGGTGACGGCCGGCGCCGGATCGCGCCGGCGGGCCAGGATGTTGAGGATGACGGCCGACGAAGAGACGTTCTCGGCGAGCGCCTGCTCACAGGCAGCCTCGACGGCGTCGAGACCGTCGGAGAGCACCGCCGCCAGGATCGCCACCATCTGCCGGTCGCCGTCGGCGGTAGCCTTCAAGCGGCGGCGCACCCGCTCCATCGCCGGCGGCAGTTCCCATCCCTGGAACGGCGCGCCATTGCGCAGGGCCCCGGGCTTGCGCGCCAGCACCGGAACATAGTGCCATGGATTGTAGACCGTCTGGTTGCGGCCGAACGAGCGGGCATGCTCGCCCACGATCGCCCCGTCCTGACGGATGACGATGCGGGTGGCGTAGGCCTGGATCTCGACCGGCCTCCCGACCGCGGTCGACAGCACCGAGTATTTGTTGGTGTCGAACCGCACCGTGCAGGTCTTCGTCACCGAGGCGGGCACCGTATGGAATCCGTCGAAGGGGCCGCGATAGGCGACGAGCTTGCCGCGCTCCTCCTCGAACACCTCCCAGATCGTGCGCTCCGGCTGGTCGACATGGCGGTGTGCCTTGGCGTAGGCGACGCACTTGTCGAGCAGCCAGGCGTTCAGCTCCTCGTAGCTCTTGAAGCGCAGCCGCGGCGTGAAGAAGCGCTCGCGCACCAGCCCGACCTGGTTCTCGACCTGCCCCTTCTCCCAGCCCGAGGCCGGTGTGCAGGCGACGGGCTGCACCAGATAGTGGCTGCACATCTGCAGGAAGCGGCGATTGTATTGACGGTCCTTGCCGACAAAGACCGTCTCCACCGCCGTCTTCATGTTGTCGTAGATGCCGCGCGTGCAGGCCCCGCCGAAGAAGGCAAAGGCCCGATCGTGGGCGTCGAACACCATCTCCTGCGTCTCGCGCGGATAGGCTCGCACGAACATCATGCGGCTGTGACAGAGCCGGACATGGGCGACCTTCACCGTCACGGTGACGCCGTTGATCAGGACAATCTCGTGGCTCCAGTCGAACTGGTAGGCGTCGCCGGGAGGATAGAACAGCGGCACGTAAGCCTCGGCCATGGCCGCACCGCGAGCCTTCTCCCGGCTCTTGGCGTAGCGCCGGATCGCGTCGTAGCTGCCCTCGTAGCCCAGCGCCCGCAGTTCCTCATAGATGCGGATCAGCGTCAGGCGCTCGCG
>NZ_JABVCF010000004.1 GCF_014595955.1 Pseudaminobacter soli (ex Zhang et al. 2022)
TCCGTCGGACTGAATTCCGGCAATGACCTCCCGGGTGAGCCGATCGCCCAGTTCCGAGGCCTCGTTTGCTCCAAACCAACGCCTCCTGAAAGGTCTGCAGCGGCCGTTGCGGCGCTGTAGGCAGGTTTTCCCGGTAGCGAATGGCATTTTCGGCCGCTTGGCGTAGATGGTCATATTGGCTCATGCTTCCGCCCTCTTACGGTAGCCCTCATACTGTTAGCACAGATGCAATCACACACGAATTCCGTCTTTCATCCTCTCCGGCGCGCTCCCACATCGTTCGGACTTCCGGCTTCACAATCCCAACCGAGCTGGTAGTGTTTAGCCCATCACTGCCATCAGGTATTTTCTCGAATGATCTCACAGAAGGCGAGGTATGCGCTTCGCGCCCTCGTGGCGCTGGCAAAATCGGCGGAGCCGGACCGCGCGGTGTTCATCTCGGACATCGCCAGCAGCGAACGCATTCCGCGCAAATTCCTCGAGCAGATCCTGCTCGACCTGAAGCATCACGGCATCGTCGAGAGCAGGCGCGGCAAGGCCGGCGGCTACCTGCTGCTCAAGGCGCCCGAGGAGATCACCTTCGGCGAGGTGCTGCGCATCGTCGACGGGCCGATCGCTCCCCTGCCCTGCCTCAGCAAGACCGCCTACCGGCGCTGCGAGGACTGCCGCAGCGAAGAGAGCTGCGAAGTGCGAAAAGTGTTCGCGCGCGTCGCCGACGTCACCCGCAACGTGCTCGACCGTACGAGCATAGCAGACTGCCTTTCGACGGATTCTGGAAAGGTAAACCTCCTGATCGCCGGATAAGGGAAAATTTGTTTCGGAACAGATTGCGCTTTGGCATGTTCCGCGTTCTAATACCCTACTAAACCGATAGAGTTAAGTGGTTCACCTCGGAGGCAATCATGACGCTCAATCGAAAGTCGTTCCTCTTCGCAGCCGCTCTCGCAGCATCGGCGCAATTCGGCGGATTCGGCTTTGCTTTTGCCGACACCACGCTCCTCAACGTCTCCTACGACCCCACCCGCGAACTCTATAAGGACTACAACGCCGCATTTGCCGAGTACTGGAAGGGCAAGACCGGGGAGGCGGTGACGATCCGCACCTCGCACGGTGGCTCCGGCAAGCAGGCCCGGGCGGTGATCGACGGCCTTGATGCAGACGTGGTCACCCTTGCGCTGGAAGGCGACATCGACGCCATCGCCAAGAATTCGGGCAAGATCCCGGCGGACTGGCGTGGCCGGCTCCCCCACAACTCCTCCCCTTACACCTCGACCATCGTATTCCTCGTCAGGAAGGGTAATCCCAAGGGCATCAAGGATTGGGCGGACCTCGTGAAGGGCGACGTCCAGATCGTGACCCCGAACCCCAAGACTTCGGGCGGCGCCCGGTGGAACTATCTGGCGGCCTGGGCCTGGGCGCACAAGCAGTTCGGCGGCGACGAAACCAAGATCAAGGCCTATATCGCCGATCTCTACAAGCGTGCGCCGGTGCTGGACAGCGGCGCCCGCGGGGCGCTGACCACCTTCGCGCAGCGCGGTATCGGCGACGTGCTGCTTGCCTGGGAGAACGAGGCATTCCTGGCCGGCGCCGAATTCGGCGAGGACCAGTTCGATATCGTCGTGCCGCCATCCTCGATCCTGGCGGAGCCCCCCGTTGCCCTGGTCGACGGCAATGTCGACGCCAAGGGAACCCGCGAAGTGGCGCAGGCCTATCTCGAATACCTCTACTCGGACGCCGGCCAGCAGATCGCTGCAAAGCATTTCTATCGCCCGTCCAATCCTGAGGTGGTGCCCGCCGAGGCGCTGCAAAGGCTGCCGAAACTCGACCTGGTCTCGATCGACGACCCGATCTTCGGCGGCTGGGCGAAGGCGCAGCCCTATCACTTCGGTGACGGCGGCATCTTCGACCAGATCTACAAGCCGGGTTCGTCGAACTGAGCGCCATGATGAGCCTCGCCGCCAAGGCAGGGTGGCGACTGCGGACGCCGAGCGTCATACCCGGTTTCGGGCTGACGCTCGGTTTTGCGGTCACCTACCTGACGCTGATCATCCTCATTCCGTTGGCCGGGGTCTTCTGGCGCACGAGCGAACTCGGCTGGAGCGAGTTCGTGGCGCTGGTCTCGGACCCGCGCACGAAGAGCGCCTTGCAGCTCTCCTTCGGCGCATCGCTGATCGCAGCGGCCGTGAATGTCGTCTTCGGGACGATCGTCGCCTGGGTTCTGGTGCGCTACAGTTTTCCTGGCAGGCGGATCGTCGACGCCGTGGTGGACCTTCCCTTCGCTCTGCCCACGGCAGTGGCGGGCATCTCGCTCGCAGCCATCTACGCCCCCAACGGATGGGTCGGGCAGTTGCTGGCGCCGCTCGGCATCAAGGCCGCCTTCACGCCGCTGGGCATTGTGATCGCGCTAATCTTCATCGGCCTGCCCTTCGTGGTGCGCACCGTGCAGCCGGTGATGCTCGAAATCGACCGTGAGGTCGAGGAGGCGGCGGCGACGCTTGGGGCCAACCGCTTCCAGACGATCGCCCGGGTCATCCTGCCGGCATTGGCGCCGGCGCTGCTGACCGGGTTTGCCTTGGCCTTCGCCCGTGCCGTCGGCGAATACGGCTCGGTCATCTTCATCGCCGGCAACATCCCGTATTTTTCGGAGATCGCCCCGCTGCTCATCGTCATCAGGCTCGAGGAATTCAACTATGCCGGGGCAACCGCCGTCGCAACGATCATGCTGGTCATCTCGTTTCTGATGCTGCTCCTTATCAATCTCATCCAGGCCTGGAGCCGACGGAGATTTGGTTATGGCGCTTGATATCGTCAGGGAGGAGACCGTGCTCGGCCCTGCGCGCCTGTCCACGGCGAAACGGCCGTTCAAGCGACCCACCACCGAGGGGCCGGTGGCGAAGGCCGTGCTGATGACGCTGGCGCTCGGCTTCCTGGGCTTCTTCCTCGTCCTACCGCTGGCGGCGGTGTTCATCGAGGCCTTCCGCAAGGGTCTTGGCGAGTTCATGCTGGCGCTCGGGGATCCCGATACGATATCGGCCATCAAGCTGACCCTGACGGTTGCGGCGATCGCGGTTCCGCTCAATCTCGTCTTCGGCGTCGCCGCTGCCTGGGCGATCGCCAAATTCGAGTTCAAGGGCAAGACGTTCCTCATCACGCTGATCGACTTGCCCTTCTCGGTCTCGCCGGTGATCTCCGGACTGATCTATGTGCTTCTGTTCGGGGCCAACAGCATGCTCGGTCCGTGGCTGAAGAGCCACGGCATAGAAGTACTGTTCGCCGTGCCCGGCATCGTGCTGGCGACCATTTTCGTGACGTTCCCGTTCGTCGCGCGCGAACTGATCCCGCTCATGCAGGATCAGGGCACGGGCGACGAGGAGGCGGCGATCTCGCTCGGCGCGTCCGGCTGGCAGACCTTCTGGTACGTGACGCTGCCCAACATCAAATGGGGCCTGCTCTACGGCGTACTGCTGTGCAACGCCCGCGCCATGGGCGAGTTCGGGGCCGTGTCGGTCGTCTCGGGCCACATAAGGGGTCTGACCAACACCATGCCGCTGCAGGTCGAGATCCTCTACAACGAATACAACTTCGTCGCGGCCTTCGCGGTCTCCACCCTGCTGGCTGGCTTGGCCCTGGTGACCCTCGTTCTCAAATCATTCCTCGAATACCGGTACGGCGACGAGATCGCCGGCTCGGCAAAGCATTAAGGGCGCATAGCGATGGATGTCTCGATCCGCCACGTCTGCAAGGATTTCGAGCGCTTTCCGGCCCTCAAGGACGTCTCCCTCGACATCCGCTCCGGCGAATTGATCGCCCTGCTCGGGCCGTCGGGTTCGGGCAAGACGACCTTGCTCAGGCTGATCGCCGGGCTTGAGCCGCCGACCCGCGGCGCCATCTTCTTCGGGGACGAGGACGCCTCGTTCAAGAGCGTCCAGGAGCGCAATGTCGGCTTCGTCTTCCAGCACTACGCCCTGTTCCGGCACATGACCGTCGCCGAGAACATCGGTTTCGGCCTGAAGGTCCGGCCGTCATCGTCGCGTCCGGCGAAGAGCGAGATCCGGCGCCGCGCGCATGAGCTTCTGGACCTGGTGCAGCTCAGCGGGCTGGCGGATCGCTACCCGAACCAGCTGTCCGGCGGCCAGAGGCAGCGTGTCGCGCTTGCGCGCGCGCTCGCCATCGAGCCGCGGGTGCTTCTGCTCGACGAGCCCTTCGGCGCGCTTGACGCCCAGGTTCGCCGCGAACTGCGCCGCTGGCTTCGCGAGATCCACGATGCGACGAACCATACGACGGTGTTCGTCACCCATGATCAGGAAGAAGCACTCGAACTCGCCGACCGGGTCGTGGTGATGAGCCAGGGCCGCATAGAGCAGGTCGGCGGCGCCGACGACGTTTACGACCGGCCGAACTCGCCGTTCGTGTACGGCTTCATCGGGGATTCCAGCGTCCTGCCCGTGAAGGTGGACGACGGGCAGCTGTGGCTGCATGACCGGACGATCGGCCTCGCAGCACCCGAACTGCCGAGCGGCCAGGCGACACTCTATTTCCGGCCGCATGAGATCGAGTTGCTCGACGGCTGCAGTGGCTGCATCAGCGGTGTGGTCGCCGCAAGCCGCCGCGTGGGAGGCTCGCGCCGGGTCGAACTCGAGGTCGGAGGGGCGCGCGATCGCGTAGAAATCGAGCTTCCGACCGATCATCCGGCGACCCAGAAGAGCCGCATTGCCTTCCGGCCGCTGAGATGGCGGGCATTTCCGGCGGTCTCCGCCGCGGCATAGCAGCGGTAACGGCAACCTGCGGCGGCGTTCTGGTCAAGGCGGGCAACCGTGCCAAGCCCACGCACGGTGGTGCGCCCCCTTCGCGACGTGCTATCGGTCGCCCGAACGCGTTGAATGAGCCGGGGAGCCCGTTGCGATGACTTTCGAGCAAGCGGCGATCCTCGTGCTGCTCGCCGCAATGCTGGTCCTCTTCGCGCTCGATCGCATTCGCATGGAAGTGGTCGCGCTGGGAGGACTGGCGCTGGGCTACCATCTCGGCCTGGTGCCCGTGAACTCCCTCTTCTCCGGCTTCTCCCATTCCGCGGTCATAACCGTGGTCGAGATCCTGCTGATCGTCCAGGTGCTGTCGAGGTCGGCCGTCCTGGACCTGCTCGCAGACCGGATTACCGCCATCGCCCCGGGCCGGCTGTCGACAATCGCCGCGCTGTGCGGGCTTTCGGCCTTCGTATCCGCGATCATGAACAACATCGGCGCCCTGGCGCTGATGCTGCCGATCGTCTTCAGCGTGTGCCATGGCAGAGGTATCGACCCCAAGGCCGTGCTGATGCCGGTTTCCTTCGCCGCGCTGCTCGGGGGCACGTGCTCGATAATCGGCACCCCTGCCAACCTGGTCGTCAGCCAGCAGCTTGCGACCGTCACCGGGCACGGTTTTGCGTTCTTCGACTACGCCTATGCCGGCGTACCGGGAGCGATCGCCGGGATCATCGCGATCGTGGCCTGGGTGCCGCGACTATTTGCCATTGAGCCGAGCAAGATCAGCCTCCAGGGCGAAGTGGGCCTCCGGCGCAAGGTCGCAGAGCTCGCAGTGCCCGCCGCGTCGCCCCTTGTCGGCACTTCGCTGGCCGACTTCCCGCTCACTCTCTATGGCGTCCAGCGGAACGAACAGCAGTTGTTCCTGGCACGCAACGATCAGCAGCTTGCTGCGGGCGATCGGCTTCTCGTCGAGGGCAGCGAAGCGGAGCTGTCGCGGCTCGTCGCAACGGGCGCGCTCGCATATACCCACCACGCCATCGATGATGAAACGGTCCAGGCCGTTGTCATGCCGGAGAGCACCGTCGTAGGCTCGCGAATAGGCAATGTCGGCGCGTTTGCGGCAGGCGGAGTGACGGTGCTTTCCGTCTCGCCTCAGACTCACAGGATCGAAGGAAGTTTCTCCGATATCCAGCTGTCGATCGGCGATGTCCTGGTCCTGGCGGGCAACCGCGACGCGATCAGGGAGGCAATTTCCGAAACAGAGTTGCTGGAGGTGTCCGGGGCGTCGAGAAGCGACGTGGGCAGCCCCTTGCCGCTGGCCATCTTCGCTGCCGGCATCGTGCTAGCGGCCTTCGGGGTCGCGCCGGATCTCGCCTTCGGTGCCGTCGTGCTGGTGCTGGCGGCCCTAGGCAACCTCAATCTGCGCACGGCCCTCGCTGACCTAAACTGGCCTATCCTGCTGATGCTGGCGGCGATGATCCCGCTGGGCGCAGCCGTCGGGACGACCGGGGCCGCGGACGTCCTTTCAGGCTGGCTGCTCCATATCGTGCCGACACATCAATCGCTGGCGCTCTCAGCCGCCATGCTGCTTCTGGCCGTGCTGATCACGCCCTTCGTCAACAACGCGACCACCGCGATCGTGCTCGGGCCGGTGGCGATTTCGGCGGCGCAGGCGGCGGGCGTCGCACCCGAGCCGGTGCTCATCGCAGTGGCTCTCGGAGCGTCCATCGATTTCCTCACCCCCTTCGGCCATCACAACAACACGGTGGTGATGGGGATCGCCGGCTACCGCTTCACCGATTTCGCAAAGGCCGGATGGCCGGCAACCCTCGCTGCCGGCGTTGTCGCGCTGGTGATGATCGCCCTGGTCTGGGTCTGAGAGTTCGGCTTACGCAGCTGCGCCGCCCGAACGCAGGGCATTTCAACACTCCCTGCGCTCAATCATGCCTTTCCGCTTACGGAAGCCGCGCAAATCGCTCCGTCAGCAGCGCGAAGAAACCGTCGTGGTCGACCTCGCGCATATAGGTGACGTTCTTCTCGCCGTCGGTCACGCCCCACCAGTCGGCCACGGTCATCCCCATCGTCAGTTCCGACGAGGTCTCCACCGCGACGTTGATGAAGCGCCCCTTGAACAGTTCCGGCTTCAGTAGGTAAGCGATAACACACGGATCATGCAGCGGCCCGCCATCGGTGCCGTACTTCTCCTCGTCGAAGCGCTCGAAGAACTCCAGCATCTCCGCAGTCGCAATGCCGCACCGATTACCAAGGTTGCGGAAGGCTGCGATACGCTTCGAGGTGGTCAGCGCCTTGTGGGTGACGTCGAGCGGCATCATCACGATGGGCGCGCCGCACTTCAGCACAAGGTCGGCCGCGTGCGGATCGACATAGATGTTGAACTCGCCGGTCGGCGTGACATTGCCGCCCTCGAAGAAGCCGCCGCCCATCAGCACGATTTCCTTGATGCGCGGCACAATCCGCGGCTCTCGCGCAATCGCCAGGCCCAGATTGGTGAGCGGCCCGAGCGCGCAGAGCGTGACGGTGCCAGGCTCCTCGCGCATCAGCGTCTCGATGATGAAGTCGGCCGCGTGCTGCGGCTGCGATCTCATCCGGGGCTCCGGCAGTTCCGGTCCATTCAGACCGGTCTTGCCGTGTACGTGCTCAGCCGTGACCAGATGGCGAATCAGCGGCCGCACCGCACCGGCATACACTTTCGTGTCCTCGCGGCCGGCCAGTTCGCAGATCTTCAGCGCGTTCTTCTCGGTCAGGTGGAGCGGTACGTTGCCGGCGACGACGGTTAATCCCAGCACGTCCAGTTCCGGGCTGGCGAGCGCCAGCAGGATGGCCACCGCGTCATCCTGGCCGGGATCAGTATCGATGATGATCTTGCGCTTTTCGGGCATTTCGGGTCCCTATTGGAATGCTTCTGGAAAGCTATGGCGAGTGGCTGGGAGGCTTGAAGTCGGCAGCGGCGCCAACCATATCCCAGAACGACGGGAGAAATGCCATCTGGATTTTTCCCGCAAATGTCGCTCGATGAGGACAACGTAACATGAGCCGGATTCCGCCTTTCTCGAGCCCACTGCTGCTCGGGTTCGACGCGATGGAAAAGACGATCGAACGTCTTGCGAAATCCGGGGACGGATATCCTCCCTACAATATCGAGCGGATCGGTAGCGCCAACGGCGGGCCCGATCGACTGCGCATCACCCTGGCGGTCGCCGGCTTCTGCGAGGAAGACCTCGATGTAAGCGTGGAAGAAAGCCAGCTAGTGGTCCGCGGGCGGCAGCGGGACGACACGGAGCGCGACTACATCCATCGCGGCATAGCAGCACGGCAGTTCCAGCGCACCTTCGTGCTGGCGGACGGAATGCGGGTGCTTTCGGCGGAGCTCAAGAACGGGCTGCTTTCGATCGACCTCGACCGCCCACAGCCGGAGCGGCTGGTACGGAAAATCAACATTTCGGTGAAAGACTGATCGCCGGCACGCCGGAACCGAAAGCTCTTACGCGGGTTGGTCACAAAGATGCCCCGCGATAAAGGAGGCTAGTATGACTGAAACTGAAGCAAGACCGGTTGTCACTCAGGCAGACCTCGCCCATCTCGGCGAAGGCACTGTGGCCTATCTGCGCGAAATGGGTTCGGAGGAGCTCAAGGGGAAGTTCCCGGGCCTACCCGACATTCAGCCGGGCCTCAGACTGTGGGCGCTTTTCGCGGCTGACGGCCGGCCGATCCTGCTGTCCGACGCTCGCGAGCGCGCCATCGCGGGGGCACTCGAGAACGACCTGGTACCGGTCGCCCTCCACTGATCCATTCCCTGGGCGGCGATCCCGCCGCCAGTTGAAACCTTCAAACCGAGCGGAGACGGTCACGCGGCGTGCGATGCAGGCGCGGTAGCAAGCAGCGTGTGAATTGCGGCCGCGTCCCGGGCTCCGCGGATCTTGGCGACAGTATCGGCGTCGCGCAGGACGCGTGCGATTCGCGATAGCGCCTTCAGGTGGTCGGCGCCGGCCCCTTCCGGGGCCAGCAGAAGGAACACGAGATCGACCGGCTGGTCGTCCAGGGCCTCGAAATCGACCGGGTTTTCCAGACGCGCGAAAACCCCGGTGATCTGCTTCACACCGGGAAGCTTGCCGTGAGGGATGGCAATTCCATTGCCGACCCCGGTCGAGCCCAGCCGCTCACGCTGCAGGATGGTGTCGAAGACTTCACGCTCCGGGATTCCCGTGATCGCGGCGGCCCGCTCGGCCAGCAGCTGCAGCACCTGCTTCTTCGAATTCGCCTTCAAGGCCGGCAAAACAGCCGGCGCCTGGACGAGATCGCTGAGATCCATTCCAAATCCCCTTGTGGCCGGGCGAAGCACCTGGAGCTTCACGCCCGGCATTTCCCGCGTCAACCCTGAGCGGACCTGGCCGTCGAAGGATCGATCCAGCCGATGTTTCCATCAGGCCTGCGGTAAACGATGTTGACGGCGTCGTTGCCGGCATTGCGGAACACGAAAACGGGGCTTTCCTTGGTGTCGAGTTCGATCACCGCGGAGGCGACCGTCATGGTCTTCAACGCCATGGTGGATTCAGCAACGATCGCCGGAGCGTAGTCCTCCGGTATTTCCTCCTCGTTCTCTTCAGGGATGCCCGCCATGACAGTGTAGGAAATGTCGATGGCACCCCCGTTCCCCCCGAAGCTGCGCGACTTCAGCCGGCGCTTGTAGCGCCTCATGCGCTTCTCGAGCCGCTCGGCGGCTCCCTCGAACGCCTGGATCGGGTCGAGGGCATCGGCGGTCGCCTGAATCGCCGCTCCGCTGTCGAGGTGAATCATGCAATCGGCAGCAAAGCGCGAACCCGATTTGATGACGGTTACATGCCCGCCAAAGCCCCCGTCGAAATATTTTCCGATGGTTTCGCCGACACGCGCTTCGATTCGTCCCCGAAACGCATCGCCGATGTCCATATGCTTCCCTGAAATGCGCAGGCTCATGCTCATGAGATCGTGGGCCCCTTCCTGTCAGATCCAAGCGGATTGAGTTTATACCCGTTCTGGGAGCGCACAAGCTGACGGTGCGTAAGCGACGGCGGCATTCCGTGGTTGTTGTCGGTCAATTGCCGTCTCCTGAGCGGCGCCGTCCTGGCATCGCCCGACCTATGGGCGCGGGCTTCTAGTGAGTTAACCGGGCGTTGTCAATTCGAGCCCGCGCCGAGCTCCCGACAGCTATGTAGGGCACCTTTCGGCGATGGCCATCAGCGCGCGACGGCGACCAGCGCGCGCTTTTCCCGCCTCCGCTGGACGGACGAGGCTATGTTCATGCCCTCCCTGTACTTCGCGACCGTGCGCCGGGCGATGTCCACGCCCTCGTTCTTGAGCAGGTCGACGATGGCATCGTCGGACAGGACGTCGTCGGCCCTCTCCTGCTCGATCATCTCGCGAATGCGGTCGCGGACGGCCTCCGAGGAGTGGGCATCGCCGCCGCCGGCCGCGGGAATCGAGGCGGTGAAGAAGAATTTGAGCTCGAACACGCCGCGCGGCGTCAGCATGTATTTGTTGCTGGTAACCCGGCTCACGGTCGATTCGTGCATGCCGATCGCCTCCGCAACGGTGCGCAGGTTCAGCGGCCGCAGATGCCTGATGCCGTTGAGCAGGAAGGCATCCTGCTGACGCACGATTTCGGACGCGACCTTGAGAATGGTCTTGGCGCGCTGGTCGAGGCTGCGCGTCAGCCAATTGGCGTTCTGCATGCACTCGGCCAGGAACTCGCGCTCTCCGGGGGCCTTGGCCTTCCTCGACACTTCGGCGAAGTAGATCTGGTCGACCAGGACGCGCGGCAGGGTGTCCGGATTGAGCTCGACCGTCCAACTGCCGTCGCTGGCCGCCCGGACCTCCACGTCCGCCACGATGGTGTCCGCGGTTCCGGTCGAAAAGGCGAGGCCGGGCTTAGGATCGAGCGCCCTGATCTCAGCCAGCATGTCCAGGAGGTCTTCCTGGTCGACGCGGCACAAGCGCTTCAGCGACTGGAAATCGCGGCGCGCGAGAAGCTCCAGATTGTCGACAAGCGCCCGCATTGCCGGGTCGAAGCGGTCATTGCGCTGAAGCTGTAGCGCCAGGCATTCCTTGAGGTCGCGTGCGAAAAGCCCCGGCGGATCGAACGACCGGCACTTTTGCAGCACCTCTTCTACTTCGGGGGGACAGGTGCCGAGGCGTTCGGCAATCTCTTCGACTTCCCCGCGAAAATAGCCCGCCTCGTCCAAACAGTCCGCCAATTCATGGGCCATGAGCCGGGCCGCCGGATCAACAAACGCAAATGCGATTTGCTCTCCGACGTGGTCGCGCAGGCCGGGCTTCGACGCCGCGATGTCATCTGGATCGAAGCCCTCCCCATCGCCTCCCGATGATCCGGCCGGTGCGGATTTCCACTGTGCGGCTAGATCGGGACCGACGCGCTGCACCGCACCGGGATCGTCGGGAAATACATTCTCGAGCGTCGTGTCGAGTTGGTCCGCCATCGATTGCGAACTCGCCGGCAAGGCGGCCTCGTACCAGTCCTCTCCGGCCGCATCGCCGTCCCGCTCCTTCTGGAGTTGGTCGGTCGCGGCATCTTCCTGCGGCTCGACGCGCTCCAGCAGCGGATTGCGCTCGATCTCCTCCTCGACGAAACGCTCGAGCTCCAAATGGGTGAACTGAAGCAGCTTGATCGACTGCATCAGCTGCGGGGTCATGACGAGCGACTGGGACTGCCGAAGCTGCAATTTTGCCGACAGTGCCATACCGGTTTTTCTACCTGCCGCTGAAAAACGCCTGGATCGCCTCAATGACGATCCAGGCGCATTCAAACTGGCCCGGCTTTTGCTTGTCAATCCCCGAGCGAGCGGAGGCTTACCGCCGGGTTAGCGCCAGACGGCAGAATGATGGAAATAATTGCAAGAAAAGCCCGTGCCGCTGTCCTACAGCGTGAAGCTCTCGCCGAGATAAAGGCGCCTGACATTGGGGTCGGCGATGATGTCGTCGGCAGTGCCGTGTTTCAAGATCTCGCCGTTGTGGATGATGTAGGCGCGGTCGATAAGCTTCAGCGTCTCGCGCACATTGTGGTCGGTCACCAGCACGCCGATGCCGCGCGTCGTGAGGTGCCGAACCAGTTGCTGGATGTCGGCGACGGCGATCGGATCGATGCCGGCGAAGGGCTCGTCGAGGAGCATGTAGTGCGGCCGGCTGGCCAGCGCGCGCGCAATCTCCAGACGCCGCCGCTCGCCACCGGAAAGCGCCATTGCAGGCGATTTCCTGAGGTGTGCGATGTGGAACTCCTCGAGAAGTTCGTCCAGCGTGCGCTCGCGTTCGGCCCGGTCCTTCTCGACCATCTCGAGCACCGCGCGGATATTGTTCTCGACGCTGAGGCCGCGGAAGATCGATGCCTCCTGCGGCAGGTATCCGATGCCGAGCCGCGCTCGCCTGTACATCGGCAGCATGGTGATGTCGTAGCCGTCGATCTCGATCCTGCCGCGATCGACGGGCACAAGGCCGGTGACCATGTAGAAGCAGGTGGTCTTTCCGGCGCCGTTGGGCCCCAGCAGCCCTACGGCTTCTCCGGCGCGCACGCCCAGCGAGACGCCGTTGACCACCTGCCGACCCTTGTAGCTCTTCGCCAGGCCGGAGGCGATCAGCGTGCCCTTCAGGTCGGCTGCGCGCGGGCTGAGCGCGGGCTGCGGAGATGCCAAGCCCAATCGTCCCGGCAAGCGGGACCAAAACGATCCTGCGGCACTCATCAACGATTCTGCGATCCGGGCGAAATCGACATCATGACCCGGCCGCTGCCATTGCCGCCGTTCTTGCAGCCGTCGACCTGGGCACGCCCCGATTTCATGTTCACGGTGAGCATGCAGCCGACCAGCACGTTCTTACCCTCGGAAAGCACCACCTCCTTGCCGGAGAGCGTGAGCACCTGGCTTGCCATGTCGAAGGTCCCGCGGTCGCCGGTCGCGACCTGCTGTTCGGATTTGATGTAGACCTTGTCCTCGACCTCCATGCGGTCGATCTTGCCCGAGCCGGTCGCCGCCGATCCGGTGCCGCCCGCCGCGTAGTAGACGGTCATCTTGCCGGCCTTCATGAGGGTCGGGCCCTGGCTGACATTGACGTTGCCGACGAACACCGCCTTGTTCTCGCCGTCGATGACTTCCAGCTTGTCGCTTTCGATCTGGATGGGCAGATTGCTCGAAAGGCTAAGCCCTTGAAGCCGGCCGGTAGCGCTCTCCTGCGCCAGGGTTGCGCCGGTTGGAGCCACCAGCACGGCGAGCGCGGCACAAGCGGCCAGTTTGAACCCGTTCCCGAACATTGCGGCTGTTCCCCTCATTGGCTGGCCGTCTCGGATTGCGGCAGCACTATATGCACGCGAACACGTTTCTCGAAAACTACCCGCTTTCCATTCTCCTCGACCGACATGCCGTCCGCGGTGATGGTCGCCCCATTCGCGTGGATTTCCACCGGCCTGTCAGTGGTCATTCGCCCGGCGGCGAGGTCGACCCTGGCGGAGCCGAGACGCGCCGATGCGCCATCCGTGGTGCTGATGGTGATGGCATTGTCGATGACGAGTGTGTTCATCATGCGGTCGAATTCACCCCGCTCCGTATCGATCCGGGCCGAGGCTTTTTCGCTGATCGGCAAAGTGGCGGATATGCCCTGAAGATCGATTACGGCTTCGTTGGTGATGTCCTGCACGGCGCGTTGGGCGCTGACGGAATAAGGCCGGTCGTCCGAGGTGTAACCTTGGAGCTTCGGATTGGCCATCACCAGCTTGCCCTCCGCGACAGCGGAATCCTGGGCAATGATCTCGGCAGGCGCCGGAGTCGAGAAGAAGGACTGGTACAGGAAGAGTACGGCCATCGTCGCACCAAGGACCGGCAAGGCGATCTTCAGGGCGCGTACCTTCTGCGAGTGCCGGGCGGCGTTGTCGAACACGGCCGAACGTTCGATAGGCGCGCGGCTGGGCAGCGGGCCGAGCCGCGGTGAAGCATCGGGCGTGTCCGTCGGTCGTGCCAACATCGGGTACCTGTTGCAGGGCGCGGGACCGAGCCTGCGCCGCCATGCTACTATAAATTGAACGCGATCAACGTGCCGAAAGCCACGAAATTATGGCCAAGGGCCTGATGATGCTTCGATCTTCCCCCGCCTAAGCGGAATGGAGCGCATTTGGTTGCGAACCGATCGAACTCACGCCCCCGCCTGCGTCCGACCCTGCTCGGCGCAAATCACCTGCGCCAGCAACCGCCAATATGATGATCTTTGCGAAGATTGTCAGCCCCTTGCATCAAGCGCCGGTTCTTCACTGTCAGCATTGGTGGATTTGTTGAACCTGATCCGCGCTCCAGCAGACAGCCGGTCACGAGCCGCTTAAGCCAATGCGCCGCTCTGCGGTTTGTCCTTTGCAAGCTTCTTGAACTTGCGGACGACAATGTCGCGCTTCAGCCGCGAGATATGATCGATGAACAGCACGCCATCGAGATGATCGATCTCGTGCTGCAGGCAGGTGGCGAGGAGGCCGGATGCTTCGACCTCATGCTGCTGGCCCTCGAGATCCCGATACTTCACACGTACGACGGCCGGCCGTTCCACCTCGGCATAATAATCCGGAATGGAAAGGCATCCCTCCTCGTAGACGGATTTCTCTTCCGATTTCGAGACGATCTCCGGATTGATGAAGACCTGTGGCGCCTTCGGCTCCTTCTCCTTGGCGAGATCGATCACCAGCAGGCGCAGCGGTTCGCCGACCTGAATCGCCGCGAGTCCTATCCCCGGAGCATCGTACATGGTGTCCAGCATGTCGGCGGCGAACTTCTTCAGACGCTCGTCGACCTGCTCGACCGGCCTGGACACCTGGCGCAACAAGGGATCGGGAAGGATAATCAGCGGTTTGATCGACATGGGCCTGAGGTAATGGCTCGCACCGACAGCGTCAACGGGGATAGATCGGGCGTTGTTCCCGTTTTGATCTTCCTTGAAGACGCGAATCATCTATCCTTCGCGGATGGGCGAGGTCACCGACATCCTTCTGCAGCCGATCGCGCAATTCGGCACAACCGCCGTGACGTTTGGTCAGGCGCTCGCGGGCGCTGCAGCACTTTTCCTGCTGCTCGTCCTGACGTTCGCGGCTGCGCTTTGGCGGTCGGGGCGGGCGCGGGCCGAAGCCGCCGAAGAGGCGGCCGAGATGGCGCGCGAGATGGAGGCCCGCATGGCCGGAATCCTGCAGGCCCAGGCCGAGATGCAGGGACGCATGAGCGCGGTGGCCGAAACCCTCGGCGCACGGCAGGCCGAACTCAACCAGAGCATCAGCCAGCGGCTGGACGCAATGACCGGACGGATCGGCCAGACCATGGCCGAACAGACGAAGTCGACTCATGAAAACCTGGCGAAACTGCAGGAGCGCCTCGCAGTCATCGACACGGCCCAGAACAACATCCAGTCGTTGGCCGGCCAAGTCGTGCAACTGCAGGCGATCCTCTCCAACAAGCAGACGCGCGGCGCGTTCGGTCAGTCGCGCATGGAGGCCATCGTCGCCGACGGCCTGCCGCACGGCGCCTTCACCTTTCAGGACACGCTCTCGAATGGCAGCAGGCCCGACTGCACGGTGCGGATGCCGAACGGCTCGCCGCCGCTCGTCATCGATGCGAAATTTCCGCTGGAGGCGTGGAACGCGATCCGCGCCGCAGCGGAGTTGGATTCCAGCGGCGAAGCGCTGCGGGCCGCGCAGCAGGCGTTCCGGCGCGACATCGAGGTGCACATCAAGGCCATCGCCGACAAATACCTCATTCCCGGCGAGACCCACGACACCGCCTTCATGTTCGTGCCGTCCGAATCGATCTTCGCCGAAATCCACGAGAAGTTCGAAGCGGTGGTGCAGCGTGCACACCGTGTGCGGATCGTGATCGTCTCGCCCTCGCTGCTGATGCTGTCGATCCAGGTGATCCAGTCGATCCTGAAGGACGCCTCGATGCGCGAGCAGGCGCATCTCATCCAGACCGAGGTCGTCCGGCTCATGGAGGATCTCGGCCGCCTCGACGATCGAGTCCGCAAGCTGCAGACTCATTTTGGTCAGGCTTCGAAAGACATCGACGACATATTGGTCTCGGCTTCCAAGGTCGCCAAGCGCGGGCAGAAGATCGAGGCGCTGGAGTTCAAGGAACCGGGGCCGGACGAGCAGATCGAGGTGCAGCGCCCGCGCGGCGCCGAGAGCAAGACCGGCCAGTTGCGCCTGCGCGTGGTGGAAGAGCAGGAGTAGGCTGCGAACGCGCTTGCATCTTGCGCCCGGCGCCGACTCCTGTTCCATTCCGCCAAATATTGAGGAGGATTTGGCAATGGCAAAAGGTGCGATGCGACCGGGCAAGGAAGCCCGCAAACCCAAGAAGGACGCCAAGAAACCGCCGGCCGCGCCGGTGCTTCAGGCGCCGGCGGTGCCTGCCATGAAGCTTAAGGAAAAGAAGAAGTAGGCTCGGCTCCGCCGCTTGCGGGCGGCGCCAATACTCCGCTGTCGGGCGCGGCAATGCCCGTCCGACACGCCTAGGAGTTCACGGCTTGCGGGCAACCAGGAAGGCGTCAACCGGGCGTGCACCCGGGGGAAGCGGTTTGATCCTGGTTGCAAGCCTCGCCAGATAGTACGCGACGACGATGCTGGCGTGCCACGTCCAGTTGTGACCGATGTAGCGCTCGTTCGGCGGACCTTTCGTCCTGCGCGCCAGGAAGCGGTGCAGCCAATAGATCAGGCCCTGGTGCAGCGAGGGCGGTAGCGTGCCGGCCTCGACGACTTCCAGCCCGAGACGCGCCGACAGCGCCTTATAGGCCTCGGGGTTCCACCAGGTTACGTGGTGCGGCGGGATGTTGATCGGCAGGTTCGGGATCTCGGTCAGAGGCGAGGGATGCAGCGGGGCGGCAAGGATCAGCAGGCCGCCCGGCTTCAACAGCTTGACCATCTGCTCGGCGTGGCGCAGCGGGTCCGGCACATGCTCGATGACGTGGAAGGCGGTCGCCACGTCATAGAACTCCGGCCGCTTGCGGGCATGCTCCTCCAGCGTCTCGCGGATGACGACGTCGTCCACGTCGGGTCCGGCATAAGGATCGAGGCCGGTGTAGCGCGCGTGCGGCAGGTGGGTCCGGAACACGCCCGGGCCACAGCCGACGTCCACCACATGCGCGCCTGCAGGTATAAACTCAGCGGCGCGGCTATAGTCGACGCGGGATTCCTTAAAACGGGTGAGCCCCTCGTGGACGTCCCATTTCTGGTAATAACCCTCGTAGAACTTGCCGTCGCCGACGATCCGCGGCTCGAAGAAGACCAGCCCGGTGGGCGATTCATAGAGCGTCACCCGGTCGACGCCCTTGAACAGGTGCGAGACGTCAACGCCCTGGCCAAGCCGCCAGACATCCTCGATCAGGCGAGCCGAGACGCCATGAATGCGTCGCAGCGCCGGCTTTCCGGTGATCGGGCACGGAGGCAGCGGCTCCGGGTTCGAGCCGCGTGTCGCCATTGATGCGCTTTCAGCCATTGCCGCTCCCCTCGCTCCGGCCTATCCATCCGCCCGCCTGCGTTCGGAAATCCCCAAGACGATTTCGCGATCCGGGCGCGACGTGAGATTGCCGAGCGGCTTCGCCCGCTTTCCCGGTGAGAGCGTTAGACGAGCACGGGGCAGAAGTCCACGCAGGATGGTTTCCATCTCGACGGCCGCAAAACGAGCGCCGGGACAGATCCGCGCCCCCAGCCCGAAGGGCATGTAGCTCGTTCTTGCAGGGGCCGGGGAGCCGTCCAGCCAGCGCATGGGCGCAAACTCGTCCGGCCGCGACCACAGGCTCCTGTGGCGGTGAAGGGTCCACGGCGCGATCACGAAGAAGCTCTTCGCCGGCACCTGCTTCCCGCGGAAGACCGCTTCTTCCCTGGTCTCGCGAAGAAAAAAACCGATCGGCGGATAAAGCCTGAGCGCCTCCTTCGCGAGCGCGTCGGCCACGGCTTCCGGCGACGCCTCCCTCCAGTATCCGCCCGGTGCCGACTTGCCGGAAAGGGCCATTGCGGCGGTGTCCTGCAGGTCGGACCTGCCGGCGAGTTCGGAGGCAAGCCAGGAGAGCGTCGAAGCCGTCGTCTCGTGGCCGGCAAGAAGCATCACTGCGATCTCGTCCAGCAGCGCCTGCTCGCCCTCGGCCCCCTCACTCATCCGCCCGGACTGGGCGAGCGCCAATGCAAACGGCGCGCTCTCCAGCGGCCGGGCTCCCGTCAGGATGGGTTTTACGAAACGGCGCAGCATGAGCTCACGCATCTCGGCGCCGATCGGCGAAAGCCCCATCTCACGGATGATGCGCGCGCGTGTCGTAACGTCGTCATGCGCGATCATGAGCAGAAGCGCGGCGGCTTTCTTGTGATACTCGAAGAAGAGCCGCGTGAACCGGATCGATTCCTCTTCCGAAAAGCGGTCGCCGAGCGTCACTTCTGAAACGACGTCGACGGTGAGTCGGGAGAACTCCTCGGAGATGCCCACCCTCCCACCGGGACTGCGAAGCCAGCGATCCACATACTCGCGTGTGAGCCTTTCCGTTACCGCGCGCATGACCTCGTCCGGGATCGTCGCCAGGGAGCGCGAGAAGATGCGCCGCGTCTCCTTGACACGCGTGCCGCCCGGCTGGCCGAATACCCCCTCCCCGATCAGAGGCACCAGGAGATCGTGCACCACGTCGCTCTTGGGAAAGACCCCGCCGCGGTCGAGCATGACCGTCTCAACGACCTTGGGATCGTTGGAGAGCGCCAGCTTGCGCCTCGGCAGATCGGCCACGATCAGCCAGCGCTCAAGCAGCTTGCCGCTCACATAGCGCATGGGGTCGGCAAAGAACGCGCCTGCCGCCCTGGCGGCGAAGGGAACGCGGCCCAGTGACCAGGACAGAAGGTTCAGGAGGCGGGAAATGGCAGGCGCTCCTCGACCTTGATGGAATGCGGCCCCGCTATCCTGTAGACGACGTGGCCCCACTGGATCCGGCGCGTCGTGGCGGCCGCGACGATGACGCTGGCATGGAAGATGTCGACCAGCGGCTGCAAGAGGCCCAACCCCAACTGGACTAGGCGCACTGGCAGCGGATCCGGCATATCGACGCGCCGCGCGACCTCGCCGACAAGCGCCTGCTTGATCACTGCCAGCGCCGCGAGGGAAGCGGCAGCCCAGAGATAGGCGCCGGAGGTCAGGACCTGATGCAGGACGACCACCCAGCCCAGGAGGCGCAGGTTGATCGTGACGAAGGCCAGCCACCACAGCCAGGGCCGATATATGTGGCCGATCCTGTACTGGCGCACCGCGAAGCGCCAAGCCTCAGCCAGCCGCAGGCTGGTGGGGGACGGGATCAGAAGCGCCCCGCGCGTAAGCACCACAAGACCTGCCGCAGCCGCCTCATCGGCCAGCGACAGATCGTCGGAAAGTGTCCGATCGAGGGCTTCGGATAAGTTCATCTTCCGGGCTGCCGCAGGGGAGATGGCGACGCTGCCGCCCCACACCACGCTTGTGATGGCCCAGGCCTTCCGCGGCATCAGGGTCACCGCCCGATCGATCGTCGCGACCAGATGTGCCCCCAGACGGTGCTGCGCCACACGTTGCCAGCGATGACCGGTCACGAGATCGGCGTTCCCATCCATCAGAGGCGAGACAAGGGCGCTCAGCCACCATTTCTGCGGGGCGATGTCCCCGTCCATCAGGACGATCGCCTCGTCGCGCTCGTCGATCAGCTTGAGCGCGGCCTGCTGGTTGCGGCATTTCTGCGCCTGGTCGGATGCGGGGCCGGCGACCACCACCTCGATGGAAAATCCGGCGAACGACCTGACCTCAAGCGCCCGTCCGTAGGCGGGATCGCTCTGCGATTCGACGGTGATGATGAGCCGCCTCGGAGGCAGGGTCTGCGTATCCAGGGCTGCGACAAGCTTTTCGAGGCCGGGGCAGCGACCGGTGAGCGGGAGGATGATGGTGGCCACAGCATTGTGGGCCACACGCGGTTTCTGAAGGCGCCCCATGCGCAGCAGGACACCGGCGATCGACAGCGCGTTGATGGCCAGCGCCAGCGCCGCCAGCACGAAAACCCATGAAACCGACATTCACCCTCTTTGCCCGAAGCAGCGCGGACGATAGCCGGACGGCCTTGAGCCCTCAATAGGCGGCGAGGTGCATCCTCAGCCGCATCACTGGCTGGATTCGCCCCAGAGGCCGCGCTCGCTGACCGTGATGCCCGCCGGGCCGAGAATGATGGCGAAGAGAACCGGGAGGAAGAACAGGATCATCGGCACGGTGAGCTTGGGCGGCAGCGCGGCTGCCTTCTTCTCCGCCTCGTTCATGCGCATGTCGCGGCTTTCGCTGGCGAGCACCCGCAGCGCGTGAGCCACGGGCGTACCGTAGCGCTCGGCCTGAATGAGCGCCTGCGAGACCGACTTGACCGATTCCAGCCCGGTGCGGCTGGCGAGGTTCTCGAAAGCCTGGCGCCGCTCCTGCAGGTAGGACAGCTCGGCATTGGTGAGGATCAGTTCCTCCGCAAGGTCGACCGACTGGTTTCCGATCTCTTCGGAAACTCGCCGCATGGCGGCCTCGATCGACATGCCGGATTCCACGCAGATGAGCAGAAGGTCGAGCGCATCCGGCCAGGCCCGCTGGATCGCCTGCTTGCGCTTGGACGCGCGGTTGCTGACGTAGAGGACAGGCGCATAGAAACCGGCATAGGCGAAGACCACGGCAACGAAGATCTTGACGAACATCGGCTGCTCGGGCAGCCCGCCGAGGAGGAAAAGATAGACGATCGCCAGGGCGAAGAAGACGAAGGGCAGGAGGAAGCGGAAGAACAGGAACTTGGTCAGGGGGTTCTGTCCGCGGAATCCTGCCACGCGCAGCTTGGTGAGCGTGTTCTCGTCGACGAGGGCGCGCCTGAGGTCGAGCCGCTCGACGAAGTTGCGCATCCCGACAGACTGGTGCTCGCGAAGCCCCCTGCGGCGGCGCTCCGCCTCCTCGGCCAACCGGGCGCGCTGCTTGGCGCGGAGCTCTTCGCGCTCGAGCGCCACGCTCTTCATGCGCGCCTTGAGCGGGTTGCCCCCCAAAGCCGGCATGATCGTATAGATCGTCGCGAACACGGCTATGGCGACCAGGATCGCCATCAGGAACGACGGGTCGGTTAGGATCCGGGCGGTTTGATCGCTCATCGCCTTACACCTCGAAGTTCATCATCTGGCGCATCACGAAGATGCCGACCATCATCCACAGGCCGGAAACGCCGAGGATGATGTTGCCGGTCGTGGTGACGAAGAGCGGCATGATGTAGTTGGGGCTGGACAGGTAGACGAGGAAGGCGACAATGAACGGGAGCGCGCCGATGATGGCCGCCGATGCCTTGGCTTCCATCGACAGCGCCTGGACCTTCGCCTTCATCTTCTTGCGGTCGCGCAGCACGCGCGACAGGTTGCCGAGCGCCTCGGAGAGATTGCCGCCCGCCTGGCTCTGGATTTGGATGACGATGCCGAAAAAACCTGCCTCTGGGCAGGGCATGCTCTCCGGCATGCGCATGGCGGCTTCGGGTATCGTCATGCCGAGTTGCTGGGCCTCGACGATCCTGCGGAATTCGCTCTTCACCGGCTCCGACGATTCGTTGGCGATCAGGCGTATGCCGTCATTGAGCGGCAGGCCGGATTTCACCGCGCGGACGATGACGTCAAGCGCGTTCGGGAACTCATTGAGGAACGCGGCCACGCGCCGTTTCCTGCGGAAGGCGACGAACCAGCGCGGCAGCCCGAATATGCCGACGAGCAGCACACCGGGCAGTGCGATCAGCGGTACGCCGGCGACGAAGGCCAGTCCCGTCAGGATCAAACCGCACAGCACAGCGTAGACATAGAAGCGCTCGATCGAGACCGTCATCCCGGCCTGCCTAAGCTGGATTCTCAGGGGCGGCCGCTTAATGCTCGCGTCGCGGAGCTTCTGCTTCTGGTCGAGTTCCTTGAGAGACTCCTGGACGTTCTTCCGGCGCCTGGCCACCTCGGCCGCGCGGTCGCGTGTCGCCCTGACGAGGTTCTTGTCGGTATCGGCCTGCTTCACCGATTCCAGGCGTCGTTCCGCTTTCTCCTCGTTCTCGATGCGCCTGAAGAGGAAGGCATAGGCTACCGCGCCCGCGCTGACGCCCGCGAGCGCAATGAAGAGAAGCGTGGTCAGGTCCAAGCCGAACATAGCACTCCTAAGGGCTAGGCGGAGCCCTTCTCCATGGCCTCGAGCGCATTCGCCAGCCGCTGCTCCTCGCCGTAGTAGCGGGCGCGCTCCCAGAAATGCGGCCGGCCTATGCCGGTCGAGGCGTGATGACCGAGCAGCCGCCCCTGCGCGTCCTCGCCGGTGACATCGTAGGTGACCAGATCCTGGGTGATGATCACGTCGCCCTCCATGCCGATCACCTCGGTGATATGGGTAATGCGGCGCGAACCGTCGCGCAGGCGAGCCGCCTGGATGATCACGTCGACCGAGCCGACAATGATCTCGCGCACCGTTTTCTGCGGCAGCGAATAGCCGCCCATGGCGATCATCGACTCCATGCGGTTGAGGCATTCGCGCGGGCTGTTGGAGTGGATCGTGCCCATAGAGCCGTCGTGGCCGGTGTTCATCGCCTGCAACAGGTCGAAAACCTCCGGTCCGCGCACCTCGCCGACGATGATGCGCTCGGGACGCATGCGCAGGCAGTTCTTCACCAGGTCGCGCATCGTCACCTCGCCCTCGCCTTCAAGGTTCGGCGGACGCGTTTCGAGGCGCACAACATGGGGCTGCTGCAGTTGCAGTTCGGCGGAGTCCTCGCACGTGATGATGCGCTCCTCGCGGTCGATGTAGTTGGTGAGGCAGTTCAGCAGGGTCGTCTTGCCGGAGCCGGTGCCGCCGGAGATGACGATGTTGCAGCGGACGCGCCCGATGATCTTGAGAACCTCGGCGCCATGCGGCGAGATCGCTCCGAACTTGACCAACTGATCGAGCGTCAGCTTGTCCTTCTTGAACTTGCGGATGGTGAGCGCGGTGCCGTCGATCGCGAGCGGTGGCGCAATCACGTTGACGCGCGAACCGTCGGGCAGGCGCGCGTCGCAGATCGGGCTGGACTCGTCGACGCGCCGGCCGACCTGGCTGACGATGCGCTGGCAGATATTGAGCAGTTGCTGGTTGTCGCGGAAGCGGACGTTCGTCTGCTCGACCTTGCCGTTGACCTCGATGTAGACGTTCTTCGAGCCGTTCACCATGATGTCGGCGATGTCGTCGCGGGCAAGCAGCGGCTCGAGCGGGCCATAGCCCAGCACGTCGTTGCAGATGTCCTCGAGCAGTTCCTCTTGCTCGGCGATCGACATCGCGAAGTTCTTGATCGCGATGATGTCGTTGACGATGTCGCGGATTTCCTCGCGCGCGCTCTGGGCGTCGAGCTTTGCGAGCTGCGACAGGTCGATCGTGTCGATCAGCGCCGAGAACACCTGCGATTTGGTATCGTAGTAGGATTCGCTCTTCTCGCGCGTAGCGCGCCGCGGTGGCTCGACCGGGGGCGCCTCCATGCGCCTTGCGGCTGCGACGGGCTGCTCGGCACGCATGGGCGGACCGGCGAGCGGCGGCGGCGAGGCAGCCGGGGGTCCCGGTACCGCAGGCATGGAAGGCTGCAATTCGGGTTGCCGCGGAAGGGGGGCGGAATCGATGCCCCCCGGCGGCTGCATGGGCGCCGGTGGCCGAAACTCCGGTCTCGGCCGAGCCGTCTCTTCAGTGCCTCTTCTGCCAAACATACCGGTGCTACCGCTCTGAAGGATGTCAGCTCTTCTTGGATGCCAGCTTCAGCTTGCCGATCAGGCTCGATAGACCTACCCTCGGCTTGGCCTTGATCTCGCTGCGTCCGGTGACGACGTGGGCGATCTCGTTGATGGCGTGGACGATCGGGCTCTTCGGGTCCATCTCGCCGAGCATGCGGCCGTTGTTTGCCGCATTGCCGAACAGCAGCGGATCGAACGGGATGACCGCCATCGGCGTGATCCCGAGCGGCTCGACGAAGTCGTTGATCGAGATCTCCGCGCGCTTGGGAACACCTGACTGGTTGATCACCAGCTTCGGTGGAGCGTCGTTGGGGCGCAGCTTCTTGAGTGTGTCCACCAGATTCTTGGTGTTGCGCAGGTTGGCAAGGTCGGGAACGGCGGTGATGACCACCTCGTCCGCCTGGGCCAGGGTCTGTTTGCTCCATCCCGTCCATAGGTGCGGAATGTCGAGGACCACGAGCGGAGCCGTGCGCTGCGCGGTGTCGATGATGTGCGAAAACGCCTCGGCATCGAAATCATATACGCGATCGAGGGTAGATGGGGCGGCCAGGAGGGACAGGCGCTCCGAGCACTGGGCGAGAAGCCGATCAAGATAGACCTCGTCGATCCGCTCCGGGGAGAATACCGCCTCTGCGATGCCCTGCGCCGGATCCTGGTCGAAGTCGATATTGGCCGTGCCGAAGGCGAGATCCATATCGGCCACGATCACGTCGGACTTGAAGAGGTTCGTCATCGCCCAGGAAACGTTGTGGGCGATCGTCGACGATCCGACGCCACCCTTCGCGCCAACAAACGCAAGCGAGCGGCCGATCGGCTCGGCTTCGGGGTCCACGAATATGGTGGAGATGACACCGATGATGTCGGCCAGCGAGATCGGTGCCACCATGTATTCGGAGACGCCGGACTTCATCAGGTCGCGATAGAGCGCGACGTCGTTGTAATGGCCGATCACGACGACCTTTGTGGTCGGGTCGCAGTATTCGGCCAGCCGGTTCAGGCTTTCCAGCAGTTGGCGCGGTTCCGAACGGGACTCGACGATGATCAGGTTCGGCGTGGGGGCGGTCTGGTAGAAATCGATGGCCGTCTCGATCCCGCCCATGTGGATCTTCATATGCGCCCTGGCCATGCGCCGGTCCTCGCCGGCACGCTCCAGCGGAACGGCTATCCCGTCGGTCTCGCAGAATGCCTGGATCGATATGCGCGGCACCGGACGCAGCGCATACATGTCCGAGGTTTCACGCTCCGACACGCTGCCCGTATCGAACTCGGTGTCGTAGGCAAGATTGCTCATGTGATCACCCCACGGCCCCTACGGATCAGTAATCGATTTCGCGAACCGGCGGGTCGATCCAGGTCGGCGCTTCGCGATAGTCGTCGATGACGATGCCGCGGCGCTCCGCATCCGGCGGCGTCATCTTGCGCGGTCCCAGCAGGTCTGCCGGATCGGCCACCTGCGCGGCCAGGTTGTTCTGATACGAGCAGCCGAAGTTGAAGTATTGCTTGTTGTCGGTCGTTTCGGCGATATCGGCAGGCCAGCGCCCGCATCTATCGGTCTGCGCCTTCATGGCCGAGTACATCACCCTGACCGGCGCAGAGACTTCGATGGACCCCGCCTGGTAGGACGAGATCAGGACGCGGCTCGCCGGCACGCCGTGCTTCTTCGCGAAGTGGGCGAAATCGCGTGCCGCATGCGATGCAGCCAGTTCGTTGCGGGATCCGACAGGCACGAGGATGGCGAGCACCGGGGCAGCGCTGCGGTCATAGTCGCTGAGGAACCCACCGAGCGCGGTGCGCTGCATTCTGGTCATGCCGCGGTCGCTGGCGCCGACCGGCAGGTCGATGACCTGCTCCTTCTCGGCGATCACGATCGGATGCCTGGTGCGATAGTCGTCCGGAACCGACCCAACGATCACGCTGTCGGGAGGCGTGACGCATCCCGACAGCAGCCCGGTCGCAAGCGCCACGACCATCGAGAGAACCGGCCTGGACGCGGTGCGGATCGCGAACGGGACGGGAGCGCCGCTCGGCCTGGTCTTGGAGATCATGTCGATCATTGCCCGTGCCCCGCTCACTTGTAGATGAAGCCGACCACGCCGTGGTAGCGGCCGTTCGGAAGATCCGTCTTCATGGTCCCGTAGACGCGGTTGACCCGGCCCAGGAACATGCCCGCACCATCGCTGGCGGGAGTGAAATTGTCGTCCGGCTTGGCAAGCGCGGCGCGCGCCACAGGCTTGGACAGGTAGGGGGTCACGATGATGACCAGCTCGGTTTCGTTGCGCACGAAGTCGCGGCTCCGGAACAGCGTCCCGAGCACCGGCACATTCGCCAATCCCGGCACGCCTTGGATCGCCTGGCGGACATCGTCGCGCACCAGACCCGCGATCATCATCGATCCGCCCGACGGAAGCTCGATGGTGGTGTCCGCAAGCCTCTTGCGGATCGATAGGATGTTCATGCCGGGCGCGTTGCGGCGCGGCTCGAAGATGCCGCCGATCAGGCCCGGGCTTTTGATCGGAGGACCGGCCCCGAAGATCGCCGAGCCCTCTGTCGTCGGTTCGGACACCGAGGTGCGCATCTTCAGGCTGATGCGGCCAGGCGAAAGCACGACGGGCTGGAATTCGAGCCCGATGCCGTACTCGACCTTTTGGACATCGTAAGTGGTCTGGCCTGTCTGGTTATCATCCGACACAGCGCTGCTGCGGCCGTTGACGAGATTGAACTCGCCACCCACCTTGAACGTCGCCTTCTCGCCCGACACGGCAGTGAGCGTGGGCTCGGCAAGCGTCTTCATCACGCCGGCCTGCTCCATGGCATTGACATAAGCATCGAGCGTCGAGGTTCCAATCGCCAGACCGGTCGCAGAAAGCGGCTTGCCGAGCCCGAAGGAATTCTCGGCGATAGCGCCCCAGCTAATGCCATTCGTATCACCGCCGCCGATGAGGTTCACACCGAGCTGCTTCATGACGGTGCGACTGACCTCGGCCACGGTCACCTTCAGCGTGACCTGGTCCTCGCCGATGATGTTCAGCATGTTGACGATGCGGCTGGTCTGACGCTGCGCGTCCGGATTGTCGATGGCGACCCCGCCGTCGCTCGACCCGCCTGCCGCCGTCTGTGAATATTGGCCGGTGGTCGCCTCGCCTCCAGTGACGAAGATGGTTGCGAGATCCGCGGCACGCTTGGCATCCAGCGGCGTTTCGACGGTCCCGGAGAGCACGACGTTGTCGTTGATCAGCTCGACGTCGATGTCTGAGTTCGGCAGGAAGCGCTTCAGATATTCCTCCAGGCCGGCGACATCGCGCTCGATCTGCAGGTCGAGATTGGCGATCTGCTCGCCATTGGGACCGAAGACGAAGACGTTGGTCTGGCCGACCTGCTTGCCGAAAAGGTAGATGCGGCGCGCGGTCCGTGTCACCGCATCGGCGACTGCCGGATTGGCCACCAGGATGTCGTAGGCATCGGTGGGAAGATCGATGACGATCGACTTGTTGAGGCCAAGTTTCAGCGGGTGATTGCTTCGTGCCGACGGCGCGACGCTGATGCCGTCGGGCGCTGCCTGCGCTGTCGTCACCGCGGCCGGGGCTATCGTGGACATCATGACCGCACAGGCCGCCATCAGTGAGGTGGCGCTCCTCAGCACCCGAATGGGACGCCCGGCAGCACGTGCCGGAGAGGCATGCGACTTCATTTTCTGGCTCCCACTTCGGAGACTTCGCCGGACTTGATCACGCGAATGGTGCCGCGCCTGCCGTTTCCAGAGACGAGATAGTCCGCCTGGTTCACAGGCGGCTTCTGCGCGTCGGCTACCGAGCGCAGGGCAAGCGTCAGTCGATCCGCCATCTGCTGGGCGACCGTTATGATCTCCGACTGCTGGGGGGTCAGTTCGAGCGTCGCAGTCTCGCCGACCTTGACCTTCTTGCCGTCCTCGTCCTCCTGGATTGTCTGGTCGATCGCCAAGACCTTGACGTTTTCCAGGATGGTCTCGGTAACGAAGCCGGTCGACGAACCGTTCTCGGCGCGGCGTGTCATGATCACGTCCACAAAATCGTTCGGCAGAATGAAGCCGCCGGCGGAGGTATCCGCCGAAATCTGAACCGCCACCGCGCGATATCCGGACGGCAGGATCGACGACATCAGGCTTTCGCCTTCGCCGACGAGCTTGTTACGCCGCAGCGGCTCGCCGGCGTAGATCGCCACGCGCGCGATCGCGGTCTTCAGTTCCTCGAGCGCATTCGGGGCGGCCTCGCGCGTGATGAAGTTGGCATTCACCCCGGCCGAGGGCCATTCCTGCCATGTCAATTGCTCGCCGACATTGCCGCCCATGGGGACATCGCCGGAAACGACGAGAACCTCGCTCAAGGGGACAGGTGCGGGTGCGGGCTGGTCCGAGTCCTTTTCCACGACCACCTCGGAAGGCGGCGCAGTCATGTTTTTCGCGACGTATCCGGCACCGCCGGCGGCGGCGACCGCCACGCCCAGAATGATCAGTCGCGATGCAGCCATCTGCACAACTCCGTACCTGGCGCCCCATCAGCCAGGTCGGACAATGCCGGGGCAATCGTCAAATTACGGTTAACGCAATGCGAATGATTGTGCTTAATTTTAAGTTTCTAAGAGAAAGCGTTAAGAAACATGACTGCCATTCACGGTTCTCCGCAGCAATTCGCAGTTGCCATCCTGATTGAAGATCGACCTCAGTTACCGGAAAGACGACCCAGCGCCCATAGCATCAGGGGTGACTGGGGATAGGTGATCAGCCCGCCAACTCCCAGCGCAATCCCGTAGGGTATGCCGGCTTTGGCGTCCGTCAGGTTCCTCAGAAACAGATTGTGTCCCACAAAAACCGACAGCGGCGACTTGCGGAAGACGAGGATCGCGATGGTGAGAAGGCCGCCAAGAAAGGCCGACACGACCAGGTACTGAACAAGCTGGATATCCATTCCCATGTAGAGGGCGGTTGCGGCCAGGAGCTTGGCGTCTCCGCCGCCCATTCCCCCCAGGGCGAACAGGGCAAAGGTTACCGCGAGCACTGCCGCGCCTGCTGCGAAGTGCATGCCGAAGGTCGCCCAATCCATGCCGGTCAGCGGCGCGACCACGGCGAAAGTGACCACGAGGATCACGGCGACGCGGTTGGCGATGGTCATGGAAAGCAGATCCGACACGGCCGCGAAGACCATGCAGAACGGAAAGACGACGAAGATGAGAGCTTCGAGCATTTCGGCACGCTCCAGCGGAGCTTCAGACTGGCGGCTTCGGCGTTAACGCCGGGTGAACCGATCAGGACACTGGCAAAAAAGATAAGGCCGCCCCTGCGGAACGGCCCTCAATCTGCTTAAGAGGTGGGGCGCTGCCCACCTGACTCGCCAAGCTTACTTGAGCTTGTCAGCGATAGCGTTGAACTTGTTGCTCAGGTTGTTGCCGAGCGCACCGGCGCCGACAACGATGGCGAGGGCGATTAGGGCAGCGATGAGGCCATACTCGATGGCGGTTGCGCCGGACTCGTCCTTCACAAAGCGTGCGAAAAGCTTCGACATTTCTAGAGACTCCTTTCCTTCGCCAAGCCTACTTGAGCTCGTCAGCGATTTTGTTGAACTTGTTGCTCAGGTTGTTGCCGAGCGCGCCGGCGCCGACAACGATGGCGAGGGCGATCAGGGCAGCGATGAGGCCATATTCGATGGCGGTTGCGCCGGACTCGTCCTTCACAAAGCGTGCGAAAAGCTTCGACATATCAGAGATCCTTCACTCCACGTGTTACAGCAACTTCCGTCAACTTTTTTTCCGTGGTTGATCGGATGTTCGGGAGTTGTATGCCGAAGCTCTTTCATTGCACTTAACAGACAGGGTTACCAACGCGTTAATCGACCAGTAAGCCCAAGTTGGTTAAGTGCCAGCTAAAGATAAAATATATCTAAAAGCTTATTCAATTCAGGTCAGCCACCGGCGGCTGGTTTCCTTTTGCAGCCGGCCATCGATTACCCGCCGGTTTGCTTAACCGGCCATTCACCATTCTCGTTCATGTTCGGGGAGGCATTGTCTCTCGGGGGCGCAGATGGCCGCACTGGCAAATGGCATCAAGTTGACAGGCATTGCAGCAGCGCTGCTCGCCGCGTGCCTGTCCGCGCATGCGGAAACGGGCATCGAAGTCGTCATGAACCAGGCCAAGATCGTGAAGCTCGCCCGCCCCGCCGACACGATCGTGGTCGGTAACCCCGCAATTGCCGACGCTTCGGTTCAGGATGCCACGACGATTGTGCTCACCGCCAAGGGTTTTGGGGTAACGAATCTCGTGGTCCTTGATCAGGAGGGCAATCCGATCGTCGACGAGCAGGTCGTCGTCTCGAGGTCGAGCGCCTCCTCGCTGCGCGTATATAGGCGCGCGGCAGTACAGACGCTGTCCTGCACACCCTATTGCGAGAGTTCTTACAAGTCGGAAGCCGAGCGTACGTCCGAAGCCGAAATGGGCGCCCAGTAACCGCAACGCCGCTTAAAGCTTTCCGGCCCTCCAAAGCTCCCGCCGAGTTCGTTACGCGGCCATGAACATTCCCTCTGACATTTTAATGAACCGCAAAACCGGGCTTCAACGGGTTTGCGGTAGCATTCGCTGAATGTTACGCGAACGGATCGAGACCATGAGCCCTGCCAGAGCAGGCATGCCGCCGATGAATAGGCCGCGTCGACTGGCCCTCGCCCGCTTTGTCCGGAACCGGGGGGGCGCTACCTCCATCGAATTCGCGATGCTGGCGCTGCCATTCTCGCTGATGCTCTTCGCAATCCTGGAAAGCTGCATTTCTTTCGCCGGCCAGCAGATGCTGGCCAACGCCACTGACTATGTCGCGCGCCAACTGCGGACCGGCCAAGTGAAAGCGGCCGAGATGTCCAAGCCAAAGCTCGAGCAGATGATCTGCGACCAGATCAACATACTGATTGACAACAATTGCCCCGGCCTCATCGTGGATCTCAGGGAGTTCCCGAGCTTCCAGGCCGCAGCGCAAGTGAAGATCAAGTTCACCAACGATCGTGACATCGACACCACCGGCTTCGACGTCAAGCCAGGACCCTCCATGTCGAAGAACATGCTCCGCGTCTTCTACAAATGGCCGGTCATGACGGATCTGATGCGGCTGGCAATGTCCAACCTGAAGGGCGGATACACGCTGCATTTCGCGACCGCGACGTGGCAAAACGAGCCGTTCAACGACTGATGGGAGCCGGCGGCAAGGAGACAGCCGGCGCGGGGGACAGAACAATGGCTGCGTTGAAGGAAGTTCTGGCATTAGGCGCCGCCCGGATCCGCAGGTCCTGCAGGGCTCTGATGGGCGACAGCCGCGGGGTCGCGGCAGTGGAGTTCGCCCTTGTCGCGCCGCTGATGTTCGCCATGTATTTCGTCACGGTCGAGCTTGCGCTGGGCATCGACAGTAACAAGAGGGTCGGGCGCATCGGCAGCATGGTGGCGGACCTTGTCACGCAGCAGCAGACGATGAGCATATCCGAACTCGAGGCGATCATGAGGATCGGCGAGTCGCTGATCCAGCCCTACAACCGAACCAAACCTACGATCACCATCACGGCCATCGAGGTCACTACGGACGCAACCCCTAAGGTGCAGGTCGTCTGGTCGCGCAGGATGGCCAACGAGGCCTTCACCACCCCTCATGCCAAGGGCACAGCGACGACCTTGCCCGCGGCCATCAGGACGCCGGGGACCTTCGTCATCCGGGTCGAAAGCGAACTCGCTTACAAGCCGATTATCACCTGGGCCGCGAGCCAGAAGGACGCGCTCGGTCTTGCGTCGGCCTTCGATGGGATCTCGATGCATGAGATCTATTATCTACGCCCACGCATGAGTTCGGACATCCCCTGCACAAGCTGCTGACGGCCGGCGCTCCCGCTCGGGTGCACCGGCCTGGGTCCTCAGTAGCCCGCCGCCCGGTCCACGAGGTCGCGTAGCGGTTCGCCGCGCTCGTGCGCGTCCATCTGCTCCAGCATCGGCCCGACGAGATGGTTCGGATCGGAGGTTGCGGCAGCATGCGGGGTCACGAAGACCCGCGGGTGCCCCCAGAGCGGACTGGTTTTCGGCAGCGGCTCGACCTCGAACACATCCAGGCTCGCCTCCTTCAGGGTGCCGTCTTCCAATGCTCGGATGATGTCGTCGTCCTTCTGCAAGCGTCCGCGGCCGGCATTGATCAGCACCGCCCCACCGAGCGCATTGTCCCGCCTCAATTGCCGAAGCAGTGCATGATCAATGATGCCCTTGGTGTCCGGCGTGAGCGGCAGCAGGACGACCAGGATGTCGGTCGCATTGAGGAAGGGCTTCAGCCCATCCTTGCCGGAAAAAGAGGTGACGCCCTCCATCGCGCGCAGCGTGCAACTCCAGCCGTTGATCCGGAATCCAAGGGAGAGCAGTGCGCGTGCTGCGGAGCGCCCGAGCGCGCCGAAGCCCATGATCCCGACGGTGACCTCGTTTGCGGTCCTCTGCGGTGGCTCATGCCAGATCTTCCGCTTCTGCTGCGTGCGATACAGCAGGCCGAAGCGATGATGGTCCATGACCCGCCACACGACATATTCGGTCATATGCTGCGCGAGATTGTCAGCCACCACCCGTACGATCGGCACGTCGGGCACTGTCGGATCGGCGAGGATGTGGTCCACCCCCGCTCCGATCGAAAAGAGCGCCTTCAGATTGGGAAGCCCTGCCAGGACACCCTGCGGCTGCTTCCAGATCACCGCGTATTCGATGGATGGGTCGTGAGGGCCGTCCGGTTCCAGCACGACCTCGCGACTGGCAGACAGCAGTTCGTACCAGCGCCGCGGGTTGAGACCCGTGACCGATAGCAGAACCTTTCCTTTACGCATTCCAAGTCTCCTTCGCCGCGCCCACTAGAGACGCAGCGGCGACGCGCATCAAGTCGCAATGGGGTCTGGCCCCACCATTCCTATTCGCTGACGACCCCGACGGGCGCGGTTTCCATATTGAACGCCGCGGCGATGAGGGCGCGAGTATAATCCGTCTGCGGACGCTCGAAGATCTGGGCGGCCGGGCCATGTTCCACGATCCTGCCGTTGCGCATCACGATCACCTCGTTGGCAAGCGCGCGGATCACCTTCAGGTCGTGGCTGATGAAGAGATAAGCCAGATCGTGCCTGGTCTGCAGCGTTCGCAGGAGGTCTACGACCTGTGCTTGAACGCTCATGTCCAGGGCCGAGGTTGGCTCGTCCAGCATCACGAAGCGCGGGTTGAGCACCATGGCGCGCGCAATGGCGATGCGCTGGCGCTGGCCGCCTGAGAACTCGTGCGGATAGCGGAAGCGCGTCTCCGGATCGAGGCCGACTTCCTTCAGCACGTCGACGACACGCTGGTCGCGCGCTTCGGCCGAGAGGCGCGGCTCGTGGATGCCGAGCCCCTCCGCGACGATCTCCGCCACCGACATGCGCGGGCTGAGCGATCCGTAGGGATCCTGGAAGACGATCTGCAGTTCGCTTCTCAGCGGCCGCATATCCGTAAAGGACCGCTGGTCGATGTCGCGCCCGCGGAACTCGATGCGCCCCTGCGAGGAAATCATCCGGCAAAGAGCAAGCCCGAGCGTCGTCTTTCCAGAACCGGATTCACCAACAATCCCCACGGTCTGGCCGGCTCGCACCGTGATGTCGACGCCGTCTACCGCCTTTACATGGTCGACCGTGCGGCGGAAGAAACCCTGCTTGATCGGGAACCAGACCTTCACGTCCGAACCCTTCATGACGGTCTCGGCTTGAGCATCGGCCGCCGGCGGACGTCCCTTCGGCTCTGCTGCCAGGAGGTGGCGTGTGTATTGGTGCTGCGGGTTGTCGAAGATCGTGCGGGTCGGGCCGGCCTCGACGATGCGGCCCTGGGTCATGACGCAGACACGGTCGGCGATCTTGCGGACGATGCCGAGGTCGTGGGTGATGAACAGCACGGACATGCCGTTCCTCTCCTTGAGCTCAGCCAAAAGCTTCAGGATCTGCGCCTGCACGGTGACGTCGAGTGCAGTCGTCGGCTCGTCGGCTATTAGGAGTTCCGGCTCGTTGGCGAGCGCCATCGCGATCATGACGCGCTGGCGCTGGCCGCCCGACAGTTGGTGCGGATAGGCGCCGAGGCGCTTCTCGGGGTCGCGGATGCCAACCTCTTCCAGCAATTGCAGCGTGCGCTTCCTGCCCTGCTTCGCGCCCATTCCCTGGTGCAGCGACAGCACCTCGACGATCTGCTGCTCGATCGTGTGCAGCGGGTTGAGCGAGGTCATTGGCTCCTGGAAGATCATGGCGATCTTGTTGCCGCGCACCTTCCGCAGGTCCTGCTCTCGCTTTGCCAGCAGGTCTTCGCCCTTGAACAGGATCTTACCTGAGGGATGGCTGGCGGGCGGATAGGGAAGGAGTTTTAGCACCGACAGCGCCGACACCGACTTGCCCGAGCCGGACTCGCCGACGAGCGCGACCGTCTCGCCCTTGGCGATATCGAAGGAGATGCGGTCGACCGCGGTCGTCGTGCGTCCGCCTTGGGTGAAGGCGACGGAGAGATCGCGGACGGATAGGAGGGGATTCATGCCAGGCCCTTGAAGACGTCATCGAGGGTGGAAGGGTCAATGGAGGGCAACTTCAGACCATCCGGCATCTTCACGCGCCTGTCATCTGTCACGAAGAACGCACCCCTCACCTGAAAGTCTTCCGCGGATCGAACGCATCGCGCGTAGCCTCGCCGACGAAGATCAGCAGCGAAAGCATGAGCGAGATCACCACGAAACCCGAGATGCCCAGCCAGGGCGCGTTGAGGTTGCGCTGGCCCTGCCGCAGCAACTCGCCGAGCGAGGCCGAGCCTGGCGGCAGGCCGAAGCCGAGGAAGTCGAGCGAAGTCAGCGTCGTGATCGAGCCGTTGAGGATGAACGGCAGGAAAGTGAGCGTCGCCACCATCGCATTCGGCAGGAGGTGACGGACCATGATCGTCCGGTTGGGTACACCGAGCGCGCGGGCCGCATTCACATATTCGAAGTTGCGGGCGCGCAGGAACTCGGCGCGAACCACCCCGACGAAGCTGACCCAGGAAAAGAGCAGCATCAGGCCGAGCAGGATGAAGAAGCCGGGCGGCAGCACGGCGGCCACGATCATCAGCAGGTAGAGGACTGGTATCGACGACCATATCTCGATGAACCGCTGGAAGATCAAATCGGTCCATCCGCCGAAATAGCCCTGCACGGCACCGGCCGAGACTCCGACGACCGCCGAGCCCAGGGTCAGGACGAGGCCGAAAAGGACGGAAATGCGGAAACCATAGATCACCCGCGCCATCACATCGCGGGCCTGGTCGTCGGTCCCCAGCCAGTTCCAGTTGCCGATCGTGCAGTTCGGATCGTCCACGCCGAGCGGATAGCGGCTGCAGCGCTGCTCCTCGGAATAGAGCCAGGACGGTTTTGCCGGTGCCGCCTCCGGGATTTCGTTGTTGACGGTGCTGTAGGAGTAGCGGATCGGCGGCCAGATTAGCCAGCCATTCGCCTCGATCTCGTCGCTGATCACCGGGTCGCGGTAGTCCGTGACCGCATAAAAACCGCCGAACTTCTCCTCCGGATAATCGACGAGCACCGGAACCAAGAGCTCGCCCTTGTAGAAGGCGAGGATCGGCCGGTCGTTGGCGATGAACTCGGCACCGAGCGTCAGCACGAACAGGATAAGGAATATCCACAGCGACCAGTATCCGCGCCGGTTCGCCTTGAAGTTCTGCCAGCGCCGCTTGTTGAGCGGCGACAGCCCGGGGCGCGCGGCCTGCTCGCGGACGGTCTCGACTTTAGCCTTGTAGAGGACGTCCGACATCAGACCTCCCTGCGCTCGAAATCGATGCGCGGATCGATCCAGGTGTAGATCAGGTCCGACAGCAGGCCGACCAGCAGCCCGATCAGCGAGAAGATGTAGAGGTTGGCGAACACCACCGGATAGTCGCGGTCGAGCACCGACTTGTAGCCGAGCAGGCCAAGGCCATCGAGCGAGAAGATGTTCTCGATCAGCAGCGAGCCCGTGAAGAAGGCGGAGATGAAGGCGCCGGGGAAGCCGGCGATCACGATCAGCATGGCGTTGCGGAACACATGCCCGTAGAGCACCCGCCGCTCCGACAGGCCCTTGGCGCGGGCGGTGACGACATACTGTTTTCGGATCTCGTCCAGGAAGGAATTCTTCGTGAGCAGCGTGGTTGTGGCGAAGGCCGACAGCACCATGGCCGTTAAGGGAAGGGTGAGGTGCCAGAAGTAGTCGAGGATCCGCTCCGGCCAGGACAGTTCGTGCCAGTTGTCGGAGACGAGATGCGCGAGCGGGAACCAGTCGAAGAAGGAGCCGCCGGCGAAAAGCACCATCAGCAGGATGGCGAACAGGAAGCCCGGGATCGCGTAGCCGACGATGACCACCGCGCTGGTCCAGATGTCGAAGGCCGAGCCGTCCTTCACCGCCTTTCGGATGCCGAGCGGGATCGAGATCGCGTAGGACAGCAGCGTGATCCAGAGACCGAGCGAGATCGACACCGGCATCTTCTCGATGATGAGATCCAGGACCGAGATTTTTCTGAAATAGCTCTCGCCGAAGTCGAAGCGCAGATAGTTCCACAGCATCTGGCCGAAGCGCTCGAGCGGCGGCTTGTCGAAGCCGAACTGTTTCTCCAGCCTCTTGATGAATTCGGGGTCGAGACCTTGCGCGCCGCGGTATTTCGACGAAACGTCGCCGCCGGCATCGAGCATCTGGCCGCCGCTCAGGTCGGCGCCGCCGCCACCGGAAATCCGATCGGTGGAATCGCCGCCCTGGCCGGTGAGTTTTGCAATGACCTGCTCGACCGGCCCGCCCGGCGCGAACTGGATGACGGCGAAGGAGATCGCCATGATCCCGAACAGGGTCGGGATCATCAGAAGGATGCGGCGCAGGATATAGGCGGCCATCAGGTTTTCCCGGTGAATCTTTGGGAGCGACGTCGCTCTACGTTGCGCGAAGGGGCGCCGCCGAGGCCATCCATCATAACCTGTACGATTGCGTTACCCCTTGCCAATCTTCGCCGCCTTGTCCTTGTCGAACCACCACAGCGTCTCGACCGGAAAGCCGTAGTCGGGCTTGGGCTCCTTGAACCCGAACATGTCCCAATAGGCGGCCCGATGACTAGCCGAGTACCAGCACGGCATCCAGTCCTGCCGCGCGCGCAAGACCCGATCAAGCGCCCGCATGGCGACAATAAGGCCTTGCCGGTCTTTGGTCTGGCCAACGGCCTCGATGAGGGCGTCGACAGCCGGATCGGCGGTGCCTGGAAGGTTGCGCGAACTCGGCACATTGGCGGAGCGCGAGTGGAAAAGCGTCTCCAGCCCTTCCCGCGTCGGGGTCGCGTCCCAGGACAAGGCCATCATGACCACATCGAAGTCGAAGTCTGACTGCCGCGCCTGCATCTGCGCGGCGTCGATCAGGCGCACCGAAGCATCAATGCCGACGGCCCGCATGTTGTCGACCCAGGGCGCGAAGACGCGCAGGATGCTGTCGTCTTCGTCGAGCAGTTCCACCGTGAGACGCTCACCCTTGTCATCGACGAGGGTGCCGCCGGACCGCTTCCACCCGGCTTCCGCCAGCAGCTTCGACGCCGCGCCGAGGAGCTTGCGGTCGCGGCCAGAGCCGTTGGAGACCGGCTGCATCACCGCCTCGCCGAACACCTCGGGCGGAAGCTTGTCGCGCAGCGGATCGAGCAGGGCGAGTTCCTCGACCGAGGGCTGCCCCTCGGCCTTGTAGTCGGAGCGCTCGAACGTGGATTGGGAGCGCAGGTAGGCGTCGTAGAACAGGTTACGGTTCGCCCATTCGAAGTCGAAGCACATGGTGAGCCCGCGTCTCACCCGCACATCCTTGAAGCGATCCCGGCGAAGGTTGAAGGCCACGGCCTGCATCGAAGGCCGCTTCTCGTCCGGGAATTCGCGCTTGACCACCCGCCCATCCACGACGGCCGGGAAATCGTAGGCGGTCGCCCACAGCCGCGACGTGAACTCCTGGCGGAAGGATATATCGCCCTTCTTGAAGGCCTCGAAGGCGGCCTGCCGCTCGCGATAGAAGTCGATCCTGATCCGGTCGAAATGGTACTGACCGCGGTTCACGGGCAGGTCGCGGCCCCAATAGGCCTCGACCCGCTCATATTCGATCGACTGGCCCGGGCGCACACGCCCCACTCGATACGGCCCCGAGCCGAGCGGGGGTTTCAGGTCGCTGCTCTCGAAGGGATTGGCGGTGTAATAGGCTTTCGACAGAACCGGAAAGAGCACCGAATCGAGGATCGTGCGCTGCGAGTGACGCCCGGAAAAGGTCAGTCGCAGCCGGTGCTCATCCAGGGCTGCGGCGTCCGTGAGCTCGGTCAGCGTCAGCATCAGGTTGGGGTGGCCCTGCTCCTTGAGGAGCTTGAAGCTGAAGGCGACGTCGTCTGCGGTCACCGGCGTGCCGTCGTGGAAGCGGGCTTCGGGCCGCAGTTGGAATTCAAAACTGTTGCCGTCCGGAGAGATCGTCACGGTCTCGGCAAGAAGGCCGTAGACGGCGTCCGGCTCGTCGATCGCGCGCGCCATCAGGGCGTCGAAGCAGAGCTCCATGCGGGGCGGGGCATCGCCGCGCGGCGCAAAACTGTTCAGCGTGTTAAAGGTCTGCGTGTTCTGATTGAAGACCCAGTTGGGCGGCGCGAAATTGAACGTCCCGCCCTTCGGGGCGTCCGGGTTGGCATAGTCGAACGCCTTGAAGTCGGCCGGATATTTGAGGTCGCCAAAGGCGGAAAGCCCATGCAGCGGCGTGTTCGCGGGCACGGCGGCGAAGATGCGCCTCGGCAGAAGCGGAGCGGCAAGGGCTGCTCCAGACCCAGCGAGGAAACGGCGGCGGGATGGGTGCATCAATCGACGTTCTGGTATTTGGCCGCTAGCGCCTTCTCCTTCTCCGGGTCGATCCACCAGGAGTCGATGTCGGCGCCGACATAGGACGGCTGTTTCTCGGGGATGCCGAACTTGTTCCAATAGGCGAGCCAGAGCACCGGCCTATGGTATTGCGGCACGACGTAGAAGTTCCACAAAAGCACGCGGTCGAGCGCATGCGTGGCGGCCAGCAGATCTTCGCGGTCGGTCGCATAGATGACGCGCTCCACGAGAGCGTCCACGACAGGGTTCTTGATGCCCATCAGGTTGCGTGAACCGGCGATGTCGGCCGCCTTGGAACTCCAGTAGTCGCGCTGCTCGTTGCCGGGCGACTCCGACTGCGGAATGCGCGAGGTCAGCATGTCGAAGTCGAAATTATTCAGCCGGTTTATGTACTGGCTGGGATCGACGATGCGGATGCGCGCATCGACGCCGACCTTCTTCAGCATGTTGACATAGGGTGTGGCGATCACCTCGTCGGTCGAGTTGTCGCCAAGGATCTCGATCGTGAACGGCTCGCCGGTCTTCTCATTGGTCATTCGGCCGTTCTTGATCTTCCATCCAGCCTCGCCGAACCATTTCACGACTTCCCGGAGGTATTGCCGCTCGGATTGCGGCGCATCGTACACCGGCAGCTTGTACTCCTGCGTGAAGACCTCGGGCGGCAGTTGGTCGCGATAGGGCTCAAGGATCTCCAATTCCTTGCCCTGCGGCAGGCCGCTGGACGCCAATTCGCTCCCTTCGAAGAAGCTGTCGGTGCGCGTGTTGAAGCCGAAGAAGATCGTCCGGTTCATGTCCTCGAAATTGAACGCCCAGGTCAGCGCCTGGCGCACGCGCGGGTCCTGGAAGTTCGGACGGCGCAGGTTCATGACGAAGCCCTGCATGCCCTCGCCCCTGGACGTTTCATAGACCTTCTGGATCACGTTACCGTTCTTCACGGCCGGGAAAGTGTAGAAGGTCGCCCAGCGGCGCGAGCTATTCTCGCCGTGAATGTCCTCGTAGCCGCCCTTGGTGAAGGCCTGCCAGGCGGCGTTGTCGTCCTGGAAATAGGTGTAGCGGCGCCGGTCGAAGTTCTCGCGGCCGACCTTCACCGGCAGTTGCTGGCCCCAATAGTCCTTCACGCGCTCCCAGATGATCTCGGCGCCCGGCCGGAAGCTGGCGATCTTATAGGCGCCCGACCCGAGCGGCGGCTCGAGCGTAGGCTGGGTGATGTCGCGCTTCTTGCCGGAGGCATCTGTACCCTCCCACCAGTGTTTCGGCAGCACGACCAGATCGCCCATGATCTTGGGGAGCTCCCGGTTGCCCTTCTGGTCGAAGCGGAACTCCACTTCATGCTCGCCGACGGCAACTGCGTCGGTCACATTGGCGTAGTAGCGGCCATATTGCGGGCTGTTCTCTTTCAGCGTCTTCAGCGACCAGATCACGTCTTCCACGGTGATCGGCTTGCCGTCATGCCAGCGCGCGTTCGGATTGAGCCGGTAGGTCGCGGACGAAAAATCCTCGGGAAACTTGTAGGCCTCGGCGACCAGCGCGTGTCCGACCCCGGGCTCGTCGACCGACTGCTCCATCAGCGTGTCATAGAGCAGCCCACCACCGAAACCGGAGAGGCCGGCGGCCGGCGCGCCGCGCACGATGTAGGGATTGAAGCTGTCGAAGGTACCGTTCGCCACCGAGTTCAGGATGCCGCCCTTCGGCGCATCCGGATTGACGTGCTCGTATCGCTGGAAATTGCTGCCGTACTTGCTGTCACCCATGAGCGTGGAAGACGTCTGCCATTCCTGCGCGTGACCTAGCTCTGCCTGGGCGACGAGCCCAAGCGCTAGAGTCAGCCCACCTGCAAGTGACAGAAACTTCATCGGCGACCTCCGAAACCGTACCGCTGCGGAACCTAGACCAATCGTGGCGGAATGGAACCGCCGCAGGCACACAACAGGCCTGAACCAAAACAAAAAAGCCGGGGCGAACCCGGCTTTTTCGTGAAGGTCGAGATTACAATTCCGTCATTGAGCCGGAGCAGGCTGCGCCGGGGCGGTCCCCTCGGCCGGGGCCGGAGCGGTGCCTTCGGCGGGAGCAGGCGCCGCACCTTCGGCCGGAGCCGGAGCGGCCGCGCCGTCCGCAGGTGCGGGCGTTGCACCCTCAGCAGGGGCAGGAGCAGCGTTTTCGGCGGGAGCGGGTGCTGCCGGAGCAGTTCCTTCAGCCGGAGCCGCACCTTCGGCCGGTGCCGCAGGAGCCGCACCTTCGGCAGGCGCCGCGGCGCCTTCGGCCGGGGCGGCACCCTCGGCCGGGGCTGCTGCGTTCTCAGCCGCAGGCGCCGCAGCCTCAGGCAGCGGTGCCGGCGAATCGGCCTTGGAACGGAGATAGGCGATCACCGCAGCCCGCTCTTCAGGCTTCTTGATGCCCGCAAAACCCATCGCAGTGCCCTTTATCAGGCCCTTCGGCGACAGCAGGAAATGGTCGAGATGCTCATAGTCCCAGACGACCGTGCCGCCCTGCGAGAACTCCTTCATCGCCGCCGAATAGGCGAAGCCCTCATGGCCGGCGATCGGGCGGTTCACCACGCCCCAGAGGTTCGGGCCGACCTTGTTGGCGCCGCTCTGATCGTCCGTGTGGCAGGCAGCGCACTTCTTGAAGGCGGCCTCGCCCGCAGCCAGATCGGCGGAGGCGATCAAGGGAACGGCGACGTTGGCGGCCGCAGTCTCGGCGCCGCCGGCGCCACCCTGCGTCTCTTCGACAGCCTCGATGTGATAGCCGGGCTTTTCCGGGACGGGTTGGGCAAAGATCGCATCCGAGATGAGCGAGATCGAGAAAACCACGAAGACCGCGCCCAGCAGTCCCCCGATCAGCTTATTGTATTCGAAAGAGTCCATGCGCTCCTGGCTCCTGGTCGATACGCCCTCTCTCCGCGTGGATCCCCGCACGCGGATACCACCCCGCAGCCATGGGCCGCCGGTAAGGTGGCGCGGAAACTAGGTCTTTTGCTTGGTGCACGCAACTCCTATAAGAGCCCCCACCGTGAGACGTTTTGACACCTTTCAACGCATATTGCCGCACCCGCCAAGTACCTCATGAGCAACCTGATTCTGATCCCGGCCCGGATGGCCTCCACCCGCTTGCCTGGCAAGCCGCTCGCCGACATAGCGGGCAAACCTATGATCGTGCATGTCGCTGAGCGCGCCGCCGAAAGTGGCCTCGGACGCGTGGTCGTCGCGACCGACACGGTCGAAGTGGCGGATGCGGTGAGGGCCCACGGCTTCGAGGCGGTAATGACGCGGGTGAGCCACGAATCGGGCTCCGACCGCATCTTCGAAGCCCTTTCGGCCGTCGATCCTCGCGCAGAGGTCGAGTTCGTCATCAATGTACAGGGCGATCTGCCCACGGTCGAGCCGGCGACGATCGCCGCTTCCGTCTCGCTGCTGGACGACCCCTCCGTCGACATCGGCACGCTCGGCGTCGAGATCGATCGCGACGAGGAACGCACCAATCCGAACGTGGTGAAGATCGTCGGCTCGCCGCTCACGCCGTCGCGGCTGCGCGCCCTCTACTTCACGCGGGCCACGGCGCCCTGGGGCGAAGGTCCGCACTATCATCACATCGGGCTCTATGCCTATCGCCGCGCCGCACTCGCGCGTTTCGTAGCGCTGCAGCCTTCGGCGCTCGAGAAGCGCGAACGGCTGGAACAGTTGCGGGCGCTCGAGGCAGGAATGCGAATCGACGTCAGCCTCGTCGATTCGGTGCCGCTCGGCGTCGATACGCCCGAGGATCTGGAGCGCGCGCGCGAAATGCTTGCCGGGAAGGCCTGATCATGTCGGAGAAGACCAACCGCATCGCCTTCCAGGGCGAGCCTGGCGCCAATTCCGATACGGCCTGCCGCAACATGTTCCCGGACATGGTGCCCCTGCCCTGCGCCACCTTCGAGGACGCCTTCAATGCCGTCGAAACCGGCAAGGCCGACCTGGCGATGATCCCGATCGAGAACACGATCGCCGGCCGCGTCGCCGACATCCATCATCTGCTGCCGGAATCGAAGCTCCACATCATCGGCGAATATTTTCTGCCGATCCATTTCCAGCTGATGGTGTTGCCGGGCGTCTCCCGAAAGGAAGTTAAGACGATTCACAGCCACATCCATGCGCTCGGCCAGTGCCGCAAATACATCCGCAAGAACGGGTGGAAGCCGATGGTCGCCGGCGACACGGCAGGTGCGGCCAAGCTCGTGGCCGAGACCGGCGACAGGACGATGGCGGCGCTCGCGCCGCGCCTCGCCGCCGACCTCTATGGCCTCGACATCATTGATGAGAACGTCGAGGACACCGATACAAACGTCACCCGCTTCGTCGTGCTGACGAAGAGCAAGCAATGGGCTGAACGCCCGACACCCGACGCCAGGATGATGACGACCTTCATCTTCCATGTGCGCAACGTCCCGGCCGCGCTCTACAAGGCGATGGGCGGCTTCGCCACCAACGGCGTCAACATGACCAAGCTGGAGAGCTATCAGCTCGGCGCGTTTACCGCGACGCTGTTCTATGCCGACATCGAAGGCCATCCGGACGATACGCCGGTCAGCAACGCGCTGGAGGAACTTCGCTTCTTCTCGCGCGAGGTGCGCATCCTCGGCGTCTATCCGCGCAGCGACTCGCGCGAGGAATGGAAGCTCGCCGACTGATCCTCAGTCGACGCCAGTATCGATATCAGCCGTGGTGGTGCAGGCTCCTGCCTGCCCCGGTCGCGACGTGATGCGCCTTGCAAGCCTCGAAGATGTCCCGCGACCGCACATGGACCGATGTCCTGACGTCCATCAGCCCCAGCACCGAGTGGAACAGATTATCCTGAGAGACCGGCTCGCTGCTCTTGTCGCGAAGGCATTCGGTGTCGATCGTCATCGCAGCCGCGAAGTCGTCGGAGAGCCAGGTCAGGAAGGGTATGTGCTTCTGAGCCTCGGGCGCGATGAGATAGGGCGCGCCGTGCAGGTAAAGTCCATCCTCCCCAAGCGATTCGCCATGGTCGGATAGATAGATCATGGAGGTCGAGAGGCGGTCCTGGCGCTGCTTGAGCAGGCCGATCACCTGCCCGAGGAAGTGGTCGGTATAAGCGATCGTGTTGTCGTAGGCATTCACCAACTGCTCATTGCTGCACTCGCTGAGATGAGGCGAATGGCAGTCCGGCTTGAACAGAGCGAACTCCCTGGGATAGCGCAGGAAGTAGGAAGGTCCGTGGCTGCCCAGCATGTGCAGCACGATGACCGTGTTCCTCTGCACATTATCGAGCAGAGGACCGAGCCGGTCGACCAGGATCTGATCGAGGCATTCCTTACCGTGGCAAAGGGCCGGAGTTTCTTCGGGTGAGCTGTGAAAATAGGCAACCCGGTCCGCGACGCCCTTGCTGCCGGTATTGTTGTCCAGCCAGTTGATGTCGACGCCGGCATGCTGCAGCACGTCGAGGAGATTTTCCGTCGAGCGGGCCTTCTTCTCGCCGAAGTCGGACTTGCCAAAGACCGAAAACATGCAGGGAACGGACACTGCCGTGAGCGTGCCGCAGCTCGTCGCATTCGGATAGTTGACGACGTCGGCGGCACTCAGTTCGGGATTGGTGTCGCGGGGGTAGCCGTTCAGGCTGAAGTGATCCGCGCGCGCGGTTTCGCCGACGACCAGAACCGTCACCAGCGGCTTTTCGGCGACTCGCGCCAACGGCCCCTGGATTGCATCGGTTCCGAGCGGCTGCAGGACGACATTCCGGTCGCGCAGCTCCATCTTGGCGTACTTGATCGCCGCGACCAGGGGCGCCCCGGGCGTCGACGTCTCCATCATCTCGCCGTGCTCGCGCAGGGTCGAGGCGATGCCCTCGAAGCTGGCCATGACGGCGATGCCGCAGACCAGCGCCCATGCCGTGCCGGCCAGCGCGTTCCTGGCGAACTGCCGCAAGAAGGAGGGGTGCCGCAGCCGCACCCAGGCAATCAGCACGCTCGGGATCGCGCCGTAGAGCAGCATGTGCAGCAAGAGCGCAGCGGTCACGTACTCTCCGGCTTCGCCTGACGTTGTATCGAACACGTCCCGGATGATGTTCCGGTCGATGATCGCGCCATAGTGGTCGACGAAGTAGGACACCAAAGCCGACACGACCACCGCAAGGATGAAGGCCGGCTTGGCGATGTAGCGGTATGAAAAGACGGCAGCGCCGGCGAACATGAGCGCAACGTAGCCGATGGCGAAGCTTGCCCATTCCAGCGGAGCACCGGCAAAATATTCCGCCGCCTTGCTCCACAAAGTGTTGTTGAGGACGATCAGCACATAGCCGGCCACAAGCAAGCCAAGCGTCAGCGGCCCGATGGTCGGCCTGTGGATCCGCATCGCCATTCCTCTCCGAATAGTTGTGGTATTTTATGTGATGTTGATGATCGTCGCCATTCCACGAATGTGGCTTTTTCCTGTCTGACCGGGGAAAGCTTGTTCCCAATGCTGTGATCGCGACTGTTTGCGCGGGCTCCCAACCCCGCCGGAAATCCCAGCGATGACCGTGAAAATCAGCCTTCGGCCCAGTGTCGGATAAGATGATGGGCGATTGCGCCTGGAGGCGGGACGAATATGCCGTCCGGATGGTCCTTCGCCAGCGCGGCAAGAACTTCCTCGCGGGAAAACCAGCGGCAATCCTCGAGTTCAGCCTCGTCGCGCCTGATCTCCTCGCTCAGCGCCTCGCCGAAACAGCCGATCATCAAGGAATAGGGGAACGGCCAGGGCTGGCTGGCGTGATAGACGACGCGGCCGAGCCGGATGCCTGATTCCTCGAGGACCTCCCGCCGGACCGCCGCCTCGATCGTCTCGCCGGGCTCGATGAAGCCGGCGAGAGCGGAATACATGCCGGGCGCGAAATGGGCACCGCGGCCGAGCAGGCATTTGTCCCGCGTCACCGCCAGCATGATGGCGACGGGGTCGGTGCGGGGGAACAGTTCCAGGCCGCAGGAGGGACATTGCCGCTTGTAGCCGCCGATCCGCATCTCGGTCTCACTCCCGCAGCGGCCACAGAAGCGGTGATTGGCGTGCCAGGCGAGAAGGGCCGCGCCTTGCGCCAGCGCGCCCAGCGCAGGCGGCTCCAGCAGTCCCTGCATGTAGACCGAGCGGTAGTCGATCGCCTTGATCGTTTCAGGCAACTGCTCGGGCTCCACGCCCGCGACAACGGCCAGAACCGGTCCGGTCTCGTCATGGCCGAGGAGCACCGCTTCGGGGAGAAGCGTGCCGAGCCTCTCCGCTTCGGAAGGGTTGTAAAAGGCGTCAAGACCCGCGCCGTTCTGCCTGAGGTAGACCCGACCGCCGCGCAAAAGCAGCAGGCGCGCCATCGAGTGCTGCAGCGCCAGCTTGGCCGCGTCGTCGCTGCGTTTTTCGGCCTGTCTATCCAGGAGATTGCCGGCGAAGGCCACAAACTGGCTCGGTTCGCGCTCCGGGGCGTCGAAAAGGCTGAAGGGCATGGCTGGCCGGCGGATGGAAGTTGGGTGGCGACCCTACAGCGCCTTTCTCACCTTGTCGATCAGTCCGTGCATGGCGTCGGGCTGGTAGGGCACGCGCGAGCCATATCCCCAGACCGGCCCCGGCCAGCCCGGATCGCCTTCCGAACGGGCGATGACATGCACATGCAACTGACGCACGATATTGCCCAAGGCGCCGGAATTGATCTTGGTGCAGCCGGTCACGCGCTTGAGCGCATCCGCGACCATGTTGGTCTCGAAGGTGAGCATCGCCTGGTCGAGCGGGGTCAGGTCGTGCACCTCCTCGACCCCCGGACGCTGCGGGACCAGCAGCAGCCAAGGCCATCGGCAGTCGTTCATCAGCCTGAGCTCGCACAGCCCAAGCCACATCAGCGACACGCTGTCGGTATCCAGCCGCGCATCCAGTTCAAAACCGCCCTTCAGGTCAGGCAGCATCCGCGTCTCCCACAAATCTCGGGAAAGCTAGAGAGGCATGTGGGACCCGGCAAGGCATCGATGTAATCGATCCCGAACTTTTCGCGCCGCTGTTGCACGGCATCGTGGACGGCCACCAGGCCTGTCTCGATGTGCCGCGCAGCAGCCCCGCCCAGCCTGACATGGTCTGAACCTTACTCAGCATGCATCGGCTCGGGCAGGCACGCCACCCTGCGGCAGGCTCCGGCGCCGGCTGTGTCGGGTAGATCCGTCGATGGCCCAAGGGCAGCGGAAACGAGCCGCCGCGGCAACTTCGTTCGTGTCTAGGCCGGAGCCTAGGGTTTTGGCGCGGACGGGATCGAGCGGGCCAACTCGACAAACCTGTCCCACTCCAGAGCCGTCCAGATCTCCGTATCAGCATGACCGAACATGCGGATGATCGTGGCGACCTTCATCGCGGTCTCCACGTCCGGCGCGCTGAAGATGTCGAGGTAATCTGCGGGGCCGAGAATCGTGTAGTTCGCGTCCCACTCTACCCCGGGGCACTCGGTCTTGATGCGGCGCGTGACCTCGTGGCTGAGATCGACCAGCGAATTCGGCTGTTTCAGCGCTTCATGGTTCAAGCGGGTGAGCATGACGAAGCTTGGCATGGCGCAAACTCCTCATCTGCAACGACCGCAGAGTGAAGCCCGGGCAATGTTGCCGCGCATTGACGGTGATCAAAGGCGGGCGCCTTGTCGCGAAGAGCAGTCCAGATCGCTCTTTAGAGTCAGTAATCGGCTCAACTGAGGCCGCTGGTCCAGCGCACTTGCAGCCTTGACACTGGACGGGAATTACTCCACGCCAAACCGACTAAGGCGATCTTTTTAGGGGGAAAATTTGGCAAAGATTACCGGTTATTACGCAATCAATTTTGACGATCTAGATCTGAACTGGTACGCACGCAATCTTTACGGCGCGTCCTTCTACGACAACCAGAACATCGTCTACAACGGAGCGACCTACAGCGACGTGTATCTGGTCAACGGCTATGACGGCTGGGCCGATCTCGGGCTCGCCTTCGGTGGCAGCGGCATAACGGTCAATCCGTCCACCGGCGCGATCACGGGCGGGACAGTCACCGGCCTAGTCGAAATGTTTTGGGACGGCAATCCGATCTGGATGGCGCAGGGCATCAGCATTTCGGCCAAGGCGATCTATGACGCCGCACTGACGCCTGGCACCGCAGACGAGCGGAACCTCATCGTGAAGGCACTGGCCGGCGCCGACACGTTCAACCTCTCAAACGGCAACGACGTGGTCGACGGGTTCGGTGGGGACGACACGCTGAATGGCCAAGGCGGCAACGATGTGCTGCGCGGAGGCACGGGCAACGATACGCTCAACGGCGGTGCCGGCAACGATACGCTCAACGGCGGCTCTGGCAAGGACAAGATGTCTGGCGGGACGGGCAACGACATCTATTACGTCGATTCCACGGGAGACCAAACGATAGAGGCGGCCGGTGCCGGAACCGATACGGTGCGAGCCTACATCAGTTGGACTCTGGCGAGCAATCTTGAGCGCCTGGAGCTTCAGGGCTCCGGAAACCTGAACGGGACTGGCAATGCGTCCTGAACGGCGGCGCGGGCAACGACACTATGTCGGGCGGCGCGGGCAACGACACCTACATCGTTGGTTCGATTGGCGACCAGACTATCGAATCGGCTGGTGGCGGCACCGATACTGTCAAATCCTCCATCAGTTGGACGCTGGCGAGCTATATCGAGCGACTCGAACTCCAGGGTTCCGGCAACCTGAACGGAACGGGCAATGCGCTCGCGAATACAATCCGCGGTAATTCCGGCGACAACACCCTGAAGGGCGGTGCCGGCAACGACTTCCTTGCAGGCGCGCTTGGCAAGGACACGCTCGTCGGCGGCGCGGGGGCGGATACCTTCTTCTTCGATACTGCTCTCGGTGCGGGCAACGTCGACACCATCACCGACTTCGACGTGCCGAGCGACACAATCCGTCTGGAGAACTCGGTGTTCAAGGCGATCGTCGGCACCGGAATCTTGACGGCGGCACAGTTCGTCAAGAACGCCAGCGGCAAGGCCATGGATGCGAATGATCGCATCATCTATGAGACCGACACCGGCCGCTTGATCTATGACAGCAATGGCAGCGCCAGTGGCGGCGCGGTTGAGTTCGCCGTGCTCAAACCAGGTCTGGCGCTCACCGCGGCTGACTTCGTCATCGTCTAGGAAAGCGAAAGGTGCGCCTGCTTGCTCCTCTGCTGAAGGGCAGCTTGGTGAGCAGTTCGCCTTCGGCCGGATCGCATTCTTCCGCCAGTCCGCCTTTGCGCGGACACGCGATCTGCGCGCTCGGCGGTAACCAAGGCCGGGCCGCGGGTGCGGCGCGGCCCCTGGGAGGATTGCGGACCCTAACCTTCCGCCTTCATCGTCTTTGCGATCTCGAGCAGCTTCGCACGATCGGCACCGTGTTCTTGCACAAGCTCCTTCGCCTGGAGCGGCGAGAGGTCGGTGTTCTCGACGAGATAGCGGATCGCGTCCTCGCGCTCACTGTGGTGATCGAGCCATTCGTTCTTGTCCTCGGCCATCGCAACCTCCTGTCCTTGCTTCCGAAACAGACCTCGACCATCGAAGTTCCCAAGCAGCAGTTCGATCGAACTAAGTCACTGAACGAAAACGGCTTCCACAACCGCGGCATTAACAGCCCCTTAAATCGCCGCATTTACGCTACAACCCCTGCCCTTGGGCAACGGGGAAGACGATTCAGCTAATGGCTAGACGCAGCGGCACGCGCATCGAACCGACCTTCGACGCCCCGTCGCGCGGCAGGGACTCCGACGATTTCTCGTTGGATGAAGACGATCGCGTCATACCGAGCGCGCCCAGGCGCTCCCGAGGCAGCCGCAAGCAGCCTTCGAATCGGAAAGCACCGAAGGAAAGGCGAAGCAGAAAGGCGCGCCGTGGCTTCGGCCTTGGCCGCCTGATCTACTGGTGTCTCGTCCTGGCGCTGTGGGCCGGCATCGGACTTGCCGGGCTGGTCGCCTGGTATGGGGCGCAGTTGCCCAGCGTGGCCAACTGGACCGTCCCGGAACGTCCGCCGAACGTGAAAATCGTGGCCGTCGACGGCGTGCAGATTGCCAACCGCGGCATGACCGGCGGCGAGGCCGTCGGCCTCCACGAGATGTCGCCCTATATTCCGCAGGCGGTCATGGCCATTGAGGACCGCCGCTTCTACTCGCATTTCGGCGTGGATCCGATCGGACTCGCGCGGGCGTTCGCGCACAACCTGATCCAGGGCGGCTTCAGTCAGGGCGGCTCGACGCTGACGCAGCAGCTCGCCAAGAACCTTTTCCTGAAGCCGGACCGCACGCTCGAACGCAAGGTGCAGGAGGTGATGCTCGCGCTCTGGCTCGAGCACAAATACGACAAGGACCAGATCCTCGAAATGTACCTCAACCGGGTCTATTTCGGATCGGGCGCCTATGGCGTCGACGCTGCCGCGCGCCGCTATTTCGGCAAATCCGCGCGCGACGTGACGCTCTCGGAGGCAGCCCTGTTGGCGGGCCTGCTCAAGGCGCCGTCGCGGCTTTCCCCGGCACGCGACCCCAAGGCGGCGGATGCCCGTGCCCGGCTCGTGCTCGCCGCCATGCGCGACGAAGACATGATCGGCGAGGCGGAACTGGCGGACGCGGCCAACGCGCCGGCGACGCGAGCCGTGTCCTTCTGGACGGGCTCCGAGAACTATGTGGCCGACCGCGTGATGGGCGAGTTGCCAACGCTCATCGGCGACGTACGCTCCGACATCGTGGTCGAGACAACGATCGACCTGACGCTCCAGCAGCTTGCCGAAAAATCCATCCGCCGCCTGGTCGACGAGAACGGCAAGAAGCTCAACGTCAGCCAGGGGGCGCTGGTATCGATCGACAACACCGGGGCGGTGCGGGCGATGGTCGGCGGCTACGACTATGCCGATAGCCAATTCGACCGCGCCTCGGAAGCCCGCCGGCAGCCCGGGTCGGCCTTCAAGCCCTTCGTGTTCCTGGCCGCGCTGGAGCAGGGCGCACGGCCGGACAGCATTCGCAACGACGCGCCGATCAAGATCGGCAAATGGTCGCCGGTGAACTACAACGGCAAGTACTACGGCGATGTCACGCTGGCGACGGCGCTGGCGAAATCGCTGAACTCGGTGGCCGCGCAGTTGGTCGTGGAAGTCGGCGCGGGCTCCGTGGTCGAGGCGGCGCAGCGCGTGGGCATCGATTCGGAGCTCCAGGCCAACAACGCCATCGCGCTCGGCACTTCGGAGGTGACGCCGCTCGAACTCACCGCGGCCTACGTTCCCTTCGCCAATGGCGGCTTCCGGCCGGAAGTACATTTCGTGAAGCGCGTGACCACGCCGCAGGGCGAGGTGCTGTACGAAGACAAGTCCGCCCAGATGCCGCGCGTGATCAGCCCCGAGATCGTCGGCATGATGAACGTCATGATGTCGGAGACGCTGTCGGACGGCACCGCCACCAAAGCCCGCTTCCACTGGCCGGCGGCGGGCAAGACCGGCACGAGCCAAAAATCGCGCGACGCCTGGTTCGTCGGCTATACGGCCAACCTCACCACCGGCGTGTGGTTCGGTAATGACGACGGCTCGCCGATGAAGAAGGTCACCGGCGGGGCGCTGCCGGCGCTCGCCTGGCATGAATTCATGACCGCCGCGCACGAGGGCGTCCCGGTGGCGCCGCTGCCCGGAAAATGGCAGCCCTCCACGCCCGACCTTTTCGACGAGGGTGTTCCTGACGCGGCAATGGCCGAACAGGTTTGGCCGGAACCCGAAGCCGGGGAGGGGAGGACCGGAACGCCCATCGCCGACGCAGTGGCCGAATGGCTCAGTCCCGAGGACGGCTCTCCGGACGTCGAGCCGGTGCCCGCTAAGCGCGAGACGATCGAGGCTCCGCCCATGCCGACGGCCCGGCCACGCGAAGTGCGCCCGGCCCAGGTCGAGACGTCCAGACGGGCAGCCGAACGCCCCGCCCGTGCGGTGGCGCCGCAAGGGAGCCGGCCCGAAATGGTCGACGCCGACGATTCGACCGCCTCGCTCCGTCGCCCGGTGCCGCGCGCCGAGGTCGGCGGCCCGCCGACGCGCCGCGAGACGTCGATCCTCGACGTCATATTCGGCAATGGCGGCTGAGGGGAACAGCAGGCCGCCTACAGAGCCCGGTCCGGGCGTCCCCGCACGCGCAGATGGTTCACAGCCTGTGTCCCAAGCCGCCGCCGCGCGCCGGACCCATCCGCTGCAGACGCTGCTGGCGCTCACCACGGTCACGCTCATCCTGGTCGTTTCGGCGGCGCTGATCGGATTGGGGTTCTACCGAGCGCGAAACGCGATCATCGCGGACGCCAACCAGGACATGCGCGTCTTTTCGGAGCGGCTGGTCGAGCGGCTGAACGCGCTGTCGACCCAGACGGTCGCCGCCGTCGGCATCATATCCTCGATCCCCAATGCCTTCCTGGTGCCGCCGCCGGGGCGCGATCGGGACAAGGCGATCTTCCTGCGCGAGATCCTGAAGCAGGTCCCGCAGCTCGACGGCGTCTATGCCGGCTATCCCGACGGTTCGTTCTTCCATGCGGTGAGGCTGGGCGGCGGCTGGACGGAAGCGCTCGATGCGCCCGCAAACGCGGTGGTCGCCTACCGCACGATCACCCAGCAGGCCGGCGGCGGAATGCTGGACGTCGCCTTCGAGGACGCGGCCGGCAATGTGATCCGGGAGGACCATGGCCTGCCGACGTCGTTCGATCCAAGGACGCGGCCTTGGTACAAGGCGGCGGCGGGCCTGCCGGAGACCGTCACCATCGGCCCCTACGCCATGGCGACCACCCACAATCTCGGCATCGCCATCGCCCAGTCGCATAGTGCAAACCGCCAGATCGTGATCGCCGCCGACATCGTGCTCGACACCATCACCGACTTCCTCGCATCGGAGAAGATGACGCCCGGCTCGGAGGCTTTTATCGTCGACACGTCCGGCAATCCGGTGATCCACTCGGACAGCGCCTTCATGGACCGGCTGATGGCGACTCAGTTGCCGGGAGGGACGGGGTCGCTGCCGCCCGACCCGATCGTCGACAGCATCCGCTCGAACGACAGCTGGACCGACGCGCCGCGGCTGATCGAGGCCGCCGGCCGCACCTATCTGGTGCTGGTCACGCCGATCCGGTCACGGCTGCTGCTGCCCTACCATCGGGTGGTTGTTACAGCGCCCATGGACGAGTTGATCGCGCCGGCGCGCCGCGCGCTCCTGCACGGGGGGGCGATCGCGCTGCTCGTCGTGGTCGCCGCCGTGCTGGCGGCGCTGCTGATCGCCCGGCTGATCACGCAATCGCTGCAGCGCCTCACCCAGAGCGCACAGCGGCTGCAGAACCTCGACTTCGTCACGCCGGTCGAGGTGCGCTCGCGGGTGAGCGAGATCTCCTCGCTCAGCCGGGCGATGAACCGGGCGCGCGACGCCATCCACACCTTCATGCTCTACGTGCCCAAGGAGTTCGTGCGCCGGGGTTTTCTGGCCGGCCATTTCACCGGCCGCGCCGGCGCGCGCCAGGAGGTGACGGCGCTCTTCACCGACATCTACGACTTTACCAAGATCAGCGAGGAGCACGGGCCCGAGCAGGTGGTGGCGATGCTGTCGGACTATTTCGACATTCTGGACGAAACGGTCGAGGCGCATCACGGCTCGATCATCCAGTTCCTCGGCGATTCGATCTTCGCCATGTGGAACGCCCCGGAGGCCGACCCCGACCATGCCGAGCACGCCTGCCGGGCGGCACTCGACGCCTGCGCCCGGCTGGAAACCTTCAACGAGAGCCAGGCGGCAAAGGGCCTGCCGGCCTTCCGCACCCGTTTCGGCATCCATACCGGCCAGGCGGTGGTGGGCAGCGTCGGCGCGCGCGAGCGGCTGCAGTACACGGCGATGGGCGACACCATCAACGTCGCCTCGCGGCTGGAGGGCATGAACAAGGAGACGGGCACCGCCATCCTCGCCAGCCGCGCGGTGCGCGACGCCTGCCTGGGAAAAATCGAGTTTCGCCCGCTCGGCCGGGCGCAGGCGCGGGGGCGCGGCGAGGCGATCGAGATTTTTGAGGTGGTGGGGGTGCGGGAGGGGCCGGCTCGCCCTTGAGGCCGAGTGCCGCGTTCCCCCTCCCCCTCGAGGGGAGGGTGCCGAGCGAAGCGAGGCGGGAGGGGTCATGTCGGCCGTGCTCAACCTTCCATTTGCGCCGCGCGCGGCCTCTGCCGACCCCCTCTGGCCGCTTCGCGGCCATCTCCCCCTCAAGGGGGGAGAGGCGTGCCGGCGCCTCGCCACGCCCTGCCAAAGCAGTCTGGCCATTGTTCGGGAAGACGGGCGGCCGCGAGGTCGCGCAGCTTCTTTTATGTGCGACCTCGCGGCCGCCCATCCGGCGATTTTGGGCCTCGTCCCGTTCCGCTTCACCTTGCTCCGGCTCCGGCTTGCGCCTCGGCTGGCCCGGCTTAGAGCACTCGTCCAGTGCGCCCCGCACCTAGTTGCGGGGGAGGAACCTTCGGACGCGGCCTCCCCGGGCGCGGGCTACGTCTTCCCGCACCGGAGGCGCCGGCCCCTCCCCACAGACCACCGTCATGATCGGCGTTCCCGCAGGAGGGACTGCGCAGGATTATGAGGAAGCGGCAAAGGGAGGGGATGGAAGGCGGAGGCCTTTTGCGGGCCGGGCGGGACGGGAGCGAAAAAGATCAGGAGGTTGGGCGGGGCGGAGACCGGGAATTCGCATCGGCGGGGATATTTTTGTCCCCCCTCTCCGCCTCGCTAAGCACCCCTCCCCCTGAAGATAAGAGCCTGTATAAGACGGCTGCGTCACATGAAAAATCGAAACTGGTATGGACTGGTCCCTAGGTTGCTCATCCGCTTGATCACGCGGGCCAGAACTTGCGCGTAGCTCATGGTCACGGGAAGCGGGTCGTACAAGTTGTCATTATTCCAGTTCATTTTCGAAAGCGCGAGCGCCGAGACCGCCGTCTCGTGCCATGAGCCATGTCCTGCGTGACGCACTAGGCGGATCGGTCGTGGCGTGCTGCGGCCCCCCTGGAAATATGATCCACGATCGCTGATGCCGCGCACATCCCCGTGCATCCATAGCAGGCATTCGCGTTCGCTCAGGCCCACGAGACTCCCACGCGCGACCGGATAGCCAGCGGGCTGGCCTTTGGCTCCCTGCTTAGGCCGGTCGATCCTAATCCCGCGCCAAGCTGCGTCTGCCACAACCTGTACAAGATCGACTGCCTCGCAGAGGTGGAGTGCCTCCATGCATCCGGCGATCTCTTCACCCTTAAATTCGGTAGACTTGTGCACGATGACGCGGCGTGGCGACTGCCCGGCATGCCTGCGCCGGTACAAATCGACCGAGCGCGACATTACTCTGAACATCTCCGCGCGCGAGAGGAAAGGATTGTCCCGCTGAACTTCGACCTCGTTCGCATCGTAGGCGACAAATTCAAGGCCGGCTCCATCCGCGTCGAAAACCTGGCTGCAGCAGGTTACAAACCGGGCCCTCTCCGAACTTGTCGGCCGAACCGCATAAGATATCCCGATATGCGCCGTCTCACGGTCTGTTTCCGCCAGCTTCCACGGGACACCGCCCGCTTTGGCGTACAAGGCAAGCCCGATTCGCCACATGACGCTCGCTCTGTGAGGGTAGGAAAGCGCCCTATCTTCGCGCACCAACTGTATGGGAACACGGCGCGCGGCCGCGAAGGCTTTCAGATGGTCGTGGAGATCGAAATCCTCTTCTTGGGCTCCGACATAGCCCGCTGCCCATCGTGAAGGAACGTAGATAAATATGACATCGAATGCATCGCGTCGCGCTTCAAGCTGTTGGACTGCACGGATCAGTGCATCGGCCAGCACAATGTGCGGCGTCGACGAAATTTCGAACATCCTTTCGAGCTCAGCCGGCAGTTCCAGATGACAGGACTTTTCCGCGCCCGTCATCTTAACCTGGAACACCTGACTGAAGCCCGGCCATGGCTGAAGATAGTCTGCGCGTTCGGTCACGCTATGCGGGTCGTTCAATTCCCGCATGAAGGCGTAGAGTTTTTGCCCGTCACCAGCGGGCGCAATTGTGGCGACGCGGATCGGACCCGGCACCAAATTCGAGGAGTAAGGCCCGTAGCGCAACAAACCGCGCAGCGGGTGCAACTCGGTGTCACCGGTGCGTTCCGGGTGGAAGAGAAGCTTCGGCTCCGGCAACCAGCTATGCGGCGCGATCTGGCTCGTCATATGATCCGCCTCGAAAAAGCGTTCTCGTGGTGGAGTTGGAAAGATGCGTCTACACCAATCGCAACGTTAAGCGCCCGGATGTCAGCACCATTATTTGCGAGCAGTGATGACCAGAACGCGACAAGGTCATTCAGTTGCCGATTATATCGGCGAACACTGCGCTCTCTGGCAAAGTCTGTCGTCGCGGCCTTGGTTCCTGGGTGCTCCCTTCAAATATGGTTCTGGGTTCTATCAGTAGCCAGAGCTGATCATTTGCCCAATCCAAGCGAACGCTGATTCCCTCCCTCCAGGTAATTTCCGGGTGACCTGAAAGGGTTCCACGAAGGCTACCAACGAGCTTCTTGAGCGGTTGCCATTTTGGATCGTCAGGTTCAGCCGGGGCCAACTGATCAGCACTGCGCCGTTTCGAAAGCAGCAGTTCGTGTTGGCGGGCCAGCCCTCGTGACAAGGCGTCACGCAGCAAGCCGCGTTCCGCGGAGTCGTACCTCAGCCGCTTGCTCTCAAAAGTGTGGAGATCGAAATTTGTGATGCCGAAAGGATCGAACGCGGCTTTGACATCGGAATCGGCGCCGAAGGCTAGCACCCCGGCTCTTGACCGTGCGACCAGCACATCGACCCCGGCATTCTCAACAGCCTGCTTTGCATTGGCCGCGCCCCCGATGTTGCACTCCACCTTACGACAGACAGTGGGAAGCGAGCTAAGCGGGACGGCATTAAATCGAATGACCGGAAACCCTTTGTTCCCCGAAATTTGCGGGGCGGGCGTCCAGATCTTTCGTGATGCCGTAAATGCTTCGAGAGCAGCATGATCCAATCCGTCGATAAGGCGAACAAGGTCGCGAAGCGTTTCGTCGAAATTGTCGATTCGCACGATGGCCGCTTCCACATTGGCGGCCTGTGCGCGCTCGATTAGGTCGGAGACCGCCGGCAGCGGGGAGCCGTCGCCCCGGTGAAGCCAGAACAAACCATTTGGGTACGGGGTCGGCTCTTTCAGCGCATCCGAAAAGCTGGCCATCACAGAGTTGTCCCGCCCACTATAGCCCGCGACCACCAAGCCAAAGCGTGCGCAGCAGCTAATCAACGACTGCCGTAGACGCGCATCCTGTGAGCGCAGTTCCTCCGTGGTGTTCTTCAAACGCCGCGATCGAAAGTCGCCATGCAGTTTGATCTCGGCAGGCCAGCGCTCAGATGCAATCACCTGGCTTGCAAGGTCCGGCGCATCGAGCGCAATTGTCGAGAGTTTGCCGGTGCCGTCATAAACCTTGGCACATGCATCTGCGACCAGCGCATCGAAGTTTGTCGTCCACACAAGTTTCGTAACGCCCGCCTTCATCATCGTCGCCAACGCGAGATGGCCGTATGAGGGTTTGCCTCCGTCGATCTTGCCGTCGAGATAGGCTCTCCGGTCGTTCTCATTTGGATAGGCCGCTTCGAAAAGGCCTGCGTACTCTTCTGGCGAGTCTGGAAGAGGAAACTGGTCGTTCTCACTGATGAAGGCTTTGAGCTGCTCACGGATGACAGGATTGGCCAAGTCGCTGACGAGCTTTGGAGACACTTTGCGCCGGCTTACATAAAGCTGTTGCTTGAACTCCCAAATCATGTCCCAGGCAGTCGGAACTCCGGCAGCCGCTGAGGCGCCGGCACCCAGAAACCACATCAGCTTCCCGCGTCGCATGGAAAAGCGCCGCGCGAAATCATCGACTGTTATCTCAGAGCCCGAATCGATTCGCATCTTCCAATAATGTCACAAGGAGAGCCGCAGTTGGGATATTCGAGCTTGTGCGCGACCTCTAGGAGACTACCCGGGCTTACGCTTAATCGAATTCTCGCGAAGTCTTTCGTGTTTCATGCCGTTGAGGAGCGGCAGCCTTCAAAAAACTTTCCGCAATCGCTGGATGGCCGAAATGAGGGCGCAAAGCCGACATTCGCGGCGCTGCAGGCAAATAGGCAGCTTCGGGCAAGCCCTCGCCATAGAATCCTGCCGCGCTTCGCTCCCCCCTCATCCCCCCGCGCTATACGCCGCGATTGCCGCCATATTGCGATGTCGGAGTCCTTGGTGTTGAGGCTCACGATCTGAACCGGCTTGTTCAAGCCCACCAGCACCGGGCCGATGACGGTGGAGCCGCCGAGTTCCTGCAGCATCTTTGTCGAGATCGCGGCGGAGTGGAAGGCCGGCATGACCAGCACATTGGCCGGGGCGGCAGAACGGGTATTGCTGGCGCATCAGGCGAAAATCGAGCGCGACGTCGGCCGCCATCTCGCCGCGAAATCGACCCGGCGCCTGTCGCGAATTCCTGCCGCCCCGCGCTTTTCCTTCCCCGCCTGCACGCTGCTTTTTGTGGACCGCTTTGGATTGAGGCTACACTCCGGGCGAGGAAAGCGCCAAGCAGGAGGGGTGATGGAGAGTGCCGAGATAAAAACCCCCACCCCCGACCCCTCCTGCCAAGCGGGTGGGACGCCTGCCCCCGTCGGCGCGGTCACGCCGATGATGGAACAGTATATGGAGATCAAGGCGGCGAACCCGGATTCGCTGCTGTTCTACCGCATGGGGGATTTTTATGAGCTGTTCTTCGACGATGCGGAGATAGCGAGCCGCGCGCTCGGCATCGTGCTCACCAAGCGCGGCAAGCACGCCGGCGCCGACATCCCGATGTGCGGCGTGCCGATCCATGCCGCCGACGACTATCTGCAAAAACTGATCGGGCTCGGCCACCGGGTGGCGGTGTGCGAGCAGATCGAGGACCCGGCCGAGGCGAAGAAGCGCGGCTCGAAATCGGTGGTGCGGCGCGACGTGGTGCGGCTGGTCACCCCCGGCACCATCACCGAGGACAAGCTTCTGTCGCCCGGCGAGGCGAATTTCCTGATGGCGCTGGGGCGGGTGAAGGCCGGCGGCGACGGCGCGCTGGCGCTCGCCTGGCTGGAGCTGTCGACCGGGCTGTTCAAGGTGGCGGAGACGGCCGCCGATCGGCTGCTCGCCGACGTGCTCAGGATCGATCCGCGCGAGCTGATCGTCGCCGAGCCGGTGTTCTACGATCCGGAGCTAAAACCGGTCTTCGACGTGCTCGGCCGCACCGCCAGCCCGCAGCCGGCCGCGCTGTTCGATTCGGCCGCGGCCGCCGACCGCATCGCCCGCTTCTACCAGGTGGCGACGCCCGACGGCTTCGCCTCCTTCTCGCGGGCCGAACTGTCGGCGATCTCCGGCATCATCGCCTTCATCGAGAAGACGCAAAAGGCCGAGCGCCCGCCGCTCGGCATCCCGGAGCGCGAGACGGCCGGTTCGACGCTGTTCATCGACGCGCCGACGCGCGCCAATCTGGAGCTGGTGAAGACGCTGTCGGGCGCGCGTGACGGCTCGCTGCTCTCGGCCATCGACCGCACCGTCACCGGCGCCGGCGCGCGGCTTCTCTGCGAGCGGCTGACCGCGCCGCTGACCGACGCCGGCAGGGTCAACGCGCGGCTGGATTCGGTCTCCTGGCTGGGGCAAGAGACTGCGCTGCGCGAAGGCCTGCGCGCCCTGCTCAAGGGGCTGGCCGACATGCCGCGCGCCCTGACCAGGCTGGCGCTCAATCGCGGCGGCCCGCGCGACCTCGGTACCATCGCGGCCGGGCTCGGCGTGGCCGAGCAGGTGGCCGAGTTGCTCGGCCGCAGCGAATTGCCCACCGAGATGGCTGCCGCCCTCGAGGTGCTAAAAGCCCTGCCGCACGAATTCGGCAGCCGGCTGACGCGGGCGCTCGCCGACGAGCTGCCGCTGCTGAAGCGCGACGGCGGCTTCGTGCGCGAAAACTGGGACGCCGAGCTCGACGAGATGCGGGCGCTGCGCGACCAGTCGCGGCAGGTGGTCGCCGCGATGGAGCGGGCGCTCGCCGAGGAGACCGGGGTGCGGTCGCTGAAAATCCGGCACAACAACGTGCTCGGCTATTATGTCGAGGTGACCGCCAACCACCAGGCGGCGCTGACCGGCACCGACGCGCTGCGCGCCCGCTTCATCCACCGCCAGACGATGGCGAGCGCCATGCGCTTCACCACCACCGAACTCGCCGATCTCGAGACGAAGATCGTCAACGCCGCCGACCGGGCGCTGACGATCGAGCTTGCCGTGTTCGACCAGCTGGTGGCTGAGACAATTCGACTGGCGGAGGATATCCGAAGGGGCGCGGCGGCGCTGGCGGTGCTCGACGTCTCGGCCGCGCTGGCGACGATCGCCGCCGACGAGGACTGGACGCGGCCGCTGGTCGACGACAGCCTCGCCTTCGAAATTTTTGGCGGGCGGCATCCGGTGGTCGAGCAGTCGCTGCGCAGGACCTCCGGCCAGCCCTTCATCGCCAATGACTGCCACCTCTCGCCTGCCCCGGACGGAAAGTTCGGTGCGATCTGGCTGCTTACCGGGCCGAACATGGGCGGCAAGTCGACCTTCCTGCGCCAGAACGCGCTGATCGCCATCCTCGCGCAGGCCGGCTGCTTCGTGCCGGCCGCCCGCGCCCATATCGGCGTGGTCGACCGGCTGTTCTCCCGCGTCGGCGCCTCGGACGACCTGGCGCGCGGGCGGTCGACCTTCATGGTCGAGATGGTCGAGACGGCGGCGATCCTCAACCAGGCCGGCGAGCGCGCGCTGGTCATCCTCGACGAGATCGGCCGCGGCACCGCCACCTTCGACGGCCTCTCCATCGCCTGGGCGGCGGTCGAGTACCTGCACGAGAAGAACCGCTGCCGCTCGATCTTCGCCACGCATTTCCACGAGATGACGGCGTTGGCCGAAAAGCTGCCGCGGCTGCACAACGTCACTATGCGGGTGAAGGAGTGGGAAGGCGAGGTGATCTTCCTGCATGAAGTGGGCAAGGGCGCGGCCGACCGCTCCTACGGCATCCAGGTGGCGCGGCTGGCGGGCCTGCCCGCCCCGGTGGTGGAAGGGGCGCGGGCGGTGCTGCACCAGTTGGAGAGCGGCGAGACTTCGGGAAAGGCCGACCGGCTGGTCGACGACCTGCCGCTGTTTTCGGTGGCGGCGCGGCGAGAGGCGCCAAAACCGCAGGAGCCGGAGCCCGACCGGCTGCGCGAAACGCTCGCCGCACTCGCGCCCGACGAGATGACGCCGCGCGAGGCGCTGGAGGCAATCTACAGGCTGAAGGGGATAGTGAATTAGGGCGACCCCGGCGCACATCGGGTTTGCTGAAGCTTTCTACCTAACAGACCCTTGAGGGGAGGGTTCGTGCACTCAAGATCCTCGGTCTCTGGCGCGTTGACTTGGCCACGGCAAAGCCGCACTTGAGTCTTCACCTGTTCAGTCCAACGCTCTGTCGGTCCGCATGTCGCTTCCCGTCGATCCCGCCCAAAACCTCGCTGCCCTGATCCGCTGCCAGTCGGTGACGCCGGCGGAAGGAGGCGCGCTGACGGCGCTGGCGGCGATGCTCGAGCCTCTTGGCTTCGCGATCGAGCGGCCGGTGTTTTCGGAGGCCGGCACGCCCGACGTGGAGAACCTTTATGCCAGGCTGTCCGGCAACGGGCCGCATCTGATGTTCGCCGGGCACACGGATGTGGTGCCGGTCGGCGACGTCGCCGCCTGGACGCATCCGCCCTTCAAAGCGGAGGCCCGCGACGGCTTCATGTATGGGCGCGGCGCCGTCGACATGAAGGGCGGGATCGCCTGCTTCGTCGCTGCGCTGGCGCGGGTGGTGGAGCGGGGCGGAAAGCCTCGCGGATCGGTGTCGCTGCTCATCACCGGCGACGAGGAAGGCCCGGCGATCAACGGCACGGTGAAGCTGCTGGACTGGGCGGCGAAGCGCGGCGAGACCTGGGATGCGGCGCTCGTCGGCGAGCCGACGAATCCGCAAGCGCTCGGGGACATGATCAAGATCGGCCGCCGCGGCTCGCTCTCGGGCACCGTCACCGTGAATGGCAGGCAGGGCCACGTCGCCTATCCGCACCTTGCCGACAATCCGGTGCGCGGCCTGCTGACCCTGCTCGACGCGCTGCTCCTGCCGCATCTCGACAGCGGCACTCAGGACTTCCAGCCGACCAATCTCGAGATCACCTCCGTCGACGTCGGCAATCCGGCGACGAACGTCATCCCGGCCCGTGCGAGCGCAACCTTCAACATACGCTTCAACGACAGCTGGACGGTAGAGTCGCTGCAGGCGGAGATCCACAATCGGCTCGACCGCGCAGCCGAGGACACGCGCTACCGCGCCGGACGCAGCGAGCCCATCGAGTTCGAGCTTGCCTGGCGCGATCCGCCGAGCGAGGTGTTTCTCACCCGCAACGACCGGCTGATCGGGGCGCTCTCGGCTTCCGTCGAGGCGGTCACGGGCAAGCGGCCGTCGCTCTCCACCTCGGGCGGCACTTCGGACGCGCGCTTCATAAAGAACTACTGCCCGGTGGTTGAATTCGGCCTCGTCGGACAGACAATGCACATGGTGGACGAGCGCGTGGCGTTGGCGGATCTCGAGACGCTGACGCAAATCTATGAGCGATTCATTCGGGACTGGTTCGCATAAAGGGCGATGCCGAGCGGCGCAGAAATCCAGAAGAACCTCACAGGCGCGTGGGGCATGATGATGGGCAAGGCGGACGGCCTGCGGCTGCTCGATCTTTCCGCCGACGGGTTCTGGAATTCCTTCTTCGCCATCGTCGTTGCGCTGCCGGCGCTCGCCCTCAGTTGGATCTCGGTTGCGGATGACCTGACGCTGAACCTGGTCGGGGTGACGAAGTTCAGCGTGATCGCGCGGCTCGCCGTCGTCGACGTCGGAACCTGGGTCCTGCCGCTGGTCGGCCTGGCCCTGGCCGCTCGCCCGGCCGGCATCGCCGACCGCTTCGTGCATTATGTGGTCGCCTCGAACTGGGGATCGGCCATTCTGCTGTGGCTCATGCTGCCGGCAGCGCTGGTGCGGCTGCTGGCGCCCTCGGCCCATCAACTCGCGGCCTTGGTGACGCTGCTATCCTATGGCCTTACGCTGGTGCTTGCCTGGCGGCTCACAAACGTTGCGATCGGGCGCGGCGCGGCATTAGCGACGTCAGTCTTCGGCGGCATGTTCGTCGCCTCGCTGCTCGTCCTCTACCTGCTTCAGCACTTGGTCGGGCTGTCGCCGTCGTAGCTGACACCGACGAGATAAAGGCCATCGGGGGGTGCCACCTGGCCGCAGGCGGCGCGGTCGCGCGCTTCGAGCGCGGCGGCGAGATCGTCGGCCGTCCAGGCGCCCTCGCCGACCCGCTTCAGCGAGCCGACCATGGAGCGGACCTGATTGTGCAGGAAGGAGCGCGCTTCGGCGCGGATCTCGATCTCGTCATCGGTGCGGGTGACATCAAGCCGCTCGAGCGTGCGCAGCGGGCTGTTCGCCTGGCATTGGGCGGAGCGGAAGGTGGTGAAGTCGTGCCGGCCGATCAGCCGCTGAGCGGCCAGATGCATCGCTTCCGCGTCGAGCCGCTTCGGCACCCACCAGACGCGCCCCTTCTCCAGCGCAGGCGGAGAGCGGCGGTTGAGGATACGGTAGAGATAGCGCCGTCCAGTGGCGGAGAACCGGGCATCGAAGTCCGGCTCAACGACCGAGGACGACAGGATCGAGATCAGGTCCCCCGCCATCTGCAGGTGCGCATTCAGCGCGTCGCGCACCGTGTCGGCCCGCCAATCCTTAGCCAGATCGACATGGGCCACCTGCGCGGTGGCATGCACGCCGGCGTCGGTGCGGCCGGCCGCGCGAAGGCTGACGGTCTCGCCGCAGAAGCTCTTGATCGCCTGTTCCAGCGCCTCCTGGACGGAGCGCGGGCCGTCCTGCCGCTGCCAGCCGGCATAGGGGCCGCCGTGATATTCGATGTCGAGGCGGTAGCGGGGCATGGATCAGAGCGCCGCGAAGGGAGCGGCGTAGACCAGCCGCCCGGTGGAGGGCGCCTCTCCCCAGGCAAGCGCCTGCAGCGCTTCACCCTGATAGTCGGACAAGAACTGCTCGGCGCGGTCGTGGCTGTAGCCGAAGCGGTTATAGTATTCCGGATCCCCGAGGACGACCGAAAGGGTCTCGCCGACCTTTTCCAGCCTGCGATGGCCATCCTCGACGAGAGCCGTGCCCACACCTCTGCCCTGAAAGTCCGGGGCGATCGCCAGCGGCGCGAGCGCGACGGCGAGGTAGGGGCCACCATCGGACTCGATCGTAAGGCGCGAGAAGACCACATGACCGGCGATCCTTCCGTCGATCTCGGCCACGAGTTCCAGGACCACGGCGCCATCCGAAACAAGGCGCTCCACCAGGTCGGCTTCCGTCCGCCCGCCGAACGCCCGCTCCTCGACCGTTCGGATCGCCTCACGATCCTTGGCTTCAGCGGGTCTCACCGAAACAGCAGTCATAGGAATCGGTCTCCCGGCTTGAGCTGGGCTCCGCGCAAGAACTCCTCGGCCGGGACCGCTCGACCGCCGGCGCGCTGTACCTCGAGGAGGCGGATCGCGCCGTCGCCGCAGGCGACCGTCAGACCATTGTCGAGCAACTCGCCTGGGCCACCGGAGCCCTCCGCACGCGTCGAACGCAGCAGCTTCAGCCGTTCCCGCCGGCCCGATGCCTCGAATTCGCACCAGGCGCCCGGGAACGGCGAGAGCCCGCGGATGCGGTCGTGTACGTCTCTAGCCGGCTGGGACCAGTCGATGCGGGTCTCGGCCTTTTCGATCTTCTTCGCGTAAGTGACCCCGGTCTCGGCCTGGGGCGTGAGCGCCAGCCGGCCCTGCTCCAACTGGCTCATCGCCTCGACCATCAGCGGGGCGCCGATGCTGCTCAGTCGGTCGTGCAGTTCACCCGCGGTCATGTCGGGTCCGATCGGCACGCTCGCTTGCAGCGCTACCGGGCCGGTGTCCAGCCCCTCGTCCATCTTCATCACCATCATGCCGGTCTCGGCATCGCCGGCCATGAGCGCACGCTGGATCGGGGCGGCGCCGCGCCAGCGCGGCAGCAGCGAGGCGTGGCCGTTGAAGCAGCCGAGGCGCGGCGCCTCCAGTACCGCCCGCGGCAGTAGCAGCCCATAGGCGACGACGACGGCCACTTCCGCCTCGAGGGCTGCAAACGCCTGCTGCTCATCGGCCGACTTCAGCGAGAGCGGGGTGCAGACTGGGATGCTCAGGCGCTCAGCCTCCCGCTGCACGGGCGAGGGAGTGAGTTCCAGTCCCCGCCGCCCGGCGGGGCGCGGCGGCTGCGTGTAGACCGCCGCGATCTCGTGGCCGGCCTCGGCCAGCGCCGTCAGCGTCGGCACCGAAAAATCCGGCGTGCCCATGAAGATGATGCGGAGCATTTTCTCTCCCGCTCGGCCGGCTTCGGACAAGATCCAATCGGATGCCAGGATTGCCCGGCTCGATCAGGCTGCCGCTTCAAACGGGTTTACAAGCTTGAGGTCAAGCCCCTCGAAATCGCGAACGTTGCGGGTGGCGAGCGTCGCGTCGTAGGCAAGGCAGATCGCGGCGATCATGGCGTCCTTCGTCTCGATCGGCCTGCCCGCGAGGCGACGGCGTGCCGTGATCATACCATACCGTTCGGCAACCCCTTCACTGAAGGAAAGTACCCTTCCGGAAAATTCTTGATGCACGCGTCCGATCCTGGCCAGGAGATTCTGCCGCCGTACCGTGTCGACGGCGAGAAAGGCGCCGAAGTACAATTCAGCAAGTACGATCGAAGTCATGAACAGACGTTCGGGTGCCTCTGCATTGAGCCACCCCAGGACGGCCCGACTGGGACGGGGGGCGAAGAAGTCGGAGACGACATTGGTATCCAGCACGATCATCTGGCGATGCTGCTCCGATCAGGCAAAGCTGGGAGGCTCCCGGTCAGGTTCGGCCCGCGAGGCGGCGATCGCGTCGAGTTCCTCATCAGTGAAGTGCACATCACCGATGATTGCCCGGAGCCGGTCGCCCAACCTCGCAGCTCCCTTTTGATCAACGAGAATGCCCCGGCGGATGAGGTCTATTGCCTCTTCGGACAGGCTGCGCCGGTTCCTGCGCGATCTTTCTTCGATCTGCCGCTTCAATTCCGGGTCCAGGTCTCGGATCAGCATGTCGCCCATCCGTGCAACTCCGCTTCAGGCAAATTGTTGATATCTTTGATATCATAGCGACGACGGAGTGGCAAGTCGGCTTCGCTTCAGGAGAAATGGCACCCGAGCGTGGCGCGCGGACTTGGGCCGCAAAGTGAATTGCGGCAGCGAACTAACAAGAGAGGAATTCCAAAATTGGCCTGGTTCATGCTGTTCGTCGCCGGTCTATTCGAAACCGGCTGGGCCATTGGCCTGAAATACACAGACGGCTTCACCCGGCCAGTCCCCACGCTACTCACCGCTGCAAGCATGATCGTCAGCCTCGTCCTGCTCGGGCTGGCACTGAAGACGCTGCCCGTCGGCACGGCCTATGCGGTGTGGACGGGCATCGGCACGATCGGCACGGCGCTGCTCGGCATCTGGCTGCTCGGCGAGCCGGCCGCGGCGATGCGGCTGGCCTGCATCGGCCTCATCGTGGCCGGTATCGTCGGCCTGAAGGTCGTCTCGTAACAGGCACAAGAGCCGGAGATACGCGTGAAGGGCACCGACACCACAATCGTGATCCCGACGCTCGAGACCGAGCGTACCCTCCTGCGCGCGCATCGCCCTGACGATTTCGAGGACTATGCCCGCATGTGGGCCGAGCCGGAGGTCGTCCGCTTCATCGGCGGAAATGCGAGGACGCGGGCGGAAAGCTGGATCCGCATCCTGCGCCATGCCGGCATGTGGCACATGCTCGGCTTCGGCTTCTGGGCGATCGAGGAGAAGGCGAGCGGCCGCTTCATCGGCGAGGCCGGCTTCCATGATGTGAAGCGCGAGATGACGCCCTCCATCGACGGGCTGCCGGAGGCAGGCTGGTCGCTTGTGCCCGATATGCATGGCCGCGGCCTCGCGACCGAGGTTGTCACGGCGGTGCTGGCCTGGGGCGACCGGGCGCTGCCTGGCCGTCGGCAGGTGTGCGTCATCGAACCCGCGCACCAGGCGTCGATCCGGGTAGCGCGGAAGTGCGGGTTCGACGACCCGGTCGAGGCGCAATTCGAGGGTAAGACCCTGCTGCTGTTCGAGCGACCGACTGTCGCTCCATGAAAACCAGCCGGTGCGCCTCCCGGTGGTGAGCGGCGCCGTTGCAGAAAGGGGATAGAAATTCTGTCTCCGCCGAGCCCTCGGCGTTCGCAACTTGCGCCAGTCGCTACAATCCAATTGATTCTACGTGATCTTTCCGCATCCGGCCGGCTGCGCTCCCGGTGCGCAATCAAGACGCAGCGATGATCGCGCTCGAATCCATCCCCTCCCGCCGAGCCGCCCGTAGGCTTGTCCGCACCGAAAGGAAGCGGACATGGACACTTCGGATAATATCGGCCTTCCCTACATCATGCCGTCGCAGGCGCAGAAGCATGTCACGCACAACGAGGCGATCGGCATGCTGGACGCGCTGGTCCTGCTCGCGGTGGCCGACCGTGATCTGACGGCACCACCCGGTTCGCCGTCGGCTGGGGCCCGGTACATCGTGGCGGCAGGGGGAACCGGCTCCTGGGACGGCGAGGACAGTAGAATCGCACACTGGCTGGACGGCGCCTGGTCATTCTATGCGCCCAAAACCGGGTGGCTCGCCTTCGTCATTGACGAGGCTGCACTCGTCTATTGGACGGGTTCGTCCTGGGCCGACTATTCTGGGTCGATCGCCGTGCTGCAGAATCTTGAGCGGCTGGGACTCGGCACGACGGCCGATGCAGCCAACCCGTTCTCGGCCAAGCTGAACAAGGCGCTGTGGACAGCCAGGACCACCGCCGAGGGCGGCGATGGCGACCTCCGCTACACCATGAACAAGGAGACGGCGGCCAACGTGCTGTCGCTGCTCCTGCAGAACGGCTATTCCGGCCGGGCCGAACTGGGCCTGATCGGCGACGATAACTTCACACTCAAGGTCTCGGCGGACGGGAGTTCCTGGAACACGGCGCTGACGATCGACAAGAACTCCGGGGCCGTTCACGCGCCTGCCAAAATGGCGCTCGGCGCTTCCGCCACCAATCTTGTCTACAACACGGTCGGCAGCGATCTGCAGATCGTGGAGAGCGGGCTCAACAACCTCATCTCGCTGTTCAGCCTGCACGCCAGCGGCGCCGGCCCCAACATCAACCAGCTCAAGTCGCGCAGCGGCACGCTCGGCAGCTACACGGCCGTGCAGTCCGGCGATACGCTGGGCAAGTACACCGCCTGGGGTGACGACGGCTCCGGCTTCATCCGTGCCGGCTACATGGAGTTTTCTGTCGACTCAGCGGTATCGGCCGGACGCGTCCCGGGTCGATTCGACCTCCATCTGCGCGACAGCACCGGCACCGAGCAGAATATCCTGCATGTCCGGCCCAATCGCGTCGGCATCAACACTGCCAGCCCGAACACCAACACGAAGCTGCACATTCTCACAAGCGCGTTCGGGGGAACGCAGACCACGCTCTCGACGCAGATGGTGATTGAGAGCGCCAGCAGCCCATCGATGGTGTTCCAGTCGGCGAACACGTCAGTCGCGTCGATCTATTTCCGCGATAGCGACAACGCCGCCGCTGCAGTCTCAGGCATCATCCGTTACGACCATGCCAATGACCTGATGTCGTTCTGGGCGGCTGGGTCTGAACGCATGCGGGCCGACGCCAACGGCTTCAGTGTGGGGGGCGCCAATGTCGTTGTCGACGCCAACCGGCACTTTCGTCTTCGCTCCTACACAATAGCCACGCTTCCAGCGGCCAATGCGGCCGCAGGCCAGATGATCTACTGTTCGGATCTCGGCGGCGGGGGCGGCGAGTTGGTTTCGGACGGAACAAGCTGGCGTCGCGCCTCGGGAGCCGGTCACCAGACGATCGCGACCGACGCGAACTTGACGCTGACCCCGCTGACCAGCGCCGAGCAGCAGCGCCACACCGGCGCGCTGACCGCCGACCGGTTCATCACGCTGTCGACCACCAACGCCTATGCCGGCGCGCGCTTCCGTGTCACCCGCACGGGCGGCGGGGTGTTCAACCTGTCGGTCGGCGGCCTGAAAAACCTCGCCACCAACACCTGGGCGGAGGTCGTCTATGACGGATCAGCCTGGTATTTGGCAGCGTATGGGGCGCTGTGAGCCAAAGCTCCTCAGTGTTTACCGTGATCGAGGGGCTTGCGTGCCCAAATCCCCATGTTTTCGGCGGGGCTGGTAAAAGGTGCCCGGTTGCGGACAGCGCTGCCCAGCGCCCGGGCCTCTGCGTCATTCGTGACATAGACACCCTCGTGCAAGGATTTTGGCGTCTGAGCAGGAATGAACTCAGTGACCTCCATGCCTAGCGTCGAGAGGATGTCGGCTACCAGTGGCGCGCTGACGTAGACAACGCTTTGGGACACGAACTCGGCATGTTGCGGCAGACCCAAACCCTCCAGATAAGCGGCCGCGAATTCCCGGGGCAGATACGGCGGCCAGGGGGCTTGCGCATGTCCATCCCAGGCGTTTCGCACGTCTTCGGCATGGATGCAGAGTGTCCCACCCGGCCTCAGAACACGGACGATCTCCCGTAAGCTGGTCTGCGGATCGGTGACGTGTTCGAACACGAACCACGAATAGCAAGCGTCGAAATGGTTCGTAGGATATGGCATCAGCCGGCCTGGGTATCGCGTGAAGCGTTTTTTGGCGCGCGGCTCGTACTCGTCCGAATTCTTGTTGCACTGTCGCAGCCGCGTCTCATCGACTTCGATGCCGTACACGTCGACCCCGTCGCGAAGAGCTGCAATAACGAATCCGCCGGCTCCGCACCCGAAATCCAGTAATCGTCCCTTGATCGGCGCGCCGAATTTCTTCGCGTGCTCGTTTTTGAAGATCCTATATCGATGCGCGCCTTTTTCGATCACCGACACGAGACCCCTCCCCCTACTGAAGCCGTCTCTTCCCGCTTAGCTTTTCCGTCAGCATAAGGACAATTACTTTCCAGGACTTCGCAGAAGCGACTCTTTTCATAAGTTGACTAACGCCGCAAGCCTTGGCGGCAACGAATACCGGATGCGACGGCGGTCGCCAGCAGAGTCCTGTCCGCTCAGCTATGCGCGAAAATATCCTGCTCGTCCCAGCCCATCAGGTCGAGGCGGGCGCGGTCGGGCAGGAAGCGGAAGCAGGCCTGCGCCACCGCCGTGCGGCCTTCTCGCGCCAGCCGGCCGGCGAGAACGTCGCGCAGGCGGTGAAGATAGAGCACGTCGGATGCGGCGTATTCGAGTTGCTCGGGGCTGAGCGTCTCGGCGGCCCAGTCAGACGACTGCTGCTGCTTGGAGAGGTTCACGCCGAGGAGTTCGGCGCAGATATCCTTCAGCCCGTGCCGGTCCGTGTAGGTGCGCGTCAGTCTGGACGCGATCTTGGTGCAGAAGACCGGCTCCGGCATGACGCCGAAGGCATGGCTGAGAACGGCGAGATCGAAGCGGCCAAAATGGAAAAGCTTGGTGATGGCCGGATCTTTCAGAAGCGCCACCAGATTGGGGGCTTCCTTCTGGCTAGGCGCAATCTGAATGACGTCCGCGCTGCCGTCGCCGGGCGAGATCTGCACGACGCAGAGCCGGTCGCGGTGCGGATTGAGGCCGAGCGTCTCGGTGTCGATGGCAACTGCGTCCACCTGATAGTGCGAAAGGTCGGGCAGGTCGTTCTTGTGGAAGCGGATGGTCATCGTCATCTCCGGGCAGGGCGCATCCGCATCTCCTTGACCCGTGAAGGCGAAAAATCAATAGCTTCTCAGAATCAGATGGCTTCGCCGGTTGCGGAACAGGCGCGCCAATGGACCGCGCCTGGCCCCGGCAGTCGTCCCTCGCGGCTGGCCTGCGCAGCCAGCCGCTTCGGCCTCTTCCATCTCGTTATCAATCTTTTTCGAGCCCCATGGCGCAGTATCGACGCGTGAAGACGCCGGAGTTCAAACATCCCGGCGGGCCGTCACACGGCCAGCCGGTCGAAAATGCAGTCACTTGATCTCCCACGTCGTGTTGTGCGGGATGTCCATCGCGAAGTAGCCTCCAGCGGCCGCCAAAGTGGGCATGGGCTGGCAGGCAAAAGGCTCCTTTCCTGTGATGCCCTTGTACTTGCCGGTGCCGCCCGTGATGATGTGCGTGCCGCAGTTCATGTCCGCCTGGGCCTTGTCGATGTCGCGGGTGTCGAAGGTCGAGAAGATCTTGTCGCCGTCCTTATCGGCCAGCACGCAGGCGCCGTCGATGTACTTCTTCGGTCCTGAAGCGACGTTCAGCGCCGTGCAATGGGCCGACATCTTGTCGAACATTGGCTCGCCCTTCAGGTTCTGCGTCGTGCCGACGGCCTCCAGCGCGGTGGCGGTACCGAGATCGCCGAGGTCCATGGCCATTACGGGCCGGAAGATGAAGTGCGTCACGTAGGGCGTGGTCCCGCTCTTGGGAACCTGCTCGGCTGCAAACGCTCCGGGAACGAGAGCCAGGAGCGCACCAGAAACAAGCGCCGTCTTGGCAATTGCGCTGGCAGTGCCGGAAGTCCATGTCGAGAGTTTCATTAGTATCCTCCATGCGTGGAGGCGGCGGCGCGAGGCCGATGCTCGGCCGCCGCGTGGGAGGCAGATCTGCCTGCGCTTGGGACATTCGATCAGGCCGGGTGCCGCATCGTTGGCCAGCGTCGATCGCCGCAGGAAAAGCGCTCGGCTTTCAAAGCGGCTGGAACAGGACTCGAACTTCGCTGGTGAAAAGCGGCACGTCAACGCTCCAGCGTAATCGACGCATGAGCAACTGCCTACCTCGGTACTATACCAGAATCGGCGGACCGGGCCACGCTTAACAGTGCTTTGTAGGCGTTTACACCGGCGCCTTCCCAGTGGTGCGGGGTCGGTTTCGTTGATCGATCGCGGCGCGAGTGGTACGGTTCCCCAATGGCACGTGCGGATGGAAACGCGCCGCTGGCCAACATCATGCACGAAGACGAACTCGAACCGGGAGACATGCCATGACAAGGCTTCTAACGGTCGCTGCCCTATTGGCGGCGAGCAGTCTGGTTGCAATCGAGCGCGCGGCCGCCGTCGATGACGCCGCGTTGATCAAGAGCGCCGAATCCGCAGCACCGACCGCGGTTTCGAAGGGCGCGACCATCTACGCCGCGGATGAGAAAGGCAACATGCGGACCCTGCGGCAAGGCACCAACGGCTTCTGGTGCATGCCGGACAATCCCGCCTCGCCCGGCCCCGACCCGATGTGCGGCGACGCCAATGCGATGGAGTGGGCGCAGGCCTGGATGGGCAAGAAGGAGCCGCCCAAGGGCAAGGTCGGTTTCATGTACATGCTCGCCGGCGGCACCGACGCCAGCAACACCGACCCCTATGCGACCAAGCCGGACGCATCGAACAATTGGGTCGAGACCGGCCCCCACGTCATGATCGTTAATGCCATGGACATGATGCAGGGCTATCCGGCGAACCCCAAGCCGGATACCTCCGCGCCCTATGTGATGTGGGCCGGCACGCCCTATGCCCATCTCATGATCCCGGTGAAGTAACGGCGGGCGGTCTCTGTCGGAAGGAGCCCGGCGGGGCGCCGAACTCGGGTTGATAGCCAGCCCATGACCAAACGGGCACTGGATTTCGGGAAATGTGCTCAATCAAATGCCCCCTCTCCGTCTCGGGCTTCGCCCACGACGGAGATGGGGCGACCGACGCGCTGACTTAGGCTCGTTGCCTTGGCGGTTCTCGGCCGCCCCTTTTCTTTTCATCTTCTTCGCGTCATGTCTGGCATATGAACCCAGACGGAACCATCGAGATCGCGGAGGGGGTGTTCATTCACCCCGACGACCTGGAGGAAAGTTTTATCCGCGCCTCCGGCCCTGGCGGGCAGAACGTCAACAAGGTGGCGACCGCCGTCCAACTGCGTTTCGACGCTGCCAAGGCACGCGGACTTCCCGAACGGGTGCGCGAGCGCGTCATCGCGCTTGCCGGGCAGCGTGCGACGAAGGATGGCGTCATCCTCATCGAGGCCGACCGTTTCCGCACCCAGGAACGCAATCGCGCCGATGCACGCGAGCGGCTTGCGGCACTGGTCGCCAAGGCGGCCGAGCCGCCGCCCCCGCCGCGCAAGCGCACCAGGCCATCGAAAGGAGCGATCGAGCGCCGGCTGAAGACGAAGGCCGGTCGCTCCACCGTGAAGCGGCTGCGCGGCAAGGTGGACGCGGATTGACGTTTGGGCGCTGCGCTCCCCGGTTCTGTCCGGGTCAGCTTGCCGTCGACCACGCGAACCACACGGCCACTAGGCCGAGCAGCACCGAAAAGAGCCTTCGCGCCGTCCGTTCGCGCTTGGGATCGTTCAGGAAATTCTCTAACGTACCCGCGAGGCCTACGATGCCGGCGTGCACTGCCGTCGCGATCGTCACGGAGACAGCGCTCAGGACCAGCATCTGCGGCAAGGCCGGGCTGGCCCCGTCCAGGAACGTTGGCAGCACGGCGATATAGAAAACGGCTGCCTTCGGGTTGAGCAGGTTCGTCACCAAGCCGCGCCGGAAATAGCGTCCCTCCTCGGCTCCGGCCATTGAGACCTCGTTACTCGAGCGCCAGCCTTCCCAGGCAAGATAGAGTAGGAAGGCCACGCCGGCCCAGCGTAGTCCTTCATAGAGTAATGGGGACGCCTGCACGATCTCGGCCACCCCGAGCGCCGCCACGAAGCCGACGATCCCGAGCCCCAGCGCCACTCCAGCGACCGTGGCGAAGCCGGCGCGCCGGCCCTCGCTCGCCGCCACGATTGCGAGGTAGGACATGTTCGGGCCGGGCGTCAGTTCGATCAGGAGCGATGCGGTGGCGAAGGACAGAAGGGTCGGCAACCCGACCGGAAACCAGCCATCCAAGCTAATGCGCCTCGTCCCAGTTGTCCGCGGCCCGGGCATCCACCCTCAGCGGCACGGCCAGCGAGACCGCCGGCATCGCCGCGTTCTCCATCACTTCGCGGATGACCGGTAGCGTCGCCTCGACCTCTGCCTCCGCCGTCTCGAACACAAGCTCGTCGTGCACCTGCAGGAGCATGCGCGCCGAAAGCCCCGCCTTGGCGAGGGCGCCGTCCATGCGGATCATGGCGCGGCGGATGATGTCGGCCGCCGAGCCCTGGATCGGCGCGTTGATCGAGGCTCGCTCGTTGAAGGCGCGGATCGACGGGTTCGACGCCCGGATCTCCGGATAGTGGATGCGCCGCCCGAAGATCGTCTCGACATAGCCCCTGTCGCGCGCCATCTGCTTGCGGCTCTCCATGTAGTCGCGGATGCCGGGGAAGCGTTCGAAATAGCGCTTGATGTAGTCGCCGGCCTCCGAGCGCTCGATCGACAGCTGGTTGGCGAGGCCGAAGGCCGAAATGCCGTAGATGATGCCGAAGTTGATTGCCTTGGCCCGCCGCCGCACCTCCGACGGCATGCCCTCGACTGGTACGCCGAACATCTCGGAGGCGGTCATCGCATGGATGTCGACGCCGTCGGCGAAGGCCTGCCTGAGTTGCGGGATGTCGGCGATGTGGGCCAGAACGCGCAGCTCGATCTGGCTGTAGTCGGCCGAGATCAGCTTGTTGCCCTTCTCGGCGATGAAGGCGGTGCGGATGCGCCGGCCCTCCGCCGTGCGGATCGGGATGTTCTGCAGGTTGGGCTCGGAGGAGGAGATGCGACCCGTCGGCGTCGAGGCGAGCGCGTAGGAGGTGTGCAGCCGCCTGGTGTCGGGGTTGATGTATTCCGGAAGCGCGTCGGTATAGGTCGACTTCAGCTTGGTGATCTGGCGCCAGTCGACGATGCGGCGCGGCAGCTCGTGCCCCTCCGCCGCAAGTTCCTCCAGCAGCTGCGCTGTCGTTGACCACTGTCCGGACTTGGTCTTGCTGCCGCCCGGCAATCCCATCTTGCCGAACAGGATGTCGCCCAGTTGCTTCGGCGAGCCGATGGTGAAGCGCTCGCCGGCGGCCTGGTAGACATCCTCCTCGAGTGCGGCGGCGCGCTGCGCGAACTCGCCTGACAGGCGCGACAGCATCTGCCGGTCGACCGAGATGCCGCGCTCTTCCATCCTGGCCAGCACCGGCACCAGCGGCCGCTCGAGCCGCTCGTAGACGGAGACCAACCCGTTGGTGGCAAGCCGCGGCTTCAGCACCTGCCAGACCCGCATCGCGATGTCGGCGCCTTCGGTGGCGTAGGTCGTCGCCCGCTCGACATCGACGAGATCGAAGGTCACCAGGTTCCTGCCCGAGCCGACGATATCCTTGAACGGGATCATGAAGTGGCCGAACCAGCGCTCCGCCAGCGCCTCTAGTGTATGCGCCCCGGTGTTAGCGCCGAGCACGTAGGAAATCAGCATTGTGTCATCGATCGGCGCGACATCGATGCCGTGGCGGCTGAGCAGCAACCAGTCATATTTGAAGTCGTGCCCGACCTTGAGCACGGAGGGATCGGTGAGCAGCGGTTTCAGCGCGGCCAGCGCGTCCTCCAGCGCCACCTGGTTGTCGACGCGGCCGGCGCCGAGCAGGTCGTCAGCGCTGGAGCGGTGGCCGAGCGGTACGTAGGCGGCGCGGCCGGGGCGTAGCGCAAGGGCCACGCCGACCAACTCGGCCCGCATCGGATCGAGCGAGGTCGACTCCGTGCGGAACGACATGAACCCGGTCTCCCGCGCCTCGGCGATCCATTCGTTGAGGGTCGCGAGGTCGCGGATGCAGTCGTACTTGCGGTCGTCGATGCGGACCGTGGAGGCCGCCTCGGCGCGCGCCTGGGCGAGTGTGGCCGGTGAAGGGCCGGTTTCGCCCGGCTTGGCGTAGTGGGCCTCTGCGGCGGGGCCCGATGGCGCGGCGGGCTCCAAGTCCGGTCCATGCGCCTCCGCCCCATGCTGGACGCGGATCGACGCGGCCCCGATCGCGCTTGCATCCGCCCCGGTCGCTTCGGCGACGCGGCGTGTCAGCGAGTTGAATTCCATGCCCTTCAGGAATGAGATCAGCCGCGGACCGTCCGGCGGCTGCAGGACGAGGTCATCGAAACCTTCGGTGACCGGCACGTCGTTCTTCAGGCGCACGAGGTCGCGGGAGATGCGCGCCTTCTCGGCATTGTCGATGATCGACTGTCGCCGCTTCTCTTGCTTGATCTCTGCAGCCCGTTCCAAAAGAGTGTCGAGATCGCCGAACTGCTCCAGCAATTGCGCGGCCGTCTTCGGCCCGATGCCGGGCACGCCGGGCACGTTGTCGATGGAGTCGCCGGTCAGCGCCTGCAGGTCGATCATCTTCTCGGGCGGTACGCCCCACTTCTCGATCACCTCGGGGATGCCGATCTGCCGGTCCTTCATCGGGTCGTACATCGACACCGTCGGGCCGACGAGTTGCATCAGGTCCTTGTCGGAGGAGATGATGGTGGTGTCCCCGCCAGCCTCGCAGGCTAGCCGGCAATAGGTGGCGATCAGGTCGTCCGCCTCGAAACCCTCCATCTCCAGGCAGGGCAGGTGGAAGGCGCGTGTCGCCTCGCGGATCAGCCCGAATTGCGGGATGAGGTCGTCGGGCGGCGCCGAGCGGTTCGCCTTGTATTCGGCGTAGAGCTCATTGCGGAAGGTTTTTGACGAATAGTCGAAGATGACCGCGAAATGCGTCGGCGTGATGCCTACATCCGTGTCGCGGGCGTCGCGCATCAGCTTCCAGAGCATGTTGCAGAAGCCCGACACCGCTCCGACCGGCAGCCCGTCCGACTTGCGGGTCAGCGGCGGCAGCGCGTGATAGGCGCGGAAGATGTAGCCGGAGCCGTCGACGAGGAAGAGATGATCGCCCTTTTTCATGGGCCAAGCCGTAGCGCGCGGGCTCACGCCTGACAATGGTGAAGCGCCTCGTCTTCAGCCACACCCTGACAGCTCATACATCTCACGCGTTTGTTACAAAGATGTAATATTCGTGCCCTTGAATCCCCCCATTTCTGGGACCAAATTCTGGGCATCGGCAGTTTTTGCCGGGTCCGGCTGAAGGCCCGTCCCCCGCCTAACCGGACCGTGCGGCAGCCCCTCCCCCTCTCCGGGCTGCCGCATATTTCAGAAAGGCCGCCGTGGTTCCCCTCCACCACGGCGGCATTTTTGTGACTGGGAATCTCCGTCACATTCTCCCCTGCCCGTATTTCTTTCGAACGGCTTCGTTCTGCAGAGGCTCGTCCCTACCTAGCATTTGGGGCGACAAGGGCGTGTCAAGTTGAGCCGCAACAAACCGCCTTCCCGTTCTTGGATTCAACCATTAGGGTCGCGCGCGCAGAATCGAAAGGCCGCCAAAAATGTCCGCGCTTGCTCCCGTCCTCGCCCGTCTCGATGCCGATCTCGGTGCCAGCCTGGAGCGGCTTTTCTCGCTGATCCGCATCAAGTCGATCTCGACCGATCCGGCCTATGCGGACGAATGCCGCCGCGCCGCCGAGTGGCTGGTGGCCGACCTCAAGTCCATCGGTTTCGACGCCAGCGTCCGCGACACGCCCGGCCACCCGATGGTGGTGGCGCATCACGACGGGCCGGCCGGCGCCCCGCATCTTCTCTTCTACGGCCACTACGACGTGCAGCCGGTCGACCCGGTGGAGTTGTGGCATGACGATCCCTTCGCCGCGTCGGTCAAGGAGATCGAGCCCGGCCGAAAGGTGATCACCGGGCGCGGCTCGGCGGACGACAAGGGCCAGCTAATGACCTTCGTCGAGACTTGCCGCGCCTGGAAGGCGGTGCACGGCTCGCTGCCCTGCCGGGTCACCATCCTCTTCGAGGGCGAGGAGGAATCCGGCTCGGCCTCGCTGAAGCCTTTCCTGACTGCCAATGCCGAAGAGCTCAAGGCCGATTTCGCGCTGGTTTGCGACACAGGCATGTGGAACCGCGAGACGCCGGCCATCTGCGTCGGCCTGCGCGGTCTGGTCGGCGAGGAGATCGTCGTCAAGGCGGCCAATCGCGACCTGCATTCGGGCGAGTTCGGCGGCGCGGCCGCCAATCCGGTCCGCATCCTGGCAAAGGTGCTCGCCGACATCCACGATGCGAACGGCCGGGTCACCATTCCCGGCTTCTATGACGGAGTCGAGGAGACGCCTTCACAGGTCCTCCAATCCTGGGAGACGCTCGGCGAGACGGCCGAGAGTTTTCTGGGGCCGATCGGCCTCTCGCAGCCGGTCGGAGAGAGGGGGAGGACCGTGCTGGAGATGGTCTGGGCACGGCCGACCGCCGAGTTCAATGGAATCTCCGGCGGCTATACCGGCAAGGGTTTCAAGACCGTGATCGCGGCCGAGGCCTCCGCAAAGGTGTCGTTCCGCCTCGTCCACAGCCAAGACCCGGCAAAAATCCGCGAAGCGTTCCGGGCGTTCGTGCGCGAGCGCATCCCGGCCGATTGCTCGGTCGAATTCCATCCGCACGGCGGCTCGCCGGCGATCCAACTCTCCTACGACGCGCCGTTCCTGGCCAAGGCCAAGCAGGCGCTCTCCGACGAGTGGCCGAAGGAGGCGGTCCTGCTTGCGATGGGCGGCTCGATCCCGATCGTCGGCAACTTCCAGCACATGCTCGGCATGAAGTCGCTGCTGGTCGGCTTCGGGCTCTCCGACGACCGCATCCATTCGCCGAACGAGAAGTACGACCTTGCCTCATTCCACAAGGGCCAGCGCTCCTGGGCCCGCATCCTCGACGCGCTGACGCAATAGGGCGGTGGGCTGGGGCTGCGGATCCTACTCCGCCGCCTCGCGCCAGCGGGGTGCCGCGTCGACAACGCTGGCGTCGACATGGTCGCGGAACTTCGCGAAATTGTCGACGAACATGGCGACCAGGCGCTTTGCCTGCTCGTCGTAGGCGGCCGGATCGCTCCAGGTCTGCCGCGGGTCGAGGATCGCCGTATCGACGCCCGGAACGCCAAGCGGGACGGCGAAGCCGAAGTTCGCGTCCGTCCGGAACTCGGCGCCGTTGAGGCTGCCGTCGAGCGCGGACGCCAACAGCCTGCGCGTCGCGCCGATCGGCATGCGGCTGCCCACCCCATAGGCGCCGCCGGTCCAGCCGGTGTTGACCAGCCAGCAGTCGACGCCGTGCTCCGCGATGAGTGCCTTCAGCAGGTTGCCGTACTCGCATGGATGGCGCGGCATGAACGGCGCGCCGAAGCAGGTGGAGAAGGTCGCCTCCGGCTCCTTCACGCCCTTCTCCGTGCCGGCGACCTTGGCGGTATAGCCGGAGAGGAAATGGTACATCGCCTGCTCGGGCGTGAGCTTGGCGATCGGCGGCAGCACCCCGAAGGCGTCCGCCGTCAGCATGATGATGTTGGCCGGGTGCCCAGCCCGCCCGCTCTCAGAGGCGTTCGGGATGAAGTGCAGCGGATAGGCGCAGCGCGTGTTCTCGGTAAGCGAGCCGTCGTGGAAATCCGGCTCGCCGTGCTCGTCGAGGACCACGTTCTCCAGCACGGTGCCGAAGCGCCGGGTGGTCTCGTAGATCTCGGGCTCGGCCTCCGCCGAAAGCCGGATGGTCTTGGCGTAGCAGCCGCCCTCGAAGTTGAAGACCCCGTGTGGTCCCCAGCCGTGCTCGTCGTCGCCGATGAGCGTGCGGGCGGCGTCCGCCGAGAGTGTCGTCTTGCCGGTGCCGGACAGGCCGAAAAACACAGCTGTGTCGCCATTGGGCCCCTGGTTGGCGGAGCAGTGCATCGGCATGACGCCCTGAGCGGGAAGCAGATGGTTCAACGCCGTGAACACCGACTTCTTGATCTCGCCGGCGTAGGATGTGCCGCCGATCAGCACGATCATGCGCGTGAGGTCGACTGCGATCACCGTTTCGGTTCGGGCGCCGTGGCGCGCGGGATCGGCCTTGAACGATGGCAGGTCGATGATGGTCATGCGCGGAACGAAGTTCGCGAGGCGCTCGGCATCGGGGCGGATCAGCAGGTTGCGGATGAATAGCGAGTGCCAAGCGAATTCCGTGATGATGCGCGTCGGCAGGCTGAGGCTCTCGTCCGCGCCGCCGATCAGGTCCTGCACGAACAGGTCCTTGTCCGCCGCATGCGCGCGGAAGTCGGCGAGCAGCGCATCGAAATGGGCCGGCGACATCGCGGCATTGTTGGCCCACCAGACGGTCGGATCGGTCGCATCGTCGCGGACGATGAACTTGTCCTTGGCGGAACGTCCGGTGTGCTGGCCGGTATAGGCGACGAGCGCGCCGGAGGCCGAGAGGACGGCTTCGCCGCGCCTTATCGCTTCCTGATAGAGGCGTGCCTGGCCGAGATTGTAATGGACCGTGCCGGTGGTGCTCAGCCCGCTCGTCTCGATGCCGTTCTGCGGGTTGCGCCTGCCGATCTCACCCATTTTCTACCCTCTTCTTCGGTGTGTCGTTTGACCGCGCGAATACTTTTCCCAAACGGCACCGCGCTTCCGGCGCATTCAGCCGATCTCGGCCAAAAGGGAAACGGGAACGATAATTAAATCAAGTGATTAATCGATTTAGGGATTTTGAAATCGTTTAAATCGGTTCCAATTGAAATGGGTGGATGAACAACTTAGGTGGTTGACATGCGCGCCTCTTTTGCGGAGGTGCGGCCGAATCGACGGTTGCGCCGAAGCGCTCATCGTGAGATTGGAGGAAATCAACGCCACATTTTGTACTCAATTTGTACGCCATTAGCCTGACCTCTTTGCAGGAAGGGACGCCGGCACATGAGGGAGCCACCTGATATGGCAACGATCGCCCTAGTTGATGACGACCGTAATATCCTGACGTCTGTTTCGATTGCTTTGGAGTCGGAGGGTTATCGGGTCGAGACCTACACCGATGGTGCATCGGCCCTGGAAGGATTTGCGTCGCGGCCACCAAATCTTGCCATCCTCGACATCAAGATGCCACGCATGGACGGGATGGAACTGCTGCGCCGGCTGCGCCAGAAAACCGACCTGCCCGTCATCTTCCTGACCTCCAAGGATGACGAGATCGACGAGCTCTTCGGCCTGAAGATGGGCGCCGACGATTTCATCCGCAAACCGTTCTCGCAGCGGCTGCTCGTCGAACGGGTGCGCGCGGTGCTTCGCCGCGCCAGCGCTCGCGAAGCGGCCGCCAAGGCTCCCACCCAGCAGTCCAAGTCGCTGGAGCGCGGTCAGTTGGTGATGGACCAGGAGCGTCATACCTGCACCTGGAAGGGCGAGCCGGTAACGCTTACGGTCACCGAGTTCCTCATCCTCCATTCGCTCGCGCAGCGTCCGGGCGTCGTCAAGAGCCGTGACGCGCTCATGGATTCCGCTTATGATGAGCAGGTCTACGTCGACGACCGGACGATCGACAGCCACATCAAGCGGCTGCGCAAGAAGTTCAAGGCGGTCGACGAAGAGTTCGAGATGATCGAGACTCTCTATGGGGTTGGGTACCGTTTCCGCGAGGCCTGAGCCCGACAAGGGCCCAAACTGAATGGCCGTCGAAGCGCAATTCGATAAGCCGGCGGTCGCCGTGAAGCGGCCGCGCGCCTGGCTGTCCGGCCAGCTGGCATTGGTGACGGTACCGCTCCGGCGCTTTCTCGGCCACCACATCTTTTCCAGCCTGACCCGGCGGATCCTGTTCCTGAACCTTGCCGGCCTTGCTGTGCTGGTCGCCGGCATCCTTTACCTCAATACGTTCCGCGACGGGTTGATCGACGCCCGCGTCGAGAGCCTGATGACACAGGGCGAGATTATCGCCGGCGCCATCGCCTCCTCCGCGACGGTGGAGACCGACTCCATCATGATCGACCCCGAGAAGTTGCTGGAGCTTCAGGCGGGGGAGAGCATCGGCCCCGGCACCGACCAACTCGACAGCCTCGATTTCCCGATCAATCCGGAGCGGGTGGCACCCCTCCTGAAGCGGCTGATCTCGCCGACACGCACGCGCGCCCGCATCTACGACCGCGACGCCAATCTGCTGCTCGATTCCCGCCACCTCTATTCGCGCGGGCAGATCCTCCGATACGACCTGCCGTCCGTGGAAGAGGAGAAGCCAGGTTTCTGGGAGCGGATCGAAAGGTCCCTGTTCGATCTCTTCGGAAGCTCCGTTCCGATCTATCGCGAGCAGCCGGGCGGCAACGGCGCCGCCTTTCCCGAGGTCATGACCGCGCTCACCGGCAGCCCCTCGACGGTGGTGCGGGTGAGTGAGAACGGCGATGGCATCGTCTCGGTCGCCGTCCCGATCCAGCGCTTCCGTGCCGTGCTCGGCGTGCTGCTGCTTTCGACCCAGGGCGGCGACATCGACAAGATCGTGGCGGCCGAACGCAAGGCCATCCTGCGAGTGTTCGGCATTGCCGCGCTAGTGATGGCTATCCTATCGATGCTGATGGCCTCGACCATCGCCAATCCGCTGCGGCGGCTTTCGGCGGCGGCGGTGCGGGTACGTCGCGGCGTGAAGAGCCGCGAGGAAATCCCGGATTTCTCCGACCGGCAGGATGAGATCGGCAATCTTTCCGTCGCGGTGCGCGGCATGACCAATGCGCTTTATGCCCGCATCGAGGCGATCGAGAGCTTTGCCGCGGATGTCGCGCATGAACTCAAGAACCCGCTGACCTCGCTGCGCAGCGCGGTCGAGACCCTGCCGATCGCCAAGAGCGAGGCCTCGCGCGAGCGGCTCCTGGAGATCATCCAGCACGACGTGCGACGCCTCGACCGGCTGATTTCCGACATATCCGATGCTTCCCGCCTGGATGCCGAACTCGCGCGCGAGGATGCCGGGCGGGTGGATCTCAAGAAGCTGATCGCGGATCTCGTTTCGCTGACGCAGGAGACCAGCCGCCACAAGCGCAAGGCAACGATCGAGTTCAAGCCGGAGAAGCTGCCCGCCGGCATGAAGGGCTATCATGTGATGGGCCACGATCTCAGGCTCGGCCAGGTCGTCACCAATCTCGTCGAGAATGCCCGCTCCTTCGTGCCGGAGGATCACGGCCATATCACCGTTACGCTCTTGCGCTCGGGAAAGTTCATCCTGGTCAGCGTGGAGGACAACGGTCCTGGCATCCGGCCGGATGCGGTCGACCGCATCTTCGAGCGCTTCTACACGGACCGTCCCTCCTCGGAGGCGTTCGGCCAGAATTCGGGCCTTGGGCTTTCGATCAGCAGGCAGATCGCCGAGGCGCATGGCGGCCGGCTCACCGCCGAGAACATCCCGGGGATCAAGCCTGGCGAGGTCCGCGGCGCCCGTTTCACCATGACGTTGCCGGCCGAGGGATAGGCCGGGGCCGCCGGTCGCCGCTGCGGATTTCAGAAATGCCGAACGGATCCGGGCCAGCCAATCTCCACGCGACCGCGATCGTCCTCGGTGATCGAGGGTTGCTGATCCGAGGTGAATCCGGCTCCGGCAAGACCACTCTCGCGCTGACGCTGATCGCGGTCTGTCGGTCCGCGGGTTGGTTCGCCTCGCTCGTAAGCGACGATCAGGTCCTGGTCTCTGCCGGGACCGGCCGCCTGGTCTGCCGCGCGCCCGAGCCGATCAAGGGCCTCGTCGAGACCCGCGGGCGCACGCCTCAGCCGATAGGCAACGAGCAGGCAGCGGTGATCAATCTCGTCGTCCGGCTCGTCGAGGAGGATGCCGCGCCGCGCTATGCCGAAGACCAGTTCGAAGAAATAGAGGGCTGCCGCCTGCCCCTGCTGGTCCTGCCTGCCCGCAATGTGGAGGGTGCTTTGCCGGCCCTCTGTTCCTGGCTTTCTCTGCCACCATTCGATCGAAAGTGAGGCTTTGTGATCGCAGTGTGCGACAAAACGGCCATCGATTGGGCGAATTTGGGCTTGTCAACGTTCATTGTCTGGAGAAGATGACGCTCCGCTCGCGGCACGCGAATGTATGGGGTCCATGTAAAAAGCCGATGACGGGAGCCTTCACCAGATGATCGGGCTCGTGCTCGTGACGCACGGCCGGCTTGCGGAAGAGTTCCGCAACGCGGTCGAACATGTCGTCGGCGCCCAGGAAAACTTCGAGACCGTGTCGATCGGCGCCGACGACGACATGGAGAAGCGTCGGCGCGATATCGTCGACGCAGTTGCCCGCACCGATACCGGCCACGGCGTCATTCTGCTCACCGACATGTTCGGGGGCACGCCCTCCAACCTCGCCATTTCCGTGATGGTCCCCGGCCGCGTCGAGGTGATCGCGGGCGTGAACCTGCCCATGCTGATCAAGCTGAGCAGCGCCCGCAAGGGAGACGATATGGCCAAGGCGCTCGAGATGGCCCAGGTCGCAGGACGCAAATACATCAATGTCGCCAGCCAGGTCCTGAGCGGCAAATGAGTGGCGCGTCATCGTCTGCCGATGCGGTCAGCCGCGAACTCCTGATCGTCAACCAGCGCGGACTGCATGCCCGCGCTTCGGCCAAGTTCGTCCAACTCGCTGCAGGGTTTCAGGCCGCGATCGAGGTCGAGCGGGAGGGCGTCGCCGTCGGCGGAACCTCCATCATGGGGCTGATGATGCTGGCAGCAGGGCTTGGCTCCACCATCCGTGTGACGGCTCGCGGCGAACAAGCCGAACAGGCCGTCGAGGCGCTCGCGCAACTCGTCGCCTCCCGCTTCGGAGAGGAATGTTGACCACTTCCTCCGAAGGACATGCAGGCATAAAGATTTCTTTATATCCCATTGCCGCTCCGGTGCCGTTCTGCTAGTCAGGCGGCCATGAGGGCCGCTCACCTTGCCGAGCCCTTGTTTTCATGGAGCGATGACATGGCCGATAGGCAGGACTACAAGGTCGCCGACCTTGCTCTCGCGGACTGGGGCCGCAAGGAAATCGAGATCGCCGAGACCGAGATGCCGGGCCTGATGGCCTGCCGCGAGGAGTTCGGCGAAAAGAAGCCGCTGAAGGGCGCGCGCATCACCGGCTCGCTCCACATGACCATCCAGACGGCTGTTCTCATCGAGACGCTGAAGGCGCTCGGCGCCGAGATCCGCTGGGCCTCGTGCAACATCTTTTCCACCCAGGACCATGCGGCTGCCGCCATCGCGGCGTCCGGCGTCCCGGTCTTCGCCGTCAAGGGTGAGACGCTCGAGGAGTACTGGGAGTACACCGACAGGATCTTCCAGTGGGCCGATGGCGGCCTCTCCAACATGATCCTGGACGACGGTGGCGATGCCACCATGTACATCCTGCTTGGCGCCCGCGCCGAAGCCGGCGAGGACGTGCTCTCCAATCCGGGCAGCGAGGAAGAGGAGATCCTGTTCGCCCAGATCAAGAAGCGCATGGCGGCGACGCCCGGCTTCTTCACCAAGCAGCGCGAGGCGATCCGCGGCGTCACCGAGGAGACCACCACCGGCGTCAACCGTCTCTACCAGCTCCAGAAGCGCGGGCTGCTGCCGTTCCCGGCGATCAATGTCAATGACAGCGTCACCAAGTCGAAGTTCGACAACAAGTACGGCTGCAAGGAGTCGCTCGTCGACGGCATTCGCCGCGGCACCGACGTGATGATGGCCGGCAAGGTCGCCGTGGTCTGCGGCTACGGCGACGTGGGCAAGGGATCGGCCGCATCGCTCCAGGGTGCCGGCGCGCGCGTAAAGGTCACCGAGGTCGACCCGATCTGCGCGCTTCAGGCCGCGATGGACGGCTTTGAGGTCGTCACCCTCGACGAGGCCGCGCCGACCGCTGACATCGTGATCACCACGACCGGCAACAAGGACGTCGTGACTCTCGACCACATGCGCAAGGTAAAGGACATGTGCATCGTCGGCAACATCGGCCACTTCGACAACGAGATCCAGGTGGCGGCTCTGCGCAACCTGAAGTGGACGAACGTCAAACCGCAGGTCGACCTCATCACCTTCCCAGACGGCAAGCGGATGATTCTGCTCTCCGAGGGGCGGCTGCTCAACCTCGGCAACGCCACCGGCCATCCGAGCTTCGTCATGTCGGCCTCGTTCACCAACCAGGTGCTGGCGCAGATGGAGCTGTGGACCAAGCCCGGCCAGTACGAGAACAAGGTCTATGTGCTGCCCAAGCATCTGGACGAGAAGGTCGCGAAACTGCATCTCGACAAGCTTGGAGCGCGTCTGACCGAGCTCAGCGATGAGCAGGCGAGCTATATCGGGGTGACGAAGCAGGGCCCCTTCAAGCCGGAACATTACCGCTACTGACCAAGGCAGCGGGAAATACGTGGAAAAGCCAGCCGGGCGGGACAATCCCGCCCGGTTTTGTTTGCTAGCCGAGGCTTCTTCACGGCGAATCCGCGAACCTGTATGTTCCGTTTGATTCGGGATCGATCTCGTCGCTCTTCGTTCTTCCGCGACGGCTCAGACGATCCCGCGGCAGGGCGGCCGAGAGGAAGAAGGAATGCAGGGGCGATTCCCGCCGAGGGCGGGGCGGGCCGGACTTGGCCGGCAGACCTTTTTGGCATCTGCGAGGGCTGGGGCTCGATGTTCGTTCTTTGCCCGGATCGCTCGCGCGCTCCTGGGCGGCACCGCGCTTTCTGTCGCCCTCCCCTTCATGCCAGCGCTTGCGCAGGCCGATCCGGCGTCGCTCGCCGTCAATACGGTTGATGTCATTCAGCTGGCCGTGTTCACAGGCGCCATGGGCGCAGCGCTGATCTCGGCGATCGTGCTGATCCGCGAGCGCGCCAGGACCGCTTCCGAAAACGTGCAGCTGAGGGCCCGCGTCGCCGACCTCACTGCATCGCTGCAACGCTCCGAGGCCCTGCTCAACCTGCGCGACCAGCGGCTGATCGTCTGGAGCAGCGACCGGCAGAAGGCGGAGGTAGTCGGAGCCCTGCCGGCAGAGGCGGGTTCTCCGGACGACCGCGCCGCCTTCATAGCCTTCGGCCGCTGGCTGATGCCGCGATCCGCGGCGTCACTGGATCAGGCCATCACCGCGCTTAGGGAGCGCGGCGTTCCGTTCGAGCTGACGGTCGAGACGAATACGGGCATTCCGATCGAGGTGCAGGGCCGCAAGACGCCGTTCCATACGATCGTGCGCTTCACCAGCCTCTCCGAGAACCTTCTCGTCCAGGCGCGGCTCAAGCTGGAGAACCAGCGGCTTGCCGCCGACTATGAGACCATGGTCGGCCTTATCGAGGCGCTGAAAATGCCGTTCTGGCTGCGTGGCGCCGACGGGCGGCTGCGATGGGTCAACAAGGCCTATGCCGATGCGGTTGAGGCGCAGAGCGCCGATGATGCGGTCCGCGACGGAGTTGAATTCCTCGGAACGATCGCGCGGGAATCGATAGCCACCCACCACCAGAAGAACCGGGTTTTCGAGCAGAGCCTGTCCACGGTCGTCTCCGGCGACCGCCGGATGTTCGCCGTCACCGACTACGAGAGCAGCGAGGGTGCGGCCGGACTTGCCTGCGACATCAGCGCCGTCCAGACGATCCACGACGAGTTCGAGCGGGCGCTGCGTAGCCATGCCGACACGCTAGACCACCTCACCACCGCGATCGCCATCTTCGATGCCAAGGAGAAGCTTCGCTTCTTCAATCAGGCTTTCCAGAAGCTCTGGGGCCTTGATGTCGGCTTCCTGGAGAGTGCGCCGGACAACGCGCTGCTGCTTGATCGCCTGCGCAGCGAAGGCAAGATCGCCGAGCAGCCGGAGTGGCGGCGTTGGAAGGAAAACCTTCTGTCCGCCTACCGCGCCGTCGATTCGCAGGAGCATTGGTGGCACCTGCCCGACGGCCGCACGGTGCGCGTCGTGGCGAACCCTCAGTCGAACGGCGGCGTCACCTGGATCTTCGAGAATCTCACCGAGCGCATGAACCTGGAAAGCCGCTACAACACGGCTGTCCGCGTCCAGGGCGAGACGCTGGACAATCTTGCCGAAGGGGTGGCGGTGTTCGGCCCGGACGGCCGCATCAGGCTCGCCAATCCGGCGTTCACGTCGCTCTGGCAACTGCCCGCCGACATCGTCTCCCAGAAGGTGCACATTACGGCCATTCAGGCCAAGTGCGAGGGCTTGGCGGTCACCAGCCCCTGGCGCGAATTCGCCGCCGCAGTGACCGGCTTCGACGAGCGCCGCAACAGCCAGGGCCAGACCGAGCTGAAGAACGGCACGGTCTTGCGTCACGCGGTCATTCATCTGCCAAATGGCCAGGTCATGATGACCTTCGTGGACATCACCGACAGCGTCAACGTGGAGCGGGCGCTCCTGGACAAGAACGATGCGCTCCAGAAGGCCGATCAACTGAAGAACGATTTCGTCCAGCACGTCTCCTACGAGTTGCGCTCTCCTCTCACCAACATCATCGGGTTCACGGAGCTCCTGTCACTGCCGGCGACCGGCACACTTTCCCAGCGCCAGCGCGAATATGTCGACCACATCGGCTCGTCCTCGGCAGTGCTGCTCACCATCGTCAACGACATCCTCGATCTGGCGACCGTCGACGCGGGCATCATGGAACTGGAGATCTCCGAGGTGGAGATCGAAAAAACCGTCAGGGCGGCAGCCGAGTTGGTCGCAGACCGGCTGGAAGAGCATTCGATCAGGCTTGCGGTCGATGCCTCGAACGCGCCGAAAAGCCTGCACGGAGACGAGACGCGCATCCGGCAGGTGCTCTACAATCTGCTCTCGAATGCCGCGAACTATGCCCCGGAAGGGAGCATAATCACGCTGGCCTGCCGCCGCACGGAAGCCGGCGTCGAGTTCTCGGTGCACGACAATGGCCCGGGCATGGCTCCCGAAATCCTCGACACGGTGTTCCGCAGGTTCGAATCGCGTATCAATGGCGGGCGGCGCCGCGGCGCCGGGCTGGGACTTTCGGTGGTGAAAAGCTTCGTGGAACTGCATGGCGGCAATGTGCGGATCGCGACAGGCGCGCGAACGGGCACGACCGTGACCTGTTTCTTCCCGTTCGTGCCCTCGCGCATTCGTGACGCCGCCGAATGACGCCGGCTTTTTCCGGGCAGCGGGCAAGCCGCACTGTCGAGCCTATGAGCGAACCTTCGATAGAGCTCTTCCTGCCGGACGAACCGGCCACCCAGAGGCTCGGCCAGGATCTGGCCATGGCGCTTCGGCCCGGCGACGTGCTGGCCCTCGAAGGAGACCTCGGCGCCGGCAAGACGACGCTCGCCCGCGCGCTTATCCGCACCAATGCCGGGGATCGCGAGCTGGAAGTGCCGAGCCCCACCTTCACGCTGGTGCAGACCTACGAAGGCAGGGTGCCGCTCAGCCATTTCGACCTCTACCGCCTCGGCTCGGCGTCGGAGCTGGAAGAGCTCGGCTTCGACGAAGCGCTGTCCGGTGGCGCTGCGATCATCGAATGGCCGGAACGGGCCGCCTCCCGCCTGCCGAAATCGACCGTCACCGTCTCGCTGCTGCACGAGGGAAGCGGCCGGCGCGCCGTGGTTTCGGGCTCGGGCGCTGCCTTCGACCGCGTCTCGCGCTCCTTCGCGATCCGAGCCTTTCTGGCGGATGCCGGGCTAGCGGACGCCGAGCGTGCGCCGTTCTTCACCGACGCTTCGGCCCGCTTCTACGAGATCGTCGCGGTACAGGGCCGGCCTCCGCTCGTCCTCATGAATTCGCCGAGGCTGGTGCTCGGGCCGGTGGTGCGCAACGGCAAAGCCTATGCCGAGATCGCCCATACGGCGCAGACGGTCGCGGCCTTCGTCGCCGTCGACCGTGCGCTGCGCGAGCGCGGCATCTGCGCGCCGGAAATCTTCCATGCAGACCTCGATCAGGGATTTCTCCTGCTCGAGCACCTGGGAACCGGCGGCTTCCTGGATAATGAGGGCCGGCCCGTCGCCGAACGCTACGCCGCGGCGGCCGAACTGCTCGCCCAGATCCACTTGCAATCCTGGCCGGATGAGCTTGAGGCCGCACCGGACGTAATCCACCATGTGCCGCCCTTCGATCGGGACGCGCTGACGGTCGAAGTCGACCTGCTGCTCGACTGGTACGTGCCGTGGCGCACCGGCCGGCCGGCGGACGCCTCGTTGCGCGCCGGATTTGCCGAAGCCTGGAACGCAGTGTTCGACCGGCTGGACCGCGCCGAGAAAAGCCTGGTGCTGCGCGACTGGCACTCGCCGAACATCATCTGGAGGCCGGATCGCGAGGGGTCTGCCTGCCTCGGTATCCTCGACTTCCAGGACGCGCTCATTGGACCGGCGGCCTACGACGTCGCCTCGCTTGCCATGGACGCGCGGGTTACCGTGCCGGAGGAAATCGAGCGCGCGACGGTCGACGCCTATGTCGCGGCGCGGCGGGAGAGCGGCGACTTCGAAGAGGCAAAATTCCGCGAGGCCTATGCCATTTGCGCCGCGCAGCGGAACACGAAGATCCTGGGCATCTTCGTGCGGCTGAAGGAACGGGACGGCAAGCCGGGCTACATCAGGCACCTGCCGCGCATCCGCACCTATCTGCGGCGCGCGCTCAAGCATCCCGCGCTGGCGCCGGTCGCCGCGCTCTACGAAAGCCACGGCCTGCTCGCGGAGGATGCGTGATCGCCAAGACTCCCAGGAACGCGATGGTGCTCGCCGCCGGCCTCGGCAAGCGGATGCGGCCGATCACCGACACCATGCCGAAGCCGCTGGTGAGGGTCGCAGGCAAGGCGCTGCTCGACTGGGGGCTGGATAGCCTCGCCGAAGCGGGCGTCGAGAAGGCGGTCGTCAACATCCACTATCTCGGCGGCCAGGTCGTCGACCATGTCGCGAAGCGCCAGCAGCCTCGCGTGGTGATCTCCGACGAGCGCGACCGGTTGCTCGACTCGGGCGGCGGTATCGTCAACGCGCTCGACGAGATCGGCCCGGATCCCTTCTATATCCTCAACTCGGATACCTTCTGGATAGATGGGGACGAATCGAACCTCAGGCGCCTCGCGCTTGAATGGGATCCGGCGCGCATGGATATTCTTCTCATGCTCTCGGACCTCGAATCAGCGACCGGGCATACGGGCGGGGTGGATTTCCTGCTGGGCAGGGACGGACGTCTTCGGCGCGCCAAGGGCGCCCCCTCCGGCTTCATCTATGCGGGCGCGGCGATCGCTCATCCACGCATCTTCGCCGGGGCTAACGCCGAGCCGCATTCGCTCAATCGCTATTTCGATGCCGCGATCGCGGAGGGGCGGCTGTTCGGGCTGCCGATGCGCGGGACCTGGATCACGGTCGGCACCCCCGACGCGATCGGACCCGCGGAGCGGGCCGTCGCCGAGGCGTCGGCGGTGAAGGTCTAGGCGGGGCGTTGCGCGTCCTCTCCATTCCGTCCGGCGTGCCCTTCCTTCCGGCGCTCGCTGACACCCTGCTGGATGGACGCCTCGTACCCGGCTTCAAGGCCGACGGCGATCCGCTGGCGCTCGCGAGCGCAACGATCTACGTGCCGACCCGCCGCGCCGCGCGTGAACTGCGCACCGTCTTTGTGGAGAAGGCAGGCGGAATGTCTGCCATCCTCCCGACCATCCGGCCGCTCGGCGAGTTCGACGAGGACGGCGCCGTCTTCCTCGAGGATGGCGCCGGCGCGCTCGACCTTCTCCCCCCAATTCCGGCCATCGACCGCCTGCTGTTGCTCAGCCCCCTGGTGCGCGCCTGGAAGCAGCGGCTGCCTGCCCACATCGCGGCCAAGTTCGAGGAAGAAGTGGTGATTCCGGCCTCGGCCGCCGACTCGATATGGCTCGCCCGCGATCTCGCCGGCCTGATCGACGAGGTCGAGACCGAGGATGCGGGCTGGGGCAGGCTGGGCGACCTCGTCGGCGGCGACCTCGCCGGCTGGTGGCAGGTGACGCTCGACTTCCTGGCCATCGTCACGGAGCATTGGCCCGCCGTCCTGGAAGCGCGCCAGCGCTCCAACCCCGCGGCGCACCGCAACGCGCTGATCCGGGCGGAGGCCACACGCCTGAAGGCGGTGCCCCCAGCCGGTCCGGTGATCGCGGCGGGCTCGACCGGCTCGATCCCTGCTACAGCGGAACTGCTCGCAGCGATCGCCCGCCTGCCGAACGGCGCACTGGTCCTGCCGGGGCTCGACCGTGACATGGACGCGGAATCCTGGAAAGTACTCGGCGATATCGCGCCGGAGCCGGCCCTGCTCGGCCACCCGCAATACGGGCTGGCAAAACTGCTTCGGCGCATCGGCGTCGCCCGCCAGGAGGTGGAGGACCTAGTCCAGGCCTCCGGCGCCATGGCGCGACGGTCGCGGATCGTGGGGGAGGCGTTCCGGCCGGCGCCGACCACGAATGCCTGGGCCGCCGAGCGCGCCGGCTTCGAGGAAGAGGAAATTGCCGCCGCGTTCGGGCACGTGTCGCTCATCGAGGCGGCCAACGAGCGCGACGAGGCTGCGGCCATAGCAATCGCACTGCGAACTGCGGTGGAGGAGCCCGGCCGCACCGCTGCGCTGGTGACCGGCGACCGCGATCTCGCCAGGCGCGTCTCGGCCGAGCTTCTGCGCTTCGGCATCCGCGCCGACGATTCCGGCGGCACGCCGCTTTCGACCACGCCGCCGGCCTCGCTGCTGCGGCTGATGCTGCGTGCCGTCTTCCAGCCGGGCGATCCCGTGCCGGTCCTGGCAGTGCTGAAGCATCCGCTGCTGCAGCTGGGCCTGGAGCGGCGAACCGTGCGCCGCGCCGCCGAGGTGATCGAGCTGGTGGCGCTGCGCGGCGGCTATGGCCGGCCCGACCTGTCGAATCTCGCGGCGCTCTTCGAGGAGCGGCGGAAAGGAATCGACGGACAGTCTCGCCAGCCGTTCTGGATGCGCCGGCTGACCGCTGGTGACCTCGACTGCGCCCGGCAGGTGCTCGAGGCACTGAAAATTGCGCTGTCGCCGCTGGCCGACATCACCGATGGCAAGGAGGTTCTTCTCTCGGAAGCGATCCGCGCTTCGGTGATCGCGCTCGAAAGCCTCGCGCGTGGCGCGGATGGAAGCCTGGACGAGCTCTACGCGGGCGATGCCGGCGAGAAGCTGGCCGATTCCCTGAGAGGGCTGGTCGCCGCCGAGGCGGACTTCGCCTTCGGTCCCGGCGAATGGCCGGATGTGCTCGATGCGCTGATGGCATCTGAGGTTGTGAAGCCGGCACAGGGCTCGGACGGTCGGGTGTTCATCTGGGGCGCGCTCGAAGCGCGACTTCTCTCGCCTCATACACTCGTGGTCGGCGGCCTCAACGAAGGCGTGTGGCCGCGCAAGGCGGTGTCGGACCGCTTCATGTCGCGGATGATGAAGGCCGGCCTTGACCTCGACCCGCCGGAGCGGCGCATCGGCCAGTCGGCGCTGGACTTCCAGATGGCGACGGGCGTGGAGAACCTGATCCTGACGCGGGCGGAGCGCTCCGGCGAATCTCCGGCCGTGGCGTCGCGTTGGCTGCTGCGCCTCACGACCTTCCTCGGAGAGAAGCAGACGGAGCGCCTCAAGGCGCACGGCGCGAACTATCTTGCCTGGGCGCGCGAACTCGACACGCGCGGCGACGACAAGCTCGCCAGGCGGCCCAATCCGAAGCCGCCCATCGACGTTCGTCCGCGGCATTTTTCGGTCACCGAGGTCGAGACGCTCCGCCGCGATCCCTATGCGATCTACGCGAAGAAGATCCTCGACCTCGCCGCCCTCGACCCGCTGGTGCGCGACCCCGGCGCCGCGGAGCGCGGCACGCTGTTCCACGAGATTTTGCATCGATTCACCGAAACCGGCGTGGATCCGGCGGCACCGGAAGCGCTCTCAACACTGCTTGAGACCGGACGGGACTGCTTTGCCGAGTTCGCCCTACCCGAGGATGTGCACGCCGTCTGGTGGCCGCGCTTCGAACAACTGGCGAAGAATTTTTTGGAGTGGGAGAAAGCGCGCGGCAACGCCGTTGTCGAGCGGGTGGCGGAAGCGCGCGCCGGAAAGACCGAGGTCGGGCGCACGGAGGTTACGCTCTCGGGCAATGCCGATCGCGTCGATCTTCTGCCGAGCGGACTTGCCGACATCCTCGACTACAAGACCGGCTCCTCGCCCTCCAAAAGGCAGGCCCACATGCTGGTTTCGCCGCAGCTTGCGCTTGAAGCCGCGCTGCTGCGCCGCGGCGCCTTCGAGGGGATGGGCCGCCGCGAGCCGGCGGAACTCGCCTATGTCCGGCTGAAGGCCAACGGCGACGTGCTTCACGAGTCGATCCTTTCGATCAAGGACAGCCGGCGCTCCGCCGCCGATCTCGCCGAAGATGCATGGGAGCGGCTGGAGCGCTTGCTTGGCCACTATGCCTCGCCGTCGACCGGCTATCTCTCCCGCGCCCTGCCGTTCCGTGAAGGCGATATGGACGGCGACTACGACCACCTCGCCCGCGTGCTCGAATGGTCCGCCGGCGGGGATGATGCGGGGGAGGGCGGGGAATGAAGAGCGTGGGTGGCGCAGTGAGTCGGCGACAAGGTCTCCTCGGCCGTGCCTTGAACACCCCCCTCTGTCCTGCCGGACATCTCCCCCTCAAGGGGGGAGATTGGCAGTTGCGCTCTCCGCGCCCTTCCTTCGACGCTGGAGATTGGCGAAAGGCGACCGGCTGTCCGATCTCCCCCCTTGAGGGGGAGATGTCCGGCAGGACAGAGGGGGGTGCGAAGGGGCACCCTCAAATCGGGAAACCGACCAAGGGCGCGACTTTGCCATGAAGCCCCGCTACGCCATCCCCGAGGAAACCAGGCGCAACCAGGCGACCGCCTCTGATCCAAAACTGTCGGCCTGGGTGTCGGCCAATGCCGGCTCGGGAAAGACCCACGTGCTAGCGCAGCGCGTGATCCGCCTGTTGCTGGAAGACACCGACCCGTCGCGCATCCTCTGCCTGACCTATACGCGCGCCGCCGCGGCCAACATGTCGAAGCGCGTGTTCTCGACCTTGTCCGAATGGGCCATGCTGCCCGATGAGGCGCTTGCGAAGCGGATCACAGAGGTCGAGGGACAGGCGCCGAGCCACTCAAAGCTTGCCCGCGCGCGCCAGCTCTTTGCCCGGGCGTTGGAGACGCCGGGCGGCTTAAAAATCCAGACCATCCACGCCTTCTGCGAGGCGGTGCTGCACCAGTTCCCGCTGGAGGCCAACATCGCCGCGCATTTTCAGATGCTCGACGGCCTCATGGAGGAGGCGCTATACGCCGCCGCCCGTCGCGAGCTTCTGACCGGGGCGGCCGGCGCCGACAAGCCGCAGCTTGCGGAGGCCTTCGCTTCCGTGCTGGAGCGCGGCGGCGAGGCCGGGCTCGACGCCTTGCTCGGCGAGATCCTCTCCTGCCGTAATGGGCTCAGAAGCTTCATCGACGAAGTCGCGATCGACGATCCGCCCTACGCCGGCCTCTATGCCGAGTTCGGCTTTTCGCCCGACGACACGCCGGCCAGCGCGGCCGATTCGGTGTGGCCGCTGCCCGGCTTCGAGCCGCGCTTCTACCGCGAGTTCGAGCAGACCGCGCAGGCGTATGGTGCGACTCGCGTTCTCGACCGCATCCTTCCCGCGATGAACGCGGCCATTGCCGAAGGCGATCCGGAACGGCGGCTGACGCACCTGACCGGTTTCCTCAGCGCCAAGGGCGAGCCCTGCAAGCCGGACTGGCTGTTCGGTAAAAAGTTGCTCACGGCATTCCCTGACCTTGCGGACCGCTATCTCGCCGCCTGCGAGGCCATCCTCGCCGCCTCCGACCGCATCTGGCATCTGAGAGCGCTCCACAATACGCGAGCGGCGCTCACCATCGCCGACTGGCTGATCGCCCGCTACGAGCAGTTGAAGACCGGCCGCGGCTTCCTCGACTTCAACGACCTGATCACCCGCACCGCGCGGCTGCTCTCCCGCCCCGATGCCGGCCCCTGGGTGCTCTACAAGCTCGACAAGGGGATCGACCACATCCTCATCGACGAGGCGCAGGACACCAGCCCCGAGCAATGGAGCGTGGTGCGACGGCTGGCGGAGGAATTCTTCTCCGGCCAAAGCGCCCGCGACAACGTGCAGCGCACCATCTTCGCCGTGGGCGACGAGAAGCAGTCGATCTACTCCTTCCAGGGTGCTGCGCCGGAAGCTTTTGCAGAGAGCGGCCATGCTTTTTCCGCCAAGGTCCGCGGCGCAGAGGGCGCGTTCGAGCACGTAAGGCTCAACCTCTCCTTCCGCTCCACGGAAGATGTGCTCGGCGCGGTCGATCGCGTGTTCTCCCGCGAGGAGGCGCGGCGCGGACTCACCTTCGAAGGCGACCCGATCTCCCACGCTGCCATCCGTGCCGGCGCGCCGGGCTATGTCGAGCTCTGGCCCTCGCTCGGCGCCGATTTGATCGAGGAGCCGGACGACTGGACGGTGCCGATCGACCACGCCACCGCCCCGGCGGTGCGCCTTGCCGAGAACATCGCCAGGACGGTTCAGGGCTGGCTGAAGGACGGCGAGATCATCGAAGGCCAGGGCCGGCGCGTCACCGCCGGCGACATCCTAGTCCTGGTGCGAAAACGCGGCAGCTTCGTCAACGCGCTGACGAAGAGCCTGAAGGAGAGGCACATTCCCGTCGCCGGCGCGGATCGGCTGCGGCTGCCCTCGCACATCGCGGTAAAGGACATGATCGCGCTCGGCCGCGCCGTGCTCCAGCCCGAGGACGATCTTTCGCTTGGCGCCCTGCTGAAGAGCCCGGTCTTCGGCTTTGGCGAGGACGATCTTTTTGCGATGGCCGCCGGCAGGCAAAAGGGCGTTTCGCTGATGAAATCGCTCGCCGCCCGGGCGGATTCCGATCTCGCCTGCGCCGGCGCTGCGAAGCAGTTGGAGCGCTGGGCGAACGAGGCCGCCTTCCGCCGGCCGTTCGAGTTTTATTCGGGCGTACTCGGCCGCGACGGCGTGCGCGCGAAGATGATCGCGCGGCTCGGCCATGAAGCCGGCGACATCCTTGACGAATTCCTCGCCTTCGCACTCGCGCAGGAAAAGACCGGCCTGCCTGGGCTGGAGACTTTTCTCGCCACTCTGGAGACGGCCGCACCCGAGATCCGCCGCGAGATGGACCAGACCCGCGACGAGGTGCGCGTCATGACCGTCCATGCGGCGAAGGGCCTGGAGGCCCCGATCGTCTTCCTTGTGGACGGCGGCGCGCAGCCCTTCAGCCCACAGCACCTGCCGCGGCTGGTGCCATTCTCGCCAAAGGGCGAACTCGTCGGCACGACCGGCTATCTCTGGCGCGCGCCCGGCGAGACGCCCTGCGGCTTCCTGCGTGGCCTGGAGAGCGGCATCAGCGAGCGCGCCGACGACGAATACCGCCGCCTGCTCTATGTCGGCATGACCCGCGCCGAGGACCGGCTGATCGTCTGCGGCTTCCATGGCCGCAATCCGCCCAAGCCGACCACATGGCATTCGCTGGTCAGTTCGGCGCTCGGCGGAGCCGCCGAATGCGTGGAGATCGATCATCCGGTGGTCGGCAAAACCGTCCGCTTCAAGATCACCGGTCACGGCAAGGTGGAAGAGCCGCCGCGCAGCGAAGCTGCCGAGGCAAAGCCCGTTCCGCCGCTTCCGGAAAGCCTGCTCTCCCCGCTGCCGCCGTCGCGCGTGCTGCCGAGGCCGCTGGCGCCGTCGGGCGCGTCGTCGCTGCTCGTCGAGACGGAGCAGGCTGTCGTCACCGGCCGCTCGCCCGTGCTGGACCCCGAAGCCGAGCCAGCTTTCGCGATCGAGCGGGGCATCGTGCTCCACAAGCTTTTGCAGATGCTGCCCGACATCGCGGAGGCGGAACGCGAGCCCGCAGCGCGGCGGTATCTCGCCCGCGCGGCCTCAGGATGGGAGATCAAGGAACAGGAGAAGGCGTTGCATCCCGTCCTCGCCATACTCAGCGACAGCGCCTTCGCCCCGATCTTCTCGCCCGGCTCGCGCGCCGAGGTCGGCATCATGGGCCACCTCGAGGTCCGCGGCGAGCGGCGGGCGATCTCCGGCAAGATCGACCGTCTCGCGGTGACCGAGAGCGAAGTGCTGATCATCGACTACAAGACCAATCGTCCGCCGCCCGCCGATCTCGCAGCCGTTCCGCCCGCCTATGTCGCCCAGCTTGCGCTTTACCGCGCGCTGCTCCAGCCTATCTATCCGGGCCGTCGCGTGGCGGCGGCACTGCTCTTCACCGAGGCGCCCAGGCTGATCGAGCTGCCGGTCGCCGCGATGGACGAGGCGCTTGCCCGACTCAACCCGCCGTGAAACAAGGCTTGTTGAACGAGCGGCGTTCCCACACTACATCTTGTATCGAATTCGAAACCGAGAGGATTTCCGATGGCCACCGTCAAGGTCGACAACAGCAACTTCCAGTCCGACGTGATTGAGGCCGATGCCCCGGTCGTGGTGGATTTCTGGGCCGAGTGGTGCGGTCCGTGCAAGATGATCGGCCCGTCGCTCGAGGAGATCTCGACCGAGCTGGAAGGCAGGGTGAAGATCGCCAAACTGAACATCGACGAGAACCCGGAACTCGCGGCGCGCTATGGCGTGCGCTCGATCCCCACCCTGCTCCTGTTCAAGGGCGGCGAAGTGGCCGACATGAAGGTGGGTGCCGCGCCGAAAACCGCGCTTTCGCACTGGATCAAGGACGCCGTCGCCTAAGCAGAGCTTTCCAGCCACCCGGCTCGGGCGGGCTGATGTGATAAAAACCCCGTCCGATCTGGGCGGGGTTTTTATTTGTGAGGCCGCCGTCTGTTTCTCCACAGGCCCGCTCAGCAAGCCGCCGTCCACGACGGTCCGCGTAATCGATCCGCACTTTTCCTCTGACAGAAATGGCGCGACGGTATAGAAGGCTCGTGCCGGCCGCGCTCGTTTCGCGCTCCCCCGGCCTGCGCTCGTAGCTCAATCGGATAGAGCACCGGACTTCGAATCCGTAGGTTGCAGGTTCAAGTCCTGCCGAGCGCGCCAAAAAATGAAGCAAGATCAATCACTTACCGCACCGCCGAAGAGACGGTTTTGCATGGATTGACCGCCATGCAAAAATATGCAAAGCGATGCAAAACCGGTTTTGCATAGGGAACTCCGAATGAGGTTCACCGGCCCGTATCCGTACCCCGTCAAGAATGGGCAGAAGTGGCGCGTCACCTGCTATCCGGACGAGGGTAAATCCTTCAGCCGAAGCTTCGCCACCAAGGCCCTCGGCGAGAAATTCATGCGCGACAGTCTCGTCGTGACTGGTATTCAGGCCGTGGCCGAGAGGACCGATCGACCACTCGATGACGTGATCGACATGGCGGTCGAGCAGGGCTCATTCGCCAGCCGCGCGCCGATCGATCGCGTCCTCGACAAACTCCACTCGAATCGGACGCTGCCGCTACCCAAGCTGGTCGAGATGTTCATCGAGGCCAAGGAGAAGGGCCATGACGGAAAGACCCCTCGGCGCGAGACCACGGTGGCCCGCTATAGTGAGCGCCTGAAGGTGTTCACGGACTTCTTTGAGGGCCGGTCATTGGCGTCGATCACGAAAGACGACATGCGCGCCTTCCGCACCCATCTGCTCTCAACCCGCAAGACGCGCAATGCCGCGCGCAATCACCTGCGCATGGTCTCGATCTTCTACAACCACCTGATCGACGAACTTGACATGCGCATCGCCAATCCGTGCAAGAAGATCACGATCGAGCTTTCCAAGGACAAGGACCCGGCCGAGGTCTCCGAGGAGGAAATCTACACCGACGACGAGATCGAGAAGCTGGTCAAGGTGCTGGAGACCCGCATAGAGCGGACGAACTCCCTCTACTTCAATACCGGTGGCGGCATCAAAGGCCGGGCGGCGCTGCGCGATGCTCTTCTGATCTCAACCCTGATCTATGCCGGCCTACGCATCGGCGAGGCTCTGGCGCTCGAATGGGATGACATCGACATGGAGCGGCGGGTGATCAATGTCACCAAGACGCTGACACGCTTCATGAAGGTGCAACCGGTGAAGACCAAGGCCGGCCGGCGCGTCGTCGTGATCCCGCTGCCTGTCCTCGATCTACTGAAGCGGTGGCGCATGCGGACCAATCATCCGGTCGTCTTCACCACGGTCGAGGGAAACTACATCGAGCACACCAACGCCCTGAAGATGTGGAAGCTGGTCGTGAAAGAGGCCGGTGTGCCCTATCATAATCCACACAAAGCGCGGCACTGGTTCGCGTCGAAACTCATCGACAAGGGCTATGACGATCACCGGTTGACAGACATGATCGGCCACGAGGACATCTCGTTCACGCGGCGCGTCTATGGTCACCTGCTCAACAAGCGTACACGCATCGAGAAGGACGTGAAGGACATCGACAAGGTGTTTCCGGGTTGAGTGCAGAAAGGCCCGGAGTATGTCCGGGCCTTTTCGCTAGTCGTTCCATTTCAGCCAAGTGCTGAGGGAGTCGTAGAAGACCTCGGAGTCTCGCTCCATGTGGAAGTCCGGCTTGAAGGCGTCCGGCCACCAGTCGACGCCGTGCGTGTCCCGGCTGTACTCCCGGTAGGCGGCGTAGGCGTCGTTCTCGGAGAGATCGAAGCCGTCCTTGTGCGCCATGGCGACGATGCGCTGCACGTCGGCCTGACGCTCATCCGGCACCGGCAACTCGAAATACATTGGTGTCAGCATAGGCCTTGGTCCATCTTGGAGATCGCCTGCTTCATCCGCACACACTCGCGGAAGCGTTTCATGAACAGGCGACTCAGGTTGTCGTCGGATCGGTAGATCGACCAGTCCGACTCGTACATTGAACCCTCGGAGATGATCATGCAGTCCGGCCCTTGGTGTTCGACCCAGAATATGCCGACACCGAAGATGAAATTCCAGACTCCATGTGCCCACGAGGTCGTGGCTTCGTAGGAGAGGTAGACCCTCTCCTTGAACACGACCCACGTGGCCGTCTCGTGCTCCAATAGGTCCAACGCGTCTTCGAGAGGCGTCGGCTCCACGTAGCTCATTCGAGCACGTCACCGCCAAACTGCTCGATGAAGGTCTGCATGTCGCCGGCCGAGCGGAAGCTGTAGAGGGTCAGGCGCTCGTCGGTGATGGGGCTCATCTGGATATCCATGTCGATCGACGACGGCCGGGCCTGCGCGATCGGCCGCGTGCAGTGGAAGCGATAACCCTGCCCGTCGAGGGCGCGGGCTCGGGTTTTCGTGAGACCAACGGTCCGGATGTGAGGGCTAGACATTTTCGTCTCCTGTTAAGAATTTCTGGACAGTACGGCCGAACTAAAACCCGAGTTCCTTGGCGGCGCTGTCGATCGCGGTGAAGAGGTCACCTTCCACATAGATAGTGGTGTTACGCTCGTCGGCCCAGTTACCGCAGGCGAGTTCGACGATCAGGCCAGCGAGTTTACCGGCTGCTGCCTTGTTCTCGATCTGGTCGACGATCGTCTCGTCATCGGTGTTGCTGTCGACGCCGATCTCCATGTCGCTCACGATCTGGTCATCCGACTCGATGCTGGAGATGAACTCCCCATAAGCTCTGTTGAATTGTCCCTCGATCGCGGCGAGGCCGGGGATGAAGATGTTGTCGACGCGGACGCCGCGTTCGCGTAGTGCGATGATCTGTTCGTGTGTGAGCATCAGAGTACCTTTTCCGCGAGCGTCCGTACCAGCACCCGCAATTCGTAGAAGTTTCTGGCCTCGTCGATGGCCATCAGAATCCGTTGCTTCTCGACCCGGCGCTTGGCCTCGAAGATGCTGATCCCTTCCCGCGCGCGCAGGTCCTTGACCTGCTGCACGTCAATCTGCGACACGAGAGCCGACATCCTGCGGCTCCGCCCCGATGCTCTTCAGATTGGCCCAGCACGTTGGCCCGACGTAGAAGGTGCCGCTGACCGGGTCCCGGACGTAGCCGGCATCTGGGACGACTACGAACGGGATGCCGGTGATGTCCGGCATCCTCATGTCTGTACCGAGGATGCAGGGACCACCAACACCGGGCAATTCGATCTCGTTGGCCACCAGTTCATCAGGAACGCCATAGCGCACGCCGCGCAGCGGGCTCTCGCGAGGCGGAGGAAGGTCCCTGCAAGGATTCTTCATGCTGCTTCCTTCTCCGTGACCCGCGACCGAACCCACGCGTGGAAGTCCATGCGCCTGATGCGCACACAATCGTCCGGCCGGTAGACCTCGTGTGAGTAGCCGCGCTCTGGAAAGTGGAAGCGGGCGTAACGCTCGACCGACACTTTCAAGAGTTCGTAGTTCATGTTGATCAACTGGACGCAGTCCTTGACGCTGAACCAGTTGCATAGACCTTCGAGGGAATCGGTGACGCTGAGCCATCGGCTCTTGAACGCACGGAAATAGGGATGTGGTCCCATCGGCAAGTCGGCAGCCTTCGCACCATCTAGTGTGTAGATGGTGTTCACTGGCCTCGCTTCACCGTCATACCAGAGGCCGCGCCAGTCCTCACGACGGCCGACGCGATAGAGCTTGGCCGGAGCCTCGATCAGTTCAATCATATTGTCTCACTCTCCCCTGTATCGACAAGCTTCTCGAACTCGGTGACCTGCTCCAGAGCACTCTTCAGCGAGTAGGAGAGGTAAGAAATTCTTGACACGATGTCGTCGACTTTCTGGCCCAAGGCAAACTGCTTCTTGGCCGTGGTGTCGTCGTAGACCGTGTTCAGGTCGATGCCGGCCTTCTCCAGCGTGCGAACCTTCTCCAGCACCTTCTCGGCCTCGCGAGCGCGAAACGTGACAGCGCGCTCGACCCGAGCCTCGTATTGCTTCTCAAGCTCGGCCGTCTTCAGCCGCACCGCCGCTTCGACCTCGCCGGCATCGACCTCGCTGGCGCGCCGCAGCATCGCCGCCACGAAGTTCCGGTTGAGCGGCGTGACCGTGTCCAGATTCTTCTTCGGTGCCGGCTTCTTCACCCGCAACGACCCGTTCGGCAGGACCTCCATATGACCCCAAAGCGCCGGAAGCTCGTGTGCCTGTACGATGTTCTCGGGCGAAACGATCCACCACTTGTCGCAATACTGGGCGACCGCCTCGGCCTTCTCAGGCAAGGACAGTTCGCGCCGCCAGTCCGACCGGGAGACCTTGATCTCGAACCCCTCGATCAGGAGCCCGCGTGACGGCCACAGGTTCATGACGACAGCATCCGCATGCCGGCGCGCGTTCGCTCCGGTCCCGTTACTGACCTCGAACATGAGTGCGTATTCACGCGGGTTGAAATAGCGGCGCAGTGCCGCCTTCACGTCACCGGTTCGCATCGATCGCCTTCATGGCAAGGGTGACAAGATGCGGCAGCGGCGTCGTGACAGGAGCGATTGCAAGCGGCGGACGCGGATTCTCGGTCTTCCCGGAGATGATGATCGGAGGAAGCTCTTTCGAGGCTACGCAATACTTGACGACGCGCTTGTTCTTTGCTTCACGCCGGACCAGATTGAGTCCCACGAGTTTCCGCAGCGGACGCATCACCGAGGATGCCGCGACCTCATAATCGAAGCCCATATCCTGACCGATGTCGCTCGGACTCATCGGTCCCTTATCGCGCAGCCTATACAGGACGCGCGCCTGAAATTCATTGAGGATGATCATGTCAGCGCCCCGTCGAACCGAAGCCGCCCTCTCCACGCTGGGATTCCGGCAAGTCGGCGGTTTCCTCGAACTCGGCATCGGCGTAACTCTCGAAGATCGCCTGCGCGATCTTATCACCGTGCTTGATCGTGAGCGGGACGGTGCCCGTGTTGAGGAGGATTACGCCGATATCACCCCGGTAGCTCGGGTCGACGACGCCGGCCAGAACGTCGATGCCGCTCTTGTAGGCAAGGCCGCTGCGTGGTGCGATGCGCATGTACCAGCCCGGCTCGAACGCCATGGACAGGCCGGTTGGAAACAGCTTGCGCGTGCCCGGATATAGCGTGACCTCGCCACCGAGGCCAAGGTCGGCACAGATGTCATATCCGGCCGCGTCGGGCTCGCTCTTCTTCGGAAGGATTGCAGTCGGGGAATTTCGCCGAACCAGAACTCTAAGCATGGATACGTTGACCTTTCACAATGTGCCGGGGGGCGGTCTTCATGATATCGGTGGGATCGCTTGGGTCGGTCATCATCACCGGGTGTGCAGCCAGTTCGACAAGAGCCTGATTGGGCTCGAAGACGCTGTCGAAAACGAACCCGTTGGCGGCGAGCGGGAAGGGAATATCCGTCCGCTCACCAGTCACGATGACTGCTGGCGACCTTGTCTCGATGCTGATGATACGGGCGATCTTTTCGGGGCGGAAAGGTCCGGGGACGCTTCCCTCCGAACGGTAGTCCCTAAGTAAACCGATTCTTGCGGCTATGGTTAGGGCTTCGTTAGTAAACGCGAGGACATGTCCTCTGACCCGATCTTTCGGAGCTTTATCCGAGGCTACCTCCATGTTGGTTGTGATTCCGAAACGGAGTTCCAGCATCTCAGCGATTCGCTGGACGGTATCGAGAGACCGGTGTCTGATGATAGCGTTTCTGTCGTCGATCATGGCTCCGTTGATGAGCCCGAACGCAAACGCCCACGAGGCCTCTCGTGAGAGAGACATCAGATCAACTCGGAGTTGCTGGGTTTTCGGCTCGATCAACCAACTTGCTGCTCTTGTCAACGTTCGCGACTTCACGAAAACGAGAGCAGTTGATTCGGTTTTGGTTCGCCGGATGGTAGGACGATAGGCGCGGCCGACACTTCCGTGGCCTTCCTGATCCGCGACAGTAAGTAGGAAATTTGCGACATCGTCGGCGACACTGCCCTCGACCAGAGTCATGTTGCTCGGCCGCTGCCGGTCGGTCGAATGCGTCCCGGAGGCGCAGATCATTCCAGTGAGTGCAAAACGCCGGATGTCCTCCTTGATCTGACCCGCCAGAGGCGCGGCCCAATCCAGCAGCGGGGGATTCGCTGCGAAGGCGTCATCGATCGGAACGTATCGGATCAGGCGACCATCCGGCGTCTTGCGGAGAGCGAAGACCGACTCTGGGGTGAGAGTCAATCGTGCGCCGCTCTCCGTCTCGATGGTGAAAAGCGGCTGCTTCGTCGCCATCGCTTGGATGCGAACCCCACCTTCCAGCAGCCCCGGCTCGGTGCCGCTGCGGTAGCTCAGAGAGCCGTCCGCAGCTTGGTCGAGGAAGCGAGTCTCGCTATGGAAGATGGGGTTCAACATGTCCGCATGCCTAGAGGTTCTGGACCTCTGTGTCAAGCGTTTCTTAACGAAGATTAACGGACCGGGCAAGCTCCCGTGGCGCAATCCTCGATCGCGACGCCGTCGTAGGAGTTGTCGTCGTCAAGGATCAAAGGCTTGAGATTCTTGACATAGGCGTCATAGGTCGACTGCGCCACGACCTCCTGCGGCAGGTACGGGTGGCCCAACTGCTCGGCCGTCTTGGTCACGTCCGGACGTTCCAAGAACGACACTCCGATGAAGTGGTCCCACCAGTCGTCCAACCACTCGACGATCTCGGAAACTTCGTGTGGCTCGAAGGCGACCGTAATCGAGCAATTGTGCTGGACGTAGTGATCCATCAGCGTCCTGTACCGTTCAAGCTGAACGACGGCCGGCTCGGCGTCGACGAAGATCGTCTCCTTGACCCCGTTGACCACGCGCTCGACGGGCGTGAGTCCCTTTTGATCGTACTTCACAGGGAAGCGGATCAGCTTTTCCGTGACCTGCTGGTCCTTACCGACCGGCTTGTCGAAGACGTAGTAGCCGGCGTCGAGCGCCTTCTTCACCAACGGATCGTGGATCGAGACGGCGACGTTGTTGAAGATGTGCTCGGCCTTCGGCTGATGCGCACCTTCCTTGATCTCGTCTCCGTCCTCGCCCATGGCCTTGGAGCCGGTGCCATTCGGCTGAACCTGTGTCACCAACGCCGGGCGCGGCGTGCCGAGTTCGTCAGCCATGGAGTTCGCAGCCCAGACGGCGACCTTCTTGAACCCGTCCAGCATTTCGGCGTTGTCCGCGTACTCCCAATCGACATAGCCGGTCGGGCTGACGCCGCAGAGGCGCAACAGCTTGTTGTTGTCGTCCCACGCCGTCTGGAGGACGCCGTCGCGCATCGACACGCAGGTCTGCCGGTAGTTGGCGCGCGCCAGAATGTAGGCGGCACGGTGCAGCGCAGGGAGATCACCATTGAAGCGATGCATGACGATCTGCACGAGGTTGCAGAAGCCCTTGGACGGCAAAATGATCTCCGCACACGGGTTGCAACCATCGGCCCACGGCGCGCGCTTCTTAGCATGTGCCATGTTGTAGAAGCCGGGCTCGCCCGAAAGCTGGATCGAGACGAACATCCGCACAAGCTCTTCGATCGTCGGCTTGCGCATGAACGTGAGCGAGTTGTTCGACTGGCCGCGCCAGTAGCGATCCGGGTAGTAGTTGTCCTTTGCCTTGGCGAAGCGCTCGGCGTCCGGGTGATCGGCATCAAGAAGCGCGATCTGGGCGGAGCGGCGCGACGACAGGACGGTGCCGAGGGCGTTGACGATGTCGAGGATGTCGATCGCGTCCAGCGCGCGGCCGGCCGCGTTGTTCATCACGTCGATGATGATCTTGAGGCCGTCGCGCAGCGGCTCCCAGCCAGAGGAAATCCAACCATAGCCGCGCAGGCGCTGACCGGCCGGGCGAAGCTGGCTGAAGTCGAGCACGAGCTTCTTGGCGCGGTACTTCTTGGCCATGAGCGTGCCGGCGAGCTTCGCCCACGCCTTGGCACTGTCGCCGACGACGATCCGCCACTCACCCGTCTCCGGGTTGAAGGTGTTGGTGTTCTTCTCCTGACCGCCGCGCCCGGCACGCGTCGACGCAACGAACTCCACCTTCTCGATCCGCTGGCCGAAGCCAGACAGGAGACCGGGCTGCGGACGAAAGCCCACGCCACAGCCTTGCAACAAAAGCCAAAATGCGTCGACGATGTCGGCCGGAATGCGGATGTCGGTGAAGGAGCAGTTGAACGCCGCGCTCGGCCGCTCACGGATCACGTCGGTGCCGGCCATCCACTTGACGCGGCCGGACAGCGAGCCCTTACGCGTGCGGATGATCTCGCGAAGCTCGGCAAGCTCGGCCTCTTCTTCGGCCGTCAGTTGCCAGAGACGATCATACGCGACAACGATGGCGTCGCGCTTGTGCTTTAGGCGCTCTAGCTCGGACTCCACCGCAGGAATCTTGGCGAGATCGTCAGCGACATCCTCCAGCCCTTCCATACCGAGGCCGGCAAACTGTCGAGACAGGGACTCAATTTCGAGAATCTTGGACCAGAGCGCTTCGATGTCGGTCTGAACCTCTTCGAAGGCGTCCTTCATGTAGCTGTATTTCGCCTTCTTCGCTTCCTCCCAGAGGTAGCGCTGATGGCCGATCTGCCGGTCGAGAGAGGCGGCTTTGGTTTCGAGACGGGCTCCACCGTCGACGGCTGGACGAAGATATGTACGGTGCTCTACGAAGGCGGCACGCGCGGACTGATTGGCCATCTAATGTTTCCTATGCACGCAGAAAGCCAAACCGGACGCGCTTTCACGCGCCCGGCTGGCGCTTGGTTTGGCTCTTGGAGAGAGAATCCGAATGATAGATATTCTTGACACGCCGGTCAAAGAAATCTGGTCAGTGGCTCACGATTTAGCGCCACCAGCATCCGGACCCGACTATCTATGGTACGTCTGGAACTTGAAGGCCTGCCGCCCTTACCAACACGTCTACCCGGACAACCCTGCCGTCCAGTAGATATCCTCGATAGTCACGGCTCATCCTCTTGCCGAGGATCAGCCGGGCCTTTTCAATCAGGGTAAGGCCATCGTCGTCGGCGACGCGCGGACGCATCACCGGCCTCGGGGCGGTATTGGTCCCCTTGGTCTTGTGGGACGCGGGAACTCCCAGTTCCGCGATCCACCGTTTCACTCTCGCGAGGGAAACCCCATAGTAGGCGGCGATCTCCTCGCGGTTCATCCCGTTTTCCCGCAACTTCCGAAGTTCCTCCCGGCTAGGTGTGACCGGGGATGTACCCATTCGCATTCTCCAATTTCATTTCCACTGTGCCCGGAATAATTCCGAACATCTGGTTCATACGCTCCAGCACGGTCCCATCCGTGTAGAGCGAGAACATCGCAGCAACCACGGCCATGGAGGTCGTGATCTGTTCACTCTGGTCCTTGGCCACACCTTGCCCGTCGAGAAACACTTCAAGGCGAATCTTGTCGTCCTGTCGGTACTCCTCCACGACGATCCGGTTCTCTTCGACGAAGACCTTCTCTTTTACCTGTTCGTCCACTACGCAAACTCCTGTTAGGAATGTTATCCTAAACCGATCAACCTATACGTGTCGAGAACGAATTAGGAACGCCGGTCAGCGATCCCAAATCGTGTCGTCGGCGACGAGCGCGCGGAACTGGACCCACGACCGAAAATTCCGGGTCATAAGGTGCTTGCCGGATTGCTCGGACGGCGTGGCCTGATGCTCGGTCGGCGAGGCATGAACCGGCGCGGAAATAGCCAGCCGGTTGAACAGCTTGCCGTCCTCCTTGAAATCGGTGGGCTTGCCTTCGTGCGTGCGATAGCTCACGCGAGCGCAGCGCGCCGCCGAGACAATGCACTTGACGGCATCGAGTGTCGTGTCGAAGTAGGCCGAGCGCGAGTTGTGGCCGATTCCGACTGCACTCAACCCTTCCGCAGCCCAGTCAGTCTCACAGGTGCGCAGTCGCATATTATCCTCGTCGAGGATGTAGGGTGTGTGCCAATCGTAAAGGTTCAAAACCTTCGGGGTCGAGTGCAGACGCGCCTCGATAACAGCCTGCGCCAGATCGCGGATTTCCGGCTGGGCGTCCTTGTGGTTCCGCAGACCCTCCCAGTTCGCCCAGTCGGTCGCAGTCAGGACCGTGCGCGTCGACAGGAACGGCTCGATCACCCGGTTGACGATCTGCTTGGCGAAGCCGAGCGAGTGGAGCTTGAGAGCATGGCGGATTGCATCCGACCGCGCCTCATTCCAGATGCGCCGTCCTTCCGCCTCAAGCTGGTCGTCGGCGTGGGTGAAGGCCTGCATACCGGACTGGTCAAGGCCCCATTCCAGCGGCTCCACCATCTCGCGCAAGCAGTTTGCAACCAACTTCTCGGTCGGGATCGCCCGGCTTGACGCACCGTTGCGCGAGAACGCCCGATGCGTGTTGAACTCGGGCAGCACGTAGCGGTGGTAGTGAAGCTCCAGCGACGTGATGCGGGTGTCGTCGATCGCCGAGACGGAGTCGGCGAGAATCTTCGCGGAAATCTCCATCAGATGAGACCCCGCATTCTGGTCGCGGCTTGCAGCAGACGGAAGGCAGCTTCGTCCAACTGATCCATCGAACCGTGGTTGTAGATCGTGAAGTCGACCTCGATCTGATCCATCAGGACTTCGGACGGATGCGGATCGGTGCTGGTCGTGCCCGGCCGGACGACGCGAACCTTGACGCCGCCGTGATCGTCAACGAACGTTGCCTCGTGCGGGAAGCGCATGTCCGTGATGATGACGCCTTCGGTGCTTTGGACCTTGGCCTTGACGATATCGGTCCAGAGGTCCTTGCCGATAGTGTCGCGCCACTCCGTGCCGAGCGTCTGCATTGCGTGCCGCGTGGACTTATCCTGCAACACAACCAGCGGCTCTTCCTTCTCAGCCTCGGAGCCGTTGACGCGGCGCTCGGCCTCCTCTGCACTCATCCCCGAAGACATGAGCAGGAACTTGATCATCCCCTTGAGCGTGCCGGCGAAGGCAATCCGCTCGTATCCGGTCTCTTCGGCAATCATGGAGGCGACGGTGTCCTTACCGCTCCTCTTCTTGCCGGTCATCGCAATCAGCATGGTCTCTCCTTGTTAAGAATTACTGGACACGGCGGGCGAAACTTCGCCGGGGTCGTCGAAAGCGCTCGTGTAGGCTGGCTGCAACTCCATCGGGTGATACGCCTTGCTCAAGTCGATCGCGGGCAATGCGTCGCCGGGGAAGTCGAGTGGCCGGAACAGCGGGCGAGTCCAATCCCGCTCTTCCTCCACGGTAGTGATCCCGCGCTCGATCAGCACGCCTTGAATGTAGCCGAGCCAGCGGTTGGCCTTCTCGATCGGCATGCCGGCGCGGCAGCCCTCGATAAGCTCCTCCCGAAGCTTGTGCAGTTTCGAGTCCGAGGGGTTCCAGTTCTCGTAACGCAGTGCGACTAGAATGATGGCTTGATGGTAAGGCGTCATCGGGTCCTCAGATTACGAGCGTCAGCCGTTCCGCTGCGCGGGTCACGGCGGTGTAGAGCCAGCGACTGGCGTCGGCCCGGAACACATTGGACTGGTCGTGCACCACGACCTCATCCCACTGCGAGCCCTGCGCCTTGTGGCAGGTGATCGCGTAGGCGTAGTCGACCTCGTGCACGTTCGGCGTCTGCCGGGCGCGGAACACGTCACGCTTCGGCGCGCTCGGGTTGTTCTTGCCTCGGTAGTGTTCCTCCGGCACGGCCTGAAGGCACTTCAGTTCGTAGTCGCGACCGTCCTCGGCCGTGATCGCCATATTGAAAGTGATCGAGCCTTCATTCAGATAGCCGACATCGTCCTTGACGAAGGCCATCGTCCCGTTGACCAGCGCCGGGTGCTGCTGACTGTTCTTGGTGACGATCATCATCTCGCCGGCACAGGGACCGAGGCCGTGCATGCCGGACAGCTTCCGCAGTTTGCGGGTGATCTGCCACCGCTTCTCATGCGTGCCGACGATGATCTGCGCATCGAGATCGAGGTCGAACGTCTTGTCGTCCTGATGTGGCTCGATAACGCGCAACAGACCGTCACCATGCGAGCCATAAGGCACGTCGTCACCCTCGCGGATGCGCATGGATGCCCAGATAATCGGGTTGTCCGCTGCCTGCCGGTGGATTTCGGTCAGGGCTGCGTCAGCGACGCGGTTGCAGAAGCCGGGTCCGGATGGATCGACCGGAGGCAACTGGCCGGGATCGCCGATCGCGAGAATTGGGACACCGAAGCCTCGCAGGTCGTCGGCCATGTTGGCGTCGACCATCGAACATTCGTCGACGACGATCAGATGCGCGCCACGAACGGACGGCGAATCCGGGTTCAACTGGAAGCGCGGACTGTTCTCGTCATAGGCGCGCTCAAGGTCACGTTCCCACTGCTTCACACGGCGTGCAGCTTCGCGGATGAGTGCAGAGTTGCCGGAGGACTGGATGTCCTTGAACTCGGCCTGCGCGCGGAAAAGTTCCTGCTCAATCTGGTAGGCCTTCATCGCCTTGGGCTGATAAATGGCCTTGTGGATCGTGGTCGCCGTGGCAGTCATCTTCTCGGCGTGCAGCTTCTTCGTCATGACCTTCGCGGCCTTGCCGGTCGGGCTGCAAAAGACGATCTGGTTCGGGGCGAGGCCGGTCGCCTCAACCAGAAACGGAAGCACGGTCGACTTGCCAGTGCCGGCAAAGCCGTTCAGGAGAAAGAACGGAGCCTTGTCGAGGCCGCGATCGACCACGGTCTCGGCATACTGCTCGCCGGTCTGGGCGTCGTACATGTGCCGGAGCGATTCCTGCGCGGCCGGCAGTTCTTTGTACCAGTCCCGCCAAGTCAGGATCGCCTTGTCCTGTTGCGGGCTAAGTGTGATGCTCACTTTTGGCCTCACTGAACGACATTTCGTCGATGATGGTGATTGGAGCTTCGGTCTCGATCCACGCCTTCGCGCCGCATTTCAGGCCGGTCGGATCGTAGACGGCGATGGACGGGCCGTGGATATCGACTCCACGGCCGTACCTCGTCTTCCCGCCGATCTTGATCGTGTAGACCGGGCGGTTGCCACCATCGCGCTTGTTGAACGCGATGAACTGGCGGTTGACGTGGATGATCGCCTTCATGCCAGCCAGATGATCCCGGTCTTTCCGGACCTGAGCTTCTTGCGCTCGCCGGAGTCCACCACGATGCCGGCGTTGCGAAGCTCGGTGATGCGCGGCCGGACCGACAGCGGCGAAAGCTTCAGCGCCTCCGCGACCTCGTCACAGGTCATCGGCTCCTCCCGCAGGAGTTCGAGGACGCGCTGGCGCATTGATTTCGCGTTCGCGGTGGAAGGCATCGCCGCAAACGACGTGTCGGTGTTCTGGTGTCCGATTCCGTTGACGTACGACATGGTCAGTCCTTCCTCCCGCCCGGATGAAAATCGATGGCGACCGGCGCACGCAACTTGCCGTCAGGCGTGCGCTGCTTCATGTACCGGACGGTCACCGGGTGGCCGACGTAGTGCTCGGCATTCACGAGCAGCGCGGCGCAGAACTCGAAGCTTCCACGGATGCCGGCTTCATTGGTGCGGCCGTCCTCAAGCTCGACGACCACACGCTTGGCTTTGCCGGCCCAGTTGCCGTTGCCTTCCTCGATCGCGAGAAGCTTGAACTCCTTGGCCTCGAAGTCCTTGCGCTTGAGCAGGTGCTTGGAGCGGGTGTGCTCGTAGGGTGCGCGCATGGTGCGCACCATCTGACCCTCGTAGCCTTCCTCCAGCCACTGTTCGAGCAACTGGTCGAGGCCGGCCTGATCCTCAACCTCGAAGGTCGGAACGAGCACGATGTTCGGGCAGTCGAACTCGTGGCGGAACATCCTATCCAGTTCGTCCACGCGATCCGTCGTCGGACCAAAGGCGGCCTCGGCAATGTCGTAGACGTGGTACTGGATGAGGTCGCGCTGCTGCTTGGCGAACTCGGCGCGCTGCTGCTCCTCCGTGACGCCGGCCTTCAGCGCCTTCTTGTCCACCTTGAAACCCTTCCGGATGACGGAGGTCAGGGTGTTGAAGTCGTCCTTGTAGGCGTGGTTGTAGAGTTCCCCGTCGAGTACGAGTTCAGGGTATTCATCGAACGCCGGCCGCAACTGCTCAAGGATGTGGTCGACCGTCGTGATCGGCTGACCCTGACGGGTGGTCGCACCATCGACGGTGATGATGGCGCGGATGCCGTCGAGCTTCGGCTGCGCGAACACCGGGAACGCCAGAGGCCCCTTGAGCTTGTCGTAGTCGCGGGCGAGCATCGGCTGGATGAACACGTCATCCCAGTTGGCGTCATGGTTGCGCCGATACTTGCGATCGAGCTTCTTCTTTTCCTCGGCCTGCGCCTCGAAAATAGCCTGCTCTGCGGCCGTTGGCTGAGACTTCGGCGTGCAGGAGGTCCAGCCGGACTCGACGGGTGTACCGTCAACAAGTCCGGAAATTCCGCGCCAGCGAGGGCCGTCAACCTGATACTGCCAGAAGCGCAGGTTGCCCTTGGAGTCGCGGGTGTAAATCTTGTCAGAGATCATCGGGAGCCCCGTGTGTTGGAGAAAAGGTCCCCGGCGTCGGGAGCCGGGGAGACGGGGATCAGGCGTTGATTTTCGGCAGCGTGGCGCGGAGAGCGCTTGCGTCCTTGGCCTTCTCGGCGGCGGTCGAAGCGGTGAGCAGGGCGCGGTCGGCGACTTTCTGCGCAGCGACTTCCTTGGCCTTCTCCTGCGCCTCCAGCTTTTCGATGTAGGCGTCGACGGAGGCGAGTTTGTTCACAGCCTTGTCGAAGGTCTTTCCGTCGATGAGGCCGAGACGGATCAGCAGTCTAACGATGAGGTCCATCGTGAATTACCTTTCAATGTCAGGGATTGATGGGCATGCGGACCGACCGGGGCTCTGAGCCCCGGCCACGCGGTTGACGCGCTTTAGAAGGAGCGACGACGGGTCGTGCGCTCGGCCGGCACCGGCTTGGTGGTGGTCTCGGCCGGAGGAGCCTCCGTGGCGGCGGCAGCCTGTTCGGCAGCAGCGGCCTTGCGGGCGCGAGCTTCCTCCAACTGCCGCATCAGAGCGGCTTCCTCGTCGTCGACCTCCGGCTCGGCGGCGGGAGCGGCCTGCTGCTCGATAGCCTTGGTCTCGCGCGGTGCAGACTTCGGCTTCTCCTCCTCGATGAGGTTCGAGTTGGAGTCGGACTCCGAGACGGTGCGGCCGTCGCCGTACTGGGCGATCAGGTCCTCCTCGGACATCCAGTCGACGATCTTGAAGATCGGGTAGTGCTTCTTCCCGTGCTTCTTCTCCTTGGGCATGTACGAGCCCTTGGTGAACTCCACGACCGGAAGCTCGCCCGGATGGTTCTTGTACTGCCGGCCGTAGTCCTTCAGCAGATCACCCAGCGGGCGCAGGGCCGACTTGGTGGTCGTCTTGTAGACGATCTGGACGCCGGCATGATCAGCGCCGAGCGGGCGAAGGTCGATCGCGAACTGCTCCGACCAGCCGTCCTGCGTGCCGTCAGCATGCTTCTCGTAAGGACCGTGGTCCGTGAGTTCATGCTTGCCGGGCGGCGGACCCTGAAGGATCGGGACCATGATCTCGTCGACCACCTCCTCATCCTTCCAGCAAATCCAGCCGCGACGGGCGTTCGCCACGTCGGCAACGAGGCGTTCTTCGGCCTCGATCTCCTGCGCGCTCTGCCCGTAGGAGAACTCGCCGGAGTTGCCGTTGAACTTGGCGTAGACGGCCGAAGAGCCACCAAGATCGTTACCGGCTGCCGCAAACGGATCGTAGGCGCTCTCCTGAGCGATCTCCGTCCGGGTACGGGTTGCAACTGCTGTACTCATTGTGTCTCCTTTCGTTCAGCAGGGTGTGCTTGACTTCCGACGCCCGGATGTCAAGAATTTCTGGACACGCAGATCACGCGTCTTCGTCGTCGAGGTCCTTGAAGGTGACCTTCAGGATTTCATACGGGTTACCGAGCTTCATATGCTCGGAGACATCGATGCCGGCCGCTTCGAGCGAGGACTTGTCGAGAGTCTGCCGGCCCTGTGCCATAGTGTAGGAAACCGACCAACTGTTTCCTTGCGCCTTGTTCGAGCCATGGCGACGCAGGACCTCCTTGATCTCCTCATTGAGGCGATCCAGTTCCTCCTTCGCCTTCTTCGCTGCCTTGGTCGCAGCGCGGCGGCGGAACAGGAGTTCGTCCTTGAGCAGATCGCCCACGAGCGCCGGGTCCGTCTGGCGTTTCTTGTCCGTCGTCTTGCCCGGCATCGCCTTCACCGTCGTGTCGAGGCACGACTGTTGGTAAGGGCAATACTGACAAGTGCCGTCGATCACACCTTCGCGATGAAGCTTGGACGGATCAGTCGTCTTGAAGACCAATTCCGCGCGATCCTGCGCAATCTTGAACTTCTTCTCGTCGAACTTGACGACGAATACTTCGATGTCATCCAAGAACGACGCGTTGATGTACAGGATCACAGCGTAGTTGGGCTTGAACGCCGTCGTCTGACGCATCAACCCCATCTGAATCTGGGTCTGGCCGTGGTGGATCGCCTTTTCCTCGGACAGGTCCACACGCGGGTCGATCGACTTGACCTCCAGCATGAAGCAGTCGGTGCCGAGATCGACGACGCCGTACTTGGCCAGAGCATTGCGGGCCACACCACGGATCAGACCGTCCGGTGTAACCGACAGCACGCCCTCCGGCCGGCCGTTATCGTCGAAGTCGTCCGGATCGCCGTCGAAGAGGGTGATCTGGTTCTCACCGCCCATCAGGAACTCGAACAGCTTGAGTTCCTTCGCGCCCCACTCCATGGCGGGGACAACGATGTGGTTCTCGATGATGTCGCCGCGCCGCAGCGCGCCCCACGACTCCTCGTATTCCGGATCGGGCTCGAAGCCGTTGCGCTTGTACCAAGCCTTGCGCAGGCAGCCGAACGCCTCCGAGCCGCCGAGCGTCTTGTTGCGGTCGTGACCCCACTTCTTGTTGGTGCCGTCGACCCACGACTGGAAGATCGCCTTGAAATCCAACGGCTCTTTGGTCGTAGTCAGCATGTCAGGACTCAATGGTGATGGTGCCGTAGAAGTCTTTCCAGCACTCAGGGATGAGGGTGTCGCTGTAGACGCCAGCGCGGCCGTGAACGGTCGTGGTGAGGGTGACGCCGGTCCGAGGGCCGGTGAACATCACGACGTGCGGAGGATCATCCGGGAGGCCTCCCGGAACACAGAGGCGCTTCAGGATCGGGTAGGGACGGGTGTTTGGTGTGGCTGTAGTCTTCACTGCGCGTCACCCTTCATGTCCTCGTAGCAGGCGCGGTAGCCGGCTTCGTAGGCATTGGTCAGCATCTCGGAGGTGATCTGCTCAGCCTTGGCGGCGATCTCCGATTCAGCATTCTTGCGGATGTTGGTGATGACGCTGGAGTTGGAAATGGCGGAGCGCTCCACCATAAAATCCAAATATTCCTTGTCGTTCGGTTCCATTGTCTGCATATCGCTTGGCTCTTGTCCAGTAATTCTTGACGCTTATCGAGGCAGACGGCCGGGTCGAAGAGGCAAACTCCCCGGCCGTCTGCCAAGCGCTGGTAACGAACAGCGCTAGGGGTATTGGTGGATCAGGCCGCGTCGGCGGGAGCGGGGCTTGGGAGGGCGATCGCACCCTGCTCCACCAATTTCATGAGCACACGCGCGGTGGCTCGGCAGTCGATGATGGCGTTGTGAGCGCCTTCCAGTTCCTCGTCGAAGAAGAACTTCATGCACTCGGCCAGCTTCGGCCACTTGTAGTCCTCGTTGTGCAGCGGGCGCTTGCCCTTCTTCTTCACGATCGGCGTCGCCGCCTTCATCGTGCAGACGATCGACTTGTCTCCGAACGGGTCGTCGCCGACCGCGCCTTCGAGCGCAAGCTGCACCATCGCCACGGCCCGGCGCATGACAATCGTGTCGAACGCCGTGTTGTGACACACGATCATGTCTGCCGCGTTCACCATGCCAAGGAACACGTTGATGACGTGGTCGAGATCGAGCCCGACTTCCTCGGCAATCTGCTGCGTGACCCCGTGGATCAGTGCGACCTCCTGCGGGATGTCCCACGAGGACGGAAACACGATCAGGTCCGCCGAGCCGAGTTCGCGGCCGGTATTCAGGTCGATCAGCAATGCACCAAGCTGCACGAGCTTGGGCTGCTGCGGGGCGATCGGGTCGGCCTTGAAGTCGGCCTTTCCGGTCGTCTCCGTATCGAAAATCAGAGCTTTCATCGGGAGGTCGTTAACCTTAATTTCTGGGTGGATTGTTAGATTATCTGGACACGAACGTCAAGAAAAAGTTAGGAACATCACCACAGCGGCCGGCCGGTCGGACCCATGCGGCACTGGCCCGTGTTGGGCTCGACGCCCACTGCGATATCGTCCCAGATTTCGATCGTGTCGAAGTCCTTCTCATTCGTGATCTTCAGCGGCGGGATGTCTAGTTTGGCCAACCACGCGTGCATAAGAGTTTGAAGAGTCTGGCGATTTTCCACATCGCACCAGCGCGCGGTGAAGATTCGAACCTCGACCCCATTGGCCAGCCAGCGCTTGATCCGATCGACCATGGGCATGATCGGCTCGCCAAGGTGGTTATACCCCTTCCAGCCGTTGTAGACGGCGAGCGTCCGGTCGAAATCGACGCCAATCCAACCACTCATAGATGCTCTCCTCGAACGATGCGTTTCTCAAATTCTGTCAAGCAATTCTTGACATCGCGGACCTCGGAAAGGAGGCGCTGCATGGGTGTCGTTTCGTCGATCGGCGAATGCGCGTGGAAGCCGAATCGGTGACCCTTGAAAATCTCCTTGATGACCTCGGAGCATTCCTCGCCGAGGCGGGCGATGACCTCCTCGAATGGCGCGGTATCAAGCGGGTATTTGATCAGGTCCATCAGAGCACCACGTCGGCGTAATCGTTCGGGAAGCTTCCCCGATCGGCGAGCCAGTCCATGTCGGGCTCGACGCTCTCCACCTTGGCGATCGTCTGGCCGGAGCCGACAAGCCATTCCAAGAGTTCCATCGGCTGGATTTCATGACCCTCCATCACCAGCTTGCCGTTGGCGTAGAGTCCGACCCAGTCGTCTCCGTTGACGTAGATGATATGCATTTCAGTTTTCCTCAGCGTCTTCCTGCCACTCGCGCAGGATGTCCATGGCGTGTTCATGACCATCCCAGTTGTCGACGCCGGCAGCCTCCAAGGCGTCCAGCTTCATTCCGTCCGCTACGAGCTTCTGGTATTCCTCCAGCGTGATCGTGATCGTTTCTTTTTCCATCTGCACTCAACCCTCCGATTACATCCACCAGCCCCGATCACCGGACATCGTGGCCGGCTGGTAGACGTGGTATTTCACGACGTGATGGTCTCCGATCACGAGGCCGCACTTCGGCTGGAATGGAAGATCAACCGTCTTCCAGACCCCATCCGCGTTGGGCTCGTTGTTCGGGACAAGCTTGACCTCGTACTTCGCCATCTGCACTCAACCCACCAAAGCCATGCCGAGAAGTACGAGACCGACGACGATCCCGGAGCCGAACATGAAGTAGAACATGACCCCACCGAAGATGAGCGCGCTGAGCCCATCCCCCTTCCTGTTCAGGAAGATCGTGAACCACGTCAGCAGCATCGACACGACGTACAGTCCGACAAGGTAGAGTGCAGAGGCACCGACGATTTCCAGACCAGTCATGTCAGTCTCCGATCATCTTGTCGTAGTAGTGGGGTGACGCGTACTCGGTGCGAGCGTCGGCGACCTCATCCAGAGCAGCCTCGGCGAGGTATTCGCTGAGCTTCGCGCCCTCTTCCGTGATGCTCCAAGGCACCACGATCACGCCGCCCTCACGCCCCTTGCGAAGCTCCTCGGGGAACATCTCCAGCATGGTGGCGATCCCGCCCATGATGCCGCGCATTTCCTTGGGCGCGACACGCATCGCCCAGAAGGACAAGAGGGATGAGAGCAGAAGACGGAGCTTGGCCATCGCTCAACCCAGATGCTTGAGGGACAGGATGCAGTGATCACGATCCAGCACCACGGAAGACATCGCGCAGGGCGTGTCGTTCGACGTGATGTAGGTGATCTCGAAGTCAGCCGAGCGGCCGGAGTAACCACCGCCGAACGGTTCGTACTCTTCGAGGCGGATCACCTGCCCGACCTTGAAGTCGCGGTCCTTCTTACGCACGTCGTGCGTCTTCTTGCCGGCGATCATCTCGCGAAAGAACGCCGGCCACGACTTCATGGTGTGTGCTGGAATGTTCATCGAATTTCCTCAACAAGAAAAGGGTCGTCCGGCTCGATCAGAGGAGCAAAACAATCAAGTACGACGGTTCTGAATTTCTCGGAAAGCGCAGGCATCGCCTGTGCGTAGAAACAGATGTAATCATAGACGCCGGAGAAATCGCCAGCCTCTGCGAGTGTCGTCAATTCTGCATAGTTGAAGCCGCGAGAAGTAAGGCGAACGAATATGTGGTCCATGTGCCCTTGATAAGTTGTCTGCTTGTTAGCGAACCAACTCCAATACATGGATTTATTGTACTGCTCAGCGAGCCCTTCACTCTCAATGTGACAGGGCGCACAAAGTACATGCAGGTTGTCAGGCGAGTTGTCGCCGCCATGCCAGATTGCGACGATATGAGCGCGCTCAAGGCGCGCCCCGTCACCACACGCCGCACAGCATACGTCTCCAGAGACCTCAAACCCTTGTTCCTCCAAGATTGGAAGCCAATGATCGTGAATGGCCTGCTTCGACGGCATCCCCTTCCGTCTCTGTTTCTGCTCCTTACTCATCAGTGCGTCTGAGCCCACGTTAGTCCAATCTTTGCTTCCGCATCGACCGGCGCGACATAGTTGAAGTGATGGCCGGCATCGGCGGCGGCGCGCTTGGCGATCTCGGCCGCGTGCTCGGCGATCTCCTTGGTCCGGCAGGCCGACTGGATTTCGTCGTGGACCCATGCGCAGAGCGTGAAGTCACCATCCCAGCCGAAACGGTAGCCGGCGTCTTCCATGTACTCGACGTAGAGGCAGACCCACTTCTTGGCGATCAGAGCGCCGTCCGACTGGAGCAGCAAATTCAATGCCGAGTGAGGCGACTTCACCCAGAGCTTGCGCCCGTCGAGGCCGGGCATCCAGCCCTGACGCGCCTGCTTGGCGACCCAGCGCATAAGCTCGCGGTACGCCGGCACGCCCTGCTGGAACTTCGCCTTCAGTTCCTTGCCGCGCGCCGCCATGATCTTCTCAGGCGTGCCCGGAGGACAGACGATCGAGCCGATCTTGGCGTCGCCACCACCGTAGAGGGTCGCGTAGATGAAGGTCTTCGCGTTGTCGCGGGTCGGCAGACCTGCGGCCTGCTGATTGGTCGTGTGAACGTCGCCGTTGAGGACGACTTCGAGATATGATCCCTCGTCCCAGCGGGCGAGATGGTGGCCGAAGCAGCGAAGCTCGATGCCCGACAGGTCGCAACCCATGAGCCACCACTGGTGGCCGTTGAGGACCGGAGCCTGAAAGAGGTTTCGGCACTCCCATCCATAATTGCCAGCGCGGCCATAGACGACCGCAGCCTTCTTGAGACTGCCGTCCGCCTTGTAGCACTGCGGTAGCCACTCACCATTCGCGTCGAGCAGCAGATTGTTCTTGGAGCCGTCCTTCAAGATCAGGTCGACGACCTTGACCTTCGGCACCTGCGCAATATTCGGGAACGAATGGCTGGCGCGGCCGGAGCGCGTGCCGCCTGCGTTCGTGCGAGCGTGAATGAAGCCGTCCTCGTCGACGAGCTTCATCCATCCGTTCTGACCCTTGGCGACCTGACCGTGCAGCTTGGCTAGGAAGAACAGTTCCGCCAGCGTGTCACAGATCGGCCAGTCGTCCGCGAGCTTGCGCAGGACCTCGTCATCAACCTGAGGATTGCCGGCCTCGGTGAAGTCGACGGGTTCCCAGTTGTAGACGACGCGCAGGCGATCGATGATCTGCGGGCGCGAGTTCGGATTGAAGTCCTTACGCTCGACCTTGCAGTACGGAGCGTCGGCGCTGAAATGGCACCAGACGCCGGCCGCGTCGCCTTCCTTCATCCGGACGCGCCGGGTCGCGCGCTTCTCGATCGTGACCTCGGCCCAGACCGAGCGGCTGTCGTCCTCGCCGAAGTGCTCGCGCGGCTCACCCTTGTACTTCTTCGACGGAGCCAGCCACCATCCAAAGTGCTCGATCGCGACCTTGGAAAGCTTTTCGTATTCGGCCGTGACCTCGTCTTCGAGCGCCTGTCCACCAATACGGTCGAACCAGAAGCCCGCCCGCTCTTGCAGCGCCATCAGGTGCGTGATCTGGTGTTCGAGGCGGATCGCCTCGTCGGACCACTGAACACCCTTGCACTTCATCCACAGGCGGTAGGTGACCTCGATGTCGTCCTCGCAGTAGGGGACGCCCGTCTCGAAATCGAAGTCTTTCCAAGGGTCGCGGCCGAGAGCCTGCATGTCCTTGGCGTAGGAGCCCTTGTAATGACCAAGGCGCTGACCCCACGCTTCAAGTCCGTGCCGGCCGATCAACTTGCCTTCCAACACGCCGCGTTCATGCAACTTGTAGTCTTTGTCCTTCTGGTTGGCGAAGATCATCTGCGACAAGGCTTGCGTGTCGCGGATGATCTGCCCTTCCTTCGGGTTGAAATCTTCGTAGAGCTTTTCGAGGACCAGAAGGTCGTAGCCGAGCAGGTTGTGGCCGATCGAAATGTCAGCCTCTTCGATGATGCCCACGGCGTCATCGATCTCGTCTCCGGTGTAGGAGAAGATCGGGCTAGGCTCGTCGTTCTCGATGATCATCAGCGAGATCACCCAGATGCGGGAGACCTCAGGCAGCAGACCATCGGTTTCGCAGTCCCAGATGACCTCACGCACGTGCGTCACCTGTGACGATCGTCAGCTTCGGCTTCAGGGCGTAGTGGACCTCGGCCGCGCGATTGCCCGCGCCGGGACTCCAGATGAACCACGCGTAGTTGTGTCGGGGAGAGCCGGTGCTGTCGGCGATCCAGCGCGGACGCCAAAGCAGTGACAGCTTCGTGTCGTACTGCGCACAGTCGAGGAAGAACTTACGGCGGGTGATCGCGCTGTCGACTTCGTTGCGCATCAGCATCGCGCATGTGACGCCGTATTCGCGGGCGAACGTCACGCACTTCGCCATAAAGGCGTCAATCACGTCCCGCTTGTAGGGCGGGTTGGTGATGATGTAGTCGATCGGCTCCTCGACGCCGATCACGGCCGTGGTGAAGTCACCGACGACTGCGTTCTTCGTTTGCGGGGCGATGTCGGACTCGATCACTTGCGCGCCGTAGAGGCGACACACCTTGGAGATGTGCCCCTGACCGGCAGCCGGCTCCCAGACGAGCTTGTCGAGAACGCCGCGACCCTGCGCCTCAAGGAAGCGCAGGAGCGCATGCGTGCACTCAGCCGGCGTCGGGTAGAAATCGTTCTCGACACGCTCGTGACCCGACGTGCCAAGCATGGCATTGTCGGAGCGCATCAGAAGTAGGTCTCACCCGAGCGAAGGAGGGCCGGAAGGGGATTTCGGTAGCTGTCATCAACCGGATTCTGGCTGAGCGGTCCGCCAGCCACGTCGTCGGTCATGACATCGATCCGACCGGCGCGTTGCATCAAGCGTATGAAGCCGGCGACCACGGCCGCAAGCCGATCGTCTTCATGGTCCCAGATGACATCATCGTTCAGAAGACGAGGCGTGTTCGGATCGACCCATTCGAACTCGGTGTCCTCCTCGGTGCCATCCGCGTGTAGGTAATAGCCGTCGATCTGGAAGCGCAGCGCCTCCTCGACGACCGCCTGCCGGTCGGCCCACTGGAGCAGATCGTCATACTTCTCCATGAGGCCGTGCAGATCGAAGCGCTCGACTACGGCCGCGAGAACACGTGCCTCGATCTGCTTGTAGACATCACCGAGCAGTCGCTTCAGCGGCGTCGGCACGTCGACAACAGCAAACTCCGGGAAATCGTGAACGAGGCCGACGATGCCGGCCTCGGCGATCTCGACATCCGACATGCCAAGGCCGCTCGCGCGCTCCATCATCAGGTGCGCGACTTCGCAGATATGCTGCCCAACTTTCAAAGGCGAATGTCCATTGAATCTGGACACGCGGGACAAAGAGTTGGCGATGTCGAAAAGGGTAATCTGCGTGGGGTCGGGATTGAGAAAATCAATCCGCCGCCCGGTGCCGGTTTTGATCCACGACATCGGCCGCTCCTGATTTTTGGTGTGTCCAGTTATTCTTTACGATTAGGTCGAGAAATGGTTAACAGTCAAGAAGATGTTAGGAACGTCGCGTTCCTAACCATCGAGCGCCTGATCGATAATCTCTTGTTTCCCCACGATCTTTCCGAGCAGACTGTCGTCGAGAGAACCTTGCACGACCAGATGTTGTGCTATGACGTGGTCCGTCTGTCCGAAACGGTGAGCGCGGTCTTCGGCCTGACACAACTCGTGTGGCAGCCACGTCAGTTCGGCGCAGACGACAAAGCGCGCGGCCGTCAGCGTGTAGCCGGTGCCAGCAGCGGTGTACTGACCGATAAACGGGTTGCAGTCCGGGTCGTCCTGAAAGCGATCTGCCTCGGCCTGCCTGTGCTTCGTCGGCGTACCGCCATAGATGCAGGCTGCGGAGTTGTCCCAGCGCTTCTTCAGCGCCTCGATCACCGCCCGGTGGTAGGCAAAGACAATGACCTTCTCGCCCTGCTCCATCAGGCTCTGGACGTGCTCGATGATCATCGGCACCTTCTCCAGCGCCAGTTCGGCGCGGGCGATCGCGAGCTTGTTCAGTGGCGTGTCCGGATCGAGGCTGCCGTCGACCGTCTTGGCGTAGTCGTCGAACATCTGCGGTCTGGCGTTCATCACCAGTTCTGCGATGTCGGCGTCTGGCATGTCCTTATGGATGCCGAGATGGGCTTCGTACTGAGCCAGCAGCGCCTTGACTGCGCTCTTCTCAGCCGCGACCTTCTTGACCAAGCCTTCGGAGGAAAGCGGGATTACCTGCCGCGTCTTCGGCGGTAGGTCCTTCAGCACGTCGGCCTTGAGATGGCGGACCATGAAGCGGTCGCGCATGAGCTTGCGCAACTCGTCGAGGTTCGTCGCGCCGTTGTCGTCGAGCCCCATTGCCGTTTCATAGGCACCGCAATAGCGATAAGCGAAGGCGCGGTAGTTGCGGCCGAGCCCGTCCGGATCGCAGCGCCGGACCAGCGGCCAGATGTTTTTGACGCGGTTCGGGATTGGCGTCCCGGTCAGGTAAAGCTCACGCTTGGCACTGATCTCCTTGAAGCGGCGCTTCTTCTTTTCGCGCTGGTACTTGTTGTCAGCGTCTCGAAACTCCTCGGTGACCTTGATCTCCTTGCCGTAGGAGCCCATCACGTTGACGGTGCGGCGCGCGAGTTCGTTCTGGAGGTAGTGGGCCTCGTCACAGATCAGCACGTCCCACGTGCCGGCGCGGATTGCCTCATAGTGCCGGTGCAGGATGTCGTAGTTGATGACGACGCATTCGGTATCCGGGAAGAAGTCGCCCTCGGCGATGCCGACGCTGAGTCCGTGGATGTCCCACTTCTCGACGGCGCGCGCCCAGTGAATTTTATGGCTGGCAAGGCAGATGATCAGCACCGACCGGACTTCCGGCAGGTTGTTGCAGAAGCCGATGCCACTCACGGTGTTATGGGTAAGGATGAACTGATCGGTCAGGTACAGTCTGTCCGGAGCCTCGACCTCGATGCAGCGGACGAACTCCTGACCGCAGGGCAGGATTTGCGTGATCGAGCGCGGCGGGATGCCGGGCACGAAGTGTTTCCAGCGGCGATGGATGCGTGTGACGTTTGGTCGATAACCGACCAGAGACAGCCACAGATCGTCGGGCAGATAGATGTCGACCCGATTGTGCCATGGTAGTTTCTTGACCAGCGCCAGACCGCCGAGGCTGCGCGTGATCTGCACAATCGCCTCGATCAGGTCGGCGACCGGCTCGTTGTGATGTTTGATGAACAGGCGAATGTTCATGTCGCCGCGCACGCGGCCATGATTGCGGATGATGGCCGACAGGAACGCGATGCGCTGCCCCGGCGAGCCGTCGACATAGGCGAGCGGGTCGATGACGGGATAGCCTTCGATGCACGGTCGCATCAGATGTGCGCCGGCCAGTCTCGGCTCGATCTCGTAGGTCTTGGCCAGAAACTCGACCGGCTTGCCGACTACCGGAAGATCGAACTGATCACCCTTCAACAGCCGCGCCGCGATTTCCGTGGTGCCGATCGTCACGAAGTCGCCGGCCACGTAGTCGTAGACGGTCCACAGATGATCGCCGTCGACAACGACAGACGCGCCGTCGCTGGTCATGACGCGATAGACCGGCAGGACACCGCGCTCGTGAATTTTGATGATGCGGTTTGGAGAGCCGTCCGATCCGAAGACGTGGTCACCCTCACGCAGATCGCCGACCGGTCGGAATCCTGTCGGGGTCGGCAAAAGCTGCGTCAGGGGATGGCCCTTGCCAAGGCCCGGCTGGTCGGCAATCAGCGTCCGCTTGCGCCGAAGCGCGTAGCGGATGCTGTTATGCTGAAAGTCTAGGTAGTTCTCGCCCTCGGGGCGAATGAGGACTTGCACGTTAGGTTCCGGTGCCGGAACCCGGTGCGGTAAGCTCTTCGCCAGTCAGCATGTAGTCGAAGTCGTGGAGAGGGGCCTGCTCCTCGATCTTGGCGACGATGTTGTTGTGCATGGGATCGGAAGCGGCGAAGGCAAAGTTGCCGATGTCGGTGAACAACGCGACGCCGACACCCTCCTGCCGAACGGCAGCATATCCAAGCTGGGCCATGGGTACTCCTATGGTTAACGTCGGGCTGATAACCACAAGAAGCGCGAATGTCCAGATATTCTTAACAACGGCTCATGAGCCGGAGTACGAATCGGTTCGGGATCGGAGGAATGTGTGCTATGGTTTCCGCATGCGCCCAGACGATCCCGAAATGCTTGATTGCACCTGCGTCCACCGTGCGTTGACGCGCGAGGAAGTCATTGAATTTCTTTGCCCGGACGGGACAGGCTTCCGGGTCGCCAAGGACTGTCCAGTGCACGGGATGATCGATCATAAAAAAGAGGGCTCAACTCCGGAAACGTATTGACACGTCCAGAATTTCTGTCTAATTCTGTGCATGTCAACACAACGGAGTTAGGCCATGAACATCGCAGTCCGCATCCCACCGCGCAAGAAGACCCGGCTCACCCCGGTCGTCACCAAGGTGCAGCCGTCGCATAGCGGCGCGCATGGCAAGGCCAAGATTCTCACCCCTGACCAGTTGCAGACGGCGCTCGGCAAGTGCGACGAGTCGACGTTCCCGACGCGCGATCGCCTGATGCTGCTGCTGTCACACTATGCGGCGCTGCGTGCGCAGGAGATTGCCTATCTGGAGTATGAGGATATCTGCGACGTGGAAGGCCGGATCGTCGGCACGCTCCATGTATCGAAGAAGGCCGGCAAGTACGGCAAGGAGCGGGACATCCCGATGCATCCGGTCCTGCTCAAGGCGCTCAAGGCGTATTGCGCCGAGGCCGAGATCACCGATGGTCCGATCTTCTTCAGCCGCTTCGGTGAGCAGATGACGCCCAATGCGGTCCAGAAGCAAATCAAGGCGATCTACAAGGCCTGCAACTTCAAGGGCGCGTCGTCGCACAGCGGCCGGCGTGGTTTCATCACCCGGCTGGCAAGGTCGGCCGGTCAGGAGGAATGCTCGCTGGTCGACGTGCAGAAGTTGGCCGGTCACGCGTCTCTGACGACGACTGCGCTCTATATCGACGCCAGCCCGCAGGCCAAGCGTCTGGTGATGGCCCTGTGATGGGCCATCGCCAAGATTCACTTTACGATTCCGTCAAGATTTGGTAGACACCGGGTTCTCCCAACGATAAAGACCCCGGAATGCCCAGCGAACAGACCTTCCTCCAGACATGGCTCGGCGGAACCTTCGGCCACGTCGACGGTGACCTCGACTTCCTGAATGCAGATGGCTCAGCCATCGTCACGACCGGCGACTACGCCGAGATCGTCCAGTTTATCGAGGAGCAGGAAGAGGTCTTCATCGATCTGGTGGCCGGCGAACTGTTCGCCGGCTTCGCTCTCCAGTTCCCGGACGATGGAAATGTCGAGGCCGGCGTGTTCGCGCCGAGCTTCGCGATTCGAGGCAACGGCTATCGCTGGGATGTCTATCTTACCGACGCCTCGGACGGTGAGCTTCGTGGTCTGATCGACGAGCTTCAGCCGCAACAGGACGACACCTATACGGTTGAACGCCTGATCCCGCTACCCATCAACAATTTCGAGATGTCGGACGCGGACGCCGATCGCGCGACCGAAGGTTATCGGGTCTTCACTCTGGAGGAAATCGAGGCGGTCTTCTTCGCCCCTGTCGAGGAGCCGGCCGCGCCGGCGACCGAGCCGTCCGGCCACATCAACGACGCCGAAATCTGGGGCGACGTGACGCCCGAGATGCAGGCGCTCGAAGTCGCCATCTCCACCGCCAAGAATCGAGAGGCCAAGGAGTGGACGACCCACGACCCGAAGCCGTTCATGGACATCTTCCAGACCGTCTTCTCCAAGCACGTCGCCGGTAAGAAGGACGGCAACTCCGTCGTGCTGGGCGCGCTCGGGCAGCAGACCAAGCGGCGCACAAAGACCAACGTCATCCGCAATTCGATGATGGGGCTCGACATCGACTCGGGTGCGTCCATGGAGGAGACCTTCCAGCGCGTCCGCAAGATGGGTCTGGCCGCGATCTTCTACACCACGCACAGCCATGGCTCGACCGAGATCGAGATCGCCTACGACAAGTTCTATCGCTGGGCGCTCAAGAATGAGATCGAGCCGTCCGAGTCGACGGAACTGATCCGCCGCTACATGCGCGAGGAGACCAACTACGTCTCCGACGTGTGCGACCATTCCGAGTTCGTGGAGAAGCGTCACGAGGACGGCATGAAGCTGATCCTGCGCACCCGGCCGATCGACAAGTTCCGCGTGATCTTCCCGCTCAAGGAAGCCTTCGTCTACGCGCAGCAGCAAGGCGCGCATAAGGACGTGATCCATCAGTGGGAATTGAAGGTCCTCGGCATGGGCCGCTCGATCGGCGTCGAGATCGACCGCGTCGCGCGCGACCCGAGCCGCCTTTTCTACCTGCCGCGCCACGGTAAGGACTCTACCAACCATCGCATCATGCTGACCTGCGGTAAGCTGGTCGCCTATGAGGATGTCCCGGCCGCGTCCACCACCAGCCGCGTCTCTGACGATCCGTTCGATCAAGCCGCCGCGATCATGGGCGGCACCATGCGTGGCCGCACCATGTCACCGACACTCGGCCTCGATCTCGGTCAGTGGGCGAAGGACCACGCGCACGAGTTCGACATTGCCAGCGTCTTTCGCGATCATTGTTCGGATCGCATCCGCGTCGAGCAGACGCAGGACAAGCTAACGGTCGAGTGTCCGTTCGACGACGACCACTCCAATCCCGGTGATCCCGACGATCCCGGCTGCTTCATCCAGTCGGCCGGCATGGAGGCGGAGAGCTTTGCTTTCCATTGCAGCCACGCCGGCTGCGCCGGCCGCAACCGTCTGGTCATGCTCCAGAAGGCGATGCAGGAGGACTGGTTCCCCGACAACGTCCTCAACGACAAGGTCTATCTGGTCGAGAGCGAGGACGAGGAGGAGGAAAAGACCAAGGACGACGCCGGTCCGGATGCGGATGACGACGAGGTCGAGGACAAGGCCTATTCCGACCGTCATCAGGAGGCGGTCGAGGCCATCTCCAAAATCTCGAAGGAGGCCAAGCGCTCGCAGATCAAGGAGGTCTACGAACTGGTTGCGACACTCAACCGGTCGGACCGTGGTCAGTTGGCGAAGACGCTGGCGAAGAAGCTCGGACTCGTCAAGGATGACGTGATCGCCCACATCAACAGCCTGCGTTCCAGCGGCGCGGTCGAGGTTGATGACGAGACGCCGGACCCTGCCTCCGTGGTCAAGAATCTGAAGCGCAGGTACAAGGCGTTCAAGAACTCGAAGAAGCCGATCGTGCCGCAGATCGACGCCAACATGAAAGGCTCGATCGACTATTTCGTAGACACGGTCAGCACGGTGAACGATCAGAAGCCGATGCTCTTCCTGTACGGCTCGGAGAAAATCCGCTGCGTCCGGTCGACCAATAACGAGTTCCATCCCGAGACTCTGTCCAAGCCGGTGATGCGATCGGTGGCGATCGAGGAACTGGACGTGGTCGAGATCACGGCGGATGGGACCGTGAATCGAAAGGCCGTCAATGACGTGATGGCCGAGCAGGCTTGCATGTCGACCCGGTTGAAGCTGCACAAGCTCGACGGCTATTCCGACCTGCCCTACTTCACCCGTGAGGGCAAGCTGGTCACCACGCCCGGCTATGATCGCGACGGCCGGCGTATCCTGCGCCTCTCCGAGAATGCGGAAAGCGCCTATGCGCCGGACAAGTTGCTCCCGGTGACGGCCGAGAACCTGCGCTTGGCCAAGGATGAAATCCGCTACGTGTTCTCCGACTTCCCGTTCAAGGATGCGGAAGTCGGCGACGGCGGCGCGTCCTCCTATTGCCACCTTCTGGCAATGATGCTCCAGCCGCTGGTCCGATCCATGTTCGACGGCAACAGTCCGTTCTACATGGTCAACAAGCCGATGGCCGGCACAGGCGCGACGCTCATGGTCACCACGGCGATGCACATCGCCACCGGCACCAATCCTGGCACCGTGGCGATGTCGCACAATGACGAGGAGCTTCGCAAGGCGATCACGGCCCGGTTCCAGACCGGAACCAACGTCACCTTCTTCGACAACCTGACCCAGCCGTTGAGCAGTCCGCATCTGGCGAACCTCGCGACTTCGGCGGAATGGGAGGATCGCATCCTCGGCCAGACGACGATGACCAAGATTCCGAACCGGATGCAGGTGATCGTCGCCGGTAACAGCGTGCGGACCTCGGAGGAGAACACACGCCGCGTGCTGCCGATCTTCCTCGATACGCTCGACGATCCGACCGAGCGTAAGGGATTCAAAATCAACGACCTCAAGGGTTATGTCGAAGAGAACCGCGAGGAGCTTTTCAAATACCTTATCTTGTTGGTCCAGTATTGGCTCCAGAACCGCCCGGCCGGCTGGGACTATCGCAACTGGAAGGGTTTCAAGCTGCCGTCGTTCGAGCAGTATTGCGCCGTCATGGGCTCCATCATGGAGACGATCGGTGTCGAAGGCTTTGGCGTCAATTGCAAGTACGTCCGTGCCGAGAACTCGGACCGGCAGGCGTGGAACGTCTTCCTCGGCGAGGTCGCCTCGAAGGCCAAAATTACCGCACTCGTACCGTTCGTCGAGTCGAAGCCGTTCACCCAGCACCAGATGGCCGGCTGGTTCGTCGACTGGGAGAACAAGATGGAGCTTCGCGTCAACGGACAGGCGCGACCGCTTCAAGGTATCGACGTGGACGATGTCAACCGCGATTTCTCGCGTCTCGTGCCCGGCATCCAGAACAACATCTTCAAGATCATGTGGGAGGAAGCGCGCGACCACCATGTCGAGGTCAAGGTCCGCTTGCACGTCGGCAAGGACGCCAAAGGCGCGCCGCTCTTCACTCTGCGGCGGGTCGGCGAGAGCGCCGAGGCAGCCTAAAGAAAAGGCCCGGTCAATGCCGGGCCTTTTTGATTCATTCGCTCTTGAAGAGAAAAGCGCGGACCGCCGCGTCCTTGGCTTCGAGGAGTTTTCGGAGTGCCACGGTGCGCTCGGGGTTGCGCGGCAGCGTGTCGACGATGCTCTTGGCCATCTCGCCGAACGGGCGAGAGATGTCCTGCAAGTGCGCCGGAAGATGCTCGTAGGCGAAGAACTGAAGGATTGCTTCCTGCATAAAGACTCCGTGCTGATGTTGAAAAGAAAAAGCCCGGCTGGAGCCGGGCTTTCTTCCCCTGTTCTGTTTACAGGCCGGGGATGCCCAGTGGGTTACGCCGCGAGGCGGTTGGCCACAGGGAAATTGTCGTTTGCGACAGTTTCTAGGTTCGGACGATAACGGTGTACCTCACCGGGTCGCGTGTCCCCTTGCTCACAGCAGTCGATCCTATTTCGCCCCCATCATAACCACACTGAGCGCTGCCGTCTTGTGGAAGGCGCGGCCGTTGCCAGTGACGCCCACAGGCGTGATATCTAACCCCAAACGCGGGCCAGTGTGGTTATGGTGGAGGCGGCGGGTTCCGCCCCCGCGTCCTGCATGCAATCCAGTTTCCCGGATTACGACCATGCGACGTACATACTCCGAAGACCGAGGTGCTGTCAAGTGTTTCTTGCCTAGCCGGTCAAAATTTTCTGCGCCTGTGTGGTCAGGCCTCCATGCTCCACGATCGCCGCGAAGATGAAGTTGATGAGGTCCTGCGGATCAGTTTTTGGCTTCCGCTTCCCGAACTCCACCTGCTCGTACTCCTTCCAACGCTCATTGAGGGAGTCGGCGCAGGCCTTCGCCTTCGCCTGCGAAGCGAAGACGATCTCGACGCCGGGGAACTCCGCATCCTTCCAGAAGAGAATCGTGCGGCCCTTGCGATGGCAGAGCCGCCACGACTTGTCGTCATGCTGTCGCGCGCCGAAGGCCATCAGCCGTCCTCCAGTCCTGCCAAGGTCTCGCGAATCGTGGCGAGGCGCGTCGTGAAACCCAACGGCTCAAGAAACTCCTCGGATTTCCGCAGGTGGGTGACGATAGCCTCCTTCGTGATGGCTCCGTCCTTGATCCGCTTGTGGAAGTATTCGGCCGGCGTCAGGTTCTCAAGCGCGTGAGGACCCTTGGCCTGAGCGACGATCTGGAATCGCCTGAGCTTGATGTCCGCCTCCGAGGGAGGATGGTGATCGTCGATCCGATCGACCTCGACCATTTCCGGGAAAGCAATGACTTCATTTTCGTCCGACAGGAACAGCAGGACATTCGGCACCGGTAGGCGTCCGACCGTCACCGTGGGTTGGTGGGAGCCGGAGAGGTTGGCGAACTGCTCGGCGCGGGCACGCTTGGTCGTCCACGAGAAGCCTGTGTGGTTGAGTGCAGAGCCTCCGCGATAGACCTTCAGAGGGGCATCGCGCCGCGCCGCCCGCTTGATGAAGTCAAGCTCCTCGGCACTCATCGCCATGAACCGGGCCGGCGACTGGATGCGCGCCAGAGTCAGCATGTTCCTGATCTCAACTCCATGCAGGAAGAGAGATTCCGATTCACGCCAGACCCTGCGGAACAGGGACCAGAACGCCTCATCGGTAAGCTCCTCATGAATATCGTGCAGGGCGGAAACCCGCTCGAATTTGTCGTGCATCGTGAAGATGGCACGGACGAGATCGTCCAACATGTTTTTTGCCTCCCCGTAGAGTTTTGATTGACACAATCGGCAAGGAAATCTATACGGACTGCGATCGCGACAATCAATAGACTCTGTCGCGTTTTAACAAGGGATAAGTGGGGCAACATGTCCGATTTCGAGTTTATCGCCCAAGAGGGCAAGATGAGGTCCCATATCAAGGCGTGGAACAGGGGCGTCGAGTTCGACGAGGGCACCTATGCCCAACTTAGAAACATCGCCAGCCTGCCATTCATCCACAAGCATGTGGCCGCTATGCCAGATGCACATGTCGGCATCGGAGCGACGGTCGGTTCGGTCATCGCCACCAAGGGCGCAGTGATCCCGGCAGCGGTCGGAGTCGACCTCGGCTGCGGAATGATGGCGTGGCGCATCTCCCTGAAGGAGAGCGATCTGCCCGACTCGCTTGGCCACATCCGCGCCGAGATGGAGCGCGCGACGCCGCACGGTCGCACCAACAACGGTGAGAAGGGTGATCGCGGCGCGTGGGATAACGCTCCGACCTCTGCACTCAACCGCTGGAATGGTCTCTTCGATCGTTACGAACAGATCATCGCCAAGCACCCGAAGGCCAAGAGCTACAACGGCCTCAACCATCTCGGCACGCTCGGCACCGGCAACCACTTCATCGAGCTTTGCGGTGACGAGAATCAGGACCTCTGGGTCATGCTGCATTCCGGCTCGCGTGGCATCGGCAACAAGATCGGCTCCTACTTCATTGAGCAGGCGAAGAAGGAGATGGAGCGCTACCACGTCACCGAGTACCTGCCGAATGCGGACTGCGCCTATCTGGTCGAACACACCGAGCTTTTCCAAGACTATGTCGAGGCGGTTAGCTGGGCTCAGGACTTCGCGTGGGAGAACCGCAAGCAGATGATGCACCAGACCATTATGGCCCTGCGGAAGGTGCTGCCGCCGTTCGCTGTAACCCAAGAGGCGATCAACTGCCATCACAACTACATCTCTCGCGAGCATCATTTCGGCGAGAACGTGATCGTCACGCGCAAGGGCGCTGTCCGGGCGCGCGAAGGTGATCTCGGGATCATCCCCGGCTCCATGGCAACCGGCTCCTACATCGTGCGCGGCAAGGGGAATCACGATTCCTTCTGCTCGTGCTCGCATGGTGCCGGCCGGCGCATGAGCCGTGGTCAGGCCTTCAAGGCGATCAGCCTCGAAGACCACATCAAGGCGACCGAGGGGGTTGAGTGCAGAAAGGATGCCGACGTGATCGACGAGAGCCCGGCAGCCTACAAGGACCTCGGCGCGGTGCTCGCCGCCCAGTCCGATCTCGTCGAGGTCGTGCACCGGCTGCGGACGCTCGTGAACGTCAAGGGTTGAGTGCAGATGGGCGACCGGCTGCTCCTTGAGTGGAGCAAGAAAGGCATCTGGTACGGTTCGACAGACCCAAAGTACGTCGAACCGTACCGTGAATGGGCTCTGGAAGCCCTATCCAAAACATCCGAGCGCTACGTCTATCTGCACGGCAGGGCTCGGATTTCATTCTACGAGGGATGTTGACGGTAATGGAATCTGTTGTCGTTGAGTTCCCGACTGGGCGGCGCGAAGTCGCCGCCTATCTCGACACGTCGCGAAGGCGTGCGCTCCAGCTTCCAGTGGTCACGCCAGCACCGATTCCCGGCTATCGCTTCGAGCAGTCGATCGCCGGAGACTGGTACGCCTTTGAAACATGGAGGGACTAATGTCTGATCCTTCTCCGTGGGCCAACCCGCCTAAGAACGTTCCGGAACCTCGGCGTCCACAGGCCTTCGTCGCGATCTCATCAGTCGAATATGACCGGGTCTGTGAGCACCTGATCCGGGTGGCGGCTGGTCTTAGACGCCTTGCCGGTAAGAAGGTCGCCCTTGGTTTTGGCTGGACCACCATGCCGGCGTTGAAGCTCGACGATAGTCAATTGCGGGAGCGGGTCGTCATCAACAACGACATTCCGCAGCGGTACGGACGCCTTCTCGACGATAGGGGTGAATGGGCTGAAGCACCCCTTACCAATCTCTTTCCCTCGATCGAGGACAGGTCGAAGGAAGACGATGAGGTAGGTCAGTGGACCTACTTCTTTGTGGACTGGTTCGAAAGGCCGGCGTGCCATGGGTAGCGCGGCCGACGACCTGTTCGACGCGGTGCTGCGTGAGCAGGAGATGCGACATATCCTGCGCACCGCCTGCCCCTGTCACAATGAGAGCAACTGGTTCCGCAACGACGATGGCGTGATGGAATGCCGTCAATGCGGGGAAATGGTGGATGAATAGGATGAGTGCAGAGCCTCAATACAAGAACATTCCAACGGTCTGCGTCACCGTCGTGCCGTTGACCACTGACAACAGGTTCAGCGGCATATTGCTGGTGAAGCGCGGTCTCAAGGACGATTGGCACGGTAAGTTGGCGCTACCGGGCGGCTATCAGGAGTTTGGCGAGACGTGGCAGGAGGCAGCCGCGCGCGAAGTTCGCGAGGAGACCGGGCACGAGGTCGAGATCGCGAGCAGGCCTTTTGCAGTCATGACGGTTCCGTCCGGCCACAACCTAATTTTCGGCGTGGCTTATCCGATCCCGTTCGACCAGCATGCCAACTACGAGCAGGTCGAGACGCTGGAGATCATGGCCGGCCGGGAGCCGTTCGAGCTTGCCTTTCCAGCGCACACCCAGATTTACAATACGTGCCTGAGATTCCTCCGACAATCGCTGGACCTGAGCCACCTTTTCAGTAAAACTTGACAGATACGTCCAGAATATCTAACCGAGAACGTAAATGGGAGTGTACTCATGAACGCCTTCTTCGCCCTCGCCTTCTGGCTCACCATGCTCGCGTCGTGGCTGACGCACTTCTACGTCTCGATCGTCGACGACAGGATCGCCCTCCTCTTCCTTGGGACGTTTGTCCCTCCGATCGGCTGGCTGCACGGCCTCGGCGTCTGGGTGGGTCTCTTCTGATGGCCCAGCCGGTCGCGTTTGCCGGTCAGACGGACATCCTCGGCGCACCAAAGGGGAGTGCCGGCGTCAAGCCCCTCCCCTGCTATATGGACGGATCACAGGTGATCTCGGCGTGGCAACTTTCGCCTGAGGAGATCGAGGAGGTCCTGCGCACGGGCATCGTCTGGTGCTTCGTCATGAGCAGCAACCAGCCGCCAGTTTACCTTACCGGCACGAACCCGTTTCCCAAGACACAAAACTGACGACAATGAGCCTCTGTCATGCTATCTCTTTGACATGACAGAGATTCAGAAGCTTGAGCGCGCAATCAACCAAGTCCTCGCCGAGGCAAAGCCCGGTGACGTATTCCTGTGTTGCGCGCAGCACGTAGGCGACTGCCCGCACTATGCCGAGCAGACCTGCGACTGTCCCATGATCACGATCACCGAGGAGACGACGGCCGCTGAGGTCGTCGCCCTCTATCAGCAGCAGCCGAAGCACTGATCATTCCGTCGTCGTGAACTTGGTGCGGTGCTTGACACAGAACGGGCACTGCCATCCGTACTTGCGCGTTCTCTTGTAGCCACGCGCTCTCGCTTCCTCGGCCGATCGCTTCATCATCCAGTCCGGCCGCTGCCCAGTCCTGAACAGGAGACCTGAGTTTTCCGCGTCTTGCGTGGCGCACGACATCATCCCATAGGGCGGAGCCTTGCGCCAAATACTGTCCGGCACATCCTCAGCCGGCGTGTCGCAGTGTATTTCAATCCAGACAGCCATTCCAAATCTCCTCGGTATCAATGACCGGAAAACCCTGCTGGCGCGACCGGCAGACCATGTCGGCCGTCCCGGAGCCTCCGGGCATGGCCACGACGGCATGTGGGCGCGGCTGGCTGTCCAGTATGGCTTGGTTGCGGCGAGGCCCTGCGGCCTTCCTGAAGCGCTCCCAGTCGGCCTTGGTGATCGGCAGTGCACGCTCGCCGACTGAGTTCGATCGAGCCCAGAAGCCGAGCAGCTTGTCGGCACCTGTAGCGTTCCCGTGGGTGATGAAGCTCGGGTTGAGGATGGACTTGATCGGCTGCATCGAGAGATCGAGGAACTTCAAGTTAAGGAAATTCCGTCCACCGGTCCCGGCAATGACAATGCGTTGGAGAGGACCCCAGCGCTCGATGATCTCAGTTAGAGCGGCGCGCGCCTCGGCTATCAGCGCGCGCCGGTATCTCTCCAACACCTTATCCGTCGTCGTCATTGGACGCTTCGATCTGGAGCGGCAGCGGGCCGGACTGGAGAGCGGTGATGCCGGCGCGATTGATCACGTTCTGCATGTAGCCGTGTATTTCCTGTTTGGCCTTCTCGACGACCTCTTCCGTGTACTCGGCGAAGGATTTTGCGAGGAAAGGATAGTTGGCGGTGAGGTCCTGAATGACCATATCAAGAGCGTCCTTGATCTCAGCCGTCTTACCCTTCGGCAGGTTCATGCTGTCGATCCTCTCCTGCACCGTCTTGATGCGTCCGACCGTCCGCTTCGAGGCTTCCTTGAACTCCTCGGCAGACTGCTTCGTCCGAGCTTCCGGATCAGGAAGCGCAGGGATGATCTCTCCACCGATGTAACGGATCGTGCACTGAGTTCCGTCGCCGACGTTAGGCGACGAGATCAGCGTCGCCCACTGCGCCTCGGACATATCGATCTCGATCAACTGTCCACGAGCATGTGGTCGATCGTGATAGAGGCTGCGGTGAAGCTCGCTGCGCGCGATCCTGAGACGGATGGTGGCATTGTGTTGGAAGTCAGAGCCATAGAGGCTGGCACGCCCTCCGGTCATACGACTGACACCAACCTGCCCGAAGGCAGGATGTGTGGTGACAGTCTCTCTGTCTCTGCCGGGTCCCACGGCCGCTACGGTCTTCGGCTCTTCAACTGGTCTCATCAGAACAAAACCTCTCCCCAATTACGCCGCGACCTGATTGCGGCTTCGTCAATCATCGACTGTTTCCACTTGACCCGGCCGACGACTACCACGTCCTCGATCGGGTAACAGCATCCGGCCACGCCGGAGCCACAGACGTACTCAGCTTGGGTCTCGTCGCACCATGCAAGGCGCGTCTTACCCTTGCCTGTATCGAACTCGCGGCACGACTCTTCGAGGATGTCTGCGATGATGGCCTCGAATCCAGTCAGTTTCGACGGCTTTCGCACATGTGCCTTCATGTAGCCCGTGACGCGCCACGTGTAGGGTCGCTGTCGCCACTTGGCATCCTCCACCGCTCTAGGATGATCCTCGCGCAGTTGGATGATATCGCCGATCCGAGGCACAAAACGAACAAGGGCGGTGCCCATGAATCTATCTCCGTCGTGTTGACGTTGATAGATTTACTAGACACCACCCGTCAAGTCAATCTGGACAGTTCAGGCAAGGTTAATGCTGGACGCCCTGAACCTGTTTTCCGCAGCCGGGGCAGACGATATACCAGACGGTGTCTCTACCGCCACCGTAGTCGGTGTAGCTGAGGGTCTGGACTTCCGACCGGGTGTAACGGAGCCGGGAGGCGCACGAGCGGCAGGTGCATTCGAACACCTGCGACTCGTCCCGACCGACAATCTGAACCATCAAAGCCCCCTGTACTGTGCCCGCTCTCGAACCTCGGCGAAGTTCCAGTGCTTGATCATCGGCACGGTGCTACGATCATCCATCCGGTAGACCGTCTGGAGGAGATCGCCGGGGACGGTGTATGGTCCTTCCGTGGGGATGGTTACGATGCCTTCGGTGCCGGGCATCCGGATGACATGCTGCACGCCGGCCTTTGACGCCTTCGACGGGTCGGTCTTCGGCTTCTTCTGGACGCTGTACCACGAGCCATCCGTGCGACCGATCGCCGAGGCCTTCATGGCGAAGCGCAGCGTGTCGCGGTTGACGTGCTGAAGCAGGCCGGCACCCATGCCGAAGGCGACGTTGTCGAGCGACCAGCCGTTTCCGATCATGGCGTCGACGATCTCGGTCAGGCTCTCGCGATCGATGCCGTCGCCCTGAATGAGGCGGACCTTCGGGTGCAGGACCTTGTAGCCCTTCGAGTTGGTGGTGAAGCCCCATTCGTCGGCAAGCATCTCCAGCGACGACAAGACCAGATCAAGCGGATCGCCGCTGTCCGGGCGGATCACCAACGTCCCCTCGCGCGCATTCACGAGAGCACTCAGGTCACGACTCCAAATCTTCTGGAGTGCGTTCCAGTAGTCGTAGCTGTCGGAGACGACGGCGACGAGTCCACGCGGGAACTTCTCCAGCATGTTGCGATAGGCGTCGTTCTCGCGATCCGCACCCCACGACGTGATCGTGCTGTGCTCGGCGGCCGGGATCGAGAAGCCAGCCATGCCAGCATGGTAGTAGCGCTGGGCGAAGTACGCACCCATCATGGTGTCAGTGCCCTTGAAGTTCACCAGATGCGCCGCGCCGCCGATGCCGGCCTGCTCATTTGCACCCGTACCACGCGCGCCGAAATCATGGAGCTTGAACGGGGCCTGCCCGGCAGGATCATCGGACGACCGCATCAGCGCGTCGACGATCACCTTCTTGATCTCGCGCGAGTTGGTGGCCACGGTCGACGGATACCAGACCGCGCGCAGCAGCGCCGTCTCGACGTAGCTGGTCAGCCACGGCAGGCGCGGATCGGTGTTGACAACCTGCACCATCGGAGTCCCGGTTGGCACCACCGTGCCCTCGGAAAGCGCCTTGATCTCTAGTGGTAGATATCCGTCGTATTCGTGAGCGATGATCTCCCAGCCGGTGCGATTGAACGGTACGCCGTGCGCCTCGCAGAAGGCCTCAGCCTCATCGATCACATTGGCGGTGACCTGCGGACCCCACAGCAGATATTCCTTGATGAACATCTGGAGGCCGAAGAAGACGACCTCGTCGTAGCCCTCCACCGGCCGCGCCTCGATGTAAGAGTTCACGAAGGCCGTCTCAGGCGGGTACTGGAGGAAGTGCGAAGTCTTGTAGCTGTCGGTATTCAGAATCGGATTGATCTTCATGATTACAGTCCCAACATGTCCTGAATGATGCTGAAGTGATCTTCGAAGAACTCACCGCGCTCCAGTGAGTCGACCGGGTGCCAGTTGGCACTCTCGGCGTCGTCCGCGCCGTTCACCCGCCACAACGGCTTGGCGTCCGGCAGACGGAACAGGAAGGCGTGCGTTACCGTCCGACCGCGAGTTGACCGATAGGGATTGTCGAAGACCTTGCTCTCGGTGATGTACGTGTCTAGCCGGCCGGGAGGGATGCGTCCGCGCCCGTCCGCGATCTCCGTCTCCTCGCGCAGTTCACGCACGGCCGCTGTACGGATGCGCTCGTACTGGTCGATGAAGCCGCCCGGCAGTGCGAGCAGACCCTTGCCGGGATAGTCTCCGCGCCGGATCAGGAGGATGTGGCCGGACTGGACGACGACGGCGTCGACCGTGATGAAGGTCGGCGGGAAGGGTGCCGCCTCCCACGAGCGCCGGTAGCGCGAGATCGACTCGTGCTCGTAGTGGAGATTCCAATAGAAGTCGGAACTTACCCAGTCGTTCAGATATTGCCCGACTTCAGCAGGCATGGCCGTCGCGTCGATCTTCTTGAGGAAGGAGAAATAGGCGTTACGAATCGTGGTCGCGTCGAGCGTTCTGCGCGTCGACTGGATGTCGAGCGAGCCCCAGTCCGGGAAGAGCTTCAGATAGAAACTCGACTGATCCTTCGAGTAGCCGACCAGAACGATGTCGTCGCCATAGGCGTTTTCGTTCACGCTGTTGCGGACCTCAGCGATCCAGCGCTCATCGCTGGGATAGTCGCAGATCGGCAGGAACTCGACCCGGCCGATCTCCTCGTCGGACAGGGTGCGGCTGATCATCTGCACCCGTTCATGGAACAGCCACGGGTTGCGCGTCGACCGCGCCGCGCCGGCCGAGCCGACGAGGATCAGAAGTTTGTCGAGTTGGGAAAGAGATTCGCGGACGATCTGGAGATGGCCGCAGTGAAAGGGCTGGAAACGCCCTATAAAGACGCCAGTGCGCATGAGACACCCTCATGATGTTGAAGAGGTCACGCCCACCGCGTGACCATGCTCTTACTACTCCGATCGGAGTCGTTTGTCAAGAATTAGTTTACATCGCCAGAACAGGACTGAGTTCGGCAAGCCGCTGCAACGGCATCCGCTGGTCGGCGATCATGCGGTAGAGCGGCATCTGTTCGCGACCACCTTGGAAGAAGGTCATCATGAAGAAATCGAACTCGTCGATGTGCTTGCCGGCCCAGATCGGATCGCGCGTCAGAAGGTCATGCTGGTGGTGGCAGTAGCGATCGGCGAGCTTGACCAGCGACGCCCGTGGATCGGACGCAGCGCGCGGCAGTGAGATGGCCTTGGCTTCGCTCCGGGACAATCCCTCGGGATCGGTCACGAGGTCGACGATCCGCGCAATCTCGTTGCCGTAGGCGTAGCGGATGTCCTCGCTCTCGACATCGGTATCCTCGACGATGTCGTGCAGCCACGCCGCCGCGATGGTCTCCTGATCGGTCGTGAACAGTGCCACCATCCCGGCGACGGCCGTCAGGTGGTGCGTGTAGGGAAGATTGCCGTAGGTCTGGTTGCGGTGATGCTCGACCGCGAGCGCACGCGCCGTATCGGCGACAGTTCGGTTTTTCATACAGGTCTCCTTGAGCCGGTCAGAGGTAATCCTTGACCTCCCGGACTGTCCAGAGTATCTGTCCAAGACTGCGCGACTGTCAAGCGTATCTTTTCACTCTTATGGTTAACGACGTGGTGGCGGAGTGGCTTACGCGCCGGATTGCAACCCCGGTCACGCCGGTTCAATTCCGGCTCACGTCTCCAACTCCCCTGAGCAAATGCGGCATTTCAAGATCATCACTCAAGACGACTGCAAATACTGTGACCGCGCGAAGGCGCTGATTCGGGAGATGGGTGATACCTTCTCCGAGATCAATCTTTCGACATTCACTGAGGAGGCGCGGGGCGCGTTCAAGAAACGCTACGGGACCGTTCCGCAGGTCTTCCTCGAAACGGTGCGCATTGGCGGCTCCGACGATCTTGCGGCATGGTACGCTACTTAGCCGACTCCTTGACGTGGTAGGCGTCGCCTTCCTTGTCCTTGACCAGTATTCCCCTCTTGGCCATCTCGGACAGAGCGGCCCATACCGTCTGCTTGCGGATACCATCACCGAGCGCTGCGATGATCTCGGCGCTCGTCATCGGACGTTCCTGACCAATTAATATGGTTGTGATTTGCTGCTTTATCGGCGGTTTTTTCTCGATAACGGCCGACATGAAATCCTTTGCGGCGCGCTTCGTAGATGGTGGGTTTACCGGGCCATTCGATTTTCGAGTCTTGGGAGCGGCGTGCGATTCCGTTTGTCGTTGCTGGTCGGCTTTCTTGAAGGAGTGGTAGGCCCCGGCCTCGATCGGCTCTCGGAGAGATTCGATCGTGTTTCTGACATCCTCCAATTTGTTTATTCTGATTTTTAATGCTTCGATCTCGCGGTCGATCTGGGCGCACATCGCATCGATGTCCATTAACGACTCCCTGTCCCCTTGGTTTGTTGTTGCTGCGGTTCTCCGCAGACGATTACCTCACCCAAGGTCAGACCTTATCTGAAATATGGCATCATGGGTATAACTCGTGCGTTAAGGAGGCTGGAAATTAACGGACGAAATCATAAGTCATTATGTCGCATAATTCGTCGGCTTTTAAGCCGGGTGGGTGCACCATCTAGGGTGCTTTCTGAAGGCGGGCAAGCGACTCATACGTGTACGCATGAAAAAGCCCCGACCGCTATCGGCCGGGGCTCTGTACTCATCACATTTTGTCGAAATCGACAGCGTCATTGACCGGGATTAGAAGCTCTTCGAGATCGAGCATCACGTCCTCGTACTTCTTGATGAAGGCCTTGGTCACCTGCACGTCCGGGAGCGCGACGCTGTTGGGCTGGGCGTAGAGGGTGCCGAGCCCATCGACGTAAGCATCCTTGTTGACCTGCCTGACGCGGAGGGTCGTGTCACCCTTCGGGCGCTCATGCTTGAACCAGTTCCAGAATGCCTTGTCGACATCCTCGGCCTTGCCCCACGAATTTCCTCCGACCACGATAAAGTGGTTGAGCGGCTGTTGCTCACTCATGTTGACACTCCTATAAGGTTTTCAAAGAACATTCCGCCTCATTGGCAGCATCTATATCATAGCATATCTGGTTGATATTGCAACAACTTTGTTCTTTGTAAGAATACTTGCGAGACAAGACTAGGTTGAGTGCAGACTAACTTTGAATACTACTGCAAACACGAAAAAGGCCCGGTGGGAGACGGGCCTTGATGGTTAGGGGTTGAGTGCAGAGACTAACATCGCAGGAATGATGACGATCTGGAGGAGAGCGGCTGGTCTTGATCCGCAGACCTCTCCCGAGGTCCCAACCGTTTTCGAGACGGTGCCGGCGCGCCTGTCCGGTTCACTCTCCATAACTGGTCCGAGGGGAGAGAATTTGCACTCCCACAGTCTAAGACGGCCGCTTTACAGGCGGTTAGGCTCACTCGTGCCCAGCCCTCGGATGCGCGATCGCGTATAAAGCGAGTTTATCCGGAATCGCGTATAAATGGCGGAAGGCGGTGGCCCTGATCCACTAACCCGTGCGGGTCTCATCCGTTTAGCAAACGGAGCCGGCCCGAGCCGGTTCACCTTCCAGAAATGAAATGGAGGAGACGGAGAGCAGGCCAGTATCGCTCGCGCTCGATTACGGGCGCGCCGGCCTGTCTCCTAGCCCTCTTACTCGCGCCATCCTATCGAGCCAACAGGACCGCTTCGGCAGGGCATCTTGGCGGAGAGCGGAGAACTCGAATCCCACACCTTGCGGTGCGCTTCGCCTTCCAAGCGGGCCGGGAACCTATCCCGTTCACTCTCCATACTGGTCCCAGCGGCAGGATTCGAACCTGCGACCTCTCCCTTATGAGGGGAAAGCACTACCGCCGTGCTCCACTGGGTTAATCGCGTCGGACCACCTGAATGGGGCCGTCCGACAGAATGTCGTGCTTGATGCAGACCTCGACGGCGCGCTCGGCCGTCGCGCCCATCTCCAGAGCACCCACGGCGATCATGTCGCCGGAGCCGAAGACGTGCCATTCGCTCTCGACCTCGTAAGGTGGATCGTCCCCCTCGAAGCGGATGCAGACGCCGTCCGGCTTGATCACGAAGCCGGTGCAGTTGTCGTCCTTCCCAGTCGGCTCGATCCGAGGACTGCTGTACTCCAGATTCTGGAGGAACTTGGGGAAGTTGTCCGAGCGGCACCAGCGGATGAACTTGGCGACGTAGGGCGCTTCGCCGGTCCCACCGACGAGGTAGGCTTCACCATCGACATCGACGCGAGCGATCTTCTCGGCGTGGCCGAGCACGTTCCAGTTGCGTCGGATCAACTGAGAATCCGACGCAAGGACACCGTCACGATAGACGAGGACAGTCATCAGTAGCGCGCCGCGCCGAGCGAACGGGAAGGCGCAGCGCCCAGACCGGTCTCGGTGGACTTCTTGCCCTTCTTCTTGTTGTCGTCGAAGAACTTGTCGAGCGACTGGACCTGCACCGCCTTGACGATCAGGCGAACGATCGCGACCGGGTAGGTATTGGCCGAGGCCGAAACATCTCCGAAAGTGGCGATCGACGACTCGGTGTCGCCATTGCCGATCTTCCCGCCGACATCCCCCTTTCCGAGGATCGAATTGACGGCCGCAGCCGCCTTGGTCACGTCGGTGAGGTCGGTGCCGAGGAGATTGTTCGCTGCTGCGAGCGCCGCGTCCTCGTCGTTGAGCTTGCTGATTTCGACCAGCTTCTCGAAGTCGTTTCTGTCCATGCCCGGAACTCCCTTGTGGTTAGGCTTGCGGGATTCCGTTTAGGGGTTCTTTACGGCAGTGTCAAGAAAAACTGGATGCCCTGCCACGACTCGAACGTGGACTCATCGCTTCAAAGGCGCGCGTCCTACCTTTAGACGACAGGGCAGGAGTGAGGGTGGCTCGGCAGGTACGGGTCGAACGTACATCGGCTGATTCAGAGTCAGCGTGCTTACCATTAGCGACTGCCGAATAAACTGGTGCCAAGGGGAAGTTTCGAGCTTCCGACCTCCGGGGTTTCAATCCGGCGCTCTAACCATCTGAGCTACCAAGGCATAAAAATTGGCTCGCGAGGGAGGGATCGAACCTCCGCCCCCTTCGGGGTCCACCGGTTAACAGCCGGGAACATTACCACTCTGCCACTCGCAATCATAACACTGGAGAACCGGGTGGGGATCGAACCCACGGTGGGCTTTCGCCATCGGATTAAAAGTCCGCGCCCTTCGACCAACTTGGATACCGGTTCACGATCTGGAGCCCTGCTCGGGGACCGCACCCGCTTCTACCGCTTACAAGGCGGCTGCTTCACTCTCAAAGCTTTCAGGGCATTGTCTGGAGCCTCGGTCGGGAACTGCACCCGCTTCTGACCGGTACGAACGGCCTGCTTCACTCGCAAAGCTTTCGAGGCATAATAAATAATGGAGTACCCGGCTGGATTCGAACCAGCGGTGTGCTTTCGCAGGCGGATTAAGAGTCCGACGCCATCGACCAACTCGGCCACGGGTACATTAGCTGGAGCCGACACGTGGAATTGAACCACGGCTCCGTCCTTACCACGGACGGCGTCTACCACTGACATATATCGGCAAAATTTAACTGTCTCGATTAATCGAGCCGCAACTTGTCCTTGCTACAACCGCTGTGCTGATCACAACACCACGAGGCAACAGACATGATGAAACTGCTGAAGCGCTTCCAGAGCGATGAGTCTGGAGCAACTGCAATCGAATACGGCCTGATCGCTGCTTTGATCGCGCTGGCGATCGTCGTCGGCGCTGGCGCACTCGGCGAGAACCTGAACGCCAAGTTTCAGGCAATCAGTGACCAGTTGGCGGGTACGCCGGAGGGAGAATAGAGTTCCTTGTCCGCGTTACAGCAACGACAAGCAACTGACCGCCCTCCGGGGCGGTTTTTTTTTTTTGGTGGAGACGGTGAGAATCGAACTCACAACAGCCTGCTTGCAAGGCGGGCTCGCTAACCCTTAGAACATGCGTCCCCAAACTCTGAAAAATGATCCGGCAGGCGGGCGAGTGTCCCCGCGTCATCTCCCCGGCTAGACAGCACCGAGGTTTTGCAGCCACGCCTTGTCTAAGGGCGGGTCGCTATGTCCGGAAGGTCACGTTATTCCACGCCAGACCATCCGCTGCTCGTCGCGTTCTGAGCTACTGCCGAAACTGGACCTTCCGGCTGGGATCGAACCAGCGCCCTCCAGCTTCGGAGGCCGGCGCTCTTGTCCGCTGAGCTACGGAAGGAATTGGAGCGGGTAGCGAGGGTCGAACTCGCGCCTCTAGGCTGGCAACCTAGTGCTCTACCAACTGAGCTATACCTGCAATTTCGCGGGGTGGGGCTCAGGTCATCACTCCTGTCCCCTGAGCGGGTGATGATCCGGTTTGGGGCCGGTCCCTCTCCCCCTGCTCGGAGAGCCCGAAGGCTCAATCCTTGGAAACTCTCGACAGGGGTCACCTGTCGCTAGGCAAGGCTCTGAAGGTTGACGAGACCTTCGCCCTTGCGTGCCTATGGCCTCCCCGGAGAGATTCGAACTCCCGACACGGGAGGTAGAAGCTCCCTGCTCTAGGTCCACTGAGCTACGGAGAGGAGATCGCTTTTGGAGGGAGGCCAGCAGGCCATCGTTAGATGGAGTGTCAACACAACGGAGTCGCAAGACTTGCCGAAGCTGCCGACCTCCCGCCAAAGGCGATCTAGGTGCCGAAAGCGTGAGACTACCGCTTTCGATGACGACCTTCCCGCATTATCCGACGCCTTGCGAGCGTGGTTCTCGGGATGTCCACGCCGAGCATATTGCTATGTCTCGACGTATTCGTCAATGCCGCCTTTTTTAGCGCGTGGCGTTTCGCGCGTCGCTGCGTGCTATTCGGCGTCTCGTCGACCGTGAGCCTTGCGGGCTCTTCGCGGCTGCTACACCGCTACGATCTCTTCCTCACCGACACCCTCCAGCTTGCGACCTTCAGGTGACCCAGTTCCCCGCAGGGCTGGGCATTAGGCATCTTTCACACGCAACCGGGACAGGCTTTGCGTTTTGTTATCGTGAGGCCGGATTTGAACCGGCGACCGATGGCTTAGAGGGCCATTGCGCTACCAACTGCGCTACTCGCAACCCACCGAGACGTGCTGCCCCAGTTGCTCCAAGCCCTTTTGGGACCCAGAATACAACACGCCTGCTGCTACCTTTCGCGCTGCTAACGCTACTCGATCATGCTTCGAGATCACGGGTCATTTCAGCCCGAGACCTTGCCACATTGCCAGACGCCCTCGGCCGCTAAGCCTCGAACCTTCTGACTACCCTTCATCATCGGCCATCGATCAGTTTGCGTGCCGGGCGCGCTTTGCGAGCGCTTGAGGGCCACCATCGGCTACCCTCTTATCCAACCTTGCGGGTCGGACCCTGCCTGATCTTCGGGCCTAGCCCACCTTCCGGTAAGCCGGGTGTCCCCGTGACTGGGCTTGCATGGCTGGACGCGGTTACCCGCGTGGAGGTTTATGGGAAACCCTCCTTTGGGCCGGTTGCCCGGCTTACCCTGACGACGCCATGCCGCCAAACTCTGCTCCGGTTCTCGTCGCCGATCGCCGTCGCCTTGTTGTCCTCTAACTACTTCACGACTGCGCCGCCCGTCAAGCATTAATTTGCAATCGTGTTAAGATTTTTTCGACATACTGGAGCGCACGGCAGGGGTCGAACCTGCATCTTCCTCCATTACCTTACTCTCGGTTCGTAGCCGAGGGGGTTACGTGCGCATAAATGGCGAGCCATAAGGGAGTCGAACCCTCCTTCTCCGATCGACAGTCGGAGCCCTTCACCACGACGGGAAATGGCCCATTGAAAATGGAACTGGGAGCCCGGCTCGAACGGGCGATTCCGGGGACACAACCCGGCCGGTTACCTCTACCGTCATCCCAGCATAGTGTTTGGAGCGGACTGCCGGGATCGAACCGGCCTTGGGAGATTGGAAGCCTCTTAACTCACCGAGAGCAAGCCCGCATGTCTGGTACGCCTAGCAGGACTTGAACCTGCACGCCGAAGCACGGGCATCTCAGTCCCGCGTGTCTACCTTTCCACCATAGGCGCATGTTTGTTTGGCGGGGCCGAACACCTGTCGACCCGATCCGGACGCGATCCCGGACCCTGCACGATTACCCTCTCGCCGATCGCGCGGCCGTTCATGACCGGCCTTTGTTCTCGGGCGATTTTGATGAAGAGAGTCGCCGTCGCCAATCTGGTGTCCGAGGGGAGACTTGAACTCCCACGCCGAAGCTCTGCGGTCTGAGCGCAGTGCGTCTTCCGATTCCGCCACTCGGACATGTCTGGTGGAGTGTGACCGGATTTTTACCGGAGCCCATAGGGACAGGTGTACGGCCTGTTCGGGATAGGCAGTCCCGCTCGCAGACCTCTAGCGGTCCGCTTAATCACAACTCCATAGATGGTGCCTCGCCCCGGATTCGAACCGGGAGGATGTCGCCGGGTTTGAGCCGACCGCGTCTTCCGTTCCGCCAGCAAGGCATTGATACGTTTAGAGGTATAGAGCGCGCGGCTCTATACGTCTAAAGGTATCAGATCGTGGCAAAGGCTGAGAGATTCGAACTCCCGCCGCAGGGTTTTGGAGACCCGCATGCTACCGCTACAACAAGCCGATCCACGAGCCCCGGCCGGACGGATTCCCGGCCGGGGTTTCTGATGTCATCATTCCTACGATGTCAAAGAACGGGACCCTAACTAAGGTCCAAATGCAAGAAGGCCCCGGAGATTTCTCGCCGGGGCCTTCTGATCGATCCGAGGATGGTACTGTTAGAATACAGTACCTCCGTCGCCAGAAGACCCCATGATACCGAACAGATTGGTATCAAGCAGACGCAAGGAGGCGCGGCGCGACTGCGCCGTCCCACTCGTCATTTGATGCCAATACTGCTGTTTCACAGCGGTCTTCCTTGTTCACGTCCCTCAGGAGAGCGGATATCCGCTGGTCGACTCCGAGGGCTCATTCCGAAATTCTGTTGCGGTCCCCATACGGTGAACCTGAGAGCGGCGTCAGCCAAGCTCAGCGCGAATGATGAACAATCCTGAGACGTTTGTCAAGCAAGAAAATCATCCGTCTCAAGAAAAAGTTTACATCGGAAAAGGTTGACGATCGAGTCACGAGGGCTAGATGTCGGGCTGTTACGAAGTCGGAGCATGGTGCTCTGATCATTTTTGAGAGGGAGCAATCTCAAGAGTGAAAGTGGACTCTTCCCAGACTTGACCATGAGTCTAGCCCGCTTCGGCGGGCTTCTTTTTTGGATGGCAGCCCATGACGGTTTCGATCCGTCTTCTCCTGATTGAGAATCAGGTGTCCTATCCACTAGACGAATGGGCCAAATTGGTCGGGCGGACGGGGCTCGAACCCGCATCGCAACGCTTGAAAGGCGCGCCACCTAGTCCAGTTTAGAAGGACCGCCCGTGGTCCTCGACCGTGGTTTCGATCCACGTGCCTCCGGCGTGTCGTGCCGGCGCTCTCCCGAGTGAGCTAGTCGAGGTTGGTTGACCCTGCCGGTTTCGATCCGGCTGCCTCCTGTGTGTAAGACAGGCGCTCTCCCGAGTGAGCTAAGGGTCTGAACTGGTTGTCCCACTGAGAATCGAACTCAGATCAACCGCTTATCAAGCGGACGCTCTACCGTTGAGCTATGGGACGACACCGGGCCGAGGCTTGCGCCCCGACCCGATGGGGCTTGTTGGTCTGGGTGCGGAGTTCCGCCCTCCGGCATCCGGCTTCCAAGGCCGGTACTCTTCTGCACGAGCTTCACCCAGTTATCAGGCAAAAAAGAAGGCCCGGTTTTCACCGGGCCTTTGAAGTTGCCAACAGAACTCTTGATTGGTTCAGTCGCGCAATACCTTCCGGCCCGATTCCTCGGTCGGTTCAATGATCTCCACGACGGGGACGATCAGGTTGCGCACTGGTGTTCTCCTAACGAAATTGGTTGCGGCGGCTGGATTTGAACCAGCGATCTTCTGGTTATGAACCAAACGAGATTGACCGGGCTTCTCTACACCGCATCAGTCGGAGCGAACTCTCTCACAGGTCGGAGGTTGTGTCAACTCTTTTTTAGCGGCTCAATAAACTTTTTCTGGACACACAAAAGCCGGCGAGGGTGTCGCCGGCTTCTTTAGTGAGGGTTGAGTGCAGATCAGTTCGGAGAGAGATTGACGAACGGCAGGGCTCCGCCCGGCACCATGGTGGCCGGAAGCTGGCCGTTCCACGTCTCCACCTTCACGAGATCGATGACAGTCGGATTGTCGCGCAGCGCCTTGCCGCGTGCCGCGATCGCCGAGGCGTCGGCGTCGCCCTTCAGTCGGATCGCATCGGCATCGGCCTGCGCCTTCTTACGAATCGCGTCGGCATCAGCCTGCGCCTTGGCGACCGTAATCTCGTTGCGTTCGGCCTCCTGCTTCTTCTCCTGCTTGAGGCGTTCGACCTCATTCTCGGCGAGCATGCGCTTCTCGATCGACTTCTCGTAAGCGTCGGAGAAGTTGACATCCTCGATCTGAACCGACTCGATCAGGATGGGGCCGGCGATGTTCTCGGTCATGGCCTTGGCGACTTCGACGCCGAGACGTTCGCGCTCGGTGATGGCGGTCGCGGCCGTGAACGTGCCCATGACCTCCTTCAGTTCCTTCTTCACACGTCGGTCGACGAGTCGCGTCAGGACGCCCTCCTCGCCGCCATATTCGGAATAAATCTGCGCGATCTTGTCAGCCGCGAGCTTGTAGGTGACCGACACCGTCATCGTCGCCGCCTGTCGGTCGGCCGAATAGAAGGGCTCGTCCTGATAAAGCCGCGAGTTGGTCCGGATGGAAATCGACTTGACGCTGTCGACCAGCGGGGTGATGAAGTTCATACCCGGCTCGGCGATCGACGAGTACGCACCGTTGCGCAGGACCACGCCGCGCTCGCCCTCATCGATCGTCTCGATACTGAGGAGCGCGCCGAACATAACGACCACTGCGATCGTCCCAATTGCTGCAAAAATTCCCTTCATGCTATTTCCTTTTTCCCTTCTTCACAGTTACGTTCTCGACGACCCAGTAGACGCCGAATGCTACGAGCGCGACGAGGACGGCCGCGCCCAGTATTTTCAGTCCCATGACTTGTCTCCTTCTATGAAAGGACTTCCATGACGCCGCCCGGAACCAGACGGAGACGGACGATATTCTCGATCCAGTTGACGACCATCTGATCATCAAAATCCAGTCCGGGGAGGACGACGATCCGTTCGCAAGGCAGTGCTTGGAGCCCGCCGAACGTGCCGATCGTCCGCCACTCGGCTTCCGGCAGGCCAAAGGCCTTGCGGGCGCGGCGGGCGATCAGTTCGGTGCGGCCGACGATGAGTTTGAAGGTGCGGCGGCTCGGGACTTCGATGGGGCGATCGAGCGACATTCAGTCGACTCCCACCACGTCGAGGACATAGCGGACGCCCATGGCAGCGACCTGCAAGGCCTCGGTCTGGGCCATCCGCGTACGTCCTTCATCGGGCCGCACCAGTTCCCAAAGCTCGTCGACCTCCTCGGCGATGACGCCGTAGGCCTCGAAGCCGGACACCATTGGTTTGTGCTTGAGAGTAGCCTTCCGGACTTCCTGCTCGACGGCGTCGAGCGCGACCTGAAGATCATCCTCTCCCGGCAGATGGGAGAGCGTGGTGAGATCGAGGACGTAGCGGACCGCCGCGCCGGACAGGTTGAGGCCATCGTGGAGTGGCTTCGTCGAGGAAGCGGCGGGATCGGTCACGCCCTTCCAAAGCTGCTCCATGGACGCGAAGATATAGGCATAGCCCTCATGCGGAGAGTTGAGCACCTTGGCCCGCTCGACCGCGTACGACACCTTCTTCATCACCTTGGCGAGATCGGCGTCCAGCAATTCTGGACACGCTTTATAGTCTTTGGCCATCCTGCCTCTTCCTCAGACCTTGAAGTTTCGCATGGCGCGATCCTCTAGCTCGCGGATGTGTCGGATCAGTTTGCGGCGCATGCGCCACGCCTTGATCTGGCGTGACCCTTCCTGCACCGCACGGATGCAGTGGGAAACGCCTACGCCGAGGCCAAACCCGACTACCGCTGCAAAGATCACGTCTTCCATATCCGGCTCATTAACCTTACCAAGCGGAAATGTCCAGAGGTTCTTTACAAAAGTTAGGAACGTTTCTTGACAGCATCGGAGGTCAGGTATAGGTCTCAACGAAAAGGAGTCTCGGATGGATTGGCCGATCGTAGTGAAGACCTTGCGCGCCAGCGCACAGAAGGATGCGTCGCGCTCCGCCGACATGCAGCGCACCGATCCGGCGTTCGCCATGGAGCTTCATCTTATGTCGCTGCTGTCGAACCGACTGGCGGAGGCTTTCGAGGCCGGGCATGTTGCGGCGGGGGTCGAGCCGGTTCCCGAGTCCGTGCCGGAAAAGCGCGGCCGGCCGCGCAAGGTCGCTTGAGGAGGAGTCCGATGCCTAGACATACCTACGAACAGGCACGTACCGATCACGAATATCTCTGGGCCTATGGCCCGGCCAACGACATGACCGGTGGGTATGTCGATCAGACTGATTTGGCGAAGCTCTTGAAGAAGCCGACCAAGACGACGGCTCGCAATTGCTACATCGACCAGATCGAATACTGGTTCCAAGTCGGTCCGGATCGTAATTTTCAGGGGATGTCGAAGGAATTAATCATCGAGACTGATCCCGCCGTCCGCGAAATCGGCGAACGCTATGGGTGCCTCTGATGAATAATGAGAGACCAGCCACCACTAAGAAGCGATGCCCAAAGTGCCGCTCTCGCTCCTTCTACATTCACGAGACACAGGAAGTGCACCAGACATGGCGGGTCGAGGGCGGTAACCTCGATCGCACGCCCGGTGACACCATGTTTGGTAGCTTCGTCGGCGTCTCCGGTGAGTGTTTACACTGTGACCACCGTTGGACATTTCGCGCTCAGCAGATCGACGACTTAGTGACGGAGAACGACGATGGATGAAGCGCTGATCAGGCTTGTGTCCCTTTGGGACGATGTCGACAACGCTGCCGCGCGCGTCGAAACGTCCTTGCCCTTTCAGATGTCAGAAGCAATCGCCCGGTTGGAGGAGACCCGCAAGGTCTTTCGGATCGCGCTTCAGAGCTATGCCATGAGCAGGAATAAGCCATGAACAACATGACGCTGGAAGCGATCCTCGAAGAGCTTTGCCGCTACGGCCTACCGTCTCTGCATCCGTTCATGGCGGACCCCTACGATCGAGATCAAACCAAGCCAACTAAGCCCGGTCTGTGGGACTGCCACATTCAGGTGCCCTACAACGACGCCTCCTATGAACTCAACCCGTATCGCCACGGTGAATGCTCGGGGACGCGGGCATACGCACGCAAGTTCAAGCAGCAGGTCGGCTTCAATGGACGCGGCAAGACGGCGCGGGAAGCTGCGCAGCAGTGCCTCGATCGGGTCCTGCTCTATCAGGAATATGGCTGGCACTATCTGTGGCCGGCCGAAAAGAAACCCGCAGGAGTGCCCGACATTGCCGCGTAAATTGACCGTGACCGAAGCCCTTGCAGAGATGAAACAGAACGTGATCGACTGTGACGGCATTGAAGTCTTCAAGGCCGATTGGCCTCTGGGTGACAAGCTCGTCGCAGCCGGGGAGTGTGAGTGGATCGGCGATCCTCGCGGTCCCTATTTAGCGTGGAAGCGCCTCGGACTAGCAGGGAGTGTCCAGTCTTGAAGACCTTTGAGATCGAAGTCCGCCAGACCGTCAAGGTCACGCTCGACGAGTCCAAGTTCACTGAACCGTTCATGGAGGAGTTCCGGGCGCACTTCTTCCCGTTTTATGACGTGGAAGACCACGCCAAGCACATTGCTCAGCTTACCGCCCGCGAGGTCGCCGACTTTGGCCACAACCGGCATGAGTTCGTCGAAGGTTATGGGCCGATCGGCGACTTCGGCATCCGCGCCGAGGTCACCGACACCGAGATGGAGGTTCTGTAAATGAGTGCAGCAACCTCAGCAGCTACGGCAGCAACCACCGCGTGTCTTGCAGTGATTCTGATCGAGGAAGATCGGCGTCGCCGGGAGAAAGAGGGAGAAATACCCTACTATCCTTATTATTCGAGCGACTACGTTGCGCCTTCACCGTGGTGGTGGCGTTTGTTTGTGCTCACGATGATCCTCTTCTGTGTTGGCGTGGCCGGCGTCGTCTGGGCCTTGTCATGATCGACCCCGGAGAGCACGAACTGGTCACCATCGAGCAGCCTTATGACAAGGTCGAAGAGGGGCTGCTGAGGAGGATTGAGGACCTGCGGCAGGAGTACATGCAGCGGATACAGCCTTTGGTCGACGAGTTCGTCGCACGCAGGGCCACAAAGGTGCCGAAGTATATTTTGGTGAGGAAGGGTTGATTGATGGCATCGGTCAACGTTTCAGAAGCTGAGTTCATGGTCGTCGCACACGCTGCCTACGAGGCTCATGCGCATGGTGACACGGATTCGGCCAAGGTGTTGGATAAGCTCGCCCGCAAGATCAATGCGGCGCTGTCCAATGAGACCACGTCAAGGGCCACTCCTTTCGCCCGCGTGACAAAACCGGCGTCGTGGAAGGACATGCCGTCGACATTGGATAGGGAGGGTTGAGTGCAGATGAAGTCGATCCTGAGCCCACGTGAGACCGAATTTCTCGTCGATCTCTTCCGCAAGTCGAAGGGCGAGCCGTGGGAGCCGAACAATCCCAAGCACCCGTTCTTCGACAAGGCGATCAAGGCCGGTTACCTGCGGCGTGCAGACGGACGCTGCGGCTTCGAGCGGTTCAAGGACTCCTTCGTCGCGTGGACAGAGGCCGGGCACAATGCTCTAACCCTGTCCGAGGCGGTCATGGAGCCTGTCCGTCGCCAAGAGATCATTAGACACCGAGCAATGGGGATCGTGAATGCAGCTACCAATTGACGTGGCGCGGCAAGCGCCATTCAAGAAGCCAAAATACATCGACGAAGAGACGCCGATGCTCTCGCGATGGATGGTCTTCGGCTTCCGGCCCGAGGATCAGCACAAGCCCTACGCACATCAACGCGTCGACGTGACCGATCCGAACGGCAGTGACATCTTCACGAACGTCACCGGAAAGCAGGCAGACGCGATCCTAAAGGCGCGAAACGACTTCGTCGACGCGATCCTCAAGATCATCAATCATCGCGTTCCTGAGGCGTGGCGGGTTGGGATGCGGGTCGAGTATATCCGCCAAATCTCGTGGGGACCAAGTACCGGCGACAAGGGAACGATCGTCGAAGTCAACGGCGTGAACGACTTCATCGTCATGCCCGACGAAAACGAGTCCCATCGGTTCTACACCACCACCGACGACGTGACGTGGTTGCCCGACGATTAACCATGTCCAGTTTTTCTGTTTGATTTTGTCCAGAATCGGTGTAATTCTGTCTTCGTCAACACACGGAGATTACGCATGACGGACCTGCTCAAAGAACTCGCCGACGCTGAGGCTGAAGCTGCCCAGCGCGTCAGGCTGGAGAAGCGGCCGAAGCCCCAGTTCGGATATCGCAACATGTACGCGGTCATGATCGACGGCGTGTACCGGGGCTTCGTTGCCATGCGGAACGGATGGGGCGGTCGCTGGGACTATCTGAACATCTATCAGCGGCGTCCTCAGAGCGCATTTCTTCCCTTTATCTACGACAAGGAAGGTGCGCCTCGACGCATCCTTGAAGCCTACACGAAGTATCCAAACGAATCGTTCTGGCGCAGCGTTGAGGAGATCGAGGCAGCGGAGTCCAAGAAGAAGGAAGAGGCCGAGCAGCGTGAGCAGGCTTGGAAGAAGGCTGCCGAAGAGCGGCGAGAGAAGAACGCGGCGACGCTGGAAGGTCTTATTTCCCTGCGCGACAATCACGACAGCCGGCGCTATACCAATCAGGAGTTCGCGGCGATTGTTGCGGCGATCGACTATTTCAAGGGGCAGGTAGGGTGATGGCCGGCGATCAAAACTACGAGCGGTATCTGGAGGGTCGGCAGCTACGCCGCATGAAGGCCGACGATCGCTGGCTTGCCCGGCGCGAGCGGCTTGAGGCCAAGGCCGATCGGATGATCGGCGAACTCTGTCGCGACGGTAAGACCGTCCACTACGTCTTTCCAGTTGGCGGACGCTACAAGGAAGGAACGTGGGGAGAACTGGTCGACTACCTGATCCGTAACAAGTGGGTGCACTGATGGGATACCCAAACGTCACCGCATTCTGCAAGGCTCTCGGGCATCATGGAGTGTGTCCCGAGGGTCTGGAGGTCATGGGTAAGGTCGCGCACTTCCTCGACGAGGAGACGCGCGAGGAATACGACCAGATCATGCGCGATCTCCGGGCGATGTTCGCGCCGGTAGGCGAGTCGTCACAGGACTGACGTTAACCACGTCCAGTTTTTCTGTTTGATTTTGTCCAGAATCACTGTAGATATGTGTACGTCAACACACGGAGAGACCAATGACCAACGAACCGAACATGCGCTCGATCGCGGACACCATCAACAAGGCGCAGGAAGGCTTGAGGGGCGTCCATGTGAATGCCGTCCCACGCATGTCAAAGCTGCCTGAAATCACGATCAAGTGTGATTCCTTCGGATATACCTTCGAGCACGCACGATTCACCGCTAACTGGACGGAAGGGGACGCTCGTTTCCACGTCTGGATCAACAGCGACGGCGAAGTCGAAGAGACGATCCACAAGAATAGCATCGCGGACATGTGGATGGACACGCCGGACGGCCGTCGCGTGCACAATCCGGCGTATTATCCACATCGCACGCTTGACCTCACTGCGAAGAAGAATCAGCCCATTCGCGAAGCGATCCTCGAACTCATCAAGGACGGTGAAGTTCTACGATCCCTTCACGCGGCTGCCAAGCAGAAAAAGGACGATGAGGAGGCAGCCAAGCAGTCTGCCTACGCCGAGAAGATGCGCAACGCGCTCCTGACCGAAGGCGCTACCCTCGGCGACGAGTTTGCGTCCTTGGTCAAGTCCCTGAGCGAGGAGCAGTTGCATACGCTCGCGAAGATAGTGCATTCAGCATGAGCATCAGGAACATCATCGCCGGCCTCTTCGGCTATGGCAAGGCGAGGGTGAATGTCGCCCTCGCCGACGCCTTCAAGAACTGGGAGCGGCCGGCTGATGCCGGCGAGCTTCCCGACGATCAGTTGCGCTATATCTACGACGCCAGCAAATGTCCCTACTGCAAGTCCAAGCATGGACTTTTCGAGGGTCCACGCGGCGGCGCGAGCGTCAACATGTTCTGCGGTGATCCGGACTGCGACAGCCGATTCAACGTCGTCGACGGGAAGATTTGGGGCTTTATCCCGTGGGGCGAGTTCACCGGCCGCTGTCCTCCTGAGTTCATCGAGCAGCGCCGGAAGGAGATCGCCAATGTGGTATGATCAGTACCAGAACAAGCTCGTCGGCTTCGTCGTCGAGACCCGTCGCGGCATGTTCAAGCCGCTGATCGGGAAGTGCATCGAGAGCGACGGCGATGACGATTGCTTCATCAGTGTGATTGGCAACCAGCCGCCGCAGGAGACGCTTGATCAAGCGCTCGCTTTCTTTGCACCTGATCAGGACAAGTTTGTCCGCGTCTTCACCAAGCCAAACAAGTCGGGCGGGATGATGGGGCATTGGCTGTGGGCGTTGATGTTCAATGAGGATGGCGTCAACCCGAGGAAGATCGCGACCTGATGGACGACCTCGACCGCTTGATCCACCACATCCAAGGCACCTGCCTGTCGATCGAGCAAGCCGTCGAGAGTCTTGAACTCGATCCCTCGATCGACTGGAAAGACAAGCTCCTCGACCGCAACATTGAATTGTGCGGCGTCTGTAACTGGTGGCACGAGTCCGGGGAACTGGAGTTCGATGAGCAGCGGAACTTCGGTGTCTGCGAACAGTGTCTCGACGATTAACCATCGTCAAGATTTGCTTGACAAACCTCTTGCCGAGGAGGCGGGAGGCGTATAGGTTGGCGGAAAGGTTGAGTACAGATGCAAACTCCTAGCCTCATGGATATCATCAGGGCCAACAAGAATGAGCCCTCGGGTCCGGAAAAGCCACTTAGTTTCGGAACGCATCTTCTGGGTTCGAGGGGTTGGGCCATTCTCGAAATCACAAGAATGGAGCCGGATTGGGCGATGACCAAGGTGGTCGACGCCTCGCGCGCCGACTGTATTGGCAACGTCATGCACATATCGGGGAACACCGGCTTCATCAAGCGCGCCCGCGCCAGCAGACGCGAGGATTTGAGGACCTTCAAGGTCGGCACCCGGATCACGATCGCGATGACCTATCGCGATAAATTTGGTCATCGTCTGGCCGAGATCGAGAAGGTTGAGGGATGAGCATCCAAGATGACATCTTTGACGTTGAGCATGCCCTGCGTCGCAATCCGGCGATGAAGAAGGCATTCGAGCGCATCGTCACACACCTTGCCGCCGTCGAGCGGAGAGAAGAGCAGGCACGGACACATCTGCTCCGTCTTGCTGATGGTGCGAAGGCCTTCAAGGAACTGGTCGATCTAGGTCGGGGTTGAGTGCAGAATGAACCGCAAGGACCGCACCATAGCAGCCGGTCTGGCGGCGCGCTGGGAATGGGGAAGCACGAGCAGCGGTCCTGAGGCAGCGGCGAAGTATGCCTGCGCCAAGGACCTGATCGAGGAGCTTGCGATCCCGGCCGAGGACCTGTCCTTCGCGCGCGCTTGGGAGATAGCCGAGCGCATGCAGATCAAGGACGACGAAGCGCTGATGGATGTCCTGAATGACATGGTGGACGACGACTACAAGGCCGTGGTCGACATGATCGAGGACTTTGGTTTCGACGGCCTGAAGCATGAGATCACGAAGAGGGCGACGGCATGATTGTCGAGTGGGACAAGGTCGACGCCGACTACCTGCGCAAGGTTCTGGCCGAGAACGATCCGGCCGCGTTCCGCAAGCTCTATCTGTGCGAGCCGGTGCCAGAGCCTTTTCCTGAGGTCTACTGGTTCTTCGCGCCGAGCTTCCGCGTCGCCGAGGCGGTCCTGTGGTCCGACTATGACATCCACCCGAAGCTACCGATCATCAAGATCGTGACCAAGTCTATAGACAGTCTGCGTAGCCTCAAGGCCGGATCGACCGTGACGATGTTTGATGACCCTGAATTTTCAGAGCGCATCCGCATGCGAGACCGTGAAGAGTTCTGGATGCTGGGCAGATATCGCGGCTGGCGTAACTGGGACAAGCGCGACAGGGATTACCTTCGAGCTTTGACAAGACAGGGTTGAGTGCAGATGACGGATCAGGCTAAAAGCACGCGCCTATTTACGTTTCCAGACAAACTTCTCGTGGCGACGAGCCTTATGGAGGCACGTCGAATCAAGCGCGTGCTTGGCCTCGGCGACGATTGGCGACCGGTTGGGTTGTACCAGAACATGGCTGGATTCCGTGCTTCCAAGATCGTGGTGATCGGCGTCAAGTTCTATAGAGGACTGGAGGTCGACTTGGTCGAGCAGCTTCGGTCGCGCCTGCGGCCGGGCGGTGATTTGGAGACCATTTGAGATGACCACGGAAGAAGAGGTTGAATGGTGGGCTCCGATGCTCGCTTACCATAACGGCCGTAAGCATGCAGCTTGGGGCTGGCCTCGGCGGTATGGAGCCAACTGGCACCAGAAGCAGAAAGACGCCTACGATCGTGGCTGGAAAGAGACGGTGAATGGCCGAGGAAGCTGAAAGCGAACGCCTGCGCCGACTTGGCTGGGACTGGCTGCGAAAGACACGTCGGGACATCAGAGCCCGCGAAGCTGCCGAGGCTTTGCAGACCGACGCCGGTCTCCTGAAAGCCCTGCCGGCGATGATCCAAGTGCACCGCACGATCGCCGAGAACACGGACAACAACTACTATATCCGCGACCTGTCGGCGAAGACCTATCAGGTGATGGAGCACGCGGAACGGCGACTCAAGGAACTGCTCAAGGACGAGGCCCTGCGCCAGTGGGGAGAGTCCTCGAACTTCTCGTGATGGGTTGACATGTCTAAGCTGACACAGCGCCTACTCAACAGAGCCGCAGACCTCGCCGAGCTTCAGTCGAAGGTCCAGTCCGATCTTACCGAGGCCTTCCGAGAGCGCTACGGCACCACCTACTCCGATGTCAACGCCGACGAAATCATAGATGTGCTTGACTATCATGGCGGACATATCACACTCAGTGATGTCGACGAAATCATGACAAAGGCCGGGTATCCGCCGCGAAAGGGTTGAGTGCAGATGGGTAGCTACACACTCCTCGAAAAGAACGGCCTCATGGTCGACCTCGACGAGGCGAAGAAGGACTTCACCTTGGCGATCGTCGCCGAGGAGCCAGCCATGCTCAAGGTGAGCACGCACTATCACCACCACGTCGAGATCATCGACCCGATGCTCTCGCCGGAGGACCTGATTCAGATCGGCATGCGGCTGATCAAGGTCGCGGCCGGACGGATGTCGCCGGAGGCCATCAAGGAGGCGGCTGGTGAGTTCGAGAAGATACTAGCCGTCAAGGAGTGATCGCCGGCCATGATCGCTCACTACATCCTGCGCGATCGCGAACCGGTCCCGGCCGAGTTGATGGAGTGGGCGCGGTGGTTCGAGACGGCCGATCGGCACGTCGCGCTCGCCGACACCCAGCTTCACACGGTCTCGACGGTCTTCCTCGGCATCGATCACAATTTCAGCCGCCACGGCCGGCCGCTGCTCTTCGAGACGATGGTGTTCGAGCGCTGGAAGGGGGAAGACCGACAGGATGAGCCCGAGCGCGACGGTTTACCAGACCGGGTCATCGACTGGATCGAGACTCTTGGCATCTGCCGGCGCTACCCGACATGGGGCGACGCCGAGGAAGGTCACCGCAAGGTCGTGGCCGAGGTCCTGCGCACTGAGATGGACGCCAATCACCAACTGTTCGAAGCGATCCGCAAGCCCGCTCGCTGATCACCGGACCTGATATTTCCGGTTTGCCTCATCCATCTCACGCTGGCGCTTCTGCCGGCTGCGCTCCCACATCACGTCCTCGACATCCTCAGGGCAGAATAGGTCGAGCGCTTCCTGCGTCAGCCGGCGATCGTAGGTCGTGACCTTCTCGATCCACGTGCCCTTGCCGTCGCCATAGCCTTTCGTCTCCCTGTTCAGACGCATGCGCGCGTAATGCGCGTCCGGGATCGTGCCGTGGAATTTCTGCCAATCCGGATGGAAGTCCCTGATGTCCTCCATCATCCCGTTGAAGGTGAAAAAGGCATCCGGGCTGACCTGCTGGCGGAACGCCTGCCGGCGCATGAACTCGTAGAACCAGTCGACCAGATAGTTCTCCTTGACATCGTAGTCGTGGAAAGCCTGCCGGCGCGGCCGGTAGAGTCCGTAACGCACGCGCTCAATTCGCGCTTCTCGATCGGTGTCGTCCGCACCCTTGCTCTTGGTTCGCCGCCAGCGTTCGAGATGGGTATCGATCGTGTGTGGGTTGGAGGGCTCACCGAAGACCTCGGGATCGGCCGTCATCCTGACCACGGTCTCTCGATCGAAGACGGGGAAATGCTCCAGCTTGAGGAGGATGTCCTTCCACGTCCACATCCGCTCATTGCGCTTGGCCGAAAGCTTCTCGATGTTGAAGGCGGCGCGGCGCTCGCGGAACACGTCATAGACATCCGACCGGTTGATCCTGTCCAGAATCTCCGGCTGGATCATGAACTGGCCGGTCGATTTCGGCATGCGGCCGTTCGGAAGGGTCCGATGCTTGGCGAACATCTCCGCCTCGATCGGCGCAATCATGTGACGGGCCGACTCGATCGTATGTGGAGTGAACAGATACTTCTTGGCAACGCGTCGGAAGAATGGCTCGCTCGGGTGATAGAAGGTCCGGCTCGGGTCCACGTCCATGGCGTAACGACCCATGGGACCGACACCCAACGTCTCGATCATCTCGTCGGACCGCTCCAGCTTCTTGCGATATCCCTCGGGATCGGCGTCGAGATGGAACACGTCGGTGAAGCAGGAGGAGAAGAGCTTGCGGGTCATCCACACCGCGCCCGGCCGGAAGTCGCGCTCCTGACTGTCGCGGGTGATTGTGAACGGGTTGCCGTCACTGTCGAGCACAGGCTTGCCGTCGATCAGGTATGGCGTCTCGATCGGCGGGTGGTAGATGCCCTTGTGATCGGTGTAGCCATAATACTCGCGCCGGGTCGCGGCCGGGAAGGGTGTCGCCCGGAGATAGGCGTCGCAGACCGCGCGCATCCATATCTCCATGGCGGTGAAGACGAACTCCTTGCCGTCCTCCTCGACCTCGAACAGATTCTGAAACCTCGGCGAGACGCGGCGCTTGCGGGCATTGCTACGAATGTTTCGGTTCTGCGACCGTCGCTCCTTCGAACGCCCGCTTCCCATCTTCAGCTTCATTCTGCACTCACTCTGCACTCAACCTGTTTGGGCCGGGTTTCCCTGTGTGCGCAAGCGCAGTCGCGCGGTCTCAATAGTGGACGATCTGGGTGCACCGGTCCCAACCCCTTCCTCTCCCTTTAAGCCAAGAGAAGGCGTAGCATTTATGGTTAGCGCCTATGCTTAATCCTGTCAATCGTATCTTTACACGTTCGGACATCCGTTCTGGACGCGTCGGCTCCTCCTCTCCCCTCGACGAGGCGGTAGCCGGTCGGTCAGACAGGGCGGTAGTTAGGGATTAGAGTTATTGGCTAATCTAAAATGCTACTGCTTCTCAAGGCTTTTAGGTAGGTTAAGGGGTAAGAGAAATTTAGAGGACCAGAAAACTAGAAGCTGAGAAAACCAGAAATCCATCAGTCGATCAGGTTGAGTTCAGAGCGTCTGCACTCAACCCGAGATCAACGGACGGGCACGCCCCTTCTCACCGGACAGCCGCCGCGCCGGCCGCACTCGATCCAGCGCAGCACGATCCACTTGATCCAATTCTAAAAGGTTGAGTGCAGACCGGCACCATCCACGCCCAATCCCATCCTCTCCAAATCCCTTCTCCCAGCAGGATGAGTGCAGACCGGCACCATCCAAAACTCAGACTTACAAACACCGGGTTGAGTGCAGACGCGCTTCACAGCCCGATCGCTTTGTCAAGGTATTATAGTGAGCCACTGTCCAGAATTTCTTGACATTTAGCCTCCAGAAGTCGAGACTCCGCACATTCTCCAAAATGCGTGCGGTGCACATGACTCTGACCCTCAAGCGGCCACGGCCGACCTTTGCGCAAGTCTTCGCGACGACCGCACATCCCGACGTTCTCCATTGGATTTCCAAAAGCGAAGCGCGCATCGGCCCGGACGCCTATAAGGAGTTCGTCGGCTCGCTCCCCTCCGAGCACACGCAGTTCCTGCACCTGCTCGAAGTGTCACTGCGACAGGGTCAGGGCAATCTCGACGGCTTTCGCGTCGCCTCCGATCTCAAATCCTATCTCGATTGGCCGGTCGATTCCGAACTGGTCAAGATCATCGACGACGCCGTGGACATGACCCAGCGCAAGAACCTGCGGCTGGCGACGATCGCATGGGTGATGGAGACTGGCACCCGCTTCCACGCCAAACCCTCCGAGGAAGTCCAATATCGCGGCGAGACCTTTTCCGGCACACGCTCCGGCCGCGTCGTCGAGGTCGACAGGGTGATCGCCTCTGGCACCGTCGCCGATGCCAATGACCAGCGCTGGACCGTACTCGGCGAAAATCTGGTGGCGGCATGAAGTGGTCGGACAAAACCATCCGGCCGGGACCTGTCTGCGGCATCGATCCGGGCGTCGACGGCGCACTCGCCTTTCTCGATGTGACCGACTGGACGATCGAGATCGTCGACGTTCCGAAGATAAAGGTCATCGTCAACGGTAAGCCGCGTCATCACGTCGACCATGTCCGCCTCGCCGAGATCATCACGGCGCGCCGGCCGTGGATGATCGTCACCGAGCATCTGTGGTCGCGGCCCGGTCAGGACGCCAAGGGCCTGTTCTCGCTCGGCCGCTACACCGGACAGGTCGAAATGGCCTCCTCCATGCTCGGCTGTGACCTCCGGCAGGTGACGCCGCAGGAGTGGAAGTCCGACCTCGCCGTCTCCTCCGACAAGAACCTCAGCCGCGAACGCGCCGCGCAACTGATGCCGTGCCTCGCGCCGACCCTCACCCGCAAGGGCGACCACGATCGCGGCGAGGCCGCGCTGCTCGCCTTCTGGGGCGCGCTCAAGCTCGGCCGCATGCCCAAGCCGATCCGCCTCATCAACCCACCCGCCCCTCCCAAGAGAAAGAAAGCAGCATGAAGAAAATGAACTGGGACGACGAGATGCGTACCCACGTCCCGTCGATGTTCATCACCGAGGATGACGACGACGAGGTCGAGTTGGTCGACACCGGCCGCGTCGACAAGGACGGCGTCCCGATCATCATCGCGCTCTCTCACAAGCAGGGCTTCGCCGGCTTCCTGCCGCCCGGAATGTACGAGCGTATCCAGCAGGCGAAGGAGGAGGCCGAGGCCAAGGCTGAGCTTACCGAGATGATCGAGGAGATCGTCACCGTCACGCTGAAGAAGATCGGCATCAAGCTCCCGCCGCCCGCGCCGGGGCCGGCTCCGGCTGTGATCCCGCGCATCAAGGAGAAGACTGTCAAGGTCTCGAACAAGAAGAAGGGATCGGCCGATGCCCGTCCTGAGTAACCCGAAATGGGAGGTCTTCGCCACCGGTCTGGCGGACGGCCTCACCGTTCTCGATGCCTATGAGCAGGCCGGCTACCCGCGCTCGGCCTCCTCGGCGTCGCAGTTGAAGAACCGGCCTGAGCTTCAGTCGCGCGTGCAGGAACTGATCTACGAGAAGCAGAGCGCCGCCCGGCGTGAGTCCGAGAATGATCCCGACATCAACCCGCACGAACTCAACCGTGCATGGTTGATCACCACGCTGATGAAGAATGTCGAGATCGCCCAGAAGGCGCAGCAGATCGCACCGGCCAACAAGGCGGTCGAGATGCTGGCCGAGATCATCGGCTACTCGCTCAAGAACCGTGGCGGCAAGAACGCCAACGACGACGACCCCAACAAGGACGGCGAAGCGCCCGGCTTTGATTTCGACAAGGCCAATGACGCCATCGGCCGGCTCATGGAAGTGCTGCCGGACGCACCGACCGAGGGTAGCTGATGGCCCGTCCCTACCCTTACGCGGATCGGGACCGGGTCTACGCGTTTCTCAAACAGGCCGAAGAGTTCGCCACTCTGGTCGAGAAGATCGCCGAAGGTCAGGCCGATCACAGTCCCGAGCTTCAGGGCGCGCTCGCCGCGCTCACCGGAGCCACCGACCTGCATCAGCAGCACAAGGCCGTCCAATACATGCTGGATCGTGCCCGCAAGGAGCACGAGCGCCGGCTGATCGAGGCCGCGCCGAACGACTTCACCGCCTATGTCGAAGTGATCAATCCGGAGGAGCCGTGCGCCTCGAAGCTGCACCGCTTCCTCGGCGAGACGCTGATGGAGATGGAGGCCAATTCCGGCCTCAAGAAGGGCGTCTCGATGCCACCCGGCCACGCCAAGGACATGTGCGTGTCCACGCCTGTGATGTTGGCGGACGGCTCGATGAAGCCGCTCGGCGAGGTCCAGGTTGGCGACTTCGTCATCACCCACACCGGCAGCGCCCGCGAGGTTCTGGAGGTCCACGATCAGGGCAAGCGCCCGGTCATGCGTATGCGCACCCTCTGCGGCCGTGAGCTTTTTCCACATCCCGAGCATCCGTTCCTGACGCCGGCCGGCTGGGTGCAGGCGCAATATCTGAAGCAGGGTGACGTACTGGCGCAGCAGCGCGAGTTCTCGATTCCCAACGGCTCCGGCCGGTCCCTCTACGATTTCATTCTGGCCGGCTACATGATGGCGGCTGGCATGGTGCGCGGCCGGCATTACAGCCGCGTCTTCACCGTCGACCGCACCTTCCGCACCGACGATCCCGAGATCATGGCCGATCTCATCGACACGGCCAAGCGACTAGGATTCCGCGCGCGGATCGCCAAGAAGGGTAGCTACGGCAAGGAGATCGAGACCGCCCGGTTCGATGAGAAGTTCATCCACTGGCTGCGTGGCCAGCGCCTGAACGGCCTGCACCGCCATACCATGCGGGTCCCCGACTGGGTGTTCAAGGGTGGGCTGATCGAGATCGCCGCCTTTGTCGGCGCGATCTTCTCGATGGACGCCAGTCTGGTGCCGACCTCCCACAAGCAGAGCCTGAACGCCCGCAAGATGGTGATCCGGCTGCGCAACGCCGGATTGGTTGGTGACATGCAGCGGCTGCTCGCCCGCCTCGGCGCGCGCTCGGCACTCGATAAGCATCTGGTCAACAACTACAACTACGAGCCGACCGAGTTCTGGAGCCTGACGGTCTGGGACGCCGAGGATCAGTATTATCTCCAGCGCTCGATGCGCGTGCGTGGCGTCAACCAGCGCCTGTGGGCCGACCCGATCGTGCCGCGCGCCTTCTTCGACGGACGCTATGCCACCGACCGCATCATCGCGATCGACTATGACTGGGACGTGCGGGAGACCAAGTGCCTGACCGTCGACGAGGACCATTCCTTCCTCGCTGATGGCGTGGTGGTGCACAACTCCACCTATTGCTCGCGCCTGTTTCCGTCGTGGTGGATGGGCAAGCGCGAGAACAAGCGCTGGCTTCAGGCCGGCCACACCCAGCGTTTTGCCGAGAAGGAGTTTGGCAAGAAGACCCGCGACAACATCCTCGCCACGGCAGCCTATCAGAAGGTGTTTCCGGGCGTCGGGGTCAGCACCGCCTCGCAGGACGAGATCATCCTGACCAATGGCTGCGCCTACAACGTCAAGGGCGTCGGACAGGGCATCTCGGGTTACCGCTCGCACTTCAACAACGTCGACGACCCATACGCGACCCATGAGGACGCGATGAGCCCGACCATCCGCGAGAAGGTCTGGAACTGGTGGGCGAACGACTTCAGGACCCGTCGCCTGCCGGGCGCGGGCGAACTGATCATCGTGACGCGCTGGCACACCGACGACGTGGTCGGCCGTCTGGAGGAGATGATCAAGAAAGGCGAAATAGAACCATGGGAGTTTATTAATCTACCCGCGTTTGCGGTAGAAGAAAACGATGTATTAAATCGCAAAATTGGTGACGTTTTGTGGCCGGAAGTATTCAAAAAAGAATTTCTTCTGGACATAAAAGGCACCAGTACGGAAGAAAACTGGTCCGCCCTGTACCAGTGTGCGCCAGTGTTGGAAAAGGGCAACATCCTCCAGCGTAACTGGATTAAATACTATAAACAACTGCCGCAGCGTAGTATTCGCCCGGCTGGTACTGTGCAGGCCGTGAACCGGGCTCCCGTGGCCGATCCGCGCCTCGTACGGGTGGACCCTTTGAAATTCAAAATCGGGGCCGAGGGACCCTCGGAATCGAAACCGGGGCCGGCCGATTCTGGAAATCAAAATTCGGTTTTTGCAATTCGAACCGTGGTTTCCGTCGACACCGCCGAAACGGATTCGGCAAGGGCCGACCGCTCGGCGCTTCAGGTCTGGATTTATGGATCGGACCGCAACCACTATCTGGCGCATGCCTCGGTCGGCAAGTATCTGTTCCCCGACCTCGTCGAGGCGATCGAGACGACGGCGCTGGCATGGGGAGCCGATCTCGTGCTGATCGAGACCAAGGGCGCGGGTCTGCAATACATTCAGGCGCGCACCGGCCACTCGCAGACGCCGATCATCGGTTTCAACCCGAAGAACATCGAGAAGTCGATGCGCTTTGACGGCACCATGGTGATGTGGCAGACCGGCACCGTGCTGCTGCCGGAGAAAGGGACATGGCTGGCCGACTATGTCGACGAGCTTCTGAAGTTCCCGTCTGGGCGTTACGACGACCAAGTCGACGCGACCAGCCAGTATTTGCACTGGCACCGGATCGACGGCGGCTGGGATCGCGGCATGAAGAAGATCAAGGGCTGAGCGGCGTTAACCTTACCTGCACAAGGTTAACGCCCGCGCCCGGCTCTGCACTCAACCCAGTTTCCCTAATGATTTCAAGGCTTTACGCCGGACTCCTACCAACTCCTAGAATGTACGAATTAGGAGTTGGGGAAAATTTGGATGATCATGGCCTCCAGATTTTGGATGAGCATGGTTTTGCATGAGGTCTGGCATGAGCATGGTCGAATTTTTGGATGGGGGAGAATTGGAACACGCGCCTGCGCGAGCGCGCGCCCGGATCGCTCAGATTTTCGGAAAACTTGAGTAAAATTTGAAACAAGCCCGCCGTTAACCATGCTCAGGTAAGGTTAACGCGCCTTGTTAACCATTCTCAGGTAAGGTTAACGGCCGGCGTTAACCATGCGGGAGTAAGGTTAACGCCGACCGCCTCCACCCAGCCCGCCTCGTTAACCCTACCCGAGTAAGGTTAACAACGCCAGCCCCGGCGTTAACCTTGCTGGCGATCGCCACTTGCATTTCGTGCGCAATGCATTATTCTGTATCAGTCAACGCAACAGGAAAGAAAAATGAGCAAGGAACCTCCCTTCCTCGACTGGGACGCGATCGAGACCGAGATCGCCGACACCAATCGCAAGGCGTGGGACGCCGAAAACACCCCGGAGAAGATCGCGGCGCGCAAGGCCAAGTCTGAAGCCGAGTTCGAGCGCGGAGTCCGTAACGGCTGGTGGGACAAGGACGGCAATTCCCTCCAGCCCGAGGAGCCGGACGAGGAGGAGGACGAGGAATAAGACGCCGGCCGTTAACCATTCCGGGGTAAGGTTAACGCGTGCCGGCCGCGCCCGGCGTTAACCTTGCTGTCCAGATTCGCTTTACAAATCCGGAGGCGTCGCCTAAGGTGCTCTGGTCAACGCAACCGGAGGACCCCATGAGCAAGCGATCCGACAAGGCAGCGGCCAAGCTGTTCCACCAACTGTTTCCCGGCGTCGGCTGGGATTACACCGACCACAAGGCCAAGCCGCTGCTGCGCGCCGCGTTCGCCCTTTACGAATCGGAGTGGAAGACCACCCAGCCTCAGGCGTTCAGGATTGAGCGCTGGGAGTGGCCGGCTAAGGCGTTCAAGAGCGACGATCCATATGTTTTCGACGCGCATGAGCCGTGGACGGTGCTTTTCCGCGAGGTCAAGATGCTGCACGACGCTCACCGCGAGACAAGCGGATACCCGCGCACGCTGGCGGACCGGATGCCCCGGTGATGACCTACGAAATCACCACGGCGCTTACCTTCCTGCTGATCCTCAAAGTGCCGCTGCTGCTCTGGATCGTCCAGTTCACGATGGACGTGGACTCCGGTCGCATCAAGCTCTGAAACGTCGAGGCCGGGCCAAGCGCCCGGCCTTTTTCGTGCCGGCCGGCGTTAACCATACCCGAGTAAGGTTAACGGCGAGCGCGCCGGCTGCTCCGAGGCATTAACCTTGCTGTCCAGAATCGCTTTACAAAAGCGGAGGTATGGCCTAAGGTCCTCTGGTCAACGCAACGGAGAGACCGACATGTTCAAAATGGAGTTCAGGACCGACAACGCCGCTTTCGTCGACGATCAGGCCGGCGAGATCGACCGGATTTTCCGCGAGGTCGCCGAGCGCGTCGCGGCGGCGGAAAAGGGCGGCACGATCCGCGATAGCAACGGCAACCGAGTCGGCCGCTGGGAACTGGAGGCCGAAGACGAAGAGGAGGAAAACCCCTTCGATCCCGAGAGCCCGGAGGGTCGCGCGTGGGAGCGCGGCGACCGTCACCTTGTGGGAGGCAACTGATGACCAAGCGAGAGAAGCGCCGTTTCATCCGCGAACTGATCAGCGCTGTCCAGAAGTCAATTCTGGATCGTGTCCCAGACATGCCGGAGGAGTGGGACGGTCACGAACTGCGCGCCTATATCGCCGAGAAGTTCGGCGAAACCGTTGTGACGGTCGGCAGGACCGGGCACTATGGCAAGCCCTACGCCAAGCGGACCCGTGACTATCGCAACACCGTTATCGAGCGCAACCTATGACCCTATTCGTGGAAGGCTACGAGGCCGCGAGACGTGGCGTCAAATGGTGGCGCAATCCCTATCCCTCAGGCTCTGAGGACGCCTACACATGGGACAAGGGACACACGAGGTTCCGCACCATCGGCTGATGCTGCACCGCACAACACGATAAATCAGGAGGTCGGGCCGCGTGCCCGGCCTCTTTTGCATTGCGGTAAGAGATTGATCTGCAAGGCTGATCTGGTCCAACTCCGAAAAGGTGGAAAAGCGGAGATGTCCGAAATCTGCGGCAAAGTTCGGACCGGCCGGGCCTTAACCCTACCCGGTCAAGGTTAACCCGTCGACAGGCTCAGGACGCCCGGCCGCGCCACCTGCCGGCGTTAACCATGGCCGAAATCTCCGCTTGCAAATCATGCGGGATGCACTATTCTGATCCTGTCAACGCAACGGAGTTTTCGACATGGCAGTGCATTCCCTCGACACCTTCGGCCAGCCGGACGGCTCGACCCAGATCAAGGATCGGACCGGCGCACTGGTCGCCACCCTCGACTGGGACGGAGAGGCCAGCGCATGGAAGGTCACCCCGGACAACGACCCGATCGGCTTCCCGCGCCCGGCACACTTCGCCAGCCGCGTCGCGGCCGAGTTCTGGGTGCTGGCCTACGCCAACGAACTGGAGGCGACCGGGCATTGAGCCCGGTCTTTTCCTTGCCCGGCCGGCGTTAACCCTACCCGAGTAAGGTAAACGCGGCCGGCTGCGGCGTTAACCTTGCTGTCCAGATTAGCTTTACAAGAGCGGAGACCACACCTATGATGCTCTGGTCAACGCAACGGAGGACGTAATGACTAAAGGCCCTATCATCCATGCACCTGTCGTGGTGCGCGAAGCATTCCGCATCGGCGATGAGATCATCGACGCCAACCCGATCAGCGGTTTCCATTTCTCCGTCGAGACGATCGGCGGCAAGGTCTACACCGGATGCCCGGAAGAGTACGCCGACAACGGCGTTCTAATTCTCGACTGCGTTGGCGGCACGCCGACGCCGATCATCGACGTTGCCAAGATCGCCGCCATCACCGTGGTTGAGGTCTGAACTATGACGCACTATCCCCTTACCCACGTCGACGGGAGCGCCGACAAGCGCTACTCGATCGCCAAGGAGTTTTGCGGCCACGCCGATCGCCGCTGGGTGCTCCGCTTCTGCGGCGAGTTCGTCAAGTCGTCGATCAGCTTTGCCAGCGTCGCCATCCGCGCCGCTGGTCACCGCTCGGCACTCAACGGCCAAGTGATATTTGAGGAGGTCCGGGCATGAAGACCCAACTGCAACATTTTTGGGAAGCGCATCGCCGCATCGCCGATCTCAATGAAGCGATGCTCGATGCACTCTTCGGACCCAACCCGATCACCGACGCCGAGCTTCGCGCCTTGATCGAGAAGCGGCCGGAGCGTTACGGCCGCTTTGCCGGCTATCTCGGCACCCGTCAGATGGAGCAGGCCGCGTGAGCGGCCTTTTCCTTGCCCGGCCGGCGTTAACCTAACCGAGATAAGGTTAACGCGGCGGCGCGGCCGTTAACCTTGCTGTCCAGATTTGCTTTACAGTCTCCCCGGCTCTGCTATGGTGTTCTGGTCAACGCAACGGAGAGACTCATGTACGTGATCCGCACCCACACTGTCGAACTGGCCGACAAGCGCTTCCTGTCCAGCGACACGCTGACGGAGATGACGGCGAAGGAACTGCGTACCGCCGAGGCCGAGAACCGGTCCGGCATCGAATACAACATCGTCACCGCCGAGATGGCGCGCCGCTATGTCAAGCAAGGCATGGTCCATGAAACGGGACTCTGGGTCGACATGGACGGTAAGGTCCGATACGCCAAGGCCGGGGAGTGATCCCGGCCAACCCTTCACGCGCGTTAACCATTCCAAGGTAAGGTTAACGGCCGCTCCGGCGTTAACCTTGCTGTCCAGAATCACTTGCATCTGGCGCAATCTCCGCTATTGTGAGACTGTCAACGCAACAAAGGAGATCGCTGATGTACATGTTCAAGGACAAGAAGCTGGAGCAGGACCAACGCAAGGTCCAGTTCGGCGACGCCGACAAGTCCACCCTCGCCAACATCTGCATGGTCGCGGCCGAGCGCTTTCGGGAGAACGCGGCCGAGTTCCGCAAGTGTATCGACTACAAGCCGAAGGAAGGCGAGTTCCCAATCTTCCCGACCGGCGAGGCAGCCAAGCGGCTGGTCGAGCAGTTCGAGCGGCAGGCAGCCGAGGCGGAGAAGTTCCGCGACCTGTTCGACAACGTGGTTCAAATCCCGGACATGGTGACGTTTGTCGAGGAAGAGGAGGAGGCCGCGTAAGCGGCCTTTTTCTTCGCCCGCCATTAACCCTAACCGGTCAAGGTAAACGCGGCCGGCCCCGGCGTTAACCTTGCTGTCCAGATTCGCTTTACAGATGCCGGCGATCTGCTATGGTGCTCCTGTCAACGCAACGCAGGAGTCCTGACATGGATCATCTCGCTTTCCTCATGCCCATTTTCAATCGCCCAATGGGCGAAAGCTGGATCACCATGGTGATCGATGTCGTGCAAAAGCGCGACGCCGAGGATCACCCGATCAACGGCGCAGATGTCGTCTCTTCCTATGAGACCGACAATCCCAAGCTGATCGGACATTCGCTGCGCGATCTGATCATCTCGGCACAGGCAAGCGTCACCGGACAAGAGGACTGGTACGCCATTCGCGTCGAATACCGCAACGCCAATACGGTCGACGCCAAGCGCGCCCGAGCCATGGTCAAGACGCTCACCGCGATCGAGAAAGCGGCCGAGAAACTGCGCGACAAGCAGGGGCTCGACTATCTCACCGCGATCCTGCTGGCCTTCGACAAGGTATTTCCGGGCATGCAACTGGCCGAGACTTCCGAGGGCGGCACAGTGCGCGGCTTCTACAATCGCCACAAGTGGCGGTGGACGCCGATCGGCGGCGCAGTCCGGGCAATCCGATCGAGCGCCGAGGAGGCGCTTGTCAGACACAGGAAGGAGAAGGCCGCGTAAGCGGCCTTTTCCTTGCCCGGCCGGCGTTAACCCTACCCGGTCAAGGTTAACGCGGCCGACTCCGGCGTTAACCTTGCTGTCCAGATACGCTTTACAAATGCGGAGGTCGTGGTATGGTGCTCCTGTCAACGCAACAAGGAGTTCTGACATGACCCACATGGAAAACCGCATCGCCCGCGCCGAGGCGCTGCTGGCCGAGAAAGGCGTCAACGTCTCGACCAAGGCCAGCCTCAAGATCGCGATCGATCAGGCCGGCGTCGCCCGCGTCAAGCTGGCCGATGTCAAGAATCACCTCCATCTGGTCTCCATGGCGGTCGAACGTGTGCTGGAGACGGGTCATCGCCTGACCGCGCACGAGTTCAACGACGAACGATATTCCAAGGCGGTCACGGCCTGCGCCGCGATCGGTTTTCGCGAGGCGCTGGCCGCGCTCGATCGCGCGATCGAGTTCGCCGAACGCGATCTGGTCGCGTGGCGCGACGCGTGGAAGAACATCCGCACCATGACCAAGGAACGGGCCGCGTGAGCGGTCCGCCCCATGGTCGCAGTCTTCCAACTGATCCTTGCACTTCTACTACTTTACATCCTCTGGCCGCTCTGACGAGCGGCCTTTGGCTTGCCCGGCCGGCGTTAACCCTACCCGGTCAAGGTTAATACTACCGCACCGGCCGCGACCTCGACGCGTTAACCTTACTACCGATCGCCGCTTGCAATTCATGCAGGATGCACTATTCTGATCCTGTCAACGCAAACGGAGGTTTTCAAAATGTCTGCATGGATGGTTTCTAACGCCCACGTCACCGCAATGATTTCTTGTGCGGTCGCACTGTTCCGGGAGTCCGACTCCTTCTCCGAGTTCCGTCTTGCTAATGGCAAGACGGCCGCGCGCCACGCTTTGGCCACTGCCGATCTGACCGAGCTTGGCAAGCTCCTGCTTCAGGAGAACGCCAAGAGCCTCGACGCCCGCTATCCCGGCGATAAGGGGTCAAGCGATGGCGACATGTACCATCAAGAGGAGATCGACTCCTATGTCTACGCCCGCGACAGTCACGCGGCCGGTCAGGATGTCGGATTCCTTGCCAAGTTGATTAGCTGTTACGCTTATCAGTCCTGCGAACATGACGGCTGGGAGACCAGCGCGGCCAAGCAATGGTGCGACTGGGCGCAGGAGGTCGGCATCTCGGTCCTGCCGAGCTACAAGCGCGCACCATGGGGCTATGACGGACCGCCCGCGCCGCGTTGACACACACGCGGGCCAAAGGAGGCCGGGCCGATCGCCCGGCCTCTTTTTCGCGCCGCGCCGGCCGTTAACCCTACCCGAGTAAGGTTAACGCCGATCGCCGGCCGCGTTAACCTTTCTGTCCAGATTTGCTTGCATCTGGCACAATCTCCGCTATTGTGGAATAGTCAACGCAAACGGAGGCTCCCATGCCGCTACCTTCTCACCTGTTCATCGCCGATGACGGCGCGCTCTACGACACCCGCGAACCAAACTGGGCGGAGCGCGCCCTTCGCCCGGTCTACAGAAAGACCGCCGTAACCATCCACGATGTCGCCGAACTGAAGGCGACCCTGCGCGTCGGTTCGCATGCATGGCCGGGTGGCTATCCCCTGTACATCGTATTGCAGGATGGATCGCCGATCACCCATGACACCGCGCGCAAGAATTTCCGCGAACTGGTCGCCGCAATGTGGGACGAGAACCTGCGCAACGACTGGCGACCGGTCGCCACGGGAATCAACTGGGAAGACCCGGACCTGTACGACGCGCACACAAATGAGCGAATCCCCTCGGCCTATGCCGAGCCGGAGGAGGAGGCGGCGTGATCCTGCTGGTCCGACTCTTCGGGCTGGCACTGGCGCTGCTGTTTGCCTTCATCGTCTTCCAACTATGACCGGGCGCAAGCCCGGTCCTTCCCTCCCCGGCCGGCGTTAACCCTACCCGCGTAAGGTTAACGCGCCGAGCGCCGGCCGCACCTGTCGGCGTTAACCTTACCTGCCGGCCGGTCAAGTTTCCGCTTGCAATTGTCCAGAATTACTTTACAACTCAAGGAGGTCAACGCAACGGAGTTTCCGCGATGGAACGCATAAAACTTCCCAACGGCTGGTCCGCCGAAATTCATCAGGATGAGGACTGCGAACGTCCCTATCAGGACGATGACGCGGTGCGGATCGTCGTCCTGCACGGCCGTTACATCGATCCGGCCAAGGGAAACTGCGGATCGGACCCGGATGAGGTCGCGCGCTGGGTCAAGGAAAACGCCCGCGATTGGTTCGTGACCAATCTCTATCTGTACGATCATAGCGGCGTCGCCTATCGGGCCGGCGAACGCAATCCATTCTCCTGCCCATGGGATAGCGGGCAGGTTGGCATCGTCGCGCTCAAAAAGAGCGAATGGGGACGCGGCAAGGGCGAACGCAACGCCAAGCGGCTGGAATATGCCAAGTCCGTCGCCGAGGAGTATGGCCGCTGGGCCAATGGCGAATGCTATGGCTATGTGCTGCACGATCCCGAGGGCGAGGAAAGCGACTCCTGCTGGGGACACATCGGTTACGATTGGGTATGCGAGGCCGCGAAGGACGCGGCCGAGGCCGGCGAGAAAGCCCGGCAACGGAGATTGAAGGAGGAGCAGGAGGAACGGAGACTGGCCCGGCAATCCAGAACCAAAGCTTACATCCGCAACCACGTGCCGCTGGACAGGCGAGTCTAGGAGGTCGACAAATCCCACACATTGATTAAAAGGCCGGACAAACTGTCCGGCCTTTTTGCTTGTCCGGCCGGTGTTAACCTTACCTGATCAAGGTTAACGGCCGTCGACGAGGCCTCCGACCTCGACCTCCGCGTTAACCTTACCGTCGACATCGGAGTTCGATTTTTGAAAAATTAGCTTGCATCCGTCCAGAAAATCTGTACGGTCAGAGTTGTCAATGCAACGCGAAATGGAGATCGCACAATGACCACTCTGATCAACGCCCACAACAATTGGGCGCGCCGCGCACCCGATGAACGCTTTTCGTCGGTCGCGGACCTGCACGCCGCAGCCCTCAACTACAAGAACGCTGCGCGGCAGACCTCGAACCTGCCCGCCACCCGGCTGGAGGCGAAGGCGACCGAGGACGGCGCAGTCGTCCTCAACGGGTCGATGACCGAAACTAAGCTCACTCACTGGAGCTTTGGCCAGCTTGCCAAGATCGCCGATGCGCCGGCCGGCTATCTTCAGGACCTGCCCGCGCCGCTTGCGGCCGACTGCCTGAACAACGGCCTGCGCAAGGCGGGCGGCAAGGTCAACCTGTTCTACAAGATGGATGATCCGACCGAGCCGGCCGGCATGCGCACGCTGCGCGCGCTGACCTCGAACCGCTATACCCGAATCTGGAATAGTGACATCACCCGCCGACTTGGCGAACTGGAGGCCGAAGGGCCATGGCAGCCCGCGCCGGCTGCGTTTGACGGCAGCCGTGGGTTGTATCTCGGCGACCGCGACATGTTCGCCTTTATGGTTGACAATGATCGCCGTATCTTCGAGACTGGTCCTGCTGGAGGCCTAAGCCGTGGATTTTTCGTAGAAAACTCCGAAGTCGGCGCGGCCTCTTTCAAGTTCACCAGCTTCCTGTATGAGTTTGTATGTGGCAACCACCGCGTGTGGGGCGCTTCCGAAGTCAAGGAGGTGCGCATCCGTCACGTGGGCGCGGCCGACGACTCCGCCTTCCGTCAACTGGAGGCCGAACTGGTCGCCTATGCCAATGCATCGGCGGCAGACGATGAACTGAAAATCCAGCGCATGCGCCGCTATACGCTGGGCAAGGACCTCGACGCCGTCATCGATACCGTTATGGGCTTGCGAGTGCCCGGACTCGGCAAGAAGATGATCGAAGCAGGCTACGATCGCGCAGAGCAGTACATTGATTGGTACGGCGCGCCTAACACCGCTTGGGCGCTGGCCGGAGGCCTGACGCAGATCGCCCGCGACATGCCGAACGCTAACGATCGGGTGGCGCTGGAGCGGGCTTCCTCGAAGGTCATGGAAATGGCCTTCTGATCCGACCGGGCCGGGCGAAAAGCCCGGCCCTCCCCTCCCCGAACGGCCCGGTTTCGACCGGGCCGTTTTGATTCAAACTTTAATCGTCGGCCGGCCGAAATTAACCCTACACGATTAAGGTTAACGGAAATCGGAGCCGTCGACGACCTCCGACCGTCCATATTTTCCGCTTGCATCCGTCAAGATTTCCTGTACAAATCAGGAGGTCAACGCAACGGAGATGAGACATGCCTGAGTTCATCATGGAAGGAAAGGAACTCCCTGAGTTCCGCAAACTCGATAGCTTCACACAGGGCTACATCCAAGCCCTATTCTTCACCGAATGCGAGCCTAACACCACGGCGGACGCCGGACAGGTCGACGACTTCATTCGGCTCTGGGACCCGGAAACGCAATCGAGCCTCCCCGGCGATGTCGGTTTCGCCGATCTCGACGCCGACTCGCTGGCGCGGATCATCAAGGCCTGTCAGGAGTTCCAAGCGATCTACGAAGCGGACCTCGATACCGTCGACGGCTACGCCCATGGCCGACGCGGTGAGACATATTGCCGGGAACACGCCGGCCATGACTTCTGGCTGACCCGCAACGGCCATGGCGCTGGCTTCTGGGACCGCTACAAGTCCTCAGACGACCAGCCCGACGTGAAGGCGGCATTCGATCGCCTCAGCGATGCGGCCAAGGCCAAGGGCGAATGCTGGGCCACCTATGGCGATGACGGCAAGGTCTACCAGTCTTGACGTGATTCCGTCCCGGTGACCGGCGCGACGCCGGGCCGGGATCATGCAGAGCGCGCCGCAAGGTGTTTTATGCAAGCCGTGTTTTCGCTGATCCTATCGGGTCTATTCCTTTACATTCTATGGCCCTTGTGAGGCCGGGCCGGGGAACCTCCCCGGCCTTTCTTTTGCGCCGCGCCGGCCGTTAACCCTACACCATTAAGGTAAACGCCGCGCCGGCCGCGCGTTAACCTTGCTGCGCGCAACGGCTTGCATCTGTCCAGCGAATCTGTACAAATCAGGAGGTCAACGCAACGGAGTTTCACACAATGACCCGCAAGGAATTTGACCTGCACGGCTTCACCGCCGCACTCGCCGCCGTCCTCGGCGGCAAAGATCAGTCCAATTCAGACCATTCGATGACGCGGCTTAGCGTCATGACTGGAGCGGTGGAGATGAGCCTGCGCACCGGCTACGGCTCGACATGGAACAAGGTGACGATCTGCCCCTATTTTCCATGCCAGCAAGGCTTGAACCACTATGAGCAAATCAAGGTCGACTCGATAACCGTGACCGGCGATCGTGACATAGCGGCCGTGGCCAAGGACGTTAAGCGGCGCATTCTCGACGGCATCGAACCCAAGCTGGAGGAGGCGCGCGCCCGCGTCGCCGCCCGTGAGACGCTGAAAAGCAGCGTCGCCGAACGTGCGGCCGATTGGCAAAGGCGTTTCCCCGGACTGCAAGTGAAGATCAGCAGTGATGGAACGGGCGCAGATGTTTATTACAACCGCGCCGGCCGTTATCTCAACGGCTCAATGACCCGCGATGGTACGCTGAGTCTTCAGCGGGTGTCACTCGACGGGCCTGAGACCTCTGAGGCACTGCTGGCCTTACTGACCGCCGCGCCGCGTTGACATCTAAGCGCGGCAACGGCCGGGGATGAGCCAAGCTCTCCCCGGCCTTTTCACGCGTGCACCTGAGACCTGTTAACCATATCCGGGTAAGGTTAACGCCGTCCTAACGGGCCGGGACCCTTCGGAATCAAACTCCGGGCCTTTCGAATCGCTGGTTAACTTTATCTCCGCTTTTGTACAGTTTCGCTTGACTTGTCGCACTCCGGCCCTATCCTCGACCCTGTCAACGCAATGGAGTTCATGACATGGCCAAGGAAAAGTTTTTGATCATCGCCGAAAAGATGATTCCGGACTGTTTCGGTGTCTTCTCGGAGACCGCCAATTGCGCGGCGATCGACGCCGGCACCGCTGACCCGTCCGATCCTTATAGCTGGATCGAGGCGAGCTTCGAGATCAAGCTGGTGCGCTATCGCGAGGCCACCCACATTTGCAGCCTCACCCCGTCCGCTTATTATGTCTGGCTGCAAAACCAGTTTGTCGGCGAGCCGAACGCCGCGTGGGATCGCGATGGTGATCCTGAGGGTCTGGAGTTCGAAAACGGTGGCGAATGTCACGGCTATGGCACCTATCGCGATGAGTACGATCCGCGCTTCATTTGCGAGACCTTCACAATCGACACGATGAAGGACCTCCCCGATCCGATGCGCAAGCCGACCGTGCGCAACACCCTGTCACACCGCACCGACAAGGAACAGTCGGCGCTCGATCGCTATCACCGGGCAATCTGGAAAGCTGCCGAGGAGGCCGCGCGCGAGATGATGTGCAATAGTCTCTGGTGCGACATCCTGAACGTCTACACCTATCGCCAGTGGGAGCGCGACAAGCTGGAGGCCACACGGCGGCGATCATTGGATGAGTCCAAGCGTGCATGGATGAGCCTGTGATCAGCATGTGATGAGATCGCGGGCGCTTCATCCCTCCCCCCGGAGCCGCGCGCCTGCGAGACGCGGGGACCTCCCGCCGAGGTCCCGGCGTTTTCGTTTGCCGGCCGGCGTTAACCATACCGAGGTAAGGTTAACGGCTACGCCTGCCCGCGTTAACCAAAGATGCCGGGGACCCTTCGGAATCAAAGATAGGGCCTTGCTATTATTGCAGAATGCAATATTCTGATCTGGTCAACGCAACGGAGTTTTCACATGTCCATCGAAGTCGATACCGTCACTGCGCCGGCCTACTGGGCTTCAGCCCTGATCAATGGTGATGAGTCCGGCATGGAGGACCACGAGATCAAGGCAATGGAGATGTGGCTGAAAGGTCTCGGCGACTTCTACGTCGTCGACGTTGCCCGCGATGAGGCCGGGGAGTCGCAGGAGGCGCGCTTCACTTGGAGCTATGAACTGTATGGCGGCACGGCTCAAGGTGGAGACGTTCTCGACTATGTGGTGCACCGAATCGTCAAGCAGGAGGCCGGCGCGGCTTAGGCCGAGCCCTTTCCTATCGCTGATCTCGCTGGATGGCGGGAGCGCATGCAGAACCTGATCGAGGGCGGGCCGCGCAAGCGGCCCTTTCCTTGTGCGGCCGAGGCCGTTAACCTTGACCCGGTAAGGTAAACAAATGCACCGGCCGGCGTTAACCATGTTTCCGAATGGGCCTTGCATTTAATGCAGGATGCAATATTCTGCACTGGTCAACGCAACGGAGTTACGAAATGTCCATCACCCAGACCAAAGGCGCGATCATCGCAACCGGCGAGGGCGTCAGCGTCTTTCAGGCGATCACGATCAAGACCGCCCTGAAGCTCTACGCCAAGACAGGCATCAAGGCCAATCGGGCATACACGCCGAAGGCCATGATGACCATGGCCGAGAAGATCACGGGCCAGAAGTTCCGGGCACGGGATTACCTCGGCGCGGTCGCCGGGCTGGAGACGTGGATCGACGAGCGCAAGGAGGCAGGGGCGTAAGCCCCTCGACCTTGCCTAAAATTTTACCGAAATTTTTTACCGACCGTTAACCATACTCAGGTAAGGTAAACGAAAAGTTAACGCGACCGGCGCAGGTCGAGGCCGCGCGCCGGCCGCGTTAACGCGCCGTTAACCATGTCCAGAATAGGTCGACAAAGGCGCTTGCAATTCATGCAGGATGCACTAATCTCCGTCATGTCAACGCAACGGAGATTTGGTCATGAAAAAGAATGTTCTGCACTTCGGACTGGATAGCGGATTCAAGGCGATCGCCCGCGATCACAACGTGACTCGCCGGACTTTCAAGGGCGAATACGTCACGGTAAAGCCGAGCTTCGCCCGCGTCATCGTCGACGCGATCAAAAACATTTTCGGCCTTTAAGGAGGCCGAGAAATGAAGCCGATCCGCTTCGATATCATCGATCGCCACACTGGAAAGAAGGTCGGCGAGGCGACGACTCGGGCAGGGGCGAATCGCTCCGTTGATCGCCGCGATAACGCGTATGGCGCATATCGATACTCGGCAAAACCGATCTATGCCGAGGACAAGGCCGCGTAAGCGGCCTTTTCTTTTGCCGATCGAGGCCGTTAACCCGGCGTTAACCATGTCCAGAATGGGTTTACAATCGTCCTTGCAATTCGTGCCGAATGCAATATTCTGTCCTTGTCAACGCAACGGAGTAAGCAAAATGCGCTGCAAGATTTTCAATCTCTTCGAAGGCGAAATTCTTTTCCGAGTCGGCGAGGCGTTTCACGTCCAGTTGGACAACGGAATCGAAGTCAAGGTCGACGCGGCCGATGTCGATTTCTTCGCCTACATGCCGACGATCGAACTGGTCGAAGTTGTGGAGTATGTCGCGGCTTAGGCCGCGACATTTCAACCGAGGAGGTTTGAAATGCAGCCTTTCACCCTTTCGATCGAAACCGATGCTGGCACCTATCGGCACGGATTCCATCTCGGCACAATCGAGCGACTCGCGCGCGAACTGGCGGAGGAGATTTGTCTAAAGCGGAGGCCGCAACGCGGCACGCGAATCGTCACTGTCGCGCTTTGCCGCTTTGAGTCGATCGTCGACGTTTTCGACGGTAAAGACTGGTCAAATGCGCTGCTTTCCAAGTTCGCCGAGGAGGCCGCGTAAGCGGCCTTTTCTTTTGTTAACTCGGCGTTAACCATGGCGAGGAGTGGTTTACAAAAGGACTTGCGGCAATTCGTGCGGCATGCAATATTCACATTGTCAACGCAACTGAGGAGTCACCAAATGCGCCGCTATCATCGTCCTGAAATGCTCCGCCAAGCCGCCCGCGTCCTCGGGCTGAATCGCACGCGCGATGGCGATCTCCGCCCCATGGTTTATGCTCTCCGCATGCTGCCGCGCCTTAACACTCCTGAGGAGAATCAGCGACTCGATGCGGCCGTTTACGCAATGCGACATTGGACGGAATTTCAAAACTTGTGCGGCCGTGTTCGAACTGGTCGCGAAACACTCTAAAAGAAAGGCCGCGAAAGCGGCCTTTTTCTTTTACTGCACGCGATCGGCCGTCCTGCCGTCCAGAGGCGCGCCTGCACGCGATCGGCCGTCCTGCCGTCCAGAGGCGCGCCTGCACGCGATCGGCCGTCCTGCCGTCCAGAGGCGCGCCTGCACGCGATCGGCCGTCCTGCCGTCCAGAGGCGCGCCTGCACGCGATCGGCCGTCCTGCCGTCCAGAGGCGCGCCTGCACGCGATCGGCCGTCCTGCCGTCCAGAGGCGCGCCTGCACGCGTTAACCTCTTGTTAACCATGTCCAGTATTGGTTTACAAAAGGACTTGTGCCAAATCATGCGCCATGCAATAACACTCTTGTCAACGCAACTGAGGAGTTCAAGACATGGCCAGCCAAGTTTTCACCGTCACCGCAGAGTCCGAGGACTATCGCCCCTATCGCCTGACCTTCGTTCGTAGCAACTTCGGCGCTTTCCCCAAACTAACCAAAGTAGAGCGTCAGCAGGACAATGGCCGCAATACCTTCTGGACCCGTCATAACAATGCATGTCATGGTGAATTGCCCGGCATGATTGTGCAAGCAATCGCAATGCATAGGGATAGCCTACGGACCGCGCGCTAAGCGCGGTCCACACTACAAAGGCCGAAAGCGAAAGCTTTCGGCCTTTTTGCTTGAATGTTTCGGAAAATTTTAGTCAACGTCGACGGAGGGGACCCAAGGCCGTGGCCGGGGTGGGGTGGCCTACCGGCCCCTACTGTGTATGTAGTGGGTAACTAAAGTCGGAGGCGGACTTTAGCTCCGGGGACCCAAGGGCCGGGGACCCTTGCAGGGGCTAGGCTTTATTGGCAGCCCTACGCACCTTGATGCGCTCGGCAAGCTCCTGTGGTGACCTCTTCGGCTTCGCCGGCTTGTAGGGCCTCGCGATCGGCGTGAGTTCACCTTCAGCCGGCGCGACATCGGGCAGAGGTTCCCCTGCCCGCTTCAGACCGCAAAGTGCCTCCAGCGCCAGCGCGAAGGTTTTGGGCACTGGGACCTTCACCGTCATGTAGCGGTAGATCAGCGACAGGTCGCAGCCTAGCAGGTCCGACATCGGTCCGCGCCATTGCGGACCGAACAGGAACTCGCCCTTTGCCTCCAGATCGGCTGGCGAGAGGAAGGATTCGACGCGCTTGCTCATAGCTGATCCATCAGGCTCTTGTCGCCCCAGATGAACAGGACATCACCGACAAGCACGTCCAGATGTTGCCTTCTCGGATTGAACCCCTTCCCCTCAAGGCCGCGATACCAGCGCAGGGTCGCCTCGCGGTTTAGGTCCTTCTGCTTCCGCTTTCCGTCCTCGTCGCAAAATGCCACGCACTTGTGGATCGTGCCGTCGTGCTCGACCAGATCGAGAAGCGGAACGACCTCGATGTAGCCGCCCACGGCGGTTTGCATAAACTTCAGGTCAGGCGTCCGGTCGACCCAATCGCGAGTTTCGACCTCGCCAGTGGTCTTCACAGTCAGCGTTGTCAGTTTTGCCATGTCTGGTCCTCGGTTGAGGCTCCAGTGATATTGCATCTTGCACGAATTGCAACAGAAATTTTCGCACTGGTGTTTGCAACTTTTGCTTGACACCATGACAGCGTTTCTTTACCGCTTTGATCACTGGCGACCAAATCTCCTTATAGGGCCAGCGACAGAGGGCAGGCGCGGAGGAGTTCAGTTCCTTGTACTCCGCGTCTGCACTCAACCCGCTCCCTTGAAGACTACCGCCATGAAGTTTTGACGACTTGAAGTCGTGAAGTTTTGAAGACTTGAGGGCCTGACAACTAGAGGGCTCCACAACATGAGGCTGACTGGGGACAATGGCTGTAGGGGCAATCAGGATTTCGGAAGATGTGCTGCGCGTGTTGAGTGCAGCGGAGATCACTGGCAATGCACTGGCGCTGACCGGCCAGCTTGACCGCAAGCTCTACGAGCAGACCAACAAGGTGCTCGATGCCGCTGGCGGGAAGTGGAACAGGAAGGCCAAGGCGCATCTCTTCGACGGTGACGCGGCCGAGGCCATCGAGCCGATCATTCTGACTGGCGAGTACACCCGCACCAAGCAGGAGTTCGGCCAGTTCGACAGCCCGCCCGATGTCGTGCGCCGTGTGATCGAGCTTGCCGATATCCGGCCGGGCATGCTGGTTCTGGAGCCATCGGCCGGCGTCGGCAATCTGGCTCTCGCCGCCCACCACGAGGGTGGAATCGTCACGGCATGGGAGATCGATCCCAATCGTTTCGACAAGCTGAAGTCGCTCGACATCTGGAGCGAGACCGCCTGTCCCGTACTTGTCGACGCCCTCCAGCAGGACCCATATTTTGAATACGCGGAGCGGTTCGACCGGGTCGTCATGAACCCGCCGTTCGCTCGGCAGGACGACATTCGACACGTCATACATGCCGCCAATTTCCTGAAAGACGGCGGGAGACTGGTCGCGGTCATGTCCGCTAGCGTCCTGTTCCGCGACAATAAACTCACGACCGATTTCCGGGCCTTCGTCGAAGCGTGTGACGGAACGATCGAGCGCCTGCCGGAGGACTCCTTCAAGGAAAGCGGCACCTCCGTGAACACCTGCGTCGTGTCCTTCAACGTCTGAGGTCCCCGTGATCTTCGTCAAGCTCAAAAGCACGCTGACCTTGTGGGAGGAGACGGTCCAGCTACCGACTGTCCCACGCGTGGGCGAACGTCTCAAGCTCGTAGAGGATTCACACTTGAGGACGGTCACCGAGGTCGTGTGGGAGCCGAACGCTTCCCCGCGCGTCACCGTTTTCTATCGCTGAGGTCCCCATGCTCGTAATCATCGTAGAGCGCTTCCCCGAAAAAGGCGTCGCCAATTTCACGGGCATGAACCTGCCCGCCGTACCACGTGTCGGCGATCTGGTAGCGCTCAATGAGACCATGAAGATGGTCGAGAATGTGGCGTGGGGCGACGGCCTCGATCCTCAGGTCTATGTCAAGGACCAGCCGGCCGAGCCGTCTGCACTCAACCCAGACGCCGCCCAGTTGACCGGTGCCAAGGTCCTCAATCTAAAAATGCCCGGCAACGACGCCGACGCCGAGACGATCAGGGACTACCTGAAAGCTCTGCTCAAAGCCTTGTGGGCTGAGGGCGAGGGTTTCAGTGGTAAGCGTCCGTTCGGCAATTCCGGCTGGGAGTACGATCTGTATCAAGTGCTCGAAAAGATCGGGTTCACTGATCGGGCCGTGCAGAACGCCTTCATCTTCGAAGCCATCAAGGCCCTGTGAGGTATCCATGATCGTCGTCACCAAGGACACTGAACTGGAAAACGATCTGGTCCTCAAAATGGGCCAGAATCTCGACCCTGCCGTCGTGCAGGCTGCTGGCTCCGTGTCGGCCGCGATCAGCCTGAAGCGCATCGCCGACGTGCTGGATGAGTTCAGACCGGCGTTGAAGATCGCCAACATGATGGTCAACCAGATGATGGAAGAGGCCATGAAGGAGGCGGCGGATGCCGCGCTGAATCGGATGAGTGCAGAGATCACCAAGGGAGGAAAAGGTGAAAGCGTCCAAGCTGATTAAGCTCTTGGAGGAAGAGATCAAGCGCCACGGTGATCTGGAGATCGTCGGCGGATACATTTCCGACGATCGCCCGCCGCGTCGGATCGCTCCGGTCACTGACTTCGGCTACGAGCCCAAGCCCGGCGAGAAGGCGTCCGGCTTCTTTCTCGAAAGCTGAGCCCATGCAGAGCGTTCGAGAATGGTTGAAAATCGTCAACGTCTGCTACGGCAGCCTCGACGACTTCCCCGACGCACGAACCGTCCGCATCATGCGCGGGCAGGCGCTCAACTACATCGCCACGCAAGATCGCGTCATGGGCGAGATCAAGGACGACATCGGCCGCGCCGAGTATTTCGAGACCTTCGCCGCCGACATCTCCGAGGCCAAGAACCAGCTTGAGAAGCTGGACGACTGGCTGGCCAAGCGCGGACTGACGCCGTGAGTGACGCCGCTCCATACGCCAAAGGCGACCGCGTGAAATTCCTTTGCGACGGAAAACTGGCGACCGTCCGGCAATGCTGGAATGCGGTAGGTGGCTGGCGCGTCCTCGCTCAAGTCGATGACGAGCACCACACCCCGCATAAGGGTATGCGAGATTTCATGGCGACCGGCGTCGAACTCGCGCCGAACGTCACCTGCGACAACCATAGGAATCCTCCCATGAAGACCGAACAGATCACCGTAGACCTCGGCAAGGCGCTTCAGCAGTTGCAGTCCGATCCGTCGCTTGCGGACAAGATCACTCAGATCGTCGCGCCGATGATCCCCGACCTGATGAAGAATGATGCTCTTCTTATCACTCAGCTTCAGACCGAGGTCGCCCAACTACATCAGCGCTTGAAGGAACTGACCGAAGACCGTGATCGCCTGATCAATAAATGCAATCACCTGACGGAGCAGGTCGAGCGTGACCTTGACCGCGTGCGCTGGGACGCCAACCCGAGGCCGCTGTGAGTAGACTTAAAACACTGCTGAAGGAAGTCGTAGAGCGCATTAGCTTCAAGCTCGCTCTACCCGACTATCCGACGCTCCACAACGTCGAGGAGTGTGTCGGTATCTTCGCACGTGACTACTCGATGTTCACCGACTTCGTCCACGTGCGTCGAGTCCACTTGAAGCGCTTCAGCATCGTGCGCCGCGAAGAGTTTTTGATGACGCGTCAAGATTTTCTGACACTTTATGGCAACAGTCGCTGGAGAAAACTGTCGTGAGCACTCATCCAGTTGACCGCGTCCTCGACGGCTGGTTTGGTGAGAGCGTTGAAGACGCCGAAGAGGGCCTTCGGCGTCTAAAATTTCTTTACCAGCCGTTGCGCGACATGTTCGACAAGAAGAGACCGGAGCAGCCGGTCAAGTATGAGTTCCGGGTCGAGATGCGCAGGCTGCCTCTCGATCTTCTTGCCGAGGCCCTGACCAAGGATTCCGCCGCAGGCTGGCAGACCGTCTCCGTCACCACCGATTGGACCGGCAAGTCTCTCGTGTCCGTCGTCACACAGCAGCGCCGCGCCGGCTGACGGGCGTTCCTAACTTTTTGCGCCGTGAGTCCAGAAACGCTTGACAGGCAGTTAAGGCTTTCTTACCGTCAGGCAAATTGTGAGGGTGAAATGTTCGCTTTCCTGACCAGACACCAGTACGGCCTCGCACTCGCCGCAGCCATCGTCGCCTTCTTCGTATTCGCCACGCCAAGCTCGACGGTGACCGGCGTCCTGCTGTTCCTCCTGCTCTTGGCGGTCGCGATCTTCGCCCTGCTCAAGCGGGCCGGTGGTGATGACGACTGGTGGACGCCGGGTGGCCCGAGCCCACTCTGATTTCCGAGGACCCTATGAGCAAAGAGCCAATGGCTCCAGCCTATCTGGAGCACATCAACCACCTCACCCGCACGACCATGTTCATGGAGAACACCCGCGTCATGCTGCGGCGATCTGCCGAGTTGCTGGAGAGGTCGAAGATTGCCCTCCCCGATGACGGCCAGCTTCGGGCCGAGATCGAGGCGGAGCTTGCCGCCCTGCGCAAGACCGGCATGATCCCGCACCCGGCACCTGACTGGTCGAAGCTTGCTTCTGGTGGACCCGTGTCGCCGCCGCTGCGAACGCCTAAAGAGCCGGCCGTTGTCTCGAAGCCAACGGCTGCTGAGATCGTCAGCGTCATGATTTTTCGACTGCGCAGCGACAAGCGGATGCCACACATTCCCAGCAACGATGGTTGGGACGATCTCCTGCCGCTGCGCGAGCGTTTTGCGGAAATCCTTGAGGCCGAGAGGAACAAGGCCGAGCAGGCGGTCATCAAATACACCCTACGGACGTATTTTGTCGGCCGCGTCACGGCTTCGATCACGCCGTGGGAGCGCGACAACTCGTTCTCCCACATCAGCGCGGGCTCGATCCATGAACTGGTGAGGTGGACCTTCTCCTCGGTTGCCGACTCCACCCAGCCCTATCCGATCGACGGCGGGTTGAAGGAGCAGGTCCGCGTGCCCGAGGCGGCGCAGTCGGCGTTCGAGACAGTACGGCGCGAACTGGAAGAGAAGGCCAAGCAACATATTGCCGAGGCCCAGCGCCGCGAGATGGAGCGTCGCGAGACGCTGCCGTTCGATCCGAACGCCAAGGGCGAGCCCTACACCGAGGCTGAGATTCGCGAGATGACTTCGTGAAGCTCTGCACCCACCATCACTATGGCTGGCGCTCGCACAGCGCCGGCATGGAGCCCTTCGACGAAGCGGCGCTGATGTCGGCTCTGCACTCAACCCACACTTTCCTCAAGCACTACGAAGGAAAGTACCGGGCCGAGATCGTGAAGACCCCGCAGTGCAACTTCGACGGACAAGTCATCGTCTACTGGGATAGCGACGAGGTCAAGCAGCTTGTCGGCCGCTCGTTTCTGAGCAAGGGCGACCACTGGTTCAAGGCCTTCAACTTCAACTTCGTCGACGACTTCGCCTGCCGGTACTGCGGCGGGACCGGCGTCGACCATTACAACCCATTAGTCTTCTGCTGGAACTGCGACGGGACCAAGAAACAGGTCCGCACGACTCGGCCGCGAGACTACGAGCCGATCAGGAGGCCAGTGTGACCACGTCCTTCGTCAACATCGTATTCGGTCCACCGAAGGTTGAGAACGGCGTTGTCGTCGTACCCTTCCGGATCAACCTCACGGACGACATCGCAGAGGGTCCGGTCGACGAAGTAATCACCGCGTCCAACGGATTCGCCCTGACGCTCCAGACGATTGCGAAAGGTCGTGACGCCATCCGCGACTGCGTCGAGGAATGCTTCGAGGAGCGCCGACATGATTGGGGTGCGATCACATTCAACCGCTACCGCGACGCCATGGTCGAGCACCTTACCACACTCGATCTCAGCAGATTTGCGGCTCCGCAATGGGCCTCGGCCCATCCTCAGCATCCAAGAGTGCAATGATGTACGACGAAGTAGACCTCGACGAAGACGCGCTGCCGATGGCTCCGCCCGACATCTGCGGATGTTGCGGCGATCCCCTGCCGCTCGATTGCGAATCTCCTTTTTGCGAGGAGTGTGAAGAAAATCTGGACAAACTCGATGCACATTGATGTCCTGACCCTCCTCGAAGCGGCCGTCGTGGTGATCAGCCTATCGGCGATCGGCGTCTGCGGAGCCGTGGCGCTTCGCGAGCAGATGCGACGGGTGAATATCAAATGGACCTGACGCATTGGGCAGTCTTCCTCGCGGCCGTCGCTTGGGCCGTGTGGGTGCGCCGGCTTTGGTTCTCGAAACCAGCCAAGGATGACCCACCGCAGTGGTGGATGATCAAGGGGACAATCCGATGACGTTCACACTTTCTATCGACTGGTGGCTGCTGCCGCTGGCTGCCTCGGTGGCGGTCTGGATTTGGTTCTTCGTGGCGACCGCTGGAGAGAACATGAGAGGGTACGGCGGAGACATCGTCGGCCTGATCTGCGGCGGATTGGCCGTCGTCATCACCCTCACGGTCTGGCTGCTCTACTGCATCTATCTGATGGTGTCCGGCAGCCCGTAATCACAGGTCCGAAGGTGCTCTACGGACGCAGGGGAGCCGAAACCCAAAGCAGGCACCAAAACGGCGATCCTTGGAACCTCGTGGTGGATTGATGAAGCCACGAGTTGAAGGGGAGCAAGGGTGATGAGCCCTCGGCGCGCGGCCGGCGCGCTTCATCTGGCTAGGACCTCGCCAGAACCGGTCTGATTTTCACTGGACAAGGAAGAGCAAACATGAGCGACGAAAACACCGAGAACTCCCAGACCGTGGCCGCTGGCCAGTTGCGCGCCCTGATCGAGCGCATCGAGCGGCTGGAGGAAGAGAAGCAGACGATCGCCGACGACATCAAGGACGTGTACGGCGAGGCACGTGGGACCGGATTTGATGTCAAGGCCCTGCGCACCTTGATTCGTATGCGCAAGAAGGACTCGGCCGAGAGGCAGGAAGAGGAAGCGATCCTCGACCTCTACATGTCCGCGATCGGGATGGAATAGCCATGAAGTGGGATGACGCTCACAAAGTAGAATCGCTATTCAAGGAGCGTCATCGCCTTCTGGAGCAGTGGACTCATGTCGAGGCTGGCGGGTTCGACACCACGATCTACGGTCAATGCGTGATCGACCGGATGGCGGTGGAGCATCGGGAGATGATTAAGCAGGCGCTTATCGGCTACCTCGACGGCGTGATCTCCGACATCGACACCCAGCTTGCCGCGCTTGGCGTCACGATTACGTCGGAAGAAGAATGAAGCACGTCGACGTTACAGCCTTTGTCGTGATCGCCATCATCATCTCACTGATGGGCGCGATCGCTGCTGTTGGTGATCGGGAGGGGAGGCAGTATTCCCCTCCCGACCGGGTGGCTGATGATTGGCAGGGAGTTCAGCCACCGAGGCTTGGTATCGGCATGACGATGACCGGTAAACCGGGCATCGAGGTCGCGCCGGGCGTCATCATGAATATGGACGGAGAACTGTGGATTGGGAGCGGGTTTTGAGTGTGATCTTCGGTCGCTCGACCGGCTCGGGAATGATCGGACCTAATCCTTCCTTGACGAACTTCGGAATGCGGAAGTAGGTCGACTTCGGATCGACCTTGAGTTCGCCGCGCCCGCGCCTGTGATCGCCGTCCTTCTTGCCAGTCTTGATCCGCTTGACCACGGCCGCGACCGCCTTCCAGTAGACGTAGGTCTCAGTCCCCTCGACATGAAAAAGAAGCCGCTCTTGGATAAACCCGAGAGCGGCTTCTGGCGTTCCATGGCGATCGATGAGAAATCGGGCCTTAACTCCGGCGTCTCGCGACGGAGGGTCTTCCCTCTCGAAGACCTCCGTCTCCAACTTCCTCCCGGAGAGCCTGTTCGGCTTCCTGACGACCTGAACCTGCATGTGCATTCCTCCTGTACGGGAGGGAATGTAGAGAAAGACTCGCCGTCGTCAACATTCTCTTTTGAGCCGTTTTTCGAAATCGGTGGACTTTCTGTCAAGAATATCTTTACAATGCCACAAATTTCCTTGACAGCGTCGCGGTTTTATGAGTGCGCACCCACTAGACAATGATCCCGGCCTCGAAGCCGGCACGCTGAGCCGGCTGCGGACGCACCGCAACCCGACCACGCTCGTTACCTATCCGGTGTGGGCTCACCCGGAGGTCCACTACTGGGCCGAGACGTGGCAGATGATTCGCGACTGCTGCCTCGGCGAGCAGGAGGTCAAGGACAAGCAGGACCTCTACCTCCCGCCGCTCGACGAGATGACCAACAAGGAATATCTCGACTATCTGGAGCGCGCCGTCTTCTTCAACATGACCGGCCGCACGGTCTCCGCCCTCACCGGCATCGTTTTCCAGCGCCGCGCCAAGGTTAGCGGCCTCGACAAGAAGCGCGAGGCCGGCTTCAAGATTCCGTCGCGCGACAATCTCACCTTCGATTCCTTCCTCAAGAAGGTCTGCCGCGAACTGATCTCGATGGGCCGCTACGGCGTCCTCGTCGACATGGATCAGAAGCCGGGCGTGGCCGGCGTGACCGCCTTCCCGTACTTCACCGGCTACAAGGCCGAGGACATCCTTGACTGGGTGATCACCAAGATCGACGGCAAGCTCGTGCCGACCGAGGTCGTGCTGCGCGAGATGGCCGAGAAGCCGCGTGAGTTCGGCAAGGCGCGCGAGGCCCAGACCATCGTGCGCCGGCTGACCCTCGAATGGTCCGAGGAGCGCGGCAACTGGGTGTACAGTCAGTACGTCTATGAGGTCGACAACATCCACACCGATCTCAACACGGTACTTCCCGAAAAGATCACGCCGACCCGCAACGGCGCACCCTTCAATCGCATTCCGTTCCGATTCTTTGGCGCACTCGAAAACACCTGCGAGGTCGATCGCAGCCCGCTTTCCGATATCGCCGCCCTGAACGTTTCCCACTACCGTTCGTACGCCCAGCTTGAGCATTCCCGGCACTACACGGCGATGCCTGTCTGGTATGCGCAGGTGCCGGCCGGCCAGTCCGAGCGCACCTACCGCGTCGGGTCCGGCACCGTGTGGGAGTGCGCGCCCGGCGAGAAGCCCGGCCTGCTCGAAATGAACGGCCACGGCCTCAACGGCCTGATTGCCGCCTGTGAGCAGAAGGAAGACCAGATTTCCGCACTCGGTGGTCGCCTTATGTCGGGCAAGACCCGTGCCGTCTCCGAGAGTGACAACAGCCTGCGCCTCAAGGAAGGCAACGAGCGCTCGATCCTCCTCAACATCGTGTTCTGCGTCAACGAAGGCATGAGCGATCTCCTGAAGCTCTGGGCGCACTGGTCCGGTCAGGACAAGATCGACGACATCGAAGTTGAACTGAACACCGAGTTCCTGACCGACCAGCTTGGCGCGCGCGAACTTCGTGCTGTGTACGCCATGTATGTCGACGGCGTCGTTCCGGTCACCGTCCTTCATCACTATCTCCAGAAGGCCGAGGTTGTGCCAGACTGGATGGAGGTCGACCAGTTCAAGGCGCTCCTCGACGACGAGTCCGAGTTCAAGAACCAGCCGGACGTGATCGCCAAGATGAAGGGTTTCGCGACCGCCAAGGATCGCGTCGCCAAGAATCAGACGAACCGCCAGATGCGCCTCACCGAGAAGCAGGTCGAGGCCAGCATCGCCCAGATGGAGGAGGACGCTCGGTCGACCAAGACCTACGAGGACTTGGACGCCGAGAAGAACGAGATCGCGTGGGAGCAGCTTGCGATCTCGCAGCAGCAGGCCGACCAGCAGGTCGAGATCGCCAAGGAGAACGCCAAGGCGAAGGCCCAGCAGGCAGCACAACGTCCCGCAGCACCAAAGAAGCCGGCCGGATGATGCGCCGCCAGATCATAGTAGCGGCCTTCGTCGCCTACATCGCGGTCTCTGACCTGTTCGGCAGTCTTTCTGCGTGGATCGAAAGCATCTGGAACAAGGACAAGAAGACTCGATGAGTCGGAATAACAGACTCCCACGGAACCCACTGATCATTGATCCGGATGATTGTGATCCACTATTCGACGACATACTGGACGATGAACAGGAACTTCGCGACGATCGCGGCGCATTCGATGTCCTCCCGACCGGGGCAAAGCGCAGAAAACCGATCATCCATGACGATTTTTGAGCCGTTGTCAAGAAAAACTTGACGAATACGTCGAGAAAATTGTAACATTCGAAATCATCGGAGGACGGTGTCCTCGCGATCTTTTCCCGACACAACCCAATGAAAGCGAGATCGGTGATCTATGCCTGAACTGTTTTTTGATACGCTCGACGCACTTCCGGAGGAACTGCGAGAGGGTGCAACGACCACCGAAGATGGTCGTGTGAAGATCAACGTTGTCGAAGCGACGAAGCTCAAGGAGTTCCGCGACAACAACATCAAGGTCGTGAAGGAGCGCGACGACCTCGCAGCCCTTCTCGGTAAGGCCAAGGACATCATCGGCAACGATGACTTCGAGGCTGCGGCCAAGGACATCGGCGACCTGCGCGGCATTGCCCAGCGCGTCAAGGATGGCCAGTTGGTTGAGAACAAGGGCCTCGACGAGGCCATTCAGGAACGCACGAAGACCATGCGCGAAGGGCTGGAAGCCCAGATTCGGCAGCACGCTACCGAGAAGGACGCATGGAAGACGAAGTTCGAGCAGGCCGATGGACGACGCCGGCAGGGTGTTGTGGATCGAGCCATCGCGTCGCTGGCCGTCGACGAGACCATCGGGATGCACCCGACTGCGCTCGCCGACATTCAGGTTCGCGCTCGCAGCGTCTTCGAGGTCGATGACAATGACGGACTGACGCCGAAGAGGAACGGCGAGGTCCTGTACGGTGGCGACGGCGCGACGCCGATGTCGATCAAGGAGTGGGTGAACGTCCTGCGCGACGAGGCTCCGCACTTCTTCAAGGGATCGAGCGGTGGCGGATCAGGCGGCGATGGTAACGGGTTCCGTGGCAAGTCGGCAAGCGACATCGCCAAGATGGACCCGATGACCAAGCTGCGTCTGGCAAACGGCGAGCTTTAATTTTCATAGGCTGGATGTCCAGAATTACTGGACATCCGCCCGCAGGTTTCAAGCCCAGAGCACCACGGGGTGGAGCGCGGGCGGTCACTGCACCGCAACAGCGGAGCTTTGGCCAAACCCGCTCCGGAGACGGACTGACCGGAGCACTCAAACCACTCAGTCCTGAACCAAACAGCAACCGAGGAGATATCCATGGCTGTTACCCTGTTGGAGGCATCCAAGCTGGTTTCTGGCGACGTGAAGCGTCAGGCCATCATCGAGATGTTCCCGCGCAACTCTGACCTTCTGGCGGCTATGCCGTTCATCAACGTCAGCGGCGGCGCATACGTCTACAACCGTGAAGGCAAGCTGCCGGGCGTGGCTTTCCGTGGCTTCAATGAGGGCTACACGGAGTCGACCGGCGTCATCAATCCGGAGAGCGAAATCCTTCGCATCGCCGGTGGTGAACTCGACGTTGACACGGCCATCATCAAGACCCGTGGCTCGGGCGTCCGCTCCTCGCAGGAGGCGATGAAGGTCAAGGCGAAGGCGCTCTACCTCGCCGACAAGCTCATCAACGGCGACTCCGAGGCTGATCCTCGCGAGTTCGACGGCCTGCGCAAGCGTATTGCCGGCGCTCAGCTTTTCCAGCCGACGATGGCTCAGAACGCCTCTGGCGCACTCTCGCTGGAAGTGCTCGACGCCGCGATCGACGCGGTCGACAGCCCGACCCATCTCGTCATGTCCAAGGCGCTTCGTCGTAAGCTGACCAAGGCTGCGCGCGAGAACAAGGGCGGCGAGATCACCTACACGACCGACTCCTTCGGCCGTCAGGTGACGCAGTACAACGACCTGCCGATCCTCATGCCCGATGTCAACGACCTCGGCCAGCGGATCATCGACTTCAACGAAACCGGCGTTGACGCCGCGCCAAGCACGACCTCGCTCTACGTCGTGTCGCTCGGCGAGGACAAGATCGTCGGCCTCCAGAACGGCATCATGGAAGTCCGTGATCTGGGCGAACTCCAGTCGAAGCCGTGCTACCGCACGCGAGTCGAGTGGCTGGTCGGCCTCGCGGTTCTCCACGGTCGTGCGGCAGCCCGCATCGCCTCCATCACCAACGCGGACTTCACCGGCTAATAACGGAGCGCTTCGGCGCTCCCCCACCGCCTGTGACCCACAACCATTGAGGACCTGAAAATGGGCATGAACTCCAAGAACCGCTTCGTCCCGGACGCCGCATTCTGCCTGCGTGACGCTGACGCTGCTGCAATCTCTGCCGACCTTGCGATCAAGGCCGGCGAACTGAAGACCCCGCTCGGCGCGGTCTGGAACGCTGAGGTCGCTGACGGCGACGTGGCGATCAAGATCAAGGCCTCGGACATGGATACCACGACTGCTGACGAGACCTACGCGGTCAGCGTCATCACGTCGGAGAGCGCGGACATGTCCGCTCCGGTCGTCCACGAGACCAAGACGCTGGTCGCCGGCTGGGCCAACGAACTCCTCGTCGACCAGCACGCCCTCGCCTACCGTGCGCCTTCGCACAAGTATTGGGGCGTCCAGATCGATGTCGGCGGCACCACGCCTTCGGTCAAGGCCGAGATTTACGTCCTGCCGAACTCCGGCAAGGCCGTCTAATCCACCCACCTATCAGTCGGTTCGGCCGGGGTAACCCGGCCGGATCGATCCTGTCCGACTCCCGACGCGAGATTACCTCATGAGTGCACCGACATACGCCGTCCGCAATCCCGAGACCGGCGACATCATCCCGAATCTTTCTTGGGCCAACGCCTCCGAACAGGTACGCCTCTATGGCAAGGAGTGGGTCCACGACTACCCGGAAGTCCTGAAGAAGGCACAGGAAGAGGCCCGCAAGAACTCCAATACCGAAGGCAACACGCGCAAGCTGTCGCCCGAGGAAGAGGCCAAGATCAATGCCCCGGACATGTTCGCCGCCGCTCAGGTTGCGGTCGCTGGACTGGCCGAGATGGGTTCGAGCGATTTGGCCGACCTGACCCGCGAGGAGCTTTTCGAGATGGCCGAAGATAAGTACGGCCTGAAGATCGACAGGCGTACGGGTCATGCGAAACTGGTCGAGGCGATCGAGAAGGCGCGCGCCGCAGAACCTGCCGCTGACGCTGCCGAGACGACCGAAGAGACCTCCGTCGAGGAGTAAGTGCATGGCGCACTACAGGATGGTTTGGTCGCCCGAGGGCGTACCGTTTGAAGTGACGCCGGACAAGGCGGATGATCTGGTCCTGAACAAGGGCTGGTTCAACTCCAAGCCGGTGTATGAGTCCGTAATCGTCGGGGACGAGAAGGCACCTGAACCGCCCCGCAGGGGCAAGAAGTTCACCCCTGAGCCCTCGTGACGTAGGAGGGCGTGAGGAGTCCTCAAATGTCCTTCTTCCGAGGGTCTTTTTCGAGCATTGGCGAGGCGCTGAAAACCATCAGCCTCGCCATTGCCGTTTTGGGAGCCATGTTGTCCGGCATCAGCTACGTCTATGGCACTCTGTCGGCGCAGAGCGCAATGGCCTCGGACCTGTCGAAGCTCAATGAGCGGGTGATGGTGATGGAGGAGGCCGGGAAGGATGCGAAGCTCTGGATGTATCGAGTCGAGCAGACTGAGATCGGCGTATCGGCGGCAAACCAAAAACTCGACCGGGTCGAGAGTGCTCTTCAGGACCTCCGGGTTGTGATCGAGGGCAAGCGCGCGAGCAAGTGAGACCTCCGAGGTCGGAGTTAGAAACACTCCGTTTCTAAGTTCTTCTTGCAAGTTTTTCTGTCATGTGTACTGCTGGTGATAAGGCCGAGTGCGGTCGACACCAAACCAAAAGAAGCGGGACACGGGCGGGCATTCTGGATGAAAGCTGCGGCATCTTCAATCGTTATCGAAGAAGACGAGTACGAGGTACTAGAGTTCAAATGGGCTTTGGCGATGGGCGAGGTCCACACCGAAGCAGGTAATCTCGTGGTCAGGGGGATTTCTGACGCGAGCGACGTGATCGAGGCGATTGACGACCTCGATGCGCTCATTGCAAAGCTCCAGCGCGTCAAAAGTGAGCTTCAGAAGTGTGGCAGTAACATTGATGGAACTTTCGGACGTGTTCGAGGCGGAGTCCCCGCCGACCTCGAAGCCCTCGAAGCGAGAACAGCGTAAAGCTGACAAGGAAGCGAGACGCCCCAAGCCGTTGGAGGCGAGAAACCTTCGGCAGAAGGAACTCATTCAGCAGCTTAACGCATTCCCGGTCGTCATTGCCTTGGGGCCGGCCGGCTCGGGAAAGACTTACGTAGGGGCGCGTCACGCCCTCGATCGACTGCTCCGCAAGACGATCGACCGGATCATCATCGCGAGACCTTCTGTGTCGGCTGCGCGGCACAGAATGGGCTTCCTCCCCGGCGACGGGGACAAGAAGATGAAGCCTTGGCTTGTCCCGATCGTCGACGCCTTCAAGGAGGGAACCTCCGGAGCCGAGGTCGACAGGTTGACAGCCACGAAGCAGATCGAGGTCCTACCGTTCGAGCATATGCGTGGACGCACCGTCAAAGACGGCGTCTTCCTCCTCGATGAGGCGCAGAACTGTACGCTGGCCGATCTGGAAATGTTCCTGACCAGAATCGGCGACAATGCGCAGGCGATCATCTGCGGCGATCCCGACCAGTCCGACATCGGTCGCGACAGCGGCTTGCGAACCATCGCCGAGATGGTTTCCCGACACGGTCTGAACGCAGGCATCACTTTTTTCCGAGAGGAAGATGTGGTGCGCTCCGCGACGGCCAAGGAGTGGGTCATGGCGTTCGCGGCAGAGCGTTCTCACCTGAGCCCCGGTCCTGATTTTTCGGGCGATTGGCGTCCAGCGTTTCTGGACAAGGGAGTGGAAAATGGTCGACCTTGTGGTTGAGGATGGCAGCATCGTAGCCGGCGCGAACACCTATGTGGATGTTCCGTGGGCTGATGCGTATCTCGCAATCGACCCTCATGCCGGCCCGATCTGGGCCGGCTTCGACGACGAGCGCAAGACCATGCTGCTCGCCTACGCGACGCGCTGGATCGACGAGAACGTCATCTGGTACGGCCGCAAGGTCGAGAAGGACCAGCCGCTCGCGTGGCCGCGCCACGGCATGCACGACGGCGAATATCCCGTCGCCTCCACCATCATCCCGGAAGCGCTCAAGCGCGCGGTGGCGCTCGCCGCCGTGTTCCTGCATCAGGAAAACCCGACCGAACTCGCCGAGGCGGTCGGCATCAAGCGCTTCCGCAACGATACGATCGAGATCGAGTTTCAGGACGGAGTCACCCAGAAGGCGACGCCGGACTGGTTGTCGCGCCTTCTGCGGGTCTTCGGCACCGGGCCGGGCGATCGCGGATTCAAGCCGATCACGCGGGTGCGCTGATGAATCTCGGCAGCCTCGCAAAGGTCCTGATGCGAAAGACGGTGGCGCTCTCCGGCGATGCGGCCAAGGACGTGTCCTTGGTCCTCATTACCGGGACAGCCTACGATGTCGCGACCGGCGAACCGGTCACCACTGTCGAGATCGTGCCCCTCGGCAAAGCGCTCTTCGGCGCGATCAGCGAGGCGGAGTCTGCCAAGTACAAGGTCGCCGCCACCAGCCACAAGGCCGTCATTCCCATGCTAAACTGGCAGGCGAGCGGCGCGCGCATGCTAGAGACCTCGGATCGTATCCTTGTTGGTGCTGACGAATGGCTGGTCGAGAAGGCGGTCATGGACTCCGTCGAAGCCTCACTCATCGTCTTCATGTGCAGGCCCTGACATGTACACGTCCAACATCGACGAGATCATCGCACGCCTGTCCAACGTTCCGGCCGACATCGAGAAGCGTGTCTCCCGGATCGTTATGAAGGTGGTGCACGAGATCGACATGCGCATCCATCCGAAGACGCCGGTCTGGTCTGGCGCGGCCGTGCGCAACATGATCTGGACGAGGGGCAAGCCAAACCAGACGGAGTTCGATCCGGTCGGCTCGGACGGAACCGGTGAGCAGAACCGCGCCGCGAACACCGCTGCCGCGCGACAGAGCTTGCATGCTTTGACATTCGACAAACCCTTCGCGGTCTACTATCTCACCAACAACGCCAAGCACATCCGTGGACTGGAGGCGGGCCTTCTGCCCTATCCGGGCAAGCATCCCGTCGATGGTATGTTCGGCATGACCTATGCAGAGGTCGTGGCAAAGCTCGGGAGCCTCTGATGAACGTCGACATCCTTGATCACGACCACTTCCGCCAGCTTGTCGAGGACAAGGTTCTCGGTGCCGTGCAACAGCATGCGTCGGAATATCCTGTCCAGATCAGCAACAACCCGTTCAAGCAGCCGAAGGACAGTAAGTGGGTCTCGCTGGTGATCAAGAGTGGTGAGAGCGTGACGCGCTCGCTCGGCAAGAAGTTCATCGAGCGCACGCCGGGCTTCGTCCAGATCGACATCATGCACCCGGCCGAGACCGGCCACGCCGCGCCGAAGAAGCTCGCTCACAAGCTCGCCGCGTCGCTCTACCCGAACAAGTTCGCCTACGCCACGGTCACACAGGCGAATTTCTGGAAGAAGCTGGTCGACGAAGCTCCGACCACTGGTTCCTACTTCCGGATCATGGCGCGGGTGTTCTTCTGGTACGATGGATTTGTCGAACGCCAGTCTTGAGGCGCTGCAATGTTTTGAGCCGTTTGTCAAGAATTTCTTGACGCCTTAGCCTGCTTTATCTATCATTCGCCTACACAGGATGAGTGGGACTCGTCCTTACCAATCCCATTCGTTCTGTAGGAGAATGCCATGGCGGGCACTTTCGCCGATTCCAATCGCGCGTCCCTTCGTTACATCGCTGAAGACTCTGCTGCATGGGGCGTGACGCCGGCCAACGGATCGCCGCGCGAAATGCGCATCACCGGGTCGCAGCTTGCACCGCAGAAGGAGACGCGGACTTCCGACGAGCTTCGTTCGGACCGCATGGTGCCGTCGATCGCCGAGGTCGGCGCGAGCGCCGAAGGCGAGATCAACTTCGAACTGTCGGCCGGCGCTATCGACGACTTCCTCGCGGCCTTCGTGTACGGCCTGTGGAGCCGTCCGATGACCTTCGACATGTTCAAGGGCAAGGCGGTCTCGATCAAGGCAGCCGACCAGATCACCATCGGGGGCGATGTTCAGCCCTACCTCACGGTTGGCCGGACCATCAAGACCGAAGGCTTCCTCAACCCTGCCAACAACACCTACGCGTCCATCTCGGCCGTGGCCTACGCTGGCGGCGTCACCACCATCACCGTGACCAGCGCTGCCTTCGTCGCGGAGGCCGGAAACGACTTCTGCCGCGTCCTCGACGCCAATGACGTTCTGGTCCTCAAGGATACGAACATTCGTTTCGGCACGGACGGCGCGTCGACGATCGATTCCAACGCCAACAACGCCTTTGCTGCCGCGATTGCAGCGGGCCAGTTGAAGATCGGTCAGAAGATTCACGTCGACGGCCTCGGCTTCGAGACCGGCTCGGTCACCATCACCGGGGTTCCGGGTGCCGGCACCAACGTCGTCGTCTCGGACGGTGTCAATCAGAAGACCTTCCAGTGGGGCGGTGTCGTCCCGGCCGGTGTGGTCGCCATGGCTGCCGGCGCTGATGCTACCGAGGCCGGCGACAACCTCGTCGCGGCCATCATGGATCAGGTCTCGCGCGGCAATCTTGCGCTCAAGGCAGTGAACGCGGTCGGTGTCGTCACGATTACCAACCTCGAAGAGACTTCCGGTGGCGCGATCGTCAAGGGCGCTGACCCGTCCAATGCTGTCGCCGTCGCCAACTTCGCAGGCGCGGTCAACTCGATCCGTGGAATCTTCACCATCACGTCGGTTTCCGACGACGTGCTTGGCGTCAGCCCGGCTCCGGCGACCAACGACAACGTCGGCGGCGCGACCATCACCGTCAAGGGCTCGATGCTGCGCAACCCGTCGAACGTCAACGACTTCATTCGCCAGTCCTTCACTGTCGAAACTTCGTTCGAGGACGTGAATCAGCACTTCGTCGCGACCGGCCTGCGCGTCGGCACCTTCGAACTGAGCATGGAATCCGGCGAAATCTCGACCGGCTCGATCTCGATGATGGGTCGTGCCATGGAACGTCGCAAGACGCAGACCTCGCTTCTGCGCAATGCGCCGTACACGCCGAAGGACGCGCCGGCCCACGATGTCATGAACGCGACCTCGAACGTCGGCAATCTGGCGATTGACGGCGTGGCGGGTGCTGCCTTCCTCCAGTCGATCTCGATTTCCGGCGACGCTTCGCTGCGTGAGCAGCGCGCGGTCGGCAACAAGTACGCCGTTGGTATCGGCGTCGGTCGCTTCCAGTTGACCGGCTCGTTCTCGGCCTACTTCGAGACCGGTGAACTGTTCGACAAGTTCGTCGATCACGACACGATCAGCCTGTCGTTCTTCTACCACGACAACCAGCGCAACCGCTACGACTTCACGATCCCTGCGATCAAGCTGACGGCGGACCCGGTTGCTCCGGAAGGCATCGATCAGGACGTGATCGAGGCGATCGAGTGGGAAGCTCAGCGCGACCCGGCGACCGCCTGCATGATCCAGATCGACCGCTTCTCGTCGACCATGCCAGCAATGGCTTGATCTGGTTGTCCAGATTTTCTGGACATCCAGTACATAAAGGAGCCCGACATACTCCTGCGCTTTTGCGCGCGCGAAACGGGGCCGGACTTTGTCGGGAGGTCCGGCCCCACCCCATCCCGAACCCCGACAGGTGAAATATGGCACGTTTTTCTGACAACTATTCCCACGACAAGACCGCAGCGGAAGAGGGCACTTGGGCTCCGATCGGCGGCGGCATCGAAGTCAAGGTCCGCTCGTTCGAGTCCGCTCACACCCGCGCCCTCCGCAAGAAGCTGAATGAGCCCTATGCGGCGCTGCTGCGCCTCGGCAAGGACATTCCCGAGGACGACCAGAACGAAATCTTCATCAAGCTGATTTCGCACTCCTCGATGATCGACTGGAACCTCACCGAGGGGACCGGCGAGAAGGATGCCAACGGCAAGGAGATCGAGCGTCCGATCCCGTTCTCGGCCGAGATCGCCGAGAAGTACCTGCGCGACGAGCCGCAGTTCCTTCGTGACGTGATCACGGTCCTGACCTCCACCGAGACGTTCAAGAAGCGCGCTCGGGAACTCGACGCAAAAAACTTCTAAACTGGCTGGCTCGGAGTTTCCACCAGCCGGAAGCCAGTAAAAAGGCTAAGAACCGGAAGTGGATCAACGAGCTACGCCAGAAACAAGGCAAGCCCCCACTTCCCTCTAATGAGCCGGAACAGGTGGATGAGCAGGAGTTTCTTCCTGCTCATCTGCACCCGATTTGGACCGCATTTACGGTCCTGTCCCGAAGTCGAAACGTCAACCAGATCGGCCCGCAGCCGATCCAGATTGGCGAGGTCCGCCACTACTGCGACCTCGACGGCGTGATCGACGAAGAAGACCGCCGCGAACTCCTCTTCCACGTCATGGAACTCGATGCCGAGTGGATGACCCGGAAGTACGCCGAGATCGAGACGGAGCGGGACAAACTCAAAAAGCAAGCTGAGAAGAACGGTACGAGGGGCCGTCGTCGATGAGCGACAACTACAACATCAAGATTGGCGTCGACTCGCGCTCCGGCGCGCGCGGTGTCAAGCAATTCTCGTCGGCCCTCGGCGAAGCACTCCGTACGCTGCGCGAGTTCGACAAGCGCTCGCGCAGCGCCTTCGACGGTCTGAAGAAGCTCGCCTCCGTCAACATCCCAGACATCGCCAAGAAGACGAAAGCCGTCCAGAAGGCGATCGAGACGCTGAATCGCGTCCAGATCAATCGCCGGATGATCAACGATCTCCAGCGCCTCCAGAACGCGCTCGCCGGCTTCCGCTTCAACGCCAAGGCGATCTCGAAGGTGCCTGAGGCCCTGCGCGGACTGTCGAACCTGAAGATCGACACGTCCTTCGTCTCCACTCTCAACCAGATCAAGGCAGCACTCAAGGGCTTCCGTGGCCCTCCGAAGGCGCTTGCGCAGTGGGCTGGCGCGTTCACTCCGTTCGCCAAGGTCAAGATCGATTCGACGCTCGCGCCGCGTCTGACCGCACTCAAGGCGGCGCTCAAGGGCTTCCCCGGCCTTCCCAAGGGGCTTGTAAACCTCCCGACATTCCTCCGTGGCATTTCCCGCAACCGAATCCCGCCTTCGGTGGCGCAGGGCATCGCGTCCCTGAAGACAGCACTCGCCGGCTTTGCCGGGCCGTCCGCTGCCGCAACCCGTAATCTGTCCGCCCTCGTCGCCGCTTTGGCTCGGGTCAGCCCCGGTCATCTCGCGCAGGTGGCGGCGGCGCTCGCGCGCCTCAACGGCCTGAACATCAATGTCCGTGGCCTCGGCTCGATGAACAACGCCGCGCAGCGCGGCGCGGGCATCTGGACCAACATGGGCAATTCGATCCGGAACACGACCAACGCGTTCCGTGGTCTCAACAATCAAATCTCGCTGACCCATCACGCGTCGACGCTGCTCGCGACCGCGCTCGGATCAGTGTCGCTCGGCACCTTCGTCAACAGCGTCTACGAGGCCGGTAGCGCCCTCATCAACCTGAAGCGCACGATGGGTGCGATCGCCGGGACGCCGACCGAGGTCAACGACCATCTTTCCTTCCTGAAGGACCTCACCAACGAGCTTCCCGTCTCGCTGGACGCTGTCGCTCGCTCGTACGGTAAGTTTGCTGTCGCCGCGCGCCTGTCCGGTACGTCGGTCGCGGATACCCAGAAGGTCTACAAGGGCTTTGCGACCGCGCTGTCGGCCATGGGTGTCTCCGCCGACAACCAGAAGTACGCCTTCCTCGCCTTGGAGCAGATGTTCTCCAAGGGAACCATCCAGATGGAAGAACTCCGCGTTCAGTTGGGTGACCACATCCCCGGCGTGGTGCCGATGCTGGCCGAGGCTCTGGATGTCTCGACCTCGAAGCTCCTGAAGATGATCGAGGCCGGTGAAGTTGGTTCGGACGCACTGATCAAGCTCGCCGAAGTCATGCAGAGCCGGTTCGGTCCGGCCGTTGCGGCGGCAATGAACACGTCCGCAGCCCAGATCACATCGCTCCAGAACGCGTGGACCGAGTTCAAGCGTATCCTCTTCGACAGCGGCTTCAACGCTGGCCTCGGCGCGATGGCGCGTCAGTTCGCGGAAATTCTCCGATCGGATGACTTCAAGAAGTTCGCGGCCGACCTCGGCCGGGCGATGGGCGAGGCATTCAAGCTGATCGGCGCGCTCGGCAAGGTCCTTGCCGACAACCGCGACAAGGTCATCACGTTCGCCAAGGCGCTCGCAGGCGTCATGGTCGCCTATTCGATCGTCGGTGTTCTCCGTCTGTTGGTGGCCCCGCTGTCGGTGGTCGGCGGACTGTTCTCGTTTGCCGCGACCGCCGTGCGCCTGTTTGGCGGCGCACTCGCCCTGCTCGCGGGTGGTAAGGCGGTTGCCGCCGTTGCCAACATCGCCAAGTCGATCGGCGTCCTGACCGGTAAGGTCATGGCAGCGGTCGCCGCCTTTGGCTTGCTGGCGATCCTGTCCAACGAAATCCTTGGCGACGGTAAGTTGGCCGCAAGCTTCGGCAACATGCTCGACGCCTTTGGCAAGCGCGTCGGCAAGATGATCGGCGAGATGACGGGCGGCGTCACGGAGATGTTCGATCTCTCCGGCGTCGACGGCTTCAGCGAGTACATGAAGGAGGCGGACGAATACGCCAAGAAGATTCAGGACGCCAACCAGATCAACGCGGAAAGCATCGAGAAGAATGCCGAGCGTTACGCCAAGCTCGAAGAGCAGAAGAAGCGCGCACTTACCACCGAACAGCAGAAGCTGTGGGACGAAATCAACGCGATCGGTAAGGCGAACGAGGAATATCAGAAGCAGTTGCTGCTCATCGACGAGATCGCGAAGAAGCGTGGTTTCGACCCGAAGAGTGCCGAGGTTGATCGGTGGCGCAAGATGCTCGCCGAGAACACGCTGGACGACCGCAACCCGGCCGGCGCGATGGCGCGCGACTACCGGCAGGAACTGGCCATGATGAAGGCCAAGACCGCCGAGCAGAAGGCCTTGGCGTCGGCGCAGGAGGATTACAACGAACTCCTGAAGAAGGGCCAGGATGTCGGCAAGGAGGGGCTGGAGGCCCTTCGCCAGTACCATGAGGGTATCGCCCGCATGAACGGTGAGATCGGCAACGGCGTCGAGCGCTGGGCCGCGTCCGTTGGCGACTTCAACGATCAGGTTCAGGAAGCAATCAAGGACGGCATCAGCAGCCTTTCCGACGAGATCACCAACTTCGTCACCGGAGCCGAGGCGGATTTCGCCAGCCTCGGCCGCTCGATCCTGAAGACCTTCGTCAAGATCAGTCTCGACTCGATGCTGAAGGACATCGCTGGCTGGATGGGTATGGACGGCGAGAAGAAGGGCGCGTCCATGGCCGAGAAGGCGATGGAAAAGCTCGCCGGCATTGGTGAGAACATCACCACGGCGATGACCAACGTCTACACCAACGGTCTGACCATAAATGGCGAGCCGGTGACCGGCGCTGGTGGTGGCCCGAATGCCGGCATGTCGCTTGCCGAACAGTATGCGTCCTATGGCGCGGGCAAGGCCCAGTCGAATGCCGCGAAGCAGGCGGGCATCACTCGTGCGCCGCTGCCTGACATTCCGGGCACCAATGTCGCGCCGGCCGGACCGTCCACAAACGATCGTTTCGCGACCGAGCCGGGCTTCGTCAAGCCGATGAAGACGCTCAACGACGGCGTGCGGGAATTGGATCGCAGCCTCAAGTCCATGCCTGATGGATGGGGACCGGGCGGCATCATCGGCGCGAACACCACGGCGAAGACCAACCGTGTCGGCTTTGTTGACCCCGAGCGCTTCGCGCCGGGCGTGAACCCCAACGCAAACCTCGGTCTGCGTGGCGCGATCGATCCTATCACCACGTCGGCACTGCCGGCTGGTGGTGGCGTGTCGCCAACCATCAACGGCTTCACCTTCTCGAAGTTCTCGGAGGCGTCGTACCAGCAGATTTCCAACCAACTGATGGACCGGTTGAAGCAGGACTTCAACCTGACCGACAATCAGGCTGGTGGCATCGTCGCGAACCTCGCGCACGAGTCCGTAGGCTTCCGCAAGTTGCAGGAAATGAAGCCGCTGGTTCCGGGCTCGCGTGGTGGTTATGGCATCGCGCAGTGGACCGGTCCGCGTCGTCGCGAGTATGAGGCTTTCGCAGCGCAGGGCGGCTGGACGACCGATTCTCCCGAGGCTCAGTACCAGTTCCTCAAGCACGAGTTGATGGGCAAGGAGTCCCGTTCTCTGTCGCACCTGCGTCAGCAGTCCGGCTTGGGCGAGTCTGTCGTGTCGTTTCAGGACAAGTTCGAGCGGCCGGGCATCCCGCACACGGCAAGCCGTATGACGCACGCCGACCGGATCATGAACGGCTATCAGCCCGGCACAGGGTTGCAGCCGGGAGTTGACCCGACCGCGACGGCCGGCATCGATCAGATGAAGGCGAAGGTGACTGAGGTTGGACAGGCTGCGCAGCAGGCCACGCCGGCTATGGACCAGATGAAGTCCAAGCTGAGCGAGACCGGCACGTCGGCGCAGACCGGTGCGTCCCAGACGCAGATGGCCAACCAGATGAAGACCCAGTCCGAGTTGCAGATGGGCTTGACCGCTCAGCAGACCGGTATTCAGGTCCAGTCGGCGGGCACCATGGCGGCGTCGGCCGGTCCGCAGTTCCAGCAGGCAGGTACAGCGATCCAGCAGGCCGGTACGCAGGCGCAGATGGGCGCGCAGCAGGCACAGTCCGCAACGCCGGGCCTCGGCCAGTTCGGTCAGGGCATCTCGCAGCTTCTCGGCCCGCTGTCGTCGGTCATCCCCGGCCTCGGCCAGTTTGGCAGCATGATCTTGCAGCTTCTCCAGCAGTTGATGACTGGTGGTATGGGCGGCATGGGTGCTGGCCTCTTCTCCGAGGGTGGATACTCCGACTCGCCGGTCACTCGCGCCCGCGTCAGCGCGGCTCCGTTCATGGGTGCTCCGCATTACTCCGAGGGCACGCCGAACACGAGTGGTGGCATGCCAGCGATCCTGCACGACAATGAGGCGGTGATCCCTCTGACCCGTGGCCGCAAGGTCCCCGTCGAGATGAACGAAGGCGATTCTTCGCGAGCCGGTCGTCAAGATTATCTTGACAGAAGTGGTCCACCGAATCTAACGTTCCACCTGCACGGTGTGAAGGACGCCGACAGCTTCAAGAGATCGAAGAGCCAGATCGGCAACGCCATGACGACGGTGCAGCAGCGCTCGCGTATCCGCGACGGATAGTAAATGTTTCACGACGTTAGATTCCCAGAAGACATCAGCTATGGATCGAAGGGAGGACCCAAATTCTCCACTTCGGTCATTACGCTCGCCTCCGGCAAGGAGCGCCGCAACATCAACTGGCGGCTCGCCCGCGCCGAATACGATGTCTCGCACGGCATCAAGGATGAGGCGCAGATGGATGACCTGCGCGACTTCTTCTATGCGCGCGTCGGCATGGCCTATTCGTTCCGGTTCAAGGACTGGGGCGACTACAGCGCGATCTCGCAGGAGATCGGCAAGGGAGATGGCACCAAGAAAGAGTTCTTTCTGTCCAAGGGATACCAGTCCGGCAATTGGAAGTACGTGCGGCCGATCACCAAGCCCGTGGTTGAAACGGTCACTCAGGTTCTGGTCGGTGGATTGCCGGCCGCAGAGTTCACCGTCGATGGTGCGACCGGAAAGATCACACTTCCCGAGGCTCCGGTCGCGAACGCGAAGGTCGTGGTTCCGTACTTCGAGTTCGATGTTCACGCCCGCTTCGACATCGACCACTTCGACCCGGTTCACGAGTTCTGGCTGACTCAGACTTGGCAGTCGATCCCCGTCATTGAGATCAAGGACGAGGATTGATGCCCAAGAACATCACTCCGGCGATGAAGACGCATCTGGCGCAGGACGTGACCACGCTCACGACCTGTTGGAAGATCACACGCACGGACGGCAAGGTCTTCGCCTACACCGAACTGGACAAATCACTCACCTACAAAGGCGTGAGGTATTCGTCGATCGGCGGCTTCAACAAGTCGGCGATCCAGTCGACCGCGACCTTCTCCGTTGACAACATGGAAGTCTCCGGATTCCTCTCCGACGACACCATCCCCGACGAGGAGATGCGTAACGGAGCCTTCGACTACGCCGAGGTCGAGGTCTTCATGGTCAACTACATGGACCTCTCGGCGAACATGGGCGACATCAAGCTGCGCTACGGAAAGTTCGGGGAAGTGAAGCGCGCACCATCCGGCGCGTTTCTGGTCGAGCTTCGCGGCCTGATCCAGCTTCTCAGTCAGAAGGTCGGCCAGATTTTCCAGCCCGAGTGCCGGGCCGACTTTGGCGACCACCGCTGCAAGATCAACCTGTTCTATCCGATCCGCAAGAGCGGTTTCTTCTACAAGAAAGGGGAGCGGGTTCGCGTTGCCGACATCTCTTTCGGATACCGGCCGGAGACCAGCATCGGCATCCTGAATGACAATTTTCAGGAGGGCGACGTTAAGTGGACCCGCAATTATGGAACCGCAGTCAGCGAGGGAACGCTTCAACTCGACCCTCCGGATGATCAGAAAAACTTCATCCGCATCACCGGCATTGAAGCTGGAGGCGGAAACACCACTGGTCTCTGGCAGACGCGCACATTGTTGAGTGACGGAGTCAGTGTAGACGACATCTCGACGGGTGAATTGAAGCTCAGGGTCGCCGTCACCGCCGCACAACTACAGTACGGCTCCGGATGGCGAGTGGACCTCACCTATTACAGGCTCGACTCGCGGGGCGGACTTCTCGTGACCACGACGCGTCGGTGGATTCCTCCGCGCGCCATCGTCCTCAATGAGTGGGACGTGTACACCCACGATTTCGATCTGCCACCTGACACGCGTTCGGTGCAGGTCCGAATCAACACTCACCAGCGCGATGAAGGACAGGCAATCGACTTTGGCATCGCCAAGGTAAAGGGCTCGATCGTCTTTCCGAACTCGACCAAGACCGAGGTTGAAGACTACGTCTTCTTTGGTGGAGTCGAATACGTCGCTTTGAATGACGGCGTCACGGCAACCGGTCAGCCTGAGTTTTCCCGGACCCCCGGTGACGAGGTCGTCGACGGGGAAGTCACGTGGCAGTGTGCCGACCCGGTCTATGTCTACATGGACGCAGCGGCCGTCGACGCGACGCGCTCGGCGACGATCACGGCGGCGACGCTCGATAAGCCGGACGACTATTTCAAGTATGGTGTGATGACCTTCCTCGAAGGGGAGAACATCGGACGGCGTGTCGAAATCCTTGGATGGAACAACCTCACCAAGGAGTTCAAGCTGGCTCTGCCGATGCCACGCAAGACGCTGGCAGGCGAGCGTTTCCAGATCGCCAGAGGCTGCGCCAAGACACGACAGGCATGTCGGGCGCACGGCAACATCATCAACATGCGAGCGGAGCCGGACATCCCCGGTATGGGACAGTATTTCCGCGTCGCCGGAACGGGCACAGGAAGTCCGAAGACGTGGAGAGACGACAGTGACGAAGCCGAGTAGAGACGAGATAGTCGCGGCGGCGCGTGAATATTTGGGCGTTCCCTTCAAGAAGGCAGGTCGCGACAAGTTCGGCCTCGATTGCGTCGGCCTGATCATCTTGGCCGGCCGCAATTGCGGTCTCGAAATTTACGACACCACCAAGTACACGATGGGTCCTCACCCGGAGTTGCTGCACGAATTTCTATACCCGCAGACCGAGCGACTTCCCGGCAACCGCCTCGTCCACGGCTCGATCGCAATCCTGCGGGATTCGATCTTCCCGATGCACACCGGGATCATCACCACGGACGGCAGCGAGCCGATGATCATCAATGCGAGCGCCAAGGCGCGTCGCGTGGTCGAGGAACCCTACAAAATCCACTGGGCAGCCAATCTGGTTGGCATGCGTGACTATAAAGGCATGATCTGAATGCAGCTTGGAGTTCTCTTCGGCGGTCAGCTTCTTGGCAGCGCGTTTGCCGGCAAGATGCTCATGTTTGGAGCATCGGTCGGCGCTTCGCTGCTGATGCGCCGCAAACAGGAGCCGCAGGGTAAGCTCAACGAAGTGCGTGTGTCGTCGTCCTCTTACGGACGCACGATCCCGAAGTGCTACGGAACCATCAAGGTCACCGGCAACCTGTTCTGGGCCACCGACTTCGAGGAGAAGAAGCGCTACATCGGCAAGAAGCAAAGCAGCAAGGGCGCGAGCAAGGGCAAGGCCGTCGAGGTCTACGACTACTACGCCAACTTTGCCATGGCACTGTGTGAGGGGCCAGTTGGACAGGTCCTGCGCGTCTGGGCCGACAACAACCTCATCTATGACAGGATGAACCCACTCAACCCGGACATTGTCGGTCAGGGTTTCACCAACCGAGGCCAGCGCGATCAAAAGGCGCAGGGCGGCAAGAAGGGTGGTGGAGAGTCCCACGGCCGCTTCGTTTTCCAATTCTACAACGGCTCTGAGAACCAGAAGCCAAACGGGTTCATGGTCTCCAAGCAGGGTGCCCAGAACGTTCCGGCGTTTCGGGGCTTGGCCTACCTCTGGTTCATGAAGTTCAAGCTCGGGGATTTCGGTAATCGCATTCCGACCATCACAGCCGAAATTTCCGTCCGTCCGGAAGTGACCCCGCATCTGCGCATCTTCCAGAACATGGAACCAAAGGCAAAGACCTCGTTCCGGACGATTTACAACAGGATCGGTTCTGGGCGGGTTGTGGCCGATCCCTTCTACGACCCTGTACGCAAGATGTTCTATCACGAGGCGATCGACTCGACGGGACGGTATGTCATCCGAGGATTCAACGTCGACAAGGTCAAAGAGACCGTTCGCTTCTCCTATCAGAAGCCCGACGACAAGCCGTGGCTCCCGCAGGAGCAGTTGTCGATGTACGGTGATGCGATCACCCGCAACCGATTCAACTACGAGAATATCTGGCAATACTGTGGTGTTGCTGGAAACGGGAACCTCGTCTTCACCACCAATCTAGGCCCGTATCCAAATCATAAGGCGATGATCTTCGTCAATCCGAGGTCGAAGGCCATCGAAGGTGTCTATGGCGGGACGATCAGTACGCTGTTTCCACCGTACGGCGGTGGTGCGCGATTCCCCGTCTACCATGTTTCCAGTCAGCTAACGAGCCACGAAAACGTTCGAGCCAACAGCACGTTCATCGCGGATCAGGAAGGCGTCATCCATGTCATGGATGCTCACGGAACGGGCTTCAACGTAGCCCTTCCGGCTGGATTCAACGCACCAAACTCCGTCCAGAAAGTGTCTGCCGGCGTTCCGGGGACCAATTACGGGATCATCATCCGCGAGAAGGGACTCTACACCCAGCGCGGACGCGTCTCGACGCTACTGCCCCGCATGATGACGGTAGGCAGCAAGTCGGATGATGCCACTCCGGACCTCCCCGAGGATCAGAAGGAGTACCCAGTGCAGGAGCCGGCTCGATTCCTGTTCGAGCTTCCCGGCTGGACCTCCAAGCGAGTCGATAGCGTCCTGTTTGCCGGCTACTGCGCTGCGGCCGATGCCATTGCCGTCCTCGCTACCACGACGGGTAATGCGAATCTGGAAAAAGGCCTCTATGCCGCACTGGTACACGCCGATCAGGGTGCAGCGGCAGTCGATGGCACTGAAAACATAATCTATCTCAAGAAGATCACTGACAACCAATTTCATTATCCGGAGGGTAACACCCATATGCCGGATTACCTCAGTGGCCCGGTGTACAGATGGATCGTTCCGAATAGTCGAACAGTATATTCGTGGGACTTTGTCGAGGGACGAGGAGACGTATATTCATATGGCACCAAGATGCCATTTTACGGCGATGATATTACGTACCAGTATTACTGGTCCGAATATGACGCTGTCCTCTACTTTTCTGAGCAGTACGAGGAAGGTCGTTGGATTCTCGGGCAGTTCCAGAAGTACAACCAGACGGGCATCTCGCTCGCCGACATCGTCGAGGATGTCTGCCTGTCGGTGAACATCCCGAAGTCGCGACTCGATGTCGAACCACTGCGCAGCCAAGGCGTGCGCGGCTACATGATCGAATCCACCCTGCAAGCAAGTCAGGTTCTGGAGGAACTTAGCTCGGTCTACATGTTCGACGTTGTCGAGAGCGACAACATCCTCAAATTCAAGTGGCGCGACACCCCGAGCGTCGTCACCATCCCGCAGTCGAAGCTTGGTGTTGTCGAGACCGACTTCGGCGGCGAGAACGAATACTACCAGATCACCCGCACTCAGGAGATTGAACTGCCTGAACGCTGCGTGGTTCAGTACATGAACTCCAAGGAGGACTACGAGGCCGGCTCCGAGCACGCCAAGCGACCACTCCGGCCGCTGCCGGTTATGAACTCTCGGGAATCACTCGATCTCACCCTGAACATGGCGCTTGAGCCTAAGGAGGCCAAGACCATGGCCCAGCGCATCCTCTATGCTGCGTGGGCGGAGCGTGGGCTGGGCGAGTTCGCCCTACCGCGTGACTATTTGTGGCTCGATCCGTCTGACGTGATCACCATCCATCTCGATAATGGTGAAGCCCTCTCCGAACGCATCACCGACATCGAGATTGGTGCCAACCTGCAAATGGAGATCAAGACGGTCTCGCAGATCGAGGCTGTGTATTCGACGGTCGCGGATGTTGAACGACGCGGCGGCATCATCCCCTCCGAGAATACCGTTGCCCCGAACTGCGTGCCCGGCATCTTCAATCTGCCTTATTTGTTCGACGGTGATGCCAACTACGAGGACGGCACATTCGGGTACTATTGGGCGGCTCTGCCTTACGAAGCCGGATTCCGCGAAGGCATCCTCGTGGCGCGTAATCGCGACTCCTCCGAGGTCGAAGGCACTGCCTATGTGGAAGCTCTTTGGGGCTCGATCACCGGAATGGTGCCACCGCCTCCCGTGAGCACTGATGTCACCGACACACAAACCCAGATTACGTTGAAGCCGACCTATGAGTGGAATGAGCCCGACGTGATCTACACGTGGGACTCTATCCCTGACGACGAATGGCCGAACGACTCCAACATGGTGATCATCGGAGGCGAGGTCATCCTGTTCAAGAATGTCGTCGAACATGATGACGGATCGGCGACGATCTCGCACCTGATCCGAGGATATCGCGGGACGACCAATGCAGCCTACACGCATAGGCCGGGCGAGAATTTCGTGCTGGTTACTGCGGACGCGATGCGCATCGCTGATGAGCCGGTCGCCAAGGTTGGGGAAGTTCGCAATTACTCGGTCCTGTCGTCGGCTCAGATGACGATCGAGACGCCGGCAAACCTGAACGCCGCGTCTCGTCGACCGTGGCCGGTTGGTGGCGTAAAGCGCACCAACAACGTAGTCGACGACACGATCACAGTGACGTGGAAGCGTTCGACCCGCTTCGGCGGCACGCTGATGAACAGCACAGGCGCAGTCCCTCTCAATGAACAGGAAGAAGAATACGAAGTCTTCCTTCTGAAGGCTCCGTTCGACCCGAACACCTTCAACCCTGAAAATGCAGCCATGTATTGGCACGCATCCGGACCCATCTCGACTCAGTCGTACACCTTTACAAAGGCTGCGTTGGCGGCTGCGGGACTTACGCACAAGTCCGATGTGCACGTCGTAATTTATCAGAACTCTCAGGCAGTCGGACGCGGCTTCGCACGCGGACTGTCACTCCGGTACTCGATGTTTGGAATTTGATCATGGCGCTATCTCCTATCCTCGCGATCCCACTTTTGTCGGCCAACCAGTCGGCCAAGGAAGCTACCATCAATGACGCTATCAGCTTCCTTGAGCAGGCGAGTAACAGGGCGCGCGATCTCGACTTCGCGGCGGGCGACGTTGTGCTGCCGGTTCTGGACCTCCAGCGCTACTTCATGTTCCGGTGCAAGAACGTCACCGGTCTCCGCGCGCTGACGATCCCGGCGACATCGAGGGTTTTCGTCGTCGACAATTCGACCGGGACCAACATGGTCAACGTCGTGCGCGGCGCGGCGACGCTACCGCTACCGACCGGAACGACGGCCGTGTTCTACGTCGACGGAAATTACCTCATCTACCTCTACTTCTCAGACAATGGCGGCACGATTCCTTTCACGAGCCTGTCGGACACGCCGGTCAACTACTCCGGCATGAAGGGCCGCTTCATGCGGGTCAAAGACACTGAGGACGGGGTCGAGTTCGCGCCGGCCGGCGCGTCGATCTCGAATTTCACTGACCTTTCCGACACGCCCGTCGACTATACCGGAAGCGCCGGCATGGCGGTTCGCGTCAACGCGGCGGGGACAGCCCTGACGTTCACCAATGAGAGCGGAAGTCTCCGCGACCTCAACGACGTGCCGGATTCTTACGCAGGGGCAGCACACCAATACCTCCGGATCAAGGCGGATGAGACCGGGATCGAATTTGTGCCGTCCGGCGATCTGATCTCCATGTTCAGAGACCTCACCGACACGCCAGTGACCTATGAAGGTTATGGTGGCTTTGTCGTGCGCGTGCGCGAAGATGAATCCGGTCTGGAGTTCGTGGCGGGCGGTGGAGGCATCACCGAGTTCACGGAACTGACAGACGCTCCGAACAGCTTCACCGGCTTTGAGGGGGCGTACCTGCGGGTCAAGAATGACGGAACTGGGATCGAGTTTGTCTACTCCGGCGACTCTCTGGAAGACTTCACCGATCTCGCGGACACGCCGGACACTTTGTCTGGGGCTGGCGGTATGGTCGTTCGGGTCAAGGAGGATGAATCCGGTCTGGAGTTTTACGGTCTGCCGACTGGAGGCGGAGGCGGCGCGGGGACCTTCCTCGAATTGGCCGACACGCCTGACAATTTCACAGACGCTGGTGGAAAGTCGGTCCGCGTCAAGGCGGATGCAACCGGTCTGGAGTTCTTTGACCAGCCGGCCAGCGGCGCGAAAACCTTCCTCGGACTGACCGACACGCCGGCAGACTACAGCGGTCAGGCTGGCAAGACGGTCCGGGTCAACAGCGCAGCCGATGGTCTCGAATTTTATAATCCATCGGGTCTGACGGTAACCACCAAGACGGCCAACTACACCCTCGCGCTGCCCGACGCCTCTGGATACGTCCGCATGAACGTGGTCGCGACAAACACCCTGACCGTGCCGCCGAACTCGGTAGTAGCATTTCCAATCGGTACGGCGATCCCGATCCGCCAGATCGGAGCAGGCCAGACCACGGTCGTGGCTGGGACCGGCGTCGTCGTTAATACGTCCGAGACCCTGAAGCTGCGCAAGCAGCATTCCGGCGCGACCCTCATCAAGGTCGCTACTGATGTGTGGGACTTGGTTGGTGATGTGGAGTTGCTGCCGTGATCCCTTATCCGATTCTGATGGGAGCCAGCGCGGCGGCAATCCTAGCCGCTGTCGCCGGCAAGGAAGCACCACCTGCTGGCGGGCCGCTGGGCATCTACGACCAGACCAGCGCAGTTTCTGACGTTGATGCTTCGACCATTGCCGTAGCGCGGCCGGAGCGCGTGGTGGCCGGTACGTTGATGGTGGCCTTTGTCGCCACTGGAGCGAGTATTTCCTCCGTCACCCCGCCATCCGGTTGGGAGGTAGTTGTCAACCGGAAGGACGGGCGCTCCTACGGCGGGTGCTTTTATCGATACGCCACTGGTTCTGAGCCGAACTACTACACTTTTACATGTACCGGAGCGGCACAAATTAATGCCGTAGTTTTTGCCATCGGCGGCGCTGCGCTGACTTCGCCGATCAACGCGTTCGGAACTAATGGGGCTCCAGCCAATAATCCTACTCACGTCGTCCCGAGCCTTACTACCACTGTTGACGGCTGTCTCGTTCTCAGCGCAGCGATCGCAGGCTGGTCCGGCGTAACCTACACCGATCCGGGCGGCGTCACGCGAATATTCTACCAGCGCCCTACTGGACCATCCGGTGGGCAGTCCAACGCTCTCGTGATATGCAAAGAGGAAAAGACGACAGCAGGCGCGACTGGTACGCGGACGTACACCCCTAGCGAAGCCACCGAGTTTACGGCCTTTGGCATTGCAATTGCCCCCGGTAATTCTCCCATCGGCCCGGCGAAGTCGTTTCTCACGCCAGTCGTCGGCGCGATTTCAACGCTCAATCAGAATACGACCGGGACTACTGGCACCATCAATAAACCTGCTGGTGCTCAGGAAGGCGACCTTCTCGTGGCTCACATTAGCCTCGGGGTTTCCGCGACCGCTCTGGCTACGCCGTCCGGCTGGACATTGATAGATCAAGGCATCTACGGTAGCGCGCGGTCGTTCCTTCTGTACAAGGTAGTGACGGCCTCGGAGCCGTCCAGCTATACATTCACGTGGACTGGCACGACGCGGTGCTGCGCGGCCATCATGCAGGTGCTGAACGCCAACCCAAATAGGCCGATCCTACAGCACTCGCGCTATGGCGGACCAACGAACTCTAACCCTTTCATAGTCGGCGTTGGCGCGATCAATGGTGACAACAGACTGGTCCTCGCGATGGTTGATGGAGGTTGGGGAGGGCAGTCCATCACCACCGGGCCGTCTGGGTACACGAAGCTGTACGACTTCGCGACGGCAACTGCAGGTGGTGACGGCGTGACGGCAGCCGCCTTTTCGCGTGTGTATAACAGCCCCGGTTTCGTCAACTCCCTGTCGATAGTACCTGTCACAGGACTCAACTACGCCGCCTTCAGTTTGGTCATTAACCCGAGAACGGAGTAGCCAGCACTTTATCGGGGTGAGCCACTGAGGATTTTTCGGGACTTTTCAGGCGATATGTGTCAAGATTTGCTTGACATATATCGACTGATTTTCTTTACACGAAGATTCCGCCATGAACATCACTGGTCACAAACTCAGCGGGGTGCCGTACATCCCGGCACGCACGATCGGACGTGTGATCAATCCGACCTTCCTCGTCATGCACTACACGGCAGGATACACGGCCGCGTCGGCGATCGGCACCTTCCGGAGCACGGAGATCGCCGCCCATCTGGTGATCGATCGTGACGGCAAGGTGACGCAGATGGTGCCATTCAACTGTCGCGCCAACCACGCAGGGCCGTCCAAATGGGCCGGCGTCGAGATGCTGAACAACCACTCGATCGGATTCGAGTTCGTCAACATCGGATGGGCCAAGATGCGGGCGGATGGGCGTCTGGTGGATGCCTACGGAAAGGTTGTGCCTGAGGATCAGGCCAAAGAGTACATCGAGGCCCCGAACGAGCGCGTAGGTCCCGGCCGCATCTTCTGGTGCCCATACACGCCAGCCCAGATCGAGATCGGGATCGAGATCACCAAGGCGCTCCTCGATCGTTATCTGATCCGCGACATCGTCTCCCACGAGGAGATCGATACCCGTGGATGGAAGACGGACCCCGGCCCGGCATTCCCGATGAACCGCTTCACCGCGCTGATGCGCGGCGTATCCGACCCGATCAAGTCGCCGACGCCTAACGTCGTTGTAGTCGACACCGATGTTCTGAACGTCCGCTCCGGCCCCGGAACCGCTTACCCGATCGTGGGGCAGACGAAGCGCGGCTCCAGACTCGGTGTGATCTCAGTTCAGGACGACTGGACGAACGTCCATACCCTCAACGGAAACGCGTGGGTTTCCTCTCGCCTCGTGAAAGCTGCCTGATGGAAAACGACCCTAAGGACATCGTGAATCGCACCCGGCGAGCCCTATTCGTGTTCATCACGGTCGCATTCTGCCTGACCGTGGTGACGGTTATGGGCTTCAATCCGGAACTGACTGGCAAGGTCAGCGAGGTCGTCGCGGACGGCCTGCTCTCGCTCGCAATGTTCCTGTCGATCTCCTACGTCGCCGGCTCGACAATCGATTACTCGGGCGTACTCGCCCGCTTCGCCCAGCCACGCAGAATGGCGCTTCCCACTTCTGAACCGGAAGAGTTCAAGGGAGGTGTGGGCTGATGGTCTCGTTTATGAACCCGATCGGCATTTCCCCGGTCTCGATCGCCCTTCCCAATCGCAGGAACTCGTCGGCCCCGCCGATCGTCATCGAGCCCACTGCTCCGATCAACACAGGCAAGCCGATGATCTCCGGCGAGCCACGCGAAGGCGTCACCCTCGTGGCGACGCGCGGCGTGTGGAGCACTGGAGGCGTAGGTATTTCGAGTTACGAGTATCAGTGGTTGCGCGAGGGAGAGCCGATCCAAGACGCAACCAGTGAGACCTACACACTCACAGCCGACGACAATTACAACGCACTCTCCGTCGAAGTAATCGCTCGAAATGCCCTCGGCTTGGGCATCGCCGAGAGCGATCCAACAGGCCGTGTAGCGCCGGCTCCGCATGCGCCAGTCAATACTGAACTGCCCACGATCACAGGTATCGCTCGATCTCAGGAAGTGCTTGCGGCGAACTCCAACGGTCAGTGGACAGGTAACGGAGACGAGCTACTGGATTTCAATTACCAGTGGCTCACCGATGGCGTCGCTATGCCGGGCAAAACCGGAACCACGATTCTCCTCACCGACAACGAGGTCGGAAAGCGTATCAGCCTGCGCGTCACCGCAATCAACTCGGTCGGCGCTACAGTCGTGGAAAGTCTCCAGACTGCGGCCGTGATCGCAGCGCAGTTCCAGCCAGCCATCGTAAGCCGACCGACGATCACAGGCGTCGCGCGCTCCTCCTACACGCTGACCGTATCGACCGGTACATGGAATAATGGTGGGTCTCCGATCCACACCTACACCTATCAGTGGTTCGCTGACGACGTAGCGATCGCTGGGGCGACCACCAACACGTTCACGATCACGGACGCTGAGCTTGGAAAGAGAATCCGAGCCGAAGTGACGGCAATCAACGCGGTCGGCAGCATCACGGCTACAACGGTGCCAACAGCGGTTGTCGCTGAAGCCGTCTTGCCTCCGTCTGTCATCACGGCTCCGAGGATCACCGGCACCGCGCGTCAGTACGAGACGCTGACCGTTTCTGATGGCGAGTGGAACGCGAACGATGGGACGATCTCCGGATACACTTACGAGTGGAAGCGCTCGGGAGTGGTGATCCCCGGTGAGACCGGCAACACCTACACCCTCACGGCGGACGATGTTGGCAAACGCATTCAGGCCTTCGTGACGGCCACGAACGAAGCGGGCTCGACGACGCGTGCAACGTCACAGACATCGACTGTTACGCTGCCTCTGAAGCCCGTCGCCATTACCAAGCCCGTCGTCTCGGGAACGGTGGCCGTGGGCGAAGTCCTTACCACCACGGATGGTGTGTGGAACGACAACGGCAACCCAATTACGGCTATCATCTATCAGTGGCGTGCCGGTAGTACGAACATCGCCGGAGCGACCAACAACACATACACGGTTCAGTCTTCGGACATTGGTAAGCGCCTCAGCGCCACTGTCACAGCGATCAACGAAGGTGGAGGGACTTCCTCCATAACGGATCAGACGATCATCGTCCCCGTGCCTCCGGAAGCGCCAACGGTCATCACCAATCCCGTCATCACCGGACTGGCTAAGGGTGGGGTACTGTTGACGGCTTCCACCGGCACGTGGAATGTAAATGGCTCCCCGATCACGGAATACCTCTTCCAGTGGTACGCGGGCGGTCTGGAGATCGCAGGGGCTACGGCGGCAAACTTCACACCAGACGACAACCACGCCGGATCGGTCATCACAGTCGGCGTCCGGGCGATCAATGCCTTGGGAACTTCCGAGGAAGCGCGCAGCGCCGGCACTGCCCCGGTACGTCCGACCGTTGAACCTCCTACGAACAGGACACTGCCATTTATCACCCCGACCAACGCGTCTCCGGACAGCCTGCTTGATGCAGATTCTGGAAATTGGGACGGCAATGGTGAAGACCCTGTCTTCTCCTATCAGTGGTGGAAGGACGGTGTCGAAATCCCCGGTGCGAGCGCGATAACGCATCAGCTTACCGAGGACGACATCGGAGCGTTCTTCCACGTCGTGGTGACGGCAACCAACTCGGCAGGCTCCAAGTCGGCAAACTCCAGTCAGATCGGTCCGGTCACGTCGTCGATCTCGTCGAATCTGGTGCTCGACTACCGAGTTTATGATCTCGCCGGGATGCCCAAGGTGAACGTGTCCCTTCCACTGGATTACGAAATTCTCGCAGTTTGACAGGTATATCAATGGTAGCAGCAGCAGATGTGAAATGGCGGTTGTCGGGAGGGGTGGCTAACAACAACCCCCACGCCTCTTTGGGCGGCGAGATGTCCGCCGTCGATGTCACACCCGGAGTCCTGAACAACCTGTTCGACCCAGTTTCCTCTCCGGAAGCGCAAAACGGGAAGACGGAGTACCGCTGCGTCTATGTCCTGAACAATCACGCGTCGGACACTTTGATCGACGTTCGCGCGTATATCCAAGCGCAGACACCGAATACCGGGACGACGATCGACATCGCACTTGCCCCTACCAGCGGCGCTGCTCCAACAGGAAGCGAAAACAGAACCCCGGCCGATCCTTCGGCAGGATTGCAGGCGACCGCAGGAAATCTCCAGAGCAATATGGTCTGGTACTGCGTCGATTATGCACCGGAGCTTGGACTGTTCGTCGCCCTTTCACTCGGTGGCGGTACTTCCTCAGACGTGCGTGCGGCGACTTCTCCAGACGGACTGAACTGGACCGCCGCAGGCGCGACCGCCGACATCACGAAAAACTGTAACTGGCGCGACATCTCTTGGTCGCCAAAACTTAAACTGTTTGCTGGTGTTGCGGACTCTGGAACCACCCGTATTGCCATCAGCGCAGACGGCGTCTCTTGGGGCCAGCGCGTGACCAACTACATAGTCAAGGGCGTCAAATGGTTCCCGGAACTCGATGCCTTCCTCTACGTCCGCCTTGCCACAAACCATTTTGTCGGCGTTTCGCATGACGGCATGGACTGGTCCGTTGGTGTACAGTCCCCGGTCGCCTTGGGAGACAAAATTGGATTTGCCTATTCTCCGCCCCTCGGCCGCACCGTGATCTGCGGAGGAACCAGCATCATCCACTCGACCACTCCACTGGAAGGAGGGTGGGTGGCGGGCATCACCGTCCCCAGTGCAAATTTTAGCGGCGTTGCGTGGTCACCAAAGCTCGGAATGTTCATCGCATCAAATAGTGGGTCGGGAGGCAGCAAACTCTACAAGAGTGTGGACGGGATTAATTGGACACCATTGATTACATACGCTTTCCCTCCTGTACTCTACCACGCTAACTGGTCGGAAGGTCTAAGTGCATTTGTCGTCTGCGGGCTGAGCTTTGCTGCTATGTCTTTCGATGGTGTTGTTTGGACGGAGATCACCGTACCCGCATCCACAGGCTACCAGAGACTTCTTCCGGTCGGCACCAAGACCTATACGGTTGGTAACACAGGCACTGCCCGCAACTACGTCCTAGAGGCTCCGGAACTGGTTTTCAGTTCCCCGGCAGATGCCGAGAACGGTCTGGAGATCGGTGATCTCGGACCGGGGCAGCGGCGCGCCGTCTGGGTCCGGCGCACGGTTTCGCCCGGCGCGCCTGCGGTAGCCAACGACCCATTCACCCTCGCAATTCGCGGCTTCCCGCCGCTGGCCTAATCCAAAGGAGAACCATCCATGGCCTTCAAAACACGTCTTGAGTTCTGGAGACTGTCGACGACCGATGACGGCGTGAAGACCGTCGTCCTCGACGAGCCGATTGCCGACTCGATCGAAATCGACGCCAACATGGCTGACCCCATCGAGCTACCTGTCCTCGTCAACCGCGAGGCTTATGGCGTGTCGATCTACGGCGTCGCCGGCAATGCTACCGTGGAGATCACGGAGACGCCGACGAAGAGCCCTCTGCGCGGCCGACTGATCGTCGAAGGGTCGCAGCACTGGATCATCGCCAAGGGCGGCAAGTCGGTCTTCATCACCGAATACGTCTGATGTTCAACCCGCTCAGCCTCTTCTCCACCTTGAAGTCCGGAGTGATCACGGTCGCCGTGGTCGCCGGACTGACCCTTGTTGGGTCCTTGTGGGTCCAGAAAAACTTGGCAGAGAAGAGGATTGAATCCTTACAGATTGAGAAGGTCAACCTCCAAAACACTGTTATCGCTCGTGAGGTCGAGGTCAAGGGCCTGAAGATCGCCATCGAGTCCTTGGAGGATACCTTCCGCAGGATCGACGAACACAGAGGGGTCGAGGAAGAAATAAGCAGGGAAATCGAGAATGCGCCAAGTGAAAACGATGGTCCTGTCGCTCCTGTACTGCGTGATGCTATCCGCAGCGTTGAGCGGCTGTACAACCCCAACAAAAACTGACGTTTTCGTCGCATCTCCGACGATCCCAGATAGTCTGCGCACGTGCAGGAACGCGCCCGGCGCACCGAGGGAGCCCTACACCCAGAAGGACGTTGCGCGCTTTATCAATGGGTTGGCCGGAGCCCATCTTGACTGCCGGGAAAAGTTGTCCGGCGTTGTCAGAATCGTCGACCAGACAGAAAAATCATCTAAAAACGTTCCTAACTCCAATAGAGTTCCCTAAGCCGAAAGAGGTACACTTGATTCGGTTTCGCTTAAACGAATCCTTACCTTGTCAAGAGCCAAAGGATTCTTTTCTGACAGAAAGCCTTGACAGCCTCGTAAAGCCGTTCTAACTGTTTCGCATCGCACAAAAGTGCGGGGACAACGGGACAGGGAAACCAATGGAAGGTGCTGTAAAAAGAACTACAAAACCAACTCTGGACAGAGAAGGGTGCATCGCGTTTGGCAGACGACTAAGTCATGCCAGAGAAGCAGCGGCACTCACTCAAGCAGAATTGGCGCGCCGTCTCGGGTTTTCTCGATCTGCAATTGGTCAGTGGGAACTCGGGAACACCTACCCATCCATCGACAACGTCAAAAGCCTTGCGGATGCTGTCCGCTCGACTCCGGAATTTCTTCTCTTCGGCGTCGAGAATAGCAATCCCGAAAGAATGGCGAATGCTATCCCTTTGATCGACAAGATCGACGGCAAGGAGCGTGTCGTCACGTCTATCGTCCTGCCGAGGGACGCTCTCCAGCGCATCGGTTTGACCGGCGAGGAGAAGCTGCGGGCCGTCACCGTATTCTACGACGACGAGATCGAAGGCATGAAGGCCGGCGACATCGTCGTGGTCAATACGGAAGACAAGGACATCCGAGGCAAGGGGACCTTCGTTCTGGACAACCACGACCGCACGGCCATTGGTGAAGTCCAAGCGGTGCCGGGCTCCCATGACAAGATGATGCTCGTCAAGATCGGCGGCAACGACTTCGAGGTGCCGGTCGGCAGACTGCCGATCGTCGGCCGTGTGGTCAGTAGCGTACTCGTCGGCCGGCCACACTAAGTCAGGACTTGGGTACATCGATTACGCTCTGGCCGGGGTCACTCCCGGCCTTTTCGTTTCTGCACTCAACCCGCCATTCCCCCTCCTCAAGGTCGATTTCCTTGCGGGCTGCTTGGATGACAGGGTCAGACGAATCCTTGACGACAAGGCCGCAGTACCACTTGATGGGAAGCGGACCGGTCGTCTCTTTGTCGGGGATGAGTTCAGAGGTAACCGTGCCGGCGTCCAGATCGATCGTGGTCAGTCTCATCAGACGAACATCCAGAGCCCGTCTTCGTCCTCGGAGGCGAAGACACCACACGCTTCCAATTCCTCGATCTGCTCCTTGGTGATGACCTCGGCCAACTTCCTCACGTCGACCTCAAGCCAAATTTTGTCGTGCTCGGCCGCAGTCACCATGTCCATGACGTGACCATTTTCGTTCACCTGCTCGGGCAGGATCGACTCCAGCAGCATGAAGGCGTGCAGGTCGTTGCGCTTGGTGCCGAAGCGACCGTCGCAGGCGAAGTTGACGCCTGTGTTTGGCCGGTTGCTTGCTGCCTCGAAGGCCTCGATCATCTCGTCGACGGTCATATCAACCACTCTCCAGTTTGCCAGTCGATCCGACCTTCGCGGACTTCTCTCTGCGTGTGCATGGCGTCCACCAATCGATTCCAAATCAGACGCCAATCATCCCGGATAAAAATCCGATGCAGGGACTCTAAATGATACGTAGTTGCCATTTCCCCGAACCGCACCCTGTCCCAGTTACGGGCGTCGTAGATATGCGCCACTGTCAACACGTCGCCATAATCGGCGTCGAACTCTCGCGCGATGCGCAGGAATGGGTAGCTCTCCGGCTTCACGTCGCCACCCTCAGCCACTTCTTGCCGCTGTAGACGATCACGCCGGCCTTGCGCCACTTCTGCAACAGCCTGTCGGCCACGCGATCGGCGATCCAGTCCATGCGGGGCACGCCAAGCTTGACCAGCACGGCACTCAGTTCGCTTGCTCTGAACGAGCGACCGACCGGAAACCATGCCGCGACCGTGTCGATCGTCGCCTGCGGGACCTCGAATCCGTTGACCTTCATAGAACCCTCTCAGACTGAACCATCTCCCAGACGCTCTCTAGGATCGCGTGCGACACCTGATCCGGGAATTTCGGATCGTCGATGATGCCTTTTTCGTTGGGTGCAGCGCTCGCATTCGTGTGCGGGTTGTCAGCGTCCCAGAACCGGTAGCGGTTGCGGATGAACATGCCGACCGTCGAGTGGAACCGGACCATACCAGCGGCGCTCTCGACCTTGGCGATAACCTCCTTCTCCTCATCTCGAAGCTCGGAGAACAGATGCTTCGCGATCTCGTCAGGCGATGGATATTGGGTCACGTCGCACTCCTGTAAACACACCAACCGATGATCCCGCTGCCGATCGCCGCGAAGCATTCTCCGGCCGTTGTCGGCGGCAGGCCGGCAAGAGACACGGCGACGCTGAATAGGCACGTGCCGAAGATCGCCGAGCCCGCCACCACCTGCACCGTCGTCACCACAAATCCTCCGAAAACAGATCAGTCATGTTGTAGTCGCGACTGCTCGTCTGCCCAGCCAGTGAGGCTATGGCGCGCGCCTCGCGCCGGCCGACGAAGCGCCCATGCGACGTGACGAATCCCTGCTCCTCGGGGAGGATCACGAACTCAGGATTACCCTTCTGGTAGAGCGAATTGACCAGCCGGATCACTTCGCCGTGGCGCGCCGGAGGTAGGAGGGAATAAGTGCAGTTGTCGCGCTCCAGACGGACGGCTGCGGCGACGATGCACTCTTCTTCGTTCTTGTTCATGTGAACTCCACCTTGTCGACGCCGGACCTGTACGCGGTGCCGCTTTTCAGGTTGATGTAGACCCGCTCACCGTCGAAGTGCATGTAACAGCCGGTGAAGGTCACGCTCGTCCCGGTATCGTCGTCTACGACATCAACTGTGTAGGTCGCGGTAGGGTTGAACTCGTCATTGACTTGAATGAGTGCAGAGATGGTCAGTTGGGTCTCTTTGGTGACGGTGATGTTCATGTGTCCGTCTCCAGATCGAAGAGCCACCTGCCATGCACAGAGTTCCTGTAGACCAAGCTGAGATCGCTCCAGCAGTAGCGGCGCAGCCTCTCCGAATGATCGACCGGCTTGTAGAAGAGGCCCTTCAGCTTCTCCATGGTCAGAGGCTCCGGCTCTGCACTCATCTGGTTCGTTGTCGTGCCATAAAGAGCAAGCAGACTGTTTTCGAGGTACTGGAGGATGCGCTGTTCGATCGCGCTGTAGTCGATCCCAACGCCGTTTCCGTGGCGGTTGATCTCAATCGCTTCGTCGAGGTCTTGGGTGACGCGGCAGCGCCCGCCGTAGAACTCCTTGTAGACAGAGATCGCAGCCTCGTGGCGATCCCGCTTGAGTTCGTGCATCTCGAACCCGTCCATGGGTACAAGGCGTCCAGTCGGCGTCGTCTTGAACTCGATCATGGTGCCGTCGTCGAGCATCGCATCAGGTATGGGGCAGAGGTCCCAGTCGGGCCAATAAACCGGCACGTCTAGGAAATCACACAGCGCCGAGGCCGAGACGGTTGAGAGCAGAGCATTGGTAGGGAGAGCCATCAGATCACCAGCGCAGAAGGAGGATCACGGCAATAATCACCACGAGGGAGGGGAGGAGAATCGGGTCCATCAGTCACACCCCCTGCCACGAGATGACGACGAGGAAGACCGCCCCGTAGATGAGGTAGGCGATGCTTGTGACCTTGAGACCGGCCCACTGAGCGTGCCCGAGGGCGAGACCCTGACTCTCCTTCTTCTCCGAGACGAGGTGGCCGAGGTAGAAGGGGAAGAAGAAGACGCAGAGAGCACCTACACCTGCGACGAGTCCTAGCGTGTTACGACCTAGTGCGAAGAGGAAATCAGACATAAGTCCAGTCCATCTGCTTCGCGAGTTCGCGGGCATGCTCGATCGAGTCCGCGACGACAGGTCGCCAGTTCTTGGACCACGATGCCGACAAACCACCTTGCTGGATAAAGAAGGCCGCATCCTTGACGAAGGGGCCTCCACCTGTACTCGTGACGAGCACGTAGTGGGTCGGGCTATCCGCCTTGCGAAGAGGCTCTCCGACAGGGCGTACCTGACTCATGTCGATCGTCTTGGAATCCGAGCGTATGTCGGCGTTGCGGGTGCCTCGTCTCTCCGCCTTCACGACGGCAGCGGCCAGTTCATCAAGAATCGCAGGTTCGCCTTCATCGTGACTGCGATCCAAGCTGTCGTAGTAGGCAAGCGTCGCTTTTGCGGCAGCCAGTAGTTCAGGATCGGCGGTGCTGCTGCTGCTGCTGCTGCGTGGATGACCGAAGTCCTTCAGCGCGAAGTCGCGGAACGCCTTCTTGTCGTGATCCCATGCGCGGAGCAGCCACTGCGACTCCGGGTGCCACTCAGTCGAGCCCCAGTAGATATGGTCCGGCGTGATCGTGCGCTCGGCCGTCTCACCCTTCCAGTTGGTGTAGGTGAGCTTGATGGAGTGCTCGACGGACATGCTGAAGGCTTTGGGAGGCTCGTGAGGGCAGCGCTGGCCAAGTCGCCGATCACACGCATTGCAGCCGCTGCGCGGGTACGACTTACCTTCAGCCTGAAGGCGGTTGCGGCAGTTGTGCGGACGGTTATCCATGATCAGCCCCACACCATCCAAGAGGAATAGAAGAACCAGTAGACCGGCCAGAAGATCGCCGAGATCAGCGCGGGGAAGGCAACAGCGCGCAGAGCGAGAGCGGAGTAGACCTCCAAGGCGTGGGCGAAGGTGAGCCACGCGCCGATCATATAGGCGACGGCGAAGTAGCGACCGTCGTTGAAGATGTGCCAGAAAAGGCCCTTGGCGGTCTTCCAGATTGAGATGCGCATGCGCTGGTCCTTCTTGGCGAGCCCGAAATAGCGGGAGTATTCGTCGGCGTTCATGGGGAGCCCTAGTTGGTGATCGCGACCCAGCGGCCGGCGTGAGACGCGTCCTGCCGCTTGAGGAAGGTGTAGTTGCTTTCCGACCAGCGCTTGATCTCGTTGGTCAGGTTGTCGAGGATGAGATCGCCTTCACTGGTCCGCATCGTCAGCACGGCATGACCTTCGCCATCCGGCTTGCGCACGACCGTGATCAGGAGATTGGAGAGCGGGACGAGTCGCGACAGCGCCTTGCGCTTCTCCAGCACGATGTCCTCGCAGTCGCCGACGTTCTGGACGGGATAGGTCCAGAACTCTTCCTGTCCGTAGGTCTCGTGGTCGGTCCTCGGGCTGACCCGCAGATTGACGCCGATGTTGATCTGCTCGATCCGCTGGAACAGCTTCTTCGTCAGGTCGATCGGTGCGGCCGGCTGCATGGGACCACACTCGGCCGGCACGCGCCGGCAGAAGTCGTAGTGACCGTACGGGATCGAGGTCTGCCCGCCGATCGACATCGCGTAGAGAGCTATGGCCGCGAGCGCCGATTCCATCACACGGCCTCCATCTGGAGATGCCGGCACAGCGCCTCGACGTAATCCTTGCGGATCGAATACTGGCCGAATTTGACGGCGGGAAAGAGTTGCTGGTAGACGACCGTCTTCCACCAGCGGTGGTTGAGCTTCTTCAGTCCCTTGGCCGCGCAGAGTTTCGCAGCCTCGGAGACGGTCACCATTTCAGTGTCCGGATGTCCGTCGCCGGCCGATTTGCGACGGATCGCGGCGACGATGTCGGGGAGGTCATTTATGTTCATTTCGGGCCTTTTCAGGTGTCCTTCGCTGTTAAGCATTTCTGGACGAAGCTGTCAAGCGCAGCTATCCATTCAAAAAATTCTGCCCTGTTTCCATTCAAAAACCCCTAAAAATAGGCAGTTTTGTCCAGATACGCTATCCGCCTACAACGACTCGGAGGTAAGCCAAGTGTCTGATTTTATTAACTAAATCGGCTTACGTCCAGAAACTCTGGACAATGAATGTACGAACTTCGAATCCGTAGGTTGCAGGTTCAAGTCCTGCCGAGCGCGCCACCCTCCGACCACACCCGAAGATATGCGTCGGCCGCACCTTACCGCCACATGCCGCGCATGCGGGCTTTCAGGTCGACGCGGATATCGGGCTGTGGCGCGCGGGCCGCACCTGCGGATGAAGGCGGCGGCCAGGCGACCCGCGAAAAGCGGTCGAGCATGTGGTCAGGGATGAAGCGGGTGCGCGAGGCATAGACGTGGCGGTCGCCGCGCGTGGCCTGGCCGTGGACGAAGAAGCGCTGGGGCGTGACCAGATGCAGCGACTCCTTTGCCCGTGTCATGGCGACATAGAGCAGCCGCCGCTCCTCCTCGATCTCCTCCCGCTCGCCGGTGGCGAGGTCGGACGGGATGCAGCCGTCCACCGCGTTGAGGACGAAAACTTTTGTCCACTCCTGCCCCTTGGCCGAATGGATGGTGGAGAGGATCAGGTAGTCTTCGTCGAGAAGCGGTGGCCCGGCCTCGTCGCTGGTCGCGTCCGGCGGGTCGAGGGTGAGTTCGGTGAGGAAACGTTCGCGGGAGGGGTAGCCGGACGCGATCTGCTCAAGCTGGATGAGATCGGCGCGGCGCACCGTGGCATCTTCGTGGATGCGCTCCAGATGCGGCTCGTACCAGAGGCGCACCCGCTCCAGGTCGGCTGGCCAGGCGGATTTCGTGCGCATCTGCGAGAACAGCTCGACGAATGAAGGCCAGTCGGCCTCCGCCCGCGCCGGAGCCTTGAAGAACTGCAGCCCTAGCGCCGGGTCGAGCGCCCGCTCCATGGCTTCCATCGCCGCCGCGGCCGACGAAGGCCCGATGCCCGGCATCAGTTGCATCACGCGGAAGGCCGCCACGCGATCGCGCGGGTTCTCGGCAAAGCGCAGCACGGCGAGCAGATCCTTCACATGCGCCGAATCGAGGAATTTCAGCCCGCCGAACTTCACGAAGGGGATGTTGCGCCGCGTGAGTTCGATCTCCAGCGGACCCGAATGGTGCGAGGCGCGGAAGAGCACCGCCTGTTGCTTCAGCGCCGTGCCCGCCTCGCGCTCCTGAAGCACCTTCTCGCACACATAGTTCGCCTGCTCGGCCTCATCGCGCACGGTCACCAGCAGCGGCTTCTCCGCCGAGCGGCGCTCGGTCCAAAGGTTCTTGGTGAAGCGTTCCGCCGCCTCGCCGATCACCGCGTTGGCGGCATCGAGGATGGCGTCGGTCGAGCGGTAGTTACGATCGAGCGTGACGATCCGCGCCGGCTCAGGAAACAGCGACGGGAAGTCGAGGATGTTCCTCACCTCCGCCGCTCGGAAGGAATAGATCGACTGCGCGTCGTCGCCGACCACGGTCAGTCCGCGCCCCTCGGGTTTGAGCGAGGTCAGGATCGCCGCCTGCAGCCGGTTGGTGTCCTGGTATTCGTCGACGAGAATATGGTCGAAGCGCGAGCCGAGATGTTCGGCGATCGCCGGCTCTGCGCACATCTGCGCCCACCAGAGCAGCAGGTCGTCGTAGTCGAGCACGTTCTCAGCCTGCTTGGCGTCGACATAGCCGGCGAACAGTTTTTTCAGGTCCTCCGCCCAGCCGGCGCACCAGGGAAAATACTTGCCGAGGATCGGCTCGAGCTCGGCCTGCGCGTTGACCACGCGCGAGTAGATGGCAAGGCAGGTGCCCTTGGCGGGAAAGCGGCTCTCCGTCTTTGACAGGCCGAGTTCGTGCCGCACCAGGTTCATCAGGTCGGCGGAATCCTCGCGGTCGTGGATGGTGAACGCCGGATCGAGGCCGATCTCCAGCGCATAGTCGCGCAGGAGCCGCGCCCCGATAGAATGGAACGTGCCCGCCCAGGAAAGCCCCTCGGTCAGCACCGCGGCCTTGTCGCCCATCACCTCGGCCGCGATGCGCTCGACGCGCCGCGTCATCTCGGACGCCGCCCGGCGCGAGAAGGTCATCAACAGGATGCGGCGGGGATCGGCGCCCTTGACGATCAGATGCGCGACCCGGTGCGCCAGCGTGTTGGTCTTCCCGGACCCCGCCCCGGCGATGATCAGCAGCGGCTCGGCGACCGCACCGTCGCCATGCTCCACCGCGGCCCTTTGCTCAGCGTTCAGGCGCGCCAGATGGTCTTTCGGCTGGGGTTGGGCCGGCGAGGGCAGAGTCGAATCACGAAGGGCGATGTCCATCTCGGGACTGAAGCCCGTTTCGCTTTTGTTCGCAATGGCCGGCGCGGGCATGAGAAAGCAGAAGCCCCGCTCCGATGAAGCGGGCCTTCGGCTTCTGATCGGCAGAGGAAGGCTTAGCCGGCGAGTTCTTCCGCCCGCAGCGCCAGTTTCCGACGCGCGTCCCCGACGGGATCGCGTATCTGAATAAAGGGGTATACCGCGAGGCTCAGAAGCGCCTTCAGGTGTGTCCGGCCACTCTCGCTGCCGGCAAGGTGGGCATGGGACCTCATCCTAAGTCCGATTCGATCGGGGTAGAGGCGCTCGTACTCGACGAAGTTCGTGAAGCACTCATAGTTGCGGTCCCACGCCCGGAAGGTCTCGGCGGGAGCGCCCTCGGCCAGGATCACCTTGTGGGTGGCGAGCACAACATGAAAATACTCGATCTCTTCCATATCATGCAGCGCGGGGGCGATCGAAGTGCCGTTGACCAGTTCCTTTACCGTGATGAGAACACCGTCGATCAGCACAGCATGGCCGGGCGATAGGTACAGATCCGAGTGCGGCGTCTGTTCGGCCAAGGCGCCACGCGCCACGCGGATGGGCATCACCTCCTTCGGCCAAGAAGAGCCGCTTCTGCGGTAGGCCCGGCGGCCGATCCACATCACCGGCAAGGTCTCGCCGTCCACCGTTACGACCAGATCGCCTTTCTCAAGATCCTCAACCCGCACCGCGCCCGATGAGGTCATGATCGAGGTGCCGCGAAGGAAACAGGCCGGACCTCCGCTATGGCCTGGACCACCGCCGGGCGAACCCGTGCCGCCGCTATTATGGCCGCGGCCACGACCGCGCCATCGCCCCATGGCATTTGCCGACGATGGCAGGACCATTGCAGTCAGCGAACCGAGCGCAGCAGCTCTGGCCGCCAGTGCTGCCGAGAGGCCAAGGAAATGACGACGTGCCTCATCGACTCGGCGCACGGACTTGTTGCCTTGAGGATCATGATTCTGCGTGGATTGAGTCATTGGTTTAGTTCTCTCTGCAGAGACGCCCCAACGATTTAAATAGTCGAGCTTGCCTGCTGTGAACCTCTTCTTTTGATGATCGATTACACGGTCGACTACATCACATTGCTGACTTCGATAGGGGCCAAAGTCCTATGCAATGGGAACAGAAGCTGCGTGTTGCCCGGCCACCGAGCACTTTCCCAGCTCCGAAGAGGGCGGGGCGTCTGGTCGGCCACGAACAAGTGCACCAGCTACCGGCCGGACGACCGCGTGGGGCGTCTCATTCAGTGAGTGCCGCTAGAATCCATCCTCCCCCACGCCGAGAGGGATTTTGCCTCCAGGGCCGAACCGGTCACCACGCCCTATAGCGTGGCGCCGAGGTGCCAGGGCACGAACTCGTTGTCGCCGTAGCCGAACAGTTCGCTCTTGGTCTTGCGGCCCGATGCGGTCTCGACGATCAGGTCGAAGATCTCGCGGCCCATCTGCGGGATCGTCTTCTCGCCGCTGGCGATCACCCCGCAGTTGACGTCCATGTCCTCTTCCATCGAATTGTAGAGCGCCGTGCTGGTGGCGACCTTGATCGACGGCGTCGGATGGGAGCCGAAGCAGGAGCCGCGGCCGGTGGTGAACACGATCATATTCGCTCCGCCCGCCACCTGCCCGGTGGCGGACACCGGGTCGTAGCCGGGGGTATCCATGAAAACGAGACCGCTTCCGCTCACCTTCTCGGCATAGGCAAAGACGCCGTTGAGAGGCGTCTGCCCACCTTTGGCAACGGCGCCGAGTGATTTTTCCAGGATCGTCGTCAGCCCACCGCGCTTGTTGCCGGGCGAAGGATTGTTGTCGATCGAGGCGCCGTGCTTGGCGGTGTGGTCCTCCCACCACTTGATGTAGCCGTCGAGCTTCTGGGCGATCTCCGCGCTCGCGGCGCGATAGGCGAGCAGATGCTCGGCGCCGTAGATCTCGGTCGTCTCGGACAGGATGCCGATGCCGCCGACGCCGGCCAGGATGTCCACGGCGGCGCCGAGCGCCGGGTTGGCGGTGATGCCGGACATGCCGTCGGAGCCGCCGCACTGCAGGCCGACGACGATCTCGCTGACCGGGATCGGCTCGCGCTTGAGATGGCCGACCTCCTCGCAGATCTCCTGCAACACGCCCATCGCCCGCTCGACCGATTTGCGCGATCCGCCCGCGTCCTGGATGTTGAAATGGCGTTTTCCTGCTGCGATGCCCTTCTGGCCGTAGAGCGTGAGCTGGTTGACCTCGCAGCCCAGCCCGACCATCAGCACGCCGCCGAAATTCGGGTGTCGTGCATAGCCGGCGAGCGTGCGATGCAGGATTTGCATGCCCTCCCCGGTGCTGCTCATCCCGCAGCCCTGGCCGTGCACGATCGGCACGAAGCCATCAATGCCCGGATAGTTCGGCAGAAGTCGCTTGTTGGCCTCGTTGGCGATGGCGTGGCATACCGTGGCCGAGCAGTTCACGCTGGCGACGATGCCGACGAAGTTGCGCGTGCCGGCCCGGCCGTCGGCGCGGCGATAGCCCATGAAGGTGCGCGCGCGCTCCTCATCCGTCGCCTCGACCGGCGCCGACGGCGGGACGACCGGCATGCGCCCGGATTCGAACACCAGATTGTGGGAGTGCACGTGCGAGCCGGCCGCGATGTCGCTGGTCGCGCGTCCGATCGCCTGGGCGTATTTGATCACCGCCTCGCCCGCCGCGATCGGCCGGATGGCGATCTTGTGGCCCGGGTCGATCGCTTCCCTTGCCAAGACACCGCGGGGAAGCTCCTCACCGGCTTCGATCCGGCCGTTGGCGACGGCGACATTGTCGGCTTTCGACAGGACGATGCATTTCGCGGCGGACACGGGCAGTTTTCCTGGTTGTTGAAGCTGGCTGAAGCTTTCAGGTAGCCAATACCCTGGTCGTCTCGGTCGGCCAAAGAGCGACCGCAAGACATTCCGGGTGCTTGACTCCCGTTAGGTTCGAAGTACTGTCTTTTATGTTAAAAATACAGTTTAGCGTCAACCGCTTTCCAGATCAGCGCGGCTGTCCAAAGGGGCATGGAAGCTTGCGATGTCCAGGACCAGTATTGTCTTCAAGCAGACCTACAACCGCTGCCTGACCATGCTCGGGCGGTGCGAGCACCTGCCCTCCGAGCCGGAGCTCGGCACCGCTCTCGGCGTCAGTCGCACGACGGTGCGCGCCGTGCTGGCACGGCTTGCCGAGACCGGCCTGATCCGCTGGGACAAGCGGTCCAAGCCGCGCCTGAGGCCGCCTTCGCCCGAGGACTACTTTCCGCCCGAGGAGACTGATTCGCCCGCCGAGATCGTCGAGCGACGCTTCATGCGGCGGCTCTTGAAGCATGGGGTGGCGCCGGGGAGCCATATCAGCGAGGTCGAGTTAGCCCGCGAGGCAGGCGTCGGAACCACCAGCGTTCGCGAGTTCCTGATCCGCTTCAGCCGCTTCGGACTGATCGAGAAGCGGCCGAACAGCCGCTGGCTGCTCAAGGGATTTACGCGGGAGTTCGCGCTGGAGCTGGCGGATATCAGGCAGATGTTCGAGCGGAACTCGGCGGCCGCATTCCTGGCACTTGCGGACGACCATCCGGCCTGGTCCGCGCTTGACCGGATAAGAGCGGAGCACGTCGCGATGGCCGCATCGATCGACGATCGCTACGAAGAGTTCCCCGAACTCGACGAGCGCTTTCACCGGCTCGTCCACAATGCGTCGAGCAACCGCTTCATCATCGATTTCTACGATCTGATCGCGATGATCTTCAATTACCACTACCAGTGGAACAGGGCGGGCGAGCGCGAGCGCCACGCCAGCGCCATCCAGGAGCATATCGCCTATATAGACGCGCTGAGGTCGAAGGATCCTGAGCGCGTGCGATCAGCCTTCCTGGCCCATATGGTGTCGGCGCGCTCGACCCTTCTCCGTTCGCTGCCCGCCAGCTGACTTGATCCGCACCATTGTGCCCGGGCGCCTTATTGCGAACTCAGTTTCAGGTTGAAGGAACGTTCAAGCTTATGCCGCGTTGTCTACGAACGTGGTCCGACTCCGTGGGAGGCGCAGCATGGATACGACGGCCTTTCGTATTTCCGTAAGACTATCCCTTGGTGGCGATGTGGTGGAGGTCGACACGCTGAACGAGGCGGCTGAGTTTCTGCGGCACTGGCCGGCGGCTCGCCGCGGCCCGGTCTACACTTGCGCACTAAAGGGCTGTGAGGCCGCGCTCGGCGGCACCATGAAGGTGGAAGACGCCCGCAGGGCATTCGAAAGCTTCGCGCGGATCACCGGCATTCTGGTCAACAGCCGCCGCATCGCTGTCGGGCCCGGCGCGACGGGGCTTTCCTTTCCCGGAACCGCAGTTCGCCATTGAACCCTCACGGCGGCACGCCGGCGACGGAGCCGCGCACCACGAGATCCACCGGCCAGACTTCACCCCTGCTACCGTCCTCCAGGCCGGAGATGCGGGCGGCGAGACGTTCGGCTATGCGCGCCCCCGCGGCTCGGATCGACGAGCGGGTGGTCGACAGCGGAACCGGGAAGTTCTCCGGCTTGAGCCACGGAAAGACGTCGTCGTGAGCGATCAGCGACACGTCGTCCGGCACCGATAGCCCGGCTTCCCTGAGCGCACGCGACACGCCCAAGGCCATGATCAGGCTGGAGCATAGGATCGCGGTCGGCGCCTGCTCACCCTCGAGCAGGCTTCGGGCAGACAGGTAGCCGTTCTCTTCCGTCATCTGGACGGACCGTATCATAGACGGCGCGAGTTCTAATCCGCCGCCGGCCAGGGCGCGCCTTGCGCCGCGCTCGCGGAAAATCGCGAAGGTCTGGCGCTCGTCGCCGTTGATGAGCGCGATCCGCCGATGCCCCAGTTGGACGAGCAGCCTCCCCGCCTCGTGGAAAGCGCCTTCATTGTCGATGTCGATGTAGGGATAGGCGAAGTCGAGGCCTTCGGAGCGGCCATGCACGATGAAGGGAAGGCCGAGTTGGTGCAGCAGCGCGATGCGCGGATCGTTCGGGACCGGCACCGATACATAAACGGCGTCGACATTCTTTGCGGCCGCGACGCGCCGGTAGGTCGTTTCCTCATCATCGGCTTCGGCGGGGCTGAGCACAAGGTCGAGTTCATGCGAGCGGGCATAGTCCCCGAGGCCAGACAGGAACTCGACGAAATGCGGGTCGATGTCGACGCTGGCTCCGGTCGGCATCACGTAGCCAATCATACCGGCCTTGCCGGTGGCCAGTCGCCGCGCGCTCGGATTGGGACGATAGCCATGCCGGCGCGCGGCATCCGCGACACGGCGTCGGGTCTCCTCGTTCACCTCGGGATAGCCGTTGAGCGCGCGACTGACAGTGGTCTGCGACAGGCCGAGCATTGAGGAGAGCTGCTTCAGGTTCACCGCACGTTCTCAAAGCGCTTTGAAGGAGACCTGCCAGAGGGAGCTTGGGGGCGGGGTCACCGGAATACGAACAAAAGTCAGACGCAGCAACTAGAACCCCGAAGCAAGCATCTTTGCCAGCGAAAAACATGCTGCACTGCCGGAAAACATGCTCGACAGGTTTCCTTCGAAATAAAGCTTCTTCTTGACTCGTTTCGAGCGATCATGGTGAGATGAGGGGCCAAAGCGCTTTGGAAATGCCTCGCATTGGCTGCCTGACGGTCTGCTCACTGGACCCGGGAAGAGGGAGGGTTCAATGTAGCCCCGGAGGCAAAGGGGACGGAGATTTCAATTACGCTTTTGATCGGCAGGGAGGAAAACCGATGAGACGAAGCCTGTTTGCAGGCGCGGCGAGCGCTGTGCTCGCCATGACCTGGCCGGCCGCGGCCGAGCTGAAATTCGCTCCAGGCGAGGACGCCCGCTTCACCTGGCAGAACTACGAGGACCTCAAGAAGGTCGACCTGAAGGGCGAGACGCTGTCGATCTTCGGTCCCTGGCGCGGCGAAGACGAGGCGCTGGTGCGCAGCGTCCTCGAATATTTCCAGGAGGCCACCGGCGCGACGATCAACTATTCCTCCTCCGAAAACTACGAGCAGCAGATCGTCATCGACACGCAGGCCGGCAGCCCGCCCAACATCGCGATCCTGCCGCAGCCCGGCCTGCTGCAGGACCTGGCCTCGAAGGGCCTGCTGGTGCCGCTCGGCGACGAGGTCGCCGGGTTCGTCAAGGAGAACTATGGCGCCGGCCAGTCCTGGGTCGATCTCGGCACCTACAAGGACAAGGACGGCACGGAAAAATTCTTCGCCTTCCCCTATAAGGCCGACCTAAAGTCGCTGGTCTGGTACGTGCCGGAGAATTTCGAGGAAGCCGGCTACCAGGTTCCGAAGACCTGGGAGGATCTGCAGGCGCTGACGGACAAGATCGTCGCTGACGGCGGCGTGCCTTGGTGCATCGGCCTGGGGTCGGGCGGCGCCACCGGCTGGCCGGCGACCGACTGGGTCGAGGACATCATGCTGCGCACCCAGCCGCCGGAAGTCTACGACAAGTGGGTGCGCAACGAGATACCGTTCAACGACCCGGCCGTGGTCAATGCGCTGAAAATCTTCTCGGACATCGCCACCAACGACAAATATGTGGACGGCGGCCGGGCCGCCGTGGCGGCGACCGATTTTCGCGATAGCCCGAAGGGCCTCTTCGGCATCCCGCCGAAGTGCTACCTGCACCGACAGGCCTCGTTCATCTCCTCCTTCTTCCCGGAGGGCACGAAGCTCGGCGAGGACGCGGACTTCTTCTACCTGCCGCCCATGGCCTCCAAGCCGGAGCTCGGGCAGCCGGTGCTCGGCGCAGGCACGCTGGTCGCGATCACCAAGGACTCCAAGGCGGCGCGGGAGTTCATCAACTTCCTGGAGATGCCGCTCGCGCATGAGATCTGGATGGCCCAGTCCGGCCTGCTCACCGCGCTGAAGACCGCCAACAAGGACGCCTACGCCAACGAGCAGTTGAAGAAGCAGGGCGACATCCTAGTCAACGCCTCGACCTTCCGCTTCGACGGCTCCGACCTGATGCCGGGCAAGATCGGCGCCGGCGCCTTCTGGACGGGCATGGTCGACCTCGTCGGCGGCAAGTCGCCGGAAGAGGTGGCTTCCGACATCCAGAAGAGCTGGGACGCGATCAAGTAGGATCGCGCGCTGCTAGGTCGTGCGTCCTTCGACAAGCTCAGGATGAGGGGCGTTGGTGCGGCCCCTCAGATATTGGTGCCGCTCCTCAACGTCCCCCCACACACGGGGATAGGGGGGCATCTGCGTCGCGGCCGGCTTCCCGCTCCCCGTCTTTCACGGGCAAAAGGTCCCGGCAGGGTGAGGGGCAGCGCCAACCTCCCTCATCCTGAACTTGTCGAAGGACGCACGACCAACAAAACGGCCAACTGAGGCAGTGCTCAAACAAAATATTCGGTCGGAGGTGGGGAGGAACCTATGGCTGCTCAGATACTCTCGGCCATCATCGTCATCATCGTCGGGGTCGGCGGCTGCGTCGCCTATTTCTGGGGCGCCAACAAGGTCCTTGACCTCATCTTCCCGTCCCGCGGGGTGAAGGGCGAGAAGGCGATCGACAATTTGCGCAAGCAGGCGATGATCCGGCCCTGGCTGTTCATCGGCCCGGCCATGCTCGTGCTGGTCGTCTATCTGATCTATCCGGTCATCCAGACGGTCTATCTCTCCTTCCACGACCGGTCGGGCGAAAACTTCGTCGGGCTCTCGAACTATGCCTGGGCCTTCGGTGACCGTGAGTTCCGCAGTTCCATCCTCAACAACCTGCTCTGGCTGCTGGTGGTGCCGGCGGCCTGCACCTTCTTCGGGCTGATCATCGCGGTGCTCACCGATCGCATCTGGTGGGGTGCGATCGCCAAGAGCCTGATCTTCCTGCCGCTCGCCATCTCCTTCGTCGGCGCGAGCGTCATCTGGAAGTTCATCTACGAGTATCGCGACGCCGGGCAGACACAGATCGGCGTCCTCAACGCCATCGTGCAGGCCCTCGGCGGCAATCCGCAGTTCTGGATCTCACTGCCGTTCTGGAACAACTTCTTCCTGATGGTCATCCTGATCTGGATCCAGACCGGCTTCGCCATGGTGATCCTGTCGGCCGCGCTGCGCGGCATTCCCGAGGAGACCATCGAGGCGGCGGTGATCGACGGCGCATCGCCGTTCCAGATCTTCTGGAAGATCATGGTGCCGCAGATCTGGGGCACGATCGCGGTCGTCTGGACCACCATCACCATACTGGTGCTGAAGGTGTTCGACATCGTGCTCACGATGACCAACGGCCAGTGGAACAGCCAGGTGCTGGCGAACCTGATGTTCGACTGGATGTTCCGCGGCGGCGGCGATTTTGGCCGCGGCGCCACGATCGCGGTCATCATCATGCTGGCGGTGCTGCCGATCATGATCTGGAACATCCGCCAGGCCAACCGCGAAACGGGAGGGCACTGAGATGGGCACCCCTTCCGGACGCTCCACCGCCGGCCGCATCGGCGTCCATCTAGCCGTTCTGTTCTTCGTCGCGGTCTGGACGATCCCGACGCTTGGCATCCTGGTCTCGTCGCTCCGGGACAAGGACCAGATCATCGCGTCGGGCTGGTGGAGCGCCTTCACCGGATCAGCGCAGACCGAGGCCGGGCGCCTGGCCCCCGCCTCCGCCCAGCAGGAGAAGGACGGCAAGTTCGTCATCGCCGGCAACCTGTTCGAAACCCCAGGCGAGCGCGAAGTGACCGCCTTCGGGACCCGCGTACAGGCGCCCTCCGACTACGAGGCCGGCAGCGTCGCCGAACTGAAGGACGGCGTGACGCTGCAGGTGAACGCAGACGGAAGCTATGTGCTTGCCTCGCCGAAGGCCTTCGAGGGGGACCGCGGCCAGCGCGTCTATTACGCGGTGACCGCGCCGCCGCGCTTCACCACCGAGAACTACGAGACCGTGCTGTTCTCGGAAGGGATCGGCCGCTCCTTCATCAACTCGCTGACGGTGACTGTTCCCGCGACCATCATCCCGATCATGGTCGCCGCCTTCGCGGCTTACGCGCTGGCCTGGATGCGCTTTCCCGGCCGGGCGCTGATCATCGCCGTGATCATCGGGCTGCTTGTCGTGCCGCTGCAGATGGCGCTCATCCCGCTGCTCCAGCTCTACAACGGCGTCGGCGCCTTCTTCGGGGTGCCGTCGAAGACCTATCTCGGCATCTGGCTGGCGCATACCGGCTTCGGCCTGCCCTTCGCCATCTACCTTCTCAGGAGCTACATGGCCGGCCTGCCGCGCGAGCTGATGGAATCGGCGCGCATGGACGGCGCCAGCGACTTCGAGATCTTCATCAAGATCGTGCTGCCGCTGTCGCTGCCGGTGCTCGCCTCCTTCGCCATCTTCCAGTTCCTCTGGGTCTGGAACGATCTCCTCGTGGCGATGGTTTTCCTGGGCTCGGGGGCAGACCAGCTGGTGCTCACCGGCAAGCTCAATGCGCTCCTGGGCTCGCGCGGCGGCGACTGGGAGATCCTCACGACATCGGCCTTCGTCACCATCATCGTGCCGTTGATCGTGTTCTTCTCGCTGCAGCGCTATTTCGTCCGCGGCCTGCTCGCGGGATCGGTGAAGGGAGGCTGAGCATGGTGAACGCCATTGGCTCCCACCACTTACCCCTCCCAACGAGGGAGAGGGAGAACGTCATCGTACGCGCCCTTCTGTCCAACTGTTCGGAAGGTCAGGCGGGAACGCCTATGCCCCCCTCCACCTTGTTGGGCAGGGTTAGGGGTGGGCGTATTCCCAAACACTAGGAAATCCGCATGACTGCAAATCAGAAAACCCCCGGCACTCCCGACCGCGACTGGTGGCGCGGCGCGGTGATCTACCAGATTTATCCGCGCAGCTACCAGGATTCCAACGGCGACGGGGTCGGCGACCTCAGGGGCATCATCCAGCGACTGCCCCACATCGCCGCGCTCGGCGCCGACGCGATCTGGATTTCGCCGTTCTGCAAGTCGCCGATGAAGGATTTCGGCTATGACGTCTCCGATTACTGCGACGTCGACCCGCTGTTCGGGACGCTCGCCGACTTCGACGCGCTGATTGCCGAGGCGCACCGGCTCGGCCTCAAGGTGATGATGGACGAGGTGATCTCGCACACCTCGGAGGAACATCCCTGGTTCAAGGAGAGCCGCTCCAGCCGCACCAACCCGAAGGCGGACTGGTATGTGTGGGCCGACGCCAAGCCGGATGGCACGCCACCGACCAACTGGCTGTCGATCTTCGGCGGCTCGGCCTGGCAGTGGGACACCCGCCGCCAGCAGTACTACATGCACAACTTCCTGGCGGAGCAGCCGGACCTGAACTTCCATAATCCGGAAGTGCAGCAGGCTCTGCTCGATGTCACCCGGTTCTGGCTGGATCGCGGCGTCGACGGTTTTAGGCTCGACACGATCAACTTCTACTTCCACAGCCAGGGGCTAGAGGACAACCCGCCGCTCGCGCCCGAACTGCGCAACGACCAGACCGCACCCTCGGTCAACCCGTACAACTACCAGGATCACCTCTACGACAAGAGCCGGCCGGAGAACCTCGACTTTCTCCGCCGCTTCCGCGCGCTGCTCGACGAGTACCCGGCCGCCGCGGCGGTGGGCGAGGTCGGCGACTCGCAGCGCGGCCTGCAGGTGGTGGCCGAGTACACCGGCGGCGGCGACCGCGTGCACATGTGCTACGCCTTCGACTTCCTGGCGCCGCAGAAGATCAGCGGCACGAAGGTCAAGACCGTGCTCGAGGATTTCGGCCGGGTGGCGAGCGACGGCTGGGCCTGCTGGGCCTTCTCCAACCACGACGTGAAGCGGCACGCTTCGCGCTGGGGCGAGGACGAGCCAGACCGCGGCGCCTATCTCAAGGTCGTCGCGGCGCTGCTTATGTCGCTGCGCGGGTCGGTCTGCATCTACCAGGGCGAGGAACTCGGCCTGACCGAGGCGGACCTCGCCTTCGAGGAACTGCAGGACCCCTACGGCATCCGCTTCTGGCCGGAATTCAAGGGGCGCGACGGCTGCCGCACCCCGATGGTCTGGGTCGCCACGGCACCGAATGGCGGCTTTTCCACCGCGAAACCCTGGCTGCCGGTCCCGGCCGAGCATCTGGCGATGGCCGTAAACCGCCAGGAGGGCGATCCGGCCTCGCTGCTGGAGCACTATCGCCGCTTCCTTGCCTTCCGCCGGGCGAACCCCGCCTTGGTGAAGGGGGACATCGAATTCCTGGCGGCGGACGAAAACGTCGTCGTCTTCATCCGCGAATACGGCAACGAGCAGATGGTCTGCGCCTTCAATCTCGGCGCACGCCCGGCGAGCGTCGACCTCGGCGACGAGACCGGGCTGGAAGCGGTCGAAGGCCATGGCTTCGCCGGCAAGGCGGAAGGCGGGAAGATCAAGCTCGGCGGATACGGCGCCTGGTTCGGGCGGTTTCTCTGAAGGGCAGGCGCGAACGGTCGTATGGGAGGGAAGACATGGCCGATCTGACGCTCAGGAACATCAAGAAGGCATACGGCAACCTGTACACCCTTCACGGCATCGATCTCGACATCCAGTCGGGCGAGTTCATCGTCTTCGTCGGACCGTCGGGCTGCGGGAAGTCGACGCTTTTGCGCACCATAGCGGGGCTGGAGGAGATCACCTCCGGCGCGCTGGAGATCGACGGGCAGATGATGAACGACGTGCCGCCGTCGAAGCGCGGCATCGCCATGGTCTTCCAGTCCTACGCGCTCTATCCGCACATGACCGTCTACGACAACATGGCGTTCTCGATGCGCATCGCGCGCGAAAGCAGGCAGGAGATCGACAAGCGGGTGCGAGCGGCCGCGGAGATCCTGCAACTGACAAAGCTGCTCGACCGATTGCCGAAGGCCATGTCCGGCGGCCAGCGCCAGCGCGTCGCCATCGGCCGCGCCATCGTGCGCAATCCAAAAGTGTTCCTGTTCGACGAGCCGCTGTCGAACCTGGACGCAGCGCTGCGCGTGGCGACCCGCATCGAGATCGCCAAGCTGAAGGAATCGATGCCGAACACGACGATGATCTACGTCACCCACGACCAGGTGGAGGCGATGACACTCGCCGACCGCATCGTCGTGCTGAAGGACGGCCGCATCGAGCAGGTCGGCACGCCGATGGAGCTCTACCAGCATCCCGGCAACCTGTTCGTCGCCCAGTTCATCGGCTCGCCGGCGATGAACATGCTGCCGGCGACGATCATGAAGCCGGGCGTGACCAGCCTCGTCGAGGTATCGGGGCGCAGGATCAGCGTACCCGTCTCCACGCCGCCGGAAGCCGCGGGGGCGGCGATCAGTTTTGGCGTGCGGCCGGAGGATCTTGGGATCGCTGCCGCAGGCGAGCCGCTGTTCGAGGGCCGGGTGGACTACATCGAGCAACTCGGCGAGGTGCAACTCGTCTATGTCGACATCGGCCGGGAAAACCAGCCGATCGTCGCCAAGCTGCCGGGCTCGGCCCATGTCACCCGCGGCGAGACGATGCGGCTTTCGGCCGACGCGGGCCGCCTGCACATCTTCGACGCGAACGGGTTGTCCTACGCGCGCCCGCGCATCCAGGCGAAGGCGGCCTGACCCCATCCTCCCGTCCGGCGCCTTCGTGCGGCGGGCTCCCGAGAGGGAGCCCGCCTGCATTTGTGGTGGGGTTCTTACAGGCGCCGTCGGCTAACCCACGAAGAAATCGAACAGCAGCTTCACGTTGAGCAGGGCAATGACGACCGCAATGAAGCCGGCGAAGGCGACCAGCCAGCCTGGCGCCACCAGCGCGCCCATCTTGGCCTTGCTTGCCGTGAACATGACCAGCGGGAACACGGCGAAGGAGAGTTGCAGGCTGAGGACCACCTGCGTGAGGATGAGCAGGTGCGCGGTGCCGCTCTCGCCGTACCAGATCGTCACGATCGCCGCCGGGATGATGGCGATGGCGCGGGTGATCAGCCGGCGCAACCAGGGCGGCAGCCGGATGTCCAGGAATCCCTCCATGACGATCTGTCCGGCCAGCGTCGCCGTGACCGTCGAATTGATCCCGCAGCAGAGCAGGGCAAGGCCAAACAGCGTGGGCGCAATCGCCAGGCCGAGGATCGGCGCAAGCAGGCTGTGGGCTTCGCCCAGTTCCGCAATCTCAGTCCGACCGGATGCGTTGAAGGTGGCAGCCGCCAGGATGAGGATCGAGGCGTTGACAAGGAGCGCGAACATCAACGCCGCGGTCGAATCGATGGTCGCGTATCTCAGCGCCTGCCGCTTCTCGGGAAGGCTGTTTCCATAGGCGCGGGTCTGGACGATGCCCGAATGGAGATAGAGGTTGTGCGGCATCACCGTGGCGCCAAGGATGCCGAGCGCGAGATAGAGCATCTCCGGATTGGCGACGATCTCGGTCGTCGGCGCGAAGCCGCGGATCACGCCACCCCAGTCCGGGTCGGCCAGCGCGATCTGGATCGCAAAGCAGGCGGCGATTACGCCCAGAAGCGATATGATCAGCGCTTCCACCCAGCGGAAGCCGAGCCGCTGGAGGTAGAGAATCAGGAACACGTCGAGCGCGGTGATGACGACGCCGATCTCCAGCGGAACGCCGAAGATGAGATTGAGGCCGATGGCGGTGCCGATCACCTCGGCTATGTCGGTCGCGATGATGGCGATCTCGGCAAGCAGCCACAAGCCGTAGGCCACAAGCTGTGGGAAGGCGTCGCGGCAGGCCTGTGCAAGGTCGCGGCCGGAGGCGATGGCCAGTCGCGCGCACAGCGATTGCAGCACGATGGCCATGATGTTGGAGACCAGCGCCACCGACAGAAGGGTGTAGCCGAACTTGGAGCCGCCGGCGAGCGAGGTCGCCCAGTTTCCCGGGTCCATGTAGCCGACTGCGACCAGATAGCCGGGGCCGACGAAAGCAGCGGCCTTCCGCCACTGGGACTTGCCCGCATGAACCGCGATCGAGCGGTGGACATCCGACAGCGAAGGCTCGCCGCGGGTTTGGCGCCAGCCCTGGTCAGGGGAGGTTGCGCGAAAGTCCATGTGATCACCCTGGGGTTCGTTCCCTAGGATGGCCGGTTTGTAGCCGGAGAACGCCAACTTGTCAATGCAAATGCAAATCGTTTGCAACTGATGAGCTTCGGGCGTTCCATTCCCCTCCGCCGCTTGGTCGGATGCCAGCACCGAGGGTGCCGTGCACCTTGCTCGCCCCACGCGCGTTTAGGTCGTGCGAACCAACGCGCGCGGGCTCTCGACGGGAAGTCCGCCCGCTTGTCGTTAGCTCGTGAGCCTCACACTCCGGCGTTGACGACCTTCCGCTCCGCGCGGGCGATGGTGATACGCGAATAAAGAAAGGCGCCGACAAAGCCGATGCTCATCAGCAGCACGATGGTGGGCGCCGGCGCCGAGTTCAGGAAGAAGCTCAGATACACGCCGAGCATGGAGGCGGTTGCAGACACAGCTACCGCGGTCATCAGCATGCGATCGAAGCGGCTGGTGAGCAGGAAGGCGATGGCGCCTGGGCCGATGAGCATGGCGATCGCCAGGATGATGCCGACCGCCTTCAGCGCCCCGACGATTGTGAGCGAGAGCACCGCGAGCAGCCCGTAGTGAAGCAGGCGAACCGGCAGGCCGACGGCGCGCGCATGCTGCGGATCGAAAGCGTGCAGCAGCAGGTCGCGGCGGAAGGAAAGCACGAGCCCAGCGGAAATCGCCGCGACGATGCCGCTCTGGGCGACATCGCCCCAGGTGATGCCAAGCATGTCGCCGAACAAGATATGGTCGAGATGCATGTCGGACTGGATCTTGGTGTAGAGCACGATGCCCAGGCCGAACATGCCGGAGAACACCACGCCCATCACCGTGTCCTCCTTGACCCGGCTGTTCTCCTTGAGGAAACCGGTGCCGAGCGCGCAGACCATGCCCGCTGCGAACGCGCCGACGGCGAGCGGGATGCCCGCCAGGTAGGCGAGCACGACGCCTGGCAGCACCGCATGGCTGATGGCGTCGCCCATCAGCGACCAGCCCTTGAGCACGAGGAAGCAGGACAGAAGCGCCATCGGCACGGCGACCAGCAGTGCGATGGCAAAAGCCTGCTGCATGAAGCCGAACTGGAAGGGCTGGAGGAGGTCGGTCACAATCCCTCCCTCAGCGCTTCCCGCGCCTTCCTCCGCGCAGCAAGCATGCCGTGCTTGGGTGCGAAGACGAAGGCGGTGAGGAAGACCAGCGTCTGCAGGACGACGATGATCCCTCCCGTCGCCCCGTCGAGGAAATAGCTCGCATAGGCGCCGACAAGGCTGGTGAGCGTGCCGATGGCGACGCTTATGCAGATCAGCCGCGGGAAACGGTCGGTGAGTAGGTAGGCGGTCGCGCCCGGGGTGACCACCATCGCGATCACCAGGAAGGCTCCCACCGTCTGCAACGCGGCGACGGTGCAGGCGGACAGCAGCGTGAAGAAGAGGACCTTTAGCAGGTCGGGATTGAGACCGATCGTGCGGGCATGATTCTCGTCGAAGAAGACGACCATCAGGTCCTTCCATTTGACTAGCAGGATGGCGAGCGAAATGCCGCCGATCAGGACAAGCTGCAGCGTATCGCCCGGGGTGACTGCCAAAATGTTGCCGAGCACGATGGTCTGGATGTTCACGGAGGTAGGCGACAGCGACACCATGAACAGGCCGAGGCCGAAGAAGGAGGTGAAGATAAGGCCGATAATGGCGTCTTCCTTGAGCTTCGTGCGCTGGTTGAGGAACAGCATGGCGCCGGCCGCGAGCCCTCCCGCGATGAAGGCGCCCAACGAGAAGGGAAGGCCGAGCATGTAGGCGCCGGCCACGCCCGGCACGATCGAATGCGAGAGCGCATCGCCGATCAGCGACCAGCCCTTCAGCATCAAATAGGCGGAGAGGAAGGCGCAGACGCCGCCGACCAGCGCCGACACCCACATGGCATTCACCATGTAGCCGTACGCGAAGGGCTCGAGCAGGGTCTCGATCACCTGCCACCTTCCCCGCCGTCCGACTCGTCGCGCCGGTCGGCGCCGCGGTCGTAGATGACGAAGGGCCGCTCGTCGTCCGTGAGCACGGTGACGCGGCGCGGGTCGGCATCGTCGTGAAGCTCGGCGCCGCCCAGTGTGTACTGGCGCAGGACGCCGCCGAAGGCATGCTCCAGGTTGGCGTGGGTGAACACCTCCGCCGTCGGCCCGTACGCCAGGACGGTGCGGTTGATCAGCACCGCCCGGTCGCAGAAACGCGGCACGCTGCCGAGATTGTGGGTCGAGACCAGCATCACGCGGCCCTCCCCGCGCAATGCGCGAAGCAGCGTGATGATGGCCTCCTCTGTCCGGACATCGACGCCGGTGAACGGCTCGTCGAGGAGGATGATGTGCGCGTCCTGCGCGAGCGCACGGGCAAGGAACACGCGCTTTTTCTGGCCTCCGGAAAGCTCGCCGATCTGGCGCTTGCGGAAATCCGCCATGCCCACCCGCGCCAGTGCGTGCTCCACCGCCTCGCGGTCGGCCGCGCGAGGGATGCGCAGAAAATTCATGTGGCCGTAGCGGCCCATCATCACGACGTCTTCGACCAGGACGGGGAAGTTCCAGTCGACATCCTCGCTCTGCGGCACATAGGCGACCTCGTTGCGCCGAAGCGCCTCCTCGGCAGGTTTGCCGAGAATGCTGACGCGCCCGGCCGCGAGGGGGACGAATCCCATGATCGCCTTGAACAGCGTCGACTTGCCGCTGCCGTTTACACCCACCAGAGCGGTGATCGTGCCGCGGGGAATGGCGAAGCTGGCGTCCCTGAGCGCAGTGTGACCGTTGCGATAGGTGACGGTTACCTGCTCGACGGCGATACCGTCGGCTTGGTTGGCTGGCGTCAGGCCCTTTCGAGGCCTCGGCGCCGTCATTGCGCCAGCGCCTTGGCGACGGTCTGCGTGGTTACGCGCAGCATGTCGAGATAGGCCGGAACGGACCCGCCGGGGTCGCTCAGAGAATCCACGTAGAGCACCCCGCCATATTTCGCGCCCGTCTCGCGCGCAACCTGCTGGGCCGGATCGGCCGAAACCGTGCTTTCGGAGAAGACAGCCGTAATCCGGTTTGCCCGTACCGCATCTATGACTTTGCGGACCTGCTGCGGAGTCCCCTGCTGGTCGGCGTTGATCGGCCAGAGATAAAGCTCCTTCAGGCCGAGATCACGAGCCAGGTAGGAGAAGGCCCCCTCGCTGGTGACCAGCCAGCGCCGCTCGTCGGGGATCGAGCCGATTGCCGCCCGCGCGGGCTCCACCGTGGCATGGATTTTCTCCACATAGGCCTTGGCGTTGGCGGCGTAGGTCCCGGCATTCTTCGGATCGTGCTGGGCGAGCGCCTTGCGGATGTTCTCAACGTAGATCACGCCGGCTTCAGGCGACATCCAGGCGTGGGGGTTGGCCTTGCCCGAGTAGGGGCCTTCAGAGATGCTCATAGGCACGACGCCATCTGAGAGCACGGCGCTCGGAACTTCTTCCAGATTGCTGAAGAATTTCTCGAACCAGAGTTCGAGATTGAGACCGTTCCACAGGATCAGGTCGGCCTTCTGCGCCTCGATCAGGTCGCCGGGCGTGGGCTGGTAGTTGTGAATCTCGGCGCCGGGCTTGGTGATTGAAACGACCGTAGCGGCGTCCCCTGCGACATTGCGGGCCATGTCGGCCAGAACAGTGAAGGTGGTCACGACGACCATCTTTCCGCCCGCCTCGGCCCGTCCAGGCTCGTCCGAGCATGCGGCAAGCAGAGGAATACTGAGAAAGAGGGCCAGAAGCGTGCGACGATGCATGGCAGTTATGTCCCCCGATTCTCGAGGGTCAACATAGGGATGGGGTCGATGGCTGTCAATGCAACTGCAAATCGTTTGCAACTGCGATTCGGCGCGCGCTCGACAGCCGCCCGGCAGGATCCGACCTCAAGCCTGAGGATGCCGTGCATCCTAGTGGCGTCATGTGCGTTTAGGTGGTTCCAACCAGCGGAGAATGGTTATGGCTGACCTGAGCAGCGTGCGCGAGCACATGGAAATAATCGGGGCCGACGGGGTACATGTCGGGACGGTCGACAGGGTCGAGGGCGACCGCATCAAGCTGACCCGCGCCGACAGCGGCGAAGGCGGCCATCGGGGGCACCATCACTATCTCCCTGGCGCTCTCATCGCCGAAGTGGAGGGCAACAAGGTCCGGCTTTCTGCGAACGGCGACGTTGCCGCCGAGATGTTCGAGGAGGAGCAGCCAGGCTCTCCGGCCGCGGGCTGATTACTCGCCTCCCGCTCGCGAAGCTCCTTCGGTCAACCGATTGTTCCTGCTGGGTCTGACGGGCTCTAGTGGAGCACGCCTTGTTTGCAACTGGGTGTCATCTGGCGCATAGTCGCGCCATGGCGAAGCAGAAGAAGAACAAGCCCGATCATGAGAAGGCGTTGCGTCGGCAGGGGATCCGCATAACCCGTCCGCGCAAGGTGATTCTCGGGATTTTATCGGGCATGGAGGACCATCCGGACGCGCTGGAGATTTTTCGCCGCGCTGTCGCGATCGATCCGGCCATCTCGCTGTCTACGGTCTATCGCACAATGAAGCTGCTGGAGGAAAAGGGCGCGATCCAGCGCCATGCGTTCGAGGGCGGCCCGTCGCGCTTCGAGCGGGCCGGCGAAGAGCATCACGATCACCTGATCGATATCGAGACGGGTGACGTCATCGAGTTTCACTCGGAACGGATCGAGCAGCTCCAGGACGAGATTGCCAAGCGATTGGGCTACGACATCGTCCACCACAGGCTGGAATTGTATGGGCGCAAGAGGCGCGGGTAGGCACAAATGCTTAGATGGGCGCTCGTTCGCTAATCTGGTGCAGCCACCCATCCGCAGGTCATCCCGGGCGTAGCAGCAGCGGAGCGCCTGGTGAGATCCGGGATCCATTCCGGGTCGGTGGAAGGTTACGGAATGGCTTCCGATACGCGCTTCGCTGCGCTCGCTCGGCCGGAACGTCGAAAGAAATCGCGGCTCGCCGCGACCGGCTCTCCCGTTGACCGTGGCGGCAGACAGCGTCAAAGCTTCGGATCACTCGGCAACCAGCCCTATAGGAGATGACACCATGAGCAAGGCGGAAATCGGTCTGATCGGCCTCGGCACCATGGGCTCCAACCTGGCGCTGAACATCGCCGAAAAGGGGCACAGGATCGCCGTCTACAACCGCACGATGGCGCGGACCGAGGAGTTCGCCGCCAATGCAGGTCCTCTGCGCGACATGGTGGTGCCCTGCGAGACCATCGAGGCGCTGGCCGAAGCAATCGAGCCGCCCCGCCCTGTCATCATCATGACGGTCGCCGGCACGCCGGTCGACGAGCAGATCGCGCTGCTGCGCCGCGTGCTTTCGGCCGGCGACATCATCATTGACGCAGGCAACGCCAATTTCCGCGACACGATGCGCCGTTTCGCCGAACTCGAGGGCTCGGGGCTCACCTTCATCGGCATGGGCGTCTCGGGCGGCGAGGAAGGCGCGCGGCACGGCCCCTCGATCATGGTGGGCGGCACAGAGCAGTCCTACCGGCGCATCGAGAAGGTGCTGCTCGACATCTCGGCCAAGTATCATGGCGAGCCCTGCGCCGCCCTGATGGGACCGAACGGCGCCGGCCATTTCGTCAAGACCATCCACAACGGCATCGAATATGCCGACATGCAAATGATCGCCGAGATCTACGGCATCCTGCGCGACGGGGTGGGCATGGCGCCGAAGGAGATCGGCGAAATCTTCGCGCGCTGGAACGAGGGGCGGCTCAACTCATACCTCATCGAGATCACGGCGAAGGTGCTTGCCGCAGACGACCCGAAGACCGGCAGGCCGATGGTCGACATGATCCTCGACCGGGCCGGCCAGAAGGGAACCGGCAAATGGTCGGTGATCGAGGCGCAGATGCTGGGTGTCCCGGCCACGGCAATAGAGGCTGCGGTCGCGGCGCGCGTGCTCTCCTCGATGCGCGACGAGCGGCTGGCGGCCGAGAAGGCCTATGGCACGCAGACGACAAACCAGTTCACCGGTGACAGGCAGGCCCTCCTGGCCGACCTCGAGCTCGCGCTCTTCGCCGGCAAGATTGCGGCTTATGCGCAGGGCTTCGCCGTCATGGACGCGGCTTCGCGCGAGTTTTCCTGGGACATCCCGCTGCCCACGGTCGCCAAGATCTGGCGGGCCGGCTGCATCATCCGCTCGCAGTTCCTGGGCACGCTGGCAGAAGCCTTCACCGGCGAGAAGGTCGCCAACCTTCTGATGGCGCCGGCCTTCGTGGAGATGATGAAGGGCGCTCACCCGTCGCTGCGCCGGGTCATCGCCGGCGCCTCGGAAGCCGGGCTTCCGGTCCCGGCGCTATCGTCGGCGCTTGGCTATTTCGACCTCTACCGGCAGGGCCGCGGCACCTCGAACCTCCTGCAGGCGCAGCGCGACTTCTTCGGCGCTCACGGGTTCGAGCGGGTGGACGAGCCGGGCGCATTCCATGGGCCATGGGGCAGCGGCTCGCTGTGAGCGGGCCGCGCTCGCTTCAACCTGCCCTCCTCACCGAGCAGCATGGACATGCCTCCTCACCCCGGCCCCAACACCAAAAGGCGCCGGAGCCGTAGCTCCGCCGCCGTTTCGGATGGTTCTGGAACTCCCCCTTGAGGGGAGTCTAGCCGCGGCCGCGCTTGCTCTTGCGTGCGGCGTAGCGCGCGTCGCGCTTTGCCTTGCGCTCGGCCTCGAGAGCAAGCTCCTGAGCGATGCGCTCAACTTCCTGCTGCTCGCGCACCAAAGCCTCTGCGGCCAGCCGCTCTTCCTCTTGCCGGCGGCGCTCCGCTTCCTCGGCCTCGCGGCGAGCACGCTCGGCCGCCTCGAGAGCCTCGCGCTCCTTGCGCAGCCTTTCCCGTTCAGCCTCGCGCTTGGCGCGCGCCTCGAGGATAGCCTGACGCTCCGCCTTTCTGGCCAGAACGCGCGGATCATCCTCTGCCGGTCGAGCCTTGAACCGTTCGAGCAAAGCTCTCTTCGCTTCGTTCGCCGCGTTACGGCGTTCGAAGATGTCTTTTTCCCTATATACTGCCAATGGTCGCCTTCGATGTGTCAGTCGATACGCGCCGCTTACATACTCAGGATTTGCCCGATATCAAGCCGCAAATCCGCACACCTGTCATGAAAACGACGCATGTTGCAGGCGCGAAACGATCTCGCCCGGCGAATGCACTGTTCACTCTTGAAGGGCTGGCGCAAAGCTGCGCTTGAACTATCTCCGGGCCACAACTCAAACGAGCGGACGCCATGGAACTTGGCCTTTACACATTCGCCGATCTCGATCCGATTTCGGCGACGCGGGAGATCTCCCCGCACCAGCGGATGCGCAACCTCATCGAGGAGATCGAGCTCGCCGACCAGGTGGGGCTCGACGTGTTCGGCCTGGGCGAGCATCACCGCCCCGACTACATATCCTCCACACCTGCCGTGGCGCTGGCAGCAGCAGCCGAGCGCACCAAGCGCATAAAGCTGACCAGCGCCGTCACCGTGCTCTCCTCCGACGACCCGGTACGGGTCTTCCAGCAGTTTGCCACGCTCGACCTGATTTCCGGCGGCCGCGCCGAGATCATGGCGGGGCGGGGCTCCTTCATCGAATCCTTCCCGCTGTTCGGCTACGATCTTGACGACTACGACGAGCTTTTCTCGGAAAAGCTCGATCTCCTCCTGAAGCTGCGCGACGAGGAGCGGATCACCTGGTCGGGCCGGCTCCGTCCCCCGATCCGGGACCGCGGCGTCTATCCGCGCCCGTACCAGGAAAAGCTCCCGATCTGGCTCGCGGTCGGCGGCACGCCGAACTCCGTCGCCCGCGCCGGCGTGCTCGGGCTGCCTTTGGCGCTCGCTATCATCGGCGGCGAGCCAAGGCGATTCGCTCCGCTCTTCGAGCTCTATCGGCGAGCCGCGGCGAAGGCCGGTCGCGACCCGGACAAGCTGCCGACCAGCCTCAACGTGCATGGCTTCGTCGGCGAAACCACGGAGCAGGCGGCGGACGACTTCTACAAGCCCCAGGCCGAGGTGATGAACCGGATCGGCCGCGAGCGTGGCTGGGGGCCGACCAACCGCGCCCACTACGACCAGTCGCGCGGACCGCACGGAGCTCTGTTCGTGGGAGACCCTGAAGTCGTCGCGGAGAAGATCGTGGCCATGCACAAGCTCTTCCGGAACGACCGTTTCCTGATCCAAATGGCCATCGGGCTGGTGCCGCATGCCAAGCTGATGAAGGCGATCGAGCTGTTCGGCACGAAGGTCGCGCCCCTGGTGCGCAAGGCGACGGCAGCGTCGTAAACGGCCCGGCTGTCTAACCGGAACTTCTCCCGAACTGCAACGTTCATCGCCCGGGATGCCGGGTGCTGGCCGGGTACCCTGCCAAGAGGGTCCATCATGACAGTCCAGAACGGGGTATCCGGCGACGACATGCCGGAGCCTTCGCGCAGCGAGATTGAGCTGCGCCGCATCCGCATGGTCCTGATTGGGGTGTTTCTGCTGGCGCTGGTCTACGCCCTCTATTACGGGCGCGACTTCTTCATGCCCGTCATGCTCTCCTTCATGCTGGCGCTGACGCTGACCCCGATCGTGCGCCTGCTTCGGCGACAGGGGGTGCCCGAATATCTGTCGGCGACCCTGCTCGTCTTCGTATCCGTCGCCGCTATCGCGATCATCGGCTATTTGCTGAGCGGTCCCGTGCTCGCGCTCATCAACGATGCCCCTTCGATTGGACGCAAGCTGAGCGAGAAGCTGAGCGAACTGCGTCATCCATTCGAGCGCTTCATCGCCGTCACGAACCAGGTCGATCAGGTCACCGACACCGTCAGCGAACCCGGCGTCGAGAAGGTTGTCGTCGCCCAGCCCGGCATCGTGTCGCAAGCAGCGGGAAACCTCCTGTCGGCGGGCACGACGATCGCCGTTACCTTCGTGCTGTCGCTCTTCGTGCTGGCGTCCGGGCCGCTCTTCTACGAGAAGATCATCCAGTCCTTCGGCCGGCTCAGCGAGAAGAAGCGGGCCCTTCGAATCATCTACGACGTGGAGCAGGAGGTCTCGCGCTACCTGCTCACCATCACGCTGATCAATGCCGGGCTGGGAGTCGCGATTGGGCTGGGTCTTTGGGCGATCGGCATGCCGACGCCGCTCCTATGGGGCGTTTCGGCCATGCTGCTCAATTTCCTGCCCTACATCGGCGCGGCCGCGAACATCCTGCTGGTCGGGGCCATCTCCATCGTCAGCTTCGATACCCTCTATTTTGCATTGGCGGCGCCGGCCTTCGTTCTGCTCTGCAATGTGCTGGAGGGGCAGTTCATCACACCCCTGGTCGTCGGTCGCCGGCTCGAGATCAACGCGGTGTCGATCTTCATCGCGGTCGCCTTCTGGTCGTGGCTATGGGGGTTCGTAGGTGCGCTTCTGGCCGTGCCGATCCTGGTGGTGATCAAGGTCTTTTGTGACCACTTCGACAGCCTGAGACATGTCGGCAACTTCCTGGCTGCCCACCAGACGCTTGACGAAGCTGAGACGGAAACGCTGCCTGAGACAGCTCCGCGCTAGACCCGGGTCGGATCGGACTTTGCGCTGCCCGACACCATTCCCTATATCGACCGAGAACTGGGGCGGCCATGGCGAATCTCGCCGTCGCTGGTAGCAGGTCGTCCGGCTCAGCTCTGTCCGACCTCTCCGCCCACGATACGGCTCAGCGCGCAAGAGCATTCCGGAGAGAAATCCATGACCGAGCTTTCTGTTCTTGACCTGTCCCCGGTCCCGGAGGGGAGTTCCGCCGCGCAGTCGCTCGCGAACACGCTCGACCTGGCCCGGCACGCGGAAGGACTGGGCTACAAGCGCTACTGGCTGGCCGAACATCACAATATGCCTGGGATCGCCAGCGCGGCGACGTCCGTAGTCATCGGCCATGTCGCCGCCGGAACAAGTACGATTCGCGTCGGCGCGGGCGGCATCATGCTGCCCAACCACGCGCCGCTGGTCATCGCCGAGCAGTTCGGCACGCTTGCTGCCTTGCATTCCGGACGCATCGACCTCGGCCTCGGCCGCGCACCGGGAACCGACATGGCAACGGCACGCGCCCTGCGACGCAATCTGGAAGCTGGCGTGGACAGCTTCCCCAACGATGTTCTTGAACTGATGGGCTTCTTCCAGCCGGCTGAGCCGGACCAGCGCATACGTGCCGTGCCCGGCGAGGGCGAGGAGGTCGAGGTCTGGATCCTCGGCTCCAGCACCTACGGCGCCCAGCTTGCCGCCATTCTCGGCCTACCCTACGCGTTCGCATCGCATTTCGCGCCCGCCGAAATGGAGCATGCGATGGAGATCTACCGCGCTCGCTTCCAGCCATCGCAGCGCCTGCAGTCGCCTCGAATCATGCTCGGCCTGAACGTTTTCGCAGCCGATACGGATGAGCAGGCGCAGCTTCTGTTTTCTTCATTGCAGCAGACGTTCGTGAACCTGCGCAGCGGCCGCCCCGGCAAGCTGCCCCCACCGGTGAAGGGATACTACGAACAGCTCGATCCAATGGCCCGGGCCATGCTCGATCAGGCTCTGTCCTGCTCGATCGTCGGATCGCCCGAGAAAGTGCGCCAGGGCTTGAAAGACTTCATCGGTAGAACCGGCGCGGATGAGCTGATGGTGACTGCGCAGATCTTCGATCACTCAGCCCGGAAACGCTCCTTCGAAATCCTGATAGAAGCAAAGCGCTAGCTGTAACTGCGAACCAGACTCCAGGATGGTAGAAACGTTAGCAACTTCCATTCACCTCGCGCTGACGGAAAAGCATTGCACGGTCGATCTTTGCTAGGCTTTGTAGCTTTCCGTTCTTCGTATGAGCTATCTTGTTCTTTGACAGCAAGCAAAAGACAGCTTATCAAACACGATCGACGTGTATCGCTGAGGGCGCGATGCGGCTCTCGACTCGGGGATCCAAATTGGATGTTGAGGCCGCTCAAATGGTAGGTCGGATCGATGACAATTGGATGACAAAACTGGTGTCAGCATCTCGCGGCCGAGCCGCGGATGTCTGACGAAGAGGTACACTTAGACTGTAATCGGGGGTGCCGTCAGGCGTCCTGGTCGATTTGCCGGATGACGGGGGTGCTTGCTTGAAACGGTGCGGTCAATGCCATCGGGACGGAACCCGTGGCTCGCCGCTTGCGCGTCGCGCCGCGTCGCGCGAGATGAAATCCATTTCGCGGGAGAGGGGGCCAGGTTGACCATGGGATATCGGCCACTGGCAAATGCCTTCCCGCCTCGCTCGCCAACCGGCCTTCCGTGAGGCAGCGAAGTTCCATGAAACACCCTCCGAGCAGTTTGTGGTCAGAGCCCGACCGCCTTGCCCCCGACATCGATCCAGAGGTGATCGTTCGCGGCCACGGCGATGGTCGCCGCATGAGAATTCTGACCGTCTTCGGCACTCGGCCAGAGGCAATCAAGATGTGCCCGCTGGTCTTGCGCCTGATGGAGAATCCATCGGTGGAGTCGCGGCTCTGCGTAACCGCACAACACCGTGAAATGCTTGACCAGGTGCTCGCCTTGTTCGGTGTCGTGCCCGATTACGACCTCGACATCATGAGGCCGAACCAGACGCTGAACGACATCACCGGATCGGTGGTGCGGGGTCTTGATTGCGTGCTCGAGGAGTTCAAGCCTGATGTCGTCCTCGTCCATGGCGATACCACGACGTCTTTCAGCGCGGCGCTCGCCGCCTTCTATCGCCAGATCCCTGTCGCCCATGTCGAAGCCGGCCTTCGAACCGGAAACATCTATTCGCCCTGGCCCGAGGAGGCCAATCGCAAGCTGACCGGCACCATTGCCCAATGGCATTTCGCTCCAACTGCGACGGCGCGTGTCAATCTGCTCAAGGAAGGGGTTTCCAAGGATCGTATTCGCGTGACGGGGAACACGGTGATCGACGCCTTGCTGTGGATGACCAAGCGCATCGAAAGCGATCCCGTCATCCATTCGACCATGACGAACCGGTTTTCAGGCCTTCGCGAAGCTTCCCGACTCATCCTGATCACCGGTCATCGCCGGGAAAACTTCGGCGCCGGCTTCGACAGCATCTGCAGGGCCATCCGCGATCTTGCCGTCGAGTTCCCGGACGTCGACTTCGTATATCCGGTCCATCTCAACCCCAACGTCCAGAGGCCGGTGAAGGCGATCCTGTCGGGCCTTGAGAACGTCCACCTGACCGCACCGCAGGAATATGCGCCCTTCGTCTGGCTGATGAATCGCTCATACCTGGTGCTGACGGATTCGGGAGGCATCCAGGAAGAGGCCCCTTCCCTCGGCAAGCCTGTGCTCGTCATGCGTGACACTACCGAGCGGCCCGAGGCGATAGAGGCGGGTACGGCGCGCTTGGTTGGCTCGGACCGCGGTCGCATCGTGGCAGGCGTCAGAGAACTGCTCACGGATGCCGGACAGTATGCCGCCATGGCCAACACCATGAATCCGTTCGGAGACGGACGGGCTTCGCAGATCATCGTCGAGACGCTTCTCAACGGGAGTTTCTCGGCATCTTCACATGACGCAGATGCCCCCGCAGTTTGAGGCTTGGAGAAGGCGATGCCCAATTCATCCATCGGCAAGACGGTCTCTGTAGTCGGCCTCGGCTACATCGGATTGCCTACGGCGACCGCCTTTGCCGAGCATGGCGTCGACGTGATCGGACTGGATGTCAATCAACGAGCGGTGGAGACGATCAACCGGGGCGAAATCCACATAGTTGAGCCGGATCTCGACCAGGCAGTGCACCGGGCGGTCAAAAGTGGCAAGCTGAGGGCGACCCTCACGCCGGAGCCCGCCGATGCATTCCTGATCGCGGTGCCGACCCCCTTCAAGGGCGCGGATCATGAGCCCGACCTCTCCTATATCGAGAAAGCGAGTCGGGCCATTGCCCCGGTCCTGAAGCACGGCGATCTGGTCGTGCTCGAGTCCACCTCACCTGTCGGCGCGACTGAACAGATGGCCGTCTGGCTGGCCGAGCAGCGGCCGGATCTCTCTTTCCCCCACCAGCGCGGCGAACAGTCCGACATCCGCATAGCCCATTGTCCGGAACGCGTCCTGCCCGGCCAGGTGATGCGCGAGTTGATCATCAATGATCGAATCATCGGCGGCATGACCCGCCGGTGCGCCCTGGCCGCCAAGTCCCTGTACAAGATCTTCGTCAAGGGCGACTGCGTCATCACCGACGCCCGCACCGCCGAAATGTGCAAGCTCGCCGAGAATGCGTTTCGCGATGTCAACATCGCCTATGCCAACGAATTGTCGGTGATATGTGATCAGTTGGGGATCGATGTGTGGGAGATGATCAGCCTCGCCAATCGGCACCCGCGCGTGAAGATCCTGCAGCCCGGCGCGGGAGTCGGAGGGCACTGCATCGCCGTCGACCCATGGTTCATCGTTGCCGGCGCTCCGAATGCCGCCAAGCTGATCCGCGCAGCGCGCGAGGTCAATGACGCCAAGCCGGGATGGCTTCTGGCGAAAGTCGCCGCGGCCGAAGAGACCTTTGCAAAACTTCGTGACGGAGCGAAGCCCATCATCGCCGTGCTTGGCCTAGCGTTCAAGCCCAATATCGATGATCTGCGCGAAAGCCCGGCCCTGCATATCGCCGAAGCTCTATACCAGCAGCACGGGGAACGGCTAATCGTCGTCGAGCCGAACATCGAGGCGCTGCCGGGATCGCTGGCCGACGCTCGGCTGGTGACGCTGGACCAGGCCCTGCACGCCGCCGACCTGCTGCTCGTCCTGGTCAAGCATCGGGAGTTTTTCGAGCTTTCCGAAAAGACGCTGCCGCCTGACCTGCAGGTCATCGATGCGGTCGGACTTCGCGGTCCCGACGGCTTGCCGCATGTGGCGCATCTCCGGACCTTGGCGGCCGGCTGAAGGGGCTTGGTGAGAGGGGCACGACGGACTGTGGCATCCGAAGGTGAGTCCAATCCCATCGACGGCGCCGCCGACGAAACCGGCGACACCCCGCAGCAGGTCGAACGCTTGACCGCCGAATTGAGGAGACGCGACGTCGCGATCAAGTCGCAGCAGGCCCTCATCACCTCTCTTCAGGAGAAGCTGGCAAAGGCCAGCAAGGAACTCGAACGGCTGAGCTCGGAAAACACTCAGGCGGAACTTCGATTGAGCCTGGAGCAATTGCGCCGGGAGAACGCCCAGACCAAGCAGGAGGCGGCGAAGGTAAGGAACACGATCTCCTACCAACTCGGCCATGCTTTGATACACGGCTTCAAGTCATGGTCTTCGGCAATCGCTCTCCCCCGAACATTGGTGGCAATTCATCTGGAAGCCAAGCGACGCGAGAAGTCGAAAGCGGCTCACGGCAGGAAACCCGGCGCGCAACCCGCCAATCCGTTAACTTCCGGTGCTCCTTCCGCTACCGCGGCTCATACCAGTACTGAGGAGGCGTGGTGCCATCCGTATGTGAAGTTGCAGGCAGTGGAAACGACCTCCCCTGGCCCGCAGCATTTCGCAATCGGCTCTTCGCTCGGCAATCCCGTCGACGGCGCAGTGACGCTCACCCCGCAGAACTTCGAACACACGATCGCGCGATCGGAGGGCTCGACGGTACGCGTCTATCTCAACCAGAACCTTGCCGGAACGGGTTGGGGGAACTTGTTCGACTTCGACGAAATGCAAAGCTTCAAAAGGTTCATCGAACTTCGAAGTATAGTCCGCACGAAGGGCGGCCGGGTGGAAATCATTCGAGAGGATGACTCCCTGGCTCCCCTGCTGTCTTACGTAGGCGACTAGTTCGGCATGAGGATCCTCGTAGTTGCCGATCTCAGCATCAACCAGGTGGATGGCTCGACCATCTGGATGAAGAACATGATCAAGCTGCTGTCGCTTTTGGGCAGTGGCATGAACATCGTCGTGCTTGCGCGGGAACAGAAATCCAACCAATCGCCCATAGTCCGCGATATCGAGGCGATCTCGAATGCCACCATGCTTGAGCCCTTTGACTGCCTGGGCAAGGCGGTTGCGGACGAGATCATCACCCAGGACAATCTGCTAGATGCCGTCGCTGGTGCGCGTGCCCGCTGTGGCGAGTTCGATTTCATATTGTGCCGCGGAACAGCCTTCGCAGCGCGGTTGGCGACCCATCCGCAGCTTCGACGTCGACTGATCGTCTACTGGACCGGCATATCCGAAAGCCTGCTCGTGGGCGGGGAGCCGCTTCTGGATGTACTGGCGAGGGACAACGTCAAGATCATCGCGCAGACGCATTTCGTGAAGAATGCGCTGGAAGTCTTCGCAGGTGTGTTCAGTGGGAACATCGCGGTCGTTCCGCCGATGATCGACACCGCATCTTTCCAGCCCGGCTTGATGCTGACGTCATCGCGGGACCTAGTGCTGAGCTATTCTGGCAAGATCGACAAGGACTACCTCGTCCTCGACCTGCTGAAGCTTGCCGGATGCGAACTGCCGGAGGGCAGGCGGCTGAAGGTGGACTTCATCGCCGGGAAGCTCACGAGGCACAAGGAAGACAGAAATTTTCCGGCAGATTGGGAAGCCGCGCGCCGCGCCGCGGATCCCGCCAACGTCACTTTCAGCGACAACGTTCCCCACTCGGAGATCGCGACCCTGATGCAGAGGGGGGATTTCGCCTGGTGCGTGCGCTCTCCCCGCTACGATTCCATCGTCGAGATCTCCACGAAGATGCTCGAATATGCCGCGCTCGGGGTTCCTCCGATCATCAACCGGACGCCGATCAACGAGGCGGTGTTTTGGAAAGACTATCCGCTCTTCGTCGAGAGTCCTGATCAGGCGCTCGATCTCGTCCGCCATCTGTCTTTAATGACCGAGGAGGAACGCCACGAACTCACACAATCCTGCCGCAACATAGCCGCTCGCTTCGACATTGCCCTGTCCATTCCGACGATGCGGCGGTTCCTCAACCTCGACGTCCGACGAATCGCCGGAAATGTGGCGGAGCAGGTAAAGCTGCTCGTGGCCGGGCACGATCTGAAATTCCTTGACCGGATCATCCACCGGCTGCGCTCCGTTCCGAGCATCGAACTGTCGTTCGACCGCTGGCGGACGACTCAAGTTCCTGAGATTGATCGTCAAGCATTCGCGCATGATGCGGACGTCGTGTTCTGCGAGTGGTGCTGCGAGAACGCGGTCTGGCACAGCCGCAACAAGCGGCCGGGCTGTCGCCTAATCATTCGGCTCCACCGGTTTGAGGCGTTCCGCGATTTTCCGGCACGCGTCGACTGGCGCAATGTCGACCAACTGATTGTGGTAAGCGATCACTTTCGGAACATCTGCGTGGAACAGTTCGGGGTGCCGCCCGAGATCATCATGGTGTTCCCGCAATTCATCGAGGCCTCCGAACTCGATCGGCCGAAGCACCGGAGGGCGGCCAGAACGATCGGCATGGTCGGCATCAATCCCTTCCATCACAAGCGCTTCGATCGGGCCCTGGAGTTCATGAAGCGCCTGGTCAGCCTGGACAGTTCCATGATGCTGCGGGTGCGCAGCGCAATGCCCTGGGACATCGGCTGGGTATGGGAATCCGACGGCGGCGAGCGACGACTCTACGAGAACCTGTTCCGGCAACTGATGAGCGATCCCGAGCTATCCGAGCGCGTCATCTTCGATCGCCCGGGTCGCGACATGGAGGAATGGTACCGCGAGGTCGGCTTCATTCTGTCCAGCTCCGATTCGGAGGGCTGTCACACGAGCGTGATCGAAGGCATGGCCTCTGGCTGCGTGCCACTGGTTTTCAATTGGCCGGGCGCGAAGAGCCTGTTCCCGAGCCAATTTGTTTACAACGAACTGACCAGTGCGGCCGACGACGTCGTAAGGATCGCCTCGTCCGGTCAATTACCCGAATTGGGCAAGGAGATGAAAGCCTGGGTTTCACGCTTCGACACGGACGCGTTCCTCGTCAAGCTGCTGGGAATGATCTTCGGGAAGGGGGAAATCGATGTCTCAGGCGTCCGAGAACTCTAGCGAACTGCTGAAGGAAGTCGAAGCCGCGAGGCGCGCGTTTCGCGACAAGATGGTCGGCTATATCAAGGCAGGAAACAGATACCACCACCCCGCACCGGAGTTGCCGACTTCCCTCGTCGAGAACTGCAGGTTCCTCGGCAGCCGACGCGAGATCATCTCGCGCATGCCGAAGAACGGTATTGTTGCTGAGGTGGGCGTGGACAAGGGCGAGTTCTCGAGGGTCATTCTGGAGATCGCGCAGCCGGAGCACCTTCACCTGATCCACATGGATCTCACGCGCCTCGACTACCAGAACGTCCAGGACGCGGTGGCCACCGGCCAATGCGAGTTGCACGGCGGCGATCCACCGGAAATACTATCCGAATTTCAGGATCGCTATTTCGATTGGATCTATATCGACGGCGATCACTACTATGAGGCTGTCAAGCAAGATCTCGAGGCTGCGAAAAGCAAGCTGAAGGCGGGTGGATACCTTGTTTTCAACGACTACTCCGTCTGGTCTCCCATCGGGATGACTCATTGCGGTGTTGCGCGTGCCGTGAATGAATTCTGCCTCAAGGAAGGATGGGAGTTCGTCTACTTCTCCTTCCAGAGCATGGGGTATAATGACGTCGCCATCCGGAAGGTGTAAAAGCGGAAGGCTTAGTACTTTACGCTGAACTGGACTCCTTCGAGCCAATATTGACCGTATGTTGGTCGACCTATAAGCCATGGATGTCACAACGCCCAAAGATCGCCCGTGCCGAACCCGGAATCCCGACTTAAGCTTGCACTTATTTCGGACGAGCAGACTCGGGTTTGCCTGTCGCACGAATGCCGCGTGATGGATGTCACGCCCTGGAACTATCCATTCGTGCTCAAGCTGTGGAAGCCGGATGTCCTCTTCGTGGAGTCAGCATGGATGGGGCGCTGGAACAGCTGGCGCTACAAGATCGCCTCCTATCCGGATCATCCGAAGCGCAGCAACGCTCGCCTCGCTCGAGTAGTCGAGGCGGCGCGCGACGCGCACATTCCGGCGGTGTTCTGGAACCGCGAGGATGGCGCGCACTTTCATCGCTTCGTCGATTCAGCCCGGCATTTCGACCGCATCTACACCGTCGACGAAAACACTATTCCACGCTACCGCGACGTCGTGTCTGATCAAGTGCCGGTCGAAGTGCTGATGTTCGCTGCGCAGCCGGCGATCCACTTCCCCCGTTCGACGGAACTTGTTCGCCGCGCTTCATTTGTCGGCAGCTACGATCGCCACATCCATCCGCGGCGGCGGTCCTGGCAGGACATGATCTTCGAAGCAGCCGTAACCATCGGACTGACCGTCTACGACCGCAATTCCAGCCGCAGGCCCGACAAGTACCGCTATCCGGATCGCCCGTGGATCAAGGTGCGGAAGGCCATTCGGCATGAGCGTACAGCCGAGGTCTATCGAAGCCATGTGGTGAATATCAACGTCAACACTGTCGACCAGTCTGCGACGGCTTTCTCGAGACGCCTGGTCGAGATCCTCGCCTGTGGCGGCTTCGCCGTCACAAACCCCACTCCGGCAGCCGTGCGTTTGTTCGGCGATTTCTGCCGGGTGCTGGACAGTGGAGAGGAGGCAAGAGCGCTTTTTGAGCGCCTCGCGCGTGAAGGTCTGTCGCATGCCGAGCGCGAGCAGACTCGCGCTGCCGCCGATCACGTCCAACGAAATCACACCTGGCGGCATCGTCTGGAGCAGGTGGCTGGGGCATGCGGTTGATTGTCGACCTTAGCGGTCCCAGGCAAAGCTGACTTTGCCTGTAACCGTACATTTTAGGGTTTCGATCGGCGCACCCGTAGAAGACGGTTCAAGTAATGTGTTTGCTGACCACGAAGTAACCGATCCGTTGCTTGCGCTTTGAATAGCGGTTTACACAAACTGTAGCCGGCCGCTTATTGGAATTCGAAACGCCAGAGGGGCAATAATGAAGCCTAAGGTGGATTTCTTCGTGATCGGACCTGCGCGATGCGGTACGACAAGTCTGTACGCCGCGATGCGTCGTCACCCGCAAGTCTATGCCCCTCCAAAGAAGGAGCCCCGATTCTTTGACCAGAATTGGGATAAAGGCTGGGGATGGTATGCCGACAACTACAAGCAGGCTCCATCCGGCAGGCTGACGGGTGATTTCTCGCCAACTTATGCTTCGTCGTACAAGCGAAGCACAGCGCTGCGCATCGCACGGGCGTACCCGGATGCAAAAATCATCCAACTCATACGCAACCCCATAGACTGCGCGATTTCCAACTGGCGCATGGCGGCAGAAAATCGGGGGATGGAGATTCCATTTCTGCAGGCTCTCACCGAGTGGCGGGTGGTATTGGACCGTGCCTTATTCTTCGGCCAGATAACAAATTTCCGGGCCCATTTTCCAGACGCTCAGATCAAGTCGGTAGCCTTCGTCGAACGTGGAAACGATCCGACCATGTTGAGGGAGGTTCAGAGTTTTCTCGGCTTGGAAATCGTGAACATGCCTGTGCCCAAGGCCAGCCGCTCTGATAGTCGGAGAAATCGGCCGAAAAAACCCATCGTATCACATAGCGATCGCAAAACCTTCATCGAAATGGTGGCGGAAGATGCCAACAAGATACTGGAATATGCGGGGCTTCCGAAAGATTTCTGGGCACTTACAGTCGATTACAAGGGATGGGATAGCGGACTGGTAAGAAGAACCCAAGCCCGCCTGGCCATCCACCCGTACTTATCTCGGCTGCTGACTCTCACTACTCGCTGACTTAAGTCGTCGCACAATCTCCCACCCCCGGTGAATGAGATCGATCCGCTTCTGACGGCCGCCCATGTGCAACGCCCAATAACCCTGATGCGCGTTCATGGAAAATTCGACGTCACCCGGATTGGCTTTCAGGCCAAATCGCTTCCTGCCCTGCAGGTACCATGTGATGATTTGGCGTCTTCGCTGAACGGGACCTGACGCAAACACGCGCAAGCTGCCGCCGGGTGCACCCAGAGACGCACTTTCCCAATCGATTATGCTAAAGCCGCCTCGACGAACGAGGATGTTGTTGCTGTGCAGGTCATTGTGGGTCAGGCAGGCTCCGATGGATCGCCCGATAATCTCTGGATCCCAGCGGGTTAGATGCTTTATCTGCGAGGTCCATGCTGCCAATTCCGGCCATGCGTTCGACGTCCTTCGCAGGGCCGGACCGACGGGCTTCATCCAGTAGGTGGCGGGCAGTTCGACGTCGGATGCTGCCGCCTCGATCTCGGCGACTGCCATCATGAGAGCTTTCAGCTCCGCCGGCGAATATTTATGGAGGCTCTTGGCTTCTCCGTCGAGATATTCCCAGACCTCGATGTCGTCCAGCCGGCCATAAAGCTTCGGAAATCGCACGGATGCACACTTCAGTTCGCTCAGCCGGCGCGCGAGCGTATCGGTCAACGGATCACGTAACACACCGCCGACCTTCACATGGAAGGCGGTTCCCTTCGCTTCTGAACGAAAGAAGCGGCGGCCTGCCCCCGAGACTGCATCCGTTCGTCTTGTGAGGAGGAGATCTACGCTGTCCGGTAGTGACAGGATCGTCCTGACAGTACTGGCGACGCGAAGGTCCTCGCTGCTGCTCAGCACAGCTTGAAGATCCTGCGCTTGCCGTCCTGTCCGATCTCCTCGACGCTCTTGAACCCGCCTTCCTTCGCCACGAACGCCACGAATTCGTCCTGTTCCATGTTGCGATAGGCGCCTTCCATCTGCTTTTCCGTCGGCACATGGGCCTGGAAGAACATGGTCTTCGCCTTCATCCGGTGCAGCAGGGCGACGAGGTCGTTGAAGCCGATTTCGGTCTTCAGGAAGTGATGGAATATGTTGAGCGCGAGCACGATGTCGTAGGAGAGGTCTTCGAGCTTGAAGACCGAGGTCTCGAGGATCTCGAATTTCTTTCCACAGATGTCGCGTATTCCCCGCGCAATGTAGGCGAAGTTGGGAGAGTGCTCGACCGCTGTGACCCGGTAGCCGAGGTCCTCGAGCCAGTGCGCGAACTGACCCCAATGCGTGCCAATGTCGAGGACGGTTCCGCCCGGATGGTCCAGGTGCGGACGCAGGATGTCGAAGCGCTCATTGCCATGAGCGACCGGCAGATCCGCAAAATCCGGGTGGGGTATGCTGTGGTAGAGCTTGCCGCGGTTCTTCTCCATGAAGGCACGGACACGGCGCTTCAACTCATCCGGAGCTGGCTGGAATCCCATTTCGATTTTCTTCCTTCAGACTTTGCATCGAGCCCGGCTGAATAGAGCGGCGCACCTCAAGGGCGGCCCGTCCGACAAGCTGTGGCCGGTTCCGGCTGACTGTCAATCAAAACGTCGTGGAATCGTTACCTTGGCGATCTTCTGTACACAAGGCAAAAGTATACGTTAAGAGTGCATAGGCGGCGGCCCGACCGACACTCGTAGTAAGACTGCAAGAATTGCGCTAGCCAGCTTTGAAATGCATGAGGCATCAGATCAACTTGATCGGCCAGTCATCAGTGCCGCCCATCATTACAGCCGATGCGCGAATTTCGCAGGATTGCCCCTTGCTCGCGTAAGTGTCAGTGCTTGGCGCGGTTCCTCACGCACTCACCAGCACCGGCAGCGACTTGTCGAAAACCTGCTGCGGGAACAACGTCCGCATCGTAAGCTCGGGATCGAGGCCCAGGCCTTCCGCGGTTGCTTTGGCAATGAGAACGTTGAGGTCCAGGGTCGGGGTCAGATCCCGTCCTTCATAGAGTGCTGCCGGCTTCAGGCCCGGCCAGTCGGCGACGACGCGGCCTCCCGAAACGGAGCCCCCGAGCACCATGGCAGCGGATGCCGTTCCGTGATCGGTCCCGCCCGAACCGTTCACGGCTGCCGTGCGTCCGAATTCCGTCGCCACCAGCACCGTGGTCTTACTCCAGACATCTCCCAGCCCGTCACGAAGTGATCCGAACAGCGCATCGAGCTTGGTCAACTGGTTCTTGAGACGTCCTTTCTGTCCGGCATGCGTGTCCCAGCCGCTTGTCTCGATCATCGCGATCCGCGGTCCGCTCTCGGTGGTCAGGAAGCCTGCCGCCATGGTTCCAAGATTGGCCGCTTCCTCGCGCTCTTCGATGGCCACGGCGACCTCCCGCACCTCCAGCGCCTCCGCCCACAGGGCATGCAGTTGCGCGTCCCTGTCGTACATTGCTGCCACACGCATCAGAAGCTCTTCGGTGGGCTCCGGAAGCTTCGAGGGCGAATAGGTGTTCACGGCGACCGTGCCTCGCAGCGCCAGGGGCAACACCGGCGCGAAGGCGATCGCTTCCTCCTTGGATTGTGGAAGCAGCGGCAGGAGACGGTTCAGCCAGCCGTCCCTGAGCTGGTTCGGCTTCGTCCCGCCCGTCTCGAGCACGTTCTGCCCATCGAAATGCGATCTGTTGCGGTAGGGCGAAGCGACCGCGTGCACGAACAGCGCCTCTCCCTCACCATAGAACTCCGCCGTCCGGGTCAGCGCGGGATGCAGCGCGAACATCCCATCGAGCTTGAGGCTCTCGGCCGGATCGATGGCGATTGCACCCCGCAGCGTGGAATAGGACGGGTCTGCGTAGGGGACGACGGTGTTCAGCCCGTCGGCCGCGCCGCGCTGGATGATGAACACGAAGCGCCGGTCCGTGTCCACGCTGGCCAGGGTCATCCTGGGCCCCAGGAACATCGAACCCGTGATCCCCAGGCTGTAGCCAAGAAACTGTCGCCGGTTGAACATCCGCTATCTCCTCAGGAACTCGGGAGAGACCGCAAGCAAGACGAGACCCGATTGCGCCGTGCTGGCTCGATGGATCTCCTGCCGCGTGCTGTCGCTCAACGTCCCGGGCAGAAGCTCAAGAGCCAGGTCCCTCGGGTCGAGGTCGCCCCGGCTGTCGGCAAACTGCTGCGCGACCTCTACCCTCTTCATGAGGGCATCGGGCGAGGCCCAACTCGCCGCGATGTCGTCGTAGCCGGCCGGCGAACCCGGCTGCCATACAGGCTGGCCGAGTTGCTGGAGCATCGCGGCAATGCTCATCTCGGGTTTTTCGGGGATGCCCAGTCCGCGGAATGAGGAGATCAGCCATTCCCAAGGTGTCTTGAACTTGACTCGATCCGGCTCCCAAGCTTCGGCCCTGTCGATCAGGGTCTCGTAAACGGCGGGAAGCATCCCGCCCGAGTCGAGGAATGCGGTCTGCAAGGCCCGGATCGCGGCTTCGGGCGGATCGTCGCCAATGAAGTGCCGCGCCAGCTTCGTCGCGACGTGGCGGGCCGTTTGAGGCGATCTGGCGAGGTCGCGCAGGATCGCCTTGCCCTGGTAGACCCCAGGCTGAGCATAGGTCGTGCCCATGATCACCCGCCTGCCGTGCTCATGCGCCACGGGTGCGAAATACGGATCTCCGTCGCGGACAGGAGCGCCACTCTTGATCCGACGCCCCCAGCCGGTGAGAGCGAGCGCGAGTTGGATCACGTCCTCTTGGGTATAGGCTGCCTTCACCCCCAGCGTATGAAGTTCGAGAACCTCCCGGGCCAGGTTCTCGTTCAGCCCAAGCCTACGGTTTTTCTTCTCACTGACTCTCTTCGCCTGAGAGCTGTTCGGGCCGACCGATTCGGACTGGTTGAGGTAGAGCAGCATCGCCGGATGCGTTTCGACGGCAAGCAGCATCTCCTCGAACGTGCCGAGGACATGCGGGCGGATCGCCTCTCGTTCGAAGCTTCCGGCCAGCCAGGTCACAAGCGGGTCGGCGATCGAAAGCGCGAAATGGTTCGACCAGAAGTGGACGAGCCGCTCGATGAACGGCGATGAGGTCTCCACCGCCGAGGCAACCCGCAGCTTCACGTCCAGGCGATAGTTCGCCCGACCCTCTTTGCGAAGAGCCTGACGGATTTCCATTCTCTCCGGTGCTGGAAGATCCTTCGAGGAACGGATGCGCTCAGCGTAGTCGGACAGAATGTCGGATGATCTCAGGCCCCGTGACAGGGATTCCGGCGCGGCCTCATAGGCCTCCAACTGGCTCATAAGCCAGTCCCGTGCATCCCCGGCGTGGTCGTCTCCGGCCCGGGCTCCCAGCCCGAAGCGGTTGAGCGCGATGCCTCGTTCGACTTCCTGGCGCATTTCCATGCCGCTCGCCTGATCCCCCATCCCTCTACAAACCGCTTTTGTCGTCAATGCGGCATCGTCTGCCGCTCGCCGACGAGTCCGAGACCGCCGCGCTTGCATGCATCCGCGATGGCGTGCAAGAGCGAGGCAACCAGAAACAAATTGGCAGGGCTGCCGGGGGTTGGGAGACTGGCACAGCTATCCTGCCCCATCCTTATAGGACCGGAGGAATCTCTTGACCGAATCGATCCGACGGGGTCCGGCCGGTCCCATCGACGCGGGGCAACTGGTCGAGGTGATGACCGAGGCGGCGATTGCCGCGTCGCACGAGGTCATGGCGGTCTACGCGGACCCTTCGCCGTCGTTTTCCCTCAAGAGCGATGCCACGCCGGTGACGGAAGCCGACACACGCGCAGAAGCTGCCATTCTGTCCATGCTGCGAAAATGGTTCCCGGACATTCCTGTGGTCGCCGAGGAGGAAGTTGCCTCTGGCAAGTCTCCGGCCGCTGTGGACCGGTTCTTCCTGGTCGACCCGCTGGACGGCACGAAGGAATTCATCAGCCGCAACGGCGAGTTCACGGTCAACATTGCTTTGATCGATAACGGGGTGCCGGTTGCAGGCGTGGTGTGCGCCCCGGCGCTCGGCGAGATCTTTGTCGGGCAGGGTTCCCAGGCATGGCGCGGCGAACTCGTCGAGGGCGAGATCAGGAACCTGCGCCCGATAAGGACCCGGCCGGCGCCGCCTCGGCTCGTCGCGGTGGGCAGTCGCTCGCATGGCACCGAGGGGACGACGGACTGGCTGAAGCGCTTCGACGTCGATCGCTTCGTCTCGAAGGGATCGTCCCTGAAATTCTGCCTGGTAGCGACCGGCGAGGCGGACATCTATCCCAGGCTCGGGCGCACCATGGAGTGGGATACGGCAGCCGGAGACGCGGTATTGCGGGCGGCAGGGGGCATCGTGACCGATATGGAGGGAAAGCCGTTCCGCTACAACAAGCGCGGACAGGCCTCCGACCTCGATTTTGCCAACGGACATTTCGTCGCCTATGGGGATCCTCGGCTTTGCGGCATCGCCGCAGCCGGAATGGAATAGATTTGCGCTGAACGGCATTCTAACCGAAATTCGTATCCTTGACCTCTCATCTTGGTGGTATACGGCTGATCTTCAGTAAAACGGCAGGTAGCCGTGACCAGGATGAAGAATGCCGCAGACTAGACTCCCATCACCAGCCGAACTCGCCGGCGACAAGCTGACGCATCTGCAGCGCCTGGAAGCGGAGTCGATCCACATCATCAGGGAAGTGGCCGCCGAGTTCCGCAATCCGGTGATGCTCTATTCGATCGGCAAGGATTCGTCGGTGATGCTTCACCTGACCGCGAAGGCCTTCTATCCGTCGAAGCCCCCGTTTCCGCTGCTCCACGTCGATACCACCTGGAAGTTTCGCGAGATGATCGCTTTCCGCGACGAGACGGCGAAGCGGGTGGGGATGGACCTGATCGTCCACACCAACGAGCAGGGGCTGCGCGAGGGGATCTCGCCCTTCACGCATGGCTCGTCCACCTACACCAACATCATGAAGACGGACGCGCTGAAGCAGGCGCTTACGCAGTACAAGTTCGATGCCGCCTTCGGCGGGGCCCGGCGCGACGAGGAGAAGAGCCGGGCGAAGGAGCGTATCTTCTCCTTCCGGACGGAGAACCATGGCTGGGACCCCAAGAACCAGCGGCCGGAACTCTGGAACCTCTACAACGCCCGCATTCGCCAGGGCGAATCGATCCGCGTGTTCCCCCTGTCGAACTGGACCGAGCTCGATATCTGGCAATACATCCTCCAGGAGAACATACCGATTGTGCCGCTCTATTTCGCGGCCAAGCGGCCGGTGGTGGAGCGGGATGGCCAGTTGATCATGGTCGATGACGACCGGCTGCCGCTCGCCAAGAGCGAGGTGCCGCAGGAGAGGATGGTGCGCTTCCGCACGCTCGGCTGCTATCCACTGACCGCCGCGATTGAATCGCCCGCGTCCACCCTGCATGAGATCGTCTACGAGATGCTGCTGGCCCGCACCTCGGAGCGCTCCGGCCGCCTGATCGACCACGACGAGGCGGGCTCGATGGAAAAGAAGAAGCGCGAGGGGTACTTCTGATGGACGCGCTCAGAGCCGATCCGGCCGCCTTCACCGACTATCTCGATCGCCAGCAGAACAAGGGTCTTCTGCGCTTTCTGACCTGCGGCAGCGTCGACGACGGCAAGTCCACGCTTATCGGGCGCCTGCTCTACGACACCAAGCTGATCTTCGAGGACCAGCTTGCCAGCCTCGAGCGGGACTCCCGGAAGCATGGGACGGTCGGTGACGATCTCGATTTCGCGCTCCTGGTCGACGGACTGGAGGCAGAGCGTGAGCAGGGCATTACCATCGACGTCGCCTACCGCTTCTTCACGACCGACAAGCGCAAGTTCATCGTCGCCGACACCCCCGGCCATGAGCAATATACCCGCAACATGGCGACCGGGGCCTCCAATGCCGATCTCGCCATCATCCTGGTCGACGCCCGAAAGGGCGTTCTGACCCAGACGCGCCGTCATTCCTTCATCGCGTCGCTGCTCGGCATCCGCCACGTCGTACTCGCGGTGAACAAGATCGATCTGGTCGATCACTCGCAGGAGGTCTTCGGCGAGGTCGTTGCGGAGTATCGGGAATTCTCGGCGGAACTGGGCTTCGCCAGCATGGTGCCGATCCCGATCTCGGCGCGCTTCGGCGACAACGTCATGGAACGAAGCCCCAACATGCCGTGGTATGAAGGGCCGACCTTGGTCGAGCATCTCGAAACGGTGGATGTCGGCGCGCATGGCTCCGGGCCGCTGCGCTTCCCGGTCCAGTGGGTGAATCGTCCCGACCTGAATTTCCGCGGCTTCTCCGGGACGGTCGCCTCCGGAACCGCGAGCGTCGGCGACGCGGTCGTGGTCGCAAGCTCCGGCCGCACGTCGCGGATCAAGTCGATCCTCACCTATGACGGCGAGCGCGCACAGGCAGGCGCCGGCGAGGCGGTCACCATCACCCTGGAGGACGAGGTCGACATTTCGCGTGGCGACGTCCTCGCCGCCTCCAACGATCGTCCGGAGTTCTCGGACCAGTTCTCTGCGCACGTGCTGTGGATGGCGCAGGAGAAGATGATCCCCGGCCGTACCTATCTGCTGAAGCTCGGAACCCGCACGGTCAGCGCCAGCGTCACTGAGATCAAGCACAAGGTCGACGTGAACACCTTCCAGAAGCTGGCGGCGAAGACGCTGGACCTCAATGAGGTCGCAGTCGTGAATGTGTCCACCCAGGAGCCCATCGCGTTCGAGCCCTATTCCTCGAACCATGTGATGGGCGGCTTCATCATGATCGATCGCTTGACCAACCTCACGGTCGGCGTTGGCATGATCGACTTCGGCCTGAGGCGCGCGACCAACATCCATTGGCAGCCGGTCGAGATCGACAAGGAGGTCCGCGCCCGGCTCAAGAACCAGAAGCCTGTCCTGCTGTGGTTCACCGGCCTTTCCGGCGCCGGCAAGTCGACCATTGCCAATCTCGTCGAGAAGAAACTGGTGGCGATGAACCAGCATACCTACCTTCTCGACGGCGACAACGTTCGCCACGGCCTCAACAAGGACCTCGGCTTCACGGACGCGGACCGGGTGGAGAACCTGCGCCGGGCCAGCGAAGCAGGCAAACTGATGGTCGATGCCGGTCTGATCGTGCTCGCCTCATTCATCTCGCCTTTCCGGGCGGAACGGCGGATGACGCGGGAATTGTTTGCTCCCGGCGAGTACGTCGAGATCTTCGTGGATACGCCGCTCCACGTCGCCGAGAGCCGCGATCCGAAGGGTCTCTACAAGCGCGCCAGGCAGGGCCAGATCAAGAATTTCACTGGCATCGACAGCCCGTACGAAACGCCGGAGTCGCCGGAGATCATCCTGGCTGCCGGGGTGAATTCCCCCGACGCTCTGGCAGACGAGGTCGTTCACTACCTTGCCGGACACGGCTACATCTAGATTGCCGAGAATTCCGGGGTGGCTTGCGCCGCCTCCAGAATTCGAGTGGAAATAAGTACTGCAACGTCATGATCGTCGCGCTCTGATCGAGGCTTGATGCTCCACGTTCTCGGACTGCAGGAGTTCGCGCCTCACATCGCGCTCGCCTCTATCCTTCTGCTGCTTTGCGCCTTCGCGAGCGAGAAGTGGCCGCCGGAGGTAGTTGCCATCTCCGGAATGGCCTTTTTCCTGCTGTGCGGCATGGTCGACACTGCGGGCATGCTGGGCGCCTTGTCCAACAATGCGCCGTGGACGATCATCGCGATGTTCATTCTGTCGAGCGCCTTGATGCGCACAGGGGTTCTGGACGGAGTCGGCCGCCTGCTAAGAGGTTTGACGCGCTACGGACAGGGCGTCGTGCTCATCGTCTTCATCCTGTTCAACATCGTCGCCTCCGCCTTCTTCAACAATATCCCGCAGGTGGTGATGATGATCCCTGTCACCATCATGCTGGCCCGCGCGTGCGGCATGGCTCCATCGCGGCTGTTGATGCCGCTCTCCTTCGCGACGATCCTCGGCGGCACGCTTGCGCTGATCGGCGCCTCGACCAACCTTGTGGTCGACGGCATCGTGCGCGGCGCAGGTCTTCCGGGCTTTTCCATGTTCGAGATCACGCCGCTCGGCATCCTGGTGGCGATCGCCGGCACGATCTACCTGACCATCGCCGGGCGCTTCTTCATTCCTCACCGCGATACGGTGTCTACGCTCCTCGACACCAAGAGCCAGCCGCATTTCCTGGTCGAGGTGTTTGTTCCGATGGGGAGCCCGCTGATCGGGCGGAACCCGCTCGACAGCAGCATGCTGCAAGGGCCTGAGCGGCGTGTGGTCGACGTCATCCGGGGCGGCCTTTCGCTGCGCCGCGACATGCAGTCGGTACGTCTCACGGCCGGCGACATCATCGTGATGAAGTCGGACGTCGCCAATGTGATGACGATGCGCGACCGCAAGGGGGTGGAGATCAGCGCCCCGGACGAGCCGTTGCAGGCCGAGGTTGTCGGGGACGGGCCCGCGCTACAGCCGGTGGCCGTCCGCGGCGATACCCTGGCCGAGGCGATCGTGGGGCCCTCGTCCCGCCTGATCGGGCGCACTCTGCGGCAGGAGCGGTTGCGCAGGCGCTTCGGCGTCTATCCCATCGCCGTTCACCGTCAAGGCGAGAATCTCGAGGGCCGGCTCGAGGAAGTAAAGCTGCGGGTGGGCGACACCCTCCTGCTGGAGGGAGCGCCGGAGGACCTGCAGAAGGTTGCGGCAGACGCCGATCTCATCAATCTCAGCCCCTCGGGCGAGAAGGGTTTCCGTCCCGACAAGGCGCTTCTCGCCACGTTGACGCTAGCGGGCGTCGTGCTGTTCAGCGCCCTCAACATCATCCCGATCGCCGGTGCTGCCTGGATCGGCGTGGCCTTCGTGCTGCTCACCCGCTGCATCGATTCGGATGAGGCCATCCAGTCGGTGGAATGGAGCGTGATCCTGCTTCTCTACAGCATGCTGACGATTGGCTCAGGGCTGGAGCAGACCGGCGCGATTGAAGTGATTGTCAACTTCGCCGAGCCTTACCTGATCGGGATGTCGCCGATGGTGGTGCTGGCCCTGATCTACGTGGTCTCCTCGCTGATGACCGAGATCGTCACCGCCAATGCGGTCGCCGTGGTCGTGACACCTCTGGCGATCGCGCTCGCGATACAACTCGGCCATGACCCCCGCCCCTTCGCCGTCGCGGTCATGTTCGCGGCGAGCGCGAGCTTCGCCACGCCTGTCGGCTACCAGACGAACACGCTCGTCTATTCGGCGGGAGGCTACCGCTTCCTCGACTTCGTCAAGGTGGGCCTGCCGCTCAACTTCATCTGCGGCATCGTCACGATTTTGTTCCTGCCGTTGATCTGGAAGTTGTAGGAATTTCGCCGGCGGCTGCCAAATTTTGCCACGTGGCACTTTCATGTTCCGTTAACCAGCACGAGGCAGGTTCACGAGAGGGGCGCCGGAGACGACCGCATGATGATTAGACTTGCTCGGCGCGCGCTTGCCGTCGCCTTGTCCGCAGCCGCACTTGCAACGGCGATGCCGGCCGGCGATCAGACTGCACAGGCAGAGGACCTGGCGAAAAATCTGTTCGGCTCGGAGAAGCTGCCGGCGGCGACGACCCCGCAGTCGATCGGTTTTTACTCCAAAGGTTGCTTCGCCGGCGGGGTTGCGCTTTCAGCCGATGGCCCGACCTGGCAGGCCATGCGGCTGTCGCGAAATCGACGCTGGGGCCATCCGACGATGGTCACGCTGGTCCAGAAGCTGTCGCGCGATGCCGTCGCAGACGGCTGGCCCGGGCTGCTGGTCGGCGACATCTCGCAGCCGCGCGGCGGGCCGATGCTGACTGGGCATGCCTCGCACCAGATCGGGCTCGACGCCGACATCTGGTTCAATCCGATGCCCGCGCGCCGCTACACGCCTCAGGAGCGCGAGGACGTCGCGCCGGTCTCGATGATCAAGAAGGGCGGACTGACCGTCAACGAAAAGGTCTGGACGCCGGCGCATGCGCGGCTCCTGCGTCGCGCCGCCAGCTACCCGGAGGTCGAGCGCATCCTGGTCCATCCCGGCATCAAGAAGAAGCTTTGCGAGACGGTCAAAGGGGACCGCTCGTGGTTGCGGAAGGTCCGGCCGTTCTGGGGCCATGACTACCACTTCCACGTCCGCATCGGCTGCCAGGCGGGCTCTCCCGGCTGCAAGCCGCAGGCCGTCGTTCCCGCTGGCGATGGCTGCGACAAGTCGCTCGCCTGGTGGTTCACCGAGGAGCCCTGGCGCCCGAACAAGAACCCCGACGCGCCAAAGGCCCGCGATCTCATGACCATGGCGCAATTGCCGAAGGAATGCCGTGCCGTGCTCAATGCGCCCGCTCCCGCCTCGGAGGCGGTGGCGACCTTGGGCCCGGCGGCCGAAGGCGTCTCGCTCGCCGCAACCGGGGCAGCCGAGTCGCCTCCGATGGCGCTCGACATGCCCGCTGCAGAGCCTGGTCTGCCGGTAAACGCCTTCGCGCCCACTCCTGCGATCGGCATCCCCTTGCCGCGCCCGCGCCCAGGCTCGTGACAAATTGACGATGGCTTTTCCCCGTCCGCATTCCCGTCTATGAGCGTCTTGTCCGTTCGGCGACGCAGCAGACAGACGGACTACGGTGTGGTGAGGAGCATGGCGCATCTCGCAGAGGCGGACGAAGGCTTCCAGTTCCCGGTGCTGATCGGCGACGTGGGCGGCACGAACGCGCGCTTCGCCGTCATCGAATCGCCTGACGCGGAAACCGGCGAAACGACGATCGTGCCGACAGCAGGCTATGCGTCGATCGATGATGCGATCCGCACGGCCGTCCTCGAGAAGACGCCGCTTCGGCCGAAGTCGGCGATCATCGCAGTCGCCGGACCGGTCGACGGCGATGCCATTGCGCTGACCAACTGCCCTTGGGTGGTTCGCCCCAAGGAGATGTTCAAAGGGCTTGGCCTGTCGGATGTCACTGTCCTGAACGACTTTGAGGCGCAGGCGCTGGCCGTCATCGCGCTGGACGAGGAACATCGCGAAAAGATCGGCGGCGGCGAGCCAGAACCGCACGCCGCCCGGATCGTTCTCGGGCCCGGCACGGGCCTGGGAGCTGCCGGTCTCATCCATTCGCGCGGACGCTGGATCCCGATCCCGGGCGAAGGCGGCCACATGGATATCGGTCCACGGACGGAACGCGACCTTCAGATCTTTCCGAACCTCGAGCCGCTCGAGGGACGCATTTCCGGCGAGCAGATCCTTTGCGGGCGAGGCCTGGTGAGTTCCTATCGGGCGGTGGCCAAGGCCGACGGCAAGCCGGCGCGCTTCACCACGCCTGCCGAGATTGGGGCCGCGGCGCTGGAGCAGACCGACGCCGTGGCAGAAGAGGCGCTCGCGTTCTTCGTCACTTGCCTCGGCCGGACGGCGGGCGATCTCGCCCTGGTGTTCAAGAGCCAGGGTGGCGTCTATCTCACTGGAGGGATCGCGCAGAAGATCGTGCCCGCACTGCGTCATCCGCGCTTTCGAGCGGCCTTCGAGGACAAGGCACCTCACACCGCGATGATGCGTGAGATACCCGTCTATGTCGTGACGCATCCGCTGGCCGCCCTTCTCGGATTGGCGGCCTACGCAAAGGCGCCCGACCGCTTCGGGGTCGAGACGGAAGGCAGGCGCTGGCGGGCACAGAAAGCTTGATGACGGGCGACAGACCAACTGTGTCGCAACTGCGAAAGGCGCACACATGAGCGAAATGGGACTGGCCGTGGTCGGTGCCGCCGGGCGCATGGGCCAGACATTGATCCGCACGGTGGGCGGCATGCAGGGCGTGCGGGTGATCGGCGCCGTGGAGCGCGCCGGCTCGCCGCATCTGGGGCGCGACGCAGGTGAACTCGCTGGCGTCGGTCATCTGGACGTACCGATCACCGACGATCCGCTGCGTGTCTTCGCTCAAGCCGACGGCGTGCTGGATTTCAGTACGCCCGCTGCGACCGTCGAATTCGCGGGCTATGCCGCGCAGGCCCGGATCGTTCACGTGATCGGCACGACCGGCTGCTCCGCGGAGGACGATGCCAAGATAGCGGCGGCGGCGCGGCATGCCACCATCGTCAAGAGCGGCAATATGAGCCTCGGCGTGAACCTGCTCAGCGTGCTGGTCGAGCAGGCCGCAAAGGCGCTCGGTCCAGACGATTTCGATATCGAGATCCTGGAAATGCACCATCGCCACAAGGTCGATGCGCCGTCCGGCACTGCCTTGCTGCTTGGCGAGGCGGCGGCCGCTGGGCGGGAAGTCGGGCTTGCCGAGAACAGCGTGCGGGTTCGCGACGGATATACGGGCCCGCGCTCCGAAGGCGCGATCGGCTTCGCCACTCTGCGCGGCGGCTCGGTGGTCGGCGAACACTCGGTCATCCTGGCCGGCACCGGCGAGCGCGTCGTGCTTTCCCACATTGCCGAGGATCGTTCCATTTTCGCTCGCGGCGCCGTCAAGGCCGCGCTTTGGGCCCGCGACCGTAAGCCCGGCCTCTACTCGATGCGCGATGTGCTCGGGTTGAGCTAGAGAACAATCTAAAGGTCAACACACCCCACCGAGAAGGAGTGAGGAATGTCGAGAACACTCGTGCTGGTCCGCCATGGGCAGAGCGAATGGAACCTGAAGAACCTGTTCACCGGCTGGCGGGACGTCGGCCTGACGGAACAGGGTCATGCCGAAGCCAAGGCGGCCGGCGCGAAACTCGCTTCGCGCGGCCTCAAATTCGATATCGCCTTCACCTCCGTGCTCAGCCGCGCCCAGACGACCTGCGACCACATCCTCGCGGCAGTCGGCCAGAGCGGGTTGAAGACGATCCGCGACCAGGCGCTCAACGAGCGCGACTATGGCGACCTGTCCGGCCTCAACAAGGACGACGCGCGCCAGAAATGGGGTGAGGAGCAAGTGCACGTCTGGCGCCGCTCCTATGACGTTTCGCCGCCCGGCGGCGAGAGCCTCAAGGATACCGGCGCAAGGGTCTGGCCTTATTATCTGCACGAGATGCAGCCGCATGTCCTGCGCGGGGAGACCGTGCTCGTGGCGGCGCACGGCAATTCGCTTCGCGCCCTGATCATGGCGCTCGACGGCCTGACCCCGGAGGAGATCGTGAAGCTGGAACTCGGTACCGGCGTGCCGATCATCTACCGGCTCAACGCCGACTCAACGGTCGCATCAAAGGAAGTGCTGGCGGATTAGCACTTCCGCCGAATCGGCTTCTGCACCGCAGGCAGCGGTCCATTTGAGCGCTTTAGAAGGGTAAGCACCGGCCTGCTGTCGCCGTTGACGGCGCGTACTTCAGTCGAGAAAGTCGTAGTCTGTGCCAGATTCGCCACGCCCCAGAAAAAGGCAGCGTAGTCAGAGACTTAGTTCGAAAATGCGGCGTTCACAAAAGGCTTGGGTTAGCGAAGGATTTACATTGTAGTTCCAATTCAAGCTTCCCGGCAGAGTTTGACATTGACGGTCCCGATGGGGTCCGTCATGAGTTTGCCTCTGCCGGGGTCATTGCATCGGGGCGCAATCGGCGATGCAGAGGGGGCCGTCTTTTGAAGGTAGCAGAATAATTATGAGCATGCAGAAGCGCGCCGGCTCTGCCTTCGCCGGCGCAAAGAGATTGTTTGCTGTCGCGGCAGTTCCCCTGGCGATGGCCGGCTGCACCGTGTTCCCCAGCGACGGTCCGCTTGCCGATCAGGTCGTCGCCGCATCGGCGAACAAGGGTCAGACGCCCCAGCGGGTGAAGCACAATACGGTCTTCGACGTCGTCGACATGGATCCGAATGTCGCCGAGATCGTCGCTGCCTATCGCAGCCCCGCCTTCCACAAGACCTTCGGCATGGGCGGGGGCGGCGGCAACCCTACCATCGGCGTCGGCGACGTTCTGCAGATCACGATTTTCGAAGCAGGGCCTGATGGGCTCTTCTCGACGTCTGACAAGAAATCTACCGAGGTGGTCGTCACAGTCCAGCCGGATGGCCGTGCGCAGGTTCCTTACATCGGGACTCTAAGGTTCGCCGGCAATACCTTGGAGTCCGTCAGGGGGACCATCGCCGAAGCGCTCAAGACGCGCGCGGTGGAACCCGACGTGATCGTCACGCTGGCGACCAATGCCTCGAGGACAGTCGCCGTCAACGGCGTCGTCGGCTCGCCTTCCCTGGTGCCGCTCGGGCTTTCGCCGGAGCGCGTGACCGAGGTCATCGCGAAGGCGGGTGGCCCGCGGAACCCGCCTTACGACACCTATGTCACGCTCACGCGCGGCGGCCGTACAGGCAAGGCACTTTTCCAGACGCTGATCGAGCAGCCCAAGGAAAACATTTACATCAGCCCGGGCGACCAGTTGTTCCTGTCGTTCGATCCGCAGACTTTCACGGTCCTGGGCTCCACAGGCCAGTCCTCGAAAATTCCGCTGGGTGCAGCCAGCATCAGCGTTATCGAGGCCACCGCATTGGCCGGCGGGGCCAAGGCGGAGCGCGCCAACCCGAAGGGGCTGTTCATTTTCCGCTACGAGCATGCGGAGGTGCTCAGGCAGGTGCTCGGCGAGCGGCGTTTCGCCGAGTTGGCCGCAAAAGGCCTGCGTTCGAATCAGGACGACATGTATCCGATCGTCTATCGGATCGATCTGGCGAAGCCGGATTCCTATCTGGTCGGCCAGACCTTCCCGATCCGCAACAAGGACGTGCTCTACCTGGCGCACCATCCTTCGGTGGAAATATCGAAGTTCCTGGCGACGGTCGTGCAGTTCGCGGTCGTCGGGCGGCTGGCCAATCAGTTCTGATCCGACGGTCGCAATCCTCGACCGTCGATGCTGCCTCCCACCTTACCCTCTCCGCGTAAAAGGCGCGGAGAGGGAGCGTAGGCCCCGTCTCAAGCTAGAAGGCTTCGGCTCAACCGGCTTGTGTAAGCCTCACAAAGCCCCGACCAGCGCCCGGTCAGGGAAGCAGGTCGGCCCCTGCCCGTTCTTTGCCTGCCACTCGCCGATGGAACGGCGCGTCTTGTAGCCCGGCAGCCCGTCGGCGCCGCCGACGTCGTAGCCCTTGCGTTCCAGCCCACGCTGAAGGGATGCGATGTCCGAGCGGTAGAGGCTGTCGATCTTGCCCCAGCGGCCGGCAAACCTCTTGTCTCCCGAGGCGATGCGATCGGCGCCGTGCCCTATGAACAGCGCGTAGAGGTCGCTCTCGTTATACGCCTTGAGCACGTAGAAATTCGGCGTGACGACGAATGCCGGACCGTTGCGCCCCGCCGGCATCAGCAGAAAACCTTCGGCCCTGAGTTCATTCGCGGGGAACGGTTTTCCGTTCACGCGCCGAATCCCCATGGCTGCCCAGTCCGCAATTTTCCGGCCTCGGTCCGGTCCCTCCAGCGCGCAGGAAACGCTGTCTGGTACGATGACCTCGAAGCCCCAGTCACGGCCCTTCTGCCAGCCATAGTGGGAAAGATAATTGGCGATCGATCCCAGCGTGTCCGGAACCGAGTTCCAGATGTCGGCCCGCCTGTCGCCGTCGAAATCCATTGCGTGAGCAAGGAAGGAGGTGGGCAGGAACTGCGGCTGGCCGAGCGCGCCCGCCCAGGATGAGCGCATGGCGTCGCGCTGCACCAGACCTTGCTCGACCATGAGCAACCCAGCCAGCAGTTCCTTGCGGAACATCTCCTTGCGGGTCGCCAGAAACGCCTTGGTGCCGAGAACCTCGAAGGCATCATGGGGCATCTTGGCCGCACCAAAACCCGATTCGCGGCCCCAGATCGCCAGGACGACCTCGCCGGGCACTCCGAACTTCTTCTCCACCGCAGCCAGGATCTTGGCGTGCTTGCCGGCGCGGGTCCGTCCGCCTGCCGTGACGGCGCCGATCGTCTTTTCGGCAAAATAGTTGGCTGGAGCGTTGAACTCGGCTTGGTGCTGCTTCTTCGGCGTCTGCGGCTTTTGTCCGGGCAGGACGAGGTCCGGCAGCTTCAGGTTGGGTGTTACGCCGGCAAAGGCAGCGTCGAAGGTCGACTTGGAGACGCCGTTGGCCTTGGCCTCGGGCCAGAGGTCTTTTGCGAGCCAGGTGCGGAACTGGTCGTCGATTGGAGCGGCGGGGGCGGCGGTTGCCGAGAGCAGGAGGGCTGCCAGTCCAGCAAGCAGACCGCGTAGTTTGACGGGCAGGATGGAGCGTCTCCTCAAAAGGCCGTCCGCGACTTGAGCGCCGCGGCCAGCGTCCCCTCGTCGAGATAATCGAGCTCGCCGCCGACGGGGACGCCGTGGGCGAGCCTGGTCACCTTCGTGCCGAGATCGGAAATCTGCCCGGTGATGTAGTGGGCCGTGGTCTGGCCCTCGACGGTCGCGTTCACCGCGAGGATCACCTCCGACACCCCGCCTTCCGCGATCCGGGCGACGAGGCTCTTGATGTTGAGCTGGTCCGGGCCGATGCCGTCGAGGGGCGAAAGGGTGCCGCCGAGCACGTGATATCTCGCATTGAGCGCCGCGACCCGCTCGAGCGCCCAGAGGTCCGCCACGTCCTCGACCACCACGATGGTCGCCGGGTCGCGGCGCGGATCGGAGCAGATCGAGCAGGGGTCGACGGTGTCGACATTGCCGCAGGTCGAGCAGACCCGCACCTTCTCCGCCGCCTCGCTCATGGCGCCAGCGAGCGGGGCGAGCAGTTGCTCCTTCTTCTTGATCATGTGCAGCGCGGCGCGCCGGGCCGAGCGCGGCCCCAGCCCCGGCACCTTGGCGAGGAGTTGGATCAGGCGTTCGATCTCGGGGCCGGCAATTCTCTTCGACATGGGGCAAGCATTTAGACCAAAGGCGCGCTTCCGGATACCCGCCCCAGGGCCGCACGGAAGCTATCCGACCCCCCTTCTCCCTCCCCGCAAAAAAGGGAGGCTTGCTACTCCTTCACCGCACCCGTCATCGAGGACACGTAGTGCTCGACGAAGAAGGAGTAGAGGATCACCACCGGCAGCGAGCCGATCAGCGCGCCGGCCATCAGCGCCCCCCATTCGTAGACGTCGGAGCGCACCAGTTCCGTCAGCACGCCGACCGGGACGGTCTTGTTCTCCGACGACTGGATGAACGTCAGTGCGTAGATGAATTCGTTCCAGGAGAGCGTGAAGGCGAAGATGCCGGCCGAGATCAGCCCCGGGACCGAAAGCGGCAGGATTATCCGGGTAAGAATCTGCCAGCGGCTGGCGCCGTCGATCAGCGCGCATTCCTCCAGCTCGAACGGGATCGAGCGGAAATAGCCCATCAAGAGCCAGGTGCAGAAGGGTATCAGGAAGGTCGGATAGGTGAGGATCAGCGCAAACGGCGTGTCGTAAAGGCCGAGCCTGAAGACCATCACCGAGAGCGGGATGAACAGGATCGACGGCGGGACGAGATAGGCGAGGAACACTGCCAGGCCCACCTGGCGCGAGCCAGAAAAACGCAGCCGCTCGATCGCGTAGGCGGCGAACACGGCGGCGAGCAGCGACAGGAAGGTGGCGGCGACCGAGATCAGGATCGTGTTGAGCAGCCAGCCCGGATAGGAGGTTTCGAACAGGAGGTAACGTATGTGCTGCAGCGTCGGATTGACCACCCAGAACGGGCTGTAGTCGTTGAAGTTGGTCATCTCCTCGTTCGGCTTAACGGCGGTCACCGCCATCCAGTAGAACGGGAAGAGGAGCACGAAGACGAAGATCGCGAGCGGCAGGTAGATGGTGACCACCCGGCGCGGCACGCTCTGCAGATAGCCCATGCCGCCGTCGTCGCCCTGCACGGACGTGGTCGTTGCCCGGTCGGCCATGTCAGTCGCCTCCGCCTTGCTGCCACCTGCGCCGCTGCAGGCCGAAATAGCTGAACAGGATGGCGGCGAGCAGGAAGGGGATCATCGCCACCGCGATGGCCGCGCCTTCGCCGAGCTGGCCCCCAGAGATGCCGCGCTGGAAGGACAGCGTGGCCATCAGATGCGTCGCGTTCACCGGACCGCCGCGCGTCAGCACGTAGATCAGCTGGAAGTCGGTGAAGGTGAACAGCACCGAGAACGTCATGGTGATCGCGATGATCGGGGTCAGCAGCGGCAGGGTCACGTAACGGAAGAGCTGCCAGCGTCCGGCGCCGTCCAGGGTCGCGGCCTCGTAGAGCGACTGCGGGATGGTCTGCAGGCCGGCAAGCAGCGTGATCGCCACGAAGGGAATGCCGCGCCAGACATTCGCTGCGATCACGGAGGCGCGTGCGTTCGTCGGGTCGCCGAGGAAGTTGATGCGGTGGTCGATCAGGCCCATCTCCATCAGTGCCCAGGAGATGATCGAAAACTGCGAATCGTAGATCCACCAGAAGGCGATCGCCGACAGCACGGTCGGCACCACCCAGGGCAGGAGCACGATGGCGCGGAAGAAGGATTTTATCGGCAGGTTCTCGTTGAGGATCAGCGCCAGCCATAGGCCGAGGGCGAACTTCAGCAGCGACGCGGAGATCGTGTAGAGCAGCGTGTTGAAGACGGAGAGCCAGAAGACGCCGTCCTCCCAGAGATACTCGTAGTTCTCCAGGCCAATGAAGATCCCCGGCCTGCCGATGCGGGCATCGGTGAAGCCGAGCCAGACGCCCAAGCCCAGCGGATAGGTGAGGAAGACCAGCAGCAGCACCGCAGCCGGCAGCATGAACCAGAAGCTGAGAAAGCCCTTGCTTTCGCTGAGGGGAGCGCGGGAGGATGTCGCACGAGTCTCAGCGGCTGCGGGTATCGATGTCATTGAGTGCACCCTCGGCGGACTGGGGGTTCTGTCGTTGCAGGCCGGTGCGAGCGGAAATCTTCCCGCGACCGAGTTCTGAAAGGCCTCTTACACCGTCCAAGGTGAGGCAGCCCGGTGGACTGCCCGAAAGCGAGTCTTGGCGACACGTAGCCTAGATCGGTCCCGACCGGTGCCGGCACCTTCTCCCAGCGCGAGGAGAAGGCACCGGCAGGAGCGGCGCTGCGCCTACACCCGGTAATACCGGTTGGCGCGCTTCTCGGCCTCTTCCATCGCCTCCTGCGGCGACGCCTGGCCGGTCACCGCCCTGGCGTACATGTCGACCAGCACGTAGTCGGCCATGGTGGCCGCCGAGGCGTAGCCCAGCGGGCCAGCGTAGCCGTTCGGACGCAGCGTCTCGGATGCACGCGAATAGGCCGCGGCATTCGGGTCGGACGTCCAGACCGGATTGTCCGCGTAGGCCTTCAGCGACTGGCAGCAATAGCCTAGCGACTTCTCGATCCAGTCGGCCATCTGCTCCTTCTCGAACATGAACTGCAGGTACGCCTTCGCAGCGTTCGGATAGGGCGTGTAGTTGAAGATCACGGCCGTAGTCGTCTGGTGCAGTTCGACCGACTTCCCAACCGGGCCGATCGGCAGGTTGGTGGTGCGGATGTCCTTGGCGATCTCGGCAAGCTTCGGATCGTTGTCCTTGTTGATCTGCGCCGTTCTATAGGCCGAGATGCCGTTGGCGATGACCGACAGTTCACCGGCCAGGAAGGCGCGGTTGTTGTTGACGTCGAGCCAGCTTTCCGTACCGGGGATGAAGGTCTTGTAGAGCTCCATCGCATATTCGATCGACTTCATAGTCTCGGGGCTGTTGATCACCACCTTGCCCGACTCGTCGACCATCATGCCGCCGTGGCTCCACAGCAGCCAGTGCGCGTAGTTGTTGCCGTCGCCGACGCCGTGGCCGTGCGTGAAGCCGGCCGGATGGCCGATCTTCTGCAGCGCCTTGCAGAGCTCCAGGAAGCCCGCCGTGTCCTTCGGGAACTCCGAAAAACCCGCTTCCTTCACCCAGCTGTCGCGATAGACGATGGCGTTGCCGATCGCGGCGAGCGGCAGGCCGATGAACTTGCCGTCCTTGGTGGCGTAGCCCTTTCCGCCGTCGTACCAGCCGCCATACTTGTTGCCGAGATAGTCGGCAAGGTCGGTCACGTCGAGCAGTTTGTCGGGATACTGGTGCGCGTCGTCGAACCAGACCCACATGATGTCCGGGCCGGAGCCGACATTGGCGGCCACCGCCGCCTTCGGGCGGATGTCCTCCCAACTCTCCTTGTCGATGCGGACCTGAACGCCCGTGGCCTCCGTGAACTTCTTGGTGTTGGCGATCCAAGCATCTTCGTCGCCCTGCACGAAGGGCGACCAGCGCAGCACGCGCAGGGTGGCGCCTTGCTCCGGCGTGTATTTCGGCGCCTCCTGGGCGAAGGCGGGACCGATGAAGCGGCTGCCGAGCGCACCGGCTGCGAGGCCGGCGGCCGAAGTCCTGATGACGTCGCGTCGTGTGAATTTCATACTACTTTCCTCCCGTTTGTCGTTCCGGCTATGCCGGTCCTCCTCTACAACCTCTTGCCGGTCTGCCCGTCGAAGAGATGGATCAATCCAGGATCTGCCGAGAGACGGATCGTCTCGTCCGGCCGGAATGCATGCCGCTCGCGGAAGTTGGCGGCGATCTCCTCGCCGCCCGGCGTGCGGCCGATGAGTTGCACCTCAGATCCGGTCGGCTCGACCACCACAACCTTGACCGGAAAGCCGTCGTCCGAAAGCCGCAGATGCTCCGGCCGCAGCCCCACAACGACAGGCATGCCGGGGGCAACGCCCGGCCTTGCTGGAAACGGCAGCGAGATCCCGCCGGCGCCTTCGAAGCCGCTGGTGCCGATCTGGCCCTTGAGCAGGTTCATGGCCGGCGAGCCGATGAAGGTGGCGACGAACAGATTGTCGGGGCGGTCGTAGAGTTCGAGCGGCGGGCCGATCTGTTCGACCTGCCCGTCATGCATGACCACGATCTTGTCCGCCATCGTCATCGCCTCGATCTGGTCGTGGGTGACGTAGATGGTGGTGGTCTTGAGGCGCTGGTGCAGTTCCTTGATCTCGGCCCGCATCTGCACGCGCAGCTTGGCGTCGAGGTTGGACAGGGGCTCGTCGAACAGAAAGACCTGCGGGTCGCGCACGATCGCCCTGCCCATGGCGACGCGCTGGCGCTGCCCGCCGGACAGCTGGCGCGGATAGCGGTCGAGCAGCGGGCTCAGCGACAGGATTTCGGCAGCGCGTTTGACCCTTGTGTTTCGTTCCTCCTGCGGTGCCCCCTTCAGCATCAGCGAGAAGGCCATGTTCTCGCGCACGGTCATGTGCGGGTAGAGCGCGTAGTTCTGGAAGACCATGGCGATGTCGCGTTCCTTCGGCGCGACGTTGTTGACCACCCTGCCGCCGATGGCGATGTCGCCACCCGAGATTCCCTCGAGGCCGGCGATCATCCGCAGCAGCGTGGATTTTCCGCAGCCCGACGGGCCGACGAGCGTGACGAATTCGCCGTCTTCTATGCCGACGCTGACGCCGTGAAGGATTTGAACCGAGCCAAACGACTTGTAGACATCGCGTATCGCGACAGACGCCATCCAACCTCCTCCCGACGGTGCTGCGCGCCCTCCGAGGGAATGCGCCTGCATGCGTGCGGGTTGCCGGCTCCTCCGAACCCGCACGATGGCGGTACCAAACCATCATTCGAAGGCGCGGCCAATGCGCCTAAAGTTTAAGACGTAAGGGAAGCTCTCGATGCGGGGGGCGCCCCGGCCCGATCCTCAGAGCTTGTAGAATCGGCTAATGATCTCCCACGCCTCGTCGGCCGAATCGACGAAATCGATGATGTCCTGGTCGCCCGGCGAGATCGTTCCCTGCTCGGCAAGGAAATCGAGGTCCATGGCGCGGCTCCAGAACTCCTTGCCGAACAGGATGATCGGGACGCGTTCCATGCGGCCGGTCTGGATCAGCGTCAGCGTCTCGAAGAACTCGTCCAGCGTGCCGAAGCCGCCGGGAAAGACCGCCACCGCCTTGGCGCGCATGACGAAGTGCATCTTGCGGATCGCGAAATAGTGGAAGTTGAAGCAGAGCTCGGGCGTCACGTACTGGTTCGGCGCCTGCTCGTGCGGCAGCACGATGTTGAGGCCGATCGACGGCGCGCCGACGTCGTCCGCACCGCGGTTGCCGGCCTCCATCACACCCGGCCCGCCGCCGGTGACCACCACGAACTCTCGGTAGTAGGACAGCGCCGAATGCTGCGAGCATAGCCGGGCGAACTTGCGCGCCTCGTCGTAATAGATGCTGTTCTTCAGGAGGTTCTTGCGCTGCGTCTCGTTCTTGGCGGCCCAGGCCTCGCCTCCCGGCTCGGGCAGGCGCGCGCCGCCGAACAGGATCACCGTCGAGCGGATGCCGCGCTCGGCGAGCGTCATTTCCGGCTTCAGAAGTTCGAGCTGCAACCTGACCGGCCTCAACTCGCGCCGGGTCATGAAGTCCTCGTCGGTCCAGGCGAGGCGATAGGTCGGCGCGCGCGTCTGCGGCGTGTCGGGTGCGCTTCTTACCCGCTCGAGGTCCTCGTCCGCGTGAGGAAGCGGTGTCCAGCCTGAATTCTCGTTGGGATTGATAGCCAAGTCAGCATTCTCCCCCGCCTGCGTCATTGCACGGCGCAAGGCAAGATTGACCCATCATATAGCCTGAAATAGGGTCCGCCCGCCTTACGAAGCAGTCCGATTTCCGGCCTCATAAGCGCTATAGCGGAGCAAGCAATGCCAATGCCAGACCTGACGAGCCTTGAAACGACGATCGAGCGGGCTTTCGAGGCGCGAGATGGCGTTTCCACGGCAACGAAAGGCGAGGTTCGTGAGGCGGTGGAGACAGCGCTCGACCTGCTCGACCGCGGCGAGGTTCGCGTTGCCGAGCGGCAGACCGACGGCGCTTGGAAGGTCAACCAGTGGCTGAAGAAGGCGGTGCTGCTCTCCTTCCGGCTCAATCCGATGGAGGTGATCAAGGGCGGGCCCGGCGACGCCGTCTGGTGGGACAAGGTCCCCTCGAAATTCTCCGGCTGGGGTGCGTCCGAATTCGAGAAGGCGGGTTTTCGTGCGGTGCCGAGCGCGGTGGTGCGTCGCTCCGCCTACATCGCTCCGGGCGCGGTGCTGATGCCGTCCTTCGTCAATCTCGGCGCCTATGTCGATGCCGGGACCATGGTCGATACCTGGGCGACGGTCGGCTCCTGCGCGCAGATCGGCAAGAACGTGCACCTGTCGGGCGGCGTTGGCATCGGCGGCGTGCTGGAGCCGCTGCAGGCCGGTCCGACCATCATCGAGGACAACTGCTTCATCGGCGCCCGCTCCGAGGTGGTCGAGGGCTGCATCGTGCGTGAGGGCGCGGTGCTCGGCATGGGCGTGTTCATCGGCAAGTCGACGAAGATCGTCGACCGCGCCACCGGCGAAATCACCTATGGCGAGGTCCCGGCCAACGCAGTGGTGGTGGCCGGCACCATGCCCGGCAAGCCGTTCCCGAACGGCGAACCCGGCCCCAGCCTCTACTGCGCGGTGATCGTCAAGCGCGTGGACGAGAAGACACGCTCGAAGACCTCGATCAACGAGCTTCTGAGAGATTGATTTCCGGCAGTTTCGAACGCACCTTCCGCATGCGTCAAATCAGGGCGCATGAGGGGGAATCGTCATGGACTGGAAATATCTCCTTACAAGCTTCGAAGGTCGCATCAATCGTGCCAAGTTCTGGGCGGGCGTCGGCGTCCTGATCGCCGCCAGCATCGTCCTGAACTTGATAGACAGCATACTTGGGTTGCAGTTCGGACAGGGGTTCGGTGTTCTCAGCACTATCTTCGCACTGATCTCGATCTATCTGGCGCTCGCTCTTTACGCCAAGCGCTGGCACGATCGTGACAAGTCGGGCTGGTGGTCGCTCATCGCACTCATACCGATCATCGGCGCGGTCTGGCTGCTCATCGAACTGGGCATCCTCGAAGGCACGCGCGGACCCAACAGATACGGAATGGATCCTCTTGCCTGATAGTTCGCAGCTCATCTGGCTCTTTTTCCGCTTCAACGGCCGCGTCGCGCGCGCGGCCTTCTTTCTCGCGGGACTGTTTTTGGCCATCATCCAGGCCTTCCTGCTTTACCGCTTCACGCTGGCTCCGGAAGGAAGTGCCGCAAGCGAGTTCTGGGAGAGCGCCTTCTGGGTCGCCGTGGCGGTGTCGGTCTGGTCGAACGTGGCGCTCGGCGTGAAGCGCCTACACGACATGAGCAGGCCGGGGATCTTCGCGGTAACGCTGTTCATCCCGGTGATCTCGATCATCGCCTTCATCGTGTTGTGCCTATTTCCCGGCGATCCGGGGCCGAACCGCTACGGCGCGGCAGCGAACGAGCCTTCATAGGCGACCGGGCACTCAATCCAGCGTTCTTCTGAACCTGAGCAGCGCCAGGGCGGCGAAGGCGAAGACGAAAATCGTCAGTGCGGCGATCTCCGGCGCCATCTCGGGCAGGTCCGCGCCCTTCAGCATGATCCCTCTGGTAACCCGCAGGAAATGCGTCAGCGGCAGGATTTCCCCCAACGTCTGCGCCCATTCGGGCATGCCGCGGTAGGGAAACATGAAGCCGGACAGCAGGATCGACGGCAGGAAGAAGAAGAAGGTGAGTTGCATCGCCTGCATCTGCGTGCGCGCCATCGTCGAGATGGTGTAGCCGAGCAGGACGAGCGCCATGACGAAGACTAGGATGGCGCCCATCAGCAGCCAGAGCGAGCCGACGAAAGGCACAGAGAACAGGAGTTTCGCGGCCGTGAGCACCACGACCACCTGCACCGCGCCGACGACGAGATAAGGCAAAACTTTGCCCAGCATGATTTCCGTCGGGCTCGCCGGCATGGCGAGCAGGTTCTCCATGGTGCCGCGCTCGATCTCGCGCGTGAGCGCCATGGCGGTCATCATCACCATCGTCATCTGCAGGATGACGCCGAGCAGGCCGGGCACGATGTTGTACTGCGAGATGCCTTCCGGGTTGTAGCGGCGGTGGACGATCACCTGCAACTGGTTGTCCGCGGTCTCGGCGGCGACGGCCTGCATGCCCTGCTCGCGCAGCAGCGCCTGGGAAGCGACGGTCGCGAGAGTGCCGATTGCATTGCTCGCGGCGGCCGGATCGCTCGCGTCAGCCTCCACCAGGATGCGCGGCTTCTGGCCGCTGTCGACCCGACGGCGGAAGTCTGAAGGGATGGTGACCACGAAGGAGACGTCGCCGCGCGCCATCAGCGATTCGGCTTCGGCCGCACTCGCCGCCACGGTCACGAACCGGTAGTAGCCGGTGGTCTCCAGCGCCGAGACCATGGCGCGGGTGTAGTGGTCGTTGCTGGTCACTACCAGCGCGGCCGGAAGCGCCTTCGGGTCGTTGTTGATCGCGTAGCCGAACAGCACGAGCTGGAGCAGCGGAACGGCCAGCATCATCGCGAAGGTGATGCGGTCGCGGCGCATCTGGATGAATTCCTTCGCAAGCAGCGCGCGGAGGCGGGCGAGGGAGAAAATTGCGGTTTTCATGCGTACTCTCCTGCAATGACGCAGCGTCTCGCTCCCACGGGGGTCGTCGGCGCCGCGCCCGGCCGCAAAAGGAGCGAGAAGCTCATTGCATGTTGTCCCTGGACCCGGCCATGAACTTGATGAACACGTCCTCGAGACTGGTTTCGCCGGGCATGACGGTGACGCCTTCGCGCTTGCCGACGCCTTCGAGCGTTCTGCGCAAGAGTTCGGCGTCTGACCCGACCACATGAAGCGTTGCGCCGAAGGGCGCGATCTGTTCGACGCCGGGCTTTCCTTCCAGCAGCGTCGCGACCTCGTCGAGCCGCTCTCCTTCGATGACGAAGGTGGCGAGCCCGGCATTGGCGACGACCTCCTGCACCGTGCCGCTCGCCAGCATCTTGCCGTAGGAGATGTAGCTGATGCGGTGGCAGCGCTCGGCCTCGTCCATGTAGTGGGTCGAGACGAGCACGGTGAGCCCGCCATGCGCCAGCCGGTGGATCTCGTCCCAGAATTCGCGCCGCGCCTTCGGGTCGACGCCGGCGGTGGGCTCGTCGAGCAGCAGGAGTTTCGGGTTGTGCATGATGCAGGCGGCGAGCGCCAGCCGCTGCTTCCATCCGCCGGAGAGCGTGCCGGCAAGCTGGTTGCGCCGGGTTGCGAGCCCGAGTTCCTCCAACGTGCGATCCACATGCTTGTTAACCGGCCTCAACTGGTAGAGGCGGGCGACGAACTCGAGGTTTTCCGCAATGGTGAGGTCCTCGTAGAAGGAGAATTTTTGGGTCATGTAGCCGACCTCGCGCTTGATCTTCAGGGCCTCGGTCCTGAGGTCGTAGCCGAGCACCGAGCCCTCGCCCTCGTCGGGCGTCAGCAGCCCGCACACCATGCGGATGGTCGTCGTCTTGCCAGAGCCGTTCGGACCGAGGAAGCCGACGATCTCACCCTCGGCGACTTCCATGGAGACGTGATCGACGACGGTCTTGTCGCCGAAGCGCTTCACCAGGTTGTGGACGGAGATCGCGAGGTTCTGAGGCATGATGTTCTCGCAGAGCGGCCCGACTGCCTATTGCCGGCTGCCGACTGCCGCATTCACTAAATCCACATCCACGATCTGTCCGGGCTGCAGCATGGACTTCTCACCTTCCGGGCGGGCTTCGACCAGGAACACGAGCTTCTGCCTCGTCTGCAGCGAGTAGATGACGGGCGGCGTGAACTCGGGGTCGGGCGAGACGTAGCTGACACGGGCCTTCAGGCCCGGAGGGCAGCCGTCGCATCTGACCGTCAGTTCCGAGCCGATCTGGACAGAGGCGACCGAACTCTCAGGTACATAGACCTTCAGCTTCACGGCCCCGTCCGGCAGCATCGAGATCACCGGAGCCGAGGGACTGGCGATGTCGCCAGGCGTCCGGATGACGTCGTCGACGCGGCCGGGCGAGGGCGCCTGGATGACGCGCTTGCCGAGCCGCCACTTCGCCTGCCCAAGCGCGGCCTCGGCCTGCTTCACCTGGTGCTCTGCGGCCTTGATCTCTTCCGTCCGGGCGGGAAGGCGCGCCACCGAAAGATTGGCCTCGGCCTGCCCTACGGCTGCCTCGGCGGTACGGACGTCGGTCTCGGCTCGGTCGAAGTCGGCTCGGGTGGCGAACTTGCGGTCCAGCAGATCACCGGTTCGCGTCAGCACCCGCTTTGCCTCCTGCGCCTGAGCCTGCGCCGAAACCAGCGTGGCTTCGAGCACCGCGATCTCCTCAGGACGCCGTCCAAGCCGCAGGTTGGCGAGCTGCGCATTGGCCTGTGCCAGCGCGGATGCCGCCTGCTCGACCGCGATCCTGGCGTCGCCGTCTTCGAGAGAGGCGACAGAGGTGCCGGGAGAGACCCTGTCGCCGCGCCGCACGTTCACGTTCTCGACTTCGGCCACCTCGATCGGAGCGAGGAGCACGAATTCGCCCTCGACATAGCCTACCGCCAGCGGAGGCGGAGGCGCACAGAACCCGAGCAGCGAGGAAAGCAGCGGAACAGTGCAGAGGAGGCTCATGGTCAGCCGCCTTTCCGGTTCTTCAGGATCGCATCAAGGTTGCCCCTGACGACGTCCGTGACAGCGGCGGCCTCGCGCGGCCCGATATCGTGCCAGCCCATGCGCCGCTGCACCATTTCCCGGCCGATGCGGAAGTACATCACCTGGCCTATGAGGGTGAAGATCGTGATCTTCGTACGCTCGCTCTCGGCCGGTTCGCCGGTCGCGACCTCCCAGATCCGGCAAAGCCGGCGGTGGGTGGGCTCCATGACCCCTGAATAGATCCGGTCCAGCGCCGGTGACGGATGGCTGAGCTCGCGCAGCATGAACTGCACCAGGTCGCCAGCCTCTGGCCGCGCGATGAGGAAGCTCACCATGCGCTCGACGGCGGCCGAGAGCTGCTGTTGCGCCGTCCGGCTGTCCATGCCGGCCTCGAGTGCCTCATCGACCTGGCCGAGGACGGCGCCGGTCACGCCCTGAATAGTGGCGACGATATGGTCGGCTACTGCCATGCGCAGCCCATCCTTGCCGCCGAAGTGGTAGGCGATGGAGCCGATATTGGCGTTTGCTTCGCCGGCGATCTGCCGTGTGGAGGTTGCGTCGAAGCCTTGGGCGCCGAAGAGGCGCAAGGCGGCGCGTACAAGGCCGCTGCGGGTCTGCTCGGAGGGTGAGAGGCTCAAAATGTCGTTCATGCCACTAGTTTAATCAATCGAATGATTAAACGCAAGTACCTTCGGGCCTCGACTCGACTAGGCGGCGGGATGTCATCAAACTGTTGGCAAAGCCGCATAGCTCACCCGGGAACCACTCCAGTCACGAGCCCAGCAAGAGGGTAGCTCTCATGACCAGCAATGCCTGCCCACCGCGGACCAGCCTTCTCGAGGAGAACGACGGTCCCGGCCGCAATCCCACCGGCAATCCGACGATGGGCGACATCATCGCCGCCCGCTTCTCGCGCCGCGGTTTCCTGCGCGGAACCCTGGCCGTCTCGGCGATCGCCGCGACCGTCAGCCCGCTCGCGCTGGTCACCGCCGAGAAGGCGCGCGCCGAGGGCGCCTCGGCCTTCACCTTCGACGAGATCGAGGCGGGCGTCGACGAGAAGCATCACGTTGCGGCGGGCTATGATGCCGACATCCTGCTGCGCTGGGGCGACCCGGTCTTCGCCGACGCGCCGGCGTTCGATCCTGCCAACCAGACCGCCGAGGCCCAGGAGAAGCAGTTCGGCTATAACAACGACTATGTCGGCTACATCCCGATCGACGGCTCGTCGGAGCACGGCCTGCTGGTCGTGAACCATGAGTACACGAGCGAGCACCTGATGTTCCCGGGCATCACCCAGGTGGTCGAGAAGGACGGCAAGAAGGAACTGGAGATCGCGCCGGCCGACGCCAAGCGCGTCGCCATCGAGATGGCCGCGCATGGCGGCACCATCATCGAGATCCGCAAGGAAGGCGGCAATTGGAAGCCGGTGCTCGACGGCAAGCTCAACCGCCGCATCACCGCCAAGACGGAGATGCAGCTCACTGGCCCGGCCGCCGGCCACGACCGCGTCAAGACCAATGCCGATGCGAGCGGCACCAAAGTCTTCGGCACCATCAACAATTGCGCCGGCGGCGTCACGCCCTGGGGCACCTACATCATGGCCGAGGAGAACTTTCACGGCTATTTCCAGGGCGAACTGCCTGCCGGCCACAGGGAGGCCGCCAACTACGAGCGCTACGGCGTACCGGAAGACAGCTACCAGTGGGGGAATTTCGAAGAGCGCTTCGACCTCTCCAAGGAGCCGAACGAGCCGAACCGCTTCGGCTGGATCGTCGAGGTCGACGTCAACGATCCCCACTCCGTGCCGAAGAAGCGCACCGCGCTCGGCCGCTTCCGGCACGAAGGCGCGGAGTCGATCGTGGCGAAGGGTGGACAGGTTGTCTTCTATCTCGGCGACGACGAGCGGTTCGACTACGTCTACAAGTTCGTGACGGCCGGCAAGTTCAGCCCGGACGACCGGGCTGCCAACCTGGACCTTCTCGACGAGGGAACGCTCTACGTCGCCAGGTTCGCCGAGGACGGCAGCTTCGAATGGCTGCCCCTGATCCAGGGACAGGGCCCGCTCACGGATGAGAACGGTTTCGAGAGCCAGGCGGACGTGGTGATCGAGACCCGCCGCGCCGCCGATCTCCTTGGCGCCACGCCGATGGACCGTCCGGAGGATATCCAGCCGAATGGGGTCAACGGCAAGGTCTACGTGATGCTGACCAACAACACCAAGCGTCAGGCCGACAAGGTCGACGGCGTGAACCCTCGCGCCAAGAACGCCTTCGGCCACATCGTCGAACTGATCGAAGACGGCGGCGACTTTGCCGCCACAAAAGGCCGCTGGGAGATCCTGCTGAAGTGCGGTGATCCCTCGGTTGCCGAGGTCGGCGCATCCTTCTCGACCGCCACCACCGCCAACGGCTGGTTCGGCATGCCCGACAACTGCGCCGTCGATTCGGCAGGCCGGCTGTGGGTCGCCACCGACGGCAACAGCCCGAAGCAGACGGGACGGACCGACGGGCTGTGGGCGGTCGATACCGAAGGCGAGGCGCGCGCCACGTCAAAACTGTTCTTCCGCGTGCCGGTCGGCGGCGAGATGTGCGGCCCGCTGTTCACGCCGGACGACCAGACCGCCTTCGTGGCGGTGCAGCATCCGGGCGACGGCGGCGACGATTGGGAAGGGTTCGGCCGGCCATCGTACTACGAGGACCCATCGACCCGCTGGCCGGACTTCAAGCAGGACATGCCGGTCCGCCCGGCGGTGGTCGCCATCACCAAGCAGGGCGGCGGCAAGATCGGCGTCTGAGCCTTACCCTCTCCCCGCACGCGGGGAGAGGGCGTCGTCAGCGTAGCGGCCGGCAGGCGGATGAGGGGCATCTTTTCCCCAGGCCGCGAAACGCTGTGACTACCAGAGCGGGCCGAATGCCCCGACTCTCGGGGCCTACTTCCCGAATGCCGGCCCGAGCGTGATCAGGCCGACGGCGACGATCGCCAGCACGATGCCGCTGGCCTGCGTGAAGGTGAGGCTCTCTCCGAACCAGGTAAGCGCGATCACGTTGACGGCCACGAGCTGGACGACAGCCGAGAGGCTGAAGGCCGAAGCCATGCCGAACTCGCGCACCAGCTTGAGCATGATGAGGTTGCCGGCCGAATAGAGTGCCAGCGTGAGCACCAGCTTGCCCATGCCCGGCGCCAGGGCCCAGGCCTTCGCCACCGTTGCGGCGAGCAGGAAGACGACGGTCGAGCACGAGAGCAGCAGCAGTCCGAACGAGCTCACTCGTTTCCCCCTTTTGCGCAGCGCCGAAGCAGCCTTCGGGCGAGCGATCTCTCGGCAAACCAGGGTCTGCCGTCAAGCTGGCAGTCGCTGCTTTGGTAGGTCCAGTGCGGCCACTTCTTGCACCAAAGCTATGCGAAGGACCGTTTCGGCGATATCACCGAGCAGGGAAGACAGGAGGCCATCATGACGACCAAGGTTGCGATCATCACGGCAGGAGGCAGCGGCATGGGAGCCGACGCCGCCCGCAAGCTGGCCGAGGACGGTTTTCAGGTCGCCATCCTCTCCTCTTCGGGCAAGGGCGAAGCCCTGGCGGAGAGCCTGGGCGGGGTCGGCGTCACCGGCTCGAACCGCTCGAACGAGGATCTGAAGCGCCTCGTCGATGCCGCGATGGAGCGGTGGGGCCGTATCGATGCGGCGGTCAACAGTGCCGCCCATGGCCCGCGCGCACCGATTCTCGAGATCACCGACGAGGACTGGCACACCGGAATGGAGATCTATTTCCTCAATGCCGTGCGGGTCGCGCGGCTGGTCACGCCGATCATGCAGGCGCAGAAATCCGGCTCGATCGTCAACATCTCGACCTATGCGGCCTTCGAGCCGGAGGCGCTGTTCCCCACCTCAGGCGTGTTCCGTTCCGGGCTCGCAGCTTTCACGAAGCTGTTCGCGGACAAGTATGCAGCCGACAATGTGCGGATGAACAACGTGCTGCCCGGCTTCATCGACAGCCTTCCCGAAGTGGGCGAGCGCCGGGAGCGCATCCCGATGGGGCGTTACGGGCGGGTCGAGGAGGTTTCCGAGCTGATCGCCTTCCTGGCGAGCGACAAATCCAGCTACATCACCGGCCAGAACATCCGCATAGACGGCGGCATCACGCGATCAGTGTGACGGGCGCGCCTGTGGCCGCCGTCATCCCGGCGATTACGACTCCGCACCAGGGCGTAGTCCGCGCAGGAACGTCGCCAGATCGTCGGTGACGAAGTCGACCGCGTCGTCGAAGGCCGGATCACGCTCCCAGATCTCCGAAAAGGTGGGCTCGAAATTGCGCGGCACGATGAGCACGGTGGTCATGCCGAGTGCCTTGGGCGTGACCAGATTGCGGGCGAGATCCTCGAACATGACCGCGTCCGACCCAACGATCTTGTGCAGCGCGACGAAGCGGTCGTAGGTCTGCGGCGCCGGCTTCGGCGTCAGCCCTGCGGCCACGATGTCGAAGATCTCGTCGAAATGATCGAGGATGCCTAGCTGCCGCGCGGTGCGCTCGGCATGGCCGCGGTCGCCATTGGTGAAGATGAACTTTCGGCCCGGCAGAGCCTTTATCGCGTCCCCCAGCGCGGGGTCCGGCACCACCCAGGAATAATCGATGTCGTGTACCTTCAGCAGGAAATCGTCCGGATCGATGTTGTGGCGCTCCATCAGCCCGGCCAGCGTGGTGCCATACTGCAGGTAGAGCTCCTTCTGCAGCTTGCGCGCCTCTTCGCGCGGCAGGCTGAGCAGTTCCGACACATAGGCGGTCATGCGCACGTCGATCTGCGAGAACAGGTTGGTGTGGTGCGGGTAGAGCGTGTTGTCGAGGTCGAAGACCCAGTCCTTCACATGGGCGAAGCGCGCGGGATCGGGCTGGTCTGTCATGCTTCTCTTCCTGAGCAACGGAGGGGCGCTGTGCTCCCCAGCTATGGCCGACGGGAGACAGGATTCCAATGCGGCCTGACGGCCGGAGTGGTCTAGAACGCCAAGCCTGGCAGGACAAGCCAGCACGCCTTGCCCTTGTCGATGTGCGGCCGGTACGCGGCCCTAACTTTCGCCCGCCTGGAGACCGTAGCGCGATCCGAGCGATGGGGTTGACACTGTAAAGATCGAGGTTATCTTTACAGTGTAAAGAATTGCTTGGAGCTTCCCATGGACGGCGCCATAGTCGACCTTCTGCTTGCCATAGCCCACCACATCCTGGTGTTCGCCATCGCGGCGCTCCTTGCGGCCGAACTTGCCTTGGCGCGACCGGGGCTGGCCAAGGCCGATCTGCCAGCGCTCGGCCGGGTCGATGCAGTCTATGGCGCCTGCGCCGTCCTGATCATCCTGATTGGCATCGGCCGTGTGCTCTTCGGCCTGAAGGGATGGGAGTTCTACGTCTACAATCCGGCCTTCTGGCTGAAGATGGCGGCCTTCGGCACGGTCGGGCTGCTGTCGATCGCGCCGACGCGGGCCATCCTGCGCTGGCGGCGCGCCAGTCTGGCGCAAGTACCGGAACTGGAGGTCAGCGCGATGAGGCGGTGGCTCAAGCTCGAGGCGGGGGTTTTCGTGCTGATCCTGGTCTTCGCAGCGGCGATGGCGCGCGGCGTCGGCATGTAAACGACGCCACCGACTGATCGACTTGCCGCTGAGGCCAGTGAGTCTAGCAGAACTAGCCTCGTCCGCCCCTGTTCCAGCCCCGGCCGCGCTCGCCGAACATCTCGTAGCCGGTCTCGGTGATGGCGACCGTGTCCTCCAGCTTGATGAAGCCGCGCCACGGGTGGAGCATGGTCGTCTCGACCGACAGCACCATGCCGGCTTCGAGCGGGCTAGCAGCGTCGACGCCTTCATAGGCGACCGGATGGTTTGTCATCAGAAACGGCGCTTCATGGCTGATCAGCCCCATGCCATGGGCGAAAAAGTCGGTGAAGGCCGCTACCGGCGACGCCTTCAGCACGCTCTCGGCATGCGCGATCACGTCGCCGCCGAGCGCGCCCGTCCTGATCTTAGAGAAGGCGGCTTGCTGCACGGCGTCGATCTCGGCAAGCAGGTCGTCGAGTTCGGAATCCGGCTCGCCCAGCACGCCCATGCGGCAAAGATCGCCGATATAGCCGTGGAAATTGCCGCCGGAATCAATCGACAGAACCTCGCCCGGCTTCCACGCCTGTGGCGAGGCCGCACGGTTGTGGCTAGGTCCCAGCGTCAGCAGGCAGTATTCGAACTGCAGCCCGCGCTCGGTCTCCTCCCGCCGCAGCCGCTCGATGATCTCGGCCTTGGTCGTGCCCTCGCGCGCCCATTCGATCGTGGCGATCATCGAGTCGGTGATCAACTCGGAGGCAGCGCGAAGCTTCTCCAGCTCTTCCGGTGTCTTGACGGCCCTCAGCCGTTCCAGCACCGAGGTCGCCTCGACCAGTTCCGCGCGGTTGCCGAGTTGCTCCAGCACCGCATGCGCATCCGATGGTAGGAACGGCGGCTCGATGCCGATGCGCGCACCGGGCGAGGCGATCTTCCGAACGTGCTCCGCGGCGAGCGTCGCGGCATCGAGCGTACCCCAGGTGGCCGTGTGCAGCGTCGGTGTCCAGAACGGCCGGTTGGCGTGCTCCCCGCCCTCCATCTTGTTTCCGATATAGGCGGCGTGGTCCGGCCGGCCCTTCTCGTAGACCACGACGGGCAGGTAGCGGCTGTGGCCGATTGCATCCATCGCCGAGAAGAAGATGAACTTGTAGCCGCCGAGCAGATACTGGACGTTGTGCTTCGACGTGGCGACCAGCACGTCGATTCCGGCCTGTTCCATCAGCCGGTCGAGTTTCTGGTGGTCGAAAGGCACGGCGGCACGGCGGCCGTTCTCGGCTTTGACGTTCATGAGCTCTCTCCCTTGACGCAACGGTAGCGCGAAGGAGAGGCAGCCGCAATGTAGGGCTAGATCAATCCGCCCTTGCCTTTAGGCGCATCTGCGTGAGCCGGTAGTATTCGGCAAGCGGTGGGAGATCACGCCTCAGCAAGGCGAACCGGGAATCCCCGTTCGCGAGGCGCTCTTCCAGGAGATCTGCGACCAGGGAGCCGTGGATCGCGAGCGCCTGGAGATCGCAGCCCGGCACCGGCGTGGATACCGTGACCGGCTCGCGCTTGCCCTTCACCGTGATCCGGTCGAGCGGCGCGAGCGGGATCTGGTCGGCCACGCGGCGCGCGGTCTCCTCTCCGATCAGGATCGACACGCCGAGCGCCTTCGTCCCGCTCTCGAGGCGCGCGGCGAGGTTCACGGGGTCGCCGAGCGCGGAATAGTTGAAGCGGAAATCCGAGCCCATATTGCCGACCACGCATTCGCCGGTGTTCACGCCGACGCCGATCCTGAGTCTTGGCGCAGGAGTTGCCCCTGCCTCGGCTTCGAGTTCCGCGTTCAGCTTGTCGATGGCTTGAACGGTACCGAGCGCCGCCTCCACCGCATGCCGGGCGTGGTCGGGATCCTCCAGCGGTGCGTTCCAGAACGCCATCACCGCGTCGCCGATATATTTGTCGATCGTGCCGCCGGCCTCGAGGATCACCTCCGACAGCGGGTTGAGCAGTCGGTTCATCAGGCTGGTGAGCCCCTCCGGATCGTCCTTCATCTGCTCCGAGATGGTGGTGAACCCGCGCACGTCGCAGAACAGCACCGTGATCACGCGGCGCTCGCCGCCGAGCTTGAGCGGGGAGGGATCGTCGGCCAGCCGCTGCACGAGGACGGGCGAAAGGTACTGCGAGAAGGCGCGCGTGATCCGCATGCGCCGCCGCCGCTCGTCGGCGTAGTCGCGCGCGCTCTGGATGCCGGCGACCGCGGCGAAGGCCAGCGAGGGGGCGAGCGGCGGCAGAAAAATCCGGCCGTACCGTACAAGCAAAAATCCGCCGCCGAAGCAGAGCAGAACAGTTGCGACCGCCGCCGCGGCGGTCCTCCAGCCGGTCTGCCACCGCACCGTCGCGACCGCGAGCGCGGCCGCCAGCATGACGGAAGCCGCTACGGCGAGCGTGGGAACGGGCATGATGAAGCGGTTTTCCGCCAGGTTCTCCAGGATCGTCGCCTGCAGTTCGACCCCGGGCAGGAGGAGACGGCTTCGTGACGTGAAGGAGATAGCGAAGAGGTCGGGACCTCCGGCGTCGATCTGTGAGGCCGACTGCGTCGACAGGCCGACAAGCACGATGCGGTCGCGAAAGATGCCTTCCGGCAGGAAGGCGGCCGGATCGAGCGCCTGGTAGTAGGAGACGGTCTCGAAGGTGCGCGCCGGCCCGAAGGTCTGGATCAGCGCATCGGCCGGTGCTGCAGGGGCAGGCCGACCAGCGGCTTCGAGCACGCGCGCGGCAAAGCCGTCCTCGTAAATCGGAATTTTGCGGACCACGCCGTCGCTTTCGATGGCGACCGAGGCGAGGCCCGAACCGGCTCTTTTTTCGGTGAAGGCCGGCAGAGGCTCGACCCTGATCTGCTGGTCCGCTTGTGGCGTCCGAATTACGGTCAGGTCGGCCGCGAGAACAACGTCCGGCGCAAGCGCATCGGCGAGTGCCTGGTCGGCAGTCGCGGCGGAGGGCTCGGAGAAGATGATGTCGAGTCCGATCGCCTTCGCGCCGGCGGCGCGCAATGAGCGGACGAGATCCGCGTGCAGGTCACGCGGCCACGGCCAGCGCAGGCCGACTTCCGCCATGGAAGGCTCGTCGATTGCCACGATGATCGGAGCATCGGCCGACGGCGATGGCGGCGCGAGTGTCGAAAAATAGTCGAAGATCTTCAGATCGACGAGGCGCCAGGGCGACGTCTGCGCCGCCGCAAGCACCGCGCCGGCAACCGCCAGGGCGATCAGGATGAGCGTGCTAAGGCGGCGGTCGTCCCCGCCGGCGGCCCTCATCTTAGAACCGCATTTTTAGCGAGCCAGTGAAGGTGCGACCCCAGCCGGGTACCTGGGGCGCAACTTCGAACTCCTCGTCGAAGAGGTTGTAGGCTGCCAGTTCCAGTTCGAAGCGCTTGTCGAATGGCTCCCAGGTCAGGAACGCGTCTGCGGTCCAGTAGGCGTCCAACTCGGTACCGGATGCGTTGCCGGCGCGCTCGCCCACATAAGTGGCGGCGACAGTGGCCTTCATATTCCACGGGTGGACGTAAGTGAGACCGATCCTCGCCAGTTTCTCCGGGACAAAGGGAAGCGGCCCGCCGAAGCCCACCGTCGTCGGGTCCTCGTTCTCAGATTCCGCATAGGCGAAGCTCGCGAACGCTCCAAATCCGTTGGTCAGCCAGACATTGGCGGTCACGCCCACCCGGTCGATGCGTCCTTCGGTGAGTGAAATCTGATCCAGCGAAATCGGCACGGGGATGGCGAGGTTTTCCAAGTCCTGATGCTGATAGTCGACGGCTGTGAAGAAATAGTCCGTCCATTCGGCATCCCAGCGCGCCGCGAATGTGCGGCTCGATCCGCCGATGTCCAGGGGCGCCTGATTGGCTTGGATGCCGAGCACGCCGATCGGAGCGAGCGTGACGGCATTGATCGCGCTGCTTTCTTCCATGTAGGCGAAGCGCAGCCAATGATCCTCCACCGGCGACAAGGCAACTCCGGCGCGCGGTTCAAGCCTCACGTCGTCGAAGCCGTCACCGTCGAACCAAGTGACGAACGCGGCAGCTTCTGCCTTAAAGCTGGGCGTGATCTCGTAGATGATGTCGGCATAGGTGCGGCCAGCCGCCAGTGAGAAATCCTGCTCCTCCGGCGCAGTGGGCTCCGGCCCGAGAAAGCCGGTCTGGAAGCGCTTCTGATCGAAGGTTCCGCCCTCGACGCCGTAGCGGAGGGTAAATTGTTCGATATCGAGGGCATGGTTGACCGCCCCGATAACCGACTTCTGATCCGCGTCGATTTGCTGGCCAGAGGTCAGAACCACCGGAGTGGGCATCCCCGCGACATCGAAAGCGATCGAGCCGACTTCATCGCTGTGTCGCTTGAAACCGGAGGCGAAGATACCGGCACTTACGACGTTGTGGTAGCCGAGTGTGTGGCTCCATGCAGCGCCATAGCTCGCCGTTCGATCTTCCACCGAGCGGTCGTACGCAGCCGCGAGAATGTCGACCCCAGGCAGGAACGGCACGGGAGGAAGGAAGGCGAACAGCCCGTCCGACTGACGCTCATTCGAGTCCTGGTAGTTCAAATAGGCAATCACCCGGTCCTGAGGCGTCGGCATCGCGGTGACATAGCCGCTGCCCAGTATGGTCCGATCATCCAGCGTGAAGGACGCGCTCGGAACGGGCAGGCCGGGCGTCGTGGCCACCCGATCCTCCGTGGTGTCGTCTATCGAAAGTCGGCCGTATATGCTGATCGGGAACGGTGCCGCGAGGAAACCCTGAACATCGGCTTCTCCCGTCCATCCACTTGCCGCCCCACCGGTCCCGCCACCTCCGACCGTCACTTCCATGAAGGGTTGCCGCACCAGCCCGGCACTGCGCGAGCGGGAGGCAATCATGCGGGGGTCGAGCAGCAGTCCTTGCAGGAATGAGGCAAAGGAGTCGTTGCTGACGACAGGTTCGGCCACGACCGTCTGCCCAAAGTCGCCGCTGACGATGAAAGGGTTCGGACTGCCGGCAACCGCCTGATCGACGAAGGCGGTGGCCGAAAACGGATCGAACACGACATCGCCATAGTAGCGGCCCCAGGCGTCCAGTCCTTGCAGACGATAGGCCTGGTTGAGAGTAGAGCCCTGGTCCTGGCTTGCACTGAGTGCGGCGTAGTCGCCGCCGCGCGCTCGCGACCGCCTCAACGCGTCCTGGGCCGAACGGATCGCCCGGTCGCTCTGGTAGGTGTCGATCGCCATCGCCGTCTCGAAGGTGGACGTGACCGGGTCGTTCGGGTCCAATCGGTCGGCGTTTTCCAGAGCCTGCTCGGCGGGCTCGCGGTCTCCGTTCTCGTAGTGCGCGGCAGCGAGCAGAAGCAGCCCCTGGGCATATGCCGGATTGGCCGTCGATCCGGCCAGCAGGTCCTCGATCGCCGCATCGAGGTCCCCGCTCTTCAGCCTATAGAGACCCCGCGCGGTAAGACCGATGTCGAACCCCGGATCAACGGCGAGCGCAATGTCGATCTCACGTTTGGCGGCGGCAAGCCGATCCTGGTCGAGATAAACTATGGCCAGGTTGGCATGCGACACCGGATCCTGCGGATCGAGTTCGATCGCCTTCTTGAAGGCCGATTCCGCTTCGCGATCCGCGCCGCGCGCGCTCTGCACGTTGCCAAGCGCGTTCCAGATCGAGGACGAGCCCGGCGCGAGCGCTGCGGCGCGGGTGAGATCCTCCAGCGCGCTGTCGAGCTTGCTCTCGAAGCCGGCAAGATAGTGCGCCCGCGCTTCCAGCGCTGTCGGGTCGTCAGGATCGAGCGACAGCGCCCGGTCGACAGCCTGCTTCACCTGCTCGCGGTCGTCGAGCAGAAGCGCGAACTGCGCGCGTGCAGCCGGCAGCGTCGGATCGTTGGGATAGCGCTGCTCGGCGCGCTGAAGGACGTCTGTTCCCGCCTTGATGCCGTGCAGGAATCCGGCCGTCCAGGCTTCGGCGAGCGCGCCGAACGGGCCGTCCGCCGCGCCTTTGGGCGGCTGCTCGACTCGTTCGGGATTGGCGAGCGAGCGCGCAAAATAGCCGCCATAGGCGGCGATCGACCGCCTGCTGCCGGTAAGCCGTGGCAGGGCGCGCTCGAACAGTTGGATCGCATCACCATAGCGCTGCTCCGCGGCGGCGATCATGGCGTCGACCAGATCGAGCTTGGCCTTCTGGCCAGGCGTCAGGCGAAAGGCGCGGGCGTGCTCGGCCGCGCGTCTCGCCGCTGCGCGCCCGTCATAGGACAGCGCCACCTCGGCTTGCGTCAGCCAATCCTCGGCGCCGCGCGCCGCCTCGGGAACGGCGGCGATGCGTGCGCGCTCGCGCCGCATGTCGGCGCTCGACATCGGCGAGACCGGCAGCGCGACAAAACCGTTGCGCAGCGAGATGTAGAACAGCATCTGCTCGCGGTCGTCTGGATCGACGATGACCGTCTTGGTCGGAGCCTGTCCGATCGAGGCGGACGCGGCCTCGCCGCGCGTCACCTGGACCGAACCTAGCGGATTCGACAGTTCCACCACGCCCTCGAGCACGATCAGCGAGGTTCGGCCGGAGGCGTCGACGCTCATCGTCCAGTCGGTGCCGCGGATCGCCGCCGCTGCCGCTGCCGTCTCGATCATCACGCCTTCGCCGCCGCGCTCGGCCCGTGCCCAGATGCTGCCGCTCTCCAGTTCAAGCACAGAGTCGGCACCGCCAGTGCTCACGCTCTTAACCACCATGGTGGTGTTACGGCCGAGCCTGACCTGCGTGTTGTCCGAAAACAGCACTGCAAGGTTGCCGAGCGCGTTCGTCCTCAGCACGTCGCCTGGAAGCAGGTCCTGGTGGATATCGACGGTGCGCCAGCCGCTGATGTCGATGAAATTGACTTCTTCGCCGGCCTTTCGGGCGATGACCGATCCCGCCGGAGAGCCGGCGCGCGGGACCGGCTCTGCAAATACAATGGCCGTGGAGGCCAGCATCGCACCCGCAACAGCCGCCGCAACCTTCCGCATCTGTGTTTTTCGCCCGCCTCAACCCCGGAGGGCGGTTATGATGAGAAAGAAAAACGCGTGTCAAGCGCGCATGACCGAAGGTCAGCACATGATTCGGTTGAAAGTTTCGGCCTGTGGCATCCGGGCCTACGAGTATTCTGGGAGGCGAAGCCTTGGGCATCGCTCTAGACAACTTTGGGTTTCTTTTGAGGCTCGCCCATGGAAGTTTGCGCGCAGCCCTTCAATGTCAAAGAGGGCTCGCAAGACATTCATGCGCAAGCCTCGAGGGACGCGCCAACCCGACTTCGGGTCCCTCATCTTCTCCGATCCACTCTTGCAATCGCGCCGCCGATTGACGATATGGAACTCGGGAGGTTGGTGGTGGACGTGCCACTCGCCAACCGGGTCAGGTCCGGAAGGAAGCAGCCCTAACGAGCACGGAACGGGTCATCGTTCCAGCCTCCCACCCTCCGCAAAGCCTGCGCCAGGCCGTCATGGCGTTGACGGAGCCCCGCCGCGCGGGCAACACTCGCGCCGTCCGAATGTTCGTAGGCCCAGCGGAGACTTGCCCCTCGAATGAGCGAAGCCGGAACCGAGCAGACGGGAAAGTCCGGTGCCTATCGGGTGCTGGCGCGCAAGTACCGGCCCGCCGACTTCTCCTCCCTCATCGGCCAGGAGCCGATGGTCCGCACGCTCACCAATGCCTTCTCCACAGGCCGCATCGCCCAGGCCTGGATGCTTACCGGCGTCCGCGGCGTCGGCAAGACCACCACCGCCCGCATCCTGGCGCGCGCGCTCAACTACAAGAGCGACGGCGTCGACCAGCCCTCGGTCGATCTCACGACGCCCGGCCAGCACTGCCAGCCGATCATGGAAGGCCGCCATGTCGACGTGATCGAGATGGACGCTGCTTCCCACACCGGCGTCGACAATATGCGCGAGATCCTCGAGCAGGTGCGCTACGCGCCGGTCTCGGCGCGCTACAAGGTCTACATCATCGACGAAGTGCACATGCTCTCCGGTGGCGCCTTCAACGCCATGCTGAAGACGCTGGAAGAGCCGCCGCCACACGTCAAATTCATCTTCGCCACCACCGAGATCCGCAAGGTTCCGATCACGGTGCTGTCGCGCTGCCAGCGTTTTGACCTTCGCCGCGTCGACGCGGAAACGCTGGTCGCGCATCTTGCCGGCATTGCGGCCAAGGAAGGCGTCGCGGTCGAGGATACCGCGCTGGCGATGGTCGCGCGGGCCGCCGAGGGCTCGGTCCGCGACTCGCTTTCGATCTTCGATCAGGCGATCGCCCATAGCGCCGGGCCGGTCACGGCCGAGACGGTGCGCGGCATGCTGGGCCTGGCGGATCGCGCGCGGGTGATCGATCTCTTCGAGCACGTCATGCGCGGTGATATGGCCTCAGCGCTTTCGGAGTTCCGCGCGCAGTATGATGCGGGCGCCGATCCGGCCACCGTGCTCACCGACCTCGCCGAATTCACCCACTTCGTCACACGTCTGCGCTATGTGCCGAGCGCCGCAAGCGACGCCTCTCTGACCGAGGATGAGCGCACGCGCGGCAGCGCCTTCGCCGAGAAGCTGTCGATAAAAGTGTTGTCGCGGGCCTGGCAGATGCTCTTGAAGGGCATCCCGGAGGTGCAGTCCTCGAACCGACCGGTCGCAGCGGCGGAAATGGTGCTGATCCGCATGGCGCACGCCGCCAGCCTGCCGACGCTCGACGAGGCCATGGCAATGCTGGAGGGTGTCTCCTCCGGCAGGGAGCCCAGCGCTTCGTCCCAGCCATCCCCGCGAACAGGCCAGCCTGCCCTATCCTCTCCGGCTTCAACCGCCGCAGCGGCGCCGAGCTTCAATCCCGCGCCGCAGCCTGATCCGGCGCCCCGCATGATGGCGGGCAGTGGCGGCAGCGTGGTCATGCAAGCGGCTCGGCCGCAGGAGGTTGCCGCCCCGGCCATTGCCGCGCCCCAGCCTGCCCGCGAAGCCGCGCCCGACGGGCCTGCGGTCCGTAACCTGGCCGATCTCGCGGCGCTCGCGGACGCCAACCGCGACATGTCGTTCAAGGTGCTCTTGAAGCGCTGCGTCCGCCCGGTGCGGATCGAGCCCGGCCGCGTGGAGGTCGCGCTCACGCCGGAGGCGCCGAAGACGCTGCTCAACGACATGACGACGCGGCTGCGCGCCTGGACGGGCCGCAACTGGCTGGTGTCGCTGTCGCGCGAAGAGGGCGGCCCAACGCTCTCCGAGCAGGAGAAGGCGCGGCGCGAAAGCGCTCTCCTCGATGCCAGCAACGATCCGGCCGTTGCCGCCATCCTGGCGCGTTTCCCAGGGGCGAAGGTGATCGACGTCCGAATCCCTGATGCGATCGCTATGGCCGATGGCGAGGGGGACGCCGATGCAGAGGTGGCCGCCGACCCCTCGGACGACGACGATAACTAAGGAAGGAACCGTACCATGAAGGATCTGCTCGGCCTGATGGGCAAGGCGAAGGAAATGCAGGCCAAGTTCAAGGCCATGCAGGACGAGATCGAGCAGTTGGAGGCGACCGGCCAGTCCGGCGGCGGCCTCGTCCAGGTCGTGCTCACCGGCAAGTTCGAGATGAAATCGCTCAAGATCGACCCGTCGCTGCTCAAGCCGGACGAGGCCGAGATCCTGGAGGACCTCATCCTCGCTGCCCACAACGACGCCAAGACGAAGGTCGAGACCGCGGTCAAGGACAAGACCGCCGAATTGACCGCCGGCCTGCCGCTGCCGGCCGGGATGAAGCTGCCGTTCTGAGGCAGGGGAGCAGGCCCCCGGAGGCAGTGCCCGCACAGAAGCGCAGCTATTTTTTGCCGCCCGGTAGCTGCGCCTGCTCGACCGATCCGCAGCAACCGTTTTGACCGCGTAAGTACCGCCACCCCTAACCCCTCCCCTCAAGGGGAGGGGGACGGCTGCATCTCCGTCGCCGCCAAGATCGTCGACGTTTGTCGCCGTGCAGAACCGCCGCGATTCCCTCCCACTTGAGGGGAGGGGTTAGGGGTGGGGGGAAAGGCCAACCGCCCTGCTCTTGAGGGTGCGGGCTATTCCTCGTCCGAACTGAAGCGCTCTACCCGACCGTATAGAGCGCTGTGAGCCCCAGCACGCCGACCACGAGCCGCCACCAGGCGAAGATCGCAAAACCGTGGCGCGACACATATCCCAGCAGGAATCGAACAACGATGACGGCCGCGATGAAGGCCGCGACGAAGCCTGTCGCGATCACCGGCAGGTCGGCGGCCGACAGGATGTCGCGATTCTTCAGAAGATCGTAGGTGAAAGCACCGGCCATGGTCGGCATCGCGAGGAAGAAGGAGAACTCCGCGGCGGAGCGCTTGTCGGTCCCCATGAGCAGGGCGCCGACAATGGTCGCGCCCGAACGCGAGGTGCCCGGGATCATCGCGAGGCACTGGAAGAGGCCGATCTTCAGGCATAGCGACAGCGGATAGTCCATGACGTCGTGATAGAGCGGCTTCAGCTTCATTCGGTCGACCGCGAGCAGCACGAAGCCCCCCAGAATCAGCATGATGCAGATCAGCTTGGGAGTTTCGAACAGCACCGTCTTGATGAAGTCGTGCGCCAGCGCTCCGATCACCGCGGCGGGCAGGAAGGCGACCAGGATCCCGAGCACGAAGCGCCTGGCACGCGGGTCGCTAGGCAGGTCGAGCGCTATCCGCATAAGCTTCGCCGAATAGACCGAAAGGATCGCCAGGATCGCGCCGAGTTGGATCAGCACCTCGAACGCCTTGCCTGTCGACTCGAAGCCGAGGAAATGGCCGGCGAGGAGGATATGGCCGGTGGATGACACTGGGAGGAACTCGGTCAGGCCCTCGAGCAGGCCGAGCAGCAGGGCTTCGACAATCGTCTGGTGTTCCATGAAGGTCTCGTGGAGTAGTGGAGAAAATTTCACGACGGCCGGGTGCTAGCTGCGTCCCCGCGGGCGAGCGTGCCGAGGGACTTTGAACATCTTACCGCTACCTGAGTCGCCCGGCCGCGTCCAAACGGATGAGGTCCTTGGGAACGTCCTAGTAGAGATCCGGGCGAGTACCATTCGCACGAAGTCGAACACCAAATGGCCAATTTGATGGTCCGCCTGCATTGGGTGGATGCTGTCGGCCCTTTCGGGCGCCGGAGACCCGCTGCAGCCGTGGCCGCGGAGCAGCGTTGTCGCGCCATGTTGACGGACAATGCCTTGATCGCTAGTTGAAGCCCCGCGCGGGACGACCCGCGCCTCTGAATACCATTCCGGGACGGCCCGGCCACTCTCAGGAGGGCCGGACCATGGCCGGACCAATCGAACAGTTTCAGTTATCCCGAATCGTGCCGATCGAGATCGGCGGCTTCGACCTGAGCTTTACCAATTCGTCGGCTTACATGTTCTCTGCGGTCGGTCTGGGGGCAGCCTTCCTGCTGATCGCCACTTCGACCCGAGCCCTCGTTCCCGGGCGGCTGCAGTCGTCAGCGGAACTGCTCTACGAGTTTGTCTCAAAGACGCTTCGCGAGAATACAGGCGAGAAGGGCATGCGGTTCTTCCCGCTCGTGTTTTCCCTGTTCATGTTCGTGCTCGCAGCCAACCTGATCGGGATGTTTCCCTACGCCTTCACGGTCACCAGCCACATCATCGTGACCTTCGCCTTGGCGATGCTCGTCTTCCTGACCGTCACGATCTACGGCGTGTGGCGCAACGGTTTCGGCTTCTTCCGGCTGTTCATGCCGTCGGGCGTGCCGCCGCTTCTGGCCCCAATCATCGTGCCGATCGAAGTGGTCTCCTACATCTCCCGCCCGGTGAGCCACTCCGTTCGCCTCTTCGCGGTCATGCTGGCCGGGCACATCACGCTCAAGGTATTCGCGGGCTTCGTGGTGTCTCTGGGTGGACTGGGCGCATTGGGCATCGTCGGCGCGGTCCTGCCGCTCGTCATGGTGGTTGCCTTGACCGGACTGGAGCTGCTCATGTCGGTCATCCAGGCCTACATCTTCACGATGCTGACGTGCATGTACCTGAACGATGCCCTGGATCCCGGGCATTGATCGGGTGCTCCGCGGACCTATCTCATGGCGGAGAGGACGACCTCTCGCATCCAAATCGAGACGACCGGGACGGCCCGGCCCAGAAAGGAGGGCCGTGCCATGGCCTGGTTCTATCTCGTACTCGCTGGCGTGCTGGAAGTCGTGTGGGCGTTCTACATGAAGAAGTCCGCCGGGTTCACGCTGCTCGTGCCAAGCGCAATCACCATAGTCACCATGATCGCGAGCTTTGCGCTGCTATCGGTCGCCATGAGGTCGCTTCCGCTTGGGACGGCCTACACGATCTGGACAGGCATCGGTGCCGTGGGCGCGTTCGCCGTTGGCGTCGTCGTGCTGGGGGAAGCTGCGACACCCATGCGCCTGGCGGCCGGTGCCCTGATCGTCTCCGGCATCGTGCTGATGAAACTCTCAAGCAACGCCGCTTGAAATGTGCCCCGGCCAGCGGGCGGTTGCGCGCGAAGCGGCATGACAATGTTGCCCTGACTCTCCCGTCCGGGGTGGACTGAGACGTTGTGGAGGCAGGCAAGCCCGGCCGGATTTCCGGCCGGGCCCTTCCTTGTCATGACGCCGCAACGCACCTATAGGTCTTCGGCCTTCACGGCCGTCGAGTCTGGCCGAGTGTGATTCTCTCACGCGCTGGCTTCCGCTCCGGCCATGCATTCTTTTCTCGCAGGATCATGCTGACGCTCTTCCATCATCCCATGCTCGCTTCCTGCCGGTTCGTCCGCCTAGCCTTCGGCGAGTATGGCGAGGAATTGGCCCTGATCGAGGAGAAGCCCTGGAACCGCCGCCGGGAATTCCTGACGCTCAATCCCGCCGGCACGCTGCCGGTGCTGCTTGCGGAAGGCGATGTGCCGATAGTCGGCGCGCAGGTGATCGGAGAATATGTCGACGAGACGCGGGGCGTTCTGAAGCGCGAGCGCAGGCTGTTCGCGGAAAACCCCATGGAACGCGCCGAGATCCGCCGCCTCGTCGACTGGTTCCTGACCAAGATGGAGAGCGAGGTCACGCGCCATCTCGTGCGCGAGCGCGTGCTGAAGCCGATGATCCCACGGGAACAGGGCGGCGGCTCGCCTGATTCGACCGCGATCCGCGCGGCACGCTCGAACATCCGTCAGCATATGAAGTACATCAACTGGATGGCCGGCACCCGCCATTGGCTGGCCGGCCCGCGGATCACCTATGCCGACCTCGCAGCAGCAGCGGCAATCTCCGTGCTCGACTATCTCGGCGAGATCGATTGGACCGAGCAGGCGGCGGCACGCGAATGGTACACGCGGCTGAAATCGCGCCCCTCATTCAGGCCGCTTCTCGCCGACCGGGTACGCGGCCTCTCGCCGGTTTCGCATTACGCAGATCTGGATTTTTAGCCAGGCGGCGCTTCGGGCCAGTCAACGAGCCGTCAGCGCGGCGCGCGTTTGGCCAGAATGCGCTGCAGCGTGCGCCTGTGCATGTTGAGCCGCCGGGCAGTCTCCGAGACGTTGCGGTCGCACATCTCGTAGACGCGCTGGATGTGCTCCCAGCGGACACGGTCGGCCGACATCGGGTTCTCCGGAGGCGCCACGCGCTCGTTTCCGGTGCGCGTCAGCGCGGCATAGATGTCGTCGGCGTCAGCCGGCTTGGAGAGATAGTCCATCGCACCGAGCTTCACCGCCGTCACCGCAGTTGCGATGTTGCCATAGCCGGTGAGGATCACCGTGCGGGTGTCGGAACGGCTTTCGCGGATGGCGGCCACGACATCGAGCCCATTGCCGTCGCCCAGCCGCATGTCGACGACTGCATAGGCCGGCGCGGCAGCCCTCGCCTTGGCGACCGCCTCCTCGACGCTTTCCGCGGTGTCCACGATGAAGCCGCGCGCTTCCATTGCGCGTGCGAGGCGGGTGAGGAAGGGCTTGTCGTCGTCAACCAGGAGCAGAGACGCATCGGGCCCGATACCGTTGTCCTGGTTTGAGTCTTCAGCCATCGGATCACCTGTTGCCATTTTTTGACCCCGATATAGTCACGCGGTGGGCCAAATGCCACATGCCGTGTGGTGCGCCGAGCCCTAAAGCTCCCTGAAGGTCAATGATCTATGCCGGTTCGTAGATGGCATCCGTTGCAGGCAGGCGGTTCAGGAATTCGGTGCGGATCCAGGTAACCTGGGCAACCGCCCCTTCTCCGAGCTCGGTGCCGTTGAAGAAGGATAGGCGCGCCCCGGATCGTTCGAGCAGCGTCTTGGCGATGAACAGCCCAAGTCCAAGCCCGCCGCCGCGCTCGGCCCCGTGCCGGGTGGACATATAGGGCTCGCCGATACGGTCGAGAATCTCCGGGGGAAAGCCCGGACCGTCGTCCATCACCTCGATCACGACCGAGTTCTCGTCCCACCGCCAGCGCACGGTGACCAACCCCGCGGCGAAATCGACCGCGTTCTCCACCAGATTGCCGAGGCCATAGATGACGCCCGGATTGCGGTGCCCGACCGGCTCCGGACCTGTGCGCTCGCCGGGCTCCAGCCGGATCTCGATGTCGAAATCGCGGTGCGGAGCGATCACTTCCTCGATCAGCGACGTCAGCGGCAGCCGGTCGAGATGCCCCTCGCCTTCGGTCGACAGGCTGGTCAGCCGCTTGAGGATCTCGCGGCAGCGCTCGCTCTGGGAGCGAAGCAGCGTCACATCCTCGCGGTATCTCGGATCGCTGCCGAGGGCACGCTCCATCTCCTTGGCAACCACCGTGATCGTGGCGAGTGGGGTACCGAGCTCATGAGCAGCCGCTGCGGCAAGGCCGTCCAGCGCCGACAGGTGCTGCTCGCGTTGCAGCACCAGTTCCGTCGCGGCAAGCGCGTTGGCCAGCAGCCGCGCCTCCTCCGCCACTCGCCAGGCGTAGACCGCAGTGAAGGTGATGGACGACATCACTGCCATCCACATGCCAGCGACATAGACGAAGGGGATGGCGAGTTCCGCGTCCTCTCTCCACGGCAAGGGCAGGTGGTAGAAGACCAGCAGGCTGGCCATCGACATCACGATTGCGCCGAGCACGGCGGTCATCCGGAGCGACAGCGTGGTGGCGGAGATGACGACCGGCACGGTCAGCAGCAGCGAGAACGGGTTGGTGAGGCCGCCTGTGAGAAAAAGCAGGCCCGCGAGTTGGAAGGAGTCGAACAGCAGCGTCGCCAGCGCCGCGATCGGCGCGAGCCGGTGCGTCGAGGGATAGCGGAAGGTGAGGAAGAGGTTGAGCCAGGCCGAGCAGGCGATCAGCGCGAAGCACAGGCTCACCGGAAGCGGAAATTCCAGCCAATAGGCAACCAGGATGACGGTGATGCTCTGGCCGACGATGGCGAGCCAGCGCAGCCGGATAAGCGTATTCAGCCGCAGTCTGTTTCCCTGGTCGAAGCTCGACTTTGCAACCGACTTGATCATGCGGGCCTTATCGCTCCGGTCCGCTTTGTACGCTAGTTCTATTTCAACCCCGGCTTCGCCCTGTTGGTCGCCTGCGCATTGGCCGGGTCCTCCGGCCAGACATGCTTCGGGTAGCGGCCGCGCATGTCGGAGCGGACGTCGGCCCAGGAGCCGCGCCAAAACGAGGGCAGGTCGCGCGTGGTCTGGATCGGCCGGAGCGCCGGCGACAGGAGCTCCAGCGTGAGCGGCACGCGGCCGTCGCCGACCGTCGGATGCTCCTTCATGCCGAACAGTTCCTGCACCCTGATCGAGAGCACCGGGGTCTCGTCGTCATAGCGGATCGGCACCGAACTGCCCGAAGGTGCTGCAAAATGCGTCGGGGCTGTCCTGTCGAGACGGCGCTGCAAGTCATGCGGAAGGAGGGAGCGTAGCCCCGCCTCGACCGCGCCAGGCTCGATCCGCGAGAACGCCGCCTCTCCGGTCAGGAACGGCTGAAGCCATTCCTCCAGCGACGCTAGCAGCGCCTCATCCGAGACATCGGGCCATTGTGCGCCGGTCGCACGATGAAGCCAGTGGAGGCGCTGGCGCAGGCTTTCCGCTTGCCCGCTCCAGGGCAGCAGCGACAGCCCATGAGTACGAATAGCCTCGATGATGGCCGCGTCGGCCTCAGCGCCCTTAGGCGGCGGCAGCAGCTGTTCCGACAGCACGACCGCGCCCAGCCGAACCGTTTCGCGCGTGCGCACCGCCTTCCGCTCGGTATCGAATTCGCTGATGCGCCGCCGCTGCAGCCGGTCGGCGAGCACGGCGCGGATCTCGGCTTCCGAGACGGCTGCAGCCGAGGCGATCCGCGCGGTCTGCGCCGCGCCCCTGATGTCCGCCACAACCAGATATTGCTCGCCCGCGAGAGGATCGGCCGGGTCGAGCATGGCGCCGCCCCCGTTGGACAGGACGAAGCGTCCGCGTTCGCCGCGCGCTTTTGCGATGCGGTCCGGCCAGGCGCTGAGGAGAAGGGCGCCCAAATTACCCTCCCCCTTGAGGGGAGGGTCGGCGCGAAGCGCCGGGGTGGGGGTGATTTCAGATTCGGTTTCGCCGCCTCTGTGGGACGCCGCCTTCGCCAGCCGCGCAGCCAGCTTGCGGGCAGCCGTGGCACGAGGAGACCTGTCCGCCTGAAACCGCATCAGCCGCCGATCCAAGTCGACGCTGTCACCGCCCAGCCCGCGTTCGGTGAGCAGAACGGCAAGTTCGGCGGCAGTGCGGGCCGCGCCTGTTTGTGCCGCTTCCGCCACCATGTGCGCCAGCCTGACCGGCAGCGCCAGTTTCCGCATGGACGCACCGGATTCGGTGAGGCGACCGTCCTGATCGATCGCTCCGAGGGCGGCAAGAAGTACCCGCGCTTCCGCCAGCGCCGGCGCCGGTGGCGGGTCGAGGAAGGTCAGTGCTGGCGGGTCGGCAACCCCGAAGGCCGCGCAGTCGAGCAGCAGCGAAGAAAGATCCGCCTCCAGGATCTCCGGCGTGTTGTACGGCGCCAAGGCGGCCGTCTGCTCCGCCCGCCAAAGCCGGATGGCGACACCCGGCTGGGTACGCCCGGCGCGGCCGGCACGCTGGTCGGCCGACGCCTTGCTGACGCGCACCGTCTCCAGCCGCGTCAGGCCGGAGGCGGGCTCGTAGCGCGGCACCCGCGCCAGCCCGGCATCGACGACGACGCGCACGCCGTCGATGGTGATCGACGTCTCGGCAATGGAGGTGGCAAGCACCACTTTGCGGCGACCGGGCGGCGCCGGCCTGATCGCCGCGTCCTGAGTGCGGGCGTCGAGCATGCCGTAGAGCGGGACCACGTCGACGGCCGCCGGCGCGCGGCCCTCGAGCCGTTCAGCGACGCGCTCGATCTCGCGCTGCCCGGGCAGGAAGGCGAGCACGCTTCCCTCTTCGTCGGCAAGCGCGTCGCGGATCGCGGACGCAACGAAATCCTCGACCGGCGTCGTGCCGGGTCGCTCGCGGTGCCGGACTTCGACGGGGAAGCTGCGGCCTTCGCTTTCCACCACCGGCGCTTCGCCGAGGAGGTTTGCGACGCGCGCGCCGTCGACCGTCGCCGACATGACAAGAAGGCGCAGGTCCGGCCTCAGCGCTCCCTTTACATCGAGCGCCAGCGCCAGGCCGAAATCGCCGTCGAGCGAGCGCTCGTGAAATTCGTCGAAGAGGATTGCGGCGATGCCGGGCAGTTCCGGATCGTCCAGGATCATGCGCGCAAGGATGCCCTCGGTGACCACGAGGATCCGGGTCTTTGCCGAGACCTTGCGCTCCATCCGCATGGCATAGCCGACCGTGCCGCCGGGCTCGCCCTCACCCAACAGTTCGGCCATGCGCCGGGCCGCCGCGCGCGCGGCGAGCCGCCGTGGTTCGAGGAGCAGGATCGTGCCGTCGCCGCGCCACCGCGCCGACAAGAGCGCCAGCGGCACCAGCGTCGTCTTGCCCGCCCCCGGCGGCGCCACCAGGACAGCGCTGCTGTTTACCTCCAGCGCGGCGAGCAGGTCCGGCAGCGCTTCGGTGACGGGCAGGTCCGGCAATTTCAGGAGCGGGCGGAGCGTGTCAGGCAAGGTCCGACAAATCCGCTGTCTACCGCGCTCCCCGCACCCGGCGCACCATGCGTTCTACATGGCTGACCGGCGTTTCCGGGGTGATGCCGTGGCCGAGATTGAAGACCAGCGGTCCGGTGCCAAGTGCCGACAGGATGGCGTCGATGCCTTCGTCGAGCGCGCGACCGCCGGCGACCAGGCGAAGCGGGTCGAGATTGCCCTGCACCGGGCCGTCTTTCTGCAGAGACTGAGCCTGCGACAGCGGCACCGACCAGTCGAGGCCGACTGCGGTTACGCCTGTCTTCTCGCGATAGCCGGCATAGAGCGCGCCCGCGCCCCGCGGGAAGCCGATGATCGGAAAGCCGGGGTGCGCCGCGCGCACCCGCCGGACGATCTCGGCAACGGGCTTCACGCACCATGCCTCGAAGCATGCCTCATCAAGCACGCCCGCCCAGGAATCGAAGATCTGCACCACATCGGCGCCGGCCTCGATCTGACGGATCAGATACTCGGCGGAGACCTCCGCGAGTTTCGACAACAGCTGCTCCATGGCCGCCGAATTGCGGAAGCCGAAGAGCCGGGACGGAGCCTGGTCGGGAGTGCCGTGCCCGGCGATCATGTAGGTCGCGACGGTCCAGGGCGCGCCGCAGAAGCCGATCAGCGTCGTCTCGTCCGGCAACTCGTGCCTTAGCCGCGTGACGGTCTCGTAGACGGGGGCGAGATGCTTATGGAAATCCGTGTGCTGCCCGAGGGTACCGATCTCCTCCGCCGAGATCGGCGTCATCTGCGGGCCGTGACCCTCGGCGAAATGCAGGTCGCGCCCGAGCGCATGCGGGACGACAAGTATGTCGGAGAACAGGATCGACGCGTCGAAGCCGAAGCGGCGGATCGGCTGCAGCGTCACCTCGACCGCGAAATCGGGATTGTAGCAGAGGTCGAGGAAGGAGCCCGCCTGGCGGCGCTTCTCGCGATATTCGGGCAGATAGCGTCCAGCCTGACGCATCATCCAGACCGGAGGCGGCGAAACAGCCTCGCCTCCGAGTACCTTCAGCATCCTGCGCTGGCTTTTGATCGTGTCCTGCAACGGGCGTCTCCGGTTTGCCGGAGCTATGTCATGCGGGACGCGCCGGGGCAATCGGACAGGATGCAGCGGGTGGGGGTGGCGCTATGCCACCGCCCGTGCCAGGGCGCACTGCGACCAGAGGTCGGAGAGCGAGGCAACGAGATGGTCGATGTCGGCGTCCGTGTGCAATGGCGAAGGCGTGATGCGCAGGCGCTCGGTCTTGCGCGGCACGGTTGGGTAATTGATCGGCTGCACGTAGACGCTGTAGCTGTCGAGCAGGATGTCGCTGATCCACTTGCACTTGGCGGCGTCGCCAACCATCACCGGCACGATGTGGCTCTCGTTGGGCATGTAGGGGATGCCGATGCGGTCGAGGCCGGCGCGCACCTTGCGGACGCGATCCTGATGGCGCGCGCGCTCGAAGGGGCTCGCCTTCAGGTGCCGGATCGAGGCAAGCGCCCCGGCCGCCACATGCGGCGGCAGCGCGGTGGTGAAGATGAAGCCGCTGGCGAAGGAGCGGATGAAGTCGATGAGTTTCGTCGAACCGGTGATGTAGCCGCCGACGACGCCGAAAGCCTTGCCGAGCGTGCCCTCGATGATGTCGATGCGGTCCATGAGACCGTCGCGCTCGGCGACGCCGCCGCCGCGCGGACCGTACATGCCGACTGCATGTACCTCGTCGAGATAGGTGAGCGCGCCGTGCTTTTCGGCGACGGCGACGATGTCGGCAATCGGCGCGATGTCACCGTCCATCGAGTAGACGGACTCGAAGGCGACGATCTTCGGCACGTCCGGACCGTATTCCGAGAGCAGTTGGTCGAGGTGCTCGACGTCGTTGTGCTTCCAGATGCGCTTCTCTGCCTTGGAGTGGCGGATGCCCTCGATCATCGAGGCGTGGTTGGACTCATCCGAGAAGATCACGCTGCCGGGAATATTGGCGCCGAGCGTCGAAAGCGTCGTCCAATTGGAGACGTAGCCCGAGGTGAAGAGCAGCGCGCTCTCCTTGCCGTGCAGGTCGGCGAGCTCGCGTTCGAGCAGCACGTGATAGTGGTTGGTGCCCGAGATGTTGCGCGTACCGCCGGCGCCGGCGCCGCACTTGTCCAGCGCCTCGTGCATGGCGGCAATGACCGTGGGATGCTGGCCCATTCCGAGATAGTCGTTGGAGCACCAAACCGTCACCTCGCGAGCGTCCTCGCCGGTGTAGCGCAGCGCCCGCGGGAACATACCGGCGCGTCGCTCGAGATCGGCGAAGACGCGGTAGCGGCCTTCCTTGTGCAAACCCTCCAGCTTGTCGGAGAAGAATTTCTCGAAATCCATCAACTATGCTCCCTGGGGCACTGCCCTCGGTACCGGCGGCCAAACGCGTATCGCCCGCCTACGCCTATGACAAGCAACTTGCCTCGCGCGGCGTCGTTATGCCGCAAAGGTAAGTTCACTGCGCTGGACCCTTCAACACCGCGCCAGCGGTCCGCCGCTTGATCTGCGTCAATCGATACTGAAGTATTATCACAACGTTTCCATTCGAGCTCACAGAAAATTGATCGAGCATCGGGCGGAAACCGTGTCCCTCATGCCGCATCCTTCCACTTGATCGAACAGCCGATCGAGGCGACCTGGTCGCGCGGCCCCTCGCCGGTTCGCGCAACCTGTGCCATCGCTTCGTAAAGGTCGCGGCGCAGATCCGCGGGTCCCTTCTCGCGGCGCGAGGCGTCGAGCCGCCCACGGTACTGCAGTTCGAAGTCGCGGTTGAAACCGAAGAAGTCCGGCGTGCAGGCGGCATCATAGGCGCGCGCCACCGACTGGTCCTCGTCGTATAGATATGGGAAGCCGAAGCCGTGCCTTTCGGCAAACCGCTTCATGTTCTCGAAGGAATCTTCAGGGTAGGCGTCGGCATCGTTGGAACTGATGGCGACGAAGCCTATGCCGTGCGCGTTCAGGTCGTTCGCGTCCCGCACGATCCGGTCGATCACCGCCCGTACATAAGGGCAGTGATTGCATATGAAGGCGACGAGGAGCCCGTTCGGTCCGGCAAGGTCGAAGATTCGGTGACGCTTGCCGTCGACTCCGGGCAATTCCGCATCGACGGCCTTCCAGCCGAAGTCACAGACCGGCGGGATCGCAGCCATGGCGGCCTCCTCCACTCAGACTCTAGCGATACCTAGTCTAGCCGGACCGGGCGGGCATTTGAACCGCCTCGGGCTGAATCTGACAGAAAGTCCAATGCCAGGTTGGGCTTACGTCAGCATCGCGGTCCTGGTTTTGTAGGGGCTGCGGCTCTGGAGTTTCGCCTTCTTAGCCACGCGGGCCTTGCTCCGGAGGAGAAAATTGAACGCTAGCATGCGCGAGCGGCGAGCCGGGTCGGCAGCGCCGCCCTGCGCCTATTCCTCGTCGTCCGCCTCGTCCGTCTTCTTCAGCGCCGAGAGTTTTGCGAACACCTTGTCGGCGTCGAGTTCCTCTTCCTCCTCGCGCCGTCCGTCGACCGCGGGCGTCAGCCGCTCGGTCATGGCGGCGGGCAGCAGGGTCTCTCCAGTCGGCGCGGCCGCGGGCTTGCCGGCGGAGGCGCGTTGCACCTCGATGTCGAGGTCGATCTGCGAGCAGAGCCCCAGCGTCACCGGATCCATCGGCGTCAGGTTCGCTGCGTTCCAGTGGCGGCGCTCGCGGATCTGCTCGATGGTCGACTTGGTCGTGCCGACCAAGCGCGAGATCTGCGCGTCCTTCAACTCCGGATGATTGCGCACCAGCCATAGAATGGCGTTGGGCCGGTCCTGCCGCTTGGAAAGCGGCGTGTAGCGCGGCGCGCGGCGCTTGGATTCGGGCACGCGGACCTTCGGCTCGGAAAGGCGCAGGCGGTAGTTCGGGTCCTTCTCCGCGCGCACGATCTCGTCGCGACTGAGCTGGCCGGTAATGATCGGGTCCATGCCCTTGATGCCCTGCGCCGACTCGCCGTCGGCGATCGCCTTCACCTCGAGCGGATGCAGCGAGCAGAACTGCGCGATCTGGTCGAAGGAAAGGGCGGTATTGTCGACCAGCCAGACGGCGGTGGCCTTCGGCATCAGCAACGTGTTTGCCATCGGTAATATCCTCTCGTTCGCCCGCGTCCCTAGCGCGGGCGGTGGTTACAACCACCGATTTTGGGGAAATCCCCGCTTATATAACGATTGCAGACCGCAGTCGCAACGGAAATGGCCGAGTGGCTTGATCAAAAAGAGGTCACTCCAGTCGCTTCGGCCGACCGCCGCGCCTAGATCACACGAACAGACCGACGGCGGCGTAGGTCAGACCAGAGATGAGCGCCGTCGCGGGGATGGTGACCACCCAGGCGATAACGATGTTTCCGGCAATGCCCCAGCGCACCGCGGACACGCGCCGGGCCGCACCGACGCCGATGATTGCGCCGGTGATCGTATGCGTGGTCGACACCGGGATGCCAAGGTAGGTCGCGGCGAACAGCGTGATCGCCCCGCCGGTCTCGGCGCAAAAACCCTGCATCGGGTTGAGCCGGGTGATCTTCGAACCCATCGTATGAACGATGCGCCAGCCGCCGAACAACGTGCCGAGTGCGAGAGCCGCCTGGCAGGTGATCACAACCCAGAAGGGAACGTAGAACTCGCTGCCGAGAAGGCCTTGCGAATAGAGCAGCACGGCGATGATGCCCATCGTCTTCTGCGCGTCGTTGCCGCCATGCCCCAGCGAATAGAGCGACGCAGATACGAACTGCAGCCACCTGAAGGTGCTGTCGACGGCAAAGGGCGTCTGCCGCACGAAGATCCAGGACACCACGAGCACCAGCAACAGCGCGAGGATAAATCCCGTGAGCGGAGATAGAACGATTGCCGCTGTCGTCTTGATCAGGCCCGACCAGACGATCGCGTCGAAGCCTGCCTTGGCGACGCCGCCTCCCACCAGACCGCCGATCAGCGCGTGCGAACTGCTTGAAGGAATGCCGTAGAACCAGGTGATGATGTTCCAGGAGATGGCGCCGACCAGCGCGCCGAAAACCACGCGCGCGTCGGTGACAGTGGCATCGACGATGCCCTTCCCGAGCGTCTCCGCCACGTGAAGGCCGAAAAACATGAAGGCGATGAAGTTGAAGAAAGCGGCCCAGAAGACGGCGTATTGCGGCCGCAGCACTCGGGTCGACACGATGGTGGCGATCGAATTCGCCGCATCGTGCAGGCCGTTCAGAAAGTCGAAGAAAAGCGCGACGGCAATCAGAGCAGCAAGAACTGGGAAGGCGAGCGCGGCATCCATCGGGCTATCAGGCTCGTCTACACGTTCTCGACCACGATGCCGCTGATCTCGTTGGCGACATCCTCCAGGCGGTCGACGACCTTCTCGAGCTGACCATAGATCTCGCTGCCGATGATGAAGGCCATACTATCGGACTGGCCGTGCCTGCGAAAGAGCTCCTTGAGGCCATCCTGGTGAAGCTCGTCGGCGCGGCCCTCGACCTTTGTAACCTCGCGCGCGAGGTCCTGCAGCCGCCCGGCGTTGGCGCTGAGCTTCTTGAGCAGCGGAATAGCCTCTGCGGTGAGCCTGGCCGCCTGGACGATGACGGCCCCCATCTCCTGCATCCTCGGCTCGAAGGAGCGCTGCTCGAACAGAGTGACGGCCTTGACAGTCTTGTTCATCGTATCAATCGCGTCGTCCAGCGACTCGATGAGATCCTTGATGTCGCCGCGGTCGAAAGGCGTGATGAAGCTGCGGTGAACCCCGTCCATGACCTTGCGGGTGATCTCGTCGGCCTGGTCTTCCAGTTCGATGATGGTGCGGCAATGCTTCTCGACTTCGTCGCCGCCTTTCAGCAACTGCTCAAGCGCCTCGGCCGCCTGCACGAGGACACTGACGTGGGCTTCAAAGAGATCGAAGAAGCGGTCCTCCCGCGGCAGCAGCGCCCTGAACCAGCCTAGCATGAGCCGCCCCTCTCCGTTGCAAGAGTATCCTGACCGGGAAGCCCACTTGGCCGGGCTTCTCAGGATCGAATTCCGAGAGCCCGCGCAGTCTTGTCCCCGCACCATAAATAACGGCATTTGCTTAGCCGGCAAGCTAGCCAAGCGGAGTGCTGTGGCCGTGCACGGAATCTTTGGGCGGGGTGACGCGGTTCAGACAGCTGACGATCTCCCCCGTCGATCGGGGGAGAGGTGTCGCGGCGAAGCCGCGACGGAGAGGGGGGCGAAAGCCACGTTCGACGCGACGGGGCGCCGCGTCGCTCCTCACTCCGCGTAGACGACCAGCAGATCCTTGGCGTCGATCTGGTCGCCGGTCCGCACCAGCACTTCGGCGATGGTGCCGTCGCGCTCGGCGTGCAGGGCGGTTTCCATCTTCATCGCTTCGATCGAGAGAAGGACGTCGCCGGCTTTCACCGCCTGGCCGGCCGCGACCGCCAGCGTCGAGATCACACCGGGCATCGGCGCGCCGACATGGGCATCGTTGCCCGGCTCCACCTTGCGCCTTGCGCGGCCGTTACTGGCTCCATGCGCGCGGTCGGGCACCTTCACCCGGCGCGGCTGCCCGTTCACTTCGAAGAAGACGGTGACCATGCCCTTGTCGTTGACATCGCCGATAGCGAGGCAGCGGATCACCAGCGTCTTGCCCTTCTCGATGTCGACGAAGATCTCGTCCTCGGGCTTCATGCCGTAGAAATAGACTGGCGTCGGCAGCACGCTGACCGGGCCGTAGGACTCCTGCGCGGCGGCAAAGTCTGAAAAGACTTTTGGATACATCAGCCAGGAGGAGAATTCCTGTTCCGAGAGCTTGCGGCCGAGCTTCTCCTCGACCTCCTTACGGTTGCCCTCGAGGTCGGCCGGCTTGAGCAGCGAGCCGGGCCGCACAGTGATCGGCTTCTCGCCCTTCAGCGCCTTCTTCTGCAGGTTCTTCGGCCAGCCGCCCGGCGACTGTCCGAGATCGCCGCGCAGCATCGACACGACTGAATCCGGGAAGGCGATGTCCTTGGCCGGATTCTCGACATCGGCCACGGTGAGTTCCTGGCTGACCATCATCAGCGCCATGTCGCCGACCACCTTCGAGGACGGCGTGACCTTCACGATGTCGCCGAACATCAGGTTGACGTCGTGATAGGCCTGCGCGACCTGGTGCCAGCGCGTCTCCAGCCCGAGCGAGCGCGCCTGCTCCTTGAGATTGGTGAACTGGCCGCCCGGCATTTCATGCAGATAGACTTCCGAGGCCGGGCCCTTCAGATCGCTCTCGAAGGCGGCATACTGGTTGCGCACCGCCTCCCAGTAGAAGGAGATGCGGCGGATCCAGCCGGTATCGAGGCCGGGGTCGCGATCGGTCCCCTTCAGCGCCTCCACGATCGAGCCGAGGCAGGGCTGCGAGGTGTTGCCGGAGAACGAATCCATGGCCGCGTCGATCGCGTCCACGCCGCTCTCGACTGCCGCCAGCACGGTCGCGGCGGAAAGGCCCGACGTGTCGTGCGTATGGAAATGGATCGGCAGGCCGGTCTCTTCGCGCAGCGCCTTGAACAGCACGCGCGCCGCGCCGGGCTTGAGCAGGCCGGCCATGTCCTTGACCGCCAGGATGTGGGCGCCGGCCGCCTCCAAATCCTTCGCCAGGCCGACATAGTATTTCAGGTCGTACTTGGCGCGCGCCGGGTCGAGGATGTCGCCCGTGTAGCACATCGCCGCCTCGATGAGCTTGCCCTCGGCGCCCACCGCATCCATGGCGACGCGCATGTTCTCGACCCAGTTCAGGCAGTCGAACACGCGGAAGAGATCGATGCCGCCCTCTGCCGCCTGGCGGACGAAGTGTTGGACGACATTGTCGGGATAGTTGGTGTAGCCGACGCCGTTGGCGCCGCGCAGCAGCATCTGCAGCAGCAGGTTCGGCGCCGCCTCGCGCACCTTGGCAAGCCGCTCCCAGGGGTCTTCGGTGAGGAAGCGCATGGCGACGTCGAAGGTCGCGCCGCCCCAGCATTCCAGCGACAGCAGCTGCGGCAGGGCGCGCGCATAGGTGCCGGCAATCGCCGCGATGTCGTAGGTGCGCATGCGGGTCGCCAAGAGCGACTGGTGGCCGTCCCGCATTGTGGTGTCGGTCACTAGCACGCCATTCTCGGCCCGCATCCATTCGGCGAATTTTTGGGGCCCCAGTTCGTCGAGCTTCTGCTTGGCGCCATCGGGGATCGGGCCGGTGAACCACGGCACGATCGGCGCCGCGGCCTCCGGATCGGGAGCGGCGCGGCCGCGCGTCTCCGGATGGCCGTTGACGGTGACGTCGCCGAGATAATTCAGCAGCTTGGTCGCGCGATCCTGGCGCCTCACCTGCGCGAACAGTTCCGGCGTCGAGTCGATGAACCGAGTAGTATACGAGTTCTCCCGGAAGGCGGGATGGGTGATGATCGCCTCGAGGAAGGTGAGGTTGGTCGACACCCCGCGGATGCGGAACTCGCGAAGCGCGCGATGCATGCGCGCGATCGCCTCCTCGGGCGTCGGCGCCCAGGCCGTCACCTTCTCCAGGAGCGGATCGTAGTAGCGGGTGATGACGGCGCCGGAATAGGCAGTGCCGCCGTCGAGCCGGATGCCGAAGCCGGTCGCGCCGCGATAGGCGGTGATGCGGCCATAGTCGGGGATAAAGTTCTGTTCCGGATCCTCGGTGGTGATCCGGCACTGGAGCGCATGGCCGTTCAGCCGGATGTCCTTCTGGGCGGGAACGCCGGACTGAGGCGTGCCGATCGCGAAGCCGTCGAGGATATGGATCTGCGCCTTGACGATGTCGATGCCGGTCACCTGCTCGGTGACGGTGTGCTCGACCTGGATGCGCGGGTTGACCTCGATGAAGTAGAATTTCCCGGTGTCGGCGTCCTGCAGGAACTCGACCGTGCCGGCGCCGATATAACTGGTCTCCTCGGCGATCTTTAGCGCATAGCCGCAAAGCTCCTGGCGCAGCGCGTCGCCGAGGTAAGGCGCCGGCGCGCGCTCGACGACTTTTTGGTTGCGGCGCTGGATCGAGCAGTCGCGCTCGAACAGGTGCACGATGTTGCCGTGCGTGTCGCCGAGGATCTGCACCTCGACGTGCCGCGCCCGCTCGATCAACTTCTCGAGATAGACCTCATCCTTGCCGAAGGCTGCCTTCGCCTCGCGCCTGCCTTCGGTGACCTCGCGCACGAGATCCGTTTCGCTGCGGATGGCGCGCATGCCGCGCCCGCCGCCGCCCCAGGAGGCCTTGAGCATCACCGGATAGCCGATCTCGGCGGCGAGGCGCTTCACTTCCTCCATGTCGTCGGGCAGCGGGTCGGTGGCCGGGATCACCGGCACGCCGACCTCGATCGCAAGATTGCGGGCCGCGACCTTGTTGCCGAGGCGCCGCATGGTCTCGGGCTTCGGCCCGATGAAGGTGATGCCGTTCGCGGCGCAGGCTTCGGCGAACTCGGGGCTTTCGGACAGCAGGCCGTAGCCGGGATGGATCGCATCGGCGCCGGACAGCTTTGCGACCCGGATCACCTCGTCGATCGAAAGGTAGCTCTCGATCGGCCCCATCTCCTTGGCGAGGTGCGAGCCGCGCCCGACCTCATAGCTTTCGTCCGCCTTGAAGCGGTGCAGCGAATATTTGTCTTCCTCGGCCCAGATCGCGACCGTTTTCAGCCCGAGTTCGTTGGCCGCGCGGAAGACGCGGATGGCGATCTCGGAACGGTTGGCGACTAGGATCTTCGATATCGGCACTCAGGCGCTCCAAACGGCAGGATGACTGACAGGCTCCTGTAGCGGAAACATTGTGCAGTGCAAACAGAAATGGCGCATCCCGAAGCCCACCGGAAGCTTGGGTACGGCGTCGACTTGACGCTGCGTGCGCCATCGTGGATGCCATGACCGCACACGATCACCGAAGAGGTTGGGGAATGTCAGCCATATTCGCTCGTCTGGTCGCCTGGGTCGGGGCGGTTCTGGTCTTCGTCCGCAAAAAGGACAGCCGCGGCCTGAAGCAGGCGCAGGGGACCGAGCCGGAGATCCCGAAGGCGAAGGTGCAGGGACTGCCCACGCTCAAGATGCCGACGGCGAAGGGTTGGGCCGGAGACCACAAGCCGGTCGCAGCGCCGGGGCTCAAGGTGAACGCTTTCGCGCGGGGCCTGAAGCATCCGCGCTGGCTCTACGTGCTTCCCGGCGGCGACGTGCTCGCGGCCGAGGCGCTGAGCGTGCCCGGCGGCATCAACAACCTCTTCGACTACGCCATGGTCAGCACGATGAGGCGCGCTGCGGCGATCGGCGACAGCCCCAACCGCATCACGCTCCTGCGCGATGCCGACGGCGATGGCGTCGCCGAGGTGCGCGAGACCTTTCTGGAGGGGCTGAACCAGCCCTTCGGCATGACGCTTCTCGGCGACACCTTTTACGTCGGCAACACCGATGCGCTGGTTGCCTTCGCCTTCACCGCTGGGCAGACGCGGATAACGGCGTCGGGGAAGAAGCTCGCCCCGTTCAAGCCGGCCGGGCACTGGACCCGCAGCCTGCTGCCCAGCCCGGACGGCCGGAAGATCTATGTCGGCGTGGGCTCGCTCTCCAATATCGGTGACAACGGCATGGAGGCGGAGGAAGGCCGCGCCGCGATCCACGAATACGACGTCGAGACCGGCAGGACCCGCATCTTCGCTTCGGGGCTGCGCAACCCGGTGGGGCTCGCCTGGGAGCCGAGCACCGGTGAGCTCTGGACCGTCGTCAACGAGCGCGACGCGCTCGGCGACGAGACCCCGCCGGACTATCTGACCTCGGTGCGCGACGGCGGCTTCTATGGTTGGCCCTACTGCTATTGGGAGCAGACGGTGGACGACCGCGTTCCCCAGAGGCCGGAGATGGTGGCCAAGGCGATCCGCCCCGACTATGCGCTGGGCGGCCACACCGCCTCGCTCGGCCTCTGCTGGATGCCTGCAGGCACCCTGCCCGGCTTCCCGGACGGCATGGTGATCGGCCAGCACGGCTCCTGGAACCGCAGCACGCTGAGCGGCTACAAGGTCGTCTTCGTGCCCTTCGAGAACGGTCGGCCGTCCGGCCCGATGCGCGACATCCTCAGCGGCTTCCTGTCCCCGGACGAACGCTTTTCTTATGGCCGCCCCGTCGGCGTCACGATCGGCCCGGACGGCTCGCTGCTGGTCGCGGACGATGTCGGCGACGTAATCTGGCGGGTAACGGCCGCATAGATTCTGACTGCCGCGTCGAGGCGGCCAAGTTCGAGGAGGACAGATGCTCTACGCTATTTTGGCCTACCATGTGGAAGGCGTGGTCCTTTCTTGGTCCGAGCAAGAGAGGCAGGCGCTGATGAGCGAGCTCAACAAGGTGCATGACGGCCTCAAGGAGGCTGGCAAGCTTGGACCCGCGGCGCGGCTCGATCCCACCGCCACGGCGTGCACGCTGCGTGAAGGCGTGGTCACCGACGGGCCGTTCGCCGAGACCAAGGAGCAACTACTCGGCCTCTACGTGGTGGATTGTTCCACGCGCGAGGAGGCAGTTGCCGCCGCACGTGACCTGCAGCGCGTCAATAAGACGGCTGTATACGAGATCCGGCCGATATCGTTGTATGTGCCGGGGGTGGCTGTTTCGGGCGGCGAATAGCCAGAATGACATGGGACGAGAACCAGGTTGTCTCGGTCCTTTTCTTTCGCTCGAGCGAAGCGGAAGGCGCGTGCTGCCACCCGATTATCGCTTTGGCCAATACGCTATCGACAAACAAAATGCCCGGCGCGCAGGCGCCGGGCATTCGTAGGTTCCGATAGTACGATTACTGCTGCTGGGCGTAGGTGTACTTGCCGTCTTCGCCCTTCTTCCACTCGTACATCACATAGCCCGGAAGCTTTGGATCGCCCTTCTCATCATAAGCGATGTCGCCGAGGGCGGTCTTGAACGGACCCTTTTCCTTCAGAGCCTTGGCCACTTCCTGCGGGTCGGTGGAGCCGGCTGCCTTGGCAGCGTCGGCGATCACCTGCATCGCAGCATAGGAGTAGAGCGTGTAGGCCTCCGGCTCAAAGCCCTGGGCACGGAACTTCTCAACAAGCTCCTTATTCTCAGGGTTCAGGCGCGGATCGGGACCGAAGGTGTTGAGGGTGCCCGCAACTGCATCGCCGGCGATCGCGGCCAGTTCGTTGGAGACGATGCCGTCGCCCGAAACCAGCGTCGCCTTCAGGCCCTGGTCGGCCGACTGCCGGATGATGAGGCCGGCTTCGGTATGGAGGCCGCCCCAGTAGATGATGGATACGCCGGCTTCCTTCATCTTGGCGATCAGGGCCGAGAAGTCCTTGTCGCCAACGTTCACGCCTTCATAGATCACTTCGTTGACGCCGGCTGCGTTCATCGCCTTCTTGGTCTCGTCGGCGAGGCCCTGGCCGTAAGGCGTCTTGTCGTGGATGATGGCGATCTTGCGGTCCTTGAACTTGTCGGCGAGATAGGCGCCGGCGATGCCGCCCTGCTGGTCATCGCGGCCGCAGGTGCGGAACACGTTCCACAGGCCGCGCTCGGTGAACTGCGGGTTGGTCGCCGCCGGGGTCACTTCCAGAATGCCGTTCTCGGCGTAAACTTCCGAGGCCGGGATCGACACGCCCGAGTTGAAGTGGCCGACGACGAACTTGACGCCATCGGCGACGAACTTGTTGGCGACCGAGATGCCCTGCTTCGGATCGGACACGTCGTCGCCGACCACCAGCTTGATCTGCTCGCCATTGATGCCGCCCGCCGCATTGATGTCGGCAACAGCCTGTTCGGCGCCCTTCTGCAGTTGCGCTCCGAAGGCTGCGTTGGGGCCGGTGATCGGTCCGGCCACGGCGATGACAATATCCGCCCAGGCGCTGCCGCTGAACGCGACCAGCGCGGTCAGGGCAACCGCGGACAGAAGAGATTTCTTCATTGATACGCTCCCATTACCGGGCGGGCCCTGGATGAATACTTGTCTGTCATGCGACGCCCACCCTTATCGCAGAACAGCCAGTTTGCCGATTTTCAGGCACTTGTCACGCCGTTTCATCCCGATCCGGCGAGATCGATTGGCTCAGCTTTTTGTCTTCCAGCCGAGCGCGGAAGTCCTTTCGTATAGCCAGTGATACTGCGTCACCATTTGGTTCGTGCGGGTGTAGCGATAGCCAAGCAGGCCGAAGATGAGCAGGATGACGGTATCGACGATGTAGTACTGCGCCGAGAACATGGTTCCCTCGAACAGCGCATGGTGGATGAAGCGCACCGCCAACCCGAGCAGCAGGAGATAGACGACCAGAGCCGATACCGGCCGCCAGGTCTGCGCACAGGCGCGGCCAGTCATCCAGGCCGCCCAGCCACCCAGGAGGCAGGTAACGAAAAGGAATTGCCAGATATTGGCTTCTTCATAAAGGATGCCGTGCATGATGCTACTCCCGTCTCAGTGCCGGCCGCCTTCCAGATAGGCGGCGCGCACCTCCGGATTGGCGAGAAGCTCCTTGCCGGTGCCGCTCATCGTTACGTTGCCGTTGACCATAACGTAGCCACGAGTCGCCAGCTTCAGCGCGCCGAAGGCGTTCTGCTCGACCAGGAACACGGTCAGCCCCTGCTTCTCGTTGAGCTCGCGTATGGCATCGAAGATCTGCTTGACGATCAGTGGCGCCAGACCGAGCGACGGTTCGTCGAGAAGCAGCAGCTTTGGCCGGGCCATCAGCGCGCGGGCGATCGACAGCATCTGCTGCTCGCCGCCCGACAGCGTGCCGCCCCGCTGCGACAGACGCTCCTTGAGCCGCGGGAACAGTTGGAAGACCTTCTCGGCGTCCTCATCGAAATGTTTGAGGTTGTCGAGGCTGGCGCCCATCTGCAGGTTTTCGAGCACAGTCATGCGCGGGAAGATGCGCCTGCCTTCCGGAGACTGGGCTATGCGCAGCCGGGCGATCTCATGCGTAGGCAGGCTTGTGATGTCGTTGCCGCCGAAGGTGATTGTTCCGGTGCGCGCGCGGGGCGCACCGAAGATCGTCATCATCAGCGTCGACTTCCCGGCACCGTTGGCGCCGATCAGGGCGACGATCTCGCCTTCGTTGACGGCGACATTGACGCCGTTCAGCGCGCGGATATTGCCGTAGTAGGTCTCGACACCCCTGACGTCGAGCAAGGCTCTCGAGGCCATTATTCCCCACCTCCGCGCTTGTCGTCCGGCTGGCCGGAAATCCCGGCCGCCCTGTCCCTGGCCTCTCGCTCCTCGATCCGTTCGGCTTTCGAAGCTCCACGCATCACGGAAACGCGCTCTTCGTCGTCGCTATGCGCGATCGTGTCGGTGACGGGGCCCGCCAGCATCGACGCCGAATCGGGGGGGCCATGGTCGCGGTCAGGCTCGGCATCAAGCTCCTCGATGACGCGATCGTCGCCGACTTCGGTGAGCACCTCGACGATCTCCTCGTCTTCGACGCCAAGATAGGCGGCGATGACCTTGGGATCGCTCTTCACGGAAGTGGGATCGCCATCCGAGATCTTGCGGCCATATTCGAGCACGACGACATGGTCGGAGATCTCCATCACCACCGACATGTCGTGCTCGATGAGCAGGATCGAGGTGCCGGTATGGTCCTTGATGTCGTTGAGCAGCGCGTTGAGCGCATGCGACTCACGGGGGTTGAGGCCCGCGGCCGGCTCGTCCAGGCAGAGCAGTTCCGGTCCGGTGCACATCGCCCGGGCGATCTCCAGCCGGCGCTGCGCGCCATAGGGAAGGTCGCCGGCGGGATCGTCGGCGCGGTCAATGAGGTCGGCCTTCTCCAGCCAGAACTTCGCAAGGTCGATCGCCTCGGCGGAGGCCCGCCTGTAACCGCCGATGCCAACGAGGCCAAGGATGGTGTAGCCCGACGCCTTCATCAGCTTGTTGTGCTGGGCGACCAGAAGGTTTTCCAGCAGGGTCATGCCCGAGAACAGGCGGATGTTCTGGAAGGTGCGCGCCACCCGGGCGCGCGCCGTGATCTCATGGCCGGGCAGGCGCTCCAGGAGATAGGCCGACCCGTCGCGCCTTGCCATCGTGATCATGCCTTCGGTCGGCTTGTAGAAGCCGGTGATGCAGTTGAACACAGTGGTCTTGCCGGCGCCGTTCGGGCCGATCAGCGCGGTGATGTCGCCGCGGCGGGCCTCGAACGACAGATCGCCGATGGCGACCAGGCCGCCGAACTTCATCGAGAGGTGTTCGACCTTCAGGATCGGGTCGGGCATCGGAACTGTGTACTCCATCAGCCGTGCCCTTCCTTGGTGAAGGAGGCGGATACCGCCTTTCGTTCGTGCAGGAAGGCGGTCGGTTCCCGGCTTCCGACGAATCCGCGCGGCTTCCACACCATGACGATCACCATGGCCAGACCGAACAGCAGCATGCGGTAGAGTTCGGGCGTAAAGCCGTCGCCGAACACCGCCTTGAGGAACTGCATCTCGCGCAGGATCTCGGTGCCGCCGATCATGACGACGGCAGCGACGGCGATGCCGGCCAGCGAGCCCATGCCGCCGAGGACCACGATCGCCAGGATGATCGCCGATTCCAGGAAGACGAAGGATTCCGGGCTGACGAAGCCCTGCCGCGCGGCGAAGAACGAGCCGGCAAAGCCGCCGAACATCGCGCCCGTCGCGAATGCGGTGAGTTTGGTGGTCGTCGTGTTGATGCCGAGCGAGCGGCAGGCGATCTCGTCCTCGCGCAGCGCCTCCCAGGCACGTCCCACCGGCATGCGTCGCAGCCGGATCGTCACGAAGGCGGTGAGCATCGCCAGCAGCAGGATGAGATAATAGAGGAAGATCTTGTAATAGGCGCCAGAGGTCGCGATCCCCAGCACCTTGCCGATGTAGTGGGGCGACGAGACGTCGAAGTTGAAGATGCCGAAGAATGTGACCTTCGGGATGCCCGATATACCCGCCGAGCCGTTGGTCACCTCGCGCCAGTTGATGATGACGAGGCGGATGATCTCGCCGAAGGCAAGCGTCACGATCGCGAGATAGTCGCCGCGCAGGCGCAGCACCGGAAAGCCGAGAATGACGCCCCAGAACGCCGCCATCATGCCCGCCGCCGGCAGCAGGATCCAGAAGGACCAGCCGAACTCGCTGGCGAGCAAGGCGTAGGAGTAGGCGCCGACCGCGTAGAAGGCGACGTAGCCGAGGTCGAGCAGGCCGGCGAGGCCGACGACGATGTTCAGACCCCAGGCCAGCATCACGTAGATCAGAATCTGGATGCCGAAATTGTCGACCCACTTGAGCGAGCCCTGGAGGCCGACCAGTGCGACAATGACGACCGGGTAAAGGAAAAGGCCCAAAACCGCCAGCTTTGTCCAATTCTTGCGAAGAGCGCTCGGCTCGACCGCGACGGCGGGAGCCTTCGCCCTTGCCGCAGCGCGCGCGGCCAACGTCGGCTGGAGATAGGCGACATAGGCGAAGCGCCCGGCCATCGTGAGCAGCACCAGGATTGCGAGGACGCCCCAGCGCTGCACCAGGATCAGTTCGTTGCGGATGTTCTGGTCGGTCTTCAGTCCGACAAGAAGCACGAACAGCCCGAAGGAGATCGCACCGGCGAAGAGAGCCTCGCGAATGGCAGTAGCGTAGTTCGTGTTGGCGGCGACCCGCTCTGTGGAGACGGCTTCAGCCATGGGTCAGACCTTTTCCACTTCGGGGCGGCCCAAAATGCCGGAGGGCAGGAAGATCAGCACGATCGCCAGGATCGAGAAGGCAGCGACGTCCTTGTAGTCGATCGAGAAGTAGGCCGACCACATGCTCTCGATGAAGCCGATCATGAGCCCGCCGACCACCGCACCCGGGATGGAGCCGATGCCGCCGAGGACCGCGGCCGTGAACGCCTTCACTCCAGGCACGAAGCCGTCCGAGAACACCACCACGCCATAGTACATCAGGAACAGCGTTCCCGCGACCGCCGCGAGCGCCGCGCCCATGATGAATGTAATCGATATGGTGCGGTCGACGTCGATGCCGAGCAGCGCCGCCATCTTGCGGTCCTGCTCACAGGCGCGCTGGGCGCGGCCAAGGGAGGTCCTGTTGACCACGTACCAGAAGATGGCGAGCAGGGAGACCGTGACGATGACGATGATGATCTGCTTCAGCGAAACCGAGATGCCGCCGATGTTGTAGACTTGGCTGACCATGGGCGGGATCGGCTTGTTGCGCGGACCCTGGGTGACCTGGACGAAATTGGAAAGCGCGATCGACATGCCGATCGCGGTGATCAGGGGGGCGAGCCGGAACGAGCCGCGCAGCGGGCGGTAGGCGACCTTCTCGATCGTCCAGTTGTAGAGGCTGGTGAGCAGCATCGCGACGATCATCATGACCAGGAGCGCGATGACGACGGGAACCGAGTAGAAGACGGCGCCCAGAATGAGGAAGACGATTAGGGCGGTGAACGCCCCGATCATGAAGATGTCGCCGTGGGCGAAGTTGATCATGCCGATGATGCCGTACACCATCGTATAGCCGATGGCGATCAGCCCATAGATCGATCCCAGCGTCAGCCCGTTGATAAGCTGCTGGACGAAGTATTGCATTGAATCTCCATTCCCCTGGAGGTCGTCCTTAATGGCGCCTCCTTTTCATTGTTAGCCGAGCAGCATGGCACGGATCCGGGACTGACGATCAGTACCCTTCCGTTCCCATCATTCAGGCGTCCCATTTCGCCTGAATGCCGCGGCAGCCCCCTGGACCAGCGCGGACCGTAGCATTGGCATATCGCAATGTCCGCGATGAATCGAGGCTGTTTTAGCGGTTGCCTCGCATGAAATGTGACAATCTTGCGAAATACTGGTGGGTTGTTGCGCGTATGCGGCCCTCCCTCGCCGTCCGGTGCGTAGCGTGTCGAAGCTTCCTATGCGTCACTTCACGAGGAAGCCGTGAGCGAACGGATCGCGGTCGTCGATGAAGATCGTGTTCAAGCCGGTCATGCGCGCCCATCCTCCGATCGAGGGGACGATCGCAGGCTCTCCCGCCATTTCCACCTCGCGCTCGACGCGCCCGCGGAAGAGCGAGCCGATGATCGACTCGTGGACGAAGGCCTCGCCCGCCTTCAGACGTCCCTTTGCGTGCAACTGCGCCATGCGCGCCGAGGTGCCTGTCCCGCAAGGCGAGCGATCGATCGCCTTGTCGCCGTAGAACACGGCGTTGCGCGCATCGGCCTCTTCGTTCGTCGGCGCGCCGGTCCAGAGTATGTGGCTCAGGCGATTGATGCCCGGATTTTCCGGGTGGACGAACGAGTACTTCTCGTTGAGCCGCTGCCTGACAATTGGGCTCCAGGCGATCAGGTCGCCGGCCGAGTGGTCGGCCATGTCGCGAAAATTCTTCTGAGGCTCGACGATGGCGTAGAAATTGCCCCCATAGGCGACGTCGACGACGATTTCACCCAGTGTCGGGCATTCGACCGTCAGTCCTTCCGCATAGAGGAAGGAGGGGACGTTGGTGATCCGCACCTCCTCGACATATTCGCCTTCCTGCCGGTACTCGGCGATGACGAGTCCGGCCGGGGTGTCGAGCCTGAGCACGCCGGGGGTCTTCGGCTTCACCAGCCCGTGCTCGATCGCCATGGTCACCGTGCCGATGGTGCCGTGGCCGCACATGGGCAGGCAGCCGGAGGTCTCGATGAAGAGGATGGCGATGTCGCAGTCCGGCCGCGTTGGCGGATAGAGGATCGAGCCGGACATCACGTCGTGGCCGCGCGGCTCGAACATCAGACCGGTGCGGATCCAGTCGTACTCGGCGAGGAAGTGTGCCCGCCGTTCCATCATAGTTGCACCCTGAAGCACCGGCCCGCCGCCCGCCACCAAGCGCACCGGGTTTCCGCAGGTATGGCCGTCGATGCAGAAGAAGGAATGGCGGGACATTTCTATTGGACCTCCCAGACAGTCACAGCCATTGCGAGATGACCGTCAAAACCTCTGCGGACTGAAGGGCGCGAGATCGACGGCCGTAGTCTTGCCCGTGGCGAGGTCGCGGATCAAGCGTCCGGTCGCGGCGGACTGGGTCAGCCCGAGGTGTCCATGCCCGAAGGCATAGAAGACGTTGGGCGCACTGCGGGCGCGGCCGATCACCGGCAGGGAATCGGGCAGGGACGGACGATAGCCCATCCACTCGCGCCCGCCTTCGGTCTTGAGCCCCGGCAGGAACTGTTTCGCCTTCTCCAGCATGGCTCTCGCGCGCGCGTAGTTCGGCGGCCGCTTCAGGCCGGCCAGTTCCACCGCCCCGCCGACGCGGACGCCAGTGACGAGCGGCGAGACGACGAAGCCATGTCCGACGAAGGTCAGTTGCCGGCGCAGATCGAAGGCGCCGACCGGCAGCGTCGTGTTGTAGCCGCGCTCGGTCTCCAGCGGGACGCGATCACCGAACTTCGCGGCATGGAAATGCGACCAGGCGCCGGCGCAGATGACCAGGCTGTCTGCAGTGCTGGTCGAGCCGTCGGCAAATCTCAGCCGCACCTCGGAGCGTCCGGCGTCTTTGCGCGCGATCTCAGCGCCTTCGAACAGACGTCTCTCGAACCGGGCGCCAAGGCGCTCGGCATAGGCCCAGATCGCCTTGCCGAACAATTTCGGATCGTCGACCTGCTTCCAGGTCGGCATGAAGGTGCCGTGCGTGAAGCGTGGCGACAGTCCGGGCTGCAACTCGGCGAGGCGCGCGCCCGAGACATGCTCGAAGGGTATGCCGAGCCGTTCGCGCGCCTCCCAGCCCGGGAGCGACGCCTTCAACTCGGCCTCACTTTCGTAGAGGTCGATCGCGCCGTTGTGGCTGATCATCCCCGCAGCATCCGCGCGCTCGGAGAGCCCTGCCCATTCGGATTCCGCGAGCCGCATGAGGCCCGCCTGCGCATTCAGGCTCGCCTCGAACTTGCTCGGGTGGCCGGCGCGCATGAAGCGGATCAGCCAGGGCATTAGCTTCGGGAGATAGGCGGGGGGGATGGTCAGCGGCCCAAGCGGGTCGGCAAGCCAGCCCGGCAGCTTCTTCAGCATGCCCTTGTGCGAGAGCGGCAGCGGGTCGGGAAAGGCGAGCGCGGCTGCATTGCCGGAGCTCGTCTCTTCGCAGACACCTGTCCGGTCGTAGACCGTGACCTGGAAACCCGCTTCCGCGAGATTCGCCCCCGTACAGATGCCGACGATGCCGGCGCCTATGACTGCGATATGCGTACGGTCACTCATATTGAGGCGACTAGACCGAGATCAGAAAACGGGCAGTTCCGGCCGCTTCGCCAGCGCATCACGCACCACCTTTTCCGCAGCCGCGCGGCGTTCGCCGGATAGCGGCTGGCGCGGCATGCGGACACGGTCGTTGGTGCCGATCGCCAGCACCTCGGCCAGCTTGATATTCTGGACGAGGTAGGTGGAAACGTCGAGATCGAGCAGCGGGCGGAACCAGCGGTAGATCTTCAGCGCCTCGTCGCGGCGGCCGGCCTTCATCAGGCGGTAGATCGCGACCGTCTCGCGCGGGAAGGCGGTCACCAGCCCCGCCACCCAGCCGATTGCGCCGACCGAGAGCGCCTCGAAGGCGAGATTGTCAACGCCGGTGAAAAGGTCGAAGCGGTCGCCGAAGCGGTTGATGATCTCGGTGGAGCGCCGAATGTCGTCCGAGGATTCCTTGATCGCCACGAACAGCGGATCGGAAGCCAACTCTTCCATATCGTCAACCGTGACATCGACACGGTAGGCCATACGGTTGGAGTAGATCATCACCGGCAGGTCGCCGGCCGCCGCAACTGCCTTCAGCGTCGCCACCGTCTCCTGCGAATTGGTGTGGTAGATCGGGCTCGGCACCACCATCAGCCCATCGGCGCCCTCGCTGGCAGCACGCCGGGCCAGCGCCGCGCCGTCGCGGGTCGCCGCCTCGTTGACGGTCAGCAGCACCGGTCTTCCGCCAGCCACCTTCTGTGCGGTCTTCAGCACCTCGATCTTTTCGTCCTGGGAGAGCATCGGGCCTTCGCCGAGCGAGCCAGCGACGATCAAGCCGTCGCAGCCAGCCTCGATCAAAAGGCCGAAGCAGCGCTCCATCTCGGCATGGTCGAGCCTGTCGTCCGGCGTGAACTTGGTGGTGACGGCTGGGTAGATCCCGCTCCACATGGTACTTCTCCTCCAGATATATTACTGATATATCTGCCTCTCGGGACTCATGTCAACAAGCGCGAGAGGCTGATAATGACAAAGATGGATCAGAGGCGGGCTCGTGGATCAGCTTAGCACCGGAATTGAGTCGGCCACCGCCCGCGCCTATCGCGCCCTGGAGCAAGCCATCGTCATGCTGGATCTGGCTCCCGGCAGCATCACAACCGAGGCGCAACTGATCGAGCGGATTGGATTGGGACGAACGCCGGTGCGCGAGGCGATCCAGCGGCTCGCCTGGGAAGGTCTTATGGAGGTGCGACCGCGCGCGGGGCTCGCAATCGCCCCGCTCCACGCCGGCGACTGGCTGCTCGCCCTGGACGCGCGCGAAGGGGTGGAGATGGTGCTCGCGCGCGCGGCGGCACGCTACGCCACGCCACTCGCGATTGAGCGGTTCCAGCATGCCGCGCAAGCCATGCACCGGGCGGTGGTGGCAAGCGATGTCGCCGGCTTCCTAGAAGCCGACAAGGCGCTGGACGAGGCGCTGGCGCTTGCCGCCGACAACCGCTTCGCCGCGCGCCTGGCCGCACCGCTGCAGACCCACTCCCGCCGCTTCTGGTTCCGCTATCAGCGCGAGACCGGACTCGCCGAATCCGCCGCCCGCCACGTCGAGCTGATCCAGAAGATCCTCGCCGGGGATGAGGCGGGCGCGGAGGCTGAGGCCGGGAGGCTGATGGCGCTGCTGCGCAGCCACGCCCAGGCAGCGGTGAGCAGGTAGCCGTTTACGCAGACACTCGAACTGTCCCGGCACCACGGCTCCGCTGGGCGGCCAACGTCGAGAATTTGGGCTGCGCCAGCGACGAAATCTTGGAAAACCTACTCCACTTCGTTCGCCGGTTCGGCGTTGAGCTGGCCATAGCGTTCCTCGCCGATCTGGTTGAGCAGTTGGATCTGCGTCTCGAGGAAGTCGATATGGCCTTCCTCGTCCTTCAGAAGATCCTCGAACAGTTCCATCGAGACGTAGTCGCCGAGGTCGTGGCAGATTTCGCGGGACTTCTTGTAGGAGGTGCGGGCGTCGTATTCGCCGGCGAGGTCGGCCTCCAGCACCTCCTTGACGTTCTGGCCGATGCGCAGCGGGGCCAGGGTCTGCAGGTTGGGATGGCCTTCCAGGAAAATGATGCGCTCGATCAGCCGATCGGCGTGATGCATCTCCTCGATGGATTCTTCCCGCTCCTTCTTGGCGAGCTTCTGATATCCCCAATCGTCGAGGAGCCGGTAATGCAGCCAGTACTGGTTGACAGCACCGAGTTCCAGGAAGAGCGCTTCGTTAAGCCGCTCGATGACTTGGGGTTCGCCTTTCATTCAATCTGCTCCCGTATGTCGACCGGAGTTCCCTCACCCGGTCCAGGTATGAAACGAGGTCGGGCTCGTTCGGTTGCGAGCGCGCATGATAGGCTTCGGTAACCCGAATGATGATTTCGACCACATTCGGAAAACAGCCGCAACAGCGCCCGCGCTTGCGCATGCTGTGATAGACCTTGGCGGGGACGATCAGCGACCAGGGATCCTGATCGAGCAGGTCCAGGATTGCCTGTTCGACCTCCTTCTCGGTGATCACATTGCAGTGGCAGATCAGCATATCGTTCTCTTGGCCAGCGGCTCCGTCCGTTGGACCCTCGCCGGCATATCTATTGCTGCTAGCGGGCAGCCCTTTCAGCACGCTATCGGGATGGTAACGACCCCTCCCCTGCGCACATTCCCTCTACGCCTGCTGGACGGGTCGAGTCAATGAAGAGTCTTGAAAACGGCTTGTTCTTCAATACGTTAGAACTATTCTAAACTAGTCAGGTATTCTTGGCAGTGGCTTCCACGGGCTGCTCCTTGACTTCTCCGCCTTCCAGTGCGACGCGCTGCCGCGCCCAAATGTCGGGCCCAAGCAATTCTCTGGTGAATTCACTCGCTAAGCTGTCGCGCCAAAGGGAAGACCTTATGAACAACGGCGTCGTCATCATCGGAACCGGCCATGCCGGCGTGCAGGCCGCCGCCAGCCTGCGCGAGGAAGGTTTTGACGGGCCGGTCACGCTGGTGGGCGACGAGAGCGATCTGCCCTATCACAAGCCGCCGCTCTCAAAAGCCTTCCTCAAGGACGCGAACGCCAAGCCTCAAGTGCTGCGCGCCGAGGCCTTCTATACGGGTGCCGGCATCGACCTTCGCCTCGGCAGCCGGGTCGCTGGCATCGACCGAAGCGCCCGGCGCGTTCAATTCGAGAATGGCGAGGCGCTGCTCTTCGACCGGCTGATCCTGGCGACCGGCTCGCGCCCGCGGCTGCTACCTGCGACCGCCGGCCTGGCAAATGTTCTCGCCTTGCGCACCGTCTCCGACGCGCGGCTGATCCGCGAACGCGCCGGCAAGGCCGAGAATGTCGTCGTGCTTGGCGGCGGCTTCATCGGGCTGGAGATCGCCGCGACACTTTCCGCGGGCGGACGGACGGTGACCGTAATCGAGGCGCAGGACCGGCTGCTCGGCCGTGCGGTCGCGCCGCTGCTCGCGGGCCACGTCGCCGAGCGGCTAGCCACCACGGGGGTAAAACTGCTGACCGGGACCACGGTCGAGCGCTTCGAAAGCGAGGCGGGCCGTATCGTCGGCGTGACCACGTCCGCGGGCGAGCGGATCGCGGCCGACATGGCGCTGGTCGGGATCGGCGCCGTCCCGAACGTGGAACTTGCCGAGGCTGCCGGGCTGGCGGTCGGCAATGGCATCCGCGTAGACCCGCAGATGCGGAGCTCCGTGCCGGAGATCCTGGCGATCGGCGATGCGGTGAATTTCCGCCAGTGGCATTGCGGGGCCGACGTGCGGCTGGAATCGGTCCAGAACGCGACGGATCAGGCGCGACTGGCCGTGCGCACCATCATGGGCCACGGCGGCGTCTATGACAGCGTGCCGTGGTTCTGGTCCGATATTGGCGATATGAAGCTGCAGATGGTCGGCCTGATCGCGGGCAGCGACCGTGCGGTCCTGTCGGGCGAACCCGGCGAAAACCGCTTTTCGGTTTTCCACTACAGGGGGCTGGACCTGATCGCGATCGAATCGGTCAACCGCCCGGCCGACCACATGCTCGGCCGCAAGATGATCGCCGCGGGCTACTCTCCGACGCCTGAGGAACTTGCCGCAGGGGACCTCAAGGCCACCTTCGCCCGCTGGCAGGAGGATGGGTCAGGACGGGCAGCGGCGGAGTAGCCGCGCCCTCCGACTCCCTCGCAAGGGGGAGATGAGTGTCTCTCGATTCCCTCACCGTCACCTCCTGTCAGGAACATGCGGCTGGTAGCTGGCGCAGCGAAAGCCGGCAGAGTATAAGCCCCGTCCCCAAACACCGAGGACAGCATGAGCCCGATCACCGGCGCGAGGCGGCAGGCCGCGCTCGCCTTCATCCTCATCGTGGCGCTGCTCGATGTTTTGTCGATGGGCATCGTCATCCCGGTGCTGCCGCCGCTGATCGAGGAATTCGCGGGCTCGAGCGCCTCGGCCGGCTGGATCAACGGTGTGTTCGTGGCGCTGTGGGCCGCGGCGCAGTTCGTCTGCTCTCCGATCGCCGGTTCCCTGTCCGACCAGTACGGGAGGCGGCCGGTCATCCTGCTCTCGGCGGCGGGGCTCGCCTGCGACTACGTCCTGATGGCGGTCGCGCCGAACCTCTGGTGGCTGGCGCTCGGCCGCATCATTGCCGGCGTGACCTCCTCCAGCTTCACTACCGCCTTCGCCTACATGGCCGACGTCACCCCGCCGGAGGGCCGCGCCCGCGCCTACGGCCTGATCGGCGCCGCCTTCAGCGGCGGCTTCGTCCTCGGGCCGGTGCTCGGCGGCTTCCTCGGCGAGATCTCGCCGCGCGCGCCTTTCTGGTTCGCCGCGGGACTTACCGGCATCACCTTCCTCTATGGCCTTTTCGTCCTGCCGGAATCCTTGCCTCAGACGAACCGCATGATCTTTTCATGGAAGCGCGCCAACCCGTTCGGGGCGTTGAAGCTGCTGCGCTCGCATTCGGAGCTTGCCGGCTTGGCGACCGTCAACTTCCTGCTGCACTTCGCCCACCACGTATTCTCGGCGGTCTTCGTTCTCTATGCCGGCCACCGTTATGGCTGGGGGTCTTGGGAAGTCGGCCTCGTTCTGGCCCTGGTGGGCGCGCTCGACATGGCGGTGCAGGGGCTGCTCGTCGGGCCCGCGGTACAGCGCTTCGGTGATCGCCGCGTCATGGTGTTCGGCCTGTTCGGCGGCGCGGTCGGCATCGCCTGCATGGGGCTGGCGCCGACCGGCATGCTGTTTGCCCTGGCGATGTTCCCCAATGCGCTATGGGGGCTATCGATGCCGACGCTGCAGTCGCTCATGACCCGGCGGGTTTCGGAGCGCGAGCAGGGACAGTTGCAGGGCGCCAACATGAGCGTGGCGTCGGTTGCGGGCGTGGCCTCGCCGCTGTTCTTCGGTGCGGTCTATGCCACCACGGTGGAACCGGTCTCCTTCGAGCCCTTCCCGGCGCTGTCCTTCTTCATCGCCGCGCTCGTCCTGCTTCTAGCGGCGGTGCTGGGCTGGGTCGTGGCGAGGCGGGCGGCTGGGGCCGAAGCCGTGGCCTAGGCGGCGATCGCTTCCCGCACCGACTCGATGATGTAGGCCTGGTCGTCGGCCGCGAGATAGGGGTGCATGGGCAGGCTGAAGACGTCCTGCGCGACGCGGTCGCTAACCGGCAGGCCGTTGCCGACCGCCGGGAATTGGCGATAGGCCGTCTGGCGGTGCAGGGGAGTCGGGTAGTAGACGGCCGTCGGCACGCCCTTGTCCTTCAGGCGCGCCAGGATAGCGCCGCGGTCCTTGCCCGGCGTGCGGATCGTATACTGCGCCCAGGTCGAGACACAGCCCTCGAGCACGGTGGGCACGATGGCGACATCGCGCAGCCCGTCATTGTAGTTCGCTGCGATCCGGTTCCGCGCCTCGATCTCGTCGGCGAAGATCGCCAGCTTCTCGATGAGGATGCCGGCCTGCAGCGTGTCGAGCCGGCCGTTCATGCCGATGCGGACGTTGTCGTACTTGTCGGCGCCCTGGCCATGCACCAGCAGCGAGCGCAGCACCGCCGCCGTCTCATCGTCGTCGGTGAAGATTGCGCCGCCGTCGCCATAGGCGCCGAGCGGTTTTGCCGGGAAGAAGCTGGTCGTCGTCATCGCACCGATCGTGCCCACCCTGCGGCCGCGATAGTCCGCGCCGAAGGCTTGAGCTGCGTCGCAGATCATCCAGAGCCCCGCCTCCGAAACGACCGGTTCGATCTCCGTGTAGTCGGCCGGCTGACCGAACAGGTCGACTGAGATGACGCCGGCGGGCGTCAGGCCCGCCCGCTTGGCCTCCGCGATGGCGCGCTCCAGGCTCTTCGGATCGAGGTTGAACGTGTCCTCGTGGATGTCGACGAAATAGGGTGTCGCACCGATCAGAGCTACGACCTCGGCGGTGGCGGCGAAGGTGAAGCTCGGGCAGAACACGGCGTGACCTGGCCCGACCTCTCTGGCCATCAGCGCAAGCGAGAGGGCGTCGGTGCCATTCGAGCAGCCGATCGCATGCTTTGCGCCGCAGAATTTTGCGAGGGCCGACTCGAACTCTCCCACCTCCGGCCCAAGGATGTAGGCGCCATGCGCGAGCGTCCGCTGGATGGCGGCGTCGATCCTGTCCTTGATCCGCTCCTGCTGGGCGACAAGGTCGATGAAGCGGATCGGCTTTCTCGTCATAGAATGGTTCCGGGATGGCGAATCGGGCGGGAGCGCCACTGGCGCTAGGTTTGTTCCTATCGCGCCCGCCACGTCCAGGTCAAAACACACCGTATTATCGGCATGTTACGGCGCGTGTAGGGAGTTTCGGTGTTTGCCCGGCAGGATGACGGTCCTGGCCCACTGTCTCGCATGCAATTCGCGCATGCGCGGTGAGCCAATCCCGGCTATGTGTCGCCAAGACTGATTTTCGGAGGAGGAACGCCAATGCACGTGATGATCATCGGAGGAGCCGGCATGGTCGGCGGCAAGCTCGCCGCCCGGCTCGCCGCAAAGGGAACCCTCGCCGGCAAGGACATAGAGCGCCTGACCCTGGTCGACGTGATCGAGGCGAATCTGCCCGCAGGCAAGCCGGCCGCGGAGGCGATCGTCTCGGACATGTCCATGCCGGGCGAGGCCGAGCGGCTGGTCGCGCTCAGGCCGGATGTGATCTTCCACCTCGCGGCGATCGTCTCCGGCGAGGCGGAGGCAGACTTCGACAAGGGCTATCGCATCAATCTCGACGGGACGCGGTTCCTGTTCGAGGCGATCCGGCAGGAGGGTCTTCGCGATCGGTACTTTCCGCGCGTGGTGTTCTCGTCATCGATCGCGGTGTTCGGCGCGCCGTTCCCGGAATCGATCGGCGACGAGTTCTTCACCACGCCGGCCACCAGCTACGGCACCCAGAAGGCGATCGGCGAGTTGCTACTGTCCGATTACAGTCGCCGCGGCTTCTTCGACGGCATCGGGATCCGCCTGCCGACCATCTGCATCCGGCCCGGAAAGCCCAACAAGGCGGCCTCCAGCTTCTTCTCCAGCATCCTTCGCGAGCCGCTTGCGGGTCAGGAAGCCGTGCTGCCGGTCTCGGAAGACATCCGCCACTGGTTCGCCAGCCCGCGCGCCGCGGTCGGGTTTCTGGAGCATGCCGCGGAGATCGACCTCAAGCCGCTGGGGCACCGCCGCAACCTTTCGATGCCCGGCCTGTCGGCGACCGTAGGCGAGGAGATCGAAGCGCTGGGACGGGTCGCCGGCGACAAGGCGGTAAAGCTGATCCGGCGCGAGCCCGACGAGACGATCATCCGCATCGTCTCCGGGTGGGCCGGCCGCTTCGACGCACGCCGGGCGGAACAACTCGGGTTCAGGGCCGAGACGTCATTCGACCAGATCGTACGCGCTCACGTCGAGGACGAGTTGGGCGGGAAAGTGTGAAGGGTCGGAGCAGGGCGCATCGAGTTCACTGAAGCCTAGATGCGCCTCCATCCTTTACTGCGCGCTGGTTGCCGGAGTCGCCGAACTGCCTTAGGCTCACCGAACTATACCTCAAGGACGACAACATGCGTACGGTCGGAGCAATCGAGGCGAAGAAAAAGCTCGATAGCCTGCTCGATCTCATAGCTCGCGGCGAGGAGGTCGTGATCACCCGGCACGGCAAGCCCGCTGCAAAGCTGGTTGCACCGAGCGGAGAGCCAAAGCGGTCGTCGCAAGCGGCCGACGCCGTCATGCGGATCAGAGAGCGTAGACGAGGCGTGACGCTCGGCGGGATCAGCATCCGCGGGCTCATCGACGATGGCCGAAAGTAAGCTTCGTCGTCGACGCCTCCGTCACGCTGTCCTGGTATTTCCAGGACGAGGTTACCCTAACCTCGGAGGCATTGCTCGACAAAGTGGCTTCTGACGGAGCCGTTGTACCTTCACATTGGCGGCTTGAGGTCGCCAATGGTTTCCGTACGGCCCTCCGGAGGGGGCGCATCAGCCTCGAATATCGTGATTCTTCATTGCGCGATCTCGCAGCATTGCCGATCGAGATCGATACCCATACCGCGCTCCACGCCTGGGACACCACATTGGCGCTTTCCGATCGGTTCGGGCTGACGCCCTACGACGCTGCCTATCTGGAGCTTGCCATCCGCAGAAAGCTGCCGCTGGCCTCGTTCGACGATGCCTTGCGCGACGCCGGAGCCGTGGTCGGCGTCGCGTTGACATAAGACCTACTCAGGCCGCTCCCACCGCCTTCTGCTTCTCGAAGCGCTTGCGGTCATTCGGGTCGAGGTGGAGCTTACGCAGGCGGATCGTCTTCGGCGTCACCTCGACCAGTTCGTCGTCCTGGATCCAGGCCAGCGCCCGCTCCAGCGTCATGCGGACCGGAGGCGTGAGCTTCACGGCCTCGTCCTTGCCGGCAGCGCGGATGTTGGTGAGCTTCTTGCCCTTGAGCACGTTCACCTCGAGATCGTTGTCTCGGGAGTGGATGCCGATGATCATGCCCTGGTAGACCTTCACGCCCGGGTCGATCACCATGGGGCCGCGGTCTTCCAGGTTCCACAGCGCGTAGGCCACCGACTCTCCAGCCTCGTTGGCGATCAGCACGCCGTTGACGCGGCCGGCAATGTCGCCCTTGTAGGGCTCATAGGCGTGGAACAGCCGGTTCATCACGGCGGTGCCGCGCGTATCGGTGAGTAGCTCCGACTGGTAGCCGATCAGGCCGCGCGTCGGCGCATGGAAGACGAGGCGCTGGCGGTCGCCGCCGGAGGGGCGAAGCTCGACCATCTCGGCCTTGCGCTCGCTCATCTTCTGCACGACGACGCCCGAGTGCTCCTCGTCGACGTCGATGACGACTTCCTCGATCGGTTCGAGCAACTGCCCATCCTCGTCCTTCTTCATGACCACGCGCGGGCGCGACACGGCGAGCTCAAAACCTTCGCGACGCATCGTTTCGATCAGCACGGCAAGCTGCAGTTCGCCGCGGCCGGACACGTAGAACGAATCCTTGTCCGCCGACTCCTCGATCTTCAGAGCAACATTGCCCTCCGCCTCGCGCAGCAGCCGGTCGCGGATGACGCGGCTGGTGACCTTGTCGCCCTCGGTGCCGGCAAGCGGCGAATCGTTGACGAGGAAGGACATGGTAACGGTCGGCGGATCGATCGGCTGCGCCGCCAACGGCTCCGTCACCGAGGGATCGCAGAAGGTATCGGCGACGGTGCCCTTGGACAGGCCGGCGATGGCGACGATATCCCCGGCATGAGCATCCTCGATCGGCTGGCGCTCGATGCCACGGAAGGCAAGGATCTTCGACACGCGACCGTTTTCCAGTAGTGAGCCGTCGTGATGCAGCACCTTCACCGCCTGGTTGGGCTTGAGCGTGCCCGATTCGATGCGGCCGGTGATGATGCGCCCCAGGAACGGGTTGGCTTCGAGGATGGTGCCGATCATCCGGAACGGCCCGGTGCCGACCTTCGGCTCCGGCACGTGGCGAAGCACGAGGTCGAAGAGCGGAGCAAGTCCGTTGTCGCGCGGCCCCTCGGGCGCCTCGGCCATCCAGCCGTCGCGGCCGGAGCCGTAGAGGATTGGGAAATCGAGCTGCTCGTCGTTTGCATCGAGTGCGGCGAATAGGTCGAAGACCTCATTGACCACCTCGACATGCCGGGCGTCCGGCCGGTCGATCTTGTTGATGGCGACGATCGGCTTCAGGCCGACCTTCAACGCCTTGCCGACCACGAACTTGGTCTGGGGCATGGGTCCTTCGGCGGCGTCGACCAGCACGATCGCGCCGTCCACCATGTTCAGGATGCGCTCCACCTCGCCGCCGAAGTCGGCGTGGCCCGGCGTGTCGACGATGTTGATGCGGGTGTCCTTCCACTCGACCGAGGTCGCCTTGGCAAGGATGGTGATGCCGCGTTCCTTTTCGATATCACCGGAATCCATGACGCGTTCGGCAACGCGCTGGTTGTCCCGGACGGAGCCGGATTGCTTGAGGAGCGCATCGACCAGGGTCGTCTTGCCATGGTCGACGTGCGCGATGATCGCGATGTTGCGAAGCTTCATGTTCTCTTTTCTATGGACTCGGGAAATAGAGCGCAGGCCGAGGTCACAGCGCCAATTTCAATCGCGCGGGCTCTTACATGTTTTTTCGCATCTGCGAAAGGGTTTGCCGCGCAGTTCTGGTATGCACTGAGCGGCAGCAGTCTTGACGGACGCTGAACCCGCCACCTGAATATGGGCGGAAGAGCTGGGATTTTCGAGATGAGCGAGCCCGTGCGAGCCGGAGCGGCGGGGAATACTCGACGAGAGCTGGTCGTGCGCAACATGCGCCTGGTCTCCGGCCTCATCCTGATGGCCTTCGTCGTCACCCATCTCATCAACCACGCGCTCGGCCTCATTTCACTCGGGACCGCCGAGCAGGGCCGGCACATCTTCCTGAGCGTATGGCGCAATCCGCTCGGTACGCTGCTGTTCTACGGCGCGGTGCTCGTCCATGTCGCGCTAACGCTGCTTGCCCTTTACCGGCGCCACACGCTTTCCATGCCGCCGCGCGAGTGGGCGCAAGTGGTCCTCGGCCTCGCCATACCGTTGCTGATCGCGGAGCACGTCGTCGGCACGCGCGGCCTCCATCAGCTCTTCCAGGCGAAGGACACCTATGCCTTCGTGGTCGAGTTCTGGAGCCAGTCGGCCGCGAACAGCATCAGGATCGTCATCGCGCTCCTGGTGATCTGGGCCCATGGCTGCCTCGGCCTCTTCTTCTGGCTGCGGTATCGGCCCTGGTTTCCGCGTGCCGCCCCTTACCTCCTGGTGCTCGGCGTTCTCATACCGGTGCTCGCCCTTCTTGGCTTCTCGGACATGAGCCGAGAGGTCGCTGCGATGGAGTCGCCATCGCTGACCGCGATCGATCCCGACGTGGTGCCCGCAGCATTGGCCGCGAAGGATACGATCGATCGCGCGGTGTACGCCGCCTACGTGGCGCTGCTTGCGCTGGTGCTCGGTGCACGGGCGGTCCGCGACCACCTGGAGCGGCGAAACATGATCGAGATTCGCTATCCCGGCGGGCGCAGCGTGCGGGTAGCCAAGGGCTGCAGCGTGCTCGATGCCAGCCGGCTGGGCGGAATCAATCACTACGCCGTCTGCGGCGGACGTGGCCGTTGTTCCACCTGCCGGATACGGGTGTTCGAAGGTCTCGCGGACCAGCCTGAGCCCGATCCGGTAGAGGCGAGGACGCTTCTCCGGATATCGGCTGAAGACGACGTTCGGCTGGCGTGCCAGTTGCGGCCGACCCACGATCTCGGCGTGGCGCCGCTGCTTTCGCCGCTGCCCAGCAATGAGGCGCCGATGGGCGCAGCGAGCGATCCAGGTCACGAGAAGGTCGTCGCGGTGATGTTCTGCGACATGCGTAGCTTCACGGCCTTCGCCGACCAGCGGCTGCCCTTCGATGTCGTGTTCCTGCTCAACCGCTATTTCGGTGTGGTCGGCAATGCGGTCGAGAGCGCCGGCGGGCGTCTCGACAAATTCATCGGCGACGGTGCGATGGCGCTGTTCGGACTGGAGGGGCGGCCGGACGAGGCCTGCCGAGAGGCCCTGCTCGCCGCTCGCGCCATCATCGATGGCGTCGACAGGCTGAGCGAGGACCTTTCGGCGGAGTTCCGAGGGCATCTCAGGGTCGCGATCGGCATCCATGTCGGCCAGGCGATCGTCGGCAGCATGGGGTATGGACGAGCCATGAGCGTCACCGCGATCGGCGACACCGTCAATGTCGGCAGCCGGCTCGAGGCGGCGGCCAAGGAGTTCGATGCCGCGATCGTCGTCTCGGAAGCCGCGGCCAAGCTGTCGGGCCTCGACCTATCCGGCTTCGACGCGCGCGAGATCGAGATCCGCGGCCGCGCCAGGCCGCTGGGTGTCTATGTCCTTCGGCAGGGCGCGACCGCTCCCGCACCCGTGGCGGTGGGCTGAGCGCAACGCGCCGCAACCCGCCTCCTCCTTGCGGCACCGGCTTGTCCGTGGCACTCGTGCGCGCGGCCGGCGAGGAACTCTGAATGATCGACGACATGACCGACCTGCGGGACCTTTCCGCAGCCACAGCCGAACGGGTGCTCGCACTCAACAATGCCCATGCCGCGGAACTGTCGTGGCTGGAGCCGGAGAAGCTGCAGCGCATGATCGCCGAAGCCTATTTCGCGCGGGCAATCGGCGAGGCCGACGCTTTCATGATCAGCTTCGACCAGGATGCGGACTATGGCAGCCCGAACTTCCTGTGGTTCAAGGAGCGCTATCCCCGCTTCGCCTATGTCGACCGCGTGGTCGTTGCCCCGCATGCTCGCGGCCGGGGTCTGGCCCGGCGGCTCTATGAGGGACTCTTCCGCCAGGCGGCTGCCGACGGGCACACGAGGATCGTCTGCGAGGTCAATGCGGAGCCGCCCAACCCGGCTTCGGACGCGTTCCACGCCGCGCTGGGCTTCAGCGTGGTCGGGAGCGCGGAGGTGTATGGAGGGGAGCGGACGGTGCGGTATTACGCGCGGGTGCTGTAGCTTAGCGTACCCGCGCCCCTCTGATCCCTCGTCACAAGCGGCGGCTGTGCCTTGCGGCACGCCGGGCTATCGCCACGTGCCATACGAGCGGGGAGAGCCCGGCCGGACAAGCTAAACGGCAGCCGCCCGCCATCTCGCCACATAGTCCGCCCAGGCCGGCTCCGGCGAAATCGTCGTCTGCGGGCCGAGGGAGACCTGGCCCGCCGCAGCGAACAACAGCGCCGCGCCGACGCTGGTGCCGGTTCCGCCCTTCGAGACCAGCACAGGCCGTTCGGTGGCGGTCGCGAGCATGCGCGTGAAACACCCGTTCGCGCAGAATGGGCCTTCGACGATCGTCTCGCCGCGCGCGCCGGCAAGTTCGAGGCAGATCGACGTCATCATCGCCAGATGGAAGGAGACGGCCGCAAAGCGCTGGCCTTTACCTTCGGGTTCGCCCGGCAGCCAGCGCGCCTCGCGGTCCGGATAGGGGCCGGAGCTTTTCACGACCGAAGGCGTCAGGATGACGGGCGTCGAGAGCACGCGCGAAACATCCGCCTCGTCGGGTTCGGGCGCCTGATCACCCAAAAGCAGTGAGAAGGTGCGGCCGCCCATGAAACGCGCCGAGGGCGCGGGATCGCCGAAGGCGTTGACGTTGATCAGCGTGTCGCGCGCGGGATCTAGCTTGACGGTATCGCCGCCCACCGCCATCGCCACCACCCAGGTCCCGGTCGACACCACCGTGAACGGTGCCGCGCGCAAGACCAGGTGGGGATAGAGCGAGGCGTTGGAATCATGGATGCCGCAGAGCACCGGCGTTTCCTCCGCCAGCCCGAGGCGGCGGGCGAGAACCGGCAGCACTGGCCCGAGGCGCTCGCCCGCGCTATGCAGCGGCGCCATCAGGTTGCGCCAGCCGAGTCGGTCGACGAGGCTGGAGAAATCGCGCTTGGCCGGGCTCCAAAGGTCCGTGTGGGTGCCTAGCGACGTCGCCTCGTTCGCCGCCACACCGGAGAGACGGTAGCTCCAGTATTGCGGGTAGGTGAGGATTTTTACCGTTCGGCCGAAAGCCTCCGGGAAGGTGCGGCTTTGCCAATAGAGCTGCGCGCCGAGGTTAAGCCCTCCCGGCAGGCGCGGCGAGCCGGTCTCCGAAAAGCGCGGCCGGACCGCGCCGTATTCTTCCGACAGAGTATCGGGGCCGGGAAACTCGTAATCGAGTACGCGGAGCGCCAAGGAACCGTCGGCGCCAAGCAGGGCGCCGGATGCGCCGTGGGCGGTGACCGAGATGGCGTCCGGCGCTCCTTCGCGCGCCAGATCTGCGAGCCCGTCCTGGATGAATTCCCAGAGCCGTTCCGTGTCGAAATGCGGATAAGGCCCCTCGGAGATCACCTCGTTCGGAGTTCGCGCGACGACCTGCTCTTCCATGCTCTCCAGATCGACGGCGGCGATCTTCGCGCTGCTCTTGCCGATGTCGATGACGGCAACGCGGCGGGGAGTACTGCGCGCCGTCATGGAGTGAGGCCTCGCCTATGCTCCGTTGCTGGGTAACCACCGCGGACGCTTTCACCCCCACCCCTAACCCCTCCCCACAAGGGGGAGGGTGACTTGGTCGTGGCTGTCCTCGCCCCAAACGCGTCCAGGTCTGGTGCAGGAGTGCGATCAGCGAGTCTCCCTTCCCCTTGTGGGGAGGGGTTAGGGGTGGGGGTATGAGGCTTCGAAAACCAGCCAATCCGGCTGGGTGAGGGGGAGGTTCCTGCGCTAGATAGATCCTCCTCCCGCATCCGATAGCCTCACTCCAGATGAAACATGGTCTGGAGCGGCACGGCGACCGGCTCGTTGTCGGGCCTGGTCTCCATGATGTCGGCCATGTGGGCCCACCAGCGCTTCATCACCGGATGGTCCGGCAACTCGTCCATCCTGTGGTCGTCGGGGCTCCAGAGTACGCCGAACAGGAGGTTGGTCTCGGCGTCGAGATGGATCGAGTAGTCGGAGACGCCCGCCTCCTTCAAAAGCGCAACCAGTTCCGGCCAGATCGCATCGTGCCGGCGCTTGTACTCCTCGGCCATGCCGGAATTGAGCCGCATGCGGAAGGCGTATTTCTCCATCCCGCTCACCCCGCCGGCTTGCGCAGCCCGAGGCGATCGACGATGCGCGGGATCGCGATCACTGCGATCAGCAGGGCGCCGATGTAGACGCTCACCACCTGGCCCGGAATGTTGTTGAGCGACATGCCGAAGGTGACCAGCCCCAGCACGAAGACGGCAAGGACGACGCCGAGGATCGAGCCGACGCCGCCGGCGATCGAGACGCCGCCCAGGATCACCATGGTGACGATGTCGAGTTCCCAGCCGATCGCGATGTTGGAGCGCATCGAGCCGAGCCGGGCGGTGAGCAGCGCTGCCGCAAGACCAGACAGGATACCGGATACCATAAACAGGAGGAATGTCAGCCTATCCACCGGAATGCCTGAGAAGCGCGCCGCGATCGGATTGGAGCCGATGGCGAAGAGTTTTCGGCCGGTCGCCGTCTTGTGCAGGACAATCCCGAACAGGACGGCGAGCACCAGGAAGATGAGAAAGGAGAGCGGCACAGGCGGCACGAACAGCCACGAGATCCCCGTCTCCTTCATCTTGATGAAATAGCTTTGGCCGAGGTCGAGGAACTCCTGCGGGTACTTGGTCTTCGCCTGGTCGCCGAGGACCACCTGGGTGAGGCCGCGGAACAGAGACATGGTGCCGATGGTGACGACGATTGCCGGCAGGCCGGCCCCCGTCACCAGCAGGCCGTTGAAGACGCCGCAGGCGAGCCCGATGCCGATGCCCACCGCGAACAACGCACCAGGGCCGAACCCTGCCTCGGCGGCGTAGCCGATGCCCATCGCCGCCAGCGCCACGATCGCCGCCACGGAGAGGTCGATCTGGCGCACCAGGATGAGCAAAGCCATGGCGAGCGCGATGATCGCCTTCTCCGAGAAATTGAAGGTCGCGTCGGCGAGATTGAAGACGTCGAGGAAATAGGGCGAGACCATCGTGTTCACGACGGTGGTGGCCGCCAGCAGGATGACGAGAATCACCTCCCAGCGCATCAGCACGTCGCGAATGCCCCGCCGCGGGGCGTCGAGCACCGTATAGCGCGTCTCCGGCGGCGGGGAGATGGGCGCGTTCATGCCCTTGCCCTCCGCAGCATGCGGGTGTCGCGGCCAAGCCGCCGCGCCTCGGGCAGGATCAGCTTGTCCGGCCGCTTCTCGGCGCGGGCGTTGATGACGACGGCGGCGAGGATCACGGCGCCGGAGATCGCCATCTGCCAGAACGGCGTGATCTGCAGGACCGGGAGCGCGGTCATGACGATGCCGAGGAACAGCGCGCCGAGCAGCGTGCCGGCCACGGTGCCCACGCCGCCGCCGATGGATACCCCGCCGATGACGCAGGCGGCGATCACGGTCAGTTCATAGCCGTTGGCGATCTCGGAATAGGCGACGCCGTAGCGCGCCACCCAGAGATAGCCGCACAGGCCGGCGACGGCGCCGGAAATCGAATAGGCGAGCAGCTCCTGCCGGCTCTGGTCGATGCCGCAATAGCGCGCCGCCACCGGATTGCCGCCGACCGCATAAAGGCCGCGCCCGGCGCGAGTCAGGTTGAGGAAGACCCAGAACAGGATCGAGACGAGGATCGCGATCCACACCGGTGTGGTCAGGCCCAGGAGCGCCATCTTGGGGAAAGCCTGGAACGTCACGCCCATTTCCGAGGCGTTCACCTGGTCGCCCTTGGCGATGATGATGATCAAGCCGCGATAGACGGCGAGCGTGCCGAGCGTCATCACGATCGGCGGGATGCCGAGAAACGCGATGAGCGCGCCGTTGATCATACCGAGCACCAGGCCGGAGAGGATCGCCGTCAGGATCATCAGCACCAGCGGCGTGTCGGGATAATACTGGCTGACCAGGGCAGCCAGCATGCCCGACAGCGCCAGGTTGGCCGCGACCGACAGGTCGATGCCGCGGGTGAGGATCACCACCATCTGCGCCAGCGCCATCATGAACAGCACCGAGGTCTCGGTCAGGATGTCGCCGATGTTGCGCCATTCGAGGAAGACGGGCTGATAGGCGCCGATGACGCCGACACCGACGATCAGGACCAGCGCGAGGCCGAGCTCGCGATAGTTGAGAACGTTTCTCATCCGGCGCTGCCCCGATGCTGGATCAGCCTCGGCGATGACATACCCCCACCCCCTAACCCCTCCCCACAAGGGGGAGGGGGGCGTCAGCGCCTCAGAATCCCCCTCCCCCTTGAGGGAAGGGGTGAGGGGTGGGGGTGCAACTATCAAACGCCGCGTCTTGATCGCCCGCCCCGCCATCACGCTGCCTCCTTCCGGGCGCCGGTGGCCGCCCCGACGATCGCTTCGGCGCTCCACTTGCCGCGCTGGAACTCGTCCACGACGCGGCCTTCCTTCATCACCAGGATGCGGTCGGCGAGACCCATGACCTCCGGCAGCTCGGAGGAGATCAGGATGACGGCGAGGCCATCGCCCGCAAGCTCGCCGATGAAGTCGTGGACGGCCGCCTTGGAGCCGATGTCGATGCCCTTGGTCGGCTCGTCGAGGATGATGACTTTCGGCCGGGTGGCCAGCCATTTTGCGATCACCACCTTCTGCTGGTTGCCTCCGGAAAGCTCGCCGAGCCGCTGCTCCCAGTTGGCGGCCTTCACCGCTAGGCGCCGGCCAAGACGACGCGTCTCGTCCTGCTCGGAGGGACGCGAGAGGAAGAGCCCGCGCACGTGCTTGACCAGGTTGGCGAGCGTCACGTTCTCGCGGATGCCGAGCGACAGCACCGCACCCTGCTCCTGCCGGTCCTCCGGCACATAGGAGATGCCGGCATGGATCGCGTCCGCAGGCGAGCGGATGGAGAGCGGCTTGCCTTCCAAAGTGACGCTGCCGCGCGTCAGCGGCGTGATGCCGAACAGGCCCTGCATCGCCTCGGTCCGCCCGGCGCCCACCAGGCCGTAGAGCCCAAGGATCTCGCCCTTGCGCAGGTCGAACGAGACGTCGGCGAACTCGGTGGCGTTTGAGAGGTCTCTTACGGAGAGCGCGACCCCGCCGATCGGCACGTCGCGCTTCGGAAACACCTGGTCGACCGGCCGGCCGACCATCATGCGCACCAGCTGCGGCTCGGTCACATCGCTCAGCGGCCCCTCGCCCACCTTGTCGCCGTCGCGCAGGCAGACGAAATCGTCGGCGATGCGGAAAATCTCATCGAATTTGTGGCTGATGAAGACGACGGCGCGCCCTTCCGCCTTGAGCTGGGCGACGATGCGGAAGAGGTCGTCGATCTCGTTGGCCGACAGCGCTGCCGTCGGCTCGTCCATGATGACGACCTGCGCCTCGTGGGAGAGCGCGCGGGCGATCTCGACCAGATGCTTCTGGGCGACCGAGAGGCGCTTCAGCTTGAACTCGGGCGGGATCTCCGCGTCGATGCGCTTGAGCAGGGCCGCCGCCTTGGCCCGCATCTCGGACCAGTCGACCAGCCGCCCGGCCCCGACCGGCATGTGGCCCATGAAAATGTTCTCGGCGACCGACAGTTCGTCGAACATCACCGTTTCCTGGTGAATGGCGGCGATGCCGGCCGCCCAGGCGTCACGCGGGGAGGCAAAGCTCTTCGGCTCGCCTGCGACCCGGATCTCGCCTTCGGTGGGCGTGTAGATGCCGGTCAGGATTTTCACGATGGTCGACTTGCCGGCCCCATTCTCGCCGATCAGCGCGGTGACGCTCCCTGGCCTGAGCGCCAGGCTGACATTCTGCAGCGCGCGCACGCCCGGGAAGGTTTTGGAGACGCCGGTCAGGGTGAGGATGGGTTCAGACACGGGAGAGACGCTGACCTCTTACCCTCCCCCTTGTGGGGAGGGTCGATGAGCAGTTTGAGCGCAGCGGAAACTGCGAAGCGGGGTGGGGTCGAATCTAGGATGCAAGCCCACCCCGCCCTTCGGGCGACCCTCCCCGCAAGGGGGAGGGTAAGGGCGCCGCCAGATCAGAAGATCTTGGCGAACTCCTCGACGTTGGTCTTGTTGAACTCGAAGGGCTCGCCCATGACGGCCTCGCCGTCCTTGCCGACCGTCGTCTCGCCCTTCTTGCCCATCGACAGCTTGGCGCCTTCCGCCGCGTCCTTGCCGTTGAGCAGGTCGGCCATGATCATGGTCGAGGCATAGCCGTACTCGACCGGATTCCAGATCGCGAAGGAATCGCAGGCGCCCTGCATCACGTAGTCCTTCATCTCGGACGGCAGGCCGAGGCCGGTGATGTAGACCTTGCCAATCAGCCCGCCGTCGACGATCGCCTTGGCGCCCGAGCGGATGCCGATCGTGGTCGGCGAGATCACGCCGCGCAGGTTCGGATGCGCCTTCACTAGGCCCTGCATCTCGCGGTAGCTCTTGTCGTCCTGGTCGTCGCCGTAGACGGTCGCCACCAGCGGCATCTCGGCATATTCGGGCTTCTTCCACTCCTCCTTCATGGCCTCGATCCAGGAGTTCTGGTTGGTCATGGTGGAGGCGGCCGACAGGATCGCGACCTCGCCCTTGTTGCCGAGCGTCTTGGCGATCATCTGTACCTGCTTGGCGCCGATCAGCGGGGTAGACGAGGCAGACAGATGGACGGTGCGGCCGGCCGGCGCGATCGCCGAGTCGAAGCTCATCACCTTGATGCCGCGCTCGGCCGCCTTCTTGCCGACCGGAACGAGGGCGTCGGCGTCGTTGGCCGAGACGATGATGCCGTCGACCTTCTGCGCGATCTGGGCGTCGATGACGGCGATCTGCTCTTCGGCGGTCGGCTTGGCCGAGGCGGTGTAGATGATCTCGATGCCGCCGAGCTCGGCCGCGGCTTCCTTGGCGCCGTTGGCACAGGCGTCGAAATAGCTGTTGCCGAGATTCTTGACGATGAGTGCGATGCGCTTGTTGGCCGCGCGGGCCGGCCTGGTGATGATCGCCGGCGCGGCGAGCACGACCGCTCCCGCCCCTGCGATCCTGATCAGTTCGCGACGTGTGGTCTTCATGGCATTTTCCTCCCTGCCAATACCCAAGTTTCCACTCTCGGACCGGTCAACCCGGCCCGACCGTCCCTCCGCTCCTCATGCGGCGGAAGCGATCTCCTTCCCAACGCGTGCTATCAAGGTCTCCACCCCGGCCCTCTCCAGCATCCCCAAGGCGGCCTCGCTGATGCCGTCGTCCGTCACCAGGGTCGTGACCCGGGACAGCGGACACACCACCAAGCTTCCCTTAGGTTCGAATTTGGTCGAATCGGCGAGAACTATCAAGCGATCGGCGCGCGTCAGCAGCTTCGCCTCGGCCCGCGCCACCAGCGGGTCGGCCTCCACCACGCCGAGCGACGTGATCGCTGCCGCGCTCATGAACATGGTGGTGGCATGCAGGTTCTGGATCGCGTCGTCCTCGAAAGGCGACAGGATGATACCCTGCTCGCGATAAACCTCGCCGCCGGGAAGGGTGATGCGGTTCTCGCTGCCGCGGATCAGCGCCTCGGCGATCGGGAACGAGTTGGTCAGGATGTTCAGCCGGCGGTCTTTGAGGAAGTCGACCATGGCGAAGGTCGTCGTGCCGGCGTTGATGATGATCGACTCGCCATCCTGGCAAAGTCCGCAGGCGGCGGCGGCGATCGCCCGCTTTTTCTCGGCGTTCTTGACGCGCTGAGAGCTGAATGTCGGCGCGCCCAACGTCGCGGGGAGCGGCTCGGGTGCGGAGATGCCGCCATGGACGCGGCGAACGAGCCCTTCCTTCTCCAGCCGTGCAAGGTCGCGGCGCAGCGTGGCGCTCGAGGCTCCGGTCAGCCGGACCAGCTCGCGCACCGGCACGACGGCCCGTCCGGCCATCGACCCAAGTATCGCCGAACGCCGGTCTCTTTCGTGCATGAGAGCCTTGCTCGCCTGAATTCGATCGCATCAATGCATGCGCGCTCATGAGCGTCAACGAAAATGAGCGTATCGCGCTGCAATAATTGGTTGCGCAACGCATTTGCTCAATTTCGCTCGAAATCCCGATTGACCGTGAGCGTTTTCCGGCGCTAGCGTGCGAGCAAAACATTCCCGGGAGGAGCCGAGGACATGGCCGGCAGCAGACTTGCCAACCTGTGGGACGATCAGAAGGCGGCCGGTCGCAGCGAGGCCGAACTGCTGGTCTATCGATCGAACCTGCTCGGCTCCGACAAGCGCATCACCAATTACGGCGGCGGCAACACCTCCGCCAAGGCGTTTGCGAAGGACCCGCTGACCGGCGAGACCGTCGAGGTGCTCTGGGTCAAGGGCTCGGGCGGCGACCTCGGCACGATGCGCATGGAGGGGCTGGCCAGCCTCTATATGGAGAAGCTGGAGAGCCTGAAGAAGCTCTATCGCGGCGTCGACTTTGAAGACGCGATGGTCGACTACCTGCCGCACTGCACGTTCAACCTGAACCCCCGCGCCGCTTCGATCGACACGCCGCTGCACGCCTTCGTGCCCACAAAACATGTCGACCACATGCACCCCGATGCGGTGATCGCGATCGCCGCGGCGAAGGACAGCAAGGCGCTGACCAAGGACGTTTTTGGCGGCGAGATCGGCTGGCTGCCGTGGAAGCGGCCGGGCTTCGAGCTCGGCTTGTGGCTGGAAAAGTTCTGCCGGGAGAACCCGGATGCGGTCGGCGTCGTTCTCGAAGGCCACGGCCTCTTCACCTGGGGCGACACCTCAAAATCCTGCTACGAGGCGACGATCCGCATCATCAACCGCGCGATCGAGTGGTTCGAGGCCAATGGGCGCGGCAGACCGGCCTTCGGCGGCGAGGTCCGCAGGACGCTTCCGCAAGCCGAGCGCCGCGCCATCGCCGCAAAGCTGATGCCGGCGATCCGCGGCATGATCTCGGCCAAGGAGCGCAAGGTCGTCCACTTCGATGACTCGCCCGCGGTGCTGGAGTTCATCGCCTCGCGCGACATGCAGGCGCTGGCGGCGAAGGGCACGAGTTGCCCCGACCACTTTTTGCGCACCAAGCGCAGCCCGCTGGTGGTGGATTTCGATCCGGCCAGTCCCGATCTGGAGAAGACGCTCGCTGGCCTGCCCGCCGCGCTGGTGGCCTATCGCCAGGGCCACGCCGACTATTACCAACGCTGCAAGCGCCCCGAGAGCCCGCCGATGCGCGATCCGAACGCTGTCGTCTATCTGGTGCCCGGCGTCGGCATGTTGACCTTCGCCAAGGACAAGGCCACCGCGCGCGTCTCGGCCGAATTTTATGTCAACGCCATCAATGTGATGCGCGGCGCTTCCTCGGTGTCGGACTATATGGGTCTCGCCGAGCAGGAGGCCTTCGACATCGAATACTGGGTGCTCGAAGAGGCCAAGCTGCAGCGGCTGCCCAAGCCCAAGGCGCTTGCCGGCCGCATCGCTCTGGTGACTGGAGGGGCAGGCGGGATCGGCAGGGCGACGGCCGAGCGACTGCTCGCCGACGGCGCCTGCGTGGTGCTGGCCGACATCGACGCCTCAGCCCTCGAAAGAACGGAGAAAGAGCTCGCGGACCGACATTCGCCCGACGTGGTGCGCGGGGTGCGGTTGGACGTAACGAAGGAAGCAGAAGTGACCGAGGCCTTCGCCTTCGCTGCGCGCGAATTCGGCGGGCTCGACATTCTTGTCTCCAATGCCGGCATCTCCTCGGCCGCGCCGGTGGACGAGACCGAGCTGTCGCTGTGGAACCGCAACATGGAGATCCTGGCGACGGGCTATTTCCTCGTCTCGCGCGAGGCGTTCCGGCTGATGAAGCGGCAGAGGGCCGGCGGCAACATCGTGTTCATCGCCTCCAAGAACGGGCTGGCCGCATCACCCAACGCCTCCGCCTACTGCACGGCCAAGGCCGCAGAGATCCATCTCGCCCGCTGCCTCGCGCTGGAGGGCGCCGAGCACGGCATCCGCGTCAACACGGTCAATCCCGACGCAGTGCTGCGCGGCTCCAAGATCTGGAGCGGTGAGTGGCGGGAGCAGCGGGCGGCCGCCTACAACATGGCGCCGGACGAACTCGAGGAGCACTACCGCAAGCGCTCGCTGCTGAAGCTCAGCGTGTTCCCGGAAGATATCGCCGAGGCGGTCTGGTTCTTCGCCTCTGACCTGTCGGCCAAGTCGACCGGGAACATACTCAACGTCGACGCGGGCAATGCGCAGAGTTTTACGAGGTAGGGTGAGATTTGGGAGGACGGCGTCCCTTCGCACTGGTGTGCCAGGCACATTCGTCAAAGACTAAGATGTCCACTGCGCAACTGGGAGGAGGCGCACATGACCGAACAACTCATCGCCACTGATCTCGTCCACGAGCACAACGCCGAGCGGGAAGGAAACCTGCGCCGCGACTACGACCATCTCGGCGAGCAGCTTTCCCGCCGCGGCATCGACATATCGGCAATCCTGGCAAGGGTCGAAAAATTCGGCGTGGCGATCCCGTCCTGGGGCGTCGGCACCGGCGGCACACGCTTCGCGCGCTATCCCGGCCCGGGCGAGCCGCGCGACGTCTTCGACAAGATCGAGGACTGCTCCGTCATCCAGCAACTGACGCGCGCCACGCCGACGGTGTCGCTGCACATCCCCTGGGACAAGGCCGACCCCAAGCGCCTGAAGCAGGCGGCAAGCCGCTTCGGCCTCGCCTTCGACGCCATCAACTCGAACACTTTTTCCGACGCAAAGGATCAGAAGCTTTCGTATAAATTCGGCTCGCTCAGCCATGCCGATGCCGCGGTCCGCGGGCAGGCGGTGGAACACAACATCGAATGCATCGAGATCGGCCGCGAGGTCGGCTCGAAGGCGCTGACGGTGTGGATCGGCGACGGCTCGAACTTCCCCGGCCAGGTGAATTTCACCCGCGCCTTCGAGCGCTATCTCGCCGCGATGCGCGAGATCTACGACGCGCTGCCGGATGACTGGCGGCTCCTCACCGAGCATAAGATGTACGAGCCGGCCTTCTACTCCACCGTCGTCCAGGACTGGGGCACCAACTACCTGATCGCCCAGGAGCTCGGCGAAAAGGCTTTCTGCCTCGTCGACCTCGGCCATCACGCGCCGAACGTGAACATCGAGATGATCGTGGCCCGCCTGATCCAGTTCAAGAAACTGGGCGGCTTCCACTTCAACGATTCCAAGTATGGCGACGACGATCTCGACGCCGGCTCGATCGACCCTTACCGGCTGTTCCTGGTCTTCAACGAACTGGTCGACGCGGAACTCTCCGGCGCCGCAGGCTTCGACCCGGCGCACATGCTCGACCAGAGCCATAACGTCACCGATCCGATCGAGAGCCTGATGCTGTCGGCCGCCGAGTTGCAGCGCGCCTATGCCTCAGCCCTGCTGGTCGACCGCGCCGCGCTGGAAAGCTCCCAGGAGGAGAATGATGCGCTCATGGCTACGCAGACGCTGAAGGCGGCGTTCCGTACCGATGTCGAACCGATCCTGGCGATGGCGCGCCTCAGCAAGGGCGGTGCGATCGATCCGGTCGGGGCCTATCGGAAAGCGGGCTATCGAGTGAAGGTCGCTGCGGAACGGCCGGCGGTAGCTTCGATGGGTGGCGGGATCGTGTAGGGCTTCGGAGCTTCAGGTGCGTCCTTCGAGGCTCCCCTTCGGCTGCTCGCGACTTGGTCGCTCGCGCTCAGGGTCGCACCTCAGGATGAGGAATGTGGGTGCTACAGCGCCAATCACGATCCGTCAGCGCCAAGCCACTGATCTGAAGGCCGGCTGATTCTTTGAGCCGATGCTGACTGTAAGCGCTGCAGGCACAACGGTCCTCATCCTGAGGTGCGAGCCCGCACGGGACTTGTTATAGGGAAATTGACCTCGGCGGGCGAGCCTCGAAGGACGCACCTGAACCAAGCGGGCAAGAGGCCTCCAGCGACGGCACTTCGACCGAAGCGGCTTCTACGCCCTCTTCAGCACCTTCGCCGCCTCGTCGCCGGTGAGCAGATCCTTCCAGTAGCTTTCCGCGCCCTGCAGGTGCGCGCTCATCAGCGCCTGCGCGAGATTGCCGTCGCGGCGGACCAGCGCGTCGTAGATCTGCAGGTGCTCGGCATGCGAGCGCCGGCCGCGCGCCGGATCGTTGAAGTAGATCGGCAGCCGGGTCTCGCCCATCACGTAGTAGACGCTGCAGATGCGGTGGAAGATGCTGTTCTGCGTCGCCCGCACGATCTCCAGGTGGAAATCGCGGTCCTCGCGCGCCAGCGGCTCTCCCGCCGCCAGTCTCGCCTCGGAGGCCGCAAGGATTTCGCGCAGCCGCTCGAAATTCTCTTCCGTTGCGCGGCTGCAGGCGAGCTCGGCCGCCTTGATCTCGTGGATCTTCCTGAGCTCTACTGTCTCGTAGATCTGCACAGGATCGAGCGGCACGCCGGCCTTGGCGAACAGCGCCATCGCCTCGACGCTCGCCTGTCGCGTGGTCAGGTAGATACCCGACTTGGCGCGGCGCTCGACGATACGCATGGCTTCCAGGATCGCGAGCGTCTCGCGGATTTGGCCCCGGCTCACGCCGAAATGCTCGGCAAGCTCGCGCTCCGACGGCGTACGTCCGGTCTCGGCCTGCGAAGAGGCGTAGAGATGGGCGGCGAGTTCCGCGAGGAGATCCTTTTCCTTCATTTCATTCCTGCGCTCCAGGCATGCGCCTGGAGAAATCTTTCCGAAACCGTGAAGCCGAGGCCGGGCTTCTCCGGTATGGCGATCATGCCGTCGCGGACCTCGACCGTCTCTTCCACCAGATCGTGGATCATCGGGTTGGCACCGAGGGAATATTCCACCGTGAAGCTTGCCGGGGATGCGGCACATAGATGCAGGCCGGAGAAAAAGCAGGGCGCGCCTGCCCACAGATGCGGGGCGAAGCGGAGATTGAAGGCGCTCGCCAGCGTGCCGATCTTCATCGCCTCGCTGATGCCGCCGCAGAAAGCCGGGTCCGGCTGGAATATGTCGGCCGCCTTCAGTACCGCCAGATCGCGAAAATCGTAGCGGGTGGCCTCGCTCTCGCCGGCCGCGATCGGCACGCTGGTCGAAGCGCGCACCTCCGCCATGCCCGCCTTGTCGTCGGCAATCACCGGCTCCTCAAACCAGGCGAGATCGCAATCCGCGGTCAGCGCGGCGAAGCGCTTCGCCTCGGCCACCGTGTAGGTGCCGTGCGCGTCGGCCATGATGTCGACGCCCTCGCCTAGAGCCTGCCGGGCCGCGCGGACGCGCGCCGCTGAAATGTGCGGCGCGCCGTCCATCGCACCCACCCTCATCTTGACGGCCCGGAATCCCCCCTTCTCGATGTATGACTTCAGTTGATCGCCGATCTCCGCCGCGGGCGCCCAGCCGCCGGAGGCATAGGCCGGCAGCCGGTCCGCCTTGCGCCCGCCGAGCAATTGCCAGACCGGCTGGCCGAGGTGCTTGCCAAGAATGTCCCAGAGCGCGATGTCGACGGTGCTGATCGCCGCCACCGACATGCCTCGCCGGGCGATGTGGGGCATGGCATGACCGGACTTGGCCGCGCTGTCGGCGCGCACGCCGTTGTAGAGCATCTCCCAGATCGGCCCGATGTCGCCGGCGTTGCGGCCGACCAGCATCGGCCCGATCTCGTGGTTCAGCATGTGCACGAGCGCCGAGTAGGAACCGGCGCTGCCGGCTGCGTTCTTGCCCTCGCCCCAGCCGACCAGGCCGTCTTCCGTCTCGATGCGCAGGATGGCCGCATCGAAGGTGCGCACCTGGCCGAAGTCGCTGCGGTGCTGCCGCGCGGCTTCGATGGGGATGCGGACCCACCAGGCCTGGGCCTTTGCTATGCGCACCTGCGGCCTCCTGCCTTCCCGCGACAGGCACCCCCACCCCTTACCCCTCCCCACAAGGGGGAGGGGAAATGCGAGGCGTGCGCGCCCCCCTCCCCCTTGTGGGGAGGGGTAAGGGGTGGGGGTAGGGTCATTTCGGGCGAGCTACTTGATCAGGGGCAGCAGCATCTCCGCGGTGATCCGCATCTGGTCGGTGTAGAACTTTTCGGTGAGCAGGCTCGATCCGTGGTCCTGGATGAATTTCAGCTGCTCGGGCGAGATATCGACGGGATTGCGTTCGACCATTTCGGGATATCGGTTGGCGGGCGTGCGATCGACCGGAGCGACGAACTCGTTGGTGAGGGCGCCGTCGTAGCCGATCTCCTTCAGGGTTCCGACGATCTTCGACCAGTCGATGGTGCCGAGGCCGGCAGCGAAGCGGTTGTTATCGGCCACGTGGAAGTCGAACAGGCGCTTGCCCGCCTTGCGGATCGCCTCGTGAACGTCGAACTCTTCCATGTTGAGGTGATAGGCATCGAGGCAGACGCCGCATTCCGGCGAGACGGCGTCGGCAAGCGCCATAGCCTGCTCGCCGCGATTGAACAGATAGGTCTCGAAGCGATTGAGCGGCTCGATCGCGATCCTGACGCCGACCTTCTTGGCATGCGCGAAACATTCGCGGGTCGCGTCGACGACCCAGTTCCACTCCTCCTCCTCGGTGCCGTCCGGGACGACCTTGCCGACGGTGGCGGGGACCAGCGTGATGATCTCGCCGTCGAGCTCCGAGACCATGGTGAGCACGTCCTTGACATACTGCACCGAGCGCTCGCGCTGGCCCTGGTCCTTGGCCGCAAGATTGCGCTCGCCCAGCATGAGGGTGACCGCGCCCCAGCAGCGTATGCCGTACTGGCTGAGCAGGCGGCGCGTTTCCTTGGTTTCGTACTGCGCGGGCTCGCCGGAGATCTCGATCGATTCATAGCCGAACTGCTTGATGCGCCTCAGAGTCGTCTCAAGCGGTTCGGCCCGCATCCAGTTGTGCGTGGAAAGGTGCATGGCGTCTTCCTCCCAATCTCGCCTTCTCTGCCGCTCCGCCCCGGAGCCTATTCTGCCGTCCGGCCGGACCAGCCTCATATCTGGTTGGACCAATTCGGTGATGCCGGATTTCTAGCCCATTTGGGCGACTGCCGCAAGGATCACCCTCCCACCCCGCCGCGAACCCAACCAATTGGCTGATCTTCAATTGAAAATGCTTGGGCACGGCGAAGGAAGGAATGCGCTTCGCTCGTTAGCCCATCCTTGACCAGTCGCCGCTTTTTGGTATGACCAGTATGGGCAAGATCGGCTGAGACCGATGCAACCGGCCCTTGCGGCCAATCCGGCATCGCCTATGATGCCCGGCGTTTCGGGAGGACGACATGGCAAAGACGATGAAGGGCCCCGCGATCTTTCTGGCCCAGTTCGCCGGCGACGCGGCGCCGTTCAGTTCGCTCCCCGCGATCACCAAATGGGCAGCCGCCCTCGGTTATGAGGGCGTTCAGATCCCGACCTGGGACGGTCGGCTGTTCGACCTGAAGAAGGCTGCGACGTCAAAAACCTACTGCGACGAGGTGAAGGGCATCTGCGCGGACGCCGGCGTTGAGATCACCGAGCTTTCCACCCACCTGCAGGGCCAGCTCGTCGCCGTCCATCCGGCCTATGACGCTCAGTTCGACGGCTTCGCCCCGCCGCAGGTCCACAACAATCCCAAGGCGCGGCAGGCCTGGGCGGTCGAGCAGATGGAATTTGGCGCGGCCGCGTCACGGAATTTTGGCCTCTCGACTTCGGTCGCCTTCTGCGGCGCGCTGGCCTTCCCCTATCTCTATCCGTGGCCGCAGCGGCCCGCCGGCCTGATCGAGGAGGCGTTCGCCGAGCTCGGACGCCGCTGGAAGCCAATCCTCGACAAATATGAGGATGCTGGCGTCGACATCGGCTTCGAGATCCATCCTGGCGAGGACGTGTTCGACGGCGCCACCTTCGAGATGTTTTTGGACTCGGTCGGCGGGCATAAGCGCTGCAACATCAACTACGACCCGTCGCACTTCCTGCTGCAACAGCTCGATTATCTCGCCTTCATCGACATCTACCACGAGCGCATCAAAGCCTTCCACGTGAAGGACGCCGAGTTCAACCCGGACGGCCGCCAGGGCGTCTATTCGGGCTACCAGGGCTGGGTGAACCGCGCCGGCCGCTTCCGCTCGCTGGGCGACGGCCAGGTCGATTTTTCAGGCATCTTCTCCAAGCTCGCGCAGTACGACTACGACTCCTGGGCGGTGCTGGAGTGGGAATGCTGCCTCAAGCATCCGGAGGATGGCGCGGCGGAGGGCGCGCCCTTCATCGCCAACCACATCATCCGGGTCACCGAGCGCGCCTTCGACGATTTTGCCGGGGGGACCACGGACAAGGCGCTGCTCAGGAAGATGATGGGGATTTGAGCGCTTCCCCTCCCCCTTGAGGGGAGGGTGGCCGGACGAAGTCCGGCCGGGAGGGGTGCAAGCGGCCGTGCGCGACGCCTCTCATTGCAGCAGGCGGAACAAGATCACGAAGAGGCTTTCATCGACGACCCCACCCCGGACGGTTGCGCCGTCCGACCCTCCCTCAAGGGGGAGGGGGGCGTCGCGCCAGGAGGGAGGAACAGATGGTAACCGGCAGGCAGGTTGAATCGGGGGCGGGGCCGATCCGCTACGGCATGGTGGGCGGCGGCCAGGGCGCCTTCATCGGCGCCGTGCACCGCATCGCGGCACGCATCGACGGTGAGTTCGAGCTGGTCGCCGGCGCGCTGTCCTCGAACCCCGAGCGCGCCAAGGCGTCGGCCGCCGAACTCGGTCTCGACCCCGAGCGCAGCTACGGCACCTTCGCCGAGATGGCCAAGGCCGAGGCCAAGCGGCCGGACGGCATCGAGGCGGTGGCGATCGTCACGCCCAACCACATGCATTGGCCGGCGGCGAAAGCGTTCCTCGAAGCAGGCATCCACGTCATCTGCGACAAGCCGCTGACCTCCACGCTGGCCGACGCCAAAAAACTTGCCGCGGCCGTCGAGAAGAGCGGAAAACTCTTTGTCCTGACCCACAACTACACCGGCTATCCGATGATCCGCCACGCCCGCGAGATGGTGGCGAGCGGCACGCTCGGCGACATCCGCGTCATCCAGGCCGAGTACCCGCAGGACTGGCTCACCGAAAAGGTGGAGGACACCGGCTCGAAGCAGGCCGCCTGGCGCACCGATCCAAAACAGTCGGGCGCGGGCGGCTCCACCGGCGACATCGGCACGCATGCCTACAATCTGGCGCGCTTCGTCTCCGGGCTGGAGCTCGACAGCCTTGCCGCCGACCTCGATTCCTTCGTGGCGGGCCGCCAGCTCGACGACAACGCGCATGTGCTGCTGCGCTTCAAGCCGAAGGGCAACGAGCCCGGCGCCAAGGGCATGCTGTGGGCGAGCCAGGTGGCGCCCGGCAACGAGAACGGCCTGAAACTGCGTATCTACGGCACCAGGGGCGGCATCGAATGGGTGCAGGCCGACCCGAACTATCTCTGGTACACGCCCTTCGGCGAGCCGAAGCGCCTGATCACCCGCGGCGGCGCCGGCTCCGGCCCCGCCGCGGCGCGGGTCACACGCGTGCCGCCGGGCCATCCGGAAGGCTATCTCGAGGGCTTCGCCAACATCTATGCCGAGGCGGCCCGCGCCATCCGCGCAGCCCGCAATGGCGGCAAGATCCCCAACGACGTGGTTTTTCCGACCGTGCAGGACGGGGTGGAGGGCGTGGCGTTCGTCGAGGCCTGCGTGCGATCGTCGAAGAAGAACGGCGCCTGGACGAAGCTGTAGGTGCGTGGGGTCTAAGCCACGGCAAACGAATTCAAGTGACGCGGTCATTTCGACCCCCTCTCCGTCTCGGGCTTCGCCCTCGATACCTCTCCCCCTGAGGGGGGCGAGGAAGTGCCGCGGTGGCGCAGGGCACCCTTCCTCTCCCCCACGACGTGGGGGAGAGGTGCCGGGCGCAGCGAAGCGGAGAGGGGGTATTTGATCGAGCACGATCCCGAGAATCAGTTCCGGATCGCGCGCTGGCCGACTGTTAACCTGAGTTCGGTACCCTGAGCCTAGAGCTTGCCTCTCGGTAGCCACAGGCAAGGAAAGCTTGCGTCCAGACAGGACCTCGGTCGTCACCTCCCGCTGGCATCACCTCCTCCGCGGTGCCATATAGGCCGGCATGGACGTGTCCGACCGGCCGCTAGCGGTCAAACCAAGCGCAGCAGCCAAGCTCCGCGCCTTTCTCGACAAAGAGGCGCGTGCGGCCGGATTCGACCGGGTCGCGGTCACCTCGCCGGATGCGATCCCGCTTGCGCCCGAACGTCTCGCCGACTTCGTCGCCAATGGCCGGCATGGCTCGATGGAATGGATGCAGGAGACGCTGGCGCGACGCGGAGACCCGCGCGTGCTGTGGCCCGAAGTGCGCTCGATCATCATGCTGGCCATGAACTACAGCCCGGAGCACGATCCGACGGCGGTGCTTGCCAGCAAGGACCGCGCAGCGATCTCGGTCTACGCCCAGAATCGCGACTACCACGACCTGATCAAGGGCAGGCTGAAGACGATCGCCGGAAAACTGGCCGCCCGAACCGGTTGCGACGTAAAAGTGTTCGTCGACACGGCGCCCGTCATGGAGAAGCCGCTGGCCGAGGCCGCAGGCCTGGGCTGGCAGGGCAAGCACACCAATCTGGTGAGCCGCGAGATCGGCTCCTGGTTCTTCCTCGGCAGCATCTTCACCGCGGCCGAACTCGTACCCGATGCACCTGAACCGAACCGGTGTGGCTCCTGCCGAGCATGCCTCGACGCCTGCCCGACGAACGCCTTCCCGGCGCCGTTCCATCTCGATGCCCGCCGCTGCATCTCCTACCTGACCATCGAGAACAAGGGGCCGATCCCGATGGAATTCCGGGAGGCGATCGGCAACCGGATCTTTGGCTGCGACGACTGCCTCGCGGCGTGCCCCTGGAACAAGTTCGCGCGCGAAGCCTCCGAGGCCAAGCTGAAGGCGCGCGAGGATCTGCAGGAACCACGACTTGCCGACCTGCTGGTTCTGGACGACGCGGCTTTCCGGGCGCTTTTCTCCGGCTCGCCGGTTAAGCGGATCGGCCGCGATCGGTTCCTGCGAAATGTCCTCATCGCGGCGGGCAATTCCGGTGAGGCTGGGCTGATCGCCCCATGCCTTCACCTGCTAGAGGACCCCTCGCCGCTGGTGCGCGGCGCGTCGGTATGGGCGCTGTCGCGGCTTATGCCAGTTGGGGACTTCATGGCGCTGGCGAATGCCCGGCGTGAGGACGATCCGTCCGTCGCTGAGGAATTGCATTGGGCCGTGGAACGCGTGAGTAAGGAGCCCGCCGAGGCTGCATAGGTTTCGGTGTCTGTGTCGTCTCTACGGCCGAGACAGGTCGCCGCATCCCCCACAAAAGCTAACTGTCGAGACAATCCGAATGAGAGTTTTCGTTTTCGGAGCGGGCTATTCGGGCAAGGCTTTTGCCGCCGCAAAACCGGCGCCAGCAATCCGCGTAGCCGGCACGACGCGTTCCCGCGAAAAGCTCGCCGCTCTCGAGGCCGCCGGTGCGGCTCCCTTCCTTTTCGACGGCGCTCTCTCGGACGAAATCCGAAGCGAACTGCTTGAGGTCACGCACCTCGTAATTTCCACGGCGCCGGATGACGCGGGCGACCCGGTGCTCACGGCCGCGCGGCAGGTGATCGCGGAAAGGATGCCCAGGCTCGGCTGGATCGGCTATCTGTCGACCGTCGGCGTCTATGGCGATCACCAGGGCGCCTGGACCGACGAGACGGCCGAGTGCCGGCCGGTCTCGGCGCGCTCGCGCCGCCGTGTGGAGGCGGAGCGCGAGTGGCTGGCGCTGGGCGCCCATATCGGACTGCCGGTGGCGGTGCTGAGGCTCTCCGGCATCTACGGGCCGGGGCGCAACGCTTTCGTCAATCTGCGCGACGGGGCCGCCCGCCGCCTGGTGAAGAAGGACCAGGTGTTCAACCGCATCCATGTCGCCGACATAGCCGGCGCGCTCTGGCATCTGGCCGGCCGCAAGCTCGGCGGCGTCTACAACGTCACCGACGACTTGCCGGCGCCGCCGCAGGATGTGGTCGCGTATGCGGCGGAACTGATTGGCGTGCAGCCGCCGCCGGAGATCGCCTTCGAGGAGGCGGAGCTTTCGCCGATGGCGCGTTCCTTCTACGGCGAGAACAAACGCGTCTCGAACGCCCTGATTCGGTCGACCAACTACCGCTTCCTTTACCCGGACTATCGGACCGCATTCTCGGCCATGTGGGCTGACGGCAGTTGGGCGGGCTCCGCATCCGACGCCCGCAGCCCGATAAGGCAGTCGTGATCGGATCGCCCTTGGCGACATCCAGCGCGCACGACCGGGCCAGGAAGGCCGGGAGCTTGCTCCTTTGAAGCGGTGGAGAGGAGAGGAAAAAGGCAACAAAAAAGCCCGGCGAACCGGGCTCTTTGTCGTTCCACCAAACTTCGCTGAAGTTTGGTGCCCAGGAGAGGACTCGAACCTCCACGCCTCGCGGCACACGGACCTGAACCGTGCGCGTCTACCAATTCCGCCACCTGGGCAGGTGCGCCGCTGATCTAAGCGGAGGGTTACCGGGTGTCAACGCGCAATTTTCATGAGGCCACCTCATGCGACATTCTTTTCTGAGGATGTTCGCCGGGATCGCCTGACCCTCACGCGCGATCCGATCGGCCGCGGTTACACGCAAATCCGCCAAGCTGGAGAAGATAGACCGTAGCGAGGCGCCGCCGCTCCCGGATTGGGCGGAGACGCGTCGGATACAGTCTACCTCGTGTCATAACCATATCGGCGTACTCCGCCCGAAACAGCCGACACGCTTGACTTGACGCGCGCCGCCCGTTTCTGTCTTCCTGGGCTGCTGCGGCAGGCGGGACACTGGAAGGCGAGGGCATGTCTCCCATTCATCCGATTCTCCTCTGCGGCGGTTCCGGGACGCGGCTCTGGCCGCTGTCGCGAAAAAGCTATCCGAAGCAGTTTTCGCAGTTGATGGGAGAGGAGAGCCTGTTCCAGGCCTCGGCCCGGCGGCTTTCGGGCCCGGGCTTCGCCCGCCCCGTGATCATCACCGGCGATCCGTTCCGCTTCATCGTCACCGAGCAGCTCGCAGCGATCGAGCGCGACCCCGCGGCCATCCTGATCGAGCCGGAAGGGCGCAACACCGCCCCCGCGGTCCTTGCCGCGGCGCTCTGGATGGAGCGTTCGGATCCAGACGCCCTCATGCTGGTCGCGCCGTCGGATCATGTGATCCCCGATGCCGCGGCCTTCCGCGAGGCAGTGGCGGCGGGAGCACCGGCAGCCCGAAGCGGGCAAATCGTAACCTTCGGCATCCGGCCGACGAGGCCGGAAACCGGCTACGGCTATCTGGAACTGAAGGAGGCTCTCGGAGCGTTCGATTTCAAGCCGCAACCGCTGGTCCGGTTCGTGGAAAAACCCGACGCCGCGCGTGCCGCGGACATGCTCGAAGCGAAAAACTATCTCTGGAACGCCGGAATCTTCCTCTTCACCGCGCGCACGATCATCGACGCGTTCAGGGCCCACGCGCCGGGGCTGTTCGAGCCGGTTTCACAGGCGGTGAAGGATTCCAGGTCGGATCTGGCCTTCGTACGCCTGGCGTCCGAACCCTGGAGAGAAGCCGAGGCGATTTCCGTCGACTATGCGGTGATGGAAAGGGCGGACAACCTTTCGGTCATTCCCTACGACAAGGGTTGGTCCGACCTCGGCGGCTGGGATGCGGTCTGGCACGAGAGCGGCCCCGACGGCGAAGGCAACGTTTGCGCGGGCAATGCCACGGCGATCGGATGCCGCGACACGCTGCTGCGTTCAGAATCGGCCAGGCTGGAACTCGTCGGCATCGGGCTCGAGGACATCGTCGCGGTGGCGATGCCCGACGCCGTCCTGGTGGCACGAAAGTCGGACAGCCAGCAGGTCAAGGATGCGGTTGCCGTGCTCAAGGCACGGCGTGCCCAGCAGGCCGAATGCTTCCCGGTCGACCACCGGCCCTGGGGCTGGTTCGAGAGCCTCGTCCTCGGCCCGCGTTTCCAGGTCAAGCGCATCGTGGTGCAACCGGGCGCTGCGCTGTCGCTCCAGTCGCATCATCATCGATCCGAACACTGGATCGTGGTGGAAGGCACTGCGAAGGTCACGATCGACGGCGAGGTGAAGCTGGTCTCGGAGAATCAGTCCGTCTACATTCCGCTTGGCGCCGTCCACCGCATGGAAAACCCCGGCAAGGTGCCGATGGTGCTCATCGAGGTCCAGACCGGCAGCTATCTCGGCGAGGACGATATCATCCGCTACGAGGACGTTTACGCCAGAAGCTGAAGCCGGGCTGGGGGTTCCTTCGACGTCCCTCTCGTGCCTTCACCGTGAAGTCTCTTCCAGCATCCGTCACAAAGCCTTGCGGCTGCTCGCTGACTCACTCGAAGCCTAGCGCCGTGCGTTCCTGCGCCAACAGCAGGGCGCCGATCGCGCTTGCATCCTCCGCGTCGACCTCGAATGCCGCCATCGAAGCGGGCTCCGGCGCCAAGGCCTGGCCGACGGGGGTCTCGGCGGGTGCCGCGGCCTGGATTCCGCCCCTCAGGCCGGTCGTGGCTGCGGCGACCAACATTTCGCCGGATGCGGCAGGCAGTGGCTCAACATGGGCAGGGCGCGAGGCACTCGGGAAGGGGATGGCATTGGTGGTTTCCGGAAGCACGATTCCGGCCACCGCATCGAACGGCGAGGACGAAATACCGGTCGAGGGCGTTGGGCCGTCGATCGCCATGACAGTGACCGGCTGCTGCTCCTCGGGTCCCTGCTCCACCTTGGGCGCGGAAATTGCGGCCGGGATCGGCGCGGCAACGTTGTCGGCAGCCGCAATCTGGGTGCCGGCCTTTGCGGCTGCGGCTGCGGCTGCGGCATCGGAAGCCGGAAGGGGGCCGCGCGTCCCGGCGAGACGATCACCCTTCTGGCCAACATCCGCCTCGGCCACCATAACGGCGGGTTCGAATCTCGGCTTCTCGGGCGGCAGGACAACCGGATCGCCCTGCCGGTTGCGCTTCTCGTAAAAAGCGTTGCCGCCGGCGACCAGCGTGTAATGCATGTTCCTGTAGGGGAACTTCAGGCCGGCCGTGTGGAAGAACATGGCATTCTTCACCTTCGAATGCCGCTCGCCCTTCAGCACCGCATCGGCCGCTTCCGCGACGTCCGGCAGCTCCTGCGAATTCATCTCGCGCGTCAGCACGCCCGGCGCGAACTGTCCGGGCGCCCCGACGACCTGGCAGATCGTGTCGCCCCATTCGCCGGACCGGAGCCGGTTCATGACGACCGTGCCGACAGCGACCAGGCCATCGCGGCTGGAGCGATCCGCTTCGAAGAACATGGCCCGCATCAGGCATTCGCGATCGGCCGCGGAATAGCCGTAGTGGCGCGCGGGCATAGCCATCGAGTTCATGCCGCCATCCATGTCGGTGGACTGGCTGCAAGCGGCTATGGCAAGCGGAAGGACGACGGCCGCGAACATGGCCGACAGGCGCTGTGGCGCCTTCACGAGTGTCCCCTCATCGTCGCTCCGTCCCTTGCGTACTGTCAGGATTGGCAAATTTCGGGCGAAAAGATGACTATAGGGTTTCAGAATCGTGAAGCGGGACGGGCAAATCGCGACGCGTCGGGTGAGGTGACGCTGCTATGACGAGGCAAATCAAAATTTTGTTAGAGGAGTTTAGTTGCTTTCCTACGATTCGTCTCCTCCTTGTGCCCCCGCAATTCGGCAGGAGAATCAGGTGCGCGAATCATCGGATAGGAAGCTCTTCATCCCAGCACTGGGGGGCCTCTACGCCGCTCTCCGAGAAAGCGCGGAAACGCTTCTGCGGGTCGTCGCCGGCCTTGCGCTCGTCACGCATGGCGCGCCGAAGATAGTCAACCCGTTTGGGGCGGTCGGGACGGTGGAGAAACTGGGCTTTTATCCCGGCGCATTCTGGTCGCCGCTGCTATCGGCGACCGAGTTCTTTGGCGGAATCCTGATCGCCATCGGCCTCTTCACCCGCCCGGCATCCGTCGCGGCGGCGATCGTCCTCCTCGTGACGGTCTGGTTCCACTGGGTGACGCTCGGCCAGGGCTATTCCGGGTCCGAGAAGTCGATCCTCTGGGCCGCGATCTTCATCTTCTTCGCCATCCGCGGCGGAAACCGCCATTCCGTCGACGCGAAGCTTGGCCGCGAGTTCTGATCGGCCGCGCTCGGCCGATCAGGCCCGGCATGGCGCTCAGTGCCGGTCGCGCGAATAGAGCCAGAGCTGGGTGGGCGGAAGATTGCGAATCACGAAATCAAAGTGCTTCACTGAGTAATTCCCCAGTCCCGGCGGGACCGGGGATTTCGGGCCATAGGTCAGTTGGATGACCGGCCTGCCGGGCGGCACGCGATCGAGCAGATCCTCGATGTAGGCTACCCGACGCTCCACCGGGAAATTGAGCAGCGGAATACCTGAAATGACGCTGTCGAACTGTTTCGGAGCATCCTCCCCTAGAGCGCCAGTCAGATCAAAGGCGTCGCCCTGGATCACGTTGACGTCTGGAAAATGCCGCCTGAGGTGCTCCACGAAGTCGCGGGCATATTCGACAAGATAGAGTTTTCGGGCCGGAATGCCCCGGGCGAGGATAGCGCGGGTGATGACGCCCGTTCCGGGCCCGATCTCCAGGACGGGCAGGCCGGACGAGGGGTCGATCACCGACGCCATTCGTTTGGCAGTGATCGAACTGGTTGGGATGATTGCGCCAACCGCCTTTGGCTTATCCATCCAGCCGCGGAAGAAGCGAACCTCTTCATCGAATTTCTTGGCGATCGTCCTGCGCAGTTGCGAAGCGCTATGCATGAATTCGTCTCCTGCCGCTCGCCCGGTGGACCAAATAGCAGGCCGCCGCCTTCATGGAAAGCGGAACGGCTCCGATGTCAGCGCTCGCCAAAAGACTCGAAGAAATCCTTCATTCGCGAGAAGAAGCCGCTCGATTGCGGCGAGTTCTCCTGCGACGAAAGGCTCTCGAACTCCTCGAGCAACTCGCGCTGCCGCTTGGTGAGGTTCTGCGGCGTCTCCACCACGGTCTGGATATAGAGGTCGCCGATGACCGGCTGGCGCAGCACCGGCATCCCCTTGCCCTTCAGGCGGAACTGGCGGCCGTTCTGCGTCCCTTCGGGAACCTTCACGCGCGTCTGCGAGCCGTCCAGCGTGGTGACCTCGAAGGAACCGCCAAGCGCCGCGGTCGTCATCGAGATCGGCACCTTGCAGTAGAGATCGGCGCCGTCGCGCTGGAAGAATTCGTGCGGCTTCACCGAGAGGAAGATGTAGAGGTCGCCCTGAGGCCCACCGCGCAGGCCGGCCTCGCCCTCATTGGCGAGCCGGATGCGAGTGCCATCCTCGATACCCGCCGGAATGTTGACAGACAGCGAGCGCTCCTCGGTGACCCGCCCCTGGCCTGCGCATTTTGGACAAGGATCCTTGATGGTCTGGCCGCGGCCCTGGCACTGCGGACAGGTCCGCTCGATAGAGAAGAAGCCCTGGGCTGCCCTTACGCGGCCCGAGCCGCCGCAGAGGGAGCAGGTGACCGGCTGGGTGCCCGGCTTCGCTCCGGAGCCCGAACAGTCGGTGCACGAGATGGAGGCGGGCACCCGGATCTGGGCGGTCTTGCCCGTGTAGGCCTCCTCCAGGGTGATTTCCATATTGTAGCGGAGATCGGCACCGCGCTCGCGCCCGCCTGTGGAGCGACGGCGCCCGCCACCCATCATCTCCCCGAAGATGTCCTCGAAGATGTCGGAGAAGCCGCCGCCAGCGAAACCGTGGGCGAAGCCGTTGCCGCCATGCTCGAACGCGGCATGGCCGAAACGGTCATAGGCAGCGCGCTTCTGCGGATCCTTCAGAGTCTCGTAGGCTTCGTTGATCTCCTTGAACTTCTGCTCGCACGCCGCGTCACCGGGGTTGCGGTCGGGGTGGAACTGCATGGCGAGCTTGCGGAATGCGCCCTTGAGTTCCTTATCGTCGGCGGTCTTGCCGACCCCCAGTGTTTCGTAGAAATCAGCCTTCATGAACATGCCTTTAGACTAAACGGAAGAGTGTTCTCAGCGGCCCGCCATTTCGAGAACCTTCCGCAGTGTGCCCGATTTAGGAATTGCTGGCGTCCTATGCCATATGCGACGCCTGCGGCAGAGAACTTTTCTTGTGCTTTGTGCCTTTACGCCACACCCTTGCAGCCCTTGGCTCAGGAAGAATCCGGCAAGGTCATGTCACGAAACCGAAAAGGGCTGCGGCCGACAGTAGCAGCGCGACCGCATAGGCGACAGCAATTGCGTCATCGAGCATGATGGCGAGCCCGCCGCGCATCCTCCTGTGAACGAGGTTTGCCGGCCAGGGCTTCAAGACATCGAAGATTCGGAAGAAGAGGAATCCAGCGATCCACCAGACGGGATCCACAGGCAGAAGGACCAACGTCGCCGCCGCTCCGAACGTCTCGTCGATGACGACAAACTGCGGATCGTCCTTGCCCGACTCCGACTCGATCACCGACGAGGACCACACACCAAGCACGAAAACGAGGGCCAGCACGACTGACGCCGCGATCTGACCGGCGGGAACTAGGCAAGCGGCCAATCCCACGCCGAGCGCCGATCCGACTGTCCCCGGCCACAAGGGGGACAGGCCCGCGCCGCCGGAAACGGCGATCCAGAATGCGATGCGCTCGGGAGGACTGCCTTGCGCAATCCGCAACGCCGTTTTGGAAGCGCTGTCCTCGCTCATACGCTTGTCGTGTGCTGCATGAAAACCACCTGTAGCATAGCGCCCGCATATACCGCTAAAGGATTATGCTTCGTAAGATTACAAGCCCGGGCGCGGCGCAGGTAAAAGGGGCGGTCGGATGCTCGACGGATTGATGAGAGACCGTTTCGATCCAATTCTGGAGCGGTTGGCATCCCCCCTTGTTCGCGTCGGGATGACGCCGAACCAGGTGACCGCCGCAGGCACGTTGCTCGTCTTCGCCGTCAGCGGCCTTTATCTCTATCACGAGTCCACCCTGCTTTTCGGGCTGACCCTGATATTCGCCGCCCTGTTCGACGGCCTCGACGGGGCGGTGGCGCGACGGCGAAGGATGGCGACCAAGACCGGCGGCTACCTCGACGCGATCGCAGACCGATACCAGGAACTGGCGGTGCTCTGCGCGATCGCCGCGGTGAACGATCTCTGGGCACTGGCGCTCGCCGTCTTTGCTGGCGGCGTGCTTACCTCCTACGCGAAGGCGCGGGCGGCGCTGGAGATCGCGGTCGGCAACCGCAAGTGGCCGGACCTGTTCGAGCGGGCCGAACGAGCGATCTTCCTCTGTACCCTGCTGGTGGTCTGCGGCCTGCTCGACAGCTTCGCATTGCCGTTCGAATGGCTGCTTTCGACCGGGCTCGCCGCCATGGCTGTGCTTACGCACTTCACGGCACTGCAGAGGATTTTGCGCGTGGTGAGGTCCTTGAGGTTGGTCGACAGCGCCATGGTACAGCCATCGGTTTCCCAGCCGGGCGAGTGATCCCCGAGGCACCGGCTGTTAATCCGCAGCGCAAAAGAAAAAGCCCGGCGCATGGGCCGGGCTTTCTCGGGTAAAGAATTTCCAGAAGCCGATCAGGCCGACTTCTTCTTGCCGTCCTCGTCGATCTCCTCGAAATCGGCGTCGACGACGTCCGAGTCCTTGGCGGCATCCGCCTTGGCATCGCTCTCCGCGGCCTCCCTCTGGGAAGCCTCGTACATCGCCTGGCCGAGTTTCATGGACACCTCGGCGAGGGTCTGGCTCGCGGACTGGATGGCGTCGACGTCGTCGCCCTCGGCAGCCGTCTTCAGAGCGGCGATGGCGTCGGCGATCGCGGTACGGTCGGCCTCCGAAACCTTGTCGCCATACTCCTTCAGCGACTTCTCGGACGAATGCACCAGCGCCTCGGCCTGGTTCCTGGCCTCGACCAGGGCGCGCCGCTGCTTGTCGGACTCGGCATGCGCCTCGGCGTCCTTCACCATCTTCTCGATGTCAGTGTCGGAGAGACCGCCCGAAGCCTGGATGCGGATCTGGTGCTCCTTGCCGGTGCCCTTGTCCTTGGCCGTGACGTTGACGATGCCGTTGGCGTCGATGTCGAACGAGACCTCGATCTGCGGCACGCCGCGCGGCGCCGGCGGGATGCCGACCAGATCGAACTGGCCGAGCAGCTTGTTGTCGGCCGCCATCTCGCGCTCGCCCTGGAAGACCCGGATCGTGACCGCGGACTGGTTGTCCTCGGCGGTCGAGAAGGTCTGGCTCTTCTTGGTCGGGATCGTGGTGTTGCGCTCGATGAGGCGGGTGAAGACGCCGCCCAGCGTCTCGATGCCCAGCGACAGCGGCGTGACGTCGAGCAGCAGCACGTCCTTCACGTCGCCCTGCAGCACGCCGGCCTGGATCGCAGCACCCAGCGCGACAACCTCGTCGGGGTTGACGCCCTTATGCGGCTCCTTGCCGAAGAACTGCTTCACCACTTCCTGGACCTTCGGCATGCGGGTCTGGCCGCCGACCAGAACCACCTCGTCGATCTCGCCAGCCTTTAGGCCGGCATCCCGGAGCGCGGCCTTGCACGGCTCGACCGTGCGCTGCACCAGGTCGTCGACCAGGCTCTCGAACTTGGCCCGGGTCAGCTTCATCGTCAGGTGCTTCGGACCGGTCTGGTCCGCGGTGATGAAGGGCAGGTTGATCTCGGTCTGTGCCGAAGAGGACAGCTCGATCTTGGCCTTCTCAGAAGCCTCCTTGAGACGCTGCAGGGCGAGCTTGTCGTTCTTCAGGTCGATGCCCTGTTCCTTCTTGAACTCGGCAGCCAGGTACTCGACCAGGCGCATGTCGAAATCCTCGCCGCCGAGGAATGTGTCGCCATTGGTCGACTTCACCTCGAATACGCCGTCGCCGATCTCGAGGATCGAAATGTCGAAGGTGCCGCCGCCAAGGTCATAGACGGCGATGGTCTTGCCTTCCTTCTTGTCGAGGCCGTAGGCGAGTGCGGCCGCGGTCGGCTCGTTGATGATGCGGAGCACTTCGAGGCCCGCGATCTTGCCGGCGTCCTTGGTCGCCTGGCGCTGGGCGTCGTTGAAATAGGCAGGAACGGTGATGACGGCCTTCTCGACCTTCTCGCCGAGATAGGCTTCCGCGGTCTCCTTCATCTTCTGCAGGATCATCGCGGAGATCTGGGAGGGCGACAGCTTCTTGCCGCCGGCTTCCACCCAGGCGTCGCCATTGTCACCCCGCACGATATGATAGGGGACGAGCTTCTTGTCCTTCTCGGTCACCGGATCGTCATAGCGGCGGCCGATGAGGCGCTTCACGGCGAAAATGGTGTTCTCGGGATTGGTGACCGCCTGACGCTTGGCCGGCTGGCCGACGAGGCGTTCGCCGTCGTTGGTGAAAGCGACGATCGATGGGGTCGTGCGCGCTCCCTCCGCGTTTTCGATGACCTTGGCATCCTTGCCGTCCATGACGGCAACACAGGAATTGGTTGTTCCGAGGTCGATGCCGATAACTTTAGCCATGTATGTCTCTCCTTTAAGCAGACCGTCAGGACCCAATGAGGCGTTCCGGAGACGGCCCCTGTTCACGGGAAATTCCGCGCAAAAGTCCCGGTTTCGGCCGGCTCTGGCGCTCTGCGGCGTATATAAGAACCACCTCTCGGACGCGCAAGCGTCCTCCAGCAAAGCTGCTCCCTAAACGCTGGGCCGGGGCGTATTACCTTGCGTCAACTTCGCGAGTGCCAAGGCGACCGGCGGCTTTCAGACGTCCACCCAGCCTTCCTTCTCGGACGCCCGGAAGATCGCATCGATCGCCTTCTGGTTCTTCACCGAGTCCTCAAGCGTGAAGACCTCTTCACTGCCGCCCTGCGCGGCGAGGGCGAAAGTCTCGACCTGCAGCCGGTACTGGCGCGTCGCGGGGAAGCGGAAGACGGTCGCCTCGGTGTGGTTCTGGTTGTGCAGTTCAATGCGGTGATGGTCGTAATCGCCGGCGTTGAAGGGAGCGTGCACCTCGATAAAACCCTTCTCGCCGTGGAAGACCATGAATTGGCGCAGCGCCATCTGGGTCGAGCAGTAGAAGGTGAGGTGGAAATCGCCGAAATCCGCCTTGGTGCTGGAGTAGATGTCGGTCCCGAATTTCGGATCGCGCTCGACGGTCGCCTGGATGCGCGTCGGCTCCTTGCCAGTGACGAAGCGCGTCGACACGGTCGGGTAGACGCCGATGTCGGGCAGCGCGCCGCCGCCGAGCTCCGGCTGGTTGCGCATGTTGTTCGGGTCGACATTGTAATAGGAGAATGCGCCCTGCACATGCCGGAGCCGGCCGATTGCGCCGCCCTGCACGAGTTCGCGCACCTTCTTCCACTGCGGGTGGTAGATCACCATGAACGCTTCGCAGATGAGCACCTTGTTGCGTTCCCGCGCGGCGATCACCTGCTCGATGTCCCTGGCCTCGAGCGCGAGCGGCTTCTCAACGAGCACATGCTTGCCCGCGTCCGCCGCCTTTACCGCCCATTCGACGTGCTGCGAGGTCGGCAGCGGGATATAGACGCCGTCGATCGTGTCCGAGCGCAGCATCTCCTCGTAGGAACCGAAAGCATGCGCAGCGCCGAACCGCCTCGCGAATGCCTGGGCCTTGGCGAGGTCGCGGCTGGCCACGGCGGCAAGCACCCCGTTCTCTGCGTCCAGAATGGCCGGCACAAGCTGCTCGCGTGCGATCTTGGCAGTCGACAGGACACCCCAGCGGAACATCGGCTCACTCCCTCATGAGTTTGTTTCTACGTCCAGACTGCGACAGGTCGAGCAGCCCAGGAGATATGTCAAGGGCAGGCGCGCAGAGCGTAAGATGGGAGTAACAGAGCCGGTGCATCCGGTTCGAGGTGGAACCGAGGGACCCTCCCGGCGTTAGCGTAACGGGAGCGTTCGGCCTCACGAACTGTAAGCGACTGCAATCAGACGTTACCGGTTTGCCCCGGAATCGCCCGACTCTCGCCCCACGCACTGCCCCATTCGCTTCGATGAGTCCACTCGTACTACTTAGTTACGGAGTGGGATCCACATGAAGATGAACTGCGGCAAGGCCGCGGCGATCTCGGTTGCCGCGGGGGCAATGCTTGTGGCTGCGAACAGCGTGGCTTCGGCACAGTGCGGCGGGGCGTCCTGGTACGCTCTCACCTCCAAGACGGCCTCCGGCGAGCGGATGAATCCCGCCAAGCTGACGGCCGCCCATCGCAGCCTTCCCTTCGGGACCAAGGTCCGGGTTACCAACAAGCGCAACGGCAAGAGCGTCGTCGTGCGCATCAACGACCGGGGGCCGTTCGTGCGCGGCCGCATACTCGACCTGTCCAAGGCCGCGGCGGGCCATCTTGGCTTCGTGGGCGCCGGCCACACCAACGTCTGCGTGGCCAAGGCCTGACTTGAACAGCCCGGGGCGGCCGCTAGCGAAGGCTACCGCGGCGGAAGCCGCCGGGCCGCCGTCCCCGCGATCGAGTCCGCCAGCGAAAGCCCCCACTGCGCCTGGCAATAGGCGCGGAAGTCGAAACAGGGCAGGCCGGGGCAGACCTCGAACTCGATGAGATGGACGGTGTCATCCTCCTCGACCCGCAGATCCATCGAGAATACGTCCTTGACGCCGAGGACGTCGATCAGCACCGCGGCGATCTCGCGGATACGCCGGTCCGCCACCGGCTGGACGGCAGCCACCGGCACCAGTTCTGGCTCGCGATAGGCTCCGCTGGCTTTTGTCGCGGCGCCCGTGTCGCCATAGAGCGCTATGGAATCTGCCATCGTCTGGAAGTCGCCGCCGGAGTCGACGAAGAAGACGCCGAGCGCGTCGACACCCGCCTTCGGGTCCACGGCCAGGAAGCTCGCGCGCACGTTGCGGCCTTGCACATAGGGCTGGACGACGACGTCGTCCCGGTAGGCCGAATGGACGCACCGGCTGAGTTCCAGCGCCACATCCAGGTTTTGGCAGCGCGAATCCGGCCAGATCCCGATCTTGGCGCCGAGCCTGTTCGGCTTGACGAAATAGCCGGCTCTGGAAACCGGCGGCTCGACGAGCCATCTGCCGTTGCGAGCAAGCCCGGCGGCGGGAACGGGAAGGCCCATCGCCCCAAGGACTGCGCCGGAGCGGAACTTGTCCTGGCACAGCGCAAATAGCGAGTCGTCCGACCCGATCGTTTGCATGCCCCTCAGCCGCGCCAACGCCGGCCCGCCGCTGCCGCGGAAATAGGCGATGCCATCGCTGATGGTCCAGGCCATGGAGGTCCGCGGGTCAGCATCTGCCAGGTCGGCTGCAGCAGCATCGAGCGGGGTCGGCCTGAAATCGATGCCGCGCCGGCGGCAGGCGTCGGCGATTTCCGCCAATTCCGGAGCAAGGTCGGTGCTCTGCGCCAGGTAGGAGGAAATCTCGAGCGCGTGCTCCTCGCGGAACCCGTCCTGCAGGAGCAGCGTACGGCACGCCTCCTCCGGCTCGAAGATGAAGTAGAGGCGAGGCGAGGCCATCCAAAAATCCCTCAGGCGCCGATATCCCGGCGGTAGCGCGCGATCCGATCCTGGAACGCAGCGCGCGAGAGAATGGCCCCGTGGCCGGGACAGGCTAGCGCGAAATCGACCTCCAGCAGCCGATCATGCGACCTGAGCAGCGCGCCCCGGTCGGTGCCCGGAATATCGTCCCAAATGTGCCCGTCATGCACCACGTCGGCGCAGAAGAGCAGGCCGTTCGCGGCATCCAGGATCGTGAGCGATCCGGGCGAATGGCCGGGCGTGTGCAACACCGTCAGCGCCCGGCCGCCTATGTCGACAGTGCCGCCCTCCGCGAGTAAAGCGTCCAGAGGGCAGGCGCGCTGCCGGACGGATGCAGGGTCGATCCGGCCGCCCCCGGCTAGAGCCTCGAGACCGTCGAGATAGGGCAGCGCCTGCGTCGCCACCGGGTGCGGATCGGCGAAGACTGCAGCCTCGGCTGGATGACCATAGCGGGTCCCGGCGAGATGCAAGAGGCCGATATGGTCGAAATGGCTATGGGTAGCGATGGCGAGCAGCGGCTTCGACCGATCGGGCCGAAGCGCGTCCAGGGAGGAACAGAAGCCCCATCCGCCATCGATCAGGCAGTCCGCATCGTGTCCGATCAGGAGGTAGAAGTAGGCCCGCTCCCGTTCCGAGACGACCGCCTCCGACAGTCTGAGCACGCCGGGGGCTACAGTATCGACGAGGAGGCTCGACTCGTCACCTACCAGTTCCGGCCAGCGCCGCAGTCCCCCAAGTGTACCCACGCTAGACGTCGGGGGCACAAAAAACGCGGTCCCATGCGTCGGCCGCGGCGATGGCGCGCTGGCTGACCCCATCCACGCCCATGCCAGGCTTGAACAGGCTGGAGCCGAGCCCGAAGGTGCGGACGCCGACCTTGGCATAGGCGGCGAAGTCCATATCCGACACGCCACCGACGACGCCAACCAGAGCCTCCTTCGGCAGCACCGCTTTCATTGCCGCGATGCCGCTCGGCCCCAGCACGCTGGCGGGAAAGAATTTCAGCGCCGACGCCCCGAGCCGCAGCGCCTGAAAAGCCTCCGTCGGGGTGAACACGCCGGGCAGCGTAACCAGCCCAAGGTCGGTGGCGCGCATCATCACCTCGGCCTGGATGTTCGGGCTAACCAGCAGACGGCCGCCCACATCCTTGAGCCGGTCGACATCCTCGGCGCGCAGTACCGTGCCGCCGCCGATCAGCGCCTCGGCGGGCAAAGCCTGCACCAGCGCCTCGATCGAGCGGAACGGGTCCGGCGAATTCAGCGGAACCTCGATGGCTTCGATCCCGGCCTCGTAAATGACCGAGCCGATCTCGACCGCCTCTTCGGGTCGCAGGCCGCGGAGGATTGCGACAATGCCGCGACGCATGCTTGGAAAGGGGACGCTCATCCTGTCACCTCCTTGATCATGCCGAGCTCACGCGCCGCGTGGATGAGACCCAGCCGCACGGCTTCGTCGGCATCGACGGTGATGCAGTCCATGCCTGCCCAGCCGAGCGCTGCCTGATAAAGATCGCACAAAGTGCCGGATGCGATCAGAACCACTGGGCTGTCGGCGAGCGCGAAAAGCGCCTTCGCGGCTGCGATCTCCGAACCGATCAGAAGACCGGACAGAGCGGCCGCGGCATCATGCGGAGCCAAGCCGTGGAGCAGCGATCCCGCGCGGAAGCGGAACAGTCCGGTCTCCAGCGGGGCTACCGAAGACAAGGCCTTCCGGACATTGTTTGCGAAATGCGGATCCTTTGCCGCGACCCGCGCATCCTTCGCTATGGAGTGAGCAAGGATCGAATGCCCGCTGAGCACGGAAAACATCTCGCCGGTCATGAAGGTTTGGAAGAAAGCGACGGTGCCGTCGACGATATCCACCCATTTGGAATGGGTGCCAGGCATGCAGACGATATGCCGGCCGGAGCCGATCTTGGCCACGGCGCCCGCAAGCTGCGTTTCCTCGCCGCGCATGACGTCGGGCCTGTCCGCGTCACGCTGCGCCAGCCCGGGAACGATGCGCACGTCGCGCTTAGCGGAAGGCACGCGCACCGCCGCCCCGAATATGTCGGCCAGCGATGCGGGTACGCTCGCATAGGGCGCCTCAATCCAACCCTGACGCGCGCCGGCCATACCGCAGATCACCACCGGGAGGTCAGCCGAAGCGCCCATTTCGCCGAGATGGCGCTCGAGGATTTCCTCGAAACGGTCGGGCTGCGCCGCGAGCAGGCCTTCGTCGCTGCGGCGCTCGGCAAGGATCTCGCCGTAACTGTCGAGCAGCCAGATACGCAGCCGGGTGGTGCCCCAGTCGGCAGCGGCGACGGCTGCCTCACGGGTTCCGCTCACAGGAAACCTCCATCGACGATCATCGTCTGTGCCGTCAGCATACGGGAAGCGTCGGAAGCCAGGAATAGGCAGGGCCCGACCATGTCCTCCGGCTGCATCTCCTCGCGGATGCACTGGCGGGCGACGTGCGCCGCGATGCTCTCCTCGGTGACCCAAAGCTGCCGCTGGCGCTCCGTCATCACCCAGCCCGGAGCGACGGCGTTCACGCGTATGCCCCACGGCCCGAGCTTGCCTGCAAGGCCTTTCGTCAGCCCGATGATGCCCGCCTTGGCAGCAGTGTAGGCCGGCAGATCGGGATGATTGATCATGAAGGAGGTGGAGGTGAAGTTGATGATCGAGCCTCGGCCGGCTGCACGCATCCCCGACGCCACCGCCTGGGCGGTGAAGAACTGCGGCCTGAGATTGATTGCCTGGTTGTTGTCCCAGTACTCGACCGTCACCTCCGCCATGTCGTGGCGGTCGTCCCAGCCGGCGTTATTGACGAGCACGGTGGCCGCGCCATGCGCCGCTTCGGCCTTAGCCACCGCGGCCTTCAGCGCGTCGATGTCGCGCAGGTCGCAGCGGATGAAGAGCGGTCTTGACGAATAGGCGCGGCCCAGCCGGTCACGCAGTGCTTCGCTCGGCTCCTCGGCGATGTCGAGGAAGGCGACACGTGCGCCCTGGGCGACAAAGCCTTCGGTCAGCGCAGCGCCGATCCCAGATCCCCCGCCGGTGATGAGGACGGCGGCACCTTCGAGGTCGGCGTATCTGGCTGGATGTGGCATTCTCGGTCCTGCTCGGTGAGGATTCCGCCGATATAGAACGCTACGTCAGGTCCTGCGAGACAAATCTACCTCGAGGAGCAGGGGGCTTCGCAAGACGGCTGATCAGGCCAGCAGCGCCTTCAGCCTAAGGCTGTCCCGCAGAAGGCCGATCGTCGTTTGCGCGCAAGCGGGTCGGCCGAAAAGATAGCCTTGCCCGCCCCAGCAGCCGAACTGAGTCAGCCGCTCCGCCTGCCCTTCCTCCTCGATCCCCTCGGCTACGGCTTCCATGCCGAGGCCGTCGCACATCGCCAGGATGGCTCGGATGATGTGCTCGGATGGCCGGTCTTCGAGGATCGACGAGACGAAGCTGCGGTCGATCTTCAGCTTGTCGAAGTGGAATTCACGCAGCCGCCCGAGCGAGGAAAGGCCGGTCCCGAAATCGTCGAGCGCCACTCTTATCCCGCAGCGGCGAAGATCCTCTATGATCTTTGCCGCCGAGCAGGGATCGCTCATCAGGCCGGTTTCGGTGATCTCGATCTCCAACCGCCTCGGGTCGAAGCCGGTTCGATCGAGGATCGTGAGGATGTGCAGCCCGGTGTTCTGATCCACCAACTGTGACGGCGAGAGATTGAACGACAGGAACAGGTCGTCCGGCCAGGCACGGGCCGCTTCGGTCGCCTTGCGCAGGACGAGTTGCGCCAGCGGCCCGATGATGCCGCGCTCCTCGGCGATCGGGATGAACACGGCCGGCGAAACCGGGCCAAGGTCCGGGTCCGACCACCGCGCCAGGGTTTCGAAGCCGCGGATTTGCCGCATCTTCAGGTCGATGATGGGCTGGAAGTGCGGTTCGACCTCGCCGGCCGCCACGGCTCGGCGCAGCGCCTGCTCGATGCGCGTCACGCGCATGGCCGCCTCTTCCATCTCGCGGGTATAGACCACCACCCGGCCGCGGCCGCTGCGCTTGGCCTGATAGAGGGCGCTTTCCGCCTTATCGACGAGGATCTCGGTGGTCTCGTCGCCGAAGTAGAACAGGGAGCAGCCGACCGAAGCCGATAGCCGCGCCATGCGGTCACCCACATCGTAAGGTGCGGACAGGATTTCGATCAGCATCCTGGCGCGATCCGCGGCAGCCTCCTCGGAAAAAACCATCGGGTAGAGGAAGGCAAATTCGTCCGGCCCCACCCGGGCGACGCTGGCTCCCGACTCCATCGCGGCACGCAGGCGCATCGCCACCTGGACGAGGATGTCGTCACCTGCCTTGCGCCCGAACAGATCATTGATCGGCTTGAAGCCGTCGAGGTCGACGATGCCTATCGCAAAAGGAGCGGGATCGTCGGCCCTGGCCTTTATGAGCCGGCTTACCTTGTCGAAAAAGCGCCGATGGTTGCCCAGCCCCGTCATCGGATCGGTGAAGGCGAGATCGGTGCCTTCGCTGCGTTCTGGGCCGTCGGCAAAGAACGGCTGCATCAAATTTCCTGCAATATCAGTACGTCCGGCGCGAACTGTTGCAGCAAAACATTGAAGAAAGGTATCGGTTCAGCTGCTGGGGTTGCATCCGCGCCCTGACGCCAGATCAGGATCCGCGCAGCGTATAGATCACGATCGGCTGATCGGCCGTGCTTTCAACGCGCTCAAGCCAGTCCGGCGCTTTTCCCTTCAGGAGGCCAGCCAATAGCCCGTTCGGAGCCCATTCGGCTATGAATGAAGTCTCGGGGTTGCCGGGGCAAACCGCCACGATGGATGCCTGCGCGCGCTGCACGACAGCCTTCGCTTCGTCCGGGGCCGCCATCATCACATCGAGCATGGCGTCGATTCCCCCGGCGTTGCGATGATAGGGGCCTGCCAGCGCGCGATGCGGCGTGTAGGCGAGAACGGAAGAGCCCATATTGGTGATGCCCACCACCGTCCCCGGCGGTAGGGCCGCGAGCGGCGCGTAATCCGTCTTGGCATAGCATTTGGCTGCTTCTTCATCGTCGCTGGCAGCTTCTGCCGTCGCGGACGACAGTGCCATCGCGCCGAGTTGCCAGAATAGGTTGGCCGAAACCAGCCACGCGCCGGCCAGCGCAAGCTGCGGGACAAGGCCCCGTGCCTTTTCCGCCCTGCGGCGGACGACCGCGACCCACGCCGCAAGAGGAATCACCGCCAGCGGGATAGCAAAGGTCGCGCCTCGCAATTGCCAGAATGCGACGAGCACGGCTGCCGCGAGAAAGGCCGCCGTAAGGGCCCGGTCCCGGTTCCAGCCTTGGCGCGCAAACGTCAACCCTATCAAGATGATCGCTAAGACGGGTGTACCGTAGTAGACGGCGAGCATCGCCGGGGCGCCGCGCAATGTGCTGAGCAGCGACTGCGCCTCCGATATGTTGTCGATCAGGAAAGACTGGAGACGCGGATCGAGCGAGGCATAGGGGGCGGCGACGCATTGCGGGAATGCTGACAGAATGGCGACCGCGGCAAGGAAACCCAGTGCTCCGAGCGCAACGAAGCGCCGAAAAGAGGTAGCTCTCAGCACGGGGGTCAATGCGATTAGGCAAAGCCCACCCCCGCCGAGCAGCGCAAGCGAGGTCTGCGGAAAGGATAGGGCATCGCAATGGACGGCAAACCGGTCGCGCATGGGCGACGTCACCGCCAGCGCAAGCGCGCTGGAGATGGCGAAACCCGCGCCATAGTTGCGCGCAAGCCGCACATTCGCTTCACCCCCAGATAGGAAGCAGAGGGCCGCGATCGCACAGGCGACCGCGACGTAGGGCGCCGTCTCCATGCCGACCGCCAGCATCAGCCCCGCGCAGGTGCCCGCCAGCCACCCTGCCGGACCGGACCTGCGCGCCCCGATCAGAAACAGCAGTGTCGCCAACGTCAGCGTCAGCTGAACATTATGATGGTCGATCGCGCCCGGTCGAAAGACGTTAATGAAATGGAGCGCCAAACCGCCGAGCGCAGCGGCCGGCAATTGAGCGGCGGCTCCTCCGATCTGGCGCGTGGCACGGATGATGAGGAAGAGCGAGAGCGCAAACAGCGCGGTCGGCCAGATGACCAACGCTGCAGTCTCGCCAAAGAGTGCCACTAGCAGCGCAAGCGGGGCGTCCACCAGCCGCGACCAGTGCATGGGAAAGCCGCCTTCCAGCCCCATGCGGTACTGCGTCATGTCGAACCAGCCCTGCCCGCCGAGCAGGTCGCGCACCTGCACGAGCCGCAGCACGCTGTCGTTGTCGCCGCCGCTGTTGGCGAGCGATGGAAAGCCGCGAACGGCATGCAAGATGAGAGGAATGAGCGCGACCACCAGCGCGGCAAGTGCGTCCATGCCGCGAGCTTCCGTATTTGCCGCGGGAAAATCCGCTGTCGTGGCAGAAGACGTCATGTGGATTGCCCGAGTATTCGTGAAGTACCCGCTAACGCGTCAAGGTAAATATTGTGCAAATTGTTAACGGTAAAGCTCGCGCTTGGCTAACCGCGCCTTAACTGCTTCGACGTATGGTCACGGCATATCCGTTCTTGCGCTAGCCGTTACCGACGAGGACGCAGAGCGATTACGGCAGACAACTGCTGAAAGCTGCCATGAGCGTCAAGGTCGGGCCCGTGCTGATTAAGGTGAAGCGACCGGTGGGGGTACATGATGGCGCATGCGATTGGCCGAGACCCGTCAGTGGCCGTGCTTCTGCCTTGCTATAACGAAGAACTCACTATCGGCGATGTGGTAGCGCGATTTCGCGAAACGCTCCCCACTGCCGTGATCTACGTGTACGACAACAACTCCAGCGATCTGACGGCGCCCAAGGCCCGGGCAGCGGGCGCGATCGTGGTGCGCGAGACGCGTCAGGGCAAGGGCAATGTGGTGCGTCGTATGTTCGCCGATATCGACGCCGACATTTATCTAATGGCGGACGGCGACGGAACTTATGCCCCGGAGGACGCTCCGCAGCTCATAAACACACTGCTTACCGAGCGCGCGGACATGGTGGTGGGGACCCGGCAAGGGGTCACGAGCGATGCGGGGCGCACCGGCCATGCCTTCGGCAATCGATTGTTCAACGGGCTCTATAAGCGCCTCTTCGGCCGCGACTTCACCGACATCTTCTCCGGCTATCGCGCGTTCTCGCGACGTTTCGTCAAAAGTTTTCCGGCAGTGTCCGGCGGTTTTGAGATCGAGACCGAGATGTCGGTGCACGCCTCGCAGCTCAAGCTGCCGGTGGCAGAGATCACTCTAAACTATGGCCGACGTCCCGAAGGCTCTTCGTCCAAGCTGTCGACCTATAGGGATGGTGCCAGAATTCTCTGGATGTTCGCTATGCTGATGAAGGAGACACAGCCACTGCGCTTCTTCGGCATATTCGCGGCCCTGCTTCTGGCAGCGAGTCTCACCCTGATGATTCCTGTGCTGGTCGAATATTTTGAGACCGGCCTTGTTCCGCGAATTCCGACCTGGGTCCTTTCCGTAGCGCTCCTGATGCTTTCGATGCTCATGATGGTAACTGGGCTTGTCCTCGACTCCGTGTCGCGGGGGCGCGCTGAGCAGAAGCGGATTTTCTACCTCAGCATGCGCTCGGCGCGCGCAGCCCGCGCGGAGTCCGGCGCTCCGCATGCCAAGGATCGAACCGTCTGATCTCACTGCGGAGAATTTCGTGAACCGCGAAACGACCAATAGAATCCGCTTCATTCTGGAAGACGTCCTGCCGCCGATCCTACGGGATTCCAGCCTGTTCCGCAGCCTAGCCACGCTGGTGTGGGGCGACCATATCGGCCGGTTGGCCGCATTTCGCGAAAGGGCAGCATTTCTCACTGCTGAAGAATACGAGACCCTCTACCGCGAGCACCCCCGAGTTCATGAAGGCACCGATAATTCGCAAGCCTGCATTGCCCGTATTATCGCCGACACGGTCGGCGATTCAGTTTGCGATGTCGGCTGCGGCACCGGCATCCTTCTAAAGAAAATCCGCCAGTCGCGGAACTGTACCGGCCGCTTTGTCGGAGTGGATTTCGTTATCGAGGACGCCGCAGCGATCGACGGCATCGACTATATGGCCGCCCGTATAGAGGCGTTGCCCTTCGCCGACGGCGAATTCGACACAGTCATATGCACGCATGTCATCGAGCATGTGCTGGACTACCGGCGGGCAATCGCCGAATTGCGCCGCATCGCGCGCAAGCGGCTTATCATCGTGGTGCCGCGCGAACGCGAATATCTCTATTCATTCAATCCGCACTTCAATTTCTTCCCCTACCCGCACTCGTTCCTGCGAGCGATGCATCCCGTTCCCAAAGACCATGTCTGCGTGAATATCGGTCGCGACATTTACTACTGTGAGGATCGGCTGGAGGCCCAATGCTGAGCTTGCCTCTTCCCGTTCTCGCCGGCCTGATCCTTACTCCCTTGCTGATATCGGCAGGCCAAATCCTCTTCAAACTGACGAGTGCACGCGTTGGCGACGTTGGTACCGCCAGCCTAATCGCCATCATGTTCGATCCCTATCTGATCGCCGCCTTCGCGATTTATGGCATCGGCACGGTCGTTTGGGTCTACGTCTTGAGATCCGTACCTCTGATTGTCGCATATCCGTTCATGGCGCTAAGCTTCTGCGCGGTGCCGTTGCTGGCATGGGGTCTATTGGGCGAAACGCTCAGTTTCCGATACGCATTCGGTGCAACTCTGATCGTGGCCGGCTTGATCGTCATCAATTCCTGATCATCCTGTTCTAGCCTGCCCTTTCTAGTCCTTGACAGACCGGAGGACGCCCCGCCATCTCTCTCGCAACGAGGCGGGCAACAGTCCGCGAAACGCAGAGACGAGAAATGGCCCTTCGCATCGCCATCCAGATGGACCACATCGCCACCGTCAATATCGCCGGCGACACGACCTTCGCGCTAGCGCTGGAGGCGCAGCGGCGCGGTCATTCTCTCTACCACTACACGCCAGACCGTCTGAGCCAGTCGGACGGAAAGGTTTTTGCACGGGTCGAGGAACTCGCTGTCCGTGACGAGAAGGGCAACCACTTCACGCTCGGCGAACAGGTCCGAACCGACCTGTCGGAAATGGACGTGGTGCTGCTCAGGCAGGATCCGCCCTTCGACATGAACTACATCACCACCACCCACATTCTCGAACGTATCCACCCGAAGACGCTGGTCGTGAACGATCCTGCCTGGGTGCGAAACAGCCCGGAGAAGATCTTCGTCACCGAATTCCCGGACCTGATGCCGGAGACGCTCATCACCAAGGATCCGCGCGAGGTCGACGACTTCCGCCGCAAGCACGGCGACATCATCGTCAAGCCGCTCTACGGAAACGGCGGCGCCGGCATCTTCCACCTGCATGAAGCCGACCGCAATCTGGCATCTCTGCTGGAGATGTTCGCGCAGATGTTCCGCGAGCCGTTCATTGTGCAGCAATACCTCAAGGAGGTGCGCAAAGGCGACAAGCGCATCATCCTGATCGACGGCGAGCCGGTCGGCGCGATCAACCGCGTCCCGGCCGAGCACGATTCGCGCTCCAACATGCATGTCGGCGGCCGCGCCGAGAAGACCGAACTCACCGCGCGCGAGCGCGAGATCTGCGAGCGCATCGGCCCCTCGCTGAGGGAGCGTGGCTTCGTGCTGGTCGGCATCGACGTGATTGGCGACTATCTCACCGAGATCAACGTCACCTCGCCCACCGGGATCCGCGAAGTGAAGCGCTTCGGCGGGGCCGACATCGCCGCGCTGTTCTGGGACGCGGTGGAGGCGAAGCGCGGCTGATCATTTTTGCGCGCAGCTGTCGGAGTCCGCCTCCCAGGCGCGTCCTAGCGGCAGTATTGCAAACCAAGGAGATGGTCCATGAGTGCCAGCCAGCAACCCGCCGACAGCCGCGAGCTCGTTCTCACCCGACTCATAGACGCACCCCGTGAGAAGGTGTGGCGCTGCTGGACCGAACCGGAACTGATGAAGTTGTGGTTCGTGCCGAAACCATGGACGATCGCCGGCGCCCAGGTCGACCTGAGGCCCGGAGGCAAGAGTAGCGTGATCATGCGCGACCCCGACGGCAACGAATACCCCAACCACGGTCTCTATCTGGAAGTGGTGCCGAACGAGAAGCTGGTGTTCACCGACGCCTTCACGGATGCTTGGACGCCGTCGCAAAAACCCTTCTTCACGGGCGTGCTCACCTTCGAGGACGAGGGCGGCAAGACGCGTTACACCGCACGCGCCCTGCACTGGACCGACGAGGACCGCGAGGCGCACGAGAAGATGGGCTTTCACGAGGGCTGGGGCAAATGCGCCGAGCAGTTGGAAGAGGTCGCGAAGACGCTCTGACCGGGACGATCTTTGCAAGATCTACCGTGCGCTTGGCCGATTGCACCTAAAAAATGTTCCGGTAATGTTCTTGCCGCTGCGTGGCGATTATATACTTGACAAACCCGGCCTGTCGGAGAAGCATCTTCCCATCCAAAGATGGGAGGGTGAGTGCAATGAAGATTACAGTTCAGCGCGAGTCTAAGAGAGACCGCAGCGTGAGTGCGGAAGCAACGGTCGTCCCCAACTCACAGCGCGACGGCTACGACTTGATTTGGAAAAAGAAGGGCAACACTTTCCGCATCGACTTGGACTCCGCTCTCATGGAGCGGAGCCGACTCGAAAAGGAGAGAAAGAAGTCGAAGCAAGCGAAGATAGATAGGCTCTTTGACGCGATGAAGGAGTCGATGTGCGCTCAAGGCCTGTGAATCGGCGTGCAATTTTGACCCCTTAGCAGGGAGGATCGGCGTCCAAAATTGACCCCCCTCATTCAGTCGATCAGCAACCATCCGTTTGTTTCGGCGAGCGGATGGAGAGGGGATGAAGTCAGTGGATACGATCGCCCGGGTCCGGCGTGCGTTTTATGTTCAAGGATGGTCGCTGAAGCGGATCAGCCGCGAGCTGCATGTGTCGCGCAACACGGTGCGCCGGATATTGCGGTCCGACGAGACCTCCTTCTCCTACGAGCGTGAGCGCCAGCCGCAGCCGAAGATCGGGCCCTGGCAGGTGCAGCTTGATGCTCTGCTCGACGGCAACGACGCGAAGCAGAGGCGCGAGCGCCTGACGCTGATCCGCATCTATGAGGAACTGCGGGCGCTGGGCTACGAGGGCAGCTACGACGCGATCC
>NZ_JABVCF010000040.1 GCF_014595955.1 Pseudaminobacter soli (ex Zhang et al. 2022)
GGATCGCGTCGTAGCTGCCCTCGTAGCCCAGCGCCCGCAGTTCCTCATAGATGCGGATCAGCGTCAGGCGCTCGCGCTTCTGCTTCGCGTCGTTGCCGTCGAGCAGAGCATCAAGCTGCACCTGCCAGGGCCCGATCTTCGGCTGCGGCTGACGCTCACGCTCGTAGGAGAAGGAGGTCTCGCCGGACCGCAATATCCGGCGCACCGTGTTGCGCGACACATGCAACTCGCGGCTGATCCGCTTCAGCGACCATCCTTGAACATAGAAGGCACGCCGGACCCGGGCGATCGTATCCACTGACTTCATCCCCTCTCCATCCGCTCGCCGAAACAAACGGATGAGTGCTGATCGACTGAATGAGGGGGGTCAATTTTGGACGCCGATCCTCCCAGCTACGGGGTCAAAATTGCACGCCGATTCACATGCCGACATCTCCGTCCTGATCTTCGCAAACGCATACGATGCGAAGTCTCTGGCATCCTCGCGGTCGAGTTCCTTGCCGAGGTGGAAGCGGTTCTTGCCGAGCCAGTCCTGGGCAAAGCGGTGCATAATCACAGTGGTCTCCTCGCAATGGCGGCGGATCGCCAGGTCGAAGGAGGCCAGGTCGCCGATCGATTTCAGGCGACGCCCCACGCCGATGTGGCGCGGCGTCTCACGGTCCAGGAAATAGTTGAGGTGGCTCTCCAGCATGTTGGTGAAGAACCGGCGAGCAAGATCGCCAAAACCCTTTGTGGAGGCAAAGGTGGCGATTGTGGCCAGATCATCCTTGGCGCTTGCTTCCCATAATGTGGGCGCACGTTCATGGACGAGGCTCTTGAGAGCCGAGATCGCGGATGCTTTTGCAATCAGCCCGAAATCAGTGACGCCGCGTTGGCGACGCCTGCGCGCCACCTCAAGCGCCTGATCAAAGCCGACGAGTACATCGTCGAGGGTAGGGGAAAGCGGGACGTGTATTCCAAGGCCTACAAGCTTCTCCTGGACATTGGAAGACTTCACCGCGTCGGGGATCTGAAGCAGCCGATAGAACGCCTCTACGAATGCCGGATCATCAGCGGCCCGGGAGAGAGAAGCATCAGCCGCCCGTTCCACCGCGGCTGCCAGCTCACTGATCGGCCGCCCGGGGTCATGTAAGAGTTCGATTACTTGCCGCCACTCCCTGGGGCGCTTCCCTGCCGAAGGTCGTTGATCAGGTGAAGGGCAGCTTTCCCGAAGTAGCCGCCCGAAACCTGCCAGTCCGTTTCCCACCCATTGCGGACGCCGGCGGAAGACCACGTCGGTAGCCCTTGTTAAGGGTCGCACTGCATGCGGCTAAATAGTCATCGTCATCGTACCAGAGCGAAAACAAAGGTAGAATTGCAAAATTACTTTGCCTTTTCAAAGGCTTGCGCGCCTGCTATAGTACTTCAATCGATCACTGGCGGGGCTCGGCACGGGTCCTTCCGGGGCGTTGAACTATGGCTGGGGGGCGCAGCCCGGCGCATCGCTAGTGACAGGGCCGATTTTTTGGGAAGCCACCCCGGAGTCCAGCCAGCGGGCTGACCGCGTAAGCCTTTGATTAAGCGTGCGTGTTGCGGGTCTGAGTGGGTGGACTCCAGCTGGATCCCGGGGATCCAGCCAAGGGTCCAACCAACGGAGTCCAGCAACGGAGTCCGGAAGCCAGGTCGATCAGCGGGGGCAGCGTGACCATCCAGTTCGCACCGGAAGCCATCGAGCAGTGGCCGATCGAGCGGCTGAGGCCCTATGCCA
>NZ_JABVCF010000041.1 GCF_014595955.1 Pseudaminobacter soli (ex Zhang et al. 2022)
CCTGACCTTGCCCCCAAGTTTTATCCAGTTTTGAGTTCGCTCCAGCGGTTTTTGGTTGCGGTATATGGGGCGGTAGCGGCGGGTTGCGGTGCGGAGCCATTTCGGCTGCGCAGCACCGCGTCACGTCGCGGGTTGATGGTCTGGGCGAACTCGGCAGGTGTCAGCCAGCCGAGGCCGGAGTGCGGTCGGTGACCGTTGTAATCGCTGCGCCAATTCGAAAGCGCTGATCGAGCATGGGTCAGTGACGAGAAGAGGGTTTCATTCAAGAACTCGTCTCGCAGCCGCCCATTGAAGCTTTCGATGAAGGCGTTCTGGATCGGCTTGCCAGGCGCGATGTAGTGCCAATCCACCTTGATCCGGTCCGTCCATTGCAGGATCGCGTTGCTGGTGAACTCGCTGCCGTTGTCACTGACGATCATCCTGGGCTTGCCGCGCTCCTCGATGATCCGATCAAGCTCACGGGCGACCCGCAAACCAGAAAGTGACGTATCGGCGACGAGTGCCAGGCATTCCCTCGTGCAATCATCGACGACCGTCAGAATCCGGAACCTGCGTCCATCGGTGAGATCCGACACGAAGTCCAGCGACCAACGATCATTGGCCGCCATCGGGATCAGCATCGGTGCGCGTGTGCCGATCGCTCGCTTCCGGCCGCCGCGCTTACGCACCGTCAGCTTCTCCTCCCGATAGAGCCGGAAGAGCTTCTTGTGGTTTACCAGGTGTCCCTCGCGCCTGAGCAGCACATGAATGCGTCGATAGCCGAAGCGGCGACGTTCATGCGCCAATGCCTTCATGCGCTCGCGAAGGCCATGATCGTCGCCACGGCTGGTTTCGTAACGGATCGTCATTCGGCAAAAGCCAATGGCTTTACACGCCCGCCGTTCACTCATCCGATGTTGGTTGATCAGATGCGCGACAGCTCTCCGCTTTGCTGCGGGCGTCACCACTTCTTTCCCAGAAGATCCTTCAGAGCGGCATTGTCGAGCATCGCATCCGCCAGAAGCCGCTTCAGCTTTGTGTTTTCGTCCTCCAGCGTCTTCAGTCGCTTGGCCTCGGACACGTCCATGCCGCCGAATTTGGCTTTCCACTTATAGATGCTGGCATCGCTGACGCCGTGCTTGCGGCAAAGTTCCGAGACCGCCGTGCCCGCCTCGTGCTCCTTCAGAATGCCGATAATCTGTTCGTCCGTGAAACGGTTGCGCTTCATTCCCTGGTCCTCTCAATGGGCCAGAGCTTACTTCAAAATGGATTATTTCAGCAGGGCAAGGTCA
>NZ_JABVCF010000042.1 GCF_014595955.1 Pseudaminobacter soli (ex Zhang et al. 2022)
CTGGCGCACCGCCTGCCGGCCGGTAAACCGCTGCCAGCGCTCCACCGCCACATCGCAGTAGCGCGGGTCGAGTTCCATGGCGAAGCAGGCGCGGCCAGTGGTCTCGGCGGCTATGATGGTGGTGCCCGATCCCGAGAACGGCTCGTAGACCGCAGCCCCTGTGGCGCTGTTGTTGAGGATCGGCCGGCGCATGCATTCGACCGGCTTCTGCGTGCCATGCACGGTGGCGTCGTCCTCGCCCTGATCAGCACTGCCAATCTCCCAGATGGTGGTCAGGTCACGGGCTCCCTGCCAGTGGCCGGTCGCCCCGTCTCGAACAGCATACCAGGCCGGCTCGTGCTGCCAATGATAGTGGCCGCGGCTCAGCACCAGGCGCGGCTTCGCCCAGATGATCTGGGAACGAATGCCGAAGCCGGCGGCGACCAGACTGTCGGCCACCGTGGAGGCGTGCACACCGGCATGCCAGACATAAGCGACATCGCCGGGAAACAGCGCCCAGGCCTCACGCCAGTCGGCGCGGTGATCGTTCGCCACTTTGCCGGTGCGGCTGGCGGTCGACACGCCCACCTCATTCCTCCAGGTGGGATCGTACTCTACGCCATAGGGCGGGTCGGTCACCATCAGGTGCGGAACGGTTCCGGCCAGCAGCCGCTCGACATCGCTGGCCACGGTGGCATCGCCGCAGAGCAGCCGATGCCGGCCGAGCACCCAGAGATCACCGGGACGGGTGACGGGCTCAGCCGGCGGCTCCGGAACTTCATCTTCGCCGGCAATCACTCCTGTGTTCTCGCCAAGCTCGCCCAGGAGCCGATCGAGTTCGGCCTCGTCGAGGCCGGTGAGGGAAAGATCAAAGCCGTCGGCGCTGAGTGCCTGAAGCTCATCGGACAGCAGGCTGTCGTCCCAGCCGCCGAGTTCGGTCAATTTGTTGTCGGCGATCCGATACGCCCGCCGCTGCGCTTCGCTGAGGTGCTCGAGCACGATCACCGGCACATTTGCCAGCCCGAGTTCACCGGCCGCCAGGATGCGGCCGTGGCCCGCGATCACCTCGCCCTCGGCCGAGACCAGGACTGGCACCGTCCAGCTGAACTCGGCCATGCTGGCGGCTATTCTCGCCACCTGGTCCGGCGCATGCGTCTTCGCGTTCTTGGCATAGGGCCTCAGCCGCTCGATCGGCCACTGCTCGATGGCTTCCGGTGCGAACTGGATGGTCACGCTGCCCCCG
>NZ_JABVCF010000043.1 GCF_014595955.1 Pseudaminobacter soli (ex Zhang et al. 2022)
ATGGCCAAGAGCAAATTCGAGCGTACGAAGCCGCATGTGAACATTGGTACGATCGGCCATGTCGACCATGGCAAGACGTCGCTGACGGCGGCGATCACGAAGTTTTTCGGCGAATTCCGCGCCTATGACCAGATCGACGCGGCGCCGGAGGAGAAGGCGCGCGGCATCACGATCTCGACCTCGCACGTCGAGTACGAGACGCCGAACCGCCACTACGCCCACGTCGACTGCCCCGGCCACGCCGACTACGTGAAGAACATGATCACCGGCGCGGCGCAGATGGACGGCGCGATCCTGGTGGTGTCGGCTGCCGACGGCCCGATGCCGCAGACGCGCGAGCACATTCTGCTCGCCCGCCAGGTCGGCGTGCCGTCGATCGTGGTGTTCCTGAACAAGGTCGACCAGGTCGACGATCCGGAACTGCTCGAACTGGTCGAGCTCGAGGTGCGCGAGCTTCTGTCGAAGAACGAGTTCCCCGGCGACGACATTCCGATCATCAAGGGCTCGGCGCTGGCCGCGCTTGAGGACTCGAACAAGGAGATCGGCGAGAAGGCCATCCGCGAACTGATGGAAGCGGTTGACTCCTACATCCCGACGCCGGAGCGCCCGATCGACCAGCCGTTCCTGATGCCGATCGAGGACGTGTTCTCGATTTCCGGCCGCGGCACCGTGGTGACCGGCCGCGTCGAACGCGGCATCGTCAAGGTCGGCGAGGAACTCGAGATCGTCGGCATCCGGCCGACGGCGAAGACCACCTGCACCGGCGTCGAGATGTTCCGCAAGCTGCTCGACCAGGGCCAGGCGGGCGACAACATCGGCGCGCTGCTGCGCGGTATCGGCCGCGAGGACGTGGAGCGCGGCCAGGTGCTGTGCAAGCCGGGCTCGGTGAAGCCGCACACCAAGTTCAAGGCCGAGGCCTACATCCTGACCAAGGAGGAGGGCGGTCGCCACACGCCGTTCTTCACCAACTACCGGCCGCAGTTCTACTTCCGCACCACCGACGTGACCGGCGTCGTGAAGCTGCAGGAGGGCACCGAGATGGTGATGCCGGGCGACAATGTGACGGTCGACGTCGAGCTGATCGTGCCGATCGCGATGGAGGAGAAGCTGCGCTTCGCCATCCGCGAGGGCGGCCGCACCGTCGGCGCCGGCGTGGTCGTCAGCATCCAGGAATAAG
>NZ_JABVCF010000044.1 GCF_014595955.1 Pseudaminobacter soli (ex Zhang et al. 2022)
CTTGACGCGCTCCGGGACGCTATCGGACGGATCATCCGTCACACCGAACGTCTCTATGCGGTCATGTATAGTGGGAATGTTCTAGCCGATATGCGAGCCCAGAGCGCTTGGGATAATGTCCTGAAGGCGGTATACGACGCATCGGGCATCGCATTACCCAACCTTACACTTGAGGATGTGGCCCTCGTGTACCCGCTCGCGTCGAGCAGGATCCATCATCGAGCAAGGCCATTTGCAACCCGCCGTCCATGATGGCGCTGCTCGCGCGCCGCGTCGTGCTGCTTGCTTTCCGCCCATTTGCAGCACTCAATCATCGCGGCCCATTTCCTCGAGCTCCACCGTTGCTGCGGCGCCGCACGACTCAGCTCAAGAAGCGACTTCGGCATTACGCGCGGCAGCGGGAGCTCGTCGTGGAATAGCCGGCGGAAGAGCCAAAACGACTTCTCCCGGAGGATTTGAATCCTTCCTCGCGGCTAAGAGATCAACGAACTCGAACACCCTAAGGATTCCCTTGGGCATGAGGCCCGGAGCTTGTCATTTTCGTATGTCACCTTAATCGTGTTCAGAGCAATGTGGTCGGGCGACCACGACGTGCAGAAGGTTATCGCGGTTTTGCCCTGGCGCAGGAAGGTCGCTGGGCGGTCACGAACATTCTGCGCTGAGTGAAGAACTCCTGTTCATGCGCCGTCGGTTCAGCCATCTTGTTGGTGAACTCGTCCAGCCAGACGGCTTCTTCTCCCTCTTTGAGTTCGGCCGTGTCGAGCCTACCCTCGAGTGCCAGCTTGATCCGGCTATAGTCGAAAGTGCTGGAACGTTCGATTGCCCGACCGATCTTTAGCCAATGGGCGATCTGCCCTGCAACAGACCGGCTCTGAAGATCCGCCTCCCGGCGGACGAGTGCCATAATGTC
>NZ_JABVCF010000045.1 GCF_014595955.1 Pseudaminobacter soli (ex Zhang et al. 2022)
ATCGTTGTTCTGGGCGCATTTGTGCGCGACGACCTGGGCCACACCGCCCGCGCCGATGATGAGGACATGCTTCTTCATTTAGGGGAGGGTTCTCCTTCTTTCCGGAAAAATGATCGAGCCTTCAGGAAAGGCTCGATTCGAAGTCCGCGTAAGTGAACTCGCGGACCATCCTGACCGAGCCGTCGAGCTCGCGGATCGCGATGGCGGGCATCCGCACGCCATTGAACCAGTTCTTCTTCACCATGGTATAGCCGGCGGCATCCTGGATCGAGATGCGGTCACCGATCTTCAGAGGTTCTTCGAAACGGAACGTGCCGAACACGTCGCCGGCCAGGCACGACTTGCCGCAGACCATGTACTCGTGCGGTCCGGTATCCGGTTCGACGCTCGCTTCTTCACGGTAGATCAGAAGGTCGAGCATATGGGCCTCGATCGAGGAATCCACGACCGCGAGATGCTTCCCGTTGAACAGCGTGTCGAGCACGGTGACTTCTAGCGTTGCACATTGAGTGATGGCCGCCTCTCCAGGCTCGAGGTACACCTGCACCCCGAAGCGCTCGGAAAACGCACGAAGACGATCGCAAAGCGCGTCGATCGGATAGCCCTCGCCCGTAAAGTGGATGCCGCCGCCGAGGCTCACCCAATCGGCATAGTGCAGCAGCTCACCGTATCGAGCCTCGATCTGGTCGAGCATTCGCGAGAACAGATCGAAATCCTCGTTCTCGCAGTTGTTGTGGATCATGAAGCCGTTGATGCGGTCCAGCACCGCTTCGACCTTGCCTGCTTCCCATTCCCCCAGGCGGCTGAAAGGCCTTGCCGGATCGGCCAGGTCGAAGCTCGACGAACTGATCCC
>NZ_JABVCF010000046.1 GCF_014595955.1 Pseudaminobacter soli (ex Zhang et al. 2022)
TACATGGGCTGCTCGACCTTCTCCAACCACACGGTGCTGCCGGAGATCGCGCTCGCCAAGGTCAATCCGGACGCGCCCTTCGACAAGATCTGCTACATCGGCTGCGGCGTGACCACCGGCATCGGTGCCGTCATCAACACGGCGAAGGTGGCGCCGGGCTCGACCGCGGTCGTCTTCGGCCTCGGCGGCATCGGCCTCAACGTCATCCAGGGCCTACGCCTGGTCGGCGCCGACATGATCATCGGCGTCGACCTCAACAACGACAAGAAGGCCTGGGGCGAGCGCTTCGGCATGACCCACTTCGTCAATCCCAAGGAAGTCGAAGGCGACATCGTCCCCTACCTCGTCAACCTGACGAAGCGCGGCGCCGACCAGATCGGCGGCGCCGATTACACCTTCGACTGCACCGGCAATGTGAAGGTCATGCGCCAGGCGCTGGAATCGGCGCATCGCGGCTGGGGCGAATCGATCATCATCGGCGTCGCCGGCGCCGGCCAGGAGATTTCGACCCGTCCGTTCCAACTGGTCACCGGCCGCACCTGGAAGGGCACGGCCTTCGGCGGCGCGCGCGGCCGCACCGACGTGCCGAAGATCGTCGACTGGTACATGGAGGGCAAGATCCAGATCGACCCGATGATCACCCACACCATGCCGCTGGAGGACATCAACAAGGGCTTTGACCTGATGAACCAGGGCAAGTCGATCCGAAGCGTTGTGGTATACTGA
>NZ_JABVCF010000047.1 GCF_014595955.1 Pseudaminobacter soli (ex Zhang et al. 2022)
GTAGCTGTTGTCGCGGAACTTCATGATGTCCTTCACCTTGTGCTTCTTCCACTGGAAGAACGCCTCGTTGGCGCCGTCGACGTCGAAGCTCGGGTAGTCGGTCTCGGCGATCAGTTCCTTGACGTAGTCGCCCTGGTAGCGGATCGCGTCATAGGCGTCCGTGCCGGCATCCTCTTCGGCCACCCGGCGCTCGACGTCGGCGACCAACTCGGCCTTCGCTGTCGGCGGCGCGAGGCGGCCGAGGATGACGTCGCGCACCCACCAGGCCTGCGCGTCGAACATGTTGAAGGTGTACCACTGGTCCTGCATGCCGAGGTAGAACAGCGCCGGATTGTGGACGTAGACGACGCCCTTGTAGAGGTCGGCCGCCGCCAGCCGGTTTTTGGTCTTCAGCCGGAGATCGTCGGGCAGGAACGGGAAGTGGTGCTTGTAGCCGGTGCACAGGATGATGGCGTCGACCCGGGCGGTCGAGCCGTCCTTGAAGGTGGCGGTGTTGCCGTCGACCCGCTCGAGCAGCGGCACCTCCTGCCAGTTGTCCGGCCACTTGAAGCCCATCGGCGCGGTCCGGTGGCTGACCGTCACCGACTTGCAGCCGTACTTCCAGCATTGCGAGCCGATGTCCTCGGCCGAGTAGCTGGTGCCGATGATGAGGAGGTCCTTGCCGATGAACTCGCGCGCATCGCG
>NZ_JABVCF010000048.1 GCF_014595955.1 Pseudaminobacter soli (ex Zhang et al. 2022)
GGTTTGGAGCAAACGAGGCCTCGGAACTGGGCGATCGGCTCACCCGGGAGGTCATTGCCGGAATTCAGTCCGACGGAACCTGTTTCGCGGGTGGCGCCACATGGCGCGACCGACAGGTCATGCGCATATCAGTCAGTTCCTGGGCGACGGACTTGCAACAGGCCCATGTCTCGGCTGACGCGATCCTGAAGGCATGGCGCGCGGCAAGATCGGCAACACCCTAGAGCAACGTGCGTTCCGAGTTCACGCCGCAGCGGCGGGAAATGGCGCATCGCACGAGCCGCGCTGCACAACTTGCCGGGGAACGTTACTGGTTGCGACGGCGACCTTCCAGAAGGTCGAGCACAACGCGGGCGGCGTCGAGGACGTTGGTGCCAGGCCCGAAGACAGCAGCGACACCCTGGTCATAGAGATGCTGATAGTCCTGGCGCGGCACGACGCCCCCGGCCACAACGAGGATATCTTGCGCTCCCTGCGCCTTCAGCGCCTCTAGCAACTGCGGGACGAGCGTCTTGTGACCCGCGGCGAGCGAGGAGATGCCCACCACATGCACCCTCGATTTGACTGCAAGGTCAGCCGCTTCTTCCGGCGTCTGGAAGAGCGGCCCGGCGATCACCTCGAAGCCGATGTCGCCGAAGGCCGAGGCGATGACCTTGGCGCC
>NZ_JABVCF010000049.1 GCF_014595955.1 Pseudaminobacter soli (ex Zhang et al. 2022)
CCCAGACTGAGGAGGTACGGATGAGTATCGCCAACGAACGCGCAGTGCTTGCCGGCGGCTGCTTTTGGGGGATGCAGGATCTGATCCGTCGCCATCCCGGCGTGATCTCGACGCGTGTCGGCTACACTGGCGGCGACATGCCCAACGCCACCTACCGCAATCACGGGGGCCATGCCGAGGCAATCGAGATCATTTTTGATCCGGCCAGGATCAGCTATCGTGAACTGCTCGAGTTCTTTTTCCAGATTCACGATCCGACGACACGCAATCGCCAGGGCAATGATGTCGGCACGAGCTACCGCTCGGCAATTTTCTACGTGAATGACGAACAGAAGCGCATTGCGGAAGACACCATTGCCGATGTCGAGGCCTCGGGCTTGTGGCCCGGCAAGGTCGTGACCGAAGTGAAGCCGGCGGGCGAATTCTGGGAAGCGGAGCCCGAGCATCAGGACTATCTCGAACGCTATCCGAACGGCTACACCTGCCATTTCCCGCGACCGAACTGGAAGCTGCCACGGCGCGAGGAAAGCCGCCGC
>NZ_JABVCF010000005.1 GCF_014595955.1 Pseudaminobacter soli (ex Zhang et al. 2022)
CTGCATCCCCCAAAAGCAGCCGCCGGCAAGCACTGCGCGTTCGTTGGCGATACTCATCCGTACCTCCTCAGTCTGGGTTGTCCGCCAATATATAGGGATTGCGAAACGGCTTCACTGGCCTTTCAGCCCTTCAGGAAGGCGACGAGGTCTTCGCGCGCCGAACGGAGCGCTGTTCGTGCAGCCACGCGGTCATTCGCCCTCGGGTTGCATCCGTCGGCAAGCCCTTTAGCGGGAGGAGACCGCCCCGTGGTGACGACCGCATCGTCGAATCCTTGGGCTAAGAGGAACTGACGCCCTTGTGGACCTATCCTTCTGGAGGTGAGGGTTGTTGCGCCCGCCGCAAGGTGGAGGGGAAGGCAGCTTTGCGCCCGAATTTCTGCCGTAGAGATCAGCTTCACCGCTTCCTGGAAGCAGACATCGCCGGGCGATCTCGCGAGCGGTCATAGTCGCGCCAGAAGCCAGCCTCCGCAGTCATCGGCGGACCGCTCGCTCCGACCCTTTAATCATAAGCCATGGCAATTCAGTTCCTCTCTGCTGGACCACGGAGTACCTCGATCACGCTTGCAAAGGTTGCCGTCCCGTATTCGGCCTCTATCGCCTGCTGCGCGGTTCTGTGCAGGAACTGGGGAACGGCAAGGCCAATGCCTGACAGCCGCCCACGGGCATCATCGGCTTGTTCTGTGTGGGCAGCGTGGCACCCACTCGGACTGGGCGACCCGTTACCGCCGAGTTTTGAACATACCTCACGATCAACGATCATGGAGGCACGCCGCCGCCGCTTGACAGCCCAGCGACGCGGCTTATCCTCTTCACTGAAGCCACGTCCTTGCGTTGATCTCTGGCTCCCGACGAGCCGCTTTTGATCGGCACCTTTGCCGAGTTCGCTCCTGAACCGAGTGGTTGCGTACCCCGAGGGAGGAGCCGATGGACAGACTAAAGTCTGTAGCGTGCGCACTCTCGCTTCCGCTAATCCATTTGCGGGATCCGCCTCTTGGACGCGCGTACATCCCTTTTTCCAACAGGCGAAGGCGTTTCGTAGCGCAGGCCACGTTCCCGCGCTTCTTCGAGGACGATACCAAGGACGCAGGCCCGCCGACGGCGCGGCCCGATGCGGCTAAGCATTCGTGAAGGCAGGGGTGTACCCGGCCTGAGCGAGGGATGCCGCGCAAGCGCATTGGAGAGCAGGATGACCGAGGCAGAGCTTTTCGCTGCCATCGATTGCCTCTATGCCGCGTCCCTGGAGTTGGAACGGTGGCCTGAAGCGCTCCATCATATCGCGCGAGCAGTCGGCGGGCTTGGGACGGTCATGGTCCCGCTGGCGGATGTTCGAACGATGGCCATTGGCGTTTCGCCCAACCTGCGGGAGGCTGCCGAGGAATACGAACGCGAATGGTGGCAACTCGATGCCGGGGCTGCCCGCATCGGGAGGCTCGGTCCGACGCGGGTCTGGACCGACGCCGATGTCTTTACGCCCGAGGAGATGGCTCGCGACCCCTTCTATCAGGAATTCCGTCGCCAACACCGGCTCGGCGGCTTCCTGGCCTGTGTGTTCGATCCCCACCCTGGTTGTCGCGTCGCGATCAGCGTGCAGGGTGATCACCGGAAAGGCACCTTCGAAGCCATTGAGATGGAGCGCTTTGCGCTCCTGGCGGGGCATGCCGAACGAGCGCTGGCGATCACCGCAAGGCTCGCCGAAGCGAAATTGATGAATACTGAGTTGACCTTGGGCATGGAGCGACTGGACTGCGGCGTGATCTTCCTCGACCAGCGGGGCGGATCCACCTTCGTCAACGAGGCGGCGCGGAGGCTTCTCGGGGATGGCATCACCATCCAGCGCGGCCGCCTCCTCGCCACCAGGGCCTCGGAGCAAGTCGCTCTTGATCGTCTAATCGCCGCCTGCCTGCTACCCGGAGTGGGCTCGCTGCCCGGTCCTGTGACCCTCTCCGGACAGCCTGGGCGCTCGGCCCTGTTCGTGCAAGGGGTCCCAGTGCGCTTGGGTGAGACCAATTGCCCGCAGGGCCTCACCGTCGGCTCGGGAGGGGCCATGCTGCTCCTGAACGAAGTCGGGGCGACCTCCGCCAAGAGTGTCCTGGATAGTCTGGTGCTACTGGGCCTCACGCAGGGCGAGGCGCGCCTGTCCGAACTCGTGGGCAGCGGCCTGCCCCCCAGGGATGCAGCCGAGCGCATCGGCATCACCGAAGGCAGTGCGCGCACCGTATTGAAGCGCGCCTTCTCCAAGCTCAACATTGCACGCCAGAGTGAGCTGTCGGTGCTGGTCACGAAGCTCCAGATGTTCGCACCTCCCCGAAACAGACCCTCCTCACCTGGGCCGCAATCCGGATGAGGAGCCCGCTGAGGGCGACAGACCGGCCCAGGCAATAGTTCGATCAAACCAGACCGGACAATATTTCCATTCTGTTCCCATTTGGGAAATGCCAGCGCCGGTCCCGCGCCGGATAATCAGCCGTAATACGCGAAATCTTGCGGGCATGGAGGCAAAGGCCGAAACACGAACTGGCACATTCCAGTCGATGCCGGCTTTAGGCCGAGCCGCGCGCACCTGCGTCGGGCACGTGCCCTGTTGCGAGCCCTGAAAAAAGAGGTCTGCCATGCACTGGTTTTCTGGCGCGATCATTGGGACGGCCGTCTTCCTCCCCGGTGGCGCTCTCGCTGCCGACCTGCAACCAATCGAAGGCGCAAGCATCGATCTGGGTAGGGTCTCGGGAACCGCGTACTACACAGTCGAGAGCGATGGCTACAGTCTGGTTGCCACTTTAGCCTCTGGTCCAGACGCGACCCCAGTCCGCTTGATGTCGACACTGCTCCCCGGCCAGCGGGTGATTCTTTCCGCCCCGCAAGTGGCAGGTGTCGAGGCCCTAACCTTTGAAATCACACGTATCGGTGATCGGATCGAGGTAACGGAGCCAAAGCGCTCGCCCCCCATGAATTGAGGTGATCGGATTCGAACAACGAACTTCGTGAGGTGATAGCAGGTGGCTCGCGGGACTAGCGCCGCGAGAAGCCACACGCCCCAGCCTAACAGGCCTGATGTTGCCGCAACGTCAGGAGTCTCGAACTCGCCGCTGCCCACTAATCAGGTGCGTACCTGTCGATCACGGTACCAAATGGACTCAACCGACATCTTCGGCAATGAGTCCTCGGTCAAAAAGACCTGTCTCCGAACGGAAAGAGGCTCGGGTGGCGTTTGAGGTTTTCAGGGATCGCCGCATCGCACCCCGCCCAGCCCTGGAGCATTGCCGTGACACTAGTGCGTCAGCTCTTCCGGCCAGAAGTCATCGAGTTCGAGCAGAACGGCCGGCAATGGGGCGAGGTCGTCCTGCTTCAACCGGTCTCGACCAGGATCATGGCGTGGTCGGCGGTGGCGCTCGTCGCACTCATCGTTGTGTTCCTCGCTCTTGCGCAGTACTCCCGCAAGGAGACCGTCAGCGGATATTTGACCCCGGCCACCGGCACCGTGCGGATCGTCGCGCCGCGGCAGGGCGCGGTCCGGGCTTGACGAGCAGGTTGAGTTCCAGGCGGAGCGAATCCGCCTCTCCGAAGCCATGGTCGCGCCCGTGGCCAAGCTCAGCGCCAAGGGCATCATGTCCGAACTCGAACTCAAGCGGCGGCAGGAGACGCTTGTGGAGCAGAGGCAGGGCCTGACCGCCCTCCGCCAGCAGATCGCCGCCCGCCAGGGCCAGCTTGCCGAGACGCGGTACTCCCTTGAGGAGGTCCCGGCCACCATCGCCGACAAGGTCCAACTCCTGCGCAACGAGTTCTCTGCTACGGAGCAGCACATTGCCGAGATCAACGGCCGCCGCGCCTACGTGATCCGTTCCCCGACGGCCGGCCGCGTCGCATCGCTTCACGCAACACCCGGCGAAACCGCGGACCCCCGCTTGCTGTTGCTCGCCATCATGCCGACGGATGCCCAGCTCCAGGCCGAGCTGTTCGTGCCGACCCGCGCGATCGGCTTCGTCCGTATCGGCCAGCCTGTCCGCCTCCTTTACGATGCGTTCCCCTACCAGAGCTTCGGGACGTACAGCGGGCACACCGTCCAGGTCTCGCGGACGATCCTGATCCCCTCCGATCTTGCCGTGCCGATCCCGCTAAAGGAATCCGTGTACCGGGTTACGGCGGCCCTCGATCGACCGGACATCGACGCCTATGGGCAAAAGGTGCCGCTCCAGCCCGGGATGCTACTCAAGGCAGACATCATCCTGGAGAAGCGCTCACTCATGAAGTGGCTGCTCGATCCGCTTCTCAGCGCACGCACATGAACCCGCTCCTCAACTTCACTGGCCGACGGCGCCTTCCGGTCATGATTCAGACGGAAGCCACGGAATGCGGCATCGCCTGCCTAGCTATGGTCGCGTCGTACCATGGCCACAGGATCGACCTGAACACGCTCCGCCGCCGCTTCCCTGTCTCGTTAAAGGGCGTGACCCTGCTCGGTCTCACTCAGATCGCCGCGCAGTTGCACCTCGCCTGTCGGTCGGTGCGCTTCGAACTCGGCCACCTGCCGCAACTTCGCCTGCCTGCGATCGCGCATTGGGACCTTGACCACTTCGTGGTGCTCAAGGCGGTCACGCAAAAGGGAATCGTGATCCACGATCCCGGCTCGGGCGAGAGGCGCTATTCCCTTGACGCGGCATCGAAGCACCTCACCGGCGTCGCCGTCGAGCTGTGGCCGACGGCAGCCTTCACGGCCAAGGACGAGCGGACGCGGCTGCCGCTCCGGACTTTTTGGGGGCACCTACGGGGTGCCCCTCATGCGTTGGTGCAGATCCTAGCACTGTCGTTCGTCCTTGAGCTCCTGGGCAATCACGGGCATCATTGACGGGGTGATGGCGGTCGCGACGCTGACGATGATCTTCGTCTACAGCAGGATGCTCGCGACCATCGTCCTGCTCGCGGTCGCTCTGTATGCGGCCGTGCGCCTCGCCCTGTTTTCGCTGCTATGGGAACGCACCGATGCGGCGATCCGGAGCAAGGCGCTGGAGAACTCGACCTTCATCGAGACAATCCGGGCGATCCAGACCCTGAAGCTGTTCAACCGGGAGGACGAGCGCGAGGGCCAGTGGCTCAACCGATACGCCGACCTGGTGAATGCCAACGTGCGACTTGGACGCGCTTGGGTGACGTTCAGGACCCTCAACGACATCATCTTCGGGCTCGAGAACATCATCGTCATCTATCTCGCAGCCGGCCTCGCGCTCGACAACGCCCTCACGGTTGGGATGATTTTCGCCTTCATGAGCTATAAGGGGCACTTCTCAGTCAAGGCGATAACGCTGGTCGAAAAGGCGCTCGAGTTCCGGATTCTCGGCCTGCACCTCGAGCGCCTCGCCGACATCGCGCTTGCCGCGCCTGAGCGCGGGCAGGACAGGCCTCTTGCCTACGCGCGTGCGATCGAGGGCCGCATTGAGTTGCGAAACGTGTGCTTCCGCTATGCCGACACCGAGCCGCTCATCCTGGAGAACGTCAACATAGCGGTCGAACCTGGCCAGTTCATTGCAATGATGGGGCCGTCGGGCGGCGGCAAGACGACCCTCGCCAAGATCATGCTCGGGCTGTTCGAGCCGACCAGCGGGGAGGTCCTGATCGACGGCATCCCCCTCCCGGTGATCGGGCCACGGGCATATCGCGAGCAGGTTGGCGCCGTGATGCAGGAGGATCAACTCCTGTCCGGCTCGGTCGCGGACAACCTCTGTTTCTTCGATCCGGAGTTCGACCGTGAGCGGATGATCGAATGCGCGAGGACCGCCCGCATCCACGAGGAGATCATGGCGATGCCGATGGCCTACAACACCCTCATCGGCGACATGGGAAGCTCGCTCTCCGGCGGCCAGAAGCAGCGTGTGCTGCTGGCCCGCGCCCTGTACAGGCGGCCAAGGATCCTACTCCTGGACGAGGGTACGGCCCACCTCGACATGGACAACGAGAGACACATCAACGAGAGCTTGAAAGGGCTCCGTATCACGAGGATCAGCGTGACCCATCGGCTGGAGACGATGGCGGGCATCGACGGGATCTTGCATGTCGGGCAGACCGTGAGCCTCCGCGGAACGCCGGGGGAGATCGCAGTGTCTGGCTCCGTCCGGCCCGAGTGGAGGACAGGCGAAGGATGCGGGCGGACGAATAACGGGTTCGGCGGCGGGGAACGGGAAGCTGTCCCCTTCACGCCGCCGCACTGACGGGTTCCCCTCCGGGACGCCTGCGTCTTCAGCAGTAAGACTGTGCAATGACGGACGCCTGCTTCTACAGTTCCGGCAAAAGAAGCTGCCGTTCTGCTTGCGGCCGAAAGCTTGCCAATCGGCAACGCGCCGCAGTCATGAGGCAAACTTTGCCTCAACTTGAAAGCAGGCAATGCGGCTCCGAGCTTGTCGGTCCCTGTCTGCGCCGATGCCGGCAGACAAAGTTCGCCGCTTGCGGGTCCTTCCGAATCGTGCTCTACGCCCGCTCACCACAGGGGTGCTCCGTATCGCCGGGGCTGAGAGCGCAGCGCGAAGCCGCGAAACCCTTAAGCTGATCTGGGTAATACCAGCGGAGCGAGGCGGATCATGTTTTCTGGCGCGCAAGTTTCCTTGTATCCGATGGCGGACGACTTTGTCCGCATCATCCTTGGCAGTCTGTCGGCTCTTGATCCTTACCGGGAACGCTTCCGCATCGAGACCGACGACATCTCGACACTGCTGGTTGGCCCGCCGGAAGAGCTCTTCCCGGCCATGCGCGATCTTCATGTCGCCGCCTCCCGCAACAGCGTCCACTGTGTGCTGCATGCCACCGTGTCTCGGGGCTGTCCCGGCGAGCCGGACGATCCGATCTGCACGCCGATCGGGAACCGCAGTACCGAGATGCCGCTTGGCCGACGGATCGATGGGGCCCTACGGGCGGCGACCGGCGCAACCCGGATCGGTCAGGACGTCGCAGCCCAGCTTTCGCTCTACCCGCTCGGCGCTGGCCACCACATGGACGAGATCTATGGCTGCATCGACTTCCTGAAGCGCTCGGGCGTCTTCGGCAAGTCGAAGAACTTCTGCACCACCCTGCGAGGAGATGCCGGGCCGGTCTTTGCCACCTTGAGCGAAGCCTTTTTGCGCTTCGGCTCACCTGAAGGCCATCTGGCGCTCGATCTCACCGTTTCGGCAAACAGCCCCACCGCTCGCTGATCCGCGCTGTCGTCGCGCGGAGTTTTCCATGCCGAAACAATCCTCGTTTTTTGCCAGGGTATGGCCAGCGGCGCTTGCCATTGGATTCCTGCTCGCTGCGTGGCAGCTCTATGTCGATCTGTCAGGCCTGAGTCCGACCCTGCTGCCTTCACCGGCGCGCATTGCACAACAGGCCTGGATTCACCGCCAAGCCTTGCTCGACAATTCCGTGCCGACCATACGCGCAACGCTCCTCGGCTTTTCCTGTTCGCTGACGGCCGCGTTCCTTCTGTCGATCGTCATGGATTTCTCGCGGCCGTTGCGGCGCGCCCTGTTTCCCGTGTTCATCATCAGCCAGACTCTGCCGCTGGTCGCGATCGCACCCCTGGTGGTGCTGTGGTTCGGCTTCGGCCTCATGCCCAAGATCATGCTGGTCGCGCTGGTCACCTTCTTCCCCATGCTGGTGGCTCTGGTTCAGGGCTATCAGGCAACGGAACAGGAGATCGCGTTGCTCCTGCATGCGATGGGGGCAAGCCGTTGGCGTGCCTTCCGGCTTGCACGGCTGCCGTCAGCGCTCCCCTTGTTCTTCGCGGGTTTGAGGATTTCCATTACCTATGCGGTGGTGGGTGCAATCTTCGCCGAATATTCCGGCGCAGCACGCGGCCTCGGCATCTATATCCTTAACGCCAAGAACAACTTCCGGCCAGATCTCGTGCTGGCCGCCGTCGCTGTCAGCGCAACGCTGACGCTGATCCTGTTTGGTATGACAGCGCTCATCCAGCGCTTGGCCATGCCCTGGATACGTTTCGAACAGGCGGCGGCGCGATGAGCCCGCCGCGCCTGCAACTCGAGGGCATCACCAAGGCTTTCGGCCAGACACAGGTGCTGGACGGCATCGACTTGCATGTGCGCGAGGGCGAGTTCGTCTCCATTCTCGGTCCCTCCGGCGCCGGCAAGTCGACGCTCTTCCAGCTCTTGATCGGCGGGATCCGGCCCGATCGCGGAACGATCCGCTTCGACGGCACGCCGCTTGCCGCAGGCGAAGGCCGCTTCGCCTTCATGCCGCAGCGCGACGCGCTGATGCCGTGGCGAAACATCCTGGACAATGCGACGCTCGGCCTCGAAGTGCAGGGCATGAGCCGCGCCAAGGCGCGCGGCAGGGTATTGCCATTGCTCGCCGATTTCGGGCTGCAGGGCTTCGAGAGGCACTATCCGGCACAACTTTCGGGCGGCATGCGGCAGCGCGCCGCCCTCCTGCGCACGGTGGTGCAGGATCGCGAGATGCTGCTTCTCGACGAGCCGTTCGGTGCGCTCGATGCGCTCACCCGCACCAGCATGCAGCGCTGGCTCGAAGCAATGTGGAAGCGCCATCGCTGGACCGCCTTGCTGATCACCCATGACGTGCGCGAGGCCGTGTACCTGTCGGACCGCATCTATGTCCTGTCAGCGCGGCCTGCGCAGGTGCTGCACGAAATCCGGGTACCGCTGCCGCGCCCCCGCGCCGCAGGCTTTCAGGAGGCCAGCGCTATCGAGGCGAACCTTCTGGACATGCTGTTCACAGGCCAGACTTTCGCAGGAGACAAACCATGATTCGGATCGATCGCCGTGGCGCGCTGCTGCTGGGCCTGGCCGCCGGCACTGCCTGGGCCACCAAGGCCAGCGCGCAGAAGCCATCGACCAAGGTCACGGTCGCGCTCGACTGGACGCCCAACACCAACCATATCGGCCTCTATGTCGCGCGCGACAAAGGCTTCTATGCCGAGGCAGGTCTCGACGTCGACATCCTTCCTTATGGCGACACCAGCGCCGGCACGCTGATCAGCAGTCGGGTCGCGGATTTCGGCATTGCCGGGGCACTCGGCTTCTTCACGCAAAAGGCGGCCGGGGCAGACCTCAAGGCGATCTACGCCGTCGTTCAGACCGAAACGGGCCGGCTCGTCTTCAATGCCGACCGCGACGACATAATGCGCCCCCGGGATCTGGACGGGCTGATCTATGGCGGCTTCGGCAGCGATTGGGAAAAGACGCTGATCAGCACGCTGATCCGCAATGACGGCGGGGAGGGAACGTTCGAGACCTTGACGCTCGGCACCTCCGCCTATGAGGCGCTCGCCAGCGGTGCCGTAGACTTCACGCTCGAAGTCTACACCTGGGAGGGCGTCAAGGCGGAACTGGAGAACAGGCCGCAGCGTGCCTTCCGCTACGCGGATCATGGCGTGCCGGACCAGCACACCACCTTCCTGGCGTCCAGCAAGGCCTATCTCGCCGCTCACCCGCAAACCGCGCGAGCCTTCGTGCAGGCGACGCGACGCGGCTATGCCTTTGCCGTCGAGAACCAGGACGAAGCCGCTCGCGTCCTGGTCGACGCCAACAAGGACATGCTCACCGATCCGGCGCTTATCCGCGCCTCGCTGAAGGCGCTGGTGGACGGAAACTATCTGGCGCGCAATGACGGCAACGTCGGGACCATCGATCCGGCCAAGGTCGAGGCCATCGGCGGCTTCCTGTTCTCAGCCGGGATTCTGCGCGACAGCGACGGCGCGCCGCTCGAGGCACGGCCGGATTTCACTAACTGGTTCTCCAACGAATTCCTTGGCGATGGCTGATCGGGCGGCCCCTTCTCGGATGCAGCTCAACGCGGTCATCTATGGGCTGGGCAGCCACGAGGCCGCCTGGCGCATGCCTGAAAGTGACCCGCATGCGCTAACCAAGCTGTCGTTCTGGACGGACCTGGCGACGCGGGCGGAGGAAGCCGGTTTCGATGCTCTGTTTCTGGGCGATGTGCTGGCTTTGCAAGGCGGTGCCGACAAGCACTTGTCGGACGCGCTGGATCCGATCGTGATCATGTCGGCCCTGGCATCGGTGACGTCACGGATCGGCCTGATCGCGACGGCCTCGACCACCTTCGATCATCCCTTCCACCTCGCGCGGCGCTTCGCCTCCCTTGATCATATCAGCGGCGGCCGGGCGGGATGGAATATCGTCACGTCCTCCAACCTCCTTGAAGCTCTGAACTTCGGCCTCGATTCGATGCCCGATCATGCTGAGCGCTATGCCCGCGCTGCCGATGTCGTGGATGCCGTGCTCGCGCTGTGGGACAGTTGGGATGCCGATGCGAAGATCGCAGACCAGAAGAGCGGCCAGTACCTCGACCCATCGAAGATCCGGCGTGTCGGTCACGCAGGACCTTACGTGCGCACGGCTGGCCCGCTCAATGTCCCGCGTCCACCGCGAGGGCGTCCGGTGCTGGCGCAGGCCGGCTCATCGGAAGCTGGCCGCGCCTTTGCGGCAGCCCGTGCGGACATCGTTTTCACCGTGCAGTCCAATCTGAGCGATGCCCGCGACTTCTACAACGACATCAAGGCACGCGCATCCCATGCGGGGCGCGATCCAGCCAGTATCCGCGTACTGCCGGGCATTGTACCCGTCGCGGCTGCGACACGGGCGGAGGCGGAAGCGCGTCTGGCGGAGCTCAACAGCTTTGCCGTGCTCGATCATCTGATCGCCAAAGGATCGGAATTCCTCAGCATCGACCTTGCACAGGTCGATCTGGATGCGCCACTGCCCGCTGGCATTAGGCATGACGCTGGCAATCAGGCGAGCCAGAGCCGCGTGGCAGTTCTGACCGCCATCGCCCAGCGCGAGGATCTAAGCGTACGCCAATTGCTAGCGCGACTTGCATGCGGGCGCGGACACCTGCTGGCTGTGGGCACTGGCGCCGACATCGCCAACCGCATCCAGGAATGGTTCGAAACAGGTGCGGCGGACGGCTTCAACGTGATGTTTCCGGTTCTGCCCGGCGATATGAAGCGCTTCATCGAACACGTGATGCCTGTATTGAAAATATAGGTCTGAAAGCAAACCGGGATCGGAGGGGCGCAGGCACCAGTGTGCACATCGTTTGGAATGCTGCGAGCAACAGGATGCCAAATACAGTTCCGGGCCGTGAGACTTTCGGGAACTTTGCGCCCGATGTCGGTCGTTGAGCCCGCATCTGCTGCCGCCTGAAAGCGGACGTCGCCGATCTTTGACTGCTCTTGCCTGTTTTCTGCTCTCGACACCGCAAAAACGGTCACATGACCAGTTGACTCGTCGCCGCATCGACCTGATCCTGCCACTTGTAGTAGCAGGCGTGACGCTACGGGGGGAAACATGTCGGAGGTCCGCAAGATAACGGCGGAGCGTGCCGCGCAGATCGAGGCTCTGCCGATCTGGAGCGGCCCGATCGAGATCAGCCCGCTGATGGGCGGCATCAGCAACGAAAGCTGGCTGGTCGTCGACGGCGCGGGAGGCCACGTCGTTCGCCTTGGCGAAGACTATCCATTCCATCACGTGCTGCGTGACCGTGAGCTGATGACGGCGCAGGCCGCTGAGAAGGCGTCGTTCGCGCCGGCGGTGGAGTATGCGGAACCCGGCGTCATGGTCTGTCGGTACCTGAATGCGCGGACCTATGCGGAAGCTGATGTGCGCGCCAACATCCAGCGGATTGCGGCGATCGTGCGCGCGTTCCACCACCAGATGCCGCATCATGTGTCCGGCCCCGGCTTCATGTTCTGGCCGTTCCACGTCGTCCGCGACTATGCCCGGACGTTGCGCCAGGGCGGAAGCCGGATGGTCGAGCATCTGCCTGCCTATCTCGAAATGGCAGACGAACTCGAGGCCGCGCAGACGCCGCTTCCCATCGTCTTCGGCCACAACGACCTGCTGCCAGCGAACTTCCTCGACGACGGCGAGCGTCTCTGGCTGATCGACTTCGAATATGCGGGCTTCTCGACCGCGATGTTCGATCTGGCCGGCCTTTCCTCCAACGCAGGCTTTTCGGCCGAAGAATCGGAGGCGCTGCTTGCCGCCTATTTCGGCCGCAGCCCGGACGAGGCGCTGCAGCGCTCGCTGGCCGCCATGCAATGCGCCTCGCTGCTGCGCGAGGCGATGTGGAGCATGGTGTCGGAACTCTACCTCGACGCGCCCGGCACCGATTACGTCGCCTACACGCACGAGAACCTGCGCCGGCTCGAAACGGCGCTCGATGCCTACCGCTCCCGATACGGAAACGCCCGCCGATGAGCCAGACCCTGCCTTCCCATGCCGAGATCGTCGTCATCGGCGGCGGCATCATCGGCTGCTCCACGGCCTACCACCTTGCGCGCGACCACAAGGCCGACGTCGTGCTGCTGGAGCAGGGTCAGATCACGTCGGGCTCGACATGGCACGCCGCCGGGCTGATCGGCCAGCTTCGTTCGTCGGCTTCGATCACGCGGGTGCTGAAATATTCGGTCGACCTCTACAAGCGGCTGCATGAGGAGACCGGCCTGGAAACCGGCTGGAAGATGACCGGCTGCCTGCGCCTCGCCACCACCGAGGATCGCTGGACCGAGTTCCGCCGGCTCGCTACCACCGCGCGCAGCTTCGGCATGGAGATGCATCTCGTCAGCCCCGACGAGGTGAAGCGCATGTGGCCGCTGATGGATACGTCGGATCTGGTCGGCGCCTCATGGCTGCCGACCGACGGGCAGGCGAGCCCTTCCGACATCACCCAGTCGCTCGCCAAGGGCGCCCGCATCCATGGGGCGCGCCTGTTCGAGAAGGTGCGCGTCACAGGCTTCGTCATGGACGGCAGCCGCATCACCGCGGTCGAGACAGACCAGGGGCGCATCGCCTGTGAGAAGGTGGTGAACTGCGGCGGCCAGTGGGCGCGCCAGATCGGCGCGAAGGCCGGCGTCTCGGTGCCGTTGCACCCCGTCAAGCACCAGTACATCGTCACCGAGACGATGAAAGGGCTTTCGTCCGATGCCCCGACCATCCGCGACCCCGACAGACGCACTTACTTCAAAGAGGAGGTCGGCGGGCTGGTCATGGGCGGCTACGAGCCGAACCCCCAGTCCTGGGCCACAGGGCTCGTGGGCGGCGACGTGCCGGACGAGTGGGAGTTCCAGCTCTTCGACGACGACTACGATCATTTCGAGCAGCATCTGACGCAGGCAATCGCCCGCGTGCCGGCACTCGCCGAGGTCGGCGTCAAGCAGATGATCAATGGGCCGGAGAGCTTCACCCCGGACGGCAATTTCATTCTGGGTCGCGCGCCCGAATGCCCCAACATGTTCGTCGGCGCCGGCTTCAACGCCTTCGGCATCGCTTCGGGCGGCGGGGCCGGCTGGGTGCTGGCCGAATGGGTGACGCGGGGCGAGGCGCCGCTCGACCTGTGGGTGGTCGATATCCGCCGCTTCTCCGGGCTGCACCGCGACCGCGCATGGGTGAAGGAGAGGACGCTCGAAGCCTATGGCAAGCACTACACCGTCGCCTTCCCGCATGAGGAATATGAGAGCGGGCGGCCGCGCATCGTCTCGCCGCTCTATGAGCGGCTGAAGAAACACCGCGCCGTGTTCGGCTCCAAGCTCGGTTGGGAGCGACCCAACTGGTTCGCGCCGCAGGGCATGGTGCCGAAGGACGCCTATTCCATGGGCCGGCAGAACTGGTTCGAGCCTGTGGGCGACGAGCATGCCGCCGTGCGCGAAAAGGTCGGCGTGTTCGACCAATCCTCCTTCGCGAAATACGAGCTTGCCGGGAGCGATGCCGCCGCCGCGCTGGAACTGATTTGCGCCAACCACGTCGCGAAGCCGGTCGGCAGGCTGACTTACACACAGATCCTCAACACGCGCGGCGGCATCGAATGCGACCTGACGGTCGCGCGCGTTGCCGAGGACCGCTTCTACATCGTCACCGGCACCGGCTCGCGCACCCACGACTTCGCCTGGATCGAGGAGCACCTGCCGGCCGGCGGCGACACGCGCCTTGTGGACGTGACTGAGGAGTTCGGCACGCTGTCGCTGATGGGGCCAAGATCGCGTGACGTGCTGACCGCTGTCACCAATGCCGATGTCGGCAATGAGGCGTTCCCCTTCGGCCATGTCCGCGAGATCGAGATCGCCGGGCACAAGGTGCGTGCGCTGCGCGTCACCTATGTCGGCGAACTCGGCTGGGAACTGCATGTCCCGATCGCCGGCACCGGGGATGTGTTCGATGCCCTGATGGAGGCGGGAAGGCCACACGGCATCCGGCCGACGGGCTATCGCGCGATCGAGTCGCTTCGGCTGGAAAAGGGCTACCGGGCTTGGGGCTCCGACATCACCCCGAATGACAATCCACTCGAGGCCGGGCTCGGCTGGGCGGTGAAGCTCGGGCGCGACACCGGCTTCATCGGCCGCGAGGCCTGCCTTGCCGCAGCGGGCAAGCCGCTCGCCAAACGGCTCGCCGGCTTCACGACCAGCAACCCGGATGTGGTGCTGCTCGGGCGCGAGACGATCCTGCGCAATGGCGAGCCAGTCGGATATCTCACCAGCGGCGGCTTCGGCTACACCGCCAGCAAGCCGATCGGCTTTGGCTATGTGCGCAATGCGGATGGCGTCGACGATGCCTTCCTTGCATCCGGACACTACGAACTGATCGTCGCCAACGATCCTGTGGCGGCGACGATCCACATGGAGCCGCTCTACGATCCGAAGGGAGATCGCGTCAAAGCCTGATCGGAGCGCGTATCGTGAAATGCCGTTAGCCGGCCAGGAGGAGGACCTGCCGGACGACAAAAGGGGAATGCCAGGCGCTGCTTGCGCGCAAGTGGGAGGGACAGGAAATGGCTTCTATCGGTACGTTTATCATCTACATCATCATGGCCTGCGCGGTCGCGGGGGCCATCGCCTCGATCCGGGATCCCGAAAAAGGGCTCGGCAAGGAATTCATCGAAGGGCTGCACGCCATCGGCCCGATCTTCATTCCGGTGGCCGGCATCATGGCCTCGATACCCTATCTTTCGGAGTTCATCCGCTTCGCCATCGGGCCGGTGTTTGCGATGGTGGGAGCCGATCCGTCGATAGCGGCAACGACGCTGATCGCCGGCGATATGGGCGGATATCAGTTGGCCGAGGCGCTTGCCGGCTCGCGCGACGCCTGGATGATCGCCGCCATCGTCAGCTTCATGTCCGGCGCCACCATAATCTTCTCGATCCCGGTCGGCCTGGCGATGCTCGACAAGTCGGACCACAAGTACATGGCGCTTGGCATCATGTCCGGCATACTGAGCATACCCATCGGTGTGTTCATCGCCGCTTCCCTGATTTCCCTAACCGGGCTGGAAGTGCGCGCCGAAGTGTCGACCACGGCCGAGGCCACCCATCAGGTGGCAATGGGTATCGGAGAGATCCTGCGCAACCTCTTCCCGCTGATCGTCTTCTGCGTGGCGATCGCGCTCGGTCTGCGCTTCGTGCCCGATGCGATGATCAAGGGTTTCCTGTGGTTCGGCCGCGTCATGTATGCTGGCATCACGCTGGTTCTGGTCACGTCGATCGTCGAGTACTTCACCGGCTTCTTCAGCACTGTGTTCGGCTCCTGGGGTTTCGATCCGATCATCGCCGACGCCGAGGACCAGTTCCGGGCGCTGGAGATCGCGGGCTACATCGGCATCATGCTGGCCGGCGCATTCCCTATGGTCTACCTGCTGACCAAATATCTTGCCGGGCCGATGCAGGCGCTGGGCTCGCGCATCGGCGTATCGCCAGAAGGCGCGGCGGGATTGCTGGCGGCGAGTGCCAACATCCTCGCAATGTACCGGCTGGTCGGCAGGATGCGGGCGAAGGACAAGGTGCTGGCAATTGCCTTTGCGGTTTGCGCTGCCTTCACCTTCGGCGACCATCTCGCCTTCACGGCCAATTTCCAGCCGACCGTCATCCTGCCACTGATGATCGGCAAACTCCTCGGCGGAGTTGCGGGCTTCATGCTGGCGCTGTGGCTGTCAGTGCCCAAGGCCCAGGAACTGGCGGTGGCAAAGACGAATGCTGCGGCGAACCCGATCCCGGCGGAATAGGGCACACCTGCTGTGCCCGATCTCGAGGCTGGACTGAAGAGCGAAGCGGCGGGCATGCTCCCGCCGCTTGGCCGTCTATCGGATCGGCCTATGCTCTCGGCTTCCGCTTAGCTGGGCTTCTTGGTCACAAGCGTCAGTGCGCCGTCTTGGCTCATACTGGCGGCAATGACATGTGCAGATGTGAGGCCCTTGGCTTCAAGCGCCGATTTGGCCTGCGGTGACGAGTCTACCGAACTGCGCAGATTCTGGAGCTCTGTCTCTCCGCCTTGCGCCACCACCTGGTCGACCTGCCTCTGTGTGCTTTCCGGCAGTTCCGTAACGTCGACAACCGTGACGCTCTGGATGCTAGGTGCGGCGGACGGCGCTTCCGGGGCGGCGGGGGTGCTTGCAGGGGGTTGGGTCGGCTGTTCCTGTGCGCTGGCTCCAGCGGCAAACATAAGGGCGGCGGCAGCTATCGGAATCGTTATCTTGCGCATTCCTGGTCCTTCCATGCCTTCAATAGTCATTCTGGATGACTTGGCTAAGTCATATGACCAATGAGCCGGAAGCCTGCCCCCGAGGGGGCTTTTTGGAGGTGAAATGATGGCCAAAGCTGGGCCCCGCCGTATGAACGGTCTTAGGTTTCATCTCAGCGGTGGTTCTGTCGTCCTGCCGCCGCAGCCATTCGGGACGCCTCACGGGGCGCAAGCCTTGGCGATCGATAGGCTGTTCTCGTAAAGTCGGTGCCGGGTGATCCGGCCGTTCTCGACGGCGAGGTGCAGCGCGAACGGCCCCTCGAAGGACTTCCCCGTCGCGCGTACGATCCCGGACAGGTGCAGGCGATGCAGAGCAGGACGTTGACGATCTCGCCCAGGTCGGTCTCACGCAGGCGGCCGATGTGGTTTGGTGCCGGCATCGTCGGCGCGACCCCCATTCCGCATCCCGCAGATCGCTTGCGTAGCGGCTGCACCGCTTCGTAATCGGCGGAGCGATTTCAGTTCAAGGCATCGTGTCCTCTGTCGGATCGTGAATACGATAGAATTACCCTCCCTGAAATCACTCACTTCCTTTGGAGCAGGCGCCGAAAAAGGAAGGTGGTCACACGAATAAGGGAGGAAACGATGAAAGTTCCGCTCTTTGCTGCTTTGGCCACAACCGCGATCTTGACGTGTCCGGCAGCGACATATGCACAGTCAGACAATCTGAAGACGCTGAAAGAATTTCACATAACCCCACCTGGAGAATGGCCGACAGTCCCCCAAACCGGACCGCAGGCCGACAAGGTCAGGCAAATCCTGAAGAAGATCAAGGTTCCGCAAGGATTTCACATTGAACTCTATGCGCTCGTGCCGGATGCGCGGCACATGGCTGTCGGGCCGCAGGGGGTTGTGACGATTGTCGGCACGCGAAAGTCGAAGGTTTATGCCGTCACGGACCGCACCCGCAGCGGCGTCGGCGACGAGGTGAAGGAATTCGCGCCGACATTGCCCAAACGGCTCCCGAACGGGCCCTGCTTCTCGAAGGACGGATTTCTCTACATTGTCGAGCAGAACCGTATTCTGAGTTATCCGGCAGCCGAGTTCTTCTATGAGAGCCCGGACGTCGCGGTGGGCGAGGTCGTGCCGGAGGGGCAACTGATCCCGAAGGAGGAAGAGAGCTTCAATCACACGGCCCGCCAGTGCCGCGTAGGGCCGGACAACAAGCTTTATGTCGAACTCGGCCAACCCTATAACGTGCCGCCCAAGGAGAAGTTGGCGCTCTATGAAAAGTTCGGGATGGGCGGCATCATCCGAATGAACCAGGACGGAAAGGAGCGCGAGGTCTATGCAATGGGCATGCGCAATCCCACCGGAATGGACTTCAATCCGAAGGACAATTCGCTTTGGTCGAATGACAATCAGGTCGACGGCATGGGCGAGGACATTCCTCCGGGCGAAATGAACCGCGTCGAGAAGAAGGGCGAGAATTTCGGCTTCCCGTGGTATGGCGGCGGCCATGTGCGGACGAATGAGTACAAGGACGAGGAACCGCCGGCGGACGTTGTTTTCCCCGAAGTCGAGCAGGTTGCGCATGCGGCCGACCTCGGATTGACGTTCTATACGGGCGACATGTTCCCGGCCGAATATAAGGGCGCGATCTTCTCCACCCAACACGGTTCCTGGAACCGCACCGTGCCGGTTGGCGCGCGTGTGATGGTGACGTTCCTCAAGGAAGACGGCCACGCGGCGGGACCCTCGAAGCCCTTCGCCGAGGGATGGAACGACAATGGCCACTATCTCGGGCGGCCGGTGGACGTCGAGCAATATTGGGACGGTTCCCTGCTTGTTTCGGACGATCTGGTTGGGGCCGTCTATCGGATCTGGTACGATGGCAAGTGATATCCGAGGCGTGATTTCGAGAAACGGTTCCGGCCTTGGCCGGAACCGTTTCTGTCAGCCCATCTGCGATCCGGGGAGATTTCAATGATTTCTCTACGGGCACGTCCAGCGATCCTTGTCGCGGCTCCCCTGGCGCTCCTCTTGGTATCGTCTGCTCCCGTCGGCGCGGCCGGCGGCGTGCTGGCGGGACGAAAGAAGGCGCAGCAGTGTGAAACTTGCCACGGGCTCGACGGGCTGGCGAAAATCGCGGAGGCTCCGAACATCGCCGGCCAGAACGAGCAATATTTGATCAAGCAGCTTCTGGCGTTCAAATCCGGCGCGCTCAAGAGCGAAATGATGTCGATCGTCGCGCAGGCACTGTCGGAGAGCGACATTGAGGATCTTGCCGCCTACTACGCCGCCATCGAGATCAAGGTCGGCAAGATCCCGGGCCAATAGGAATGACGGAGTTCGGCCGCTTGCGCGATGCAAGTTGGGGGCAAACGCGACATGCTTTAGACTTTCCGGAACATGCAGATGATCCGGCTTGAGGCACCGCTACTCACCGACCGGGCCAGGCTTTTTAACCGACTCGGAGAACCCGAAATTATGCAAAGCTTGTGGGTCGGGGCTCGTTAACGGCCATTCCAAGAATTCCGGCAGCCAATCTCGGCGAGCTTCTGCAATTCTCGGTCCCTTCTGTCATCACGGAGAATCCCAGAGTCCACAGGGCCTTGCCTGACTTCGATGTCCCCTTGACCTCAGATCAGGCGTCCGACTTTGAGGCCGTCGAGCACGGCTTCCTCGGCCGTGCGCGGGGTCAGCGCATCGCCGATGACGTGAACCTCGCCCGCAAATCCCTCCAGTTCCGCTTCGAGTTCGGCCACGCGGTCGTGTCCCTGGGAGACGACCAGCGTCTCGATTCCCTCGAAGATGATTGGCTCGCCCGAGGCGCAGTGCTCCATGTAGATGGTCGAGCCGTCAGCGCCGTAGAGGCGCGCATAGGCGACGACGTGGACGCCCAGGCGATGGAGGTTGGCCATCATCGTGTCGCGCACATAGCCGTGGATGGTCTCGCCGGCGAAGAGGCCTTCCACGCAGAGTGTGACGTTGCAGCCGTCGCGTGCCAGCTTCTCGGCGACGCCGAGGCCGATCCAGTCGGCCTTCCAGTCGGCGATCAGAACGTTCGCGCCGACATTCGCCTGCCCGGCCAGCACCTGCCACGCATCGACGACATGGGTGTCCTCGCCGCCCTCGATGAGCGGTCGGCGCGGCTTGCCGCCGGTGGCGATGACCACTGCCTCGGCGCCTTCGGCCTCCACCAGCGCGCGCGTCACCGGCGAATTGCGCTTCACGGTGACCCCGGCAAGCTCCATTTCGCGGGCAAGATTGGTGACGATGCCGCCGAACTCGGCCCGTCCTGGCAGCAGTTGCGCCAGCTTCGCCTGACCGCCGAGTTGGGCCGCAGCCTCATGCAGGACGACTTCATGGCCGCGCGCGGCCAATACCGCGGCAGCCTTCATGCCAGCCGGGCCTCCGCCGGCGACGATGATGCGCTTGCGCCGTGCCGCCGGCGTCTTGATGCCAAGCGTCAGCTCGCGGCCGGTCTCCGGATGCTGGATGCAAGAGATCGGATAGCCTTTGTGGAAGTGCCCGATGCATGCCTGGTTGCAGGCGATGCAGGCGCGGATGTCGTCGACCCGGCCCGCGGCCGCCTTGGCGGGCATCTCGGGATCGCAGATCATGGCGCGGGTCATGCCGCACATGTCCGCCTGTCCGGAGGCGAGCACCTGTTCGGCGGTCTGCGGCTGGTTGATGCGCCCGGCGACGAAGACCGGTTTGGTGACGATTTGCTTCAGCGCGGCGGAAAAGGGGGCCGAATAGCCGTTGGGAAAATACATCGGCGGCACGATGTGCACGGCGCCCTTCAGCGATGCCGAGGTGCCTGCAACCACGTTGAAGTAGTCGATGACGCCGTCCTGATCGAGCATCTGGCAGAAGGTCAGCGCCTCGCCGGTGTCGAGCGTCTGGCTGTCGTGCTCCTCGCCGGTGATCCTGAGGCCGACCACGAATTCCGGCGAGGTTTTGCTACGGATGTCGTCGGCGATCTCACGCAGGAAGCGCAGCCGGTTCTCGACGCTGCCGCCATACTCGTCGTCCCGGCGATTGACGTTGGGGTTGAGGAACTGGGCGGGCAGATAGCCGTGGCTGGCGACGATCTCGCAGCCGTCGAACCCGGCCTGCATCAGCCTTGCAGCCGCATCGCCATAGCCGGAGACGATCTCGCGGATCATCCTCAGCGACATCGGCACCGGCATCACATGGAAGCGCGAATTCGGCACGGCCGAGGGCGCATAGGCGACGGGCGCGGTCCCGTCCTGCGTCTCCATGATCTCGCGCCCCGGGTGGAACAACTGGCCGCAGATCTTTGCGCCGTGCCGGTGAACGGCGTCCGCCAGCGCCCGGTAGCCGGGGATCGCATCGTCCGACGTCGCCATCAACACATGCGAGGTGTAGCGCGCGGTCTCGTGCACGCCCGACACCTGGACGACGATCAGCCCCGCGCCGCCCTTGGCCCGCGCCTCCTGATAGGCGATCAGCCGCTCCGTCACATGCCCGTCATGGGCCATGACCGTGTCATGGCCGGTCGACAGGATGCGGTTCTTGACTTCCATGCCGCCGATCCGGAGCGGCGAGAAGAGATGCGGGAAGACGGTCACGGGGCCTCACAGCTGATGGCGGGATTTCCAGTCGACGGGGCTGAGCGCATAGAATACCTTCGCGCCGTCGCCCTCGTAGCGCAGCGGCGTGCCTTCGGGTAGCCAGATCACATCACCGGGGCCGGCCTCGATCGTCCTGTTCTCGCTGCCGCCGAGGCGCAGGCGGAAGGTCCCTTCCAGGACGACGATCAGTTCGTCGTAAAGCACCGTCCACTCAATCGAGCACTTGTCGAAGGTCGCCACCCCGCCACCCATGCTGGACGACAGTTCGGGTCCGACGAGCCGCGCGATCTTTGCCTCACCGGGAGGGCCGCCATAGGGCTCGAACTGCATCTCGCGGGACGGAAAGTGCTTTGCGCCTGACATGATGATGCTCCGATTTGGGTTCATGTTCTCGCCTCAAGGCCGTCCAGTACTCGATACCATTGGCTGAGCGTGAATACGGCTAGCTTGCGAAATGCATGAAGCGGAATGGGCTGCGGCGCCGTAACGGGGAAGGGGATCTCCTCCGGTTGCGCGCCAGACGCGAGCCGCGCCAGAAGCCTGCCAATCACAGTGCAGGCCGCAACGCCGCGGCCATTGCATCCGAGTGCAGCATAAAGATTCGGCGCGAGCACATGCATGTGCGGCATCGTATCCTTGGTGATGGCGACCTTTCCGCTCCACACGAATTCCAGGGGCATCCCTGCAGCCTGCGGGAAAATGCGCGCGATCGCGGCCTTCAGCGTGCGAGCATCCTCGAATCGTGGAGCGTCATCCACTGGAGAGCGCCCGCCCATCACCAGCCGACCTTCATGATCGAGCCGGAAATAAAGAAGAAGGCGCCTAGTGTCGGCGACGCCCTGTTCTCCGGGCAGGATCGTATCGCGGATGGATACGGGCAACGGCCTGGTCGCCGTCTGGAAACTGGCGACCGGGATCACCGTGCGTCGCAAACCGGGCCACAGCTTGTCCGTGTAGGCATTCGTCGCCAGGATGACGCGGGCTGCGCGAACGCGGCCGCCAGCAGCCTCGATTTCCCAAGAGTCGCCGCTACGTCGCAGCGCCTGGACGGGGGACCGGGAGACTATCTCCGCACCTTCCTGGATTGCGGCTTTCGCCAGCCCACGCGCATAGGAGAGCGGCTGGAGCACGCCGCCGCGCGGGTCGAACCAGCCGCCATAGTAGGCGTCGTTGCTCGATCCGATCAGAGCGGCCATTTCTGTTTGATCAAGAAGCCGGGCCCCTACGCCATGTGCCGCCCATTGACGGCAGCGGGGCATGACGATCTCCTCAAATACCTTCTTGCCGTGGGCGCCCTGGATCCAGCCGCCGCGTCGTGCGTGACAGTCGATGCCATATCGCTCAATCAGCGAGAACACGAGATCAGCGCTGCCGCCGAACTCGTCCGCCATCCGCGATCCGAGATCCTGACCCAAGGCCGCATTCAGCTTTTCCGGATCGTGCTTGAGACCCGCGATTATCTGTCCGCCGTTGCGGCCGGATGCGCCCCAGCCTGGTTCTGAGGCTTCAAGCACAACGACTTTTTGGCCCGCCTGGGCGAGATGCAGGGCCGCGCTCAGGCCGGTATACCCCGCGCCCACAACTGCGACATCAGCGGCGCGGTCGCCATTGAGAGAGGAATTGGAAGGTGAAGGAATCGCTGTGGCGGCCCACAGACTCGCCGGCAGGGGCTGAACCATCTTGTTCGCTTCTCAGCTTGTAATCTTCGCGAAAGCGGTCTCCCGCGTCGGAGTGCGCGGGAGACCGCTCAACGGTTTATTGCAGCATCAGCTGATTCCACTGCTCTTCGTATTCGAGCATATATTTGCGAGCGTCACTCTCGCTAATGATCAGCATTTCCTTCAGATTCTCCGGCGTCATGACCAGGATCTTCCTGGTTTCGGCATCGGCGTCCGAGGTGACCGAGCCGAGCACTGGCCCATAGGTCTTCAGATCGAGGAGCTTGGCCTGTTGCTCGGGTGCGAGGCTGAAATCGATCAGCTCATGTGCGAGTTCGGCATAGGGCGAGCCCTTCGGAATCACGAACCAGTTCGCCCAGGCGATGCCGTCCTTGAAGGTGTATCCGACCGGAGCGCCTTCCTGGCTCGCGGCAAGGACGCGACCGCTCCACGCCGACGAAAGGGCGAGCTCTCCTGAGGACAGGAGCTGGGGTGGCTGCGCTCCGCTTCCCCACCAGACCGTGACGCTGGATTTGATCTCCTTGATCTTGCCGAGCGCCATCTCTGCCTTCTCCGGGGTCAGCGGATAGATTTCCTCGCGCTTCACGCCGGCAGCGAGCAGGGCTGCTTCGTAGTTGTAATAGAAATACTTGTAGAGGCCGCGCGGTCCAGGGAAGCGCTTGACGTCCCAGAAATCGGCCCAGCTTTCCGGGCCGCCGTCAGGGAATGAGGACGTCGACCAGGCCATGACCGTGGCGCCGGTTGATGTGGCAATTCCGTAGGGTGCGACCCAGCCTTTCTCCAGATTGGCGGCATTCGGAATCTTCGAGAGATCGAGTTTCTCGAGAAAGCCTTCTTCATCGCCCTGCCGGACCGTACGGCCGCCGACGTCGACGAGATCCCATTCGACCGCACCAGCCTCGACCATGGCCTTGATCTTGGCCGTCTCGGTCGGGGAAGTGTTGACGATCTGAATGCCCTTCAGCTCCGCGAACGGGTCCGTGAAGGCGGATTTCTCCGCGTCGGAAAGAGCTCCGCCGAAAGATGTGAACGTGAAAGGACGGTTCTGCGCGCGCCCTAGGCGGGGAAACGCGCTCACGCCCGCGACCAGCGCTCCGGCCGCAACTGATAATAGAAATGTACGTCTGTGCATAGGTCTTCTTCCTCCTTCTTTAGTTTTCCGGAACCACACGGGCATGACCTGGATCCCAGGAAAGGGACACCTTCATTCCCGTTCGAAGCGAACGATCCGTTATCCGTCGCGCCGTAAGAACCTGGCCGCTTTCCAGCGCAAGGCCGTACTGGCTCAGTTCTCCGAGATAGACTGCCTCGATGATTTCGGCCGGAACGCCGTCATCGGTTTCGTTGAGAAGCAAATGTTCGGGGCGCAGCAGCAACCGGGCAGTTTGGCCAGCTTCCACCCCGGGTGCGGCGGGAGCCACAATCGTTCGTCGGAAGGCTTCGACCTCAGTCGTCGCCTTGCCTTCTGCCACGGCGTTTACTTTGACCGGGAGTAGGTTCGATTCTCCGATGAAGCCGGCAACAAACGCATTCGCCGGCCTGTCATAGATATCGTCGACGGTCCCGAGCTGCTGTATGCGGCCCTGGTCCATCACAGCGATCCGGTCGGAGAGGACGAGCGCTTCCTCCTGATCGTGCGTGACATAAATCGTCGTGCGGCCGTGCTCCTGATGCAGTCGGCGCAATTCAAGTTGGACGGTACGGCGCAACTGCTTGTCCAGAGCACTGAGTGGCTCGTCCATAAGCAGAACGTCGGGCTCTATGACCAAGGCCCTGGCGAGCGCAACCCGCTGCTGCTGGCCGCCGGACATCTTTTGGATCGGCCGATCTGCGTATCCTTCGAGCCGCATGAGCGAGAGAACCTCCGACACGCGGCGCGTGCTTTCTGCCTTTGAGACACCTCGCACGGCAAGGCCATATCCGATGTTCTGGCCAACCGTCATGTGAGGAAACAAGGCGTAGCTCTGGAAGACCATGCCGATGTTTCGCTGCCGCGCGGGAAGACGTGTCACGTCGCGCGAGCCGATCTCGATCGTGCCCGACATCGGTTCGAGATAACCGGCGATCAAGTTCAGCAGGGTCGTCTTGCCGGAGCCCGAGGGACCGAGCAGCGTCAGGAATTCCCCGGCGGCGACGGTGAGATCCGTCGGCGTCAGCGCGGTATATTTTCCATAGCGCTTTGAAACGCCCTCTAGCCGAAGGGGCAGTCCTGTATTCTTCATTTTGTCGGGGTCTCCCTCCCGCTGCTGACAAGTTGGGCCACTGCAAACAGGACGATTGCCAGAACAATCATCATCGTTGCTGCCACGGCGATCACAGGAGTGAACTCTAGCCGGATCGACTCCCAGATCTTCACGGGCAGGGTTTTGTTTGAGTAGCCGGCGAGAAAGACGGCCACGACCACCTCGTCGAAGGAGGTGATGAAAGAGAAAACGGCACCGCCGACAATGCCGGGCGTGATATTCGGCAAGGTGATGGTGCGGAACACCGTCCATGGGCCACCGCCCAGGCCCGACGCGGCTTTCAGCCAGTTTTCGTCGACGCCCCGAAGCGCAATGCCGACATTGATGACGACGAAGGGCAGGGCCAGGATCATGTGCCCCAGACTCATGCCGAGGATAGAGCCGCTTAGTCCGACGTCGAGCGCGCTGCGATAGAGGGCGACCGCAGTCACCACGACAGGCACGATCATCGGTGCAAGGAATAGGGCAGTGATGCCCGCCCGCCAGCGACCTTCGAGTCGGCGTAGGCCGATGGCGGCGAGCGTCCCGAGGACGACCGCAATGGCCGTTGCGAGGACTGCCACCTGCAGACTGTTGAGCAGAGAGGTCCGCCACTCCGCATCCTCCAGGAAGCGTTCGTACCACACTCCCGAATAGGCGCGTGGCGGCAGGTAGATGAAACTCGCCTTGTTGAACGATGCCGGCACGACCGCGAGAATCGGCAGGACGAGGAAGCCGAGGACGAGGCTGGCGGCCGAGTTGCCGCCAATGCGCAGCCACAGGGGCAATTTGCTCATTTCGCAAACATCCCCTTCTCAAGCGGTAACATCTTCGCCGTCAGACCCATGATCAGCAGGACGATCAGCAGCAGGGCCAGCGAACCGGCCGCGGCGAGCGACCACGCGAGCCGATCATTGACGAAACTCGCGATGAGCATCGAAAGAGTGATCGCATTGGCTCCCCCCAGCAGGGCGGGAGTGATGAAGAAGCCGAGCGAAAGCAGGAACACGAATGTCGCCCCGCCAGCCAGCCCAGGCAGGCAAAGCGGCAGATAAATGCGCCGGAACGTATCCAGCAATCCAGCCCCGAGCCCGTCGCTGGCCAGCAAGAGGCGACGGTCTATGCGAGTCATTGCGCTGTAGAGCGGGAGGATCATGTAAGGCAGCAGCACGTGGACCATGCCGATCATGACGCCGGTGTTGTTGAACAGCAGCGCGATCGGCCCGTCTGTCATGCCGGACCCGGCCAGCATCCTGTTGAGCGGACCGTTCCTCTCGAGAAGCAGCATCCACGAAAAGGTGCGGACGAGCACGGAAATCCAGAACGGAAACAAGACACCATAAAGGGCGATGACAAACCACACGCCCTTGAGCCGGCTGAGGACGTAGGCCACCGGCCAGGCCAGGACGGCGCAGATCGCGGTGACGGCGAGCGCCACCACGAGGGTATTGGCGACGACCTGGCGGTAGACCGGGCTCGTCAGGAGTGTCTGGAAGGGCACCCAAGTGCCCGCGGGATCCGTGAATGCAAGGGAGAAGAGGCGGCCGAGCGGGATCACGAAAACGGCCGCCAGCACCAGCAATGCCGGCGCTAGCAGAAGAACCGTTTGCATATTGTAGCGTGATGTCACAGCGCTCCGCATCCTCTACCCGCTAGTTGGTCGACCGGCTCTTAGGTGACGTCCGTGTAGACACTAAGGCCACGTTTGCGGATTTGCCCGCCTATAACGACGCGCTGGATTTCCGAGGTGCCTTCCCAGATGCGATCCACGCGAATGTCGCGATAAAGCCGCTCGACCGGGTTCTCGCGCATGTAGCCGCGACCGCCCAGCACCTGCAGTGCCTTGTCGATGACCCGACCGGCAACTTCGGAGCAATGCAGTTTCAGCGCGCTTGCATGGGCATGGACCTGCTTGCGATCCACACCGCTGTCGATTTCCCAGGCTACCCGATAGAGAGCGGATTTCGCCGCAAAAATCTCGACCGCCATGTCGGCCAACATGAATTCGATTCCCTGGAAATCCCGTATCGGGCGATCAAACTGATGCCGGTTGGTCGCATAGTCGTTGGCAAGTTCGGCCGCGCGCGTGGCCGCACCGATTGAGTGAGACGCAATCTGCAACCGCGCCTCCACGAACCAGTCTTTCGTGAGTTCAAAACCCTGGCCGATCTCGCCCAACATCTTGTCTTCATCGAGTTCGAGGTCGTCGAATCGAAGCTCGGCATGATCGAAGGCAAAGTTGTGCATGAACGTCGGCGAACGAAGATGCACCATCTTCTCGGCAGGCTTGTCGACAAGGAACAGGGTCGGCTTGTTCGGGTCGTCGTCCACATGTGCATGGACGATGACGAAGTCGCTGGCGTTGTAGGAGGTGACGAACCACTTCTCGCCGTTGATGTGCCACTTCCCGCCCCTCAGATGTGCAGTGGTCTTGACCTGGCGGGGATCGGAACCGGCACCTTCCTCGGAGATGGCGAAGGCACCGCGCCGATAGCCCTGATTTGCTGGCTTGAGATACGCGTCCTTCTGCGCCTGCGTTCCGAACTTCAGGCTGACGGGCGGGCGCCAGACGCAGCTCCACAGTCCATTCGTGACCCGGCCGAGCTGCTCTTCGATCGCAGTCTGCTCAACCATGGTGAGGCCGAGCCCACCATTTTCCTTGCTGTGGTTGATGCCAGCGAATCCCCAATCGCGAACCGCTTGTTTGACGGCTTCGCGGCGATCCATCGGCAGCTCGCCATGCTCGTCCGTGATGATTTCGAGCGGGACGAGAACTTGATCGCAGAATTCGCGCGCCTTGGCGGAAAGCTCCTTCTCGCGCGCGCTCAGTTCAAAATTCACTTCAAATCCCCCTTAAGCTGTTGGCTGTTTGCATTTCGAGCAACCACAAGGGCGTCGACGGCGACGCACCCGCGGTGCGAGACGAGCATCGGATTGACGTCCATTTCGTCGATCAGGTCGCCGAGATCGGCGGCGAGCATCGAGAACCGCACGATCGCGTCATGAAGCGCCGCCATGTCGGCCGGCGGCATGCCGCGGCTGCCTTCGAGGAGCGGATGGATCCGCAGGCGCTGGGTGATTTCCTGCGCCTCTTCCAGGGAGAGCGGCGGGAGCGCTACTGCCCGATCTCTGAGGATCTCGATCCATATCCCGCCGGAAGCCACGACGATGTAGGGGCCGAATTGCGGATCACGAACGAGGCCCAGAGCGATCTCGACACCCTTGGGCGCCATTTCGGCAACGACGACGTCGGGGCCAAGTCTCGCCGCGAGATCGTCGTAGGCCGCCTGGACCGCCTGGGCGTCGGACAGTCCCAGCTTGACGCCGCCGACGTCGGACTTGTGCTGGATTCCCGGCATGCCCGTCTTGACCGCGACGGGATAGCCGAGTTCGGCTGCGGCGTGAGTTGCGGCCTCGGCGGTGCTGCACTTCGTGGCTCGTGCAGTGCTCAATCCATAGTCCGAGAGCAGCCTTAGTCCCTCGAGCTCGTCCAAAGGCGCCCCATTGGTGAGTCTCAGGCGCCAGCGGTCACGCACCTCGGCGGCGACCGGATCCACGAGGGTCCGGCTACGCTGACGCCTGTCGCGGAATGCGAAGAGATTGCTGATCGCGCTCAGGCCTTCGTTGGTGCCGTCTATGACGGGAACACCGGATTCGGTCGTGGCGAGGGCCAGCGAGCGATGATTGACCGAGGCATAGTTGGAGACGACCGTGACCGGCTTCTCGCTCTTGCGGCTGGATGCGATCAGGGCCCGCGTAAAACCTTCGGCAACGTAGGACCCATCCCGGATATCCTGGAAGAGGACGCCGATCGCCGTGTCGGGGTCGGCGAGCATCGCGTCCATGCAGGCCTCGACATGCTTCTCGAAGTCGCGTCCGGAGCCCCAGACATCGAGCGGGTTCGCGGGCTGCAGACCGCTGTCGAGATGCGGCCGCAGTCTTTCCAAGGTCTCCGTCGAGACATCGGCGAAGCGCACACCGGCCGCCATGGCAAGATCGGCGACCATCTCGCGCTCGCCGCCGGAATCGTGAAGGCTAGCGAGTCCCCCGGGTGCGGCAGGCTTGCCGGCCGAGAAAAGCAGGAGATTGGCTGCGAGATCGTCGAGGGTCTCGACTGTCATGACGCCGTGTCTGGCAAATAGCGCCTCATAGGCCGCGTCATCGCCGGCGATCGCGCCGCTGTGGCTGGCGGCAAAGGCGGCGCTCATCTCCGTACGCCCCACCTTCAGGACGATCACCGGTATGCCGAGACGATCGGCCTTTGCGAGCGCGCGGGCAAATTGCTCCGGCTCGCGCGCCGTTTCCAGGAAGAGGCCGATGACCTTCGTGCTCGGCTGATCGAGCGCCCAGTCCATGTAGTCGTCGGCGGTGGTGGTCAGTTCGCGCCCGCTGGAGATGCAGACGGAAAATTTGAGGCGCTGGTCATTGTAGGCCAACGCGCTGAATGCCGATCCCGATTGCGTAATGAAGGCAACGCCACCGGGCTTCATGGGAAGCGGAGAGGCATAGCCGGTCACGCGCAGCCCGATCTGTGGGTTGCAGAAGCCCATACCGTTCCCGCCACAGATCATGACGCCAGCTTCACGGGCGATCTGCGCGAGACGCTCCGCAAGCCCGTCGTCATTCCTATCGGTCAGATCGCAGCTGGCGAAGATCGTGACCGCCTTGGCGCCGTGCTGAACCGCCTGTTTCAGGCCTTCCTCGAGATACTCGTTGGCGAGGCCGAGAACGACGTGATCGACCGTCTCAGGCAAAGCCGCCAGGCTGGCGAAGCAGGGCATGCCCTCGATCAGGTCGTATTTCGGGTTCACGGGATAGACGCGTCCCGAATAGCCGTCCGCCGTCACGGCGCGCAGCATGGTGTTGCCGGGTGTGTTCACCTTGGCGGATGCCCCCACGAATGCAATCGAGGCGGGCTTCAGGAGAGCGTCCAACAGATGCGGCTTGGATGGCTCCGCGCCCGATTGTGACGTGTCTCTGATGCTGGCACTGGCAGTCATGCGCGCTACGGCTCTCCCCCCAACCGATTGCGCCCCGCGGCCCACCACCGCAAGGTCACTGCCTAGGTTAGGCGGGAAGCCGCACTCTGTGACCGCTCAAAATAGTCGGACGGCCATGACCTGTAGTCATATCGAAATCGCAGCTTGCGAGATTTCAGGTATCCAGAATCTGCCTCCGCAGCATCGTCATTTCCTCCAGCAGCCAATCCCGCACCAGGATTGCTGATTTGCGGAGCGGTCTGCGCTTTGTCGCGACGAGATGGTAATAGTCTCCCGACCTGAACTCTTTGCCGGCAGGAACCAGCCCTTTTTGCAGCAATTCATGGGCAACGACATGCCACCAGCCGAGCGCGACACCGCGCCCCTTGATGGCCGTCTGGATCACGAGGGTGTAGTCCGTAAATGTCAGGCTGCGGCTGCCGGTGGGCGAGGGGTAGCCGTGAATTGAAAGATAACGGTGCCAGGGCAGCCGTGGCGAATCCTGAAGGTGAGCGAAGGTGTGATGCCGCAGGTCGGCGCATCCATCCAGGCCGCCGAACTCGGCGAGGTAGGATGGGCTGCAGACGGGCAGCACGACTTCCTCCATGAGCGGCCAACTGTGCAGTTCGACATTGCCCGGTTGATTGTATCTGATCGCAAAATCGACATCCTCCACGGGGCCGGTTGGCTCGCCGCGAACGAGTTGGAAGCGCAGGTCGATTCCTGGAAGGCTCTCATGGAAACGGTCGAAGCGCGGCATGAACCAATGCATGGAGAAGGCCGAGGAGGCTGAAAGCGTCACGGTGCCCGCACCGCCGGCGCGCGTGCGGATGTCGTCGAGTGCTGCCTGGATCTGCTGGAAGCCGCCGCCGACGGCCTCGAACAGGATCCGGCCGTCGTCGGTGAGCTCTATACCCGTGGAGATGCGATGAAAGAGACGAGCGTCGAGGTGGTTCTCCAGGCGCGCGATCATGCGACTGACGGCAGATTGCGTGACATTGAACTCCCGCGCGGCGCTGGTGAAATTGAGATGACGTGCTGCCGCCTCGAACATGAAGATCGCGTTGGGCGAGGGGAGCAATTTGCGCAAACTCATAAGTGAGGTCCTTAGCACGTAGCGCGCCTGGATGTCGCTCGTGGCGGATCGGAGTCCTTGCCGGATGTGGAAGGCGTTAGGGGACCCATAGCCGACTTGCGACCTCCGCAAGGTGGGGGGCAGCTTTGCCCCATGTCGGTCATAGATCCTAGCTTTTCCGTTCGCTGGAAGAGTGGACGTCCTCGCCGTCCGTGGCAGCCTGTCAAAATTTCATTATCCCCCGAGCGCTTGGAATTTCGTTCCTTCCTAATGCTCCTAATCCCATAGAATTTGTAGAGATTCGTTGGAGGGAAGAACGATGCGATTTGTACGAAACTAGTGGCCGGGACCTTGCTCTCGCTTTCTCTCGGCGGCACGCCGCAGGTGAAGGCGCATAAGTTCGACTGGCGGCAATTCGAAGGCCAGATGATCAATGGGCTGATGAACGTTGGCCCGCTGGTGGATGCGTATGTGCTGCCTCAGATCGCCGAGTTCGAAGAACTGACCGGCATCAAGGTTCAGGTGGAGAAGCTCACCGACCAGCAGGTACATCAGAAGCTCGACATTCTGCTTTCAGGCAAGGATATGTACGAACGCGGCGCGCGCCTATACCGTAGCTGGCTATCTGGCGGACCTTGATCCCTATCTCAAGAATCCGGCGCTCACGCCGGCCTACTACGTTTATCCAGGTGACTGGGCGAAGGGCTGCATCGCCACCACGAATGTGGTGAAGGGTCCGCCGCTGAACAACCTAGTCTTCTCGGCACAGGCGCAGCTTCTCCACATCCGCACGGATCTGTTCCGTGATCACGGTGGGAAGAAGGGGCGCGACGGCTGGCCGCGATCTGCGACACGGCCTCGGTGACGGCGGAAGCTTTCGCTGATCAGGAACGGCGCATCAATGCGCTCGGCGGCCGAGAGGCCGTGCGCCAGATCAAGGGCTTCACCTACACGCCGGCACCGGGCGAAATCCCGGCGCTCGTCTGACCGGGACACCGTGGTCTATTGAGGTGCAGGGCGGGGAGGTGCTCCTGCCGGTCCATGTATCGAGGCTAGACGCCTCGCCATTGTGGCTTGCGTGATCACCAAGCCGGAGGTTTCACGGCTGATTCAGGATACGCGCCGTCGAGCCTGCCGTATCATAACTGGCGCGGGCATGTTCGACGCGCAGGCCGAAACGCTAGTTGACTTCCTGCTCGGCTCGAACGATGCGGGGTCTGCGTACCGGGCGGTTCGCCACAGCATTCGTCTCCTTGAGAGATTACCGGACGGGCGGCGCAAGGGGGAGACGGCGCCGGACCAGCCTTGTCCAGTCAGCAGAGGGGGACCCTTATGTATCGCAGAACTATCCTTGCAGTGACGACCGCGATCTTCGCGGCGATGGGCGCCGCGCAGGCGCAGCAGGCTGTGAAGATCGGCATGGTGGCCGAGCTTTCCGGCGCCGGAGCACCTGCGGGCACCAACTGGCGTGACGGCATCAAGATCGCCGTGGAGGAGATCAACGCCGATGGCGGCATCCTCGGCAAGCAGGTCGATGTTCACGAGTACGACACCCAGACCGATCCGCAGGTTTCGCGCGCGATGGTCCAGAAAGCGATCGACGAGGGAGCATACGCCATCCTTGGCACGATCTACTCGGGTTCGACGCTGGTCAACATGCTGGTCGCGCAGCAAAACGAGATCCCCCAGTTCGTCGGATCAGAGGCCCCGACCATCGTGCAGAAGGGCAATCCGTTCGTATTCCGCACCTCGTCCGGCGCGCAAAAGGGCGTTCCCGCACTGGTCCCATATTTCATCGACACGCTGAAGGCGAAGAAGGTCGGCATCGCCTGGGTCAACAACGAGTTCGGCAAGGGCGGCCGCGACGTCTTCGCCGCCGAAATGGAGAAGGCCGGCGTCGAGGTCGTCGCCGATGTGCCGTCCGAGCAGGGTGCGACCGACTACGCCGCCGACGTCTCCAAGCTGAAGGAGTCCGGGGCCGACGCGGTGTTCGTCTACATGAATCAGGAGGAGTCGGCGCGCTTCCTGATCGAAGCCAAGAAGCAGGGTCTTTCCATTCCGCTCGTCGGCGAGGTGACGCTGACCGAGGCCAAGGTGATCGAACTTGCAGGTAACGCTGCCGAAGGCGCAATCGCGCATGTCGGCGTGACGGCTACGGCGACCGACATACCCGGAATTGCGGAGTTCAACGAGAAGTTCGTGGCGAAATTCAACCGCAACCCGACGCACGACGCCATCAAGGGTTATGTCGGCACGTGGGCCACGAAATACGTGACCGAGATGGTTGGCGAGTTCAGCGGCGCCAAGTTCGCTGAGAAGATGAAGAACCTCTGCCTGAACGTCGCCGAGCATCCCCGAATGTTGCTCGACACCTGCTGGGACGAAGCTGGCGAGATGTCGCGCCCGAGCTTCATGGTGCAGGTCAAGGATGGCAAGCCCGTCGTGATCGGCACGGCTGCGGCAAACTGATCCCTTCACCACGCGAGACGCGGCTGCCCGGCTCGCCGGGCAGCCGTGTGCACTCAAACAAGGACACGACATGTCCCAGTTCCTGCAAGTCCTGCTCTCCGGTCTGGCGACCGGCTCCATCTACGCGCTCGTCGCGGTCGGCTTCACACTGGTCTGGCAGGCCGCGCAGACGGTCAACTTCGCGCAGGGCGAATTCGTCATGGTGCCCGCATTCTTCGTGCTGGTTGGCACGCATGTGGTCGGCCTACCGCTGTGGCTGGCGCTCGCCTTGGCGCTGGTTGTGTCGGTGGTGCTGATTGGTGCGTTGTTTAAGAAGCTGGTCGTCGAGCCGATCCTGCCATCGGGCGGCATATCGCTGATTATCGCCACCATGGCGCTGGGCATCCTGCTCAAGGAGAGCGCGAAGGAATTCTACGGGGCGGAGGCGCAGCCCTTCCCCGCCATGTTCCCGACCGACCCGATCAACATCTTCGGCGCGGTGGTATCGATGCAGGACATCCTGAATCTGATCATCTCGCTGGGCGTTGTGGTGCTGCTGACGCTGTTCCTTAACCGAACGCGCACCGGTCGCTCAATGCAGGCGGCCGCCCAGAACCCGGCGGTTGCCGAAATCCTCGGCGTGAACGTCAAGCGGATGGTGATGTACACCTTCCTGATCAACGCCGCGCTCGCCGCACTCGCCTCCTTCCTCATCACGCCGGTCTATTTGGCGAAGTTCTCCAACGGCGAGACACTCGGCCTCATCGCCTTCATCGCGGCCATAGTCGGCGGCTTCAACCAGATCCGCGGCGCCCTTGTCGGCGGTCTGCTGATTGGCGTGCTCGACAACATCACGGCGACCTACATCACCGCCGAGTATCGCGCCGCGTTGCCGCTGGTGCTGCTCATCATCGTCATCCTCGTGCGCCCACAGGGCATCATGGGCACTTCCGAGGGGAGGACGGTCTGATGCGCCGCTGGATTCGTCCCGCGCTGATCGGTCTGGCGATCATCCTCGCGATCCTCGCGCCAGTCGGCCAAGGCAACTACATCACCTACGTGCTCACCTCCTGGCTGATCTTTTCGATCGCTGCGATGGGCCTCAACCTCACGCTCGGTTATGCCGGCCAGATCTCGCTGGCGCAGGCCTCCTTCATGGCAATCGGCGGCTATACGACGGCGCTGCTGACGCTGGCCGGCTGGCACTGGATGCTGGCGCTGCCCGTCGCGCTGTCGTTCTGCTTCGTCGTCGGTTTGATGCTCGGCTATCCAGCGCTGCGTGTGAAGGGGCATTTCCTTGCGTTTGTCACGCTCGCCTTCAACACCCTGGTCTTCCTGATCCTGCGCAATGAGGAATGGCTAACCGGCGGGAACTACGGACTAGTGGGCATGCCGCGGCCGGACTTTGGCCTCTTCTCCACCATGAAGCAACATCACTTCTATTATTTCACGCTGACGATCACGATCGTCGCCGCCGTCATTATGTGGTGGATCGTGCGTTCACCTTGGGGCCGCGCCTTCAAGGCGCTGCGCGAAAACCCGATCCGTGCCGAAAGCCTCGGCGTCGATACTCGCAGGCTGACGCTATTGGCTTTCGCCATCGGCTCCACTTATGGCGGGCTGGCCGGCGCCCTGGTTACGCCGCTGGTTCAATTCATCGAACCTGCCTCGTTCGGCGTCGCTCATTCCCTTCGCATCCTGCTGATGGTGGTTGTTGGCGGCGCCGGCTTCTTCTTCGGGCCGTTCCTTGGCGCGGGCGTAGTGATTATCCTTCCCGAATTTCTGCGCTTCACCGAGGGCTACTACCTCATCATCTACGCCGCCCTCGTCATCGTCATGCTCGTCTTCACGCCCAAAGGGCTGATCGGGCTCGGTGCGCTGCTGCGCGACCGTTTCTGGGGCAAGCGAGTGGCGCGAGGTGATCTAAAACAGGGAGCGCAACTGAAATGAGCGCGCCGGTCCTTTCCGTCCGCAACATCTCCAGGAGCTTTGGCGGCATCCGCGCCGTGCGCGACGTGTCCTTCGACGTACAGAAGGGCGAGATACTCGGTCTGATCGGCCCCAATGGATCGGGCAAGTCAACGCTGTTCAACTGCATCCTCGGCCAGCTTCCGCCGGATGCCGGCAGGGTCGAGGTGAACGGCAAGACGGTGACCGGCATGCGCGCCAGCAGCCTCAACAGGCTGGGCGTGGGCCGCACCTTCCAGCAACTCTCGGTCTTCCCGCAAATGACGGTGCTGGACAACATCATCCTTGCCGGGCAGGAGCACCACGGCACCATGGCCTCGCGCCTGTTCGGACCCTCCGATGCGGGTCTGACCGAAGCGGCCGACCAGATGATCGCCTTTTTCCGGCTGACGCATCTGCGCGACACGATCGCCGGCTCGCTCTCCTTCGGACAGCAGAAGCTGGTCGACGCGGCCATGGCCTTCATGGCCGGTCCGAGCTTGGTACTGCTCGACGAGCCGGCCGGCGGCGTGAACTTGACCATGCTCGGCAGCCTCAAGGAGCGGCTCACCGCCTACAATGCCGAACACGGCACGACCTTTGTGGTCATCGAGCACAACATGGAGTTCGTGATGAGCCTGTGCACGCGCATCATCGTGTTGGCCGAAGGCGCTATCATTGCGGAAGGCACGCCCGAAGACATTCGTTCCAACCAGACCGTCATCGACGCGTATCTCGGAGGAGGATGATGCTCGAAGTGAAGGATCTCCACGGCGGCTACGGCAAGATCACGATACTGAATGGCATTTCGTTCTCGATTCCGAAGGCATCGATCACCACCGTCATCGGGCCGAACGGCGCCGGCAAGTCGACCGTGTTCAAGGCAATCTTCGGCCTGCTCCACATCGATTCCGGGCAGATCCTTCTGGAAGGCCGCGACGTGACCCGGCAGACGCCACGCCAGATGATCGCGCACGGCGTCACCTATGTGCCGCAGGGCCGCAACGTGGTGCCGCAGCTCTCGGTCTATCACAACCTCGAGTTGGGCGGCATCGCCTCGCCCGATCAGGCAAAGGTGCGCCAGCGAATCGAGGCGGTGATGGACCAGTTCCCGATGCTACGCGAGTTCAGGAATCGCAAGGCGATCGAGCTCTCCGGCGGTCAGCAGAAGCAGCTCGAGGTGGCCCGCTCCCTGCTGCTCGACCCGAAGCTGATCCTGATCGACGAGCCGTCAATCGGCCTGTCGCCCAATCTGGTGCAGGAGGTCTTCGCGACGCTGCAGCGCCTGCGCGACCAGGGCGTGACTATCCTCATGGTGGAGCAGAACGCAAAGGCCGCGCTTGCCATGTCGGACTATGGACTCGTTCTCGAACTCGGCCAGACGCGCATGCATGATCAGGCGGCAAAACTTCTGGCCGACCCACGCGTGGGGCAGCTCTTTCTGGGAGGGCATGTCGAAAATGCTGCTTTGGCAGGCGCGGATTGAGGCACTTTCGGCGCCTGCCAATCGCTTGAGCGAATGCCCTGTCTGATGTGACCGCAGCAGCGCCTATGGTGGGTCGATGTGCTGGAGGCTGCCCTGTGGAGCCACGATCCGGCGACAGGCGGGGGCGCGCAGCATCCGATGAAGGCGCGGCGGCTGGGCTCGATCGCGCTGCGCCAGGGGGCCCCCGCCGAGGGGCCCTGCGTTGCGAAGGGCTAGGACGTCATCGACGTCGAGATCGTCACGGTCGATGACTGCCTTCATGGACGGAAAGTCATAGCTGCTTTTGGCGCACTCACGTCAGATGCGCGGCTCCCTCAAGGTTTCGCGTGATCTCGGACTCTCGTCGGGCGCAGGCAAACCGGCGGTCAATCGACAGGAACCAAATCTGCGGCGTGAGCGGGCAAATCGACGTCTGCAAAGAGGTCCGGATTGGCTGTGGCGATACGCGGCAGCGCGACGAGTATCTCGCGCAAATGGCGGCGCATCGCCGCTTCCGCGCCGTCGGCATCACCCGCCTCCAGCCGGTCGAGGATCTGCTCGTGCTGACCCATCAGAAGCGGCATCGGCGAAGCGTCGGGCAGGCTGAGGTATCGCACGCGGTCGGTCTGGAAGCGGGCGCCCTCGACCACGCGCCAAGCGTAGTCGCACTGGACGATGTCGGCTAGAACGCGATGGAACGCCTCGTCGTGTTCATTGAACAGCCAGTAATCGTTACTCGCGGCCGCTGCACGCTGAGCCGCCAGCAGGCCGCGCAGCCGCGCCTTGTCGGCAGCCGTCGCCAGCCGCGCCGCGTCGCGGGCGATGTCGCATTCGATCGCCTCACGCACGAATCGCGCATTGGCGACCTCACGCACCGAGATCTTCATCACGAAAGTGCCTCGGCTAGGCCTGACCTCCACGAGGCCGGCCTCGGAGAGCTTGATGAAGGCCTCGCGCACCGGTTGGCGCGAGACGCCGAAGCGCGCGGCAATGTCCTTTTCCGACAGCGCCTCTCCCGGCCGTAGCCGCAGTTCGGCAATGCCCTGACGCAGCGCGGCGAAGAGCTGGGGGGCGATCGGGTCTCTCAGACGAATTGCAACGTCCATCGCATCCGCTCTTGTCTTCAGGATCACAGTTTGTATCCTACCGGTATGGTGCCATACCGCAAGCTTGGGAAGGAGAGCTTGTGGCAGGCTGGTTTCAACGGGAGGGGAATAAGCATGAAATCCGCGTCTACATCTCAATTCGTCTTGACCCGGCGCGCCCTCGTCAAGGCCGGCGCCGCTGCGCTCGCCCTGCCGGCGCTCGCCAGCCGCGCCTTCGCGCAGGAAAAATTCGTCTTCAAGATCGCCCACACCGAGGGCATCGGCACGCCGATCACCAACGCCTTCGAGAAATGGACAAAGGTGCTGAACGAGAAGAGCGGCGGCCGCATCGACGCGCAGCACTTCCCGGCAGCGCAACTCGGGGGGCTCGCCGAGGCGCTGGAGGGCAGCCGCATCGGCACCATCCAGGCGACCACCGCCGGCCCCGACTCGGAAGAAGCGATAGCACCGGAGATCGCCGCTTTCGGTGGCGCGCCGGGCTTCATCTACAAGAACGAAGCGCATGTCGACGCCGTGTTGCAGGGGCCGCTCGGGCAGCAGTGCTCCGATATCGCCCGCGCCAAGACCGGCGTCGAGTTCGTCGCCTATGGCGAGACCGGCTTCCGCCACATCCTCTCGAAGAACCCGGTGACCTCGCTCGACGATCTGAAGGGCCTGAAGATCCGCGTGCCGCAGCTCCGCATCTGGGTCGATTTCTGGACCTTGCTCGGCGCCGCGCCGACGCCGCTGCCCTATTCGGAGCAATATTCGGCACTGTCAACCGGCATCATCGACGCCATCGATTCCGACGTCTTCTCGGTGGCGGGCTTCAAGTTCTATGAGCAGGCGAAACACCTCACCCTGACCGGCCACTGGTTCCTTCCGAAGGCGGTGCGCGTCAACGCCGCCTGGCTCGACGGACTGCCGGAGGACCTTCGCACGCTGGTGCGCGATTCAGCCAGCGAGATCTTCGCCGAGCAGCGTCAGATCAACCGCGCTAAGGCGGCGGAGACGCTGGAGGATCTGAAGAGGCTCGGGGTCGAAGTGCACGAACTGTCGAAGGAAGAGCTTGCCAAGATGGAGGAGATCACCGCTCCACTCTACGAGCAGTTCGGCTCGAAGAGCCAGGAGACGGCTGAGATGATCAAGCAGATCCGCGCGCTCGGCTGAGGTCGGCGTCGTCATGGGCGTTCATGCCGAAATGAACGCCGCGCTTCCCGGCGCGGCGTCCGACACGGTCCAGACGGGATTCGCGCTGATCGTCGACCGTGTGCTGGAGACGATCTGCGTCGTCCTGATGCTCGTCGCGCTTGCCGTCTCCTGCCTGCAGGTCACGCTTCGCTACGGCTTCCATTCCGGCCTGCCGTGGCCGGAAGAGCTTGCAATATGGTGCTTCTGCTGGGCCGTCTTCCTCGGCATGGGCCTCGCCACCGGCCGCGACGCGCACATCGCCATCGACAGTTTCTCGCGGATCTTGCCTCCGCGCGGCCAGGCGGCGCTCGCAGTCTTCAACCGTGTCATCATCGCCGCGTCGAGCTACATGCTCGTCTTCCACGGCTTCGAATATTTCTCGCGTGCCATCGCCGCCTCGCCGGCGCTGCAGTGGCCGATGAAGTATTTCTTTCTCGCCGTGCCGGTCGGCGGAATGCTCAACCTGTTCTTCCTCGCCTGGCCCCGCCCTGGGCGCAGCCTCCTCCGCGGGCTTACGGTGCTGGCGCTCGGCCTCGCCGTTTACCTCGCCATCCGCTACGGCGCCGGCAGCGTCTACGGCGAGAGCGGCAGCGCCATCGTACTCAATATTGTCGGACTGGTGCTGATCGTTCTGGGCACCCCGGTCGCCTTCGCGATGGCCTTCGGCGCCTTTGCCGCCTTCGCGCCGTTCCGCGACATCCTGCTTGTGACGATCTCGCAGAATATGGCGGCGTCGCTCGATTCCTTCACGCTGCTGGCGATCCCCTTCTTCATCCTGGCGGCTGCGGCGATGAACGCCGGTGGCATCACGCGGCGGCTTGTCGAACTCGCCGTCCAGATGGTCGGCCACATGCGCGGCGGGCTGGGCCAGGCCAACGTCGTCACCAACACGATGCTCGCCGGCATTTCCGGCTCGTCGACGGCCGACGCTTCGACCATCGCCAAGCTGATGGTGCCCGAGATGGCCAAGCGCGGCTACGACCGGCCGTTCAGCGCCGCGCTCACCGCATCTGCGGCTACGCTCGCCAACATGATCCCGCCGAGTCTCGGCCTGATCGTCTACGCGGCGCTCGCCTCGGTCTCGGTTGGCGCACTGTTCGTTGCGACGGTTGTACCGGGCCTGCTCGTCGCCCTGTCGCTGATGCTCACCGTCTACGTAATGTCGCGGCTCCGTGGCTATGGCGGCGACGTGCCCAAGGCCTCGGCTCGGCAGCGGCTAAACTCGCTCGCCATGGCGATACCCGCATTAATCCTGCCGCTGCTCATCGTCATGGGCGTGCGGTTCGGGGTGTTCACGGCGACCGAGGCCGGCGCAGTCGCCTTCGTCTACGCGATCCTCTGCGGCAGCCTGCTTTACCGCAAGCTGACGCCGGCCAACCTGCTGGAGGCGATCCGGGAATCGGTCTTCGATACGGTGCTGATCGTCGTCATCATCGCCACCGCTGCCCCCTTCGCCTGGGTGCTCGCCTTCGAGCAGGTACCCCAGAAGATCGCAGCCTCGATGGGCGCGCTGGTCGAGAACCCATGGCTGCTGATGCTGATCCTTAACATCTTCCTGCTGGCCGTCGGCCTGTTCATGGAGATGATCGCCTCGCTGGTAATCCTGGTGCCGATCCTGGTGCCGCTCATCGTCGCCGCGGGTATTGATCCGATCCATTTCGGCATCGTCATCGTGCTCAACATGGTGATCGGCGCGCTCACGCCGCCGCTCGGCGTGCTGGTCTTCACTACGGCCCGCGTCGGCGGCGCCGACCAGGCAGCGACGTTCAAGGCGGTGATCCCGTTCACGCTGGTGCTGATCGCCGTCATGCTGCTGATCGCCTATGTGCCGGCGCTCAGTCTGCTGCCGGTCCAGTGGTTCGGACCGTGAGCCGCTCGACAAGCGTTCCGAACAGGACGAGGTGACATGACGAAGACGCGCATCGCGATCGTGGGCCTCGGAATGGCGGTGACGCCGCATGCGCGCGGGCTGATCGACCTCGCCGACAAGGTCGAGGTCGTCCACGCTTTTGCCCCGAGCGAGACGCGGCGGCGCACCTTCGGCGAGAAATTTCCGTTCCCGCTCTGCGACAGCCTCGACACGATCCTGAAAGATGACAGCGTCGAGGCGGTCGCCGTGTTCACGCCGGCCAATACGCATCGCGACATCGCGGTGCGCTGCGCCGAGGCGGGCAAGCATGTGCTGATGGAGAAGCCGCTCGACATCACCACCGCGCGCGCCGAGGAACTCGTGGCCGCCTGTGGCAAGGCCGGCGTCAAGCTCGGCGTCGTGCTGCAGCACCGCTTCCGCCCGGCCGGCATGAAGCTGGCGGAAATCCTTGCCGCGGGCGAACTCGGCCGCATGGTCGGCTGCTCGACCGTGATCCGGCTCTGGCGGCCGCAGAGCTATTACGACGAGCCCGGCCGCGGCTCGTTCGCGCGCGACGGCGGCGGCGTGCTGATCTCACAGGGCATCCACACGCTCGACCTGATGCTGAGCCTGGCCGGACCGATCGCTGAGGTGACCGGCTTTGCGACGACCACGCCGGTCCACTTCATGGAGACCGAGGACATGGTCTGCGCCGCCGCCCGCTTCGCCAACGGCGCCTTCGGCACGATCGACGCGACCACCGCCGCATATCCGGGTTTCCTGGAGGAGATCGTACTGACCTGCGAGAAGGGCACGGCGGCACTGCGCGGAACCGAACTAATGGTCCAGATCCAGGACGGCCGCAGGATCGCGATCGAGCCGGACCGCTCGGCCGGCGGCACCGGCGCCGACCCGATGGCCTTCCCGCACGACTACCATCGCGCCGTCATGGTCGATTTCGTCGAGGCGATCCGAACAGGCCGCGAGCCGAAAGTTACGGGCGAGGAGGCGCTGAAGGTGCACCGCCTCATCGACGCGCTGATCGAGACAGGGCGAACGGGCCGGCCTGTCGCGGTTGCTGGAACGGCCGGGTCATGAGCCGCAAGCTGCGCTTCGCGGCGATCGGCCTCGACCACCGCCACATCTATCATCAGGTCGGCGAACTAATTGCTGCAGGCGCCGAATGCGCCGGCTATTGCCCCGAGACCAGCGATCCGCGTGTGCTCGCCGGCTTCCGGGAGCGTTTTCCGCAGCTTCAGGCCGTCGAGCGCGACCGCCTGTTCGACGACCCGTCGATCGACATCGTCGTCAGCGCCGCCATCCCGCGCGACCGCCCGGCGATCGCGATCCGCGCCATGTACGCCGGCAAGGACGTGATGGTCGACAAGCCGGGCGCAACCACGCTCGGCCAGGTCGCCGAGATCGAGCAGGTGGCGCGCGAGACAGGTCGCATTTTCTCGATCTGCTTTTCCGAGCGCTTCGTCGTGCGCGCCTGCGAGGCGGCGGCGCGGCTGGTTGCGACGGGCGAGATCGGCCGCGTCGTGCAGACGGTGGGGCTCGGCCCGCATAGGCTCAACCGCGCCATCCGTCCCGCCTGGTTCTTCGAGCGCGACGCCTATGGCGGCATTCTCGTCGATATCGCCTCGCACCAGATCGATCAGTTCCTGTTTTTCAGCGGCGCCCGCGATGCCGAGATCGTCGCCAGCGCCACCGCCAACCACGCGCTGCCGGACGTGCCCGACTTCGAGGATTTCGGCGAGATCCTGCTGCGAGCCAATGGCGCGTCGGGCTTCATCCGCGTCGACTGGTTCACGCCCGACGGGCTCGGCGCCTGGGGCGACGGCAGGCTCTTCCTGCTCGGCACCGAGGGCTACATCGAGCTGCGCAAATACATCGACGTGGCCGGTCGGGAGGGCGCCGACCATCTGTTCCTGTCGAACCGCGCCGGCACCCGCCATGTCGACGCCAGCGACGAACCGCTCACCTACTTCCGCAACTTTCTCGCCGATGTGCGTAACCGCACCTCGACGGCGATGCCGGACGGCCACGCGCTGACGGTCACTCGCCTCGCCATCGAGGCACAGGCGGCCGCGACATGCCTTTCCAGTCGAGGGCAGTCGCTCAGCGTCTGAGAGGCCCGGGAATGCAACGGAACGCGAGCGCGCTGCGGCGTTCCTTAGTGGCCGATGTAGACCTCAAGGATTGACTGCCGGAATGGTCAGATTGGCGGGTTGGGAAAACCGTTTCCCGCGATGACTGCGAGGCCTCTGCTACAGACGTCTGAATTGCGCCGATGTCGGCCATAGAGGCAAACGGCTGCGCGACGAATTCGCGATCCTGCTGCGCAGCTTCGGCATCACTTGGGTCTTCGTCACGCACGACCAGAACGAAGCACGCCTGCGTAGGATCGAGGCGCCCTGAATCATAGCCTCCGGACGTGGAGATGGGATTGGCTTTGCAGGCCGAGACGATGTTGGCAATCTAGCGGGGATTCTATCACTCGCGCCGGCAGCGCAGCGGAAAACTCCAGGGATTCCCTGCCGTTTCAGAGACTTGCCCAGGTCAACTCGCGTGCCTATCCCTGTGAGTGGACGGCCAATGGATCGCAGTCTATTGTCTTGCGGTGGGCCTTCGTCCTGAAAACCAGGCGGCCTAGTCCCGCTGGCGGCTTTGTCAGTTGAAGACGCTGGTTAGGGACGGAGAAACGCATTGAGCAGCCAGGCTGCGCTCTCGGTCTCCCTGACACTGTGCGCTTGCAGGAGAGCCGTTGACGCCTTCACCATCCCCACGCCGGATGGTCGCGCTCTGCAACTGATCGGTTTCCCTCGGAAATTTGGAGATCGAGATGGGCATCGTTCGATTTGCTTTGCGATTCCCGTACACCTTCTACGTCCTGGCGGCTCTGATCGTCTTCCTCGGTGTCTCGGCGATCATGGTGATGCCGATGGACATCTTCCCCCAGATCAACATCCCCGTGGTCTCGGTGATCTGGCAGTACACTGGTCTCAGCACGCCTGAAATGGAACAGCGTGTCTCGACCTACAGTCAGTACGCGATCAGCTCCAACGTCACCGGCATCAAGAACATCGAGGCCCAGACCCTCAACGGTGTCTCCGTCCTCAAGGTCTATTTCCAGCCGGACGTTAACCTCGACCTTGCGATCTCGCAGATCGTTGCGGGCGCGAATTCCATCCGCGCGCTCATGCCGCCCGGCATCCAGCCTCCGGTAGTCGTCCAGTACAATGCCTCGAGCGTTCCGGTGCTGCAGCTCAGCCTTAGTTCCGACCGCCTCAACGAACAGCAGCTTTACGACTACGGCATCTACAATCTGCGCCAGCAGCTGGCGCCGGTGCCGGGAGTGACGTTTCCGACTCCCGACGGCGGCAAGTACCGGCAGATCATGGTCGACATCGACCCAGCCAAGCTCCAGGCCCGCGGCCTCACCCCGGCGGACGTGGTCAATGCCGTCAATGCCCAGAACCTGACCTTGCCGTCCGGCTTCGCCAAGATCGGCGACACCCAATATACCGTGCGCACCGATGCGATGCCCGCGACGATCGCCGACCTCAACGCTATTCCAATCAAATACACGAACGGCCAGACCGTACTCCTGAAGGATGTCGGGCAGGTGCACGACGGCTGGGCGGTGCAGCAGAACATCGTGCGCGACAATGGCCGCCGATCGGTCCTGCTGAGCGTCATCAAGAACGGCAACGCCTCGACGCTGGCCGTGGTCAACGGGGTGCGCAACGCCTTGCAGATCGCGCGCGTGGCCGCACCGCCCGGTCTTCGGATCGACGAACTGTTCGATCAGTCGAAGCTCGTCACCGCTTCGATTGCGAGCGTGGTGCGCGAGGGAGCGATCGCCGCAGGACTCACCGGCCTGATGATCCTGCTGTTTCTAGGCTCATGGCGGTCGACGCTGATCGTGCTGATCTCGATCCCGCTCTCCATCCTGACATCGATCGTCGTCCTCTACTTTCTCGGCCACACGCTCAACACCATGACGCTGGGGGGAATGGCGCTCGCAGTCGGCATATTGGTCGACGATTCCACGGTGACGATCGAGAACACGCATCGGCTCAGGGGTGAGGGCATGAGCCTGCCCTCGGCGACGCTGCACGGCTCGGCGGGCATCGCGGTCCCGACCCTTGTCTCGACGCTGGCGATCAGCTGCGTGTTCACGTCGGTGGTGTTTTTGGAAGGCCCGGCGAAGTTCCTGTTCACGCCGCTGGGTCTGGCGGTCGTGTTTGCGATGCTGGCTTCCTACGTGCTGTCGCGAACTTTGACGCCCATTGTGATCGGACTGCTGCTCAGGAGCGAGCACCACGACGACGCAGACGGCTCGGGCAGTTGGTTCGAGCACTGGCACCGCGGGTTCGATCGAGGCTTCGAGCGCTTTCGCCAGGGTTACGTGCGAACGCTCACGATGCTGCTGAAGCGGCGGTTCATCGTTCCGATCATCGCTGTCCTGATCCTCGCCTTGGGCGGCGTGATGTTCACCTTGGTCGGCCGCGACTTCTTTCCCGTCATAGATGGCGGCCAGATCAAGCTGCATGTACGAGCGCCGGCGGCCACCCGCATCGAAGCCACCGAGCGCATCTTCCAGCAGGTCGAGGACAAGATCGGCGAGGTCATTCCGGCTCATGATCGCGATCTCATCGTCGACGACATCGGCGTGCCGCAACGCGTCTACAATCTTGCATTCACCGACGGCTCGACCATCAACGTCAACGACGGCGTGATCCTGGTCTCGCTGAAGGAGGGCCACGCCCCGACGTCAGAATATGTGCGCCGCTTGCGGGCGGCGCTTCCGGCCGCATTCCCGGCCGTCACATTCTATTTCCAGGCTGCGGACATGACGACCCAAATCCTCAATTTCGGGATCCCGGCCCAGATCGACGTCCGCGTTATCGGCCGCGACCGCGCCACCAACGTTCGAGTCGCTGAGGAACTGCGACGGCGCATGGCGGGCATACGCGGCCTGAGCGACGTCCATGTCCAGCAGGAGCTCTATTCCCCCGCCTTCCTGGCCAGGATCGACCGGGCGCGGGCACTGCAACTCGGTCTCAACGCGCAGACGATCGCCAGCGACCTCAACATCAGCCTTAGTTCGTCGGAGCAGGTGGCGCCGAATTTCTGGACCGATCCGGCCGCGGGCATCCCCTACTACATTGCGGTACAGACGCCGCAGCACCTGGTGAGTTCGCTCGATGATCTCCGCAATACGCCGGTGACGGCCAGCACAGCCGCCGGCACGCCGATCCCGGGGCTCTTGAGCAATGTGGCAACCCTGCAGCGCGAGAGTGTCCCGACGAACCTCAACCAGACGAACGTTCAGCCGGTCTACGACATCTATGCCAGCGCGCAGGGCAGGGACCTCGGCGCGCTGTCCAGCGATATCGGCAAAGTCGTCGCCGAACTGCAGCCGAAGCTCAAGCCCGGCAATACGATCCAGGTCCTGGGGCAGATCCAGAGCATGAATACTTCCTTCCGGAACCTGGGGATCGGCCTCCTGTTCGCGGCCGTGTTCGTCTATCTGCTCATGGTCGTCAATTATCAGAACTTCGGCGACCCGTTCGTGGTGATCCTGGCACTGCCGGCGACGTTTTGTGGCATCCTCACGATGCTGTTCGTCACCGGCACGACGTTGAGCGTTCCGTCCTTGATGGGGGCGATCATGGCGGTCGGGGTGGCCTCGGCCAACTCCATTCTGCTTGTCACGTTCGCGCGCGAGCAGCAACTGGCCGGCAGACCCGCATCCCGGGCAGCTATCGACGCGGGTTACACGCGAATCCGGCCGGTGCTGATGACAGCGGCGGCGATGATCGTCGGCATGATCCCGATGGCGATCGGCGGCCCCGGCGAGGAGCAGAATGCGGCTCTGGCGCGCGCGGTGATCGGGGGGCTGCTCTTCGCCACCCCTACGACACTGCTCATCGTGCCCTATCTGTTCGCCGTGCTGCGCAAGCGCAATGATGGCGTCACGTCATACGGCGTCTTCAAGGAACTCCCCGATGAATGACGTGCGTGCCCACCGGGACGATGTTCCCATCCGCGATCTTCAGGACGATCGACCCGCCGACCCGAATGCGGAGTTCGTGACGGCATCGCGCCCGAAGGCGCGCCGTCGCTGGGGCGGACGCCTGCTGGCGCTTGTTGCGCTCCTGCTGCTCGCGGGCGCGATCGCCTTTGGCGCATGGCGCTACTATCAGCGGGAGCAGCAGGTGACGGCAACGGCGGAGCAGCAACGCGGTCTGGTACCGAGCGTCCGCGTCGCGACGGTAGAAGCTAATCCAGGCATTGTTTCGGTCAGCTTGCCGGGAACGACAGCCGCCTTCGCAACGACAGGGATTTATGCCCGGGCGAGCGGCTATATCGCAAAGCGCAATGTCGACATCGGCGATCGCGTCAAGGCCGGAGATCTGCTTGCGGAGCTATCCGTCCCCGAGTTGGACGACCAGATCTCGCAGAACGAGGCGCTGCTCAATCAGCTCAACGCGGCTCTCGAGCAGGTCCAGGCCAACCGGGATCTCGCCCAGGTGACCTGGAATCGCGACCAGCCTTTGGTCGAAAAGGGCTGGTTGACCCAGCAGCAGGGGACGATCGACTCCCAGAACCTCAAGTCGCAGGAGGCCGCGGTCGGCGTCGCAAAGGCCAATGTCGCGGCGCAAGAGAACCAACTCAGGGTGCTCCGCCAAAATCGAGAATATGCCCGCGTGGTTGCGCCGTTCGACGGCGTTGTCACCCAGCGCAATGTCGACGTCGGCAGCTTCGTGCAGGGCAATACCACCAGCGGCACGTTCCTGTTCGAGGTCATGCAGAATGCGATCATCCGGGTCTTTGTTTTCGTGCCCCAGGATGCGGCCTTCGGCGTGGCCCCGGGCATTGACGCAAGTGTGCACGTACCCGAGCTTCCGGACCGCGACTTCTCAGGCAAGGTTACCCGGATCAGCGATGCGCTTCAGAGCGGGACGCGCACGCTGCTCACCGAGATCGATCTTCCCAACCCGGACGGAGCGCTTCCTCCGGGAGTCTACTGCGTGATCGAGCTCAAGGTGCCGCGGAAGGCACCGACATTCCTGGTGCCGGCCGAGGCCATCATCTTCAACAGCAACGGCCTGCAGGTCGCGGTCGTCAGTGATGGAAAGGCGGAGTTCCGCAAGGTGCGCGAGACCCGCGACTATGGCACGCGCGTGGAAGTGGATAGCGGGGTCAAGGCTGGCGAACAGGTGATCCTCAATCCGCCCGTGACGCTCGTCGACGGAGGCAAGGTGCAACTGCGCACCGACACGCCTGCGCAGAAAGGCTGAGTCTTGCACACGCTCAGATCCGCGACCGCGATTTCCTTACGATCCGAAGACGCACCTCAGAAGGAGCGGTGGAAGCATGGGGCGCGCACTCGGGCTAGTCTTGAGGCCGCTCGACGTGGCTCTCTGCGGACATTGGGATGACGCTGAGGCCCAGCCGAGTAAACAGGGTTGTCGTGCACGCGGGAGTCCGCCGGAAATGACATGGATCAAGCGCGGGGATGTATTCGGTGCAATAGTGTTCCCTGGCGGGGGCGTCCAGGACTGGCAGGTTTCACCTTGCTACTGGAGATCCATCATGGCAACGCATTACTCGAACCTCACACGCGCCGGCGTTATGGCGCTTGGCGTGCTCGCGGCATTTGCAGGCAGCGGAACTGCTGCACCACTGAGTGGTCCCCCCGACGGCCAAGCTTCAAATCCCCTGCTTGCGTCAGACGGGCAGGCGGTCGTCATCCAGGTACAAAATCAGCAGGGAGGTCCTTATCAGGGCGGTCCATATAGGGTCTATCGCGGTGGCGGTATCAATGGAACGTACGGCCTGAGACCACCCTCAGGCCAGGCCCGACGCCATGCAGTTGGTAGGGCAATGCCGCGCCGCCTGTGCTGGATGGGCGGACATGACGACGGCACTGGACGCGGCATGTACATGCCTTGCTGACCAAACGGCTTACTTGCTGACCCATACGCCCCGGCCTCTGCTCTGACGGGAGCGGTGTGTCGCACCAAACCCGCGCCAGAAGCCGCTTTCCTGGGTCGGCTCCCGCCGGTTCGAATATGCCCGGCCGCTGCATTGAAAACGGCCGCAGACATGGTGCGGGCAGGGTCAGGAATGCTGGCGGCAATACCGCCTGACTGAGCTTCGAAGTGCAGGAACCGCTCGAAACTTGAGCCGACGGCGCTTGAAACCGTAGCTCCGCGCGAGTTCCATCCATTCAGAATTATGCTTGCGAGAGAGGGAGATGCGCCAGGAAAGGAGTGCATAATGACCTCCATCTCCCTTTCACCCACGCGGCGCGAAGTGCTTGCCGCAGCCGCCGGTGCCGGAGCCGGAGCCGCCAGTCTGATGGTCGCCGGTACGGCATCCTCCGCAACCGCGGCAAGTTCGATCCGGCCATTCACCATAAGCTTTCCAGAAGAGGACCTCATCGATCTTCGCCGCCGCGTCGCCGCCACCCGCTGGCCCGACCGGGAAACAGTGAAGGACGCATCCCAAGGCGTACAACTCGCTACGATGCAGCAGCTTGCGAGCTATTGGCTATCGGATCACGACTGGCGCAAGGCCGAGGCGAGACTGAACGCGCTTCCGCAGTTCATGACCGAAATCGACGGCCTGCCCATCCATTTCATCCACGTCCGGTCGGGGCAGGAAAACGCTCTGCCGGTCATCGTCACGCATGGGTGGCCTGGCTCGGTTCTCGAGCAATTGAAGATCGTCGAGTCGCTGACCAATCCGACCGCTCACGGCGCCAGCGCCTCGGACGCGTTCCATCTGGTGATCCCGTCCCTGCCGGGCTACGGGTTCTCGGGCAAGCCGACCGCGACCGGCTGGGACCCTCAACACGTCGCACGCGCCTGGGCCGAGTTGATGAGACGCCTCGGCTACTCGCGCTATGTCGCGCAAGGCGGCGACTGGGGGAATGCGGTCACCGAGCAGATGGCCCTGCAGGCGCCTCCGGGACTGGTGGGCATCCACACCAACATGCCGGCGACGATCCCGGCCGATATCGCCAAGGCGCTTCAATTCGGCGAGCCGCCGCCCTCGGGCCTGTCCCCTGACGAGCGGCATGCCTGGGACCAGTTGGATTTCTTCTACAAGCACGGCCTGGGCTACGCCAGCGAGATGGCGAACCGGCCACAGACGCTCTACGCGATCACGGATTCACCCGTCGGCTTGGCCGCCTGGATGCTCGACCACGACGCGCGCAGCCAGGAGATGATCGCCCGCGTCTTCGATGGGCAGCCCGAGGGACTGTCGCGCGACGACATCCTGGACAACGTCACCCTCTACTGGCTGACGAACACGGCCCTCTCCTCGGCCCGCCTGTACTGGGAAAGCAAGCTGGCCTTCTTCGCGCCCAAGGGGGTGAAGCTCCCAACTGCCGTTAGCGTCTTCCCGGACGAGATCTACGCCGCTCCGAAAAGCTGGACGGAGCGCGCCTACCCCAACCTCATCCACTACAACAGGCTCCCCAAAGGCGGGCATTTCGCGGCCTGGGAGCAACCGCAGTTGTTCGTGGAGGAGGTCCGGACGGCCTTCCGCCCGTTGCACTGAGCGATCCGCAACTGGGGAGCTCAACCGCCGGGCTTCCGCACAGGCGCAGCACCTCGTTAGCAGAAGGGGTTTCTCGATGGACTTGAACAACGTCCTTCTCGCCGTGACGCTCGCTGCGGCGGTCAGCGCTCCGATCCCGGGCCACGCGGCCGGGACCGAGGCTCCGCAGCCGCCGCCGGCCACATGGCTACGAGTGCCGTTCCTGCACGGGCTGTTCGGCGGCCCGGCTGACAGCCAGTCAGAACTGACTTCCCTCGATCGTGCCAACGCGTGGATCAACTCGCCGCCCCTGACCGCATCCGATCTGCGCGGCAAGGTCGTGCTGGTCGATTTCTGGACTCTGACCTGCGTCAACTGGCGCCGAACGCTCCCTTACGTCCGGGCGTGGGCTGACAAGTATAGGGACAAGGGGCTGGTGGTCATCGGCGTGCATTCGCCGGAATTCGAGTTCGAGAAGAACGTCGACAATGTCCGCACCGCCGTGAAGGAGATGGGGATTGATTATCCGGTCGCCGTCGACAGCGACCAGCTCGTATGGAACGGCTTCGACAACGAAGCCTGGCCGGCGCTCTACTTCATCGATGCCGAAGGCCGTCTGCGGCATAGCTACCTCGGCGAGGGCGCGTACGAGCAATCCGAGATGGTCATCCAGGCTTTGCTGAAGGAGGCCGGGGCCGATGGCTTCGACCGGGCTCCGGTGATGGTGGATCCGGAGGGGCCGGAAGTAGCCGCCGACTGGCGCGACCTGATGTCCCCGGAAAGCTATGTAGGCTACGCGAAAGCCGAGAATTTCGCCTCGGCCGGCGGAACGATCACGGACAAGCCGGCCATCTACGACCTGCCTTCACACCTGCGGCTGAACGGCTGGGGCCTGTCGGGTGACTGGACGGTGAGGAAGGACGCCGGCCGGCTGAACAAGCCAGACGGGACGATCGCCTACCGCTTCCACGCCCGCGATCTCAATCTGGTCATGGGCCCGGCAGCGTCAGGAGCCCCCGTGCGATACCGCGTGCTGATCGACGGGAAGCCGCCAGGTCCGGCGCACGGAACGGACGTCGACGAACGCGGCGTCGGCTCTGCAGGCGAGCAGCGCCTTTATCAGTTGGTCCGTCAGCCGTTGCCCATCGGCGACCGCGACTTCGAGATCGAGTTTCTCGACCCTGGCGTGGAGGTATTCGCCTTCACTTTTGGCTGAGTCACGAGTCCGCAGAGGTTGGGAGGACAGCAAAATGGACACGTCGCAGACTGCCTAAGTGATCGACCGCCGCCGGCGCCGCTTCTTCGGTGATGCTGCAGCGACAATCGCGGCCGTACAGCTTGCGAGAATAGCATCCGCCAATGCCCAAGCGGCCCCTGGACAGCCGACGCAGCCGGCTACGGCCGGTTCCGGTGCGTCATTTGGGCCGCTGAAGCAGGTGAACGCCGGCGTGCTCAATGTCGGTTATGCCGAGGCAGGCCCCGTCGATGGCCCAGCCGCTCGATGTATTCAAGGAGACACCACCTGCGCCATTGCGGCAAACGCGGCCACGGCACCCAGGCTCCGAGCTTCCGGCCGGGCGACGAGATATTCTCCTGCCGTAGTCCGGACATCGGAGATGGGGACGGCACGCAGTCGCGGATCGCGTCCCAATTCCTGATCGAGCACGATCCCGATGCCGATCCTTGCCGCCACGGCCTCCTTGACGGCCTCCCGGCTGCCGAGAACCAGATGCGGTGGTACTTCGATTGCATGGCTCGCCAGAGCCGTCTCGAACAGTTGACGTGTCATCGAACCGGCCTCGCGTGTCACGAGGTGCTGGCCGAGAAGCTCGTGAGCGTTGATGTGACTGCGGTCCCACCATGGGTGTCCGTCGTGCACGAGGATTTGCACCTGCTGGCAGACAAGCAGATCGCAGGCGAAATCCGGGTGTGGCGTCGGCATGGTCACGATGGCGACGTCGACACGATTTTGCGCGACGAGGTCCAGCAGGCTGCTGGAGTTTTCCAGCCGCACGTCGAGCCGCACACCCGGATGGGCCGCGGTAAACCGCTCCAGGATGGGCATGGCCACGTAGGGCGCACATAGCCCGATCGCCAGGTGGCCGACAGTCAAGCTGCGCGCCCCGTCCACCCGCGCCGCAATGTCGTCCAGCATGAGGATGACCTGCCTGACCTGCGGTAGCAGGTCGAGCGCATCGGGCGTCAGTTCCACCCCGCCGGCCGTGCGAACGAAAAGCCTGGTCCCGACCGCGTCCTCCAGCGATTTCACGTGCTGAGTGATGGCCGGCTGGCTCACCCCCAGCGCCTGCGCGGCGGCAGAGAAGGTCCGATGGCTGGCGACGGCATGGAAGGCGCGGAGTTGGGCGAGGTTCATGGCGATGTTCCGCAACGGCATAAGTTCACGTTCATACGGGCGTCACACGCTTTAGCGAAACTTATAGCATCGAAGTTCCCGCAGGCTCGGAGTTTTTCATGTCTACCCATTCGATCGTTAACATGGGGCGGCTCGCCGTCCTGGCTGCCACCGCGGTCACATTGGCGAGCGGCACCTCCCTTGCCGGGGAGGTCGTCCTCTACAACGCCTCCGACAGCGTCAACAGCGCGCTGGTCGCCGCCTTCAAGGAGAAGCACCCGGACATCGAAGTGAAGTTCGTCTCCGGTTCAACCGGTCCAACCGCCGAGCGCGCCATTGCGGAGAAGGGCAAGCCGCAGGCGGACGTGGTCTATCTCGTCAACAACTTCGCGCTCGAACAACTCAAGCAGGCCGGCGTGTTCGAGCCCTACGAGCCCAAGGACTCCAAGATCGCCCCCGAGTTCCGCGATCCCGACGTCTTCTACAACAAGTATTTCGCCACCACCATGTGCATGGTCGTCAACAAGGACCGATTGGCGGAGAAGCAATTGCCCATGCCCGCCACATGGGAAGACCTGATCAAGCCGGTGTACAGTAAGGAGGTCGCTCTGCCGTCGCCCCTCAAGTCCGGGACGGGCGGGGCAATTCTGTCGACCTTCGTCGATGCATTCGGCTGGCCGTTCGTCGAGAACCTGAACGAGAACGTCTATCAATATTCGGATGGCGGCTCGGGCGGCGCGGCCATGGCGGGCGCGGGCGAAGTGTCGATCGGCCTGACCTTCGACACCACCTGTTTCGAGACCAAATCCTCCGGCAAGCCCGTTGAGATCGTCTACGGCCGCATCACGCCCAACGTGACGGAAGGCGGCGGCCTGGTCGCGGGCGGCCCCAACCCGGCTGAAGCCAAGATCTTCCTCGACTTCATGGCCAGCGAGGATGCGGCCGCGGTTCTGGGCAAGGTCGTTGGCGCTACGGCCGCGCCCGGCTACGGCCTTGTCGATCTCAAGGAGATCACCCTGTGGCAGATGCGCCGGCCGGTCGACATGTCGGACTTCAAGCGCGAGTTCGCCATCCGCATCCTGAAGCAGTGATGGCGGACGCTGCTTTTCGACTTGCACCGTCGCAGCCGGCTCCTGTCGAGAGCCGGCCGCATCTGGCGGTTCGCAATGTCGTCAAGGCCTATGGCAAGGGTCGTGCGGTCGATGACGTGACGCTTGAACTCGCAAAGGGCGAATTCGTCACCCTGCTCGGCGATTCCGGGTGCGGCAAGACCACGCTGCTCAGGATCATCGCCGGCTTCGCCCAGCCTGACGGCGGGCGCGTCATGCGGCGGAACAGGACGTTACCGACATGCCGCCGGCGCGCCGCCGCATGGGCTTCGTATTCCAGTCCTACGCGCTGTTCCCGACGAAGACGGTCGCCGACAACATCGGCTTCGCGCTCACTATAGGCTCACGGGACCGGAAGGAACGCGGGCGGCGGGTGGCCGAGCTTGCGCAACTCGCCGAGATCGACGGGTTGCTCGACCGATATCCGCATGAACTCTCGGGCGGCCAGCAACAGCGCGTGGCGCTGGCGCGTGCATTGGCTTGCGATCCGGAAGTTCTTTTGCTCGACGAGCCGATGTCGGCACTGGATGCGCGCATCCGCGTAAAGCTCCGCAATGAGCTGCGCGCAATCGTCGACAGACTCGGCATCACCACGCTGTACGTGACGCACGACCAGGAGGAAGCCCTGGCGATGTCGGACCGGGTGGCTGTGATGCGCAACGGGCGCATCGAACAGATCGGGACCCCGGCGGAAATTTACCATGGTCCGCGATCCTGGTTCGTAGCCCAGTTCATAGGGAGCTCCAATCTCGTCGAAGGGCGCGTGGTTGCAGGCGGGATTGGACGCGTCGGGTGAGTTCTGGCCGCCGGTCCTGAAGCCCCACTTGGCGCCTGGTGAGACCATAACCATCCTCTACCGGCCCGAGCACATCGGGGTTGCGCAGGGGGTCGGCGGCCTTGCCGGCCGCATTGAGACGACCACCTTTCTCGGTCCTGTCGTCCGCCTGACCATAAAGCTCGCGTCCGGGCGCATCGTGATCGTGGACCGGCCCTCGCACGAGGCCGGTCACCTCTGGGCGCGGGGCATGACGGTCTCGCTCAAGCCCGACGCGCAGCGCGCCGTGATCATCGCCGGCGAGAACCTGCCGTGATGCGCTTGATTCGCCAGTTGCCGCGCGCGGTCATAACCGGCGTCGTTGCGCTGCTTCTGGCGATTTTCATCGCCGTTCCGATCGGCATGGTTCTCCTGGAGAGCTTCGTCATTTCCGGGCCGATGCCGCCAGCGCGCCTCAAGGCGGTCACGACGGAAGCCCTCGCAGCGTTGCCCTCGAGCGAGAGGGACAGCACGGTTCAACGATGGGTCGATAGTGCGACCGAGGCCGAGCGCGTCGAGGCGACGGCCGCTGCGTTCGATCTCGCCGAGGTCACGATCGCATGGGACCGAGGCGCCGCCTATTCCGAGCAGGCCAAGGCGATGGAGGCCGCTATGGCGGGCCTTCCGGCTGAGCTACGGGCCGCCATCGAGGACAACTACGCAATCGCGCATGTGATGCTTCACAAGCGGACCGCGCTGGCGTTCAAGGTCAAGGATCAGCTTGGCCAGCAAGCCTTCGACACCTTGCGCAACGGTACGGACGACCGTTGGGACCTCGACCACTACCTCAAGCCGTTTCAGGATTCGTACCTGCGAAACGCCGCCGTAAACAGCCTGGTGCTCGCGGGTTTTTCGGTGATCTTCACCGTGCCGCTGGCCTTCGCTCTCGCCTACGGCATCAATTGCGGGGGAATCCCGTGGCCGTCCGCAATGCGGGTAGCGTTCCTGATGCCGCTGGTCGCACCGCCGGTCCTGATCGCCACCGCGACGATCATGCTGTTCGGCCGGCGCGGGATGGTGACGCACACCTTGCTCGATCAGGGCCTCGGGCTCATCAACGCTGACGAAACCAATCTCTACGGCTTCTTCGGTGTCGCTCTCGCGCAGGTCCTGTCCTTCGTCCCGGCGACGCTGATCATTTTCGACAACGTCATGCGCAGGCAGGACGGCCGCATCGATGAGGCCGCCGCCGGCCTTGGCGCCAATCATTTTCTGACCTTCCGCCATGTGACGCTGCCGCTGGCCCTGCCGGCCTTCAAGCGCGCCGTCGTGCTCGTCTTCATCATGAGCCTGACGGATTTCGGCAATCCGCTGATCCTCGGCCGGGACACACCAGTGCTTGCCGGTGTTGTCTACGACGAGATCACGGCCTATCGGAACACGCCGCTGGCGGCCGCCTTGTGCGTCTGGCTCATCATTCCCTCCTTCCTCCTCTACCTCGGGCTTGAGATGTTTGGCCGCCGCAAGGGCTATTCCAGCACCAGCGCCAGCAGTCGCTCCGAGCTTTCCATGCCGCGGTCCTGGCGCATCGCGCTGACCTCGATCGCCGGAACGGTCGTCGCCCTGATCTTCGCGATCTACGGCACAATGGCGCTCGGCGCGATCACCCGCGTCTGGGGCGTCGACTGGAGCCTGACCCTCGGCTACTTCACCAACGCCGGCGTCAATGTCGGGCTCGCCGGCACTGGCTACGGCAGTTCGGAGCGCGGGCTGGACGTCGTCTGGGACAGCGTGCGTCTCGCGGCCATCGCCGGGCCGCTTGGCGGGCTGTTCGCCATAGTAATCGCCTATGTCGTGGAGCGCCTGCGGCCGCCGGGCGCCAATCTCATCGTCTTTCTGGCGCTGGTGCCTGCGATCCTGCCCGGCATCATCTTCGGCATCGGCTATATCGTCGCCTTCAACCTCCCGTTGGGCATCGGCAGCCTTTCACTCACCGGTACGTCAGCCATTCTCGTGCTCAACATCCTGTTCGCCAATGTCTTCGTCGGCGTGCTCGCTGCGCGCGCGGCATTGCAGCGCCTGGACCGATCCGTCGATGAGGCGGCCGAAAGCCTGGGCGCCGGGCTGGTGACGCGTTTCGTGCGCGTCACGTTGCCAATGCTGCTGCCGGCTCTGCTGCTCGGAATGCTTTACGTCTTCATCGACGCACTAACCACCTTGTCGTCGGTGATCTTCCTGGTCTCGGGCAACCACAAGCTGGCGTCGGTCGCCATCTTCAACCACGCCAACTCGGGCGAATATGGCTACGCCGCCGCCAAGAGCCTCGTGCTGCTGGCTTTCGCGATCGCGGCCATGGGCCTCGCCTGGCTGATCGAAAAGCGCAAAGGCCTCGTCAGCCGCCGCCTTTCCCTGCGGCGCTGGTCGCCGCTTCCTCGCTTTTCCATGAACCATCGGTGAGCAAGACCGTGACAAACAACCTCGTCGATCGCGATGCCGCAGCCTTCTTTCATCAGGAGAGCTCGAGCCCATGTATCTCTGCGTTGCGTGGGGCCCAAGGCATATGGCTTGAGGACATGGACGGCCGGCGCTTCATCGACCTGCACGGCAATACCGTCCATCACATAGGCCACCGGCACCCCGAGGTGGTGGCGGCCCTGAAACGGCAATTGGAGACGCTGCCTTTTTCGCCACGCCGCTTCACCAACGAGCCCGCCGTCGCGCTGGCCGAGAAGCTGCTGGCGCGCTGGCCCGGCGCCCCGGCCAAGGTGCTCTTCGCAACCGGAGGATCCGACGCGATCGAAATTGCGCTGAAGCTGGCGCGTGTCGCCACCGGCCGCCATGAAACGATCTCGCTGGAAGGCTCGTATCACGGCCACGGATTCGGCGCGTTCGGTCTTTCAGAGGCCCGGCCCGACGCTCGCCTGGGGCCGCTGCTGCCGGGGCGCCGGCACGCGACAGGCTATTGGGCGGAGGGCGGGGCTGAGCGCATGCTCGAGGACATGCGCCGCGCATTCGCGCAATCGGAGGGAGGCATTGCCGCGGTCATCGCCGAGCCGATCCGCTCGAACTGCCATGTGCCGCCAGAGGGGCTTTGGCAGGAAGTGCGTCGCTTATGCGACCAGCACGGCGCGCTGTTGATCTTCGACGAGATTCCGTCGGGTCTAGGCAAGACCGGCCGCTTCTTCGCCTTCGAGCATGTCGGTGTGGCGCCGGATGCGGTGGTCCTGAGCAAGGGGCTTGGAGGCGGCATCCTGCCGATCGCGGCGGTGATTGCCGACGCCCGCCTCAATGTGGCGCCGGAACTCGACCTCGGCCACTACACCCATGAGAAGAATCCGCTCACCGCGCTGGCGGCTTTGACGACCATCGAAATCATCGAGCGCGATGGGCTTGTGGAGCGCGCCGCCGAGCTTGAGAAGCAGATCATGGCGCGTATCGCCAAAGTCGCGCGGCGAGCGCCGTCGATAGTCGGCGCCCGGGGGCGTGGTTTGCTGCTTGCGGTCGAGTTCGATCCGGCTGCATGCGACATGACGGCCGGGCCTGAGTTCACGGCTAGCCTCGTCAGCGCCTGCATGGCCGAGGGCTTGTCGACGACCGATAAGGGGTGCGCCAGTGTCGGCTTTTCCCTTCCAATGACGGTCACGGATGCCGAACTCGACATTGTCTTCGAAAGGCTCGAGCGGGCCGCAGCGGCGGTTCAGTCCAGTTCCCTGGCCCCGACCCAGGAAAATGGGCCGTCTGGGGCGGAACGGCGATCAAGCTGAACGAGAAGGCGACCTTCAATGCCGAAGTTGGCTATGACGACTTCTCGAACTTCTCAATTGCTACCAACATCGCCTACCAGACGGTGCCCGGCCTCACCATTACCCCGGAAATCGACTATCTCGACAACTTCGACGTCGACAACTCCGACGCTTTGGGCGTGAACGTTCGTTTCCAGCGCACGTTCTGATTTGCCCGGAACGATTTGATAATACCGCGGGGGCGGCCGGGGTCGGCCTCACCTCATTTGCCGTCATCAGCCATGACAGGTGTGACAACTCGCAACTTTCTGGAGAACGGGAATCTTGTTCCGTAGTTTCTCGCTACTGTGAACAAGATTCTCATTATTCTGAGGCTGACTGACTGACCAACAATTCGGTTCAGACGTCGAGATTCGCGACGCTCAGCGCGTTCTCCTGGATGAAGTCGCGGCGCGGCTCGACCTCGTCGCCCATAAGGCGCGAGAACAGCGAGTCGGCGTCGGTACCGTCGGCGATCTTCACCTGCAGCAGTGACCGGACGTTCGGATCGAGCGTCGTCTCCCAGAGCTGCTCGGCATTCATCTCGCCGAGGCCCTTATAGCGTTGCATGGTGATGCCCTTGCGGCCGGCGGCGAAGACGGCGTTGAGCAGTGCCAACGGCCCCGAGATTGTCTCCGAGTTGTCCTTGCGCCGTAACACCGGCTGGGCTGAATAGATATCGCCGAGCCGGGCCGCATAGCGGTCGAGCGCGCGGGCATCTGCGGAGTTGATCAGGTTCATGTCGAGCACGGCATATTCCCTGACGCCGCGCACGGTCCGCTCGAACACGAAGCCGCCCGGACCTTCATTCGAGGTCTGGGTGCGGCCTTCCCAGCCACGCTCGGTTTCCTCGGCTATGGCGTCCAGCCGCTCGGCTATGATCTTCGCCATGGCGTCGGCTCGGCCGAGATCGCTGAACAAGTCGGGGTTTAGCGCGCCGGCGATTGCCGCCTGTTCGACGACCGCGCGGTTGTAGCGCGTGTGAAGGCCGTTGATCAGCGAGCGGACCGCGATCGCGTCCTGGACGACAGCACGCAGATCGGCGCCGACCCGCACCTCGCCCGAGTCGAGCGTGAGAGACGCCTCGTCGAGACCCTGGTCGATGAGGTAGTCCTCGAACGCCGCCTCGTCCTTGAGGTACTGCGCGCTCTTGCCGCGCGTGACCTTGTAGAGCGGCGGCTGGGCGATGTAGAGGTGCCCGCGCTCGATCAGGTCCGGCATCTGGCGGAAGAAGAAGGTTAAGAGCAGCGTGCGGATGTGCGCGCCGTCGACGTCGGCATCCGTCATGATGATGATCTTGTGGTAGCGCAGCTTGTCGGCGTTGAACTCGTCCTTGCCGATCGAGGTGCCGAGCGCGGTGATCAGCGTGCCGATCATCTCGGACGACAGCATGCGGTCGAAACGGGCGCGCTCCACGTTGAGGATCTTGCCGCGCAGCGGCAGGATCGCCTGGTTCTGGCGCGAGCGTCCGCTCTTGGCCGAGCCGCCGGCCGAGTCACCCTCGACGATGAAGATCTCGGACTTTGCCGGATCGCGCTCCTGGCAGTCGGCGAGCTTGCCCGGCAGCGAGGTGATGTCGAGCACGCCCTTGCGCCGCGTCAGCTCGCGAGCCTTGCGGGCCGCCTCACGCGCGGCAGCGGCCTCGACCACCTTGCCGATCAGCACCTTGGCCTCGCTCGGATGCTCCTCGAGCCAGGTGCCAAGCGCGTCGTTGACAAGGCTTTCCACCACCGGGCGGACCTCTGAGGAGACCAGCTTGTCCTTGGTCTGGGACGAGAATTTTGGGTCCGGCACCTTCACCGACAGGACGGCCGTCAACCCTTCGCGGCAGTCGTCGCCGGTTAGCGTCACTTTCTCCTTCTTGGTCAGGCCGGATGTCTCGGCATAGCCGGTGACCTGGCGCGTAAGGGCTCCGCGGAAGCCCGCGAGATGCGTGCCGCCGTCGCGCTGCGGGATGTTGTTGGTGAAGCAGAGCACGTTCTCGTGGTAGCTGTCGTTCCACCACATCGCGACCTCGACGGTGATCCCGTCGCGCTCGGCGCGGATGGCGATCGGGGTCGGGATCAGCGGCTTCTTGGCCCGGTCGAGATATTTTACGAACGCCTCGAGCCCGCCCTCATAGAGCAGTTCCACCTGCTTCACGTCAGCGTGGCGGCGATCGGTCAGGACGATGCGGACGCCGGAGTTGAGGAAGGCGAGTTCGCGCAACCGGTGCTCGAGCGTGCCGTAGTCGAACTCGACAATCGAGAACGTCTCGGGCGAGGGGAGGAAGGTCACTTCCGTGCCCGTCTCGTCGTCGGCATCGCCGGTCACGGCCAGCGGCGCGACCGCATTGCCGTGGTTGAAGGTCATCTCATGGATCTGGCCCTTGCGGCGGATCTTGAGCTTCAGCCAAACCGACAGCGCGTTGACGACTGAGACGCCGACGCCATGCAGGCCACCGGACACCTTGTAGGAGTTCTGGTCGAATTTCCCGCCGGCGTGCAACTGCGTCATGATCACTTCGGCCGCCGAAACACCCTCGGAAGGATGGATGTCAGTCGGAATGCCGCGGCCGTTGTCGGTCACGGTGCAGGAGCCATCCGGGTTGAGCGTCACCGTCACGATATCGGCATGGCCGGCCAGTGCTTCGTCGATTGCGTTGTCGACCACCTCGGTAACCATGTGGTGCAGGCCCGAGCCGTCATCGGTGTCGCCGATATACATGCCCGGCCGCTTGCGGACGGCGTCCAGCCCCTTGAGAACCTTGATGGATTCCGCGCCGTAATCGGCGCTCACGCCGGCGATGTTCTCGGACTGGTCGCTCATGAATTCCGTTCTGTTCTGTCGTGAATTGACTCGGGACTTTCCGCCCGAATCGTGCGCGGGTCAGTAATCCGAGATATAGGCGTTCGAACCCCTTTTTCCAAGGTTTCCAAGGCCTTTTGGTGGGGAAACGCGGCTATTCGAGGGCCGGGCGCGCATCTTCCTCGGATAAGTCCGTCGCCATTTCAGACGGAGGCGAGCGAGCGCGGATTCTTCACGCCCGAAAGCAGTTCCCGGCGGGCGAGTATGGCCTAGGCCAACAACGCCGCGCAGGCTGCCTGGCCACCGGGTCGTAGCGGCGCAAGGCATGAAAGGAGATCCACAACGGCGCGGGAAAGCTGCGCAGCCGCTCGCCGCGGACCATACGGCCTACCCGGCCGCGCGCCCGGCAGATCGTCGGCCGGGCGGCGAGTTTCCCAACTGGCTATATCTGACTAAGCCCGCGGGTCAGGCGGCAACTGCGGCCTGCTTAGGCGGACGCAGCTTCTCGAGGGTGCCGGCCCAGCGATCGAGTTCGTCCAGCATGATTTTGGCACCGGTCGTGATGAGATCGCTCGGCTTGAATTCGCCGTCCACGAGGAACTGCGGATAGTTCGGCACCGGCACGCCTTCCGGGATCGGCACGACCTTCAGCGTATTGAGCAGCGTCTTGGCCGATTCCACAGCGCGCAGGCCGCCCGAAACACCGCCATAGCTCAGGAAACCGGCGGGCTTATAGTGCCACTCGTTGACAAGATAGGTGATGGCGTTCACCAACGGTGCCGGGATGAAATAGTTGTATTCCGGTGTCACGAACACGAAGGCGTCGCCTTCCGCGATCGTCTGCGACCAGCGCTTGGTGTGCTCGTTCTCATACTGGCCAAGTCGCGGGTGCTTTGGCTCGTCGAACACCGGCAGGTCGAAATCGGCGATGTCCACCAGCACCGGCTCGAACTTGCCGTGTTCGCGGGCGAAATCGGCAAACCACTTGGCGAAGAGGGGGCCTACACGGCCTGGCCGAGTGCTGCCGATGATGATGTGGAGCTTATGCTTCAAAGTCGTATTCCCTATGTAATCTAGTCACCAAAGGTGACTTAGAGAGGAAATGGGCCTGTCTCCCCCTGAAGGCAAGCGAGTTCCTTGTGGCAACCGGCCGATTTTGCCGTGACGCTGCGTTCACCCTTTGCGCTGCGGTCTTCGTTTCTGTGGACGAGGGCGTTTTGGCTGCCTACATGGACCTGACGGAGGACACGATGGATACCGCGCCCGCTCCCTTCCGCCCCCCTGCACCGACGCCGCGGACCAGCCCGCCGTCGATGCTGGAGATGATCCGCATCATCTACCGCAACCCGCTCGAGCTGTGGGGCGAGCCATCCTACAACCAGCCCTGGATCCTAGTGAACGGCGTCGGTGGGCCGCTGATCGTCGCCAACGATCCCGGACTGATCCGGCACGTGCTGATCGACAATGTGAAGAACTACAAGCTTGCCACGGTCCGGCAGAAAGTGCTGCGGCCGATCCTGCGCGACGGGCTGCTCACCGCCGAAGGCGAGGTATGGCGGCGTTCGCGCAAGGCGATGGCGCCCGTCTTCACGCCCCGCCACATCTTCGGCTTCGCCGCTCCGATGCTGCGGCGGGCGGAGCTTTTCGCCGAACGCTACGACGACGTGGATGGCGTGGTCGACATCGCGCAGGATATGACCCTGCTCACCTTCGATATCCTCGCGGAGACGCTGTTCTCCAACGAGATCGCGGCGGAGCCGGGCAGCTTCGGCCATGAGATCGAGCGGCTGTTCGAGACGATGGGCCGGGTCGATCCGCTCGACATTTTGCGCGCGCCCGACTGGTTGCCGCGCTTCACCCACATCCGCGGCCGTCGCACCATGGCGTTCTTCCGAAAGATCGTCAGCGATACCGCCGACATGCGCATTGCCCGCATGAGAAAGACGCCGGACGACGTGCCGGAGGATTTTCTCACGCTTCTCCTGCGCGCCGAAGGCAAGGACGGTCTGACGCGGCAGGAGGTCGAGGACAACATCATCACCTTCATCGGCGCCGGCCATGAGACGACCGCCCGCGCGCTAGGCTGGACCATCTATTGCCTGGCCGAAGCGCCATGGGAGCGCGAGCCGATCGAGGCGGAGATCGATGCGGTCCTGAAGGCGGAGCCGGATCCGGTGAAGTGGCTCGACAGGATGCCGCTCACCCGCGCGGCCTTTGAGGAGGCGATGCGGCTCTACCCGCCGGCGCCGTCGATCAACCGCGAGCCGATCGAGCCGGAGACCTACAAGACGCTCAAGATCCCGCGCGGAGCGCAGGTGCTGGTGATGCCGTGGGTGGTGCATCGGCATCGCAAGCTGTGGGACGATCCCAACGCCTTCCTGCCGTCACGCTTCCATCCCGGCAACCGCGAGAAGATCGACCGCTTCCAATACCTGCCCTTCGGTGCGGGTCCGCGCGTCTGCATCGGCGCCTCCTTCGCCATGCAGGAGGCGGTGATCGCGCTGGCGGTGCTGATGTCGCGGTTCCGCTTCGACCCGGTGGCTGCGACGAAGCCCTGGCCGGTGCAAAAACTGACTACCCAGCCGCAGGGCGGATTGCCGATGCGGGTGACGAGGCGCTGACGCACATCGCAGTGAGCCTGCGGAGCAACAAGGAACATTCCTCACTAGACTGCGTTCGAAGCCCGCGAAGGGAGGTTCGCATGATCTGGTCCACAAAATTGCGCGTCGCCGCTCATTCGGACAGTGGCGTCAACCTGAAGCTCCAGCGCGAGATGAAGGCGCGGATCGCCTATTTTGCCCAGCACCCGGAAGAGATCCCGCGACGTCTGGAGGAACTCGACCAGGAATGGGATATCGAGCGCGCCATCGAGGCCAACGCGTCGAGCCTGGCCTTTGCCGGACTGCTGCTCGGAACGGCGGTCGACCGGCGGTGGCTGGCGCTACCGGCCGTTGTGACGGGCTTTCTGTTCCAGCATGCGATCCAGGGCTGGTGCCCGCCCGTGCCGGTGCTGAGGCGGCTGGGCTTTCGTACCGCAGACGAGATCAACCAGGAGCGCTATGCGCTGCGTGCGCTGCGCGGCGATTTCAGCCTGATCGAGAGAGCATCGAACAAGGTCGCCGCCGTGCTCAACGCCATCGGGCTGAGTTGGGGTCCCGTGGCCGAAAGCTCCGCCAGCGCAGAGGTGCGCGCCCAGGAGCCGGCCGTCCCGCCGATTTGAGCAGGACGGAAAGCGCAAACTGTAGCGCTTACACCAGCGCGAAGATGCGGGCCGGCCCACCGGTTCCGCCCTTGATCTTCGGGGCGCCGACTACGACGGTCGCGCCGCTGGCTGGCACCTTGTCCAAGTTGGCGATCGCCTCGATGCCGTAGCGGCCGGTCGGCAGCCATGTCTTATGGACGATGAAGTCGGGCGAGGCGCCGAAATCGAGCGACAGGGTGTCGACCGCGATTGCCTTGATCGAGGGCTGCTCGATCAGCATCTGCGCGGCTTCGACATGGAAGCCGGGGAAGTGAATGCTCTTCCCATCCGTGCTGGCGTTGCGGAACTTGTCCGTTCCAAGATGTGCGCCCCAGCCGGAATGCATCGCGACTACGGCGCCGGCCGGCAGGTCTCCATGCTTTGAAATCCACGCCTGGATATCGTCCGGCGTGACTTGGGCATCCGGGTTCTCTGCGGCCTTGGCGGCGATGTCGATGACGACCAGGGGCGCGATGAGATCCTCAACGGGAAGCTGGGCGACCGACTTGCCGTCGGCAGAGAAATGCAGCGGCGCGTCTATGTGCGTGCCCGTATGCTCGCTCAGCCGCAACTCGTAGAGGTTAAACGTGTCCTTCGCGAAGTCGAATTTCTTGCCATAAAATAGCTGCTGGCCGCCGAAATAGGTGGGGAACTTGTCGAACAGTTCGTGAGTGAGGTCCTCGGCCTTGGTCGGTTTCGCGTCTTGCGCGAACAGCGGGGTCGGCGCGGATGACACGGCGAGCGCTGCGGCCCCTGCTGCGGCAAGCCCTCCCTTGAAGAAGCTGCGGCGGTTCAGCATGTCGGATTTCACGGATTCGATTACGCAATGATGGCACATTGTCTTCTCTCCTGCCCGTTGCCGGAGATCAGACTGAGTTGCGTCGAGGTCCCGCGCAAGTGCATTTCTTCCAAAGACTACTGCCGCGCATAGAAGACGTTTTCGACATGCACCGGCCAGCGCCACGGCAGCACCGCGATCATGTCGAAGCGCACCGAAAGCCGGCCATAATCGTGCTGGCGCGCCAGCCAAAGATCGGCGGCGCCTTCGATCCGGCGCTCCGATTGCCGGCTGATCGCTTCCATCGCCGCCATCAGGGTCGGTCTGGCCTTCACCTCGACGATGAGGACCAGACCGCCGCGCCGGGCGATGAGGTCGATCTCGCCGAGCGGCGTGCGGTAGCGCCGTTCGACAACGCGAAACCCCTTGGTCAGGAGGAGCAGCGAGGCCAGCCACTCGCCGCGGTGACCGCGGCGGTAGGCCTTCAGGCGGGCCTTGGGGTCATTCTTCCCCATCGGCCTTGAGTTCTAGCAGCCGGCGGTAAAGATCCGGCTTCTTCCCGCCGGTCATGCGCGCCGCTTCCGCTGCCGCCTTCGAAGCAGGCATTTCAGAGGCCAGCGACAGCAGCAACCGGTCGGTGTCATCTTCGCTTAGGGCATCTGATTTCAGTGGAGGCCCGACACAGACGACAACCTCGCCCTTAGGCGTCTCTGCGCTGGCGTAGAAGCCAGCCAGTTCCGCGAGCGAGCCCCGCCGCAGTTCCTCGAAGGTTTTCGTCAATTCCCGCGCAACCGCGGCCGGGCGCTCGCCCAAGACATCTACCATGGCGGCAAGCGTATCGGCGAGACGGCGAGGCGATTCGAAGAAGATTAGCGTGGCCGGCGCCGCCTTTAGCTCTTCCAGCCGAGCGCGGCGCTGGCCGTCCTTCACGGGAAGGAAGCCGCCGAACAGGAACGTGTCGGAGGGCAGGCCGGAGGCGGTCAACGCGGCGAGCACCGCCGAGGGCCCCGGAACCGGGACAACCCGGATGCCGGCCTCGACCGCCTGCTCGACCAGCCGGAAGCCTGGGTCCGAAACCAGCGGCGTACCGGCATCCGACACCAGCGCCACGCTTCTGCCATCCTCAAGTGCTTTGAGAAGGCGTGGCCCGGCTTCGGCTGCATTGTGCTCGTGATAGGGGAGGGGACGCTGACGAATCCCGTATCGATCGAGAAGGATGCGCGTGACTCGCGTATCCTCGCAGGCCACGACGTCAGCGGACGCCAGTGTCTCGAGACCGCGAATCGTCATATCTCCGAGATTTCCGATCGGAGTGGCGACGAGATAGAGCGCCGGCTCGAGCGGGCGGGCGGCGATCTCGGTTCCGCCGATCACAAAGCCGTGCTCCGATCCTTCACCCTTCAATTGTCGCCACTCCGGTTCGATGGTGTCGGCCCCGACGCCTACCCTCAGGTGCCAGCCCCTCGGCGATTAACGGTGGAACCTCTTCATCATCATCAACGTTGGTAGCTGACATTCGGGAGACCTGCATGCAGACGAACCTTCAGTTCCAGGATAGCTTTCAACCCTACTACGCCAACCACACCGTTCAGACCGAACAAATAAGCAAGGACGCCGCGACGAAGCCGGCGCTGACAAGCGCGGAACTGCGCGCGCGCCTGGAAGCCTGCTGTAGCAAGCTCGCTGGGGCGATCGCGGCAATCGAGGCGGGCAAGCACTAAACGTGCCCACCCGCTTCGACTGGCTGATCGGCCGCATGGGGAGCGCCTCGCGCTCCCGATCAGCCGCGATACGCAACCAGAACCGTGCCGGCGGCAATCAGAAAGACTCCAAGCCAGTTCGGAAGAGTGAGCCGCTCTCCAAGGAAGGCGGCCGCGAACAGCGCGACCAGAACGACGCTCATCTTGTCTAGGGGCGCGACCTTGCTGGCATCGCCCAGCTTCAGCGCGCGGAAATAGCAGAGCCAGGACGCGCCGGTCGCCAGCCCCGAGAGACCGAGGAACAGCCAGGTCTTGCCGTTCACGCTCGAAGGCGACTGCCATTGACCGGTGAATAGCACGATCATGCCTAGGACCGGCAGGATGACTGCGGTGCGGACAAGGGTCGCGAAATCGGAATTGACGCCGGCCACACCGAGCTTCGCCAGGATCGCGGTCATTGCGGCGAAGACTGCCGACAGGACCGCCCAGAACTGCCAGTAGCCTGCGATCATCTGCTAGACCTCGCTCTTGGCCTGGTTGCAGCCTTTTTCAACGAGCCAGGTCGGCCACCACGGCATTCAGCACGACCATACCCGCGGGCGTAGCGCGCAGCCGCGAGTTCCCCACCGGAGCGATCAGCCCTTCCTGCTGGAGAATCGACATGCGCTCTGGAGACAAACCGCTCCCAGAAAGCCGCTCGTAGCGGTCGAGGTCGATTCCCTCGACCAGTCGAAGCCCCATCAGCAGAAACTCGTCGGCCTCCTCGGTGCGGTTGAGCACCTCGCCATCGACCACCCCGTGTCCCCTGGCCTCGACCAGGTTGAGCCAGGTTTCCGGGACTTTTTCAGCGACCGTGACGATCCGCCGCCCGTGCTCGATGAAGCGGCCGTGCGCCCCCGGACCGACGCCGACATACTCGCCGTAGCGCCAATAAGTGAGGTTGTGGCGGCTCTCCGCGCCGGGGCGGGCGTGATTGGAAATCTCGTAGGCCGGTAGGCCGCGCGCCGCGGTAACCTCCTGGGTAAGTTCGTAGAGTTCGGCAGCGAGATCGAGGTCCGGCATGACGATCTTGCCTGCGGCGTGGAGCGCGTGGAAGCGCGTGCCTTCCTCGATCGTCAGTTGATAGAGCGACAGGTGATCGACCGCATGATCGATCGCTTCATTGAGTTCTGTTTCCCAAGCCTCCGGCGTCTGCCCGGGACGCGCATAGATGAGGTCGAATGAAAGGCGGGGGAATGTCTCGCGCGCGAGCCGGATCGCGGTCAGCGCCTCCTCGACATTGTGAAGGCGGCCCAGGAAGCGAAGATCCGGATCGTTCAGGGCCTGAACGCCGAGCGACACGCGGTTGACGCCTGCGGCCCGATAGCCGCGAAAGCGCTCCGCCTCGACTGAAGAGGGATTGGCCTCGAGCGTGACCTCGATGTCCCGGGGAACGGTCCAATGCTTCGCGACAGCGTCGAGCACGGCACCCACTGTCCCGGGCTCCATTAGTGACGGGGTGCCGCCTCCCAGGAAAATGCTGGTGACGGTGCGTGGCCCGGTGCGCTGGCGCATCGATGCCATCTCGAGGTTGAAGGCCGCGGCAAAGCGGGGCTGGTCGACCGGTTGATGGCGCACATGGCTGTTGAAGTCGCAGTACGGGCATTTGGCCGCGCAGAACGGCCAGTGTACATAGACGCCGAAGCCTCCGTCCTCTGCCATCGTGATCGGACTCACGCTACCCCCAGCTTGGCACGCGCGAATTTCTGAAACGCTCGGGCGCGATGTGACAGCGCGTCCGGCTGGCCGGGTTTCCAGCCGTGCTTCTCCTCGGCGCTCATCTCGCCGAAGGTGCGCTTGTGGCCGTTCGGCACGAAGACGGGATCGTAGCCGAATCCCCTTTCGCCGCGCGGCGGCCACACTAGGTGTCCCTCCGCCTCGCCGCGGAAATATTCGGCGTGCCCGTCCGGCCAGGCGAGGCAGATCACCGCAACGAAGCGGCCGGTCCTCTTCTCGGGCTCGACAGCCCCGACCTCCTGCATCGCCACCTCGGCGCGCTGCATGGCGATTTGAAAGTCGCGGCTGCCCTCGGGGGTCTCCGCCCAATTGGCCGTGTAGACGCCCGGCTGACCGCCGAGGGCATCGATGCATAGGCCCGAGTCGTCTGACAGCGCTGGCAGCCCCGTCGCCTCGGCGGCGGCGAAGGCCTTGATGTAAGCGTTCTCCTCGAAGGTGGTCCCGGACTCGTGGGGCTCGCCCAATCCAAGCTCCTTCGCCGATCTCGCCTCGAAACCGAACGGCTTCATCAGGTCGGCGAATTCCCGCAGCTTGCCTTCATTGTGGCTCGCCACCACGATCTGCTTTTGCTCTAGCGGCCGCATCAAAGTCCCCAGATTCTCGGCTCGGCGAATTCCAGCGAGTTGCCCGATGGATCGCGAAAATAGATGGAGCGGCCCCCGTTCGGCCATTCGAAATCGGCTTCTATGGAGATCCCGCGGGTTTCCAGATGGTGCTTCCAGCGCTCTATTTCATCCGCTGTCGCGGCGAAGCAGAGATGCCCCGGGCCAGCAGTTCCATGCGGGGGAACAGGCAGTTTGGCATCGGCAGGGGGAGGAATCTTGGTCGCTTCCGCATTGAACAGAAGCAGAATGCCCTGACCGCAGCGGAAGAAGACGTGCCGTCCTTCGACCCGTGCGATCCTCTCCAGCCCCAGCACATCCCGATAGAACGCTTCAGCCTGGTCGAGATCGGTCACATACAGCGCGGATTCGAGGATGTGGGAGGGCCGCAAGACTACTCCGTCATGCCACTGCAAGCTGCTGCAGGTTCACCAGGCGGGCTATGCCTTTGCGAGCCAGCGCAATCAGCGCGTCGAATTCTTCCTGTGTGAAGGGGATGCCCTCCGCGGTCGCCTGGATCTCGACCATACCACCTTTGCCGGTCATGACGAAATTCGCGTCGGTGCCTGCGCTCGAATCCTCCTCATAGTCGAGGTCGATCACTGCGTGGCCGCCATGGATCCCGCAGGAGATCGCTGCCACATGGTCCTTCAAAACCTTGGACACGGACGTCATCTGCCGTGCTTCCATCCATCGCAGGCAGTCGTGCAGCGCCACCCAGGCGCCGGTGATCGAGGCAGTGCGAGTGCCGCCGTCCGCCTGCAGCACGTCGCAGTCGATCGTGATCTGCATCTCGCCCAGGGCCTGGAGGTCGACCACGGCCCGTAGCGAGCGGCCGATCAGACGCTGGATCTCGAGCGTCCGGCCGCCTTGCCGACCCGTAGCCGCTTCGCGGCGCATCCGATCCCCCGTCGCACGCGGCAGCATGCCGTACTCGGCCGTGACCCAGCCGCGGCCGCTGTTGCGCAGCCACCCCGGAACCTTTTCCTCGAGGCTCGCCGTGCACAGCACATGCGTGTCGCCGAACTTGACCAGGCACGACCCCTCGGCGTGCTTGGACACATTGCGTTCGAACGAGATCGGACGCATTTCGTCGTACTGTCGCTTGGAGGGGCGCATCGAACTTCCGGGTTTCAGGATTCGTCGGCGGCTTGTAGACCCCAAGAAGGCACGGTGCAAAACAATTTCCGGCGAAACAAGGCGGTTGCGTGGCTTCCCAGGGTATTTATATGACTCTTCCTGAGGTTTTCGTAGCGCCATGAACAAACCGGTCTCCGACCTTACGCTTCAGTCCCTCGATGCGCGCTCGCGCGACATCTTCCGCCGGATCGTCGATACCTACCTTCTCGATGGCGAGCCGCTGGGATCACGCAATCTTTCGCGCATGCTGCCAGCCGCCCTGTCTCCTGCGACAGTGCGCAACGTCATGAGCGACCTCGAACATCTCGGCCTGATCTATGCGCCGCATATTTCTGCTGGCCGACTGCCCACCCAAAAGGGTTTGCGCTTCTTCCTTGATGCCTTCCTTGAGCTTGGCGATCTCGCCGAGGACGAGCGCAAATCGATCGAATCCCAGATCAAGGCGTCGGGGCAGGGTGTATCGGTAGAGCAGATGCTGACCGAGGCGAGCCAACTGCTGTCCGGCGTATCACGCGGCGCGGGGCTGGTGCTCACGGCCAAGAGCGAAGCGCCGCTGAAGCACATCGAGTTCATCCAACTCGAGCCGAGGAGGGCGCTGGCGGTGCTGGTGTCGCAGAACGGCGATGTCGAGAACCGCGTGATCGAATTGCCGGCCGGCGTGACGACGTCTCAGCTTCAAGAGGCTTCGAATTTCCTCAACGCCCATATCCGCGGACGTACGCTCGCCGAAGCGAGAGGCGAAATCGAGCGCATCAAGGCGGAGACGATGGCCGCGCTCGACACGTTGTCGCAACAGCTTGTCGAGGAGGGGCTCGCCGTCTGGGCCGGCGCGGAAAGCGGGCTGCCTGCGCGGCTGATCGTGCGCGGCCGCGCCAATCTGCTGCAGAATGTGACCGCCCAGGCGGACATCGAGTTGCTACGGCACCTGTTCGAGGACCTGGAGACCCAGGACGGGCTGCTCCAACTTCTCGATCTCGCCGAGGCCGGCTCCGGCGTGCGCATCTTCATCGGCTCGGAAAACAAACTCTTCTCGTTGTCCGGCTCGTCGCTGGTGGTGGCGCCCTATCGCGACAAGGACGCCCGAGTGGTCGGCGCGCTGGGCGTGATCGGACCGACGAGGCTCAACTATGCCCGAATTGTTCCCATGGTCGACTATACGGCGCAACTGATCTCGCGAATGCTTCGCTGAATCTCCCTTCTGAGAGTGGCCCGAGCCCGCAAGCGGGTGTATCCTCCTGGCATGGTCGCGACGGAGGGTGGAATGGCGCTCGAACAGTACAAGGCTCAGTTTGCGCTTCTCTTCAAGGAGATGGTCAATCAGCCCAAGGATGACCATGAGCTTCACGAGCAGGTCAGGGAGAAGCTCGTGGAATTGCGAGCACTCGGAATGCCGTTGCCGCAGGATCTCGTCCAACTGGAGCGGCAGTTGGACGAAGCCGGATACTGATCACCTCCGGGTACCATTCAGCACCATGTCGAACTGGACGACGTTGGAGTAGATCGGCGCACCAACGCCCATACCGTAGGCGGTGCGATAGATAGAGCCTGTCACATGAAACGAGATCGAGCGGGACCCCAACTGCCTTAGCCTCGCGTCGAACTTGGCGGGCCCCGACCTGCCGCGGGCCGTGAGCACGCCGCTGATAGCCGCTTCATTCGGGCCGATGCGTCTCACGCTGGTGGAGCGGAAGGTGATCTGCGGATGCTCGGCGACATCGAAGACGGCGTTGGAGCGCAGAAAATCCTCGACGCGCGGCTCACCGGCCCGGACGCTCTTCGGATAGAGCGTGAAGGCGACGCTCGACTTCGACACATCGTTCCCGTTGATGGCGAAAGAGCCGCCGAATGAGCCGAAGCTGCCGTTGATGCCGGCGCCCGCCACCTGACCCACGTGGAATCGGATCGATGAGTTTGGCGCGATACGGTAGCTGCCCGCCCCCTGCGCGAGGGCATCGGCGGCTGCAGGCGAAAGCCCGCCAAGCAGCGCAAGAGCCCCGAGGAAAGAGGGCTTCACCAAAGAGCGGGCCTTTCGAATGTATTCTCCGGTCATCGCTGTTCTCCATAGTCGCCGACCCTCGCCAAGGGATCACGGGTCGGCAGCGGCAGAATCCTCCGCAGGACATCATCGCGGAGGAGGAAGTGGTGGCCCAGGGCCGCAGCCGTATGGGCAAGCACGAGTACTGCTGAGCCGTAGGCGAGCAGAGCGTGCCCTCTGCTCCAGAAAGCCTCGGCATGCCCGGACGGAATGAGTGGCAGGTGCGGGATCAAGACTTGGCCGAACAGGAGCGTCGGGATGCGCAAGGTTGAGGCCGAAACCAATGCCCAGCCCGCCAGCGGCACGAGAATGGTCGCCGCAAGCAGGAGTGCCTGCACGGTCGCTGCGCTTGCTCTCTCCAGTCGCGAAAGGGTCGGCAATGCAGGGGGGCGGCCCGCGACAATGCGCCAGAGGATGCGAAGCACTGCGAGCACGAGGACGAGCAGGCCAAAGGACTTGTGCCATTGGATGAGCTCGAACTGCAGCGCCATGTCCTTGACGCGCGTCATCCAGAACCCGAGCACGAGTTCGCCAAGGAAAAGCGCCGCGATTGTCCAGTGCAGCAGGATCGCGGTCAGCCCGAACGAGACGTCCCTATTGCGCGACATTTCTCTTCGCGGTGCCCAATTGTTGAGCGTAGGTAGTCAACGCCGAAAGGCCGGCGCTTCTTCCTCCAGCACCTGGCCAGCAGGAGAATGGGCGCTGATCCATTCTCAGGTGGGGCAGTCTATGCCAGAGGAGAGCTTTGGAGAATTCCCGATGACGCTTGCCGGATTCATTGCCTATAGCGGCGCGCTGGCGCTTGCCGCTGTCATTCCCGGGCCAGGGATCACGGCGGTGGTGGCGCGTGCCCTCGGCTCAGGCTTCCGCTCATCGTTCTTCATGTCGCTCGGCCTGATTGTAGGCGACCTGATCTATCTTACCGCGGTCGTGCTCGGACTGGCGATCGTCGCCCAAACCTTCGGTATGGTCTTCCTGGTCGTCAAATGGCTGGGCGTCGCCTATCTCGCATGGCTGGCATGGACGTTCTGGACGAGCGGGATCAGCGCGGAACAGGTTGAGGCGAGCAAGGGGCAGGGCGGATTGACCTCCAGTTTCCTTGCGGGGCTGACCGTCACGTTCGGCAATCCTAAGACGATGATCTTCTACCTTGCGATCGCCCCGACGGTGATCGAGTTGAACAAGATCACTCTCGTCGACTATTGCGTGCTCGCGGGGCTCACCATCATTGTATTGCTGATCGTGCTCATCCCCTATCTGGCGCTTGCCGCGCAGGCCCGCTTGCTTCTCCGAAGACCACGCGCACTCAGGGCGCTCAACCGCACCGCCGCCCTCTTCATGGCGGGCGCTGCCGCAGCGATCGCCGCTCGGTAGTAGCGTTTTTCGCCATAGCCGGGGCGCCTCCACAATGGGCATTCCGCTTGGAGGCGCTTCGAAGTATGACCACGCGGACGGCTTTTAGCGGTCCATTCCCATTCCGATTGCGGCAAGAAGCAGGAGAGCCAGCGATGAGCAAGTCCGAAGAGCGGGTCCACGGACGAGGGCGCATCTACAACTCGATCACGGAGACGATCGGTGACACGCCGCTCGTCAGGCTGGACAAGTTCGCCAAGCAAAAGGGCATCGTCGCCAACCTGCTCGCCAAGCTCGAGTTCTTCAATCCGATCGCTAGCGTGAAGGACCGCATCGGAGTGGCGATGATCGAGGCGCTGGAGGCCGAGGGTCGCATCAAGCCCGGCCGGACCACGCTGATCGAGCCGACCTCCGGCAATACCGGCATCGCGCTCGCGTTCGCGGCCGCGGCGAAGGGCTACAAGCTCATCCTCACCATGCCCGAAACCATGTCGGTAGAGCGCCGCAAGATGCTCGCCCTGCTCGGCGCCGAACTGGTGCTGACCGAGGGCGCCAAGGGCATGAAGGGCGCCATCGCCAAGGCCGACGAACTGGCGGCGACAATCCCCGATGCGGTCATCCCCCAGCAGTTCGAGAACCCGGCCAACCCGGAGATCCATCGCCGCACGACGGCCGAGGAGATCTGGAACGATACCGACGGACAGGCCGACATCCTGATCTCTGGCGTCGGCACCGGCGGCACGATCACCGGCGTCGGGCAGGTGATCAAGAAGCGCAAGCCGTCGTTCTATGTCGTGGCCGTGGAGCCCGAGGCCTCGCCGGTGCTTTCCGGCGGCCAGCCGGGCCCGCACAAGATCCAGGGCATCGGCGCCGGCTTCGCGCCGGAGGTGCTCGACACCTCGATCTATGACGAGGTCGTAAAGGTCTCGAACGAAGACGCGATCGCCAATGCACGCCTGGTGGCGAGGCTGGAAGGCCTGCCGGTCGGCATCTCGTCGGGCGCAGCGCTCCAGGCTGCAGTTGTCGTCGGCTCCCGCCCCGAAAACGCCGGCAAGAACATGGTGGTCATCATCCCATCCTTCGCCGAGCGCTATCTCTCGACGGTCCTGTTCGAAGGGCTGGGCGGTTAGTCGGCCCGAATTGGGCTTGGGGACCCGTCTACCAGGGGCTTCTTCCCTCCATCGGCGGGGGAAGGAGCGCAGCTTCGAGCACGTCACCGACCGAACATCGCGGCGTAGCCTGGAGAAATTGGCGCTGCAATTTGGGGAATCGGCGCGAAAAGGACCGGTGGTTAAGCCTGCAGCAATGCTCGTAGAAGGCTTGGAAAGTTCTCGCCGAGGATTTCGGCAAATCTCGTTGTGTCACAGCTCTAAATCGAGCGCCTCTCAGTCCATGCCGGCCGCACTTCTCGGGCAGCCGCCGGCGAGGGCTTCGCTTCGAGCCTGTGGGTGTTAGGCTCGACCGGGACGAACTCAATGAAAGGAGGCGCGGGCCTCTACGCTTCTCATGCCCTGGCGGCGTGCGCAGGCGGGGCCGGGACCTCGCATGTAGTACCGCTCGGGCCTGTAGGTCGGCGCGATGAATTCGCGGATTGCGAACGCGCAGGTCGTGATGCGTGCCCAGATTGTCATCTTCTTCTTCCCTGTCCCTCGGATGTCCCGTCCGATTGGAGAGACATCCTACCCCGGCTGCGGTGAATCCTCGGTGAATGACATCGTAAATTCGGGTCGAAGCCGTGGCCGATTGTGTTCCGAAAAGCGGAAAACTGCGCGTTTTTTGACGGCAGGCTCCCGCTTTTGCAGGTGTGTGATCGTGAAGCCACAACGTATCGTGCCGATGCCGTCCGCTCCCAGGTCTGGTTACTGAAGCCGAGCGCGCTGCAACAAAAGCATAACGGTTCGGAACCGTGCCATCATCCCGACGTTGGGCACACAGACGGGCGCAAGCGGCCCGGCAGTCGCCGCTTGCGCCCGCAGCCGAATTTCAAGACCAACGCCAGCAAGGAAGGGATTTAGCCATGGGCTTTTTTTCCAAGGACATCCAGACGCTTGACGACCTCTTCGTGCATACGCTGCGTGACATCTATTATGCCGAGAAGCAGATCGAGCAGGCGCTGCCGAAGATGATCGACAAGGCGACCAACCCGCAGCTCAAGGCCGGGTTCGAGCAGCATCTGCGCGAGACCACGAACCACATTGCCCGGCTCGAGAGGGTTTTCCAGATGCACGGCGTCGCGGCGAAGGAAGTGCACTGCCCGGCCATCGATGGCATCATCGAGGAGGCCAACGACCTCGCCGGCGACATCGCCGACAAGAATGTGCTGGATGCTGGCCTGATCGCCGCCGCACAGGCGGTCGAGCACTACGAGATCACCCGCTACGGCACGCTCGCTGCCTGGGCGAAGGAACTCGGGCGCGCCGATTGCGCCGCGATTCTCGCCGAGAACCTGCGCGAGGAGGAAGCGACCGACCGCAAGCTCAGCCAGATGGCGGAGAGCAGGGTCAACATGCAGGCGAAGACCGCAATGTAAACGGCACTCGTTGCCAAAAAGCTATCGAGAGGCCGGTGCCTGGGCGCCGGCCTTCTTGCGTTTGTGCGCTGCTGGAAAAAGCTTGCTGCTCACGCACTACCGATCAGGACGCCTGCGGCCAGCACCAGCCCGCCTCCCAGAACCACCTGAAAGGCCGCCCGCAGGAATGGCGTTTCCATGAAGCGGTTCTGGATGAAGGCGATCGCCCAGAGCTCCACGAAGACGAGCGCAGCCGCGACCGCTGTCGCCGTCCAGAAATGGGGGATGAGATAGGGCAGGGTGTGCCCCAGCCCGCCGATCGTGGTCATGATGCCGGAGGAAAATCCGCGCGCCACCGGCGAGCCCCGGCCGGAGAGTTTTCCGTCGTCATGAGCGGCCTCGGTGAAGCCCATGGATATGCCTGCGCCGACCGAGGCCGAGAGGCCGACGAGGAAGGTCTGCCACGTGTCGCCTGTCGCGAAGGCGGCGGCGAAGATCGGCGCCAGAGTGGACACCGAGCCGTCCATGAGGCCGGCGAGCCCAGGTTGCACATAGGTCAAGATGAACTGGCGACGCTCGTCGGCGTGTTCCTGCGCGCGCACATCTTCGGGCAGGTGCTTCTCCCCGAGACGCCGGGCGAGCGACTCGTGCCCTTTCTCGGCCGCAGCGAGGTCGCCGAGCAGCTTGCGTGTCCCGGCGTCCTCGGTGCGCTTGGCTGCTTCCTCGTAGAAGCGCCGCGCCTGCTCCTCCATCCGCTCGGCCTGTACGCGCACCTTCTCAAGGCCCAGCGGCCTCACCAGCCAGTCGGGCTTACGCTCGTAATAGCCGCGCACGTGCTCGCGCCGGATCAGCGGGATGCGTTCGCCGAAGCGCCTTCTATGCAACTCGATGAGCGAAGCCCGGTGGCGGTCCTCCTCCTTGGCCATCTCTTCGAATACGGCAGCGGAACTCGGATAGGCGTCCAGCAAGCCGTCTGCATAAGCGCGATAGATGCGGGCGTCATCCTCCTCGGACGAGATCGCCAGCGCCAGCACCTCCTGCTCGCTGAGCGAGTCGAAGGAGCGGCGACCGAAACCGAGGACACGTGCGAGCATGAGCTTCTCCAGTTTAGAATTATTCCAAACTAAGGATTGCCGGAAGCAGCGTCAAGAAAGGGCCGGAGGGGCCAGAGGGCCATGGGATATCAGCCGAGGAAATCCGCTCGCGCCGGCGTGAAGGAGTCGATCAGGCGGCCGCGCTCCAGCGCCTTCACCCCATGCACGACGTTCGACGGAACGATGAAGCTGGCGCCGACCGAAAGGGTCTCGGTGCTGTCGCCGATCGTCACCTCGAAACGGCCCTCGGCGACATAGCTCGCCTGCACATGCGGATGCGAATGGAGCCAGCCGACGCCGCCCTCCTCGAACGCGAATTCCACCATCATGAGTTCGGCCGTGTGCACGATGACGCGACGCCGGTTGCCGTCCGGGGTGGCTAGCCACTCGCCTTCCTCGCGGCGTGCAAAGAGTTTTGTATCGGGCATCGCCAGCACCTCGTCTCCCCAGCAACCGCCGTCGGCGTTTCCGGTTGCTCGCCGGCATCATACAGGTGATCTGTCTATTCCGTCACGCGCGCCGAGACCTCAATCTCGGGCGCCCCTGAGGTCGCCTCGAACCATTGCCAATCCGGGCAGTCAGCGAACGGCCGTTGCTGCGCCTGCTCCTGCAGTCCACGAAGCCAGGAACCACAACCACGCCCGCGGCTGACCCGGCCGGCTCGTTGAAGTCGTCGGCTCCGGCGCATAGATGACGTCATAGGCGGTCAATGATTGCGCCAGGGCTGTCGTACCGCCAGAATTTCGGCTATCTGAGGCGGCCCGCGCATGACTGTGCGCCTCCGCGACCCGCGACATTTGGACGACCGGCTGGCCCTTCGGGAGGGACGGCGGACAGGAAGACAGGAAAGCCCGATGCCAGCCTATCGCTCTCGCACCACGACCCATGGCCGCAACATGGCCGGCGCCCGCGGCCTCTGGCGCGCCACCGGCATGAAGGACAGCGATTTCGGCAAGCCGATCATCGCGGTGGTGAACTCGTTCACGCAGTTCGTGCCGGGGCACGTGCATTTGAAGGACCTCGGCCAACTGGTCGCGCGCGAGATCGAGGCGGCGGGCGGTGTGGCCAAGGAGTTCAACACCATCGCCGTCGACGATGGTATCGCGATGGGCCATGACGGCATGCTCTATTCGCTGCCGTCGCGCGAGATCATCGCGGACTCGGTCGAGTACATGGTGAACGCGCACTGCGCCGACGCCATGGTCTGCATCTCCAACTGCGACAAGATCACGCCCGGCATGCTGATGGCCGCGATGCGCCTCAACATCCCCGCGGTCTTCGTCTCCGGCGGCCCGATGGAAGCCGGCAAGGTCGTACTGCAGGGCAAGGAGCAGGCGCTCGACCTGGTCGACGCGATGGTCGCGGCTGCGGACGATCGGATTTCGGACGAGGACGTGAAGGTCATCGAGCGCTCCGCATGCCCGACCTGCGGGTCATGCTCGGGCATGTTCACCGCCAACTCGATGAACTGCCTGACCGAGGCGCTCGGCCTCTCCCTGCCCGGCAATGGTTCCACGCTGGCGACCCATGGCGACCGCAAGCGGCTGTTCGTCGAGGCGGGGCATCTCGTGGTTGACCTCTGCCAGCGCTACTACGAGCAGGACGACGAGAGCGTCCTGCCGCGCTCGGTCGCGAATAGGAAGGCGTTTGAGAACGCGATGGCGCTCGACATTGCGATGGGCGGCTCGACTAACACGGTGCTGCACATCCTCGCGGCCGCGCATGAGGGCGATATCGATTTCGACATGGACGACATCGACGCGCTGTCGCGGCGCGTGCCGGTGCTGTGCAAAGTCGCGCCGGCCAAGAACGACGTCCACATGGAAGACGTGCACCGCGCCGGTGGCATCATGGCGATCCTCGGCCAGCTCGACAATGCCGGCCTGATCCACCGCGACAGCCCGACCGTACACAGCGCCACGATCGGCGACGCGATCGATCACTGGGACATCTCGCGCACCACCAGCACGAAGGTCCGCGATCTCTTCCTCGCCGCGCCGGGCGGCGTACCGACGCAGGTCGCCTTCAGCCAGAACCGGCGCTGGGACGATCTCGACACCGACCGCGAAAACGGCGTGATCCGTTCGGCGGAGCACCCGTTCTCCAAGGACGGCGGCCTCGCCGTGCTGAAGGGCAACATCGCTCTCGACGGTTGCGTGGTGAAGACGGCCGGCGTCGACGAGTCGATCCTGAAGTTCACTGGTCCGGCGCGGGTCTATGAGAGCCAGGACGCGGCGGTGAAGGGGATCCTCGGCAATGAGGTGAAGGCGGGCGACGTCGTCGTCATCCGCTACGAGGGCCCGAAGGGCGGGCCCGGCATGCAGGAGATGCTCTATCCGACCAGCTACCTGAAGTCGAAGGGCCTCGGAAAGGCCTGTGCGCTGCTGACCGACGGACGCTTTTCCGGCGGCACTTCTGGACTGTCCATCGGCCATGTCTCGCCCGAGGCCGCGACCGGCGGCGCCATCGGGCTGGTGCGACAGGGCGACATGATCGAGATCGACATCCCGAAGCGCACCATCAACCTGCTCGTCCCCGACGAGGAATTGTTGGCCCGTCGTGCCGAGCAGGATGTGCTCGGCTGGAGGCCGGCCGAAAAGCGCAAGCGCAACGTGACCACCGCCTTGCGCGCCTATGCGGCGTTCGCAACCAGCGCCGACAAGGGCGCGGTGCGACACGTGCCGGAGTAAGAAGGCGCGGCGGACAGTCCTTCAGGACTCGAAAGTTCCTCTCCGCCTCCAACTCGACAAGCTCGGGATCTGCACCTCTCCCCAAGCGGGGGAGGAAGTGTGCCCTGCGCCGCGCCCGGCGCTTTCTCGTCCCCCTCAGGGGGAGACGGGCCGATCCCGAGCTTGTCGAGGGGGAAGGGGAGAGGGGATACGCCCAAACTTGAATTTGTTGCGCTGGGATTGATGGAACTCAGCTTTAGAAGCTCGCTCGCTCGAATCCTCGCCGAGACGGTGAAGTATGGCGTCGAGCTCGCAGCTACTTTCCTGAACTTGTCATTGCTGATCCTTGGAGCTTCCCCCGCGCGTTATCGGCAGGAAGAACATAGTCGTATTTGATGTGGCAAATGTAGCGGATGGTCTCGATTTCAGCTCCATGCATCAATAGCCGGCCGGAATAGTGAAAGCGCAACCAAAACGTTTGTCTTGGAAACGTCTCGCGCCTACTCCAATAGGTGCGGTGGTCGTCTGGTCGCAGGCGCGATTGCATTAACCGTGCAATCACATTCTCGCCAAGTTTTCCGGCCTTCAATTAAGAACGAGCGCGAGGTGGGACAAAATGCGCTCGGCGAGAGGTTGTTAACCATAATCGGCCACACTTTGATCAGCCGGCGCTTTGCCGGTCGGACTTTTCGCAGCTGCGCTCCGCGGGCAACCGTCAAAGCTGCCGTCTGGAGTGCAGGCCGAAACACGTGGTGGCGTTCATGAGTAAACGATTTCCCACGCGCCGAGGCGCAAGATCTTCGGGCGGCATGGCGAGGTTGGCCGGTCGGGTCGCCGTTCCGACCATTGCTGCGGGGTTGGCGCTTTGGGGCGTGGCCGTGACAGCCGATCTCGCCTTCAGATACGCGGCCGCCCCGCACGAGCCCGCCTTTTCTCTGCTCGCTTCGACTCCTGCCGCAGCCTTTCCAACGCGGGCGCTGCAAACGAGTTCCAACAAAGCTGCCGCATCGGACGTAACAGCCAACAAGGATGCGCGGCTCGCCTCGCTTGGCTCGGGCGAGGCCATGACGAGAACGATGTCGGCCGCGCGCCAGGATGAACCGCAGGCCCCGGTCACGGCAGCGAAGACGGCTCGTCTGCCGATGGACAGCAAGATAGCTGCCGCGGGAGCGGAACTCGAAGCGCGCTTTGATCAGGTGGTCCGGCAGGCGTCTCTGTCGTCCGAAAAGCTAGTTAGCATCTTTGCCGAAAAAGGCATGGCGGTTGCCGAGCAGTCTGCGCCCGCCAAGGCCTCCGGCGCAGGCAAGCCGTCCGTCAGCGGCAAGGGAGCCAAGGCGCTGCTGGCAAAGGCCAATGCTCCTGCCCCAGCGCGCTTCTCCGCGCATCCCCAAACAGCTTACCTGGGAACGATGCTGGCCTATGCCGAGCCCTCGGCGGCCGCCGAATCCGGCGCCTTGGCGGCGCTGTCGGACGCGATCGCGCCGGTTCCGGGCGGGCTGGCGCCCTACGGTGTGGGAACTGAGCTTCCCGGCGATGCGGCGCTCCTGCCCGACTACGAGACCACGCCCGACGAGACGCCGCTGCCGCTCGGCAAACCGAAGGCGAAGCCGGCCGAACAGGCCGAGCGCACACGCGATGAGGAGACAGAGAAACCCGCGCGCGAGCGTACGCGAAGCGCGGATGCGGACAAGCCTTCGCGCCAGCCCGCCAGCCCCGTGCTTCGCTCTGAGCGGCAGAGCGAGCCGGACCAACCGATCATGCGTTCGGAGCGTCAGCTCGCCTTCGCGCGTCCTGACAATCCGGCCGAGAAGAACTCGGGCGGCGGGTTGCTGGACCGGATGTTCGGGAACCGGCCGAAGGCAGGCAAGGGCGTGGCCGTCTACGATATCAGCGCGGCAAGGGTGTACATGCCCGACGGCACCGTGCTCGAGGCGCATTCCGGCATCGGTCATATGGCCGACAATCCGAAATATGTGCATGTGAAGATGAACGGGCCGACGCCTCCCCACACCTACAACCTGCAGATGCGAGAAAAACGCTTCCACGGCGTCGAGGCGATCCGGATGCTGCCGGCCGATGGCCGCAACAAGCATGGCCGCGACGGTTTTCTTACCCACAGCTACCTGCTGCGGGGCGGGCGTGCCGAGTCGCATGGATGCGTCGCCTTCAAGGATTACAACAAGTTCCTCAACGCCTTCAAACAAGGCAAGGTGAAGCAACTGGTGGTCGTGCCCGGCGGCGGCAGGGCGGTGATGACGGCGAAGAACGGGCGCGACGCGTAGCGTCTTAGGAGCCCATTCGGTCCCTACCAGTTGCCGCGCCGCCTATGGCACGCCCGCGTTCCATGCTCTACCTTTTCAACGAATTCGAAGGAGGCAGTTCATGGACGAACCTGGCGGATGGCGGCACATGGGCACGGCGCCGAAGGACGGCAGCCGCATCCTTGTGACGGTAAGGTCGTCCGAGCAGGGTCCGGCTGAGGTCGACTTGGCCTACTGGGCGCGCGCCGACCAGTTCGGCATCGAAGGCTGGCGGGCGGTCGACTCCCATCCGGGGCAGGTCATCGCCTATGCCGAACCCGAGCTGAAATGCTGGATGCCGCTGCCGAAGGCCGACGCCGGCGAAAGTGCGGCCGCGGAGATGCCGGCGCCATGGCAGGGAATCGACGCGGAAGAACTCTACGGATCGGGCATTTAGCAGAACTATAGTCCCCGAACGCTGGCAGAATCAGGTTCTGCCCCAAGCAGCCGGGTGAACTGTCACAATCCCGTCTTGGCGGATCGGCAGTAGAGGGCTATCTGCTGCCAGGCCCCTGGCCGGCTTAGCCGGCCCAATCGGAATCAAGTTCCGGCTAGGACTTCGACATGACGGACGCTGCGGCGACGGCGGGACGCTCTCCTTCTGCCCAGAACACGGTCTATGCGATCATTCTGGCGGTGAGCTTCTGCCATATGCTCAACGACATCATGCAGTCGTTGCTGGCGGCGATCTACCCGATGCTGAAGAGCGACTTCGGGCTCGATTTCTGGCAGATCGGTCTGCTGACGCTCGCCTTCCAGGTCACCGCTTCGCTGCTGCAGCCGCTGGTCGGCATCGTCACCGACAAGCGGCCGATGCCCTATTCGCTGACGGTCGGCATGGGCTCGTCGATGATCGGCCTGATGCTGCTTGCGACCGCCCACACCTACTGGATGCTGGTCGTAGGCGCGTGCTTCATCGGCGTCGGTTCGTCGATCTTCCATCCAGAATCCTCGCGCGTGGCGCGTCTGGCTTCGGGCGGCCGATACGGTCTTGCGCAGTCGCTGTTCCAGGTGGGCGGCAATTTCGGCCAGTCGCTCGGGCCGCTGCTTGCTGCTTTCATCGTGGTCCCGCTGGGGCAGGGGAGCGTCGGGTGGTTCTCGGCCGCCGCGCTGCTCGGCATGGTGATCCTCTGGCAGGTCGGGAACTGGTACAGCAACCTGCGCCGCAACGCGCCCAAGCGCTCCGCAGCGCCGATGTCGCTCAACCTGCCGCGCCAAAAAGTGGTGATCGCGCTGGTGGTGCTGGCCATTCTCACCTTCAGCAAGAACATTTATACCGCAAGCATCGCCAGCTATTACACTTTCTATGTGATCGAGCGCTTCGATGTGTCCGTCCAGACGTCGCAGTACCTGCTGTTCGTATTCCTTGGCGCGGCAGCGCTCGGCACCGTGGTCGGAGGACCCATCGGCGACCGCTTCGGCGCGAAATTCGTGATCTGGTTCTCGATCCTCGGCGTGCTGCCGTTCACGCTGATCATGCCCTACGCCAATCTGTTCTGGACGATCGTCCTGTCGGGCGTGATCGGGCTGGTGCTGGCCTCGGCCTTCCCCGCGATCGTGGTCTTCGCGCAGGAATTGGTGCCCGGCCGGGTCGGCATGGTCGCCGGCATCTTCTTCGGCTTCGCCTTCGGCATGGGCGGCATCGCCGCCGCGGTGCTGGGCGTCGTGGCCGACTCCAAGGGGATCGAGTATGTCTACTGGATCTGCTCGTTCCTGCCGCTGCTCGGGCTGCTCACCATCTTCTTGCCGAGCGCAAAGGAACTGCACGCAAGGGCAGGGTAGGGCGACGTCGCGTGCTCGCCTTGTACCCCCACCACTAACCCTCCCAAGGGGGAAAGGGGACCGGTTCCCGCCGCCCTTGCAGCCAATCATCGAATATCGGCGCGGGACAGCCGCGCCGCCAAGTTCCCTCCCCCTTGTGGGGAGGGGTTAGGGGTGGGGGTGCTTACATCCATATGAGATAGTCAATGCACTCGCCTCTGAGAGCGGGTGAGGGGGCAGATGGTCCTCACACCATTGGTGAAGGGCCGTGCCGCCCGCTTCAGATCGTCTTGCTGATGAAGTCGAAGAATCGCAGCGTCTGCTGGTCGAGTGCATCATCGGCCGGCAGGTCCTGCGAGGAAAAGCGGACGATGACAACCTCCCGAGAGGGATCGACGTAGAGCCACTGGCCGTGGATGCCGATGGCCATGAAGGCGCCGTTGTCGAGGCCCGACTGGTACCACTTGTTGCGGTAGCTGCCGTCCTTCAGCAGGGTGTGGAAGTCACCCGCCTTCCAGGCGGCCTTGTCTCCGCCACGGAGCGTGTCGCGGACCCAGCGTTCCGACACGATGGCGCGGCTGCCTGCCATGCCGCCATTGCGCATCATCTCGCCGATGCGGGCAAGATCGCGCGCGGTCATCGAAACGCCGCCGGCAGCGCGCGCAACGCCTTCCCGATCGACCGTCACGTTGCAGCGGCCATGTCCGCGCAGGGGCGTCCAGAGCTTTTCCCGGAAGAGATCGGCATAGCGCTGGCCTGAGGCGCGCTCGACGATGATGCCCAGCAGGTCGGACAGCGGCGAGTAGTAGCGGAAGGGCCCGCCATGTGGTCCTTCGCCCCTCGGCAGCGACAGGATGACCTCGCGAAGACTCTCCTGCCCTTCTTCGGGCCGGATCGGGTTCCACAGCATCGCGCGGCGATAGCGGGCGAAGTCGCTGTCTGGATCGAGGTAGGCCTCGACGAAATCGAGGCTGAACCGCATGTCGAGAACCTGCTGGACCGTGGCGTCGGCATAGGCCGTGCCTGCCGCCTCGGGGATGTAGCGGGTCACGAGTTGTTCGGGGTCAAGCAGCCCCTCGTCCTGCAGCACGCCCGCAAGAATCGCGGTGAGTGACTTGCTGATCGAGAAGATGATGTGAGGGGCCGCCGGATCCGCGGTCGGTGCCACATATTCCCCGACGAACTGCCCGGACTTCATCAAGAGCAATATGTCCGTATTCGAGCGGTTCAGGAATTCCGCCACGCTCTCCTGCCCGACGCCGACATTGACCGAGCGGCCGAGCAGCGGCTTCAGATCCTCGATCGTCTCCTCTTCGATCGTGATGCCGGTCGACATATCGGCCGACGGCACCATTTCGGAGACGTTCTGGAAGGACCAGGAGGAGTAGGGGCGCGTGCGCCAGTTGCCCAGCGTCACCTCGCTGCGGTCGAAGGCGTAGCGGTTCTTGAAAGCTGATTGGATCAATTCGGTATGCTCGTCGTGACTGGTTCAGGCGCCGCCAAACTCCGCCGCGATGGCGTGGATGGCGACCAGCGTGGCCTTCGAGAAGGCGATGTTGGAAAAATCCGGATAGGACGAGAGTTTCACCACCACCATATTGTGGTCGAAGCTGATGTAGATCAGCTGGCCGAACACACCGCGTGCCATCAGCGTGCGCGAGCGCTGGTCCTCGATCCAGAACTGGTTTTTGTAGGATCCCTGCGGGAAGCTAGGGTTATAGACCTGGTCGTACTTTCCGTTGCGGGTGGCCTCGATCCAGGCGGCGGGAACAATGCCGCGGCCGCCGTCAAGGATCAACTGGCCGAAGCGGCCATAGTCCCGCAGCGTCGCATTGAATCCGCCGTCCGCCACCGACGTACCGGCGGTGTCGACGGTAAAGCAGGCGCTCTCCTCCGCTCCGATCTTCTGCCAGAGCTCTTCGGAGACGATTTCGGAAAGGCGCTTGCCGGTGACGCGCTCGATCACGAAGCCGAGCACGTCCGTCTCGATCGAGCGATACACGAAGCTCTCGCCGTGCGGGCGCACCTTGTCGCGCAATCCGAGGATCACTTCCCACATGTTCGCCGGCCAGCGGTAATCCGGATCGCTGCTCTCAGGCGGCGGCTTCCAGCCGCACGCAACGTCGACTTTGCCGATATCGGATTGGGGGTTCTCGTAGGTCTCGTCGAAACGGACCCCGGTGGTCATGTCGAGCACCTGCTGAAGGGTCGCCCCCTGCCAGCCTGTGGCCTCGAGTTCGGGCAGGTAGTCGGTGACCGGCGCAGTAGGGTCGACCACGCCGCGGCCGGCCAGGATGCCGAATGTGGTGCCGACGATCGATTTTGCAACGGATTGCGACAGATGCAGCGTCCGCTCGGTCATCCCGTTGAAGTAACGCCCGAAGACGAGTTCGCCGTTCTTAAGGACCAGGAAGCCATCGGTATAGGTGTCGTCGAGATGCTGGGCGAGGGTGGTCCGGCCCGCCTCGGTATCGAACTCCAGGCCCTCGAGGTCGCGCTCGGCGCGCTTGAAATGCTGGCGGTGACCGTGGCCACGCCACACCTCCACGGTCGGCACGATCTCGCGGATATGCTGGAAGGCCCAGCGGTTCCAGGGGGCTCTATCCCAGTCCTGCCGCGGCACGATGAGCTTTGGCGGCGACCCCTGCATGATCGGCGGTCGCGGTTCGGAATTGCGATAGGGTGTCATCGAAGCCTGCCATAAGGGCCGGCGGCAATGCCGCCGGCCGCTATCGTCTTGTTACTTCTGTACGTCGGTCCAGATTCGCGAGTAGAGGCTGAGGACCTCCGGCGAACAGGATTCGAGGAACTCGCCGGCCTTCTCGAACTCGGCGGGGATGACGAGTTCCGGCGCTGTCTTCATCTCCTCCGGCATAAAGTTCTCCGAACCTTTGATGCCGTTGGCGTATTTGGCGAAAGCGGAGAGCATCGCCGCATTCTCCGGATCCATGATGAAGTTCATGAACAACTTGGCGTTTTCGACGTTCTTGGCATCCTTGAGGATTGCCACGCTGTCCATGAAGAGCGGATAGCCTTCCTTGGGGTAGCCGATCTTGATGTCCGGATTGGCCAGGCGCGAACGCATGATGGCGCCGTTCCAGTAGTAGACCCCGGAATAATCGCCGGCGGGAAGCTTCTCGGTGACGCTGTAGTCCATCGCCAGCCATTTCGTCTTGGCCTCGACGAGCTTGTCTCGCACCTTCTTCAGGAGCTCCTTGTCGTCCGTGCACCAGTTGCCGCCGAAGTATTTGATGGTGGCAAAGAGGACGTCGTTCATCTCCGGAGCGACGTTGATCTTGCCGACAAGCTCGGCCGGCGGATCGAGGAAGAGAGCCGACGTGTTGATGTCGCCGCTATAGACCTTCGAATTGACGGCAGTCCCGGTGTATCCCCACTGCCATGGAACGGTGTAGTGGCGGCCCGGATCCCACGGCACGTCGACCCAGCGCGGATCCACGTTCTTGAAGTTCTCCATCTGGTCGGGACGCGCCTCCAGAAGCAGATCCTCCTTGACCCAGATCGGCACGTAATTGGCGGAAGGAACGACGATGTCGAAGCCATGGCCGCCGGCGCGCACCTTGGCGAGCGCGGTGTCGTTGGAGTCGTAGTCCGTTATCGTGACCTTGACGTTGTGGGTCTGCTCGAACTTCTTGATCATCTCGGGGCTGGTGTAGTCGCCCCAGTTGTAGATGTTGAGCTCGCCATCCGCGTGCGCCGCGCCGGCGAAGGCGACTAGCGCCAGTGCTGCCGTGGCAGCCTTCAGTTTCCCTCTCATGGTGTTCTCCTTTGGTTTGCTAGCCGAAGGCTATGCCTTGCGGCGGTTTATGAAGAAGAAGGCGGTAACGAGGACGACGGAAAAGAGCAGGAACACCGTCGCTATGGCATTGACCTCCGGGCTCGTGGCGCGTCGAAGTTGGCCAAGCATATAGGTCGGTAGAGTGTCCTGCCCGCCCGACTTCACGAATTCGGTGATGACCACGTCGTCCAGGGAGATGACGAAAGCGAGCATGAAGCCAGCGATTATGCCTGGCCGCAGCAGCGGCAGCGTCACGTGACGGAAAGCCTTCCACGGCGTTGCATAGAGATCGGCCGCTGCACGCTCCAGAGTGAGGTCCATGCTCTCCAGCCGCGCGCGGATCGGGAGATAGGCGAACGGGATGCAGAAGGCCGCGTGCGCGGCGATTAGATAGCCCAGGCCGGAATAGCCGGTCCAAACCTTGATCCTCGAGAAGACGATGAGTAGGGCGACGGCCGTCACGATCTCAGGGACCATCAGCGGCTGGTTGATGAAGGCGTATTTGAAGGTGAGGCCCGGATAGGGCTTCGTTCGTGTGGTGGCGATGGCAGCCATCGTAGCCGCCACAGTCGCGATGAGTGCGGCGCACACGGCAATCAAGGCCGATCGCATAGCCGCTTCCTGCACGCGCTCGTTGCTGGCGGCCGAGTAGAACCAGCGAAGCGACACGCCCTCCCAGATCGCCATCGAGCTGCCTGCATTGAAGGCGTAGACGACGAGTGCTGCGATCGGCAGGTAGAGCATGAAAAAGGTCAGGAGCGCGACGAAAGTGAAGCCCGGCTGACTGCGCAGATCGAAGCTGCGGCGCTTAGACATTCTGCGCTCCCGAACGAGCCTCGTTGCGCACGTAGACGAGCAGCGCCAGCATCACGATTGCCATCAGTGTAATAGAGATGGCTGCACCGAGCGGCCAATTGCGGCCAGCTCCGAACTGCAACTCGATCAGATTGCCAAGCATCATGTTCTTGCCGCCGCCCAGCACGCGCGGGATGACATAGGCACCGAGAGACGGGATGAAGACCAGGATGGATCCGGCAATAACGCCCGGGCGGACCAGGGGAATGATGATGCGCCAGAGTACCCGAAGCCTGGTCGCGTAAAGGTCGTAGCCGGCCTCCACCAGGTTGAAGTCCAGCTTCTCCATGCTTGCGTAAAGCGGCAGCACCATCAGCGGCAGGTAAACATAGACCATGCCAAAAAGGATGGCCGCATCGGTGTACATGAGCTGTATGGGCTGGTCGATCAGCCCGAGCCACATCATCAGCGTGTTGAGGATGCCCTCGTTTCGGATCACCTCCTGCATGGCGAAGGTGCGTATCAGCAGGTTCGTCCAGAACGGGATGGTGATCAGGAAGACCCAGACCTCGCGCGTTCTCGCCGGGCGCGTGGCGATGAAATATGCGGTCGGAAATCCGAACGCGAGCGCAAGCATGGTGGTGATCAGCGATAGCTTCACCGACCGCCAGAAGATCGACAGATGCGCGTCAGCCAGGCCGACCGTGTCGTCGAAGATGTCGCGCTGGAAGAAGACGGAAAACCAGCCGTCCAGCGAGAACTCGCCGGGCTTCACGTCCCCATAGTCGCCTTTCACCATGAATGAATAGGCGAGCATTACGAAGAGAGGCCCGACGGCAGCAAAGAAGATGACCAGCAGCGCTGGCGCGGACAGCAGCCAGCGAGAGCGAACGTCGGCGCGCTCTGCTCTTTTCGCGACTTCGGAGGCGGTGTCCAATCTCAGTCCCTCAAGACCTGCGCGGCGTCGGCCGGGATGAGAATGCCGACCCGGCTGCCGGCCTCACGATGGTCGGCGTGGCCGCGGGCGTTCTGCCGCCGCACGATGAACGGCTCGCCTGTGTCGAGCTTCAGGTGGAAGTGCGTGTCGGTCCCGAGATAGACCACGTTCTCGATCGTCCCGGCGAGCGGCGCTCCGTTGGCAGCGGCGGCGAACTGCGCATGCTCGGGTCTGACGACGACGGTCACGTCGCCGGCGGGCGATGCGTTCTGGGGCAGCGAAGCCGAGATCTCGGCGCCCGATGTCAGCCGCACGGTGGCATGGTCATCCTGCTTCGAAACCATCGTTGCCGGCAGGAAATTGCTCTCGCCGATGAAGTCGGCGACGAACCGCTCGGCGGGTCGGTCGTAGATGTCGCGCGGCGACCCGATCTGGAGGATCTTGCCGGCCGACATCACCGCGATGCGGTCCGACATCGTCAGCGCCTCTTCCTGGTCGTGGGTGACGAAGATGAAGGTGATGCCTGTCTCGTTCTGCAGGCGCTTCAGCTCGATCTGCATCTCCTTGCGCAGCTTGTAGTCGAGCGCCGAAAGTGGCTCGTCGAGCAGCAGCACCTTCGGCTGCGGAGCCAGGGCACGAGCGAGCGCAACGCGCTGCTGCTGGCCGCCGGAAATCTGGCTGGTGCGCCGGTTGGCAAGCGCCTCCATGCGCACGAGCTTGAGCATCAGCTCGACACGAGCCTTGATCTCGTTCTTCGGCTTGCCGAGCATCTCCAGCCCGAAGCCGATGTTCTGCGCGACCGTCATGTGCGGGAACAGCGCGTAGCTCTGGAAGACGGTGTTCACCGGCCGACGGTAGGGCGGCAGCGGCGCGATGTCCTCGCCATAAAGGAAGATCTCGCCTTCGCTCGGGAAATCGAAGCCGGCGATCAGGCGCAGCAGCGTGGTTTTCCCGCAGCCGGAGGGGCCGAGCAGCGTGAAGAACTCGTTCTCCCGGATGGCTACGGAGACCCGGTCCAGCGCAGCGAATCGCGCATCGCCCGAACCGAAAATTTTGCTGACGTCGCGAACTTCAATCGCGTTCCTACCCGGTTGATCCGGCACGCTTACGCCCCAACTCGTTCTCGTGACTGGCCAAGCCAGCGTTGTTCCCCTGTCGCCGGATTGTCAGCACAAGCGAAAGCGATTGGCAACAGAACCGCGGCGAAAGCTTCTGCGACATTCCCGCCGACGCCTTTTGTCGACCCGGGTGTCTCACTGAGCATAGGTGATTCGCCCGCCGCAGATCGTGGTGACGGGATGGATATCCGCAAGCATTTCCCGCGGTTGTGAGTCGATGTCGCCTGAAAGAACAACGATGTCCGCAAGGTAGCCGGGCTTCAGCATGCCCTTCCTGTGCTCCATGAACTCGGCATACGCGCCGCCGGTCGTGTAGGCAGCGATCGCCTCGTCGAGCGAGAAGCGCTGGTCTGGCAGGCCCTCCTTCCAAGGTTTTCTCAGCATGGCGGCCTTGATGCCACGGATCGGGTCGATCGGCGCCACCGGCCAGTCCGACGCGAAGACGATCCGGGCGCCGGCTTCCTTCAGGGTCCGCACCGGATAGGCATAGGGCCAGCGCGCTTCGCCGATCCGTGACACGGTCGGCTCGAGCGGGAACCCGTCGGCGCCCGGCGGATGGGTCGGCTGCATGGACGCGATCACGCCCAGTTCCCGAAAGCGCGGAAGGTCCGCCGCCGTCGTCACCTCTATGTGCTCGACGCGGTGGCGGCTGTCGCGCTTGCCATTGGCCAGCCGCGCGGCCTCGTAGGCGTCTAGCACGCCGCGCACAGCGCCGTCGCCGATGGAATGCACCGCGACCTGCAGTCCGCGCCGGTCTGCCTCGACCACTGCGGCCTCGAACTGCTCTTTCGTGAAAAGCGCGTCGCCGCGCCAGTCCGGCCGGTCGGCATAGGGCTCGATCATCACGGCGGTCCAGGAGTCCAGCACGCCGTCGAAGAACATCTTCACCATGCCGGAGGAGAGCCACTCCGAACGGTAGCGCGCCGCCATCATCGAGGCCTTCTCGAGCATGTCGAGCGACATGAAGTTCTTGAAGTGGAACGGGATCTTGGTGCGGCAGAGCAGCCCGCCTGCTTGCTCGATCTCGGACAGAAGCTCCAACTGGTAGAGATTGCCGTCCATGTTCTGGCTGGAGGTGATGCCGTGGCGCGCGCACCATTCGAGGCCGCGCCGGATGGTCTCGCGATCCCTCGCTCGCTGCTCCGGCGTCGGTGCCGGGTCGGGCTCGCCGCCGGTGGAGAGCCCGAGCCTGGCACGTTCCTCGCCCGCAAGCGCCAGCACCGGCCCGAATGCCTCGCCTTCGCGCAGCTCGCCTGCAGCAAGTCCGTCCTCGCCCATGACCACTTCGTTGCCCGGACCGACCTGCCGTCCTTGCAGTATGCCGGCGCGCTCCAGCGCCGCGGTGTTCGCCCAAGCCGTATGGTGGTCCGGCGCGACCAGGACGAGCGGCTGGTCCGCGACGATCCTGTCGAGGTCGTGGCGGGTGACGGCCCGATCGCCCAGGATGGTGTAATCGGCGCCCTGGCCGACGAGCAGCGGCATCTCCGGGCGCGACTTCGCATACTCCCGCACCGCGACTGCGAGAGCATCCGCACCATGCACGCCGGCTAGTTGAAGATGCGCGAGTTCGGCCGCCCCGGAGAAGAGATGCATGTGGCCTTCGATAAAGCCGGGCAGCACGGAACAATCCTGCGCATCGATCAAGCGTGTGCCGGGCCCGCGAAGGTCCTCCACACCTGCGCGGTCGCCGACCGCGACGATCTCGCCGCCGGAAACCGCGAGCGCACTGGCGTTCGGGCGCCGCGGGTCCATGGTCTTGATGCGACCGTTGATGACGATCAGATCGGCGTAACTGCTCATGGGCGCGCTCCTCCGGGCCGGCTTCTCTACTGTAACCTGTACACTGATTGAAGCGCTCTGGTGGCGGTGGCCCGGCCGCCCGCCACAGTTGGCCCAGACCGGGCCGAACTGTGCACATCATCGCATTCCTGGGCTCTTGTGGATCGCGACAGCCTGCGGCTAGGGTGCCGCGCCATTCAAACCAGAGAGACCAATGAAGACGATCTTTTCGCCGCTGCACGCGGGCCATTCGGGGCAGATGGAGCTTGTCGCGGGCGAGATCGTGCCAGGCTTCGAGATGCCGTCACGGGCCGAATATGTCCGGGCGCGGGTCGAGTCGGAGAAGCTCGGCCCGATCTTGCCGCCGGTCGAGCACGACCTTGCCGCGGCAAAGCGCGTGCATGCGGCCGACTATATCGATTTCCTTCCGACCGTCTGGCCTGAATGGGAAAAATCCGGCCGCGGCGGCTCGGCGCTCGGCTACACCTGGCCGACCCGCGGCCTGCGCGCCGACGTGCGCCCGAAGACCATCGACGCGCTCCTCGGCTACTATTCATTCGATGCGGGGGCGCCTTTCGTGAAGGGAACGTGGGACGCCATCAAGTCGTCCTATGACGTGGCGCTCACGGCCGCGGAGCTGGTCAAGGGCGGCGAGCGGTCGGCCTTCGCGCTCTGCCGTCCGCCGGGACACCATGCGGGCGCGGCCTTCATGGGCGGCTACTGCTTCATCAACAATGCCGCCGTGGCGGCGCAGTGGTTTCGCGACCAGGGCGCAAAGAAGGTCTCGATCCTCGACGTCGACTACCACCATGGCAACGGCACGCAGGAGATCTTCTATTCGCGCGCCGACGTCCAGGTGCTCAACCTGCATGGCGACCCGATGTCGGAGTACCCTTTCTTCCTCGGCCATGCCGACGAGCGCGGCGCCGGCGAAGGCGAGGGGTTCAATATCAACTATCCAATGCCGCCCGGCACCTCTTGGGAGCGTTGGAGCGCCTCGCACGAGGACGCCTGCGCCAAGCTCCAGGATTATGGTCCTGACGCCGTGGTCGTCTCGCTCGGCGTCGACACCTTCGAGAAGGACCCGATCAGCCAGTTCAAGCTGAAGACCGAGGACTATCCCAAGATCGGCCGCCGCATCGCCAGGCTCGGTTTGCCGACGCTGTTCGTGATGGAGGGCGGCTATGCGGTCGAGGAGATCGGCATCAATGCCGTCGGCGTGCTGACGGGGTTTGAGGAGGGGTGATTTGGCTCCCTTCTCCCGTTCACGGGGAGAAGAGAACGGAAAGGTAGAACCTACTCCACAAACACCTTCACGCTGGCGGCCCGTCCCGCAGCATCGATGACCGTCAGTGTGGAATAGCCAGCGCCGTCGGGCTGCCAGGTGGCGGTCGGGCGGCGGACCGCTCCGGCCAGCGGCTTGCCGTTGGCGAGCCAGCGGAAGGGCGCGCGGCCGCCCTGCAGCTTCAGCACCAACGGGTTGCCGCCCGAGGAGGCGTTGAGATCGACATGCGCGCCGTCCGGCGGGAAGACGATGCGCGGGGCCGGCTCGGTCACTGTCGGGCCCGCAGAGCCGGCTGAAGCTGATAAAATCCGGCCGGAATCTGGCGTGCCGAACCGCTTCAGCGTGACCGGAAGATCTTGCGGGGCCTGACGCGACGCCCCGGCCGGCGCGGGCTGCCGGGGAACCACGGGAAGCCCCGACCTGGCGAAGGCTTCGAACAGGATCGGCGCGGCGGAGGTGTAGCCGGCCAGCCCCGGCACCGAACCGGAATCGGCGCGTCCTACCCAGGCGCCCAGCACATAGCCGCCGTCATAGCCGACCGACCAGGCATCGCGGTAGCCGTAGGATGTGCCGGTCTTGTAGGCGATGGCGCGCGGGCTGGCATTCTCCGGCGGACGCACGCCGGCCAGGATGTCGGTGACCTGCCAGCTTGCCTGCGGCTCGAAGATCATGCCGTCGGGTAGCGGCTCGAAGGCAGTTTCCGTGCCGTCGCGCAGGCGCATGGCGCGGCCGCCATTGGCGAGACTGGTATAGAGCTGGACGAGGTCGCGCAGCGTGAGGCCGACGCCGCCGAGGCCGATCGCCAGGCCGCGGGATTCGCCCGGCGGCAGGGAAGGGGTGACGTCCGCCCGGCGGAAGCGGGCAGTGAGGCGGGCGGGGCCGACCGCATCGAGCAGCCGCACGGCCGGAACGTTGAGCGACATCTGCAGCGCTTGGCGCACGGTCACGTCACCCTGGTAGCCGAGGTCGAAATTCCTCGGCCGGTAGCCCGCGAAATCAGCAGGGCGGTCCTCGATCAGCGTCTCCTGCGCGACCAGCCCCTGTTCGAAGGCGAGCCCATAGATGAACGGTTTCAGCGTCGAGCCGGGCGAGCGGCTGGCCCGCGTCATGTCGATCCATCCGGAGCGGGCCGCGTCGAAATAGTCGGATGAGCCGACCAAGCCGAGGATTTCGCCGGTCCGTGCATCGGCAAGCACCATCGCGACGGAGACGCGGTCGCCGAGCCTGCGCGCCGCGGTCCGTGCGACAGCCTCAAGGGCAGTCTGTACCGACTTCTGGATCGTGAGGGTATGTCGGACCGAAGTGGGCGCCGCGCGGGCGGCCGAGTCGGCGAGGTGGGCGGCGAGGGCGGGCAGAGGGAAGCGGTACTCCGACACCTCCTCCGCCGAAACGCGCTGTGCTTCCCGCTCGGCAAGAAGCCCGGCGTCGACCATACGCGTCAGCACACGGTCCCGCGCGGTCTCAGCGGCGTCGCGAAACCGGTCCGGCCGGCGGCGCTCCGGCAGTTGCGGCAGGGCGACCAGCAGGGCGGACTGCGAAACCGTCAGCCGCTTCGGCTCCTTGCCGAAATAGGCGAGCGAGGCGGCTCGGATGCCTTCCAGATTGCCGCCATAGGGCGCGAGGGTCAGGTATCGCTCCAGGATTTCCCTCTTCGAGAGCCGCCGCTCGATCTGCCAGGCGCGAAAAATCTGCCTCAGCTTCGAGCCGAGACTGCGCTCCTCACGCGGCTCGGTGAGACGGGCGAGCTGCATCGAGAGCGTCGATCCGCCCGAGACGATGCGGCCGTTGGCGGCGAACTGGCCGGCAGCACGGGCGAGCGCCAGTAGGTCGACGCCGGCATGGTCCCAGAACCGCTTGTCCTCATAGATGACCAGCATCTTTACGAACGCGGGATCGACCTGGTCGAGCGACACGCCGAGGCGCCAGATGCCGTCCTGCGTGGCATAGGTCCTGAGCAGCGCGCCGTCGCGGTCCACCACCTCGCGGGAGACGGCGATTTGTTCGGGGATAGGTGGCGGGAAGGCGCGATCGAGAGAAATGAGAGCGGCCAGGGTGACGGCGGCGAAGGTGGCAAGCGCTGCGGCTGCGTAGAGTAGGCGTTTCAGGTATTTCTGAACGTTCAGCATCAATCTCACCTGATGCCGACGTGAGCCGCTGCAGATGTAAAGTGACGAGTGGCGAGGCCTAGGTCAGGCGGGCTCTCTTTCGCAGCCCTCAACAATGGCTCAAACGGCGATGCCCTGAGACTAGTGCCCGCTGACTCGGTCATGCTGCTGCGAGGCATCTCGCTATGCCCAAGATGATTTCGCTACTCCTTCACCTCCATCATCCCCGTGGCGGTGCGGGCGGAAAACTGCGGACGGTACATGTCCTCCACGCTCGCGGCCGGATGCGCGTAGACGCCGGGCGTCACCGCGCGGACGACATAGGCCAGCGTGAACTCGTGTGGGCTGTCCGCACTGCGGTCGAAGGCCGCGACGAAGCGGTCGTCGCGGAATTCGAGATGCGCGGCTTCCGTCTGCGCCAGCCATGGGAAGTTGGCGAGGTTTGCGCTGGAAACGAGGCCGGGATTGTCGATCTCGAAGCCGGCCGGCAGGAGGTCGCTGACCAGCACCCGCGAGGGCCAATCGTTCTCCTCGGTGAGTTTCAGAACGACCACGAAGCGCTCGTTCTGCCTGACCTCGGTCACGTTGGCTTCGGTGCCATCGAGCCGGTAATGGGTGCGCTCGATGGTGAAGCCGTCGCCGCCGGCGGGCAGCGGCCGGACCGGCGCGGCGACCGCCGTGACCACGGCTTGCGCGGTGTCTTGTCCGGTGTTCGTGACGATGATCGGGCTTTCGACGATCTCGCTGCCCTCGAAGCGCTCCGAGAACACGCCGGTGTGCTCGACGCCGTTCACGGCGAGCCGCATGTCGGCCGCGTTGGCGCTCAGCGCGCGGGCGGCGAGCAGCATCCAGGCGTTCTCCTGCGTGCTGTTCCAGCGGGTCGCCTGGCGCTCGGCGCTGACGAAGCTGACCAGTCGCGGAACGACCGAAGACATCGGCTTGCTTTCGGCGGCGAGCGCCAGCATGGCGGCGCCATCGCGAAGGCGCGAGCCGTAGTCCGATCGGGAGTAATCGTGCTCGCTCTGGGACTGCGCCAGCTGGAGCGCTGCCAGGAACGTTGCTTCGGAGCGCTGCGTATCGCCATAGAGAGCAAGGCTGGCGGCGAGCTGGGCGATCGCGAGCGGGCTCGAAAAGGCCTCGATCTGCGTGTCGGCATAGTATCGGAGATCGCCGACGGAGGCCTTCTTGTTGCGCGCCAGGACATAGAGCGAATAAGCGATCTCGGTTCCACGATCCTGCAGGTTGACGTCGTAGGCGAGCGAATTCTGCAGGTTGCTGAGCGCCTGGTCCATGGCCTGCTGCGGCACGTCGTAGTTCAGTTCGCGGGCGCGGGTCAGGAAGTCGGTCACGTAGGCATCGAGCCAGAGGTCGCCGGAGCCGGGGCCCCAGAGGCCAAAGCTGCCCGAAGAGGACTGGTAGTTGAGCACTGCGTAGATCGCCTTCTGGATGCGCTCGCGCAGGGCGGGGTCGTCCGACATGCCGGCACCCGCAGCCAACTCGCTGACATAGAGCAGCGGCAGCGCGCGGCTGGTCGTCTGCTCCGCGCAGCCATAGGGGTAGAGGTCGAGTGCAAGCAGAAGCGAGGGTACGTCGAGCGCCGCGGACGGGCTCACGCCGACGCTGACATGGGCGCCCGGCAGCACGCTTTCGGCAAGCAACTCGCGGTCCACCCGCAGGCTGCCGTTCGGGCCAAGGTCGACCACGAGTCGATTGGTGACCGGCAGGGTGGCGGGCCGCACCGGCACATGTAGCGTCTGGTCCACCGCGGTGCCGCCGGTATGGGCGAGCCGCACGGTGACAGTCGCGTCTCCGGCCGTCTGCGCGACCAGCGGCACGGTGACCGTCTGGCGCCGCCCTGAGGTCAATGTGACTTTCTCGGGAAGCGCTGCGTTGCCGGTGGAGAGGTCGCCGGTGGTCTCCACCAGGAACTCGTAGTCGCCGTCGGGACCGTCGGTGTTGGCGATGTCCAGCCGCATCAGGGCGGCGTCGCCCGGCGCCATGAAGCGCGGCAGGCCGGCGGTGATGACCACCGGGTCGCGGACGATCACGTCGGTGGAGGCATGGCCGACGGCGTCCTTCGTCCAGGCGACGGCCATGATGCGGACGGTGCCGTTGAACTGCGGGATGTCGAACGAAATCGCCGCCTTGCCTTCGGAATCGAGCTTCACCGGGCCGGCGAAGAACGCCACCAGCTTCTCGGTGGGCGGGCTGCCGTGTGAGGTCATGGCGGCTCCGTCGCCGCCGGTGCGCAGCCTTCCCGCCGCGCCGAGCGAGCCGTCGATGAGGCGGCCGTAGAGGTCGCGCAGTTCGAGGCCGAGCCGGCGCTGGCCGAAATACCAGCTCTCGGGGTTCGGCGGCCGGTAGTCGGTGAGGTTCAGGATACCGAGGTCGACCGCCGCGACCGTGACATAGGCGTCAGTCGCCGACGCTATGCCGGTGACAGACACCGGGATCGTGAGAGGCTGGCGCGGCTGCGTCTTGGCGACGGGCGCGAGCGCCACGTCGAGCTTCTTGGCGCCGGGATCGATGGTCAGCCACTTGAGGCCGATGGCGCGCGCCGGCATCCGCGATTCCTGCGCGTCGCCGGGGCGAAACAGCGTGGCGGTGACATAGGCGCCGGCGCCCCAGTCTGCCGAGACGGGAATGTCGATGGTCGCGCCGCCTTCCGGCACGGTGGCGGTTTGGGTGGAAAGCAGGCGCTCGGCGCCGACCGTGACCAGCAACTCGCCGGCGAAACGCGGCGAGATCTTGAGCTTCGCCACCTCGCCCGGCGCATACTTGTCCTTGTCCAGCGCGATCTCGAGCCCGTCCGGCGTCTCGGTCGAGGTCGCCATCACATACCACCCGGCGTCGAATTCCACGCTGGTGGCCGGCCCTTCGGGATCGGCCGTTGTCACCTCGAGGCGGTAGCGGCCCCAGTCCACCGGCATGGACAGGGTGGTCGACCCGTCGGCAGCGATGTCGAGCGTGCCGTTCGAGATCGCGCGGGTGTGGGTGACCGGCTCGTAGTTCCAGAAGTTGCCGCTTCGGTACCACTGGTAGTCGCGCTCGACTTTCACGAGGGACCATTGCGCGGCTGAAAGCGCCTTACGGCTGCCGTTGGGGTCGAGCATGATCACCGTGAACCCGGCGGTGTCGCCTTCGCGCACCTGGCCGCCGGAAAAGTCCGGGCGGATGCCGATTGCGTCCGCCGTCGACTTGACGCCGAGGTCGCTCGAGTTCTCGATGGCGCGGCCGCCGCTCTCAAGCATGCGCACGGTCACTTTCGCCGTCAGCAGTCGCGTGGTCGAAGGCAGGGTATCCACCTTGACCGGGAAGGTTGCCTTGCCGTCCTCACCGACCGGCGGCAGGGCGACGAGGGGGATGCGGGTAGCGTCGCCCTCCTGCTCATCTGCAAGGCCGAACTGGAAGTTCGGGAAATTCACCAAGTCGCGCGTGCTCTGCACGACGATCTCGCCTTCGAGCGCGAGACCTGCGGCGGGCGCTCCATAGAGGAAACGCCCGTCGACAGTGATGTTCGCCGGCTCGCCCGCGGCGATCTCGTCCTTGTCGCTTCCCAGCGTGAACTCGATGCGATCCGGCACGAAGTCCTCGACCAGGAACATCTGGCTGGAAACCGCCGGCTGCTTGGGATCGGTGTAGATCGAGACTGTCCAGGTGCCGCGCATGGCGTCGGCGGTGAGGGGCAAGTCGACCGCATGGCCGCCCGCCGCCCTGCCGTCGCTCGTCATGCGCCGGTCCTCGACGCCGTCGGGGCGCGAGAAGACGAAGGTGAGCGGCAGGTTCTCGACCGCCTTGGCGGTATGGTCGCGGGCCAGCGCCGCCACATGCACTGTTTCGCCGACGCGGTAGATGCCGCGCTCGGTCCAGGTATAGACGTCCAGCGCGCCCGGCGCTTCGCGTCCCGCCACGCCGCGGTCCGAAAGATCGAAGCCGGCGCGGACCATGTCGAGGAAGACGAAGTCGTTTCCTCCGGAACTGGCGGTGAGCACCGCCGGCACCATGCCGCCCGAGCCGCGGGTCAGGCCGGGCGAGAAGGTGGCGCGGCCGTTCGCATCGGAGGTGGCCTTGCCCAAAATCTCGTTGTTGCGGGCAAGCAGCGTCAGTTCCACACCGGCCAGCGGCTTGGCCGAGCCGAGCGAGCGGGCGAAGACGTTGAGACCGTCCTGGCCGGTATAGGCGGAGAGTCCGATGTCGGAGACGACGAACCACTGCGTCGCGCGCGAGGTCCAGGTGTCGCTGGTGTCGTTCTCACGCTGCGCAGTCAGCACATAGACGCCCGGCGCGCGATCGGGCAGCGCCTCGTCGACGGGGAAGCTGGTGGTGATCTCCTTGTTGAGCTCGTTGGCGATCTCCAGCTTGCCTTCCCAGACGGGCGCGCCGATCTGGTCGGCGATGTTGGTGATGTCGTAGCCGTCGAGCTGGCGCAGGAACTGGTAGCCGGAGAGAAGTTGGGCGAGCGACCGGTCGCCGATCCGGTAGAGCTTCATGTCTGCGACGGCCATGTTGACCGTGACCAGCGGAATGCCACGGCGCGCATGCGCCGGCAGGACGAAACTGTCTCCGGTGAAGCGGGCGGTCGGCCCGCGATCCTGGATGTAAACCGACAGCGCCACGGGCGAGGTGATGGTCTCGCCGATGGCGGCCGGGATGCCCGCCCGGAAGGTGATGTTGTAGTTCTTGCCGTGCTCCAGGCCCTCGACACAGATCTGGCGGTCCTTGGCTTCGACCGCCTTCGGCGCGGCACCGTCGACGGTCACGAAAGGCGCGTAGTCGACGCCGATCTTGACCAGTTCCTCGGAGAACTGGGCGCAGACGCGCGGCGAGTGTGTGTCAGCGTCGATCGAATGCTCGACGATCCTGAAGCCTTTCCGCGCCTTCAGGTCCTCGTATTGCGATCGGACTTCAGCGGAATTGACGAGGTCGGTGCTTGCTTCATAGGCCTGGAGCGCCGGGCGGGAGAGTTCGCGGCGGTCGAGCCCCGATGCGATCACCGCAAGCACCTCGGCGCGAACTGGCCTCATGCGGGAAAGCTGATAGGCATTCCAGGCCGCGGAGGTCGCATCGCGGCTGTAGCCCGTCATCTCCTGCCCGTTGCCGTGCGCGGCGAGGTTGGCGTGCGCCATTGCGAGCCACAGCCTAGCGTCTTGAGGGGCGATGCGGATGGCGGAGCCGTACTTCGCTATGGCTGCGTTCGCATCGCCCGTCCGGAGATCCTGCTTCGCGCTTTCAGTGAGCGTGACCAGTCCCTGCTGCTCGGACGGGGACGTGGCCAGCAGTTTGGTGCGATATTGTCTCGCTTCGTCGGCCATCCATGTCGGGAAGAACGGGATTTCGGGGGGCGCGCCGATGTCCGGCTCGCCGTCGATGGTCACCACTTTGCCCGCTACGGCACCGTTGAAGGTCTTCACCGTGGCGAAGTCCGACTTCAGGAAGCACCACTTGGCCTTCGTGTTGTAGGTGAAGGCGCGGCACTGGGCGTCGCCGAGGCAGATCGCCTTGCACTGGTCGAGCGAGACATTCTGCTCGGCCCGCAGGTCGAAGCCGAAATAGTCACTGTCCGGCGTCGTGGCGATCTGCCTCGCCTCTGCGGCAAGTCCAGGTGCGGCCCCTGCCAGAACCAGCAGGAGGAAGGCCGAAAGGAAACGTACAGCGCGCATCGCAACCCCCAGTGCTTCCTCGCCTGCGAAAATGCATTCCCGCCACACTTCCCAGCCGTCTCCAGATGACGTTCGGTAGGCGGTTGGCCGGCTTGGGCAGACGTGCTAGGCCGCTTGATCATACGTGACTCAATGCGGCAGGTCATCCGTCAACCAGCGATTCCACACATGGCGATTGTGGTCCCTTTACGAATGATACACCTCACGAAATCAAAATTATTCTTCGGGGTATTTTCGCGGTAGACATGCAGTGGAGACCGCCGAATTCGAGTAGCACTAGCGCGGCCCTCCGGATCGCGCGGCTTCTGCTTTCCGGCATGCTCTGCACGACTTCGCTGGCCGTTGCCGCTCAACCGGCTACCGCGTTCGAGTTTCTCGGCTTCAAGTTCTTCGAGAGGGATGACGACGAGGCCGGCATCGTCGACCCGCGGCGGTACACGGTCTCGCTGGACGTACAAGGCGCCGATCCGAGACTGGCCAAGAAGCTCAACGACGCATCGCAGTTGGTCACCGAGAAGGACCGGCCGGTGTCCGGCTCGCTGGGCCTGATCACCAGGGCGCGCAACGATCGCGAGCGGCTGGTCGCGGCGCTCTACGAGGAGGCGCGCTACGAAGGGATCGTCACGATCCTGATCGAGGGCAAGTCGATCGACGACCTGCCCGCCGACGCGGAGTTCGGGAGCCAGCCCATACCCGTTTCCATCACCGTTGATCCTGGTCCGCCGTTCGTGCTTGGCCAGGTGAGCCTCGGGGGCGACGCCGCCGGCCTTTCGCCGGAGGCGTTCGATCTGGTCCCCGGTGGCGATGCCGGTTCGGTGCGCATCCTGAAGGCCGAGAAGGATATCGTACGAAAACTGAAGGAGCAGGGGCGGCCGCTCGCGACGGTTACCGGACGGGATGTGATCGCCGACCACAATACCAAGACGTTGGATGTGGCCATTTCCGTGGGTGCTGGACCCATCGCAGGCTACGGTGTGGCGGCGGTGGACGGCACCCAGCAGGTCGATCGCGATTTCACCGCCTACATGGCAGGCCTCGAGCCCGGGCGCATCTATTCTCCCGACGATCTGGATGCCGCGCGGGATCGGCTGACAGGCCTCGCCGTCTTCAACAGCGTTGCGGTCACCGAGGCCGATGCGCTCGACGCGAACGGCAACATTCCGACCAAGATCACGGTCACCGAACGCAAGCCGCGCGTTTTCGGCGTGGGCGCGACATTGTCGAACACCGAGGGACTGGGGCTCGAGGGCTACTGGGGCCACCGCAACCTGTTCGGGCGCGCGGAGAAGCTGCGCATCGAAGGATCGATCGGCCGCATCGGGGCCGACACAGACATCGGCAAGCTCAACTACAATGCGGCGATCATGTTCGAGAAGCCGGGCGTGGTCGGCCCGGCTTCACGCTTCTTCGCCAACGCCAGGACGGTCTTCGAGCATCCGGACGCTTACGACCGCTTCTCCTCGAAGGCGAGTGTCGGCCTGGCCTACGACATCTCCAAGTCGCAGAGCGTTTCCGGCGAGTTCTCGGTCGACTATTCCAAGATCACTGACGCCTTCGTGGACAACCGCCAGTACCTGATCGTCTCGACGCCGCTGCAGTACGCCCTCGACAACCGCGACGAGAAGCTGAACCCGACCGAGGGTTTTCGAATGCTCGCCTATGCGGAACCCGCCTACGACACGATCGGCGGCACGACCTTCGTGAAACTGAGAGGTGAGGCCTCGGCCTATCAGGCGCTCGATGCGAGAGACCAGTACGTGCTTGCCGGCCGCGTCAATCTGGGCAGCATTCTGGGTGCCGGTGTCGAGGAAATTCCGGCCGACCGGCGCTTCTATGCCGGGGGCGGAGGCTCGGTGCGAGGCTATGCCTATCAGGGCATCGGTCCGAAGGGCCCGGATGACAAGCCGACGGGCGGCCTCTCGCTGTTCGAAACTTCGGCGGAACTGCGGATGGCCGTCACGGAAAACTTCGGAGTCGTGCCGTTCGTCGACGCGGGTACCGTCTCGCTCGAGGAATTCCCCGACTTTTCCGATCTGAAGTTCGGAGCAGGCGTGGGCTTGCGTTATCTTACGCCGTTCGGCCCACTGCGAATCGATGCTGCGGTACCGCTGAACAAGGGCCACGGCGATCCTGACTTCGGCATCTATGCCGGCGTCGGCCAGGCATTCTGACCAAAGTCGAGGAAAGGGAGGGACATCACAGTGAAATCTCTTTCGGCGCCGGGATTGCTCGCCGCGTCTGGGGTGATGTCCAAACCCGAATTCCGCCCGGTTGCCCAGCTTGACTGAGCGGCGGGCCTGAGGTTCGGGATCGGATAGATGGCGCTGCTCCGACGTATCCTGCGGATTCTGGTCTACACGCTTCTCGTCGTGCTCCTTGTCGCGGCGGGGGCGGCGGCCGTCCTGACCGTACCGGAGAAGGGACGGGACACCCTCGCGTCCGTAGTTTCGGACCTCGCCTCGACCCCGGACCGGCAGATCACGGTGAGCGGGATCAAGGGCGTCTGGTCGGGATATCTGGCGGTCGACAGGGTGGTGATCGAGGATGCCGAAGGCCCGTGGCTGGAATTGCAGGGCGTGGAAGCCGACTGGTCGCCGCTCACGCTGTTGTGGGGAAGGCTGGAGGCCGATCGCCTTGCCGCGGAACGGGTGGACTTTTCGCGACTGCCTCAGACACAGGAAAGGGCGCCTGACAAAGGCGGGTCGTCGCTGCCGCTGGATATCTCCATCCGCTCCCTCGCCATTCCCGAGATCAGGCTCGGGAAAGACATCACCGGCGGCCGGGTCGCGAGCGTATCGGCCAGGGGCCGAGCCGTGGCGCTTGCCCGGCCGGTCACCGTATCGGCCGATCTTACCGTCGAGCGGACCGATGGTACCGCCGGCGAGTTGCGGGCCGCGGTGGAGTTTGCGCCCGCCCAGGACAAGCTCGAACTGGATCTAAAGGCGTCCGAGCCTTCCGGGGGCATTCTCGCCAGTCTTCTGCAGTTGCCGGGTGATCCCGCCGTCGACGTGATCGTGACCGGCTCGGGCCCGCTGGCGAACTGGCAGGGAACCGCGACCTTCGCCATCGACGGCGCGCTCGTTGCCAGCGCGACCGGAACCCACCGCCTGAGCGAGGCTGGGCGGACCATCGAAGCCAAGGGCGACGGCGAGTTCGCACGCTTCATGCCCGAGAAACTGCGCCCAATGCTCGCCGGCAACAGCGGATTCGACATCGCCGCCACACTCACCTCGAGCGGTGTCCTGGAAATCAGGCGGGGCACGCTGGAAAGCAGTGCCGTCACGGCCTCTGCAACTGGCGCGTACAATCCGGCCGGCATGACCGATCTCGCGCTAGAGGTCGAGGCGAAGGGCGAGGGCGTGCTGCTGCCGCTTGGGTCTTCCCAAAGCCCGCTCGACATCGTGCTTCACACACTGACCGCCCGCGCGTTCGGCGAGGGCGGTGAGCCGGCGCTCGACATAGTCGCCAGCCTGCCACGCGTGCAAGCGCGCGGCGTCAAGTTGACCGACGTCGGCATCACGCTTCACTCGGACAGTTTCAATATTGCCAGCAGGTCAGGTCCGATTAGCGGCTCTGCCGCAGCCGCCGAAATCGCGGTCGACAATCCGTCGGTGGCGCCCCTGGTCGCCGGCGAGGTCCGGGCGGAACTGGCCGGGACACTGTCGAAGGACGCGCTGACCGTCGCGGAAGGATCGCTGCGGAGCGATGCCGTCGATGGCGATTTCTCCGGCCAGACCTCCTTCAGCGATGGAGCGGTCGCGCTGCAGCTGTCGGCTGATATCGCAGCATCGGCGCTGCCGGCCGAGGTGCGACCCACGCTCGGCGATAGGGTGAGGCTCTCGGGCAATCTGGCGCGGGATGCCGCGGGAAACGTTTCGGCCGACCAGTTCTCGCTTCAGTCGGACGGCCTTACTGCGAACGGCTCCGCGCGGCTCTCCGGCGGTAGTCTAGAAGCCGAACTCACGGGCGCGCTGGCCGATGTTTCCCGGCTCGTCCCGCAGGCGTCTGGTCCCGTGTCGTTGACGGCGAACGCACGCGGCGCGCTGCTTGCCCCCGACCTGGAGCTGGCGCTGACCAGCCAGCGGCTGGGCTTCGGCGAGCATGCCGTCGAGGACCTCGAACTCACCGCCTCCGGCCTTGCCGAACTGGCAAACCCACAGGCGAACGTCTCGCTGAAAGGCTCGTTCGAAGGGCAGCCGCTGCAGGCGAGCGGCACGCTGGCTGGCAATGGCGCCAGTCCGGAGTTGCGCGATCTCTCGGCATCGCTCGGCCCGAACCGGATCGCCGGCACGCTCGTGTTCGACAACCGGCTCACGCCGGTCGGAACGCTGACGCTCGACCTGCCGGATCTTGGCCGGCTCGCGGCGCTCATCGGCCAGGAGGTGCAGGGCGAGGCGAGGGGAACCGCCCAGCTTTCGCGGAAGGGCGATGAGCCCCAGGTGAATCTCGCGCTCGCGGCCGATCGCATCAGCCGCGGCGGCATCGAGGCGCGGTCCGTCTCCGTCGATGCATTGGTTGCCGACTACCTGAAAGACCCGCGCGTCTCCGGCACGGTTGGCGCGTCACTTCCCGATCTCGTTCCCGGCCAGCCCGCTGCCGATGTGCGCGTGACCGTCGCCGGCACCGCCAGTGAACTGACCGGCTCGGGCACACTGGCCATGCAAGGCGAGACCGTCTCCACATTCACCGCCAAGCATCGGCTGACCGTTGCTGGCAGCGACATCGAGGCAAGCGGAGAGGGGATTTTCGCCCGCTTCGCGCCGGAGCCGATGCGACGGCTGCTCGATGGTCGCACCAGCTTCGATGTGGCGGGCACACTCAGCGGTGGCGAGGTCAAGATCGACCGCGCCGAGTTCGCCAATTCGGCGGTGAAGGCCTCCGCGCACGGCAGCTACAACCCCGCTGGCGCGGCTGATCTTTCGCTGGAGCTGGCTTCGGGCACGGCGGGCGTGCCGCTCTCCTTCGGCACCGACGAGGCGCCGGTCGACCTCACGCTTGGGTCTGCGACCCTTCGGGTCCAAGGCAACGCCAATGCGCCGACGTTCGACATTGCGGCGAGCCTTCCGCTGGTTTCGACCGGTGACACGCGGCTGATCGACCTCGGCATTACCCTGCACTCGGATGCATTCGACATCGCAGCCCGTTCGGGACCGGTGATCGGCGCCGCGACCGCCTCCGCGCTGGTCGTCGACAACCCTACGCTGAAGCCCCTCGTTGCAGGAGAAGTGCGGGTCGAGCTTGCGGGCGCGCTCTCGCCAGAGGCGCTGCGCGTGACCAGCGCTTCCTTGCGGAGTGATGCGCTCAACGGCGGCGTGTCGGGGAACATTTCGTTCCTGGACGGGTCGATCAATCTCCAACTCTCGGCGGATGTGGCCTCGTCCGCACTTCCCCCACAGGTGCGGACTGCGCTCGGCGAGCGAGCGAGCCTGTCGGCGACGATTGCTCGCGACCAAAAAGGCGATATTGCTGCCGAATCAATCTCTCTGAAGTCCGCCGGCCTGACGGCGGAAGGGTCGGCCCGACTAGCCGATGGGTCCATAGACGCGCGGCTCACCGGTTCTCTGGCCGACGTGTCGCGTGTTTCGCCCGAGTTGTCCGGCGCTGCGTCCATGACAGCCACTGCGCGCGGGTCGCTGTTTTCGCCTGAGGTGGATTTTGCGCTGACCAGCGAGCGGATCGGGGTGGGCGACCGAGCGCTCGACCAGGTGAACCTCACCGCTTCGGGGCATGTGGACCCGGCCAATCCGCAAGGCCGGCTCTCCCTAACCGCGAGCTTCGAGGGTGAGCCGCTGCAGGCGAGCGCCCTCCTGGCTTCGGTGGGCGCTAACCGGGATCTGCGCGATCTCGCCGTCTCTCTCGGGGCGAACAAGGTGTCTGGCACCGTGGCACTGGACGAGAGTTTCCGGCCGACAGGAACCCTGAACCTCGATCTTCCTGATCTGTCCCGGCTGGCAGCTCTCGCCGGACAGCAGGTCGAGGGCGGGGCAAAGGGCACGTTGCGCTTCGGCAAGGATGGCGACGTGCCCCAGGCGAATCTGGTGCTTAACGCGGACGCGATTCGCAGGGGCGGCGTCGAGGCGCGGGCGATTTCCATAGACGCGCTGATCGCTGATTTTCTGAAAGCTCCGAGGCTTTCCGGCACAGTCGCCGCAATGCTGCCGGACCTGGTGCCGGGCCAGCCTCCGGCCGACATCCGTTTGTCGTTCCAAGGGCCGCTCGCTGACACCACGGCCACGGGAACGGTCGCGATGGAAGGCGAGACGGTGGCCAACTTCTCGACAAAACATCGGCTGACGGAGGCCGGCAACGTGGTCGAGGCCAGCGGCGAGGGAGCTTTCGCGCGCTTCGCACCCGAGCCTCTCAACAAACTTCTGGCCAGCAAGACCGGCTTCGAAGTTGCCGTTGCCTCGGGCGGCGGCGGTCCGGTTCGGATCGAGCGCGCCGAGTTCACCAATGCGGCGCTGACCGCCTCGGCCACTGGCACCTACACTCCCGCCGGACCGGTCGATCTTGACGTGCAGCTTGGCGCCGGAACCGCGGGCGTGCCGCTGTCGTTCGGCACCGACGAAGCGCCGCTGGACGTGACCGTCGGCGCCGCAAGCATTCGCCTGACCGGCGACCCGGCTGCAGCGGCTCTGGACGTTACGGCCAGCCTGAAAAGCGTCGCGACCAACACAGTGCGTCTGACCGATCTCGGTATCGCGCTTCATTCGGACCGCTTCGATCTGAAATCGCGCGCAGGTCCGGTCCACGGTGCCGTAACCGCTGCCGAGCTCAAGCTGGAGAATCAGTCGCTGGCGCCGCTTGTCGCCGGAGAGGTGCGCGCTGAGATCGGGGGCGCTCTTTCGGCCGACGCGCTGACGGTCGAAAAGGGCATCCTCCGCAGCGATGCGATCGACGGCAATTTTCATGGAACCGTCTCTCTCCGCACCGGCTCGGTGACGCTCGACCTCAACGCCGATGTGCTGTCCTCTGCGCTGCCGTCGGCGGCAAGGCCGGTGCTGGCCGAGAAAGTGACGCTTTCGACCAGTCTCGTGCGCGATCAGGAGGGAAACGTCTCGGCCAATGCGCTCGCGTTGCAGTCCGGTGGTCTTACCGGCCAAGGCATCGTCCGCGTCGGCGTCGGGAACATCGATGCCGAGATCGCCGGGTCGCTCACCGACATCTCCCCGCTCGCCGACAAGGCCGCCGGATCGATCGCGTTCACTGCGAGCGCCAAGGGAGCGTTTTCCGCGCCGGATGTGGCCTTGAAGGTCACCAGCGACAGGATGACCGTCGCGGACCGCGCGATCGAGAACCTCGAACTCAACGCCTCGGGCAAGGCCGACCTCGCCATGCCAGAGGCGTCCGTGAGCCTGAAGGGACGCGTCGCCGGCCAGCCCTTGGACGGCAAGGCGGTGCTAAGTACCGCCGGAGGAGTGCGGGCGGTGCGCGATCTCGCCCTGACGCTCGGCCCCAATCGCATTTCCGGCTCGCTGACCCTGGACGAGGATTTCGTGCCGGAGGGGAGCATCGCCTTCGATCTGCCGGAGGTCGGGCCACTTGCTGCCCTGGCGCTGGAGAAGGTGGAAGGCAGCGCCAAGGGGACGGCCAAATTCACGCGCGAAGGCGGCAAGGCTCAGGCGCACATTGCCCTCAACTCCGATGCCATCTCGCGGGATGATTTCTCTGCCCGCTCGGTGTCGCTTGATGCACTGATCGCGGATTATCTCTCTTCGCCCGGCGTCTCCGGCAAGGTCCGCGCAGGCGAGATCCGCAGCGGCACGACCATCGTGCGCGACCTGGAGGTCGATCTCTCGCGCGAGGGCGACTGGACCCGCTTCAACGGCGGGGTGAACGTGAACGACATTCCGGTGCGGGCAGCGGGGCGCGCGAAAGTGGAGGGTGGCACTACGACGGTCGACCTCGCCTCAGCCGAAGCGACCGTGCGCGGCGTAAGGACGGCGCTGGCACGCCCCTCGGCGGTCAGGATCGCCAACGGCCAGGCGATGCTCGACAAGCTTTCCCTCGCATTGGGCGGGGGCACGGCTACGGTCTCGGGAACCGCCGGCTCCTCCCTCAACCTGGATGTCGCGCTTTCTCGACTGCCGGCATCGCTTGCAAACTCAGTTGCACCGGGGCTCGACGCTGCGGGAACGATATCGGGCACAGTCAAGGTTACCGGAACACCCGCGGCTCCGAACGTGCGCTATTCGATCGACTGGGCCGGCGCCCAGACAGCTCAGACCCAATCTGCCGGACTTGCCCCCCTCTCGCTGCAGTCGACGGGCACGTTCGAGAACAACCGGCTGAGCTTCGATGCGACCGCAGACGCAGGCTCGGGGATCCGGCTCAGGAGCAGCGGCACGGTCGGCACGGCAGGCGTGCCGCAACTCAATATCAGGCTCGACGGAAGCGTCCCGTTCTCCGTCCTTGCGGCACGGTTGGCGGAGCAGGGCCTTTCCCTGACGGGCACGGCGGATGCGGACATAACGATTACGGGCGGTGCCGCCGCTCCGGTGATCGGAGGCTCGGTCAAAACCTCAGGGGCGCGCCTCGTCCATGTCGATTCTGGTGTCGCGGTCGAGGACATCGCGGCCGAGATCGCTCTCGGCGGCGGGCGGGCGACGATCAATCGGTTGACGGGCAGGCTCGCTGCCGGCGGGGCGCTGACGGGGTCGGGGTCGGTCGGGCTCGCAGACGGGTTCCCGGCGGACATCACCCTCAAGCTCGTCGACGCTCGTTACACCGACGGCGAGGTTGTCACCACGACGATGTCTGGAGACCTGACCGTTAAGGGGCCACTCGCTTTGTCTCCGCAACTCGGCGGAACTGTCAACCTGGGCAGGACCGTGATCCAGGTTCCGGAGCGTCTCCCGGGCTCGCTCGCGGCCTTGAACGTCAAGCATAGACACGCGCCCGCCGACGTGATCGCGCAGGACCGGGCGCTGCGGCCCAGGACACCGGCGACCGGTACCGGGGGCGGAGGGATTACCCTCGACCTCACGGTCAACGCACCGCAGCAGATCTTCGTCCAGGGACGCGGGCTTGATGCCGAACTGGGCGGCTCGCTGAGGATGGTCGGTCCGCTGTCGTCGCCGCAAGCAACCGGAGAATTCACACTAAGGCGCGGGCGACTGACCCTGTTGGGGCGCCGACTGGTCTTCACACGCGGCACCCTGGATTTTGCAGGGTCATTGGTGCCGAATCTCGACTTGGCTGCCGAATCGGTAGCCAGCGATGCGACGGCCATGGTCCTTGTCACCGGGCGGGCTAACGATCCGCAGTTCACTTTCACCTCGACGCCCGCTCTTCCCGAGGACGAGGTGCTTGCGCGGCTGATCTTCGGACGGGAGATGTCGAACCTGTCGCCTCTGCAGATCGCCCAACTCGCCGATGCCGCCGCTCAACTCGCGGGCGCTGGTGGCTCGACCTCGCTCCTGAATTCGCTGCGGGACACGCTTGGCGTGGACGATCTCGACGTCAGGACGACAGAAGAGGGCGGGACGGCCGTTTCCATCGGCAAGCATCTCAACGAGCGGACCTACATCACGATTGAATCCGGCGATCGGGCAGGCTCCGGCCGCGCCGCCATCGATCTCGACGTCGGCAAAGGGGTCAAGCTGCGCGGCGAAGCGCGAACGGACGGCGAGGCCAAGGGAGGCATTTTCTACGAGAAAGAGTACTGAGAACAGGGCTGACTCAATACCCCTGGAACTGGCCCGGCCGTTCGGGCGCTCTGGTTCTGGTGCTCCGCTCGCCCAGCCATAACGTAGCGTCAGAGCGCAAAACCGTATATCGCGACGCAAATATGCCAATTTGCGTCAATGATGTCGTATTCGCGCGAACCGCCCTGCCGCAAAATTGCAAATTTACGTCCGGGAACACCGGCAGTCCGCTTTGACATCAAGCGGCGGATGCTGAATGTTAAAGGCGAAACCGCCACATAGGGGAGAGATCAATGGCGTTCTACAGGAGTAACGGCGACCGCGTGCCGGCGCATATCGAGAAGATGGCCGAAGGCGCGAAGGCGGGGACGGTCGACCGCCGCGAGTTCCTCGCGCTCGCGAGTGTCTTCGGTGCGTCCACGGCCATGGCATACGGCATGATCGGCCTTGCAGCGCCGACCCCGGCCGCTGCGCAGGAGCCCAAGAAGGGCGGCGTCATCAAGGTTGCCATGTCGGTCAAGGACCCCAAGGATCCGCGCACCGCTGACTGGTCGGAGATCGCCAACGCTCAGCGGCAGACGCTCGAGCCGCTGGTGAAGTACACCAGGGAGTACACTTTCGAGCCATATCTGCTCGAGAGCTGGGAGCTCAACGACGACGCCACCGAGTACACGCTCCATATCCGGCCTGGCGTGACCTGGACCAACGGCGACACCTTCAACGCCGACGACGTGATCCACAACTTCACCCGCTGGGCCGACAAGAGCGCCGAAGGCAACTCCATGCCGGGCCGCCTCGGTTCGCTGGTCGACGAAAAGACGGGCAAGCTGCGCGAGGGCTCGGTCGAGCGCGTCGACGACATGACGGTGAAGCTCAAGCTCACCAAGCCGGACATCGCGCTGATCCCGCAGCTCTGCGACTATCCGGGCCTCGTCGTCCACCGCTCCTTCGACGAGACCGGCGCGAATTTCGTCAAGAACCCGATCGGCACCGGTCCGTTCGAGCTCGTCTCCTATGATGTCGGCCAGAAGGTCGTGTACAAGCGCCGCGAGGACGGCAAGTGGTGGGGCGGCGAAGCCTATCTCGACGGCGTCGAGTTCATCGACTACGGCACCGATCCGTCGGCGATGGTCTCCGCTTTCGAATCCGGCGAGGTCCACACGAACCACGAGACGACCGCGGACTATGTGCAGATCCTGGAGGGGGTCGGTGCACCGGCTTCGGAGGTCGTTACCTCGGCCACCGTCTGCACCCGCATGAACGTCCAGAACAAGCCTTACGACAACCAGAAGGTTCGTCAGGCGATCTGCAAGGCGGTCGACAACGCGGTCGTGCTGCAGCTTGGATACGGCAATGCCGGCACGGTGGCCGAGAACCACCACGTCTGCCCCATCCATCCGGAGTATGTGGAACTGCCGAAGCTGACACGCGACGCCGCGGGCGCCAAGAAGATGCTCGAGGATGAGGGGCTGGCCGACTACGAGCACGACCTCATTACCGTCGACGAGGACTACCACAAGAACACGGGCGATGCTGTCGCTGCTCAGCTGCGCGATGCCGGGATCAAGGTGAAGCGCACCGTTCTGCCCGGGTCCACCTTTTGGAACGACTGGACGAAGTATCCCTTCTCCCAGACGAACTGGAACATGCGTCCGCTCGGCATCCAGGTGATTGCGGTGGCCTATCGCACCGGTGAGGCCTGGAACGAGACTGCTTACTCGAATCCCGATCTCGACGCCAAGATCGGCGAGGCGCTCGGCATCGCCGATGCGGAGAAGCGCAAGGTCGTCATGAAGGACATCGAGACGATCCTTCAGGACTCCGGCATCATGATTCAGCCGTACTGGCGTAAGCTCTACAACAACTCGGTGCCGGCGGTTAAGAACCACGGCATGCATCCGACCTACGAGCACGACTTCGGCAAGGTCTGGCTCGACGAAGCCTGAGAATAGTCCCCGGAAAGGGGGCGGTTTCCGCCCCCTTTTTCCCAACGATAAGGGGTGTGGAACACTGACCCCGATAATAAGCGGCAGGGGGGCATAATGCTCGGTTTCATTGTGCGCCGACTGGGCACGATGCTGGTCACGATGATCTGTCTGACCATGGTCGTGTTCTTCATGGTCAATCTCGAGCCGAACCTGAAGAAGCTCGCCATCAGCCAACTCGATATGCGCAGCCCCCCCGAGCAGTTGGAAAGCTGGCTCGTCAAGAACGGCTATCGCCAAAACTTCTTCGTGCGCTACGGCCAGTGGCTCGGCGTCGTGCAGAAGCAGCCGGCGATTGATCCGCAGACGGGCCAGTCCAAGCCCCGCTTCTCGTTTTGCGACGAGCCCGCCGAACCTTATTATGGCGGGATTCTCCAAGGCGATTTCGGCTGCTCGACGAAGTTCAAGACGCAAGTATCGACAAAGCTCTGGCCGGCCTTGGCCGCCACCGGCATCCTGATGTTCTGGGTGATGGCGACGATGGTGCCCATCGCTCTGCTGATCGGCATCCTCGCCGGCATGCGCGAAGGCTCGCGGACCGACAGGACGCTCTCGGTAGCCTCGATCACCACGACGGCGACGCCTGAATACGTTTCCGGCGTCATCTTTACGGTGATCTTCGCCTCATGGCTCGGTTGGCTGAACGGCTCGGCCGCCTCGGCGACAGGGCAGGGCATCACCTTCTACAACTTCACTCTGCCGGTGATGACGATGGCGATCTACGGCATCGGCTACATCGCGCGGATGACGCGCGCCTCGATGGTCGAGGTGATGACGCAGCAGTATATCCGCACGGCGCGACTCAAGGGCCTGAGCTTCCCGAAGGTGGTGATCAGGCATGCGCTGCGGAACGCGCTGATCGCGCCATTCACGGTCATCATGCTGCAGTTTCCATGGCTTCTGACCGGCGTCGTGATCGTCGAGACCATGTTCCGCTACCAAGGGTTTGGCTACACGCTGGTGGAAGCTGCCGGTAACAACGACATCGACCTGCTGCTTGCGTGTTCGCTGGTATCGGTTTTCGTGGTGCTGTTCACGCAGCTCATCTCCGACATCGGCTACGCCTATCTCAATCCTCGCATTAGAGTGCAGTGAGGCGCGCCCGTGCAGCTTGAAAACATAGGCACCCTCCAGACCATCGTCGGCGTGTTCGCGCGCTTCTGGCCGGTATGGATCGCGCTCGCGTTCCTGCTTGGCGCCAGCATGATCTACCGCAAGAGGCTCGGACTCTACGGCCAGCTCTTCGAGAGCGGCGTCGGCATAGCCGGCGTTGTCATCTGCTGCTTCTGGCTCTTCACGGCCATTTTCGCCCATGTGGTGGCGCCGTTCGACCCGCTGGCGCAGATCCCGGTGATGAAAGACGCCATGCCGGGCGCTATCGTGCCGGATCATGGCGGTGTCTATCTGTTCGGAGGCGACAAGCTGGCGCGCGACGTGTTCAGCCGCATGGTCTTCGGTAGTCGGATCGTGCTGATCATCGCGCCTACGGCGACGATGTTTGCACTGATGGTCGGGACGACGCTCGGCCTGCCGGCCGGCTATTACGGCGGCAGGATCGACTCGGTTCTGTCGTTCCTCGCCAACCTCGTGCTCGCCTTCCCGGTGATCCTGCTCTTTTATCTACTGGTGACGCCGGGGATCATGGACACGCCGATCCCTTACGGATTGGCCGGCCTGTTCTTCCTCTTCCCGATCATCTTCTTCGTGGTGCTGTTCTACACGCGCTTCAAGAACCGGCCGGAGCGGCTCTATCCGCTGCTCGCTCTCACCCTTGTGCTGGGTGGCTGGATCTATGTCGGGCTGGTGTTCGATGCCGATCCGCTCGGCGTCGTCTCGATCGATCCCAATCAGCTCAATATCTTCGTGGCCGTCGTCTTCGCTTCGAGCCCCGGCGTGTTCCGCATCGTTCGCGGCCTGGTCATGGACATCAAGACCCGCGACTACATCGCCGCCGCACAGACCCGCGGCGAGACTCCCTGGTACATCATGCTGTGGGAGATCCTGCCGAACGCGCGCGGACCGCTGATCGTCGATGCCTGCCTGCGCATCGGCTACACCACCATCCTGCTTGGCACGCTCGGCTATTTCGGACTGGGCCTGGCGCCGGAGAGCCCCGACTGGGGCACGGCGATCAAAGATGCCAGCCGGCTGCTGCGCTCGGTCATCCACCCGGCACTGCCACCGACGATCGCGCTGATGTCCTTCGTGCTCGGCCTCAACCTGCTGGCGGACGCGCTACGCGAACAGTCGCTGAGGGATTGAAAGTTTGGCAATGATGCTCGCGCTCTACGTTGCCGAAGGAACGCCAAGACTTCAGATCAAGGCGAGGATCGCAAGATGAACGAAGCCGTCAAACCCGCGGACGTTTCCGGCGCCACGCCGATCCTCGAGATCGAAAACCTGTCGATCTCCTTCTTCACCAAGCGCGGCGAGATCCCGGCCGTCATGGATTTCTCGTGCGACGTGATGCCAGGTGAGGCGATGGGTATCGTCGGCGAGTCCGGCTGCGGCAAGTCGACGGTGTCGCTCGGCATCATGCGCGACCTCTCCAACGTCGGAAAGATCGTCGGCGGCCGCATCAAGTTCAAAGGCCGCGACATGGGCGAGATGAGCGACGAGGAGTTGCGCTCGCTGCGCGGCAACGAGATCGCCATGATCTACCAGGAGCCGATGGCGAGCCTGAACCCGGCGATGAAGATCGGCACGCAACTGATGGAAGTACCGATCCTCCACGACCGGGTGTCCAAGGAGGAGGCCTACAATCGCGCGCTGGAGATGGTGCGCGCCGTGCGCCTGCCTGATCCCGAACGCATTATGCGCTCCTATCCGCACCAACTCTCCGGCGGCCAGCAGCAGCGCATCGTGATCGCCATGGCGCTCCTGTCGAAGCCAGCGCTTCTTCTGCTGGATGAGCCAACCACGGCGCTCGACGTCACCGTCGAGGCCGGTATCGTCGAACTGGTCAAAGGCCTCGGCGAGAAATTCGGCACTTCGATGATCTTCGTCTCGCACAATCTCGGACTGATTTTGGAGACGTGCGACCGCATCACCGTCATGTATTCCGGCGAAGCGGTGGAGACTGGCCGCATCGAGGACGTTTTCGACCGGATGCGCCACCCCTATACGCAGGGCCTGTTCCGCTCGATCCCGCTGCCGGGAGCGGACAAGAACGAGCGTCCGCTGGTCGCCATACCGGGGCAACTGCCGCTGCCGCACGAGCGGCCGAGGGGCTGCAATTTCGGTCCGCGCTGCCAACATTTCGTGGCCGGTCGCTGCGATGCTGCTGAGATCCCGATGATCCCTGTGGAGGGACACGAAGGTCATTTCAGCCGCTGCATCCGCTTCAACGAGATCGACTGGGCCGAGCTGCCGCCGGGCGCGCGCAAGGAGAACACGCCGGTCACCCCCGGCGCTTCCGTGCTGAAGATCGACGATCTGAAGAAATACTATCGCGTCGGCGGCAACGAGGTGTTCGGCGGCGGCGAGGGGCGGGTCGTCAAGGCCAACGAGTCAATCAGCCTCGAGGCGCGAGAATCGGAAACCGTCGCCATCGTCGGCGAGTCGGGATGCGGAAAATCCACCCTCGCCAAGGTGCTGCTGGGGCTGGAGACGGCCACCTCCGGCAAGGTGATGCTGGGCAACAAGGAGATCCAGGGCACCGGCGTCGAGGAACGCGACGTCGGCACGGTCTCCTCGATCCAGATGGTGTTCCAGAATCCGTTCGACACGCTGAACCCCAGCCACTCGGTCGGCTCGCAGATCATACGGACGCTGGAGAAATTCGGCATCGGACGCACGGTCGCCGAGCGCAAGCAGCGCATGCTCGAACTCCTCGATCTAGTGAAGCTTCCGCGCGCTTTCGCCGAGCGCATGCCGCGCCAGCTTTCGGGAGGGCAGAAGCAGCGCATCGGTGTGGCACGCGCCTTCGCCGGCCAGGCCAAGGTGGTGGTGGCCGACGAGCCGGTCTCGGCTCTCGACGTGTCGGTGCAGGCGGCTGTCACCGAGCTCTTGATGGACATCCAGCGCAAAAACAAGACGACCATGCTGTTCATCAGCCATGATCTGTCGGTCGTGCGCTATCTCGCCGACCGCGTGGTCGTGATGTATCTCGGCCATATCGTGGAGCAGGGCACCACCGACCAGATTTTTGCCCCGCCCTACCACCCCTATACGGAGGCGCTGCTTTCCGCGATCCCGATCGCCGACACCAGCGTGGTGAAGAAGCACATCGTGCTGGAGGGCGACATCCCGTCGGCCATGAACCCGCCGCCCGGCTGCCCGTTCCAGACGCGCTGCCGCTGGAAGCACCTTGTGCCGGACAATCTGTGTGAGACCAAGCTGCCGCCCTTCCGGGACTTGGGCGGCGGTCACCGCAGCCTGTGCTGGCTGGACGACCCGCAGCTTGCGAAGATGGAGCCGGTCATCAAGTTCGGCAGCGGCCCGAAAGACGCAGCCCCGGATGATGCAGAGCCTGGAAGCGGTCCGGGTTTTGCCGGGCCTCCGCCGCAGAGGCCGCACGGCAAGTGGGGTGATGCGGGAGCGGGGATCGCGGCCGCCAAAGACGATCAGGCCGAGGCTGCCGAGAGAACGCGCCGCGAGGAAGTGCGCGACGACTATCCGGAGACCGGAGGCGCGGCACCTTCCGCTGCGTCGGACGCGGGACCGGCCGGGCCGCTGCAGGTCGGCGACGGCCGGCAAGCTGATGATGCCGACGTGCCGTCCGCCTTCGACGCCGATGCCGAGGACCGGCCCACGCGCCCCTGAAGACGCCACGCCTTCTGCACAAGGCCCGCCGATCAGGCTGTACGGAGGCGGCAGCATCATAGCTGACGGCCTTCCACGAAGCCGGGCATGCCCTACCTCGTTTTGATCGAGGCTCGGCGGAGGTTTTGCATGGTCACCAGAAGAGGAGGCTGCCTGTGCGGCGCCGTCCGCTATGAGGTGGAGGGCGAACCCCTGCGCGTCGGACTCTGCCACTGCGCGGACTGCCGTAAGGAAAGCGGCTCGTCCTTTGTCACCTTCGCCGTCTGGCCGACTTCCTCCTTCAGGAGCACCGGCGATCTAAAGACCTTTGATGGCCGCGGCTTCTGTTCCGAATGCGGATCGCGGCTGTTCAATCCGGGCGCGAAGGAGACGGAAATCCGCGTCGGCTCGCTCGACGATGCACCGGCGGGCCTGAAGCCCGAATATGAGATCTGGGTGATCAGGCGCGAGACATGGCTGCATCCGATGCCGGTGCCGCAATATTCCGGAGACCGCTTTCCGCCCGAGAGGAGCGGCGAAGTATCCTCCCCGGGCTGAGCCCGGAACATCCGCATTCGTTCTGCATTTGTTTCGGAATGCAGGAGTTGCGAGATGACGGACGAGAACCCCAAGAACGAGCCCGCCTCCAACATGGAGAAGGATCCGGAGGACTGGGTCAGCGGCGACGAGCCGATGACAGGCGCGCAGAAATCCTACCTGAAAACCCTTTCCGAGCAGGCGCATGACGAAAAGGCATTAGCCGAGGATCTGACGAAGGCCGAGGCGTCGAAGCGGATCGACGCTTATCATCGCTGCGCTTGCCCCCAAGCAATGATATAATACCCCGGCAGTCTACCGGAGCCGGGGTGGGGAATGGTCGATTATTCGAAGCTGAGGGGATTATTCTCTTCGAGAGCAATTGAAGAGGAGGCTGTGCCTTGGCTTATCGCTGCCTGGCTAGATAACTATGATCTTCTTTCGCCTGATAACGAAATCGTGGAAACGACGACCGGCGGTTTCTCTTATCTTTTCGATGTACAGAACGGCCGGCTGCTGGCGGCTTGGGGCTTCAGTCTAGGCCGACATGCTGGCGCGCGCGACAAAGCCCGTATGGCCGGCCATCCCCGCTCGGGCGGCGAACTCTACCATCGGGGCCACGCTATTCCGCACACACTTGGCGGTCCGATAGACATCAATCTCGTTCCGCAGCTAGGATCGGTTAACGTAGGGCCCTTCCGGGAACTCGAGAAGAAGGCGGTAGCCACGCCCGGTGCTCTCTATTTCACCTATTGGCGTTACGGCAACGCGCCGTCCCAGATGCCGATCGGGGTCGATCAGGGACTGCTAGTTCCGGGGAAGATGCCCGAGATAAAGCGCCACGGAAACTGAGCCGCCTCACCGGCAGTTCTGCATCTGGGCGGCGTAGCTGCGGGCCATATCGTCGGTTTCGCGAGCATAGCGCTGGATGCCCGCGTTCCCGCGCCAGCTTCCCTTCTGGTATCCGCCCCAGCCGTGGTAATAGGCGAGGTAGAGGTTGAAGGTGTCGTTCTTGGCGACGCCGAATTTCTCCGCAGTCTTGGAGTGATACCAGCCGACGAAATCGACCGCGTCGGCGAAGTTGCTGCGGCGGGCGGCGAAGTTTCCCGTCTCGGCCTGGTACTGGGACCAAGTGCCGTTCAGCGCCTGTGAATAGCCGTATGCGCTCGACTGCCGCTTCCAGGGGATGAAGCCGAGCAGCTTCGTGCGCGGCGGGCGGGCATTGCCCTTGAAGCCGGACTCCTTGCGCACCGTGGCCATCAGCACCGGCACCGGCACGCCATATTTCCTTTCGGCGCGGTGCGCGGCCGATCTCCAGTTGTCGAACCAGCCGTCCCTCTGGTCGAAGACCGCGCAGATGTCGTTGATCCTCGTCGGCTGCGATGCACAGGAGGTCAGCGCTAGCGCCGCACCGACGAGGACGATTTTACTCAAATTCGAGAGACGCATTCCGGGACGATTAGGCGGGAATGCTAAAGGGAGAGTTGCCTGCGCTGTTAACCCGACGGTTTCGACCGGCGGGGTCTAAAGCATGGTTAATAAATTCTGGTCCAGGGTCTGTCCGAGTAAAATTTGACCGATTGATAAAAAAACAAAACGTGCTAGCCTTCTCAAAAATAGCCAGCGTCAAGCAAGCTGCGGGGAACATCGATGGTCGGAAGCCCATTCAAGGAGGGCATCGTTGGGGAACGACTTTCCCCCGGCGAATACGCGCTGAATTTCTCGGACCTGCATCCGCCGCTCGATCATCACGAAGCGCTCGTCGAGGCTGATCGTTGCTATTTCTGCTATGACGCGCCGTGCATGCAGGCCTGTCCTACTTCAATCGACATTCCGCTGTTCATCCGGCAGATCGCGACCGGCAACCCGGTCGGCTCTGCCAAGACCATCTTCGACCAGAACATTCTTGGCGGAATGTGCGCGCGCGTCTGCCCGACGGAGACGCTCTGCGAAGAGGCCTGCGTGCGCGAGGCCGCGGAAGGCAAGCCGGTGCAGATCGGCCGGCTGCAGCGATATTCGACCGACATTGCAATGGCCCAAAACCGGCAGTTCTACGAGCGCGTTGCGCCGACCGGGAAGCGGATCGCGGTGATCGGCGCCGGCCCGGCGGGGCTTGCCGCAGCGCATCGCCTGGCTCGCTACGGCCACGACGTGACCGTCTTCGAGGCGAGGCCGAAGGCCGGTGGGCTGAACGAATATGGCATTGCCGCCTACAAGACCACGGATGATTTCGCCCAGGCCGAGGTGGATTATGTGACCGCGATCGGCGGCATCACCCTCGAATATGGCCGGGCGCTCGGCCGAGATGTCCATCTCGCCGATCTGACGGCGACATATGATGCGGTATTCCTTGGCATGGGCCTTGCCGGCGTCAACGCGCTGCGGGCCGAGGGCGAGGATGCCGCTGGCGTCGAGAACGCGGTCGACTTCATCGCCGAGCTACGCCAGGCCGAAGATCTCGCCGCGCTACCGATCGGCCGCCGCGTGGTGGTGATCGGCGGCGGCATGACCGCGATCGACGCCGCCGTGCAATCCAAGCTGCTGGGGGCCGAGGAGGTGACGATCTGCTACCGGCGCGGCAAGGAGCACATGAACGCGTCGGAATACGAGCAGGAACTCGCGACATCGAAGGGCGTCACGATCCGGCATTGGCTGCAGCCGAAGCGCGTGGTCGCGCAGTTCGGCAAGGTCGCAGGCATCGAACTCGAATATACTGCGATGCAGGACGGCAGGCTGGCACGGACGGGCGAGACGTTCGTGATCTCCTGCGATCAGATCTTCAAGGCGATCGGCCAGACTTTTGTTCCGGTGGCGCAGAACGGCAGCGCCCCGGCGATCGCGCTCGAGGGCGGACGAATCCAGGCCGATGCAGAGGGCCGGACATCCATGCCGAAGGTGTGGGCCGGCGGCGACTGCATCCTCGGCGGCGACGATCTTACGGTCTCTGCGGTGGCCCAGGGGAGGGATGCCGCGGAGAGCATTCATCGCGCGCTGGCCTCGAATGGGAGGGCGTGAGCATGGCAGACATCCGTAACAACTTCGTCGGGATAAAGTCTCCCAACCCGTTCTGGCTGGCCTCGGCGCCGCCCACCGACAAGGCCTACAACGTGGTGCGGGCGTTCAAGGCCGGCTGGGGCGGCGTGGTCTGGAAGACGCTGGGCGAGGAAGGTCCGCCGATCGTCAATGTCAACGGCCCGCGCTACGGGGCGATCTGGGGCGCGGACCGACGGCTTCTCGGCCTCAACAATATCGAGTTGATCACCGACCGAGACCTGCAAACCAACCTTCGGGAGATCAAGCAGGTCAAGCGCGACTGGCCCGACCGCGCGATCGTCGTCTCCATCATGGTACCCTGCGAGGAGGAGAGTTGGAAGGCGATCCTGCCGCTGGTCGAGGAGACCGGGGCCGACGGCATCGAGCTCAATTTCGGCTGCCCGCATGGCATGAGCGAGCGGGGTATGGGATCGGCGGTCGGGCAGGTGCCCGAATACATCGAGATGGTCACGCGCTGGTGCAAGCAGTACACGCGCATGCCGGTGATCGTGAAGCTGACGCCCAACATCACCGACATTCGCTATCCGGCTCGCGCGGCCAACCGAGGCGGCACCGATGCGGTTTCGCTGATCAATACGGTGTCGTCGATCACCTCGGTAAACCTCGACACCTTCTCGCCGGAGCCCTCGATCGACGGCAAGGGTTCTCACGGCGGCTATTGCGGCCCGGCGGTGAAGCCGATCGCCCTCAACATGGTGGCCGAGATTGCTCGTGATCCGGAGACGCGCGGCCTGCCGATCTCCGGCATCGGCGGCGTAACGACGTGGCGCGACGCGGCCGAGTTCCTGGCGCTCGGCGCCGGCAACGTGCAGGTCTGCACCGCTGCCATGACCTACGGTTTCAAGATCGTGCAGGAGATGATCGAGGGGCTGAAGAACTGGATGGACGAGAAGGGCCACGCGGACCTCGATTCGTTCGTCGGCCGGGCCACGCCTAACGTCACCGACTGGCAGTATCTCAACCTCAACTACGTCGCCAAGGCGCGGATTAACCAGGATCTCTGCATCAAGTGCGGCCGCTGCCACATCGTCTGCGAGGACACCTCGCACCAGGCGATCACCAGCCTGGTCGACGGCGTCCGCCATTTCGAGGTGATCGAGGAGGAGTGTGTCGGCTGCAATCTCTGCGTCAACGTCTGCCCGGTCGAAGGCTGCATCGCCATGGAACCGTTGGCGGCCGGCGTCATCGACAAGCGCACGCAGCAGCCGGTCTCGCCGGTCTATGCCAACTGGACGACGCACCCGAACAATCCGATGGCGCCGAAGGTCGCGGCGGAGTGAGGTGAGCGGGCTCTGATCTTGAATTGCGCACTCATTGCGCTCACATTGAGCGCAATGATGTCAATTCGAGATCAGCCATGACTGCCGCTCTCAATACTGCTGCAGCCGGCTTCGCCGACGAGCATTCGCCATACCTTTCGGTCGCGCGCGTCCAGCAACAGTTGGGCGTGACCGCTTCCGAACTGGCGCGGCTGATCGGGGTCGCGCGCAACACGCTCGCGGCCAAGTCCCGGGCACGCAAGGTCGACCAGGCGCTCAGTCCGCTGGTGCGCATCCTCGCTATGGCGGCCGAAATGTCCGGCGACGAGAGCCGGGCGGCGATCTGGTTCAAGCATCAGCCTATCCCTGGCTGGGCCGGCAAGACCGCCTACGATCTCATGGCGGAAGGCAAGTCGGACAAGGTTTTAGCCTATTTGGAGGCTGTGCGCTCCGGCGTCTATGCCTGAGCCCAGAACCGCTTCCGGGCCCCTGATTCTGTGGCGCGCCTACGTGCCGCGCTGGGCTTACCTGCCGCTGTCGGGGGAGGGCGCCTCCCGTTTTGGCGGACGCTGGAACCCGGCAGGTACTCCGGCCATCTATGCCGCGCGGGAGCTTTCGACCGCCTGGGCGGAGTATAACCAGGGTTTTGTCCAGCACCCAGCCCTGATCGCTCAACTGGAGCTTTCCGGGGCGGCGCTCGCGGATCTTTCACGCGAGGAGGGAACCGAACCGCTCGGGATCGACATGTCGATCCACCACTGCGAGTGGCGGGATATGCTCGACCGCAGTGAAGTGCCTCCTACCTATGCCGTTCGCGAGTGTTTGCTTTCCCGTGGCTTCGATGGGGTGATCTACCCGTCGTTCATGTCGCCAGGCGGCACCTGTGTTGCACTGTGGTGCTGGAACGGGACGGACGCGCCAAGACTTCGCGTCATCGATCCGGATGGCCGGATGCCGACCACCCCTGCTTCCTGGGTCTGAACCTCAGCATGTGTCAGGAGACCTTTGTTCGCCTATTGTGGATATGAGATATCCAGGATACGAAATATCCACGAAACGGGGGTCGACGATGAAGTTGAGCGAAGGGGTGGAGGCGGCGATCCATTGTGCTGCCGCTCTGGTCGGTGTGGACGATGGCGCGACGCTGCCTGCTGCCGCGCTGGCTGAGCAGTTCGGTCTGTCGTCCAGCTATCTCCTGAAGCACCTCAATGCGCTGGTCGCCGCGGGAATTTGCGAGTCCGTTCCGGGTCCTGCCGGCGGCTACCGGCTGGCGCGCGCCGCAGAGGAAATCTCGCTGCTCGACATCATGCTTGCCGTCGAAGGTCCGCAGCCGGCCTTCCGCTGCGGCGAAATCCGCCAGCGCGGTCCGAACAAGTTGCCGGCTTCCGCTTATGTGAAGCCGTGCGGGATCAACTTCGCGATGCTGCGCGCGGAGAGGGCGTACCGGGCCGCACTCGCCGCCGAGCGCCTGTCGGACATCGTGACCGAATTTTTGACTGAGGCTGACCCGCGTTCGGTGGCGGCAAGCTGCGCCTTCGTCGCGCGCCATCAACGCCCGCAGAAGTCCTTTTCAACCAAGCGATAGAGAGGAATAGTCATGCAACCGAGGCTGAATTTCTTCAGTGCGGCTCCCGAGTTGATTACGGAGGTGCGCGCCCTCAACAAGGCGGTGGACGAATGCGGCCTGGAAAAGAGCCTGTTGCACCTGATCAAGCTGCGTGCCTCGCAGATCAATGGCTGCTCGTACTGCGTCGACATGCACAGTCGCGAGGCACGCCACGACGGCGAGACCGAACAGCGGCTCTATCTCGTCGCGGCCTGGAAGGAGTCGCCGCTATTTTCCGAGCGCGAGCGCGCCGCCTTCGCCTGGGTCGAAGCGGTCACGCTGGTATCGAACGGTCCCGTTTCCGATGAACTCTACGAGAAAGCGCTCAGGCATTTCTCCGAGGCGGAGTTGGTAAAGCTCACGGTGGCGGTGGGCATGATCAACATATGGAACCGGTTGTGCGTCCCGTTCCACGCCATCCATCCCGTCGCGAAGGCCGTGGCGGCCTAACGCCTCCATCCCCTCGTAGCCTCGCGGCTTACTTGTTGTGGGTCGCGAGCCCGCGGACGAACAGGTTTTCGAGAAAGCGCGCTGCGTCCTCAAAGCGGTTTTCACCGCTCCTGTCGGCACCGAGCACTGCACGAACCTGAACGTCGAAGTCGGCGTAATGCTGGGTCGTCGCCCAGATCGCGAAGATCAGGTGATGGGGATCGACAGGCGCGATCTTGCCGCTCTCGATCCAGCCGCGGATTACCACGACCTTCTCCTCGACGAGTGCTTTCATCTCGCCCTGCAGGAACGGCATCATATGCGGCGCGCCCTGCAGCATCTCATTCGCGAACAGCCGGCTTTCGCGGGGATAGTCGCGCGCCATCTCGATCTTGCGACGGATGTAGCCCCTCAGTTCGGTGATCGGATCGCCGACGTCGTCGAGTTCACGCAGCGGCGCGAGCCACATATCGAGAAGGCGCTGCAAAAGGGTGGTGTGGATATCGTCCTTGCTGCGGAAATAATAGAGCAGGTTGGGCTTCGACATGCCGGCCGCTTCGGCGATCTGGTCCACCGTGGAGCCGCGAAAGCCCTTCGTGGAAAAGACGTCGAGCGCGGCCTCGAGGATAAGTTCCCGCTTCTCCTGCTGGATGCGGGTGCGCGAACGGGTTGGGATTTCGTCCATTACGGGAGGCGCCTATACGAAGTGCCGGAACTCACCACTTGAATGGCTCCAAAGCAGCCTAGGGCGTGTGAGAAAACACTCACGTAAGTCCATCATTTCCCGAATGAAAGATCACCTGGAGCATCATCTCTCTGGCCCAATTCTCTGGACCAGCGAGTTGTCCCGCTTTGGTGCGCGATCTTCGGCCGTCAAATCCGCTACTACTGGGTTGACCGCCGGACCGGCGGTGCTAACGATTGTCCAATCGGTCAAAATTTGCGTAGCACCAAACGACGCTGAGACCAAGCTTTGGCCGTTAGCCGATAGGAAGCGAATTCAAGGAGAGCTTGGTCATGTCCAACAGAACAAGAATTGCACCGAACGACCTGTCGGCTTTCTGGATGCCGTTCACGGCGAACCGCCAGTTCAAGCAGGCGCCGCGCATGTTCGCTGCGGCGAAGGACATGTACTACACCACCACCGACGGCCGGCAGGTGCTGGACGGCACGGCGGGCCTCTGGTGCGTCAACGCCGGCCATTGCCGGCCGAAGATCACCGAGGCGATCCAGCATCAGGCGGCCGAGTTGGACTATGCGCCGGCATTTCAGATGGGCCATCCCGCCGTCTTCGAGCTCTCCAACCGGCTGATCGACATAGCGCCTGAGGGTATGGCGCATGTCTTCTACACCAACTCCGGATCCGAATCGGTCGACACCGCGCTAAAGATGGCGCTCGCCTACCATCGCGCCAAGGGCGAAGGGTCGCGGACCCGTCTGATCGGACGCGAGCGCGGCTATCATGGCGTCAATTTCGGCGGCATCTCGGTCGGCGGCATCGTCACCAATCGAAAAATGTTCGGCACGCTGCTCGCCGGCGTTGACCACATGCCGCACACTCATCTTCCGGAGAAGAACGCGTTCAGTCGCGGCGAGCCGGAGCATGGTGCGGAACTCGCCAATGAACTCGAGCGAATCGTGGCGCTGCATGACGCCTCGACCATCGCCGCCGTCATCGTCGAGCCAGTCGCCGGCTCGACCGGCGTGCTGATCCCGCCGAAGGGCTATCTGCAGAAGCTGCGCGAGATCTGCACCAAGCATGGCATCCTGCTGATCTTCGACGAGGTCATCACTGGTTTTGGGCGGCTCGGCACGCCGTTTGCGGCCGACTATTTCGGCGTGAAGCCCGATATCATCACCACCGCCAAGGGCGTCACCAACGGCGTCATCCCGATGGGCGCGGTGTTCGTGACCAAGGAGATCCACGACGCCTTCATGAGCGGGCCGGAGCACCTGATCGAGTTCTTCCATGGCTACACCTATTCCGGCAACCCGATGGCCTGCGCCGCCGCGCTTGGCACGCTCGACACCTACAAGGAGGAGGGTCTGCTGACACGCGGTGCAGAACTGGCGCCCTACTGGGAGGACGCGCTGCACTCGCTCAAGGACGAGCCGAATGTCATCGACATCCGCAATATCGGCCTCGTCGGTGCGATCGAGCTTGCGTCGATCCCCGGCCAGCCCTCGAAGCGCGCCTTCTCGGCCTTCGTGAAGGCCTATGAGCGCGGTGCCCTTATCCGCACCACTGGAGACATCATCGCGCTTTCGCCGCCGCTGATCATCACCAAGGCCCAGATCGACGAACTGATCGATCTCGTGCGGGCCGTACTGCGAGCGGTCGAGTAGCTTGTCCCGGCCGGCTGCGGTACCCACCCGGATCCTTGAAGACGATCGCGTGCGCGTCACGCGCTGGGACTTTGCGCCCGGCGCGGAGACGGGCTGGCATCGCCACGATCTCGACTATGTCATCACCACCCTGACACCCTGCTCTTTCCTGCTGGAGGAGCCGGGTGGCGAGAGCCGTCGCGCCGATATGCCGGCCGGCTCCGTCTATCGGCGGGACGAGGGGGTGGAACACAACGTCGTCAACGGTGGCGACCAACCGATGAGCTTCATAGAAGTCGAACTGAAAGGCTGACCGCGAATGCCGGCTCCAGGTGAGAACCTCCGAATCAATCCAGATCGTTTGTGGGATTCGTTGATGGAGATGTCGAAGATCGGTCCGGGGGTCGCCGGCGGTAACAACCGCCAGACCCTCACCGACGAGGACGGTGAAGGCAGGCGCCTGTTCAAACGCTGGTGCGACGAAGCGGGGCTCGAAATGGGCGTCGACCGGATGGGCACCATGTTCGCGCGCCGCGAAGGAACCGACCCCGACGCGCTGCCGGTTTATGTCGGCAGCCATCTCGACACCCAGCCCACCGGCGGCAAATACGACGGTGTGCTGGGCGTACTCGGCGGGCTGGAGGTGATCCGCACGCTCAACGATCTCGGCATCAAGACCAAGCATCCGATCGTCGTCACCAACTGGACGAACGAGGAGGGGACGCGCTTCGCCCCGGCCATGCTCGCCTCCGGCGTCTTCGCCGGCGTGCACGATCTCGATTGGGCCTATGATCGCCAGGATGCGAAGGGCAAGCGCTTCGGCGAGGAACTGGAGCGCATCGGCTGGAAGGGCGACGAAGAGGTCGGTGCCCGCAAGATGAAAGCGTTCTTCGAGCTCCATATCGAACAGGGGCCGATCCTCGAGGACGAAGGCATTGACATCGGCGTGGTCACTCACGGCCAGGGGCTGAAATGGCTGGAAGTGACGCTGACCGGCAGGGAAAGTCACACCGGTTCCACGCCGATGCCGAAGCGCCGCAATGCAGGCCTCGGCATGGCGCGCGTCACAGAACTGGTCCACGAGGTTGCCATGGACTACCAGCCGCATGCGGTCGGCGCGGTCGGGCACATGGAAGTGTACCCCAACTCGCGCAACATAATCGCCGGCAAGACGGTCTTCACGATCGACATCCGCTCGCCCGACAAGCAGGTGCTGGACGAGATGGACCAGCGCATCCGCGAAGGCATCGACACGATCTGCGAGGCGATGGACATCGGCTACGAGGTCGAACAAGTCGGGCATTTCGACCCGGTCACCTTTGACGAGGGCTGCGTGAAGGCGATCCGCGACGCGGCCGAGCGGCTCGGCTATACCCACCGCAACATCGTCTCGGGCGCCGGCCACGACGCCTGCTGGATCAACCGCGTCGCGCCGACCGCCATGGTGATGTGCCCCTGCGTCGACGGGCTGTCGCACAACGAGGCCGAGGAGATCTCGAAGGAGTGGGCGGGGGCGGGCTGCGATGTGCTGTTCCACGCGGTGGTGGAGACGGCGGAGATCGTTTCGTAGATGGCTGATCTGCTGTGGGGCCAGGTCCGCTCCAAGCTTGGACGCTCGCTAATGCTCACGCTCAGCCTCGTCGAGGAATAAAATTCCCACCTTCAACCGTGCTCAACCGGTCGCTTGGCGCGGCACCTTCGCATCCAGATGCGGCAACAGCACCACGCTTTCCTGTTCGTTGGGGTCCGTGCGCGCGATGACGGCCGACGCCGGCTCGGAGGACAGATTGGCCGGCAGATGCGGCACGCCCGCCGGGATGTAGAACAAGTCGCCCGCCCTAACAGTCGCGGAGTGTTCGAGATTGTCGCCGTACCAGGTGACGACCTCGCCAGACAGGCAATAGATCGCGGTCTCATGGCTCTCGTGCATGTGAGCCTTGGCTCGGGCGCCCGGCGGCACGGTCAGAAGATGCATGCAGATGCCTTTTGAGCCGACGGTCTCGGCGGCGATACCTTCGAAGTAGCTAAAACCCTGCTTGCCGTCATAGGTGCCCGCCGGGCGCACGACATGACAGGTCGGCTTTGATGTCTCTCCCATGGCCTCTTCTTGCAACCTCTTCTGTGCAGTCTTTCCGGGCATGCTTGCGCAGTCCGCGCGATACCTGTTCAACTAGCGGCGTTGAAGTTCGTCCAGGCCGTTCGACTGCGCAATGATCAGCATCACACCTCCCGTCGTCGCAGCGAGCGGTCTTTCGCTCACCTTCCAGACCAGTGACGGTCCCGTCAATGCGCTCGCGGACGTGGACCTCACGATAGGCAAGGGCGAGTTCGTCTCCTTCATCGGCCCCTCGGGGTGCGGGAAGACGACATTCCTGCGCGTCATTGCCGATCTGGAGAAGCCGACCGCGGGGTCGATCCTGGTCAATGGCATGACACCGGAACAGGCGCGCGAGCGGCGCGCCTATGGCTATGTCTTCCAGGCCGCCGCCCTGTTTCCCTGGCGCACGATCGAGCGCAACGTGGCCCTGCCGCTTGAGATCATGGGGCTTTCGCAGACCGAACAGCGGGAGCGGGTGAAGCGCACGCTTGACCTCGTCAATCTCACCGGCTTCGAGAAGAAATATCCTTGGCAGCTTTCAGGCGGCATGCAGCAGCGCGCCTCGATCGCGCGGGCGCTGGCCTTCGACGCGGACCTGCTGCTGATGGATGAGCCGTTCGGGGCGCTCGACGAGATCGTGCGCGACCATCTCAACAAGCAACTGCTGGAGTTGTGGGCGCGGACGAACAAGACGATCTGCTTCGTCACTCACTCGATCCCCGAGGCGGTCTACCTGTCCACGCGGATCGTTGTGATGTCGCCGCGGCCGGGCCGCGTAACCGACGTGATCCAGTCCACGCTGCCGAAGGAGCGGCCGCTCCACATTCGGGAAACACCGGAGTTTCTGGAGATCGCCGCCCGGGTGCGGGAGGGGCTGCATGCGGGGCACAGCTATGAGGACTAGTGTGATCCGGAAGATTGAGACCACTCCCACGATCCGCCCAGCGACGGAGGCCGATCTCGCCGCCTGCGCGAGGATCGTCAATGACTACATCGACGCGACGGACTGGCTGCCAAGGGCGAGATCTCGAGAAGAGATGGCCGCTCTGTTCACGCCGGATCTGTTCGCCTCCCGGGTCCTGCTGGTGGCGGATGTCGCAAGTGCGGTCGTGGGCGGACTCTCGATATCGAAGGAAGGCTTTGTGCACGGGATGTATGTAGACCTGCCGTTCCGCAGGCATGGCATCGGCAAGCTGCTGATGGATGAGGCGAAGTCGCGCTTCCCCGGCGGGCTGGAACTGACCGTCTTCGAGCCGAACACCGGTGCGTATCATTTCTACGAGCGGGAAGGCTTCCGCGAACTGCCGGATCGGCGACTGGAAAACCCCGACGACGGCATTCCCTTGCTCCTGATGCGGTGGGACGGCAAATCATGAGGTGGGCCGGCAAGAGCATCATCCCGGTGCTCACAATCCTCGCCGTGCTCATCGCCGTCTGGTACGTCGCCGCCATCTCCATGAACGCACCGTTCCAGCGCGACACCAACGCCAGGGGCGGGGTGCAGCCGGGCACATGGGAGTTCATCGGCCAGACTCTTTCGCAACCCAAGCCGACGCTGCCTGCCCCGCATCAGGTGGCGGTCAACGTCTTCGAGAGTACGTTTCTGCGGAAGGTGACGAGCAACCGAAGCCTCGTCTATCATTCCTGGGTCACGCTCTCCTCCACGCTTGCCGGATTCGGGCTGGGCACCGCGCTCGGCATCCTGATCGCGGTCGGGATCGTCCATATCCGCGCACTCGACCGCAGCCTCATGCCTTGGATCATCGCCTCGCAGACCATCCCCATCCTGGCGATCGCTCCGATGATCGTCGTAGTGCTGGCGGCCGTGAACGTCACGGGGCTCGTCCCGAAGGCGCTGATCTCGACCTACCTCTCCTTCTTCCCCGTCGCGGTCGGCATGGTGAAGGGCCTGCGCTCGCCCGAACTGCTGCATCTCGACCTAATGCGCACCTATAATGCGAGTGCCGCCCAGATATTCTGGAGGCTAAGAGTGCCGGCTTCCGTGCCGTTCCTCTTCGCCTCCATGAAGGTGGCGGTGGCGGCGAGCCTCGTCGGGGCCATCGTCGGCGAGTTGCCTACCGGTGCAGTAGCGGGGATCGGCTCGAAACTGCTCGCCGGCGCGTACTACAGCCAGACCATCGACATCTGGGCGGCATTGGTGGCAGGCTCGGTGGTGGCAGCACTGCTGGTTACGCTGGTCGGGGTCGCCGGGCGCGTCGTCGAACGTTCAATGGGGGCGCAGCCGTCATGAGATGGTTCACCCCCTCATGGCAGGTGCTTGTGGCCATCGTGCTGTGTGTCGTCGCGGCGGTACTCGGCCCGGCAAGCGGTCCTGAAGCTGGCGCGCTGGCCGACCCCACCGCAACCATCATCTATCCGTACTTCACGACCAAGGACTACATCTTCGGCCTGATCTTCCCGGCCGGCGCGATCTCGATGATGCGCATCCCCGCGGTCGCTGCCGCTCTCGTGCTTTTCATCGGAGCGCATGGCGCGGCCTGGCTTCTTTTGTCCGGGATTGCCGGTTTCGAAGGCACGGCGCTTGCACCCTTCTACCTGCTGCTCGCCGCTGCTTGGCTACTCGCCTGGCGCTGCGTGACGATCCTGTCGTCACTGGCGCCCGCCGGACGCGGAGAGCGCATGCTCCTTCGGCTGCTGATCCCGGCCATCTTCGGCCTTTGGCTGCTCATCATCTGGGAAGCGGTCACGCGCGGCGCTGGGGTCCCCTTCGTGCTCTTGCCGCCGCCGAGCGCCATTGCTGCGCGCATCGCCAACTCGCTGCCGATCCTAGCCGCCGACGTGAAGCAGACGATCTTGAAGGCGGTGCTTGCCGGCTATGTGATCGGTTGTGGGGCCGGGCTGGCCGCGGCCATCCTCGCCGACCGCTTCGGCTTCCTGCGCCGCGGCCTCTTGCCGATCGGCAACATGGTATCGGCGCTGCCAATCATCGGCATCGCGCCGATCATGGTGATGTGGTTCGGCTTCGACTGGCACTCCAAGGCGGCCGTCGTCGTCGTGATGACCTTCTTCCCGATGCTGGTGAACACGGTCACCGGGCTCGCCGCCAGCGGCCATATGGAGCGCGACCTGATGCGCACCTACGCCGCGGGCTACTGGCAGACGCTCGTGAAGCTCAGGCTGCCTGCTGCCGCGCCCTTCATCTTCAATGCTCTGAAGATCAACTCGACGCTTGCCCTTATCGGAGCGATCGTCGCCGAGTTCTTCGGCACGCCGGTGGTCGGCATGGGCTTCCGCATCTCCACCGAGGTCGGCCGTATGAACATCGACATGGTGTGGGCCGAGATTGCCGTTGCGGCAGTCGCAGGTTCGGTCTTTTATGGCGTGGTCTCCCTTTTCGAGAGAGCCGCCACGTTTTGGCATCCGTCTGTCCGAGGGGGATAGACCAACCAGAGGGAAGAAGAATGAAGACCTTCATCATTTCCATGCTGGCGGGGGCGATGTCGCTTGCCGCCGCCCAGGCGCTCGCCGCCGACAAGGTGACGCTGCAGCTCAAATGGGTCGCCCAGTCCCAGTTCGCGGGCTACTTCGTAGCCAAGGACAAGGGTTTCTACGAGGAGGAGGGCCTCGACGTCGAGATCAAGCCGGGCGGGCCCGACATCGCGCCGGAGCAGGTCATTGCCGGCGGCGGCGCCGACGTGATCGTCACTTGGATGGCGGCGGCACTCTCCGCCCGCGAGAAGGGCGTGCCGGTGGTCAACATCGCCCAGCCCTACAAGAAGGCCGGCATGCAACTCGTCTGCCCCAAAGACGGGCCGATCAAGACCGAGGCCGACTTCAAGGGCCACACGCTCGGCGTCTGGTTCTTCGGCAATGAATATCCGTTCTATGCCTGGATGAACAAGCTCGGCCTTCCGACCGAAGGCGGGCCGAATGGCGTGACCGTGCTGAAGCAGAGTTTTGACGTACAGCCGCTCATCCAGAAGCAGGCCGACTGCATCTCCGTCATGACCTACAACGAGTACTGGCAACTGATCGACGCCGGCTACAAGCCAGAGGACCTGATCGTCTTCAACTACTCGGCCATGGGCAACGACCTGCTCGAGGACGGGCTCTACGCGCTCGAAACCAAGCTGAAGGACCCGGCCTTCGAGGACAAGATGGTGCGGTTCGTGCGCGCCTCGATGAAGGGCTGGAACTATGCCGTCCAGAACTCGGACGAGGCCGCGGAGATCGTCATGGACAATGGCGGGCAGGACGAGAACCACCAGAAGCGGATGATGGGCGAGGTTGCCAAGCTGATCGACAATGGCGACGGCAAGCTGAATGAGGCGGCCTACGACCGCACGGCCAAGGCGCTGCTCGACCAAAAGATCATCAGCAAGGAGCCCTCCGGCGCTTGGACCAGCGCGATCACCGACAAGGCGATCAAGTAGATCTCGTTACAGCCGTAACCGGTGCGGAAGGGGCGGGCGACCGCCCCTTTTTGCTGATCGAGAAAGAGGATCAGGCCGCCCGAGGCTCGATTTCCGCGATCTCGTCCACTGCAACGGTTGCGAGATCATGGTTTGCCTGCAGGTTCATCCAGAACTGAGGCGTCGTGTTGAAGTAGCGCGCGAGACGCATGGCCGTGTCGGCCGTTACCGCACGCTTTTCCCGCACCAGCTTCTCGATTCTGTCGCGCGGTACGTGCAGCGCCTTGGCCAGTGAGCCTGGCGTGAGGGAATATTCCGGCAAAAACTCCTCTCGCAGTATTTCGCCGGGGTGAACAGGACGTGGCCGAAGCTCGCTCATCTCAGCCTCTATGATAGTCGACAATTTCGACCTCGAAAGCATCTCCATCCTTCCAAACGAAGCACAGCCGCCATTGCTGGTTGATACGAATGGAGTGCTGGCCTGCCCGATCGCCGCGAAGGAGTTCGAGTTGGTTTGATGGCGGCACCCGCAAGTCTGCCAAACTGGTGGCGGCGTCGAGTTGTGCCAGCTTCCGCTGCGCTCTCTGGACCAGGTCGGGTGGGAAGCCCTTTTCGGCCGAGCCCCCCCTGATGCCGGGTATCCTCTTGTCCCTCAGCGATCGGATCATTGCAGCCTGTATCTCAAAAGGATACAGGCTGCAAGCCTATCTCCCCTCCCGGATATCCGTGAGGGTTCGGGTCGGGGTGATCGCCTCCGGATCGATCCTCACCTCGATGATCGACGGCTTGCCGCTGGCACGGGCACGTTCGAAGGCGGGGGCGAAGTCTTCTGTGGTCTCGACCGTCTCGCCGTGTCCGCCATAGGCGCGGGCAAGGGCCGCGAAATCGGGGTTCCTCAGATCGGTGCCGATCACTCGGCCGGGATATTCGCGCTCCTGGTGCATGCGGATCGTGCCGTAGATGCCGTTGTTGACCACGACGACCGTGATCGGCAGGTCGTACTGCACGGCCGTCGCGAACTCCTGGCCGTTCATCAGGAAGCAGCCGTCGCCGGCGAATGCGATCACCTCGCGTTCCGGGAATAGCATCTTGGCGGCAACAGAGGCCGGCACGCCGTAGCCCATAGAGCCCGAGGTAGGGGCAGCTTGGGTGGCGTATCGGCGGAATCGGTGGAAGCGATGGATCCAGGTCGCATAATTGCCGGCGCCGTTGGTGAAGATGGCGTCTTCCGGCAGGACCTCTTCCAGATGCTTCATGATCCGGCCCATCGCGACCGGACCGGGGCTGGTCTCTGGCGGCGTCGACCAGGCCAGATAGGCGCCGTGCAGCCGCTCGGTCTCGGCCTCCCAGACCGGCGGAGCCTCGGGCGCGATGTCTGCAAGCGCCTCGGCGAACGCGGCTGCCGACGCATTGATCGCCAATGCTGGCTTGTAGACGCGGCCGAGCTCGTTCGGATCGGCGTGCACGTGCACCAGCGTCTGGTCGGGGTAGGGGCTCTTCAGCAACGTGTAATCCGACGACGGCATCTCGCTGAAGCGACCGCCGATGAGCAGCACGAGATCGGCTTCCTTGATGTAGGCGGCGAGCTTCGGATTGGGGCCGATGCCGACATCGCCGGCGTAGCAGGGATGGAGGTGGTCGAACAGCATCTGGCGGCGGAAGGAGCAGCCGACCGGCAGCGCCCAGGCTTCGGCCGCCTTCTCGATGTCCGACTTCGCCTTGGCGCTCCAGCGTGTGCCGCCAAGGATGGCGATGGGTCGCTCGGCGTTGGATAGTAACTCCGTCAGCTTGCGCATCTCCGGCTCGCCGGGGCGCGTCTCGACGGGAGTCCAGGCTTGCGCGGCTGGCGCTTCAACCTCGCTGGTCAGCATGTCCTCCGGCAGGGCGATCACCACCGGACCGGGCCTGCCCGAGGTCGCGACCGAGAAAGCGCGGGTGACGATCTCTGGAATGCGCGCGGCGTCGTCGATCTCGGTCGCCCATTTCGCCAGCGGCCCGAAGAAGGCGCGGTAGTCCACCTCCTGGAAGGCCTCGCGCTCGCGGATGCCCTGCGCAATCTGGCCGATGAAGACGATCATCGGCACCGAATCCTGCATGGCGATGTGGATGCCTGCCGACGCGTTGGTGGCTCCCGGCCCGCGCGTCACGAAGCAGATGCCGGGCCGCCCGGTGAGCCGGCCTTCGCAGTCGGCCATCATCGCCGCGCCGCCTTCCTGCCGGCAGACGACTGTACGGATCGGGGAATCGTGGAGGGCGTCCAGCACAGCAAGGTAGGATTCGCCCGGCACGCAGAAGATGCGCTCGACCCCGTTCGCCTCGAGCGCCTCGACGATAAGCTGTCCGCCTGTCTTCATTTTCCGGCCTTCTCCAGTTCCGCGAGGATCTCGTCCGTGTGTTCGCCGAGCCACGGCGAGGGGCGATCATAGGCGAGCGGCGTCTCGGACAATACGATTGGCGACCTCACCGAGGGCAGGACGTTGCCAATCCTGTCCTCGAGGTCAAGCCGCATGCCGCGCGCTTTGGCCTGCGGGTCGTCGAACATCTCGGCGATCGTATTGATCGGGCTTGCCGGAACGCCTTCCTTTTCGAGAGCCGCGAGCAACTCGCTCTTTTGCCATCCAGCGAGCTTCGCCAGCATCGCCTCGCGCAGCGCGACGCGGTTGGCGACACGCGCGGCATTAGTGGCGAAGTCGGGGTTCTTTCCCAACTCGTCGAGCCCTACCACGGCGCAGAATTTTCGGAACTGGCCATCGTTGCCGACCGCCAGGATGATGTGGCCGTCTGCCACCGGCAGCACCTCGTAGGGCGCGATGTTCGGATGCGCATTGCCCATACGCGTGGGCGGCTTGCCGGAGACGAGGAAATTGAGGTTCTGGTTGGCGAGCACCGCGATCTGCGCATCGAACAGCGCCATGTCGATGTGCTGGCCCTCGCCGGTCGCCTCCGCGTGGCGAAGCGCCGCCTGGATGGCGATGACCGAATAGAGGCCAGTAAAGAGGTCGGTGACGGCGACGCCCACCTTCTGCGGCTCGCCATCCGGCGCGCCGGTGATCGACATCAGGCCGGACATGCCCTGGACGATGAAGTCGTAGCCGGCGCGCGGCGCATAGGGCCCGGTCTGGCCGAAGCCGGTGATCGAGCAATAGACGAGTTTTGGGTTCAACTCGCGAAAGCTCGCATAGTCGAGGCCATATTTCTTCAGCCCGCCGAGCTTGAAGTTCTCGATCAATACGTCCGAGGAGGCCGCCAGCCTGCGGATCGTCTCGGCGCCTTCCGGCGTCGAGAAATCCACCACGATCGAGCGTTTTCCGCGGTTGCAGGAGTGGTAATAGGCGGCGGAAAGGTTCTCGCCGTCCTCCGCGGTCACGAAGGGCGGACCCCACTTGCGCGTGTCGTCGCCTTCCGGGCTTTCGACCTTGATGACGTCGGCGCCGAGATCGGCAAGCAACTGGCCGGCCCAGGGCCCAGCAAGGATGCGGGCAAGCTCGAGGACGCGGACACCGTGAAGGGGAGGCTTTGACATGTCGAACCGCTGTTGTCTCGGCCCTCGGCTCTACAGGGCTTCGGGCACGCTGTCACCTCGCCGCGTTCTCTGGCACGGCAGTTCCCATGCGGACCACTTTTGTGGCCCATTTGATGAAGTCGGCGGTGATCTCGTCGCGGTTGAGGTCGTTCAATCCCTCGTGGCGAGTCTGCGGCCAAGTCCTTGATGTGAGATTCGAAAATCCCATCCGGCGCATGCGCGCTGCGAACTGCTCAACCGCCTTGCCGAAGTTGGTGGAGGGGTCTGCGCCGCCGCCGACCAGATGGAAGGGCAGGTTCCGCCGTATGGAAGCGAAGTTGCGGTCGTCCGCCCCGGTAAAGACCATGCGGAAAATATCCTGCCACATCGAGACCGACGGAAGCCAGCCGCAGAGCGAGTCGGCCACATACTTGTCCACCTCGACCTGGTCACGCGAAAGCCAATCGGCCGAAGTCCTTCGGTTCGGCACCGCGCCATTCCAGGCCTGGAAGGTAAGCCTCGGAACAATGCGAGCGGGCACATCCGCACCGAGCCGAAAGCGCTCCCAGCCGAGAAGCGCCTGTCCGAGACGGCCGAGCAGCCCCGGCGAGAAATTGGCGTTCCAGATCGCCGCGCCGGCGAGATGGTCCGAGCGCTTCAGCACCGAATTGAGCGCGACGATGCCGCCCATCGAATGGCCGAAGATGATCAGCGGAAGCCCGGGGTGTTCCTGGGAGATGAAATGATGGACGTGGCTGACGTCGGCCAACATCTTGTCGACACCGTGCTCTTGCGCGAAGCGTCCCTCAGGCGCGCCCGGTGCGGTGGTTTCGCCGTGCCCGCGATGGTCGTGGGCGTACACATGGAAGCCGGCGCCTGCCAACGCCTCGGCGAAGCGCGCATAGCGGGCGGCATGCTCGGCGAGGCCGTGATTTATATGGACAACGCCGATTGCGTGTTCGGCGGCGCGCTTGATGTAAAGATTGAGCTGCGCGCCTGTAGGAGAGAATAGAACGGTCCTCGCGTCGAACGGCATTTTTCTCCCCTCTGCCGCTTCAGATCAAATCCAGCGGCTTCGCCCAACAAACCGGCGGGTGCCACTTCCCCTTTCGCCCCGCATCCCTTACATAGCGGCCAACTCCCGAACACCCTTAGAAGGTCCGCGCGCGTGGCACGCCAGTTCATTTATCACATGTCCGGCCTCAGCAAGGCCTATGGCACCAAGAAGGTGCTGGAGAACATCAATCTTTCCTTCTACCCCGACGCCAAGATCGGCATCCTCGGCCCCAACGGCTCGGGTAAGTCCACCATCCTCAGGATCATGGCCGGGCTGGACAAGGAATATTCCGGCGAGGCCTGGCTGGCCGAGGGCGCCACTGTCGGCTACCTCGCGCAGGAACCGCATCTCGACCCGGCCAAGACCGTGTTCGAGAACGTCATGGAAGGCGTGGCGAAGAAGACCGCCATCATCGAGCGCTACAACGAACTGATGATGAACTACTCCGACGAGACGGCCGAAGAATCCGCCCGGCTCCAGGACGAGATGGACCGCCTCAATCTCTGGGACCTGGAACAGCAGGTCGAGATGGCGATGGACGCCCTGCAGTGCCCGCCCGGCGACGCGGACGTCAACAACCTGTCCGGCGGCGAGCGCCGCCGCGTGGCGCTCTGCCGGCTTCTGCTGGAGCAGCCCGACTTGCTTCTCCTCGACGAGCCGACCAACCACCTCGACGCCGAGACCACGTCGTGGCTGGAAAAGCACCTGCGCGACTATCCCGGCTCGGTGCTGATCATCACCCACGACCGCTACTTCCTCGACAACGTCACCGGCTGGATCCTCGAACTCGATCGTGGCCGCGGCATCCCCTATGAGGGCAACTACACCAAATATCTCGATGCCAAGGCCAAGCGCCTGATCCAGGAAGGCCGCGAGGACGACGCCCGCCAGAAGGCGATCTGGCGCGAGCGCGAGTGGATCGCCTCATCGCCCAAGGCGCGCCAGACCAAGTCGAAGGCCCGCATCAAGGCCTACGAGGATCTCGTCGAGCAGGCGCAGAACCGCAAGCCGACCGACACACAGATCGTCATCCCCGCTGGCGAGCGGCTCGGCAATGTCGTGATCGAGGTCGAGGGCCTGACCAAGGGCTTCTCCGACGAGGTGCTGATCGAGGACCTCTCCTTCAAGCTGCCGCCGGGTGGCATCGTCGGCGTGATCGGCCCGAACGGCGCCGGCAAGACGACGCTGTTCCGCATGATCACCGGTTTCGAGAAGCCGGATGCCGGCTCGATCCGCGTCGGCGAGACCGTCAGGCTCGGCTATGTCGACCAGAACCGCGACGCGCTCGATCCCAACAAGACCGTCTGGGAGGAGATCTCCGGCGGCGCCGAGGTCATCAAGCTCGGCAAGTTCGAGGTGAATTCACGCGCCTACTGCTCGTCGTTCAACTTCCGGGGCGGCGACCAGCAGCAGAAGGTCGGCAGCCTCTCGGGCGGTCAGCGCAACCGCGTGCACCTCGCCAAGATGCTCAAGAACGGCGGCAACGTGCTGCTCCTCGACGAGCCGACCAACGACCTCGATACCGAGACGCTCGGCGCTCTGGAAGACGCGCTCGAGGCCTATGCCGGCTGTGCGGTCATCATCAGCCACGACCGAATGTTCCTCGACCGCATGGCCACCCACATGCTGGCCTTCGAAGGCGACGCGCATGTCGAGTGGTTCGAGGGCAACTTCGAGGAGTACGAGAAGGACAAGGCACGCCGCCTCGGCCCCGAGGCGCTCGTCCCGCACCGCATGACGCACAAGCGGCTGACGCGTTAACGCGTGCCTCGCTGGGGCGAATGGGGAGGGAGGAAAACCGCACTGGCGGGCGCAGTGACCCTGGCGCTCGCTGGAACGGGACAGGCCCTCGCCAAACCCGCTCAATGCTTCACCACCGACGACGGCCATTATCCCTGTGATTTTCGCGCTACGGACAAGGCGGGGAGCTTCATCATCCGGGCGGAGGGATATCCGACCTTCACGGTTCAGATCGACAGTTTTGGCGCGGCCTTCGTGTTCGCGGATTTCGGCAATCGCAACGTGGCGCTTCCCGGACCCTACCATCGCGCCGAGGATGATCGCGCCTGCTGGGTGAATCCGGACACAGGGAGCCGGCTCTGCGCCTGGTAGAGCACAGGCATTTCGAGCCGTGCCCGGGCGTGTTCTCGCCCTAAAATGGTCGAGCACTGTTACGAGGTTGTGCAAGGATTGACCGGCGGTTGTAAGCCCGCCCTTTCCGCAGCGCAAAATTCGGCGTAAACCGGTTCAGGAAAGCGCATTCCGGGGGATGTTCGGGGCGCATTGGACATTGCGACCGGTACGGAAGCCTCGACATGCATCGCGTCATGATAAGCGGGATCGGCGTGCTGATTCCGGAAGCCTCGATCACCAATGAGGATCTGGTCGAGAGCTTCAACGCCCATGTGAGAGCCGAGAACGCGCGCCGCGCCTCCACGGGTGAGCCGCCGCTGGGTGAATCCTCGGCCGATTTCATCGAGCATGCCTCGGGCGTAAAAACCCGACATGTGCACACGCTGGAGGGCATCCTCGATCCCGAGCGGATGTCGCCGCGCATCGCCGCGCGGGCGGACGACGACCTCTCGGTCATGGCCGAATTCGGCGTGGGGTCTGCGCGCCGCGCGCTGGAGGATGCCGATCTGAGCGGGGCGGACATCGACATGGTGATCTGCGCGGCCTCGCACCATCAGCGGCCCTATCCGGCCATCGCCATCGAGATCCAGAACGCGATCGGGGCAGGCGGTGCGGCCTTCGACATGACCCTTGGCTGCTCGTCGGCAGCGGCCGGCCTGCATGTCGCGGCGAACCTGGTGCGATCCGGGGCGCAGCGGCGGGTGCTGGTCGTCACGCCCGAGATCATCACCGGACACCTCGATTTCCGCGACCGGCAGACGCATTTCATCTTCGGCGATGCCTCCACCGCCATCATCGTCGAGCGCATGACCGAGCCGCGCCCGGGCCGCTTCGAGATCATCGATACCCGCGGCTGGACGCAATTCTCCAACAACATCCGCACCAATTTCGGCTTCCTGCTGCGCGACGAACTGGACGACACCTCGGCGGTCCCGACCAAAGGCAACCTGATCCGGCAGGTCGGCAACAAGGTGTTCAAGGACGTGACGGTGGCGGGCCACCGCTTCATCGTCGACTTCCTCGGCGAGCACGGCCTTACGCCGGACGACATCCGCCGCTTCTGGCTGCACCAGGCCAATGCGCGGATGAACGCTATGATTCTGAAGCTCGCCTTCGGCCAGGAAGTTGGACACGATCGCGCGCCAATCGTGCTCGACCGTCTGGGCAATACCGCGGCGGCCGGCGCGGTCATCGCGCTCAAGGAAAACCACGAGGACATGGAAGCCGGCGACTGGGGGCTGCTCTGTGCCTTCGGCGCGGGTTATTCCATCGGTGGCGCGCTGCTGAGGATGATGTAGCGGGCTTCATTCTAACCATCACCGAAATTGGCTGGATCGTCCCGCCTGCTTCAGTGCATCACGCCCGCGAAGCAGGAGATCTTTATGCCCGACCCCGTTTCAGTTGCCCATGATGCCACGATCGAAGTCCAGCCTGGCCGCAAGCTGGCGGCGCGGGTAGCCGGCCTCTATCTCGCGGCCGGCGACCATTTCGAGACGGCCGCGGTCGAGAGGCTTTCGCTGGATTTCGGCGGCATCGTAGGGGATTTCCATCATGGCGAGACCCGGCGCTCCGGCGGGCGGGAGCCGTGGTATCCACGCGGCACGGAAATCCGTAACGATCGCCAGGTCTCGATCGTGGCCGCGGACGAACTGGCGGTTGTCGCCGCGCGGATGGGCGTTCCCGAGATCAGGCCGGAGTGGGTCGGCGCCAATCTGTTGCTTGCAGGCGCGCCGCGCCTGTCCATGCTGCCCTCCGGCACGCTCCTGTTTTTCAAGGGCGGAGTGACGCTGAAGTTGGACGGCCAGAACAAGCCGTGCCGCTATGCCGGGCGGCAGGTGGCGCTGCGCGCCGGGATGCGGGATGAGGAAGCGGGCGCGCTCTCCTTCGTCGCAGCAGCGAAGCGGCTGCGCGGTCTGGTCGCCTGGGTGGAGAAGCCGGGCGTTATCAGTTCAGGGGAGGAGGTCTCGGTCCGGGTGCCCGAGCAGTGGATTTATCGGGTGTAGGCTATGGACCTGCTGCAGATGCTTCCGGCAAGCAAGTTCGAGGTAGACAGGGCTGCATCGCTTGTCGCCCTCGGATACCCGCAGTGGAGCCAGTTCTTCCGCAGATATTGCAATGGATGCAGGATATGAACTGGCCGGTGGCGATGCTGTTTGAGTCCCTAGTCACCAGCATCGGCCCACCGCTGGCGCCTCACCTACGCGACATATTTCTGACCGACGATGACGTCTGGAAATACTGGATGCTGAAGGTCGTCGTAGGCGATTGTCCGGCTCTGGTGACGATGCTTCGGCCAGAAATCACACAACTGTCGCAGCAGAGTTCACCCTACCAAGCCGAATCGCGCGACGCGGCTCCGGAAATTCTCCAACTGTACCCCGAATGATCGCCGCCTCTGATCATTCCACGTCCGGATCGTCGGCCTCGAGCAGCCGCGTCGCGCGCCAGCGGGTCAGCACCGCATTGATCTGGTCGAGCACGAAGAAGCGGGCGGAATCGCGGTCGTAGCCTTCGGCCAGCAGCGCGTCATAGTCGGTATGCTCGTGGCGGACATGGGCGACGGTCGCCAGCCACACGGCCACCGTCGGCGGCAGGGTTTTTAGATGGCGCGCCCCGGCATCGATTCTGATCTTCTCTGCGTCGGCGAAGGGCGCGAGGGGGAGAAGCACGGTAAGCGCCTTGGCGATGGCCCGCTGCCGCTGCGTCGACATTGCCGCCGATCAGTCCCGCATCGGTGCAGCCGGAACGTCGGCTGCCGGCTCGCCTGGGCGCTCATAGGTCGCATCGGGAACCGCGTCGGTGGTGACGAAATAGGGCTTCAGGTCGATCACCGGCGTGCCGTCGAGCACGTCGATTGCCTCCAGGCGCAGGATGCCCGAATCTGGATCGACGTCCAGGAGGCGCACGATATGGAGCCCGACGGGATTGGGCCTGACCGGCGTGCGTAAGGCGAAAACGCCTTTCGCCTCAGACGCATGCCGCGGTTTCTGAACAATAAGATTCCGCGGCGCGTGGTGCAGCCATGTGAGGATTGCGACATGGCTTGCCGCCTGCAGCCCCTGGAGGCCTTGGCGGTAGGCCGGCAAGATCTCGACCGTCGCGGGACGGCCGCGCTCGCGCGCCTCGCGCATGTTCTTCGGACAGTCCTCGCGGCGCGTCCAGGAGGAACGGATGACCCCGATGAAGACCAGATGCGCGTCACCCGGCTGGCCGGCCGGGTCCTCTGCCAGAGCGACTTCGCCGCCACGCAGTTCGAACATTCATCCCTCCTGACGGCGAGCGCCGTTCCGCTAGCGACACAGGTGTTGCGAAGTTGCGCATTTTCACATAAAGATATCTTTATGTCTTTTCGGATTGCAGATACAAGATGCGCATAACGCTCGACCAGATGGTTGATATATTGAAGGCAGCGGCCGAATCCAGCCGCCTGCGGATCCTCTCGCTGATCGCACGCGGCGACCTCACCGTCTCCGACATCACGGAAATCCTCAACCAGTCGCAGCCGCGCGTTTCGCGCCATCTCAAGCTCCTGATGGAGGCAGGCCTGGTGGAGCGCTACCAGGAGGGCTCCTGGGCGTTCTTCCGCATCTCGGACGACGAGGATGTGCGCGAGTTCGTGCAGGGCATCGTTTCCCGCGTTCGTCAGAACGATGCGCAGGTCGAACGGGACCTGGAGCGGCTTCACGCCGTGAAGCAGCGCCGGCAGGAGCGGGCAAGCGCCTATTTCAGCCGCAACGCCGCATCCTGGGACGAACTGCGCAAGATGCACGCGCCGGACAAGGCGGTCGAGGACGCGCTGATTACGGCGATCGGTAACAAGCCGTTCCAGTCGATGCTCGACCTTGGCACAGGCACCGGCCGACTGCTCGAACTGTTCGCGCCGCTCTATCGGCGCGGCATCGGTATCGACCTGTCGCGCGAGATGCTCGCTGTCGCCCGCGCCAATCTCGACCGCGCGGGCGTCTCGCACGCGCAGGTGCGCCAGGGCGATATCTATGCGCCGCCTCTGGAGCGCGACAGCTTCGACCTCATTACCATGCACCAGGTGCTGCACTATCTGGACGAGCCAGGGCAAGCGATCCGTGAGGCGGCACGCCTGATCAGGCCGGCCGGGCGGCTGGTGATCGTCGACTTCGCCCCGCACACGCTCGAGTTCCTTCGCGAGGAACACGCGCATATCCGCCTCGGTTTCTCGGACCAGCAGATCGCCGAATGGTTCGAGGAGGCCGGCCTGGACCTCGAGACCGCAAAGGCATTCGAGCCGCGCCATGCGGCCGACGCGGCGCTTACGGTGAAGCTCTGGCTCGGCCGTGACCGCCGGCTGCTGATCGCCGACCAGCCACCCAACGTCCTGCAAGGGGAAGCTGTCTGATGAACCAGTACCGTTTCTCGCGCCGCCCCGAACTCGCGAGCCGGCTTCGCGTCTCGTTCGAGTTCTTTCCTCCAAAGACCGATGAGATGGAGGAGCGGCTCTGGAAGACGGTCACCCGTCTGGAGCCGCTGGAGCCCCGGTTCGTTTCGGTTACCTACGGGGCAGGGGGATCGACGCGGGGACGGACGGCGCGCACGGTGAAGCGTATTCTCGACGAGACGCGGCTGCGCCCGGCGGCCCACATGACCTGCATCGATGCCACCCGGGAGGAGGTCGATCAGGTGATCTCGGAATTCGCGGAGATGGGCATCCGCAACTTCGTGGCGCTGCGCGGCGATCCGACGGAGGGGGTCGGAGCACGCTACAGACCACATCCCAACGGTTACGCCAATGGCGCCGACTTGGTCGCCGCTATGAAGAAGATCGGCGATTTCGATGTTTCGGTTGCTGCCTATCCCGAGAAGCACCCGGAAAGCCCTGACTTCGCAACTGACATCGACATGCTGCAGCGCAAGGTCGACAATGGCGCCACCCGCGCCATCACCCAGTTCTTCTTCGACAACGACGTCTATGAGCGCTACGTGGAGCGGGTCCGGCGGGCGGGCATCTATGTCCCGATCGTGCCGGGCATCTTGCCGGTCCATAATTTCGCGCAGGTCACCAACTTCTCATCGCGCGCCGGCGCACACGTGCCGGCATGGCTGGCGGAGCGGTTCGATGGGCTGCAGAACGATCCGCAGACGCACGCGCTCGTCGCCTCGGCCGTGGCGGCCGAGCAGGTGATGGATCTGGTGGAGCGCGGTGTGCAGGATTTCCACTTTTATACGATGAACCGCGCCGATCTCGCCTTCGCCATCTGCCACATGATCGGCATCCGCTCGCACGAGCCTGCAGCGGTGGGGCAGGTGGCCGGTGCTGCCGCGGCCTGAGAGACCAGGCTTCCGGAATTGGAGAGGCCCGCCGCTGCCGGCGGGCCTCTCTCATTTTATTTTTGGCGTCAGACCTAGTCTGATACCCCCCGACTCATGATCTAAGGGAGAACTCCCATGATCAAGGCGCCGATGAATGCGAATGCCGCACAGATCATCAACGCGTTGATCGGCCGTGCAAGTCCCATGCATGCCTCCATGAGCAGAGTACGGGGTGGAATCTAAGCGAGTTTGAGCTTCGTACAAGCAGAAATGATGCTGCGTTGCGGCAGGATCAGGGGCCCTTCCGGGCTAGCCGATTGAAACAACGTCAGAAAAGCCGCTCGCGAAAAATTTCATAGGTTGTTAACTTCCGTGAGCATTCCAGGCCGTGAACACCCGGCCGTCGATGGTCACCAGTCCCGCGGCGATCGCAGCCATTCCGAGCATCTCGACCGGCTGCATGCGCTCCTGGAGAAACAGCGCGCCGAGCAGAATCGCGCTCGCCGGCACGATCAGCGTCACCAGCGATGTGTTGGTGGCACCAGCGTTTGCGACCAACCGAAAGAACAGCAGATAGGCGAAGGCAGTCGACAGAAGGGCGAGGGCGAAAACCGCCGCCCACACATGGCCGCTGGTCGAGGGAAGGGCGTAGAGCCCGCCCGTGGCGACGGCGATCGGGAGCATGATGATGCTCGACACAGTGAGCTGCGCCGCGGCGACGAGTGCCGGCGGCACGCCCTTGAAGCGCTTGGCCACCATCAGCGCCATTGCATAGGAAAGGGAGGCGCCGATCAGCGCCAGTTTCGGCCAGACCGAACCGCCGATTCCGGCCAGCAGCCCGGGGCCGATCATTGCCGCCGTGCCGGCGATGCCGAGCAGGATGCCAACAGTCTTGTTCCAGGTGAGTTTTTCGTCCTGCGTCAGTGCATTGGCGAGGAGCGCGGTCCAGAACGGCGTCGTAGCGTTGAGCACCGAGGCCAGCCCGGCTCCCAGCTGCGTCTGACCGGCGAAGATCAGCGAGAAGGGAATGACGTTGTTGAGGATGGCGAGCAGGACGAAGCTGCCGGCGAACGGGAGCGCAATGCGGAAGGATATGCCTGTCGCGGAAAGATAGACGTGGAGAGCAGCCGCCGCGATTGCCACGCGAAGCAAGACGAGCGTCAGCGGGTGGATCTCCGAAACGGCGATGCGCGCGAAGAAGAACGAGCCGCCCCAGATGAGGCCGAGCAGAAGGAGCATCGCCCAACTCTTGAGCGACATGGGAGCGGAATGCTTTGCTGCTGCCTGGATCGTTGACATTGCGGAATTCCTGATGGCTGCTGCCGTCGTAGGCGTCCGCAGCTCTCGTGGCCACCCGGTTCCTGCAGGCTGACGCAAGGCATTCTTGCTGCTGGCGCAACGTAAAGTAGGTCAGCGGCGGCTGTCAGGTCCTCTACAATCCGCGGAAAGGCGCAATGCGGGCCTTGCCATGATCGTCTGCCGAACCATCCTGCTTGCGAATCATTGCAGGGTGGACCAGTCATTGCGGGCTGAAAGCGAGCTAACGAGGGCCCGAACCCCGAGGAGCCGTCATGCGGATATTCCAGAACGCCACCCAGGCGGCGCTTGCGATGAGACCGGACGACCCGGTCTATTGCTTCCGGCCCGAGGTGCTGAAGGCCGATGCCCGTCAGTTCATGGAGATGTTTCCGGGCAAGACCGCCTATGCGGTGAAGACGAATGGCGAGCAACTCGTGCTCAAGACCCTCGTCGAGGCCGGGGTGAAAGCTTTCGACGTCGCCTCGCCCGGCGAGTTCGCAGCGGTGCGCGCGGTCTCGCCCGACGCCGAAATGCTTTACATGCATCCGGTGAAGGCCCAGTCGGATATCCGCCTGGCACTAGAGAAGTATGGCATCCGCGTGATCGCGGTCGACCATGAGGACGAGATCACCAAACTGACGCGCGTGGTCAGGGCGCTCGACATCGATCCCGGCTCCATCACGGTCTTCGTGCGCATCCAGACCAAGGGGCAGGCGGCCTACGAGCTGTCGAAAAAATTCGGCGCCGGCCCCGCTTATGCGGTCGAACTGGCGCAGCGGCTGCAGCGGACCGGCTACAAGGTCGGGCTTTGCTTCCACGTCGGCAGCCAGATCGAGGATCCCGACACCTACGATCGGGCGCTCGCCTCCGCCGACTGGGTGCGCAACCGCGTCGGCTTCCCGATTGCGGGACTGGACGTCGGCGGCGGCTTTCCGGCCGAGTACGGCACCGATCCGGCGTCCAAGAAGCCGCCCATGCCTTCGATCGGCCAGTTGATGTCGCGCCTGCGTTCCGACATCGCCGCCTGGAATTTCGACAAGATGCCGCTGGTTGCGGAGCCCGGGCGGGTGATCGTCGCGCGCGCCTTTTCGCTGGTCGTGCGCGTGCTGCTGCGGAAGGGCAGGCGGCTCTACATCAACGACGGTATCTGGGCCTCGCTGTCGGACAGTTGGACAGGCAAGCTGACGCTGCCCGCCCGCATCATCCCCGACCCGGCGATCCGCTCGCGCAACGGCAACGAGAAGACGATCGTGCCGTTCAAGGTGTGCGGAGCGACCTGCGACTCCGTCGACATCCTGTCGCGGCCGTTTTGGCTGCCGGAGACGATCGACACCGGCGACTGGATCGAGATCGGCCATATCGGCGCCTATTCGCTGTCGCTGCGCACCCGCTTCAACGGCTTCTACCCCGACACTTTCGTCGAGGTCACCACGCCGTTCGAGGAAGGCGAGGCGCCGCAGGGCCTTGCGACCGTGGAGACGATGGCGGCGGAGTAGGGCGAACACCGCCAGTTCAGCGAGGCGGTCAGGGGCCAGCCGCCGATTTCCTGAACATTCGGGTTACGGGCCTAGAAGCGTACACCGGTGCGGTTGAGAAAAGCCGGCCCAATTCGGCAGCCGGAAACGGGCGACCGCCGACGCAGGGGTGGCCTCCAAAGGTCCCCTAAATCAGAACGCTGCGTTCACAGCTTCGGCGTTTGAAAGCGGCGTCGCCTTGTGTCAGGGAACTCGAGCTTCCACTGGAGTACCCTGAATGAAATTGTTCTACATGCCGGGAGCCTGTTCTTTGGCTCCCCACATTGTCGCGAATGAAGCAGGCATTGACCTCGACCTCGTCAAGGTCGACGGCGCCAGCAAGAAGACCGAGCAGAATCAGGATTTCCTGACCACAAATCCAAACGGCTACGTGCCTGCGCTGGTTCTGCCTGACGGAGAACTGATGACCGAGGCATCCGTACTGGTTCAGTATCTTGCCGACCAGAAACCCGAGAGCGGTCTGATGCCTCGACCCGGCGATATGGCGCGCTATCGCGCCCAGCAGTGGCTGGCCTTCGTTGCCACGGAACTGCACAAGACCTTCTCACCATTTTTCAAGCCCGACACGCCCGAGGCAACGAAGGAGACGAACCGCGCGCATCTCTCGAAGCGCATCGCTTATGTCGATAGGAAGCTCGAGGGCCGCTCTTATCTGATGGGCGATGTCTTCACCGCCGCCGACGCCTATCTATGGACAGTCCTCGGCTGGGCGAAGTTCGTCGGCTTCGATTTGTCGCCCTTTGCCAACGTCCAGCGCTTCCTCGGAACCGTCGCTGCGCGACCTGCCGTGCAGAAAGCGTTGCGTGCAGAGGGTCTCGCCTGACGGCACCGTCATCAAGTTTCTTACTGGGAGAGTCGTCCCAACAGACTTGCGGCGCGCCATCTGCGCGCCGCATCGCTCCGCCAAGCAGGAGAGCGCGTTTGCCTGTCCTTAGTCAGGGATACGCCAGTTTGGCAGGCATTGCTGCGCAATGCGCGGCAGATTGCCCTACATTTGCGCAAGCAACTCGGGCGTAGGCCAGCCGTCGACAGGAAGGCCGCGCTTCATCTGCTCCTGGCGGACCGCTTCGCGGGTGTTGACCCCAAGAATGCCGTCGATCGCGCCGACGTCATAGCCCTTCTCGACGAGCTTCTGCTGGAGCTGCTTCATGGCGTCGCCGACCAGGCCGGGCTCGGGGTTCCGCTTGTCGTAGGGCGGGGCGCCGGCAAGCCGGGTGGCGAGCACCGCGGCCGTCAGCGCATACGTCGCCGACTGGTTCCAGTGGAGATAAACGTCGTAGTTGTCGAAGCCGAGGAAGGCGGGGCCCTTGCGGCCCATGGGCAGGACGAGGCCGGCCTTCAGCCCGGTGTCTTCGAGCGGCGAGCCGTCCGGCCCGGTCACGCCCCAGTCGCTCCACTGCGACAGCGGCAGCTTGTTGGTGCGTCCGGTCTGTTCCCACGGGAGATCGTCCGGCACGCGGACCTCCATCAGCCAGGGCTCCCCGCGCTTCCAGCCGCGATGCAGGACCTTGTTGGCCGTGGTCAGGATCGCATCGGGCGCGCTGCCGCGAAGGTCGATCACGCCGTCGCCGTCGCCGTCCACGCCGCGCGCGAGATAATCCGTGGGAAGGATCTGCGTCTGGCCGATCTCGCCGGCCCAGGCACCCTTGACATCGGCCGGCAGTACGCCGCGATCGATGAGGGTGAGCAGCGGCACGAGTTGCGGCCTGAAGAGATAGGGCCGGCGGCAGTCATGCGCCAGGGTGACGAGGGCGTTGAGCGTATGGAAATCGCCCTGGACCGCGCCGAAATCCGTCTCCAGCGCCCAGAAGGCGGCGATCACCGGGCCCGGCACGCCGAACTCCTGCTCGGCGCGCGCGAAGGTGTCGGCATATTTCTTCAGATTGGCCGCCCCATGCTTCAGGCGATAATCCGAGATCATGCGCGAGGAGAACTCGATGAAGGTCTGATTGAACACGGCCTGCGAGCGGTCACGGGCAAGCACGCGCGAGTCGATCTCTGCGGCCGCCAGCGCCGAGAGGCCGCGCTCGCCTACCCCAGCGGTACGCGCGTCATCGGCCACGCCCTTCCGCCAGAGCTCGAAATCAGCCCCGCATTCCTGGGCGTGCGCGACGCCCGTCATTGCCATCAAGGCAATGAAAGGGAGGGACTTCAATATGTTGCGCATGCCGGCCACATCACATCCTGAGCTTGAGGTCGTCGGGTTCGCTTGCCCAAAAGTCGTGGCAAAAACTAGCAGAAAATGAACTCAGCCTTCGTTGGTGCTGATCCACTTCCTCCAGTCGGCGTGGCTGCCGTTGAAGACGTTGAGGTCGGCATTGCCCTTGATGCCGGGGACCACTCCCGTTCCCGTATATTGCCAGAAGACGAACGGATGGGCCCCGTAGCGGTCGCTAGGGTGGTCCGCCACCGACCGCAGCCAATAATGATAGCCGGTGAAGGAGGCAAGGTTGTTGTCCTCGAAGAAGTCGATCGAGGTGTAGATGATCGGCTTCTTGCCATAGTGCTTCTCCACCATGGACAGGAAGATGCGCATCTCGCTGCGCACCGTCTCGGCCGGAGGCCGCAGCTTGCAGGTCGGCGAACTGGGGTTCCATTCCATGTCGAGCACGGGCGGAAGCGAGGAGCGGTCGCGCGGCACGTTGGCGATGTACCAGCGCGCCTGCTCGGCGGCGGGCCGGCAGAAATAATAGAAGTGGTAGGCGCCACGCGGAATGCCGGCGGTCTTCGCGCCGTGCCAGTGCTCCTGGAACTTGTCGTCGACGCGGTCGCCGCCTTCGGTCGCCTTGATGAAGGCGAAGGAGATGCCGGAGGCGCGCGCGGTCGCCCAATCCACGGTGCGCTGGTATTTCGAGACGTCGGTGCCGTGCACGGCATACTGGAACGGGGTGCGAGCGGTCCACTCATGCGGATCGTTGTCGCCGAAGCGCGGGTTGAGCATCACCGGATAGCCGACCGTCGCCTTGGCGTTTTGCGGCGGCAGCATCGACGCGGAGGAGGACACGCCGAGATCGTCGATAGTGCTGCACCCGGCAACCAGGCAGGCCAGAGCCAAAGCCGCGAGTCGGCGCATAGCGTCTCCTTGCCGCCGGAGCCCGGCGAAGCTCACATGTTTTCCGTCTGGTCCCCCGGCCGACACCGCGCCTGCCGGCAGTCCCTCCACATCCCTCATTGATGGCGCAACATGGTTGAAAATCGGTCACCAGGCGCCTTCGCAAGTAAAATCCGTGCGCGACGCTACGTCAATGAAGAAGAACGAAGGAGAGCGCGGCAGTGGGTCAGCAGTCTTCCATGGTAGCAATCGGCTCGACCACAGCGTGCCAGGCATAGCCGCGATACCATCGATGGAAGGTCATCGGCCGGCCCGCCAAACCGGCCTGCATCCGCAGTTCCGTCTCCAGGGTAAGGCGTGGCGTGACGTGATAATTGCGCAGCCAGGCATGCAGGCCCGCCTTGAACCAGCCCGGAAGTCCTTCTTGTTGGCCGAAATCGACGATGTGCAGCGAGCCGCCGGGAGAAAGCGCCCGCAAGGCGGCTGCGATCGCATCTTGCCAGTCGGGGATCATCGACAGGGCGTAGGAGATGAATACCCTGTCGAAGGATCCGACGCCGAAAAGGGCTTTGGGTTCGAAATTCGTTGCGTCGCCCTGGGAAAGCCTCGTGCGCGCCGAAAGCCCGTTGCGGGCCAGCGTGCCGGCCGCTGTACTCAACATCGCTTCCGAGATATCCAGGCCGAAGAGCTGCGCGCTTTGGTACCGTCGACCGACCAGCACAAGATTGCGGCCCGTTCCGCAGCCGATCTCCAGGACCGAGCCAGCGTCCGGTACCTGCATGCGTTCAATCATCGGATCGCGGCCGAAGAGATAGTATTTGCGCGTGAAATCATAGATGTGCCGCTGGAACCGGTAGTTCCGGTCCATCAGGTCGGCATGCCGGCGGGACGTGTCGGCCGTGGTCATCGGTCGTGAAGCACATAGAGATGGAAGCCGCCATAGATGGCGGAGCGATCGCGGGCGCTGAGCTGTCGCGATTCCTCGGCCCGGTAATCCCAGCGGCCGAGCAGGCCGTCGGAGAGCCGGCCCGGCAGAAGGCTTGGCTCGGCCGCAGTCCGGAAGATGACCCGCGCTTGCGGGGCAGCCGTGCGCGTGATCTCCGCCCAGAGCGCATTGAGTTGCGCGTCGGTCATCCAGTCCTGCGCGTCCAGCAGCACGAAACGGTCGACCGAGCCGGCCGGCTTTCTCGCCAGGAGCTCGGCGACATTGGCATGATGGATCACGACACGGCCGGCATTCGCCTTGAGCACCTCGAAGTTCTCCGGTTCAAGATAGGCGGGCAGCCGTCCCTGCCCGGGCGCGGGATAACGCCGCGCGAAAGCCTGCCAGGCGAAGTAATTGTCATTCAAGGGGAAGTCGCATGCGAGCTTCCTGAGACGCCGCTTCAAGACGCCGGCCATCGTGCCGTCGCCACTGGCAAGGAGCGCCTCGTATTGCGCAGGCGGTATCCCCAGTCCGAAAAGCGAGGCCTTCTGGGCCGTTGCAAAACGCAACAGGGGCTTGTCGAAGATGGGCGCCAATTGCTCCTCGAAGAAGAGCCGCTGCTCGCGAACATTCTGCGCTTCGATCAACTGGCGCGGATCGACCCCATGCAGCCGCGCCGCCCAATGGCCGGCGGCAATAAATTGGCCGAGCAGTCCGGTGCGGTAGAAATTGCGCCTGAACTGGTCGATGCGGCGGCCGCGAAGGGTGCGGCCTTCCCAATAGAGGCGCGATTGGGCGTCGAGATGAGGTGCGATGAAGCGATCGTAGGCGGCGCCATTGTACCGATTGCCGGGCTCGCCGAAGAAGCGATGGAAATCGCGCTGAGTGGGTAGATGGATTAAAGCGGCGAGCTTTAGCCGGTTCAGCGCTATATGGGCCGGGTTAAGGTCGACCGCGTCGATCCGCTTGGGAGAGCGGGTAAGATAGGCCAGCACATTGCAGCCGCCGGAGGCGATGGTGACGACGCGATGGTTCTCGGCGAGTTGCATCGCCTCGATGTCCACTTCCGGGTCTTCCCAGATTTGCGGATAGACGAGGCCCGAGAACAGAAGCGTGAAGAGCCGCTCCGACAAGCCCTCCTTGGTCAATGCCCGGTGCTGGTAGACGGCCTCCTTGAGGCGCCGGTTGCCGCGAGTTCGAGGGGCAAGGGAGGTCTGTGACATTGCCGGCGCGACTCCCGCTGACGTGTATCTGTACGGCGAGTAGCGCGGGGCGATGACGGGCGGGTGACGCGAGGATGACGGGCCCGTGACGACTGTCAGGAGGCACCGTCGGCGACTTGCAGACGCCGGCCGCCTCGACCATCTTCCGGACCGCACATTGGAGGCCGATTATGGCTCGACACGATTTCGATCCCGACACCGTCGTCCCGGACGGCCGCCCGCCCGCGAAGGCCCGGCTTTTCGACGGCGCGCTGACCGGTCCGTATCGCGGTTCCGTCAATGGGGAGACGCTGCCGACACAGGTCACCATATTGACCTACGGCAACGACGAGCCCGGTACTGGCCCGGTGCTGCACGTGCATCCCTATGACGAGGTCTTCGTGATCCAGGAGGGCCGCGCGCGGTTCTTCGTAGGCGATCAGGTGATTGATGCGGAGGCCGGCGAAATCGTACTCGGGCCGGCCGCCTTGCCGCACCGTTTCATCAATCTCGGGCCCGGGCGGCTGCAGACGCTCGACATCCACCTGTCACCCAAATGGATTCAGACCAACCTGGAATAAGTGGCGAGCTTATTGTGGGCCAAACCCGCCCGGCGTCGGCGTGGTGACGATGACCGCCTCGCCAGGGTGCAGCACGGTCTGGTCGCATGCCTTGAGCGTCTCGAGCGTGCCGTCGGTTCGACGGACCATGGTCGATCCGACTTCGCCGTCACCGCCGCCGTCGAGACCGCGCGGAGGATGCGCACGGTGGCTGGACAGAATCGCGCACTCCATCCGCTCGAGGAACCGGATTGTACGCTGCGTGCCGTCGCCGCCGTTCCAGCGACCCTTGCCGCCCGAACCTTCACGGATATGGAAATCCTCGAGCAGGACCGGGAAGCGCAGTTCCAGCACCTCGGGGTCGGTCAGCCGCGAATTGGTCATGTGGGTGTGGACTGCGGACGTACCCGCAAAGCCGCGACCGTCGTTCATCCGCCCCGCCGGCGAGCCGGAGCAGATCGTCTCGTAATACTGGTAGCGGTCATTGCCGAAAGTGAGATTGTTCATCGTGCCTTGCGCGTTTGCGAGCGCACCCATCGCCCCGAAAAGGGCGTTGGTAACGTGCTGCGAGGTCTCGACATTGCCGGCCACCACCGCAGCCGGCCATGCGGGCTTCAGCATGCAGCCGTCCGGGATGACGACGTTGATGGGCCTCAGGCAGCCCGCATTCATCGGGATCGATCCTTCGACCATGACGCGGAACGCGTAAAGGACGGCGGCGCGAGTGACCGGCTCGGGCGCGTTGAAATTGTTCTTCATCACGGGCGAGGTGCCGGTGAAGTCGACGGTCGCCTCGCGCTTTTCGCGGTCGACCGTGATCTTCACCCGGATCGTCTGGCCGGTGTCGGTGGAGTACGCGTATTGCGCCAAATCGGGCAGGCGGTCGAGCACGCGGCGCACGCTCTCGGCGGCGTTGTCCTGGACATGGACCATATAGGCCTCGACCACCGGGAGACCGAAATGGTCGACCATCTTCCTCAATTCGGCGACGCCCTTCTCGTTGGCGGCGATCTGCGCCTTGAGGTCGGCGATGTTCTGGCGCGGGTTGCGGGCGGGGTAGGGGTGATTGGTCAGCAACTCCGTCAACTCGGCCTCGCGGAAGCGCCCCTCGCTGACGATGCGGAAATTGTCGAAGAGCACGCCTTCCTCTTCCACCGTGGTGGCGAGCGGGGTCATCGATCCAGGCGCCGTGCCGCCGATGTCGGCGTGGTGGCCACGGGAAGCGACCCAGAAGAGGATAGTTGGGGCATTACTCTCCCCAAGGGGAAACGAGAACACCGGCGTCACCACCGTGATGTCCGGCAGGTGCGTACCGCCGTTGTAGGGCGCGTTGAGGGCGAAGACGTCTCCCGGATAGATGTCGCCTTCGTTGAGGCGAATGATCGTCTCGACCGAGCGGTCCATCGATCCGAGATGGACCGGCATGTGCGGCGCGTTGGCGACGAGCGCTCCGTTGCGGTCGAAGACCGCGCAGGAGAAATCGAGGCGCTCCTTGATGTTGACCGAATAGGCGGTGTTCTGGAGCGTCACGCCCATCTGCTCGGCGATCGACATGAACAGGTTGTTGAAGACCTCCAGCATCACGGGATCCGCCTCGGTGCCGAGTGCGGCGCGGCGCTGCTTCCTCTCCGCGCGGCGCATCAGGACGTGGTTGTTCGCGGTGATCTCAGCGCGCCAGCCGGGCTCGACCACGATCGTCTGGTGCGGCTCGATGATCAGCGCCGGCCCTGCGATCCGGTTGCCGGGCTTGAGCGCCTCGCGAAGAAAGAGGCTCGCGCTGTGCCAGGAACCCTCGAAGAAGATATTGCGGCACTCGGAAGGGCTTGGCGCGGTTTCCTGCAGTGTCGAGTCAGGTTCATGGGCAAGCCGGCCACGGCTGTCGGAGCCCTCGACCGCGATCGCCTCGACCACAAGCGGCCTGTCCTCGTAGACGAAACCGAACTGCGCTTTGTGCGCCCTTTCGAATTGCTGCTTGGCCTCGTCGATCGAGCCTGCATCATAGGGAACCGGGAGGGCAGTATCCGTGCCGTCATAGCGAATGTGCAGGATGGGTCGGCAATCGGCGGCGATCTCCGGAACGCCCTGGCTGGCGAGTTCCGCAAGTACCTCCGTCCGCAACTCGTTTATGACCGGATCGATCCCCTCCCGCGATGCATCTTCCAGCGGCCGCAGAAAACCCTTCTGGCGTGATGCGAAGATCGAGGCGAGACCGATGCCATAAGCCGACAGAAGGCCCGAGAAGGGGTGGATCAGAACGGCCTCAATGCCGAGCGCATCGGCCACGAGGCAGGCGTGCTGACCGCCGGCGCCGCCGAAGCAGTTGAGGAGATATTCGGTGACGTCGTAGCCTCGCTGCACCGAGATCTTCTTGATCGCATTCGCCATGTTCTCCACGGCGACAGTGACGAAACCTTCGGCCACCTGCTCGGCCGTCCGGCCGTCGCCGATCTCGGCCGCGAGCGCCTCGAACCTCTGCCGCACGCCTTCATATTCGAGCGGCAGGTTCTGGTCCGGACCGAAGATCGCCGGGAAATGGTCCGGCTGCAGCTTGCCGAGCATGACATTGGCGTCGGTGACAGTCAGGGGCCCGCCGCGGCGATAGCTCGTCGGGCCGGGGTCGGCGCCGGCCGAATCCGGTCCTGCCCGGAACCTGCCGGCCTCATAGTGCAGGATCGACCCGCCGCCGGCGGCGACCGTATGGATGCGCATCATCGGCGCGCGGATGCGCACACCTGCCACTTCGGTGTCGAAGGCCCGTTCGTACGCGCCGTCATAGTGCGCGACATCGGTCGACGTGCCCCCCATGTCGAAGCCGATCACTTTTGAGAAGCCGGCGGATTTCGCCGTCTCGACCATGCCGACCACGCCGCCCGCCGGGCCGGAGAGGAGGGCGTCCTTGCCCTGGAACTGGTCGGCGGCGGTGAGACCGCCAGAGGACATCATGAACATGAGGCGGGGTTTCCCCGCCCCCTTGAGGGGAGGGCGGCCAGTTGCAGGCTGGCCGGGAGGGGTCGCGGCGTCCGGGCTCGGCGCCTCGTTTTCTATCAATACGGCAGGGGGCTGGCGCTCGGCCGCAACGACCCCCTCTGGCCGCTGCGCGGCCATCTCCCCCTCAAGGGGGGAGCGCGCGCCGAACTCCGCACCCACCCGCCGCACATATCGCGACAGGATCGGCGAGAGATAGGCGTCCACCACAGTGGTATCGCCGCGGCCGATCAGCTTGATCAGCGGCGACACTTCGTGGCTGACGGAGACCTGTCCAAATCCGATGCCGCGGCACATTTCCGCCACTGCCTGCTCATGCAGCGGGTACTTCCAGGCATGCATGAACACGATCGCCACCGCGTCGATGCCATCGGCTCGGGCACTTTCAATTGTCGGCTTAAGTGCATCGAGGTCGAGAGGCGTTTCGACCGTGCCGTCCGCTCGCACGCGCTCGTCCACCTCCACGACCCGCTCATAGAGCTGTTCGGGCAGGATGATCTCCTTGGCGAAGATGTCGGGTCGCGCCTGATAGGCGATGCGAAGGGCGTCCCGAAAACCGCGCGTGATCAGCAGCAGCACGCGGTCGCCTTTCCGTTCCAGCAGCGCGTTGGTCGCGACCGTCGTCCCCATCTTGATTTCGCCAATCGCCTCGGACGGGATGGCTTCAGTACGGCCGATGCCGAGCAGATCGCGGACGCCCTGGATCGCCGCGTCGGTGTAGGCCCGGGGATTCTCGGAAAGGAGCTTGCGCGCTTTGAGAGAGCCGTCGGGTGCGCGGGCGATCACGTCGGTGAAGGTGCCGCCGCGATCGATCCAGAAATCCCATCTGCCATTCATTTGACGCTATGCTCAGCTATCGGATTACACGCAGAAACTCGGTTGCCGGTGGTTGCGGCGCAAGTCAATGGGGCGCTCGCGGATTGTTACCGCACGTAAGGAGTCGTGAAGCAACACAAGAAGTCTTCACGCAGTTGGTTACCGGACCGAAGAGCGACAGGAGACGAAGATGAAGAAGCTAATCCTTGCTTCCGTTTCGGCCGTGGCACTGCTGGGCTTGGCCGCCTGCAGCGACAATTCGAAGAAATCCACCACCCAGAGCACGACGCCTGCACCGGCCAACCAGACTGAGACCAAGACGACGCCAGCGACGCCGTCGCCGACCGACAAGACGACCACTCAGTCCACCACGCCGAAACCGCAGACTGGCACAGGTGGGCAGATGCAGGGTACCGCGCCGGCGCAGAAGCCCGCTAGCCCAGCGCCCGCCCCGGCGCCTGCTCAGTGACCGGCTGACGGATTGGAATAAGGGCCGGAAGCCTCGGCCCCTTCAGCGCGAGATCCGGGCGCGCCGCCCGAGTGCCACGACGAGGACGACGGCGCCGGCGAAGACGAGCGTTTCCAGGGTGATCCGTTCGCCAAGGAAGAGAGCTGCCAGCGCCAGCGTCACGAACGTCTGCAGCAGCTGAACCTGGCTGACGCGCGCAATGCCGCCCATCGCCAGGCCGACGTTCCAGGCAAAGAATCCCAGGAACATCGACCCCAGCGCCAAATAGAAGAAGGCGAACGCCTGTTCCGGAGAAGCCTGCAGATATCCGCTGTCGAAGGTGAGGATCGCGCCGACGGCGCTGGCAGGCGATGTCAGGATAAGCGCCCAGCATATCACCTCCCAGCCCGGCATGGTGCGCGCGACCTTGCCCGATACGACATAGCCGAGGCTTGCCGCCAGCGCTGCGAGGAGCAGGAAGCTGTCGCCGGACGAGAAGCTTAGCTCGCTGTCGTACAGGGCGAACCCAATCACCAGGGCGGCCCCCACGACGCCGCATATCCAGAACAAGGGGGATGGCCGCTCCCCTCCGAGCAGCGCTGCGAAGATGCTCGTTGCCAGCGGAAGGATGCCAAGCACTACGCCGCCATGGGCGGCCGGGACCGTCTGCAGTGCGATGGAAGACAGGATGGGAAAACCGAAGACGAGAAGCGCTCCCGCAAGCAAAAGGCTCGTCGCGTCTTGCCTGGGAAAGGGCCGGCGTAGCGCGAGTAGAACCAAAGCCGCAGCGGCCGAAGCGACCGCGGCGCGTCCGTAGGTGATGAACCATGGCGAGAACAGGCCGAGTGCCACCCGTGTGGCCGGCAGCGTGCCGCCGAACACGACAACCCCGACGAAGCCGAGAAGCAGGCCGGCAGCCTCCCGCGAAAGGAAAGGCTTTGAGGCGCATTGAGCCGGCTGGTCCATGAAAGTGCCGTTATCCTGGGCCGGCCCGCACGTCCCGCCAAATCGATTGGGCCACGCCGAGACGTTGTCTGGCCGGACGTTCGGCTCGCCAAATCGCACCGGTTTGGCTATTTAGCGGCCATGTCGATTTGGGAACGCATCGGAGATTTCGCAGCCAGGATCGGGGCTTCGGCGCGCGGCGGCGTTGCCGATTTGGTGGAGGCCCTGAAAACTGCCTTCGCGGGCGATCCAGAACTGCGCCGGCGGGTGGCCTTCTCGGTGGCCATGATTGCGCTGTCGGCCAAAATGGCCAAGGCGGACGGCATCGTGACGCAGGACGAGGTGCGTGCGTTTCGGCAGATCTTCTCCGTTCCCGCCGCAGAGGAGCGGAATGTCACCAGGCTGTACGATCTCGCCCAGCAGGATATTGCGGGGTTCGAGGCCTATGCCGAGAAGATGGCGGGCCTTTGCGGCTCGGGCCGCAGGAACTGCAGGATGCTCGAGGACATACTCGACGGCCTGTTTCACATCGCCAAGGCGGACGGGCTGCTGCACGAGCGCGAGCAGCGGTATCTTCATCGCGTCGCCGAGATATTCGAGATCAGCGAGGATCATTACCGAACCATCCTGGCTCGACATATCGAACTCGGCGAAACCGACCCATACTCCGTCCTCGGGATAGAGCCAGGCCGCCCGTTCGAGGAAGTGCGGCGACGCTATCGCAAGCTGGTCGCCGACAACCATCCAGACCGGCTGATTGCACGCGGACTGCCGAGCGAACTCATCGCGATCGCCACCACCAGGCTGGCTGCCATCAATGCCGCCTACGAAGCGATCGAGCGCGGCGTGCGCGCCTTATGAATACTTTTGCGCCCGACCATATCGGCGTCGAGGTCCGCCCATCGCCGAATTTCGGCCCGCGACGGGACGGGCTCAGGCCCGAACTCATCATCCTCCATTACACCGGCATGGCGACGGGTGCGGCCGCTGAGGATTGGCTGTGCAACCCGGCGAGCGAGGTCTCGTCGCACTACCTCGTCCATGAGGACGGCCGGATCGTACAGATGGTGCGGGAGAACGATCGTGCCTGGCACGCCGGCAAGAGCAGTTGGAAAGGCGTGACCGACATAAATTCCTGGTCGATCGGTATCGAGATCGTCAATCCAGGGCATGAGTTCGGATATGTCGATTTCCCTTCCTTCCAGATCGAGGCGGTCATCGAGCTTTGCCGCGGCATCATCGGGCGGCATGCAATAAGGCCGGACATGGTGCTCGCCCATTCCGACGTCGCGCCCGGGCGCAAGGTCGATCCGGGAGAACGTTTTCCTTGGGGGCGGCTGGCAATCGAAGGCGTTGGCCACTTTGTCACGCCGACGCAGATCCAAGCGGGACCTTCGCTGGTATCGGGCAGCGCGGAAGAGCCCGTGCGCGACTTTCAGCGCATGCTGTCGCGGTACGGCTACGACATCGATATCACGGGCACATACGATCAGCGTACAGCGACTATCGTTTCAGCATTTCAGAGGCATTTTCGGCCGGCGCGCGTGGACGGGGTCGCCGACGTAAGTACAACAAAGACTTTGCAGGATCTTTGTTCCTTGCTGTGAGCCGGGTCGACTCCAAGGTTGCTGGTCATCTTCTATATAGGATAGCGCGAAATCACAGACTGTAATCGTTTGTGATCGGCATACGCCATCTTCTTCCCACAGTTCACCCTAGAACCGCAGGCTACACTCGCCGGCATACATCCCTCTGTGTGCCTAACGAATGAGAAGCCATGCGGTTCCGCCGCTGGCCCACAAAAACAGGGCATGATGACAAAATCGATCTTCTTGACGGTGGCATTCGCCGCCGCCGTGACCGCTTTTGCCGCAAACGCGTCAGACAACAAGAATAAGCTGGAGATTACACCCAGCGCATCAGAGAATATCAAGCCGCGGATCGAGTTTCCGATCACCAAGATGGTCGCCGCGGCGAATGAAAATGTTACGAAGTCCCAGAGCGCATTCGGCTTCACGGCCGATCTCAGGCTCAACAGATTTACCCAAAAGGCGTCCACCCGTCCTTACGGTACGGTCGTCGCCCGCTATGCCGCCGAGTATGGTGTGCCTCTCACCCTTGCACATGCTGTCATCACGGTGGAAAGCAACTACCGACCGAATGTGCGTGGTGCCGCGGGAGAAATCGGTCTCATGCAGATCAAGCCGGCGACCGCGCGCTACATGGGCTACTCCGGGTCGGCGAAGGGTCTGTTCGACCCCGAGACCAACATCAAGTACGGCATGATGTATCTCGCCAAGGCCCACAAGCTCGGCGGCGGCTCCACTTGCGGTACGATCCTGAAATACAATGCTGGTCACGGCGCCAAGCGCATGAACCCGATCTCCAAGGCCTACTGCGGCAAGGTCCAGCGGATCATGACCAACAACCGGTAAAGCGATCCGGCCGGAAGAATTTCCTGCATGAATCCAGGTGTTCGGGTTGCGTTTTGCCGTCCGAGCGCCTTTATACGCACCGTCAGTCGGCTGGGCGGCCGCACCCGCAAGCGCCGAAAGGTCGCGGGTGAGGAAAGTCCGGGCTCCATGGAGACACGGTGCCGGTTAACGACCGGCGGGGGCGACCCCAGGGAAAGTGCCACAGAAAGCAAACCGCCCCGCCTATAGATCGGCTCATTTGCATGGGCCAGGCTGCCGCAGAGGGCCGATCTATTGGCGGGGTAAGGGTGAAAGGGTGGGGTAAGAGCCCACCGCGCTGCCGGCAACGGGAGCGGCACGGCAAACCCCACCGGGAGCAAAACCGAATAGGGATGGCGCGAGGGGCGACCCTCAGGACTGTTTCCGGTCCAGCCATCCGGGTAGGTTGCGCGAGACGCGGAGCAATCCGCGTCCAAGACGAATGGTCGCCACGTCCGCCTGCCGCAAGGCGGCGGGCCATACAAAACCCGGCTTACAGGCCGGCTGACATCTCGTTTCCCAGAATGGCCAACGCCCGCTGGTTGAGGTGCGTCCTTCGAGGCTCGCCCGCCGAGGTCTACTCCTCTATTCCAATTTTCTGCGGGCTCGCACCTCAGGATGAGGGACCGTCGTGCCTGCAGATCTCCCATTCAGCGTCGGTTCTAAACAGCGCTTCAGATCAGTTGCTTGGGCCCGGCCGATCCTGATTGGCGTTGTAGCACACCCACGGTCCTCATCCTGAGGTGCGAGCCCGCACGGCGCTTCCGGTGCTCTACCCCCCCCTGCGTGGGCAAGCCTCGAAGGACGCACCTGAAGCTCCGACGCACCTACCTGATGGCGTCCAGCGACTGCTCGATCGCTCGCCAGAGCTCCTCGGTCGGCTCGCAGCCCACCGACAGCCGCACAAAGCCGGGCTCCACCGCATCGCCCCAGCGGGCGCGCCGCTCGGCGGAACTGTGTACGCTGCCGAACGAGGTCGCCGGCTGCAGCAGGGCGCAATCGTTGATGAACTTCTCTGCCTTCTCCGCACTCCCCAGCGTGAGGCCGATCAGCGTTCCGAAGCGCAGCATCTGCGTCGAGGCGAGATTGTGCGACGGATCGTCCGGCAGCCCCGGATATCGAACTGTCCGCACCGCTGGGTGCGCCTTCAATCGCGGTGCAATCGTTCCGGCCGTGCTACACATGCGGTCGAAGCGGAGCTCCAGCGTTTCGAGGCCGCGATGCAGCAGCCATGCCTCGAATGGACCGGGGATGCTGCCCGACAGTTTCCGCCATTCCCTCACCGCCTCGACAATGTCCGTGTTGCGGCTGGCGACATGGCCGAACAGCGTATCGGAGTGGCCATTGGGTGCCTTGGTGTCGGCCGAGACCAGGATGTCGGCGCCGAAGTCTAGCGGCCGCTGGCCGAAGGGGGTCATGGTGGTGTTGTCGGCGCAGACGATTGCGCCCGCGGCGTGGGCCGCCGACGACACCGCGGCGATGTCGCAAAGATCGAGGCCGGGATTGGACGGCGTTTCCACATAGACCAGCCGATAGCCGTCAAACCCTCCGTCCAAGTATGAGGCGGTCGGGCGCAGGTCGAACTCGATGCCGAGGCCCTTCATGAAGCGTTCTGCCAACACCCTCGGCGTGTAGTAGCCGTCGGACGGCAGCAGGATGCGATCGCCCGCCTTCAATTGGCTGAAGAAGACGCCCGAGATCGCGGCCATGCCGGAGGGGAATGCCACGCCGGGAGCATCCTCCAGATAGGCCAACATCTCTTCCGCGGCTTCCCAGGTGGGGTTTTCTGAGCGGCCGTACTGATCGAACTCGGCGCCAGGTTCGCCGGGCAGGTGGAAGGTGCTCGCCATGGTCAGCGGCAGCGGAACCGGGTCGCCCTTCCTGAGTGCGCGGCCGCGCAGATGCTGGAGGTGCGCCGCGCGGGCATGCATGTCGCCGGTCATCTTCGTGATTCCCAAGACCAGAGTTCGTGTCAGGCTTCGCAATATCCCCTAACCGGTACGCGAGTCACCGGCTCTGGGGGAATTTGAGGGGACGCTCGCGGATGCGTCGGTCGCGATAACCGTTCGTTAGTCTTAATGGACCATAAAGCGGGATGAGCCGGAAAAGCCTGTTTTGCATGTGATTCCGGGCCAGTATGACGCGAGCTCCCGTTGACGCCCATATTCTCCCATGATATCCCATAGCCCTATCCAGGACTTCGCGCGGAACGCCATTTCGGCGCCGATTCAACCATCGGCGGTCGGCGGGATTGTGCGCGCGAACGCGGGGTCGGAGATCGGGGACAGCCTCCGCTGCGCAGTGTCCCGCAAGGGCACCGAGCGGGCACAGCAAGGAAGGGAAGCGAAGGCTCTCGCCGCCGCGCCGCACGATGGATCGCTTCCTCTCGAATTCATTGAACAGGATCGACGCCAAGGGCCGCGTCTCCGTACCCGCGCATTTCCGCTCCGTCATCCAGAAGCGCGGCTATTCCGAGTTGTACGCCTTGAGGGCGCTGGAGGTGCCGGCCATGGATGTGGGTGGGCCGGATCTCCTCGATGTCTACGAGCAACGGATCGAGGTGGAAGATCCGTTTCTGCGCACCGGGGAAGACATGTCCTTCTACGTCCACGGGGAGGGGACCTTCCTAAAGCTGGATCAGGATGGCCGCATCGGCATGACGGACTTCATCAGGGCCCACACCGGCATCACGAACGAAGCGGTCTTCGTCGGGCGGGGGAAGTTCTTCCAGATCTGGGAGCCTTCCCGTTTCGAAGCGCATGGGAGGGCGGTGCGCGAGCGTCTGCTCAGCTTGAGGCAAGCTCCACAAGCTATGCGTGTAGAGGAGCTGGAATGATGGCGGGCCACGGCGAGGATAACCTCGCGGTTGGCGGACCGGCCCGCCACATTCCGGTCCTTCTCGACGAGGTGATCGAGGCTCTCCAACTCGGGTCGAATCAGGTGATTGTCGACGGCACGTTTGGTGCGGGTGGCTACACGAAGGCCATTCTCACTCGCGGTGCCTCGGTCGTCGCCTTTGACCGTGATCCCGAGGCGATTGCGGCAGGGCACCCAATCGAGAAGGCGTCCCAGGGACGACTGCGGCTTGTCGAGGCGCCGTTTTCGACGCTCGATGCCCATGTGAGCCAAGTCGACGGGATCGTCCTCGACATAGGCATTTCTTCCATGCAGGTGGACCAAGCCGAGCGCGGCTTCTCCTTCCGTGCTGAAGGCCCGCTCGATATGAGGATGGCGAAGCAGGGCATCTCGGCGGCCGACGTCGTCAACCGATACAAGGCGGGCGACCTCGCGCGCATCTTCGGCCTGCTGGGCGAAGAGCGTCATGCAGGCCGCATCGCGCGCATGATCGAGCGGCGCCGGACGGAACGACCATTTTTGCTGACGACCGATCTGGCGGGGACGATCGCGGATCTCGTCGGCTTCCCGCCGCGCGAAAAAATCCATCCGGCGACGCGCGTGTTCCAGGCCCTGCGCATCTATGTCAACGACGAACTGGGCGAACTCGCCAAGGCGCTCGTGGCTGCGGAGCGAGTGCTGAAGCCGGGCGGGCGCTTGGTCGTGGTGACCTTCCATTCGCTGGAAGACCGGATCGTTAAGCGCTTCATCGCAGACCGTTCTGCAGAGCCGTCCGGGTCACGACATCTTCCGCAGAAGCAGAGCGTACCTGCCACCTTCGTCAAGCTTGCAGGGCCGGTGACGCCGGGCGAGGCGGAACTCGCCGCCAACCCGCGGGCGCGTTCGGCGAAATTGCGGGCAGCGCAGCGGACGGAGGCTCCACCGCGGCCGATCGACCTGGGGCTCTTCGGGCTCCCGAAACTTCCCGACCTTGGCGCGACGGCTGAGAGGTAACCCCCATGTTCCGTACGAGCGACATGGTGCTGATCGCGGTGATGGTTGCAGCCGCCGCCTTTACCTACAAGGTCAAGCAGGAAGCCGAGGACCAACTCGCCGCAGTGCGCAAGCTGGAATCGCAGATCCGGCTCGAGGAGGACTCGATCGTCTTGCTGAAGGCCGACTGGAGCCTGCTCACACAGCCGGCACGGCTGCAGAAGCTCACCGAAAAATACCAGACCGATCTCAATCTGCAGCCGACTGATGCGCATCAGTTTGCGCGGATCGACGAAATCCCGGTCCGTCCATTGGATATCAAGGAGATCATCGGAAACTCGCTCGACCTTCTGGCGGAGGGCGTGGCCGTCGACGAAACCACCACTGGCGCGGTGCATGAATGATCAAGCTTTTCAGAAGAAAGGCGGCGCTCTCCACCAGTTCCGCGTCGATCGTTGTGGACGCCGCGCGTATGACGACGGGCGGCCGAGCGAAGACGCGCGTGCTGATGACCATGGCCGTGTTCTTCAGCATCTATGCGGCAATCGCTGGCCGGCTGGTCTATTTCGGCTTCCAGGAGCCGGATCCAGGCGCAGGGCCGGCCTCACGCGTAACCGCCTCGCGGCCCGATCTTCTGGACCGGAATGGCGAGGTCCTGGCGACCGACATCAAGACGGCCTCGCTGTTCGCAGAGCCGCGCCGCATCGTCGACGCCGACGAGGTGATCGAAAAGCTGTCGACGGTCCTGCCGGACCTGCAGATCGAGCAGACCTACCACAAGCTGAAGAGCGGCTCGGGCTTCGTCTGGCTGAGACGCCAACTAACGCCACGCCAACAGGCGGACATCATGGCGCTCGGCCTGCCGGGCATCGGCTTCCGCACGGAGAAGAGGCGATTCTATCCGGGCGGCACGACCGCCTCGCACATCCTTGGCCTTACCAACATTGACAACCAGGGCATTGCCGGCCTGGAGAAGTATATCGACGATCAAGGTCTAGCCGACCTGCAGGCCACCGGGCTTGCTCTCCCTGAGGACCTGGAGCCGGTGCGGCTTTCGATCGATCTGCGTGTCCAGCACATCGTGCGTGACGAGATTTCGCAGGCGCTTAACCGCTACCACGCGATCGCGGCCGGAGCCGTCGTGCTCAATGTGAAAACGGGCGAGATCCTCGCCATGGCCTCGGTTCCGGATTTCGATCCCAACAACCCGGTCAACGCGCTCGACAAGGACCACCTGAACCGCATGTCGGCCGGCGTCTACGAGATGGGCTCGACCATAAAGAGCTTCACCACCGCGATGGCGCTGGATTCTGGCAAGGTCACGCTGGAGAGCCGCTTCGACGCGACGCGTCCGATTACCATCGGCCGCCAGACCATCCGCGATTTCCACGGTAAGGGCAGGGTGCTCACCGTCCCGGAAGTCTTTATCTACTCTTCCAACATCGGCTCGGCCCGCGAGGCGGACGTGGTCGGCATCGAGGGTCATCGCGAGTTCCTGGAGCGTCTCGGTCTGCTCAGTCGGATGCAGACGGAATTGCCCGAGGTGGCGAGGCCAACCGAGCCAAAGGTGTGGAAGAAGGTGCATTCGATCACCGCTTCTTTCGGCCATGGCTTCACGACAACGCCGCTCCAGACCGCGGTTGGCGCCGCCGCGCTGATGACCGGCAAGCTGCTGCCGCCGACCTTCCTGCCGCGGACCGAGGAGGCAGCCAATGCGATCGGCCAGAAGGTGGTCAGCGATTACACGGTCGAATCGATGCGCTATCTCTACCGGCTGAACGCGGAGAAGGGCTCCGGTAAGCGCGCGGAGGTTCCCGGCTACCGTGTCGGCGGCAAGACCGGAACGGCCGAGAAGGTGGTGAACGGACGCTACGCCAAGGACAAGCGCTTCAACGCCTTCCTCGCAGCCTTCCCGATGGAAGATCCGGAGTACATCGTGCTGTCGATCATCGACGAGCCGAAGTCGGAAAAGCCGGGAATGGCAGCGACGGCGGGCCTGAACGCTGCCCCGATCGTCGCCAACATCATCCGACGTTCCGCCTCCTTGCTTGGCGTGAAGCCTGAATTCAGCCATGAAAGCGAGACAACGGTGGTTTCCACCGAGTGATTCCCCCCGAGGCGCGCTGGCAAGGCGCGCCTTTGTTTGTGATGGCAGACCAAGAATAGAACCGACCTCCATGAGATTAGCTGATCTCGCCGACATCCTTCCTGTTCCGCCGGGCGTGCCCGTGGAGGTGGAAGTTACCGGCGTGACTTCCGATTCACGTGCCGTCCGACCGGGCATGATCTTCGTTGCCGTGTCGGGATCGAAGGCCGACGGCTCTGCCTATGCAGCCGACGCGCAGGAAAGGGGCGCCGCTGCGATCGTGGCGGGCAATGGTATCAGTCTTGAGTCCATCCGGGTGCCTGTGCTTGCGGTCGAAGACCCGCGGCTCGCGCTGGCGCGACTGGCCAGCCGGTTCTGGCCGCGGCAGCCGCAGACCATGGTTGCGGTGACCGGTACCAGCGGCAAGACCTCCGTCGCCTCCTTCACGCGGCAGATCTGGGAGCACGCCGGATATGCAGCGGCCAGCATCGGCACGACTGGGGTGGTCGCTCCCGATCGCAATGAGTACGGGGCACTGACGACCCCTGATCCGGTCGCGCTGCACATGCTGCTCGACGAACTCGCGGGCGAGGGCGTCACCCATGCCTCGATGGAGGCGTCCAGCCACGGCCTCGACCAGCGCCGGCTGGACAGCGTGAGGCTCGCTGCCGGCGCCTTCACCAATCTCGGCCGCGACCACATGGACTATCATCCAACGGTCGAGGACTATCTCAAGGCTAAACTCAGGCTGTTCGATGCGCTGCTGCCCAAGGGGGCGCCGGCCGTCATCTTCGCCGACGACGAATATTCGGCGCCTGTGATCGAGGCGGCGAGTTCCGCGGGGCTCCAAGTGCTGACGGTCGGACGGCAAGGCGATTTCCTCTGTCTGAAGCGGGTCGAGCACGAGCGGCATCGCCAGCGCGCCGAGGTGCAGTATGCGGGCGAGATCCATGAGATCGATCTGCCTCTGGCGGGCGATTTCCAGGTCTCCAACGCCCTTGTCGCGGCCGGTTTGGCTATCGCGACCGGCACGCCTGCGCGGGACGCGCTGAAGGCGCTCGAGACGCTGAAGGGCGCGCCGGGCCGTCTGGACCTGGTCGGCACGGCGGCGAATGGTGCTCCGGTCTATGTGGATTACTCCCACAAGCCGGATGCGCTGGAGAACGTCCTGAAATCCGTCCGTCCGTTCACGACCGGCCGTGTCATCGTGGTGTTCGGCTGCGGCGGGGACCGCGACCGGGGCAAGCGGCCGATCATGGGCGAGATCGCGACCAGACTCGCCGACGTGGTGATCGTCACCGACGACAACCCGCGCTCGGAAGTCCCGGCTGAGATCCGCGCTGCAGTCCTTGCCGGTGCACCGGGCGCCATCGAGATCGGCGACCGGCGAGAAGCGATCCGCACTGCTGTGGCGATGCTGCAGTCTGGCGACACGCTGATCGTTGCCGGAAAAGGTCACGAGGAGGGTCAGACGATAGGGACCCGGACCTTCCCCTTCTCGGACCATGAGGAAGTGCGCGCAGCCCTTCGGGAACGCCCCGCATGAGTCTGCTCTGGACCGCGGATGAGTTGATCGCCGCCATGGACGGCCGCCCGTTCGGAACCATGCCTACGGGCGTGACCGGCATTTCGATCGACACCAGAACCCTCAAGACGGGAGAGGCCTTTTTCGCCATTAAGGGCGAGACCATGGACGGCCACGACTTCGCGACAGCCGCCGTGAAGGCTGGTGCGGCTATCCTGGTGGTCGCCGAGGGCAAGCTGCCGGCGCTCGGCCGGCTGACCGCGCCGATGATCGTGGTGCCCGACGTGCTGGTTGGGCTGGAGAAGCTCGGCATCGCGGCCCGCGCGCGCAGTTCGGCGAAAATCATCGCGGTCACCGGTTCCGTCGGCAAGACCACCACCAAGGAAGCCCTGCGGCACGTCCTCTCGGCGGCGGGCAAGGTGCATGCCTCGGACAAGTCGTTCAATAATCATTGGGGCGTGCCGCTGACACTGGCGCGGATGCCGGCGGAGTGCGACTATGCCGTCTTCGAGATCGGCATGAACCATGCGGGCGAAATCCGGCCTCTGGTGAAGATGGTGCGACCGCATATCGCCATCGTAACCCTGATCGCTCCCGCCCACCTCGGGCACTTCAATTCCGAGGACGAAATTGCGGTCGCCAAGGCCGAGATCTTTGAGGGCGTCGAGCCGGGCGGTCACGCGCTGCTCAACCGCGACGATGCCCGCTACAAGCTCCTTGAAAAGGCGGCGAAGGCTGCCCGCGTGAAGCATGTCGTCGGGTTCGGGGCGCATGGCCGGGCGCAGGTGCGGCTCATGCGATGCGAACTCAAAGCCGACCATTCGCTGATCTCCGTAAAGATCGGCGGCAATCATCTTGAGGCCAAGGTTGGCGCACCCGGGCGTCACATCGTCCAGAACGCGCTAGCTGTCATCGCCGCGGCCCGGCTTGCGGGGGCTGACGTGGAAAAGGTCACGGCCGCGCTGGCCGACCTCGTGCCGGAAAGCGGGCGTGGACGCCAGCACCGGCTTGCCGCCGATGCAGGCGCATTCACCCTGATCGACGAGAGTTACAACGCCAACCCGGCCTCGATGAAGGCGGCGATGGAACTGCTGGACGCTACCCCGATCGCTGGGGAGGGGCGCCGCATCGCCGTGCTGGGCGACATGCTGGAACTCGGCAGCCACTCCGCCGAGTTGCATGCCGGACTTGCCAAGATCATCACCGAGACGAACACCGACATCGTCCTGATGGCGGGACCCGATATGAAGAACCTTGCCGACACGCTGCCCGAGAAGATCCGCAAGGAGTACCGGGCGAGCGCGGATGACCTCAAGCCGATCCTGCTCAAAGAGATCGGACCGGGCGACGTAGTGATGGTGAAATCATCAAAGGGGGTGGGCTTTTCGAAGCTCGTGGACGCGCTCCTGAACCGGTTCCCGGCTTGCGCCGGCGGCCAGAAACCAAACTGACCGCGGTCCGGGGGAACGCATGCTCACTCTACTCGTCTCATTCTCCGACCAAGTCTCGGCCTTCAACGTTTTCCGCTACATCACCTTCAGGACCGGTGGAGCGCTGATCACTGCGGCGCTTCTGGTGTTCATTTTCGGTCCGGGGATGATCGACGCGCTCAGGATCCGGCAGGGCAAGGGCCAGCCGATCCGCGCCGACGGCCCGCAGACGCATTTCAAGAAGGCCGGCACGCCGACCATGGGTGGGCTGATGATCATCTCCGGAATCATCGCCTCGAGCCTGCTCTGGGCCAATATCACCAGCATCTATGTCTGGGTGGTCCTTCTGGTCACGATCGGCTTCGGCGCGATCGGCTTCTATGACGACTATCTCAAGGTCACGAAGCAGTCTCATCTGGGCTTTTCCGGCAAGTCGCGCCTCGCCGTCGAGTTCGTGATCGCGGCCATCGCCGCCTATGTGATCATGCAGGCTGGGCAGGGGCGCTTCGCCTCGTCGCTGACCTTTCCCTTCATCAAGGAACTGGTCATCGATCTCGGCTTGTTCTTCATCCCGTTCTCGTGCTTCGTCATCGTGGGGGCCGGCAATGCGGTAAACCTCACCGACGGGCTGGACGGGCTGGCGATTGTTCCGATCATGATCGCCGCCGCGTCCTTCGGCGTGATCGCCTATCTCTCCGGCAACGCGGTTTTCGCCGACTACCTGCAGATCCACTTCGTCCCCGGTACCGGTGAACTGGCCGTCATCCTCGGTGCGGTCATCGGCGCCGGTCTGGGCTTCCTGTGGTTCAACGCCCCGCCGGCGGCGATCTTCATGGGCGACACCGGCTCGCTGGCGCTCGGCGGCCTGATCGGCACCATCGCCGTCGCCACCAAGCACGAGATCGTGCTTGCCATCATCGGCGGCCTGTTCGTCATGGAGGCACTTTCGGTGATCGTGCAGGTCGGCTACTTCAAGATTACCGGCAAGCGGGTCTTCCTGATGGCGCCGATCCACCATCATTTCGAGAAACTCGGCTGGACCGAGAGCCAGGTGGTGATCCGCTTCTGGATCATCGCCGTCATCCTTGCCCTCGTCGGGCTTTCCAGCCTCAAGCTGCGGTGATTTCCGTGATCCCCGCGCGCTCCTTCGCCGGAAAGAAAGTGGCGCTCTTCGGGCTCGGCGGCTCGGGGATCGCGACCGGCCGTGCGCTGATGGAGGGCGGCGCCGAAGTCCTCTGCTGGGACGACAATCCCGAGAGCGTTGCACGCGCCACCGAACAGGGGATTCCGACCGGCGACCTTCGCGGCGCCGAATGGGGCGGGCTCGCGAGCTTCGTGCTTTCGCCCGGCGTGCCGCTCACCCATCCGAAACCCCACTGGACCGTGGAACTGGCCCGAGGAGCCGGCGTCGAGATCATCGGCGACGTCGAACTGTTCGCGCGCGAGCGCACGGCCCAGGCGCCAAGGGCGCCCTTCATCGCCATTACGGGGACGAACGGGAAGTCGACGACGACGGCCCTAACCGCTCATATCCTCAAGCATGCAGGGCGCGACACGCAGATGGGCGGCAATATTGGCCGTGCGGTGATGACCCTCGAACCGATCGTGGAAGACCGCTTCTACGTGGTCGAATGTTCCTCCTACCAGATAGATCTCGCTCCCTCGATCAATCCGACGGCGGGCATCCTGCTCAATCTCACCCCGGACCATCTCGACCGCCACGGGACGATGCAGCACTACGCTTCCATCAAGGAGCGGCTGGTCTCGGGCAGCGACACGGCGATCGTCGGCGTCGACGACGTCTACTGCGCGCAGATCGCCGACAGGCTCGAGAAGGCGGGCAAGGAGGTCATCCGCATCTCCAAGCGCCTGCCCCTGACCGACGGCTATTTCGCCGACGGCACGGACATCATGGAGGCCATAGAGGGCCGGTACAGCCGCGTCGGATTCCTGGAAGGGATCGGCTCGCTCCGCGGGCAGCACAATGCGCAGAACGCCCTTGCCGCCATCGTCGCCTGCCTCAAGGTCGGGCTCGACCTCGGCGAGATCCAGTCCGGGCTCGAGACCTTCCCGGGTCTCGCGCACCGGATGGAGCAGGTGGGGCGCAGGGACCGCGTCCTCTTCGTCAACGACTCCAAGGCGACCAATGCCGACGCTTCGGCGCCGGCGCTGTCGAGCTTCCCGCGGATCTACTGGATCGCAGGTGGGCTTCCCAAGGAGGGCGGCATCGAGGCCCTCCGCTCCTTTTTTCCGCGCATTGCCAAGGCCTACCTGATCGGCGAAGCGGCGCCGGCCTTTGCCGCGACGCTCGGGGAGGCGGTGCCCTACGAGATCTCCGGCACGCTCGCCGCTGCCGTCGAGCATGCGGCCAACGATGCAGCCGAAGACGAGAGTGCCGAAGCCGTCGTGCTGCTCTCGCCGGCCTGCGCAAGCTTCGACCAGTTTCGCAACTTCGAGATCCGCGGCGAGGCCTTCCGCGCGGCAGTGGAGGCCCTCGACGACATCACGCCGATTGGAGGGACGCGCTGATGGAAAGCAGACTTGATCGTCGTCCGGTGACCGTCTGGTGGCGCACGGTCGACCGCTGGTTCCTTGCAGCCTTCCTGTCGCTGATGGGGCTGGGAATCCTCCTCTCCTTCGCCGCGAGCCCGGCCGTGGCCGAGCGCATCGGTCTCGACAGCTTCCATTTCGCGACCCGGCAGATCGTCTACATGATCCCGGCGCTGGCGGCGATGCTTGCGGTGTCGTTCCTGACGCCGCGCCAGGTGAGAAGGCTCGCAATCATCATGCTGGGCGTGTCGCTGCTGATGATGGTGGCGGTGCTCTACGTCGGGGTCGAGGTGAAGGGCGCGCACCGTTGGGTCTCCATCTTCGGGATCTCGATCCAGCCGTCCGAGTTCCTAAAGCCCGCATTCGTCATTATCTGTGCCTGGCTGTTTGCCGAGAAAGCGCGCAATGCGGCAATCCCCGGCAACTTTCTTGCCCTGATGCTGCTCGGCCTGGCGGTGGGCCTTCTGGTCCTGCAGCCCGATCTCGGACAGACGATCCTGATTTCCGGGACCTGGGGCGTGATGTTCTTCATGGCGGGGATGCCCTGGCTCTGGATCATCGTGATCCTCTCGGTGGCGGTCCTGGGCGCGTTCGGCGCCTACTTCACCTTCGACCACTTTGCCGGCCGCATCGACCGCTTCCTGACCGGTGAGGGCGACACCTTCCAGGTCGACATGGCGAAAGACGCCGTGATCAGTGGCAACTGGTTCGGCGTCGGGCCGGGCGAGGGCACGGTAAAGCGAATGATCCCAGACAGCCATGCCGACTTCGTTTTCGCCGTCGCCGGCGAAGAATTCGGCATTGTCATGTGCTTCCTGATCATGGCGCTGTTTGCCTTCATTGTGCTGCGCGGCTTGAGTACCGCTCTCAAGGAGCACGACGATTTCACGCGCTACGCGGTGTCGGGACTGGTGGCGGTGTTCGGGTTCCAGTCGATCATCAATATGGGCGTCAACCTGCAGATGATGCCGGCCAAGGGCATGACGCTGCCGTTCATCTCCTATGGCGGCTCCTCGCTGATCGCGGTCGCCGTCTCGATGGGCATGGTGCTGGCGCTCACGCGCAAGAAGCCGGAGCGGCGCAAGCAACCCGGCATCGCGATGCTCGCGCGCCATGCATTGGCTGCAGAATAGCGGCGGCTCGGCATGGCGAAGGGAACTATCTTGCTTGCGGCTGGCGGGACCGGTGGTCACCTGTTCCCCGCGGAGGCGCTCGCCTACGAACTGATTGCGCGCGGATGGGTGGTCCATCTCGCCACGGACGAGCGGGCCGGACGATACATCGGGAACTTCCCGGCCGTGAAGATCCACCCGATTGCTTCCGCCACCCTCAGTGGCCGTAACCCGGTGACTCTGGTTTCGGCGTTCTGGAAGATATGGCAGGGCGTGCGCCAGGCGGCCGAACTCACTCGCAGGATCAAGCCTGCTGCAGTCGTCGGCTTCGGCGGTTATCCCACGCTGCCGCCGCTCTATGCGGCAACCCGGCGCAGGATTCCGACGCTCATCCACGAGCAGAACGCCGTTATGGGGCGCGCAAACAAGGCTCTCTCGCGGCGCGTCAGCGCCATTGCGGGCGGTTTCCTCGCAACGGATGGCGGACCAGAGGCATCGAAGATCGTGGTGACCGGCAATCCGGTCCGACCGCCAGTGCTGGAGGCCGCCAAGACTAGCTACAGGCCCTCCGGCGCGGGTGAGCCCTTCCATCTTGTGGTTTTCGGCGGCAGCCAGGGTGCGCAGTTCTTCTCTGACGCCATCCCGGAGGCGATCGCCATGCTCCCCGAGGGGCAGCGCGGGCGGTTGAAGATCATCCAACAGGCGCGCATGGAAGGTGTCGACCGCGTCCGGAGAGCCTATTCCGCCCTAGGGGTTGAAGCCGAAGTCTCGCCGTTTTTCACCGACCTTTCCCAAAAGATCGCAGGTGCTCATCTCGTCATCTCGCGTTCGGGAGCTTCGACGGTGTCGGAAATTGCGGTGATCGGTCGGCCCGCCCTGCTGGTGCCTTATCCCCACGCGCTGGATCACGACCAGGCAGCGAACGCCGCCGCACTCGCGGCCGCCGGAGGCGCGGAGGTGCATCCGCAGGAGACATTTTCGCACGAGCGCATCGCCGAGCTTCTGGGCCGGCTCATGGACGATCCGGAGAGGCTCTCGGCGATGGCGTCCGCGGCCAAGTCGGCCGGCAAGCCCGACGCGGCGAAGTTGCTCGCCGACCTCACAGAGGCTATTGCCGCAAGGAAATTTCCAGACGGAACCAGTGACGGAGAGCGCCCATGAAGATGCCACGCAGCATCGGGCTGGTGCATTTCATCGGCATCGGCGGCATCGGCATGAGCGGCATTGCCGAGGTGCTGCACAATCTCGGCTATAAGGTGCAGGGCTCCGACCAGGCCGACGGCGCCAATGTCCAGCGCCTGCGTGAGAAGGGCATCGACTGCTTCGTCGGTCATCGCGCCGAGAACCTCGGCGATGCCGAGGTCGTGGTCGTCTCGACGGCCATCAAGAAATCCAATCCGGAACTGATCGCCGCGCGCGAAAGGCTGCTGCCTGTCGTGCGACGCGCGGAAATGCTTGCGGAACTCATGCGCTTCCGCCAGGCGGTGGCGATCGGCGGCACGCATGGCAAGACGACGACCACCTCGATGGTCGCGGCGCTGCTCGACGCCGGCGGGCTCGACCCCACCGTCATCAATGGCGGCATCATCAATGCCTACGGCACCAATGCCCGTATGGGCGAGGGCGACTGGATGGTGGTCGAGGCCGACGAGAGCGACGGCACATTCCTCAAGTTGCCGGCCGACATCGCGGTGGTGACAAACATCGACCCCGAGCACCTCGACCACTACGGCACCTTCGACAAGGTGCGGGAAGCCTTCCGCCAGTTCGTCGAGAACGTCCCGTTCTACGGTTTCGGCGTGATGTGCACCGATCACCCGGAAGTGCAGGCGCTGGTCAGCCGCATCGAGGATCGCCGCGTCATCACCTACGGCTCGAATGCGCAGGCGGACGTCCGCTTCGTCAACCACAGCATGGACGGCGCGGCCTCCCAGTTCGACGTCCTGATCCGCCACCGCAAGACCGGAGCCCAGACCCGGATAGAGGGGCTGCGGCTTCCGATGCCAGGGCGCCACAATGTGTCCAACGCCACCGCGGCCATCGCGGTCGCGCGCGAACTCGGCATCTCCGACGCGGCGATCCGCAAGGGGCTCTCCGGCTTCGGCGGCGTGAAACGCCGCTTCACTCCGACCGGCACCTGGAACGGCGTGAGCATCTTCGACGACTACGGTCACCATCCGGTGGAGATAAAGGCGGTGCTGAAGGCCGCGCGCGACGCCGCGAAGGGGCGCGTGATCGCGATCGCCCAGCCGCACCGCTATACCCGGCTGCGCGATCTCTTCGACGATTTCTCCGCCTGCTTCAACGACGCCGATACGATCATGATCGCGCCGGTGTACGCCGCCGGCGAGGACGCGATCGAGGGCATCAACTCGCAGGCCCTGGCGCAGCGAATCCGTGCGGGTGGCCACCGTGATGCCCGCCACATCGAAGGTCCCGCCGACATCGCGCCAGCGGTCCGTGATCTGGCTCAGCCGGGCGACTTCGTCGTCTTCCTCGGGGCCGGCAATATCACGCAGTGGGCCTATGCCCTGCCGAAGGACCTCGGCGGGGAGCCGGCATGAGGCGCGGCGAGGCGCTTCTTTCGAAACTCGGCGACCGGTTGACGGGCCTGCGCGGCCGCATCACGCCCGACGCCGAGATGGATAAGATCACCTGGTTCCGCGCCGGAGGGGCGGCCGACGCGCTGTTCCAGCCGGCCGACGAGGAGGATCTTTCCGCATTCCTCAAGGCCGTCCCGGAGGACGTGCCGCTGACCGTCGTCGGCATCGGCTCCAACCTCCTGGTACGGGAGGGCGGTATACCCGGCTTCGTGATCCGGCTATCGGCAAAAGGATTCGGTCAGGCGGAGGTCATTTCGCCGACGCGGATCCGGGCGGGCGCGGCCGCACCCGACAAGCGGGTGGCAGCCCTTGCGCTTGAGGCTGGGATCGGCGGCTTCCATTTTTATCACGGCATCCCCGGCGGCATCGGCGGCGCCCTGCGCATGAACGCCGGCGCCAATGGCGTCGAGACGCGGGAGCGCGTCGTCGAGGTGCGCGCGCTCGACCGCAATGGAGAACTCCACATCCTGTCGAACGCGGCGATGGGCTACAGCTATCGAGCCTCCACTGCATCCTCCGACCTGATCTTCACCTCGGCGATCTTCGAAGGCGCGCCGGAAGAGCATGACGTGATCAAGGCTGCCATGGACGCGGTCCAGCATCATCGCGAGACCGTCCAGCCGATCCGCGAGAAGACCGGCGGCTCCACCTTCAAGAACCCAGAGGGTACGTCCGCCTGGAAGGAGATCGACAAGGCGGGCTGCCGCGGCCTGATGATCGGCGGGGCGCAGATGTCGCCCCTGCATTGCAACTTCATGATCAACACGGGCAATGCCAGCGGCTATGATCTCGAATATCTCGGCGAGACGGTTCGCGCCCGCGTTTTGGAGAAATCCGGGATCCGGCTGCAGTGGGAGATCAAGCGCCTCGGCCGCTTCAAGCCGGGCCACGAGGTGCAGGAGTTCCTCGGACAACTGCTGTAGCCCTCGAGCGGCCCTACCGGCGCTCCCAGTGAGTCCAAAATGCCATAGTCCAGCCCGAATGCGGCCGCGCAATCAAACAATTACAATTTTACTAAAATCAGTGCTTGCCACGGAATCCCCACTCTGATTCTTTGGGTCAGACGCGTTTCCTGATTTGAGTCGTGCGAGGCGTAACTGGCGAGAGGGGAGCTTGCCGGACATGCCCGGACTCTGTCCGGAAACTCTGGTGAAGTGCGTATCTGAGGGGATGCAGCAGGGATGTCGAAAAAGCACGTAGCTGTTCTGCTTGGTGGCTTTTCGTCGGAGCGGCCCGTGTCCCTGTCGTCGGGAAAAGCTTGCGCTGATGCACTGGAAGCCGAGGGCTACCGCGTCACGCGCGTCGATGTCGATCGGGATGTCTCGAGCGTGCTTGCCGAGATGAAGCCCGACGTCGCTTTCAATGCGCTCCATGGTCCTTACGGCGAGGACGGCACCATTCAGGGAATCCTGGAGTATCTCGGCATACCCTATACGCATTCGGGTGTGCTCGCCTCGGCGCTGGCCATGAACAAGGAGCTTGCCAAAAAGGTCGCCAAGGCGGCGGGCATCCCGGTCGCCGAGTCGCGGGTGATGAATCGCTTCGACATACAGAACGTCCACCCCATGAAGCCGCCCTATGTGGTGAAGCCCGTCAATGAGGGGTCGAGCTTCGGTGTCGTGATCGTCAAGGAAGGTCAGACCGCTCCGCCTCAGATCGTTTCTTCGCCTGACTGGCAGTATGGCGAACGGGTCATGGTCGAGCGCTACATTTATGGGCGCGAACTGACCTGTGCGGTCATGGGCGATGTAGCGCTGGGCGTCTGCGAGATCGTCCCGACCGGTCACGCCTTCTACGATTACGACTCCAAGTACGTGCCCGGCGGATCAAAACACGTCGTGCCTGCGAAAATTTCATTAAATATTTACCAAAAGATACAGACACTGGCCCTCAAGGCTCATCAAGCAATCGGCTGCCGGGGCGTCTCTCGATCCGACTTCCGCTACGACGATCGCCATTCGGAAAATGGTGAGGTCGTGTGGCTCGAAATCAATACCCAGCCGGGCATGACGCCGACGTCGCTCGTTCCGGAGATTGCCGCAGAGGCGGGTCATTCCTTTGGCGAGTTGCTGAGTTGGATGGTGGAGGACGCGTCGTGTTCGCGTTGAGGCGTTGGCAAGGCAGCAGATCGGCCGGCGTGCCGGATGCGCGGCTCGACGGTCGTATCCTGCTTCCGCGGTGGCTGCGTAGGCCGGCGCGTCTGTTCGCGCGGCTTGGCACGGGTGATTTCGTTCCGCCTCGTTACTCGGCAACCATGGCGAGTGCGGCGCTGCTCGCCGCGGCCGGGCTGTACGGTACCTATGTTGGCGGCCTGATGCCTGAGGTGGCGCAGTCGGTCACCGCCCGCACCGGCTTCGCCGTGGATCAGGTGCGGATCGTCGGCCATCGCGAGACGTCCGAGATCGACCTTCTCGAGACGCTGGACCTCACGGGTTGGACATCGCTCGTGGGCTTTGATGTCGACGATGCGCGCGATCGCGTCTCGTCGCTGCCCTGGATTGAATCCGCTTCGATCCGCAAGGTCTATCCCGAGACGCTGGAGATCCGGATCGTCGAGCGTGAGCCCTTCGCCATCTGGCAGCAGGGCAGTCAGCTTTCGATCATCGGGCGCAAGGGTAACGTCATCGTGCCGCTCACGCCCGGACGCCATACGGACCTGCCGCTGGTAGTCGGAGCCGGTGCTGCAGAGCACGCAGCCGCCTTTGTCGATCAGATCGCCCGGCATCCCGAGCTCAAGTCGCGGGTTAAGGGCTACATCCAGGTCGCGAACCGCCGCTGGGATCTGCGTCTGGACAACGGAATGACGGTCAAGCTGCCCGAAACGGGCGTCGATGCTGCGATCGAGAACCTGCTGCGGGCGGAGGAGGAGAGCGGCCTCTTCAAGCGCCAACTGGCGGCGATCGATCTGCGCTTCCCAGATCGGATGGTGCTCAAGCTTACGCCCGAGGCCGCGGAAGAGAGGCAGGCAGCGTTGACCAAGGCCGGGAAGAAGAAGCCGGAGAAGCGCACATGAGCTGGCTCGGCGGCAAGAAGGATGGTTCGCAGCATAGGGCCGGCATCGTCACGGTTCTCGATGTCGGCTCGAGCAAGATCTGCTGCGTCATCGCGGAGCTGAAGCCGTGCGAGCCGAGTCAGATCCTGCGCGGCCGCACGCACAAGGCCAGGGTGATCGGCATCGGTCACCAGAAGTCCCTTGGTGTGAAATCCGGCGTCATCATCGATCTCGACCGCGCCGAGCAGGCGATCCGCCTGGCTGTCGATGCCGCCGAGCGGATGGCCGGCCTGACTGTGGACTCGCTGCTGGTCAACCTGACTTCCGGCCGGCTCAAGAGCCATACCTACACGGCGACCATCAATCTGCGCGGGCACGATGTCGACGAAGGCGATATCAAGCGCGTCCTCGCCGCCGGCGCGAAGCAGGCGCTGAAGGCCGAGCGCGAAGTGGTGCACGCTCTCCCAGTGGCGTTCTCTCTGGATGCCGAGCGGGGCATCCGCGATCCGCGAGGGATGGTCGGCGATGCGCTGGGCGTCGACATGCATGTACTGACCGGGGATGCCGCTCCGCTGCGCAACCTCGAGCTCTGCATCAATCGTGCGCACCTGTCGGTGGAGCGCATGGTGGCCACACCCTATGCCAGCGGCCTGGCCTCGCTCATCGACGACGAACTCGAAATGGGTGCTGCCTGCATCGACATGGGCGGCGGCACCACGACGATCTCGGTCTTCGCCGACGGCAAGTTCGTGCATGCGGACGCGATCGCGATCGGCGGCACGCACGTCACGCTCGACCTCGCGAAAGGGCTGTCGGCCCGCGTCGACGAGGCGGAGCGGCTGAAGGTGATGCACGGCTCGGCGCTGCCGGGCAGCGCCGACGACCGCGACGTGGTCATCGTGCAGCCGATCGGAGAGGAAGGCGAGGTTCCGCTGCAGGTTCCGCGCTCGGTGATGACTCGAATCATTCGGGCTCGTATCGAGGAGACGCTGGAGCTGCTTCGAGACCGGCTCAACAAGTCCGGCTACGGCAACATCGTCGGAAAACGCGTGGTGCTGACGGGCGGTGCGAGCCAGCTCGCCGGCCTGCCGGATGCGGCGCGCCGCATCCTTGGCCGCAACGTGCGGATCGGGCGCCCGTTGGGCGTCGCCGGTCTGCCGGAAGCAGCCAAAGGCCCTGCCTTTTCGGCAGCGGTCGGACTGATGATCTATCCGCAGGTCGCGAGTTTTGAAGGTGACCGGGTGAGTGGAAGTACGAGTTTGCGCATGAGCGGAACGGGCGGCCGTTTCCAGCGCATGAGTCAGTGGTTGAGAGATAGTTTCTAATTCGGCGGGGCGAGCCCCATCAGAACGCCGCAGCGGCGACGCGGCAGGAAGGCAAAAGGACGAGGATATGCCCATCAATCTCCAGAGACCGGACATCACGGAGCTGAAGCCCCGGATCACCGTATTCGGTGTGGGCGGCGGTGGCGGCAACGCAGTCAACAACATGATCACGGCCGGCCTTCGTGGCGTCGAGTTTGTCTGCGCCAACACCGACGCGCAGGCGCTCACGATGTCGAAGGCGGAGCGGCTGATCCAACTCGGCGCGCACGTCACCGAGGGCCTCGGCGCCGGCTCGCAGCCGGAGGTCGGCCGGGCTGCCGCGGAGGAGTGCATCGACGAGATCGTCGACCACCTCTCCAACACGCACATGTGCTTCGTCACCGCTGGCATGGGCGGCGGCACCGGCACCGGTGCGGCCCCGGTCGTCGCCAGGGCAGCACGCGAAAAGGGTATCCTCACCGTCGGCGTCGTCACGAAGCCGTTCCATTTCGAGGGCCAGCGCCGCATGAAAACGGCGGATCTCGGCATCGAGGAACTACAGAAGTCTGTCGATACGCTCATCGTCATTCCGAACCAGAACCTGTTCCGGCTCGCCAATGACAAGACCACCTTCGCCGATGCGTTCGCGATGGCCGATCAGGTGCTCTACTCGGGCGTGGCCTGCATCACCGACCTGATGGTAAAGGAAGGCCTGATCAACCTCGACTTCGCCGACGTCCGCTCGGTGATGCGCGAGATGGGCAAGGCGATGATGGGCACAGGCGAAGCCTCCGGCGAGGGCCGCGCCATGGCCGCCGCGGAGGCCGCGATCTCCAACCCGCTGCTCGACGAGACCTCGATGCGCGGCGCCAAGGGCCTGCTGATCTCGATCACCGGTGGCCGCGACCTTACGCTGTTCGAGGTCGACGAGGCAGCGACCCGTATCCGCGAGGAAGTGGATCAGGATGCCAACATCATCCTTGGCGCGACCTTCGACGAGGAACTCGAAGGTGTCATCCGCGTCTCGGTCGTCGCCACCGGCATCGACAAGTCGGCCGAGCAGATCGCCGCCGCCCCTATCATGATCCGGCAGCCGCAGAAGGCCGCTCCGCGTCCGGAGCAGCGGCCGGCGGCCGAGGCGCCTCAGCCGCGTGCGGCTGATCCAGTGGCGGATGCCATTCGCATGGCCGAACAGAGCGCTATCAACGCGGCACGCCCGCAGCCGGCGCCTGCCGAGGAATTCCGCCCGCAAAGCACGATCTTCCATGGGGCGACCGAGCCTGTCGCTGCTCGTCCGATTGAGCCTGCGATGGCTGCTGCTCCAGTCCATGCGCCGATGGTTGCCCAGCCGGTCATGGCTCCGCAGCCGGTGCAGGCCCAGCCTGCCGAGGCAGTCAGGCCCGCGCCGCAGCCTGTGGCGGCGCCGCCGAGAATGCCCCGCGTCGAGGATTTCCCGCCGATGGTCCGGGCCGAGGCCGAAGCCAAAGCCCGACCGGTCGAGCAGGAGGACCGTGGTCCGATGGGTCTCTTGAAGCGGCTCACCGTCGGCCTGACGCGGCGCGAGGAGGAGCCTGCACGGCTCGAGCCGGCACAGCCGCGCGAGCCGAAGCTGCGCCAGCCTGCGCCTGAGGCCCGGCGCCTCAACAGCCAGGATCCGCAGCTCTACGCACCCCGCAGGGCGCAACTGGACGAACATGGAAGGATCGCGCCGCAGCCGCGCGCGGCTGCGCACGAGGACGATCAGCTGGAGATTCCGGCGTTCCTTCGCCGGCAAGCCAACTGAAGCGTAAACGGCTGTTAACAAAGGCGGCGGGCAGATGTCACAAAACATCTGCCCGCTTCTCTGAATCAGTGATGTAAAACAATAGCTTGTGGGCGTGCAGCGAGGGCCTGCGCGGTAACACAAGGTAAAAAAGAGTGATTTGGAGGGAACCTTCGGGAAGTCTATTTTCGCCATCGAAACATGGCAGGAATAGGACCGTTAGGCCGTTCCGCTAGGAGAGCAATGTCGCAGCAATTGGGGAGTGGCTGCGGCTTTGGGCGCGAGGGGCATGGGGACGAAATTGCACGACCTGCAGACGACGATAAAATCGTGCGTGAGCCTATCTGGTATCGGGGTCCATAGCGGCAAGCCGGTCACGATTCGGTTCAATCCGGCGGAAGCCGACACGGGCGTGGTCTTCGTCTACAATGGCGAGCGCGGGGCCGGTCGGCAGTTGCCGGCGCTGGTTTCGGAAGTCGGGGCCACTGCGCTCTGCACGCTCCTCGGCAATGCATCCGGGTTTCATGTCGCTACCGTCGAGCACCTGATGGCAGCGCTGTTCGGCCTGGGCATCGATAATCTTGTCGTGGAAATCGACGGAAATGAGGTGCCCGTACTCGACGGCAGTGCGGCGCAGTTTGTTGACGCGATCGACCAGGCGGGCATCGAGGCGCTCGACGTGAAACGGCGCTACATTCGCGTGGTGAAGCCCGTGCGGATCGATAATGGTAACTCCTGGGCCGAGTTCCGGCCCTATCGCGGCACGCGCTTCGAGGTTGAGATCGATTTCGAAAGCCCAGCCGTCGGCCGTCAGGCCTTTGCGGCGGACATCGAGCCGGATACGTTCCGGCGCGACATTTCTCGGGCCCGCACCTTCGGCTTCATGCGGGATGTCGAGAAACTCTGGGCTGCCGGCTATGCGCTCGGCTCCTCGCTCGAGAACTCCATCGTCATCGGCGACGACCACAACGTCATCAATGTCGAAGGCTTGCGCTACGAGGACGAGTTCGTGCGCCACAAGACGCTCGACGCTATGGGCGACCTAGCGCTCGCGGGGGCTCGCTTCATTGGCTGCTTCCGCTCCTACCGTGGCGGCCACAAGCTGAATGCCGCAGCGCTGCGGCATCTCCTTTCCGACCGGTCGGCATTCGAGATCGTCGAGACCAACCGTCGGGCAAGCGGCCGGACTGCGGAGATGATCGCAGTGAATGCGCCGGTTTACGCTCCCTGGGTGCTTTGAGCTGCTGCAGCATCTCATCCGCTGGTAAGTCGTGACTTCTGCATTCACGGCCACAAAAAAGAGCGATTGCGTGGGGATAGCGTTGCCGTCGCGAGTTGTTCTGGTTTAAGGCTGCTCGCCTTTGATCTGTGGGGCACCAGGGGGCGAATCGGCTAATGTTGTTTATGCGCGCTGCTTTTGAGACCCGACGACTTCGGAACCTTGTTTTGGCCGCCGGTGTCGTCAGCGCGCCACTCGTGCTTTCCGGCTGCGCGTCCACGGATGATGACCTCGATCTCTCCACTTACGTCGAGCAGACTGAGCCCGCGGACGCCCTCTACAACCAGGCGCTTGCCAACATGGATGCGGGACGCCTCACGGAAGCAAGCCGCAAGTTCGAGGCCATCGACCGTCAGCATCCCTATTCGGAATTTGCCCGCAAATCGATGGTGATGGGCGCCTTCGCCAACTACCGGCAGGGCAAGTACGACGAGGCGATCAACGCCGCCAAGCGCTACGTGACGCTCTATCCAACCTCGCCGGACGCGGCCTATGCCCAGTACATCGTCGGCCTCAGCTACTTCCGCCAGATCCGCGATGTGACCCAGGACCAGAAGGAGACGCGCCGCACCATCGAGGCGATGGAGGAACTCGTCCAGCGCTGGCCCGAATCGGAATATGTGGACGACGGACGCGAAAAGATCCGCTTCGCCCGCGACCAACTCGCCGGCAAGGAAATGCAGACCGGGCGCTATTATCTCGAACGGCGCGAGTACATCGCGGCGATCAAGCGCTTCCGCTACGTGGTCGAGAACTATTCCAACACCCGCCACATCGAGGAGGCGCTCGCGCGCCTGACGGAAGCCTATTACGCGATGGGGCTGACCACCGAGGCGCAGACCGCGGCCGCCGTGCTTGGCCAGAACTATCCGGACAGCCGGTGGTACCAGGACTCCTACAAGCTCCTGCAATCGGGTGGCCTGCAGCCGCGTGAGAATTCCGGATCCTGGTTGTCGAAGGCCGGGAAGCTCATCACCGGCGCCTGACACTCAGGCGATGCTGGTTCGCCTTTCAATCCGGGACATCGTCCTCATCGACCGGCTGGACATCGACTTCTCGCCCGGCCTGTCGGTGCTGACCGGCGAGACCGGGGCGGGCAAGTCCATCCTGCTCGACTCTCTCTCGCTGGCAATGGGGGCGCGCGGTGACGCCTCTCTCGTGCGGCATGGCGCCCCCCAGGGTCAGGTCACGGCCGTGTTCGACGTGCCGCGCAACCACCCGGCTCGCGCGATCCTCGCCGACAACGCCCTCGAGGACGAGGGCGACATCATTCTGCGGCGAGTGCAGACGGCGGATGGACGAACCCGCGTCTTCGTCAACGACCAGCCGTCCAGCGTCGGATTGATGCGCGACATCGGCCGGGCGCTGGTCGAGATCCATGGACAGCACGACGAACGGGCTTTGGTGGATGCCAGCGCGCATCGCGAGCTCCTCGACTCTTTCGGCGGCCATGTGGGCGAAGTGCGAGCCTGCGCGGCCGCATGGCGCCAGTGGCGCGACGCCGAGCAGGAACTCGCGCGGCACCGCGCCAGGGTGGAAGCCGCGGCTCGCGAGGCAGACTATCTGCGCGCGGCCGTCGCCGAGCTTTCCAAGCTCGACCCCCAGCCGGGGGAAGAGACGGACCTCGCGGAGATGCGCGCCTCGATGATGCGTGTCGAGAAGATCGCCGCCGAGATCAAGGACGCGCAGGATCTCTTATCCGGCTCCGGCTCGCCGCTGCCGCAACTGGCGGGCCTGCTTCGACGGCTGCAGCGCAAGGCGCCGGAGGCTCCGAATCTACTGGACGATATCGTGAAGGCGCTGGACGAAGCGCTGATCTCGCTCGATGCGGCACAATCCGGCATCGATGCGGCTCTGCGCGCGACCGAATACGATCCCCAGCGCCTCGAGAAGGCCGAGGAGAGGCTGTTCGCGCTGCGTGCGGCGGCCCGCAAGCACAATGTCCAAGTGGACGATCTGGCGCAACTGCGGGACGCGATGGTGGCCGACTTGACCGACCTGGATGCCGGCGAACAGAAGCTGCAGGCACTCGAAAGCCAGGCGCAAGCGACGCGCGCGGCCTACGACTCCACTGCTTCCCATCTCTCGGAACTGCGCCGCTCGGCGGCAGCGGCGCTTGCCAAGGCGGTCATGGCCGAACTGCCGGCGCTGAGGCTGGAGCGGGCCACCTTCATGGTCGAGATCGCCAGCGAGCCCGAGAACCGCGCCGAGGAGGGGATCGATCAGGTCGAGTTCTGGGTGCGCACCAATCCCGGCACGCGGCCCGGCCCGATGATCAAGGTCGCCTCGGGCGGCGAGCTTTCGCGCTTCCTGCTTGCACTGAAGGTGGCGCTCGCCGATCGCGGCTCGGCGCCGACGCTGGTCTTCGACGAGATCGATTCCGGCGTGGGCGGTGCCGTATCGGACGCGATCGGCCAGAGGCTCGCCCGCCTGTCACATCGCGTACAGGTGCTGGCCGTCACCCATGCCCCGCAGGTGGCGGCACGCGCCGAAACGCATTTCCTGATCTCGAAATCCGGTCAGGAGCGGGTCTCGACCAACGTGGTCGAGATCGACAGGCCGTCGCGTCAGGAAGAGATCGCACGCATGCTCGCAGGCGAGACCATCACCGACGAGGCGCGCGCGGCGGCCGCGAGGTTGCTAGGGGAAACCGCGGCTGTCAGTTGATATCGGCAGGGCGGGTGGAATAGCTTGCCTGCCTGACCCCGACCGCCTTTCGCGGCCGACGACACTCCCGAGGGCAATCCGTTCGACATGTCCGATTCAGCCAAGCCCGTTGACGCATTGACCGAAGCCGAGGCCGCGGACGAGCTTGCGCTGCTCGCCGTCGAAATCGCGGAGCACGATCGGCGCTATTATGCGGAAGATGCGCCGATCGTCTCCGATGCGGAGTATGACGCACTGCGGCAGCGCAATGCGGCGATCGAGGCGCGCTTCCCCGAGCTCATCCGTGAGAATTCGCCGTCGAAGTCGGTGGGCACTGCCCCGACCGGCACTTTTGGACCGGTCGTGCATGCCCGGCCGATGCTGTCGCTGGACAACGTCTTCTCCGACGAGGAGGTCACCGATTTCGTCGGCTCGGTGCGGCGCTTCCTCTCGCTGCCTGCCGACCGGGAATTGGTCTTCACGGCCGAGCCCAAGATCGACGGATTGTCGATGTCGCTGCGCTATGAGAAGGGCCGGCTGGTGACCGCGGCGACGCGGGGCGACGGCACGACCGGCGAGAACGTCACCGCAAATATCCGCACGATCAAGGAGATCCCGCAGACGCTCTCCGGGAATGTCCCGGACGTGGTCGAGGTGCGTGGCGAGATCTACATGCGCCGCGACGATTTCCTGGAATTGGTGAAGCGCATGGCCGGCAGCGGCCAAACCTTCGCCAATCCGCGCAACTCGGCGGCGGGGAGTCTCCGACAGAAGAACCCGGAGGTCACGCGCTCGCGGCCGCTAAAATTCTTCGCCTATGCCTGGGGCGAGGTCAGCGAGCCTCTCGCGGCGACGCAGTACGATTCCGTGCAGCGGTTCAAGGACTGGGGCTTTCCGGTCAACGAGTTGATGGTGCGCTGCCATTCGCTGGACGAGATGATTGCGCAATACCGCAAGATCGAAGCCCAGCGCGCGACGCTGCCCTACGACATCGATGGCGTCGTCTACAAGGTCGACCGCCTCGACCTGCAGGAGCGGCTCGGTTTCCGCTCGCGCAGCCCCCGCTGGGCGACGGCCCACAAGTTCCCGGCCGAGAAGGCGACCACGGTGCTGAAGGCCATCGACATCCAGGTCGGCCGAACCGGCGCGATGACGCCGGTCGCGCGCCTGGAGCCGGTGACCGTAGGCGGCGTGGTGGTGGTCAACGCGACGCTGCACAATGAGGATTACATCCGCGGCATCGGCAACAGCGGCCAGCCGATCCGCGACGGCCGCGACATCCGCGTCGGCGATACCGTCATCGTGCAGAGGGCAGGGGACGTCATCCCGCAGATCCTCGACATCATCCCGGAGAAGCGTCCGGCCGATTCGACGCCCTACGTCTTCCCCGACCGCTGCCCCGTCTGCGACAGCCATGCGGTGCGTGAAGAAGGCGAGGCGGTTCGGCGCTGCACCGGCGGGCTGATCTGCCCGGCGCAGGCGATGGAGCGCATCCGCCATTTCGTCTCGCGAAACGCTCTGGACATCGAAGGGCTCGGCGAGAAGCAGATCGAGTTCTTCTTCAACCAGCCAGACCCTTCGCTCAGGATCCGCTCGCCGGCCGACATCTTCACGCTGGCGGAGCGGCAGCGGAATTCGCTCACCAAGCTGGAGAACATCGACGGCTTCGGCGCCGTCTCGGTGCGAAAACTCTATGCCGCCATCGACGCCCGTAGGCGGGTGGCCTTCTGGCGCTTCCTGCACGCGCTCGGCATCCGCCACATCGGCGAGACCAATTCGAAGCGCTTGGCCCGCCACTTCCACAGCTTCGACGCGCTGCGGCGCACGGCCGAATTGGCCGAGCCGCCGGACGGCCGGGGAGATGCCGGCAACCCTGAATGGCAGGAGTTGGTCGGCGTCGGCGGCATCGGGGCGATCGTGGCCGAAGCAGTGGTCGATTTCTTCGATGAGGAGCACAATCGGCAGGCGGTCGATGATCTTCTCGCGGCCGGCGTGACGCCGCTCGACGAGGAGGTGGCTGCTGCGATTTCGTCCCCCGTCGCGGGCAAGACCGTGGTCTTCACTGGGTCGCTGGAGCGCATGTCGCGCGACGAGGCGAAAGCCATGGCCGAGCGGCTTGGAGCCAAGGTGGCGGGATCGGTGTCGAGGAAGACGGACCTCGTGGTGGCCGGCCCCGGCGCCGGCTCCAAGCTGAAGCAGGCAACCGACCTCGGGATCGAGGTGATCGACGAGGACCAGTGGTTTGTGAGGGTGGGGCAGGGGTAGTGCGGAAGATTAACGGCGCCTTGGTGTACTACGACCAGAACGTGAGGGGTTCCTCTCCGGAGTAGGACAGGGCGGCTATCGCGCGTCATCCCGGAAGCCGCGCAGAGCGCCGCGACAAGCGGCTATCCGGGATCCGTTGCGGAGTGTCGAAGAGTTCTGCACGGGTGCCAACCCCGCGATGTCACGGAATGGATCCCGGCTCTCCTTCCGCTTCGCTCCAGTCGGCCGGGATGACGCGGATACGGGACAACAGCCCGCCTGTCATCACTCCCTTTGATCTATGGCTCAACCGAATTCGCATGACAGGTCAGGATCATTGACCTAGATCGGGCTCCGAAATCCGGAGTTTCCATGACGGTCGCATACCTCAACGCCCCGGCGCAGGCTGCTCTGCTCGATGGTGCGCGCCTCGGGCTCCCTGTCATGATCGCGTCGGCGCCGTTCGGGCTGCTCTACGGCGCTCTCGCTGCCGACCAGGGTCTTACGCTGTTCGAAACGGTGCTGATGAGCGCTGCGATCTATGGTGGCGCGAGCCAGATCGTCGGGCTCGAACTGTTCGGGCAGAAGGTGCCGCCTGCTTTGGTGGTGCTTTCGATCTTCGCCGTGAACTTCCGCCATATCCTCTATTCCGCGGCGGTCGGCCGGCGCATCGGCCGCTGGCCCCTGGTCCAGCAACTCACGGCCTTCTTCTTCCTGGTCGACCCGGTCTACGCGGAAACCGAGAACCGCGTCGAGCGCGGCGGAAAGCTTTCGTTCGCCTGGTACATGGGCATGTGCCTGCCGATCTACGTCTCCTGGCTCGCAGTTTCCGGCATCGGACATGTCTTCGGGAAACTGGTACCTGATCCGCATGCACTCGGGTTCGACTTCCTTGTCACCATCTATTTCTTCGGCCTCGTGCTTGGCTTTCGAAAGCGGCCGCTCTGGCTGCCCATCGTTTTGATAAGCGGTGTCGCCTCGGCGGTTGCCTACAATACCGTGGGCTCTCCCTGGCATGTCTCGATCGGCGCGCTCGCGGGAATCATCTTTGCGGTGCTGATGCCGGTCCAGCGCGAGATGGAGGGCTGACGGCTATGAGCGACACGCTTTACATCATCATCGCTGGCGCAATCCTCACCTATCTGACCCGCATTGGCGGACATCTGGTGCTTTCGCGGTTCGACCGGGTACACCCGCGCGTCGAGGCCGGCCTCAACGCCGTTCCGGCAGCGGTGCTGACTACGCTGGTGGCTCCCGCCGCCTTCTCGGCCGGCCCTGCGGAACTCGCCGCGCTGGTAGTCGCCGGACTCGTCGCGCTGCGATTCGGCACCATGAGCATGTTTTTTGCCGGCGCCGCAGTGCTGATCGCGCTGCGGCAAGTTCTGGGCTGAGGCGCCAGGGCATATGCGTAGGTTGGAATCCCACCCCTAACCCCTCCCCACAAGGGGGTGGGGGACGATCTCGCCCCTGTTGCCGCTAAAAATCGTCAACGATTGGTGCTGGGTGGCAGTGCCGCCAAATTCCCCTCCCCCTTGTGGGGAGGGGTTAGGGGTGGGGGGTGATGCCAGATGGTCCGCGCCAACTCAGGCCTTAATGTCCTTCGGCAGCGGCGCAGTAGCCTGCTCTAGCCAAGCGAGCGTCTCGCCGTCGAGCATCGGGCCGATCTCGCGCAGGACCCGGGCATGGTACTCGTCCAGCCAGTGGATCTCCGGGCGGGTGAGCCACTCAGTCTTCAGCATGCGCTTGTCGAAAGGGGCTAGCGTCAGCGTCTCGAAGCCGTGCATGGCGATGTCGCCGCCCTCCACCTCTTGCTCGGGCGTGACGAGGATGAGGTTCTCCAGGCGGATGCCGTACTGGCCCTCCTTGTAGTAGCCGGGCTCGTTGGAGAGGATCATGCCGGTGAGCAACCTGTGCATGCCGGTCTTGGCGATGCGCTGCGGACCCTCGTGGACCGAGAGGAACGAGCCGACGCCATGCCCGGTGCCGTGGGCATAGTCGAGGCCGTGCTCCCATAGCGCGGTGCGCGCCAGTACGTCGATGTCGCTGCCGCGGGTTCCGGGCGGGAAGCGCAGCATCGAAATCCGAATCATGCCTTTCAGGACGAGCGTGTAGCGCTCGCACATCTCCTCGGTCGGGGTGCCGACCGGGACGGTGCGGGTGATGTCGGTCGTGCCGTCCTGGTACTGTCCGCCGGAATCGAGGAGGAAGAGCTCGCCGTCACCCAGCTTGCGGCTGGTCGCGCGCGACACCCTATAGTGGATGATGGCGCCGTTCGGGCCGGCGCCGGAGATCGTCGAGAAGGAGACGTCGCGCAGCGGCATCTGGGTCTCGTCACCGGTGGTGCGGCGGAACTCCTCCAACTTCTCGACCGCCGCGATCTCGTCGATCGTGCCCGGCTGCTGCCGGTCGAGCCAGCAGAGCATCTTCGCCATGGCCGCGCCGTCGCGCCTGTGTGCCGCGCGAGTGCCGGCGATCTCGGCGGCATTCTTGGTGGCGCGAGGCACGCGGGCCGGATCGGGCGCCTCGACGACCTTTCCGCCATTGTCGAGCACGAGGACGCGCAGGCGCTCGGCCGCCAGATGCGGGTCGAGCGCGATCGCCGCACCCGACTGGGCAAGGGCGGCCAGGTCGCTCTCAAGCTCGCCCGGCTCACGGAGGTCGGCGATCTGTGTGAGATACGCCTTTGACTTGATGGGCAGCTTGCGCTCGTCGATGTAGATCTTCGGCGCACCTTCGGCGGCGAGCACGGCAAAGCCGAGGGCGAGCGGCGTATGCGGCACGTCCTTGCCACGGATGTTGAACGTCCAGGCAAGCGACGAGGGATCGGTCAGCACCGTGTGGGTGGCCCGGTGCTTGGCGATGTCGGCCGCCAGCCGCGAAAGCTTGTCCTTGGTGAGTTCGCCGGCAAATTCGATCGGCTGGATCTCGATCGGCTGCAGCGGGGCATCGGGCTGATCCGACCAGAGCGCGTCGATGGGATTGCGTTCCACCGACACCAACTCGGCGTCCCGGCTGTCCAGTGCCTGGCGCAAGCGGCGCGCATCCTCGATTGTGCTGAGCCACGGATCGAAACCGATGCGCCAGCCGCGGGCCGCATTCTCCTTCAGCCATTCGGGCGGAGGATTGGTGACCAGGCTTTCGATCGTGAAGACTTCGGTATCGACCTGGTGGCGGGCCTGGAGCGTGTAGCGGCCGTCCACGAAGAGGATGGCGCGCTCGCGCAGGATCAGCGCCGCTCCGGCCGAGCCGGTGAAGCCGGTCAGCCATGCGAGTCGCTCCGAGCGGGCGGCGACGTACTCCCCCTGATGCTCGTCGGAGCGCGGCACCAGGAAGCCGTCGAGGTCGTTGGCGGTCATCCACTCGCGAAGCTCGCTGACGCGCCCGGCACCGCGGGTCGGGTCGCTCACGTCGTCGAAGCTCTGGAACATCGTCTCGTCCTTCCCGGAGTGTGAGTGCGGGACCGTATCGCCAGCCACCCGTCAAGGCAACGAGCCGAGGGCCCAAGCGCAACACACTCAGGTTAACGCGAGCATCTCCCAGGGGCGCCCGCCAGGTGCGGCTCAGTGCTTCAGGTGGATGGTGACCCAGCCCTCGCGATGCAGCGTGGTCACGTGCCGGAAGCGCTGGTCCATATAGGCCGCGATCACTGCATCGCCCTGCCGGTCCAGTATGCCGGACAGGATCAGCGAGCCGTCAGGCGACAGATGCCTCGCCATCTCGGGCGCGAGGTCCATCAACGGTCCGGCCAGTATGTTGGCGACGATCAGATCGAATGGGCCATTGGCGGCGAATGCCGGGTGGTCGAAGCCGGTCGCGGTGGCGGTGTTAACCAGGTCCGCGACGCCGTTGAACCTGACATTTTGCTCAGCGACACCGGTTGCGACCGGGTCGATGTCCGTCGCCAGCACAGGGATGTGCGCCAGCTTGGCGATGCCGATTGCAAGGACGGCACTGCCCGTCCCGAGGTCCAGCGCGTTGCGCGGCTTCTCGTTCGAGACAACACGTTCAATCATCTCAAGACATCCGGCCGTCGTGCCATGGTGCCCGGTGCCGAAGGCCAGGCCAGCCTCGATCTCTATGGCAAGATCGTCGATGTGCCTGAGGTGGCGATCGTGGCTGCCGTGAACGAAGAAGCGGCCAGCCCGCACCGGTTTCAGGCCTTCGAGTGAACGCGCCACCCAGTCGACATCGGGCAGTTCCTCGCGCGATACCGGCTCGGCATGACCATGGCTGGTCAGGATCGACGTCATGCGGCGCTCGGCGTCTGCAGGGTCGCCGTCGACATAGAGCGAGATCTCCTGGATGCCCGCCGCCTCGTCGACTTCGATGGATGCGAGCGGCAGTCCGTCTTCTTCGAATTCGAGCTCAAGCAGTGTGAAAAACTGCTCGGCAGCTTGCTTGCCGGCGGTGAAGAATAGGCGTGTCTGGCTCATGCGCGCCTGCTCAGCCTTCCGTCACGAGGCGCTTCAACTTGGCGACCGCAGTGTCGGCATTCTCGCCGTAGGCGATGGTGCCGAAGAAGCCGCCGTTGCGGTCGAGCAGCAGGACGGAGGCGGTATGGTCCATCGTGTAGTCGCCGCCCTCGAGCGGCACCTTTCGCGAGTAGATGCCGAAGGACTTCGCCATGGCTGCGACCTTGTCCGGTTCACCCGTGATGCCGGTGACGCGGTTCGAGACGTTGCTGACGTAAGTGTTCATGATCTCCGGCGTGTCGCGCTCCGGATCGACTGAGACGAAATAGGCGCGGATGTCCTTGCCTTCGTCACCTAGCTTCTTCAGCCAACTGTCCATCTCGATCAGGGTGGTGGGACAGACTTCCGGGCAATGCGTGAAGCCGAAGAAGACGACCGAGGGATGCCCGCGAAAGGCGGCCTCTGTCACCTGCGTGCCCTTCTGATCCACCAAGGCGAATGGCGCGCCAAACGCTTCCGTGCCCGAGCCGCGGTACCAGTCGAAGGTAAGCCAGCCTACACCCGCTGCCATCGCCACGAGTATGCCGATCAGAATTCCGCGCATCATTGTAATCAGCCTGTCTTAAGCGAAGGTGGGGCTTGCTGAAGCCGGCCTAGAAACACCAGGAAAGGCCGGACTGTATCATCGCCACGAATATGTCCGGACCCTTCGCCTCCCAGGCCGCGAAAGCACCGCCGGTCGCACCCGCAAGCAGCAGTGCAGCCGCGGTCCATCTCGCGGCGGAACGGATGCTGTGGCTGCCTGGCAAGGTCATGCCCTAGTGATAGCCGTCCTGGCGTCATTTCGGAAGGGGCATGATGCCGCTCATTTTCTTGGCGCTCACTTGCATCGGCGGTCCCTCTGCACCACGTCAGGCGGCGGCAACTCGGCAGGGAGATTTTGATGCGCTTCGTCATTGCATTCGTTGGCGGCAGTCTTCTCGCGCTTTTCGCAGGGACCGCATCGGCCCAGCGCGTCGGCGAGGTCGGGGTGGACTGGCTCGGCAACGACATCATCGTCGAAGCTATCAAGGATCCCAAAGTTGAGGGCGTGACCTGTCACGTCTCGTTCTTCGAACGCGGCGTGATCGATCGGCTGCAGAAGGGCAACTGGTTCGAGGATCCATCCGATTCCTCGATCGCCTGCCGCCAGACCGGCCCGATCACCATCGGTGACATCGCTCTCGGCAAGAGTGGCGAGGAGGTGTTCAAGCAGGGCATCAGCCTGATCTGGAAGAAGCAGGTGGTGAACCGCATCTACGACCGGGAGAACAATACGCTGATCTACCTCTCGCATTCGCGGCAGGTGCAGCAGGGATCGGCGAAGATGTCGATTTCCAGCATTCCTCTCTTCGGGCAGCAGGTGGTTTGGACGAAGGGCAAGCCGGAGTGAGCTTGCCGGCGGCATGGAGGCCGCGTAAAGCCCGGGAATGACCGGGCCAGACCTGCGCTTCAAGGACTCCGAACCTCGCATCCATCCGACGGCCGAGCTCAAGTCGTCGCGGCTGGGGCGCTACGCGGTCATCGGCGAGCGGGTGATCCTGCGCGAGGTTACGGTCGGCGACTTCAGCTATTTCGAGCGCCATGCCGAGGCTATCTACACAACCATCGGCAAGTTCTGCTCGATCGCGGCCAACACCCGGATCAATGCGCTGGAGCATCCGATCGAGCGCGTCACCAGCCACAAGGTTACGTATCGGCCCAACGAGTTCTTCCGCTTCCTCGGCGTCGACAGCGAGTTTCGCGAGAGGCGGCGTCAGAAAGCTGTGGTGATAGGTCATGACGTGTGGGTGGGGCACGGCGCGGTGGTCATGCCGGGCGTCACGATCGGAAATGGCGCCGTTGTCGGGGCAAATGCTGTCGTTGCGAGGGATGTGAGGCCGTTCGAAATCGTTGCCGGTGTTCCCGCTCGACCGCTGCGAATGCGGTTCGATGACGGGACGGTCGCCCGAATCGAGCGCCTTGCCTGGTGGGACTGGCCACTCGATAGGCTAGTGGAAGCGATTCCGGACATGCAGCAGCTCTCGATCGAGGCTTTCCTCGGCCGCTGGGAAGAACAAACGTCAAAAGGTTAGTTGGTCTACCACCTCCTGCATCAATGTCGGCGGTCGAAAGCTCGTCAGGTCCCCTGCGTAACCTGCCAGGCGCCGCGTTATTCATCGAAGTTTCGTGGAACCTTACCGAGTCACGCGGATTTTTCTGGCGAGGGCCAACCAAAGGAGATGGACAGATGAAACGCAATCTTCTGATTGCCGCTTCCGTTGCAGCGATGGCCGCTTTCACAGCGCCCAGCTTCGCCGAAAGCCCGGCGCAGTCCAAGGACCAGGATTCCACCGGCCAGACCCAGATCAATCCGGCAGCGCAGCAGCTCAATGCGGAGTCCGACACGGGCACCGACATGACGACCACCGCCAGCATCAACAGCGTCGATACGCTCGTCCCGGTGATGGCTACGGGTACGACCGTCGCCGGCCAGGTGCAAACGATCAAACAAGTATCGAACGTCAAGGTGGTGCGTGTGAACGACTGGGCCAGCGCCAACAAGCAGGCCTGGGACGCGGCGATGAGCCAGAACATGCGCCCGGTGAATGATCTACGCGCTGCTCTGACCGCGAACACGGTGGTCAGTGCGCGGCTTGCCGAGCAGCAGGTCATGCCGTCGAACGTCGTGGCAAGCCAGATCCAGCCCGACGGCTCGATGGTGGTCTATGTGTATGACGGCGCGTGACGTTAGCCGTCTGAGTACCTGAGTAAGTGCCGGCCTTCGCGCCGGCACTTTCTTTTCTGGTGCAAGGCTTGGACGGTCGAACTTCTTCGTCTGCGTCAATTCCAGGGCCGCTTTGGCGGGCATAAGGAGGCTAGCCCCCGAAGTCGAAGCAGGCGGCGACCGTCCGAGGAAAAGATGTCCGCATTCGCCTTGTCGCTCGTGCTATCCGCCGCCGTGCTCCACGCGAGTTGGAACGCGCTGGTCAAGGCAGCCTCCGACCGAGCGCTGGTACTTGCAGCCGTCGCCTCTGCTCACGCCATGGCTGGCCTCGTGCTGATCTGGATTTCCGAGCCGCCGTCGCTGGCCAGTTGGGTGCCGATCCTCCTCTCCACGCTGATCCACTACGTCTACTACGCTCTGCTGTTTCAGGCTTACCGGCTGGGCGACCTCAGCCAAGTCTATCCGATATCGCGCGGCCTGGCGCCGGCGCTCGTTGCGCTCGGCGCGCTAGCCCTCATAGGCGAGATGCTGCCGCCGGCCGGCTGGGCGGGTCTGATTGCGATCTCAGGCGGCATCTGCCTGTTGGCGCTGCAGAGGGGGGCTGCTCATGCAGATCCGCGTGCGGTGGGTGTCGCCCTGCTGCTCGGACTGACCATTGCCAGCTATTCGGTGGCCGACGGCATCGGCGTCCGCATTTCCGAGAGTCCGACCGGCTATATGGGCTGGCTGTTCCTGCTGGAAGCGCCTGTCTTCTTCTTCATCGTGTGGAACCGAAGGCGGCTCAAGGGCACTGTGGACTGGAGGGTGTACGCCATCGGTCTGCTTGGCGGGCTCTTCTCCGTCACCGCCTACGGCACCGTGCTCTATGCCAAGACGATCGCGCCGATCGGCGCCGTATCCGCAATTCGCGAGTCCAGCGTCGTCATCGCGGCATTGATCGGCGTTCTCTTCTTCGGCGAGCGTCCATGGGGCGGACGGCTTGCTGCCGCCTTGATCGTTGCAGCGGGCGTGCTGACGCTGGCCGTCTCAGGCTGAGACGAATACGGCTGGCGCGCCGCATCCATGCGACAATTTTTCGTGGAACCAAATTCCCTACTTCACGTTTCGACCCTCTAGCGAAAAGGGGCGGCACCTAGGGGGATTGATTGGATAACGAAGAACGACAGCCTGCGCCGCTGGGCGAAGATGACCGGTACAGGCTGCTTGTCGACGCGATCACCGACTATGCGGTCTACATGCTGGACCGGGACGGTTTCGTGGTGAGTTGGAACCCGGGCGCGCAACGCTTCAAGGGCTACACTGCCGATGAGATCATTGGACAGCATTTCTCCCGCTTCTACACGCCGGAGGACAAGGCAAAGGGCTTTCCGCAACGGGCGCTCGACGTGGCGGCCCGCGACGGTCGTTTCGAGTCAGAGGGCTGGCGCTTGCGCAAGGATGGCAGCCGCTTCTGGACGCATGTCGTCATTGATCCGATCCGTGCACCCAGCGGCGAACTGATCGGCTACGCCAAGATCACCCGGGACCTGACGGAGAGAAGGGCCACCGAAGCGGCGCTGAAGAGAAGCGAGGAGCAGTTCAAGCTGCTCGTGCAGGGCGTCACCGACTACGCGATCTACATGCTCAACAAGGATGGCACGATCGCGAGCTGGAACGTAGGTGCCCAGCGCATCAAAGGCTATTCGCCGGAGGAGATCATCGGGCAGCATTTTTCCCGATTCTACCCTCCAGAGGATCGGGCAAGGGGCGAGCCCGAAAAGGGCCTAAAGATCGCCACCGAGGAAGGCCGGTTTGAGAAGGAAGCCTGGCGCATCCGCAAGGACGGGACGCGTTTCTGGGCCCATGTCATCATCGACGCCATCAAGGACGAGAGTGGCGACCTGATCGGCTTCGCCAAGGTCACGCGTGACATCACCGAGCGGAAGGATGCGCAGAGGGCGCTCGAGGAAGCGCGCGAGGCGCTGTTCCAAGCCCAGAAGCTCGAGGCCATCGGTCAACTGACCGGGGGCGTGGCCCATGACTTCAACAATCTGCTGATGGTGATCATCAGCAGCCTGGAACTGATGCGCCGGCGCATTCCGGATGATCCGAAGCTGAAGTCCCTCGTGGAAAACGCGACGCAGGCCGCGCAACGAGGCGCCACGCTGACGCAGCGCATGCTGGCCTTCGCCCGCCGGCAGGAACTTCAGAGCGAAGAGATAGATCTACCGGATCTCGTGCGCGGCATGCGCGAACTGCTGCAGCGTTCGCTGGGCCCCACCATACGCATAGAGACGCGCTTTCCGCTGTCGCTGCCCCGAGTGCGCACGGACGTCAACCAGTTGGAATCAGCGCTGCTCAACTTGGCCGTCAATGCACGCGATGCGATGCCGAAGGGTGGACCCATCATCATCGCCGCGCGCGAGGAGACCATAGAGGCTCGAACGCCAGGCCTCAAGCCCGGCCACTATGTCTGTTTCTCCGTCCAGGACTGCGGGGAGGGCATGGATGAGCAGACGCTCGCCCGCGCGACCGATCCGTTCTTCACCACGAAGGGCGTGGGGAAGGGCACGGGTCTCGGCCTTTCCATGGTGCAGGGTCTTGCCGAGCAGTCCGGAGGACGGCTCGTGCTGCACAGCCGAAAAGGCGAAGGCACCACCGTTGAAATCTGGCTCCCCGCCGTGACGCCAGCCGAGGTCGAGATCACGGCAAAGCAGCCCGTGCGTGAAGCGGAACCGGCCCGCGGGCCTGCTCTCACCGTCTTGGCGGTGGACGACGACGCGCTCGTCCTGATGAATACGGCTGCCATGCTGGAGGATCTCGGGCACCGGGTGATTGAAGCCCATTCGGCCCGCAAGGCTCTGGACATGATCAAGGGCGACGAAGCAATCGATCTCGTCATAACCGACCAAGCCATGCCAGGCATCACAGGGCTGGAACTCGCCGAAGCGATCAGGACGACGCACCCTGGAATGCCGGTCGTGCTGGCAACCGGCTATGCTGAGCTTCCCGAGGGATTGCAGAGCGAGTTGCCGCGGCTGTCGAAACCGTTCGGCCAGCGCGAGCTTCAGGCAGCAGTGAAGGCCGCCACTGAGGGGAAGGGGAAAGGAAGCCAAGTGGTGCGTTTCGCGCGCCCGGGTGGAAACTGAGCGGACGGGCCGTCTCGTTCTGATGTCCAATTATGACGAAAGAACCGGCGAGGCCTGGCCCCGCCGGTTCTGTTTCGGTCAGATTGAGCCGGAGCCTCTTTCGCTGCTAGAGCCGGAGCCCGTTCCGCTCGCGCCGGCAGAGCCAGTCGCGCCCGAACTCGAGGAGCCGGTCGCCTGGCTGCCATAAGTCGACGTCGAAGCGCCCGTCGAACGCGTCCCCGAACTCGAACCGCTCTGGCCCATGGAGCGCGTCGGTTGATCGGAAGCCGTTGCCATCTTGGCTGCCATCGGGTCGATTGGCTCGCGGACGCGCAAATTGTTCTGGACGTGGCGGACGCCGGAGACGTCTTCGGCGATATCCTCGGCCCGTCGCTTGGTCATCCTGTCGTCGACGAGGCCGGAGAGCGTGACCTCGCACTGGCTGACCATCACTTCTATGTCGCTGGCGTCGACCCAGTTGTCGTCGGTGAGGCGATCGTTCACGTCCTCGCGGATGCGGTCGTCCGAGCGCATGTAGTTGCGAGGGCCGCGGCCACGATGGCGACGATCCATTTCGCGCCGGCGTTCCGCGTCGCGGTCGCCGAACCAGGAAGACACCTCGTCGCTCGCCTTGTCCCAGAAATCGCGCCCGCCCTCGGAATAGCCGCGTTCGCCGCCACCATAGGGACTGCCGCTAGACCAACGGCCCGGGCCGACCTGGCCGCGATAGCCGCCACCATAGTCCTGGCGGCCATAGCCGCGGCCGCCATAGTCGCGATCGCTGCGCGAGTAGCCGCTGGTCTGCGGGAAGGAGCCGGAGCTCTGCCATTCGTTGAGCGAGCCGTATCCGGAGCGGGAGGCGGTTTCCCAGTTTTCGAAATCGCTGCCCTCGCCATAGCCTCCACCGACGTAGCCGCCGCCCCTGCCGCCGAAGCCTCCGCCATATCCTCCGTAGTCGCCGCCTCCGCGGCCGTAGCGGCCGCCTTCGTAAGAGCCGCCGCCTTCGCCGGTATAGCCGCGATCCTCGAAGGAGCCGCCGCCATATCCGCCGCGCGAGCCGTAGCGCTGGTCATCCTCGGCCCAGGAGCCGGTCTGCCGGCCGCCATAGCCGCGTTCGCCCTGCCAGCCGCCACCGCCCTGCTGGCGGTAGTCCTGGCTGTACTGATCTTCCTGCCAGCGGCCGCCACCGTAGTCGCTACCCTGCTGGCGGTAGTCGCGACCCTGCTGGTTCTCCTGCCAGCGGCCGCCGCCATGACCGCCGCCGAACTGCCGGCCGCGATCCTCATATTCGTCGCGGCCGTAGCCGCCGCGATAGCCTCTTCGGTTGTCCATGTTGAGCTCCCTGGAAAGGTGTCTATGCCCCATGTTCAAAAACTCGCGGGGAGCGGTCCTGTTCCGGAAATTCGGGGGAGAGGCTCCCATATCCCCCATGCGCGGGAGAAAGGAATTTTCACGATCGCAGTTGGAGCACCGCGACGGGCTTAGCTGAGGCTAAGTCATCGAAAATCTAAGGCAGGGGCTTTCACTAGCCCTCGACTTTCGCGCGCAACTGAGCCTTCTCCTCCTCGTTAAATGACCGCCAGTCGCGGTTCTCGATCGCACCGGCCAGAGCATAGAGCGCGTTCAGGCTGATCTGCCGTCCGAATTGGAACTTCAGGCGCCGGTAGGCGTCCACGGCGCCAAGCCGCCGCAAGTCGGCCTCGGTGGCGACGCCGATCTCGTCCAGAAACCACGCGGTCCTCGGTCCGAGATTGGGCAGGGAAGCCAGAGGATGCAGCGTACTGTTCGGCAAGGAGAAAGATCCTGCGAAATTGTAGAAATGTTAGCAGAATCGCCGGAAGGAAGGAACGCGGCCCGGGGAGGGCGCTTTATTTCTCTCTTCGTGGCGGGTGAGCAGTGGACGAGAAGCCCCTCTCTGGATCTACTACTTAGCTTCCCTTACGCCCTTCGGGCTACTCCAGCTATATTTGTGAAATTCCTTTCTCGCCCGCAAAGGGGGAGATAGAGTTGCGCGGCCGGAACGAGGCCTCTGTACGCACGCCCCAGTTGCTCAAGCGGGAGGGGAGATGCCGCATCCGATCAACATCAAGCGTGTCTATGAGCCGGCGGGCGAGGCGGACGGGTTTCGCGTGCTGGTCGATCGGGTATGGCCGCGCGGCATGACGAAGGAGAAGGCGGAAGTCGATCTCTGGATGAAGGACATCGGCCCCTCCACGGACTTGCGCAAATGGTTCAGCCACGATCCGGAGCGCTGGGAGGAGTTTCGCCGCCGCTATCGCGAGGAACTGGCGAAAGAGCCCGAACTGATCGAGGAACTGCGCGGCTATGCGAGAAAAGGCCCGCTGACGCTGGTCTATTCGGCGAAGGACGAGGCGCACAACCAGGCGGTAGTGATCAGGGAGGTGGTGAAGGGGTGATGAGGCGCTCCCGCCTCAGCCGGCCTTCTCGAATCGGCGGTCGGGAATGAACCACATCGCTGCGACGGCGACATAGATGGCAACGCCGATCCAACGACTCGCAAAGGTGAGCGGAATGGCCGCCAAATAGGCTGCCAGCGAGATCTTCTCCTTCCATTCGGTGCCGATTGCCTTGGCAAAGGGAGAGTCCGGACCATGGGAACGACGCAGGGTGAACTCGAGCACCGAGTATGAGATGGCGCACATCAGAAGGTCGACCCCGTAGACGGCGACCGGGACGGTGGCGAATTCGTTCGTGCCCATGAAGGCGGTCGCCACCGGCAACAGCGACAACCAGAAGAGCAGGTTGAGATTGGCCCACAGGACGTGCCCGTTCACGTGATGCACCAGATGGAGCATGTGATGGTGGTTGTTCCAGTAGATGCCGACATAAACGAAGCTGAGCACATAGGAGAGGAAGGTCGGCCACAGCGGGATCAGGGCGTTGAAGTCCTCGCCATGCGGCACCTTCAGTTCCAGCACCATGATGGTGATGATGATGGCGATCACGCCATCCGAGAAGGCTTCCAGACGCCCCTTGGGCATGGTTCCCGCCTCCGGCGGTCTCCGATGAAACGGGTCGGCTGGCCTCAAACGGCGTTGACGAAGCCGTCCAATACCTTCTTCTGACCCGCCTTGTCGAAATCGATCGTGAGCTTGTTGCCCTCGATCGAGGCGATGTTGCCGTTGCCAAACTTCTGGTGGAACACGCGGTCGCCGACATTGAAACGGGACGGGGTGTCGGCCACCGATTTTGCCACCAACTCGCCCTCGATCACGCGGCCCTTCACCGAGCCGCGGCCGGCGCCGTAGCCCGAATCGGTCTCGCCATAGCCGATGCGCTCGACCTGGTGGCCCGAACGGGTGCCCCAGTTGCGGTCGGTCGCCTCGGTGCGGTTCTGTTGTGCGCGCTGCCAGCCCGGCGTCGCATAGGTGTTGGAGAAGGAGCGCCCGGCCGCGCCGCCCTGGTCGCCGCGCGCGGAATAACCGCCGGATGGCGAGCCGAGGCTGTCGAAGCGCGAAGCTCCGTAGGGATTGCGCCGGCCGGCGTCGCCAAACCCGCCCCCGCGGCCGGAGCCGTACGGATTGCCGTAGCCGCCATAGCTCGTGCCGCCTTCCGCAACTTCGACATGCGCCTCGGGCAACTCGTCGAGGAAGCGCGACGGGATGGTCGACTGCCACAGCCCGTGGATGCGCCGGTTGGAGACGAACCAGATGTGCAAATTGCGCTTGGCGCGGGTGACGCCGACATAGGCGAGCCGGCGCTCCTCCTCCAGCCCGGATCGACCCCCCTCGTCGAGCGCACGCTGGTGGGGGAAGAGGCCTTCCTCCCAGCCGGGCAGGAAGACGGTTTCGAACTCCAGCCCCTTTGCCGAGTGCAGCGTCATGATCGAGACGGCGTCGAGTTCCTCGTTCTGCTCGGCGTCCATGACCAGCGCCACATGCTCCAGGAAGGCGCGCAGGCTCTCATACTCCTCCATGGAGCGGATAAGTTCCTTCAGGTTCTCGAGCCGCCCCGGTGCCTCGGCCGAGCGGTCGTTCTTCCACATCTCGGTGTAGCCGGACTCGTCGAGGATGATTTCGGCGAGCTCGGTATGCGGCGTGGTTTCCAAAAGCTCCTGCCAGCGGGCGAACTGCGCCGCGAGTTGGCGAAGAGCGGCGCGCGGCTTCGGCTTCAGCTCGTCGCTCTCGGCGAGCGTGCCGGCCGCCTCGAGCATGGGCACGCGCAGCGCGCGGGCGGTGTCGTGCACCTGCCGCACCGCCGCTTCTCCCAGGCCGCGTTTCGGCACGTTGACGATGCGCTCAAAGGCGAGGTCGTCGGCCGGCTGCGCGACGACGCGCAGATAGGCCATCGCGTCGCGGATTTCCTGGCGCTCGTAGAAGCGCGGACCGCCGATGACGCGGTAGTTCAGGCCGAGGGTGACGAAGCGATCCTCGAACTCGCGCATCTGGAACGAGGCGCGGACGAGGATCGCCATGTCGTTGAGGGCGTGGCCCTTGGTCTGCAGGGCCTCGATCTCGTCGCCGATGGCGCGGGCCTCTTCCTCGGAATCCCAGGCGGCGTGGACGACGACCTTCCCGTCATCCGGGTCGGGGGCCTCGGTGAAGAGCGTCTTGCCGAGCCGGCTCTCGTTATGGGCGATGAGGTGCGAGGCGGCGCCGAGGATGTGGGCGGTCGAGCGATAGTTGCGCTCCAGGCGGATGACGGTGGCGCCCGGGAAATCGTTCTCGAAGCGCAGGATGTTGTCCACCTCCGCCCCGCGCCAGCCATAGATCGACTGGTCGTCGTCGCCGACGCAGCAGATGTTGACCGTGGCTTTACCCTCCCCCTTGAGGGGAGGGTGGCCGGACGCAATCCGGCCGGGAGGGGGCGGTTCTGCAATGCTCGGCGCCTTGGTGGTGCCTTCTGAGAGTACCCCCTCTGGCCTGCCGGCCATCTCCCCCTCGAGGGGGGAGAGACCCCGGCCGCCAGGCCGGTTCCCCTCCTTTGGCCTCTGCGCCAGCAGCCTCAGCCACATGTACTGCGCGGTGTTGGTGTCCTGGTACTCGTCCACCAGTATATAGCGGAATTTTCGCTGGTACTCGGCCAGCACGTCGTGATGCTGCTTGAAGATCCGGATCGGATGGCAGAGCAGGTCGCCGAAGTCGCAGGCGTTGAGCGTGGTCAGCCGATCCTGATAGGCGCGGTAAAGCTCGCGCCCTTTGCCATTGGCGAAGGCGCGCGCGTCGCCCTCAGGGATCTCGGAGGGGCCGAGCCCCTTGTTCTTCCAGCCGTCGATCATCTGCGCGAACTGGCGCGCCGGCCAGCGCTTGTCGTCCAGCCCCTCGGCCTGGATGATCTGCTTGATGAGGCGGATCTGGTCGTCGGTGTCGAGGATGGTGAAGTCCGAGCGCAGCCCGGCAAGCTCCGCGTGGCGGCGCAGCATCTTGACGCCAATCGAGTGGAAAGTGCCGAGCCAGGGCATGCCCTCGACCTGCTCGCCGACGAGCAACCCGATGCGCTGCTTCATCTCGCGCGCGGCCTTGTTGGTGAAGGTGACGGCGAGGATCTGCGACGGGTAGGCGCGGCCGGTCGCGAGGATGTGCGCGATGCGGGTCGTGAGCACGCGCGTCTTGCCGGTGCCCGCGCCGGCGAGCACCAGCACGGGACCCTCGGTCGTCTCGACCGCCTGCCGCTGCTCCGGGTTCAGCCCGCGCAGGTAGTCGGGCGCGCGGTTCTCACCGCCCCGCGCCGCCATGGCGCGCGCGGCAATGCCGGAGGGTGCCTGTGGGCGCGCGGCGGCATCGTTGAACGGCGTGTCGTCAGGAAGGTCTTGCATGCGGGCAATGTAGTGATTCTGGGGCGAAAGGCCAGCAAAGCGGCATGATTGGCGTCCCCCCGCAACAAGCTAAGTCCGGTGGCGTCGGTGCTTCCTGGCGCCGAAGTTCATGAAGGCGTGCCTGGCGCCGTGCAGGCAAGCGCAACCTGCCTGCGCCGGCTTGGGAGCAGGCGGCTGGAATGCCGGTGGCGACCGATCGGTCTAAAGGCCGAAATGCCCTTTCAGGCCAGGCACCGATTCGACGATGTCGTCGACGAGTTGCGGGTTGGACGCCTGCTTCGCCTGTTCGACGAACGATGCGCCGGTCTGTCGTATCTGCGGTATGTCCAGCCCGGCGGCCTGCAGTTGTGCCACGCCCTGGATGAGGGCGCCGGCTCGCGATCCGAGCAGGCTGCCCAGCGCCGAACTGAGCAGTCCGGCCAGGCCGCCGGCGGATTGCTGGGTATCCTCCGCCATCACGTCATATCGGGTCGCCAGATCGTCGGCACCGGGAATCGCAGCGAAGAGTTCTCCGACCCGGGTGCCGTCCGCCTCGTGCTTGAACACCGACAGGAGGATACCGACCGCCTTCTCGGCGGTCGATGGGTCGATGCCGACCTGGTTCGAGATGTTGGTGACGATGTCTTGGATTTGCATGGTCATGGCGCTATCCCTGTGTCTTGAGACGGGCGTTGCAGGCACTCCAGAACTGCGGCCATTTCTGTCCGGCGGGCAGCGTTCCGGCCGCCTTGTCATGCTGCCACTCGGCGCTGCATTCATGGATGCGCTGACGGAAAGCGGCCTCGCCCGGGCTCAGGGGCCTCCCACCAGGCTTGGTTGCCGGAGCCGCCTTGGTAATGGAGCCCGTCGTTTCCGGATCCGGCGGGATGGCGGCGGCGTCAGACTTGTCGTTCTTTATCGCGGCGCTGCACTCCGACAGGAAGTCGGACCACTTCTTGCCCTTCAGCGTGCCGGCGGCCTTCTCGGCCTGATACTGGTTGCTGCAGATCTTCTGGACCGACTGGTGCTCCGGCTTGGGCGGGACGGCAGCCGCGCTTTTGTTCTTGGGCGTGGTCTTTGGCTGGGCCGCTCCCTGCTTTGGGCTGCTCTTTTGCGGGGGCGCGGCGGTGTTCTTCAGCCTGGCGCTGCATTCGGACAGGAACTGGTTCCAGGTCTTGCCGCCAAGCTTCCCCGCAGACTTTGCATCCTGATACTCCTTGCTGCAGGCCTTGGTCGCGGCCTGCGCGGCGGTATCGGCCGCAAGTGATGGGACAGGGGCGGCAACCAGCACTGCCCCTAGGATCGCCACGGCGCTTGCGGCAGTCAGCATCGAAATTTTCATGATCTTGTCCTCCTTCGGAGCAAACGCGGCGCAGACCGCGTCGCGAAGGGATTGCTCAGGAACTTCGAACTCGATGCCGGGAGGACGCTCGAGGCGAAGCCTGCGAGGAATTCTGGCGCCTTATTCGGGTAGGCGCGCTTTGATCATGCTCAAATTTTTCAGAAAGTTGAGTTTTGAGCGTTGCTTTACACCCCCCTCTGTCTTGCCGGACATCCCCCTTCAAGAGGGGAGGTTGGCAACCTGCCTCACCCCCAACGTAGAAGGTTGGCGAAACCAAAGCGGCTGGCCTGATCTCCCCCTTGCGTGGGAGATGGCCGGCAGGACAGAGGGGGCGCGAATAGGCGCGGTAACTTACGGCTTGTCGTATTCGTTGCGCAGGTTCGTGACGACGCGGCGGTTCTGCACCTTGCAGGAGCGATCGGTACAGTCGCGCACCTCTCGGTCCTTGCCGTAGCCCTTGGCCCACATGCGATTGCGGTCCACGCCCCTGGTGGCGAGATAGACCATCACCGCGTCGGCCCGCTTCTGGGAAAGCGTCACCTGTGCGGCTTCCGACCCGGCATCGTCCGCGAAGCCTTGCAGTTTCACCAGCCAGCGGGGGTTTGCGGCCAGCCACTCCGCCTGCTTGTCGAGGGTGGTACGGGCCACCGTATCGAGTTCCGCCGAATTGGCGGTGAAGAAGGTCCGGCGGCCGACATTGAGGATGAAGTCTTCCTCGCTGCCGGATTGCATGTTGGCGAAGCCTGCAGCGGGGTCGTTGGTGTTGCCGACCTCGTTCGGATTGACGGCGGCGACTTGCGGCGCCTCCATTCGCGTCGAGGTGCAGGAGGCGAGTGCCAGCAGAAGGGCGGCAGCGGAAACCCGCAGGAAGCGATCGGACGACAGCATCATTTTGTGAAAGGTCCTAAAGGGTGTCCGGTTCTTCCGCCCGGCTGAGCGATTTCTCAGCCTGCTCAGCGAGGTGAGGCAGGACCTGGACGAGCGTGCCGACGGGGCAGCGCTGATAGAGGTCGATGACGTCCTCGTTGAACATGCGGATGCAGCCGGAGGAGGCGTCGGTGCCGATGCTCCAGGGTGCGACGGTGCCGTGGAACCGGTAGCCGGTATCGGTGCCATCACGGTGCAGATACATGGCGCGCGGCCCGAGCGGGTTATCCGGCGCGCCGCCCGCTACGAACTTCGGCAACTCGGGATGCCGCTTCAGCATTTCCGGCGGCGGCGTCCAGCCAGGCCAGAGCGCCTTGCGGTCGATCGTGGAGCGGCCGTACCATTTGAAGCCTTCCTTGCCGACACCCACGCCGTAGCGGATCGCGGTCTTGTTCTCCATGATCAGGTAAAGGAAGTGGTTGCGAGTATCGACGACCACCGTGCCCTGCGGCTCGCTCGACTTGAATTTTACGACCTGGCGGTGCCACTTCTTGTTGATCTTGGCGAAATTGGTCTTTCGATAATTCACGCCATTATCGACCGCCGTGCCAGTGAAGTAAGAGTTCGCGGCGGCGTAGGTCTCGCTACCAACAGTGCCAGCGGCAAGCATCGACACGCCGCCCAGCACGACGTCGCGCCTCGATAGAATCATCTTTGGTATTCCCCTCTCGAAGTTGCTTAGAGCATAATGCAGACTTCTTCCCAGTTAAAGATGATTGATGGTTTTCGCCCGTCTTACGAAGGCTTGCGTCTCACGAAGCCTTGACTGGATCCGCGAACCGACGCGCCTATCTTGCCGCGCGACAGAAAAGGAGGAGAGCATCCATGAACAAACCCTTCATCACGCAGGCGATGATCGATGTCTACGACGAGTACACGCACCTCACCTTGGATAGGCGGGGCTTCATGGAGAAGCTCACGAAGCTTGCGGGTTCGGGCGCCGCGGCGGCGGCGATAGCGCCGCTGCTGGCGGCCAATGCGGCGCAGGCCGCCCAGGTGCCTGCGGACGATCCGCGCCTCAAGGCAGAGAACGTCGCTTGGCCCGGCGCAGAGGGGGTCGAGATGAAGGGCTACCTCGTCCGGCCGGCGGAAACCTCAGGCAAACTCGGTGCGGTGATCGTCATTCATGAGAACCGCGGCCTCAACGAGCATATCCGGGACGTGGCGCGACGGCTCGCGCTGGAGAATTTTCTGGTGCTCGCGCCCGATTTCCTGTCGCCGCTGGGCGGAACGCCTGCCGACGAGGACAAGGCGCGCGAAATGTTCTCGCAACTCGATCCGAAGAAGACTGCCGCGCAGGGTGTCGCCACAGTCGAATTCCTCAAGAACCAGCAAGACAGCAACGGCAAGGTCGGTGCGGTGGGTTTTTGCTGGGGCGGGGGAACGGTGAATGATATTACGGTCGCCGCGCCGGACCTTGCTGCCGCTGTCGCCTATTACGGGCGGCAGCCGAAGGCGGAAGATGTTGCGAAGATCAAGGCAGCGCTGCTTTTGCACTATGCCGGCATGGACGACCGCATCAATGCGGGGATCGACGCCTACAGGATGGCGCTCGAGGCTGCCGGCAAGGAGTTCAACATCTACGTCTACGAGGGCGCGCAGCACGCCTTCAACAACGATACGTCAGAAGCCCGCTACAACAAGCAGGCCGCCGATCTGGCGTGGGAGCGGACCGTTGCCTTCCTGAAGGAGAAGCTGGCCTAGCATTTGCCAGTGTTGCCGCGTTCCTTTCGCAGACGGTTTGTCTCGCCGGACCTCGGCCCCAACCCCCAACCCCTCCCCACAAGGGGGAGGGGGACTTGGTGGCACGACCGCTCGGCGCCAATCGTCGACGATCGTGGCCGGAACGGCGGCGAAATCGTTCCCCTCCCCCTTGTGGGGTTAGGGGTGGGGTACAAGGCCGACGTCCGGCAGGATAGAGGGGAGGGAAGCCCAGCTAAAACCCTTCTGCAAGGCGCTGGGCGCGTGCAGTCTTCAGAACATGTCTGGCGTGGAGCATCTGCATCGGAATGGGCAAACGCTCCCGCTCGATGCGGTAGAGCTCGTTGTCGATCATCTTGATCGCGCGCCAGAAATCGTAGTCGGTCAGATCCTCGTCAGCCGCCAGCCGTGCCGAAATTGTCCGGAAATCGATCTTCATTGGGCGCCTCCGGTGAGCCGCAGGCTCCGCCCGCTTGCGACTCAGAATTCATCTGCCGGAAGTGTTTGCCGCGCCTTGCGTCCGATCAATCGCGCGAAAACATTCAAATTGTGCACAACCCTTAACCTTAAGCGTTAACCGCCTTTTATGGTTAACGCCCGGTAAAGGGTTACTTACGGGCAATTCCGATCGACCGTCCCGCGCGCGCCGGAACGGGAAGTTCGGCGTGCGCATCGCGCATCGCTTGCACATTCTCAGCAATGTCCGGAGGGAACGAAGCGACCTTCGGACCGCTCATGTCGATGTGGAGCGACAGCGTCTCCGAGGTCGCCGCCACCCAGCCGTCGACATGCCGGATCTCCTGAAATGCCCTCAGCCGCTTGGCGTCGTGGTCGAGGAGTTGGAAGGTGACCCGCACCTGATCTCCGAGGTGGAGTTCCTGCAGGTAGCAGACATGCGCCTCCGCCGTATAGATCGTGAGTTTCCGCTCGCGGGCATAGCTCGCCCCTATGCCCATCAGGTCGAAGGCGCCGTCGGCGCCGCGATCGAACAGCACGTTGTAATATGCCATGTTGAGATGGCCGTTATAGTCGATCCAGTCCTTCTCGATTTCCATGATGGCGGAAATGAAGGGGGCAGGCAGTTGCATTGCGTGGCCTTTCGGAAAACTGGACAGGAATCGCGTCTCGGAATAGGCGACGATAGAGGCCGGCGGAAGCCGGTAATGGTCCATCCGCGGAGGAAATCATGGCCCTGAGCGACGTCAGAAGCGTGCCCCGGAACGAGCAAGGGATCGCGCTGGTCACGGGTATCCTCAAGCAGCGCTTCGGCGATCGCTTCCAGAACGGCCAGGCCATACGCGAGCAGCACGGTCACACCACGACCTACATCCCGAACCAGGCGCCGGACGGCGTGGTCTTCCCCGACAGCGCCCAGGAGGTGCAGGAGGTGGTGCGCGCCTGCGCCGAACATCGCGTCCCGGTCATCGCCTTCGGCACCGGCACCTCGCTGGAGGGCCATGTGAACGCGCCGGGCGGCGGCATTTCGCTCGACACCTCGCGGATGAACCGGGTGCTCGCCGTGCATGCCGACGACCTCGACTGCATCGTCGAGCCGGGAGTCACACGCCAGGCGCTGAACGACTATCTCCGCGACACCGGCCTGTTCTTCCCGATCGATCCCGGCGCCAATGCCAGCCTGGGCGGAATGGCGGCGACGCGCGCCTCCGGAACGAATGCGGTGCGCTATGGAACGATGCGCGAGAACGTGCTTGCGCTGACTGCCGTACTCGCCGACGGCACGCTCATCAGAACGGGGAGGCGCGCCAAGAAGAGCTCCGCCGGCTACGACCTCACCCGGCTCATGGTGGGTTCGGAGGGGACCCTCGGCATCATCACCTCGCTCACGCTGAAGCTCTACGGAATTCCGCAGGCGATCTCCGGCGGCGTCTGCCCGTTCCCGAGCGTCGAGACAGCCTGCAACGCGGTGATCGCGACCATCCAGTCGGGCGTTCCGGTCGCGCGGATCGAGCTGGTCAACCAGCTTCAGATGCGGGCGATGAAGAACTACTCCAAGCTGGAGTATCCGGAGACGCCTTGCCTCTTCGTGGAGTTCCACGGCAGCGACAGCGGCGTGTCCGAGCAGGCCGAGACGTTCGGCGAGATCGCGGCCGAATTCGGCGGCGGGCCGTTCCAGTGGACCAAGGTGGCGGAGGAGCGCGCGCGGCTCTGGAAGGCGCGGCACGACTCCTACTGGTCTAATTTTACGCTAAGGCCGGGGGCCAAGGGGCTGTCGACGGACGTGTGCGTGCCGATCTCGCGTTTGGCCGAGTGTATCAAGGAGACCGAGGCCGACATCGCCGAGATGGGGCTGATCGCGCCGATCGTCGGTCATGTCGGCGACGGCAATTTCCATGTCATGGTGCTGATGGACCCGAACGATCCGGCCGAGATCGCGCTCACCGAGAAGTTCGTAGCCCGGCTCAACAGGCGGGCGATCGCGATGGACGGCACCTGCACCGGCGAGCATGGCATCGGGCAAGGCAAGGTCGGATTCCTCGAATACGAGATCGGGGCGGGGGTCGAGGTGATGCGGGCGATCAAGGCGACGCTCGACCCGCATGGCATCCTCAATCCGGGGAAGATTTTCTAGAGGCGCGGCAGCGCTGCCTTACCCTCCAGACGAGGGGAGGGTAGGGTAGGGCCGCGCAAGTACCTCTCAAAGCTCCCGGGCGATCCGCGCCGCAAGCCGCGCGTTGTTCTCGACCAGCGCGATGTTGGTCTTCAGGCTGGTACCACCGGTGAGTTCGAGGATTTTGCCGAGAAGGTACGGCGTCACGGCCTTGCCGGAGACGCCCGCCTCGGATGCCGCGGACTGTGCGGCCTTGATGTAGCCCGCCATCTCGGCCACGGAGATTTCCGACGCTTCCGGAACCGGATTTGCCACCAGCATGCCGCCATCCAGACCGAGCGCCAGGCGCGTCCGGAAGAAGTCGGCGATGGCGCCCGGCGCGTCCAGCCTGAGCGGCGCGGGGAAGGGCGAGGTGCGCGACCAGAAGGCGGGCACCACGTCCGATCCGAAGGCGACCACGGGCACGCCGCCGGACTCAAGCACTTCGAGAGTCTTTTCGATGTCGAGGATCGCCTTCGGGCCGGCCGACACCACGATCACCGGCGTGCGGGCAAGCTCGTCGAGGTCGGCGGAGATGTCGAAGCTGGTCTCCGCGCCCATATGCACGCCGCCGATCCCGCCGGTGGCGAAGACCTTTATGCCCGCCATGCGCGCAGCGATCATCGTGGCCGCGACGGTCGTTCCGCCGGTACGGCCCTGACTGACGGCGAAGGCGAGATCGGCGCGCGAGAGCTTCATCGCGCCTTGCGACTTGGCCAGCGCCTCGCGCTCTTCCGGCGAGAGGCCGATCTTGATCCGCCCGTCGACTACCGCGATGGTCGCGGGAGTAGCGCCTTCCTCGCTGATGATGCGCTCGACGTTTTCGGCCATGCGGCTGTTGTCGGGCCAGGGCATGCCGTGGGTGATGATCGTGCTTTCCAGCGCCACCACCGGCCGCCCGGCCGCCAGCGCGCTCGCGACGGGCTCGAGGATGTCGACGTAAGTCTTTGCCGATTCAGGCGTCATGATTTTTTCCTCGTTCCAGTTCGTTCAGCGGTTCGGCCGCGGGTACCAGATCGAGGGCTGCTTTGAAATGCGGCGCGTCGAGCATCGGCGACGCCGACTCGGTTTCGAGCGCAAGCAGAGCCGCGGCTATGCCTTCCCGGATCGCATCACTCAGCGGGAGGCCGCGCATGAGCGCGGAGACGGTCGCGCCTGCCAGCGCGTCGCCTGCGCCGGTCACGTCGGCGATCCTGCGCGGGGCAGGGGGCTCGATCGCGAAGGCCTCATTTTCCTCGAAGGCGATGACGCGTTCGGCCCCGGCGGAGAGGACGGCCCGCTTGATCCCTCGGCTGCGGAGCGCCGCGGTCATTTCACACGCGGAAGCGTCCTGCTTCAGCCCAGTGAGCGCAGCCGCCTCGCGGCGGTTCAGGAACAGGCACGACAGTCCGGACAGGACGCCACAGAGCCGCACCACCTTGGCCGGCGAGATGGCAATCGCGAACACCGGCTTGCCGCCGGCAAGCTGCGGGATTTGCGCCAGGGCGTCGGCCGGCAGGTTGGCGTCGCAGAGGATTGCGTCGGCTGCCGCGGCCGCCTCCCGGACGGAGGAGCGCCGAAGCTGCCTGGCGAAGGTCAACTCGTAGAGACCCATATCCGCCAGTGCGGCGACGACGTCGCCCTCGCGGTCGAGCAGGGCGGTGTAGCTCGGCGTTGCGCGATCGAGGAAGGTGACGGAATGATCGCGGATGCCGGCGGACGCCATCGCGCGCGCGACCATCTCGCCCGCGCCGTCGCCGCCCCGGACAGACAGTATCGCCCCGTCCACGCCGCGCTGGACGGATGCCCTCAGCGCATTGAAGGTGCCGCCGCCCACATCCTCGCGCATGGCGCCGGGAATGGAGGCACCGGGTATGAAGTTCGCGGCCATCTGCCCGCGTCGGTCGATGTGCGCGCCGCCTATGCCGAGGATGAGCTCGCGGGGTTCAGGTGTAGTTATCACAGCGGTATGTTGTCGTGCTTCTTCCAGGGGTTCTGGAGGTCCTTGTTGCGCAGGAGGCGCAACGCCCGGGCGACGCGCCGCCGCGTCGAGTGCGGCATGATGACCTCGTCGACATAGCCGCGCTCGGCCGCGACGAAGGGCGAGAGGAAACGGTCCTCATAGGCCTTCGTGTGCTTGGCGATCTTGTCGGGGTCGCCATTGTCCTTGCGGTAGATGATCTCCACAGCGCCCTTGGCGCCCATTACCGCGATCTGGGCGCTCGGCCATGCATAGTTCACATCGCCGCGCAGGTGTTTCGAAGCCATCACGTCATAGGCGCCTCCAAAAGCCTTCCGCGTGATGATCGTGACCTTCGGCACGGTCGCTTCGGCATAGGCGAAGAGGAGCTTCGCCCCGTGCTTGATCAGCCCGCCATATTCCTGCGCGGTGCCGGGCAGGAAGCCGGGCACGTCGACGAAGGTGACGATCGGGATGTTGAAGCAGTCGCAGAAGCGTACGAAACGCGCCGCCTTGCGGCTGGCCTCGGAGTCGAGCACGCCGGCGAGCACCATCGGCTGGTTGGCGACGAAGCCGACCGTGCGCCCCTCCATGCGGCCGAAGCCGACGACGATGTTCTTCGCGAATGACTGCTGGATCTCGAAAAAGTCGCCTTCATCGGCGGTCTTCAGGATCATCTCGCGGATGTCGTAGGGCTTGTTGGCGTTGTCAGGGACGAGCCGGTCGAGCGACATGTCGCTGTTGGTCACCGACTGGTAGCATTCGATTTCGGGGATTTCGGCCGTGTTCGAGGCGGGCAGGAAGTCGATCAGCCGGCGCATCTGCAGCAGCGCCTCGACGTCGTTGTCATAGGCGCCGTCTGCGATGGACGATTTGGTGGTGTGGATGGAAGCCCCGCCGAGTTGCTCCGCGGTCACGGTCTCGTTGGTGACGGTCTTCACCACGTCAGGGCCAGTCACGAACATGTAGGACGTGTCGCGCACCATGAAGATGAAGTCGGTCATGGCCGGCGAATAGACGTCCCCGCCGGCACAGGGGCCCATGATCACCGAAATCTGTGGGATGACGCCGGAGGCCAGCACGTTGCGCTGGAAGACCTCCGCATAGCCGCCTAACGCTGCAACGCCCTCCTGGATGCGCGCGCCGCCGGCATCGTAGAGGCCGATGATCGGCGCTCGATTGCGCAGCGCCATGTCCTGGATCTTCTGGATTTTTTCCGCATGTGCTTCCGACAAGGACCCGCCGAAAACGGTAAAATCCTTGGCGAACAGGAAGACCGGGCGGCCGTTCACCGTCCCCCATCCGGTGACCACGCCGTCGCCGGCGATCTTGGTCTTCTCCATCCCGAAATCGGTCGAGCGATGTTCGACGAACATGTCGAATTCCTCGAACGACCCTTCGTCGAGAAAGACCTCGATGCGCTCGCGCGCCGTCAGCTTGCCGCGGCGATGCTGCGCATCGATCCGCTCCTTGCCTCCGCCGAGGCGGGCGATCTCGCGGCGACGGGCGAGTTCCTCGAGCACTTCCTTCATTTGGCGGTTTCCACACGGGCACGAGCATCAGAATTCGCGGTGTAATGAACCAGCCCGAAGGGTGCAAGCAGGCTCCATGAAGCTACCAGCTTGCGCGCCGCGGCAAGGCCGCTTCGGCACTCTCAGGAGAGATCGCTTCCAAAAAAGTCAGAATGGTGATGTCGGATCGCGCCGCTATCATTCGTCATATCGGCACTGAAACATTCGGAAAGAGGGAGCCATCATGCCCAAGATGATTTTCGTCAACCTGCCGGTGACCGACCTGGCAAGGTCCACCCGGTTCTACGAGGCCGTCGGCGGAACGAAGAACCCGCAGTTCTCGGACGATACGGCCTCCTGCATTGTTTTCTCCGACACGATCTTCGCGATGTTGCTGACGCACGACAAGTTCAGTTCCTTCACGGCGAGGCCGATCGCGAATGCGCACGAGACCTGCCAGGTCATGCTCGCGGTGTCGGCGGACAGCCGCGACGACGTCGACGCTATGGTCGGAAAGGCCGGTTCAGCCGGTGGGAAGGCGGATCCCAATGCGGTCCAGGATCACGGCTTCATGTACAGCCGCAGCTTCGAGGACCCTGACGGCCACATCTGGGAAGTGGTCTGGATGGATCCGGCTGCCGTGGAGTCCGGCGAGGCAGGCGCCCAGCAGAGCGCCTGAGGGGGATCCTCCCACAGTTTTGTTGCTGATGGGCAGCGTTCCTGCCGTAGGAACACTGCCCAGCAGGTTTAGGCGGATGGACAGGCGCCATGCCGCCCCGCCGGGGAGGCGCGTGACGACTTACCAGACCCCAGTGTTCGGCATCGAGACCCACGGCTCCTGCGGCGGCAGCGGATCGCCTTCCTGCAGGATCTCGATCGAGATGTTGTCCGGCGAGCGCACGAAAGCCATGTTGCCGTCGCGCGGCGGGCGGTTGATGGTGACGCCCGCATCCATCAGGCGCTGGCAGGTCTCATAGACATTGTCGACCTTGTAGGCGAGATGGCCGAAATTGCGCCCGCCGGTGTAGGTCTCGGGATCCCAGTTGTAGGTGAGTTCCAGTTCGGGCGCGCGCTTCGCCTTCGAGGTGTCCGTGTCGCCGGGCGCGGCCAGGAAGATCAGCGTAAAGCGGCCCTTCTCGTTCTCGTGCCGGCGCACCTCAACCAGACCGAGCTTGTTGCAATAGAAATCCAGGGAGGCGTCGACGTCGGTCACCCGGACCATGGTGTGGAGATAGCGCATGTCTGTTCCTTCCGCGGTTCAGCCGTGAGATAAGGCTAATTAGGCCATGCCGCTGCGGCACAGCAACCACTGTTTAGGAGTGTTGCGCGCCTGCCGACGGTCGCTCCATTCGACTATCGCGAGGTGGAAAAAGCTCTCGCAGGTCTTGCACAAGAACAAAGCGCAAGTGCTATGCTCCGGCGTGAGAATCACCAGTGTTATGGTTAAGAAAGGTGGGTTCTGATGGCGGACAGGGCCTCTTCGTTGGAACGAATACTGAGGGCCGAGGACGCTTCCAACCACGACGAGGGAGAGGCCGCCGGTGTCGTCGAGGTGGCCGGCTCCATCAAGTGGTTCGATGTAGCTAAGGGCTACGGCTTTATCCTGCCCGACGAGGGACGCGGCGACGTGCTCATTCACGTCACCTGCCTGCGCCGCGATGGCTTCCAGACCGCCTATGCGGGTGCACGCATCGTCTGCCTTGCCAAGCGAGGCGATCGTGGACTTCAGGCCTTCCGCGTCCTCAGCGTGGATAATTCGACCGCGCTCCACCCGGCAGAAATGCCGGAGCAGCGGACGCACGTGGCGGTTGTGGCCGAGAGCGGAATCGAGCGCGCGCTGGTGAAGTGGTTCAACCGCACGAAAGGCTTCGGCTTCCTGACCCGCGGCGAGGGGACCGAGGACATCTTCGTCCATATGGAGACGCTGCGCCGTTACGGGCTCACGGAACTGCGCCCCGGTCAGGTCGTGCTCGTGCGCTTCGGACGTGGCGAGAAGGGCCTTATGGCCGCCGAAATCCATCCCGATATCGGAACCTTGCCGTCGCACTGAGCTTCGGCGGGTATTGGAGTTCCGATGAACCGAACACCGTGGATGGTCGCGGCCACGTCTAGTGTCGTGGCACTCAGCGCCGCAGCATATCTGTCCTTGCAGGCACCTTTGCCCGCGAGCGCGCAGGGTCAGTTCCTGGAGACCGATCCGACGCCGCTGATCGCGGAGACATCCTCGGGTGAAAGGCGCTTCACGATCGAAGTGGCCGACGACCCGGCTGAGCGGTCAACGGGATTGATGTTCCGTAAGGAGATGGCGGACGACCACGGGATGCTGTTCGTTTTCGAGCAGACGCAGCCGCTTAGTTTCTGGATGAAGAACACGCCTATGCGGCTCGACCTGATCTTCGTCGGTCAGGACGGCAAGGTGCGGGCGGTAAGGCAGGGTGAGCCTTTCTCCGAAGCCGCCATCTCGCCCCGCGAGCCGGTTCGCTTCGTGCTTGAGCTCAAGGCGGGAACGGCGGAAAAGACCGGCATCGTCGACGGGACAGAGCTGCGCCACCCTTTGATCGATCGGGCAAGCGGTGCCGGAAATCCAGCTGAAGCCCAGTAGGGTTCGGAATTCCGGCCGAGAATGTAGGGCGGTATCGGCTTGAGGCAGTTCTTTTCTCATCAAGGCTTCGAATTGGCGTATCTGGACAGCCCGCCGGAATCAGGCGCCGGCGAGCCGGTCATGCTGATCCACGGTTTTGCCTCGAGCATGCAGGTCAACTGGATCGCGCCCGGCTGGGTCAAGACGCTGAACGATGCCGGCTATCGGGTGATTGCGCTCGACAATCGCGGCCACGGCGCTTCGAGCAAGAGCTATGATCCGGCCGACTACACGCCGGAGAAGATGGCGGGCGATGCCGCGGCTTTGCTCGGTCATCTCGGCATCGAGCGCGCCCATGTGATGGGCTATTCGATGGGCGCCCGCATCTCCGCGTTTCTTGCGCTGCAGGAGCCGGCACTGGTGGCCACCCTGGTCTTCGGCGGGCTTGGCATCGGCATGGTGGAAGGCGTCGGCGAATGGGACCCGATCGCGGCGGCGCTTCTTGCCGACGATCCTTCCACGATCGAAGAGCCCAGAGCCAAAACCTTCCGTGCCTTCGCGGACCAAACCAAGAGCGACCGCCGGGCGTTGGCGGCCTGCATCGAGACGTCGCGGACGCTTCTTCCGGAAAACGAGGTCTCCAGAATCACGCAGCCGACGCTGGTCGCTGTCGGCAGCAAGGACGATATCGGCGGCTCGGCGCCCGATCTCGCGGGGCTTATGCCGAATGCCGAAGCCTTCGTGATCGAAGGGCGGGACCACATGCTGTCGGTCGGCGATCGCACCTTCAAGAGGCGCACGCTCGAATTCCTCGCCGCGCACCCACTTTAGGCAGCTTCCAGCCGGAACCGCATGTCACGTGTTCTTGACAGAGTGGCAATACAATCCATTTGAGGAGGCGGTGAGGAATTTTGAGTTCAACGAAACCGTCGGGCGCGATATAGAGTTGCCTACTGCGGGGACCCCTACGGAGACCTTGATGAGCAAGACCAGCCTGGCCAAGCCCAATGCCGTCCAGCCTGTCGATCCGATCTGGAGCACGGTGCGCGAAGAGGCATTGGATGCAGTGGCTCGCGATCCGCTGCTGTCGGCCTTCCTCTATTCCATCATTCTCAACCAGGACTCCTTGGAAGAGGCGGTGATCCACCGGATCTCGGAACGGCTGGACCATGCCGACGTGAGCTCGAATCTGATCCGCCAGACTTTCAGGGCGATGGTGGCCGAAGATCCCGACTGGAGCACGGCCGTGCGCGCCGACATCCAGGCCTATTACGATCGCGATCCTGCCTGCGACCGTTTCTTCATGCCGATCCTCTATTTCAAAGGATTCCACGCGATCCAGACGCACAGGCTGGCGCACTGGCTGTGGCAGAACGGCCGGCGCGACTTCGCGCTCTACCTGCAGAGCCGTTCGTCGTCGGTGTTCCAGACCGACATCCACCCCGCATCGAGGATGGGCAAGGGCATCTTCCTCGACCATGCGACTGGGCTTGTGGTGGGCGAGACGGCGGTGATCGAAGACGACGTCTCGATTCTCCACAGTGTCACGCTGGGCGGCACGGGCAAGGCCGGCGGCGACCGGCATCCGAAGATCCGCTATGGCGTGCTGATCGGCGCCGGCGCGAAGATCCTCGGCAATATCGAGATCGGCCACTGCTCAAAGATCGCGGCCGGTTCGGTCGTGCTGGCGCCGGTGCCTCACAACAAGACGGTCGCAGGAGTGCCCGCGAGGGTGGTTGGCGAATCGGGATGCGAGCGGCCATCGCGGCAGATGGACCAGTTCCTTCCGTCGCAGACGATGGACCAAGTGGTCAGCTTCGATATCTGAGCTTCCCCTCGGCGTTTCCCGAACTATATCACACTCGGGACGTTGCTGACCCGGGAGGGGCGCCGCTGTGGGCGAATGGAGGCGGCAACCTTTACAGGCCGCCACCTCGCGTGTCAGAAGCCCCCATACGAAGCGCCACCGGAGACGACCTTGAAGCCTGACGAGATCAAGAAGCTGGACGCCTATTTCAAGCGTACATTCAAGAATCCGAGCATGCAGGTGCGGGCCCGGCCGCGGAAGTCCGACTCTGCCGAGGTCTATGTCGGCGAAGAGTTCCTCGGCATCATCTTCAAGGACGAAGAGGACGGCGACTACAATTTCTCGATGGCGATCCTCGATATCGATCTCGCCTGATCCGGCCGGCTAGGGCTTTGAGCCTCACCCCAAGCCCTAGCGAACCGTCTTCAGCATCTGCTCGGCCTTCGCCACGACCGCCGAGTCCAGTTTCTCCCACTCAGCCAGCAATTCGCGCGGGAAGCGATAGGTCAGGCTGAGATTGTCGCCAATGTCGACGTCGCGCTCGCACGGCGCGAGCGATTCCTCGGCGCTCGGGCCGCTCAGGCAACGCGCGACGAAGGGCTCTAGGCTTCGCCGCGGCGCGACCACGAGTACCTCGTTCAGGTAGCCGGACTTGTTCTCGAAGTCATATACCGTCAGCCCCGACGGGCCCTTCTTGCCGGGCCGCGTGATGAGGGCGCTGTAGATGGGTTCGAAGCGGCCGCTCATGTCGCGCGACATCATGCGTTCCTCGAAGCCGAGGAAGAGGATGTTCCGAATACCCCGCGCGCTGTTAAAATCGTCGCGGGCCGCGTCGCTGTAGCCGTCGAGTTGAGGATAGCGGAGATAGAGATCCAGTCGCGACGCTACCCCACTGCTGCGAGCCCGCTCGAAGCGGATCGTATTGGCCGGAGCGGCAATGACATTGTTACCGATGACGATTTCACGGACTGTCGGGTCGTCGCTGTAACCTGCAAGCGCGATCGAACCGCCGAACAGCTTGCCGGCGATGCTCAAGCCCAGTGAAATCAGGGCGAGCGAAGCGCAGCCGATGAAAAGGCGCGTGGTGAAGCGCGAGCCGAGCAGGCCCTCATCGGCATCATCGGCATCATCGGCAATGGTTTGGCTCATCGCAGCAGCCCTGGATGCCCTTACGGCTCGATTGCTGCGGACCTGCTCCCCCGAAGCATCCGCAGGCCGATTGTGGCCCGCCATGGTAAACGGCCGGTAAAGGGGTTTGCCGCCGTCAGCGCCAATCGCGCTCCGCATCTGCCCTTCCATATGTGCTGCGACTATGCTGGTTCCGATTGCGAGTCGGGCAAGGAGCGTAGAATGCCTCTCTATTCAATCGACGGAATTGCGCCTGAGTTCGAGGACGAGGCGAGCAACTGGGTCGCGCCTGATGCCACGATCATCGGCAATGTCCGTATCGGCTGCGATGCGGGCATATGGTTCGGCGCCGTCATCCGCGGCGACAACGAGCGGATTTCGATCGGCGCTGGCACGAATGTGCAGGAGCACGTGATCATGCACACCGATCCGGGCTTCCCGCTCGAGATCGGAGAAGGCTGCACGATCGGTCATCGCGCAATCCTGCATGGATGCGTGATCGGTGAAAACAGCCTGATCGGGATGGGCGCGATCGTGCTCAACGGCGCACGCATCGGCAAAAACTGTCTGGTGGGGGCCGGAGCCCTGGTCACCGAGGGCAAGGTGTTCGAGGACAACTCGCTCATTGTGGGTTCGCCGGCGAAGGTCATCCGCACGCTGGACGAGAGCGCGGCTGCGGGTCTCAGGGTATCGGCCGAACACTATGTCGCCAATGGGCGCCGGTTCCGGAGCGGCTTCAAGCAGATTGGATAGAGGTCCATAAGAAACGGAGCCGGCCCGGGGACGGGCCGGCTCCTGAACCCGGTCGTTGGGGACGGGGAGGGGGACTCGACCGGGTTTTTCCACGGTCCGCTACTTCACGCTAGCGACCGCATCGGCGCGGCCGTCATTGATCTTGATCCAAACGCCGGAATGCAGTTCCGACTGTCGCTTCAGATAGGTGTAGGCTGTCTGCTCCCAGGAGAGAATTCGCGGCTCGAGGTTGTCGAGTATGAAGTCGCCGAGGCTGGTGCGCATCGTCAGGACCGCATGACCGTCGCCATTTGGTTGGCGCACAACCGTCATCAGTAGGTCTCCGGCGGGGACGCCCAACGCCATCAGTTGGCGACGCTTCTCGAGCGCATAGTCCTCGCAGTCCCCGGCGCCGTCCGGATAGGACCAGACTTCCTCGCGCCCCCACAGTTCCATGTCGGTCATCGGCATGACTGACGTGTTTACCGCGTTGTTGATCTTGACCATCGCCGACCAGAGTTGGCGGGTCAGTTCCACCGGTGACTGCCGCGGCGTCTTCTGCTGGCACTCCTGCTTGTACGTCTGGCAGAACTCGTAGTGCCCTATCGGTTGCGTGGTGCGTCCACCCGTCTTCATGAATGAACCGGCCGATTCCGCCGGCGTAGCCAAGCCCCACACGGCGATCAGCGCCGCCGCGAGCAGCGGTGCCCTCTTCCAAAGTCCCATGTGATCGTCTCCCCGTTCGAGGGGACAATGACAGGCTCGGATTTATTTCACGCAAAGCACTGTAGTAGAACTTGGCTCAAAGTTTTGGAGGATAAGAATAAGTTGCGATCTATATTTGAGGAAAATTCGATGCAGAATTAAATAAAATTCGAATTATCCGATCGCAGAGGTCGCGGCCATCTCCCAATCCAAGTCGCGTGGCGAACGCAGTTCGCGCCCATTGCGGACGCCGATGCCTGGTTCCCGATGAGGTGACAAGGTGCGAATGACCCGCCGAGCCTCGTCAGGCCCTACCGGTCGGGTCGTCTATTTGGGGAGATGTCTCCGGCTTGTCGCGCCGAGGCGATCGATTCAGGTCCTGAGCTATTCGCCGCTGAACTCGCTTTCCAGCGTGTCCGAGCGCTGCAGCACGGCGAACTCGATCGCGATGCCATCCTCGAAGTGCCGGACGACCTGGCCGCGCATCGTACCCAGAACGATGTGCACTCCGATGGCCGGCTTCACGTCGATCTCGACCGCCGCGCCCGAGAGCGACAGGTCGATGATCCTGCACTGATACTGCCGTCCGTCCGTCAGTTGCAGGGTGGTCAGTGGATTGCGCGGCGCGACGCGTTCGTGGCGGCGATCCTCCGGGAGATCGAGTTCGTGCTTGTTCGCCAGCCAGGTGAGTTGCGCGGCCAGCTTGTCCTTCTTGCGGTCGGACGCGATGATGGTCATCGCGAAGCCGTCATCCAAGGTGCGTGTCACGACGCCCTCGATGCGGCCGATGTGATCGATATAGGCGATCACCTTCTCCCCGGGCAGACCGATCCTGTCTGCGCGTAAAGCCGCATTGCCAGGCGACATGTCGATCACCTGGCAGGGATGCTCGGTTCGGTCTTCGAGCATGAAGCGGCCGTAGATCTTCACGCGCACGCGCTGAAAATTGCGGCGTTCCGCCCTCGATTGCGATTGGTCGATTGCCGTCGCCCTGATCACCATATGGCTCCGCCAGATGCAGGATGTGCGAGAGTCCTGCTATACCGACTGCCTGAATAATCTGCGCCGGGTTAACGACCGGTAAGAACTCGAGCGTGATTGTTCACTATTGTGATCATCCAGCGCGACCTCCGGGCAGAACCACGAGATGGCGGATGCGGCGGGCGCCGTCGCGGACGAGGTCGGGCATCTGCGGCGGAAGTTTCACCGGGTTGGTTTCGGGCTGCGCCGCGCGGCTCTTCAGAAGAAAGGGTTCCCGGTCGGGATCGACGACCCGCACTGTCTGGAGCGTAGCTTCGGTGATGGGGTCCGCACCGAGCCAGAACGGCTTGGTCTCCGGAGAGATGATCCCCAGGGCGCGCCGATTCTCCTCGCCACCTTCCAGCGGCAAGAGCAGCAGTTCGAGCGGGAGCGACCGGTTCGAGCGCGTAAGCCCCTGATATGCGACGACGAGTACAGTTTTGTCCTGGAACACGCCGCTCACCAGGCGAGACATCATCTGGCAGTCCTTGTCACGCCACAAGGAGGAGAAGGCGAATCCCTTCAATTCGCGTCCATAGATCGCGCAGAGGCGCGTCCCCGCCAGTCTGAACACCGCCTCGCCGCGCGAGTCGCTCTCGAGGATAAAGGTGTCGCCCAGATGCGCCTTGATGTCCGCCGGCTCGACCTCGGTGCGCTTCGGCGCCGGACGTCCATCGCGCAGACGGTTCCAATAATGGAACAGATTGACGGATCCTTCCCGTTTCATGTCGTCCTCACCCCGGTTCGGGCTGTTTTCTGTTTCAGGGTCGGACGGTTAGGCGCCGTTCGTCCCTCTGAGGCTGCGTGTTGCAGGGGACGTGCCAGATGGGAGACAGCGGTGCCGGGCGCGGTTAAGGTTAATTTTCGGTTGAGATTGCCCCTTCAAATTGAAACTGGCATTGATGATCCCAGAGGCGCGGCAGTGCCGGGCCTCCAGTCAAAAATTATAAGAGTCTACAGGGAGAGCGGGGACTCGACCGGCCGTTCAGGAGCGATCCTGAACGGCCTTTCTATTTTCGAACCTGAGCCGTGAAGAGGAGAGCGTCCAGCACCCGTCCTGCAGGCAGGTTCTGCTGCCGTGAGTAACCGCGAACTACCGGCGCGCCCACTGGGACCGTTCGAACGCAAGCACGGCAAAGATCGCCAGTATCAGCGGAACGATCAGATAGAAGAGCCGGAACACAAGCAAGGCGGCCAGGACCGCCACGGGATCCATGTTGGGCAGGCCGTGCAGGAACACCAGTTCCAGGACGCCGAGACCGCCGGGCGCATGTGAGATGAGCGCAGCGCTGAAGGAGACCAGGAACACTCCGAGAATGACCAGAAACCCGGGATTTCCCGCCTCGGGCAGGGCGAAATAGATGATCCCGGCGGCACCTATGAGCTCTATCGGGCCAATGACGAGCTGACGAAGCACGATCGGCAGGCGCGGATAGTGGATGGTGAAACGGCCGATCTTGACCGCCCTGAGCTGCAGCCAACTCCCAAAGACGTAGAGAAGAATCAGCAGAAGGATCACCACTCCCGTCACCCTCGTGGCCCCAACCGGCAGAAAATCGACGAACCCGTCGAACACTTCCGGTTCGAGGATCAGCAGGAACGAGCCGAGCAGGGCGACACCGAACGCAAAGGTGAAGGAGCACAGGGCGACCAGCACTCCGACCTCGTGCGCCGATAGCCCTTGGGAGGCATATGCCCGGTAGCGGATCACCGCCCCTGACAGGACGGAACCACCGATATTGTGCGACAGCGCATAGGTGGTGAAGGAACTGACGGTGATGAAAAAGAACGAGACCTTGCGGCCAACGTGGAGGAGCGCGATGTGGTCGTAGCCGGCAAGAGCCGCATAGGCGACGATCGAGCTGGCGGCGGATAAAAGCCAGGCGTGAAGCGGAATGGCGCTGATGCCGTCGCCCAACTCCTCCAGGGAAATACCGCGCAGCTCTTTGTACAGGAGCCATATCGATAGGGCGACCGCGCAGAGCCCGATCGCCGGCCAGAAATAGCTCTTAAATTTCATTCGCCCCTGTCATCGCTTGGAGATGCGCCTCGACCGAGTGCTGGACCGATCGCTGCCACAATATGGCCCAAGAGTCGCTCCCCGCAACCCATTGCGACAATCGAATTTGACCCTCTTGGTGATGGCCCCCCCTGCTGTTATTGTCTGCTCAACGCAAGATAGAGGCCCGCAGCGTCCTTCGGGTGCGCGCGGCGCCGGAAGGAACAACGTGGAAGACCCTGAAGCCGGCGCGCCAGCGCGGGAAGGAGGGGGGTCTGAAGGCTCTCGGGCGCGATTCGGCGCTCGAGGTCGGGTGCAGCGCCAAAGGCCGAAGCCGGGCGGGCGTTCACCTGAGATTGTCCGTCATGGACAAGCCGAAGACGCCCCGGCACCTGCCAAGAAGAGCAGGAAACGGCGGAAAAATCGTCGCGAACGCAAGGTGTTCGCGCGCGATTCTCAAACATCTATTGAAGCTGTTGCGGCTCGCGCGGAACCGGTTGCGTCGAGACCTGTCACGCCAAGTGATCAGGCGCCGGGGAAGATGAACGGGATTTCTCCCGTTGCTCCCGAGCTTCCGCCAATCGCAACCAATCGGGATGAACCTGCCTTTGCCGCGCTCGACCTCGGCACCAATAACTGCCGCCTCCTGGTCGCATTGCCGAGCCGTCCAGGACATTTTCGTGTGATCGATGCGTACTCGCGGATCGTCCGGCTTGGCGAGGGTCTGACGGCCACGGGACGGCTGAACGAGTTAGCGATGGACAGGGCCGTAGAGGCCCTGAGGATCTGCAACGACAAGTTGAAGGGGAGGGCTATCCGTGCCGCGCGCCTGGTCGCCACCGAAGCCTGTCGCTCGGCCGCAAACGGACGCGAATTCCTGCAGCGCGTGCGGCGGGAAGCAGGCATCGAGTTGGAGATCATCGACCGACGCACCGAAGCACGGCTGGCGGTGTCGGGATGTGGCCCCCTTGTGGAGCGCGGCACCGATGCGGTGGTGCTGTTCGACATCGGCGGCGGGTCGTCGGAGATCGCGCTTATCGATGTGTCCCGCCATCGTTCACCCAGGCTCGCAAACCACATCGTTTCGTGGACGTCGCTGCCGGTCGGCGTGGTCTCGCTTGCCGAACGCTATGGCGGCCGCGAAGTGACGCCGGCGATCTTCTCTGCGATGGTCTCGGAAGTAAGGGAGATGATTCAGGCCTTCGAGGGCCGCCATCGGCTCAGGCATCTCGTTGCCGGTGGGCGCTTCCATCTTCTCGGGACCTCTGGGACGGTCACCACCCTGGCGGGTGTGCATCTCGGACTGGAGCGCTATGATCGGCGCAGGGTCGACGGCCTCTGGCTGGAGAGCGATCACGTCGACCATATGATCTCCACCCTCTTGAACTGGGACTTTAGTCAGCGCGTCGCCAGTCCCTGCATCGGCGCCGATCGTGCCGATCTGGTGCTGGCCGGCTGCGCGATACTGGAGGCGATCCGCGCCCAGTGGCCGGCGCCGCGGCTGCGGGTGGCCGACCGGGGCCTGCGCGAAGGGATTTTGAGCGAACTCATGGCCGATCAGGGTGTTTGGCGGCGCAGTGTAGCCATAGGAGCCAGGCCGTGAGCAACAAGTCCGGCAAGTCCGGCCCGGCCGCCGGCCGGGTCCTCAAGATGCGCATCAAGAAGAAGAGCGGCTTGAAGGAGTCTTCGCGGCGCTGGCTCGAGCGCCACATGAACGACCCCTATGTGCAGCGTTCTAGGGCGGAAGGCTACCGCTCTCGGGCGGCCTACAAGCTGTTGGAGATCGACGAGAAGTACAAGTTGCTCGGGCCGGGCAAGCGTGTGATCGACCTCGGCGCCGCTCCCGGCGGATGGTGCCAGATCGCCGCCGCAAAGACGCACTCGACTGACCAGCATCCGCTCGTCGTCGGCATCGACTATCTGGAGATCGACCCGATTCCGGGCGTCGTTCTGCTCCAGATGGATTTTCTGGACGATGCGGCACCGGAACGGCTCATGGAATCTCTCGGGGGCGAACCCGATCTCGTGCTGTCGGACATGGCCGCACCGACGACGGGGCACAGGCGCACCGATCACCTGCGGACCATGCATCTCTGCGAGGTGGCGGCCGACTTCGCGATCTCCGTGCTGAGGCCCGGAGGCCATTTCCTTGCAAAGACCTTTCAGGGCGGAACCGAGACGGACCTACTGGCGCGCCTGAAGCAGCATTTCCGCTCCGTGCATCACGTGAAGCCGCCGGCCTCCCGAGACGAATCGGTGGAGCTCTACCTGCTGGCGCGCGACTTCAAGGGTCGTGCGCCCGGCTGATCTTCACTTCGGCGCCGCTCTCTTCCTGCAATCCCGCACGGCGATGCCCGGATACGGTCCTGCCGACCTCTCCAGACATCAGCAAGAACGGCACGGCTGAACTTGCCGCGATCGCGGCAACGATGAAAAACGCAGAGGAGAAGTCGTCGACGCTCAGCCCGCCCGTCTGCAAGTGCGCCTCTATCTCCAGGATGCCACCGCCGATCGCGACACCCACTGCGACGCTGATCTGCTGGAACACGGCTGCAATCGCGGCCGCCTGACTGGCCTGGCGGTCATCGATGTCGGCAAAGACGAGCGCGTTGGTGGCCGTAAAGAACAAAGACCGCAGGAAGCCCGCGGCGACCAGCACCGCGAGGATCACAGGCACGGGAGCCTGCGCGGTGAACGACCCATTGGCCGCGACAATTAGCGATGCCATGAGACCCGAGCAGATAAGCACGTTGCGGAAGCCGCCCAGCCGAAGAACCGTCTTGGCTATGAATTTCATGCCGATCGCGCCGAACGCCGTGGCGAAGGTCAGCATGCCGGACTGGAACGGCGTCATGCCGAAACCGAGTTGCAGCATCAGCGGCAGAAGGAAGGGCACCGCGCCATTGCCGACGCGAAAGAGCGAGCCGCCGAGGACCGCTGATCGAAAGCCGGCGCTCTTGAACAATCGCAGGTCCAGGATAGGGAAGCGTGCTCGTGCGGCGTGCCGCGCATAAAGAAGTGCTGCCACCAAACCCGCTGCCAGCGTGACCGCGCCGATCGAGGGAGGCAGTGCCGGCAGGCTGATGACCGAGAGCCCGAACACCACGCCGGATGCCGCGATTCCGGAGAGCAGGAACCCCCGGACGTCGAGCGGCGGCGCACCGGACACCTCCACGTTCGGCAGGAAGTGGCCGGCGAGCCAGATGCCGGCCAGGCCGATCGGCACGTTGATCAGGAAGATCCAGTGCCAGGTGAAGTAGGTGGTGATGAAACCGCCGATGGGCGGCCCGACAAGGGGGCCGATGAGCCCCGGAACGGTCAGCCACGCCATCGCGCCGACCAGGTCGTCGCGCGGTGTTGCCCTGACGAGCACCAGCCGCGCCAGTGGCGTCATCATCGCTCCGCCTATGCCTTGCAGTGTGCGTGAGGCGACGAAGGCAAGCAGCGATCCGGATATGGCACAGGCTATGGAGCCCAGGACGAACACGGCGATGGCCGCCCGGAACACATGCTTGGCCCCGAAACGGTCGGCCATCCATCCGCTGATCGGAATGAACACAGCGAGCGCAACCAGATAGGAAGTAAGCGCCAGCTTCAGCGCGATCGCGCTAGTGCCGATGTCCGCTGCAATCGCGGGCAGCGAGGTCGAGATCACGGTCGAATCCATGTTCTCCATGAACAGTGCGACCGCGAGAATGAGCGGGACAGTGCGTTGCAATTGGTTGGCTCGTGTAAGGTGCGCCGCCGCTTTCGCGCCATGCTTCAAGCACAACTCGCTGTGCCCTGCTCGCCGCAATGGCTCTACCTCACGTTGATGTGAAGAGGAGCCACGCAAGTACCTGCATACATATGTCGTTGTTTTGGCGACAGAGAGAGGAGCAAACACCCTATGACAGTTGATGTGAACCGACGAGCAGTCCTCGGAGCCGCTGCGCTGGCTAGTGCCTCGTTGGCGCTTCCCCAGATCATGGTTCGAGCCGCGAGTGCGGCCGTGCCGATTGCCGATGCCCAGAATTCCGGATTCAACCGCTTCAAGTTTGGCGAATTTCAGGTCACGACGATTCTCGACGGTTTGCGACCAGGGGACGGTCCGCACCCGATCTTCGGCCAGAACCAGTCCGCCGAAGCGGTTGCGGAACTCATGGAGGCGAACCTGCTGCCCACGAACAAGTTCGTGAACAGCTTCACGCCCATCCTCGTCAACACCGGTTCAGAACTGATTCTTTTCGATACGGGGCTCGGCGCTGGCGCGCGCGAGAACGGCATGGGCCAACTCGCCAGCCGAATGGCGGCTTCGGGCTACAAGCCGGAAGATGTGACGGTCGTCGTCATCTCGCACATGCATGGCGACCACATTGGCGGGCTGATGGAAAACGGCGCGCCGGCCTTCGCCAATGCCCGCTACGTCATGGGCCAGGCCGAATATGACTTCTGGACGGCGCCCGAGCGCATGTCCGGACCCACCGTGGGCGGCGCCAAGGCAGTGGCCGCCAACGTCAAGCCCCTGGCAGAGAAGACGACATTCGTCGGCGACGGCGGCGAGGTCGTGTCCGGCCTAGGAGCGATGCTGGCTGCAGGCCACACTCCGGGCCATCTGATCTTCACGGTCGAGTCGGGCGGCAAGACCCTGGTTCTCACTGCCGACACCGCCAACCACTACGTCGCCTCGCTGCAGCGTCCGGACTGGCATGTGCAGTTCGACGCCGACAAGGACATGGCCGCCGCGACCCGCCGGAAGGTGTTTGACATGATCGCGACCGACCGGCTCCCCTTCATCGGCTATCACATGCCGTTCCCGGCGGTCGGCTATGTAGAGAAGCTGGAGACCGGCTACCGCTACGTGCCGGAGACATATCAGCTCGATCTATAGGCAGTCGGGCCGGGATGTGTCCTGGACACACGACCCAGGAATTGCGCGGGGTCATCCGGCCGACCAGATCGCGACCGGGATGCCTTGGCGCAGAGAATTGGCGACCGTGCAGATTTCCTTTGCACGGTCGATCACCTTCTGATGATCGGCGCCGTCCAGAGCCTCGCATGAAACGGTCATCGCTGCCGAGGTAGCGATCAGCGGGCTGCCCTCGAGTGCGACGGAGACGCTGACGGCAATTTTCCCAAGGCCGATGCCCAACTCGGCCGCGGCATAGCGGAGGTCGTTGCAGAAGCAGCCGCCGATAGCGAATGCCAGCAGTTGTGCGCCGTTAAAGCCCAGTCCCATGCCGCCGGCCCTTCCTTCAGGCCGGTCCACGATGATCGTGTGTGCGCCGGCCCAGCCCATCGCTGCCTGCGTGCCTTCCACGTTTCGCAGTTCGACGATCGTCGACACCATGGCTTTGCAATTCCCGTATGGGCCGTGCGTACAGTTGCCCACAACGGATAGTTGCGCAAGAGCGGCTTTGCAAAGCCGGAGGAGACGTGGTACGAGCCAGCGCCAATCCTTAACGACCAACGCGCGTCGACGCCGGCCAGTGTGCCAGCGCCTGTTCCGCTTTCCCAAGGTGAGGCAATGGCCCAGATCATCGAAACCGCAACTGGCGCGCTAGCGCTCACCTTCGACGATGTCCTGCTGCAGCCGGGGCACTCGGAAGTGCTGCCGGGCGAGGTGGACGTTCGCACCCGCATCGCCGGCGACATCGACCTCAACATCCCGATCCTTTCGGCCGCCATGGATACGGTGACCGAGGCACGACTGGCGATTGCCATGGCGCAGGCCGGCGGAATCGGCGTCATCCACCGCAATTTTTCTCCCGCCGAGCAGGCCGAGCAGGTGCGGCAGGTGAAGAAGTTCGAGTCCGGCATGGTGGTGAACCCCGTCACCATCGGCCCCGACGCGACGCTTGCCGAGGCGCAGGCGCTGATGCGCGCGCACGGCATTTCCGGCATTCCGGTGGTCGAGAACGGTGGCACGGGCGGCCACCAGATCGGCCGGCTGGTCGGTATTCTCACCAACCGCGACGTGCGCTTCGCCACCGATCCCAACCAGAAGGTCTACGAACTGATGACCAGGGAGAATCTGGTCACCGTGCGGGAGAATGTAGACCAGCAGGAGGCAAAGCGCCTTCTTCACCAGCACCGGATCGAGAAGCTCCTCGTGGTCGATCCGGCGGGCAATTGCGTCGGCCTGATCACGGTCAAGGACATCGAGAAATCGCAGCTGAATCCCAATGCGACGAAGGACGCGCAGGGACGCCTGCGCGCCGCCGCAGCGACTAGCGTCGGCAGTGACGGGTTCGAGCGCGCCGAGCGGCTGATTGATGCCGGCGTCGACCTGCTGGTCATAGACACCGCGCATGGCCATTCCCAGCGCGTGCTGGATGCCGTGACCCGCGCCAAGAAGCTTTCCAACTCGGTCCGGATCATGGCCGGCAATGTCGCCACCGCGGATGGCACCCAGGCGCTGATCGATGCCGGCGCGGATGCGGTGAAGGTCGGCATCGGCCCTGGCTCGATCTGCACGACCCGCATCGTCGCCGGTGTCGGCGTGCCGCAGCTTTCCGCCATCATGTCAGCGGTCGAGACGGCGCAGAAATCGAACGTATCTGTCATCGCCGACGGCGGCATCAAATTTTCGGGCGATCTGGCGAAGGCGCTCGCCGCCGGGGCGAGTGCGGCGATGATCGGCTCGCTGCTGGCAGGCACCGACGAAAGCCCCGGCGAGGTCTATCTGCACCAGGGCCGCTCCTACAAAGCCTATCGCGGCATGGGTTCGGTGGGCGCGATGGCGCGCGGCTCGGCTGACCGTTATTTCCAGGCGGAGGTGCGCGACAGCCTGAAGCTCGTGCCGGAAGGTATCGAGGGGCAGGTGCCCTACAAGGGCCCGGTCTCGGGCGTTCTCCACCAACTGGCCGGCGGCCTGCGTGCAGCGATGGGCTATGTCGGCTCGGGCACGCTCGCCGATTTCCGCGAGCGCGCCACCTTCGTGCGCATCTCCAACGCCGGTCTGCGTGAGAGCCACGCGCACAACGTGACCATTACGCGGGAAAGCCCGAACTATCCGGGAGGCGTATAGGCGCTGCTACTTGATCGGTGGCTAGCGTCGCGAAGAACGCGACGCTAGCCCAGTTCGAAAACGGCGATCTTCCGCCGATCGAACTTGAGCGCGATCTCGCCGCGGACCAGCTTCGCGGCCAGTTCGCCGAACACCGCACGGCGCCAGCCGTGCATGGCCGGCACGTCGGCTTCCTCGCCCTCGGCGGCGATGCGGTCGAGGTCCTCGCTGGAGGCCAGCACCTTGGCGGCAACGCCTTCCTTCTCGGCCACCTGCCGCAGCAGGACCTTGAGCAGTTCGGCCGCCGCGCTCGATCCTTCGGGAGCCTGCACGGCCTTCGGCAGGCGCGGTAGCTCCTCCTTCGGGATATCCAGCGCCTCATTCACGACCTCGAGCAGGGCGGTCGCCGTGGCCGACCGTTCCCAACCCTTCGGGATGGTGCGCAGGCGCGCGAGGGTAGCGGAGTCGCGCGGCTGCTGCTGGGCGATCTCGTAGATCGCATCGTCCTTGATGATGCGCCCGCGCGGCACGTTCTTCTCGCGCGCCTCGAGCTCTCGCCAAGTGGCTACGGCCTGCAACACCGCCAGTTCCTGCGGCTTCCGCACCCGCATCTTCAGGCGCTTCCATGCGTCCTCGGGAGCAGGGTCGTAGGTCTCAGGCGAGGTTAGGATGTCCATCTCCTCCTTGAGCCAGTGCCTGCGCTTCTCGCGTTCGAGTTCGTCGGCGAGCCGCTTGTAGACGTCGATGAGGTGCGTGACGTCGGCGAGCGCGTAGGTCAGTTGTTTCTCCGACAGGGGCCGGTGGCGCCAGTCGGTGAAGCGGGACGACTTGTCGATATGGGCTCCGGTGATCTTCTGGACCAACTGGTCATAGGAGACGCTGTCGCCGAAGCCGCAGACCATGGCGGCGACCTGCGTGTCGAACACCGGATGCGGGATAAGGCCACCCAGGTGGTGGATGATCTCGATGTCCTGGCGCGCCGCGTGAAAAACCTTGGTGACGTTCTCATTCGCCATCAGGCCGAAGAACGGCGCGAGGTCGAGTCCGGCCGCCAGTGGGTCGACCAGCGCGGTCACGCCAGGCGCGGCCATCTGGATCAGGCAGAGCTCGGGCCAGAACGTCGTCTCGCGGATGAACTCGGTGTCCACCGTTACGAAGTCCGACTGTTCCAGGACGGATACTGCGGATGCAAGCTCAGTTGTTGTCGTAATGACGCGCATTAAAATGTCTTTGGGTCAGCATTCGCCGGCTTGATTCCAGCCGACGCACGGTTCGTCAAGCGTTGAGGCCTCGCATCGGCCTATTTGCCGCCCTTCCTGCGATCGCCGTTAGCGGTCTGACGCGCCAACCGCGCGAACATGGTCGAGGTTCGCAGGAGCGCGATGAAGCGGCTTCGGCTTTCCGTCGGCACGGGCGAGCGGGCCTGAACGCGGTAGAGAATGATCGCCACAAAGGCCGCATAGATCGCCGCGATGAAGGCGAAGAGCGCGCCTGGGCCGTACCGTTCGATGGCGAAGGCGGCGAGGAATGGTCCGCCGATCGCGCCGAACGAGTAGAAGAGCATCAGCGCGACATTGACGAGGACGAATTCGTCGGGACCGGCGCGATCGTTCGCATGGGCCGCCGAAAGCGAGTAGAGCGGCATCGCGAAGGAGCCGAAGACGAACACCAGCGCGAAATTGACGAGAGCATCGCTGCCGGCCAGGAAGGCGAGGGCAAGCGCGGTCGCCATGGCGCCGATCGTGGTGATCAGGAGCACCATGCGGCGGTCCCAGCGATCGGAAAGATAGCCAAGCGGGTACTGGATGATCGCGCCGCCGACGATGCCGACGCTGACGAAGGTGACCACGTCCGCAACCGACATTCCGATCTCCTCGGCATAGACCGGAGAAAGCGTGCGGAACGAGCTGTTGGTGAGCCCGACCGCGATGCAGCCGATGCAGCCCAGCGGGGAAATGCGGAACACCCGCGCGAGGTCGAGCTTCACGTCCTCAGGTGCCTTCGGGTTCGAGCGATCACCGAGCGAGACCGGCACGAGCGACAACGTGATCATGATCGACATGATCGCGAAGATCGTGAAGCCGCCCGCTCCGAAGACGGGGATCAGGAACTGGGCGCCGGTGACCGAGGCGATGTCGACGACACGGTAGATCGCCAGGACGCGTGCGCGGTGCTCGTTTGGAGCGCCCGAGTTCAGCCAAGCCTCCATGATCGTGAACAGGCCGGCGAAGCAAAAGCCGGTCAGGAAGCGGATAACAGACCAGACGACCGGATCGATCATGAGGACCAGGATCAGCGTTCCCGCCGAGGCCATTGCAGCGAGGGCGGCGAAGGACCGGACATAGCCGACCGACTTGATGATGCGGCTGATCACGAGGCAACTGAGCAGGAAGCCGCCGAAATAGGACGTGCCAATGAAACCGATTACGGCTGGAGAGAAACCTTCCTGAGCACCGCGAAGCGCGATCAGTGTGCCTTGCAGGCCGTTGCCGCCGAGCAGGATGCCCGCAGCGATGAGAAGGGGAATGAGCGGACGGATTGCGGACATGTCAAATCGGGCAGGCACTCTTTGCTTCTTTTGACCATGCCCAGACGGCAAAGCCAGCGACAAATCCGACACGCATTGGGCCACAATGGGCATTGCCTTGACATTGCGCACCTCTCATGCGCTTTTCCGCGCGAATTTCGGGCCGGTGCTCGCCTCGCCCGAGCGGATGGATTTTTCGTCGGAACAAGCCATGCATCGCTATCGCAGCCATACCTGCGCACAATTGAGAAGATCGGAAGTCGGAAAGGTGGTGCGCCTGTCCGGCTGGGTGAATCGTGTGCGAGATCACGGCGGCCTGCTGTTCATCGACCTGCGCGATCATTACGGCATTACTCAGATCGTAGCGGATCCCGACTCGCCGGCCTTCCAGGCGGCCGAAACGGTGCGCGGCGAATGGGTGATCCGTGTCGACGGCGAGGTGAAGGCGCGGACGGCCGAGACCATCAACCCGCATCTGCCGACCGGCGAGATCGAGGTGTTCGCGCGCGAGATCGAGGTGCTGTCGGCGGCAAAGGAGCTGCCGCTGCCGGTCTTCGGCGAGCCGGACTATCCCGAGGACATTCGCCTCAAATACCGCTTCCTCGACCTGCGCCGCGAAACGCTGCACAGGAACATCGTTCAGCGCACCAAGATCATCGCCGAGATGCGCAGACGGATGGACGAAGTGGGCTTCACCGAGTTCTCGACGCCGATCCTCACCGCCTCTTCGCCGGAAGGCGCGCGCGATTTCCTGGTGCCGAGCCGCATCCATCCCGGCACCTTCTACGCGCTGCCGCAGGCGCCGCAGCAATACAAGCAGTTGATCATGGTCTCGGGCTTCGATCGCTATTTCCAGATCGCGCCCTGTTTCCGCGACGAGGATCCACGCGCCGACAGGCTGCCGGGCGAGTTCTATCAGCTCGACTTGGAGATGAGCTTCGTCGAGCAGGAGGACGTGCTTTCCACGATGGAGCCGGTGCTGCGCGGGGTGTTCGAAACCTTCGCCGAGGGCAAGCCGGTCACGCAGGAGTTTCCGCGTATTCCCTATGATGTGGCGCTGCGGAAGTACGGCACAGACAAGCCGGACCTTCGCAACCCGATCGAGATGCAGGAGGTGTCAGAGCATTTCCGCGGCTCGGGCTTCAAGGTGTTCGCCGGCATCCTCGCCAACGATCCGAAGGCCGAGGTGTGGGCGATCCCCGCGAAGACCGGTGGAAGCCGTGCCTTCTGCGACCGGATGAATTCCTGGGCGCAGGGCGAGGGCCAGCCTGGCCTCGGCTACATCTTCTGGCGCAAGGAAGGCGACAAGCTCGAGGGCGCCGGCCCGATCGCCAAGAACATCGGCGAGGAGCGCACCGAGGCGATTCGCCAGCAACTCGGTCTCGAGGAAGGCGACGCCGCGTTCTTCGTGGCGGGCGATCCGCTGAAGTTCTACAAGTTCGCCGGTGATGCGCGCACCCGCGCAGGCGAGGAGCTCAACCTCGTCGACCGCGACCGTTTCGCGCTGTGCTGGATCGTCGATTTCCCGTTCTTCGAATGGAACGAGGACGAGAAGAAGATCGACTTCGCCCACAATCCGTTCTCCATGCCGCAGGGCGGCATCGATGCGCTCGAGGGGAAGGAGCCGCTGTCGATCAAGGCATTCCAGTACGACATGGTCTGCAACGGCTTCGAGATCGCGTCGGGCGGCATCCGCAACCATCTGCCGGAGACCATGGTGAAGGCATTCGAGATGGTCGGGCTGAACCGCGAGACCGTCGAGGAGCGCTTCGGCGGCCTTTATCGTGCGTTCCAGTACGGCGCACCGCCGCATGGCGGCATGGCGGCGGGCATCGATCGTATCGTGATGCTGCTCGTCGGCGCCAGGAACCTGCGCGAGGTTACCATGTTCCCGATGAACCAGCAGGCGGTCGATCTTCTCATGAACGCCCCGGCGCCGGCCACGCCGACGCAGTTGCGCGAGCTTAATCTCAGGGTGGTGCAGCCGGCCAAATAGCCGGACGGCGGCCTCACCAGGGGCGGAGGACCAACGCACCGCGCGGGATGGAGTTTTCGTATGACGCCGAACTCCCTTGAGCGAACGGCCGAAGGTCCGCGCATCCTCGTCACCGGCTTCGAGCCTTTCCCGGGAGCGCCGGTCAATCCGACACAGGCGCTTGTGAAGCGGTTGCGCGACAGGCCTCCAACCCTGCTTCTGGCTGGAGCTTTCCGTGCCGAGCTACTCCCGGTCGACTATCAGGCCGTGGGGCCGCGCCTTTCGGAAATCGGCAGGAGCTTTCGACCCGACATCGCCATCCATTTCGGCCTGGCGGCGGATTGCCGCGGCTTTAGGCTGGAGCGCGTGGGTCGAAACGCCTTCCTCGACGCCCGACCCGACAACCGCGGCTTCTCACCCTGTGACGGACCGATCTGCGCCGGCCCTGCCAGTCTTCTGTCGACCTTGCCGCTCAGGGCGATCCACGACGCACTGTCGGCGGAGGGGCTGCCGGTCGGTTGGTCGTCCGACGCCGGCGGCTATCTGTGCGATCTGGTGCTCACGCTCTCGCTTTCCTGTTCTTGCAAGGGTTTTGCTCCCCAGATGAGCGGGTTCGTCCATGTCCCGCTGATTGGTCCAGACCGGGAGATGAGCGAGGCCGATCTGGATAGAGGCGTAAGGATCATCCTGAGTATTGCCGCGCTCGAATGGTCGAAGCTGGCTGGTTCTTCGACACAGACGATGGCTGCGCCCGACTGATAATGAAACAGCCCGGCGCGAGGGCCGGGCTGTCGAAGGATAAGGAAAGTCGGCGTCGTTTCGGCCTACTCGGCCCCGGCCTGGTTGGCCTTGACGGTCACGCCAAGGGACTTGGTCAGATCCATCGGGTCGGACATGCCGGCTGCCATGATTTGCGCGAACGGCACGGGAGTGGACGGACTCGCCGAGATCTCCAGGCTCTGGGGATTGTCGAGGTAGGCGTTCACCGCGCTGGTGATCTGCCCCGACAGCTCCGGATTATTCAACTGAGCGGTCAGGAACGGCATGATCGCCTTCGCCTGGTTCTTGATGTCCTCAGGCTTCATGTTCTGGCTCTTGGCGACGTATTCGATGATCTTGTCGGTCAGCGTATCGTCGTCCCAGCGCAGGCTCGCGGAATGGAAGGTGAGCTGTTGCATCAGCCCTAGCATGGCGAGGCCTTGGGCGGAATCGTCGGCGCCCGCCGGCTGCTCGGCCATTTGCTTCTGCATGTCCTGCATGGCCTTGATAAAGTCCCGGGTATAGCCGCCCAGATCGAAGGTCATGCCGAAGGTGCCGGCGTTGTCGACGCTGAGATCGTACTGGCTCAATCCCATGCGTCCGTCGGCCGGGTTCCAGGAGCCGGTCATCTCGACGGAGCCGGTGAGCGTCTGCAGGCCGAGCGCCTCGATCGCCGCCTTGGCCTGCGGATCCTCGGCCAACGACAGGTCGGCCGTGAACTTCTCGGCCGAGCCGCTGAATTCCATCGGCTGTCCGTCCTCCGGCGTGGGAATTTCGACCGTGAGGTTTTCGAGCGAAAAGACTTGTCTGTCGGCCATGCTGACCTTGAGCGACGCGAGTTCGAGGCCTTCGTAGAACATCAGGTCGGCGACCGGGTCGGACTGGCCTTCCGCCGGCAGGTTGACGCCGGACAAGACGAGTGGGCTGACCTCGATCTTTGCGCCGTCCTCGGTGGTGGAATAGGCCTCTGTGGTGATCGTCTCGACCCTATAGGTGCCGTCCTGCTCGCTCACGCCTTCGAACGAGACCTTCCCGAGTTCCACCGGAGTGGTTTCTCCGGTCGCCTTGAACTTGACGCCCTCGAGGGTGAAGGCTTCGCCACCGCCCTCGATTCCTGACCAACTGATCTCCATTGCCTGCTTCGACAGGAACTGCTTCATCCGCTCGGCGACGGCGGCCGCGTCCTGCGCCTGAGCAGCGACAAGGGTGCCGGCCAGAATGGATGCAGAAAGGGCGAGCCTAGTAATAAGGCGACGATATACAGTCATTGGTGTTCCCTGAGAATTTGTCCCGTCGGACCCTGCTTCGCTTAAGCTAGACTTTGGCGTTGAAGAACTGGTCCGGATGAAGCCCCTGCGGCACATTGCCTAGATTTCGGCGGAAAACGCAAGATCAGGCGCAAAGCCCGGTGAATCCCGGCTTGCCGGTCTTGCCGCGAGCGGCTTGGCTGGGTTAACGCAAGCTCATGGGCAAGGAACTGACGCCACCCGGAGCGGGCGGCGATTCGATTGAACCGGTCGACCTGAAGAAGGCGCTCGAGGAGCGCTATCTCGCCTATGCGCTGTCGACGATCATGCATCGCGCCCTGCCCGACGTGCGCGACGGGCTGAAGCCTGTCCACCGGCGCATCATGCATGCCATGCGGCTCTTGCGGCTCAACCCCGACCAGGGCTTCGCCAAATGCGCTCGCATCGTCGGCGAGGTGATGGGCAAGTTCCACCCGCATGGCGACCAGTCGATCTACGATGCGCTGGTCCGCCTCGCCCAGGATTTCGCCGTCCGCTATCCGCTCGTCGACGGGCAGGGCAACTTCGGCAATATCGACGGCGATAACCCCGCGGCCATGCGCTACACCGAAGCGCGCATGACCGAGGTGGCGACTGCGCTGCTGGAGGGCATCACCGAGGACGCCGTCGATTTCCGCCCGACCTACAATGAGGAGGACGAAGAGCCGATCGTCCTGCCGGGCGCCTTTCCGAACCTGCTCGCCAACGGCTCATCGGGCATTGCCGTCGGCATGGCGACCTCGATCCCGCCGCACAATGCCGCCGAGCTCTGCGACGCCGCCCTGCACCTGATCGAAAAGCCGCAGGCAAGCGTTTCCGACCTGCTCCACTTCGTGCAGGGCCCCGACTTTCCAACCGGCGGCATCATCGTCGACAGCCGCGACGCCATCCTCGAGGCCTACGAGACCGGCCGCGGCGGGTTCCGGCTGCGCGCGCGCTATTTCGTCGAGGACCAGGGCCGCGGTACGTGGCAGATCGTCGTCACCGAAATCCCGTACCAGGTTCAGAAGTCGAAGCTGGTCGAGAAGATCGCGGAGCTGCTGATCGCGCGCAAGCTGCCCCTGCTCGAAGATGTCCGCGACGAGAGCGCCGAGGACATCCGGCTGGTGCTGGTGCCGAAGAGCCGCACCGTCGACCCCGGGCTGCTGATGGAGTCGGTCTTCAAGCTGACTGACCTCGAAGTGCGCTTCCCGCTCAACATGAACGTGCTGTCGCGCGGCAAGGTGCCCAACGTCCTGTCGCTCAAGCAGGTGCTGCAGGAATGGCTGGAACACCGCAAGGAAGTGCTGATCCGCCGTTCCCGGCACCGGCTCGGCGAGATCGAGAAGCGCCTGGAAGTCCTGTCCGGCTATCTGATCGCCTATCTCAACATCGACGAGGTGATCCGCATCATCCGCGAGGAGGATGAGCCGAAGCAGGTGATGATGGCCCGCTGGTCGCTCACCGACACGCAGGCCGAGGCGATCCTCAACATGCGGCTGCGCGCCCTGCGCAAGCTCGAAGAGTTCGAGATCAAGAAGGAATTCGACGCACTCAGCGCCGAGAAGGCCGGCATCGAGGCCCTGCTCGCCTCGGAAGCCAAGCAGTGGCAGACCGTCGGTTGGCAGATCCAGAAGGCGAGGCGGGACTTCGGGCCGGAGCAGAACCCCGAACTCGGCAAGCGCCGCACGAGCTTCGCCGAGGCGCCCGAGCACGACGACACCGACATCTATCACGCGATGATCGAGAAGGAGCCGATCACCGTCGTCGTCTCGAACAAGGGCTGGCTGCGCGCCCTGAAGGGGCATCTCAGCGACCTGTCCATGCTGACCTTCAAGGAAGGCGACGGCCTGAAGATCGCTTTCCCGGCGCAGACGACCGACAAGATCCTGTTCTTCACCACCGGCGGAAAGTTCTACACGGTCGCCGCCGACCGGCTGCCGGGCGGGCGCGGTCATGGCGAGCCCATACGCATCATAGTCGACATGGAGAACGACCAGGACATCGTGACCGCCTTCGTGCACGATGGCTCGCGCAAGCTGCTGCTCGTCTCCCGCGACGGCAACGGCTTTGTTGTGCCGGAGGCGGAGGTGGTCGCCAACACCCGCAAGGGCAAGCAGGTGATGAACGTGAAGACGCCGGACGAGTCGAGGCGCTGCGTGCCGGTCTCAGGTGACCACGTCGCCATCGTCGGCGAGAACCGCAAGATGCTGGTCTTCCCGCTCGCCCAGGTCCCGGAACTGACGCGCGGTAAGGGCGTCCGCTTGCAGCGCTACAAGGACGGCGGCACGCTCGACGTGAAGTTGTTTGCGATCGGGCAGGGCCTGACCTGGCAGGATTCCTCGGGCCGCACCTTCACCCGCAGCAAGGAAGAGCTTGTCGAGTGGATGGGTGATCGCGCTGCTGCGGGACGAATGGTTCCAAAGGGTTTCCCGCGCTCTGGAAAGTTCTCGTAGCTCTTCTGGCTGTTCTATCGAGTGAGGCGGGTGCGTAGGCTCCGATCCGCCTTGACCGGGCATGATCCTGGCCCGGGGCTCGCCCCTTGCGATACGTGCAATAAATTCATGGAGGCGCATTATTTCTGCGCTATAGGAGACTAGGGCGCCTTCTTTCGGCGCCTCGACCCAGGAGACCCGTGCGCTTGACCAGGCACGAACCACGCAAAGTTCCCACGGAACCGCGGCTGATGGGACCGGCGATGCCCAGCCGGGTCTCGGTCGTACCGCCGCTCTCCGCGGCGCGATGGCTGCTTCTCCTGATCATCGCCGCGGGCATCTACTTCTTCCATGGCTTCCTCGTCCCCGTGCTCGCCGCCCTGGTCATCGCCTTCGCCAGTTGGCCACTCTACAGAAGGGTCGTCGCGGCGGTGGACGGCAACCGCACTGTGGCGGCCGGCATCGCGATCCTTGCAATCCTTGCCTTCCTGATCATCCCGATCGTGATCGCCGCCACTTATGCCGTGGACGAGATCCACACTTGGTCGATGTGGGCATTCGAAGCCAACAGGACCGGCGCGCCGACACCCCACTGGATCGCGACCCTGCCGTTTATCGGCAGCTGGCTGGACCAGCGTTGGGAACAGTATGTTGGCAGCCCGGGGGCGCTCGGCGAACTCATCCGCATCGTCAGCGGCGCCAATATCGGCAACATCTATCGCGCCGTCCTGCAGATCGGAGGCAGCGCCTTCAGCCTTCTGCTGGCGCTATTGTTCATGGTCATCGCGCTCTTCTTCACCTATCGGGACGGCGAGCGCTTCGCCGCGCAGGTGGACCGCGTCGGCGAGCGAATCCTGCCCATGCGTTGGGAGCGCATTTCGCGCGTGGTGCCGGCCACCATAAGCTCGACGGTTACCGGCATGACCCTGATCGCGATCGGCGAGGGCGTGGTGCTCGGCATCGCCTACTGGATCGCCGGGGTGCCTTCTCCCGTCACCCTTGGCGTGCTCACCGGCGTCATGGCGCTCATCCCCGGCGGTGCGCCGCTCTCCTTCACGCTGGTCTCGATCTATCTCATTTCCAGCGGCTCGCCGGTCGCCGGGGTTGCGCTATTCGCCTGGGGCTCGATCGAACTGTTCATCGTAGACAAGACGCTGCGGCCGAAGCTGGTCGGCGGGCCGATCAAGCTGCCCTTCCTGCCGACCTTCTTCGGGCTGATCGGCGGCGTGAAGACGATGGGCTTCCTCGGTCTCTTCATCGGGCCGGTGCTGATGGCGCTGCTCGTCGCGATCTGGCGGGAGTGGCTGCGCGAAATCGAGTTGACGGACGGGGCGGTGAAGGTCGAGATAGGAGCGCCAGGAATCCCGCCGGTGATCAACGGCCATGAAGGCGTGCCAGCGCCCGAGAAACAGGCTGGCTGATTTCTGCCAACCCGCCGGAACCGATCTAGCGCCGGGACCATCCAAACCGCATCTCTCGACCTCGCGTCTCGACGCAACCTCTGCCCGGGGACGAACGTTGAACATGATTGCAGCAGCGCGTCGGGAGGAGCGCTGATCCGTATTCATCGCAACGCTGGCGGCAGCCGCGGCGCAGATCGAGGCGGGCCGGCAGTAGGGAGGTACTGATGGCCGCGCAACTCACAGCCGAGCAGCCTAAACCGCGGAACCGCTACAAGGACGCGAAGCGCAATCCCGACTGGACGATCGACCAGGACTGGCAATCCTACTCCGCCGACGAGCATGAGCGCTGGGACCGCCTCTTTTCCAAGACGCTCAAGGTCCTGCAGGGCCGCGCCTGCTCGGAATACCTCCAGGCGGTCAAGGCGCTCCAGTTCTCCGAGCGGGGCATTCCGAACATGGAGCGGCTCAGCGATCGGCTGGAGAATATCACCGGCTGGCGGATAGTGCCGGTCACCGACCTCGTGCCGGACGACATCTTCTTCGACCATCTGGCGAACCGGCGCTTCCCGGCTGGCGCCTTCATCCGCTCCGAGCAGGAGATGGAATATCTGGAGGAGCCGGACATCTTCCATGACATATTCGGCCACGTGCCGATGCTCGCGAACCCGCTCTATGCCGACTTCATCCAGGCCTATGGCAAGGGCGGGCAGCGCGCGCTGGCGCTCGGGCGCCTTCCCAACCTGGCGCGCCTCTACTGGTACACGGTGGAATTCGGACTGGTGAAGGAAGACGGCGATCTGCGCATCTTCGGCGCCGGTATCATGTCGTCCACCGCCGAAAGCGTATTCGCCCTGGACGATCCGTCTCCGCACCGGGTGGTGTTCGACCTCGAGCGGGTCATGCGCACCAGCTACATTATCGACGATTTCCAGAAGATCTACTTCGTCCTCGACAGCTTCGAACAGCTGCAGCGGGAATGCTACGTGGACTTCGGGCCGCTATACGAACGTCTGGCGACGGCCTCCACGATCGAGCCGCACGAACTGATCGAAGGCGACGGGGTGCTGCATAGGGGCACGATGGCCTATTTCCGCAACAAGAAGCCCAAGGAGGCCGCCAATGCCTGAACGTGTCATTCTGATCACCGGCGCGACCGGCAATCTCGGTCGCGCGACGGCGCGCGCTTTCGAGGCGGAAGGCGCGCGTCTCATCCTGGTAGGCTCGAAACCCGAAAGCCTCGCGCGGGCCTTTCCCAACCTCGACCAGCGCCACCTTCCTCTGGCGGTGGACCTCACCGATGCCGAAGCCACGGGCCGCGCGATCACGGAGGCCGAGCGCCAGTGCGGCCGCATCGATGCCGTCTGTGCTGTCGCCGGCGGCTTCGATATGGGCGAGGCGGTATATGAGATCACCCCCGCGGCATGGGACAAGATGATGAAGATGAATGTCTGGACCATGCTCAACACGGTTCACGCCGTGGTCCCCGGCATGATCGAGCGCAAGGCCGGAAAGATCGTCACGGTCGGCTCCAGCGCCGCTCTCAAGGGCGGCGCGCGGATGGGCGCCTACGTCTCATCGAAGAGCACGGTGATGCGGCTCACCGAGTCCATGTCGGCCGAGCTGCGGGGAAAAGGCGTCAACGTGAACTGCGTGCTGCCCAGCACCATCGACACGCCGGAAAACCGCGCTGCCATGCCGAAGGCGGACACGGAAAAATGGGTGAAGCCGGAGGATCTTGCGGCGGTGATCGCCTTCCTCTGTTCCGACGGGGCTGGAGCCATGCACGGCGCCCTGGTGCCGGTGACTGGATTGGTGTGAGCGCGCCTTTCCCTCCGCTGAGGGGAGGGTATCCGCGAAGCGGCCGGGAGGGGGCACTGGAGACCGTGCGAGGCGTCCTCTCCTCCCTTGAGGGGGAGATGGCCGCGAAGGGCCAGAGGGGGTCCTGTCATGAGGCACCGCCAACAGAGCGCCGGCGCTTGCCGCCGAGTACCCCTCCCGCCTCCCTTCGCTCGGCACCCTCTCCTCAAGGAGGAGGGCACCCAGCGTTCCTCACGCCGCCTGTACGATCCTGCGACTGCGACCATTCGTGAGCTGCCAAAGCGAATGGCAGACGAGCGCCGTGATCAGGATCGACCCGCCGATCAGGCTGTTGCGGCTGGGCGCCTCGGTAAAGATCAGCCACACCCAGATCGGCGCGAGCACCGTTTCGAGGAGGTAGAACATGGCGACCTCCGGGCCGGAGATGTATTTCGGGCCGTTCGCCAGGCAGAAGAAGGCGATCGGCATCATCACCGCGCCGTCAAGGATGATCCACCAAGGCTCGGCGACGGAATAGCCGATGCTGCCCACCATTGGCAGCGTGAGCAGGAACGGAAAGAAGACACCGACCAGGGCGGCGAAGCCCATGTCCTTGCCACTTGAGCGGCTGATCGTGATCGCCGAGGCGATGAGGACGGCGGAGCAGAGAGCCATCAGGTCGCCGTAAAGCGTGCCGCCTCCAAGGGAGTCCTGCACAATCACAAGGACGCCGGCCACCATTGCCGCCATAGCAATTAAGGTCGCTGGAGCTGGCCGCTCGCCCAGGCAGATCCAGGAAAGCAGCGCGGCGAACATGCTGCTCAATGCAATCATGAACACCACATTGGCCGTCGAGGTGGCGAAGACGGCCTGAGTGAAGCTGATTGAGCCCAGCCCGTAGCACATGGCCACGATCAATCCCTTCCATCCCGGGATCAATTTGGGGGCGTTGGGGGTCAGGGCGCGCCAGACCGCCCAGATCACCAGGGCGGCAGCGAAGGTCGTTCCGCTGCGCATCATCAGGATCGACCAGGCATCCCCGTCGGCGAGCCGGATGAGCGGTATGTCGACCGTCAGCGCCAAGCCGCCGAGCCCGGTCAGGAACAGGCCCTTGCGGTAATTCGTATCGGTACTGGACAATTCTCGCCGCGGGCTCCGTCAAAATCCGACGGAGCCTTACGGCCCGGAAACGTCGGTCAGTCTTCCTTGGGATAGCGTTCCCAGCCGCGCGGGCCGAGGTGCTCCTGGGGGGTAAAGCGCACCTTATAGTTCATCTTGCGCGAGCCGTTGACCCAATAGCCGAGATAGACATGGGGCAGGCCCTCGGCCTTGGCGCGCGCGATGTGGTCGAGGATCATGAAGGTGCCGAGCGAGCGGTCGTCCATCTCCGGATTGTAGTAGGAATAGACCATCGACAGGCCGTCGCTCATCTTGTCCGACAAGGCAACCGCGATCAGTTCGCCTTCTCCCCGACCGGTGATGAAGCTGTCGGGCCCACGCCGCCGGTACTCGATGATCTTCGTGTCCACATGCGTGTCCTCGACCATCATGGCATAGTCGAGGACCGTCATCTCGGACATGCCGCCCCGGCGGTGGCGCGCATCGAGATAGGCACGGAAGAGGGAGTATTGTTCGGTCGAGGGCTCGGCATCGTGCATCGCACCGACCAGGTCGGCATTGCGCGCGAGCACGCGTCGCATGTTCTTCGTCGGCTTGAACTCACTGGCGAGGATGCGCACCGAGATGCAGGAGCGGCACGACTCGCAAGCCGGCCGATAGGCGATGTTCTGGGAGCGCCGGAATCCGCCCTGCGTCAAGAGGTCGTTCATCTCCGGCGCCTTGTCGCCGACGAGGTGAGTGAAGACCTTCCGCTCGAACTGCCCTTCGACATAGGGGCAGGGCGAGGGCGCCGTGAGGAAAAACTGCGGCGACTGGGCCGAATGGTGGGTCATCAGGATCCGCGAGAGTCAATCACCCCATATACCTTGTCTGGCGCCGTGGAAATTTCAACAGGATTGTGGGCCAACGCGCTTCGCGGCGGCCCTTGCAAGCTGAAATCCAGGGGAACTGCCCTTTACCGATCGGACCGGACGACCACCGTGCCGAGCAGTAGGTCGTGGAGTGCCCGCTTGCGGTCGGCGAACAGCGTGACCAGGAGGATCAGGGGCGTCAGCAGGACGTTGCCGGCCCAGAACAGCACGGAATGGACGACGGCCAGAATGCCGTCCACCGGCCGGCCGTCGAGGCGCTCCAGGCGGACGCCCATGGCGCGCATGCCGAGCGTCGCCTGATTTCGGCCGCCGAGCGTGTTCCAGACGTAGATCACGGCAACCGCCGGACCGAGGATGCCGAAGAGCTGCCAGCCGATGCCGAAGGTCAACAGTCCGAGCAGGAAGACGAGTATGGCTACAGGCACCATCAGCAGCAGGACGATCATGTAGTCCATGATGAACGCGAACACGCGCCGCGTCCGCACGCCCTGATAGGCGCGCACATCATCTAGCCTGGAGTTCGACACATCGCCGTTTAGAACTCTCTCGTTCATCGACCTTCCTCGTCGGGGGTCGGCTCCAGATCGCCGGCCAGCTTCGAAGATGGTAACGGCGGCGACGGATTCAACGATGCCACTCCAGAATCTTCCAGCTCCCCGCAGCGGCGCCGGCTCTAGGCTGCCGGCCCGGGCGGCCCGAGGAGCTTGCGATTGAAGAGATTGAGAAGGTTGCCGGCGAGGATCAGAACCGTGCCGACCACGGTAAAGAGGTCGACACCCTCCGAATACACGATCCAGCCGAGGAGCGCCGTGGCAGGCACGCGCGCGAAATCCATCGGCGTAACGACCGTGATGTCGGCATGAAGCATCGCACGGGCCATGGAGTAATGGGCGTAGGACCCACCGAAGGCGATCATCACGATGAAGGGGATCAGATCGAGGGACGGCGTGCGCCAGACTAGAATGGCCGGAACGAGTCCGATCAGCGACTGGATCACCAGCATCCAGAAGATGATGGCCACCACCGTGTCGCTGCGGGTCAGAGACTTGGTCAAGGTGAACGATGCCGCAAAGGCTAGAGCTGCCCCGAGCACCACCAGTTGGCCGAAGCTGACGCTGTCGAGGCCTGGGCGCACGATCACCAGGATGCCGACGAGACCGAAGGCGATGGCCGCAGTCTTGCCCGCCGTCATCCGCTCTCCGAGGAACGCCATCGCGAGCAGGGCCGTCCAGATCGGGGTTGTGAACTCGATGGCGATCACCTGCGCCAGCGGGATCATGGTGAGAGCGGCGAGCCACAGGTATTGGCCCGTGTAGTGGGCGATGTTGCGCCCGACCTGCTGGAACGGGCTGCGCGTGGCCATGGCCCGCAAGCCGCCCGCGGCGCGGATGAGCGGGTAAAGCAAGACGAGCCCGATCACCGACCGCAACTCCATGACCTGGAACACGTCGAGTTGTTTCGTCGTCTCCCGCCCAGCCCAGGTCACCAGCATCATACAAAGAAGCGAGCATCCCATCCAGAATGCCGCCTTGAGGTTCGATTGCTTGGCCATGACCGCGCATTTCGCAGCCGAGGGCGCGCTGCGCAACGGCTAAGGAGCGGCGGAAATGGTCCAGATGCCCGGGACCATCGTGGCAGGCCAGCAGAATCCATGGCCGCTCTCTTCGGAGCCGTCTGACGGCGAGGACAATGCAGGGGAGGATGCAGACTTTCCGCTGGGAAAACTGATCGATGTCAATGCCGCAGCGTCAGCGATCCGTAGGGTCCCCGTCTCTCAAGAGCAGAGCTTAGGAAGATGATCAATCCTGTAACTACGGCCGAAGCCATTGTAAGCTTTCTGCAATCCTCCTCCCCGGGCCACGCCCTCTCACTCGCTCGGGCGGTAGATCGGATCCGGAGCATGGATCCGCATTGCACCCTCACTGATCGGCAGCTTGTTGATATCGTCGCCTCCAATGCGCTGGCGATGGGCTTTCCCGCGATCCTCTTTGATCTGGAATGGGTCCAGCCAAGCAAGGCTGAACCAGTGCGAAAGCCAACTCGCCCGGCTAGCGTGGTGCCTCGAGGAGGAAGCGATATCTCGACCGTTGGGCATGCCGCCGCTTCGGCATGCAGCAGGTCGGCCGTACGGCGAACCCACAGGGCGATGATGCTCATAGTTGCGGGGACTGCGAGCGTGCTGGTGGGCTGTCAGACATATGCCGTGCGGCATCCGCAGACGTACGGCATCCAGCGTCACACGCAGCAACCGCCCGCGAATTGCGCGATGACCGGGTCGACCTGCGAATCTCCTCGCTGACAACCCAGTTCTTCGTTTGCTTGCTGGATTTCGACTTCAGCCCCGATCTGGCGCCAGAGCGCGGATGCACGAACGCCCGTCTTGAAATTCCCGAACTCTGCGGATATTTCCCGGCTCGCCGAAAAGATTCAGGCTGGTGTGGTTATTCCAGCCCTCATTTTCTGAGATGAAGTCGCGCCTGATGGCGCGAACCCGCGGCACCAACCTCATGGATGGATGGTGCCCTGTCATGCCGAAATCATTGAAGGCGCATCCATTCCGAACAAGGATCGGATCATGGACAAGCGAACAGTATTGATCTCACAACTCCTCATGACCTTCATGATGGCCGTGTCGATGTCAGGCATCATGTCGTTGCTCTCTCTCGGGCCAACTGCAGCCTGGCTGGATATCTGGCCCAAGCAATTTCTCATAGCCTGGCCGGTGGCTTTCGTTCTGACATTGGTGGCGTGGCCTCTGTCCATGGCACTGACGCGTCGGCTGGTGCGACCAGCCTCCGACGAGCGCAATAACGGCTGAGCAGTCGTCACGGACAACACCTCCCGTGGCCGCTTCAAGGGCGGCAGTTCGCAAGTTTATCGACGAGAGCCGCCCCGCGACGGGTGCCCGGGCGCCCATCGTGGTAAACCGAGCGTTAAGCGATTCCGATCATGCTTGGCGCATGGCTGGATTCGCTCTTCCTCGATTGAGATGGCTGGTGATCGGCGCCGTCGCGGCGGGCGCCTGGGCGATGACCCAGGAGCCGCCGAAGCGCGAGCATTGGCAGCGCCAGCGGCAGTCGGACGTCGCATCGGCGGAGAAGAAGCCCGCCCAGGTGTCGAAGCCTGTGCCCGCAAAGGTGACCGCGCCGAAGGCGGAGGCGCGGCCGACACAGGTTCTCACCGCCTCCATACCGCGTCCCGAAAAGCCGGTAGCGCCGACACTGCTGCGGACGAGGGACAAGGTGCGGCTTCGCAAGGAGCCGAGCACTTCGAGCGCCGTCGTGACGATGCTGAAGGGCGGCCAGCAGGTGGCGGCAGCGGAGAGGGAAGGCAAGTGGCGGAAGGTTTCCGTGGACGGCCGCGTCGGCTGGGTCCACGGCGACTATCTCGTCGAGCCGCAAAGCCGGCCGATAGAAACGGCTGCAGTGCCTCGGCCGAAGGTCGAGGTGGCGCCGGATCCCAAGCCTGTCGCCAGGCCTACCCCATCGCCGGTCTCCGCGCCGGCAAGCGACAAATCGATCTGGGGTGCGCTGCGCCCGGCCCGGTCACCGCAGGACGGCGACTGCCAGTGTCCATACGACCTGATGCTGAACGGGAAGCAGTGCGGCGATCGCAGCGCCTTCGCCCGGGGCAAGGGTGAAGAGCAGTGCTACTTCTGATCCCGCCCGGTCTGGTAGCGGTTGGCGCTCATCAGGCCGGCTACGAGTCCGAGCAGAGCCAATCCGATCACCGCAGTGGTCATCGGATGGTCTGTCGCGGCGCGTTGCACCACGCGTGACTGCCGCTGCATGACCGGAAGCGCGTCCTTCAGGCGGCTGGCGATCTCGTCGTAGAAATCCGAAGCCATGTCGCTGCTCCACAGGTTCGAGCGGCGCGAGGCCAGCGCCTTGCGGAGCGACTTAACCTCTTTCTGCAGCCTCTCGACCTGGGTCTCGAGATCGTCGGACATGTCATCGCGGAACCTGGATAACAGGGAGGTCATGGCAAATCCTTGTGAACGGAGAATGTTCAACAACGAACGCCAAAACCTTCGAACTGGTTCCGCTGCGGCGAGGCCGCGAACGCTTACTCAGCCTTCTCGGAAACCCCCGCATCGGCGAAACTCGCCATGCCGATGTGGCAGGCCAGCGCCGAACGCAGCATGTTGACGGCGAGGCAGGCGCCTGTCCCTTCGCCGAGCCGCATCCCGAGATCGAGCAGCGGCTTGAGGTTCATGGCCGAAAGCAGTCTACCGTGGCCTGCCTCGGCCGAGACGTGAGCGGCTATCGCGTGGTCCAGCCCATGCGCGTGGAGCTTGCCGAGCGGCGCGACGGCCGCCGTGCAGACGAAGCCGTCAATCAGCACCGGGACGCCCTTGTGGCGCGCGGCAAGCGTGGCTCCCAGCATGGCGGCGAGCTCGCGTCCGCCAACCGCCGCGGCGGCACGGAGCGGATCGTGCAGCACCTCGCCGTGGAGCTTCACCGCTACCTCGATCGCCGCCGCCTTGCGGCCGAGCCCGGCATCGTCCACGCCGGTCCCGCGCCCGATCCACTGGTCGATGCCTCCGAACAGCGCCGCCGCAATCGCGGCCGCGGCGGTCGTGTTGCCAATGCCCATTTCGCCGAGGCAGAGCAGGTCGAGGCCGTCCTCAACCGTCTCGTAGCCGCGCGCAACCGCCGCCAGGAACTCCGGCTCTGACATGGCAGGCGCCAGGGTGAAGTCGGCGGTCGGACGCTCCACGTCGAGCGAGATCACCTCCAGCTCGGCTCCCGCGACACGTGCAAGCTGGTTGATCGCGGCACCCCCGGCCGCGAAATTCGCGACCATCTGGGCAGTGACCTCGGACGGATAAGCGGAGACACCCTGCGCGGTGACGCCGTGGGAACCCGCGAAAACGATGACTTTCACACGGTCGAGCGAGGGGACCTCCCGGCCCTGCCAGCGCGCGAGCCAGGCGACCAGTTCTTCCAGTCTCCCGAGGCTGCCCCGTGGTTTTGTAAGCGTGTCCTGACGTCGAGCCACGGCTTGTCCTGCCGCCTGGTCGCCGACAGGCAGGTCCTGGCAGGCCACGCGCAAGGCCTCGAAGGAAGCGAAGTTCATCCTGGAAGTCTCCAATTCAAAGAGCGGCGGACGCGATCAGCAGGACAAGGATTTCCGCAAGCTGCTGCAGGGCGCCGACCGTGTCGCCTGTCTGTCCGCCAATCTTCTCCATGCACAGCCAACGGAAGGCGAAGAAAAGGCCGGCGAGCAGAATGACGGCGAAAATCGCGTGGCCGAGCCCTAGCGTGAGCAGCGACAGGAACCCAAGCGCGAGCGCGACATTGGCTGTCGCGGTGTCGACCCCGCCCGCTCCGGCCGAAAGCCCGTCGGTGCGCGCATTGGGCAGCAGGCGCATGAAGGAGGGCAGAAGCGCCCGGGAGGCGCCATGCGCGGCGATCAGAGCGGCGAGAACGGCGGATGGACTGGAGAACTCGGCCAAGGCTGTCCAGCGCAGCAGGATCGACAAGACCAACGTGGCGGCGCCGAAGCTGCCGATGCGGCTGTCACGCATGATCTCCAGCGCTCTCTCGCGCGTCCTGCCGCCGCCGAAACCATCGGCGGTGTCCGACAGTCCGTCCTCATGCAGGCCGCCGGTGACCAGCATCGTCGCGGCGATCGCAAGCGCGGCCGCCGGAGCCGTGTCCAGGCCCAAGGCATGAGCGATTGCAAAGGCGGCGGCCCCGGCCAGGGCGACCGCCCATCCCGCGACCGGTGCTGCCCAAACAGCACCGGCAAGCCGAGCCCCGTCGAGATCGCCCCGTGGAACCGGCAAGCGGCTGAAGAAGACCAGGTTGATCCTGACGTCTCTAAGGATTTCTGACGCAGGCGGTATCGCCATGCCGAGCCCCCATTCACTCCGCCATCGCAATGGCGTGGAAGAACGTACCGGTCACATGGCCGCGGCGGCCACCGAAATTGCCGAGCGCCGCGCCCTGGCCGTCGAAGAGCTCGGCCAACGGGGCATCGTCTCCAGCCTCGGTCACGCGCGCATAGTGGAATTCGTGGCCGCGTACGAACGAGCCGGCCGGCCCGATCGGGCAGTCGACGAGCAGTTTTGCCTGACGATAGCCCAGGTTCATGCGCCGCTTTGCGAAGCTGGTCGAATGGCCGAGTAGGCCGAGCATGGCGTGGGTGACGCCGTCCGCATCCTCGAGAGCCTCGCCGAGCACCATGAAGCCGCCGCACTCGCCGTGGACCGGCTTTTCGGCGGCGAAACGGCGCATGCCCTCTCTGAACCGCTCGCACGCGGCGAGTCGGCCGGCGTGCAGTTCGGGGTAGCCGCCCGGGAGCCAGCAGACATCGCAATCAGCGTCCGGTGCTTGGTCGGCCAGAGGAGAGAACGGCCGGATCTCCGCGCCTGCCGCGCGCCAGGCGGCAAGGTGATGCGGATAGAGGAAGGTGAAGGCCTCGTCTTTGGCGAGCGCAATCCGCTGGCCCGGGGGAGGGAGCGCCGTCGGCGAGGCCGGGAGAGGGGAGGCGGGCGCAGTACCGCGGGTGATCTGACCTGCCATGTTCACGATCGCATCGAGGTCGAGCGAGCGCTCCATCACGTCTGCGAGCCGATCGATGAACGCCTCAAGGTCGGCATGCTCGCTCGCCTGCACCAGGCCGAGATGTCGCTCGGGCAACGTGACGGCGGGGTCGCGCGCGATCGAGCCCAGGATCGGCAGTCCGAGCATTTCGATCGCGTCTCCGGCCAGCCGGCGGTGGCGGTCGCTGCCAACCCGGTTGAGCACCACGCCTGCGATCCTCACGTCCGGATCGTAGGTTTGAAACCCCTTGGCGACTGCGGCCGCGGTGGTCGACTGGCCGGAGACGTCGAGCACCAGCAGCACGGGGATACCGTAGAGCCGGGCCAAGTCGGCCGCCGAGCCGGAGCGGCCCTTCTCAGCGGGAATGCCGTCGAACAGGCCCATGGCGCTTTCGACGATCACCAGTTCCGAAGCCGAGGCCTGCTCCATCAGCAGGCCATCGATCAGGTCGGGCGGCATCGCCCAACTGTCGAGATTGACACCGGGCAGGCCGGTCGCCGCTTCGTGGAAGGCCGGGTCGATGTAGTCGGGGCCGGACTTGGCCCCCCGCACGGCGAGCCCGCGGCGCTTCAGCGCGCGCAAGAGGCCGATGGTGACGCTCGTCTTGCCGCCGCCGGAGCGCGGCGCCCCGATGATAAGCGTGCGACCAGTCATGCCGACCCCTGGAGCAGTTCGCGCATCGCGACGATGCCGCCGATGACGATTAGGGCGGGCGCCGCGATCGCAGCAGCCGAGGCTTCGTCGACGATCGTGCCGAGGTTGGCTACCAGCACGCGCTGGTTCGCCGTCGTGGCCTGTTCGATCACGGCCGCCGGGGTCGATGGCCCGAGTCCTCCCGCCATCAGCGCCTCTGCGATCAAGGGCAGGTTCTTGAGGCCCATATAGATGACGATCGGCTGGCCGGTCCTGGCCAGTGCCGCCCAGTCGGTGTCCTCTTCGGTGCCGGCGGCATGGCCCGTCGCAAGAATCACAGCCTTGTTGATTCCACGCATCGTCGCCGGGAACCCGGCACGGGCGAGCCCCGCGAAGCCCGATGTGAGGCCGGGCAGGATGCGGAAGGGGATGCCGGCCTGCACGAGCGCCAGGGCCTCCTCGCCGCCGCGCCCGAAGATGAACGGGTCGCCGCCCTTCAACCGCAGTACGCGCTTGCCTGCCCGGGCAAGCTCGATGAGGCGGCGAGTGATGTCCTCCTGGTCGGTCGACGGCTTTCCGCCGCGCTTGCCTGCGAAATGCAGTTCAGCCTTGCCGGCAATGGAAAGCACCGCCTCGGATACCAGCGCGTCGTAGACGATGCAGTCCGCAGAGGCGATCGCCGAGAGGACCTCGAGCGTCAGGCAGCCGGGATCGCCCGGACCGGCGCCGGCCAGCCAGACATGGCCCGGGCGGAACTCGGCTGGTCGGTAATCGAGGCGGGAAAGAGCGTCGGCTAGCATCATGCGCGTCGCTTTGGAACATGACGGCCTGCCTTCGCAAGCCTATAGACGCTACCATGGACAACGATCCCGACATCGAGACGGAAGACCGCCCGCTGCGGCGCGGCTGGACCACGGGCGCATGCGCCACGGCCGCGGCAAAGGCCGCGTGCACCGCGCTTCTTCAAGGTGAATTTCCCGATCCGATGGAGGTCGGTCTCCCCAGCGGACAGCGCGTCTCCTTCGCCCTGGCGATGTCCTCCGCAAGTGATGGCGCGGCGACGGCTGGCATCATCAAGGATGCTGGCGACGATCCGGATGTCACACACGGAGCGCTGGTCAAGGCAACGGTAAGGCGTGGCGCGCCCGGCTCCGGCGTCACCTTCCGGCGCGGGGAGGGTGTTGGCCTGGTGACGCGGCCCGGCCTGCCGGTGCCGGTGGGCGAGCCGGCGATCAATCCGGTGCCGCGCAAGATGATCGCAGCGGCCGTCCGGGAGGTTGCGGGCGAGGGCGCCGACATCGAGGTGGAAGTCTCCGTGCCGGGTGGGGCGAAGATCGCCGAGCGGACGATGAACCCGCGGCTCGGCATCCTGCACGGCATCTCGATCCTCGGCACGACGGGGATCGTCATTCCCTATTCCTGCTCGGCCTGGATCCATTCCATCTATCGCGGCATCGACGTCGCCCGCGCGATGAGCCTCGACCATGTCGCCGGCGCAACCGGCAACGCGTCGGAAGCCGCTGTGCAGAAATTCCACAATCTGCACGAGGTCTCCCTGATCGACATGGGCGACTTCGTCGGCGGCATGATCAAATATCTGCGCACCCATCCGGTGGCGCGCGTCAGCATCGCCGGCGGCGTCGCCAAGATGACGAAGCTCGCCCAGGGCATGCTCGACGTGCATTCCAAGCGCGGCGCCGCCGATCTGGAGGCGCTTGCCGAAGTGGCCGTTTCGGCCGGGGCGAGTGAAGACTTGGCCCGCAGGATCAGGGAGGCCAACACGGTCGCCGAGGCGTTCTCGCTGGCCGTCTCGGAGGGCATCACGATCGGCGACGCGGTCGCTGCTGGCGCCTGGCAGACCGCCGCCACCGCTCTCGACCATCCGGAGATCGCGCTGGAGATCCTCGTCTTCAACCGCGAAGGAAGGCTGATGGGACATGCGCCATTCGCGCCAAGTCATGACCCCTCCCGGCCGCGGAAGCGGCGCTGATAGGCGGGATCGTAAAGCGAGCTCTCCCTGAAATCCTGCGCGGCGAGCCCGGGTCCCACAAAGATGATCGCCGTCCGCTCGATCGGCTGGGCGGCAAACTGTTCCGAGATCGTCGCCAGTGTCCCGCGTAGGACGCGCTCGTCCGGCCGCGAGGCATGGAAGACGATGGCGACGGGGCAATCGGGGCCGTAGATCGGAGAGAGTTCCTCCACGATCTGGTCGAGGGCATGGATGGCGAGATGGATCGCCAGCGTCGCGCCGGTCGCGCCGAAGGCGGCAAGCGTCTCGCCGGGAGGCATCGGCGAGGCGCGGCCGGAAATGCGCGTCAGCACCAGGCTCTGCGCCACTTCAGGGATCGTCAGCTCGCGGCCGAGGCTTGCCGCGGCGGCCGCGAATGAGGGCACGCCGGGGGTCAGGGTGTAGGGGATGCCGAGCCTCTGCAGGCGCCGGATCTGTTCGGCTACCGCGCTCCAGACGGAAAGATCGCCCGAGTGCAGGCGCGCGACGTCCTGCCCGGCGCGGTGGGCGGCTGCGAACTCTTCGGCGATCTCATCGAGCGACATCGGCGCGGTGTCGACGATCCGGGCGCCCGGCGGGCACCAGTCGAGCATCTCGCGCGCGACGATCGAGCCCGCATAGAGGCAGACCGGGCAGCGCGCGATCAGATCGCGTCCGCGAACCGTGATCAGGTCGGCCGCACCTGGCCCCGCGCCAATGAAATGCACCGTCACGACAGAACTCCATCACATGCCAGCGCGCAGGTCACCGGGCCGACCGCGATCCGCGGCCCGAGCAGCCTGCCGCGCTCGCCGATCGCAGCGAGAGCGGCGGCCTCGGAAGCGGAGGGTGCGCCCGTCACCTCGATCGACTTTTCGGATCGGGAGAGCGTGCGAACGCCGGCCCGCTTCAAATCGTCCCCGCCAACTATCATCACGTGGAGAGCCAGTGCGCGCGCCGCCGCATGGACACCGGGCTCCTGCGATTTCACTTCCGGCACTGCGAGCATATCGATCTGTTCCGCCGAAATTTGGCACTGCACAGCAGCGCCGCGTATCGCAGCCAGCACCTCGGCCTCCGACGCGTCTTTCCTGCAACCAATACCAGCCACGATCATGGCTTCCGCCAGAGCCATTGCGTGACCGGCATGGCGGAGCGCCAGCCCTGCATCCCGCCGACGGGTGCGGCACGGCTCACGGCGAGCCGCAGCAACTCACCACCAAGACGGGAATGACGGGCAAGCAGCACGGCCTCCATCTCCAGGGTCACCGCATTTGCCACCAGGCGGCCGCCGGACTTCAAGGCTTCGATCGCCGCGTCCATGACGCCGGGATGGCTGCCGCCGCCGCCGACGAAGACGGCATCCGGCGTTGGCAGGCCGGCGAGCGCGTTGGGAGCGCTGCCGCTGACGACCTGAAGGCCAGGGACGCCGAGCCCAGCGGCGTTGCGTGCAATCCTTTCCGCCCGTTCGGCGGATGCCTCGACGGCGACGGCGCGCATGGAGGGATGGCGCAGCATCCATTCGATCGCGATGGAGCCGGAGCCGGCGCCGATATCCCAGAGGAGTTCGCCGCGCTGGGGCGCCAGCGAGGAGAGCGTCACGGCTCGGATCTCGCGCTTGGTGATCTGGCCATCATGCTCGAACAGATCGTCGGCCATCCCGGAGGTGAGAGGCAGGACGCGTGGCTCAGAGTCTGAATCAACCTCGACGGCCAACACGTTGAGCGGATTGATCTCGGCGAGCTCGAAGCCATCCGCAGCAGAACTGCGGATCCGCTCATTTGGGCCGCCAAGCGCCTCGAGCACTGTGAGCTTCGAAGCGCCGAAACCGAGCTCGGTCAGCAGCCGCGCTACGGCGGAGGGGCCATCGCCATCCGAGGTGAGGGCGAGGATGCGGGAACCTGGATGCAGGAGCGGCCGAATCAGATCAATGGGCTTGCCGTGCAGTGAAACGATCTCGATCTCGGGCAGGGCCCAGCCGAGGCGGCTGGCGGCGAGCGAGAAGGCGGACGGGGCAGGGATGGTGCGCATCTCGGCAGTCGGCACGTGCCGCGCCAGCGTCGTGCCGACCCCGTGGCAGAACGGATCGCCCGAGGCCAGTACGCAGACTTTTTGCCCGCGCGATCCAAGCACCTCGCGGATGCCGCTCTCGAAGGGGGAGGGCCAGGCGCGGGCCTGCCCGCGTACCAGTTCGGCCGCCAAGGCCAGATGCCTCGTGCCGCCGAACACGAGCGCGGCTTCCTCGATGCAGCGCTTTGCTGCCGTGCCGAGGCCGTCCAGCCCGTCCTCGCCGATGCCGACGATGGTGAGCCAGGGGGTTGGAGGAGCGGTCATGGGGCGAATGCTCCCGCGAGGGCGAAACTGAGTGCGCGCTTTGACCGGCGGGGAGAGGATGGCCGAGCGAAGCGGAGGCCGGGTGAGAGGGGCGCGGCGCCCTCTTTCCCTCTCCCGGTTTCGCGCCGGAATGGGTAAGGGAGCGCGACATGAGAACATCCCAGCCCATGCAACATCCACGAAAAATCCTCATCCTCGGCGGAACGACCGAGGCACGGCAACTCGCCGGACGACTGGCCGACCGCCGGGAACTGGACATCGTTCTTTCCCTGGCGGGGCGAACGGTCGATCCCGTGCGCCAGCCCGTGCCCGTCCGCAGCGGCGGTTTCGGCGGGGCCGAGGGACTGGCGCGCCATCTCCAGGCGGAAGATATCGAACTTCTCGTTGACGCCACACACCCCTATGCGGCCCAAATCTCGAAAAATGCCGCGGCCGCGGCCGCGTCGACGGGCGTGCCGCTCATTGCGCTTCGCCGCCCTGCCTGGCAGCCGGTCGAGGGTGACCGCTGGACCGAGGTCGAGGATGCGGATTCTGCCGTCGCCGCGCTGGGCCTCGCACCTCGCCGGGTGTTCCTCGCCCTCGGGCGTCAGGAGATTGCCGCCTTCGAGACCGCGCCACAGCACGATTACCTGATCCGCAGCGTCGACCCAGTCGAGCCGCCACTTGGCGTCCCGTCGGCCGAGTATATCCTCGCGCGTGGGCCGTTCCCTGAGGCGGCGGAGCGGGCGCTGCTCGAAGAGCACCGGATCGACGTGATCGTCGCCAAGAACAGCGGCGGATCGGCGACCTACGGCAAGATCGCCGCGGCGCGCACCCTCGGCATCGAGGTCATACTGTTCCGCCGCCCGGAGCCTCCGGCCGCGCAAACGGCCGAGGATGTCGACGGGGCTGTTGCGGCGATCGATCATTGGCTCGCAGGTGCCAGCGAACGCGGCGTGTAGACGAGCGGCGGCAGGTCGCCGCGTGGCACCGCCCGTGTCTCGGTCGAGCCGATGATGACGCAGGTCGCCATGTCGGCTTGGGCCGGATCGGCCTCGCCAAGGCTGGCGATCGCGATGCGCTCGTCCGGGCGTCCGGCAGCGCGGCCGAAGACGACGAGGGTTTCGGGCGGGAGCACCTCGCGCAGGCATTCGAAGGCCCGGCCGAGTTGCCAGGGCCGCGCCTTGCTGATCGGGTTGTAGAACGCCATCACGAAGCCGGCTTCGGCTGCCGCCTTAAGCCGGCGCTCGACGACTTCCCAAGGCTTCAGGTTGTCGGAGAGCGAGATCGCGCAAAAATCATGTCCGAGCGGCGCGCCGATCCGAGCCGCAACCGCCAGCATCGCGGTGATGCCCGGAACGATCTCCAGGTCGACCGCGCGCCAGCTTTCAGGACCAGCCTCGACGGCCTCGCACACGGCCGCGGCCATCGCGAACACGCCGGGATCGCCGCCTGACACCACGGCGACGGTCTCGCCTGCCGCCGCCATCTCAAGTGCGGCTTTTGCCCGATCCAGTTCCTCGCGATTGTCCGACGCGATGCGCTGCTGATCGGGCCTGAGTTCCAGCCGGTCGACATAGGGCTTGTAGCCGAAAAAGAAGCGCGCCTCGGTTACCGCATTATGGGCCTGCGGCGTGACCTGGTCGGGGCTTCCTGGTCCCAGCCCGATGACGAAGAGTTTTCCGGTCACGGCCGCGACTCCCAGCCGGGAACCAATACGATGGAGAAATAGGGCGCTCGGTCGTCGGTCTTCTCGGCGAGCGGCATGGAGTAGCCGTTGTCCATCGTGCCGCGCTCGACATAGACCGCGCGGGCGAGCCGGCCGGACATCTCCAACGCGCGACGGACCTTCGACAGGTTGCGGCCGACCTTCATGATCACGGCGGCATGGGTGTCGGCAAGGCGCCGAGTCAGCTCGAACTCGCTCATGGTGCCGGGCAAGACGGACAGAACCTCGTCGCCCTGGACCAGCGGCAGGCCGGCCTGCGTCCAGCAGCCGGACATCGCCGTCACGCCGGGGATCACCTGGGTGGGGTAGCGCGAGGCGAGCCGCACATGCAGGTGCATGTAGGAGCCGTAGAAGAAGGGGTCGCCTTCGCTGAGGACCGCTACGGTCCGGCCGGCGTCTAGATGAGACGCGACCTGCTCAGCCGACTCCTCGTAGAAACCCTGGATCTGAGCCTTGTAGTCGGCGTGATCGTGCGGGATCTCGGTGGTCACCGGATAGAACAGCGGCAGTTCGACCACGTCCGGCTTCAGGTACTGCGCGACGATGGCGCGGGCGTTGCCATTGTTGCCGCGCTTGGCGAAATGCGCCAGCACCTCGGCTTCCCCGAGCGCCCGCACCGCCTTCAGCGTCATCAGTTCCGGATCGCCCGGCCCGGTGCCGACGCCGATCAGCCGGCCTTTCGGTTGTGCGTTCACAGCCCGGCCCTCGCCAATGCGTTGAGGCAAGCGGCCGTCATCGCGCTGCCGCCCAGCCGACCGCGCACGATCGCGGAGGGCACGCCATAGGAGTTCTCCGCCAGAGCGTCCTTCGACTCGGCCGCGCCGACGAAGCCGACCGGCATGCCGAGGATCGCCGCCGGCTTCGGCGCACCATCACGCAGAAGCTCGAGCAGATAGAACAGCGCAGTGGGCGCATTGCCGATCGCCACCACGGAACCGCCCATGCGCTCGCCCCAGAGGTCGATCGCCGCGGCGGAGCGGGTGTTGCCGATTTTCCCGGCGATCTCGGCCGTGCGCGGGTCGCGCAGCGTGCAGATCACCTCGTTGCCGGCTGGCAGCCGCGCGTGTGTGACGCCATGCGCCACCATCTGGGCGTCGCAGAAAATCGGCGCGCCGGCCTCGAGTGCCGAACGTGCCGACGAGACGAAGTCGGGCGAGAAGACAAAGCTGCTTGCCGCTTCGACCTGGCCGCAGGCGTGGATCATGCGGATCGCAACGTCTGCCTCGGCCGGGCTGAAGGGCGACAGGTCGGCCTCTTCGCGGATGATTGCAAAGGAGCGCTCGTAGATGGCGTTGCCGTCGCGGATGTAATCGTAGTCGGTCATTCCGTTCCTTGTCGGCTTTCAGTCTGTGGGCGCTCCGACCGCCACAATGCGGCGAGCGCATGGCGGAGTTCGGGCGATTCAAATCCTGGACTGCGGGCGTGCAAGTTGGCCGCGACCTCGGCAATTGCCGGGGCCAAGCGATCGGCTGTCCTGTAGGCGAGGGGCTCGGCCCTCGGTGTTCCGTTGACGACGAGTCCCACGCCGTTTTCGCCGCCGACCACGGTGATGTCAGCAGCCGGGGTGCGGGCGCAGCCCTTTGCGCAGCCGGAGATATGGATCGAGGTTCCAGCCGGACCCGTCTCGGCGGCTACCGCTGCCAGTTCGTGGGCGATTTCGCGCGCGGCGATCTTTCCGGAGGCGCAGGCGGGCGCGCCGGGGCAGGCGGCTATGGTGCGGCGGATGTCGTTCGCGTCGGTCACGAAGCCGAGCCCCGCTGCCGTCTCTCGCATGCCATTGGCCGCGTCCTGCGAAGGACAGAGGACGAGCAGTGTACGGTCAGGAGCCGGGCGGATGTCGGCTACGCCGTGCGCCTGCGCGGCGGTGGCGAGCGAGGCGAGCTTGGCGGATTCGGCGTGGCCGAAGGCGAGCGCCAGCGGCAGGGCGATGCGGCCGTCGGTGAGGGGAAGGGGGGTGAACTCCTGAGCGCCCCGTATGTCACGCCGGGGTGCGAAGGAGTGGATCCGAGGCAAATCTTCCGCCAACAGATCCCTTGCGCGTCCCTCGAGGCCACGCGAAGCGATAGCCGCCAGAACCTCCAGCGCCGCCGAAACGGCCTCGTCCTCACCGAACCTGCCGAGCGGAGTGGCCCTGCGCGCATCCCCGGCGATTGCGACATCCCAGCAGCCGGCCTGCGGAGCCGCGGTCAGCCGCACATCGGCCAAAATCTCATCGAGCGAAATGCTGCCGCCCCCGTCGACAACTACCGACACCTTGGGTCCGAGCCGCTCAGTAAGCCCCGCCGCTGCGATCCCCGCCGCGATGCGGCGCACGAGCGACCGCGGATGGGCGATTTCGACGGGATCGAGCCCGGACAGCGGGCTGGCGTCGATCGGCACGCCGGTCCGCACTTCGACCCCGAGCGTCTCAACATCCTCCGCGAACCGGCGAGCGGAATCATCCGAGAAGCCCCGGAACTGAAAACTGCCGCGCGCGGTCACCTCGACGATGCCGTTGCCGTGGGCTGAGGCCGATTCGCAGAGTCCGATCAACTGCTTCGGCGAGACGCCTCCCGAAGCGGGTGAAAGTCGGATCAGCAGGCCGTCGCCGGTCAGCATCGGGGCCGATAATGCTGGGCAGGCGCCGCGGCGCGTGGGCGTGTTCATTCCGCGGCCTCCGGCGCTCGGGCTTCAGCAATCAGCTCTGCCAGATCATGGTCGACGGAGTTGCGCAGCGGGTGCCACAGGCCGCGGCGGCGCGCCGCCGACAGCCGCTCGGCGATCGCCCGGGCAGCTGCGGGATTTTCGCGCAGGATGAAGTCGCGCACGCGCTCGTCGCCGACATAGGCGTCGTGCACGGCCTCTATGAGGGCGCTGGGGATGGCATTGGTCGTCTCGGCGAAGGCGACCAGCCGGTCGACGGTCTCTGCGAACTCGGAGGCGCCGCGCGGCCCATGCCGCATCTGGCCCTCGATGAAGCGGGGATTCGTTGCACGGCCTCTCACGACCCGAGTGACGGCCTCGGTGACCGAGCGCGGGCGCGGGCGGGCGGGGTCGGTGGTGTCCAGCACGATCACGTCGGCATTCTTGCCGAGCGCCGCGAGTGCGGCCGAGAAGCCGCCGATGAAGGCGACGTCGGCCGAGCCCTCCAAAATGTCGCGGCCGGGATCGTCGCCGGTGTGGACGAGGAGGTCGGCCTCTTCTAGCCGCGCCGCAAAACCGTCGGGCGCGGCCTCGCCGCTGCCCTCCGCGCCGCCAAAGGCATGCGACGCCGAGGCGAGATAGGCCGCGCCGATCTCCTCGCGCGACTGCCATTCGCCGCGGGCAAGCATGTCCTCGATGCCCGAGCCATAGGTTCCGGGCGATGACCCAAAGATGCGAGCAGCAGGCTTGCCCTCTCGCCGGGCCGCTTCGGCAAGCGGATTCTCGGATGCGTCCTCGTCCAGTGCGGCGACGGCCCGGGCGGCGGCATCCATCAGCGCGATCTGGCTGGGGAACATGTCCCGGAACAGGCCCGAAATTCGCCAGGTGACGTCGATGCGCGGCCGGCCGAGCGTGGCCGGCGGCAGGACCTCGATGCCGGTTACGCGGCCCGTGGCTGGATCCCACTGCGGCCGGCAGCCCATCAGGAACAGCCCGTGGGCGATCTCCTCGCCACCGGTGCGCAGCGAGGCGCTGCCCCAGAGATCGATGACGAGCGAGCGCGGCCAGTCTCCATGGTCCTGCAGATAGCGCCGCAGCACCTCTTCGGCGGCCGCACGGCCGAGGTCGAAGGCGGTTGGCGTCGGCATGGTGCGCGGGTCGGCGGTGAAGAGGTTCCTGCCGGTCGGGAGAACATCCGTTCGGCCACGCGCGGGCGCGCCCGCCGGCCCCGCCTTGATGTGGCGCGCGTCAAGGGCGACGAGGAGCGCTGTCCGCTCCGCTTCGGCGCTGTCGAGACGCAGCGGATCGGTGTCGCCGGAGGCGGGGCGGCCATACACATGCAGGCCATCCTTGATGGCGAGATCCTTGAGGTCGCAGAGCCAGGCGTCGATGCGGCGCAAAGCCTCGTCGGGTTCATCGGTTGTCGCCACGCCCGCCTCGGCCGCGAGGCCGTTTGCCTTGGCCTCTTCGACGATCAGCCGGGCCAGCCGGTCGCGGCGGCGACGGTCGAGCCCGTCGGCCTGGGCATATTCGTCTACCAGCCGTTCGAGCTTCTGCTGATGCTCCTCGAGGCCAGCGGCGGCCAGCGGCGGCGGAAGGTGCCCGATCGTCACCGCCGCGATGCGGCGCTTCGCCTGGGCGGCCTCGCCGGGATTGCTGACGATGAAGGGATAAATGACGGGCAGGGCGCCGGTCACGATCTCGGGGAAGCAGGTGTTGCTCAGCGCGACGGCCTTGCCGGGCAGCCATTCGAGCGTGCCGTGCGCGCCGACATGGACGATGGCGTGGCAGCCGAGGGCGTGTTTCATCCAGAGGCCGAAGGCGACGAGCGCATGGCGCGGCGGCAGCGCGGCGTCGTGATAATCGGCACGGCGGGTCTCGCTGCGCCCGCGCTCCGGTGCGAGGGCTACGGTGATATTGCCGAAGGTGGCGGCGCGGAAGGGGAAGTGCGGAGTGGCAAGATGCGAGCCATGCCGCTGATTCACGACAGAGGGGGGCAACATAGAGCGCGAACCCTGATCTGGCGAGGCGGCATCTAACCCCGCATCGCCCCATGCCGCCTCGACGGCTTCCATCGCCTCGGCCGGAAGCACCGCTGCCAACCGGCGATACTCGGCCAGTGGCAGGCCCGTCGCGTTCCCTTCCAAAAGGTCCAACAGCGCGCGCGGGGATTCGGGAATCGAATCAACCCGGTATCCCGCCTGCTTCAGGTCGTGCAGCATGGCGAGCACGCTGGAAGGCACATCGAGGCCGACCGCATAGCCGGTGCGCCCGGGCGCCGAAGGGTAGTCCGGGATAAGGATCGCAAGCTTCCGCTCGGCGCGGGGCGTGGCGGCGAGCGTCAGATGCGCGGCGATGCGGGCTGCGATCTGATCGACCCGGTCAGGCTCGGTCGCATTGCCGAAGGCGGTGAAGCCCAACTCGGCATCGATCGGGCGCTCGGCCTTGAACGAAACGGCGCCGGCCAGGATGCGGCCGTCCAGTTCCGGCAGGACGACATGCATCGCAAGGTCGGCGGGGGCGAGGCCGCGGGGGTTGTTATCCCAGGCTTCACGGCGGGTCGTCGCGACGATCACCTGGAACACCGGCACGCCGGCCCGGTCGAAGAGCGTGTCGGCCCCAGGCTCCGCACCGGCTGCAAAGGCGGTGGCGGTGACGATCGCCGCCGGGCGCAGATCCGCGATCGCCGCTTCCACGAAGGCGAGGGATTTGGCGTCCTTCAGGCTGGCGACGAAGATCGGTACCGGCCGGACGCCTCGGGCTGCGAGCGCCTCGCAGAGCGCACCGATAGGCGCGACGTCGTCGGCCAGAAGCATCGAGCGATAGAAAAGGACGGGGACGACAGGCGGGGCGTTTCCCTCCCCCTTGAGGGGAGGGTGGCCGCGAAGCGGCCGGAAGGGGTCGTCACAGGCAACGCTCGACCCTTCTTCCTCGACGGTCGGGGCAGAAGGTCGGCGCGCGGCCGCACTTACCCCCTCTGGCTGCTTTGCAGCCATCTCTCCCTCAAGAGGGGAGAGGAGATCGCGCTTGCCATTCCAGTCGTACAAACCAGCCTTCGGAATCGGCTTCGCCTCCGCGGCAAGGCCTTCTCCGCCGCCCGCGAGTTCGGCCAGGCGCCCGGCCAGCGCGTCCATGTTGGCCGGTCCGCCCTCCCGGAAGAATGAGAGCAGCGCGTCGAGTTCCGCACGGGAAAGCGTCGAGCACTCGATCAGGCGCTCGTCCTGCTCGCGGCATTCGCCAGGTAGTAGAGCGAGGCGAATGCCGTTGCGGCGCGCCACTGCGGCAAGCTCATCGCAGCCATAGCGCCACCAGTCATATCCGCCGAGGATGCGCACGAGGATGATCTTCGCATGCGCCGCGACCTTCTCCAGCCACAGGTCCACCGACATCGGGTGACGCAGGTCGCGCAAAGCGGCAAGCCGCAGCGAGGGCAGCGCCGCACCCCCGCGATTCCAGGCGAATCCGATGCTGGCCAGATCGCTGTCGGTGAACGACAGCGCCACGACGTCGGCCGGCGTCTGGCCAAGATCGACGGGCTCGATCAGGTCGTCCAGAGAGGCGGATGTCGTGGGCAGTATGTGCATGGAAGGAGGCTAACCCGCCAGGGCCTTTTCGACCGCAGCGCGGTCCAGACCCTTGAGGCCGATCACCACGAGACGCGAGCGGCGGTCCTCGCCGGCGGCCCACGGCCGGTCAAAATAGTGGTTCACTCTCGGCCCGACCGCCTGGACCAGCAGCCGCATCGGCTTGCCGTCGACATGCACAAAACCCTTCATGCGCAGCACGTTCTGGCTCTCGGCCGCTGCGGCGACGCGGCTGGCAAGCTCGTCCGGATTGGACACCGCGGGAAGCTCGACGATGAAGGAATCGAAATCGTCGTGCTCGTGGTCGAGTTCGTCGTCGTGATGGGTCTTGCGGTTCTCGATGTCGTCCTCGACCGCGAGCCCGAGCCCGAGCAGCACGGAAGGGTCGACCCGGCCCTGTGAGGCCGGCACCACTTTTACGGCCCGGGAGAGATGGCCCTCGATGCGCTCAGCGGCGAGGCGGCTCGCTTCAGCGTCGAGCAGGTCGCTCTTCGAGAGAATCACGAGGTCGGCGCAGGCGACCTGGTCCTCGAACACCTCCTCGACGGGATCGTCATGGTCGAGCGTCTCGTCGGCGGCGCGCTGGGCAGCGAGCGCGTCCATGTCGGAGGCGACCTGGCCGGCTGCGAGCGCAGGGCCGTCCACCACAGCGACTACGCCGTCTACCGTGACGCGGCTCTTCACGGACGGCCACTGGAACGCCTGGACAAGTGGCTTGGGCAGGGCGAGTCCTGAAGTCTCGATGATGATGTGGTCGACCTTCGGCTCCTTGGCGAGGATCTGGTCGAGCGCCGGCACGAAGTCGTCGGCGACGGTGCAGCAGAGGCAGCCGTTAGCCAGTTCGACGATGTTCTCCTCCGGGCAGGCATCGACGCCGCAGCCCTTCAGGATCTCGCCGTCGATGCCGACGTCGCCGAACTCGTTGACGATCAGCGCGAGGCGGCGTCCGCCGGCGTTTTCGAGGATGTGGCGGATCATCGTCGTCTTGCCGGCACCGAGGAAACCAGTGACGACGGTGCAGGGAACCCGGGCGAGCGAAGCAGTCATGAAGCGTCCTTCAGAAGCGAGGAGGGTGGGATGCGGGCGACGAGGCCGCGCTTGAGGCAGTCGGGCCGGCCGCGCCAGGGCAGCAGGCCGTCAGTAGAAGTCGAGAAGAGTAGGGCGCCAGCGACGAGGTCGTCGGCATTGGCGAGGCCAAGGTCGCCAAACACGTAGCTCCAGCAACCCTCGCGGATCATCGCCGCGCTTAGGCGCCGCTTGCAGTTGCCGAGGCATTCCAGCTGGCGGACGGAGACGCCGGTTCCCATAGCGAGCTCGCGGACGCGGTCTCCGAGCCGCTCGCCCGCACGGGGGCGGGCGTCCGAACCGGTCTCGTCGCGGCAGGACGAGCAGACGACGAGCGTCACGCCTTCGCAACCGCCTGGAGCGGCATGTTTCGGCTCGGAATTGGCTGTCACGTCATTCGGCTCCTTGCCCGGATCGCCCGCCGGGCAGTCGAATTGATCACGCGACGGCAGGTCTCCTGGCTCGCGGTTCTTCGCCCTGCGCCGCCTTCCCGGATCTCTCCAGTGGCGTTCGGCGCGGGCTAGCCGCCTACAGTTGCGGGGACAGCTGCGGATTCGACCCTCGATCTGACCGCATTCCCTCTTAGCCCTTCCGCGTTGCCGGGAAGGGACCGTCAGGGGCGATTTACGCCTCAGCGGCGGAGCGTGTCAACGCGGGCGAGCCATCAGCCGCATCAAGGAGCGCCGGACCGAGGTCGCCCGCCGGGAGAATCTCCAGCCGCTCGAGGCCGAGCCAGGCTCGCATCGTGTCGAGTTCGCCCGCAAGCGTCTCGGCGGTATGACGCGGCGCGCCGGGTTCTGCATAGGCGGCCATCGCTCTCAGTACCCCGGTGGGGCGGTCGGCGCGCAGGTCGATTCGCGCCACGACGGTGTCCCCGAGCAGGAACGGCATGACATAGTAGCCATATTGCCGCTTCTCGGCCGGCGTATAGATCTCGATGCGGTAGCGGAAATCGAAGAGCCGCTCGGCACGGGCCCGCTCCCAGACCAGCGGATCGAAGGGGGCCAGAAGCGCGCGGGCCTCGACCTTCCGCTTCAGGCGCGCGCCGGCGTAAAGATAGGCCTGCTGCCGCCAGCCTTCGACTGAGACGGGCAAAATGTCGCCCGACTCGACCAACTCCTCGATCCGGCCCTTCATGTCCGATGGGCTCAGTCGGTAGTAGTCCCGCAGGTCAGAGGCGGTGGCGATACCGAGCGCGCGGGCCGCGAGGCGGAGCAGTTCGCGATGCGCATCTGCCGGGGCGGGTTCCGGAAGGTTCAGGACCTTTCCGGGAATGACCCTTTCCGGGACGTCATAGAGCCGCTCGAAGCCGCGGCGGGCCGCCGTCGTCAGCCGGCCGGCCCAGAACAGCCATTCGAAGGCGTGTTTCTCGTCGCTCCAGCCCCACCAGCCGCCCTTGCCCTTGGCGCCGTCGATGTCGGAGGCAGCAGTTGGGCCATTGTCGGCGACGCGCCTGTAGATCTCATTGATCATGCGGCCGTTCGCCTCAGCCCAACGCGCCAGGCCGCCGTAGATCTCCTCGTTCCGCGATGCGCGCTCCATGCGCCAGCGCATCAGCGGCCAGGCTTCGAGCGGAAGCAGGGATGCCTCGTGCGCCCAGTACTCGAACAGCGCGCGCTTGCGCCCCGGCGAGGCGGCGTCGTCCAACAGCGACATGGGGTAGGGGCCTAGCCGCGAGAAAAGCGGCATGTAATGGGCCCGCACCACCGCGCTGACGGAATCGATCTGCAGAAGGCCCAGGCGGTCGAGCACTTTTGTGAGGTGGCGACGTGTAATCGGTCCCGCCGGGCGAGGCTCGGCCAACCCTTGCGCCGCGACGGCGATGCGGCGGGCGAGCGCGAGCGAGATCTTTTCCTTCATGTGGCGTCTGGTCTGCAGGTTGCGGGACGCCCATATGACCGAAGCCAGGACCGGGCGTCCACCCGGTCCGAAAGAGCATGCTGACATGGTTAGGATCGGCGGCTAACCGGCAAGGATCGCTTGCGTCGGCATTGCGCCTGCGCTAACGCTCGCCCCGCTGCGGCAGGCGGCCGGAAGCGGCCGTCGCCTGCGCGCATCGAAACGACACTATCCGACGAAAGGGATGAACATGGGCGGGCTGCTGGAGTCTTATCTCCCCATCGTCATCTTCCTGGCCGTGGCGCTGATCATTCCGCTGGCGCTTATTGCCGCGCCCTATCTGGTGGCCTACCGCAATCCGGACCCGGAGAAGCTGTCGGCCTATGAGTGCGGCTTCAACTCCTTCGATGACGCCCGCATGAAGTTCGACGTCCGCTTCTATCTGGTCTCGATCCTGTTCATCATTTTCGATCTCGAAGTCGCGTTCCTGTTCCCCTGGGCGGTCTCCTTCGGCGAAGTCGGCATGTTCGGCTTCTGGTCCATGATGGTCTTCCTGGGCGTTCTGACCATCGGCTTCATATATGAGTGGAAGAAAGGAGCGCTGGAATGGGATTGAACGCACCCTCCGCAACCCTGGTCGCCCCTAGGCCCAAGGGCATCATTGATCCGAACACCGGCAAGCCGATCGGCGCCGACGACGCGTTCTATGGCGAGATCAACAGCGAACTCGCTGACAAGGGTTTTTTGGTCACCTCCTCCGAGGCGCTGGTCACCTGGGCGCGTACCGGCTCGCTGATGTGGATGACGTTCGGCCTCGCCTGCTGCGCGGTCGAGATGATGCACATGTCGATGCCGCGCTACGACGCGGAGCGCTTCGGCATCGCGCCGCGCGCCAGTCCGCGACAGTCGGACGTGATGATCGTGGCGGGAACGCTCACCAACAAGATGGCGCCGGCGCTGCGCAAGGTCTACGACCAGATGCCGGAGCCGCGCTACGTGATTTCGATGGGTTCCTGCGCCAATGGCGGCGGCTACTATCACTACTCCTATTCGGTGGTGCGCGGCTGCGACCGCATCGTGCCCGTCGACATCTACGTCCCCGGTTGCCCGCCCACCGCCGAGGCGCTGCTCTACGGCATTCTGTTGCTCCAGAAGAAGATCCGCCGCACGGGTACCATTGAGCGCTAAGGCTGTGGCGAAGTATCGGGTCAAGAGGCGGGAAGTGAAGGTCGAACAGTTGGAGTCGCAGAAGTGAACGAGGCGCTGAACGACCTCTCCTCCTACCTCCAGGAGAAGCTTGGGAGCCTGATCGGCAAGGCTTCGATCGCCTATGGCGACCTGACGCTCGACGTGGCCGCGGGCGACATCCTCGAGGTGCTCAACTTCCTCAAGTCCGACGTCCAGTGCCAATTCGTGTCGATCATCGACATCTGCGGGGTTGACTATCCCTCGCGCGAGAAGCGGTTCGACGTGGTCTATCACCTGCTCTCGCCACGCCAGAACCTGCGCATCCGTGTGAAAGTTCAGGCCGACGAGGACACGCTGGTCCCTTCTGCCACCAGCATCTATCCCGGCGCCGACTGGTTCGAGCGCGAGGCCTACGATCTTTACGGCATCCTGTTTTCCGGCCATCCGGAACTGCGCCGCATCCTCACGGATTACGGCTTCGAAGGGTATCCAATGCGCAAGGATTTCCCGCTCACCGGCTATGTCGAGGTCCGCTACGACGACCAGGCCAAGCGCGTGGTCTACGAGCGCGTCGAACTGAAGCAGGAGTTCCGCAACTTCGATTTCCTCTCGCCCTGGGAAGGCACGGACTACGTGCTGCCGGGGGATGAGAAGGCGAAGCAGTAAGGCGGCAGATCAATGACCGAGCACAACGTCCGCTCCTTCAACATCAATTTCGGGCCGCAGCATCCGGCGGCGCACGGCGTTCTGCGCCTGGTGCTCGAGCTCGACGGCGAGGTGGTAGATCGCGTCGATCCCCATATCGGACTGCTGCATCGCGGCACCGAAAAACTGATCGAGTACAAGACGTACCTGCAGGCGCTGCCCTATTTCGACCGGCTCGACTATGTCGCGCCGATGAACCAGGAGCATGCCTGGTGCCTGGCGATCGAGCGGCTGCTCGGCGTAGAGGTGCCGATCCGCGGTCAACTCATCCGGGTGCTGTTCGCCGAGATGGGGCGCATCCTCAACCATCTGATGAACGTCACCACGCAGGCCATGGACGTCGGTGCGCTTACGCCGCCGCTGTGGGGCTTCGAGGAGCGCGAGAAGCTGATGGTGTTCTACGAGCGCGCCTCAGGCGCTCGCATGCATGCGGCCTATTTCCGGCCCGGCGGGGTGCACCAAGACGTGCCTGATCAGCTTGTCGAAGACATCGCCAATTGGATCGACCCGTTCCTGCAGACCGTCGCCAACCTTGACGAACTGCTCACGGACAACCGCATCTTCAAGCAGCGCAACGCCGACATCGGAGTCGTTTCGCTCGAAGACGCCTGGTCGTGGGGTTTTTCAGGCGTGATGGTGCGTGGCTCCGGCGCGCCCTGGGACCTGCGCAAAAGCCAGCCCTACGATTGCTACTCCGATATGGATTTCGACATCCCGATCGGAAAGAACGGCGACTGCTACGACCGCTATCTCATCCGCATGGAAGAGATGCGGCAGTCCGCGAAGATCATGCGCCAGTGCATCGAGCGGCTGCTCGGCAAGGAGCGAATCGGACCCGTTTCGGATCAGGACGGCAAGATTGTCCCGCCGAAGCGCGCTGCGATGAAGCGCTCGATGGAAGCGCTGATCCACCACTTCAAGCTCTATACCGAGGGTTATCACGTGCCGGCCGGCGAGGTGTATGCCGCGGTCGAGGCGCCCAAGGGCGAGTTCGGCGTCTATCTGGTCTCGGACGGCACCAACAAGCCGTACCGCTGCAAACTGCGCGCGCCGGGCTTCGCGCATCTGCAGGCGATGGACTTCATGACCCGCGGCCACATGCTGGCCGACGTCTCGGCAATCCTTGGCTCACTCGACATCGTGTTCGGCGAGGTCGACCGGTAAATGGATGGGCCGGCCTTCAGCCGGCTCATTTCACGTCGGCTACAAGTCAGGGTCGCCTCTACGTAAGCGATCGAACTCGATCCGCCCGGTCTGTCGATTTGGGTCGAGAACATGCTGGAGCCCGCGACCTAAAGTCCTGCAACTCGGCCTCCACCCGGCGCTGAACTTGCAGGGTAACCTGCTTGTTCTCATATTCGGGCGCACCCCTTCGCATCTGCGAGAAAATCGCCGCTGCAAGACCAATTCGGCCACTGGCCTTTTGCGTCGCGTGTGTTAGAACGCGCGCGAAAAAACAAACAGAAGTGCACGGAGCCTCATGTCCGTTCGCCGCCTCGCCGAGCCAGCCCTTCAGCCAGCCGACTTCGCCTTTACCGAGGCGAATGCCGCCTGGGCCGAGCAAACCATCGGTAAGTATCCGCCGGGACGCCAGCAATCGGCCGTCATCCCGTTGCTCATGCGCGCCCAGGAGCAGGAAGGCTGGGTGAGCAGGGCTGCCATCGAGCATGTCGCCGACATGCTCGACATGCCCTACATCCGTGTGCTTGAGGTCGCGACCTTCTACACTCAGTACCAGCTGAATCCGGTTGGTACGCGCGCCCATGTGCAGGTTTGCGGGACCACCCCCTGCATGCTCAGGGGCGCCGGGGAACTGATGGATGTGTGCCGCAGCAGGATCCATCCCGAGCCCTTCCACACCAACGAGGCCGGCACGCTGTCCTGGGAAGAGGTGGAATGCCAGGGCACCTGCGTGAACGCGCCCATGGTCATGATCTTCAAGGACACCTATGAGGACCTGACCCCCGAGATCTTGGAGACCATCATCGATGCCTTCGAGGCGGGCAAGGGAGCCGATGTCACGCCCGGGCCGCAGAACGGCCGTTTCAACTCCGCCCCCGCTACCGGCTTCACGACCCTGACCAACGAAGCTGTCATCCTCGGGCCGGTCTCGGAACGCGACACTCGGGCGCAGGCGGGCGAACCCGCACTGCCTCCTTCCAAGGCGGGACGGCCAAAGACCGATGCTTCCGAAACAAGCCCGCAACTGAAGACTCCTTCGCCGGTTAAAGCCAGCCCGGCGGGTGAGACCGCGGCGAGCGTAGGCGAGCCCGGTTTCAATGAGAAGGCTGCCAACCTGGCCGAGCCGTCGGTCGAGGCGGAAGTCAAGCAGCGCCGCCGCAAGAGCGCCGATACCGGCGTTGTGGAGGCCAAGTCGCCGGAACTGCTGCGTGGCGAGCCGATTGGCCCGGATAGCAAGCGTCTTGCCGGCGAAAAGCGGGCGCCGAAGGGCGAGCCATCGCCCGATGCTCGTAAGCCGACTGGCCGGAAGCGCTGAGGTAAGAGAGAATGCTCGCCGACAAGGACCGCATCTTCACCAACATCTACGGCCAGTTCGACCGTTCGCTGAAGGGCGCGATGGCGCGCGGCCATTGGGACGACACTGCCGGCATCCTGGCGAAGGGTCGCGACTGGATCATCAACGAGATGAAGGCTTCGGGGCTGCGCGGCCGCGGCGGTGCGGGATTCCCGACCGGCCTCAAGTGGTCGTTCATGCCCAAGCAGAGCGATGGGCGCCCGAGCTATCTGGTCGTCAATGCTGACGAGTCCGAGCCGGGAACCTGCAAGGACCGCGATATCCTGCGGCACGATCCTCACACCCTGGTCGAGGGCTGCCTGGTCGCGGGTTTCGCGATGGGCGCCGTCGCAGCGTACATCTACGTCCGCGGCGAGTTCATCCGTGAGCGCGAGGCTCTGCAGCGAGCGATCGATGAGGCTTACGATGCCGGGCTGATCGGCAAGAACAACAAGAACGGCTACGACTTCGACGTCTACGTCCATCATGGCGCCGGCGCCTATATCTGCGGCGAGGAGACGGCGTTGCTCGAGAGCCTCGAGGGCAAGAAGGGTCAGCCGCGGCTAAAGCCGCCATTCCCCGCGAACATGGGTCTCTATGGCTGCCCGACGACGGTCAACAACGTCGAATCGATCGCCGTTGCGCCGACCATTCTGCGGCGCGGAGCGGCGTGGTTCTCGTCCTTCGGGCGTCCCAACAATACGGGCACCAAGCTGTTCTGCGTCTCCGGCCACGTGAACACGCCATGCACGGTGGAAGAGGCAATGTCGATTCCGTTCCGTGAACTGATCGAGAAGCACTGCGGCGGCATTCGCGGTGGCTGGGACAATCTTCTTGCAGTCATTCCGGGTGGCTCGTCAGTGCCGCTGGTGCCGGCCGAGCAGATCATCGATACGCCGATGGATTTCGACGCGTTGCGCGACCTGAAGTCGGGTCTCGGCACCGCTGCCGTGATCGTGATGGACAAGTCGACCGATATTGTGAAGGCGATCGCGCGGCTGGCCTATTTCTACAAGCACGAGAGCTGCGGTCAGTGCACGCCCTGCCGTGAGGGCACGGGCTGGATGTGGCGCGTGATGGAGCGGCTGGTGCGCGGCGAGGCGCAGAAGCGCGAGATCGACATGCTGCTGGACGTGACCAAGCAGGTCGAAGGTCATACGATCTGTGCGCTGGGCGACGCGGCAGCGTGGCCGATCCAGGGCCTGATCCGCCACTTCAGGCCGGAGATCGAGCGGCGTATCGACGAGTTCACGCGCAATGCCCACAGGGCAGAGCCGGTGCTGGTCGCGGCCGAGTGACGAGAGATCGGCCGGGACGGATAGTTCCGGCTAAGTGGTGCAGAACAAGCATACGAGGGTGGAAGTACAAGAGAGGCGGGCAGAAGGACGAGCGGCAAAGGAGTGAGCCTATGTCGAAGTTTTCGGTACCCGGCGAACTGATCCCCAAGGCGATGATCGACGACGCTGTTAAACAGACCACGGCCATGATGCCCGCGAACCTGGCGAGTGCCGTCAATCTGATGGCGCATCCGCTCGCCGGAGCCAGCGCCATGACCGCGCTCGGCGTAGGCTTCGCCAGTCAGGCCATGGGGATGTGGCTTGGCGCCATGTCTGGTGCAGCAGCAGCTTCGCAACGCCTGTTCATGCCGATGCTGGAGCATGCCAAAAAGGCGCCCGAGGAGTTCAGGGACGCCGCACGGACCGCCGAGATGCGCGCCGGCGAAACGGCATCTGCTCTGATTGCTGACGCCAAGGCAGAAGTCGAACAGATGCCGGCTGTTCGCGCAAAGCCTGCCGAGCCGCGGGCGGAAGCCGAGGCGAAGCGCGAGGCTGCGCCTAAGGGGCTGAAGGAGAAGCGCGAGGCAGCGCCGAAGGAGCCGAAGGCGAAGCGTGAGGCAGCGCCGAAGGCGCCGGAGACGAAGGCGGCCAGCAAGCGGCAGAAGCCGGTTGCAAAGCCGGTTCGCGCAAGCTCCCATCGGGCGCAAGCAGGATCCAGGCGAGCGGGCGAAGCCAGGAGGGCATCGACTCGGCTCGCTGCCGAGGCGAAGAAGCGGACGTCCCGTCCCGCGGCCAAAGCGATCCCGGCCGAAAAAATGCACGAGGAACTCGCTCCCAAGGAATCCCGGAAACAGGGTTCGGTCCGCAAGCCCAGAACGCCGGACGACCTGAAGGCGATTTCCGGAATTGGCCCGAAGCTGGAGCAGGTCCTCAACACTCAGGGCGTCTGGACCTTTGAGCAGATAGCGGGCTGGAGCGGGAAGGAAGTCGACCGGATCGAGGACATGATCGGGATGAAGGGGCGCATCATCCGCGACAACTGGATCCCGCAGGCCGCGAAGCTGGCGAAGGCCAAGTAGCGGCCCTGCATGCACGTGAAGATATGGCAACAGGCGCGCTGCGCCTGACCGGGAAAGAAGAGAATGGCAAGACTCAAGGTCGACGGGAAAGAGATCGAGGTACCCGACCACTACACGCTGCTGCAGGCGGCGGAGGAGGCAGGCGCCGAAATCCCGCGCTTCTGCTTCCATGAGCGGCTGTCGATCGCCGGCAACTGCCGGATGTGCCTCGTCGAGGTGAAGGGAGGGCCGCCGAAGCCGCAGGCTTCGTGCGCCGTGGGCGTGCGCGACCTGCGCCCCGGCCCGAATGGCGAACTGCCCGAGATGTTCACCAACACGCCGATGGTCAAGAAGGCCCGCGAAGGCGTGATGGAATTCCTGCTGATCAACCACCCGCTGGATTGCCCGATCTGCGATCAGGGCGGCGAGTGCGACCTGCAGGACCAGGCGATGGCCTTCGGCGTCGACTCTTCGCGCTATCATGAGAACAAGCGCGCCGTGGAGGACAAGTACATCGGCCCACTCGTGAAGACGATCATGACGCGCTGCATCCATTGCACGCGCTGCGTCCGCTTCACGACAGAGGTAGCCGGCATCTCCGAACTCGGGCTGATCGGCCGCGGCGAGGACGCCGAGATCACGACCTATCTCGAACAGGCGATGACCTCGGAGTTGCAGGGCAACGTCATTGATCTCTGTCCGGTGGGCGCGCTGACCTCGCGACCCTACGCCTTCCAGGCGCGGCCCTGGGAACTGACCAAGACCGAATCCATCGACGTGATGGACGCGGTCGGTTCTGCCATCCGCGTCGACGCCCGCGGCCGCGAGGTCATGCGCATCATGCCGCGTGTCAACGACCAGGTGAACGAGGAGTGGATCTCCGACAAAACCCGCTTCATCTGGGACGGACTGCGCACCCAACGCCTCGACCGGCCTTACGTCCGTCGCAACGACAAGCTGACCCCAGCGAGTTGGTCGGAAGCGTTTGCCGCCGTTCGGGATGCCGTGTCGCGCACCGCTCCGGACCGGATCGGCGCCATGGCCGGCGATCTGGCCGCGGTCGAGGAGATGTATGCGCTGAAGCTGCTCATGCAGTCGCTCGGCTCCCGCAATCTGGACTGCCGCCAGGATGGGGCGAAGCTCGATCCGTCGCTCGGCCGCGGAAGCTACATCTTCAACCCCACGATCGAAGGCATCGAACACGCCGATGCCGTGCTCATCATCGGCTCCAATCCTCGTTTCGAGGCCTCGGTGCTCAACGCACGCATCCGCAAGCGCTGGCGCATGGGCGACCTGCCGATCGGCGTGATCGGCGAGGGCGGCGACCTGCGCTACGACTACGAGTTGCTGGGCGCCGGCCCCGAGACGTTGAGCCGGCTGGCCGCTGGCGAGGGCAGCTTCTACGAGAAGCTGAAGAATGCCTCGAATCCCCTGATCGTCGTGGGGCAGGGCGCTCTGACACGTCCTGACGGGTTTGCCGTGCTCGCCAAAGCCGCCAAGCTCGCCATGGATGTCGGCGCGCTCACAGAGGGCTGGAACGGTTTTGCAGTGCTCCACACGGCCGCTGCTCGCGTGGGCGGGCTCGACATCGGCTTCGTCCCGGGTGAGGGCGGACGCGATGTCGCCGGCATGCTGGACGGCGGCGCAGATCTGCTCTTCCTGCTCGGCGCCGACGAGTTCGACATGAGCCGTACGGGCAATGCCTTCGTGGTCTACATCGGCACGCATGGCGACCGGGGCGCACACCGCGCCGACGTCATCCTGCCGGCCGCCGCCTACACCGAAAAATCGGGTACCTACGTCAACACCGAGGGCCGGGTGCAGCGGACGGCTCGCGCCGGCTTTGCGCCAGGCGAGGCGCGGGAAGACTGGGCGATCCTCAGGGCGCTCTCCGATGTTCTGGGCAAGCGGCTGCCGTTCGACTCACTGGCGCAGCTCAGGGCGGCGCTACATGAAGAGTACCCGCATCTGCAGGACATCGACGACATCAAGCCGGGAACCGGCGAGGATGTCGCGCGGGCGGCTCAGCTCGGCGGGGAAATCGGTAGAGCCGCATTTGCATCTCCGATCGAAGACTTCTATCTGACGAACCCGATCGCGAGGGCTTCCGCAGTCATGGCCGAATGTTCGGCGCTGGCCCGCAGCGGCTTCAAACAGGCAGCCGAGTAGGGACGGCAATGGAATCCTTCTTCACATTCTATGTGCTTCCGGCACTGATCATTCTGATCAAGTCGGTCGCCCTGCTCGTCATTCTGCTGGTCTTCGTCGCCTATCTGCTTTACGCCGACCGAAAGGTGTGGGCGGCGGTGCAACTCCGGCGCGGGCCAAATGTCGTCGGCCCCTGGGGGCTGCTGCAGTCGTTCGCCGACCTGTTGAAGTTCGTCTTCAAGGAGCCGGTGATCCCGTCCGGCGCCAACAAGGTGGTCTTCCTGCTGGCGCCCGTGGTTTCGGCAACTTTGGCGCTCGCCGCCTGGGCCGTGGTTCCGGTCGATCATGGCTGGGCGGTCGCCAATATCAATGTCGGCATCCTCTACATCTTCGCCATCTCCTCGCTCGAGGTGTACGGCGTGATCATGGGCGGCTGGGCTTCGAACTCGAAGTACCCCTTCCTTGGCGCGCTTCGCTCGGCCGCGCAGATGGTCTCCTACGAGGTCTCGATCGGCTTCGTCATCGTCACCGTGCTGCTGTGCGTCGGCTCGCTCAACCTCACCGACATCGTGATGTCGCAGTCGGACGGACTGGGCACGATGCTCGGCCTGCCGAACAGCTTCCTCGACTGGTACTGGCTGCCGCTCTTCCCGATGTTCATCGTCTTCTTCATCTCGGCGCTTGCCGAGACGAACCGGCCGCCCTTCGACCTGGTGGAGGCCGAGTCGGAACTCGTCGCCGGCCACATGATCGAGTACTCCTCGACGCCCTTCTTGCTGTTCTTCCTCGGCGAGTATGTAGCGATCGTGCTGATGTGCGCGCTGACGACGATCCTGTTCCTCGGCGGATGGCTGCCGCCCTTCGACTTTGCGCCGTTCACCTGGATCCCGGGCGTGGTCTGGTTCGTGCTGAAGGTCACCTTTGTGTTCTTCATGTTCGCGCTGGTGAAGTCGTTCGTGCCGCGCTACCGCTACGACCAGCTCATGCGGCTCGGCTGGAAGGTGTTCCTGCCGCTGTCGATCGCCATGGTGGTCATCACGGCCGCCTTCCTGAAACTCACGGGGCTTGCCTGATGACGGCCAGCGTGATCGGCGCGCTCATCGGGCTTGGCGTGGCGGTGGTGGATTTCTTCCTGCTGCGCCTGCTCGCCAGCCGCGTCGATCTGCCGGAGACCAGGCAGGTCCTGAACATAACCGCAATCAGCCAGTTCGTGCTGATGCCGGTCGCGGGCTGGTTCGCCGGTTCGCTGATCTTTGGAGAATGAAATGTCAGCGCTAGCCCAAGCTGCCAAATCGCTGCTGTTGAAGGAGTTCGTGGCCGCAATCGTGCTCTCGATGCGCCAGTTCTTCGCGCCGAAGCCGACGATCAACTATCCCTTCGAGAAAGGGCCGGTCAGCCCGCGCTTCCGTGGCGAACACGCTCTGCGCCGCTATCCCAACGGCGAGGAACGCTGTATCGCCTGCAAGCTGTGCGAGGCCATCTGCCCGGCCCAGGCGATCACCATCGAGGCTGGCCCGCGGCGAAATGACGGCACCCGCCGCACGGTGCGCTACGACATCGACATGGTAAAGTGCATCTACTGCGGCTTCTGCCAGGAAGCCTGCCCGGTGGACGCGATCGTCGAGGGGCCGAACTTCGAGTTCGCCACCGAAACGCGCGAGGAACTCTACTATGACAAGGAGAAGCTCCTGGCCAACGGCGACCGCTGGGAGCGGGAGATTGCCCGCAACTTAGCTCTGGATGCGCCGTACCGGTGAGGTTCGGCGGTAGACGAGCCGCAACGGCGCGTCTAAGGAACACCGCGTCCCGGCCCGCAAGCGGAACAGGACGCAGACGGCGGCGCGATGCCGCCGCTCAAGGATGAGGCCCTAGGAAACCATGCTAAACGGATTAGAGGCGATCTTCTTCTATCTCTTCGCCTTTATTGCGGTCGCGGCGGCCTTCATGGTCATCTCGGCGCGTAATCCTGTGCACTCCGTGCTCTATCTAATCCTCACCTTCTTCAACGCCGCCGCGCTGTTCTTGCTCACCGGCGCCGAGTTCCTGGCGATGATTCTGCTCGTCGTTTATGTCGGAGCCGTGGCGGTGCTGTTCCTGTTCGTGGTGATGATGCTCGACGTGGACTTCGCCGAACTGAAGACGGGGGCTCTCGCCTATGCGCCGATTGGCGCTCTGGTCGGCATCATCCTGGCGGCCGAACTCATCGTCGTCGCCGGCGGCTATGCTTTCGCTCCGGAGCTCGCCTCGACGGTGGCCAAGCCAACGCCGGATCTCGCCACGCGCACCAACACGGCCGCGCTCGGCGACATCCTCTACACGGACTACGTCTTCTACTTCCAGATTGCCGGCCTGATCCTGCTGGTCGCCATGATCGGCGCGATCGTGCTGACGCTGCGCCACAAGCAGGGCATCAAGCGCCAGAACATCGCTCGCCAGGTCGCTCGCACGCCGGCGACCGCGATCGAAATCAAGAAGGTCGAGACGGGCAAGGGGATCTGACCATGCAAGTCGGCATCGCGCATTTTCTCACTGTCTCGGCAGTCCTGTTCACGCTGGGCGTGTTCGGCATCTTCCTGAACAGGAAGAACGTCATCGTCATCCTGATGTCGATCGAACTGATCCTGCTCGCCGTCAATATCAACTTCGTCGCGTTCTCGGCGGTTCTCGGCGATCTGGTCGGACAGGTGTTCGCGCTGTTCGTCCTCACCGTCGCGGCGGCTGAAGCCGCGATCGGTCTCGCCATTCTGGTCGTCTTCTTCCGCAACCGCGGCTCGATCGACGTCGAAGACATCAACCTGATGAAGGGCTGAGCGAAGGTTCCAGAATGTACCAGGCCATCGTTTTTCTTCCCCTTCTCGGCTTCCTGATCGCCGGGCTGTTCGGCACCCGGCTAGGTGCCAGGGCGTCCGAACTGATCACGTCCGGCTTCCTGGTGATCGCCGCCGCGCTCTCCTGGGTTGTCTTCTTCGACGTTGCTCTCGGCGACACGCAATCCTTTACCGTGCACCTGCTGCGCTTCATCGATTCCAACGGCCTGCAGGCCGACTGGGGACTCAGGATCGACACGCTGACGGCGGTGATGCTGGTCGTCGTCAACACGGTGTCGGCGCTCGTCCACATCTACTCGATCGGCTACATGCACCACGACCCGCATCGGCCGCGCTTCTTCGCCTACCTGTCGCTGTTCACCTTCGCGATGCTGATGCTGGTGACGTCTGACAACCTGGTCCAGATGTTCTTCGGCTGGGAGGGCGTCGGGCTCGCCTCCTACCTGCTGATCGGATTTTGGTACAAGAAGCCATCCGCCAACGCGGCCGCGATCAAGGCCTTCGTGGTCAACCGCGTCGGCGACTTCGGCTTCCTGCTCGGTCTTTTCGGCGTATTCGTTCTGTTCGGCTCGGTTTCGTTCGACACGATCTTCGCCAATGCGGCCTCGCTCGCTCCGGCTGCCGGACACGGCGCTGAAGGCGAGGCGGCGGCTGGTGTTGCCGCGGGCAGCGAGGTTGTCTTCAGCTTCCTGGGCTACCAACTCGACCGGGCATCGGCACTCACGGTCACCTGCCTGCTGCTGTTCATGGGCGCCATGGGCAAGTCCGCCCAGGTGCCACTGCACACGTGGCTGCCGGACGCCATGGAAGGCCCGACTCCGGTTTCGGCCCTGATCCATGCCGCGACCATGGTGACCGCCGGCGTGTTCATGGTGGCGCGGCTTTCGCCGCTCTTCGAACTGTCGGACACGGCGCTGCTCGTGGTGACGATCATCGGCGCGATCACCGCCTTCTTCGCGGCGACGGTCGGCCTGGTGCAGAACGACATCAAGCGCGTCATCGCCTATTCGACCTGCTCGCAACTGGGTTACATGTTCGTGGCGATCGGGCTCGGCTTCTACTCGGCCGCCATTTTCCACCTCTTCACGCACGCCTTCTTCAAGGCGCTGCTCTTCCTCGGCTCCGGCTCGGTCATCCACGCCGTCTCGGACGAGCAGGACATGCGCCGCATGGGCGGGCTGCGCAGGTTGATCCCGAAGACCTACTGGATGATGATCATTGGCACGCTGGCGCTGACCGGCGTGGGCATTCCTGCCACCGTGATCGGCACCGCAGGCTTCTTCTCGAAGGACGCCATCATCGAGGGTGCGTTCGCCGCCCACAGTGCAGTCGCTCCGATCGCCTTCACCCTGCTGGTAATCGCTGCGGCCTTCACGAGCTTCTATTCCTGGCGGCTGATCTTCATGACCTTCCACGGCACGCCGCGGGCGACCGCCGATGTCATGCACCACGTGCACGAATCGCCGCCAGTGATGCTGGTCCCGCTCTACCTGCTGGCCGTTGGCGCGCTGTTCGCGGGCTTTGTCTTCCACGACTACTTCATCGGCGAGGCCTATTCCGAGTTCTGGAAGGGCGCCCTGTTCATTCTGCCAGACAACCACGTACTGCACGATTTTCATGACGTGCCGTTCTGGGTGAAGTTGGCGCCGTTCGTGGCCATGTTGCTCGGCTTCTTCGTCGCCTGGCAGTTCTACATCCGCGATCCGGCGGCACCGGTACGGCTCGCCGAGCACCACCGCGGGCTGTACCGGTTCCTCTTGAACAAGTGGTACTTCGACGAACTCTACGACTACCTGTTCGTCAGGCCGGCCAAGCGGCTGGGGTACTTCCTCTGGAAGCGCGGCGACGGCTGGCTCATCGATGGCTTCGGTCCTGACGGCGTCTCGGCGCGCGTGCTGGATCTGACGAACCGCGTGGTCAAGCTGCAGACCGGCTATCTTTATCACTACGCCTTCGTGATGCTGATCGGCGTTGCCGCCCTCGTCACCTGGATGATGCTCGGGAGCAGCCTGTAATGACCGACTGGCCGATCCTTTCTACGGTCACGTTCCTACCTCTCGTCGGGGCGTTCCTCATCCTGCTGATCCGGGACGAGAGCGACGGCGCGCGCCGCAACATCCGGAACGTGGCGCTGCTGACCACGGTCTTCACCTTCGTGCTGTCGTTGTTCATCTGGATCGGCTTCAACCAAGCGGAGCCCGGCTTCCAGATGGTCGAGAAGACGGAATGGATGGGCGGGGGCATCAGCTACCACATGGGTGTCGACGGCATTTCCATGCTGTTCGTCATCCTGACCACCTTCCTGATGCCGATCTGCATCCTGGCGTCGTGGCAGTCGGTCGAGCATCGCGTGAAGGAGTATATGATCGCCTTCCTGCTGCTCGAGACGATGATGATCGGCGTGTTCTGCGCGCTCGACATCGTGCTGTTCTACGTGTTTTTCGAGGCAGGCCTCATCCCGATGTTCCTCATCATCGGCGTGTGGGGCGGCAAGCGGCGCGTCTATGCCAGCTTCAAGTTCTTCCTCTACACGCTGCTCGGCTCGGTGCTGATGCTGCTCGCCATCATGGCCATGTACTGGCAGGCGGGCACGACCGACATCCCGACGCTGCTCACCCACAACTTCCCGGCCTCGATGCAGCCATGGCTATGGCTCGCCTTCTTCGCCTCGTTCGCGGTGAAGATGCCGATGTGGCCGGTCCACACCTGGCTGCCGGACGCGCACGTCGAGGCGCCGACGGCGGGGTCCGTCGTGCTGGCAGCGATCCTCCTGAAGATGGGCGGCTACGGCTTCCTGCGCTTCTCGTTGCCGATGTTCCCGATCGCCTCGGCCGACTTCGCGCCGCTGATCTACACCCTGTCCGTGGTGGCGATCATCTACACCTCGCTGGTCGCGCTGATGCAGGAGGACATGAAGAAGCTGATCGCCTATTCGTCAGTGGCGCATATGGGCTACGTCACGATGGGCATCTTCGCGATGAACCAGACCGGCATCCAGGGCGCGCTCTTCCAGATGCTGTCGCACGGGCTGGTATCCGGCGCTCTGTTCCTGTGCGTCGGCGTCGTCTACGATCGGATGCACACCCGTGAGATCGCGGCCTATGGCGGCCTAGTGAACAACATGCCGAAATATGCGGTGGTGTTCCTGATCTTTACCATGGCCAATGTCGGCCTGCCGGGCACCAGCGGCTTCATCGGCGAGTTCCTGACGTTGATCGGCATCTTCCAGGTCAACACCTGGGTGGCGCTGTTCGCCACCTCCGGCGTGATCCTGTCTGCGGCCTATGCGCTGTGGCTCTACCGCAAGGTGATCTTCGGGGCACTCACCAAGGACAGCCTGAAAGGCCTGCTCGACCTGTCGATCCGCGAGAAGGCGATCATCTACCCGCTGGCGGTGCTCACCATCTTCTTCGGCGTGTATCCCGCGCCGATCCTGGACGTGACCGCTGCCTCGGTGCAGTCGCTCGTCAGCTCCGTAACCGCCTCGCTCGAAGCGGCGCAGACCGCCGCCGCGCACTGAGAGATAGCCGTATGAGCCTGGAACTCCATCAAAGCCTGTCGCTCGCAACACCGGAGCTTATGATCGCGCTCGGCGCGATGGTTCTGCTCATGGTCGGCGTCTTTTCGGGCGAACGGGCCAACAATACGGTGACCGGGCTGGCCGTAGCGATCCTGATCGGCGCCGGCGCCTGGATGCTGATGTTCACTGGCGACGGCACTGCGTTCGGCGGTGCCTTCGTCACCGACGCCTTCGGCCGCTTCATGAAGGTCCTTACGCTGATCGGCTCGATCGTGACGCTGATCATGTCGGTCGGCTTCGCCAAGGCCGAGAAATTCGACAAGTTCGAGTATCCGGTCCTCATCATGCTAGCCACGCTCGGCATGATGCTGATGATCTCGGCCAACAGCATGATCTCGCTCTATCTCGGCCTCGAGCTGCAGTCGCTGGCCCTCTACGTGGTCGCTGCGATCAATCGCGAGAACGTGCGCTCAACCGAAGCGGGCCTGAAGTATTTCGTGCTGGGCGCGCTCTCGTCAGGCATGCTGCTCTATGGCGTGTCGCTGGTCTATGGCTATACCGGCAACACCGGCTTCGACGAGATCGCGGCCGCGCTCGGCCAAGGCGAGCGGCAGCTCGGCCTGGTCTTCGGCCTCGTGTTCGTGCTCGCCGGCCTGGCCTTCAAGATCTCCGCAGTGCCCTTCCACATGTGGACGCCGGACGTCTACGAAGGAGCGCCCACTCCGGTGACCGCATTCTTCTCCGCCGCGCCCAAGATGGCGGCAATGGCACTCCTGGTCCGTGTGACGCTCGGCGCCTTCGAACCGATCGCTCCGGACTGGCGGCAGATCATCGTGTTCATCGCCATCGCATCGATGGTCCTGGGTTCGGTGGCGGCGATCGGGCAGAGGAATATCAAGCGCCTGATGGCTTACTCCTCGATCGGTCATGTGGGCTTCGCCCTAGTCGGTCTTGCCGCCAATACGCAGGCCGGCATCACCGGCGTGCTGCTCTACATGCTGATCTACCTGGTGATGACGCTCGGCACCTTCGCCTTCATTCTCGCGATGCGCCGCAAGGACGGCAATGTCGAGCAAATCGGCGATCTCGCAGGCCTGTCCACCACGAACCCGGTGATGGCGACGATCATGACCATCATGATGTTCTCGCTGGCCGGCATCCCGCCGCTCGCGGGATTCTGGGCGAAGTGGTACGTGTTCCTGGCGGCCATCAACGCCGAACTCTACACGCTGGCGGTGATCGGCGTGTTGGCTTCGGTGGTGGGCGCTTACTATTACCTGCGCATCATCAAGGTCATGTGGTTCGACGAGTCGGTCGGCGGCTTCCTGCCGATGGCGAGCGAACTGCGCCTGGTGCTGGGCGTCTCGGGAGCGTTCATCCTCTTCTACATCTTCGTCGGCGGCCCGATCGCCTCCGTTGCGGATGCCGCGGCCAAGTCGTTCTTCTAAGGGATGCAATTCAACCTCGCTCCGACCGCAATCACCGACGGTTACCGGCTGGACCCTCACGAGACGGTCGGTTCCACCAACGCGCTGGCGATCGAGCATGGCCAAGCGGGCGATCCGGGAAAGCTCTGGGTCGTCTCCGACCGGCAGGAGAGCGGTCGCGGAAGGCGAGGGCGGGCCTGGTCGACGCCGGCGGGCAACCTGGCAGCGACGCTTCTGCTGATCTCAGACGGCGAACTGAAGCACGCCGCGACCCTGGGCTTTGTCGCCGGCCTGGCGCTATCGGACGCGCTCGAGGCCGTCGCCCCCGGTGTTGCGGTGTCTGTTGCAGCGGACGGGGGCTCGGCGCAGAACGGCGGCCGCTTTGAACTGAAATGGCCGAACGATGTGCTGGCCGGCGGCGCCAAGATGGCCGGCATCCTGCTGGAATCGGCGCTGCTCGACCATGGCCGGGCGGCAGTGGCGATTGGGATCGGTGTCAATGTCGTGACCCATCCGGAGGATGTTCCCTATCCCGCAACCTCGCTGAAGGCGCTTGGCGCCCGCTGCGATGCAGGATCCTTGTTTTTCGCGCTGTCGGATGCCTGGTGTACTGCATTCAGGCAATGGGATGAGGGCAGGGGACTGGATCGCGTCCGCAGGCGCTGGCTGGAACGCGCGGCGGGGCTGGGAAGTGAGGTCGCGGTCCGCGCGGGCGGCAGGGTCGTGCGGGGCACGTTCGACACTATTGACGAGGAATGCCGGTTCGTCATCCGGGAGAGCAATGGCGACACGATCGCGATCACGGCCGGCGACGTCCATTTCGGCGCCGTCGCTTCGGCTAGTGCGGTGTGAACGAGAAGATGGCGCGGGGCCCCAGGCGATCCTGCGAGGCGGAGTAGAGATGGCAAAGTACTCAGGACCCGAATTCGTCTTCGCACCCCTGGGAGGGGTCGGCGAGATCGGAATGAACTTCGCGCTCTACGGCTTCGGTCCGGCGGACGCCCGGGAGTGGCTGGTCGTAGACGTTGGAGTGACCTTTCCGGATGCCGGGTTGCCGGGCGTGGACCTCGTGCTGCCGGACATACGGTTCATCGAGGAGCAGGCGGACCGGCTGCGCGGGATCGTGATCACCCACGCTCATGAGGACCACTATGGCGCCTTGCTCGACCTCTGGCCGCGGCTGAAGGCGCCGGTCTGGATGACGCCGTTCACGGCGGGGCTTCTAGAGGCTCGGCGATCGGACGAGGCCGGCCCGAAGCTGCCGATCACCATCTTCCGTCCTGGCGAGCGCTTCACAGTCGGTCCGTTCCAAATTGAGGCAATTCCGGTCACCCACTCGATCCCCGAGCCGGTGTCGCTTGCCATCACAAGCCCGCTCGGGACCGTCATCCATACGGCCGACTGGAAGATCGACCCGGCGCCAGAGATCGGTCCGCTCACCGACGAGCCGCGGTTCCGCGCGTCAGGAGACGCGGGCGTGCTGGCCCTGATCTGCGATTCCACGAACGCGCTTCGCGAGGGCGAATCCCCTTCCGAGCAGGCGGTGGGCAGGGGCCTGCGCCAAGTGATCGAAAGGGCGCCTGCGCGCGTGGCAGTCACTACCTTCTCCTCCAACGTAGGGCGCATCCGCTCCATTGCCGAGGCCGCGCGCGACGCGGGGCGGCAGTGCCTGGTGCTCGGCCGCTCGCTGAAGCGGGTGATCAACGTCGCCTCGGAACTCGGATACATGGACGGGCTGCCGCAGTTCATCACCGAGGAGGAATACGGCTACATACCTCGGGAGAACCTCGTCGTGATCTGCACCGGCAGCCAGGGCGAGGCGCGCGCGGCGCTGGCCAAGCTGGCGCGCAACGAGATGAAGACCGTGGCGCTCTCGGCCGGCGACACGGTCGTCTTCTCCTCGCGGACCATCCCAGGGAACGAAAAGGCGATCCTGGAGATCAAGAACGGGCTCATCGACCAGGGGGTCAGGATTATCGAGGACGGCGATGGCGCGTTGGTTCATGTCTCCGGTCATCCGCGGCGCAACGAACTGCGCCGGATGTACGAGTGGACCAGGCCGCGGATCGGAATCCCCGTCCATGGCGAGGCGGCGCATCTCGTGGCGCATGGTGCGCTGATGGCCGAGGCCGGCATTCCGGAAGTCGCCCAGGTCCGCAATGGCGACATGATCCGCCTTGCGCCGGGAGAGGCCGAGATCATCGATCAGGTGCCGTTCGGCCGGATGTACAAGGACGGCAAGATCGTCGGAGACGACGAGGCGACGGGGCTTCGCGAACGGCGCAAGCTTTCCTTCGTCGGTCACGTCGCCGTCAACGTGGTGTTCGACGACCGCTATGAACTCGCCGGAGACCCCGACCTGGTCGCGATCGGCGTCGCCAAGGTCGATGGCTATGGAGAGGATCTCGAGGAACTGATGCTGGAATCGGCGGTCGGAGCGGTCGACTCCATCCCTCGCGCCCGCAGGAAGGACCTCGACCTCGTGCAGGAGGCGGTACGCCGCGCCGTGCGTGCCGCGGCAAACGATGCCTGGGGCAAGAAGCCACTGGTGACGGTGTTTGTTACGAGGTAGTTGTGCGTCCCAAGCACGATTGGGATCAAAATGCTCGGACGTCTGAACCATATCGCCATTGCCGTTCCTGATCTGGAGAAGGCGACGGCGATCTATCGCGACATGCTGGGCGCGACGGTGAGCGATCTGCAACCTCTCCCCGAGCATGGGGTCACCGTGGTTTTCGTCGACGTGGGCAACACCAAGGTGGAACTCCTCGAGCCCTTGGGCGATTCCTCGCCGATCGCCACTTTCCTGGAGAAGAACCCGGCTGGCGGGATGCACCATGTCTGCCATGAGGTTGATGACATCGTTTCCGCCCGTGATCGCCTGAGGGCGGCGGGTGCTCGCGTCCTAGGCGATGGCGAGCCCAGGATCGGCGCCCACGGCAAACCCGTCCTGTTCCTGCATCCGAAGGATTTCTGCGGGACGCTCCTCGAACTCGAGCAGGCCTGACATGCCGTATGTTTCCGCACTGGCGGTCTTCTTTATCATCTGGTGGGTGGTGCTCTTCGCGGTGCTCCCGTTCGGGCTGAAGACACAAGATGACGACGGGGAGCGCGTAATGGGCACTGTCTCCAGTGCGCCGCAGGGGCCGCATATGCTGAGGGCGGTGATCTGGACGACCATCGTCTCCCTCATGATCTTCGGCTTGCTTGTTCTTGTGACCCGCTACTACGGGCTGGGCTTCGACGACATTCCGCGCGTACTTCCGGAATTCAGATAGGCGTGTGCCTCGCGCCGCCGTCAGAAATCTGCACAAAAAAAATGCAAGGCCAGAGGCCTTGCAATTTTTAACGCGTCCGATCTGCTTTCCGGTAGCCGGCGGCAGCGAGTATCGCGCCTAGATCGCATCCTCCCAAGACTTGACCGCGTAGGAGAACGATTTTTCGTCGTCCTCTCGTTATGCGAAAACACCTTAGACCAAGGAAGGACAAATTGTCACGGAAAATTTTGTCCGGAAAGGAGCTTTGATGTGCTGCGGTGCACAACGGTGAGGCGGCGCCTGCCTTAAAATGCGACAGGGATAAGCGAGGTTCGATCGTGGGTTGCGCGGGTTTCCATCCCGTCATGAAATCGCTATGAAGCGCCTGCAGGACAGTCGCTCCTGCCGCCGATTCCGGTGCTGTTCCCTGCATTAACGGTTGTTCTGACATGCGGCTGTCGCGCTACTTCCTGCCGATCCTCAAGGAGACTCCCCGCGAGGCCGAAATCGTATCGCATCGCCTGATGCTGCGCGCCGGCATGATCCGCCAGCAGGGAGCAGGAAGCTTCTCCTGGCTGCCGCTCGGCAAGCGCGTTCTCGACAAGGTCTGCCAGATCGTCCGCGAGGAGCAGAACAGGGCTGGCGCGCTCGAGATCCTGATGCCGACCATCCAGTCCGCTGATCTCTGGCGCGAGAGCGGCCGCTACGACGACTATGGCAAGGAGATGCTGCGCATCAAGGACCGGCACGAGCGCGACATGCTGTTCGGGCCGACTAACGAGGAGATGGTGACCGAGATCTTCCGGTCCTACGTGAAGTCCTACAAGGATCTGCCGCTCAATCTCTATCACATCCAATGGAAGTTCCGCGACGAGGTGCGCCCGCGCTTTGGCGTGATGCGCAGCCGCGAGTTCCTGATGAAGGACGCCTATTCCTTCGACCTCGACTATGAAGGCGCGAAGGCGGCTTACAACCGGATGTTCGTCTCGTATCTGCGCACATTCACCCGCATGGGACTGAAGGCGATCCCGATGCGCGCCGATACGGGGCCGATCGGCGGCGATCTGAGCCACGAGTTCATCATCCTCGCCGACACCGGCGAGAGCCAGGTCTTCTGCGACCGCGAGTTCCTCGAGCTTTCGGTTCCCGGTGAGGACACCGACTTCGCCAACGATGCCGAGATCGGCGGCATCGTGAAGCAGTGGACGACGCCTTACGCCGCGACCGAGGAGATGCACGACGAGGCGGCCTGGGGAGCGCTTCCCGAGGCCGAGAGGCTTTCCGCGCGGGGCATCGAGGTCGGCCACATCTTCCATTTCGGCGAGAAGTATTCCAAGCCAATGGGCGCCAAGGTGGCGGGACCGGACGGCAAGGATCACTTCGTCTCGATGGGCTCATATGGCATCGGGCCGAGTCGGCTGATCGCGGCGATCATCGAGGCGAGCCATGACGAGAACGGCATCATCTGGCCGGAGGCGGTGGCGCCGTTCGACGTGGCCCTCATCAACATGAAGGCAGGGGACGCGGAGTGCGACCGCGCCTGCGACGAGCTCTACCGTGAACTGTCGGCCGCCGGACACGATGTGCTCTACGACGACACTGACCAGCGGCCCGGCGGCAAATTCGCCTCCGCCGACCTGATCGGACTTCCGTGGCAGGTCATCATCGGCCCGCGGGGTGTTGCTGTGGGGGAGGCCGAGATCAAGCGGCGTAGGTCCGGCGAGCGCTTTACGGCACCGCTCGCCGAGGTGGCGCGGCGGCTTTCGGACCTCTCGGCATGACGGAAAAGGCCGCGGCGAAGCCGGCCGGAGCAGGCGCCTTCTCGACCTTCGAGCGCATGGTCGCGTGGCGCTATCTGCGCTCGCGCCGCAAGGAGACTGTGATCTCGGTGATCGCCTCGATCTCCTTCATCGGCATCATGCTGGGCGTCGCGACGCTGATCATCGTCATGGCTGTCATGAACGGCTTCCGCGCCGAGCTGCTGTCGCGGATTCTCGGCATCAACGGCCATCTGGTCGTGACCCCGGTCGACCTGCCGCTCGACGACTACGAAGCGCTTGCAACCCGCATCAATGGCGTTCCGGGCGTGCGATACGCCATTCCCCTGATCGAGGGGCAGGTGCTCGCCACGGGCCTTGCCGGCCCGGGCAATGGCGCTCTCGTGCGCGGTATCCGGGGTGAGGACCTTGCCAAAGTCAGCCTGGTGTCGGGCAATATCAGGGAAGGTTCGCTGACGGGGTTCGACACGAGCGAGGGCGTCGCCATCGGACGCAGGATGGCCGACAATCTCGGGCTGGTTTTGGGCGAGACCATCACGCTCGTTGCGCCGGAGGGCGATGCGACGCCTTTTGGCACGTCGCCTCGCGTAAAAGCCTATCCGGTCACGGCCATCTTCGAGGTCGGCATGTCCGAATACGACTCGTCGATCGTCTTCATGCCGCTCAGCGAAGCGCAGCTCTATTTCAATATGGAGGGCCAGGCGCAATCGATCGAGGTGTTCGTCGACAATCCTGACGGCGTGGACGCGCTGAAGCTCAAGGTCGAGGAGGCGGCCGGGCGGCCGATCTACCTGACCGACTGGCGACAACGCAACCAGACCTTCTTCTCGGCGCTGCAGGTCGAGCGAAACGTCATGTTCATGATCCTGACGCTGATAGTGCTGGTGGCCGCGCTCAACATCATCTCTGGCCTCGTCATGCTGGTGAAGGACAAGGGGCACGACATCGCCATCCTGCGTACGATGGGGGCGACGCGCGGCGCGATCATGCGCATCTTCCTGATGACGGGTGCTGCGATCGGGGTGACCGGCACCATTGCCGGCGTGGTGCTCGGTATTGTCGTGTGCCTGAATGTCGAGAGCATCCGGCAGTTCTTCTCCTGGATTTCCGGCACCGTGCTGTTCAATCCGGAGCTCTATTTCCTCAGCAGGCTGCCGGCGCAGATGGATCTGGGAGAGACCGCCTCGGTTGTGGCAATGGCCCTAGTGCTTTCCTTCCTCGCCACGATCTTTCCGGCATGGCGCGCCGCGCGCCTCGATCCCGTCGAAGCGCTGCGATACGAATAGATGGCCGACAACATCGTTCTCGAATTGAAGGCGGTCGAGCGCCACTACGTGCAGGGCCAGCGCAAGCTGACGATCCTGAACGGGGCCGAATTCGTGCTGACCCGCGGCGAGATGGTGGCGCTGGTGGCGCCTTCCGGCACGGGCAAGTCGACGCTTCTGCACACGGCAGGCCTGCTGGAGCGGCCGGATGCGGGCGATGTCATCCTCTCCGGCCGGGCGTGCGGGCGGCTCTCCGATGACGAGCGCACGGCCATCCGCCGCAACGACATCGGCTTCGTCTATCAATTCCATCACCTGCTGCCGGAGTTCTCGGCCGTGGAGAACGTGATGATGCCGCAACTGGTGAAGGGCCTCCCGGTCAAGGAGGCGCACAGCCGCGCCATGCAACTGCTCGACTACATGCAGATTGCAAAGCGCGCCGATCACCGGCCCGCCGAACTCTCCGGAGGTGAGCAGCAGCGGGTGGCGATCGCACGCGCCGTTGCCAATGCGCCGCTGGTGCTCCTGGCCGACGAGCCGACCGGCAATCTCGATCCGGCCACCGCGTCCTATGTGTTCGATGCGCTCTCGGCACTGGTAAGGCAGTCCGGGCTGGCGGCGCTGATCGCCACGCACAATCACGAGCTCGCGCAGCGTATGGACCGGCGCGTCACCTTGGCTGAAGGGCACGTTGTGCCTCTTTGAAGGTGGAGCGGCCGCTCGAGCGAGACCGCCACGACACGCCGAAGGAACGGCCTCTGCACCGAAGCGTTTGACACCAAACGCCAAGCAGGAGGTCGAGATGTCACCCGAAGCCGCCGGCTCCCACGCAGAGGAGCTTTCCATCGAGCCTTTCGACGGCACCGTGACGGTCAGGTTTTCAGACGCGGTAATCGCTTCGACGCGGCGCGCGAGGATATTGCAGGAGCCCGGCAGGGAGCCGGTCCTCTATATACCTTTCGAGGACATCTATTTCGACTTCCTGAAGCGGGCGAACCACTCGACCCGCTGCCCGATCAAGGGGACTGCGAGCTATTGGGACGTCAGCGCCGTCGGCGACGGCGCCCGCAACGTCATGTGGGCCTACGAGACCCCGAACCCGGTGGCATCGGCGATCGCAGATCACGGCGCCTTCGACGAGCGGCTCGTCTCGATCGACGCCGATCCGATCCCGGACACGGCGCACAGGCCGCACCTTGCGGAGTAGCCGGACCGTCCTTGGCGGATAGTACGGGGCCTAGCGCGGGAGCGCCTAGCGGTGTTTCGTTATTCGGCCGGGCGAGCGTAGTGACGCGCGAGCCGGATGACGCCGAGGCGACCTTTCGCGAGCTATTCAGGAGCAAGCGGACTGAGAACGTCCTGCTGTATGTCCCGGAAAGGAACAAAGAAGCTTCAAGCGTATTGAGCAATCAGCTCAATAGCATGAGGGAAAAGGCTGATGAAATTCCTTCGCGACAACGGGCTGACGATCGCCCTGACGCTCGCCTTCCTTCTCACCCTGATCGGCATGGCCGTCTCCGGCTGGAGCGCATATAACGAGGAGCTTGCCGAACACGGCCGTGCCGGCATCGGCCTCCTCGCCTATCTCGGCAGCGGCGACTTTATTTCCGCGCTCTTCGAGAACTGGGAGAGCGAGTTCCTGCAGATGGCGGCCTATGTGATCCTGACGGCCTATCTCTTTCAGCGCGGCTCGGCGGAGTCGCGGGATCCGGATGGCGGCGATGAGGAGGAAGAACGCCGGCGGCCGCTCAAGGCACCCGGGATGAGCAGCGTTGGCCGGTTCCTTTATGCCTATTCGCTCGGCATCGCTCTTGCCCTACTGTTCGTGTTCTCCTTCGGCTTGCATCTCAGCGGCAGCCTCGACGCCGCGAACGAGGAGGCGCTCCTCCACGGGGGCGAAGTGAAGAGCGTCGCCGCCTACATCGCCGAGCCCCGCTTCTGGTTCGAGTCGTTCCAGAACTGGCAGTCCGAATTCCTGTCGACCGCGGTGCTGGTCGTGCTCTCGATATTCCTGCGCTTCCGCGGCTCGCCCGAATCCAAGCCGGTCAACGCCCCGCACAAGCAGACCGGGACCTGAGATCCGTCTCGAGATCCTGCTTTGACGCCCTCCCAAATCGCGAACGGACGTGTTCGCTCAGGCGCCCCACTCGATTACACATTCTTAATCATCCGCCGACTGGTCTTCTACCGCGCTGCAGCACTATCTTAGGACTGCATTCGTGCTCCTATTGGAGTGCACGAACGAACCGAGTAATCTGGTTCGGAAAGGTCCGCTGCCATGCGCAGAAGGATTATCTCCTCGACGTTGGCTGTACTATGCATTGCAGCCGCGGCTTCGTTCTATTGGTTCGGCAATACAGGAAGCCTGGACCCGGCCTGGGCTCTGTTGCGGAGTAATGGCGAGGTGAAGAGGCATACGGCGCCGGCTCCGCGCGCGGTGTCCGTCGTGACCGCCACCGCCTCCACGGCCGATTTCCCCATCCGCCGCACGGCCATCGGGGCGATCTCCTCGCCAGCCGTGGTCTCCGTCGCCGCCCGGATCTCGAGCCAACTCGTATCGATCGCGGTGCAGGACGGGCAGATGGTCAAGGCGGGAGACCTCCTGTTTCAGCTCGATAACCGCTCGCTGAAGGCACAGGTCGAACGCGACAGGGCCGCGCTCGCCAAGGACCAGGCGACGCTGGCCGTGAACGAGCTAGACCTGAGCCGTGCCAAGCAACTGCTGGAAAAGCAGGCGGGCACCAGGCAGGCATACGACCAGGCCGTTGCCAATCAGAAAGTGACGCAGGCCACGGCCGCCGGCGACCAGGCGCAACTCGACGCCGATCTGGTGCAACTCAGCTACGCCACGATCACGGCTCCGATCGCGGGGCGGCTCGGCGCTGTCCGGGTCTCGGTCGGTGACGTCGTGGGTCCCGCCATGGGTGCCGTCACCGCGGTGCCGCTGGTAACCATCACCCAGGTCGATCCGCTCAGGGTAAGCTTCAACCTGCCGGAGAGCGATCTACGGCTGCTCCAGAAGGCGCTGGCGGAGGCCCGGCCCGGCGCCGTGATCCTCCAAAAGCCCGGCGATGCGCAGGTGATCGGGCAGGGTACGCTCGATTTCCTGGATTCGAGCGTGGATACCGCCTCCGGCACCATCACCGCCAGGGCCACCTTACCGAACCCGGATCTGTCGCTTTGGCCCGGCGAGTATGTCGATGTGGTGCTGGAGGCGGGTATGATGCCGCAGATGACCTCCATCCCGACGGTCGCCGTGCAGTCCGGCCAGAAGGGCACCTACGTCTTTGTGGTCAAGCCAGACAACACGGTCGAGATCCGCCCGATCAAGGTGGCGCTCGCCGAAGGTGATAGCACCGCGGTCGGCGAGGGCCTGAAGTGCGGCGAGCGCGTCGTGATCGAGGGCCAGACACGGCTCGCCAACGGCACACCTGTGCGCGAGGCGGCGGAGGAGGGTGCTCCCCCGGTTCCATCCGGCACGTCTCCACCCGGGGCTGCGAGCCCGCCCAACATCGCCCAGGACGATCAGCCACGCGGTAAGAGCTGATGATTTCCGAATTCTGTATCCGTCGGCCGGTCGCGACTCTGCTGATGTCGTTCGCGCTCGTGCTCGGAGGCATGTTCGCCTACAAGTTCCTGCCCGTCGCCGCGCTGCCCAGCGCCGACTTCCCCGTCATCAATGTCTCGGCCCAACTGCCCGGTGCCTCTCCGCAGACCATGGCGACTGCCGTGGCGACGCCTCTCATCAAGCAGTTCGAGACGATCGCCGGCATCGACTCCATCTCCACTACAAACTCGCTCGGCCAGACCTCGATCGCCATCCAGTTCGACCTGAACCGCAACATCGATGCGGCAGCGGCCGACGTGAACGCGGCGATCGCCCGCACACTGCGCACGCTGCCGCCGCAGATGCCGAGCCCACCGAGCTACCGTAAGGTCAATCCGGCGGATGCGCCCATCCTGATCCTGGGGCTTACGAGCGACGTGGTGAAGCTCAGCGATCTCGATGCCTTCGCCGAGAACGTGATCTCGCCCTCGCTTTCCACGATCGACGGCGTCGCGCAGGTTTCGATCTTCGGCAGCCAGAAATATGCCGTCCGCATCCAGATCGACCCCAATGCGCTGGCCTCGCGCGGCATATCGGTCGACCAGCTTCGGACCGCCGTAGCGGCGGCCAACAGCAACACGCCGGTCGGTACGCTGCAAAACCGGCAGCAGCAGCTCACGATCACGGCGGACACCCAGCTCAACGACGCGGCCGCCTTCTCGAATCTCGTGGTAGCCTACCGTAACGGCCATCCCGTACGCCTCGGCGACGTCACGCGCGTGATCGATTCGGTCGAGGTAACCACCAATGCGAGTTGGTACGACGGCTCGCGGGCAATCCTCATGGGGGTGCAGCGCCAGCCGAACGCCAACACGGTCGCCGTGGTTGATCGGGTCAAGTCGATGCTGCCGTCCTTCGACAGTCAGCTTCCACCCACGGCCAGCATCAAGCTGCTCAATGACCGGTCGGTCCCGATCCGTGCCGCCGTGCACGATGTCCAGGTCACGCTTGGACTCACCATTGCCCTGGTGGTGCTGGTGATCTTTCTGTTCCTGAGGCGCGTCACCGCGACGATCATTCCTGCGGTCGCCGTGCCGATCTCACTGATCGCCACGCTTGGGGTGATGTATGTCTTCGGCTTCTCCATCGACAACATCTCGCTAATGGGCCTGACCTTGGCGGTCGGCCTCGTGGTCGACGACGCGATCGTCATGCTCGAGAACATCTTCCGGCACATGGAGGAGCACGGGGTATCGGCCTTTGAGGCGGCGCTCCAGGGTTCGCGCGAAATCGGATTCACCATCATCTCCATCTCGGTCTCACTGGTGGCCGTCTTCATTCCCGTGCTGCTGATGGGCGGCGTGGTCGGGCGGGTCTTCAACGAGTTCGCCGTGGTTGTCACCGTCGCGATCCTTGCCTCCATGTTCGTGTCATTGACGCTGACGCCGATGCTCTGCTCGCGGGTGCTGAGGCGCCCGAAGATGCGGGCAGGTGGGCGCGCGGCCAATGATGAGGGCAGGGGCTTCTTCCTTCGTGGCTACGACCGCACGTTGAGCTTCTGCCTCAAGCACCGGTTTTCGGTGCTGATGGTGTTCTTCGCCTCGTCCGTGCTTTCAGTGTGGCTGCTGCAGATTTCGCCGAAGGGGTTCTTTCCGCAGGAGGATATCGGCCAGTTGCAGGTGACGACCGAGGCCAGGCAGGACGTGTCCTTCGACGCAATGGCCAAGCTGCAGACGCAAGTGGCGGAGGTCTTCTCGAAATCACCCTACGTGGCGCATGTGGCGCATTCGGTCGGCGGCAGTTCGTATAGTTCAAGCGCGCTCAACAATGGCCGCATGTTTGTTCAGCTCAAGCCGAAGGACCAGCGTCCAAATCTCGAGAAGGTGCTGGCCGACCTGAGACGCGATCTCGCCAGAGTTCCAGGCATCAGCACCTACATGGTGCCGATCCAGAACCTCAGCATTGGCGCGCGCGCGTCCAAGAGCCAGTACCAACTCGTCGTCCAGAGCCTTGACCTGGGCGAGACGAACCAGTGGGCGACGAAGCTCGCGGACGCGATGAGCAAGGATCACACGTTTACGGACGTGACCACCGATCTCAGCGACAATGCCCTGCAGGCGACCCTAGTGGTCGACCGCGACAGGGCGGCAACCCTCGGCGTGGACGCCGAGACCTTGCGCTCGACGCTCTATTCCGGCTTCGGCACCGACCAGGTCTCGACGATCTATGGCTCGGTGGACAGCTACGAGGTCATTTTCGAACTGGATCCGAGGTTGCAGTGGTCGGCGGACGACATGCTGTCGTTGCGGGTGAGAACCGCAAACGGCGGCGTGGTACCGCTCGGCGCATTCGCGCGGGTCGAGCGCACCGCAGGCCCGCTCACCGTGAGCCAGCTTGGACAACTGCCGGCCGTGACGATCTCCTACAACCTGCCGCAGGGTGTAGCGCTCGGCCAGAGTGTGGCGCGCGTCAACGCGCTCAAGGAGCAGATCGGGCTACCGAACACGGTCTCGACCACCTATGCCGGCACGGCGAAGGTTTTCGAGGACTCGCTTGCCAACCAGGGCCTGCTGATCGCCGGCGCCATCCTGACGATCTACATCATCCTCGGCATGCTCTATGAGAGCTTCGTGCATCCATTCACCATTCTGACCGGCCTGCCCTCGGCCGTCGTCGGCGCGCTGGTCGCGCTGCGCCTTGCGGGCATGGACGTTTCGATCATCGCCATCATCGGCCTGTTGATGCTGATCGGCGTGGTCAAGAAGAACGGCATCATGATGATCGACGTGGCGCTGGTGCTGCGGCGCGAGGGGATGACGCCGATACAGGCGATCCACCGCGCCAGCCTGATGCGCTTCCGTCCGATCATGATGACGACGCTGGCGGCCCTGATGGGTACCCTGCCGATCGCGCTCGGCACCGGGGCGGGCGCTGAACTGCGCCAGCCCCTCGGCGTCGCAGTGGTCGGCGGACTGCTCGCCTCGCAGGCGCTGACGCTCTACATCACGCCCGTCATTTACCTGTACATGGAGGGGCTCTCGGATTGGCTCGTCGGCCTGTGGCCGAGGCGCAAGGAGGAGACGCCGCCGGCAGCGGCGGTCGTCAGCGAGCGGCCGGAGACCCTGGTCGAACTAGAGCAGCGGCGCGCGGCGGCGGAGTAGGGGTCGCGAGGTCACGGGACCATCGTGCCGGCTCGCGCTTTTTGGTTTGCTCGGCCGGATCACGCCTGGGCCAATGCCCAATTTCTGAAGCGTCTTGAGCAGGACATCGCCTCCGGGCTAGGCAGTGTGTGGGTTTCCGTGCCACTGCGCGGACCCGCCGAGAGTTCCGGAGAGGTGCATGACCTTCGACATACAGGCGATTCGCTCGCAGTTCCCTTCGCTCGCGATCGCCGACGGCGGGCGGCCGAGGATCTACTTCGACAATCCGGGCGGAACCCAGGTGCCTCGGCAGGTGATCGACCGCACGGTCGAGTACTTCACCCGCCATAACGCCAACTCCGGCGGCTATTTCGCCACGACGGTCGCGACCGATGCTATCCTGGCCGACGCCCATCTTGCCGCGGCGGAGTTCGTCAACGCAGCCGGCCGGGAGGAGATCGCCTTCGGCCAGAACATGACCACGTTGACGCTGAACGTCTCCCGCTCCATCGCCAAGCTGCTCAAGCCCGGTGACGAACTGATCGTGACCCGTATGGACCACGAGGCGAACGTCTCGCCGTGGCTGCTCGTGGCCGAGGATCTCGGCCTGACGGTCAAGTGGCTGGCCTTCGATCCGGAGACCTTCGAATACAATCTGGATTGCCTCGAAACGCTGCTCACGCCCAGGACGAGGCTGGTGGCGGTGAACTATGCGAGCAATGCTCTGGGCACGATCAACGATGTGCAGCGGATCTGCTCGGCGGCACGGGCCGTCGGCGCAATGAGCTATGTCGATGCGGTCCAGTTCGCCCCGCATGGCGCCATCGACGTCCAGGCGATCGGCTGCGACTTCCTGGCATTCTCCGCCTACAAGGTTTTTGGCCCGCATCTCGGCGTGCTCTGGGGCCGGCGCGAGATCGTCGAGAAGCTCGACGCCTACAAGGTTCGACCGGCCTCCAACCACGGCGCCGAACGGTTCGAGACAGGAACGCTGTCGCACGAGGCGATCGCCGGCCTGCTCGGCGCCTTCGACTATCTGGCTTGGGTGGGAGACACGATGTTCCCGGATCTGAAGCCGGCGCAGGCCGGTTCGCCCCGCCAGGCGGCGATGAGTGCCGCGATGGATGGGCTCTTCGCCTATGAAAAGACGCTGACGCAGCGCCTCATCGCGGGCCTCAAGTCGATGCCGGCCGTGACGGTGTGCGGACTGACCGCCGACGAGGCGATGGATCGCCGGGTGCCGACCGTCTCGGTGAAGATCGAAGGCCGCAATCCCGCGAAGCTGGCGAAGCGGCTGGCGGACGAGAACATCTTCGTCTGGAACGGCCACAATTATGCGGTGGAAGCCATCCGCAGCCTCGGCCTCTACGATCTCGGCGGCGTGCTTCGCATCGGGCTTGCCCACTACAACACCCCGGAGGAGGTCGACATCCTGCTTTCTGTGCTAAGGCGCGAATTGCTGCGCAACGACGACTGAGGGGGAAGGGCGGCCGCCCTGCATTCTTTCGAACGCGCCGAGGAGGGTCAAACGAAATTGATCGGCCGGGGTTAGGGGCTTAGGAAGACGGCACAGGACGCTGGAGAGCAATGACATGAAACATACCGTCGTCCGGGTCATGTGTGCCATCGGCCAATCCGGCCAATTGGGGCTGGATGGCGGGCTTCCATGGGAAGGCAACCGCGCCCCCATTTACCGCGCCGACGTTGCGCGTTTTTTTGAACTGACCCGAGGCCACGTTCTGCTGGCCGGCCCGAAGACGATTGCCAGCGTGCCAGACTATGCCCGGACCGATCGGGAACTCGTGGTCGTCCGCTCCAGCATGGACCCCGAGGAAACGCTCAGCCGCTTCGCCGGTCGTATCGTGTTCATCGGCGGCGGTCCGCCCGTCTGGGACGCCTATGCGCGGTTCGTCAGCCACTGGGACATCACACGCCTGCCCTATGACGGGCCGGCGGATCGCTGGTTCAACCCGAACTGGCTGCTCGGCAAGACCTGACGGGGCCTCTATTTGACGGTGAGGGGACGTGCGTTTCCGGGCGCGGACCCGATCGAGATGGGCGTGCCACAATCTTCCCCGTGCGAGCCAAGATATCAGCCGCTCGCATTCAACCGCGCAGCCGGAGCCGCATGTCGCTCCGCAAAATGTCGAGTGATCGCATAGGATCGCAGGGTCATGGCTGTCGGGAAGCGGCCAGGGTACGGTGCAGGGAGATTGCATGGCATGTTGACGATGATCCGGCACCCGGATTAGTTCTGCCGCAGGATGCTGATTTCCACCGATAAGAACTTCATCTTTGTACATGTCCCCAAGACGGGCGGCCAGGCGATCAAGAAGGCCCTGCGGCCCTACTCGACCAAGAGGCCTGGGGGACAGTGGCGGCGGCTACTCTCCCACCTTCCCATTCCGGGAGGAATGAACGCCAAATTCGGGCCGCATGCTTCCGCGCAATGGGCGAAGCTGAAGCTCCCAGCCGACTTCTTCGACGCCGCATTCAAGTTCGGCCTGGTCCGAAATCCATATGACCTGGCCGTTTCACGCTACGCTTTCATCAAAACCGAAAAGGACCACCATCGTCACGAGAGAACTGCGGGCCAGAGCTTTGGCGAATTCCTTCGTTCGGAGAAGCGGCGGCTCCTAAGGGACGATCAGACCTCCAAGCTCTATGGCTGGAACGGCGCTCCGCTGGTCGACAAGATCTACCGGTTCGAGGCGATGGAGGAGGCCTATCGCGACATCGTCGAGCGGCTGGACCTGTCCGATGCGCCGGAATTGACGCGCAAGAACGCCAGCAAGCGTGGGCATTATCGGGAGTACTACGGCGAGACCGAGCGCAAACTGGTGGAAGAGATCTGGCGGCGCGACTTCGCCAACTTCGGATACCAGTTCTGATCCCGTTCCTCGCGTCGAAGCATGGCTCGGCTGTCCGACGCTGTTGAACCGCTAACCCTCGTTTGAACTGTGAAAACGAAAGCCAGGCGAGCCAAACGCTCGTCGAGCTCGAGACCACTTTCTCTCCACCCACTGCAAGGGCCGAGCCGCCCGGTGGGCGGTCCCCGTCGCTGCGCTATCTTCCAAAGCCGATCGAGGGAGAGAAGCCGTGGCGCTCAAGAGTCACACGACGAAACCCGCAGGTGTCCCGCCCGGCGATAGAACTGGAGGCAAGGCCGCAATTCCGCCCGGCCGGACCTGGCTGTTGTTTCTGGTCCTGCTCTTCGCCAACTACCTCCTTGCAAACCTTCTTTTTCCCGGCCCGGAGGCCCCGGTTTCCATCTCCTACACCCTGTTCAGGACCGAACTCGCGAAGGACAACATAGAAGCCATCCATAGCGAGGGTCAGGCGATCGAGGGCCGGTTCAAGTCGCCGGTCGACTGGACGCCGCCGCGGGAGCAGGGGCAGCCGGCGCAGACCGAGACCCGGAAGGTGGTGAATTTCACCACCAATTTGCCCGTCTTCGTCGATCCCGGCCTGGAATCCGAGCTGATCCAGCGCAAGGTCGACATAAGGGCGACCCCGCTTCAGTCCGGAACCAGCACACTCAGCCTGCTGCTGTGGAGCTTCGGGCCGACGATCCTGATCATCGCCCTCTATGTCTGGCTGTTCCGCAGGGCGGCGAAGCAGGGCGGCGGGATGTTCGGCGGATTGGGCGGCATCGGCAAAAGCAGGGCACGACGCTTCGACAAGGAAACGGAGACGAAGGTCACCTTCGCGGATGTCGCCGGCATCGACGAGGCGGAGAACGAACTGGTCGAGATCGTCGATTTTCTCAAGAACCCCGAAAAGTACACGAGGCTCGGCGGGACGGCTCCGAAAGGCGTGCTGCTGGTCGGCGCGCCGGGAACAGGAAAGACTCTCCTTGCAAGGGCCGTCGCCGGCGAGGCCGAAGTACCGTTCTTCTCGATGAGCGGCGCCGAGTTCGTGGAAATGATCGTCGGTGTCGGTGCCGCGCGGGTCAGGGATCTGTTTTCGGAAGCGCGTAAGCATGCACCGGCAATCATTTTCATCGACGAGATCGACTCGATAGGACGGGCCAGGGGCCGGGCCGCGATCGGCGGAGCGAGCGAGCAGGAACAGACTCTCAACCAGATCCTCACGGAGATGGACGGATTTTCCAGCCGTGAAGGTGTCATCGTCCTGGCCGCCACCAACCAGCCCGACGTTCTGGACAAGGCCTTGCTCAGACCTGGCCGCTTCGATCGGCGCGTGGTGGTCAACCTACCCGACAAGAACGGACGCGAAGCGATCCTCAAGGTGCATACGCGCAAGGTGCCGCTTGCCGACGACGTCGACCTTGCCGACATCGCGCAGACCACGCCTGGCGTCTCCGGCGCGGACATCAAGAACCTGGTCAACGAGGCGGCGCTGCTCGCGGCACGCAGGGAACAGGACAAGGTCCACCAAAAGGACTTTCTCGATGCGCTGGAGAAGATCGTGCTCGGGCCGGAACGGCCGATCATCCTGAGCGATGCCGATCGCGAACGGGTCGCCTATCACGAAGGCGGGCACGCCATCCTTGGTCTGGTCGTCCCCGGCGCCGACCCGGTTCACCGCGTCACCATCGTGCCCCGCGGCCAGGCGCTCGGCGTCACCTACCAAAGGCCGCAGACCGACCGATACAACTATCCCGAAGCCTATCTGCGCGCGAAGATCATCGGAATGCTGGGCGGCCGCGCGGCTGAGGAGATCGTCTACGGCACCCGAACCACCGGCGCAGAAAGCGACATAGAACAGGCGACCGCCATCGCCCGGCAGATGGTCACCCGCTGGGGTATGAGCGACGCCCTGGGCATGGTCCAGCTTGGGCCTCGCCAGAACAACTGGGTGGGTTCCGGCGGCTTCGGCACATCAAAGCCCTACAGCGACGAGACCGCCCGCCTGATCGACGCCGAAGTCGCGCGGATCATCAACGATTGCCACGAAGAGGCCAAACTCCTTCTGCGGCAACACCGAAGAGAACTCGATCTGCTGGTCGCCGCCCTGATGAAGCAGGAATCGCTCGACGAGAAAGAGATTCTCGAGGTGACGACACTCCCGCCTGCACCTTCCCTTCCGGATCGCCCGACTGCTTTGGCCGTAGGAACGGCTTCCGGCTAGGCGTTCAGTCCCGGAGAGGCAGCACTCTCCGGACCGCCATACTGCGGTCGAAAGCCTATCGCGCGACTGCGGCAGAGGTCATCGAGTTGGCCGCTGCATTTGGCCTCGGAAGAAAACTCGTGCGATTTGACGACTAGTCGCGGCCGATGCGTGCCTTAGATCATCGGAGACACCGGCGCGTTGGGCCTTCGCCATGGCGACCAATCAAGGCAAGGTCGATGGTCCCTGCCCAATCAGCGTGCCTCGACCCATAGTCTGCCCGAGTTGCCGAGACCAAGAGGCAGGACGATGCCCCGCTCCGATGTGACCCGACGACAGCTGCTGGAAATCGCTGCGGTGACCGGCGGCGCTCTTGTAGGAGGACAACTCATGCCCGGAGCCAGTTCGCCAGCCGCGGCGCAAGGTTATCGGTCGGCGCCCGCTCCGCTTGACGTCGTGCTCCGCGTCAATGGAGCCGAGCACCGGCTGGCGCTGGACGCGCGCACCACGTTGCTCGACGCCTTGCGCGAACACTTGCACCTCACGGGCTCCAAGAAGGGCTGCGGCCTTGGCCAGTGCGGTGCCTGTACGGTGCTAATGGACGGCAAGCGCGTCAAATCCTGCCTCAATCTCGCTGCCCTCGTGGAGGGGCGCGAGATCACGACGATCGAAGGCCTCGCTCAGGGCGACCAACTCCACCCGCTCCAAGCCGCGTTTATCGAAAGAGATGCCTTCCAGTGCGGCTATTGCACGTCGGGGCAGATCATGGCCGGCGTCGCATGCATCAACGAAGGTCATGCCAACTCGCCGGAAGAAATCCGCGAGTGGATGAGCGGGAATCTGTGCCGCTGTGGAGCCTACGACCACATCGTCGCGGCCATCCGGGACGCGGCCGCAGTCACCGGATCGACGCGGGGAGGCTGAGCGATGTATCCCTTCGCCCTTGAACGCCCGCGCGATCTCAATGCCGCACTGGCCTTGCGTGCGCAGGCCGGCCGCAATGACGCGCCTGTCGAATATATCGCCGGCGGCACGGACATGGTGCAACTCCTGCAGGAGAACGTACGCCGCCCTGAGAAACTGGTCAGCCTCGCCGGCCTGCTGGATGATCGAATCGAGGTCGGACCGCAGGGGCTGAGGCTAGGCGCTGCTGCGACGATGGCGGAAGTGGCGGCCCATGCCGAAGTGGTCGAGCGGTTTCCGATCATCGCGCAAGCCTTGCTGAACTCTGCGAGCCCGCAGGTCCGCAACCAGGCGACGATGGGCGGCAATCTCCTGCAGCGCACCCGCTGCCCCTATTTCCGCGATGTCGGCTATGTGTCCTGCAACAAACGCGTGCCGGGCTCGGGCTGCTCGGCGATAGGCGGTGAGAACCGCTGGAACGCCGTGCTCGGCACGAGCGAGAACTGCATCGCCGTCAATCCTTCCGACCTTGCGGTCGCGCTGGTCGCGCTCGACGCGGTCGTGGAGGTTGGTGGGCCCGGAGGCGATCGCTCGATACCGCTGGCCGACTTCCACCGGTTGCCTGGGGACACGCCGCACATGGAAACCGTGCTGGAGGCGGGCGAGGTGATCACTGCAATCACCGTCCCGGCCGATGCGGCAGGGCTCCGCTCCCATTACCTGAAGGTCCGTGATCGTGCCTCGTTCGAGTTTGCCGTCGTGTCCGCGGCGGTGGCGCTCGACATGGACGGCAGCGGCATTCGCCGGGCGCGCATCGCGCTTGGCGGGGTCGGGACCAAGCCCTGGCGCGTCCCTCAGGTCGAGACGGCTATGGCCGGGGCTAGCCTGGAGCCGGCAAGGCTCCGGCAAGCGGCAGCGCTCGCTGCCGAGGGCGCGCAGGGACAAGGGCATAACGACTTCAAGATCGAGCTCATGCAGCGCGCGATCGTACGTGCGGTCGAAATTGCGGGAGCACGCACATGAACATCGCGGTCATTGGACAACCCATCAGCCGCGTCGATGGCCGCGCGAAAGTCACCGGCCGCGCCACCTACGCCGCTGAGTTCAGCGCGCCGGGTCAGGCGCATGGCGTCATCGTCAGGAGCACGGTGCCGAAGGGGCGCATCGGCTCCATCGACAGCACCAAGGCCGAAGCGACACCCGGTGTGATCGCCGTCCTGACGCATCTCAACGCGCCGAAGCTGCCCTACCGCCCCCACAAGGGTTTTACCGATCCCGATATCGGCGAGCGCCTGCACGTGCTCCAGGACGACCGGATCAATCACCAGGGCCAGCCTATTGGGCTCGTGATCGCCGAGACGCTGGAACAGGCGGTGCATGCTGCTAACCTGGTCGATGTCACCTATGCCGCCGAACCCGCGATCGTCGACGTCGGCCGCGTCGATCCGGTCAGGCCGACCATGCAGAAGACCGACCAAGGCGAGCGGCGGTCGCCAGAGACCAGACGGGGCGATGCCCAGGACGCACTCGCCGCCGCCGAGGTCCGGATCGATCGCACCTATGTGATCCCGCGCGAGAACCACAACCCGATCGAGATGCATGCGACGATCGCAGCCTGGAACGGCGACCAGCTGACGCTTTGGGACAAGTCCCAGTGGGTGAGCAACGTTGCCGAGGAGATCGCTTCCGTTTTCGGCATCCCGGCAGAGAACGTCCAGGTGATCTCGCCCTTCGTCGGCGGCGCCTTCGGCTCGGGGCTGCGGACCTGGCCGCATGTCACCCTCGCGGCACTTGGTGCTCAGGTGGCGGGACGGCCCGTCAAGGTGATGCTGTCGCGTCGCGAGATGTACTATGGCACCGGCTACCGGCCGCACACGGTCCAGCGGGTCGCGCTGGGGGCCGCGCGCGACGGCCGTCTCACCGCGACCATTCAGGACGCCTATCAGGAGACGTCGGCCTACGAAGAATACTCGGAGGCGCTCACCAACGCGACGCGCTTCCTCCATTCCTGCCCCAACGTCTACACGCGCCATCGCATCGCGCCGATGAACGTGCACACGCCGACCTACATGCGCGCGCCGGGGGAGGTGAGCAACATCTTCGCGCTCGAATCCGCGATGGACGAGTTGGCGGCAGCGCTCGAAATGGATCCGGTGGAATTGCGCCTGCGCAACGAGCCGGAGCGGGACGAGTTCAAGAACTTGCCGTTCTCCAGCCGCTCGACGCGGGAGTGCTACCGCGCCGCCGCCGAGCGCTTCGGCTGGAGCAGGCGCACCCCCGAACCGGGTTCGATGCGCGACGATCGGCTCCTGATCGGCTGGGGGATGGCCACCGCGACCTATCCGATGAACTTCGCACCCGCCGCGGCCATGGCGCGCCTGCTGCCCGACGGCACTGCTGAAGTGATGAGCGCGGCGAGCGACATGGGGCCGGGGACGTGGACGTCGATGACCCAGGTTGCGGCCGATGCTCTCGGCCTGCCGATGGAGCGCGTGAAGTTCACGCTCGGCGACAGCCGGTTTCCGAAGACGCCGCCCCATGGCGGCTCAATGACGATGGCGAGCGTCGGCAGCGCCGTGCAGGCGGCCTGCCTCAAGGTGCGGGACGAGGCGCTGGCACGCGGCGGCGCGAATGACCTCGCCGAGGCCATGCAGCGCGTCGGCCAGCCCCTCGAGGCCTCGGCCAACGTGAAGCCGGGGGGCGCCGGCAAGCGATTCTCCATGCATGCCTTCGGCGCCGTGTTCGCGGAGGTGGCGGTCGATCCGGACCTCGGCGAAACGCGCGTGCGGCGTATCGTCGGCGCCTATGGAGCCGGCCGCATCGTCAACCCGAAGACCACCCGCAGCCAGTGCATCGGCGGGATGATCGGTGGCATCGGTATGGCGCTGATGGAGCATGCGGTCGTTGATCCGCGCAACGGCCGCGTTCCGAACGGCAACCTTGCCGAGTATGCAGTGCCGGTCCACGCCGACGCGCCGCCGGTCATGGATGTGATCCTGGTGGAGGAGGAGGACCCGCACGTGAACCCGCTCGGCGTGAAGGGGGTCGGCGAGATCGCGATGGTGGGCGTCGCTCCGGCGATTACGAACGCGATCTACCACGCCACCGGCAAGCGCATCCGCGAACTGCCCGTCACGCCAGACAAGCTGCTCTGAGCGGTTTCAAGTCAGTCGGATCCTTGAACAATACGGTAGTTGAGACGACTCAGCAGCGCATGTGGTCGAGATGCTGAACCGTAACGCGCCCGAGCTCGATTACCGGAACCGGCGACCACAGTCCGCCGAGGGCGTTCTGGCCCTCTGATAGAGGCCGATACTCAGGATGCGTGAACCGATTGTGGCAGCACAAAGGGCTGGCCCGCGCCGGGAGCCATTCCCACCCGCAACGAGCACCCGAACACCTCCGCAAGCAGCGAATCCGTCATCACCTCCGGAGTGCGGCCGCAGGCATGCAGGCGCCCGGAGCGCATCATCAGGATCCGATCGGCGAACATGCAGGTCAGGTTCAGGTCGTGGAGAACGGCGATAACGCCGCCACCGGCCCGGGCGAACTCCGATGCGAGACGCATGATCGCCAACTGGTGATGTATGTCGAGGCTCGACACTGGCTCGTCCAGAAGTAGCCATCGAGGCACGCCGTCCAGGACGGGTTCCCACACCTGGCACAGCGCCCGGGCGAGTTGGACTCGCTGCTGTTCGCCACCGGAAAGCTCCTGGTAGAATCGGCCCGCGTAGCCGTCGAGATCGACGCAACGCAATGCCCTGTCCGGCAAAGCCACCACTTCGCCACCGCTTACTCCGGAGCGGCCGCCGGTCAGGCCGAGGGCAACCACCTCGCGGACTGTGAAGGGAAACGACAGCGATGTCTTCTGCGGCAGCACCGCGCGCATGCTCGCAAGCCGCCAGGGCTTCAGCCGCCGGCTATCCATGCCGTTGATGGTGAGGTCACCGGAGCATGGGATTTCGCCTGACAATGCCCGCAGCAGGGTAGTCTTGCCGGAGCCGTTCGGGCCGATGATGGCCGTGAGTTGCCCAGACTCGGCTTGGAATGACACGTTCTCCAGGACACGACGCCCGCCCAATCTTGCCGAGAGATTCCCCGTTTGAATCATTTCATCCTCACAGGTCGAGCACGCCGCGGCGCTTCAGCAGGATCCAGAGGAAGAACGGTGCCCCGACGGCTGCGGTGACGATGCCGATCGGAAATTCCGCCGGTGCGACCAGGATGCGGCTCGCCGCGTCGGCGAGCAGAAGTACGATCGCCCCCAACAGCCCCGAGGCGGGCAGCAGGTAGCGGTTGTCGGGCCCGATCAGAAGCCTGAGCAGGTGCGGGACGATGATCCCCACGAAGCCGATGCCGCCGCTGACCGCCACCGAGGCGCCAGTGGCGGCGGCCACGACCACGATCGCGATCACCTTCATTCTCTGCAAGGGAATTCCGAGATGGTGGGCAGCCGCCTCTCCGAGTGCCATGGCATTGAGCGACCTTGCCAGGAAAGGGCAGGCGATCAGAGCCGCCGCGATGATCGGGCCGGCCGCGCCGATCTTGACCCAACTGGCACCGGCCAGCGAGCCGAGTTGCCAGAAGGTGAGGTCGCGGAGTTGCTGGTCGTCGGCGACGAAGATGAGGACGCCGCTGATCGCCATAGCCAAGGCGCCGAGCGCGATGCCCGCGAGCAACATGGTGGCGATCGAGGTCTCGCCGCGACGCGTCGCGACGCGATAGAGCATCAAGGTGGTCGCCAGCCCGCCGAGAAGGGCGGCAAGGGGCAGCGCGTGGGTTCCGAGAAACTCAACCGCCGACGCCAGGACCCCACCGCCGAGCACGATGACTGAGACAGCTCCGAGCGCCGCGCCACTGGAGACCCCGACCAGCCCCGGATCGGCAAGCGGATTGCGGAAGAGCCCCTGCATCACGGCCCCGGATATGGCCAGCGCAGCACCGATCAGCATCCCGAGCACTGCCCGCGGCAATCGGATCTCGAGGATCACTATTCGCTCGTAGGCGGCAAGGCCATCGACCTCACGGAAAAGGAGATCGTGAATCACGGCGAGCGCCGACGCGTCCGAGGCGCCAGCCGTCAGGCTGAGCAGGAAGACGACGGCCAGAAGCACTCCGAGGCAGGGATCGCCCCCTTCGCCAATGCGGATCGATCGCCCGCGCGAACCTTCGGCCGGCTTCCCGTCCTGGCAGTTGTCCGCTCGATTGCTGTCATCTCAAGATCGCCGTTTAGTTCGACGATTGCGGGCCATGAAGCGCGCTTGCCAGGTCGCGCACGGCCTTCGCGGTGCGCGGACCGAAGCCGAGCAGATAGGCACCGTCCATCCTGATCAGTTTCCGCGATGCGCCTGCTGGCGTGGCAGCCAAGGCCGGGTTGGCGAACACCGTGTCGGGGTCCGGGGCATGTTCGCCGCCGCGATCCATCATCAGGACCGCGTCGGGCCGAGCCTCGATGATGGCCTCCTGCGTCAGCGGCTTGTAGCCGGCATAACCCTCGATCGCGTTGGTCCCGCCGGCCAGCCGACTCATGCCGTCGGCCGCGGTGCCGGTGCCGGAGGCAAGGATCTTTCCGTCCTGCATGGACAGGATGAAGAGGACGCGCTTTGGCTCGCCTGCATTGCGGGCGAATGCGACAGCCTGGTCCAGATCCGTTACGACCTCGGTAGCAAGGGCGCTGGCCTTCTCCTCGACGCCGAGGGATCTGCCGACCCTCCTGATCTTGTCGAGAATCCCCTCGCGGTCGAATCTTTCCGGAATCGTCACTAATGCAACGCTGGAGCGCTTGAGCACCTGGATAGCCTCGGGCGGACCGCTGCCCTCCAACGCGATGATCCCCTCCGGACCAACGGACAGCACGCCTTCCGGCGAAAGCTGCCGCATATAGCCGATATCCGGCAGCCGCATCGCATCAGCGGGATAGACGCTGGTCGAATCGCGCGCAACCAATCGGTTCTGCTCGCCAAGGGCATAGACGATCTCGGTGATGGAGCCGCCGATTGCCACGAGGCGGGCGTCGCTTGCGAACGCGGCGTCGCTGCTGAGTTTCGACGGTTGGCCGGCCAGCGCGGGATAGGTCAGCAAGACGCAGAGCCAAAGCGTTGCTCGGCGGAGATCAGCGAGCGGGGTGATGGGAAGCGTCCTTGTGCGTTTTTGCCCCGGCGGCATCCCGTAGAATGTCGCTCGACGTCATCATCTATAAACTTGACTCCAATTATCATGTTTTATAGGCAGCGCAACAGCTGAACCCTGACGGCAGGAGTTCGGCGCAACCATTTGATCCAGCCAGCCCGAAGCCAGCCGGACGCATTTCATGCTTGACAAGGGTGGGGCATATGGCTGGACAGATTTCCGGCAGCACGAGACGTAACAGCGGACGCTTGCCTGCGGGCCGCGGGGCACTTCTCATAGGATTGGCGGGCCTGGCCCTATGCGGGTCTGCATCGGCCCAGGAGGCCGCGGACCAGCAAACTGACCAGCAGGCTCAGAGTGAAGAAGCGGCTGCAGGCGTAACCGTCCTGGATACCATCACGGTGGTGAGCCGCACCGGCGAGAGCGCGATCGACACGCTGGGCTCGGTAAGCCATGTAGGCGAGGGGCAGCTCGAGCGCCGGATGGCGACGACGCCGCAGGGAATGCTGAGCGGTGTCCCCGGCGTTGCGGTGCAGGTGGACGCCAATCGGTCCGCATCGTCGGTCAACATCCGCGGCCTGCAGGATTTCGGTCGGGTCGCAGTGATCGTCGATGGCGCGCGTCAAAATTTCCAGCGCTCGGGTCACGGCACTCAGAGCGTCTTCTGGATCGATCCGCTGCTGGTTCAGCAGGTGGACGTGGTGCGCGGGCCGGTGGCGAACACCTACGGTTCCGGAGCGATCGGCGGCGTGGTCTATTTCGAGACGAAGGATGCCTCCGACTTCCTGAAGCCGGAGGAGACCTGGGCCGGCGCGCTCACGAGCCGCTACGAGAGCAATGGCGACGAGAAGACCGCAAGCGCGGTCGGCGCCTACAGGTTCAACGACGCCACCGACATCATCGGCAACATCGTCTGGCGCGACTACGGCCAGTATGAAGATGGCGCCGGCGATCCGGTACCGGGGAGCGCCTTCGATGTACTGAGCGGGCTCGTGAAGGCCACCGTTCGCCCGAGCGAAAACAGCGAGCTCAAGCTGGGGTGGGTTGGAACGAAGGACGGATGGAGCGAAGGCACGGGCACTTCGGACTTGGACCTGACCCAGAACACCCTGACCGGCCGCTATCAAGTCACCGATCCCGACCAGAGCTGGCTCGACCTCACCGTCAGTGTCGCCCTGAACAGGGCGAACCTCGACCAGACCTATCTGACGGACGTGCGGCAGTTCGATCCGACGACAGGCAGGCCCGTCATCATTCCTCGCGGATCGCTGACCTCATATGATCTGAGCACTTACGGGATCGACATCTGGAACACCTCGCGTTTCGAGACGGGCGCGTTCTCCCACGAACTCACCTACGGAGGTGACTGGCTGACGGATGACGTGGTCACCGAAAGTCCGATCGGCGGCAGCGACTTCTACACGCCTTCAGGCGAGCGCACGGTCTGGGGTGCCTATGTCCAGGACAAGATGACCTTCGACTGGCTCGAGATCATCGGAGCGCTGCGCTACGACAGCTACAGCCTGAGCGGCGATGACACCGACAGTTCGGGCTCGCGGCTGTCGCCGCGCCTGACCGTGGGCGTGTCTCCCTTCACCGGAGAGGCGCTGAGCGGCCTGCAATTCTATGGCACCTATGCGGAAGGCTACCGTTCGCCCACGCTCAGTGAGACGTTGGTGACGGGGTTGCACCCGAACGGGGTCGTTTTCCCCTTCCTGCCCAACCCGGACCTGAAGCCTGAGACCGGCAGGACATGGGAGGCGGGCATCAACTACGGCCGCGACGACCTTTTCAGGGGCGGTGACAGCTTGCGGCTCAAGGCGGCTTACTTCAACAACGATGTCGAGGACTTCATCGACGGGCAGACACTCTCCGCATTCGATCCGACGAGCGGATGTCCGCTGCGGCCGGACCTGTTCGGCAATCCGAGCTACATCCCGATCTGCTTCCAGTATCAGAACTTCGCGGAAGCCAGGATCAACGGTTTCGAACTCGAGGCCTTCTATGACGCCGGCGATGTCTTCGGGGGCCTGAATATCTCGATCATCGACGGCTACCGGATCGCCAACGGAAAGCGGGAGGATCTCGTCACCATCCCGTCGTCGCAGGTAACCGGCCTGCTCGGCTTCCGCATGCTGGAGGACCGCCTGACGCTCGGAGGCGAGGTGCAGTACAACAGTCCGCCGGCGGGGGCGGCGTTCTCGGAGAACTTCACGCTCGTCAATGCGTTCGCGAACTATCAGGTTAGCGACAATTTCCGGTTCGACTTCCGTGCGGACAATATCTTCGACGTTCGCTATGCGAACCCGCTCAATGCGACGACGACGAGTGTGGTCTACGAGCCGGGACTGAGCCTGAAACTGGGTGCAACGGTCCGCTTCGGCGGCTGACCGGGCCAGCGAGGAATACCGGGGCAGGCGTCCGCCGCCCCCGATTTAACCAACCGAGGATGAAGACATGTACTTTGCAATGAACCGCTTCAAGGTGAAGAAGGGCTCCGAGGAGGCCTTCGAGAAGGTCTGGAGGGAGCGCGATTCCTCGCTCGCGGAAATGAGGGGCTTCCGCACCTTCCACCTGCTTCGCGGCCCGGAAAACGAGGAGGAGGGCTGCACTCTGTTCGTTTCGCATACGGAATGGGAAAACCGGGACGACTTCGTCGCCTGGACCAAGTCGGAGAACTTCCGGGCTGCCCATAGCAATGCGGGCGGGAACCGGCCTCTCTATAGCGGCCACCCGCAGTTCGAGGGCTTCGAAGTGGTCGAGGGTGCCTCGCGCACTTGATGCCCGCGCCACGTCGGTGTTGTTGGTGCGCCGGATGCTATCGGCGCACCCGGATCTCCTCGCGTGAGAAGGTCTGCAGAGGGGCGCTGAAGTTCCGGAGAAACCTAGGAGATCTTGGCTGCTCACTAGGCCGGCGCTTCCAGAAGACGATCTTGTGCAGTTCGACGCCAGGCTCGTCGCCTGCCTGTAGCGAGCGACGTGCTGGCGAACGGCGCGATAAGGTGACCGCTCAGCGACGACGCCAGGGGGACCTTTTGCAGGCCTCCACTAGAACCGCGCGACCAGCCCGAGGATCGGGCCATGCATGACGACGTCGAACAGGAAGCCGCCGTCCTGGAAGTCGACGCCCAATGCTCGATATCCAGCTACAGCTTCGAACTTGTCATTGAACCGATAGCCGATCCCGCCCGCGACATCCCAGTCGAGATCGGCTTGGCCGGCGCCGACGACTCCCCATCCGGTCAGATAGATCTGGGGCGTGAGCGAGTAGCTGCCGCGAAGTCCGGCCGTCGCGTCCACCCATGTCTCGCCGTCGCTGCGTGAAACGCCGTCGAGCACCCCGCCGCTGAACGAGATCCTGGTATCGACCGACCAGACCCTGGCCCCAGCCATCACGCCGAGTTGTGCCGAGTTGGTGTCGAGAAAATAATAGCTGCCTCCAAGGAAGCCTGTGAAAGTCTTCGAGTCTACCGAGACGTCATTTGCGACTACGCCTCTAGGCGTGCCTTTTTGTCCGGACAGCTTCACATAGATGACGTCACCGATCAGGCTATAGCGGTCGTAGCGGGCTTCCCCGACGGCCATGCCGGCGAAGTCCAGATGGTCAAAGACCTCCCAGAACGGTAGATCAACGTGCACCGGCGGAAGCCCGAATTGTCCTACCGACCCAGTCAGGCCCGCTGCCCAGGCATAGGGGACGATCTCAAATGTCCAGCCATTTTCGGTCTTGACCTGATCTATGCTCGGAGTGACCGGGAGCAGGATGTCAGCAGCATTCGCTTGATGCCCGAGCACCAAAACAGCAATGCACGCCAAAGAGGAACATGCCGGAAATCTCACCAAGGACCTCCCCCGAGCGATGGAAAGAGACGCATCAAATGTACTGTAAGTGAGAAGCGGATATCGTGTCATTAGACACTACCGCATATATCCAGACCTGCGTCTTTCGATGTACATGCGTAGGCGGTCAAAGGCTCGATAGTATAGATCAAATTCCAAAAATGGGTTCTGCATTGGCCAAGGCGTTGGACATGATCAGACCCGCCGCCAGACAATACATTGCGGGAGGTCCATCAGGCCTTCGCATCCAGCGATGCGGGCTTCCGCGCGGCGAGCGCTGGATCACGCGGGCAGCTGATTCTGCTATTCCACGGGGTCACGCACCCTTTACTCGATCGTGATGGCGGCGGCCCATCCGAGCTCCGGCAGGAGCAAGAAACCTATAGCGCATGGTGAAGATGTACGACTAATGCGCGGATATCTCCTTCATTATTAGGCCATCAATTGTGAGCGAGGAGGTAAACACCGCAGGTTGAACAATGTTGTAGTGCGACGCCATCGCGCCCATCGCTCAACAAGATTGGCGCGGGTGGTTGTTTGTAGTGCCGGAGCCATTCGGTTACTGTTTTCGATCGACGCTACATTCTCGGCGCCGCCCGGACGGAAGGACATTGTCCACCATGACCGTTTCCGTGCGCTCCAAGACCGAACTGCCGCGAACGGGGCCACAGATTCCGGACGGCATGGCCCCAATTCCCGGCGGCATGTTCCATATGGGTTCCGACCGGCATTATTCGGAGGAAGCGCCGGTTCACCGGGTCCGGGTCGACCCCTTCTGGATGGATCGGACGCCGGTGACAAACCGTCAGTTCCGCGAGTTCGTCCGGTCCACCGGATATGTCACCGTTGCGGAAATCCCGCCCGATCCAAAGGATTATCCCAAAGCGCTACCCCACATGCTGAAGCCCGGCTCGCTAGTCTTCAGCCCGCCGGATCATCCCGTGGACCTTCGCGACTGGGGACAGTGGTGGGCATATGTTTTCGGGGCCCACTGGCGACGACCCTACGGTCCCGGCTCCTCGATCAAGGGTTTTGAGGACCACCCGGTGGTGCACGTCGCCTATGCCGATGCGGAGGCTTTTGCGCGCTGGGCCGGCAAGGAACTGCCGACCGAGGCGGAATGGGAGTTCGCGGCACGCGGCGGGCTGGACGGCGCCGAATTCGCCTGGGGAGACGAGTTCACGCCGGCAGGACGGCACATGGCCAATACCTGGCAGGGAGCATTTCCGTTTCAGAACTCCCGCGAGGATGGGTTCGAGCGAACGTCGCCCGTCCGAACATACCAGCCGAACGGCTACGGCCTCTATGACATGATCGGCAATGTCTGGGAGTGGACGAGTGATTTCTACTCCCAGAAGCATCCGGCGGGCGCAGCCAAGCCCTGCTGCATTCCCGAGAACCCGCGCGGCGGGCGGGAGGAGGCGAGCTACGATCCATGCCAGCCGGAGATCCGGATTCCACGCAAGGTCGTCAAAGGCGGATCGCATCTCTGCGCGCCCAACTACTGCCGCCGCTATCGGCCGGCCGCCCGCCACCCTCAGCCGATCGACAGTTCGATGAGCCATGTCGGCTTCCGCTGCATCATCAGAAAGAGGAGCACCCTATGAGCCAGGATCGTGGGTCTTCGCCGACCACAGGTGACAGCCCTCACTGTGCAAGCCGTCTCAGAGCGGCCCTGATCGGGGCCACGGCTCTGATCTCGGCGGCGATGGCCCTCCCGGCGCTCGCCCAGACGCCACAGCAGCAGCCGCCGCAACAGCAGAAGCCCAACATCCTGTTCATCATGGGCGACGACATCGGCTGGATGCAGCCGAGCATCTACCATCGCGGCTTGATGGTCGGCGAGACCCCCAACGTCGACCGTATCGGCCACGAAGGCGCTATGTTCACGGACTATGTCGCCATGCAGAGTTGCACCTCGGGCCGCAACGCGTTCTTCACCGGCATGTACCCGCTGCGCACCGGCATGATCCCGCCGCAGCTACCCGGCAGCCCGTCCTACCTGCAGCCGGGCACGCCGGCGCTCGCCAAGTTCCTGTTTGATCTCGGCTACACCACCGGCGAGTTCGGCAAGAACCACCTCGGCGACCACACGGCCGCCCTGCCGACCGCGCACGGCTTCCAGGAGTATTGGGGCTATCTTTACCACCTCGATGCGATGCAGCAGGTGAGCTTCCCGGACATCAACAAGACTGTGACGCAGCAGACGGTCGCGCCGCCTTGCAAGAACACGCCGATTCCCGGCATTCCCGAAGTGGCGGGTTCCGTGGATCCGAAGACGACGGTCTGTCTGACGCCCCCGCGGAACATCCTGTCCTGCAAGTCCAACAATGGCGCCGAGGCAAACCAGACCTGCAGCGACGAGGGTCCCCTGACGTTGGAACGCTCGGAGACGGTCGACGAGGAAGTCTCGGATAAGGTGGTCGACTTCCTCGACCGCAACGATCCGAAGAAGACCAACAAGCCGTTCTTCGTCTGGTACAACCCCGCCCGCATGCATGTCGTGACCGTGCTGCCGCCAAAGTATCAGGCCATGGTGGGCGAGCGCGGCGGCAAGGACTGGGGCGTCAACGAAGCCGGCATGAAGCAACTCGACGACAACATCGGCGTCGTGCTCAAGAAACTCGACGACATGGGCCAGGCCAACAACACCATCGTCGTGTTCACCACCGACAACGGCGCCGAGGCGATCAGCTTTCCGGACGGCGGCGTGACGCCGTTCAAGGGGCAGAAGGGCGAGGCCTGGGAAGGCGGCTATCGCGCGCCGATGGTCGTCCGCTGGCCGGGCGTCATCAAGCCCGATACAGTGAACAACCAACTGTTCGCCGCTCTCGACTGGCTGCCCACATTGGTCGACATCGCCGGCGGACCGAAAGGCGACGGGCTGAAGCAGCAGATCGAAGCTGGGCAGTATCCGGGCATCGTCAAGACAACGCTCGATGGCTTCGACCAGCGCGATCTGCTCGAAGGCAAATCGGCAAAGTCGGCTCGCGATTTCTTCTTCTATTACTCGGGCGCGACGCCGTCGGCGGTGCGCTACAAGAATTGGAAGATGTACTACACCATGTCGCAGGCCGGGCCGGAGGGGTGGATCCTGCCACTTGTGCCGTTCCATTTCACGTTGGTGCAGAACATCAAGCGTGATCCGTTCGAGCAGGCGGTCGGACTCCAGCAGAAGTCGGCCATGAGCATGGGCGGCGCGCTGGGCGCGCCCGCAACTGCGTTCCAATATGACTGGAACATGCTGCCGATCGGCCAGCAATTGTGGCTGCAGCACCTTCTGTCCTACGAGAAGTTCCCGCCGCTGCAGGCGCCCGCGAGCTACAATCTCAGCGGCATCATCGAGCAGGTCAAGAAGGCAAACGCCAATCATGCAAGCGACTAGACGCTTCGCGTCGGTGCGTGGGTTTGGCCTGAGACGGGAGGCCTAGCGTCCGAGGCACAGACATCAGGAAGGGCGGCATCGATGGGTATGCATTTCAAGTGGCTCGCGATGATTGCCCTAATGGCGGTATGGGCATCTGCGGCCGCCGCCCAGACCGATCCGCTGCCCTCCTGGAGCGACGGGCCGACGAAACAGGCGATCATTGGCTTCGTGACGGACGTAACGCGCGAAGGCTCTCCGGATTTTCTCCCAGTGGCTCAGCGGATCGCCACCTTCGACAATGACGGAACGCTCTGGATCGAGCAGCCGATCTATGTCCAGTTCGCCTTCGCTCTCGATAGGGTCCGGGAACTGGCGCCGCAGCACCCGGAATGGAGTCGAACGCAACCTTTCAAGGACGTGCTTGAAGGTAAAATGGAGGCCCTGGCGGGTCTCGGGGAGCATGCGGCAGTCGAAATCGTCGCCACGACCCACGCCGGCATGACGCCAGACCAGTTCCTGCAGATCGTCAAGAATTGGCTGGCGACGGCCGAGCATCCGCGCTTCCAGCGGCGCTACGTCGAACTCCTCTATCAGCCGATGCTGGAAGTCCTGTCCTACATGCGCGCCAATGGATTTGCGACCTACATCGTCTCAGGAGGTGGCATTGAGTTCATGCGGGCATTTGCGCCGGAGCAATACGGGATTCCGCCCGAGCAGATCGTGGGCTCCAGCATCGTCACGACATTCGAGCGACGCGACGGCTTGCCGGACCTGTTCCGGCTGCCCAAGGTGAACTTCGTGGATGACGGGCCCGGCAAGCCCGTCGGAATCAACCAGCACATCGGCCTCCGTCCCGTCGCAGCCTTCGGCAACTCCGATGGCGATCTCGAAATGCTGCAATGGACGACCGAGGCAGGTAAGCGACGTCTCGGTGTCGTGGTGCGCCACACCGATGCGGAGCGCGAATACGCCTATGACCGCGACTCGAAGGTCGGACGCCTCGACAAGGCGCTCGATGCCGCCGTGCTGGATCGGTGGGCCGTGGTCGACATGAAACATGACTGGAAGGTGATCTTCCCGTTCGAGAAGCGCTGACTCGTACTGCCGAGGGGGTGAAGGCCCTCACGGAGGACGCCGACAAAGTCGGAGACACGGAAGGAATTGTTCGATGGAACAATTCGATGCAAGCGACGGCCCATTTCCCGAGCCGTTGCCGGCGAGCAATTGGCAGTGTCATTGCGACCCGGCCGTCGTACCTCCAGTCGGAACGTCTATCGAAGCGATGCTGACCAGTGTTCGGCTATCGCCACGACGGCAGCGTTGATCGGACCACTCGGAATCCGTGGGATGATCGAGGCATCGACGACATAGGCGTTGTCGAGTCCGCGCACGCGCAGGTCCGGGTCGACCACCGACGCGCCATCTGAACCCATGCGGCAGGTCCCGCAGGGATGGTGATGGGTGCTGGCAACCCGCGCGATGAAGTCGTCGATATCGCGTTCACTCTGGACCGCACTTCCCGGCTGAACCTCTTCCGCACGCCAGGCATCGAGAGCCGGGTGATGCCCGACTGCGCGGGCCGCGCGGAATGCCTTGCGAAAAGTCGCGCGGTCGTACTCGTGCTCGAGATAGCGGGGGTCGATGATGATCGGGTCATTGCGCCCCGGCCCGGTCGGTACCAGGCGTCCGCGGCTTCGCGGATGCGTCACCCCGAACAGGATGGTGAAGGCCGAGCCAAAGGGCGGCGCCTGCAGTCCATCTGCGATCGACGGCGCGACCACGCAGGCCAGAACGATGTCCGGGCTCCCATCCGCGCGCCCAAAATCGTCGCTGTTCAGGTACATCAGCGACTCCGAGTGCTGCAACTGCGATACCGGGACGGGCTGCCGCGCACGGTAGACGTTGCCCAACCCGAGCAGATGGTCCTGCAGATTTTCGCCGACTTCGGAGCTTTCGATCCGGCAGGCGATGCCGGCGCGTTTCAACGCCTCTTGCGGGCCGATGCCTGAACGCATGAGAAGCAGCGGCGAACCGATCGCTCCGGCCGAGAGGATGATCCGGTTTGCTTCGATGTGGGCAGTTTCGCCATCGAGAACGGCCAAAACTGCGGTGACGCGCCCGCCTTCGATCACCAGTCGTTCGGTCTCGCAACCAGTCACGATAGTCAGGTTCTCGCGATCGAGAATGTCCGGCGTGAGATACGCATCGGCGAGGCTCACGCGCCGGCCATTACGGATTGTGAGCGAGTTCGGGGTCGTGCCGGCGAGGTCGCCGCTGTTGTGGTCGGGCAGGGCAGGGGCGCCGAGCGCCTGGCCGGCCGCGATATAGGCGCGCACGACAGGGCTGACCTCCTCGTCGGGCAGATGGACGGGCAGCGGCCCATCCGCGCCATGCCAGGAATGCGTGAAGGCCGAGAAGCTCTCGCTCCTTCTGAAGGCTGGCAGAAGCGCCTCGTAGGACCATGACTCGCCGCCCGCCTCACGCCAGGCGTCGAAATCCGTGGGATGCCCGCGCACATGCGCCATGGCGTGGAGGCAACTCGAACCGCCGACGATGCAGCCGCGCGACCATCCGTGGATCCGGTTGGCCGTGAAAGGCTGTGGAACCGTACGGTAGGCCCAGTCATAGGGCCGGTTCTGCAACGCCGGCCACTTGAGCGGGTCAGCGATGTCCGGGTCACCCGGCCAATGACCCGCTTCCACGAGCCCCACGCGGCGGCTGCCGTCCTCGCTGAGGCGACGTGCGAGTACGCAACCAGCGCTCCCGGCGCCGATGATCAGGTCGTCGAAGTGCAGTTTCAGGGGAGAACTCCGGAGCGAAAGGGGTCAGGCGGCGAAGGCGCCTGCGTTGCTGCGCTCGATGATCTGGCGCTGCACGGCAAGCAGGTGCGAGCGCATGGCCGATTCCGCTGCTTCCGGATCACGCGCCGCGATGGCATCGGCGATCCGGCGGTGTTCGGTGTCGCGCTGCTGGATGCGGCTGGGGCACGTCGGCGGCGTCGCCCGGGCGACCCGAACGCGGGCATCGACGCCTACCTGCCGCAGCATCTTGTAGAACTCGCCCGCTAAATGATTTCGCGCTGCGCCGACGATTGCGAGGTGGAAGGCAAGGTCGACCTCGCCCGATTCGGCATGGTCCGGCGTGGTGGCGGCATCGAGAATATGCTGGATTTCCAGCGCCGACGCGCGCAGCGAGGCGAGGCGGGCAAGGCCCGGCTCCATCAGCAGGCGCAGTTCCATCACTTCAAGAGGGTTGGTCATCCGCACCAGGTCCTCGCCGAAGCGCGGCTGTGCGGAACGCTTGGGCCGCGCCGGCTCAAGGTCGCCGGCCTTGCGCAGCGCATCCAACGCTTTGCGGAGTTGATGCCGCTTGACCTGGAGGACACCGGCCAGTTCGCGTTCGGAGGGGAGCCGGGGCGAGCGGGCCTGAAACTGCCTTACGGCTTCGATGATCTCATCCAAGCTCGAAGGCGCGTCGATGGATTCCATTGAGATGTCCTTCTCGTCGTCTGCGTGTATCCACCACCGCCTGCGATAACCCGGCCTGGACCATGCGTCTCGCACATACTCAACCAACTTATCTGGTTCTAGTGTGGTTGACAACATGGGTCGAGCGATGGTTGATTTCAGTTCAGTCACGCGGCTCACGACCTGCGTGCAGATCAGCCCTAGGTGCCCAGATGACGCCCGCCGAAACCTTTGACTATGTGATCGTCGGCGCTGGCTCCGCAGGATGTGTGCTCGCCAATAGGCTGAGCGCCGATCCCAGTGTCACCGTCCTACTTATCGAGGCAGGCGACTGGGACAAGGATCCCATGATTCATATACCGCTCGGGTGGGGAAAAATCCTCACCGAGCGCCGGCACGACTGGATGTATTTCTGCGAGCCGGAGGCCAATGTCGGCGGCCGCAGGGTCGAATGCGCACGCGGCAAGGTGGTGGGCGGCTGCTCGTCGACGAACGCCATGGCCTATGTGCGCGGCAACCGTGGCGACTACGATCGCTGGGCGGCTGCGGGCCTCACCGACTGGTCCTATGACAGGGTCTTGCCCTACTTCAAGAAGATGGAGCGCTGGGAGGGCGGAGCCAACGCTTATCGCGGCGGCGACGGCCCGCTGCGTACCCAGTTCTGCCGCTATGAGGATCCGCTCATCGAGGCATTTGCGGAGGCCAGCCGCCAGGCGGGATTCCAGCAGACGACGGACTATAACGGCGAGACGCAGGAAGGCTTTGGCCGGCTGCAGATGACCATCGCAGACGGCAGGCGCTACTCAACCGCCAGAGCTTACCTTCGGCCGGCGCTTCGCCGCCCCAACCTCAAGGTCATCACCCGCGCGATGGCGACCCGCATCCAAATGGAAGGTGGACGCGCCACAGGTATCGAATTCAGCCGCGACGGCACCCCCGGCTCCGTCCGGGCTCGGCGCGAGGTCATCCTCTCCGGCGGCGTCATCAACACGCCGCAACTGCTGATGCTGTCAGGTATCGGCGACGGAACCGCGCTCTCGGCGATGGGCATTGAGACCAGGGTTCATGCGCCGAAAGTGGGCCGCAATCTCCAGGACCATGTTTCGGTCATCGTGATGTATCGCCGCAAGACGCCGGGTCCCTTCCTGCACATGATGCGGGCCGACCGGATCGGTATCGACTTCATGCGTACCTACCTGACAGGAAAGGGCTTTTCCGGGGATGTCCCGGGTGGCGTCACGGCTTTCCTGAAGAGCAGCCCCGACCGCCCGCTGCCCGACGTTCAACTGCTGTTCACTGCGGCGCCGCTTGCCGCCTGGCCCTATTTCCGTCCGTTCAAGCAGCCCTTTGCTGACGGATTCGCGACTCGGATCGTCGCCATACAGCCTGAAAGCCGCGGCCATATCGCTCTGGCGTCGTCCGATCCTATGGCTGCGCCGCTCATTCACCAGAACTTCCTGTCTTCGGAAAAGGATTGGGAGTCGCTGCGCGCCGGCTTCCGCATCGCCCGCACCCTTGCCGCCCAGGAGTCGATGCAGCCCTTTGTCGGTGGCGAGTTCTTCCCGGGCCCCAAATGCGACACCGATGCGGAGATCGGCGAGCACATCCGCAATACGTCGATCACCGTGCACCATCCGGCCGGGACCTGCGCGATGGGCGTTGCCGCCGATTCGGTGGTGGATCCGCAGTTGCGCGTGCGCGGTGTCGATGCGCTGCGCGTGGTTGACGCCTCGGTGATGCCTGATCTGACTTGCGGCAACATCAATGCTGCCGTCATCATGATCGCCGAGAAGGCCGCGGATCTTGTTGGCGAACGCCAGAGCGTGCTGGTCGCAGCCTAGGTCGGGTCAACCATATACGTCTTTGGTTGAATCCAGGTTGCCCTCTCCTGACCGGTGTTGGGACGTCAGCACGCGACCCGGGTTGCGAAAGCCGGTTCTAATATAATCAAGCAATGTCAAATACTTGTTCCTATATCCGCAAAGTGGATGGCGCACTTTCTCTGGCCCAACCAAAAAATGCGGTGGGATGATGCACTTTCCGGTTGCCGGCTAGAACCAATCTGATACGGTTGGATCTGGTTACGAGTTCTATCCGTTAACGGGAGGTGGTTGAGATGTCGGTGGCGGAATCCACGAAGAACAGCATGAGCAACAAGAAGGCGGCTCTCGCTGACCTCTACAGCGACATCGCCCGGGGCAACATGTTTCCGTTCTGGGCGACCTCCGACAGTGTCGATAACGACGAAATCAAGCAGTTGATGGCGACCTCGAAGGCGATCCCCTTTGTCTGGAAGTATACGGACATCGAGCCGATGCTTCAGCGAGCCGCCCAGTTGGTGACAATGGACGATAGCGAGCGGCGCTCGCTCATTCTGGTCAACCCCGGGCTGGCGCCGAAGCGCGCATCCGTTTCGACGATGTACACGGCATATCGTCTCAACGATCCCGATGAGATCATGCCGCCGCACAAGCATTCGCCCAGCGCAATCCGCTTCGGCCTGACGGGGCAGGGCAACTTCACCGGCGTCGAAGGTGAGGATGTGACGTTCGGCCCGGGCGACATGGTGCTGACCCCGAACGACGCCTGGCACAACCACGGTACCGTTGGCGGCGAGCAGGCCGTCAACCTGTCGGTTCTCGATCTGCCCTTGGTCGAGATGCTGCACGCCGTCCACTTCGATCACAAATACACCGAGATCGAGAACGGGAAGGAAGTCGAGAAGAAGGTCCAGACGGCGCGCTATCCGACCGACTACTCCCAGCGTATCTATGGCGAGGGTGGCCTGATGCCGCGGTTCGTCAATCACAAGCGCGGCGGCGGCTTGTCGTCGCCCATGTATGTCTACCGTTGGGAGCGGATGGAGGCGGTACTCGACGCCCACAAGGACTGGGACGGCGATCCCCATGAGGGCATCGTGGTCGACTACATCGATCCGACGACCGGCGGTCCCGTGTTCCACACCATCAATTTCTACGTCCAGATGCTTCGTCCTGGCGAGAAGACGCTGCCGCAGCGCGAGACGGCAAGCCTGCTGCTGGCGCCGTTCCGGGGCAAGGGGCACTCCATCATCGACGGCAAGCGCTACGACTGGGATCAGTTCGATACACTGGCCGTGCCGGGCGGCTGCTGGGTGGAGCATGTGAACGGCTCCTCGACCGAGCCGGTCATCTTCTTCGGCGCCACTGATGCGCCGACCCAGCGGGCGCTGCTCCTGTACAAGCGCTGGGGCCGTAACCAGGCCGGCGATCTCCTGCGCCTCGCCTAAGCGCGATTAGCGCGTCCCGTCCTCTGGATGGGACGCCGCCGAATTTTTCCAGCCGCAAGGTCCAGGTCCCTTGGTTTCAGCATCGAATACAAAGCTTCTCGGCCATGTCGACTGCCCAGGTGGCGGTCAGGTCTGGGTGGATGGGAACATCCTCTACATCGGCCACATGCGTCCGCCGAGCGGCACGACCTTGGTCGACATCTCGGACCCGCGCAACCCCAGGAAGATCACCACCATCGATGTCCCGCCGGGTTGGCATTCGCACAAGGTGCGCGCCAAGGACGGGCTGATGATCATCAACCACGAGCGGTTCGGCAGCGAGGGGCCGGCCGAGTTCGGCGGTGGACTGGCCATCTACGATACGAGCAAGCCGGCCGAGCCGAAGCTGATCTCGAAATGGCTGACCGGCGGCAAGGGCGTGCACCGTTACGATTACGACGGTCGCTATGCCTACATCTCTCCGACCGCCGACGGCTATGTCGGCAATATCGTGATGATCCTCGACCTCATCGACCCTGTGAACCCGGTCGAGGTTGGACGCTGGTGGATTCCTGGCCAGTGGACCGGCGGCGGCGAGGAATATCCCTGGCACGACTACGTCACGCCGCGCTGCCACCATCCGCTGCGGATGGGCGACCGTCTTTACGTCAGCTATTGGCATCACGGGCTGTTCATCCTGGACATCTCCGACATGAGCCGCCCGCGCGCTATCGCCCACGTCAATTCGAGCCCGGCCTTTCCGCATCCCACCCACACGTGTTTGCCCATTCCGCAGAAGCTGAAGGGGCGTGACATCATGGTCGTGGCGGATGAGGACGTGGCGAAGCTACGCCCGCATGCTCCGGCTTTCACCTGGATCTACGACATCACCGACGAGACGAACCCTCTGCCGATCTCGACATTCCAGGTGCCGGGTATCGACCTGGACGGATCGCCCCAGCCGCAGATGACGGGCTGTCATCAGCCGTCGGAGCGCTTCAAGGGGAGCATTATCCCCTTTGCGTGGTTCGCGCAGGGCTTGCGTCTCGTCGACATCGCGGATCCCTTCGCGCCCAAGGAAGTCGGCCATTATGTCCCCGATGCGCCTGCGGGAGCCGAGCGGTCCTCTTCGAACGACGTCACCATCGACGACCGCGGCATTCTCTATCTCATCGACCGCATCCGTGGCGTCGACATCATCGAAACCAGCGTCTTCTGAGGAACAAGGATGGCTGACAGCACCCGGAAGTCCGACAGGCACTATGCGATCGGCAAGAAGAATCCGAACCTGCCGTTTCATCCGGCCGTGCGCGCCGGCGACTACATCTTCGTCTCCGGACAGGTGCCGAAAGACGAGAACAACAACATGATCGACGGCACGATCGAGGAGGAGACGCTGGCCACCTTGAAGACGATCGAGCGCGTCATCGCGCACGAAGGCGCCGCGCTCTCCGACGTCGTTCGCATCACGACCTACCTGCAGGATACCCGCGACTTCGGCCGCTACAACAAGGCCTTCCTCGAGGGCATCGGCGATGCGGTGCTCGCCCGCACGACGGTGGAGGCGCGGGCCGTCATCAATACCAAGATCGAAATGGATGCCATCGTCTACAAGCCGCTCTCGGAAGTGAAGGGCTGAGGCACGTTAGGGAGATCGACCATGTACAAGCTTCTCGGCCGGCAGACCTCCGGCAATGTCCAAAAAGTCCTGTTCATGCTGGAGGAGATGGGCGCCGCCTATGAGCGCCAGGACTACGGCCGGCAGTTCGAGAACACGCAGACCGCCGAATACAAGGCGCTGAATCCGACCTCCAAGGTGCCGACGCTCGTCGACGGCGACACCGTCATCTGGGAGTCGAACAGCATCCTGCGCTATCTCGCGCGCTCCGGTGCAGCCCATCTGACCGGCTCGCTCCCCGCAGAGAAGTCGCAGGTCGAGCGCTGGATGGATTTCCTCCTGGCAGCGGTCAATCCGGGCTATCTCGCCGCCTTCAAGGGCGCGAAGCTGACGCCGGAGGAGCAGGCTCCCGACTACAAGGATCAGATCAAGGATCTCGTCGCGCAGCTGAAGATCATCGACGATCACCTTGCCGGCAAGGACTTCCTTGCGCTCGGCAAGCTCACCATCGCCGACATTGCCTGCGGCCCGGTCCTCAAGCGCTGCGTCGATTTCAAGATCGACCGGCCGGCGCTGCCCAATCTCGAACGCTGGGTCGCCTCGCTGTCCACCCGCCCCGCCTTCCAGAAGGCGACCGGCGCTGCTCCTGCGAACAAGTCAGCCTGATGATCCGCAAGGTCGCCCTCATCGGCCTCGGGACCATGGGGCCTGGCATCGCCGCCCGGCTGGCCCGGGGCGGAATCGATGTGACGGCCTATGACACCGCCCCGGCGGCGATCGAGCGCGCTCAGGGGATGCTGGCGACCGCCGGCGGGGTGCTCGACCGGCTGGGGATCGAAGGCCCCGATTCCGACGAGGGCAAGATCCGCTTCGTCCACAGTCTCGAAGAGGCGGCGGACGGGGTCGGCCTGGTGATCGAGAACGTGCCGGAGAATGCCGAGATCAAGGCATCCACCTATCGCGCGATCGATCCGCTGATCGGCTCCGACGTCATCGTGGCGACCGACACCTCCGGCATTCCGATTACCGGTCTGCAGGCGCACATCTCTCATCCCGGACGCTTCGTCGGGATGCACTGGTCCAATCCGCCGCACATCATCCCGATGATCGAAGTGATCGGCGGCGAGCAGACCGCGCCCGAGACCGTGGCGACGATCCGCGACTTCATCCGCTCGCTCGGCCTGCTGCCGGTCGTTTTGAAGAAGGACGTGCCCGGCTTCGTCGAGAACCGCGTGCTCTATGCGCTGCTGCGCGAGGTCGTCGACCTCGTCGAGCGCGGTGTGATCGAACCCGAGGACATCGACACCTGCGTCTCCTGGGGCATCGGCTACAAGATCGCCGTGATCGGGCCGATGGCGCTCCTCGATATGGCGGGCCTCGACATCTACCGCTCGGTGTCCTCCTTCCTCAACGCCGACCTCTGCAATCGCGGCGACGTCGCGTCTCTGGTGGAGGAAAGAACCTCGGCATCGAAGCTCGGCATCAAGTCGGGCGAGGGGATTTATGCCTATACGCCCGAACGGATCGCGAGCCTGCAGGGCGAGCGTGCGGGCAAGCTCGTCGCAATTCGTCGTATTCTCGAAGGGCGCGAGTGACGCGATGGGGAGGGGAGGGGGAATGGCAAAGAACGTTTCAGCAGCGCCGGCCCCGCGCGCCGGCGTCGCCACTGCGCTCGAGCGTGCGCTGGGCCTCCTGCTGATTGCCGTTGTCGCGATCAACATCGTGAACGCAACCGGGCGCTATCTCCTCTCCTACGCATTCACCGGCGCTGACGAGGTGATGGTCTTCGTCATGATCTATGTCGTCATGGGCGGTGCCGTCCTCAGCCTTGCCCAGCGCAAGCATATCAACATCAACCTGCTGCCCTCCTACGCACGCGGGAGGGCGCGTCATGCGCTTTACGCGATCCACGACCTGGTCGCGCTCGGTGCCTCTCTCTTCGCCGTTTACGCGTCTTGGCTGTTCGTTGCGCGCATCGCCCGGCTTGGCACGACGAGCATGACGCTCGGGATTCCGATGATCATCCCCCATGCCGCCATCCTGCTGGGCTTTGGGGCCATGGCGGTGGTCGCCCTGTTTGTCCTTGTTCGCGACATTCGCGCCTTGGTCGCCGACGATCCGACAATCGAGGAAGCCACCGCACAGGCGGAGATGGCAGGATGATCGGCACACTGGCCATTCTGCCGATCGGCCTCCTGTTCCTGGGGACACCGGTCTTCCTGGTGTTCCTGGCGGCTGCCGCGCTTACCTTATTCTTTGTGCTGCCGATGCCCTCCGTTGCCATGCATCAGGTCCTGTTCGGCGGGCTCGACAACTATGCTCTGCTGGCCGTTCCCTTCTTCATCTTCGCCGGCGAACTGATGGGAACGAGCGGCATCGCTGCACGGCTGATCAACTGGGTGCTGGCTCTGACCGGGCGCATTCCCGGCAGCCTTGGGGTCGCGACGGTGGGAGCTTCCGCAGTCATCGGCGCGATTTCCGGGGCGAGCGTCGCTGCGGTCGCCGCGCTCGGCAAGACGCTTTACCCGAAGCTGGAAAGCTCCGGCTACGGCAAGGAGCGGTCGGCTGGTCTGCTCGCCTCGGCCGGGGCGATCGATATCGTCATACCGCCGTCGATCGCCATGATCCTCTACGGACTGGCGGCCGAGCAATCCATTCCGCGCCTCTTCGTGGCCGGCGTGCTTCCCGGTCTTCTCATGGCTCTGCTGATGGCTCTGTTCATCGTCGGCGTCGCCATTTGGCTGAAGCTTCCCAAGGCTGACCGCTTCGATCCCGCATTGGCCTGGACGACGACCAAGGATGCAGTCTGGGCATTGCTGATGCCAGTCATGGTGCTTGGCGGGATCTACAATGGCTGGTTCTCGCCGACCGAGGCCGGTGGATTCGCCTGTCTCTATGCCATGATCGTGGCGCGATACGTCTATCACTCGATGACGTGGTCGCAGATCGTGCGTGCAGCCGCGAACTCCGCGATGCTCTCGGCACAAATCCTGATCATCGTGGCGACGGCCGGCCTCGTGACCTGGCTCCTGACCACGCAGGGCGTCCCCCAGGCGATCGTGGGCTGGATGCAGTCGCTCGACATGAACGCCTTCACCTTCCTGCTCGTCGTCAACATCGTCCTGCTGGTTATCGGCTGCTTTCTTGATCCGACCTCGGCGATCCTCGTGCTGGCGCCGCTGCTTGTGCCTATCGCCGTGGCGGTGGGCGTCGACCCGATCCACTTCGGCATTGTCATGACGGTGAACCTCGCGATCGGCATGTTCACGCCTCCGTTCGGCCTCAACATCTTCGTGGCGCAGTCTGTCACCGGACTGCCGGCGCATGCGCTCTACCGCGGCGTGCTGCCCTTCGTTGTGGTTCAGCTCATAGCGCTAATGATCATCACCTACGTGCCGGCCTTGTCGCTCATGTTCGGCGAGACATTCTGAGAATAAGAGGGGGGAATCAATATGTTTCGATCCATGCTTCGTGCAGTCGCCATCGGCACCGCGCTCGGCCTCTTGCCGATGTTCGCGGTAACCGGTGCGGCGCAGGCCCAGGCGACGATGAAGCTCGCTTCGGCGACAATCAACGATGTCCAGCACGAATGGCAGAAGGTATTCGCCGCCGAACTGGAGAAGCGTATCGGCGACAAGGTCAAGACCGAGATCTACCCCGCCAGCCAGTTGGGCCCGATCCCGCGCATGGCCGAAGGCGTGCTGCTGGGGACCATCGAGGCGTTCACCACCCCGACCTCCTTCATGACCAACGTCGATCCGCGGTTCCAGGCCTTCGACGTTCCGGGGCTGTTCAAGAGCCCGCAGGACATCCACAACGCGGTCCATGACCCGGAGTACCGGGCCTATATGGAGACGATGTTCCTGGACAAGGGACTGCGCGTCATCGGCGCCCTCTACAACAGCCCCACCGTCGTCTTCACCATGAAGCCGGTGACCAAGCTGGAAGAGATGAAGGGCCTGAAGATCCGAACTTTCGCCTCGCCTATGCAGGTGAAGCCGATGGAGCTTCTCGGCGCCGCGCCGCTGCCGCTGGCGCTGACCGAGGTCATCCCCGCGCTTCAGAACGGCGGCCTGGACGGTCTTCTCGTCGGCATGCCGATCCTGACGTCGTTCAAGTACTACGACATCGGCAAGAACATCACCGACCTGCGCTTCGCCGAGATCGTCTCGGTAACGGTGGTCAATGAGGACTGGTACCAGTCGCAGCCCGAGGACGTGCAGAAGGCAATCTCGGAGGCCGGCCGGGCGGCGGAAGAAGCCGTCTACCCCTGGGGCATCGCGAATGTCGAGAAGACCTACAAGGTCTGGACCGACAACGGCGGCGTCGTGAACCAGCTGTCTGCCGAGGAGCAGGCCAAGATGGAGAAGGATTTCGCCGACCTTTCCGCGACCCTGGTCGCCGCCGATCCGAGCGTCAAGGTGGAGTACGACAAGCTGAAGGCGCTGGTCGACGCCAAGGCCGCGAAGTAGCGGCGCGATGGCCTGCTACCCACAAGCCAGCACGCCCTGCGCATCGGTGCAGGTGATCGCGCGCGCGGCGGCTTCCGCCCCCTTGTGGCGGGCCAGCGGGAGCAGGAAACGCGTCTCGTATGCGCGTCCGGCGATGCCGCACCAGAGAGCTTCGACCGGCATGTTCTCCTGCTTGTCATTGAGCACGAAGTACGCGCCGGAATCCGGCTTGAACCAGAGGTCCAGCTTGGCCGCGCCGCCGATTGGAGCGCGGCCAACCTCTGCGGAGTACCAGTGCGCCAAGTCCGCGTTGCAGACGAGGTCCTCGCCTGCGGCGTTGATGACCGACACCGGAGTACTGACCAGTCCTTTCGTCCCCGTCTCGACGGTGATGTGCCGCAACTCGACCGCATCTGCGGCTGTGCAACAGATGAGTGTCAAAGCAGCGAGGTGAGAGGATAGACTTTTCACGTGCATGCCCACCAATAACAACGATAAATAGCTGGTGGGGAGCTATCATAGTAAGGGACCTGTAACAAACAGGAAAAATGGAGGGTGAATTGAAAAAGCAATTGTTGTCTGCACTGTCTGCAATTCTTCTGGCGGGAACGATGTTCGGGGCTGCGTCAGCCGCGGAGGTCAAATCAATCGCGATACTGACGCCGGAGGAAGGCACGGACTATGGCTGGAACCAGCAGGGCGTGGATGCGGCCAAGGCCGCAGCCAAGGCGGCTGGCGTCGAGGTCGTCGTCGCCCAGGGCCTCGGTTACGGCGATGTGCGTCCGACCCTGCGCGAGCTGGCCGAAGAGGGCGCGAGCCTGCTGATCGCGCACGCCAGCGGCTACAACACCGCGGCGCCCGAGATCGCCAAGGAACTGAATGTTCCGGTTGCGATCGTCGATACGCCGAGCGCGCTCAGCAAGGGCCTGATCGCCGACTACACGCTGTCGGGCCATGAGGGCGCCTATCTTGCCGGCCGCCTGGCGGCGAAGATGAGTCGCTCCAAGACCGTCGGCATCGTCGTGTCTGGCGAGCCTCCGTCCTGGAACTCGCAGTCGTCCGCATTCGCAAAGGGCGTGAAGGAAGAGAACGGCGACGTAAAAGTCATCTATGCCGTGATCGGGCCGGCTGCCTACAGCGACGCCGCGGGCGGCAAGCGCGTCACCGAAAGCGTCATTGCCGCCGGCGCCGACATCATCTTCGGCCAGGGCAACGGCTCCAGCTTCGGTATGCTCCAGGCCGTCGAAACCACCAAGGCTGCCGACGGCGGCAAGGTGCTGTTCATCGACGTCATCGGCGACAAGAGCCCCATCGACAAGGGATTCCTCCTGTCTTCCGTCGTCTGGAACATCGAGCCGGTCTACGCCGCGATGATCGCCGACCTGAAGGCCGACACGTTCGGCACGAAGAGCTATGCGATCGGCCTCAAGGACGACTCGGTCAAACTTCTGAAGACCCCGCAGATCCCGGACGATGTCTGGGGGGACGTTCAGAAGATCCGCGAGGACATCATCTCCGGCAAGATCAAGGTCGAGCCGGTGTTCGAAGCGACCGCCGTTCGCGCGCTGATGAGCGACGTGAAGGAATAAGCATCGAAAGGGGAGGGCCGCACTCCGATCCTCCCCTTTTTCAGCTAGCGGGCACATCGTGAAGCACGTCGACAATTCAATTGAGGCCGGCGGCCACCCGGTCATTGCTCTGGAGCGCGTGACAAAGCGTTTCCCCGGGGTAGTGGCGAATGACTCAGTATCGCTGGCGATCCGGGCCGGCGAAGTGCACGTGCTTCTCGGAGAGAACGGAGCCGGCAAGTCGACGCTGATCGGCATGCTGTCCGGTCTGCAGCAGCCCGATGAGGGCCGGATCCTGATCGACGGACAGCCGGTCGCCATAACTTCGCCCCGCCATGCGCTCTCGCTCGGCGTTGGCACCGTCTTCCAGCACGCGATGCTGGTGCCCACTCTGACCGTCGCAGAAAACCTTCTGCTGGGCGCCGCCTGGTGGCGCCGGCCGCGCAAGGACTCGCTGCGCGCTGAGGTCGAGGAACTCGCTTCCTCCCTCGGGATCCGCATCGACCTCGACGCGACCGCCGCCGAACTTTCGCTCGGGGAGCAGCAACAGGTCGAGATCCTCCGCGCGCTGCTGCGCAATAGCCGGGTCCTGATCCTGGACGAATCGACCTCGATGCTGACCCCGTCCGGCATCGACGAACTGGGCGCCCTGATGCGCCGTCTGGTGAAGCGGGGGCTTGCGATCGTCTTCATCACCCACAAGCTGCGCGAGGCCACAGCCTTCGGCGACCGCATCTCCATTCTGAAGCTGGGTCGCAAGGTCGGTGAGATCGCGCCGGAGCGCTTCTCGGCGCTCTCCGAGGACGATCTGACGGCCGAGATCGTCGAGACCATGTTCGGCAATCGCCGCAGCGATCCCGATGCCACGACCCGGGTCGGTACGCAGTTCCCCGCCGACGCTCAGCCGCTGCTGGCGGTTCGGGACCTATGCCTCGCTCCCAGCGCGACCTCGCCCGGGCTTTCGAAGATCAGCTTTGAGCTCCGTGCCGGCGAGGTGCTTGGAATCGCCGGAATAGACGGCAACGGACAGAAGCAGCTTGCCGAGGTGCTGGCCGGGCAGATCGCGGCCGACAGCGGGGCGATCCTTCTGGAGGGCCGGCCCGTTGACGCAATGTCCGTCGGCGCGCGGCGCGATGCTGGCCTGCGCTATCTCACCGACGACCGGCTGGGCGAGGGTACCGTCGGAGCCTTCCCCGTCTCCATCAACTTCTTCCTGAAGCAGGTCGGCCGGTCTCCGTTCTGGAAGGCGGGCATCGAGCAGGGCGGCGAGATCGACAGGCGCGCCGCTGAACTCGTGCGGGACTACGATGTGCGCACGCCGAGCATACGCACGCCGATCGGCCGGCTTTCCGGCGGCAACATCCAGAAAGTGCTGCTCGCCCGCGAGCTGTCGACCGGCGCCAAGGCGGTCATCTTCAACAAGCCGACCTACGGCCTCGATCTCGCCAACACCCTGGTCACCCGCCAGCGCATCCTCGACGCAGCGGCGAGCGGGAAGGGTACCCTGGTCATCTCGACGGACCTCGAGGAACTGCTGCAGCTCTGCGACCGGATCGCCGTCATGTCCGGCGGCAGGCTGGTCGGGACGGTCGCCAACGGGCCTCATGCTGCGAGTGAAGTCGGCAGCCTGATGATCGGATTGGCCGCATGAGCGTCGACACGGCACCGGTCGAGATGACCGAGCGAAGCATCGTTGCCAGGAGCCCGGGCATGAGGAAAGTCGTGCATCGCCTGGTGCTTACGGTAGGCCCGGTCCTCGCCGCGCTAGCGCTGGCCGGCCTGCTGCTTTTGGCGCTTGGCGTCGATCCGCTCGCCTACTACGGATACGTGATCAACCGCGGACTGCTTTCGCCCTCCGGAATCCAGCAGACGCTTACGCGCATGGCGCCGTTGCTGTTCCTCGCCTCGGGTCTGATCGTCGCCTTCCGGGCCGGGATCTGGAATCTGGGTGCCGACGGGCAGTTCCTGCTTGCCGCCGTAACGGCCGCTGCCGCAGGCCCCTATTTCGCAGCGATCATGCCGGCGTGGTTGGCGGTGGTGCTGGCGTTTCTCATGAGCGTGCTGGTCGCCATGGCGTGGTCGTTCGTGCCTGCCCTGCTGCGCGCCTACCAGGGCGTGAACGAGATCATCACCACGCTGATGATGACATTCCTCGGCACGTCGCTCGCCAATGTCCTCGTCAAGCTCGTCTTCCTCGATCCGGGCACTACCGTGCCGCAGACGCGTACCCTGCCGGTCGAGGACCGGTTGCCGCGTCTCTTCGACACGACGATCAGCAGCGGCCTGGTGCTTGGCCTCATTGCCATCGTTGCGGTTCATCTCGTGATGACGCGGACATCCTTCGGTCTCCGCCTGCGGATCGTCGGCGCCAATCCGCGGGCGGCTGTCCATTCCGGCCTTGCGGTTCCGCGTCTCACGCTGGCCGTCTTCGCCCTGTCGGCGGGTCTTGCGGGTGCGGCGGGTGCAGTCGACATCCTCGGAGTGCAGGGCAATGTCCGTGCCGACTGGAACCCGGCCTACGGTTTTGCGGTCATCCCGATGGTCTTCCTTGCGCGTTTCAACGGCTTCGCGGCAATCGCTTTCGTGCTGCTCCTGTCAGTCCTGTCGATCGGCGGCGAGAGCGCCGCCCGAAGGCTTGGCGTGCCGAACCATTTCACGCTGGTGCTCGTAGCGATCGTCCTGATCGTGCTGGCGATCGCCGAATACATCGACCACCGTTTCATCCAGTCGCGGAAGGCGTAAGGCGATGTCTGACCTCTTCAGCGAACTGTTCTTGGGCGCGCTCCTGTTCGGCGCTATGACCGCCGCCGTGCCGCTCCTGCTAGCCGGCCTCGGCGAGCAGATCTCCGAGAAGGCGGGGGTTCTCAACATCGGCATCGAAGGCATGATGATCTTCGGCGCCTATACCGGCTTCGTCGGCGCCTATTACTCGGGGTCCCTCTGGTTCGGATTCCTGACGGGTGCTCTGGGTGGCGCGGTCGTGGCGTCGATCATGGTGCTGCTCTGCGTGCGCATCGGGCTGAACCAGATCGTCATCGGCATCGGGCTGACACTTGGCTTTGACGGACTGACGGCCCTCCTGCACCACTTCCAGTTCTCGCGGACCTATCCGCGTCTCGCCGCCGCCGAGATCACGGCAATTCCGCTCCTCTCAGACATACCGGTGATTGGGCCAGCCTTCTTCCGCCATCACCTTCTCGTCTATCTCGCCGTGCTGCTCGTGGGCGTCATGGTCTACGTCTATCGCCGAACCCAACTCGGCCTCAACCTGCAGGCCGCGGGCGACAAGCCAGCCGCACTCGATGTGGCGGGGGTCGACGTCGTGCGTACCCGCACGGTCGCGGTGCTGAGCACGGGCGTGCTGGCGGGCCTCGGCGGCGCCTATCTCGCCGATGTGGGGGCGGGCATCTTCGTGCCGTTCATCACCAATGGGGCCGGCTTTCTGGGGATCGTGCTCGCCATGCTGGCCCGCGGGCGGCCGCTCTGGGTCCTGCTCGGCGCGCTGGTCTTCGGGCTGTGCCTGTCGCTGACAACGGCGCTGCAGGTCGCCGGCATCAACATCCCGACCGACGTGATCCAGATGATCCCCTTCCTCGCCGTGATGGCGATGCTGGTGATCTTTGGGCGCCGTTCGCAACTGCCTGCCGCGCTCGGCATACCTTACGTGCGCGGCGCGCGCTGACCAACAATCAGAACAGGCCGGTGAATCAGAGGGAAGCCGGCACGAGGAGAGAGGAGAACGACATGTCCGATACCAAGGTCTACCTGCTGGATGGAGGCTCCCTGGTCCTCGACGGCTTCCACGTGTTCTGGAATCGCGGGCCGGGCGGCGAGGTCCGCTTCCCCGTCTATTCGATCCTGATCGAGCATGCCGAGGGCCGGTTCCTGATCGATACCGGTTACGACTACGACCACGTGATGAAGGTGCTGCCCTTCGAGAAGCCGATCCAGAGCAAGGACCAGACCATTCCGGGTGCGCTGGCGCTGCTTGGCCTCGAGCCCAAGGACATCGACGTGGTGTTCAACTCCCACTTCCATTTCGATCATTGCGGCGGCAACAAATATTTCCCGCACGCCAAGAAGATCTGCCACAAGTCCGAAGTGCCGCAGGCCTGCAACCCAGAACCTTTCGAGCATCTCGGCTATTCCGACCTGAGCTTTTCCGCCGAGGCGGCCGAAGCGCGGGGAGCGACGGCGCAGTTGCTGGAAGGTACCACCCGCGCCAACTCGACCTTCGAGGGCGTCGAGGGCAATGTCGAACTCGCGCGCGGTGTGAAGCTGATCGCGACACCCGGTCACTCGATCGGCCACTACAGCCTGATGGTGGAATTTGCGAAGCGTCGGCCAATCCTCTTCACCATCGACGCCGCCTACACGCAGAAGAGCCTCGAGACCCTCTGCCAGGCCTCGTTCCACGTCGACCCGGTGGCAGGCGTAAACTCGATGCGGCGTGTGAAGAAGCTGGCGGAGGACCATGACGCCGAGCTCTTCTACTCGCACGACATGGAGAACTTCCTCACCTATCAGACCGGCACACGGTTCTACGGCTGAACGGGACGCTTGAGAGGAGGAGCAAGAAGATGCGCTATTCAGATACTGCCGCGCCGGTGATCACGCTGACATCGGGGCCGGTCGATGCCTATCCCGATGTCCTGCGCGGTCTTGGACGCACCGTCCTCTATGACTACGATCCGGCATTCCAGGCCTTTTACGAGAAGGTCGTCGCAAAGGCGCAGACTGCGATGCGCCTGTCGACGCGGCCGGTGATCCTCCATGGCGAGCCGGTGCTCGGCCTCGAAGCGGCCGCGGCCTCGCTGATCACCCCGCGCGACACGGTGCTGAACCTTGCCTCCGGCGTCTACGGGAAGGGATTCGGCTACTGGGCCAAGCGCTATTCGCCGAACCTGCTCGAAATCGAGGTGCCCTACAATGAAGCGATCGATCCGCAATCGGTCGCCGACATGCTGAAGAAGCATCCCGAGATCAGCATCGTTTCCGTCTGCCATCACGACACGCCTTCGGGCACGATCAATCCGATCAACGAAATCGGTGCGCTCGTCGCCGCTCATGACGCCTATCTGATCGTGGACGCAGTCTCGTCTTTCGGCGGCATGAACACCCATCCGGAAGACTGCAAGGCCGACATCTACGTCACCGGACCGAACAAGTGCCTTGGCTGCCCCCCGGGTCTGACGCTGCTCGGTGTCAGCGACCGGGCCTGGGCGAAGATGAAGGCCAACGAGGCCGCGCCGCGCGCCTCCATGCTCAGCATCCTCGACTGGAAAGACGCCTGGTCGCGCGAAAAGCCGTTTCCGTTCACGCCTTCCGTGGCGGAGATCAACGGGCTCGACGTAGCGCTCGATCTCTATCTCGGCGAAGGCCCGGAGGCCGTGTGGGCCCGCCATGCCCTGACCGCGAAGGCGACCCGGGCAGGTGTTCGGGCCATGGGCCTCGAATTGTGGGCCGCAAGCGAGGCCATTGCCTCGCCGACGACGACAGCGGTTCGCACGCCGGAAGGGATCGATGAAACCGCCCTGCGGCGTGCCGCGCGCGAGCGCTACGGCGTCGTCTTCTCGTCGGGCCGCGGCGAGACGCACGGCAGGCTAACCCGGATCGGCCATATGGGACCGACCGCGCAGCCGATCTACGCGCTGGCTGCGATCGCGGCCCTCGGCGGCGCACTCGGGTCGCTCGGCCATCGCGTCGAGGTCGGCAGGGGCATCGATGCTGCGCTGGCGGTCATCGACGCCGCCGCCTGAACCATCATCACGCAAGAGGGGACTATCATGACGGATCGACTGGCCGGAAAGACGGCACTCGTAACGGGAGCTGCTCAGGGTATCGGCAGGGCAATCGCCGCACGGCTCGCGGCTGACGGTGCGACGGTGATCATCAGCGATGTCAACGCAGCAGGCGGCGCGGCCGCCGCCAAGGCGATCGGCGGCAAGGCGCTTGCCCTTGCTGCGGACGTTTCGGACGAGGCGTCCGTGAAGGCGCTCTTCAAGGAGATCGAGGCCAAGACCGGTGGTGTCGACATCCTCGTCAACAATGCCAGCATCGTGCCTTTCATTGCCTGGGACGACGTGGATCTTGCCCATTGGCAGAAGATCATTTCCGTGAACCTGACCGGAGCCTTCCTCGTCACCCGCGCGGCGACCGACCAGATGCGCGCCAACAAGAAGCCCGGGCGGGTCATCTCGATCTCGTCCAACACCTTCTTTGCCGGAACGCCGAACATGGCGGCTTACGTCGCTGCGAAGGGCGGGGTGATCGGCCTCACCCGTGCGCTCGCGACCGAACTCGGCCAGCATAACATCACCGTGAACGCGGTGACGCCCGGTCTCATCGAGAGCGACGGCGTGAAGGCGAGCCCGCACAACGAGGCTTTCGGCTTTGTCGAGATGCTGCAGGCGGTGAAGGGCAAGGGCCAGCCGGAGCACATTGCCGACGTCGTCGCCTTCCTTGCCTCCGACGACGCGCGCTGGATCACGGGCCAGACGCTGAACGTGGATGCCGGCATGGTACGTCACTGACGCACAGTGCCAGCTTGGACAACGGCCGGGCGATATGCGCCCGGCCGTATTTTTTGCGACCTCTTGAGGACATAACCTTGGAACTGTCTTTCGACGCGTCGGCCTACCACGCGGTGACCCTCGTCACGCTTGCCGTCGGTCTCGCTATCACCGGAATCGCCGGCGGCATCCTGGCCGGTCTGCTCGGTGTCGGCGGCGGCATCGTCGTCGTCCCGGTGCTGTTCTGGCTCCTCCATGCGTTCGAGATTTCGCCGGATTTCGCCAGCCATCTCGCTGTAGGCACGTCGCTCGCGACCATCATCCCGACCTCCATCTCCTCGATGCGCGCTCACGGCCGGCGCGGCAATGTCGATCATGCTCTGCTGAAACTGTGGGGGCCGGCGATCTTCATCGGCGCGCTGATCGGCGGAGGGCTAGCCAATTTTATCTCGGGCGACGGGCTGCGCCTTGTCTTCGGCGTCGTCGCCATTCTGGTCGCGATCAATATGGCGATGCCGAAGACGCTTGTGATCTCCGGCCATTTGCCGAAGAAAACCTGGACGAACCGCTCGATCGCTTTGGTGATTGGTGTGATCTCGTCGCTGATGGGGATCGGCGGGGGCACGCTTTCCGTTCCAACCCTCTCCGCCTTCTCCTTCCCGGTCCACCGGGCGGTGGGTACGGCGGCTGCGCTTGGCTTGCTGATCGCGATCCCCGGAGTGGCAGGCTTCGTCTACGCGGGGCTCGATACAGCCCGCTTGCCTCCGCTCAGCCTAGGCTTCGTCAGCCTTCCCGCCGTGGCGATCATTGCACCGATCAGCTATCTTATGGCCCCTGTCGGCGCGCAGATGGCGCATGCGCTCAAGCCGCGCAACCTCAAGATCGCATTCGCGGTGTTCCTGGCGATCACCTCCGTCCGCATGCTGCTCTCTTGAGTGCGTGCGTGAAAAGGCGCCGCCGACTTGCGCGACGCGGGTTGGCCTGTCGTGCATGCGAAGATCCGCAGCAGCACCGGACCGGCTCCATTGTCAGGCGGCTGTCCTGAGCAGCCGGCCCTTTCGGATGTTCCGTGGCCGGGTCCCGCAGAGGTCGATTTGCTCCCCGTCTCGGATCATTTGCCTGGAAGAGAAGTTGTTGCAACACGAGCGACCGTCATCATCGCTCAGGTGTCTCTCACAAGCGCACCAGCAGCGATGGTCTGCGTGAGGATCGTGTTGTGCAGGAACCATCATGAGCAGTGGCGGCGATCCGCAGCGGATGGCTTCTCGTCCTATCTCAATAAGCCGACGAGACCTCTTGTGGGCCTCGGCCATAGCCGGAACCATGTCGATGGCAGGCACTTCCGTGGCCGCTCAAGGCCGATCCGATTCCCCTCAGCCACGTAATTCAACGTCTCCTGGGCAAGGCCTGCTCTATCCGCAGCGGAACGAGACCCGCGACCTGATCGATCTCTCCGGATTGTGGCAGTTCCAGATGGACCCGCAGGGGGAAGGCGAGGCGCAGCGCTGGTTCCGGAAGCTACCCGCCCCACGGATGATCCCCGTGCCGTGCAGTTGGAACGACCTGTTCGACGATGCCCACACTTATCTCGGGCTCGCCTGGTACCGAACCGAGGTGTGGCTGCCCTCGGGTTGGCGCGGCCGGCGGGTGATCCTGCGCGTGGGCTCGGCTACCTATGCCGCCAAGGTGTGGGTCAACGGCACGGTCGTGACGGAGCACCACGGCGGCAACCTGCCCTTCGCGGTCGAGATCACGGAACAACTCGCCTGGGACAGGACAAATGTCGTCGCCATCACGGTCGAGAACGAACCGCGGCCGGAGCGCGTGCCGCCCGGGCCGCCTCCCGGGGGCGGCGGCGTACTCGGCGTTGCGGCCGGATTCCCTGGGACGACCTACGATTTCTTTCCCTATGCGGGGCTGCACCGCCAGGTGTGGCTCTGCGCAGTCCCAACTGTGCACATCGACGACATCACGGTCGTGACGACGATCGAGGGCGGTGATGGGATCGTCAGTCTGAAGGTCGCGACCGTTGGCGGCTATGCAGGCACGGGAAAGGCGCGCCTGGACGACATCGAGGCCGACCTCGGGTTCCGCGCTGGCACGGCCGAGGCCATCCTGCGCGTGCCGGGGGCACGGTTCTGGAGCCCGCGGGACCCGCATCTCTATACCTTGACGGTCACGCTCACCGATGGGGTGCAGATCTCCGACACCTACAGCCTCGACATCGGCATCCGCACGATCGCGGTCCGGGGCGACCAGATCCTGCTCAACGGCCAGCCGATAAAGCTCACCGGTTTTGGCAAGCACGAGGATTTTGCTCTCACCGGCCGTGGCCTGAACCTGCCGATGTGGATCCGCGACTACGAACTGCTGCGCTGGATCGGCGCCAACTCATACCGCACGTCGCACTACCCCTATCCGGAAGAGGTGATGCAACTGGCCGACCAGCGTGGCGTGCTGGTGATCAACGAGATCCCCGCCGTCGGCCTGAACTTCGCGGATACGGAGGACCTCACACGACTGCGCCTTGCAGAGACGCGGTCGCAGTTCCGCGAACTGATCGCGCGCGACAAGAACCATCCCAGCACGATCATGTGGTGCGTGGCCAACGAGCCGCTGGTACGCCCGCCCGACAAGGATGCGCCCCTATCCCAACCGCAGGAACAGAAGGCCATCGAGGCCGGCACGCGATTCTTCCAGCACGTCTATGACGAGGTAAACCGGCTCGACGGAACACGGCCAGTCACGCTCGTCGGAGTCGGTGGCGGGCCGCGGGAATGGCACGAGCGGTTCGATGTGATCTGCATAAACCGCTACTACGGGTGGTATGCCCTCGGCGGGCGGCTCGATCAGGCGGCGCAGGTGCTGGCACGCGAACTGGACGAGTTGCATCAAGCATTCGGCAAGCCGATCATCGTCACCGAGTTCGGCACCGACACCCTGCCTGGCACACACAGCCTACCGCCCGAGATGTGGACCGAGGAATATCAGGTCGAGTTCCTGCGCCGCTACCTCGACGTTGCGGCGCAGCGTCCGTTCATGGCCGGAATGCAGGTCTGGGCCTTCGCCGATTTCAGAACCGTCCAAGGCGTAGGGCGCGCAGGGGGGATGAACTTCAAGGGCGTGTTCACCCGTGACCGCCGGCCCAAGATGGCGGCGCATTTCCTGCGCAAGCAATGGACAGGGATGTGAAGGCTCGCGGTGTGGCTATGGGAGATGCGGCCGTTCCTCTTCTGCAAAATGCCGGAACGAATTGCGACGTCTGCTGTTGGAGCGCCAAGCTTGCGCGCCCGATCACAATTTCCCGCATGAGAACTCTGCACCATGACCTCAGATCATGCGAACACCTCGTGAGACATCGCATTACGCTCCGTGTCCAGTGAACTGACCACCGAGACAAGGATGTTCTCCCGACACAGCAGAGCTCTCTCTCCAGCCTCCGTAAGGAAGGGGGTGGCCCATGAAACGCATTCGGGTTGCTGGCGTTTTGCTCCTTTGGACTCTAAGCGGCGCGGCTTGGGCGCAGGAAGAGTCGGCCACTTCGACTTCGGGCAGAGTCGCCGCGGCGGGCAATCCAGCCGCCACTACGACGGAATTGCGAACGACGATGCCCCTGGTGCGGGGATGGAGATTCACCTTCGACAACAATCTCAGTGATGAAGTGGCGCTTGCCTCGAATGCGAGCCACTGGGAAACCGTAGATCTTCCACATACTTGGAATGCCGAGGCTGCCAGCACCAGCAACAGTCGACCTTCCAAGCGCGGCCTCGGCTGGTATCATTTGGAATTCGCTACGCCAACGAAGGGGGCACGCAAGTGGCTCGAGTTCGGCGCGGCGAGTATCGTCGCGGACGTCTGGCTCAATGGGCACAAGCTCGGCCAGCACAAGGGCGGGTTCACGGTCTTCCGGTTTGATGTCACGGATGTACTTGTCCCGACCGGCAGGAACGTGCTGCTGGTCAAGGTGGACAACACCCAGCCCACCTCGGACAGCGACCGCACCGCCATACCACCGTTGGCCGGCGATTTCGTCATTTATGGCGGTCTTTATCGTTATGTGTCCCTGGTGACGACCGCCGACGCGGTGCACTTCGATCTTTCCGATATGGGTGGCCCCGGCGTCCATGCGGCCACCACATCGCTCGCGGGCGGCACCGCCACCATCAACGTACGTGCCAGCCTGAAGAGCGAAGCAAGGACCGACGCCAGCTATCTGGTTCGCATCTCCCTGCTGGATCGGGCCGCGCAGGTGGTCCGGAGCAAAGAGGCAAACCAAAGGCTGAATGCGGGCGGCCGCCTCACCGTCTCCGAGGACCTTGTGGTGAGCCGACCTCACTTGTGGCAGGGCATCGAAGACCCGTACCAGTACAAGCTTGTAGCCGAGTTGTTGACGCAGGACGGCAAGGCTCTCGACAAGGTCGTGCAGGACTTCGGCATCCGCGAGATGCGCTTCGACCCCCATCACGGCTTTTTCCTGAATGGCAGGCATGTGCCCCTGCATGGGGTTGCCATGCATCAGGAATCCTACGGAAAGGGCTGGGCGGAGACACCCAGGGACATCGACGAGAAGCTGGCCCTGGTGAAGGAGATCGGAGCCAACTCCATTCGCCTCGGCCACTATCCCTTCGACCGATATACGCTCGACAGCCTCGATCGCATGGGACTCGTCGCATGGGCGGAACTCCCCGTAGGCATCGGCGTCACCACGGAAGTCCCTGTGACGATCGGGGCGACTGGCCGATCAGTGTGCCCCCGCAGTGACGCCACCAGCGAGTTTCGAGCCAATGCTCAGCAGCAGTTGCAGGAGATGGTCCACCAGCAGTTCAACCACGCGGCCGTCGCCATCTGGTCCCTCGGCAATGAAACAACCTACATGCACAAGGATTGTCTGGGGCCCTGGCACGACAATCTCACGCCGGTGTTTCGGGAATTGCAGGCGCTGGCCAAGCGCGAGGACACCCATCGGGTCACCGCCTACGCTGATAACGTCACCCAGGCGCAGCCTCCCGTGAACGGTAACTATATCGACCTGGGCGGTATCACCGACGTCTGGGCGCGTAACCAATATCCCCTCTGGTATTCGGGTCCAGTCACGAGGCTCACCAATATACTCGACGCCGTGCGCATCCGGTATCCCGACCAGCCCGTTGGAATTAGCGAGTACGGCGCTGGCTCGGCGCTTACCCATCATACCGACAATGTCATGGGCGGCCCGCCAGAAGTCCGAAATCCCGGCGTTCCTGTGGTTTATCAGCCGGAGGAATACGCCAGCTACGTGCACGAGCAGGTCTATGCCAAGATCCTGCCCACCGACTATCTCTTTGCCACCTATGTCTGGAACATGTTCGACTTCGCCACCGGTCTCCGCAACGAGGGCGATGTCCAAGGCGTCAACACCAAGGGCCTCGTCAGCTTCGACCGCAAGACCAGGAAGGACCCGTTCTACTTCTACAAGGCGAACTGGAGTCCCGATCTCGTGACCTACATCACGAGCCGCCGCTATACGAACCGCGCCTACCCGATCGCCGACGTCAAGATCTACAGCAACGCCGATTCGGTCGAGCTTTCCATCAATGATAGGTCGGTCGGCGAGATGAAGCAGGAACAGTGCCTGCTGAAGACATGCGTGTTCAAGAACGTCAAATTGGATCACGGCGCCAACAAGGTGATGGCTGTCGGACATCGTGGGGGCGACACAATAGGGGATTCGGTCGAGTGGTGGCTGAACACAAGGAACATCAACATCGCAGCCGGCCAGTTGACGACCGGATTCATGTCCGGCGAACTCTCCCTCGAAAGTTCCATCAATGTTGCGACCGACCCGCTAGTGACGGCGTCCACGTCGGCATCCAGATCAGGCGAGCTCTTTGGCTCCGACAACTTCTTCATCGGCGGTGCGGGCGATTGGCTCGTCTCCAAGGGGCTCGATGCGCCGACGGATACGACCCCTGTTCAAGGGACGGACGATCCGCAGTTGTTCAAGAATTTCCGCCGCGGCAGCTTCAGCTATTTCGTCCCGCTTGATGACGGCGACTACATGGTCACGCTTGGTTTTCTCGAACCTGATAAGGATAAGGAGATCGGCGAGCGCGTCTTCGACGTCGCCGCAAATGGCGAGACCAAACTGGAGAACTTCGACGTCCTGCGAGTGGGCAAGGGCAAGTATCGCACCGTCGTCAATGAGTCCTTCACGACGAAGGTCTCCAACGGGTTTCTCAAGCTCGATTTCACTCCCAGGCTTGGGGAAGCCCTCGTGTCGAATATCAGGATCCGGAAACAATGAAGTGCGTCATCTTCCGCCCATGATTCGATGTGACCCGGCGCATACCGTTGTCTGCCTTCAACGAGCGATCAGGACAAAAGGACAGCACCATCCATGAGCACCTTCATCGTCGTCGTCTTTCCGGATGAGGCAAGCGCTCAGCGGGGAATACGAGCCTTGAAGGATCTCAATTCGGACAGCAGCCTCGTGCTGCACGGAGCGGCTATTGTCACGAAGAATGCCAAAGGGAAACTGTCGATGCACGTCGCGTCCGACGACGCGCTGGGGACTGTCGCCGCCGGCACGCTGGTCGGTGGCCTGGCAGGATTGGGTGTGGGGTTGCTAGCAGCAGCCATCCTAGCGGCGGGCGGCGCGGTGTTTGGTGCATCGGCCGCGCTAACCAACCGCAGTGCGGATAGGAAGATCATGGAGGACGTTTCTCGTCACCTGCGCACAGACGCGTCGGCCCTCGTCGCCGATGTCGATGCCGACGACATGGCAGGTCTCGAAAGCCGTATGAACGCGCTCGGAGGCACCGTCCACATTCAGGACCAACCGCCAGGCTGAAAGTTTCGCGACAAGCTGCAAGAGCCTTCCGCCGCTCTACGATCCCGCCGGTCTGAAGTTTTGTCTCGAGATTGCACGGAGAAGTACGGAACGATGGCTCTTCGCCAGAGTTCAGTTAGGTCGCTTTTCCGGAGACGCATTTTGTCATCTGAGTTCGCGGCACAACGGTCGCATCGCATCGAGGTCCGGCCAGGCGGAACGAGCCACAGCGGCCGGCAAGCCACAGGTTGAAGCGCCGGTCCGAAGCGCAGGGCCACTCAAACGCCGATGGAAAGCCAGACCAAGCGAGCTCTCCAGAGGAGAAACCTGTGAGCCGGTTCGTCGTCGTCATATTCCCCAACGAAGAGAAGGCCGACGAGGGCGTACGCCTCCTCGATGAACTCGACAATGAGGGAACCATCACCGTCTACGCGACGGCGATTGTCAGCAAGAATTCCGACGGCGAGGTGACGCAAAAGGAAACAAGGCCCCGAGGTCCACGAGGGATGGTACTGGGCGCCCTGGTCGGAGGATTGCTCGGAATGCTGGGCGGACCGCCGGTGGCGGCACTCGGCGCCGCTGGCGGAGCGGTTATGGGCGGCTGGCATGACGCCATGGATCTCGGCGTCGGTTTCGACTTCCTGGACGAGGTGTCTCGCGAACTGAGGCCAGGTCATTGGGCCGTGGTCGCCACAATCGATGAAGAATGGATAACGCCGCTCGATTCCCGGATGGAGTCGATCGGCGGGATTGTCGTGCGCCGGCGGAGCGATGATTTCGAAGATGACAGGCTGCGCGGCGAGATCGAACTCGCGCGACGCGAGCTTTCCGAATACCAGGCGGAACTCGCGCAAGCCCCGGAAAAAACGAAGGCAAGGCTTGCCACAAGGATCGATGAGGTCCGGGCAAAGCTCAGACGGGCCGCCGAACGCACCGAGTCGCGCATCGATCGCTTGCGGCAGGAGACGGAGGCGAAGGTCGGTGCCCTGGAGCATCAGGCTGTCCGCGCCGCACCCGACGCCAAGGCGAGCATCGACAGGCGCATCGCAAACATTCGCGTCGATGACGAGAGGCGATCGAGCAAGCTGGAGCAGGCATTGGCAATGGCCCGTGAGGCTGCGGCCTGAAGGACGCGCTGATCGTTCGATGTCCCAAGCGAGGTTGGCGATCTCGAGCGCTGTCGAAGCCGCTCCGAAGTCCTGATATCGACCGGCGCAGCCCGGTACGCTGACAAGGCTTGGACACGCTTCGATCCACGTCCGGCAAACATCGAAGCTGTGGAATGGACGCCGAGCGCTGGCAAGTGATGAGCGAAATCGTCAGCAGCCTCAACAGTACCTTCACGCTGGCCTTTGTGACCACCAGCATGTTCGGCCTGGGGCTCGGGTTGACCCTGCGTGATCTGCTTGCGCCGCTCAAAAGCGTTCCCTTGGTCCTGGCCGCGCTGGGGATCAATTTCGTGCTTCTGCCCGCGGTCGTCTGGCTACTCACGCATTTGCTGCCGCTCCAGCAAGATCTCAAGGTTGGCCTGATCCTGATGAGCACGGTGGCCGGCGCGCCGATCACGATCAAGGCGGCTCAGCTGGCGCGCGGCGACATCGCCTTTGCCGGCAGCCTGGTGACGCTTCAGGTCATAGCGACGATCATCCTTCTTCCCTTCACGCTGCCATTGCTCATCCCCGGCATTGCCGTGGACGCGGTGGCGATCGCCATGCCGCTGGTCCTGCAAATCCTGCTGCCTCTGGCAGGAGGCCTCCTCATGAATGTCAGATATGACGAAGAGGCGGAGATGACGCGCCCGATCATGGCGGACATCGCCAATGTCAGCCTGGCGATCATGCTTGTCCTCAACCTTGGCAACATCCCGGCGGTGCTCAGTCTCATCGGAACGGGAGCGCTCGCCGGAGCGCTAACCATCATCCTCATAGGCTTGGCCGCCGGCTATCTGCTCGGCGGGCCTGATCCAAAGACGCGCAAGTCACTCGCGCTGGGCTCGGCGCAGCGGAACTACGCGGCGGCTTTCGTGATTGCGCAGGACAGTTTCGCCACCCGGCCCGATGTCTTCCTGATGCTGCTGACGGCATCGATGATCAGCATGGTCGTTGTCCTCCTGGCGGCGGGCGAGTTCGGGCGGCGTGAACGGGCCCGCGAAAAGCAGGCAACTGGGGCGCCTGCAGGGGAACTATCTTCGCGGCAAGCAGATGGGAGACGATAGCAAAGGAGGCAGTGATGACGCGGTCTAACCAGGCCAGCAAACCGAACATCCTGATCCTCTGCATGGACCAGTGGCAGACCCATATGCAGGTGCCGGAAGCGGTGCAGTTCCCGGCCATGCGCCGCCTCGAGGCCCAGGGCGTCAGCTTCGACCGGCAATACTGCACGGTGCCCATCTGCACGCCCTCGCGCGCCACCATGTGGACCGGCGTGCACGCCAGGCACACGGGGCTGTGGGACAATACCAACTTCGCGTGGATCGGCGAATTGTCCCAAGAGATCCCGACAATCGGACATCTCCTGCGTGAGCAGGGCTACTACACCGCGTTCAAGGGCAAGTGGCACCTCTCCGCCGTTCCGACGCGAGAGGACGCTCTCGAGCGCTATGGCTTCTCCGACTTCCAGCAATGGGGCGAGATGTTCGGCGCGCCCTTGGAGGGAGCCATGCTCGATGACACCGCCACCTTCGAGGCGGTGGACTGGCTGGAGCACAAGGCGGCGGCGCTCGAACAGCCCTGGCTGCTGGTGTGCAGCCTCGTCAATCCACATGACGTCATGTTCCTGCAGACCGATCCTGTCCAGGAGCCGCACCCGAAGGGCGCGGCGGCCGGCATGCAGACCACCGTGCAGCGGCTCGGCTGGTTCGAGCAGGAGTGGGATGTCCAGATGCCGGACAATTTCGCCGACGACTATGAGCGGCAGCCGCCCGGCGTACGCCACTACAAGGAGAACGTGGACCTGAACTATGGGCGCATTCCCGACGACCGCGTCGACCTTTGGCTGAAGCACCGGAACTATCTCGTCAACTGCATGCGTCTGGTCGACGCCGAGTTCAGCCGGATCGTCGCAGCGCTCGACCGTTTGGACCTTTGGCAGAGCACGGTGGTGATCTTCACGGGCGACCACGGCGAGATGAACGGGGCGCACCACATGACCCAAAAGGGCGCGATCCCCTTCGAGGAGGCGGCCGTCGTCAACCTCACTGTCTGCGCGCCCGACGGGCCTCAGGGAAAGCGCACCGCCGCCGTCGGCTCGCACCTCGACCTCGCGCCTACGCTCCTGGCCTACTCGGGTCTGGACGATGAGGAGATCCGCAAACGCTATCCGCATCTCAAGGGGCGCAGCCTCAAGGTCCCGCTCACGAATCCCAGCGAAGACGGTCCGCGCGGCAGCGTCCACGCTCCCGGCGACGGTGCGCTCATCTGCTGGGACGGGCTCAACATGCTCGACAAGGATTGGTCCCTGACCGGCGTTCTGAAGGAACTCAGCGACTTCAGCCTCGAGTTTTCCGAGGAGGCTGTCCACAAACCGGAAGAACTGAAAGACGCCGGGCGGAAATATGGCGCGCCCGACTTCAAGAAGCGCAACTTCTTCCGGGCGGTCGTGGACGGGCGCTACAAGCTGGTGCGCTGGTTCAGCCCGGAGGAATACGGCAATCCGTCCACGCTCGACGAACTCCTCGCAACCAGCGATGCCGCGCTTTACGACCTCGTGAACGATCCCGGCGAGCTCCAGAATCTGGCTCACCCCGATCACCCTGGCCGGGACCAGGCGCTGATCGAACGCATGCTCGCGAAGCTCCATGCTCTCGTGCAGCACGAAATCGGCGAGGATCGGGCACCCTTCGATCTCGATATGTTCGGAACGCGCGAGGTGAAATACCGCAAGCAGAAGGATCGTGCCTCGTGAGGATCGACATGGAGCTCGCGCAGAGGGAGCCGCTCACCATGGAACGAGAGACCAAGGGCACGCACCGATAGTTCGGCGCGACGTGCCCGGGCCAACTCACGCTAAAGGAGACGAAGTCGTGTGATCGAGTCCTTAAGGGCCGTGCTCCAGTCCGCCTCGGAGCAGTTTCATTTGCTCCTCGGCTTGGAGCGCAATGTGGAGAACGTCAATTCCGGCCAGATGGCGCTCCGCGCGATACTCGTCTACGCGCTCGCATTGCTGCTGGTGCGGATCGGCAGCAAACGCTTCCTGAGCCAAGCCACTGCTTTCGATGTCATCGTCGCCATCATGCTTGGCTCCATCCTGAGCCGAGCCATTAACGGATCGGCTCCATTCGTCCCCACGATCCTGGCGGGCGGTGCGCTCCTTGCAGCCCACTGGGTCTTTGCGACTATCGCCGCGAGCACCTCGTTCTTCGGCCCCCTCGTGAAAGGGGAGCCCCGCCTCCTGATCAAGGATGGGCAGGTGCAGGAGGAGGAGATGCGGGCGGCACAGCTCTCCAAGCACGATCTGGAGCAGGCTCTCCGCCTTCAGAACCGACAGGACCCGTCTCGGATCAAGCGCGCCTATCTAGAGCGCAACGGCAGCATCAGCATCATTCCGTTCGAAAACGTACCCCACATCCTGGAGGTCGCAACCGAGCGGGGAGTTCAGACCATTCGCATCAAGCTCGAATGATCGCGGCGTGGGCCGCGTCGATGTCTACCTACAGGGCCCACGCAGCGTCAGGAAAACCTGCATGACGGAAGAAGCGCAAATCCCGAGGGATGACGCATCCGAGCCGGAGCCCGCGATCAACCTGCCGGGCTTAAGCGAGTTGCACGATGCAGTCGCGAACCGCCTGTGGTCGAAGCTGCCGGGTTGGGCGTCCCTGCGCCGGGACGGGGTCGCCGGATTGAGCAGCGCGGTCAGCAACGTGTCCGACGGGATGGCGAACGGTGTGCTGATGGGCGTCAATCCCATCTACGGCCTGTACGCCAACATGGCGGGACCGGCGGCGGGGGGTCTGTTCTCCAGCACCCAGCTCATGATGATCGCCACCACCGCCGCGGCGTCGCTGTCGGCGAGCCAAGCCCTCGGCGGACTTGAGGGCGAGGAGCGCGCCGCCGCGCTCGCCGCCATGGTCATCCTGGTGGGAGTCTTCCAGATCGCGTTCGGACTTCTGGGGTTCGGGAGGCTGATCCGCTTCGTGTCCTATTCGGTCACGACCGGCTTCCTGAGTGGCGTTTCGGTGCTGCTGATCCTCAACCAGCTTCCCGTCGTCACCGGCCATGAGGCCGCCGGCGGCAATCGGATCGCACAGACTTTTAACCTGCTCGTCAATCTGGGCGAGATCAATCTGGTGTCGCTGGCCTTGGCTGTCCTCACGCTGGTGCTTGCCGTGCTGCTGCCGCGCACGCCGTTGAGCAATTTCGGCCGCCTGGTGGCAATTGCGATCCCGTCCGGGATCGTGGCCCTGTTCGACCTTGGCGGCGTAGAGACCGTCCGGGACATCGGCGAGATCCCGCGCGGCATTCCGATGCCGGTGCTGCCGGCGCTGTCCAGCGTCACGCTCGACGTGATCACCGGGGCGATGGCGGTCGCCATCGTCATTCTCGTCCAGGGGGCCGGGGTGAGTCAGAGCGTGCCCAACCCGGACGGAGCGCACCGGGACACGTCGCGGGACTTCGTTGCCCAGGGCGCAGCCAATGCTGCAACAGGTCTCTTCAATGGTTTGCCGGTCGGCGGCTCGCTTAGCGCCACGGCACTCAATGTGATCTACGGCGCGCAGTCCCGCTGGGCAGTCGTGTTCGCGGGAGTGTGGATGGCTTTGATCGTTATGATCTTCCCTGGTCTGGTGTCCTCGATCGCGATGCCTGCGCTCGGCGCATTGCTGATCCTGGCCGGGGTCACCAGCCTCAAGCCGCGGGAGATCCGGGCGGTCTGGCATACCGGCTTGCCGTCGCACCTGGCGGCGGGAGGTACTTTCCTCGCCGCGCTCTTCCTCTCGATCCAGGCGGCGGTCGGTATTGGGGTGCTGCTGTCGGCGCTGCTCTATGTGGGCAGAGCCTCGACGGACGTCTCCCTGGTCGAACTGGTGGAGCGTTCCGACGGCCGTATCGAGGAGCAGGAACCGCCCAAGCGGCTGCCGTCCAATAGCGTGACGGTGCTCGATGTCTACGGACACCTGTTCTACGCCGGCGCCCACACCCTGGAGCGGCTGCTGCCGGCGCCTCAAGGCTCGCGCAAGCCGGCCGTGGTCTTGCGGCTGCGCGACCTCAGCGTCGCGGGCGCTACGTTGCAGGACGTGCTGGCGAACTACGCCGACAAGCTCGCGGACGCGGAGGGACGGCTGTATCTCACCGGGATCAGCCAGCGGGTGCGCGATCAGATGGTCCGGACGGGCCAGCTTCGCCTGAGCGGGCCGGTGCAACTCTATGATGCCACGTCGATCCGCAGGCAGTCGACCCGGCGGGCGGTCGAGGATGCCCGGACATGGCTCGTCGACGGCGGCGAGGCGGAAAGACCTCATCATGGCTGATGCGCCCCACCGACGATCATGGCGCCGCGTCCTGAAAAAGGATGTCCCCGGCCGGGTTGATCAATGCGGTGGTCAGCGTACCGGATGGGCTCGCCTCGGCGGCGCTCGCCGGCGTCAATCCGGTCTATGGACACTACACCAGCGTCGCCGCGCCGATCGGTGGCAGCCTGCTGGTCAGTTCGCAACTGATTCTGCATCTTAGCGGCAACTTTGAATGCGTTCTCGTCCGCTTGCTGCCACCAAACTCATGGACAACACCGATCCTCACAAACTGGCCGTAGGCCGCAACCTTATTCCTTTGCGAATCCGCCGGTACGGGAGTTCAGATGGGTCGGCGGTGTTGTAGCCCGGACTTTTCACCACGAGTATGCGTTCGGCGATGCTCTGGAAGTCTGCTCGAAAATGGACCGAGCTCTTCAAACCGATGATCTTCTGCGCTCCCGGGTCTATCCCCAGATGGCGAAAGATCGCCTGCGTTCCCGCCTGTGAGCGCCTGCTGCCGACGACGATGGCAACGTCGGAGTCAACGATCCGCAAAAGCGCCAGCCGCCCGAAATCGACCGTGGCGCCTGCATAGAAGCCGCCGGTTCCCTGGAACTCCCCGTCCGCCAGGGCGACGACCTCGAAGGTTTCCTTCAGCGGGGCGACGCCGGCAGGGCCGTTTCGACCACCAACTTCGGCATCGAACCGGGCTCCCATGCCGTGCTCGTGCGCAAGCATCGCGGCTGTCGGATCGAACAGAACCGCCACCACGGCCCCCTTCGCCTTGCATTCCAGGAGGCGCTTGACCAAACCGGTCGTATCGCCTGAACCGCCCGCGCCCGGATTGTCTTGGGTATCGACCAGAATGATCGGACGCGTTGCGGTTTCTGCCAGAGACATGGCGAGCATCACACCTGCGCGATCGTCAAGGACTTCATCGTCTGAATAGGCCTTTTCAGCCTGCAGGACATGCTCTGCCAGCAGATGTGCAAGCCGTTCGGCATCATGGTGCGTACCCGCGCCATAGGCGATCACCGTCGGGCCGCAATCCGCCGTATCGGAAGGCGGGAAGCCCGGCGAGAAGCTGAGTTGCACGCCATGGTCCCGTTCCAGACCTTCCAGCCGCTCATAGATCGTCCTCGTCGGCTCGGAAAGCGTGCATTGGGCAGGGATGGGAATAAGATAGGGCAACTGAACCAGAGCCTTGCCAAGGCGCTTGTTCGTTCGCAGCATGTCAAACAGGACACGCGCCACGCGACGGCCCGTTTCGGCCATGTCGACATGCGGATAAGTGCGGTAAGCCGACATGAAATCGCTGTTGTCGACCATGGCTTGACTGACATTGGCGTGGAGATCGAGACTGGCCGCGATCATCACCTCGGGGCCGACGGCCTCGCGGAAACGGCGAAGAAAGTCGCCCTCTCCATCTCCAATCCCGTCGACGACCATCGCGCCGTGAAGATCGAGGAGAATGGCATCGAATGGTCCCTTGTCGACGATAGCCTCCAGAAAGAGCTGAAGGATCCTCTCGTAGGCTGCCAGCTCAACCATGCCACCGGGCTCGGCCTGGCACCACACGAGAGGCTCCAGGGCAATGCCTTGTGCCATGGCTTCGTCGATCATGCCCGCCGCCGGTAGGTTGCGTCCTGCCATGGTGTCGATGATCGCCGCGCCGAGCGTCAGCGGCGGCCAGCCGCCTGCCGTATTGAAATCCACCCAGCCCGTGGTCTCCGGCACGAATGTGTTGGTCTCGTGCTGAAATCCGCCCAGCGCAATCCTCATGCCGAAACCACCTCCTGTTGAAGCGAAAACCCGCCCGTCTGGACGCAACGGACCTTTCGCCCGTCGCTCAGCCCCCGCAGTTCCTGCCGTGTTGTGCAGTTGTGGTCGGCGTGGATACACCGATCCTTGAAGAAGCACCCTGTCGGGAGGCGACGATTGCTGGGTAACTCGGTATTGCGCAACGGCTGGCTGAGCCCAGCTTCGTGCTCCAGCTTGGGAACGGCTGCCAACAGCGAGCGCGTATAAGGATGGGCCGGACGCTCCAGCACGTCCCTTGCATTGCCCAGTTCCACGACCTCGCCGAGATACATGACTGCAACGCGGTCGGCAAAGTGTCGGACTACCGCTACATTGTGGGAAATGAAGAGATAGGTGAGATTCATCTGCTGCTGCAGATCGGCCAGCAGATTCAGGATCTGCGCCTGGACCGACACGTCCAGGGCAGATGTGTTCTCATCAAGAACGACGAGGTCGGGCTGAAGCGCCAGCGCACGGGCGATAGCGATTCGCTGCCGCTGTCCGCCGGAGAATTGATGCGGGTAACGAGACAACTGCTCCGGGCGAAGTCCGACCCTCTGAGCAAGATCCAGAACCCGTTCGCGGATCTCCACTTTCGAAAGTTCAGCAGCCACGACCAGCGGCTCGCTGATCAACGCCTCGACCGACATCCGCGGATCGAGCGAACCCTGCGGATCCTGGAAGACGATCTGGAAATTCTGACGGAGCTTCTTCAAGTCCGCCTGCGATTGCCCGAAAATGTCGCGACCGTTGAACATGACTTCCCCGGTTGTCACGGGCTGCAAGCCCATGACAACCTGAGAAAGCGTGCTCTTGCCGCACCCGGATTCTCCCACGATGCCGAGCGTCTCGCCGCGCCGGATATCGAGGCTGACCCCGTTCAGCGCGTGGACATGGGAACGAGGCCGGCCAAGCCAGGTGTGACCGACCGGAAATCGGACTGACACATCGGTGAGACGGAGAAGCGGTGGCGCGTGCGGATCACCACCTGGTGCGGCCATCATTTTTGGTGCCGTCGCGACACTTCCATCCGTTTCTATTGTATCTTCCGAGCGCCAGCAGGCTACCTCGTGTTCGCTTGACCGACGGCTCGGCGCCAGCGGGGGCAGTTGCGAACAACTATTCGTGGCCAGAGCGCAACGCGGGCGGAAACTGCAGCCGCTGATCCGGTCGGCAGCACTCGCGGCCGTGCCGGGAATGGCTGCGAGATAGTGCTTGGGCTCCGCCGCCTCAGGCAGCGATTGCAGAAGCGCGCGCGTGTAGGGATGCAGCGGCTTCTGCAGGACCTCCCGGGTCGCGCCCTGTTCAATGATGCGGCCCGCGTACATCACGTAAGCCCGGTCGCACAACTGCGAGACCACGGCGAGATCGTGCGTGATGAAAAGGACGGACATGCCCCGTTCGCGCGCCCGTTCGCGCAGAAGGCCCAGCACCTGTGCCTGCACCGTGACATCGAGCGCCGTGGTCGGCTCATCGGCAATAAGGAGCGAGGGATTGCAGGAAAACGCCATGGCGATCAGCACGCGCTGGCGCAGACCACCAGAAAGTTCAAACGGATAGGAGCGCATGACGCGGTCCACATCCTGCACCTGCATTTCGACAAGCAACTGGCGTGCGCGAACTTCCGCTTGCGCCTTGCTGACCCGTTTCTCATGGGTGCGGATGACCTGCATTATCTGCCGCCCGATGCGAATGGTCGGGTTCAGCGCATTCATCGGCTCCTGAAAGATCATCGAAGCCGTCGCGCCGCGCATCCTGCGCAGTTGGCCAGGATCGGCAGTGAGCACATCGCGATCAAGAACAAGGATCCTGCCGCGGCGATAATGCGTGGCACCCTCCGGCAGAAGCCGGAGAACGGACATGGCGGTTACCGATTTTCCCGAGCCGGACTCGCCGACGAGCCCGACGATCTCGCCCGGCGCAATGTGGAAGTTCACTCCCTCGAGTGCTGGGAAGCCACCCAGGCGATGGGGAAATTCCAGCGAAAGGCTCTCGACCTTCAATACGGGTCGGTTCATGTAGGTTATCGTCCCTGCGCGCGCGGATCGAAGATTTCACGAAGCCCGTCGCCAAAGAGGTTGAAGCCAATGGCGGTCGTCAGGATCGCCAGTCCTGGGAAAGTCGGAAACCACCACTGGTCGAGCAGGAAATTGCGGCCCGTGGCAACCATGGCTCCCCATTCCGCTGCCGGTTCCTGAGCGCCAAGGCCGATGAAACTGAGTGCCGAGGCCGTCAGGATTGCTGCACCGATATCGAGCATGGCCTGAACAAGAATCGGTGGCAGCGCGTTGGGCACGATATGGCGCCAGACAATGCGAATGCGGGACGACCCGAACGTCTCAGCCGCCTTGACATAGGAACGTTCACGCAGGGAGAGCGCCTGGCCGCGCGCGAGACGCACATAGAAAGGGATGCGCAGGACAGCGATGGCGAGCATCGCATTGGTCAGGCTCGGGCCAAGGGCAGAAGCCAGCGCTATTGCCATCACGAAAGACGGGAAGGAGAGCATCACGTCCATGATGCGCATGATCGCGGTATCGACCTTGCCGCCGGCGAGGCCGGAGAAGGCACCAATCACCGCCCCCGTCCGCATGGCGAGCAGGACGACGCCAAGGCCAACCGTCACCGAAATCCGTGAGCCGTAGATGACCCTTGAAAAAATGTCGCGGCCGATCTGATCGGTTCCGAACCAGTGATTGCCGCTCGGCGGCGCAAGACGGTTGAGGATATCGAGTTTGGTCGGCTCATAGGGGGCAATCCAGGGCGCGAAAACCATGGTGCACAGCACGAGCGCGACAATGATCATGCCGACGATCATCTGCGGCTGCTGGCGTATCCGGTAGAAGACCCCGGCCCAATCGACATGGTCGGTCTCAGTCACGCTATTGTTCATCAGCCGATGGCACGTATTTGCGGATCAAGCGCCGCGTAAAGAAGATCAACCATCAGGTTCACCAGAACATAGACGGTGGACGCGACAATGGTGAAACCCATGATTGCCGGGAAATCGAGCGCTGTGATCGACAGCACGACATAGTTGCCCATGCCCGGCCAGGCAAAAATCGTTTCGGTCAGCACCGCGCCATAGAGGAGGTCGCCAAAGGCAAGTCCGATGATCGTAACCGACGGGATCAGAGCATTGCGCAGCGCGTGATCGAGCACAATCCGTGTCGGTGACAGACCGCTGGCGCGCGCTGTCCGGATGTAGTCCTCGCGTAGAACCTCCAGCATGGCGGAGCGGATCTGCCGCATCACAACGCCTAGATGTATGAAGCCGAGGGTCAACGCCGGAAGAATCAAGTGGTTGACCGTGCTCTTGAAGGCGGGCCAATCGCCGGCGATCAACGAGTCCACCAGATACAGGCCCGTGACATGGGCAGGCGGCGCGATGGAGCTGTCGATGCGCCCGGAGGCCGGGAGAATGCCCAATTTACCGTAGAAAAAATAGATCAGCAGCAGTCCGAGCCAGAAGGCCGGCGTCGAAATGCCGGTTACGGAAACCGTGTGGCCGATATGATCGACGACCTTGTCCTTGCGGAGCGCGGAAATGACGCCAAGCGGCACGCCGAAGATGATGGAAATGCTCAAGGCGACAATGGCCAATTCGAGCGTCGCCGGAAAAAAGATCAGGATATCGTTCAGGACCGGGCGTTGCGTCCGGATGGATGTGCCGAGATCGCCTTGCAGTAGGTTCGAAATATATTTGAAATATTGCACCAGAACCGGGCGGTCGAGGCCCATGTCCTTGTAGATCTTCTCGACAAGCTCCCTGGGCGCCTTGTCACCCGCAATCATCTCCGCCGGATTACCGGGGATCATATGAGAGATCACGAACGTGACGAGCGAAACGCCAAAGACGACGAGGAGCAAGAAGAGGAGGCGCCGCCGGATCATGTTGGCGAAGGACATTTAACGCTCGCTGACTTACACGGGTATGAAACGCGACAAGGATGCCCGGGACACTGATGGCCCGGGCATGCAAGCCATCAGTTCTTCTTCATGTCAGCGAAGTTGTACATCTGCACCAGCATCGGGTTATAGACATAGCCTTCCACATTGCTGCGCATGGCAAACTGGAAGTTGCGCTGGAAAAGCATGACGTAAGGCGCCTCTTCGGCAGTTATTGCCTGAACCTTCTTGTAGGCTTGTTCGCGCGCCGCTTGGTCGGAAATCACGTCAGCATCCCGGATCAGCTGGTCCACCTCCGGATTGGAGTAGAATGCGCGGTTGCCCGGCAGCCCATGGTACTTCGAGTCGAACCACCATTTCACGAACTCCGACGGATCTGAGAGATCCGGCGACCAATTACCGACAGCGATGTCGAAATTGCCCTTGTCGATCCTGTCACGCATGGTCGGATAGTCGTTTTCCTGCATTTCCAGCGTGATGCCGAGAGGCGCAAGAGCCTGTTGCAGAACGAGGCCCGTTACTTCCCAGTTCGGGTCGGTCTTGGCATAGAGATAGCCAAGCTTGGCATCGGAAACGCCGGCCTCCGCCAGCAGCGCCTTGGCCTTTTCCGGATCGTAGGTGTACTGCTTCACGGTTTCGTCATGCGACCACATGCCCGAGGGAACCGCGCCGCGCATCTGCTTGGCCTTCCCATGCAGAACGCCATCGATGATGCCCTGATAGTCCATGGCGTAAGAAATCGCCTGGCGGACCTTCAGATTGTCGAGCGGAGCGCTTTTGTTGTTCAGATAAAGATAGGTGACGAAAAAGCCGGGCTCGTCGACAATAGCCACTCCTTCCGCGCCAGCCAGCGATTCCAGTTGGTCGGATGGCAGATCTTCGACCAGATCGAGATCGCCTTTTTCAAGCTGCAGACGGCGAGCGGATGCATCCTTGATTATACGGACCACGACCTTTTTCAGATCAGCCTTTCCGGCATAGTGCGGGTTCGCCTCCAGGACAATTTGCTGGCCCTTTTCCCAACTGGCGACCTGATAAGCGCCGCTACCCATCGTATGGTCAGCCAGATAGGCCTGGCCCATGTCGCCATCAACCTCATGCTGCATTACGGCCGGGTTGACGATGCTGGCGCCCGAACCGGCAAGCAGCGACAGGAAAGTCGCTGACGGATTCTCAAGAGTGAAGCGGATCGTGTCCGCGTCGACCAACTCCATTTTAGTGATCTGGGTGAACTGCTTCGCCTGGCTCTTCGCAACCTTGACGACTCGTTCGAAGCTGAATTTGACAGCTTCCGCTGTGACCGGCGTGCCGTCCGAGAAGGTGTGGCCCTTGGCGATCTTGAAGGTCCACACCATGGCATCGGGACTGGCTTCCCAGCTTTCGGCCAGTTCGCCGATCACGTCCGAGGCAGAGCCGTTGTACTTCACCAGCCGCTCATAGGCGGGATAGGTGATCGTAAAACTGTTGTTGGTGCCGGTGACGGCGGGATCGATGTTGTCCGGGTCGCCTGCCTTGCCGAGTGTCAAGACATCCAGTTCCGCTGCCGACAGTGTCTGGAGCGGCAGATGGGCGGCGCTCAACGCCAGCGTGCCGACCAACAAAGCTCGGCGCGACATTGCAGGAATAAAGGTATTCCACTTCATCAAGAGTTCCCCCCGGTTGATTGTTCGCTATTGATACGGTGCCTAAAACCGCATTGTAAAATATCAATTGGAAATCATTTTCATTCAAAACCGATATGTTAGTTCTTAGGGGAACCTTGTGTTCCCGCCAGGTCCGAAGTGCCTCGCCTCACTGCTCTGAAAAAAACCATGGAACGCGACGGACACCGACCCGGTCAGTACGAGCGCTTCGTCCTCGAGGATGCTGACCTCAAGCAGGCCGCCCGGCATTTCGACGGTGACGTCGCGGCTGAGGATCCGGTTTTTCTTCCAGGCTGCCAGCGCCGCGGCACAAGCGCCGCTACCACAAGCCTTGGTCAGGATACCCGGGCGCTCGTAGACAACCAATTTGATCCGGTCCACGGACACGACCTCGGCCACTCCGATATTGGCCTGTTGGGGCAGATAGCTGCTCTTCTGCACCGGTTCTGCAAGGGCCGGTACGTCCAAGGCGTCGCGGTCCGGCACGAAGTAGACCAGATGCGGGTTTCCCATGTTGACGGCAATCGGGTTGGCGAGCGGACCGCTATCGAGGAGGCCATTTGCCGCGTCCAGGGGGCCGGCCAACGGTATCGACTGCCAGTCCCACTTGGCGCTGCCGACCGTCAAGCTGACGCGATGATCGCCTGCGCGCTGGCCGCGGATCAGGCCGCCGATTGTCTCGATCATGACGGAGTCCGAATTCGCCTCCTCCATCAGCAACCAGGCGGCACAGCGCGTGGCGTTCAGGCAGGTTTCCGCTTCCATCCCGTCGATATTGTATATCCGCAAACGCGCTGCCGTTTCGGGCTTCCGCGGCGTTTCGAAAACCAGAAGCTGGTCGCCGCCGATACCCAGGTGGCGATTGCATATCCACCGGATACAGGCGTCGGATGGCTCGAAAGGCTCTGCGCGCCCGTCCACGACCACGAAATCATTGCCCAGGCCGTGGCACTTCGTGAATGCGATCAGTCCATCCTCGGCATGGGCGGCTCCCTGCGGTTTCGCGGTCACCCATTCCCGTTCGACTTCTTTCCGTGACATCACAATGCATGCCCTGCGTCGGCCAGTTCATATCGCAGTTGATCCGCGACGGTCTGCTTGCGGCGGATGAGGGAATAACGGTCGCCGTTCACCAGCACCTTCTGTACGAGGGGGCGCGCATTGTATGTCGAGGCCATGGCCGCGCTGTATGCGCCGGTCACACCAATGGCGACCCGATCGCCTCTTTTCAGCCGGGGCAAAGAGGTGAACCTGCCGAACGTATCGGAGCTTTCACAGACCGGCCCGACCAGATGACACGGGGTCGCCCGTTGATCTGCCGTGGGCTCGATAATCGGCCACACGGGATGCAAGGCATCATAGAGTGCCGGGCGCATCAGGTCGTTCATGCCGGCATCGACGATGGAAAACCGCTCGCCATCAGTCTCCTTGTTGTAGATCACCGTGGTGATAAGCGCCCCCGCTTCGGCAATCAGGAAACGCCCTGGTTCGATTGTCAGCGCGCAATCGCAATCGCGGAGGGTGTCGCCGATGACCTTGGCGTAAGCTTCAACATCAATTCGTTGTCCCGCACCATAGGCAACGCCCAACCCTCCGCCCAGATCCAGCCGTTCAACTGTGTATCCCCGCTGGCGCACCATCTCCACCAGACCCGAAAGGCGTTCGAAGGATTGGCGGAAAGGTGTGAGGTCCGTGATCTGTGAACCGATATGAACGGCCAGCCCGACGACGTTTATGTGAGGCAACCGGGCGGCAAACTCGTAGATGGCGAGGACCTGGTGATAGTCGATGCCGAACTTGTTTTTGCGCGTGCCGGTGGTGATCTTGGGATGCGTCCCCGCATCGACATCCGGATTTATCCGCAGCACGACGGTCGCGATCTTGCCCAGGGCACCCGCCACCTCATCGATCACTTTCAGTTCCTCGACGGATTCGACGTTCAACTGATGCACTTCCCCCTCGAGCGCGGCACGTATCTCCTCCGAGGTCTTGCCGACCCCCGAGAACACCATCTTCTCGCCTGGTATGCCGGCAACTCGCGCACGCTCGAGTTCCCCACCCGAGACCAGATCCACCCCCGCCCCAAGGCCGGCCAGAATTCGCAACAACGAAAGATTGTTGTTGGCCTTCATGGCATAGCAGATCTGGACGCCAAGTGGCGTTACGGCATCCGAAAGCAATTTCCACCGTCGTCGCACCGATTCTGCAGAATAAATGTAGACAGGAGTTCCATACTCGCGAGCAATCGTCTCGATTGCGACTCCTTCTACATGGAGTTTGCCATCCTCATATGAGAAACAATCCACATGCGGGCGCGATATATCGCTGTCCATTGTTCCTCGGAGATTTGATGTTGGTTGCGGTCTTCGCGAGGCTGGACAATACGATTTTGAAGCATGCCGTCAAATTCGTTCTAATGCGCGGTTAAACCATTTCTGATATGTCAGTCGCGACAGGTTCCATTCTTCAGGCAGAACATGCGACTGACCCATCGGCAGCTCGAGATTTTTCAATCCTTGATGCACACGCTGAATGTGACCGAAACAGCCGCCCAGCTCTATTCCTCGCAGCCGACGATAAGCCGGGAACTGAAGGGCCTCGAGGCGACGCTTGGCTTCAACCTCTTCCATCGAGAGAACCGGCGCCTGGAAGCGACCCCGCAAGCGGTCGCCCTCAATGTCATTGTCCAACGCTCCTTTGTCAGCATCAACGAAATTGCGCGTGCCGCCCTGACCATCCAGGGGGACCGGCTTGAGCGCGTCACCGTGGCTTGCTTGCCAGCATTCGCACACGCCCTCTTGCCTTCGGTGATCAAACGTTTTCGCGAAGGATTTCCGAACTCGGCGATCAAGATACACTCTCTCGAAGAGACTGCCCTGACGCGCGATCTGCTCAGCAAATTCTTCGATCTAGCTATCGTCGAAGGGAATATTGACGGGAATTCGAGCTCCATCCTCAGCCTCTACGCTGGAGATCTTCTCTGCATCATGCCGCGCTCACATATCTTGGCCAAGCACAGCGTGCTTCAGGCCGAGCATTTCGATGGTCATGATTTCATCTATTATTCGGAAGAAGATTCCTATCGGCGTCAGGTTGACGAACAGTTCGAAGCCGCGAAAAGCAGCCGGCGTCTGCTGATCGAGACAACCACCGCCACATCGATTGGAACCCTGGTGGCCGCCGATATCGGAGTGTCCATCGTAAATCCGCTGACGGCTCTGGCTTTCGAGGGGCCGCAAATAGCGGTACGTCCCCTGGCCCAGCCAATTCCGTACTATCTCAAGATCTGGCAGCCGCAACCGACGAGAAAGGGCCTCCCTGCGGCCCATTTTGTTGAGGCAATCGTCAAAAGCACCGAAGCAATCGTGGCTTCGCTCTCCGCCCGAAATCTATGCGGCAGACCATAGGGGCCGGACTCGTTCTAACTACACCAGGGTGGCGGCTGCTGTAAGGGCGACTGCTCACATGAGGTTCTCAAGGTTTCAGTCGAAAACGGGTGGCAACGCGCCACTGCTTTGTCAGTTCAAGGGTTTGCGGGTGGGGGGATTCAAACCCGGGCCTCAAGCAAATTACAGACGTCAGGCGACAGTCTCGTCAGGGACCATCAGGGGGCGGCGCTGATACAGGCGGGACCGGCTCCGAGAGCACACTCCGCACCGTCGGCCATATTCGCGAGATGTGGCCCGTGAGGAGTTGCCTCGCTCTCGGCGCATTCCCTTCCTCGATCGCCGCCACGATCTCGGCGTGCTCGCGCACGGCCTCTTCCCACTCGGGGCGGGTCGGCGTTCCCAGATAACGCACGCGCCGAAGCCGCGCGGTATAGGCGCGATGGGTGTCGCTCAAGAATGTATTGTGGGCGCTCTCCACGATTCGTGCATGCAGGTCCTGATTGAATTTGGAATAGGCCAACTTATCACTCGCGGCGAAGGCGGTCGCCGCGTCCTCCTGCAGGCGCTTCAGGGCGATCACATCGTCGCGGTCGGCCCGCTCGCAGGCGAGTCCCGCCGCAAATCCCTCCAGTTCGGCCAGAACCTCGATCAGAGCGCGTGCCTCCTCGGGGGTGAGGCTTGCGACATAGCTGCCCCGGTCCGGGATGATGGTCACCAGCCCTTCGACTGCGAGGACCTTCAGTGCCTCCCGGATCGGGGTCCGCGAAATGCCGAGTTGCTCCACGAGTTCCAACTCGTTGATGAATGCGCCTGGAGCCATCGAGCCTCCGACGATGCGGTCTCGCAAGAGCTCAGTGACTTCGTCATGCAGCGAGCGGCGCACCAGGGCCGGCCGCCCGTCTAAGCGCAGAAGTGTTGGCCGGCGTTGTCGCATAGGCCTTCATCTCGCACTGATTCTCGCCCGGAGCAACCGGGCGCCGCGGGCTGCGATTTCCGCTTGTCGTAATTCTGTAATTATGTAATTTCTAGCGACAGGAATACTGGTTAACGTTCGGGACAGCGGCGGGGAGCGGCGTATGACGGATGAAATCCAGGTTGAGCGACGCGGCCCGCTCGCTACCGTCACCTTCAACCGGCCCGAAAAGCACAACGCCTTTACGCTCGGCATGTACGCGGAGCTCGGAGAAACGATGCGGAGGCTCTCCGAGGATGACGCCATTCGCTGCGTCCTTCTGCGCGGCGCAGGCGAGCGTGCCTTCTGCGCCGGCAGCGATATCGGCGAGTTCGGCGCTGACCGCATGGGCTCCGCCCAGGCGCGCGAATATGCGGAAAGGACATCGGGACCGTTCCGTCACCTCTATGGCTGCCGACACCCAACCGTCGCGGCGATCCGGGGCGTCTGCATCGGAGGGGGGCTGGAACTCGCGATCATGTGCGACATCCGGATCTGCTCACCTGACAGCCGGTTCGGGATACCGCCCAACCGGCTTGGTCTGACGCTTGATTTCGCCGAATTGTCGGTGCTGTGCGAAGTCGTCGGTCGAAGCAAGGCGCTTGAGATCCTGCTGGAGGGACGAATCTTCGGGGCGGACGAAGCACTGCGGCTAGGTCTCGTCACCCGCGTCGTGGAACCCGACAAATTCGATGAGGAGGTCGACCGGACGGTCGCCCGAATCCTTTCCTCAGCCCCGCTATCGAATCGCTGGCATAAGGCGTTCGTCCGCCGGCTGGCCGATCCAACGCCGCTTTCCGAAGAGGAACTCGGCGAAGCCTACCTTTGCTACGACACGCACGATTACCTGGAAGGGACGGCCGCCTTCAATGAAAAGCGTAGCCCCGTCTTCGTCGGCCGATGACCATGAGTGATCTCCCGGAAGGGCGCGAGGCGTCCGAGGCTGCGACAGGCGGCCCGCTTCAGGGCGTCAAGGTGATCGAACTTGCGCACGTCATGGCTGGCCCGACATGTGCGCGCATGCTTGCCGACATGGGCGCCGACGTCATCAAGGTGGAAAAGGTGCCTGGCGGCGATGATATCCGGCGCGACACGGTACCGGGCGAAGCAGACGATCCATCCTCGCATGCCTTCATGATGATGAACCGCAATAAGCGCGGCGTTGCCATCAATCTGAAGACGCCCGCCGGACGAGCGGTGCTGCGCCGGCTTCTGAAGACGGCCGATGTTCTCATCGAGAACTACCGCCACGACACGATGGCCAAGCTAGGCCTCGGATGGGATGACCTCAAAACGGAATTTCCGCGGCTTGTCTATTGCGCGGTGTCCGGGTTCGGCCGTTCCGGCCCTTATGCGGAGCGGGGAGGCTTCGACCTAGTCGCGCAGGGCATGACCGGCCTGATGAGTATTACCGGGGCTGAGGACAGTCGCGCACCCGTCAAGGTCGGGCCACCCATTACCGACATCGCCGCGGGCGTGCTGGCGGCGATGGGCGTTACTGCCGCGCTCTTCGCACGGCAAAGAACCGGGCGAGGGCAGTTCGTCGACACCTCGCTGCTAGAGGCTGGCGTCATCTTCACCTATTGGCATTCGGCGATGGCCTTTGCGACCGGAAGCTGCCCGGGCCCGCTCGGTTCCGCCCATCCCCTCAGCGCGCCCTATCAGGCATATCGCACGTCCGACGGGTGGATCACTCTGGGTGCAGCGAGCGAGGCGAACTGGCGCCGTCTTGCCGCCGAATGCGGCTGCCCTGGTGTCGGCGAGGATCCGCGCTTCGCCGACAATGCAAGCCGGATGGCGAACAAGGCGGCGCTCGATTCCGTCCTGGAGCCGGTCTTCCGTTCCCGCACCACCGCGGACTGGCTCGCCGCGCTCCAGGCGATCGGGGTGCCTGCCGGCCCGATCATGACCGTGCCAGAGATGCACCGGGATCCACAGGTCATTGCACGGCAGATGGTCCCGACGCTTGAGCATCCGCGACGCGGAGCCGTTCCGACGATCGGATTCCCGGTCAAGTTCTCTGATACGCCGGTAGATATCCGTCGAGCCGCACCGGACTACGGCCAGCATACGATAGAAGTGATGTTGCAGCATGGGTTCAGCGAGGCAGAGATCTCGAGACTGTCTGCAGCCGGCGACGTCCTGACGGGCGCTGAGTGAAGGGGACTGACACAATAGCCAAAAGAGACGGGACAACCGTCCATTCACCCGATGGGCGCAATGCGCGTCACATCTTGTTCTGGGAGGAAACAGCATGAAAATCGTAATGGCTCTCGCGGCGGCGATCTCCGCACTCGGCATATCGACCGCCGCTCTTGCGATGGACGCGGAAAAAGAAAAGGCGCTGTACGAGGCAGCCAAGCAAGAGGGCAGCCTAACCTGGTATACTGCCCAGTTCGATCAGAACATGGCCGCGGTCATCAGCAACGCCTTCTCGGAAAGGTACCCCGGGATCGCGGTAAACGGCATCAAAGCGACGGCGCAGGTTTCGTTTCAGCGGCTGCTTCTCGAGATCAAGGCCGGCCAGCCGCTCGCAGACGTGTTCAGTTCCACGGATGTCAGCCAGTTTCCGCAACTGAAGGAAATGGGAGCTCTCGAAGCCTACACGCCGGCGAACGAGAGCGAGATCGTTGCCGAATATCGCAACCTCGATCCGGAAGGCTACTACACCACAACGCTGGTGAGCCTGATTGGCATTGTCTACAACACCGACAAGATCGGTGAAGCGGATGCGCCGAAGAACTGGACCGACCTGACGAATGCAGAATGGGCCGGCAAGGGTGCCTATGGCGACCCGAATTATAGCGGCATGATGGGAGTCTGGACCGTTGCAATGGCCGACAAATACGGCTGGGATTTCTTCGAGAAACTGGCCAAGACGGATCCGCAGATCGGACGCTCAATCGATGACGCGGTGACGCTTCTGAATTCCGGTGAACGCCTCGTCGGGATTGGCGATCCGAGCACGGCCTTGCAGAGCGCCGCGAAGGGCAACCCCGTCGGCGTCATCTATCCTTCCGACGGCGCCGTGGCCGTGAAGTTTCCCTCCGCCGTCCTGAAGAACGCGAAAAGCCCAAACGCGGCGAAGCTGTTCATGGAGTTCCTGCTCAGCGAGGACGTTATGAAAATCGCCGTGGAAGGCTTCCTGCCTTCGATCCGGCCCGACGTGCCGCCGTCTTCGGGAGCGAAAGCGCTTGATGACCTCAGTGTGATCGCGCCGACGCCGGGAGACGTTGCGGCGAAGGTCGCCGGCAATCGGGAAAAGTGGCGCGATACCTTCGGCATGTAGGTCGGACCGTCACCTCGCCTGAATTGCACCTGGGGGCCGAACCAGCATGATGCCTGCGCATGATATCCGTCCGGTCTCGACTGCTGCGTGGCTGCGCGGATCCCTGTTGTGGAAGGCCCTCGCCGTTCTCACTGTCGCGCTGCTCCTGTTCCTGGTGGCGAATCCGATTCTGCGGATCGTCATCACGAGCTTCCAGGATCCAGCGGACGGCAGCCTTGTCCTGGAGAACTACGCAATCGCCTTCGGCTCGGTTCGAAGCCTGCGCGCCTTCGCCAACTCCATTCTCTACGGGGTTGGCGTCACCGCTCTTGCGATCATCGTCGCCTTGCCGATGGCCTGGGCAGTTTCGCGGACCGACATGCCGTGCAAGGGACTCGTGCGCGGCGTCGTGCTCGGGGCCTTCATAACGCCATCCTATCTCGGCGCTGTCGGCTGGATACTCCTCGCCGGGCCGAACGCCGGCTGGCTGAACCAGGTGTGGATGGGCCTGACCGGCAGTTCCTCCGGCATAATCAACATCTTCAGCTTTTCCGGCCTGGTCTTTGTCACCACGCTCTACAGCTTTCCCTACATCTTCGTCTTTGCGTCCGACTCGCTCGACCTCCTCTCCTCAGAGATGGAGGACGCAGCCAACATCCTCGGCGCGGGAACACTGCGGACCTCGCTGAAAGTGACCCTGCCACTGATCTTGCCCGCCATCTCCGCAGGCGCCATCATCACGTTCCTCGATACGATCGCGCTTTTCGGTACGCCGGCCATCATCGCACTGCCGGCGCGAATCAACGTGATGACGCTGCAACTCTGGCAGTTCTTCGAGTTTCCGGTGCGCGTCGAGGCCGCTGCCGCCTACTCTATCCCGCTGATCGCCATCACCTGCTTGCTCTTCGGACTGCAGCGCCTTGTCCTTGGACGCCGCGGCTATGTGGCTCTCACCGGCAAGACCAGCCAGCGTCGTCTCATTGTAACCGGGCGCTGGCGATGGGCGCTGCTCGGCTATTGCCTGCTGATCTGCTCGCTTGCTGTGTTCCTTCCCTTCGCGGCGCTCAGCCAGGCCGCCTTCAGCACGGCTTGGGGCAAGGGATTGTCCTGGACGAATTTCACCCTCCACAACTTCGCCTATGTGCTGTTCGAGCACCCAAGCTCGGCGCAGACGATAGCGAACACCTTCTTCTACGCCGCCTCGGCAGCCACGCTCGCCGTCGCTCTGGGCCTGACGATCGCTTACATCCTGAACCGGAAGCTTGTCCCCTTCGGCGGTGCGCTTGCGATGCTCGCCATGACGCCGTTCGTCATCCCCGGCATTGTCCTCGCGGTCGGCTTCTATATCGCCTATACGAGCCCGCCTCTGTCGCTCTACGGGACCGCGGCCATCCTCGTCCTCGCCTATACGGCGCGCTTTCTGCCCGTCGCCTTCGCCAACTCGGTCGCGGCGCTGCGTAGCATCAACCCGGAAATGGAGGAAGCGGTCCGGATCCTCGGGGGCAGTCGCGTGACCGCGCTGACAAAGGTGCTGGGGCCACTGCTCAAGAAAAGCCTCGCGGGATCCTGGATCCTGGTGCTTATTCCGGCGATGCGCGAGTTAAGCACGGCGATCTTCCTCGTCTCTCCCAATACGCGTGTCCTCCCCGTCATGCTTCTCGATCTGAGCGAGGACGGGAATTTCGAGGCAATGGCGGCGCTCGGCGTGATTCTGCTCGTGACGACCGTCCTTATCGTGGCGATCAGCTACAGGCTACTTGGCCGCGACATCATCCTGAAGAGGTCCTGAAATGCCGGCGAGACCATTCCGAGCCGATACGAACCAGGAGGCGTCAGGGGACGATGTCTCGTCGCAGCGGCCGATCGCCTCCACGTTGCGTCTCATCGATGTGCGACGCGGCTTCGGCGCTATGATGGCCGTAGACGGCGTCTCTCTTGACATCCAGCCGGGAGAACTCGTGTCGCTCCTTGGCCCATCGGGGTGCGGAAAGACGACGATGCTGCGCATGCTGGCCGGCTTTCTCCCACCGACAGCCGGGCGGATCGAGATGGACGGCCAGACGATCTCGTCGCCCGGCATGACGGTGCCCCCGGAGCGGCGGCAGATGTCGATGATTTTCCAGAGTTATGCGGTCTGGCCGAATATGACCGTCGCCGAGAACGTGGCCTTTGGCCTGAAGCTCAGGAGCATGTCCCGGGCCACGATCGCCAAGAAGGTCCGGGACATGCTGGAACTGGTCAAGCTCGCCGAACTCGCCGACCGCTATCCGGGCGAACTTTCCGGCGGTCAGCAGCAGCGCGTCGCCCTCGCGCGCGCCATGGTCATCCAGCCGCGCGTCCTCCTCCTTGACGAGCCGCTGTCCAACCTCGACGCGGCTCTACGGGAGGAGATGCGCTTCGAGATCAGACGGCTGCACGACGCTTTCCGCTTCACCACAGTCTATGTCACGCACGACCAGAGCGAGGCGATGGTCACCTCAGACCGGATCGCTGTCATGAAGAACGGCAGGATCGAGCAGATCGACCGACCCTATTCGATCTACAATGAGCCCAAGACCCGGTTCGTGGCGGAATTCATCGGCCGCACCAATCTGATCACCGGAACGGTTGCACCGGATGAAATCGTCTTCAACGGCTTCGCGATCAGGAAGGCCCTCTTTGGCGCAGGCCGCCTCACAAACACGAACGGAACCATCACCTTCTCGCTGCGACCGCAGAGCATCGAGATCAGGTCGACACCGCCAAACTCCTCCGACGGGCAGGTGAGCGTTACGGGCGCCCTCATACAGCGCACATATCTCGGCGATTCCTGGGACTATCTGGTGCAACCCGCGGGGGGCGACGCCGCGCTCCGGATCAGTGCGCCCCCTGCGCAGATGCTTGAGGTGGGAGTTCCTGTATGGCTGCGGATCGATCCGCGTCAGATGGCGGCGGTGGAATAAGAACGCCATGGTGCTCGAGGAGATCGCCGGGTTGATCGGCGGCGCGCATGTCCTGTCGCGAGACGAACTCGCAGGTAGGCCGCGCGACTTCTGGACAAAGGAGCCGACGCGGGCACGCGCTCTTGTCCGCCCGGGAAACGTCGCCGAGGTCTCCCGCGTTCTGGCGCTCTGCAACGCGCGCGGCCAGAAGGTGATCCCAGAGGGCGGCCGCACCAATCTCGTCCAGGGCACCCAGGCCGCCGGCGACGAGATCCTGCTCTCGCTGGAGCGGCTGAACGGCATTGCCGATCCAGATGCAAGATCCGCAACGGTGATGGCGGAAGCCGGAGCCACGATCCAGCGCATACAGGAGCGCGCGGAAGTGGCCGGACTTCGCTTCGGGCTGGATTTCGGGGCGCGCGGCAGCGCCAGCCTTGGCGGGGCACTCGCCATGAACGCTGGGGGCCTGCAGGCTCTCCGCTACGGGACGGCGCGTAGCCAGGTCGCAGGGCTGGAGGCGGTGCTCTCTGATGGGACTGTTGTCAGTCACCTCACGCCCTTTACGAAGGACAACACCGGCTACGATCTGAAGCAGTTCTTCATCGGCTCGGAAGGAACGCTCGGCGTCATCACGAGAGCCGTGCTGCACCTCCATCCTCTTCCGGCCGGAGCCGACACGGCGCTCCTCGCCTTCGATGATTTTGGCGCGGCGGCCGCGCTCCTCGGCGCGCTGCGCGCCCAACTCGCCGGAACCCTGTCGTCCTTCGAGATCATGTGGGGGGAGTTTTTCGACTTCAACACCGGGGAGCAGGGCGTCGGCACCGCGCCACTCGCGCGAGGTCACGCCTATTACGTCATCTGCGAAGCGGAGGGATTCGATCCTTCCTTCGACAGGCAGCGCTTTGAGACGCTGATCGCGAGCGCATTTGAAAGGGGCGGTGCACGGGATGCGGTCGTCGCCCAATCGGAACGGGAGCGGCGGGAAATCTGGAATATCCGGGAGAACTTTGACGCAGAGATCCGGCTCTTTGGGACGCTGGTGGATTACGATCTGTCGTTACCTATTGATGCAATGGAGTCCTTTGCGGAGGCGGTTCGCCGCGAGCTTCAGGCGAAAGCGCCTCAGAATCGCGGTCTCCACATCATGGGTCATCTCGGCGACGGCAACCTCCATCTGACAACAGGCGTCCCGGACCCTGAGATGAAGCCGCTGATCGATGAACTCGTCTATGGGCTGATCGCCGCCCATGGAGGCGCCATTTCAGCTGAACATGGGATCGGCATTACCAAGAAGCGGTTTCTGCGTCACTCGAGAAGCCCCGAGGAACTCGCCCTCATGCGGCGGCTGAAGACGACGCTTGACCCCGCGAATATCCTCAACCCTGGCAAGGTTATCGACGTGACCGGGCCTGTCACACTCGAAGGTCGGGTAGCGCAATGAGTGAGAACAACAATTTCTATAAACTGTTGGAGACCCGCTTCGGCTCGATCGTACGGCCTTTATATTGGGGGACGGAAGCACAGTCAGCTATGGAGAAATCGCAGAGCTTTCTTCTGCATATGCCGGTGCGCTCGCAGGCTTGGGTGTACGCACAGGCGACCGTGTGACCGTCCAGGTCAGCAAGTCACTGGCCAATGTCGCCCTCTATCTTGGTGCCCTGAAACTGGGTGTCGTCTATCAGCCACTCAACACGGCATACACTCCGGCTGAACTGGAGTTCTTCGTATCCGATGCGGAGCCGGCGCTGATCGTCGCCGATCCTGCGGTGCAAGGAATAGCGGAGGCGATTGCCGCCCGGAACGGCGTCGCGAGCGTCGCTACTCTCGACGCCGAGGGCGTCGGCTCGCTGAGTGCAATGGCGGCAAGCTCTCCCCCGCTGCGCGAGATTGCGCTCAAGGCCCGGACGATGTCGCCGCCCTTCTTTACACCTCGGGCACAACAGGTCGGTCGAAAGGAGCGATGATCACACACCGAAATCTCGGCTCCAATGCACTCGCCCTTTGTGATATCTGGCGTATGCACGACGGCGACGTTCTGCTGCACGCTCTTCCCATCTTTCATACCCACGGGCTGTTCGTCGCCCTGAATACAGCCTTTCTGACCTCCGCGCGCATCCTTTGGCATGAGAACTTCAACGCCGGTGACGTGATCGCCGCGCTTCCCCGACGTGACTGTTATGATGGGTTCCCGACATACTTTACGCGGCTTCTGGATACCGGACTGCTGACACCGGAGCTATGCCGCGGCACCCGTGTCTTCATTTCAGGTTCCGCGCCGCTCCTGCCGCAGACCCACGTGCAATTCGAGGAGGCGCCGGACATAAGATCCTCGAGCGTTACGGCATGACCGAATGCGGTATGATCACCTCCAACCCTTATGATGCGGGAACGCGTGCCTTGCACGGTGGGCTTCTCCCTGCCGGGTGTTGCGCTCCGCATCGCTGACAAGACGGGCGCAACGCTAAATTCTGGCGAAATCGGCACGATCGAAGTGTGTGGGCCGAACGCGTTTAAGGGCTACTGGCGCCTACCCGAAAAGACGGCAGAGGAATTTCGCAAGGATGGCTTCTTCATCACCGGCGATCTTGCCACGATGGACGATGAGGGCCGGGTAGCGATCATCGGTCGCGGCAAGGATTTGATCATCTCCGGCGGGCTGAATGTCTATCCCAAGGAGATCGAGACCGAGATCAACGCTCTGCCCAGTGTCTCGGAAGCCGCGGTGATCGGCGTTCCACACCCGGATTTCGGCGAGGCCGTTGTGGCAGTTGTGGTCGCGAGCGAGCTAAAAAGCAGGCCCTCCGAATCCGACCTCATCGCACGTCTTGCGCTTCGACTCGCAAAATTCAAAACGCCCAAGCGCGTCATCTTCATCGATGAATTGCCGCGAAACACGATTGGCAAGATTCAGAAAGCCGCGCTTGCGGCACGCTTCGCGCATCTATTTGTCGCTGAAGAGCGCCGCACCGGCGATTCGCCCTGTTCCGCTTTTTGAAGTCGTGGGCAAGGGTGGCCCGGATCGCCACACCGACGGGTGGGCTCAGCCCGCAGCCGGTTAATCTCTGGTCGATGGAGCTTTCCGGCATGAGAGTCGCGCGATCGCGCTCGCCAAGAACGCTGATTTCGCGCTCACGGTCGATCTTCAACTGGGCGCGCAGAGTCCATCTCAGCGAGTTCGCTGACGAATGAGAGTCGGCAAGTTCCCCTTGACCGTCAAACTGGGCGGCAACCGCGTCGCCTTCGTCGAGGATGAAATCGAAGCGTGGATCGAGGAAAAGATTCGGGCATGGGATGAAAGGCGGGCGCGGAGGCAAGGAGCCTGAGAATAATGGCCATGCGCCCCGATCCGCGAGCCGTGCCCGATATTGCCCAGACCCCGCGCGCCGACGCGGGGCCATCTCCGGAGAGGATCGTAAGTCTTTGGCTAAGCTTGGAAAAATAGAGTGGCTCCCCGGGCCGGATTCGAACCAGCGACCAACCGGTTAACAGCCGGTTGCTCTACCGCTGAGCTACCGGGGAACAGAAGCTCGGATCAGCGTCGCGGCTGCCTATAGCAAACACCTTTTGGCTTTGCAAAGCGCCGCCAGACATTTTTTTGCTTCTGTCCAATGCCTATGTGCGGCGCAATGGAAACGGATCGACGAATGAAGCATGTAAACGGCCCGGGCGTGCCGCATTCCCAGCCGCTCGCAGCGGAGCTGCCGATGGCGGAAGCGGCAGGGCCGCAGGGCGAGGTGCCGAGGCCGCGACGCAAGGTGAGGGTGGGGGGGCGGCACTTCCATCTGCCCGAATCGCGCGGTCTGCGCATCACCATCGGAGTCCTGCTGGTGATTGGCGGAATGCTTGGCTTCCTGCCGATCCTGGGCTTCTGGATGATTCCTCTCGGCCTGCTCGTGCTCTCATATGAGTTTTCGCGCATGAGGCGGTGGCGGCGGCGCGGCTCCGTCTGGTGGGGGCGAAGGCGGAGCCGTTCGAAGGCGAGCGGCCTGACCGGGAAGGGGATGCGGTAGCGACTGAAGGCGCTAAGGCGCCGCAGTTGAAGCCCTCCCTGGCTTAAGCTATCCAATAACGATGCGTGTTATGCCTTCAGCCAATGGTTGGCATGCCGTGACGCCGTCGCCCCGCAGCCGGCACACGGAGATGCTCAGGCTGTGCGCACGCATTGGCTTTTCCCCGCCCACGCTCCCTCATTGAACAGAGTCGTATCCGGCCATCACGCCGGCCGATCCATGATCTTTGAGGGATAGCCATGACCTATCACAACTATTCGCTGAAGCAGTTGCAGCAGATCGATGCGCAACATCACCTGCATCCGTTCACAGACCACAAGGACCTTCGCGGTGCGGGAAGCCGCATGATCGTGCGCGCCGACGGGCCGTTTATCTACGACGCCGAGGGCCATCAGATCCTCGACGGTATGGCCGGGCTCTGGTGCGTGAACATCGGCTACGGCCGCAATGAACTCGCCGAGGTCGCCTACGAGCAGATGAAGGAGTTGCCCTACTACAACTCCTTCTTCCGCTGCGCGCCTCCCGCTGCCGGGCTGCTCGCCCAAAAAATCGCGCAGCTCGCTCCAAAGCACCTCAACCAGGTATTCTTCGGGTCGTCGGGCTCGGAATCGAACGACACGGCGCTGCGGCTGGTTCGGCATTACTGGGCGCTGGAGGGCAAGCCGGAGAAGAACCGGATCATCTCGCGCCAGAACGCCTATCATGGCTCGACCATCGCCGGCACCTCGCTGGGCGGTATGGAGCCGATGCACGGCCAGTTGCACGGGGCGGTGCCGAACATCGTGCATGTGATGATGCCCTATGCCTACGAACTGGCGCTGCCGGGTGAGAGCGACCATGAGTTCGGTCTCAGAGCCGCCAAGGCGGTCGAGGACGCAATCCTCGAAGCTGGCCCGGACAAGATCGCGGCCTTCATCGGCGAGCCGGTGATGGGGGCGGGTGGGGTAAAAATCCCGCCGGCGAGCTACTGGCCGGAGGTACAGCGCATCTGCCGCAAGTACGACGTGCTCCTCATGCTGGACGAGGTCATCACCGGCTACGGCCGTACCGGCAACTGGTTCGCCGCCGAGACTTTTGGGATCGAGCCGGACACGATTACGACCGCCAAGGCGCTGACCTCGGGCTACCTGCCGCTCTCGGCCCTGCTGGTGAGCGACCGCATCGCCAAGACGCTCGAGGAGAAGGGTGGCGAGTTCCACCACGGCTATACCTATTCGGGACATCCGGTGTGCTGCGCGGTCGGGCTGAAGAATCTCGAGATCATCGAGAAGGAGGGGCTGGTCGAACGCGTGCGCGAGGATACGGGCCCCTATTTCGCGCAGATGCTGCGCGAGCGGGCTGCCGGCCATCCGCTGGTCGGCGAGGTCCGCAGCGTCGGGCTGATGGGCGCGATCGAGATCGTCAAGGACAGAGAGACGCGCGAGCGCTTCCTGCCTTCGGGGAGCGCTGCAGTGATCGTGCGCGACCATGCGATCGCCAACGGGCTGATGATGCGCGCCACCGGCGACACGATGATCCTTTCGCCGCCGCTGATGTGGACGCGCGAGACGATCGATCTCGCCGGCGAGCGGATCGCCAAGGCGCTGGATCTTGCCGAGGCGCAGTTGCGCAAGCCAAGCTGAGGTTTTGGGGCGGGGCCCTGCGCCCCGCCCATTCTGCCAAGGAGACCGTGATGTCAGGCAAAGCTTTGGTCGAGCCGGTCGAGTACGAAGCCGCAGGCGCCGAAGTCCGGGCCGTCTACGACGACATCATGGCGACCCGGAAGACCGACTGGATCAACAATTTCTGGAAGGTGCTGGCGCACGATCCGGTCCTGCTCAAGCGCACCTGGGAATCGGTGAGGGAGGTGATGGCGCCCGGCGCGCTCGATCCTCTCACCAAGGAGCTCATCTACATCGCCGTCTCGGCGACCAACGGCTGCGAGTATTGCACTTATTCCCATACGGCCTCGGCACGGGCCAAGGGCATGAGCGACGCGCAGTTCATGGAACTGATGGCAGTTGTCGGCATGGCGAATGAGACCAACCGGCTGGCCAATGGGTTGCGGCCGCCCGTCGATCCGCAGTTCGAGCCGCGATAGCGGCCGGGCTTTCAGGGAAGCGACCCTCCACTAGTTGGGCAAGTCGAAGCAGGAGAGGGGTGGGCCGATGGCGCGCACACGCAAAAGCACACGCAGGGCTGTAGGTGTTGCGGCGGACCTGATGCTGGCTCCGGCGGTGATCGGGATGCGCATGCCGCTTCTTGCCGCCGAGGCGCAGAGTGGCAACGGCACGCTCGGCGTGGAGACAATGCGTGCAGTTACCGAGAAAGCCGCGGCGATGGCCGACGGCGTTTTTGCGGCCCAGGTATCGATGGTCAGCGCGGCCATGATGTTCTGGCCCGAACTGCTTTCGGGTCGCACCCCGTCGCTGCTCAGCGGTGCTGCTGTCGAGAAGGCGATGCATGAGGCGCTGAGGCCGGCCCGCCGCACGGTCAAGGCGAACTATCGAAGGCTGCGGGCGAAATAGCCGGTAAATTCATCCAAGTTCTTAAGCCGTGCAGGCAAATGCAAAAGCCGCGTCCTCCGCTCGCGCGAAGGAACGCGGTCTTGCCAAGATACGCATGGCACTTCGCTTACGCGATACACTGCGAAGATGACTGCTCCGGTACGCAAGTACCTGATCCGGAGCGTGAGAGCGGCTTACGACGACCGATCTGGCTCCTTTGTAGCTGCACATTGTTACTGCGCGGTTATTGAGTGGCTAACCAAAGCTTAATGCGCGAGGATTTCCGGGCTTCAGCCTACGTCGCCGCGCAGCATGCGGATGATCGCGGAAAAGTCGTCGCCGGCGTGGCCGAGACCGGCGAACAGCGAATAGAGCTGCGCGGCCTGCGCCCCCATCGGCGTCGAAGCGCCCGATCCTTGCGCCGCCTCCTGCGCCAGCTTGAGATCCTTCAGCATCAGCGCCGCCGCGAAGCCGGGACTGTAGTTGCGATTCGCGGGGGAGGCGGTGACCGGCCCCGGAACCGGGCAGTAGCTAGTCAGCGACCAGCACTGGCCGGACGAGGTGGAGGCGACGTCGAACAGGGCCTGATGGGAGAGGCCGATCTTTTCCGCGAGCACGAACGCTTCGGCGACACCGATCATCGAGATGCCGAGGATCATGTTGTTGCAGATCTTGGCCGCCTGGCCTGCCCCGGCATCGCCGCAATGGACGATGCGGCCCGCCATGGGCTGCAGGATCGGCTCGGCCCTGTCGAACGCCTCCTTTGTGCCGCCGGCCATGAATGTCAGCGTGCCGGCCGCGGCGCCCGCAGTTCCGCCTGAGACCGGCGCGTCGATCGACGGGAGACCGTGTTGCGAGGCGACCGCATGGGCGCGCCGCGCCGATTCGATGTCCACCGTGGAACTGTCGATCATCAGCGCGCCGGGCGCGACCTTCGGGGCGATATCCTCATAGACCGAGATCACATGCTTGCCGGCCGGCAGCATGGTGATGACCACCTCGGCGTCCTGCACGGCGGCGGCCGCATCGGCCATCACCGTGACGCCGTTGTCTCGCGCCTTGGCGAGATTCTCCGGCAGGAGATCGAAGCCATGGACACTATGCCCTGCCTTCACGAGGTTCGCGGCCATCGGGTTACCCATGTTGCCGAGGCCGATGAATGCGATGGTGGTCATGGTGAGGTCCTCCCTGGGTCGGCAGTAGGCAGTAGGGGTATTCCGGGAGCGGCATGCGGTGGGCGGAGACGTTTCCCTGTTGAAGCGGCAACGCCAAAGCTTCCCGACTGCCGATTGCCTACTGCCCACTGCCTATCAAACTTCGCGCCACGATCAGCCGCATGATCTCGTTTGTGCCCTCGAGGATCTGATGAACCCTGAGATCCCGCACCAGCTTCTCGATGCCGTAGTCGTGCAAATAGCCGTAGCCGCCATGAATCTGCAGCGCCTCGTTGGCGACGTTGAAGCCGACGTCGGTGACGAAGCGCTTCGCCATGGCTGACCATTTTCCGGCGTCCGGGCTGCGTGCATCGAGCTTTGCGGCGGCGGCATAGAGGAAGGTGCGCGCAGCCTGGAGTTCTGTCTCCATGTCGGCAAACTTGAACTGCAGCGCCTGGAACTCGCGGATGGCCTTGCCGAACGCCTTCCGCTCGCCGGCGTAGCCGAGCGCTTTGTCGAGCGCGGCCTGCGCGCCGCCGAGCGAACAGGCGGCGATGTTCAGACGCCCGCCGTCCAGCCCCGCCATGGCGATTGAGAAGCCCGCGCCTTCGTCCGCCAGCCGGTTCGCGACAGGCACGCGGCAGTCGGAGAAGACGACCTGCCGGGTCGGCTGCATGTGCCAGCCCATTTTCTCCTCCAGCGCGCCGAAGGAGAGGCCGGGCGTGTCCTTCTCGACGACGAGCGCGGAAATGCCCTTCGCTCCCTCCGCGCCGGTGCGCACCATGACGACATAGAGGTCGCTGGTCCCGGCGCCCGAGATGAACTGTTTTGTGCCGTTGACGACGTAATGGTCGCCGTCGCGCACGGCCCGCGTCTTCAACGCGGCGGCGTCGGAGCCGGAGCCCGGCTCGGTGAGGCAGTAGCTCGCCAGCCACTCCATGGAGGTGAGATTCGGCAGGTACCGGCGGCGCTGCTCCTCGCTGCCGAAGCGGTCGATCATCGATGCCGCCATGTTGTGGATGGAGACGAAGGCGGAGAAGCCTGGGCAGGCCCCGGCCAGCGCCTCGAACACGAGCACCGCGTCGAGCCGGCTCAATGCGGAGCCGCCGAAATCGTCGCGCACACAGATGCCGCCGAAGCCGAGAGGCCCGGTCTCGCGGATCACGTTCACCGGGAAATGCCGGGTCCGGTCCCATTCCAGAGCGTGCGGCGCGACGCGGTCGGCCGCGAAAGCCTCCGCGACCTCCTTGATGGCGCGCTGTTCTTCGGTGAGGTCGAACTGGGTCGCGGCCGGATCGACTGCGGCGTCCATGTCGTTCTCCCTGACGTTTTTGGCTATGCCTTGGAAGGCAATCTAGACCAATGATGCCGCCGCGCAACCCGAGCCTTGCCGCGACCGGCGGCAGGGAGAATCGGCGAGAGGACCGAGTGACCACAGCCCCTGAAAGACTGCTTCAGGCGTTCCGCCAATATCTTGGCGCGCTTTCCGAGCCGGTTCCCAGCCGGTTCCTCGAAGGGCTCGGCGAGCCTATGCAGGCGCGCGACCTCGCGCTGCGTACGCTTGACTGCCTGGCGCATCTCGACCGGATTGCCGCGTCGGCGCCGCCGGAATCGCACGGCCTGATCCGCCTGCTGGCCGACCACCGCGACCAGTTGGTGTGGGGCCAGACCTACACTGCAGCGGATTTCGGCCAGCATTTCATCGACAATTACGGCTGGCTGGAACTGATCGGGACGCGCGGCCACTTCGAAAGCGAAGAGATCGCAGCCGGCTTCCTGATCCTCGGCCCAGGCGTCCACTATCCGGATCACCACCATGCCGCGGAGGAGATCTATGTCCCGCTCGCCGGTGAGGCCGAATGGCGCAAGGGGAACGGCTCCTTCCTGCGCTGGCAGCCGGGTGAGGTGATCCATCATCCTTCCAATGTCAGCCACGCCATGCGAACCGGCTCGGAGCCGCTGCTTGCGCTTTATCTGTGGCGCGGCGGACCGTTGGCGCAGCGCTCGGTGATCGCACCGGCAGAGACGGAGGCCTTCTGATGGCGCGGGCGGTGATGCTCCAGGGGACCGGGTCCGACGTTGGTAAGACCGTGCTGGTCGCAGGCCTCTGCCGGGTGGCCCGGCGGCGCGGCATGAAGGTACGCCCCTTCAAGCCGCAGAACATGTCGAACAACGCCGCCGTGGCGGACCTGCTAGGCGAGACGGGCGGCGGGGAGATCGGCCGCGCGCAATGGCTGCAGGCGCTGGCCTGCGGGGTGCCGCCGTCGGTCCACATGAACCCGGTGCTGCTGAAACCCCAGAGCGAGACGGGGTCGCAAATCATCGTCCAGGGCAGGCTCTACGGCCAGGCCAAGGCGCGCGACTATCAGACGCTGAAACCGAAACTGATGGATGCGGTTCTCGACTCCTGGCAGCGGATCGGTGAGGACGCCGATCTCGTCATCGTCGAAGGCGCGGGCTCGCCGGCCGAGATCAACCTCAGGCCGCGCGACATCGCCAATATGGGGTTCGCGACCCGCGCCGACGTGCCGGTGATCCTCGTGGGCGACATCGACAGGGGCGGGGTGATCGCCTCGCTCGCCGGCACGCATCTCATCTTGCCGGATGAGGACCGCGCCATGATCGCCGGCTTCCTGATCAACAAGTTCCGCGGCGACGCGACGCTCTTCGATGAGGGGATCCGGGCCGTCAACCGTTTCACCGGCTGGCGCTGCTTCGGCGTGGTGCCCTGGCTTAAGGGCGCGGCGAGGCTGCCCGCCGAGGATTCTGTCGTTCTGGAGCGGCTGAGCGCAGCGCGGGGCGGACGGCTGAAGGTGGCGGTGCCGGTCCTTCCGCGCATTGCCAATTTCGACGACCTCGACCCCTTCCGGGCCGAGCCTCAGGTCGAACTGGTGTTCGTGCCGCCGGGCGAGAAGATTCCTTCCGACTCAGGGCTGGTCGTCATCCCGGGTTCGAAGTCGACCATCGGCGACCTGATCGCGCTGCGCCAGAACGGCTGGGATCGCGACCTCGCGGATCATCGCCGGCGGGGAGGGCACGTTGTCGGCATCTGCGGCGGCTACCAGATGCTCGGCCGGACGATCCGCGACCCCGATGGGATCGAGGGCAGCGTCCGCGAGATCGAAGGGCTGGGGCTTCTCGAAGTCGAGACGACGATGGCGCCGGAAAAGACCGTGCGCAATGTCAACGCCCGGTCGCTGCACTTCGATCTGCCGCTGTCAGGCTATGAAATCCACCTCGGGCGCACGACCGGACCAGACTGCGCGCGGCCCGCCGCCATGATCAACGGGGTGGAGGACGGCGCAACGTCTACCGACGGAAAGGTTTTTGGGACCTATCTGCACGGACTGTTCGGTTCGGATGCTTTTCGGGCGAGATTTCTTGAAACGATGGGTATTGAGGGATCCGGGGTGAATTACCGCGCCGACGTCGAGGCCGCACTGGACGAGATCGCCGAACAGTTCGAGAAACACCTCGACTGCGACGCCATCTTCGATCTCGCGCGCTAGTGGGACTGGATCAGAGATCGCAATTGCCATTACCCCACCCTAAGCCCTCAAGGAGGAGGGGACGCGCCGGCACGGCTGCCTGAGCCAACCTTTGACGATTTTGGTAGCAACGGCGGTTAAGTCGTCCCCCTCTCTTGAGGGGTGGGGGTACAGGCCACGCAAGCTCGTCACAGCATCCGAACGCGATCGCCCCGCGCCGCTGGCGCGTGACGCACCACATCCATGCATCAGCATTTCGTTTGAAATGCCGGTGCCTTGCACGTAAACGGGCAGCACGATCAATCCGAACATCGCAGGGCGGGATATTGGAAGGCCAGGAGAAAAGGTCGCCCGAAGGCGCCGGCCATGAGCCCGACAAGGCCGACATCTACGGCGAGGACGGGGTCATTCGCCCGAGCTACATCGCGCAGGTCGCCGCCGCGATCGCCGATCGCGACGTCCTTACCCTACGACGCGAGGTCGGCGACCTCCACCAGTCCGAGCTCGGTGACCTCTTGGAAGCGCTGCTGCCCGAACAGCGGCGCCTGCTGGTCTCGCTGCTCGGCGAGGATTTCGATTTTTCGTCGTTGACAGAGGTCGATGAGGCAATCCGCCTAGACATCGTCCAGAGCCTGCCCAATGCCGAGATCGCCAAGGCGGTGCAGGAACTCGATTCCGACGATGCCGTCTACATCCTGGAAGACCTCGACCAGGAGGACCAGGACGAGATTCTTTCGCAGTTGCCGTTCACGGAGCGCATCCGGCTGCGGCGTTCGCTGGACTACCCGGAAGAGACGGCCGGGCGGCGCATGCAGACGGAATTCGTCGCGGTCCCGCCGTTCTGGACGGTCGGACAGACCATCGACTACATGCGTGAAGACCAGAACCTGCCTGACCGGTTCAGCCAGATCTTCGTCATCGACCCGAGCTTCAGGCTGCTCGGGAGCGTGTACCTCGACCAGATTCTGCGCACCAAGCGCGGGGTCAAGATCGAAGACATCATGCACGAGACGCGCCACGCCATCCCCGCCACGATGGACCAGGAGGAGGCGGCGCGCGAGTTCGAGCAATACGACCTCTTGTCGGCCGCGGTCGTCGACGAAAACGACCGCCTTGTCGGCGTACTGACCATCGACGACGTGGTGGACGTCATCCAGGAGGAAGCCGAAGAGGATCTTCTGCGCATGGGCGGCGTCGGCGACGAAGAACTCTCCGACACGGTCGCCTCGATCTCGCGCTCGCGCGTGCCGTGGCTTTTGGTCAACCTCGCCACTGCCTTCATTTCCGCTTCGATCATCAGCATGTTCGGGGCGACGATCGAGCAGATGGTGGCGCTTGCCGCGCTGATGCCGGTTGTCGCCTCGCTGGGCGGCAATGCCGGCACGCAGACCATGACGGTGACGGTCCGCGCGCTCGCGACGCGCGATCTCGACATCTACAATGCCGGCCGCGTGATCCGGCGCGAAGTCATGGTCGGCGTGATGAACGGCGCGGTCATCGCCGCGATCATAGGGGTGATCGCCGGCGTGTGGTTCCACAATCTCGACCTTGGCATCGTGATCGCGATGGCCATGATCATCAACATGCTGGCGGCTGCGCTGGGCGGCATCCTGATCCCGCTGCTGCTTGACAAGCTTGGTGCGGATCCCGCGATCTCATCGTCGATTTTCACGACGATGATCACGGACGTGATCGGTTTTCTTGCCTTCCTCGGCCTCGCCGCATGGTGGCTCAAGCTGGGCTGAGCCCTGCCGCAGTCAGCCGCCGGAGCGCTTAACCCGCAGCTACGCGCTTTCTCCAGCTTTCGGCCAGTACGTACCGAAGCACCAGATGTTTCCTTCCGGATCTGCGCAGATGAAGTCGCGGCTGCCATAGTCGCGGTCGACCGGCTCCTCGATGATCCTTGCGCCTGCCGCTCTCGCCCGCTCGCACAGCACGTCCGCATCGTCCACCGCGATGTAGACGCTCTTGCCGCCATTCGCGCCCGGCTCGCCGACCATTTGGCCGTAGCCATCATCCCGTACGCTACCGAGCATGATCATCGACGAACCGAGGGCGAGTTCCGCGTGCCCTACTCTGTTGCCGTCCATATACTTGGCCCTGACCTCGAACCCGAATGCCTGGACCAGCCAGTCGATCATCCGCGCCGCGTCCTGATAACGGAAGGTGGGGAAAATGCGCGGTGCTTCGGTGTTTTCGAGACGTGTCATGAGTTCCTCCTTCAGGGTTTCCATGCGAGGCAGGATGGCAGGTGCGATCCGAGCGGTCTTGAAGGAATGTAACCTCACGTCAGGTTGAAGCTGCTCCGCCACGCGGACGGCGTCGAGTCGGATAGCGCCTGGAATTCGCGGGCCATATGCGCCTGGTCGGCATAGCCGCATTCCGCCGCAATCTCCGCCCAGCCGAGATCGGTGGATCTTGCGACCCGCATCGTTCGCTGGAATCGGACGATACGGGCGAGGGACTTCGGGCTGAGACCGATCTCTTCCCGGAAGGCATTGTTCAGGTGCTTCCGGCTGCAGTCAGCGAACTCGGCTAGGCGCGACACGGCAATCCGGCCACCTGAACCTTCGATCCGCTCGTAGGCGGCGCGAATGCGAAGGCCCGACGGCAGGGGCTCGGCGATGCGCTGCGCCACATGGTGCTCGGCGATTGCGAACCGCTTCCTCCAACTGGCCGTGTTGGCCAGGCGCTCGCGGAGCGACGCGCCCTCTGGCCCGAGGACGTCGCCGAGGTCCGCCATGCGGCCCGCGAGCTCGTGCATGGGAAAGCGGAAGAAGCGCCGCGCGCCCTGCGGCGTGAAGTCGATCTGAAGGCAATCCGACTGGCCGAAGGAGTCGATCACCACCGGCCCGGCGAACAGCCCGGCGGCGAAGCTGCCTACCCGGTCTTCGATCGTCGGGTGCCGTCCCAGCCCGATCCGGAACGGCTCGCCGAAGCTGATGACGAGAGGGATGGTGAGGGAAGCGCCCTCCCTTTGCCGAGCGTGGCCGTGAAAGCTTTCGCGATAGCCGGTCATGCGGCTGACGACGCCGGTCAAGGCGCCACCCGGATGATACTCGAACATTTCGAAGCTGCCGGGCGAAAGTGGCGCCGGCAGAGGGAGTGAGGTTGTCATGGGCCTCTCCAACCGGCCGAAGCTACCAAGCCGTGGTGACGAGGTCAAAACGCGATGGCGGCCTCAAAAGCCGAGATGGGTCCTGATCGAATTCGTCGGATCGGCGAGTAGCCGGGCGGCGAGCGCAACACAGGTGATGACCAGAAGCGGCCTTATGATCCTCGCACCATTGCGGATGGCTAGTCCCGCTCCGACGCGGGCGCCGACGAACTGCGCGACACCCATCAGCAGTCCGATCTTCCAGGACACGGCACCGACCAGCGAGAAGGCGGCAAAGCCGCCGACGTTGGAGGCGAAGTTCAGCAGCTTTGTATGCGCCGTCGCCTTGAGCAGGCCGTAGCCGGCCAGGCTGACGAAGGCGAGCATGAAGAGCGACCCCGTACCTGGGCCGAACACGCCGTCATAGAAGCCGATGAGCGGCACGATCGTCAGCGCGAAAACCAGGGGCGGCATCCGCCGCGCGCGGTCGACATCGTCCATGTTGGGCTTCAGCGCGAAGTAGAGCGCGATCGCGACCAGCACGAAGGGCAGGGCGATGCGCAGCCACTCGCCCGGAAGCACGCTGGCCAGCAGCGCTCCGGCAGCCCCGCCGGCGAGCGACAGCGCGGCAATAGGGAACTGCGCGGCGAGGTCGACCTGGCCCCCTCTGGCATAGGCGATCGTTGCCGAGCCCGACCCGAACAGGCCCTGCAGCTTGTTGGTCCCGAGCGCCTCGACTGGGGGAAACCCCGCAATCAGCAGCGCCGGCACGGTGATCAGGCCGCCGCCCCCGGCAATGGAATCGACAAAGCCGGCCAGGAAGGCCGCCGCAGTCAGGAGCAGGACGATTTCTAGTGAGAGTTCGAACACGGAAGGCGGTTCAGCGTTGTTGGCGCGGGTTTCGACCACATGGAATCCGTTTGCGCAAGGCCGATTTCAAGCTACGAAAGGCAAAGGTGTGCAGCGGAGGGATTTCGATATGGGGCTTCTTGCGCGGGTGGTATCCCTGTTCGAAGGCGATCCAGGGGTGCGCAAGGTCGCCGGGGACCCTGCGCTGTCGGCCGAACTGCTGCTGCTTTTCCGAATGATCCTAGCGGATGGGGAGGTAAGCGCAAGCGAGCTCGACACTTTTCGGCGCATCTGCGTGGACGCGTTCGGGATCAGCAAGGACAGCCTCGATGAGGTTATCGAGTTCCTGAACGACTTCGGCTACGAGACGAGCGGCGCGCAGGCACTTTCCATCTTCCGCGATGCCGACCTCGAGCGTCGCAAGCTGCTGGCCCGCCACATGGCCGAGATCGCCAAGGCAGACCGCCATCTCGCCGAGAAGGAAATGCGGTTGCTCCGGCGCACGCTCGACCTGCTGCACCTCGCGCCGTCGGATGTCGCTGGGCCGCACACCTAGGCGATGCGTCGATTGCTCGCCTGCGCCGCCAAAAGTGAGCGTCACGGCGGGATTTGAGCCTGCTCGCGAGCCGAAACCCCTTGTCTTTTTGCCGCGTTGTCGCTAATCGGCCCCGCATCTAGACGCACCCATAAGCTGACGCCAAGGACGGAGCATAATGGCCAAGAGCAAATTCGAGCGTACGAAGCCGCATGTGAACATTGGTACGATCGGCCATGTCGACCATGGCAAGAC
>NZ_JABVCF010000050.1 GCF_014595955.1 Pseudaminobacter soli (ex Zhang et al. 2022)
AGAACTCGACGAGATCGAATCCTGCGATCCGGGCTCGTTTGCCGACGCCCGCGATCAAATCGATCGTCTGGGTATAGCCGCCAGGGGTCCGGGCAGCCACCGCCGGCATGACGCTGGGATCCAGGCCGTCGCAGTCTAGGGTGATGACGACCCATGCACCTTCCGGGATGTGCCTTAGAGCCACTTCGACACCGTCAGAATGAACCTCGCGCGCGCGGTCACGAAGCGGCTGCAAACTTCCGGGCAGCCTCGATTTCTTCGAGGCGTGCGCTACCCACGCTCAAGGGCTCACCGAAGGATGCGACGCGACGGCGAATAACCGTGTGGCTGCACCAACACCGCACGTCGTTATCTCCGTTCGGCGCGCGAAGACTCGCCGTCTTCCGGATCGCGTGCACACCTGACAAATGCGTGCACGCAATCCCTATATATATTGGCCCTATATATGGGCCGACGCCCCAGACTGAGGAGGTACGGATGAGTATCGCCAACGAACGCGCAGTGCTTGCCGGCGGCTGCTTTTGGGGGATGCAG
>NZ_JABVCF010000051.1 GCF_014595955.1 Pseudaminobacter soli (ex Zhang et al. 2022)
TGGCCGTGCTGGGGAAAGCCGGAGATCCGCCATCCCGGAACCGCCAATCTCTACAGCACCGGCTTGCATGTGATGGATGGCGGCAGCCCGTTCCGCGCCCGCTTCGGCGTCGAGCGGAACGGCGAGACGCTTCTCGCCGAAGGCTCCTACACCAAAGGCTCCGAGCTCACCGACGGCTATCCCGAGTTCACCATGGCCGTGCTCCAGAAGCTCGGCTGGGACAAGGACCTGACGGCGGAGGAGCATTCGATAATCGAGAAAATCGGCGCCGACATGGGCGGCATCGGCAAGGTGTCGTGGTCGACGGACCTGTCCGGCGGGATCCAGCGCGTGGTGCTCAGCCATGGCTGTCACCCCTACGGCAACGGCAAGGCCCGCGCGGTCGCCTGGAACCTGCCCGACCCGGTGCCCATCCATCGCGAGCCGATCTATACGCCCAAGGTGGATCTGGTCGCCAAGTACCCGACCTATCCGGACGCGAAGCAGTTCCGCCTGCCGAACATCGGCTTCAGCGT
>NZ_JABVCF010000006.1 GCF_014595955.1 Pseudaminobacter soli (ex Zhang et al. 2022)
TTCCCACTATACATGACCGCATAGAGACGTTCGGTGTGACGGATGATCCGTCCGATAGCGTCCCGGAGCGCGTCAAGATCGGACTCGGCCCGGTTCTGTCGTCGCCGGCGCTCGGCCTGCCGCTCGGCCGGCGTCATAGGTGCCTCTGGGTTTTTCCGCGGACGACCGCGCGGACGCTTGGCTGCACTGGTGTTAGGCATCGTTTCGCTTCGAGTAAAGTTAGTCACTATATTCGTGGTGATAACGCCGCTCATGTCAAGATCATGGCACGTGCGATGCTGCAGCTCGACACCACCGCGGCTGCCCGTCACGGTGCGTGTCCCGCGACCGCACCAGTCCGCTGCCTAAGCGAACTACTACGACACTGATCATCTAAACCGCAAAAGTAGGACGGCCTAGCGGGACGTCGCGCTCATCCTTATTCTGATTTCGGCGTGCGGCCACTCAGGGTTGCAACTAAACATAGCCGGAGGGCAGCTTTCCACTCCAAGCCGACTTGCGTTTGCCAAGATGTGAACGGCCGCTTCGCGCCCAATCCCGGTCATTCATCCCTTCAGAAACTTCACCGGAAGCGGACATGCTTGCCACCTAAGCGATCTTGGGTTGCTCCGCGCTCTCCACCGGTACTCTTCCCCGGTGACCTACAATTTCAGAATGGTTCGTCCTTTGCATCGAGCTTCGCCCATCGATATCGCCTGACCGTGTGCTCATCCGTCTTGAAGCTGACGGCCTCCACGACGTGCACCGTGATGCCTGCAGGATCGACCTTAAGCGTGATCTCGCGGTCGTCGTAATCCGTCCTCAGATCAGCCCAATCGATGGCCAACGGATCGAAGAAGCTGGGTGTCGCCGGCCTCTCCGGCTCTGGCTCCGGCGGCGGCACGCGCTCGATTACGGTGTACTCGCGTTCGGGACCATCCGCTGTGTCATGGCAAGTATCAGCACTGAGGTCGGCGCCTTTGGGAATATCCATCTCTTCGGCGCGTGACGCCTTTTGAAAGAGCACCACGTTGACGCCCTCATTGCCGGCCTGGACGGACGGGAAGATGATCCCGTCCAAGGGAACTTTCCCTTCGGTAGCGAGATAATCAGCGATGGCCTGCGTCGCCAGATATTCACTGTCCTGGTCATCGGGCATGACGGGCCGCGAGATGCGCCCTGTAAGCTTGCGCAGGAACATCATCCGGCCCAGGCGCCGCGCGTAGCCCGGATCGAAGATGCTCCCGCCTTCGCTGATTTGTTCCAGCTTGTTGAGGTCAAGCAGGCGAAGCGGCCGAACGATCTCAAAGCGGGCGATTGCCACCTGGCTACCGACGGGCGGCCGTACCTCCGCCAGAGCGATATGAGGCTCGGTCGCGCCGTAGAATGTCGAAATCCCCTTGGCGTTCATGCGGCCGGCGGCCGCGAGCGACGATGGCGGTGCGCTCATTTCCCGGTCGGGGCGCATCAAAGCGGCCTTCAGCCTGTCATCCGATTGGAAGGCACGCGCACGGTATAGCTCGCTCAGGGCCGTACCCGGCCCGGCATCGACAATTAGAGTTTCGTTGTCACGCGTGCGGAGCTGATCGATGTCATCGAAGAGCGCGGAGAGCTGCGCAGCAGCCGTTCGGCTGAAGAAGCGCGCTTCGGATTTTATGGTCCGCTCAAAAAGTCGCCAGCCTTCCTGCCACTCTTCATCGCCCGGCATGATCTCTTCGTAATGCGCTTCTTCAGCAAAGGGCGTTTCCTCGCCCATCTGGTCCATTTCGAAGTCGCCGTGCTCATCGGCCAGAATTGCCTGGATGTCGCCAGCGGCCTCCTCGGGAATGTCGGCGGCATTCATGATCGCACAGATCGTCTGCTCGCCCTGCCGTTCCCATGAATAGTCGATCTCCGGATCCTTCTGCATGGCCCACTCGAAGCCATCGGGATCGGTGGGGGTGCGTGTATAATGATCCTCGAAGGCGTGTTCGATGCGCCCAGTTATCTCTTCGAGCGTGTAGGATTTTCCGCACTCGCCGCAATAGTGGCAGACCCGATCGGTGCCATCACGGCTGATCTCGCCGGAGAGATATTCTTCCCCGACGCAACCAGCGCAGATTGCCTTCTCTTGCAGTTCTTCTACCTGCCAATGCTCCATCCCAACTCCTTCATCGTCATGCAACTTTACCAACTGCGCGCATGCCGATCACGACAAAAAATGTCCGACCGGGCGGGGGGCGGGATGGCGGCGAGCTCGACAGTTGGTTAGACCGGTGCCGTCGCTGCCGCCTCCAGAGTGCGACACCGCCAGGGGCTCTGGAGGGCGTGGCTGAAGTTTCCCAGCGCCAGCTTGAATTCCCCAGCAAACACTGCGTAAATTTTTCGAATCGCCGCTACTTGGGGGGAGCCGGTGCGACCACCAAAGAATGCCTGGCCGAATACGACGGGAAGTAGAGGTATCCTATTCTTTGCACAGCTGATGAGTGAGATGCTCATCCCGACTACCTTTGAAAGCTTCCGCGTCTACTCTCTGGATACGAACGCGCGTCTGAAGGAAGCGCTCCAACTTTGCGATGATGTGAGGCGGGAGCGGGTCCCGCAGGCAGTGCTGGAACCAATTGTCGAAGAGTTGACCTGGTCTTTCGGGAAGGACTCGGCCGCAAAAGTTTTAGCGGAGCAGGAAATCGCTTCGCTATGTAAGATTATGAAGAGTAAAGGCTTTTCCATCGAGGCGATGGCTTCCCACATTCGCCTGATCTTAAAGCTGATTTCCAGAGCCTACAAGAGTAAGCTGGAAGAGTTGATCCTTGCCTGTTTCGACCAGCAGAACCAAAAAATCGAAGTTCGTAAGCTTGCTGGATTTTACTGTAGCCACCTCATCAATCTCGGATACTCACGACGGCATGTCCTGAGCGTTGTCGATGAGTTCTTTTTCTCGGAAGACATCCAGCGCATCGGCCGCAGCACCTTGTCCAAGTTCTTTCGCGAGTTCGATGGCAAGGAGAAGCGTTTCATTGTCCTCGCGGCCGTGACACGGGACCTTGGCGCCTACCTTCAGAGGCTCGGTTACGTGATCCGCCCCATGGAGGACTTCGAGGATGAGCAGATCGATACTCTCCAGCTGAATCCTAGCCATGAAAACCTGCCCGCCGTTCTTGTAATTCAGCTGTCCCACCTGGACCCACACGGGGCCATGGATTCCTGCTATCAGATGCTCAGTGCCCAGCGGGCGATTGCCTACCTCGATCCCTACGGGATGCAGGTCGAGTGGGGCCACACCATGCATGTTACCCGACTGCGGGCCCAGCAGGGCGTGGCTATCACGAAGGGCGACTTCCTCTCGGCACGAAAGCGAACGGCAAGTGCCAAGACGCCGATCCGCAGTAAGACGATCAGCAACTACGCGCGGAGCATCAGCGAGAATTTCGATGCACCTTCAACCGAGCGGCTGCTTAGCTCCATCAGGACCGCCGCACTGGCGCGGACATCGGGCAGCCCGGAGAACCAGCTCATATCCCTCTGGTCAGCCGTGGAGGTCCTTCTGAGCGAACCCAAGGACGAAGCGAGAATCGTTCATTATGCATCCCTGATCGCACCATGCATTGTGTCCCGTCATAGCCGCCGACAGGTCAATGCGGTCTATGAAGAACTCCTCATCGGACACCGAACGAAACTCAACCGGCTGCTGCGGGCAATGCCGGACTACAGGGAAATGCAAGGCTACCGGGCGTTCTCACAGCTCATGTTCCTCCCCGAGCACGCCGACCGCCGGACGATCCTGACCGGCATCCTAAAGGACAACCCTTTAGCACTTCACAGAGTTTGGAAGCTCCAGAATGACTATATAAGGATGTGAAGTCGGCAAATCGGACGATTTGCGACCATGCGGACCGCGTCCGTTGGCAGATCCATCGGGTTTACAGGGCGCGTAACCAGCTTGTGCACGCCGGGCGGACGCCGAGCTACCTAGAGTCGGTAATACTCAACCTGGCCGAATACTATCGGTCTTCGATCGCTACGATCGTGAATCGAGCCAAACAGGAGGACGGGAAGTCTGACATCGATCAAATCGTTGCCGAGATCGGCATCAAGTACGGCATTTTCCGAGACGCGTATGCCGGCCGAGCAGCGACTCCCCTGACCTCCGAACAGGTGGCGATGCTTATGGACTGGCTTTAGCTCGCATCAGAAGGGCCGCTTCTAACAACAGCATCTCGTAAGCTGCCAGTCCGTTCTCGGCCGCTCAAGCCGGCAATCGGGACCCGAACGAACGGCAAGTTCTGGGTAACGACAGCAGCGAGCCAAACGGCGAGGAAGGGGGTCGGCTGCCGAATGGCAGCTTTCTCAGTTTCTCAGCCCGAACCGGACAGTCAGCAGACGGCCCCAAACCTACCCAACGGATCCCTTTGAAGAGCGGTGATCAAGGATTCGTCTTGGTCCCAATTGGACGGATAGCGGATGGCCGGTTTGGGTGGCTCACTTACGGAAGCGGACACTCAATCAAGCCGGCGAACTTCCGCTCTGCATCGCCTATTTCGGTCGCCCGGTGGGTGTGCGATGCCGAAGGCCCGCGGCTCACTTATGTGGGAATGCCAGGGGTAGCGGCTACGGACCGTCCGCGACTGCCGTCGAGGATCAGTTCCCCGCCGAACCGCCCCTTCTGCGCCGAACCGCGGCGCGCGCCTGTTGAAACTGCGGATCCTCACTCGTCAGCGGCGTACTGAGTATGACCCTCGGCCGTTCGAGCGCGGCACGGTCCTTCTCTGTCATCTCACCAGCAATCCCACGGCGGATATGGTCAGGGACGCCTTTCGACGGTCGGACCGCGAAGTCCGGATCGGCCGTCCGTGCGATCTCCCCGCGGACCAGATTGATCCGTTCGGCGACCAACTCAGGGTGAAAGGCCATTGCTAGATAGGTGATTGGGGCGAACGTGCCGGGAAGCAGGAACTCCGTCGCAGGTTCTCCTGGTGGCGGCGGTGGCGCCGGCTCGTTGACGATCGGCCAGCAGAGCAGGTCGGACAAAGTCAGGAAGCCGGCGCGCCAGTGGCTGACCTTCTTCTCATTGCGCTTACATCCGCCGATCACCGTGCCGACAATGTCGCGCGCAAGCCTTATGTTGATTCCTTCCACGCCCGGAAGTTGGCCGGCCACCTGCTCAAGCGCCGACTGAGGGTGATAGAACATGTACAACGGCAGCGTATCCATCCCATCCGGTTTGGACGCGGCATAGTTCACCAGCGTCTGCGCCTGACTTCCTTTCGGCGTCCCGTGATCAAGATGATCGTAATACCAGTAGGTTGATCCGTCCTTGAGCTTCGCCCGCTTACAGCGCTTGGCTTGGATCATCAGGCGCAGATAGCTACCACCGCCGACCTCGTGCGGCGCGGCGTAGATCCAGTCCATGTCCGCGCCAGTGACTATCTCGTCGGGAAAATCAACGCGGACGCCATGCGGCTGGAGAGGCGTAAGTCCCATCATCAGTAGATCGGTCGCAGTCTCTTCACGGAAGTTGCGCGTCAAATCCCGGTCGCGTTCCAGCAGCATCGCAAGGTCGCGCGGGAAGCGGTTGGCGAATTCGCAGAGCATTGGTCAGCAGGTCCCCCGTTTCCGGTTCAACAGGTGGCACAGATACTCTGCTCACGTCGACAGCGTTATGTGCAGGCTCGGCTATTTGCGGGACGCACTCTGGCGGCTTCGATGATGCTGCCAAGGTCGCGCGCCTTTCCTTCTGCCATGCAACCCTAACCGGACATTCTGCTGTCGCCCCGAAGGGCAGCTTACCGCGGGGTGGTCCTCAAACCGGACAGTCCTCTTCCGGCCCACCACCGCCAATTGGAGTGTGAGGCAGCGACGACCACTTTTGGCGGATGCGACTGCCCTACCCCGTCCCCGTTGTTGAGATGCGATAAATCCCACGCTGCCGATTGAAAATTTAATTGTGAATTTATGGTCCACACAAACTGAGCAGGACCGTTGAGCGCGAGCCTGAAGATAGCGTTCTGTAGACGGGCGACCTCCCTGAGCCGACCGCTTAGCATCCTCCGGAAAACTTTCCGGCTGTTCTCAGGGATAAAACATTGCGTATGGTAGGAACACAACTTTGGGTATGGATTTTATTCCTATCAAAAAAACCTCTTCTTATCAATGCATTCCGCGTGATCGAGGATACAACTTTGCCTCTCCGACCATTGAAAACGTAACAACAATTGAGAAACCCAACCAAGTCTTGGCCAAAAGGCACAGAAGCTGGCCATCCTTGAAGTTAAAAATGACCAACGCTTAGAAAGCTAGGGTCAACGAAATTTCCAGGCGTTTCGACGCCTGGAAATGCACAGAGGCACAAAAAGGGATCAAAGAGAAGAGGCTGACTGGAGAAGCAATAGCTCATACGGTAATTGCGAAACTGGGATGGGCACGACTACCAGGCTCGAATTGCCATGTCTCCATGAGCCCCGATAGCGGGGCGGCCTAACGGCGCGGCCTTAACGCCGGGGATTATATCACCGCCTCGAGTCCGGGCTTACGGTCGTAGAGCCCAAGCACCTGGCCCTGCAGGCGCAGCAGCGCCGCAATCGCGTCGAGCGTGGGGGTCGGGATGGCCAGCCGGCGAGCCACTTCAAGCACCGAAGAGACGAGCGGGTCGATCTCCATCGGCCTTCCCAGTTCCACGTCATGGCGGGTCGAGGGCTTGTGGCCGACAATGTCGGTGCCGCCCTTGATGCGCTGCTCGATCGTGACTCCGAAGCGCGCGCCCACGGCCTCGCCTACTGCCTTGCATTCGACCATCATGTCGTGAATCAGGCGGCGGCTGGCATCGTCGGCGCCGATAACGTCGAGGCTGGCACCGGTCAGGGCCGAAACGGGATTGAAGGAGCAGTTGCCCCACAGCTTGATCCAGATCTCGTCGCGCAAGCGCGGTTTCCTTGGCGCCCTAAGGCCGCCGGCGATCAGCATTTCCGAAAGAAGGCGCAGGCGCTCGCTGTCGGAACCGTCGGGCTCGCCGAGCGTGAAGCGGTCGCCGCTGGAGTGATGGATGACGCCCGGCTCCGGCACGTCGCATGCCGGATAGACCACGCAGCCGATGGCACGCTCGGGGCCGAAGAAGTTCCACTGCGCGCCGCCCGGATCGACGCTCTCCAGCCAAGTCCCATCCAGCGGCGTGCCCGTATTCGCGCCATGAAAATACCACCATGGCAGACCGTTCACCGCCGGCACCACTGCGGTGTCCTTCCCCAGCAGCGGCACGAAGCGCTCCACCACCGCCGGCACGGCATGCGCCTTCATGCCGACGATGACATAGTCCTGCTCGCCCAGTTCGCGCGGATCGTCAGTCGCCGTGATACGGCAAGTATGCTCTTCTCCGTTCTTGCGCAGCGTCAGCCCGCGGGAGCGGATAGCCGCCAGATGCGGGCCGCGCGCCACCACCGAGATGTCCGCGCCGGCCTTCGCCAGCGACACGGCGAGATAACCGCCGATGGCACCCGCCCCAAACACGCAGATCCTGGCCATCTCACTCCTCTCCCAGGCCCAGCAGCCCGGCCAGCGCGATGCGCTGGACCTTGCCGGTGGCGCCCTTCGGCACCTCGTCGAGGATAACGATCCTGCGCGGCACCTTGTAGGCGGCAAGCGTTTCGGCGGCAAAAGCCTGCAACGCAGCCGGCTCCAGGGTCGCCCCCTCCACCAGCACGATTGCAGCGGCCACTTCCTCGCCCAGCGTCTTGTGTGGCATGGCGAAGGTTACCGCCTGGCGCACCGCAGGATGTTCCAGCAAGACGTCGTCCACCTCCAACGGCGAGACCTTCTCGCCGCCGCGATTGATGATTTCCTTGATGCGGCCGGTGATCTTCAAATAGCCGTCCGCGTCGAGATAGCCCTGGTCGCCGGTGCGGAACCAGCCGTCGACGAAGCTCGCTGCATTGGCCGTGGGATTGTTCTCGTAGCCTGAGGTGACATTGGTGCCGCGGATACACACCTCACCTTCCTTCCCGGTTGCGAGCGGCGCGCCGTCGGCATCGAGGATGCAGATCTCCGGTCCGGCCGCCCTGCCCACGAAGCCGGGCCTCTGCTCGCCCGGTGGCAACGGGTTGGACGCCATCTGGTGCGAGGCTTCCGTCATGCCGTAGGCTTCGATCACCGGGCAATGGAAGGTTTCCTGCAGGGCCTTGAACACGGCAGGCGGTAGCGAGGCCGAGGACGAGCGCACGAAGCGCAGCTTCATCTGCGCTACCGCCTCGGGATTGCGCTCGGCCCGCTGCAATATGGCCTGGTGCATGGTCGGCACTGCGGAGTACCAGCTCGGCTTCTCCTCCGTCGCCCAGCCGAAGAAGCGAAGCGCATTGAAGCCCGGCGTGCAGCAGACCGACGCACCAGCCCCTGCCGAGGCCAGAATCACCGCCATCAGTCCATGTATGTGGAACAGCGGCATGATGTTGAGACAATGGTCTTGCGCCGTCAGTTGCAGGGTGTCCGCAATGTTGCGGGCGGAAGCGAACAGATTGGCCTGCGAGAGCGGAACCACCTTGGGGCGAGAGGTGGTGCCGGAGGTATGAAGCACCAGCGCCTCGTGGTCCGGCGAAGGTGGCACACAACCGGCCTCCTCGGACCACAGCGAAAAGGCGCCGGCCGGCGCATCGGCCTCCACCTTCAGTTCCGCAACCGCAACGCCCAGCTTTTCGGCCGCGGCACGCACCGGATTGTCCGACCCGGCCTCGACCAGAACCAGCTTCGGCCGCAGGTCAGAAAGGTAGAACTCATACTCGGCCTGCTTGTAGGCGGGGTTCAGCGGGGCCGCCGACAGGCCGGAGGCAGCCGCCAGGAAGGCCGCTGCCATCTCCGGGCCGTTGGGCAGCACGATCGCCACGCGGTCGCCCGCGCCGATGCCCCGTGCAGCCAATTGCCGGTGGATGCGCCCCACGAGCTGGCGCAACTCCCTATAGGTCAGCCCGCGCCGTCCCGGCGCAGTCAGGACTATGGCGGTGTCCGGCGCCGCCCGAAGCAGGGATAGGACGGTGGTCTTCAAATCGGTTTCCCCTCTGGATTGTTGCAGCGGTCCTCAACCAAATTCTAGCGCGACCTTTCTCGCTCCTCGAGATTTGCGATCATCAGGGACGATCCGTAGCTGATCACGAAGAATATCAAGGCCACAAGCGTCATGACCTCCAGATATCTGAAGGACTGGCCGGCAATGAGGTTTGCGGTGTTCAGCAACTCATAGACGGTGATGGTCGATAGGAGCGGCACTTCCTTGAAAAGCTGCACGAGATAGTTCCCCAGCGCCGGCACCATCGGCCGAATGGCCTGAGGTAGAACGATCTTGCGCCAGACCACCCAGCCCCTGAGTCCGAGCGACCAGGCGGATTCCCACTGACCGCGCTGCACTGCCAGAATACCCGTGCCGAACACCTCCGAGGTGTAGGTGGCATAGTGCAGTCCAATCACAAGTATGCCGGTCGGCTCCGCCGGAAGCTGGATGCCGATTTCTGGGAGAACGTAGTAGGCGAAGAAGAGCTGGACGATGAGGGGCGTCAGGCGGATGAATTCCGTGTACGCGAATATGCCGGCGACGAGGCCGCGACGCTTGGATAGGCGCAGTATCGCAAAGCCGAGGCCTACGAGCAGAGAAAGACCGAAGGCTAACACCGCGATGCGCAGAGTGGCCAGCGTCGCGCCGAAAAGGGCCGGAAGTATCTCCCCTATGTAGGCGAAGTCGATGATCACGCCTCAGGCCTCTGTCTGCCAGCGGCGCGCGCGCCGGTCGAACGCCCGGGCGCCCCAGGCGATAGGGGCGGCCATGATAAGGTAGAGCACCAGCACGGCTCCGAAGATGAGGAACGGGTGGCCGATCGAGGAAACGGCTTGGCGGCCGGCAAAGGTCAGTTCGGTGACGGTGATGGCGCTCAGCAGCGCGGTGCCCTTCAGCAGGTCCACCATCAGATTGCCGAAGGGTAGGATAGCCCGGGTCAATGCCTGCGGGATGAGCACCTTGACGTACGTAATCCACACCGGCAGTCCTAGCGCGTGGCAAGCTTCGCGCTGGCCTCTGGGAACCGCCTTCAGTGCGCCCCGGACGATCTCTGTGCCATAGGCGCCGATATTCAGGGCCAGAACTGCCGTGCCAGCCTCCAGCGCGGAAAGCCGCACGCCGAGCATGGGTAGGGCGAAATAGGCCCAGTAGATCTGGATGAAGGCGGAGGTTCCGCGGAAGAACTCCACATAAAGCCCGATGGCGAACCTCAGGATGGGGTTCGCCATCTCTCGCAATGCTCCCGCGGCCACGGCGATGGCGAGGCCGAGCGCACCCGCCTGGACGGCGACCAGAAGCGAAATCCACGCCCCCTTCAGCAGGGCCGGGAGCACATAGGTCGCCGCATCCATTGTCACTCGCCCATGCCGGTCGATGCAGCGCTATTTTCCGCAGATGGCGTCAAGCGTGGGCGCGTCGGGGCCTGGCCTGTCCGCGGCGGTAAATCCATAGGGGGCAGTGACCTCCCCCAGCTTGCCATTGGCCAGTTGCTTCGCGAGTTCGGCGTCGAACGCTGTCTTGAGCTCCAAAGCGTCGAGGCTGAATGCGAAAGCCGCATAGAATTCAATCGCGCCCTCGTATTTGGTCGGCTTCTGCCAGGAAGACAGCCGCTCGAACTGGGCCTTGTCCAGTTCCTCGGAAATGAGACGGATGGTGCTCGAAGCCTCGACGATGACGTCGACGCGGCCGCTGCGCATGCCGGCGGTCATGGTCGTGGTATCGGGGAAGCGCGTGATCCTATCGTCGGCCAGCCCTACGCTCTTGGCGATCTCGTTGGGCGTCGTGCCGGCGATGAGGCCGACCTTGACATCCTTGCTGACGAGATCGTCCCAGCCGCCGATGCCCTTGGGGTTTCCGGCGGCGACGATCGCCGACTGGCCCTCGATGAGGTGAGGCGTCGCGAAGGCGATCTTCACGCAGCGCTCCGGCTTCACGAATATCGGCAGGCACGTGTCGATGCGCCCCGCCAGTATCGCCGGGATGAAGGAGTCGAAATTCATCGCCACGCCCTGGACCTCATCGATGCCGATATTCTTGGCCACCGCCCGGGCGATGTCGATTTCGGACCCGACCAGGTTTCCTTCCGCGTCAGTATAGTTGTAGGGCCGCTCGCCGTTGAAACCGTAAAGCAGGTATTTGCGCTTGCGTATGTCCTCCAGGCTGGCGGTCGCCGCCCTCGACACATGCGGATACATCGACAGCCCGAGAGCCGCCGCCCCTGCGAACTTCAGAACATCCCGCCGGCTTCTGACATGATTTCCCATTCTACACTCCCCTTTGCGGACCTTTTATAGGCCTTATCTGGCTACATGGATAATTGGATACGTTCCATCGCATGTTGGCAAGGAGATTCTTCGCCAAGCATCCCCTCAATAACCCAGGGCGCATCCGTCCTTTCGCGGATCGGAGCCTGCCGCGAGCGTGCCGCTATCCCAGTTGATACTGATCATCTGGGCGCCTCCCAGCGGATCGGCGGCCGGGACCAGTTCATGGCCCCAGGAACTGAGCGTCTCGCATGTACGCGGGTCCATGCCTCGCTCGACCTCGACCCGCCCGCTGACGGGAAGGTAACGCGGGGCGTCGCATGCCGCCTGGAGATCGTAGCCGTGGTCCTGGACCGCCGTGAGCACATGCGCATGGCCCATCGGCTGATAGTCTCCGCCCATGACGCCGAAGGACAGCACGGCCCGCCCATCCCTGCCTACCATTCCCGGAATAATCGTATGCATGGGGCGGCGGCCGGGGCCAATCGCATTGGGATGATCGCGATCGATACGGAAACTCACACCGCGATTCTGAAGCAGGATACCCGTTCCGGGCGCGCAGATGCCGGAACCGAAGGAGTGGTAGATCGAATTTATGAAGCTGGCCACGTTCCGGTCGCGATCGACCACGGCCAGATAGACGGTGTTGGCGCTGCCGCCGGCGACCTTCGGCAGGTCGGGGTTCATGCGGCGCGGCAGGATGCCCGCGGCCAGGCGGGCGATCGCATCCTTGTCGTCGAGAAGGTCCAGAATGGCTCCGCTCCGTTCGCTATCGCCAAGCAGCCGGTCACGGTAGCCATAGCTGATCTTTGCCGCCTCAATAGCCAGATGGGTATGCTCCGGCGACAGGAAATCGAGATCGCCGGCGCCGCAGGCATCGAGCAGTCGCAGGATCATCAGCGCGACCACCCCCTGCGTGTTCGGGGGCATCTGGAATATCCGGTTCGCGCCCCTGTCGATGGAGATCGGCTCGACGAATTCGCCGGCCGTCCGGGCGAAGTCCTCCATCGTGTGAAGACCGCCGCGGCTTTGCAGATGAGCCACCATTGCCTGCGCCAGCTCGCCCTCGTAGAAGCCTTTCCTGCCCTTCCTGGCGATGAGGTCGAGCGAACGGGCGAGCGCACCGTTGCGCATCACCGTTCCGGGTTCCGGCGCGCGACCGCAGGCGAGGAACAGCGACCGCGCGCTGGAGTCGTTCTCCAGCCGGGCGGCGGCGACCTGCCACTCCGCCGCCACGCGCTCGTGCACGACATAACCGTTCTCGGCATAGCGGATCGCCGGCTGCAACAATTCCGCGAAATCCAGCCTGCCGAACCGCCCGTGCAGGCGCCACCATGCGTCGACAGCGCCGGGGATGGTGACGGCATGCGCGCTGTCGTCTGCGATCTTGCCGATCGCGCGTTCCTCGTACCAGCCGATCTCCGCGGCCAGGGGAGCCCTCCCCGAGCCGTTGAAGGCGATCGGCGGCATCTGGCCCTCGGGCGCGTAGAGAGCGAAGCAGTCACCGCCGATCCCGGTTTCAGGCGACTCCACGACAGCCAGGACCGCGCTTGCGGCAATTGCGGCATCCATCGCGGTGCCGCCGCGACGCAGAATATGGAGGGCCGTGCTGGTTGCGAGCGGATGGGAGGTCGCTGCCATGGCCTCCCCGGCATAGACGGCCGAGCGGCCCGGCAAGCTCAGTTCGCGCATCAGGCATTCCCCCCTGCAATTGCTGCGCTCTCAGGCCGCGACGCCTCCTGGACCTCCAGGAAGGCGTGGAATGGTGTGCGAAGGTAGACTGCCTTGCCCGCCTCAAACTGGGTGATGGCGCCAAGCTGCTCCGCGCCCAGCACATAAAGCCGCGCGAGCGTGGCCTCAAACTGATCGACCCTGAACGCGACATGGCCCATCCCGGGCGTCATCGGATGGGACAGAGTGCGGCCGACCTGCTCGTGACGGAAGGCGATCAGCTCCAGCCTGACGTCCCCGCCTCCGCACACAAGCTGAGCGATATCGCAGCCGGCTTCCGGCAGGCCCAGCATGGAGGCGATCTGACCGGTCATGCCACGTTCGATGAAATGCGTGATGAAGCCGAGGCCTTCGCAGAAGAAGGTGATCGCCGCATCGAGGTCGGAGACCGCAAGCGAGAGATGGTCGAGGCGTACCGCCATATGCACTTTTCCTTCGGATACGGTCGTGACACGCTTGGCAAGGCTTTCAGATAAATGTATCCAAGTATCCGAAATAGCATGCGCTATGTGGAACAGGAAGAGGCTTGATGGAGAATCTGTGGGCACGCCGGTTCTTCGCCGGTGATGGCCGGCCGGAACGGGCATGCCGGCGCTTCGCGGGGGGCGCGAAGCTGGAATGGGCGCGAGCATGAGGGCGCCTTCTACCGGGCGGGGCCTGCCGCCACTCCTCGCCGGCCGCCGCGCCGTCGTGACCGGCGCAGCCAGAGGTATAGGCAAGGCGGTCGCCGACGCGTTCGAGGCGGCGGGCGCGCAGGTCGTGCGCCTGGACATCGCCGCATCGGGACCGGTACGCGGCTGCGACGTGACCGATGAAGGGTCAGTGTCGCGGGCCTTCGAGGAGGCGTCCGCGGCCGGGCCGATCGACGACATCGTGCATGCCGCCGGCGTCGCCACGATCGGCGCGGTAGCCGACATGAGCGTGGCGGAGTTCCGCCGCGTGCTCGACGTCAACCTGACGGGAGCCTTCCTGGTGGCGCGCGAGGCGGCGCGGCGGCTGCCCCGCGGCGGCAACCTGGTCTTCGTCGCCTCGCAGGCTGGCCTAAAGGGCGGGGCGCTGTGGGGGGCCTACAGCGCCTCGAAGGGTGGCCTCCTGCGGCTCGCCGATTGCCTGACGGAGGAACTCGCTCCAAAGGGCGTGCGCGTGAATGCAATTTCGCCCGGCACGGTCGACACGGAAATGGTCTCGAAAGCAATCGCCGATCTCGCCACCGAGACCGGAACGGACGCCGAAGCCATAAGGACGCGATACCAGGCAGGCATACCGATGGGCCGCTTCGCCCGCCCGGAGGAGGTCGCCGACGTGACGGTGGCCATGTGCTCCGGCCTCTTCTCCTATGTCAACGGGTCCAACATAGTCATAGACGGCGGGGAGCTTTCGCGATGACTTCAGCCAGCGTCGGTCGACAGTTCACTATCTGCGTGCCGGACAATTGCGGCCGCCTCATCGGCAAGCGCCAGCCCGCTGACCGACTCGCGGAGGCGAAGGAAAGCGGCATGGCGATGCCGAACTTCCATCTGGTCACTGGACTGGAGAACCAGCCTCATCTGTCGCTCGAAGTCACCGGCGTCCATACCGGCTTCCGTAACGGCACGTTACGGCCCGACCTGGAAAGCCGCTTCCGAGTGCCGGGCGACGGCAATGTCGACTACTATTTGGCCGACGCGTACGACGCCGGCCACGCGGAGGTCCCCCAGGCGCCCCGTTCGATGCTGAAGCGCCAGCTTGGCCGGCTCGCCGAGGCCGGCCTGACCGCCAGCATGGCCTCCGAGCTCGAATTCTATCTCTTCGACCAGTCCTTCGCGGAGCTTGCCGAAGCTGACTACAGGACATTCCGCCCCTTCCATCATCGGAATGCGGACAATGATCTCTTCGTCACCGGCATCGCAGGACCGTTTCTCGAACAGATGGTAGAGGATCTAAGCGCCGCCGGCATCAGCGTCGACCAGATCCAGGGGGAAGGCGGCGTCGGCCAGCTCGAGATAAATGTCACGCCCTCGCACCCCCTGAAAGCCTGCGACCAGCACGCGATCTTCAAACATGTGGCCAGGACGCGGGCCTTCCTGGCGGGGCGCTCCATCACCTTCATGGCCAAGCCGTTCGACCATTCGGCCGGCTCCGGCGGACACATCCATCTGTGCCTCAGGGACGCCGAAGGCCGCACGCTGCTCACTGAAGGAGAGACGCCCAGTGGCCGGGCCGCATCGTTCATCGCGGGCATCCTCGCCTATACGGGCGACTTCATGGTGATGCATGCCCCCTATGCCAACTCCTACAGGCGGCTGCGAAGGGGCAACTTCACCCCGGTGAACGGCACTTGGGCATGGGACAACCGCACCTGCCTCGTGCGCCTTACGGGCGCCGGCAAAAGCGCTCGCTTCGAATTCCGCCTTCCGGGCGCCGACGCAAACCCCTACTTTGCCTATGCCGGGCTGATCGCGGCAGGCCTGGCCGGGATCGAGGCCGACCTGCCCTTGCCGCCCGCGACGGCCGGCGACGCCGGCAGCGCAGACCTGCCGTCGCTGCCGTCCGACCTGACAGAGGCGATGGCCGCCTTCCGCGGCTCATCCGTGGCGCATGATGCCTTCGGACCTGCCGTCCATCGCCACCTTGCGGGACTCGTCGCGGAAGAACTCGAAATCACGCGCACACATGTCACCGACTGGGACCGTCGTCGCGGGTTCGAGGCCGCCTGAGGCGCAGCAGCGGGGACGCTCGCCATCCTTGCTCGCGCCTCGATCTGTCCGACGGGACGATCCCCGCTGTCCGCCTCGTCTCTGTCCCTTCATGGCAATTCCATGTGGACAGACGCTTCACCCACAATCTGCCACACCAGATGCCGGAACTAAACGCTAGTTCTGCTCTCCGAGGGGCATGGCCCTGATCAGGTCGTAGGCGGTACTCAGCACGTGTTCACGGATGACAGCCTCGGCCACTTCCGGGTCCCCTTGCCGGATGACGTCGATCAGCTTCTGGTGGTCGGCCACCGCATCGCCCGACTGCATGATGCCGAGCACCATCCGCAGATAGGGCTCGACGGCAGTCCGCAACTGGCGCACTTCCGTGAAAAGCCGCATGGCGTCGCTCTGGGCGCAGATGAAGTCGTGGAACTCGTTGTGCCGGTCGATCCACAGGTCGGGATCGTCCTGGGCGCGGCCTAGCCTGACCAAATGCATTTCCAGGGTTGTGAAAGCGTCCTCGTCGAATCGCTTCATCGCGCGCTTGATCGCCACCCCTTCCAACACGGAGCGCATCTCGAACAGCTCCAGGATTTCGTCCGGCTTCAGCACCGTGACGATGGCGCCGCGATTGGCGCGGATGGTGAGCAGGCCTTCGCTGTCGAGCTGCCGGATCGCCTCGCGCACCGGCATGCGGCTGATGCCGAGCTGCGCGGCAATGTCTTCCGCCTTAATTCTTTCCCCGCTCTTGAAGTGGCCGCTGCGAATCCTTTCGCGCAGGAAACTGTAAGCCTCCGCCCACGCGGAAGAGGGCGCGGAAGTGCCTTTCAACGACATGCCTTTCAACTGTTCACCTCGATCTTGTCCGGAATCCAATCCGGCCGAATCCCGGCTCGATATTGACAGCATAATAAGAAATTGGATACAAAAATCCACGTATGTAAATGCCGCTTCAAGGTGAATCCGTGCCCGCCAACGAACCGTCTTTGATTGAATTGTATCACACGATGCTGGACATGCGCCATTTCGAGGAAGCGTGCCTGGAAGGTGTGCCGACCCGTGAGATACACGGCGAACTGCACACCGGGATCGGCCAGGAAGCGGTCGCGGCGGGCATTGCGCCTTGGTTGCGCGGCGATGACGCGCTGGTGAGCACACATCGCAATCATCTGCACGGTCTGGCCAAGAAGGTCGATCCCTACCGTCTGATGGCAGAGATCTTCGAGAAAGATACCGGCCTGTGCAGAGGGCGCGGCGGCCATATGCACCCTTTCGATCCGGAAAAGCGCTTTTCGGCCACGGGTATCGTGGGTTCCTCGCTGCCGGTGGCGCTGGGATTTGCTTATGCGGCGCAGCTTGAAAAAACCGATGCAGTGGCGGTCGCCGTCATCGGCGACGGAGCCTCAAACACCGGCGCCTTTCACGAATCGCTGAACATGGCGGCCGCATGGAAGTTGCCGCTCCTGGTCGTGGTGGAGCACAACAGCTATGCGATCTCGGTGCGGTTTTCCGAGGTCTCGGCCACCCCGACCGTCGCGGAGCGCGCGCCGGCTTATCGCATGTGGGCTCGCCATGTCGACGGCACAGATGTCGAGGCCGTGTCAGAGGCCGCGGCCGAGGCCTTCGCCCATGTGCGCGGCGGCAGCGGGCCCGCGATGCTGGAGGCCACATGCTTCCGCTTCCGCGGCCATTATGAAGGCGACCACGACACCTACCGTCCCCGCGACGAGCGCAAGCGCATGCTTGTCGAAAACGATCCTCTCACCTTGGCTGAAAAGCGCCTGACGGAGCTCGGGCTGGCCTCCGAGGAAGAGATGGCCAGATGGCGCGAGGCGTCCCGTACGCGGGCCCGCGAGATGCTGGCCCGCGTACGCTCTGACCCTCTCCCCCCGGCTTCGGAACTCCACCGCTTCAGCTTTGCAGGCATATGACATGAATTCGACTCCCGTCCGCAATCTGCGCTTTTCCCAGGTGATCGGCGAGGCGATCTCGCTGGAAATGGAAGCCGACGAAAAGGTCCTTCTGCTGGGCGAAGACATAGGCCGCAGCGGCGGCGTCTTCGGCGTCACGCGGCAATTGCAGGCGCGCTTCGGCGAAGCGCGGGTGCGCGATACGCCCATTTCTGAAATGGCCTTCACCGGCATGGGCGTGGGGCTGGCGATGGCCGGCTACAGGCCCGTCGTGGAGATCATGTTCGTCGACTTCATAGGCGTCTGCCTCGAGCAGGTGATGAATGCGATGTCCAAGATTCCCTACATGTCGGGCGGCAATACGCGCGTGCCCATGGTGCTGCGCACCGCCGGTGGCTGCATCGGCTCGGCCGCGCAGCACTCGCAGTGCCTGTGGGGGCTGTTCGCTCATCTGCCCGGCATGGCCGTCGTGTGCCCCTCCTCGCCACATGACTACAAGGGCCTCATGGCGGCATCGATCCAGTCGGATGACCCCGTCGTGTTCATTGAGAACAAGCGGCAGCTCAACAAACTGGTGTCGTCGTACCCGCTGGACGCTTTCGTGCCCGAGGAACGGTATACCGTGCCGCTCGGCAAGGCGAAAGTGGTGCGCGAGGGCAGCGACCTGACGCTCGTCACGATTTCCGCCTCGGTAGGAGACGCACTCGTCGCTGCATCCAGGCTCGAAGGCGAAGGCGTCTCCGTCGAGGTCGTAGATCTCAGGACGCTGGTTCCTCTCGACATCGCAACGGTCGCGACGTCTGTATCCAAGACGGGCCGGCTGCTGGTCGTAGACGAGGATTTCCTGAGCTTCGGAATGAGCGGCGAAATCATCGCGCGCACGCTTGAGGAACTGGGCACGGCAGCCGTGCGCCAAGTAAAGCGGCATGCCATGCCGGATATTCCATTGCCAGCGTCTATCGCTCTGGAACAAGCCGCGGTGCCGTCCGCTGACTCCATAGCCGATGTAATCCGGTCGATGTCTTAAGACCGCAACTGCTGCTGCGATGGTATCATTGGACGACCGATATCGGCCGAAAGCTGTCAGTCTGCTTTCGGAACATATTTGGCTGAAGCGGACATTCCGCGGACGACCCTTTGCAGTCATGGCACCAGGCGCCGTAGATGGCTCAATTAAGCCCTTTACGAACATTCCCAACGACAAGCTCGCTGTCGTCCGTCAGCCATTCGCGATCGGGCTGCCGGTTCCTTCCGGCAAGGCGCGCCGCCACCGACCTGACCCACCCGTCTGGCGACAGCAACATCCAATCGGCCGCGGCCCATATCAGGCAACAGGTCATGAAACTCAGAGAGAGCAGAAGGCGCTCCATGCTGTCCAGCATAATAAGTTCCCGCCAGAGCGCAGCCGCGCCTACGAAGACAGCGGGCACCCGGCTTGCCAGGACCAGATCCTTGCAGAGGCTGGCAACGCGCGATTGGACGAAAGATCCTTGCCGCGTTGCCATACCGCCCAAGGCACTGCCGAATTTCCCCGCTGCGTGCAGCACGCCGGCCGAAACCGCAAGCCACGGATTGCCCATCATGATCAATCCGGCTCCGAGCAGGATGGCGCCGATGCCGGAAAGCACATCGCCCTGGCGATTGAGCCTGGGATTGGGCGCTGCACCGTTCGACCAGGCCTTCGTATAGGCGATGCCGCCCCAGAAAAACACGACCGTGGCGGCGGTTAGTGCCGCCGCCGCCGGACTTCCCGCAACATGGGCAATACCGCGGTCCCATGCGCTGGCCCTGTCATCTTGAGCAACATCCGCCGCGAGCGCGATGCCAAGCCCGACGATGAAGCCAAGTGCATTACCCAAATTGTAGAGCATGCCGGGATCCCGCACGCGGCTCCCGACCTTGCCAATCCCCGAGTTAAGTGCAGCGAGGAAAAGCAGCGCATTGGCGTGCACTCGTAACATGATCACCCCATCGTCATGAGTCGGTTGGCTGTCGGCCGAGATGGCTTCTCTCTGAAAATCGCCGCCGGCCGCATCGCGATCTGGATATCGGTCATCACTGAAAGGTCGTGTCAGCCGGGCCAGGAAAGCGGGTGCCCGGAGCCGGGGACACCACGAAGGCGAGGTGACGGTCCCCCAGCGAAGCAAGTTCACACCCGGCGCGGTAAGACGCTGTGCGATTGTCGACCCAGACGGCAGGCCGGCCTTCTGCGGAGGCATTGAACATGGGGCAGAACGGCACGCTCTCGCGGCGCAGCATCGCCACAGACTCGCTCTCCACCGCATCGCAGACGGTGAGCACCACCGCCTCGACCCGGGCGTCGACGAGCGCGCAGCCGCTGCAGCCGTTTCCTGGTCCGGGTCATAATCCGACGTTGCCAGGATCAACGGGTAGCCGGCGGCTGCGAAGCGGCTCTGCACGCCGTGAATCGCTTCGGCGAAGACCAAATTCGCGATCGAAGGCACCAAGCAGCCGATCGCACCGCTGCGGCTGCGCTTCAAAGCCCGGCCAAGTTCGTTTACATGGAAGTCGAGATCGCGGACGGCAGCCTGGACGACTACACGCATGGCGAGGCTGACCGGGTCGGTGCCCTTCAGGACACGGCTGTAGCAAGACCGCATCCCGCCCTCCTCGGCACATCGCTGTTGGTCGCCACAGTCACCGGCTACGCCTCCGCTTGGACTTGCGGAAACGTAACCAGTTCCTTACGACAGCTTGATGACGGTCACGGACGAACCACGCCGACGTGAGGTGGCAAAGACCATTGGCGTCACAGGCCGGTGAACAGGAGCAGGAAGAGCGGGAGCAGTGGCGAATAGACCACCAGGGCGGGAGGCTCCCCCAGCCCCATGGCGACGAAGTTGGCGATGACGGTCACCGTAAAGGCGATCGACAGTCAGCGGTGACCCTGCCGAATCCAGTTGTTCCAGTTCATGGTGACTTCCCTTGAAGTTGAGCCGAGCGGATCGGACGACCCGCTCGGCGACGGCGTTCAACCGATCCGCGCCAGGACCTGCTCCAGGTTAGCAAGGAATCCGTGCCACCCCGCCTTGGCGCCCCCAAAGCCTGCTTCTGATCCGGCCGGAAGCCCACCTGCTCCATGCGCAGCAGGGTCGCCGAACAGTGAGTGCCGCGCACATCAGGCATTCGGTAGCTAGAACCTGGTCTTTGCCACCGAATGCCGTTTCGGATTGCGGGAGAGGCGCCCACTACTGAGTGCCCCCCGCACAGAGATCCGGATTCGGCAGCAAACGCCCCCAGACTTCAGCGGGCCGATCCAGTAGTTTCCTGGGAGGCAGGAAAAGAAGCTGGAGTCGATCGGAACGTTCCCTCCGCCGGAGGCGCTTTCCCAGACCCTGCCCGGGCTTGCGGCGGTGCCTACTCGCCGAGGTCATTTGCCTACAGTCCCGGGATCGGCTCTACACACTCTTTCGTGCCATACCGGCCAGGAGGTAACCATGGCAGACGTGATGAAGAGGCTGCCGGCGCTCCCGGCCGAACGGGCTCTGAAGGTGATCTGCGGGCGCTGGAAGGCGAATCTCCTCTATCATCTGTCTGACGGCCCGAAGCGGCTCTCGGGGTTGACGCGACCGGTCTCGGACGTGAGCCAGAAGGTGCTGATCCAGCAGTTCCGCCGTGAGGTCTTCCGTCAGGTGCCGCCCCGCGTCGATTACTCGGCGACCGCGCTCGGCTTGAGTTTGGAACCTGTGCTGCGCGGGCTGTGCAAGTGGGGCCAGCGGCATGCCGCGGAGTTGAACGAGCTAGATCGGCGCGCCGCATGCACGGTCAGGCCGCCAAGCTCAACGATGCCTCGGCACGCTGTCCGCCAGGAGAACCTCCCTTCACTTTCGGCAAAGCCGCAGCGTTTGTACAGCCAGCGCGGACGGGCCAGTGGAACGGATGTGACGTGTTTAGTTGATGGAGCCGTCCGCACGCAGGCGCCCCGCCGCGAAGTCGACGAAGGCCCGCACCCGGGCGGAGGCCTGCCGCCCTTCCCGGTGCACGAGGTGGATGGGCACCGGCGCGGGCTCGTACGCGGCCAGCACGATCTTCAGCCGTCCCGCCGCGAGCTCGGGCGCGACCATGTAGGACAGGACCCGCGTCAGCCCGTGCCCCTGCACGGCGGCGATGATCGCCATCTCGGCCGTGTTCACGTCCAGGCGCGGCGACGGCCGGACCTTCACCTCCGCGCCGCCATCCCGGAATGACCACTCCGGGGAAGGGGTAATGCCCTGGAAGGCGATGGTCCGGTGGCGGGCCAGAGCGGCGGGCTCCTGCGGAATGCCGTGCTCGGCAAGGTAGCCTGGCGACGCGCAAACGAGACGCCGCACCGATCCCACCTTCAGTGCCGTCATCCCGGAGTCGGGCAAGTGGGCGATGCGGACCGCCACGTCGAGTCCCTCCTCCATGAGGTTCGCGACCCGATCGATGAACAGAGTACGGGCACTCACCTGGGGGTGGCGGCCCAGGAAGTCGAGCAGGATCGGGGCGACGTAGAGCCGCCCGAACAGGACCGAGGCGGTGACCGCCAGCTGACCCCGCGGCTCCCGGTGCGAGCCGGACGCCGTTTCTTCCGCCTCGTCGATCTCGGCCAGGATGCGTCGGCAGTCCTCGAGATAGCGCGTGCCGGCCTCGGTCAGGCGCACGCTCCGGGTGGTGCGGTGGAGGAGCAGAGTGCCGATCCGTGCCTCGAGGGCGGCGACCGCCCGCGTCACCACGGGCGACGACAGTGCCAGCCGCCGCCCTGCCGGGGCAAAACCCTCCTCCTCCGCGACGGCCACGAACACCCCCATCGCCTGCAATCTGTCCACGGCCGATTATTCCCCAATCAGGAATGATGCATTGCCGAAAATGAACATTCATCTCTTCCAAGACAAGGGCCATTGTCCTCGCAACGAGCGGCGACCGCCGTTCGGATCGCTTCGAAAAGGACTTCTCCATGGCCCGCATCCCCGCCGTCGACCCTGCCATCGCCTCCGGCGAGGCCAAGACCCTCCTCGATGCCGTGCAGGCGAAGCTCGGCATGACCCCGAACTTCCTGCGCGTGCTCGCCCACTCGCCGGCCGCCCTCGGCTCCTTCCTGGGCCTGTACGGCATCGCGGAGCAGGGCAGCCTCGATCCTCAAACCCGCAAGCGCATCGCCTTGGCGCTGGCCGAGCAGAACAGTTGCGAGTACTGCCTGTCGGCGCATACCGCCATCGGCCAAAGCGCCGGCCTGACGGGCGACGAGATGGAGGCCAACCGCCAGGGCACCTCGCAGGATGCGAGGGCCGCGGCCGCCGTCGGGTTCGCCCGCGCGCTCGTCGAGCACAAGGGCGAGGTGACGAACGCCGAGATCGAGGCGGTACGCCATGCTGGCTACGGCGAGGCCGAGATCGTCGAGATCATCGTGCACGTGGGCATGAACCTCCTCACCAACATCCTCGGCAAGGCCAGCCGCATTGAGATCGACTTCCCGAAGGTCGCCCTCAGGCAGGCGGCCTGATTCCACCTCGCGCGGACCCTTGCCCCCGGGTCTGCCCGGGCGGGCACTCGCCTCCGGTGCCCGCCCCTCCCTCCTTTCCCTTCGGAGCTCTGCAATGACGGATGCTGCCTTGACGTCGGGGGTCGACCATGTCGGCCTAACCGTCTCCGACCTCGCCGCAAACCGGACCTTCTTCACCGGGTGTCTCGGCTGGACTCTGCTTGGGGAGAACCCCGCCTACCCGGCCGCCTTCGTCACCGACGGCACTACGCGGGTGACGCTCTGGCAGGTGAAGGATCAGGAAAGCCACGTGCCCTTCGACCGCCACCGGAACGTCGGACTTCATCATCTCGCGTTGCGGGTAGCGGAACTGTCGACGCTAAAGGCAATTCACGAACGCGTCGCGAACTGGCCGGGCGCCGTGGTCGAGTTCGCGCCGGAACGAAACGGCTCCGGACCCAGTATCCACTGCATGGTCCGTGAGCCGGGCGGCACCAGGATCGAGTTCACGTGCCTGCCGCAGGCCTCTCGTTACGCATTCGGCTGAGACGGGATCAATCCTCCTGCGCGTTCGGAACTCCCCCCCTCTTTCCTCCTGGAGCACGCGAGCCATGGCCCGGGCCTTTGCAGAAATCACCTTTACCCCGAGCGTCAAGGCGGCCCAGGCCCGCCACGGCAGCCGCGCCGCCAACACGGGCTTCGAGCACGCCGAGGACCGCCGCGATGTCCTCACGAGCCGCGAGGCCGAGTTCATCCATGCACGCGACGGCTTCTATCAGGCCAGCGTGAGCGAGACCGGCTGGCCCTATGTCCAGTTCCGCGGCGGCCCGAAGGGCTTCCTCAAGGTGCTCGACGAGAAAACGGTCGGCTATGCCGACTTCCGCGGCAACGTCCAGTACATCAGCACGGGCAACATCGACGCGGACGGCCGCGTCGCCCTGATCCTGATGGACTACCCGAACCGCCGCCGTCTCAAGCTCTGGGCGCGGGCGCGGATCGTGCATGAAGACGAGGATCCAGGCCTTTTGGCCCGGCTGGAAGTCCCAACCTACCGCGCCCGGGTCGAACGCGCGGTGGTGATGACCGTCGAGGCTTTCGACTGGAACTGCCCGCAGCACATCACGCCCCGCTTCACCGAGGAAGAAATCGAAGGATTCGTTCAGCCGCTGCGGACAAGGCTTGAGCGCCTGAGCGCCGAGAAAGACGCGCTGAAGTCAGCCGGAACGGTCCCGCCGACGACGCTGGGGAGCGGGCCACTCGAGTTGGTGGTCGCAGGCATTCGGCAACTGACGCCCCGGATCAGGGCTTATGAATTGCGTTCTTCCGACGGCTGCCTTCTGCCGCCCTGGACCGCGGGCGCGCATCTCGCCCTCCCGGTGCGCCTTCCGAACGGAAGCCAGGAAACCCGCACCTATTCGTTGATGGGCGACCCTGCCGATCGGGAGGCCTACGAGATCGCGGTGCTCCGGGACGACCAGGGCACGGGCGGTTCGCTGAGTGTCCACCGCGATTTCGCAGTCGGGACGGTTCTGCATTGCGGCAGGCCCGAGAACCTGTTCGCCCTGCATGAGGATTCCCGCCTCAGCATCCTCGTCGCCGGAGGCATAGGCATCACGCCGCTACGGGCGATGGCGTTGAGCCTTCAGGCGAAAGGACGTCCCTTCGAGCTTCACTACGTTGCGAAGACGCCCGCCGAGATGGCCTTGCGCAGCGACCTCGAACGCCGCTTCGGCCATCGGCTGAAGACTTATTTCAGTCGCGGTCAGGAAGCGAAGCCACTTCCGGTTCACGCCTTGATCGCCCGGATCCCGGCTGACTCGGTGGTCTATGCGTGCGGCCCCGCGGGCCTGATCGACAGCGTGCGCCAGAACGCGGCGTACCTTGGCCTCGGCAATCAGGTACGCTTCGAATTGTTCGGTGTCCCGGCGCCTCGCGCCAGCGACCGATCCATTGAACTGCGCCTCGCTCGAAGCGACCGGACCATCGAAGTCGCAGCCGACGAAACCATTCTGGATGCCTTGGTCAGGGCTGGGGCCAATCCTGGCTACTCGTGCCGGGCAGGCAGGTGCGGGACCTGCGCCGTGAAGGTGCTGGAAGGGGTCCCTGATCATCGCGACAGCACTCTTTCCGAGGCCGAGCGGAGTCGTGCCGGGCTCATGTGTATCTGCGTGTCGCGGGCCGAGTCCGAGTACCTGGTCCTCGACCTGTGAAGCTCACCGCCAAGATGGCGCTCATGAGCGCTGTCGACGAATCCGCGAAGGCGGCCAGATGTCCAAAAGCTCAACCGGTCTGGATACCGTTCGTGCTTCGGGTCGCCCGGCAAAGTGCGCTTCAACTGGCTGCCGTCTCGGCGTTCGGCCATGGCGTTCCTCTATTCCAACAGGAGATATCGCATGAGCCGTCCTCCATTTCCCCCGTTCACCCAGGCTACGGCCGCCGAAAAGGTGCGCCTAGCCGAGGATGCCTGGAACAGCTTTCAGACAGTGGCAAAACTGACTTGAACGGCCGCCATCGGCGCACAGCAGTCGTTCACGGCGTGGCAGACGCAAGTCGGCTCCGGCCGATCACGCTCGAAGGAGCTCCAAAATCGTAATCGGAGACGACGTTGTCCTCGGCAAGCACTTGCCCCTTCACACTGAGTTCGTCCGGCCATTCGCTGCGGCGGGCCGTGCCTCCTCCGCCGAGGTCGACGAGCGCCGTGCAGAAGCAGTTCGGCCATGCTCCGCCGAGATGACCCGCCGCTACCAGCGCAGGCGCGACCGCTTCCGCGCACGGGGCGACCAAGCTTTTGTTGGCTCCAATGCAAACACTTGGCTATACGCTGAAAAACATGACTGAGAGCCTGCCTCCTTGCCCCGCGTGTTCCTCCACCTACGCCTATCAGGTGGATGCCCTCCTCAATTGCCCGGAATGTGGACATGAATGGTCGCCTGGAGCACCGGCCGACGACGCGCGCGAGTTTCGCGACAGCGTAGGGAATATTCTTTTGGACGGCGACACCGTGACGGTGATCAAGGATCTGAAACTCAAGGGTTCGTCTTCGGTGATAAAGGTTGGAACCAAGGTCCGCGGCATTCGTCTTGTCGATGGCGATCACGACATCGACTGCAAGGTTCCAGGATTTGGCCAGATTGGCCTGAAGTCCCAGTTCGTCAAAAAAGTCTCCGAATAGATTCGCACAGAAGCTGCAATGAGCGGGTCCTCACGGGCTGACGCTGATCCACTGCTCTTTACGTGTCCGGCTATCGGTTTCAGCGACTGCTATGGGGGCGGATCGCCGCCTTCGGGCAGCTGTGCAACCACGACCTCCAGCGTGATCGCCGGCGATGTCTGCGTTGAGGAAGCGGAAAATCTGACCTCTACGGCCAACATCGGGCGCAGAGGGGCCGGCTCGGCACAGTCACCAGCGTGTCTGCTTTCATCAACGTACGAAATCGCTGAAATGATCCGACGTGGAGGCAAAGTTTGCTTCTCTGGCTGGGAGGGGCTCCTCGGGTTCGCGAGGAGCCGCCTCCTCAGTTCTCGGTGCTCTCAGTTCGGGTCAGTGCATCCTCCACATCGTGGCGGCGAGCGTTGTTGAATCGCTTTAAGGTGCGTTGGCCGCGTCTTCGATGACTTTGGCCACAGCCTCGGCGTGCGAAATCATTACGACGTGCGAGGCGCCCTTGACGACCACCGTTTCGCGCGAATGGGCACGGTCGGCCATCCACGCATGCAGCTTCGGCGGTATCGCGGTGTCGTGGTCACCGTAGACGAACCAAGACGGGAGGGTCTTCCAGGCGGGCTCGCCCGCCGCTTCGCCGAAGGCAATGTCAGTGACCGGCCGTTGCCCCGCCGCCGCCAATTTCGCATCGGCCACGGGCAGGTCGGGCGCGAAGGCCGCGTGGAACTTGTCCTGTCGGACATAGAGATCGTTGCCGCCACCTGCCAAAGGCACCGGCTGTGCCAATGTGTCGGGGCCGATCAGGCTACCGGGAAACTTGGCATTGAGGCCGCCGGCGCTCTCGCCCGCCTCCGGCGCGAAAGCCGCGACATAGACGAGCGCCTTGACGTTCGCCTCACCATGTGCCGCACCGCTGATCACCATCCCGCCGTAGGAATGTCCGACGAGCACGATGGGCGTCTTGATGGTGGCAACCAGACTGCGGACCGTGTCGGCGTCGCCCTTCACGCTACGTAGCGGATTTGCGGCGGCGACGACGGGATAGCCGGCCTTCTGCAGTATGCCAATGACACCGTACCAACTGGAAGAGTCGGCGAATGCGCCGTGCACAAGCACGATGGTCGGCTTGGCCGGCTGCGCCATTGCCACAAAACCTGTCAGCAGGAGGCCAGCCAATGCGAGGACAGCCGTGAATATTTTCATGTCAACTTCCTCCTTTCGCTCAATGAGAACCCGACCACTAACGGGCGCAGCGTATTCATCGGCCGCATTCGGGCGTCGTCCCGCTCATCCTCCTATTCAATCGGACTTTGCGTCTGATGACCTCAAGCGCCATGCCGATGCAGGCCATCCCGGGTTCTGCCCAGCCTCGGGCGTCACGCGTACCGATCACCCGCGGAGCAATATCGATGCGCACCTGAATAGTCTCGCGGCCGGGGATGCTAAGATCGTGCCGCAGCAGATTGTCGAGAAATGAGAACACGGGCGGATGGAAGCGAAAGGGTGTCCGCCCGCGTCCCCTCGCTCAGTGGAACGGCTTGAACGCCGCCCTCAGTTCCTGAGCGAAAATCATCGGCTGCTCCCAAGCGGCGAAGTGGCCGCCCTTCTCGGCGTGATGATAGTAGATGAGGTTGGGATAGGCCTTCTCGGTCCAGCTCCGCGGCGCCTCATATTGCTCGCCGGGGAAGACGCTCACCGCCACAGGGATATTGACGCCCTTCACGTTGAAGAACCCTCCCTTATACTCCCAATAGAGGCGGGACGCGGACACGCCCGTATTGGTCAGCCAGTAGAGGGTGATGTTGTCGAGGATCTCGTCCCGGGTCAGTTCGCCGGTGGCGCTCTCATATCGGCCCAGGGCCTCGGTGACCGCCGCTGCGGGCTGGCCGCCGCCGTCACCATGGTCGAGCATATAGGCTGCGAGGGCGACGGGCGAATCGGCAAGGCCGTACAAGGTCTGGGGCCGCTCCGCCATCATCATGTACATGGCCACATGCTTGTAGGTGAAGAGGAGCTGCTCGTAGGCGCGTTTTTCCTCGGCTGAAAGACCGGAAGGTGGCGGATCGCCGGCTAAGGTCGCCTTGTCGATGTCCGCCGGAACGGTCCCGGGCATGTTGGTATGAATGGCGAGCAGCCCTGAAGGCGCTTGTAAGCCCATCTGGTCCACCACGAAGGCGCCCCAGTCGCCGCCCTGGGCAACATAGCGCTGATAGCCGAGGCGCTTCATCAGCACGTCCCAGGTCTTAGCCATGCGCTCGGGACCCCAGCCGGTCGAAGTCGGTTTGCCGGAAAAACCGTAGCCCGGCATCGACGGGATGACCACGTCGAATGAGTCTTCCAACCTGCCGCCAGAGGCAACCGGGTCCGTCAGCGGGCCAATCAGCTTAATCTGTTCGATTATCGAGCCCGGCCAGCCATGGTTGATGATCAGCGGCAGCGCATTGGGATTCTTCGAACGGACGTGGATGAAGTGAATTTCCTCCCCATCGATGTTGGTGACGAACTGAGGCAAGGCATTCAGCTTCGCCTCCGCCTTGCGCCAGTCGTAGTCCGTCGCCCAATATCGGGCGAGTTCCTGCATCGTCGCCAGCGGCACACCCTGAGACGAGTCCGAAACGGTCTCCTTCTCCGGCCACTGAGTCGCCGCAACCCGTTGGCGAAGGTCGTCGAGCGCTTGCTGCAAAAAGTGGACTTTCGGGAACGGACGGATCGACGCGTCTTCGGTGACGTTAGCGGTCGGGATGGCGGTTGCCGTTGCGCCACTTGCTTCTTGAGCCAGTGCGGTCGTTGAAAGCATGGCCGTTGCCGCGGCGGTGGCAAGGATCTTCATGGTCTTGGTCATGTCATCCTCACTTTTTCCGGACAAATCGTTGATCACTTCGTCCGTCGTCCGGATGGCGTGAGCGAAGGTGGGGCCGTTGATCTCATGTGCGGCATGCATATGCTCGTGGCCGAAGGCGGCGGTCGCGTCGCGCACCAGCGTGACGTGGTAGCCAAGCTCCATCGCGAAACGGGAGGTCGACTCGATGCAGGTGTTGGCCAGCAGACCGACGACGATCACATGGGTCATGCCGTGCTGCTTGAGCTTCATGTCGAGGTCGGTGTTGGCGAAGCCGCTCTGCCCCCAATGCTCGGCTGCAACAATGTCGCCGGGCTTGGGCGCGAAATCAGGGTGGAATTCACCGCCCCATTCACCACGGGTGAAGAGGTGATGTTCCATAATCTTGCGCTGCGTGGGGTTGGGGTGGTCCCAATCCTCATAATCGCCGGGCTCCCAGCGCCGATGCGGGACAATAACCACCTGGACGCCGGCCGCGCGCACGGCGTTGTCCAGCCGGCGGAGGTTATCGAGTAGCCCGACCTCGTCGGCGATCGGCTTCAATCTGGGGTAGGACTTGCCGCTTTCCGACAGGAAATCGTTGTAGGGGTCGACCAACAGGAGTGCGGTGCGCTCGATGGGATAGTTTGGATGCGCCATGTTGAACGCTCCAGTTGATCTTGCGGAACGTCAGTTCTTGAGCGCGGTCCGCTCGGTGCTGGCCGCGAAGAGCGGTGTTTCGCCCTGGTTGTGTGCGATGGACATCGGCTAGCGTTGCGCCCGGAACAGATCGAACGGGATACCCTGTCGGTCGAGGAATGCGATGAACTCCTCGGTGCCGTGCGAGCCGACGTGGTTGGTGAACTCGCAGCGCTGGTCGTCGATGGCCTTCACGCTCTGCTCCGAAAGGACGTGGATCGTGGTCCGGCCGGTCGGCGTGAGTATATCAGAGATCGATCCAGAATGATGGTCTTTCTCGCCCAGGGTCTCGACATCGTGCTGTCCCATCGGGACAGCGCCGACCACCTCCGACATTGATCGGACATCCGCTTGCCGTCGGGAGCGGTGATGTAGCCGGCCGCGACATGGGCCGGAGAACAGCCCTGATATTCATGCTCGCATGGTGAACTCGGCAGCCCGCATGATAAAGTCGGTCGAAGTCGGAGTCCGCACCGTCACCGTTTGGGTATATTCGACTGCACAGATCCCGGTGACGAACAGCGAGGCCGACGGCGAGCTCCTCCGGTGCTAGACGGGAGAGGGTCCTTTGAGATTGCTGACGCGCCTTTTCCAGAGGCTTCTAGTTCTCTGTTTGGGCGTACTTAGCGTTTGGCTGATAGTCTTCGTCGTCTTCGATACTGCTGACCGCAGACTTCCATGGATCCTTGCGGTGAGTCTTACATACGGCTTGGCTGCCTATGTTATTCTGCCAAACGCGATCCGAATGGGCCTCAAGATACTTCATCGTGGACTTGTCCCCAGGTACACAATCACCGGCGATGGTCTGCCCGGCGACCCTGTGAATCTCGTCTTCATCGGCACGTTTCAACAACTTTGCGATGCATTTGCGACGGCGGGCTGGTCCACGGCCGATCGTTTGGGGATGGCGAGTTCGTGGCGAATGATACGAGCATTTCTGCTCAACTCTCCGTATCCGACCGCTCCTTTCAGCACCCTCTATCTCTTCGGGCGAAGGCAGGACATCGGTTTCCAGGAGCCCATCGATAATAGCCCGCGTAAGCGCCATCACATCCGGTTCTGGGCGCTTAGCCTCGACCACTCCGAGGACGATGTAAGTGCAGCGAGCTTCTGGTTGAATACCGACAAACCTTCGGCTGACCAGCGCGTATTATGGGTTGGGGCGGGCACCAGAGACACCGGATTTTCTCTCACTTGGCTAACGTTCCAAGTCACACATGCCACCGATTCAGATACGAACGCTGAGCGCGACCACATAGTCAGCGAGCTGAGAGCAAGGCGCGTGATCGGCGATGTCACGTTGCACCAATCTGGTTCACGTTTGCAGACCGGAAAGGTCAACCATTACATCACCGATGGTGAAATCGCGTTCGCCAGCTTGATAGGAAATTGAACAAGCGATCGGAGCTCTTCCCCGCCGAGACCGTCTTTCTCAAGCCGGATCAGCCGCTCCTCTCGGGAGGGATGCTCCCGTTTCCGGTCGATCCCACCGATGACGGAGACTATTCCGACCTCACAAGCGTACCGTGGCTATGGAAGCCGACGGAGGAAGCGACACCTTCTCGCTGGTATCCAGCGCGCACGAAGGGGCACTCCCGCGGCACCATCACCAACCCGAAGACGCGGAAGGCGAGCAGCTGCGCGAGCACGTACGAGATGAACCTCGCGTACATGCTCTGCGCCACAAGGCATGTGTCACTGGTCGAGGACCAGCCCGAGGCAACCGCGAAGACGGCGATCGGAAGCACACCGTGGACTACCGGGCGACGATGGCCGTCAGCGGCTACAAGGTCGTCGCCGCCGTCAGACCCTCATGGCTCTTGGACAAGGACGACCTTCGACACACGGTCGAGCGCATCAACGGAGGATCCCTCCAAGGGTTCGCCGACGAGGCGATCATCTTGACAGAGGGTGAGATCACCAACGATCGCGGCTGGAACGCGAAGAGCATTCTACGCGCCCTGAAGGGCTCAGTCGGCGACGACAACGCACGGCTCACGGACCACGCGGCGAAATTCCAGGGGATGGTGGCGATCCGGGCGCTCATCGACGTCTTCGATTGCGCTACTGCCGCTTGGAACGCCGTCTGGTGCCTCGTCCACGACGAGATCCTTCTCCCGGCCCGGCCCGACCTCAAGCTCGTCGACGCCCCGTACGTCCGCTTCAACCACAACGCAATCTGAAGGACCAAACATGGAAACCAATCTGCATTCCGTTCTTGCGCTCCAGCACGGCGCTGTCCTGCCTGTCTTCCACCGCCTGCCGGAGAACGCCCGCGTCAGGGATCTCGGCATCGACTATTGCGTCCTTTACTGCGACCGGAACGGCGCCGCGCTCCAGCGCATGGACGAGACCAACGCCACAGTCACGTTCAGCCAGGCCGAGGGCTGTGCATGTCGGCCGCGATCGACGTTGCGAGCCGAAGCCTCGTCGGTCTCCATGTCAGCGCCGAGCCGCCTTCCATGAAATCGGCCATGACCATCCTGGAGATGGCGACACGCGACAAGACCGAAATGGCCCGCCGGATCGGATGCCAGTCTCCGTGGCCCCAGGGCGGCACCATGGAAACCGTTGCGGTCGACAGCGCTGTGTACTTCGCCCCTCGCTCGTTTCGCGTCGCCGTGAACGATATGGGCAACGACCTCTTTCTGCCTCCGGCCGGAGAGGCGCCGTGGCGCGGCTTCATCGAACGCTTCTTCGGAACGTTCGCACATCAGATGTTCAACTACTTCAATGGCCGCACCTGGGGCTCCGTCGCAGCCAAGGGTGACTACGATTCCGAAGCGAATGCGGCTGCCGTCGCCGACCAGGTCGCCGAGTGCATCATCCGATGGGCGGTGGACGGCTATCACAACACTCCGCACAGCGGTTGAACGGGGCCACCCCGCTCAACCGCTGGCTGGAACTCAGCCGTGACTACGGGGTGATGCCCGGCCCGAGGGGAGCAATGCGCGCCCACCTCTTCGGCACCTACATCAAGCGCATCATCACTAAGAAGGGTCTTCGCATCGCGGGCCTGCAGTTCCAGAGCAAGGAACTGCAGCAGGTTCGTCGCACGAGCGGCAAGACCCCCATTGTCGGCCGCGTGAACAATCATGACCTCGGCTCCGCCTCGGTTTGGACCGAGGAAGGTTGGATCGAGGTGCCGTGAGTCCACAGAGAACTCCAGGGCGTGAGCATCTGGCTGGCGGCTACCGAAAGGCTCCGGCTCTTCAACGCGGAGAACGCATAGGTTTCCCGGGGCACGCTGATGGCGACGTTTGCCTGGCTCAAGGAGCAGGCAGAAATGGCGCGGCTGGAGTCCGGACTCGTGAACCCTGTCCTGACCGACGAGGACTACCAGCGCTTCGAGCGGAAGATGGACCGCGTCTTCGACCTCGTCGACAAGCCATTCGAGGGAGAGATCCGGCCGGAAGGCGAGTGGCATCCGTCCAATGAACTCTTCGCCGCTCTCAATATCCGGCCTGTCGTCTACGCCAAGGCCAAGCAGTCCGCGAAGGCCATCCGGGAAGAGGCTGAGGACGGAAGCCGCCCGCAGATCGGTCCCGCGCCGAAGCTGCAGCCGGCGCAGCAGAACGAGGACCCTGAGGTATCCGTCGTCCTGCGCATCAGCAATGACATCTTTGACAACGAGTGAGGAGACGAATGATGACCCAGTTCGACAAGGAACTCGACACCAAGCGCAGCCGAGCCGCCATCGATCGCGTCCGTGGCCTGATCGGTGAAAACCGTCTCGCGGTCGCCGACCGCATCGCAAATCTGTACAACGAGTACATCGCGCTCGACCGCGACAGACTCTTCCGGGACGCTTTGACGGCATCCGTCGCAAGCGTAACGACACCGATCACGGGCAAACCCGACAAGAGGCACATCGTGGCGGTATGCGGCCGTTCTGGTGCAGGAAAGACCACGGCTGTCGCAAAGCACATTGGAAGTCTCAAGGCGATGCAGTCATACGTCGATGAAGACGGCGTCATGATCCACCCTGTGATCTTCATAGAGGGGCCCTCCCCGTGCACGCCGCGCCTTCTTGCCATCGCGGGTCTCGAGGCGCTCGGTCATACGCCGCCTGACCGGATCCGGGAAAACGAGGCCTGGCAGCTCTTCCGCCGCCTGCTGAAGGTCCACAAGGTGATGTGGGTCGTCATTGACGAAGCCCAGAACGCGATCGAGACCGCGTCCGTGCGCGAAGCGACTGTGATCGGAAACGCATTCAAATCCCTCACGCAGATGCGCGAATGGCCTGTGAGACCTGATCCTTGTCGGAGTTCCTCCTCTCGCGAGCTTCCTCGCCCGCAAGCAGTTCTACAATCGGCGGACCGTCGTTCCGTTTGACAAGGTCGACGCCGACGGAAGCACCGACCTCGTCAGAGACGTCCTCAAGACAATTATCATCGAGCATGCCGGCCTGGGAATCCAGATCGATCTGGAGGGAGACTTTCTGAAAAGGCTGATGCACGCATGCGACGCGGAATTCGGCTCCGTCGTCCAGATGATCCGGGCCGCGGTTGAGCTCGCGATGCTCGCCGACACGGATCACGTCACCCTCGATGACTTCGACCGGACGTACGCCTCGTTCTCCGGATGCAGGCCGAGCAAGAACGTGTTCAAGGCCGACAACTGGGAGGAGCTAGAGCCTTGGACCGCACTGCTTCGCGACGACGATAGGGCCTAGGAGGAGGAGCGGCTCAGATCCAAGGGCAAGAACGCTACCAAATACGGAGTGCGCCCCCAATGAACAGGCTTGCGGAACTGCTTCCCTTCAACGCTGGCGAGACGGTCGCCAGCTACTGCTCCCGGCTGGCGGCCACATGTGGCTATCGGCATGCACGCTCCTTCGGCTTCGACCTCAGTTTTCGCTTCCAGGGCCTAGCCATTGGTGACGAGCCGGAGTTGGAGAAGTTCGCTTCCATCCTCGATGTATCCGCATCGTCGCTGTCTCCCGGGGCGGTCGTGACGAACGGCCACATGAACGTCCTCGCTTGTGAGAAGCTAACCCGCTCTCATATGGAGCGGCAGCGGCTTCGGTTCTGCCCGTTCTGCGTTCAGGATGACGAACGGGACAAGGGCGGGCGACGCGGCTTCCGCTCGTACGGTCGACTGTCATGGTTGGTGAAACCAATTCGGGCCTGCCGACATCACGGCGCGCGACTGATCACCTCGGACCGCAAGATGCACCCAATGTTCATCATGATTTCGCAGCCAATCTGGCGGCGGAAGCGGATAATTTCGACAACCTGCTGGCGGCGGCCGCACCAATGGAGCCCGACACACTTCAGCGTTATGTCGAGGCACGTCTCGGGGGCGCAAAGACTGAATCCGCGTGGCTCGACACCATGCCGCTTTATGTTGCGGTCCGCCTGTGCGAGACCGTCGGCGCATCGGAAAGGCATGACATCCGGTTCCACAGCAATGCGCTAGATGAGCGCGAGTGGTTGGCCTGTGCGGGTGCGGGGTTTGATCTGCTTCGCGATGGCGAGAATGATTTTCGTGACTGGCTCCAAAGCCACCTCGTCCGCTTTCTGAGCAGTAAGCGCGACATGGGCGGTCGAGCACTTTTTCGGCCGTCTCTATGAATGGCCTGCCCATGAGACATCGGATCTGGCGTTTAATCCTGTTCGCGACATCATGCGTGACGTGGCACTGAGCAACCTTCCTCTTGGCCCCGGTGACGACTTCTTCGGCCCCGTCACCGAGCGGAGGCTCCATTCCGTGCACTCGGCCTCAAAGGAATTCGGTGTTCATCCGAAGCGCCTTCGTAAGCTTCTATCGAATTGCGGCTTGGTATCCGTGCAGGACAGTGCGAAGACCTTCGAGCGGGTTCTTCTCGACGCGGCAATAATGGAGAGGTTTGCTGTGGAGGCCGGAAGCAGTCTCGACGTTCCCGAGGCGAGGGCATATCTCGGAGTCAGGCGGGTGCAGTTCGAGCGTCTCGTGAAGCATGAGTTCATCAAGCCACATGGGGGAGACCTTCCGCGAGTAACAATGCAGTCGATCGAAGGTTCTCGCCGGTCGACCTCGATGAGTTTCTCGGCCGATTGCGTTCGGCAGTTACGTGCTCCGATAATCGCGGCCTGAGCAGCCTGCAAGAGGTCGCCCGGAAAGCTGGATGCACATTTGCGGAAGTTATCGGATTGATCCTTGGGGGCGAACTGCGAACGGTTGCTTTGTCCCCGGATTGCGTGGGCATTGCTGCAATCCGGCTTGACGTTGACGAAGTCAAAGAAAGGACCGCCTCTGAGGACCATAGGTGTATCACATTGCGTCGACTGGAGAGACTAATTCCGGCATCGAGCCGGATCATCAAGGCGCTTGTCGATGACGGTCATATGCCTACAGTCCAGAGGCAAAGTCCGGTCAAACGGAACATGCAGACCGTAGTCGAACCCGGTGCTTTCCTCGCTTTCATGGAGGAGTACGTGTCCTGGGAAGTCTGGCAACGGGGTGCGGAACCAGAACGTGGAGCTTGAAGCGCGAACTCGACAACGCAGGGGTGTCACCCCTGTTCATCGCAGCGGATATGCCGTTCTATCGACGGCCGGAGATCCTGGCCTAAATCTTTTCTAAGCAGTCTTTCGGACTTGCAGCCGGGTCTCTGACCCGGCTTTTTTATGGCCTGCTCCGATGGCCATTTTTGACTTACGGATTGGCCATTACTGGGTCGGTTTGGAGGCCACGGCTACAGAAAAACAGCGGCTTACAAGGAGTTTGGCCAGTACTTGGCTGCGTTTCTCAACACAACACATACATCGGCCCGATCATAGATCGGCCCGATTATGAGGCCCGACCACGCAGTCCTATCCGGTGGCTCGCACCGGCCCCGCGCTTGTTTGCCACGCCTTTCACGACTGTGGTAACAGCATCAAGATGAAAGGCGCTCGGCGTCCTGCGAGCGCATGATATCGGGCGGACAGGCGGGGGAGACCGCAACGGCACGCAAGCGAAGCGCCGGTGCTTCAAAGCCCAGGTAGCGAATGAGACGGCGGTGGTAGTTCTCCATTCGCGTGCTGATCACTGGTTGCTCCGCGAGGAAGCGTCCGGCGAATACATATGCAAGGCGCTCGCCCGCTGTCTGCTCGGCGATGATAGCCCGTGCCCAGCCCTCGGGAGCGACATCGGCCACGCGTATACGGCAGGCGCCGAGCACGCCCACAATCCAGACGGGCGCGGTTTCCCGGTCAGGAGGCAGGACGGCAAAGCCGCGTTCCTCGAGGAAGGCGACGATATCGGATTCCGAATTTGGGTCGGCCAAGCCGCTCTGGGTGAGGCCGACTGATTTCCCGGCAAGGCTGAGGCCTAGAAGCGCCGCGAGGGCGAGACTAGCGGTCGTAGGGCGCATCATAGCCGATCCTGTGATAGCCAATGGCGAGGATCACGATCAGGGTCAGCCACCCCGCGATTGTAGCGCCGACGGGGCCATGTATCAGGCCATAATGAGAGGGATAGAGGCCAATCAGACTGATGCGTGTAACGTTGATCGCGACGACCGCCGCCGCGCTCGTCAGCGCCCAGGCCAAGGATGCCGGGGTCCAGCGACCACAACGCATATTGATGAAGACGGTGGCGCTCAGGAGCGCGAGAGACAGGTTGGCGAGCGAAGAGCAGCCCGGCGCGATGAACAAGGAGCCGGAGCCGTCGACGAGCGGCACGACATTGCCCACCGCCTCCGTACCGACGATCCAGCCGACTAGCCGGGCATCGGAGTGCAGAATAATGTCGCTGAAGGCGGCGAACAGAAGGCGCGCCCAGAAGAGCGGTATGGTGAGCGCGAAGAGGATTGCCGCCGCGCGGCGCGCCGCCTTATCGGATGCCGTGACATGGAGGTGGAGTGCGATCAGGCATAGGCCAAGCCAACTTGCGGCCGGCACCGGTAAAAGGAAGGCAAGCCCGGCCAGAGAAGCCATAGCGAGATCACTGCGTCGCATCTCCTCGGCACGTGTGCGGAAAAGAGCAAGGAGTGCAGCCGCACAAGCCCCCCACAGGATGACGCTGACGTCAAAAGTGTCGGATGCGGCGGTCGCCAGCCCCTTATCGGCAACTGCCCGATAGACGTGCTCGCTGATGCCGTTGGCGAAGCCGATCGCGACCAGTGCGGCGAAGAATGCCGGCCGTACTAGCGTCTGCGCGGGTAGCGAAATCGACGCTAGCCGCGCCAAGCGCGGGCGCGCCGACACTTCTCGCCGCAAGGTTGCTGCTTGCCAGGCCATTCATATCAGACCGGAGTTCGCCTTTGAGGCGGTACTCAACCTTGGCTATTGGCGCCGCTTGGCCCGGTTACGCCTGGCAAGCCAGATGTAACCGCCGATGACGGCGAGAACAGGAAGGCCGACCCCCGCGACAGGACCGGGTGCGGCTAGGCCCGGCTTGCCGCCCGGACCATAGCCAAGGCCAGGCGTCGGACCTCGATCCGGAGGTTGCTCGGCAAGGGCCGGGGCCGCTGCCATCAGGCAAAGGGCAGCGGTAATGAAGGCTGTTCGAAAGCCCAACACGTTCACCTCCTGGGTTCGCCCCCAATGGTAGGCAAGGTATGTCTCTTCTTCGGTTTAGGAGAGACATCCCTTTGGGGGAGGAGATCACGGCCTGAAAGTGGAAGGCCGGTCCTTGTCTCCCACGCTCTCCTTCGCTGCCATGTCCGAATCTATGATCCCGTCCCGCGAAAGACCACGACGGTGGTCATCAGTAGGATTCCGAGGTCCGTTTTAAGGGACATGATGCCGCGGCAATACGCATCGTATTTGACATTCTTTACAAGGTAACACTGATTCCGTTCACTAATCTTCCTTAAGTTCAGTCACTCCTGGGCAGATGATCGAAATACGCTTTGCCGGATACCGCGGCGATACCGCATGCGTTCGGCATTCATTTCGGCAATGCTCGATGGGCTGTACTAAGACCGCGAAGCTCGCTGGTTACATCTTCGGGGGAAAGCGGCGGAATCAGGCCGAAGGCGATCAGGTCGCCCGCGGCCCGCCCACCGCCAACACGTCCGCCAAGGCGTCGACGACGAAGTGGACGTCGCCCTCGCCCATCTGGACGTAAAGCGGAAGCATGATCGAGTTATCCTGCGCGGCACCGCTGTTCGGAAGATCGCCCGTGGCCCTGCAGTCTCCCGGGCCGGAGTAGGCCAATTCCCGGTGTATGTTCATCACCCCGCGACGAGTTGCGATGCCTCGATCAAGCAGCGCCTGCATGACGGCGATCTGGGAGACGGCGCGCGGCAGTCCGATGCAGTAGCTCTGCCAGTTGCTGCGCGCCCATGACGGCTCATTCGGCGGAGAAACACCCGGCACGGAGGCAAGCCTCTCGGCATAGACATTCGCGAGGATGCGGCGCCTCGACACGAGTTCGGGAAGGCGGCGAAGCTGCTCGCGGCCAATTGCTGCCTGCAGATCCGTCATGCGATAGTTGAAGCCCAGTTCGGGATAGCTTTCGAACAGCACCTGCCGAGCGCTATGCCGCACGGTATCAGAAACATCCATGCCGTGCTGGCGCCAGAGCCTGAACTTGCGGTCGTAAGCGGCGCTGGCTGTCGTGATCATACCGCCGTCGCCCGTCGTGACGACCTTGCGCGGATGGAACGAGAAACATGCAATGTCGCCGTGGGGCTTTCCGATCGGCTCCCACTTGCCATCCCAGAAGACTTCGCTTCCCGTCGCGCACGCAGCGTCCTCTATGATCGGGATCCGGTGGCGCCTTCCGATATCGGCAATCTGCTCCAAGTTGCACGGCATGCCGAGTTGATGCACGCAGAGGATAGCTTTTGTCCGCGGCGTGATAGCGGCCTCGACCTGCTCCGGGTCTATGTTGAAGCCGCCCGCTTCGATGTCAACGAAGACCGGTGTTGCGCCGCAGTAGCGGACGGCGTTCGCCGTAGCAATGAAGGAGTGGCTGACTGTGATCACCTCGTCGCCGGCACCGACTTCGACGGCACGCAGCGCCAGGTGAAGGGCGGTGGTGCAGTTGGAAACGGCGCAGGCGAACGGCGCACCCACCGTTGCCGCGAACTCGCGCTCGAAGGCGGCGACCTCGGGTCCCTGGGTCACCCACCCGGACAGCACCACACGCCGGACGGCTTCGATCTCTCGCTCTTCGAGGAGCGGCTTCGCCACCGGGATGAGAGTTGGGTTCGCGTTCACTCTGCGGCCGCCAGGGAGGTCTGGCGCTCGCGGCGCCACCAATCAACGAGATCGCGAAGCCCCTCCTCAAGGCCGATTGCCGCCTTGAACCCAAGCGTTTCGCGGGCTTTGGAGACGTCGGCGAGTCGCCGTGTCACGGCATTCACGCTTCTCGCAGGCGCATGGTCCGCAGTCACTGAAGAGCCCATTACGCTGGCCAGTGTGGCAGCAAGCTCAATCAGGCTGGTTTCGGCACCGCTGGCCACATTGAACACCTCGTCGGTAACGTCCGATTTCGCTGCCAAGATGTTGGCGCGGGCGACGTCCCGCACGTGGACGAAGTCCATTGTCTGCAGGCCGTCGCCATGAATGATCGGCGCCTCCCCGGCGGCGATGCGCTCCATCCAGCGGATCAGCACCTCGGTATACGCGCCGTAAACATCCATGCGGGGGCCGTACACATTGAAGTAGCGCAAGCCCACATAGCGCAACCCATACATCTCGGCGAAAGAGCGAAGCAGTCCTTCATTGAACGCCTTGGCGGCGCCGTAGATCGTCCGGTTGTTGTAGGGATGATGCGTCTCAGTTGTCGGGAAGTGGTCCGCCAAGCCAAGTACCGACGCCGAGGATGCCGCGACGATCTTGGAGACGCCAGCGTTGACGGCCGTTTCTAACAGGTCGAACGTGCCGCGCGCCAAAACGTCGAACGCAAGGCGCGGATCCTCCGCGCATTGCGTGATGCGGATCGCGGCTTGATGGAAAACAATATCGACGCGCGGCAGCAGTTCATCCAGTAAGGCGCGATCGCGGATGTCGCCGGTCACGATGGTGAGCGGGCAAAGCTCGCATGCGCGCCGAAGGTTTTCGCGCCGACCGCGGCTAAAATTGTCAAGGATGATGATCTCGCGCGGACCTTCCATGGCCGCGAGATCCGCGATGTGCGAACCGACCAAGCCCGCTCCGCCTGTTATCAGTATCCGCTGGTCCTTCATCGGCTGGTTACCTCCAGTTCTTGGCTCCGCCGCAGAGAATCTGAATCCGTTCTCCAATGGAGAAATCTTGCCGGCACACCCGCAACCACAGCGAAGGGCGGCACGTCGGCGACGACAACCGCGCCCGCGCCGACGATCGCACCCTTGCCCACGGTGACGCCAGGCAGAATGGACGCATTGACGCCTATGTCGGCCCAGTCTTCGATCCTGATCGGCCGAATCCTGAGGTCGGTCCGGATCACCGGGACCGAGGCAGGTACTCCCACATGCGCGGAACCGAGAGCCTTCGCGCCAGGCCCCCACCCGACAAAATTGCCGATATAGAGATCCCGCGCATCAAGAAACGCCTGCGGGCCGATCCAAGTGTTGTCACCGATCGTGCATGATCCATCGAACCGTCCCTGGATCGTTGCCTGTGCGCCGATGTGCACGTCCGCCCCGATCTCGAACGTTTCCAGATCCCTGAAGACGACCCCGCCGCCCACGCTCAGTCCGTCCCCGCAGCGCCGCGCAAGAGCACGCCAGATCACGCGGCGCATCATGCTGTCGACCATTCCCTCGCCCAAGGCGAAGCGGGCGTAAAGTTCGATCAGTCCGGGACGTCCGTAGGCATCTCGCAGCGCGCCGACCAGGCCTAGCTCGAAAGTTGGATCGGCCCTGAGCTCGCGGCGGCCGTGCACAGCCGGGACAATTCTCTCTGCGCTTGCGGTATCAGGCGGCATATGCGCATTCCTCGACCGCCTCGACGACCTGGCGCACCTGATCCGTCGTCATTTCCGGGAATATCGGCAGCGACAGCGCTTCCCGGGCAACCGCCTCGGCGACCGGGAAGTCGCCCGCGCGGTAGCCGAGATCGGCGTGTGCCTCCTGGAGATGCACCGGTATCGGATAGTGCAGGCCACATTCGATCCCAACGGACCGGAGGCCTTCTCGCAGGCGGTCGCGGCCGGAGGCGCGCAGGGCATAGATGTGATAGACGTGCCGCCGCCCGTGCGCCTGGACTGGAGCGGTGGTGCCGCCCGAGCCGGCCAACAGCTTGTCGTACAATGCGGCGTGACTTCGCCGCGCCCTCGTCCAGCGCTCTAGATGCCCGAGCTTGACCCGAAGGACGGCGCCCTGAATGCCGTCCATGCGGTAATTAAAGCCTTTGAGCACGTGATGGTAGCGCTGGCTCTGGCCCCAATCGCGCAGCATGCGGATCGCCTCGGCATGGCTGTCGCTGCTCGTCACGACGATGCCGCCCTCGCCGCATGCACCGAGATTCTTGCCGGGGTAGAAGCTGAAGCATCCCGCCACGCCGATACTGCCCGATCGGCGCCCGTGATACTCCGCTCCGTGTGCCTGGCACGCATCCTCGATCACCGCCAGACCGTGCCTGGCGGCGATATCCATGATGGGATCCATGTCCGCCATCTGGCCGTAGAGATGGACCGGAACGATGGCCTTGGTCCGGGGCGTGATCGCCGCCTCGACCATTGCGGGGTCCATCGTGCATGTAGCGGGCTCGATGTCGACGAAGACCGGGCGCGCGCCGGTGTAACAGATCGCGGAGACCGTCGCCACGAATGTCATTGGAACGGTGATGACCTCGTCTCCCGGGCCTATGCCTGCGGCGAGCAAAGACAGGTGCAGGGCACTTGTGCCGGTATTCACAGCGACCGCGTGCTTGGAGTCGCAGTAGGCGGCGAATTCGCGCTCGAACGCCTCCACCTCTTCCCCGAGGATGTAGCGCGTGGAGGCCAGGACGCGCAGGACCGCGTCATCTATCTCATCCTTGATACTGGCGTATTGCGCCTTCAGGTCGAGGAACGGGATCATGCTACCTGCCGCCTTGCGTTCCCAAGCTCGACGACTCGTCCACGCTGCGCCAGGGATTGCGTCGCCGCCTCGAGGATGTGGACGACGCGAAGGCCGGCCTCTCCGTCTGCTGTCGGCGCTGCTCCCTTTTCGATGCAGTCCGCGAACTCCTGCAGTTCGACCCTAAGCGCTTCGCTGGCCTCCAGTTGGGGTGCCCACATGTCGCCAGTCCGGTAGCCGACCAGCGCTTGGTAGATGTTGTCCGAACTGCCCTGTCGCTGGCCGAGTGTAATTCCCTTATCGTATACTTTGATTTTCTCGCTCGGCTCGAGATCGTCGTAGACGATCATCTTGCTGCTGCCACCGATCAGCGTTCGCCGCACCTTGACCGGAGCGAGCCAGTTCACGTGGATATGCGCGATCAGATTGCCAGCAAAGAAGAGGCTAAGGTAGGCGATGTTCTCCGGCTCGCCGGGAACGTGGCTCATACCAGTGGCCGAAACAGCGACGGGCTTCTCGGGCAGCACGAAATCCATGATCGAGAGATCGTGCACGGCCAGGTCCCAGATCACGCTGACATCGTGCTGGAACAGTCCGAGGTTCACCCGCACCGAGTCGTAGTAATAGACCTCGCCGAGGCTGCTCTCCACGATTTCGCGCATCTTGCGGACTGCGCCCGTGTGGATGAATGTGTGGTCGACGGCCAGGACGAGATTGCGTCGCGCAGCCTCGTCGACCAGGCGCTGTGCCTCATCGGATGTGGACGCAATCGGCTTCTCGATGAAGACGTGCTTGCCCGCCATCAGCGCGCTCATCGCAAGGCGATAGTGGCTGGAAACCGGGGTCGCAATAGCGACGGCAGATATGTCCGGGTCGGCCAGAACCTCATCGAAGCGGTCGGTGGCGGCAATGCCGGGATATCTACTTCGGACAGAAGCCAACCGCTCCGTCTTCAGGTCGCACACGGTGCGCAGTTGCGTGTTGGGAATTTCCGCCAGATTGCGGACCAGGTTGGGACCCCAGTACCCATATCCAATGACAGCGACGCCGATCATCCGATGCTCCCCGTCCGGCGCAGTTGGGGCCTGTCGGCAGCCTCCCCGATCACGATTGCCGGCACCCCAGCAACGATCGCATAATCCGGCACGTCATGGCTGACGACGGCGCCGGCGCCGACGATCGCACCCTCGCCGATCGTCAGGCCCGCCAGGACCGTGGCGTTGCTGCCGATCGACGCGCCGCGCTTCACTGTGGTCGTGACGACGCTCCAGTCCCGGTCCGTTTGCAGTCTGCCATCAGGATTTACGGCGCGGGGGTAGAGATCGTTGGTGAACATCACACCATGGCCAACGAAGACCCCGTCCTCCAGCGTCACGCCTTCGCAAATGAACGAATGGGTGGACACCTTGCAGTTACGGCCGATCACGGCGTTGCGCTGGATCTCGACAAAGGCGCCGATGCGCGAGCCGGCACCGATCCGGCAGCCATAGAGGTTGACGAGATCAGGATGGTGGATGACCACTCCTTCCTCCAGTTCCACGTCGGCGACGATCATAGTGAAGTCCCTCTCCCTTTACCTTCAGCCGCAATACGCCGGGCGACGCTTGGCCGAAGTAGATCGCGGGAAGCCAAAAGATGCCATTCAAGCTGCTCAGGTAAATCGCGGAAAACGCAGTATAGCGATCAGCCGAAAGGATTATCCGTAATCGTTCGGGCGCCTCTAGCGCCGTGGTCTTGTCGAAGGAGTGGTCGCGTCGGCAGTACCGACAACTGAGCTGGACCTCCGTGGCCAATACAGTCTCCGCTTGGCCGCGCGGCAAATGCGCGGTGCAATTACCAGGGCGTGACCTGCCCGTCGCCGACCGGCCGAAGAAATAGCGCGGGCCGAGCCCGCCAAGAAATGCAAGCAGGTTTGATCGCGTAGCACCTGGAAGATTTTGAGCTGCACCCCCGCCAAAGCCGAACTCAATCTTGGGCGGCGGAAGTCAGGCTTGGGCGTTTTTGAGAAGGCCAACCTCGAGGGAAACCTCGAAAGGGGGGCTAGATAGGATCTCAGCTATACCGAAACGTACCAACAGCTCGCCATCTGCTAAGGGAGCATCCGCTCGGTCATCGGCATACCTCGATGGTATAGGCCTGCTACGGTACCCCACAGCGCTCCGACTAAAGGTAAAGTTCGATACCCCGATAGCCAACTGGCAAGCCGTGCGAGAGCGGGCTCAGACTGCCCGTGGATGGCAGAATGACCTGTCCAGTCCGCGTGAGCCCGTGACGGCGCTCAAGCCGGCCGCAGGAAGCTCCGGCTACGGGGGAGAGTGCCATGACGGAAGGTCGCCATGTCCTTATCCTGGTCGAGAACCTGCCGGTGCCGTTCGACCGCCGTGTCTGGCAGGAAGCGCGGACGTTGTTGGACGCTGGCTACGCAGTCTCAGTGATCTGCCCGGCGGCGAAAGGGCATCTCAAGGCATACGAGTTCCTCGATGGCGTACATATCTACAGGCATCCGCTTCGCGAGGCACGCTCGGCCCGCGGCTATCTGAGGGAATATGCGACCGCCTTGTTCCACCAACTGCGCCTGTCGTTCCGCGTCCGACGGCGCCAACGGATCGACGTCATACAGGCCTGCAATCCGCCAGATCTGATGTTCTTGATCGCACTGGTTCATAAGTTGTTGTTCGGGACCCGCTTCGTCTTCGACCATCATGACCTCTGTCCCGAGCTATACGTCGCCAAATTCGATCGCAAGGACATCGGCTACAGGGCGATGCGCATGTTCGAACGGCTGACATTCCGATCTGCCGACGCAAGCATCGCCACCAACGAGATCTTTCGCGAACTTGCAATCTCGCGTGGCGGGATGTCACCGAACCGTGTGTTCATGGTGAAGAGCTATCCGGAGGCCGAGAAATTCCGGCGAACCGAGGCGGAGCCGCGGCTGGTCGCTCTCGGAAAGCATCTGATCGGCTATGTCGGGATCATGGGGCCGCAGGACGGCGTTGACGCCTTGGTCCGCGCCATGGCCGAACTGCAGGCGTGCGGACGCGACGACATCCACTGCGTCATCATTGGAGAAGGCCCGGAACTTCCACGCCTCAGGGAACTCGCCGCCGCGCTCGGCCTGGACGGGTCGATTACCTTTACCGGTTATCTCCGGGGCGCGCCGTTGCTCAGCCATCTTTCGTCGCTGAGCGTCGGCGTCATCCCGGACGCCCCGAACGAATTCAACGACAAGCTGTCCATGAACAAGGTGTTCGAGTACATGATGCTCGGACTGCCCATCGTTCAGTTCAATCTTCTCCAGGCCTCGCGCGACGCCGGGGATGCCGCCCTAGTTGCGGCGGAGCATTCGCCCAAGGCGCTGGCGGAAGCAATAGCCTCGCTCGTTGATGATCCCGACCGCCGCCGCCGCATGGGGACATTCGGGTTCGAAACGGCGCAGCGCGAATTCCGCTGGTCGGTCGAACAGGCCAATTACCTGGCGGCGTACCGGGCAGTTCTCCGCCAGGAAACGACATCCGACGATCAGCCCGCCTATCGATCGGGCGCAAGCCCCGAAGCGCGCCTCCGGTTGCTCTCGTCTAGGCAAAGCGGAAAGGGTTCCGAGTGAGGTCGCACTCGGTCTTTCTTCGCCGGGGAGCTTCAATGAACCGAGCCGCGTAATACATGAAACATATTCAACAACTAGATGCCGGCCATTCTATAGCTCTTATGTTCGGGGTATTGTTTATTAAAATGGTATGGGTCAATGCTTGGAGAGCAGCCTAATGCCATCAGTCCTGGTTCTACTCCCAAGACTACTCGGATCTAGCGAGTGGCAGAGCGCCTTCTCACGCGGCGAGGTTCCAGATGTTACTCCCTATGGATACCATCATGCGCACTCAGGTGAATGGCGGGTCAGATTCTCTCGCCCAACGCCAACACGGGGGCTAATGTGGGTAATCGATAGGGGCCTCGCTAAACTGTGTGGATTTGATTTTATTCATGCATGGCGGAATCGAAGGGAGATTTTTGAGTCGGACATAGTTTGGACGCATACGGAACGTGAACATTTAGCTCTCAGCCTACTCCTGTTCATTTACCGTCGCCGCTCTCGTCCTCTTATAATAGCCCAGTCTGTCTGGCTAATGGACAGTTGGGATCGAATGCCTCGTCTGCGACGGTGGCTGCATGAGCAGCTTATACACTTCCCAGATGTGCTTACCTTTCTTTCGCCGGTAAACACCGAGCTGGCTCGCCGTGCTTTCCGCAAAGCCAGGGTCGAGTTCATGCCTTTTGGAATCTCCTTGGATTCCTTCAATACCCAACGGCCGAACGCCGAGCATTTTCACCGGCCAGTTCGCGTCCTTGCATTAGGAAATGATCGGCACAGGGATTGGCCAACGTTTGCCGCGGCATTCAAGTCAGCTGATCATTTCGATGTCCGGATCGGCTCGCGAACTTTTCCTAGACATTTGATGCATTCGAACTTCCAGATAGCGGAGTTGCAATTGTCCGAGGCCAGATCGTGGTTCGATTGGGCAGATGTCTTGGTTATCCCGCTTGCCTCCAACCTTCATGCGTCTGGCCTGACGACGCTTCTCGAAGGCGTCGCCCTTGGAATTCCGGTCGTTGCCTCGCGTGCGGGCGGCTTGGAGTGGTATTTCGACGACAACTGCGTCACTTTCGTTGAGCCGGGAAATCCCGATGCACTTCGTAAGGCCCTAATGGATATCACCCCGGAACTGGCAGCGCGCCGCATCGCTCATGCGTCTAAGCGTTTCCAGGAAATGGACTTCTCGACAAAGGGATATGCCCGCAGACATGTCGAATTAAGTCAGTCTCTCCTTCTGAACCGAACGCGCCGACTCGTCGGCGAGGACGACACGGCGATTAGCCTAGAGCATTCCGTGAACCGGGAATCATGTTGATTCCGCTGACGAACGCGATCTGATTCATTGCCTTGATAATTCGCCAGGAGGATGAAGAGATCGTCTCCCACTGAGTGGTGTAGCTGATGGCATCTGTCGCCGTGCTGTCCGGCCTGGGCCGGACTGATCACGGCTGGCAGGCTGATGATGGGATCATCAGCTCAATTGCCCGACGCTTTCCAGCGTCATGTAGCGGGTACGCTGGACGGCCCATTGCGGCACTTAGAACAAATCGCGTGGAAAGTAAGTGCCCGTGTATCTAAACCAACGATATTCAACCCTGTTGAATATCCCATCCTCCGCGAATTTGCGGAGCCGCGCCATGTGGTGAGAGACGGATTTTTGAAATGCGCTCTTTCTTTTGTGTTGGCGCTCGGCGATTTCAAAAGCGTGATAACCGAACGTGCCGACGATTTCTGGCCAGAGCGAAACGGCGAAATCGCGATACTTGCTTGCCGGCAGGTTGTCTTCCAGCGGGAAATCGCAGAGTTTGCGCGCGTGCCGGATCGCCGTTCGGGCGAGTACCCGCCTTGCAAGACTGCAGAGTTCTTCGCGCTCAGGCAAAGACGCGCCTTCCTTCTGAAACATCGATTGAATAGCTTGGTGCCGGCCCAGGAGATCGAACAGAAAGCCGACATGAACAGTTCGCTGCATGCTGAGCGGATGCACACGATAGTAGGCCTGGTCGGCACCACGAACGCGCCCGATATCGGAAAGGGCAGCAATGCGAAGCCACATTTCCATGTCACCCGAATGAGGAAGCTTCGGGTCGTATCCGCCGATCTGCCTTTGAATGTCTGCGCGAACTACGGCCTCCGGGCTGTCGAGGAAGTTCTTTCCCGATCTACAGACTTTGCGAATCCATTCCGTGCCAGCCCAAACCTGCGCGCCGGTGCATGACGTGCGGGCCTCCCGAAGTGTATCGGTGAACGAGATCGGGTTACCGTAAGTCATGCCCACACTCGGATGCGCTTCCATGAGCGAGGTCGCTCGTGAAAGCGCGCCAGGCGTCAACAGGTCATCCGCCGAAAGCATGACGAAATAGTCGCCACGGATCTGTGCGATCCCCTCGTTGTAGGTCGCGATGTGCCCGATATTCCTTTCGTGGCGAATAACCCGCACGCGGGAATCCCGGTCTATCAGTTCTCTGCATATTTCGGGCGTGTTGTCAGACGAGCCGTCGTCGATGATCAGAACATCAACATCAACATCCTTTTGGGTCAGGGCACTTTGAACGCTCTGTTCCAAGTAGCGTCCGTAATTGTAGCAGGGAACGAGAACCTGGACCTTCGCCATGCCGCATTTCCCTCAGAATTTCTATCGTCATCATGGATTCTTCGAGAATTCATCGGCCGAGACAAGATCTACAACCCTACCCCTTTATCAGTACGAATGCTGGCGCGATGACGTCCAAACAACTCCCTATATCCGGGCACGCGGATTGTTCGCGAAGTGCGATCCCGCTACTGACGTTGGAAGTCGCACCATACCGGCGAATCGTGAACCGATCGAATTCTCGCGGCTTGAGCGGCGGTCGGGCGCTTCCGCCAGGGCGCTAGGTCGATGCGCCTGAGGTCTACGGTCCGCGCAAGACCCTCTACAACCGCTTCCAGCGTTGGTCCGCCAAGGGCACCTGGAGTTGCACCTTTCACGTATTAGTATGCATTAGCCAATGCCGTAATGACGTAGGCCGAGATCCTCACCGACTCCTCGCCCGTGCGGGCGCATCGCTACGCCACTGGCGGCAACGAGGTGAGCGCAGCCAAGCCATCCGCCGCTCGAGCAGCGGCACCACCACCAAAGATTCACGCCCTGAGCGACGGTGGGTGGCGGACAGTGGCCTTCCTGCTCACGGGCGGCAATGTCGCCGGTTGCAAGGCCGAGGAAAGCCTGCTCGACCAATTGCGCGACACCGGGGTCATGCCGACAAGGCTATGACAGCAACGACATCAGTGCCATGTCAGCGAAATCAGCGCGTCGCCATCCAAATGGATAATCGAAAGAGTTACGATTCTCGCTGAATTGCCCACTGGCGGTTACAGTGCATCTAGGCAACCAGTCATTGAAAAGCATTTCCAATGAAGTGCCTGGCGGGTGCGAGTGGCCTGGCTGTTTGAAATAACCGGAGCTGTTCTGCGATGATGCGGCTGGGAACTCCCTTGTTGGTTCTCAATGCGGCGCGCGTGCAATTAGGCCGTCGTAGTCGTCAGATCCGTACGATTCTGACGACCGATGGATATCGCAGAATCGTGCATCGATTGCGGTCAAAGGCGTCGGATCGGCTGCGGCCTCGAAACGAGCCTTGGCTCGTTTCCCCAGAGGACGTGCTGGCCGCCGATGTCTCTCAACCGGTCCCTGTGGCCAGGCTGAAGGTCAAAAAGAACGAACCGATTGTCGTGAATTGGGTAATCGGCGCGGCCGCTCCCAGATCAGGGGGCCACACGACCGCCTATAGGATGGTCAATTATCTTCAAGGCAAAGGTTATCGAAATCGCGTCTACCTGCATGATCCTTTCGGAGGCGACCACAAATATTACGCAGCGATCGCTCGTGAACACTACGGATTACACTGTGAGATCGGCGACCTACGGAAGGGTATGTCGGATGCTCATGCTGTGGTGGCTACTGATTGGGCGTCAGCATATGCGGTCTTCAACGCGCGCTGCACCGGAAAGCGTTTCTATTTTGTTCAGGACTTTGAGCCCTATTTCTATCCTGTTGGTACCAACAGTCTTCTTGCCGAAAATACCTACCGCATGGGTTTCCATGGCATTACGGCAGGGCGCTGGTTGGCGGAGAAGTTGGCGCGTGAATTCGGCATGCGGTCGGATTTTTTTCCGTTCGGATGCGATACTGGCAGATACCGGCGGGATCCAAGCTCGAAGCGGGGCGGAGTGGCGTTCTACGCGCGTGCCGGTACGCCACGTCGGGCTGTCGAGCTTGGACTTTTGGCACTTGAACTGTTTGCAAGAAGACAGCCCGAGATAGAACTGCACTTATTCGGGGAGCGCATCGGCAATCTTCACTTCAACTTTATCAATCATGGTGTGGTAACGCCGGCCAAGCTCAACGACATCTACAATCGGTGCTTCGCCGGTTTGTGCCTGTCGCTAACCAATGTATCTCTCGTGCCTTACGAGATGCTGGCTTCCGGCTGCATCCCGATCGTTAACGACGCCGAGCACAATCGCATGGTGCTGAACAACGCCCATATCCGCTATGCGGCCGCGACGCCACACGCCCTGGCAGCAGCACTGGATGAGGTGGTGAACATGGCGGATTTCGTATCCGCGTCCACGCGGGCGGCCGAGAGCGTCGCGTCAACGTCCTGGGACGATGCCGGAGCCGCGGTTGACGCTGCAATTCGGCGAGCGTTGCATGAAGGTGAGGGAGCATCGGACGCATCGATCGTATCTAGTTCCGCCGCGGCGTGATGCTTGGGCTGTCGAAGCAGCGCTCCGATACCTGCGCGGTCATAAGGGGTCGGCTTCTCGCCATCGATCAGCAACGAAGCCACCGAAACCTACCAACAGTCGCCATTTGCCAAGTTCGACCAGCGCGGCGGATCTCTCGGCCGCTTTGCGCTGTGCGGCGAGGTTTTCGATTTGTAGCTTGAGCTGGCCCGCGCGGCCATCGAGTTGGGACTTCTGCCTGCCGGAGCACGGCTTTCGAAGAGCGCGCTCTCCCCGGCTACCCACCGATTTCACGTCGAAATCCGCGGCGCCCCATGAGTTGGTCCCCACGAGGCTCGCGCGGAGCGAAGTAGGGCGTGAGGCTCCTCAGTTCGGTTGATGCGCGTTGCGCAAGAAGAATTAATCGCGTGCTGTACTTCCATAGCCCATAAATGGAGGCGATTGTGGCCCGACAGCTATGTCCCGATCGGTCATTAATCGCGGAGCGACTGCGGGGTTAGGATGCCGAACAGCGCCAAAGGCCGTAACGGATGAGGGCCACTGCCTCAGCAGCAGGACAAGCTCGCTCGTCCCAACCCGCAAGAGGTGGACGGCGAAGACTGGACAGTCGAAACGCAGAGGTCAAATCGCAGAAGCGAAAACTGCCTTGGCCCGTCGCGGTTTTCCTGGTCAGTCTTCTTGTTCCCTGGATAATTCGTGTCGGACCTCTGAGCTTGTCAGCTTACCGAATCGTCTTGATCATCGAGTTGGTGCCGTGCCTTGTGATGTGGGCGGGTGGCAAGGCAGGGCCCATCAGAGCCGCGGATATCGGCGTTTTGCTGTTTTGTATTTGGGCAGCAATCAGTTTCGCGGTGGCTCACGGCATCGGCTTTGCTGTTAAGCCAAGCGGAATCCTTCTTATCGAAACCCTGGGCCCATATCTTCTTGCGCGCTGCTACATTCGCGATGCCAAAGCCTTTGTGAATGCAATCATGGCGACGGCAAAGCTTATTGCCCTTCTGTTTCCGTTTTTTTTCTACGAGTGGCTCACCGGGGACAAGCCTCTGTTGACGGCTTTTGGCGCCGTCCTTCCGACTGTAGAACCGACGGAGGCGCAGCGATCCGGATTCTGGCGAGTACAGGGCCCTTTCGAGCATTCCATCCACTTCGGCCTGTTCTGTGGCAGCGTCTTTGCGTTGACCCAAATGGCTTCGAGCAAGGATCGCAGTGCCAGATCACGCAGACTTCTGGGACCCGTGGTGGCCGCCGCCGCTTTTCTGTCCATGTCGTCGGCGCCGGTGGCCGGATTGGCAATGCAGGGTGCGCTGATGTCCTGGAACCGGCTCCTCAGGAATTACGCCGCCCGATGGAAGCTTCTGGGGGTTATTGTTCTCGCGGCGTATCTGATCGTCGAATTCGGGTCCAATCAGACGCCCGTGCAGTTCTACATCTCCCGATTTACGTTCGATCAGCAAACGGGTTGGATCCGACTCCTGATCTGGGAATTCGGATCCGCCTCAGTGATCAACCATCCCATCTTCGGTATCGGATTCCACGACTGGGTACGGCCAGCTTGGATGCCCGGCAGCATCGACAACTTCTGGCTCGTGATCGCAGTGAGGCATGGCCTTCCAGGTTTCGCGCTGATATTTGGATCTTGCCTTTGGATAGTGTTCGCGGTCGGCGCAAAGACGTTTACGGATGAGACGCTGAACGATTATCGCGTAGCGTATCTCATCTGCATGATGAGTTGCTTGCTCGTCGGAGCCACAGTGCACTTCTGGGCAGCTCCGTATTCATGGTTTCTGTTCCTGTTGGGCAGCGGGGTGTGGCTCTTGGAAGTCAAATCTGGCGACGACGTCGCAATGACGCGCCTGAATCGGTCACATCGAAGGGGCCGACCTAAGTCGTCTCCACGTTCAGCCGGCCATCGCGATGAGCGACGAGATCAAGAGAATGGAGCCAGGCCGGGTCGGTCCCGCACCGCCAAGCTTGGACATGAGTCTTAGCCCCTACATGGTTCCCAACGAGGCAACACTCAGGGGCGATACCGGTTCGATCGAGAACGCATTCGCCAACTCAAGGCGCTGCTGCGAGCAAGGGCCGAAAGAACCATTGCCGCCCCGTCGGACACAGTAGGCTTGGTCCTCGACCTCTTCACTTCCGCCGAATGCGCCAACCACTTCAAGGCTGCCGAATATGACCCAGATTAAGCAGGACGGGCTCTAGCGCCGTGACGCGCAGTCTCCGTCTTGATGCCCTGATAATAGAGACTTCAGGTCAAGCCCATGTCTGAAGCCATCGCTTCAATACAACTCGCGGATTACGGCGATCGACGTCTCGCTGCCGTGAATGCGGGATAGCCCCAATAGCGGCCGCTGCGACTGAGAAAGTGGAGTGCCGGGAGTGTACCAGCCAGTCGCACGAGGCCAGTGCCCACATATCGACAAGAGCGTTCTCCGCTTCGCGCAGCGGATCGGCGTGGACGACATGTTCGTGAAGAGAGTTGACATCGTCACCTAGCGTCTTCTCGATGACGATAACGTTGTCGAACCGCGTTCCGAAATCATCCTGGACCCGCTGGTTGTCCGTCGCCAAGAAGATTGGGGCGTATGGCATACGCTTGCGCAGCCGAGCCACCTCAGCCGCAATTCTGGCCAAAGGCACCTTTCGATCTGTGTGACGAATGTGAACCCCTATAATGGGCCGGCTTTTAGCCCGTAGCAGTTCATCGACACGTTCGCGCACCCGATCATTCGGTGTGAAATAACGAGATAGAGCGCGTCGGGTGATCTCGCCGGCAGAGAACTCGCGGTAGGCCGGCAGCGCCCTCACCTGCCGGCGGATTCGTGCCATCTTGGGAAGATACGACCAGAACACTGCAAGGTCCGTGTCCGCACTTGGATGCGCCAAGTCGATAGACAACTTTCTGTATATAAACGGATTGCTGTGGTCGTTAGGAAAGAAACGTTCAATCAGGTCCGTTGGGTGCTCTGATAGATGTCCCGCCCAAATCGCTGGGGTCACGTCGGAGCGGTTGTCAAATTTCGCCACATCGACACCGACGGGATCCTCGAACAGCAGCGGATATGCATTAACTCCACGATCCAGGTATTCTCCGTCACGCCAGTCGATCACCGCAACGCGGCCGGTTACCTCTGCGAGAAGTGTCCCGGTGATAGCGGACAGGATACGGTTTCCGAACCCCCCCTTTGCTTTCACGAGCATGTAACGAGCTTGCGTCGTCAACTTGATCGCTCTTGTCGTATGTTCGAATTCCGACTCCAGCAACGGTTCAGTGTTGATATCCGGCCAACCGTGCCACCATTCGGAGCGCCGCCTCCACACATTACTCCACATCTCGGCGGCATCACGTCGTCGCAGCAGGCGCGTTCCCCAGAACCGGCTAAGCGGCCAAAGGCGGAACAGCAGTAATCCGATCGGCCGTTGCCAGATTGGGAAGTGCCGACGGATGAGCAACAGCTTGGCCCGTAACAGCCGCACCATCTTGTCGGAACGCACCATTTCGGATGCCCCGGCATAGTGAACGATCTGAGCTTGGGGAGTTATTCTTGGGCGTGCGCCACGCGACCGGGCGCGCAGGCAAAGGTCGGCCTCTTCCCCGTACATGACAAAGCTCGGATCGAAACCTCCCAGTTCCTCCCAAAACTTTCGCCGGATGAGCAGGAGACACCCCGTCACGATATCGACTTCGCGTTCACTGTCACGCAGCCAGCCCCCGTATCCCTCAGGATTGAAGATCTTGCTTCGGCGAAACAGGCTTGACAGCCCCAACGCCTGGCTCGTGACGCTCCAGACCGTCATACGTCCCCAGCAATTGCTAGGGTTGAGGCTGCGGTCGCCGAACATCGTGCGTCCGCCCCAGATCCTTGCCTGCGGCACACGCTGCGCGAAATCCACAAGTCGGTCGATTGCGCCTTCCAGCACCACGGTGTCGGGGTTGAGCAGCAGAAGATACTCCCCTCTTGCATGGTACGCGGCGATGTTGTTGGCCTTGGCGAAGCCATGATTCTGGCTTTCCGCCAGCAGCCGGATGCCAGGAAACTCCGCAGCAATGGCAGCCGCCGATCCGTCCGACGAAGCATTGTCAATTACGATCAGTTCGAACCGCGTCCTGGTCTCGCCAAAGACCGAGTGCAGGCACTCGAGCGTCATCTCGCGAGTATTGTAGCTTACGACGACAATCGACACGACAGGATCGCATTGGCTGGCCAAGGCAGACGCTTCCGTCCCGAACGTTTCCGTTCCTGCCTCTGTGGTTGCCGCAGTCATCTGGCGCGAGAATCCTCCCTGATCGTCCCGATGTCGCGGTTCCACGCCTTCGAGAGTGCGCGGCCATCACTTTGCAGCAGAACTGCGATCATGCGGCCGCCGCGATAGAACCTGATGCGGGTGAGACAAAGGAAAGCGAGCAGGCGCTCATATGGCCCGGAGACCCGCGGCGAGACGAGCAGCGTCCGGAACTCGAAAACGGGGGAACCCGCGACGGCGACTGCCCGTGCAAGCCAACGCAGTGTCGCAAGGGGCCGGGATCGCATGCGTTCGAAATCGTGTGCGATATGCCTGTCCCATTTCTTGGTCAGTTCTGCGAAGGTCTTCCGGGCAGGATGAAACACGATCATCTCCGGCACGTATTGTATTGCATAACCTGCCGCGCCGGCGCGCAATCCCCAGTCCCTGTCCTCGGCAACCTCTATCCCGGCAAAGGGTCCGACATTTGCGACGACCGAAGGCAGCGTTGCGAGATTGCCCGTCCCCGAGAATCCTTCGGCGATATGCTCGTTGTTGCGATAGGAATAGATGCTCTCATAAGGCTCGAGAAATGTAGGGCGCGCGGCATTCTCGTAACCGACCCTCACATCCCCACCTATGATCTGCGTTCGTCGGTTCGCGAAGGCTGCCTCGATCGCGGCAATCCATCCGGGATCGGCCCTGCAATCGGCGTCGATGAATGCCAGGATATCGCCCCGTGCTTCTCCTATTCCCCGGTTTCTTGCGGGCCCCGGGCCGGGTGTGCGCTCAGAGACCAGCCGGACGCCGGGCCAGGCAGAGCAGACCGGCTCAGGCAACCGCGTCGATCCGTTATCTACGACGATGATCTCGATATCGGCGGTGACACTCTCCTGGGCGTGCAAAGCTTTCAGCCCGATCTTGAGGTGATCTTCCTGGTTGAGGTGAGGAATGATGACTGAAATCAACATTGCCGTGTCCTTCGTCAGAAGAATTCGCGGAGGAACGTCTCGAGTGCGAAGAGAGCCCACAGGGTCTTGTCATGGTTCCGCCGCCTGTCTGCATGCTCGCTGAGAAGACGTCCGACCGTCGTCCGATCGAGGTAGCTGCCGCTGATGCTGTCAGACCCTAGAAGGAGCGCCCGCGCCGGTTCGAGAAGGGGGCCGCAGAACCATTCCGTGACCGGCATCCGGAAGCCGTTCTTTGGTCGATGGAGTACGGCCTTCGGCAGACGCGGCCCCAGGGCTTCGCGCACAATGCGCTTGGTGACACGACCTCCGATCCGCCAGCGGTCGGGCAACGTGCTGGCGAATTCGGCGAGCTTCACATCCATGAACGGTGTCCGCGCCTCAATCGACGCGGCCATCGTCATCATGTCCATGCGTTCGAGCAAATTGTCGGGCAGCCAGGACGTCTGGTCGAAATGCAAAATCCGACGAAGAGGAGTGCTTCCGGGGGCTGGACGGAAAGGGCGTTCGTCGAGTGCTCGAAAGACGCCCGGTCCATTCCAGAGTTGTTCACGCTCGGCCCGGGTGACAGCCCCGAACCACAAGACCATTCGATCTTCGAAGCGACCCTCGCGCATGGCACGGGCAGCGATTCTCAGCCTTCTGTTCGGAAACGACGGGAGAGACGTCGCCGCCAGCAAGGCCTGACCGGCAACCGACAGCAGGCCAGGCCCGGCAAGTCCGCCGAGATATCTCTCGACGAGATGCTTGGGGTAGCCGGCGAACATTTCGTCGGAGCCTTCGCCCGACAGGATCACCTTGACATGTTTCCCCGCCTCCTTCGACATCATGTAGATCGGCAGGTCGGCGGTCTCCGCAACCGGTGCGGCCCGATGTCGACTTAGCTTCGGTAGCAGCGCCGCCAGGTCGTCCGGCTGCAGTTCCAACGGGGTATGGATTGTTCCGATCTTACGAGCGGCTTCGGCTGCGGCCGGCAATTCAGACGCCGGATCGTCTCGGAAGCCCACGGAAAATGTTCGTATCTCCGGGGCGCCCAGATGCGCCAACGTTGCCACGATGGCTGTAGAATCGAGGCCGCCCGAGAGAAAGGCTCCAAGCGGCACATCGGCTCTCAGGCGCAACTTGACCGCTTCGTCGAAAACATCGAGGAACGCCGCTACGGGATCCGGGCATGATTTCCGTTCCCTCGCAGTCTCTTCCGGCGCACTCCAGTACTGCCTCGTCGTGGTTTTGCCGGCCTTCCACACAAGGTAGCTTGCCGGGGGCAGTTTGCGGATCCCACGGAAGAAGGTGAAGGGACCGGGCGCGTAACGCCAGCAAAGGTATTGATAGAGCGAGTCGAGATCGAGTTCGGCCTGCACTTCGGGATGGGCAAGCAAGGCGCGGATCTCGGAACCGAACACCAGCGTAGCTCCCGACGCCGTCTGCCGCTCCGCGATGAACAGTGGCTTCTTGCCGAAATGGTCACGAGCCAGCACGACGGTTCTGTCGATGTTGTCGTGAAGCGCGAAGGCGAACATGCCCCTGAACCGGGGCAGGCAATCCGCTTTCCAGAGGCGCCACGCCTCGAGAATGACTTCGGTGTCGGACCGGGTCGTGAACCTGGCGCCACGCGCCAGAAGTTCGTCCCGCAGTTCGATGTAGTTGTATATTTCTCCGTTGAAGACGACGGTGTATCGACCGTCATGACTCGTCATCGGCTGGCCGCCGCCAGAAATGTCGATGATGGATAGTCGACGATGCCCAAACGCGGCCAATGATCCGTCAGAAAGTGGCAGAACCCTCAATCCTTCGCCATCGGGTCCACGATGTTGGAGAGCGCCCGTCATATCCTGCAGGTGGCGAATGTCGGCCGGCGGCCCTATCCATCCGGCAATGCCACACATGTTCTAATGGCTCGCGGCGTTGGTGGAGCAATTGGGGATGCGAATCTTTGTCATCGCCTATTCTTCAAGACTGCGCTCGGCTCGGGAAATTAACGTCGGCGGCTGTTGATCCACTTCGGTCTAACGCTGCTCGGCGCTTGGCGGTACCTCAACAAAAGAGGCAATGACCCTACCCCCGTTTGCTGTTGGCGGTTGCGCGATTGCCAAACCCTGTCGCCGTGTATCCACGCCGTAACCCGCCGCTCATTCCAACGGCATGGCCGGCCCCGGCTCTGCAGCGTGCCGGCGATTGGCGCAAGCAGTCGTCGGGGCGAAAGTGCAGGTCGCCGTCATTGTGCTTGGTAGCGAAGCGCGATCGGCGCAGCGTTGCGAGCCAGCGAAGAGCTACGGCTCGCTCCAGCGCGCGACCGCGCACCGCTCGGTCCTTGCCTTGTTGATCAGGCGTCCGGCGTGCGCTTGGGACAGATAGTGGTTAGCCTGGGCGGAGGCGCATGGGGGGAGGCTTTGCAGGGTCGTGGGCCTTGGAACGATGCTTACCGCCCCCATCTTTGAGCGGCGGGATATTGCCTCATCTCCCGGTGCCCTGATCGGACGAAGGACGGCCTCCTCTCGCTTCGTCGGAAACGGAGCACACAACATGGTCTCGACGGAGAGGCCAAAAAGTTCGAGGGCGCCTTGGCGCCCTCGAGTAAGCGTAGCATTGGGCCGTGGCCCTTGTTGGCGTGAAACGTCCTACAGGATGAAATCCTGGGCGTTCAGATTGACCTGCCCCGTCAACCCTATCTCGAAGTCATGCCCGCCATCGCCGTTTATATCACCCTGGATCACGGTATGGTCGTTCTCGAGACGCCAGGCCAAGGCGCCCGGCTTCCGATCGAACGCAGCGTTTTCCTGCTCAATGAAGTGGAAGGCGCCGTTGCCGCGCGCCGTGCCATTCGCGTCGATCGCTGAGAGGTCGATCTTGTCAACACCCTTCTGGAAGTCGGTGATGACATCTCTGCTGGAACCGGAGCCGGTGTCGGAAACCTTGGTGAACACGAAACGGTCGGCGCCATCGCCGCCCGTCATCACGTCCTTGCCTCTGAAGCCGGTGATGGCGTCGTTGCCGTCACCGCCCACCAGCGTATCGCCCCTGGAGGTGCCGTTGAGGACCTGGCCAGATGGCGAAGGCGAAGGTGCAGGCTCCGGCGTAGGTGTGGGCTGCAGTTCAGGTTCCGGCGTAGGCGCAGGTTCCGGCGTAGGCGCTGGTTCCGGCGTAGGCGCCGGTTCCGGCGTGGATGTGGCCGACAGAATGAAATCGTCTGCGCTCAAATTGACCCGCCCCGTCAACTCCATCTCGAAGTCATGCCCGCCATCGCCGTTCATATCACCCTGGATCACGGTATGGTCGTTCTCGAGCCGCCAGGCCAAGGCGCCCGGCGTCCGGTCGAACGCTGCGTTTTCCTGCGCAATGAAGTGGAAAGTACCGTGCCCAGGGTCTGAGCCATTCGCGTCGATCGCTGAAAGGTCGATCTTGTCGAGGCCCTTCTGGAAGTCGGTGATGACATCCCTGCTGGAACCGGAGCCGGCATCGGAAGCATTGGTGAACACGAAGCGGTCGGCGCCATTGCCGCCCGTCATCACGTCCCTGCCTTCGAAGCCGGTGATGATGTCGTTGCCGTCACCGCCCACCAGCGTATCGCCGCTCGCGGTGCCATTAAGAACCTGGCTATCCGAAGGCGTCGGCGCAGGTTCCGGCGTAGGTGTGGGCTGCGTTTCAGGCGCAGGATCCGGCTGAGGCGCAGGCTCCGGCTCAGGCGTGGGCTGCGGCTCAGGCGTGGGCTGCGGCTCAGGCGTGGGCTGCGGCTCCGGCGTAGGATTGGGCGCCGCAGTGGGGTAGGGTGTCGGGTCTACGCCCTCCTGCCATTGGACATTGTTGCTAAGAGTCGGGCTGTTACCCAGGATATTGAAATAACCGTACCCACCCTTCTCCACATAGTTGTCTTCGATACGAACGTTGGAGAGTTCGTGGGTCCCACCTGTCGTCGCATAGACGGTGTAGGAAGGGTCGCCTGTCATCAGGTTGTTTCTGACCGTCACATCGTCGACAGGGCTGAATTTGGCGTCGATGAAGACAGCGGCCGTACCACCATTACCTTCCGGCATGAGGATCGAGTTGTTCTCGATCAGGTAGTTTGAACCAGTGAAGAGGGTGATTCCGTCAAAGTGGCGATCATCGGGATTCGATGATGTATCGGCCAGATCGTGGATGTAGTTATCCTTGATCTCGGCCGAGCCTGCCAGTTGGATGCCGATGACCATGCCGTGAATGTTGTTGCCAATCGCTGCGGCTCCATCCCCTCCGATGAGCATGGCCGACGTGCGGGTCGAGCCGGTGCCGTCGAATTCGCTATTTTCAACGCGCAGCCCAGGGGCACTTTCCCCTTGGATTCCCCAGGTCGAGAAATTCTGAAGGACAGAATTCCTGATCGTAACGTTCTCTGCCGCGACCGTCAGCATTCCGTCGATGATGGCGTTCTCGATGACGGCACCATCCGTCGTGATGGTCATCGGCCCTGTATAAGGAGTGAGCACAGTACCGGGCTTAACGCCGGTCGTGGTCGCATCGGGCATGCCGAAGCGCGCCGGATCAATAGCCATTAGTAACCTTTCTTCTTGTGAGCCCCCGGCCCCGCTTTGCCAGTCGACTCCAAGGACCAGCAGAGCAATGAGCAAGCCGGCCTTGGCGAGGGCCTCACCTAAAGGGGGCATCTATATCCCGCAATTCACGAAAGTTAACATTTTGTTAAACCTGTAATATTGACACGAAGAGTCAGCAATTTCGCCAAGATTCAATCAAACATAGCCTGATTTTGGACCGTTCATGTCCAAAATATGGTCCACTTAAGTCTAGGCTGCGTTGTTTGGCCTCAATTCGGTAATTCTTGCCCGAATCAGAACCTTTGCAGAGTAAGCCTTGTAGAACCCGCCTTCCGCGCGTTCGACCCGGTGCCCGCGTGTATTGCGCGGCCTGTCCCGGTTACGCCGCCGACGACGGCGAAGACAGAAGGCCGCCCCCTGCGATAGGACCAGGCGTGGCTAGGCCCTTGTTGCCGCCCGAACCATAACCAAGGCCAGGCGTCGGACCTCTATCCGGAGATTGTTGGGCAAAGGCCGGGGATGCTGCCATCATGCAAAGTGCAGCGGTGATGAAGGCTCTCGAAAGCCGGACACGATCACCTCCTTTGATGTTTGCCAGTGGGAAGCACGATATGACTTTACTGGCGGAGTAGGAGATAGATCACTTGGGGAGGGAAGAGGTCTCAGTCCGAAGGCGGAAGGCCGCTTCTGGCCTCTATCTCCGCCGCTTGTGCCTCACCGCCATGACCGGACAATTCGCCCCGATCGGCCTCCTATAGTCCTGTGCCGCGAAACACCACCATGATTGTCATCAGCAGGATGCGGAAGTCCGTTTTCAGGGATCGGATGCTGCTGTAATGCGTGTCGTATCTGGCGCGCTCTTCAAAGGAACACTGGTTCCGCTCGCTGATCTGCCAAAGTCCAGTCATTCCTGGGCGCATGTCGAAATACGCGTTGCCCGGATAGAGGATCCTCTGCTCAAGAGACATGGGACGAGGTCCTACGAGGCTCATTTGCCCGAGCAGGACGTTCCAGAGCTGCGGCAACTCGTCTATCGAGTATTTGCGCATGTACCAGCCGAGCTTCGTGATCCTGGGGTCGCTTTGTAGCTTCTGCGTCCTCTCCCACTCCAGGCGCGCCGTCGGATCTTGTTGCAGGTGCTGCTGCAGCCGCTGCTCTGCGTCGGGTACCATCGTTCGCAACTTCCACATCGTGAATATTTCGCCGCCCCTGCCCAAACGCCGCTGCCCGTAGAAAGGCCTGCCGCCGTTTGCCTGGATCAGCAGGGCTAGAAAAGCGATGATCGCGAGCGCGGGTAACGCAAGAAGCAAAGCGGCCATCAAGTCGATGCTGCGCTTAACGATGGAGTAGCGGGCGAGAGCACTGAATTCCCGGTGTTGCGGCGAGCTTTGGACCACCAGGTCGCGCGTATGCGACCTAGAGAAATCTCCATGCATGGAAATCTCCTGATGTAGATGGCCCGCGGACACGGGACGAATGGCTATTGCTGTTCTGCGGCTGTGCAGTCTCGCGAAGGTAGAGGCTGTGCCGAGCGGCAAAAGGTGGCCAAAATACTGGATTTCAGGCAATTCGGCCGATAGGCTCAGTCGGGCATCCAAGCCTGACGGTAAAGGCATATGCGCCTGAGGGGCTATGCCGAGTCCGGGGAACTCGCCGGTTACATCTTCGGGTGAGCCGGTTGGACAATAGGCGTAGTGGGTCGTGTGGTCCGCGCTCCTAATGCCACCATCGGCGGTCTACCGCACGTTCCGCAGCGGTTTGACAATGGCCGCTCTTTGGGCCGACGAGGCGATGCGGGTACCTGAACGATGGATCATGCGGATGTCCGCTTCTACCTTGCGGTTTTCCTGAGAAGACTACCTCTGGTTTTGGTGATTGCAGCTGCTGTTGGCATAGCCGGCGTGGCCGTTGCCTACTTCCTGCCACCGGTCTATCGCGCCAGTGCCAAGATTCTCGTCGAGCAACCGCAGATCCCTACGGACCTCGCCCGTTCTACGGTGCCGACGAACGCGATTGAACAGTTGCAGATCATCGAGCAGCAAATCACGACCCACGAGAACCTTCTGGCACTCGCCGAACGTCTTCGGGTCTACAAGGACCAAAGGGCGCAACTTTCAGATGCCGATGTCGTCGAGGACATGCGGTCGCGCACAGCATTCGAGCAATTGGATCTGGCCTCATCGCGAAGTGAGGGGGCCACGGTTTTCAGCGTTTCGTTCGAGGCAGCAGATCCTGACCTTGCGGCCAAGGTCGTCAACGAGGTGGTCGAACTCATTCTCAAGAAGAATATGAGGCAGCGCACCGACACCGCCGGGGAGACGATGCAGTTCTTTGAACAGGAGGTCGCAAGACTTTCGTCGGAGCTAACGCGCATCGAAGCGGAAATCCTGAAGTTCAAGAATGACAACCAAGGCGCGCTCCCGGACAGCCTCGATTTCCGTCGCACGCAGCAGGCTGGCCAGCAGGAGAGGCTCCAGTTGCTGGAACGGGAAGAGGCCGCCCTTCGCGTTAGGCGGAATAATCTGATTCAGCTATACGGATCCACGGGGCTCGTATCGGCGACGCCACTCACCCCGGAGCAGCAGATGCTCCAGGACATGAAGCGGGCGCTGGCTGACCAACTCTCCATCTTTTCCGACGGCAGTCCCAACATAGTGGCGCTTCGCGCTCGGATCGGGTCCCTGCAGAAGGAGATGCAGACCGACACCGCGACCGAAAAGAGGCCCGCCGGCAATAAGGTAACTTCCGAATACGGGGTCCAAGTGGCCGAGATCGAGGCCCGGTTGAGTTACATCGACCAGGAGAAGGCCGCGATATCTCGGGAGCTTGCTGAACTGAACAAATCAATCGCCGCCACCGCCAACAACGACACGGTGCTGAGGGCGCTGGAGAGGAACCGCGAAAACATCCAGGCTCAGTACAACGCGGCTGTTGCGCGTTCGGCGCAGGCCTCCACGGGCGAGCAAATCGAAATCCGCTCGAAGGGTGAACGCTTCTCCGTGGTGGAGCTTGCCACGCCGCCTCAGAACCCAGTCAGGCCGAACCGCCTCAAGATCGCGGGCGTGGGCATCTTAGGCGCTATCGCTCTCGGGATCGGCGTCGTCGTGTTGATCGAGTTCTTGGATGGCAGTGTCCGCCGGCCAACCGACCTCATGCTGGTTCTGCAGACCAAGCCATTGGCCACAATTCCGTATATTTGGACCGACGGCGAAAGGCGATTAAAAAAAATCAGATTGGCCGGTGGGTTCGCACTGGCGGCGAGCATCGTGGCAGTGTTGTTGGTCGCTGTTCAGTACCGATACGCACCCATCTCGCCCGCTTTTGACAAGCTCTTCACCGCCTTCCATCGCGGATCGGGATTGTAGGACATGGCAACTTGGGCAGTAACGAGAGCTGCGCGCTCCGAGGGCACCAGGCAAGAGGCCTTGGAGGCTCTGGATATGGCCAAGGAACAGGATAGCTTCGCGAGTTCCCCCGAAGCCCTGCTTACCTCGGCTCGCTCGCGGCGCAATGAGCTTTGGACGAGATTGCGTACTCGGCAGCCGGATCACCAACTCCTTGCCAGGAACCGGATCGTGACGTCACATCGGTCGGATCCGGCACATGCCACGTTCGACGTGATGCGCACCAGGATCCTTCAGGTTTTGCGGCAGAACAAATGGACGTCGCTCGCCATAACCTCGCCCTCCCCTGGCTGTGGAAAGACCGTTACCGCTCTGAACCTGGCGTTCAGTCTCGCCCATCAGAAGGATTGCCGGACTGTGATGCTCGATCTGGACCTCCGGCGCCCGCAGACAAGTAAGCTTCTTGGGGTGCAGGATGCGCCTTGCATGGAAAACTTCCTGAACGGGAGGAGCAATGTCGAGGACGTTTTTCTGCGTTTTAGCGAGAATCTTGCCATCGGCGCGAATAGGTTTCCGGTCGGGTTTGCAGCGGAGCTGTTACAAAGCGCTGGAACTGCAAAGGTCTTGGAAGACATGAAGCAGAAGCTGGAACCGGACGTCGTTCTCTTCGATCTACCTCCTCTACTGTGTGGTGACGATGTTTTGGCTTTCCTGCCGAGTGTGGACTGCGCGATTTTGGTAGTCGCCGCCGGATCTAGCAAATTAAGCGAAATAGATGCGTGCGAGGAAGACATCTCCTCCAAGACCAACATGCTCGGGGTGGTTTTGAATAAATGCTGGTATGCTCCCGAGATCTATGGCTACCAGCCTTGATGGCGCGTGCGTGAACTCGGCGAACCGCAAGTAGCGATGCCGCCAAATTGCGCGACACGGCCGGCCTGCCACCCAATTTGCCGGAGAGTCTATCTCTGTTGCGACCGCCATTGGCGACGCCTCCGTCCGTATCTTCCGGGCGCGGCGGCGGCTTGGTTACTGCAAACAAATCGGCCCCTGTCCCGAGTTGCGGACGACCAGTGCCTCTGCACGCAAGGCACGCAACACCGGCGACAGACTGACGCGCCAATCGGGCCGGCGAATGCCGAACACTTTAGTGAAGGCGCCGCAGTCGAGGCGTGAATTCAACGGTCTGCGCGCTGGAGTCGGGTAGGACGCAGTTGGGATCTCGTCAACTTCCACCGGCAGCGCCGCCTGCCTGAAGATTTCGCGCGCAAAACCCGCCCAACTGACGTCCGGCGCGCCGGAAAAATGATAGACACCGGAACATTCGCCTCCGCGGAGAAGGACGTGCGCCATTACGAGCAAAGCGTCGACGATATCCGCAGTTGATGTCGGCCCGCCGATCTGGTCGCCGACCACCTTGATGCGGTCCCGTTCGCCCCCAAGGCGGAGCATCGTTTTGACGAAATTGTTCCCGTGCGCAGAGAATACCCAGGAAGTGCGCAGGATGGCGGTGCGTCCTCCGCAAGCGATCACAGCCTCCTCGCCTGCCCGTTTCGTGCGGCCGTATGCATTTATCGGCCTAGTGGCGGCATCCGGAGCCCATGCGGTGTTGCCGCTGCCGTCAAAAACGTAATCGGATGAGAGGTGGATAAAAGGCAGCCCCCGCGTCGCCGCCGCCTTCGCCATCGCCGCGGGGGCGACGGCATTGACCGCCCTAGCCACCTCCTCTTCCTCTTCGGCACGGTCCACGGCGGTATAGGCTGCCGCGTTGAGGACGATGTCGGCGTCGGACTCCAAGATGGCGCCCGCGCACCGGGCAGGATCGCGCAGATCTGCTTCCGCGCGTCCCAACGTCTGCACGATCACACCATCCGGAGCACGGAGGGCGAGTTCCCTCGCGACCTGTCCGGTTCGACCGAACATCAGAATCTTCAACGCGTCAGTCCCAGCCGCATGCCGACGCCATCGCGCTCCTGCAGGGCTCGCCACCATCTCTCGTTTTCAAGATACCAGCGAATGGTTCTCTCCAGACCTTCCGCCAAGGAAACGGTAGGACGCCAACCCAATTCGGTCCGAATGCGCGTCGCGTCAATGGCGTAGCGTTGGTCGTGTCCGGGCCTGTCACTCACGAACCGGATGAGCTTCGCGTAGGAAGCCGACCAGGGGCGAAGCCTGTCCAGCACAGCGCAAATCATCCCTACCAGGTCGATGTTTCTCGCTTCGGACTCGCCGCCTATGTTGTAGCTTCGGCCCGGGCTCCCCTTCCGCAAGACGTGTAGCAGCGCATTTGCATGATCCTCGACATAGAGCCAGTCGCGGACGTTATCGCCGGTGCCGTAGACTGGGATCGGTGCCTTCGCTAGCGCATTTAGGATCACCACCGGAATTAGCTTCTCGGGAAACTGATAGGGGCCATAATTGTTCGAGCAGTTGGTTATCAAGACCGGCAGCCCATAGGTCTCGCCCCAGGCGCGCACGAGATGGTCCGAGGCAGCTTTCGATGCCGCATAGGGGCTGCGGGGCGCGTAAGGCGTGTTCTCGCTGAACTGGCCCTCTGCTCCCAGGGATCCGTAAACCTCGTCGGTGGAGATGTGATGGAAGCGAAATCCCGCCGGTCGCTTCTGTGAGATCCAATACCCGTGAGCGGTCTCCAGAAGGTAGCAGGTGCCGAGCACATTGGTCGTTACGAACGCATTCGGCCGGTCAATCGACCGGTCCACGTGGCTCTCGGCTGCCAGGTGCATGACAGCATCAGGTTTGTGGTGAGCGAATATTCTGTCCATCGCGGCGCGGTCGCAAATATCCGCATGTTCGAAAACAAAGCGGGGCGAATTCGCCACGGGAGCAACGTTCTCCATGCACGCGGCATAGGTCATGGCGTCAACGCTGACGACCTCGTGGCCATCGGCGACGGCCTGCCGCACGACCGCGGATCCGATGAAGCCTTGCCCTCCCGTGACAAGCAGTCTCGTCATACTGCCGTCCCCTGAGCGGCGAATGTGACTAGCTCTCGCAATCTGGGCGCCTTCGCGTCCTTTGGCGAGAGTATGGCTTCCTTCGCCTGAATGCCCCAGTCAACGCCAATATCTGGATCGCTGAACTGCACTCCGCCCTCGCATTCCGGACTGTAGTAATCGGAGCACTTGTAGATCACCTCGGTGTCAGGTTCGCGTGTGACGAAGCCATGCAAAAAGCCTTGGGGGATGAACAATTGCCGCTTGTTTTCGGCGGAAAGCTCGACCCCGATCCACTCCTTATATGTTGCCGAACCGGGTCGGAGATCTACAGCCACATCGAAGATGCGGCCCTTGCTGACACGCACGAGCTTTGCCTGGGCGTGCGGCGCAGACTGAAAATGCAGCCCTCGAACTGTGTTGGCGCATATCGACAGCGACATGTTCTCCTGCACGAAATCCACATCGATACCATTCTCTGAAAGAATTCTTTGGTGCCAGATCTCCGAAAAGAAGCCGCGCGCGTCAACGATCGCAGAGGGTTCTATGACGAAGACCCCATCAATGCGTTGCCTGATGATTTGCATGACGGCGCTTCAAGTTGTCATCCACTCGCCAGGATAGGCACGCGATGATGCTCGCGCGATAAAGCCATAGTGCGTAGATACTCACCTTTTTGGTGAGCTCGAGTAGCTACAGTCATCCCAAAGCAATATCCACCGTAACACGGGTCCGCCTTTCGGCCGAAAAAGCAAGGGCGGCCTCGCTAATGGTCATATCGTACCACCGCCAGAACACCTTATGGACGATCTGTCCCGTCGTGGAGAGCCAATTGGATGAGGCACTCTCCCCTTACAAAAGGCTGCTTTCTCGCGGACTCTGCCTGCGACTAACCTTCGAACCTCCCGTGTCCCCAATCTCCGGAGCGCCGCGATGCGGCTAGAGACAGGAACTTCAATGGGACGATTTCGGCCGCGCCTTATCGTGGCGGGCGCGTTGGGGCTGCTGCTCTCGATGCCCCTAGAAGCAACGGCCACGCAATTAGTCCCCCAAACGAAGTTTCGTGTGAAGGTCATTCAATGGTTGCCCCTTAAGGGAGCCTACGAGGAATGGTCGGCACTCGGCGGCGAGTTCATTGTGCCCGGAAACGGCGAGGTCGCGCTGCCTGTCATCGGTCTGGTACCCATCGCCAAGATGGATAATGCCGCCCTGGCCGAAGATATTGCCAAGCGCCTGCAGGAGAAAACGGGCTTGGTGAAGAAGCCGGATGTATCCGTCGAAGTGGTCGAATACCCCCCCTTCTATGTCCTCGGCGACGTGGCCAAGCCGGGCGAATACAGGTTCCGGGACGGATTGACCGTTCTGCAAGCCGTGGCGCTCAGCGGCGGAGAACGACGGGCCCAGCAGACCGCGGACGAGATCCGCCTCGCCGGGGAACTACGGGCGCTGGAGGACGAAGCGATGCGCCGCATGGCGCGCATAGCGCGGCTGGAGGCCGAGAGTACGGGCGCCAAAGAGATCCGCTTTCCTGCTCTTGATCACAGCGATAGCACCGCAACGGCGAGCATAATCAACCAAGAAAGAATGATTTTTTCCGCCCGCGCTGAAGAGATCGAGCGCCAAACTGCTTCATTATCCGACCTGCGTGCCCTTCTCGGGTCAGAGATAGAGGTATTGAAAGAAAAGAGCGCCGCCCTGGAAAATAGCATTAAGTCGACAGACAAGGAACTCACCGGCGTGAAGTCCTTGATCGCCAAGGGCTTTGCTGCTGCGTCACGGCAATCAGACCTGGAGCGCGCACTAGCCGACCGGCGTGTGGATCAACTCGACCTCGCAACGGAGATCATGCGCGCGCGTCAGGGCATGGCCGAGGCAACTCGGAATCTCGAAGGGATCAAGTCTCGGCGACGCACTGAGGTCGCTCTCGAATTGCAGACCGAGCAGGCGGCACTGGTCCAGAACAGGTTGAAGCGGGATCTCACGCAAAGACTCCTTGTGGACGCTCTGTCGCCGGAGCCGACGAAAGGCGGCAATGGAGTGTCCTTCACCATCAGGAGAGACGTGGAGGGGAGATCGACGACGATCGCCGCAGAGGACCGCACCCTCTTGGAGCCGGGAGACGTGTTGGACGTAACTTACGCGGATACCAAGAGCGATAAGGTCAGTGGCGACCCGCCGGCGTCGGGATTGGCGTCGGCCGGCATGAATCCCAGATGAGCCGCATGGCACTCTCTCCCATTCCGTTTCCTGACCAAAATGCTGTCTTCTGGGCGAGGTGATACCGAGATGAAAGGGATCATACTGGCAGGCGGAAGCGGCACGCGGCTTTATCCGCTGACCATTGCAGTGTCAAAGCAGATCCTGCCGATTTACGACAAGCCGATGGTCTACTATCCATTGAGCGTCCTCATGTTGTCGGGCATTCGCGACATCCTTCTCATCTCGACGCCTTGGGACCTTCCAAGTTTCCAACGACTATTGGGCGACGGTTCCCAGTTTGGCTTGAACATTCGGTATGCTGAGCAAGCGCAGCCGAACGGAATCGCAGAGGCGTTCATCATTGGATGTGACTTCATCGGCAGCAGCAACGTCGCCCTGATACTAGGCGATAACCTTTTCTTCGGGCATGGGTTGCCAGAGGTGTGCCGCGAGGCGGCGTCCCGGCTCGAGGGCGCGACGGTATTTGCTTATCATGTAGAGGATCCGGCCAGGTATGGGGTGGTAACCTTTGATCCCCGATCCGGCAGGGCGATCGCGATCGAGGAAAAGCCAGCATGCCCCAAGTCGAGTTGGGCCGTGACTGGCCTCTATTTCTACGACAACTCCGTCACCACGATCGCCGCGTCGATCCAGCCTTCCGCGCGCGGGGAACTCGAGATTACCGCCATCAACAGCGCCTATCTCGAGCGTGGCACCCTTCACGTCCGACAACTTGGGCGTGGCTATGCCTGGCTCGATACCGGAACCTGCGACAGCCTCTATGACGCGTCTTCGTTCGTACGGGCGGTCGAGCGGCGCCAAGGAATTCAGGTGGCTTGCCCTGAGGAAATCGCGCTCGATCATAACTGGGTGACGCCGGAGAATGTATTGCGGCGCGCGCAAATGCTGGGACGAACCGAGTACGCGTCATATTTGCGACGGCTCGCCGAGAGGCGGGCGGCCGATGATGCTCCTGCTATCCTGCGAACCTTCTCATGACGGTTCAGGCAGCGCCTGTCGAACAGCCTTCCAGAGAAGGAGAAGGAGCAGGCGATTCATACAGGCAAATCCTAAGCTCAACCGCCCTGATGGGCGGTTCCTCGCTCGTCAACGTGGGCTTGAGCGTCATCCGAAACAAGGCCTTCGCGGTCCTGCTGGGACCAGACGGCATCGGACTCATGGGGCTTTACGGCTCCGTTCTGGACCTAGCGCAAACACTCGCGGGCGGAGGAGTGCAAGGTAGCGGCGTGCGTCAGATCGCAGAGGCCGCGAGCAATGAGGACAAAAATCGGCTGATACGGACGGCGGCCGCCTTGCGATTTCTTTCGCTCGCGCTGGGTGTGGCTGGGGCGCTGGGCCTGTTTGTGTTCGCCGCTCCGATCGCATCCTTCACTTTCAATGACACGGCACATTCGGCCGCCGTGGCGCTGCTCGCGGCCGCGGTGTTCTTCCGCTTGGTTTCCGGTGCGCAAGTCGCGCTTATCCAGGGCCTTCGGCGGATTGGCGACATAGCGCGCTTCAACGTTTTTTCGGCCATTTATGGGACCGCGATCTCCGTGCCTCTCGTGTATTTTCTCGAGGTACACGGCATCGCCCCAGCGATAGTCGTTGTAGCCGCAGCGACAATGGTCACCTCCTGGTGGTACGTCCGAAAGGCGGGCCTCGGAGGTGTGATGGTCCCTTCCGCCTTTCCCGGGCCGGAAGCAGTGGCGATGCTCAGGCTTGGCCTGGTCTTCGCTGCGAGCGCAATTCTGATGACAGGTGCGGGCTATGCCGTACGAGTTATCGTCATCCAGCACGTTGGCGTAGTGGGAGCGGGTCTCTACCAAGCCGCCTGGGCATTCGCGTCGCTTTATGCAGGGTTCATTCTCCAGGCGATGGGCACCGATTTCTATCCACGCCTCACCGCAATTGCGAACGACAATCCCAAATGCAATCGCCTCGTCAATGAGCAGGCGCATGTCAGCATTCTTTTGGCCGGACCCGGGCTGCTTGCGACGCTGACATTGGCGCCATGGCTTATCACAGTCTTCTATACGGCCGAATTCCAACCGGCGGTGGAGTTGCTGCGCTGGATCTGCCTGGGCATGATGCTGCGTGTCATCGCCTGGCCGATGGGCTTCATCGTACTCGCCAAAAACGCGCAGAAAATCTTCTTCTGGACCGAAGTCATTGCTGCGACCGTATACGTCTCGCTGACTTTGCTTCTGGTGAGGTTTGTCGGTCTGACCGGTGCGGGCATGGCATTCTTTGCGCTATACGTTTGGCACGGGCTTCTGATCTATGCACTGGTCCGCCGGCTCAGTGGCTTTCGCTGGTCCCGTACCAATTTCCGACTCGGATTAGCCTTCCTGTCGGCAGCTGCGCTGGTCTTGCTCGGCTACTGGACGTTGCCGCCATCGGCCGCCTTCACGATTGGCGCCTTGACCACCGTCCTGACCGGCCTCTACTCGTTGAGACTTTTGTTGGTGCGGTTCCTTCTAGTCGAACTCGTGCCCCCTCGCCTCCGGCCACGATCTCGCAAGCCCACAGAAACGGCGGCCTCAGGCTGAAGGCGATCAGGTCGCGAGCGGTCCACCGCAAACACCTCCACCAAGTATGTTCATCACTCCACGACGAGTTGCGATACCTCGATCAAGCAGCGCCTGCATGACGGCGATCGAGGATGTCGCGGTCACGATGGTGAGCGGGCAAAGCTCGCATGCGCCGAAGGTTTTCGCGCCGACCGCGGCTAAAACATAAATGCGTTGATCGATCGAAACAGGCGATCCACCGCAACGGTTGAACAAGTCCACCAATCACACCGCCCGACGGCACGCGCGCGCAGCGTAGGTTGCTAGACTAGGATCTCATCTTGGGAGGCTCCCTGGACTACCTTCAGCCGTTGTTCAATCGTATCTGCGAGTATCGTCTGCTGCACTTGGTTCAGCTTGCGTTAAAGGCTTCGCACAGTTTCGCGCAGTTCGATCGCAGCGGCCTGCTGGGCGAGGATGGCTCCTGCATCGAACTTTGCCTCCATCGAGTGAATGGTAACCGCGGTCTCTTCGGACCTGTGCTCCTTCAGGGCCGTCGCCTTCGGCTTGTCCTACTACCAGTAGTGGGCGGGCAAGGGCATGATGGAAACAAGAGGTAGGCATAAAAGCAGCGGGGAATAAACCTTTGATGCCCGGGATTTCGACCATGTGTAAGTAAAAAGACGATATTGAAGGAGGTTCCAAGTCCTGTTTCTGTCCTCTCGAGTAGCAGAAGGACATGGCATGCGCGAGCAGGTGCAAATGCTGGGGAACATTCCTGCGAGTTCAGCCTGGCGCCTCGTATACGGTCCCCATTATCAGTTGCCCTCTGCCCATGGGCTGGCCGGTTTGAGAAGCGGCCGTGCCTATCTGCGTGACTTCGATAACGGCTCCTTGACCGTGTTGCACCCGAACGCGCGTGCCGCCCAAAGACACGAGAAAAGTCTTGCCCGTAAAAAATCGGAACGAGATTGATGGCGGAAAAAACAGCGCTGATCACGGGCGTTACGGGACAGGACGGAGCCTACCTCGCTCGGCTGCTGCTCCGCAAAGGCTATATCGTCCACGGCGTGAAGCGTCGTTCCTCTTCCTTCAACACGGAGCGGATCGACGGCATCTATGTTGATCCGCACGATAAGGAGGTCCGGTTCTTCCTGCATTACGGCGACCTGACGGATTCGACCAATCTGATCCGGCTCGTCCAGGAGACGCAGCCGACGGAAATCTACAACCTCGCAGCCCAGAGCCATGTGGCGGTGAGCTTCGAGACCCCGGAATATACCGGCAATTCCGACGCGCTCGGAACGCTGCGCCTGCTCGAGGCGATCCGCATCCTAGGCATGGAAAGGACCGTGCGCTTCTATCAGGCCTCGACTTCGGAACTCTACGGCAAGGTTCAGGAAGCGCCCCAGAGGGAAACGACGCCGTTCTATCCGCGCTCGCCCTATGCGGCGGCGAAGCTGTATGCCTACTGGATCACGGTTAATTACCGTGAGGCCTATGGCATGTTCGCGTCGAATGGCATCCTCTTCAACCATGAGGGGCCGACACGCGGCGAGACCTTCGTGACGCGCAAGATCACGCGCGCTGTCGCGGGGATTAGAAGCGGGCTGCAGGAAACGCTCTATCTCGGCAATCTCGACGCCAGGCGCGACTGGGGTCACGCCCGCGATTACGTCGAGGGCATGTGGCGCATCCTGCAGCATCACGAACCGGACGACTTTGTTCTGGCTACTGGAGAGACGCACCCCGTACGCGAATTTGTGGAACTTGCCTTTTCGGAAGCTGGCCGCACCATCGTCTGGGAAGGCACCGGCGTCGACGAAGTCGGGCGCGACAGCAGGACCGGGAAGGTTCTGGTGCGGGTCGACCCGCGCTACTTCCGCCCCACCGAGGTCGACACGTTGATCGGCGATGCATCCAAGGCCAGAGCCAAGCTCGGCTGGCGGCATCAGACGAGCTTCCGTGAACTCGTCGCGGAAATGGTGAGCTCCGATATCGAACTTGCCAAACGCGAGGCGTGGCGCAACGACCGCTCGGCCTGACGGAGGGCAAGGCATGGAAAGCGCCTATCCGCTGCAAAACAAACGTGTCTTCGTAGCCGGTCATCGCGGCATGGTCGGTTCCGCCGTCGTGCGGCGGCTGGAGACGGAAAATTGCGAGATCCTTGTGGTCTCCCGCGATGAACTGGATCTGCGCGACCAGGCCGGCGTCCGCCGCTGGCTTGCAGATCGCAGGCCGGATGCGGTGGTACTCGCTGCAGCCAAGGTCGGCGGCATCCTGGCGAACGACACCTATCCGGCCAATTTCCTCTACGACAACCTCGTCATCGAGACCAATGTCATCGAAGGCGCATTCCGCAGCGAGGTCGAGAAGCTGATCTTTCTCGGTTCATCCTGCATCTATCCGAAACTCGCGCCGCAGCCGATTCCGGAGGAGGCGCTTCTGACTGGAGAACTAGAGCCGACCAATGAATGGTACGCCATCGCCAAGATCGCTGGCCTGAAGCTCTGCCAGGCCTACCGCCGTCAGCACGGTGTAGACTACATTTCCGCCATGCCGACCAATCTCTATGGGCCCGGCGACAACTACGATCTTCAGAAGAGCCACGTCGTTCCCGCGCTGCTGCGCAAGGCGCATGAGGCGAAGAATGCCGGGGAAAAGCATCTGACGATCTGGGGATCGGGAAAACCGCGCCGGGAGTTTCTCCACGTCGACGACGCCGCCGACGCGATTGTACATCTCCTCAAGTCGTACTCGGGTGACGGGCATGTGAATGTCGGTTCGGGCGAGGATATCTCGATCCTCGAACTCGCGACCTTGGTGGCGTCCGTGGTTGGCTTCGAAGGCGAGATCCGCAACGACCCCTCAAAGCCCGATGGGACGCCGCGCAAGCTCATGGACGTGAGCCGCCTGTTCAAGATGGGATGGCATCCGAAAATCGCTCTCCCAACAGGCCTCAAAGATGCCTATCGCTGGTTCTGCGAGAATGTAGAGAGCACCGCGGGAGGTCCAACACCGGTTGATGCCACCCCCGGCGGACGACGCATTGACCGAGCAGAGGAGCGCGCGAATGCAGGCGTGTCACCCGTTCGATCAATGCGCCGGCAGGGTTGGACCTAACACATAGTCCTTTCGGCTGTTGAACTCATCCGCCCCAGAAGGTTACCCCCACCCGATTGCCATGATGGCAGCCCGGATGAAACGGGCTCTACTGGCTTATGTCCGCCGCGCGGGAAGGGTGCGGGAGCAGATCGGAGCAGGCAATGGAGGAGCCAGGCTTAACCAAGGCGAATGCCAGATCGAGCCGACCGCAGGTCGGTGACATCGAAGGCGCGACGCTGCAGATCATCCGGGAGCAGATAATTGCCCTGCGCCTTGATCTTTCCGGGCTTGCCGTGGTCGCGGGAGCGGGCGAGGGACAGCAGGCTTTTGTCGCGTCGGCGGCTGTGATGGCAGGTGCTCAGAAAGTTGTCGCGCTTGCCAAGCCGACAGGCGGTACAGAGGCGGCCAAGGCGACCGCGGGATTCGCCAGATCGGCGAGCGTCGCGGACCGCATTCAAATCGTGGATCACGTGGCCAGTTGGGAATGGCAGGCTGCCGATATCGTGGTCAATTGCGCACAGATTGCGCCGATCTCGAGATCCATCATCGAACTGCTGTCTCCCCGTGCGGTTATCGCACTCATGGCCGAGCCATGGGAACTGGCGGTAGGGGCGGTGGATATAACTGCCTGCATTGGCGCAGGCATCAAGATCGCCGCTCCCAACTACAATCATCCGCAGTTGGTCGTGCATCACGAGCTCGCGCAACTGTGCTGCACGCTGATCGAGGAAGCGGGCGCCCCACTCGGCGACAGTCTGATCGCCGTCATCTGCGACACGCCCATGGCCCCGTTCATCAAGCTCGCCCTCAGTTCACGCGGCGCCACCGTGAATGTCTTTCCGCATCCGTCGCTCCTGACGCGCAGCGACTGGGACGTCGTTGTCGCTGCGATGCGCCCTTCCGCACGGCCGCCGATGAACATCAACGCTCTCGCCCACATCTTCGAAACCGCTGGGGAAGCTCTGCTGGTGCAATTCAGCGGCGAGGTCGACCGCTCTGCCGCCAATTATTTCGGCCTTCGGATCTGGCCCCCCAAGCGACCGGGCCGCGGCCAATTGGGATTACCTCTCCACGCGCTAGGGCCGCATCTCCCCGTCTGCAAGCTTGTTGCAGGCCTCAAGGCAGCGGAATCTGCATATCGCGGCGTGCGGTTCGAAGACGGCGACATCGGATACATGGTCGACGCGGAGATCTGGCACAAGTGAATGGTCTCACCGACGGCAAGGCCGTTCCTTTCGTCGGCGCCACGGGCCAGGCTGGGCTTGGTCAGTGAACTGCTGTTGAACAAGCGGTACAATGTTCGCGGACTAGTGTGGCACTTGCCGGATCGATCTCCCCAATCTTCGGCAAGGTCCAGAGATCTCGCGGGATGAGGACCCCGCAGTCTACCGCGAGGCCTACGGCTTCCTCGCCTCAGATGGAATCCTGTTCGACGATGAGAGCCGGATCAGAAGCGAGAGCGTGGATGAAGACCCTGCGCAGGATCGCGCCCTTCCCATGAACGAGGCTGCAAAGCAGCCTCGTTCACAATCACGGCATGAAGGTTCAACCCGAAACCGGAATGGTCCTTGGGAGGCGACTCTGCGCTAAAGGACCATTTCTCTCAGCTTGTAAGCAACCTCGGTGCGGTTCGTCGCCTTGAGCTTCTTCATTATATTGCGAATGTGAACCTTGACCGTGCTCTCACAAAGACTGAGCTCGTAGGCGATGATCTTGTTGGCCTTGCCCCTTCGGAGGGCCTCCGCCACCGCCGCCTCGCGCGCCGTGAACATGCCCGACAGCGGTCGCGCGCTGGTCGCGCTCGCATGGATCAGTTCGCGCAAGGCGAGGATGCTGCTGGCAGGAACGAAGATCCCTCCGGCCCGGGCAAGAGCGATCGCCTCGGCGGCCACCCTGACTTTCACGCTGGTCGGTATGTAGCCGCGGGCGCCGGCCTCGAGCGCCGCCAGGATCTCGCTTGGCTCGTCGGAATCCGCCACCACGATCAACGGGACAGAACCCATATCGGAGACAAAACTCGCCAGTTCGGCTCGAACACTGCTGTCCGTGAGCTTCCGCCCGACGATCACGACCAGCACCGCCGTGGCTTCGAACTCGGCCGGAACGCTTCGCAATTCGTCTAGGGATCCCACTGCGGTGATGTCCAAGCTGGGATTGTGTTCGACAAGCCCTCTAGCGAGGCATTCCCGCTCCAGGGCGCGCTTGTCTACGATTATGATGAGACTCTTGCTCGCGAGAGGTTCGCCAGGGCTGAGTGAACTCAAAGTACCCTGGTCCAGCGGAAACTCACTGCTCACCGGCTGGACGGACTCTCTCCAAGAATCTGACGTATGAAAGTAAGCCATCTACCCACACTCCTTTGCCCCCTCGCCACGTTGCTTTCGTTTTTTCTGGGACCGATTGGCACTTCTCTCGGCCATGCTCCGGAATATATTTGGCTGAGTGCCGCACATACTCCATAGAATATGTTGAAGAGAGTAGATCGTACCCCGCCGCGATCTGGCGGCGTTGCCAATACGGCAGCTCCCCACCCACTTTTGCCCAGCTGCTTAAAGTCTGTGGATAAATTGCATTAATTGCGGTTAAGAATCTATACGCTACTTGGCATATGCTAGGATACCATAAGTATTACAACTGCAAGTTGCGCCGTTTACGGGAATCACTCTTCAACATTCAGTTTAGAGTTGCCGCCTGTAGCTCTCGGGCGACTGGCCCACGGCTATCAATGGCGAGGAGCCCCTTCAGCCGCCAAGCGCCTGCTCGAGATCCGCGATGAGGTCGTCCGCGTCCTCGATGCCGGCGGAGATGCGTACCAGCGAGTCCGAGATGCCACCCGCCGCCCGCTTGGCCGGGGGAATGGAGCCGTGGGTCATCAGGGCGGGATGCTCGATGAGGCTTTCCACGCCGCCCAGGCTTTCGGCCAGCGTAAACAGTTGCGTCCGCTCCAGGAATCGCTTGGTCCCCGCGAGGTCGCGGTCGAGATCGACGGAGAGCATGCCGCCGAAAGCATGCATCTGCCGTTTGGCAATCTCATGCTGCGAATGGCTCTCCAGGCCCGGATAGATGACGCGGCGCACGTCCCGGCGGCCTTCCAGCCAGCGCGCTATTCTCATGCCGTTCGACGAATGCCGCTCCATCCTCAGTGCCAGGGTCTTGATGCCGCGCAGGGCCAGGAAGCTGTCGAACGGCCCGGAAATGGCGCCGACCGCGTTCTGCAGGAACTTCAGGCGGTCCCGCAAATCGCCCTCCTCGCATACCACCGCCACGCCGCCGACCATGTCGGAATGGCCGTTCAGGTATTTCGTGGTCGAGTGCACGACGATGTCGAAGCCGAGTTCCAGCGGCCGCTGGATGTAGGGGCTGCAGAAGGTGTTGTCGGCCACTGTGATCAGGTCCCGGCGCTTCGCCAGCGCCGCGATGGCTTCCAGATCGACCACCTTCAGCAGCGGATTGGTCGGCGTCTCGACCCAGAGCATCCGGGTTTCCGGCTGGATCGCGGCCTCCACCGCGGCCAGATCGGTAAAGTCGGCGAAGTCGACCTTGAGGCCGGCCGAGCGCTTGCGCACCCTTTCGAGGAGGCGGAAAGTGCCGCCATAGATGTCGTCGGTCGCGACGATGTGTGCGCCGGTATCCAGGAGTTCCAGAACCGTGGCGATGGCGGCTAGGCCGGAGGCGAAGGCGAAGGCCGCGGCACCGCTCTCCAGATCGGCCACCGCGCGCTCGAAGGCGAACCGGGTGGGGTTCTGGCTGCGCGCGTATTCGAAACCCTTATGGACGCCGGGACTCTCCTGGCCGTAGGTGGACGTCGCATAGATGGGCACCATGACGGCGCCAGTAGTCGGATCAAGGCTCTGGCCGCCATGGATGGTCCTGGTGGCGAAGGCGAGTCGGTTCTTCCCTGTGATGGTCATCTGCTGGTGCGCCTCAAATGGTTGATGAGATCGATGCGGGTGATCAGGCCGATGAACTCGTCCTCGTCGAAAATGATCGCCACCTCGTTACGGTCGAAGACCGGCAGGAGCGCATCGAGCGTCTGGCTGGCCTGCAGCGTATGCAACTCCTCGGTCATGGCGTTTCGAACCGGCTCGTTGAAGCGCTGCCAACGGCTGTCGTAAGGGCCTTCCACTCGTTTGAGGATATCGCTTTCGTCGATGATCCCCACCAGCCTGCCGTCATCGAGGACCGGCAGTTGTGAGACATCCGCCCGGCGCATGCGGCCATAGGCGTTGAGCAACGTCTCCTCCGGTCCGACGAAGACCGTCCCGCCCTCCCGATGCGAGCGGGCGACCACGTCGCGCAAATCCCTGTGCTGCTCGCGCTCGGACAGACCCTGTTCGGCCAGCCAGAAATCGTCGAAGACCTTGGACAGGTACTTGTTGCCGGAGTCGCAGATAAATGTCAGCACGCGCTTCGGGGTGCTTTGCTCCCGGCAGTAGCGCAAGGCGGCGGCCAGCAGCGTCCCGGAGGAGGAACCGGCCAGTATGCCTTCCCTCGAAAGGAGATCGCGGGCGGCCGCCATGCTTTGACGGTCCGGGATCGAATAGGCTTTTTTCACCAGCGAGAGATCGGCATTGGGCGGGATGAAGTCCTCGCCGATGCCTTCCACGGTCCAGCTTCCGGCCTCCAACAACTCGCCGGTCTTCACATAGTGGGCGAGCACTGATCCCACTGGATCGGCGAGGATCATCTCGGTCTTCGGCGAGACGCTTGCGAAGAAGCGGCCGAGACCGGTGAGGGTTCCGCCCGAGCCCACGCCCACCACGACTGCGTCCAGATCCTGGCCGAGCTGCTCCCAGATCTCGGGGGCCGTAGTGGTCTCGTGGGCGTAGGGATTGGCCGGATTGGCGAACTGGTTGACGTAGAAGGCGCCGGGCGTTTCCGCCGCAATCCGCTCCGCCATGTCCTGGTAGTAGTCGGGGTGGCCCTTGCCGACATCCGACCGCGTCAGGCGTACCTCGGCGCCGAGAGCGCGCAGGTGCTGCACCTTCTCACGCGACATCTTGTCGGGCACGACGAGCACGATGCGGTATCCCTTCGGGATGCCGACCTGCGCGAGCCCGAGCCCGGTATTGCCGGCCGTCGCCTCGACGATCGTTCCACCCGGCGCGAGCCTGCCCTGCCGCTCGGCTTCGGCGATCATGGAAAGCGCGATGCGATCCTTGATCGAGCCGCCCGGATTGTGGCTCTCCAGCTTGACGAAGAGGCGGCACGGCCCGGTGTCGAATTTCGTGAGCTCGACCACGGGGGTTTGCCCGATCAGGTTGAGTACCGAGGCAAAGGGTGGCTGCAGGCGCGAGAAGGTCGAGAGCCGTTGCATTTCAGAATGAGATGCGTTCATGGCACCAATCTCCGGGACCGATGGCGAAATCTCTCGTAAGGTATGTAGGGCAGTCAACACTGCCTGCCGCTTTCAGATACCGATTGCTTTAGGCCTTTCGGTGATCGAGTGTGGCGACGATGCGGTCGCCGATCCACTGAATGCCGCACACCAGCACGATCAGGACGGCAACGACGGCAATCATCACGGTGGTTTCGAAGCGCTGATATCCGTAGCGGATGGCAAGATCGCCAAGCCCGCCGGCGCCGATCGCCCCGGCCATCGCGGACGCGCCCACCAGCGTCACCAGGGTCACGGTGAAGCCGGCCACGAGCCCCGGCAAGGCCTCCGGAACCAGCACCTCGCGGATGATAGTCCAGCGGTTGCCGCCCATGGCGCGTGCCGCCTCGATCAGGCCTCGATCGACTTCGCGAAGCGACACCTCCGCTATGCGCGCATAGTAGGGCGTGGCCGCGATCGACAGCGGCACGACCGCCGCCCACGTGCCAAGGGACGTCCCGACGATCAGCCGCGTCACCGGGATCAGCGCTACCAGCAGGATGATGAAGGGCACCGAGCGGAAGCCGTTGATGATGGCGCCGAGGACGCGGTTGACCCAGACGTTCTCCGCGATACCGCCCCGGCCCGTCGCGACAAGCGCCAGGCCGAGCGGCAGGCCGGCAACAAGCGAGATGATACCGGAGGCCCCGGTCATCAGCAGCGTTTCCCAAATGGAGCGCAGGAAAAGATCAAGCATCACCGGCGACATAGCCGAGCACCTCCGTCTTTATACCGTGCGCATCCAGAAACTGGCCGGCCGCTCCTGCATCGCGTGCCGGCACCGCAAGGAAGAGGCTCGCTACCGGCTGGCCCTGGATATGATCCATGCCGCCATGGATCAGACGGAATGGCAGGCCAGCGGCCGTGGCGAGTTCGGCCAGGAATGGCTGGCGTGCCCCCTCCCCGGCAGCTTCGACGCGCAGGATGGCCTCGCCGCCGGGCTGTTGCGAGAGACGGGCTGCGATCTCGCTCGGCAGACGTGGCCGGATCGTGCCCAAAAGGCTGCGCGTCACCTCCGAGCGGGGCTCCGCAAAAACCTTCCACACCGGGCCTTCCTCAACGATCCGGCCGGCATCGATGACGGCGATACGATCAGCGATCGTTCTAACAACTTCCATCTCGTGGGTGATGAGAACGATAGTGAGACCAAGCCGCCGGTTGATGTCCTTGAGGAGTGCAAGGATCGAGGCGGTCGTTTCCGGATCGAGCGCCGATGTGGCCTCGTCGGACAACAGGAGAGCGGGCCGGGCCGCGAGAGCCCTGGCGATGCCGACGCGCTGCTTCTGTCCGCCTGAAAGCGAAGCTGGATAGGCCTTCGCCTTCTCGGCAAGGCCGACGAGGTCCAGAAGCTCGGCCGCCCGCTGCCGGCGCTCGGGCTTTGCCCTTCCCTCTATCTTCAGGGGAAGCGCGACATTGTCCTCGACCGTTTTCGCCGACAGCAGGTTGAAATGCTGAAAGATCATGCCGATCCGCCGGCGCAGCGGTTGCAGCTCTCGCTCGCTGAGCCGGGCGAGATCCCGCCCCTCGACGAGGACTTGACCGGAATCCGGGCGCTCAAGCCCGTTCAAACAACGAATCAACGTGGATTTGCCCGCACCGCTGCGGCCGATGATGCCGAGGATCTCGCCCTTGCGTACGGTCAGCGATACGCCGTCGAGGGCGGCCGTCGTGCCGAATTTGCGCTTCAGCTCGATGAGCCGGACCACCGCCTCCGCCGGCGCGCTGCAGACCGTGTCCATCGTCTCGAAGACCGGTCCGACGTCGGCACCTACCTCGTCAGATGGCGCAGCAGAACGTGCTGCGAGAACCTCGGCCATGTATTCCCCAGAATGTCCAGTTGCCTGCATCGAGCACCAAACGGCTGCACCGGCTCGCGGGTTCGGCAAGCCGGTGCATTTCCCCTGGTTGCGCGAAACCGCGCTTAGTAGGCGCTCAGACCGGTTCCCTTGTAGACGCGGTCGAATTCGGCCTTCACGGCGTCGTTCTGGTAGGATTCGACCAGTTTCTTCACCCAAGGCTCGTTCTCAGATTCGGCCTTGACCGCGATGAAGTTGCGGTACGGATTGTCGGCGACCGCCTCCTGGGCAATGCGGTTCTCCGGTGTGAGCCCAGCCTTCAGAGCCCAGTCGGTGTTCACCACTGCCGCATCGAGGTCGTCGATCGAGCGACCGACAATGCCGGCGTCGAGTTCCTTGATCTCGACCTTGTTCGGGCTCTCCTCGATGTCGGCGATCGTTGCGAGGATTCCGGTGCCGTCCTTCAGCTTGATGATCCCCTCGGTCTGCAGCAGGAGCAGCGCCCTGCCCTCGTTCGACGGGTCGTTCGGCACGCCGATCGTGGCGCCCTCCGGCAATTCGGCGGTCTTTGCGTGCTTTTTCGAATACAGCCCGATCGGCCAGATGGCGGTGTAGCCGGCCACCACGATGTGATAGCCATGTTGCTCAATCTGGTTCTCCAGGTAGGGTCCGTGCTGGAAAGCGTTCGCGTCGATCTCGCCCCGCTCCAGCGCTTCGTTGGGCTGCGTGTAGTCGTTGAACACGACCGGCTCGACGGTCAGCCCGCGCTTCGCCGCCTCCTGCGCCACGACGCGCCAGACATCCTCGTCCTCGCCGCTCATGATGCCTACCTTCACCGAGGTCTTGTCCTGCGCCATCGCGGGTTCGAAAAGGAAGCCCAGGGCCACGACCGAAGCCAACAGGGCGGAAAGGCCGGCTCTTCTTGTGATCACCGCTGAAGAGATGGTCGACAGCGGGTTCTTGGGTTCAGACATGGGACCTTTCCTTTGCATTGAGAGCTTCGGCATCGCGACGCTCGCCGGCAATCTCGCCAATCCACGCGCGCTCGGCAAAGGACCGTTTTCTGCCGCAGCCAACAGTCAGGAAATAATCTCTCCGCCTGCCGTAGAAAGGGGGAAATGTCCGGAGACGTCGCCTTCCCGAACCGATGGAGAATTGGGGGCACAGGGAATCGCTGTACGCTCTTAGAAGCGTCTCTCGTCCGCTTTGGGAGGAGCGATGCCGGAACTGGCGCAGGCGCCGCTGAACAGCACTATGTTACGGATACGTCGACAGAGTCTGCCTCGGGTGACCACCCCGGCCGCTATTACTGGCCGGGGTAGCGACGGAATTTGGGGGCGGCCGTACCGCGTCCTAGTTCAATCGCGCAGCAGATCGAACATCAGCTTGAAGAACCTGTCGGCATCCACCTCATAGGCAATCTTGGCGTTGTCCTTCTCGCCGCGTTCGCCCCAGAAGTCGGCCACGGTCGCGCCGAAGGCGTAGGTGCCGCCGAGATCGACGCCGATATGGGCGGGACGGGTCCGCACCAGCGTCGGGTCGATGACGAGCGCCAGTGCCAGCGGATCGTGCATCGCGCCGCCCACGCCCATCGAGTTGCGGTGGAGCTTCTCATAGAAGCGCAGCCAGTCGTTCACGAGGCGGCCGAGAGGCGTGTCGATGGTGGCGAGTTCGTCGAACTGCTCCTTCTCGATCAGAACCTGCATGGTCACGTCGAGCCCGACCATGAGGATATCGACGCCGCTGTCGAGCACGATCTTCAGTGCTTCCGGATCGCAGTAGGCATTGAACTCGGTCGGCGTGATGATCTCGCTCTTGCGATAGAACGCGCCGCCCATCCAGATTAGTTGCTTGATCTTCGGCAGCACGTCGGGGTGCTTCAGGATCATCAGGCCGATGTTGCAGAGCGGCCCGGTGGCAACGACGGTGAGCGGCTCGGGGCTGGCGCGCAGCTTCTCCGCCAGGAAATCGACCGCATGCTGAGCTATCGGCCGGCTCGTCGCCTGCGGCAGATATGGCGAGCCTTCCAGACCGCTCGGGCCATCGGCCGTGCCGAGCACGAGCGGACGGGCAAGCGGGCGGTGGCAGCCGGCCGCGACCGGCACGTTCGCACCAAGGTAGTCGAGGATCCGCAGCGCGTTCGTCGTGGTCTTCTCGAGTTCGGCATTGCCGCAGGTGGTGGTGACGCCGAGCAGTTCGATGTCGGGAGAACGATGCGCCATGACGAGGGCTATCGCATCGTCGTGGCCGGGGTCGCAGTCAAAAAGAATAGGTGTGGGCATGGGTCAGTTCCCGCGCTCGTAGAGCGCCATCGTGTCCTTGAACATCTTCAGGAAGCGCTTGCCGTCCAGCGTCTGGGCGATGCGCGTGGTCTTCGGGCCGCTGACGGGAAGCAACTGACGACCGCGATGAGCAACCGTCTGTCCGCGCGCCACGCCCTTTTCGATCACCACGTCGGCGAACAGCGGTGGGGTGGTGCCGACCAGATCGGGCTGGATGGCGAGCGCCAGCGTGATCACGTCGTCCATCGGGAAGCCGACGAGATCGAAGAACTCGCGCCAGATGTCGATATAGATCGGGAAAGTGTCGGCGATCATGTCGACAACCGGATTGTTCTTCGCGGCGGCCTGCATGTCGGAGATGTCGTCGCGCGTCAGCATGGAGTCGGCGACGCGATTGTCTTCGCAGATGTCGAGCGGGACGAGGATCTTGTCGACCTCGGCGTTCAGGACGATCCGCGCGGCCTCCGGGTCCGCCCAGATGTTGTATTCGGAGAGCGGCGTGATGTTGCCGGGCGTGACGAAGTTGCCGCCAAGCACCAGCATGCGCTTCAGCGCACCGGCGAGCTTCGGCTCCTGGAGAAAGGCCATCGCGGCATTGGTGGCCGGGCCGGTTGTGACCAGGGTGATCTCGCCGGGATTGTCGAGCACGGTGCGCAGGATCACGTCGACCGCATGACCGGATGTCGCGGGGCGCTTCGGCGCGGGCGCGGGCGGGTTGAACTTCTTCAGCCGCTCACCGAAGCGGGCAGTGAGCCGCTTCTCGAAGTGCACCGGCGCTTCCATGTCCTCCTTGGAATTGCCGACAATCGGGCGCCACCCCCCGGCATGGACCGGGATGTCGTCCCGGCCGGCAACGGACAGTGTGTTCAACACGACGTCTGTGACCTGCTCGATGGGACCGGCGGCGCCGGTCACCGTGGTCACGGCTTCGAGCTTGATGTCAGGGTGGGCAGCGGCAAACAGGACGGCAAGGATGTCGTCGCCTGCCGAGTCCACGTCAAGAATGATGCGTTCCATGGATACTCGTCACTGAGGGCGGGGATTGGAGGGTTTGTCGGGCTCGGCGCTCAGGAAGCGGCGCATGGTTTCGGCCGTCTCGCGGATCAGCTTGGGCCGGGCCCGGTAGGAAAGCGCAAACAGCGCGGCAAGTGCCACCAGATATGGCACGGCGAGGATCAGGTAGGACGGGTAGCCGAAGGTCTGCAGCCGCAGCGAGAAGGCGTCGGCGAAACCGAACAGCAGACAGCCCGCAAGCACGCGCAACGGATCGCCGTTGGAGAAGATCAGGATCGCCACCGCCATGAAACCGCGACCTGAGGACATGTTCTCGGTGAACATGGTGATGTAGCCGAGCGACAGATGCGCGCCCGCCAACCCGGCGAGCAGGCCGCAGAGCAGCGAGGACGTGTAGCGGATGCGGGTGATGGAGATGCCGAGCGCCTCGGCCGCCTCCGGCTTCTCGCCGACGACGCGGATATGCAGGCCGAGCCTCGTGCGGCGATAGAAGAGGACAAGCAGCGGCACCGCCAGGAAGGCGACATAAACGAGAGGCGTATAACCCGAGATCAGCGGCGCCCAGGAACCCAGCATCTCGCGCGCAAACGGGATCTGAACCTTGGGCAGGCCGACGATGCCCTGGCCGACGATCGACCCGCGCGTGCCGAAGACGGCCTTCATCAGCGAGATGGTCATGCCGCCCGCCAAGATGTTGAGCGCAAGGCCGACCACAACCTCGTTGGCACGGAAGGTGACGACGAGGAGCGCGAAGATCAGCGCAAAAACGAGTGCCGCCGCGACGCCGCAAAGAACGCCGCCCCAGGCTGAGCCGGTCCAGATCGAGCCGAGCACAGCGAAGAAGGCGCCGACCAGCATCTGGCCTTCCAGGCCAATGTTGAAGATGCCGGCCTTCGTCGTGAACGAGCCGCCCATCGCGACGAGAAGGATCGGCGCGGTGGTGCGCAGCATCGCGACGAGCAGCGCGACGTTGAAGAGGCTTGTCAGAACTTCCATCGACGCTCTCCGCCTTGTGCGTCGCCGCGGCGACGCAGGAGAACCTGAGCCGAGACGCTCAGGATGATAAGCGCTTGGATCACCGTTATGATCTCGCGCGAGGCGGCTGTGTCCGTTTCGAGCAGCAGCGAACCCGAGCGTAGCGCACCGAAGAACAGAGCCGTCAGGATCGTGCCGATCGGAGAGCCATTGGCGAGCAGCGCGGCGATCAAGCCGTCGAAGCCGAAGCCCGGCGCGAAGCCTTCCATGAAGCGGTGGTGGACGCCGAGCGTCTCGACGCCGCCGGCGAGCCCGCCGACCGCACCGGACGCGATGAGCACCCAGAAGCCGCGCTTCTTGATGTCCACGCCGCCATACTCGGCGAAGCGCGGCGCCGAGCCGGTCATCGAGACCGAGTATCCGCCCGGCGTGTTTCGGAAATACCAGGCGGTGAGGAGCGCCAGCACCAGGCCGATCACCAGCCCCCAGTTCAGCCGCGAGAAGTCGAAGAGCTCCGGCAGATGGGCCGATGTCAGGATCGGCGGCGTCTCGGACCAGCCGCCAGGACGCTTGAACAGGAAGATCGTGAAATAGGAGGTGAGCAGGATCGCGACGTAATTCGACAGAATCGTGGACACCACCTCGTTGGTGTTGAAACGCACCCGGAAATAGGCCGGGATCGCCACCCAGACCGCGCCGGCGAGGATCGCCGCAGCAAGCCCGACCAGCATGTGCAGGCCGGTCGGCAGGTCGAGCCCGAAGCCGACGACGGCCGCCGCGAAGCCGCCAAGAAAGAGCTGACCCTCGACGCCGACATTGAACATGCCGCCGCGCAGCGCGATGCACGCGGCGACGCCACTGATCAGGATCGGCGTGCTTTGAAGGAGTGTCCCGGCGACCTTGCCCGGGTCGCCAAAGGCGCCGCGCAGGAGGGTCGTAAAGACGCGGATGGGGCTTTCATCGATCAGCAGGATAACGATCGAACCGAGGGCAAGTGCGAAGGCGACGGCGATCACCTGGCCGAGTATGGCGCGAAGGCGGAGGCTCATGCAGCGGCCTCCACCGAGCCCTGGGGTATGCCGGCCATCATCAGGCCGATCTGGTCCTCGTCGGCGGTGTCGCCGTCGACCGAACCCATGATCCGGCCGTTGAACATCACAAGAATTCGGTCGGCGAGCTTCATGAGTTCATCGAGCTGGACGGAGATGACAAGGATTGCGACGCCTTTGGCGCGCTGACGCATGATTTCGTCATGGATGGCTTCCTGCGCGCCGATGTCGACGCCACGCGTCGGCTGGTCGATGAGAAGAAACGGCGCCTCGTTGGTGAATTCGCGGGCCAGCACCACCTTCTGGATGTTGCCTCCCGAGAGCCGGCGCACCGTATCGCCAGGCCCCCTCGCCCGGATGTCGAATCGCTGGATCATCTTGGCGGCTTCGTTCGCCGCGGCCTTCCAGTCGAGCCTCGGGCCTTTCTTCCAAGGGGCGCGGTTCTGGCGGCCCATGATCAGATTGGCTGAGATGGATGCGTTGCCGTCGACGCCGCGAACCATGCGATCGCCCGGCACATGGGCGAGGCCGGCAGCGCGCACGCCGGCCGGCGACAAGGTGACGATGTCCTGGCCGTTGAGGGAAGCGCTGCCGTGGCTCGCCGGACGCAGGCCAGAAAGCACCTCGGCGAGCTCGGTCTGGCCGTTGCCCGCGACGCCGGCGATGCCGACGATCTCGCCGGCGCGTACGTCGAAGCTCACGTCGCGCAGCGCCGGATGGCGGCGGTCGTCGCGCGCCCAAAGGCCGCGCACTGAAAGGATATTCTGTCCTGCAGTCGCGGCGCGCGCCGGCCGTTCGAAACTGACGTCGCGGTCGACCATGAGGCGCACCATCTCGGCCTTGGTGAGTTCGGAGGTCGGCCGTGTCGCAACCGCCTTGCCGCGCCGCAGCACGGTGACGGTATCCGACACTTCCATCACCTCTTCGAGATGGTGGGAGATGAAGATCACGGTCATCCCGTCCTGGGTAAAGCCGCGCAGGGTGGAGAAGAGCTCGCGGCTTTCCTGTGGCGTGAGCACTGCGGTCGGCTCGTCGAGGATCACGGTTCGTGCCCCGCGCACCAGCACCTTGAGGATCTCGATCCGCTGTTCAATGCCCACTGACAGCAATCCAACACGCTCGGTAGGATCGACGGCGAGCCCGAAGCGCTCCGAGAGCTCACGGGTCTTCTCTTCCTGGGCGCGATGGTCGATCAGCCCGTTCCTGCGGATCTCCATTCCGAGGAAGACATTCTCGGCAACGGTGAGCGAAGGTACGAGCTTGAAGTGCTGGTGCACCATGCCGAGCCCGGCGCGGATGGCGACGGACGGATCGGTCACGACGACAGGCTTTCCGTCGACGCGGATCTCACCCTCGTCAGGCTGCAGCAGCCCGAACAGGACGTTCATCAGCGTGGTCTTGCCGGCGCCATTCTCGCCGATGATCGCGTGGATGCCGGCCCGCCGGACCCTGAGGTCGACCCCCTCATTGGCGGTGAAGGCGCCAAAGCGCTTGGTGATGCCGAGCAACTCGACCGCGTAGTCCGCGGCCGGCTCGGTGGCCGGGCGTGAAACGGGATCCAAGGAAAGCCTCCTTGCTGAGAACAGGACCCGCGCCGCTTGGGAGGTGGGCCGGCGCGGGTCAGGGCGCAGAACGCCCTATTTCGCCTTGGTGACCTGGATAGACCCGTCGAGAACGCCCTTCTTGAGCTCCTCGACCTTGGCGGTCACGTCGTCTGGGATGTTCGGCGCAATGTCGTCACAGACCTTGAATTCGACGCCGCCGGAAGCAAGGTCGAAGGTGCGGGTGCCCGGCGTGATCTTGCGGCCTTCCACCTCATCCTTGACCAGCGTGTAGACGGCGATGTCACCGCGCTTCAGCATGGAGCCGAGCACATTGCCAGGGGCCGTGCCACACATGTCGATGTCGACACCGATCGAATATTTGTCAGCAGCCGCGCTCGCCTGCATCACGCCCTCGCCGGTCGGGCCGGCGACATTGTAGACGATGTCGTTGCCCTGGCCGTAGAGCGCCATGGCGAGCTCGCTGCCCTTGGCCGGATCGTCGAAGGTGCCGGCGAAGACGGAGTTCACCTTGATGTCGGGAGCAGCCGCCTTGGCGCCCTGCTCGTAGCCGCCGAGGAAGTTGCGGATCACGGGGATGTCACGGCCGCCGACGAAGCCGATCGCCTTGCCGTCGCCTACCTTCTCGAAATCCGAGCCCTTGGCCTCGATCAAGGCTGCCGTAGCGCCCGCGATGAAGGAACCCTGCTCTTCAGCGAAACTGGCGTAAATCAGGTTCGGGCTATCGAGGACGCCGTCAATGAAGATGAAGCGCTGGTTCGGATAGGCGGCGCTTGCCTTCTGAAGGGCGTCGACCAACTCCCAGCCCATGACGAAGATGAGGTCGTATTGGCCGTCCTTGGCAAGATTGGCGAACTGCTCTTCATAATCGAGCGCGCGGTTGCCGGTGTCGACCAGCTTGAGGTCGATGCCGAACTCGTCCTTGGCCTTGTTGAGGCCGTTGACGATGGAGATGCCGAAGCCCTGGGCGAAGTAGCCGGAGATGGCGGCAACCGAAACCTTGTCCTGCGCCGAAGCTACGGTCACCGAGCCGAGCAGCGCAGCGCCAGCCATTAGACCGTTGACGAAATTCCTGAACAAAACTGAACCCCTCTCCATGCAGCCCGGCTTTCCAACCGGTTTCAGATTGTTGATGGTCAAACAACTTTATGAGCGACCTTGGGGGGCTGTCAATCCGCTCCGCTGGAGTACGAACAGGCGCGACACTTTCTCTCTCTTCCGTAGCGTATCGCGCGGTCGAGGGTTCGGCCCAAGTCGACGGCACTCAGGCGCGCCGGGACACATCAACCGACAGTGGCGGTAACTTTTGCCGAACCGATAATGGTCATTACCCCCTTACTTGCGGCCCTCTCGTCAACAATGACGCCGGAAACGCCCCTAGTTCGATTCCATTTATAGGGGGCCCGCGCTCGAACCAATAAGTGGTCGGCCAGCATGGCTGGATACCTCGCTCGATGGGCTTCGGTTGTCGCGAGCGACCTTGACAGGCGAACGTGCAGAGGATTGTTTGTATTCAAACAAACATTGATTTTGTTTCGGGAGCCTGAGAGACGCCATGGCCGAAGTTCGAGTACGGAAATTCGTTACCGTCGTGGATGAGGTGCTGCACGAGAACGGACCGCCTCCGGCACAGCCGCAAAGGCGTGGTGCCGTCCTCGCCGTAGTCGAGAATCCGTTCGCGGGCCGCTACGTCGAGGATATCCAGCCCTTCATGGATGACCTGCGGCCGCTCGGGCTCGAGATGGCGCAGCGGCTGTTGAAGGCGCTGGGCGACGATGTCAGCGTCATAGAGGGCTATGGAAAGGGCGCCGTCGTCGGTACGGCTGGCGAACTCGAACACGGCGCGCTCTGGCACAATCCGGGCGGCTACGCGATGCGGGAAGTGCTGGGCGATGCCAAGGCCATTGTTCCCTCGACCAAGAAGGTCGGCGGGCCTGGGATTCGAATCGACATTCCGATCACGCATATCAATGCGTCCTACGTCCGCAGCCATTTCGACGCGATCGAGGTCGGCATCAACGACGCGCCGCGCGCCAACGAGATCGTCGTGATCCTCGCCATGACCACCGGGCCGCGCATCCACAACCGCGCCGGCGGCCTCCAGGCCTCGGAGATCAAGGGCGAGGATGGTTTGCGATGAGCGCCGAGATTCGCCGAATCGTGACGATCGTCGAGGAGACGCTGATCGAAGGCGGCAAACCGGTGGAAACGCCGGTTCGTCGCGCCGCAGCGATCGCGGTGATCCGCAATCCGTATGCTGGCGCTTACGTCGACGACCTCTCCGAACTGATGTCGGTCGGCGAGGAGTTGGGCGCCCTGCTCCCGCGGCGCGCGGTCGAAGCTCTCGGCATTGCTGGTGAATCGGTCCACAGTTTCGGCAAGGCCGCTGCGGTGGGCGCCGAAGGCGAACTCGAGCACGCCGCGGCCATCCTGCACCCGAAACTCGGCGCGCCATTCCGGGTCGTCTTGGGCAAGGGAGCAGCGCTGATTCCGTCTTCCAAGAAGCGCGGGGGGCCGGGCGTCCCCTTCGATATTCCCCTCGGCCACAAGGATGCCGCCAAGGTGCGCAGCCATTTCGACGGCATGGAAGTGATCGTGCCCGACGCCCCGCGCGAGGACGAGATCGCCGTGGCGATTGCGGTCACCGATGGCGGCCGTCCCCATCCGCGCGTCGGCGGCCTACGCCTGGATCAGGTCAAGGGCGAAGACGGGCTGACCTGAGCCAGCCCGCCGGCACTCACTCACGGCATTTCATACCAACGGCAGCAAGCATTCACCGACAATCCTGGCCCTCACCCCGCGAAGAACGGGGAGAGGTAGGCTTTGGTGTAGCGACCAACCCCTTCTCCCCGCATGCGGGGAGAAACTGCCGGCAGGCAGATGAGGGGCGGCACCGTCGGTCAAAGATTATGGCCGATAGTATCCTTTCAGCCTCCAGCCTCGGGAGATCGGAGGCCGACCTCCCCGAAGCCGTCGCCGGCACACCCTTTCACAATAACGGGCACTTTGTCGGCAGGCGGCGTGTTGCGGCTGCGTGCCGTGCGCGGCACCCCGTCGACCATCACCATGCCGATGCCCGGCAGGTTGCCGAGCGCAAGGCTTTCCAGGAACGTCTCCCCCGCGCCGCCGGCGGCGCGGTCCATGAAGACGAGGTCGGCCGCGCGGCCAGCTTCGACGATGCCCCGGTCTTTGAGGCCGCGCACGCGGGCGGTGTTGCCGGTCGCAAAGCAGAACGCCGTCTCCACCGAGACGTCGCATAGCGAAGCCAGCATAGTGATCATGCGCAGGATGCCGAGCGGCTGCACGCCGGAACCGGCCGGTCCGTCCGTTCCCAGGAGGACACGTGCGAGTTCACCGCGCTGCTTGGCGAGGTCCAGCACATAGAGGCCGGCACGCAGGTTGCCGTTATGCACGATCTCCAGTGCGCGACTGCTTTCCTCCGTGATGCGGCGCAACTCATCGAACGGCAGCGCGGTCGGGCCGCCGTTCACATGTGCCACCACGTCGGCGTCGACTTCGATCACGACGTCGGCGCCGATCCGGCCCGAGCCTGGGATCGACGGGCCGCCGGTATGGGTCATGGAGGTCATGCCGTGCGAGCGAGCCCAGGCAATCATCTGGCGGCCGGTCGGACCGTCCTTGACGCCGCCGAGACCGACCTCGCCGATGATGGTGATGCCAGCTTCAGCCAGTTCGCCGAAATCGCGCTCGGTCAGCCCCGGCTCCAGGATTAGCGCGCCGGCGATGATCTTCATGCCGCCCGGCCGGAACGTAGCGAACGAGCGTTGGGCGGCGATCGCCAGTGCCTTGATACCGACGACATCCCTCGGCCGTCCGGGATAGTGCGCCTCGCCGGCCGATATCATGGTGGTGACGCCGCCATGCAGCGTCGACTCGATCCAGCCGATCTGGTTCTGGCGGGGTGTCCAGTCACCGGCCACCGTATGCACGTGGTTGTCGATCAGGCCCGGCGTGACCGCGCAGCCCTGCGCGTCGATCTCGCGGTCGACCGTGCCGAATTCGATCGAACCCTCCTTGCCGACCGCACGGATAATGCCGTCCTCGACGAGGATCGCGTCGGCATCGAGAATCGGCCGGCTGATGTCGCCGCTGAGCAGCAATCCGATGTTCCGGATCGCGAGCCTGCCGGCCGTCGAGCCGGCGGTTGCTGGTTCTGCCATGAGCGGCTCCTGCCTGTGAATTTCCTGAATAAAGTCGGGGAGACCCGCTAAGCCGGGTCGACGTCGCGGTCGGCGATACGACCGAGAAGGTCGAGCAGCATCGCCTGCTCCGCCTTGTTAAGCGGCGCGAGGAGCCGCTGGCCCACCTCCGCGCTGCGCCCCAGCCTGTCTATCGTGTAGCGGGCTCCCTTGTCCGTGAGCCGGAGGATCGTCAGCCTCTGGTCGGTGTCGGAACTGCTGCGATAGACCAGCTTTTCCTTCAGCAGTTTTCGTACCACCAGGCTGATGGTCGAGGGATCCATGGCCGTCAGCCGGCCGAGATGGTTTTGCGATATCTCGCCCACCTTGAGGAGCGTGGCCAATGCCGCGAACTGGGTCGGCGACAGGGATTCGCCCGCCATGACCTGCTGGAAGCAGAGCGTGGCGCGCTGGTGGACGCGGCGCACCAGATGGGCGGGATGGTTTGCGAGATCATAGCCGCTCTCCCGATAGGCGGCTTCCTGCGCCTTCCGGTCGAACATCGGCTCCTCCGCATGGCCGGTCCGCTCTTCGGAGGCGACAGAGGCGCCCTCAGCAAGAGGTGGGCCGGGTTCAGATGACGAATCAGTCACAGGATGAGCCAATCCTTCAAGACGGGTCAGGCAGCCATTTCAAGATTGACGACCTCGACGCCTTCGCGCAGGGCCCGTGCAACCGAACGGGCATCGCTGACAACGCCGAAATGGGTCGCGATGTCGTAAAGCGAGCTCTCCTGTTCGCGCGGGCCGGTGGCTGCGCAGGCATCGCGCGGCACCGCGATCTCGTAGCCCAGGAAGAAACCGTCATGCACCGTCGAGCGGACGCAGATGTTGGTCACCACGCCCATGACGATGAGTTGGTCGACCATCATGTCCTTCAGTGTCAGGTCGAGATCGGTTGCGAAGAAGGCCGAGTAGCGACGCTTGACGAGATGGATCTCGTCGTCGCGGGCGCCCAGTTCCTCGATGATCTCGGTTCCCCAACTGCCCTCGACGCAATGCGGCGTGCGCTTCAGCCATTCGCGGTCCCGGCGCATGTTGCGACGGTGTTCGTCATGCACCCACACCACCGGTGCGCCGCTGGCGCGAGCAGCCTCGATGATCGCGAGTTGCGGCTCGACGAGTGATTCGCAGCCGGGCAGCACCATCGCGCCGCCGGGCTTGCAGAAGTCGTTGACCATGTCGACCACGATCACCGCCGCGCGGCGCGCATCGAGATGGATCGTCTCGGCATTGCGATGAGCGGAGAACACGTCGTCGGTCACTGCTTCACCTCGATTTGGAGATTGTTTGAACTCATACAAAAACCATATGCGATAGAAGTCAATCCCGCGTTGCATCCGTCGGAGGCGATCACCGAGCAGCTCTGTTGACAAGCCGGCTTTCCGGGTGAGAATTGTTTGAGCACAAACAATCCCCCTCCCCCGGCGTGGCTGCCGGACGAACTTAAGGATCGTACATGCGAGTCATTGTCACCGGTTCGAGCGGCTTTCTAGGGCGCCATGTCGCCGGGCATCTGGTGCGGTCCGGCCATGCGGTTCGCGGCGTGGACGTCAGCCCCCCGCCACCCGGCTTCGACGGGTGGTCGCATGTGACGGCCGATCTGACCGACCTTGCCGCCGCCTTCGAACTGGTGAGGGACGCCGAGGCTGTGGTTCATATCGCGGCAATCCCGCGGCCGACCGGGCGCACGGCGGGCGACGTCTTCCACACCAATGTAAGCGCCGCCTTCAATGTGGTCGAGGCGACACGGCTGGCACGGATTCCGCGCCTGGTATACGCCTCCTCATTCAGCGTTCTCGGCTATCCGTTCGGCGAGCCTTTCGTTCCTCCGCAATCGCTGCCGGTAGACGAAAAGCATCCCACCCACGCTCAGGACCCGTACGGCTTGTCGAAATGGCTCGGCGAGGAGATCGTCGAGGCGGCGGTGCGCGGGGGCGGCCTGTCCGCGGTTTCACTGCGCCTGCCCTGGGTGCAGTCGCCCGAAACCTTCGCCGCGCAGATCGGCCCGCGTAGCAAGACTACCGATGCAGTGCGTGACCTGTGGAGCTACATCGACGTTCGCGATGCCGCCGAGGGCTTCCGCTTGGCGCTCGACTGGCCGGGCGAGAGTCATTTGCGCGCCTACCTTTCGGCGGCGGACACCTATCTCGAAGAGGAAACCGCCTCCGCGTTGGAGCGTGGCCTGCCGGGAGTACCCCTGCTGCAGCCGCTGGACGCGTTCACCGGCTTGATAAGCACCCGTCTCGCACAGGAAGAGCTCGGCTTCGTGCCGCGCCATTCGTGGCGGGACTATGCGAACGAGGAAATGGCATGACTGCACGCTTCAAGGACAAGATCGTTCTGGTGACTGGTGGCGGCGGCGCCATCGGCTCCGCAGCAGCGAGGCGCTTTGCGGAGGAAGGCGCCAGTCTCGCTGTGGTCGATCGCGATCTGGCGGCGGGCTCGCGCATCGTGGCCGAGCTTGGCGCCGGGTCGATCGCGATCGAGGCCGATGTCGGCGACGAGCGGCAGGCGGCCGACGCTGTTTCCCGGGCGGTCGAGCATTTCGGGCGCATCGACGTCCTGTTCAACAATGCCGGCATCTCCGGCGTGGTCGCTCCGGTATATGAACTTGCGATCGATGACTGGGATGCCATTGTGCGGATCAATCTGCGCGGCATGTTCCTCGTCCTGAGGGCAACGTTGCGTTCGATGATCGAACACAAAGTGGCCGGCGCAATCGTCAATACGGGCTCGTCCATGGCGGGCTGGGACGTGCTGGCCGGCGGGGCGGGCTATGCCGCGACCAAGCACGGCGTGGTCGGCCTCACCCGCATCGCTGCACTGGACGCCGCGCCCTACGGCATTCGCGTGAACGCCATCTGCCCGGGGGTGATCGAGACGACGCTCGGCGTGCCTGCTGCCGACCTGGATGCCTATCGCCAGGGCATCGAGCGCTTCGCCGACCGCATCCCGCTTCGCCGGATCGGGCAGCCGGAGGACGTGGCGGCAGCGGTCGCCTTCCTGGCCTCGGACGATGCCCGTCACGTCACCGGCGTCGACTGGCTGCTCGACGGAGGCCAGACCCTGCAGAGCTGGGCGAATGCACCCGAAGCGGATGCCTATCCGCTCCGCCGATCAGACAAAGGCGCTTAGGCGCAGAGCCGCCACACGTCGCCGCTCCGCGCCCAAGAGCGGACATGAACAGCGGGTTGGCGAACGGCTCCTTCCCTACTCTCTGCAGTCGTAGGGAAGGAGCACAGCAGTTCGATTGAGCCCGATGCAGCCATTCGGAGCAAGTCGGCTCAATATGTCATGCACCGGCTCGCGAAGGGCGATCAACTTGCTATTTCTCGGCCGATCGCCTGCAGCTTCCCAAACGCGGTGAAGCGCTTGTCGTGCCAGTTCGCGACAGCAGGATTGGGCCTATAGACTTCCCCGAGTTCGGACATTGCCGACATCGCGGTCGTGACGTCGCCATAGTGCCCAGCCGCGACCGCGGCCAGTATCGCCGAGCCGAGCAGCACCGGCTCGGGTGATGTCGAGGCAGCGACCGCCAGCCCCGTCGCATCGGCCAGCACCTGCCTGACGAGGGGGCTTTGCCCGGCGCCGCCGCTGATGACGATGGTGTCGGTGGTGATGCCGGCCGCGCGCTGGGCGTCGATGATCTGCCGCGCGCCGTAGCCGAGCCCGCAGAGCCCCGCGAGATAGAGGCCGACGAGGCTCTCGATACTGGCATCCATGCCGATGCCGGCGATCAGCGCCTTCGTGGTCGGATCGGCAAAGGGCGCTCGGTTGCCGAGGAACTCGGGAACGACGTGCAAGGCGCCAACCAGCCGCTCGACGGCCGCCGCTCCGCCGCTTTCGGCCGCCCTCTCGGCCAGCCATGCGCCGAGGCTGACACCCTGCTCGTCGGCTAGGCGCTCTGCCTCGCCCGCTGCGGGATGCATCCGCACCAGATGGTCGATCGCGGCCCCAGCCGCCGACTGTCCGCCTTCGTTGAGCCAGAGCCCCGGGACCATAGCAGAGAAATAGGGTCCCCAGACACCCTGCACGAACGCGGCTTCTCGTGTCGTCGTCATGGAACAGGCCGAGGTGCCGAAGACATAGGCCATGCGGGTCAACACATCGCCGGGTCCGCCGCGCGCCCCGACCGTGCCGATGCCGCCGGCATGTGCGTCGATCAGGCCGGCCGCCACAGGCGTCCCCGGCTCCAAGCCGAGCTCTGCTGCGGCTTGTGCCGTCAGGCCGGCTCCGAGCGGCGTGCCGCCGGGCACGATTTCGGTGCCGATCCGCTCAAACCGCTCGTCGGCGAGCGCCCCGAGGCCGACGGCCCGGAAATAGGCCTCGTCCCAGCGCTGCTCATGCGCCAGATAGGTCCACTTGCAGGTGACCGTGCAGACGGAGCGCGCCAGGCTTCCCGTGCACCGCCAGGTCAGGAAATCGGTCAGGTCAAAGAACTGCCATGCCGAGGCGCATGTCCGAGGCATGTTTTCGGCCAGCCAAAGCAGCTTCGGCGTCTCCATCTCGGGCGAGATGGTGCCCCCGACATAGCTCAGCACCGGCTGCGAACTGGCGTTGATACGCTGGGCCTGGTCGATCGCGCGGTGGTCCATCCAGACTATGATGTTGCGCTCTGGGTCACCTGAAGCGCCGACCGCAATCGGCGCGCCGCCCTCGCCCAGCACGACCAGCGAGCATGTCGCGTCGAAGCCGAGGCCAGCCACCGAACGAGGCGAAATGCCGGCCGCGGCCACCGCGTCGCGAACGCAGGCGCAGACCGCACGCCAGACGTCGTTGCTGGATTGCTCCGCTATGTCGCCGGCCTCGCGCCAGAGGCGGATGTCGGCCTTCGCCGAGGCGACCATGCCGCCGGCTGCGTCGAATACGCCCGCTCGCGCACTACCCGTGCCGACGTCGACGCCTATGAAGTAGTTGGCCATGGAAGCCTCACAGGTCGACGCTGTTGGGCAGGATGACGAGGTCCCGCACCACCACGTTGCGCGGACGCGTTAGCATGAACAGCACGCATTCCGCGACCTCATTCGGCTGCATCAGGCTGCCATTGGCCAGCGCTTCATCCATCTTGGACTTGGGCCAGTCGTCGAGGAGCGCCGTCACCACAGGCCCCGGAAGCACAGCGCCCACCCTCACCCCGTGCTGGGAGACCTGGCGGCGGGTCGAATGCACGAAAGCCTGTACGGCAAACTTGGACGCCGTGTAGATCGGCTCCCAGACCACGGGCACGACGCCGGCGATCGAACTGGTGAAGACGATGTCGCCCGATTTCTGAGCGATCATGTGCGGCAGCACCGCGTGCACGCATCGGAACGCGGCGTTCACATTCAGGTTGAGAACCTTGTCCCAGACATCGGGATCGCCTTCCGCGACCGCCCCACCAACATACGCGCCGGCATTGGCGTGGAAGATGTCCAGCCCTCCGGCCATCTCCAGGATTCGCGGCAGCATGCCGGAGACTTGCGGGCCGTCCATGAGGTCCAGCACCAGAGGAAACGCTTTCGGGCCCAGTTCCGCGCAAAGCGCCTCGAGGCGATCCCCGGCGCGGTCAATCAGCACCACACTCGCCCCTGCGGCCAGCATGTGTCGCGCGCATTCGAGGCCGATGCCGGATGCCGCGCCGGTGACAGCAGCGACCTTACCTTCGAGGGAAGCGGACATTCCAGAACTCCAATGCACTAGACTAAATCAGGCACGCCCGTGGCTGACGCGGGAGCGTCGGGCCAGCGAGTCGACGATCACCGCGATGGCCAGGACCGCGCCGGTGATCATGTAGCGTAGCGACGACGACAGGTTGAGCAGCGTCAGTCCGTTCGAGATCGCCTGGATGACGATGATTCCGAGCAGCGCGGAATAGGCGCTGCCCCGACCGCCGAACAAGCTGGTTCCGCCGATGACCGCAGCGGCGATCGCGTTCAGGTTCACGTCGCCGGTACCCGCCTGCTGGCTGGACGTCGCCAGCCGGGCCGCCGACAGAACGCCCCCGACCGCCGCCAAGGTCGAGCACAGCACGAAGGCCGAGGTGTAGATGCGCCGGATGTTGATGCCCGAGCGGCGCGCCGCCTCGCGGTTGCCGCCGACGGCAAACATGGACCTGCCCCATTTCGTCCGCGTCAGGGCGTAGTCGAGGATTACGACCAGAAGGACGAAGAAGCCGAACATCCACGGCACGCCGCGGCCGAGGTTGAGATAGTAGACCCCGAACTCCAGGAGGGCGGTCAGGGCCAGCGCCTTGACCACGAGGAAGGTCATCGGGGCGGCGGTCAGGCCGGCCGCGCGCCGGCGGCGCATCACGGAAAATCCGGACAGGACCAGGACCAGGCCGGGAATCAGCGCCAGCGTGTGCGACAGCCAGGCGGGCATGATCAGGATCTGCCCGAACGAAACCAGCGCCGAGGCATAGGGCAGGTTTATCGAGCCCGTCGGGCCGAGGATGTAGAGTTGCATGCCGAGGATGGCGAGCAGGCCTGCGAGCGAGGCGATGAAGCTCGGCATGCCCAGCCTGTTGTAGAGGAATGCGTAGACGAAGCCGACGACCATGCCGGAACCGATCGCCGCGAGGATCGCACCGGCCACCGGCCAGCCGCTGTTGACCCACAGTACCCCGACCAGGGCGGAGGCAAAGCCGCTCATGGAGCCGACGGAGAGGTCGATCTCGCCGAGCATCAGCACGCAGACGATGCCCAGCGATATGACGCCGACCGTGGCGCAGTCGAAGAGAAGGTTGACGAGGTTGTTCGGAGCCAGGAAGACCGGGTTGAGGCTGGAGAAGACGACGGATATCAGCACCAGGCCGACGAAAACCGGCAGCATGCCGAGATCGCCCGATCGCACCCGATCGACGAAGCTCCAGAACAGGTCGACCAATCCCTCTTCATGCCGTACGCGCACGTCGCTGCGGTCGAGCGCGGGCGTGGCTGCACCGTCTTTGCTGCTCATGGGTGCTGCTCCAGGGCCTGCTCGTGGACGGATTTGCTATCCTGTCGGCGCGAGACCGCGTTCTCTGTCGCCCCCATGATGGCGGCGACTAGTTCCTGGTTGGAGGTCTCAGGCGTAAAGATGCCGTTGTTGCGGCCGAGCCGCAGGACGACGATGCGGTCGGCGACCGCCCGAACGTCCTCCATGTTGTGACTGATGACGATGACGCCGAGACCGCGGTCCCGAACCCGATCGACCAGGTTGAGGACCTCCGCCGTCTGGGCCACGCCGAGCGCCGCCGTCGGCTCGTCCAGCATGATGATCTTGGGGCTGAGGAGCAGTGAACGCGCGATCGCCACGGTCTGCCGCTGGCCGCCCGAGAGAGACGCGATCGGCTCGCGCACGGATGGTATGCGCGCCGCCAGTTCCTTCAGCAGCGTCCAGGCGCGCACCTCCATCTGGACCTCGTCCAGCCGGTACGGAGACAGTTCGTGGCCGAGGAACAGATTGGCGACGACATCGAGGTTCTCGCAAAGCGCAAGGTCCTGGAAGACCGTCGCAATGCCCATGTTCAGCGCAGTACCGGGATTGCTGAGCGTCACCTCCCGGCCGTCGAACTCGATGGTGCCCGAAGTCGGCTGATGCACGCCCGCCAGTATCTTGATCAGGGTGGACTTGCCGGCGCCATTGTCGCCGACCAGCGCGACCACCTCGCCCGCATGCACGTCCAGGTCGATGTCGGTGAGGGCCGAGACCGCTCCGAACTTCTTGCTGACGTTGCGCAGGCTGAGGATCGGCTTTCCGCTTGCGGGGGCCTTCCCGGTTCCTTCGGTCATCCCGTGGGTCCTGTCCTCGCTAGTGCCAATAGCCCGGCCGGAAGGCTCCGGCCGGACTAGACCTCGGATGAGGCTACTGAGTGATGCCGAGCTTCTTGCAGCCCTCGGCATACTCGCCGGTGCAGATTTCCTCGGGCTTCTGGATGCCCTTGTCGAAGATCTCCGCCTTGATGTTCTCGGACGTGACGACCGCCGGCACGAACAACTCGGACGGCGTGTCGTAGAGCGTCGTCTTCGCTTCCGGCGTCTCGCCCTTCAGGAACTTCACCGCGACATTGGCAGCGGCAGCGGCCACGATCTCCGAAGGCTTGGAGATGGTGTTGTACTGGTCGCCGGAAATGATCAATTGCAGCGCGGCGATCGTCGCGTCGTTGCCGGTCACCGGAGGCACCGGATTGACGCCGGCGGCCTTGAACGCGGCGACGGCGCCGCCGCCCGTGCCGTCATTTGCGGCCACGACGCCCTTGATGTCGGCGCCGAAGCGGGTGATCTGGCCCGCGGTCCATTCCTGCGCCTTCGGCGGCGCCCAGTCCGGCGTGTCGAACTCGGCCAAGGTCTTGAAGCCGGATCCTTCGAGGCCCTTGTGGATGCCATCGCGGATCAGGCCTGCGGCGGCGTCGGTCGGCGAGCCGTTGATCTGCAGCACGCCAGAGCCTTCCGGCACGCCCGACTTCTTCATGTGCTGGACCAGCGATTCCGCGATCGCCTTGCCGATGCCTTCGTTGTCGAACGAGACGTAGTAGTCGGCCGGCTTGTTGGGGATCGGCCGGTCATAGGCGATAACCTTGATGCCCTGCGACTGCGCCAGGGTGACGAGACCGGCTGCCGCGGCAGAATCGACCGGGTCGAGCACGATGACCTTGGCGCCCTGGGCGATCACCGAGTTGAATTGCTGCTGCTGCAGCGCAACGTCGGCGTTGGCGTTCTGATAGACAACCGTGCACTTGGGGCAAAGCTTGTCCATCTCTGCCTTGAAGCCCGGATAGTCATGCTGCTCATAGCGAGTCGATGCCTGGTCCGGCATCAGAAACGCCACCGTGGCATCCTCCTGCGCCCATGCCGCGCTGCTCATGAGTGCCAGCGCAAGCGCCCCGATTGCAGTGAATGTCTTGTGTGAAGTCTTCATGCTCTTGTTCCTCCGATCGAGTGTCATTTCCTCAGCCCGGCCCTGTGGCGGTGCCGGCCTGCCCGTCCTCCGCCGTGCCCGGCGTGCGACGCCGTGTTTGGGCAAAGCGATCCTTGTCGCGGGCCGCGAAGCCCGCACTCGTCTTTCCGTCGATCTCTGCTGTCTTCTCGGGACTTGGCCGCCGACGGCTGCCGCGATCTTTCTGCTCGTCCATTCTCAGCAGGCGGAACTGCGACGGCGTCATGCCCTTCTCGGCGCGGAACTGCCTGTTGAAATTCGAAAGATTGTTGAAGCCCACTTCGAAGCAGATGTCGGTGATGGCCGCCTGCTCGTCGCTCATCAGGATCTGGCAGGCGAGGTTGATGCGCAGCCGCTTCACATACTGCACGAGCGTCATGCCGGTGTGCTTGCGGAAGGCGCGGGAGAACGCGCTGGTCGACTGGCCCGCGATCGCCGCAAGCTCTGCTTCGGTGAACGGTTGGGTGAGGTTTTCGCGCAGAAACGCCAGCGCCTTGTTGATGCCGACCGACATGTAACCCGAGGGGTCGGGCAGGTAGCTGGCGCTGGCGAGGGCCTTATGCTGACCGCGGCTCAGGTGTCCGAGCATCGAAAGGAAGAGTTCGATGCGGCGCACGCCCTGCGCATCCATCAGTTCCTGCATGAGTGGCGCGACCTGCCGGCTGGTCTCATCGGAGAATAGGACGCCGCGGCGCGACCGCTCGAGCAGTGGCTGCAAAGCCGCGAGTTCGGGCAATGCCGCCTGAACGCCAGCAATAAATTGTTCGCTGAACTGGACGACCTGGCAGCGCAGCGGCACGGTCGTTTCCTTCGGTATGTGGCTGACCCAGTTGTGCGGCAGGTTCGGACCTGTCAGGACCAGATTGCCGGGCTCGAACTCACCGATGAAGTCCCCGACGAAATAGCGGCCGCGCGTCGCCACTACGAGGTGAAGCTCGTATTCAGGATGGAAGTGCCACCGCACCGTGCGGAACGGGTATCCGTGCGACCACGCCGCGAACGACTCGCCGGGTCTAATCTGGACAACTTCCAGATCGGGTTCCACCTTGCTTCCTCCCGTGAGCGCCGCAGCACCCACACTTTGCCTTCGGCCGCGTCTTCGGGCGGCTCATTGTCAACGAGGTTAGCCCCTGTGAAAACGTGGCGCCACCACATTACCGCGGCACGGATGATACTTTTTTGACCAGTAGGAGCTCAGAAGTAGCGCATTTTTGCGGTGCAACCTAGGCAAGTTGGGGAAGGCGCTCTTCCGTTTTCATCTGGCGACATACACGGGCGAGAAGGGAACGATTGCTGCACGAGGGAGCGCGCCGCCAGAGGCCCGCTCTGGTCTGCCAGACGTACCTACTGGCTTTGATGGCCAAGTTGCCGGGCTAGCTGACGCCCATCAAACGCCGGTCTCGGCTGCTGAGCCGATTGCAGCCGAGTCGCGGGAAGAGTATTGCCCGAACCATGCCTCGACTCGGTATCGAGCGATGCACAAGTGCCAGAGCCGGAATGCGCTTTTTCGGCGTCCTGCTCGGAGCTCCGTCGTGCTTTCGGGCCGACAGGTTACAGGAGATAGCCATGAACATGAAAGTCCTTGCAGGCGCTTCGCTTGTTGCGCTGTTTGCATTTGGCTCGGCGGCGCACGCCGATATCACGATCGGCCTCGTCGCACCGGTTACCGGTCCGGTGGCGGCTTACGGCGACCAGGTCAAGAACGGCGCGCAAGCGGCCGTGGAAGCCATCAACCAGAAGGGCGGTATCCTCGGCGAGAAGGTCGTGCTGAAGCTCACCGACGATGCCGGCGATCCCAAGCAAGGGGTCTCGTCCGCCAATCTCCTGGTTGGCGAGGGCGTGAAGTATATCGTCGGTCCAGTCACGTCAGGCGTCGCCATCCCTGCCTCCGACGTGTTTGCCGAAAACGGCATCCTGATGGTGACCCCGACGGCCACCGCTCCTGAACTGACCACCCGCGGCCTCACCAATGTTCTACGCACCTGCGGTCGCGACGACCAGCAGGCCGAAGTGGCTGCCGCCTATGTACTGCAGCATCTGAAGGACAAGCGCGTCGCCGTCATCCATGACAAGGGCACATACGGCAAAGGCCTGGCCGACGCCTTCAAGGCCGCCATCAACGCCGGCGGCTTGACCGAAGTGCAGTACAGTTCGCTCAACCCGGGCGAGAAGGATTATTCCGCGCTGATCACGCGCCTCAAGGACGACAACGTCGAGGTGATCTATTTCGGCGGCTACCATCCCGAGGGTGGCCTTCTCGCCCGCCAGTTGCGCGACCACGGCGTCAACGCCCTGATCATCGGCGGCGAGGGTCTGTCGAACACCGAATACTGGGCGATTGCCAACGATGCGGCAGCCGGCACGCTGTTCACCAACGCCGCAGATGCCCTGAAGAACCCGGCCTCAGCCGAGGCGGTCAAGATCCTCAACGAGAAGGGCATCCCGCCGGAGGCATTTACGCTCAACGCCTACGCGGCGGTCGAGGTGCTCAAGGCTGGCATCGAGAAGGCCGGCGCATCCGATGATCCGGCGGCCGTCACCGCCGCGCTCAAGACGGGTGAGCCGATCGCCACCGCAATCGGCAGCCTGACCTACGGCGAAAGCGGCGATCTGACCTCGCCGAGCTTCTCAATGTTCAAGTGGGAAGGCGGCAACATCGTCGCGGCGGAATAACGTTCCGCGAACTCTGCAAAACGAGGCCGGGATGCAAATCCCGGCCTCGTTCTTTTGGTCTGGGGCTCAGGCCGCCTGGGTCACCCGCAGGCACGACCGTGGCTAGGCACATGACAGTAAGCGGATGCAGTCAGGGCATCGACTGTCTGAATGCCATTGACGCTTGTCGACATGTTCCGGTTGCCGTGCCCTGAGGGACGACGCCCGGGGAGGCCTCGTCCGAAGCGATATGGGTACGATTCCTTCCTTCTCGCTTGGCCCGGTAGAGCGCGCCGTCCGCACGCTCGATCACGGAATCTATGCTTTCCCCGCCTGGCGACTCGGCCACACCTATGCTCACCGTAACCGTATGGGAGAATGGAACGCCTTCGTGAGAGCCGGCGGCAAAGGCGGCCCGGAGCCCTTCGGCGAATGCCCGCCCAGCAATGAGATTGGTCGCTGGGAGCAACGCAACGAACTCCTCGCCCCCAAGGCGCCCTATGATGCAGCCCGAATCCTTAGAAGCCTGCCGCAAAAGGTTTGCGAGCCCCTGGATCACGTTGTCGCCCGTCAGATGGCCGAAGGTGTCGTTGACCCTCTTGAACTGATCGATGTCCAGGATCAGTAGCACTGCCGGAAGGCCGGGGCGGACATCCCGCAAAACCGGTTCGGCGACGATGAAGAAGCCGCGACGGTTGAGGATACCGGTCAGCGGATCGGTCAAAGATTGCGCCGCGAGATCCTTCATGACGTCCGTGGTGATGCGAAGCAGGAACAGGATCGCGGTCGCGAACCAGCTCAGCATCGCAAATACCTTGAAACTGACCACCCATAGCGAGCCCGCTACCTCCGCCTCGGCCTGAAGGGGACCTTCGTAGACATAGGTCACGATCGGGCGGGCGATCAGCGTGGCGGCGGTCAGCGCGAAGGTCGCGAAGAGCAGGCGATCGATAGCATCTTGCCGTGCGGCCTTCGCGATCGTCCACGCGCCAATCAGGAACATGGCTGCGGCCCCGGCACTGGATGTCGCGCCACGTCCGAAGATGCTGGGATCGATGAAGACAAACCAGATCCCGCAGACGACCGTGGCAAGGAAAACAGGGATGAGAATCCGGTCGAAAGAGTGCCCGGCATAACGCAGGACAGCGCCGCGGACTGCAAAAAAGGCTACCCCCACCAGCAGTAAGTTCGCCACGAACGAAAACGGGGTTGGATTCGCAAGAACGATCCGCGCGAAGTCGAGCGACGTGCCAAGCGTCGCGCAAGCGTAGGCCAGCGTCCAATTGAACACATGCATTCGTTCCTGTTGGCGGTGCCACAGGACGAAGAATGTTACTGAAAGTGTCGCCGAAAGAAGCGGCAGAATAGCCGAAAGCAGATATGACCTATCCATACGTCCCCCCTGCCGCAAATACGGTTGGCAGCGGCTAATTTCCGGTAAAGACTGTGCGGCAACGGCGAAGGGAACGCCCGAACGCGCAATGGAATCCGCGGGGCTCCCTCTCACGTCCGCCTCTGCGGCGATTGGACTTCCCGAACCGTTGGTCTGGGCATCGATCCCGCTTCAGGCCGCGGCACCTCAAGCGTCCCAGAAGTTCCCGCCAAAGTGACCGGGCACCGGACGGGAACCTTTCACATCGCATTGCATCCAATGCATACTGGGGGCAGTCCGGCGCTATCCGAGGAAGATTGAACCATGAGTGGGAAATCGACCGAGCCAGTGGGGCCCGATCTGGCGCAAGGCGTCGCGATGGAAATGCTTCGCGACGGTGAGATTCTCGAAGGCCATGTCGGCGAGGAAACCGTGATCCTCGTCCGTTCCAAAGACGAGGTGTTCGCCGTCGGCGGCACCTGCACCCATTATAACGGGCCCCTTGGCCAAGGCCTGGCGGAGGGCGATACGGTCCGGTGCCCATGGCACCACGCCTGCTTCAGCCTCCGCACCGGCGAGGCCCTTCGCGCGCCGGCTTTCAGTCCGATCGATTGCTGGGCCACCGAACTACGGGGCGACCGCGTCTTCGTCACCGGCAAGGTGAAGCGACCGTCGCCCGCTTCCGCACAAGACGCAGCCGGGCAACCCAAGGACATCGTGATCGTGGGCGGTGGTGCGGCAGGCTTCGCCGCCGCCGAGATGCTGCGCCGACGAAACTTCGCCGGGAGCGTCACGATCTTGAGCGCCGACTCCGACGCCCCTTACGACAGGCCGAACCTCTCGAAGGATTATCTCGCCGGTTCCGCGCCCGAGGAATGGATTCCGCTGCGCTCGCCGAAATTCTACGAACGCAAGGAGATCGGTCTGCACCTCGCAACGACGGTCAGTCGAATCGACCCTAACCAGCGCATCGCTCTCACGGAGGACGGACGATCCTTCGCGTTCGATCGGCTCCTTCTAGCCCCGGGTGCGGAACCCGTAAGGCTCCCGCTACCCGGCGCGGACCTGCCTCATGTCTTCACGCTGCGTTCGCTGGCCGACAGTCGCGCCATCGTCGAGCGGGCGAAGACGGCCCGCACCGCCGTGGTGATCGGCGCCGGCTTCATCGGGCTGGAAGTTGCGGCGTCGCTCCGGGCGCGGCAGATCGAGGTCCATGTTGTCGCGCCGGATCGTGAGCCCCTGGAGAAGGTACTCGGCCCCGAACTGGGTCGCTTTATCCGTGGCCTCCATGAAGACCACAGCGTGAGGTTCCACCTGCAGCAGTCCGTGTCGAGCATTGAAGAGGGGCGCGTCGTACTCGAAGGCAACGAGGCGCTTCCGGCAGACCTGGTGATCATTGGCGTCGGCGTTAAGCCTCGCAAGAGCCTGGCCGTCGAGGCCGGGCTCGCCACCGCCGACGGCATCCTGGTCGACGAGCGCCTGGAGACCAGCAGCCCGGGAATCTTCGCCGCCGGAGACGCGGCGGAGTGGCCCGACAGGATCACCGGCGCGCGCACGCGCATCGAGCATTGGGTTGTGGCCGAGCGGCAGGGACAGGTCGCGGCCTACAACATGCTGGGCGAGCGACTGGCGTTCTCGGATGCGCCCTTCTTCTGGAGCGCCCATTACGACACGACGATCAGGTATGTCGGGAACGGCCGCAACCGGGACGCCACGGAAATCGAGGGCGACCTTGCGGCCGGAAAGGCTGTCGTGCGCTATCTGTCAGGAGGAAAGACGGTTGCCGTCGCGACGGTCGGACGGGACCGTGAATCCCTGCGCGCAGCCGTTTCGATGGAACGTGATCTGGCCGCCGCGCCCGCAGGTTAGCTCAGCGGCCGGCCTCTCACCGCGCCACAGTTCCGCAGGCCCCTGGGGACATCCGCACCGTTGCTTTAAAGTGCAAGCGCCGCCTTCCGCCCGTCGTGGATGGCATAGGCCGCCTGGCGTGCTGCCGTGCAATCGCCGATGGCAGTGAAGGCAATGCCGCGCGCGGCGAGTTCGAGAGCAAGGCTGTCCTCGGCCATGTTGGTCGCGGCGAAGACAAGCGCGTCGGCCTCGATCTGCCTCTCGCTACCATCGAGCAGCGAGGCCACCCGTGCGATTGCGCCTTCCCAATGGACAATCGCGCTCTCGGTGACGAACCGGACGCCGAGCCGAGCCAAGTTGCGCCGCAGCGGCACATCCGCCGCCGTGCGCTGGAGTTCCTTGCCGACCAGCGGGTCGGGCGTGACGAGCGTCACCTCGTGCCCCTCCTCGGCAAGCTTCCAGGCCGTGCCGCAGCCTTTCCAGTTGCCACCCTCGTCCAGCACGATGACGCGCTTTCCGGGCCTGGCTTCGCGGGCCATCACGGCCTCCGCGGACAGTGCGCGCCCGCCCCCGGGTATCTGATCGAATTGCGGCAGCGCTCTCTGAAACGCACCCTCGGGCGGCAGGGAACCGGTCGCGACGATCACATGGTCGGCGCCTTCGCGCTCGACGTCCTCGGCCTCGACGTACGCGCCATAGCGCACCTCCACCCCGAGTTGGCTCAGTTGGCGCTCGTACCAGTCGATCAGATCGACGATCTGGGCGCGGCGCGGCTGCAGTCCGGCGAGCCGGAACTGCCCGCCCGGCCGGTCCGAGGCCTCGGCAAGCACCACTTGGTGTCCGCGCTCGGCCGCCACGCGCGCCGCCTCGAGGCCCGCCGGCCCGCCGCCGACGACGAATACGCGCTTTGGCCGCTCTGCCGGAGAGAAGCGGTCGCCGCCCCACTCCCATTCGCGCCCGGCCGAAGGGTTGATGACGCAACTGATCCAGTAGTCGCGCGAGCGCCGGCCCCAGCACATCTGGTTGCACGACAGGCAGCCGCGAATGTCCTGCGGCCGGTCGGCGGCCGCCTTGGCGGCCAGATGCGGATCGGCGATCTGTCCGCGCACGATGGAGACGAGATCGGCTTTGCCTTCGCTCAGCACGCTCTCGGCGTTCTCCGGCGTCCGGATATGGCTTTCGGCGGTCACAAGCGCGTGTTTCACGGCCGATTTCAGGACGCTGGCAAGGTCCGCGCCAAGCTTCTCCGGATAGAGGAAGGTCGGCATCAGCTTGTGGAAGTCGAAATAGCTCCCGGAGCCGCAGGTCACGTAGTCCATCAGCGCATCGCGATCGTGCAGGGCGATGATCTCGGCCAGCGCCTCCCGCTGGAGCGCGACCTCGACCTCCGGCTCGTCATTGATCGCGAGGCCGACGATGAAATCCTCTCCGCATTCCTTGCGGATGCGGCTCATGACCTCACGGCTCATGCGGGTACGGTTTTCCAGGCTGCCGCCCCAGCGATCGTCGCGCCGGTTCGACCAGGGCGTCCAGAACTGGTCGAGCATCGAGTGGTAGGCCGCCCAGACCTCAACCCCGTCGAAGCCAGCCTCGCGGCAGCGCCGCGCCGCCTGGACGAAGCCATCGATCGTTTCCTCGATCTCCGCCTCGGTCATGCGGTGCGAGCCGTCGGAATCGTGGTAGCTCGGCAGGCCCGAGGGCGACCAGCCCGCGTGAAACGAGTTATCCGCGTCGCTGTGCTGGCCGACATGATAAAGCTGCTGGATAGCGATCGCACCGTTGCTGCGGATCGCGTCCGTCACCTTGCGGAAATGCGGAATGACGCTGTCGTCGGAGTGGCGGAAGTTGCCGCGGGTCAGCACCGCGGCCGCATGCACCGGCATCGGCTCCACCACGATCATTGCCGCTCCGCCGATGGCGCGCTCGGCATAATAGGCCGCGTGCCGTTCGGTCGGCAGGCCCTCGACCGCCATGTTTGCGGTATGGGCGCCAAACACGATCCTGTTCCGCAGCATCCTGCCCCGTAGCGCCACCGGCGTGAACAACCGCTTGAAGACCTGCGCCGTCATGGCCCCCTCCCCTGGATCAACTGTGCCGATGGATGCCATGCGAACCGTCACGTCCTTGTAGTTGCTGTCACGACTAGGCTGGCACATGGGGCGGAAGAAGGCGATTGTTGCACGACGAGTAAGTACTGGGCCCAATGATCGAAACGAGCATGCCAATGACCCTCAGCATCCGACGCCACGGGGCGGCCGCCGATCGACCAGGAGCACTGCGGCTCATCGTCAGCCGTCAGTTTCAGCCGAACCGGTAGTCCCATGGTGCGCCGCTATTACAGTCTCCCCTCGCTCAACGCACTCGCCGCCTTCGAAGCCGCCGCGCGACACCTGAGCCTTACCAAGGCAGCCGAGGAATTGAACGTCACGCCCGGGGCCATATCCAAACACGTGCGGACGCTCGAGGAGGAACTCGGCTGCCAACTCTTTATCCGGCGGCATCGGGCGCTCGAACTGACCCGCGAGGGCGAGACGATGGCAGCGGCCCTGCGCGATGGGTTTGAACGCATCTCGGCTACGCTTCGGCAGGTCAGAACGTCAGGGGGAAAGTCCGGCGTAACGATCGGCAGCACCATGGCGTTTGCCCAGCTCTGGTTGATGCCGCGGCTGGGAGCGTTCTGGAACAGGCATCAGAACATCGTCGTCGATCATGTCATTTCTGACCATGCACGCGGCCTCGATCGCCCCGACATCGATCTTCGCCTCCGCTACGGTAGCGGCGAGTGGCCGGACGAAGAATCGGCCAAGCTCTATGACGACCGCATATTCGCAGTGGCAAGCCCGGATTTCGTCCGAGAGCACCGCGTGACCTCGCTGGACGATCTGGCGGCGCTACAACTCCTTTCCGTTGAAGGGATCGATTCGTCCTGGACTACGTGGGCGGACTTCCTGCAAAGAGTCGGCGCGCGGCATCGGCGGCTCAATGAGAGACGCTTCAACAGCTACGTCATTGCCTTGCAGGCTGCTCGCAGCGGCCAGGGTGTGGCGCTGGGCTGGGCCAGTCTGGTCCGGCCGTTGATCAAGTCAGGCGATCTCGTCCAACTTACAGATGCCGAGATTGCGGCACCCCAATCCTATTTCGTGACCTGGAGTGCGCATCGGCCCCTGAGCCAACAGGCAACGATCTTGAAAAGCTGGCTCCTATCCTTGGACGATTGAGTACAACTCAACCGAGCTGAGCGACTTTTTCGCTTGAAACGGGCTGCTCGCCGACGTTCCTTCCCTGGGAGTAGGGAGGAGCATCGTATGTCGGAAACGGGTACAGCATCGGGTCAGGCGATTGGCGGCCGCCGCGGCGGCGGGCGCTTGGGACGAAAGGCGCTGCGCGGCGCACCTACGCTGTCGTTTCCCACACTGGTTCGGAAGATACCAGTCTACCAGATGGTCCCGGATGAGGCAGTGGAACTGATTCACCAGGAATCACTGAGCATCCTAGAAGAGGTAGGGTGCGAGTTCCGCGATGACGAAGCGATCGCCATCTGGAAGGCCGCCGGAGCCGACGTTACGGACACTCGAGTGCGGATCGACCGCGCCCTCCTGATGGAACTCGTTTCAAAGGTGCCATCCGAGTTCACCCTCCACGCGCGCAATCCGGAGCGTACAGTTCGCGTGGGAGGAGACAACTCCATCTTCATCCCGATGTACGGCGCGCCCTATGTGCGCGATCTCGACAACAACCGGCGATACGGAACGCTGGCGGATCTCAATAATTTCCACAAGCTCGCCTACATGGCGCCGCCGCTGCATTCGTCGAGTTCGATCATATGCGAGCCGATGGACATACCCGTACCCAAGCGCCACCTCCACATCATCCATTCGGCGCTAAAATATTCCGACAAGCCGTTCATGGGCATCGTGACGTCCAAGGACCGTGCGGAAGACACGATGGAGATGGCGGGCATCGTCTTCGGCAAGGAGTTCGTGAAGGACAATCCGGTCCTGGTCTCTATCACGAACTGCAATTCGCCGCTTGTATGGGACGCCACCATGCTCGACGCGATGAAAGTGTATGCGCGTCACAACCAGCCGCTGATCCTCGCGCCCTTTGCATTGTGCGGAGCGTCGACATCTGCATCCGCCGTGGGTGCGGTTGCGCAAGTCAACGCGGAAGCGTTGGCGGGCGTCGCGTTCACCCAGTTGGTCCGCCCCGACTCGCCGCAGATCTACGGCCAATTCATGGTCACCGTCGACATGAAGACGGGCGCGCCCATGGGGGGCACGCCAGAAGCCGCGCAGATGATGTATCTGATGGGCGCGCTGGCCCGAAAATACCGGCTACCGTGGCGCACGTCCGGCTTCCATGTCGGGTCGAAGCTGAACGACGCCCAGGCAGGCTACGAGTCGAACATGCTGATGCATGCCGCCATACTGGCGGGCGCCAACTACATCTGGCACTCGGCCGGGTGGCTCGAGGCTGGCCTGACCTGCGGCTACTCGAAATTCGCCACCGACTGCGAACAGCTTGTCGGCTGGTACAAATATGCAGGCGGGCTGTCCTTCGACGATTTCAAGGAAGCGCTGGCGGCCATCCGCGAGGTCGGTCCTGCCGGCCACTTCCTCGGCACCCAACACACGCTCGACCATTTCGAGTCGGCCTTCTTCATGCCGAGCATGATGGACTTCAACTCCTTCGAACAATGGAATGCCGAAGGGGCGAAGGACCATGATACGCGTGGCCGCGAGAAGGCCCGCGCCATGCTCGGCGACTATGAGGAACCAAAGCTGGACGAGGGCATCGCCGAAGCTCTCAAGGATTTCGTTGCGCGGCGCGAGGAGCGGCTGCCGGATACTGTCAATTGAGCAGCAACGCGCGGGTCAATGGCGGCGGGGTGTTTCTGGGCCGACAGCCCGAAGCTTGCTACGCTCCTTCGCATCGCCGACGCTGTCGCATCGCCCAACATCCACGCCATCTAAAAGGACATTCGGTAGCAGAGGAATTGCAGAGACCTGTCCTGGCTCGACATGGAACATGGGTGAGTTCAACATAAGAATCACAGGGAGGAGAACAAATGGGATTTTTCAGAAGCAACGGCGATCGCGTACCGGACGCGATCGAAAAGATGGCTTCCGACGCTCGGCATGGGCGTATGGACCGGCGGGAGTTTCTTGCGATCGCAAGCGCGATGGGTGCATCGACGGCGCTGGCCTACAGCATGATCGGACTGGCGGCTCCCTCGAATGCGCTGGCACAAGAAGGAACCAAAGGCGGCGCGTTGAGAGTCGCCATGGCCGTGAAGGGCCAGAAAGATCCCCGCAACTACGACTGGGTTGAGCTTGCCAACGTTACGCGTACCTGGCTCGAACCGCTGGTCCGCTATACGCGAGAGTTTACATTCGAGCCGGTTCTGCTCGAGAGCTGGGAGGTCAACGACGACGCTACGGAGTACGTCCTCCACGTACGCAAGGGCGTTGCCTGGACCAATGGCGATACTTTCACCGCTGACGATGTCGTCCATAACCTGACCCGCTGGTGCGAGAAGGACGTTTCCGGCAACTCGATGGCAGCCCGCGTCGGGGGACTGATCGACGAGGCGACCGGCAAGGCTAAGGATGGGGCAATCACCAAGGTCGACGACCATACGGTCAAGCTCAAGCTGAACGCGCCCGACATTTCGCTTATTCCGAACTTCACGGATTATCCGGCGCTTGTCGTCCATAGGAGCTTCACGGGCGACGACCCGATCACCAAGCCGATCGGAACCGGGCCATTCGAGTTGGTCTCCTATGAAGTCGGCTCAAAGGCCGTCGTCAAGCGGCGCGAGAACGGCAAGTGGTGGGGCGGGGAAGCCCTGCTCGATTCCGTCGAGTTCATCGACTACGGAACTGATTTCTCCGCAACCGTCAACGCCTTCGAGTCGGGCGAGATCGATTTGAATTTCGAGACGCCGGCCGATTTCATCGACATGCTGGACAATCTGGGTCTCGTAAAGTCGGAGGTAGCGACGGCGACGACGCTGGTTGCGCGCACGAACGTCACGCACAAGCCCTACGGGGACAAGCGGGTACGCAACGCCCTGCAGATGGCGGTCGACAACAACGTCGTGCTGCAACTCGGCTATAACGGACGCGGCGACGTGGGCGAAAACCATCACGTCAGCCCCATCCATCCCGAATACTATCCGCTACCGAAGAAAACGCGGGACGCGGCCGGCGCCAAGAAGCTCATGGAGGAAGCCGGCCAGGCCGACTTCGAGCACGAGTTGATCACGATCGAGGACGATTGGCAGAAGAACACCGGCGACGCCATTGCCGCGCAACTTCGCGAGGCCGGCATCAAAGTGAAACGGACGGTGCTGCCGGGGTCGACCTTCTGGAACGACTGGACGAAGTACCCCTATTCGATGACCATCTGGTACATGCGTCCGCTCGGAGTCCAAATTCTCGCGCTGGGCTACCGCACCGGCGAGGCCTGGAATGAGAGCGCCTATTCCGACCCGACCTTCGATGCCAAGCTGAAGGAGGCCCTCTCGATCAGCGATCCGGCCAAGAGGCGGGAAATCATGAAGGATCTTGAGACGATCCTGCAGGATTCAGGCGTGATCATCCAGCCGTTCTGGCAGAAACTCTACAGCCACACCAACTCCAAGGTGAAGAATTACGGCGTTCATCAGACCTTCCAAATGGATCTGCAGAACGTCTGGCTGGAGCAGGCCTGATCCGCCCGCGAAGGGACCTTTTGCCGGCACTTGTTTACGCAAGTGCCGGCAGTGCGCCCCGTTGCGGGCCGGCTCGCGGACCAGTCGACCCCAGCGGTGGTACGACGGTCAGACGTCTGCATCGATTCCGTGCGCCGCATCAGTTCTTTGAAGACTCAGATCTCCTAAGCACCGAGTAGAACCCGTGCGACGGCTTCGTCGGTAACCAGGTGGTTCACGTAGCCGCCGGCGAGCGTGGCTCGGATGATCGGTGCCTTGTAGAGGCCGCCGGACGCCAGCACGGATACCGGCTTCTGACGCAGCGCCTCCAGGGAGAGCGCCATGACCGACCTGTTTAACGGATGGTCGACGAGCGCACCGTCCGCCTGCAGGAAATAGCCAAGCGTCTCGCCGACCGCCCCGAGACGCACCAGTTCGTCGAGATTGTCCTTCACCACTCGAAGGGAGGGAATTGGCGAACGCTCGTGAAGGTCGCCGCAGGCTATCAGCGCAACGTCGGCGATTTCGGTGCGCGCCAGCACATCGGCGATCTCGTCATTATGTAGCAGCGCCTCGAGGCTCTCGGGGCTGGAACAGTAAATGGGTGCGGTCAGGTAGTGGCATTCGAGGCCCAGCGCCCTCGCTACGGACATGGCGACTTCGAACGTGTTGGTGAGCGACGCGCGCGTCACGCCGCCCATCAATCCCACGACCCAGGAATTCGGGTTCGGGCGGGTCTCAAGTCGCCTCGTGGCAAAGGAAAGCGTCCGTCCCCACCCTATGCCGACGCCGAGATCCCGCTCGGCGATGACCGAGTTGAGAAGTTCGCCGGCCGCCTCGCCTATGGTGCGCTGCTGTTCGATCGGATCGATCAGCGCAGGCACGACCACGGCGCCCTTGAGATTGAAGCGATCTTTCAGCCGCTCTTCGAGTTCCACACAGTCCGCCAGCGGCGTGCGTACCTCGATATTGACCAGTCCTGCGGTCCGAACCTGGCCGATGATCTTGTTGACGCGCAGCCGGGTCGTGCCCAGTTCATCGGCGATTTCCTGCTGGGTCATCCCGCCGACGAAATAGAGCCACGCGACGCGCGCGATCTCACGATCCGAGCGGAACTCGCCTTCGACCGAGTCGAGTTTTGGTTTATCCAGCACCTTGAATTCCCCCCCTCGAATCGTTCTTCGCAGGTGAACTCGCGGAACTGGAAATAGCAGATTGTCGGGGCACTACTCCAGATTGGTGTGGCGAGACCGCATCTCCGCTGCATCGACGGCGAGCCGCTCGCGAAGCTGCAGGATCAGGATCTCGAACAGCACATAGAGCGCGCCTTCGTAGAGGGATCCCATGGGCAGGACGGAGCTTGGTGCCGTCGTGTCGCGGGCCATCGTCTGAGCAGGCACAACGAGCTTCACGTCGGCAGCACGCGGCGCAGCACCATCCGGCTCCGCCGTGACGCAGAGGCTCTTCGCTCCTGCCGAGCGCGCGACACCGATCAACGCACTGACGGTGGAGAAATCGCCAGGGCCTGCGGACACGATCAGGAGGTCTCCGTCCCCGAGATGCGGCGTGGTCATGTCGCCGACCACATGCGCATCGAGTCCGAGATGAAAGAGACGCATCGCGAAACCCTTCATCTGAAGGCCCTCGCGCCCGACTCCGTAGAGGGCGATCCGCCGCGCCCCGGCCAGGACGTCGAGTGCCGCCGCAACCTCGGCCTTGTCGACGGCGACGAGAACGTCGTGAAGCTCGTCCACCGCCTTGCGATAGATGTCGTCCATGCTCCCTCCGGACCGGCCGTGCTAAGCCAGCGCCCGTCTCAATGCCTCTGCCATGGCGCGCAACGTGAGATAGGTCGAGGCCGCACCCGGATCGATGTGCCCGAGGGACCTTTCGCCAAGCTTAGCGGAGCGCCCGCGGCGGGCAGCGATGTGAGCCGTCTTCTCCATGCCGTCCTTCGCACCGGTAGTTGCCGCCTCGATCACCTCTATGGACGAGGCTCCGCTCTGCGCGGCAGCCTTTGCGGCGACGGCGGCCGGGACCCAGGCGTCGACCATGGTCTTGTCGCCGGGCTCTGCACGGCCGCGGTCCTGGATGCCCTGCGAAGCGGCTGCGATCCAACTCGCCAGAGCGGCGGCATCGAGATTGAGCCGGTCCCCCACCGCCGTGCCGGCGCGCAGGAACGCCGTGGCGTAGAGCGGGCCCGACGAGGCGCCGACGGCATCCAGGAAAGCCTTCGCCATGCGCTTGCAGGTTACCTCGATGGTCTCCTCCTTCGGAGCCGCGTCAAGCGCCTTGCCGACCGCGATCCAGCCGATCTCCATCGTGACTCCGTGATCGCCGTCGCCGATGACGCCGTCCAACTCGGAAAGCCAGTCCTTCTCGGCGACGATGACGCTGCCGACATTGCGCATCATCTGGCGGAAGATCATCGGCGTGATCTCCCCGTCCGTCACGAGTTCCTTGCGGTCGGAAGCGACGCTCCCCTTCTCCGCGCTCGCGCCGGAACCCGCACTGGCCGGTGCCGAACGCAAGGAACCCGCGACAGCGACCTCGCCGACCGTCAGCGCGACGGAACGGCAGGGATGCTCGAGCAGGACACGCAATTCGTCGTCCAGCCGCAGCAGCGTGATCGAGGCGCCGGCCATCTCCAGCGAGGTGGCGTACTCCCCCACCCAGCTTCGCGCGATACGGATGCCCTGCTCGTCAAGGATCTGCCGGGTTCTGCGATGCAGCAGGTAGAGCTCCATCGACGACGTGGAGCCGAGGCCATTCACCAGCACGGCGACTTCGTCGCCTCGGCGCAGGCCGAGGTCGGCGATGATCGTCGCGACAAGCTGCTCCGCGAGGCTGTCCGCGCTTTCGAGCGGGCCGCGGCGGATGCCGGGCTCGCCATGCAGCCCCATGCCGATCTCCATCTCGCCCGGCGGGATCTCGAAGTTAGGTTTACGCGTCTGCGGCAGGGAGCAGGCGGACAAAGCCACACCCATGGTGCGGGTCGAGGCATTGGCGTGACGCGCCAGCCGATCGACCTCGTCGAGCGGCAGCATACGGTCGGCCGCCGCGCCTGCGATCTTGAAGACGAAAAAGTCGCCGGCAATGCCACGCCGTTCATCCATGCGTTCCTTCGGCGCCGAGGCGACATCGTCGGTGACCGCCACGCTCTTCACCGGGCTGCCGGAAGCACTCAGTTCCTCCGCTGCCATATCGAAGTTCATGACATCGCCGGAATAGTTTCCGTAAAGGAAGATGATGCCGGCACCGCCATCGGCGGCACGCGCGGCATCGAGGATCTGCTCCGGCGATGGCGACGCGAACACATTGCCGACCGCGGCCGCGTCGGCGAGGCCCCGCCCGACATAGCCCGCGAAGGCCGGCTCATGCCCGGAGCCGCCGCCGACCACAACACCGACCTTTCCAGGCCTCGGCCCGTCGACCGCGACGACCGCACGCCCGGTCGCGCCCGATACCCGCAGCAGATCGGGGTGAGCGCCGATCATCCCCTCGATCATCTCGGGAATGATGTTCTCCGGCGCGTTCATAATTTTCTTGGTCTTGGCAGTCACCGGGTAATCCCTCACGAAGTAAGTTGGTCGAGACGGCTCAGGCGGCTTGCCGAAGAAGGGCAACCGAGGCCTTCATGTCAGCAAGGACATGCTCGTCCGTTTCCTCGAACGGATAGATGATTTCCATGAAGTAGGTCTGGTCGGCGAGCTTGTGCCGCTTCCAGAACTCGGCAAGCCGCTCCGGCGTGATGATGCCATCGCGGGTGAAGTTCCAGTGCCGGTCCAGAAGTCCATCGGACTGCTGGATATGGAAGGCACCGATGTACTCGCCGCAGGTCTTCATCCAGTAGTCCATGTCGGCCTGCTCGCCGAACAGCGGCGTGAACAGCGCGTGCCCCCAGTCGACCATGAGCCTCACCGGGATCGCGGTCTGTGCGTTCAGGTCCTTCATCAGGCGTAGCGCGTCGGTCGCCGAAGACGGAAACTCGGTCGCCAGCGGCACCGGCTCGACATAGAGCGTCTCCAGCCCCTTCTCCTTGGCGTATCTGGAGATGTCGACGTAAGTCTCGACCGCTTCCTTGTAGATCGCCTCGCGGCGGCTCGGGTCGAGAGCGTCGGCCGACGAGAAAGAACCGAACGGCATGCCGGCGGCGCGCACCTCCATCTCGGACGTCATGTCGATCGCGCGCTTGAGGTGCTCCTTGCCGAGCGCCCGCAGTTCCGGCGTCGGACCCAGCAGATGGTTGTAGGTGTACGACGCGAGCCCACCGAATGTGCTCTCGATAGTGATCCCGGCGCGTCGAAATGCAGCGGCGTATTCCCGCGCGATCGGGTCGCGCTTCTCGGCCGGCCACCACGGGTCGACGAGGTCCCAGGTGAACTGCACGATATCCAAGCCGAGTTCGTCCTTGACGATATGGGCCATGGCATCGCCGCCGAGCCAACGCTTGATGGCGAAGGACAGGTTCAATCCAAGCTTCATTCTTCTCTCCGGGGAAACGCCTATGGAGACCGTGCTCAGGCCGTGTCGGCCCTGAGATAGCGGCGCGAGATCGCATCGAAGGAGATCGCAAGCACGACGATGACGCCGCTGACGATGCCCTGCCAATAGGGCGAGACGCCGAACAGGACGATGATGTTCTCGATGATGCCGATGATCGCCGCGCCGAAGATGGCGCCGAGCGGCGTGCCGACTCCGCCCGTGGTGGTGACGCCGCCAATGACGGACGCAGCGATCGGCGCCAGCACCCAGGTCTCGCCGATCGATGGCTGCGCAGTGCCGAGCCTGGCCACCATCAACACGCCAGCGAGCGCCGACATGACGCCAGCGAAGACGAACACCAGCGTACGGATACCGTCGACCTTGATGCCGAGCATGCGGGCGGCCGCGGCATTGTTGCCGATGGCGTACATGTAGCGGCCGAATGGCGTTTTCAGTGTCAGGTAGGACACCAGCACCAGCACCACGAGCATGATGATGAACGGCATCGGAACGCCGAAAAGGTCGCCGCGGCCCAGGAACTGGATCTCCTTCGGGATATTGGTGATGGCGACCCCGCGAGTAAGCACCAGGTTGGCGCCGCCGAATATCCCGGCCGTGCCGATCGTCAGCACCAGGGAATGCAGACGCAGCAGCGAGACCAGCCCACCGTTGAGCAGGCCGCAGGCCGCACCGAGCATCAGCGCCAACAGCATTCCCAGCCACGGGTTGAGGCCGAAATTGACCATCAGAATGCCAGCCACAACCCCGCACAGGCCGCCGATCATGCCGAGCGACAGGTCGATCTCGCCCAGGATCATCAGCGAGGCCTGGCCGATGGTGACCAGTCCAACGAATGCCAGGGCGCGCGCCACGACGGAAAGATTGTAGCTGGACAGGAAGTAGGGCGACAGCAGCGACGACACGGCGAAGATGACGAGCAGGACGACGAAGACGCCCGCCACCGGGTTGACGACGAGCGCCTTGAATGGATTAAGCCGCATTGGACGTGCTCTCCTTGCCAAACATGGCGCCGACGATCGTTTCGGTGCTGGTGCTGACCGCATCGAAGGAGCCGGTCACCTTGCCGGAATGCATGGTGATGATGCGCGTTGCGCACCTAAGCAACTCGTCCATCTCAGAGGAGACGAGGATAATGCCGACACCCTGCTCGGCGAGACTCTTCATGATCCGGTAGATCTCCGCCTTGGTACGCACGTCGATGCCCTTGGTCGGCTCGTCGAAGATCAGAACGCGCGGACGACGCGCCATCGCGCGGCCGATCAAAGCCTTCTGCTGGTTGCCGCCGGACAGATAGACGATCTGCTTGTTCATGTTCGGCGTCTTGATGTCGTACGCCCTGATGATCTCGCTGACCTGCGCGCGTTCTTTCTGGGCCGAGATGCCGAATGCCGAGGTGGTCTGCTCGTAGATCGACATGCCGATGTTGTCGCGCACCGACATGAGCGGAAAAATTCCATGATGTTTCCGCTCTTCGGACAGATACATCATGCCGTTGCGGATCGATGCCGTCGTGTCGCCGAGCTTCCACGGCGCGCCTTCCAGTTCGACCGTTCCCGTTTTGGCTTTCAGGTAGCCGAAAATCGTCTGCATCACTTCCGAGCGGCCGGCGCCGACTAGCCCCGCGAATCCGAGAATCTCGCCCCGCTTCAGGTCGAAATCGATGTTGCTGAAGTGGGCCCCCGAAAGTCCGCGCACCTTGAGCATCGGTTCGCCGGCGCCGGGAGGGGCGACCTCCGGCCGGAAGGTGTCGCCGAGATGAATCGCCTCGCCGGACATCGCCCTGATGAGGCCGTCGGCGTCGGTGTCGGCAAGGCGGCCTGCCTCCACCTTCTTGCCGTTGCGCAGGACCGTGTAGTCGTCCCCGATCTCGAACACCTCGTCCATCTTGTGCGAGATGAAGATGATCGCGTGGTCGCGGTCGCGAAACCCCGAGATGACGCGAAACACGCGGTCGACTTCGGTGCGCGTCAGCGCCGAGGTCGGCTCATCGAGGATCAGCACCTTCATGTCCCGGTTCGTCGACGCGCGCGCGATCTGAAGCAGTTGCTGGTCGGAAACCGAAATGTGGCGCACCAGGTCCCCTGGCGATGCGGCTATGCCGAACCGATCCAGGATTTCCGTCGCCTCCCTCTCGAGTCGGCGCCGATCGAAATAGCTTCCGCCATGCCCCGAGCGATCGAAGGGAATAAACAGATTCTCCGCGACAGACATGTGCGGGAACAGCGTCAGTTCCTGCGGCACATAGGCGATGTTGCGGAACAGGCTCGGGTCCTCGGCCGGATCCCTGCCATTGATAAGGACTCTTCCGCGCGACGGGCTGTAGGCGCCCGTCAGGAGCTTGACCAGGGTCGACTTTCCGGCGCCGTTCTCGCCGGCGAAGACATGAACGCGGCCGAGTTCGACCGAGATGTCGACATCGTTCAGTGCGGTAACGCCGGGAAAGTCCCGACCAAGTCCCTTGGTCTCGAGATAGGCCACTGTTGTAGTGTATCCAGGAGTTGTGGGCTCGTCCGGTCGCCGCCGAACGCAGCCGCCGTCATACTGCCCCTTTTCGGGCGACACGACCCGATAGAGTGGCGGGGCCGCGTCGGCCGCGGCCTCGCCTGCGATCCTACTTGACGCTGTCCTTCGTCAGGACGGCGATGCCGGTGTCGATGTATTTCGGCGTGTCGGCGCCGGTCGCCTTCTGCCACATCGTCAGCACGGACCAGTAGCCCTGCATTTCCGGCTTGGTCGAGGAGGAGCTGTCGGCGACGCCGTCCTTGATCAGTTGGATCATCTCCGGCAGGTCGTCGAGGCCGACGAGTTGGACCTGCCCGACCTTGCCGGCCTCCTTGATCGCCTGACCGATACCGATCGGGCCGGCAGCGTCGCTAGCGACCCAACCCTTGAGGTTCGGATTGGCCTGCATGATCGCGGCAGCCTGCTTCTGCGCCGTCTCGATGTCGTCATTGTCGATGCCGGTCGCAACGACCTTGATGTTCGGATGCTCGGCAAACAGCTTCTGGTGGCACTCGGCGCGGATGGCGTGGTTTGGAGCGGTCGGCACGCCCATCATGATGGCGACCTCGCCACCTTCATCGCCGAGCAACTCGACGAGTCGACGCGATGCGATCTTCGCCTGCTCGCAGAAATCGTTGCCGATGCTGGTCAACTCCATGCCTTCCGGCGGGACGGAGTCGAAGATGGTGACCGGGATCTGCTGGCCGACTGCCTCCTCCAGCGGAGCGCGGTTGCCGCTCGGGTCGAGCAGGTCGATCGCGATGCCATCCGGCCGTGTCGCGATCGAGCTTTCGAGGATTTGGTTCTGCTGTACGACGTCAGCCTGCTGCGGCGCGCTGTACTCGATCGTGACCTTGGAGCCTGTCTGCGCCTCGATCGCCTGGGCGGCAGCCTTGGCGCCGTTGTTCACCTTGTCGAACCACGGATGCACGACCTTCGGGATGATGACAAAGCGATAGCTGTCTTTCTTGATCGTGCCCGGCGCCGCGTCCTGCGCGAATGCCGCCGTCGAGGCGAGTAGTAGGCCGGCCACAGCCACCCGGAACAAGGTCTTCATAGGTCCTCCCAACATCGGGTTCGAGCTTCCATATGGCGGCGCCGGCCGATCTCCTCTCGGTCTAGCAACGCCGCTCAGCCCAACCGGTACATATGTATTTTGAGATTTACAAGAGGCTCAGGCCCGAGCTGCTACTTTGTGACACGAGGCCGCGCGATCTTCTGCCCTTGCCTCGTGCATCGTTGGAGAGGCTTGGATTTCAGGCTCGCCGAGGCCGAGCCATCACCAAGGAAAACGACACCACGTCAGATCCGACGCCCTACCGAATTGCTGACTTCGGTTGCGCCGGTATAATGTTTTTCTATGGGAGCGGCGCAAAGGGCGCTCCGATGGAGGAGCATGCGGTGGAGTCGCGGCAACTGCGATATTTCGCACAGGTCGTAGAGAGTGGCTCGTTCTCGAAGGCTGCGCTCGTCCTCCGTGTCGCCCAGCCGGCGCTCAGCCACCATGTCCGCCAGATGGAGCAGGAACTTGGCGTACCGCTGCTGTTCCGAGGTCCGCACGGCGTCCAGCCGACCGATGCCGGCAACCGACTTATGTTGCATGCCCGGCGGGTTCTGGCCGAGTTCGCCGAAATACCCGACAGCGTCAGGGGATTGCGCGCCCTGCCGCGCGGCGACGTCCGCTTCGGCCTTCCCGGAACCGTCAGCGAGATCCTCGCCGTACCGCTGATCGAGGCTGCCAAGGCGAAGTACCCGGATGTCCGCATCAGGGTGGTCGAGGCGATGAGCGGGTATATTTTGGACTGGCTGCGCAAGGGCGACATCGATCTTGCAATGATCTACTCGACCTCCGACCCTAGGGGGCTCGCCTACCATCTGGGCCTGTCGGAGGAGATCTGTCTGTTCGCCAGCGCTGACCTGGACGGCCGGCTGGCAACGGATCCGGGCGCCGTACGCTTCGCCGACATCGCCGATCTGCCAATGATCGTGCCCGGGCCAGGCCATGGCCTGCGCGAACTGATCGATTCCAGTGCAGCAGGTTCCGGGTTCGCCATCAGGCCGGCGATCGAGATCGATTCCTACAACCAGATCAAGAAGCTGGTCGAGCGCGGCATCGGCTACGGTATCCTTCCGCGAATGGCGATCGACCGCGAGGTTTCGGAGAACCGTTTCGTTGCCTGGCGTTTTGTCGAACCGCCTTTGACGCGCAAGGTCCACCTCGCCTACTCCACCGAACGCCCGCTGAATGCCGCACCGCGCGCCGTCGCCCAGCTCAGTTGGGAGATCCTCCGCCTGCTGGTCCGCGACAAGGTCTGGACTGCCAGACTCCCGGAGGGGCAGGCCGGTCTGGACCTGTTCTAGGCGTTTCTTGCCTCGGCTATTACACCCCGCGCACTTCCTGCCGCGCCGTCGATCGTCCCGCGGCGGACAGCCTGCGAGCTACAACACGACGCTATAGCCGCAATCCAGAAACGCTATTTGACCGCGCAAGGACACCGGTGTGTTGTGGCCAGCGAAAGATCGAAACAGGAGGATGCCATGGCGGGGCCACTTGAGGGCATTCTTGTCGTGGCGCTCGAGCAGGCGGTGGCCGCACCGTTTGCAAGTTCGCGCCTGGCTGATGCGGGCGCCCGCGTCATCAAGCTCGAGCGCAGCGAAGGCGACTTCGCACGCGGCTATGATGGATTCGTCCACGGCCAGTCGAGCTATTTCGTCTGGAACAACCGCGGCAAGGAATCCTGCACCGTCGACCTGAAGAAGCCGGACGACCTGGCCCTCGTCGAGCGCATGCTCGAACGCGCCGACGTGTTCATCCAGAACCTCGCGGCCGGCGCGACGCACCGCCTCGGAATAGGCAGCGCCGACCTGCGCCGCCGCTTCCCCCGCCTCATCGTCTGCGACATCGTCGGCTTCGCTTCAGGCACCCCGGACCACGACCGCAAGGCCTACGACCTGCTTATCCAGGCGGAGGCGGGACTGGCCGCCGTCACCGGTTCCGTCGCCTCCGGGGCAACCCGCGTCGGCATCTCGATCAGCGACATCTCCACCGGCCAGGCGGCCTATGCTGCAATCCTCCAGGCGCTCTACAGCCGCGAGCACAGCGTCGCCGGCAGCCATATTGAGCTATCGCTCTTCGACACCATCGCCGAGTACATGAACGTGCCGTATCTGGCGCGTCAGTACGGCGGCAGCGAGCCGCCGCGGCTTGGGCTCGCGCATCCGTCGATTGCTCCCTACGGCGTGTTCAGGGCGCGGGACGGAGAGATCCTGATCTCGATTCAGAACGAGCGGGAGTGGGCAACCTTTTGCGAAGGCGTCCTCGGCGATCCCGCGCTGTCGACGGACGCGCGCTTCGCGACGAACAAGGAGCGCTGCGCCAACCGCACAGCCCTGGACGACAAGGTGCAGCAGATCGTCGGCCCCCAGTCGGTCGCCGATCTGGTCGACCGGCTCGACCGGCTGCGCATCGCCTATGGCCGCGTGTCGACCATGGCCCAGCTTGCCGCTCACCGCAGCGTGGCGAAAGTTCCGGTCGAGACCCCGGCTGGTTCAGCCGACCTGATCGCACCGCCAACCATCGTCGACGGCCGACGCCCGACGCTCGGTCGCGTGCCCGCTCTAGGCGAGCACGATGCGGCCATCCGCGCGGAGTTTGCGCCGGTTGCGGTTTCGGGCCAAGCTCACGGAGAGGCGAACGCAACATGAGCCTCACAAGCGAACTGGTCTCCCTCATCCGCAACAAGCCGGTCGGGCAATCGGACCTCGAGGCGGCGGCGCTCTTCGTTCTCGACACGCTGGCCTGCGCTCTTGGCGGGCTCGACACCGGACCGGCACGCATGCTGCGCGCGGTAGCGCCACCGGAAACCGGCGACGTCGCCCGGCGCGCCTTCTATCTCGGCGGACTGTCGCACATCCTTGAAATGGACGATCTGCACCGAGATTCCGTCACCCATCCGGGGTGCGTGGTCATTCCCGCGGCCTGGGCCATCACGGACGACCGAAATCTCGGCGGCGTCGCCTTCCTCAAGGCCGTGCTTGCCGGCTACGAGGCGTGCTGCCGTGTCGGCATGTCGGTCGGCAAGGCGCACTACCGCGTCTGGCACAACACCTCCACCTGCGGCCCGTTCGGCTCGGCGATGGCGGTGGCCGACCTGATCGGCCTGTCGCATGAGCGGGCGGTCTGGGCGCTCGGCAATGCGGGCACCCAGTCGTCCGGCCTGTGGCAATTCCTGGAAAGCGGCTCGATGTCGAAACACCTGCACACGGCGCGCGGTGCCGAATCCGGGGTGCTCGCAGCCCTCCTCGCCGCGGAGGGATTCACCGGCGCCCCCGACATCCTCGAAGGCGCGAAGGGTTTCTATGCCGGGCTCTGCCCCGACCCCCTGCCGGACGCGATCACAGCCGATCCGGATCGGCCGTGGGAACTCACCAAGACGTCCATCAAGCCGTGGCCGTGCTGCCGCCACACCCACCCGACGATCGATGCCGCCATCGAGTTGCATGGCAGGCTCGGCAGAGCCGAGATCGTCAGCGTGACTGTCGGCGCCTACCAAGCCGCGCTCGACGTCTGCGACCGGCCGGCCCCTCAGGATCCATACAGCGCCAAGTTTTCGCTGCAGCACTGTGTTGCGATCGCGCTAGCCGACGGCCGCGTCGACCAGACAAGCTTCGACGCAACGGCGCGTGCCCGCATGGCCCCCGAACGTCGCAAGGTCACGGTGCTGCGCTCGCTGGCAGTTGACGGCGCCTATCCGCGCTCCTGGGGCACGGACGTTCGCGTCGAGACTGCAAACGGCCGCGTCCTGGAGGCAGCCCGGAAGGAAGCGAAGGGCGATCCCGAGAACCCGGTGACCGCGAGCGAGCTCTCCGCAAAGGCCAGGATGCTGCTTGCCGGCAGCGGCATGCCGAGCGCCGAGGCGGACCGGCTCGTCGCCGTCGTTCTCGATCTCCCGGGTGATCGGCCGGTCAGGAGCCTCGGCCTGTTCCCCGCCGCGCCGCACGGTGAACCACCCCTCCGCGCCAGGAGCGCCTGAGATGTTCGAACCGCAAGATCACGTCGAGATCCGCGAGGCGGTGCGCAAGCTCTGCGAGCGCTTCCCCGGCGAGTACTGGCGCACGCTCGATGCCGAGCGCGAGTATCCGGAGGAGTTCGTGCGGGCGCTGACAGAGGCCGGCTATCTCGCGACCCTCATCCCGGAGGACTACGGCGGCGCCGGGCTCACCCTGTCGGCTGCCGCGGCCGTACTCGAGGAGATCCAGCGTGCCGGCTGCAACGGCGCCGCCTGCCACGCGCAGATGTATGTCATGGGCACGGTGCTGCGTCACGGCAATGACGCGCAGAAGCAGAAATACCTGCCTGCCGTCGCCTCGGGCGAACTGCGCCTGCAGGCCTTCGGCGTCACCGAGCCGACGAGCGGCACCGATACGACGTCGCTGCGCACCTTCGCGCGCCGCGAGGGCGACCATTACGTCGTCAACGGGCAAAAGATCTGGACAAGCCGAGCCGAATATTCGGATCTCATGCTGCTCTTGGCGCGCACCACGCCTCGCGACCAGCTCACAAAGCGCACCGACGGTCTCTCCGTCTTCATTCTCGACATGCGCGAGGCGCTCGGCAACGGGCTCACCATCCGGCCGATCCGCACGATGATGAACCACTCCACCACGGAGGTGTTCTTCGACAATGTGCGCGTTCCGGCCGAAAACTTGGTCGGCGAGGAAGGCAAGGGTTTTCGCTACATCCTGTCGGGCATGAACGCGGAGCGCATCCTGATCGCCGCGGAATGCATCGGCGACGCCAAATGGCTGATCGAGAAGTCCGCGACCTACGCCAAGCAGCGCAACGTGTTCGGACGTCCGATCGGTGCCAACCAGGGTATCCAGTTCCCGATCGCGCGCGCCTACGCCAACATGCGCGCGGCCGAACTGATGGTGAAGGAGGCGGCGCGGCGCTACGAGGCGGGCGAGGACTGCGGCGCCGAGGCCAACATGGCCAAGATGCTCGCCGCGGACGCCTCGAACGAGGCCGCCAACGCAGCTATCCAGACCCATGGCGGCTTCGGCTTCGCGGAGGAGTACGACGTCGAGCGCAAGTTCCGCGAGACGCGCCTCTACCAGGTGGCGCCGATCTCGACCAACCTGATCCTGTCCTACCTGTCCGAGCACGTGCTCGGCATGCCGCGTTCCTATTAGGCGGACCGCATTGGAACACGGCAACGACCTGGGTTTCGCGAACTGATCGGTCGCAGGAGCGAGAGCGGGGATATTGTCACACCCCCGCCTACTCGCCGAGCCCTCCCCGCCTCGGCACTCACGCAACGAGGACGAGTGAACCGGTGCTTCGGCGGGATTCCAGATCGCGATGGGCGTCGGCGGCCTGCGCAAGCGGATAGCGACGCGGCGCATCGATCCGCACCACGCCCTGCCTTAGTGCCGTGAAGAAGCGGTTCATCTGAAGCGCAAGCTTGTCCGGCGTATCTGTGTAGTGGCCGTAGTTGGGGCGGGAGACCGTGATCGATTTTGACGAGAAGCGGCCGATGTCCCAGTTGCCGACCGGGCCGGACGCCTGGCCGAAACTGACGAGATGGCCGCGCACCCCGAGCGCGGCGAGCGAGCCGGCGAAGGTGTCGCTGCCGACCGCGTCATAGACGACGTCCGCGCCCCGTCCGCCGGTGATCTCCATCACCGCGTCGGCAAAAATCTCGCGGGAATAGACTACGACATGATGGGCGCCGAGGCGCTCTGCGAGACGCGCCTTATCGTCGCTGGAGACGGTCGCGATCACGGTCGCGCCGAGATGGCGTGCCCATTGCACCAGGATCTGGCCGATGCCGCCGGCCGCAGCGTGGACGAGGACTGTGCTTCCGGGCCTCACCGCATGGACGTCGTGAAGCAGGAAGCTCGCCGCGACGCCCTTGAGCAGCGCGCCTGCAGCGGTCTCGTCGGAGATGTCGTCGGGAAGGCGCACCAGCAGTTCCGGCGACATGTTGCGGCGCTCGCTATAGGCCCCAACCGGCGGGCAGGCATAGCCGACGCGTTCGCCCACCCTGAAGCCGGAGACACCCGGGCCTATGGCCTCTATGACGCCAGCCGCCTCCATGCCCGGCACGCCCGGCGGCGTGAGCAGGTCAAAATAGCCTGTGCGGCAATAGACGTCGATGAAGTTGACGCCGATAATCGTATGGCGGATGCGCAGCTCGCCGTAGCCGGGCTCAGGCAGCCCAATCTCGCGAAACTCCATCACCTCAGGCCCGCCATGGCGCGCTACCACGATGGCGCGGGTGTGATCTGAGCCGGTGGCGGAGATCGGTTCGAGCGGCCTTGATGCCGGCCGTGTTTCGATTGGAGTTGCGATCGGCCTTGCGGCGACCGGAGTCCGCGCCTGCCCTGCGGACAACAGTTTTCGAATGGCGGCGAAGCCGGCGCGATAGATATCCTCCGTCACCAGCCTAGTCAGTTCCTCGCGCCGGTTGGCAGGCGGCTGGAATTCCGAGCGCCATTCCCAGAAGGTTCGATTGCCGTCCGTTACCGGCTTCAGCCGGATCGATGCGACATAGCCCATCAGCGGCAGCGGCGCTTCGAGCAGGCAATAGGTCAGCCGAAAATCCGTGTCGGAGAGCGATAGAAGCTGCTCGCGCAACTCGCCTCCGTCCGCGAGACGAAAGCGCCGGACCGAACCGATAGCGTCCACAGGCTCGCCATTCTCGATGGCGCTTGAGGCAATAGCCGGATGCCAGCGGTCGTGCCCGTTGAAATCGCGCAGGACGCGCCAGACCTCGTCGATCGGCGCGTCGATGATCGTGCTCTGGCAGACCTTGACCATCCGTGGCAGACGTCAGCGCGCAAAGCGCTGTTTTAGCGCGCTGAACGCGGCCTGGAACACGCCGGACCCGATCTGCTGGACGAGGGCGGCCTCGCGCTCCGGCGCGCAGTCGAACTCAGCCTCCCATTCGCAGAAGGTGGAATTGCCGTCGGTGACGGGGGTCAGCGACAGCGTGGCGACATAGTTCTCTACCGCCATCGGACTTTCGAGGATCGAATAAGTGCAGGAAAGGTCGTAATCCGAGAGCGCCAGCAGCCGCTCACGAATGCGCCCGCCGTCCTTTAGCCGAAAGTTGCGGATGCAGCCGATCTGGTCGGGGCGTGCGTTCTGCTCGATCCGACTTTCCGCAACGAACGGCGCCCAGTTCGGCAGGCCGTCAAAATTGCGGACGAGTTTCCAGACCTCCGCCGCGGGCGCGTTGACCACCGTCGAAACATAGACTTTCGGCATCGGACTATTCCGTCATCCCCGCGCGCCGCATCAACGATCGCGATCGCGATCGTCGTCGTTTTCATCCTTGCCGTTCTTGGACTTGCCCTTCTTGTCGCGGGTCAGGCTGGAGATGTCCTTGGCGTCGCGCAGCACATCGGTCATGCGGCCGAGCGACCCGCCCTCGATGCCGATCTCCTTCATGAGGTTGTCGATCATCGGCGCCTGCACGCGGTAGCGCAGGGCGGAGTCGATCACCTCGTCGGTGACGTTGCGGTTGCCGCCCGAGCCGCCATTCACGCCGTCGACATGCAGGATCTTGATGCCATCGATCTTCTCCATCGGCTTGACGCTTTCGCGCACGATGCCTTCGAGACGCTCCAGGAGCTTGCCGCGCAGGCGGCCGGCGCGCGCCTCGTCCGACAGCAGGTTCTCCGCCTCGTTAAGCAGGCGATTGCCGGCGGCATCGACCTCGTAGCGCTGGGCGGCAGCGAGGGCCTGGATCTTCTCGGCCTCGGCAGCGGCGGTGGCCGCGATCTTCTGCGCCTCGGCAAGGCTCTGGGCGGCCCGCATCTCGGCTTCGGCCGCAGCCGTCACCCGAAGCGCCTCGCGCTCGGCCTCGCGCGCAGCGGCGATCAGGTCGGTCAGCTTGCGACGCTCGGCGATCTCCCTCTCGCGAGCGGTCAAAGCCTGCTCCTCGGCCTGGATGGCCTTGGCGCGCACGGCCTCAGCAGTGGCGATTGCCGCCGAGCGCTCCTGCGTCTTCTTGGCGATGTCGATGGCCTTCTGGATCTCGGCGATCTCCACCTTCTGGTCGCGATCGACGGCAAGCTGGCGCAGGTCGCGCTCCTTGACGAGCTTGGCCTCCTCGATGCCGCGCTCGGTGGCGATGCGGGCCCGCTCCACCTCCTCGGCAGCCGCGATTTCGGCCTCCTCGAAGGCCTGGCGCTTGGCGATCTGCAGCGCTTCGCGGTGCCGCTCGCGTTCGAGCCTGAGCTGGTCGAGAGCGCGTTCCTGGGCGATCCGCTCGGCTTCGGTCTGTTGGTTGGCGACGATCTCGCCGCGGCGCTTCTCTGCCTCAGCTTTGGTCACGTCGAGTGCCTTCTCGGCAAGCGCGATCTGGCGTTCCAGCTCGACCAGCTCCAGCGCCTTCTTGCGTTCGATCTCGAGCTGGCTCTGGGCGCGCTCGCGCTCGATGCGGGCCGTTTCGAGCGACAGCTCCAGCGCGATCTGCTCGCGCTCGGTCATCTCGCGCATCTTGAGCTCGGCTTCGTCCAAAGCGCGTCGGCGCGCGATCTCGCGGCGCTGGGTCTCTTCTTCGCTGCGTATGCGCTCTTCGGTGATGCTTCGCTCCTGCGCAAGGCGCGACTTCTCCACCGCCTCGCGCGCCAGAAGCTGCGCCTGCTCGGCCTCCTGGTCGCGCACCGCTCGCTCGCGGGCCATCTCGGCGCGCTGCGCGGCGCGGCGGATCTCCACCTCTCGCTCCTGCTCCAGCCGCGCATATTCGGTCTCGCGATCGATCTCCAGAACCTTGCGCTGCGTGTCGAGGTTCTGGTTGCGGATGTCGACCAGCGTGCGCTGCTCGATCTCGTTGCGCATGCGGCGCCGCGTCTCGATGGATTCGATCAGCTGCGTCAGGCCCTCGGCGTCGAAGGCATTCGAGGGGTCGAAGAATTCGAGGCTGGTCTGGTCGAGATCGACGATGGCCACGCTTTCCAGTTCCAGGCCATTCGCCGCCAGCGACTCGGCTGCCATTTCCCGCACCTTGGAAGCATAGTCACGGCGCAACTCGTGCATCTCTTCGAGCGTCATCTGGGCAGCAACCGTGCGCATGGCGGCGGCGAACTTGCCTTCCAGAAGCTCTCTCAGGCCGCCCTCCTGCATGGTGCGCCGGCCGAGCGTCTGGGCGGCAGCCGCGACTAGGCCGCGGCTGGCGCCGACGCGCACGAAGAACTCGGCGATCAGGTCGACGCGCATGCGGTTCTTGGTGATCAGCGCGCCCTCGTTCTCGCGCCGCACCTCGATGCGCATGACGTTCATGTTCACTGGGGTGATCTCGTGCAGCACCGGGATGACGAAGGCGCCGCCATTCACCACCACCTTCTCGCCGAGGAAGCCGGTGCGCACGAAAGCCGTCTCCTTGGTCGAGCGCCGGTAGAGCCATCTCAGAATGTAGACGGCCACCACGACGGCGATGACGAAAATGATCAGCCACACCAGCAAAGTGCCAAAGGTCTGCGCGGCCATGTCCTCTCCTCCCCGGATAGTCTGCGGTCAGCCGAAGGCGACCGACTTCTAATTCTTCGTCTGCCCGGTCCGGGCCTGTTCCCTGGGCATCTACGCCCGTCTCTGAAGTTTTGGCATCGTCGCCTGGAATGCCTCGACAACGGCATCCACGAAGGCTTCATCGTTGATGTTGGCGCGCACGCGCTGGACGCGGCGCTGCGGCGACTGGCGCACTGTGCGCTCAATCGCCTCGAAGAGCGCATTGTCGGCCTCCGGGTCGTGGAACGCAGCGCCAGGGGCATCGAGCATCGATACCCCGCCTTCAGGCAGCAGGAAGCGCACCGGCCCGTTCATCTGGTTCAGCCGAGCGCCGATCCACTCACCGAAGGCGCGGTTCTCGTCGCGCGTGGTTCGCATCAGCGTCACGTTCGGATTGTGGACGACGAACTTGCGGCTCCTGAACTTTTCGGGGACACTTTCACGCGGCCCGAAATTGACCATATCGAGCGCACCGACCGAGCCCACATAAGGCAGGCTCGTGCGGATCGCCGCGCCGAACCGGTCCTGGTCGGACGGGAACACGCCACCGACGATCATGTCGGCGACCTCGGTGGTGGTCAGGTCGAGGAAGCCGGCCAGCAAGCGTGAATCGCCCAGGCTCTCCATGGCCCGCCCGCCGATGCCGGTGGCATGGAAGACGAGGCAGTCGTAGTCGGCCTCGAGCCGTTTCGTCACCGCCTGAACGGCAGGCGTGGTGACGCCGAACATGGTTATACCGACGGCCGGGCGCGCGAGCTTGCGCTTGGCTTCCCAGGCCTGCGCGTCCGGCAGTTGCGCCACCATGCCGGCCACGGCGTGCGCCGCATTGCCGAGCACCTGCTCGGTGATCGAATTCAGTCCCTGCACGTCGGCGACCGAATGGAACATCATGATGTCGGCCCCCCCTACATATTTGGCGACATCGCCGGCCGCGACCGTCGAGACCATCACCTTCGGGATGCCGACCGGCAGGACACGCATGCCGGCCGTGGCGAGCGTCGTGCCGCCCGAGCCACCAGCCGAGATGATACCGCCAAGACGTGGCTCGCGCTCGACCCAGCGGGCGAAGGCTTCGGCCATGGCCGCGACCGACCTGCCGCGATCGCCCGACATGACCTCCGACGCTCCGAGCGGATGCATGCTCGCCACCTGGATGGCCGGCACATCCACGCTGGACGGCTTGCCCGAGGTCGAGAGGTCGACGGTGCGGGTCGGGATGCCGAGCGACTTCAGCCGGTCGGCGATGAAGCGCAACTCCTTGCCCTTTGTGTCGAAGGTGCCGGCCACCAGCACGGTCCGCCCGATCCGCTCGGAGAAAGGAATAGCAAAGACCTTCTTGAGGTCGTTCTGCGGCACAGCCTTGTCGACCGCGGCCTGCCGCATGGCCGTAACCGGCACGTTCCAGCGGTTGGGCAGTTGGGTCACGGGGCGATAGACGCCGTCGACCGGCTGGTCGCCCTGTCCGGCTTCGCTGCCGCCGCGTTCGATGCGGTAGACTTCGGCGAGCTGCTCCATGGCCTCCGCGGCAGCCGCCGGCGTGACGACCTCATCCTCGGAATGGCGGCCGACGCCGAGCAGCCGCTGCTGCAGGTCGCGGTCTGCGGCCAGCTCCTTGGCGTCCATGATGCGGTTGATACGGCCGTTGACCATGATCGCGATGCTGTCCGAGACCGCAGTCGCGACGCCGATGTTCTGCTCGATGACGAGGATCGCCATCTCGCCTTCGTGGGCGAGCGTGACCAGCATCTGCTCGACCTGTTGGACGATGACGGGCGCCAGGCCCTCGGTCGGCTCGTCCATGACCAACAGCTTCGGATCGCTCAGCAGTGCCCGCGAAATCGCCAGCATCTGCTGCTCGCCGCCGGAAAGCTGCGAGCCGCCATTGCTCCGGCGCTCCGCCAGCCGTGGGAACGTCTGATACACTCTCTCAACGGTCCAACTCGCGTCGCGGCGGCTGCCGGCTGCAAGGCGAAGGTGCTCGTCCACGCTCAGGCTCGGCCACACGCGCCGGCCCTGCGGCACATAGCCGACGCCGAGCCGGTGGATCTCGTGCGGCTCTAGCGAAGAAATCTCGCGGCCGTTCACGCGGATCGAGCCGGAGCCCGCGCGCTTCAATCCCGCAATCGTGTTGCAGAGCGTCGTCTTGCCCATGCCGTTGCGGCCGACGATCGACAGCACGCCGCTTTCGAGCGTCAGCGACACGCCCTGGAGGGCATGGCTTTCGCCATAATAGACCTGCAGGTCGTCGATTCGCAGTACGGCTTTGCCGAAAGAGGTGGGGCGCTCAGCCATGCTTGCCCCCGAGATAGATCTCCTGCACCTCCGGGTCGGCTTCGATTTCCTGTGGCGTGCCCTCCTTGAACAGCCTGCCATTGTGCATCATCGACACATGCTCGGAGACACGCAGCGCGACATCGAGATCGTGCTCGATGATGATGTAGCCGATGTGCTTCGGCAGCGCATTGAGGATGGCGACGAGATCGCGCCGCTCTGTAGGCGACAGGCCCGCGGCCGGCTCGTCGAACAGGATGAAGCGCGGCGCACCCGCAAGCGCCAGAGCGATCTCGAGCTGTCGCTGCTGGCCATGGGACAGCGTTGCGACAAGCGCGTCGCGGTCGCCCTCGAGATGCACGGCGTTCAGGATCGATTCCGCCTGGACCATGTTCACGTCGCCACTCGTGGGGCGGAGCACCGAGAAGCGCCGGCGCGACACGCCGCGGCAGGCCAGGAAGATCGAGTCGAGTACGGAGAGCCCCTTGAAGAGCTGCGAGATCTGGTAGGTGCGGCGCAGTCCGCGCCGGATCCGCTCATGCGGCGGCAGGTCGGTGATGTCCTCGCCGAAGAAGCGGATGCGCCCGGCGGTCGGCAGGAAGTCGCCGGTGATGGCATTGAACAGGGTCGTCTTGCCGGCGCCGTTGGAGCCGAGGACCGCGCGCCGTTCGCCGGCCGCGATCCTCATATTGATGCCCGAAAGGGCCACCAGCGCACCGAAATGGCGTGCAATGCCCTCCAGTTCCAGCGCGTATGCGCCGGAGCCTTGCAGGCGGGATGCCACGGACACTTCGGACACCGGTAATTGCCTTACGCTTCGGTCGTTACGGGCAGGATGGGTTGTCGCGGCCGACGACGCCGAGTTTCAGGAACTCCTCCTCCGGGATCCCGAGCGTCTGATTGACCTGCGGCACAACCTTCACAAGCTTGTTGTAGAGATTACCGTCGGAGCCTTCCGCCACTTCCGTCAGGTAGATGTCGGCGATCGCGTTGCGGTTCTTGTCCAGCGAGACCTTGCCGGTCGGCGTGTCGAAGGAGAGCTTCGACAGCGCCTCGCGCAGCTTGGCGCCGCCATCGGAGACATCCGCTCCCACCTGCTCCAGCGCCAGCAGCGTCGCCTTCATGTCGACATAGTAGCCATGGGCGAAGAGCGACGGCGACGGGAACGCGTTGGGCTGCTTCTTGTAGGCCTCGACGAACGCCTTCCACTCCGGCGCGTCGTTGGTGTCGGCGACCGGGCCAGCAGACGGGGTACCGATCACAACTTCGCGAATCTTGCCCTTCGATGTGAGCACGGTCTGGTCGACGGTGATGGAGCCGCCGATCAGCGGCGCGCTGCCGCCGGCCTGCTGGTACTGCGTCAGGAAGTTCACGCCGTCCGCACCGCCGAGCGCGACATAGATGGCGTCGACGTCATCGGGGATCGCCGCGATGACCGAGGAATAATCCTTGTTGCCGATCGGCACCCACGACTTGGACGGCACCGTGCCGCCTGCCTTGCAGAACTCGGCCATGAAGCCGAAGACCTGGGTGTAGGGGAACGAGTAGTCCTCGGCGACGGTCGCGACCTTCTTGTAGCCCTTCTCGTTGTAGGCATAGGTGCCGAGTCCGGCCATCCACTGGGCGCCGTCGGTGGAGAAGCGGAAGAAGTTTTCCGCCGGGTCGCGCAGGGTCGTGTCCTGCGCAGCCGAGGTGCCATTGATGAAGGTCACGTCCGGCTGCGTCTTGGCGTAGTCCTTGACCGCAATGCCCTCGTCGCCAGAGAGCGGGCCGACCAGCACCTTCACGCCATCCTGCTCGACCAGCTTGCGCGCGGCGCGCACGGCGCTGTCGGGCGAGGCGTCGGACGAACCCTTGACGATCTCGATCTTCTTGCCTGCCACCGTGCCGCCCACCTCTTCGATGGCCGTCATGGCGCCGCGCTCGCCGTCTTCGCCGAGCACCGTGAAGGGGCCCTCGAAAGTCGCGAGAAGACCGATCTTGATCGAATCTTCCGCAAACGCGAGCGACGGAGCGGTGAGCCCGGTGGCAACCGCCAGCGCCAGAAGTGCCCGCCTGTGTATCCTCATGATTTCTTCCTCCCTGTCATCAATGGACCAAACTGAAGCCGCCCTGCCCTCATCTGAGCGAGCGCAAGGATTCCTGGGCCAGATGTGGTTTGATCCTCCCCCACAACCCAAGAAGACCGTCCGGCGACACGAAAACGATCACCAGAAAGAACAGGCCGATCAGCGTGTTGAACCGCTCGGCGCCGACGATGTCGATGGCGAAAGTCTGCATCAGCACCACCACGATCGCGCCCAGGAACGGCCCGATCGGATGGCGCATGCCGCCGATCACGGCGATGATCAGAACGTTGATGGCGGCTGCGACATTGATGGTGCCGGGCGAGATGCGACCGTTGAACCAGACCAGCAGGACGCCGGCGAGGCCGGCGATGACGCCGGCATAGAAATAGGCGACCACCTTGTGGGCGGTGACGTTGAAGCCCAGCGCCCGCATGCGGCGCGGGTTGTCGCGGACGGCCTGCAGCGTCAGCCCGTAGGTCGAGCGCGAGCCGTAGAGCACGGCCGCATAGGTGACGACCGCAAAGCCGAGGCAGAGATAGTAGAAAGGCAGCGGATCGCGCCAGGCGACACCCCAGAACTCCGGCGCGCGGATGCCGGTATAGCCGGGGAAGCCGTTGAACAGCGAATAGTTCTGCTGGGTGAAGTAGAAGAAGGCCGTCGCGATCGCGAGGGTGATCATGATCGTGTAGATGCCTTCGGTGCGGTTCGAGATGAGCCCGATCAGCGCCGAGGCGACTGCCCCGATGAGCGTCGCAAACGGCACCACGATCCAGAACGGCCAGCCGAAGCCGTGCACGCCGGAATTGTTGAGCCCGAACACCGCCACCGTATAGCCGGCGATGCCTGCCACAGAGATCTGCGCCAGGCTGACCATGCCGCCATAGCCCGCAAGCAGCATCAGCGACAGCGCGATCATGCCGAGGATGAGCGAATAGGCCCCTATCTGCGCCAGGAAGAAGTTCGACGCGACCGCCGGATAGAGGACCAGCAGCACCAGCAGCACGATGTTGCCCGCACCGATCTTCTCGATGACCGTTCCGGCGGAAACCGGCTGCTCGGTCGAGGCAAGGACCGTCATCGCGCCTTCCCCATGATGCCCTGGGGACGCACCGCCAGCACCACCACCATGATGACGAAGGTGAGCACGATACCGTAGGTCGGGAAATAGACGAGGCCGATCTGCTCGGCGAGACCGATGAGAAGCGCGCCGATTGCCGCGCCGGTGATGGAACCCATGCCGCCGACGATCACCACAACCAGCGAGGCGAGCAGGTATCGCACGTCCTCGCCCGGCGCCACCGACAGCGCCGAGCCGCCGACCACGCCGGCAAATCCGGCCAGGCCGGCGCCGATCGCGAAGACGATGGCAAAGACCGCATGCACGTTCACGCCGGAAGCCGAGAGCATGGCGCGATCGTCCACGCCGGCTCGGATCATCATGCCGACGCGGGTGCGGTTGAGCATCAGCCACAGCCCGATGCCGATCACGATCGCAACAGCCAGCACCACCAGTCGATAGAACGGATACCGCATGAAGACGGCTTCGCCGTTGGACTTCACGGCTGTCACGATCGGCATCGCCACCGCGCCGTCGAGCCAGGCGGGCGTGACGATCTGGTAGGTCGTGCCGGTCCAGACGGCAAGCATCAGGTCGGCTGCGACGATCGAAATGCCGATGGTGACCAGCGTCTGGCGCAGGTCGTCGCCCTCGAGCCGCCTAAACACGAAGACCTGCATGACCAGCCCGATCAGCGCCAGCACGATGAAGCCGGCCGCGACGCCGAGCAGCCAGTAGCCGGTGCGACTGGCCACCTCGTAGCCGATATAGGCGCCTAGCAGGTAAAGCGATCCGTGCGCCAGATTGACGTTGCGCATCAGGCCGAAGACCAGGGTGAAGCCGCTCGCCACCAGGAAGTAGAGGCCGGCCAGCGTCACACCGTTGAAGACGGCGCTGACGAAGGCCTTCTTGGAGATCAGGACCGCATTCAGCCAGTCCGGCCAGACGGCGAGGAACAGCCAGGCAAGCACGGCAGCCACGAGCAGCCAGAACAGGCCCCAGGCCTGCCGCCTCGTGATGCCTCCGCTCGACAGGTCGGCGGAAGTGCCTGGCCGTTCGAGAGCGCTCATGCAGTCAGCCGCCGGCGCTGCTCGTTCATGCGCGGCGCCTTGTGGAACTTGCCGTCCTTCATGATGGCAAGGATGCGATTCTTGTCCTGCAGGATCCGAACGTCGGAGACCGGATCGCCGTCGATGAGGAGCAGGTCGGCGAGAAAGCCTTCCTTGATCATGCCGAGCTCGTCGCCCATTTCCATGATCTGGCCGCCATACTTCGTGGCCGCCTGGATCGCTTCCATGGGCGAGAAGCCGAGCAAATCGACGAAGGTCTGGATGTCCTTGGCGTTGGTGCCCTGCGGCGTCCAGGCGAAGCCATAGTCGCCGCCGATGCAGATGCGGATGCCCCGCCGGTGCATCTTCTTCATCGTATCGATGCACATCTCGAGCTCGCGCTCATATTCCATCGAAAGCGCCGAGCCGGGTTTGATGCCCCACTGTTCGGCGTAACGCGCGGTGTTGATGAGCCAGGCGATGCCGGGTGCGACGAAGTGCTTGTCTTTCACGGCCTCCAGCATGTCGAGCGCCTCCTCGTCGGCAAACGAGGCGTGATAGATGTTGCGGATGCCATGGCGGATGCACTGCTTGACCGAGTTGGACGAGCGGGCATGCGCGGACACCACCTTGTTGCGGCACCTAGCCTCGGAGACGGCCATCGCCACCTCCTCTTCCGACATTGGCGTCTCCTCGGCTCCCATGCCGGTGATCGCCTCGCCGGAGAGGTTCAGCTTGATGGAGTCGACACCGTACTTGATGAGCGTGCGCACCGTGCGCCGCACTTCCTCCGGACCCGACACGACGATGCCGAGGTTGAGGCCAGGATGCGGGATGTGCGACGGCGCGGAGTCGCCGAGCCCGCCGACGGTGGTGATCTCCGGGCCGGCTGCCGTATAGCGCGGACCGGGGAAGCGGCCCTGGTTGATGAACTTCTTGGCGACAACGTCGAGGCGCGGCTTGGCGGCGGCAGCGCCGCGGCCGGCCGTGAAGCCCGCGTCGAGCACGATCTTGGCCATCTCCATGGTGACGAGCATGTGCTCCTCGACCTCCATGAAATTGATGGGGTCGACACCTGGCGCATTGTTCCAGGAAAGGTGGAGGTGCGCGTCAATCATGCCGGGCATAAGCGTCGCACCCATGCCGTCGATCACGGTCGTTCCGCCATAGGTGCTCGACGACGTGCCGAAACGCGACGAGCCCCTGGTGATCTGCTTGATGCGATTGCCCTGGATCAGGACTTCGCCGGTATAGGGATAGTCGCCGGTGGCATCGAGGATGCGCACATTGGTGAACAGCGTGCCACCTGAGCCGTTTCCGCTCCAGCTATCGTCTGCCATCTCTTCCTCCCAAAGTGGCAAGGGCGGTTTCCCGCGCCGGTGTCCTTCGTCCTCAGGTCACCCGGTCCGCGCGCCTCAAGAATTCAGTCAGTTTCTGATTGCATTCGCGCGGATGCTCGATGGTAGCCCAATGGCCGCATCTGTCTATCGAAGACAGCACCGCGCCCTTGATCTTGTCGGCCATCGCCTGCGCCACGCTCAGCGGATTGACGACATCCGCGTCGCCCGTGACCAGCAGCGTCGGCGCACTGATCCGGCGCAAATCGACGGCGCTTGCCTTCGCCAGTGCCTCGCAGGTCCGGGCATAGGATTCCGGATCTTGCCGCGTGATCGACTCCCGAACGAAGGCAACGGCAGCCGGCGAGTTCTCCCGCGTATGAGCGGAAATCGCATTGGCGACGATCTGGTCGGCAATGTCGGACATGCTACCGGAGCGGGCGAGCTTGGTGCGGGCGGCGAGACCGGTCCTCGTCGCATCCGCCGGTTCGGCGAGCGCACCGAACAGGCAAAGCGAAGCGACCAGTTGCGGCTCCCTTGCCGCAATCTGCTGGCAGACGATCGTACCCATCGAGTGACCGACGAAATGCGCCCGGGTCACCCCTACCCCGTCCATGGCGCGGATCACCGCATCGCTCATCATCTCTATGGTGAGCGGATCGAGCGGGCGCGGCGAACGGCCGGAGCCGGGAAGGTCGATGCGGATGACGCGATAGCCGGACAGCGCCTGCATCTGCGGCTGGAACATGTTGGAGGTTCCGCCGAGGCCGTGGATCATCACGACCGGAAAACCCTCTCCCGTCACCTCGACGACGGTCTGGCCGACCGTGACCGTGGTCATTGCGCCCGCTCCGAAACGCGGTTCTCGAGCGCGCCGATGCCGTCGATCTCGACGCGGACCACATCGCCAGCCTTCAGATATTTCGGTGGATCGAAGCCGATGCCGACGCCAGCCGGCGTGCCCGTCGCGATGATGTCGCCGGGCTTCAGCGTGATGCCCTGCGAAAGCGTCGAGATGATCGTCGGGATGTCGAAGATCAGCAGCGAGATCTTGGAGTTCTGCCGCATGTCGCCGTTGACGAAGCAGCGTATGCCGGCCGTTTCGAGGTCGAACTCGTCCTTGGTCACCGCCCAGGGGCCCATCGGGCAGAACGTATCCTGGGACTTGCCGATCAGCCACTGGCTGTACTTTCCCTGGAGGTCGCGCGCCGTCACGTCGTTGACGATGGTGTAGCCCCACACATGGTCCAGCGCGCTTTCCTTGGAAATGCCGCGCCCTTCCTTCCCGATGATGACGGCAAGCTCAGCCTCGTAGTCGATTGCGGAGGAGACATTCGTGTCGATCAGCACCTTGGAATGAGTGGCGACAACCGACTCCGGAACCTTCGAGAATATAATTGGATTCTTCGGTACCGCACCGGCGGCTGCACTGGAATCGAAGCCGCTACGCGCGAACTCATGCGCGTGCTCGTAGTAGTTCTTGCCGACGCAGAAGATGTTGCGGCGCGGCCGCGGTATCGGCGCCTCGAGTTCGACGTTTGACAGCGGCATGGGTGAAAGCGTTCGCGGCAGACCTGCACCGTTTCGCTCTATCAGCGCGAGGACGCCACTTTCCGCACGCTCGACGGGTAGATCAAAGGGGGCGATCGTCTCAGCTTCGGCATCGATGAGGCCTACGCGGCGCTCGCCCGCGATTGAAAATGTCGCAACCCTCATGCGCCTCCCCTCCTTGAGCCATTATTGAACCAATTTGGCTTCTTTCTGCTACGCTAACGTTGGATGGTTCAGGACGCAAGCGGATTCTGGAGGTCGCCGGACGGACAAATTCCGTGACAGTCCCGGAGAACGTTGCTGAATTGAGTACTTACGCAGTCTTTCTTTGGTTCACTCGATGAATATTTACTGTGGACGTTGACGCCCGCTGGCACTATGAATGGCTCACAATCGGATCACATAAGAGGCTGCTGCCATGCCACGGCTCGTCGCCGCCGATATCGTAATCGAACTCAGGAAGCGGATTTCCTCGGGCGAATGGGCAGAAAATGGCCGCATCCCGCCGGAGCGCGACCTGGCCGACGAGTTCGGCGTCGCCCGCAATACGGTACGCCGCGCAGTCGGTCTCCTCGAACAGGACGGAACCCTGGTGCGGCATGTCGGCCGCGGCACATTCCTGGCCACGGTCGACCCCAACTCTCTTGGCGCCGTGGTCGCCCGCATGGAGGGAACCAGCCCAGCCGACATGATGGAGATCCGAAAACTCCTGGAGCCCGCCGCCGCCTCGTTCGCGGCCACCAATGCAAGCACCAGCGAGCTCAACTCGGTGCGCGAAGCTCACGAGACGGCCTGCGACAGCACCGACATGCCGGTCTTCGAGCATTGGGACGCGGAGTTCCACCACCGCGTCTTCGCCTGTTCACGAAACGATTTCCTGAAGGAAATCCATAATCTGATGCGTATTCTGCGGAACCAGTCGCCCTGGTTCGAGATGAAGAAGCGTTCCTTCTCCGAAGAGCGCCGTGTGACCTATTGCGGGGAGCATCAAGCGATCCTCGACGCACTGATGCAGCGCGATCCCGATGCGGCGCGGCAAGCCATGCTGATCCATCTGCAGACCGTAGAACGCAATCTCCTGGGCAGATAGCTGTCACCAAGACTGGTGTCGGATATCAGATCGGTTCGGTAGCGCACTGCGTTACCAGCAGATCCTTCCGCAGGGCGGGCGCATAGCAGGCGGCAAGCACGGGGCATTTGGAAGTCGGCGTCGGTGCGCCTGCGCTTCGTAAGGATTCCTCGACTGACGAGGGCGGCGACCAGCAGGCGGCCCGATATCGGCTTCCAGTTTCGGAGCCGTTTGAGGAAGACTCAGTTGATGGACGTTTCTTGCCGGGTCAGTCGCTCGCGAGCGTCGTCTGGATGCGCTGCGCCGTCGAACGCAGAAGAGCGGCCAGTTCGGCGCGGCGGTCCTGCATGCGGTAGACGGGTCCGGCCAATGCGAGGCCGAAACGCCGTTCGCCGTAGCGGATCGGCACTGCGATGCCCATGACCTCCGGCGTGTATTCGGCATTATCCTCGCACCAGCCGCGGGCGATCGCCGCATCGAGGACCGCCGCCAACTCCTCGGCGTTCTTCATCGTGCCCGTCTGGTGCGCGACATAGGTGAGCGACGCAAGAACGCGGCTGCGTTCCTCGTCTGGATAGCTGCTCAAGATCGCCTTGCCGCTCGACGTGGTGTAGATCGGCCGCTTGTCGCCGACCTTCGCGAAGTATCGGATCGGCGCCTTCGATTCCACCGCATCGATATAGACGATCTCGTTCTGGTCCTGGGGATCGCGTGCGGCAAGCAGGACGGTCTCGCCGGTGCTATCGGCGAGCGATTCCAGTTCACCGTGGATCCGTAGGAGGAAGGAGTCCCCTTCCATCATGTCGCGGGCGAGATCGAATAGGCGTCGCGTCGGGTAATAGCCCGATCGGGGATGGACTTCGTAGAGCAGGCCCCGCGCCAGCAGCGTGTCGATCAGGTTAAACGTGCTCGACTTCGGCACGCGCAGCGCACGCGAAATCTCGGTCAGCGTCAGCGGCTCCTTTTGGCGCGCGAAGAGGTCGAGTAGGTCGAGCGCATTGTCCACCTGCCTGATCCGCATCGTGCTCTCCGCGCCTGTTCCTGTTCATATATATGAACTCTTTTCCGTGATGATGGAACGCTTTGACTTATCCCAGAAAGCGCGGTAGCGTTCGGCCAGGATCGCGCGAATGCCGGGAGGAGGAGCCCAGCTGGAGATGGCGAGGAGCGAGGATGTAATCCTCTCGGCCAGGGGGCTGACCAAGGAATTCGGGGGATTCGTCGCCGTGAACGGCGTCGACCTCGCCGTCCGGCGCGGCACCATTCACGCCCTTATCGGCCCGAACGGCGCCGGCAAGACCACGTGCTTCAATCTCCTCACTAAGTTCCTTCAACCCACACGTGGCTCGATCCACTACAAGGGCGAGGACATCACGGCGCGACCGCCTGCCGACATAGCCCGGCTGGGCCTCGTCCGCTCGTTTCAGATTTCCGCGGTGTTTCCCCATCTGACGGCGCTAGAGAACGTCCGCATCGCATTGCAGCGGCGGCGCGGGGACAGCTTTGATTTCTGGCGTTCGCAAAAGGTGCTGTCCGCCTATGACGCGGAGGCCGCGGCTCTGCTGGCGGAGGTCGGTCTGGCCGAATTCGCGCATTCGTGGGCGAGCGATCTTTCCTACGGCCGCAAACGAGCGCTGGAGATTGCAACCACGCTCGCGCTCGACCCCGAAATGCTGCTGCTCGATGAGCCGATGGCGGGCATGGCGCAGGCCGACGTCGAGCGCATCTCGGCCCTGATCAAGCGCATCGCAGCCAATCGCACCATCCTGATGGTCGAGCACAACCTGTCGGTGGTCGCGTCGCTTTCGGACCGCATCACGGTGCTGGCGCGCGGTCAGGTGCTGGCGGAGGGCGACTATGCCCAGGTGTCCGCCGACCCCCGCGTCGTCGAAGCCTATATCGGAGCGGGTCATGGCTAAGGCGGCGCTCCTGGAGAAGACGACCCCTCACGGGGCGCACGCGCCCCTATTGGCCATACGCGACCTTCAGGCCTGGTATGGGGAGAGTCATGTCCTTCATGGCGTTGCCTTCGATGTCTCGGAGGGCGAGGTCGTCACGCTGCTCGGCCGCAACGGCGCCGGCAAGACGACCACGCTGAAGGCGATCATGGGCATCATGACCAAGCGCAGCGGTTCGGTCATGTTCGATGGGCGCGAAACGATAGAACTTCCCGCGCGGCGGATCGCGCGGTTGGGCATCGGCTTCTGCCCCGAGGAGCGGGGCATCTTCTCGAGCCTGTCGGTGGAGGAGAATCTGATGCTGCCGCCGCAGGTGCGGCCCGGCGGCCTTTCGGTGGAGCAGATATTCGAACTGTTCCCGAACCTCAGGGAACGGCTTTCCAGCCAGGGCACCAAGCTGTCCGGCGGCGAGCAGCAGATGCTGGCGATTGCGCGCATCCTGCGCACCGGCGCCCGCCTTCTGCTCCTCGACGAGCCGACGGAGGGCCTTGCGCCCGTCATCGTGCAGCAGATCGGGCGCACCATCATGCGCCTGAAGCAGGAAGGCTTCACCATCGTGCTGGTGGAGCAGAACTTCCGCTTCGCGGCGTCTGTCGCGGATCGGCATTACGTGGTCGAACAGGGAAGGGTCATCGACACGATCCCCAATGAGGAGATCGAGCGCAACATCAACAAGCTGCACGCTTATCTCGGCGTGTAGCAACGGGAGTGAAACCGGCGCGTCGCGCCGATACGGGAGGAGCAGGTAATGAAGATCAGGACTATGATGCTGGCCGCGTTGGCGGCGACGATGATGGCGGGCACCGCGCTTGCCGATACCGCCGTCAAGATCGGCGTGCTCAACGATCGCTCCGGCATCTATGCGGATCTTGCCGGCGAAGGATCGGTGATTGCCGCTCGCATGGCGGTCGAGGACTTCAAGGCGGCGGACAAGGGCATCGCGGTTGAGATCATCTCCGCCGACCACCAGAACAAGCCCGATGTCGCCTCGACGATCGCGCGCCAGTGGTACGATCAGGACGGCGTCGACGTGATCCTCGACGTGCCCACCTCCTCGGCCGCTCTTGCCGTGAACGAGATCACCCGGGAGAAAAACAAGGTCTTCATCAATTCGGGCGCCGGGACCGCCGACCTTACCGGCTCCAAATGCTCGCCCAACACGGTGCACTGGACCTATGACACCTGGGCGCTCGCCCATGGCACCGGCAGCGCCATGGTGGCGAACGGCGGCAAGAAGTGGTTCTTCCTGACTGCCGACTATGCCTTTGGACACGCGCTGGAGCGCGACACTGCGGAGGTGGTGAAGGCTGCGGGCGGCGAGGTCGTGGGGACGGTCAGGCATCCCTTCCCCGGCACCGACTTCTCGTCCTTCCTGCTGCAGGCCCAGTCCTCGGGCGCCCAGGTCATCGGACTCGCCAATGCCGGCGGCGACACCATCAACTCGATCAAGCAGGCCGCCGAGTTCGGCATCACCCAGGGCGGACAGGCATTGGCCGGTCTTCTGGTCTTCATCACCGATGTCCATGCGCTCGGCCTGCAGACGGCCCAGGGCCTGGTGCTGACCGAAAGTTTCTACTGGGACCTGAACGACCAGACGCGCGAATGGTCCAAGCGTTTCAGCGAGCAGAACGGCGGCAAGATGCCGACAATGGTCCAGGCCGGCGTCTATGCCGGCGTGCTGCACTATCTCAAGGCGGTCGAGGCCACCGCTGGCAAGGATGCCGCCGCAATCATGTCCAAGATGAAGGAGATGCCGACCGAGGATCCCCTTTTCGGCAAGGGATCGGTCCGTCAGGACGGACGCAAGATCCACGACATGTATCTTTTCAAGGTCAAGACGCCCGATCAGTCGAAGGGTCCGTGGGACTACTATGACCTGGTCGCCACGATCCCGGCCGACAAGGCGTTCCGCCCGCTGGCCGACGGCGGCTGCGAACTCGTCAAGTAAGCCCCGCAAATGGGACATGCCGGGCAGACCGGCATGTCCCGCAGCATTCTACGAGACCGCGAGGCACAGCGATGTTCGAGCTCTTGGGAATCCCGCCGCAGGCGCTGTTCGGGCAGTTGCTGCTTGGACTGATCAACGGCTCTTTCTATGCCCTGCTCAGCCTCGGGCTCGCAGTGATCTTTGGCCTGCTGAACATCATCAATTTCGCGCATGGCGCTCAGTACATGATGGGTGCCTTCGTGGCCTGGATGCTGCTCAACTACCTCGGCGTGAACTACTGGTGGGCGCTGCTGCTGGTGCCAATTGCCGTCGGCCTGTTCGGCATCGTGATCGAGCGGCTGCTGATCTCGCGCCTCTACCATCTCGACCACCTCTACGGGCTGCTGCTGACATTCGGCCTCGCCCTCATCATCCAGGGCCTCTTCCGCAACCAATACGGCATTTCCGGCCTGCCCTATCAGATCCCCCAGCAGCTTGCCGGCGGCCAGAATCTCGGCTTCATGTTCCTGCCGAACTATCGCGGCTGGGTCATCGTCGCCTCCCTGGTGGTCTGCCTGGCGACATGGTTCATGATCGAGAAGACCAAGCTTGGCGCCTATTTGCGCGCAGCCACCGAGAACCCGACTCTGGTCGGCGCCTTCGGCATTAACGTGCCGCGTCTCGTCACCCTCACCTATGGTTTCGGCGTTGCGCTTGCGGCCTTCGCCGGCGTGCTCGCGGCGCCGATCTATTCGGTCAATCCGAACATGGGAGCCGACCTCATCATCGTGGTCTTCGCCGTCGTGGTGATCGGCGGTATGGGCTCGATCCTCGGCTCCATCATCACCGGCTTCGGCCTCGGGCTGATCGAGGGGCTGACCCGCGTGTTCTACCCGGAAGGCTCCGCCGTCGTGATCTTCGTCATCATGGCGATCGTGCTTCTGGTCAAGCCCGCAGGGCTCTTCGGGAGGACCGCCTGATGGCCGTCGAAACAAGCGATCCCGGCATCGCGCTGGCGACCGACACGCCCTCGGCCGCAGGCATGTCGAGGCAGCATCTCCTCATCTTCGCGGGACTGCTCGCATTGGGCCTGGTGGCGCCCTTTGTGCTCTACCCCGTGTTCGTGATGAAGGTGCTTTGCTTTGCGCTCTTCGCCTGCGCCTTCAACCTGCTGCTCGGCTATGGCGGGCTGCTGTCGTTCGGCCATGCCGCCTATTTCGGCTCGGCAAGCTATGTCTGCGCCCATGCGGCCAAGGCCTGGAACCTGACCCCGGAACTCTCGATCTTGCTCGGAACCGGAACCGCCTGCATTCTGGGCATCGTCTTCGGGTCTCTCGCCATCCGGCGCCAGGGCATCTATTTCGCCATGGTGACGCTCGCCTTCGCGCAGATGGTGTTCTTCTTCTCGCTGCAGGCGCCCTTCACCGGTGGCGAGGACGGAATCCAGTCGGTACCACGCGGCAGGCTGCTCGGCCTGATCGATCTTTCGGCCGATCTCACGCTCTATTTCTTCGTTCTGGCGGTGGTGTTCCTGGGCCTCCTGCTGATCTACCGCATCATACACTCGCCCTTCGGCCAGGTGCTGAAGGCGATCCGCGAGAACGAGCCGCGCGCGGTTTCGCTGGGCTACAGGGTCAACCGCTACAAGCTCGCGGTCTTCGTCATGTCGGCAACGCTGGCCGGGCTTGCCGGCGCGACCAAGGCGATCGTCTTCCAGCTGGCATCGCTCACGGACGTCTATTGGACGATGTCAGGCGAAGTCGTCCTGATGACGCTTCTCGGCGGCATGGGCACGGTGTTCGGACCGATCGTCGGCGCAGCGATCATCGTGACGATGCAGAACTATCTCGCCACCTTCGGCGCATGGGTGACGGTGATCCAGGGCTGCATCTTCGTGGTCGGCGTGCTGTTGTTCCGCGAGGGGATCGTCGGCGTCCTGTCGAAGTGGTTCAAGAAGCCGCTGTGATCAGCCGTATCTGCGCCCACGTCTGCCTCCTGCCACCAGTGACCCGTTTGGCTCACGAAAGCTCCCCCTTCTCGAGTTGATCCTCGATGTACAGCCGCTCGACTGCGACCTTCAGGGTGGCGACGAGCGGAGTGGCCAAGGCGAAGCCAAGCGCGCCGAAAAGGGCGCCGAACACCATCACCGCCGCGAGCGTTAGGACGGGCGACACGTCAACCGCGCGTTTCTGGATCAAGGGCGTGAGCACGTAGCCCTCCACGATCTGGATCGCAAAGTAGACGCCCAAGGCCCACCACACCATTGTGGGGCCTTGAGCCATGGCGGCAAGCACGATCGGCACGCCCGCGATGACCGGGCCGAGATATGGGATGAAATTCAACAGCCCAGCCTGAAGCCCCAGGGGGAGCGCGCCTGGCATTCCGATCAGCCCAAGGCCAACCCAAGTCGTTATGGCTATCAGGGTTCCCGCAGCGAGTTGACCGACGAGCCACCAACGTAGGGCTCCGGCCATCTCATTTAGCACTTCCCCGATGCGCTGCCGGCGTGCTCGGGGCACGAGGCTCAGCACGCCGCGATGGTAGGTCTCCGGGCTCGCCGCCATGAACAGGCCGATGAAGACCACGACCACGATGCTGCCCAGGAAGCTCGACGCCAGATTGAACGCCGAAAAGGCCGTCCCGAATAAGGCGCCCGGGTTAGGGAACAGTATTTGGCCGAGAGTGCGCGGCGCCTCCCCATCCTGCGGCGGTCCGATCCCTATCGCCTGGAGTTCCGCTCGAAGGTCTACTAGTTCATTGCCGATGAGGCGGACGAGGCTATCCGCCTGCTGGATCAGATTGGTGCCCCCCCACACGACCAGCCAGGCCGCACCGAGCGCAAGGACGAGACACACGATCGTCAGTAGCCATCCGCGTCGGAGCGGAACCAGTGCAGCGAGCCCGCGCGTGCATGCGTCGAGAAACGCGCCAAAGAGAAGGCCGGCAAATATCAGAAGAAGAGGTCGGGAGACCTGCCAGGCAAGGAACAACCCTGCCCCGGCTGCTAACGCCACCAGGATCAGGGAGACGCTCGAACGTCGGCGGACTGACGAGTATGCCAGGTGAGATACCTGGCGGGAGGCTGGTTCGCGATAAGGGTCTGTCACCATCGTCGCCTCTGCATTCAATCTCAAGCGGGTCGATTACGGACCACGAGCGAACTCGAGATGATGGAGACAACCGCGCCGGCAACACTCAGTTCCGCCAATCGCGGGAGAAGAACCGAGACGGAAGCCCCGTGCATTCGGATGAAGGAAATGGAAGCCCTCGGGACAGGTCAACCACGAAGAACCCAATGAGGCTGTCCTTGGCGGCTTGCAGAGTTCGCAAGGAAGACGTGGATCATCAACTCAAGAGCAATCCTCCAGACCGGCTTGATCGAGGCACCCTGTCCCGGTGGCGAATCCCGCACGGCGTCAGGAGGACAATTCGTCGACGAGGGTCATCATCAACGCGCTGCATTGGTGCAACTGCGCCTCTGTCGCGAATTCATCCGGCTTATGGCTCTGCTCCATATGTCCGGGACCGCGAGCCACAACAGGCACGTGCAGCCTCACCTGCACCCAAGCCCCAATGAGTTCGACGGCGCATGTCGCGCGGTCGCCATGCTGATGGCCCGCGGACGCCACGAGATCCCCGGGAGTCCGCCTGACCGAGTGCCCGTCGAACAAGAAATTTCTCGGGGGGCGATGTCACATTCGCCCCCGGCACCTTGTCATAGGTTCGTCAGCCCCATTCATCACGAGATGGACGACACAATGGCGGAACCCGGCTGGAAGGGCCGGCTGCCTTCTGTCTCCGCGAGCGCCTCTACGTCGCCTCGCCCAACCAGACCGTGCCAAAATCCAACTCGAATGCAGGATGCATGGCATGATTTTTCACTTCTGGTTGCATGTGGCAATATAGCTTGCGCCAGAAGGGCTGAATGAGGACGCCTGAATCCTGCAGGATCGTCTCGATGTCCTTCATGATTTCGCGCCTCTTGTCGGCGTCGGCTACGCCGCGCGCCTGATTGAGCTTGGCGTCGAAATCCGGATCGGAAAACGCGGTTTCGTTCCAGGCCTCCCCGGAGCGGTAGCCGATGGCGAGGATCTGCACGCCGAGGGGTCGCGAATTCCACGTCGTCAGCGAGAAGGGATACTTTGCCCAGTCGTTCCAGAACGTCGAACCCGGCAGCACCGTGCGCTTGACCTTGATGCCGGCTTCGCGAAGCTGCGCGGCGATGGCATCGCCGGTGTTCTTGTGCCACTCCTCGTCGGTCGAGATCAGTTCATGCTCGAAGTCCATCTGGCCTGCTTCGGCCATCAGCGCCTTGGCCTTCTCAATGTCGCGCTGTTTCTTGGGTAGCTCGGCATATTCGGGATGGATTGGGCTTACATGGTGGTTCTCGGCCACGGAGCCGAGATTGCCATAGCCCAAGCGCAGGACTGTCTCGTTGTCGACGGCAAGCTGCAGCGCGTTGCGCACGCGCTGGTCGTCGTAAGGCTTGTTGTTGATATTGGTGCGGCAGACGATGGTGGCGGCGGTCGCCACCTCGGACATTGTCAGGCCCATGCCGTCGAGAATGGAGACGAAATCGCCGGTCGTCTCGTAGTTGGCGTGCACCTCGCCGGCCTCAAAGGCATTGAGCATGGCATTCGGGTCGGCGCCATAGTCGATGAACTCCACGCCGTCCAGCAGCGCGTCGCCGCCCCACCAAGTGCCACTCTCACGACGCTTGTACACCACCCGCGTGCCGACGTCGTACGACACCAGTTCGAACGGTCCCGTGCCGATCGGGTTTTTCACGAAGTCGGCGCCGGTCTCGTCGAAGCTGCGGTGTACAATGAGCGCTGTGTATTCGCTGATGCTCGGAATGATGGTGATGTCAGAGGAAAGCAGACTCAGCTTCACCGTGTGGTCGTCAACCTTGGTGATGGCCCCTTCGCGAGCCTTGCCGGTCTTGTCATCAACCAGCGTGCCCAACCGACCGGGCATCGAATTGCCTTCGGCCGACCTGTCGCACCATCGCACGAAGTTGAAAACGACGTCGTCGGCGTTGAAAGCATCGCCGTTAGTCCAGGTCACGTCCTTGCGCAGTTTCAGAACATACTCGGTGGCGTCATCATTCACTTCCCAGCTTTCGAGCAGGTTGGGCGAGAAGGTGAAATCGCGGTTGTAGCGGATGAGGGTTTCCAGAGTCTGGCGCTGGACATTTCCAACCTCCGGCCACTCGGAAATGCGCGGGTCCTTCGGCTCCTTGACCACCATGGCGACCTTGAGCACGCCACCCCTTTTCGGCTCCTGCGCAACTGCGGGCGTCGGTGCGGCAAGGCCGATCAAGCCGTAGGCCATGGCGGCCGCGGCGCCGAAGACGCTGGCCATCGCCAGGAATTCGCGGCGATCCATCTCGCCCGCTTTCGCGCGGACGGCCATATCGTGGATATGACCAGGGACGCGGTCACCATTGCTCTTGAAACCGGCCATTCGCTCCTCTCCGTGTAACCTTATGGCGTGTGCTAAGAGCGGCTTAAGAGAAGCCGTCTTCGTGAGTTGAAAAATATCAATTCTGACTGGCGCGCTGGGCGGCGACGCCGGCATCCGTGAGCGGCACGCGTATGCCGGGCCTGACTACTTGCGGGTCATAGGCCTTACGCGCGAAGACCTCCCGGACCATGGGCGCGAAGAAGGCCAATGGCATCATGTCGTAATCCGGATCGAAGCTGGACTGGTCCCACATCTCGCAGAAGTCAGCGCAGTCTTCATAGCAGGCGTGTCCCTTGAACGCGTCGCGCTTGTTGGGATTTCCGCCGACATGCTCGCCGTAATAGAGCATCTGGAAGTCGCCATGCTTCTCGACCACCCAGGCGCACTGCTCGCGGACGAAGGGCCGGATAATGGCTGCGGCATATTCGTCGTGGTTATACGGCGCATAGATGTCGCCAATATCGTGCAGCAGCGCCGAAACCACCCAGTCGATATCCGCACCCGCACGCCACGCGCGAGTGGCGCTCTGCAACGAATGACCGAGCCGTGTAACCTTGTAGCCCGACAGTGACTTGTCCAGCGAGGTCATCGCGTCGAGCAGACGGTCGGCGGTGCCTGCCGCGTACTCGACTTCATGCTCAGTCAGGAAGGCGTAATCCTCCCTGTCGCCATCCTTCATCTGAGTGAATTTGACCGTTTCCATAACCGGACTTTCTCGCAGGACTGGGTTCCGCTGCCCCGGCAGTGGCGGGATGGACAGCACAGCAACGCGGCGATCTTGGAGCCTCCTCCCGCGGCAAGCAACCCGAGCGGCATCTGTCATTAATCGATAATCCCGATTAGGATTGGCAACTGCGTGGCGGAAAGCCGAGGGACGATGAATCTCGAGTTGCTGGATACCTTCCTCGATTTGATCGAGACGAGGAACTTCAATCGCACCGCGGAGCGCCTTGGCGTGCGGCAGTCCACCGTTTCAAGCCGCATTCGCACGCTTGAGCAGATGCTGGGAAAGCAGCTGTTTCAGCGCAGCAAGTCGGGTACTTCGCCGACGGCGGCAGGGGCGCGCTTTCAAGAACTGGCCAGTTCGCTCAAGCTGCATTGGCTCGATGCCCGGCGCAACGTCCAATCGATCGAGGCATTCGATCAGCTAATTCGAATCGGCCTCGCGAGCCAGATGTACGAGCGGGTCCTCGAAAGCTTCCTGAATCGCGTTCGATCCACCATGCCCAAGCTCGCGCTCTATGTGGAAATCGACTACGCCGATCAAATGATCCTTGATCTGACGCGTGGAAACCTGGACCTCGCCGTCCTGTATTCTCCCAGGCATATGCCGGATCTCCACTATGAACAGATCGCCGAAGAGCGTTACGTCATGGTCAGCTCAAACCGCCTGCATTTGAGCGAAGTCGACAGGAGCGACTACATCAGGGCGAACTACTCGTTGCCATTCGCCCACATGCACAAGCAACTCCTTCCGCAATTGGAAAGCACGCCGCTTTCCGTGGGCAATCTCGGAGCGATCGTGTTTCTGTTGTCTCGACGAGGCGGCACGGCCTATGTCACCGAGGCCGCATCCGAGCCGCTCCTGGCGGAGGGCCTTGTCCGCGCGGTGGCTGAAGCGCCAATCATCTCGCACCCGATTTATTCGGCCGTGCATGTCAGGCATCGCCACTCCCACGTGCACAGGCGGCTGCTGCAAACGCTGAAGCTAGTGATGGATAAGGGGTGAAGCGTGATGAATGGGCAGCCGTTCGCCCGTTCGCTCGCTGACCAGACCGTTCCCGATCGCCCGCTGCCTCTGCCGACTTACGCACGTCGAGTTGCGAAATCTCTCGAGCAGCAACCCTGCGGCTGGATTGCGACAAGTGCCGTCAATCGTTCCCTTGCGCGATGCCCTTGCCGGTCCCGACGAGGACCGAGCCGGCGCTGATCGGCGCGAACATCGAGGCCCACGGGACCGAGTTGGCGGGCCGCCTCGACGCGGACCCTGCGAACATGGTTGAGTTCGGAAAGTCAAAAAGCGTAACAAAATCAAGTGGCTGGGGAACCTGGATTCGAACCAGGACTAACGGAGTCAGAGTCCGCTGGTCTACCGTTAACCTATTCCCCAACTGCGGGGCCGAAGCAGCCCGGGTCGGATGGGCTGCCTTGTATCCACACGCGCATAGGAGTCAAGCCCACAGATGATGTAAGGTTCCAATCGCGGGCGCTCAAGTCGGACGGATCTGGCAGCATCGCGGTTGGCCGAAGCGTTCGATTCTCGGCAAGAACGCCCCAGGGCAAGCCCGCTCCAGAAAATGCCGGGACCAAACAGCTAACCATCCGGCCGCAACCTTCCCCTTTTGTCGGGGGAGTTGTTGCCGCCCTCTTTAACTGAAACGGTTTCGTCTGCGGCTCCGTTGCCTGGAGCCGGACCGGCGGCCCGATACTCGGACTGGTGGAAGGCGCGGAGGGCCGGCCCGAATTCGATCGACAGGTTGAAGCGGCGCGGGTCGTCGAACTCCGGCTTCAGCTTGAACGTCGCCTCCGCGGTCCACACGGTGACCGGCTGCTTGGCCAGCACGGCGGCCGCGATCTCCTGCGGAAGTCGAAATCTGGCCGCGTCCGCCAGCACCTCGAGGAATTCCCTGGCTCGACCCAACAACTCGTCTTCGTTCTGCGGCTCCAGGAGATTAAGCTTCATCCGCGCATAGGCAAGCCGTTGTCGGCTCGTCCCGCGCAACAGATAGAACAGGCTGTTCTCCTTTGCCGGCGGGCCTGCCGCGTCCAACCCCTCCCCGGCATCTGGCTCCGCTTCGTCATCCTGAGAGATGTCCACAGGAGCCTCCTCGAGCCGGGCCATGCACTCCCAGATCCCGGAGATTTCGGCGCCGCGCCAGCCGAAATTCGCAAATCCGGCCTCGTCGAGCCGGTCGCAGATTCGCTCCGGATCGCTGCCGATGACCGGAACGAATGGGTGGGGGCTGTCGAACGCGAAGGACAAGAACCCGGGCTTATCTTCTGGTCGCGGGGGGCGGGCCGACTGTAGTTGATCCTTCGGCAGCGAAGCCAGATCCGGCTGCGGAGGCGCAGGATACGGAACGGTCAGTGCCGCCAGCGCGACGACCGGAAGGATGATCCTCCTTGGCTTCAAGCGCTCCGAACTCCTGTTTTCCGCTTTTCGCGGGTGACCCGGCGCTCCTTTCATATCCCCGCGACGGCATATCGCCCAGCCATATTAGCTCCGCGAGGCCGTCGCGAACGACAACTGGGCCAGCCCGGCCGGCAAGTGCCAGAGACCGGACAGCCGAGATCACCTGCAGACCGCTCAGAACCTTACCCGGTCTTCAAACCCGGGACCTGCGCGAATCTCCGAATTCTCTCCAGGCCGGCAGCAAGAAGAGCGGACGTTCGCTCCTCGCTCTGCGCCGAGGCATAGCACCGCATTTCAGGCGCATTTCCGGAAGGGCGTAAGTGCAGCGAGCCTCCATCGGAAAGCGTCATCTGCAGCCCGTCCGTGTCATCCATTCCCGACAGGTCGCCCAACCCACCGAGGAAAGTCCGGACATTTTCTTCGTCCTCGCTGAGCCATGTCATCAGCCGCTCGCTGTCGTCGCGCGAAAAATTTTCCAATCGACCGCTGGCACATGCGGGGAGTTCGAGGCCTGCCACGAGCGCGGACAGTTCAAGCCCCGCTCCGAAGGCAGACGTGAGGGCGCAGAGAATGGGAAGCACGCTGTCGCGGGTCGGCAACGGCTCAAGCTCCGCGGTCGGCAAGGCAATCGGGCTGCCAATGAGCAGGCCGCCATTGGCCTCGAAACCGATGATTGCGCGGTGCCCGGCCGCCGTGGCGGCCGCCATCCCTTCGAGGACGAAGGGCGAGCCGACCTTCGTTCGGAACAGCCGGAATCCGTCACCGCCGACGATTCCGGGATTGGAGGTTACCGGAGTGACCACCGCGTCGGCCTTCAGGAACCTCGCCGAGATCAGGCCGAGCGCGTCGCCCCGCACGATCCGTCCCGTCTCGTCGGCAAGGAGCGGCCGGTCGCCGTCGCCGTCGGTCGAGATGATCGCATCGAGGCGATGGTCGCGCGACCAGGCCTTGAGGCGGTCCGCCGTTCTAGCGTCGATTGCCTCGGTGTCCACGGCGACGAACCCGTCGCTCTCGCCAAGGCGCACCACCTCGGACCCGAGTGCGCCGGCCAGATCGACCAGGATGTCGGCGGCGACGGAGCTGTGCCGATAGACGCCGACCCGCTTGCCCTGCAGCACAGGCTGCGGAAACGCGGTTCGGTACCGCGCCAGATAGGCGGCAACGGCTTCGTCGTCGGGTGGCGGCAGTCGAGGCAATTCCGAGGGCGCTGCGCTTCCGGCATTCTCTCGCGCCAGGGCGGCGATGGCGCGCTCGTCTGCCTTGGCGATCTCGCCGTCCGGCCGATAGAACTTGAGACCGTTCCGATCCGCCGGGATGTGAGAGCCGGTGACCATCACCGCTCCGGCTCCCAGCTTGAGCGCCTGGAGCGCCAGCGCCGGGGTGGGGATCACGCCACAGTAGACCGGTGTAAGGCCGGATTGCGCCAGCGCCGCGATCGTCTGACGGGCGAGTTCCGGGCTGCTGGCACGGAGGTCACGGCCGACAAGCACCTTGGCGCCCGGAGCAAGGCTGCCGCCGGCCAGCATATGTCTGGCGAAGGCGCAGACATGCGCGTATCCCGGCCCGGCGAGCAGGTCCACCGCAAGGCCGCGCAATCCGCTCGTTCCGAATGCGACCATTCCCTCTCACCTTTCCACGGGCTGATCATCCAATGGGTCCGGGCCCGTCCGCTGTCAATCGTTCCGGGGGCGCAGCGGCGACGCCGGCTTTCCGCAGCGATGCCTCAAATCCTGACCCAGGGTGAGGATTGCAGGATTCATTGCAAGATGACCGAAAGAGCGTCACTGATGGTTTCCTTCGGGGATTCGGGTTGTCCACAGATGCACCGCGAGAATCTGGGTACCCGGATGCAAAATTGGCCGCTAACACTTGATTTGGTTGCTAACACGCCGCAAGCACAACCGCTTGAATTGTGTCCCGCGTCCACTTCGGCTACTGAAGCGGTGTTGCGAAGGCATTTGGGCGAAGAATTTCATAGGAACCATTGTGTTCTCGAGGACGAATCATCGCAGCTTGCCCATTGGAGTCTCCTACTCCCGGAAGTCGGAGGAGGTCGCATTCGGGAAGGAGTGGTGGGATTGGCAAATGCATCCGGCTCTGAGCACAGCGATCGGTGACATTCTGAGTACAGCGGCGTAAGGCAGATGTCGGTAGAAATCATTGGTCGCGCAGTCCTTGCGCCGGGCGCGGATTCACCTGAGCAACTTTTCGAGGTCCTGCGGCAGCGCCGCTGCATGATCACCCGGGTGCCCGCCGATCGGTGGGACCAGTCCCGCTATTGGCACCCGCAGATCGGTACGCGTGGCAAAACCTACACTTTTGCTGCCGGCATCGTGGACGACTGCTTCAAGTTCGATGCGGCGGTATTCGGCCTCAGCCTGCGCGAAGCGCAGATGATGGATCCGCAGCAGCGGATGGTCCTCCATCTCACCTGGCGGGCGCTCGAAAGCGCTAATCTCGACTATGCCGCCCTGCGCGAGCAGCGGATCGGCGTCTATGTTGGCGCCTCGGCACTCGATCACGGCAACCTGGTGGTCGAGGATCCGGCAGCGGCGAGCCCCTACTTCATGACGGGCAATACGCTGTCGATCGTCTCCAACCGCATTTCGCACGTGTTCGGGCTGAACGGGCCGAGTCTTACCGTCGACACGGCCTGCTCGTCCTCCCTCGTCGCGCTCGATCTCGCCGTGAAGGCCCTCGAAGCCGGAGAAGTGGACACCGCGATCGTCGGCGGCGTCAATGCACTGACCCATCCCCTGCCCTTCGTCGGCTTCGCCCAGGCGCGGATGCTGTCACCCGAGGGGCTCTGCCGCGCCTATGACAATGAGGGCATGGGCTACGTGCGCGCGGAAGGCGGCGCGGTCGTCATCCTTCGCCGTAGCGACCAGGCCCGTTCCAACGGAGACCACAGTTTCGCCCGGATTCTCGCGACTGCGGTCAACTCTGCGGGGCGGACGAACGGCATCTCGCTGCCTTCGGAAAAAGCCCAGGCGCAGTTGCTGAAGTCGCTCTACGAGCGCAACGGCATCGACGCCAACCGCCTTGCCTTTATCGAGGGCCACGGAACCGGCACCAAGGTGGGCGATCCGTCCGAAATCTGGTCCATCGGAACCGTGGTCGGGGCGGCTCGCCGTGCACCGATTCCGATCGGCTCCATCAAGACCAATATCGGACACACCGAGCCCGCCTCCGGCCTCATGGGCCTGATGAAGGCGATGCTCGCGCTCGAGAACAACTGCTTTCCGGCGTCGCTGCATTTCGAGACGCCGAATGAGGCCGTCGACTTTGACGCGCTCAACGTGCACGTTGCTGCAGAGCCGATCGAGCTCTTGCGCGGGAAGCATGCGCGGCTCGCGGGCATCAATTCCTTCGGGTTCGGCGGAACCAACGCGCACGTCATCATCAGCGATCCTGAGGAAATCCGTGTGCCTCGCCAGGCAGAGCCGGCTGGCAAGGTCTTCCTTGCCAGCGCCCAGACGGCATCGGCCCTCGAGGCGCTACTCACCGATTACCGGGATGCGATCCGTAATGCCGATCCGGCGGAGCGCCGCAGGATCATCGCTTCGGCCGGGGCCAACCGGCCACATATGAAGCATCGTTTCGCCGTGGCAGCCGACGATCCGGAGGCGATCGCCAAGGCCCTCGACGCGCGTGTGCGGGGACGCGACGCGCAGGAAGCAAGCGAGGCCGAGGCCTTGCGCGACCAGGCGAAGATTGCGTTCGTCTTTTCCGGAAACGGCTCGCAGTGGGCGGGCATGGGCATCGATGCCTATCGACGCAACACGGCGTTCCGCGATCGCTTCAACGTCATCCATGCGCTGTTCCAGGTCCGCTCGCATATCAGCCTCGCCGACCTTCTGCTCGATCCCGAATTGGAGACGAAGCTACGCGATACCAAGATCGCGCAGCCCATGCTGTTCGCGATCCAGGCAGCGCTCGCGGACGTGCTCGGACTGATGGGCGTGCGTCCCGATGCGGTCTATGGACACTCCGTCGGCGAGGTTGCGGCGGCCTATGTGTCCGGGGCCCTCTCGCTCGTGGACGCCGTTTCCGTCATCGCCAAGCGGTCGTACCACCAGGATCGCCTCGCCGGATTGGGCAGGATGGCGGCGCTGCAACTTGGAGCAGAGGAAGCGCAGGCATTCTTCGAGCGCCATGGTCTCGACCACCTGGTCGTTGCTGCGGTCAACTCGAAGACGTCGATCACGGCATCGGGCCCCAGCGAGCAGATCGAAGCGTTGAAGGAGAAGATGAAGGCCGAGCGCCTGGTCGGCTCAGTCCTCGACATCAACTACCCCTTCCACCATCCGCTCATCGAGGTCGCCAGGAAAGATTTCCTCGAAGACATGGCGCAGATCGCGCTCAGGCCCACCCAGATCCCGTTCATCTCGACCGTAACTGGTGGGATCCTGTCAGGAACCGCCCTTGATCCGGAGTACTGGTGGAGCAATGTTCGCGAGCCGGTGAACTTTCTTGGCGGCACCGAGTGCGCGCTCGATCTCGGCTGCGGCCTCTTCCTCGAGGTCGGACCTCGCCCCATCCTGTCGACCTACCTCAGGGAGACGATCCGCGAGCGGGCGACGGCCGCAGCCACGATCCCGTCTCTTCTGCGCGATGAAAGCCCCGCCGACCCGGTCTCGGCCGTTTATTCGCGCATCATCGCCAATGGCGGCGCATTCGATCGCGCCAAGGCGTTCGGTTCACGCGATGCGCGGGTCGTGCTCCCGCCGCTTCCCTTCGAATCCGTGGAGATGCGCCACGAGTTCACGACCGATTCGGTCGACCTCTATGGCCGCCAGAACACACCCTACACGCTTGCCGGATGGCGGGTCGACACTTCGGGAGCCAGTTGGAAGAACCACATCGACGCGCAGCTCTTCCCGGACCTTGCCGAGCATGTGGTGGACGGGAAAGCGATTCTTCCGGGAAGCGCATTCCTCGACATCGCCGTGTCGGCCGCCCGCCAGTTCCTGACCTCCGATCGGATCGAGATCTCCAATCTCGAGATCGTTCGCCCGCTCGACCTGTCCCCGGACCAGACGCGGGAACTTTCCACCACGATCTCCCCGTCGACCGGCGACATCGAGATCAGGTCACGCGATCGCCTGAGCAGCGACGACTGGACGCTTCATGCGATGGCGAGGTGCCGCAAGATCAGTTCGGCCGAGCCAGAGCGCGTCGCCCCCGTCAAGCGCATCGCGAAGAAATTGAGCGGCTCCGAAGTCTATGAGACCGCCCGCAAGCTCGGTCTCGACTACGGACCGAGCTTCCAATTGCTCGCCCAGGCAATCCCAGTCAGCGAGGGACATGCCGAGGTTTCCCTCAAGCCCCCACTGCCGACCCGCAATCCCTATCTGGAATACAGCCTGCATCCGGTTTCGGTCGATGCGGTCTTCCACGGCTTGCTCGGGGTATTCGCCGATACCTCGGCCGAGATGCGCGACGCTCCCTACGTCCCGGTCCGGATCGGTTCGGCGCGGATCTATCGCATCGGAGAAACCGTCACAGGAGCCCGCATCGACACGCGACGGGCTTCCCGCAGTTCGATCCAGGCGGATTTCAGCTTCGTCAACGAAAGCGGCGAGGTGGTGGCGAGGTTCGAGGATTGCCGTTTCCGGCGGACCTATCTGCGCCAGCGCAAGCCGCTCGCCAGCGTCAGCTACCATCAGGCCCGAGTGCCTAGCAGCCTGAGCCTGCGCAAGCCGTTGGATCGGGCCGACAGCAAGTCGCGCTCGCTGACCTTCATCAAGTCAGAGGGTCAGGAGCAGGGAGACGGTTCCTCGCAAATGCTCGAGGCTGCGGTCTTCCGGTCCTGCTACGATATCGCACGCAGGCTCTGCACTGGCCCAAGACTGGCGGTTGCGCACCGATTGCCCGGAGATCAGGATTTCCAGCATTTCCTCTCGAACTGCCTGAACACCCTGGTCGATATCGGGCTCGCCGAGCAGGACGAAACCGGCTGGGCGCTGAAGAGCGACTGTTCGCTCCCTCCGGTGTCAGACATTCTGAACGTGATCTATCGGGAGCGCCCGGACCGGATTGCCGAAATCACCGCGATCAATGGCGTCTATGCGGAGGCATTGTCGCGCCTCGAGGTCCGCGGGTCCGCGATGGATTCCACCGGCACAGAAGACACTGCGCGCTCGGGCTCGCAAGGTGTCGGCGAGACGACGTTGGAAGCTTTGCGGGCAAGTGCTCCGGCGGCCTCGGCGCGGGCGAAGATGGTGACCGCAGGGCTCGAGGAAGCTGTCGGGGCTCTGCGTCACGACGCTCCCGTTCGCACGATCGTTGAACTTGGCACCGTATCGCGGTCGCTTTCCGAGAGTCTGGCCAGGACCGCGGCACGGCATGGCAGCAGGCTCGTCATTGTCGAAACGCGGCCGGAAGCGTTCGATGAACTGAGCATTGCCTTCGAGCACAGGCCGGAAGTGTCCGTTGTGAAGCCCTCCGAGACCCGTTCGGTCGGACATGCGGATATCATCGTCAGCGCCGCCGACCACGCCTTCTCACTGCTTAGTTCCGACGCCGATGTGGAGCCGCTGCTCGGGCCAGCGACGCGCCTTCTGCTTTGCGCTCCCGATGCGGGGCCTCTGGCGGACTTCATCCATGGGCTTATGCCGGGATGGTTCGACCGCAGCAAGGATGTCGACTTCCCTGTCGGCCAGTTCGCGAATGTTGATGACTGGAGCGCACTGCTGCGCACCCTCCAGGTGGATGATGGGTCGGCCGTACAACACCAACTTGCCGATGGCGCCGTCGTTTCGATCGAAGGGATAGCCATGCGGCGTGCGCCGCGCACTGCGGCGCATGAAGTCAGCGGCGGCTTGCTCGTTGCCTCGGCGGATGTCCTGTCGAAGGCCAAGGCCGATCTCGACCGCTCGCTCATTGCAGCCGTGGCGATCGGCGGCCACTCCGAAGCCGACAGAAACCTTATCTCCAAAGCGGTCCAGAAGCTCGACGGTGACACCAGACTGATATTCATCCCGGAACAAGTCGAAGGGGACGGATCGAACTGGCTCGCCTCGAACGTGATGAAGCTCGGCATGATCGCGGGACTGCTGGACGGTGTGCCTGAAAACGGAGCCGACGAGGGGCAAAGGCGGAAGCAGCTTGCGATCCTCGTCGCAAAAGAGCATGCCGGAGTCGCTTCGGCCACTACCGATGTCCCGCCACTCTCGCATTCGGCAGCAAGCAGCGACGGCCTGCATGCCTATGCTCGCGTCCTGCGGAACGAATTCCCCGGGATCGAGGTGCATTGGGTCGAACTGACCAATACCGCAAAATCCGACCTGGCAGAGCGGGCGGAACTCGCCTTGTCGCTGATCTCTCAGGCCAGCGGAAACCGCGAATGGGCGCTCGATGCGGCAACCGGAGACGCGGACGAGGTTCGCGTCGTACCTGGCCCGTTGAGCAACGCCCAACTGGCGACGTCCAGCTTCTCCGCGGCCACGATCCGTCAGGACGTGACCTCGCAGGTCACGAGCCTGGTCTGGGAGGAGACTTCCGTCCCCTCGCCCGGCCTCGACGAAGTGCTGATCGAAGTGGCGGCGGCAGGCCTGAACTTCCGGGACGTCATGTGGGCCATGGGCATGCTGCCCGAGGAGGCGCTCGAGGATGGCTTCGCCGGCCCGACGATCGGCATGGAGTGTGCCGGCAAAGTCGTGGCAATCGGCGCCGAGGTGAGCGACCTCGCCCCTGGCGACCTCGTCATGGCGGTGGCCCCGGCAGCCTTCTCGACCCACGTCCGCGTCAAGCGCTCGGGTGTCGCGAGACTGCCGGACGGCGTCGACCCGGTGGCCGGCGCCACCCTGCCGGTCGCCTTCCTGACCGCCTACTATGCGCTGGTCGAACTCGGGCGACTGAGGGAGGGAGAAACCGTGCTCGTGCACGGCGCGGCCGGCGGCGTTGGGCTCGCCGCGCTCAGTGTCGCGAAAAGCCGCGGCGCCAAGGTCATCGCCACCGCGGGCTCGCTGGAGAAGCGCCGGCTCCTGGAGACGCTCGGCGCCGACTATGTCTTCAACTCCCGCAGCCTCGACTTCGTCGACGACGTCCTGTCGGTGACGGATGGAGCCGGCGTCGACATGGTGCTCAACTCGCTCTTCTCGGAGGCGATGGAGCGCAGCCTGTCGCTGCTGAAGCCGTTCGGCCGTTTCCTTGAGCTCGGGAAGCGCGACTTCTATGGCGACACGAAGATCGGACTCAGGCCATTCCGTAGGAATATCAGCTACTTCGGCATCGATGCTGACCAATTGCTCAATGCCCAGCCAGAGCTCAGCGCATCGCTTCTGGCGCAGTTGTCCTCGATGTTCGAGAAGGGCGAACTGACGCCGTTGCCCTATCGCGCGTTCCGGGCTGACGAGATCGTCGACGCCTTCAGGCTCATGCAGTCGTCCGGCCATATCGGAAAGATCGTGGTCGTGCCGCCGGCGGCCGGCGTGGACACCGTCCGGAAAGCCCAAGGCCCCGGCCTCAAGATCGATGCCGACGGAATTCACCTGGTGCTCGGCGGGATCGGGGGCTTCGGGCTGGGCGCAGCCAACTGGCTCGTGGATAAGGGCGCGAAGAAGGTTGCACTCTGCTCGCGCCGCGGCGTCGCTGACGAAGCTACGACGGCGGCGATGAAGAAGTGGGCAGCCCAGGGTATGACCGCCAAGCTTTATGCTTGCGACATCACGAATGAGTCCGCGGTCGGTGCGATGCTCGACGCAATCCGCTCGGATGGCCCGCTGAAGACGGTCGTCCACGCCGCGATGGTGCTCGACGACCGGATGATCGAGAACCTCACGGAGGAGCGCGTCAGTGCCGTGGTCGAGCCGAAAGCAAAGGGGGCGGCCATTTTCGACCGGCTGGCCCGGAGCGACCAGCTCGACAACTTCATCATGTTCTCGTCGGCGACGACCCTTGTCGGCAATCCCGGCCAGGCGAACTATGTCGCGGCCAACGGCTATCTCGAAGGTCTGGCCAAGGAGCGCCGCCGGGTCGGCCTGCCTGCGCTGGCGGTCGGCTTTGGGGCGATCTCCGACACGGGTTTCCTCACGCGCAATGCCGACGTGAACGAAATCCTGTCGAAGCGCATCGGCAAGACTGGGATGACAGCCGCCCAGGCGCTCGCGTACGTGGACGATTACATCGCCCGCGATCCAGGCGACGTGGACGCTGCCGTGGTCGCCATCGCGGACATCGACATGGGCATGGCGCGCAATCTTAAGACCGTATCCGGTCCGCTGTTCGAGATCGTTGCGCGGTCGTCGCGTGGCGAGGTCTCCGGTGCGGACGGCGATACGATCGACCTTGCAGCGCTGGTCGCCGGCAAGGCGCCGGAAGCAGGCGAGAAGGCGATCTTCCAACTCGTGGCAACAGAGATCGCCTCGATCCTGAGGATTCCGGCGAGCGATATCTCTCCGCTGAAGGTCATAAAGGACATCGGCCTGGACAGCCTGATGGCCATGGAACTCGGAATGAACTTCCGGCAGAAGACCGGATTCGAGATGCCCCTTTCGAGTGTCACGCAAAGCACTACGGTCGGGGACGTGGCGCGAAAGCTTTATCAGAAGGTGGTCGAACGCTCCGAACCTACGCAGCAGCAGGGTGTTGACGCGATGGTCGTGGACCACCTCGCAGCGCTCCACGCCAACCGCGCTCAGGCAGGCGCACAATGACGGGCCGGCGCAAGGAGGGTGATCCCTCCCTCGTCCGCGATCAGGTCCTATCGTTCATGAAGGACCATGCACGTGCTGGCGCACAGAGGCGCCAGACGCGGGCGCCCTCTCCGTCGGTGGCGCATGCGGCCACAGCCTTCTCCGACCTGCCCGAATACAAGCAGATCATGGCCCAGGAGACGGCCGGGGAATTGCTTGGCATCGGCAATCCCTTCTTCCGTAGCCACGAGGGCGCGGCCAGCGCTACCACGGTGGTCGACGGCAGGTCGCTGATCAATTTCGCGTCCTACGACTATCTCGGGTTCAACAGGCATCCCGAGGTGCTCCGTGCCAGCAAGGATGCCATCGAGCGTTACGGCATCTCCGCTTCGGCGAGCCGGGTGGTCGCCGGCGAGCGTCCGGCCCATCACGAACTGGAGGAGAAGCTCGCCTCCTTCTACGAAGCCGAAGCCGCCGTCGTCTTCGTCAGCGGCTACCTGACCAATGTCACGACGATCGGCACCCTGCTCGGCCCGGAAGATCTCATCCTCCATGACGAGTTCATCCACAACAGCGCTCTCGTCGGCGCCAAGCTCTCGGGCGCGCATCGCCGCTGGTTCCGGCACAACGACGTGGCGGAACTGGAGAAGATCCTGCAGTCGACCGAGGGCCGATACAGGCGCGTGCTCGTCGTCGTGGAGGGCGTGTACTCCATGGACGGCGATATCGCCGACCTGCCAAAACTGATCGAGCTGAAGTCGCGCTTTGGCTTCTGGCTGATGGTGGACGAGGCCCATGCACTCGGCGTTATCGGGAAAACCGGCCGGGGTACTTCGGAGCACACCGGCTGCAATCCGCGCGACGTCGACATCTGGATGGGCACCCTTTCCAAGACGACCGCGAGCTGCGGCGGCTATATTGCCGGCAGCAAGGCGCTCGTCACCTTGCTCAAAGGCGCCGCGGGTGGCTTCGTCTACAGCGTCGGCCTAGCGCCGGCTTTGGCCGCCAGCGCGCGGACCGCCCTAGAACTCATCGACCGCGAGCCGGAACGCGTCGCGCGCATGCAGAGCAACGGCAAGCTGTTCTTCGAACTTGCCCGGGCGCGGGGGCTGGACACAGGGGTGAGCGTCGGCTGCTCGGTGATCCCCCTGATCGTCGGCGACTCTATGCGCGCGGCGCAGTTGTCGAACGATCTTCTTGCGGCAGGCATCAACGTGATGCCGATCATCCACCCGGCGGTGCCCGAGGGCCTGGCGCGCCTGCGCTTTTTCATCACGAGCGAGCACACGCCCCAGCAGATCGAGTTCACCGTCGCGACCACGGCCGAGAAGCTGCAGGCGCTGGTTTCCCGGAACTTCGGCGTCGGTTCCGTCGATATCGAGGCGGTGCTGCGCAGGATGGCCGGAGAAAGCTAGCCGGCACGCTCGGTCAGGCTAGCGCCTGACTTCAAGGGCCGCGAGCGCGGCGGCTTGGAGACGAAGCCGCCGGGCTCGTTGACCGAGCCCTCGTCGAAGCGCCATGCAATCGCCTTGGCCGCGGCGTTCACGCCCTTCTGGGAGTAGAAGTTGCCGCGCACGTGGATCGTGACGGCTATCAGGCGGATGAACGCGTTCAATAGCGCCTCGTCGGGCGTTGTCGCCTCCTGCCAGAAGCGGTCGATCGGCAGGGACGAGGTCAGGCCGGGAATGTCATAGATCGCGAGGCCCAGCGTCTTGAGCGGACGTCCCTGTTGGAGACAGACGAGCCCGGCGGTCGAGTTGATCGTGATGGCGCCGGCGGAGCCTGCGAGCATGCGGGTAAGATTGCCGCCGTCGATGAAGAACACTCGGTCGGGAACACCGTACTTTTCCGCCAGATCGGATACCTTCGCCTTCCAGTCGACGAGGCCATTGTCGAGCGGATGGACCTTCACCAGCAGCCGGGAATTCGACGCCGCATTCGCCCCGAACGACCCGATGACGAGGTCGATCGCCTCCAACTGGCTCCGGAAGGTGGAATAGGACCTGATCTGGTAGTCCGTCTCCAATTGCAGGGGGAAGATGAAGTAAGGAGCGTCGTCGGCGAGCACCTTCTTCAGCGTTTCCTCGCGCTCCCGTGTGCGTCGCTTCGCCTTCATGAGACGTGCGATCCAGCCGGCATATTCCGCCAGCGGGTGATAGATCGCATGCCAGCGGTAGTGCGGATAGAGGAACCAGAGGAAGACGTTCGGAAGGTTGAACATCAGGTCATAGACAGCCTCGTAGAAGAAACTGTGCTCGAACTGCGGCGCGAACTCGGGTTCCGGCAGGTGTCTGGCGGCCTCGAAAATGGCGTCCGGGTCCGCCGGAAAATGCGAGTGGTGGCCGCTCCCGCCAATCTCGACTCTTACCCAGTCGGGGCGCAGATATCCCATCTCCACGGTGTAGATCTTGATGGTGCGCGCCCTGGCGGCCATGATCGCTGCGACGTGATGCGGCCGCTCTTCGCCGAGAAGGACGATGCCGGTCACACCTTGTGCATCCATCAGCGCCGCCACATAGGCCGGCCAGTCCTCGATGCGACCCCGATAGTTGACTGCGCCCGGCCGACGCCAGAACATCCAGTCACCCGCACAGAGATTGACCCGGATGCAACGGTGGCCAAGCGCCTCCAACTTGTCGGCGATCCTCGCGAAGAGCGGCGAGGACGGCCCCTGAAGGAACAGAAAGGTCTCACGCGGCGATCTTGTCTCGCCCTTCGCTCCGGGCGTCATTGGCGGGCCTCCACTGCCCGCCTGTCGAACTGCTCAGTTGCCATGTGCCTCAGCGTATCGGCTATGATCTGCCAGGGAGCCTTTTCCGTCGCTGTCTTGGCCGGCCGAGATCCGGCACCCGCGCGAGCGAGCGGCACAATCAGATAGTCGGTCCGGGGATCGGGAAAGGGATCGGAGAAGGATTTAAGCAAGGGGGCGTGATCGCCGTAGAAGGCAAGCCACACCGGACGGTCGAGCCGGTCCAACTCGTCTGCCAGGAAGCCGAGGGCTTCGTCCGAACGCTGGAGGATCGCGAGATAGATGTCGAGCGGGTGCTTGCATCCCTCGTGGCGGCCAGGCTGCCAAGGGCCGTGATTCTCGATCGAGGCCGCGAAGATGAACTGCCCAGTGCTCTTGGAACCTTCTCGGCAGTATTCAAGGACCCGCTCGGCCAACGTCATGTCACTTACGTAAGCGCCGGCCGCGCCCCCCGTTTTCTCGAATTCTTCCAGCATGGAAAGCGTCTCGAAGCCGAGTTGCGGCAGGGCGCGGTCCCTCGAGAAGAATTGCCGGTCGTAGGGGTGAAGGAAGCGGGTGGACCATCCCGCGCGGCGCAGGCGATTCGGCCAGGCGGCTTCCGAATACGCACCGGCTCGGAGGTAAGGGTGAGCGGCATCCGGGCCGAGATCGTCCGGGGGTAAGCCGGTGATGACCGAAAACTCCGTTCGCAGCGTATAGCCACCTTCGAAGATGCTCGACATGCGGCCCCATTCGGCCGCGCGGCTTCTCAGGCGGTCCAGGTTGGGCAGAGACAGCGGCGAGACACCGAAATGGCGCATGTCCATGAACGATTCGGACTGCCAGACGACGAGGAGCGGATTCTCCTCCTCCCCCTTGCCGATGTTGGGCATCGGCAGATCACGGCCTTCCCCCGCCGAAGCCGGAACCGAAACCGGGGCTGTCGGCTCCTTCAGCCAGGCGAGAAATCCATACAGGACAGACGCGAACGTGCCGAGCCTGGCGGTGAGAGCAATTGCGCCATCCTTGCCGGTCAAGGCCGAGGAAATGCGCGAGATCGCATGTCTGTACCCTGGCTGATACAGAAAAAGCCAGGGCGCGGCCGCCGCCATCACCATGCCTGAAATCAGGATTAAACGCCCCTGTGATGGAAGCAACGACGGCTCATAGATCATGAAAAGCGCCGAGGCCCCGAACACGTAGCCGAGCGCAACACACCAGAACACCAGATTGAGCCAGGTGGCGTAGAACATGGTCTTGTGACGGAACACCAGCAGAACCAGTGCGATATCCGAAAAGACCAGCGGCTCTCGAATGAACTCGTATTTCGCACGTGAAATAGCGGTGAAGATAAAGAAGGTACTCACCACTGCAGTCAGCGCGTAATACGGGCGCCACGAGATCGCGAAGAACAGGGCATAGATCAAGGCTACCGCGGGAATGCGCGCGGCCATGTCGATCACTGCCTGCCCGGGCTGGCGCTCGCCAAGAGCACCTGCTGCCACCTTGCGGGGCAGAGCGAAGCGATCGGTGAGGTATGTCACGGCCACTGCGACGACGAAGGTTGCCGCGACCAGCCACCAGCCATGCCCGAAGGTCGCCAAAACGCAAGAAGTCCCCACTCACGATTCCGCACCTGCGGAATCACTCAATCGACGACTGCCCCCTCAGGCAGGCCGCCGATACTTGCCTCTACGCAATTTCGGAACATCAGCGCAAGCTTTGCTGTCACTCTATCCAAGGCGCAGTTCTGGCGCGACGGACCTTCCCATGCTAGTCGCACCGCAACAGGCAGCGGATCGTGGCACACGTCATCATCACCGGAGGTTCGAGCGGCATCGGCGCCGCCCTGGCTCGCGCGAGTGCCGCTCGCGGCGACGACGTGACGGTCATAGCACGGACAGAAGCAGCGCTCGCGGCACAGCGCGAGGCGCTCGTCTCCGAATTCGGCAAGCACGGCCAAAGGTTTGCGGCACAGCCTGCCGATGTCGGCGATGCCGCGACGCTCGGCTCGGCGATCCAACAATGCGAGCGCGAGCTCGGCCCGTGTGACACCCTGATCACGTCCGCTGGCATCGTCATTCCCGGCCGCTTCGAATCCGTCACCTCCGAGGAATTCGAGAACCAGATCAGGATCAATTTGCTGGGGACTGTGAACGCCGTCCGCGCCGTCTATCCGGGCATGAAGGCCCGGCGTCGCGGACAGATCCTGATGGTCGGCTCCGGCCTGAGCCTGATCGGGGTGTACGGATACACCGCCTATTGCGCGTCGAAATACGCGGTCGCCGGCTTCGCCGAGGCGTTGCGAGCGGAAGCCAGGCCTTACGGTGTCACCGTCTCCATCTGCTTCCCGCCGGACACGGAAACGCCCCAACTCCTGGCCGAGCGTTCACTGCGTCCGCCCGAGGCGCATGCCGCGATCGGAGCCGGCGGCATGCGCAGCGCGGACGAGGTGGCGCGGGCGGCTCTCGCCGGGCTGCATCGCGGCCGGTTCGCAATCTATCCCGGCCTGCAGATGAAGATGCTAGGCATGTTCGGGTCGGTGGCGCTGCCGTTCCTGCGGCCGTGGTTCGACCGCAGGATCTTGCTGGTGAAGCGGACGTCGAAGGGGTCCGATTGAGTCAGCCGGAGAACCACATCGTTCCCCAATCGAGCTAGGTCCATGGGATGCTGGCGCTCATCGCGCCAGGAGCGCCTCCACCTCGGAGAGCGTCGGCATGGAAGGCGCCGTGCCGGGCCTGGTCACCGAGATGCCTGCGACGGCGCAGGCGAAGCGCACCGCTTCGACCGGCTCGTAGCCACGCGACAAAGCGGCGGCAAATCCACCGTTGAAGGCGTCCCCCGCGCCCGTGGTTTCCGCCACTGGGCCTGCCACATAGGCAGGGATCATCTCGGAACCGTTCCTCGTGTGAAGCAGCGCCCCCCTTTCCCCTAGCGTTATCAGGGCGGCGCCCACTCCCCTTTGCAGCAGCGCATCGGCGGCGCGGCGGGCGTCTTCCACCGACTCCACCCTGATCCCGGTCAATTCCTCGGTCTCGGTCTCATTCGGGGTGACATAGTCGCAGAGGCCGAAGACTGACTCCGGCAGGGCGGCGGCAGGCGCGGGATTGAGGATCGTGACAACCCCCGCCTTCCGCGCTATCTCAAGCGCGCGCAGCGCGGCGGGGATCGGCTGCTCGAGTTGGGTGACGAACACCCCTGCGGAGCGGATCAGTTCGGCATTGTCCTCGATGTCGTCGGCTGAGATGAGGCCGGCGGCTCCCGGCGACACGATGATCGCGTTGTTCCCGGTCGTCTCCTCGACGAAGATGTAGGCGGCACCGGTGTAGCTCTCCGGCGTCTCGATGACAGCAGCTTTCACACCGGCATCGCGCCAGGTCGCCTTGGCCATGTCGGCGAAGGGGTCGCGACCGAGCCTGGTGATGAAGGTCACGTCAGCGCCCAGCCGGCCCGCTGCGACGGACTGGTTCGAGCCCTTCCCGCCCGGCCCGAGCTTGAAGCCGCTGCCGAGCAGCGTCTCGCCCATCCGAGGCTGGCGGGCCGCCCTATACGCGGTATCGGCGACGAAGACGCCGAGAATGACGACCGGCTTTCCGGACATGGGGTCAGACCGCATCCGGAGGAATGACGCCCTTGCGGAACGCGAAGCAGCCGTAGAACCGCCTCTCGCCCGTCTGGATCACGCAATAGGCCTGCTTGGCGCGCTCATAGAAGGCGTAGCGCTCGATCGAGATCATCGGCCACGGCTTGCCTTCGGCGGCGTCGATCTCGCGCTGAACCTCCTGCTGCACCGGCGGGACCTCATTCGGCTTGCCGACGATCTCCATGCGTGCCGCCGCATCGTCGACGAAGGTGTCGAGCGGATAGACCGAGAGAACGGCCTTCGCGACCTCGGCGGCGCTGGCGTCTATCCGCAGCAGCTTGCCCAGCCGGGTCTGGCGCGCCACCGAGTCGGAGGGGAAGTTGGTGTCGGCGATGATCAGGTCGTCGCCATGCCCCATCGCCCGCAGCGCGCGCAGCACGTCCGCATTGAGAAGCGGGTTGATACCCTTCAGCATTCAGTTCCTCCCGGTGTCTTTGTCATCGGCTTGGGGCGAGACGGTCAGAGCCTCTTGCCCGTGGCCGGATCGAACAGATGAACGAGTTCGGGTCGCGGACGCAATGCCAGCGTCTCGTCCGGCTGGAAATTGTGCCGGTCGCGGAAGAGCGCCACGATCTCCCCCTGGCCGAACCGCAGGAATACGAGCGTCTCGGAGCCGGTCGGCTCGACGACCCTGATGCGGGCCGAGAAGCCATCGGGCGTGCGCTCGAAATGCTCCGGCCGGATGCCGTAGAGAACCTCCTGGCCTTCGGTGACTTGTGCTCCGGGCGGGAGCGGCAACTGAAACCCCTCTACTTCCACCGCGCCGCCGGCCACCCTGCCCTTCAGCAGATTCATGGCCGGCGAACCGATGAAACCGGCGACAAAGGTGTTGGCGGGCCGATCGAACAGTTCCAGCGGCGCGCCGATCTGCTCGATCCGCCCGGCCTGCATCACCACGATCCGGTCAGCCATGGTCATGGCTTCGACCTGGTCATGGGTGACATAGATCGTGGTGGTCTTCAGGCGCTGGTGGAGCTCTTTGATCTCGGTGCGCATCTGCACGCGCAGCTTGGCATCGAGGTTCGAGAGCGGCTCGTCGAACAGGAACACTTGCGGATCGCGCACGATCGCTCGCCCCATGGCGACGCGCTGGCGCTGACCGCCCGAGAGCTGGCGGGGATATCGACTGAGATAAGGCGTCAGATCAAGGATTTCCGCCGCCTTCTTAACGCGCTCCGTGATGACGGCGGGGTCAGTCTTCCTGAGCTTCAGCGCAAACGCCATGTTCTGCGCCACCGTCTTGTGCGGATAGAGCGCGTAGTTCTGGAAGACCATGGCGATGTCGCGTCGGGCCGGCGGCAGGTGATTGACGACCCTGTCGCCGATGGAGATCGTTCCGCCGGTGATGCTCTCGAGGCCCGCCACCATGCGCAGCAAGGTCGACTTGCCGCAGCCGGATGGGCCGACGAGGACCACGAAGGCGCCATCCGGAATGTCGACATTGACGCCGTGAAGCACCTTCACCGCGCCAAACGCCTTCGACACGTCGCGGACTGCTACTTGCGCCATCTCTCCCCCACTGGCACGCCATTTTTCGCGGAAGCTATCGAAGCCTCTCGCCCAAGTCTACAGCAGAGCCTGATAGACTATAAGTTCGTGCAGCAATGAAGCGAATCGCCGCTCGGCCCCTCGTTGACACCGGACTGACTTGCGAGAATAGTGATGCTCTACAGGCGCATCTAAGACGTTGCGCTACCGAACGGGCCGCTGGGAGGTTCGCCCGTTCTGGATCTCAATAGGGGGAAAGATCTTGCAGATGGCGGCCACGGCCGCCGAACTCTGCATGGTCAGCAGCATGTCTGGGAGGAAATGACATGAAGGTCGACATCTACAACCATCTCATGCGCATGGGTGCCACACGGCGCTCCGTGCTCAAGGGGGCCGCGAGCGTGGCCGCGCTCAGCGCTCTCTCATCAGCCGGCCTTGGCGCAATGACGAAAAGCGCTGCGGCGCAGGACGACCTGCGTGCCCAGATCCTGCAGATCCCGGGCGTAGGCAAAGGCTCGCCGACGGACGCAGACTGGCAGAAGGTCGGCGAACTCTGTCTCGCCGCCACGAAGGCCAGTGTGAAGGAGGGCGAATTCGCCGGCGTCGAACTCACCTTCATGGGCCTCAACAACCAGAACCTGCACAACTTCCTGTTCCGCGGCTTCCTGAAGCCGTGGGAGGCTTATACCGGCGCCAAGATCAACTGGATCGACCTCGCCCAGGCCGACTACAACGCCCGCCTGCAGCAGTCGATCGCCACCGGCACCGTCGATTTCGACGTCCTTGAGATGGGCGCGCCTTTCGAGGGCGACACCGCGGGCAAGGGCCTGCTCGACGAGATGCCCGACTGGGTTAAGACGCAGATCGAGGCGGACGACCTCGTCGGCTACCTGAAGCCGCCGGTCGGCACCTGGGACGGCAAGACCTACCGCGTCACCATCGACGGCGACTGCCACACCTTCGCCTACCGCAAGGACTACTTCACCGACCCGGCGATCACCGCGGCGACCGGCCTGACCGAAATGCCGACCACCTGGCAGCAGGTCAACGAGTTCTCCAAGAAGGTGAAGGGCCAGAAGGATCCGTTGACCGGGATGGATGCCTACGGCTTCCTCGACCCGATGAAGGGCTGGGGCGGCTTCGGCTTCTACTTCCTCGAAGACCGCGCGACCGCCTACGTCAAGCACCCGGACGAGAAGGCCTGGCTGTTCGACCCGGACACCATGAAGCCGCTCGTCAACAACCCGGGCTGGGTGCAGGCCATCCAGGACGTGATGGACCTGATCGCCGCCGGCGCCTATCCGCCGGACCAGATCAATGCCGACCCGGGCACCACGGCATTCCAGCAGTTCCTCGCCGGCACCGGCGCGGCGCTGACCTGGTGGGGCGACGTCGGCTCCAATGCCCGCACCTCCGACACCTCCGTCGTCGGCGATGTCGTCGGCTTCTCGATCCTGCCCGGATCGGACAGGGTCTACAACGCCAAGAAGGGCGAATGGGAAACGCCGGCAGGCGGCAACTTCGCCCCGAACATGGCCTATATCGGCTGGGGCATCTACGTGACCAACCGCGTCTCCGGCGACGAGAAGAAGCGCAAGGCGGCATGGTCGGCGGCGGCCCATCTCGGCGGCAAGGAACTGAGCCTCTGGACTTCGGCCTATCCGTCCGGGTTCCAACCCTATCGCCAGTCACACTTCCAGTACGACGAGTGGGAGAAGGCGGGCTACGACCGCGCGTTCATCGAGGACTATCTCGGCTCGAACCTCGACAGCTACAACCACCCGAATGCGGCGATCGAACCCCGTATCCCCGGCATCTTCCAGTACTACTCGGTCGCCGAGGACGAACTGGCGAAGGGGTTTGCCGGCCAGTACAAGTCGGCGCAGGAGACGGCGGACGCAATCGCCGCAGCCTGGGAGAAGATCACCGACCAAATCGGCCGCGAGAACCAGATCAAGCTCTACAAGGCCTCTCTGGGCCTGTGAGTTGAGAAATGGGGTGCGTGCGCCAAGCGCGCACCCTGCCCTTCCGGCGGGTTGACGCGGATTTCCGCGCCGGACCCTGGAAACGACATCATGCAACCCGCCAGCCGACCATTTAAGACATGAGCCAGGGCGATCTCCTTCACGTCGTGACCGCGGACGATATTTCCGAGGGACGGCAGCGATTCGGCCGTGGCATCGTATGGGGCTCGGCCGCCCTGTTGGCAGCGGTGGCGATAGCGCAGACGGCGCAGCGCCTCGGCTATGCCGATCTCGGCTTCGAGACCTGGCGGCCGACACTCCATGCCTACATCCTCTGGGCGATCTGCCTGTGCTGGAGCCAGGTGCTGATCCGCGGCGAGCACGGCAAGCGCACGCTCTTCGTACTTCCGGCGGCGCTCTTCGTCGTATCTCTGACGGTCTTCCCGCTGCTGTTCGGCCTGGTCATCGCGTTCTCGAACTGGAACCTGTCCTCGCCGGTCGGGCGCCAGTTCAACGGCTTGGACAATGTGCGCCAGATGTGGAACGACCCGTTCTACTGGAACGCGCTTCGCAACATGGTCTGGTACTCGCTGGCGATCCTGGTCGAGTACGCCATCGCCTTCGGCCTCGCCCTGCTTCTCAACGCCGAAATCCGTGCGCGAAAATTCTTCCGCGTGGCCTTCCTGCTGCCGCTGATGCTGTCGCCGGTCGCCGTCAGTTGGATGATCGGGAAGTCGATGCTGGAACTGCGCTTCGGTCCGATTGCGGGCTTCGCCCGCTTCCTTGGCTGGGACAACCCGTCCTTCTTCGGATCGCCCGAGATCGCCCGGCTGACCATCATGGTCCTGGACGCCTGGACGTTCATTCCGTTCATGATGATCATGATCCTGGCCGGGCTGCAGGCGATCCCGAAGGAACTGACCGAGGCAGCCAAGGTCGACGGCGCAGGCCCATGGAAGACGTTCTGGGAGATCACCTTCCCGCTGATGCTGCCGGTGTCGATCACCGCCATCCTCATCCGCATCATCTTCAAGCTGAAGCTGGCCGACATCGTCATCAACCTGACCGCGGGCGGCCCCGGCGGCGCGACCGACACGGTGACGTCCTTCATCTTCCGCGAATATCGCGATCGCTCCAATGTGGGCTACGGGACGCTGCTCGCCATGGTGTATCTGGTGATCATCATCATCGTGATGACGATCCTGATGAAGCTCGCCGAACGCCTCGCGAGGCCCCGGACATGAAAGAGCAGATTTTTCGCGACAGCGACGGCGATGCGTCCTTTAGGGCGAGGCGGCTGGCCGGCAGGACGGTCATATACCTGCTGCTGATCGCCTGGGCGATCGTGTGCCTCTTCCCGATCTACTGGACGGTGACGACCAGCTTCAAGATCGCGCCCAACGTGATGAAGGGCGCGCTGATCCCGTGGGTCGACTACCAGCCGGCCTGGCTCGGCTGGCGCTCGCTCGGCCTGTCGCCCGATACGATCGGCGCGGAGAGCACGGTCCGCAGCGAATTCCTGAAGCGCTTCTTCAATTCGGCGATCGCGGCCGTGGCGTCATCGACGATCGCGGTGATCCTGGGCTCGCTCGCGGCCTATGGCCTGTCGCGGTTCTCCTATCGCTTCACCTTCATGAAGAATGCCGACATCTCGTTCTTCTTCCTGTCGCAACTGATCCTTCCGCCGGTGGTGCTCGCCCTGCCATTCCTCGTGCTCTACAAGGAACTGGCGCTGCTCGACACGCAGATCGGCCTCATCCTTCTCTACACGCTGACGGTGCTGCCGATCGTCATCTGGATCATGCGCGACCAGTTCGAGTCGATCCCGACAGAACTCGAGGAAGCGGCTCTCGTCGACGGCCTCTCGATCTGGGGCGCCTTCTTCAGCGTCATCCTGCCGATCGCACTCCCCGGCATGGTCGCGGCCTTCATCCTCAGCCTCGTACTCACCTGGAACGAGTACTTCTTCGCCGCACTGCTAACGTCCACTCATGCCAACACGCTGCCGGTCATGGTCGCCTCGCAGACGGGCAGCCAGGGCATCAACTGGTGGGCGATGGCGGCGCTCTCCTTCGCCGCCATCCTGCCGCTGATCGTCATCGGGGTGCTGCTGGAGCGCTATCTGATCAAGGGCATGACCGCGGGCGCGGTGAAGTAGGCGGCTGGCGTGTCAGCCGAGCAGTTTACGCAGCCGCTGTAGGATCATGTCGCGGCCACGCTCGCCAATCTCGCTGCTCGCATCCTTCGCACTCGCCGTGTACCAGCCCTGGTTCTCGTCCACGCGTTCCATCTCGACGGCCTCGGGACAAAGCGCCAGCATCAGCGACGTCTCGCCCTCGCCGGCATGGTCGAACGGATAGTTTGCCAAGATATCCGGCGACATCAGCGGGTGCACTTGCACCCAGTTGAACGGATTGGCGCCCGCTGCGTGATCGGCATAGTAATTGGCTGAAGCCTCGTCGCCCCACCAGCCCTCGCCGTGCTCCTTTTCCAGGAAGCGGAAGATCGCCTGCCTTCCGGCCGTCTTGAAAGCGAGGTCGGTCGGCATGCCCGCGACGAAGTTCTCGGTCTGGTGATGGATGATGGCGTGGATGTTGCGGAAGCCGATCCTCAGCAGCGAGAAGAAGAGATCTTCTGCGAACGGTGCCAGGCTCCTGCTCTCGACATGTACCGAGCCGCTGCCTTCCGGCGGCGCCACCGCATAGCTCGCGGCGCCATAATAGAAAGGCGGCAGTATCACGATCGGCATCTCGCGCTCGACGAGATCGAGCATCTTGATGACCGCCAGCGTGTCCATTCCGACCGCCATGTGCTCGCCGTGGTATTCGAGCACGCCAAGCGGCAGCACGACCGGCCAGTTCTCGGCGATCGCCGTGCGGAGTTGGTGCGGCAGCATCAGTTCGTAGCGCATTGTTCACTCCATATTGGTGTGGCGGGCGCGCATGGCCTCAGGCGACACGCCGAGCAGCGTCTTCAGCCTCAGCACCATCACTTCGAACAGAACGAACAGGGCGCCCTCGAAGACCGAGCCCATCGGCAGGACGGAAGTTTTCGCCTCGCCCTGGTCGCTCGCCATGGTCTGGGCCGGGATGACGATCATGGAATCTGCAAGGCGCCCGGCGCTGCTCTCCGGCTGGGCGGTTATCAGAAGGTTGTAAGCGCCGGCATTCTTGGCGACGTTCATCAGGGCGGTCATTGTGGCAAGTTCGCCGGGGCCGGCAGCAACGAGGAAAACGTCGCCTTTCCCGAGCGGCGGCATCGTCACGTCGCCCACAATCGAAACCGGCAAGCCCAGGTGGAAGAGCCGCATCGCAAAGCCCTTCATCTGCAAGAGTTCGCGCCCGCAGCCCGCGACCCCGATGTGCCGAGCCCGCGCCAGTGTCTCGCAGCCCGCCTCGATCGCGCTTTCGTCCACTCCGGTCAGTGCACCGCCGAGTTCGGAAAGCGCGGCCTTCATTTGGCGTTGAAACTTACTCATGAGAGTTCCGCCATGAGATCCTTGTTGCGCCGGTAGAGCTCCTTGAAGATGCGGCAGAAGGATCGGCGCAGAACTTGCTTCTGAATTTCTCTGCCACTTTGTCCTCAATGGTTATGTTTCGGTAGCTAGCAACGGGGAAAAACTCTGTCCAATGTTCCCGGCCACTTTTGACCGAACCAGTCTGTGCTAGTCTCCCGGTCCAGTTGGAGGAGGAGGTTCCATGAGGGTTCGGCATTTCGATCGGCTGGGCAATGGGGGGCTGGATTTCACCGAACTCGGCTTCGGCTCAGCACCACTGGGCAACCTCTATCGGCCGATCTCCGAGGACGAGGCACAGGCGGTGCTCGAGGCCGCGTGGGACGGCGGTATCCGCTACTACGACACGGCGCCGCTCTATGGCCTCGGCCTGTCCGAAACACGGCTGAACCGCTTCCTGCGCGGCAAGCGCCGGGACGACTATGTGCTCTCGACCAAGATCGGCCGGTTGCTGCAGGTCTGCGCTCCCGAGGAGCGCACGGGCATCGGTAAGTTCTTCGACACGCCCTCGCGCCGCGAGGTCTACGATTACAGCCGCGACGGCGTGTTGCGCTCGTTCGAGGCTTCGCTCGAGCGGTTGGGCGTCGACCGCGTCGACATCCTCTTCGCCCACGATCTCGATATCTTCACCCACGGCAGCAAGGAAACGGCGGACGCGCGGATCGAGGAGTTCATGGCCTCCGGCTACGATGCGCTGGTCTCGCTGCGCGACCAGGGCGTGATCAAGGCGTTCGGCGCGGGGATCAACGAGTGGGAGATGGCCCAGGCGCTGGCCGAACGCGGCGACTTCGACATTTTCCTGCTCGCCGGACGCTACACGCTTCTCGAACAGGAGGCGCTGAACAGTTTTCTGCCGCTCTGCGAACAGCGCGGCATCGGTATCGTACTCGGCGGCCCTTACAACTCCGGCATCCTTGCGACCGGCGCGAAGCCCGGCGCCATGTACAACTACTCCGAGGCGCCGCCCGAGATCCTGAAGCGTGTCGAGCGCATCGAAGCAATGTGCGCCCGCCACGGCGTGCGGCTCATCGAAGCCGCCCTGCGCTTCCCCTTCGCGCATTATTCCGTCGTGTCCGTGATCCCGGGCGGGCAAAGGGTGTCCGAGGTGGTCAGCAACCTAGAACTGATGAAAGCTGACAACCCGGCCGCATTCTGGCAGGACCTCAAGGCCGAGGGCCTGCTACACCCTGCCGCACCGACGCCTGAGGCGTCATTAGACGCACGCAGCGGATGAAAGAAAGCATGGATCACATCATCGACTGGGACGACGCCTACTCCAACCGGGCCTACATTCCGGGCGCAGACGCCATTGCGGAAGATTGGCCCGTTCGATCGAAGGCTTTTCGCGACCAACTCGGGCGAGCCGGTCGCCTCCAGGCAGACATCGCCTATGGACCTCATGTCCGCAACCGGCTCGACCTGTTCCTGCCCGAAGGCAGGCCTAAGGGGCTCGTCGTCTTCGTCCACGGCGGCTACTGGATGTTGTTCGACAAGGAGAGCTTCTCCTTCACCGCAGCCGGACCGGTGGCCGCCGGATACGCGGTCGCGATGCCGTCCTACGTGCTCTGCCCGGAAGCGAGGATCGGCGACATCACCCGGCAGATCGGCGAGGCAGTCACACACGCGGCCTCGCTGATCGAGGGGCCGATTCACCTCTCCGGCCACTCGGCGGGCGGGCACCTAGTCTCTCGAATGGTGTCATCGGCGTCACCGCTCCCGCCGGACGTGCTTAGCCGCATCCGCAGGACTGTCTCGATCTCCGGCGTTCATGACCTGCGGCCGCTGATGAAGACCAGCATGAACCAGACATTGAGAATCGACGAAACCGAAGCGGGACGGGAAAGCCCCGCTCTCCTGCAGCCTGCCGAAGGAATGGAGATCACCTTCTGGGTGGGCGCCGAGGAACGGCCCGAGTTCCTGCGCCAGACTGCCTTGATGGAGGACGCTTGGGGCGCCGGAGCGAAGGTGAATACGGTCGTCGAGCCCAAGCGGCACCATTTCAATGTCATCGACGGCCTCACCGATCCCGATCACCCACTGGTCCGCGCCCTGCTTGTACTGTAAGGGCGGAGCGGAGTAATCGACTTCGCGGAAGTGGTCGCTTTTTGATCGGAGGCGGACACGGCGCGTCGTGCAGCGCGGCGTATAACGGTCTAAGACAAGGGCCGCGGAAATAAAGGAGGTTCCATGCGGGCCGTCTTCGTCCAGCTTCAGTGTGCCCCGGGCAGGACCTATGAGGTCGCGGATGCACTGTACGAACGCGAGGTCGTGTCGGAGTTGTATTCGACCAGCGGCGAATACGACCTCCTGATGAAGGTCTACCTCGAGGACGACGTCGATGTCGGCAAGTTCATCAACGAGAGCATCGCCAACGTGCCGGGCATCGTACGCTCGCTGACCACGCTGACGTTCCGGGCGTTCTGAGCCGCCCGGCGAGACCTTCTCAACTTCCTGCCGCCCGTGGCGGGTGGCTATCCTGACACTTCAACGACCGGCCGGCGGTCCGCGCGGCGGGCTGCCACCTGCCGCAAGGCGGCCACCCGCCGGCGCAGGATCTCGTTGCGCATCGCCATCAGGTGCAGAGTAAAAAACATCAGCGTAAAGCCGAGAGCCATGGCCAGCAGCGGCCAGAGCAGGCTCGGGTGGACGGTGGGGCCGCCCATACGGATTACCGACGCCGGCTGATGGAGCGTGTTCCACCAGTCCACCGAGAACTTGATGATCGGAATGTTGACGAAGCCAACCAGCGTCATGATCGCAGCGGCGCGGGCGGAGCGCCCGGGGTCCTCGATCGCCCGGGTCAGCGAAATGATACCGAGGTACATGAGGAACAGCACGAAGACCGACGTCAGCCGCGCGTCCCAGACCCACCACGTGCCCCACATCGGCTTGCCCCAGATCGAGCCGGTGACCAGCGACAGCGCGGTAAAGACGGCGCCGATGGGTGCCGCGGACCGCAGCGCCACGTCAGCCAGCGGGTGGCGCCAAACCAGCGTTCCGAGAGCCGAGGCCGCCATCAGCGAGTAGCACATCATCGCGAGCCAGGCGAACGGCACGTGGATGTACATGATCCGTACAGTGATGCCCTGCTGGTAATCCTCGGGCGCCGCGAAGGAGAGATAAAGGCCGAAGGCGAGAACGACGAAGGACGCGGCCGCGAGCCAAGGCACTAGCCGGCCGGCCAGTGCCAGGAACCGGGTCGGGTTGGCGATGTCGAACCATCGTGCGGCTCGGGGCGCAGTCTCGGTGCGGGTCGTCGTCTCGCTCATGTGCGTTCACATAGACGCCCGCGCGCCATGCCGCAACGCGACCATGTAGCCGGGACGATCAGGCCGCCTCGGGAATGCGGCTTTGCTGCCGCGCACTATCTTCCGCCAGAAGTCCGCCTGCCCTCAGCAGCGCGGCGAACCTGCCGTTCCTCGAGGATAGCTCTTCGAAGCCGCCCATCTCGACGATCCGGCCCCTGTCCATGAAGATGACTAGGTCGGCATCGCGGACCGTGGTCAGCCGGTGGGCGATGATGAAGGTCGTGCGCCCCTTGCGGAGACTGTCGATGGCTTCCTTGACCCGGGCCTCGGTCTCCACGTCGAGAGCGCTCGTCGCCTCGTCCAGGACAAGGATCGGCGCGTTCTTGAGGATGGCGCGAGCGATCGCGACGCGCTGGCGCTCGCCGCCGGAAAGCTGGCTTCCCCGCTCTCCCACCCGCGTGTCGTAGCCTTCGCTCTTCGACAGGATGAAGTCCTGAGCGGCGGCGGCCGCAGCCGCCGCGTGGATCTCGGTGTTGCGGGCGTCGTGGCGTCCGATCCGGATGTTCTCCTCGATCGAGCGGTCGAACAATCCTGCATCCTGGAACACGGCGGCGATCGACTGCCTCAACGACTGCTTGGTGACGCAACGGACGTCGGCCCCGTCGATCAGGATACGGCCGTGCGTAGGCGTGTGCACGCGCTGGAGGAGGTTGATGATGGTGGTCTTGCCCGCGCCCGTCGGCCCGACGATCGCCACCGTCTGCCCGGCCTTGACGGAGAAGGTGATGTCTTCCAGCCCTTCCCCCGTGTCGGGGAAGGCGAAATTCACATTCTCGAAGCGGACGTGGCCGGCGACGTTGCCCAGGCTCTCCATGCCCTCCGGCTCGATGATCTGCACGGAAGCATCTTCCAACTCATAGAAGGCCTCGAGCTTGGCGCGCCCCTCGAAGATCTGGTTCACGAAGTTCGAGATCTGATCGAGGCGGCTGATCAGGAGCGTGGCGAATCCGGTGAATGCGACGACGTCGCCGATCCGCAACTCGCCCGTCGAGACTAGGAGCGCGCCGATCAGGAGCACCACCATCATCGAGATCGTGGAGGCGAGCCGGTTGAGTGCGCTGGCCAGCGCCCACCAGTCGAGGACCGGGAACTGTGCGTCGAGGAGCCTGCGGGTATAGGCACGCAGGGCCTCGGTCTCCTGGGCGACGCGATTGTAGCTCTGCAGGACCGTGACGTTGCTGACCGTGTCGGTCACGTGGGAGAAAACCTCGTGATAGTGCCCCTCCACCTTCCGCTGGCCGTCCTTGGTCTTGCGCATGACGACGCGGCCGATGGCGACATAGAGCGCGCCGAGAACGAACAGCACCGCAGACAGGCGCCAGTCCATCGCAATCGCGGTGGGAACGAGCAGCAGCAGCGCGACCGCCGTCGAGAGATGCGTGCGCATGAACTCCAGCCAAAGGCTGAAAAGGGTTTCAACCGCGCGCAGGAGCGTATGGAGCGCATTGGAGGTCCCGCGCTTCTGATGCCAGGAGAGCGGCATCGAGATCACATGCTCGAAGGACTCGCACAGGACACCCACGCGCCTGGCATGGGCGAGCCGGTCGGCCCCCCGTGCGACCAGCACGAACGCGATGATATTGAAGATGCCAAGTCCGGCCCAGAGCGCCAGGGGATCCAGCAGGTCGTCGCTTGCGGAGATGGCGTCGATGATCTTGCCGAACAGAATGGGTTCGGCGATCGAAACGCAGCCAAGCGCGATGTTGGCCAAGCAGATAAGGGCGACCTTGTGCTTTTCGGCCGCAAGATAGCGCAACGCCCGCCAGTATACTTCAAGCAATGACACGCCTGTACCCCGTTAACATTTGGTGCGCTGCAAATAGTGCCGGAGAGGTAGCGGCTGCGGCGCGGGACTTCAATGCCCCCCCCGACCACGCAGTTCCTGTTACTTGAACAAAACATCGCTACGGACGGACATCTGCCGTGATTCGGTAACGGGTTGAGAATAAAGAGAAAATAGGCGGTCTTGCGGCGGAATCATGGCGATCGACCCCTGTGCGTTGACCTATGTTCCGGCACCTCTCATGCGAATGACGTTGCTTGCGGATGGCACAGCTTCGCCGGCCACCAGACCAAACGTATGTTCTTCCAGCTTGTTCCCATTGACCGACACGAAATTTTTCCCGCTTTCATGGCTGCGTGAAACCTCAATGCGGTATTCCTGCCCATCGAGCTTAAGAACTGCGGCATAACCTGGCCATTCGGGCGGCAGCGCAGGATCGACGATGATCTCGTCACCCTTTCTGCGGATGCCGAGAATCGCCTCGACTGCCGATCGGTAGAGCCAACCCGCGGACCCGGTATACCAGGTCCAACCCCCTCGCCCTCCCTTGTCCGGGCCGGAATAGACGTCCGCGGCAACCACATAGGGCTCCACGCGATAGCGCTCCGCCGAGATCTCATCGGTTGCGTGGCGCACCGGATTGAGCATCTGAAAGCAGCGCCATGCCTCATCCGCCCGTCCCATCCTGGCGAGCGCGATGACGAACCAGGTGGCGGCGTGCGTGTACTGGCCGCCGTTTTCCCTGACCCCCGGCGGATAGCTCTTGATGTAGCCCGGATCTTTCTCGGTCTGCGAGAACGGCGGCGTGAACAGCTTCACGATTTCCAGTTCGTCGTCGACCAGTCTCGCAACCGCGGACTCCATCGCTTTCCGCGACTTGCCGGGATCGCCGCCGGCCAGCACGCTCCAGGACTGCGCTATCGAATCGATCTGGCATTCCTCAGAGAGATGGGAGCCGAGCGGCGAGCCGTCGTCATAGCTGCCGCGCCGGTACCACTCGCCGTCCCAAGCGGTGCTTTCCAACGCTTTCTTCAGTTTCTTCGCATGCGCTTCCCATTTGTCGGCGCGCGAATCGCCTCGCGACCGGGCAATTGGAATAAAGTCGCCAAGCGTCTTCAGCAGGAACCAGCCGAGCCAGACACTTTCGCCCTGCCCCTCCTCGCCGACGCGGTTCATGCCGTCGTTCCAGTCGCCGCCCAGGATGAGCGGCAAGCCGTTCGCCGACGATCGCTTAATCGCGAGTTGCAGTGCGAGCGCGCAGTGCTCGTAGAGGGTATCCGTCTCGCGTGTCGGCTCGGGCGTGAAGAAGGAATCGTGCTCGCCAGGCTGAAGCTGCGGCCCGGTGATAAAGGGCACCTTCCGGTCGAGGATGCTGTGATCGCCGGTGACCTCGACGTAATGGGCTGTCCCGTGCGCGAGCCAGACCACGTCGTCGGAGATCATGGTCCGCACGCCCGCTCCCGTGCGCGGTAGCCACCAATGTTGGACGTCGCCCTCCACAAACTGGCGGCTCGCCGCATTCAGGATCTGCTCCCGGGCAAGGCTCGGATCGTGGATCAGGAAGGCCAGCGTGTCCTGGAGTTGGTCGCGGAACCCGAAGGCGCCGCTCGCCTGATAGAAGGCCGAGCGCGCACGAATGCGGCAGGCAAGGGCCTGATAGGGCAGCCAGTGGTTGACGATCGCATCAAAACTCTTGTCCGGCGTCGCGACCTGAAGCGTGTCGAGGAAACCCCGCCAATTCGCTTCGTTCTCGACCAGGCGCTCCGCGAAGTTCCTGGCGCGATGGCGGCTGACCAGTGCGCTTGCCTCTTCCGGCGACCCGGCGTCACCGAGCAGCCAGAGCATCGAGAGCTCACCACCGGGCTCGATTTCGACCTCACGCGCCATTGCGGCGCAAGGATCGACACCCGCCTCCACCCGCCCCGAGAGAGCCGCGCCACGAACCACGGCATCAGGCCAGGCGACACTACCGTCACGGCCGAGGAACTCGGCGCGGTCGCTCGTGACCGAGTCCGCCGGCGCGTCGCCGGCTAGGAAGGCGACCCTGTCGAAGAAGTCCGTGCTGTAGGGATTCTGCGCCAGCAGCGCGCCGGTTTCGGCGTCCAGGGACGACACGACGAAGGGAGCCGAACGCGGCCGATTGTTGCCGAGCACCCATTCGACATAGGCATAAACCGTGAGCTTCGCCCGCTGCGAACCCGTGTTCCGGATTTTCAACTGCTGCACCTTTACGGGATCGCGCGCATCCACGATCTGGGTGAGCTCCAGCGCCAGGTTTCCACGTGTGGCACTGAACGTGCTGACTCCCTGACCATGCCGCGCCTCATACACGACCTCGGGGTCGCGAGCCACGGCCGCGAAGGGCGCAAACGCCGTCCCCTCGGCATGATCGAACACATAGATCGCCTCACCCGGCCGGTTCGAGACCGGGTCGTTCGACCATGGGGTGATCTGGAAGTCGCGGCTGTTGCGGCTCCAGGTGAAGGACGCGCCCTCGGCGGAGGTGTGGAAGCCGAATCCGCCGTTGGCGATCACGTTGATCCAGGGATGCGGCGTCGACTTGGTTCCAGACAGCCGGACGACATAGTCACGGCCATCCTCGGCAAAACCGCCGAAGCCATTCCAGAAGTCGAGCTGAGTGGGCTGGGAGCCCAGGTCGCGCGGCTCTTCCTGCGGCGTGAATTCCGCGACAGCCGTCCGCAGTGCTGCAGGGCGATGCTCCGGCGCAGGACGCGCCTGCAGTTCCATTGCCTCCGCCCGCTCGACCTGATCGAGCACGGTCCCGTTGCGGGTATGGATTACGACGCGAGCCGCGCCGAGTAGCGTTCGATAGCTATCCTCCTCGATGAGATCACGCCGCACCGCGAAGATGTGCTGGCGCGGACCGAGTTCAGACCCGCGCACCCGGCTGTTCTCGCAGAGATACTCGATGGCGTGCTGGAGGTCCTGCACATAGGACGAGGCCTGTTCGTTCAGGATCACGATGTCGGCCAGGAGTCCCCTAGCCCGCATGTATTCCTGGCAGCGAAGCGCCTGTGCGACGATCTCGAGGTCGGCGACATCGCCGATCCTCACCACGAAGATCGGAAAATCGCCGGAAATCGCCATCGGCCAGAGCGAAGACTGCCTGCCGAGGCCCGCGGCTATCGTTTCGGGGGCCGGGCGCAGATAAGGATCGGGGTAGATGAGGTAACGCGCAAGCCGCTGGACATTGGCGGCGTCGGCGAGGCTCAGGCCCATGTGGCGGGTCTGCACCTGCGAGCGCGTCCAGGCCAGCATCGACTGTCTTGCAAAGCTCTCTGGATGGTCGAGCAGCGCCACCGCCGATTCGATCTCGCTGCGGCTTGTCCCCACGACCGTCCAGAAGACCAGTTGCACCTTCTTCTTGGCCGGGACACGCACACGTCGGCGCAGCGCCATGATGGGATCGAGTACGAAGCCGGCGCTGCCGCCAAGCGAGGCGCCCGGATCGAGCGCGGCAGGGTTGGCGATGGTCCGGCCGCGCCCGATGAAGGCACGGCGATCCGTCTCCGCCTCGGTGTCCCTGCCGATACCGGACGAATCCGTCACGATATGTGCCGCTTCGATGTCCGGATCTCCCGGCGAGCGCTTCTGCCGACGTGCGAAGATCGCATTTCCGGCGCCCGAGATCTGGGTCTCGACGAACATCTTCGAGAAGGCGGGATGGGCACTGTCGTCCGCCTCGGACGCAAGCGCGATTTCGGCGAACGAGGTGACCTCGATGTGCCGGTCGGTATCGCCTTCGTTGTAGATGGTGAGCCGGCGGCCTTCGCCGTTCGCCTCGGAGGTGACGATGCACTCGAGTTCCGAGCGCAGCGTACCCACCATTTTCACGAAGGTCGCCTTGTCGTCGGTGAAGTGGACGTAGCCCTCCTCCCCGTCGGCACGGCGCGGCTGTACGGTGGCCGACCACCAGTCATTGCTCGCCACGTCGCGCAGGAAGATGAAGGTGCCGTCCCGATCCTCGCTGGGGTCGGCCCGCCAGCGCGTCACGGAGAGGTCGTTGAAGCGGCTGTAGCCGGTGCCAGTGGCCGTGACCATGACGGAATAGCGGCCGTTTGACATCAACTGGGTCGAGCGCAGCGCCCGCGCAGGATCGAGGACGAGGCGGCTGTCGGCCGCGTTGTCCTCCTTCTCGACGCTCACGGCCTCGTCGGCCTCGGTGCGGACCGTCGACACGGGGATTTCGCGCGGCGCCTTCTCCTGCAAGAGCAGTTCCGCAGCCTCGATCACCGGGTCGCTGTGGAAGCGCTCGCGGATGCGGCCCTCGAAGATGACGTTGGCAACCGCGACGATCGACATGCCCTGGTGATGGGCCATGTAGTTTTGGACCACGGCGTACTCGGCGCCCTCCGGCAGGCGCTGAGGCGTGAAATCGACGGCGTCGTAGTAGCCGTAGCGGCCCCTTGCTCCCATCTCTTCCAGCCGTTCGAGATTTCGCACAGCCTCATGCGGCATGATCTGTGCCGCGAGCACAGTGGCATAGGGTGCGATAACCGTGTTCTGCCCCAAGCCGCGCTTGAGGCCGAGGCCCGGCACGCCGAAGTTGGTGTACTGATACGTCATCTCGCGGTCGCGGGCGTTGTACGCCGCCTCGGAGATGCCCCACGGGATTCGCTTGCCGCGACCATACTGGATCTGGCGCTGCACGATCAACTTGTCCGTCTGGTTCAGGATACCGCCCTGAGGCTCCTTCATAACCAAAGGCGGCATCAGGTACTCGAACATCGAGCCCGACCAGGAGATCAGCGCGCCCTTGAAACCGATCTCCACGATGGGGCGGCCGAGCCGGAACCAGTGCTCCGTCTCGATATCGCCCTTCGCGATCGCGAAGAGGCTGGTGAGGCGAGCCTCCGAGGCGAGCAGGTCGTAGCAGGCTTCGTCGAGTTGGTGCTGCTCGACGCGGTAGCCGATCGACAGCAGCTTGCGGTCGCGCCTGAGCAGGAATGAGAAATCCATCTCGAAGGCGAACTTGCGCGTGCGCTCCCGCAATTCGAGCAGCTTCAGGCGCAACAGCTCGACCGCACGGTCGTCGCTGTGTGCGTCCGCCACGTGCGCTTCGCAGGTCGCCTGCAGCTTCGCCGCCCAGTCGGCGAGTATCTCGCTGCGCCCGGAGTTGACCTCGCTATGTATCGCGGTGGCGAGCTTGCGGATCTCTCCGGCCAGGACGGAGAGATTGATCGTCCGGATGGACGCCATTTCCGGCTGCGCCTTTATGGTCTCTACTGCCCTGCGAACGCCTTCGATACGGTCGCGCAGACGCTGGCGCAGGGGTCGGAGCTGCCGGCGATCGTCCGGAAGCTCGTCGAGGCTTTGGTCGAGGATCGCAACGACATCCAACAATCCGTCGAATTCGCCCTGGAGATGGACCGACGGCGCCTCCGCCCAATGGTTGCAGGCAGCGGCGACGGCAATCAGGTGTCCGGCAAGATTGCCGCTGTCCACGCTCGACACATAGGTCGGCAGAAGCGGCTGCAGCGTCTTGGTGTCGTACCAGTTGTAGAGGTGGCCGCGGTGCCGCTCCATCCGCTCGATCGTAGCCATCGTATGATCGATGCGGCTCACCGCCTCGGAAAGGCTGATCCAGCCGAAATCCCGAGCGGAAACGACCGAGAGCAGATAGACGCCGATATTGGTGGGCGAGGTCCGCGGCGCCACGACGGGCGTGGGGGTTTCCTGGAAGTTGTCGGGCGGAAGCATGTTGTGCTCCGCCGTGACAAAGCTCTCGAAATAGGCCCAGGTCCGGCGCGCCACCACGCGCAGCATCTTGCGATCGGCCTTGCTGACCCTGAGGTGATCCTCGGTCTCGGCCGAACGGCTGGTCAGCCAGGCGAAGGCGGGAGAACCTGCCCAGAAAACCGCGAAGAAGAAGGCAATGAAGGCGCCGGTGGAATCGGCGGCGACCGGTATGGCAAGCCCGACGAAGGCAATGACCAGGGCGCCGTACATCATCCGGTAATGGCCGCTTAGGGAATGGTCGCCGAAGCGGTTCGCGTGCGAGGCGGTGCGCCATTCCAGGAGGTGCTTGCGGCTGACGAACAGGCGATAGAGGGTGCGGACGATGGCGTCGGCCATCATCCACGCATTATGCGCGATGAGTACGATCTTCAGTGCCACCATCGCCGTCCCGAACGCAACGTCACGCCACAGCGCACTGAAATGCCCCCGCGCAGTGGCGTCTCTGCTCTTCGGCAGCAGCGCATCGACGATATCGAAGGTTGGCGCCATAAATAAGGACAGGATGAGAAGCGCCTGCCACTGGGCGGCTTGGGTGAACGGCAGGAGAGTCCAGCCGGCGATCGCCGACATCACCCAGAAGATCGGCGTGATCGAGCGCCGGAGATTGTCCACCATCTTCCAGCGCGAGATTGCAGGGATCCCGGACAGCGGATTGAGGATGAACGGCAGGAGTTGCCAGTCGCCACGCGCCCAGCGGTGCTGGCGAGAAGCATCGACCGAGTAGCGGGTCGGATAGTCCTCGACCACCTCGACGTCGGTCACGAGCGCTGCGTGGCTATAGGCGCCTTCGAGCAGATCGTGGCTAAGAACGGCATTCTCCGGTATCCGGCCCTCGAGCGCGGATTCCATCGCGTCGACGTGATAAAGGCCCTTCCCGGTAAAAGTCCCCTCGCCGAACACGTCCTGATAGAGGTCGGAGACGGTGAAGACGTAGGGGTCCAATCCGCGGTTGGCGGAAAACACCCGCTGGAAGAACGATGCCTCGTCGCCCGTCGTCAGGGACGCTGTCACCCTGGGTTGAAGGATCGAATAGCCATGGGTGACCTTGCCGGTCTCGGGATTGTACTCCGGCCGGTTCAGCGGATGGCTGAGCTTGCCCACCAGCTTGTTGACGACACCGCGGGTCATGCGCGTGTCGGCATCAAGCGTGAGCACATAGACTACATCGCCGGGCAGCGGCTGTTCCGGTGGCAGGAAGGTAGTGTCGGCATCGCCGCGCAAGAGCAGGTTCAACTCGTGGAGCTTGCCTCGCTTGCGCTCCCATCCCATCCATACGCCTTCGGACCCGTTGTAGAGTCGGCGGCGGTGCAGGATGTAGAATTTCGGCGCACCCTCGCTCGGATATTTCGCATTAAGCCGCTCGATCTCGGCGCGCGCATAATCCAGGATCTCCAGATCCGCGGCAGTCTGCTCCTCGTAGGCATCGGGCCAGTCCGACAGAAGGGCGAAGTGCAGCGCGCCCTTCATGTTGGAGAGATGATGGACCTCGAGGGTTCGGACACTTTCCTCAACGTCGTCACGCGAATGGATGAGCGAAGGCACGACGACCAGGGTCCGCGCCTCTGGCGGAATTCCTTCCTTGTACTCGTAGCCGGGCAGCCGCGACGGCTCGAGGAAGAGCAGGACGACCTTGTTGAAGATCGACTGCGCAGCTTCGCTGGCGGGCACCGCAAAGAGGACGAGCATGAGCGCAATGGCGGAGCCGGATAGGCCGATGCCTGCAAGCGCCTCGCCTGCTGCCGCCATCAAGAGCACGGTCAGGATGATCACGGGAACGGCAATCCCGATCCAGCCTGCCGACCGGAACGCGCGGACGAACCGCAGCCCGAAGCCCGGTGTGTAGCCGATCGCCTGCTCAAGCTCCGGACGCCGCTCTCCGACGAGGAAGAAACCCACGTCGAAGCGGCCACCGGCCACGCCCTGGTCGGAAGCACCGCTGTTGCGAGCCGCGGCTTCGGCGAGTTCAATGGCGCGCTGGGCAACTTCGAACTCGGACAGGTTGGACCGCTGCGCCAGATCCTCGATCTCGGCGCGGTATTGGTTGCGCGACTCGAAATCGAGTGCGGCGTAGTCGCTGCGCTGCCGTAGCAGTTCGTCGATCCGGCTGACCGCTTCGAACCAGTCCTGCCAGTTGACGTCGTTGACGAGCCGCAGCCCGCGAACGATGTTGCCGGCGGTCATGTTTCCGCTGGAAAGCACCCGGTGCTCGGCCAGCGTGATCTCCTCGGCATCGGAGCCGGATCTTTCCAGTTCCTCCTCGAGCCAGATCAGGGCCTCGCCCGCATTCTCCGAACCATCGCGCAGACGATAGAGGAGTTGCGTGGCGAAGGTCGTGTCGCGGGCATGTTCCGAGTAGCCCGACAGGATGTTGCGGCGCTGCTCTCCGTGGTCGGCGCCGAGCACACGGTCGGCGACCTCGTTGGCGATACGGCGCATCTCCCGTGCGCGCTGCACGCGCACTGCGATGCGGCGCATGTTTTCGACCAGGACGAATCGCAACAGCGAGGGCAGCGCCCAGACTTCACCGATCTTCAGCGGTTCGACGCTCTGATAGCCGTCGACAAGCGCCTTGAGCATCGGTGAGGAAACCGCGCTGTCCGAATGGGCGACGTAGACCCAGGCAATGGCCAGGACGCGCGGCACGCTCCCGCCGCCGGGCAACTGCATCGTCGGCAACTGCCGATAGAAGCGCGGCGGCAGGTCGCGCTTGATCTGATAGATGGACTCTTCGACGAGATAATTGTTGTCGAGCAGCCATTGCGCTGCCGGCGTGATCGTCTCGCTCCGCGCCTGGGCGGCATTGGTCGATCGGTACGCTTCCAGAATCGTGGCAGCGTTCTCACGATGCCGCGCCTGGAAGTCGAACTCATGCAGCCCGTACAGCGCGTCGAGTTCGCCCCGGGCCAGGCTGGCGCCAAGGGCGCGCAGCCGATCCTCCTGGAGAAAAGTCGAGCGGATAGGCTGATCCGCAGCAGCGGGGAAGATCGGGCTGACGGCGCTCACAGCCTCTGGCCGAACCTGAACATTCATTCTCGGAAATTTTCCAATCGCAAAATTGTCCGCCCATCGCACGGCCGAACAAAGCCCTTAAACCGATTTATCGTAGAAAAGTTGCGCTGCAACACGAGCCCGTTCCCGGTTCCTGGGGAAGTTCAGTCGACACGTTGAGACGTCATCGTTCCAGCTTATAGCCGGCCCCGCTGCATTTCACTCCATGGGGGATGCAGAGGGGCGCAAATTTGGCTTTTTCGTGGTAATATCTTGAATGCTCCGCCGCCCGGGGTCCAGGAGGAACCCGGGCGGCTGCCAGCAAAAGGCTGGCACCAGTCTTTTTCGGCTTCAGTCCAGGATGCCGGGTAGCCTCAATTGATACTCGCGTGCGCATGCCAGGGCAGTCTCGTAGCCGGCATCCGCATGGCGCATCACTCCGCTGGCGGGGTCGTTCCAGAGCACCCGCTCCAGCCTCCTGGCGGCAGCGGGCGTTCCGTCCGCCACGATCACCATGCCCGCATGCTGCGAGAAGCCCATGCCGACCCCGCCGCCGTGGTGCAGCGAAACCCAGGTCGCGCCGGAGGCCGTATTCAGAAGCGCATTCAGCAGTGGCCAGTCGGACACGGCATCCGACCCGTCCTTCATCGATTCGGTCTCCCGGTTGGGCGAGGCGACGGAGCCAGAATCGAGATGGTCGCGGCCGATCACGACGGGCGCCTTCAACTCGCCCTTGGCCACCATCTCGTTGAAGGCGAGGCCCAAGCGGTGTCGGTCGCCCAAGCCCACCCAGCAGATGCGAGCGGGAAGGCCCTGGAACGAAATGCGCTCCCGCGCCATGTCGAGCCAGTTGTGCAGGTGGGTGTTACCCGGGGTGAGTTCCTTCACCTTGGCGTCGGTGCGGTAGATATCCTCCGGATTGCCGGAAAGCGCCGCCCAGCGGAACGGACCGATGCCGCGGCAGAACAGCGGACGGATATAGGCTGGCACGAAGCCGGGAAAGGCAAAGGCGTTCTCGAAGCCTTCGTCCTTCGCCACCTGGCGGATGTTGTTGCCATAGTCGAGCGTCGGTACGCCGGCGTTCCAGAAGGCGACCATCGCCTCGACATGCTCTCGCATCGAGGCCCGGGCCGCCTTCTCGACGGCCGCCGGATCGCTCTCGCGCTTGGCCTTCCACTCCGCGATCGTCCAGCCTTTCGGCAGATAGCCGTTGAGCGGATCGTGCGCCGAGGTCTGGTCGGTGAGGAGGTCGGGGCGCACGCCACGGCGGAACAGTTCCGGCACGATCTCGGCCGCGTTGCCGAGAAGGCCGACCGACTTCGCCTCGCCGGCCCTGGTCCAGCGATCGATCATCGCCAGCGCCTCGTCGAGGGTCGTCGCCTTCTCGTCAAGGTAGCGGGTGCGCAGGCGGAAATCGATGCGGGTCTCGTCGCACTCGATTGCCAGACAGGAGGCGCCGGCCATCACTGCGGCGAGCGGCTGCGCGCCGCCCATTCCGCCGAGACCCGCCGTCAGGATCCACCTGCCCTTGAGGTCACCGCCGTAATGCTGGCGGCCGGCCTCAACGAAGGTCTCGTAGGTGCCCTGAACGATGCCTTGCGTGCCGATGTAGATCCATGAGCCGGCCGTCATCTGGCCGTACATCATGAGCCCCTTCTTATCGAGTTCGTTGAACTTCTCCCAATTCGCCCAGTGCGGCACAAGGTTCGAGTTGGCGATGAGAACGCGCGGCGCGTCGGGATGGGTGCGGAAGATGCCGACCGGCTTGCCGGACTGCACCAGCAGCGTCTCGTCCTCCTCGAGCCCCTTCAGCGAGGCGACGATGCGATCGAAATCCTGCCAGGTGCGCGCCGCTCGGCCAATGCCGCCATAGACGACGAGTTCGTTCGGGTTCTCGGCCACATCCGGGTCGAGATTGTTCATGAGCATCCTGAGCGGCGCCTCGGTCGTCCAGGACTTGGCATTAAGCTGAGCACCTCGGGGCGCGCGGACTTCGCGGATGTTGTGGCGCGGGTTCGTCATTACGGTATCCTGTCAGTTTCGCGCGGCAGCCAGCCTGGTTGCAACGAGCTCAAGCTCCTCCAGCGCCGCACGCAGATGCCGCCGCAGTTGTGCAGCCTTATCGTCGTCGTACTGGAAGGGCAGCGCTTCGGTGACCAGGTGCGTGATCTGCGCCAGTTCCATCTGGATCGCGTGAACGCCTTCGTGGGGCCGGCCATAGTGGCGCGTAGTCCAGCCGCCCTTGAAGCGTCCGTTCAGAACATGCGTGTAACTGGTCGCGCTGGCGCACACTTCTCTGACCACGGTCTCGATCGCGGGATCGCAGGACGTTCCGTCATTCGTGCCGATGTTGAAGTCCGGCAGGACGCCCTCGAACAGGAACGGACAGACGGAGCGAATGGAATGGCAGTCGTAGAGGATGGCCACCCCGTTCTCGTCTTTGACCCGCTCGATCTCGGCGGCCAGCGCCGCATGATAAGGGGCGTGAAAGCGCGCGACTCGTTCCTCGATGTCGGCGTCCGAGGGCTCCTGCCCCGGGATCCAGATGGCCTGATTGTCAAAATCGGTCAGCGGAACAAGCCCGGTGGTGTTCTGGCCGGGATAGAGGCTTTTGCCCGACGGATCACGATTGGCGTCGACCACGTAGCGATGGAAGGTGGCGCGAACGGTGGTCGCGTCCGGAAGCAGGCCTTCGTACAGGCGGTCGACGTGCCAGTCGGTGTCGCGAAGCTTTTGTCCCTCCTCGTTGAGGCGCGCGGCGATCTCCGAAGGCACGAAAGTACCGACATGCGGGAAGGCGAGGATGACGGGAGACGCCCCGCGGCGGACTTCGACGGGGGTCATGCCGAAAGCTCCGGCAAAATACCTTCGCTGACGCTCGCCTCCAGCGCGCCGGACATGACCAGTTCCGTCCCGGCGGCAAGGTCGTCCGCCAGATAGCGGTCAACCTCAAGAGCAGGCACGGCCGAACGGATCACTGCGTGGGCCCTCAGGAGTTCCGTCCCGGTCTTCAGCGGCGCTCTGAGATCCACGCCCTGCACCGCCGTGATCGCCTCGATGCCGATGATGCCGGCGAGGTTGGCGGTCATCGGCAGCAGCCGCCGAGCGCCGTGGCAGGCCATCGAAACGTGGTCCTCCTGGTTGGCGGAGGTCGGGGTGGAGTCGACGGAGGCTGGGTGGGCCATTTGCTTGTTCTCAGACATCAGCGCCGCGGACGTGACCTCCGCGATCATCAGACCGGAATTCAGGCCCGGCATCTTCGCCAGGAAGGCGGGCAGGCCGAAGGAGAGCGCCGGATCGACAAGAAGCGAGATCCGCCGCTGCGCGATCGCGCCGATCTCGCAGATGGCGAGGGCGATCTGGTCGGCCGCAAAGGCCACCGGCTCGGCGTGGAAATTGCCGCCGGACACGATTGAGCCGTCCGCCAGAACCAGCGGGTTGTCGGTGACGGCATTCGCCTCCGTCTCCAGCGTGCGACCCGCCATGCGCAGGAGATCGAGACAGGCGCCGCCCACCTGCGGCTGGCAACGGATGCAGTATGGATCCTGCACGCGCTCGTCGCCGTCGAGATGGCTGTCGCGGATTTCGGACCCCTTCAGCAGCGCCCGCAGCGCCGCCGCAGAGTCGATCTGGCCACGATGGCCGCGAAGCTCGTGGATTTCGGGATGGAACGGCGCCGAAGAGCCCATCGCGGCATCGGTCGACAGCGCGCCGGTGATCAGCGCCGCCCGCGCCACCCTATGAGCGCGGAACAGGCCCGCGAGCGCCAGCGCCGTCGACACCTGCGTGCCGTTGATCAGCGCCAAGCCCTCCTTGGCGGCCAGCACGACCGGCTTCAACCCGGCCTTCGCCAGTGCCTCCCCGGCCGGCATACGGACACCCGTGTAGACGACATCCCCGACACCGATCATGGCGGCGGTCATGTGCGCGAGCGGCGCCAGATCCCCCGAGGCACCGACGGAGCCCTTTTCCGGAATGACCGGCAGGACATCATTCGCCAGCATGGCCTCGATCAGAGCGACCGTTTGCGGCCGAACGCCTGAGGCACCTCGCCCGAGCGAGGCGAGTTTCAACGCCATGATCAGCCGGACGATCTCGCGGGGCAGCGGATCGCCAACCCCGCAGCAATGCGACAGGATGAGGTTGCGCTGCAGGGTCTCGACATCCTCTGCCGGAATGCGGACGCTGGCGAGCTTTCCAAACCCGGTGTTGATGCCGTAGACCGGATCGCCCTTCGTGACGATCCGCTCCACCGCGGCGGCCGCGGCCGCCACCCTCTCGGCGCACGCGGGATCGAGCGACGGCGTCGCTCCTTCGTAGATCGCCGCCAGCTCCGAAAGCCGAATGGAGCCGGGTCTCAAGACTATCCTGTTCATGCACCCCTCCAGATGCGGGCGTGAAGCGGATTGAAGCCCATGCGGTAAACGAGTTCCGCCGGGCTCTCGATGTTCCAGATGGCGAGGTCCGCCTTCTTACCGGCCTCGAGCGTGCCGATGGTCCCGCGCATGCCGAGCGCCGCAGCGGCATTACGCGTCACACCGAGAAGACACTCCTCGACCGTCATGCCGAAGAGCGTCGCCGCCATGTTCATCGCCAGCAGCAGCGAGGTCATCGGTGAGGTGCCGGGATTGCTGTCGGTCGCAACCGCCATCGCGACGCCGTGGCGTCGAAACAGCGCCACCGGCGGCTTACGGGTTTCGCGGATGAAATAGAAGGCGCCCGGCAGCATCACCGCTACCGTGCCGGCACGAGACATGGCGAGCGCCCCCGCCTCGTCGATGTATTCGAGGTGGTCGGCCGAAAGTGCATGGTATCTTGCCGCCAGCACCGCGCCGCCGAGATCGGAAAGCTGGTCGGCATGGAGCTTCACCGGCAGCCTCAGTCGTTGAGCTGCATCGAACACCCGCGCGATCTGCTCGGGCGAGAAGGCGATGCCCTCGCAGAAGCCGTCCACCGTGTCGGCCAAGCCTTCCGCGGCGATCGCGGGCAGCATCTCATCTGCAACCTTCGAGATGTATCTATCCTTGTCGTCAGCCGCCTCGACCGGCAGGGCGTGGGCGCCCAGGAAGGTCGTGACCACCTGCACGAACCGTTCTGCGCCCAACCTGCGCGCCGCGCGCAGCGACTTGCGTTCGTTCTCGAGGTCGAGCCCGTAGCCGGATTTAACCTCGACCGTCGTCACCCCTTCGGCAATCAGGGCGTCCAGACGCGGCAAGGTCTCGCGCACCAGATCGTCCTCGCTTGCAGCGCGCAGCGCCCGGACCGAGGAGACGATGCCGCCGCCGGCCCGCGCGACTTCCTCATAGGTGGCGCCGGCCAGCCGCATCTCGAATTCGTTGGCGCGGTTTCCTGCGTGCACGAGGTGGGTATGGCAGTCGATCAGGCCCGGAGTGATCCAGCGTCCTTCGCAATCAATGACTTCGGCCTCTGACGATAGCTCAGACGAAAGTTCGGCCTCCGCGCCGGCAAAGACGATCGATTCTCCACGCACCGCGACGGCGCCGCGCTCGAACACGCCCAGACCCGGCAGCGAGGGCGCCATGGTGGCGAGCCGGGCGTTGCGCCACAGGCGGAGCTTCACCTCGGAATTGGATGACGCCATCGCCTTTTTCTCCGTTTGCGATCGACGCGATTATGTATAGACATATTGCAGGTCGCCGCAAGCGGAGCGGCGACCTCTGATGTCGCCTAACTAGCTTCTTCACAGGAAGCGGGAAGGCAGTCGCGGCAATCTTTCTGAGGTGCGAAGAGGTGTCTGGAACTACGACAATCCATGCCGAGACCGCCCTGCTTCGCGATGGCTGGGCCTCGGACGTGCGAATCACCATGGCAGGCGGCGCGATCACGGTGGTTGAGCCGGGAAAGCCGGCCGCCCCAGGCGACGAGCGCGCAGCGATCCTGCTGCCCTCCATGCCGAACGTCCATAGCCACGCCTTCCAGCGCGGCATGGCCGGCCTTGCCGAGACGCGCGGACCCGGCGAGGACACGTTCTGGAGTTGGCGCGAGATCATGTACCGGTTCGCGCTGATGATGACCCCGGAACAGGCCGAGGCCGTCGCCGCGCAGCTCTATATGGAGATGCTGGAGGCGGGTTTTGGCCGTATCGGCGAGTTCCACTACCTGCACCACGATCGCGACGGCAGCCATTATGACAATCTGGCGGAGATGGCGGACCGGATCGCTGCGGCGGCGGCCGAGACGGGAATCGCCCTCACCCTGCTGCCGGTCTTCTATGCCCATTCCACATTCGGCGGAGTTGAACCCAATCCGGGCCAGCGCCGCTTCATCACTGGCCTCGACACGTTCGAGCGGCTCCTGGACGCGAGCCGCGACAGCATCCGTAAGGCAGGCCTGTCCGACGCGGTCGTGGGTGTCGCGCCACACAGCCTTCGCGCGGTGACGCCGGACGAACTCGCCGCCGTGGTCGAAATGGGCGGGTCGGGGCCGATCCACATCCACGCGGCCGAGCAGCTTCGCGAGGTCGACGACTGCCTGGCAAGTCTGGGCAGCCGGCCGGTCGAATGGCTCCTCGCCAACGCGCCCGTAGGTGCGAACTGGTGCCTGATCCACGCGACCCACATGACCGACGAGGAGACCGCTGCGCTCGCAAGAAGCGGCGCCGTCGCGGGGCTCTGCCCGGTGACCGAGGGAAGTCTCGGCGACGGGACCTTTCAGGGTCGCAGCTTCCTGGCGGCAGGCGGCCAGTTCGGGGTCGGCTCCGATTCCAACGTGCTGATCGGCGTGGGTGACGAACTCAGGCAACTCGAATACTCGCAGCGCCTGAAGCATAATCAGCGCAACGTACTCGCCAGCCCCGGGCAATCGAACGGCCGCACCATGTTCGACGCGGCCCTGGCAGGCGGCAGCCAGGCGCTGGGCGGCCAGGCGGCAGGGATCACTCTCGGGGGCGCGGCAAGTTTCGTGTCGCTCGATCCCTCACACCCGACGCTCGCCGGCAAGACAGGTGACGCCATCCTCGACGCCTGGATTTTTGCCCGGGCCGATGTCGATTGCGTGTGGGTCGGCGGGCGCAAACTGGTCGAGGGAGGCCGCCACGTGAAGCGGGACGCCATTGCCAAGCGCTTCCGCAATGTGATGAAGGTGCTGGCCGGTTGATGGAAGCGACCGAGACCACGCCTTCGAAGCCCGCCGCGCCGCAAAGCGGCAAGGCGAACTCGCTGCACGAGCGCATCGTGTCCGACATCACTGGGCGGATCGTTTCAGGAAGTTGGCAGCCCGGCCATCGCATCCCGTTCGAGCACGAACTTGCAGCCGAATACGATTGCTCGCGCATGACCGTGAACAAGGCGCTGGCGCAGCTTGCCCGATCCGGAATGGTCGAGCGGCGCCGGCGCTCCGGCAGTTTCGTACGCCGGCCACATTCGCAGGCGGCGGTTCTCCAGATCCACGACATCAGGTCCGAGGTCGAGGCGCTTGGCCTGCCATATCGGTACCAATTGCTCGCGCGGCAGGTCAGGCGCGCCAATGCTGATGACCGCGAGCGCCTCGGACTGGGTGCTTCACCGCGGGTCCTGGAGATCGCATCGCTCCATTTCGCGGGAGCACGGCCCTTCTGCGACGAGAATCGCCTGATCAATTTGGGCGCTGTGCCAGAAGCAGAAAACGAGGGCTTCGAAGGGAATGCTCCCGGCCCCTGGCTGGTCGCAAAAATCCCTTGGAGCGTCGCCGAGCATCGGATCCATGCAGCGGCCGCGGACGCGGCACTCGCGTCGGCATTGGACATCCGACCCGGAACGCCCTGCCTTGTGGTAGAGCGACAGACCTGGAGCGCCGAGCAGCCGGTCACCCAGGCACGTTTCACTTATCCGGGAGATGGGCACGTGCTGGTGGCGCGGTTCACGCCCTGAGGGAGGGTCGGTCCCGCACGCTCTCAAAAGAACGGGGCTCCGCGCCGAAACGCAGAGCCCCGCTTTCAATCGAATTGTCGATCTCAGATCGCGGCGGTGATGATGATCTCGACCTTGTAGTCCGGCGTGGCGAGCTTGGCTTCGCCGGTGGCGCGGGCGGGCGTGTGCCCCTGCGGCACCCAGGCGTCCCAGACCGCATTCATCTCCTGGAAGGTCGACATGTCCGCAAGCCAGATGATCGCCTGCAGGATCTTGGTCTTGTCGCTTCCGGCCTTCGCGAGCGCTTCGTCGATGGTCGCCAAGATCGCCTTGGTCTGCGAGGTGACGCTTTCGCCCGGCGCCCCGACCTGGCCGGCCAGATAGACGGTGTTGCCGTGGATGACGATGTCGCTCATGCGCGGGCCGACATCGATTCTGCGGATGGTCATGTCTACTCCTTGCTTGTGAAAACAATCCGAGCGCTAGGCACGGAAGCGGTTGGGTGAAAGAGCCGGGACGATTGCCCCCAGCTCGGCCGATGGTTCTGCTTGCCTTATCAACTGACCGGCAAGCAGTGACAAGGCCGGCGAGGTCTGGATGCCATAGCCGCCCTGCCCCGCCAGCCAGAAGAAGCCCTCTGCCGTGCGGTCGAAACCGGCGACCGGCGTGTGATCAGGTGCGAAGGTCCGCAATCCTGCCCAACTCCGCTCGAGATGCGTCACCTCGTAGTTGACCAACTGCTGGAACCGGTCCAGCCCCTCGGCAAGCACCATATCGTCCGGATAGGCATCGTGCGGGTCGACCGGATCCTCGTCGGCCGGCGACACGAACAGCCGTCCGCCATCCGGCTTGGCGTACCAGCGCTCCCGTGCGTCATTGAACGATGGCCAGCGGCGGATGTCGTATCCGGCCGGCCCCGGCAGCACGGCCATTGAACGGCGCAGTGGCTGTAGGCCAATGGGTTCCAATCCGCACGCCTTGGCGACGATGTCCCCCCATGCGCCGGCGGCGTTGACGACGATATTCGCAAAGACCTCTCCCTGGCTCGTCTTGATTAGCCATTGGCCGTCCCGACGTTCGCCCGAAATCACCTCGCATTGCGTGTACAGAACCGCGCCGCCCTGCTTCGCGGCCTTGAGCCAGCCTTGGTGGAGGGCAGCGACGTCGATGTCATGCGCGTCCTCCTCGAAGGAAGCCTCGACGATCCCGTCGCGACGCAGGATGGGCACCATCGCAAGCGCCTCGTCGACCGAAATCTCCTGTATGCCTTCCGACTCCGCCAGCAACTCACGGTGCGCCCCGACACCGTCCGGATCGGCGACGTAGAGCAGGCCCCGATCGGTCAACAGCGGATGCGGAAAGAGGTCCGATGCGGCACCGTGGAACAGCGGCCCGCTCGCACGGTTGAGCGCCCGGATAACCCCATTTCCGTAGTTGGGGATGAAGAGCGCGGCAGAGCGACCGGTGGAGTGGTGCCCCGGCCGGTCCTCGCGCTCAATCATCACCACGCGAAAATCCCGGGCAAGCTCCGCGGCCACGCCGGCCCCGGCAATCCCAGCGCCGATGACGGCTACGTCTGCAACGATCCGATCTGCCATTGGCGTCCCCTTGACTGCACCGCGACTAGCGCCCGTTGCCTCGATAGGCAACAGCCAGAGCGATGATCCGGCTTCGGCCAACGCGTTGGGGGTCGGCGCCAAGGGGCCGGCCGGTTCCCGTCACATGAATTTGGCTCCGCGATCACGAGCGAATGCTGTTAGGTGAGCGATGCCCCAAGAAAACTCAGGATCGCCGCGAAGCCAAGTCCAGTCCGCACGGCATGGAGAGAGCCCCATCGCTCGATCATCGCACGGATCTCCGGGCCTGCCGCTGTGGGTTCGGTGGTCATGAGATTGTTGTTGACCGGCATGATCGCAAGCAGCGTGAATGGCCAGTTGGCGATCATGAGCGATGCACCGAGAAGCCAGCCTGCATGACCGTCCTGCCACCATGCGACCAGCCCAAGCAGGCACCCTGCCACTGCCAGTGGCGCCTGCATGGCAAAGCCGTGCTTGTAGGCCGGCTTCCATTCAGTCAGTAGGGCGCCGTCGTCCAGTTCAAGACGGGCAGGCTGCTCGGCGACATTGATGTACAAGGCCGCGCCGAAGAACACGGCGGCGGCTATAAGGGCAAGTTGTCCGCTCAGCATCTCAGACACCTAGGCACGAGCAAGTACGCAGCTTAAGCGTGACAGTCCGTGTGAGACAACCGCCCGAGGGTCGCCGAAGGTCGCAATCCGCCGATTGACAAATGTAATAACATAACATAGCGACGGTGCTGCATCACCGACCCGTCAGCCCATGTCCGAAGCCGCCGTCACCTTCCGCGACCTTACGCTCGGCTACAGCAGCCATCCCGCCGTGCACCATCTCAGCGGGGAGGTGCGGCGCGGGTCGTTGACAGCGGTCGTCGGCCAGAACGGCTCGGGGAAATCGACGCTGCTCAAGGGCATCGTCGGCGTGCTCAAGCCGATGGCCGGCACCTGCCAGGTCGCCAGCAATTCTCGCATCGCCTACCTGCCGCAGCAATCGGAACTCGATCGTAGCTTCCCTGCCCGCGTCGTCGACCTCGTCTCCATGGGGCTCTGGCCGAAGCGCGGGCTTCTCGGCCGATATCGCGGCGAGGATCGCGATGCGGTCGCCAGTGCCCTGGGCACGGTCGGGCTTAGCGGGTTCGAGAAGCGGTCGATCGACACGCTTTCCGGCGGGCAGTTGCAGCGAGCCCTGTTCGCGCGCGTCCTCGTCCAGAATGCCGACATCATCCTGCTGGACGAACCGTTTAACGCGGTCGACTCGAACACGGTGGGCGACCTGCTCGGCGTGATCAAGCGCTGGCACAGCCAGCAACTGACTGTAATGGTGGTGGCGCACGACCTGGATCTCGTACGCAGCCATTTTCCCGAGACGCTGCTTCTTGCCCGACGCCCCGTCGCCTGGGGCCCGACGGCGGAGGCGCTCAGTTCCGAGAACCTCAAGAAGGCTCGCCGTTTTGACGAAGCCTGGCACGACGACGCGCCGTGGTGTGAGCCGGCCGGGCATGGCGGCCACGTTGATCACGGGCATGGCCATCATGCTCATGGCCTAAACCATAGCAAAGCGGGCTCCGCAGGCGAGCCCGAGCGAAGCCCGATCCAGGCGGCCTGATCATGTACGATTTCCTTGTCGCCCCGTTCGTCGAGTTCGGCTTCATGCAGCGCGCGTTGGCCGGCTCGCTCCTGCTTTCGCTCTCGGCCTGCCCTGTCGGCGTCTTCCTGATGCTGCGGCGGATGAGCCTCACGGGCGATGCGATGTCGCACGCGATCCTGCCAGGAGCAGCCGCCGGCTTCCTCCTCTACGGTTTGCAGATCGTGCCGATGACGATCGGCGGACTGGTCGCCGGAGCGATAGTCGCGGTGGGCGCGGGTGCGGTGTCACGCTTCACGCTGCAAAAGGAGGATGCTTCGCTGGCGGCCTTCTATCTCATCTCGCTGGCGCTCGGCGTGATGATGGTGTCGCTGCGCGGCTCGAGCGTCGACCTCATGCACGTACTGTTCGGGACCGTGCTGGCGCTGGACGATGCGGCACTGTGGCTGATCGCCGGCATTGCCGTCGTTACGCTCGCCAGCCTCGCCGTGTTCTGGCGGGCGCTGGTGGCAGAGTGCCTGGATCCCCTGTTCCTGCGCTCCGTGAGCCGACTGGGCCCGCTGGTCCACTTTCTCTTCCTCGGCCTCGTGGTGCTCAACCTGGTCGGCGGGTTCCAGGCGCTGGGAACGCTGCTATCCGTCGGCCTCATGATGCTACCCGCGGCGGCGGCGCGTTTCTGGACCAGCCGGGTCGTGACCATGGCCGCGCTGGCCGTGGTCATCGGGATCGTGTCGTGCCTGGCGGGGCTGCTTGTCTCCTATCACGCCGCCCTCCCATCTGGACCGGCCGTCGTGCTCATCGCCGGAGCCATCTACCTGGTCTCGGCGCTGGTGGGCACGCGGGGCGCACTGCTCGCGCGCGTCAGCCATCCCCATCGCCATCGTACCGCCTGAGCCGAGTTTTCCGAGATGATCTCACAATTGCGCCTTGCCGCCTCTTTCGGTCTCGCGTTGGTCCTCGGTTCCTCCCTGCCGGCAGCGGCGGACGGCAAGCTGAAGGTGGTCGCAAGCTTCTCGATCATCGGCGACTTCGCCCGAAATGTCGGCGGCGACCGCATCAAGCTCACGACGCTGGTCGGACCGGATGGCGACGCCCATGTGTTCGCACCGAAGCCGGCGGACGCAGCTCTGATGGCGAATGCCGATGTCGTTCTCGTCAACGGCCTACATTTCGAGGGCTTTCTCACCCGCCTGGTGAAAACCAGCGCGACCAAGGCTGCGGTCGTCGAATTGTCAAAGGGGATACAGCCTCTCCAGATGGCCGAAGACCGCGAGCACGACCACACGGCGGAGGAGCATTCCGAGCGACACGATCACTCGCATGAGGCGAAAGATGTCGATCCGCATGCATTCCAGTCGATCGCCAATGCGCGGATCTATGTGAAGAACATCGCCGATGCGTTCTGCGCAGCGGACGCCGCTGGCTGCCAGACCTACCGCGCCAACGCCGCCCTCTACGATGCGAAACTCGCCGAGACGGACGCAGCCGTTCGCGCCGAGATGGCCGCCATCCCCGAGGACAAGCGGGTGGTCATCGCCTCTCACGACGCCTTCGGCTATTTCTCGCGCGATTATGGGATCGTCTTCCGCGCACCGGCGGGCGCTTCGACGGAAGCCGACGCATCCGCATCGGACGTCGCCGCGCTCATTCGGCAGGTGCGCGAGGAGAAGGCATCTGCCATCTTTGTCGAAAACATCACCGATCGTCGCCTGGTCGAGCAGATTTCGCGCGAAACGGGCCTGCCTGTGGGCGGCACCCTCTATTCCGACGCGCTGTCGGCGCCCGATGGTCCCGCCGCGACCTACATCGACCTGATGATGCACAATGCCCGCACGATCAGGGCCGCCATCATCGGCGAATAAGGCGACGGTTGCAGACGTCCGCGTCGAGTGGCATGACAGCACCAACCAAATCTGGAGCGACGGACATGGACATTCGGCAGATCACGGACGACTACGCAGTCTCGGGCCAGATCGCGCCGGACGACATTCCGGCGATCAAGGCGGCCGGCTACAAGAGCATCATCTCCCATCGGCCAGACAACGAGCAGCCCGGACAGCCTACCGCCGCCGAGATCGGCCGTGCCTCGCAGGCAGCGGGTCTGGTGTTCCGGCATGTACCGGTCGTCAGCGGGCAGATGACCCAGGACGACGTGGAGAAGATGGCGGAAGCCCTTGCCGAGGTCCCAGGGCCGGTCTTCGGCTATTGCCGCTCGGGAACACGCTCGACGAACATTTTCATGGCCGCGAAGCAGGGGGAAGGCTGAACCAAGCGCCTTCGGGAGAGGGCCTCACAGCGGCAACGCGCCTGTTTCCTTCAACGTATCGAGCACGATCGCGGTCTTCACGTGCTGCACGGATTCGTGCGGCAGAAGCTCGTCGTTGACGAAGTGCGACAGCGCCTTCAGGTCGGGCGTGACCACTTTCAGGAAATAGTCCATCTCCCCGGTTAGCGCATGCGCCTCCTGCACCTCCGGCAGGCGCGCTACCAACTGCGCAAACCGCTTGGCGTTGTCGCGGTTGTGGGTCGCCAGCGTCACGAAGACCACGCTGACCAGCGAGAAACCGAGCCGGTCGCGGTCCAGCGTCGCGCGATAGCCGGCAATGTAACCCTCCTCCTCGAGCCGTTGGCGCCGGCGCGAGCACTGTGACGGCGACAGGTTCACCCGCTCCGACAGATCGTTGTTGGTGAGCCGCGCATCCGCCTGCAACAACGCCAGGATCTTGCGGTCAAAGCTGTCCAACTGTTCAAGGCCCATGCTTGGCGGCTCCCTGATGCACGTTCCGTGCAAGCAAGTACCTTCCGGGGGCTGGAACGCAAGCACCATGCGCGCGTTGGTCGGTATCATCTCGAGCAATTCGCAAAGCACGAGGATGCGCCATGGGCCCCTTCCCGCACGATGCACCGCCTGCCCGCATCAGCAAGGACAACCCCGCCGGCACGGACGGGTTCGAATTCGTCGAATTCGCTCATGCCGAACCCGAGAAGTTGGAGACGCTCTTCGAGCGCATGGGCTACACGCCGGTCGCGCGCCATCGCACCAAGAACATCACGGTCTGGCGGCAGGGCGACATCAACTACGTTCTGAATGCCCAGCCTGGCACCCATGCAATGAACTTCGTGGAACAGCATGGCCCCTGCGCGCCGTCCATAGCCTGGCGGGTGGTCGACGCGCAGCATGCGTTCGAGCACGCAGTATCTAAGGGCGCCACGCCCTATCGCGGGGCGGGCAAGACGCTGGATGCCCCAGCGATCGTCGGCATCGGCGGCTCGCTGCTCTATTTCATCGATGAATATGGCGAAAAGGGCTCGGTCTATGACGCCGAGTTCGAATGGCTGGGTCCGCGCGATCCGAAGCCGGAGGGTGTCGGGTTCTACTATCTCGACCACCTCACCCACAACGTCTACCGCGGCAACATGGACAAGTGGTGGGACTTCTACCGAAACCTCTTCGGCTTCAGGCAGATCCACTACTTCGACATTGACGGCCGCATCACAGGGCTGGTCAGCCGCGCCATCACCTCGCCCTGCGGCAAGATCCGTATCCCGCTCAACGAGTCGAAGGACGACACCAGCCAGATCGAGGAATTCCTGAAGAAGTACAAGGGCGAAGGCATCCAGCACATCGCGGTCGGTACCGAGGACATCTACGGCGCGACCGACCGCCTGGCCGACAAGGGTCTGAAGTTCATGCCCGGCCCGCCCGACACCTATTACGAGATGTCAGTCGAGCGGGTGCATGGCCATGACGAGCCGATCGAGCGGATGAAGACGCACGGCATCCTGATCGACGGCGAAGGCGTGGTCGACGGCGGCATGACCAAGATCCTGCTGCAGATCTTCTCCAAGACAGTGATCGGGCCGATCTTCTTCGAATTCATCCAGCGCAAGGGTGACGAAGGGTTCGGCGAAGGAAACTTCCGCGCGCTGTTCGAGTCGATCGAGGAGGACCAGATCCGGCGCGGGGTTTTGACGGCGGCGGAGTAGATATCGCCGCGAGGGGAATAGACGCTCAAGGCCCGCTGCGCCGCCTGCGGCTCACCCAGTGACGGAATGGACGAGGGAGTTCACCGTGCCGAGGGCCTTGGCGAGATAGCGGCCATTGTAATAGGCCCCATCCCAGATGATGAGGCCGGTCAAGATCATAACTGCGATCACATAGCGCATTGGTCACCTCCCGCGCCGGGCTGCGGGGCATTTTTCCCGGACCATATCGGCCATCCGTAAACCTTCCGTGAGCGGATCTGCGGCGGGGGTGCAAGAACCCTATAATCAGGGCGTCTCGAAACCAGGGCCGGAACCTCCCCTTCGCCCAGGATGTCAGACGAAGAGGCGAGTCTCTCGGAATCCGGGCCTGCACCGGAAAGGAGACAGCCATGAAGTGGATCCTCGCAGCATCGACGCTGGTCATCCTGAGTCAACCCGCCTTCAGCCAGCAGCAGAGGCCCTGCCAGCAGGGTGACGTAGGCCAGACAGGCATAACCGGCTGCCGCACTCCTGATATAACCGGCGCCACCATCGATCGGAGCGGCACTTTCAACGCGGGACCAACGACACCCAGCGCAACGAACCAGGGAAGCGGCGGGCCTGTCGTGGTGCCGAACGATCCGCTCGCCACTGGCCTGCTTCCGAATCCCCTGGTCGGCGCGCCGGGCGTGACGGGACTTGGGACCGCCGGTCCGCAGGCTCAGATTCCGAGTCGGGCGCCGGCACCGACCACAACTACTCCGCCGGCCGGCAGCGGTGGCACCGCCGTAGGCGCTACGCCTCAAACTCCTCGCTCCGTAGGTGCTGCCCCCCGCACGTCTACGGGCAGCGGAAGCAACGCAGCCGGCACCGCGGGAACGACGGGTATGGCCACGACGCCGAAAACTTCCAAGCACAGCGGCAGGAAGGTAGTCGGCGCCGGAAACTCTACCACGACTGGCACAAGTTCAGTGCCTAGTACCTCCATGGGGAGCGGTGGTAGCGCGATTGGAGGCGGCAACCATACGATCCGTCCCATGGGCGGTAATCATGCTATCCGCAGCCGTAGTCACAGCCACCGCTGAGTCGGCAGTCAGTCAGGCCCGCTCGACCCGGCATTGATAGCAGTTGTTGCGGGCCGACCGCGTATGCAGGTATGCGACGTCGTCTCGCGACAGTAGTTGGTGGGCTCGCGCCGAGATCGAGGCAGTCGGCACCACAGAGCCCGTGCCGTAGACGATCCGGTCGTCGTGTCCGTAGCCTCGAAGGATGTAGTCGGGACTGGACCGGAACATCTCCGGCAGCATGTCCGTATCAGGCGCTCTCTCGCACTCCTCGGCGCAGAGGAAGATCGGCCCGGTCTCCGCATAGGGTTGGAGCGCCGGAAACGGGCGGTAGGCGAGGACGAGATAGGATCTCCCCGCGGGGAGATTCTGCAGGCAGTGCCGGCAGGGGACGCCATCGCCGTCGGAAAGCTTGCGCTCCGGCGAAAGCCCGTAGGCATCCAGTCCGCCGCGCTGCAGACGGCGGACCTGTTCGGTCGGAAGTGCTGAGAAACGGATGAACATGACACTGTCCTCGATTTTCGAGGACGATACCGTCGGCGGCTCTACCTTTCCACCCGAAAGCTGCGCAGCGAAGGGTTGGCTGCGGGATGCCCCCACTCAGCCCTAGCGCTCACCTCATGACGATCGACGAGCGTTCCTCGAATGTCATGGTTCGGACCGTCTCGTGGGTCTGGCCGACAGGCGAGAAGCCCAGCTTCTGGTAAAGCGGCAGCGCGGCCGGATGATCGAGCGTGCATGTCTGCACGGACACCTTCAAGGGCTTGTAGGACCACGCAGCCTCTATGGCCGCTCCCAGGAACCATTTTCCGAGCCCCTGCCCGATCGCATGTTCGATCATGCCGAAATAGGCGAGTTCGACTTCGTCGGGCAGATGCACCTTGAGATCGAAGAAGCCCGCCGGCACGCCGTCGAGATAGAGAATCCGGATGTCGCGATCCGGCTTCGCCAGGCCCTCCGCCAGTTCCTCGTCGGAAAGCCGCAGGGCGTTTACCCAGTACCATTTCCGCCCCACCCGGTCGATCAGATAGCGATAGTAGTGGAGCGGGATGTTGCGGGCCCTCAGCAGCGCGATCTGCCGGTTATAGGGGAGCGGCGGATAGTGCGACGGCGGCCGGGACATTTCTAGGAACGTCACCGTCACCGGGATGAATTCCGGCGATTCCGCATGCTGCGACATCGGTTTCGTCATTCGCCTGTGCCCGTTTCCACTGGGGTGTCGCCGCGCCCGCCCCACTCTGCCCAGGATCCGTCATAGAGCCTGTTGTCCGTGTGCCCCACGCTCTCAAGCGCCAGCGTGATCACGGCTGCCGTGACACCGGACCCGCAGGAAGTAACGACCGGCTGCGTAAGATCGAGCCCGGCTCCCTCCAGCTTGCGGCTTAGGTCCTCGATGGGCAGCAGACGCCCGCCCTGTGACAGAGCCGAAGCGGGCAGGTTCTTCGCCCCCGGCATGTGGCCTCCCCGCAAGCCGGGCCGCGGTTCCGGATCGACCGCGGAAAAACGTCCCGCCGGGCGTGCATCGGCGACCTGGCCTTCGCCCGTCGCCACGGCTCGCCGCACGTCTTCCAGTCCGGCGACCCGCTGCTCATCGAAGTCTGGATTGAAGACGCAGGGGGCGATCCTGGTCGGCTCGGCGGTCACTGGCCGGCCTTCCGCCTTCCAGTTGTCGAAGCCGCCATCCAGCACGAGGACATTTTTGGCACCCATCACCCGGAACATCCACCAGACGCGCGGCGCGCTGAACATTCCGGGGCCGTCATAGACCACGATCGTGTCGTCCGCCGCGACACCCATGGACCCCACATACTGGGCAAAGAGCAACGGCTGCGGGAGCATATGCGGCAAATTGGAATCCGGATCGACGACCAGATCCAGGTCGAAGAACTTCGCGCCGGGAATGTGGCCGGCCTCGTACTCGGCCTTGGCGTCGCGCCCCTGCGCGGGCAGGTACCACGAGGCGTCGACAATCGTCAGACCCGGCTGGCCGAGGCGTTCCTGCAGCCATGCTGCATCGACGACGAACGGGCTCTTCTGCGGCATGGTGCGTCTCCGGAGGCAAGACCGGACCGCTTTTGGCACATCGCGGCGGCTTCCAAAAGAGCCGCGTTCGCACTGCACCATTCGTCAACGCAAAGTAGAGCTAGAAATCCCTGGAAGAAAACGCGACCTGAGTGCGCTCAGGCTGCCGCAATCGCCAGCGCATGCGTCCGGGCGTTCTCGCGCAGCACATCGAGGTGGATAACCTTGAGGAGACTTGCCAGTTCGCCCTGCGGCTCGGGTCCGAGTTCGTCCAGCATCAGCCAGGAGACTTCCTGCGGACCCGCTACGCGTCTGCCCTTCGCCACCTCGCGCCATACCCTGAGCGCCCGGACGATGACCCGGTGCGTCGAGGCTGCAAGGCCGGCAGCGCGCATCAGCGCGGATAGCGCTCCGTCGCTGCCGGAAGACAGCATCGACCTGACGCGCTGCTCGCTCTGGCTGGTGAGCGCCACCATTGCCGAGCCGAAGAAGTCGACCTTTCCGTAGGCGACCACCCGGATGAGGAAGGAGGCAGTGAGATCGCCACCGAGTCGCAGATGTTCGATCAGCGCGGCATGCTCGTCTGGCCGCGTGCCTTCGATCAGCGTCAGCGAGGCTTTGATGCAGGCGTCCCGCGTCACCTTCTCGGCCCTTGCGGGGCCGATCAGCGCGCAGACCAGTTGCGAGCGGCTGAGCGCCTGCCCGACCTTGACGAGCAGCATGTGGCGGCAATCGGACGGCAGCCGTGGATCGGCAATCATCGCTTCGCGCAGCCGCGGCAGATCGCCATGGCGCTCGGCCAGCCGGCGGAAGGAGATCGACGCGATCGCAGCGCCGGAATTGGCGAGAAGGGCGCTGCAGGCCTCGGCCTCTCCAACCTCCGCCAGCGCGGCGGAAACCTGCATGGACAATGACGGCCGCCGGGCGATCAGCGTCTGAGTAGCTGCGGAGCCCGAGGCAACGCGGTCGATCAGGTCGGCATCGGTGATGAGCGGGGATCTCGAAATGACGATGCTCGCCACTTCCGGCTGGTCGGATGCCAGAGCCGCTATGACTTGCGGCGGGGCATGCCTGCTCATCGAGAGCGCGTCGGCCAGAGCCAGCCGAACCTTCGACGACGGATCATCGAGCAGCAGCGTCAGCGCAGCTTCTGCAGCGCAGCGGTCCTCGAAGGGAAGTTGGTGATTGATGAAGGCTCTTGCCAAACTGGCCGCTGCCGCCGCTCTTTCAGGCACGCGCGCCGTGCTGATCCATTTCAGGAAATGCGACACTACCATGAAAAATTTGCCCGTCGCCCGCGCCAATCGCCTCTGCACCCTAGGTAGAAAAGGTTTACGAAGCGTTCACCATGTTGCTTAACCGGCTTGCGGCCCGGAACCCGGCGGCCTACCACAGGCAGCACTAGGCGGAGGAGGACCATGGCAGGACGCTATTTGGAAGAATTCCAACCGGGTCTCCTCATCAGGCACGCGATCACCAGAACGGTGACGGAGAGCGACAACGTGTTGTTCTCCACCATGACGATGAACCCGCAGCCGCTGCACATCGACTTCGACTTCGCGTCCAAAAGCGAATGGGGCAGGCCGCTGGTAAACTCCCTGCTCACGCTGGGTCTCATGATCGGCATATCGGTGCACGAGACGACGCTCGGGACGATCGTCGCCAATCTCGGGATGACGGAGACGACCTTTCCGCATCCGCTCTTCCACGGTGACACGATCCGGGTGGAGACGGAGATCGTGTCGGTTCGCGAGTCGCGATCGAAGCCGGACCGGGGGATCGTCGAGATGGAGCACAGGGCCTTCAACCAGGGCGGCGTGCTGGTGGCGCGTTGCCTGCGCCAGACAATGGTCCTGAAGAGGCCGGCCTGATGCGTTCGCTGCTGTTCGTCCCCGGCGATTCCGAGCGGAAGCTTGAAAAGGCTTTTGCGTCGGGAGCCGACGTGCTGCTGATCGATCTGGAGGACTCCGTCGCCCCGCAGAACAAGGCTGCGGCGCGGGTGGCTGCGGCCAAGTACTCCGTCGAGCATCGGGCCGCCGCAAAGGCCCTCATCTATTTTCGCGTAAACGATTTTAGCTCAGGCCTGTTGGACGAAGACCTTCGCAGCGTGACGGCAGCCCGCCCGGACGGCATCATGCTGCCCAAAACTGCGGGCTTGACCGACGTCGAGCGCCTGTCGGCAAGACTGCGCGTGGCCGAGGCCGAGCACGACCTGCCGGACGGCTCGGTGCGGATCCTGCCGATCATCTCGGAAACCGCCGCTGGCGTTTTTGGCGCGAGCACCTACGGGCGTGGGCACGAGCGTCTTGCGGGCGTGACCTGGGGTGCGGAGGATCTATCCGCCGCGATCGGCGCACGTGCGACGCGTGACGAGGCGGGCCATTACACAGAGGTGTTCCGGCTGGCTCGATCTCTGACGCTGCTTGCCGCAACTGATGCGCAGGTCGCGGCGATCGACACGGTCTTCGTCGACTTCCGCTATCCAGAAGGGCTGCGCCGGGAATGTCTGGAGGCGGAGCGGGACGGGTTCACCGGCAAGATGGCGATCCATCCGGATCAGGTCCCGATCATCAACGAGGCCTTCACCCCCTCCCCCGAAGCGGTTGCTGAGGCCCGCGCCGTGGTCGAAGCCTTCGCGGCGGCAGGCAACCCGGGCGTGGTGGGCATCGGCGGCAGGATGTACGATCGTCCGCATCTGAAGCGCGCCGAGCGGCTGCTAGCGCGGAGTGGACAGGCACTGAGTTCAGATTAACAGCCTGCCAGCCCAGGCAGCCTCAATGCCGCCTCGCCTGCACCAGATAGGCGTCGATCGCGGTCTCGCCCAGCCATTTGGCGGCCTCCAGCCGATGCAGCCCCTCGACCAGCACATATCGGGCTCCATCGGGCCGGACCTGGATCGGCACCTTCATCCCGTTCTCCAGAATATCCTCTGCAAGGATCCTGACCGTCTCCGGATGCAGGGTCTTCCGGCGTGCAGCCGGCACGTAGATGCTGTCGACCGGGATCTTTTCAATTCTCAGCATGACGGCCTCTCCACTCAAGGTTCATATAGGCGCCAAGCCCGTCTATTCATACGCCCTCAAAGGGCGGCCGCAACTGCCAGCGCGAGTTGCGCGGTGCCTCGGAACAACTCGTGCCGCTCGGAAAGAGGGGCTTCCTCGCCGGTCAACAGACTGTCGACGATGGTGCATATCGAAAGCGCACGGAACCCGAGCGAGGACGATAGCGTGAAGAGATTGGCAGTCTCCATGTCGACTGCCGTGATACTCCTTGCGCGAGGCAGATCGAAGCGCGTTTCCGACGTGGGGTGATAAAACACGTCGCTCGAGACCATGTGGCCGGTGTGGACCGGCAGCGCCTCGCGCCTGGCCTGGTCCAGCGCAAGGTCGAAGAGTTGTTTGTCCGGATGTCCCGCCGGCCCGCCGGCAATCAGATCCGTGTCCATGACCGCACTTTCGGCGACGAAGGTCTCGCGCAATGGGAGGTCGAGCGTGAGCGCTCCGCAGGAGCCGGTGCGGATGACGTTGCGAACGCCATAGAACCGAACGAGTTCGTGCACGTAGATAGTGAAGGACGGACGGCCCATGCCGGTGCCGTGCACGCTCACCCGCTTTCCCCGATAGAACCCCGTGAAGCCGAGTGCACCGCGCACCCGGTTCACGCAGCGGGCACGCTCCAGAAAGATATCCGCGATCCACTGGGCACGCAACGGGTCGCCGGGAACCAGAACGGTCTCGGCATAGTCACCCGGCAAGGCCTCGTTGTGCGGCGTCATGGGTCCCATCCACTGTCTTCGCTCGCATAGGGACGGGCTGGATGGGCGGCTTAGTCCTTCTCGAGCATTTCCTTGACCACCGTCGCGAGTTGCTTCAGCGAGAACGGCTTCGGCAGGAATCCGAACTTTGCATCCGCAGGCAGGTTCTTCGCGAAGGCGTCCTCAGCATAACCCGATACGAAGATGAACTTAATGTCCGGATCGACCTTTCGCAGTTCCCCGAGCAGCGTCGGTCCGTCCATCTCCGGCATCACCACATCGGACACCACGATGTCGACCTTGCCGCTGAGTTCGTTATAGAGCTCGAGAGCCTCGACGCCGGAAGATGCCTCGTGGACGGTGTAGCCCCGCGAACTCAGAGCCCTGACGCCGCCCATGCGAACCGCATCTTCGTCCTCAACCAAGAGCACGGTGGCCGAACCCGACAGGTCCCGCGCGGTTTCCGACTTCTTAGAGGCAGGAGCCTCGACCGCCTGCGGCAGCTCAGAATCGGCAGCAGAGTGTAGCTCCTCCGTTGCTGCTGGCTGGGCCGGCGCGCCGGCGACGTAACGCGGCAGGAAGATGCGGAACACCGTCCCTTTGCCTACCTCCGAGTCGCAGTAGATATAGCCTCCGGTCTGCTTGATGATCCCGTAGACCATCGAGAGGCCGAGGCCCGTACCCTTGCCAACTTCCTTGGTGGTGAAGAAGGGCTCGAAGATCTTCTTCTGCACCTCGGGCGGAATGCCGGTGCCGGAATCCTCGACTTCGACCAGCACGTAGTCCGCTTGCACCAGTTCGCGGTGAGAGGCGAAGTGCTGCCCCTCGCTTGCGGAAAGGTTCTTGGTTCGCACGGTCAGCGTGCCGCCCGACGGCATCGCGTCGCGCGCATTGACGGCGAGATTCACGACCACCTGCTCGAACTGGCTGATGTCGACCTTGACGGGCCAAAGGTCGCGTCCGTGGTCGATCTTGAGTTTGACCTCGTTGCCCACCAGGCGCGTCAGCAACATGCGCAGATCGGCCAGCACGTCGGTGAGATTGAGGACCTCTGGACGGAGCGTTTGTTTCCTGGAGAAAGCCAGCAGTTGCCTGACGAGCGAGGCTGCCCGGTTGGCGTTCTGCTTGATATTCATGATGTCCGGGAAGGACGGGTCGGATGGGCGGTGGTTGGTGAGCAGCAGGTCCGACGCCATGATGATGGCGGTCAGCACGTTGTTGAAATCGTGCGCGATGCCTCCAGCCAGTTGGCCGACTGCCTGCATCTTCTGGCTCTGCGCCATCTGGCCTTCGAGCGCCTTCTGCTGGGTCGTATCGACCGCATAGACGATCGCTGCCTCCTCGGCCCGCTCGCCATCGCCGGCATCGGCTACTGCGTTGACGTAGAGTCGCAGGTGCCGTTCCTCATTGTCGGGCAGAACCGTGTCGATCGGCTCGATGTCGGCCTGTCGGCGCCGCGCCTTCTCCAGCGCCAGCGCGAATGCAGGCCGGTCCCGCTCGTAGATGACGGAATCGAAGCGGATGTGCCGGTCGATCGCGTCGCGATCGACGATGCCGGAGAAGAGCGAGAAGAAAGGCGCGTTGGTGCGCACGATCCGCCCTTGCTGGTCCACGCCAGCGATCGCCATCGGCGTGGAGTTGAAGAAGCGCGTGAACCGGTTTTCGGCGGCCCTGAGGTCGGCCGACGAGTCCTCCCCCTGCGTGCGATTGAGCACGATCGTGCGGGTCGAACCGCTGGATCCGTCGCGGTTGGCACTGACGCGATGCAGGAGCCGGACCGGCAGCGCCTGTCCGTTCGCCATCGCCAGATCCAAATCGATTACCGCATTCTTGGTCGTGCCCGGATCGGCCTTGATCGAGTACACCAGTGCCATGCCGTCGCCGGCGACGATCTCGCCGAGGGTGAGGTCGCCCGGCATGAAACTGGCCAAATCGATGCCCAGCCATTCGGCGAGCGTCGAGTTCACATAGGTGATGCGGTTCTCCGGATCGGCGGCGAAGAAGCCGGCCGGCGCATGGTCGAGATGGTCGATCGCCTGCTGCAGGTCGAGGAAGAAGCGTTCCTGTTCCGCCCGCTCGCGCGAGATGTCAGCAAGCTTCCAGGCAAACAGCGGCTGGCGCTCGCCCGGGATCTTGAAGGTCCGCGCCTGCACCCGATACCAGCGCGGTCCGGACTCGGCTCCAGGCCTGATTGATCTCGCCATGCGGAATTCGCCCGCGCCTGCCTGGCCGTCGCGGATGCCGGACGCCAGCCGGTAGATCGTGTCCGCGGCTTCGGGAACATCCGACAGCAGCGACTCCACCGTGCGCACGTCGGAGGCGCTGTTGGCGCCGGTCATCTCCGCATAGGCGCGGTTGGCATAGATGATGCGCCCCTTCGGGTCGGTGACCAGCAGGCCGTGATCAAGAGAATCGATGAAGGACTTCGAGAGTTCGTCGGTGGTCGAGCGGGATGCGATCTGGACGAAGCCGATGGCCGCGGCAAACAGGAAGCCGACGCCGGTCATCGCCAGCACGCCGAGCATGCCGAGCAGAAAGGGGTCGCCTAGATACTCGCGGAAGATGGCGAATACGATCGCAGCCGCTGTGAGCACGACGATGAAGACCACCAGGCGCGCAATGGCGCCGGGCCGCGCGCCGTGATCGACGATCGGCACGGGATAGAAATCGCCGCGCGTTTCCTTGGACATCAGAGCCCGTTCCCCGCCATTTTCGTGCCCTGCCTTCAACGACTCGCCTGAATCACAATTTCCATAGCCCGAAAGAGCCACCGGCAGAAAGCATCTGAAAGCCGCACCTAGCCCGGAAAGACGCGAAAATGCCAAAGTTTTCGGCTTGGGGGCCGCTTCGCCCACAGACGCGGGCGCCATCGCAACGCAGCGGCAGGGCCAGATCGGACTGGTTCCATCCGGTCACCCTTTGCTCTAGTGTCCGTATGCGGCCCGGGTAAAACGAGGATTCGATGCTGGACTGGTTGGACGCAGTGGCAGGCACCGGCTACTCGCAGGCAGTGTTGTGGACCCTGCTGGCCCTTCTGCTGCTAGTGGTCTTGCTCATCGTAATCAAGCTGGTCCGCAGCATGACCTTCGGCACCTTCGTTGCGGGCGGCCGCAACCGCAAGGCGCGCCTCGCCGTGATGGATGCCACGGCTGTCGACACCCACAGGCGGCTGGTGCTGATCCGCCGTGACGACGTCGAGCATCTACTGCTGATCGGCGGGTCGAGCGACATCGTCGTGGAGCGCGACATCCGGATCGCGCAGACTCGCCGGCCGATGCAGCCGGCGCAACAGGAGTTGGTCCGCGACCTGCCGGCAGGTCCGGCCCCGATTGCGCCCCCACCGGCTCCGGTTGCGCCGCAGCCGGCTCCCGTCCCGCCCTCACCGATTGCCGCTGCATCTCAGCCCCAACCCGCGCCTCAGCCGCGGCGTGTGGAGCCTGCGCGCGTCGCCCCTCAGCAACGGCCGGCACCACAGCGCCAGGAGCCAAGCCTGGGTCCAGCCCAGCGGCCCGAGCCGCCACGGCCGGCGTCGCCGCCCCTCGCGGCCGCACCGCAGCCGGCACCGCTGGGCGAGCCGATGATCGCGCCGCAAGGGCCGCCAGCGCCCCCCCTGCAGGCCGCGCCGCCCCCGCCGCCGGCCGACGATCTCGACGACGACTTGCTGAAGGAATTGGAGGTCTCGCTCGATGAGGACGAGACCAAGCCCGCGCCGGGGCAGTCCAAGGAGCGCTCCCCGGCATCGCTCGACGACGAGATGGCGCGGCTGCTCGGAGAGTTGTCCAGGCCGCGGAGATAGGCGGCGCGCTCGCCGCCCCTCACTCACCTCGCCGGCCGCACCCAGACCCGGTTGTCGTGGAACGCCGCGCCGCCATAGGGCGGCGGTGCGTCGGAGCCGGTGAGCACGTTGATGCCCTCGCCGCGCTCGTGGGCGCTGTTCGGCCAGATGCCCTCGGCGATCACCACGCCGCGGCGGACTCCCTCGAAGAGCTTAGTGTGCAGCACCACCTCGCCGCGGGCATTGCCGATCTCGACGCGGTCGCCGATAGCCAGGCCCAGGCTTGCAGCATCTTCCGGATGGATCAGCAACTCCGGCCTGCCTTCGCGGCCGCGCGAGCTCGGGGTCTCGGTAAAAGTCGAGTTGAGGAAGGAGCGCGCCGGGGAGGTCGCCAGCCGGAACGGATGCGCCTCGTCGGCCACCTCGATCAGTTCGACGTGGTCGGGGAACGCCGGAAGTTTTTCCACATTGCCCTGAGGGCCCATGCTCCTCGGCGGCCTGTTGGGCGCGGGCGTGCCCGTCCAGTCCGGCTTGAAACGGAATTTCCCGTCAGGATGGCCAAAGCCGTCGAGGAAATGCGCGGTCTCGAACTCCGGCTGCATGTCGGCCCAGCGCTGTTCGCGAAAGCTGTCGAACGTGCCCAGCCCCTTCTTGGATAGCATGACGTCGATGTGCTCGCGCTCGGTAATGCCGAAGCCGGGCATATCAGCGACGCCCAGGCGCTTCGCCAGTTCCTCGTTGACGAAATGATTGGGGCGCGGGCCTTCGGGCGGCTCGATCAGTTTTGGACCGAGCGTAAAATGCTGGTTGCCGCCGCCCTTGTAGATGTCGTCGTGCTCCAGAAACATCGTCGCCGGCAGCACGACATCGGCTAGTTGGGCCGTGTCGGTCATGAACTGCTCGTGCACGCAGGTGAAGAGGTCGTCGCGCAAAAACCCCTTTCTCACCAACCGCTGCTCGGGCGCGACGTTCACCGGGTTGGTGTTCTGGATGAGCATGGCCGTCACCGGCGGGCCGCCATAGAGCGCATCGGCTGCACCGGTCAGCACCGGGCCGATCCGCGAATGATCGAGATACCGGATTTTTGGATCGCGTAGCCGCGTTCCTTCCAGAAGCTCGGTGTTGAACTTCAGGATGCCCGAGTTGGAGTGGAACGCGCCGCCGCCCTCATACTGCCAGCAACCGGTGACGGCGGCGATCGACAGCGCCGCGTGCATGTTCACCGAGCCGTTGCGCTGGCGCGAAAAACCGTAGCCCAGCCGGAAGAAGGTGCGCTTGGTGGTGCCGATCAGGCGGGCGAATGCCTCGATCTCGGCCACCGACAGCCCGGTGATCACCGACGCCCATTCCGGCGTCCGCGTCGCAAGGTGCTTTTGCAGCCCCTCCGGATCGTCCGTGTACTTTCTTAGATAGTCCCAATCGGCAAAACCCTCGCGGAACAGCACGTGCATGACCGCGCAGGCGAGCGCGCCGTCGGTGCCGGGTTTCAGGATCAGGCCCAGGTCGGCCTGCTTCATCGTCGCGTTGTCGTAGATGTCGATGACGACGATTTTTGCGCCGCGCTCCTTGCGGGCGCGCACGGCGTGGGTCATCACGTTGACCTGCGTGACGACGGCGTTGGTTCCCCAGATGACCACACAGTCGGACTTCGCCATCTCGCGCGGGTCGGCGCCCGACAGCCGGCCGGCGCCCATCATCCAGCCCGTCCAGGCGAGATTGGTGCAGATCGAGCCGAAGAAGCCGGAGTATTTCTTGGCGTGGCGCAGCCGCTCGATGCCGTCGCGCTGCACCAGCCCCATGGTGCCGGCGTAAAAATACGGCCAGACCGTCTCGCTGCCATACTTTTCTTCCGCCGCGATGAATTTTTCCGCCACCAGATCGAGCGCGGCCTCCCAGCTTGCCTCCTTCCAGGTCCCCTCGCCTTTCGCTCCAGCGCGGACCAACGGCTTGAGCAGCCGGTCGGGGTGGTGGACGCGCTCGGCATAGCGCGCGACCTTCGCGCAGATCACGCCGGCGGTGTAGCTGTTGTCTTTTGCGCCATAAACGCGGCCGATGGTGCGCTCGTCCAGGAGTTCGACGTCGAGCGCGCAGGTCGACGGGCAGTCATGCGGACAGGCCGAATGGCCGATGCGGGTCTTTGCTCGCGTGATGCTGGCGTGCTGGTTCATGGGCCGGTTCTACAGCGTTTTGGCGGAGCGGTGTAGCACCCCCCCTTCTCCCCTTGTGGGAGAAGGTGCCTGAGCGGAGCGAAGGCGGATGAGGGGTGTTGGCCGGTACGCGATCGTCCTTCAAGCACCCCTCATCCGACCTCGCGGCCTCGCTCACCCTACGGGATCGCTCGTTGCTCGGCCACCTTCTCCCACAAGGGGAGAAGGAAACGCCGGCCGTGGCGCAGGGCGCCTTTCTCGCCCCTTCACGGGGAGAGGTGGTCTGCGAAGCAGACCGGAGAGGGGGCGCGCTTCGTCGCTGCCACGCCCGCCTGCGCGTCTGGCCATTCTTTTAGTCTCGGGAAGACGGGCGGCCGCAGGGTCGCTCATCTTTTAGTTTTATGCGACCTCGCGGCCGCCCGTCCGGTGCTCTGTCTGTCGCTTCATTCCCCAGCATGGGATCTTAACACAACTCCGGCGACGTGCCGGCGATATCCCGATTATGCGGACAACGGCATACCGTGCCAGGTCCCCGTTTGTCGGGGCTTCGCGGAACTCCGAAGCGACGCCCGACCCTCGCAGCCACGTTAGCCGCTACTTCCGGACACCGGCCCCTCCCCACAGACCACCGTCATGATCGGCGTTCCCGCAGGAGGGACTGCGCAGGATTATGAGGAAGTAGAAAAGGGAGGGGATAGAATCGGTAGAAAGAAGCGGTGCGGGTGGCGCCGAAACTCGCGATTACAAGGGCTCGGGGGCCGCGACGCTTGCGAATTGCAATGAAGCGGGGATTTCTGTCCCCGGCTTCGGCTCCACTCTAGGCCGCCTTAAGCAGTGGCCGACGTTTCGTCTAGATCCGGCAGTCTGCTGACCAACCGCCTTTGATTATGGACGCAGTCATTCTCTGCAGACGGTCTGGAGGCGGGAGGACGTTAATCTGTTCAAGATTTTATAGCCCGCGAGGGGATTGGAAACTAGCTGCAGCCGCTCCTATGATTGATAGATTGGGCGGGAGGGCTAGTGCGGCATGTTGAACAACGAACTTCAACTTTTCGACAAGGACGCTTTGCTTTTTCGCCTTCATGAGGCACTCAGTCGTTCTGATAAGGAAGTCGTCTTCGTCGTGGGCGCGCCGCTTACGGCTCCTCACGCCGGTGAAATAGGCGTTGCTGACGTCAAAGCGGTCGTCGAACTTATTCGCTCGGAGTTTCCGGAGCACAGTAGGCACCGGGAGAGATTCGAGACCTCCGTGGCGGAATCTCTCAATCCCTATCAAGCGGCTTTCGATTTCCTTTCCGGCAACGCAGGTCAGGATGCTGCCAACCGCATTGTGAAGCAGGCAGTAGCCCAAGCGCTGGTTCCTTCAGGGTCAAACGATTGGTGTGGGGCGATCGGAAAACTTGCCGACGACAACCTCAAGGCCTTGGACAATGACTCCGCAATATGGCAGCTAAGCCCAGGCGTTTCGGCTCTCGGCATGCTAATCGCGAAGTTCCCCGGGCGCTTCGGAAAGATCCTGGTCACATCGAACTTTGATCCGCTGGTTGAGGTTTCCGTCAGGCGAAACGGGGGCTCAGCTTGGCGGACGTCGCTGTCCGTAGATGGATCGATTCGGCAGAGCGAAGCCGAAGGGTGTCAGGTTATTCACATCCATGGTTATTGGTATGGATCGGATACGCTGCACACCACCCGACAGCTTCTTCAAAACCGTCCGACGCTCAAGAATGATCTACTTACGCTCCTGCAGGACAAGATCGTAGTTGTCATCGCTTATGGGGGATGGCCAGACATCTTCACGGGCGCGCTTGGGGGGATCGTCAGCAACGACAACCTCTTTCCTGAAATCCTTTGGGCCTTTCATTCCGACCAGCCCACATTAGGCGAGCATCTCCGCACCACACTGCAACCTGGCATCATTCGCAATCGCGTTACTTTCTACAAGGGGATCGACTGCCACGAGTTCTTTCCCGAGTTACTCGCACTATGGGAAGAGAACCCGCCAATTGACGCCCCGGAAGCGGGCGAGACAGTTGGTCTCACAGTTGGGCCACGCGGCCGAGCACGGCTTTTCCGACTTGCTCCTCTCGAATGCGACAGACCGCCCAACATTGAGGTTTGGGTCGGGCGCGAGAATGAGCTGCGTGCTTTGGAGACTTCAAAGGCCAAGGTAGTAATCATCTGCGGCATGGGCGGCGAGGGAAAATCCGTGCTCGCGTCTCATTACATTGGCACTCTTGATGAGCAGGAAAATGCCTACCGGATGTGGGACTGGCGGGATTGCAAGGAACAAAGCGACCGAATCCGGACGCAGATTGTCGAGATCATCGTGCGCTTCTCCGGAGGGCGCGTTTCGGCAGACGATCTCACTGACGCTGATGATCGCGAACTTGTCGAGGTTCTTATCGACCAGACCAGAGATGCCAAGGCCATCCTCGTCTTTGACAACGTTGACAGCTACATTGATCTTGAAAACCGTAGCTTCATCGGAATCCTAGACACGCTGGTGCAGCGTATCTCGACCTCAGAATCCACCAGTCGGATAGTATTAACTTGCCGCCCTGACGTTCAGTATCCGTCATCATCGGTGATCACTCTCCCGATGAAAGGCATTTCGGTTGAAGAGGCGATTGAGCTCTTCGCCAAGCGCGTGCCTACCGTGACTATTCCCGAGGAGGATATCCGCGAAGCCCATACCCGGACGAAAGGACATGCCTTTTGGCTGGATCTTTTAGCTGTTCAGGTGACCAAGGTTCCAGGCACTACGTTGCGGAAACTTCTCAACGACATGCGCCGAGGACGCGACGACGGCCCTGACATTCTATCGTCGCTTTGGGATAAGCTAGCGCCTCGAGAGCAGACACTGCTGCGCTGCATGGCTGAAGCCGTCCGGCCCGAAACGGCAAATATGATTGAAGGCTTTGTCGCTTCCCAGCTGAACTATCAGAAGTTTAGCAAGGCATTGCGCTCGCTCATTGCTCTCAACCTAATTGTTGTAAAGCCGGAAGCGGACGCGCCTGATCTGTATGATTTACACCCTTTGGTCAGGCAGTTTGTGCGAACGAAGTTTGAGCGTGCCGAGCGTAGTGGCTTCATCCGTGTGGTCATCAACCAATATGACCTGATCATCGGCAAAATCGAAGCCCTTCTGGGGATCAACATGCCGTACGCGATGCTTGAGCGCTGGTCGCAAAAGGCAGAGCTTCAGGTGGCAGCCGGCCTCTTCGAGGAGGCCTTCGAGACGCTTACCAAGATCGAAGACGCCTTCATCGGCGGCGGTCACGTGCAAGAGTTTGTACGGGTCGGTCGCCTCCTGTTCGAGGCAATAGATTGGGAAACCGCTCCGACGAAGCATAGCCAATTCGATAGGATTATTGGGACAATGATCGAGGCCCTCGACCAACTCGGCGATACAGAGTCGGCCGACGGCATGTTGACGCGCTATGAGGGCACCATCCCCCAAAAAACCGCTCGCTACATAAATTTCTGCGATGTTCGGGCCTATTCTTATTGGATGCGCGGGCACTTCGAGCAGGCCATTGAATGGGGACAGAAGGGCGTGACACTAAAATCGGAAACGAACGTCGACACCCAGTTCGATTGCAAATACAATTTGGCACTCGCCCAGCGTGATGCAGGGCATCCTACGCTAGCCATTGAATGTTTCCGCAACAATTTCGATGTCGCGGATATCATTACGAGTGCAGCCGGCGTGCCGGCTAACGCGCCCATGTATGGCAACGTTGGCCGCTGCCTTCACTTGATGAAGAGATTTGACGACGCGCTCGCGTGTTATCGTAAATCCCTCAAAATTCTCGAAGCGGAATCTTCATCGTCCACAAAGTCGAATCGAGCGTACGGTCGCCTCTGGGTCGGACAGATATTTGCGGATCGCGGCGACACGGAAACGGCGGAGGCCTTCTTTATGGACGCCATCCGGACTCTCGGGAGTTCAGCCCCACTTAGGGTTCGTGAACTTTACGTGGAAGTGGAAAAGGTCCGCGCCGGCGACGCACTCATTATGTCGGAGGCCAAAGCAACGCGCATTGTCAACAATTGGATGAGGGAATAATGCCCGTGTCTGGCTACTCGCGATGTCGCACCTCCGTCGCTGGCAATTCCTGCATTCAGGAAATGGCAAAGTTCGTCTTTGGGTTGGGATGGAGGCGCTCGCCCTCGATCAGAGCGATGCGCTCGCGCCCGATCAGTGCCTCGGGCGCGGATTTGTTCGCCAGCGGCTCGGCGGCAGCACTGCACCGCCTCGCGGCCACACCAATTAGCATTGACTAATCCATTAGCCTCCGCTAATTTTACCTCATGATCGAAACGGCACCCGTCACGAGCGTCATGCGCGCCTTGGCCGACCCGACCCGGCGCGGGCTGTTCGAGCGGATCGTCGCGGCGCAAGAGATCACGGTGGCGGAGCTGACGCAGGGCAGCGGCGTGACGCAAGGCGCGATCTCGCAGCACCTCAAGTCGCTGAAGCAGGCCGGCCTGGTCGCCGAGCGCCCCGAGGGACGAAAGGTCTTTTATCGCGCGGAACCCGAGGGGCTGGCGCCGCTGTTCGACTGGATGAACCACTACGGCATGTTCTGGCGCGACCGCTTCGCCGATCTCAGAACCCTGCTCAAGGAAATGGCCCATGACCCAGACCGCGACCATGACACGCGACATCGTGGTGGAGGAGATTTTTCCTCATACAGCGGAAACGATCTGGAAGGCGCTGACCAGCGGAGGGTTGATCGCCCGCTGGCTGATGGAGCCGAAGGGTTTTGAGCCGGTGGTCGGCAACCGGTTCACATTCCAGACGACGCCCGCCGGCGAATGGGACGGCGCGATCCACTGCGAGGTGCTGGAGGTGGTGCCGAACCGGCGCTTCGCCCATTCGTGGAAGGGCGGGCATGACGGCAACCAGGGCTACGGCTCGCGGCTCGACACGACCGTGACCTGGACACTCGAGCCTGTCGAGGGAGGAACGCGGGTCACGCTGACCCATGCCGGGTTCGAGCTGCCGCGAAACGAGATCGCCTTCCAGAACATGGGGGGCGGCTGGAAGAAGGTGGTGCCGAGGCTGCGCGCGATCGCTGACGATTTGAACTGAGCGACGAAGAGGGCCGATGGCCTTGCAACCGGGGGCGGACGCCTTCGGCGAGGGATACCTTTGCCTGCAACTGGAGGAGAAGAGACATGACGAGGGCATATACGGGCGGCTGCGCCTGCGGGGCGATCCGCTACGAGTCGGCCGCCGAACCGATCATGACCAACGATTGCCAGTGCCGGCAGTGCCAAAAGGACAGCGGCACCGGGCACGCATCCTACCTCGTCTTCCCCCGGGCGGCGGTGGAGGTGCACGGCGAGGCGAAAAGCTTCGACTTCACCGGCGATCTGGGCACGGTGAAGAGCCGCGCCTTCTGTCCGACCTGCGGAACCCCGGTCTATATGCTGTTTCCCCAAATGCCGGACATTTTCGTTGCCAGGGCCGGCACGCTGGACGAGCCTGAGCGCTATCGGCCGCAGGCAGTGCTCTGGACGGACGCCGCACAGGATTGGGACCGGATCGACCCCTCGCTGAAGACCTTCGCCCGGATGCCGCCGCCGGCCGGTTGAGACCTGGGACCCCTACTCCGCCGTCGCCTCTTCATACTCCGAACTCATCTCCAGCCAGCGCTCCTCCTGGTCGTTGAGCTGGCCGGTCAGTTGCGAGCGCTCCTTGGCGAGCTGCGTGGCGGTCGTCGGATCCTTCTCGTAGAGCGCCGGGTTGGCGAGTTCGTCCTCGATCAGGTCGATGCGCTTGCGCAGGCGGTCCATCAGCGCCTCGGTCGCGCGGATCTGCTTTGCCAGCGGCTCGGCGGCGGCGCGGCGCTGCGCTGCCTCGCGGCGGCGGTCGGCCTTCGAGGCTTTTTCGGCCTCCCGTTTCTCGCGCCGGTCGCCCGCTGACACGCCGACCACCATCTGGCGGTAGTCGGCCATGTCGCCGTCGAACGGTTCTACCCCGCCGTCCTTGACCAGCCACAGCCGGTCGGCGGTCGCCTCGATCAGGTGGCGGTCGTGGCTGATCAGGATGACGGCGCCGGGAAAATCGTTCAGCGCCACCATCAGCTCCTCGCGGCTGTCAATGTCGAGGTGGTTGGTCGGCTCGTCGAGGATGAACAGGTTCGGGCCGTCGAAGGCGGAAAGCCCCATCAGCAGGCGCGCCTTCTCGCCGCCGGAAAGGTCTTTTGCCGGCGTGTTCATCTTCTCGGTCGACAGGCCGAAGCGGGCGACGCGCGCGCGCACCTTCGATTCCGGCGCGTCCGGCATCAGCCGGCGCACATGCTCGTAGGCGTTCTCCTCTGGCCGGAGGTCGTCGAGCTGGTGCTGGGCGAAGATCGCGACTTTCAGGCCGGGCGCCACCGTCATCGTGCCGGCCTCGGCCTTCAGCCTGGCGGCGAGCAGCTTTGCGAAGGTCGACTTGCCGTTGCCGTTGGCGCCGAGCAGCGCGATGCGGTCGTCGGCGTCGATCCTCAGCGACAGTTTTTTGAGGATCGGGTTTTGCGGCTGGTAGCCGACCGAAACGTTGTCCAGCGCGACGATCGGCGAGGCGACCGTCTTGACCGGCTCCGGAAAGCTGAACGGTTTTACGCTGTCGTCGACCACCGCGGCGATCGGCTTCATGCGCTCCAGCGCCTTGATGCGCGACTGCGCCTGGCGGGCCTTCGACGCCTTGGCGCGAAAACGGTCGATGAAGGACTGCAGGTGCTTTCGCTGCGCCTCCTGCTTGACCCGGCTCTTCTCCTGCAGTTCGAGCTGCTCGGCGCGCTGGCGGTCGAACTGGTCGTAGCCGCCGCGCCAGAAGGTGAGTTTCTTCTGCTCGAGATGGACGATCGAGTTGACGGCGCGGTTGAGCAGGTCGCGGTCGTGGCTGATGAGCAGCACCGTGCGCGGATATTTCGCGACGTAGTTCTCCAGCCAGAGCGTGCCTTCGAGGTCGAGATAGTTGGTCGGCTCGTCGAGAAGCAGCAGGTCGGGCTCGGAGAACAGCACCGCGGCGAGCGCGACGCGCATGCGCCAGCCGCCGGAGAAGGAGGAGGCCGGGCGCTTCTGCGCTTCGGAATCGAAGCCGAGGCCGGAGAGGATGGTCGCGGCGCGGGCCTCCGCCGAATGGGCGTCGATGTCGGCCAGCCGTATGTGGATCTCGGCGATGCGGGCCGGGTCGGTCGCCGTCTTCTCCTCGGCGATGAGCGCGGCGCGCTCCTTGTCAGCCGCGAGCACGATGTCGATCAGCGGCTCCTCGGTGCCGGGCGCCTCCTGCGCCACCTGGCCGATGCGGGTGTTCCGGGGCAGCGAGATCGAGCCGGTCTCGGCCGAAAGCTCGCCGGTGATCGCCTTGAACAGCGTGGTCTTGCCCGTGCCGTTGCGGCCGACCAGGCCCGCCTTCGTGCCCTCGGGGAGGAACAGCGAGGCGTGGTCGAGGAGCAGCCTTCCGGCGACGCGCAGCGAGAGATCGTTGATGGTCAGCATGGCAGCCGCGCTTTTGCACGGGCCGGTCGCAAGCCGCAAGTGCGTCGGGAAAGGCGCACACGAGAAGGGCGGGCACGCGCCGCGCCCACCCTTGCTGGTTTGCTCGGTGCGAAGCTGCTGCCGCGCTCCTACCGCGACGCGGCCGCCTGGCACATGGCGACCAGGTCGTCGTCGTAGGTCGAGGCGTTGGCGACGATGTCGGGGCAGCGCCGCTTCAGGCGCATCTTCTGCGCGGAATCGCCGCCGTTGGCGGTCATCGAGAAGGTGCCGGATTGCGTTGCCGGCGAGGACACGCCGCCCGAGCCGAGTCCGCCGGAACCGGAGCCGCCGCCTACGGCTGCGCCACCGCCTCCGCCGCCAGCGGCCCTGGCTGCACCAGCACCGCTGCCGCCGCCCGCTCCGACATCCACCGAAGCGGAGGTGCCGGCAAAACCCCTGCGGAGGATGCCGAGCAGGGTGTCGTCGTCGGTCCCGAGGCCGCCGACCGAGGCGTCGACATTGCCATTGACTGCGTTGATGCCGCCGATCGACACATCGCCAGTAGGGGTGGTCCCCCGAGCGCCGCCGATGGATGCATCGACATTCGCGTTGACGCCAATGCCGCCGCCGACCGATGCGTCGACGTCTGCATTGACACCATTGCGGCCACCCACAGAGGCGGTCGCGCCGGCATCCACTCCGTTTCGGCCTCCGACAGAGGCGTCGACGTCGGCGTTGACGCCATTTCGTCCACCGATAGAGGCATCGATGTCAGCGTTGACGCCGTCCCGCCCCACAGAGGCGTCGGCGCCTGCGTTGATCCCGTCCCTTCCCCCGATCGACACGGACACCTGGGCGCTTGCGCCCGCGCTTAACGAAATCAGGATCGCTGCCGCGCCGGCGCACGCAGCGAGTTCCTTGGCCAGTTTTGTCATGACACTCTCCTGTTTGCCGCATTCAGCAGAGCCGGCCGAGCCGGCTGCTTCCTGAATGACGAGGATGGCCATGAGACGGTTGCCCGAGAGCATCGGGCATGGTTTTCAGGTGGTTTCCGGATTCGATCGCATTTTAGCGATCGGGCTTCACGCGAACGCCCTGCCCTCTTCGGTGCGCTGGAAATAGATGAGGTCGAGCGCGATGCTCGGCTTGCCGAGGGCCGTCAACATCGCGTGCACTTGGCCCCTGTGATGCGTCTGGTGGTTGAACAGATGCGCCAACGCGGGCGCCAGCCGCTGCGACACCGTGCGCATGTCGGTGACGGTGATGTAGGTGAAGCGTCCGGCGACCTGTTTTTCGGTGAGGCTTTCGATCCAGTCCACGATCCGCGCATCCTCAGCCCGCCGCGCGCCGAAAAGGGAGCCGTAGTGGGCGAAGAGGATCGTGTCGAGGCCGGACGGGGCATCCCCCTGCCCGGTGAAGCGCTTCATCCAGATGCGATCGGCGACCAGCAGGTGGTTGAGGGTTCCCATCACCGACCTGAAGAAGGCGCCCATGTCACGCGCGAACTCTTCCTCGGCGAGCTCCGCAGCCGCTTCGTATACCTTCTGGTTGGCCCAACGATTGTAGGCTGCCATCATCGAGAAATGCTGCTTCATTGCCGCCCCGTGCTTCGCGATCCAGTTCTCTCCTAGCGGCAAGATCGGGAAGCGCCAATGAGCCAGGAGCGCATATGACCATCCTTGTCTACGAACTCGTCGGATCAGACCTGTCGCGGCCGTTCAGCCCGCATTGCTGGAAGACCGTGATGTCGCTCGCCCACAAGGGGCTCGAATTCGAGCGCATCGCGGTTCCGTTCACAGAAGTTCCTCTGGTGGAGAACGGCGCGGCCAAGACCGTGCCTGTCATCCGCGATGGCGACCGGCTCGTCTCCGACTCCTTCGACATCGCGCTCTACCTGGAAAGAACCTATCCGGAGCGGCCGAGCCTGTTCGGCGGGCCCGGCGGCGAGGCCTCGGCCCGGTTCGTCGAACGCTGGTCGCAGATGACGATCCATCCCTTCTTCGGGGCGGCGGCGATGCTGGACATCCACGACCGGCTGGCGCCCGTCGACCAAGCATATTTTCGCGACAGCCGGGAGAAGCGCAACAACGGGCGGTCGCTGGAAAGCGTCGCCTCGGAACGCGAGGCCCGCCATCCCGAATTCCTGAAAAAGCTGGAGCCGCTGCGCAGCACACTCTCCTACCAGCCCTTCATCGGCGGCGAGAGCCCGCTCTTTGCGGACTACATCGTGTTCGGCGCGTTCCAGTGGGTGCGCGTCATGTCGCCCTTCCAATATCTCCCGGCGGGCGATCCGGTCCTCGATTGGTTCGACCGTTGTCTCGATCTCTACGATGGGATCGGGCGAAGCGCGCCTGCTGCGGCGTGAGCGGCTCTTGGCAAGGCGGCGGACCGACTGTATAGGCTCCGCCACTCCCAACAGGACAGCAAACAAGGATCTTCCATGGCGATCGAACGCACCTTCTCGATGATCAAGCCTGACGCCACGCGTCGCAACCTCACCGGCGCGATCACCAAGATGCTCGAGGACGCAGGCTTGCGCGTCGTCGCCTCCAAGCGCGTGTGGATGAGCCGCCGCGAGGCCGAGGGCTTTTACGCCGTTCACAAGGATCGCCCCTTCTTCGGCGAGCTCGTGGAGTTCATGTCCTCGGGTCCGACCATCGTCCAGGTGCTCGAAGGCGAGAACGCCATCGCCAAGAACCGCGAGGTGATGGGCGCGACGAACCCCGCGAACGCCGACGAGGGCACGATCCGCAAGGTGCACGCGCTTTCGATCGGCGAGAACTCGGTGCACGGCTCGGACGCGCCCGAGACCGCGGCGCAGGAGATCCGGTACTGGTTCTCGGACATCGAGATCGTGGGCTGAGGCTCACTTCTCGAGTTTTCAAGCTATCGAAAGCCGGCCTCGCGCCGGCTTTCTTGTTTTGATCGCGGCCCTCGCGATCGTGCTAGACTGGTCGGTCGTGACGAGCGAGGGCGACGCCAGGAAGCCGTGACCGATGGATGAACTTTCAGCACCGAACCCGGTTCTTGAAATTGTCATCGGCACCTTAGTTCTGATTATCGTCATCGTCGTGCACGGCGTCGGCATTCGCACGATCCACCGGCGTTTCAGCAAGTCCTGGATCCATGTGAATGACTTCACGCCGCATTGGCGGACCAACCTGTTGCTTGCTTCCACGATCGGTTCTCTGGCAGCCCTGCATTTCGCTGAAACTCTTCTTTGGGCAGGCCCCATATCACTGATGGGATTGATCCCCTCGATACGGGACAGCTACTACTTCGTCCTGGACAGCTATACGACGCTTGGCGAAGGTACCGTCAAACTGCCCGACCCATGGCGTTTGATCGGACCAATCATAGCGATGTCGGGCCTGTTCACATTCGGCTGGACGGTGGGCGTCCTGGTCAGCATCATGACCGAATTCGGCAAGCTCGACAGAGTACGGGCCAAGAAGGGATCGAGAGAGCGCGGCGAGCTCTGAGGCGGCCTACTTCTTCAGCTCCAGCCCGACACCCTTATTCACGAAGTCGAGCGTGTAGGCCTTCTTGATGTCGATCCCAGCCGGCACCACCTTGGCGGCCACCATCTTGTCGTAGAAGCTCTGCATCCGAGCGTCTTCCATCGCGCCGATACCCATCTTCTCGGCATCGCCCGAGTCGACGATGCCGAACTTCTTGAGCTGAGCGATCGTGAATGCGATCTGCTCGTCGGTGATGTCCGGATTGTCCTTCTTGATCATCTCGTTGGCGGCTTTGTTGTCGCCGTAGAGATAGTTGTACCAGCCCTTGGCGGAGCCATCGACGAAGCACTTCACGACCTCGGGCCGCTTGTCGATCGTGTCCTGCATGGTCTCGATCGTCGTCGCGTAGGCATTGAACCCGTTGTCGGCGAGCAGGAACTGGTTGGGGACGAAGCCGCCTTCCTTCTCCACGGCGAACGGCTCGGAGGTGACGTAACCCTGCTGGACCGACTTCTTGTTGGCGATGAAGGGTGCCGGGTTGAAGGTGTAGGGTACGCGCTTGGTGATGTCCCAGCCGAACTCGGTGACGATCCACTGGAAGAAGCTCTGGAAACCTTCATCGCCGACGATGTACTGGTCGGCGTTCTTGAGATCGCCCCATGTGTCCAGGCCCTGCCCGGGATGCGACATGAAGACTTGAGGATCTTTCTGGAACGTCGCGGCGACGACGCGTAACGGAATGTTCTGCTGCACGGCGTCGAAGGCCTGCAGCATGTTGCCGCCCATGTAGAAATCAATCTTGCCGGCCAGGAGCAGCGGGCGCCCGCTCACCTGTGGCCCGCCGGGCTGGATGGTGACCTCTAGGCCGCATGCGGCATAGGTCCCATCGGCCACGGCCTGGTAGTAGCCGCCATGCTCCGCCTGCGCCAGCCAGTTGGTCATGTAGGTGACTTTTTCGGCGGCACTGGCCGGAAGGACCGAACCCGCCACCACCGCAAGCACGGCGGAAACTGCTGCAAACCTGCTGATCATCGACGTTACCCTCACCTCTCGCTGCCGAAGCTGGCACGGGCAACTTTTTCACTGTCAGCAGGAAAATCAAGCGCCTTTCCGCTGCGGAACAGGCCAACTGCCTGAAACAGATCCGCGAACGATTGACCTAGGTGACCCGCTAAGCAAAGCCGTTTGGAGCCGGCGGGAATGACCCGTCAGGCCACGCCGAGCTTCTTCTGAAGACTGGTCGAGGAGGTCGTGTACTGGAAGACGATGCGTTCGCCGGGGCTGACGATGCGCTTGGCGGCCTGCGCCATCAGGGCCGCCTCGTGGAAGCCGGACAGGATCAGCTTCAGCTTTCCCGGATACCAGTTGATGTCGCCGATGGCGAAGATGCCGGGAACGGAGGTCTCGAACTTCTCCGTGTCGACCGGAATGACGTTCTCGTGGAGGTTCAGGCCCCACTCCGCGACCGGCCCGAGTTTCATCGTCAATCCGAAGAAGGGCAGCATGCGGGTCGCCGGGATCTCGACGTCGCCGTCGGGCCCCTTGATCGTGGCGGAGCGGAGTTGTCCGTCCTCGCCCTTCAGCGCCGTCACCTGGCCGATCCGGAACTCGAGGCCGCCGGTTTCCTGCAGCGCGAACATCTTGTTGACGCTGTCGGGAGCCGCCCGGAACTCGGGCCGGCGGTGCACCAGCGTCATGCTTCGGGCGACCGGCTGGAGGTTCAGGGTCCAGTCGAGCGCCGAGTCACCGCCGCCGACGATGAGAACGTCCTCGCCCCGGAACTCCTCCATGCGGCGCACGGAATAGAAGACGCTCTTGCCCTCATAGGCCTCGATGCCGGGGATCGGCGGCCGCTTCGGCTGGAACGAGCCGCCGCCGGCGGCGATCACCACAACCTTGGCCTCAAACACCTCGTTCTCGTCGGTGGTCACCCGGAAGCCGCCGTCCGGCAGCTTCTCCAGACCGGTGACCATGCGATTGAAGGTGAAGGACGGATTGAACGGCTTGATCTGCTCCATCAGCCTGTCGACTAGTTCCTGCGCGGTCACCGTGGGCAGCGCCGGGATGTCGTAGATCGGCTTCTCGGGATAGAGTTCGGCGCACTGGCCGCCCGGCCGGTCGAGTATGTCGACCAGATGGCACTTCATGTCGAAGAGGCCAAGCTCGAAGACGGCGAACAGGCCGACGGGACCCGCTCCAATGATGAGGACGTCGGTGCGGATCGGCTCTGCCATTCTCGTTTTCCTCCGGAGGAGCGCTCAGCCTTGCCTTTCGGGAACGCTGACGACAAGCCCGTCGAGTTCGTCGCGCACCTTTATCTGGCACGACAGGCGCGAATTCGGCCTGACGTCATAGGCGAAGTCGAGCATGTCCTCTTCCATCGACTCCGGCTCGCCGACGATATCCGTCCAGGCTTCGTCGACATAGACGTGACAGGTCGCGCAGGCACAGGCGCCGCCGCACTCGGCCTCGATGCCGGGTACTGCATTGCGGATCGCGTTCTCCATGACGGTCGAGCCGTTCTCGGCTTCAACCTCATAGCGCGTGCCGTCGAAGGCGACGAATGTCAGCTTTGTCATGATTGGATTGGGTCCAGAATGCCTGATCAGGCCGACATAATCACTGCTGCGGCCATGTCAACAAGGCCGCCGGAGACGCGACCAAGCGTCCCGGCACGCCGCGGTCATCTGCACATGCCCGCCACGAAGTCGCGAGCCTCGTCGATCAGCACCTCCAGCCTGCGCTGCGCCTGCAGGTTGTCGGGCTGGCGCTCGATCTCGGCAGCGCAATCGGCGATGGCAAAGGCACCGACGCCGCGCGCCGATCCCAGAAGCTGGTGGGCGAGAAGCCGCCGCTCCGCTGGAGTCGATTGCGCGATACGCTCGCGAACCTGCTGCGTCTGCTGAAGAAACAGGCCAAGCACCTCCTCCTCGACGCCGCGGTCTCCCATCGTCTGCCGCGAAAGGTGCGCCAGGTCGATCGGTCTGCTTCGTGTTACACCTGAGCTTTCGCCCCCTGGCATCGAGAACGCAACGGCGTTCGCTTTGTTGTGTAGCATCTTCCCTGTGCCCTGCTCGACGCGGCCGAAGCCGCGCGCCGACCGTACGCCGATGTCGTGGAGAACGCGTTAATGACCCGATCGGCTAAAAAAAGGCTCATTCTCGCGCATCAGAGTTCGCCGGCATTAACCAAGTATTTAAACTTGTACGCATCGAGCCGCGTCGGAGTTCCATTCGATGATCGCGGTGGATAGGATGTGGGGCGGGTCAGATTGAGCTTTGCGCGCGCGGATTTCCCTGCCATTTTCGGCCGGGCGGTGCGGCAATGGTACAGGGTAAGAGCGGCATGGCTAAGGGACCGACGACATCGAAGACTCTCGAGGGTGATGTCGCCAAGGAACTTGAAGAAGCACTGAACAACGGTCTCGGGGGCAGCGGAGACCTCGATATCGCCGCTTCGATGGAGGACCTCGAGGCTCAGATAACGCAGGCGGCCGAGGAGCTTACACGCGAAAGCGCCGCGCTCAAGAAGCCTGCTAACGAGCCCGAAAACAACAAGAAACCTGTCGCTGCGCCCAAGCGTGCGGCGGCCGAGGAGGTCAAGCCGGTGTCGACCGTGGGCCTGCAGCCCGTCGAGGGACCGGCTGCCACGCCCCAATTCGCGCCGGCGAACGACGACACGGTGCGCGACGCGCGCCAGATCCTCCAAAGCCTTAGCCGTAAGTCCTCATCGACCGTCTATTGGGCCGTCGCGCTGCTTTCCCTGGTTTGGATCGCGGCCGGGGTGGCCCTCGGCTATGCGCTGGTCGGTTCCGATCAACTGACCTTTGCCGAGGCGCTGAACCAGCCTGCCGCCGTCCTGATCACCATGCTGACGCTCGTTCCAGTGGTCCTCTTCTGGGCGTTCGCGGTGATGGTCCGTCGCGCCCAGGACATGCGGCTTGCAGCCGAGGGCATGGCCGAGGTCGCTGCGCGGCTGGCCGAACCCGAGAACCTCGCGCAGGGCCGTATCCTGACCGTCGGCCAGGCGGTCCGCCGCGAGGTCGCGGCAATGGGCGAAGGCATCGAACGCACGCTCGCTCGGGCGGCCGAACTCGAGGCACTGGTCAGTTCCGAGGTCAACAACCTCGAGCGCTCCTATTCCGACAACGAGGCGCGGATCCGCGCGCTCGTGGACGGTCTCGGCAACGAGCGCGAAGCCGTGGTCGGCCATGCCGAGCGTGTACGCTCCGCGATCGAGGGCGCCAACGACACGTTGAAGGATCAGTTGAACAGCGCCAGCGACATGCTGCGCGAAAGCATCGTCGGCGCCTCCACGAACCTCTCCATGACCATCGCCAGTTCCGGCGATTCGCTGATCGGCCGGCTCCACGAGAGCGGAAACTCGATGTTCGAGTCGATCGGCAGCAGGCTCGACAGCCTGAACGAGCGCATCACCACGTCCGGGGAAGCTTTCGCCAGCCTGCTCGATACCCGCATCGCGACGCTGAAGCAGACCACCGATGACGCGACGCGGTCCCTGTCCGACCTTCTCGACGAGCGGACGTCCGGCATGGTGTCGTTGCTGGGCGGTGCGGCGCGCACGCTCAACGACGAGTTTGACCACAATCTCAAGGCGATCGAGCGGACGCTGGCCGAACGCGGCCAGAGCCTGATCAGCGAATTCCAGACCCGCGCCGAGGCTCTCGACACCGGGACGGAGAAGCTGAACGCGGCACTCGAAGCCCGCGCACGACAGATCAACGAAAACCTCGTCGAGCGCGCGAGCGAGATCGCGGCCACCTTCTCGGCCGGCGAAGAGCGGATCGTGAACCTGTTCGACGGCAACAGGTCCAGGCTGGAAGCCGAACTGTCGGACGTCGTCACCTCCACGTCGACTATACTGGAGGCCCATGCCCTGGACTTCGCCGGTCGGCTGGAAGCCGCACGCGAGGCTGCGGCCGGCAGCTTCGAGGCAGAGCTTGGCAGCCTCGCCGCGACACGGCAGGACATCGACGCTCTCATCCAGGACCACGCCAGCAAGCTCACCGAGAGCGGCGAGCGCATGTCGAGCCTCCTGCGCGACGATCTTGAGCGGCACGCGCTCAGCCGCGGCGACATCGAGCAGGCGGTCGAGGCGCAGATCCACAAGCTGGCGGAAGGCCGCGATGCGATGGCCAAGGCCGTGGAGGACGATCTCCGGCGCCTCGACGAGTCGCGCACCCTGATCGACCTGTCCCTCTCCGAGCAGTTGCAGAAGATCGCCGACAGCCGGGAGAATCTCGGCCGCGCGCTACAGGAAGATGCCGAGAGGCTGGCCGAGAACCGTGCCAGCATCGACGAGATGGTGGTCTCGCACGTCACCAAGCTGAGCGAGGGGCGCAACATCCTTTCGCGCGCACTGGAAGCGGATGTCTCGGCCGTCGAAGGCATGGTTGCGTCCCAGGCGCAGCGCTTCGAGGAAGCGCGCAGTGCCCTCTCCCAGGCCTTCGAGAAGGACCTGGAGCGTCTGGACGCGACGGTCACGTTGCAAACCGCCCGCATCGCCGACACGCGCGACGCGCTCAGCCGGGCCATCGACCAGGACCTCGGCAGCGTCGATACAATCGTTTCCACCCAGGTGGAGAAGATCGAAGCCGGCCGGCGCGCCTTCACCGATGCCCTGCAGAGCGATCTCGCCGAGGTCGAGAACGTCGTTGCCGCGCAGATCGGGCGCATCGCAGAGAGCCGCCAGTCGCTCTCCCTGGCACTTGAGAGCGACGTCCAGACCATTGACGGCCTCGTTTCGGGCCAGGTCGAGAAAGTGGAGCTTGGCCGAAACGTCCTGTCGAAGGCGCTCGAGGCCGACATCGAAAGCATCGATTCTATGGTCGCGCTCCACCTCGACAAGCTCTCCGAGGGCCGCCGCATCCTTTCGCGCGCACTCGAGACCGAGATGGGCGACATCGAAGGCTTGCTCGCCGGGCAGTCGGGCAAGGTGGCCGAGGCCCGCGAGGCGCTTTCAAGCGCGTTCGCCTCCGACATGACCGCGATCGACGAGATGATCGCCACGCATGTCAACAAGCTGGTGGAGGGGCGTGGCGTGCTGACGTCAGCCCTGGAGGGCGACATTATCGCCATCCACGCCGCTGGCGACGAACAGGCCCGCCGCTTCGAGGAAGCGCGCGAGGCCCTGTCGAAGCGCCTTGCCGACGACCTCACAAAGCTCGACGAGAGCCGTTCCGCAATAGACGGCCTCGTGGCCGCGCAAGTCGAGAAGCTGGCGCAGGGACGCGACATCCTGAAGCGCGCCCTCGAGGCGGACATGGAGAAGCTCGCCGAGAGCCGCGCCGGCATCGATGGTCTCGTCGCCTCACAGGTCGAGAAACTGGCAGAGGGGCGCGACATCTTGAGGCGCGCCCTGGAGGCGGACTTGGCGAAGTTGTCCGAAAGCCGTGTGGAGATCGACGGCATTGCGGCCAGCCATGTCGAGCACCTTGCGGCCGGACGCGAAGTGCTCAAGCAGGCGCTCGAAGCCGACCTCGCTCGCCTTCTCGAAAGCCGGGCCGAGATCAACAGCATCGCCGCCGGTCACGTCGAAAAGCTGGAAGAAGGCCGCGAGATGCTCAAGCGGGCCCTCGAAGCCGACCTCACCACGCTGCAGGAAGGCCGCGCCACAGTCGACGCCCTGGTGGTCGACCATGTGCAGAAGTTCGCCGAGGGCCGGAACGTGCTGACCAGGGCTCTCGAAGCCGACCTGGCGCGCGTGAACGAAGCGCGCAGCGAAATCGACCAACTCGTCAACTCGCATTTCGACAAGCTGGCCGAGGGCCGCGACGCGCTGCGCCTGGCGCTGCAGGCCGACCTCGACAAGCTTTCCGAGACCCGCGGCGAGATCGACGGGCTCGTCCAGTCGCAGGTCGAGAAGCTGTCCCAGGGTCGGGACGTGCTCACCCAGGTGCTGGAAGCCGATCTCGGCAAGCTCGCCGAAGAGCGCGCCCGCATCGACGAAGGTATCGTCAGTCACGTTTCCAAGCTCGCCGAAGGACGCCGGCTGCTTACGCGGGCTCTCGAGGTCGACCTGGAGAAGGTCCAGGAGCGCGGAGGCATGCTCGACCAGATCGTCGAGAAGCAGTTGCAGCGCATCGCCGAAGGCCGGGACATGCTCGCCCGCGCGATCGAGACCGACATGTCTGGCCTCGAAGACGTCATCCGTAGCCAGATCGTGAAGCTAGGCGACAGCCGCGAGGTGCTGTCGCAGGCGCTCGATCAGGATATGTCAAATATCGGCCAACTGATCGACACCCATTCGCAGCGGCTTGCGGACACCCGTGGCGCAATCACCGCGGCCCTGCAGGCCGATCTACAGGCCGTCGAGCAGGCAATCGCCACGCATTCGGGCATGTTCTCGGAGGGCCGCGAGGCGCTGAGCCGGACGCTCGCCGACGATCTGGCCAAGCTCGCCGAGAGCCGCGGCGCGATCGACGGACTGGTGGCCGCACAGGTCGAGAAGCTGGCGCAGGGCCGCGACATCCTGAAGCGTGCGCTGGAGGTGGATCTAACCCGCCTGGGCGAAACCCGCGGCGACATCGATCGCATGATCGAACAGCACGTCGGCAAGATTGCCGAAGGGCGCGAGATCCTTGTCCGTGCGCTGGACGAGGATCTGGCGACGCTTTCGACCGCCAGGGAAGATGTCAACCGACTTGTACAGTCGCAGGTGTCCGCGATCACCGAAGGCCGCAGCGTGCTTGCGGAGGCTGTCGAATCCGAACTCCAGAAGTTCGCCGACAGCCGGGCAGGCATCGACGCTTCGGTGGCAGGACATATCCAGAAGCTCGCCGAGGGGCGCGAAATCCTTGCCCGCGCTCTCGAAAGCGACCTCGGCAAGCTCTCCGAGGCTCGGAGTGTGATCGATCTCGAGATCGCCTCTCATATCGACACGATCGCCGGCAAACGCGAGTTGATCTCGCAGGCGCTGGCGGACGATGTGCAGAAGATCGGAGATGCCTTCGATCGCCAGACCGGCGTGATCGAGGAGCGCACCGGCACCATGAGGCGCGCACTCGAAGCCGGCGTGGAGAATGTTCGCTCGGCTCTGGAGGGTACCGCAGTTTCGATCGCCACCAGCCTGCGCGACAAGGTGATGGAAATCACCACGGATCTGCACAGGCAGGCCGGAGACGCCTTCAGCGACGCCGACCGCCGCATCGCGGAACGTGCCGCCGAGACCTCTTCGGAACTGCTGGCGCGCGCCAGCGACATTGCAGAGGTGTTCGCCGAGGCAGACCGCCGTATTCTTGCCCGCACGGACGAGACGGCCAGCGCCCTCTCCTCGCGCGCGGCTGAGGTTGCACTCACCTTCGACGAGGCCGACCGCAAGCTGGTGGACCGCGCCGCCGCCATGGCCGAGACACTGGCGTCGCGCGCAGCCGAGATCGGTCAGCGCTTCGACAATGTGGACGCGACGTTCGGCCGCCGCATCGGCGAGACGGCGGAAACGCTCAGCGCTCGGGCGGCGGAACTGCGCGGCGTATTCGACAAAATCGACGAGCAGATCGCAGCCCGCTTCGGACAAGGTGCCGAGGCGCTCGGGGCCCGGACAGAGGAGATCGGGGCGCTGTTCGATACGGCCGACCGCAAGTTCGCAGCCCGCATCGAGGGCGGTGCGGAAGCCTTCGGCACTCGTGCGAACGAACTGATTCAGGTCTTCGAGGACGCGGATCAGCGGCTGACTGTGCGCGCCGGCGAGACCGCTGCCAGCCTGGCGGAACGTGCCGTCGAGATCGGTCGTGTCTTCGAGAGCGCCGAAGAACGCATCGTTGCGAGGACGGATGCCGCATCCGAGGCCCTCGCCGCGCGGGCGGTCGAGATGGGCGAGGTCTTCAAGGGCGCCGACGAACAGTTGGCTGCCCGAGTCGGCGAAAGCGCCTCCCTGCTGAGCGCAAAGGCAGAGGAAGTCACGGGAGCCTTCAGCTCTGCCGAACAGCGCGTACTCGCCAGCGTGGAGCGGTCGTCGCGCGAACTGGAAACGAGAGCTCGCTCGGTCGAAGAAGCTCTCTCCACCACCGATCAGCGGGTGATGGCCGGGGCACAGGCTGCCGCGGAACATGTCGACGCCCGGCTTTCGGAGGCGCAGAGCCGCCTTGCCGAGAGCGCCCAGGCCGCCGCTGCCCGAGTGGACGCCACGATCTCCGGTGTGGAAGACCGCATCGCCCAGGGCGCGGAGACGCTTGGCCAGAAGGTGCACGAGCACGTCGCGAGCGCCGAGGAGCACCTCGTTTCGCGCGCGGGCGTCATCGAGAACACCTTCGCGTCGGTCAGCAAGAACATCGGCCAGAGCACGAACGACGCTGCCCGCTCGATCGGCGCCACGGCACGCGAGCTCAATCAACTGATGGCGGAGCGCTCGGCCGAGATTAGCCGCGTCCTCGACGAGACGGCGAAGCCGCTCGCTGAAAAGCTGGGTGCGGCCAACGCCGAACTTGAGAAGACGGTGGAGGACGCCTCCGAAAGGGCGGCCGAGAAGCTGCGTTCGGAGAACGCCGCGCTCGCGGAAGCGCTCGCCAACCGCACGGCGGAGACGCTGTCTGCAGTCGACGGCGCCCGCGACAGCCTGGCGACTACCGTCCAAGACCTCATCGGCAGGATGTCCACGTCGAGCGCCAAGCTCGGCCAGCTCATCGAGGCTGCTGCGGCAAACCTCGGCAAGGTCGACTCGGAACTGGCAGAGACCACGGATCGCTTCGCCGCGACCACAGACAAGGCCGCTGCCACCTTCGCCAGTTCGGCCCGCCTGGTGGAATCCAACACCAGCCGCCTGACCGACCTCTCCTCGGGCACGCTGCGCGAGGTCGCCTCGATCGCCACCAGCTTCGAGGAGCACAGCCGCCTGCTCACCAGCGCCTCGCACCTGTTGAGCTCGGCCCAGAGCAATCTCGAGCACACGCTGGAGCGGCAGTCCTCGCTGGAGGATCTTGCGGTCGGTCTGGTGAAGAAGTCGGAGGAGCTCGAGAAGGTCATGAAGTCCTTCGAGGGCCTTGTATCCGGCGCCCTGGAGAAGGCGGAAGGCCGCGCGCTCGCCTCGACCGACAAGGTCCGCTCGGCCATCAACGAAGTGGTGGAATCCGCCACCAAGCGCTTCGCGGATGCAACCGAGGAGATGCGCCGCACCGCCAACTCGATCAAGGGCGATCTCGAATCGACGCGCGCGGAGCTCAAGAAGGGCATGCTGGACATGCCGCAGGAGGCGAAGGAGTCGACCACCGCGATCCGCCGCGCCGTCGGCGACCAGATCAAGGCGCTGAAGGAGCTTTCGGACATCGTCGCGAAATCCGGCCGCACGATCGACGTCTCGGACAAGTCGCAGGCCTCCCGCCGTCTCGTCCCGCCGCAAGCCAAGCCCGCGGCGGCACCCGAGCCGCTGCGTCCGGAACCGGCCCGCGAGGACCAGCGTCCGCGCAGCGGCGGCTGGGTCAGGGACCTGCTCAGCGGCGCTGCCCGTGCCGAGGAGGCCGATGTCGCCGTCCAGGCGCCCCGGCCCGCACCGAAGGCCGCGCAGAAGAACGCGGAGCCGCTCAGTTCGCTGTCGTCGGAGATCGCCCGCGCGATCGACCATGACGCGTCCATCGAGCTGTGGGGCCGCTACCGCCGCGGCGAGCGCAACGTCTTCGGCCGGCGCCTCTATACGCTGAAGGGGCAGCAGACCTTCGATGAGATCCGCCGCCGCTACCAGGCCGACGGAGACTTCAAGGCGGCGGTCGACCGCTACTGCCAGGACTTCGAGAAGCTGCTCAAGGACGTCGGCCGAAACGATCGGGACGACCGGCTGACCCTGACCTATCTCAGTTCCGAGACGGGCAAGGTCTACACCCTGCTTGCCCACGCAGCCGGGCGGCTGCGCTAAGCAGGGCCAGAGGCTTGCAAGGCGGCGCTTGACGCCGCCTGCCCTACTCCGCTGGTGTGCTGACTGCCCGTGGCACGCGCTTCGGCGACCGGGTGGTCCCCACATAGGTCCGCAAGATCGGGATCAGTGCGACCGTCGCGCCGACGAGCAGAACCCACCACGCCGGCCGGATCATGTAGTTGAAGTGCAGGTTGGCAGCGAGAACACGCAAGGGCGGGATGCCCGTCGCCAATCCGTACCATGCAAACTCAATCCCGGCCGTCAGGACCGCCGCCGCAATGGCGCAGCCGAGCAGCACGAAGGGCGAGGAAAGGCTGAACCTGCGCCCATGCAGGATACGGTAGGTCATGAGAAGCAGGAACAGCCCGCCGGTCAACGTCGCCTCGAAGACGTCCGCCTTGGTCTGCATGAAGAAATGCAGCCCGGCCAGGACGCCGATCGCGTAGACGATGCGGTGCAGGCGGTTCCAGTTGCGCCCCAGCCTACGGATGGCCGCGTCTGTCGAGGTGGCGCCGAGCACACAAAGCGCCAGCAGCGCCATGAAGCCGATCGTCAGGTAGACCCGCCGGGCGATCTCGGTCGCGACCCGCTGAAGATCCAGATTCTGATCGACAATGTACAAGGACAGGTGGGCGAGCGCATAGAACAGCGCCGCCAGCCCGATCATCCGACGCACGATGATCAGTTTCGGAAAATCCGCGATGCGGCGCAGCGGGGTGATCGCCAGCGAGATCATCAGAAAGCGGATCGCCCACGTTCCGGTCTCATGGATCGCTTCCGTCACCGGCCGGGGACCGAGTTGCCCGTGGCTCCACGACCACGCAATCCACAGGCCGGTGATCATCAATCCCGATAGAACAGCGGCTTTCAGCGGCGAGAACTTGCCGGATCGGTCGGTCCAAGGGGTCAAGACATGTGTTCCCCGTCATTGCCTGCTTGCATGCCAGCCGTAGCGGAGCTTGCAGCCACACTCCATTGACAAAGCCTCACTTCCTAGTGAGCCGCGGCCACGTGGTCGTAGGGCGATACTGTGCCAAAAACGTCTCTGTGCACTTAAATTTTACTATCTTTGCCCTATTGGTCGAAAATTCAGCAATCTGTGCTCGTTTATAGATTCTATAGAATCTACTTGAATTCTGCCCCACCAGCACGAACGCTGGGGCTCATTAAGAAAAGTTTCGACGACGAATGCTGACCAGAAAGGGAAAATACGGGCTCAAGGCGCTCCTTCACCTTTCCCGGCTGCAACCAGGCGAGTTGGCCTTCGTCAGCGACATCGCGAAAGCGAACAACATCCCGAAGAAGTTCCTCGACGCCATTCTCGGGGAACTGCGGAATGCCGGTTTCGTGCAGAGCCGCAAAGGCAAGGAAGGCGGCTATCGCCTCGCCCGCCCCGCCGCGGACATCAAGATCGGGCACGTCGTACGTGCGCTGGACGGGCCGCTGGCTCCGATCCAGTGCGCCAGCCTCACGCGCTATGAGCGCTGCGAGGACTGCGACGAGGCGACCTGCGAGGTGAGGCACATGATGCTCGAGGTCCGCCATGCGATCGCAGCGGTGCTCGACAACCGCAGCCTCGCGCAAATGCGCGACGCGGCCAATGACGATCTCGAGATGCTTTTGGCGCGGACGGCCTAGGCAATTCTTCCGGGCTCTGATGGCCCATTGGCAAATCCGGCCTTACAGACTGAGCGATCCTGCTTAGTGGATGATGCCGAATACAAGCGCCGCGGAAAACCCGACTGCGGCAGCGAAGGTTAGCTTCGCGACAAGCTCGGCTCCGAAACGCCCGCGGAACGCGCGAGCCGGCCGAGGGACGTCCGACAGATGATTTGCCATGCGGCCTCCTCACTGCCTTTAGTCTACAAAGTTTCTGGACATTGTCGATTACAAAATTCCCGCAGCCTCGTAATGGCTGTTCTCAGGGGGAGAGACGTAACGTTGTTCCCAGATCCGCCTAGCCGACGCTACATCATGATCGCCCTCGAATTCACTGCCGCTCCCGGCCCTCCCGCTTCGCCTGCTCAAGATCTTCGTCCGACAGCACGCGAGAATCGGGATCAGCGGCGCTGCGGTCACCCGGGGCGAAGTGCAGCTTCTCCATGTAGGGGGTGGGCTTCTTGCGCCGGTAGTCGGCGAATTCCTTCGCGTAATAGGCCCTGGCTTCATCAACGGTTTTGGCCCCGGTCACGATATCGTGCATGAGGTTGAGCGCCAGGAGGTTCGCCTGCTCGTCATGGCAGCGAGCAGAGACTTCGCCCGCAGTGCGCTCCACGATCACGCTACCGTCGAATTCCGCAAGCTCAGAAAACTTCTCCACGGGAACCCTATAGTCGATGACCGATTCGACAGAATCAGTGTGCGGGGCGGGAAAGTTGTGCTCGTAAAACGCCTTGGAGGCCACGATGCGCTTCCACGGGCCAGGGCTATTCCAAATCAGCTGACTGTCAGTGATCTCGTCGGGTTCGCCGTACTGGTCGATGACCAGTTGTGCGGCCTCGCGGGATTCTTCCGGCCAGCTTTCAGTGTGCCGGGATTTCGGCTTGTCGGGCATGATGTACCTCCGCTACCACTCCCGCCAACCGCGACGGCTCATAAATGTTCCTGGAGTGCCGGGAGCCCTATCGAGTGCGCTGGGGAAACGAGCGAGGTCGCCTGAGCAATACCGACTGGCTCGGCGGCCAGCAGCTTACGAGAAACTGTCGAGCTATCTTTCGCTCGAAAGCCTTCCGCCTAATCGTACAAGCCGTCTATCGCGTCATGCAGTTGGCGTCGCTCTTCCGGCGCCAGTTTCGGATGCGAGATCATCGCATAAATCATGGCCGCCGCCAGGATTGCCGGGGCCGCAAGCATGAGGACAATCAGCAGGGCCGTATCGAACATGGCGTCCTCCTGCGTTTGTCGGAGGAACGCCGGGGATAGCCGCAGGTTCCGCTACGGAAGCTTCGTTAACGGCGACTCCAGCGCGGTGATGAACGGCAGCCCCTTGCGGCGACTCGTCCAGCCGACCACCACGACCTTCGCGGCCATGGGTTCGAAGCGCCGCGCCAACGCCCAACTGCGGCAGTCGATCGCCGCTACATCGGCCCTGCCCTCAGCGACGGCAATGATCGAGTTGCGGTGCCCGCCAGTTTCGACGTGCTCGGGGAAGATGGAGAGGTCCTCTCCCATTGCCTCAAGATCGCGCGTGAATGCGATCTTGCCGGAGAGGGAGTCGTCGCTGTTGTAGGCGAACCGCCGTCCACGCAGCAGATCGAGTGGAATCGGTGACGAATCGTCCGGCGCCGGCGGCGCTTCTCCGGCTCGCATCACGATGGCGCTGGAGTAGTATTGGCCATCCCCTCCTTCATAGGCAGAGTAGTCCGGCTGTCCCAGGACCCGGACATGCTTGCCGAGGCCGTGCTCCAGCGGCCCCCAGCAGGCTTGCGAAAACAGAAGTTTTGGGTGGCGCCACAGCGCATCGCGATCCAGTTCGTCGGGTGGAAGAATGGCCGGATCGGGCGCGATCACTGCGCCGCCCGCGTCTCGGATCCCGCCCGGAACCGGCGGCATGTCAGCGTTCCGGCGCACAAGGCGCAGCGGAGCGTCAACCCCCTGCTCGAGCAGCCGCTTCCGCATCGACTCCCATTCGGCATCCACCTCGGCCATGTTCTCGGGCCAGTCATACATGGGTAGCGCTGCGATGAATTTCGTCATGTCCGTACCTCAGGACTGCACAGCGCAAAAATGCAAGCGAGGATCTCAGTCCTTCGGCGGCTCTGCCGGCACCGGCGCCGAGCCGAGTCCGTTCAGCGAGCGCCGCAGCACCCTCGGCCTGAAGGCGCGTCCAGCCTCCGGGGCACGCCGGAGCGCGGGATGGACCACCGGCTCCTTCGCCTTGAAGGCAAAGCTCTTCAGTAGCGCGAGGTAGTTGGGGAAAACGTAGCCGCGGTTCATCGCGACCCACTCCTCGCGACGTTCGCGAAACAGCGCCGGCAGTTCGTACCAGGGCGTGGTCGGGCTCTTGTGGTGCACGAGGTGAAGATTGTTGTTCAGGAAGAAGAACGCCAGCGGCGAACGCTCAACGATTATGGTGCGCCCATCTGGCCGTTCAGACCATTGATGCTCCGCGTATGTCCTCACCGAGATCAGCGACTGCCCGAGCCATACGGCGGTCAGGTAGGCCCACACCGGAATCGTGAAGAAGGAGAACGCTATCGCGAGCATGATGACCATGCCCACGGCATGGTGGAGCCAGGCCCTCCTCACCGCCTTGTCGCCGTCCGCCATCAGCTTGACTTCGCTGGCGAGAAAGCCGGCGCTGCCGAGCAGTGGACCGAGTATGATGCGCCCGACCATGGTGTTGTTGACCGTCAGCACGAGCTTCAGGAAGTCCGGCAGTTCCTCATGTCTCCACAAGGCCTGATAATAGGATTCCGGATCGTCGAACGGATCGGTCAGGCTGTCGTCGGCGTGATGGCGAAGATGAAGCGCCTTGAAGCGGCGATACGGATAGACCAGGCCAATCGGCAGGCCGATCAGCAATTCGTTGACCCATGCCTTGCGAGTAGGATGTCCGTGCAGCACCTCGTGGATGAGCGAGGACTGCAAGGCGAGGACGAAGGCGAGCAGGATCGTGGTCGTGATCGGGTAGTGGTCCCAGCCGGCAGCGCCAAGCAGAGCCCAGGCTGCGTAAGTGGCGACGATCAGAAAAAAGGTGGGCCACTCGACGCTCTGCCGACGGCCCACAGACCTGGTACTCTTGGATGTCATAAAACCGACCACTGCCCCTCCAGCCGCCGGAACCCTCGCGATTCCTGACAACATGGTGTCAGGAGAATTCGGTTCATTCAACGCGACAAAGCGTAGAATTGGTTGTATTTGCGCACGATGGGCGCCATTTGTTGTGAGAACACAACAATGCGGTGTTTACCCTAGGAAAGCTTTGAATCCCAGCGGAACGAGCAGGCCAATGGACAAGCGCGACCTTTCCGGACTTTTTCGCGAGCGCCTGCGCCTGCTGTTGCAGAGGGCGGAGGCCAATCGCTCGGCCTTCGCCGCCTCGATCGGCATCGACCGCTCAGCGTTGTCGCAGATGCTGTCGGAGACCTCGACTCGCCTCCCCCGTGCCGAAACGCTGCTCGCCATTGCCGCCGAGCACAAGGTGTCGCTCGACTGGTTGCTCGGCCTGTCGCAGGACGAAGGACTGACCGGCGAGATCCGCGAGAGCCTCGAGATCGAGGAGGCGCCGGGCGGATTCGACCAGACTTTGCTGGCCAAGTGGCACGCCGAGGCGGCGGGCACCAAGGTCCGATACGTTCCGGCCGGAATTCCCGACCTGCTGCGTACCGAGGCGCTGATCAGCTACGAGGCCTCTATCGGAGGCCGCAGCCGCGAGACACAGGCCGGCGAGACCCAGTACCGCATTGAATACAACCGCCGGCCCGAGACCGACATGGAAGTCTGCATGCCCCGCCACACGCTGGAGGTCTTCGCAAAGGGGCTGGGAATATGGTCCGACTTCCCGAAAAAGGCGCGGCGCGAGCAACTCGACCACATGGCCGCCCTGCTCGACGAACTCTACCCCGCCTTGCGGCTCTTCCTCTATGACGGACGCCAGCGCTATTCGATCCCCTACACCATCTTCGGCCCCTATCGTGCGGCGATCTATGTCGGCGACATGTATCTGGTCCTGAACGCGACGGCGACCATCCAGGCGCTAACCCGGCACTTTGACAGCCTCATCCGAGCGGCGGTCGTGAACCCTCACGAGTCTGCCGCCTTTGCCGCAAGTCTGGGCAAGGAACTGAAATAGGCCGTCACGCCACCCATTTGATTTGACCTCGCATAAAGACTTCTTTATATCTTTATTCTGCGATTTCGACGAGAGAACTCCCATGACAAACCCCATCGATGCGCTGCTGGCCGAGAAGGGCATTCTGCTCGCCGACGGCGCCACCGGCACCAACCTGTTCGGCATGGGGCTCGCCTCCGGTGAGGCGCCGGAGCTCTGGAACGAAACCGCTCCGGAGAAGATCGTCGCCCTGCATCAGAATTTCGTCGATGCGGGCGCCGACATCATCCTCACCAACTCCTTCGGCGGCACGCGGCACCGGCTGAAGCTCCACCACGCCCAGGACCGGGTATTCGAGTTGAACAAGAAGGCCGCCGAGATCGCCCACTCCGTCGCTGACAAGGCAGGACGCAAGGTCATCGTTGCCGGCTCCATCGGGCCGACCGGCGAACTCCTCGAGCCGCTCGGCGCGCTGACCTATGATCAGGCCGTGGAGGCATTCCGCGAGCAGATCGAGGGACTGAAGGCGGGCGGCGCCGAGATCGCCTGGATCGAGACGATGTCGGCCCCGGGGGAAGCACGGGCTGCCGCCCAGGCTGCGATCGAAGCCGGCCTCCCCTACACCTATACCTTCTCCTTCGACACAGCTGGACGTTCAATGATGGGCCTGGCACCGAAGGACGTTCACGGCGTAGCCGACGGCCTGACAGAGCCCGCGGTGGCTGTCGGGGCGAATTGCGGCGTCGGCGCAGCCGATATCCTCGCATCGCTCCTCGACATGACCGAGGCCAGGCCCGATGCGACGATCATCGTGAAGGGCAATTGCGGCATACCGGAATTCCGCGGAACCGAAATCCACTATTCGGGCACGCCCGAACTGATGTCCGATTACGTTCGCCTGGCGGTCGACGCCGGCGCAAAGATCATCGGCGGCTGCTGCGGAACTTCGTTCCAGCATCTTGCGGCGATGCGAAAGTCGCTCGACGAACACACGCCCGCGAGCCGGCCGACGGTGGAGACGATCACGACCCGCATCGGCCCGCTGCGCAACAAGACCGCGCACGAGAGCGGATCGGGCGATGCCGGCGAGGGCCGCCGCGAGCGTCGCCGCCGTGCGTAGGCCGGCTCAGGTCAACGCCGGAACCACGATGTCCTGGAAAACGCGGACGTAGTGCCGCTCGCGTTCTTCAAGCCACTCGTAGCCGCGCGGCCAGCTTGACGCGTCGGTGACGGGCAAGGGCAGGCGGCTGAGATAGCAGCACCCCTTGAAGCCGAGCAGGGAGGCATCGAGCGCGGAGCCCAGATCAGGCTCGTAGGCGGAAAGCCGGCTGACGGTCGTCGCCCATTTCTCTCCCCGCTGTCCTCTCGCGAACAGGCCGACGCTGCGGTTCGCGACGTAAAGCGAGAGAACGAGGTCGTCGGCGACCCGGCGCCAGCGCGAATAGAGGCTGCCATGTTCGATGCGGGCGTCGTCCCGCCGGGCGATGTACCCGTCCCAAAATCGCTTGATCTCCGCAGCCGACAGCGAGCGCGGGCCGCCGTGCGCAAAATCCCATTCGTCTATCTCGCCATCCGACATGGAAATCTCCCGCCCGTTCGCTGGAACAGTCTATAGTTATCCTACTGATTATGAACGGTGGGCGGCTTCGCCAGTGCAATACCCCCTCTCCGTCTCGCCCTTCGGGCTCGCTCTCCCCCGCTCCGCGGTGGCGAGGAAGGACGCCCGCCCGCTCGGCGCCCCTTCCTCGCCCCATTTAGGGGGAGAGGTGCCGACCGCAGCGAGCCGGAGAGGGGAACATGCTCGCGACAACTCACCTATAGATCCTCGATGTCGCGCCGCGCCCTTTTGAGGATGTCGCGTGCCTTGCGCGCCTGCTCGCGGGTGAACTGGCCGCGCCGAAGCCGCATGTACACGGACTTGGCGACCTCCCTCACCTCCTCGCCGAGCGAAATGTCTTCGCCCTGCGCGACCTCGTCGATCTGGGCGTTGATGCGCGCCAGATCCTCGGCATTTTCCTTGAGATACGTCCTTCCCTGGTCGGTGATGGAATAGAGGCGCTTGTTGCCGTCCGCCTGGGACACGACAAGATCGGCCTCCTCCATCATCTGCAGCATCGGATAGATCGCGCCGGGGCTCGGGCTGTAGGCGCCCTGGAAGCGTGTCTCCAGAGCCTTGATGATGTCGTAGCCGTGACGCGGCTGCTCGGCGATGAGTCCGAGCACCACGAGGCGCAGAGCGCCTGGGTCGAACATACGCGGACCGCGCCCGCCGAACGGGCCACCGCGGTGGCGGCCGAAAGGGCCACCGCCGCCGCGTCCACCGAAACGGCTGCCGCCCTCACCCGACGCCATCGCCCAGCCGCCGCACGCGTGCCGAGAGCCATAGAACCGACCGAACATCTTCGCCTCCTATTCAGCGATGCATCGTTCCGACGATATATCTATGGGACGATATATCGTTTGCAAGGGGCGACAGCTATCTGGGCGAGGCAGCTAATCTGCCCCGGCCTATCGCTGGTGAAAGGGAAGCACCTGTCCTACCGGACATTGAGGGTTCGAAGGAACACGGCGCTTCACAAGCAGTTGGAAGAATAGATGCCGTCGGAACGTTCAAAGATCAGCTGAGGACAACTCCCCGGCTCTATAGGGAGAGATTATCATGAGAACAATCTCAGTCGGATTGGCGATGCTTCTGGTGAGCTCCGGCGCAGCGCTAGCGGCCACACCAGCCAAGACCACAGAAGGCCCGAGCGGTAAGATCTGGACCGATCAGAAAGGCATGACGCTCTACACCTTCGACAAGGACGCGGGCGGGAAATCGAACTGCTACAAGCAGTGCGCGGCGACCTGGCACCCGCTGAAGGCCGGCAAATCCGCGCGGGCCTCGGGCGAGTGGACCGTCGTCAATCGTACCGACGGTTCGAAGATTGTGGGCCCATGAGGGCAAACCCCTCTACACCTACGTCGGCGACAAAAAGGCCGGCCAGGTCACTGGCGACGGCCAGGGCGGAGTCTGGCACGTGTTGAAGGCCAAGTAGGCCTGGCCGGCGCTCCGGATCTTGCCGGCTTTGTTGAACTTCAGTTTGAAATTTCTGGCGAACCCCGTAAGTTTCCGTGGGCCCGCGCGGCTCTCTTACTGGTGAATCTGAAACAAGCCACACGCTTGAACTTCGGCCATCCTGGGCACGAAATCAGGCTTCTCTAGAACGGACAGCGGATGACCTGTTCATCGGGATCGCAATGACGAAGAAACGGGTCGCGCTCTACACTTTCGGCATATTTCGTGCACCCGCCACCGATGCGGCGAACCAGGGTTTTCACGATCGCAACGACCGCAACCTCCTCGCCGTTGAGCGGAGCGAAGGGTTCATCGCTCGATCAGGCTACGATGAAGAGCCTGGACCGGAAAGCTGGGGCAAGCAGGTCTTCCCACGTTTCTATGTCGAACGCGGGGACGGCTGGTCTCCTTCGACGCTGTCTTTGTGGAAGAATTTGGAATCGCCGATGGCATTCGCCTATGCAGGAATTCATGCCGAGGCGTTGAGGCATGGGCGTGAGTGGTTCACGAAACCCGTTTGGCCGCCTTATGTCCTTTGGTGGGTCGGGAGCGATCATGTTCCCACTTGGGTCGAGGCAGTGGCCAGACATGAGCATCTGCATGATCTCAATCCCAGCCCTTCCGCTTTCGATTTCAAGACGCCCTTCGACGAACACGGCCGTCCCACGACAGTTGACCGGGATGCGGTCAAAGGAAACATACGGCTCAACGAGGAGCGACAGAGGCAGGCGACCTGATCCATTCCACTCAGGCTGGAACGCCTCCCCGGCTGGCCCAGGCCGTCGCTGCGAAGGAGCGCGGGCCGTCAGGGCGGCCGCCTTCATAGGCGGTCCGTACAGCAGCTTCCGCCTGCGGGCGTTCCTCCGGCGCCAGCGAGGCGATGAATTTTCCCGGCGGTCCCTCACCCGCGGCGATCGGCGCCCAGTAGTCGTCGAACGAGCCGAAATCCATCCGGATCGTAAGCTCCGCCTCCTCGACCTCGAGCAGCCCGCCGTCGATGAAGGCCTGCCTCAGTTCGCCCGGCCGCATCATCTGCTGAGCGAAATAGCGGGCGCGAGCTTGGCGGGCATTCTCGCTGTTGACGGCCAGCGTATCCCACAGCATCCGGAAGCTCGGCAGCCCGCCATAGTGGTCCCACACAGCCGCTGTCACGACCCCGCCCGGGCGCACGACGCGGCGCATCTCCGAAATGGCCTTCGCAGTCTCCGGGACGAAATGAAGGACCAACTGCGAGAAGGCCCGATCGAAATGTTTGTCCTCGAACGGAAGCGCACAGGCGTCGGCTTCCTGAATGGTGATGCGCGGATCCGAGTTGCGCCGCTGCGCCTCCTGCACGAATACGGTCTCAACGTCGATCGCGGCCACCTCGCGGACGTTCGCGGCCTTCGGCAGAGCGAAGGTGAGGCTCCCCGTCCCGCAGCCGACATCAATGATCCGCTCGCCGTCGGACAGCCCGCCGAACTCGATGAGCAGCGGCGCGAGGCGCTTGCTCCAGCGTCCCATCAGTTGCTCGTAGCCTGCGACATGATTCACATTGAAACTGGACGTCATGGGCGACCCTCCCGACCAGCACCAAGGAAGCGTTAAATTATTGCCTGCCGATCGACTTGCCAAGCCATGGCACCGCTCAGGCCTCGCCGCGAGTGGCAAGCAACTGCAGTGTCTTCTCGTCCGGCTTACCTGTGAAGAACACCACCAGACCCTCCGCGAATACATAGCCCGGCGCGACCTGGTCGAAGAGCGTCAGGCAGGAGCGGAATTTGAAGTCGTCCGGGCTGCCGAAGATCTCATGCGCGCTGCGGTCGCGATGCTGAAGCACCGCACGTACCGTCTGCCGGAGGCGAGCGCCAAGCACCGGATGATCGAGGTAGGCCCGCGCTTCGGCCAGCGAGCCGATCGCGTAGCGCTGCGACATCGCGCTGAAGCCGAGGCCGGCGAATTGAGGGAAGATGAACCACATCCAGTGGCTGCGTTTGCGCCCGGCAACTAGCTCGGCAAGCGCGGTCTCGTACACCCCCCCTTGAGCCTCCACGAACCGCCTGAGATCGAAAGGATCGTCATTCATTGGAAAAAAATCCGGGGCGCCGCGTTCGCCGCGGCGAAGTCCAAAGCCTAGCATCGTCCGATTATCGCGCAAGGCGAACCCGCTCCCTGCAATCGTCTGCAGCCGTTCAACCTTTGTGGCGGTTGCGCGTTGGGCTGGATCGAACAGGAGGCCATCCCATGCAGAACGATGTGAAGGCGGAAGGCGAAGCCAAAAAACAGCGCGAAATCCAGAAGCAGGTCGACAGCACCGACCAGAAGAAGGGCGAAGGCGGCGAACAGGGTGCCATGCAGGCCGGCGCGAGGGAATATCCCGAGCCGCCCTTTCCGGAACAGCACCACCCCAAGCCTGGTGAGGAGTGGAAGATTGACCCGCCGCCGATGTACGACGCTCCCTATTACATCGGATCGAAGAAGCTCGACGGGAAGGTGGCCCTCATCACCGGCGGCGATTCAGGGATCGGCCGTGCCGTCGCCGTGCTGTTCGCCCGCGAAGGCGCCGACATAGCGATCTCATACCTTTCCGAGCACAAGGACGCAGAGGAGACCAAGCGGGCGGTCGAGGCGGAGGGCAGGAAATGCATCCTCTTCCCCGGTAATGTCGCCGACGCAGATTATTGCCGTTCGGTAGTGTCCGAGACCGTAAAGCGGCTGGGCGGCCTCGACGTGCTGGTGAACAATGCTGCCTTCCAGATCCACTCATCCGACTTCGAGGACCTCACCGAGGAGCACTTCGACACCACGATCAAGACCAATCTCTATGGCTATTTCCATATGGCCAAGGAGGCCGTGCCCCAGATGAAGCCGGGCTCCGCGATCATCAACACCGGCTCGGTGACCGGGATCGAGGGCAGCAAGGAACTGATCGACTACTCCATGACCAAAGGAGGCATACACGCCTTCACGCGCGCTCTTTCCGGTAATCTCGTCTCCAAGGGCATCCGCGTGAATTGCGTCGCGCCCGGTCCGGTGTGGACACCGCTGAACCCGTCGGAGAAGGAGGCGGAAGACGTCGCGCAGTTCGGCGCGAAGACCCCGATGAAGCGTCCCGCCCAGCCGGAGGAGATCGCCCCGGCTTACGTTTTCCTGGCCTCGCCGCAGTGTTCGAGCTACATCACCGGCGAGATCCTGCCGATCGTCGGCGGGTACTGACGAGCGGCGGGGCAGAGCCGATTCACCGCTCCGCCGCTATCCGGCTATCAGGTTCTGGCGAACGCGCGCATGTGGAACGCCTGCATGTCGGCTGGATAGCGATAGTCGGCCCCATGCGGGCAGGCGTTGCGGTCGAGGCAGCCGCCCGTCATGCAGTCCCCTCCTGCGCTGGACCTGACGTGGGCAAGGCATCCCTGGTAATCAAACCCTGCTGCCGAGTGGGCCCGGACCGGACATGCCTTAAGGCAAGGTTTGTCCGGACAGTCGTCGCACAGATGGACCGGCGCGCTCGCCTCCGCAAGCTCAAGGACGACATCGAACAGCAGGGCTCCGCGATAGGCGTGCCACAGCCCGTATTGCGGATGCATGAGGATGCCAACCGGCGAAGGCTTCAATCCTTCCGCGCGGATCGCCCATTGCTGGAAGGGCAGATAGGGCTTGTCCGACGGCGACACAGCGCGCGCGCCGAAGCGGGTTCCGACGGCGCCGATCACCTCGCGGCACCAGGTGTCGAGCGGATTTTCGATATCTTGTCGCTGTCTTGACCGCCACTGGTGGAAATGCGGCCAGTGGGCGGCACCGGCATTGCCGACCAGCAGAACACATCTCGCTGGGTCGTCCAGCATACCGGGCGGCGCGGCGTCTTCACCTGAGAAGTTGAAGCCGCCGCGCAGCGCGAGACCATGAACGGCCAGCGCGGCGTCGATTTCATCGACGCCGGGACTGCCGCTCACGCCCGCAATCATTTCTTGACTGGCGGATCGGAGAAGGCGCTCCGCCAGACTTCCTTGTGGATGATGTTGGCCACTTTAGCCCGGCCTGAAACGGGCTCTTTTCAAGTGAAGGCGTCTGGCATCGAGTTCTTCTTCTTGGTGATGAACTCGTTCAGCGCCTCGTCGATTGCAGGGTCGAGATACGGCGCCTCGTAGTTTTCCAGCCAGCGGCGGGCGAGTTCGTTGGCGCGCTGCGAGGCGCTCTTCTGCCCCTCTGCCTGCCATTGCTCGTAGGAGTTGTTGTCAGCGATGCTGGAACGATAGAAGGCCGTCTGGAAGTTCGCCTGGGTATGGTCGCAGCCCAGGAAATGGCTGCCGGGCCCCACCTGGCGGATGGCGTCCATCGCCTGCCCGTTCTCGGAGAGGTCGACGCCTTCGGAGAGGCGTTGGCTCATGCCGAGTTGGTCGACGTCCATCATGAACTTCTCGTAGCAGGAGGCGAGACCGCCTTCGAGCCAGCCGGCCGCATGCAGCACGAAATTTGTGCCGGCAAGCAGTGTGGAATTGAGCGTGTTGGCGCTCTCATAAGCCGCCTGTGCATCCGGGATCTTGGAGGCGCAGAGCGAGCCGCCGGTGCGGAACGGCAGGCCGAGGCGGCGAGCAAGCTGCGCAGCGCCGTAGGAGACGAGCGACGGCTCCGGCGTGCCGAAGGTCGGCGCACCCGACTGCATCGAGATCGATGAGGCAAAGGTGCCGAAGATGACCGGCGCGCCGGGGCGGATGAGTTGGGTGAAGGAAGCACCGGCCAGCACTTCGGCCAGAACCTGGGTCAACGTCCCGGCCACGGTCACCGGGCTCATCGCGCCGGCAAGAATGAACGGCGTGACGATGCAGGCTTGGTTGTTGCGCGCATAGACCTTGAGCGCCCCGAGCATGGTCTCGTCGAAGACCATCGGCGAGTTGGCGTTGATCAGGCTGGTCAGCACCGTGTTGTTCTGGACGAAGTCGTCGCCGAACACGATCTTGGCCATCGCTACCGTGTCCTCGGCGCGCTCCGGCGCCGTCACCGAGCCCATGAAGGGCTTATCGGAATAGCGGATATGGCTGTAGATCATGTCGAGGTGCCGCTTGTTCACCGGCACGTCGACCGGCTCGCACACCGTGCCGCCCGAATGATGGATCGACGGCGCCATGTAGGCGAGTTTCACGAAATTGCGGAAGTCCTCGATTGTGGCGTAGCGTCGGTTGCCGTCGAGGTCGCGCACGAAGGGCGGACCGTACACCGGTGCGAACACCGTCGCCTTCCCGCCGATCTCGACGGAGCGGGCCGGGTTGCGCGCATGCTGGGTATAGACCGGCGGAGCGGTCTTCAGCAGCGAGCGCGGCAGGCCTTTCGGAAAGCGCACGCGCTCTCCCTTGACGTCCGCGCCAGCCTGCTTCCACAGTTCTAGCGCCTCGGCGTCATCGCGGAACTCGATACCAACCTCCTGGAGCACCGTGTCGGCATTGGCCTCGATGAGGGCGAGCCCCTCCTCGTTCAGCACCTCGTAGAGCGGAATGTTGCGCTTGATGTAGGTGAGTTGGGTGCCCGGGCCGCCGCCGGTGCGCGCCGCACGCCTTGCCGCCGCGCCGCCGCGATCGCCGCGCCCTCGCCTGCCGCTGCCTTCCTGATCCGCAGTCAGGTTCTCGCTCATGGTCAGATTTCCCTGAAATAGTTGTCCCGCCGCGGCCAGCGCGACAAGATGGCCGGATCGTAATCGAGCATCGCTTTCGAAACGGCCCGGGAGCGCCAAGCCCTGTCGCAAAATAGACAAGCGTGTCGCCTTACGTGCAACCACATCTCAATAAAGAAACTTGCGATGAATTTTCGGTTTGCCGTCGGTTTCGGGCCGATCCGTTCGTCCTATCATCGACGAGGCCGGACTTAGGCTCAACACAGGAGAAGGCAATGCGCGTGATGATACTGGTAAAGGCAACAGTTGACAGCGAAGCGGGCACCATGCCCACGACCGATATGTTTGAGGCCATGGGCAAGTACAACGAGGAGTTGATCAATGCCGGCATATTGCTGGCAGGCGAAGGCCTGCACCCTTCATCCAAAGGAAAGCGGGTTGCCTTCGACGGGTCGAACCGTACTGTGATCGACGGGCCCTTCGCCAATACGTCGGAGCTTGTCGCTGGTTTCTGGCTCTGGCAGGTCAAGGACATGGCCGAGGCCGTGGAGTGGGTGAAGCGCTGCCCCAACCCCATGCCGGGGCCGAGCGAGATCGAGATTCGGCCGGTCTTCGAGGCGGCCGATTTCGGCGAGGCGCTGACGCCCGAACTGGCCGCGCAGGAAGACAGGATGCGCGAGAGGCTCGCCGATCGCTGAGCCGCCGGCTCATTGGCTCAATCACGGCGCAAGCAGTCGACGGTGCTTGCGCCTCAGCACTACGGGTGCCAATGCGACGGTCGCTTTCCTTTTGCGGGGCGTCGCAAATCAGCTAAGGCTTCCCCGTCCCTGCAGGATAGATATCAGCGTCCCGGAACGCCGGCACTAAACCCCGCGCATTGATGGAATTTGAGACGATGGCCGACGACGAGATCATCCTGTCCGAACTCTCCGACGAAGAACTCGTGCAGCAGATGCACGACGACCTCTATGACGGTCTGAAGGAAGAGATCGAGGAAGGCACCAACATCCTGCTGGAGCGCGGCTGGGTGCCCTACAATGTGCTGACCGAGGCGCTGGTCGAAGGCATGCGCATCGTCGGCGAGGACTTTCGCGACGGCATCCTGTTCGTTCCGGAAGTGCTTCTTTCGGCGAACGCGATGAAGGCCGGCATGGCGATCCTGCGCCCGCTGCTGGCCGCCACCGGCGCGCCGAAGCAGGGCAAGATGGTGATCGGCACCGTCAAGGGCGACATCCACGACATCGGCAAGAACCTCGTCGGCATGATGATGGAAGGCGCCGGTTTCGACGTGATCGACCTCGGCATCAACAATCCGGTCGAGAAGTATCTCGACGCCATCGAGGAACATCAGCCGGACATCGTCGGCATGTCGGCGCTGCTCACCACCACCATGCCCTACATGAAGGTCGTGATCGACACGATGAAGGAGAAGGGCATCCGCGACGACTACATCGTGCTGGTCGGCGGCGCGCCGCTGAACGAGGAGTTCGGCAAGGCTGTCGGCGCCGACGCCTACTGCCGCGACGCGGCGGTGGCGGTGGAGACCGCGAAGGAACTGGTCAAGCGCCGGCACAACAGCCGGGCAGCCTGACACCTCGAAGAAACGAAGAAGCCCCGGGTGACCGGGGCTTCGGCATTTGGGGGACTTGGATCAGGTCCTATTGAACCGTCTCTGCGACCGCGCTGACGGTGCCTTTGATATCCTTGCCTGCCCCGCGAACGGTGTTCGCACAGGCCGAAACGGCCAGCGCGCATGCCAGCAGAACGGCAAGCGATGCGATGCGGGTCGATGTCATTGGAGCTGATTCCCTCTTCGGCTATGGTGCCAGACGGAATATGGTGCCTGAGGAAAATGGGCAAGTTTCAAAGTAGTTCCGTCAACGATCCGCAAAAGCTGGGTGCGCATTCGGCTGAGCGCGTGCTGGTGATTGCCTGCGGGATGCTCGCGCGGGAAATCCTGGCTGTGAAGGCGCAGGCCGGGCTGGACCACCTCGACCTGACCTGCCTCCCAGCCGAATACCATTTCCGTCCGAACATGATCGCACCCGAGATGGACAAGGCCATCGAGCGCGCCAAGGCCGAAGGCTACCGGCACATCTATGCCGGCTACGCCGACTGCGGCACCGGCGGGATGCTTGACAAGGTGCTGGAGCGGCATGGGGTTGAACGGCTCGCCGGACCGCACTGCTTCTCCCTCTACCAGGGCACCGCAGCCTTCGAGGCGATTGGCGACCGCGACATGCTCGCCTTCTACATGACCGATTTCCTCTGCCGCCAATTCGACAGCTTCTTCATGAAGCCGCTCGGGCTCGACCGGCATCCGGAGCTCATCAAGGATTTCTTCGGCAACTACGAGAGGCTGGTCTACCTGGCGCAGACCAACGATCCTGAGTTGGACAAGGTCGCCGAGGACGCGGCGAAACTGCTCGGCCTTCAGTATGAGCGGCGCTACACCGGCTATGGCGACCTGGAGACCAGCCTACGGGCGCTCTAGCTCGACCGAATCCTTGCCCAGCAGCACCTCATCGGGGTGCATCTCGGAAAGAATCCAGAGCCTCATTTCGTTACTGTTGTTGGTGATGAGAAGGAGGCGTCGAGATGAGCGGAATTCGATCTTGCGCAGGCGCGTTGCTGATATCGCCTGTCCTTGTCACGACCGCGTGGGCAGCCGATGAGCCCGCCACGGTGAAAGTGGCTCTACTCGATATGTCGAGCGCCATGCCGACAGAAAACATGGCGTCAATTCGAACGGACAAGCCGACCGCGAAGGCAGGGCCGGTGACATTTGACGTCACCAACTGGTCGAAGAGCGTGCATGAAATGGTAATTGTCTCCGTCGACCGCCCGAACTCGCCGCTGCCCTATGACAATGCACGTGCGAGAGTGCCGGAAGAGCAGATTAAGGTTCTTGGCGAAGCCGAGGACATTCAACCAAGCGGCTCGAAAACGCTGGAAGTCAGCCTGCCGCAGGGCTCCTACCTGCTGATCTGCAATCGGCCAGGCCACTATGCGGCCGGCATGGTCACGCCGTTCAGCGTCACGCCCTAGTCGTGCGCCGCCAGGCATTCGCTCCAGCCTCGGCCACTCGAACAACGCGCCCTCACCAACGCTTAACCCCGCCGTGATCAGAATGGCATCCTTCCGTGCGAACTTGCGGAAGGCGGCGGGGCGGCATGATTGCTGAGACGGGCAGTTTCGGTACAGAACAGCCTGGAGGCAGCGCCTCCCGGCGCGGCCCAGAGGCGCTAATAGTCATCGTGACCGAGGGCGGCCCGCATATCTGGGGTATCGTCAACGCCATTGCCGCCCGATTCGGGCGGCCCACCGTTATCCTTGAAAATCCCGAGTCGAAGTCGGTGATCCTGAGAAGGCGCGCCCGTCGCCTGGGCTGGATCTCGACCGCAGGACAACTCGGCACGATGGTGATCATCCGAGGCGCCAAGGTTCTGATGACACGGCGGCTCGCAGAACTCGCCCAGAATGACGGTTTCGACACTAGCCCTCCCCCGGCGGACACGATCATAAAGGTACCTTCGGCAAATAGCCCAGAGTTCGTGAAAGCCATCCGGCGCATCAACCCGGATGTTGTGCTGCTTGCCGGCTGCCGCCTGCTCAAGCCCGAAACGCTTGCCGCGATCCCGTGCCCGGTCCTCAACTACCATGCCGGGATCACGCCGAAGTACCGGGGCATGAACGGCGGCTACTGGGCGCTCGCCACCGGTGACGCGGCGAATTTCGGCACGACGGTGCACCTCGTGGATGCGGGCGTGGACACCGGCGCGGTACTCCATCAGGTGCAGGGCCGGCCAGCAAAAGGCGACACGATCGCCACTTATGCGCTGACGATGGCGGCTCTTTCCCGCGACATCTGCATCCGGGCGATCGAGGACGCGATTTCCTACAAGCTTTCACCATTCGAGCCGGCGCTCACCTCCCGTCAGTGGTATCATCCGACCCTCTGGTCCTACCTTTGGACGGGCCTCACGCGCCGGGTCTGGTAATCCCCGCATCTTTGCTGTTTGCGACGGCTCGACGCGTCGCTTTTGAAGGCCCGGGCGTCGTGCCATGAGAAGCGGCGTTTCCGGCGTTGCGGCAATGCTCGCCGCGACAAATCAGCGAGTTTCCAAATGGCCGACCTCATCGTGGTCTACTGGCGCGACATCCCCGCCCAGGTCATCGTCAAGAAGGGCCGGCAGAGCGCCAAGCGCGAGCTGCCGTTGCGCTTCACCGAAGCCATCGACATGGCAGCCATGCGCTCCGGCGCGGCCGAGACCGACGCCTATCTGCAGGAATGGCGGAAGGCCGACCCGGTGCCGGTGAGCGACGACCTCGAAGCCGAGGCGGAGAAGGCCGCGACTGAACTCGACGCCGCCTATGACCGTGAGCGTCTGGTTGCTCTGGCCAAGTCGGGAGGCAAGGAAAATGGCTGAGCGGCCGGCATCGACAACGGCGAAGGGCCCGGCCGACGCTCCCGTTGTGCCCGCTCCGGCGGCGACGCCTGGGGTGACCCAGGCAACGATCGTCAAGCGCAGCGCGCCGAAGAGCGACTACAAGCCGGCGGACGTCTCCCCGCAGCGCCGCGTACAGCGAAAGACATACACCGTGCGGCTCTGGGCGGTTCGCAATTCGCGGCTGCTCGAATGGTTCTACGCGCGGTTCGCGGACGTGTTCCTGCTGCTGCATCCGGTTTGGAAGGGCATCGGCTATTCCCGGGTCGAAGCGCCGGTGAAGTTCGTCGAGAAGCGCGTGAAGGGTTTCATGTTCGACTGCCGCATGTGCGGCCAGTGCGTGCTGTCCTCCACCGGCATGTCGTGCCCGATGAACTGCCCTAAGCAGCTGCGCAACGGCCCCTGCGGCGGCGTTCGTGCCAATGGCAACTGCGAGGTCGAGCCAGACATGCCCTGCGTGTGGGTGAAGGCCTGGGAAGGCTCCCGCAACATGGCCAAGGGCGACGCCATCCTGAACATCCAGAAGCCGGTCGACCAGTCGCTGCGCGAGACCTCGGCCTGGCTGCGCGTTACCGCGCAGGCCGCCGCGGAGCGCGAACAGTCCAAGGCTGGAGCCAACGCATGATGCCCGCCCGTCCCATCCAGCGCGACGAGAATCCGGCAGGCGTCCACCTGCCGCTCGACCCCCTGCCCGGCCACACCTCCCGCGGCCGCCTCGAGCGCGTGCTGCGGCGCGGCGAGTTCGCGGTTACGGCTGAGCTCAACCCGCCCGACAGCGCCGATCCGGAAGACGTCTACAACCGCGCCAAGATTTTTGACGGCTGGATCGACGGCATCAACGCGGTGGACGCCTCCGGCGCCAACTGCCACATGTCTTCGGTCGGAATCTGCGCCCTGCTCACCCGCATGGGCTATGCGCCGATCATGCAGATCGCCTGCCGCGACAAGAACCGCATCGCCATCCAGGGCGACGTGCTCGGAGCGGCGGCGATGGGCGTCGCCAACATCCTCTGCCTCACCGGCGACGGCGTGCAGGCCGGCGACCAGCCCGGCGCAAAGCCGGTGTTCGATCTCGACTCGACCTCGCTGCTCGAGACGATCCGCATCATGCGCGACAACGGAAAATTCCTGTCGGGCCGCAAGCTGACGACGCCGCCGCAGGTTTTCCTGGGCGCCGCCGTCAACCCCTTCGCCCCGCCCTATGATTTCCGCCCCATCCACCTTGGCAAGAAAATCGCCGCCGGCGCCCAGTTCGTGCAGACCCAGTACTGCTTCGACGTGCCGATGTTCCGCGGCTTCATGGAACGGGCGCGCGACCTCGGCTTCACCGAAAAGGTGTTCATCCTGTGCGGTGTCGGCCCGCTCGCCTCGGCCAAGACGGCCAAGTGGATCCGCTCCAACGTCCCAGGCATCCACATCCCCGACGCCGTAATCAAGCGGCTTGAGGGCGCGCAGGACCAGAAGGCGGAAGGCAAGCGCCTCTGCATCGACATCATCAACGAGGTAAAGGAGATCCCCGGCGTCGCGGGCGTCCATGTGATGGCCTACCGCCAGGAGGAATACGTCGCGGAGATCGTCGACGAGTCCGGCGTTTTGAAGGGACGCCGGCCGTGGAAACACGAGCCGCGTCCCGATGACCACCTCGTCGCGGATCGTCTCGGCCATATCCTGAACGACGACGTGACAGAAACCCAAACCGACATGGTGAAGTCGGCGCACTGACGCGCTCGGCTTGAACCGTAACGAATAACGATATAAAGAAGTCTTTATATCACGAGGAGAGATTAATGACCCGCACTATCGTCGCATCCGCGACCCGGGAAATCGTCATCGGCTTCGACCAGCCCTTCTGCGTGATCGGCGAACGCATCAACCCGACCGGCCGCAAGAAACTCGCGGCCGAGATGGCCGCCGGAAATTTCGACACGGTGGTGAAGGACGCGCTCGAGCAGGCCGCCGCGGGCGCGACCATGCTGGACGTCAATGCCGGCGTGACCACCGTGGACCCGAACGCCACCGAGCCGGGCCTGCTGGTGAAGACGCTGGAGATCGTCCAGAACACCGTCGACCTGCCGCTTTCGATCGACTCCTCCGTCACCGCAGCGATCGAGGCCGGGCTGAAGGTCGCCAAGGGCCGTCCGCTCGTGAATTCGGTTACCGGCGAGGAGGAGAAGCTCGAAGCCATCCTGCCTCTGATCAAGAAGTACAACGTTCCGGTGGTCGCGATCTCCAATGACGAGACCGGCATCTCGATGGATCCGGACGTGCGCTTCGCGGTCGCCAAGAAGATCGTCGAGCGCGCCGCCGACCATGGCATCCCGGCCCACGACATCGTCGTCGACCCGCTGGTGATGCCGATCGGCGCGCTGGGCTCGGCCGGCCAGCAGGTGTTCGCGCTGCTGCGCCGCCTGCGCGAGGAGCTCAAGGTCAACACCACCTGCGGCCTTTCCAACATCTCCTTCGGCCTGCCGCACCGCCACGGCATCAACGGCGCCTTCATTCCGATGGTGATCGGCGCCGGCATGACCTCGGCGATCATGAATCCCTGCCGTCCGCAGGAGATGGAGGCCGTGCGCGGCGCCAACGTGCTCAACGGCACCGACAAGGACTGCATGACCTGGATCAAGACCTACAAGGACTACAAGCCGGGCGAGCACGCCGCGCCTGCGCCGGTTCAAGTCAACGCTCCCGGTGAAGCTGCTGCCGGCGGCCGCCGCCGCGGCGGTCGCGACGCGCGCCGGTCTGCTCAGGGCTGACGCCCCTCCAGGAGGGCCACGTGGCCGAAACGATATGAATGCGCCAGTAAATCAAACCGATCCCCTCATCCTGTTCATGCCGTCGGGTAAGCGTGGACACTTCCCGGTCGGTACGCCGGTGCTCGACGCGGCCCGACAGCTTGGTGTCTATGTGGAATCGGTGTGTGGCGGTCGCGCCACCTGCGGCCGCTGCCAGATCGAGGTGCAGGAAGGCAATTTCGCCAAGCACAAGATCGTCTCCTCCAACGACCACATCTCGCCGAGGGGCCCGAAGGAGGAGCGCTACGACCGCGTGCGCGGCCTGCCCGAGCATCGCCGTCTCTCATGCTCGGCAACAATCCAGGGCGACCTCGTCATCGACGTCCCGCAGGACACGGTGGTCAACGCGCAGGTAGTGCGCAAGGCGGCCGTCGACCGCCACATCGAGCGCAACCCCGCCATCCAACTCTGCTATGTCGAGGTCGATGAGCCCGACATGCACAAGCCACTGGGCGACCTCGACCGGCTCAAGGTCGCGCTGGAAAAGGAGTGGGGCTGGAAGAACCTCCTAATCGCTCCCCATCTCATCCCGCAGATCCAGAAGATCCTGCGCACGAAACTGCCCGACCAGCCGGAGGTGACCGAGGGCAAATGGGGTGTGACCGCCGCGGTCCATCGCGACACGGATTCGTCGCGGCCCTTCATCACCGCTGTCTATCCCGGCCTCAAGAACGAAGCCTACGGCATCGCCTGCGATATCGGCTCGACCACCATCGCCATGCATCTGGTGTCGCTGCTGTCGGGCCGCATCGTCGCTTCCTCGGGCGCGCCCAATCCGCAGATTCGCTTCGGCGAAGACCTGATGAGCCGCGTTTCCTACGTGATGATGAACCCCGACGGCCGCGAGGCGATGACCAAGGCCGTCCGCGAGGCGGTCAACAATCTGATCGGCAAGGTGTGCGATCAAGGCGGCGTCGACCGCCATGACATCCTCGACTCCGTGTTTGTCGCCAATCCCATCATGCACCATCTGTTCCTCGGCATCGATCCGACGGAACTGGGCCAGGCGCCGTTCGCACTCGCTGCGTCAGGTGCCCTGCAATATTGGGCGCATGAGATCGACATCGACATCAACGGCGGCGGGCGCCTCTACACGCTTCCCTGCATCGCCGGCCATGTCGGCGCCGATGCGGCTGGAGCCGCCCTTTCGGAAGGACCGTACCGGCAAGACAAGATGATGTTGCTGGTCGATGTCGGCACCAATGCCGAGATCATCCTGGGTAATCGCACGCGCGTCGTTGCCGCCTCCTCCCCTACCGGCCCGGCCTTCGAGGGCGCCGAGATCTCCGGCGGCCAGCGCGCCGCGCCCGGTGCCATCGAGCGCGTGCGCATCGACCCCGAGACGCTGGAGCCGAAATTCCGCGTCATCGGTGTCGACAAATGGTCCGACGAGGAGGGTTTTGAGGAAGCTGCGGGCGAGGTCGGCGTTACCGGCATATGCGGTTCGGCCATCATCGAGGTGGTGGCGGAAATGTATCTCACCGGCATCATCTCGGAGGATGGCGTGGTCGACGGCACCCTCGCCGCCCGCTCTCCGCGCATCTTCCAGCACGGCCGTACCTTCTCATACCTCCTGCGCGATGGCGAGCCGCGACTGGTCATCACGCAAAGGGACGTGCGCGCCATCCAGCTCGCCAAGGCAGCCCTTTATGCCGGCGTGAAGCTTCTAATGGAAAAGCAGGGGGTCGATCATGTCGACATGATCCGCTTCGCGGGCGCCTTCGGGACCTTCATCGACCCGAAATACGCCATGGTTCTTGGCCTCATCCCCGATTGCGACCTCGCCGAAGTCAAGGCGGTCGGCAACGCCTCGGGCACCGGTGCACTCATGGCGCTGCTCAACCGCGGTCATCGACGCGAGATCGAGGACGAGGTCCATCGCATCGAAAAGATTGAGACCGCGCTGGAGCCGCATTTCCAGCAGATCTTCATCGATGCGATGGCGCTGCCTAACAAGGTGGACCCGTTCCCTCGCCTCGCCGAGCAGGTCAAGTTGCCGCCGCGCAAGGTGCTGGAGGAAAGCGCCTCCGATGGACCACCACGGCGACGCTCGCGCGACGAGCGGGCTGCCAGACGGCCACGATAGCAGAGAACAGACGGGCGCCTCGGCGCCCGTCTTGCTTTGGGGCCCGCTCCAATTCATTTGTATACGAATGTTTCAGGCGGGGCTTCCGCTGTTACATTCCGGGGAGTTTCGGCGAAATCACGCCGAAACACTGAAGCCCGATATCTCCTATGGGCGGACGGATTTCCGGAATGGGTCCGGAACCGGAACTCGCAAGAGGAGATGAACATGTCGATACTCAACGATATCGGCCGGCTCGGCGCCTCTCTCCGGAAGGCGCGACGCAACCAGTTGGCGGTCCGGGAGATGAACGCCCTGCCGCCTGAACTTCAGAAGGACATCGGCTGGCCGGCGGATCCGGGCGCCAAGTCGGTCTCGACTATCCGGTCAGCATACTGGATGTCGCTGCGCTAGGAGAGATACTACGTGCAGAAGGGGTGCCGGTCAGAACCGACCGGTCTCCTTAAAATTCTCGAACGTCGCGCGGATATGGTCGGCCACTGCCTTCACCGGTGCGCTGGCATCGGGAGCGACTATCATGCCGAGGCTGTAGCTGCCGATCTCCGGCATGCCGTCCTTCGGACCAAGCTCGACCATATCATTGCCGAGAAACGACTTCGGCAGCGGCGCCACCGCCAGATCGGCGAGGATCGCGGCGCGCTGGCCGGCCGTATGGGCGCTCATATAGGCGACGCGGTAATTGCGGCCTTCGCGGCCGAGCGCCTCGAGCGCGCCGGCGCGCCAGGCGCAGCCCTCTTCCCAGAGCGAGACGGGCAGCGGCTCGCGAAGATGCGCGCAGCCTCCCTTGGCCCCCGCCCAGACGATCGGCTCGGTCAGCAGCACCTCGCCACCCATGGCGCTGGTCCTGGCGGAGTGGGTGAGCAGCGTAAGGTCCAGCGCGCGATCGTCCATGCGCCGGCGCAGGTTGACACTCTGATCGATGGTCACGTCGACCGCGATCGAGGGATGCGACTGGGCGAAGCGTTTCAGCACATGCGGCAGCACGCGCTCGCCATAGTCGTCCGGCGAGCCAAGCCGCACCACGCCCACGATATCGGGAACGATGAACTTCGAGACCACCTCGCGGTTGATTGCGAGCAGGCGACGCGCGTAGCCGAGCAGCATCTCGCCGTCGGTAGTGAGCGTCACCGAGCGCGCGTCACGGGTGAACACCGAGCGGCCGAGAATATCCTCGAGCTTCTTGATCTGCATCGAAACGGCAGAGGGCGTGCGGAACACCGCATTTGCCGCGACCGTGAAACTTCCCGTCTCGGAGATCGCGACGAAGGTGCGGAGCACGTCGAGATCGAGCAAAGGCAGCGGATGATTGAGAGGTGCGTTCATGGCTCACCTATTCAATAAAACTAATCGCAGACATCATTCCATTTCGTTTGATTGAACATGATGACTGCCCCATAGTCAAGCTGTCGGAAGCGGCGATCTTGTCATCCTGACAATCCCGCCCGGGAATTTAGGAAAAGTAGACTGCAGCGGATCGCGTTGCCGGAAAGACCGGCGCGTGTCGACGGCCGGCTCTTGCCCAGGCCGGCTAACTGAAAGGAGAAAGAAATGTCTATCTTCTCTGCAATCAGCCGATTGGCCGCCGAGTACAGCGAGGCGCGCGTCCGCTACTTGACCGAACGCCAGGTTCGGGCCCTTCCCGCCGAAATCCAGAAGGATATCGGCTGGCCGGATGTCTACGAGCGTCCCCGTGCTCGCTACGCCCGCCCGTCAGACGGGATACCACGCCATTGAGGACCAACAGCAACGATTGACCCGCCACCACATAAGTGACGGCGGGTCTTTTGCTCGATTTGTCGCTATGCACTGCAGGCATGACGCATATGACAAAGCCGCATATCGGCTAGCATACGCCATAAAACCTTGATAACTCTGGATACTTTCTCCATTGTCGGGTTTACGGCATGTCGCAATCGACGTAATCCGCTTCGCTTTCTCTGCTGCATTGCAGCAAAGGAATGACTACATAGGCTGTGTCAACCGAGATGCCCCACTCCTGAATGATCTGCGAAGGCACCCCGTGTGAACTGCATGGAGACGTGTCATGAGATTCTTTTCCCGCCTCTTCGTTCGTCATAACGGCACGAACATCACGACCGCGCTGGAGCGTCAGCGGCTTGGACGCACGATGCCCGGCCAGTCCGGCGCCATCGCCGCCGCCCGCTACGGCTTTGTGGTCCGCTAAGACAGCGAAACCGCAAAAACCTCCTACCCCCAAGGCCGCCCGGATCCCCTCCGTCGCGGCCTTTCTCTTTTGCGCTCGGCGTGGCGGCTGGGAACCGATGTATTCGCCTCCCCGTTCATCCGCAAAAGGAGACGAATGATGGCCAAGGTGGTCTATCGGGTTGTCGAGCACAACGGCGGGTGGGCCTATAAGGTGGGCGATGTCTATTCCGAGACCTTCGGCAGCCATGCGGAGGCTCTCGCAGCCGCGGATGCAGCCGCTTCCGAGCAGGAAGTTGCGGGGAGTACGGAGGACATCGAATATCAGGACGCCAAGGGCGAATGGCATGAGGAGGTCGCCTCCGGCGACGATCGGCCCGATGCCGAGGTGGAGGATGAGGGGAAGCAGTGAGGTTCGCTCAATCCGTACGTCTGCGGGTCGACGGCGGTGTGGCGGATGTAGCCGACCTCATCCAGGCGCGTGAGATCCTGACAGAATCCTGGCCCGCGGAACGTGGCCCTCGTCACCGCGACGCTCTCGAGACAGTGCTCAAGGTCATCGACGGCCATCGCTCGACGCAGGACGCGGAGACAGCGTTGCGCGATGCAGCCAGCGAGGCGGGCATCCTAGCAAACTGAAGGACGTGGAGCCGAGAGGCTCGGACCGCATAGAAGCGGTCCTAAAACCTCACCGCACCTGATCCAGCAGTCGCTTGCACTCCAGGAGATCGAACAGCGCCTCCTGCAGCAGCGCGCGGTTGTCGCGCGACAGCTTGCCCGAATCCGACTGGACCGGCCCCTCCTCGTCGGCCTTGCCGAGCCCGAAGAAGCGTCGGCTGGGCTTGGCTTTCGCCTCGCCCACCAGCACCTCGTCGTCGCTGCGAGGCTGTGCGGCCGGGGTGAGCGGGATCTGCGCGGCCTGCTTGCGCTGGGCGATCGCCTCGATCGCGCTCCTGTCGCCATTGCCCACGGCGATCAGGAAATGATTGCCGTTCTCGCGCAAGAGCTTCTGCACGCCCTTGATCGTGTAGCCCTGATCGTAGAGCATGTGCCGGATGCCCTTGATGAGCTCGACATCCTGAGGCCGGTAATAGCGCCGCCCGCCGCCACGCTTCAGCGGCTTGATCTGATTGAAGCGGGTTTCCCAGAAACGCAGCACGTGCTGCGGCAAATCAAGATCTTCCGCCACCTCCGAGATGGTGCGAAATGCGTCGGGACTCTTGTCCATGGCTCTCCCACCGCGCGCCAACAATATCGCGCACCCTCATGGCCCGCGACCTCTCCGATTCGACGTCTATTCCAGACCTTTGGCGGGCTGTTTTCAAGCCCGCGAAATCATCAAAGCGCGGCCAATCAGGTTGCAGGTTCGCGCGCGCTGGCCGGCGCCTTGGATTTCGATTTCTGCTGATGTGAGCGAAGGATGCGGTTCTTGAGGACGTTCGATGCCTTGAAGGTCATCACGCGCCGGGGCAAAATCGGCACCTCTTCGCCAGTCTTCGGGTTGCGGCCGATGCGCTCGTTCTTGTCGCGCACCTGGAAGGTCGCGAATGACGAAAGCTTCACCACCTCGCCGCGGACGATCGCCTCGCAGATCTCGTCCAGGACCGACTCGACCAGTTGGGCCGATTCTGTGCGCGAAAGCCCTACCTTGCGATAGACGGCCTCGGCGAGATCGGCGCGCGTCAGTGTCTTTCCCGCCATGGCTTTCCAGCCCTCCTCCGTCGCGCCAATAAGGGTCCGAATACGTTAGGAAATCGGGTCCCGCAGGTCAAGAACCGAACCGGGCACCCAGCCGGAAGTGACCGGCTCATTTCTTGCGCCTCATCGGCCCCATGGAAAACAGCTACCAGCGGATGAGAACCGCGCCCCAGGTGAAGCCGCCGCCCATAGCCTCCAGCATGACCAAATCACCCTCGCGGATGCGTCCATCGCGCACAGCAACATCCAGTGCGAGCGGTACCGAGGCGGCCGATGTGTTGCCATGCAGGTCGACTGTGATCACCACCTTCTCGTCGGCTATGCCGAGCTTCTTGGCGGATGCGTCGATGATGCGCTTGTTCGCCTGGTGCGGCACGAACCAGGTCAGATCCTCGGCCGTGATGCCGGCGCGGTGGAAGGTGTCCTCGATGACGTCCGTTATCATGCCGGCCGCGTGCTTGAAGACTTCCCTGCCCTCCATGCGCAGATGGCCGACAGTGCCTGTGGTGGATGGACCGCCATCGACGTAAAGCTTGTCCTTGTGCGTGCCGTCCGAGCGCAGACTGGCCGCCAGCACGCCGCGGTCCGCGACGCTGCCCTCCCCTTCCTCAGCCTCCAGGACCAGCGCCCCCGCGCCGTCGCCGAACAGCACGCAGGTGGTTCGGTCGCTCCAGTCCAATATACGGGAGAAGGTCTCGGAGCCGATCACCAAGGCACGCTTGGCGAGACCGGCGCGGAGATGCGAATCGGCGGTCGCGACCGCGTAGACAAAGCCACTACACACCGCCTGCATGTCGAAGGCGAAGCCGTGCCGCATGCCCAGCCTATGCTGGATCTCGACCGCGGTGGCCGGAAAGGTGTTGTTCGGCGTCGAAGTGGCGAGCACGATGAGGTCGATGTCGGCCGGAGTGAGACCCGCATTCTCGAGTGCGGCGCGTGCTGCTGCCTCTCCGAGCGAAGCCGTCGTCTCGTCCTCGGAAGCGATGTGGCGCTGGCGAATCCCGGTGCGCTGCACGATCCAGTCGTCGGATGTGTCGAGCATGCCCTCGAATTCGGCATTCTTCATGATTCGGCGCGGGAGGGCGGAGCCGACTCCCCGCACGACAGATCTGATCATTCCAGTATTTCCTATTGGTCCGCCTGCTCGGAGGCTGCGGTTCTAGGTGCCGAACAGGGATGGCGCGCGTGAAACAGGTCGAGGTCCGCCTCGATGCGGTCGAGCAGGCGATTGCGAACCATGTCGTAGGCCAGTTCGATCGCGGCGGCGAAACCCTCGTCGTCGGTTCCGCCGTGGCTCTTGACCACGACGCCGTTCAGGCCGAGGAACACGCCTCCATTCGCCTTGCGGACGTCCATCTTCTCCCGCAGCCGGTCGAAGGCCCCCTTTGCGAATATATAGCCGATTTTGGCCATCAGCGTGCGGCTCATGGCGCTGCGCAGATAGCCCGAGATCTGCCGCGCTGTCCCTTCCGCCGTCTTGAGCGCAATGTTGCCGGCAAATCCCTCCGTCACCACCACGTCCACCGTGCCCTTGCCGATGTCGTCGCCTTCAACGAAGCCCTGATACTGCATCGAGGACAGGTTGGCGTCGCGCAGCAGACGGCCGGCGTCCTTGACCTCTTCCTGGCCCTTTATCTCCTCCACACCGACATTGAGCAGGCCGACCGTCGGCCGCTCCATGCCGAACACTGATCGGGCCATGGCGGCACCGAGAATGGAAAAGTCGACGAGCTGGTGCGAATCCGCGCCGATCGTTGCGCCTACGTCGAGGACGACGCTCTCGCCGCGCACCGTCGGCCAGATCGCCGCGATCGCCGGCCGCTCGATATTGGCCATGGTGCGCAGGCAGAACTTCGACATCGCCATCAGCGCACCGGTGTTGCCCGCGGACACACACGCTTCCGCCTCGCCGCTCTTCACCGCCTCGATGGCCTTCCACATGGAGGACTTCCAGCGTCCCTGGCGAAGCGCCTGGCTCGGCTTGTCGTCCATGCGCACGGAAACATCGCAGTGAACGAACTGCGAAATGGGCGCCAAAATCGGGAACTTGTCGAGTTCGGGCCGGACCGCGTCGGTGCGGCCGAAGATGAGGAAATTGACGTCAGGCCGCCGCTTGGCCACTTTCGCAAGCGCCGGGATGATCACCGATGGCCCGTGATCGCCGCCCATTGCATCGATGGATATCTTGATCACGCGCCGTCGTTCTCGCTCTCGTCTCGCAAATCGCGCCGGGACGGGCGCTGTGGGAAGATAGCGCTTTTATGCTGCCGCACAACGGGAGCGCAACAGGCGGCGTGCGAAATCAGGTCTTTGGAAAGAGCTGACGCAGCTTCCGCTGCAGTTCGTTTTCTTCCTCATCGCGCGCAGGCTCCTGCTTGTCAGGCACGGCAGCGCCAAGCTTGCGAGGATAGGGATCGATCCCCAGCGCGAAGAACTCCTCGGTCAGCGCTCCGACATCGATGCGGTCGCCGGAGAATGTCTCAGGGCTGTCGGGGCCTTCCGGATCGATCATGATCTCGCCGCCGACGCCGAATCCCTCCCGTCCAAGACGAGAATCCTCGGGCAGGAACACTGCCGATATTTCTTCGTCGACCCTGTTCGTGACCGGCTCGAGGGTGACAACGCAGACCTGCACGACATCGGCCTCGACACGCCCCTCGATCTTCACGCCGTTGCGCTTCCAGGGCGACACCGCGAGTTCGGCGTGAAGACGCTCAATCGCCTCCAGACCATGGACTGCAGCAAGCTCGGCCTTCTCGGCTTCGGACGCGTCGATCTTGACGGTGAGGCCGGTCTTGGGGAGCCGCGCGACATTGACCTCGTAGCTGATCGGGCTTCTCTCCGGGGCTTGTGCTCTCATGGCTGGGCCTCCGCCTCGCTCGGCACGCCTTGGGCGATCGGGGCCGGGAAGCTGACCTCGCCCATAAGGATCGCGTCGATCGACTGGGCCTTGAGCCCGGCATTCAGCTCCGCGACATAATCGGCCAAGGCACTGGCCTGGGGCCAATCCCGAACGTCCGGCCGCACGTTTCGGGCCAGCGCGGCGGCCAATTCGGGTCTATTCCCGGCGTCCAGCGCCGCCGCATAGGCCGCGGTGCGGCCATAGAACATGCGCGCGAGTTTCTTCATGCGCTTCGGCACGCCGACATCGCTCACCCCGAGCTCGCGAATCGAGTGGTCGACCTCCTTGAAGAACTCGTCGATCAGTTCCTGAGCGATCTCCGCGGCAATGCCAGTCTCCCCTTTGAGCCGGTGCTGGAGGAGAAACATGTGGAGCGACAGCATCTCGAAACGGCCGAGCGGGGTATCGGGCACTTCCCAGACCGAATAAAGGAACTCGCGCCTAGCCGCTGCCACGATTTGCTCATACAGCGCGTCAACGATCTGACGGTTGCGGTTCCGCTCGCGGCCGAACAGACGTTGAAACATGATCTTATACTCCCCAGCCCAGAGCAGCGGGCTGGTCTTATTGCATCGTCGACCGGGCTGGTTTACCGCATTTGCGGTGTTGCACAAGGCGCGGCCGGATCAGGGATACCAGGGAGTTGTCGTTGAGGGCGAGGGAATTCAAGGGGGCGATGATGACCCGGTCTATAGGAATCGCCGCAGCATTGGCAGGGGTGGCCGCGCTGTCGGCCTGCAATTCCTCGAAGGTCATGGGTGATCTCTCCCCCGGAGAGACGCTGACCCAAGGCTACGTAATCGATCAGCAGCAGATCGATCAGGTGCCGGTCGGATCAAGCCGTGAGCAGGTGATTCTCGCGCTCGGCAGCCCATCCACCACCGCGACCTTCGACAACGAAGTGTTCTACTACATTTCTCAGAAGCGCCACCGCCCGGTGGCCTTCGCCAATGCCAAGCTCGTCGACCAGCACGTGCTTGCGGTCTATTTCGGCGGCGACGGCCGCGTCACCCAGATCGCCAATTACGGCATGAAGGACGGGAAAGTCTTCGACTTCGTCTCCCGCACCACGCCGACGGCGGGCAAGGACCAGAACTTCATCGGCCAGATCCTCGCCGGCGCGACGGGCCGTCCGCTCAGCCTGCCCGGGCAGCAATAAGTCTGGCGTATCGATGGCATAAGCCGTGTACGCCTGTGACTGGATTCGTTTGATGTCTCGCCTGTTGGCAGCAGTGCTGACATTGGCAAGTGTCGTGTCTGCTGTCCTGACTTCAGTCGCCACGGCATCGAACATCGGATTCCTCCAGCCAACCGACGCATGGGGTTATCGCCCCGCAGGACACGTCGCGGTGATCGAAAATCACCGCATCAAGCAATGCGGCAAGGAGGCGAACGGGCAGGCGATCACCTGCCCGCAGAGCCTAGCTGTCCTCCCAGCCGTCGTTTCATGCTGGCCCGATAAGCCGGCCGAGGCCTGCGGATCAACCATCGATTCGCATTTCGAAAGCAGCCACGCCGACGTCCGACTCCGACCTCCCAAAGCCTGACCTTCGCGATTCGAAGCGCTGAGCGCCGCGCCATCGGCCGGCGTCCCAGCAGTCGCCAGCTCAATGGAAAGCGGTCGCACTGACCGCTGGAAGGTCTTCATGTCGTCAACCGCAATCACCCGCCGGCACTGTGTGCTGGGCGCGACAAGCCTTGCGGCGCTTGCCCTGGGCGGATGCGTCTCCACCCCCGTCCCGGTCCCTGCACCAAAACAGCCGGAGGAAGAAAAGGTCCGCCCCGAGCTTCTGGGCTATGGGCCGCTTCCTCACGAGCGCTTTCCAGTGCGCGCCGCGCGATTGGATCTCATCGATCCAAAATACTATCGCCAAATTGTCGAGGACCCGACCGGCGAACGCCCGGGCACGGTCGTGGTCGATACGCAAAGCCGCTTCCTGTACTGGGTCATGCCGGGCGGCAAGGCGATGCGCTACGGCGTCGGCATCGGACGCGACGGCTTCGCCTGGGGCGGTCGCGCCATCATCGCATACAAGCGCGAGTGGCCACGCTGGACCCCGCCGGCGGAAATGATCCAACGCCAGCCGGACCTGGAAAAGTATCGCTACGGCATGGAGCCTAGCCTGACCAATCCGCTCGGTGCGCGGGCACTCTATATCCACCAGGACGGCAGGGACACCCTCTATCGCCTGCACGGCACGATGGAGGAGCATACGATCGGAAAGGCCATCTCGAGCGGCTGCGTACGCCTGCTCTTCCACGATGTGATCGATCTCCACGACCGCGTACGAGACGGGTCACCGATCCACGTCATACACTGACGCTGAGCGCACCGGGTGGGCTTTGCAATATGGTATGCCCCTCACCCGGCCTTGGATCTGCGGCGGGGTGAGACGGCACATGCGATCTACCCGCCCAAAAGGGCGGGCCCCGATCAGCGAGCCAGCGGTTGCCGATCTCGGACACCGCGCGGCCGCCCGCCGCAACCGTTCAGGCGGTCGGCTGCTTGGTCGTCCTCAGATAGGGCAGGACCGTCTCGTAGGCGCCGAACCGCCGCGCCGCGTCCTCATTGGAGACTGCGGCCGTGATGATCACATCCTCGCCCTGCTTCCAATTGGCCGGGGTGGCGACCTGATGTTTGGCGGTCAGTTGGATGGAGTCGATCGTCCGCAGGATCTCGTCGAAGTTGCGGCCGGTCGTCATCGGATAGCTGAGGATCAGCTTGATCTTCTTGTCCGGGCCGATGACGAACACCGAGCGGACCGTGGCGTTGTCGGCCGGCGTGCGGCCCTCCGAGGTGTCGCCTGCCCCTGCCGGCAGCATACCGTACAGCTTCGCGACCTTCAGATCCCGGTCGCCGATGAGCGGATATTTCACGACATGGCCGGTCGCGACCTTGATGTCGTCCTGCCACTTCTGATGGCTCTCGACCGGATCGACCGAGATGCCGATGATCTTGACGTTGCGCTTGCGGAACTCGTCTTCCAAGCCGGCCATCGCGCCCAGTTCGGTCGTGCAGACCGGCGTGAAATTCTTGGGATGGCTGAACAGGACCGCCCAGCCGTCACCGATCCAGTCGTGGAAATTGATGGTGCCCTGGGTCGTCTCTGCAGTGAAATCGGGCGCCGTGTCGTTGATGCGAAGGCTCATGGCAAATCTCCCTTGTTGGGGTCAAATCCTCTTGCGCGGCCGCGCTGAATAGATCGCCAGGATGGAGCCTCTGGACATCAGGTTCAAGCAGGCGAACCACACGCGCGCAGCTACTTCGCGCAAAATACAACGTGTTCAGAGCGTTGTCGGCAGAAAAAAAGACCCGAGGGATCGCTCCCTCGGGTCCGGTATTCGCGCTGTACTTTGCTCAGTGGTGCGCGAGCACGGCGAGCAGAAGCAGAGCGACGATGTTGGTGATCTTGATGGCCGGGTTGACGGCTGGTCCGGCGGTGTCCTTGTAGGGATCGCCTACGGTGTCGCCGGTGACCGAAGCCTTGTGCGCCTCGGAGCCCTTCACGTGCTTGACGCCGCCCTTGTCGACGAAGCCGTCTTCAAAACTCTTCTTCGCATTGTCCCATGCGCCTCCGCCGGAGGTCATGGAGATCGCGACGAACAGCCCGTTGACGATCACACCGAGGAGCGAGGCGCCGAGTGCGGCAAAGGCCGAAGCCTTGGATCCGGAGATCAGCAGCACGCCGAAATAGACGACCAGCGGCGCCAGGACCGGCAGGAGCGACGGAACGATCATCTCCTTGATTGCCGCCTTGGTGAGCAGGTCGACCGCGCGGGCATAGTTCGGCTTGGCCGTGCCCTGCATGATGCCGGGGTTCTCGCGGAACTGCTTGCGCACTTCCTCGACGATCGAACCGGCGGCACGGCCTACCGCCGTCATCGCGATGCCGCCGAACAGGTAGGGGATCAGTCCGCCGAAGAGCAGCCCGGCCACGACGTAGGGGTTGGACAGGTCGAAGGAGACCGTTCCGACATCCGAGAAGTAGGGGAACTGCGTCGGGTTCTGCGCGAAGTACTGCAGGTCGTAGCTGTAGGCGGCGAAGAGCACCAGCGCGCCGAGACCGGCGGAGCCGATTGCGTAGCCCTTGGTGACGGCCTTGGTGGTGTTGCCGACCGCGTCGAGCGCGTCGGTGGATTGCCGGACCTCCTTGGGCAGGCCGGACATTTCGGCAATGCCGCCGGCATTGTCGGTGACCGGACCGAAGGCGTCGAGCGCCACGATCATGCCGGCGAGGCCGAGCATGGTGGTGACGGCGATCGCCGTGCCGAACAAGCCGGCCAACTGGTAGGTGGCGATGATGCCGCCGACGATGACGATCGCGGGCAGCGCCGTCGCTTCCAGCGAGACGGCGAGGCCCTGGATGACGTTGGTGCCGTGGCCGGTCACCGAGGCCTGGGCGATCGAGTTCACTGGCCGCTTGTTGGTGCCAGTGTAGTACTCGGTGATTACGACGATCAAACCGGTCACCAGTAGGCCGACGAGGCCGCAGATGAACAGGTTTGTGCCGGTGACGGCGATGCCGCCCGCCGTGCCGATCTCGCCCCACCCTATGGTGAGCGAGGTGGCGGCGCCGAGGCCGATGATCGACAGCAGGCCGGTGACGATCAGGCCCTTGTAGAGGGCGCCCATGATCGAGCCGTTGGCGCCGAGCTTCACGAAGAAGGTGCCGACGATGGAGGTGATGATGCAAGCACCGCAGATCGCCAGCGGATAGAGCATCGCGCTGCCGAGCACGGCGGTACCGCCGAAGAAGATCGCGGCAAGCACCATGGTCGCGACCACTGTGACCGCATAGGTCTCGAACAGGTCGGCTGCCATGCCGGCGCAGTCGCCGACATTGTCGCCGACATTGTCGGCAATCGTCGCTGGATTGCGCGGATCGTCCTCGGGGATGCCGGCTTCGACCTTGCCGACGAGGTCACCGCCGACGTCCGCACCCTTGGTGAAGATGCCGCCGCCGAGACGCGCGAAGATGGAGATCAGCGAAGCGCCGAAGCCCAGCGCCACGAGGGCGTCGATGACCTGACGGTCAGCCGGCGCATAGCCCAGCGGGCCGGTGAGGATCCAGTAGTAGACCGAGACGCCGAGCAGAGCGAGGCCGGCAACCAGCAGCCCGGTGATCGCGCCGGACTTGAAGGCAATGTCGAGACCAGCCGCCAAGCTGTTGGAGGCGGCCTGGGCGGTGCGGACGTTGGCGCGCACCGAAACATGCATGCCGATGAAGCCGGCCGCACCTGAAAGCACGGCACCGATCAGGAAGCCGATCGCGGCGGTGCCGGAAAGCAGCCACCATGCAAGCAGAAAGACGACCACGCCGACGATGGCGATGGTGGTGTATTGGCGGGCCAGATAAGCCTGCGCACCCTCCCGGATGGCGCCGGCGATTTCCTGCATGCGTGCATTTCCCTGGTCGGAGGCAAGCACCGACTGAGTCGCCCAGACCGCGTAGGCAACGGAAAGCAGACCGCAGGCTATGACGACGTAAAGCATTGTCATTGCCGATTCCCTGATGATTGCCCGGAAAGCTCCTCCCCCCGGGCTTCGAGGCGGGGCCGATTCCCGGGCAGGGTGCCGGCCAATCGCACCGCAAAATGCGAAAGTCAGCCGCTATCGTCAAGGTTTCGTTTAGGTTTTGCCCAAGTCTTGCCCAAATCGGTTTAGGTTTTACTTGGCCATGAGTTGGCTCAGAGGATCATGCCACCACCGCTTTGCGCCGCGTCAGCGCGAGCAGGCCCAGCGCACCGAGGCATAGAAGCACCACCGGGAAGATGATCCAGTTCAGCATCTCCCAGCCCCAGGCGTTGTAGACCGCGCCTGACATCAGCGAACCGAAAGCGACAGAACCGAACAGGATGAGATCATGCAGGCCCTGCACCTTGCCCTTCTCGGACGGCGTGTAGGTCTCGGCCACCATTGCCGTGGCGCCGATGAAACCGAAGTTCCAGCCGAGCCCCAGCAGGATCAGCGACGCCCAGAACTGCCAGAGCGCAATCCCGGACAGCGCGACAATGCCGCATCCGACCAGCAGGACGAGCCCGAGGGCGACGATGCGCTCCACACCGAAACGCTGGATCAGTGCGCCGGTGATGAAGCTCGGGCCGAACATCGCCATCACATGCCAGGAGATGCCGAGCGTCGCCTCGTCCGGCGAGAAGCCGCAGCCCACCATGGCGAGCGGCGCGCCCGTCATGACGAAGCTCATCAGCGCGTACGACCCGACGCCGCACAGGAGACCAACCATGAAACGGGGCTGACGAACGATCTCGGAAAGGGGCCGAGCCGGCGTGTCTGCCTCGGCACCATGGGAATGGCGGCTGTCGCGCACTCTCAAGAAGGACAGGATGATCGCGCCGACGATTGCAATTCCGATAAGCGCGGCAAAGGAGCCGGCGAACATTACCGGCGCCAGGAGTTCGCGCGTGAAGATGACGATCTGCGGACCGATGATTGCGGTGACGAGTCCGCCGGCCAGCACGAAGGAGATCGCCTTCGGCTTGAACTGCGGCGGCGCATTGTCAGCCGCGGCGAAGCGGAACTGCTGCACGAATGCGCCGCCGACGCCGATGACGAGAAGGCCGATGGCGAAAAGCCAAAAGCCGCCCTGAAACAGCGCAAAGGTCGCCGTCGCTCCGCCAAGCCCGGTAATGAGCGTGCCGAGTTGAAAGCCGTTCTTCTGACCGACCGCCTTGATCAGCGCCGCCGCCGGAAGCGCGCCCAGTGCCACGCCGAGATTGAAGCCGGTGACCGGCGCGGTGGCGAGCGACTTGTCGGGACCGAGGAGATAATGCCCGGCGAGCGCGCCGATCGAGATGGCGATCGGCCCGGCCGAGCCGAGGATCGCCTGCGCGGACGCGAGGATGAGCGCCGTCCGCCTCGCTTCCCTCTCTGCACTCATCAGGCCGGCTTTCCGCGTCCCTCGTTGCGCAGCCGGCGGGCGATGCGGTCGAGAACCGCATTCACCAGCTTGGGCTCCTCATCTTCGTAGAAGGCTTTTGCGATATCGACATATTCCGACACGATCACCGCAACGGGAACGTCGGCCCGCTCCAACAACTCGTAGGCGCCAGCGCGCAGAATGGCGCGCAGCGTGGAGTCCAGTCGGGAGAGCGGCCAGTCCTCGGTGAGCGCCTGGCGGATCACCGGGTCGATCGTCTTCTGATTCTCGACGACGCCGGACAGGATAGCGCGGAACCATTGCGCATCCGCCTCCCGGTACGTCGCCCCGTCGACTTCCTTGCCGAGCCGGAAGGCCTCGTATTCGGCGGCGATCTCCAGCAGGCCGACGCCCGCCACATCCATCTGGTACAGCGCCTGAACGGCGGCCAGGCGGGCGACGCCGCGCTTATTGGCCTGACGTACAGGCTGCTCGACACGACCTGCAGGTTTGGACACGATCAGCGCGCTCCGAGCCGGTCGCGAATGGCGATCATGGTCAAGGCAGCGCGAGCCGCGAAACCGCCCTTGTCGCCTTCCGTGCGGCGGGCACGCGCCCAGGCCTGCTCCTCGTTCTCGGTGGTCAGGATGCCATTGCCTATCGCCAGCGATTCGTCGACCGCAAGATCCATCAGGGCGCGCGAGGATTCGTTGGCGACGATGTCGAAGTGATAGGTATCGCCACGGATCACCACGCCGAGCCCGACGAAGCCGTCATAGACGGTGCCTCCCTCCTCCTCGCCATCGAGAGCGAACGAGATCACAGCGGGAATCTCCAACGCGCCAGGCACCGTCACCACGTCATACGTGGCGCCTGCCTCGTCCAGCGCGGCCTTGGCGCCCTCCAGCAGGGCGTCCGCGAGCGCGTCGTGGAAGCGCGCCTCGATGATAAGCAGGTGGGCGGACTCCTTCGGTCGAAGGAACCCCTTGCCCTGGTCAGAAATGCCAGCCATGTCGGTCTCCGGGTCGCCGGTCATCTAGGCCGAACCGCCCCCCACGGCAAGCGCTTCGTGGTTGAAGAATGTTCAAGCCTTCGAGCGCCCTTCGAGACTCACAACCCCTCCCGCGCCGCCTCCGCCAGCCGGGCCGCATAGCGGGCCATGGTATCGATTTCCAGATTGACGCGGTCGCCGACCTGCCGCTCGCCCCAGGTCGTCACCGCGAGCGAGTGCTGGATAAGAAGCACGTCGAAACGCGTTCCCTCCACCTTGTTGACCGTCAGGGACGTGCCGTCGAGCGCCACCGAACCCTTCGGCGCAATGAACTTCGCCAGAGCTGCGGGAGCCTCCAGAGTGAAACGGACCGCCTCACCCTCTTCCTCGCGCGCCACGATCTCCGCCGTCCCGTCGACATGGCCGGAGACGATGTGCCCGCCGAGTTCGTCGCCGATCTTCAGGGCGCGCTCGAGATTGACATGAGTGCCGGACTTCCAGTCCGACGCGGTCGTGAGCCGTAGCGCCTCTTCCCAGGCCTCCACCTCGAACCAGCGCTCGTTTGAGCCTTCGGCCGGCAGGGCTACGACAGTGAGGCACACGCCGCCGGTGGCGATCGAAGCTCCCATCGCGATCGTGCGCGGATCGTAGGTTGTGCGCACCCGCAGGCGCACGCCCTTCGGCAGCGGACGAACATCCTCGATGGCGCCAATGTCGGTGACAATGCCCGTGAACATCAGGAGGTCCTTTCGTATTCGATCAGCCGGTCCTTGCCATAGCTGGCGGTGCGCACAGCTTCGAAGCCGGGCGGAATCGAGTTCTCGTTGATCGGGGAGGCAATGCCGTCGGTACCAACCTGCGCGTCCCCCGTGAACAGTGCGATCCGGTCCACCAGCCCTGCATCCAGGAAACGGCGTGCGGTTTCGGCCCCGCCCTCCAGCAGGACGCTCTTCAGCCCGATGACGCCTAGGACGCGAAGAATCTCGACCGGATCGAACCGCCCCTTGTAATCCGACCCGATGGTTCGAATGTCGGCGCCGCGTTCCTTGAGTGCATCGAGGCGACGCCGATCGGCCTTCGCACTCGCCAGCATCAGGACACGGGGCGGCGCCGCGTCGTCGAAGAGCCTCGAGGCTGGTGGCGTTCGCAAGAAGGGATCGATGATAACCCGCGTCGGAGAGCGCGTCTCAAGCCCAGGCAGGCGCACATTGAGCAGGGGATCGTCGGCGACCGCCGTGCCGACCCCGACCATAATTGCCTCGTGCTCGACGCGCATCATCTGCACGGCTCGGCGAGCGGTTTCGCCGGTGATCGGCACCTGCCCGGCGCCGCTGCGCCCGATCATGCCGTCCGCCGAGACGGCCATCTTGAGCGTCAGCCAGGGCCGCCCCCTGCCCTTCAGCGACAGGAACCCCGCCATCGCATGGCGCGCCTCGTCTTCGAGGCAGCCGCTCGCCACTTCGATGCCCGCCTGCCGCAAGATGGAGACCCCTCGCCCCGCGACACGCTTGTCGGGGTCGAGCGCGGCGATCACCACGCGAGAGACCCCGCATGAGACAAGCGCATCGGCGCAAGGGGGCGCCTTGCCGATGTGCGAACAGGGCTCCAGCGTCACATAGGCGGTCGCGCCGCGCGCTGCCTCGCCTGCCTCACGGAGTGCGACCAGTTCCGCATGGGGGCGGCCGCCGAACGCGGTGACGCCGCGCCCCACGATCACCGGATCGCCCGCGCCCTGGCGCACGATCAGCGCGCCGACGGACGGGTTCTCTCCCGTGAGGCCGCGATTCCAGAGGGACAGGCGGATCGCCGCCGCCATGAAGCGCCGGTCCGTCTCCGTCCATTCAGCCGATTGCCCGCCCGACATGGCTCAGTCGGCGTCCTCTTCCGCTTTCAGTTCGCCAAGCAGTTCGTGGAAATCCTTGGCCTCGCGGAAATTGCGGTAGACGGAAGCGAAGCGTACATAGGCGACGTCGTCGAGCAACTTCAGCGCCTCCATGACCAGTTGCCCAATGTCGTCGGAGGGGATCTCCGTCTCGCCGCTGCTTTCGAGCTGGCGCACGATCCCGGAGACGGCACGGTCCACCCGGTCGGGATCGACATTCCGCTTGCGCAGGGCAATCTCGATCGATCGCGCCAGCTTGTCGCGGCTGAACGGGACTCTGCGACCCGACTTCTTGATCACCGTGAGTTCGCGCAACTGCACTCGCTCGAAGGTGGTGAAGCGGCCGCCACAGTCCGGACAAACGCGCCGGCGGCGGATCGCCGCGCCGTCCTCGGCGGGACGTGAGTCCTTCACCTGAGTTTCCTGGGACTGGCAATAAGGGCAGCGCATCCGCGTCTCTCAATTCCGGCCAGTGCAAGAAGCTGACGCCCCTCGAGTCGCTGGCCTCGGCAGCTACTTAGGCGCGGCCGTCAGAAATCTCAAACGCCCGCCCGAAACGACAAAGGCGGGATAACTCCCGCCTTCGATCCGATTTGCACGCCTACTGCGTGCCCGGCCCAGCCGAGTAGCGTTGGCTTTACTCCGCCTCGGCTTCCTTGGCGGCCGCCTTCTTCTTGGCCGGCGCCTTCTTCTTGGGCTCGTCGCCCGCGGCACCCTCTTCCGCCGGGGCCGACTTCTTCGCAGCCTTCGCCTTTGCAGCCGGCTTGTCGGAGCCTTCGGCTTCCTCGTCTTCCGCCATCAGCTCTTCCTTGCTGACCTTCTTGTCAGTCACGGAGATCTCGCCGAGCAAATGGTCGACCACCTTCTCCTCAAAGATCGGCGCGCGAAGCGTGGTCAGCGCGGAGGGATTGTTGCGATAGTAGTCGAAGACGCCCTGCTGCTGGTCGCCGGGGAAGCGCCGGACGAAGTCGAAGAGCGCCCGCTGCATTTCCTCGTCGGAGACCTGGACGCCGGCCTTCTCGCCGATTTCCGCCAGAACCAGCCCAAGCCGCACACGGCGCTCGGCGAGCTTCTGGTAATCGGCGCGAGCGGCTTCCTCAGTCGTGTCCTCGTCGGCGAAGGTACGGCCGGCCGCCTCGAGGTCACGGTTGACCTGGGCCCAGATGTTTTCGAACTCGGCCTCGACCAGCTTGGACGGAGCCTCGAACGAATAGGCCGAATCGAGTTGGTCCAGCAGCTGGCGCTTGACCTTCTGTCGGGTCATCGAACCATACTGGCTCTCGATCTGGCCCTTGACGATCTCGCGCAGGCGCTCGAGCGACTCCAGGCCAAGGTTCTTCGCCATCTCGTCATTGATTTCCAACTCGCCCGGGGCGGCGACTTCCTTCACGGTGACGTCGAAGGTGGCTTCCTTGCCGGCGAGATGCGGCGCCGTGTAGTCCTCGGGGAAGGTCACGGTGATGGCCTTCTCGTCGCCCGCCTTGGTGCCGACGAGTTGATCCTCGAAGCCGGGGATGAACTGCTTGGAACCCAGCACCAGCGGCTGATCGGTACCGGCACCGCCAGCAAATGCCTCGCCGTCGATCCTGCCGACATAGTCGATCGTGACGCGGTCGCCCTCGGCGGCAGCACCGTCCTTCGGCGAATAGCTGCGCGAGGATTCGGCGACACGCTTGACCTGCTCGTCGATCTCCTCCTCCGGCACGTCATAGACCGGGCGGGTGACGGAGATGGTCGAAACGTCCTTGATCTCGATCGGCGGAATGACCTCGTAGGCCAACTTGAACTCGAAGTCGGCGCCGCCGGAGAGGATCTTCTCGGCTTCCTTTTCGTCCTCGGTCATGGTGACCTCGGGCTGCATGGCAGCCTTCTCGCCGCGCTCGGCGACGATGCTGCGCGGCGAATCCGAGAGAATCTCGTTCACCACCTCGGCCATGAAGGACTTGCCGTAGACCTTGCGCAGGTGCTGGATCGGCACCTTGCCGGGGCGGAAACCGTTGATGCGGACCTTGCCGCGCGCATTCTCCAGGCGCGCCATCAGCTTCGATTCCAGGTCCCCGGCGGGCACCTTGACGGTGATCTCGCGCTTCAGGCCGGAATTCAGAGTCTCGGTAACCTGCATCGTCAAACCTTTGTCATCTCGAACGGGCAGCGACCTGTTCCTGTCGCCTCCCTGAAAACCTCTATGCCGGGGCGGCACTCTGTCGCGAAGGAGAAACCTAGCCCCTGCTTCGTTCCGAATTCAGGGAGAGATGTTCTCACTGCGCTCCAGGACTGCTCGGTAAGCCTTTGTTTTTCCTACTTGGCACCGCGCTTGCCCAAAGCGGACAGTCACATCCCGTCAATTTGTGACGCCTTTTGTCACAGCAAGGGCGCTTTTTCAAGCGCTGCCGAACGACGCATCCTTGCTTGATTTCTGGTGCGGATGAAGGGACTCGAACCCCCACGCCTTGCGGCACCGGAACCTAAATCCGGCGCGTCTACCAGTTCCGCCACATCCGCACTTTTTCGGCATTCCCATGAAGGCGAGCCGGTGTCAACGTCGGTTGCCCCGCAACGTCTCCAAACAGCACCGGCGCCAACTAGTAAAGCGGCTCCTGGTACAGTTGCATGTCACCGTCCATCAGCGCCTTGATCTGAGGGGTTCCGTCGGAGCCGACCGCCACGACGACCGCGAAGTTGCGGACGTTCATGTCGCGCTCGATCGCCCTGCCCTCGCCTTCGAGCAGATAGAAGCGCTCGAGACCGTACTCGACACGGATCGCGGTATCGCCTTCCAGGCTTTGCCCATCATAGGCGCGGCCCAAAATGTCGACTTCCTCCGGCGCGAGCGCACCGGATGGTGGGGCGTCCAGATTGGCGGCTGCAGGCTGCCAGAAGCCGTCGGCTCCCTTGCGCAAACGCACATAGACCATATGCCCCTTCGTGGACTTGGCCTGCGGAGGCTCGACCAGCAGACTGGTTGGGATTCGGGAGATGTCGTAGCCCAGCCGCACATAGTCGCCGCGCAGGAGATCGCGCGGATCAACCGGGGCGACCTTCAGGATGACCTCGCGGCCGTCCCGCAGGACCGCCGCCCTCGCCATGACGATCCAGGAGAGAAACCCAATCTGGACGAGTGCCACGGCGATCGCGGCAATCAGCAGGCCATTGCTTCTGCGCATCAGGCCGCCCTCAGGTTCATGCGCCGCTCTACCCGGATAATGAGGAGGGCGATCAGGGCAAGCACCACGCCCGATGCCAGGAAAAGGCCGGCGGTTCCGAGCATAGTGCCCAGCGTCGTCACATAGAGAAAGCACAGCTCGAAGGTGAAGCCGAGATAGGCGATCCAGCGCAGTCCGCGGCTCTCGCGACCGGCCAGCAGCAGCGCCGCGATGATGGCCGCGAAGACGATCACTGCGGCGAGGACGAGAGTGGCCGTCTCCTCCATGTGGTCGAACTGCAGCATGGCCGCCCCCGTCAGGAAGCCGATCAAGGCGTGCATGTCCAACCGGCCGTCCAATCGCACGATCTGCTCCGTCCGTTTCGGATCCAGGACAGCAACTGCAAAAAGCAGCGCCGACACTCCGGCCAACACAAGCGAGACCGCCGTGACGTCGTAGTGGAAGGCTAGCACCACGGCATAGAGCACCAGCGACAGGGCAACGAGATGTCTTGCATAGGAACTGCCGGTCCACAGCGAGACCGCCCACACCAGAGCGGCCACAATCGGATAGGCCCGCGACAGGTCGCCACCGCTCCACAAGTCGAAGCCTTTCGCAACCATCCAAAAGACGGCGATGCCGCCTGCGCCAATGGTCAGCGGGCCGGAGCGGAGCACCGCCGCCGCCAGCAGGGTTCCGCCGAACCAGGTGAGCAGCGCTGCCTCCTCGTCGCCCGACAGATGATACATCTGCCCGATCAGCGCGATGGCACCGCCGAAAGTGGCGGCCGCGATCAGCCAGGCGCCTTCCGCCAGCGCGTCATGGCCGCGCAGCTTGAGCAAGGCCCCGCCGACATAACCGACGAAGATCAAACAGAAGAGCAGGACAACCCGGGTGAGGCGCGGGATCGCTTCCCAGTTCGATGCGACCACCAGCAGAACCGCCGCACCGAGCAGCAGTGCCGCCATCATCATCAGAACGAAGCCAAACGAAAGCGAGCGCCGGTCCTGGGAGACGGCGTCGGCCAGCAGCGCGTCTGCCGTCGAACGGTCGACAAGCCCGCGTGTAACCCACCGATCCAAGTCCTGTTTCAGTCTCTTCGTGTATGCCGCCATCGCGCCTTGCCTTGCCCTCCGCGACATTAGGTCAAAACCCTAACTTCTTGACATCAGGCGACTTCCCCGAACTGCAGCATACGGGCCACAGGCTTTCAGGAATCGTTAATGTTGCATTGCACCATTTGCATTGCTGCTATGCGGCATCAGCCCTTTCAGATCACGGCGAACGCACATAGATACCGCCTCGACAACGAATTGAGAAACACCCGGGGCTGACAATGAACCTGATCCGAAACTACCGCAACTGGCGCCGCTATCGCGAGACCGTCTCCGAGCTGAGCCGCCTCTCCAACCGCGAGCTTTCCGATCTGGGCATCACCCGCGCCGACATCCGTTCGGTCGCCAGGAAGGCTATCTAAGGGCTTCGGTCGGGACCGACCTCCTCCCCGGTCCCGCCGGATCAGGCCAGTTTTCTCCTCCTCCCGAAAACTGGCCGCTCCTAACGGCACCCGCCGGATCTCCTCCCCCGGCGGGTGCTGTTTCCGAAATGGAACTTCTGTGAAGTCCCGAAGTTTGAAGGCGCAGAAGCAAACCTCGGAAGCGGCTGACATCCGGACGTTTTGACGCATTGGTCAGCCGGTTCGAATATGTTGAAAGGCGCCTCGCACGCCACCATATGCGAGCAGAACATCGCTGCACCCCTCCTCCTCCCAGGTGCAGCGACTACGGGCAGTATCACCTCCTCCCGATACTGCCCGGCCAAAGCGACACCCGCCGGATCTCCTCCCCCGGCGGGTGTTGTACATTGAGGCCCCCTTTTCCGCACGGTTGTGTGTCTGGCGCATGGCGCCAAGCGGCCCTATGTCTGCGCGCGTTCACCGCGAAGACGTGGAGCCTCAAGATGATCACGCGCGAGCTAGGCCAAACCGGCATTTCCATTGCCCCCCTTGTGCTGGGCGGCAATGTTTTCGGGTGGACGGCCGACAAGGACACATCCTTCAAACTGCTGGATCGCTTCGTCGAGGCTGGCCTGAACGCGATCGACACCGCCGATGCCTATTCGCGCTGGGTGCCCGGCCACTCGGGCGGCGAATCGGAGAGCATCATCGGCGAGTGGCTGAAGTCGCGCGGCAATCGGGAGAAGGTAGTCGTGATCACAAAGGTCGGCTCGGATATGGGTCAGGGGAAGAAGGACCTGTCCGCGAAGTGGATCTTCGAAGCGGTGGAAGCGTCGCTCCGCCGGCTGCAGACCGACCACATCGACGTTTATCTCTCGCATTGGCACGACCCGGATACGCCATATGCGGAGACGCTCGGCGCCTATGACAAGCTTCTGAAGGCGGGCAAGGTGCGGGCGATCGGCGCGTCGAATCTCGACGCGGCCCAGCTTCGCGAGTCGCTAGAGGTCGCCCGCAAGGAGGGACTGCCCCGGTACGAGATCCTCCAGCCCGAATACAATCTCTACGACCGCAGCAGCTACGACGGGCCGCTGCGAGACCTCTGCATCGCCGAAGGGTTGGGCGTCATCACCTATTACAGCCTCGCGAGCGGCTTCTTGACCGGAAAGTACCGCAGCGAAGCCGATCTCGGCAAAAGCCCCCGCGGCCAAGGCGTCGCCGGCTATCTCGATTCGCGCGGCTTCGCGATTCTCCACGCGCTCGACGCGGTCGCGCTCAAGCATAGTAGCAAGCCGGCGGAGGTGGCGCTTGCCTGGGTCATTGCACAGGAAGGCGTGACCGCTCCGATCGCCAGCGCCACCTCGCTCGGGCAGATGGAAAGCCTGATCAACGCGGTCAGCCTGAAGCTCGATGCTGAAGATATTGCCATGCTCGACAAGGCGAGCGCACCCTCTTCATAGGCTTCCAAATCAGCGTTCGCCCCACACGCCGCGGGTGCGCCAACGCGTCAGTGGCATGATGTCCGGCGCGCCTCCAGCGGGCTCGAACCAACTGTCCACCACCCATTTCTCGCCGGTCCTGTCGGCAACGACGGCAGTGAAGTGCGGGTAGCGGCCGTCCGCGAAGAAACCGCGGGACGTTTTGCGCTCGACCGTGTGATGCTTGAGCAGACCGCGCGTCTCGAGCAGTTTGAGCAGGCTGGTGGTGTTGGTCGATTCGTCGACACAATCCATCTGACCGCGTTCATGGCTGCCGCCGAGATCGCCCTTGGGTCGGTCCTTCACCCCAATCGCCCGGGTCGCCTTGCGCTCATAATACTGCACGGCCCTGGAAATGGCGCGGCGCTCAGCCTTGGCCGAAGAGGCTCCGATGCGCATGATCGCTGCGATGCTTTTCAGGTCCGCCGAGCCGAATTCAAGCCGCGTCTTGAAGGTGCACGAGAATCCGTGACACACGGTCAGCGCCACCGCGTGACTCACGCTGACGGCTAGCGCCGACAACGCGACCAAGCCCGCGATGGAAAGCATTCTGCCCCTCGCCATGGCTCTCATGATGGTCGTGGCCGGCTCCGGTTGCAAGCCGCGCAGGGAGGGCGTTGCGTTCCATGGAAGCCAGGCCTATTTCCCGGACATGAAACCCATTCACATCATCGGCGGCGGCCTTGCCGGTTCGGAGGCCGCCTGGCAGGCAGCCCAGGCCGGGGTTCCGGTCGTCCTTCACGAGATGCGCCCGGTGCGCGGCACCGATGCGCACAAGACGGACGGGCTGGCCGAACTGGTCTGCTCGAACTCCTTCCGCTCGGACGATGCCGAGACCAACGCGGTCGGGCTGCTGCATGCCGAGATGCGGCTCGCCAACTCCCTCATCATGGCCTGCGGAGATGCCAACCAGGTGCCGGCGGGCGGAGCGCTGGCTGTGGATCGCGACGGCTTTTCCTCAGCGGTGACGGCCAAGCTCGAAGCTCACCCGCTGATCACGATCGTGCGCGAGGAAGTTTCCGGCCTTCCGCCGGAGGAGTGGGACCAGGCGGTCATCGCGACCGGGCCTCTGACCGCGCCGTCGCTCGCCCAGGCCATCGCCGACCGCACCGGAGCCGATTCGCTCGCCTTCTTCGATGCGATTGCCCCGATCATCCATTTCGACACGATCGACATGAACGTCTGCTGGTTCCAGTCGCGCTACGACAAGGTGGGCCCGGGCGGAACGGGCAAGGACTACATCAATTGCCCCATGGACCGTCACCAATACGAGGCCTTCGTCCAAGCGCTGGTCGACGGCCAGAAGACCGAGTTCAAGGAGTGGGAGGGCACCCCCTACTTCGACGGTTGCCTGCCGATCGAGGTGATGGCCGAGCGTGGCCCGGAGACGCTGCGGCACGGTCCGATGAAGCCGATGGGCCTCACCAACGCGCATAACCCCACCGTCAAGCCGTATGCGGTCGTCCAACTGCGCCAGGACAACGCGCTGGGCACGCTCTACAACATGGTCGGCTTCCAGACGAAGCTGAAGCACGGCGGGCAGGTGCGCATCTTCCGCACGATCCCGGGCCTGGAGAATGCGGAGTTCGCTCGCCTCGGCGGCCTGCACCGCAACACCTACATCAACTCGCCGGTGCTCCTCGATCCGACGCTGCAGTTGAAGGGCCGTCCCGGCCTGCGCTTCGCCGGTCAGATCACCGGCTGCGAAGGCTATGTGGAGAGCGCGGCCGTGGGACTGCTCGCCGGCCGCTTTGCGGCCGCTGAGCGGCTCGGCCAGGATTTGGCCGCGCCTCCGCCAAGCACGGGCTTCGGTGCTCTGCTCGGCCACATCACCGGCGGCCACATCGTTTCGGACGACGAGCCCGGAAAGCGCTCGTTCCAGCCGATGAACGTCAATTTTGGGCTTTTCCCGCCTATCGAAGCGCCTAGGACGGAAGGTAAGCGCCTGCGCGGCAAGGAAAAGACTGTCGCCAAGAAGAGGGCGCTCACCGCTCGCGCGCTGGCCGACTGCCGGGCGTGGCTGGGGCTGCCGGAGGTGGCGGAGGCTGCGGAGTAGAGCCCCCGCCCTACCACCCTGTCGCCGCTGCCCTGAAAATCGCCAGCTGCCGTTTCCAGGCGGGGACTTCCGCCGGCTCCCGCAGGAGCCGCGCGCCCTTCCCTGAAGCCGCCTTCAGCCACGCCGGTACGGTCGCGATCGGCAGGAATGCAGGCCGAAGGCTGCGCGGCAGGGCGTGGAGGGCCGGTCGGCAGGCCTCCAGGTGCTCGCTTGCAAGCGCCACCATCGCCTCTACGACCCGACCTGCGGCCGCGACAACTGTCTCGCCTTGGAAAGCCTCCGGGGTGGCGCCAGCCGCCTCGAGGACGTCGTGGGGAATGAAACTCTGACCCCGCGACCGCGAAAGCGGCAGTTTCCTGAGGATTCCGGCGATGCCCAGTGCGCAGCCGGCGTGGCCGGCGAGATCGGCGACGCTAGGGGCCGCTTCGCGGTCGAGGATCATGGCGGAAAGCTGGAGCATCAAACCGTCAGTCTCGCCGCAATAGCCCTCGAGATCGGTCCGCGACGGCATCGGGTCGTCGTAGAGATCGAAGATGCGTGCCTCGAGATAATTCTCGAAAGCAGCATCCGGCAACTGGTAGTGGTCAATCGCCCGGTTCAGCGCATCGGCGATCGGATGTCCCGTCGCCGTTCCGGGCTGGCGATTGGCGATCGTATCGCGCCACCATTGCAGGCGCATCTCTCCAGCAAGGGGTTCGCGAATACGGTCCCTGACGCCCGCGATCTCGACATTGAAGGCATAGAGCGCCAGCAGCGCCTCCCGTCTTTCGGGAGGCGCATAGAGCGCGGAAAGATAGCGGTCGTGATCGGCCGCGCGCACGGCTTCGGCGATCGGATTCCCTGTTCCGGCCACCTCAGTCGACGGCGATCAGGGCCGCAGCCACGGCGCGGTCTTCGGCCAGCAGGACGTTGTAGGTCCGGACCGCCGAGCCGGTAGACATCGGGTCGGTGGAGATGCGGGCAGCCTTGAACATCTCACGCAGCGGCTTCGGCAGCAGCCGCAATTCCCTGCCCATGCCGACCAGAAGGATTTCGATCTCCTCCGCCTGCTCAAACACAAGGCGAAAGTCGTCCCGTGTCAAAGCGTCAGGATCTGACGGCTCCCAGCCATGAATGCCGGACGGCAGGCAGAGCAGCGAGCCGCGGTGCGACATGTCGGCGAATCGGAACCCGCCGTTGCCGTAGGCGTCGATCGGCGCACGTCCAGGGAAGTGCGCCTCTCGAATGACGATCCCGGGGCTCATCACTTCGCGGGCAGCGGTCCTGCGGCCTCGGCCGCAGCTTCCTTGGCCTCTTCAGAGCCCGGCGCGTAGGCCGTCGGCCGTATGTGGAAAAGTATCAAGATCGGCGCCGCGATGAAGATTGACGAGAACGTGCCGATGAAGACGCCGAACAGCATGGAGGCGACGAACGAGCGGATCACCTCGCCGCCGAGCAGGAAGAGCGCCAGCAGGGCCAGGAAGGTAGTCGCCGAGGTCATCGTCGTGCGTGACAGCATCTCGTTGTCGGAAAGATCGAGAAGCTGGCCGAGCGGCATCTTCTTGAATCGCCTAAGGTTCTCGCGCACCCGGTCGTAGATGACGACCGTATCGTTGAGCGAGTAGCCCACGATCGTCAGGATCGCAGCGACCGTCGACAGGTCGAACTGTAATTGCGTGACAACAAGGAACCCGAGGGTCAGGATAATGTCGTTGACCGTGGAGACGATGGCGCCGATCGCGAACTGCCACTCGAACCGGACCCAGACGTAGACCAGGATCGCGCCTAGCGCCACAAGGACGCCGACGATCGCAGTCCAGGCAAGCTCGCCCGAGACCGCCGGCCCAACCTGCTCCGTGCGCCTGATCTCGTAATCCGAGGACAGCGCCATATTCGCCTTGGCGACGATAGAGCTTCCGGTCCCCTCCTGCTCGCCATGCTCCATGCCGATGCGGATGAGAGCGTCGGAGTCCGAGCCGAAGCCCTGCACCTGAACCTCACCGATACCGCTCTCAACCAGCCGGTTGCGGATATCGCCTATGTCGGCCGCGCCGGACTTGGCCCGGACTTCCATGATGGTGCCACCGGTGAAGTCGATGCCGAAGTTGGGTCCCACCGTGAACAGAAGCACTATGGAACCCAGGCAAAGCGCCATGGACACGGCAAAGGCTTGCAGACGCACCTTCATGAACGGAATGCGCGTGACCTCCGGCACCAGCCGGAAATAGCCCTTCGGAAGCTCCTTAGGCTTGCTGCGCTTGAGCCATACCGCAACCAGCAAGCGGGTCAGGGTGAATGCGGTGAAGACCGTGGTCAGGATGCCAATGGCCAGCGTGACGGCAAAGCCGCGCACCGGGCCCGACCCGAGGAAGAACAGCACGACCGCGGCAATCAGGGTCGTGATGTTGGAATCCAGGATCGTGGCGAGCGCCTTCTTGAAGCCCGTATCCACCGATTGGATGATCGAGCGCCCCGCTCGCCGCTCTTCTCGTATGCGCTCGTAGATGAGCACGTTGGAGTCGACGGCCATGCCGACGGTCAGCACGATACCGGCGATGCCGGGCAGCGTCAGCGTGGCGCCGAGCGCTGAAAGGATGGCGACCAGGAGGATGACGTTGGCGGCGAGCGCCACGTTGGCGATCCAGCCCAGGAAGCCGTAGGCTCCGATCATGAAGAACACGACGAGGACGGAGCCGACGATTCCCGCCATCTGACCCGCCTGGATCGAATCCTCGCCGAGGCTCGGGCCGACGGTGCGCTCTTCGACGATGGTGAGGTCGGCCGGCAGCGCGCCGGCGCGCAGCAGCACCGCCAGGTCGTTCGCCGATTGCGGGGTGAAATTTCCGGAGATCTGGCCCGTGCCGCCCAGGATCGGCTCCCGGATCTGCGGGGCCGAGATCACCTCCTTGTCGAGGATGATCGCGAACAGGCGGCCGACATTCTGCTGGGTAGCCTGGCCGAAGCGAGCCGCGCCCTTGCCATCGAAGCGGAAGGACACGACGGGCTCGTTGGTCCGCTGGTCGAAAGTCGCCTGCGCATCGACGAGGTTCTCGCCCGAAACGATGACGCGATCCTCGATGAGATAGGGCACAGGCGGATCATCGGTGGAGTACAGCACGGACGAGCCTGCCGGCGCACGGCCCTGGATCGCCTCCTGGACCGGCATCGACTGATCGACCATCTGGAAAGTCAGCTTGGCCGTCTGGCCGAGGATCTCCTTCAGCCTTTGCGGATCCTGCAAGCCCGGCACCTGGACCAGGATGCGGTCCGAACCCTGGCGCTGGATGATCGGCTCGGTCGTGCCAAGCTCGTTGACGCGACGGCTGAGGACCTCGATCGACTGGGTCACCGCCGAGGACGTGCGATAATTGATGCCCTCATCGGTGAGCGTGTAGCGGAACAGGCCCGGTTCAGGCTCTTCCAGTGTGAGTTCGTGTATGTTCCCCGCCCCGAACACGCTACTGGTGACGGGCTGCGTCAGTGAATTGAGCGCCTGCTTTGCCTTCTCGACCTCGTTGGCGTCGCGGATGCGGACCTGAACCGTGCGTCCAGTGCCCGCAAGTCCCGTATAGCCGATGCGCGCATCGCGCAGCAGCGTGCGGATGTCGTCGCGCACCGCCTGCAGTCGCTCGGCGATCATGTCATTGCGGTCGACGGCCAGCAGGATGTGCGAGCCGCCCTGAAGATCGAGGCCGAGCGTCATCGGCCGACTGGGTATCCAGCCGGGCAGGCTTGCGCGCGTCTGTTCGGACAGGAGATTGGGAAGCGCGAAAATGACGCCGATGAGCACTACGGCCCAAATCCCGATCGTCTTCCAGCGTGAGAAGTATAGCATCTGTGTCTGCCTGTCCGGCCTGGAGGGCTGCTAGCGTCGCCAGGCGGTTATTTCTTGGCGTTCTGGTTGGCTACCGGCTCGCCCTTCACCCGCACTTCGGAGATGGTGGAGCGTAGCGCCGTGACCTTCATGCCGCCAAGGTCGACTTCGAGTTCGTTGTCGTCGGTGACCTTGGTGACCTTGCCGATAAGGCCGCCGCCGGTCACGACCGTATCGCCACGGCGAATAGCCGAGAGCATCTCCGTCCGGCGCTTCAGCTGCTGCCGCTGCGGCCGGATGATCAGGAAATACATGATCACGAAGATGAGGACGAACGGCAGAATACTGACCAATACGTCCGGAGTCGCGCCCGCGCCCTGTGCATATGCCGGCGTCACGATCATGCAGATTGCTCCTGAAAATGGAAAACAGGCCGCTGGAGGCCCCTCAAAAGGTGCGCGGAATATAGTGTCTTGGACCGGCAATGCAACCGGCGCGAACAGTCGGAGGCCAACTGAGGCGATATCACGCGGCACGCTCCGGCAATCCTCCAACGCGGCATGGCGCGGCCCGGTACTGCCGGCCCATGTCATCGGAAAGCTCTTGGGCCACCGCAAAGTTTGTCGTATGCGCTCTGGCGACGCAAGCGACCGGGAATTGCAGATGTCGAACGTGAACTTCCAGGCCCTCGAGGAAAAGCTCGAAAGGCTGATCGAGGCAGTCGCGCGGATCGCGCCGCCACCGCCGCCGGAAACGGATGTCGACAGCGCGGATTGTTTCGTCTGGTCAGTTGAACAGGGCCTGCTGGAGCCCGTGCGGCGCGTGAACCGGGTCGATATCGGGCTGATCCGGAGTGTCGACCGCGTACGCGACATCCTCGTTGACAACACCAGGCGCTTTGCGACGGGGCTGCCGGCCAACAACGTGCTCCTTTGGGGCGCGCGCGGCATGGGCAAGTCCTCGCTGGTCAAGGCCGCGCATGCGACGATCATCCAGGAGACCGGCTCGCCGCTGAAGCTGGTGGAAATCCACCGCGAGGACATCGACAGCCTGCCGAGCCTGATGGGCATCCTGAAGCGCTCGCCGCATCGCTTCGTTCTGTTCTGCGACGACCTCTCGTTCGACCACGACGACACCTCCTACAAGTCGCTCAAGGCGGCACTGGAGGGCGGCGTGGAGGGGCGGCCGGCCAACGTCATCTTCTACGCCACGTCGAACCGCCGCCACCTGCTGCCGCGCGACATGATCGAGAACGAGCGCTCCACCGCCATCAATCCGTCCGAAGCCGTTGAAGAGAAGGTCTCGCTATCGGACCGCTTCGGCCTCTGGCTTGGATTCCACAAATGCTCGCAGGACGAGTATCTCGACATGGTCGACGGCTACGTGCGCTATCACGGCCTCGATGTCGATCCCGAGGTCCTGCGGGCGGAGGCTCTCGAGTGGGCAACCACGCGCGGCAGCCGCTCCGGCCGCGTCGCGTGGCAGTTCATCCAGGAACTCGCCGGCCGCCTCGGCCAGCCGCTTAGGGATTGAGCTGAGGGCTTGTTCTTGCCATTGCGGGGGAGATGAAGGCCGACGCCTTCTCTCCCCTCACCCGAGAGGTGATAGCGACCGCCTACTCCAGGAAGGTCGACGGATCGACCGGCGCGGAATTCTTGCGCACCTCGAAGTGCAGCTTCGGCGCATTAGCGTTGCCGCTCATGCCCGAGAGCGCGATATCGTCGCCGCGCCTGACCTTCTGGCCGCGCTGCACCTTCAGTTCGCTGGCATGGCCATAGACAGTGACCAGCCCGTTCTCGTGACGCACCAGCACCGTGTTGCCGAATTCCTTGAGCCCGTCGCCGGCATAGATGACGACGCCGTTCTCCGCCGCCTTGACCGGCGTGCCGGGAGGAACCGCGATGTCGATGCCGTCCTTCTGGCCCTTGCCATAAGACGAAATGACCTTGCCGCGTACCGGCCAGCGCATGCGGCCGATGCCGGTCGAGTTGGGCGCGGCCTCCTGCGAAATTTCCGCCTGCTCGATGATCTTGTCCTTCTTGGGCGGCGTATAGCTGGCGACCTGTGCCTCCTTGGCAGCTTCCTTCGCTGGCTGAACCGTGCTGGTGGCGACCGGGTCCACCTTCGGAGCGGCCTGCGCTACCGCCGTCTGGCCCGCCGACGGGACCTTCAGCGTCTGGCCGACCCTGACGATCCCGTCCTGCATCCCGTTCGCCGCCTTTAGCGCGGATACCGAGACGCCGGTCTTCTTGGCGATTCGGGTCAGCGTGTCGCCTTCCTGGACCGTGTAGGCACCGGCCGACGCGACCGCCGCCGGCTTCACCGGATTGGCGTCGCTGGACGGCGCTGCATTCGCATCGCCAGAGCCGTCCCTCACTTTCGGCTGCTGCGGCAGGACCGCCAAATTGCCCTGCGGCGCCTGACCGGGCAGCGGCAGCTTCTCTGAAGGCTGCCTCGACCCGGCCGAGGTGTTCGCAGAGGCGACCTTCGGAGCGCTGTCGGGAGTCGAGCCCGGCGCCTTATTCGAGTATGTTGGGATGACGATCTTCTGGCCGGCCTGCAGACTGCTATCGCCGGGAAGACCGTTGACCTGTGCGATCACGTTCGCAGGCACGCCATAGCGCTTCGACAGGCTGTAGACCGTATCGCCCGACTTGACCGCAACCTGGGTACCGCCGGCGCTCGACCATCCGGCCGGATTTGAACCCTGCGTCGGGGCAGCCGGCTGTCTGGCCGGCGCTGCCGCCACCCTGGTCTCAGACGACCGAGTCTCCGGCTGAGCCGAGGGGAAGGACGAATTGGACGGCGACTGCGGGCGCGCGAGGCTCTCGCTCGTCATGGGCTGGGAGGTTGCGGGTGTCAGGGACTGGCGGCTGACCGAGCCGGTCGGAACGCTGTCGACGGGAGCGGCCGCGTAAGCACCGTCGCCCCCCGGATAGGGCTGCCCCTCGTTCTTGATGATCTGCCGCTGATTCGTCGTCGAGCCTGTGAAGATGTCATCGAGCCCATTGAAGCGGGTGACCTGCGAACTGCAGCCCGCCGCCATTCCCGTCACCAGAAGCAGGGCAGCGCCATGCCACAGCTTGCGCTTGTCTGACCGCAACACACTCACCAGCATCGCAATAACCCGCTCTAACTCGGAACAACCGTCATGATTAAAGCGCGTTAATGTTACTGGGCGGTTAAACCTTTAATCGTGTTTGCCGGGTTTTTTGGCGAAATCGTCAAAGGACCGCGGCGACACCCTTCAGAAGGGGTTGGAAGCGCACCTCGCCGATCTCCTCGCGGTCGAATCGGCTGCCGACCTTGGTCAATCGCACCAGAACCTGACGACCTTCTTCTGGGCCGATAGCGGCGACCATGGTGCCGCCCGAAGAGAGTTGGTCGACGAAAGTCCGCGGATGGCTGTCGCATGCCGCCCAGATCACGATCCTGTCGAACGGACCCTCCGCCGCCAAGCCGTTCGATCCATCGGCCTGGCGGGCATGCACGTTCTGGATGCCGAACTGCTCGAACCGCTGCCGCGCCTGCTCGGTGAGCGTCTTGTAGCGATCGAGCGTCGTTATCTTGCCGGCAAGCCGCGAGACGACCGCCGCCGTATATCCTGAGCCGGTGCCTATCTCCAGCACGCGATTGCCGGGCTCGAGAGCAAGCGCGGTTATCACCTGCGCCTGGAGGTCGACGCCCTCGATCGCCTCGCCGCATTCGATCGGCAGCACCCTTTCCGACCAAGCCAGGCTTGAAAAATGAACCGGCAGAAAGGCCGAGCGCGGCGTTGCCTCGAAGGCTGCCATGACATCGCGCGAGACGGCACCGCGGCCGCGCATCCTGAGCAGAAAGGCCGCGAACCCCTCGCGGTCGGGCCCGGCTGCCATCATGAAAGTACGCTGGCCAGCCGGTCGCGCAACTCATGCGCGGTGAGATCGAGCTTGAGCGGCGTGACGGCGATCTGTCGTCTGGCCACAGCGTGGAGATCGGTACCCTCCGGCGGCTCGTGGGTCCCCTTGCCGAAGCGCAGCCAGTAGTAGGGAAGTCCTCGGCCGTCGGCCCGCTCGTCGATCCACATATTGTAGGAGAGCTTGCCCTGCTGCGCGACGGTGACGCCCTCGACCTCGTCCGGAGCGCAGTTCGGGAAATTCACGTTGAGGAAAATGCCGGCAGGCAGGTCGGCGGCGAGAAGCTTGTCGAGAAGCGCCGGCGCATGCGCCTCGGTCGTCTCCCACGGCAACTCGCGACCGATGCCTTCACGGACTCGGTAGGCTTGACTGAGAGCGATGGAGCGTATGCCGAGAAGGGTGCCTTCCATCGCGCCGGCGACGGTGCCCGAATAGGTGATGTCGTCGGCGACGTTCGAGCCGGAGTTGACGCCCGACAGAACGAGGTCCGGAGGTTCGGGCAGGAGCTTCTTCACCCCCATGATGACGCAGTCGGTCGGTGTGCCGCGCACCGCGAAGTGTTTGTCGCCGAGTTGCCGCATTCGCAGCGGCTGGGAGAGCGAAAGCGAGTGGGCGAAGCCCGACTGGTCGGTCTCGGGCGCGACCACCCAGACATCGTCACTCAGCCGCCGCGCAATCCGCTCCAGGAGTTGCAGGCCCTCGGCATGGATGCCGTCGTCATTGGTCAGGAGAATGCGCAAGACTAGATCCCGATTTTCTCGATGCCCCCCATATAGGGCCGCAAAGCTTGCGGAATGCTGATCGAGCCGTCCTCGTTCTGATAATTCTCCATGACAGCGATCAGCGCGCGCCCGACGGCGACCCCCGACCCGTTCAGCGTGTGCACATAGGCGGTGCCCTTCGCCTGCCCCGTCTCGGGATCCTTCGGACGATAGCGGGCCTCCATGCGTCGGGCCTGGAACTCTCCGCAAACAGAGCAGGAGGAGATCTCGCGATAGGTGTTCTGACCGGGCAGCCAGACCTCGATGTCGTAGGTCTTGCGCGCGCCAAAACCCATGTCGCCGGTGCACAGCGCGACGGTGCGGAACGGTAGCTCGAGCCGCTTCAGAACCTCCTCCGCGCACTGCGTCATGCGTTCGTGCTCGGCCAGCGAGTTCTCCTGGTCGGTGATCGAGACCAACTCGACCTTATAGAACTGGTGCTGGCGCAGCATGCCGCGGGTGTCGCGCCCGGCGGATCCGGCCTCCGCCCGGAAGCATGGCGTCAACGCGGTATAGCGTAGCGGCAGGTCGTCGTGCTTTAAGATTTCCTCGCGGACGAGATTGGTGAGAGAGACCTCCGCAGTCGGGATGAGCCCCAGCCTGCCCTCGCCATGCTGGACGAAAAAGAGATCGTCCTCGAATTTCGGCAACTGGTTGGTCCCGAACAGGACCTCGTCGCGGACCAGCAGCGGCACCTGCACTTCCGTATAGCCGTGCTCGGACGTGTGCAGGTCGAGCATGAACTGGCCGAGCGCACGTTCGAGCCGCGCCAACTGTCCTTTCAGCACTGTGAAGCGCGAGCCGGAGAGTTTTGCGGCGCGCTCAAAATCCATCTGACCGAGCGCCTCGCCGAGTTGGTAATGCTCCCTGGTCCAGTTATGCCGCTGCGGCACACGCCCGACCTTGCGGACCTCGACATTGTCGTGCTCATCCTTGCCTACCGGCACGTCGTCCAGCGGGATGTTGGGGATGACGGCCAGCGCATCCTCCAGCCTCTGGTCGTTCTCGCGCTCGACCTGCTCGCCGCCGGCGAGGAAGTCCTTGATCTGGTTGACCTCCTCCTTCAGCCGCTCGGCAAGCTCCATGTCCTTGTTGCGCATGGCGTTGCCGATCTCGCGGGAGGCGGCGTTGCGCCGCTCCTGCTTGGCCTGCAGTTCGCCCAGATGCGCCCGCCGCGCCTCGTCGAGCGCCAGCAGGTTCTCCACCGTCGAGGCAGCCTCCTCGGACGACCACTGGCGCTTCATCAGCGCTTCGGCGAGGGCCTTTGGGTTCTCGCGAATCCATCTAATGTCGAGCATGGCGGAATCGGACGGTCCGGTTGATGGGGAGTTTGCGCTCCGCTCATGCCGAACCCGTGCGGCCGTGTCAAATCAAGCTCATGGGTTACGCTTGCCGACGTGCATCTGCGCTTCGACAACCGGCAACGGAAAGCAGTTCAAGCCTAGTTGCGGTAGGACGGGTCCTTGCTGTCCAGCATGTCCTTGAGCGCTTCGAAATGCGCAAAGGCCATGCCCTTGTATTCGAGCCAGTCCTGCGCGGTCTTCTCGGCAATCCGATCCGACATGACGTTGAGCGGCTGACCGCTGGCATAGGCCAGCATCAGCGTCTTGCTCGCCCTTTCGAAGAAATAGAGGTGCTCGAAAGCCTCGGCCACCGTCTCGGCAGTGACCGTCACGCCGTGATTTCCCATGAGCAGAATGGGATGATTTCCCAGCGCCTCCGCGAGGCGTGCTCCCTCTGCCGCGTCGTCGGCGATGCCGCCGAAGCCGAGATCGACGCCGACCATGCCGAAGAACCGCGCCGTGTTCTGGTCGATCGGCTTCATGGTCGGGTCCTTCAATCCCGCCAGAGCGGTGGCATATGGCGGGTGGCAGTGGAGAAGGACGCGGGCGCTCGGCCTGCTCCTGTGGATGCTGCCGTGGATGCACCAGGCCGAAGGATCCGGCGGATTTGGTCCATCCATGACCTCGGGATCGTCGGCATCGAGCAGGAGCAGGTCGCTGGCGCAGATCTGGGAGAAATGCTTCCAGCGCGGGTTCATCAGGAAGCGTCTGCCGTCCTCCGAGACTGCGGCGCTGAAGTGGTTGCCCACGGACTCGTGCCAATCGAACTCGACGGCCAGTCGAAAGGCCGCAGCTAGATCGACGCGCAGTTCGCGCTCGGCACTATCCGTTCCAATTCCAGTCGACGCGTTCTGCACCCGGGTTCTCCTCCAAAAGCCAAGTCGGTAACGTTCTATCCCGAACGAGCCGTCTGCGCATGGGCCACGTGCAAGCACCGATGCGGGCAACATGCGCGTCGTCGGATCGGGTTCAATTCACCACCACGATCTGCGTGTTGCCCGGCCCGACCTCCTGCACCAGGCTGTAGAACTCCGCTGCGTTCGGTGTCGCAAGCCGAACGCAGCCGTGCGAGGCGGGACGGCCAAGCGCCTTCACTGCGGTGGTGCCGTGGACCGCGTAGCCGCCGTGGTAAAACACGGCATATGGCATCGGCGCATCGTCGTACGTCCGCGAGCGCCACATCTTGTGGATGCGAGTCGGGCGCCAGCTTCCGCGCGGCGTCACGAAACCGTCGCGCGCCGTCGAAACTTTCCAGACATGCAGCACCCTGCCGTGCCGCAGGACAGTCATCGTTTGGTTACTGATATCCACCTGGGCCACAAGGCTCGCCGCGGCCGCCGTTCCGGCGCCAAGCAACGACAGGCCGCAGATGGCGAGCGCCGCGAACAGAACTTTTCTCATGATGTCCCCTTACTCAAATACCCTCGCCGCAACGGGCGGACGCGCGTAACTCTCTGAAATATCAATATTCCTCATCTCGGCGGCGGTTCTGCATCACCGGACGGGAGTTGAACTTGCTAGGCAGTGGCCGAACAGGCCCTTGCCAATCCCCTCCCCCACCTGCTCTCATCAAGCCATGAACGACCGTCTCATCGAGGCAATTGCCGAACGTCGCGAAGACCTCGTTTCGCTCACCCTAGAACTAATCCGTTTTCCGACGGTAAATCCGCCCGGCGAAGCATACAGGCCCTGCGCCGAGCACATCGGCGCCCGGCTTGGCGAAGGCGGCTTCGCAATCGAATACATCCGCGCGGAGGGCGCTCCCGGCGACAGCGACCGCTATCCCCGAACCAACATCGTCGCGCGCCGTGAAGGTGAGTTGGCCGGTCCGACAGTGCACTTCAACGGGCACATCGACGTGGTCGAGCCCGGCCAGGGCTGGAGCCTTGACCCGTTCAAGGGAGTCGTACGCGACGGCCGGGTCTATGGCCGCGGCGCCTGCGACATGAAGGGCGGCCTGGCCGCGGCGATCATTGCGGCGGAAACCTACATCGATCTCAATCCGAGCTTTCCGGGCGCAATCGAGATTTCCGGAACCGTGGACGAGGAATCGGGCGGATTCGGCGGGGTGGCTTGGCTCGCCTCACGCGGCTACTTCTCGAAACCGCGGGTGGACCACGTCATCATACCCGAGCCGCTCAACAAGGACCGCATCTGCCTCGGCCATCGTGGCGTATGGTGGGCCGAAATCGAGACGAAGGGCGAGATCGCCCATGGCTCGATGCCGTTCCTGGGGGATTGCGCGGTACGCCATATGAGCGCGGTGGTGGCGGCGTTCGAGGCCGAGTTGTTTCCTCTACTCGAGGCCAAGCGCACGCGCATGCCGGTCGTGCCGGAGGGCGCGCGCCGCTCGACACTCAATCTCAACTCGGTCCATGGCGGACAGACTGACGATTTCCGGCCGGGGCTGCCCTCGCCCAACGTTCCGGATTCTTGCCGCCTGATGATCGACCGCCGCTATCTTCTGGAAGAGCATCCGGACGAGGTGAAGGACGAGGTCATTTCCATCCTCGAGGGACTGCGCCGTTCCCGCCCGCGATTCGACTACGAGATCCGCGACATCATGGAAGTCCGGCCGCTGATGACCGAGCCGGACGCGCCTGTTGCCGCCGCGCTTGCCCACGGCATCCGCGCCGTGTTCGACCGCGAGCCCGACTATGTCATCTCGCCCGGGACCTACGACCAGAAGCACGTCGCGCGCATCGGCCAGCTTTACGATTGCGTGGCGTACGGGCCCGGCATCCTCGACCTTGCGCACCGACCCGACGAGTGGGTCGGCATCGATGACATGGTGGAATCGGCGCAGGTGATGGCGATCGGCTTGGACCTGCTGCTGCGGGGAACGGGCTGACGTCAGATGGTCCGCGCCGATACCTTCAACTCCGGCCGCTGATTGATCGTCTGCAACACCACGCAATAGCGCTCGGTGAGTTTCAGCAGCGAATCGATGCGCTCCTGCGGCTCGTCGGTGTCGATCTCGAAGGTTAGGCGAATCGCCCGGAAACCGACAGGCGCGTCCTTGGCCACGCCCAAGGTGCCGCGGAAGTCGAGATCACCCTCCGCCGTCACGCCGGCTCCGTTCAGTCGGAATTCAAGCGCCGTTGCGACCGCCTTCAGCGTGACGCCGGCACAGGCGACCAGCGCCTCCAGGAGCATGTCGCCGGAGCAAAGGTCGAAGCCGCTGCCGCCGGTGGCCGGATGCAGGCCCGCGACCGCGATCGCACGGCCCATTTCGACCTTGCAGGCGATCGCCTGGTCATCCAGCGTGCCCTTCGCGCGCAGCGTGATCACCGCCCGCTCCGGGTTGTCGCGGTAGGCTTGCTTCAAAGGCGCCTGCTGCGCTTTCAGGCTTGCGGCATCCATGCTGGTCCTCCTCGAAAGCGGCGCAGGTTAACCCTCGTTGGACCGATAGGCCAGCGCTCTCCGATGTTGGGATCGAGCGTCTTCTCCTGCCTAGTCTCCGTCCTCGTGCGGCCACATGACTGTTCCCTGAGGTCAATTGCCGATTTACTACGGTCCCAAATCAGGATTGTATCCGGGCGGAGTTTCCGGGACCGAAGGGGAAATGCCGATGAAACGGTGGACGACGTTCGTTGCTGCGGCCGCTATGGCGATTGCCGCCTCGACCACGGCCTTTGCCGCGCGCACCGATCTCGTGCTCGGCATGGTTTTGGAGCCGCCGCATCTCGACCCGACGGCCGGTGCCGCGGCGGCCATCCGCGAGGTGGTCTACGCCAACGTCTTTGAAGGTCTCACCCGCATCGGTCCCAGCGGCGAGGTGCTGCCGGCGCTAGCCGAAAGCTGGACCGTTTCCGATGACGGCAAGGTCTACACCTTCAAGCTGCATAGCGGCGTCAAATTCCACGACGGTTCCGACTTCGGCGCCGACGACGTGAAATTCTCCCTCGATCGCGCCCGCGCCGCGGATTCGACCAACGCCCAGAAGGGGCTGTTCGAAGCGATCGACACGGTCGAGGTCGTCGACCCGACCACGGTGAAGGTGACGCTGAAGCACCCGCAGGGCGCCTTCCTCTACAATATGGGATGGGGCGATGCGGTGATCGTGTCGCCCAAGTCGGCCGACACCAATAAGGAAAAGCCGATCGGTACCGGTCCGTTCAAGTTCGACAGTTGGGCGCGCGGCTCCTCGATCAAGCTGGCCAAGTCCGACAGCTATTGGGGCGAGCCGGTCCAGCTCGACAAGGCCGAGTTCCGCATCATCCCCGACGCCTCGGCCGCGCTGCCGGCGCTGCTCTCGGGCGACGTGCAGGCGTTTCCGAACATGCCGGTCGGCGACAGCCTCCCGCAGATTCAGGCGGACCCGCGCTTCAAGGTGGTGATCGGCTCGACCGAGGGCGAGACTATCCTGACCATGAACAACAAGAAGCCGCCCTTCGACAATCTCAAGGTGCGGCAGGCGATTTCGCGCGCGCTCGACCGCCAGGCGATCATCGACGGTGCATCGACCGGGCTGGGCACGCCGATTGGCTCGCACTTCTCGCCCGCCAACAAGGACTATATCGATCTGACCGGCACCTATCCGCACGACATCGCCAAGGCCAAGGAGTTGCTGAAGGAAGCTGGCCTCGAAAATGGCTTCAAGACCACGCTGAAGCTGCCGCCCCCGACCTATGCCCGCGACGGCGGCCAGGTCATCGCCTCCGAACTGCGCGAGATCGGCATCGACGCCGAGATCATCCCGCTCGAATGGGCCGACTGGCTGAAGCAGGTTTTTACCGACAAGGACTACGACCTTACCATCGTGTCCCACGTCGAACCCAACGATATCGGCATCTACGCGCGCAAGGACTACTACTTCAATTACGACAGCCCGGCCTTCGACAAGGTCATGAGGGATCTCGACCTGACCACGGACGAGACAAAGCGGAGCGAGCTCTACGGCGAGGCGCAGAAGATTCTGGCACAGGACGCCCCGGTGGGCTTCCTGTTCGAACTGCCGAAGATCGGCGTGTGGGATGCGAAGATCGAGGGGCTGTGGGAGAACGCACCGATCCCGGCTAACGACCTGACGAAGGTGAAGTGGGTGGATTAGCACCAATGCTCCCCGCCCCCTTGAGGGGATGGCTATCGCATATGGATACGTCGGGGAGCCTGGGCGAAATTCTACCCCCAACTCTAACCCCTCCCCACAAGGGGGAGCGGGACGGGTTCGCCACGACTAACGTCGAAATCGTCGAAGCTTGGCGCCGGGCGGCCGTCGCGCAGAGCTCCCCGCCCCCTTGTGGGGAGGGGCCAGGGGTGGGGGTAACCGCATATGCGATTGCTCTACCCTCTAGCTGGAGGAAAAGGTCGGCTCAGCCATGACCGCCTACCTTCTTAACCGCCTCATCACCGGCCTGGCTACCCTGCTGGTGGCCTCGCTGGTCGTATTCGCAGTACTGGAGGTACTCCCGGGCGACCCGGCGCGGCTGATGCTCGGCATGAACGCGACCCCGGACGCGGTGGAGGCGCTGCGCGAGCAGATGGGGCTGAACCAGCCGGTGCCGCTGCGCTATCTCGACTGGATCGGCGGCATGCTGAGCCTCGACTTAGGCAAGTCATACACCTATTCGGTGCCGGTCCTGGATTTGGTCAAGGAACGCGTCGCAGTTTCGCTGCCACTCGCCGTGATCGCGCTCGTGCTCTCGGTTGCGATCGCCATTCCCGTCGGCGCCTTCGCCGCCCAGCGTCGTGGGCGCGCAGGCGATACGCTCAGCATGGGCGCCGCCCAGATCGGGGTGGCGGTTCCCAACTTCTGGTTCGCGCTGATCCTCATCTACATCTTCGCGGTGTGGCTGCGGCTGGTTCCCGCCGGCGGCTTTCCCGGGTGGAGCGCCGGCGTCTGGCCGGCGCTGAAGGCGCTCATTCTTCCCGCCATCGCGCTGGCGCTGCCGCAGGCAGCGATCCTGGCCCGGGTAACCCGATCCTCACTGGTCGAGGTACTCGGGGAGGATTTCATCCGCACTGCGCGGGCCAAGGGACTGCCATTCGACCGGGTGCTGTGGCGGCACGCGTTGCGCAACGCGCTTATCCCTGTGGTGACCATCGTCGGCCTGCAGTTCTCCTTCCTGCTCGCCGGCACCATCATCATCGAGAATGTATTCTACCTGCCTGGGCTGGGGCGCCTCATCTTCCAGGCGATCACCCAACGCGACCTGATCGTGGTGGAGAGCGTCGTCATGCTGCTGGTGGCGAGCGTGATTGTCGTGAACCTACTCGTCGACCTTTCCTATGCGGTTGTCGACCCGCGGCTGAGGGCGCGGTGATGACACACACCGCTACCCCCCACGGCTTCGCCGACTTCCTCGCCCGCGCCTTCGCCAGCAGGTCGTTCGTGCTCGGCCTCGTCATCACCGCAGCGATCGCGCTGATGGCGTTGGTCTCCTTTTTCTGGACTCCCTACGACGTGACGAAGCTGGTCGTTCAGAATCGCATGCTGCCGCCCTCCTGGGTCCATCCCCTCGGCACCGACCAGTTCGGGCGCGACGTGCTCTCCATGATCATGGTGGGAGCGCGGAACTCGATCGCGGTGGCGCTCGTGGCGGTCGGCATCGGTATGGGCGTCGGCGTGCCGCTCGGCTGCCTCGCCGCGGCGCGCGGCGGCTGGCAGGACGAAGCGGTGATGCGCTTCAACGACGTGGTCTTCGCCTTCCCGGCGCTGCTTTCGGCCATCATGATAACCGCCGTGTTCGGGCCCGGCGCGGTCAACGCGATCATCGCCATCGGCATCTTCAACATCCCGGTGTTCGCCCGGGTCGCCCGCGCCGGCGCGCTGGCGATCTGGCCGCGCGAGTTCATCCTCGCTGCCCGTGCGGCCGGCAAAGGCAAGGCGAGCATCACGATCGAGCACATCCTTCCCAACATCGCGACTATGCTGCTGGTGCAGGGCACGATTCAGTTCGCCCTCGGTATCCTTGCCGAGGCTGGGCTCTCCTACGTGGGCCTCGGCGCACAGCCGCCGATGCCGAGTTGGGGCCGCATGCTGTTCGACGCCCAGACCCGCATGATGGTCATGCCTACGCTCGCCATCTTTCCCGGACTGGCGATCGTCATCACCGTGCTCGGCCTCAACCTACTCGGCGACGGCGCCAGCGACGCGCTCGATCCAAAACTTGCCGGGCGCAGATGAGCCTGCTTTCGATCAACGGGCTCCGCGTATCGATCGGTGCGGCCGACATTCTCAAGAAGGTCGACCTGACGGTCGAGCCTGGAGAGGTGGTCGGCCTCGTTGGGGAATCCGGCTCGGGCAAGTCGATGACCGCGCTGTCGATCATGCGGCTCCTGCCGCATGGAGCACGCGCAAGCGGCAGCGTGCTGTTCGAAGGCAAGGAGCTTCTCGCCGCCAGCGAGACCGAGATGTGCCGGCTGCGCGGCGACGACATCGGCATGGTGTTCCAGGAGCCGATGACGGCGCTCAACCCGGTGAAGACGATCGGTGAGCAGGTCGCGGAGGGTGTTCGCTGGCACACGGGCGCTGGCCGCTCCGAGGCGGAGGACCGTGCGCGGAAAATGCTCGACCGGGTGGGGTTGCCGGCGGCTCGGTTCCCCCTCTCCCGCTACCCGCACCAGCTCTCCGGCGGCCAGCGCCAGCGCGTGGTGATCGCGATCGCCTGCGCGCTGAAGCCAAAACTGCTGATCGCCGACGAGCCGACCACTGCGCTGGACGTCGTCCTGCAGGCGCAGATCCTCGATCTGCTGCGCGAGCTTTCGGCCGAGAACCGCATGGGCCTGCTCCTGATTTCGCACGACCTGGCGGTGGTCACCGAGATGTCGACCCGCATCGCGGTCATGCACTCCGGCGAGGTTTTGGAGACCGGCGAGCCCGCCCGGGTCCTCTCCGAGCAGCGGCATCCCTATACGCGCCAGCTTGCGCTGGCATCGGTGTACGTGCCCGAAGGGCGCCGCTTATCCTCCCCCCTTGAGGGGGAGGTGCCGCCAGAGGCGGCGGAGGGGGTCGCCTCGGCGCTCCTCTCCGTCGAGAACCTGACCCACGACTATCCCGGTCAACGCGCATCGCTCTTCAGCAAGGCGTCGTCCTTCCGCGCCTTGGACGACGTGTCCTTCAATCTCGAAGCTGGCCGCTCGCTCGGGCTGGTGGGCCGCTCAGGCTGCGGAAAGTCAACGCTGGCGCGGCTGGTGCTGGCGCTGGACACACCCACGTCCGGGACCATCCGCTTCATGGGCGAGACCGTCACCGGCAGAAAGGAAGCCGAGCTTCGTCCACTGCGCCGGAACATGCAGATCGTGTTTCAGGACCCGTACGGCTCCTTCGACCCACGCCACCGGGTGGAGCGGCTGGTCTCGGAGCCGCTCGCGCTGCTCGATCCTGTTCCCTCGCACGAGAAGCGGCGCGAGCTCGTTGCCGAGGCTCTGCACCAGGTCGGCATGAAGCCCGACGATATGCGCAAGTACCCGCACGAATTCTCCGGTGGGCAGCGGCAGCGCCTGTCGATCGCCCGCGCCATCATCACACGGCCGAAGCTGGTCGTCGCCGACGAGGCGGTGTCCTCGCTTGACGTGTCGATCCGGGCGCAGATCCTCGACCTCTTCGCCGATCTCAACCGGCGGCTGGGGATCGCCTACCTCTTCATCACCCACGACCTCACCGTCGCCCGCGCCATCACCGACGAGGTTTTGGTGATGCATGAAGGCAGGATCGCCGAGCAGGGCCCGACCGCCGCCGTGCTCGACAATCCGCAATCGCAAGCCGCCCGCGAGTTGGTCGCCGCAGCGCCGGACCTACGGAAGGCAATCGCGCGACGGTTGCAGTAGGAGGGATGATGGGCGCTGGCCGCCGCCGCTTCGTCATCCTAGGGCCAAGCAGCCGCGGAACGGCGTCGCGAAAACCCTAGGATGACGGTTCGTCCGTCCACGGCCCCGCATACTCGCTGACCAGCGTCGCCACCTCCGGCCGCGGCCGCTCCATCGGCTTGCCCTCGTAGGTGCCGATGTGGACGAAGCCGATGACGCGCTCATGCGGGGCAAGGCCCAGGAGCCTCCTGCCCTCCTCCACGTCCGCGTACCAGTTGGTGATCCAGTTGGCGCCGTAGCCTAGCCCGCCCGCCGCGTGCAGCAGGTTCATCGCCACAGCCGCGCCGGAAAGACGCATCTCCCATTCGGGGATCTTCGGATTCTCCTTCGGGCTCGAGATCACTCCGATCACGAGAGGCGCGCGGGAAAAGCGTTCGCGCTCCTTCTGCTTGCGGCCTTCCGGCAGGGGTCCTTCGAGCTTCTCGGCAAGTGCGGCCAATCCTTCGCCGATTTCTTCGCGCGCCTTGCCCCGGTAAAGGATGAAGCGCCACGGCGCCAGTCGCCCGTGGTCGGGCACCCTGGTCGCCGCCTTTAGCATCAGCGCGATCTCCTCGTCGCTGGGGCCGGGCGCCTTCAGGTCCTGGATCGGCGCCGAACTGCGCGAGAGCATGAAATCGATGATGGGCGACGCCATTCTTATTTCCTGGTATCCGGGAAGGGTGTTTGGGACAGCAGTATCCTGCCTGCAGTCATAGCGCGGTTGACCAGCATGCCAAGTGGCCACGCGGTGTCTTGAAATTGCCACCGGCTTCATCTTCAAAGCAACTGATGCTCATTTCGAATCCGCACCTGTTGATCGGGGCTCTAGCCCTTGCCTTGCTTGCGATCAAGCCAGGGACCGCAATGTCGCAGGATCTGGGCGACCGCCTGCCCCGAATCGAGCTGCCCGGACTCTCCGAATATGCTCCCTCCACCCCGACCTCGCCGATGGCCACCGCGGGTCTCGGACGAATCACTCTCACGGGTCAACTCGTGAAGGATGGAGCCGAAATCCCGAAGGGTCTGGTCTGGAGGGTGTTCGACACCGAGCCGGGTCCGAACGGCAAGCTTCGGCTCGTCGCCTCTGCGCGGGGTGGCACTCAGTCCTTCGATCTGGCGCCGGGGCAATATCTCGTCCACGCCTCGTATGGCCGCGCCGGAGCGACCAAGCGCATCTCGGTGGGCAGTGACGCAAAACGTGAGGCCTTCGTGCTCGACGCGGGCGGCCTGAAGCTGGATGCCGAGAACTCCGGCGGCCAGCGGATCGCCTCCGACAAGCTGCGCTTCTCCATCTACGAAGCGCAGGAGAAGGCGAATGGTGAGCGGGCGCTGATCCTGCCCGACGTCAGTCCCAATACGGTGGTGCGCCTCAACGCCGGCACCTACCACGTCGTCTCCACCTACGGGAACGTCAATGCGGTGATCCGCTCCGACATCAAGGTCGAGGCGGGCAAGCTGACCGAGGCGACCGTTCAGCACAGCGCTGCCGAGTTGACGCTGAAGCTCGTCCGCGAGGCGGGCGGCGAGGCGATCGCCGACACCTCCTGGTCGGTGCTGACCACGGCAGGCGATCCCGTTCGTGAAAGCGTCGGCGCCTATGCGTCGATGGTGCTGGCCGAAGGCGACTACACCATCGTCGCCAAGAATCGCGACCACATCTACCAGAAGGATTTTACGGTCGCTGCGGGCCATAGCCAGGAGGTCGAGGTGCTGGCGGACGAAACGGCACCCACTGCGACAGAGGGCGCGGACTGAGCGGGGCGATATCCCCGCTCGACCTCAAACCGCGAATGGTCGCTCCTGACCTCTAGACCGCTGGGGTTCTGGCTGCCGAACTGGCCGATCGTCGCCTCAACTTGGGCATGACAAGCCGCTTTCGCGACTTCTCGGGCGGCCGAAGATCGCGGACTGCCGCCTGCAGCCGCGCCAGCAGGAGTTTTCGATCGCGCAGGGGCTCCAGCGTCGACCAGTGCAGCACCGGCCCGATGCGCGCATGGACCGGTTTTCCGGAGAGCCGGGCGAACTCGCGCACGAGCAGCGAGAGCCTCAGCGTCAGCGACAGGTTTCCGACGAAGCGGGCGAGGTTGTGCTCGCTGTCGGCGAGGTTCATGTACGCTGACGAGGTGGAAGAGCCGGCCGTTCTGGCCCTCGAAGTGGATCGGGATCACCGACGCCTTCGCATCCTGCACGAGCCGCGCGACGAACACCTTCCAAGGCAGGTCCTGAGCCCTGCCCAGCACTTTCGGCGCGGTCGCCACGCCCCCGGCGGGGAAGATCACGACCGTGACCCCCTCCTTGAGCAGGCGGATGGCCTCGTGGCGCACGGCCAGATTGTTCTTCAACGCCTCCTTGGTTTCGGTGAAATCGACCGGCAGCGAATAGGGAAGAATCTCCGGGACCTTCATCAGGTCGGCCGCCAACATCACCCGGAACGGCCGGTCCAACTGCTCGGCGAGAGACAGGATGGCGAGACCATCACCTATGCCGAAGGGATGATTGGCGATCATGACCAGCGGCGTGTCGGGAAGCTGCTCGGGCGGCCATGTTCCTTTATGGACAAGGTCCACGCCGATCAATTCCAGCGCACGGGCGAAGCTGCGCCCGCTGCCCGACAGTACCTCTTGGCGCCAGGCATCATAGAGCGCCGCATAGCGGCTGCGGCCTGACAGCCCTTCGACCAACCGGATAAGCCAGCGCTTGAGGCGCGGCTGATTGTCATTCGAATAGGAGAGCTCGGAAAAGCGCTCACGCGGAATCTTCGCACCGATCATCATGGCGCTCGGAGTAGTCGAGCGCCATGACAGGCGTGTGAAGCGCGCCCCCGGGGAGGGCGCCCTCCGATCAGGCTGCTTCGGCCTTGCGGAGACGCTTCAGATCCGGAGGCACTGCCTCCTCGTCCAGCATTGACACGGCCTTTTCGAGCGAGAGCGACTGCTGGTCGCGCGAGCCCAGGCGCCGCAGGTTCACCGTGCCCTCTTCCGCCTCGCGCTTGCCGCAGACGAGGATAGCGGGGACCTTGGCAAGACTGTGCTCGCGGACCTTGTAGTTGATCTTCTCGTTGCGCAAATCGATCTCGGCCGAAAGCCCCGCCGCCTTGAGCTTCCTGACGACCTCGCGGGCATAGTCGTCGGCCTCGGACGTGATCGTCGCCACCACGACCTGGACTGGTGCGAACCATAGCGGGAAGTGGCCCGCATGGCTCTCGATGAGGATGCCGAGGAAGCGCTCGAGCGAGCCGACGATGGCGCGGTGGACCATGACCGGCTGCTTCTTCTCCGAATCGCGGTCGATGTAGAAGGCCCCGAAACGCTCCGGCAGGTTGAAGTCTACCTGGGTCGTGCCGCACTGCCACTCGCGACCGATGGCATCTCGCAGCGTGTACTCGAACTTGGGGCCGTAGAAGGTGCCCTCGCCCTCGTTGATGCCGGCCTTGATGCGGCCGCCGGATTCAGCCTCCATCTTCGCCAGCGCCCGCTTGAGGATGTCCTCGGCGTGGTCCCACATCGCATCCGTGCCGACGCGCTTCTCCGGCCGGGTGGCGAGCTTGACCACGACATGCTCGAAGCCGAAATCCTCGTAGACCGACATCATGAGATCGTTGATCTTCAGGATTTCCGCCTCGAGTTGCTCCTCGGTGCAGAAGATGTGGGCGTCGTCTTGCGTGAAGCCGCGCACGCGCATCAGTCCGTGCAGCGCGCCGGACGGCTCGTAGCGGTGGACAGCGCCGAATTCGGCAAGGCGGATCGGCAGTTCGCGATATGACTTCAGGCCGTGCTTGAAGATCTGGACGTGACCTGGGCAGTTCATCGGCTTGAGCGCGAAGATACGCTTGTCCTCGGCTTCATCGCCGGCCGACTGCACCGCAAACATGTTCTCCTTGTACCAGCCCCAGTGACCGGAAGTCTCCCAGAGCGAATGGTCGAGCACCTGCGGGGCGTTGACCTCCTGATAGTCGTCGCCGAGCCGACGGCGCATATAGGCGACGAGGGTCTGGAACATCTTCCAGCCCTTGGCGTGCCAGAACACCACGCCGGGTCCTTCCTCCTGGAAATGGAACAGGTCCATCTCGCGGCCGAGCCGGCGATGGTCGCGCTTCTCGGCCTCCTCGAGCATGTGGAGATAGGCGTCGAGTTCCTCCTGGCTGCGCCAGGCCGTGCCGTAGATGCGCGTTAGCATCGGGTTGTTGGCGTCGCCGCGCCAATAGGCGCCTGCCACCTTCATCAGCTTGAAGGCGTTGCCGACTTGGCCGGTGGAGGCCATATGCGGGCCGCGGCAGAGGTCGAACCAGTCGCCCTGCGCATAGATCTTGAGATCCTGATCCTCCGGGATCGCGTCGATCAGTTCGACCTTGTAAGCCTCGCCCTTATCGCGAAAAACCTGCCTGGCGCGGTCGCGGTCCCAGACTTCCTTGGTGAAAGGCCGGTTGCGCGCGATGATCTCGCGCATCTTCTTCTCGATGACCGGAAAATCCTCGGGCGTGAAGGGTTCGTTGCGCGCGAAATCGTAATAGAAGCCGTTCTCGATGACCGGGCCGATCGTCACCTGCGTTCCCGGCCACAACTCCTGGACCGCCTCGGCCAGCACGTGGGCGGCATCGTGGCGGATGAGTTCCAGCGCGCGCGGGTCTTCGCGGGTCACGATCTCGACCTTGCCGGACCGGCCGATCGGATCGCTCAGGTCGCGCACGGTGCCGTCCAGCGCGTAGGCGACCGCCTTCTTGGCCAGCGACTTGGAGATGGAATCGGCGAGATCGGCACCGGTCGTCGCGGCGGCGTAGTCGCGAACGGAACCGTCGGGGAATGTCAGGGAAACGAATTGGGACATATTATGCTCCTGTTATCCAGTCCCGCAAACGAGCGCGGGTGGTGAATGCCGGTCGGGGCCGGCCGGCGGTTCTTTTAGTTATGAAAACCGACAGCGTAAAGAAGCGGAACCCTTGGCGCTGAGCCCTCGCACGGTCCCGGCTCTAGTTCAGTTTTCGCATCGAACTCAGCGCTTCTCGAGGCACAGATAGCGCCAGGGGGTGAACCAATGGTGCCGCTCCGACAGTTGCTCCGGAACGTTGTCGATGCCGTGCGTGCCGCCCGGGCCGCAGCGCATCACCCGAAACAGGCCCATCCAGCCCCCCGCCCAAAGGCCGTGCCGCGCGATCGCCTCATAGGCGTACTCCGAGCAGGTCGGCAAATGTCGGCAGTTGTTGCCGACGAAGCCCGACAGCGTCAATTGATAAAGCCGCACAATCGCGGTGCCTAGCAGGCGGCTGGGTGTGCGCGGCCAGTGGCCGGCGAAGTTGCGAGATCGCGAGTGCGGCTTGCCTGTCGTTTTACTCGAGGCCATGGAGCATCGCCTTGACGTTTGCCACCAGCTTCGGGACTGACTCGGTGGCGGAGACCCAGACGCGTTCCGCGTTCACATCGTAGTAGCCATGCGCCAACCTGTTTCGCGTCCAATAGGCCTGCAGGAATTCCAGCCTGTCGGTGGGGGGCGTCGAGCCGCTTTCGAGGATGCGCTTGGACGCTTCGCCGATACACTCGATGCACCGCACGACCGCATCCTGCGTCTTCTGGTCGGCCATGAAATCCGATTGATTCATCCCGTTCGTGTAGAGGGCGATGCGCTCTCCCCAAGCGACTATGTCCGCGAGCCATGCACGGAACTCGCGCTCACTTGCGCTAGATCGGCTTGGCATCGGCAAAAATGGTTTCTGCCGCGTGAGCCCTCACGCTGGTGTCTTCGCCGAGATCCACGGTACAGCCGAGCACCGCTTCAAGCTCCAAGGCCAGGCCTGCGAGATCGAAGTAGCTCATCTTACCCTCAGGATGGATAAGAATATCCAAATCGCTTCCCTCGACATCTTCCCCCCGCGCGACCGACCCGAACACCCGGGGATTGCTCACGGGATAGCGCGCGATGATCTCGCGCACCGTGTCGATGTTCTTCGCAAGGGCTTCCGAAGGGCGCATCGCTCAAAATCCTTCAAGCCGCCTCTTCGGCACGTTTCCTCTCGATCTGGCCGATCGCGTCGACCACGGCGTCGAAGGTCAGCATGGTCGAGGCATGCCGCGCCTTGTAGTCACGGACAGGCTCCAGATATTTGAGGTCGGCGAAGCGGCCGGCCGGCGGCGGTCCGTTCTCCTTCAGCATCTTCAGCATAGCCTCGCGGACGGAGCGCAACTCCTCGACCGTGGCTCCGACGACGTTCTCGGCCATGATGGCCGAGGATGCCTGACCCAGCGCGCAGGCCTTCACGTCATGGGCGAAATCGGTGACGACGCCGTCGCTCATGTTGAGATCGACCACGACGGTCGAGCCGCACAGCTTCGAATGCGCGCGCGCGGTGGCGTCCGGGCTGGGCAGGCGGCCGATACGGCCGATATTGCCGGCAAACCCGAGAATTTTTGCGTTGTAGACGTCGTCGATCATTCGCTCCGGCCTCAGTGGGATGGGCGTCGCCATCGTGCGCCCTCCATATATAGTGGCTCACGCCTGTACCTGCATGTCTTTTTAGGGGGCGATCGACCCACCAGCGGAAACCGCTTCCGTATGCGCGAGAAAGCGTCTGTACCTGAACGGACCTCAAAGGCGTACTGACCGATGTCAAAGGGTGAACGCTTCGTGCCGCGTCCAAGACTTTCATTCGGGGCAGGCGGGCTTATATAATCCCTATGCCTGCCGGCGATGGCGCTTCATTGCCTGCGGGGAATATCACGCCACATTCCCGGACACCGCAGGGTCAGGTGCCCGCGAAAGGCAGTGGTCCGTTCAACTCGTCGCTTCTTCGAAAGCGACTACGGGAGACTCCTTTCATGGACGCCGTCGTCAAGAAAATCATGCCGCGGTCCGAGTATATGGACAAGCCGGCAACCAACCGTCCCACCCAGGCGGAAGCCGAGGCCGCAGTGTTAACCCTGCTCCGCTGGACCGGCGACGACCCGGATCGCGAGGGCTTGAGGGATACGCCCAAGCGGGTCGCGAAGGCCTACCTCGAGATGTTCAACGGGTACGACAAGTGCCCGGCCGAGGAACTCGGGCGCACCTTTGAGGAGGTTGCTGGTTACGACGACCTCGTCATCGTGCGGGACATAAAATTCCATTCGCATTGCGAGCACCACATGGTGCCGATCATCGGCAAGGCCCATGTGGGCTATCTGCCAGAGGGCCGCGTCGTCGGCCTGTCCAAAATCGCGCGCGTGGTCGACATCTTCGCCCACCGCCTCCAGACCCAGGAGGCCATGACGGCCCAGATCGCCGGCGTGATCCAGGAGGTGCTCAATCCGCGCGGCGTCGCCGTGATGATCGAGGCGGAGCATATGTGCATGGCCATGCGCGGCATCCGCAAGCAGGGATCGACGACCTTGACCTCGACCTTCACCGGTGTCTTCAAGGACAGCCCCGAAGAGCAGATCCGGTTCCTCACCATGGTCCGGGCCGGTGCGGGCGTAGCGGCCTAGTATTGTTCGAGGGCGGGAGTCCGCATTTGACGCACGAATTTCCGCCCCCCTCCTCCGACAAAGCCCAGTTGGAAGAAAGCGGCGTCCTTTCGCCTCGATTCGACGATAAAGGACTCGTCACGACTGTCGTCACCGATGCCAGGGATGGCATGCTGCTGATGGTGGCCCACATGAACGCCGAGGCGCTGGCGCTGACGCTGGAAACCGGTATCGCCCATTTCTGGTCGCGATCGCGAGCATCGCTCTGGAAGAAGGGCGAGGCGTCGGGCAACGTCCTTATGGTCCGGGAGATGAGAGTCGACTGCGACCAGGATGCGCTTTGGCTCAAAGTAGAGGTAGATGGAGCCGGTGCAACTTGTCACACTGGCAGGCGTTCGTGTTTCTATAGGATTGTTGAAGTAGCAGATGGGCAACCTACGCTGAGGAAGGCGGGCAACTAATTGCTATCGGACCAGTCAGGAACCAGGTCCGGGTCGTAACATCTATTCGGCAGCACTAGCCGTGCGACGTCACGCTTTGGAAACAGAGTGCGTCGTATACGCGCGTGACCGGAGAAGGGTCGCGATGATGGACTGGGCAAATTTCGGGCTGAAGCCGGCTGTCAGCGAGGCAAACGGGTATTCTTCCCGTGCTATCGAGGCGGAGCCGATTGGCAAGAACGGGATAGCGCTGGCTCTCGGCGGCGGCGCAGCACGCGGCTGGGCCCACATCGGCGTCATTCGCGCATTGCAGGAAGCCGGCATAGAGATCGAGATGATCGCCGGCACCTCGATCGGTGCCCTGGTCGGCGCCTGCTATCTCGCCGGCAAGCTCGACGAACTCGAGGAATTCGCACGCAGCCTCACCCCGCGACGCATCTTCGGCCTGCTCGACTTCCATATCGGCGGCAACGGACTGCTTGGCGGCATGAAACTTGACGCCCGGATGCAGGAACACATGAGCGGGCTCCGCTTCGAGGACCTGTCAAAACCGTTCGTCTGCGTTGCCGCCGAGATCCGCACAGGCCACGAGATATGGCTGTCGAGCGGCTCGCTGATCACCGGAGTGCGCGCTTCCTATGCGCTGCCGGGCGTGTTCGAGCCCGTGTCCTGCAACGGACGCGTGCTGGTCGATGGCGCGCTGGTCAACCCCGTCCCGGTCTCGGTGTGCCGTGCCTATGAGCAGCCTCTCGTCCTGGCGGTGAACCTGCATTACGACCTGTTCGGGCGCGCGGCCGTCATCAAGCACAGTGCGGGCGAACTGGTCGTCGAAGCCGATGGGAGAAGGCGCCCCGGCCCGGAGGCCCGTCGCGAGTCGCGGCTCGGCATCACCGGCGTGATGGTCGAAGCGTTCAACATCATCCAGGACCGCATCTCGCGGGCTCGCCTTGCCGGCGATCCGCCGGACCTTTCGCTGCAGCCCAAGCTGGGGCACATCCGACTTACAGAGTTCCATCGCGCGGATGAGGCAATCCGCATCGGCTACGAGGCGACGATGGAGCGGCTTTCCGAACTGCAGCGGCTTCAGAGTGTGCTTGCCTGAGCCGCATCGGTGATGCGGAACTGCACGCTGCGCGAGCCATTCCAGTAGTTCGCCTGCACCTGTCCGGCGACATGGATGCGCGCGCCGCGGCTGCTTTCCAGGAAATTGCCCAAATCCGTACCGGCGGCGCGGAAGGCCATCGCCTGGATCGTGCCTCCCATGTCGGAGCGAAGGCTCACTCGGAAATGCGAACTTCCGACGGGTCGAAGATCGCACAGTTGGTGCCTTGGCAGCACGAAGGTCGGCGCGGGATGACCTGCACCGAAGGGGCCGGCCCTTTCCAGCGAATCCAGCAGGCTATGGGTCGCGCCTTCGGCTGAAAGCGCCGCGTCGACATGCAGGCATTCCTCGTCTCTGAGGTGGGCTACCTCGTCCGACGCCATCTCCTCGAAATAGGCGCGCAACTCGCCCAGCCGGGTGCGCTGGACCGTGATGCCGGCCGCCATGGCGTGGCCGCCGCCCTTCTCGATCAGCCCGCGCTCATAGGCTCCCCGCACCAGGCGGCCCAGGTCGAAGCCGGAAATCGAGCGGCCCGACCCGGTGCCGACGCCGTTGGCATTGAATGCGATCGCGAAGACAGGCCGGCGCGCGTGATCCTTCAACCGTGAGGCGAGCAGGCCGACGATGCCAGGATGCCAGCCGTCGCTGCCGGTGACGAGGATGGCCGGGCCGGCTCCTCCCAACAGCTCTGCATCAGCCTCGGCGCGGGCTTCGGCGAGCATCGTCTGCTCCATCGCCTGGCGTTCCTGGTTCAAACGGTCGAGCACCTCGGCGATGCGTTCCGCCTCGACGGGATCATCCGTCGCGAGCAGCTTGCTGCCGAGCGCCGCGTCCCCGATGCGCCCACCGGCATTGATCCGGGGGCCGATCAGGAAACCGAGATGAAAACTGTTCAACGGCTCGCCGATGCGCGCGGCGCGCGATAGCGCAGCCAGCCCAACATTGCGCTGGCGGCGGATGGCGAGCAGCCCCTTGACAACGAATGCCCGGTTGACGCCGGTCAACGGCACCACATCGCAGACCGTCGCCAGCGCGACGAGATCGAGCAGTTCCAGAAGATCGGGCTGGGGCAGGTCCGGCCGGGTGGCGCGCAGCACGCGCGCTGTCTGCACCAGCGTCAGAAAGACGACACCGGCAGCGCAGAGATGCCCCTGCCCCGACATGTCGTCCTGCCTGTTTGGGTTGACGACCGGCACGCCTTCGGGGAGCGCCGTGCCAACCTGATGGTGATCGAGCACCACGACGTCGGCCCAGGCGCTGCGCGCGGCCGCGATCGCCTCGGCGCTATTGCTCCCGCAGTCGACCGTGACGATCAGGCTGGCGCCACGCTCCACCAGTTCGCGCATCGCGGCGGGATTGGGCCCGTATCCCTCGAAGATGCGGTCGGGGATGTAGATCTCGGATTCGATTCGGAAATGCGCCAGGAAGCGCTTGAGCAGTGCGGAAGAGGCGGCGCCGTCTACGTCGTAGTCGCCGAAGATCGCAACCCTCTCGCCCTTCACGATCGCACGCGCAAGCCGGTTTGCCGCAGCGTCCATGTCGGTCAGTGTCGCCGGATCGGGCAGCAGGTCGCGGATTGTCGGATCAAGAAATCGCTGGACGGTTTCGGCCGCCACGCTGCGTCCCGCCAGCACGCGCGCCACGATCTCGGGCACGCCGTGCGCCTGCGCCATGGCGAGCGCGGCCATTTCCTGGCGTTCGCTGAGGCGGTGCGCCCAGGCACATCCGCCGGCGGAACGGCGGACGCCAAGAAACAGACGTTTGTCCCCCACTGTCCCCGGCAATGGCTTCAAATCGTCTCCCTGCCGATCAAATACCCCTCCCCCGCCTTGCTCAGTAGCTGGTGCGTCCTTCGAGGCTCGCCCGTCAGAGTTTGCGCGAGCCTCGAAGGACGCACCAGAGGCGCCGAACTAAATCAGCCCGCGCGCTCGATGCGGATCACCTGCGGCTTGTCGGTAAGGTGTCCGTCGCTCGTGATCCCGTCCACCGCCTTGCGCACGGCCGCCTCGGTGGTCTCGTGCGTGACCAGCACCACGGTCTTGCGGGTCGCATCATCGCCGTCGGAGGCATGCTGCACGATCGATTCCAGCGAGATCTGGTTGTCGGCCATGCGCTTCGCCACCGAAGCGAAGACGCCGACGCGGTCGTGCACCGACAGCCGGATGAAGTAGCCGCCCTCATGAGAGCGCATGGTCGCCCGCTTGTAGGGCGTGAGTTCCTTCACCGGCCGACCGAACACCGGACCATGCTGGAAACCCGGGCGGCTCTTGGCGATGTCGGCGATATCGCCGATCACGGCGGACGCGGTGGCATTGCCGCCAGCACCGGGGCCGGAAAGCAGGAGTTCCCCAAGGATGTCGGTCTCGATGGCAACCGCGTTTGTGACGCCATGCACCTGCGCGATGACGGAGGCGGTCGGAACCATGGTCGGGTGCACGCGCTGCTCGATGCCGCTTTCGGTGCGCTGCGCGACGCCGAGAAGCTTGATGCGGTATCCCAGTTCGGCCGCTGCCCTTATGTCGGCCTGGGTGATGTTGGAGATCCCTTCCAGATAGACCTCGTCAGCCGCAATGCGGGTGCCGAAAGCCAGACTGGTCAGGAGCGAGAGCTTGTGGGCGGTGTCGTGCCCCTCGATGTCGAAGGTGGGGTCGGCTTCGGCATAGCCCAACCGCTGCGCGTCCTTGAGGCACGCCTCGAACGACAGCCCCTCCGCCTCCATGCGGGTGAGGATGTAGTTGCAGGTACCGTTGAGGATACCGAAGACGCGGTTCACGGTGTTGCCGGCCAGCGCCTCGCGCAACGTCTTGATCACCGGGATGCCGCCTGCCACCGCCGCTTCGTAGTTCAGGAGCACGCCGCGGCTTTCCGCGAACTCGGCCAAGCCGAGACCGTGCTTGGCAAGCAGCGCCTTATTGGCCGTCACGACATGCCGGCTCGCTTTCAGCGCGCCCTCTACGCTCCCCCGAGCCGGGCCCTCGTCGCCTCCAATCAGCTCTACGAAGACATCGATATCCGCGTTCGCAGCCAGGTCGACCGGGTCGGCGAACCAGGCGGCATCGGAGAGGTCAAGGCCGCGATTGCGCGTGGTGTCGCGCGCAGACACTCCGGTCACCACGATCTCGCGCCCGCACTGGCGCGCAAGCTCGGTGCGCTTCTCGGTCACTACCCGCACCACGGCGGATCCGACGGTACCCAGGCCCGCAATTCCAATACGCAATGGCTCGGCCATGACGGTTTCCGCCTCCGGAATTCAGCTCGACAGGTTGATGCGGTCAGCGCCGCGCGGCGAGCGGTACGACATTGTTCGGCTGATTGCCAGCCGATGTCAGGAACCGCTTGATGTTACGGGCAGCCTGGCGAATGCGATGCTCGTTCTCCACCAGTGCGATGCGGACAAAGTCGTCCCCGTGTTCGCCGAAGCCGATCCCCGGCGCTACCGCGACATCGGCATGCTCGATGAGCAGCTTGGAGAACTCGAGCGAGCCGAGATGCCGAAACGGCTCCGGTATCGGCGCCCAGGCGAACATCGAGGCCGCCGGCGCCGGAATGTGCCAGCCCGCCCGGCCGAACGTATCGACCATCACGTCGCGGCGCTTTTGGTAGACCTCGCGGACCTCCTCGATATCCGAGCCATCACCATTAAGTGCGGCGGTCGCCGCAACCTGGATCGGCGTGAAGGCGCCATAGTCGAGATAGGATTTCACGCGAGTGAGCGCGGCGATCAGCCGGGTGTTGCCGACCGCGAATCCCATGCGCCAGCCAGGCATCGAGAAGGTCTTCGACATCGACGTGAACTCGACCGTCACGTCCATCGCGCCCGCCACCTGCAAGACCGAAGGCGGCGGCGGGCCGTCGAAGTAGATCTCGGCATAGGCGAGATCCGAGAGGATGATGATCTCGTGCTTGCGCGCGAAGGCCACGACATCCTTGTAGAAATCCACGCTCGCCACGAGCGCGGTCGGGTTCGACGGATAGTTGAGGATCAGCGCCAACGGCTTCGGGATCGAGTGCCGGACCGCGCGCTCCAGGGCGGGGATGAAGCCGCCGTCCGGCTCCACCTGCATGGAGCGGATCACGCCGCCCGACATTATGAAGCCGAAGGCGTGGATCGGATAGGTCGGATTCGGGCAGAGGATCACGTCGCCGGGCGCCGTGATCGCCTGGGCCATGTTGGCGAAGCCTTCCTTGGAGCCAAGCGTGGCCACAACCTCGGTTTCGGGATCAAGTTTCACCCCGAACCGGCGGGCGTAATAGTTCGCCTGGGCGCGGCGCAGGCCGGGGATGCCGCGCGATGAGGAATAGCGGTGCGTGCGCGGATCGCGGACGACCTCGCACAGCTTATCGACAACCGCCTGCGGCGTGGGAAGGTCCGGATTGCCCATGCCGAGGTCGATTATGTCGGCGCCGTTGGCTCGCGCGCTGGCCTTCAGCCGGTTCACCTGTTCGAAAACATAGGGAGGAAGGCGGCGGACCTTGTGGAACTCTTCCATGATGCTTTCCAGCGCGTTCGCGGGGATGGTCGTCCTGTCCCGGTGGCTTCGGGACTCAGACGGTTTTATTGTGCTTCTATTTCGTTCAATGTGTCGGGACCATGGCTCTCGGCCAACTTCTTGAGGCGCGCAGAATTCCCGGTCGTCGCGCTGCCTCGTCCAGACCCTGACTGCCGGGCCCTGGCGGACTCGACACGGGCAGCGAGGCCAGCCTTTTCTTCTTCGGTCAGGACCGGCGCCGCCACCTCGGGCGGCACGTTGAGATTGGGATAGGTGCCGGTGTCGATCGGCCCGCGCTGAGGAGCAACCGGCATCGCGACCTCCGTCTGACTTGAGGCGCAACCGGCGACCGACAGTCCGGCCAGCAGCGCGCCAAGGACACTAAGGCTCCTGACGCGAGGCCGCATCGAGTATTTGCGCCGGATCGTCATAATCTTATCTCAAGGAGTTCGTTAGACGCGAAGACGAGTGTGGTTGGACCGTTTCTTACGTCTCATGTTACCCTGTCAATGACAAGGCGCGGGAGGGCGCCAGCAGCATGGATAAAGCCGCCGATTCGAACAAGACGGTCGACGAGACAACCGCCGACACGCCCTCGGTCCAGGATTATCTCATTAAGGACCCCGAGCGGTTTGCGATCAATCTCGCGCGGATGCTCGAACAGGCGGGCAAGGCGGCTGCCGCCTGGGCCGAACCGCGGGAGAAGGGCGAACTGCGCGACAGCGTCGCCGAACCCATGGCCGACGTCGTCAAGACCTTCTCGAAGGTCACCGAATATTGGCTCTCGGACCCGACGCGAGCGCTCGAGGCGCAGACCAGGCTGTTCGCGGGCTACATGACTGTCTGGACGAATTCGCTGAGGCGCGCCGCGGGCGAGGAGGTCGACAACGAGATTCAGCCAGACAGAGGCGACAAGCGTTTCCAGGACCCGGAGTGGGGACGCAACGCCTTCTTCGATTTCCTGAAGAAGACCTATCTGGTGACCTCGCGCTGGGCGAGCGATCTGGTCGAGAAGGCGGAAGGGTTGGACGAGCATACCCGCCACAAGGCCTCCTTCTACGTGAAGCAGATTGCGAACGCGATCTCGCCGTCGAACTTCCTGCTGACCAATCCCGAGCTCTACCGCGAGACGGTGGAGACCAACGGCGAGAACCTGGTCCGCGGCATGAAGTTGCTCGCCGAGGACATCGCCGCCGGCAAGGGTCGGCTGCGTCTGCGGCAGACGGACCACACATCCTTCGAGATCGGCAGGAACATCGCCGTCACGCCGGGCAAGGTGGTGTCCCGCACCGAGGTGGCCGAAATTCTTCAATACGAGCCTGCGACCGACAAGGTGCTGAAGCGGCCGCTGCTGATCTGTCCGCCCTGGATCAACAAGTACTACATCCTCGACCTCAATCCGAAGAAGTCGTTCATCCGCTGGGCGGTCGAGCAGGGCCACACCGTGTTCGTGATCAGCTGGGTCAATCCGGACGAGCGGCACGGGATGAAGAACTGGGACGCCTATATCCGGGAGGGGCTTCAGCACGCGCTCGACGTCGTCGAGGCGACCACCGGCGAAAGGGAGGTGAACGCCATCGGCTATTGCGTCGGCGGAACGCTGCTGGCCGCCGGCCTCTCGCTGCTTGCGCAGGAAGGAGACAACCGCGTCGCATCGGCGACCTTCTTCGCCACCCAGGTGGACTTCACCCATGCCGGCGACCTGATGGTCTACGTCGACGAGGATCAGATCCAGGCGCTCGAACGGGCGATGGGCGAGAAGGGCTATCTCGAAGGCACGCGCATGGCGACCGCCTTCAACCTGCTGCGCTCCGGCGACCTGATCTGGCCCTATGTGGTCAACAACTACATGCGCGGCAAGGAGCCCCTGCCCTTCGACCTGCTCTACTGGAACGCGGATGCGACCCGCATGCCGGCCGCAAACCACTCCTTCTACCTGCGCAACTGCTATCTCGAGAACAGGCTCACCAAGGGCGCCATGGAGATCTCGGGCAGGCTGCTCTCGCTCAGCGACCTCAAGATGCCCGTCTACAACCTGTCGACGCGGGAGGACCACATCGCGCCGGCCCGCTCGGTCTTCGTCGGCTGCCAGCATTTCGGCGGCCCCGTCGAATTCGTGATGGCGGGATCGGGGCATATCGCGGGCGTGGTGAACCATCCGTCCCAGAACAAGTATCAGTATTGGACCGACGGGCCGCCTGAAGGTGCCTTCGATGACTGGGTCGCAGGAGCAAAGGAGCATCCGGGCTCGTGGTGGCCGCATTGGCAGGCATGGATCGCGTACATGGACGGAGCCAAAGTGCCAGCGCGTCGGCCGGGCGAGCGTGGAGAGATACTCGGGGACGCCCCCGGAACCTACGTAAAAGTGCGCGCCTGAGGCTTTTTGGGGCGCAATCTTGAACGGATCGCGGCGATTCCTTGATCCCAATCCATGTTGTCGCCCTAATTGCCCCATACCTCCTCAACCTTTACGGTAAAAGGATTCGCGGTGTCGCTTCACGCTGGAGGGCGTGACATCGCCTCTTAATTACCGTCGTTCCGGCAGTTCCCACCTGCCGGATGAGAGGGAAGGAAGCGTTTTGCCAACACGGAACCCGCGTCGGGCAAACCCGCCATTATTGTGTCTTTTCGGGGCGACTCTCGCCGTCCTCCTCGCCTCCTGCACGTCAGACCCGAGCGCGGATCTGGACCTGCCGAGCTACAATTCGGCGGAACTTGCAAGCCAGCCGGCCGATGTGGCCGCAGCCGCCGAGTCCAACCAGCAGAGCGCGTCCGAAGCGCCGGCCGGAGCCGCGCGTCCCGATCAAGTGGTGAACGTGCCGGCCGCAGGCTCCCCGACAGCCCAGAAGACCACAACCGAACAGGATATGCCGGCCCGGACTGCCGGCACGGACGAACAGAACGGCGATGCTCTCAAGCAGGCCAAGGGCGATCCCCAGGCTGACGCAGACACCACCGGCAAGCCCGCACAGGTGATCGCGACCGCCGGCGATCCGGCGGAGGCGATGCCTGCAAAAAAGAAGAACTTCCTGTCATCGTTCTTCGGCACCAGTCCCGCCGCGGCCGCCCCCTCCCCCATCCGGCAGGACAGGAGCAGCAGCGCGGCTTCGGCCAAGCCTGCACAGACTTTCATCGAAAACCGTCCCGTAGCCTCGGATGCCGAGGCATCACCGAAACCGGATGCGAAAAAGGCGGCCAAGCCGATCATCGATCTCCAACCGGCGCGCAAGCCTGCGGCTCTCGCCTCGCTCGGCTCCGACAACGGCCTACCGGGCGTGCGGCAGACCTCGCTCTTCGAGATCAAGCGCAAGTCCGGCTTGGACGACGACAGCGACATCGACGTTCACGAGGAAGACGAATACGGCCCCATCCAGGTCGCCTATTCGGCCGGGCTGGCCCGCCTTGCGCCCAACGGCCTGCTCAAGCAGACCGAAACGGTTGAGACCGCCTGCCTGAAGCCGAACCTCGTGCGGATGCTCAAGGCAATCGAGCAGCGCTTCGGCCGGAAGCTAATCATCACCTCCGGCTATCGCAGCCGCGCCCATAACGTCCGCGTCAATGGCGCCAGGAACTCGATGCACATGTACTGCGCAGCGGCCGACATCCACGTTCCGGGCGTCAGCAAATGGGATATCGCGCAGTTCGTCCGCAGCCTTCCAGGGCGCGGCGGGGTCGGCACCTACTGCCATACCAATGCGGTCCATGTGGACGTCGGCCCGGAGCGCGACTGGAACTGGCGCTGCGGCCGCCGCAAGGCGTGACCTCCTTACGGTGCGTAACCGGTCTACCCGTGAAAAAACACTCGGAGACCAAGCTTTAGCGGTTGCCCATCCGTGGGAAGCTCAATATAAGACGCCCCGTCTGCGCCCATCGTCTAGCGGTCTAGGACGCCGCCCTTTCACGGCGGAAACACGGGTTCGAGTCCCGTTGGGCGTGCCACATCCATCACAGCAGTCAACGTTTCTAATGCCTTGTCGGCAGTATTGCCTAACCCGGCTTCTAGGTTAGGCAATTTCAGGTCGAAAGCACCGGCCATTTTCGCCATAGCAGCCTGCGACAAGCGCTTCTGTTCCGCCGCACGCGTGTATGTGAGAATCTCCTCCATCTTCGTATGGCCGGTGATCGACATGATTTCGTGCGCGCTTGCGCCAGCCTCGGCAAGTCGGCGGCAAGCGGCCTTACGCAAGCCATGCGGCGATGCCTGCGCTTTGATTTCCGATTTTGCCGCAGCCTCGGCTATGAACGCAGTAAACGCCTTGTCAGAGCGCTGCTTCCCGTAGGCGGTAACGATGAATGCGGGATCGGTGCGCGGAAGTTCTTTAAGGAAGCGCCAAAGCTCCTCATGGATCGGGATGGATAGTTCGGCGCCAGTTTTGCTCGCGGTGATCTCTATGCGGTCGCCAGCGATGTGCCGCCATCCGAGACGCACCGCATCAGCGCGCCGCAAGCCGGTATACAGCAGGATTTCCATGGCGAGTCGCTGCCGCGTCCCCTCGCCCCACCGGGCGCGATACGCTGCGATGTCAAATTCGCTCCACGTCCGATAACCCTTCGTCTTCTTGCCGACGCGCTTGGCATCCTTGACCGGGTTCGCCGTCACCAGGCCCGCGCCGATGGCGTACTCGAAAAGCTGGTGCAATCGCTTGCGCAGATGAACTGCAGAACCGGGCGAAACGCTATCTAAAATGCGGTTCACGTCGACGGTGCGCATTCCGCCCAGCGGCAGGTGTCCATAGTCCTTTCGGAAACGTTCAAGCGTATTCCGGTAGGTGGCCTGCGTTATTCGAGCGAGCGCCTTGTACTCCGCAGATCTATAGAAACCGGCTATGGCCGCCGACGCTGTTCCAGCAACTACATTCAACGCTTGAGCGACGGGGGCGCCGTCCATTGCCTTGTGGTACGCAACCCAGAAGGCTTCACTATAGAGCGGGCCAGGAAGAGGTACCTGCTTTCCGCCCGGCTTCCTTAGATAAATTCGGAGCCGGCCGTGGCGATCCTCATACGCGTTCACGTATTTTGGCTTGCGGTGCTTTGCCAATGCCGGTCCCACGCTTGTGAATGATTGTCGTTTGCGGCCTCTGTCTCCGACGAACCATCAAACAAGGAGTCGAGGTCTAGACGGTCCCAAATCTGTACGCCAAACATTAGGCGCGGATTTGGGATGTTCCCGGCCGCCCGCTCCCGATCAAAGAGCGATGGCGAGATGCCAAGGTAGGCAGCGGCGGCGCGCCGCCTTAGTCCCCGCGGTGGGTAACCCGCCGGGAATGCCGAGCGGCAATTATCATTCGCAGCTTTCACCCCCATCTCCTTTGAGCGCGCAAAGAAGTATGCCCGCGCCAGATTGGGCGAGCGGCTGAGAACACGCAAGTTCAGGAAGCGCCTATACCGACGCTTTACCATCGAAAAGTCAAGCCCAATGTCATACGGAGTTGACTTTTCGAAATCCCTTGATCTCGCTGCATTCAAACCGCCGGCTACCGCGCTGCCCTAGCCTCTCCCAACCCGGCGCGCATCTATCCCGCGATAATCAGGCACCAAAGTGAAGAAGACCGCCTGCCGAGGCCGGCCTGCCATTCGGCAGCGTTCACATCGAAAGAGGCGGACGAGGTCGGCGTGCATGGCGCCACGAAAGGAGCGTTGGTTCCTTACTGTTTGCAACTGAACCACGCCCGCCCGCGTTTAGGATGCATCGTCGGCAACTGCCAATGGACGTCGGCGACTGAGAGACAATCGCGCTCCCGTCAGAGTTATTTAAAGGGAGAGCGAAATGATTCAAAACACTCGGCTCGGCCGATCCCAAGTCGCGACTATTCACATGCTGAGACGCGCGGCTCGAGATCTCGTCGCTGATGTAGAGACGGCAGACATTCTCGTCGAACGTACTTTGAGAACCGCACTCATGGATATTGACCGCTACATGCCAAAGGGCCGTCCGACCGAGAAACGACTGATAGAGTTGCTCAACGAACTAGCTGCTCACAAGGCGCACATGTTGCATTAGGGGGGGCGCGCAAGAGAACCCGTCGCCCTCTCCAGCGCGACGGTCTATGAATCAGAAGCAGTCAGAGTCTTCTAGTCGCGCCAGATGCGCCCGATGAGCCGCGAGCGCCTCCTCAAGTTGGTGAAGCAACTGAGACGCAAGCGCTGTAGGGTGCCCCCTACCGGCGAGATAGCTGAGGACCTCCGCCTGATGTTGCACCAGTTCCCGTAACCTACATCGGAACGAATAGTGTTCCTATCGGGAACCAATGATGCCCCTGCCTAGCGCATAGAAAAGCCCGCCACCCTTTCGAGTGACGGGCTTCCCCTCGGGAGCGCGGTGGCCCTCCCTATGTTCCAGCCGCGCCAGGTTAAAACCTAAGCGTGCTCTGCGTGGAACAGCGCGTCGTAGATGACCGCGCGCAGCTCTGACTCGCTTATCGGCCCCCTTTGAACACGCATTGCGGCGATGTGCGCTGCTTTCATCTGATTAGAACTGTCAGGGGCTGGGCCGTGCAGGCTTACAGTCTGAACCAGCCAGTCGATCAGTTCGATTTTCTTAGGGGTAAGATTGGTGGAGGTCATAGCGGCCTCCTTTTCTAGTCGGGGCTAGGGCTTGATCGCCGCCCTCAACCGGCAGCGCCCGTATAATCGGCTGCCGACGAATGGCTCTATACGGCATATCTGCTGCCTTAGCCAGCCCGCGAAGCAAATAACGGCAACGGTCTTGCGAAAGTTAAGTCTCCAACCGAGCCAAGTGCGCACGATGCTGAGCCAGCGTCTCCTCGAATTCCGCCAGCAGTTTCTTAGCTAAATCAGTCGGGCGGCCTGCAGCAGCGAGATCGTCGAGGATACTTTTTTGGATGGCGACGTGACGTTCTCCTTCACGAACGTGGCGTCGCACCATCTCAATTTCGGTCTCGCCGCGCATGCTGACGCATTCCTGACGCTACCGTAACCTACTGCAGAACGAATGGTGTTCCTATGGGGAACCAATCATGCTCCTGCCCAGGGCAACGAAAAGCCCGCCGCCCTGATGGGCGACAGGCCGCGTGCGGCGATAGAGGCGCGGGTTGCTTACTGCTGCTTGCCGCGCGCTTCGCACCCTTGGTCGGTCCAGAAGTAGCAACCGCGGCACGTCTCACAGCCTAACTTGGTCGCGGTGAGCTGGCTCGCCTCTTGATAGGAATGGTCCGCCACGTCATCGTAGACGTTCCACACCCGGTGAACTCGCGTGCCATCGTCCAGAACTCCGGTGGCCTCGATAATACCCGGCCCGAATGGACCCTCCACGCATTGGCCGATTTCGAATTCGGGGACTTCGAGCGCGACAGGCGCATGCTCACGAAGTCCATTCCCCTCGCCGATGTGCAACATGATTTGCTTCTCACTGGTTTGGCTTGCTAGGCCGATGCCAGGGGCGTCCTGGCGCCGGGGCGTAGCAACTCGCCAGTGAGACGAGCCGGACGTTTTTCCCCTTTTGGGGGTATTGCATGGCGTCCGCGCCCCGGCATAGGATGCCGGTTGACGCACAGCCGCCAAGCCGTCGTCCTGTTTCCCTCCTTGGGAAACGTTCAACCGCCCTTTCCCGGCAAGGAAAGGACACCTCGGCAAAGGTGTGCTGCGGTCTATCACTGGTCCGGGTTGCTAGCCCACGGACACATTCACCGAATTCCCTGCGATGGTCAAGAAGCCTCCCCTGGGCGGGGGAGCCTTGCGTGCCGCTACGTCGAAAGAGGAGATTCACAACCGCAGAGCGCACCCGCTATGATTGGCGCTCAACCATTGAGGGGACAATGGAACCAAGGGCAGCCTCTAGCGAAGATCCGATTTTCCCAGGACGTGCACTTTGGCTGGTGGCGATATTCGGATTGGCGGCGATCAATGCGACATGGCTGATCCTGTCACCGATCAGCATTGATCCGCAGACACTCGTACAGCCTTTGGTGTTCGGGTACGTAGGGCTTTTGCTGTCCTACATCGCATGGAGACTGAAACTCCCTCGCGCTCTCCTTGAAGTCCCGAGTGGATTGGCTTTTATCCTGCTCGCCTGGCTGAATCTCCGGGTGCTGAACCACCTGACCATGAGCCTTTCCTTCCCCCTAGTGGATGAGGTGCTGGCGAGTTGGGATGAGGCTTTAGGATTTCGCTGGCTCGGGTATCTCGAATGGGCTGCGGCTCGACCCAGCTTCATCAAAGTACTGTCGATGGTCTATGTCAGCCTGACAAGTCTTTCAGTGCTGGTGTTTTTAGGGTTGTACGCGGCCGGACGAGGCAATCGGGCTCAGGAATTCATCTTAATCTTCTTCGCGACGGCACTTGCCACCATCATCATTGGCGCTGGTTTCCCGGCCAAGGCAGCCATATCCTTCCACTCTCCGCAGCAGGAGTTGCTTTCGGCACTTCCGACCGGGAGCGGCGTCTATCACCTTGTGTACTTGGAAGGGCTTCGCAACGACACCGGGCATGTACTGACGGGCCCACTTCCCGGCCTCGTCACCTTCCCGTCCCTGCATACGGCTGCGGCCCTAGTCATGGCCTACGCCTGCCGGGGCATGATCATCGCATTTCCGTTGGCTGCGCTATATGCCCTTCTTATGTTCGCCGCCACTCCTTTGCTGGGAGGGCACTATTTCGTGGACCTCATTGGTGGCACCGTTCTTGTCGCCGTCGTGGTGGCAACACACTGCATTTGGCGGTCAAAGATTGCCCATCCGGTCCTTGCGGTGCGGGCGTGAGGTAGGCGCTCGCGCCGCTGTCATACTCATTTGGAGACGGGCCGGTCAGGAACGCGGGTATGCGGTCGTTCCGGGGTCGAAGCTGGCGTCGACGCCGTTGCGCGCCACGCCATCTGTGAAGCGCCACTCGTCCATATAACCGTTGATGTTCGCGCCGAGGCGGGGGACCGTGGATGCATTTCTCACCAGTGTGCCGGATATGGTTGCCTTGGTATTGGGGTTATAGACGCCGTTCTGATAGAGGCGAACTATGTCGCTGGCGTCGCGCTCAAGACAAATGTGGTAATCTGTGTTTGGGCCATAAGTCGGCGAACCGACTGGTGCCAATGTATGCGCAACTGTCGTCCCGTTGGTAGAGAAGGTAAGAAACACTCTGCCGTCGCTTGCGCTTCTCATGAGCCGCATTACAAGCGTTGCGCCTTCGTAAATCTCGAACAGAGAAGGCCCACTGCCTGTCAGCCACCGGAACCGTCCCTCGATTGTGAATGGCCCTGCAGCGAAGGCGGGGAACGGCATGGTGATATAGGACGATCCCGCCGTCGGCAGGAAAAGCGAGGATGCTCCATCGGTCACGAACGTCTTGGCCGTGGAAATCTGCGCACCGCCGACGACAGTGACAGGGCGGGCGTAACTGCTTTCGTCAACGATAGCGGTGGAGCCATTCGCGCCCTCAAAGCCGAACAGGGCAACGACGTTGGCGAAGGGCGGGTTGGGGCCGCTCGGTTGCATCCCCCTCGCTCCAAACCCAATAAGCTGATTCATTGCTAGCATAGAGCATCACCTTTCCTTTGTTTGGGCTGTTCAGCCCTGCATTGCTGCCTTGAATGCGGCGGGTCGCGCCCTTACGAAGTTCAGGATGACCTTCTCGCCTTCAGTGCTGCTCAGCGCCTCGGACAAAAAGCTTCCGGCATCAAAGGCGTTGATGACCTTTGTCCTGGCATCGACGTTCGGTGCTGGCGCCGCCGCGGCGGCTACCCTTTGAACCTTCGGAAATTGCGGAATCCGCAAATCCACCGGGATCCTGCGTCCGTCCGGCAACGGCACCGCAGCTTCCGCCCCAGCCTCACCGAAGATGGCCGCGGTCTTGGACACGCCACCTCGAGCAAAGCGCTTCAGCGGAACCGGCTTGCCGTTTTTGGCAATGCCGCCATCGGCGAAGGGAAAGAAGGACGAAAAGAGGCTGCCGAGGATACCGCTGCCCGCCTTCCCACCGAAGCCGTCAAACAGAATATCAAGACTCAGGTCCAGCAGCCTGTCGGCAATCTTCCCAACCGCATTGGCTAGCGCCTCAGATGCCGACTTGCCTTCGCGTAAGTCCCTGATGAAACCACCAAGAATGTCCTTGCCAAACGAAGACGCCGCCGCCATGCGGTCGGCCAGGTTGTCCTGCGCAACAGATAGCTGATTGCTAGCCGCCTCCGCCTCGCCAGAAGCAAGCGCCAAGGTTCGCATAGCCTCGGCTTGGGCGCGTGCCTCCGGCGACAGTTTGGAAAGGTCTCCATAAAGCAGTTGCTGCGTGCTGGAGAGTTCGTTGCCCGCCGCAGTGCCTTCCTGCTGCGCCATTGACAGCAGTTCCTGCGCAGCGCGTAACGTCGTCAGTCCGCGGCCATAATCGTCGACCAGCGGATTGAGGCTTTGGCGAAGGCCGGTCTCTTCCTTCAGGAACTCGAGTTGCTGGCGATATGCGTCCAGATTCTCTTGGAACGATTCCCGCGAATCCAAAGTCTGTGTGCGGGTCGTTTTCATTCCAGCGCGCCGCTCGCCGTAGCCGATAACGTCATCTACGGTCTTGCCGCCGCCAAGTACCTCCGGGTTTGCCTTGATGGCGCCCGCAGAGAGCACCTGGCTCACAGGAGTGCCCGGCGCAGCCTTCAATACGGCAGCCGCGCCGCCTGGCCCGAGGAAGTGGGCAAGGTGAAGCGCAACTTCGTTGACCGAAACACCCGCCTGCTGGAGGACTGCGGCGTTCTCACGCGCATAGGCTTCAATCAGCGCCTTTGACTTCACTCCATCCGTGCGCAGGGCAAGGATGGCAGAGCGCGACATGCCCTCCGCTTCCCTCGGGAAATGCTTGCGAAACAGAGTCAGCCAAGTGGACTCGATGAACTGCCCGAGTCCCGTCGCCGAAGATCTTGGATTCTTCGCGTTTGCATTCCCGCCGGATTCGGCGCTGACGACTTGATCGACATACTTGGAGATTGAGCCTTCGCGGCTTTTCACCGCGCCCTCAATCCCAAGCTCCTTCTCGGCCTGGATCCGCGCTGCAGCCTCGGTAATGGCCACGCCAACGTCCTCGGCAGCCTTCAGGATCGCATCCGTGCGGGTGTCTATCTGGCGCTCGATTTCCGTACGCTTGGCATCCGCTGTGCGCTCATCAATGAAGCCGGCGTATGCCTCGTCCTTTCGACGCGAAGCAAGCATGGCGCCGCGCTCATCATCGAAGATTCCTAGAGTAGCACTCTTGGCCGCCTTGGCTCGCTTGGCGATTAAGTCGAGCTTATCGATCATAATGTCGAATAGCTCTACGATTTGTGGAGACGTTCCCTCGTCCAGCGCGACAATGGCCCGGACTTCCTCCTTGGCCTCGCCTGCACTGATTCCGGCAGAACTGATCTTCTTCTCGAGTTCATCAAAGCGCCTGAGTTGCTCTGGGCTGATGAAGCCCTCTTTGGCACCTTGCCGCCTGGCCTTGAAGAATTCTGTCAGAGCCCGTGTGGCATCCTCGATGTCATTGAGTTCGGCATCGGCTATCTTACCAGCAAAACCAGCAATACCTTCGCCGAGCTTATCGACGTTTTGCAGGGCATCCAATGCGCGATTGATCGGCTCAAGCTTGGAGACCATTTCGGTAAGGAAGCCTAAGAACTTCCCAGTAGGGCTGCCAGCCACACCCTCAATGGCGCCCGCCACCGTCTCAATGATATTGGCGAACTGCGCCAGGCGTTCACCAGCCTTACCGCTTGCGCCCGTTACGGTGTTGATACGACCGATAGCCTCGATAGCCGAATTACGCAGCAGGTCGATCCCATCTGCGATAGTGGCGGTGGTCGCCGCGAACGCCTTATCAATTTTGGGCTTGGCCTTGAGAATGGCCTTGAAGACACGACCGACTTCAAGCTCGCCGTTTGCACCAAGCTCCTTAAGACCGGCAATCGTCGTCTTGAACTCATCCGCTATCGCCTGCGCAAGAAGCGGTGCGTTTTCGCGCACAGACCGCAGTTCGTCACCCTGCAGGATTCCGGACCCGAGACCCTGTGAAAGCTGTAGAATGCCAGCAGCCTGTTCACTCGCCGCGGCACCACCCGCCTTGAAAGCCTTGTTGACGATCTCTGTAGCCTGCGCCACCTCCTCCTCGGACTTTGCTACATCCTTGGTTGAGCGAAGAAGCTTGGCATAAAGGTCCGTGGTCTCGGTTATGCCGGTACGTGTCGCGGTGGCAATGTCATTAAGTTCACGCAAGGAGCGTGCCTGCTTGCCGGACACTTGAGACGCAGCAGCAATCTTGTTGCCCGCCTCAGTCCAAGCGTCTGCGTACTGCCTAACTGTATGAACGCCCGCGGCGGCAGCGAAGCCGCCGACCATCCCGCGAACGCCGCCGAGGCCGGCCATCATAGAGCCGCGAGGGGCCTGTAGAACGGCCTTCTTGTTGGTGCGCTCAAACTGCCTCTCAATATCGCGCAGACGCTTTTGGGCAGTAGCGTTGGCTTTGTTCAGCGAGTTCTCAAACGCCTTGGTTTTGGCTTCCAAACTCACGATCAAGCGTTCGACGTCACTGGCCATGTTCGGTAGCCTCCCTCAGTTGATGCCAGGCGCCCAGCAGGACGGTGGCCTCGCGGTCGAGGCCTGTTTGCGCGGCGAAGAGAGAGAGCGTTATTGCGGCGAACGCATCGGCTACCACGCCAGCGTCAACACCTGAACGCAATAAGCGGCTGGCGAGCGCGTGCGCCCGCGCTTCCGCACGGTCAAAGTCGTCCATTGTGAATCCTTATGATTTCGCGCCGACAGGCGCGCTAAGCAGCCGCAGCGCTACTCAAGCGCGACGGTGCCTTCCGCTCGGTGGGCCGAATTCGCTGAGAGCCCAAGGCTCAAAATCGTCCTCGCATTCAGCTAAGAACAGGTCACCAAACTGTCGCCAGGCTGCTTCCGCCTCGGCGCGATCCGGGCGACCGTAGGCGTCCACCGGTACGCCAATGTCAGCCAAGTCTTCGAAGTAGTCGTGCCCTGACTGGAACACCATCCGCCACGCCGGCAACGCCTCTGCACGGCGGCGGTCAACGCGCTTGCGTATAGGCATCAGCGCCTCCACCCGGCTCGCCGAACTCCTCCAGCGCCCATGGCACGTCATTGCCACGATAGCCGGCCATGAACTCGACACCATGCCGAGACCACGCAACTCGGGCTTCATGTAGATTTGGTTCAAGCCGCTCGTTCAGTTCGATGCCGGCCGCGTAGCCGCGGTTCAGCATGTCAAAACCGTGAATAAATATCTCGGTCCACGCATCGCCGCTGCGGTTGCGCTTTTCCGTCCGCCTGCGTACGGGCATTAGCGTCGGCTCCCGTAATCAGCGGTACGCGGCGGTCGGGGCGCGTCTGGTGCGTCGACCCCATCGAGGGCTAGCTCCCTGAGCAGCCTGGCCAGCAGAACCTTGTTGTCGCGCTCAATGCCGATCTCTGGTCGCGCCTTCGGTTGCCCGAAACGGTCCGTGTAAGTCATTCCATCTCGGTCAATCACCTCGCGAGCCGCGCAGACCCGGTCCCAGGATTCGGCCGCAGCCAGAAGCAACTTGAAGTGATGTTCTTCCATTTCAAAGTCGGAAACGACCGATTTAACCCATGTTTGCGTTGACTTTCGAAGGTGTTTTGGTACCTTGAAAGCCGTAGTTTCCTTGGTTCTCAAGGCTTCCTCCAAATTTTATTTGAATCGGGGCGAGGCTGATACACGCTCTTGGACCGCACCGTTCCGGGCTTTCGAGGGACGGGAGGATCGACCCTCCCCCTTACCGCGCTGCAACATGAAGCGTTGTGCGCTGCAACATGGCCCGTTGTGCACTGCACGGTGCGGCGTGGCACGGCTAAAGCAGCGTGGCCGCAAGCACGACTGCCACCGCGGCCACGAAGGCCAGCCGCGCCGTCAAGCTAAGCCCCGCAATCGCTGGTCGCGCTCCATCTTAGCGATGAGGCGCTGGTGGGCGCTGATCGCGTCTCGCAAGCTGGCGTTGGTTTGCGGATAGGCCGGAAAACTCACGACCGATACCTCGATCAGTTCCGCCTCAAGAATTGTCCGTAGTGGCAGGGGCCCGCCCGTCGTCCAGTCCTCCTCCAGAACCCTGAAGCTCGGACTGAATCCCGTGACATCGCGGCGCCCAACCGTCCCCGCGAGCGTCTGACCATCAGGCGTAGTGAGATCAGCGTCGATCTCGACCAGCAGTCCAGTCGCATCCTCGCGTAGGCGGAGCGTCCCCGCCGACACGCGCCCGACTACTCGCCCCGTATCGTGGTCAAGTAGAGCGCGAACGTCGGCTTTACGAAGGGAGTTGGTTAGGCTGCCGGGGGCGAACCGCTCTCGAAAGTCCCGCCCGATCGTGGTCACAGCATTCCAAAGGACGGCATGGCCGGCGACGACCTTACTTTCGCCAGTCATCTCGGGCGACCTTTTTTTCCGCTTCAGCAAGCCGAGCCTCACGCTTCGCGTGCGGCGAGTCCTTGTACAAGGATCGGGCGATCACGGCTGGATCCGTATCATCGACGCGCAGCAGTTTGCCGCGCAACAGGATGCGCCGTTTGGCCTTCGGCCGTTTTTCGTCGGCTCGTTCAAGCATTGTAGTACCCAGCCTTTCTAGCTTCATCAATGTACGTCATGATCCGCCGACCAGGCTCATGGGAAGCACCAAGAAACTGCGGCGCCATAGGAATGAGCGACAGCCATGCGACGTCTTCAGCTTCGAGATCATGACGCAGCCTGTCGTAATCGCGATGCGCCGCATCTAGGCCTTCCATCGCCTTGCACATAGCCGCGACGCGTCTGGCATACTCCGGTTTTATTTGTTCGCACACGAGCCGGCTGGCCTTTGTGCGGGCTTCTCCAATTCGACCGCGCAGCACGTCTAGGGCCGCAGCGATATCCCGTTCGCGCGCCACAATTTCAGCGACACGCTTACGGTTGAGTGCCTTCGTGCCTGGCGCGTCACCTAGCAATTCTGCGATGGCTGGGCGGACTTCCGGAGCGGTATCGGCCGCAATTTGTTTTTCTAGCTCGCGCCGTTCTGCAGCAAGCGTTGTCTGCTCGGCCTGAATGGCGGCCTGCTTCTCGATTAGCGCGGCGTACTCGGGCGATGCGTCGGCCAAGGTAGGCACGCGGAACGCCTGAGCCGGTGCGGATTTTTTCAGGAAGGCCATTACTTACCTCCAAACAGCGAGCGCACCGCGTCATTGAAAGCGGCGCCGTTAATGATGGTCGAGCGGCGGTGGCCCGAGGCCTGCCAGCGGGATGCGTCCGCGCCGACCGGCACGAAACGGACAATCTTCCCGGCGCTCGCATCATGCAGGGCAATTTCCTGCCAGCTTGACACGATCTCGAGCTTGTCGCGCCGGAACAGATCGGCATCACCGCCGAGCGCAAGGTGCGCCTGTACGTCAATCGCCTCGCCGGCTGTCCGAATGATGGATTCAGGCGCTCCGTCGAGATTGGCACCGCCTGGCGCAAGCTCGCGGTAATTGCGCACAGCGTCAGCAACCGCACGCAGTGGCGCGTCCACGGCGACACCGATGAGCAGGCTGACGAGGTGCTCCGGCTTGATTTCTGGTGAGCGGCCAGGGCCGCCGGCAGGCAAGACGCCAGCATCCGTGAGTGCTCGCGCGACTGCTCGCGTGCGTGGCTTTGCGAAGCCGAGGAACGCGCATAGCGCATCCACAGCCTCGAGGGTTGTGGTCATTGGAAGTTTCTCCGAATTTTGAAGGTCGCGAATGCGATGGTAAAAAAGAGCCGCCTCAAGGGCGGCTGCTGAAAGGGGACGCCGGCAGGCTGGTAAGTGTCTATCTACGCAGCGCTACGCTATTGGCTTTTCGCGGCCACGATTTGGCACTTGGCGTGCTTGAAAGTTGAAGCTGGCGTCACCATCTTGCAAGCAACTCGAGTCAGCCGAAGCGTGTGGGGGCACCACGGTGGCTGAATTAAAAACCGAAAAACCCCCGCTGCTGGTCTTATGCGCGATGTTCGGCTCATCAAGAGACACGCGCAGGATAGAAAGGTGTGTGGGCATGTCCCTTACTCTTGCTATCGAAACCAGCCAGCCGTGCGGTGCGACGTTCCGCCTGGCGCTTGGGTGCTCTGCGCCCCTTGCTCTGGTTTCGGTCCTGATCGCTTTCGCGCGGTTGTTCTGATGAAGGAGGGCATCCCGGTAACGGGGTGCCCTTTTCCTATTCACCGTCTGACAGCGCTAGGCGGCGAGGGCCACCTTCGCCCACCTGGCCGCGGCAAGTAGAGCCGCCCCGCCGCGCCGGTCAGCGTAACCGCCGCGTGCGCCAAGAGCCTTGCCGACGTCAGCGACATTGCCGCCGGACAGCATCACCTCAATCACCGTATCGACTTCATCGGGAGGCTGCGGGGACTCCGGTTGCGCAACGCGGCGCATATCACCTCGGCTTTTACCCGTCTTCGGTTGGCCGAGGCCGCCGATCGCGCCAATGAAGAATGCGCCTTCGGCTACAGCCGCATCGGCCAGCGTATAGCAGCAGTCGGCGTGCACAACGGAGCGGACTCCGGGTTTCAACTCGAACCAGCCATGAAAGCCTGTGAGCGGCCGCACTGGTACGCGCTCCGCGCTGACCGCAGCAAGAGGTGATGGCAACGCGGCGGGTCGCTCCAAGTACTCCTCGGCGTCCGTTGGTACTCGGCGCGGACCACGCGCCCTGCCATCCTTGCGGCGGTCAACTCCCAAATCCTTCGCATCGGCCTGGTTGTCGTTAGCGGCGTCAGGCGGGAGGCGGTCGCGTGCAATCAACCACAGGCAGGCGGCGCCTTTCCGGTCATGCTTCCTAAGCCAATTCATGGCCGGACGCTGGCCGCGATACCGGATTCGAACGGCGGGCTGCTTCGGCTCGGGATTCGCCTTCAGGATCTCGTCGGCAACTCTAAGCATTTCCTTGCGGGTGTTCATGCCGCCCTCTCCTCCTTCCCAGATTTCCGATTTTGCGGATGCGAAAGTTTTCCCCCGCGACCGGTCCAGATCCCATTAGCCCTGGATCGCGACCCTCCCCTCCGCGGACACAAGGTGGGCGCTCAGCCAAGATATATAGTGTTTTTACTGTGCTATTTCCGCATCGACCCCTCGCGCGCGCGCGTTGCGCGCGCGGGAGGCATGGGCTCATAGAAAAAACTGTAATTGCGAACGCGGTCGGGGACCCCAGCGGTCCCGGCCCCTTGTCAGGCCAAGGATCGACTCGCCCCTCCCGTCTCACCGCCTCGAGCGGCCAGCCCAAGGCACGCGCCAATAGGCATTTGCGTTGACCAGCAGGGCCCCGAGCAGCGCCTGTTCTGCCTCTATGGCGTCAGGGAGCACAGGGCGGATGTCTCGCGTAAATGCATTCATGCAATCACCCCATGCGCCCGATCTTGAAGACTAAAATGGTCGATCACATATCGATTGTGGGCCGCTGCCGCTGTCGGCTTTGGCCTGTTCCGAAACTCAAAAATTCGTTCGACTTGGAGGATCTGATGAGCGATCGGATGTTCGACAGCCCCGTTTTCGTGAAGTCCACGGAAAGCCTCATCGAGGAGATAGCGTGCCTGGAGGACGCCCTCGATTTCCTTTATAGATGGCCAAAGAAGCGGCGCGGAACGATCTATGAAACCGCGCTCCGCGCCTGCCAAAGAGCGTTTGATAGCACCTATCCACTGTCCGCTGCTAAGCAGGCGTTCCGCGGCTTCGCAAAGTCCGTGAACATCCTGGAAGAAGTGTCGATGCCTTTGCCGTGGATGGTCGAGCCCAAACCGGGCCAAGGCGGCGGCGTGACGACATAGGCGCCACCAGTGACGGGCGGCAGCACTCTCGCTGCTGCCTCTTTGCTTTTGTTGAATGGGTGCCGGATTCCCGGCCCAAGAGCCAAGGAGGTCACTGTGCTCGCAAAACACTTCGAAAAGCCAGTTTGTGTATGGGTCGGACTTGGCTTTCCTCGCCAGATCAACACCGTCGTTGATGCCTATCAGTTCCTCCTGGACTGGTGCGGCAACAGCCCTGAGCAGAAGGCGGCGATGCGTGCCTGCAAAGCTGCCCTTGCTGGCGAGGTCGATGCTGACACTGCCCGAGGCGTTTTGGTTGCGTTCGCCCGCAAGAAGGACATTCTCGTCGAAGACGAAACTATGCCGCCCATGGCGACCAAGGTAAGCCCAAGGCATCTGTGACTGCTGTCGGATTTTCAGGGCGGTAGGAATCATGCTGCCGCCCTCGCCTGAAGCATCTTGAACGTCTGGGTGGCCGACCCCGGAAGGCTATGCCTGGGTAGTCATGCCACCTCCCGCTGGTCCTGGTTGTCGTTCGCCGCAGCGGGGCGCCGATCGGGGCGCAACTGGTAGAACTCCCGCCACGATAGCCGCCGGCCACGGTACGGGCGTGCAGTCTCGCTAACTGCAGAGTCGGAGGTGGTGCGGGTCGCTGGCTCGAGAAGTTGCATGCGATTGCGCTCCGTTTCTGTGGAACCTTCGAATACCGTGGCCCATTGGGAGGAGTGTTAATGGTAGAAAGGTTCCGTGATATGAACCGGAGCGATCTGATGCGGCGCACTCTTGAAGTACAGTGCAAGCTTCGTGATGCACGGCGATTGCTCGCGGATATCAGAGGGAACAAAGCTATATTCGAGATTGACACGCTACTGTCGGTTGCGGAGGGCGAGATAGCGCGACAACTCTCGGAGATGCAGCGTCAAGGATAGGCTGCTCTTACTCGCCAAGGTAAATCCGTGCCTCCCGCGCCGCGGCCACAAACGCGTCACGGGCCGCGCTAGTCGAAACTTCTCCTTTGATGGCGGCCAGGCAAGCCCTCATTGCCGCTTGCCTGGCGGGACTGTCCTGCGGCCAGTCGTACAAGAGAAACTGCGCGGCCTCTCGCACTCCAACGACAACACGATCCCGGTCAATACGGCCGAGTTGGACCACGACGGGCCTGTCGAAAAAGCTGCTAACCATAAAACCTGTGCATTTTAACGATTGACGCGCAGGGAAGATGTGGCAGCTATCCTCAGTTGCAAGTGTCCATCGACTGCCTAACGCTCGAGGCGGTCGGCGATGTCGTGGAGGTGGGAGGCGAGGCTCATGCGGCTTCCTCAGCAGGGATCGGGAGGTAAGACACTGTTTTTCCGTTCGCGATTGCCTGAAGCGGCTTGAACAGGATGTCATCAGTATCGCTCACAGAGTTCAAACCAATAGCGGCACAGATCGACTCAAGCGTTGCCTGGCCCTCCCGCTGATAAGATTCAATGAACGCCTGCGTGTAGAAGCGATGTTCGAATACCTTGCCGTCATGCTCTCCCGGCGTGTTAACAAGGAACGCTAACGTCACCTCTTCGTCGCCGCCCTTACGGTCTATATCTCCGTCAATGAATTCTCCGACATATCGCCCGGCTGGCCAAAGTTTTGGGCTGCCGACCATGAAGTCAGGAACGTTGTCGTTTTCATTGGCGGCTACGGCAGGCTCAACCTTCGGCGCTTTCCGCTCTTTCGGCTTGTAGGCGGTCGGCGGGTCGCATTCGTACTCTTCCCGCTCAATCCACTTCGCCAGCGTGCGTCGTGGCGCGTCCGGGTTGTTCTGCGCAGCCCATGATGCTTGCCACTCGCGCGCCGCCTCCACCATCCGGCCATGAAGGTCGGGACCGGGGTTCAGCGTCGTATAGGCTGCCCTGGCTTCTTTCTTGTTCTTTCCGCGACGGGGATAATATGCGCACCAAAGCTCCTCGAAGTTATCTTGCGCCGTCCCCGCGTCGGCCCGCGTCAGCGGAGCCGAAAGCGGCGCCGTAGGCGCGGCGCAATCTTGTCCATCTTTCCCGTTCCCCGGGTCTTGTGCCCGGGTCCGGGTAGATGGGTCTTCGTTCATAAAATCCCGAACGCTATCGATCGTAGTGTTCGGAGTTTCCCGAACATCAGCGTTCGAAAATTCCCGAACGCTAATTTCATCCTTGCTTGTGTTCGGAGATTCCCTGTGAATCGGCGTGCAATTTTGACCCCTTAGCAGGGAGGATCGGCGTCCAAAATTGACCCCCCTCATTCAGTCGA
>NZ_JABVCF010000007.1 GCF_014595955.1 Pseudaminobacter soli (ex Zhang et al. 2022)
GGCGCTCACCGTCGCCCTACAATAAGGGGGTCAAAATTGGACGCCGATCAGGGGTCAGTTTTGCGCGCCGATTGACACAAGGCCAGAACCGCGCCCCTTCATAGGGCGCGGTTCATTCAGTAGCCATGCGCTACCTAGTCGCTCGCCTTTGACGGTCCTTTTGGTTTTCCTCGATGGTGGCGCGGACTCGCGTTGAACTACGTCGTGTAGCCGCTTCGCATTCGATGTTGCCATTCGAATTGGCGGCATTGATGTTCTGCTTAGATAGCATTTCAGCGAACATCACTGATACAAGCTCGTCCTTTTCCATTGAATCGCGAAGGTTGGCATTCATTGGCAGCCCTCGCGCGTATGCGAGATCGCGCTTCTTCTTCCCGAACAACGATTCATAGACGGCGTTCGTGATGCGGGCATAGCCGCCACCCTCTACGCCATGAACCTGGAGAGTATCGGTAAACTCATTGCGCACCGACCTGCCGAGAGCGCGAACGCCTGCCCACTCGTTCGCTTCAGGTGTCGCGCGCTGAAGGATTTCGTCCGCTAGTGTCGCATCGCTGGAGCGATAGCGAAGCCACACTTCACGGGTTTCGATCTCAAGTTTTTCGTTCAGATAACCGGCATAGGATGCAGCCAAGATCGGGTGCGCATACGTACCCTCGCTGCCCCGGCCTCGTGACGAGTAAATGACTGAAATTATTGGCTTCTTTTCTTTAAGGTAACCGCTGGTTACCTTTTTCTGAAGGGCTTCTATGAGCCGCTTCACGCCCTTGTTGCCGCGCCAATGCTTCGGGGCTCTGGAAGTCGGGCTCTTTGCTAGAGCCCAAATGTCGTTCAAGTTCCAGTGGCCGTTAGAGTCCTCTTCAATGCGAACGCCACGGATCATTATTGCCGTTGAGGACGGCTCCTCAGTCTCTTTCATTCGCGGTCCTTCTGCCCGATTCGGGCGGTAGTGTCTTGGGGACCGCAAGACTGACAGCAGCTTTCCCGAGAAAGCGAGTCCGAGAATCCGTTTTACCACAGTCACAATGGCGTGGCCTTAGCCGCGTTATTGATCAGTATCGTTGACCTTTCCTTCCTTAGGCGGCGGCGACTTGGCGATTTTCTTCAAGGCGCGGTCGAACTTCTCTTCGGAGTCGTCCGTTTCGAGGGCGCGGGCGGCTTCCTCAAACTTCTGGCGCTGAGTTTTTATTCTCTTCGGCTCATTCATTTGAAAACGTCGAGATCGGATGGAGGCTCATCCTCATAGACCAGATCGAAACTGTTTTCGAGGATCTGCAGCCAGAGCTTCCGTTTTGCCTTCGGCCAAACACTTCCGGCGGGCGGAAGCCGTCCGATCAGTCCTCGGATGATTGGGTCAAGTTCAGGCGGGAGGTCTCCACCGCCGCCGCCAGAGCTGCTACGGTTTGACTCGGCATTCTCGGATACACTCGGTGGAGGGGTGTTTGATTCCGACTTCGGCATAGCGCTTCCGTCTAGACGGGGCCGCACAAGCCTATCCTTGCCACTGTCGAAAAACCCAGCGAACTGAGCTGACCGCTCGAACGCTTGGCGCGCGCGATCTGTCTGCTTCCGGGGGACACCAAGCGTCTCCATTTCACGCTCAAGAGCCTTTGGCGGGGGTAGGTTATGACCGCGGAACTTTTCATAAATCTGCTGATAGAGCGACACGGCCAAGAATGCATCCACCTTGGCGGCTTGCTCGGTTTCGCCTGCAATTAGACGCTTGCCAATCTCGCTCAGACGGAAAGCGCTACGCCCGTCTTTTTCAACTAATCCGAACATACGGGCGGCCGCTGTCTTCGTGCGGAAGGCACCGCTTATAGTCTGGGACATCTCGGCCGCGAGTTCGTCCTGATCGCAAGACCCGAAGGCGCACCGACTGTAAATAGCCCTCGCAACCTCTACCGCCGCTTCTAACGGCACATAGGGGAAATCGATCAGGGAACGCTCGCGCTTGCCCTTGTCATCACCATCCTCACGGGCTGCGTTCGCTGCAGCCGCGAAGTCAACCTTTTCGCCTGTCATGGAGACACCTCGCGCCTTTCTATTAGGCGGCACAATACAGGAACGCTACTCCTTCCGCAAGGACATGCTCATAACGAATGCGCATACTGAAAAGGCGCGATTGCCAAGTCAACGAATCTCCGTTATACGGGTATGCGCCAGTCGGATGCTGGCCAACATGATTGTTGAGGGCGTCAATGAAAAGACCTGCTTAGCCCCTCGCGCTCTGGCCGTCGGCGTCGGAGGGGCGGAAAGCAAAAGGCCGCAAACCCGGTGGCACGGGGATGCGGCCTAGATGACCAGCAATCGGAAAGAGGCGGCAGCCTCGCGATCACTAGAGTCTCGCAAACACTAGAATCGCATGTCCGTCGTCTCTTTTCAAGGCCCACGCCCTGAGAAGGAGCAACGACGATGGTTTGGGTTAACCCTTACACTCGCCTCCGCTTCGGCCGGCTCGAAAACGTCTGCGGACACTGGCGCGGCCTGCCTTAAATAGGTGACAGCGGCGTAGCCGCCGAACCTACCGATCAATGACCACTGCCGAGGCTCAACGCCTCGGCTTTTTCTTTCGGTGCTCGTATCGCCAGAACGGAAAGGTGAGTTGGATAGGCTTTCGGTAATGGCGCTTCTTCGTCTCAATCAGCTCTTCGATATGTGAGGCGACGATCCTTGAAGCCCAACAGCGCGATCACTGCGCGGGCGCTATCCTCAACCCCAAGAGCCGAGCGGTTCGAATAGCGGAAGTCGAATTCCGCCAGATAGCGGTGCAGGTGGTGTTCGGCGCAATGCTGGTACACGCCCTTCATGCCGCGCTTGAAGATCGAATAGTAGCCCTCGACAGTGTTCGTGGTGACGGCAGTTCCGGCAACGTAGCGGACATACTCTTCCGCGCCATGCTCGACGCTGCCGTGAGCGGCGAATTCCTTGCCGACGCGCTTGTAGTGGCGGGCTTCGTCCGTCATCAGCACCGACTCGCGGTGGATGTTCTCCCGCACGATCGGAATGACGCGGGCCACGGTTGCGGTGTCGATGTGGAACGAACGCGCGCGGCCACCACGCTCGACCAGCGTGAGAACCATATTCTTGTGGGCTGCGCCCTTTGCGTTCTTCGGCACGCCGGTAAGCCGGCCGATATAGGTCTCATCGGCCTCAACGAACTTACCGGCGCCGCCCATAGGGGAGAAGTCATCCGAGCGCATGGCTTCGCGGATGCGGTGAGCCAAGAACCAGGCCGTCTTATAGGTGCACTCCAGAACGCGGTGCAGCTGGTGGGCGCTGATGCCCTTCTTTGACGAACACATCAGGTGGATTGCCTGAAGCCACTTGTGCAGCGGCAGGTGGGTTTCCTCAAAGATCGTGCCCATGCGGACGGTGAACTGCTTACGGCAAGCGCCGCACTTGTAGAGGCCGTGGCGCTCAACGCCTTCCGGGTGCTTCTTGGAAGGTTTCGAACGGACGCCCTTCAGCGAATAGATGCGCTCCATGTTTCCGCAGTGATGGCACACCGGACCCTGCGGCCACAGGATTGCCTCGACATGATCGAAGGCTGCGGCTTCATCGTAGAAGTAGGGGCGGTTGAGGACGGACATAGGAGCGTTCCTTCTATGTCCGCCACCCTAACCCTTACGTCATGGGTTTGTCAAATATATAATCGCCCGCTGCGTAAGAACTGTGCTTGACTAGCATCCATTCTGTTGGACGGGTTGCGGCCAGGCAGGCCGAGGCGGGGCAGGATGGTTTCGCGCGTACGCACGGTGGCGTTCCAGGGCATCGAAGCTGTGCCCGTAGACGTGCAGGTGATGGTGGCGCCTGGCAAGGTCGGCATGCAGATCGTCGGCCTGCCCGATAAGGCCGTCGCCGAAAGCCGGGAGCGGGTCCAGGCGGCGCTGCATGCGTCGGGGCTGTCGATGCCCTCCAAGAAGGTGACGGTGAACCTCGCGCCGGCCGACCTTCCGAAGGAGGGCAGCCACTACGACCTTCCCATTGCACTGGGACTTATGGCGGCGCTTGGCGCCATCCCCGGCGACGCCCTGTCGGCCTATGTGGTTCTCGGCGAACTCTCGCTTGACGGCACCATCGCGGCCGTCGCCGGCGCACTGCCGGCCGCGATCGGCGCCAATGCCGACGGCAAGGGGCTGATCTGTCCGCAGGCCTGCGGCCCGGAGGCGGCCTGGGCGGGTGCCGACATCGACATTCTTGCGCCGCGCAGCCTCATCGCCATCGCCAACCATTTCCGCGGAACGCAGGTGCTCTCGCGGCCCGAGGCGAAGGTGCACGCGCCGGCTGACAATCTCCCCGACCTCGCCGACATCAAGGGCCAGGAGACCGCCCGGCGGGCGCTGGAGGTGGCTGCCGCCGGCGGACACAACCTGATGATGGTCGGGCCACCGGGATCCGGAAAATCGATGCTGGCGCAGCGGCTTCCCTCGGTCCTGCCGCCGCTCTCGCCCAAGGAACTGCTCGAGGTCTCGATGGTGGCCTCCATAGCGGGCGAGCTCGCCGGCGGGCGGCTGACCGATCGGCGGCCGTTCCGCGCTCCGCACCATTCGGCCTCAATGGCAGCGATGGTGGGCGGCGGCCTGCGGGTCAGACCCGGGGAGGTCTCGCTGGCGCACCATGGCGTGCTCTTCCTCGATGAGCTTCCCGAATTCTCGCCTGCCGTGCTCGACTCGCTGCGCCAGCCGATCGAGACCGGCGAATGCGTGATCGCGCGCGCCAATCACCGCGTCTCCTATCCCGCGCGGCTGCAGCTGATCGCCGCGATGAATCCGTGCCGATGCGGGATGGCCGGCGAGCCCGGGTTCCGCTGCGCACGCGGCGACCGCTGCCGCACGGAGTACCAGGCGCGCATCTCGGGGCCGCTTATGGACCGCATCGACCTCAGGATCGAGGTCCCCGCGGTGTCTGCAAGCGATCTCATCCGGCCGGGGCGTTCCGAACCAAGCGCCGACGTCGCCAGGCGGGTGGCCGCGGCTCGAGCGATCCAGCGCCGGCGATTCGAGGAACTCGGCACCGGCGTCACCACGAACGCACATTGCCCGACCGCCCTCGTCGAGACGATCGCGCCGCTCGACGCCGCAGCCATAGCGTTGCTGCGGGATGCCAGCGAAAAGCTCGGCTTCTCCGCCCGCGCATATCATCGGGTGCTGAAGGTCGCCCGCACACTGGCCGATCTGGACGAGAGCGAAGAAGTCCGCCGCATCCATCTTGCGGAGGCGATTTCTTACCGGGTGGCCGGAGAGCGGCTGGCGAAAGCGGCCTGACAAATTGGCTGTAGTGAGTGGTGTGCAATAGGGCTAACCGCGGGCCGACATCGCCGCCAAGCGGGCAATGTGGGGAACGTGCCAGGTCGGACGTTCAGGAGAAATCCGCTACTCGACGGCTCCCACCATGGTCGGGCTCTCCTCGCGGATCGAGACCCAGCGACCGGTATGCGTGGACGACTGCCGCTTCAGGAAATGATAGCCGGTCTTGGTCCAGTCCTTGACCGCATCGCTCAGGTTGTCGAGGACGAAATCGCCCTTGTCGGTGCGGACGGTAAGCACCGCATGCCCTTCGCCGTCCGGCTTGCGGACTACGGTGACCAGCAGGTTCGAGAAGGCTATGCCGCCCTGGTGAAGCTGCCGGCGCTTTTCGAGAACGTAGTCCTCGCAGTCGCCTACGCCATTGTCGGGGTAAGCCCAGACCTCTTCCTTGCCGTAGATTTCCTGGTCGTTCATCGGCTTGATGGCCTCGTTCACCGTAGCGTTGACGCTAACGATGAGGTTCCAGAGCACTCCGGTCATCTGCTCAGGGCCGGTGTCGCGCAGGCGGATCGAGCATTCGCCGGGCGCCGTCTTGCAGAAATCGTAGTGACCGATCGGCTGCGAGGTCAGGCCGCCGGTGAGCATTGCGCCGTCAACCCCCGCACTGGCGGTCTGAAACCCGAGAGGGCTCAGGATTGCAGCGACAGCAGCAACCACCGCAATGCCGGGCAGCCGCGCCGCTTTACCTCTCCACTGGAGCATGATTGGTCCCGAAGTCCCCGTTCGTCTGGTCGGGAGCTATGATCTATGCTTCGCCGCCTGCTCGCCTGCGGAGAGGTGCACAGCCCACTCGCCCTTCTCGTTAATGGAACGTTAAAGTGGGTGGGACGGTCAAGTCAATTGAGGCACTATGCCACTTTCGCGCCCATGGTTACCGCCGCTTGCTGGCCGCGGCCATTATGCAACAGACGTAGACCGCCGAGCCAGTCGAAGCCGACGCTCGGTGGTCAACCACTAACTGTCAGGAAACCACCGGGACGAGTCGAGGCCGGGCGCCCCCCTGCGCTTCCCGGTCGTAGCTGCGGATGAAATCGGTGATTCGCGGAACGATCTCCGACCGGAAGCGCGAGCCGTTGAAGACGCCGTAGTGGCCGACGGCGGGCTGGACGTAATGGGCGCGCATGTCCTTCGGGATGTTGACGCACAGGTCGTGCGCGGCCTGGGTCTGGCCAAGCCCGGAGATGTCGTCCTTCTCACCCTCGATCGTGAACAGCGCCACATTGCGTATGGCCGCGGGGTCAACCGGGACGCCGCGATGCGTCATTTCGCCCTTCGGCAGCGCGTGACGCACGAACACCGTGTCGACCGTCTGCAGGTAGAACTCGGCGGTCAGGTCCATCACCGCGAGGTACTCGTCATAAAAATCGCGGTGCTTCTCGGCGCTGTCACCGTCGTTCTTGACCAGGTGCATGAAGAACTCGCGGTGCGCCGTTATGTGGCGATCGAGGTTCATCCCCATGAAGCCCGAAAGCTGCAGGAAGCCGGGATAGACGTCGCGCATGAAGCCGGGGTTCGGCCACGGCACCTGCATGATCACGTTCTCGCGGAACCAGTCGATGCCCTTTTCCTGGGCGAGCGTATTCACAGCGGTGGGATTGCGGCGGGTGTCGATCGGGCCGCCCATCAAGGTCATCGTCGCAGGTGCAAACTTGTCGCCTCGCGCCTCCATCAGGGCGGCCGCGGCAAGCACCGGAACCGAAGGCTGGCATACCCCCATGACATGGGTGTTCGGGCCCAGCCTGTGCAGCATGGCGATCAGATAGTCGATATAATCGTCGAGGTCGAAGCGCCCGTCCGAGAGCGGCACCATCCGCGCATCCGTCCAATCGGTGATATAGACGTCCGCATGTGGCAGCATCGCCTCGACCGTGCCACGCAGCAGGGTGGCGTAGTGCCCCGATATCGGCGCCACGATCAGGAGCTTCGGATCGGCGGCGCGGCCGGCCGGCAGATCGCGCACGAAATGGAGCAACCTGCAGAACGGACGCGACCAGACGACCTTCTCGGAGACCGCGACCTCCTTCCAGTCCACCACCGTCTTCTCGATGCCGAAAGCGGGCTTGGCGTAGCGCCGCGTGGTGCGCTCGAAGAGCTCCGCGCCCGCCGCCAGCGAGCGGCCCACCGGAGTGTGGGACAGGGGGTTCATGGGGTTGGAATAGAACAGCTTCACCGCGTCGGCGAAGGCCCGGAAGGGCTGCATTCCGGCGTGATTGAGCTCATATAGCTGGTAGAACATTAAACGATTCCCGCTGCCGCACCGAGCGACAATCCTCCCAATGATCAACAACGAAGTTAATCATGTTTTGTTGCAATGCAATAAGGCAGGCTGGAGGCAGCGCTTAGCCCTTCTCTCCCCGCCAAAACAAATTTAACAATTTATTCAGAGACTTCCGTCCGGCGCACCAAAAGGTCGCAGGCGCTGGTCTCGGGGGCGTGCCGCGTTAGCTAACGCCGCCCCCGTGCCACCCCGGGTTAGACCCCTTCGACCAGGACGATCTCGCCATCCGCAAAGCGCTGCCTGATCGCCTTTGCAGTCTGGTACTCGGGTGAGTGGTAGCAGTCATGCGCGGCCTGCAGCGACTCGAACTCGATGACGACGTTGCGGGCCCGCCCCTGACCCTCGGCGAGTTCATGTCTGCCGCCCCTCGCCAGCATCACCGCGCCATATTTGTCGAAGGCGGGCTTGGCGGCCGCGACATAGTCCTTGTAGCCCTCCGGGTCGCGCACATCGACGCGGGCAATCCAATAACCTTTCGGCATTTTTCTCCTCCTCCTAGGGTCTGGCTCAGGCCAGCTTCATGTCCGAGAGGATCGACTCCGCTGCGGCGCGACGATCCTGCGCAGCTACGATCGGCCGCGCAACCACGAGATGGCTGGCGCCGGCGCGGATCGCCCGGCGCGGCGTCACCACCCTCTTCTGGTCGCCTGGATCCGAGCCCGCCAGCCGGATGCCGGGCGTAACGACCGCCATCTGCTGCCCGACTATGTCACGCACGGCCGCCGCTTCCGATGCCGAGCAGACGATGCCGCCCATGCCGGAGGCCCGGGCCTGCTCGGCCCTGCGCAGAACCAGCGCGTGAGGGTCGTAGTCGTAGCCGGCCTCCTTCAAGTCGCCGGCATCCATCGAGGTCAGCACCGTCACCGCAAGCAGGCAAAGCGGCGTGCCCCTCGCTGCCTCCACCGCCGCACTCATAGCCTTCGGATAGGCGTGCAGCGTTAGCATCGACACGCCCATCTGGGCGACCGCCTCCACTCCCTTAGCTACGGTGTTGTCGATGTCGAGCAGCTTCATGTCGAGGAAGACCTGCTTGCCCCCCGAGACAAGCTCGCGGGCGAAGTCGAGCCCACCTGCGAATGCCAGTTGATAGCCGATCTTGTAAAAGGAGACGACACCGTCGAGATCGCGGACGACCGCCTCGGCCGTCCGTACGTCGGGAACGTCCAATCCCACGATGAGCCGGCCCGCCTCGGAATTGCTCGTCACCTGAAAGCTCCTTGGAATGAGTTCATTCCGATCTCGATGCGAGAGCAAGCCTCGACCGGCGATCCGCAATATCCGATCACAGTTCGTTCCGCACCGAAAGCATGCCCGCCCGCTCGATCAGAGTTGTGCATAGTCGCCGCATGCCCTCGCGCAGCCGCTCCTCGCGGAAATCGCCGTTGTCATCGAATGCGTCTTTGCCTTGAGGCACCGAGACCTGGGGCGAGATGACCTCCATCCGCAGTTGCACCAGCACCGCGCGCAGGTGGTTGATGGCGCGTATACCCGCGAAATGACCCGTGCTGGAAGAGCAAAGCGCAGCGGCTTTTCCATCAAACGGGTTGACGGGCCTGCCGCCATCCTTGCGCACGCGGCTCACCCAATCGATCGCGTTCTTCAGAAGCGGCGGAATGGACCCGTTGTACTCCGGCGTGGCAATCAGCACGCCATCATGCCCGGCAAACAGGCGCGCCAGCCTCAACGCGTTCTCGGGAACGCCCTGCTCCCTCTCGAGATCCTGGTCCATGATCGGGAGCGGATAGTCGGCCAGAGAGATGCGGGTCACCAAAGCCCCCTGGACCGCCAGTTCGCGGGCCGCCGCGTCCGCGGTCTTGCCGCTGTAGGCGCCGGTCCGGATCGAGCCGGCAAAGACGAGGATTTTCGCGGTGATCGGCATGGAAGCTCCTGGTCCCGCAAGGCTACAGGGCAAGGCGGGTTCGGATCAATGCGGCACGGCAACAGCGCATGCTCTTTCCAACTCGTCCGGGCAGGTCTGTCGTGACTTGACGGAACAGTCTTCCAGCCATATCTAACCATTTAGATAAATAACCGAGTGGTAAAATATGCGTCAGGACCCGTTGAGCGCGACGCTGCATGCTCTCTCCGATCCGACTCGGCGGGCAATCCTGGCCCGCTTGGCCCAGGGGGATGCGACGGTCACGGAACTCGCCGAGCCTTTCGAGATAAGCATTCCGGCGGTTTCCAAGCATCTGAAGGTGCTGGAGCGTGTCGGCCTGGTGGAGCAAGGCCGCGAAGCGCAGTTCCGGCCGCGTCGGCTGCGGCCCGAACCTTTGCGGGATCTCGCCGGCTGGCTCGAGACCTACCGGCGCTTCTGGGACGAGAGTTTCGACCGCCTCGATGTCTACCTCAAGGAACTCCAGCAGGGAGAGAAGCATGGAAGCGACGACAAGAAGGGCTGAGAGCACGCTTCCCAGCCTGGTCATGAGCCGGGTCTTCGATGCCCCGATCGATCTCATGTTCCGCGTTTGGACGGAGCCCGAGCACATGCTGCGCTGGTGGGCGCCGCATGATTTCACCGTTCCGCACGCCGAGTTCGACGCCCGTCCCGGCGGCAGGCTGCGCATCGACTTCCGCTCGCCCGACGGTTTCGTCTTCGCCAACTACGGCGACGTGAAGGAGGTCTCTCCGCCCCACCGCCTGGTCTTCACAACGGAGTACCGGGAGAACGGCAAGCTGATGGTCGTTTCGCGGGTGACCGCGACATTCGAAGCCGAGGGGCAGAAGACGCGCGTCACCATCCGCGCCGACGTCACCTTCGCCAAGCCGGAGGCGGCGGCGAGCCTTGCCGGCATGGAGGAAGGCTGGAACCAGCAGATCGACAAGCTCGAACTGCATGCGGCCTATGCGGCGACTGCCGATCAGGCCGGGCTTGCGATCGTCACGCCGAAGGCCCGTCCGGTGGTCCTGATGCGGCGGCGCTTCGAAGCGCCGCGCGAGTTGGTCTGGAACTGCTTCACCAGGCCCGAGCACCTTGCCGCGTGGTGGGGTCCGCACGGCCACGTCAACACCATCACCGAGATGAATCCCACCAACGGCGGAAGGTACCGGGTCGAGCAGCGGGACCCCAAGGGCAACATCAACGCCTTCTTCGGCACCTACCGCGACGTGACCGCGCCGGAACGCCTGGTCAACACCTTCGAGATGGAGGGCCCGTACGGCGGCAAGCAGGTCCTCAACACCCAAATCTTCGAGGAGGTCGCGGGCGGCACTCAGCTGACCGCCATCTCGCGGTTCGGAAGCATCGAGCAGCGTGACGGGGCGGCGGCTTCGGGCATGGAATGGGGTGCACGGCAGGCATACGACCGGCTCTCCGCCCTGATCGAGAGCTTGAACGAAGGGGCGGTCCGATGAGTACGGCGGCCGCGGGACAGAGCCGGCCAGAACTCAGCATCGTCCGCACCTTCGACGCCCCGCGCGAACTGGTGTTCCGATGCTGGACGGAGCCGGAACACCTCAATCGCTGGTGCTGCCCGAAAGGCTTCACCCTTCCCCACTCGGAAGGGGACGGAGCCCGGCCGGGCGGCTCGTTCAAGACCTGCATGCGCGCTCCTGACGGGACCGAGTACTGGCTCGCCGGCACCTATCGCGAGGTCGTGCCGCCTGACCGCCTCGTCTTTTCACATCGCTGGCTGAACGACCGAGGCGAGCCCGAACACGAAACGGTCGTCACCGTCACTCTCGAACACGAGGACGGCCGAACCAGGCTGATGCTGCACCAGGCCTTCTTCCTCACCGAAGCCTCCCGCGAGGGACATCGGCAGGGCTGGGAAGAGACCCTCGACAATCTGGCGGAGTATCTCGCGAAATGAAGCTCTATCTCACCCCCGGAGCCTGCAGCCAGGCGCCTCACATCGCGCTGAACGAAGCCGGATTTTCCTACGAGATCGTCGAGGTCGACATCCCTACCCGCCGGACCGAGGCGGGTGAGGACTTCACGCTCGTCAATTCGAAGGGCTACGTGCCCGCCCTCGTCCTCGACGACGGCGAAGTTCTGACGGAGAACGTCGCCATCCTGACCTGGATCGCCGAGCAGGCGCCGTGGCTCACCCCTCCGGGTCCGCTCGGCCGCATCCGCATGATCGAAGCCCTGGCCTTCCTCACCGAGGAGGTGCACAAGCCTTTCCTCGGCGCCATGTTCCTGCCGGGCGACGAGGCGAAGGCGATCAGCAAGACGGCCATCGCCCATCGTTTCGGCTATCTCGCCGGCCAGCTTCGCGGCGACTACCTGTTCGGCGACGAATTCAGCGCTGCCGACGCCCTGCTCTATGTCATGGTGAGTTGGGGCCAGGGCTTTGGAATTGCCCCGCCGCCGGCGCTGGAAGCGTATCATGCGAGGGTTTCCGCCCGTCCTGCGGTGCAAGCGACTCTGAAAAAGGAGGGGCTGGCATAGGCGAGCGGGCCACTTGCCTTTCCGAAAAGATCAATCAGTCTTCCGTCAGATGCTTGGGCTGTAGGCCCGGCTGCACTACTTAGAGCTGCTGAGAGGTGACCGTCGGGCGAATATCCGTAAACGCCTAAGCTCTAGCGAGGACATCAGATGCCGAGACTTGCGTGCCGCGAAGCTGTGCGTGTTTTCCGCGGACGAGTCGCGCCGGCCCTCGTCAGCGCCGCGGCTGCACTTCTGATGTGCTCGGCGCCGTCGTCCATCACCGTCTCCGCAGCCCATGCGGCCGACTGCAGGGCCGCGCCTGAGCCGGGGATCGACTGGCAGGGCTGTAACAAGAGCAGCCTCGTGCTTTCGGGCAGCAGCCTCGACAAGGCCAATCTTTTCGGAGCGGATTTCAACTACACCGACCTTCGGCAGTCGAGCTTCGTCGGAGCCAATCTGGAGAAGGCGGCTCTGATCCGCTCCTCGCTGGCCGGCTCCAGGGCGGACCAGGCGAACTTCAGCCGGATCGAGGGCTACAGGACGAGCTTTTCGGGCGTCTCGGCCCGGCAGGCGAATTTCGCCAGCGCCGAACTGCAGCGAGCCGACTTCAGCAACGCCAATCTGACCGGCGCCGACTTCCGCAAGGCCGAACTCGGGCGCGCGAATTTTCAGGGCGCGGTCATCACCGGCGCCGCCTTCGGCATGGCGAACCTCTCCCGCGCCAACCTGGCGGCCGCAAAGTACCAGGGCCCGCTCGACTTCACCGGTGCGTTCCTGTTCCTCACCCGCATCGAAGGGATGGACCTCAGCGCCTCGACCGGCCTGGTGCAGTGGCAGATCGACGAGACCTGTGGCGACGCCAACACGAAGCTTCCCGAGGGCCTCGAGCCCGCGACCGACTGGCCCTGCCCGCCCGACGACGACTAGACCCTGGCCTGCACGCCGGGCCACTTCCGAAACTCTCTAAACGTTCGACACCGGCCGGCGGCAACGCTATAAGCCGGACACCCAACGGATCCCTGACATGGCAGAAACTATCCCACAGGCGGTCGCCCGCCGCCGCACCTTTGCGATCATCGCGCACCCGGACGCCGGCAAGACCACGCTCACCGAAAAGCTGCTGCTGTTCGGCGGCGCGATCCAGCTCGCCGGCGAGGTCAAGGCCAAGAAGGACAAGATACAGACGCGCTCGGACTGGATGAAGATCGAGCGCGAGCGCGGCATCTCGGTCGTGACCTCGGTGATGACCTTCGAATATGGCGACAACGTCTTCAACCTGCTCGACACGCCCGGCCACGAGGATTTTGCCGACGACACCTACCGCACGCTGTCGGCCGTCGATTTCGCCGTCATGGTGATCGACGCGGCCAAGGGCATCGAGCCGCGGACGCTGAAACTGTTCGAAGTCTGCCGCATGCGCGACATCCCGATCGTCACCTTCGTCAACAAGATGGACCGCGACGCGCGCGACACCTTCGAGATCCTGGACGAGATCGAGCAGAAGCTGGCACTCGACACCGCGCCGATGACCTGGCCGATCGGCCAGGGCAAGACCTTTGCCGGTACCTATCACCTGGCCGAGAACGCAGTGCGCCGCTCCGACGCGGAAGTCGAGCGCACCAAGGTGAACGGACCGGATTCCGACAAGGTCGTAGGCCTGCTGCCGCAGAACGAGCAGCCCCACCTGATCGAGTCGCTCGACCTCGCCCGCGAGGCCTGCAGGCCGTTCGATCTAAAATCGTTCAGGGAAGGACACCTGACGCCGGTCTTCTTCGGCTCTGCGCTGCGCAATTACGGCGTGCGCGACCTGATCGAAGCGCTTGGTGCCTTCGGTCCGAGCCCGCGCGCACAGGAGGCGGACAGCCGTATGGTCCAGGCCACCGAGCCTGGCATGAGCGCCTTCGTCTTCAAGATCCAAGCGAACATGGACCCGAATCATCGCGACCGCATCGCCTTCGTCCGCGTCTGCTCCGGCAAGCTGGAACGCGGCATGAAGGCGAAGCTGGTGCGCACCGGCAAGCCGATGAGCCTTTCGGCCCCGCAATTCTTCTTCGCACGCTCGCGCATCACCGCCGACGAGGCATTCGCGGGCGACGTGGTCGGCATCCCCAACCACGGCACGTTGCGCATCGGCGACACGCTGACCGAAGGCGAGAACCTGCTGTTCCGCGGTGTGCCCAACTTCGCACCCGAGATTCTACGGCGCGTCCGTCTCGGCGACGCGATGAAGGCCAAGAAACTGAAGGAAGCGCTGCAGCAGATGGCGGAAGAGGGCGTCGTTCAGCTCTTTTCGCCTGAAGACGGCTCGCCGGCGATCGTCGGCGTGGTCGGCGCGCTGCAACTCGACGTGCTGAGGGAGCGGCTCAACGTGGAATACACGCTGCCCGTAGACTTCGAGATGTCGCGCTTCTCCATCTGTCGCTGGATTTCGGCGCAGGACCGCATCGAGTTGCAGCGGTTCATCGACGCGCACCGCGGCGATATCGCCCGTGACCTCGACGGCGATCCCGTCTTCCTGGCGCCGCACGCCTTCGGGCTCAACTACGAAGCCGAGCGCTGGACGGCGATCCGCTTCGACGCGGTGAAGGATTATCAGGTGCGGGAGGCGGCCTAGCCTTCCCAACCGATCACACCGGCCGAGTGACGCGCCGTAGGGTGAGATTGATCCGCCCGCCCTTCGGCAGGAGATCCGACGTCCCCGGATAGATCCGGTCCACACCGTGAAAGCAGAGCCGTCCCGCTCCGCCGAGCACCACCACGTCGCCGCTCTCCAGCCGCAGGGACTGCGTCGAGCCCGATCGGGTCGTGCCACCGACGCGAAACAGGCAGGCGTCACCAAGCGAGACGGATACCACGGGCGCATCCAAGTCCGCCTCGTCGCGGTCCTGATGCAGCCCCATCTTCGCCGTGTCGGAATAGAAGTTGACGAGACAGGCTTCCGGCGGGTGCGGATAATCCGATAGCTCGCGCCAGAGCGTGAGAAGCATCTCCGGAATGGGCGGCCAGCGCTCGCCGGTCACGGGATGCGTCGCCTGATAGCGATAGCCGCGCTCCTTGTCGGTCACCCAGCCGAGCGTGCCGCAATTGGTCATGCGCACGCTCATCTCCTTGCCGGTGCTCGGCATGGCCGGCGTGTAGAGTGGCGCGGCGCGCACGATCTCCCTCAGAGCCCCGACGAGCTTCTCCTGTTCCGGCCGGTCAAGATGGCCTGGAATGTGTCTGACGCCGCTGGGAAGCGACACCCGGGGTGTTTCGAAAAGTGACGTGGTCGATGCTCCTGAAGGTGGCGGGTCGGCTGGCCGACGCTGCTCAACTCGCCGCGCAATTTGCGCAGGTGCCGCGGAACTCGATCACCGCCTTGCTCGCCCTGAACCCGGTCGAGCCTATCCAGGTTTCGAGGCGATGGCCGATCTCCTCGTCGGAGAACTCGCTCACATGGCCGCATTTGTCGCAGATCGCGAAAGCGATGGTGCGGTGCCCATGATCGTGCGAGCCGCAGCAGGCCACGAAGGCGTTCATGCTTTCCAGCCTGTGCACCAGCCCCGCGTCGATCAGCCCGTCGAGCGCACGATAGACCTGCAGCGGCGCGCGAAAACCCTCGGCGCGCAATTGGTCGAGCAAGGTGTAGGCGCTGAGCGGCCCGGCGGCGGCTTCCAGCCGTGCGAGCACCTTGGTCTGGTTCTTGGTGAGTGATGCCCGTTCTGACATTCAGGATGCCGTGTCGTCTCACAGCCAGCATGACTGGCCGCTTCCGACAAAGGTAGCGACTGAGCGAAGCTTTTTCCACTGCGGCACGCGCGGCGCTTCGACCACGGTGTTTCACGTGAAATCGTGACCCTCAATATGTAACGCCTGCACCCGGCGCGCCTCCGTCACAAGGCGGGGGTCCCCTTTCAAGCTTCGCATGGCCCCGTGCCCGCCTTGCCCGTCACTCCCCTTGCGGAAATCATCGGAGCTGGCGCACGAATAGGGGTGCGCGCCGCGCGACAAGGAAAGCGGCTGCTGGAGGAGGGATTTCAATGGCGGTGATCTACTCGACGCATCCGCTGCATCCACGCGCGGCAGACATGCTGTCGGCGGGCGGCGACCTCAGGATCGCGTCGGCCCTCGATGCCGCCACCCTGATCCGCGATTCGCGGGATGCCGACGTCATCATCGTCCGGGCGCCTCTGCCGCTGGAGATTTTTGCCGGGGACCACTGCATCCACGCCGCCATTCGCCATGGCGCGGGGCTCGACATGATCCCCGTCGAGGCTGCCACCCGGGCCGGGGTGCTGGTCGCCAACGTGCCGGGCGTCAATGCGCGGTCGGTGGCCGAGCACGTGATCTTTGCCTCCCTGGCGCTGCTGCGGCGCTTCCGCGCGATGGACGCCGACCTGCGGGCATGCGGCTGGCTCGCCGGCCGCGACCACGCCAATCTCACCCACGAACTTGCCGGCCGCACCATCGGCATCATCGGCATGGGCGCAGTGGGTCGCGAGGTGGCCCGCATCGCCCACGGCGGCTTCGGCATGTCGGTGGTCGGCAACAGCCGCAGCGGCAAAGGCTTCCCCGATTTCGTCCGGCCAGCTTCGATGGTCGAGCTTGTCGCGCAAAGCGACCTCGTCGTGCTCGCCTGCCCGCTGACACAGGAGACAACCGGCCTCATGAATCGGCAGCGGATCGCGGCGATGAAGCCGGGCGCGATCCTCGTCAACGTTTCCCGGGGACCCGTCATCGACGACGATGCCCTGATCGAGGCGCTGCGCGAAGGGCGCATCGCGGGGGCGGCGCTCGACGTGTTCTCGACACAGCCGCTGCCGCTGGACCATCCCTATTTCGGCTTCGACAACGTGATCGTCACGCCGCACATGGCCGGCATCACCGAGGAGAGCATGATGCGCATGGGCATCGGCGCGGCCGAAGAGGCGCTGCGGGTCCTTGCCGGACAATTGCCGGTTAATCTGCGCAATCCTGAGGTCGTGCCGGCCTACCGGTGCCGCTTCCAGAGCTGAGAACCGGCTCGGCCGGATCGTCTGTTGGGAGGGCACGCGCGTCGTCGCATCTCTGTCGGACGGGGAATGCTGGGGCAGGCAAGCGTTGTACTGCCGGTTTCGGGAGCTAAATAGGAGAGGACCTGTCACGGAGTTCTCCATGTCCGATCTGTTTTCACCGATCGCCCTCGGCTCGCTGCAAGTACCGAACCGCATCGCGGTGGCGCCGATGTGCCAGTATTCCGCCAACGACGGCTGCGCGAGCGACTGGCACCTGCAGCAGTGGATGACCTATGCGCTGTCGGGCGCCGGCATGGTCACCATCGAGATGACCGACGTGGAGCGCCGCGGGCGCATCAGCCACGGCTGCCTCGGGCTCTACTCGGACGCGAATGAAGCGGCGGCCAAGCGCACCCTCGACGCGGCGCGCCGGGTCGCCAATCCGGGCACGGTGTTCGGAACCCAACTCGCCCATGCCGGCCGCAAGGCATCCTGCCAGCGGCCGTGGGAGGGCGGCGGGCCGCTGCATTCCGGCGAAGACCCCTGGCAGACGGTCTCCGCCTCCGCGATTCCTTTCAACGAGGGCTGGCACACGCCGCATGCGCTGACCGAGGATGAGATCCTTGAGGTCGTAAGCCATTTCGGCGAGGCGGCAAGGCGCGCCGAGCGCGCCGGCTTCGACTTCATCGAACTGCACGGCGCCCACGGCTATCTCATCCACCAGTTCCTTTCCCCGCTCTCCAACAAGCGAACCGATCGCTGGGGCGGCTCGCTGGAGAACCGCATGCGTTTCGCGCTCGCCGTCGCCGAGGAGGTGAGAAAGGCAGCTTCCGGCATGATGGTCGGCGCGCGGCTTTCGGTGAAGGATTGGGTCGAGGGCGGGCTGACCGAGGACGAGACGGTAGAACTGGCCAAGGCCCTCAAGGACCTCGGACTATCCTATCTCTGCTGCTCGAGCGGCGGCAACTCGCCGCTCCAGAAGATCCCGACTGGCCCTGGCTATCAGGTCCATCTCGCCGAATATGTGCGCAAGCGCGTCGACATCCCGGTTCGCGCTGTCGGCATGATCGATGAGCCGCAACAGGCGAACCAGATCGTCGAGAGCGGACAGGCCGACATGGTGGCGCTCGCCCGCGCCCTGCTCGCCGATCCGCGCTGGCCCTGGCGTGCCGCCGCGGCGCTGGGTCGCCAGCTACCGGTCGCGCCGCAACTCCAGCGCGCCGCGCACCTTCCGAAGAAGTGGGAAGAGGCCGAGTAAGTCTATCAGACCGTGGCGGGGCCTATCGCCTCAAAAAGGGCTTCTGCAAGGTCAGGTCGCCGAAGCTGATCACGGCCGCGAAGGCTACGAACGCGGCCAGCACCGCGCCTACCACAAGAAAGCTCTCGATCGGCATGTCAATCGTCTCCCTTGGAACGCGGGGGACCATGAGGCCGATCGCTGCTGCGAACTTTGATCTAAATCAGCCGGTCGCAAATGTCGCAGTGGTCGACGGGACGGCGAGTCCCTTGGCCCGTCATTGCGGCAAGCGCAAGGAGAGCCGGAGTCCAATGCTCCCGTCACTCCGCGCCGGGCGGCACCAGGCGGAAGTCGGGCAGGTCGCGCAGCGCCCGCTCCGGGCCGGCGGGCGAATAGACGACGAAGAGCTGCATCGGGCCGCTGCCGGTGTTGAGCGTGGAGTGATAGCGGCTCTCCGGCACATAGATGGTGCAGCCGGGGCCGACCTGGCGCACCACCGGGTTGCCGGCTTCGTCCTCGACCATCTGCTCGCCGGTGCCGGAGATCACGAAGATGATCTCTTCAGAGCCGGGATGGTTGTGGCGGGAGTGTCCCTGGCCAGCGGCGAGGTCCACCACGCCGCCGGAGAAGCGCTCCGCGCCGTTCACCTCGGGTGCTACAGTCAGCGCCAGCCTTCCCCAGTCGAAGGCAAAAGTGTTCACCTCTTTCGGGTAGCGGAACATCTTTTCGCTTTCGCTCATTGCAGGACCCTCCCGTTCCTCCCCGGCTGGTTCGTCCCGATGGCGAGGCTCTTGAAATCGGCGGTCTGCTTGGCGATCGCCGCTTCGGCAGGCAAGCGCTCCATCGAGGATGCGCCGTAGAAGCCGTGCAGGCCCTTGACCCGCTCCAGGACATAGCCGGCGTCCTCCGGCATCGAGATTGGACCGCCGTGGCAAAGCAGGATGACGTCCTTGCGCACCGAACGCGCGGCGCGAGCGATTGCCTCGATCTCGGACACGCAATCGTCCAGGCATTTCGCAGAGGTGGCGCCGATCGTCCCGCCGGTGGTGACCCCCATATGCGCGACGATGATGTCGGCGCCGGCCTCGGCCATCGCCCGCGCCTCGTCGGGGTTGAAGACATAGGGGGTGGTCAGGAGGTCGAGTTCGTGCGCCGCGGCGATCATGTCGACCTCGAGGCCGAAACCCATGCCGGTTTCTTCGAAACTCTGCCGCATCCTTCCATCGAAGAGGCCGATGGTCGGAAAATTCTGGACGCCCGAAAAGCCCATCTCCTTAAGCTCGGCCAGGAAACGCGGCATGATGACGAACGGGTCGGTGCCGTTGACGCCGGCGAGCACCGGGGTGTGCTTGACCACCGGAAGCACCTCGACCGCCATCTCCTTGACGATCTCGTTGGCGTTTCCGTAGGCGAGCAGGCCGGCCGCCGAGCCGCGTCCGGCCATGCGGTAGCGGCCGGAATTGTAGATGACGATGAGGTCGATGCCGCCCGCCTCCTCCGACTTGGCGGATAGCCCGGTGCCGGCGCCGCCGCCGATGATCGGCACCCCGTCCTCGATCATCTTGCCGAATTTTTCGAGAATCGTCCTGCGGGGGATCAGCGGCACGGCGCCCTCATGGCAGTTGCAAAATTGTGAGACGCGCGTATCGTATTGATATGGATGTCTCACGTCAATCAGATGCACCCGAAGAGACGAAACGCGGGCCGCGGGCTCGTACCCGCCGCCTGATGCTCGAGACGGCAAGCCGCCTCATGCAAGCGGGCTCCACGCCATCGGTTAGCGAGGCGGCGGAAGCCGCCGGCGTGTCGCGCGCCACCGCCTACCGTTATTTTCCAAGCCAGGCGGCGCTGGTGCAGGCCGTGGTCGACGTGGGGCTCGGGCCGATCCTTGACTGGCGCTCCGACTCCGCCGACGCCACGGCGCGGGTCGACGACCTGATCGCGACCTCGCTGCCACGGATCGAGGCCTATGAGGCGACCTTCAAGGCGGCCCTGAAGCTCTCGCTAGAGCAATGGGCGAAGCGCCAGGCGGGAACGCTGGGCGAGGAACCGCAGTTCGCCCGTGGGCATCGCGTGGATCTGTTGAAGAGCGCCCTGGATCCGCTCCGGGACAAGCTGCCGCCCGAAAAATTCGACCGGCTCGCCCAAGCCCTGTCGCTGATTTTCGGTGTTGAAGTGCTAATCGTTTTAAAGGACATTTGGGGCCTGGGGAGCGAGGACACCATGGAAGTGGCGCGCTGGGCAGCCTCCGCGCTGGTCACCGCCGGCATGGATGAGAGTTTGCATATGTAAGCTTGCACAATCTGGTTGGACCAGATTGTCCGGCGAACAACCTTCTGCCGAGGAGCCGAGTTTCCTCGGGCTAAGACCGCTTGCGGCGCCGGAAATCAAATACTTTGAGGAGTGGCAGAGGCTCGGGACCGTTCAAAGGCGCGTACCCAGCCTCGCCCAAGGGAAACAAAGCCCCTTGACGAGCAGCGCTTATTGGTAATACCAGATTTGAAAGGAGGAACATAATCGGCCAGAAGGCCGTGATGCGTCCGAACCGGCCGGGGAGGGCCGGCCCGCGAAGCGGCGGAAGGCAAGACGGGCATACGGGAGTGTCCGCAGGCCCGGGAATGCAGATGCACAAGGGAGGAATGACGGAATGCGAAAGACACTGACCGGCATGCTTGCCGGCATCGGATTCTCGCTTGCCTGCGGAACTTCGGCGTTCGCGGCGGAACTCACCATCTTCTGGGCCGAATGGGATCCGGCCAACTACCTGCAGGAACTTGCGAACCTCTACGAGGCCGAGACTGGCGTGAAGGTCACGGTCGAGACCACGCCCTGGTCCGACTTCCAGACCAAGGCCTTCACCGAGTTCAACGCCAAGGGCAGCGCCTACGACATGGTCGTCGGCGACTCGCAGTGGCTCGGTGCCGCGTCGGAAGCCGGCCACTATGTCGACCTCACCGATTTCTTCAACAAGCACAAGCTCAGCGAGACGATGGCTCCGGCCACCGTGAAGTACTACGCGGAGTACCCGTCGGCCTCCGGCAAGTACTGGGCCATCCCCGCCGAGGGCGATGCAGTCGGCTGGTCCTACCGCAAGGACTGGTTCGAGGATCCCAAGGAGAAGGAGTCCTTCAAGGCCAAGTACGGCTACGACCTCGACGTGCCGAAGGACTGGAAGCAACTGCGCGACATCGCGGAATTCTTCCATCGTCCCGACCAGAACCGCTACGGCATCGCGATCTACACCGACAACTCCTACGACGCGATGGTGATGGGCGTCGAGAACGCGATCTTCTCGTGGGGCGGCGAGCTCGGCGACTACGCCAACTACAAGGTCGACGGCATCATCAATTCCGACAAGAACGTCGCGGCGCTGGAGGCCTACAAGGAGCTGTACAAGTTCACGCCTCCGGGCTGGGCGAAGTCCTTCTTCATCGAGGACAACCAGGCGATCACCGAGAACCTGGCGGCGATGAGCATGAATTATTTCGCTTTCTTCCCGGCGCTGGTGAACGAAGCCTCCAATCCGAACGCCAAGGGAACCGGCTTCTTCGCCAATCCGGCGGGACCGAGCGGCGACCAGTACGCCGCGCTCGGCGGCCAGGGCATCTCGATCGTCTCCTATTCGCAGAACCAGGAAGAGGCATTCAAATTCCTCGAGTGGTTCGTGAAGGACGAGACCCAGAAGAAGTGGGCCGAGCTCGGCGGCTACACCTGCAACAAGGCGGTGCTGGAGAGCGCGGAATTCCAGAACGCGACGCCCTATAACAAGGCCTTCTACGAGACCATGTTCAAGGTGAAGGATTTCTGGGCAACGCCCGAGTATGCCGAGTTGCTGATCCAGATGAACCAGCGCGTCTATCCCTTCATCACCGGCGACCAGGGCACGGCCAAGGAAGTGCTCGATTCGCTGGCTGCGGACTGGAACGCGACCTTCAAGAAATACAACCGCGTCCAATAAGCCGACCAGGTTCTTTGGGGAGGGGGCAGGCCCCGCCCCCTCCCTTTCTTTTCAATCAAGGGAACTCCGGCCTTGGCTACTGCCGTCCTGACCCGGCTCGATCCGCAATCAAAGGCAGCCGCCCGCGGATGGAGCGATCTCACGATCCGCAATGTCTTCATCATCCCGACGATCCTGTTCCTGATCGTCTTCAACATCTTCCCGCTGATCTATTCGCTCGGCTATTCCTTCACGGATTTCCGTGCGTCGACCAATTCGGCCGCCAATTTCATCGGCCTGCAGAACTATCGGGAACTGCTCAACGACCCGTTCATATGGTCGAACTTCGCGATCACCGCGAAATATGTCATCGTCTCGGTCGCCGGGCAGGTGCTCGTCGGCTTCGGCACGGCGATGCTGCTCAACCGCGACATCCCCCTGAAGGGCCTGCTCACCACGCTGCTGCTGTTGCCGATGATGCTGTCGATGGCGGTGGTCGGCCTGTTCTGGAAGCTGCTCTACGACCCCTCCTTCGGTATCATCAACTATGCCCTGGGTCTTGGCAAATTCGAGTGGCTGTCCAATCCGGACATGGCGCTCTACGCCGTGGCCATCACCGACATCTGGATGTGGTCGCCATTCGTCATGCTGCTTTCGCTGGCCGGCCTGTCGGCAGTGCCCAAGCACCTCTACGAAGCTGCCGCGATCGACCGCGCCGGTCCGCTTTACACCTTCTTCCGGATCACCCTGCCGCTGGTCGCGCCGATCCTGATGATCGCGATCATCTTCCGCACCATGGAGGCGTTCAAGACCTTCGACCTCGCCTACATCCTGACCAGCCAGCCGACCACCGAGGTGATCTCCATCCGCCTCTACAAGATGGCGTTCCAGGAATGGCAGACCGGGCGCTCCTGCGCGCTCGCCTACATCGTGCTGATCATGATCCTGGCGATCACCAACATCTACGTGAAGTACCTCAACAAGGTGAAGGAGCGCTGAGATGGATCGGTGGCGCTTCTTGCTTCCGTTCAAGGTTTGGGCGGGCACACCCCCAACCCTCACCCCTCCCCACAAGGGAGAGGGAGTCGTGCTCGTCGGGCAGACTCGTCACCGGCAGCTATGGGGGCGGCAGCGTCTCCGGTCCCCCTCGCCCTTGTGGGGAGGGGTGAGGGGCGGGGGTACGAACAACGCCCGCTCTGCGGCCACGAATACCCCCCTGACAAGCATTCAGGCGGGAGCGCATTGAGATGGCTCAGGTCAAGACCTCCACTGAAGTGGCGCTGAACCGCCTCGCCATCGTCGCGGTCCTTGTCATCACGCTGATCTTCCTGGCGCCGATCTACTGGATCGCCTCGACGGCGTTCAAGCCGCGCAACCTCGCCACGACCATCCCGCCGACTGTGCTGTTCCAGCCGGAAGTGTCGTCCTTCGTAAAACTCTTCGCCAAGCGCTCGCAGCTACGCACCCAGCCCACGCCGGAAGAGTACGAAGCGGCACCCTGGTGGGAGCGCATCGTCATGAACGGCGGCGAGAAGGTCGTGCGCGACGGCAAGGGCCAGGTGCAGATGTCGGCCTATCCCGACCGCTTCATGAACTCGCTCATCGTGGCAGTCACCTCCACGGTGCTCGCCGTCGGCATGGGCACCTTTACGGCCTACGGCTTCTCGCGCTTCAAGATCAAGGGCGAGGCCGACCTGCTCTTCTTCATCCTGTCGACGCGCATGCTGCCGCCGGTGGTGGTGGCGATCCCAATGTTCCTGATGTACCGGGTGGTCGGCCTCAACGACACCCATTGGGGCCTGATCATCCTCTACACGGCCTTCAACCTGTCCTTCTCGGTCTGGCTGATGAAGGGATTCATCGACGAGATCCCGAAGGAGTATGAGGAGGCGGCCCTCGTCGACGGCTACACGCGCATGCAGGCCTTCTTCAAGGTGGTGCTACCCGAGGCGGCGACCGGCATCGCCGCGACCGCGGTGTTCTGCTTCATCACCGCTTGGAACGAATACGCCTTCGCGCTGATCATGACTAACCGCCGTGCCCAGACCGCACCGCCCTTCATTCCCTCCCAGGTCGGTTCCGGCCTGCCGGACTGGACGGTGATCGCGGCGGGTACCTTCCTGTTCCTGCTGCCGGTGGCGATCTTCACCTTCCTGCTCCGCAACCACCTGCTGCGCGGCATGTCCTTCGGAGCGATCCGCAAATGATCGGCAGCGAGAAACTGCAGCGCATAGCGGAGATCGTCATGGTGCTCGGCATCGTGGCGCTCTGCCAGCCGTGGAACCTCTTCCTGCACCGCTACGGCCTCACCATCATCCTCGTCGGCCTGGTCACCTTCCTGCTCACCAACTGGTTCGGGGCCAAGGTGGTGCCCGAGGACGACGAAGCGCCGAGCACGGAGGGTCATCCATGACCCAGATCGAGCTTCGCGGCGTCCAGAAATGGTTCGGCGAGGTGCAGGTCATCAAGGACCTGAACCTCAGGATCGAGGACAACGAATTCATCGTGCTGCTCGGCCAGTCCGGCTGCGGCAAGACCACCACCTTGCGCGGCATAGCGGGCTTGGAGACGATCGACGAAGGCGACATCCTGATCGACGGCAAGCCGGTCCAGCACATGAAGGCGGCCGACCGCGACATCGCCATGGTGTTCCAGTCGTTCTCGCTCTACCCGCACATGACCGTCTACGAGAACATCGCCTTTCCGCTGCGCGCCACCCGCATGAGCAAGGGGGAAGTCGACAAAGCGGTCCGCGAGATCGCAAAAATCCTCAGGATCAGCGACCTGCTCGGCCGAAAACCTTCGGCGCTGTCGGGCGGCGACATGCAGCGCGTCGCCATCGGTCGGGCGTTGGTGCGGCGGCCGAAGGCGATGCTGATGGACGAGCCGATCGGCGCGCTCGACGCCAAGCTCCGCGAGGAGATGCGGGCCGAGATCAAGCGGCTTCACGTGAAACAGGGCTCGACCACGATCTATGTCACCCATGACCAGATCGAGGCGATGGCGCTCGCCGACCGCATCGTCATCATGCACGAGGGCGTGCTGCAGCAGGTCGGCAGTCCGGAGGAAGTCTACAGATACCCTTCGAACCTGTTCGTGGCGCAGTTCGTCGGCAGTCCGGTGATGAACGTCGCGCCCGTGCGGGTGAGCGAGAGCAATGGCAGTGCGCAAGTCGTGCCAAGCGGCGCGCCCGAAGGCTTTGCCTTCCCGCTCGAACTCCTGTCCAAGCTCAACGGCAAGGCTGCATCAGATGGGCTGACGCTCGGCATCCGGCCCGAGGGCGTCGAGGTGCGGCACGAGGCGGCGGCGGGCTACCTGCCGGTCGAGGCGCACATCATCGAGCCGCTCGGCTCGCACGACATCGTCGATCTGAAGATCGGCGAACAGATGCTGCGCGCCCGCACCAAGGCCGGCTACGTCGCCAGGGCGGGCGACCGGGTGTTTGCGCGGCTCGACCCGGCACATGCGCACTTCTTCGACGCGCAGAGCGGAATTCGCTGGGGGTGAGGCTGTGATGTCCCGGAAGAGGTCGACCCTCTCACCGTCCCGTTGCGCGGGCTCCGTTTCGAGATGTGTCGGAGCGAATTGACCGATGGCCCACATCCAATTGCAGAACATCACCAAGAGCTTCGGCAATCACTTTGCTCTGAAGGGACTCAACCTCGAGATCGAGGACGGCGAGTTCTTCGTCCTGCTCGGAGAGACCGGGGCGGGGAAGACCACGACGCTCAGGCTCATCGCCGGCCTCGAAAAACCCAGCGAGGGACAAATCTTCATCGACGGCACGGATGTCGGTGACTGGGGCGCCGCCGAGCGCGATGTGGCGCTGGTGCTGCAGCAGTACTCTCTCTACCCGCGCTATACGGTGCGCGAGAACCTGGAATTTCCGCTCAAGTCGAAGATCCGGCGCGTGCCGGATGCGGAGATCAAGGAGCGTGTAACGCGGGTGGCGAGGACGCTGCGCATCGAGCATCTCCTGGAGCGCAAGACCGACCGGCTCTCGGGCGGCGAGATGCAGCGCGTCTCGATCGGCCGGGCGATCGTGCGCAAGCCGCGCGTCTTCCTGATGGACGAGCCGCTTTCGGCGCTAGACGCAAAGCTGCGCGAGGCGCTCAGGACGGAGCTCAAGAACCTGCAGATGGGGCTCGGCGCCACCTTCCTGTTCGTCACCCACGACCAGATCGAGGCGATGTCGATGGGCGACAAGATCGGCGTGCTCAACCACGGGAACCTGGTGCAAACCGGCACGCCCTATGAGATCTACAACAACCCGCTCAATACCTTCGTGGCGCGCGCCGTGGGCTCGCCGCCGATGAACCTGTTGGAGGGCCGGCTCGTCTCGGGCCGGGCGGTGATCGCGCCAGCGAGCTTCGAGCTGCCCTATAACGGTGCCGCCCGGCCAAGCGGGGCTGACGGCAGGCCGCTGGTCTTCGGCATCCGCCCCGAGGACATCGTGCTGGAGGCGGGAGCGCCGGTCGAGGCTAAGGTGCATGACGTGGAGAACCACGGCGTCGAGAAGATCGTGACGCTCAGGGTCGGCGACCACCTGCTGCACGCCACCGCCCCGGCCCGCATCGAACTGGCAATGGAGCAGGACGTCCGCTTCGGCTGGAATCCGGGCAAGGTCGCGCTGTTCGACCAGGCGTCAGGTGTCAGCCTGAGGCATGCAGGGTAGGCCGGGCGGCCGAGGCCGTCTGCATGTCCAGGTAGCCGCCACTTTCGCGCGGAACTGGACCAAGCATTGGGCCTGAGAAACCGGTAAGCGTCGCGTCGCCGCTCGATTCGAGGCGGTGCCTCCGTTTCGAAAGCTGCCTCCGCGTGAACAACGGTATCCTGCTCGCGCTATTCGCCTATGCCACCTATTCCTGGAGCGACGCGGCCATCAAGGCGCTGGGCGGTAAACTCAGCGTCTTCGAGATCGGCTTCTTCCTGGCGCTGATCTCCGGCATCTGCATCTTCCTAGCCAAGCCCCGCGAAGAACGCTGGGCCGATTTTTGGCGCATGAAGCGGCCACTGGCCGTCCAGACCCGTGCGCTGCTCGGCCTCGCATGCAGCGTTCTCGGCGTGGTGGCGTTCACGACCATTCCGCTGGCAGAGGTCTATGCGATCATCTTCCTGTCGCCGCTGTTCATCACGATCTTCTCCATCCTGTTCCTCAAGGAGCAAGTTGGCCCGTGGCGATGGTTCGCCGTTGTCGCCGGCTTCATCGGCGTCCTTCTCGTGGTGAGGCCCGGCTTCCGCGCGATCGAGTTCGGTCACTTCGCCGCCTTGGCTATAGCGCTGCTTGGGTCGATCGTGGTCGTGCTCATGCGCGCGCTCTCCAACCACGAGCGCCAGACAACGATGCTGGCCTTCGTGATCATCCACATCCTTGTCTTCAATGGGGTGGCGATGGCGCTGACCACCGCAAGGCTGCCCACCTGGGAGGAAGCCGGCATCCTGGTGATCGCCGGGGTTTTTTCCGCCTGCGGCAATATCGGCCTGCTCAGGGCGACCAAGTATGCGCCCGCCAACGCGCTGGCGTCGACGCAATATTCCCAGCTCGCCTGGGCGGTGGTGATCGGCGCCATGATTTTCAACGAGCGGCCCGATCTCTGGGCGATCGCCGGGATCGCCGTCATTGGCGGCTCGGGCCTGCTGACGCTCGCGCGCGAGCGCATCCGGCTCGGCACCGTGCGGTGGAATCTGTTCGCGCGGAACAGGCCGTGAGCCTATAGCCCTACTGCGCCGCCACCAGCTCCGGGTTCTCTTCCGGACCGAGCTGAACCAGCGGCGCGGGGACCGAATTCCACTTCTCCGGCGACTTGCACAGGTCGGCAATCACGCAGCGGATGCAGTCAGGCTTGCGCGCCTTGCAGACATAGCGGCCGTGCAGGATCAGCCAATGATGGGCGTGACGCAGATACTCCGGAGGGATAATGCGCAGGAAAGCTTTCTCCACCTCGTCGGTCGTCTTGCCGGGAGCCAGTTGCAGCCGGGTGCCGATCCGGAAGATGTGCGTGTCGACGGCCAGGGTGTGATGTCCGAAGGCCATGTTGAGCACGACGTTCGCCGTCTTGCGCCCTACCCCCGGCAACTTCGTCAGCGCCTCGAGATCATCCGGCACCTGCCCGCCATGCTCGCCGATCAGCGTCTCGGAGAGCGCGATGACGTTCTTCGCTTTCCCCCGCCAGAGGCCGATGGTGCGGATATATTCGCCAAGCCGCTCCTCGCCGAGCGCCACCATCTTCTCGGGCGTATCCGCGACGGCGAACAGCGGCCGCGTCGCCTTGTTCACGCCTACGTCTGTGGCCTGGGCCGAGAGCACCACGGCGACCAGCAGCGTAAAGACGTTCACGTGCTCCAGTTCGCCCTTCGGCTCCGGCCGCTGCACCGAGAAGCGGCGAAAAATCTCATGGATTTCCTCGGGGCTGTAAAGCGAGCGCGGCCGGCGGGGGCGGGGCTTTGGTTTCGCGCTCGAACCGGTGCGCTTGGCCGGTGCTGCGGCGCTTTTGAGCTTGGGGTTTTTCATGCGCCCTCTATAATTATCCGGCATGACGGAGACAAACCGCGTCGACGCCGATGAGCCGTTCTTCCGGGCGCTGCTGACCCCGCACCGCTCGCTCGGCCGGACTGGCTTCGCCCTGCTCATGGGCTCGCTTCTCTTCGCCTGGATCGTCACCGGAGCGATCTTCCTTGCCAACGGCGCCTGGCCGGTCTTCGGCTTCTTCGGGCTGGATGTGATTGCGGTCTACGTCGCGTTCCGGCTGAACTACCGTGCGGCCCGCGCCCGCGAGGAAGTGTCGATCTCGCGGACAGCCCTCGACATCCGCAAGGTCGCGCCCTCGGGGCGCGCCGAAGAGCATCGCTTCAATCCCTTCTGGACCCGCTTTTCGGTGGCCCGCCACGACGAGATCGGCATCACTCGGATGGCCGTGGAGTCGCGCGGCGAGGAGGTTGCGATCGGCTCCTTCCTCAATCCGGACGATCGCGAGAGCTTTGCCGCAGCCTTCGGCCAGGCCTTGACGACCGCACGGCGCGGCTAAGCAGGAAACGGGTGGAGAGTTGCGCTTCGGAGCGCCATAGTCACGGTAAAGGAGATTTGCCGTGAACGCTCAGACCGCAGTCCTTCTCAAGGACATCACACCGGACGGCGGCGACTATTCCGTCGTTCGCCGCGTCATCGAAAAAATCAGCCTCGACTATCGGGACCAGCCCTCGCTGGAGGCGCTTGCCGCCGAAGTGGGCGAAACCCCGACCGGCCTGCAAAAGCTCTTCACCCGCTGGGCCGGGCTGTCGCCGAAAGCCTTCCTGCAGGCGGTGACGCTCAATCATGCGCGCCGGCTGCTCGACGGCGGCCTGCCCCTGCTGGAGACAGCGCTTGAGATCGGCATGTCCGGCCCGGGCCGGCTGCACGACCTCTTCGTCACGCACGAGGCGATGTCACCCGGAGACTACAAGAGCCGCGGCGCTGGGCTCACCATCCGCTACGGCTACCACATCTCGCCCTTCGGGATTGCCCTGATCATGGTGACCGATCGCGGCCTTGCGGGCCTGTCCTTCAACGATCCGGGCGAGGAGCGCGCCGCCTTCGCCGACATGAGCGGGCGCTGGCCGAATGCCGCCTATGTCGAGGACATGGCCGCGACCGCGCCCTATGCCGCGCGCATCTTCGATCCCGCGCGCTGGCGGGCGGACCAGCCGCTGCGCGTGGTGATGATCGGCACCGATTTTCAGATGAGCGTCTGGCAGGCGCTGCTGAAGATCCCGATGGGCAGGGCGCGCAGCTATTCCGCGATCGCGGCCGAGATCGGCCGGCCCGGCGCCAGCCGCGCAGTCGGCGCGGCGATCGGTGCCAACCCGCTGTCCTTCGTCGTTCCCTGCCACCGTGCGCTCGGGAAATCCGGCGCACTCACCGGCTATCACTGGGGCCTGACGCGCAAGCGCGCCATCCTTGGCTGGGAGGCTGGGCAACTGGCGCGGTGCTGAGTACGCGTGCGCCAAGCTCATCGTTTCCTCTCCCCCGCTGGGAGGAGCTATCGCATATGCAACTACCCCCACCCCAAGGGGGAGGGAATTCGCAGCGCGGCCACCCAGGTCCGATCTTAGAGAGCGGTGGCGGTAAGAGCGCCAACCGGTCCCCCTCCCCTTGTGGGGAGGGGTTAGGAGGGGGGGACATGGCCGCTCAAGTTCCGCAGACGTTCCATGGGCGATTGCGCTACCGCCTGCGGCGACAGAGTGGCCGTCCCTTGGCGCACGCCCGGTTCCCTTGAACGCAGAGAGCGGCTAGATCGAGCCTGGAAGAACCCAGGAGGCTCGCTTGATAACGGTCGTCGGCTCGATCAACCTTGATCTCATCGCCAATGTGGAGCGCCTGCCGGCGCCGGGCGAGACGGTGCCGAGTTCCCTCTTCCAAACCTCCCCAGGCGGCAAGGGCGCCAATCAGGCGCTCGCGGCCGCGCGCGCCCGGGGCAAAGTCCGCATGGTCGGCGCGGTCGGCAAGGACGCCTTCGCCGCCGAGGCGCTGGCGCTTCTGAAGGAGGCCCAGGTGGACCTTTCAAAGGTCCGTGAGGCGCATGCGGCGACGGGCATCGCGCTGATCTTCGTCGATGCCGCCGCCGAGAACGTGATCGTCATCGCCTCCGGCGCCAACGGCACGGTGCTGCCCGGTGATCTGGCCATGCTCGATCTCGGCAAGGGCGAGGTGCTGCTGCTCCAGCACGAGGTGCCGCTGGAGACGGTCGAGGCCGCGCTCGACAAGGCCCGCCCGGCGGGAGCGGTCTCCATTCTCAATACCGCTCCCTACCGGCCGGAAGCGGCTGCGCTTCTGCCCAAGGCCGACTACGTCGTCGCCAACGAGACCGAGTTCGACCTCTATGCGCGTGCGCTCGGCCTTTCCGGCGGCGACCGCGAAGCCCGCATGCGGAGCTTTGCATTCAGCACCGGCCGCACCGTGGTCGTCACCCTCGGCGGTCAGGGCGTCGTCGCGGCCACCGGAGACCAGTTACACCGCGTCCCGGCGCTGCCGGTCACCCCGGTCGATACGGTCGGCGCGGGCGACACTTTTTGCGGCTACTTCGCCGCAGCGCTCTCGGAAGGCTTGCCGCTCGAGCAGGCGCTGCGCCGCGCCGCCGCCGCCGGTTCGCTGGCGTGCCTGAAGAACGGCGCCCAGCCGGCCATCCCGCTCCGCCAGGAGGTAGACCAGGCACTGTCGGGGTGAGGTCGGGAGGCCATCGCCAGGGGTAGAGGCTTAACAGACATCATGGCGCACGGTTCGTCGCGACTTTGCCCGCCAGCCGTATTCTTTCCTCCGTCATTCTAGGGCGGAGCGGCCGCGAAGCGCCGCGCTCCAGTAGCCCTCATGGTGAGACTGTCGAACCATGAGGCTGGTAAAGCGTCGCACCCTTCATGAACGAACTGGTGCTGGACAATGTGAACGCTCAAGCGCTTCAACGCTTCAGAACTACGGAGGCGAAACTCAAATCCCGTCCTTCGACAGGCTCAGGATGAGGGATTTGGGTTCCGGCATGGATCCTCGGGTCTCCGGCGCGCCGCTTAGTGGCTGCTCCGCCCGAGGATGACGAAGCGGAAGGGTCCCGCCTTATCTCACGCTGCCTTCTCCTTGGACAGGACGGAGGGCGAGGGCGAGGTGACCTGGATCTCGGCGGCGAACGTCGTGCCGCCATCGTGCGTGTAGGAATAAGTCCCGCCGAGCTGGGTCACCATGCCTTTGATCAGCCGATTGCCCATTCCCGAAACCACCGCGGCGGGATCGAAGCCGATGCCATCGTCGGCGATGGTGAGCCGCGCCATGTTGTTGTCGGCCGGGGTTAGGCTGATGCGGATCGAGCCGCGCCGGCCATCGGGAAACGCATATTTCAGCGCATTGGTGACGACCTCGTTGACCAGCAGCGCCAGCGGGGTCGCGAAATCGCGATCGATCACCAGCGGCTCGATCTCGGTGAGGATGTCCGCCTCGATCCCGAAAGTCTGGGTGAGCGGCTCAACGATCGACGGGATCAGTTCGTGCGCCTCGATCTCCGAGTACTGGTCGAGCCTGTACATGTGTTCGTGCACGGCGGTCATGGCCCCGATGCGCGACTGCAGGTCGGCCATGCTCTCCGGCGGGATATTCTGCATCCTGACCAGCGACTGCACGGATTGCAGATTGTTCTTCACGCGATGATGCGTGTCGCGGAAGAGCAGTTGGTTGAGCCGCAGAGCCTCCTCCAATTCCGCCTGCCGCTTCAGCCCGCTGCGCACTAGGCGCACGATCCATAGCGAGGCGACCGCCAGCGCGATCGCAGTCGGGACCGATAGTCCGAGCAGCCACAGCGTGTTGCGCCAGAACAACTGGTAGGCGGCACCCGCGCTGACGGACGCGACGGCGATGAAGTCGGTCTCGGGAACCATCCGGTAGGCGACGAAACGGGAGACGCCGTCTGCGGGCGAGACCGCCGGGTATACACCCTCAGGGCTCTTCGGCAGATATTCCGTGAACAGCACGTATTCGCTCATGTCGAGCGGCCCGTCCGCCAGAGGAAAGCGCGCCGTCAGCTGCCCGTCCTTGCGGATGATGCTGACCGTCGAGTTCGTGCTCAAACCAAGCGAGGCCCAGATTTCCCGGAACAGCTCGACGTCATATGAGACTGCGGCGATGCCGGCGAACTTGCCGGCGCGCTCCAGCCGCTTGGCGAAGACGAAGATCTGCTTGCCGTCCAACTTGCTGATCAGCAGCGATGAGCTACTCCATCGCGCGCCGGATCGGGCGGCCTGGAAATAATCTCGGTCCGTTACGGTGATGGGCCGGATCTTCGGATTCGTGGAGTAAAGCGTCTCGCCGTTTGCATCGAAGACATAGGCCTGGACCGTGCCTGGCAGGCCCTGCACCGCGTCCTCGATGTTCTGCACCGTCTGGCCGGGGACATGGTTTATGTCCGGCCCGAGTGAAGCGTCGATGCGCTGCAGCGCCTGGCGCGCCAGTTCCACGATCCATTTGGTATTTGTGGCCACCACCTGCGAGGCGGCCTCGGCACGGGTCGCTGCGGCGCGCTGGGCTTCCTGTCTTGCCTGCACGATCGCAGTCGAAAGAACCGCCACGAACAGGACGAAGAAGCCGATGATCAGGGCCGCCGTCGCCGTGACCGGAAATCTCGACTGCTCCGGCGCAATCGGTGCCGCTATGCCCACACGGTATCCCCCAAAGTAAGCCGCGCGCCTCTGCCCAGGCGCGACCGGCAGAACATAGCGCCTGTCTCCTCGGCCTGCCAGTAGTCCGCGCAACCTTGCGTCGAAAGGCGCAGCAGGCCTTGTCCCCGCGCTTGTCGCCCGTCGGTCAGGCTGGTAAACGCGCGCTCATGACCACGCCGCTCAAGAACATCCGCAACTTCTCCATCGTCGCCCATATCGACCATGGCAAGTCGACGCTCGCCGATCGCCTGATCCAGATGACCGGCGGCCTCGACGCGCGCGAAATGGCCGGCAAGGAGCAGGTTCTCGACAATATGGAGATCGAGAAGGAGCGTGGCATCACCATCAAGGCGCAGACCGTGCGCCTCAATTATCAGGCGAAGGACGGTCAGGATTATGTGCTGAACCTTATCGACACCCCCGGCCACGTCGACTTCGCTTACGAGGTGTCGCGCAGCCTCGCCGCCTGCGAGGGATCGCTTTTGGTAGTCGACGCCTCACAGGGCGTCGAGGCGCAGACGCTCGCCAACGTCTACCAGGCGATCGACAACAACCACGAGATCGTCGTGGTCCTCAACAAGATCGACCTGCCCGCCGCCGAGCCCGAGCGCATCAAGGAGCAGGTCGAGGAGGTGATCGGGCTCGATGCCTCGAACGCCGTCGAGATCTCCGCCAAGACCGGCCTCAACATCGAAGGCGTGCTCGAGGCCATTGTCCACCAGCTCCCGCCGCCCAAGGAAGGCGATGCGAGCAAGCCGCTCAAGGCCATGCTGGTCGACAGTTGGTACGACGCCTATCTCGGCGTCATCGTCCTGGTGCGCGTGATCGACGGCGTCCTGAAGAAGGGCCAGACCATCCGTATGATGGGCACCGGCGCCAAGTACCCCGTCGAGCGCGCCGGCTACTTCACGCCGAAAATGATCCAGGCCGACGAGATCGGCCCGGGCGAGTTCGGCTTCATCACCGCCTCCATCAAGGAAGTGGCCGACACCCGCGTCGGCGATACCATCACCGAGGACCGCCGCCCGACCGAGACGCCGCTGCCCGGCTTCAAGCCGGCGCAGCCCGTCGTCTTCTGCGGGCTCTTCCCGGTGGACGCGGCCGACTTCGAGGACCTGCGCGCCGCCATGGGCAAGCTCAGGCTCAACGACGCCTCCTTCTCCTTCGAGATGGAGACCTCCGCCGCGCTCGGCTTCGGCTTCCGCTGCGGCTTCCTCGGGCTGCTGCATCTCGAGATCATCCAGGAGCGGCTGGAGCGCGAGTTCGACCTCGACCTCATCGCCACCGCGCCGAGCGTCGTCTACCGCATGCACCTCACCGACGGCACCGTGAAGGAGTTGCACAACCCGGCCGACATGCCGGACGTCGTGCGCATCGACCACATCGAGGAGCCGTGGATCCGCGCCACCATCCTCACGCCCGACGACTATCTCGGCGGCATCCTGAAGCTCTGCCAGGACCGCCGCGGCATCCAGGTCGACCTCTCCTATGTCGGCAAGCGCGCCATGCTGCAGTACGACCTGCCGCTCAACGAGGTGGTGTTCGACTTCTACGACCGGCTGAAGTCGATCTCCAAGGGCTACGCCTCCTTCGACTACCACCTCACCGACTACCGCGAGGGCGACCTCGTAAAGATGTCGATCCTGGTCAACGACGAGCCGGTCGACGCGCTCTCCATGCTGGTCCACCGCTCGGCGGCGGAAAAGCGCGGCCGCGCCATGTGCGAGAAGCTCAAGGAGCTGATCCCGCAGCACATGTTCAAGATCCCGATCCAGGCGGCGATCGGCGGCCGCATCGTCGCCCGCGAAACCATTTCCGCCCTGCGCAAGGACGTCACCGCAAAATGCTACGGCGGCGACGTTACCCGCAAGCGCAAGCTTCTCGAGAAGCAGAAGGAGGGCAAGAAGCGCATGCGCCAGTTCGGCAAGGTCGAAATCCCGCAGGCGGCGTTCATCGAAGCGCTGAAGATGGGGGATTGATCTCAACGCGAAACCCAAATCCCACCCTTCGACAGGCTCAGGATGAGGGGATTTGGGTTTCGCAACTGCCAGTTCAGGAGCGTCGACGCGCTTCGGCGTTCATGTTGGTGGCCACCAATTCGCTCATGCTGGACACGACGTCCCAGTAGCCCTCATGGTGAGCCTGTCGAACCACGGGCGCTTGGCACCAACGGCCCCTCCCGACCAGCGCTGTCCTTGAGTCCCTGCCGAAGATTTAGTAAAATAACCCCAGAAACTCGCGGAAGTGCACGTCACTTCCGGCAGAGGGATCGTTGGTCCCCTTCTCTCAGGCGACAACCATATCGAATCGCCCTCGGCGACCGCCCGAGCACTCTGCCTGCCTTGACGCCCGGACCAGCGGCCGCGCCTGTTCCTCACAAAGGGAGGAGCCAGCATGATCACCATGACAAGGCGGAGCGCGCTTGGCGCAGCTGCGGCGGGAGCCGGCGGCGTGCTTGCCGCGGCCGCGGCGGGAGAACCCGCGCAGGCACAGGCGCCCGCCCCTGCCAAAACCCCACTCACCCAGGCCGACGAACTACCGACCTTCCGCTTCCCGCTCGGTGAGCAGAAGCCGGTCACGCATGACGGCGGCTATTTCCGCGAGGCCTCGGTGCTGGAGTTCCCCGCCTCGGAGAACATCGCCGGCGTGCTGGTCAATCTGGCGCCCGGCGGCATCCGCGAGTTGCACTGGCACGCCAACGCGGCCGAATGGGCCTATGTCATCGGCGGCCACTGCCGGGTCACCGCCTCCGATCCGGCCGGCCACTGCGAGGTGCTGGATTTTGCCGCCGGCGACGTCTGGTATTTTCCGCGCGGCCATGGGCATTGCATCCAGGCCTACGGCGACGGCGAATGCCAGTTCATAGAGGTGTTCGACAACGGCCATTTCTCCGGCTTTTCCACCTTCAGCAGCACCGACTGGTTCGCCCACACGCCGCCGGAAATCCTGGCCAAGAACTTTGGCGTGCCGGCATCGATTTTCGAAAACTTTCCCAAGCAGGAAGTTTTTATCGGCAAGGGGACGGAGCCGGGCCCGCTGCCCGTCGACCCGCCCTTCGGCTCGCAGGCGAGCGGACCCCTCACGCACCGCTACCGCCTGGAGGCGCAGCAGCCCCAAACCTTCGCCGGCGGAGCGATCAATCTCGCCTCGGCGACCGAGTTCCCGCTCTCGGCCAACATGACCGGCGCGGTCATGCGGCTGAAACCCGGGGCCCTGCGCGAGATGCACTGGCACCCGAATGCCGACGAGTGGCAGTATTATCTAAAAGGCCGCGCGCGCATGTCGGTGTTCGGCGCAAAAGGCCGCAACCGCACCTTCGACTACGGGCCCGGCGACGTCGGCTATGTCCCGCTCGGCTACGGCCACTACATCGAGAACGTCGGCGAGGAAGACGTCGTACTCGTCCTGGTGCTCAACAGCGGCACCTACCAGGAGATTTCCGCCACCGCCTGGCTCGCCGGCAACCCGCCCGAACTTTTGGCCGCGAACTTCGGCGTCCCGGCCTCCGTCTTCGCGCAGTTCCCGAAAAAGAGCGCGTTCATCACGGCAGGTTGATGCTGGCTCCCTTCCTCTTGAGGGGGGTGGCGCTTCGCGACAGGCGCGGCGCTCCAGTAGCCCTCATGGTGAGCTTGTCGGACCCCGGGCGCTTGGCGCTTCTCAAGGCGAACCCAAATCCCCTCCTTCGACAGGCTCATGGTTCGACAGGCTCATGGTTCGACAGGCTCACCATGAGGGCGTTTGGGTTTCGCCTGCGCCAGTTCTGGAGCGTTGACGCGCTTGGGCGTTCACATTGGCCAGCACCAGTTCGCTTATGAAGCGCGCGGCGCTTCAGCATCCCTCATGGTGAGCCTGTCGAACCATGGGCCTGTCGAGCGAGCACTTGGCACCGTCTACCCCTCCAGCGGCGGCCACTTCCTGACGTAGGGCACATTCTGCCGGTTGCGCGCCAGTTCCGGCAGGCGTTCATACTGCAGTGCGATCAGCGCCTCCTTCTTGGCGCGGCTCCAGGCCTTGATCTGCCGCTCGCGCTCGATCGCCTCGGTGATGCGGTCATAGGTTTCGGTGAACACCAGCACCACTGGCCGCCGCTTGCGCGTATAGCCGTCATGGACACCGGCATTGTGCTCCCACACGCGCGCCTCGACCTCCTGCTTCGTGAGGCCGGTGTAATACGACCCGTCGGAGCAGCGGACGATGTAGACGGTGACTTCCATGCACCCCTCCCTTGCCGAGCCCTCGCCCATAGCGAACCCCAAATCCCTCATGGTTCGACAGGCTCACCATGAGGGATTTGGGTTTCGCCTGCGCCAGTTCTGCAGCGTTTGCGCGCTTGGGCCTTCGCGTTGGCCAGCACCAGCTCGCTCATGAAGCACGCGGCGCCCCGGTAGCCCTCATGAAGCACGCGGCATCCCAGTAGCCCTCATGGTGAGCCTGTCGAACCACGGGCGCTTGGCACCAGCAGCCTCAAACGCCCCCCTCATTCCACCCAAAAATCCACCGTCTCCATCACCTCGCCGCCAACGATCAGCTGCACCTAGCAGTTGCCAACCGGCCGGCCATTGTCGGGACGGCTCAGCGAAGCATCGACATGGTTGTCGCCGACGTCGAAGCTGACCTCGTCGATCTTGTAGTTGGGCGGCGCCACGCCGCCCGTGTCGAGCGCGAACCTGGCGACCGTCAATTTCGAGCCCGACGCCACCTCGTTGGTGATGGTCGCCGACAGGTAGATTTTTGGCATGTCGGTGGCAAAACCGTCCTGGCCTTCCTCGGCGTCCTCGGTGGCCGAGAGGATGATGTCCTCGAACCCCTCCGCCTGGGCGCTCGCCAGAGCCGCAAGCATGCCGATCCCAAAAACGGCCGGCCGAATGAAACTGCGTATGTATTCCCCTCGAATGAAAAACCGCCTCCGCGCCGCAACCATAGTTGGGGAGTGGCGCGATCCCCTCAGTAGCCCTCATGGTGAGCCTGTCGAACCACGGGCGCTTGGCACCAGCAGGGAGATAATTGGGACCACGCGATCCCACTTCTTCTGCGAATCGCCCAGTCGGTCCGCACTGCTTGAGCTAAGCTGCCCAGATAACCAGGCGTCTAAGCCTACGGTTGTTATACTCCTTTCCCTTCTTTCCAGACTTGCAGTCAACAAACACTCTGTGGCAGCTTTCACAGGAGGGGGCCTGTCCAATGCATGATGAAGCAGCGGCAACTTTGCCGGAAAAGTTGATCGAGGATCTCGAGAAAGGCAAGGTTGTCTTGGTGACTGGCACCGGCATGTCTGTCGGTGCGCGAAACAGATACGGTAACGATATAGTCAGCACCGTACAGCTGTCTAAGCTGTTGGCCGAAACCGCAGGCTTCACGTATTCAGGCGAAGAGCTTAAGCGCGTAATGAATGCTGCGCGACCTCGGATCGGAGACATTCGCCTTTCTGAAATCTTTCGTGACAATTTCACGAACTGCCTTCCGTCTCCTCCCCTAGAAACCGCCCTGCGATTCACCTGGAAGCGCCTTTATACGTTCAACGTTGACGACACTGTACAAAACGTCCCGCTAAAGCAGCGCCGGCAGTTTCTCTCATTCTTTAACGGCTTGAGCTCAAGGCGAGAAGAATGGAAGAGCTTCACCGATCTCCAAGTCATCTATCTCCATGGCCAAGCTGACAGGCTCGAAGACGGGATAGTATTCTCTGAACGAGATTACGCGGAGAACGCTGCGTTCGGTAAACCGTGGTACGACCGTTTGGGTGAAGACTTAGCGGTTTTTCTGGTGAAGCCTACATGGTGACTCCAACAGCCCTCTCGGAGATTGATCGCGAGTCATTGGCTCAAGAGCAAATTCGGCACATACGGCTAACAGCGGCAGATTTCTTCCGCATTCTCTTAGCTCGCTTTGGGAATGGTATTGGTCCCGAGGATATCCTTAAAGCTACCTCTTTGCCGTCGGACGGATCACGCACGATCGCTGACCTTGAACGTCTTACGAGTTTCGCCCCGATAAATATTGAAGCTATAAGCAAGTTCGTAGCAGCCCATGAGATCGATTCGGCCCGCTATCGTTCACTTTTTTACGAAGGGTTCGGGCCAAACTGGTCCGTAATTCTGAGGCGCGAAATTGCTGAGCTCGACTCCTACCAAGTGTTGGAGCCGGTTATAACTAAGGACATTCAACGCCAGCCCGTCATTGTCATATCGGGCGAGGCGGGATGCGGGAAATCCACGTTCGTTTTGTGGAGTGCCTTGCGCCTGTCGCAGAAACATTCAATCCCCGTCTACCAATACTTACCCAAGCAAGTGTCCTTCCTTGACGCATTTGGAGCGCTCGCGCGTTACATTGGCGATAGGGATGCAGTGGTCGTTGTGGACGACCTCTACTTGTACGCTAAGGAGGTGCGAGAAATCGTAATGGATCCCCGGTTTCGCAGGATCCACATCTTAACGACAGCGCGATCCGGCGAATGGGCATCGCGAATTGGGTTTGACATGGAGGATCGGGTTCGGCGCCTCGATATGCCTCGATTCTCGCACCGGGATGTCGACAAGCTTATCGTTAAAATCGACAACTTCTATCCTGCACCTAGATTCAGTCGGCTCCCGCTGGAGGAGAAGAGAGAGCGTTTCAAACGCAGCAAAGAGCAACTGCTGATCGCCCTCAAGGAGGCTACTTATGGGGCGGGATTCGATCAGATAATCGAAGATGAGTTAGGCCGGATTGAGGACACAGCCGCGCGGCACGTTTTGGTTGTTGCGTCTATATGCACCTTGCCGAGGACAGGGGTCAGCTTTGCGGCAGCCACAAGCGTGTTTAAGCATTCCGCGAGTACGAGCTCACTTACGGATGGTCTACGCCGGTTAAGTGGGATCGTTGAGGTCGACAACAATGGAAGGCTACGGGCTAGGCACGAGCTATATGCTAGACACGCGATAGAAAGCTACGTTGGTTTACATGAGTACGAGGACGCACTCGTCTCGTTGATATCATACTTCTCTAAGTTCAAAATGCCCGTCATAAAATCTGTAAGCCAGGTAGACGGGAGATTGTTCAAGTTTTTGTTAAACAATCGGAACGTCTATGATGCGTATGATCGCCATGGAGCACTTGATCGCGCCCCAAAGCTATACGAAAGGTTCGAGGTTGCACTTCAGCAGGATGGCCATTTCTGGCTGCAGTACGCACTGCTGCTTAGGCGTTTAAGGAAGCAGAAACTAGCGTTGCGCATGCTTGAGCGCTCGCTTGAGGCGTATCCGCAGAATCCTTTTGCCGTCCACGCACTCGCGCAGCAGAAACTAATCGTCGCGACTTTTTCGGAGAAGTTCGGCTTGGCCGAGCAAAAAATGACATCGGAGAGTGTTGAGGCGCTACTGTCAATGCATTCTAGTAACATGTTCGACAAGTCGGTGCAATTCGATGAATATCCGATCGTCACATTAGCATACTGGCACGTTAATCTGCTAGTTAAGCATGGACGGCGCGAGGACGCAGTCCGGGAGGCTAAAACATATTTTGCAATGCTTGACCATATTTCTTCGCCGGTCAGCGATCTGAAGGGTGTGAAGTCCGATCTTATGCTTCTAGTTACCAATGGCAAATGGGTTCGGCTGCAACTTCGGTTGGGCTCTGTCGCCATGGAGAAGGTACCCGGACTTGGGCGAGACTTTCCCAAACCAACCGCTCGACGCGCTACCCTGCAAACTATGCGCTAAGATCTTTGGACTGACTCTCTCGGAAGTTGAGGTGGCTGTCCCGTCCGGACATGCAAAAGGGAGTAATTTTTCCGGAGAAGGAGGGAACTGATTCATTCCGGCGTAAGAAGTGCAACCCATTCAGCACTCTGGGATCGCATGCTAGGCCTTCGCAGACGGCGATCTTATCCCCTCCCTCTCCGCCTTCTCCCATAATCCCCTCGCTTCTCCCGCGGGAACGCCGGTCGCGACGGCGCAAGGTGGGGAGAGGACGGCGCCTCCGTCGGCGGGCTAACGTGGCCAGCCGCCCGGGGAGGCCGGGTCCGAAGGTTCCTCCCCCGGCACTACGGCCGGGGCGCGCCGGACGGGCGCTTGAAGCCGGGCCAGTTTTGGCGGGAAACCGCCAGAGCCGGAGCAAGGTGAAGCGGAACTGGACTCGGCCAAAAAAACGCCGGACGGGCGGCCGCGAGGTCGCGCAACCATAAAGGATGAGCGACCTCGCGGCCGCCCGCCTTCCCAAAAGAATTCCAAAACTCGGCCGGAGGACGCGAGAACGACACCCCATGCCAAGACGCAGCAGGAAGAAGACGGCGATCGTCAACACGGCACCGGTGATCCCCGAGGAGGACTTTTCGGGCATGACGCCGTCGCAGCGCAGGCTGCATGAGCGGCTCGCCGAATACGAGCCGCGCCCGAGCACCCTGCCGGAGGGCGTGACCGAGGAGGAATTCTGGACGCCGGAGCCCTATGAGCCGACCGACTGGTCGAACCCGCTCATTACCGACGAGTACGAGCATTTCGAGCTGCCGGCGGATTGCCCGCGCTTCCGCGTCCTGCATCACGCCCGCGCCGAATGGAAGACCGACGCGCAGCATGCCGTCGATCGCTACGATGCCGAGTGCTACTATTTCGGGCTGTCGATCTCGCTGTGGATCGCGCAGTGGGCCGCCACCTATGTCGGCCTCTACAACAGCTGCCCGCTAAAAGCCTGCCGGCGCGCGAAACAATGCGTCTCGCGCCGGGCCGAGGACGACTGGACGGTGTATCCGGGTCCGTGGATGCCGCCCTGCTGCAACAATCACGAGCGCACCGAGCTGATCCGCTACATGGTGCTGATCAAGCTGGAGCAGGAGGAGGAGCTTCAGGCGGGGCGATAGCGCGCCAAAAGGACCCCTGCCCAGGAGGCGATAAAAGGTCTATAGACCCGCGTTCCTTAGCCCGCGGGTTCTATGCGAAAAATACCGCTCAAGCTCGACGAGATGATCGACGCCGCCGCGCTCAACGCCGAGCTGTCGGCGCTCGCGGCAGGGGGCGATGCCTCCCAGCCGGAGGTGCGCAAGGCCGCGCTCGCCATATTGAAGGAGCGCATTGCCGCCGGTCGTGCGGCGGCCGAGCGGCTGCTTAAGGCAGACGGCAGCGGCACCGCCTGCGCCCGGCGCCTGTCGCACCTGATGGACGAGGTGATCCGCGCGCTGCACGACTTCGCCGCCTCCCACGTCTATCACATGGAGAATCCCGCCGCCGAACGCATGGCGGTAGTGGCGACCGGCGGCTACGGCCGCGGCACGCTCGCGCCCGGCTCCGACATCGACCTTTTGTTCCTGCTGCCCGCCAAGCAGACGCCCTGCGGCGAAAAAATCGCCGAATACATGCTCTACATGCTGTGGGATCTCGGCCTGAAGGTCGGCCACGCCACCCGCACCGTCGAGGAGTGCCTAAAACTGTCGCGCAGCGATTCCACGATCAGCACTGCGCTGCTCGAGGCGCGGTTCCTGTGGGGCGAGGAAAAGCTGTTCCAGGAACTGCTCGAGCGCTTCGACCTTGAGGTCGTGAAGGGCACCGGCCCGGAATATGTGCAGGCCAAGCTCGCCGAGCGCGACGAACGCCACGCCAAGGCGGGGGAGAGCCGCTACCTGGTCGAGCCCAACGTCAAGGACGGCAAGGGCGGCCTGCGCGACCTGCAGACGCTGTTCTGGATCGCCAAGTATTTTTACCGCGTGCGCTCCGGCGAGGAACTGGTGAAGGCCGGCGTGTTCACGCGCGCAGAGTACAACCAGTTCCTGAAGGCCGAGGATTTCCTCTGGGCCGTTCGCTGCCACATGCATTTCCTCACCGGCAAGGCCGATGAGCGCCTCCACTTCGACATCCAGCGCGAGATCGCCGAGCGCCTCGGCTACACGACCCACCCCGGCCTGTCGCCGGTCGAGCGCTTCATGAAGCACTATTTCCTGGTCGCGAAGGAGGTGGGCGACCTCACCCGCATCTTCTGCGCCGCGCTCGAAGAGGAGCAGGCCAAGGACGTGCCGGGCTTCAACCGGATTTTTCTCACCTTCTCGCGGCGTAAGAGAAAACTCGCCGGCACCAGCGACTTCATCGTCGACAACCACCGCATCAACGTCGCCGACGGTGAAGTGTTTGCGCGCGACCCCGTCAATCTTCTCCGGCTGTTCTGGTTCGCTGACCGCCACGGCCTCGAATTCCACCCCGATGCGCTGAAGCTGCTCCGCCGCTCGCTCGGCCTGGTCGATAGGGAACTGCGCCGCAACCGCGAGGCCAACCGGCTCTTCCTCGAGATACTGACGTCCGACCGAAATCCGGAGCTCAACCTTCGGCGCATGAACGAGGCGGGGCTGCTCGGCCGGCTGATCCCGGATTTCGGCAAGATCGTCGCGATGATGCAGTTCAGCATGTACCATCACTACACGGTGGACGAGCATCTGCTCCGCTGCATCGGCATCCTGTCCGAGCTGGAGCACGGCGACGGCGAAAGCCTCCATCCCCTCTCCCACTCGCTGATGCCAGCGCTGAAGCATCAGCGCGAGGTGCTCTACGTCACCGTGCTGCTCCACGACATCGCCAAGGGCCGCCCCGAGGACCATTCGATAGCCGGCGCCAGGATTGCGCGGCGCATCTGCCCGCATATGGGCCTATCGCCCGAGGACACCGCGACGATCGCCTGGCTGGTGGAGAACCACCTGCTGATGTCTATGACCGCGCAGACGCGCGACCTCAACGACCGCAAGACGATCTCCGACTTCGCCGCGGTCGTGCAGTCGGTCGAGCGGCTCAACCTGCTTCTGATCCTGACGGTCTGCGACATACGCGGCGTCGGCCCCGGCGTGTGGAACGGCTGGAAGGGCCAGCTTCTGCGCACGCTCTATTACGAGACCGAGCTCCTGCTTACCGGCGGCTTCTCGGAACTGTCGCGCGGGCAGAGGGCGGAGGCGGCGCGCGAGGAGCTCGCCGATGCGCTTGCTGCCTGGCCGTCGGAAGACCGGGACCGCCTGATCCAACTGCACTACGACAATTACCTGCTCACGGTGGGCCTCGACGATCAGCTGCGGCATGCTGAGTTCATCCGCGCTGCCGACCAGGACGGCCGCAAGCTCGCGACCATGGTGAAGGCCCACGCCTTCGAGGCGGTCACCGAGATCACGGTGCTCGCGCCGGACCATCCGCGCCTGCTTTCCGTCATCGCGGGCGCCTGCGCCGCGGCGGGCGGCAACATCGTCGACGCCCAGATCTGCACCACATCGGACGGCCGTGCGCTGGACACCATCATGATCTCGCGCGAGTTCGATCGCGACGAGGACGAGCAGCGTCGCGCCGAGCGCGTCGGACAGCTGATCGAGGACGTGCTGTCGGGCAGGAGTTGGCTGCCCGAGATCATCGCCAAGCGGGCGAAGACCAGGCGCGGCGCAAAAGCCTTCAGCATCGAGCCGCGCGTCGACATCCGCAACACGCTCTCGAACCGCTTCACCGTCATCGAAGTTTCGGGACTCGACCGGCCGGGCCTCCTGTCGGAGATCACAGGAGCCCTGTCGGACCTGTCGCTTGATATCGCCTCGGCGCACATCACGACCTTCGGCGAGAAGGTCATCGATACCTTCTATGTAAGCGACCTGACAGGCGCGAAGATCGAGAACCCGACGCGAATCGAGGCCATTCGGAAAGGCTTGATGGCTACTCTTGAAGGGAACACAGCGCGGGCTCGGGCAGAGAAGGCCGCGGCGGAATGACGAGCGAACTGCAACTCTCCCCCCTTGAGGGGGAGATGTCGCCGAAGGCGACAGAGGGGGTCCGCAGAGGACGTGCTCGGCACAACGATGGGTGGAGCATGGCCGCGACGACCCCTCCCGGCCGCTTCGCGGCCACCCTCCCCTCAAGGGGGAGGGGTGTATGAGCCTCGCCAGAAAATTCGCCACCGTCGCTTCCGGCACGCTGATGAGCCGCGTGCTCGGCTTCGTTCGCGAGATGCTGATGGCGGCGGCGCTCGGCACGGGGCCGATCGCAGACGCCTTCAACGCCGCCTTCCAGTTTCCGAACACCTTCCGCCGCCTCTTCGCCGAAGGCGCCTTCAACGCCGCCTTCGTGCCGCTGTTCGCCAAGGAGATCGAGGCGGGCGGCGTCGACGGCGCGAGGCGCTTCTCGGAAGAGGTGTTCGGCGTCCTGTTCACCACTCTCCTGGTGCTCACGATCGCCATGGAGCTGTCGATGCCGCTGCTGGTCTCGACCATCGTTGCGCCCGGCTTCACCGACGAGCCGCAGAAATACGATCTCACCGTCCGCCTGGCGACGATCATGTTTCCCTATCTGATGTGCATGTCGCTGGCGGCGATGATGGCGGGGATGCTGAACTCGCTGCGGCGCTATTTCGCGGCGGCGATCGCGCCCGCCTTCCTCAACATCATCCTCATCGCGGTTCTCGGCTATGCCTGGCACGAGGGACTGGATTGGTTGGAGATCGGGCACGCGCTAGCCTGGGGCGTGCTCGTTGCCGGTGTGGTGCAACTCGCAATCGTTTGGATCGCACTCCTTCACGCTGGCGTGCGCATCAGCTTCCGGCTGCCGCGGCTCACGCCGAACGTGAAGCGGTTGCTCGTCCTCGCCTTCCCGGCCGCAATCACCGGCGGCATCACCCAGATCAATCAGCTGATCGGGACGGCCATCGCGTCGGGCAAAGACAGCGCTGTGTCGTCGCTCGCCTATGCGGATCGTGTCTATCAGCTTCCGCTGGGCGTGGTCGGGATCGCGGTCGCGATCGTACTTCTACCCGAGTTGTCCCGCGCGCTGAGGGCTGGCGATCTCAAGGAAGCGGCCAACCTGCAGAACCGCTCGGTCGAGTTCACGCTATTCCTGACGTTGCCGGCGGCCGCGGCCCTGCTGGTGATCTCGGAGCCGATCGTCCGGCTGCTCTACGAGCGCGGCGCCTTCGCCGCCACCAATGGCACGCCGACCGTATCGGCCATCCTGGCGATCTTCGGTCTGGGCCTGCCGGCCTTCGTGCTGATCAAGGCGTTCACGCCGGGCTATTTCGCGCGCGAAGACACCCGCACCCCGATGATTTTTGCGGCCATCTCAGTGGCCGTGAACATTTCGACGGCGCTGGCGCTGTTTCCGACCATGGGCGGCGCAGGCATCGCGACGGCGTCGGCAATCGCAGGGTGGGTCAATGCTGGCATGCTTCTCGCGGTTCTCATTCGGCGCGGGCAGTGGGGCCGCGACACCGGGCTGATGAAGCGCATTCCCAAGCTAATCGTGGCGTCGGCCATCATGGCCGCCGCCTTGTGGGCAGCTTCGCGGTACTTCAGCGATAGCTTGGCGCCGGGCGTGCCCTTTTACGAGCAGGCCGTCGTGCTCGGCGGCATGATCACCGCCGGAATGATGATCTATTTCGGTGTCGTGTTTGCGATCGGGGGAGCGGATATAGGGATGGTCCGGCGGAGCATCAGGCGAAGCGGGAAAGCCATGCCGGCGGACGGGAACGACTGAGCCACAATTCGCAATGCGGCGTGCGGGGACTGAGTCCTCCGCGAGTGTAGACTCTCATCAGAAATCCCCTAATCGCACAACATGCAACCGAGTAGTTGCATTTGGCCTTCCGCTGTGCCAGAAATAAGCAACCGGGAGGTTGCGCAAATGTCGAATGACCGGATCGAGAGGACGATCGAGCTCACGGCGCCCATCGAGCGTGTTTGGCGCGCCCTCACCGAACATACTGAATTCGGCGCCTGGTTTCGGGTGAGACTGGACGGGCCGTTCGTGCTCGGGCATGTCACGACCGGGCAGATGACCTATCCTGGCTTCGAACACTATCGCTGGTACTGCCATGTGACGCGCCTGGAGCCGCCACACCTATTCGCGTTCACCTGGCCGCATCCGGGCGATCTGACCGCGGAGGATCATTCCGGCGAACCCATGACCCTGGTCGAGTTTCGGCTAGAACCCACGGCGTCAGGCACGCGGCTGACCGTCACTGAATCCGGCTTTGCCGCCTTGCGGGAGGATCGCCGCATGGAAGCGCTCCGCGGCAATGAGCAGGGCTGGCAGGAGCAGCTAGGAAACATCCGAGCCTATGTCCAAGGCTGAGCCTATCGATTCTGGCCCAGCACCGATCTTCGCCGCGCTGGCCGATCCGACCCGGCTTTCACTCTTGATGAAGCTTAGTGATGGACGGCCACGCTCGATTTCCGAGCTGACGGGCGACCGGCATTTGACCCGGCAGGCCGTCACCAAACATCTCGACGTGCTCGCGAAGGTCGGCTTGGTCTCCAACATCCGCGTCGGCCGGGAGAGCCTGTTCTCCTTCCGACCTGAGCCGGTTTCCGAGGCCCGATCATACTTGGACAGGGTCTCGACCCAATGGGACGAATCGCTGTCGCGCCTGCAGAGCTTCCTTGAGGAATAAGTAGTTTGTTTCCCGTGAAACACGCGCGGGGAGTTCGCGCGATCCAGCGGGCGCCCGCTCCCGCCACTTGAAACTGCCCGATCGTTCCTCCATAAGCGCGCATCCGACTTTCGCCGCGCGCGAAACGGCCCTCCACAAGCCACGGGGAATCCAAAATGTCTTCCTTCCAGCCGCTCGTCTTCTCGGGCGTCCAGCCCACCGGCAACCTGCATCTCGGCAATTATCTCGGCGCCATCCGCCGCTTCGTCATGCTGCAGGAGAGCCATAACTGCATCTATTGCGTGGTCGACATGCACGCGATCACCGTCTGGCAGGAGCCGAGCGAACTGATCCGGGCGACCCGTGAGGTCACCGCCGCGTTTCTCGCCGCCGGCATCGACCCGAAGAAGCACATCGTCTTCAACCAGAGCCGGGTGATCCAGCACGCCGAACTCGCCTGGATCTTCAACTGCATTGCTCGCATGGGCTGGCTGAACCGCATGACGCAGTTCAAGGAAAAGGCCGGCAAGGATCGCGAGAACGCCTCCGTGGGCCTCTTCGCCTACCCGACCCTCATGGCCGCAGACATCCTCCTTTATCGCGCGACGCACGTGCCGGTCGGCGACGACCAGAAGCAGCATCTCGAACTGACCCGCGATGTCGCTCAGAAATTCAATAACGACTATTCGGGCCGGATCGCCGAGCTTGGGGTAGGCGTGGAGATGATGGTCGGAGAGGAGAAGGTGAACGGCTTCTTCCCCATGACCGAGCCGCTGATCGAGGGCCCGGCACCGCGGGTGATGAGCCTTCGCGATGGCCTGAAGAAGATGTCCAAGTCGGACCCCTCCGACCTGTCGCGTATCAACCTGACCGACGACGCGGACACGATCTCCAAGAAGATCCGCAAGGCCAAGACCGATCCGGACGCGCTGCCCTCCGAGCCAGACGGACTGAAGGGGCGGCCGGAGGCGGAGAATCTCGTGGTTATCTATGCGGCGCTCTCCGGGACCACCAAGGAGAAGGTGCTTGCGGACTTCGGCGGCCGTCAGTTCTCCGATTTCAAGCCGGCTCTCGCCGATCTCGCGGTCGCAAGGCTGGCGCCGATCGCTTCGGAGATGCGCCGCATTTCGTCCGACCAGGCCTATGTCGACAGCGTGCTGAGGGATGGCGGCGAGCGAGCGAGCGCGCTTGCCGAGGGCACGATGAAATGCGTGCGTGACATCGTCGGATTGCTGCACGGCTAGGGTCGAGCCCCGGCGGATTACTTGCCGGGGCCTTACCCAAGTGGCAGAGTGTACCACGACCAGAGCTTCGCGAGGGAGTAGCGCATGGTCTCAAAACGTCTCAGCCGCGAGGCTGGGCATCGCCGGAAATTCCTGGCGATCGTCGACGAAACGCCTGAGTGCGAGCGCGCGGTGGCCTATGCAGCCATGCGCGCGAAAACCACCAGCGGCAGCGTGGTCCTGCTCTATGTGATCGAGCCCGGAGATTTCCAGCACTGGCTGGGGGTCGAGAAGATCATGCGCGAGGAGGCGATGGCGACCGCACAGGCGATGCTCGACGCGCAGGCCACGAAGGTGCGCAACACGCTCGGGATAGAGCCGGAGTTAGTCGTTCGCGAGGGTAAGCCGACCGAGCAGATCCATCAACTGATCGAGGAAGACCAGGACATCGCCATCCTTGTGCTGGCGGCCGGCGCCTCGAAGGAAGGTCCAGGCCCGCTCGTCGCGTCCATCGCAGGCAAGAGCGCCGCTTTCCCCATCCCGGTGACTGTGGTGCCACAGAACCTCTCCGATGAGGAGATTACAAGTCTCACCTAGAACCCACTTCAGCCCACATTGCCGCAACCTCCCTCGCGCGCTTGAACGGAGGCTGGAAAAGCCCTAATTAGAACTATTCCAAACAAATGCGCGAAGAACGCGCAGAGAGGCGCGCCCATGTTCATCCAGACCGAGGCAACCCCCAATCCTGCCACGCTGAAATTCCTGCCTGGCCGCGAGGTCCTGGCGGATGGCACGGCCGATTTCCGAGACCCGGACGAGGCGCGCCAAGCTTCGCCGCTTGCCGGCCGGCTCTTCGACGTCCCGGGCATCAAAGGCGTCTTCTTCGGCTACGACTTCGTCACCGTCACCAAGAGCGACGATCAAGACTGGCAGCATCTCAAGCCGGCGATCCTCGGCGCTATCATGGAGCAATTCATGTCGGGCGCACCCGTTATGAGCCGGGCTGCCCAGGCGGGGCGCGACGCGGTCGAGGGCACGGAAGAGTTCTACGACAAGGCTGACGAGGAAATCGTGCTGACCATCAAGGAGCTCCTCGAGACCAGGGTGCGGCCCGCGGTCGCCCAGGATGGCGGCGACATCACCTTCCGCGGCTACGACAACGGCACGGTGTTCCTGAACATGAAGGGCGCCTGCGCCGGCTGCCCGTCCTCCACCGCGACGCTGAAGCACGGTATCCAGAACCTGCTTCGCCACTTCGTGCCGGAGGTCCAACAGGTCGAGCAGGTCGCCTGAAGGTTTCCGACGTAGCTTCGAATGAAAAACCGGGCCGGCAGAGCGATCTGCCGGCCCGGCTTTCATTTGGACCCCGTTGTTGCCTGGACGGTCCGCCTTCGCGCTATCTGACGATCACCTTGGCGCCAACCCCGGCGCGTTCATAGAGATCCATGATATCCTGGTTGAGCAGCCGGACGCAGCCGGACGACATCGCCTTGCCGATCGACCACCATTCCGGCGTGCCATGCAGCCGGTATCCCGTGTCGCCGCCCTTGTTGTGCAGGTAGAGCGCCCGCGCGCCCAGGGCGTTCTGCGGTCCCGGAGGCATGCCACCTGCGTACTTGGCCAACTGCGGCTGGCGCCGGATCATCTCGGCGGGCGGCGTCCACACCGGCCACTCGCGCTTGGCGGCCACACGGGCCGTGCCGTTCCATTCGAAGCCTTCGCGGCCGACGCCGATGCCGTAGCGGACGGCCTGGCCTTCCGGCAGGACGAAATAGAGGAATTTCGGTCCCGTCTCGACGATGATGGTGCCTGGCTTCTCGCTCGTCTCATAGCGGACGATCTGGCGATGGAACTGGCGCGGCACCTTCGAAATCGGAATGGCCGGAACGGTGTAGCCCGCATCGACCCGAGAGTTGTAATCCCCCGTGTAGGTCGAGAATGGGCCGATTGACAACGGACCGATCGACATACAGCCGGAAAGCGTCGTCGCAGCCATTAGGCTTGCGAGCAGAGTAAGAGTCTTGAGCTGCATCGATGTCCCACCTCTCCAATCGCGACCCGCCCGAATCGCGTCGTTTCCGTGCGGTTCACTAAAAAGCTTTGGGCCTGACTGCCAAGCATCGAGTCCCCGCTTGGCAGCCATCAGGTTGCATAGGGTACATTGCTATTGCAATTGGGCAACGATTGCGTACGCGGGCAAGAGCTGATTCTAGCATCGATTGCATATTTGGCGGCGCTGCATCCCTGTGCCTCCGAGACGCTTGCGCTGCCGTTCCGGTTTTGTACTATGAGGGGCATGCCCCTCGTCTCACCGCTCCAGAACAACCCGCTAGCTGACGGCCGGCAGTCCGAACGTGCGCTGTACGTCCGCCGTGGGGTGCAGCGGCTGCTTTCGCAGATGGGCGCCCACGTCCTTCCCGAGATAGCGCTCGCGACCGGGCGCCGCGCCGACCTGGTGGTGCTGACCAGGCAAGGCGACATCTGGATCATCGAGATCAAGTCCTCCGTCGAGGATTTTCGCGTTGACCGGAAATGGCCGGAATACCGGCTGCATTCGGACCGCTTCTTCTTCGCCACGCATCCTGACGTGCCGGCGTCGATCTTCCCGGAGGACTGCGGGTTCATCCTTTCCGATGGATACGGCGCGGAAATCCTGCGCGAGGCGCCGGAGCACAGGCTGGCGGCGGCCACCCGGAAGGCACTCATGCTGCGCCTGGCCCGGGCGGGTGCGGCCAGACTCCTTGCCGCCGAACTGGCGGGAGTTCCAGTTTCGGCGCTGGACGGCGAAAGCGACTGACGGGCGATCCGGTCATGCGGTCCGCAGGGGAACATTGCCAGCCATGAAATGTTCATGCGAAATGGCCTGACCATTTCGGCCTGTTGGGACCACCCGCTCTGCGATCCGCATACTCCTACGGTTTGTTCAAATCCAAGGCCAAGGGCAAGCCTTCGGTCGCGATGCCTGCCGGCGACCAGACCGTGCTCGACCAATCGGTGTCGCGGCTCATGCGCGGCAACGAAGGCCGGCACGGGTTGCAACTCCTGTCCGACAATCTGGACGCCTTTGCTGCCCGCGCCCTCTCGGCGCGGAATGCCGGCCGCAGCCTCGATCTCATGTACTACATCTGGAAAAACGATCTGACCGGCCGGCTGCTGGCGCATGAGGTGATCGCGGCCGCCGACCGCGGCGTGCGGGTGCGAATGCTGCTCGACGACCTCAACATATTGGGGGATGACGACACCTATCTCGCGATCGACAGCCATCACAACATCGAGGTGCGGCTCTTCAATCCCGCGCGGGCGCGCGAGAGCGCCATCCGGCGCACCCTGGAACTGATCTGGCGCGCCTTCTCGGCGACACGGCGCATGCACAACAAGGCCTGGATCGCCGACGGCAGGATCGCAATCGTCGGCGGCCGTAACATCGGCGACGAGTATTTCGGTGCCGCGCGCACCTCGAACTTCCATGACTGGGACCTGCTGCTGGTCGGCCCGGGCGTGCAGAGCACGGAGTCGATCTTCGACGTGTTCTGGAACAGCGAGGAGGTCCTGCCGATCAGAGCCTTGGCGAAGCGGCCAGTGACCGATCTCGACGACCTGAAGACGAGGCTGACGCTCCTGGTCGAGAGCGAAGTGGCGAAGCCTTACATCGATCGCATCCGCGAACGGGTCTCGCTCGCGCAGCTGACGGGCGCACTTGGCCAGTTGCATTGGACCGACGTGGCCAAGATAATCTCAGACCCGCCGGAGAAGGCGCTCGGAAAGAAACGCGAGAACTGGATGATGGGCATGCTGATGCCGGTGCTCGAGGGAGCCAGGTCCTCGATGCAGATCATCTCGCCCTACTTCATCCCAGGCGACCAAGGTACGTCGCGGCTTACGGAACAGGTTGCAAAAGGAGTTGAAGTCTCCGTCTTGACCAACTCGCTTGCCGCCACCGACGTAGCGGCCGTGCATGGCGCCTACGCCTGGTATCGCAAGCCGCTGGTCAAGGGGGACGTGCGGTTGTTCGAGTTGCAGCCGTTCGACCGCCGGCCGGTCATCTCGCCCTTCGGCTCGAGCGGCGCCAGCCTGCACACTAAGGCTTTCATGGTGGACGGTCAGGCCGGCTTCGTCGGGTCCTTCAACTTCGATCCGCGCTCGGCGGCGCTCAATACGGAGATGGGTATCCTGTTCAAGCAGTCGGAGCTCATTTCCGAGATGTACGACCTGTTCGAAGAGGAGACATCTCCGCAATCGGCGTACCGGCTGGGCCTCGATCGGGACCGCCTCGTTTGGGGAGGAGAGGTCGACGGCCAGCCGCGGCGCTTCTACCGCGACCCGGAAGCGGGGATCCTGCGCCGGCTTCTGGCTGCTGTCATCGGTCTACTGCCGATCCAGTCGCAACTGTAGGTAAAGCCAGAGCCCCCTCAGGCTCTGGTTGATGTCGGCTTACGAAAGCCACCAGCGGATCGCGAAGCCCACGGCCGCTACCGTAGCAACGCCGGCCGCCCAGAGTGCGGCGAACCAGAGGAGACGTCGCCAGAGCGGCAGGTCCGGCCCATTGCTCAATGATAGCCCTCTTGGCCGACCTTGCCCCTGAAGATCCAGTAGGCATAGCCGGTGTAGGCAAGGATGATCGGCACCAGGATCACCACGCCGACCAGCATGAAGACCAGGCTGGAATGCGGCGCGGCGGCTTCATGGATGGTGAAGGCGCCGGGCACGATGTCCGGGAAGACGCTGATCCCCAGCCCGATCATGCTGACGGCGAACACGCCGAGCGAGAGCAGGAAGGGCAGCACCTCGTAGCGCCGCCGCAGGCTGACGAAGAGGGCCGCGAAGAGGATGGCGATGAGCAGCGGCACCTGCGAGGTGTAGAGTATCCTCGGCCAGGCGAACCAGTGTTCGTAGTAGGCGTTCTCGAGGAAGGGCGTCGCCGCGCTCACCAGGCCCAGGCACACCAGCGTGGCGATGGCCGCCAAGAACGCGCGGCTGTAGGCGTGCTCCTGGACGACGCCCTCCGTCTTCATGATCAGCCAGGTCGCGCCGAGCAGCGCATAGCCGATAACGAGGCTGACCCCCGTGAGCAGGCTGAAGGGCGACAGCCAGTCCCACCATCCGCCCGCATAGGCACGCGCCTCGACCGTGATGCCCTGCAGCATGGCCCCCAGAGCCACGCCCTGCGCAAATGCCGCCACGATCGAACCGCCGGCGAAGCATACATCCCAGAACCTCTGATGGCCCGGGTCACGCCAGCGCGTCTCGAATGCGACTCCACGGAAGACCAGCGCCAGCAGCATCGCAATGATCGGTGCGTAGAGCGCCGGCATAACAACCGCATAGGCGACCGGAAAGGCAGCCAGCAGGCCGCCGCCGCCGAGAACGAGCCAGGTTTCGTTGCCGTCCCAGATCGGGGCGACGGAATTCATGGCCTGGTCGCGATCCTGCCCGGACTGCAGCGTCGGGAAGAGAATGCCGATACCAAGGTCGAAGCCGTCGAGCACCACATAGGCGAAGATGACGAAGGCGAGAATGAAGGCCCAGGTCGTTGGAAGGTCAAACGCGGTCATGCTCCCTCCGTCTGCTCGCCCAGCGTGCGCGAAGGATCGACTGCCGGGGCCGGCGTGATGCCTGCGGTGCGGATCGGCGCAGCGCCCTGCTCGAGAGCTGGCTCGGCCGGGGCGGGCGCATGCGACATCAGGCGCAAGATGTACCAGGTGCCCACGGAAAAGACGGCGAAGTAGACGACGATGAAGGCGATCAGCGAAGAGCCGACGGCCGGGGCTGCGAGGGGCGAGGCCGACTCGGCCGTCCGCAGCAGCCCATAAACGGTATAGGGTTGCCGGCCGACCTCCGTCGTCACCCAGCCAGCGATCACCGCCACAAATCCGGCCGGTCCCATCAGCGTCGCGAACCAGTGCAGTGCCTGCGTGTCGAACAATTGTCCGCGCAGATAGGCGATGAGCGACCAAAGGCCGAGCGCGAACATGAGCAGCCCAAGGCCGACCATGATTCGGAAGGACCAGAAGATAACGGGGACGGGAGGCCATTCGTCGCGGGAGACGGTTTCCAGCCCGTCCATTGGCGCATTGAGGCTATGGCGCAGGATCAGGGAGCCCAGTCTCGGTACGGCGATTGGGTAGTGCACCGTTGCCGCCTCCTGGTCCGGAAGGCCGAAGAGGTAGAGCGGCGCACCCTCGGGATGGCTCTGGAAGTGCCCTTCCATCCCCATGATCTTAACCGGCTGGTGCTCGAGCGTGTTCAGCCCGTGGAAGTCTCCGGCGAGGATCTGAATGGGGGCGGTCACCACGATCATGCCCATCGCCATAGCGAACATCACGCGCGAGCCCTGGTTCGTGCGGTCGCGCAAGAGGTGCCAAGCGCCGACCGCCCCGACCACCAGCGCCGTGGTCAAATAGGCTCCGAGCACGGTGTGGACGAGCCGGTAGGGGAAGGAGGGATTGAAGATGACCTCCCACCAGTCGCCGGGAACGAACTGGCCGACCTCATTTGTGAGATGGCCTGCCGGCGTCTGCATCCAGGAATTGGCGGCCAGAATCCAGAAGGCGGAGAACAGGGTGCCCACGGCCACCGCTAACGTAGCGAAGAAATGCAGGCCCTTGCCGACCCGCTTCATGCCGAACAGCATCACGCCGAGGAAGCCGGCCTCGAGAAAGAAGGCCGTCAGGACCTCATAGGCCAGCAGCGGCCCGATTACGGCGCCCGTCCTGTCGGAGAAGACAGACCAGTTAGTGCCGAACTGATAGGTAAGCACGATGCCGGAGACCACGCCCATGGCGAAGGTGAGCGCGAAGATCTTCAGCCAGTAGCGGAAGAGGTCGATATAGACCGACCGTCCGGTCCACAGCCAAAGGCCTTCCAGGACCGCCAGGTAGCTCGCGAGCCCAATCGTGAAGGCCGGAAAGATGAAGTGGAAGGAGACCGTGAAGGCGAACTGCAGGCGCGCCAGAAACACCGGGTCGAAGCCATCGAACATCGCGATCGTCCCTTGCCGCACACTCTCCAATCCAATCTAGAGCAGCTGGTTGCCGGTACAATCCTCTATCAGCCGATGAAATGGCGCGGTCCGTTGCGGGCTCTCCAGGGCTGCCGAGGTCATCCTGATCCTGGATCCCTCGACCGACAAGGGGTCACGATCAGGCGAGGGGATCTGCGCCCACCGGCTCGATCCCTTTCGCAGTCCGGAGGCAGAGCCTATGCTTGGATCAGTCGATGAACTCGGAAGAGACGTGCTGCCGATGGGCGCCCGGACATCAAATCCGGGAATGGGGCCGTGAGAACGTCCTTGGTGGGTTCGACTCCCACTCTCTTCCGCCAGCAATTTTTCGGGGAGCGCGATGACGGCATTCGCGACTTACCTCGTCGAGCTTGAGCGGACGGCGCGGGCCGCCAGCATCGCTGAAGAAGAGTTCCGCCGTGACGCGGCGGTTCGCGCCGAGGAACTCAAGACCGAACGGGCCTTCGCCTTTCGGCGATTGAACCTGCTGCGCGCCATCGGCAGGGCAGTCGCCGCCTGCGAGGACGAGGATCAGGCGGGCGAGCTCGGCTGCGCGGCTTTCCTGCGCGAAGTGGGCTGGAGTGGGGATACGCCACCGCAAAGGGAGGTGGCGGAGCGATTTTCCCCCATAGTGATGGCGGTGTGGAAGGCAGGTCGGCGAGAGGAGGAGCGCGGAGACGCTCGGGAGCCTCCAGGTGAGGCGAAGTCCGAGGAGATTCGCGCCGCCCTGTCATCCTTCGAGGCGTGGTACCTCGAAACCCGGAAAGTGCGCTTCCTCCACCTTATCGAACGGGAGGTGATCGAGCTGCCACTCGTGGAGACCTAGGCCGCTAGCGCTAGCATTGCCTTTGGTGGGTCAGGCAAGTTCGGGGCGCCTGAACCCTGTCGGGTCGCCATAGAACCGTCGAATGCGTTCTATAGCCTCCTTCAGCGGCTCGCGCGTCACCATCATCGTGCTGCCTGTCGCGTGGATTATGGTTTCGGGATCGGTCATGATCGCGACGTGGCCTTTCCAGAACACGAGGTCGCCTCTCGACAGATTCCGGTAATCCGGGCCCGGCTCCAGCGGCGAACCGAGGCCGTTGGCCTGCATGTCGGAATCGCGCGGCGCGCTGCGGCCGGCGAGGCGCTGCGAGAGCTGCACGAGGCCGGAGCAGTCGATGCCGAACGCCGAAGTCCCGCCCCACAGATAGGGCGTGTTGAGAAGCGTCTCGGCAATCGCGACGTAGTCGGACGCAAACGAATCCTTCGCGCCGAGGTGGGATTCCACCACCCATCCGCCAGAGTCGAGTTGGGCGTAGCGGGTTCCGCGCGTCTCCGCCGTTGCAAGCACGCCGAGTTCGCTGCCTATCGTCAGCGCCTCTATGCGGGGGAACCGCAGGTCGGGACCAGGGTAGAGGAAGGTCCGCGGCACGATCACCCGGTGCGTGGGCTGAGACCCAGTCGGGGACAGGTCCCCTTCGGCGAGATAGCCGACATAGCCGTCGAAATCGGCCTGCACCCAGGCGTAGCCTTCCGACGTGTCGAACACGGTGACGGTATCGCCGCGCAGAAGCTGGGTGTTGATCCCGGAATCCGGCCGTGACGCGGCGCGCATGTCGGCGACCGGGGCGGATACCGTTGCGGGGCGTCCCTCGACGAAGCGCTCCGCCTCGACTAGCCCCTTCAGACGCAGGTCGGCCAGGTCAGGGCGATAGGCATGAAGGCGCGGGTCGCGAAGCGTCAAGGCGAAGTCTCCATTTCGGCAATAGATAGCATCGCGCAATCGAGCGCCATAGAGCCGCCTAGCTCCCGTACCGCTGCCCGATCACCTGCTCCAGGGCGCGGATCGCCTGGGCCTCCCCGCCGGTGAGGCCATGCGGGCGATCGGACGGATTCCATCCGAAAATATCGAAATGGGTCCAGCTCTTCGCCTTCTCGACGAAACGCTGCAGGAACAGCGCCGCCGTGATCGAGCCGGCGAAGCCGTCGGGGGTGACGTTGTTTAGGTCCGCGATCTTGGACGACAGCTTGGACGCGTAAGGCTTCCAGAGCGGCATGCGCCAGAGCGGATCCTCGACCTCTGCGGCCGCCTGGGCGATCTCGGAAGCGAACGCGTCGTCGTCGGTGTAGAACGGCGGGAGGTCGGGGCCGAGCGCCACGCGGGCGGCGCCGGTCAGCGTGGCCATGTCGACCAGAAGCTCCGGCTCCTCCTCGTCGGCCAGCGCAAGTGCGTCGGCGAGGATCAGCCGCCCCTCCGCGTCGGTGTTGCCGATCTCGACCGAGATGCCCTTGCGGCTCGCCAGCACGTCGCCGGGCCTGAAGGCGTTTCCGGCGATGGCGTTCTCGACCGCCGGGATCAGCACGCGCAGGCGGACATTCAGCCCGGCCGACATGATCATCGAGGCGAGGCCGAGCACATTCGCCGCGCCGCCCATATCCTTCTTCATCAGGAGCATGCCGCTCGCGGTCTTGATGTCGAGGCCGCCGGTGTCGAAGCAGACACCCTTTCCCACCAGGGTGACTTTCGGCACCGACTCGCTGCCCCAGGTGAGGTCGATCAATCTCGGCGCCTCGGCGGATGCGCGACCGACCGCGTGGATCATCGGGAAATTCTCGGAGAGCAGCGCGTCGCCCTTGGTGACCGACACGTTCGCGCCGTGCCTTCCGGCAAGCTCGCGAGCGGCATGCTCCAGCGCGTCCGGCCCCATGTCGTTGGTCGGTGTGTTGATCAGGTCGCGGGTCAGGAAAACGCCCTCCGAAATCCTTCTGACCGCTCGTCCATCTGCTCCTTCCGGAAGGCTGAAGCGGATCGTCCTGCCGGGCTTCTTGCCGTATCGGGTGAACACATAGCCGCCGAGTACGAGCGCGAGCGATGCGAGCTCCGGGTTGGTCGGCGGCGTGGCGAAGTGCCAGTCTCCCTCAGGCAGCGACCTTGCCAAGGCGCCCGCAGAGAGCGCGGCTTGGCCACCGTCACCGATGCCGAGCAGGGCGCCGGCGAGCGCTCCATCCGCGCCTGGGACGGCCAGCACGCTTGCTGGCTTGCCGGTGAAGCCGTTGGCCTCGGCCCAGTTTCGCATCTGGTCGGGGAGTCCGGCGTCGTCGAGGCCGCCCGAGGAAATGAGGTGGACCGGCAGCGAGGCCTCCGGCCGATGTTCGAGCAATTCGACTGGCATGGGGATGCTTTCCCGGAAAGCGTTTACGATCCGTTAGGGTTAACAGAATATTTCTCGCCTCCATAAGCAGCCTGGGGCGGCCGCAAAAAAGGAGGCACTGCTTTGATGATGGTGACGAACAAGGCACGCAAGAGGCGAATCGGTCTGGCGAGCACGTTTGTCGCGCTTTCCCTCGCAGTGGGCCTCGCCGGGTGTGGCACCTCGCGCGAAACCACCGGCTCCATCTCTCGAGGCGCTGGCAAGCCCATCGAGCAGCTCTCGAACAGCGAACTTGCGGGTGCCGCCTCCTCGCTCGGCAAGGCCTATACCAAGGATACCAAGAACCGCGACGTCGCGCTGCGCTACGCCACCGTGCTGCAGATGCAGGGAGAGACCGACCAGTCGCTTGCCGTGATGCGCAAGCTCGTCATCGACCACCCGAAGGATCGCCCGGTGCTTGCGGCCTACGGCAAATCGCTCGCGGCCGCCGGCCAGCTCGAGCCGGCGCTAGACGCGATCCGCCGCGCGCAGACGCCGGAATACCCGGACTGGAAACTGCTTTCCGCCGAAGGCGCCATTCTCGACCAGATCGGCAAGAAGGCAGAGGCCCGCGAACTCTACCGCAAGGCGCTCGACCTCAAGCCGAACGAGCCTTCCGTGCTGTCGAACCTCGGCATGTCCTACGTTCTGGAAGGCGATCTCAAGACCGCCGAGACCTATATGCGCGATGCCATGAACGCGCCCGGCGCAGACAGCCGCGTGCGCCAGAACTACGCCCTGGTCATCGGCCTGCAGGGCCGCTTCGACGAAGCCGAGAAGATCGCCAGCCAGGAGCTTTCGCCAGACCAGGCGAAAGCCAACGTGGCCTATCTGCGCAGCATGCTGGCACAGCAGAATGCATGGAGCCAGATCAAGGCCGAGGACAAGAAGAAGTCGGCGACGAACTGACTGGCCTCATCGGCCCTAAAGCAGCCCCGCCTTCTCCGCCTCGAGCCGGAGGTTCTGCCGGGGGCGCGGACCGATCTGCTGGATGACCAGTCCGGCTGCGAGCGAGCCCAGGTCGCCGCACTCCTTCAGGCTCCGGCCATTGGTATACCCGTACAGGAAGCCGGCGGCGTAGAGGTCGCCAGCGCCGGTCGTGTCGACGATCTCTTCGACCGGGATCGCATCGATCTCGATCGTCTCGTTACCGCACACGATCAGCGATCCCTTCTCCGAGCGGGTGACCGCGGCGAGCTTGCAGTCCTTGCGGATCGCATCGACCGCGGCCTCGAAGGAACTGGTCTGATAGAGCGACTTGATCTCGTGGGTGTTGGCAAAAACGATGTCCACCGCGCCCGACCGCATCAGGTCGAGGAATTCGTCGCGGTAGCGGTCGACGCAGAAGGAGTCGGACAGGGTCATCGAGACCTCTCGCCCTGCCGCGTGCGCGAGTTCGGCCGTTAGCCTGATCGCGTCCTTGGCGCGGGGCGGGTCCCACAAATACCCCTCGAAATAGGTGACGAGCGATCCCTTCGCCTTTTCAGGCTCGACGTCCTCCGGTCCGAGTTCCACGCAGGCCCCCAGATAGGTGTTCATCGAGCGCTCGCCATCGGGCGTGACGAAGATCATCGACCTCGCGGTCGGCGGCGAACCCACCAGCGGCTTCGTGTCGAATGCAACGCCCTGGGCGCGGATGTCGTGGTAGTAGATATTGCCGAGCGTGTCCTCGGCGACCTTGCCGAAGAAGGCGGCGCGTCCGCCCAAGCTGGCGATTCCGGCCGCCGTGTTGCCGGCGCTGCCGCCTGAAGTCTCGATCGCGGGGCCCATGCGGTCGTAGAGCAGGTTGGCCCGGTCGGCGTCGATCAGGTTCATCGCCGCCTTGATGATGCCATGCTCGAGCAGGAATGCCTCATCGGCCTGCGCGATGATGTCGACGATCGCGTTGCCGATGCACAGCACGTCATATTGGCTCATTAAGGAAACTCCGCCGGGCAAAACACTCGCCTTGTTGCATGCGGGATGCTCCCCGGTCCAGAGGCTGAGAGCGGCCCGCGGCTGACTTGTCGTGGACGGCTTACCTCCCCATTTCGTGCGACAGGAATAGCTGGAGAGGAACGTTCGGCATGATCCTGGATGCGGCCCGCGCGGCGGCTGGACATCTGTTCAGCGCTCCCTTCCGGGGCGTCTTCTTCAAGACGCTCGGATTGACGCTGCTAGCACTAATCGCTGTCTGGTTTGGCCTGACACAGCTTTTCGAATGGCTCGCGCTGCCCTGGCTGCAGGCGCTCGTTCCGGACATGCCTGACTGGACAGGCTGGGCCGGCACGCTGGCCGCGATTTTAGCCGGCATCGGGCTGGCACTTGGGTTGGCGTTCTTGATCGCGCCCGTCACGGCGATCGTCGCCGGCTTCTTCCTCGATGATGTTGCCGAACTGGTTGAGAAGGCGGACTTCCCTTCCGATCCGCCGGGCCGCCCCGTTCCGGCCGTCCGGAGCATCGTGCTGTCGCTGAAGTTCTTCGGCGTGGTCGTTTTAGCTAATCTTCTCGCGCTGATCCTGCTCCTCATTCCCGGGGTGAACATCGGCGCCTTCTTCCTGGTCAATGGCTACCTGATCGGCCGGGAGTTCTTCGAATTCGCGGGGATGCGGTTCCGGCCCGAAGAGGATGCCAAGCAAGTAAGACGCCGGAACGCCGGAACCGTGTTTCTTGCCGGCCTGGTGATAGCCGGCTTCATGGCCGTGCCGCTGCTCAATCTGCTGACGCCGCTGTTTGCCTGCGCCATGATGGTCCATCTTCACAAGGCCATCACCGCGAAGGAGATGCGACCGGTCGGCTGATTTTGCAGCCTTGGGTAAACAGCCTTCGGACAGAGAACCTATCTGGTCCCGGTGGAACCAAAGCCGCCCGATCCGCGGCTGGTTTCGCCGGCGAGGCTGCGTTCTTCGATCGTAGCACGTGCGACCGGCGCAATGACCAGTTGAGCGATGCGCATACCGCGCGTCACGGTAAAATCGTCTTCGCCGAGATTGATCAGCAGAACACCCACCTCGCCGCGGTAATCGGAATCGATCGTGCCCGGCGTGTTGAGGCAGGTGATGCCGTGGCGGAGCGCCAGGCCGGAGCGGGGGCGAACCTGCCCCTCGAAGCCATCTGGAATCTCCAGGACCAAGCCGGTCGGGACCAGCGCACGTCTGCCCGGCAGGATAAGGATCGGCCGATCCTCCGGAACCGCGGCCCGCAGATCCATGCCGGCTGCGCCAGCACTCTCATAGGCGGGCAGTTCGAGACCATCGGAATGCGGCAGCCGGACGATGGCAAGGGTGGGAGACATAGGAAATCCTCTGGCGGCTTGCTGCTTTGGGTGGGGACCCGACCGTCAATCGCGATACAGGAGTTCGGGTCCGGCTTCCGATATCAGCCGCTTGCCGCACAAGGCCAGCGTAATGTCCAGTTCCTTGCGGATGATGTCGAGCGTGAGCTTCACACCCTTCTTGCCCATCGCGCCAAGCCCATAGAGGAAGGGCCGCCCGATATAGGTGCCTTTCGCGCCGAGGCAGAGCGCCCTGAGCACATCCTGGCCGGACCGGATGCCGCTGTCGATGTGGATCTCTATCCGGTCTCCGACTGCGTCCACGATCTTCGGCAGGACGGAAATGCTGGAGGGCGCGCCGTCCAGCTGGCGTCCGCCGTGATTGGAAACGATGATCGCGTCCGCTCCGGTCTCGGCGGCAAGCCGAGCGTCCTCCGGATCGAGTATGCCCTTGAGGATCAGCTTGCCGCCCCAGCGCTCCTTGATCCACTCGACGTCCTTCCAGGAGAGGGTCGGGTCGAACTGCTCGTTCGTCCAACTCGTCAGTGAGCTGAGATCCTCTACGCCCTTCGCATGGCCGACGATGTTGCCGAAGGTGCGGCGCTTGGTGCGCAGCATGGACAGGCACCATTCCGGCCGGAGCGCCATGTTGACGATGTTCGGAAGGGTCATGCGCGGCGGCGCCGTAAGGCCGTTGCGCACGTCCTTGTGACGCTGACCAAGGATCTGCAGATCGAGCGTCAGCACGAGAGCGGAGCAGTTCGCCACCTTGGCCCGATCGATCAGGTTCAGCACGAAGTCCTTGTCGCGCATGACGTAGAGCTGGAACCAGAACGGCTTCTTCGTGCCGGCGGCCACGTCCTCGATCGAGCATATGCTCATGGTCGACAGGGTGAAGGGAACGTTGAACTCCTCTGCCGCCTGTGCAGCGAGGATCTCGCCGTCCGCATGCTGCATGCCCGTCAGGCCGGTCGGTGCGAGCGCCACCGGCATGCTGACCTTCTCGCCGATCATCGTGCTCTCGAGCGAGCGTCCCGCCATGTCGACCAGAACGCGCTGGCGGAACTTAATCTTCTGAAAATCCTCTTCGTTGGCGCGATAGGTGCTCTCGGTCCAGGCCCCGGAGTCGGCATAGTCAAAGAACATTTTCGGGACGCGCCGGCGTGCGATTTCCTTCAAATCTGCAATGTCGAGAGCGAGGTTCATGGGACGGCTGCCTGGCGCTAGCGGCGGATGGAATGCGCTATGCTCAAACGAGCACCTACCGTGCCTAGCAGGTGAATGTCGATCTGCAAAAAAGATCAATGCTTTTCCACGACAGCGTGGAGCACTGAGCCCGACTTGCCCGAGGCCATTGCTGTCCGCTTCGCCGCGTTGCCTTTTCGACGAAACCGATTATGACACGGACAACCTCATCGGAGCCCCCAGATGACCGAGATTTTGCAGATCCCGAAGCTCGTCACTGTATTTGGCGGATCAGGCTTTGTCGGCCGGCATGTCGTTCGTGCGCTTGCCAAAAGGGGCTACCAGGTGCGGGTCGCCTGCCGCAGGCCGGACCTGGCCGGCTTCCTGCAGCCGCTCGGCAACGTCGGGCAGATCCAGGTCATGCAGGCAAACCTGCGGGTGCGCTGGTCCGTCGACCAGGCGGTGCAGGATGCGCATCATGTGATCAACCTGGTGGGTATACTGTACGAATCCGGCCGGCAGAGATTTCCGGCCGTGCAGGACTTCGGTGCGCGCGCCGTGGCGGAAGCCGCCCGGGCCGTGGGAGCGGATCTCACCCATGTGTCCGCGCTTGGGGCCGATCTGAACTCAGAGTCGAACTATGCGAGAACGAAGGCTCTGGGCGAGGCGGCCGTCCTGGAGACGGTTGCGGACGCCGTGGTCTATCGGCCTTCCATCGTCTTCGGTCCCGAGGACCAGTTCTTCAATCGCTTCGCCAACCTGGCACGCTATTCTCCAGTCCTGCCGCTGATCGGCGGCGGCCATACGAAGTTCCAGCCGGTCTATGTCGGCGATGTGGCCGAGGCCGTCGCGCGGTCGGTCGACGGGAAGGTGCAGGGCGGCAAGATCTACGAGCTTGGCGGGCCGCAGGTGCTCACCTTCCGCCAGTGCATGGAAGAGATGCTGCAGGTGATCGACCGCAAGCGCTATCTCGCGCCGGTCCCCTGGTCGCTGGCCTATCTGCAGGCCGCGGTCCTCGGCCTTCTGCCGAAGCCGCTGCTGACGAAGGACCAGGTGACGCTGCTCAGGTCGGACAATGTCGTCTCGGCGGAAGCGGAAAGTGAGCGCCGCACCTTCGCTGCGCTGGACATCCGTCCCGAAACCGTCGGCGCCATCATACCCTCCTATCTCTGGCGCTTCAGGCAGGCAGGCCAGTTCACGCGGATCGGCGCTGTCTAAGAACAATCCGTCCAGGGCGTCGCCGAGATGCGGCGCAGAGTCGCCGGACTGATCTGGATTAAGCGTGGTGACGATATGTCGGAGCCGCGGCCTATAGCTTTCTCAGCGCCACCTGCTCCACCAGATGGTCGGCGCCCTTGCGCAGGATGAGGTCGGCCCGGGGACGCGTGGGGAGTATGTTCTCCCGCAGGTTCTTCAGGTTGATGTTCGTCCAGAGGCCCTCGGCGATGGCGCGGGCGGCATCTTCCGACAGCTCCGAATAGCGATGGAAGAACGAGGCGGGATTGCGGAAGGCGGTCTCGCGCAGGCGCATGAAGCGGGCGATGTACCAGTCGTGGATCAGTTCCTCGTCCGCGTCGATGAAGATCGAGAAGTCGAAGAAGTCGGATAGGAAGGGCACGAACTTGCCGTCCTTCGGCAGATCGCGCGGTTGCAGCACGTTCAGCCCCTCGAAGATGAGGATGTCCGGCTGGTCGATGGTAACGAACTCGCCCGGCACCACGTCGTAGGTGAGGTGGGAATAGACCGGGCCGCGGACGTCCCGCTGGCCGGACTTGATCGCGGAGAGGAAGCGCAGCAACGCCCCGACGTCATAGCTGTCCGGAAAGCCTTTGCGCTCCATGAGCCCTTCGCGGCGCAGGATCTCGTTCGGAAACAGGAAGCCGTCGGTGGTGACGAGATCGACCTTGGGGCTCGAGGGCCAGCGCCGCAACAGCACCTCCAGCAGTCGTGCGGTGGTGGATTTTCCAACGGCAACCGAGCCGGCGACGCCGATGATGAAGGGCGTCTTCACAGCTTCCGTTGCGTTGAAGAAAACCTGTCTTTGCCGATAGAGCAGCAGGCTCGCCTCGAAATGCGCATAGAGCAGCCGCGAAAGCGACAGGTAGATGCGCCGGACCTCATCCAGATCGACAGGATCATTGAGGGAACTCAGCCGCTTGACCTCCTCCGCGGTAAGTGTCAGCGGCGTGTCGGCGCGGAAGCCCGCCCACTTTTCGGCCGAGAAGAAGCGGTAGGGGGAATACTTTTCGACGGGGGCGAACTGGTCCAATCTTGGTCCCTTGTCCCTTGCAGTGCGAGTAGTTTGCCGCATGATCTTGTCCGAAAAGTCTGCAACTTTTCGGGATCATGCTCTAGGCGAGGCGAGACGCCTTCTCGGCGATGCCCGACTGCGCGGTGCGGCGTTCGAGCTCGCGCATCACCTCTTCTACACTCACCCCGGCAAGGTTCAGAACCACAAGCCAGTGATAGAGTAGGTCAGCACTTTCCGCGACGAGGTTTTCGCGGTCGCCGGCAAGCGATGCGATGACCGTCTCGACCGCTTCCTCACCCAGCTTCTTTGCCGCCTTCGCCGGACCAGCGGCAGCGAGCTTCGCTGTCCAAGACGCGGCCGGATCAGCCGAATGGACGCGCTCAGAGACGATTCTTTCCAGGTCGGTCAGAGAAAATCCGGTCATGGCGCGCGCTCTATGCCGGTTGAGGAACGATGTCCAGGCGCATCGGCAGCCCGGCCTTGGCCATATACGCCTTGGCCTCGGTGATCGAATAGGTGCCGAAGTGGAAGATCGAAGCAGCGAGGACTGCCGTCGCATGCCCATCGCGAATACCCTCGACCAGATGATCGAGGGTGCCGACGCCGCCCGAGGCGATGACCGGCGCACGAACGGCATCCGCAACCGCGCGCGTCAGCGCAATATCGTAGCCGGCCTTGGTTCCGTCGCGATCCATGGAGGTGAGCAGGATTTCGCCGGCGCCGAGGTCGACGACTTTTCGGGCGAAGTCTACCGCGTCGATGCCGGTGGGCTGGCGGCCGCCGTGGGTGAAGATTTCCCAGCGATCGGTCTCGCCGGCTCTGCTCACGTTCTTCGCATCGATGGCGACGACGATGCACTGGTTGCCGAACTTGTCGGCCGCTTCTGCCACGAAATCAGGGTTCCTCACCGCCGCCGTGTTGATCGACACCTTGTCGGCGCCGGCCAGAAGAAGCTTGCGGATGTCGGCGACCTGACGAACGCCCCCGCCGACCGTCAGCGGCATGAAGCACTGTTCGGCAGTGCGCGCCACCACGTCGAAGATGGTGTCGCGGTTGTCGGACGAGGCGGTGATGTCGAGGAAGCAGAGCTCGTCGGCCCCCGCGGCATCATAGGCGCGGGCGGCCTCGACCGGATCGCCGGCGTCGATCAAGTCGACGAAGTTGACGCCCTTGACCACGCGGCCGTCCTTGACGTCGAGGCAGGGGATGACACGGTATTTGAGGGTCATGATGTAGGCTTCCAGCGCATAGCATTTCAGGACTTAGCGGCAGGGCTCGCTATCCCGTCGAAAAGCTCGTCCATGTGGATATGGACAACAACATCATCGAAACGAAGTTCGAAAGCCTGATCTTCGATCATGGTCGGTTTCAGCCATTGGCGGTCGGCCCCGCGCTCCCACAGCCAAACGCGGTATTCATCCTGAGAGACCACCAGATAATATCGCAAGCTGGCGATGCGGAGATAATCCTGTGCCTTGGGCCCGAAGTCGTCTGCCATGCTGCTGGGAGACAGCACCTCGGCAATGAAAAGCGGCGAACTGGTTACCAGAGCTTTCCCGTCGCTCTCGAATGGGACAACCATCACATCAGGAAATCGCACCCCGTCAGGCGTCCTGACGCCAAAGTCAGAGGTGCCAATATCGTAGAGCCTGTCATCCAACTGATCGGCGAGCCGGCGCTCAAGGCGGCTCGCCAACCGCCAGTGATTGCGCGTCACATTGATCATCATCTCCACCACCCTCCCGCGCACGAACTCCCGCTTGCCCTCGCGCCCCTCGTTCCAGCGCAGGAATTCGTCCGGAGTGGTCGGCAGTTTCGACTGGATGTTCATGGCGTCAATCTAGCAGACCCAGGTCAGACGCGTGAGTCCCGCAAGAGCGCCAGCGCCTCGGTCGGGTCGATGCGGCCGTCATAAAGCGCCCGGCCTGAAATCGCGCCTTCGAGTTTTTGCGCGTCGGCCATGGTCATGCGGCGTATGTCGTCCATGGAAGCCAGACCGCCCGAGGCGATGACCGGGATCGATACGGCGTCAGCCAACGCGATGGTCGCGTCCCAGTTGATGCCGGCCAGAACGCCGTCACGGTCGATGTCGGTGTAGATGATGGCGGCGACGCCGGCGCCCTCGAATTTCTGGGCCAGTTCGATGGCGCCGAGCGAGGAGGATTCGGCCCAACCCTCGACGGCGACCTTTCCTCCCTTCGCGTCGATGCCGACCGCGACCCTGCCCGGAAAGAGGCGGCAGGCCTGCCTGACCAGTTCGGGGTCGCGCACCGCAACGGTGCCAAGGATGACGCGGGCGAGCCCCTTCGCGAGCCAGGCTTCGATGTGAGCCAGCGTGCGGATGCCGCCGCCGAGTTGCACCGGGTTGCTGGTGGCTGCAAGGATCGCTTCGACGGCTTCGCCATTCCGGCTCTCACCCGCGAAGGCACCGTCGAGATCGACGACGTGCAGCCATTCAAAGCCCTGCTCCTGAAAAGCTCTGGCCTGGGCTGCCGGGTTGGCGTTGTAGACGGTCGCGCTCGCCATCTCGCCGAGCTTGAGGCGTACGCACTGGCCGTCCTTGAGGTCGATCGCGGGAAAAAGGATCATCACACGCCTTCGACAATCACGAAGTGCCCAGTTGACGCGGCAAGGCGGTGTTTCGACGCCTCCTGATATTCGGGCGAGTTGTAGCACTCGACTGCCTTTTCGTAGGACTCGAATTCGAGCACGACATGCCTGTTGCCGGTCGGACTTTCAGGATTGGTGTACTGCCCGGCTCGCACGACGAACCGCGCCTGATACTTGGCAAACGCGGCTGCATTGGCCTCGATGTACTTCTTGTACGCCTCAGGGTCGGTCACGTCGACGAGCGCGATCCAGAATCCCTTCTTGCTCATGGCCGCCACCTCAGGAAGTTGGCGATCAGGGCCAGACCGAGCGCCTGGCTCTTCTCTGGATGGAATTGGGTACCGGCGAGGTTGTCACGAGCGACTGCCGCGGTCACCGGCCCGCCATAGTCGGTGACGGCGAGCACGTCTTCCGGCCGGGTGGCATCGAGATGGTAGGAATGCACGAAATAGGCGTGCAGCCCTGCCTCGCCCGTCGGGATGCCTTCGAAGAGTGGATGCGGATGTTTCACGTGAATCGTGTTCCAGCCGATCTGCGGGATCTTCAGCGAGGGATCCGACGGGGTCATTTCCTTCACGTCGCCCGGAATCCAACCAAGGCCGCTGGTGACGGTCTTCTCTAGGCCCCGCTCCGACATCAGTTGCATGCCCACGCAGATGCCGAAGAACGGTTTTGCACGCTCGATTGCGGCTTCCTCGACCGCTTCCCACATGCCTTCCACGGCACGGAGGCCCGCTGCACAGTCCGCATAGGCGCCCACTCCGGGCAGGACCAGACGGTCGGCCGAGCGGACCCGCTCCGCATCCGCGGTGAGGTCAATCTCGGCGGCAATCCCGGCCCCGCGTGCGGCGCGCTCGAATGCCTTCGTCGCGGAGCGAAGATTGCCCGATCCATAGTCTATGATGGCAACGCGCATATCAGGCCCTCCCAGTGTAGCCGAGAAGACCGAGCGCGGGTGTTGCGCCTGTCCGGGGCTGGGTCCAGGTCAGCATCGGCCGAGTATCGCTCAAAGGACCAGGGGCACTGCTCTCTTCGCCGGCCATGTCGACGCCGACCCGAACCTCGGCGTCTGCCAGATTGTCCGCTTCAACCACACCCGACTCGCGCCAGCCACGCCGGCGCAGGGAGGCCGCCTTCAGGGTCACCCCTTCGAGCCCGATATAGATCGCGACCAACAGCGAGAGGAGAGAAGCGGTAAAGCCATAGCCTGTCACTTCGCCGAGTGCAGCCAATCCGAACTCCGCGGCAAAGATGATGACCGCCTCGATCAACAGCCCGTTCCACAGCAGCCAGATGGGCGAGAAGAGGAAGGCCCAGAAATGAAAGCCGTCACGCAGGATGCGAGTCTTGGCGAGTCGGTCGGGCCCGGACTCCTCTCCTCGTTCGAATACGACGAAGCGCGCCATGATCAGCCCTTCAAGCTGCCCTTGGTGGACGGAACCGCCTCCGGCTGGCGCGGATCCCGCTCCAGCGCCGCCCGCAGCACGCGCGCCACGGCCTTGAAGCAGGTCTCGGCGATGTGGTGATTGTTCGCGCCATAGTGGTTCGTCACGTGCAGCGTGATACCGGCGTTCTGGGCAAATGCGTTGAAGAACTCGCGAACCAATTCGGTGTCGAAGGTGCCGATTTTCGGCGAGGAGAACGGGACGTTCCACACCAGATAAGGCCGGCCCGAAACGTCGATCGCCGCACGGGTGAGGGTCTCGTCCATTGCAAGGTCGATCGAGGCGTACCGCATGATGCCGCGGCGTTCACCCAGCGCCTTCGAGAGCGCCTGGCCGAGCGCGATGCCGGTGTCCTCGACAGTATGATGATCGTCGACGTGCAGGTCGCCTTCCGCCTGCACGGTCATGTCGATCAGCGAATGGCGCGAAAGCTGGTCGAGCATATGATCGAAGAAGCCGACGCCCGTCACGATCTGCGACTTGCCGGTCCCGTCGACGTCGAGCGAGACGGCGATGCGGGTCTCCTTAGTGGAACGGCTGACATTGGCGGAGCGGGTAGCCATGGCTGATCCTCGGGCGGCACGGAACGGGGGGCCTTGTAACAGCATGGCCGCGGCATGGAAAGTTGCGGTTGCTGGGCCATTCCAGCGCCGATTGCATTCCCGCCAGACGGGCATACATAACAGCCTTCAATTCTCGTATCGCGCGGCTTGCCACTTGCCGGGAGCGCGCGGAATCGGAGCAGCACATGTCGAACGAACTGACCATGCACGCCACAACGATCGTGTCGGTGCGCAAAGAGGGGAAAATCGTGATCGCCGGCGACGGCCAGGTGAGCCTCGGCCAGACGATCATGAAGGGCAATGCCAAGAAGGTTCGCCGTATCGGCAAGGGCAACGTGATCGCGGGCTTCGCCGGCGCCACCGCCGATGCCTTCACCCTGCTGGAGCGGCTCGAGACCAAGCTGGAGCAGTATCCCGACCAACTGACCCGGGCATGCGTGGAACTGGCCAAGGACTGGCGGACCGACCGCTACCTGCGGCGCCTTGAAGCCATGATGCTGGTCGCCGACAAGAACGTCTCGCTGGCGCTCACCGGCAATGGCGACGTGCTCGAGCCCGAGCACGGCGTGATGGCCATCGGCTCCGGCGGCAACTATGCCCTGGCGGCGGCCCGCGCGCTGATGGACAGCGACATGGATGCCGAGGAGATCGCCCGCAGGGCGATGCAGATCGCGGCGGACATCTGCGTCTACACGAACAGCAATTTCGTCGTGGAAACGCTCGATGCCGAGTAATAGACCGAGCTACGCCTTCCGCGAGGTCACGGAAGAGGATCTTCCGATGCTTGCCGACTGGATCGCCGCACCGCATTGGGCGGAATGGTGGAACGATCCGCAGGAGGCCGTTGCCGAAATTCGCGAAGCGATCGACAGCATCTCGGTCGAGCCGCTGATCGCTGAGCTCGACGGTGAGCCTATCGCATATCTCCAGACCTATGATCCGCATCTGGAGGACGACCATCCCTACAACGACCAGCCGTTCGGCACATTGGGACTAGATCTTTCGATCGGCCCTCTGGAACTGCTCGGCAAGGGGCACGGCTCTGCCATGCTGCGCCAGTTGGTGGACGAACTCTTTGCCGAAGGCACGCTCCGCGTCGTTATCGATCCCGACCCCGCCAACAAGCGCGCGATCCGTTGCTACGAGAAGGCCGGGTTCATGCCGATCGGCGAGCGCACGTCCCAATACGGCCATGTCATGCTGATGGCGCGCAACAACGAGGGCGAACTCGAATGACGATCGTACCGGCTGGGGCATCCGGCTTTGCTCTGCGACAGCGGCATTCGATCCGGGATCGCAGTTGGTTTTGTGGCGACGGCCTGGCTTCCTATATGGATGACCGTAGCACTGGCGATCGTCTTCGAGCTCGGCGAAGCCGCAACAATCTCACGCTCAACATCATCATGCTGCTGTACCCGCTCGAGGCGGTGAAGCAGTGGCAAAGTGGAATTTGACAACAATGACGACGTTTTCCCCGAGAGAGATCGTTTTGGAACTTGACCGCTTCATCATCGGCCAGAAGGACGCCAAGCGCGCCGTCGCAATCGCGCTGCGCAACCGCTGGCGGCGCCAGCAACTCGAAGGGCAGATGCGCGAAGAAGTCATGCCCAAAAACATCCTCATGATCGGGCCGACCGGCGTCGGCAAGACGGAAATCTCGCGCCGCCTGGCGAGGCTCGCCGGTGCCCCGTTCATCAAGGTCGAGGCAACGAAATTCACCGAGGTCGGCTATGTCGGCCGTGACGTCGAGCAGATCGTGCGCGACCTGGTCGAGGTGGCGATCGGGCTCACTCGCGAGAAGATGCGCGAGGACGTGAAGGCACGCGCACATGTGAACGCGGAGGAGCGGGTGCTGGAGGCCCTTGTCGGCCGTACCGCGAGCCCGGCGACCCGCGATTCCTTCCGCAAGAAGCTCCGCGACGGCGAGCTCGACGACAAAGAGATCGAGATCGAGGTATCCGACACCGGCACGGGCGGCATGCCGAGCTTCGAGATTCCCGGCATGCCGGGCGCCAATATCGGCGTGATGAATCTCAACGACATGCTGACCAAGGCCATGGGCGGCAAGCGCACCAAGACCCGCAAGACGACCGTGAAGGAGTCCTACGAACTCCTCATCAACGACGAGTCCGACAAGCTGCTCGACCAGGACGAAGTGGTGCGGCGCGCCCTGGAATCGACCGAGAACGACGGCATTGTCTTTCTCGACGAGATCGACAAGGTCGCGGCCCGCAGCGATATTTCCGGTGGACCTTCGCGTGAGGGCGTGCAACGCGATTTGCTGCCATTAGTCGAAGGCACCACGGTGGCGACGAAGTACGGACCGATCAAGACGGACCACATCCTGTTCATCGCCTCCGGCGCGTTCCATGTGTCAAAGCCCTCCGACCTCTTGCCGGAGTTGCAGGGCCGCCTGCCCATCCGGGTCGAGTTGCGCCCCCTGGAGAAGGCGGACTTCGTCCGAATCCTCACCGAGACCGAAGCCAGCCTGATCAAGCAGTATGTCGCGCTCATGAGGACCGAGGGCGTCGAGCTCGAGTTCACCGATGATGCGATCGAACATCTGGCGCAGATCGCGGTCGACCTCAATTCGAGCGTCGAGAACATTGGCGCGCGTCGTCTGCAGACGGTGATGGAGAGGGTGCTGGACGAGATTTCCTTCGCCGCGCCCGACCAGTCCGGCCAGTCACTGACGATAGACGCTCCCTACGTGCAGAGCCACGTCGGAGATCTGGCGAAGAACACAGATTTGTCGCGTTTCATCCTCTAAGCAGCCGCCGCAAGGGGGCAGCACCCCAGGCGAGGCAAGCGATTCTGCGCCCACGGAGAAAGCACTCGACGGGCGCAGGCGTGTCTCCTAGTTTCACGACGAAAGTCAGGGGCGGGGCACTTGCGGCATCTTCTGCGGACATCTCTCATCGCGCTCGCGATCTGGGCCGTAACGGTGGGCGGTCCGGTCGAGGCATCTGCTCAGGTGCCGGTGCCGCCCGGAAACCGCCACTCCGAGCAGCCGCCGGTTCCGGGGGCATCCGCAAGGCGCACGAAGTCTTCAGGCTCGACCTTCGAGCGCAAGTACCGCAAGGTCTACAAGCTCCTGCAGAGCGACGCCCAACTGCGCGCCAAGATCAAGGAACAGGCGACCGCCTACAGCCTCGATCCAATCCACATCGTCGGGGCTCTTGTCGGCGAACATACCTACAATGTCGATGCCTATGACCGGCTGCAGACCTATTATGTAAAGGCGGTCTCCTACCTCTCGAGCAAGCTCCGCTTCGAATACGGTGGAGAGGATGTCGCCGATTTCGTGCAGCGGCCGCAGTTCCAGGTGTGTGAGGGAAAAACCGACAGCTACGCGCTCTGGACCTGCCGCGAGCGGGTGTGGGACTCGGAGTTCCGGGGCCGGAGCGTGGACGGTCAGTCATTTCCGAACGACCGCTTCAGCGCCACCTTCTTCCAGCCCTATTATGCGGGCCAGACCTTCGGGATAGGCCAGCTCAACCCGCTGACCGCGCTGCAGATGAGCGATCTGGTGAGCCGCGTCTCGGGCATTCCGCCCCTGGACGCCTCAAACCCGAACAAGGTCTATGAGACCATCATGGACCCGGACCTGACGCTGGCTTACGTCGCCGCTACCCTGAAGACGTCGATCGACGTCTACCGCGAGATCGCGGGTTTCGACATTTCGCAGAACCCGGGCATCACCGCCACGCTTTACAATGTCGGCAACCCTGCCGAGCGGGCACACGCGCTCAAGGCCGAGAACGATGCGCGCATCGCAGAACGCAAGGAGCCGCGCCTGCCCGAAGAGAACTATTACGGCTGGCTTGTGAACGACAAGCTGCCCGAACTGAAAGCGCTTCTCGACTGAGCGCGCCTTTCTCAGGGATACTGAGGGTGGGTCACGCGCGCGCTGCGGCCTCGCGAATTCGAGCCAGGAGATCGTCTATCTCCTCCGCTTCCATCCCACGAATCCTCTCGGCAAGGAGGTTGGCGAGTTCCGTTGCCTGTTCCGGCAGGCCAGCGGTGTCGATGACCACGCGCGGGTCGGAGACGGCCGCGAGACGCTCGAGTTCCTCGGCCTCATCCCAGATGATGTTGAAATAGCCGATGATCTTCTGCACCAGCGCCCAGCCGGGCGCGCCGCGGTGGCCATGCTCAAGGGCGGAAAGATAGGCCGGGCTGACGCCGATCGCGGCAGCCATCTCCTTCTGGCTGATGCCGCGTTCGGCCCGCAGCGCCCGCAGCCTGGCGCCAAAGGGCGTCACGGCTTTTTCCTTCGCAGCCGGACATAGAGCGCGCCCGAGCCGCCATGATGACGCGCGGCGTGATGGTGGCTGCTAACCAGTGGCCTGAATGGCGCTGTCGCCAACCACGCCGGCACGGAGCGTCGCAGCACGCCGTCACCGCCGGAGGAGGAGCCCTTGCCGGTGATGACTAGCACATAGCGCATCTCGTTGGCGTGGGCTCGGTGGAGGAAGGAGAACAGCAGCGAGTAGGCCTCGTCCTGCGTCAGCCCGTGCAGGTCCACCCTGCCTTGGATCGGCAGCCGGCCGGCCGCAAGCTTGTCGTGCGTCGGCTGATCGAGCGCGCTCTGCGCGAGCGTTTTTGGGCGCGAAACTGGCGGCGATGATGCGGCAGACTTTGCCGGTTCGGGCCGAGCCTCCGAGAGCGCTTCCGCCATCGAGACAGGCTGCGGCTCGGGCACGGTGGGATGTGCACGGCCTTTCAGCGGCCGGGCGGTCCGAGCGACCTGGCTCCACAGGATGCGGTCCTCTTCCGTGAGCGTCCTTCCGGCACGGCGGTTCACGGCAGGATTCCCGACGCAAGGGTTCGTGGGAGAAGCGCATAGAAGTCGGCCGAATGGCGCACGACGCCGGCAATCTCGCCCGCGGCGGGTCCGGACCCGGCGAACAGATCACCGCGGGCAGCGCCCACGATGGCCGAACCGGTGTCCTGGGCAATCATCAGTCGCGCGAAGGGCTTGGCATCGAAGGCGGTGAGGTCCGAGGCATGGATGAAGAACGGCGTCCCGAAGATGTGAAGAAGTCGGTCGACCGCAACGGAGCGGCCCGGCGTGAGCGGCACCTTGGCTGCGGCTATGGGACCGAGGGACGGATCTTCGACGGGCGCCTCCCTGAAGAAGATGTGGGAACGGTTCTTCCAGAGGATTTCGTCGATGCGATCCGGATGCGCCGCGAACCAGCCCCGGATCGACTGCATGGTCACATCGGCGAGCGGAATTTCGCCGAGGTCGGCGAGTAGCCTGCCCGGGCCCGTAAAACGCTGTCCGGATTTTGCCGCATAGGTGATCCGGCGAACGGTTCCGTCCGGCATCACCAGGCGGGCAGCGCCCTGGACGTGAATGAAGAAAGCGTCGACCTTGTCCGCCACCCAGGCGATCGCCAAGCTCTCCCGGTCGATGGCGCCCAGTTCGATATCCCGGCGATCATAGTATTCGACGATCCCCACTGCTGTCTGTCGACCAAACGCCAGGTAAGGATCGAGAGCAGGCGGGCGATTGGAATCATCCAAGTCGACCAGATCGGATGGGCGTCGCAGCAGAGGCACACTAAACTCGCCCGTGCGAACCGGGGAGGCGGCAACCTCGGGCTCGTAGAACCCGGTGACGAATCCGCTGCCGCCGCGTTCAGGTCTCACCCGGGCCGGGAAGAAGTGGCGCTCGAAGAAGGACAGGGCATTTGTGCTGTCTGCGAACTCGATCGTTCGCGCTTCAAGATAGGCCGGCTCGAATGAGGAAAAATCCACGCCGAGCGAACCGGTACGGTACGGCTTGATGAGCACATGACGAGCGGAACGCTGGAAGGCTTCGAAAGCCGGCGCGTGGTTGTCCTGTGACCAGCCCGGCAGATCGTCATAGGTAACAGGTTCAAAGGCGGAAAGCAGCGGCGGCATGGCGCCTGCTCGCGTCAGTCTTCTTCCTCTGTCGCGACCAGCTTCCAGTTCGGGTCCTTGGAGCGTGTGTCGCGCGCGAAGGTCCAGACGTCCTTCACCTCGGCGACGGTTTCGGGGTCGCCATCGATCACCTCGCCGGCCTTGTTGCGGGTGGCCGAGATGAGTTCGCTCACAATGCGAAGCGTGATGTGAGCCTCACCGCCCTTCACGTCCGCGCCGACGATATCGGCCTTGTTGATCCCGACGAAGGACGACTGGATCTTCTCCGACCGACTTTCCCGATCTCCGATCGCGGCCACGAAGCCGTCATAGACGTCGCGCGACAACAGGTTCTTCAGCGTCTTCCTGTCACCGTCGGCATAGGCCATCACGATCATCTCGTAGGCCATCTTTGCACCCTCGACGAAGCCCTTCGGATCGAAGGAGGGATCGGCGTCCTTGATCGCACGCAGCCCGCGATTGAGGTCGCCCGGCGGCGGCGCGACGGCATCGATGTCCGCATAGGCGTCATCGCCGGTTTCGCCCGCCGCACGCTTGCGCGGCAGCGAGACGACATTGTCCTTGGCCGCTTCCTTCTCGCGAGTGCGGCCAGCGGTATATGGATCGAAAGGCGGCCTCTCGTTTCCAGTACGGCGGCCGAGCACGCTGCGCAGTTGGAAAAAGATCACGACTGCCGCAACCAGAAAAAAAATCGTGCCGAAGTCGAAGAACTGCATCTTTTTCCGCCAAGGATTCCTGAGAGCGCCCTGCCGCAGGCGCGCGGGCGGCGCTCACGTGCAGATTAATCATATAGATCGGGGGCGCCGATCATTCAAATCAAACACCTGCATACTTATGTGTGGGGTGTCGCGCCAACAGGCGCGCCCCGTTCTCGATCTGGAGCTTACGTGGCCCGACTGCTGCTGCCCCTCTTTTTCATCGGCCTGCCGCTGATTGAAATCGCCGGATTTGCGTTCGTCGGCAGTGCAATCGGCGTCCTGCCGACCATCGGCCTTGTGATCCTGTCCACGATCCTGGGGTCCGTGCTGTTGCGCCTCCAGGGTTTCGGAGCGCTCGGTCGGATCCAGCAGGAGATCGCAGCCGGGCGCAATCCGGGGCGCGAACTGGCACATGGCACCATGATCCTCGTTGCAGGCATCCTGCTGATCATTCCGGGCTTCTTCACCGACATCATCGGTCTTCTGCTCTTCCTGCCACCGGTCAGGGATTTCGCCTGGACGATCCTGCGCAGCCGGATCGGCTTCGCCGAGTTCAAAGTGTTCCGACAGGGATACGAGGCGCGCGGGCCTGGGCGCGGGGGACCCACCATCGATCTTGATGCCGAGGATTATTCCCGCGCGCGTGACCCGGAATCGCCGTGGCGGAGGCTGGACGACCGCGGCTAAGGCGCGCAAACTTGTCTTGGCTGGCCTGTCATGCTAGCGAACCCGCGATTTCGGAACGGGCCTGACAGGCCCCAAAGCGAGGATCTCGGCCCATGGCCAACGACGAGAGCACGCCGGCAGGAACAGCCGGAAACGGAAATGCCCAGCAGGCCAGAGCCACGCTCAACGTGCTCGCCCAGTATGTGAAGGACCTGTCGTTCGAGAGCCCTGGCGCACCCAACTCGCTGCGCGGCCGCGACAAGGCGCCCAACATCAACATCAACGTCAACGTCGGCGCCAATCCGCTCTCCGACAAGGAGTTCGACGTCAACCTCACGCTCAATGCAAAGGCCTCCGCCGACCAAGACGTGCTGTTCAATGTCGAACTGGTCTATGGCGGCGTGTTCCGGATTGAGGGTTTCCCGCAGGAGCACATGCTGCCCCTGCTCTTCATCGAGTGCCCTCGCCTCCTCTTCCCCTTCGCGCGCCAGATCATTGCCGATGCAACGCGCAATGGCGGCTTCCCGCCGCTGATGCTCGATCCGATCGATTTCGCGCAGATGTTCCAGCAAAAGCTCGCCGAGGACCAGGCCGCTTCGAAGGTGAACGTGGTCTGAGGCGCTTCGCCCCCTCGCTGACCTACTCGGCCGGCACCGAGATGCCGGCCTCCAGCCACAGAGCCTTTTCCCCAAGCTTTGACACGAGACGCGCATGCGCCTCGATTTCTTCCGAGCTCAGACGCTCCAGCAGTGGCCGCGGCCTGGTTCGGATCACAGTCTCGGACAGGTCGATCGTGAGTTCGGCGCTCGTGACTTCCACTGTCTCGAGGATGAGTGCGGCCTGACGGCCGCCGATCATCTCGATATAGACCTCGGCCAGCAATTCGGAGTCCAGCAGCGCGCCGTGCTTGGTGCGTCGGCTGTTGTCAATGCCGTAGCGGCGGCAGAGCGCGTCGAGCGAATTCGGGCCCATCGGATGTTTCCGCCGGGCCAGCGCCAGCGTATCAACGATCCTGTCCTGGCCGACAGGTGGCAGGCCGAGGCGGGCAAACTCGGCATTGATGAAGCCGAGGTCGAAATTGGCATTGTGAGCCACAAGCCTCGCGCCTTCGGTGAAGGCGATGAAATCCCCGACGATCTCGGAAAAGGTCGGCTTACCCGCAAGATCAGCATCGCTGATGCCATGGACGGCGAGCGCATCCGGGTGGACCGGCCGTCCCTGCGGATTGATGTAGACGTGAAACGTCCGACCGGTCGGGAACCGATTATCGAGCTCCACGCCGCCGATCTCGATCACCCGGTCCTCGCGCGCGTCCAGGCCCGTGGTTTCAGTATCGAATATGATCTCGCGCATGGAATCCGGTATCGCCGCTGACACTCAGGGAGTTTTTCCGCAAAACCGGCTTGCGGGGCAAGGCGACGGGGAGGTCAAGTGGGGGTTTTCCCCGTCAGTTCGGCAACGATGGCGGCGACGGCGCGGCGTGCGGCTTTCATGCCGTGCCCGGTGTCGATGACGTAGTCGGCCAATCGGCGCTTCTCTGAATCGGGCACCTGCTTCGAGAGAATCGCCTGGAACTTGTCCTCAGTCATTCCGGTCCGCGCCAGGACACGCTGCCGCTGGATGTCAGGTGAAGCAGTCACGACGACTACCTTGTCCACCCTTCCCCGCCCCCCTGTCTCGAACAGTAGCGGGATATCCAGGACGGCGAGCGGTGCCCCGGCTTCCCTATGCCTGGCGAGAAACGCATCCGCGTTCGCCCGCACGAGCGGGTGAATGATGGCTTCGAGCTTCCGCAGAGCTTCGGGTTTTCCGAGAACGCGCGTGGCGAGTTCGGTCCTGTCGACTTTTCCGTTCTTGACCGTGCCGGGAAAAGCCTCTTCCACCAGCGGCGCGGCTATTCCCGCATAGAGGCGATGCACCGCCTCGTCCGAATCATGCACGGGGATGCCGGCTTCGACAAACATGCGCGCCGTCGTCGACTTGCCCATGCCGATCGAGCCGGTCAGGCCGAGCACGATCATGCCGTCACAGGCTCCAGGTCGGCGACGATCAGGTCCCGCAGTTCGGCAGTCACCTCCGGTCTCCTGCCGAACCAGCGCTCGAACCCCGGCACCGCCTGATGCAGCAGCATGCCGAGGCCGTCGACGGTCTTCAGGCCCGCGCGGCGGGCAGCGGCAAGGAGCGGAGTCTCGAGCGGCACGTAGACGATATCCGTGACCAGGGCGTCCGCGGGCAGACGGGTCAGGTCGAGATCCAACTCAGGCTGGCCATGCATGCCTGCCGAGGTCGTATTGACCAGAAGGCTTGCGTCGGAGACGCGGTCGTTCGCATGGTCGAGCGGATGAGCAGAAACAATCGGCCCGAATTCGCGTGCCAGCGCCTCTGCCCGCTCCACGGTCCTGTTGAAAAGCCGAACTTCGGAAAAACCCCGCTGCTTGAGCGCAAAAAGCACCGCCCGCGCGGCACCGCCGGCGCCGAGGACCGCGGCAGTTCCGCCCCCATTCGCCCACCCGGGAGCTCTTTCATCGAGATTGGCCGCAAAACCATAGGCGTCCGTGTTGGAACCGTGGAGCAGCCCGTCCTCGACCCAGAGCGTATTTACCGCGCCGATCGCCGAGGCAGCTTCGTCGCGCCGGTCGACCGCCTGGAAGGCCGCCTCCTTGTGTGGGATGGTAACGTTGCCGCCGACATAGTCACCGGCCTTTATGGCCGCGGCAAAGGTGGAAAACTCTTCCGGCGCAACGTCGACCGCGACATAGCTGCCCCCGATCCCGTAACGTTCCAGCCAGTAACCATGGATCTTCGGCGATCGCGAGTGCTTGATCGGGTGACCGCAGACGAAGGAGCGGCGTGGCTGCTCAGCCATCGATGGCTCCGAGTTCGCGAAGGGCCGCAAGGACAGGCAGGAGCGGCAGCCCGACGATCGTAAAATAGTCGCCCTCGATTTTTTCGAAGAGCTGAATTCCCTCGCCTTCGATCTGATAGGCGCCGACGCTCTGCAGCGCCCTGTCCCCTACGCGGGCAAGATGCCGGCCAATGAAGCCGGGGTCGAGCTTGCGCATAATCATGGTGGCGATGGAAACGGTCCGCCACAGCACCTGTCCGTCGCGAGCCAGCACCACGCCGCTGTTCAGGTGATGCGTCTTGCCGGACAGTTTCAGCAAATGCCGGCGGGCGGCCTCCATATCAGCAGGCTTGTGAAATATCTCGTCTCCCAAGTTAAGCGTCTGGTCGCAGCCAAGCACCAGCGCCCCAAGCTGACGTTGGCTGACGTCGATCGCTTTGGCTTCGGCCAGGATCTGGGCGACCTCTTCGGGTGCTACCCCCGAATCCAGAAGCGGAGCCTCCGCGGCCCGCTCGTCGATCTGCGGCCGCACGGATACGACTTCGAGGCCGGCGTTCACGAGCATGGCAAGGCGGAACGGGCTCGCGGAAGCGAGGATGATGGGCGAGGTCATGGCACCAACCCTTTCTGAATGATGCGCCTAACGTGTCTTGTTGCGCAGGGCAACGATCGCCGCAGCGGTCTCCTCGATGGAGCGGCGGGTAACGTCGATCATCGGCCAGCCATGGCGGGAGCATATCTGCCGCGCATAGGCGAGTTCCTCGGCAATCGTAGCACGATCGACATAGTCCTGCGCTTCAAACCCAACGGTCGATCCAAGCAGGCGGTTCTGGCGAACTTGTGAAATCCGCTCCGCGCTTGCCACTAGGCCAACGATCAGCGGACTTTGGGCAGTCACCAGGCTGTCGGGTATGGGTACGCCGAGCACGATCGGGACGTTCGCGGTCTTGATGCCGCGATTTGCGAGATAGATGCTGGTCGGCGTCTTCGAGGTCCGCGAGATGCCGATCAGCACGATGTCGGCCTGCTCGATATCGGCCGGGAGCTGGCCATCGTCATGTTCCATGGTGAAATTCAGCGCTTCGATGCGCCGGAAATATTCGGCGTCGAGCACGTGCTGGGCGCCGACGCGGCGACCCGCGGGCTCGCCGAGATAGGACTGGAACACGGTGAGCACGGGCTCCAGGACTGATACGCAGGGAAGCCCCAGTTCGGCACAACGCTTGTCAACGATGGCCGCGAGATGCTGGTCGACGATCGTGTAGAGCACGATGCCGGGCTGCTCCTCGATGTCCTCGAACACCTTGATCAGCTGCTTCTCCGTCCGAACCAAGGGATAGATGTGCTCGATCGCCCTCGTGTGCTTGTACTGGGCGGACGCGGCACGGCCCGCGGCGAGCAGTGTCTCGCCGGTGGCATCGGAAACGAGGTGCAGATGGAAGAAGTTCTGGGGTTTGTTCACAGCGCGATCCGGCGGGTGTTAGCCGATGTGGATAAGGGGCGGGATTTGGCACTGATGCCATCGGCCCATTGTATCGAACCCCCGGTCATCCACAATTCACCGCGCGTTTGGATGCCGCGAGCGGCTCTGGAAAAGTGTGGGGATCAGGGAAGTTTGTGCAAGGCAAGCGATGCAACCCGGCTCGATCACCAGCTACCTAACTACATGATTCTCCGAGAGTTCCTGGAACGATCCCCAGAGTTCTGCTGACCGAACGGCCTGCAGCGTTGGGCCACATGTGTCCCTGATTTCGAGGGTCGGCTCTGGAAAACCCGAAACCCACGATTCCAACAGAGTCGTAGAATCAGAAATTCGGTTTAGAAGGAATTGGTTTTAAGAAAGGGAGCCGGGAAAACCGGCTCCGCCTACTGGGAAACGCATCCTGCTCGCCATCAAAGGGGCTCCTGAATGACAGAGAACATGAGTGGTGCAGCCAAGCGGAGCGGCAGCATGGCGGCTACCCGCGCCGTGGTTGCGATGCTTGTCCTGGCGATCGCCGTCGCCCTGCTCTTCTGGTGGAACCCGGTCGGCCACTATCTCTGGATCAAGGCAGCCCATGTGATCGCAGTGATCTCCTGGATGGCGGGCATGCTCTATCTGCCGAGGCTGTTCGTCTATCATGCGGACGCCGAACGCGGCTCCGTCCAGTCCGAGACCTTCAAAGTCATGGAGCGCCGCCTCTATCGCGCGATCATCAACCCCGCGATGATCGCGACCTGGGTGCTGGGACTATGGCTTGCCTGGACCGGCTTCGGTTTCTCCGGAGGCTGGCTGCACGCGAAGATCGCGGCTGTGCTGATCCTGTCGGGCGTGCACGGCTATCTCGGTGGAGCGCTTCGCAAGTTTGCTGAAGACCGGAACGACAAGCCGGCACGGCACTTTAGGATCGTCAACGAGATCCCGACGGTGCTGATGATCTTCATCGTCATCATGGTGATCGTGAAGCCGTTCTGAGCGGAACCGAAAAGGCGCCTTGCTCTTTTATCCTGTTGCCGCTAAATACAGGGTCCTCCTCTCCGCCACACGCTATCCGTCCATTCGTAGCTCCCGGTCGCGTCAGGCGCGCTCATCGCATCCGCCGATAGCATCCCTCTACCCGCCAAGGCCTCCTAATGCAGGAAATGAAGCTTCAGGATTTCAAGAACAAGAAGCCGATCGATCTGATCGCCTTCGCCGAATCGCTCGAGGTCGAGAACGCCAGCGTCATGCGCAAGCAGGAGCTGATGTTCGCGATCCTGAAGAAGCTCTCCTCGCAGGATGTCGAGATCATCGGCGATGGCGTCGTCGAGGTTCTCCAGGACGGGTTCGGCTTCCTGCGCTCGGCCAATGCCAACTACCTGCCGGGTCCGGACGATATCTACATCTCCCCCTCGCAGATCCGGCGTTTTTCGCTGAAGACGGGAGACACGGTCGAGGGGCCGATCCGCAGCCCCAAGGAAGGCGAGCGCTATTTCGCGCTGCTCAAAGTCAACACCATAAATTTCGACGATCCGGAGAAGATCCGGCACAAGATCCACTTCGATAACTTGACCCCGCTCTATCCCAACGAGCGGATCAAGATGGAAGTCGACAACCCGACGACCAAGGACATCTCGCCGCGCGTGATCGATCTGGTGGCGCCGATCGGCAAGGGACAGCGCGGCCTGATCGTGGCGCCGCCGCGCACCGGTAAGACCGTCCTGCTGCAGAACATCGCGCACTCGATCACCACCAATCATCCCGAATGCTATCTGATCGTGCTCTTGATCGACGAGCGGCCGGAAGAAGTGACCGACATGCAGCGCTCCGTTAAGGGCGAGGTGATCTCCTCGACCTTCGACGAGCCGGCAGTACGGCACGTGCAGGTCGCAGAGATGGTCATCGAGAAGGCGAAGCGCCTGGTCGAGCATGGTCGTGACGTTGTCATCCTGCTCGACTCGATCACGCGTCTCGGACGCGCCTACAACACGGTCGTTCCGTCCTCCGGCAAGGTGCTGACGGGCGGTGTCGACGCCAACGCGCTGCAGCGGCCAAAGCGCTTCTTCGGCGCGGCGCGCAATATCGAAGAGGGCGGATCGCTCACCATCATCGCCACCGCGCTGATCGACACCGGCAGCCGCATGGACGAGGTGATCTTCGAAGAGTTCAAGGGCACCGGCAACTCCGAGATCGTGCTCGACCGCAAGGTGGCCGACAAGCGCATCTTCCCGGCGATGGATATCCTCAAGTCGGGTACCCGTAAGGAGGATCTGCTGGTTCCGCGGCAGGATCTGCAGAAGGTGTTCGTGCTGCGGCGCATCCTGGCGCCCATGGGCACCACCGATGCGATCGAGTTCCTCATCGACAAGTTGAAGCAGACGAAGTCGAACGGCGAGTTCTTCGATTCGATGAACACCTGAGCCTTTGCTCAGCGATAGGGGGCCGAGTTCCAGGGGGAGTTAGCGGGGGCGCGATTTTCCACCAGTGATTGGTGATAGGTTGTATTGTCCCGCCCGACGGGATTGACCTATCAGGATCTGGTTCTGATGTTTGCCGATACAATCGTAGCACTCTCCAGTGGCGCGCTTCCGGCCGGGGTCGCCGTCGTCCGGCTCAGCGGCCCCGCTGTAATAGACGTAGTATCCAAGCTCGTAGGATCGGTGCCGCCCCCTCGAACGGCGTGCTACGCAGCTCTGCACCTGCCTGACGGGTCGGTCCTGGACTGCGGGCTCGTCCTTTACTTCCCTGCCCCGGCAAGTTTCACGGGGGAGGATTGCGCGGAATTCCAGCTGCATGGTGGACGTGCAGTTGTCCAAGCTCTGCTGAAGCATGTCGCCTCGCTTCCGGGTTGCAGGCTCGCCTCCGCCGGCGAATTCACACGGCGGGCTTTTCTGAACGGAAAGATGGATCTGCTGGCCGCCGAGGCTGCCGCCGATATCATATCAGCCGAGACCGAAGCACAACGCCGGTTTGCCGTCGCCAACAGCCAGGGTCGGAACAGTGAGCTTTATGCAAGCTGGAGGACGCGGCTGTTGCGGGCTCGCGCCTTCGTGGAGGCAGAACTCGACTTCGTCGACGAAAGCGATGTGCCAGATGCCGCTGCTCAGGCGGTCTGGAGCGACATCGATGCCCTCGTCGGCGAGATAGATCGCCACATCGATGGCTTCAAGAAGGCCGAGATCGTCAGGGAGGGATTCGACGTTGTTCTCCTCGGCGCCCCGAATGCCGGAAAATCCAGTCTGCTCAACGCTTTGGCACAACGCGAGGCAGCGATTGTCACGGATGAGCCGGGCACCACGCGCGACCTGATCGAAGTGGTGCTCGACATCGAAGGCTCGAAAGTGCGTGTCACGGACACGGCTGGTATCCGAGATGCAACCGGAAAGGTCGAGCAACTGGGCATCCAGAGAGCTCGGGAGCGGGCGTCGCGGGCGCAGCTCGTCTTGCTTCTCGAAGATGTCGGTTTGGACTCGCCAGAAGTTGTGCTGCCTAAAGGCAAGCCATTTCTTCGGATCGGGACGAAGATCGACCTTTGCGACGGAAGGCCACCCAATGGCTACGATCATCTGGTCTCCTGCTTGACAGGGGATGGCCTGACCGAACTTGCGCGAGCCATGGGCGATGCCGCCAAGGCCGCGGAGCCTGTGGCCGGGGAACTAATCCCATGGCGTCTGCGCCACGTGGAACTGTTGGCCGAAGCCGTCGGGCATCTCAGGAGAGCTGTGGAGGGTGAACGGCTGCCCCTGGAGCTCCGCTCGGAAGAGATGAGATTGGCAGCCAACGCACTCGGGACCATAACAGGTTCGATCGATGTCGAGGATCTGCTCGACGTGATCTTCGGGCAGTTCTGTATCGGCAAGTGATTCACGTGAAACATGCGACTTCCGGAAAGCGGAGGAGCATTGACATCGTGTGAGCCGGACTACATGCCTCGGCAGAGGTTTGCGATGAAATACGATGTTGTTGTCATAGGTGGTGGACACGCGGGCTGCGAAGCGGCAGCTGCCGCGGCACGTGCGGGCGCGAAAACGGCGCTGATAACCATGCGCCGCGACGCGGTCGGCGTGATGTCCTGCAATCCGGCGATCGGCGGGATCGGGAAGGGCCAGCTTGTCCGGGAGATCGACGCGCTCGACGGGCTGATGGGTGTCGCTGCGGATCGCGCGGGCATTCAGTTCCGCCTTCTTAACCGCCGCAAGGGTCCGGCGGTTCGGGGACCCCGAACGCAGGCCGACCGCAAGCTTTACCGCCGGGCAATCCAGGCTCTTATCGCCGAGCAGGAAAATCTCACTGTCATCGAGGGCGAAGCGACCGAACTGCGTGTCCGGGACGACCGGATCTGTGGCGTCAGAGTCGGTGACGAGGATATTGCGTGCGGCGCCGTGGTGCTCACCACCGGAACGTTCCTTCGGGGACTTATCCACATTGGGGAACGACGCATTCCTGCTGGCCGAGTGAATGAAAAGGCCTCAGTAAGCCTTTCTGATTCAATCGCAAAAATCGGCTTTACGCTGAAGCGCTTGAAAACAGGCACCCCGCCGCGTCTGGATGGCCGCACCATCGACTGGTCTGGGCTGGATCGGCAGTCAGCCGATGAACAGCCGGTGCCGTTCTCACTGCTTACTAGCACGATAGAATGTCCTCAGATCGAGTGTGGGATCACGCGCACTACGTCTGCCACCCATGAGATCATCAGGCGGAATCTGCACCGCTCGGCAATGTATTCTGGGTCGATCGAGAGCATCGGCCCGCGCTACTGTCCCTCGATCGAGGACAAGATCGTCAAGTTTGGCGATCGGGAGGGGCACCATGTTTTTCTGGAGCCGGAGGGGCTGGACGACAACACCATTTATCCTAATGGGATATCGACATCGCTTGCCGAAGAGGTTCAAAGAGAAGTCGTGGCGTCAATACCCGGTCTTGAGCGGGCAACAATCCTGCAGCCGGGTTACGCAATAGAGTACGATCACATCGACCCCCGTGAGTTGGCGCCGACCCTCGAAACCAGGAAGGTTGCTGGCCTATTCCTGGCTGGGCAGATCAACGGCACGACCGGCTACGAGGAGGCCGCTGCACAGGGAATCCTGGCCGGGATCAATGCGGCACGAACAGTCGGAGGCCAGAACGGAGTCATTCTCAGCCGCTCCGAAGCCTACATCGGCGTCATGATCGACGATTTGACCAGCAGGGGCGTTTCGGAGCCCTACCGGATGTTCACATCGCGCGCCGAGTTCCGTCTGTCTCTTCGTGCTGATAATGCCGATCGCAGGCTCACCCCGCTGGGGGAAAATCTCGGCATCGTTTCGGAGCGAAGGTTGCAGGCCTATCGAGGTGCCCAGTCCGAGTTCCAGGCCGGACTAGCTCTGTTACAATCACGCGCCATGACGCCGGATGAGGCGACCCGCTACGGCCTGAACGTGAATAAGGATGGCCGGCGCAGGACTGCCTACGAACTGCTCTCCTACCCAGAGGTGACGATCCAGCGCCTTAGCGAGATCTGGCTGGAGCTTCGTTCCCTACCCGCCACGGCAGTGGACCGGCTGGAGACCGAGGCTCAGTACGCTGTCTACATGGAGCGCCAGGCAAAGGACATCGACCAACTGCGGCGCGAGGAGGCCCGCAGTATCCCGACGGCGCTGGACTACGCGACGCTGCCCGGGCTTTCGAATGAGCTCAAGCATAAGCTTTCGTTGCGGAGGCCGGGATCTTTGGCGGCGGCAGAGCGGATAGAGGGAATGACGCCGGCCGCCTTGGCAATCATAGCCGCGCGGTCGCGCGAGCTTGAGAGGCTCGACCATGCAGGCGAATGACGGGGGCTTGCAGGATATTGTCAAGGTCGCCGGCCATGTTTCACGTGAAACACACACAATCCTCCACAGCTTCGTAGAGGAGTTCCAGCGCTGGAACCGGGTGACCAACCTGGTCGCCCAATCGACCGTCCCCGACATCTGGAACCGCCACGTCCTCGATAGCGCCCAGCTCCTTCCGTTATCTCGCGGAGCGCTCAGGTGGCTTGATCTGGGGTCAGGGAGCGGATTCCCGGGCCTCGTTGTGGCCATTCTTCTCAGAGAGAGTCCGGGTGCTCAGGTTCACCTGGTCGAATCAAACCGCAAGAAAGCTGCATTTCTCAACCGTATCGTCGGCCTCTACGGTCTCCCGACAAAGGTCCATGCCAAGCGCATTGAGGACATCGATCGAACTCTAGAGGCAGATGTGGTTACCGCCCGGGCGCTGACCTCTCTCCCTCAACTGCTAAGACTTGCGGAACCATGGCTGTCCACCTCTGCAATAGGGCTTTTTCATAAAGGCAGGGGATTCAAAGAGGAATTGAAAGAAAGTAGTCTGCGCTGGCGATTCGAGCTGGTAGAGCATGAGAGTGTGATTCAGAACGACAGTGTTGTTCTCGAAATCCGCAATCTTCGCCGAATCTGAACGGCAAGGACGTCGTGACGCATGCAGCAGACACCCAGGATCATCACCATCGCCAATCAAAAGGGCGGAGTGGGCAAGACCACGACGGCGATCAACCTCGCCACCGCACTTGCGGCTATCGGGGAACGCGTCCTGCTGGTCGATCTTGATCCGCAGGGGAACGCCAGCACTGGGCTCGGCATCGACAAGCGGGACCGGGTCACCTCGTCCTACGATGTGCTGCTCGGGGAGCTTACGGTAGAGCAGGCGGCGCTCGAGACCGCGGTGCCGAATCTCTCGATCATTCCATCGACGATGGACCTTCTCGGCGTCGAGATGGAGATCGCGAGCGTATCCGACAGGGTCCTACGCTTGCGGAACGCACTCAGGCAATCGACGCCCGAGGGCAGGTATGGCTATGTTCTCATCGACTGTCCGCCTTCCCTGAACCTGCTGACGCTGAACTCTATGGCCGCTGCGGATTCGGTGCTGGTTCCCTTGCAGTGCGAGTTCTTCGCCCTTGAGGGTCTCAGTCAGTTGCTCGACACCGTCGATCAGGTCCGGAGGACCATCAACCCCGGCCTGGCTATCCAGGGAATCGTGATGACCATGTATGACGGCCGCAACAACCTCGCCAATCAGGTGGTGGAGGATGTGAGGACGCATCTCGGCGAAAAGGTCTATCACACCATCATTCCGCGCAATGTGCGCGTCTCCGAGGCACCCTCATACGGCAAGCCCGCAATTCTTTATGACCTGAAGTGCCCGGGAAGTCAGGCCTATCTCCAGCTTGCATCCGAAGTGATCAGGCAGGAGCGCAGGCTTCGGGCGGCATGAGTTCCAAATCGGCGGCGAATCCAATGAATGACGATCCTTCTCGACGGCGCCTTGGCAGAGGTCTTGCCGCGCTCATCGGCGAAATCGACAAGCCGACCACGCCACGGCAGGAGCCTGTGCAGGGCGATGCGAAGCTTCCCATCGAGCTCATCGAGCCCAACCCGCGAAACCCGCGTCGCACTTTCGCCGATGCGGACCTCACGGATCTGGCGCAGTCTGTGAAGGAGCACGGACTGGTACAGCCCGTGGTCGTGCGGCCCTCTCCTGGCAAAGCCGGGCGGTATGAGCTCATTGCCGGCGAGAGGCGGTGGCGGGCCGCGCAGCGCGCCGGACTGGTCGAAATTCCGGCGATCGTCCGGGAGGTTAACGACCGCACTGCGCTCGAGCTCGCAATCATCGAGAACGTCCAGCGCACGGACCTAAACGCGATCGAAGAGGCACTCGGTTACCAGCAGCTGATCGAGGATCACAACTATACCCAAGCCGACCTGGGACAGGTGATCGGAAAGAGCCGCAGCCATGTCGCCAACACGCTTCGCCTTTTGAAGCTGCCGGACGAGGTCCGAGACATGCTGGTCGACGGAGCTTTGTCGGCCGGTCACGCCCGCGCGCTCATCACTGCACCCGATCCAGCGGCGCTCGCCAGACGCATCGTCGAGGAGGGGCTTTCGGTCCGCCAGGCGGAACTGCTTGCGCAGAAGCCGCTGGAAGTCTCCTCAGAAGCTGCGAATGTGAGCCGACCTGAGAAGGATGCCGACACGGTTGCGCTGGAAAAGCTGCTTACCGACGTTACTGGGTTGAGGGTGGCGATCAAACACAAGGAAAAGGGCGGCGAGCTCAGGATCGCATATAAGAGCCTGGACCAGCTAGACGACCTCTGCCGGCGGCTGAAGACTTAATTCATCAGCGGCAGGAATTCATCGTCCGCGCTTAGCCGCGATTGCGATCCGCGTCAGGGTTTCGTGCGCCAGAGCGATGGCCAGATCGGGCCGTCGCCGCGTCTCGAGAACAGTCTGCTGAACCCGGTCGAGGAACTCCGCCAGGGTGCGGCTGTTCCAGCGCTCCAGTGCGGCCTCGACCAGTTTTCGGCGGGCGAAAAAGACGGGCGGCCTCGCTGCCGCAACTGCGGAACCGGCAGTCGCTCCCGTGCTTTCCATCGCCGCCCGCATGACCTGCAAGGACAAGAGCTGGCGCTGCAGCCCCGAAAGCACAGTGTAGGCTTGGCTCGTGCCCAGCGCCTGGCGGGTGAACGCCGTATCGAAGGCGGACAGATCGCCCGCAAGGACCGCATCGACTGCCTCATCCGCGGAGGTCGCTGAGGCGTCGCCCGTGAGGGCCCTCACGTCCTCTAGCGCGATGGAGCCGCGCCCCATCGCGAACAGTGCGAGCTTTGCCACCTCGCCCCGACTGGCCAGCCTGTCGCCGCCGAGATTCCGCCTCAGCAGCGCGCGCGCATCCTGGTCGATCGAAAGACCCGCATTGCGCAACTCGTCGTCTATGATGCCGTCCATGGCGCGGGCGTCATCAGCGTAGCAAGGCAAAGCCATCGCCGACCGCGCCGCCTCCACAACCGACCGCAGCGCGGTTCCCTTCTTCAGGTCACCGGCTTCGATCACCACGACCGCGTCAGCCGGCGGCGCTGCGCAGAGGGCCTTCATGTCCTCGGCCAGCGACTTCTGGGCCTGAGCGTTGCGTACCCACAGCAGACGCTTGCCCGAAAACATCGGGATGGTGTTGGCCTCGTCCAGCAGCCGCCCGGGCATCTTGTCGAGGTCAGCAGCATCAAGGCGCGCGACCGAGAACGGGTCGTTCAGGTCGACCCCGGCCTTTTCCGCGAACTTGGTGGCGCGCTCGGAGACAAGGCCACGATCCGGACCATAGACGAGCACGATCGACGTCCCAGCCGACTGGCGGGCAAGCCACGCGTCGACCTCATGTGCCTTGAGCTGAGCCATGGCCGCTGGTTACACCAACGCGGGCGAGACCGGAAGGCGGGCCCTGCACCGAGCCGCGAGCAATAATTGCGGAAACGTTGGGCTGATGAATTGAGCTTCGGAGGAAGCGGGTTTTCGGCGGGGAGTAGGACGATCCCTACTCGACGCTCGCCTCGATCTTCTCCATGTCGTCGTCGGACAGGCCGAAATGGTGGCCGATCTCGTGGATCAGCACGTGATTCACGATCGATCCTAGTGTCTCCTCGTTCTCGGCCCAGTAATCGAGGATGGCGCGGCGGTAGAGCGTCACGCGGTTCGGTCCCTCGCCGGTGGCCGGGTTCCAGCGTTCCGCAATGCCGCGGCCTTCGAATAGCCCGAGCAGGTCGAACGGCGTCTCCAGGGAGAGATCGTCCATGATGTCCTCGGTCGGGAACTCGGCGATCTGGATGACCACTTCCCCCGTCAGCTTGCGGAATTCCTCCGGCAGATGAGCATAGGCTTCCAGCGCCAGAAGCTCGAACTCCTCGATGGAGGGCGAGTGTTGATCGTGCCAGTCGCGAGTCTGGTAGATACGGGCCATTCTTTGTCCTTTCCGGGGCCATATAGCTTTTTGACCGCGCAGTTTCGAGGGGCTTGCGATCGGCAGGTCATTCGGGATCGTTTTGAGGAATAAATTCTTGCTGAGTCCGCTTGACTCTCCCGGGAGGCTCTGGAATCTATGAGAACATAACAGGAACACGGATCGGACGTGAACGTCATGGCGACCAGCGCCACGACGCGGGACGCACTTTGCGCCTTGCGTCATAAAATCGCAAAGATCGAAGGCCGTCTCGCCGAACGCCTGGACGACGCTGACGCGCCGGTTCCGGCAGGGGCGAAGGCTGGACGTCTTTGCATCGGGGCGGATCGCTTCGACAGGGCTCTCGGCGGTGGGCTGCCCAGGGCGGGGCTGGTCGAGATTCACGGGCGCGCCAGCCGTGACGCCGGCGCGACCGCCGCCTTCGCGCTGGCGCTCTGCCGTCTCTCTGCCGCCGCAGGCAAACCGGCCCCGCTGCTGTGGATCGGAATGTCGGAAATGTTCCGCGAGGCCGGCCGGCCCTATGCGCCGGGTTTGGCGGCGCGTTTCGGCCTTGATCCGGAGCTTCTCCTCGTCAGCGAAGCCCGCAAGTTCACCGACGCGCTGTGGGTGGCGGAGGAAGCCGCCCGGCTCGACTGCTTTTTGGCGGTTCTGCTCGAGATCCGCGGCGGCAAGCTGGAACTCACGCAGACGCAGCGTCTTCATAGCCGGGCGCTGGTCAGCGGCCGGCCGCTCTACATGATCCGCACGGCCGCGGAGCCGTCGCCGACCGCCGCCTCCGTGCGGCTGCTCGTCTCCCCTGCCCCGGCCGCGCCCCGCCGGACCTTACATGGGCCGCTCGAAGGCTCGATCGGTCCCCCTGGCTTTCACGTCACCATCAGCAAGAGCCGTACCGCAATCCCCGCCGCGTTCACGCTGGAGTGGAACGATGTTGCCTTTCGCGAAAGAGGAGCGCCTACCTCAGAGGATTCTGTCCCTGTGGTTCCCCTTCCTTCCGGCCGACCGGGTGCTTCGGCAGCGCCTGGGGAGGGGATGGCGCGCAGAGAAATTTTTTCCGGATCGGCCGCTGGTCTTCAGCCGGCGCGAGAACAACACCCAGCGTATCGCCGCGCTCGACGAGCGGGCTAGGAACTTACAGCTGAGGATCGGAATGGGCGTCGCCGAGGCGCGGGCCATGCATCCCTTTCTCGACATCGTTGAGGCCGATCCTGTGGCCGATCGCCGGCTGCTGGAAAGCTTGGCCGATTGGTGCGACCGCTACACCCCGCTGGTCGCGCTCGACGGAGAAGACGGGCTCTTCCTCGACATTACCGGCTGTGTGCATCTATTCGGGGGGGAGCGGTGCATGTTGGACGACGTGCTCGCCCGCTTCTTCCATCAGGGCTTCGATGTCCGTGCCGGCATTGCTTCGACGCCCGGCGCCGCGTGGGCGGCCGCACGCTTCGGCTACAGTCCCTTGGTCGATCCCGGACAGGAAGAGGATCTGCTGGCGCCCTTGCCGCTCGTCGCCCTGCGGCTGGACGCCGTGACCAGGGCCGGGCTCGAAAGCGTCGGCCTGCGGACGTCGGGCGCAATCATGTCGGCGCCACGCGCGCCGCTGGTGCGCCGCTTCGGCCGGCAGGTCGTGCTCAGGATCGACCAGGCTCTGGGACGCGTGGAGGAGGCGATCTCACCGCGCCTGCCGGTGCCGTCTTTGTCCGCAGAACGAGCCCTTGCCGAGCCGATCGGGCTGCTCGACGACATAGAAGCGCTCGTCGGGCTCCTTGCAAAACAGCTCAGGATCGATCTCGAGCGGCGGGGAGAGGGGGCTGAAAGCCTGCAGCTCAACCTCTTCCGCGTCGACGGCGCGGTCAGCCGCATCAGCGTCGGCGCTTCGCGTCCGCTGCGGGATCCAAAACTGATCCAGAAACTCTTCCATGAGAGGTTGGCGGCCGTGGAGAAGGACATCGATGCCGGCTACGGTTTCGATGTCGTGCGACTATCGGTTCCCGTCGTGGCCCGGTTCGACGCGATCCAATCAGATCTCAATGGCGAAGGAGGCGACCAGGGTGGGGACATCGCGATGTTCGCCGACCGCGTGAGGGCTCGGCTCGGGAACCAGGCGATCCTTGGGACCCGCCTGGTGGGAAGCCATCTTCCCGAGCGTGCAGCCATTCCGGAGCCGTTCTCGGCAATGGAGAAGCCGAAGCCATCGATCAGCCCCTCGTCTCGCCCAAATTCTGCTAAGTCGGCTGATCAATCGGCGTGTGCGACGGCCAAGGAACGACCCGTGCGCCTGCTCGAGCGGCCGGAATGCGTGGAGGTCGGCTTCGAGGAAGCGGCAAAGGGGCCGCAGATGCACTTCCGCTGGCGGCGCGCCTCCTACCGGATCGCCCGCTCCGAAGGGCCCGAACGCATCGCGCCGGAATGGTGGCGCGGAGAGGCGGAAACCGAGCCGCGGGACTATTTCCGGGTCGAGGACGAGGAGGGACGGCGCTACTGGCTCTATCGGCAGGCCAATGGCGGCGAGAATGCGCCCCGCTGGTTTCTGCACGGGGTCTTTGCATGAACGCTCCGGTCTCTCCCGCCTATGCGGAATTCGCCGTCCAGTCGAATTTCTCCTTCCTGCAAGGCGGATCGGCTGCCGAAGATCTGGTGAAGACCGCGGCCGATCTCGGCTACTCCGCGATCGGACTGGCCGACCGCAACACGGTGGCGGGCGTGGTGCGGGCCTGGAAGATGGCCGAGGAGGCCGGCATCGAATACCATCCGGGATGCCGCCTGGTCTTCTGGGACGGCACGCCGGATTTACTTGCCTATCCGCAGGACCGTCAGGGCTGGGGGAATCTGTGCCGGATGCTCACCGAGGCCAATCTGCGCGAGGAGAGCGAGAAGGGAATTCCGCGCCTTTACCGGAGTGACCTCCTCAAATGGGGAGATCGTCTTTCCCTCGCCGTGCTCGCCGACCCGCAGGTCGACCCGGAGGAGAGCCTTTCCTTGCTGACGCTCCTCCGCGACTGCTTCGGCGCGGCGGTGCGCCTCGCCGTCGCGCCGGATTTCGGCGGCGACGACCGGTTCTGGATCGAGCAGGCGGCGGCGCTCGCCGAAGCGGCCGGCGTGCCCTTGATGGCCGTCAACAATGTTCTCTACCACGTTCCGGAATGCCGCTCGCTCCAGGATGTGCTCACCGCGATCCGGCTCGGCGTCACGGTGGCGGAGGCGGGTTATGAGCTGCAGGCAAATGCCGAACGCCATCTCAAGCCTCCCCTGGATATGGCGCGACTGTTCCGCGGCCATTCCCATGCGATCAGCGAGACGCTCCGTTTCGCCGCAAGCCTGAAATTCTCGCTGGGCGAACTTTCTCATAACTATCCGGACGAGCCGACACGCGGCGGCGCCACGCCCCAGGAGGAACTGGAAAGGCTGACCTGGGAAGGAGCGGCAAAGCGTTTTCCTGGCGGGCTCGACGCTTCCCACTGGGCGACGATTACAAAGGAATTGGCACTCGTCGGTAAGCTCAAATACGCCGGCTATTTCCTCACCGTCCACGACATCGTGAAGTTCGCCCGCGCGCAAGGGATCCTCTGCCAAGGGCGGGGTTCGGCGGCCAATTCGCTGATCTGCTACTGCCTGGAAATCACCGATGTCGGCCCGGACCGGATGGAGACGCTGTTCGAGCGCTTCATCTCGGAGGAGCGAGGCGAGCCGCCCGACATCGACGTCGATTTCGAGCACGACCGGCGCGACGAGGTCATCGACTACATCTACAAGAAATACAGCGAGAAGCACACGTCGCTTGCCGCGGCGATCGTCACCTACCGTTCCCGCTCCGCCATGCGCGAGGTCGGCAAGGCGCTCGGCCTGTCCGAGGACACGATAACGGCGCTTGCCTCGGCGACCTCGCGCTGGTCTTCATCCGGGCTCGGCGAGAGCGAAGCGAAGTCGGCCGCACTGGACATGGGCCACCCACTGACGAAGCACCTTTTTGCCCATGCCAATGGGATCCAGGGCTTTCCTCGCCATCTGTCTCAGCATGTGGGTGGGTTCGTCATCACCCGCGACCGGCTGGACGAGATCGTGCCGATCATGAAGACCGCCATGCCCGAGCGGAAGATGATCGAGTGGGACAAGGACGACCTCGATGCAGTCGGCCTGTTCAAGGTCGATATCCTGGCACTCGGCATGCTCTCCTGCCTGAGACGCTGCTTCGAGCTTCTCAAGGCGCATTATCCGGAAGAGCAAGCCACCAGCCTGGCCGCGATCCCCGAAGGCGAGACCGCCGTTTACGACATGATCTGCCGGGCCGATACGCTCGGCGTCTTCCAGATCGAGAGCCGCGCGCAGATGTCCATGCTGCCGAGGCTGAAGCCGCGGGAGTTCTACGATCTCGTCATCGAAGTCGCGATCGTGCGCCCCGGGCCGATCCAGGGCGACATGGTGCATCCCTATCTGCGCCGACGGGAGGAGAAGGAGAAGCCCGAATATGTAAAGCCGGAGCTCGAGGCGATCCTCAAGAAGACTCTCGGCGTGCCGCTCTTCCAGGAGCAGGCGATGCGTATTGCGATCGTGGCGGGCGGTTTCTCGCCGGCCAAGGCCGACAAGCTGCGCCGCGCCATGGCGACCTTCCGGCGCGTCGGCACCATCAGCAAGCTGCAGGACGAGTTGATCGAAGGCATGGTCTCGCGCGACTATCCGCGCGATTTCGCCGAGCGCTGCTTCCGGCAAATCGAGGGGTTCGGCGAGTATGGCTTTCCGGAAAGCCACGCAGCCTCCTTCGCGCTGCTGGTCTATGCCTCCTGCTGGTTCAAGACCTTCTATCCGGACGTGTTCTGCGCGGCGATCCTCAATTCCCAGCCCATGGGTTTTTATGCGCCGGCGCAGCTGGTGCGCGATGCCCGCGAACATGGTCTCGATATGCGTCCGGTGGACGTCAACTTTTCGGCCTGGGACTGCCTCCTTGAGGAAGCGACCTTCGATTCGACGAGAGTGGCGAAGCGCCATGCGACCATGCGTCCCGTGATCCGGAGCCGCCATGCGGTGCGCCTCGGCTTCCGTCAGATCAAGGGCTTGTCGGAGAAGGACATGAAGCGACTCGTTGCCCAACGGGGACAGGGTTATGCCTCGGTGCGCGATCTCTGGCTGCGTAGCGGGCTGTCGGCCAGCGTGGTCGAGCGTCTCGCCGCCGCCGATGCCTTCCGTTCGCTCGGGCTGGATCGGCGCCGCGCCCTATGGGAGGTCCGTGCCCTCGATGCCGGAAGCGCTGCCGAGCGACTGCCGCTGTTCGAGCGCCCGGCGCTGCAACTCGCGGACAACGAGCCGGAAACCCGCTTGCCTTCGATGCCGCTCAGCGAACACGTCATCCACGACTACCGAACGCTGTCCCTTTCGCTCAAGGCGCATCCCGTCTCCTTCCTGCGGGAGCGGCTGGCAAAGGAGTGCGTGCTGCCCTGCAATGCGCTCGAGCAGATCGCCTCGGGCCGCCGGGTTTCGGTGGCCGGGCTGGTTCTGGTGCGCCAGCAGCCCGGCTCGGCCAAGGGCGTCATCTTCATGACAATCGAGGACGAGACCGGCATCGCCAACATCATCGTCTGGAAGAAGACGTTCGAGCGCTTCCGCCCGATCGTCCTCGGCGCGCGGTTTGTCCGGGTGCATGGCAAACTGCAGTCCGCATCCGGTGTGATTCACGTGGTTGCCGAGAGGATAGAGGACCTGACGGCCTGGCTCGGAACGCTGACCGAGGAGGCGGCGCTGCTCCACGGCCCACAGCGGCAGGAAGAAAACCAGCAGCCGGCCGGGCTCGGACCTGGAAAGGTCGGCTCGCATCCGCGGGCCACGCGGCTGGTGGGCAAGGCTTCAGATGCCGAGCAGGATCTGGTGGCGCTCTCCCGCCGCACAAGCACGGTTCTTCCGAAGGGCCGCAATTTCCAGTGAGCGCCATGAAATCTCATGGAGGCGCGCGATGAGTTAAACGACCTACCCCGTGCAAGGTTCACGATGTGCCGACACACCGCAGTTCGAGTCAGGGCATGCCAGCAACTATGTGCCTGGCGTTCCTTCGTCGCCGATGGATCGCGCCTCAGAGGGGAGCATGATCGGGATTCCGTCCCGCACCGGATAGGCAAGTTTCGCGGCGCGCGAGACCAACTCGCCACGATCCTTGTCCAGAGTGAGCTTGCCTTTCGTCAGCGGGCATACGAGCAACTCGAGAAGCTTGGGATCGATCCTGTTCTTTTCCTGCTGATGGTCCATGACTTCTCGCTAATGGCCAAGTAAGCGTGTGACTCTCCGGCCCTTCCACTGCGAAGCAGCCTATCGCCCGCATTCTTGGTTGTCACTGGCCGAACAACTTCTCACGTTAAGCGGCGATCCTCGCCGCCATGATGTCCTCGATCCTTGTGTCCGCTTCCTTGCGGACGCGGCTAGCCGTCTCGACGGCAAGCCGCGACCCTATCGTTGCCATCCTGCCGGCTTCGCTGTTGAATTCGCACGCGGCGTTCTCCACGAAAACGGAGCACACGTCGAAGGCATCGTTGTACTCGCCACTCTCGATCAGATCATCCAGGAGTTTTAGGTTCTGCTCGAAACGATGCTGCATGAAGCCCAAAACTTCGATCTGGTACCACATCACCGATTTAAGGGCCTGGGCGTTCAGCCGTGCCGCAGCGATCGCCATCTTCTGACCGGCTGCCAGGAACGGCATGGCTGTCGCCGCTTGCTCCCAGCTACATCGTTCTTGTTCTTGCATTGGGGTTTCCTCGATTTGAGCTCGAAACAGCATAGTACGGGTTGGCACCCGGTCCTTGACACCGATCAACGCCGGCTCGCTCGCTCGTGAAGATATGTTCGGCGCGGATTGCGCCCTGCGTCGTCCCTTGCAGGCTCGCGATGTCGACGCCCGGAAATGTTTGAGGCGCTTCCCCGAAGCGAACGCGCTTTTCGTAGCTGAAGCGTTTTGAACTCACTCCGCGCCGCAGTTGATCTTCCCCTTGTGGACGACCTCCACGCCCTTGCCGCCCGCATTGTCATAGGCCGTAAAGGTATAGTCTCCCGAGTAGCTCGGCTCGTCGTCGGCGTTTGCCCGGATCACCACCTCTACCGAACCGAACGGATCGGTGGCCTGCTCGCGATAGAACCCCACGCGGATCTCGCCATCGCGGAACCAGTATTGCGCAAGCTCCGACTTGCCGAAGCTGCTGTTGCGCAGGTCTTCGCGGACCTTCTTGTCCTCGGTTTCGGCGGTCGCCCGTAGATCGAACACAGCAAATCCCATCCCGTGTGTCACGCCCGCCTGCAGTTCGATCTTCACCGGGCCGTCCTCGCTGCTGCACCAGATCCCGCCCGAAGCCTGGACCGGAGCGGTCGCCAGCGTTGCCGCCAGCAGAATTGGAATGCGCATCTGATTCCCGCGATTGATTCAGGCCGATCGCAGCCCGGCTGTCGGAAGGAGTCAACCGCCGTCCCTGGCAAATTGCGGCGAGCGCGTGAAGCACCTCGACCCCAGTTGCCTTCCGCGTTCCCCATTGGCTAGACAACCTTCAAAGAGGGGGGCGGTCTTGGACAACGTCTCGACAATTCAGGGCGGCATCCACCGCGAGCACATCGCAGGGCTGCGCGAAAGAGAGGCGGCCGCCTTTCGCGCCGCCCGTCCTAAATCCGAGAAGAGTTTTGGCAGCGGGCTGACCGGTTTTTTAGGCGGCGTGCCGATGCACTGGATGAACGATTGGCCGACGCCCTTTCCGATCATGGCGGAGTGCGCCAAGGGCGCGACGATCACGGACATTGATGGCAATGTTCTTGCCGATTTCTGCTTGGGCGACACCGGCTCGATGTTCGGGCACTCGCCCGCGCCGGTGGTCGCCGCGATCCGGCGCCAGAGCGAGCGCGGGCTCACCTACATGCTGCCGACGGAAGATGCGGCCGCCGTGGGCCGCCTTCTGGTGGAGACCTTCGGCCTGCCCTTCTGGCAGATCGCCACCACCGCAAGCGACGCAAATCGCTTCGCGCTGCGGGTCGCCCGCGCCGTCACCGGTCGGCCAAAGATCCTGGTGTTCAATGGCTGCTACCACGGTGCGGTCGACGAGACCTTCGTCCGCCTGAAGAGCGGACAGCCGGCCAATAAGGCAGGGCTCGCCGGCGAGTTCCGCGATCTCACCGAAAACACGGAGGTCGTGGAGTTCAACGACACTCCGGCGCTGGAGCGGGCGTTGAGCGGAGGCGACGTCGCTTGCGTGATCACCGAACCGGTTCTCACCAACTCCTGCATGGTGCTCCCCGAAGACGGTTTTCATGCGGACCTGAGACGCGTGACGCGGGCGGCAGGCACGCTGCTGCTGATCGACGAGACGCACACCATCTCCACCGCGCGCGGCGGCTACACCCGCAGGCACGGGCTGGAGCCCGACATCTTCGTGCTGGGCAAGCCGGTCGCCGGCGGCGTCCCGGCGAGCGTCTGGGGCCTCAGCGCCGAGGTGGCGGAGCGCTACGAGCGCTATCTGTCGACCAAGGAGCCGGGCTATTCCGGCATCGGCACCACGCTTTCCGCCAACCCGCTCCAGTTCGCGGCGATGCGCGCGACCCTGGAAAAGGTGATGACCGCGGAGAACTACGAGCACATGGAAGGGCTTGCCGTCCGGCTTCAGGCGCGGCTGCTGGACGTGATCGCCCACCATTCGCTGCCCTGGCACGTCGCGCGGGTGGGTGCCCGCGTCGAGTTCATCTGTGCGCCCGGGCCGCTGCGCAACGGCAGCGAGGCCTATGCCGCCCAAGCCCCCGAACTCGAGGCGGCCATCCACGTCGCGCTGGTCAACCGCGGCGTGCTGATCGCGCCGTTCCACAACATGATGCTGATCTCGCCCGCCACGACGGGGGGCCAAGTCGACCGGCTGGTCGCCGCCTTCGGCGAGGTTGCAGCCGAACTCGCGGCGTGAGACAAGCACCCGCCTTTCAGTTGTGATGTCATGACCTCTCCGTCCGGATCCTCCCCAGCAGAAGCCGCCGCATTTCTCGAGGCGCATCCCGAGATCGAGGCCTTCGACATCGTCCTCACCGACGTGAACGGCATCGGCCGCGGCAAGATCATCCGCCGGCACGAACTGATGGCGATCTACGAAGGCGGCCGGCATATGCCGATCTCGATCCTCGGCCTCGACATCACCGGAGAGGATGTCCACGAGACCGGTCTGATTTGGGATTCCGGCGACGGCGACCTGCGCGCCTGGCCGATCCCCGGCACGCTCTTGCCGCTGCACGGCACGAGCCCAGCCCGCGGGCAGGTGCTCCTGTCCATGTACCATCTCGATGGCACGCCGATGAGCTCCGACCCGCGCCACGCGCTGGTGCGTCAGGTGGAGGCGTTTGCGGCGCGCGGCCTAAAGCCCGCTGGCGCCTTCGAGCTCGAATTCTTCCTGTTGAAGAACGAACGCGACGCCGAGGGCCGCGTCCAGCCGGCTCATGCGGTGCTCGACGGACGCCACAGCGGAAAGACCGAGGTCTATTCGGTCGACCATCTGCACGGCATGGAGCCGCTGTTTTCCGACATCTATGCCGGCGCAAAGGCGCAAAGCATTCCCACCGAAACGTTGATCTCCGAATACGCGCCCGGACAGTACGAGCTGACGCTGCACTACCGCGACGACGTGGTGCGGGCGGCGGACGATCTCGTCTTGCTGAAGCGGCTGGTGCGCATGCAGGCCCGCAGGAATGGCGTCACCGCCTGCTTCATGGCCAAGCCCATCGAAAAATACGCGGGCTCCGGCATGCACTTCCACATCTCCATGCCGGACCAGGCGGGCCGCAACGTCTTCGCCGAGGAGACGGAAGGGACCTGGAACGAAGCGCTGCTCCATGCGCTCGGCGGCATGGCGGCGACCATGCCGGAATCCATGCTTGTCTTCGCCCCGCACGCGAACTCCTGGCGGCGCTTCGTGGCGCAGTCCTATGCGCCGCTGGCGCCGACCTGGGGCGTCAACAACCGCTCGGTGGCGCTGCGGGTTCCGGCGGGCGGCGTCAAGGCGCGCAGGATCGAGCACCGCGTCTCGGGCGTGGACACCAACCCCTACTTGGTGGCGGCGACGGTGCTTGCCGCGATCGCCAAGGGTTTCGACGAAAAGCTCGACCCAGGCCCCGAGACGACCGGTAATGGCTACGAGACGGCGCCGCACCTGGACAGCGGGCCGGCGGACTGGCGCTCGGCGATCGAAGCCGCAAGCGCGTCGGAATTCCTGAAGGCCGCGCTGGGCCCGGACCTTCACAGCACCTTCACGGCGATCAAGCGCGCCGAATACATGCGCGTCGCCCGGACGGTGAGCGAACTCGACTACCACCTATATCTGCACGAAGTCTGAGCGGCGGCAGGGCCGCTCAAGCTCGTCAAAGCGTCCATAGCGATGGCCCTGGCGCGCGGGACAGGGTGAGCGACAAAGCGACCGTCGAGGACGCAACGGGAGAAAGGGTGAGCCGATTCTCGGAACATCTTCGACACCGCCCGGTTGATGGTGAAGGCCATGCAGACCGGAATGGAAGATGCCGACCGCATCACATCACGCAGGCGTACGGGCCAGGCGCGGGAACGCGGAACTACCGTTTGCCACCAGCGACGGCTCTGATGCGACCACCATCCCGGCGGTGCGCGCTGCGGCGGAGGGATGCCGGCGCTGCCCGCTCTGGGCGAACGCCACCCAGACAGTGTTTGGCGAAGGCCCAGAGAACGCGCGCGTGATCTTCGTCGGCGAGCAGCCGGGGGACCAGGAGGATCTGGCCGGGCGCCCATTCGTCGGTCCCGCCGGACGCGTCTTCGATGCAATCCTTGACGAGGCCGAGGTCGACCGGACGAAGGTCTATGTCACCAACGCGGTGAAACACTTCAAGTTCGAGCCGCGCGGCAAGCGCCGCATCCATTCCAAGCCCAATGCGGGCGAGATCAGCGCCTGCCGATGGTGGATGGACAAGGAATTGGCGATCATCGAGCCCGAGTTGGTGGTGGCGCTCGGCGCGACTGCGGCGCAATCGCTGCTCGGCAAGGCGGTCCCGATCACCCGCATGCGCGGTCAGGTGCTGGAGCGCGAGGACGGGCTGAGGGTGTTCATCACAGTCCACCCGTCCTTCATCCTGCGCATCCGCGAGCCGGCCGACAAGGAGGCCGAGCGCGCCCGCTTCCGCGCCGACATGATCAGCGTCAGGAAGCTGATGGCTGCCTGATCTCTTCCGGCAGGCCAACGAGGATTGCCCTAAAATCGTTCACGTTGGTGCCGGTCGGTCCCGGCGCGAACAGGCCGCCGGCTGCCTCGAAGGCGGTCCAGGCATTGTTTCCCGCCAGCAGGGATTTCGCGTCAACGCCGGCCGCACGCATGGTGGCGACGCTGCCGCCATCGGCGAAGGCGCCGGCATTGTCCTCGCTGCCGTCGATCCCGTCGGTGTCGGCGGCGAGCGCGTGGACGCCGTCGACGCCGTCTATGCCGATCGCGAAGGACAGAAGGAACTCGCTGTTGCGGCCGCCCTTGCCCGGCTTGCCGCGCAGCGTGACCGTCGTCTCACCGCCCGAAAGCATCAGCACCGGCCGCGTGAACGGCCTGCCGCGAAGCGCGACCTCGCGGGCGATCGCCGCATGCACCGCGCCGACGTCGCGCGCCTCGCCCTCCATGGAATCGGACAGGATCACCGCCTCCGTGCCCTGCCGGCGCGCTTCTTCGGCGGCGGCCTCCAGCGACACGGCCGCCGAGGCGATCACATGCACCTCGTTGCCGGCAAAGCGCTCGTCCACGGGATTGGGCGCCTCGGCGGCCGGGGAAGCCAGGTGCGCCATGACGGCGTCCGGAAGCTTCATGCGGTAGGTCTCGACGATCTTCAGCGCATCGGCGCGGGTCGACGCCTCGGGAACCGTAGGGCCGGAAGCGACCATCGCCGGATTGTCGCCGGGTATGTCCGACACAACCAGTGTGACCACCTGCGCCGGGTGGGCCGCCGCCGCGAGGCGGCCGCCCTTGATCCCGGAGACGTGCTTGCGCACCGTGTTCATGGCGCTGATCGGCGCGCCGGAGGCAAGCAGGGCCTCGTTCACTGCGATCTCATCGGCAAGCATCAGGCCCGGCGGAGGCGAGGGCAGCAGGGCGGAACCGCCGCCCGAGATGAGCGCGACGACGAGGTCGTCTTCCGTCAGCCCGGATACCGCCTTCAGGAGACGAGTCGAAGCGGTCAATCCTGCCTCGTCAGGAACCGGATGGGCGGCTTCTAGGATCTCGATCCGGTCGCATTTGGCACCAAACCCGTAGCGGGTCACGACCACACCTTCGAGCGGCCCGTCCCAGGCCTTCTCAAAGGCCGCAGCCATCTGCGCCGATCCCTTTCCGGCGCCGACAACGATGGTGCGCCCCTTCGGCTTCTTCGGAAGGTGTTTTCTGATCGTCAGTTCGGGATCCGCGGCCGCAACGGCGGCGCGAAACAGCGACGCAAGAAATTCTTTCGGATCGAGCATCAATCCACTTTCTGCGATCGTCCGTTAGGACGCGGCTTGCGGCAGGGCAAGCGAGCCAAGGTCCTTGCCAAGCTTTTCGCACAGCGCCGCCACGACCAGCGCATGGTCGTCGCGCTGCGGCAGGCCGGAGACGCAGACGGCTCCGATCACCCCGGCTCCCTTCTCGCGGATCGGAAAACCGCCACCGGCGAGCACATAATCGGCGGGGTCGAGGCCGTAACGGGCCGGGAACAGGCCGTCCGGCGTCGCCTTTTCGAGCGCCAGCCCATAGGTGCTTCTGTGGAACACCCGGACGACATTGCGTTTGCGCCGCGCCCAATCGGCGTTATTCACCGTGGAGCCAGGCAGCGCGGCATAGAAGAGCGGCCGGTCCCACAACTGGATGTCGATGATGATGGGCAGCTTCTCGTCAATCCCCCGGCTGCGGATCAGCGCCCCAAGCTCGAACGCGGTCGCCTCGTCAAAGCTCTCGAAGACGAGTTCCTTTTCCTGCTCGGCGATGATGCGGAGGTCGGCGTCTGTGCTCAAGGTCATCCCCTGTTTTTGCACCTTGGGGCGCATGGCTGCGGCTTACGCGAATGACTGCGGCAGTCAAGTCGGATGGTTCTCTTGGCCCAGCACCCCAAGCCTATCTCTGATGTGTCGCGGCCCTTTCCTACTTCGTGCCCAACACGCTCTTCGCCGGCTTCCCTGCCACATAGACCTCGGCTACCGCGCGATCGTCCCCCAGCGTCTGCAGCAAAAAGAGCTCCTCGGCCAGCGTCCGCACCGTCTCCATCCTGAGCCGCATGCCGGGGTTAGCGGATGAATCGAGCACGATGATGTCGGCCTCGGTACCCTTCTCCAGTGTGCCGATCCGGTGCGACAGCGACAGCGCCTCGGCATTGCCGCGCGTCAGCTGCCAGAACGAGGCGAGCGGGTTGAGCTTCTCGCCATTGAGCGCGATCACCTTGTAGCCCTCGTCCATGGTTCGCAGCATGGAGTAGTTGGTGCCGCCGCCGACGTCGCTCGCCACCGAGATGCGCAGCGGCTTCGGGCGCCGGCGATAGCGGAGGTAATCGAACAGGCCGGAGCCGAGGAAGAGATTGGAGGTCGGGCAGAACACCGCCACCGACCCCGTCTCCGACATGGCGTCCGCCTCGCGCTCCGACAGATGGATGCAGTGGCCGAAGAGACTCTTCGGCCCTAGCAACCCATAGCGCTCATAGATGTCGGTGTAGTCCCGCGACCACGGATATAGCTCCTGGGTGAACTCGATCTCGGCGCGGTTCTCCGAAAGGTGCGTCTGCAGGTGCAGGTCCGGATGCTCGCGCATCAGCGCTTGCGCCATCTCCATCTGTTCGGGCGTAGAGGTGATGGCAAAGCGCGGCGTCACCGCATAGTGCTGGCGTCCCCGTCCGTGCCACTCGGCGATCAGTGCCTTGGTGTCGTCATAGCTCGACTGCGGCGTGTCGCGGAGCGCCTCGGGCGCGTTGCGGTCCATCATCACCTTGCCGGCGATGTTGAGCATGTTGCGCTCGTGCGATTCGGCGAAGAAGGCTTGCGCCGATTGCTCGTGCACCGAACAGTAGGCGACGACTGTCGTCGTACCGTGCCGGATCACCTCGTCCAGGAAGAGCCGCGAGATGCGCCGCCCATGCTGCGCGTCCACGAACTTCGATTCCTCGGGGAAGGTGTAGGTGTTGAGCCAGCCGAGCAACTCCGTGCCGTAGGAGGCGATCACCTGCATCTGCGGCATGTGCGCATGGCAGTCGATGAAACCCGGCAGGATAAGGTGCGGCCGGTGGTCTATGACCGGCACATCTGCACCCGCCCGCGCTTTCACTTCATCGAACGGGCCCGCGTCGGCGATCACGCCGTCGCGCAGCAGCAGCCCGCCGTCCTCCTCGTAGCGGCATGCGGCCATGTCCTCGGCCGTCTCCGGCCAGCGCAGGAAGGAAAGGATGCGGCCGCGAAGGAGGGTGGCAGTCATGGGCAGCTCCGCGTCTGCGAATGGTGAAGCACCCCCTTAACCGAGATCACCTCGACCTCTCCACCCCCTCATACCACGCCACCAGCAGCGCGCGCTCTTCCGGCGTGATGTGGGTGACGTTGCCGGGCGGCATGGCGCGGCTGCGGCCGGCCTGCAGGTAGATCTCCCGGGCGTGGCGGGCCATCTCGCCATCGTTGTCGAGCACCACGCCCTTCGGCGGCAGGTAGATGCCTTCATAGTAGGGTTCGGCCGAATGGCACATGGCGCAGCGCCCGAGAACGGTGTCACGCACGGCGGGGAAGTGTGCTGACGCCACGAGCGCCTGATGGCCTGCATTCGGTTGCGCGGATGCCTGGTCGCCGGTCAGTACCTTCGGAACGGTGGAGAGCCAGATGATGATGACGAACAGGATGGCGGATGCCGCCCAGGTCCAGCTCGGCGCCCCCTTTCCGGCGTGCATGGTGTTGAAATAGTGGCGGATCAGCACGCCGATGATGAACACCAGCGAGGCAATGATCCAGTTGAACTCGGTCGCGAACGCCAGCGGATAGTGGTTCGACAGCATCAGGAAGAGCACCGGCAGCGTCAGGTAGTTGTTGTGCAGCGAGCGCGTCTTGGCGATGCGGCCATATTTCGGGTCGGGCGTGCGGTCGGCGATAAGGTCGGCCACAACAATCTTTTGGTTGGGGATGATGATCATGAAGACGTTTGCCGACATGATCGTTGCCGTGAAGGCGCCAAGATGGATGAAGGCGGCGCGGCCGGTGAAGAGGTGCGTGTAGGCCCAAGCCATGAACACCACGACCGCATAGAGCACGATCATCAAAAGCGTGTCGTTCTTGCCCAGCGGCGACTTGCAGAGTTGGTCGTACACGATCCAGCCGAGCGCCAGAGAGGCGATCGAGATGCCGATCGCGGCCGGTGCAGAGACGTCGAGCACGTTGCGGTCGATCAGGAAGAGGTCGGCGCCGGCATAATAGACGACCGCCAGCATCGCGAAGCCCGACATCCAGGTGGCGTAGGACTCCCACTTAAACCAGGTCAGGTGCTCCGGCAGTTCGGCCGGCGCGACCAGATATTTTTGGATGTGGTAGAAGCCGCCGCCGTGGACCTGCCATTCCTCGCCATGCGCGCCGGCGGGAAGGCCCGACCGCTTGCGCAGCCCGAGATCGAGCGCGACGAAGTAGAAGGAGGAGCCGATCCAGGCGATGGCGGTGATGACGTGGAGCCAGCGCACGGCAAAGCTCAGCCACTCCCAGAAGATCGCAACGTCCAGCATTCAGCACCTCGCCCACGCGGCGATTGTCGCGGCTTCCATCGCGCCTGCAAAGGGGAATGATGCACGATGACTTTCAAAAAAATCTGGAAAATAATGTGCTGCTATCATCGATTTCGGATGGCTGGTGAAGCTGGTTCCTGAATGGCCTACCTGGATAATCTGAGTGTCTTCGTCCGAGTTGTCGAGCTTGGCAATCTCTCGGCCGCCGGGCGCGACCTGAGGGTCTCGCCCGCCGTCGCCTCCAACCGCATCAAGGAGCTCGAAAAGCATCTCGGCGTGCGGCTCTTCAACCGCACCACCCGTCAGTTGATGCCGACCGAACAGGGCACTGTGTTCTATGAAGGGGCCAAGCGCGTACTGGACGCCGTCGCCGAGGCCGAGGCAGCCGTAAGTGCCCTGTCCGGCCAGCCGCGCGGGACGATCCGCGTCACCGCCCCGCTCGGGCTCGGCCGGCGCCTTATCGCCTCGGGCATACCGGAATTCCGCGACCGCTATCCGCAGATCGAGGTGCGGCTGCGCCTGTCGGACCACAATGTCGACATGATGAAGGAAGGGATCGACGTCGCCTTCCGGCTTGGCCTCCTGGAGGATTCGAGCCTCAGGATGCGCGGCATCATGGAGTGCGAGCGCGTGCTGGTCGCCTCGCCCAATTATCTGGCGGCGCGGGGCGAGCCCAGCCTACCGCAGCAACTGGTCGAAGACGGCCATGACTGCCTGATGCTGCGCTACCCCGGCGTGCGGGAGCATTACTGGACGCTGAACACCCCAAGCGGTCCGGCGAAGTTTGAGGTGAGGGGGCCGTTCGATTCGGACGACGGCGATGTGCTCACCGAGTGGGCGCTGGCAGGGCGCGGCATCATCAACAAGCCGCGTTTCGAAGTGGAGCGCTTCATCCGCGACCAGCGCCTGAAAGTGATCCTGGCCGATAGCCCGCCCTCGCCCGTGCAACTGGCGGCCGTCTATCCGCACAAGAAGCTGCAGGATCCGAAGGTGCGCTTTCTGCTCGACTTCATGGCCGAGCGCTGCCAACGGCTTATCCGCGACATCCTTGCGGGCCGCTGATCGCGGCCCGCAGTTCTGGCCCCAGAGCCGAAGTTTTCAGAGCCGCCAGCGGCCCGACCAGTCGGGGAACACCGTCTGCCGGTCGCGGTGGTTGCCGCCGAGCGTGGCGCCGTAATAGGCGGCCGCTCCGCTGACGAAGAGCGAGGCGGCAGTGATGAAGGCCGCCAGCATCGCCAGCTTGCGGGCGTGCTCGGCCGCGGCGCGCGCCTTGGCCTCGAGGTCTTTCGCCTGCTGGACGATCTCATCGACGCGCTTCTGCGCTTCTTCCGGCGGAATGCCAGCCCGGGCCGCGATTGTCTGGATGAGATACTGCCGGTCGGCATCGTTCATGCCCTGATCGCTGACCGCGCTCATGAGAATGCGGCCGAGTGCGTCGCGCTCCGCGCCTGCCTGCTGGTCGGCAGGGGCATTTGGCGCTGCCGGCGGATTTCCCGGCCGTACCAGGCGATCGAGCAGAAGCGCATTCTGGTCGAGAGCTTGGCCGGCGACGTTCGATGCGGCATTCGCCGCCGCGCCGCCCGCCGAGCCGACCGCGTTGGCTGCAGTGGAAAGAGCGCCGCTCACGCCGGAATAGGCGATTGCCGCCCCGATCAGCAGCCCCAGTGCCCACACGACCAGCCCGTGCGAGCCGTCGCGGATGTCGGATTCATGCTCGGTCGCATCGCCGACGCGGCGTCGCATGCGGCCGGTCAGATAGCCGCCGGCGAAAAAGCTGGAGATCTGTACCCACAGCAGCCAGAGGGCGGCTGCGATGGCGAACCCCAGAAGGGAGATGCCCTCGCCCTTGTAGGCGGAGGTCAGCGACAGGCCGAGCGCCGAACCGAAAGTGATCAGGACGAAGGAGATCGCGGTCGCGATCAGGGTGCCGGCGAAGATCGCGGGCCAGTCGACATAGCTTCGAGTCTCTTCGGCCACGACGGCCGCAGTCGTAACGGATGGATTGTCGGCGAGTGTCATCGGGATGCTCCTGACTGATGTTGGGCGGGTACTGATCCACCTGGATCAGCGCAGCCCAAGCAGTGAGAGAATCGCGAGAACGATGACGACGAGGCCGACTAAGTAGATGATGCCGTGCATGAAAACCTCCCGTAAGGCTGCATTGCACGCCACAACCAGAATGAAGGAACAAAGTTCCCACATTCGCCAAAATACTTGAAGTTTCCGCTGCTTCGGCGGCTCCGATGAGGTTGAGGACGACTGCCGTTCGAGGCTTTTGCCCGCCTCCGGGTCACTCGGCGGGCGGGTTTCGTGTCGACTTCGGCGTGAGCGGGAACATGTGGAAATAGGGCTCAGCTTCTTCGAGCAAGCGCGGTCGGCAGCGCGTGCTAGTGCCGCGCTCCGGCAGTCGAAGCCGTGTCGTTTCGCTCGGCAAACGAAGCCAGCGCGATCATCACCTCGGCAGCCGCGAGTGCCGCGATCACGGCCGGGCGCTTGTCCTTTACCGCATCGCCGCCGATCGGCGACACCAGCCGGGAGAACGCTCTTTCCGTGCCGCCGGCCGTCTTGAAATACCAGCTGCGGAACGTCGCCTTCTTGGTCTTCGACCCGATCATGCCGACATAGGCCGCATCCTCACGCTTCAGTGCCTCGGCCGTTATGAGGAAGTCGAGCGCGTGATCGTGGGTGAGCACGATGAAGGCCGAACCAGGCGGTGCGGCGGGGATGACCTCCTCCGGCACCGGCGTCAGCCTGGTCGGGATCGTCCCGGCGATATCCTCCAGCGCTTCGGCCCGCGTCTCGACCACGGTCGCGTGCACCGGCAGCAGTGCGAACGCGGCGCCGAGGGCATGGCCGACATGGCCGCCGCCGAAAATATAGACATGCGGTAGCTTCGCTTCCTCTTTGGCCGCCTTCTGCAGCAGTGCCGACGTTAAATCCTCGTCGACCAGTCGGATCGAGAGTTCTACGAACCCCCCGCAACACTGGCCGATCTCCGGGCCGAGGGGGATGGATAGCCGCGCTCCCCTCCCCCTTGAGGGGAGGGTGGCGGCGGAGCCGCCGGGAGGGGTCGTTGCGGCCGTTCTCGGCCGTTTAGTTGTGTCGCGCGCGGCCGCACCAACCGCCTCTGTCGCCTGCGGCGACATCTCCTCCTCGAGGGGGGACAAGCCCCCCAGCATCTCCCGTGCCCGGGCAATCGCCATGAATTCGAGTTGGCCGCCGCCAATGGTGCCGAAGATGCCTTTGGCTGAGACCAGCATCCAGGTGCCCCGCTCTCGTGGCGTCGAGCCCTTGGCTTCTGCCACCTCGACCAGCGCGGTGGGGCCGGATTCGATGAAGGAGCGGAGCTTTGCCAACCGGCCGGTCATGGCGCGGCACACATCACTGACATCATGCGAGCCCTTATAGCATGACGACGGCGGGAGCACGCGAGCGCGAAAGACGCTATGCCCCTGCCGCCTCGCGCCTCAACCTCTCGACCGCCATCAGCACCCGCTCCGGCGTCGCCGGTGCGTCGAGCCTCGGGCAGATACTGTGGTCCGCCACGCTTGCGACGGCGTCCGAGAGCGCATGCAGCACCGACATGGCCAGCATGAAGGGCGGCTCGCCCACTGCCTTCGACCGGTGGATCGTCGGCTCGCGATTCTCCGGCCAGTCGGCCAGCTTCACGTTGAATATGCGCGGACGGTCGGAGGCGAGCGGGATCTTGTAGGTGGACGGAGCGTGCGTGCGCAGCCGGCCCTTCTCGTCCCACCAAAGCTCCTCGGTGGTCAGCCAGCCCATGCCCTGGACAAAGCCGCCTTCGACCTGGCCGAGGTCGATCGCCGGGTTCAGCGAGCGGCCGGCATCGTGCAGGATGTCGGCGCGCTCCACCACATATTCGCCCGTCAGCGTGTCGATCGACACTTCCGAGCAGGAGGCGCCATAGGCGAAATAATAGAAGGGGTGGCCGCGGCCCTCGTCGCGGTTCCAGTGGATCTTTGGCGTCTTGTAGAAACCGGCCGCCGACAACTGGATGCGGGCGAAATATGCCTGCTTGATAAGATCGGCGAAGGGGATCTCCTGGTTGCCGATACGCACCCGGTTGGGCAGGAACACCACCTGGTCGTGCGGCACGCTGTATTTGTCGGCGGCGAAGTCGATCAGCCGCTTCTTGATCTGCCGCGCCGCGTTCTGCGCCGCCATGCCGTTGAGGTCCGAGCCGGAGGAGGCGGCCGTCGCCGAGGTGTTCGGCACCTTGCCGGTCGTCGTGGCGGTGATCTTCACATGGCCGATGTCGATCTGGAACTCATGGGCGACCACCTGCGCGACCTTGACGTTGAGGCCCTGCCCCATCTCGGTGCCGCCATGGTTCAGGTGCACCGAACCATCCGTATAGACATGCACTAGCGCGCCGGCCTGGTTGAAGTGGGTCGCCGTGAAGGAGATGCCGAATTTTACCGGCGTCAACGCGATGCCGCGCTTGATGACCCGGCTGCCGGCATTGAACGCGGCGATTTCCCGGCGCCGCTTCGCGTAATCGGAGCTCTCCTCCAGTTCCGCCACGATGCGGTGGATGATGTTGTCCTCGACCGTCTGGTGGTAGGGCGTGACGTTGCGGGCTGTCGTGCCGTAGAAATTCCGCTTGCGGATCTCGAGCGGGTCCTTGCCGACCGCGAACGCTACCTCGTCGATCAGCCGCTCCGCGCCGATCATCCCCTGAGGGCCGCCGAAGCCGCGGAATGCGGTGTTCGAGACGGTGTTGGTGTAAAGCGGCGCCGAACGCGCATGCGCAGCGGGCCAGAAATAGGTGTTGTCGCAGTGGAACAGCGCGCGGTCGGTCACCGGCCCCGACAGGTCCGACGAGTAGCCGCAGCGCGCGGCATAGGTGAGGTCGACCCCAAGGATGTTGCCCTCGTCGTCGAAACCCGCCTCGTAGTCGACGACGAAATCGTGGCGCTTGCCCGTCATCGTCATGTCGTCGTCGCGGTCGAGCCGGATTTTTACCGCACGGCCGAGCCGCTTGGCGGCGACTGCAGCGAGGGCCGCGAACTGGTTGGATTGAGTCTCCTTGCCGCCAAAGCCGCCGCCCATGCGCCGCACCTCGATGGTGACGGAATGGCTGGGCTGGCCAAGCGCATGCGCCACCATGTGCTGCACCTCGCTCGGGTGCTGGGTCGAGCAATGCACGGTCACATCGCCGTCCTCGCCGGGCACGGCGACCGAGATGTGGCCTTCGAGGTAGAAATGGTCCTGGCCGCCGACGCGCATGCGGCCCTTGAGACGGTGCGGCGCTGCCGCGATCGTTCCCGCAGCATCGCCGCGCTTCAGTTCGAGGGGCGGGGTGACAAGCCGGTCCTTGGCCGGGTCGAGATCCCAGACGTCGAGGATCGCCGGCTGCTCGTCATAAACGATCCGGGCGAGGCGGCAGGCGCGTCTGGCCGCTTCTCGCGTTTCGGCGATCACGCAGAAGATCGCCTGGCCGAAGAACTCCACCTTGCCGGAAGCAAGGATCGGCTCGTCATGGCGGCCGGTGGGCGAGATGTCGTTCTCGCCGGGGATGTCCTCGGCCGTCAGCACCGCGACCACCCCCGGCGCGGTTTTGACCGCGGACAGGTCGATCGAGCGGATCGCGCCATGAGCGACTGTCGACAGTCCCATCGCGCCATGCAGAGTGCCGGCGGGCTCTGGGATGTCGTCGATATAGATCGCCTCGCCGGTCACATGCTTGTGGGCGGAATCGTGCCGCTGGTCGACGGCCACCCCGCCAACGATTTTTTCGGCCTTCAGGTTGGGCGTGTGCTGGGTCATCTTACGCCGCCTCGCTCCGCCCGACCTGGGCTTCCGCGCCACTCGTCTCCAGGAAAAACCGTTGCAGCAAGTTCTTCGCCACCAGCATCCTATACTCGGCGCTGGCGCGCATGTCGGTGAGCGGCGTGAAATCGCTCTCGAAGGCCGCCGCCGCCCTTTCGATTGCAAGCTGACTCCACGGCTGGCCGATCAGAGCGGCCTCGACGGCACTGGCGCGCTTCGGGGTTGCCGCCATGCCGCCGAACGCGGCCGAGATCGAAGCCACCGACCCGTCCGCCGCCAGTGAAAGCCGGAAGGCGCCGAGCACGGCGGTGATGTCCTCGTCCCGCCGCTTGGTAACCTTGTAGACCGCGAACCTCTCGTCCGGCTCCGGCAGCGGCACCGTCACGCTCTCGACGAACTCGCCTGGTCGGCGGTCCTGCTTGCCATAGGCGATGAAAAAATCCTCCAGCGACATGGTCCGCCGCTCGCGGCCCTTGCGCAGCACCAGCGTGGCGCCCAGCGCGATGAAGGGCGGCGGCGTGTCGCCGATCGGAGAGCCGTTGGCGATGTTGCCGCCGATCGTGCCCATGTTGCGCACCTGCTCGCCGCCGATGCGGTCGATCAGCGGCCCGAGCGCCGGTATGCGCTTCGCCAGCAACGAGAACGCCTCGGTGTAGGTGACGCCGGCACCGATGGTGATCGCGCTGCCATGCTCCGAAATGCTTTTGAGTTCGTCGAGGCCGCCGATAAACAGGACCGGGGAGATGTCGCGCATCTGCTTGGTCACCCACAGACCGACATCGGTCGAGCCGGCGACGATCGTCGCTCGCGATTCCGCTTCGTAGAGGCTGGCAAAATCGTCCAGCGATGCCGGCACGACCAGACGCCCAGCTTCACCGCCGATCTCGACGCGGCGTCCGTCCCGAAGCGCGGAGAGGCGCGCAATGATCGCCTCGCGCTCCGTCGCCAAGAGATCCTTCCCCGTCTGGCCGTAGTGCGAGATTGCGCGCGCCGCCCGGATGATCGCCTCGTAGCCGGTGCAGCGACAGAGATTGCCCTGCAGGGCCTTCTCGATGCGGGCATCGGAAGGCTGCGGATCGCGCATCCAGAGCGAATAGAGCGACATCACGAAGCCGGGCGTGCAGAAGCCGCATTGCGAGCCGTGGAAATCGACGATCGCCTGCTGAACGGGGTGCAGCTTGCCGTCGGCGCCTTTCAGATGCTCGATGGTGACGACATGCGTTCCGTCCAGCGAGCCCATGAAGCGGATGCAGGCATTCACCGTCTCGTAAACGAGCTGCCCGCCCGAGAGGCGCCCGACCAGCACCGTGCAGGCGCCGCAATCGCCCTCCGCGCAGCCTTCCTTGGTGCCGCGCAGCGAGCGGGAGAGCCGCAGGAAGTCGAGCAGCGTTTCGTCCGGCCGCAAATCGGAAAGGGCGACGTCCTCGCCGTTCAGGATGAAGCGGAGTTCGGAGCGGATAGCGGGTTGCGGCATTGCGGTGGCGCTCACTCAACTCCCCCTGTAAGTCGAATAGCCGAAAGGCGAGAGAAGCAGCGGCACGTGGTAGTGCGCGTGTTCGGAAATCCCGAAGCGGATCGGGACGACATCCAGGAATGGAGGGTTCGGCAACTCCGCCCCGCGCGCCCGCAGATAGTCGCCCGCCGAGAACACCAGCTCATATTCGCCGGGCGCAAACGACTCGGCTTCCAGCAGTGGCGCGTCGCAGCGGCCATCGGCGTTTGTGATCGCGCTCTTCAAATGGACGCGCGTTTCACCCTCGATGCGATAGAGCGAGATCGCGAGGCCGGCGGCCGGCTTGCCGATCGCCGTATCCAGCACATGTGTGGTCAGCCGCCCGCTTCCGGCATTCGCCATCCGGCGCTCCTCCCGAACTTGCCGCTGTGGAAAGGGTTTGCCCAGCGGTAATGGATTAAAGGCCATGGCTATTATGCGCGAAAGCATAAGGCCACGAAAAGACTTTCAAATTTTTGAAGGGGATTGGCGGCGCGCCACCCTCGTTTATCCTGCCGTCCGCAATCGGCTCGAGGCTCGGCAAGACCAGACCATGACTCCAAAGCGTTACGTCAGGGATATGCGCGGATACGGCGCCAATCCGCCCGATCCCCGCTGGCCGGGCGGCGCCTTCGTGGCGGTCCAGTTCGTCGTCAACTACGAGGAGGGCGGCGAGAACTGCGTGCTTCACGGCGATGCCGCCTCCGAAGCCTTCCTGTCGGAGATCGTCGGCGCGCAGCCCTGGCCCGGCCTGCGCCACTGGAACATGGAGTCGATCTACGAATACGGCGCGCGCGCCGGCTTCTGGCGCCTCCACCGCATGTTCACCGAGGCCAACGTCCCGGTCACCAGCTATGGGGTAGCCACCGCGCTCGCCCGCTCGCCCGACCAGGTCGCCGCCATGCAGGAGGCCGGCTGGGAGATCGCCTCGCACGGGCTGAAGTGGATCGATTACCGCGAATACGGCCTGGAGGAAGAGCGCGCCCATATGTCGGAGGCGATCCGCCTGCACGCGGAGGTCACCGGCCAGCGCCCATCCGGCTGGTACACCGGCCGTACCTCGGCGAACACGGTGCGGCTCGCGGCCGAAGAAGGCTTCGACTACGTCTCCGACACCTACGACGACGATCTGCCGTACTGGCTCGATCACGACGGTCACGGCAATCCGATCCCGCCGCAACTCGTCATCCCCTATACGCTCGACGCCAACGACATGCGCTTCGCAACGGCGCAGGGCTTCAACACCGGCGACCAGTTCTACGCCTATCTGAAGGACTCTTTTGACACGCTCTACCAGGAGGGACGGCGGGGGCGTCCGGCGATGATGAGCATCGGCCTGCACTGCCGACTGGTTGGCCGGCCTGGGCGCGCCGCGGCGCTCCAGCGGTTCATCGACTATGTGAAGTCGCATGAGCGCGTATGGCTCGCCCGGCGTGTCGACATCGCACGGCACTGGCGCGAGACGCATCCCTACAGCGCACCAGCGCTGCGGCCGTCGCGCATGGACCGCGAAGCGTTCGTGCAGAAATTCGGCGGCATCTTCGAGCACTCGCCCTGGGTCGCCGAGCGCGCCTTCGCGCTCGAACTCGGACCCGCGCACGACAGCGCCGGCGGCGTGCACAATGCGCTCTGCCGCGCCTTCCGCTCGGCCAGCGAGGACGAGCGGCTCGCCGTGCTCAAGGCGCACCCCGACCTCGCCGGTAAGCTCGCACAGGCGAAGCGGCTGACCCCGGAGTCGGCCAAGGAACAAGCGTCCGCCGGTCTCGACGCCCTGACCGATGCGCAGCGCCAGCGCTTCACCGAGTTCAACAGCGCCTATGTCCAAAAATTCGGATTCCCCTTCATCATCGCAGTGAAAGGGCGGACCAAGGACGAGATCCTCGCCGCGTTCGAGACCCGGATCGCCAACGATCGCGGGACCGAATTCGAGACCGCGTGCAAGCAGGTCGAGCGCATCGCGCTGTTGCGACTGAAAGACATCCTGCCGCAATAGGCGGCCAAACCCATGGACTCGATCAAGATGGTGGAACGCAGCTATTATGCGCCGAGGGGCGGCCTACCGCCGCAGACCGACCTGATCACCGACCGTGCGGTCTTCACCGAGGCGTATGCGGTAATCCCGCGCCGCGAGTTCAGCGACATCGTCGCCAGCTACTTGCCGCATTGGGACGGGACCCGGTTGTGGATCATCGCCCGGCCGCTCTCCGGCTTCGCAGAGACCTTCTCGCAATATGTGATGGAGGTCGAGCCGGGTGGCGGCAGCGACCGGCCCGAGCCGGACGCAGGCGCCGAGGGCGTGCTCTTCGTCGTCGAGGGCGAGGTCACGGTGACATTGGGCGGCGCCGCGCATCGCCTGACCCCGGGCGGCTATGCCTTCCTGCCGCCAGGCAGCGGCTGGAGCCTGCGCAATGCCAGCGCCGCCACCGCGCGCTTCCACTGGATTCGCAAGGCCTACGAGGCGGTGGAGGGCATCGCGGCGCCGGAGCCGATCTTCGCCAACGAGAACAACATCCCGCCGCTGCCGATGCCGGACACCGAGGGCCGCTGGGCGACGACGCGCTTCGTCGATCCCGCCGACCTGCGCCACGACATGCATGTCACGGTGGTGACCTTCGAGCCGGGCGGGATCATTCCCTTCCCGGAGACCCACGTGATGGAACACGGGCTCTACGTACTGGAGGGCAAGGCGGTCTACCGGCTTAACCAGGACTGGGTGGAGGTGCAGGCCGGCGACTACATGTGGCTGCGCGCCTTCTGCCCGCAGGCCTGCTACGCCGGTGGACCGGGGCGTTTCCGCTATCTGCTCTACAAGGACGTGAACAGGCACCCGAAGCTGGGGATTGCCCGATGACCCGCGTCATCATCGCCCGCCCCCTCTCCCGCGAGGCCTTCGTCCCCTTCGGCCAGGTCATCGAGATCGGCGGCGACAATCACTACCCGATCAACGGGGGCAAGGCGGAGCGCTACCATGCGCAGGCGAAGGCTGAAGCGGCAGGGCCGGAGGGTCACGTCCTGATCTCCACGGTGCGCGGCACGCCCTACGAGTTGCCGCTCAAGCTCACGATGGTCGAGCGCCATCCCTTCGGCAGCCAAGCCTTCATCCCGCTGCAGCCCCGCCCCTTCCTCGTCGTCGTGTGTCATGACGAGAACGGCCGGCCGGGCGAGCCGCACGCCTTCCTGGCCGGTCCCGGCCAGGGCGTGAACTATCCGATCAACACCTGGCACGGCGTTCTGACGCCCATCGGCGAGCCGCAGGATTTTGCCATCGTCGATCGTGGCGGACAGGGGACGAATCTCGAGGAATTCTTCTTCGAGCAGCCGTACGAAGTCAGGCTGCCCGAAAGCTGACCATCATGGCCGACGCGTCTCTCATCGACCGCCTCTTCGACGTGATCGAAGGCGACATCCTGCCGAAGACCGCGCAGGGCGTGGCAGCCGGCAACAAGATCTTCGGGGCCGCGATCCTGAGGAAGGGCGACCGATCGCTGGTGCTGGCCGAGACCAACAACGAGATCGAGAATCCGCTCTGGCACGGCGAGGTGCACTGCCTGAAGCGCTTCTATGAACTGACCAGAGCCGACCGGCCCGACACGAAGGACTGCATCTTCCTGTCCACCCACGAGCCTTGCTCGCTGTGCCTGTCGGCGATCACCTGGGCAGGGTTCGATAATTTCTATTTCCTCTTCAGCCACGAGGATTCCCGCGACAGCTTCGCCATTCCCCACGATCTGCGGATCCTGAAGGAGGTCTTCACCCTCGATCCGGGCGGCTACAACGCCGAGAACGCCTATTGGCGGAGCTATGCGATCCAGAAGCTGGTCCGCGAGTTGCCGGAGCCGGACCGAACGCGACTGGAACGCCGCATCGACACGATATCGCGGCGCTACGCCGAACTCTCCGACGTCTATCAGCGCAGCAAGGATGACAACGACATCCCGCTGAGCTGAGTGCGGGGTTCGCCGTCCGGCCATCGGTATAATGTCGCGAGCCATGCAACGGGCAGGCGTTTCAGTCGTTCGGCTGCTGTCGATCGGGAGACGATCCGTTGGCAGCCAGAACCGGATCCAAAACCGTCATCTATGCGGCGTTGGCCGGCAATCTGCTGATCGCGGCGACGAAGTTCGTCGCGGCGTTCTTTACCGGCAGTTCGGCCATGCTCTCGGAAGGCGTGCATTCGCTGGTCGATACAGGCAATGGAGGGCTGCTCCTCTACGGCATGCACCGCGCCGCACGGCCGGCGGACAAGACGCATCCCTTCGGCCACGGCCGCGAAGTCTACTTCTGGAGCTTCATCGTCGCCCTGCTCGTCTTCGCCCTTGGAGCGGGGGTCTCGCTCTACGAAGGTGTCCTGCACATCCTCGAGCCTGAGCCGATCGAGAACTTCACCGCCACCTATGTGGTCCTGGGGCTCTCGATGCTCTTCGAAGGCTTCTCGTGGCTCGTTGCCCTGAAGGAGTTCCGCACGACCAAGGGCCGCCTGGGCTATCTCGAGGCCGTCGAGCGCAGCAAGGACCCGAGCGTCTTCACCGTCCTGTTCGAGGACACCGCTGCCCTGCTCGGCCTCTTCGTGGCCGCATCCGGAATAGCGGCCGCTCAATATTTCGAACGTCCTGAGTTCGACGGCGTCGCGTCGGTCGGGATTGGTCTCATCCTCGCCCTTACCGCTGCGATGCTGGCGCGCGAAACCAAGGGGCTGCTCATGGGCGAGGCCGCCGAACCGGCCCTGCAGCAGACCATCCTGTCCATAGCAGGCGCCGATCCGATCGTGCGAAGCGCAAACGGCGTCATCAGCGTCCATCTCGGCCCGACTCAGATCATTGCTGCGCTCAGCCTGGAATTCGAGGACGCAGCAACGGCACCGGAGATCGAAGCCTGCGTGCTGCGCCTGGAGGCCGCACTTCGCAAGCGCGTGCCGGAACTTGTCACCGTCTTCGTCAAGCCGCAGACGCCGGCGACGTGGAGGGCGCGGCGGGCCAGGCTTGAGGATTGATGCAGGCCGCCAGCCCGATTGGCAATGACCCCACACTTGGATATGCCTTTCGAAGGTCCGGACCGTAGAAAGCGTAACCGGGCCACCTGAGGGCTCATGCTCGTCAATCTCGCCACCGGAACCTTCGTCATCATCCTGACGATCCTCGTGCACACCTTCGGCCTCATCGCGGTGACGCACGTGATGGCGACGCTGGTCGATCGGTTCCGCATGCACGGCCGCCGCAGCAAGGTGGTTGCCATGCTGAGCGTTTCGATCGGCGCGTTCATGGTGCTGTCGGCGCAGGTGTGGATCTGGGCTATCGCCTACCGTATCCTCGGCGTGCTCCCCGATTTCGAGACCGCCCTCTATTTCTCGGCGGTCACCTTCTCCACTATCGGCTATGGCGACGTCGTGCCGGAACCGCATTGGCGCATGATGGCGGCGCTGGAAGGCGTGAACGGGCTGCTGATGATCGGGTGGTCTACCGCTTATCTCATCGCCGCCGGGATACGTTTCGGGCCGTTCCGAACCGGCGTGCACTTCTGATAATGCAATAGTCCGGTTCTACTCGTCGTCCGGCAGAGGGATCGCACCGATGATCTCCTGCAGCCGATCGATTAGCGGAAGCTGCCCGGCGATGATCTTCTCCCGCGCGAGCGGCAGGGTGAACCATTCCGCCCGGTCAACCTCGGGGATCGTGACCGAGCGGCCGCTGCGGGGCGGCCATTCGATATCGCACAGGTTGCTGTTGAGGGTGCTCGTGTCGAAGTCCGCCTCGGCTGCGAAAGCCGTCACGATCTTGCCTCCGCTCTGACGAACCTGGCCAAGCGGGATCAACTCCGACTGCAGGATCCATCCGGTTTCCTCGGTGAACTCACGGATCGCGGACACCTGAGGCTCCTCAGCCTCCAGATGCTCGCCCTTCGGGATCGACCAAGCGCCGGCGTCGCGAACGCGCCAGAACGGTCCGCCCGGATGGACGAGCAGGACTTCGGGCTGCTTACCCGTACTACGGAATGCCAGAATGCCGGCGCTGCGGCGGGGCATACGAACTCCCTAGAAGAATCGGGGCATCCGCAGCCTACCATGCCAGGCACCCAGAAATCGGTTCGGAGATCAGGGAATCGCAGGGATTCGCTCAGGGAGGACTGACTACCCCGGTCCACATATGGAAGGTCGCGAGAAGGCAGATGACGACGATCGTTGCCGTGAGAAGCGCTTCGAGCGGGCCAATCGCGTGCTGCCCGGTTTCGCGGCGGGCCCAGATAAAGAACAGTATGCCAGGGACGGACAGAACCGCGCACATCAGGAGAAACCCCGGGCCGACCGCGTAGATCGCCAAGCATCCGTAGGCGGTGGCTGCCAGTATCAGAACGATGCGCCATAGACCCTTCCAAGTCGCGGATTGCCGGGAGCCTCCCTGGTCGGGGGCATGCTCTCGAGTGCATTCCCCCCGGCGTACGGCGCGGGGCTGATAGACTAGGACCAGCGCCAGAATGCCGGCAGCGGTCCCTACCCAGCCCACCACGATCGGAAGCCACCAGGCATCGATGTCCATGTTCTGGGAGAGAATAAACACGCCGGACCCCACGATCGAGAAGACTACGAAGGCTGTCAGAGCACCGAGGGGTAGCGTCCGTTCGGCCGGTTTCCTGTGCGAATCCGGACAACCGGTCGGGAGGATGGCCATGTCATTCTCCGGGATGGATTGGCGGAAACCGCGATTCGCCGGATTCACTCACCCGGTCGAAGCTGAGGCCGGCTGATCCAGCGGCCAAAAATGTCGAGCGGGCGATGATCGCTCGGATTGAATTTCAGCTTTCTCCAGGCGTAGGTGCGCCGCCTTGATGCGCATCAAGGACGCCTGGCGCTGCGCAGAATCCTTTGGCCTACTATGCTCTTAACTAAGCTCTGACGACTTGGTCAGGCACGTTGCGCAGATTTTGGAGCTATGACCCAAGCCGAGATGATGCCGCGCGGCACCATGCGTCGCGCTGCGCTGATGCGGTCGCATGGGGTTAGCCGCTATGAGAGCACTATTTGCTTAGGTCTGGTGCGTCCTCGCCAAGAGCGGTGGCGAGATCAATCAGATGGTCCTGCTCGTCAAGCAGGATCTCGCGGATGTGCTCGGCTATGGCGAACTCGCCCATAGCCTCACACTGCCGAACACGCTCGCGGTAGTTCTTGATCGTATCGGCTTCGTTCTGAAGGTCTGCGCGCAACATCTCTTCCGCGCTGTCGGAGACCTTTACGGGTTTCGGCTCCACCGTAGGCATCGCGCCGAGATAGTCGATCTGCTGCGATATGGTCAGAGCGTGCTTCAACTCCTCGGCGGCGTGCTGTTGAAGTTGATCCGCGATGCTCATGTACTCGGCGCCCTTAAGCACCTGGGAATAGACGACATACGCGATGATCGCCTGATACTCACGAGCCAGATCTTCGTTCAGTAGCGAAGCGAGCTTGTCGCGCGTCATCGCAGGTTCCTGCTGTGCCATATGTCCACCCACATTCCGCGAGGTCAACTCCAGGCAACGCTCAGACATCGCTCCGGTTCCCTTTCGCGGGCGGCTTTGTCTGCGCAGGAGCCAGTAGGGGCACGGCCGTGACGCCATTTTGGCGCTGGCTAGAGAACGGCGAGGCAGGCTAGACCCTCAGTGCGACATCAGCGTCGGCAGCCGAAGATCGCCGAGAACATCCCTGGTGGCGCCGCCGAGGACGAATTGGCGAAGCCGCGAATGACCATAGGCGCCCATCACGAGCAATTCCGCGCCCAACTCGATCGCATGGTCCTGGAGAGCGACCCCGATCGGGCAGTCCTCCGAATTGAGGCGATGGGTATCCACGACGAGCCCCTTCCGACGAAGAATCTCGGCAAGCCGTTCGGAAATGTCCTTGTCATTGAGCGCCTTCTCATCGACGACCGTCAGCACGTCCACGATTGAGGCCTGTCTCAGGAACACGGCGGTATCCGCCAGGGCTCGGGCGGCGACCCGGCTGCCATCCCAGGCGACGGCAATCCGGGAAAGCGACGAGATGCCGGTCAATTCCGGCATCAGAACAACGGGCCGGCCGGCACCGAAAACAGCTGCTTCCGCGACCATCCTGGACGTCTCGTTCCCGGCCTCCCAGCCAAGCATGGTGAGATCGTAATAGCGGGCATTCTCGGTGGCCACGTCCGGGAGCAGGGCTCCGAGCGACTTGGAGGTCCTGACTGTCACCGGTACCCCCCTTTCGCCCGCCTGCTCGGTCACCCTGGCGAGCAGATGCTCCCCGCGCTCGTGGCTTTGGAGCTCCGCATCCCGGATCATCTCCGGCACATCCGTCAGCAATCGAGAGAGCGGGCTTGAGACCGACGGGATGTCGACCTCGATCGCAAGGGCGTTGAGTTCGGCATCGATGAGCCCGGCAACCGAGGCCGCGTTGGCGGCTACCGCATCGGAATTGGCCTCGGGATAGGTGACGAGCGGAAGGAACGCTTCGATCTTCATCGGCCGCCTCCTCATCGAGAATGGCCGCTTCCTTTGGGATACGGCTTGGAACCGTTCATTTCACGAGCGAGGAACGGGCTCCTTGATCTGGCTCAAGCGCAATCTCTGGCGCTCCGGCGAGGTGCTCGGGATGTATCCCGCGCGCCTTCTATTGCAGCCCGGGCCCGAAATCGTCGCCGTCGCGCGCGAGAGTCATCTCGGTGATGGCGATCAGGGTCTCGGCGCGGGTCTTCAGATCGGGAGCTTCCAGCAGCGCCTGCTTCTCGGCCGCGCCATAGGGAGCCATCATCGACAGCGCATTGACGAGCATGGCGTTGTCGGCCCGGCTGACGCTATCCCAGTCGGCCTCGAGATCATTGGCCTGCAGGTAAGCGCGAAACGCCTTGAGCAGGCCGGGCCGGTTCACTTCGCCTGCGCCGCGGTCCTCTTCCAGATCCGCCACGAAAGGCGCGATCTTGCACTGGCGGAACGGGGTCTTGGCCGTCAATTCTTCCAGGATCCGGTAGCGGCAGATGCCTTGCAGCGAAATCAGGTAGCGGCCGTCGCCGGTCTCGGCCAGCGAGATGATGCGGCCCATGCAGCCAACCTCGCAGAGCTCCGGCTCCTCGTCGTCGCGCTTGCGCCCATCCAGCGCCGGCTGGACCATTCCGACGATACGGTCGCTCTTCAGCGCATCGTCGACCAGTTGCAGATACCGCGGCTCGAACACGTTGAGGGGCATGCGCCCGCCGGGCAGAAGCAGGGCTTCAGCCAAGGGGAAGACCGGAATGGTCGTCGGGATGTCCGACGCGCGCCGGTAGTGGGCGTTTCCCGCCTGCATCCATCTCTCCGTTGCGCCACTCCTAATCTGGAGCAGCAGGCTGGATCCGCAAGGCCGATTTGCTCAGGAGAAGAGGAGCGAGGACAGCTTGCGCCGCGTGGCCAAGGTGACTTCGTCCATCATGCCCCAGGCCTCGAAGAACTTCAGAAGCTGCGCCCGCGCTCCATCGTCATTCCAGCTGCGGTCCTGCTTCACGATCGTGAGAAGGTTATCAGCCGCCTCGGTGCGCTTGCCAAGGGCGTTCTGGATCATGGCGAGATCGAAACGGGCCTGATGGTCGTCCGGATCGGCGGCAAGCCGCCGCTCGAACTCGGCCGGATCGCCCAGGGCGGCGGCCTGGTCGGCCAGCGCGAACTTGGTGCGCACCGCCGCAACCTGCGGCGCGTCCTTCTTGTCCTCCGGCACGCTGGCAAGCACCTCTTCGGCGCCGGCGCGATCGCCGGCCTCCAGCAGCAGGTCAGCCAGGCCTCCGAGCGCCTCCGGATTGTCCGGCTGCTCGGCCAGAACCGTCTCGTATAGGTTTACGGCCGTCTGGAGGTCGCCGGTTTCGCGGGCCTGGGTGGCCGCCGTAAGGATTTCGGCGGCCTGCGGGCCCGGACCTTTGCCCGCCACTCGGTCGATGAAGTCGCGGATCTGGCTTTCCGGAACGGCCCCCATGAAGCCGTCGACGGCCTGGCCGTTCTTGAAGGCGATGACGGCCGGAATGGACTGGATCCCGAGTTGGCCGGCGACGGCAGGATGGTCGTCGATGTTCATCTTGACCAGCTTGACCCTTCCGGCGGAGGCGCCGACCACCTTTTCCAGAACCGGCGCGAGCTGTTTGCACGGGCCGCACCAGGGCGCCCAGAAATCGACGAGCACAGGCTGGCGCCGCGATTCCTGCAGCACGTCGGCCGAGAAACTCGCCGTGGTCACGTCCTTGATCTCAGCGTTTCCTGCGGCCGCGCCATTGCCGCCCGGGGCTCCGCCGTACTGGACGTTGGTCGAGTAGCCGCCGCTTGCGCCTGCGAAAGGATTGTCGTCTCTGTTCATCTCACCCAATTCCGCTGCTTGCTTGCGTGGCCATTCGCCGCAACCGGCAGGCCAGCATGTGGCTATCATTCGGACAGTTTCAAGATGGTCGGCTCATGCCCGGTGGCGCGAACGAAGCGCAACAGGTCCGTGCTGCCGATCGAAGTCGTCGCATCGTTGGTCAGAGGGTGGGCGTTGACGACGTCATGGGCCATCAGCGCCTCGTCGATGAAAAACCTGACCCGCTGCTCGCTATCATTGATCAAGCCGAACAATGAGACAGCGCCCGGGATCACTCCAAGAAGCTCCATCAGCGCTTCGGGCTTGCCGAAGGAGACGCGGCTGGCTGCACCGATCTGGTGATGGATCTGCTTCAGGTCGACCACCGCATCCTCCTCGACCGTGAGGAGAAAATAGCTGTCCTTCTTGTCCTTGAGGAACAGGTTCTTGGTATGCCCGCCCGCGATCTCGCCGCGCAACGCCTGTGAGTCCGCGACGGTGAACAGTGGCGGATGCTCGATGGTGGTGGTCTCGATCCCCAGCGATTCGAGGAAGGCGAAGAGATCGGCTCTGGTTTTCGGCATGCTCGAGATCTGCGGATTGGCTGGAGGAGTGGAATTGAGGCTCCACTCCGGAATGCACAACGGCGCGGTCCATGTCAAAGGTGCAGCCCGATTGGAGAATTTCGGAACAGCAGAGCATGCCGGCCGCATTGGGTATGCTTTCCGATACGGCCATACTGCCATGGAGTGTAGAGGCACGACCAGAACACGACAAAATGGACCGCCGCCGCCAACGCGGCCGTTTATGGCCAGTGTCATCGAGATACTGATAGGCCGGACGATCAATGATGGGCCCGGTGGTGCACACCCGAACTGCCGTAGGAGGAGAGGACCGGGCAGTCGCGCCAGATGTTCGCAAGCGGAGCGGGATCGAAAGACCGCATAGGCGTATCGCCCACCCTGACGCGGCGGCATGGACCTTCCTCGTTTTTCCCTGTTGCAATCGGCAAGCGCTTCGGCCATATAAGCGCGGCTTGCGGCGCTTGCGCCGCGCGAGCGGGTGTAGCTCAGGGGTAGAGCACAACCTTGCCAAGGTTGGGGTCGAGGGTTCGAATCCCTTCGCCCGCTCCAAAGTCCAAAGTCCTTCAAAGCCGCGGAACTCTGCGGCTTTTGTGTTTTCCGGGCGGTTGGAATCGTAGATGGCTGAGACCACCCAATACGTCGCGCTTACCGCGGGGTTACAAGTTCACCAGTCTGACTGTGCGTGAGATAACGGCGTCTGCAGTATTCGGAAAATCTTAGCCCCAGAATCGGCCCGATCTTCTCCCTGTGTCGCCCTTGTGAGGGATTAGAAAATGGGGGGTGAACTGCAGCGACGAAACAATTTTTCGCTTGCCAAGCGGCGCACTCCGCGAATGGCACGATCCACCGCCGTGTTTGGCTGGGGCTCTACTCCCTTCACCCATTTGAAGCTGGCGATTATATCGAGGGCACCTTGCCGCGCTTCGCGTAAGGCTGTGAGGTAGGCCGGCGGCATCTGCCGCTGATCCATCCTCTCTGAGTATGGGTTCAGTCGGCGCTCAGAGGTGACCAAGAAGGCTTTTATCTACTATATGCGCTTCGAAAGATCAGCCCGTCACTGCAATATTATGAAGTGAAAACGGACGGGGTCTATGGATTGGCTTCGTCCGACGCCAGCACGCCCTTCACGTCCTTCCACGATCCCATCATGTGCGCCCGGAGTTGTTCCGACAGAGCTTCGGCATCGCGTCGCTCCAGGGCTGCCAGGATCTGCTCGTGCTCGCGGATCGCCTGATCCCACCATTGCCGCTGCGAGTTGCTTACGTAGCGCATACGCCGTGAGCGCATGTTTAGCTTGTCATGCAGATCGATCAGAAAGACATTCTTGCTGGCCGCCACGATCTTTTTGTGGATCCGCTGGTTCATATCGAAATATTTGAGCCGGTCGCCGGCGGCGTGGTAGGCGAGCATGCGATCGTGCAACTGTTGGATTTCGGCAAATTCCCGCGGCGAGATGAACTGGCAGGCAAGTTGACCGGCGACACCTTCGATTGCGCCGATCGCGTAAAGCATGCCCATCACATCGTCTGCGCTGGGTTGGACGACCACCGCGCCCCGGCCGGGCAGAAGTTCAACCAGGTTCTCCGACGCAAGGACCTTGAGAGCCTCGCGCATAGGCGTGCGCGAGATGCCAAACTCCTCGCAGAGCTGCATCTCCGGGATGATCTGTCCGGGACTGAGCTCATCGACAAGGATCATGTCGCGAAGCCGGATCGCAACCTCTTCATGCAGGGTGCCGCGACTGATGCGGCGGGCTGAACCAACTGCAGCCGCCTTGTTCGCGCCTGCCGATCTCGACCTCACAACCAATTTTGCGTTCCTCCGAAGCTCAAGGGCAGCGTACCAAATTCTCCCCCGATATAGCGATGCATAATTATATATCAAGCGTCATAGCCCACCTTAAGGCGTGTGGCAACAATGGGTTAGGCGGGAGGTAGGGCCCAGATGTCCCGCGGGCGGGGAAAAATTTCCGCCCCAGCCGTTGACAGTCCATAATTATGAATTACTAATTTCGTTGAAACGCAATCAAGGCTAGCTGCCCCCCCAACTGAGCCGGTTCAGGACGGTGTGTCCGCCGTCGAGGGTGGTTGCATGCCTGCGGTTCGCCGATTGCACGAGCAGGAAGATGGAATGAACGTGGGCGAGACATCTGGCATCAGCTTGAGGGAGGAGGGCGAGGGACTTTTCCGCCTCACCATGAGCAATCCAGGCAAGAAGAATGCACTGACGCTAGACATGTATCGCGACTTCGGTGCGACGCTTAAGCAGCTTGATGGAAGTGACGCGGTCCGTTGCCTTGTCGTCCAAGGCGCGAATGGAGATTTCTGTGCCGGCAGCGACATTGGCGGCTTCGACGGCAACCGCAGTGGCTTGGAACTGGCGCGCGAGTACGCGGACTTCACCGTTGCGATGGTTCGCACCCTGAGGGACTTCCGCCATCCGACAGTCGCCTGCATCGAGGGCGTGTGCGTCGGCGGGGGGCTAGAAATTGCTTCGGTCTGTGACATTCGCATCGCCGGAAACAGCGCCCGCTTCGGCATTCCTGTGAACCGTATCGGGATCACCCTCGACCATGCCGAGCTCGCTGACCTGATGGCGGTCATCGGGCGCACGGCAACGCTCGAGATGCTGCTGGAGGGTCGTATCTTCGGAGCGGAGGAGGCCCTCCGGATAGGGCTCGTCACGCGGGTCGTCGATGATGCTGCGGTGGTTGCCGAAGCCGACGCTGCGTCGCAGCGCATCGCGCGCTCGGCCCCGCTGGTCAATCGCTGGCACAAGAAGTTCGTTCGTCGCCTGCAGCAGCCTGGCCAGCTCGACGAAAGCGAAATTGCCGAAGCCTATGCGTGCTTCGAATCCGAAGATTATGAAATCGGCCGCCGATCCTTCGCGGCCAAACTGCGCCCCAACTTCGTCGGTCGCTGAATCATGGGGGCAAGAATGACTGCCAAGCAGAAGAAGGCAACCGGACCGCTTGCAGGCCTCAAGGTGCTGGACCTCTCGCAGATCATGGCGGGACCCTATTGCACCATGGTGCTGGGCGACTTGGGCGCCGAGATCGTCAAGATCGAAAAGCCGGGCTCCGGCGACGACTCCCGACAGATGGGGCCTTATGTCGACGGCGAATCTGCCTCTTTCGCCCATATCAACCGCAACAAGCTGGGTGTCGTCCTCGACATCAAATCCGAGCGCGGTCGCGAGATTGTCCACCAGTTGGCGCGCGAGGCGGATGTCGTCGTGGAGAATTTCCGTGTCGGCGTCACCGAGAGACTGGGCGTCGACTACAAGACGCTGAGCGCGTTGAATCGCAGGCTGATCTACTGCTCGATCTCCGGATACGGCCAGACCGGGCCCTATGCCAAGAAGGGCGGTTTCGACCTTGTCGCGCAGGGTGCTACCGGGATCATGAGCATCACGGGGGAGCCGGACGGCCGCCCGTTGAAGTCGGGCATCGCCATATACGACGTGGGCGCCGGGCTCACCGCGACCTATTCGATCCTGGCGGCCCGCATCCATCAGCTGCAGACGGGCGAAGGACAGCACATTGACATCTCGCTGGCCGAATGCGGCCTGCCATGGTTTGCCTGGGAAGCCGCGGCGTATTTCACGAAGGGCATCGTGCCGCGCGCGACCGGCAGCCGCCACAGGTTCGACGCACCCTACCAAGCCTTCAAGACCGGCGACGGCTTTCTAGTGCTCGGTGCCGCCAACCAGCGGAGCTGGGAACGTCTTTGCCGCGACGTTCTCGGGCGCTCTGACTTGGTCGAGGATCCGCGCTTCCTCACCAATAGTGAACGCATGGACAATATCGATCAACTGGAGCCGATCCTCGAGGCGGAATTCGCCAAGCGGGACGCCGCGACCTGGATCGAGCTGTGCACTGCCGCCAGTGTTCCTTGCGGGCCGATCAACGACTTCCACCAGGCGATGAACGATCCGCACTATCTCGCGCGCGACATGGTCATGGAAGTCGATCACCCGGTCTTTGGCCGGATGAAGGTAATCGGTATCCCGGCGAAATTTTCGAAGACGCCGGGAGACATACGCCTCGCGGCGCCGACAATGGGCCGCGATACCGATGCTGTCCTAGAGGACCTTGGCTTCACGCCGGAGCAGATCAAGGACCTACGTGTGAGCGGGGTTGTCCAATAGGTGACTGGCCGCAGGGGCTGCCGCCCATAAAACAAAGCAAGGCAGCACTGGCAAAGAGAGGGGAATTGGCGCCGCGGCGTCAAACAATGGAGGATTAGACATGAGCTACAGGATCGATCGCCGTCAGTTCGCCAAGTTGGCAGCGGCCGTTGCGGCGGGCGCCGTACTCTCCAACACTGCCGGCGCGGCAGAAGCGTTCCGCCTCGGCGCACTGAACTCGATCACGGGCGCTGGCGGCGCCTACGGACCCGGCATGCTGGAAGCGATCCAGATCGCCGTCGCCGAGGTGAATGCCGCAGGCGGCGCCGCGGGCAGGCAGTTCGAACTGTTCGCCGAAGATGATCAGACCAAGCCAGACGCTGCCGTGCTTGCCGTCAAGAAGCTGGTCGAGATCAACCGCGTCGAGGCTGTCGTCGGCATCTGGCCCTCGTCGGTGCAATTGGCGACCCTGCCCATCACCAACGCCGCCAATGTGCCTTCTTTCAATGTCTGTGGCGCGCCCGAACTCGAGACCCTGGACGACAAGGATCTCGTCTTCCAGTTCTACGCATCGAACAAGGTGATCGGGGCTGTCTTCGCCGAGGTGGCGAAGAAGCGCGGCTTCAAAAATCCGGCGGTGCTGGCGTACAACAATGCGACGATGGTCGCCCAAGCCGAGAATTTCCGGTCGACGTGGGAAGCGGGCGGCGGAGAGGTTGCCGACTTCATCGTCTACGAACCGAACCAGACCAGCTATCGCACGGAACTGGACAGGGCGCTGTCGAAGAACCCCGATATCTTGGTACTCAGCTCGTACACGCCTGACGTCACCATCATCCTGAAAGAATGGTACCAGTCCGGTTACGATTGCAAACTCATATCGCCCGGCTGGTCCATCACCCAGGCGGTCGCAGATGCCCTCGGCCCGGAAGTCAGCGCGCAGGCGACTACCATCTCCAACGTACCGGCAAGCAGCACTGAAGCTTACAAGGCTTTCCACGAGGCATTCGTCGCGCGGACCGGCCGGCAGCCGGAAATGTTCGCCACCGCAGCCTACGATATGGTGATCGTGCTGGCCTTGGCGATCGAACTCGCGGGCGCTAGCGCCAAGGGCACCGAGATCTCGGCCAAAATCCGCAATGTAACCAATGCGCCAGGTAACAAGGTCTCGACCTTCGCCGAAGGACTCGCTGCGCTGAAACGAGGCGAGGAGATCGACTATGAGGGCGCATCGTCTCCGCTGGAGTTCGGCGAAGCGGGGCAGACCACTCCCGCATTCGGCATCTTCGGCTTCGAGGACAATAAGCTCGCCCTTCAGGAAGTCATGACGCTCAAGTCCTGATCGTCGAGGGCGGACTATAATGGACTGGATCAACATAACCAACGCGGCGATCAACGGCATTGTCCTGGGATTGCTGCTGGCGCTTCCGGCGCTGGCTGTAACCCTGGTGTTCGGTATCGCACGCTTTCCGCATGCGGCAGTCGGCGACTACATGACATTTGGCGCCTACACGGCCATTTTGGTCCAGTCCTTCATGTCGGCTTCCTTGGTGGCCGCCGCACTGATTGCCTCGGCGGCCACAGCCTTCCTGTCGCTCTTCTTCTACGCCTGGGTGTTTAGGTCGTTGTCGCAGCGATCACCTGTATCGAGCCTGATCGCATCGATCGGCGTCGCCTTTGCCGTGCGCAGCGTCATCACCTTCTTTGCAGGACAGTCGCAATACGTCATCGAAGCACCCCTGGTCCGAGCCTGGAACTTCAGCGGCGTACGCATCCTCCCAACCGATCTGTACGTCGCCGCGACGGCGGTCCTCGCGCTGGCCGCCGTGTTCTTCATGCTTCATTTCACGGCGTTTGGCCGCCGCATGCGCGCGGTCGCCGACAATCCCGAGCTCGCTGCGGCTAGCGGGATACGGGTGCGTGAGGTCATGATCACGTTGTCCGTCATCGTCGGCGCGTTCTGCGGGCTTGGCGGCATGTTGATGGGCTTCAAGGCCGTCGTGCTTCCCGAACTCGGATGGGAACTCATCCTTCCGATCTTCGCCTCCGTCATCCTGGGCGGCATCGGCAGCCCTGTGGGTGCGGTCTGCGGCATGATCCTCTTCGGGATATCGCAGGAAATAGCATCACTCTACGTCGGTGCATCCTACAAGCTTGTCCTCGCCTTCGTCGTGCTCCTTCTGGTCCTGCTGATCAGGCCCCAGGGCATGTTCGGCAAGATCATAGCGGTGAGGTGATCCGATGGAATTTTACCTCATCGCGATCTCGATCAGCGTGTTGATCTACATGCTGATGGCAAGCGGGCTCTCGCTCCAGTACGGGTTCACCGGTCTCGTCAACTTCGGCTATGTCGGGTTCTTCGCGATTGGAGCCTATACATCCGGTCTGCTCTCGCTGCAGGGCGTGCCGCTTCCGGTTTCCTTCCTCGCGGCGATGCTTCTCGCCGGAGCGCTCGCATACCCGCTCGGCATCATAACCTTGCGTCTCGGCGGCGATTACCTCGCCATCATCACGCTGGGGTTCTCCGAAACAGTCCGTATCCTGCTGATGAAGGAGGACTGGCTGACGCGCGGCGTTCACGGAGTGCCAGGGCTCCCGCGCGTCTTCGACGACTGGGCGGGCGTATCGTCCGGGGATCTGACCCTTCTGCTTCTGCTTCTGGTCGTAAACATAGCCGTCTTCGCGCTGATAGCCTATCTCGTGCGCAGCCCGTTCGGCCGCATCATAGCCTCGATCCGCGACAATGAGGTGGCGGTTCGCGCGCTCGGAAAGAATCCGGCCGCCTTCAAGACGCGCTCGCTGATGCTCGGCTCGGCGCTGGCGGGTCTCGCCGGTGCCTTCCAGGCCCACTACGTGACCTTCATCGCGCCGGAACAGTTCGTCCCGCTGATAACCTTCTACGTCTGGATTGCGATCATCGTGGGTGGTCCGAACCGCATCCTCGGAATCGTCGTCGGCACGATCATCCTGCTCACCTTCCTGGAAGGCTCGCGATTCATGCGGGATTTCGTCGGAGGAGTCTCCGAGGTGCAACTCGCCAGCGTCCGCTTCTTCATCATAGGCATGGCGCTGATCTGCACGATCCTTTATCGGCCGAACGGCCTGTTCCCCGACAAGTTCTCCAAGGGGAAATGAGATGTCGCTGCTTTCCGTAAAAAACCTCTCGGCGAGATTCGGGGCGTTCACCGCCTTCGACGGCGTGGACATCGAATTGGCGAAGGGTTCGCTGACCGGTCTCATCGGAACCAACGGCGCCGGAAAAAGCACGTTGTTTTCGGCCATCACCGGCTACATCACGCCGAGTAGCGGCGAGGTGAAGTTCGACGGCCATGACATGCTGCCGCTATCGATCGAAAAACGCGTGGAAAAGGGGCTAAGTCGGACGTTCCAAGTGCCGCGCGAGTTCAGCAGGCTCAGCGTGTTCCAGAACCTGATGGCTGCGCCGCCAAACCAGGCGGGCGAGAGCCTGGCTAAGCTCTTCATCACTCCAGGTCGTGTACGCCGGCAGGAGGCCGAGTTGGCCGAGCGCGCCGATTCGATGCTGCAGTTCCTCAATCTCGCGAGGGTGGCCGACACGCCCGCGGGCAGCCTTTCCGGCGGCCAGAAAAAGCTGTTGGAACTGGGCCGCCTGCTGATGCTCGAACCGAGCTGCATCATGCTCGACGAGCCATTCGCGGGCGTAAACCCCGTGCTTGTCGAGGAACTGTCGCAGCGCATCGTCGAACTGAACCAGCGCGGCATAACGCTGCTCATCATCGAGCACGATCTTGCAAGCCTCTCCCGTCTCGTTCCCAGGCTCTACGCCATGGACCGGGGACGCATCATCGCCGAAGGCAAGCCATCCGAAGTGCTCGCCGACCCGCGTGTGCGCGAAGCTTATATGGGAGGGGTCATATGAGCCTTCTGACTCTCTCCGGCGTTGCTGGCGGCTATGGCGACGTCGACATCGTCACCGGCATAAACATGCATGTCGACGCCCGGGAGATCGTTACCATCGCCGGTACCAACGGCGCCGGCAAATCGACCCTCATCAAGGCCGTGATGGGCTACCTGCCGCGCCTGTCGGGACGCATCGAGTTCGACGGCCACGATCTCAGGTCCCTGTCGACCGAGAAGCGGGCGGGCATAGGCATCTCCTACGTTCCCCAGGTGCGCAACATCTTCTCGACGCTGACCGTCCTGGAGAACCTGCAGGTCGTCGAGAAGGTCGCCGACAGCCGGAAGCGCATCGCGGAGATGTTCGACATGTTCCCGGCGCTCGCGAGCCGCAGGCGCACCCAGGCCGGCAATCTTTCCGGCGGCGAGCGCCAGCAACTCGCCTTCGCCCGCGCGCTTATGTCGTCACCGCGTCTCATCCTGCTCGACGAGCCATCCGCCGCCCTTTCCCCGGCGCTGACCGAATTGGTCTTCGCCGAGGTGCGCAAGCTCCCGGCAACCGGCGCTGCGGTGCTGATGGTCGAGCAGCGTGCCCGTCAGGCGCTCGCCTTCAGCGATCGCGGATACATTCTCGATTCCGGCAAGATCGTGCTGACCGACACAGGCAGCGCGCTGCTGGCCAACGAAAAGATGGCCGAACTCTATCTCGGCAGTAAACCCGTCGAACCAGTGCAGGCGTCATAGCCGAGCCAACAGGAGGAGATTTCATGAACATCCAACAGACAAAGATCCAGGCGAAGCGGCCGGCGCCCTCCAAGATCGCCGCGTTGACGCTGGTCCAGGCACTCAAGGAAATCGATTCGGGCCGGCTGACGTTCGAAGCCTGGGTGCGTGGCTGCCTGGAGCGCATCGAGGAGCGCAATGACGACGTGAAGGCTTGGGTCTTCGTCAATGGCGAGCGCGCGCTCGAAAACGCCCGCCGCGCAGATCGCGGCCCGCGCAAGGGTCCGCTCGACGGCGTGCCGCTCGGCATCAAGGACATCATCGACACCGCCGACATGCCGACCGAGCTCGGCGACCCGGAAATCTTCCCTGGCCGCCAGCCGACTGTGGACGCCGCCGTCGTCACCATGGCGCGCAACATGGGTTTCTCCATCCTCGGCAAGAACACCGTCTCGCGCCACTCGATCATGCTGCCTGGCCCGGCGCGCAACCCCCACGACCTGTCGCGCACCCCTGGCGCGTCCTCCGCCGGCTCGTGTGCGTCGGTCGCCGACTTCATGACGCCGATCTCGATCGGCACCCAGACCGGTGGCTCCATCGTGCGCCCCGGCACCTTCTGCGGCGTCGTCGGCTACAAGCCGACCATCGATTCGCTGCCCTATGCCGGTCTGCGCCGCTACTCGCGTCCGCTCGACACGGTCGGCCTCATCAGCCGTGCCGTCGAGGACACGACGCTGGTCATGGGCGAGATCATGAGCGACCCGCGCTTTGATCCCACGGCGCCAGTGCGCAAGGATTTCCGCGTCGGCGTCTGGCGTCCGAAGCCTTGGGAGGATTGCGAGCCGATCATCCACCAGGTCTTCGACGACAATGTGCGCCGCCTGGAAAAGGCCGGCGTGAAGGTGGTCGAGCTCAAGATGCCGGAGAACTTCGACGTCGCCGCCGAGGAACATGACGTGATCATGTCCTACGACCTCGCCCGTTCGTTCAAGGAGATCCGCCGCGACCACCTGGACAAGTGCGACCCGGATCTGATCTCCTATCTCGACCTGGGGGATACCTACAGCGCGGAGGATTACGGCCGCGTCCTCACGGCCGCCGACCAGCGCCGCCGCGCCTTCTACGACGTGGCGCGCGATGTGGACGTTCTGATCACGCCGGCGACGCTGGGCGAGGCCCCCGACATCACCGACACAGGCAGCAACGCCTTCATCCGGCTCTGGACGCTGCTGCACAACCCGGCGATCACGCTGCCGGTTGCGCGGGGCCCGCGCGGCCTGCCGGTCGGTCTGCAGGTTGTCGGCTTCGTCAACGAGGACGCCGCGTTCTTGTACCACGCACGCTGCATCGAGGCGATCCTCGGGACTCGAGCGTCCGAAGTGTAACCGCAACAGCAACTCCACAATCCCGACCTGTTGAATGCCGGCACGTCCGGCAAAGGGGAGAGTCATGTCCGGGCCTAAGGGGTTCGCGAACGGAGACGAGTTGATAGCAGAGCTGGCCGCCATCGTCGGGGCCGGCAACTGCCTATCGTCACAATCCGACACCGCGCCTTATGCGAGTGACGGGCGCGGCCTCTTCACCGGCAGCGTGGCGGCCGTCGTAAAGCCGGCCACCACCGCCGAGGTATCGGCTGTCGTCTCTGCCTGCGCCCATGCCGGCTGCGGGGTCGTGCCGCATGGCGGCAACACCGGCCTATGCGGTGGCACCGCGCCCGGCCCCGACGGGCGCGACGTCGTGGTCAGCCTGGAGCGGATGAACAAGGTCCGGCTTGTCGACCCTGCCAACGACACCATGACCGTCGATGCGGGCATGATCCTGCAGAACGTGCAGGCGGCGGCGGCTGAGGCCGATCGCTATTTTCCGCTCAGCCTGAACGCCGAAGGATCATGCCAGATCGGCGGCAACATCGCCACCAATGCCGGCGGAAATGCCGTGCTGCGCTATGGCAACACGCGCGAGCTCATCCTCGGCATCGAGGCCGTGCTGCCCGATGGTTCGGTGTTCAGCGACCTGCGCGGCTTGCGCAAGAACAATTCCGGCTACGATCTCAAGCAGCTGTTCATCGGCTCCGAAGGCACGCTTGGCATCGTGACTGGCGCGACGCTCCGGCTGTTCCCGGCGCGCCGTCAGATCGAGACAGCGCTGCTTGCGCTGGCGAGCCTGGACGACGTGATCGCGCTCTATCTCGATGCGCGCGAGCATGCCCAGGAATTCCTCACGGCCTTCGAGCTGACGCCCCGAATCGGCCTTACGATGGCGATGCAGCACGTTCCCGGCGTGGCCGATCCGTTCGCCGAACCGCACCCGTACTATGTCTTGCTCGAACTGTCGTCCAGCCAGACGCGGGTCGGCCTCGGCGACCTCTTGGTGGACCTGCTGGAGCGGAACCTCGAAGCCGGCCGCATCGCGGACGGCGTCGTAGCGGGCAGCCTTGGCGACGCCCAGGACTTCTGGCGCATCCGCGAAGGCTGCGTCGAAGCGCAGCGCATCGCCGGCCCGAGCTACAAACACGACGTTTCCGTCCCGATCAGCGCGATCCCAGGCTTCATCGAGAGCACAAAGGTGACGCTGGAACTTGCCTATCCGTCGGCGGCTGTCGTGGCGTTCGGCCATGTCGGCGACGGCAACATTCATTTCAACGTCTGCGCCGCCGACATGGATCGGGCTGAGTTCGCAGCCGCACAGCACGCGATCGAGGAGATCGTCTTCGACGCGGTGATGGCGCGCGGCGGCAGCTTCAGCGCCGAGCATGGCATAGGCCTTCTGAAGCGGGACGTGCTGCTGCGCTACACGACGCCGGTCGGCATCGACCTGATGCGCGCCATCAAGCTGGCCGTCGATCCCGCGGGCAGCCTGAATCCCGGAAAGGTTCTGCATGCGCCTCCGGCCGTTCCGGAGCGGCAGATGGAGCACGCGACCCAATGAGACAGCGACGATACGGCGCGTGGAGACTCGCGCAACCTAATCAAGATCACGCATCCTGGAGCGGACGAAGATGAGCTGGATTGGAATTGATGTAGGGGGTACTTTCACCGACGCCGTTGCCTACGACGCGGTGCGCGGCGAACTGAGATCGGAGAAGGCGCCGACCACTCCCTCGAAGCCGCAGCAGGGCGTGCTCGACGCGCTCGAAAAGCTCGGCATCAAACTGAGCAGCGCCGAGCGGCTCATCCACGGGCTGACGCTTGGCACCAACACGGTTCTGGAACGCAAGGGGGCCGATGTCTGGGTCGTGACGAACAGTGGCTTCCGCGACACGCTGGAGATCGCCCGCACCAACCGCCCGATCCTCTACAACATCAAGACGCTGAAGGCCGCGCCGCTGGTCCCGCGCAGCCGCATCCTGGAGGTCAGCCAACGCAGCCTCCGCGACGGCTCGACGCTGCGCGAGATCGACATGGAGGAACTAGCCAGCGTCATCGAGACGCTACGCAAGGCCGAAGCGCGCGCGGTCGCCGTCTGCCTGCTGCATAGCTACGTCAATCCCGAGCCCGAGCGCACCATCGCCAAGGCGATCGAGACCGCGCTGCCGGACTGCTTCGTGACGACCTCGGCGGACGTGCTGCCCGAATATCGCGAGTACGAGCGCTATTCGACGGCCGTGCTCAACGCCTATACCGGGCCACGCGTCAGCCGCTATCTCAGTTCGCTCGACGAGGCGCTCGACGAACGCGGCTACGAGAAGCCCGTCTTCATCATGACCTCCAACGGCGGCGTCTTCACGGCCGATCGCGCGTCCCGTTTCCCTGTGAACACGATCCTGTCGGGTCCTGCTGGCGGCGTCGCGGCAGCCGTCGCGCTCGGCGAGGCGATCGGCGAGCGCAACCTGATCACCTACGACATGGGCGGCACGAGCACGGACGTCTGTCTGCTCAAGGATCTGCAGGTCCCCGTCACCAACGAGCAGTTCATCTCCGACTTCCCCAATCGCACGCCGCAGATCGAGATCAACACGGTCGGCGCCGGCGGCGGCTCGATCGCCTGGCTGGATGCAGGCCCGATCCTGCGCGTCGGCCCCCAGAGCGCCGGCGCACAGCCCGGCCCCGCCTCCTACGATCGCGGCGGCACCGAGCCGACCGTGACGGACGCCAACGTGGTGATGGCTCGTATCGACCCCAACGGCCTGCTCGCCGGCTCCGTCCGCATGCGTCCGGACCTCGCGGAGGCGGCCATAGACGCCGTGGTGTCGCGCATGGCGGACTTGACCAGGCACTCGCTTGCCGAAGGCATCGTGCGGATCGCGGTGGCGCGCATGGTCAGCGCCATCAAGGAAATCTCGATCGGCATGGGTCACGACCCGCGCGAATTCGCGTTGCTTGCCTACGGCGGTGCAGGTCCCCTGCATGCAGTGGCGATCGCCGAGGAGCTCGAGATTCCGAAGGTGATCGTCCCCCCGAACCCCGGTAATTTCTCAGCTTACGGCGCCATCCTGTCCGACGTGCGCCACGACTATGTGCGCACCCATCCGATGGCATTCGCCGACGAAAACATCGCGGAGATGGAGCGCATCTTCGCCGAGATGGAAGCAGAGGGCGCGGCCGGGCTTGAGGCCGAAGCGATCGAGGCCGGCAAGGTCGAGATGCGCCGTTTTTGCGGCATGCGCTATGTCGGCCAATCCTGGGAGCTTTCGGTCGAACTGCCTGCCGGCCCCATCGACCTCGCGGCCTATGCCAAGGCGTTCCACACGCTGCATGAGCAGCGCTACGGCCATTCGGCCGAGAATGATCCGCTTGAGATCGTCAATTTTCGCCTGGCCGTCATCGGCCTGATGTCCAAGCCGTCCCTGCCGGAATGGACGCTCGGCGGGAGCTTCGAGCAGGCCGAGACCAGCCGCCGCGACGTCCTGTTCGATGGCGAGTTCGTGGCGACGCCGGTCTATGACCGGGCAAAACTGCCAGTCGGCGCGACCTTCAGCGGCCCGGCAATCGTCGAGGAATCCGGCTCCGTCACCGTCATCCCGAAGCAGTGGAACGGCTCGGTCGATCGCCTGGGCGTCATGATCCTCACCAAGGAGCAATAGTCATGGACATGCAGATCAAGACCAAGATCGACCCGATCACGCTTGAGGTCGTGACCGAGGGCCTGATTGCCATCGTCCGCGAGATGCGGGCGAACGTGGTGCGCACCTCCTATTCGGCTGCAGTCTACGAACTCGACGACTTCTCCTGCGCTCTGTTCAGCATCGATGCCGAGCTTGTGGCGCAATACAACGACCTGCCTAGCCACATCATCCCGATGCCCTGGGGCGTGCGCTGCGTGATGGAAGACCTCGGCGGAGACCTCGCTCCCGGCGACGTCATCCTCTTCAACGACAGCTATCGAGGCGGCACGCATCTCAACGACGTCACCGTGCTGGTGCCGATGTTCGTCGACGGCGAGCTGTTCATGTTCCCAGGCGTCCGGACGCACTGGGCCGATGTCGGCGGCATGTCGCCGGGCAGCTATTCGGGCACTGCGCAGAGCATCTTCCAGGAGGGTGTGCGCATTCCGCCCCTCAAGCTCTACGATCGCGGCAAACTCAACAAGGGCGTGCTCGACCTCGTTCTCTGCAACATGCGCATCCCGTCGGAACGCCTCGGCGACCTCAATTCGCAGATCGGCGCCTGCCGCATCGCCGAGGGCCGCTTGCGCAAGATGATCGAGAAGTACGGCAAGGACACTGTCAAGGCCTGCATCAACCTCAATCTGGACCGCGCCGAGCGCAGGATGCGCGATCAGATCTCGGCGCTTCCGGACGGCGACTATGTCTACGAGGACTATCTCGAATATTACGACGAGGGCGTCCTCGACCCGGTCCTGATGAAACTCAAGCTGTCGATCCGGGGCGACGAGATCGTGGCGGACTTCGCAGGCTCGAACCCACAGGTCCCGGGCCCGGTCAACTCGTCGCTGGCTGTCGCAGGGGCGGGCGTCTTCGTGGCGCTGAAAGCAACGCTCGATCCGGGCGGAGCCGTCAACGGCGGTTCGTTCCGGCCGATCAGTTTCACCGCGCCGGAGGCGTCGATCGTCGACGTGAAGCCCGACGCCCCGGCCGGCGCCCATGCCGAAGTGCGCAAGCGCTCGCTGTCCGTAATGCTGGGGGCGTTGTCACAGGTGGCCCTGAAACATGTGTCGGGAGATCTGTGCGGCACGTCGTTCCCGAACAACATGGGCGGTTATCACAGCGCCGATCGCCGCAACTACGTTTATCTGGAGGTGCCGGCGGGCGGAAATGGCGGCTTCGCGGAGCATGACGGGTCGAGCGCTTTCGTCAATGTCGACCACGGAAATGTGCGGTCGATCGAAACGGTCGAGAACCTGGAAGCGACAATTCCCTTCCTAGTGGAGCGCTGTGAACTGCGCAGGGATTCGGGAGGCGAGGGCGCCAGCCGCGGTGGTCTTGGCATGCACCGTGAATTGCGCCTGCTCGACACCGAGGCCGAGTACTCCGTGCTCAGCGACCGCGCCGTCATCCCGCCCTTCGGCATGTCGCGCGCGCACGCTTCGCATCAGGTCCGTGCCTCGATCATGCGCGGAAGCGACGAACGGCCGCTTGCGACACCGGGCAAGACGACCGGCCTCAAGCTTCGCGAAGGCGACATTGTCATCATGGAGTCGGCCGGCGGCGGCGGCTACGGCGATCCGCTTACCCGCGATCCCGAAAAGGTCCGCGCCGACGTCGAAGGCGGCTATGTCAGCCGGGAGCGCGCCAGTGAACGGTATGGCGTCGTCTTCAGCGGCGACGGTCGGGTGGACCAGAGCGCGACGACCGCTCGCCGCGCCGAGATTGCGGCTGCACGCCTGAAGTGGACGGTTCGCGGGGACGAGTCCGACCCCTATGAGGGGCGCCGCGGTCGGCACCGCATGCTGAGCCTTTCGCAGAAGCAAGCCCGGACGCTCGGTGCCGACCAAGGTACGCTGGTCGAACTGCACGGACGCAATCCCGCGCCGTTGCGAGCCTGGGTGAAGCTGGTCGACGACGGCGATGAGAGCATTCCGCTAGACGAGTTCGGGCGCAAGGTTCTTGGCATCCGTCCCGGCGATGAAGTCGAGCTTCGCGTGCTTGCCATGCCTCACGTCCCGGCTGGGCTTTCAAATCCGGCAAACAAAGATCGCAGCAATGCTCTCCATGCGTAGTCTCTGGCTTGACGAGGCGCTCGCCGCCGAGGCGGACACCCTTGAGGTTTTGCGCGGCGACGTGTCGTGCGACGTCTGCATCGTCGGCGGCGGGTTCACCGGACTCTGGGCGGCAATTGCGATCAAGACACTTGATCCGTCCACAGATGTCGTCGTCGTCGAGGCCGACATCTGTGGCGGCGGTGCAAGCGGCCGCAATGGCGGCTTCGTCCTGACCTGGGCAGCCAAGTTCCTCACGCTTGAGAAACTGTTCGGCACGCAGGATGCGCGCCGCATCGTCGAACTCGGCGAGGCTTCAGTCGCGCAGATGGGCAGCTTCTGCGCAGAGCACGGCATCGATGCGCACTATCGGCGCGATGGCTGGCTGTGGACTGCCAGCAACGATGCACAACTCGGATCTTGGCTGAGCACCACCGAGGCACTCGAAAGGGCGGGGCTGTCGTTGTTCGAGGAGCTTCCCCGCGATGAGGTACAACATCGCACCGGCTCCCTCCGGCAAATCGGCGGTGTTTTCGCGCCGAACTCGGCGACCGTCCAGCCCGCACGGCTGGTCAGGGGCCTGCGACGTGCCGCGATCGCCAAGGGAGTACGCGTCTTCGAACAGTCGCCCATGGTTCGGCTCGAGCGAGCCAGCACGACGGAAGTCGTCACACGAAATGGCATGGTGCGTGCCGCGCGTGTGGGACTTGCGATGAATGCCTGGAGCGGGCTGCTCCGGGAACTGAACCGCCTCATATTGGTGGTCGGAAGCGACATCGTCGCGACCGAACCCTGTCCGGAATTGCTGGAGCGGCTGAACCTGCGATCGGGTGTCGCGATTTCGGATTCACGGCTCTTCACCAACTATTATCGCAACACCCTGGATGGCCGGATGGTGTTCGGTAAGGGTGGCGGGTCTTTCGCGTTCGGCAATGATTGCGGAACCCTCTTCGGGGGCGCGTCGCGCTTCGAAAAGGAGGTCACGAGAACGCTGGAGTGGTTCTACCCCGAGTTCGGCTCGGTTCCGAAGACTAAGTCGTGGACCGGGCCAATCGACCGGACGATGACCGGCCTTCCGATCTTCGGCCGACTGGAAGGTCCGGGACATGTGTTCTACGCATTCGGCTATTCCGGCAATGGCGTTGGTCCGTCGCATCTCGGAGGGCGCATCCTTGCGTCGATAAGCCTTGGGCTCGACGACGAATATGCGCGCCTGCCCCTCGTCGACTATAGGGCCGAACGCTTTCCCGGCGAGCCGTTCCGTTACGTCGGCGCACGCGTCGTACGTTCGGCGCTCGCCCGCCGTGAGGCGGCAGAGGATCTCGGCAGGAAACCGGCGATGCTCGATGTTGCACTGGCCAGCTTCATGCCGGGAGGCATGGTGCCGGTTAAGGCCAAGAGTTCTTCCTGACCCGATTCCACGCGTTCGAACCATGTTCGTCGAACGCGGCTGGCTGCGTCAGGTCACTCTCGGTGTATACGCAACGGGGATCACGTCGGCCATGGAGTCCGCGGGCGGCACCGCAAGATTGATTAGGGAACTGACTGAATGAGCAATCACATGTTCAGCGCCATCCGCGCTGCAATCACATCCGACAGTGCGGTTCTCATTGAAACGGCGGACGGGAGCGTCTGGACCTATGGCGATATGCTCGCGCTTTCTGGCCGACTCGCCAGCACGCTGGTCGCCCCCGGCGCAAAGCCGGGCGACCGGGTCGCCGTTCAGGTCGAGAAGAGCCCGCAGGCTTTCATGCTCTATCTCGCGTGCCTCCGTGCCGGCCTAGTCTATCTGCCGCTCAACACCGCCTATACCCTGACTGAACTGGACTATTTTGTTGGTGATGCGGAACCGCGCGTCGTCATCGGTTCTCCGCGAGCGGCGGAGGGTATTCGGAAACTCGCCGAAAGCCACGGCGCGCTCTTTGAAACGCTGGACGAGCATGGCGGCGGTACCCTGACAGAAAAAGCGGCGAAGGCCGATAAGGAATTCGCCGACGTGGCGCGCGGCCCGGATGATCTCGCGGCCATTCTCTACACCTCCGGCACGACTGGCCGCTCCAAGGGCGCGATGCTGTCGCACGACAACCTTCTCTCCAACGCGCTGACGCTGAGGGAGTATTGGCGCTTCACTTCGAGCGACCGGCTGATCCATGCGTTGCCGATCTATCACACGCATGGGCTCTTCGTTGCCGGCAATGTCATCCTGACGAGCGGCGCGTCGATGTTCTTCCTGCCCAAATTCGATGCCGGGCAGATTCTCTCCCTGATGAGTCGAGCGACCTCCATGATGGGCGTGCCCACATTCTATGTCCGGCTGCTTCAGCATCCGGGCCTCGACCGGGAAATTGCCGCCGGCATGCGGCTCTTCGTGTCAGGCTCGGCGCCGCTTCTGGCCGACACCCATCGTGACTTTCGCGAGCGCACCGGCCACGCCATCCTCGAACGCTACGGCATGACCGAAACAAACATGAACACCTCCAATCCTTATAGCGGCGAGCGCACCGCCGGCACGGTGGGCCTCCCGTTGCCCGGCGTGGAATTGCGCGTGGTCGATCCCGAAGGCGGCAGCACGATGCCGACCGGACAGACCGGCATGATTGAGGTGAGGGGGCCGAACGTCTTCAAAGGTTATTGGCGCATGCCCGAGAAAACCCGGGCCGAGTTCCGCGAGGATGGCTTTTTTATCACCGGCGATCTCGGCACGATCGATGCCCGCGGCTACGTCACCATCGTCGGCCGCGGAAAGGATCTCGTGATTTCCGGCGGCTTCAATATCTATCCGAAGGAGGTGGAGACGGAGATCGATCAACTGCCGGGCGTGGTCGAAAGCGCGGTGATCGGTCTTCCGCATCCCGATTTCGGAGAGGGGGTTACGGCGATCGTCGTGAGGCAGAAGGGGGCCGACTTGGATGAAAGAACCGTGGTCGCCTCGCTTTCCGACACGCTGGCGCGCTACAAGCAGCCCAAGCGCGTGATCTTCGTGGACGAACTGCCGCGAAACACCATGGGCAAGGTGCAGAAGAACGTTTTGCGCGAAACCTACAACAAACTCTACCATTCCGAGGCCGCTACGTCGGCGGACTAAGGCGATCGGATTTCCATAGGGTTGACGTTGTCCCAAGCTTCTAACCAATTCTGCGTTCGCTTTGGGCGTTGATTTTTCCCTGAGGGCGAGTGGAGTGACGGGGTGGGCGGAGGCAGCCCAAGGGGCCAGCCATTGTGTGGTCGAATTCGACCCGCAGCACGTGACTGCAATCATCCCGTTACCGAAAGGTAGTGCCGGAAGCGGTCGTAATGATTGATCACGTCCGCAATGACCTGGTCGACATCGTATCCATAGATGTCGTAGCCCTTCCCGCCCCGGGCTAAAAACACTTCCGCGCGGAAGTAGTTGTTGCGCTCGCCTGCCGGGCGCGCCGAGTCCACCAGCGCGAAAGCGGGAATGGGTTGGCTCACCGGACGAACCTCATAGACAAAGTTGTCGGCAGCTTCGCCGTGGTCCACCGTCAGCCGCAAACCGTCCTCGGGTCTGTCGATCGTTGCCGCGATGTTCCGCTTTTTCAGTTCCGACACCACGGCATCGAACGCCTTGGCGACCGTGGTGTCGAGATAGTCGGCGACTTGCCGGCGACTCGCGTGGCCGAGAATGGTGCCCAGCCGCCGCCGCCAGACATAAACGCCTTCGTGGGAAACAAGTGGGGCGGCCGGCAGGGCCGCGCTGGCTGCGAGCGCGACCTCATCGTAAAGCGCCTTCCAGATGCCGTAGCACATCAGCACCATGACAATGGAAAGCGGGAGGGCGGCGATGACCGCCGCCATCTGCACCGCGCCGAGCCCGCCCGCCAGCAGCAAGCAGGCTGCCACCCCCCCACAGACGAGCGCCCAGAAGACACGCAGCCACAGCACCGGCTCCTCATCCCCGTCCGACGTGATCATCGCGATCACCAGGGCGCCGGCATCGGAAGCGGTCACGAAATAGACGGCGACCAGCAGGCCGGTCATCCATGCCAGCAAGTTCGACCAGGGGAGATATTCGAATACAGTGAAGAGTGCGATCGGCATGTTCTCGGCCACCGTCCGCGAAATATTGCCGTCCGCTACGTGGAGGTCGAGCCAGATCGCCACGTCGCCGAAGATGGTGAACCAGATGAAGCTGAACCCGGCAGGAGCAAACAGCACCCCGAACAGGAACTGCCGGATGGTTCGCCCGCGCGATATGCGCGCGATGAACATGCCCACGAATGGCGACCAGGAAATCCACCAGCCCCAGTAGAACAGCGTCCAGGTGCCCACCCAGTCGGTCGGTTCGTAGGCGTAGATGTGGAAGGTACGCGAAACGAAGCCGTTGAGATAAAGGCCGATATTCTCGACGAAGGCCTGTAGCAGGAAGCGCGTCGGGCCAAGAAACAGGATAAGGCCCATCAGCACGAAGGAGACGATGATGATCATCTCGCTGAGGCGCCGGATGCCATTGTCCAGTCCTGTTGCGACGGTGACCGTTGCCAGCGCGGTGACGATGGCAATCAGCACGACTTGCGTCGCAAGGTTCTGTTCGAGGCCGAAGAGATAGGAACCGGTGGCGTTGAGCTGCGCGACGCCGAGGCCGAGCGAGGTGGCCAAGCCTGCCAGAGTTCCGACCACGGCGAAGATGTCGATCACATCGCCGATCGGTCCCTTCACCCGGCTTCCCAGGAGCGGCGTGAACGCCGAACGGATCACCAGCGGCTCGCGCTTGCGATAGCCAAAATAGGCGAGCGCTAGGCCTACGACGGCATAGATCGCCCAGGCATGTACGCCCCAATGGAAGAAGGTGATCTCCATCGCATCGCGGGCAGCCTGCGCTGAACGGGCAGGAGCGTCTGGCGGCGTGGAAAAGTGAGTGATCGGTTCGGCGACGCCGTAGAAGACGATGCCGATACCCATCCCGCCGCTGAACAGCATGGCCACCCAGGTCCCGAAAGTGTAGTCCGGGACAGATTCATCGGGACCCAGCTTGATGTTGCCAAATCCGCTCAGGGCCAGCCACAGGAGAAAGATGACGAAGCCGCCGACAGCCAGCATGTAAAACCATCCGGCCTCGGCGACGATCCAGTCGTTGGCTCCTTGAAACAGGCTAGCTGCAGCCTTCGGGGCGATAATTGCAAACAGGATCAGGCCCAGCGAGATTGCTGCGGACCCGTAGAAGGAGATTGGTGAAATTCCGGCGAGTCCTGGCAATCGCATTTGGTGTTGTCTCCGCCGTTCTCTCGGCCTCCTTGCGCGCCTGAGCGGGCAACTCGATCAGCTCATTTTCCTGCGAAGGTCAGCGGGTTTCCGGAGGCTCGCTTTGCCCTGTAGCGGACACCGACGCCGGCTGGCTGGCCGATATCCGCCACACCGTGTTTGCCAGATCGTCGGCAACGATCAGCGCGCCGCGCGGGTCCAGCGTCACGCCGACCGGCCGTCCGCGCGCCTTGCCATCTTCAGTTAGGAAACCGGTGGCGAAATCGATCGGATCGCCAGCGGGCCTGCCGTCACGGAACGGTACGAACACCACCTTGTAGCCGACAGCCGGGTTGCGGTTCCAACTGCCATGTTCGCCGACGAATACGCCGTCCGCAAAATCCGCGCCCATGACAGGGGCCGAGAACGCCAGGCCAAGGGCCGCGACATGCGAGCCGAGGCTGTAGTCGGGGCGGATCGCGGAGGCCACCTTTTCGGGATTCTGCGGTTGCGCGCGGGGATCGACGTTCTGGCCCCAATAGCTGTAAGGCCAACCGTAGAAGGCGCCCTCCCGCACTGAAGTCAGGTAGTCCGGAACCAGGTTGGGACCGATCTCGTCGCGCTCATTCACAACGGCCCAGAGTTGGCCGGTTCCCGGCTGAATGGCGAGCGCAGTGGGATTGCGAAGACCAGTCGCATAAGGCTTGTGCGCTCCCGACTGGGCATCGATCTGCCACACCATCGCCCGGTCATTCTCCGCGTCCATCCCGCGTTCGGTGATATTGCTGTTGGATCCAATGCCTACGTAGAGGAAGCGGCCGTCGGCGCTGGCCGTCATTGCCTTGGTCCAATGATGATTGATCGCCGAGGGCAAGTCGGTGACCTTCACCGGCGGTCCGCTCGCCTGGGTCTCACCGTCGCGGTAATCGAAGCGGACAACTGCATCCTGGTTGGCCACGTAGATGGCCCCGTTCACGAATGCGAGGCCATAGGGCGCATTGAGATTGTCCGCGAAGATGCTCCGCGTCTCGTAGGTTCCATCGCCGTCAGTGTCACGCAGCAGCGTCAAGCGGTTGCCGCCTTTCGCATTGGTCTTGCCCATCGACTTGATGCGGTTCGCGATGAGATCCTTGGGACGCAATGCCGGCGCGCTGCCGCCGGAGCCCTCCGCCACCAGTATGTCTCCATTCGGAAGGACCAGCGTCTGACGGGGTATCGCGAGACCGGTGGCGATGGGCTGGATCTTGAACCCCTGCGGCACCGTTGGGAGCTCTTCGCCCCGATCAGCCGGAAGCGCGATCGTCATATCGGGCAGGAGGCCTCGCCGTGGTGCGGGCAGGTTCGGGTCGGCACCAAATTGCAGCGGAGAAGCGGCCTCGTCGCTGCAGCCGGAGAGGATAGCAGCGCAGGCGACAAGCAGAAGGAAGGGGCGGATCATGGTCACCTCCATGAGCGGAAGCCCGAATAACCGATCCATGCCGCAACGAGCGCAAGGAGCGTCGTGACCAAGGACAGATATAGGCTTTCCGGCATAATCGCCCAGGCATCCTTCGCGTGCACGAGGGCGTTGACGAAGCCGAGCACCCACACGGCCAGCAACACGATGAAATATAAGAAGGTCCGCCCCGTCCGGAACCGTAGCAGGTCGATCAGCGCCCAAAGCATGGCAAAGCCGCCGCCCAGCAGTCCTCCGGCGATCAGCCATGAGGAGAAATTCGCCCACTGAACCTGGAAGGTGTTCCAGTAGGTGATGTCGCTGACCAGAGCGCCGAGGAACAGCGGAAACGGAAAAGCGAGAAGGATCGCGTGAAGCGGGTGGAGTGATCTCACGGGCGCTGGATCGGATACGGCGACCATGTCGGGCTCCTTCTCAAGCCGGCAGCTCTGCCGGCACCACATGTAACTAACGTGGTGTTCGGAAGAATCCAGAGCACGGGTTTTTAGTGGGTTCCCGTGACCGGCAGGCCAAACCCTCGCGGCACGCTTTCAACTCAGCCCTTGGTCGGGATGTGGGCTTCTAGGTTCGTTGTCACAGGCATCCACATCTTAGCCGAGTCGAAACTGACGAAGGCGAGCCAGGATCTTGCAGTCTTGTCGTAGCGGGTTGCCTGGATTGGGGTCCATTTATGTCGATGCCAGCTTGCTGGATGATGCTGTGTGAAAGCGGCGACGATATCGGATCATGACAATTGGGCCGTGCCACAGCAGGATTGAGATGATCGCTGCAGAACAATTCACTTCCTCAAAGAGGAGTGCATTGCGTGACTGTGATTTTGCCTTTCGCCGCCGAAGAAGCACTTGCATCCTGATCAAAAGCGATTAGCGTTTCGTTTTGGCTGAACGCCGCCGCCCGAAGGCATGAGAGGAACGTGCCGCCGAGCGTATCGAGGGGAATGGGAGCCCACAATGAAAACCACGGGAATGATGAAGGCGGCGGCCTTTTCGGCTGCAGCCATGGTTTTTGCCTTGCCTTCAGCAGCGGCTGACAAGCCTGTCTTCGGCCTGGTGATGTCCTTCAGCGGCTGGTTCCAGCCGATCGACGCCGATACGATTGCCGGAGCAAAGCTTGCAGTCGAAAACATCAATGCGGCGGGAGGGGTGCTGGGCCAGCCGATCGAGATCGTCGAATTCGACAATAAATCGGAACCCCCGCTGGGGGCCGACGGGGCGATCGACGTCATCGACAAGGGTGCCAAGGCGATCCTTTTCCCGTCCGACTTCGATTTCGGCGCTCCGGGCGCGTTCATTGCCCAGCAGAAGAATGTCGTTGCCTTCTCGGCGGCATCGGATCCGAAGTTCGGTGCAAAAGGCATTGGGCCGCTTGCCTATTCGGTGTCGAACGCCGGACAGGCGCAAGGCGCGCTGATGGCCGAGTGGGCCTACAAGGAGAAGGGCTGGCGCAAGGCCTATGTCCTACTCGACAACACGATCTCCTACACGAAGTCGCTGTGCGGCAGCTTCGCCGAGCGCTGGAAGGAAATTGCCGGGGCGGGTGCCCTCCTCGGAGAGGACACTTTCCTCAATGGCGATCCTTCGATCGCATCGCAGGTCACTCGCAGTACGAGCTTGGCGGAGAAGCCGGACCTGGTCTTCCTCTGTTCCTATGCTCCAGGCGGTCCGAGCGCCATCCGGCAGATGCGCGCCGCCGGGATTGATGCCGCCGTGCTGACCGGCGAGTCCATGGACGGCGACTACTGGATCGGCAGCGTGCCGGGCCTCAGCAATTTCTATGTCGTCAACTACGGGTCGAAATACGGCGACGATCCGAGCGCGGAGGTGAATGCCTTCTTCGAGCGGTTCGAGAAGAAGTTCGGCAAGAAGGCGGACGTGTCCTACGGCCTGCGTGGATACTCGGCAGTCCAGGCGTGGGCGATCGCGGCGAACAAGGCTGGATCGCTTGACGGCGACAAGGTCGCCGCGATCCTGGACACCTTCGACAAGGAACCGCTGGTGGTCGGCCCGACCACATGGACGGCCGAACGACATATCGAGGCTACCCGCCCGATGGCGATCATCGGCGTCAAGGACGGGAAGTTCGCTGCGGAGGGCAGGTTCTCGGTGGAAAAATACCCGGAGTTCTGAGGCACCGTTCGTCAGGGAGGGACAGGCTTTGGACCTTGCGGCCGAGCACGTCACCGTGCGCTTTGGCGGACTGGTGGCGATCGACGACGTGTCGATCGCCATCTCGCCGGGCGAGGTGCTTGGCCTGATCGGTCCCAACGGCGCCGGCAAGACCACTCTCGTGAATGTGCTCGCAGGATTCCAGGCCATCGCCAGGGGATCGCTCAGACTGGGCGAGAGATCCATGGCTGGGTCGCCGGCAAGCAGCTTCGCGAGAAGCGGCATCGTGCGCAGCTTTCAGTCCGTGCGCCTGTTCAGGGGAATGACGCTCTCGGAAAACGTCGAGGTCGGCTTCGTCAGCCGCGGATCGGGACGGCAGCAGGCCCGGGAGAGGGCGCTCTCCCTGCTGAAGGAACTCAACCTCCACCACAAGGCCCACCATCCTGCCAATGCACTGAGCTACGGCGAGGAACGAAGAGCCGGACTGGCGCGGGCGCTCGCACTCGAGCCGCGGTTCCTGCTGCTCGACGAGCCGGCGGCGGGTTTGGCCGCTGCGGAAGCGGAGGAACTGCGCCAGACGATCCTTGCCTTGCGGGATCGTTATGGCTGCGGGATCCTGGTCATAGAACACAACATGGCGCTGGTGATGAGCCTCTGCGATCGTGTCCACGTCATCGGCAGCGGCAAGACCATCGCGATCGGCACGCCCGAGGCCGTGAGGGCCGACCAGGCCGTCCGTGCCGCATATCTGGGCGGGAAGGAACTCGGATGATCGGGGCAGGCCCAGTCTTGGAGGCCAAACCCGACCGCCGTGCCCTCGTCAGCGTGCAGGGACTGGTCGTTCGTTACGGTCCGATTACGGCATTGCGGGGCGTCGATCTCGAAATCGGCGCGGGCGAATGCGTCGCGATCATCGGTCCGAATGGGGCTGGGAAGACCTCCCTCGTCTCGGCGATCGCCGGCCTCGTGCGGCCTGCCGCTGGCAAGGTCGTGCTTGACGGTCTGGACGTTGCCCGTATCGGCCTTGCCGACGTCGTGCGGTCAGGCGTGGCGCTGGTTCCTGAGGGGCGCAACATCTTCGGCAGCCTGACCGTGGCTGAGAACCTGAGACTGGGCGCCACGCCGCGCAAGGACGACCGCATCGCGCCGGACATCGACGAGATTTTCCAGCGCTTTCCCATACTTGGCCAGAGGCGCAGCCAACACGCCGGCCAGCTCTCCGGCGGCGAACAGCAGATGCTTGCGATCGCCCGCGCCATGCTCTCGCGTCCGAGACTGCTCATGCTCGACGAGCCGTCGCTCGGGCTCGCGCCGATGGTCGTCGACGGGGTCTACGAACTTCTCGCCGACATCAAGCAGCAGGGCGTCGCCCTGCTCGTGGTCGAGCAGAACGCCACGCGCGCTTTCGGACTGGCCGACCGCGTCTCGATATTCGGCCATGGAGCCATCCAGCTTTCCGGTGCGCCTGACGCGATAGCAGCCGACACGAATTTCGACGCAGCCTATTTTGGGGCAGCCTATGCCGACCGCGGAGCGCCGGCATGATCGAGCGGGTGCTGCAAACCTTGGTCGATGTCGTCAGCGTCGGCGGCCTCTATGCACTCACTGCGCTGGGGATCGGGTTGATCTTCGGCGTGATGCGGCTGATCAATTTCGCGCACGCGCAACTGATCATGATGGCCGGCTATGCGATCCTGGTCCTCTTCAGCCAATCCGTGCCGCTCGCCATCGCTGCAGCGGCGGTTGTCGCCATCCTGCTGGCGCTCGGCACCGAAAGAGTGGTGTTCCGTCCGCTGCGGGACGCTGATCCCGCGACACTGCTGATCGCCTCCTTCGCGCTCAGCTTCTTCATCGAAAAGACCATGATCATGCTCGTCGGATCGAGGCCCAAGGGCGTCGACTTCCTTCCGGAGCTCGCGCGGCAGATCGAGGTCGCAGGCGTGAGGCTGCAATTGCTGCAGATCGTGACGATCGCCGTCAGTGGCGCGCTCCTCATCGCGACGACCTGGTTCCTGCGGTCGACCAAGCTCGGGCTTGAAATGCGGGCGGCGGCCGAGAACTTCCGCATGGCGCAGGTGCTGGGCGTCCGTGCCAACCGCGTCATTGCCGTCGCGTTCGCAATGAGCGGCATCCTTGCGGCCGCCGTCGCCTGCCTGTTCGTCGCGCAGACAGGCCTGGTCCAGCCGCGCATGGGCCTGCAACTCGTCGTCATCGCCTTTGTCGGCAGCGTGATCGGCGGGCTGGGCAGCTTGCCGGGCGCAGCACTGGGAGGATTTCTCGTCGGCGCCGCGACGATACTCCTGCAGACGCTCTTGCCTGCCGAGCTTCGCGTGTTCCGCGAGGTCTTCCTGTTCGTCGCGGTGGCGCTGGTCCTGCTGCTGAGGCCTCAGGGCCTCATCCCGGCTCCCGGTCTAAAAGCGCGGGTGTGATGATGGCGGTTCCGAAAGGCCGGGATGAAGGAAGGGTCGCGCGTCTGGCGCCGCTGCTGATGCTGGTCGCGGTCGTGCTCCTGGTTGCGGGCGCGGCCGAACTCGCGCCGGCTGTCGTGCAGCGCCGCATTACCCAGGGCCTCATCAATCTGGTCGCCGTCGTCGGCCTCTACGTGTTCGTCGGCAATTCGGGTGTGCTGTCCTTCGGCAACGTCGCCTTCATGGGGATCGGCGCTTACGTCTCGGCCCTCCTGACCATGGCCCCGGCGGCCAAGGGCGTCTTCCTTCCCGACCTGCCGCCATTCCTAGCGGCTGCCGAACTGCCGGTTGCCGCCGGCGCATTTGCCGGAGGTGCGGCGGCCGCCCTCGTCGGAGCTGTCGCCGGCTTCCCGCTGATGCGGCTATCGGGCATTTCCGCCAGCATCGCGACCTTTGCGATCCTGGTAGTAAGCTACGTCGTGCTCGGCAACTGGACGTCGGTCACCGGCGGCCAGAACTCGCTGATGGGACTGCCGATCTATGTTGGGATCTGGACGGCCACGGTCTGGGCCGTGGTCGCGATCGTCATCGCCTTCTTCCACCAGGAATCGCGATCGGGCCTGCTGCTGCGGGCCTCGCGAGAGGATGAGGTTGCCGCGGCGGCCAGCGGTGTCAACGTGGTCTGGAACCGCTTCCTCGCCTTCGTGATCAGCGCCTTCCTGTCGGGCATCGCCGGCGTGCTCCTGGCGCACTTTCTTGGTACCGTCCGGGTCGAGACCTTCTATCTGGACCTTACCTTCCTGATCATCGCCATGCTTGTCATCGGCGGCACCGGCAGCCTGACCGGCGCCGTCAGCGGAGCGCTGGTCATCACCGCGCTGACTGAGTTGCTGCGCCAGATCGAGGTCGGTGTCCCGATCGGCACGACAGTCATCGCGGCGCCTGCCGGGCTCGGGGACGCCGTCCTCGCGCTTCTCATGCTCGCTATCATCCTCTTCAGGCCGAAAGGCATTTCGGGCGGGCGCGAACTCGCCTGGGCACGTGGACCCAAAGAGCTGAAACTCTCGCAACCGGCCGCCGACGGCCACAACTCCTGACCCGGGGAACCGCATGAACGACAATTCCAGCCCGCCCGCACCGATGGTCGACCCGTCAGCGATGTCCGAGGTCGCCAAGGGTGTCTACGTCATCTCCGACCGCCGCGTCCCTCTGGTCCCCAACATCGGGATCGTCACGGGAGACGAGGCGGTGCTGGTCGTCGACACCGGCATGGGACCAGAGAACGGGCGCCGAGTCTATGAAGCCGCGGTGCGAATTGCCGCTGGCCGCCGCCTTATCCTGACGCTGACGCATTTCCACCCCGAGCACGGCTTCGGTGCGCAGGAATTCAAGGGCAGGGCCACCATCCTCTACAACACGGCGCAGCGCGACGAACTCGCGGCCAAGGGAGAGGCCTATCTCAGCATGTTCCGGACGTTCGGGCCGGGTGTGGCGGCTGCACTGGAGGACATTGTTCTGGTCGATCCCGACGAAACCTATGCGGAGGCGACGAAGCGGCTGGACCTCGGCGGCCGCGTCGTCGAATTGAGCACCTTCGGGCTCGCGCATACGCGCGGCGATCAGGTGGTGACGGTGCCCGACGCCAAAGTGGTATTCACCGGCGATCTCGCCGAGGAGCGCATCTTTCCCATCTTCCCCTGGTTTCCGCCTGGCGATGCCGACCTGGACGCCGACAACTGGGCGCGGGTGCTTGAGGATCTAGAAGCGACAAGGCCCGCGATCGTCGTTCCGGGACACGGCTCCGTCGGAGGGGCAGAGATCCTGCATCAGGTGCGTTATTATATTCTCGATCTGAAGACGCGGGTCGCGGAACGCACGGCTGCCGGCGAGAGCGTGGACAAGATTCTCGCCACGCTCGCCCCGCAGGTACGGGCGGAGCACCCGGACTGGGATTCGCCGGAGTGGATCGATTTCGCGATCAGGTACTTTGCGGACAAGGGCTGAGCGCATGGCGAGGGCGCTCATCGCGCTTCACTTCCAGAACGACATCTGTCACCCGGACGGGCGCGTTCCATTCGCGGTCGACCGCTCGTCGGGCGATGCGGACAGCTTCCTGAGCCGCTGCCGGGACACGATCGCCAAGGCGCGCGCAAGCGGGTGGATGATCGTGCATGTCCATATCGCGTTTGCGCCGGACTATTCGGACCTGCCCCGGAACTGCTCGCTTTTTCGTGCGGTCGAGACCCTGGGGGCGGTAAAGGAAGGTTCCTGGGGCGCCGCCGCCATGGAGGGTTTCGAGCCGGTGCGCGACGACGTCCTGCTTACGCACCGCTGGAACAATGCATTTCAGGGGACCGGGCTCGAAAGGATGCTGGAGGAGCGGGGAATTCGCGAGGTGGCGGTGATGGGGCTGGCCACGCAGTATTCAGTGGAACATACGGTGCGCCATGCAGCCGACCTCGGCTATGCCGTCACCATGCTGCGGGATTGCTGCGGTTCCGCCAATCCAAAGGCCGCGGAGGCATCCTTTGCGGCCATGGCGATGCTGGCGGATGTCGTCGATTCGAGCGAGGCCGTGTAGCCGGCGCGAGCCGCCCGTCAGGACCGAAGTGGAACAAGGGTCGGGGCCGACGCAGCCACGATCAGGTCGGTCATCGCCTCGATGGCGGGGTCCGCCTTGTCGCCGCGTACGCCGAGATAGGCTCCAGCGACAAAGCCGTTGAAGGACATGAAGAGGATGTGGGCGAGGCTCACATAATCCACGCGCCGGCTGGCCCTCGGCGCCGCCTCTCGCAGCATGCCGGCGACCCGCTGCTCGCACCATTCGAGCAGGTCGCCATTGTAATGATCCGCCTTGGTGACCGTTGAGACGGCCTGCATCAGGTTGTTGGCGAAGAAATTCGACTCGTTGGGGATTTCGACCCAGAGCGTGTCCACGATCCGGCGCACCTTGTTGCGATGGCCGTCGACCGCCTTCAGCTCCCTGTCAAGCCGATCGAGCCGTTCCATCAGCCATGGGCTGAAGATCGTATAGAAGAGATCGAGCTTGGAGCCGAAGTAGATGTAGATGCCCGACGACGCCACGCCGGCGGTCTGGCCGATCTCGCTGATCGAGGTGCCGACATAGCCCTTCTCTTCAAAGAGCCGAGCTGCCGCTTCTAGAATCGCGTCCCGGACCTCCGCCTTCTTCACCTGAACCATGGATGCATCCGTCGAGTGGATTCGTGGTGCTCGCTCCATCTCCGTATCGCCGAACTATTCGCCACATGCAACGCACAGCGCCCGACGCAGCACGGAAGACGAGACAACAGCAAAAGCCACGGGGCGGTCGCTCAGTGCTGAAGGCGAATTAAAACGATCGTGAGTCCATCACGAAGCGCTGCGTCGACGCTGAAATCGGGACGCCCCGCAACATTTCCTAAACTTCTTGCCAGAGCCGCAGGGGCACGGGTCGCCACCCTTGAGTTGCAGCCGCCCGACCAGCGGCAGCATGGCGGCGGAAGGGATCAGCGATGCGGCGAGCGTCGTCAGCTTGGCCGAGATTCCCGGGACGATCAGCCGCTTGCCGGACTTGAAGCCGCGCCATGCCTGCTCGGCCACGTCATCGGCATCGAGTTCGGGCAGGATCCTGAAGAGCCCCGCCGTGCCCGCCCCCGCGCGGTCCAGAAACCGGGTGCGCACGGGCCCGGGGGCGACGCAGGTGACAGTCACGCCGCTCGGCGCCAGTTCCTGGTGCAGCGCCAGCGAAAAGGAGCGCACGAACGCCTTGCTGGCGTAGTAGAGCGCCATGTACGGCCCGGGCAGCGCGCCTGCCACGGAACTCAGGTTGATGACTCCGCCGCGCCTGCGCGCTGCCATTCCCGAAATGAGGCGCAGCGTCAGATCGGTGAGCGCGCGGATGTTGAGGTCGACGATGCCGAGTTGATCCTCGATCGGAAGCGTCGCGGCCGCGCCTCTCAGGCCATAGCCGGCGCTGTTGACGAGAACGTCGCAAAAGAGGCCGTGTGCGGCCACGAAGTCTTCGATTTTCTGCGGTGCATCGATTAAAGAAAGATCGAGCTCGAGCACGAACGGCTCGCCGCCGGCCTTGCGTACCTCCGCGGCCGCAGCGCTCAACCCCTCGGGCGACCGTCCTATGAGGACGATGGGGCCGCCTTCGCGCGCGATGACCTGTGCGAGCGCCCTGCCGATGCCCGAGGACGCGCCGGTTACGACCGTGGCAGGCCGAGTTGGTGGCCTGGAACTGGCGTCTCGGGATTGAAGCGGTTCATCTCTCACGGGCGATTTCCGGGCGGCGACGGTTGGACATGAACCTGGTGGAGCGATTGGCCAAGCCAGTCAAGAAATGGCCGGTGAGAAGAGGCTAGAGCCGCCGCGCCGCTTCGGCACGGGCGGCCTGGGCGAGGCTGCGTAACTCCTCGGCCACCTCGCCGTTCAGGATGTCCTCAAAGCGGCCCAGCGCCCGCGCGACATTGGCGCCGTCCATGACCCGGTGATCGTAGAGGATGCGGACGTTCACGTAACCGTCCTCGTCCATCGGGCCGTAATTGAGGAGGGTGGTGAGCGGCGTGAGCGGATTGAGCGATTCCGCGCCAAGCGCCGAGTAGACGGAGAACTGGAACGTGCCAAAATAGTTCGCCCGCTGCCGTCCGATGTTGAGGCCGAGCCACATCATCACGCGCCTGAGCGGCGCCGGCAGGCGGGCTGTCTTCAGAGCGCGGCGGAACTCCTTCACCTCCATTACCGGCCGCGAGCGCATCTTTTCGACCCAGGCCGACAGCTCGGGGATGGAGTGTTCTTCCGGCCCCTTGATGAGCCCGAGCATCACGGCCTGCTCCCCCTCGTGCTCGCGCTCGAAGGCGATCGAGCCGACGCTCTGCGGATATTCGTAGAGTTGCGGCCGCGGCAGTTTCACCCAGGCGCGCCGGAGTTCCGGGGTGGCGGCGGAGAGGAGCCCGTATCCCTTGAGGAAAAGTACCGTCCAGGAAGGCCGCGGGTGCAGGGCCGCCCGGGCGCGGATCAGGGGACCGAGGTTCATCCGGCGCTGCACGGTGACCCTCGGAATCCCGATCGAAAAGTGCATCAGGTCGCTGACGAGGCGCCGGGGCGCCGAGAGCTTCAGAGGTCGGCCTCGCATGCTTCAGCCTTCAATAGATGTAGGGGATCAGGCGCTTCGTTCGTCCCATGTAGGTAGTGTACTGTGGCCCGAAGGTCTCCAGCATCATCCTCTCTTCCTTCGCCACGCGCACAAAGAACAGGACGGCAAAGCCCACCAGGCCGATCGGCCCGGCGAACCAGTTCGGCAGGAGAAACAACTGGCCGAGAGCGATCAGGAAGAACGAGGTGTACATGGGGTGGCGGACCAGCGCGTAGGGCCCGCTGGAGATGAGGCGGTGCTCGTCGCGGATCTCCAGGGTGATGGACCAGTTGCGGCCGAGTTCCTTATGCGACCGGCGAAAGGTCCAAAGCCCGGCGACTACGATCGCAGCGCCGAGCACGACAGCCCACCATCTGGCCGGATAGTCGGCAGTATCGGGAAAGCCGGTGAAAACGTAGATCGCGGGCAGAACCGCCATGCCGAGCACGGCTGACACGAGCCCGACCCTGTCGAGCAGCGAGCGACGGTCAGTGACGACGCGCACGCGCTTGGCCCGGCGCTCGAACGGGTAGCGGATGACGTACCAGGCAACGATGCCGAGCAGCCAGACGATCTTGGCGGCCAACGCTGTGGAAATGCTCATCCCCGTCTCATGACATCCTGAGGGCCAGTTCGCCCCGAATCAGTATCACCAATTCGGAGTGTATCAACTGTGTCCGGCTCTAGGACGCCGTGAGAACACGGCTGGGTGAAACCGAGCGGCGACCTTCGTTCATCTCCCGGAGCTTCGTGACGAACTCCTGCGGCCTGAGCTGAATCGGGGGGACGCTGTAGCCCATCGAGCGGGCGACGTCGCCGGTGAAAGCATTGCAGTTGTAGAGCGCCGCCTGCCAGAATTTCGAGTTGGCCTGCAGATCGCGGATCTTCCTGACGACCTTGTTGTACTCGGCCTGGCTGAGCATCACGCGCCAGCTTGCCGATCGGTACGGTTCCTCGAGATCGCCGTCGCTCCAGCCGGTCTCGGCCGGGACGGGAACGAAGTGGCCGATGACATAGGGGACAGCGCTCGTGGACTTCGGGTGGAGCCCCGCCACCTCCGGATTGATCATCTGGCCCGATCCGTCGGTGCGCCCGAAGACCACGTAGGTGTGCCCGTAGCTGAGCGCATAGCGGGAACGGAACTCAATGAAATAGTTGGAGTTTCTGCTGTCGCTAGTGGTCGACACGAATTGCGGCTTGGCCGGTGTGTCTTCGGTCTGGCACCCCGCCAGTGCAAGTCCCATGAAAACCAAAAGCAGGAGACGATGGACGCCCTTGAATGTCATTTGCGTGCTCTCTTCACTTCGAGTGAGCCCGTCCGACAAATCAATCCACCTTCGCCACGCCCCCCGCTAGTGGCGTCGATATTCATGAATTCGTCCTGATCGCTTGGACGAACGGGGGAGGAGATTTCGCCCCTTCCCCCGTTGTGGTTTGGTCAGCCTTACTTGACGATGACCGGCTGCTCGACGACAGGTGCAGGCGGCGGCGCTTTACCCTTCCCCTTACCGATGTCCCACGTCCCGCAGCCACTGAGGCTGGCGACGGCGGCCATGGCAACTACTGCAATCAGAACTCGGCTCATGAAGCAATCCTTTCCCCGGATGTGGAATAGGTTTATCTAAGCACGTGACCACGGAATATAGTGGACAACCGGAAGTTAACTGTGAATGTGCCTGAAGCCAAGTGCAGGAAGGACACACTTATAATTCGGTTAACGACACCCGGTGCGGATTTCCCCCATACTCTGCTGGCTGCCAATAGAAAGTGGCAACGTTCTACAATCAAATGAGCACCACTTTGGTTCCCACCGGCGTTCGATCATATAGGTCGATGATGTCCTCGTTGGTTAACCGAACGCAACCGCTCGACACCGCCGTTCCGATCGTCCAGGGCTCGTTTGTGCCATGGAGCCGGAACATGGTGTCCCGTCCGCCCTGATAAAGATAAAGCGCCCGCGCTCCGAGCGGGTTCTCCGGGCCGCCGGGCACGCCGTCCGCATATTGCACAAGACGCGGCTTACGCCTCATCATGCTTTCGGTCGGCCGCCATGACGGCCACTCCGCCTTATTGCCAATCTTGGCTACGCCCTTGAGCGTAAGCCCCTGCTCGCCGACGCCGACGCCGTATCGCGTCGCCCAGCCGTCGGGCTCGACTGCATAGAGATAGCGTTCCTCCGTGTTGACCACGATGGTTCCCGGTGACTCATCGGTCTTATACGCGACGCGTGTCCGCCTGTATCTCGGATCGACGGTTCGACGCACGGTGTAGGAAACGCGGGGGCTTCCAAGTGCCAGAGGGTAGCCGCAGCCCGAAACGCTTGTGGCGACGAGACCCAACAGGAAGGTCCGACGCGCAATACTGCACCTTTTCATGCTGTCCCCACTCCTGATCCGGCAAACGTGCCGGCTGTTCTTTATGTTACATATCGCTTCCCGGTCGCCAAGCTTGCCTCTTGCCCAGGTGGTATGCGAGAGCGCAGATCGACAGCGCTCGCGGCATTGAGGTGACAGGAGCAGTTTTTCGCCCTAACCCGTTCACCTAGCAATCGGCGAATACCCTGGCCATCGCCTTCGGCCCGCTGCCCCGCATTTTTGCAGGCCTGGTAACTACAAGGACAAAATTTCGTGAAGTCGGAGTTCGAAGGAAAAGTAGCGATCGTGACGGGTGCGGGATCCGGGATCGGCGCCGCCGTCGCTAGGCAACTCGCCCAACGAGGTGCCTCGGTAATCGTATCCGACATCGACCCCGCGTCCGCCGAACGCGTCGCCGTCGAGATCGGTTCGCTGGGAGGCACGGCCCATCCCTTCGCGGCCGATGTCGCCGATCCGGCTGCGGTGGAGGAACTGGTCGGATTTGCGGTTGAGGAATCGGGAGGGCTGCACCTTGCCGTCAACAATGCCGGGATCAGCGGCATCCGCAAGGCGACGGCGGACTACCCGCTGGACGAGTGGCACAGGCTGATGGACATCAATCTCAACGGCGTCTTCTACTGTTTGAAGCATGAAATCGCTGCCATGCGGGCAGGCGGCGGTGCAATCGTCAACATGGCTTCGGTTCTCGGTAGCGTCGGCCTGCCGACCGCGCCCGCCTACACGGCGGCCAAGCATGCGGTCGTCGGCCTGACCAAGGCTGCCGCGATGGAATATGCGAGGTCCGGAATCCGGATCAACGCGGTCGGCCCCGGCTGGATCGAGACTCCGCTGTGGACCCAGCAGGCAGAGGAGGCGTCGACCCGCCGCCTGATGGCGATGCAGCCGATGGCCCGGCTCGGAGCCCCCGAGGAAGTGGCCAATCTGGTCTGCTTTCTGCTCTCGGACCAGGCAAGCTTCATCACCGGCAGCTATCATCTCGTCGACGGCGCATACACCGCGCACTAGGCCTGCGACGCCTTCCTAAGCCAAGGCCAAGGCGCCCCGCTCCAGCGCTGCCCTGACCCGCTGATTGAGCTCTGTCGCCGCGGCGATATAGTCCGGCGACCTCGTCCAGTAGCGAAGCGTGAGCGTCGCGGCCGCGCCACCGACCTGCGAATACAGCACGCTCGGCTGTGGTTCGGCCAACACGCGTGCGTCCTGGCGGGCGAGATCGAGAAGGATCCGTTCCGCATCGGCGGCGGGAATGTCCTTCGGGATGGTCACCGCGATGTCGTTACGGCGCCGGCCGTTGCGGTCGAAGTTGCGGACGGGCTGATTCCAGAGGGTTGAGTTCGGCGCGAGGATGTAGATTCCGTCCACACCACGCAGTCGCGTGGCGAACAGTCCGATCTCCTCGATCTCGCCCGCCACTGCGCCGACCTCGACATACTCGCCGATCTGGAAGGGTCTGAGCACCAGCAGAATGATGCCGGCAGCTATGTTCTGAAGGGTTCCCTGCAAGGCCAGGCCGATCGCCAGACCGGCCGCGCCGATGGCCGCGACGATCGAGGCCGTCTGAACCCCGAACTGGCCGAGCACCATGACCAGCACCAGCGCCAAGATGCCGTAACGGGCCGCAGTGGCGAAGAACTGGCGCAAGGTCCGGTCGAAATGCGGGATGCCACCCAGTGCAGCATGTATCGCCCGTTCGATCAGCCCTGCCGCCAGATAGCCGATGATCAGAAGGAGGATCGCCCCGACGACGGAGAGCGAGTAGGTGATGATCAAAGCCCAGATTGTGTCGAGACCGTCTCCCACGAACGCGACCGCGCGCTGAACCTCGTTCCCCATCCTGCCACCCCTCCTGTTCTCAAAGGCGTGAAACCCGCGACGCCGTGTTGCGTTCCAAGTCCGCTGCCCGTGTCGCGGCAGATAGTTCACGAGAGGTGAGGGCGATGTCTTGAAACCTTAACGCAGCTCTGCCTATCTTTGACTTGTCCGCTGATTTGCGGATCACTCGTTGTTCTAGTCGCGAAAGGAACGAAGCTGAGAACAGCACTACGGAAGAAGGCATTCCCCATGCCTTCGCCGGCCGGGATGAGCGGAATGGACTCCGTGTCCCGCGCCCTCGAAACAGTCCTTGCCAGTCTCGAGGACTCCAAGGCCGAAAACATCGTCTCAATCGATATTCAGGGAAAGTCCAGCCTCGGCGACCATATGGTCGTGGCGTCGGGCCGGTCGCATCGTCACGTCTCCGCAGTGGCAGACCAACTGCTGAAGGCGCTGAAGGATGCGGGCTTGGGCAATGCCCGCGTAGAGGGCCTCGCCGCCGCGGACTGGGTCCTGATCGATTCGGGCGACATCATCGTGCATATCTTCCGCCCCGAGGTCCGCGAGTTCTACAATCTGGAAAAGATGTGGCAGGCGCCGGACCTGGAGGAAGAGACGATCCACTGATCTGAGACGCTGTGGCGCCGTTACCGGCGTGAGCCGGAGGACGGAGCATGATGAAGATTGCCATCCATGCCGTGGGCCGGATGAAGGCCGGCCCCGAGAAGGATTTGGCCGCACGCTATCTCGACCGCTTCGCCAAGGCGGGGCCCGCCGTCGGCCTGGAATTCTCCGGCCTGACCGAAATCCCGGAGAGCCAGGCCGCGAGGGGGCCTGACCGCATACGGGAGGAGGCCGACCGGCTGGCTGGCGCATCGCTTGGCGATGCGGTGCTGGTGCTGCTCGACGAGCGCGGACGCAATCTCACGTCGCAGGCCTTCGCCGAGAATCTCGCCTCATGGCGTGACCAGGGCAAGCGGACATCCGTGTTCGCGATCGGCGGGCCGGACGGGCACGACCCGCGCCTGCGCGACAAGGCGGGACTGGTCTGGTCCTTCGGTGCGCTCACCTGGCCGCACCAACTCGTGCGCGTGATGCTGGCTGAGCAACTCTACAGAGCCGCGACGATTCTTTCTGGGCACCCGTACCACCGTGCGTAAGTCCGGCACCCTTGCGAAATTCTGGACAAAGATGCCGTTTAGAGGTCGCGTCAATTATGGTTGATGGTTCGTTAACGACCATTGCCTAGTATTTGGACCGTGCAAGAGCTATCGGGGATGATGTCACGACGGGCCGGAAGCATGGCAGGCCTGCTCAGCCGCAGCTTTGCTGCGGCGCTGCTGCTTGCTGTCTCGACCGGCGCGAAGGCAACCGACGCACAGGATCCCGCGGGTGAGTTTGATCACACCCGAAGCGCCTACGAGGCCGTCACTCGAGAGGTCCAGCTTTCCGAGGAGCGGATCGGAAAGCTGTCCGCCGAGATCGCCGGCGTCAAGCGCGACCACGCTTCGATCACGGCGGCGTTGATCCAGGCGGCCAAGACCGAGAAGAAGCTGTCCGAGGACATAGACGACATCTCCGCCCGGCTGGATGTCCTGCAAGGCCAGCGGGACGCCATACGCGACTCCCTTGCGCAAAGGCGGGGCGTTCTTGCCGAAGTGCTCGCGGCGCTGCAGCGGATGGGGCTGAATCCTCCGCCGGCGATCCTGGTGAAACCGGAGGACGCGCTCTCTTCGGTTCGCAGCGCAATCCTGTTGGGCGCCGTCGTTCCCGAGCTGCGTGAGCAGACCGAGGTCCTGATGGCCGACATGGCCGAACTCTCGCGGGTGACGGGCTCGATCGAGGCCGAGAAGGGCCGTCTGGTGGCCTCCGTTGCCGAGCAACTCGCCGAGAAGAAGCGTCTCGCTTTGCTGCTGGAGGCCAAGAAGCAGTTCCAGGCGGAAACGGAAGCCGCACTGGCGCAGGAGCGCAAGCGCGCGGAGGAACTTGCCGCCAAGGCGGGCAGCCTGAAGGAACTGATCGCAACGCTGGAGGATCAGGCAGCCAAGGACCGCGCCGCGGCCGCGGCGGCGAAGCCCGCCGAAGAGACGGCGGACAAGCGCGAGGCGGAGATTGCCGCGCTGCCGGAGAACAACCGCGCCCTTGGCTCGCTGTCGTTCTCGGCTCTTCAGGGCCAACTGGCGCTGCCCGTCAACGGCAGGTTCAAGGGGCGATTCGGGCGCAAGGACGGTAACGGCGGCGTGATGCAGGGAGACACGCTTGCGACACAATCAGGAGCCATCGTCACGGCTCCTGCCGATGGAAATGTGCTCTATGCGGGGCCGTTCCGGTCATATGGACAACTCTTGATCCTCGACGCTGGCGATGGCTATCATGTCGTCCTGGCGGGAATGGGCAGAATCACTGTCGCGCTCGGCCGTTCCGTGATGGCAGGTGAGCCGGTAGGTGCGATGAGCGAGGCCAGGGCGGCGAGCAGCCAGGCTGGCACTGTGGCGAAAGGTCCGGAGCTCTATGTAGAGTTCCGAAAGGATGGAAAACCCGTCGATCCCTCACCCTGGTGGGCGGAACGTGTTGCTGGAAGGGCAGGAAATGGTTCGTAAATTGTCGCTTCTGTTTGCCGGCGCGCTGATGGGTGCGTCCGCCATGAGCCTGGTTTACAATTCCGGCGGCACGGCCGCCATTGCGGCGGGTTCCGACACCTACAAGCAACTCGCCATCTTCGGCGACATCTTCGAGCGCGTGCGCGCCCAGTATGTGACGCCCCCCGATGAGAAGTCGCTGGTCGAGAGTGCCATCAATGGCATGCTCACTTCGCTCGATCCGCATTCGTCCTACCTCAACCCGGATGCGGCCAAGGACATGCGCGTCCAGACGAAGGGCGAATTCGGCGGCCTCGGCATCGAGGTCACCATGGAGAATGAGTTGGTCAAGGTAATCACGCCGATCGACGACACCCCGGCGGCCAAGGCCGGTGTGCGCGCCGGCGACTACATCTCCAAGATCGACGGTACCGAAGTCCGCGGCATGACCCTCAACGAGGCAGTCGAGAAGATGCGCGGCCTCGTCAACACGCCGATCAAGCTGACGATCCTGCGCGAGGGCGCCGACAAGCCGATCGACCTCACCGTCGTCCGCGACGTGATCAAGGTGAAGGCGGTGAAGTTCCGCGTCGAGAACGACGTCGGCTACATGAAGGTGACCTCCTTCACCGAGAAGACCTACGACGATCTCGAGAACGCCATCGCCGCGATCAAGAAGGCGGTGCCGGACGACAAGCTGAAGGGCTATGTCCTCGACCTCAGGCTCAATCCCGGCGGCCTGCTCGATCAGGCGGTCAGCGTCTCCGACGCCTTCCTCGATCGTGGCGAGATCGTCTCCACACGCGGCCGCGATCCGAAGGACGTGACGCGCTTCGATGCGCGTCCCGGCGACGATGTCCAGGGCAAGCCGCTGATCGTGCTGGTCAACGGCGGCTCGGCGAGCGCCTCGGAAATCGTGGCCGGCGCGCTGCAGGACCATCGCCGTGCGACCGTTGTCGGCAGCCGGTCCTTCGGCAAGGGCTCCGTGCAGACCATCATACCGCTGGGCGAGAGCGGTGCGCTGCGCTTGACCACGGCGCTCTACTACACGCCCTCCGGCAAATCGATCCAGGGCAAGGGCATCACGCCGGACATCAAGGTCGAGCAGCCGCTGCCCGAGGACCTCAAGGGCGCCGACGTGTCGCGCGGCGAATCGGAGCTGAAGGGCCACATCAAGGGCGTGGAGGAGAACTCCGAGGGCTCGGGTTCGCCCGCCTATGTGCCGCCGGAGGCCAAGGACGACGTGCAGCTCAACTATGCGCTCGATCTGCTGCGCGGCGTGAAGACCGACCCGGCGTTCCCGCCGAGCCCGGACAAGGCCGTCCTCAACAACCAGTAACAGTGGCGAATGAGGCGGCGGAAACGCCGCCTCGAGCGGCAAAGCGTATCCGCCGATTCAGCGCGGCGGAATTTGCCTGAGTGGGGAAACGGGCAGAGGGGCAAGCCTTGTCGCTGAACGATAGGGAGATCGACCGGCCTCTCGGGCAGGGAACTAAGGGCCGCGGCTCTCGCAAGTTAAATCTCACTCTTAACTCGGTCCTTTCGACGGTCGTCGCGCTCGTCATACTCGGGAGCTCCACAGCTATCGCGCTGCGCGAAAGGCCGTTCCGCCATCCTGCTCCGGTCGCAGTGGCGACAGTCGAACCGGCCGAGAACGGGACGGAAAGCGACGCAACGTCGGCTCGAACTGTTGAGGCAGGTTCCAGCGACGCACCCGCAGAGGCCCCGTCCCAGCCTTCCGGCGGGCCAAGAATCCTGAAGGTGCAGCCGGGCGACAACCCCGGCCAGGGCGCCATCGTCATCCGCGATCCCTCGGCTCTCGGACAGAACCTCCGGGTCGCTCATCTCCCCGACCGCGACTTGATCGAGGAGAGTGATACCGGGCCGCTGCCGGTCCGCGCGGCCGACGGCCGGCGGCCGTTCGACGTCTATGCCCGGCCTTGGTCAGGGGCGCGCGGCGCTCGCGTCGCCATCGTTCTGGGCGGCCTGGCGATCTCCCAGACAGGCACGCAGGCAGCGATCGAGAAGCTGCCGGCAGAAATCACCCTGGCATTCTCCCCGCAGGGAAACAGCATCGATCGCTGGATGCAAGCGGCGCGCCGCAAGGGGCACGAGATCGTCATGCAGGTGCCGCTCGAGCCCTATGACTATCCGAACGTGGACCCCGGCAAAAACACGCTCACAACCGAAGCGTCCGCGCAGGAAAACGTCGGAAAGCTCAACTGGGCACTTTCGCGGACCACCAATTACACCGGCATCATGAACTTCATGGGCGCCCGCTTCTCCGCGGATGCCGAGGCCATGCAGCCTCTGTTCGCCGACCTCGGCAAGCGCGGCCTGCTCTACCTTGACGATGGCTCGTCGGCGCGCAGCGTCGCGCCGGAGCTGGCACTGAAGAACGGGGTGCCCTTCGCGGCCGCCGACGCGACGCTCGATGCCAATCGGGAACGCGGCGAGATCATGAAGAAGCTGGATGAGCTCGAGCGCACCGCGCGTGCCAAGGGCTTCGCAATCGGCATCGGCTCCGCCTTCGGCGAGACCGTCGATGCGGTCTCGGCCTGGGTGAGTGAGGCCAGGAAGCGCGGTATGGAGATCGTGCCGATCTCGGCGCTGGCGATCGATCCGGAGCGGTAGCAGGACATGTCCGGAGGCTTATGAACAGGTGCGTCCTTCGAGGCTTGCCCGCAGAGGTCTTTCGAAGCTCACAAACATCCCGGGGGCGAGCACCTCAGGATAAAGGAGGTTGGCGGCTGCAGTCGCCAATCACCACCGTCTGGCAGCGTGGCCCAAGCATGCACTCCCCCGACCCGATCTTCAGATGCGCGTATATCCGCGCCGGCATTGATGGTTAGCGTTGCTCGCACAACGGTCCTCATCCTGAGGAGCGAGCCTGCAGAGCGTTGGAATGGAGGGGGACACCTTGGCAGGCGAGCCTCGAAGGACGCACCAGATTCCCGCTCCAGGCCGGGGCGCTTGTCTTCGGGTTGCGGCGGCCGCCCCCAACCTCTATGCCGGGCCTATTTGAGCAGAGAGGTAGGCTGATGAAGGTTGTATCCACCGCGAAGTCCCATGGCGGCGTGCAGGGCGTCTATTCGCATGCGTCCGAAACAACCGCGTGCGACATGACCTTTGCGGTCTTCGTGCCGCCGCAGGCGAATGAGGGTCCCCGCCCCGTTCTCTGGTACCTCTCGGGGCTTACCTGCACCCATGCCAACGTCATGGAGAAAGGCGAGTACCGCCGGCTCGCCAGCGAACTCGGCCTCATCGTGATCTGCCCCGACACCAGCCCGCGGGGCGAGACTGTGCCGGACGAGAAGGACAACTGGCAGTTCGGCTGCGGGGCCGGCTTTTATCTCGACGCGACGCAGGAGCCCTTTAAGCGCAACTACCACATGTACAGCTATCTCACCGAGGAGTTGCCGGCGCTGATCGCCCGTGAGTTCCCGGCTGACATGAGCCGGCAGGGCATTTTTGGCCATTCGATGGGCGGGCACGGCGCGCTCACCATCGCGCTCAAGAACCCCGACCGCTTCCGGAGCTGCACCGCCTTCGCCCCGATCGTGGAGCCGATGACGGCCGGCTGGTCGCGCCCGGCGCTGGAAAAATATCTCGGGCCGGACGAGGCCGCGTGGCGCGCCTACGACGCCAGCGCGCTGATCGAGGACGGCCGTCGCTTTCCCGAATTCCTGGTTGACCAGGGCACGGCGGATGGTTTTCTGCAGGAGGGCCTGCGCCCGTGGCTGCTCGAGGAGGCCTGCCAAAAGGCCGGCATTCCGCTGACGCTCCGGATGCAGGAGGGCTACGACCACTCCTATTTCTTCATCTCCAGCTTCATGGACGACCATCTGCGCTGGCACGCCGAGCGGTTGGGGTGAGCGGTGACGTTTCCCTCCCCCTTGAGGGGAGGGACACCGCCGCTCACACCGGCCGATACACCTTCTCCGCCGTGTTCCAGAAAATGTCCGCCTCTGCCCGTCGGCCATGTCTCGCGGCGGCGCTCCTGTGCCCCGCAATCATGGAGGCATGGTCGGTCCAAAGCTTCTCGATCGGGAAGTTCGAGCCGAACATCAGACGCTCGCTGCCGAGGATCGCGATCGCGCTGTCGTAGATGAAGCCGATCAGCACCGGATCGTTGCGGTGCGCGAACGTGCCGAGCCCGGAGAGTTTTGCGTAGAGATTGGGTGCGGCGGCAAGCGTGGAGAGCCCTTCGCGCCAGCGCTCCACCGTATCGGCCCTCATGTCGGTCAGCATGCCGGTATGGGTCAGGACGAAATCGGTCCCCGGATTCTCGCCGACGAGCGCCAGTCCGTCCTTCATCTGGCCGGGGAAGAGTTGCAGGTCGAAGGAGAGGCCATAATCCTTCAGCCGGGCGACGTTCCTGCGCACCTTCGGGTCGATCACCTGGTCGGCCGAGGCGGCGAAGCGGAATTGCGGCGTCTCGTGCCAGTGGAACTGCATGCGCACGCCGCGCAGCAGCGGGTACTGCTTCAGCCGGTCGAACTGCGGGCGCACGTCGTCGGCCGTCATGTCGGCATAGCCGACGATCGCATGCGGCCAGCCGGTCTCCTCGGCCGTGCGCTGGACCCAGGCGACTTCTTTCTCAAAATCCTCCTTCGCCCAGTTGGTCTGCACATAGACGGTTTTCGTCACGCCCGAGCCGTTCTGGTCGGCCAAGAACTCCTCGATCGGATAGTCGCGGCGGATCGGCTCGTAGGGGCCGAAGATGCGCGGCACCATCGGGCCGGAGAGCCAAGGCAGGTCCTGCTGCCGCCAAATGTGGAAGTGCGAGTCGATCACTTTGCCGGTCATGACAGTTGCCTCCAGAGCGCCGCGGCAGCCGGAGCGGGGCGGGCGAGCGACAGGATGAACGCTGTGAGCCTTTCGATGGACGAGCCGTCGACCAGATCGTCCAGATAGGGCAGGACGGCCTTCAGCGCCGCCGTCCGAGGCCTGAAGCGCGGATCGCCGGCGAGCGGCGTGGCGAGCGACAGGCGAAATGCACAGGCCTTCAGCCGCCGGATCGCCGTCTCCATCTCGGCATGATCGCCGCGCTCCAGCCCGTCGGACAGAATGAGGATTGCCGCGTTCCGCGCAAAGCCGGCAAAGCGGGGCACTGACAGGAAGGCGAGCAGCGTCGGGCCGATGCGCGTACCGCCGTCCCAGTCCTCGACCAGGCTTGCCGCGCGGGCGAGAGCGCGGTCACGATCGCGCAGCCGCAGCGACGGCGTGATGCGCGTGAGCCGGGTGCCGAACGTAAAAATCTCGGCGCGGTCGGCGCCCTGCACGACCGCATGCGCAAGCTGAAGATAGTCCGCTGTATGGAGCCGCATCGAGCCGGAGACGTCGATCAGCAGCAGGATGTTGCGCTGCACGGTCTTGCGGCGGCGCAGCAGCGGCCAGGCCACGTCGCCGTCTGCCTGCACGATCTCGCGTAGCGAACGGCGCAGGTCGAACTGGCCGCGCGAGGTGGTGCGCATCCAGCGGAACGAGCGGCGGCAGGGCAGGGCAGAACCGAGCGCCCGTTGGAAAGAGGCGAGGGTGTCTATGCCCTCCTTGAAATCGCGAGTACTCAGCGCTTCGGCTGAGGAGGCAAGCTCGCCGCCTTCTTCCTTCTTGGTCAGGATGTCACGCTGCTCGCCGCCGCTGTCGTCCTTGACTGCAGTTTCCTCCTCGTCCGACGCCTCGACGATGCTCGCCACGTCTCCATAGAAATGTGCCCGGAACAGCGCCTCGAAGGCATCAAGATGGTCCGGCTCCGGTCCGAGCGCTGCATAGGCGGCCTGGCGGATGTCCTCCATCGAGCGGGGGCCGAGCAGCTGGACCGACTGCATGAATGCGATCGCCTGCTCCGGCGCCACAGTGAAGCCGTTCCGGCGCAGCAGCCGAGCGAAGGCAAGGAAGGGTGCAGCGGCGGGGGGTAGCCGTTCCTCTCCCCGCTTGCGGGGAGAGGATGCCGGCAGGCAGGTGAGGGGCATCGCTGGCTCCGGAGGCGGAGACTCCCGCCCCTCATCCCCCTGCCGGGACATTCTCCCCGCGGTCGGGGAGAAGGGGACGTCGCCAGCGCCTCGCCTCACCCCAGCGCCTCCTCGACAATCGCGTCAAGCTCGGGCGTGAGCGCCGAAAGATCCTCCTCGTCCTTGACGAGCACGCCGACGGCACGGCGGAAGGCGAGCGGCCAGGGGCTGCCGCCCTTCTCCAGCACGGTTGCGGCGTTTGCCCATTCGACCGCCTCCGAAATCCCCGGCGGCTTGGTGAGCGGCCGGGCGCGTACCGCCTGGACGGCCTTCGCCACGGCACGGGCCGTCTCCTCGGCGACGTCGCCGGCCCGCAGCATGATGATCGCCGCCTCGCGCGCCGCATCGGGGTAGCCGATCCAGTGATAGACGCAGCGCCTCCTGAGCGCCTCGGCGAGTTCGCGCGTGCGGTTGGAGGTGAGCACGACGATCGGCCGTGTTTGTGCGCGGATCGTGCCGCGCTCGGGGATGCTGATCTGGAAGTCGGACAGAAATTCGAGCAGCAGCGCCTCGAATTCGTGGTCGGAGCGGTCGATCTCGTCCACCAGTAGCAGGCTTTGCTCCGGCTCGCGCAGCACCTTGAGCAGCGGCCGCGCGATCAGAAAGCGATCGTCGTAGATGTCGACCTCGGTCTCGCCGGCCTGACGGATAGCCAGCAGCTGGCGCTGGTAGTTCCATTCGTAGAGGGCGTGAGCGGCGTCGATGCCCTCGTAGCATTGCAGCCGCACGACACTGCGGCTGAGCACCTCGGCGACGGCCTTGGCGGCCTCGGTCTTGCCCACTCCAGGTGCGCCTTCGAGCAGCAGTGGCTTGCCGAGACGGACGGCAAGAAAGATCGCGGTGGCGAGGCCGTCGTCGGCGAGATAGCGGGCCTCTGTGAGGCGGGAAGCGATGGCCTCGGGTGATGCGGCGATGGATTCGAGGGAGGTCATGAGGCGCAAGCAGCGCCGAATCCCCCTCCCCCTTGAGGGGAGGGGTAAGGGGTGGGGGTACCGGGGCGAAAATGTTGGATGGCCTTCGGCGGTAAGCCAGAGAACGGGAAGCGTTGGCGCATGACGCACCCCCGCCCCTTACCCCTCCCCTCAAGGGGGAGGGGATCATGAGCGCCGCGCCCTGACGCTGGACCGTGGGAAAAGGCCTCAATCAACGATGCTTCCTAGTGCGCCGCCCGCTGCTGCTTCAGCGCCCGTAAGATCCGCTCGGGCGTGATTGGCAGCGTGTCCACTCTCACCCCGACGGCATCGAAGATGGCGTTGGCGATCGCGGGGATCTGCGGGTTCGCCGCCATCTCGCCCGGCCCCTTGGCGCCGTATGGCCCGTCCGTCGCCGGGCGCTCCAGCACGATGGTCTCGGTCTCGGCAAGATCGCCCGGACCCGGCGTCAGATATTCGTTGAAATCGGTGCCGCCATGCTCGCGGCTGGGATAATAGGGCTCGGTGGTCTCGTAGAGGGCGTGGCTGATGCCCATCCACGAGCCGCCGACCAGTTGCTGCTCGACCATCCTCGGATTGAGCGCGCGGCCGATCTCGAAGACGTTCTTGACCGAGGTCACCGTCACCTCGCCCGTCTCGTCATCGACCTCCACATCGGCCACCGTACAGGCATGGGCGTAGCAGGTCGAGGGCTTCATCGCGCCGGTCTCCGTCTCCGGATAGGAGCGCGGGACGAGGAACATGCCACGGCCCGAGATGGAGAGGCCAAGCTTGAAATGCGCCGTCAACGCCGTGTCGAAGATCGAGATAGAGCGCTGCGGCGCGCCCTTCACGTGGATGTTGCCCTCGCCGTCGGTATCCAGGTCGGTGGCATTCACCTCCAGAGCCTCGGCCGCCACTTCCAGCATCACGTGGCGCGCTTCCCTGGCGGCCTGGATGATGGCGTTACCGATGCGGTGGGTGCCGCGCGAGGCAAAAGTGCCCATGCAGTGCGGGCCGGTGTCGGTATCGGCGGTGTCGATGATGACGCGCTCGGTCGGCACGCCGATAGTCTCGGCACAGATCTGCGCCATCACCTGCTTCAGCCCCTGGCCGAGATCGACGCTGGAGAGCGTCACCATGAAGTTGCCGGTCGGCGTCGAATGGACGAGCGCCTGGCTGGGATCGCCGCCGAGGTTCATGCCGGTCGGATAGTTGACTGCCGCCACGCCGCGGCCGCGCCGGATCGCCATCTCAACCCTCCCCGCGCGAAGACATGTCGTAGAACCGCTTAGCGACCGGCCAGCTTGCGGCGCGCGAGGCCTCCTGCATGCACTCGATCAGCGCCGCGCCCTCGGTCACCTGCCGATGCGCCTTCATGTCGCCGTCGCGATAGGCGTTGATGAAGCGGAACTCGAGCGGGTCCATGGCGATCAGCCGCGCCAGCTTGTCCATCTGCACCTCCAGCGCGAAGTCGGCGATGGTGACCCCGAAGCCGCGCATGGCCGAGGATGGCGTACGGTTGGTGTAGACGCAGTAGGTATCGATCCAGACGTTCGGCACCGTGTAGGGGCCGGGATAGTGCGCCGCGCCCTTCTGCGCGCCATAGGGCGAATGGCGCGAATAGGCGCCGGCGTCGGTGTAGCCGGTCACCTTGCGGGCTACGAGGCGACCGTCCTTCGTCACCCCGTCCTTGATGACGATCTTCTCGGCGGCACGCGGCGAGGAAATCTGCATCTCCTCGTAGCGGCTGTAGACGAAGGAGACCGGGCGGCCGGTCAGCTTGGCGGCAAGGATGGCGATCGGTTCAACGATCACGTCCACCTTGCCGCCGAAGCCCCCGCCCACCGTACCGCCGACTAGATGCAACTGATGGCCCGGCATCTGCAGGATGATCGACGTGTTATCGAGGGTGAAGAACATCGCCTGCGTGTTGGTGTAGCAGGTGAAGCGGTCGTTGCCTTCCGGCACCACGACGCAGCCGGTGGTTTCGGCCGGCGCATGCTCGATCGGCGAGGAGCGGTAGGTCTCCTCCAGGATGAAATCGGCCTCGGCGAACCCTGCTTCCACGTCGCCGAAGCGAACTTTTCGACACTCGCCGCTGTCGTAGAGATAGTAGTTCTGACCGTGATATTCGTTGACGACCGGGGCGCCGGGCTTCAGCGCCTCGTCCATGTCGAAGACGGCCGGCAGCACCTCGTAGTCGACCTTGACCTTCGCCGCCGCCTCGTTCGCGGCACGCTCGGAGTCGGCGACGACGGCCACCACCGCCTCGCCCTTCCAGCGCACCTTGTCCTCGGCCAGAACCTGCTCGTCCTCGGGGCCGATCTGGATCAGGATCAGGATGGTGTAGACGTTGTGCGGCACATCCCTGGCGGTGAGGATTTTCACTACGCCGGGGTGCTTCTCGGCCTCGGAGGTGTCGATGCCGCGGATGCGGGCGTGGTGATGCGGGCTGCGCACCATTTTCAGATGGAGCATGCCCGGGATCGACCGGTCGGCGAAGTATTTTGTCTTGCCCGTAACGTGGCCTGGAAGGTCGGCGCGGGGAAGGCCCCGGCCGATCTCGTGAAGACCGTCCGCTCGTTCGTCGGCGAAATAGTCCTTGGCGAGTTTCATGCGGCTCTCCTCAGGCGACCCGCTGTGAATTGCCCTGAGCCGCAGCCATCACCGCTTGGATGATCGGCTCGTAACCGGTGCAGCGGCAGATGTTGCCCGAGATCGCCTCCACAACGTCCTCGCGCGTCGGATCGGGGTTGCGATCGAGCAGCGCCTTGGCGGCCATGATCATGCCCGGCGTGCAGAAGCCGCACTGGGCGGCGAAATGGTCGAGGAAGGCGCGCTGCAGCGGATGCAGCACCCCGTCGGCCGCGAGGCCGCCTGTCGTCTGGACCGACGCGTTCCCGCAGGTCTCGGCCAGCACGAGGCAGGAGAGTTTCAGTTCGCCGTCTATGATCACGGAGCAGGCGCCGCAGGTGCCCTGATGGCAGCCGCCCTTCGGCGAGGTGTCACCGATCTTGTCGCGCAACAGGGTGAGCAGCGACGTGCCGCTCTCGACGAACTCGGCTTTCTCCTCTCCGTTCAGCGCGAACTGGACCGGAACTTTTGGCATGATCTTCCTCCAGGTCCTTGGCGCTTCAGTACAGAAGCAGGCGACGCAGATGGACGGGCAGCACCTCGGCGCGATACCAGGCGCTCGCGACCGGATCGGTGACCGGATGCGTACCTTCTCCTGCAACTGCGAGTGCAGCCGCAATTCCCTGTTCGGTCCGCCGGCTGCCGACCAGCGCCCGCTCTGCGGCGTGGGCCCGGATCGGCCGGTCCGCCATGCAGCCCAGCGCGATGCGAGCGGAGCGGATGGTGCCGTCGGGGTCCTCCTCGATGACGGCCGCGATGCTCAGAACCGACGTGCCCTTCGGCTTCACCCTGGAAACTTTTCGGAACCGGAAGCCCCCTTCCGATGGCAAGGCGAAGCTGACGGCCGTGACGATGCTGCCCTTCGCAAGCGCGCCCCTCGTCTCAAGGAAGCGCTCCATCGGCATGTCCTTGCGGGCATCCACCTTTGCATCCAGTGCCAGAAGCGCCACGGCGAAGTCGCCGTAGGGAGCGGGTGCGAACAGATTGCCGCCGACCGTCGCCATGTTGCGCACGGCGGGTCCGCCTACGGCCATGGCGGCAGGCGCGAGGAAGGCGATGCCGGGATTGGCCGCGACGCGCGCCATCGTCACGGAAGCGCCGATGCGTGCTCGACCTTCGGACAGCTCGATCCGGGACAACTGCGGGTCGGTGATACGTACCAGAGAATGGACCGAGACGTCGCCTTCGTTGACGGCGCGCACGGCGAGCGTGCCGCCGCCGAGATAGCGCGCGCCCGGTTCGCTGAGCGCCGCACCGGCCTCGTTCACCGTGGCGAAACTCCGCAGCACCAGGCCCATCACCGCCTCCCGTCAGCCTTCGCCGGAAAACCGCTTCTTCAGGGCGTTGAAGCCGCCCTGGAAGACATTCTCGCCCATACCCTTGGCGACCGCCTCCGCCTGGTCGGCCGGCGCATCGAAGGTGGCGGTCCATTCCGCATAGGTGCGGTTGCCGTCCGTGAGCCGCCTTAGTTGCAGCGTGGCGCTGTGGTTGGAGATCGGCTGCGGCGTCTCGATGATCGAATAGCTGACGAGGAAATTCTCGTCCGAGAAGTCGAGCAGCCGTTCGCGGATGGTCGCGCCTGTGGCGACCTTGAAGTTGCGCACGCAGCCGATTTCGCTGGCTCCCTTACCATCCTCGATGTGGCTTTCGACCATGCGAGGATGCCAGGAAGGCAGGCCGTTATAGTCGCGGATCGCGCTCCAGACATTCTCGACCGGGGCATCGATGACGCTGGAGACAGTCACTGTCGGCATTGAGCGGGTTCCTCCTCCCGGGTTCGGCAGGAGTTACCCTAGGCGAGGTCGGGGCAAGCCGCTTATCAATCCGTCTGGAGCGCTTATCGATGCGTCTGAAAATGAGCACTCGCGATTGCTAAGCCGTCGCCCTTGCCGCCTCGCGGTAAAGCGTCGGCGGCACGCCGGCATGGTCGCGGAAGAAGCGGGAAAAGTTGCCCTGGGTGGTGAAGCCAAGGTTGCCGGCGACCGAGGTCAGCGGCTCCTCTGACCATTGCAGTTGCCGGAGCGCCTCCTCCATGCGCAGCGTGTTCCAGTAGACGTTCGGCGTGAGGTTGGTCTGCTCCTTGAACAGCGCGAAGAAGTGCGGGCGCGAGAGGCCGATGCTGCGCGCCAGTTCGTCGAAGCAGATGCGCTCCGCCACCCTCTCCTTCATGATCTCGATGGCTTTTCGGACACGGTAGTCCGGGACGGCGCCGGTTCGCCGGACGGCACATTCGCGCGGCATCGTCACATCGGCGGCTTCGATCAGGCTGTCGATCAGCCGCTCGATCTCGTAGGAAACGAGCGGATCGTCTTCATAGCCCTCGCAGACGTCGAGTAGACCGGCTGAGGCACGGTAGAGCCATGGTTCGAGGCGGATCTCGGGAGTGGGGAATATCGGCATTTGCGCAGCAAGGCCGTGGCGGACGCGCACCCAGAGGGGATCGATATAGAAGGCGAGGAAGCGGCCCGGCCCGGCCGATCCCGAAAGATCATGGCTGTGAGGCTGGAGCGGATTGATGCCCGCCGCAGTAAGGGGACCAAGCTTCACCCTCTCGGAGCCGATCGTCATCTCGCCGGCAGTGCCGTCAAGCCAGACGATGATGTGCGGCTCGGCATGGGCATGGGTCACCAGGTTCGTTGCAACCGTCAGCACCGAGACGTGCCCGAACGCGCCCCGCAAGAGCCTGATCGAGTTCGCCATTGTTCCTCCCCAGGGCCCGTTTCCTCCGAATGCGTGGCCTGTGGCGGAAATCTTCCTACCGCCGTTCCCTATCGTCAAGTGACTGGTCAGACCAGGATGGCGGCCTCCGGTTCTCCTTACGCTTTGCAGAGCCCTTGTCGGCCTGGTCATCAGACACAATTCGGAGGCACCTGAATAACGGCGGACATGAAGAGTGATCGGCCGGCCGCGCCGTCCCGCTTCACATGTTGGAACGACCCTTTCACGGCCGCGTTACCCGAGCATCCCCACTGCGAGTAGTGCCCGAGCGCTTCTCTCGCATTGCGGGCGAAGTAACCATGGCATACTCAACGGAGGCCAATATGAAGTCGCATCTTTCGAGCGCCCTTGCCGGCATTCTTCTCGTCGCCGGTGTTGGCATCGCTGCCGCTCAGGACGTGATCATCGCTCCCGAGCAGGAGACTGTCATCCGCGAATACGTCCAGAAGAAGCCGCTCGCCTCGGTCAATCTGCCGGGCGTCGAACTGAACATCGGCTCCACCGTTCCCGACACGGTTGAACTGCACGCCGTCGAGGTGCCGGATGTGTCGTATCAGTATGTCGTGGTCGACGGCCGCACTGTGCTGGTCGATCCAGGCACCCGCAAGATCGTCCACATCATGCAGTGACATCTCCGGCTGAGCCGGAACTTTGCCGCCCGGGTGCGTTGCGCCCGGGCGGTTTCGTTTCGGCGTTACCGGAACTCGAACGCATCATGGGGCCAGCTTCCGCCTGCCTAGCCCCTTGCCCGCCCCTCCTGTACACAGCTTAGGCACTGCAGATGCCGATCGGGTCCAGCCGACACTCAGGCGATCGCAGCGGAGCGGAGGGCGCATGAACTGGGACGATGTGCGGGTATTCCTGGCGGTCGCCCGCGCCGGCCAGATTCTCGGGGCGGCGAAGCGGCTGGAGCTCAACCACACCACGGTCTCCCGCCGCATCGCCGCGCTGGAGGATGCACTGGGCGCAAAACTGTTTCGCCGGCTGACCACCGGTAGCGAGTTGACGCCGGCCGGCGAGCGCTTCCTCGCGATCGCAGAGCGCATGGAAGCCGACATGATCGCCGCGCGGGCGGAAGTTGCGGGCGAGGGCGATGCAGTATCGGGAACCGTCAGGATCGGCGCTCCCGACGGTTTCGGCGTGGCCTTCCTGGCGCCGCGGCTCGGCGCGCTTGCAGCACTGCACCCCGAACTGAAGATCCAACTGGTTCCGGTGCCGCGCTCCTTCTCGCTTTCGAGGCGCGAGGCGGACATCGCCATCACCACCGAGCGTCCGACCGAGGGCCGCCTCGTCGCGGTGAAACTAGTGGACTATACGCTCGGCCTGTTCGCCTCGCGCGCCTATCTCGAGGCTCATGGCGAGCCGCGCAGCGTGGAAGAGCTCAGTTCCCACAGGCTCGTTGGCTATGTGCCCGACCTGGTCGTCTATCCATCGCTCGACTATTCGGCCGAGATCGACACCGGCTGGGATCCGGGCTTCATGATCTCTTCTTCGCTCGGCCAGGCGGAAGCCGTCCGCTCCGGCGCGGGGATCGGCATTCTTCACACCTTCATAGCCCGCGCGATGCCGGACATCGTGCCCGTCCCGGTCGCCGAGCCCATCCGCCGGGCCTACTGGCTGGTCTATCACGAATCGATGCGCGGCCTCTCGCGCATCCAGGCAGTCGCGACGTTCATCTCGGGGGCGGTGGAGAAGGAGCGCAGCCTGTTCACGTGATCCGTCCGGCGGGGCGGTAGGTGAGTCAGGAATTGACAGCAGGTCGCCTTCACGATCACGCGATTGCGAGCAGCCCGTCTTGCCGCATCGGCCACGCGATCATAGGCTCTTGCCGCTGACACTTTGACCGCTCGCTCGTGGTCCACGGTGCCATCGGCGGGACACCTCCATTCTGGGAGATCACCAATGGTCGCTTTCACCTTGAACGGCGAGGCCCGAACTTTGGATGTCGAAGCGGAGATGCCCTTGCTCTGGGCCATCCGCGACATCGTAGGGCTAACCGGGACCAAGTTCGGCTGCGGAATGGCGCAGTGCGGTGCCTGCACCGTGCACATCGACGGTACGCCGACCCGCTCCTGCCAGACCCTGGTCGGGGATGTCGAAGGGGCCAACATCACAACCATCGAGGGGATTTCGGGGAAGGTGGCCGAGACCGTCCAGGCAGTCTGGGCCGAGTTGGACGTGCCGCAATGCGGCTATTGCCAGTCGGGGCAAATCATGTCCGCAACCGCCCTGTTGACCGAAACGCCTAAGCCTACGGATGAAAACATCAATTCGGCGATGAGCGGCAATCTCTGCCGCTGTGCAACCTACCACCGCATCCGCGCGGCGATTCACGAAGCCGCCCACCGGCTGGAGGCCTGACATGTTGCAGTTCCGTTTCGACACTAGAGACCTCAAGCCGACCCGCCGTGACTTCCTCCTTGGTTCGGCGGCAACGGCCGCGGGACTGGTTGTCGGCTATCGGCTGATGATGGCCGCCCCGGCCATGGCACAGGAGACGGCGGGTGAAGCAGCCGCCAATCCGTTCCAGGCCTATGTCGAGATCACGCCGGAGAACCGGATCCTCATCCACTCCTCGCAATTCGAGATGGGGCAGGGCTCCTATTTCGGCATCGCCACGCTGGTCATGGAGGAACTCGACGGCGACTGGGGCCAAGTCGACGTCGTCGGCGCCTCGGGCAACACGAAGCTCTACGGCAATCTCGCCTGGGGCGGCGCCTTCCAGGGCACCGGCGGATCGACCTCGATGACCTCGTCCTGGGAGCGCTATCGCAAGGCCGGCGCCGCCGCCCGCGGCATGCTGGTCGCGGCGGCGGCCAGAAAGTGGGACGTGCCGGCCGGCGAGATCACGGTAAAATCAGGTGTCCTTTCGCACGGTTCAGACAAGCTCGCCACCTTCGGCGAACTCGCCGCGGACGCCACCGCAATCCCGGTACCGACTGACGTGCAGCTCAAGCAGCGCGAGCAGTGGACGCAGATCGGATCCGACCAACTCAAGCGCTACGATTCGGCTGGCAAGACGAACGGCACCCAAGGCTACACGATAGACGTCAAGCTGGACGGGCTGTTGACGGCGGTAATGATCCATCCGCCGAAGTTCGGCGCGACGGTCGGCAGCTTCGATGCGGGAAAGGCGAAGGCCCTCAAGGGCGTAGCCGACGTGGTGCAGACGCCGCGCGGCGTGGCGGTGGTCGCCGACAATATGTGGACGGCGCTGAAGGCGCGGGACCTCGTCACGGTGATCTGGGACGAGTCGAAGGCCGAGAGCCGCGGCTCGACCGACCTGCTGGCCGAGTACAACCGGCTGGCGGACGGCCCGGGCGCCGCGACGGCCCGTAACGACGGCGATGCCGCTGCCGCCCTCGCTTCGGCCGCCAAGGTGGTCGAGGCCCGCTACGAATTCCCCTATCTGGCACATGCGTCGATAGAGCCGCTCAACGCCGCCGCCCGCATCAATGCCGACGGCACGGTGGAGGTCTGGGGCGGACACCAGATGCCGGACGTCTACCAGATGGCGGCCGCACAGGTGGCCGGTACGACCCCGGACAAGGTGCGGCTGCACGTTCTGAAGAGCGGCGGCAGTTTCGGGCGACGCGCCGTCGCGGATGCGGACCTGGTGGTCGAAGCGGTTGCCGTCGCCAAGGCGCTCGGGCCGGGCAAGCCGGTCAAGGTGCAGTGGACGCGCGAGAACGACATGCGCGGCGGCCGCTACCGGCCAGCCTATGTGCATGCGATGAAGGCCGGCCTCGACAAGGACGGCAAGCTTGTCGCGCTTTACGACCACATCGTCGGCCAGTCGATCATGGGCGGCTCGCCGATGGAGGCGATGGTCAAGGACGGGGTCGACCCGACCTCCGTGGAGGGCGCCGCGAACCTGCCATACGCGATCCCGAACGTGAAGGTGGAACTGACCACGACCAAGGTCGGCATCCCGGTCCTTTGGTGGCGGTCGGTCGGCTCGACCCACACCGCCTATGCGGTCGAGACTTTTATCGACGAGCTTGCCGCAGCAGCGGGGCGCGATCCGGTCGAGTTCCGCCTGTCCTTGCTCGATGCGCATCCGCGCCATGCGGCGGTGCTGCGGCTGGCGGCCGAGAAGGCGGACTGGGGCAAGCCCCTGCCACAGGGTCGCTTCCGCGGCGTCGCCCTGCACGAGAGCTTTTTTACCTACGTGGCCGAGGTGGTCGAGATCACCATGAAGGGCGACAACGATTTTTCCGTCGATCGCGTGGTCTGCGCCGTCGATTGCGGCACGCCGATCAACCCGGACCAGATCCGGGCACAGATGGAAGGTGGCATCGGCTTCGGCCTCGGCGCCATCCTGCAGGAGGAGCTGACGCTCACCGGCGGTGTGGTGGACCAGGAGAACTACGACACCTATACGCCGCTGCGGATCGACCAGATGCCGAAGGTCGAGGTCCACATCGTGCCTTCGACCGAGCCGCCGACCGGCGTCGGCGAGCCGGGCGTGCCGCCGATCGGGCCGGCAGTCGCCAACGCGCTGCGCGCCGCGACCGGGCAGACGGTGCGCAAGCTGCCGATCCTCAAGAACCTGTCGGTGTGAGCCGGCTTGCCCTCCCTTTGAGTGACTTCGAGAGGGAGAGGGCAACCGCCGATGGACGCGCTGCAAGGTCTGGGCTTGATTCTGTCAAGAATCTCGCCTGACGGTATATACATACCTCGTGATGTCCCCGGTGCAGCGAGGGATAAGATTGTTCGAAACCGCTAAGCGATGGGCGCGCGCCATCAAACGAGACCTCATGGTGCTCTGGCTGGCCGCCCGCGATCCGCGCGTCCCCTGGCGTGCGAAGGCGGTAGCGGGCGCGGTAGCCGCCTATGGGCTCAGTCCGATCGACCTCATCCCGGACTTCATTCCGGTGCTCGGCATCCTCGATGATCTCATCATCATTCCGGCCGGGATTCTACTGGCTCTGTGGTTGATTCCTGCGGCCGTCGTGGAAGAGCTCCGAGCCCAGGCGGCTCGGCTGGAAACCCGCCCCAGGAGCAGGGTGGGCATGCTCTTCATCATCGCCGTCTGGATCGCGTTCGCCCTGCTGCTCGCCTGGCTGTTCTCGCCGGTCTCACCAGTCCAGCCCCTGACGGGTCGAACTGAAGGCCCGCCTTTGCCGGACCGCTACGCGTAGCGCGACACCGCCAACTCCGTCGTATCGATCTCCGGCTTCCTTCCCGACATCAGGTCCGCCAGGACCCGCCCCGAGCCGCAGGCCATCGTCCAGCCCAGCGTGCCGTGGCCGGTGTTCAGGAACAGGTTCGGGTACCGCGTGCCGCCGATGATCGGCGGACCGTCCGGCGTCATCGGCCGCAGCCCGCACCAGAAGGTCGCGCTGCCGAGATCTCCGCCCTGGGGGAAGAGATCGCCCACCGAATGAAGCAGCGTGTCCTTGCGCGAATCTCGCAGTGTCAGATCGTACCCGGAAATCTCCGCCGTGCCGCCGGCGCGGATGCGTGAGCCGAGGCGCGTGATTGCCACCTTGAATGTCTCGTCCATGATCGTCGAGACCGGCGCGCCGTCCTCGCTGCGGATCGGCACCGTCATCGAGTAACCCTTCACCGGGTAGACGGGGATCGAGATGCCAAGCGGGCGCGCCAGGAACGGGGAATAGCTGCCGAGCGCCAGCACATAGGCATCGGCCGTCAGCATGCCGGCCGACGTTGCCACGCCGGTTATCCTGCCGCCTTCCGCCACGATCTTTTCGATGGTGGTGCCGAACCGGAAGGTGACGCCCTTGGTGGCCGCGTGCGAGGCGAGACGCTCGGTGAACATCTGGCAGTCGCCGGTCTCGTCGCCCGGCAGCCTGAGGCCGCCAACGAACTTGCCCTTCACCCGCGCCAGCGCCGGCTCGGCGGCGATGCAGCCGGCAGGATCGAGCACCTCGTAGGGCACGTCGAATTGCTTCAGAACCTCGATGTCGCCGCCGATCCCGTCGAGTTGCTTCTGCGTGCGGAAGAGCTGCAGGGTGCCGAGGCTGCGCTCGTCATAGGCGATGCCCGTCGAGGCGCGGAGGTCGCGCAGGCGGTCGCGTGAATATTCGGCGATCGGCACCATCCGAGCCTTGTTGACGGCATAGCGCGCCGAAGTGCAGTTGCGCAGCATCTGGGTCAGCCAGACCCACATCGACGGATCCGCCTTGGGGCGCAGCACCAGCGGTCCGTGCTTCATCAGCAGCCACTTGATCGCCTTCACCGGTACGCCCGGACCGGCCCAAGGGGACGAGTAGCCAGGCGAAACCTCACCGGCATTGGCGAAGCTTGTCTCGAGTGCCGGCCCGGGCTGGCGGTCGACGACCGTCACTTCATGTCCGGCTTCGGCCAGATAATGGGCGGTGGTGACCCCGATCACCCCGCTGCCCAGAACAAGTACTTTCATTTTCGGCGTTCGCCCCTTCTATTGCCCATTACAGTCACCCCATGACTGCCAAGCTGCTTGTTTGAATTCTGACGTGCGATGCCGGCTCGCGAGAGCCGAGCGCATTCCCTTCACGCGTCCACATAGATCCTGTGAAACCGCGGCCCGAGGCTGGTGAGGATCTCGTATCCTATGGTGCTTGCTACAGCCGCGACCTCGTCAACGCTCTGGTGCGGCCCGATCAACTCGACCAGCGCTCCGGGCGCCAGCGCCCCAGGCGGTAGGGAGGAGATGTCGAGAATGATGCTGTCCATCGACACCCGCCCGATGAAGGGCAGCCGCACGCCTTCGTACCAGGCCGCCGCCTGAGCGTGCCGCGGCCACCCATCCGCATAGCCAAGCGAGATGGTCGCAAGCTGCAGAGGACGCTCTGGGCGCGCCACATGCCCGTAGCCGATGCCTTCTCCAGCTTCGACGGAACGGGTCTGGACGACCTTCGCCTCCAGCCGAACCACGGGTGCCATCGGATTGGGGCGTCCCGGCTCTGGGTTGATGCCGTAGAGTGCCGCGCCCGGGCGGACCAGGTCGAAGTGAAAATCCGACCCGAGAAAAATCCCCGACGAGTTCGCCAGCGAGCGCGCTGCCTGAGGCAGGCTGGCAGCAAGCTGCAGGAAAGAATGAAGCTGCGCGTGGTTCGCGGCCTTTTCGGGCTCATCGGCGCACGCCAGGTGGCTCATGACCAGCCTCACATCGAGGCCGACGAATGCGCCCGGATCCGCCGTGATGCGCTCGACCTCGGCAGGGGACATGCCCATCCGCGCCATGCCGCTGTCGACCTGCAGCGCCGCCGGCAAGGTGCGTGCCAAGGCGGAGGCGGCGTCGCGCCAGGCGGCAAGCTGCGGCTCGCTGTTGAGCACCGGTATCAGGCCGGCTGCAGCGCAGGCGCCCTCGGCACCCGGCGGGAGCCCGTTCAGGACAAAGATGTCCGCCTTGTCGCCTAGGACATGCCTCAGGGCGATCCCTTCGCTCACATGGGCGACGAAAAAAGTCTCGCAGCCTTCCTGCGCAAGCACAGGCGCGACCCTGTCGGCGCCGAGGCCGTAGGCGTCGGCCTTGAGCACGGCCGCGCACCGCGCTCCTGCCGCTTCGTCCCGCAGCAGGCGGAAGTTCCGACGAAGCGCGCCGAGATCGATCGTGAGCACCGCACCGGCCAAGGTGCGGTCCGGAACAGAGAGAGGCAACGGAATTCCAATACCCAATTCGACTTCTCCAGCGCGATGGCGCAAGGATAGCCTGCTGGAGGCGCAAGTTCATGCAAGAATGCAGGTGCCTTTCATCGGATATATGCAAGTCTGCCCGGTCAACCAGTCGGGTATTGGAGGTATATTGCGCGACCGCTCGGTCGGTCGCGGAATCATTGCTGTCCCTGCGTGAGGTGCCGGAAGGCCGCCACGACCTCTACATAGGTGTGGCGCTTGAACGGGACGATCAGATCGGGGAGCTCCTCCATCGGCCGCCAGGCCCATTCCTCGAACTCGGGCTCGTGCCCGCCGGGAGGCGGATTGATCTGTACCTCCCCATCGTCGCCCTCGAAGCGCAGAGCGAACCATTTCTGCGTCTGCCCGCGGTATTTGCCTTTGAAGGCCACCCCGACGAGATGTTCCGGAAGGTCGTATTTTATCCAGTAAGGTGCCTCGGCAAGGAGCGATACGCTTCTGATGCCGGTCTCCTCGTAGAGCTCGCGAAGAGCCGCCGGATAGGGATCCTCGCCTTCGTCGATCCCGCCCTGCGGCATCTGCCAGAGCATGGGGGTGTCCGCGAATTCGCTATCCGGCTTGGGGATGCGGCGGCCGGTCCACACCAGCCCGTCCCGGTTCAGCACCATGATGCCGACGCAGGGGCGATAGGGCAGGGTTTCGGGATCGACGGGTTTCTTCTGCTTTGGCATGGTGGTTACGGGCAATCTCTTGCGGTACAGGGCTGGGCGTATTCTACTTTTGCCAGCCAGGGGTATGAAGGTGCGTCGTCCATCGTTCGTGGCTCGCCTTATGCCGCCCGTGCCGGCCCGCTGGGAACACCCCGGACATGACCAGGAAGCCGGGGATGCGCTTGACCCGGTCGCACCAGCGGCGGATGGCCGGGTAGTCCTGACGCGAAATGCCGCCTTCCTCCGAGAGGATCACGTAGGGAAAGCAGGCGATGTCGGCGATGGTCGGGTGGCTGGCCGAGCAGATCCAGCTGCGGCCCTCCTGCTCGCCGAACCACAGATGCTCGTCGAGGATGCGGAAGAGCCGATGTGCGCCCGCCCGCGCCGCCTCGGCGTCGAGGTCGTAGAACAGCGCATCGTGCAGCCGCGCCGCCGACGCGGTGCCGGTGATGCCATCGGCGAAGGCGAGCCACTGGCTGATCTCGCCCAGGAGCCGCGGATTGTCGCGCGGGTACCAGGTGCCGGCCTGGTCATAGTTCGAGGCGAGGTAGACGAGGATCGCCTGCGCGTCGCGCAGGACAAAGCCGTCGTCCTCTATCACCGGCAGCTGGCCGAGTGGGTTGAGGCGCAAGAACCAGTCCGACTTGTGCTCGCGGCCCGGATAGAAGTCGACCGGAACGGTCTTGTAGTCGAGGCCCAGCATGCCGAGCAGGAGCCGGATCTTGTAGCAGTTGCCGGACAGTTCGTAGTCGTAGAGGGTGATCATCGCTTAAAGCCTAGATATCCAACACCAGCCGCGGCGACTTCGACCGCGACACGCAGGTCATGATCTTCGTCCCGGCGCGCTTCTCGGCGTCGTTCAGATAAACGTCCTGGTGGTCGGGCTCGCCCTCGATAACGGTCGCCATGCAGGTGCCGCAGGCGCCCTGCTCACAGGACGAGGGCATCTCCACGCCGGCCTCGCGCACGACCTCAAGGATGGTCCGGCCCGCCGGCACCTGCAGGGTGAGGCAGGAGCGCGCCAGCGCTACCTCGAAGCTGGTGCTGTCATCGATCTCGTTGGTGTTCTTGAAGTACTCGAAATGCACCGCGCCTTCCGGCCAGCCCGCCTCGGCGGCGATGGCCCGCGCCGCTTCGAGCATCGGGCCGGGGCCGCAGAGATAGACATGCATGGCGTTGCGGTAGCCTGCGAGCAGCTCGCGCAGCTTGGCGGCGGTCTCAGCGGGGCTGAGCCCGCGATGCGGAACCAACGCGGGGCCGAGCGTTTCCAGGCGGTCCGGAAAAGCGAGCTGAGCCTGACTCTGCGCGAAATAGTGCAGCTCGAAGGCAAGCGCCTGGTTTTGGAGCGCCTGCGCCATGGCGATCAGCGGCGTGATGCCGATGCCGCCGGCGATGAACAGCGTCTTCACCGCGTCGCGGCGGAGCGGAAAATTGTTGCGCGGCTCGGAGATGGCGAGAACGTCGCCCTCGCGCACGCTTTCGTGCATCGCGGCCGAACCGCCGCGCGAATCCGGCTCGAACTTCACGCCGATCGAGTAGCTGTCGGTCTCGCCCGGTCCGTTGACGATGGAATACTGGCGTATGAGGCCATTGGGCATGTGGACGTCTATATGCGCGCCGGGCTGGAAGGTCGGCAGCAGACCGCTGATCGGCCTGAGCTCGAAGCCGGCGATGCCTTCGGCCGCCTGCCATTTTCGCGCCGCCTGGACCCGCAGCGGTGCCTTGCGGGCATCGGCGGAAAGGGCGGGCATTTCCGCGAGTTCGGGCGAGACGCGCTGGAACTCCGGCGTGAGCGGCGTGGGGGCGGGCATTGCCGCCGCCTCGCGCTCGATCGCCTCGCGTAGTTTCGACAGCGCCTCGTTATGGCGGCGCAGGATGGCGAGCCGAGCAGGGTGGTCTTCAGCCGTGTCCAGCACGCCGCGAATGACGGCGCGGCCGGAATCCACCGGCTGGACGAAAAATACGGCAAGCGTCTCCGCGCCACCGCTGCGGGCATGCAAGGCGAGCGAGAAGGCCGAGGCTGCCTCGATGCTGATCTCGGCCGCGTTGCCGTCGAGAGCGTCGCTCGGCTGGAAGCGGTAGCCCCTCAGCCGCTCCACAGCCAGGTCGGCCGGCGCGTTCACCGGGATGCCGCGCAGCGCCAGCAAGCTTCCCTCGGCTAGTCCCTCCACCTCGGGCACGCCGCCCAGCGGCTCCTCGGCCGCCCAGACAAGGCCATAACGCTCGATGGCGGGAAAGGTGCGATTGGTGATGGTGCGCGCCGGCGCATCGGCCGGGTGCGCCGGAATATAGGTGCAGCCGGCGGTGCGGTTCGCATAGCGCCAGCCATGATACTGGCACTTCAGTTCGCGCCCGTCATTGATGCCGATCGACAGCCGGACGCCGCGATGCAGGCAGCGGTTCTCCCAGACGTTCACATAGCCGTCGTCCGCCCGCCAGACCGCGAACTCGCGGCCGAGCAACTGGGCGTGGAATACGTGACGGAAGGGCAGGTCGTGCGACGCGGCGATCGGGTGCCAGCGCGTCTTGGCTGTATCCAGCATCTGGAACTCCGTAGGAAAGGTCAGGCGGCGGCGGGGATGACGCCGTAGGTCACGCCCTTCTGGCTCAGCCAGCGACGGTAGGCGATCGCCGACTTGTCGGCGCGGATCGGCGTCTCGGCGCGCGGGTCGAGCGGCAGGCGCTTGGGAAACTGGTTTTCCAGGATCGGCTTGTCCTGGCCGAAGATCGTCTGCTGGAAGCGCTTGATGATCTTGTCCTCGTTGTCCTCGTCGAGCACGCACAGCATCATGTGCGCGCGCACATGCTCCTGGTCCATCGGCTGCAGGAAGATCGCGATCACGTCGAGGCGCTTGTCGTCGACCGGGCTCGATTTGTAGAGCACCGAGCAATAGGGGTGCGGCACGCGGTAGATGTAGTCGACATCCGCGCCCTCCGTCGACGCCGTGGAAGCCATCGGCTGGTAGAAGCGGCAGCGGGTAGCAAGAATCTCGTCGCGCTCGGCCGAGATCTCGACGTCGTATTCCTTCACCTCGGTGTGCGGCTCGGCGCCGAGGATATCGGTGTGGACATAGGGAAAATGTCCCATGTCGAGGAAATTCTCGATGGCGCGCGGCGCCGAGACGTTCACGCCCATGGTGGCTGCATTGAGCCTGCGGCGGTCCGGTTCCTCGAACTCAGGGATGGGAAAGAGCTCTGCAGGCGCGTCGCCGAGAGTCGTCCAGACATAGCCGTAAGCGCTTTTGGACGGCAGTTGCTCGGCAATCGAGCCTGCGTCTACCCTGCTCCCGGCCGGCAGATCGGCGCGCGAGCGCCAGGCCGCGACCGTGCCATCCGATCCGACCGCATAGCTGACCCGTTCCTCGAGCAGGACCGTGTCCATCACGGTCCCGACCGATGTCTCCGATACGGCCGCGAGCGGATGCCAGAGATTGAGGATCACGGGGTCGGTGCATTTCGGCTGGGTGGTCATGGGCATTCCAGTGGCAGAAGAGTGGGTCATGCGCGTCACGCGGGTATGGCGCCGTAGGTGACGGCGTGGTCGCGCAGCCAGCGGCGGTAGGCCTTGTTCATCGGACTCCAATCCGGCCGGCTCGAACACCTTCGCCGGTCAATGGATTCGAACCACAGTCGCGAGGTTCAAGCAACCGAAGATGATGGCCAGTGGTGAGCGATGCTAAGGGCCAACTCACGAATAGGCTATCGCCGCCGCCACCACGCTCGCCAAGGCAAGGGCTACACCCAGCATGAAGACCTTCAACGTCACCGCATAAACCTGAGGATCATTGTCGGCTAACCTGAGCGATCGCCCGAGGGCCACGATCTGGATGATGGTCGACACTACCATGAGAAGCGCCGCAAGCAGCGACGCGACGGTCCATTCACCCTCTGCTTCAAAACTCCAGAACCGCAGGAAATACAGGGAGAACGCCAGAATCACGGTGATCGCGGTGACGATCGCCTCACGGTAACCGTTCGGCACTTCCGGATCTTGCCCGTTCACCGGATGACCTCACGCGGCCGGCTGGGGATCGACACCTGCGTCACCGAGGGGCCCGCATCCCAGTCATCTTCAGACGGATCATGGTCGTTGTCCACCCTCTGACATTGAGCGGACGGGCACTTCTTGAACCGATGCTTATCGAGGCTCGTCACCCTGCCGAGCGCGAAGGACCTCCACCAGCAGCCGCGCCGCCTCGATGGCAAAAGCCTCGTCGTTGATGTCGCAATCCAGCTCGATGAGCCGGACGTTGTGCGGCAGGTTTGCCTTCAGAGCATCGATGAATGCAGCATCGGCAGCCGGGTCGTGAAACGGCTTACCTTCGGTGTCGAGAAGTGAGACGCCCTTTTGCGGCCAGAGGAAGACGGTCGGGCCTTTCGCCTTACCCAACTTGCCCGCGAGGATGCGACCAAGCTCGGCGTTCTCCTCCGGCGTGGTGCGCATCAGCGTGACGAGCGGGTTGTGCCGGTACAGCTTTCTGTCTGAAAACTTCGCCGGCACGGTGTCGGCCGCGCCGAAATTGACCATGTCGAGCGCGCCGGCCGACACGACCTGCGGGATGCCGATGGCGCCGGCAGCTTCCAGCCGCTCCGGGCCGGCGCTGAGCACGCCGCCCACCAGTTCGTCGGCGAGTTCCGTGGTGGTGATGTCGAGCACGCCGGCGATGTAGCCGCCTCGAATGAGTTCCTCCATCGTGCGCCCGCCCGCGCCGGTGGCATGGAAGACGAGCACTTCATAACCCGCGCGTTCCAACTCCTCGCGCGCCCGGTTCACGCAGGGCGTGGTCACCCCGAACATCGTCGCCGCAATCAGCGGGCGCTCCTCGCGCGTTGCGAGCGGCGCGGCCTTGACCATCCCGGCGATCGCGCCGGCGGCATTGGCGAGGATGCGGGCCGAGATCCGATTAATGCCGGCGATGTCGACCACGGCCGGCATGATGGTGACGTCCTTGACGCCGACGATGTCGCGTACGTCGCCGGAGGCGAGGGTCGAGACGAGCAGTTTTGGAAAGCCGACCGGCAGGGCCTGCATGGCGGCTGCGGCGATCGAGGTGCCGCCGCCACCGCCCATGGAAATGATGCCGTCGATGCGGTCCTCGCCGGCGAGTTGCGCAACGATGCTGGCTGCTCCGCGGGCCATCGCTGCCATTGCCGCGCCGCGGTCGCCGCTAGCTCTCAGCGCTGCCAGACTGGATCCGCCGGCTTCGGCGACTTCGCCGGCGGAAATGTCCGGCACGAATGGCGGATCCCCGAGCACGCCGGCGTCGACCGTGAGCGTGTGCACGCCCTCGGTTTCGAGGCGGTCCTTGAGGAAGGCGTATTCGGCCCCCTTCGAGTCGAAAGTGCCGAGAACCGCAACGACCTTGTCCATGCGATCTCCTCCCTCGTTGCGATGAGACGTCCGTCTCATTTACGCAGAGGAAGGGCGAGGGGGCAAGCAGCGGGCATAGATGCAGTAGGGTCTATCGACCCCCTCTCTGTCTCGGGCTAAAGCCCTCGACACCTCTCCCCCACTTCGTGAGGGGAGAGGATGGGCCCCAGCTTGACTCCCATCCGCTCCCCCGGAACGGGGGCGAGGTGCCGAGCGAAGCGAGGCGGAGAGGGGGTATATCCTCTGCAGGACGTCCGGCGGAATCGGGCCGACTATGGGGCCTACGGTCCCCGTCCCACCGCAGCGGGGCCGTCCCCGCTCCGCTCCACCGTGCGGTAGAAGTCGGCGAGCAGTTTGCCCTTCTCGGGCTTGAACCTGCGGTCCGCCGCCGTAACGCTGGCTATGCGGTCGATGCGGAAGGCGCGGAAGTCGCCGCGCATCTCACACCAGGCGACGAGCGTCCAGACCTTGCCCCAGAACCAGAGGCCGAGTGGGCGGACGTCGCGGAGCGAACTGCGGCCCGCCTCATCGCGATAGTCGAGGGTGAGCACGGTCCGGGTCTCGACCGCGCGCTCGATGACGTCGATCGCGGCCCGGTCGGCATCGCTGACCACCCACATCGGTGTATGGATCTCGGTGCGGGCGATGCGGTCCTTTTCGCTGTCGGGCAGCACCGCGCCGATCTTGACGAGAGCCTCCTCGGCCGCCCTGGCCATCGCGGCCCCGCCGAATGCCCTGACCATCCGGGCGCCCGCCACAAGTGCCACGATCTCGTCGCGCGTGAACATCAGCGGCGGAAGGTCAAAACCCTCCCGCATGATGTACCCGACCCCGGCTTCGCCCTCGATCGGGACGCCGGTCGCCTGCAGATCGGCGATGTCACGATAGATCGTCCGCTCGGAGACCTCGAGCCACTGGCCGAGTTTCTGCGCGGTGACCAGCCGGCCACCGCGAAAATGCTGGACGATCTGGAAAAGACGGTCCGCGCGCCGCATCCGGTCACTCCCCGATGAACGCCCGCACTCCCGCGCTCGAAGACGCGAATGTGCCCATGGCGATTTCCCTCATTTGCCGCGGCCATACTGTCACGCTGCTCCTGACAGCATACTGTCAGGAGTGCCATCAAGGCTGGTGACATACTCCTTCGCAAACATGGCCTTCATTTCCGCGACCTCGGAAGCCCTGTCGGGGTAGAGTGCTGACAGGAAAAGATGGGCGAAGGTGCCTGGCGCGGTGCCCGGGGCCGTGACGATCAGCCCGTCCGCAACAGCGTGGGGCACGTCCTGGTAGTGTTCCTGACCGATGTAGTCCGGCTCGTGGGTTAGGATCCAGTCGCGGCCATTGCTCGTGTGACGGACGCCGTCGAGCAGGCCGGCACGCGCCAGCGCGAGCGTGCCGGCGCAAATGCCGCCGACGATCCCGCCGCGGCCCGCCACGGCCGTCAGCAGCGGCCCGACGTCGGGCGCCTGCGGCGACGCCCACAGATCGGAGCCGATGACGGCGACCGCGTTCAGATCGACGTTGGCGGAGGGCTCGGCGTTCCTTTCGGGCGCCAACAGCACACCTCCCTGCGATCGCACCGGCTCACCGTCGGGAGTCAAAATGACGGCCCGTGCACCGAGCCATCCGACCGCCGCTGCTGCGAGCAGGGCATATTCCCAATCGGCGGCCTGTTCCACGAAGACGAATCCGATCGTTCGGGTGAGTTGCATCCACTGCTTCCTTCTCGCGAATGCCCGCGGCGCCGGCCGTCCACCGCGCCGCGGCTCTACTCTAGCTGGATTGTTCCACTATCGACAATCCGACCAGACGGCTTAGCGGAACAAGCCATGTTCGCCGAACCGGTCCGGCCAGCCGATGTCCTTGCGGATGTCGGCGGGCAGCGAATTTAGGAAGCGCTCGGTCCGCGCCTGATTGCGCAGCGTCTGGATCTTGCCGGCGTACTGACGAATGGCGCGGACGATCATCGGTGTGTTCATGACGGCATCTCCAATTTCCGAGATGTCCAGTGTCGCACACCGCTGCTGACAACGACCTGTCAGGTTCAGCCCGGATTGGAGGGCAGAGCGTGATTTTGTCCGGATGCTGGCGGATTGCCCGTGCGGCTTGTGGCGGAGTGGCGCGCAATGGCCTATTTTGAACAAGGAGCCGAGCAATGAGGAGGGCACGCCGGCCAAGACGAGGAAGGCAACGCCCGTGACCATCACCTTCGCAGACCATCGCGTTCTCAAGGCGCTTATCGCTGCGGCCATCGCCGCCGGAAGCCTGTCGCTATCCGGGGGGATGGCACAGTCAGACCCCAACCGACTTCGCAGCAATCTGCTTCAGCAACGGGGCATCGACCTGCAGACTCTCGAGTCCCGCGAGCGCCGCCAGTCATATCAGGACCAGCAGCAGATCCTGCGCGAACTGGACCGGAACAATTCGGTCCAGCAGAGGCAGAATATGAGGGTCCCCCGAATGAGGCCCGGCTGCCAGCTACCGCTCCGCGGCAACGTCTATCTGCCGGGCACCTGCTACTGATGCTCGTGTGAGGCGGCCGCCGCGCTGCGTGCCCGCGGATCTGCCGTACTATTCCTGAAGGGATCAGGATGCTGCATCGCAGCAGGGCTTGATTCCGCGCGAGAATGAATCGATCCTCGCTGCGGGCGGCGGGAACTCTTTCGGGGGTTCGCATGTGGTCGAAGTGCAGTGAATCGCCACGCCACCCCGCAGGGCCAGAGAGGCCCTGGACCTTCGCCGCGTTCGCCATCATCGCGGCTTCGGCGGTGCTCTGTTTACCGCCGAGAGCCGAAGCGCAGGAGCCGCCCGTAGTCTCGGTCTCCAAGCCGGTGGTCAAGGAGATCGTCGAGGACGACGAGTTCGTCGGGCGGTTCGATGCCATTGACGACGTCGCGGTGCGGTCCCGCGTCAGCGGCTACCTCGATGAGGTGCATTTCCGCGACGGCGCGATGGTCAACAAGGGCGATCTGCTCTTCACCATCGACCAGCGGCAGTACCGCGCCTCCTACGACTCCGCCCGATCCCAGGTAGACGTTACCACCAGCGCGCTGGGGTTCGCCAAGGCGCAACTCGAACGCGCCGAGCAACTCGTCAAGACCGGGAACCTGGCCATATCGACGCTCGACGACCGACGGAGGGAATTCCTCTCGCAGCAGGCGCAGCACAATGGAGCGCAGGCGGCACTTCGTCAGGCGAGCCTCAACCTGGAATTCACCGAGATCCGGGCGCCGATCGCGGGCCGGATCGGACGGCGCCTGGTGTCGCCCGGCAACCTGATCCAGGCGGATTCCACCCTTCTCACCACCATCGTCGCGCTCGATCCGATCTACTTCTATTTCGACGTCGATGAACGCTCCTATTTCGCATACGCGCGCAATGCACGCACGCGGATGGCCTCGATACAGGAGGGCGCGGGCGGGCTGCCCGTGATGGTGTACGTCGCCGACCGCACCGAAGAGCCGTTCAAGGGCACGCTCGATTTCGCCGAAAACCGGATCGACAACGCCACCGGCACGATGCGCCTGCGGGCGCGCTTCGACAACAAGGATGGCATATTGCAGCCCGGCATGTTCGGGCGCATCCATGTACCTGGCTCGCTGCCGCATCCCGGCATTCTGCTTCCTGACGACGCGATTGGCGCCGACCAGAACCGGCGGATCGTGTTCGTCGTCGACGATGCCGGCAAGGTCTCGGCGAAGCCTGTCCGAACCGGCCCGAAGATCGATGGCTACCGTGTCATCCGCGACGGGCTGACCGGCGATGAGCGGGTCGTTGTCAAGGGCCTGCTGCGTGTCCGCCCCGGCGTTACCGTCAAGGCCGAGCCGGTTGAGCTGCCGCTCGTCGCCGAGAACGTGAGCGCGCGCCAATGAGGTTCGCCCACTTCTTTGTCGACCGCCCGATCTTCGCGACGGTGCTGTCGCTCGTCCTGCTGATCGTCGGCGGAATCGCCTATACTCAATTGCCGGTCGCGCAGTATCCGGAGATCGCTCCGCCGACGATCGTGGTGCGGGCCTCCTATCCCGGGGCCGATGCCGAAACGGTGGCGGCAACCGTGGCGACCCTGATCGAGCAGGAGGTGAACGGTGTGGAGCACATGCTCTACATGTCCTCCTACTCGGCCGGCGACGGCTCGATGGCGCTCACAGTGACCTTCAGGCTGGGCACCGATCTCGACCAGGCGCAGGTGCTGGTCCAGAACCGCGTGTCGGTTGCCGAGCCCAGGTTGCCGGAAGAGGTGCGGCGTCTCGGTATAACCACCACCAAGAGCTCGCCCGACCTGATGATGGTCGTGCACATGGTGTCGCCAGACGACACCTACGACCAGCTCTACGTGTCGAACTACGCGCGTACCCGCATCCGCGACGTGCTGCTGCGGCTGGACGGGGTCGGCGACGTCACCATCTTCGGCGAGCGCGAATATGCGCTCCGCGTCTGGCTCGATCCCGAAAAGCTGTCCGCATACGAGATGACCGCCGGTGACGTGGTCCAGGCGCTGCGCGACCAGAACGTGCAGGTCTCCGGAGGATCGATCGGCGCTCCGCCGATCGCAAACAACGCGGCGTTCCAGTACACGGTCACCACGCAGGGCCGCTTCGAGGATGCGCGCCAGTTCCGCTACGTCATCGTCAAGTCGACGCCGGACGGCCGCCTCATCACGCTGGAGGACGTCGCCAGGATCGAACTCGGCGCCAGGGAGTACGTGACGAACTCCTATCTCAACGGCAAGGCGGCCGTGGCGCTCGGCATATTCCAGCGGCCCGGGACGAACGCGCTGGGTGCCGCCCACGAGATCCAGGCCACGATGAAGCGGCTGTCGGCCGACTTTCCGCCCGGGCTCGCCTACGAGATCATCTACAATCCGACCGAGTTCATCTCCCAGTCGATCAACGAGGTTTACAAGACGATCGGCGAGGCGATCCTGCTCGTGGTGATCGTCATCATCGTCTTCCTCCAGTCGTGGCGCATGGCGATCGTGCCGATCGTCGCGATCCCGGTGTCGCTGATCGGCACTCTCGCGGTGCTGCTCGCCTTCGGCTTCTCGCTCAACATGCTCACCCTGTTCGGCCTGGTGCTGGCGGTGGGCATCGTCGTCGACGACGCGATCGTGGTGGTGGAGAATGTCGAGCGCAACATCGCCGCAGGCGCGCTCCCGAAGGCGGCGGCGCACCAGACGATGGACGAGGTCGGTGCGGCCGTGCTGGCGATCTCGCTGGTGCTGATCGCGGTCTTCGTCCCGGCGGCGTTCATCCCCGGCATTTCCGGGCAGTTCTACCTGCAGTTCGCAATCACCATCGCGGTGTCGACGGCGATCTCCGCCTTTAATTCGCTGAGCCTGTCGCCGGCCCTCGCGGGCGTGGTGTTCAAGCCGCACCGTCCCGACCAAAAGCCTCGTTTCGTCATCTCGCGGTTCGGCCGCTGGCTGGCAGGCGGCTTCAACAGAGGTTTCCTTGCGCTGGCGCACGGCTATGCCTGGCTCGTCCGCAAACTCGTCAGCAGCACACTTGGTCTCTGCGTGATGTTCCTTGTCTTTGCCGGCCTGATCTACGCGACCGTGCACATGGTCCAGACGGTGCCGCGTGGCTTCATTCCGACCCAGGACCAGGGATACGCCATCGTCGTCATCCAGTTGCCCGAGGGCGCCTCGATCGCCCGCACCGATGCAGTCGTGCAGAGGGCCTCGGAGATGATCCGCAAGACGCCCGGGATCGCCAATGCGGTTGCCTTCTCCGGCTTCTCCGGCTCCACCTTCACCAATGCCAGCAATGCCGGCGTGATCTTTACGCCCTTCACGAGTTTCGAAGAGCGCCTGAAAGCCGGCCTGTCGATGAACAGGATCATCGGGACGCTGTTCGGCAGCCTGCAGAGCATCCAGGAGGCGTTCATCATCGCCCTGCCGCCGCCTCCGGTGCGCGGCATCGGCAATGCCGGCGGCTTCAAAATGATGCTGCAGGACCGCAACAGCGCCGACATGCGCCCTGTCCTGGCGCTTGCCCAGGAGATCGCGGCCAAGGCCAACCAGACCCCCGGCCTGATGGGCGTGTTCACCACCTTCTCCGCGTCCAGCCCGCAATATTTCCTCGAGATCGACCGGGACAAGGCGCGCATGCTGAATGTGCCGATCCCCAACATCTTCGAGACGCTCTCGATCAACCTCGGTGCGGCTTACGTCAACGACTTCAACGCGTTCGGCCGCGTCTACCAGGTGCGGGCGCAGGCGGACCAGGCATTCAGGCTGGAGCGCAACGATATCCTGAGACTCAAGGTGCGCTCCGCTACCGGTGCGCTGGTCCCGCTCGGAACACTGGTCGAAATTCGGGACGTCACCGGGCCGTCGCTGGTCCAGCGCTACAACATGTATGTGTCGGTGCCGCTGCAGGGCAATGCGGCGCCGGGTGTATCGACCGGCACCGCACTCGACCTCATGGAAGGAATTGCCGCCAGGACGCTGCCGCAAGGCATGGCGTACGAATGGACGGAACTCGCCTACCAGGAGCGGCAGACCGGCAACACAGCCGTTTACATCTTCGGCCTCTCCGTGCTCTTCGTCTTCCTGGCACTCGCAGCCCAATACGAGAGCTGGGTTCTGCCCTTCGCCATCGTGCTGATCGTTCCGCTGGGCGTGCTCGCGGCCCTTCTGGGGGTGGCGTTCCGTGGGCTCGACAACAACATCCTCGTCCAGGTCGGATTGATCGTGCTGATCGGGCTGGCGGCCAAGAACGCCATCCTCATCGTCGAATTCGCGAGGCAGGCGCAGGAGCGCGGCGAAACGCCCGTCGATGCCGCTGTGGAGGCGGCGCGGCTCAGGCTGCGGCCCATCCTGATGACCGCCTTCGCCTTCATCCTCGGCGTCGTACCGCTGGTGATCGCAACTGGGCCGGGCGCCGAGATGCGGCGCTCGCTCGGCACCGCGGTCTTCTTCGGCATGCTTGGCGTGACTCTGATCGGCCTCTTCCTGACCCCGGTCTTCTATGTGGCGCTCAGGCGGCTGTTCCCGCACCGGGCTCCCGCGGCTGCGAAAGCCGAGACCGTCGAGCCGGCTGCGGCGGAGTAGGGTGTTCCGCGTTTTAGGGGTGGGGGTAAAGCCATATGCGATCGCCCTGCCGCAGGCGGGAAGGAGGAGGCTAGCCGCGACGCTTGCCTCCCGGGCCTTCGCTCAGACAGAGTCGCGTCCGCGTAGTGCCTCCGCGATCTCCTCCAGGATCGCCGGGTCGTCGATCGTCGCCGGCATGGTCCAGGGCTGGTGGTCTGCGATTTTCTGCATGGTGGCACGCAGGATCTTGCCGGAGCGGGTCTTCGGCAGGCGCTTTACGGTGACCACCCGTTTCATTGAGGCGACCGCACCGATCCGCTCGCGAACGAGTTCGACCACTTCCCGTTCGATCTCGGCAGGGTCGCGGTTCACGCCGGCGTTCAGCACCACGAACCCGCAAGGCACCTGGCCCTTCACGTCGTCGGCCACGCCGACGACCGCACATTCGGCCACATCTCTGTGCTCGGCCAGCACCTCCTCCATGCCGCCGGTGGAAAGGCGATGGCCGGCGACATTGATGATGTCGTCGGTGCGCGCCATGATGAAGAGATAGCCGTCCTGGTCGACGAGCCCGGCATCCGCCGTCTTGTAGAAGCCGGGGAACTCGCGGAGATAGGCGTCGCGAAAGCGCTGGTCGGCATTCCAGAGCATCGGCAGGCAGCCGGGCGGCAGCGGCAGCTTTATCACCACATTGCCGAGCATTCCGGCTTGGACGGGGTTACCGGCGTCATCGAGGACGCGCACGTCGTAGCCGGGCATCGGCACGCCCGGCGAACCGTGCTTGACCGGTAGCATGCCCAGGCCGACCGGATTGTTGGTGATGGGGTAGCCGGTCTCGGTCTGCCACCAGTGGTCGATCACCGGCTTGCCCAGCTTCTGCTCGGCCCATTTCAGCGTTTCCGGATCGGCGCGCTCGCCGGCCAGAAACAGGGTGCGGAACTTCGACAGATCGTATTTCGGCACGAACGCGCCCTGCGGGTCCTGTCCCTTGATGGCGCGGAACGCCGTGGGCGCCGTGAACAGCGCGGCCACGCCGTGCTCAGCGATCACCCGCCAGAACGTGCCGGCATCGGGCGTGCCGACCGGCTTGCCTTCGAACATGACGCTAGTGCAGCCGGCGAGCAGCGGCGCATAAACGATGTAGGAGTGGCCGACCACCCAGCCGACGTCCGAGGCGGCCCAGAACACCTCGCCGGGCGAGACGCCGAACTCGTTCTGCATGGTCCAGTGGAGCGCGACCATGTGGCCGCCATTGTCGCGGACCACGCCCTTGGGCTGGCCCGTCGTACCCGAGGTGTAGAGGATGTAGAGCGGATCGGTGGCCGCCACCGGCACGCAGTCGACATTGGCGCCGGCCGCCCGTTCGCGCGCCATGGCATCGGCCAGGTCGATGTCGCGGCCCTCGGTCAGTTCGCACCGCTGCTGCTCGCGCTGGAGGATCAGGCAGCGCTCCGGCTTGTGGCGCGCCATCTCGATGGCGCCGTCGAGCAGCGGCTTGTAGGCGACCGTCCGACCGGGCTCGCGCCCGCAGGAGGCAGAGACGATCAGTTTTGGTTGCGCGTCATCGATGCGGGTGGCGAGCTCCCGCGCGGCAAAGCCGCCGAACACGACGGAGTGGATGGCGCCCAGCCGCGCGCAGGCGAGCATTGCGAAGGCCGCTTCGGGCACCATCGGCATGTAGATGATGACGCGGTCGCCCTTGCCGACGCCCTGGTTGCGCAGCACCGAGGCGAGCGCCACCACTTCGCGCTTCAGCTCGGCATAGGTGTATTTCTTCACCGTTCCGACAATCGCGCTGTCGTGGATCAGCGCGAGCTGGTCGGCCCGGCCGCGCTCGACATGGCGGTCGATGGCGTTGAAGCAGGTATTGCACTCGGCGCCGACGAACCACCGGCCGTACACGCCGTACTCCGGATCAAAGACCCGATCCCATGGCTTGATCCAATCGATCGCGCCTGCCGCAGTCGCCCAGAACGCTTCGGGGTCGCGCTGCCATTCCGCATAGACCTGATGATATCGCGAGCTCACTGCTTCCTCCGTTCCGCACCTCGCAATCTAGCGGCTGGGTCGAGCGGTCGTCCATCTGACTAAGGGCTGACGCTTTGACAGAGAGCAATGCGCCTGATCAAAAGCAGGGATGACAAAAGTCCTCTCGCTCGTGATCCTGGGCATGATGGTCATACAGATCATCAAGCCGCTCGGCCTGCCGGGTCTGCGCCAGAGGCGCGACTTCTGGAAGCTGGCGGTGGCTGCGCTCGCAGCGATCTCCGCGACCGTGCTGCTCAGTCACGCCACCACCTGAGCGTCAGGCAGTCCTGAGCACATCCACGCCCGGCAGCGCCTTGCCCTCCATCCATTCAAGGAAGGCGCCGCCGGCAGTCGATACATAGGTGAAATCGTCGGCTACACCGGCATGGTTCAGCGCCGCCACCGTGTCGCCGCCTCCAGCCACCGAGACAAGCTTGCTGGCCTTCGTCTGGGCAGCTGCGAACTTCGCCACGGCAACCGTGGCGGCATCGAAGGGCGCGATCTCGAATGCGCCGAGCGGACCGTTCCACACCAGGGTCGCGGCACGCCCGATCCACTCGTTGATCTTCTCGACGGTCTTCGGCCCGGCATCGAGGATCATGCCGTCGGCGGCGACCGCCTCAATCGCGACCACCTCGTTCGCCGCTCCTGCCTTGAATTCCTTCGCAACCACGCCGTCGACGGGCAGCACGATCGCACAGCTCGCCGTCGCCGCCTCGATCATGATGTGCTTGGCGGTTTCGGCAAGGTCGTGCTCGCAGAGCGACTTGCCGACGCTAGTGCCTCTGGCCGCGAGAAAGGTGTTGGCCATGCCGCCGCCGATGACCAGCGCGTCGACCTTCTTCACGAGATTGAGCAAGAGGTCGATCTTGGTCGAGACTTTTGCGCCGCCGACGATCGCCACAACGGGCCGCTTGGGATTGCCGAGTCCGGCTTCGAGGGCCTCCAGCTCGGCCTGCATGGTGCGGCCGGCATAGGCGGGCAGGATATGCGCCAAGCCCTCGGTCGAGGCGTGGGCGCGGTGGGCGGCGGAGAACGCGTCGTTGACGAAGAGATCGCCGCTTTTCGCCAGCGCTTCGGTGAAGGTCCGCTCGTTCTTCTCCTCTTCCTTGTGGAAGCGGGTGTTCTCCAGCATGAGGATGTCGCCGTCCTTCATCCTCCCGACCGCATCCGCGGCCTTCTCGCCGATGCAGTCCGCGGCGAAAGCCACGGGCCGGCCGATGATTTCAGAAGTCGCCCTGGCGACTGGCTCCAGCGAGAATTCCGGCGCAGGGCCGCCCTTGGGGCGTCCGAAATGCGCGAGCAGGACCACCTTCGCGCCCTTGTCCGCCAGTTCGGTGATCGTCGGGGCGACCCGCTCGATGCGAGTGGCATCGGTCACCTTGCCGTCGGCCATGGGAACGTTGAGGTCGACGCGCACCAGCACGCGCTTGCCTCTGACGTCACCGATGTCGTCCATGGTCTTGAAGGTGGTCATCTGGCATTCTCCGGCTGTTCGCTGGCGCGGACATTAGAGCATGATCCCGAAAAGTTGCAGACTTTTCGGGCCAGATCATGCGGCAAAACGATTCAGAGCGAGTTGGCGACTCGAAGAGAAGTCGTCTCCCTCAAGGGCGCCCGTGCGGCATGCAAAGCCTCGCAAACGTCCAAGGCTCAGTCGGCAGTCGATGCCCCAGGCTCGCCCGCCGAAGCCGGCTCGGAAGCCTTGCCCTTCCGGCGTCTTCGGATGAACTCTCGGATTCGGTCGCGGATTTCGGCGGCACCCAGAAAAGCGGGAATGGAAGGCTGCGGCGGGGCCGGCTCGAGCGCCACGCCGACGCTGACGATCCGGCCTTTCTCATCCACGTCCCGAACGATCAGTTCGATGGGGCCGAGATTGACGCGATCGGCATATTCGGGCTCTCCGCCCAGCCTGCGCGTCATCAGGATGGCGATCGGCAGTTGCTTCTCGTCCTCGGCCAGCCGCGCGTCGTAAGCCGCCGCAAGCTCAGCCGCCGGCCGCGACGGATCCACCGTGAAGGCGCCGAAGAAGTCCTCGTCCTCCGGGTCGACCTCGGTGCGACTGGCAAAAAGCCGGTCGAGCAGGCGCGGATAGCGGTCCGGCACGAAGATGTAGACGTGGTCGGCCGCCTGCAGCCTGCCCGCCTCCTGGAATTTGATCGAGCGGCCCTCGCGAACAACCAGGGACGGCCGCGCCCAGCGCGGGATGCGCTGGCCGCGCAGCACCGGGCTGCCGGCAACCACGGTATAGGCCAGAAGCTCGTGATGAGCGGAGCCGGGCAGTTCAAGTTCGACCTTCTGCAGAGGTCCCAGCCGGGCGGGGACGATGAGACCAAGCCGGCGAGCTAACGGCCCGACCGTCCACCCCTGCACGATCAGCGAGACCAGCACGACGATGAACGCCACGTTGAAAATGAAGCGCCCGTTCTCCAGGCCGCCGAGTATCGGCGTGATCGCAAGCAGAATCGACACGGCGCCGCGCAAGCCGACCCAGGAGATGAACGCTGTTTCCTGGCGCGGCAGGCTGAAAGGCACGAGGCAGAGCCAGACCGCCAGCGGTCGTGCGATGAGGATCAGGAAGAGTCCGAGTGCGATTGCCGGCGCCAGGACAGGAATGAACTGCGATGGTGTGGCGAACAGACCAAGCACCAGGAACATGATGATCTGCGCGAGCCACGAAATGCCGCGCTGGAACCGCCGCAGCGTCGAGACCGCACGGATGTCGGAATTGCCGGCGATCAGACCGGCCAGATAGACGGCCAGGAATCCGGAGCCGCCGATCGTGCCGGCCGCCGCGAAGACGATCAGCGAAAGCGTCAGCACGAAGATCGGGAGCAGCCCGCTGTCGAGCTGAAGCCTTTCGACCAGACGAACGATCGCGAACCCGCCAACCGCGCCTACGGCCGCACCGAGGGCCATCTGCTCCGCGAAACCGACAAGGATGTCGAGGAGGATGATTTCGGTATCCGGGAGGCCGCCGATCCTTATGATTTCGACCAGCGTGATCGTCAGAAAGATCGCGATCGGATCGTTGGTGCCGGACTCGATTTCCAAGGTGGCGCGTATGCGCTCGCGCAAATTGATGTTGCCGGCGCGCAAAAGGAAGAACACCGCGGCCGCGTCGGTAGATGCGACCGCGGCGCCGAGGAGGAATGATTCCATCCAGGAAAGTAGGGTAACATAGTGGGCCGCCACACCGAACACTAGGGTTGTCAGCGCCACGCCGACCGTAGCCAGCGTGAGCGCCGGCGCTGCTGCCTGGCGGAAGATCTTCAGCGGCGTGCCGAAGCCGGAATCGAACAGGATGACCGCGAGTGCCAGCGATCCGGCAAAATAGGCGAGCGAAGCATTGTCGAACTTGATGCCGAGCCCGTCCTCGCCCGAGGCCAGACCGATGCCGAGGAAGAGCAGGAGCAGCGGAGCGCCAAAACGGAAGGCAATCAGGCTCGAAAACGCCGCGGCCACGACCAGCGCAGCACCGATCAGCGTTATGAGATAGACTGCCTGCTCCATCCGCCCTCCATGCCCGGAAACACTTTTTGTGTTTCATGAAGAGTGCGGCGAAGAGAGGGCACTCCGCAAGCCTATTATCGACGCGCCAAAAGAAAACGCCCGGCACAAGCCGGGCGTTGAGTTCTAAAAGGTACTTGGAAGCTCAGGCGATGGTCTTGCCGAAGACCGCCGCCGTGTCCGCCATACGGTTCGAGAAGCCCCATTCATTGTCGTACCAGGACAGGACCGAGACGAAGTTGCCGTCCATGACCTTGGTCTGGTCGAGCGCCACCGTCGAGGAATGCGGGTCGTGGTTGAAGTCGATCGAGACGTTCGGATGCGTCGTGTAGGTCATCACGCCCTTCAGTTTGCCCTTCGACGCGGCGATCACCGCCTCGTTGATCTCTTCGGCAGTGGTGTTGCGCTTGGCGATGAACTTCAGGTCGACGAGCGAGACGTTCGGCGTCGGCACGCGCACCGAGATGCCGTCCAGCTTGCCCTTGAGTTCCGGCAGCACCAGGCCGATGGCCTTGGCCGCGCCGGTCGAGGTCGGAATCTGCGACAAGGCCGCGGCGCGGGCGCGGTAGAGATCCTTGTGCATGGTGTCGAGGGTCGGCTGGTCGCCGGTGTAGGAATGGATGGTGGTCATCATTCCCTTCTCGATGCCGACTGCCTCGTGGCAGACGGCCGCCAGCGGCGCCAGGCAGTTGGTGGTGCACGAGGCGTTGGAGATGATGATGTGGTCCTTGGTGATCTTGTCGTGGTTGATGCCGTAGACCACGGTCAGGTCGGCGCCGTCGGCCGGGGCCGAGACGAGGACGCGCTTGGCACCGGCGGTAAGATGCGCGGCTGCCTTGTCGCGTGACGTGAAGATGCCGGTGCACTCCATCACGATATCGACGCCGAGTTCCTTCCACGGCAGTTGGGTGGGGTCCTTGATCGCGGTGACCTTGAAGCTCTCCGATCCGACCCGGATCGTGTCGCCATCCACCTCGACAGTGCCCGGGAACCTGCCGTGCACGCTGTCGTAGCGCAGCAGGTGAGCATTAGTCTCGACCGGACCGAGATCGTTGACCGCCACGATGTCCAGGTCCTTGCGGCCCGACTCGTAGATGGCGCGCAAAATGTTCCGGCCGATGCGGCCAAATCCGTTGATGGCAACTCTGACGGTCATGGACTTCCTCCTGTGGGGATCGAGCGGCTTAGCCGGGGCGCAGCACCTGCGGCTTCATAACGCTGGGATGCTCAAGAATCCATATAGGAGCCGAGCTCCGCTAAATCGATTGGTGTCCAGCAAGGCATGGCGACAGCGGTTGGCTGCGACAACGCATCGCACAAAATAGCAGCGGCGGACGCACCGTTTGGCACGTCCGCCGCAAAAGCCGAGAGCATTCCGCCGATGTCGATCGGGCGATCAGATCGCCTTGAGCTTCTCCTCGACCGCCTTCACCGTATGCTCCGCCGTGATGCCGAAATGCGGATAGAGCTGCTCGATCGGGGCGGAAGCACCGAAGCCGTGCATGCCGATGAAGATGCCGTCCAGGCCGATGAAGTGGTCCCAGCCCTGGCGGATGCCTGCTTCGATGGCCACCTTGACCGGTGCGTTGCCGATCAGGGCGGCCTTGTATTCGGCTGACTGCTGCTCGAAGAGCTCGAAACAGGGCACGGAAACGACACGCGTCGGGTGTCCGCTCTGCTGAAGCGTCTTGCGCGCGGCCAGCGCGATCTCGACCTCGGAGCCGGTCGCAAAGATCGTCACTTCCGCCTCGCCTTCTGCCGTCGCCAGTTCGTAGGCGCCCAGCCGGCAGAGGTTCTCGTCGACGAACTCGGTACGGACCGCGGGCAGGTTCTGACGGGTGAGCGCGAGCGTCGAGGGCGCGCTCGTGCTCTCCAGGGCGATCTGCCAGCATTCGGCCGCCTCGGTGGCGTCCGCCGGACGGAACACCAGATGGTTCGGGATCGCCCTTAGCGCCGCCAGATGCTCGACCGGCTGGTGGGTAGGCCCGTCCTCGCCGAGACCGATGGAATCGTGGGTCATGACGAAGACCACGCGGATCCCCATCAGCGAGGCCAGCCGCATCGACGGGCGGGCGTAGTCCGAGAAGGTCAGGAAGGTGCCGCCGTAGGGAATGACGCCGCCATGCAGGGTCATGCCGTTCATGGCCGCCGCCATGCCGTGCTCGCGGATGCCGTAGTGGACATAGCGGTTGCCGTACTTGCCGGCCTGGATCGGATCGGTCTGGCTGGTCTTGGTGTTGTTCGAACCGGTGAGGTCGGCGGAGCCGCCGATGGTCTCCGGTACTATGTCGTTGATGACCTCCAGCGCCATCTCGCTGGATTTGCGGGTGGCGACCTTCGGCTTTTCGGCAGCCAGCTTCTTCTTGTAATCCAGCAGCGCTTCGTCGAGCCCGACCGGCAGGTCACCGCGCATGCGGCGCTCGAACTCGGAGCGCGTCTCGCCATCAGCAGCGGCCAGCCGCTCCTCCCATTCCTTGCGGCGCTTGGCCGAATTCAGACCGGCGAGCCGCCAGGCATCGAGGATGTCGGACGGAACCTCGAAAGGCGCCGCCGTCCAGCCGAGAGCTTTGCGGGTCGCCGCGACCTCGTCCTTGCCGAGCGGCGAGCCGTGGACGCCCTTGGTGCCGGCCTTGGTGGGCGCGCCGAAACCGATCGTGGTCTTGCAGGCAATCAGTGTCGGTCGGTCCGACTGCTGGGCCTGCTCGATCGCCGCGGCGATCGCATCCGGATCGTGGCCGTCGCAGGCCAGCGTGTTCCAGCCGCTCGCTGCGAAGCGGGCGCGCTGGTCGGTCGAGTCGGCGAGCGACACCGGTCCGTCGATCGAGATGTTGTTGTCGTCCCAGAAGACGATCAGCTTGTTGAGCTTCAGGTGCCCGGCCAGGCTGAGCGCCTCCTGGCTGATGCCTTCCATGAGGCAGCCGTCGCCGGCGAGCACATAGGTGTAATGGTTGACCAGGCTGTCGCCGAAGCGGGCATTGAGGATGCGCTCGGCAAGCGCCATGCCGACGGAGTTGCCAAGACCCTGCCCGAGCGGACCCGTGGTCGTCTCGATGCCGCCGGCGAAACCGTATTCGGGATGACCGGCGGTCCGCGATCCGAGCTGGCGGAAGTTCTTGATCTCGTCGATCGTGATGTCCTCATAGCCGGTCAGGTAGAGGAGGGAATAGAGCAGCATGGAGCCGTGACCGGCGGACAGCACGAAGCGGTCGCGATCCGCCCAGCCCGGGTTCTTCGGGTCGTACTTCAGGAAGCGGGTGAACAGCACGGTGGCGATGTCGGCGGCACCCATCGGCAGGCCGGGGTGTCCGGAATTCGCCTTCTCGACGGCGTCCATCGAGAGGAAACGGATCGCATTGGCCATGCGGTCGTGCTTTTCACGGTTGCTCATCTTGCGCTCGCTCGTGGCTTGAGGGCGGGGTCGGTCCCCGAGGGCTGGCGACACATAGCAGGCGACGGGTGCGAGTCAACAAATCGAGGACCCTAGCCGAATGGCGGATACCCACCTAAGCCCCATTTGTCCGGGGATAGGCTCCGGCCCGTTGTTGACGGAATATTGACACGACGCATACTTGTTCACGGCAAATCACTTTTTGCTTTTTCTCATGTGATTCGGGTCGGGGCAGCAGGGTCTCGAAGGTGCCATGACCGGGGAAACCACCCTGAGGGAAGTCATCGTTCGCCTCGGCAAGGCGATGGAAGCGATCGAGCAGGCGGCCGCCGCTAGCCTCGAGCGCGAGCAGGATTATTCCGAAGCCGAGGCCGAGGTTCAGCGGCTGAACGCTGACCGCAGCCGGCTTGCCCAGGAACTCGACCTTTCGGAGGCCCGCGGCGAACGTCTCGAGGAAGCCAACAAGGAGGTCTCTCGGCGTCTTGTCACGGCGATGGAGACGATCCGAGCGGTGCTCGACAGATAGGGCGGGCTACATGGCGCAGGTTACGGTCACGATCGACGGCAAGACCTACCGAATGGCCTGTGACGAAGGCCAGGAGCAGCATCTGGTCGACCTTGCGGAGCGCTTCGACCGCTATGTTTCGCATCTCAAGGATTCGTTCGGCGAGATCGGCGACCAGCGGCTGACCGTCATGTCCGGCATCATGGTGATGGACGAACTCACCGAGTTGCAGAAGCGCGTGCAGGGTATGGAGGCCGAGATCATGACCCTGCGCAAGACCCGCGACGAAGCGCTCATGAAGGCCGACAAGAACGACGCCGCGCTGATCGGCGCGCTCTCCGGCCTCGCCCAGCGGATGGAGAGTCTCGCGCTGCGCCTGGCGGAGAAGAAGGATTAGCTTGGCGCACCTTAAGGGCCGAGTACTCTAACCGACCGCTCCCCCTCTCCGTCACGGCTTCGCCTCGACACCTCCCCCTAAAGGGGGCGAGGAAGCGCCGGCCGTGATGTAGGCGCCCCTTCCTCGCTCGCCTCTGAGACAGAACGCAGTCTCCCACAATTGACATTTGTCAGCCGCTCTGACACTTGCGGGCAGGAGGAGAGATGGGCATCCGGCCGGCAGACCAGATCATCCACAAGGCCGCGTGGCTCTACTACGCGCATAGCATGCGCCAGGACGAGGTCGCCCGCGAACTGAACATCTCGCGCGCCTCGGTCGCCATGTATCTGCGCAAGGCGCGCGAGACTGGCATCGTCAGCATCTCGGCGTCCACCCGGCTGTTCGCTGACGATGTGCTCGCCCGCCAACTCGAGGACGCGCTCGGTCTTGCCGGCGTCTGGGTCGTTCCGGCGACGACGCGGACGCAGGACCCGCACTCCGAAGTTCCCGTGGTCGCAGCCAGCGTGTTCCTGGATCTGGTTCGGCCGGGCACACGCGTCGGCGTCGCCTGGGGCCGGACCGTCTATACCATCGCCGCCCTCATGGCCCACGCCGACCTGCAGGGCGTCACCGTCGTCCAGCTCTGCGGAAATCTCGGTGCCCCCTATTCCTACCGGCCGGACGAATGCACGATGGAGATCGCCAGGAGGCTGAATGCCAAGGGCATCAACATCTACGCGCCGCTGGTGCTCAGCACCGAGAAACTCGCTGCGCAGCTTAGGTCCGAGCCCGTGATCCGCGAGCAACTGGAAGGCATCGCGCGCTGCGACCTCGCGCTGTTCTCGGTCGGCACGGTCGACGACGACAGCCACGTGGTCCGCTGCGGAGCCGTCGATCTCGATGAACTGGCCGAACTGAGGCGACTGGGAGCGGCGGGCGTGGTCGCCGGCAGGATCATCGATGCGCAAGGAAAGTCGCTGGACTGCGACTATAATTCCCGGTTGATCTCCGCCGATCTGGACTCGTTGCGCGCAATCCCGAAGCGGCTGGTGGTCGTGCAGGAAGAGAGCAAGTTCGGGCCCCTGAAGGCGGCACTCGCGGGAGGACTGTGCACTCATCTGGTGCTCGGGGCGTACATGGCGCGGCGGCTGCTTGACGAGGGCTCAAGCCTTCAGTCGGCTACTGAAAAGTAGCGGAGCCGCGTCGGCGGCCGCGAATGGACATCGAGACGGGACGGAGACCGATGAAGAACCTGTGGAGCGATGCGGAAGCCGAAAGGCTAGTTGAGAGCTATGCAGCGAAAGGCATCGAGCGCGATCTGGCGCTGCGCGTCTATACGACGCGGCTGCTCGGCGGCGAGCCGCGGCTGGTGCTGCATGGCGGCGGCAACACCTCGGTCAAGCTCAGGGTCACCGACTTGGTCGGCGACGAATGGGACGTGCTGTGCGTGAAGGGCAGCGGCTGGGACATGGGCGTGATCGAGCCGCAGGGCCTGCCTGCGGTAAAGCTCGCCCCGCTGCTCAAGGCGCGCAAGCTGCAGAGCCTTTCGGACGAGGACATGGTCGCCCTGCAGCGCGCCAATCTCATCGACCCCGCCTCGCCCAACCCCTCGGTCGAGACGCTGCTGCACGCGTTCCTGCCGCACAAATTCGTGGACCATACGCATTCGACCGCGGTTCTCTCGCTGATCGACCAGAAGGATAGCGAGCCGATCTGCCGCGAGGTGTTCGGAAAAACGTTCGGCTTCGTGCCTTACATCAAGCCCGGCTTCGACCTCGCCAAGGCTGCCGCCGAGATGTTCGAGCGCGACACATCGGTCGAGGGCCTCATCCTCGACAAGCACGGCATTTTCACCTTCGGGGAGACGGCGCGCGAAGCCTACGACCGCATGATCGATGCCGTCACCAAGGCCGAAGAGTTCATCGCGGCCAGGGCGAAGCCGACGACCGCCGCAGCCGCTCTTCCCACTAATCTCGCGAAACCGGCCGAGATCGCGCCCATGTTGCGCGGCGCAGTCGCGGTGAAAAAGGGCGAGGGCCGCTTCGACCGGATGATCAGCGAGTTCCGCACCTCGCCGGAAATCCTGAATTTCCTGAATTCGCCCCGGCTCGAGGCGCTGGCGAAGGCCGGCGTGTCCACGCCAGACCTGTCGATCCGCATCAAAACCGGGCCGATGGTGCTGCCGATTCCGAAGGCCGGCGCGCTTTCGGATTACGCGAAGGTCATCTCCGAAAAAGTCGCAGCGTTCGCCACCGATTACGTGAATTACTTTGAGACGAACAACGCACGTGACGACATCAGGCGCACCATGCTCGACCCGATGCCGCGGCTCACGCTCGTGCCGGGGCTCGGCATGTTCGGCCACGGCCGTACGCTGAAGGATGCGAAAATCGCTTCCGATGTCGGCGAGATGTGGATCGAGGCGGTGCGCGGCGCCGAAGCCATCGGCAGCTTCCATCCGCTCGCGCATGCGGATCTGTTCGAGCTGGAATATTGGTCGCTGGAGCAGGCGAAACTCGCGTCGAACAAGCTGAAGCCCCTGACCGGGCAGGTCGTGTTGATCACCGGCGGAGCCGGCGCCATCGGCGCGGCCACGGCAAAGCTCTTTGCCGACAACGGCGCGCATGCAGTCGTAGTGGACCTCGACGCGGATCGTGCTGCCGAGGCCGCCAAGAAGGCCGGCAACCAGTCCATCGGCGTCGGCTGCGACATCACTGATCCGACCGCGCTCAGGAGCGCCTTCGACAAGGCAGTGGAAGTTTATGGCGGCCTCGACATCCTCGTCTCGAATGCCGGCGCCGCCTGGGAGGGAAAGATCGGCGAACTCGACGACGCCACACTGCGCAAGAGCTTCGAGCTCAACTTCTTCGCCCACCAGAACGCGGCGAAGAACGCGGTGCGCATCTTCAAGGAACAGGGCACCGGCGGCGTGCTGCTCTTCAACACCAGCAAGCAGGCGATCAATCCCGGCGCGAACTTCGGCGCCTACGGGTTGCCCAAGGCCGCGACGCTGTTCCTGTCGCGCCAGTATGCGCTCGAATACGGCCCGATCGGCGTGCGCTCCAACGCGGTTAACGCCGACCGCATCCGCTCCGGCCTGCTGACGGACGCGATGATCGCCAGCCGCTCAAAGGCGCGGGGCGTTTCCGAGAAGGATTATATGAGCGGCAACCTGCTCGGCCAGGAGGTGACGGCCGAGCATGTCGCCCAGGCCTTCCTCCACCATGCGCTGGCGGAGCGGACGACGGCGGACGTCACCACGGTCGATGGCGGCAACATCGCGGCGGCAATGAGGTAGGGCAGCAAGGGCCCATTTCAGTCCTTCCGAGAAAGTGCTACATATGTTGCACTTCCTCTGGAGGCTCAGATGACGGTTACCTCGAAAATCCGCCGGCAAGGCGGCGCGGCCGTGATCACCATTCCGCCCGCGCTGTTAAAAATGATGAACCTTGACGTCGGGGGACAAGTCTCGCTGACCGTTACGGAGGGAGAACTGGTCGCGCGCCCGATAAGCTCGGTGCGTAGGCGCTATTCCCTTGAGGAACTCCTGCAGGGGGCCGAAGCACTCTCCGAACTCAATGCGGAAACCGCATGGGCGCGGGAAGGCGAGCCCGTTGGTCGCGAAATCTCCTGATGGTCCGAGACAACGTACCTCGTCGAGGCGACGTTTTCTGGATCGATCCCAATCCGGTCGCTGGACGGGAGATGAAAGATCGCCACCGCTTCGTGGTGATCACCCCCGAGATCAACGCGCTCGGCATCTGCATGACGGTGCCTGTCACAACAGGCGGCCTGCACGTCCGCAACGTTGGCCTGGCGGTTTCGATCACGGGTCACGAAACGACCGGCGTTGCCGTCTGCAATCAGGTGAGGAGCTTCGATATCGAGGCTCGCGTGCGGGCAGGGACAGCGCGCTTCGTTGAAACGCTGGACGAAGCAACTGCCGACGAGATCGTTTCACGTGTCCTGAGCGCGATCGACCCCGAGGTGTGATTGTCCGGGGTGGACTTGCATCGAGACATGAGACTTCACCGGAGGCAACGGCGGGCCTCTTGTTTAGGTTTCGTCCCACATCTGATCCGTAAACCTCTTCATATCGAAGTCCGGATCGCCAGGCCCTAGGTTGTCAGCGAGTGCGAGCGCCGGCGAAATTCGTTCAAGCAGCGCGCCGCTATTTCGATCAGTTTTCTGATCGACACGTTTGGCAGGGCGTTCGGCTTTGGTGCCGCTGTCATCGGATCTCAAGCGTCCCATCCTAGGCCCTCCGGTCCGATGTCTCCTTCGAGGAACAAGCTGCGAGCATACCCCTACTCCCACATCTGACCAACTGCGACCTTCTCTGCTGGGCCCTGCTCAGCAATTGTCAGCCTCGTTGACGATTGACAAACTGGCGCGGTCTGTCGCACGTGCTATCGTCATCGAGAGCATCAGGGAGGAGGCTCGATGACTCAAATGGACAGCTTCAAGGCGCTGACCGTCGAGACATTGCCGCGCCGGCTGGGCGAGGTGACGGTGGTTGCCGATCGGGTAGGGGCGGACACAAGCACCTGGAAGGTGCGCGAGGTCGGCGACGGCAATCTCAACTTGGTGTTCATCGTCGAGGGACCTGTCGGCGCGGTGGTGGTCAAGCAGGCGCTGCCCTATGTCCGCCTCGTCGGCGACTCCTGGCCGCTGCCGCTGAAGCGATCCTTCTTCGAGTATCACGCCCTGACGCGGCAGGAGGCGCGCGCGGGCGTCGGGACAGTGCCAAAAATCTACCATTTCGATCACGCGCAGGCGCTGATCGTCATGGAATATCTCGAGCCCCACATCATCCTGAGAAAGGCGCTGATCCAGGGCAGGCAGTTGCCGCGCGTCGGGCGCGATCTCGGCCTGTTCATGGCGCGCACTCTGTTCCGCGGCTCCGACCTCTCCATGGAAACGCGGCAGCGCAAGGCCGACGTCGCGCTCTTCGCCGACAATGCCGAGCTCTGCGACATCACCGAGAATTTGGTCTTTTCCGATCCCTATTTCGACGCGAAGCTGAACCGCCACACCTCGCCGCAGCTCGACCCGGTCGTCGCGCAGTTGCGCGCCGATCGCGACCTGAAGGTGGAGGCGCAACGGCTGAAGCACGCCTTCGCCGCCAACGCCGAGACGCTGCTGCACGGCGACCTGCACACCGGCTCGATCATGGTCACCGAGGAAGACACCCGGATGATCGACCCGGAGTTCGCCTTCTACGGGCCGATGGCCTTCGATGTGGGCATGGCGCTCGCCAATTTCTGGATGTCCTACTTTTCGCAGCGCGGGCACGAGGAGGGCAGCAGCCGCGAATCGGTGCGCGACTACCTGCTCGGCACGGTCGTGGAAGCCTGGTCCGTATTCCGGACGGAGTTCTCGCATCTGTGGCGCACCGAGCGCACCGGCATCCTCTACCAGAAAAGCCTGTTCGAGGATCAGGGCGACGTGCTCGCCTCCGAGCAGGCGCTCGATCAGGTGTTGCACGCGCTGTTCCAGGACATGCTGGGCTTCGCCGGCATCGAATGCCACCGCCGCATCCTTGGGCTCGCCCACAATGCCGATTTCGAGACGATCGAGGATGCCGACCTGCGCGCTTCGTGCGAATCCAAGGCTCTGCGCTTCGGCCGCCATATCGTCGTGAACCGAAGGCAGATCCATAGCATTGAAGAGGTGAACGCCCTGGCGCGGCTGATCGAGAAGGAGGACGCCGCATGAAGGTCGGTGAAAAGCACTACCGCACGATTTGGCTGAACGAAGACGGCCGCTCGGTCGATATCATCGACCAGCGCTGGCTGCCGCACTCGTTCCGGATAGAAACCGTGGACACGGTCGACGGGATCGCCATCGCGATCCGCGACATGTGGGTTCGCGGCGCGCCGCTGATCGGCGTCACCGCCGCCTACGGCGTGGCGCTGCAGATGGCCGAGGATCCATCGGACGAAGCTCTGCAGGCGGTGTGGCACAGGCTTCACGAGACGCGGCCCACCGCGATCAATCTGCGCTGGGCGCTCGACGAGATGGCGCGCGTGCTGAAACCGCTCACGCCGGACCAGCGCGCCGAAGCGGCCTACAGGCGAGCGGCCGAGATCGCGGACGAGGATGTCGCACTCAACCGCTCGATCGGCCAGCACGGCCTCTCCGTCATCCGCGACATCGCCGCGCTCAAACAGCCAGGGCAGCCGGTAAACATCCTCACCCATTGCAACGCAGGCTGGCTGGCGACCGTCGACTACGGAACCGCGACCGCGCCGATCTACATGGCGATCGAGGCCGGGGTTCCGGTCCACGTCTTTGTCGACGAGACACGGCCGCGCAATCAGGGCGCCCAACTCACCGCCTGGGAGATGGTCGGGCATGGCGTGCCGCACACGCTGCTCGTCGACAATGCCGGCGGGCATCTGATGCAGCATGGCGAGATCGACATGGTGATCGTCGGCACCGACCGCACGACGGCGAACGGCGACGTCTGCAACAAGATCGGCACCTATCTGAAGGCGCTTGCGGCCGCCGACAACCGCGTGCCCTTCTACGTCGGCCTGCCGTCGCCCACCATCGACTGGACGGTCTCCGACGGTCTGAAGAAGATCCCGATCGAAGAACGCTCCGGCGACGAGGTCTCGCTGGTCTGGGGCAAGACCGGCGACGGCGAGATCGCTCAGGTGCGCATTTCTCCGGATGCCACGCCGGCCCGCAACCCCGCCTTCGACGTGACACCGGCGCGGCTAGTGACGGGACTGATCACCGAGCGCGGCATCGCACAGCCATCGCGGGAAGGGCTGCTGGTGCTCTTCCCGGAGCGGGGTTAGCTTTTTTCCGATTGTCCTGCGCCTCGCTTCGCAGGAACCCCTTACAAGAAGCTCTGCGGGTCGACATCCACCTGAACCCGCACCGTGCGGCGTGGCTTCGGCCCGGCGTTCAGCATTGCCCGCAAAAACCCCTGCATGTCCGACCGGCGTTCGCCGTGGACGAGGAGGCGGAAGCGGTGGCGGCCGGCAACCAGCGCCAGCGGCGCTTCTGCCGGGCCGAGCACGGCAATGTCCGCGGCCTGGGGTGCCGCACGGCGCAACTGCCGCGCATGCTCCTCCGCTTCGCCCCGCGTCCCGGCGCTCACGATGATGCTGGCGAGCCGTCCGAACGGTGGCAGCCCTCCCCGTTCCCGCTCGGCGATCTCGCGCTGGTAGAAAGTCTCGGCGTCGCCGGAGACCAACGCCCGCACGACCGGGTGCTCCGGCTGGAAGGTCTGCAGGAGGCCGATGCTCTTCTTGCCGGTCCGCCCCGCCCGGCCCGTCACCTGGCTGAGCAGCTGAAAAGTGCGTTCCGCCGCGCGCGGATCGCCGTTCGCCAGGCCCAGATCGGCGTCGACTACCCCGACCAGCGTCATGTTCGGAAAATTGTGCCCCTTCGCCACCAACTGCGTGCCGATCACGATGTCCGCCTCGCCCTTGGCGATGGCGTCGAGTTCCAGCCGCAGCCGCTTCACGCCACCGAGCATGTCGGAAGAGAGCACGATGACGCGCGCATCCGGGAACAGGGCGACCGTCTCCTCTGCCACGCGCTCGATGCCCGGCCCGCAGGCGACAAGGTGGTCAAACGTGCCGCATTCCGGGCAGGCCTCCGGCCGCGCCTCATGATGTCCGCAATGGTGGCAGAGCAGTTGGCCGCGGAACCGGTGCTCGACCAGCCAGGCGGAGCAGGACGGGCACTGGAAACGGTGGCCGCAGACGCGGCATAGAGTCAGCGGGGCATAGCCCCGGCGGTTTAGGAAAAGCAGCGCCTGCTCGCCGCGTGCGATGGTGGAGCCTATCGCCTCAAGCAGCACGGGCGAGAGGAAGCTTCCGCGCGCCGGAGCGGAGCGCCTTAGGTCGATCGCGCGAATGTCGGGCAGGGCGGCATTTGCGAAGCGCGACGGCAGCACGATGCGCCGGTAACGCCCCTGGTCCGCATTCACCCGGGTCTCGATCGAGGGGGTGGCCGAAGCGAGCACGACGGGGAAGTCGCCGATGCGTGCCCGCACCACGACCATGTCGCGGGCGTTGTAGAAGACGCGGTCCTCCTGCTTGAAGGCGGGGTCGTGCTCCTCGTCGACGACGATCAGGCCGAGTTCCGGAAACGGCAGGAACAGAGCGGAACGCGCGCCGGCGACCACCCGGACCTGGCCTTCCGCCACCTGCCGCCAGACCCGCTCGCGCATACGGGGCGGAAGGTCCGAATGCCATTCGGCCGGCCGCGCCCCGAACCGGTCGTGGAAGCGTTCAAGAAAAGCCTGGGTGAGCGCGATCTCGGGCAGAAGGATCAGCACCTGCTTGCCGGCGGAGATGGCGGAAGCCACCGCCTCGAAATAGACCTCGGTCTTGCCCGAGCCGGTCACGCCATCGATCAGCGTCACGGCGAAGCCACCGTTGCCGACCGTCTCGCACAGCTCGGCCGCTGCCTGCCGCTGGTCGGGGCTGAGCAAATTCTTGCCAAAACCCGGATCGGGCCGCGCGACCACCGGGCGCGGCGGGATCATCTCGGTCGCCAGCACGCCCTGCGCCCTCAATCCTTCCACGACGGTCGAGGAAACCCCTGCGGCGTGCGCGAGACCCGAACGGGTCCAGGTCAGGCCGCCATCGGCGAGGGCGAGCACCTTTGCCCTCGCTTCGGTCATACGGTCGGGCTCGTTCGCCGTCTTCCGCAGCCCCTCGATCCAGGGCTCCGGATCGAAGGCCTCCGGCGCGCGCAGGATCATGCGGGCGACCAGGCCGGGTGGCGTCAGGGTGTAGCTGGCAACCCAGTCGACGAACCGCCGCATTTCTTCCGGCACCACGGGGCAGTCGAAGACATGGTCGATCGGCCGCAGCTTCTTGGGATCGACCGCGCCGCCCTCTCCGTCCCACACGACGCCGGCCACGAGCCGCGGCCCGAGCGGCACCCGAACGATCGAGCCGGGCTCGACCGCCGTGCCTTCCGGCACGGCGTAGCTGTAGGGGCCGTCCGCCGGCATGGGCACCATTACCGGCACCGCGCGAGTTTGAAGAAATTTCTGCATCACGTTCCCTGCCGCACTGCCCTGAGCGCGGTGGAGGACAGCGGCGATCGCGGGCCGTGGATGAAGGTCCAGGCCGGCGCCTGCATGCGGGCGAGCCGCGGCGCGGAGGCCTCGTCGACGCGGGCGTAGTCGAAGGTTTTTGCCATCACCGAAGACAGGAATGACAACGTCGCTCCCGGCCGATCGATGACGGCAATCGGGAAGGTCAAGGCGATCTGGCGCCAGCGCTGCCAGTGATGAAAGTCTCGAAGATTGTCAGCGCCCATGATCCAGACGAAGTCGACGCCCGGGTTCCGCTCCTTAACCAGAGCCAGCGTGTCGGCGGTGAAGCGCAAATTGCGACCCGCCTCGAAGGCCGTCACTTTCACGCGCCGATCGCGCATGATCGCTTCGGAAAGTCGGATGCGCTCGGCCAGCGGCGCCAATTCCTTACCGGCCTTCAGGGGATTGCCTGGCGTGACGATCCACCAGAGCTGGTCGAGCGCCAGGCGCCGCAGCGCGATCTCTGCGACCAGCGCATGGCCGGCATGCGGCGGGTTGAACGAGCCGCCGAACAGCCCGACCTGCATGCCTTTCTCGACATGCGGCATTTCGAGATAGCGATGTTGGACATCAGGCGTCATCAGCCCTCTTCCGGCCAACTGTCGTCGGGCCAGTCCCGCGCTCCATGGATGATGCGCAGAACGGTCAGGCGGCGCTCCGAAAGTGCATAGCAGACGATGTATGGCGTCCTTTGCACGATTTTCTCATAGGTCCCCCGCACCCGCCCTTGGTGCCCAGTCGGAAACTCCGCGAGATGGTTTAGTGCCGTATCAATCCGCTCGGCCACTAACGAAGCTGCCTTTGGGCTTTCCACGGCGATGTAGGCGATAGAGGCCTCGAAATCTTGCAGAGCGTCATCCGACCAGACGACTTCCCTCATCTGGTCTTTTGCGCACTTTCGATCAAAGCCTTGATGCGCCGCATGGCGTCCTTGTGCGACGTCACCCGGCCCGCCTCCATATCATCGAGGCCACGCTGAACGCCCGCTACAATCGCGAGCTCGCGTTCGACGTAATCCTCGATGGCTTCTCCGGCCAGAAAGGACTTCGTCCGCCGCGTGTGCTCGGCAAGCGCGTTCAGCTTCGCCTTGGTCTCGCCGCTCAGCCGGACGGTCACCGTTTCGGAGAGATGTGGTTTCATGTGCACATCATAGCACGATCGGGGTGAGCTTGTCAGGAGGAGGCGAACCGGATCAGGGAAGCAGGCCAGAGGGGGTGTCGTCGAACGACGCCAAGCTTAGCTCACGGCCTGACCTGCCCGGTGCCGCGCACGCGGTACTTGAAGGAAGTCAGTTGCTCGACGCCCACTGGCCCGCGGGCGTGCATCTTGCCCGTCGAGATGCCGATCTCGCCGCCGAAACCGAACTCGCCGCCGTCAGCGAACTGGGTCGAGGCATTGTGTAGCAGGATGGCCGAATCCACCTCGTTGAAGAAGCGCTCCACGGTGGCCGCGTCCTCGGCGATGATTGCCTCGGTGTGGTGCGACGACCACTGGTCGATGTGCTCGATTGCGCCGCCGATCCCGTCGATCAGTTTTACCGAGAGGATCGCCTCAAGATACTCGGTCGACCAGTCCGCTTCGGTGGCGGGTTTGGCCGCAGGATAGAGTGCCTGCACCTCCGCATCGGCGCGGATTTCGCAGCCTGCCGCAGCGAGCGCGTCAAGAATCGGCATGAGATGAGTCGCGGCCACGGCGCGATCGACCAGCAGCGTCTCCGCCGCGCCGCAGATGCCGGTGCGGCGCATCTTGGCGTTGACGACCACCGAAACCGCCATGTCGAGCTTCGCCGAGCGGTCGACATAGACATGGCAGAGGCCTTCGAGATGCGCAAACACCGGCACGCGCGCCTCGGCCTGCACGCGGGCGACGAGGCTTTTTCCGCCGCGCGGCACGATCACGTCGAGATTGCCGGAAAGACCCTTCAGCATCTCGCCGACCGCGGCACGATCCGCCACCGGCACGAGTTGGATGGCCTCCTCAGGCAGCCCCGCGGCCCTTAGGCCCTCGGCAAGGGAGGCGTGGATTGCCGACGACGAGTTGAGCGAGTCCGAGCCTCCGCGCAGGATCACCGGGTTGCCCGCCTTCAGGCAGAGCGCGCCGGCATCCGCCGTCACATTGGGCCGGCTCTCATAGATGACTCCGATGACGCCGAGCGGCGTGCGCACGCGCTCCATGTGAAGGCCGTTCGGCCGGTCCCATTCGGCGATCACGTCGCCCACCGGATCGCGGAGCTCGGCGATGGCACGCACGCCGTCGGCCATTCCCTTGATGCGGTCGGGCGTCAGCTTCAGCCGGTCCATCATGGCGCTCGACAGGCCGGCTTCCTCGCCGTTCTTCAGGTCGATGGCATTTGCCTCGAGGATTCTTCGCCCGTCACGCACGATCGCGTCGGCCATGGCGATCAGCGCGGCTCGCTTCTGCTCCGGCGAAGCCAGCGCCAGTGGCCGCTCGGCCGCGCGCGCCCTGCGGCCGATCTCGGCCATGATAGAGACCGTGTCGTGCCCGGCGATGTCGTTCCTGTTCAGCATGGCTCAATCCTGCGCAGCTTCGCGTCGGCGCGCCGCCCTTTCCCTCACCACCAGGTCGTCCCGGTGGATCATCGCGGAACGGGCTTCATAGCCGAGAACCGCCTCTATGTCGCCGGTCTTCCTGCCTGCGATCTTCATGGCATCGACCGAATCGTAGCCGATAAGGCCCCGCGCGATCTCGCGCCCTTCGGGATCGACGATGGCCACGGTGTCGCCGCGAGAAAACGTGCCGGTCACCGCGCGCACGCCGGCCGGCAGCAGGGATTTTCCAGCAAGCAGCGCCTGGACTGCGCCGGCATCGATGGTCAGCCGCCCGGCCGGCTCCAACTGGCCGGCGATCCAGGTCTTGTAGCCTTTCACCGGGTTGGGGCTCGGGCGGAAGAAGGTCGCGCGCTCGCCCCGCTCGATCGCCGAGAGCGGATTGTTGCGCGTGCCGGAGGTGATGATCATGGCGGTCCCGGCCAGCGTCGCGATCTTGCCGGCGTCGAGCTTGGTGCGCATGCCGCCACGCGACAGTTCGGAGGCGGCAGCCCCGGCCATCGCCTCGATCTCCGGCGTGATGCGGTCGACTACGGGGATGAACTCGGCCTTCGGGTCTTTGGCGGGCGGCGCGGTGTATAGCCCGTCGATGTCGGAGAGGAGCACCAGCAGGTCGGCGCCCATCATGGTCGCGACGCGGGCAGCCAGCCTGTCGTTGTCGCCATAGCGGATCTCGGTGGTGGCGACCGTGTCGTTCTCGTTGATCACCGGAACGGCCGTGAATTCCAGGAGCTTGGAGATAGTGGCGCGCGCATTGAGATAGCGGCGGCGCTCCTCGGTGTCGCCGAGGGTGAGCAGGATCTGGCCCGAGCGCAGGCCGTGGCGGCCCAGCGCCTCCGACCAGGCGCTGGCCAGCGCGATCTGGCCGACCGCGGCCGCCGCCTGGCTTTCTTCCAGCTTCAGCCTGCGCCTGCCGAGCGACAGAACCGTGCGGCCGAGTGCGATGGCGCCGGAAGAGACGACCAGGATCTCGGCGCCATTAGAAGCAAGCGCGGCAATGTCGTCGCAAAGCGACTCAAGCCATGCGCGCTTGAGGCCGGCTTCGCGATCCACCAGCAGCGCCGAGCCGATCTTTACCGTGATGCGGCGGTAGGGTTTGAGAGAGGGAGTCACCATTCCGTTCATTTACAATGATTGCATCCGGATTACCGCTGCCACCGCTCGTCTGCTCCCGCCGGTGCCTCTTCCCGCGCGCCTTCGATCTCCGCCATCAGGCTCCGCAGCGCCGCTTCCACGCCCTCACCAGACACCGCAGAAAGCATCAGCGGCGTGCGGCCCGCGGCGCGCTTCAGGGAAGCAAGCTTCTTCTTCCGGCCCTCGGCATCCAGCGTGTCGGCCTGGCACAGCGCAACGATCTCCGGCTTCTCGGCAAGGCCGTTGCCGTAGGCCTCCAACTCGGCCCGGACCGTCTTGTAGGCCTTGGCCGGGCTCTCCTCTTGCGCCGAGACCAGGTGCAGCAGCACGCGGGTGCGCTCGACATGGCCGAGGAAGCGGTCGCCGATACCCACACCCTCGTGCGCCCCTTCGATCAGCCCGGGGATATCGGCGATGACGAACTCGCGCGCGTCGATGCGGGCGACGCCGAGGTTGGGGTGCAGCGTGGTGAAGGGGTAGTCGGCAATCTTCGGCTTCGCAGCGCTCACCGACGCCAGGAAGGTCGACTTGCCTGCGTTCGGCAGCCCGACCAGACCCGCATCAGCGATCAGCTTCAGCCTCAGCCAGATCGTCTTCTCGTCGCCGGGAAGCCCGGGGTTCGCATGGCGCGGTGCCTGGTTGGTCGAGGTCTTGAAATGCTGGTTGCCAAAACCGCCATTGCCGCCCTTGGCGAGGAGGAAGCGCTGTCCGACCTCGGTGAGGTCGCAGATCAGCGTCTCGTTGTCCTCCTCGTAGACCTGCGTGCCGGCCGGCACCTTCAGGACCACGTCGGCGCCCTTCGCTCCGGTGCGGTTGCGGCCCATGCCGTGCACGCCGGTCTTGGCCCGGAAATGCTGCTGATATCGGTAGTCGATAAGCGTGTTCAGCCCGTCGACCGCCTCGACCCAGACATCGCCGCCGCGTCCGCCGTCGCCCCCGTCCGGCCCGCCGAACTCAATGAATTTTTCGCGCCGGAAGGAGACGGAACCGCGTCCCCCGTCGCCGGAGCGGATGTAGACTTTGGCCTGGTCGAGAAATTTCATGGTCTCACATCGGCGCCGAATTGCGCGCCCGCTCTAGCTGAATATGCCCCGCGGCGCGAGGGGTGTGGTGGAGATGGCCCTCGGGGCTGGGGTTGTCCCGCTCACTGAGGAACACTGTCGACCCCCTCTCCGTCGAGCCTGAAGGGCGGGACGGAGAGGGGGTTCTTTCATGCGAGCAAGAAGCCTGTCGTCCTCCGTACGCCTCAACTTCTCGCCCAACTGCGCAGGCTGGCCCAGGTCCTGCGGTCCAGCCGGTAGCGCTCGATCGGCACCTGGCCGGCCACTAGCGAGTGCATCATGCCCTGGCCGGCATACTGGAACCCGCACTTGTGGATCACGCGCCGCGACGCCGGATTGATCACGCGGCAGGAGGCATGCAGCACGTTGGTGTCGGTCGCCTCGAAGGCCAGGTCGACCAGCGCATGCGCCGCTTCCGTCGCAAAACCCTGCTTCCAGTGGGGCTCGCCGATCCAGTAGCCCAGTTCGAGCCCGCGCTCGGTGGCGTTCAGCCCGGCGCATCCAATGAGCGTGCCGTTGCCGGCGAGCGTCAGAGCGTAGGCGGCTCCGACCATGCGCCGCTGCTCCATGGCGATGAAGGTGCGGGCCTCCGCCTCCCCGTAGGGGTGCGGCATGCGGGCAAGCATCTCCGCCACGTGCCGGTTGTCCGCCAGGACTACCAACGCGGGGATGTCGCTCTCGCGCGGCTGGCGCATAATCAGGCGCTCGGTGGTCAGGATCCGGCGGGCGATCGCCAGACTTTCGTCTTCGCTGACTTCCTTCTCGGCAACCATGGCAGTCCTCCAGCAATGAAAAGGGGAGATGGCGACCCATCTCCCCTGATCCTTTTCTGGCTCTGCCAGACACCGGTTCCCGAGATGGGGCGCCGGTGTTGTGGTGCGGGTCCGGCTACTCCGCTGCTTCCTGAATCGGGTTCACCGATACGTAGGTTCGGCCGTTGGCTTTCTTGGCAAATGCGACGGCACCGGCCTCGAGCGCAAAAAGGGTATGATCCTTGCCCATGCCGACATTGGTGCCGGGGTGCCACTTGGTGCCGCGTTGACGCACGAGGATGTTGCCGGCCAGTACGGACTCGCCGCCGAACTTCTTCACGCCGAGGCGCTTGGATTCCGAATCGCGACCGTTGCGCGACGAACCGCCAGCCTTCTTGTGTGCCATTGTTCTTCTCCTTCGGTTCTCGTCTTACTCGGATTCGGCCGGGGCTTCAGCCTTTTTTTCGGCCTTTGCCTTCTTCGGAGCGCCGGTCAGGATCTCGGTGATCCGCACCGTCGTCTCGTGCTGGCGATTGCCGCGCTTGCGGCGCGAATTCTGCCGGCGGCGCTTCTTGAACGCGATGACCGTACGGCCACGGCCCTGCTCGACCACCTCGGCCTTGACGACCGCACCTTCCACGAAGGGCGCGCCGAAGGTGGCGCTGTCGCCCTCACCGAAGGCCAGAACCTGGCCGAATTCCACCACCTGGCCCGCCTCTCCGGCAAGCCTGTCGATCTTGATCACATCGTTGGCGGCAACGCGGTACTGCTTGCCACCAGTCTTGATGACTGCGAACATCTTTAGCCTTTCGCTGTTCGGTCCGGCATTTCGGCCGCCATCGCGACCTAGCCGTCTTTTTATCAGTCGTTGCGATATATGAACGCCGAGCGTTCAAACGAAACCAGCGCGGGAAAAGACTCCGCGCCGGTTGCCGCGTCCCTACCCCAGGGTCACGGATGAGTCAACCCGGACAGCAGCGCTCAGGCCCTTTTGCCGTTGTTCCTGATTGAGCCTGCAGGAGACGAGTCTACAATGCGGCACGAGGGCCGACTGCGAGGAGGACGACGATGACGCTTTCCTACATGCCCGGTTTCGGCAACGACTTCGAGACGGAGACGCTCCCCGGCTCCCTCCCCCAGGGCCGAAACTCGCCGCAGCGTCCGGCCTACGGCCTCTATGCCGAGCAGCTTTCGGGCTCGCCCTTCACCGCGCCGCGCGGCGCCAACGAGCGGTCCTGGCTCTACCGCATCCGCCCGAGCGTGAAGCATCACCGCCGCTTCCGCCGAGCTGAGTTTCCGAACTGGAAGACGGCTCCCAACATGGGCGACCACGAGCTGGCGCTCGGCCAATACCGCTGGGACCCGCCGCCCATGCCTTCGGAGCCGACGGATTTCCTCCAGGGCATGCGGACGATGACCACTGCCGGCGATGCGCTCGGGCAGTCCGGCATGGCCTCGCATATCTATCTCGCAAATCGCTCGATGACGGACGACCACTTCTTCAATGCCGACGCCGAAATGCTCGTTGTCGCCCAGACCGGCCGCATACGCTTCGTCACAGAGATGGGCATCATCGAGCTCGTGCCCGGCGAGATCGCCGTGCTGCCGCGCGGCCTGATGTTCAGGGTCGAGGTGCCGGACGGCGAGGCGCGGGGCTATGTCTGCGAGAACTACGGGGCGAAGTTCACTCTGCCCAACCGCGGTCCGATCGGCGCCAATTGCCTGGCCAACCCGCGAGACTTCAAGACGCCGGTCGCGTGGTTCGAGGACAAGGAGACGCCCTGCCGGATTGTCGTGAAATGGTGTGGCTCATTCCACGTCACCGAGATCGGCCATTCGCCGCTCGACGTGGTCGCCTGGCACGGCAACTATGCGCCCTATAAATACGACCTTTCGACCTTCTCGCCAGTCGGCGCCATCCTGTTCGACCATCCCGACCCGTCGATCTTCACGGTCTTGACCGCGCCTTCGGGCGAGGAGGGGACGGCGAATGTCGACTTCGTCATCTTCCCGCCGCGCTGGCTGGTGGCCGAGGATACTTTCCGCCCACCCTGGTACCATCGCAACGTGATGAGCGAGTTCATGGGCCTGATCCGCGGCCGCTACGACGCCAAGGAAACCGGTTTTGTGCCGGGCGGCATGAGCCTGCACAACATGATGCTGGCGCACGGGCCGGATGCGGAAGGATTCGAAAAAGCCTCACGCGCCGAGCTGAAACCGGTGAAGCTCGAAGACACGATGGCGTTCATGTTCGAGACGCGCTTCCCGCAGATGCTGACGCGCTACGCCGCAGATCTGGAAACGCTGCAGGAGGACTACATCGACTGCTGGTCGCGCCTGAAGAAACGCTTCAACGGCACGCCGGAAGGGGATTGGAGCTAGGATAAAGGGCGCGGCAGCGCCGCGCCCTTTCGAGAACCTATCAGGAAGCAGCGCCTTCCTCGGGCGCAGCAGTCGCGGCGGCGATGGCCGCAGCGGCCTCTTCCTGCGCCTTCTTGATGGCGTCGAGACGAGCCTGGGCCTTCTTGCCCGGCAGCGCCTTGGTCGGGTTTGAGCGCGCCTCGCGCTTCGTCAGGCCGGCCGCATCGAGGAAGCGGGCGACGCGGTCGGTCGGCAGCGCGCCGTTGCCGAGCCAATGCTTCACGCGGTCGGCGTCGACCTTCACGCGCTCGGCGTCTTTCGGCAGCAGCGGGTTCCAGGCGCCCACGATCTCGATAAAGCGTCCGTCGCGCGGCGACCGCACGTCGGCGATGACGATATGATAGTAGGGACGCTTCTTGGAGCCCGCGCGGGCCAGTCGGATCTTCAGTGACATGTCTTTCTCCTAAAAGTTCGATCCGTTGAGATTCATTTGGATTCGGTATCGCCGGTCCCGGCCAGCTGAGGACCACCGTTGGAAGCGGCGATCTGCTCGTGATGGCGGATGACTTCCTTGACCACGAAGTTCAGGAACTTTTCCGCGAAGTCGGGGTCGAGATTGGCTTCCTGCGCCAGCCGCCGCAGGCGGGCGATCTGCTGGGTCTCGCGAGACGGATCAGCCGGTGGCAAGCCATGAGTGGCCTTCAGCACGCCGACCGCCTTGGTGCAGCGAAAACGCTCCGCCAGCATGTGGATGAGGGCAGCGTCGATATTGTCGATCGAGGCGCGATATATCTTCAGCGCTTCATAGGCGTCCGTCACGGTCTTGTAACCGGCGGCAATGGGGTCGTAGGCGTCCTGCTCCTTCATCTCCCCCTCACTTCTTCTTGCCGAGGCCCGGCATGCCGCCGAGGCCCGGCAGCTTCATGCCGCCGGGAAGGCCGGGGAGTTCGCCGCCGGGAAGTCCCGGCAGGCCGCCGCCCTGCATCCCAGGCAGTCCGCCCGGAAGCCCCTTGCCGAGGCCGGCCGCCTCGGCCTGCTTCTGCAGAGCCTCGAGCTGCTTGGGGTCCATCTTGGAGAGATCGGGCAGGGCGCCCATTCCGCCCATACCGCCGGCGAGACCGCCCAGACCCATCTTCTGGGCCATGCCGCCCATCAGGCCGCGCATCATGCCGCCGCCTTTGCCCTTGCCGCCCATCGCCTTCATCATGTCGGCCATCTGGCGGTGCATCTTCAGCAGCTTGTTGATCTCGGCGGCGTCGGTGCCCGAACCGGCGGCAATGCGCTTCTTGCGGCTGTGCTTGAGCATGTCGGGATTGGCGCGCTCGGCCTTGGTCATCGACGAGATGATAGCGAGCTGGCGGCCGAACATCTTGTCGTCCAGACCGGCCGCCGCCATCTGGTCCTTCATCTTACCCATGCCGGGCATCATGCCCATGATGCCGCCCATTCCGCCGAGCTTTTGCATCTGCTGCAGCTGATCGGCGAGATCGTTCAGGTCGAACTTGCCGGACTGCATCTTCCTGGCCATCGCCGCGGCTTTTTCCGCGTCGAGGGTCTCGGCCGCCTTCTCGACGAGCGAGACGATGTCGCCCATGCCGAGGATGCGGTCGGCGATGCGCTTGGGATGGAACTCCTCCAGCGCGTCCATCTTCTCGCCGACGCCGATTAGCTTGATCGGCTTGCCGGTGACAGCGCGCATGGAAAGGGCTGCGCCACCGCGCCCGTCGCCGTCCATGCGGGTGAGCACCAGGCCGGTGATGCCGACGCGCTCATCGAAGTTCCTAGCGAGATTGACGGCGTCCTGGCCGGTCAGCGAGTCCGCCACCAGCAGGATCTCGTGCGGGTTCGAGACCTGACGGATCTCGGCCATCTCGGCCATCAGCGGCTCGTCGATATGCGTTCGGCCGGCGGTGTCAAGGATGACGACATCGTGTCCGCCGAGCTTCGCGGCCTGGACGGAGCGCTTGGCGATGTCGACCGGCGACTGCCCGGCGATGATCGGCAAGGTCGCGACCTTGATCTGCTCGCCCAGCTGCCGCAGCTGCTCCTGCGCGGCCGGACGGCGCGTGTCGAGCGAGGCCATCAGGACCTTCTTGCCCTGGCGCTCGGTGAGCCGCTTGGCGATCTTGGCGGTGGTGGTGGTCTTGCCGGAGCCCTGCAGGCCGACCATCATGACGACGACCGGCGCGGGCGCGTTGAGGTCGATCGTCTTGCCTTCCGCGCCGAGCATCTCGACAAGCTCGTCGTGGACGATCTTGACGACCATCTGGCCAGGCTTGATCGACTTCAGCACCTCGGCACCGACGGCCTTGGCGCGCACCTTGTCGGTGAAGGAGCGGACCACCTCGAGCGCCACGTCGGCCTCGATCAGCGCACGGCGGACCTCGCGCAGAGCCGCGGAGACGTCGGCCTCCGACAGCGCGCCGCGGCCGGTCAGGCCGTTGAGGATGGAACCAAGCCGTTCCTGAAGGCTCTCGAACATCAAGCTTCCCTTGTCTCGCGTCTTGTCGACCCGAGAGGTAGTGGCTCCAGGGGCGAGATGGAAGCTCGAGCGCCGGCACAAAGCCGAAAAGCACCCGGGGGCGCATCGCGCTGCCGGGTGTTGGCCTCCGGGATCGGTCCAGTCTAACGGCGTCCCGGTCGGCGCTCGGAGTATCTACTCGTCGCGGAGTTTTGCGGGCTTCAACAAGAAAACCAACGGAAAGTCAAGCTTGGCTGGGTGGCAGGGCGGCGCGGCAGCGGATTCCGCCGCCCCCAACCAGCAAGCGATCCGCGGGCGCGCGCAACATCGGCACAGCAAAAGAAGCAATCTGCGCAAGCAAATTGCCCCTGCGCCTCCGAGATCGCCAGGAACTTTTCCGGCCTTTGCGCTATCTTATTCCATGCCCGCACAAATTGCGCCGCCCACAAGGCGCATTGCAATGCAGCCTCGTTTGAGAAAGGCTTGCGCCAGCGGCAGGGAGGATCGGATGACGCGTTACGCGCCGCTCAGCCTTCACGTTCCGGAACCGGAGGTCCGGCCGGGCGGTACGCCCGACTTCTCGAACGTGCCGATCCCCAAGGCCGGCTCGGTGCCTCGGCCCGAGGTCGACGTCGACCCGCGCGAGATCCGCGACCTCGCCTTCTCCATCATCCGCGTGCTGAACCGCGAGGGCGAGGCAGTCGGCCCCTGGGCGGGAACGCTGACCGACGAGGAACTGCTCGAAGGTCTCCGCCACATGATGACGCTGAGGACGTTTGACGCCCGCATGCTCAATGCCCAGCGCCAGGGAAAAACCTCGTTCTACATGCAGCACATGGGCGAGGAGGCGGTGAGTTGCGCCTTCCGCAAGGCGCTCCAGCCCGGCGACATGAATTTTCCGACTTATCGCCAAGCCGGCCTGCTGATCGCGGGTGGCTATCCGATGGTCGACATGATGAACCAGATCTTTTCCAACGAGCGCGACCCGCTGAAGGGGCGCCAACTGCCGGTGCTCTACTCGGCGCGCGACTACGGTTTCTTCTCGATCTCCGGCAACCTCACGACACAATTCGTACAGGCGGTGGGCTGGGCGATGGCGTCCGCCATCCGCAACGACACCAGGATCGCCGTCGGATGGGTCGGCGACGGCTCGACCGCCGAAAGCGATTTCCAAGCCGCGCTGGTCTTCGCCTCCACCTATCGTGCGCCGGTCGTCCTCAACATCGTCAACAACCAGTGGGCGATCTCGACCTTCCAGGGCATTGCCCGCGGCGGCTCCGGCACCTTCGCGGCGCGAGGTCTCGGCTTCGGCATCCCGTCGCTCAGGGTCGACGGCAACGACTATCTCGCCGTGCACTCGGTGGGCAAATGGGCGATTGCCCGGGCGCGGCGCAACCTCGGCCCTACGCTGGTCGAATACGTCACCTACCGCGTCGGCGCCCATTCGACCTCGGATGACCCCTCCGCCTACCGGCCGAAGGAGGAGTCCGCCGCCTGGCCGCTCGGCGACCCCGTGCTGAGGCTGAAGGCGCATCTGATCCGCAAGGGTGCATGGTCGGAGGAGCGGCACCGCCAGGCCGAGGCCGAGATCCTCGACACCGTGATCGCCGCGCAGAAGGAGGCCGAAAGTCACGGCACGCTGCACGCCGGCGGCAAGCCTTCGGTGCGCGACATGTTCGAGGGCGTCTATGCCGAAATGCCGCCGCACCTGCGCCGGCAGCGGCAGGAAGCGGGGGTGTAGGATGAAAATCGCCCACGTTCTCTCCCCCCTCGAGGGGGAGATGTCGCCGAAGGCGACAGAGGGGGTCCGAGCGGCAGCGCTCGACTCCCAAATTGCGTCACGCACGGCCGAGGCGACCCCTCCCGGCCGCTTCGCGGCCACCCTCCCCTCAAGGGGGAGGGCAACGCCGAGCCGGCGAGGAGCCCCCTAATGCCCCGCCGCACCATGATCGAGGCGATCCGCGACGCGATGGACGTCGCGATGGGGCAGGACGAGCGGGTCGTCGTGTTCGGCGAGGACGTCGGCTATTTCGGCGGGGTGTTCCGCTGCACGCAGGGCCTGCAGCAGAAGTATGGAAAAACCCGCTGCTTCGACACGCCGATCAGCGAACTCGGCATCGTCGGCGTGGCCATCGGCATGGCGGCCTACGGGCTGCGGCCCTGCATCGAGGTGCAGTTCGCCGACTACGTCTATCCCGCCTACGACCAGATCGTCTCGGAGGCGGCGCGCATCCGCTATCGCTCCAACGGCGAGTTCACCTGCCCGATCGTCATCCGCATGCCGACGGGCGGCGGCATCTTTGGCGGCCAGACCCACAGCCAGAGCCCCGAGGCGCTGTTCACGCACGTGTCCGGCTTGAAGGTCGTGGTGCCATCGAACCCCGCTGATGCCAAGGGGCTGCTGATCGCCTCGATCGAGGACCCCGATCCGGTGATCTTCTTGGAGCCGAAGCGCCTCTACAACGGTCCCTTCGACGGCCACCACGAGCGGCCGGTCACCTCCTGGGCAAAACACCCGCTGGGCGAGGTTGCGGACGGGCACTATGCCGTCCCGCTCGGCAAGGCGGCGGTGCGGCGCGAAGGCTCGGCGCTCACCGTGCTCGCCTACGGGACGATGGTCTATGTGGCGGAGGCGGCGGCCGAGGAGACCGGCATCGACGCCGAGATTCTTGATTTGCGGACGCTGCTCCCGCTCGACCTCGACGCCATCAAGGAGTCCGTCTCGAAGACGGGCCGCTGCGTCGTCGTGCACGAGGCGACGCTGACTTCAGGCTTCGGCGCCGAGCTTGCCGCGCTGGTGCAGCGCCACTGCTTCTATCATTTGGAAGCTCCGGTCATCCGGGTCACCGGCTGGGACACGCCGTATCCGCACGCGCAGGAGTGGGACTATTTTCCAGGCCCGGCGAGAGTTGGCCGCGCCTTGGTTGAGACGATGGAGGCGTGAGATGCGGAAAACTTGCCTCGACACCAGCTTCACTTCTCCCCCTCACCCGGGTGAGGGCGCCATTCACAGTCACGGCGGAAGGAGAAGCCGCCATGCCTGAGCACGTGATCAAGCTGCCGGACGTCGGAGAGGGCGTGGCGGAGGCCGAGCTCGTCGAGTGGCATGTGAAGGTCGGAGACCTCGTGCGCGAGGACAGCGTGCTCGCGGCCGTGATGACCGACAAGGCGACCGTGGAGATTCCTTCGCCAGTCGACGGCGAGGTGATCTGGCTTGGGGCCGAGATCGGCCAATCGGTGCCGGTCGGCTCGCCAATCGTCCGCCTCAAGGTTGGAGCCGCCGGGTCTACCGGTCGCGATGCGCCCATGGACGATGGCGAGGACAAGGCGCCGCTCGCGGACGGAATGTCGGAGGAGGGTGAGCATATTCCGCCTCCGCCAGAGGCGACGGAACTGGCGGTCAAAGTAAGCGGGCACGCGAGCGGTGCGGCCGCAGCGGCTGCTGCGCTGAGATCGGATACTGTTACTACGACGGAGATCCGCGGCGGTATCGGCGCTGGCGCTGGCCCGAGTGCCGGTGCCGGCACCAGCGCGCGCCTCAGCGCTCATACGAGCGCAGGGATCCGAGCTGCCGCGATCTCTGCGCGACCAGAGGGCGCACGTCCGACGGCCCGGATCGCCGATGGAAAACCCCTGGCTTCGCCAGCGGTGCGGCTACGCGCAAAAGAGGGCGGCATCGACCTGCGCCAGGTGCCGGGGACCGGGCCGGCCGGACGCATCACCCATGAGGATCTCGATGTGTTTCTCAGGCGAGGTCCCGCACCTACTGCCCGGCCACATCTTGCCGCCGACACGTCGGTCGAGGAGATCAAGATCGTCGGCCTGCGCCGCAGGATCGCCGAGAAGATGGCGCTGGCGTGGTCGCGCATCCCGCACATCACCTATGTCGAGGAGGTCGACGTCACCGCGCTGGAGGAGCTTCGCGAGAAACTGAACAGGGAGGACCGACCCGGCCGTCCAAAACTCACCGTGCTGCCCTTCCTGATGCGGGCGATGGTGAAAGCGATCCGCGAGCAGCCGATCGTGAATTCGCATTTCGACGACGCGTCGGGCGTGATCCACCGCTTCGGCGGCGTGCATATCGGTATCGCTACCCAGACGCCCTCGGGGCTGATGGTGCCGGTCGTGCGCCATGCTGAAGCCCGCGATCTGTTCGATTGTGCGTCCGAACTGACGCGACTGTCGGAAGCAGCGAAGGCCGGCACGGCGACACGCGAGGAACTCTCCGGCTCTACCATCACGATCACCTCGCTGGGGGCGCTCGGCGGGATCGCGACGACGCCGATCATCAATCATCCGGAAGTGGCGATCGTGGGCGTCAACAAGATTGTGGTCCGGCCGATTTGGGACGGCTCGCAATTCGTGCCGCGCAAGATGATGAACCTCTCCTCCTCCTTCGACCACCGCGTCGTCGACGGCTGGAATGCTGCCGTGTTCGTGCAGCGGATCAAGGCGCTGCTGGAGACGCCGGCGCTGATCTTCGTGGAGGATTAGGAGTGACCGTCAGCGCCGGTCGGCGTGGCCGAGATCCCGCTCGGGGTCGATGACGTCGCGCACGAGCTGCTTCAGCTTGGCCGCATCGGGAAAGCCGCCGCCGCGCTTCCTGTCCCAGACCAGGGTTTCGTTGCAGGTGATGGTGAAGATGCCGCCCGTGCCGGGCACGAGCGTCACCGCGCCGAGATCGGTTCCGAAGGTCGAGAGCAGCTCCTGCGCCATCCACGCGGCACGCAGCAGCCAATGACACTGCGTGCAATAGGTGATCGTGACGGCCGGCTTGGCCTGCCGATCGTTCATCCTTAGGCGGCGCTCAGCTTGGCCAGGGTCGCTTCGTCGACCTCGAAGTTGGCATAGACGTTCTGGACGTCGTCGTCGTCCTCGAGATGCGCGACGAGCTTCATGATCGACTGGGCGCGCTCCTCGTCGACCGGGACGTTGGTCTGCGGCTTCCAGATGATCTTTACGCTTTCGGCCTCGCCGAGCGCGGCCTCGAGCGCCTTGGAGACCTCGCCGACATCCTCGAAAGTGCACTGGATAATGTGCCCGTTCTCGTCGGAATGGACATCCTCGGCGCCGGCCTCGATGGCGGCTTCCATCACCTTGTCGGCATCGCCCGCCTCCGGCTTGTAGAAGATCTCGCCCACCCGGTCCCACAGGAAAGACACCGAGCCGGTTTCGCCGAGTGCACCGCCGGCCTTGGTGAAGGCGGCGCGGACGTTGGACGCGGTGCGATTGCGATTGTCGGTCAGGGCCTCGACGATGAGGGCGATGCCGCCCGGGCCATAGCCCTCGTAGCGGACCTCGTCATAGTTCTCCGTGTCGCCGCCGATCGCCTTGTTGATCGCCCGCTGGATGTTGTCCTTGGGCATGGACTCCGCCTTGGCGTTCTGGATGGCGAGCCTGAGGCGGGGATTCATTTCGGGGTCGGGGGCGCCGAGCTTGGCCGCAACGGTGATCTCGCGCGCCAGCTTGGAGAAGATTTTTGAGCGGACCGCATCCTGGCGGCCCTTGCGGTGCATGATGTTCTTGAATTGTGAATGACCGGCCATGACGTCACTGCCTGAAGGAGGTTCGGCGATTTCTGGAGCTGGGGGCTTATAGACAGAAATGCGGTCACACGTCCAGAAGTCGCGGTCTTGCGCACTCCAAGTTCGTCGAAATCCGACTATTGCGATTCGCCGCAGAACGCTCTCAAGTTGCGCCTCGGCGGTTGGAGTTGTCAGCCGACCTTGATGTGAGCGGTCTCCGGAACAGCGGTCAGCGGTCGGCCCTCGGAGAACCACGACACGAGGTTGTCCACACAGAGGTCGGCCATGGCGCGGCGGGTATGGACGGAAGCAGAGCCGACATGCGGCAGCAGCGTCGCGTTTGGCGCATCGAGCAGCGCCTGCGGCACGTGCGGTTCGTTGGCAAAGACGTCGAGGCCGGCAGCCGCGATGATTCCATCGGTTAGCGCCTTCGCGAGCGCATCTTCGTCCACCGTCATGCCGCGCCCGATATTGATGAAGACGCCGTTCGGCCCAAGCGCCGCGAGAATCTCCGCATTGACGGCCTTGGCGGTCTCGGGCGTGCCTGGCGCGACCGAGATCAGCGTGTCGACCGCCTCGGCCAGACCCTTCAGGGTCGAATGATGGGTGTAATCGACGCCCTCGACGGGGCGTCGGTTGTGATAGGCGATCGAGAGGCCGAACGCCTCCAGTCGCTTGGCTATCGCGATCCCGATCCTGCCCATGCCGAAGATGCCGGCGCTCCTGCCGCGCAGCGTCAGCGGGGTGAGGGGGTAATTGCCATCGCTCACCCATTTGCCTTCGCGTAGCCAGTTCTCCGAGCGGCCGAGCTCGCGCACCGTATTGAGAAGTAGCCCGATCGCGGTGTCCGCGACCTCCTCGGTCAGCACGTCCGGCGTGTTGGTGACCATGACGCCCCTGGCCGCGGCGTGCTTGGAGTCCACGGCATCGTAGCCGACGCCGAAATTGGCGATGATCTCGAGATTGGGCAGGGCGTCGATCAGGGTAGCGTCAGCACCGGCCGCACTGGCAATCCCGCGAACCTTCGCGGCGATCTCGGACGTCACCAGGGAGGCCGAGACGCTGTCGATCGGCACCAGCTCGAACTCGTTTCCGATGCGCTCCAGCGCGTGCTGGTTGAGCTTTCCCGGCACTAGCACGACAACCGACTTGGTATTGGAAGGCATTGCGTTCCGCTCTGTTCTGGATTGAAAGGATCAGGCGCGTTCGACCGGCCGCGAGGTCGATTGGCGCACGTGCAATTCGGGCTTTATCAGCTCCTGCGAGGGCTTCAGCGCCGTGCCCGCGAGCTTGTCGAGAAGGGCGCGCGCCGCGCGTCGTCCGACCTCGCGCTGCCCATTCCACACCGTCGTCAGGGCCGGCGTGGCGATTGCGGCCTCCTCGAGATCGTCATAGCCGGTCACCGAAATATCGACGCCCGGCGTCAGCCCCGCGCGCGCAATGCCGTTCATCAGGCCGATGGCGACCAGATCGTTCCAGCACACCGCCGCGGTCGGATGGTCCTTCAGCGCGAGGAACTGGCTGGCAGCCTCGAACCCAGCCTGCTTCGTGCGCGGCCCCGGGATGCGCCAGGAGGGTTTTACCTCCAGCCCGGCCTTCTCCATGGCGTCGACATAGCCCTGATAGCGGTCGCGGCCGGTCGAGGTCTGGTCTGTGCCGCCGATCATCGAGATTCGGGTATGACCGAGCGAAATCAGGTGGTTGGTCGCCAGCGCGGTGCCATAGGCGTCGTCGCCGCGGAACACCGGAACGTTGGCGTTCTCGACGGTGCGCGCGATCAGGACCGCGGGCAACCCGTTCTCCTCCGCCATCCTGATGTCTTCCGGCGGCGTGCCGATCGCGGGCGACATGATCACGCCGTCCGCGCCCAGTTGCAGCAGCGTGTCGATGAAGGTGCGCTGTTTCTCGAGCTGGTCGTAGTGGTTGGAGAGGATGAAGGTCTGCCGGCTGCGGTCGAGCTCGGTCTCGATGGAGCGCAGGATCTCGGCGAAGAAGGGGTTCATGATGTCGTGCACCACAACCCCGACGATGCCCGACCGGGAAGTGCGCAGGCTTGCCGCCCGCCTGTTGTAGATGTAGCCGATGGTGCGGGCATGCTCCTTGATGCGGTCCCGCGTCGAGTCCGCTACGAGCGGACTGTCGCGCAGGGCCAGCGACACCGTCGCGGTCGAGACACCAAGCGCATCGGCAATCGTCGAAAGCTTGATCTTCTGCGCCAGCTTGACCTCCCGAGCTGCCGCGCCGCGAAGGCGCTTAAACATTTTAAAGCGCGCTTAAAACATTTAATCGCGCGGCGTCAATGCCCTTGCACAATCAGTTGGCCGCCCTCTGCCCCTGGCCGCGCAGCCTGTGCTCGCGATGCACGATGTAGAGCCCGCTCGCCACGATGATCGCGGCCCCGCCGAGTGTCCAGCCGTCAGGCAACTGGCCGAACACCAGATAACCGGCTGCGATCATCCACACCATCTGGAGATAGGGATAGGGAGCAAGCGAGATGGTCGAGGCTATGGAATAGGCCTTGATCAGAAACCAGTGGCCGATGCCCCCGCATGCGGCGATGATTACTAGAAGGACGAGGTGGAGAAATCCGGGCGGGGCGGAGGCCGTGAACGGCACGACCGGCAGCAACAGCACCGTCGGTGCAAGCGCCGAGTAGAAGACGAGGCTCTCGGGCGTCTCCTTGGCGGACATACGGCGGGTCAGGATCACGTAGAAGCAGGTCGACAGGGTGGCGCACAGCGCGAACAGGTGGCCGATGCCGAATTCTCCGACACCCGGCCGCGTGATGACGAGCACGCCACAGAAGCCGGCCAGCGCGGCGAGCCAGCGGCGCCACCCTGCCCATTCGCCGAGCAGCGGACCGGCAAGCGCGGTTACCAGGATCGGGACGGCGAAGAATATCGCCGCGGTCTGGGCAAGCTGCAGCGTCATGAGTGCCGCGAAGTTGAAGATTGTCGAGCCGAGCAGCGTCAGGCTGCGCAGCACCTGCATGGGCAGGCTCGCCGCCTTGAAGATGGATGCGTTGCGGAAGCCGCCGAGAAGAACCACCGCTAGCAGCGTGTGTCCGGCGAAGCGGGTCCAGGCGACGAAGGCGGAGGACATCCCGGACAGCACGAGATACTTCGCGCATGTATCCAGCACGGTGAAGAACAGACCGGTCAGGAGAACGAAGAGGATGGCCGGGACCGGGGTCGCGGCTTCATGCCTTGCGGAAATCTGGTTCAACAAAAGGCCGAAAGAGAGCGTGGCGTTAGACAGCTATTGGGCCATCGGCCGGCTGCATGCAATGCGCATTCCGGGAAACCTCAACATCGAGTCGCAAGTGTTGCAGTCCTGACAGCCTTTCCGGTCACCGCTCCTCTTCCAGAAGTTCATCCTCTTCCAGCGGCGGCAGTGGCGTCGCGGAAAGATTGGCCTCGATACGCGACAGGAGCTTTGCCAGCGTCTTCTGCTCCTTCTTGTCCAAACCTTTGAAGGCAAGTTTCTCCGTCTTGCGAAGCGATTTCTCGATGTCGCGGATCGCCTGGCGACCGACTTCGGTGAGATAGATGTTGGCCTGCCGCCCGTCATTGGCGGAAGCGCGCTTCTCCAGAAAACCCTGGCCCTGAAGCCGGTTTATCGTCTTCGTGATGGTCGGCGGCCGCACGCCGATGCGGCTGGCGAGTTGGCCGGGAGTCTGGCCGTCGTCGCGGTCGAGCGCCAGCATGATCTGGTCCTGGCCCGCGTAGAATCCATGGGTGAGCAGCCTGGAAGCCAGTGCAGTGCGCGCAAGGCGTGCCGTCGCATGCAGGCGTCCCATGGCTGCGATTCTGGTCGTCCTGGTCATTTTCCGTCTCCGGAAATGCCCGCTGTCCCTGCCTCGACGCAACGCGCGGGCGCCACGCACGCCGAAGTGCCACCAAGTCCTTTGCCGGCATTCGAATGCGGCATCTCGGCTAATGCCAGAGCATCTTTACATTTGGATGACAGGCAGGACCGAACTGTCGCACCACGCGAGTTCTCGGCAGATCGCTGCCAACTGGTCCAGCCGATAGCCGCGTGCAATCGCGGCGGAGGCGTCCTATATCGGGGCAAACCCCAATCGCCCGAGGCGTCCCATGAGCGAAACGCAGAATCAGATTCCCGTGACCGTGCTGACCGGATATCTCGGCGCGGGCAAGACGACCCTGCTCAACCGCATCCTCTCCGAGAGCCACGGCAAGCGCTACGCCGTGATCGTCAACGAGTTCGGCGAGATCGGCATCGACAACGACCTCATCGTCGAATCCGACGAGGAGATCTACGAGATGAACAATGGCTGCGTCTGCTGCACGGTACGCGGCGACCTGATCCGCACGGTGGAAGGCCTGATGCGCCGGCCCGGCCGCTTCGACGCGATCCTGGTGGAGACGACGGGCCTGGCCGATCCGGCGCCGGTGGCACAGACCTTCTTCATGGACGAGGACGTGCGTTCGAAGACCAGGCTCGATGCGGTGGTGGCGCTGGTCGATGCAAAGCACCTGCCGCTGCGCCTGAAGGACTCGAAGGAGGCCGAGGACCAGATCGCCTTCGCCGACGCCGTCGTCCTCAACAAGAGCGATCTCGTCAGCCCGGAGGAGCTTCGCGAGGTCGAGGCAACCATCCGCGCGATCAACCCCGGCGCACGTATCCACCGCACCACCCGTGCCGGCGTCGATCTCCGCGAAGTGCTCGACCGCGGCGCCTTCGACCTGAAGCGCGCGATCGACAACGATCCGCACTTCCTGGATGCGGACGAGCACGACCATGATCATGTCTGCGGTCCCGACTGTGACCATGATCACCATCATCACGATCATCACGGGCATAATCACGATCACCACGACCACGGTGCGGTGTCGCCGATCCACGACATCACCGTGCGCTCGGTGTCGCTGCGCGGCGGCGAGATGGACCCGAAGCGGTTCTTCCCGTGGATCGAGAAGATCTCGCAGATGGAGGGTCCCAACATCCTGCGCCTCAAGGGCATCATCGCCTTCAAGGAGGACCCGGAGCGCTATGTCCTGCAGGGCGTCCACATGATCATGGAAGGCGACCACCAGCGCGCATGGCGCGAGGGCGAGAAGCGCGAGAGCCGTCTCGTCTTCATCGGCCGCGAGTTGGACGAGGAGCGGCTGCGCAAGACGTTCGAGGCGTGCCAGGCATGATGATGGGTCGCGACATTCCCCTCCCCCTTGAGGGGAGGGTGGCCGCGCAGCGGCCGGGAGGGGTTGTCCCCGCAGTACTAGACTTGATTGGTGCGCCGAGAACGGCCGCACGAACCCCCTCTGGCTGCTTCGCAGCCATCTCCCCCTCAATGGGGGAGAGGGAGCCGCGTTGATGCCCACAGTCGCTCCCCTCGATCTCGACGGCCATTGCGTGGCCACCGCCTTCATCGGCGAGGTGCCGTATTTCGCGCTGGCCGACGGTTCGGTCCACCGCCTCGACCATGGCCATAAGACGAGCCAGGCCAATGACGGCCTGCTCTGCGCCTTCTACGATGCCGGCTCGGACCGCCTGCTCACCGGCGGTGAGGACGGCAAGGTCTTTTCCATCGGTGCGGGTGGCGAGACGGCCGTCGTCGCGGAGGCCGGCCGCAAATGGATCACCAGCGTGGCCGCCGGCCCGCAGGGCGCCTTGGCCTATGCGGCCGGCCGCAGCGCCTGGGTCGTGCTGCCGGGCGGCAAGGTCAAGGAGTTCCAGCACCCGCGCACTGCCGAAGGGTTGGCCTTCGCTCCGAAGGGGCTGCGCCTGGGCGTAGCGCGCTACAACGGGGCGACGCTGCATTTCCCGGCGACCGAGAGCAAGCCGGTCGAGTTGGAGTGGGCCGGCGCGCATACCGGCATCATCTTCTCGCCGGACGGCAATTTCGTCGTCACCACCATGCAGGAAAACGCGCTGCACGGCTGGAAGCTTGCCGACGGCAAGCACATGCGCATGACCGGCTACCCGGCCAAGGTCAAATCGCTGTCCTGGAGCGTCAAGGGCAAGTGGCTCGCGAGTTCCGGCGCACCCGCGGCGATCGTCTGGCCGTTTCAGTCGAAGGACGGGCCGATGGGCAAGGCCCCGCTGGAGCTCGGTACCCGCGGCAATTCGATGGTGACCTGCGTCGCCTGCCATCCGACCGAGGAGATCGTCGCGATCGGCTACAATGACGGCATGGTGCTGGCCGCCCGTCTTGCCGACGCCAAGGAAGTGCTGCTGCGCCGCCCGGGCAAGGGCGCGATCACGGCGATGACATGGGACAGGTCCGACCGCCGGCTGGCCTTTGGCTCCGAGGCGGGAGACTGCGGTGTGATCGACATATCTGCCTGATCATTGTGGCCGATGTCTCGGCTATTCACCCGCTCATCCGGCCCTTCGGGCCACCTCTCTCCCCGCCGGGGAGAGGGTGGCTTGCGAAGATCGCAGCTACGCCTGCGCGTCGTTCGCGGCTTCCAGCAGCAAATCGTGCACATAGTCCGAGAAGGAGCGCCAGCACTCGACCCGGAACGCGTCCGGCGCGGTCCTGAGGAGCACGATCTCGGCCTTGCCGAGGATCGTGCGCGAGCAGCCGCCAACCGGGAAGGCCGCGAGCGACAGGTCCTGCGGGCAGCCGGCATTGATCGTCGCTGCGGCGCCGGCTCCCGAGACCGTGAAGGCGACGTTGCGGTGGGAGATGCCGACAGCCGAGTGCAACTCGCTGACCGAGGCGCAATCCACAAGCGGGTCGCCGGTCTGGTCGATCACAAGCCATTCGTCGGGACCGAGCCAGAGGGCGGTGCGGCCACCGGAAGAGGCGGAGGTCTTCGGCCGTGCGGGCAGGTCCAGTCCGAGTGCCGAGGACAGCGCGGCAACGGACTCGGCGGGAGCGCGAAGCGAGATGCGTTCGGCCGGCGGCAGCACGGCAATCCGCACGCCGTCCGCCTGCCACTCGCGGCCGGCCAGCGCAAACCTGCGGTCGGCGGTCGCCGGCATGTTCTGAGCGGGATTAGCCATTGAGACGATCTCCCTTCGGATCGTAGAACACGGCGCCAGTCACCTCGACCTCGATCACGCCATCGGGCATGGGCACGAACAGGGTTTCGCCCATGCGCGAACGGCCGTCGACGACCAGTCCCATCGCGATCGAGCGGCCGCAATTTTCGGACCAGTAGCTCGAGGTCACGTGGCCGATCATCTTCATCGGGACCGGCTGGTTCGGATCGGCGACGATCTGCGCGCCCTCTTCCAGCACGATCTTGGGATCGCGGGTCGCCAGGCCTACCAACTGCTTGCGGCCAGCGCCCACGAGATCGGGCCGCGCCATGCCGCGGATGCCGACGAAATCGGTTTTCTTCTTGCCGATCGCCCACTCCAGCCCCGCATCGGCCGGGGTCACCGTCCCGTCCGTATCCTGGCCGACGATGATGTAGCCCTTCTCGGCGCGCAGCACGTGCATGGCCTCCGTGCCGTAGGCGCAGGCGCCATGCTTCTGCCCCTCTGCCCACAGCGCCTCCCACACCGCCTGCCCATAGTCGGCCGGCACGTTCACCTCAAAACCGCGATCGCCGGTGAAGGACATGCGGAAGAGCCGGGTCGGCACGCCGCAGATCTTGCCTTCGCGCACCGACATGTGCGGCATCGCCTCGTCGGAGAGGTCGATGCCCTCGACCAGCGGCTCGATGATGTCGCGCGACTTCGGCCCCTGCACGGCGACCACCGCCCACTGCTCCGACACCGAGGTCAGCCAGACCTTCAAGTGCGGGAACTCGGTCTGGAGATAGTCCTCCATATGGTTCATGACGCGCGCCGCGCCGCCCGTCGTCGTCGTGACATGGAAGCGGTCATGCGCCAGGCGACCGACGACACCGTCGTCGTAGATAAAACCGTCCTCGCGCAGCATGATGCCATAGCGGCAACGGCCCGGCTCCAGCTTCTCCCAGGGATTGGTGTAGAGAAGCTCCATGAACTTGGCCGCGTCCGGGCCAACCACCTCGATCTTGCCGAGCGTCGAGGCGTCGAACAGGCCGGCCGCCTGCCTGACGGTGACGCATTCGCGGTTGACCGCGGCGTGCATGTCCTCGCCGGCCATGGGGAAGTACCAGGCGCGTTTCCACTGGCCCACATCCTCGAACACCGCACCATGCGCCTCGGCCCAGCCATGCATCGGCGTTTTGCGGGTCGGATCGAATAGCTTTCCACGCGAATGACCGACGATGGAGCCAAAGGTCACCGGCGTATAGGGCGGGCGGAAGGTGGTCAGGCCGACTTGCGGGATCGGCTTGCCCAGCGTCTCGGCGGCGATCGCCAGCCCGTGCATGTTCGAGGTCTTGCCCTGATCGGTCGCCATGCCGTTCGTCGTGAAGCGCTTGACGTGCTCGATCGAGTGCATGCCTTCGTGGACCGCCTGGCGGATATCCTTGGCGGTGACGTCGTTCTGGAAATCGATAAAGGCCTTCACGGTTTTGCCGGCACCGGCTCCGGGGCCGCTGCCGAGCATGCCGCCAGCCCAAGCTTCCGCGGCATCGACCTTCATGGCCTGAGCCCTGGAGGTGCTGCCGCCGGCTGCCGTGGCAGCCCGCTCGCCGGCCTCGAAGCCCTGGGCAACGGTTTCTTCCAGTCCTTCAGCGCCATTGCAGGCGCCCACGGAGACGCAGTCCTGAGCATAGACGCCCGGAACGAAGATCTGGCGACCCTCGTCGAAGGCCACCTTGCCGCGCGACTGCGAGAACAGATGGACGGAAGGCGTCCAGCCCGAGGACGTCAGCAGCGCGTCGACGGTGATGGTGCGCCGCGAGCCGCCGTTCTTCGGCTCGACGATCATGGACGAGACACGCAGCCGCCCGCCCGTTCCAACCACGGCTCGGCCGGGATTGATCTCGATCCCGAGCGCCCGCGCCTCCTCGACCGCAGGGCCTGACGGAGCGTCACGCAGATCGATGATGGCGGCGATCTCGACGCCGGCCTTCTTGAGGTCGATCGCGGTGTAATAAGCAGAGTCGTTGACGGTGTAGATGCCGACCTGCTTGCCGACGGCCACGCCGTAGTGGTTGAGATAGGTCCGCGCCGCGGAAGCGAGCATGACGCCGGGCCGGTCGTTGTCGGCGAACACCATGTGCCGCTCGATCGCGCCGGTGGCGAGCACGACCCGCTTGGCGCGCACCTGCCACAGCCGCTCGCGCGGGAGATGGCGATCCGGCGCGTCCATGTGGTCGGTGACGCGTTCCACCAGGCCGAGTATGTTCTGAGCGTAGTAGCCGAAGGCAGTGGTGCGCGGCAGCAGCCGGACATTGTCCATCGCCGCGAGCTTTGCGATCGCCGTCTGCGCCCAGTCCCAGCCGGCCTGTCCTTCGATACGGGCTCCCTGCTCATAATGAAGCGCGCCGCCGAACTCAGCCCGCTCGTCGCAGAGGATGACGCGGACGCCGCCCTCAGCGGCGGCGAGCGCGGCAGCGATGCCGGCTGCGCCTCCGCCGATCACCAGCACCTCGCAATGCGCGAACCGGGAGGCGTAGTGATCGGGATCGGGCTGGTCCGGCGCGACGCCAAGGCCGGCGGCCGCGCGGATCCGAGGCTCGTAAAGCTTTGCCCAGGCCGCCTTCGGCCACATGAAGGTCTTGTAGTAGAAGCCGGCCGAGAACATCGCCCCGGCGAGGTCGTTCATCGCGCCGACGTCGAAGGCAAGCGAGGGCCAGCGGTTCTGCGAGTTGGCGGAGAGCCCGTCATAGAGCTCCTGCACCGTCGCACGCACGTTTGGCGTGCGGCGTGCGCTGTCGCGCTCGACCGAGACCAGCGCGTTCGGCTCTTCCGCGCCGGCGGCCAGAATTCCGCGCGGGCGGTGGTACTTGAAGGAACGGCCGGTGAGGTGCACGCCATTTGCGAGCAGCGCCGAGGCGAGCGTGTCGCCGGACACGCCGGAATAATGCGCGCCGTCGAAGGTGAAGCGCAGGCTGCGCGCCGGGGTGAGGCGCCCTGCACCGGGGATGCGGAAGGGCTGCTGGGTCATTGGGCCCGACATCAGATGTTTCCGTTGTTGTCGCCGGAGGAGGCCGCGACCGCTTCGACGGTCACCGGCGGCGGCTCGCGGTTGGCGAATGCGGCAGGACCGGCGTCCATGCCGGCCTCGATCTGCGGCCTCGGCTCACCCGCCTTGTAGGTCATCAGGAACTTGTCCGTGACGGTGTTGCGAACCGCGTTGAAGAAGCGCGCGCAGCCGTGCACGTGCCGCCAGCGTTCGAAGACGATCCCCTTGGGGTTCGAGCGGATGAAGAAGAACTTTTCGAAGTCCTCGTCCGCGATTTCGGCGATATTGGTCGGGCGCGCGATATGCGCCTCGCCGCCATGGCGGAACTCCAACTCCGGGCGCTCTTCCTCGCAATAGGGGCAGCGGATGAGAAGCATGTTCGTCTCTTTGCTGGGATTCAGTGCGCCACCGCGGCGGCGGCCGCTTCGTCGATCAGCCGCCCGGTGCGGAAGCGCTCGAGCGTGTAGGGCGCGTTGACCGGATGCGGGGTATCGTTCGCGATCGTATGCGCGAACACATGGCCGGAACCGGGCGTCGCCTTGAAGCCGCCCGTTCCCCAGCCGCAGTTCACGTAAAGCCCCGAGACCGGGGTTTTCGCCAGGATCGGCGAGCGGTCCGGGGTCACGTCGACGATGCCGCCCCAGGAGCGCAGCATCTTCATGCGCCTGAACATCGGGAACATCTCGCAGATGGCGTCGAGCGTATGATTGATGATGTGCAGCCCGCCCGCCTGAGAATAGGACGTGTACTGGTCGGTGCCCGCGCCGATGACCAGTTCGCCTTTGTCGGACTGCGAGATATAGGCGTGCACCGTGTTTGACATCACCACGCAGGGGAAGACCGGCTTGACCGGCTCCGAGACACACGCCTGCAGCGGATAGCTCTCCAGCGGCATGCGTACACCGGCCATGTCCATCAGGACCGAGGTGTGACCGGCAGCGACCACGCCGACCTTCTTGGCGCCGATGAAGCCCTTGCTGGTTTCGACACCCGAGACCCGGCCATTGGCGGAGCGGCGGATGCCGGTCACCTCACAGTTCTGGATGATGTGGACGCCGCGGTCGGCGGCAGCGCGCGCATAGCCCCAGGCGACGGCGTCGTGGCGCGCCGTACCGCCGCGCCGCTGCAGCGTCGCGCCGACCACCGGATAGCGAGAGCTGGCCGAGATGTTCAGCGGCGGGCAGAATTCCTTCGCCTGCTCGGGCGTCAGCCATTCGTTGTCGACGCCGTTCAGCCGGTTGGCGTGGACGTGTCGCTTCAGAACCTGCACGTCATGCACGTTGTGCGCCAGCATCATGACGCCGCGCGGCGAGTACATGACATTGTAGTTGAGGTCCTGAGACAGCCCGTCCCAGAGCTTTACCGCGTGGTCGTAGATCCCGGCGGATTCGTCGTAGAGATAGTTCGAGCGGATGATGGTGGTGTTGCGGCCGGTGTTGCCGCCGCCAAGCCATCCCTTCTCCAGCACGGCCACATTGGTGATGCCGTGCTCCTTGGCGAGGTAATAGGCGGTGGCGAGCCCGTGCCCGCCCGCCCCGACGATGATCACGTCGTAGTGCGTGCGCGGCTCAGGCGAAGGCCATTGCTCCGGCCATCCCTTGTGGCCGCGCATGGCCTCTCGCGCAATCGCGAACACAGAATATTTGCGCATTCAGGCAGGCCTCGAGGCTAGTGGACCGGCAGGGTGGTCGAAGAAGGTGTATCACTAGCCCAATCGTATGCAAGCCGTTGTCCATTTACGACCTCGGGGCCTTGATCAGCGACGCGGTCACCCGGTCGCATGAGGAACAAACCAACGCGCCGGACGAGCCGTCTCCGATCGGAGGGCCGTGGGAGCGTATCGTCCTATGATACTTCATCTATTGACTGCGAAACGTATCACAGTATGATACGTTGATGATCAGGTCGTTCAAGGACAAGATCACAGAGGCAGTTGCCCGCGGCGAATCGCCGAAAGGATTTCCGTCTGATCTCGTCCGTGCCGCGCGACGCAAGCTGTTCATGATTGAGCAGGCGAACGAACTTAGGGACCTAGCTTCCCCGCCGGGGAACAAGCTCCATCCCCTCTCGAGAGAACGTGAGGGTCAACATGCCATTCGGATCAACGATCAGTTTCGTATCTGCTTTCGTTGGACCGATGGACACGCGGAGGACGTTGAGATTACCGACTATCACTGAGGCCAAGCCGCTCACGCTGCGAGAATAAAGATGTCCGCCCCCCCTGTAATTCCATTTCACCCTGGCGAGATCCTTCGTGAAGAGTATCTCGCCCCTCTCAACCTGAAGCCGTACACCCTGGCCAAGAAGCTCCATGTACCGCGCACGCGGATCGAACGGCTTGTGGCCGAGCAGACGCCGATCACACCCGATACGGCGCTTCGACTGGCAAAGTTCTTCGACACCACTCCGCAGTTCTGGATGAACATGCAGGCAGCGTTTGATCTGGCCAACGAAGCCGCGGCCAAGAAGGACGAGATCGCCGCCATCGAAAACTACGCAGAATCGCGTCTGGTCGCGTGATGGAGCTAGGTGGCAAAGGCTGATTTCTTCCACAGGCTTGTCGGCGCCTGTGGGAATCCCGACAGTGCTGTTCGCCCTTCCGCATCGCCGGTGGTAAGGACGGCCCGAAAGGGCGACGGATGAAGGTTGGCATCGACATGGGTGTCGCGGCCGGCGGGGCCGCGGCCGAACTCGACCTCGAAGAGCTGCTTGCGACCCGCCTGCTGGTGCAGGGTAACTCCGGGTCCGGCAAGTCGCATCTGCTGCGCCGACTCCTGGAGCAGAGCGCTCCATGGGTGCAGCAATGCGTGGTCGATCCAGAGGGCGACTTCGTCACCCTGTCGGATAAGTTCGGCCATCTCGTTGTCGACGCGACCCGCACCGAGGCGGAGCTCACCCGGATCGCCGCGCGCGTGCGCCAGCACCGGGTCTCGGTCGTGCTCAACCTCGAGGGCCTCGACATCGAGCAGCAGATGCGTGCGGCTGCCGCCTTCCTGGGCGGCATGTTCGACGCGGAGCGGGACCACTGGTATCCGGTGCTGGTGGTCGTCGACGAAGCGCAGCTTTTTGCGCCGGCGGTGGCCGGTGAGGTCTCGGACGAGGCGCGGAAGCTCTCGCTCGGCGCCATGACCAACCTGATGTGCCGCGGTCGCAAACGCGGACTGGCCGGTGTCATCGCCACGCAGCGGTTGGCAAAGCTTGCCAAGAACGTCGCGGCCGAAGCGTCGAACTTCCTCATGGGCCGCACCTTCCTCGATATCGACATGGCGCGTGCCGCTGACCTGCTCGGCATGGACCGCCGTCAAGCGGAGATGTTCCGCGATCTCGATCGCGGCCGTTTCGTTGCCCTCGGCCCAGCCCTGTCGCGGCGGCCGCTGCCCTTGACGATCGGTTCGGTCGAGACGTCGGCGCGCTCGACCAGCCCGAAGCTGACGCCCCTACCCGAGGCGCCGGAGGATGCGCGCGACCTCATTTTCACGCCTGGTCCAGAAGAAGTGCGGCCCGTGCGGCGCCCGCCGCCTCCGCCCCCGACCCCGACCGTCGATATCCTGGCGCAGCTGTCGCGGCCGAAGCCGATGGCTCCACCGCCGGAGCAGCCAGTCTTTGCGATCATCGACGAAGCCGAGCGCGAGGCCGGGATCAGCGCCGCCATCCGCGAGATCCTCGAGGACGAGGACGCGGCGTTCCGCTCCGACGCAGTACTTTACCAAGACTTCCTCGTCCGCTGCCGGATCCGGCGCGTGCCGGGTGAGCCGCTGCCGCTGAAGGCTTTTCGCCGACGACTCGCGGTCGGGCGGGCCGGTGTGGATGCCGAAGCGGCGGCAGGTGAGGCATGGTCCACGGCGCTGACGCTATCGGAAGACCTGCCCGACGACTTGCAGGGTGTGTTCCTCGTAGTGGCCCGGGCCGCGGTCTCCGGCGAGCCATGCCCGTCCGATGCGGTTCTGGCGCGCGCCTACGGCAGCCATTCGGCACGTCGCGCGCGGCGGCTGTTGGCCTTCTTCGAAGAGCGTGGGCTCCTGGTCGTGCGCACGGATTTCCACGGCAAGCGGGTGCTTGCTTTCCCCGATCTCGGCTGCGAGACCGCACCGGGCGACCCGGATGCGCCGGATGAGGGCATTCCGACGAGGCAGGCGGCGGAGTAGTCCTCCCAGCTTCTCAGGTAGGCCGTTCCAAGGTAAAAGACATCCTGTCAGCTAATTGATCGGCCCCGCGCTGCGACCTGTGGACAACCCTGCTTGGTTCTGATATTGCGCCCCGCAGTTTGCGGCAGAGTCTGCCGCTAAGGTCATTGCTCTTTCGCCTGGCCTTTCACCCGATAGCCTAAGGAACAGGATCGCCCGTGCAGGTACTCGTCCGCGATAACAACGTTGATCAGGCGCTTCGCGCGCTCAAGAAGAAAATGCAGCGTGAAGGCATCTTCCGTGAGATGAAGATGCGCGGACATTATGAGAAGCCCTCCGAGAAGCGCGCCCGCGAGAAGGCGGAAGCCGTTCGCCGCGCCCGCAAGCTGGCGCGCAAGCGCGCGCAGCGCGAGGGCCTTCTGCCGTCCACGCCACGCCCGGCTCCGGCTGCAGGTGCTGCCCGTCCGGCGCGCTGATCGCCGCTTTTTCGTCTATTTCGGTATATACCGGGAGGCGGGGCGATTCACTGTCGCCGCCGCCTCCTTTGCCATGGAAGCAACGCGCGTCCTGACGCGCAAGCGAACCGCTGAACGGAGAAGCTCTCGGATGATCGCACGCGATGACCATCGGCTGAACACGGCACGAAGAATAGCCGCGGCATTGACGATGGTGTCGGTACTCGCGCTCGCCGCATGCCAGACCGCGCCCATGGGCGAGTTCACTGAGGTCGACACTGCGCAGGTTTCCGAGCAGAACATCTCGTCCTTGACCGCGGTGATCCAGCGCAACCCGAACGATCCCGAAGCTTATAACGTACGCGGCTCCGCTTATGGCCGGGGCGGCCGCCATAAAGAGGCTCTACGCGACTTCGACAGGGCGATCGAACTGCGCGCGGACTACTACCAGGCCTACGCCAACCGCGCACTCATTCACCGCTTCCTCGGCGATCAGCCGTCGGCGCTGGCGGACTACAACCGGGCCATCCAGCTCAATGCGAGCTACGATGCCGCCTATATCGGGCGCGGCAACCTCTACCGGAAGGCGGGCCGGGTCCAGGAAGCCTTCAACGACTTTCAGACGGCGATCCAGCTTGATACGACCGATCCGCGTGCCTATCACAACCGCGGCCTGATCTATCAGAGTCAGGGCCAGCACGCCTTTGCCATCGAGGATTTCTCGAAGGCCATCTCGCTCTCGCCTAACTCGGCCGAGCCCTATAATGGCCGAGGCCTGTCCTATCTCGCCACCAACGACGAGGACAACGCGTTCGCCGACTTCAACACCGCGATCAAGCTCGACGGCACCATTGCCGAGAGCTGGGCGAATCAGGCGCTGGTCTACGAGCGTCAGGGCGAGAGGCAAAAGGCGGCGAAGTCCTACGGCGAGGCCGTACGGCTCGACCCCAATTATGCTCCGGCCAAGGAAGGACTGGCCCGCGTCCGCGCCGGCTGAGGGCGATTAGGGCGCACGCCCGTATCGCTCGGTCCGCCGTTGAGTGTTCCACTAGCTTCGCCTGCACGCACCCCTGCGTGTGGAACCGCTTCCTGTCTAAGCGGGTGACGTCAGGCATAGAGCCGTTCAGGCAGGCCGGCCTCCACAATCATCTGCCATCATCGAAAGGGTTCGACAGCACCCTTGACCACCTTCGGGCCTGAGGCCTTATCCCAAGCCTTGCGATCTTCGCGGCGAGGGTGGGTTGGTGGCGGACAGTCTGGCACAACGGGTGGACTGGCGCGCGCTCTGGGCGAGCGGCGACCTCTTTCGATTCTGCTTCATCAGTCTCGGGATCCTCCTGCATTCGACCAATGAGACGATGGTGGTGACCATCCTCCCGGCGCTCGTCCGGGATCTCGCTAGCGTGCAACTCGTCGGCTGGGCGTTCGCCGTCTATGAACTCGGCGCCATCATCGCCGGGGCCGCGGGCGGCCGGCTGACAAGCTATATCTCACTTCGAGCGACCCTGGTGGCGGCGGCGCTGGTCTATTCGACAGGAGCCCTGATCTGCGCGACGGCTCCTGACATGCCGATCTTCCTGGCGGGCCGCTTGGTCGCAGGGCTTGGCGGAGGCGCCCTGGTGGCGCTCGCCTTCGTTTCGGTGGAGCGGCTGTTTCCGCGGGCCATATGGCCGCAGCTCTTCGGTGTCATCTCCGCGATCTGGGGCGTGGCAGCCTTCAGCGGACCGCTCATTGGCGCGCTTTTTGTCGAGCATTCCACCTGGCGCTGGGGCTTCGCCACCTTTGTCGGCCTCGGCCTTGTTGCTGCCGTCACGGCGCTCTTCGTGTTGCGAGGGCCGCAAGCCACGCGGCCCAAGAACGATGGCCGGACGCTGCCGCCCTTCCCCTATCTGACGCTCGGCAGCCTCGCCGCCAGCGTGATCCTGATCGCAACGGCGGGCGTGGGCATCGCGCCCCTGCGTTCTTCCCTCCTGCTTGCGGCGGGAATGGCGGGCATAGCTGTGTTCTTCATGCTCGATGCACGCGTGCCGGCGGTGCGTCTGTTTCCTTCCCGTCCGCTCGACCCCCGAACGCCGGTTGGCAACGGCATCACGATGGTGGCCGCGTTCTCCCTCGCGACCTGCTCCTTCGCAGTGTACGGCCCGATCGTGCTCCAGACCCTGCACGGCGTCTCCGTGCTCAGCACCGGCTACATCATCGTCTCCGAGTCCATCGCCTGGTCGGTTCTTTCGATCGTCGTGGCGGGGGCGCCGCCGCATCGCGAACGCAGCATCGTGCTGATCGGCGCGCTGATGATTGCCGGAGGCCTCGCCGGCTTCGCCTGGGCGGTGCCGGCCGGGAACATTCCGGCGATCCTGTTCTGTGCGATCCTGCAGGGCGGAGGGTTCGGCATGGCATGGCCGTTCGTCACGCGCATCATCGTGGCGGCGGCGCCGCCTTCGGAGCAGACGGTCGCATCATCGGCGGTGCCGACCATGCAGCGCACCGGTTACGCCGTGGGCGCCGCCTCCTGCGGCATCATTGCCAACGTCAGCGGTTTCTCGCATGGCCTGAGCGGCGAGACGGCGGCCGGCGTCGCCTCCTGGCTGTTCATTGCGTATTTCCCGCTGGCTGCGCTGGGTTGTATCGCGGCGTGGCGCCTGACCAAGGATCGGTCGTCCGGAAACCGCTGAGAGGAGCGTCATGCCTGAGCTGACCACCCTCGCAGGAGTTGATTCGATACCCCGGGTTCAGCGGACCGATGTCTGCGCGAACCAGTCGAGCACTAGCGCGCGGACCGCCTCGACATGTTCGCCGGTCTCGACGCTACCAGCCAGTTCGGACAGCCGCATAGCGGCTGTCAGCAGGAAGACCCGGCCACTGTCCAGCGACTTGCCTGTCAACTCCTCATATGCCGCTATAGTGCGACCCGCTAAGTCGGCATCGACCAGCGAAACCTGCACAAATTCGCGATGCACATCACCGAAGCCGGAATCGGCGAAGTCGAAGATGCCGTTGAGGCGGCCGGTCTCGCGGTCGAAGGCCATGTTCCAGCCATGAGCATCGAAGAAGCCGTAGGACGCGCCCAGCGGGTCTGGCCCCAGATCGCGATACGCGCGGAGCGCAGTCTTGGCTTCACTGCGAAGCTGTTCGGGTAAAACCGGCCAGGCGGTTGCGAGGGTGAGGTCGCTCGTATCCCAAACACCTATCGGCAGAGCCCCGGCCGAAACCATCGTTTCGCGATCAAGCGCGTGTAATTCTCCGAAGAACAGGGCGAGATCTCGCGCAAGGAAATCTCGGTGGGCCGCATCGAGTGCCGCATAGTCGACCGCCTCCAGCGTGCGACCAGGCAACATGCGATGGCGAGAGAACAGCGGAGGGCCACCATGGATCGACATGTCCGGCACCGCCATCTGGACTCGCGGTCGCACGGCTGCAAGCAGGCGCGCCTCACGTTCGAGAGCCTCGATGGCTTCCTCGCCTTCCGGAAACTTGAAAAGGAAACCCGCGGCCTCCACCGCAAGACTGTGCCAACCCTTGCCGACGACACTTATTTTGGCGTCGGCGAGCTCAGGGAAGGTCGTACAGATGGCGCGCCGGATTTCGTACGGCACTTCCTTGGGTGCCGCGAGGATCAATGATCCATCGCCTTGACGATGTCCTCGGTCATCTTCTTGGCGTCGCCGAGCAGCATCATCGTGCCGTCCTTGTAGAACAGCGTGTTGTCGATGCCGGCATAGCCGGAGCCGAGCGAGCGCTTCACGAACAGGCAGGTGCGCGCCTTGTCCACGTCGAGGATCGGCATGCCGTAGATCGGACTGCTCTTGTCATCGCGCGCGGCCGGATTGGTCACGTCATTGGCGCCGATGACATAGGCGACGTCAGCCTGCGCGAACTCCGAATTGATGTCCTCGAGCTCGAAGACCTCGTCATAGGGGACGTTCGCCTCGGCGAGCAGCACGTTCATGTGGCCGGGCATGCGGCCTGCCACCGGGTGGATGGCATACTTCACCTCCACCCCGTTCGCTTTCAGCTTGTCGGCCATTTCGCGCAGCGCGTGTTGCGCCTGCGCCACCGCCATGCCGTAGCCCGGCACGATGATGACCTTCTGCGCGTTCATCATCAGGTAGGCGGCGTCGTCTGCGGACCCTTGCTTGACCGTGCGCTCGATGCCGTCGCTAGCAACTGCGGCCGTCTCGCCGCCGAACCCGCCGAGGATGACGGAGACGAACGAGCGGTTCATGCCCTTGCACATGATGTAGGACAGGATCGCGCCGGAGGAGCCGACCAGCGCGCCGGTGATGATCAGCGCCAGGTTGCCGAGGGTGAAGCCCAGCGCTGCTGCCGCCCAGCCGGAATAGGAGTTCAGCATCGACACCACGACCGGCATGTCGGCGCCGCCGATCGGGATGATGAGCAACACCCCAAGGGCCAGCGATGCCAACACGATCAGCCAGAAGATGGTCGTGCTCTCGGTGTTCACCAGCATCACGATCAGCACGACGAGCGCGATGCCGAGCGCGATGTTGATGGCGTGGCGCGCCGGAAGCAGGATCGGCTTTCCCGACATGCGCCCGTCGAGTTTCAGGAAGGCGATGACCGAACCGGTGAAGGTGATCGCGCCGATGGCGACGCCGAGCGCCATCTCCACCAGCGCCTGGCTGTGAATGTCGCGCACCGCCGAGCCGTCCACGACGGTCAGGGTGCCAATGCCAAAACTGTCGGGGGCGTACATGGCCGCTGCGGCGACCATGACGGCTGCGAGGCCGACCAGGCTGTGGAAGGCAGCGACGAGTTGCGGCATCGCCGTCATCGAGATCCGCCGCGCAATGTATGCGCCCACCGTGCCGCCGATCGCCAGGCCCACGACGATCAGGCCGAGGCCGGTGGGGGAGGGCACGGCAAGCGCCAGCGTGGTGACGATGGCGATCGCCATGCCAACCATGCCGTAGATGTTGCCTCGGCGGCTGGTCGTCGGATGCGACAGGCCGCGCAGCGCCAGGATGAAGAGGATGCCCGAGATCAGGTAGAGGAAAGAGGCGACGTTGACGCTCACGTCACTTCTCCTTCTTCTTGTACATGGCGAGCATACGCTGGGTGACCAGGAAGCCGCCGAAGATGTTCACCGACACCAGCACCAGCGCGACGAAGCCGAAGCCGGTCGCCGCGCCTGAGGCAGCGATGCCGACCGCGAGCAACGCACCGACGACGATGACGGAAGAGATCGCATTGGTGACAGCCATAAGCGGCGTGTGCAAAGCGGGCGTGACCGACCAGACCACGTAGTAGCCGACGAAGATCGCCAGCACGAAGATGGCGAAGCGGAACACGAAGGGATCGATGACCCCGCCGGAAAGCGCATGCGCCGCTTCGGCTGCGCCCGGCTGTGCCGCCATGTCCTGTACCGCCAGTTTGACCGCTGCAGCCGCCTGGTCGAGTTGCTGCAGCGCCTTGTCGAGAGCCGTCTGATCCATCAGATCTCTCCGCCGCTGGATTTGGCCTTGCTGGCCGTTGCGCGCTTTCTCGGGGCGGCTTTCTTCGACGCCACGTCGAGGCCGGACTCGCGACCCTTCGCCGCCTTGGCGGTGGATCGGTCGACAGCCTTGCTCGCCGGAACGGAGGGCTCGGCAGCCCCGGATGCTACCGCTGCTCCGGTGGTGCCGACAAGCTGTTGCGCCGCAGCAAAGTTCGGGTGCACGACCTTGCCGCTGTCCGTCAGCATCGTCGCCTTGACCAGTTCGTCGTCGCGCTTGATCGCCAGTTGCTTGCTTTCCTTGTCGATCATGGTCTCGAGAAAGGCGAACAGGTTCTTGGCATAGAGCAGCGAGGCGGAGGCGGCGACGCGGCCGGGCACGTTGAGGTGGCCGACGATCTTGACGCCATTGGCCGTGGTGATGACCTGCCCGGGCACCGTGCCGTCCACGTTGCCGCCGCGCTCGACGGCGAGGTCAATGATCACCGAGCCGGCTTTCATCGAGGCGACCATGGCGGCCGAGATCAGCTTCGGCGCGGGGCGGCCAGGAATCAGCGCCGTGGTGATCACGATGTCCTGCTTGGCGATGTGGTCGGCCGTGAGCGCCGCCTGCTTGGCCTGGTATTCCTTCGACATCTCCTTGGCGTAGCCGCCGGCCGTCTCGGCGGCCTTGAACTCCTCGTCCTCGACCGCGATGAATTTCGCGCCGAGCGAGGCGACCTGTTCCTTTGCGGCCGGGCGGACATCGGTCGCGGTCACCACGGCGCCGAGGCGGCGGGCGGTGGCGATCGCCTGCAGGCCGGCGACGCCGGTGCCCATCACGAAAACCTTGGCGGCCGGCACGGTGCCTGCCGCGGTCATCATCATCGGCAGCGCGCGATCATATTCAGCGGCGGCGTCGATCACCGCCTGGTAGCCTGCGAGATTGGCCTGGCTGGACAGCACGTCCATGACCTGCGCGCGGGTGATCCGCGGCATCAACTCCATCGCGAAGGCGGTTATGCTTGCCTCGGCCATGGCGGCCAGTTCGGCATCATTGCCGTAGGGATCCATGATCGCCAGCACGGCAGTGCCCGGCCTGTAGGCGGCAAACTCGGACAAGATGGGACGGCGGACCTTGAGGATAACGTCGGCCTTGCCGGCATCCGCCGCAGTGCCGATCGTGGCGCCCGCTGCGCGGAAATCAGTATCTACGATGCGGGAGGCGGTGCCGGCGCCGGCTTCCACGATGACCTGGAAGCCTAGCCCGGCGAGGCGTTTGACCGTTTCGGGCGAGGCCGCGACGCGGCTCTCACCTTCCTCGGTCTCACGCGGAATGAACACCGTCTGCACCACCGCCCTCCCCCTTCTCGGTCGAGTGGAGCGTCCGGCCGGTTCCGGACGCGGGTATCGTCCGGTTATTTGCGCCTCAGCGGAGGAGCCAGCCGCCGAGCACGCAGATCAGGATGAAAAAGATCGTCGCGGAAAAGAACCCGCCGACGAAGAAGCCGAACGCCATTGCTGCGAGCAGGGCCACGCAGGCCAGCGCGCTATACTTAGCCAGTCCGACGAACAGGTTGTAGGTGCTCTCGTGCTCGGCATAGTCCATCTTGGCGCCCATCTCGAGCGGTCCGGTCGGCGCGTGGTCGGCCATCAAGAAATACCTCCGAATATACCGCTTCCGACATAGCGAAACGGTACCCCGAGGGCAATGCCGGTTTTGCCTGGAAACTGCGACACGTATGTCCAAAGTTGCGCAGTCTGTCGTGACTGATGGCGCGCCCGGGAGACGGGCTGGCTCAGGGCAAAGCTTTCAGCCGGCCAGCGGTTTTGATATCATCCCTGTTGGTTCGGTTTCGGTGCACCGTCATGGCGGAAGAAAACCCGAAGAAAATGACCGTCGAGGAGTTCTTCGAATGGCAGCAGCGCCAGGACAGGAACTACGAGTTGGTCGACGGCGTGCCCGTGCTCACCGTCAAGGCGATGACGGGTGCTTCGGATCGGCACGACACAGTCACGGTCAATGCAATTTCCTTTCTCCACCAGGCTTTGCGCGGCAAGCCATGCAAGCCCCGCACCGACGATCGTTCGGTCCGCACGTTCCGGGGAACACGCCGGCCCGACCTTCTCATAGAGTGCGGAAAGCCCGATCCTGGATCGATGGAAGCCGCCGAACCAAGGATCGTGTTCGAGGTTCTGTCGCCTTCGACGACCCGCTATGATCGCTTCCAGAAGCTGGAGGAATACAAGCTCCACCCTCATATCCAGGTGATTCTGCTTATCGACACAGAGTCGCCGCGCGTAACCGTATGGCGTCGCGACGGCAGCGAGTGGCACAATCGCGAGGAGACGGGCTTGGGCACGGTCATAGAGCTTCCCGAAGTCGAGGTGGTCCTTCCTCTTTCGGCACTCTATCTCGATCTCTCATTCGACAAGGCTGAGGGCTGAGCCTAGCGGAAGGTTATCGCGATCTCACTTCGGAGGTTGACCGCAGCCGAGCATTGGTAGGCCGTAGACAACACTGACGCCTTCCAGGCCCATTTTCGGAACAATTGTGATCGCAAAGCCCCATTCTGAGCACGGCCGTGCCTTCTGGATGTCACGAATCGCGGCTACGAATTGTCGCATGCAACAGAGCCAGTCTAGAACCAGCCTGCCGGGGCGGCTTGAGGACGAACTGTTCAAGAGTCTCGGCGAAAGCGAGTCGATCGTCGATCGCCTCCTCGAGCTCCCAATCCCCGATGCCAGGAGCGACGATCCCGTGGATAACGGGGTTGCCCGCCGTATGGAGAGGATGCTCGCGGAACGCATGCGCGAGAGGATAGCGTCTCATAGATGACTGCTGCGGCCCACTGAGCCGCCATCGTTCCCACCCCTCCGCATCGCGCTGGGCGGCGTCCCGAACGTGCGCACGAACGCGCGGGAGAACGCGGCCGAACTGGAAAAACCGCAGCGTTCTGCCACGTCAGCCATGGCGATCGAGGTGTCGAGCACCAGCCGGCGCGCGGCATGAAGCCGAAGGCGCAGATAGTATGCTCCTGGACTCTCGTTAAGTGACTTGCGGAAGATGCCTTCGAGCGTGCGGGAGGTCACCGCGATGCGTCGGGCAATCGCCGCGATGGTCAGCGGCTGGTCGACATGGCCTTCCATCAGCCTGATCGCCTGCGCCAGGCGTGGATCGTAGCCGTCCAGCCGGCCGAGCGAGACGAGCGGCTGCGCGTCGGTCGCGGCGCGCGCCTGGTCGTAGATGAAGACGCTCGCCACATCGAGCGCCACCGCCATGCCGAGGCGCGAGCGGATCAGGTGAAGCATCAGGTCGAAGGTCGGCGAGGCGCCGCCCGTGGTGAAGACCGGACCATCGATGACGTAGCGGTCGGGGCGCACCTCGGCATCCGGAAAGGCGGCCGAAAAGTCCTCGAAATCCTCCCAATGCGTTGTGGCGGAGCGGCCGTCGAGCAGGCCCGCTCGCCCGAGCAGCCAGCCGCCCGCTTCGACCCCTCCAACGGCCCGAGCCGCCCGAGCCGCTCGGCGGAAGCCGCCGACCAGCGCCGAAGCGGTTTCGTCCCGCGTGCCGAAGCCGCCGATGGCGATGAGGACGTCGGTGCGCCGGCCGGGATCGAACTTTCCGGACACGACCACCGGCAGGCCGGAGGTCGTCACGGGCGGACTGCCGTCCGGCGAAACCAGCGTCCAGTCGAACACGGTCCGCCCGGTAATTCGGTTGGCTGCGCGCAGCGGATCGATCGTTGAGGCGACGCACATGATCGAGCAGCCGGGAAAAACCAACACCGTCAGCGCCAGCGGAGAGGGGTCCGGCGAGAAGATGGACGGCTGTTCGCTTTTTGCCATTCCGATTTCGTAAAATGTGAAGCGCCTATGTGCAAGGCGGGGGATTGTCGCCACCAACCGAACAGCAGCGTCGAGCAGCGCTTGTCCAACCGCCAGTCCGCACCTTCTCGTTGGTGAGAAGGCGTCGGCCCCAGGATGCGGACGACGAATCTCGAACGCGATGCGCAAGGAGGAGGACATCCATGCCGCTCGCCATGAATCGCGAGGTTTTCATCACCTGTGCCGTGACCGGCTCAGGCGGAACGCAGGACCGCAGCCCGCACGTGCCCCGCTCGCCCAAGCAGATCGCCGACTCGGCCATCGAGGCGGCCAAGGCCGGTGCAGCCATCGTGCACTGCCATGTGCGCGACCCCGAGACGGGCAAGCCGCGCCGCGACGTGCATCTCTACCGCGAGGTGACCGAGCGCATCCGCGAAGCCAATGTCGACGTGGTGCTGAACCTCACCGCCGGCATGGGCGGCGACATGGTGTTTGGCCCAGTCGAGAGCCCCCTGCCCCTGAAGGAGCAGGGTACGGACATGGGTGGCGCTTCCAACCGCATGGAGCATGTGCGCCAGTGCCTGCCGGAGATCTGCACGCTCGATTGCGGCACGATGAACTTCAACGAAGCCGACTATGTAATGACCAACACGCCGGGCATGCTGCGCGCCATGGGCGGCATGATGACGGAAATGGGCGTCAAGCCCGAGATCGAGGCTTTCGACACCGGCCATCTCTGGTTCGCCAAGCAGCTGGTCACGGAAGGCGTGCTCAAGCCTGACGCGCTGGTGCAGCTGTGCATGGGCGTGCCGTGGGGCGCGCCGGACGACCTCAACACCTTCATGGCGATGGTCAACAATGTGCCGTCGGACTGGAACTGGTCGGCCTTCTCGCTCGGCCGCAACCAGATGGCCTATGTCGCTGCGGCGGTTCTGGCGGGCGGCAATGTCCGCGTCGGCCTCGAGGACAATCTTTGGCTCGACAAGGGCGTGCTGGCCACCAATGCGCAACTGGTCGACCGCGCGGTCGGCATCATCGAGCGCCTGGGCGCCCGGGTGCTCGGGCCGGAAGAGGTGCGCCAGATGCTGAACCTTACAAAGCGCGCGCCGCTGGCGGGATAAGGACCCGCATTTTCTGACCATCCAAACAGAGCTGGAGGAGGCTCGCTGATGAAGACGGTCAACTTTAATGCAATGAAGGACGGGACGCGCGAGGAGTACGAGTTCCTCACTGAGCACGAGATCGAATACGCCGCGAAGACCGGTGACAGGCTGCTCGACGCCCTCGTCAAGCTCGACGAGGGCCTGTCCGGCTACAAGATCACGCGGCTCGGCCACTCGCTACAGTCGGCGACCCGCGCCTGGCGCGACGGCGCCGACACCGACTGGATCGTCAGCGCGCTGCTGCACGACATCGGCGACATCTACGCGCCCTACAATCACGACGAATACGCCGCGGCCATCCTGAAGCCCTTCGTGCGCGAGCAGTGCACCTGGGTGGTGGAAAAGCACGGCGACTTCCAGCGCAAGTATTACGCGCATCACGTGGGCGGCAATCCGCATGCGCGCGACAAGTTCGCCGGCCACGCCTATTTCGACGACTGCGACCGGTTCTGCGAGCGCTGGGACCAGTCGAGCTTCGATCCCGACTACGACACCTTGCCGATCGACTTCTTCCGTGCCTTCGTGGCCGAGGTTTTCGCGCGCAAGGCATACGAGCCATCCGTCACAAGGCCGGGCGAGCGCGTGCCCCTGGTCGATCCCGACATAGCAAGAGAAAGAAGCGGAGCATCCGCATGACCATCAGGAAAGCAGCCGCAATCGGTGGCGGCGTCATCGGCGCGGGCTGGGTCGCCCGGCTGGTTCTGAACGGCATCGACGTTGCCCTCTACGACCCCGATCCCGAAGCCTCCCGCAAGGTCGAGGAAGTGATGGCCGGCGCCCGCCGTGCCTATGAGAAGATGGCGACCGAGGGCCTGCCCGCAGAAGGCACGATCACCTATGCAAAGACGATCGCCGAGGCTGTCACCGGCGCCGACTTCATCCAAGAGAGCGTGCCGGAGCGCCTCGACATCAAGCACAAGGTGCTGGCCGAGATCGATGCCCATGCGCCGGCCGATGCGGTGATCGGCTCGTCGACGTCCGGCATCAAGCCGTCGGACATGCAGCCGGCCCTGAAACGGCCGGAGCGGCTGGTCGTCGGCCATCCCTTCAATCCCGTCTACCTGCTGCCGCTCGTCGAGATCGTCGGCGGCGAGAAGACGACGAAGAAGTTCATCGACAAGGCGCGCGAGCTCTACGCCTCGATCGGCATGAAGCCGGTGGTGATCCGCAAGGAGATCGAGGCCTTCGTCGGCGACCGCCTGCTCGAGGCCGCATGGCGCGAGGCGCTGTGGCTGATCAAGGACGGCATCTGCACGGTCGAAGAGCTGGACGACATCATGCGCTATTCGTTCGGCTTGCGCTGGGCGCAGATGGGCATGTTCCAGGTCTATCGCATCGCTGGCGGCGAGGCGGGCATGCGCCACTTCATGGCGCAGTTCGGTCCCTGCCTCACCTGGCCGTGGACTAAGCTGATGAACGTGCCGGAGTTCAACGACGAACTGGTGGACCTCATCGCCGGCCAGTCGGACGAGCAGTCCGCAAAATGGTCGATCCGTGAGCTGGAGCAGATCCGTGACGACAATCTCATCGCCATCTACGAGGGCCTTGCCAAGCAGAACGGCGGCCAGGGCTGGGGCGCTGGCGAGTTGCACAAGGACTATGTGAAGCAACTCGGCAAGGGCGCGTCGATCTCCGCGGCAGCTGCCAAGGCAAGGGCGACGAAGCCGAAGAAGGTGGCGAAGGCATGATGCTGATCGTGCGTCCTTCGAGGCGCGCACGCAGGACGCGGGTGACCTCATCGGAGACGCTCTGCGGGCTCGCACCTCAGGATGAGGACCGGCGAGGCTGCAGGACAAATCGTCAAAGTGGACGCTCGACGTGACAGCCTTCACAAATCGCCCAACGCTGGCGATTTGCACTGCCGGCACGCCGGTCCTCATCCTGAGGTGCGAGCCCGCAATACGTAGGCAAGTTTGGACAAGGATCTCGGCGGGCGAGCCTCGAAGGACGCACCCGATCCCCGGCACTCTGGAGGTGCAGCCATGAATTTCGGCCTGACCGAAGAACAGCAGCTCATCGTCGATACGACGCGCGCCTTCGTCGAGAACGAGCTCTACCCGCATGAGCGCGAGGTGGAGCGCACGGGCCATCTGCCGATGGAACTGATCAAGGAGTTGCAGAAGAAGGCGATGGCGGCCGGGCTCTACGCCGCCAACATGCCGGCCGAGGTCGGCGGCGCCGGGCTCGATACGCTGTCCTGGCTGCTCTACGAGAAGGAGCTCGGCAAGGCGAACTACGCACTCCACTGGACCTGTGTGGCGCGGCCGTCGAACATCCTGCTCGCCGGAACGGACGAGCAGAAGGAAAAATATCTCTATCCCTGCATCCGCGGCGAGACCTGGGACTGCCTGGCAATGACCGAGCCAGGGGCCGGTTCCGACCTTCGGGGCATGAAGGCGACCGCCCGCCAGGACGGCTCGGACTGGGTGCTGAACGGCACCAAGCATTTCATCAGCCATGCCGACATCGCCGGTTTCGCCATCGTCTTCATGGCCTCCGGCGAGGAAGACAGCCCGCGCGGCAAGCGCAAGAAGATCACCGCCTTCTTCGTCGACAAGGGCACAAAGGGTTTTACCGTCCGCGAAGGCTACCGCAACGTCTCGCATCGCGGCTACACCAACTCGATCCTGGAATTCGACGACTGCCGCCTGCCCGCCAGCCAGGTGCTCGGCGAGGTCCACAAGGGTTTCGAGGTCGCCAATTCCTGGCTGGGCGCGACGCGCCTGCAGGTGGCCGCCACCTGCCTGGGGCGGGCCGAGCGGGCGCTGGGCCATGCCATCTCCTATGCGGCCGAACGCCAGCAGTTCGGGCAGCAGATCGGAAAATTCCAGGGCGTGTCGTTCAAGCTCGCCGACATGGCGACCGAGATGAAGGCGGCCAACCTGATGACCTTCGAGGCCGGCTGGAAATACGATGCCGGCACGGTCACCGACGAGGACATGGCGATGGCAAAGCTGAAGGCGACAGAAGTGCTTGCCTTCATCGCCGACGAGGCGATCCAGATCCACGGCGGCATGGGTCTCATGGACGACCTGCCGCTTGAGCGCATCTGGCGCGACGCCCGCGTCGAGCGGATCTGGGAAGGTACTTCCGAGATCCAGCGCCACATCATCAGCAGGGCTCTGCTGCGTCGTCTCGGTGCCTGATCAATGACCCGCCTCGACCGCCTGCTGCGCCCGAAATCGATCGCCATCATCGGCGGCGGGTTCTTCGCGCCGAACGTGATCAAGCAAAGCCTCAAGATGGGTTTTGCCGGCTCGATCTGGCCTGTCCATCCCACCAAGGACGACGTGGCGGGCGTAAAAGCCTTCCGCTCGGTGGCCGATCTTCCCGAGGCGCCGGACGCGACCTTCATCGGCGTCAACCGCAACCTCACCGTCGATATCGTTCGCGAGTTGCGCGAGCGTGGCGCGGGCGGTGCGATCTGCTTCGCCGCCGGATTCCGCGAGACGGCTCACTACGACCCGGACGGCTCGCGGCTGCAGGACGACCTGGTCGACGCGGCCGGCCCGATGCCGATCATCGGCCCGAACTGCTACGGCCTGATCAACTATGCCGACGGCGCGCTGCTTTGGCCCGATCAGCATGGCGGCGTCCGACTGGCCGAAGGCAGCCGGGGCGTGGCGATCCTGACCCAGTCCTCAAACATCGCCATCAACATGACGATGCAGAAGCGCGGACTGCCGATCTCCTACGTCATGACGGCCGGCAACCAGGCCCAGACCGGCCTGTCGGAGATGGCGCTTGGCCTCATCGAGGACGAGCGCGTCTCGGCGCTCGGTCTCCACATCGAGGGTTTTGATTCCGTCGCGGGCTTCGAGCGCCTTACGGCGCGGGCGCGCGAGTTGAACAAGCCGATCGTGGCGATGAAAGTCGGCCGCTCCGAGCAAGCGCGCGCCGCGACCGTCTCGCACACGGCTTCGCTTGCCGGCTCCGACACGGCGTCGCGCGCCTTCCTGAAGCGGCTGGGGATCCCCCGGGTCGACAGCATCTCGTCCTTTCTTGAGACGCTAAAACTCTTTCACGCCGTGGGTCCGCTGTCCGGCAACACGCTTTCTTCCATGAGTTGCTCCGGAGGCGAGGCATCGGTAATGGCCGACAGCGCCGAGGGCAGGAGCGTCCGCTTCCCGGCGATGAGCAAGGCCCACAAGGCACGCGTGCAGGAGACACTCGGACCTTTGGTGGCTGTCGCCAACCCACTCGACTACAACACCTACATCTGGGGCAACCAGGATGCGCTAACCGCGACCTTCTCCGCGATGGTCTCGGGCGGCTTCGATCTCAACCTGCTGGTGCTGGATTTCCCGCACTCGGAGCGCTGCTCGGACGTGGACTGGTGGCCGACGGTGAACGCCTACGAGACCGCTCTGAAGACGAACGGTGCCAAGGGGGCGATCGTCGCCTCCATGGGCGAGAACATCCCCGAAGGCCATGCGGAAGAGCTGTTGCGACGTGGCATCGTGCCGCTCTGCGGCATCGTCGAGACGTTCGACGCGGCCGAAGCTGCGGCGTTTGTGGGTGAGGCGTGGGGCTTGTCCTCCCCCCTTGAGGGGGAGGTGCCCGCGAAGCGGGCGGAGGGGGTCGCCGCCGCTGGCGCCACACCTGGGCCGAGCACTTCCGCAACGACCCCTCCCGGCCAGCCTCCGGCTGGCCACCCTCCCTTCAAGGGGGAGGGTAACAGCGCTAACCCCGACGAGGCCGAAGCCAAGGCGATGCTGCGCTCCGCCGGCCTTGTGGTGCCGCAGGGCACGCGGGCATCATGCGTCGATGAAGCCGTTTCGGCCGCCGAGAAGCTCGGATTTCCGGTCGCGCTGAAGGCGCTCGGCGTCGCCCACAAGAGCGAACTCGGCGCGGTGAAACTCAATTTGAAATCCGCCGAAGAGGTAAGGATCGCGGCGGAGGCGCTGCTGCCGCTCGGCACCGGCCTCTATGTCGAGCGGATGGTGCAGGGCGGTGTTGCCGAGCTCATTGTCGGCATCACGCGCGATCCGCTGTTCGGCCCGGTCATGACGGTCGGCACTGGCGGCGTTCTCGTGGAACTCCTAAAGGACAGCGCCACGCTCCTGCTGCCGGCATCGCGTGCGGAAATCGAGGCGGCGCTGCGCGGCCTGAAGATGTTTCCGCTGCTCGACGGCTATCGTGGCCGGGCCAAGGCGGACGTCGCTGCTGCGGTGGACGCGATCCTCGCGATCTCCGACTTCGTGCGGGAGCGCGCCGGCCTGATCGAGGAGATGGACATCAACCCGCTGATCGTCTGCGCCGAGGGCAAGGGCGCCTGGATCGCAGACGCGCTGCTGATTCTTGGAGATTGATATGTCGGATGTGATCAAGACGCGCCGCGAGGGCGCCATCCTCGAAGTGACGCTCGACCGGCCGAAGGCCAACGCCATCGACCTCGCGACCTCGCGGCTGATGGGGCTCACCTTCCAGTCCTTCCGCGACGACCCCGAACTGCGGGTCGCAATCGTGAGGACGGCGGGCGAAAAATTCTTCTCGGCCGGCTGGGACCTCAAGGCCGCGGCTAATGGCGACGCTGTCGACGGCGACTATGGGGTCGGCGGCTTTGCCGGCTTGCAGGAGTTGCGCGACCTCAACAAGCCGGTCATCGCCTGCATCAACGGCATGGCCGTCGGCGGCGGCTTCGAACTGGCGCTGTCCTGCGACCTGATCTACGCCTCCGAGCATTCCTCCTTCGCACTGCCGGAGATCAAGGCCGGTACGCTGGCCGACGCGGCCACCATCAAGCTGCCGAAGCGCATTCCCTATCACGTCGCCATGGACCTTCTGCTCACCGGCCGCTGGATGGACGTGCAGGAGGCGCATCGCTGGGGCCTGGTCAACGAGGTGCTCCCTGCCGACAAACTGGAGGATCGGGTGTGGGAAATCGCACGGCTGCTCGCCGGCGGTCCGCCGCTGGTCTTCGCCTCCATCAAGGAAGTCGCCCGCAGGGCCGAGGCGATGGAGTTCCAGGACGCCATGAACTGGATCACCAAGCGCAAGTTCCGCACCGTGGACGAGCTCTACGCGTCCGAGGACAACCTGGAAGGTTTTCGCGCTTTTGCAGAAAAACGCGATCCGGTCTGGAAGGGGCGCTGAGTTCAGGCTCGGACTTGGGCGCCGAGTCGAAGTGATATCAGGAGCTTCGCCGTTCCAAGGCATTGGCCGAAGTTGCGGCGAAGTCTCCGGAAGAAAAGGCGGGGTAGGGCGGCTTACTCACTCATGCCCTGAAGGGCCTGCCACTTTTTGATTTCGACGCTGCGCAGGCTTGGCAGGCGGATGACACCCTTCTGCTTCAGCTTGGAGAATACGCGCGAAACCGTCTCGATCGTCAGGCCGAGATAGTCGGCTATGTCCGAGCGCGACATCGGCAGATCGAACACTTCCAGGCCTCCCTGGCGCTCGGCCATGTCCATGAGGAACGCCGCAACGCGCTCGACCGCGTTCTGGCGGCCGAGCACGAGCAGATGCTCCTGCGCCCTGACCAGCCCTTGCAGAACGAGCGGCAGTATCGCTTGTGAGGCATCCCCGACGGCGGTCAACTTGATCACGCGGACGCCCGTCGCGCTGACCGCCTCGGCGAAGAAGTGGTGCGTACCGTCGACTTCGAAGCCGAAGACCTCGCCGCCCATATGGAAGGCGGAGATTTGCCGGCGTCCGTCAGAAAGCAGCCGATAGACGCGGACGCAACCGAACTCGACCTGGTAGATCCCGTCGACCTTTTCGCCCTGCCCATAGATCTCGGCTCCGGCGGGGTAGAAGCATGCGGGCTGGGCAGTTCCGTCAGGTCCCAGGCCAGAAAACGGATTCGGATGCAGCTTCCCGGAGGCAGCCATTGCCTGCTTTGTGGAAGGCGACGTCATGGGCGATTGTCTCCCTTGATCTCTAAGGAGACCAATCGCGCATTATGTGGCACCGAAATATTCGGTTCTTCCCTTACGGGATACTACGTAGGGGAAGGCAGTGGGGTCGGTGTGATTGCGGAAATTCGGTCCTCCACCACTTCAACGAGCGAGCGCCCAAGCAGCGGCTTTAGGATCACAGCTCCATGATCGGGCCAGCGGGCCCTCGGGTTAAACCCGTCGATCATCAGGGCGATGGCGGGAATGGGGAAGGCCATCCAGTCACCCTCATAGAAACCCAGTGCCTTGTCGTCAACCACGGCGCCGGAAATCGTGGCCCACCCGGGCAGATCCTCCAGGCTCTTCAGCCAGGGGACCGCTATCACCGCGTATCCTTCCGCCTCGAGTGCAAAAGCCGTCGAGTCCCGGAGGGAAGCGTCTGGTACGACTACCAAGACTGTTTGCTTGCACTCCAATGTCGCGGCGCTCCAAAAAGCAACCCGAGATGGAATTGCGGGTCAGGCTGTGGAATAGCCGCAGCGGCAACAATTCGCTTTGAGGTAAATCAAAACAGTCGCTTCGCACCTATTTTTCCGTATACCCCGCTGCAATCGTCATGCGAACAAGTTCGGGAAGGCTTCTGGCGTCCATCTTTGCCATTACATTGGCGCGATGGACCTCGACCGTACGCGGGCTGATATCAAGATCATAGGCGATCGTCTTATTGGGCAGCCCGGCGACCACGCTGGTAAGAATCTCGCGCTCCCGCTCCGTCAGAAGCTCAAGCCGGGCTTTGATGCCCGCCACATCATGACCGGAAACGCCTTTGGAGAGTTCCTCCGCGGCTCGTTCGACCGCCTCGATCAGCACCTTGTCTTCGAACGGCTTCTCGATGAAGTCGACCGCGCCCGCCTTCATCGCCTCCACTGCCATCGGTACGTCGCCATGGCCGGTGATTACGATGGCGGGAATCCTGACCGGCAACGCGCGCAGTTTCTGGAGGAGTTCGACCCCGCTCATGTCCGCCATTCTTAGGTCCGTGACCAAGCAGCCGTTTCGGATATTGCGCGCCATATCCAGGAAGGCAGTGGCGGAATCATGCATCCGCACTGGGAACCCGCAGGTCGAAAGCAGGAACGCGATCGACTTACGGACGGGTTCCTCGTCATCGACCACGTGGACGATGTACTCACCGATCTCCATGGAGGTCCTCGTAAACGGGTAGGGTGAACCGGAACGTGGCACCGCCAAGTTCATTTCGTAGCACGTCCATTTCACCGCCATGCGCCTCGACAATGCGCTTCGAAATGGAAAGCCCGATCCCCATGCCTCCCGCCTTGGTTGTGACGAAGGGCTGGAAGAGTCGAGCGAGAATCTCGTCCGGGACGCCCGGACCGGTGTCCGAAACTTCGACCGCCACCTTCCCGATCCCATAGGGCTCGGTGCGCACTGTCAGCATCCGCGTATCGCTGTGCCGCATCGCCTCCATGGCGTTGCGAATCAAATTGATAAGTACCTGCTGGATCTGAACCCCGTCGACGAAGACGAGATCGGCTCCCGGTTGAAACTCGAATTTCGATCGGACACCCCGCTCCCTTGAGCCTACCAGGGCGAGCGCACCTGCCTCCTTCACCAGCTTGCGGATGTCCTCCGCATTCTTCTCCGTCTCGCCATGGGTGACGAATTCCCGCAGATGGCGAATGATGTCTCCGGCTCGCAACGACTGCTTGGCGATCTCACCGAGCGCCTCCCGGAGGCGGACGGAGAACGCCTCGGGCATGTCTCGGAGCACCCTGTTGCATCCTTGGGAATAGTTGGCGATCGTGGCCAACGGCTGATTGAGCTCATGGGCCAATGTGGAAGCCATCTCGCCAAGTTCGTTGAGACGGGCGAGCCGGGCAAGTTCGCTCTGGGCCTCCTGCAATCGTGCAGCGGATTCCTCGCGGTCCGTCAGATCGCGTACAAAGCCGGTGAAGTGCCTGCGCTCGCCTGTCCGGATCTCGCCCACCGCCAGCTTCAGTGGGAAGGTGGAGCCATCCTTGCGACGGCCCACCACGACACGGTCGAGACCGATGATGCGCTTTTCCCCGGTTTGCAGGTATCGCCTTATGTAGCCGTCGTGCTCGCTCCTGTAGGGTTCCGGCATCAGGATCTTGATATTGCGTCCGACGACCTCCTGCTCAGTATAGCCAAACTGGCGCACCGCGGCGGCGTTGAACGAAACGACGGTGCCGTCCTGATCGATGACGATGGTGGCGTCCAGGACGGTGTCCAAAATCGACTTTAGATGAGCCTCGCGCTCATCGAGCACCTCCTTGGTCTTGGTGATGACGAGCCAGGCGCGATGCAAGAGCTCCCCAAGAACGATCACGGTGCCGCTGACGACGAGGAAAACCACGAGCTCAAGCCAGTTGCCCGATGTCTCGATGCGTAGGCCTCGGAGGTAAAGGACACCAGGCAGCGCCAGCGTCATAGCCGCAATCCCTGGCCCGAGGCCGCCAGAGATGGACGCAATGAGGACGGCAGGCACGAAGAGGACGAAGATCGCGTGATCTCCGAGGACCCCGTGGAGGAGCAGCCTTAGCAGGAAAGCGGTCACAACGGCTGCAGCGGCCAGAAGGTAGCCCGCTGATCCCTTGTAATGGGGCGAGAAAACGATATCCAGCAGCCTGCCGAATATGTCCTTCCTCGCTACCGTTGTGACGGGCACTGTCATGATCTCAACTTAGCCAGGCTGCCCTTAGGACCAAATCTAACAGTTTGGATGCTTCGGACAACCGCCGTTTGGGTGTTTGTAGTGAAGTTGAGCAAAATCGCGTTCAATTCTGGATTGTAGTTCAAGCGCCAGGCAAAAGTTGTGGCGGATCGGACCGAAGTATTCGGGCTGTCGATTGCACGGGAGCAAATCCGCGCCATTGATGCCGGACCGGGCACCAACGCAGTGCTGGCTGGCCAGCAATCTCGTCGCGCTTCTCGAAAGAATTAGCTTCGGGCATGTGGTAGTCTGGCGCTGTGGCGGAGAAGCGCGCATGCAGGCGATGATGCTGGACAGCCTCCGAGAGCCCCTGAGGCCCGTGGACCGGATGGATCCTGTTCCCGGCTCGGGCGAGATGCGCATCAAGGTCGAGGCCTGCGCGATCTGCCGCACCGATCTGCACGTCATCGATGGGGACCTGCCGCACCCGAGGCTGCCGATAATTCCGGGACACGAGATCGTCGGCTTGGTGGACGAGGTTGGGCCAGGGGTCGACCGGGCACGTCTCGGGTGCCGGGTCGGCGTCGGCTGGCTCGGCCACACCTGCGGCCAATGCCCCTACTGCCTACGCCGCTCCGAAAATCTTTGCGACCGGCCAGAGTTCACCGGCTACACGCGCGATGGCGGCTTTGCGACCCATGCCGTTGTCGACGCCGGCTTCGCCTTTGACCTCGACGCTGGAGCCGATGCTGCCGCCCAGGCGCCACTTCTCTGCGCTGGATTAATCGGCTGGCGGTCGCTGAAGAAGACGGGTGACGCGAAACCGATCGGCTTCTACGGCTTTGGCGCGGCCGCACACATCCTCGTGCAGATTTGCGTGTGGCAAGGGCGGGAGGTCTTTGCGTTCACGCGGCCAGGCGATCAGTCAGGACAGCGTTTCGCAAAAGAGCTCGGCGCCGCGTGGGTCGGCGACTCGGATGAATCGCCGCCAATGCCGCTGGATGCGGCGATCATCTTCGCCCCGGTCGGCGAACTGGTGCCTGCGGCGCTTCGAGCGGTACGCAAGGGCGGCACGGTGGTTTGCGGCGGCATCCACATGAGCGATATCCCCGCAATGCCGTATGAGATCCTCTGGGAGGAGCGGGAACTGGTCTCGGTGGCCAATCTCACGCGACGAGATGCCGAGGAGTTCTTCCCGCTGGCGCAAGCGGCTGACGTGAAGACCGTTACGACCAGATATCCGCTCGCCGAGGCGAATGCGGCGGTCGCGGATCTTCGCGCAGGCCGGTTGAATGGCGCGGCGGTTCTCGTTCCCTGACAATCCGCGGGTCTGCCGAGGGCTCAAGGCCTCTCTACGCGGGCGACGCGAAAAGTGTGCTCCTCACCACCGCTTGAGACGGAGACATACTCGCCAAGAACGAACCGCTCCGCCTCGAAGCGGAAGCCGATCTCGTCGTCTGCCTCATCCTCCTTGTCATAGTCGAAATACCAGGGGCCGTCCGGCCGACGGCGCAGCACGCCGATGCGGTCCTCCTCACCTTTTCTGAAGCGGCGCACCCGGCACTGGGCTTCATGCTCCTCCCACTGTTCGGCATTGAGCCGGCCGTCGGGATGCAGCGGCACCAGCAGGTCATAGCCGGAGTCCAGGTCGCCTTCGGGATGTCCCTCCTCGCGCGCAAGATGCAGGCGCACCTGACGGAAATTCGGGGTGAGGTCCTTGGCTTCGATCATTTCCATTCCTTCCCTGGATCACGAGGAGATTGCTCTCGCCCCTGAAAGCCTCCGCCCCCCAACTTTGTTCAATCTCTGGACAACCAGCATAAAGATACGCTCGACATCGTCCTCATGCTGCGGCGGGAGCAAGGCGCTCGCGCACCCACTTCACGATCTGGCCGGCGGGCATGGCGCCCGACATGCGGGCGATCTCCTGCCCGCCCTGGAACAAAATCATCGTTGGGATGCTGCGTATGCCGAGGCGCGCGGAGACCTCCTCCTCGTCGTCGGAGTTGAGCTTGAGCAGCACCACCTCCGGCTCGAGCTGCTGGGCGGCCGCCTCGTAGGCCGGCGCCATGGCCAGGCAGGGTCCGCACCAGGGAGCCCACACATCGACGAGGACGGGCAAGGTGGTGCGGTTGATGTGGCGATCGAAGACTGAGCCGTCGATATTGTGGGGGTGCCCCGAGAAAAGCTTGCTGCCGCACTTGCCGCACTTGGCATCCGTTGCGCGGCGATCGCCCGGAAGCCTGTTCACCCCTCCACAACTGCTGCAAACGACCAAATACTCGCTCATGCTGCTCTCCAGTGTCTCTCGACCCGGTCTGTCGGCGCCTAGAGGCCTTTACGATCAGTCGAAGGCGCTGCGAGACCGTTGGAACGAAGGCGACGTCGATTCACCTCCTGAAAGTAGAGCGCGGAGGCGGAGGTGCCATTGGCCGCATGCCAGCCGCACGTCGAAGGAAAGCACTTGTCTGGCGGGTACGCGGGATTGCATTATCAGCCCTGGCACAAGAACCGCCCGAAGGACCTTTGTCCTGCTGAAGTTGTCGCTGATGGAACGGACCATCTGGTCTGAGGTTGTCGCCTGGGCGGCGGGTTCGAGCGGTCGTTCGGGCATCCACCTGTCGCCAGCCGAGAGAGGGACTTTGACATAGCGCAATGCTGGCGAGCCGTCGGCTGCCGAGGATCGCTCGAACTGGAGGTGTTCGGCCTTGACGATCAGGAATCTCGAACGGGCTGTCCGGCCCACTTCGGTGGCGGTCTTCGGTGCATCGAAACGCGAAGGCTCCGTTGGCCGGGTGGTGGTCAAGAACATCGTGGAAGCCGGCTTCGAGGGGCAGGTCTGGCCCGTCAATCCGAAGTACCGCGAGGTCGCCGGGTTCCCCTGCTACAGCTCGGCGTCGGCCTTGCCCGAGCCGCCCGATCTCGCAGTGATCGTCACCCCGCCGAAAACTGTCCCTGGCATCGTCGCCGAACTCGCCGCGAAGGGCACGCGCGCGGCGGTGGTCATCACAGCCGGGCTCACGCAGAAAAACGGCTTGCGCCAGGCCATGCTGGACGCCGCGCGGCCCAACCTCTTCCGCATCATCGGGCCGAATACGCTCGGCCTCATGATCCCGCCGATCAGGCTGAACGCCAGCTTCGCGCATATGGCGCCGCAGCCGGGCAACATCGCGCTGCTCTCGCAGTCGGGCGCGATCGCGACCTCGCTGATCGATTGGGCTGCCGACAACAATGTCGGGTTCTCCCATATCGTCTCGCTCGGCGACATGGCCGATGTCGACGTCGGCGACTGGCTGGACCTGCTGGCCGGCGACGCGACGACGAAAGCCATCATACTCTACCTCGAGACCATCTCGAACCCGCGCAAGTTCATGTCGGCCGCGCGCGCCGCTTCGCGCCTGAAGCCGGTCGTGGTCGTCAAGGCCGGCCGGCATGCAGCCGCAGCCAAGGCCGCTGCCACCCACACCGGCGCACTGGCAGGTGCGGATCGCGTCGTCGATGCTGCCTTGCACAGGGCGGGCATCCTGCGCGTGACCGGCCTCGGCGAATTGTTCGACGCGGTCGAGATTACCGCCCGCTTCCGCCCGCTCGAACGCGCCCGCCTGGGGATCGTCACCAATGGCGGCGGCGCCGGTGTGCTCGCTGTCGACCAACTCGAGGATAGCCGAGGCGAGTTGGCTGAACTCGCGCCCGACACCATCGCCCGGCTCGACGCTGTGTTGCCGCCAGCCTGGTCCGGCGCGAACCCGGTGGACATCATCGGCGATGCGCCCCCTGATCGCTACGTGGAAGCGGTCAAGGCGGTGGCTGCCGATCCGGCGGTGGATGCGGTACTGATGCTCAACTGCCCCACCGCACTCGGCTCGCCAGCCGAGGCCGCTGCGGCTGTTGCGGCGCTCACGAAGGACGGCCGGATCGGCAGCAAGCCGGTCCTGACCTGCTGGCTGGGCAACCACACCGCGACGGAGGGCCGCCGGATCCTCCAGGATGCCGGCGTCGTCAGCTTCGAGACGCCATCCGCTGCGGTCGTTGCCCTCTCCTACCTGAGCGACTGGGCGAAAGCGCAAACCGCGCTGACGCGTGTGCCGTCGAGCCGCAGCGAGGATGTGGCGAGCGACCCGGCTGCGGTGCTCGAAATATTCCGGCAGGTGGCGAAAGAGGGCCGCCGCATGCTGACCGAGCCGGAAGCCAAGGCGGCGATCCAGGCCTATGGCATCCCTGTGCCGCGGACGATCATCGCGCGCTCGCCGCAGGAGGCCGGACTGGCCGCCGAGCAGTTGCTCAAGACGTCCCGCAAGGTCGTCGCGAAGCTGCTCTCGAAGGCGGTCTCGCACAAGTCGGACATCGGCGGGGTGATCCTCAATCTGGGCAGCGCGGCCGAAGCGGAACGCGCCGCAGTCGAAATCGAGCGCCGCGTTCGGGAGCACGTGCCCGGGGCTGATCTCGAAGGCTATGCCGTGCAGCCCATGGTCGAGCGGGGACAGGCGCAGGAACTCATCCTTGGCATGAGCCGGGACCCGATCTTTGGGCCGGTGATCCTGTTCGGCGCGGGCGGGATTGCCGTCGAGGTCGTGGACGATACGGCGATTGCGCTGCCGCCGCTGGACAACGTGCTCGCCGGGGATCTCATCGAGCGAACCCGCGTCGGACGCCTGCTCGCCGGCTTCCGCGACCGGCCGCCGGCGGATTGCAGGGCTATCGAGGCGGCGCTCAACGGGCTTTCCCAGATGGTGGTGGATTTCCCGTGCGTCATGGCGATGGACGTCAACCCGCTGCTCGCCGACGCGGAAGGCGTCATCGCGCTTGACGCCCGCATCGAGATCGATCCGGCCCGGGTCGAGCAGGAAGGGCCGAACCCGGCCTTGGCCATCCGGCCGTATCCCGCAGGGTGGGAGGCGGAACTGGATGCCGGTGACCACCGCTACCGGATCCGCCCGATCAAGCCAGCCGACGTCGAGCTTTATCCGGATTTCCTTGCCAAGGTGTCGCCGAACGACATCCGACTGCGTTTCCTGTCGCCGCGAAAGAGTTTTCCGGATTTAGGGATGAAGCGCCTGACCCAGCTCGACTACGACCGGGAGATCGCCTTTGTCGCGCTCGACCGGGACAGCGGCGAACTGGCGGGTGTCAGCAGGCTGTCCTGCGATCCGGACCGAACTTTGGGCGAGTACGCAGTGCTGGTGCGCACCGACCTTCAGGGCAGGGGACTTGGCTGGGCGCTGTTGAAGAAGATCGTGGACTGGGCCAAGGCCGAAGGCGTGAAGCGCGTCGAAGGGCTCATCCTCAGCGAGAACTACAAAATGCTCTCGATGGCCGAGGCGTTCGGGTTCGCCATCTCCAGGCACCCCACCGAACTGGGCCTGTCGCTGGCGACCCTGGTGATCCAGCCGGATGCATGATTCCCAAGGAAACAACGGGTCCTCAAGTTCCTAGCGCTGCAGGCTCTGGACATAGCCCGTGAGTTCATGGATGCGCTCCTCGGTGACGACCTGGCCGCCTGCCTCTCCATAGAGCGCCTGGTCCGCCGGCAGGAACTTGCGGCCCCAGACCGGCATCTCCCGGCTGCCATGTCCGGGGACGATATAGCGGCCGTCGATTGTCGCGAAGACCCGCGAATAGGGGAAACGGCCGCCATTCCTCTGCGCCAGCCTGGTCAGGTCGGCCGGAGCTCTCTTCAGTTCCTTGGCCATCGGGCCGTCTCCCTGTCCCTTCATGCCGTGGCATGGGGCGCAGGAGTTGACGAATTCGGACTCGCCATGACCCAAGTCCTTGGCATGGCCCGGAACGATCAGGGCCACCACCCAGAACGTCGCGACGATGAAGCTGGTCTGCATGCAGCGCCTCGCCATTTCGAGCCGAGACTAGGCCGCCTCGGATCAAGGCCCTTTGACTCCGATCAACGGCATCGGCTCTATTTGATCCAGCGCAACTCACGGGCCGAGCAATGTTCTAGAGGTTGTTGGGAAGGCAAAGGGAGGACTTTCATGACGATCAGAACCATCCTTACAGTTGCTGGTGTCGGGAATGAACGCGGCGACCTCGAGCTTGCTGCGCGGCTTTGCCAGCAGACGGGCGCGCACCTTTCCGTACTGGTGGTAGGCATGGCCGCGCCGCCGCCAATAGGCGAGTATGCGGCAGTGGTCTCGGATGCCTGGTTGCAGGAGCGTCAGGCGGAAATGCATCGCGTTAGCGATCGCGTCAGCGAAGTGACCAGTTTCATCGCCGCCAGCGCCGTCTCGGGAGACGTTGCCGACGAGTATGTGGAACTCGCCTGGGCCGACGAGTCAGTTGGGCGGCGGGCCCGCTACGCCGACCTCACACTGGCGGGTCCCAACACTCTCTTATCGGGCACGCTGAAGGACAAGGTGATCGAAGGCGCGCTGTTTGGTTCGGGCAAGCCGCTGCTGCTCATCCCGGCAGGCATCGAGCCGACGCTCTCTCCCAAGCGCGTCCTGATCGGCTGGGACGGACGGATCGAGGCGTCCCGCGCGGTCCGCGAAGCGCTCGATATGCTGAGAGGCGCGCAAGAGGTGCGCGTCGCGCTCGTCGATCCGGGGCAGGGCGAGGACACGCACGGCGAGGAGCCCGGTGCGGATCTGGCGGCTTATCTCGCCAGGCATGGCGTGAAGGTCACCGTGGATCGCCTGCCGCGGGAGGGCAATTCGGTTGCGGACGTGCTGCGGCGGCACGCCACGGACACGGCCGCCGAGATGATCGTCATGGGAGCCTACGGACATTCGCGGCTGCGTGAGCGCATTTTCGGCGGCGTGACCCGGTCGATGATCGAAAATCCGACCCTGCCGATCTTCATGGCGCGTTGAAAGCTTGCGGCCCGGCACTGGCTTGGCCTGCCGGGCCGATCACCGCACGGGGGTCTGCGATTGCCGCTCCCTGCCTTCTCGCTGCATCTCCTACTGGCCGACAGTGCGCTGCCGAGCACTGCTGCGCCGCTGCCGGCGGCGGGCAGCTTCAGGCCGCCTTGATCGAGATCTGCTTCTCGGCGTGCTGGGCTTCCGGCGTCTTCGGCACTTTCACCTGCAGTATGCCCTTGGAGAAGGTCGCCTCGATCTTTTCAGCATCGATGTTCTCGGGCAGTTGAAAGGAGCGCTGGAACGATCCGAAGCGGCGCTCGGAGAGGTGATAGTCCCCTTCACCCTCCTCCTTTTGCTCCTTCTTCTCCCCCTTGATGGTCATCATATGGTTGGAGACTTTGACCTGAATGTCCTTCTCGTCGATTCCGGGCAGTTCGGCGGTGATCTCGTAGCAGTCACCCTTCTCTACCACGTCGAATGCCGGCGCTAGCCGCCAAGCTGACTGGCGCCCAGACCTGTCGGGATCGAACATGGAGCGGGTGGACGGAAGCCTCCAGCCGAAGGGGCGGAAATCGTCGAACAGCCGTTCGATCTCTCGCTGCAAGCTGTCGAACGGCATCCAATCATCCCTACGCGCCGGAGCGGCCCCCCTCTGCTGGGCGACCGGCATTTTCTCTTTCTCGGCCATGGGATTCCTCCTTTGTTTTTGGGGGGTCGTTGCACCGCTCGGAGGCATGAAATCCCCTCGGCAAAGCGCCGCATTGACCCGGATCAACTCCGAGACTGCCAAGCCTGTTGAGATTTGGCGGGAGTTGATGCTGGAGGCTTAGCCGCGTGCCGCCGCCGGCTTGACAAAGGCGAGGGTCAGCCACCGTGCGGTGAGCGCGGGCTTGGGCGAGCCCTCGATCTCGATCGTGACGTCGTGGGCGATCTCGACCCAGCCCGAAGGCCGCGACTTCAGCTTCGCCAGGACGAAGCGTGCGCGGATGCGCGAGCCCGTCTTCACCGGCGCCACGAAGCGCAGCGTCTCAAAACCCTGATTGATGCCGATATCCGAGCCCTCGAGGCGCGGCACGGTCTCGAACGCCGTGGCTGAGAGCAGCGATAGCGTCAGGAAACCGTGGGCGATGGTGCCGCCGAAATTCGTCTCGCGCGCCGCACGCTCCGGGTCGCAGTGGATGAACTGGTGGTCGTCGGTGGCGTCGGCGAACTGGTCGATCATCGCCTGCGTCACCTCGCGCCAGGGCGAGACCACCTCCTGGCCGATGCCGGCCTCTGCTTGTTCCAGGGTGATGGTGTTCACTCTGTCGTTCTCTTCCTTGCTTGCCGCAGCTTTGTTCGTGCGTCCTTCGAGGCTCCCCATCGACTGCTCGCCACTTTTCGTGGCTCGCGCTCAGGGTCGCACCTCAGGATGAGGACCGTTGCGGCTGCAGCGCTGGTCGCCGAAGCCGCTGCATCGGTGTTGCTCCAGCGTTGTGCATCGCCTGTCGGGGATGCAGGCAGGGCGGTCCTCATCCTGAGGTGCGAGCCCGCACGGCGCTCGAGATTCGAACGTACCGATGCGGGCGAGCCTCGAAGGACGCACCAATACTCAAGACGCGCGGGAAAGTACAAGGTCAACGAAAAGGAAGCGCGGGCTACTCGGCCGGCTCGACCCCCGTATAGGCGGCCTCCTGGAGTTCGCGCTTCAGTCGCGCCTCTTCATGCGCCTTGGGCGTCACGAAGCGGCCGAGCAGCAGATAGGCGACCGGGGTCAGGAACAGCGTCGACACGGTGGCAAGGCCGAGGCCTCCGACGATCACCCAGCCCAGCGCAATGCGTGCCTCCGCGCCGGCGCCGCTGGCTAGCACCAGCGGCAGGCCGCCGAGCACGGTGCAGATCATCGTCATCATCACCGGCCTGAGGCGGATGAGCGACGCCTGCTCGATCGCCTCGCGTACGCCCAGGCCGCGGTCACGCAACTGATTGGCGAACTCGACGATGAGGATGCCGTTCTTCGCCATCACCCCGACCAGCAGCACCAGCCCGATCTGGCTGTAAGCGTTGAGCGACGTTCCGGTCATCAGCATGGCGTAGACCGCACAGGCCAGCCCCAGCGGCACCGTCGCCATGATGATGATGGCGCTGATGAAGCTCTCGAACTGCGCGGCAAGCACGAGCAGGATGATTACCAGGGCGAAGCCGAAGACGGCCAACATGCCGCTGGAGCTCTCGCCCAGCGTGGCCGCCTCGGCGAGCGGGATTATGCGGCTGCCGTTCGGCAGCAGCGGAGCGGCGATCCGCTCGGCCGTCTGCAAGGCTTCGCCCAGGGCGAAGCCCGGCTTCAGGCCCGCCGTGATCGCCACGGCCCGCAACTGCTGCTCGCGCTGCAGCGACGGCGGCACGGCGCGCTCGGTCAGCGTGGCGAAGGTGGACATCGGAACGTAGCGCCCATCGGATGCGCGCACGAAGATGTTCTCGAGATCGGTCGGGTCGTTGACCGGATTGCTCGTGGAAATGAGCTTCACCGGATAGCTGCGGTCCTCGATGAAGACCTCCGCCACCTCGCGGCCGTCGAGCATCGCCTGCATCGTATCGGAAAGGCCGGCGATGTTGATGCCGAGGTCGGACGCCCGCTCACGGTCGATCTCCACGGTCAGCTGCGGCTGGGTCGCATCGGTCGAGAGCCGCGGCTGATCGAAACGCGGGTCCTTCTCCAGTTCGGACACGATTTTCGCGGCGACTTGGTTCAACTCGGAGTAGCTGTTGCCGACCACTGCGAACTGCAGGCCGCTGCCCGCGCCGCGGATGCCAAGGCTGTTCGGCGAAATGGAAAAGGCTCGCACGCCCGGCACCTGCTGCACGATCCGGTTGATGTCGGCGACGATCTCCTGTTGGCTGCGCGTGCGCTCATCCCAGGGTGCCAGCGCCATCACCATGAAGCCGCTGTTGGTCGAGCCGCCCTGGCCGACATTGGCGAAAGTGCTGACCACCTCGCCGGAATCGCGCAACGGCTGGATCAACTCCTCGATGCGCCGCATCTGCTGGGTCGTGTAGTCGAGGCTCACGCCTTGCGGCGCGGTCACGCGCAGCAGGGCGAGCGAGCGGTCCTCCTGGGGCGTCAGTTCCTGTCGGATCAGGCCGAAGGCGCCAAAGGCCGAGGCGGCGAACAGGACCGAAACGAGGACAACGATCAGCGGTGCGTTGAGGCAGGCGTGCAGGCATCGCCGATAGAGAGACGCCAGCCCGCCTCCCAGGGCGGCCACCGGGCCGCGGCGATGCTCATGCCCGCCGGTTTCCTTCAGGATGCGCGAGGCAAGCATCGGGCAGAGCGAGAGCGCCACGACCGCGGACAGCAGTACCGCCATGGCGAGCACGAAGCCGAACTCGCGGAAAAGCCCGCCGGTCTGTCCGGGTAGAAAGGAGAGCGGGACGAACACGGCGGCCAAGGTCGCGGTGGTCGCGATGACTGCGAAGAAAACCTCCTCGGTGCCCAGCACCGCTGCCGCACGGGGACCCATGCCCTCGTTGCGCCGGCGCACGATGTTCTCGAGCACAACGATGGCGTCGTCGACGACGAGGCCGGTCGCCAGCACCAGCGCAAGCAGCGTCAGGATGTTGACCGAGAAGCCGGCGAGATAGATCGCGGCGATGGTGCCGACCAAGGCTACCGGCATGGCCAGCCCGGGGATGATGGTGGCGCGCCAGTCGAGCAGGAAAAGATAGATGATCAGGAGCACGATGGTCACGGCAAGGACCAGCGCGATCTCCACCTCATGGATGGCGCCTTGGACGAAGGTGGCATCGTCGCTGTTGACGCGGATCGTCATGCCTTGCGGCAGGTTCTTCTGGATCTCTGCGGCGGCCGCGCGCACGCCTTCGGAGATGTCGAGCGTGTTCGATTGCGCCTGGCGGACGATGCCGAGGCCGATGCCGGTCTTGCCGTCGGAGCGGAGCGAGGTCGTGTTCGGGTCGCCGCCGAGCGTCACGGTGGCAACGTCGCCGAGCCTCACACGGTCGGCGATCACGATGTTCTCGAAGGCCTCCGGCGTGGTCACGCTGGCGGTCGCCCTGACGATGAGGTCCTGATTGCTGGTGGTGAGCGAGCCGGCCGGCGTGTCGAACGCGACCGAGGCGAGCGCATCGCGTATATCGACGAGGCTAAGTCCGTAGCTGGCGACCTTGGCCTGGTTGATGTCGACGCGGAAGATCTTTTCGCGGTCGCCATAGATCTGCACGTCGGCAACGCCGGGGACTGCGGCAAGGACATCCGCGATCTCGTCCTCGACCAGTATGGTCATGTCCTCCACCGACATGGAATCGGAGGTGACCGCCAGTCGCATCACGGCATCGGCGTTTGCGTCGGCCTTGACGATCCTCGGAGCGTCCATGTCATCGGGCAGCTGATTCTGGGCGCGGCTCACCGCGTCGCGCGCGTCCGACGCGGCAACGTCGAGGTTGACGCCGTCGTTGAACTCCATGGTGACGCGGCTGCGGCCATAAGAGGAGGTAGACGAGATCGATTTCACGCCCGAGACACGGGCCACGGCGCCCTCGATCACCGCAGTCACCTCGCGGTCGATCGTCTCACCGGAAGCGCCCCGGAAATCCGCATTGATGGTGATGACCGGTCGGTCGACATCGGGCAACTCGCGGATTTCGACGCCGTAGAAGGCGGCGAGCCCTGCGACACCGATCAGCGTGTTGAGTACGAAGGCGAGCACCGGGCGCCGCACGAACAGCGCGGTGAGCCCCCTGCCGCCGCCTTCACCTTGCATATCGGACATCGGCGCCCCCTTTTACGAGCCGCTGCGGGGGCCGGCATTCGGCGGGGTGGGCTGCGGTTGGGCTCCTGCTACCAGCAGTTCCGCGCCCTGCCGGACGAGGTGGATGCCTTCGGTCACGACATCGTCGCCCTCACGAAGCTCGCCCGCCACGAGGACGTTCTCGGTATTGCGCTGGATCACGCGCACCGGCACCCGTTCGGCCAAGCCGCTGCGCACCGCCCAGACGAAGGCGCCATCGCTGCCCCATTGGATCGCGAGCGGATTGACCGACGGATAGACGTCGCCCGGGAAGCGCATCGAGACCTGGAAGGACATGCCGGCGCGCAAGATGTCGTCCGCATTGGGGATGCGGGCGCGCACCAGGAGCGTGCGGCTCTTCTCGTCCAGGCGGTTGTCGATCGCCGCGATCAGGCCCTCCACGACCTCGCCGGGGCGGGCGATCAAGCTGGCGGTGAGCGGCGCACCAACCTGCACGAGGCTGGCATAGCGCTCGGGGACCCAGAAATCGACCAAGATGGAGGAGCGGTCATCGATCACCGCGATCTGCGTATCGGCGGTAACGTGATTGCCGGCCTCGACCGGAAATATGCCGACGACGCCGGCTATCGGTGCTGCGATGGCCCGCCGCTCCAGGGAAAGCTCGGCATCGCGCAGCGCCAGGCGGGCGTTCTCGACCGCGAGTTCGGCCTCGGTGACCTGGACGGCCGTGGCGGCATTGGACGAGCGCAGGGACTTGACGCGCTCCACGCGGGCCTTCGCATCGTCGAGCGCGATCCTCGAGCGGTCCACGGCGATCTGCTCGGCGTCCGAATCCAGCCGCGCCAGTACGTCCCCGCGGGCGACCCGCGACCCCGGCTCGACCAGCGTCTCGACGAGCCGGCCAGACGTATACGGCTTCACCGAGACCGAAGCATTGGCGCGGCCGGTGCCGATCGCGGAAAGCCTGTCGTTTATCGTCGCGTTGACGACCGGCGCAGTGACGACGGTGGCCGGCTGGCGGGAACCCTGCCGTCCGCCCTCGCGCCTGTCGCCGCCGGCATCGCCCGACGGCTGTTCGGGGGCACCGGCCAGTTGAACCGCCCAGTCCAGCCCCCATTGCGAGGCGATCTGCGGAGCACCGGGGTAGTAGCGGATCCAGGCAAACCCGGCCGCTGCAAGCAGAAGGATCGCGATTGCCAGTTGCTTCCAGGCAGCCATCAGTACTCCAAGCATTCCGCAGGCGTGGCGGGCCCCAACAGCCGCCGACATTAGGCGCGACGAGTAAGCCGTCCCTCACTTGTCCCCGATCCTTATGTCGTTTTGCGGGCGGCAGCGCACCTAAAATTATTGTTAGGATTCAATAGGCGCCATGCTGGCCCGGCTGGCTGGATTCAGCGCAGGTCCTCCATGTCGCGAATGCGTTTGGCACCATCAGCGTCGAGCGCGCGCGTGACCTCGCTGATCAGTGTCTCGGCAACCACCATCAGCGCCGCCGATGAATCCCACGGCGAAGGCACTCCGGTGCGTCCGGTAATCACGTGCTTGGCGAAGCGCGAGATCGGGGACAGCCACTGGTCGGTGATCAGCACGATTTTCACCCCGCGCTGGTGCGCCTTCTCGGCGAAGCGCAGAAGACTGTCCTGATATCGCCTGATATCGAAGACGATCAGCACGTCGCGCTTGCTCATGTCGATCAGCCGATCGCGCCAGTTGCTTTCCTGGCCGGCGAGGTGGAAGACGCCCGGCCGCACGATCGTGAGGTGGGCCGCCGTGTAGCGGGCAAGCGGATCCGTGAAGCGGCCGCCGATCAGGTAGATGCTCGCACGGCGATCGGTCATCAAGGCAACGATGTCTTCGATCTGCTTTGGCGGAATGTGCCGGAACGTCTCCCCGATATTGGCCAGAGTGGCGGCTATGACAGACGAGGTGCCGTCGGCATCGGGCATCAGCGGAGCGTCTGCGCGTGAGGCGGGAGATTGCAGTTGCTCGGCAAGCTCGTCCTGCAGCGCGGCCTGGAACTCGGGATAGTTCTGGAACCCAAGCCGCGACACGAAGCGCAGGATCGTCGGCGAACTGACGCCTGCCTGCTGCGAGAAATCGGCGACGGTCTTCAGGCCCGTCAATGGATAGTTGGCGATCAGTATCTGGGCAGCGCGGCGCTCGCCAGGCGGCATGGCCTCGAAGCGCTCGGTGATCAGTTCCGCAACGCTCGCCCCCATGAACCCTCCTGCGCTTCGTCCGGGCAAGCCGTTTCCCGTTTGACAAACCCTTTGCGGACGTATCAAATCATCCATCGGAGCGGAATGGAACTGTCAAAGTAACGTTCGATACGCGCCGGGGGAGGACGAATGGGAGCGCGGGAGGATCTTACAGCAGACGAGGCGGTGGACGTCGTGAATCGCGACGGACGCGGCTGCGTCGTGCTGGTCTGCGACCATGCCTCGAATTTCCTGCCGCGGGAATTCGGTGGGCTCGGGCTGGATTCGGCTGAGTTCGCTCGTCACATCGCCTGGGATCCGGGAGCTCTGCCAGTTTGTCTGGAGCTCTCGGCGCTGCTGGACGCTCCACTGATCGCGTCACGCATCTCACGGCTCGTCATCGACTGCAACCGCCCTCTCAACGCGCCGGACCTGATCCCGGAGATCAGCGAGACGACGGTGATACCCGGCAACCTTTACATTACCAAATGGGAGCGCGAGCGCCGCATCGCCCTTGCCTATGAGCCCTTCCACAGCGCCATCGATGAGCTTCTGAGCCAGCGCGAATCTACCGGGCAGGAGACCTGTCTTGTCTCCATTCATTCCTTCACGCCGGTGTACAAGGGTGTGAAGCGTCCGTGGGACATCGGGATCATCCACGATGAAGACGAGCGGCTGGCCCGGCCAATGGTCGAAGCGCTGCGGCGGCTATCAGGCATTACAGTCGGGGTGAACGAACCGTATTCTCCGGCCGATCGCGTCTACCACACCATCGCCACGCACGCGCACCCCGGCGACCTCCCCTGTGCGATGGTGGAACTACGCAATGATCGGATCGCAGATACGGCAGGGCAGTATCGCTGGGCAGGGCTGCTGGCGGGGATACTTTCGCAGTTGAAACCTTCCGGAGGCGATCCCGCGGGCTGCTTCCGTCACTCCTCCGTTCATTGAGAGGTGAACGTTTGCCGACAGCGATTCAGACCTTTGTAAGGACCGTCGACGCCATCAATCGCCGCATCGGCCGGTTCGCCATGTACCTCATCTTCGTGATGGGCGCGATCCTGCTCTACTCGACGCTGTCGCGCGTCCTTTTCGGGGTGCCGGTGAACTGGGTGATGGAGATGTCCCAGTTCATGCTGTCGGCCTACTATCTGCTCGGCGGCGCCTACTCCATGCAGCTCGACGCGCATGTGCGCATGGATCTCTTCTACGGGATGATGAAGCCGAAGACGCGGGCCATCACCGATTCCTTCACGATCGTCTTCGTTATTTTCTATCTCGTCGTGCTGTTCTGGGGCGGCATCTCCTCGACGGAATATTCGATCACCTACAGTCAGAAGAACTACACCGCATGGGCTCCGGTGCTCTGGCCGATCAAGGTCATCATGACGCTGGGCATCTTCCTGATGCTGCTCCAGACGATCGCCCAGTTCTTCAAGGATGTCGCTGAAGCGCGCGGAAAGCCGATCGCATGAGTTCCGAATTCATCACGCTCTTCATGTTCGCCTCGATGCTGCTCCTGATGGCCACCGGCCAGCGGGTCTACGGGGTCATCGGTGCGGTCGGGTCCGCCGCCGCGCTCATGCTTTGGGGCAAGGGATCGTTCGAGCTTCCCTTCAACGCGGCCTTCCAGGTCCTCAACTGGTATCCGCTGATCACCGTGCCCTTCTTCGTCTTCATGGGCTACATGCTTTCCGAATCCGGCATTGCCAAGAATCTCTACCGGATGTTCCATGTCTGGTTCGGCTCCGTTCGCGGCGGACTGGCGATAGGAACGATGGGCCTGATGATCATCATCTCGATGGTCAATGGCCTTTCCGTCGCCGGCATGGCGATCGGCGCGACCGTCGCGCTGCCCGAATTGTTGCGGCGCGGCTATGACAAGGTGATGATCACCGGCGTCATCCAGGGCGGATCGTCGCTCGGCATCATGGGCCCGCCCAGCGTGGTGCTCATCCTCTACGCCATGATTGCGCGCCAGCCGGTTCTTCAATTGTGGCTGGCCGGCATCGGGCCCTTCATCCTGATGGCGATCATCTTCACCGCCTACATCTACATACGCTGCCGGCTGCAACCCGAACTCGGGCCTGCCTTGCCGCCGGAGGAGCGGGCCAGCATCACCACGCGTGAAAAGCTGGTTCTGCTGCGCGAAGGCCTGCTGCCGTTCGGCCTCTTCGCGATCATCATGACGCTGTTCCTGTCGGGAACCACCAGCCTTGTCGAGACCTCGATGGTGGCCGCGCTGCTGGCACTTCTCGCCGCGTGGGCGACAGGTCGCCTCAATCACCAGGTGCTGGAGACGACGACGCGCAACACCTTGGCCGTCTCGGCGATGTTCCTGTGGATCATTCTCGGCGCACTGTGCTTCAGCGCCGTCTACGATGGCCTGGGCGCCATCAAGGCCATCGAGAGCCTGCTCCTGAACACCTGGGAACTCAGCCCCTGGGGCGTTCTGTCGATGATGCTGCTTTCCTTCATCATCCTCGGCATGTTCCTCGACGACACCGCCATGCTGGTCATCGTCGCGCCGCTCTATATTCCGCTGGTCAAGGTCCTCGGCTTCGATCTCATCTGGTTCGGCATCCTCTACACGATCACCTGCCAGATCGCCTACATCGTGCCGCCGTTCGGCTACAACCTCTTCCTGATGCGGGCCATGGCGCCGCCGGAAATCACCATCGTCGACATCTACAAGTCGATCATCCCGTTCTTCTTCCTGATGGTGTTCAGCATGATCATCATCATGATCTTTCCGGACATCGCGATGTGGCTGCCCGACGTCTATTCCGGAAAGAGATAAAACGAGGTCGAACCTGGGGAGGGTCCATGGAGCATGGGGAAAAATCGAGAGGCGGCTGACAGGTCGCTGAACGTTCTCGACCTGCTGCAAGGAAAGTGAGTTGTTCACTTCAATGGGAGACTTGAAATGACCGATACAAAGACCATCAGCAAGCGCGATTTCCTGCGCAAATCCATTCTGACCGGTGCCGGCGCCGTTGGTGCCACGACGCTCGCCGCACCCTATGTCCGCGCGCAGGCCCCGATCAAATGGCGCCTCCAGACCTATGCCGGGCCGGCTCTTGCCGATCATGTCATCAAGCCGGCAATCGACGCCTTCAACAAGGCCGCAAACGGCGAGATGGTGATCGAGCTCTATACGGCCGACCAACTCGTGCCGCAGGGCGAACTGTTCCGCGCCGTTCAGGCCGGCACCATCGATGCTGCGCAGAGCGACGACGACTCCATGGCGTCGCCGGTCGATGTCGCCGTGTTCGGCGCCTATTTCCCCTTCGCCTCGCGCTACAGCCTCGACGTGCCGGTGCTCTGGAACTGGTACGGCCTGAAGGAGATCTGGGAGGAGGCCTATGGCGAGGTGCCCGGCGTGACCTGGTTGAGTGCCGGCGCGTGGGATCCTTGCAACTTCGCCACCACCAAGCCCATCCGCAGCCTCGAGGACCTCAAGGGCCTGCGCGTCTATACCTTCCCGACAGGCGGCCAGTTCATCTCGCGCCTCGGCGTCGTCCCAGTGACGCTGCCGTGGGAAGATATCGAAGTCGCGCTTCAGACCGGCGAGATCGACGGCATTGCCTGGTGCGGCGCGACCGAGACCTACAGCGTAGGCTGGGCCAACGTCACTAAATACTATCTCACCAACAACATTTCCGGGGCATGGTCCGGTTCGTTCTTCGCCAACAGCGAAAAGTGGAACGCGGTGCCCGAGCATCTGAAGGAAATCTTCAAGCTGGCCATGGATTCCTCGCATTACTATCGTCAGCACTGGTACTGGTGGGGCGAGGCGCACTACCGCACCACCGGCGGCAAGCTCGAGCTCACCACCATCCCGGAAGACGAGTGGAAGAAGGTCGAGGATATGGCTCTTGAATTCTGGGGCGAGATTGCCGCCAAGAGCGAGCGCAATGCCAAGGTCGTCGATATCCTCAAGAACTATCAGGAGACGATGCGCAAGGCCGGCGCGCCCTATCGCTACGGCTAAGGACGGCAAAATCCAGGACTGCCCCGCGGGTCGGGGTAGTCGTCCACACCTGAAATTTGGCCTGTCCGCATCTGCCGGGCAGGCCTTCCAGTTGAAGTACAAGAAGTGACGATCACGCGGAGTGCGGTATGGCGGGCAATCTGACTTTTGAGGAATTGAAGAAGCATGTCGCGGCAGGCGACATCGACACGGTGCTCGCCGCGGCCGTCGACATGCAGGGCCGGCTCATCGGCAAGAGATTCCTGGCCAAGTTCTTCGTGGAATCCGGCTACGCAGAGACCCACTGCTGCAACTATCTGCTCACCGTCGACGTCGATATGGAGGTGGTGCCCGGCTACAAGGCGGCGAACTGGAACAAGGGTTACGGCGACTTCATGCTCAAGCCGGACATGGGCACGCTGCGGCGCATCCCCTGGCTGGAAAAGACGGCGCTGGTGCTGTGCGACATCCAGGACCACCACAGCCACCAGGATCTGCCGCACTCGCCCCGCGGCATCCTGAAGCGGCAGACCGAGCGGCTGAAGGAGCGAGGCTGGATGGCTTACATGGCCTCCGAGCTCGAATTCTATCTGTTCGACGAGACCTACGACTCGGCTCGCCAGAAGCGCTGGCACGGGCTCGACACCGCTTCTCCCTATATCGGTGACTACCTGATCGGCATCACCACCAAGGAAGAACAGGTGATGCGGGCGATCCGCAACAACATGGAAGCCGCCGGCATTCCCATCGAGAACTCCAAGGGCGAGGCAGGCCCCGGCCAGGAAGAGATCAATGTACGCTATGCCGAGGCGCTGGAGATGGCCGACCGCCACGCCATCCTCAAGAACGGCTGCAAGGAGATCGCCGAGGGTCTCGGCAAGTCGCTGACCTTCATGGCGAAGTACAATTACGGACTGGCCGGCAATTCCAGCCACATCCACAACTCGCTGTGGAGCGCCGACGGCCAGACGCCGCTGTTCTACGATCCGAAGGCCGAATACACCATGTCGCCGCTGATGCGCTCCTGGGTGGCCGGGCAGCTCAAATATGCGCGCGACTTCACCTGGTTCCTGGCGCCATACATCAACTCCTACAAGCGCTTCCAGGTCGCCACCTGGGCGCCGACCACGATCAGTTGGAGCCGGGATAACCGCACGGCGGGTTTCCGCCTGTGCGGCGAAGGCACCAAAGGCATCCGCATCGAGTGCCGCGTCGGGGGAGCCGATCTGAACCCATATCTCGCCTTCGCGGCGCTGATCGCGGCGGGACTCGCCGGCATCGACGAGAAGCTGGAGCTGGCAAAGCCTTTCGAGGGTGACGCCTACCACAACGAGCAGCTCACCGAAATTCCGAAGACGCTGCGCGACGCGATCGATACGCTGGCAGGATCGTCGATGCTCAAGGAGGCCTTCGGCGACAATGTGATCGAGCATTACCTGCACACCGCGCGCTGGGAGCAGTTCGAATATGATCGGCGGATCACGGACTGGGAACTGCACCGGGGATTTGAACGGTATTGACGCCATCTCGGAGTGTTCTCCGGGCCCCGAAGGACGTTATTCAGGTATTTTCGCTAGGGAGACATCCTTGGAAACCATAAGACTCAAATCCCCCATCGACGGCTCGATCTATGCCGAGCGGCCGGTGGCGACGGATGCGCAGATCAATGCTGTCGTCGAGCGGGCCCGGGCGGCGCAGCCGGGCTGGGCGGCGCTGTCGATCGCCGATCGCGGCAAGTACATGCTCGCTTTTCTCGAGGCGCTGGTCGGCAAGGCCGACGAGATCGTGCCGGAACTCGCCTGGCAGATGGGCCGGCCGGTGCGATATGGCGGCGAGTTCGGCGGTGTTAAGGAGCGTACGCAATATATGGTGGAGATCGCCGAGAAGGCGCTCGCCCCGGTGCCGGCCTCCAACCCGAAGGACGGTTTTCGCCGCTACGTGAAGAGGGATCCGCTGGGCGTGGTGATGGTAATCGCGCCCTGGAACTATCCCTATCTCACCGCCGTGAACACGATCGTGCCGGCGCTGATGGCGGGATCCACCGTCATTCTGAAGCATGCCGCGCAGACGCTCTTGGTCGGCGAGCGGTTCGCCCGGGCTTTCGAGGCTACGGGACTGCCGAAGCACGTGTTCCAGAACGTCGTGCTCAACCACGCACAGACCGAAAAACTGCTCGGCTCCGGCAGGATCGACCACGTCAACTTTACCGGCTCGGTGGCCGGCGGGCGGGCAATCGAGAAGGCCGCAGCCGGGACCTTCATGACGCTCGGACTGGAACTCGGCGGCAAAGATCCGGCCTATGTGCTGCCCGACGCCAAGCTCGACCACGCCATCGCCAACCTCGTCGAGGGCGCCTTCTTCAATTCCGGCCAGTGCTGCTGCGGCATCGAGCGGATCTATGTGCACGAAAAGGTCTATGACGACTTCGTCGATGGCTTCGTGGCCGAAGCGCGCCAATGGACGCTTGGCGACCCCAGGGACAAGGACACGGTAATCGGGCCGATGGCGCAGTCGCGCTTCGCCGACTTCATCCGCGAGCAGAAGGCCGAGGCGCTGCGCAAGGGCGCGACGGCGCACATGAACACCAAGGATGAGCGCGATACGGCCGGCTCGCCCTACCTGCCAGCCGAGGTGCTGACCGGCGTCAACCACCAGATGAGCGTGATGCGCGAGGAGAGCTTTGGGCCGATCGTCGGCGTCATGAAGGTGCGCGACGACGACGAGGCGGTGACGCTGATGAACGACAGCCCCTACGGGCTGACGGCTTCCATCTGGACGCGCGACACCGAGCGGGCGATCGCCATCGGCGACCGTGTCGAGACGGGCACGGTGTTCATGAACCGCTGCGATTACCTTGACCCGGCACTGGTCTGGACCGGCGTGAAGGATACCGGCAAGGGCGCGGCGCTGTCGGCAATCGGCTACGACAATCTGACAAGGCCGAAGAGCTACCATCTCAGAGAGGCGATCTAGGCCTCTCATGTCATCGACCCCCACTCCGGCTCGCTTCGCAAACCACCTCTCCCCCGGGCAGGGGGAGAGGTGGCGAGCGCAGCGAGCGGGAGTGAGCGTGCTTCACTATTCCGGAAAGCTCAAATGACCAATCTAGTCTCCAAATGGAACTACCCCACCACCGTCCGCTTCGGCGCCGGGCGCATCAAGGAACTGCCCGAGGCACTGTCCGCGACGGGCATCAAGAACCCGCTGTTCGTCACTGACCCGGGCCTCGCAAAACTGCCGGTCGTCGCCTCGACGCTGGCGCTGCTCGATGCCGCGAAAGTGCCCCACGGCGTCTTCTCGGACGTGAAGCCCAATCCGGTTGAAGGCAACCTGACGGCCGGCATCGAGGTGTTCCGCAAGGGCGGGCATGACGGCGTCATTGCTTTCGGCGGCGGCTCGGCGCTCGACCTTGGCAAGCTCATCGCTTTCCAGGCCGGCCAGACCCGCCCCGTGTGGGATTTCGAGGACATCGGCGACTGGTGGACCCGCGCCAATTCCGACGCGATCGCGCCGATCATTGCGGTTCCGACGACGGCCGGCACCGGCTCGGAAGTCGGCCGCGCCGGTGTCATCACGCATGAGGCCTCGCACACCAAGAAGGTCATCTTCCACCCGAAGATGCTGCCGGCCATCGTGATCGCCGATCCCGAGCTGACGGTCGGCATGCCGCCATTCATCACCGCCGGGACCGGCATGGACGCGTTCGCCCATTGCCTGGAGGCTTATTGCGCGCCGGGCTATCACCCGATGGCGGATGGCATCGCAGTCGAGGGAATGCGGCTGGTGTTCGAAAACCTGCCCAAGGCCTACGCCAACGGAAGCGATCTGACCGGCCGCGCCCACATGATGAGCGCGGCCGCCATGGGCGCGACGGCGTTCCAGAAGGGGCTGGGCGCGATCCACTCGCTGTCGCACCCGATCGGCGCGCTCTACGACACGCACCATGGCATGACCAACGCGGTGTTCATGCCATACGTGCTCGCCTTCAACCGCCCGGCGATCGAGGAGCGGATCGGCCGCGTCGCCGCCTATTGCGGGATCGACGGCGGCTTCGACGGGTTCGTGGCCGCCGTCATGGACCTGCGGCGCAAGCTGGGCGTGCCGGAGTCGCTGCCCGAGTTTATCAAAGGACTTGCGATGGACGAAGAACGGAAGTCGCTCATCGTCGACATGGCGGTGGTGGACCCGACGGCAGGCGGCAACCCGGTCGAGCTGACCAAGGATGCGGCGCGCGCCATCCTGGAGCGTGCTCTCGCCGGCAGGATCTGAGGAATACTTTCGCGACTCATTGAAGCGAAAGCAAAAGAAAACATGGGCGGGTTGATCAGCCGCAAAATCGCAGAGGCAAGTCATTGCTAGCGCGCTTCAAAGCCGTTAGCTTTTCCTTGCCTTAGAGGGGTTGGACAGCCGGCTTTCATTCGACTGTCACAAGACAAGAATAGCGCAAACTGGGCGCCGGGACGGCGCCGGCTAACGGGAGACAATCACATGTTCAGTTTCACGGGAAAGGTCCTTTCCCTCACCGCCGCGTCGCTGATGGTGACGACGGCGATCGCTTCGGCGCAGAACCTTGCCGAACTCGAAGCCGCCGCCAAGGCGGAAGGCCAACTCACCACCATCGCGCTGCCGCATGACTGGTGCGGCTATGGCGCCGTGATCGACGGCTTCAAGAAGAAGTATCCGGAGATCACCGTCAACGAGCTCAATCCCGATGCGGGTTCGAGCGACGAGGTCGAGGCGATCAAGGCGAACAAGGACAATAAGGGCCCGCAGGCGCCCGACGTCATCGACGTCGGCCTTTCCTATGGCCCGACCGCAAAGGCCGAAGGCCTGATCCAGCCCTACAAGGTGTCGACCTGGGACTCGATCCCGGATGATGCGAAGGACGCGGAAGGCTACTGGTACGGCGACTATTACGGCGTCCTGTCCTTCGAGGTGAACAAGGACCTCGTGCAGAACGTGCCGGAGGACTGGGCCGACCTGCTGAAGGACGAGTACGCCAACTCGGTGGCTCTGGCCGGCGATCCTCGCGCGTCCAACCAGGCGATCCAGGGCGTTTACGCCGCGGGCCTCGGCTCGGGCGCGACCGATGCCAAGTCGGCAGCCGAGAAGGGTCTTGGGTTCTTCAAAGAGCTCAACGCCAAGGGCAATTTCGTGCCGGTGATCGGCAAGGCCGCCACCCTGGCCCAGGGCCAGACGCCGATCCTGATAACCTGGGACTACAACGCGCTCTCCGGCCGCGACACGCTGAACGGCAACCCGCCGGTCGACGTGGTCGTACCGAAGTCCGGCGTGGTGGCGGGCGTCTACGTCCAGGCGATCAGCGCCTATGCGCCGCATCCGAATGCCGCCAAGCTCTGGATGGAGTACCTCTATTCGGACGAGGGCCAACTCGGATGGCTCAAGGGCTACTGCCACCCGATCCGCTTCAACGACCTCGCCAAGAACGGCAAGATTCCGCAGGAAATGCTCGACAAGCTGCCGCCGGCCGCGGCTTACGAGAAGGCCGTGTTCCCGAGCCTTGACGATCAGGCCGCTGCCAAGGAGGCCATCACCAAGCAGTGGGACACCGTCGTCGGCGCGAACGTGCAGTAAATCAAGACAGGCGGGCGGCTTTAAACGGCCGCCCGCCCCGTTCCCGACCAGCAGAATGAGCAATCTCACCGCCTCTGCCGACGTGATCAAAGTCGCGCAGCCGAAAGCGCGATCGCGCCGCCTGCCGACGCACTGGCTCGGCGTTGCCCCCTTCTTCATCTTCGCCCTGATGTTCCTGATCCTGCCGACGCTCTATCTCGTCGTCGGCGCATTCCAGAACAATGCCGGCGAATGGACGCTTGAGAACATTGCCAACCTGTTCCAGCCGTCGATCCTGGCGGCGTACTGGGTATCGATCCGCATCAGCCTTGCCTCCGCCGTGCTCGGCGCACTCGTCGGGCTGGCGATCGCCATCGCAATCGTGCGTGGCGGGCTGCCGGGCTGGGTGCGCTCCGCCACGCTGACTTTCTCCGGCGTCGCGTCGAATTTTGCCGGCGTACCATTGGCATTCGCGTTCCTTGCAACGCTTGGACGCCTCGGCCTCGTCACCGTGCTGCTGCGCGAGGTCGGCGTGAACATCTACGCGCTCGGTTTCAACATCCTGTCCTTCTGGGGCCTGACGCTTACCTATTTGTTCTTTCAGATCCCGCTGATGGTGGTGATCATCACGCCGGCCATCGACGGCCTGAAGAAGGAGTGGGGCGAGGCCGCCGCCACACTCGGCGCGACCACCACGCAGTACTGGCGCATGGTGGTGATCCCGGTGCTTTGGCCGAGCCTGTTGGGAACGGTGATCCTGCTCTTCGCCAACGCCTTCGGAGCGATCGCCACCGCTTACGCGCTCACCGGCTCCTCGCTCAACATCGTTCCGATCCTGCTCTATGCGCAGATCCGCGGCGACGTGCTGCACAACCCGCATCTAGGATATGCGCTGGCTTTCGGCATGATCGTGGTCACTGGGCTGGCGAATGTCTTCTACATCTGGTTCCGCACCAGGAGCGAGAGGTGGCTGAAGTGAGTGCACATCGTGCTCATCTCGGGCCCCCTCACCCGGCCAGCGGCGTACAACTGGGTAGGAGGGCAGCATGAAGCGCTCCTCCGTCTGGGCCTGGATCACCATCATCGTCGGCGCGGCCTACTTCTTCCTGCCGCTGATCGCGACGCTGGAATTCTCGCTGCGCATGCGGCGCGGCGAATATTCGCTGGATGCCTACCGCATCGTCTTCGGCGACGAGCGCTTCCAGGCGACCTTCGGCTATTCGGTGATGATTGCGATCTTCACCATCATCCTCGGCGTGCTGATCGTGGTGCCCACCGCCTACTGGATCAGGCTGCGCATGCCCTGGATCCGCCCGGTCGTGGAATTCATCACGCTGCTGCCGCTGATCATCCCGGCGATCGTCATCGTCTTCGGCTATATCCGTATGTACGGGTCGAACTCGCCTCTGCCGTTCCTCGGCAGCGCGCGCGGCACGGACCTGCTGCTCACCATTGGCTACGCGACGCTGGCGCTGCCCTACATGTACCGGGCGGTCGACACCGGCCTGCGCACCATCGACGTGCGCACATTGACCGAGGCCGCTCAGATCCTCGGCGCGGGCTGGACCACCATCATCGCCCGCATCATCCTGCCCAACGTGCTGATCGCGGTGCTCTCTGGCGCCTTCCTCACCTTCGCAATCGTGATCGGGGAATTTACCATGGCGAGCCTGCTCAACCGGCCCGCTTTCGGTCCCTACCTCCAGAACATCGGCGCCAACCGCGCCTACGAGCCGGCGGCGCTCGCCGTCATCGCCTTCGCGATCACCTGGGGCTGCATGTCGGTCATCCAGGTCCTCTCCCGCTTCGCCCCGAAATCCGCGAACCGGCCGAACTGACAGGAACGGAACATGGCCGAGCCATTCCTCTCCATCCAGGGCGTCAAGAAGTCCTTCGGTCCGACCACCGTCGTGCAGGACTTCAACCTAGACGTCGGCAGCGGCGAGTTCGTGTCCTTCCTCGGCCCATCCGGCTGCGGCAAGACCACCGTTCTGAGAATGGTGGCCGGCTTCGAGGAGCCGAGCGCCGGCAGCATCCATATCGGCGGACGCGACATCACGCGGCTAAAGCCCAACCAGCGCAATGTCGGCATGGTGTTCCAGGCCTATGCGCTGTTCCCGAACCTGACGGTCGCCCAGAACGTCGCCTTCGGCCTGAAGGTCGCCGGCGTGTCCAAGGCGGACTCCGATCGGCGCGTGGCTGAGATGCTCGATCTCATCAAGCTGCCGCAGTTCGGCGACCGCTATCCCTACCAGCTATCCGGCGGCCAGCAGCAGCGCGTGGCGCTCGCCCGCGCGCTCGCGCCCAAGCCGAAGGTGCTGCTGCTCGACGAGCCACTGTCGGCGCTCGATGCCAAGGTGCGGGTGTCGCTGCGCGACGAGATCCGCTCCATCCAGCGCGAACTCGGCATCACCACCATCTTCGTGACGCACGACCAGGAAGAGGCGCTGTCGATCTCGGACCGCATCGTCGTGATGTATGGCGGCAAGGCCGAGCAGGTCGGCACGCCCTTCGAGATCTACAACCGCCCGCAGACCCGTTTCGTCGCGAATTTCGTCGGCACCCTTAACCTGCTCGAGGGCACGGTGACGGACGCTTCTACTGGTGCGGTTCAGGTGGAGGCGCAGGACATTACGCTCCCGCACAAGCTGAACGGAGCGCAGACGGGCGAGGCCGTCTCGCTGGCGCTGCGCCCGGAGGCGATCACGCTCGGTCCCCGCCCCGAGAACGACGCGGTGCTGAGAGGCGAGATCGCCGAGGTGCATTTCCTCGGCTCCGTCATCCGCGTGCGCGTCGGGGTCGGTCGCAGCGTCGTCTCGCTCGACACCTTCAACAACTCGGCGACGCCGCCGCCGACGGTCGGGCAGAAGATCGAGATCAGCTTTTCGTCGAACGACCTGCTCGTGCTGCACTGAGGACGCGCGTGGCAGTTGGACGGCACTAAGTTCCTCCTTACCTAGCTGCTGCGCGGCCTTGTCTCTGGCGCATTGATGTCGAGCGCCTGGTCACACCGCCCGCATGCCTTTGCGCCTGGTTCCTGCCGCATTCCGGCTGGCGCTCGACCGCAGTCGCAGCGTAAAGGTCGTTCTGACGGCGGACTGACCAGGCGGGGGAAATTTGACTTCAGGTAAGACCAGCGATGCGGCAATACGGCTTGGCATCGTCACTATGCTCGTCGGCATTCTGCTCTTCGCGCTGAACGACGTGCTGGGGAAATGGCTTGTCTCGACCTATTCGGTCGGGCAGCTTCTTCTCATCCGAAGCGCGGCGGCGCTCGCCGTACTCGCGCCGCTGCTGTGGCGCAGAGGTCTGAGACCACTGTTCAAGGTGGAGCGCCCGGGCGTGCAGATCCTGCGGGTGACCCTGACCTCGGCGGAGGTCTACTTCTTCTACTTTGCCGTCATGTACATGCCGCTCGCCGACACAATGACCTATTGGTTGGCCGCTCCCATCTACGTCGCTGCGCTTTCGCCGTTCCTGCTGGGCGAGAAGGTCGGCTGGCGCCGCTGGACCGCCATTTTCATAGGCTTCTGCGGCGTTCTGGTGGCGCTCGAGCCCTCGTCCGCCACGCTCAGCGCTCCGGCGCTGATCTCGATCGTCGGCAGCCTTTGCTTCGCCTTCATGATGATCAGCGGCCGGACGCTGCGCGGCACGCCCGATCTCACCCTGGTGTTCTGGCAGACCGCCGGTGCCGGACTTCTCGGCGCCATAACCGCGCCGATCGGCTGGGTGACGCCGAGCGGGCGGGACTTCCTCCTGCTCGCGCTCCTGGGCGTGGTCGCTATGCTCGCGCACGTATGCATCAACAGGTCGCTAAAACTCGCCCCCGCCGCCACCCTGGTGCCGTTCCAATACACGCTGCTCGTCTGGGCGCTGGTCTTCGGCTGGCTGTTCTTCGGCGACGTGCCGCGCCCGAACATCCTGATCGGCGCGGCGATCATCGTCTCGGCCGGCCTCTTCATCTTCTTCCGCGAGCAGAAGGTGAAGAAGGCCGGATAGCGCGGCTATTGCTCGCCGAGCTTCATAGTGGGGTCGTACTCCTTGCCTTCGACATCCTTCACGACGGCTTGGCCGCACATCATGGTCTTGGTCTCGGCGTTGAAGGCATAGGTCGGCGAGCCGAATAGGTGCCAGCCCTTGTTCAAGGCCGCCGTGACCTTGTGGCAGAAGGCGGCGTCGTCAGCACCTGTAAGGAAGCGATAGACTTTCATTACGTTCTCCAGTTCTACGACCTAGTGCGGCCTGCGCGAGCAAGCAGGCGCTCCGCCTGCACAAGGTGCAGGCGCTCAACCATGCGTCCTTCCATCGATATCACCGCTTTGCCGGCGTTCTCCGGCACGACGAAGGCCGCGACGATCCGCTCGGCCTCTCCGACCGCCTCTGGCGAGGGGGAGAAAGCGGCGTTTGCCGGTTCGATTTGGGAGGGATGAATCAGGGTCTTGCCGTCGAAGCCCATGGCGGAGGCTTCCGCGCATTCCCGCTGAAAGGCCCCCAGGTCGCGAAAGTCGTTCGCGACAGCATCCAGGACGCTCAACCCGCCCGCGCGGGCAGCAAGCACGATCTGCATCAGCCACGGCACCAGATAGCGCCGGTCGGGCGTCGCCGACACGCCCGTCTCCTTGGCGAGATCGTTGGTGCCTGCGACGAAGCAGGTCAGGCGGGAACCCGGATCGCGGCCCAGCTCGGCGATCGCCCCGAGGTTCATCATCGCGCGCGGCGTTTCGATCATCGCCCAGATGCGCGGGCCGGAAAGGGAGTCGTCGCCGAGCGCGTCGGCCGCCTGGATGATGTCGCGCGGCGAATCCACCTTCGGCAAGAGCACGGCGTCAGGCTCGAGCCGGCGGGCGAGGGCGATGTCTTCCGCGCCCCATTCGCTCGACAGGGGATTCACCCGCACGACCACCGGCCCGGAATATCCTCCGGGATCGGAAAACCATGCTTCCAGGTTCTTGCGCGCCTCTGCCTTCTGTTCCGGTGCGACGGAGTCCTCGAGGTCGAGGACCACCGCATCGCAGGCGAGGCTCGCCGCCTTGGTGAGCGCCCTCGAGTTCCCGACGGGAACATAGAGGACGGACCGAAGGGGTTTGTCGGAAATCATCGCTGGCCTTCTTGCCGCGACCCGCTGGCGCTTGCAAGGGCTTGCGCCACGCTGGTCTTGCTGCTTGGAAGTGAGGGACCAGCGACACGGGATGAGCATGAGCAGATACGACATTGTCATCGTCGGCGGAGCCATCGTCGGCAGCTCGATTGCCTGGTACCTGCGCCGGGAGGGGTTTTCCGGCTCGATCGCGCTGATCGAGCGCGAGCCGAACTTCACTTATGCCTGCACCACGCTGTCGGCTGCTTCGATCCGCCAGCAGTTTTCGATCGGCGCCAACATCCGCCTCTCGCAGTTCACGCTGGGCCTGTTTCGGCGCCTCCAGGAAGAGTTTGGGCCAGAGGCTGACATCTCGTTCCGCGAAAACGGCTATCTGATCCTCGCCAGCGAGGACGGCCTGCCGGTGCTCAAGGCCAATCACGAGGTGCAGGTCGGCGAGGGCGCCGACATCCTGCTCGAGGGCCCCGAGGCGCTCCAGCGCCGGTTCGCCTGGCTGTCTACTGAGGGCATCGCGGCCGGGGCCTGGGGCCAGACCGGCGAGGGCTGGTTCGATGCCCATGCCCTGCTCGGGCTGTTGCGGAAAGGGCTGCGCACCAAAAATGTCGACTTCATCGCCATCGCAGTAGCGGGCGTGGAGCGCGATGGCGACCGGGTCACCGGCGTCACCCTCGACACTGGCGAGCGGCTCGAAGCCGGCATTATCATCAACGCCGCCGGGACAAATGCCGGCAAGGTTGCTGGGATGGCAGGCATCGCCCTCCCGGTCGAGCCCCGAAAACGCAGCGTCTTCGTCTTCGAGGCGCGCGACAAGTTCGTGGACATGCCGCTGATCGTCGATCCGTCCGGGATCTGGTTCCGGCCGGAAGGCTCGGTCTACATCACCGGCGGCGCAGAATCGGAGGAAGGCGAGGGTCCGGCCGATCCGGGCGACTTCGAGCCGGACTGGCCGCTTTTCGAGGAGATCGTCTGGCCGGCACTCGCCACCCGCATCCCGGCCTTCGAGGCGATCAAGGCGACACGCGCCTGGGCGGGGCACTACGACTACAACACGCTCGACCAGAACGCCGTCATCGGCCCGCATCCGGAAGTGTCAAACTTCATCTTCGCCAACGGGTTTTCCGGGCACGGACTGCAGCAGGCGCCGGCAGTCGGCAAGGCGCTGGCCGAACTGATCGTCCACGGCGGCTACCGAAGCGTCGACTGCTCGGCGTTCGGCTACGAGCGGGTCGCGGAAGGAAGGGCGTTTCGGGAGCTGAATGTGATTTGAGGGTGGGGTGGTCTCGCTCGCGCTGCCGGTTTGCTTCGCGAAGAAAAGGCCCCCTCTCCGTCTCGCCCTTCGGGCTCGCCACCTCTCCCCCACTTCGTGGTGGCGAGGAAGGGCGTCCTACGCCGCGGCCGGCGCTTCCTCGCCCCCTTCAGGGGGAGAGGTGCCGAGCGAAGCGAGGCGGAGAGGGGGCTCGCCGAGGCGAGAAATCCTCATCGCAGCGCCACCGCTTCACCCAAACCGCCACACGGTCGTCTTCTTGACCTCGGCGTCTTCCAGCGCGCGGGTGACGGGTACCTCGTAAACTGCCAGGCGCTCCAACCGCTCTTTCGGCAGATAGGCGCGGCCCGGATCGCCGACCAGGACGGTGGCGCCGCGTGCTGAAAGCGCCTTGAACCAGGGCACCAGCCGCTCCGCGAATTCGCGGTCGTAGAAGACGTCTCCCGCGAGCACGACCTCCCAGCCTTCATCCCTGCCGATGAGATCGATCGCGCTGAAGTCGATCGTCACGCCGTTTTCCTCGGCGTTCAGGGCGACCGCAGCCTCTGAAAACGGGTCGATGTCCACGGCCGTGACCTGGGCGGCACCGCACTTGGCGGCAGCGATCGCGACAAGGCCCGAGCCCGAGGCGAAGTCCAGCACAGTGCGGCCTCTCACCACGTCCGGATTGTCCAGCACATAGCGTGCAAGGCCCTGACCGCCGGCCCAGGCAAAAGCCCAGAACGGCGGCGGCAGGCCGATCTCCTCCAGCTCCTCCTCGGTGCGATGCCAGAGGTCGTGCGCCTCGTCGGCGAGATGGAGGCGGAGTTCCGGCACATGCGGCGGCGCCGTCAGCGCCGTGTTGTCCAGGATGAAACTCGCCCGGTCCCGGTCGCCCGAGCGCTGCTTCGGCCCCGGTCCGTTCACGGCACCGGATCGAGCCCGGCCATGCGGCAGATCTCGCGCCATTCGTCGGGCTGCACGGGCTGCACGGAAAGCCTGGAGTTGTTGACCAGCACCATCTTCGCAAGCTTGGGGTTCTTCTTGCAGTCTTCCATGGTCACCGGCTTCGGCAGGTCACGGACGGCGCGGATGTCGACGCATTCCCAGCGCGGGTCGTCGGTGGTGCTGTCGTGGTGCGCAGGCTTGCAGACCTCGGCGATGCCGACCATTTCGAGGCCCTCATTCGAATGGTAGTAGAAGCCGAGGTCGCCGACCTGCATGGCCCGCATGTTGTTGCGCGCCTGGTAGTTGCGGACGCCGTCCCACTCCTGGCCCGCCTCGCCCTTCGCCTTCAGTTGGTCCCAGGAGAATGCGCTGGGCTCCGACTTGAACAGCCAATATTGCATTTTTCTTTCGCCCCCCATCGGCCTAGGCAGAAGGATTGTTGAAGACCCAATTCCAGGGCCGAATGTCGACCTGCTCGAACAGTCCGGCCTTGGCGTATGGATCGTTTTCGGCGAGCGATTTTGCAGCCGCGATGTCCGCGGCCTCGACGGCGACGAGGCTGCCGCACGGCTTGCCGGCGTCGTCGAGGAACGGCCCGGCGAATTTCAGCGTGCCGGCCGCGTTCAGCTCGTTGAGATAGGCGACGTGCGCCGGGCGGTTGTCGAGCCGGACCTGCAGGTGGTCGGGCTTATCCTTGCAGACGAAGACGTAGATCATCGGTTTTCTCCCCTCATTCCACATTGGGTGTGTCAAAAATAACGGACGTCAATCCGTCTCCGCCTTCAGCGGCCGGCTCATCAGGCTCTCCACTGCTTCGGCAATGCTCATCCGGCCGCCGACGATCATCGCCGTCGCCGCGATGATCGGCGCTTCGATGGACTTCTCTTCCGCGATGCGCGCGGCAATCCCTGCGGTTGCGACGCCCTCAGCGAGCGGACGACCGGAAAGATCCTCCCCCCGTCCAAGCGCCAGCCCATAGGCGAAGTTGCGCGACTGCGCGGTCGAACAGGTGAGCATCAGGTCGCCGAGACCGGAAAGCCCCATCAGCGTTTCGGGGCGCGCGCCGAAGGCCGCTCCTATGCGCCGCAACTCGACGAAGCCGCGGGTGACGAGGGCGGCTTGCGCGCTGGCGCCGAGACCGGCGCCGATCGTCGCGCCGGCAGCGATCGCCAGAACGTTCTTCAAGGCGCCGCCGATCTCCACACCGATCTGGTCGGTGGTCGAATAGCAGCGGAAGGCGGGCGTGGAGAGTTGCGCGGCGAGTTCCGCGGCCAACTCGTCCTGGCGAGCCGCGATCGAGACGGCGGTCGGCATGCCGCGCGCGACATCCGTCGCAAAGCTAGGTCCGGAGAGAGTGGCGCACGGATTTCGTGGGGCGGCCTCGGCTGCGACCCCGGAAAGCAGTTTTCCGGTGTCGCGCTCGATGCCCTTGGCGCACAGGACCAGCGGCGCTCCGGCCGGCAGGTGCGGCGATGCACTTTCCAGGACTGAGCGAAGCGCCTGGGCGGGAACCGAGGCGAGCAGGATTTTCGCGCCAGCCAGAGCCTCGCCGAGCTCTGTCGTCGCGACAATGCCCGCCTCGAAGCCTATGTCTGGCAGGTAGCGCGGATTGCCACCTGCCGAGATCGCCTGTGCTGCCGCGGCATCGCGTGCCCACAGGGCGACATCATGACCGGCGCGCAGTGCCGTCAGCGCGAGCGCGGTTCCCCAGGAGCCGCCACCCAGTACCGCCACCTTGCTCATGCCTTCGCTCCCCTGCGTCCAGCGCCGATCACCGGCGCCGAGACCTGATCGAGCGGCCAGCGCGAGCGCGGGGCAAATCCCATCGCATTATCCTCCACCAGTCCGGCGCGCAGGCGCTCGATGCCTGCCCAGGCGATCATCGCGGCATTGTCGGTGCAGAGGTCAAGCGGCGGCGCGACGAAGCCAAATCCGTTCTCCCGGCAGAGCCCCTGCAGCATGGATCGGATTTGCTCGTTCGCCGCGACGCCGCCGGCGACGACCAGAATCCTCGCGCTGACCTCGAGGAATTCCGCCGTGAAACGCTCAAGTGCCTTGCCGACCCGATCGGCGAGCACGTCGGTTACGGCCTCCTGAAAGGACGCGCAGATGTCGGCCACATCCTGATCGCTCAGCGGCGAAATCGCCGTCGCTGCCTGGCGGACCGCCGTCTTGAGCCCGGAAAAGGAGAAGTCGGGACGCGGCTCGCCCTTCATTGGCCGTGGGAAGGCGAAGCGGCCGGGATTGCCCGCCTTGGCCGCCTTCTCGACATTCGGGCCGCCGGGATAGGGCAGGCCGAGCATCTTGGCCGTCTTGTCGAACGCCTCGCCAAGCGCATCGTCGATGGTGGTGGCCCAGCGCCGGTAGTCTCCGACGCCGCGCACCAGCACGATCTGGGTATGTCCGCCGGAGACCAGCAGCAGCAGATAGGGGAACTCCAGGCCGTCGGTCAGGCGCGGCGTCAGCGCGTGGCCCTCGAGATGGTTGATCGCAATCAGCGGCTTGCCGCTCGCCGCGGCGATCGCCTTAGCCGTCATCAATCCGACGATCAGGCCGCCAACTAGTCCCGGCCCGGCAGTCACCGCGATAGCATCGAGATCCGAGAGCTTCGTTCCGGAATCGGCAATGGCGGCCTCGACCAGCCCGTCCAAGGCCTCGACATGGGCACGGGCCGCGATCTCCGGGACGACACCGCCGAACGCCGCATGCTCCTCGATCTGGCTGAGCACGGGGCTTGAGAGAATCCGCGCAGAGCCGGCATCGTCGAGCGCGACCACGCTCGCCGCCGTCTCGTCGCAACTGGTTTCTATGCCCAGGACACGGATCATACTTGTTTCGGGCCTGTGAGTTGTCGAATGGGCACTACCGGGTTAGGAGAGGCCCGCCGGCATCGGCGCCGGCTGCCTACCATGGACAGGGCCGGATGCAAACAACGCCGCTCAGGATCGGAACTCGCGGAAGCCAATTGGCGCTCGCCCAGGCGCATGAGGTGCGCGCGCGGCTCATGGCCGCGCATTCGCTGCCCGAAGAGGCATTCGAGATCGTGCCCATCGTCACCAGCGGCGACCGCATTCAGGATCGGCCGCTTGCCGATATCGGCGGCAAAGGCCTGTTCACGCAGGAGATCGAGGAGGGGCTGCTGTCGGGCAGCCTCGACGTCGCCGTTCACTCCTCGAAGGACATGCCGACGGTCCTGCCCGAGGGTCTTGATCTCACCGCCTTCCTGCCACGGGAGGATACGCGGGATGCCTTCATCGGTCGCGCGGCGCCGAGCATAGAGGCGCTGCCCCCCGGCTCCAAGGTTGGATCGTCGTCGCTGAGGCGGCAGGCCCTGATCCTGCGCATGCGGCCGGACCTCTCCGTGGTTCCATTCCGCGGCAACGTGCAGAGCCGGATGCGCAAGCTCGACGAGGGCCAGGTGGACGGCACAATCCTTGCCAATGCCGGCCTGAGGCGGCTCGGTATGACCGAGGTCATCACCGACCTGATGCCGTCCGAAACATTCCCGCCTGCTCCCGGACAGGGCGCGATCTGTGTCGAGAGCCGGATCGGGGATCCGCGGATAGACGCACTGTTGCAGCCCATTCATCACCGCGAGACCGGCTTGGCGCTTGCCTGCGAACGCGCCTTCCTCGCGGCCCTGGATGGCTCATGCCGCACGCCGATCGCTGGCCATGCGGTGGTGGAGGGCGAAAAGTTTCACTTCAAGGGCCTCATCATCACGCCGGACGGCCGGATTTCACATGACATCGCGATCGATGGCCCTGCAGCAGATGCTGCCGTTCTCGGCGCAAAGGCGGGCGCGGCGGTGCGCGAGAAGGCGGGCACCACCTTCTTCGAGAGCTGGAACTGAATGCGACATCGCGTTCTGGTGACGCGACCAAGGGGGGAGGCGGCGCGAACCAGCCGCCGCCTCGCCGAAATGGGGTTTTATCCGGTCGAACTGCCGCTCTCCGAGATCGTGCCTGTTTCGTTGGATGTCTCGACCCTTCCGAACGCGTTCGATGCCGTAGCGATCACCAGCGCCAACGCGATCACCCATGCCAGTTCGCCGCTGCTTGCGGCTCTATCGGAGAAGCCCTGCTTCGCGGTCGGCGCCAGGACGGCAGGCAAGGCGCGCGAGGCCGGCTTCGGGCATGTCGAAGAGGCGCAGGGCGATGCTTCCGCGCTTGCCCGCCTCGTCGCTGGGCGCCTCGGAACAGGCGCGCGAATCGTCTTTCCTTGCGGACGGGTGCGGCTCAGCGAACTCGAGAGACTGCTCGGTGGGGCGGGCCTTTCCGTATTCCCGATCGAGACCTACGACAGCCGCCGCGTGAACTATGATTCCTCGACGCTGGAGGGAGTGCTTGGCGGGGAACCGATTGACGCCGTGCTTCTTTATTCGGCGAAGGCCGCCGAACACTTCTCCGGCCTTGCATGGTCTCAGGCAGCATCGGAGGCTCTCCGGGGGGCGCGGTTTCTCTGCATGTCGGCGCGGGTTGCAGGCAAGCTTGCCGACGTGCCGTCGACGCGCATCGAGATCGCCTCCGAGCCCACGGAAGACCTCCTGCTGCGGCTTCTTGGCGCGCCGACTCGCTGCGGAGAGGCGAGCTAGCACCCGCCTCTTTTCAGCCCGAGACCGTGTGATAGGTAGGAACAAAGCTCCGGTGCGTCGGGGCAGGAGAGAGGACGGAGGCCGTTGATGGTCAAGACACCAAGGACCCGCCATTCCAAGACGCAGCGCGAGCCTTTGACCATCGACCTCGATCCTGCCGATGTTTCCCGGTCCGCCGGAACTGAAAACGATGACATCTCGGCCGAGACCAGCGGAGCGCGCCGCAACGACGCGGTCAACAGCGACGGCTTCGCCTCTGCCGATCTTTCCGGCGAGCACGGCGGCGCGACCGAAGCGGCGTCGGACGGCTCACCCGATCGGGAGACGGACCCGCCGGTAGGTGAGTCGCTGAATGTGGACGGGAACGAGGCCAGGGGCAGCGAATCCACTCCGGAAACCAGCGTTGATGAACCGCCTGCCACCGAAACCGGCACGGCGGCGCAGCCGGAGCAGGAGTATCGTCCGGCCGAATCGGTGCAGGAGCCCTCGGGCTACAGCTTCGATGAGACGAACAAGGCGGATCCGGATCCGGAGAAGCCAATGCCGGAAGCACCGGCACCGAAACGCGGAGACGGGTTTTCGCGCATTGCCGCCGGCGTGATCGGAGCGGCTGTCGCGCTCGCCGGCGCCGGCGCGCTGCAATATGCCGGTGTTTTGGGATCTCCGGCCGGAGGCCAAGCCGAAGTAACCGGAGGCGGAGAGCAGTGGGGCTCCGAGATCGAAAGCCTTCGCCAGGAGATCGAGGCGCTGAAGGCCGGCACCGGCGCCGCTGTCGCAGACGGGGCGGCCGTCAGCGACCTCACGGCCCGTGTAAATGACCTGTCGGGCGGACTGGAGGCGGTCAAGTCCGACCTCGCGGCCTTACGCGAGGCGATCCCGGCCGGCGGCAATGGCAGCGATGCAGCGGGTCTGCAGGCGCTCGACACCCGCCTCAAGGAGGTCGAATCGAGATTGACCGCGCTGCAGCAGCGTGAGGTGCCGAGCGCTGGCGACCTCGCCGCTCTCGGCGACCGCATCGTCGCCCTGCAGGGTGAGGTCAAGTCGGCCGTCGGTGCGTCCTCGAACGCAAACGAGCGGCTCGCGACGCTCGAAAGCTCGGTGCAGGCGCTTGCCTCCCGCGTCGATGCGCAAGCGCAGCAGCCAAAAATCGCGCTGGCGATCGCGACGGCGGCGCTGAAATCGGCCGTGGAGCGCGGCGCACCCTTCGCGGCCGAGCTCGAGACGTTTGCCGCGATCGCACCGGCGACCCCGGAGACCGAAGCTCTTCGCGCGCATGCAGAGCAGGGAGTTGCCACCCGCGACGATCTCGTTCGGGAGCTTGAGCCGGCGGCTTCGGCGATGATCGGCGCCGCCAACCCTGTCGATCCGAATGCCGGCTTCTTCGACCGTCTACTGCACAGCGCCGAGTCGCTGGTCACCGTGCGGCCGGTCGGCGAAGTGCAGGGCGAGGGTGTGCCTGAGATTGTGGCGCGGCTGGAGGCGGCGCTGAAGGCCGGCGATCTCGACAAGGCAGTCGCCGAGTTCGACAGTCTTCCGGAAAACATCAAGGCCGCTGCGGGATCGTTCGGCGAGCGGCTGAAGGCGCGGCGCGACGTCGAGCAAGCGGTCGATCAGGTCGTCGCCGGCGCGATGAAGGCCTGAGGGGAGGGCAGATGATCAGGATACTGTTCTTCCTTCTCGTCGTCTTCCTGCTCGGGCTGGGCTTTGCCTGGCTGGCCGACCGGCCCGGCGACATGGTGGTGACCCTCAGCGGTTATCAATACCGGGTCAGCCTGATGGTGGCGGCGGTGGCCGTGGTGACGGTGGTCGCGGCCGTGATGATCCTCTGGTGGCTGTTGAAGGCGATCTGGACCAGCCCCTATACGGTCGCCCGCTATTTTCGGGTGCGGCGGCGCGACCGCGGCTACCAGGCGCTGTCGACCGGCATGATCGCCGCGGGAGCCGGCGACTTCGATCTCGCCCGCCGCAAGAACCGGGAAGCGATGAAGCTGATCCGCTCGGATCAGGAGCCGCTGATCCAGCTCCTGGACGCGCAGGTGTCGCTGCTCGAAGGTCGCCACGACGAAGCCCGCCAAAAATTCGAGGCGATGGCCGAGGACCCGGAGATGAAACTCCTCGGGTTGCGCGGCCTCTATCTCGAAGCCGAGAGGCTCGGTGACCGTGAGGCCGCCCGGCATTATGCGGCCCGTGCCGCCGAAGCCGCGCCGCAACTCGGCTGGGCCGCGGATTCCACCATCGAGCAGAGGATCGCGGAAGGCGACTGGGACGGCGCCTTAAAAATCCTCGACGCGCAGAAATCCACGCACCAGGTGGACCGTGAACTGGCGGCCCGCCGCCGCTCGGTGCTGCTGACTGCAAAGGCCAACGCGCTGTTCGACACGAATTTTGCCATCGCCAAGGCCGCGGCACTGGAAGCCAACAGGCTGCGCCCGGACTTCGTACCGGCGGCACTCGTAGCCGCCCGCGCCCTGTTCCGCGAAAGCGATCTCCGCAAAGGCGCCAAGGTCCTCGAAGCGGCCTGGAAGGCCACCCCACACCCCGGCCTGGCCGACCTCTACGTCCATGCGCGGCACGGTGACTCGGTGAACGACCGGCTGGTGAGGGCGAAGAAGCTCCAGTCGCTGAGGCAGAACAATGCGGAGTCAGCGCTGGCCGTCGCCCGCGCGGCCCTCGACGCCGGAGATTATTCCCTCGCCCGCGAGCAGGCCGAGTCGGCGATCCGCATGCAGCCGCGCGAAGGCGCCTGGCTGCTCCTGGCCGACACCGAGGAGGCCGAGACCGGCGATGTCGGCAAGGTTCGGGAATATCTCGCCAAGGCGGTGCGCGCGCCGCGCGATCCCGCCTGGGTAGCGGACGGATACGAGTCGGACCGCTGGGCGCCTGTGTCGCCGGTCACCGGGCGCCTCGACGCGTTCGAGTGGCGCGTGCCGGTCGAGCGCCTCGGCGCGCTGATCGAGGCAGACAGGGAGCGGGCCCAGATCGAGGAAGCACCCGCACTGGCGGCTCCGTTGCCAGTAGCGCCCGCGGAGCCGGCGGCAGCACCGGCTCCGTCCATGCCGGCCCCTGTCGTGGCAGCATCAAGTCCAGCCCCACGAAAGCCGGAGCCCCACCTGCCGGCGGCTTTCTCGGCATCGTCGGAACCGGTCGTCAACGGCGTCGTGGCCGCGGAGAGCAAAGACAGCGTTGTACCACCGTCGCCCCAGGCCGGACTTGTCGAGGCGCTCGACGGAGCCGGGCAGGAGCAATCCTCCGAAGCCGCCACGCAAGACCGTCGCACGCCGCCGGCTGCCGAGATCACGGTGCCGATGCCGCCGGATGATCCTGGCGTCGACCCGCTGGAGACGGTAAAGGCAAGGCGGCGCTTCGGCCTGTTCTGACGAGACGAAGATGGCGGACGGCTTGATCGATAGGGTGATCGCGTTCCTGCGGGATTTGCCGGGACGCGAACAGACGGGTTCCCGCTCCGCCGAAGATCCCCGAGTGGCTGCGGCCGCCCTGCTCTACCATGTGATGGACGCCGACGGCGTCCGCCAGGACGTCGAGTGGGACAGCATCAAGCGAATCCTGGCCGATACGTACAAAGTCGGGGGGCGCGAGCTCGACGACCTTGTGAAAGCTGGCGAGCAGGCCGAGCAGGAGGCGGTCGACTTCTACGCCTTCACCAGTGTCTTGAAGCGGCATCTCGACGAAGAGCAGCGAATCGCCTTTATTCGGCTGCTCTGGGAAGTCGTCTATGCCGACGGGGTCCTTCATGAGCTGGAAGATCATACGCTATGGCGTGTGGCCGATTTGATGGGTGTCGATCAGCGCGACCGGGTGCTTGCCCGGCAGGACGCGGCCCGCAAGGCTCAGGGCCCAAAGGGCACGGCGACCGATGATTGATCGGGGGCGGGGCGGCAAGCGGCCGCGCATCCTCGTCGTGCTTCACCAGGAACTCTCCAGTCCCGGCCGCGTCGGCCAGATGCTCGTCGAGAATGGCTTCGACCTCGATATAAGGCGGCCGCCGCTGGGCGATCCGTTGCCGGACACGCTGGCCGAGCACGCCGGGGCGGTCGTCTTCGGCGGCCCCATGAGCGCCAACGACAAGGACGAGTTCATAAAGCGGGAGACCGACTGGCTCTCCGTACCGCTGGTCGAGAAACGGCCGTTCCTCGGCATCTGCCTCGGTGCGCAGATGCTGGTGAACCATCTCGGCGGGTCGGTCGACAGCCACCACGAGGGGCTGGTCGAGATCGGCTGGTATCCGCTGCGCGCCACCGAGGAAGGCAGGGCGCTGATGCACTGGCCGGAGATGGTCTATCAGTTCCACCGCGAGGGCTTTTCCCTACCATCGGGGACGACGCTGCTAGCGACCTCCGAGACCTACCCCAACCAGGCCTTCCGATATGGCGAGAATGCCTGGGGCATTCAGTTCCACGCAGAACTCACGCGCGTCATGATGCAGCGCTGGGTGGTGCGCGGCGCAGAGCGGTTCTCACTGCCGGGGGCGCAGCCCGGCCGCGACCATCTTGGCGGGCGCCTGATCTGGGACATGCACCTCAAGCAGTGGCTGGTCGAATTCCTGGATATGGTGTTCGGCGGCCCGGAACTCCGGGCGCAAACCGCCGATGCTAGGCGCGGCCGTCGAGATGGCGGACTTTCCGTAATTTCGGAAATAGCCAGCTCCAAAGTCCGGCCACCGCAATAGCGCCGGCGCCGCCGAACACGACGGCGGGCACGGTGCCGATCCAGGCGGCCATCATGCCCGCGCGGAACTCGCCCAGTTCGTTCGACGCGCCAACGAAGACCATGTTCACCGCGTTGACGCGGCCGCGCACCTCGTCGGGAGTCCATAGCTGGATGAGCGTCTCGCGGACATAGACGCTGACCATGTCGGTCGCGCCGACCAGGGCAAGCGCCAGGATCGACAGCCAGGTGGCCGTCGAAAGACCGAAGACGACGGTCGAGACGCCGAACAGCGCGACGAAGACGAGCAGGATGACGCCCGCCTTGTCGCGTAGCGGATGGCCGGCCAGCCAGATCGCCACAAGGATTGCGCCGACGCCAGGCGCAGCGCGAAGCAGGCCGAGGCCCCACGGTCCGAGCACCAGAATGTCTCGCGCATAGACGGGCAGCAGCGCGACCGCCCCGGAAAGCAGCACCGCGAAGAGGTCGAGCGAGATCGCTCCCAGCACCACCTTCTCCTTCCAGATGTATCGGAAGCCGGCGAACAGTGTGTCGAGTGTCGGGCGCTCTGTGCCACTGCGCTGCGCGGGGCGAGGGATGACGAAGATCAGCACGGTGCTTGCAGCCATCAGAGCCGTAGCGACACCGTAGGCCGCCTCTGCCGAAATGCCGTAGAGCAGGCCGCCCGCGACCGGGCCCACGATCGTCGCGGTCTGCCAGGCGGAGGAGTTCCAGGCGACCGCATTGGCGAAGTCCTTGCTCGGGACGAGATTGGCGACCAGCGAAGCCGCCGCGGGGCCGAAGAAGGCGCGCGCCAGGCCGAATACCGCCAGAACGGCGAAGATCGGACCGGGTCCGGCCAGACCGTGGAAGGAGAGGAGAAGCAGCGCCAAGGCGCAGAGCGCCTCCAGGGACGCCGAAAGACCCATAATATGCCGTCGCCCAAAGCGGTCGGCGATCGCTCCGGTCACAAGTACGAGGAGAAGCGAGGGGATGAACTGGATGATGCCGACCAGCCCGAGATCGAACGGATCGCGCGTCAGATCATAGATCTGCCAGCCGACGGCCACTGAAACGATCTGCGTGGCGAAGGTGGCGAGGAAGCGTGCGGACCAGAAGACTAGAAAGGAGCGGTGCCGGAAGGCGGCAAAACGGTGATCAGCGGCGAGTGAGGACATGCGCTCGGGGAAGCCTAGGCGGGGAGGGGATCGCTCCGCTTATCCCATTCCGCGCGGCATGGATACCTGCAGCCGGCCATGACGTCGTTCGGGAGCTGAGCGGGTGCAGTCGCTCCCGGTCAGTGCTCGGTCAGCGCCTCGTTGAGCAGGTCGAGATCGACGTAGAAGAAACGCACCAGGCAGCGCTCCACCTCTTCAGGGGCGAACCCCTGATCCCTGAGGTAGGAAACGGCCTCGAAGACGGCCCGCCGCTCGACGAGCTGCATCTTGGCGTCGTCCCGCACCTCGAAAGAGGGGTCGTTGAGGAAGATCCGATGACTGGCGGAAAGGTCGTGCATGTCCGTCCCCGAGCGATACATGCGAATCATATTCGCTTAAGGATAACGCAATCTTACCAATCGCAACACCCGGCAGAAGCTATGGGCGCGGCTTTGCCTGAAACCGCACCCCGAAGGGTTGGGCCTACTCCTCGCTGATCGCGTAGCCGGCGCCGCGCACGGTGCGGATCACATCCGGTAGCCGCCCCGTGTTGACGGCCTTGCGCAGCCGGCCGACATGGACGTCCACCGTACGCTCGTCGATGTAGATCGTCTCCCCCCAGACATTGTCGAGGAGCTGGCCGCGCGAAAATACGCGCCCTGGATGCCGCATCATGAATTCGAGCAGCCGGAATTCCGTCGGGCCGAGCTTGACCTCCGCCTTCTTGCGATAGACGCGATGCGACTCGCGGTCGAGCACGATGTCACCCACCTTCAGCACGGAGGACAGGACCTCCGGCTTGGCGCGCCGCAGCAGGGCCTTCACCCGCGCGATGAACTCCGGCATCGAGAACGGTTTCACCAGGTAGTCGTCTGCGCCGGTGGCGAGGCCGCGCACGCGGTCGCTCTCCTCGCCGCGCGCGGTGAGCATGATGACGGGCAGCCGCTCCGTCTCCGGCCGCATCCTTAGCCGGCGGCAGAGCTCTATCCCTGAGACCGCAGGCAGCATCCAGTCGAGCACGAGCAGGTCAGGGACGTTCTCCTGCAGGCGCAACTCGGCTTCGTCGCCGCGCTGGATGACCTCGACCTGATAGCCCTCCGCCTCGAGGTTGTATCGGAGAAGCACACCCAGCGGCTCCTCGTCCTCCACCACCATGACTTTGGGAGCGATCATCGCCTTCCCCCGCCTCTCATTCGCTGATGCTGCTCGACATTTCGTCGAGCTTCGGGCGCTGAAGCGGCAGTTGCGTGCCGGTCAGCACATAATAGGCGTTCTCCGCGATGTTGGTCATATGATCGCCGATACGCTCCAGGTTCTTCGCGCAGAAGAGGAGGTGCGTGCAGGGCGTGATGTTGCGCGGATCCTCCATCATGTAGGTGAGGAGTTCCCGGAATATCGAAGTGTATTTGACGTCGATCTTCTCGTCATCGATGCGCAGAGTCTGAAGTTCCTGCGGCTTGCGGTCGGCGTAGGCTGCGACGATGTTGCGAATCTGGCCGAGCACCAGATCGGCCATCTCCTTGATGCCGGTCGAGAGAGCCCGCGGGGCCGTGATCTTGCCGATAGCGCCGACACGCTTGGCGACGTTCTTGGCCAGGTCGCCGACGCGTTCGAGATCGCCAGCCATGCGGATTGCGCCGATTACCGCCCGCAGATCCTGCGCCATCGGCTGTCGCTTGGCGATCAGCGTGATTGCCCGATCGTCGACTTCGCGCTGTTTGGCGTCCATGAGCTTGTCATCGGCAATCACCTGCTGAGCCGTGGCCTCATCGGCCTCGAGCAGGGCGTCGATGGAGGCGGACACCATGGCAGCCGCGAGATCCGACATCTCGCGGATCAACTGATCGATCTGACGAAGATCCTGGTCGAACGATGAAACAGTGTGCTCGCGCATCTAACTCCTGCTCCTGCGTCAGCCGAACCGGCCGGTAATGTAGTCCTGGGTCCGCTTGTCGTCGGGGTTGGTGAACATCTTCTCGGTCGGACCCTCTTCAACCAGATAGCCGAGATGGAACATCGCGGTGCGTTGAGACACGCGCGCGGCCTGCTGCATCGAATGGGTGACGATGACGATCGTGTAGTTCTGCTTCAACTCGTCGATGAGTTCCTCGACCTTGGCCGTGGCGATCGGATCGAGCGCCGAGCAGGGCTCGTCCATGAGGATCACCTCGGGCGACACTGCGATGGCCCGCGCAATGCACAGCCGCTGCTGCTGCCCGCCTGAAAGGCCGGTGCCGGGCTCGTGGATGCGGTCCTTCACCTCGTTCCACAGCGCTGCCTTCTTCAGGCTGGATTCGACGATTGCCTGAAGGTCGGCCTTGTTCCTGGCCAGCCCATGGATGCGCGGTCCATAGGCGACGTTCTCGAAGATCGACTTGGGAAACGGATTGGGTTTCTGGAACACCATGCCAACGCGGGCGCGGAGTTCCACGACGTCGATCCGGGGATCGTAGATGTTTTCGCTGTCGAGGGTGATCATACCGCCAACCTTGGCCCCCGCGATCGTGTCGTTCATGCGGTTGAGGCAGCGCAGGAAAGTCGACTTGCCGCAGCCGGATGGGCCGATCAGCGCAGTTACCTGGTTCTCGCGTATGTCGAGATCGATGTCGAACAAAGCCTGCTTGTAGCCGTAATGAACGGTGACCTTGCGGCCCTGCATCTTGATCAATTCGTCGGTCTTGTCGTCCACGCTGGTCTCTAACGCCTGTTGCAGCTTCGTGTCGGTCATGAGGTTCATGGTGCCCTGCTCCCTTCTACCAATGCCGTTCGAAGCGGCGCCGGAGCACGATGGCGGTGATGTTCATCGCCATGAGGAACACCAGCAGAATGATGATGGCGCCCGACATGCGCTCGACGAAGGCGCGCTCCGCCTCGTTCGCCCACATGTAGATCTGCACCGGGAGGGCGGTGGAGGGATCGAGCGGCGTGGTCGGATAGTCGGCGACGAAGGCGACCATGCCGATCAGAAGCAGCGGCGCGGTTTCGCCCAGGGCGCGGGCCAGGCCGATGATCGTGCCGGTCAGGATGCCGGGCGTGGCGAGCGGCAGCACATGGTGGAACACGGTCTGCGTCTTCGATGCGCCTAGCCCCAGCGCCGCCGAGCGGATCGACGGCGGCACGGCTGCCAATGCCGCCCGTGTCGCGATGATGATGGTGGGCAGCGTCATCAGGGTCAGCACCAGGCCTCCCACCAGGGCGGCCGAGCGCGGCAAGCCCATGAAATTGATGAACACCGCCAGGCCGAGCAGGCCGAATACGATCGAGGGCACCGCGGCGAGGTTGTTGATGTTGACCTCGATGATGTCGGTGAGCCGGTTCTTCGGCGCAAATTCCTCGAGATAGATCGAAGCGGCCACCCCGATCGGCAACGCGAGCACCAGCACGATCAGCATCATGTAGAACGAGCCGACGATCGCAACGCCCACGCCGGCGGTCTCGGGACGGCTCGAGGCGCCAAAGGTGAACAGACCGGTGTTGAACTTGCCTTCCATCACGCCCTGGTCGCGCAGTTGGTTCATCCAGGCGACCTGCTTGTCCGAAACCTTGCGGTTGCCCTCGGCGACATCGAGATCGATCTGTCCCTTGAAGGCGGAGTCGATGTTGGCGCCGGCCAGGACCCAGACGTCTTTCGTCGTGCCGATCAGCGAGGGGTCGGCGACAACCATGTTTCGCAGCTGAGTGCGCACACCGTCGGAGACAAAGCCCTTCAGCGCCGCCATCTGCGGCTTGTCAGTCGGTGAAATGCCGAGCCTTTCAGCCAGCGCCCGCTGCGCAAGCACCGGATAGTTCGCCTTGACGAGTACGTTGGGATCGCTGTCGCGCTTGTTCTGCGGATCGATGACCTTCTGGTCGAAGGTGATCGGGAGCAGCACCGAGGTCTGGACGAAGGAGGTGTAGCCCTTGCCGAAGATCGACAGCAGCATCACTGCGAGAAAGACGAGGCCGACGGAAATCGCCGCCAGGCCATAGAAGCGGAAGCGCCGCTCGGCGGCATAGCGGCGCTTCAGGCCGATGTCGCGCCGGGCCGGCGCCTTGGCGACCGGCAGGCGCTCGAGGGTTGCATCGGTCATTCGTACTGCTCCCGGTACTTACGCACGATGTAGAGCGCAACGATGTTCATCAGAAGGGTCACCGCGAAGAGGGTGATGCCAAGCGCGAAGGCGACAAGCGTCTGCGGCGAGTTGAACTCGAGGTCGCCGGTGAGCTGATTGACGATCTTCACGGTGATCGTCGTCATCGCCTCGAAGGGATTGAGCGTCAGTCTGGCGGCGACGCCGGCGGCCAGCACCACGATCATTGTCTCGCCGATGGCGCGGGAGGCGGTGAGCAGGATGGCGCCGACGATTCCGGGCAGCGCCGCGGGAAGGACGACCCGCTTGATCGTCTCCGAGCGCGTGGCGCCGAGCCCAAGGGAGCCGTCGCGCAAGGCGCGAGGAACCGCCGTGATGATGTCGTCTGACAGCGAGGAGACGACGGGGATGAGCATGATGCCCATGACGAAGCCGGCGGTGAAGATCGACTGAGCCTGGATGAAAGGCGATCCGCCCGTGAGCGCGGCGCTGAGGTCGCGCAGGAAGGGTCCGAGCGTCACCAGCGCGAAGATGCCGTAGACGATGGTGGGGATGCCGGCCAGCAGCTCCAGTGCCGGCTTCACGATCGAGCGTACGTGGGGAGAGGCATATTCCGCCATGTAGACCGCCGACATCAGACCGATCGGCACGGCGACGAGCAGCGCTATGAAGGCGATGTAGAGCGTACCCGCAAGCAGGGGGATCAGGCCGAACTGGCCCACCGAGTCGGTCGCGCCCGCGGCGGCGAAGCGCGGATCCCAGACCGTTCCGAAGAAGAAGTCGAGCGGTGATACCGACGAGAAGAAGTAGAAGGTCTCGAATAGCATCGAGAGCACGATGCCAATGGTGGTCAGGATGGCGATCATCGAGGAGGCGAGAAGCCCCCACCGCACCACGCGCTCGACATTGTTGCGCGCTCGGGCACGCGGCTGGATCGAACGGATGCCATATGCCGCGCCGGCGATGGAGAGAAGGAGCGCGAGCACGCCCCCGGTCATCTGCAGCGCATCGCCGGTGCGGTTCGCCTCCACCGCGATCGGGATCATATAGTCCTGGGTATCTGGGGCGAGCGCTACGCCCTTTTCCGCCAGCTTCGGACGCAGTTCCTCGAAGCTCGACGGCAGGTTCGCGAGAGTCTCGGCGTCGAGACGATGTAGGGCGTCGGCAAGTCTGCCGACCAGGCTAAGGGCGAGCGAGCGGCTGGCAATCGGGCCGTCTGCCGCCTGCTGCGGCAACTGCGCGTCGATCCGGCGCTCCACATAGATCGAGGAGCCGATGCTCCATACGATGATCAGGAGGATGGCCGGTACGGTGGCCAGTAGGAACGCCCACCAGCCGTGATAGTGCGGCCGTGAATGCTGCTTTACCGCGCCCTGGATCTGAAGTGCGGCGCGCCGGCGAGCGATCACGAGGGCAACGATGCCGATCGAGATCACGAGGATGACGTAATAGATCATCGGCATGGACGGATCCGGGCGTCTCCGAAGGGGTGAACAGGACACCGCGCGGCCGGTCGGCCGCGCAGGTCCCGCTCGCTATCACATGGTCTTGCCGGCGGCAAAGTCGTCGCGCTGCTGCTGACGCTCGGCGTCCGGGGCAGCGACGAGGCCATATTCGGCCAGCGGGCCCTCCGGGCCGACCATCTGGTCGTCCAGGAAGAACTCGACATACTCCTTGAGGCCCTGGATGACGCCGAAATGCGCCTTCTTCACGTAGAAGTAGAGCGGCCGCGACACCGGGTACTCGCCCGACGCGATGGTCTCGGTGGACGGGGAGACACCGTTGACGGTCGCAACCTTCAGCTTGTCCGCATTATTCTCGTAGAAGGCGAGGCCGAACACGCCGACGCCGGTCTTGTTGGAGTCGATGCGGGCGAGCGTCTCGGAATAGTCGCCGTCGATGTCGACGGCCTTGCCGTCCTTGCGCACGGCTACGCAGGTCTTGGCGGCAGCCTTGTCGTCCTGGCCGCCGGCCTTGATGACGTCGAGCGCGCCGGAGTCCTTGCAGCCAGCGGCCATCAGCTTCTCTTCGAAGACTTCACGGGTGCCGTGCTTCTCGCCAGGGATGTAGGCGGCGATGTCCCAGTCCGGCAGGGCCGAGTTGACCTGGTTCCATTTGGTATTCGGATTGGCTACCAGCTTGCCGTCGACGACCACCTCAGCGGCGAGCGCTTTGTAAAGGTCCGTCGGGGTTAGCGCCCAGTCGGGACCCTTGATGTCGGTGGCGAAGACGATGCCGTCATAGCCGATCTTGACTTCCTGCACTTCCTTGACGCCGGCGTCGACGCAGGACTTCAGCTCGTCTTCCTTCATCTTGCGGGAGGAGTTGGCAATGTCGATCGTGTTCTCGCCGACGCCCTTGCAGAATTCCTTGATGCCAGCGCCCGAGCCGCCGGACTCCACGACCGGGGTCTTGAACTCGGTGAAGGTCTCGCCGAACGTCTCGGCGACGATCTTGGCATAGGGCAGAACGGTGGAAGAGCCTGCGATCTGCACCTGATCGCGGGCGGAGGCGTAGCCGGCGGTGGCGACGAGCGCCAGAGCGGCGGCAGAAGCCGTCAAGATTGCGTTTTTCATGGGCCTGCTCCTGTCGGAATGTCTGGCGTTGAACGCCGCCCCAGCGGCGCCGAGACAGGCCTTAGAGCGCCCATGTTACAGCTGCATGACAGTTTCATGTCGCGCAAGTAAAGCCGTCTCCGCTTCGCTCATGTGGCCAGATGCCGCTTTGCGAACGCATGGGTGTAGTCCGCCGTTCCATTGAACAGGGCGGGCCTGACCGCAGGAGTTCTCACCTCTCAGGGAGCCGTTTAGCGCCTCAACCGCGTGAAATGGCCCATCTTGCGGCCTGGGCGGGCCTCCGCCTTTCCATAGAGATGCAGGACCAGATCGGGCTCGGCCAGCAACTCTGGCGTACGCAGGATGTCGTCGCCGATCAGGTTCTCCATGACACAGTCCGAGTGCCGCGCGGTCGAGCCGAGCGGCAGGCCCGCAACAGCCCTTATGTGCTGCTCGAACTGCGAAATCGCACAGGCGGCTTCCGTCCAATGTCCGGAATTGTGCACCCGCGGAGCGATCTCGTTGGCAAGCAGGCTGCCGTCCGCAAGCACGAAATACTCCACGCCGATGACGCCCACATAGTTGAGCGCCTTTAATATGGAGGAGGCGCCGAACATGGCCGCTTCGCCGGTGTCGGCCGTGACTGAGGCCGGTACCGTGGACGTGTGCAGTATGCCGCCGCGATGGACGTTCTCGACGGGGTCGTAGACCTCGATCTCTCCCTTCGCGCCGCGCGCGGCGATCACCGAGATCTCGCGCTCGAAGGGTACGAAGCGCTCCAGGATCAGCGGCACTCCGCCCATATCGGCGAAGGTTCCGGCAATATCGTGGGCATGGCCGCGGAACACGCGCTGGCCCTTGCCGTCATATCCCAAGCGGCGCGTCTTGAGCACGCCGCTGCCGTGGAAAGCGTCGAGCCCCGCCAGCAGGTCGTCGTCGCTATCAATGGCATGGAACTCGGCAGTCGGTACGCCGACCTCGTTGAGGAATGTCTTTTCGATCAGCCGGTCCTGCGCCGATGCCAATGCCGCGGGTGGCGGGGAAACCGGGACGCGCTCGGCCAGGCTCTCGGCAGCTACGACCGGAACGTTCTCGAACTCATAGGTCACGACGTGGCAGAGAGCCGCAAGCTCCGAAAGCGCGACGGGATCGTCGTAGGCCGCCACGATCTGACGATTCGCCACCTGGGCGGCAGGGCAGTCGGCCTGAGGCTCGAGGACGACGGTGCGGTAGCCGAGCCGGGCGGCAGCCATCGCCAGCATGCGCCCCAGCTGTCCTCCGCCGAGGATGCCGATGGTGGAGCCGATCGGAAGCGGGGGATTCATGTCTCGGATGGGACCTCTGCTACCGCGGCACTCTGCCTGTCGCGCCACTCATCCAGCCGACGGGCAAGGCTGTCGTCGTTGAGTGCCAGCACGGCTGCGGCGAGCAAGGCTGCGTTGACCGCGCCTGCCTTGCCGATCGCCAGCGTTCCCACCGGGATGCCGGCCGGCATCTGGACGATCGATAGGAGCGAATCTTGGCCGGATAATGCTTTGGATTCCACCGGAACCCCGAAAACGGGCAAGGGCGTCAAAGCCGCGGTCATGCCGGGGAGATGGGCGGCTCCACCCGCGCCGGCGATGATCACCTTGTATCCGGCTGCCTTGGCTCCGGCAGCAAAATCGTAGAGCCGCTTCGGCGTCCGATGGGCGGAGACGATCAGGTCCTGATGCGAAACCGAGAGGGCGTCGAGCGTCTCCGCGGCGTGCTTCATCGTCGCCCAGTCGGACTGACTGCCCATGATGATGGCGACGTCGGGCTTTGTTCCTGCCACGGTCTTGTCCCGGATTGAGGAAGTTGCCGCGAATAGCTCAAATGGTCGCGGGCGGCAAGGAATGCCTCAGGCGATGATGTCCGGAATGATCCGATCCTCCAGCTTGGCGATCTGGTCCTTGATCATCAGCTTCTTCTTCTTCATGCGCTGAATCTGCAGCGCGTCACAGCCCATCGCGATCATGGCGTTGATCGCGGCGTCGAAATCCGCGTGGTCCTGTTTCAGCTTGGCAAACTCAAGGCGAATCTCGGTCTGATCCTGGTCCGACATTGGCTTCCGTGCGCAGAATTCCGGCGAAACGCCTTCTTGGGCGGGCCTGGGAACAATTTCGCCCCAGCCGAAGATAGATAGCACAAGCATCCCATTTCGGAAATGCTACTACGACTCATTCGACATCCACTTCGTCCGATGGCACACTGTCACCGTACCGTCACATGGCGGCATCGGCGGTGCCGCGGGTTGGCGCGTGCAATCGAGGAAACCTTGGAAAGGAGCAGCATTCATGTCTCTTGCCAACCATCTTGACGAGCTGCAGCGGAAGCATGGGGAAATCGAGCGGCAGATCGATGAGGCTCTTACGCATCCTTCTGTCGACGATCTCGAAATCGTGACTCTGAAGCGGCGCAAGCTGGCGATCAAGGACGAGATTGAAAAGTTGCGACACACCAAGCACTAATCGCGACGACCAGAACCAAATACTAATACCGGCGGCTTGGTTCGCCGCCGGCCCTGCTGGAATTGCCCTTCGAGGGCGTGGTTCGCGGGGATGGAGAACTCGGCCTGCCACAGCCGATACACGTCGCTCGCTTCAGGCGTGCCAGAACTGATCCAGCCAGAGATTGAGCTTCATGAAGCCGTCATCCGAGACGGAGTAGATGCGGCGGGTTCCGCTGGATTTTGCCGAGACCAGACCGGCGTCCAGGAGCACCTTGAGATGCTGCGAGACTGCCGGTCGCGACACCGGCAAACCGACCGCCAGTTCACTGACCGTCTTGGGGCCGCGCCGCAACTCCTCGAGCAGGTGGCGCCGGTGGGGATCCGCAATTGCGGCAAACGCGTCAGTGAGCATGGTCTTACCCTGCGTCAAGCGGCAAGAATTCTCAACTGTCTTGTTCGGGTAGGGTCCTTGGGTCCAGACGTACCGCCTCCGGAGTAACCGCTCGGTCGGATGGCATCGTTTTGAATGCTTCGCGCTCATCGACCGGCACGGGAGCACGCTGCGAAATGCGGATGAACGTGTAGGCGGCAAGTGCAATATGGGCGAGCGCAGTTGCCAGGAACAGGCTCTCGGCCCGCATCGCACTCATGAGGGCTGAGCCGAGCACCGGGCCGACCATGGTGCCGAAGCCGTAAAGCAGCAGCAGGCCGCCGGATACCTTGACGAAATCCTCGGGACTGGCGTGATCGTTCGCATGGGCGACGGCGAGGGAATAGAGCGTGTAGGCCAGCGCTCCGTAGGCCGCCGTCATGGCGATAACGACCACTCCCGAACGCGGGCTGGCCATGAAGACCAGCAGGCCGAACAGGGCCGCGCCTACCGCAGCGGCCGCCAGCACGTAGCGGCGATCGGTCTTGTCCGAGACCCTGCCGATCGGAAGCTGCAGTACGGCGCCGGCGACCACGACGAGGCTCATCATCAAGGCGATCTGCGCCGTGCTGATGCCGATGCGGGCGCCATAGACAGCGCCGAGGGTGCCCCACGCACCATTGGCGATGCCGATCAGCACGCATCCAACAGAGGATACCGGCGAATTGGCGTAGAGTCGCCTGAGGTTCAGCGAGACGTCCTGAAGGGGTTTTGGGCTTTCGGCCGTCGACATCGCGGTCGGCAGTAGCGCCATGCAGAAGAATATGCCGGAAACCATGAAAAGCGACGCCGAACCTATGTCGCCGGCCGCCACGATCATTTGTCCGGCCATGATCGAAGCATAGGTCACCATCATGTAGAGGCCGAAGACGGTGCCGCGGTTTTCGTTGGTGGCCTTCTCGTTCAGCCAGCTTTCGATGATCATGAACGCGCCCGCCATGGTGAAGCCGGTGGCGGCCCGGAGCACGATCCATGCAACCTCGTCGATCCAGAGACCGGTGAGCAGGGCTATGATGGCGCCGGATGCTGCGAAGGCGCCGAAGGCCCGCACATGCCCCGCCCGCCGCACCAGCCGCGGTGCGAAAAAGCAGCCAGCCACGAAACCGGCCGCCCAGGCGGTTCCGAGCAGGCCGAGGGTGACGGTCGAGAAGCCCTCCTGCTGGCCACGGAGCGGCAGCAGCAGGCCATGAAGACCGGAGGCGGCGAGCAGGAACGCGGTGCCGCGCAGGAGGGAGAGGATCGGCCGATAGGTCGCGAACATCGGCCCCTCGTATCAGATTCGAGAAATTCTGTGCGCCGGCTTGCGACGCGTGCTTGACCGTTCAGGCCTGTCCCCCGGGAAAGTCACCGCCGAAACAGCGCCTCCGCCGCGGACTTTGTGTCGCCCCGCTTGGCGCGTTCGGTTTCGAGCCTGGCGATCTCAGCCTTCAGCTCGGCGATCCGTTCGGTCAGTTCGCCGGCCGACATCAGCGAAACGTCCTGGCCGATGACGTATCCTGTCGGCTTCTTCCGGGGTTCCTCGTCGAACAGGGCCATAATGCTCTCTCCGGTTTGCCACGGGACCGGCAAAACTACATAAGGAGTTCAGCCAGAGAAGCAAACCTCTGGCGGCACGCGAGCGGAGAAAACGACATGGCGGCCTACCCCAACCTGCCGGCGCGAATGACGGTAATAGCCATCTCGCAGCCCGGTGGCCCGATGGTTCTCAAGCCCGAAAGACGCGATGTACCGGTGCCGGGGGAGGGCGAGATCCTGATCAAGGTGCGGGCCGCCGGCGTGAACCGCCCCGACGTGCTGCAGCGCAAGGGCGCCTACCCGCCGCCTCCCGGTGCATCCGATCTTCCGGGCCTGGAAGTCGCCGGGGAAGTGGCGGCGACCGGACCCGGAGTTAAGCGCTGGCGCGTGGGCGATCAGGTATGCGCGCTGGCTCCCGGCGGGGGTTATGCCGAATACTGCAAAGTGCATGAATCGAATGCCCTGCCGGTGCCGGCGGGCTTCACCATGACAGAGGCGGCGGCGCTGCCCGAGACCTTCTTCACGGTCTGGCACAATGTGTTCGAGCGCGGCGCCCTCAAGCCGGGCGAGACGCTGCTCGTCCATGGCGGCACATCGGGCATCGGCACCACGGCGATCCAGCTTGCAAAGGCCTTCGGCTCAACCGTGATTACGACGGCCGGCAGCGACGAGAAATGCGCGGCCTGCCTGAAGCTGGGCGCCGACCGGGCGATCAACTACCGCAGCGAGGATTTCGTCGCAGAGGTGAAGCATTTCACGGAGGGTAGGGGCGCCGACGTGATCCTCGACATGGTCGGCGGCGACTATGTCAACCGGAACTACTCGGCCGCGGCAATTGCGGGCCGCATCGTGCAGATCGCCGTGCAGGGCGGAGCGACGGCGCAGGCGGATGTCAGCAAGCTGATGGTGAAACGCCTCGTCCATACCGGCTCGACGCTCAGGCCCCGTACCATTGAGTTCAAGGGCGCGGTCGCAGCCGCCCTGGAGTCGCAGGTCTGGCCCTTGCTGGAGAAACGGCAGGTCGCCCCGGTGCTGGACACCATCCTCCCGCTGAAGGAAGCCTGGCGCGCCCACGAGCGGATGGAAGAGGGCGCGCATATTGGCAAGATCGTGCTCGATGTCGCGTAGGCGCGTCATCTGGCTGCTGATTTAGGCGGTCAGGCCCCCTGCGGGAGCCTTCAGGCACCCTGAGCTCGGGTCACTCCATCCCCAGCGCGGCCATGTAGAGGTCGAGGATTGCCTCCTCCTCCTGGCGCTCGGCTGCGTCCTTCTTTCGCATGCGGATGATGGTGCGCAGGGCCTTGGTGTCGAAGCCCGTGCCTTTCGCCTCGGCGTAGACGTCCTTGATGTCGTCGCTGATCGTCTGCTTCTCCTCTTCGAGGCGCTCGATGCGTTCGATCAGGGCGCGCAGTTGGCCCGCCGCGACGGTCTGGCTGTTGTCGGTGATCTCGTCGGCCATGTCTGTCCCCGTGTAGAAAACGAGCCGCGACTCTCCCGAGCCGCGGCGGTGGGGTTCGATGCCTCAATGGGGCGCGAGGGTCAAGAGAGTGGCGGTGCGGCGTGCCGCGCCGTCCGCTGGCTGGCCCGCAAGGCTCCGCGCCGCTGCAAGGCTTCTCCGACGGAGGATCCGCCTGCCCGCCTCAATGCTCCTTCGGCCGATTTGTCTCGAAAGCGGCAACCTTCTCGGCGGAAGCCTCGGTCTGATAGCGGGCCTGCCACTCTGCGTAGGGCATGCCGTAGACGATCTCCCGCGAGTCTTCCTTGCTGAGGTCCACCCCGGCGTCAGTCGCTGCATCGCGATACCAGTTGGACAGGCAGTTGCGGCAGAAGCCCGCGAGGTTCATCAGGTCGATGTTCTGCACGTCGGTGCGCTCGCGCAGGTGCGCCAGCAGCCGGCGGAAGGCCGCCGCCTCGAATTCGCGCTTCTGTTCATCCGTCAGGTCGGGCATCCGAGCCTCCTCTTTTAGCCACCATGGGAGCGTCGGCTCGCCTAAGGGAACTCCGTCCCAAGGCTTCCGCTATACCGCAAGCGGGCCTGTGCGCGAGCCGAATCGCTGCACCTGATGGATATCGGTGCGCCTGTTGATCGCGTCAACGATCGGGGCGAGGCGTTCGGCCCAGGCCTCGGCGCCAAGCGAATCAGCGATGAGGTCCTGCCTGATCTCGATCAGCGCATGGGCGAATCCGTTGACGATGGCGTGGCGGTACATGGTGTCGCCCCTTAGCGCGCCGTCGTAGGGCTCGTTGTCGCCGATGATAAGCAGCGGGTCGGCCGCGAGCAGGTCGATCAGCGGCCTTGCGGCACGGCCGTCCAGGTCCCACAGGACCCCGGCATGCCACGGCCGCGTGCGACCCTGCATGACCGGCGTGAAGGAGTGCACGGACAGGATGAAGGGTGCGCCGCCGCTCTCCCTGGCGACCGAAGCGATCGTGGCCGATACGGCGTCGTGATAAGGCCGGTAGAAGAGGTCGAGCCGCCGCTCGCGCTCCTGCGGCGTGATCGGATAGTTGGCCGGCACGACGGTGCCGTCGTAGAGTTGGCGGATCAGGGTGGGATCGTCCTCGCCGCGATTGGGGTCGACCAGCAGCCGCGAAAAACCCGCCATGATGGCCGGTGCCTGCAGCCGCGCGGCAAGAGAGCGCGTCACCTGTTCGACGCCGATGTCATAGGCGATGTGGCGGTCGAACTCGCTCGCAGGCAGGCCCAGATCGCCGTATTCGTCGGGCAGGTCGCGGCGCGCATGGTCAGCTACAAGCACGATACCCTGCTTATGGTCACCCTCGATCCGGATGACTGGAGCGAAAACGGCCGTTCGTGTCATCTGCGTTCCACATGCGAGTGCCGCAATGCCGGCTATTGCAGCGTCTTTTGAAGGATGCGTTCGCCGGAGGCAACGTCGTTGTTTCGCCAATCTTGCGGCGGAAACAGCGGGCTGGCGGCGCCGGGGCGGCTCGTTAAATCGATTGGACAAGGGATGCGCGCGCGTTGACATGCGGGCGCCGTTTGCCGAAAAGGGGCTGGAACAGATGCTTTCGACAGCTTTGAGAGGTATGGCAATGCAATGTGGCATCGGCCCAGGCTGCCGATTTGCCCTAGCGGCGGCGCTTGCCGTGGCGGCATTGCCGATGCTTGCAGTGGGCGAGGCCAGGGCGGACTTCCGGGTCTGCAACGCCACCCAGAACCTCGTCGGGGTGGGCATCGGCTACCGCGCCAAGGCCGGCTGGGTCACCGAGGGCTGGTGGCACATCGAGGGTTCGACCTGCAAAACCCTGATCGAAGGGCCGCTGTCCTCGCGCTTCTACTACCTGTACGCGGAAGACGCAGAGCGCGGCGGCCGCTGGGATGGTCCGATCACGATGTGCGTGGCGGAAAAGGAATTCAAGGTCGCCGGTGTGACGGATTGCGTCGCGCGCGGGTTCCAGCGGGCCGGCTTCCAGGAATACGACACCGGCGAGCAGGCGAGTTGGATGGTCCAGCTCACAGACCAGCCCGCGAGCGGCGGTGACGCCGAAACCGCGGGAGCCCCGCAGCAATGAGACGTAGCCGAAAAGTCAAGATCCTCGCCACGATCGGACCAGCCTCCTCCTCCGAGGAGATGATCCGAAAGCTCTTCGAGGCGGGTGCGGACGTGTTCCGCATCAATATGAGCCATACGGACCACTCGCTCATGCGCACCCTGGTGGAGCGCATCCGCTCCGTCGAGGAGACGGTCCGGCGGCCGATCGGGATTCTTGCGGACCTTCAGGGACCGAAGCTCCGGGTCGGCAAGTTCGCCGACGGCAAGGTGGCCCTTTCAGTAGGCCAGACCTTCACGCTGGACGGCAACCCGGCCCCCGGCGACGCGCACCGCGTCTACCTGCCGCACCCCGAGATCCTGCAATCCGTGCAGGAAGGACACCGCCTTCTCATTGACGACGGCAAGCTCGAGCTCAAGGCGGTGCGCTGCGACGGCAAGTCGATCGAGGCCGTCGTGGTTGCCGGCGACAAGATCTCCGACAAGAAGGGCGTCAGCCTGCCGGATACCGAGCTTCCGGTCGGCGCGCTGACGGAGAAGGATCGCGCCGATCTCGATGCGGTTCTCGACGCCGGCGTCGACTGGATCGCGCTGTCCTTCATCCAGCGGCCCGAGGACCTCGCGGAGGCGCGCAAGATCGCGCGCGGACGGGCGCTTTTGATGTCGAAGATCGAGAAGCCGCAGGCGGTTGCCAGATTGCCCGAGATCATCGAACTTTCCGATGCTCTGATGGTCGCGCGCGGCGATCTTGGCGTCGAGATGCCGCTGGAGAGGGTTCCGGGCATCCAGAAGCAGATCACGCGGGCCGCTCGCCGGGCCGGCAAGCCGGTGGTGGTCGCCACGCAGATGCTGGAATCGATGATCACCGCGCCGGTGCCGACCCGCGCGGAGGTGTCGGACGTCTCGATCGCCGTCTTCGAGGGCGCGGACGCGGTGATGCTTTCGGCAGAATCTGCGGCCGGCGCCTACCCGGTCGAGGCGGTCTCGATGATGAACCGCATCGCCGAACAGGTGGAGCAGGACCCGCTCTATTCGGGCATCATCAACTCGCAGCGGTCGGAGCCTGAGGCGACCGGTGCGGACGCGATCTCGCTGGCCGCGCGCCAGATCGCCGAGACGCTCAACCTTTCGGCAATCGTCAGCTACACCGCCTCCGGTACGACGGGACTGAGGGCCGCACGCGAGCGGCCGCGCGTGCCGATTATCGCGCTCTCGCCGGTGCTCCAGACGGCGCGCCGCCTGTCGCTGCTGTGGGGGACGCATTGCGTGGTCACCCCCGACGCCATCGACTTGGACGACATGGTGCTGCGCGCCTGCCGCATCGCCCGCGCCGAGGGTTTTGGCTCGCCGGGAGACCGGATCATCATCACCGCCGGCGTACCGCTGCGTACCCCGGGCTCCACCAACATGCTGCGCATCGCCTATCTCGGCTCGGAAGCCTGATTCGACTGATTGGCTTCTACGCGTTAGCGATCGCGGGAAGTGCCCCTGTTGAACCTGAAGCGCCGCGTTCCGTAGCAGTTGGTTGGTCGTGCGTCCTTCGACAGGCTCAGGATGAGGGAGGCTGGCGCTGCCCTTCACCTTTACCTTTCGGCACGTGCGAGGAGAGGTGGCGTCTACGTCCAGCCAGCTTCCTTCTTCCCTCAAAAAGGAGCGAGAATGCGCCAGGGGGGCGGCATCCTGCGCCTACGCCTCTCATCCTGAGCCTGCCGAGAACGGGCAGCATCCTGCGCCTACGCCTCTCAACCTGAGCCTGCCGGGAACGGGCAGCACCCTGCGCCTACGCCCCTCATCCTGAGCTTGTCGAAGGACGCACCACCTAGACAGGTGCTGAGGAAGGCAGCGCTTCAGGAAAGGACAATAGCCCGCCTTCCGGGAGCCCTACAATTCCGAAGACCTCGTCGCCAACGTCGGCGGATGTTTCCCCGGCCTCCGGCGCGATCAAAGCCTCCAACCTCAGCGCAGCCGCGAAATCGACCGGCTTGCTCGAAAACTTCTCCACTGCGGTAGCCGGATCAAATCGCGTCGCCCGTGAGGTCTTCGGAGAGCTTGCCCACCGCTTCCTGGGCCCTGCGCATCATCGGATAGACCGCCAGGATGCGCTCGTAGGCTTGCAGTGCCAACTGCTTGCGCCCGCGCTCCTTCATGATCTCGGCGAGCCCCGAGAGTGCGCCGAAATGCCGGGGCTCAAGCTCGAGGGTCTTTTCGATGTCGGCCATCGACTTGCGGTAGTTGTGCATCATGTAGTGCACGGTCGCACGCCGGTTCCAGCCTTCGGCATAGGAGGGTGCGAGCGTGACCACCTGGTCGAGGAAGTCGAGCGCTGCGTCGAATTTCTTCTTCTCGATCGCCTCCTGCGACCACCGCATCATCAGGTCGGTGATCGCGCTGCCGGATCGGTTCCATTCCTGCCATATTCGAGCGGCGATGCGCTCGGCCCTCTTCTCGTTGCGCTCGCGTTTCAGCTGCGCGAACAGATCGTCCAGGCGCTCGGCGCGCGTCTTCGGCGCCGAAACATCGGGCAGGTCCTGCGATGGAGGAGGGGTCGTCTCCTGCGCGCGCACGGCGCCGCTTTGCAGCAACAGCAGCGCGGAAACACCAGCTACAAGGCTTCTCATTCCGGGAACACTAGGTCTCCGGAAGACAACGTCAATCGAAAACCGCGTGAGCGCCCGGCAGGATGCGGGGCGCCGGTCGCCGGGCTCAGCCCTGGCGCGACTTGTAGCGGGGCGCGCTCTTGTTGATGATGTAGATGCGCCCCTTGCGGCGAACAAGCTGGTTGTCGCGATGGCGGGCCCTGAGGGCCTTGAGGGAGTTCTTGATCTTCATTGGTCTGGCCTGTCGATCGGAGGCCCGGCAGGGCCCAACGGAAAGGCGCGCCCGAGAGCGCGCCCGAAGAAGTTGTCAGGCTCATAGGGGCAAAGCCGCGCCGCTGTCAAGGATATGTCATGGCAGCGCTTCGATTCAGTGCCTGCCGGCTTCGACGCGTCGATCCTTGCCGGACCGTATAGCGCATGGCGTGGTTGAAGAGCCCTTTCAGGGCAAGCTGGCCGTGTCCTCAGGCTGCGGGCGCTCAAACTTGGCCATGTCGGCGACCTCGAGAGTGTCGCGCTGGGGATTCGAGACTTCGGGTAGTGCTGAAGGATCTGCAGGTTCGCTGGACTATCAGGCAGAGATGTCCTCCCGGCGCACTCCTTGCTGGCCAGTTCTCCGTTGCGGCAAAAATGAAGGCGTTGGCCGCTTGCGTTTTGGCCTTGTAAGCTGCCCATCCTGCCGCTATCTAGTGCCCGCGCCGAATGGCCGACCACGATCCGCGGAGAGGTGGCAGAGTGGTTGAATGCACCGCACTCGAAATGCGGCATACTCGCAAGGGTATCGGGGGTTCGAATCCCTCCCTCTCCGCCAGTTAGTCCCCATAAAGCCCGAACGCGGACATCGAGACCGCCTGCTTCAGGCGGCCTCTTCATCGGGCTCATCGACGACCGTCAGTCGACACCTATACCGGGACCGGCCTGCGGGCCTATGTCTCGCTGCTGAAGTACTGGCCTGCTTCGGTGAACGAACGCCCGCCTAGCATGAGGCCGGCGGCGGATGTCAGGCTGAGATCAGCACCGGTCCTCGCTCCGGCAGAGCGACGCCGACCGCCTGTCCGGCCGCGAAGGGCGTGTCCACCTCCGGCGACACTGCGAATACCGGGCCCAGTTCCGTGTCGATCATGAACTCGAGATGGCTGCCGACATAGGTGACCTTCAGTAGTCGCCCTGGCATCGTACCCGCCGACTGAGCATCCCGAACGAGGATACGACGGGGCCGAGCGGCGATCTTTGCCGGACCGGTCTTGTGGGAGCCGGCGGGAAGATCGAGCCTCAATGGTCCTAGCCGCACCTTTGCCCGGCCATTGTCGACCGATTCCACTTCGCAGTCGAAGATATTGGCTTCGCCGATAAAGTCGGCCACGAATGCATTTGCAGGCTGATCGTAAAGCTCCCGCGGCGTTCCTTCCTGCGCGATAATCGCATTGTTCATGACGACAATGCGATCTGATACGGCCAGCGCCTCCTCCTGATCATGCGTGACGTAGACAACGGTGAGCCCAAGCTTCTGCTGGATCTCGCGGATCTCCTCGCGCACGTGGCGCCGCAGCTTTGCGTCGAGGTTGGAAAGTGGTTCGTCGAAGAGCAGTACCTGCGGCTCTAGAACGAGGGCGCGGGCAACGGCGACGCGCTGCTGCTGCCCGCCGGAGAGCTGGCTGGGGAGGCGATCGCCATAGTCGACAAGCCCTACCAGTTCCAGGCCGGCCCGTGCCTTGTCGGTCGTCTCCTTGCGAGTGAAGCCGGAAAACTTCAGACCGTACTCGACGTTCTCCCGAACGGTCATATGGGGAAAGAGCGCATAGGACTGAAACACCATAGAGACGTCGCGCTCGGTCGCGGGCAGGCGCGTCACATCCCTGTCGCCTATCAGGATCTTTCCCTGGGTGGCGAATTCCAGTCCGGCAATCATCCGAAGAGTCGTCGTCTTGCCGCAACCGGAGGGACCGAGGAGGGTGACGAGCTTGCCGGTCTCGATCAGGAGAGAGATGTCGTTGACCGCCGGCACCTTGCTCTTGCCGTAGATCTTGGTGACGCCTCGGAACTCTACCGACGCCGCGTTGCTCTTGATCTCGACCATCATCCGCCCCCCGTCATTGCCGGCGCCGCACGTCCGGAGTCGGGGAGGCTGACATTGCTTCGCCAGCCGGTCGCTTGTGGGTCGTCCTGAGTGCGGCGGCCAATGTTGCGGCTGCCTACCGCAAGCTGCATCAGACCGATCACGGCCAGCATCACGCCGATCAGCACTGCGGAATAGGCGATCGCGATGCCGTATTCGTTGTTCTCGACACGGCCAACGATGTAGCTGGTGGAAAGGTCGTACTGGGCGCTGACGAGGAAAATAACCGCGCTGATCGCCGTCATGGCGCGCACAAAGGAGTAGACGAGCGCCGCGATGATGGCCGGCTTGAGCAGCGGCAGCACCACTCTGCGAAAAGTCTGGAAGGAACTCGCCCCCAATGTCAGCGACGATTCATCCAGACTTCTGTCGATCTGCGACATGGAGGCGACCCCGGCGCGCACGCCGACGGGCATGTTGCGGAAGATGAAAGACAGGACCAGGATGATGCCAGTCCCGGTCAGTTCGATCGGAGGCACGTTGAATGCGATGACATAGGACACGCCGATCACCGTGCCGGGGATGGCGAAGGACAGCATCGTCCCGAATTCGAAACCGTCCTTGCCCGCAAAATTCTGCCGGACCAGAAGATAGGCGGTGAGCAGCCCGATCGCCGCCGTGAGCGGCGCCGAGATCAGGGCGATCTTCATGGTCGTCCAGAAGGAACTCCAGGCCGAACCACGCCAGTGGAAGCCGAATTCCGTCCAGCCGACGGAGAACGCCTTCAAGTAGTGGTCGAGCGTCAGGGAAAAGTCGACGCCCCACAGCTTGACGAAGCTGCCGTAGAAGATGGTCACATAGATCAGCAGGGTGAATAGGGTCCACGCCCCGGCGATTGCGTAGACGAAGTTTCGGAAGTTGTTCGGAAGATGCGGATGAACGCCGGCATCGCCCTTGCCGGACACGGTCGTGTACGACTTGCTGCCCAGCCAGACACGCTGGGCGTAGAAGGCGCCCAGCGTGAAACAGAGCAGGACGAGCCCCAGGATGGCGGCCTGCGCCTGATCGTATCGCGCTCCCACAATGGCGAAGAAGATCTCCGTCGAGAGCACGTCGAAATTGCCGCCCAGCACCAGTGGATTGCCGAAATCGGCCATCGACTCGATGAAGCCGAGGAGGAACGCATTGGCGAGCCCTGGACGCATCAGAGGCAGGGAAACCGTGACGAAGGTCTGCCAGCGATTGGCCCTGAGTGTCTGCGCCGCCTCCTCCATGGAAGGGCTGACGCCCTCGACCACGCCAATCATGACGAGGAACGCGATGGGCGTGAAGGCGAGTGTCTGCGCAATCAGGAGGCCGGGAAAGCCGTAGACCCAGCGAGTCGGCTGGATGCCGAGGACCGCAGCTGCGCCTTGCGTAACAATGCCGGACAGGCCGAATAGCAGGATTATCGCGAGGCCGATCACGAAAGGCGGCGTGATGATCGGCAGCACCGTCAGGGCACGGAGCAGCTTGCCGTATCGGAAGCCAGTGCGCGTCACCACGAGCGCGAACACCAGTCCAAGGACCGTCGTCAAAACCCCGACAACGATGGCGAGCAGCAGTGAGTTCCAGGCGACCCCACAACGCGGTCCGCCTGTTACGCAGCCGAGCCCCCAGAGCCGTTGGCTGAACAGTTTCGATAAGAAGGTGCCGACAGAATACTCGCCTTCCTGGGTCACCAGCGCGCTGCCCATCATCTGCATGATGGGCATGAAAATGAACAGGCCGACGACGGTAATCACGAAGCCGATCGAGCCGACAACGAATTCGTCTCCGCCAACCGCGCCGCGAGCGGCGAGGCCGGTCGTCAGGAGGAAAAGGAAGGCGCCGCCGACCAGCAATGTGCCCCAGCCCATGCCGAACTGCCGGTCCTCCAACTCTCCGAACAAGCCCGCGAGCCATTGCCAGTTCCAGCCCCTGAGGCCGATGCCGAATCCCTGAAGGAGGAAGTAGCCGAGACCCATCGCACCGGTCGCGATCAACAGCCCAGCGAATACCGGATCGGACTTCTCGCGCCGCCAAAGCAGAAGCGGGAAGGCCAGGAGCAGCCCTATCGGTGCAAGCCAAGGCTTTTGGCCCTGAAGCACCAGAAACAGTGCGGGCGCATTGTCGAATGGATAGCCGTCGAGAAGCCAGCCGAAGGTGAGGAAATTGTCCCGCAGTCCGTACCAAGGCAGCAGGACGTACCCTGCCAGCCCGACCGCCATCCATAACGCGGCAGTCGGATGAAGCGCGCTTCTGCTCTCCCGGAAGCGCACAGCTATTGCGGCAGCGTCGAAACCTCCTCGTCCCACTTCTTCAGGAGGCGCTTGCGCTCGTCGCTCGAGCCGTACTTCTCGAAGTCGTAGTCGATCAATTTGATCGTCGAGAGATCGGGAGTGAGTCCCGAGACCGCCGCGTTCTTGTTAGAAGGCAACTGGAAGGATTTTGCGTCCTTCGCCTTGGATTGCATCTCGGCGGTGAGTGCCCAGTCGTAGAATTGCCTGGCCGCCTCGGGGTTGCGGGCGCCCTTGATCAGCGACATCGAGCCGATCTCGAAGCCCGTGCCTTCGCATGGGCAAATCGTGACGATCGGAAAACCCGCGGCACTCTGCGCCACGGCGTCGTGCATGAAGACGATGCCGATCGTGGTCTCGCCGAGCCCTGCCGCCTTGATCGGCGCCGATCCCGACTTGGTGTACTGGTTGATGTTTTTGTGCAGGGCCTTCAGGTATTCGAATCCCTTGTCCTCCCCCATCAGTTGCACCATGGTGGCCAGCATGGTGTAGGCTGTACCCGAGGAATTCGGGTTGGCCATCTGGATGTGGCCCTTGTATTCCGGTTTCGTGAGGTCCGCCCAGCACTTCGGCTCGGGAAGGCTGTTCTGAGCGAGAAGGTCCTTGTTGTAGCCGAAGCCCAGGGCCCCCGAATAGACGCCGATCGTCTTGTTGTCGGCCGCTGCGGCCTGCTTGATTGCCCAGTCCTGCAACTCGCCGCGGTTGGGGGATTCGTACGCCTCGGTAAGGTCCTCCTCCGCCGCCTGCAGATGCGGATCGCCGGTGCCTCCCCACCAGACATCTCCCTTGGGATTGCTGGCTTCTGCCCGCACTTGAGCATAGGTCTCGCCAGAGCTCTTGCGAGTCATGTCCACGGTAATGCCGGTCTTCGCCTCGAAATCCGTCTTGATCTGCTGGCACCATGCCTCTTCTGCGGCGCAGTAGAGAGTAAGATTATCCGCAGCGGCGGTCCCGAAAGAGGCGAGCGCGAGCGCAGAGCCGGCAAAAAAACCACGAAGCGTCATTCTTCTCCCTCCCATTTAGTTGGCTAATCTATCAATGCGGCTCCGAGGAGCAAGCGTTGTGTTAAGCATCTCTGACATAGCGGCGACTTAGCGGAGAATTTGCGGAACCTCTGCGCTCTACCGGGCAATCGCCGAGCTTCTGGAACAACTCCGATGGGATACTGTTCACTGTCTGCGAGACGCTCCCATGGGAGCCACAGGTCAGTGACATGCGACACCCATTGTACGCTCCTGAATGACGCAGTTGATCCAACCGCGCCTGACAAACGAGGCGTTCTCCGATCCCGGGTTGCTCCTGGATTTCCGGTTTGGCCGCAGGGCAATCCTGTTCGACCTGGGCGACCTTTCTGCGCTGTCACCGCGCGAGATCCTGCGCGTGTCGCACGTTTTCGTCTCTCACATGCACATGGATCACTTCGTCGGGTTCGACACTCTGCTGAGGCTGTCGCTCTATCGTGACAAGCGCCTCCATCTCGTCGGACCGCCGGGGCTTGTCGATGCAGTCGAGGCGAAGCTTCGGGCCTATACGTGGAACCTCCTGGACGAGCGGTCGCAAGATTTCGGGCTCGTGGCATCGGACTGGACAGAGGAGGGTTTTACGGCCGCAGCCGTCTTCCGGGCCCGAGCCGCGTTTAGGCGCGAGAACAGGAAGGTGCCGGGCGGGCTGCTGCCGCTCGAGGAGCCGGAATTCTCGATCGAGGCGATGACGCTCGATCACGGCATACCCAGCCTGGCCTTCGCGTTTCAGGAGAGACTGCGCGTCAATGTACACAAGGTGCGCCTGGATGAACTCGGCCTGCCTGTCGGGCCCTGGCTGACCGTGGCGAAGCGAGCAGCCCGGACGGGTGCCGATCTCGACCTCGAGTTCACTCCGATGCCCGACCGGCGCATATCGCTCCGTACATTGCTGCGTGAAAATGCACTGACCTGTGCACCTGGACAGCGCATCGTCTACGCCACCGATCTTGCCTTCACTCCAAAGAACGTGGCGCGGCTCTGCGCGCTGGCTCAAGGAGTTGATCACCTGTTCATCGAAGGCGGTTTCCTGGACGAGGACCGGGAGCTTGCTGCGTCGAAGAAGCATCTGACGGCGGCGCAGGCAGGCGAGATCGCACGGATCGCGGCTGTCTCCGCTGCACACCAGATGCACCTTTCACCGCGCTACAGCGACCGTGAGGACGACCTGCGGACCGAGTTCGAAAGAAGCTTCCGGCCTCCATGAGATGCAGCTATCCAGTCCTGCGATAGATCTCGGATGCCACCTGTTTCAGCGCGGCCCTGCCGTCATTGCGAAAATACATCATGTGTCCGCCTGGCAGCACTTCGGCGCGGATCGGTTTCACGCCTTTGAGGGTCGGCAACTGGTTCACCAGATAGCGGGTCGCCAGGTAGGGCGTAATCAGATCCGTGTACCCATTGACGATCACCACGGCGAGCGAAGGGTTGAGGGCGCGCGCACGCTGGAGGTCGTTCATCACCCCGGCATATCCTTGGCGTGACGAGCCGTAGTTCCAGTGTCGGCTGGCGTCCCGATTCAGCAGGCGATAGCTGAGATCGGTTCGGAAGTTCAACTCGCTGCTGACGTAATGGACAAAGGCGGCGGTCAGCGCCGGGACGCTGCGGTCGAACACCGGATCGACGCCCGCCCCCCGCATGCTGCCCGGCGAAAGGTCCGGCCCTTCCACCGATCCGTCATAGAGACTGAGTGCAAGACCACGCGCGCGGGCGAACTCCCTTGCGAAAAGCGCCGTTGGGATGCGGGCGAAGTTGCGCTCGACGAGGTCGGCAGGCAGCCCAGTGATCTCGGCGACGCGACTGCTCGCCTGGCTTCCGCCGCTCTCCAGCCCGCTCGCCAGCGCGACCAGATAGTCGCCAGTCGCATAGCGCTCGACATCCGCGAGGTGTTGCTCCAGTTGTCGCCCGGTCACGCCCTCGCTGATCAGACGAACGGCTGCCATCGAAGGCAGTTCTATGGCCCAGTGCAGCAAATCAAACTCGTCCGGCTGCACCAGCATGAATTCAAGTGCCGGCGAAATCAGCACGATACCGCTTGGCGTAATCCCGACATCCTCCTGCAGCGTCCGCGCCAGTAACGCCACGCGAAACCCGCCATAGCTCTCGCCGGCAAGGAAGATGGGCGACGCGGTCCGACCCGTCTGCGCGAGATAGAGCCTGATGAAGCTCCCCAGCGATGCGGCGTCCTCATTGACGCCCCAGAAGTCCTCTTCCTTGTGTCCCGGCGCCGCGCGGCTGTAGCCGGTGCCGACCGGGTCGACGAAGACCAGGTCGGTCATGTCGAGCCAACTGTCCGGATTGTCGATCAGCTTCTGCGGCGGCGGGAGAAACATGCCGTCTTCGCCTGAGGCAAGGATGCGGGGGCCAAGGCCACCGAGATGCAGATAGGCGGATGCGGCTCCGGGACCGCCATTGAATACAAAGGTCACTGGCCGCTTCGGGGGTTCGACCGTCCCGCCATGCGGCCGAGCGGTGTAGGATACATAGAAGATGTTCGCCGTGACGCTGCCGTCGCCCGAGAGCAGTGGGAGCATCCCTGCCTTCGCCTCATAGGCGAGCACTTTCCCGCCCACCGTCACGGAATGCATGGTCGATTGCGGCTCGGGTATGAGCGAAATCGCCCCGCGGGAAGGCGTCGGTTTCCCTTCGTCCTGTGCGTATCCGATGGAGGCGCCCGCCATCAGGGAAAGGACAAGGACGATCGTCTTCAGCATGGCTCGCATGGCTCCTCCGATCGAATGCCGAGCCAAACTACCACGGCGGCCCCGGCGCCCAAGTCAACGAGCCGTGACGCCGAGCGCGACCCGCGGCCCAGTCGCTAGATGCCGCTGCCTTCTTGCTCGCGTGGTTTATGGGTCAGCGTCGCAATGAAACGCTGGGTGCGCTGACGCTGCGGGTTGGTGAAGATATGCCGGGCCGGGCCCTGCTCCACCACCACGCCGGCGTCGAGGAAGATCGCCTCCTGCGCTATGGTCGAGGCTAGGCGCAGATCGTGGGTGGCGATCACCATCGTCGTCCCTTCCCGCGCGAGTTGCGCGAGCACTTCCACCACTTCGCCCGCAAGCTCGGGGTCGAGCGCCGAGGTCGGCTCGTCGCAAAGCAGGACTTTCGGCGACGGGGCCAGGGCCCGGGCGATGGCCACACGCTGCTGCTGGCCGCCAGATAGCGTGGAAGGCCAGGCATCGGCCTTGTGGGCCAGGCCAACCTTGTCGAGCAATTCCCGCGCGCGCTGCTGCGCTTTCTCCCGCGGCCATTTCAGGACCGTCGTCAGCGCCTCCGACACATTGTCGATCGCGGTGCGATGGGGAAAGAGCTGGAAGTTCTGGAACACCATGCCCGTCTGCCGGCGCAGTTTCTGGATGGAGGCCCATCGCACCTTGACCCCGGGACGGAAATCGATCGCCTCGTCGCCGATCCGAACGCGCCCGGAGGTGGGAATCTCCAGAAGGTTGATGCATCGCAGAAGGGTCGACTTGCCACCGCCCGACGGGCCGATCAGCGCCGTGACGCTGCCCTCGGCGAAGCTGACGCTGACGTCGTGCAAGACCGTATGGTCGCCGAACTTCTTTTCGATGTGCGACAGCTCGATCAAGAGCGCGCCTCCATGAAGCCGCCATAGCGGCCGAGCCGCATCTCGAGACGCGCCTGCAGGGCCGACAGCACCGAACTGATGGCAAGATAGATGAGCGCGGCCTCGACATAGAGGATCAGCGGCTCATAGGTCGTGGCGACGATTCGCTGGGCCGTCTGGAACAGTTCGGGGACAGTGATCGCCGCAGCCAGCGACGTGTCCTTGACCAGGGAGATGAAGGTATTCGACAGCGGCGGCACCGCAACGCGGGTGGCCTGCGGCAGGATGGTGCGGCGCATGGTCTGGCCCCAGGACATGCCGATGGAGAAGGAGGCCTCCCACTGGCCCTTGGCAACCGACGAGATGGTCGCGCGTATGATCTCGGACGTGTAGGCGCCGATATTGAGAGTAAAGCCGATGAGCGCAGCGGGGAATGCATCGAGCAGGATGCCTACCGAAGGCAGGCCGTAGAAGATGAGGAAGAGCTGGACGAGCAGCGGCGTGCCACGGATAATCCAGACATAGAAGCGGACCAGAGCCGCCAGCGGCGGCGGGCCGAACAGGCGGATGAGCGCCGACAGCAGTCCAAGGCTGAGGCCGAGCGCGAAGGACAGCAGCGTCAGCGGAACGGTGAAAACGAGCCCGGCCCACAGGAGCGGGCCGAGCGAATCGAGCATCAATTGCAGCCAATGCGGCACCGGAGATCCCCGCCGAACAGTATTTCTCTAACGAGCCTGTGCCGTGAAGCGAGCGGCGCAGGCCGAGAGTTCTATGTGCATCACTGCGAGACGTCCTGGCCGAAGTACTTCTCGGCTATCTTCTGGTAGGTGCCGTCGGCCTTCATCTCCTTGAGCGCATCATTGATCGCGGCGACGAGTTCGGGATCGCCTTTGCGGACGATGATGCCGGAGTAGGAAGCGTCGTCTTCTGTCGCGGCGATCTTCACGGGAGCGGCAGGCTGCTTCTTCTTGAAATCGAGGAAAGACAGGCTGTCGTTGATCGTGGCGTCGGCACGGCGCTGGACAACGAGGGCTATGGATTGATCGAAGCCTTCAGTTCCGACCAATTGCGCGCCCGCCTGCTCTGCCATCCTGGCATAGTTGCTTGTCAGCGATTGCGCCGACTTCTTGCCGGAGAGGTCCGGGAAACTCTTGATCTCGGTATTGTCCTCGCGCACGATCAGCGCTGCCTTCGAGGCGATATAGGGTTCGGAAAAATCGAACTTCGCCTTGCGCTCCTCGGTGAGGCCGACCTGATTGATCACCGCGTCATAGCGCTGGACATCGAGGCCTGCGATGAGACCGTCCCACTTGCCCTCGACGAATTCGGGCTTCACGCCGAGCCGCTTCGCGACTTCCTCGCCGATCTCCACGTCGAAGCCGACCAGCTTGCCGGTCTCGTCATGGTAGGTGAAGGGCGCATAGGTGCCCTCGGTTCCGATCTTGAAAACACCAGCGGACTTGATGGCGTCGAGATTTGCGCCGGCGTGTCCGGGCAGAATGGCGAGCGCCTGAATGGCACTGGCGGCAGCGAGCAATTTGAGCCAGTTCATGTTCGTTTCCCGTTGTTCCCGCATCCCAGAGTGGATGCCTATGCAATCTAGGCCAGCGACTTTCATCAACAAGGCGCGGTGAACCGAGGAAAATGGCAGGAACCGCAATGCATTTCCAAACTGGATGGCTATTGTAGAATGGAGTCGTGAACTGCCTCCTGAGTCGGCCAGGTGGAAGAAAAACTTCAGGTCGTGGAGTAGAATCGGACGGTCGCGCATCAAAACTTTGACCGTTGGATTACGCGGTCAGCACGCGTGATGCTGATGCCAGGGCTTCCTCTGACGTCAGGCGCCGGTCCGGACCTCAGAATAAGGATCGAAAGCGCTGTAATGGAACGCAAGTTGACGACGGCCATTTTGTTCGAACTTGCAAGTTGTGCGATGGTCCTGCACCTTACGGCATGGAATTTGGCGACCGCCGTCTAAATAATAGGGGAAGGAGCTAGCGATGAGAAAAATCGTCCTTGCGGGAATGTTCGCACTCTCGGCGTCAACTTCGCTGGCACAGACCACCACGTCGCCACAGCCGGCTGCTCCCGCGGCTGAAGCGCCGGCCGCTCAGGCGGCCGCTTCGCAGCAAGGCGGCCCGGCCAATCTTTGTCAGGAACTCCTCGCCTTCATGAAGGCGCCCCCGCCAGAGCCGGCTGCACCGGCCGCTGCAGCGAAACCGGCCGCGCCGGCCCAGCAGCAGCCACCGCCGGCTCAGCAGTCGGGGTCAAACCAGCAGGGCTCGTCCGCCTTGGCTGGCACAACCCATGCTGGCGAAGGCGCGTCGGCGAAGCCGGACACCGCGGCGAATTCAGCACAGGCGGTTACCGGGCAGAAGGGCGTGGCGACCGATGCACCGGAGCCGGGCAAGGACAAGGCGGCCTCCGGGTCGGTGCAAAACGCGCCCCACAAGGAATCAAGGGCCGCTCCAGTGCCCCCCGCCGATGTGACCAGCACGCCCAAGGAATCCGTGCTGACCGTCGAAGCGGCCGAGCAACTCGCGGGCGGAAACGATATCGCGCAATGCCAAAAAGCGGCCCGTGAAATGAGAGTTGCCGGCGTCGCCATGCCGCCGCCGCTGATGGCATTGGCGGCGCTCGATCTGCAATATCAGCAGAAATCGGGCGCGCCGGCGCAGCCGTCCGGGGCAGCCGGCGGGCAGGGCGCGACGCCGCAGGCGCCGCAATAATAGCAACACTGGGCACGCTTGGCGGCGGCCCGTCTCGAATGGCAACAGAAAGGAGTAGGCGGGATGCGCATGATCTTGACAGGAATTGTCGTTGCGATCGTGATCGCAGTCGGCGCCGGCTATGTTCTGCAGGCGCAGCAGGAGCCTTCCTGGCAGGTATTCAGCACCGAAAGCACGCGGGTGGGCGATCCGGGCCACAATCTGGTCGGCCAGAACTGGACCGGCGAGCCCCGTGGCAGTTCTACCGGAACGGGCGAGAAAAACGCTTCCTAGCGGTGACCTGGCATAGCTCCAGACGTGATTGCGTCGTCCGCATTGGACGGCGGCAATGACGCCGTAACCACCTACAGTTAAAAGCAAAAGCGCCCGGACCGATCGGCCGGGCGCTTCGATTCCGTGGAGAGGCCGGACCTACTCGGCCGGTGTGGGAGCCGTGTGCGGCGGCACTCCGCCTTTCGTCTTCGCCTGCTGCTCATCCACCCAGACGCTGTGGTGCTCCTTGGCCCAGTTCAGATCGACGGTGCCCGAGCCCATTGCCTCGTAGGCGCCTTCCATGCCAAGCGTGCCGATGTAGATGTGGGCGATCATGACCGCGATCAGCAGGACGCCCACGATCGCATGGATATACTGGGCCGTCTGCATGCCGTTGATGTCGGTGAAAGCGAACGGGAACAGCATGAAGATGCCTGAGGCCGACAGCGCGATTCCGCCCAGCACGACCGCCCAGAAGATGAGCTTCTGGCCGGTGTTGAAGCGCCCTGCCGGCGGGTGCGTCCTGTTCGACTTGTCGAACATTCCGCCGGCGGACTTCAGCCAGTTTGCGTCGTAGCGATCCGGGAAATTGTCCCAAACCCACAAAACCAGCATGACCAGCACGCCGAGCATGAACGCCCAGGCGACGAAGTCATGCGCATATTTCGCCCAGATCGACCAGGTCGAGAATGCCTCCGGTCCGATCAGCGGCATCAGCAGGCGCTTGCCGAAGACGAAGTTCAGGCCCGTGATGGCAAGGATGATGAAGGCCGTTGCGGTCGTCCAGTGCGCCAGACGTTCCAGCGCGTTGAACCGAAGGATCCTGATGCCCGATTCACCCGCCAGTGTACGGATGCGACCCCGGAAGAGGTAGAAGAGCGCGAGCACGAGCAACATGCCGATGATGGCGATGGCGCCGATCCACGGCAGCGCGCGCTCATGGAACCCTTGGTAGTCGCGGCCTTGCGGCTGCTGTAGTGTCGCGGCCTTGCGGTCCGGTATGGTGATGCGGCCCTGGACCTTGTTGAGTTCATCGAGGAGTTGCTGCTCGTTCACCGCTTGTGCGGTCGGGTTGCTTCCCGATGAGCCATTCTGCGCTACCGCAGGAACAACAAGCAGGCCGAAAGCCAGAATGAGCGCCGCGACAGCCGGCGAAATCAGTCGACCAAGGCTCCAGATCCGCATTTGCTCCGTCCTCCTGCGCTTGTTTCGCTGTGGGAACCCAACCAGCGCCCGCTGCCTGATTGCCAAACTAGACTTCGACCGTCTCCCGATAGGCCGTCTGCCAGCCCCACGCGCCTGAACCGTAGCCGCGCTGCGTCACCCGCTCCCTGTAGATCGACGCGATGATCTCGCCGTCTCCGGCGAGTAGCGACTTGGTCGAGCACATTTCTGCGCAAAGCGGCAGTTTGCCTTCGTTCAGGCGGTTGGCGCCGTATTTTGCATATTCGATCTCGGTCGAATCCGCTTCCGGACCGCCGGCGCAGAAGGTGCATTTGTCCATCTTGCCGCGCGTGCCGAAATTGCCGACGCGCGGATATTGCGGCGCACCGAACGGGCAGGCGTAGAAGCAGTAGCCGCAGCCGATGCACAGATCCTTCGAGTGCAGAACCACGGCGTCAGCGGTGGTGTAGAAGCAATCGACCGGGCACACCGCCGCACAGGGCGCGTCGGTGCAGTGCATGCAGGCCATCGACACGGAGCGCTCGCCGGGCTTGCCGTCATTGATGGTGACGACGCGGCGCCGGTTGATGCCCCACGGCACGTCGTGCGCGTTCTTGCAGGCGGTGACGCAGGCGTTGCACTCAATGCAGCGGTCGGCGTCGCAAAGGAACTTCATCCTGGCCATTCTTGGTTCCTCCCTCTTATGCCGCCGCGATCTGGCAAAGCGTGACCTTCGGCTCCTGCATGCCCGTCACCGGGTCGTAGCCGTAGGTGGTGATGCTATTGGCGCTTTCGCCGAGCACGTAGGGGTCGGCTCCCTCCGGGTAGTTGGCCCGCAGGTCCTGGCCCTGGAACCAGCCGCCGAAGTGGAAGGGCATGAACGCTACGCCCTTGCCGACCCGCTCGGTCACCAAGGCCTTCATCCTAGCCTTGGAATCGTTCTCGGCTCCGTTGACCCAGACCCAGGCGCCGTCGCTGATGCCCCGCTCGGCCGCATCGGCGGGGTTGATCTCGACGAACATCTCCTGCTGTAACTCGGCCAGCCAGCGGTTCGACCGGGTTTCCTCGCCGCCGCCTTCGAATTCCACCAGGCGACCGGTCGTCAGGATGATCGGGAAGGACTTCGCGATCCCCTTGTCCACCGCTGCCTTCTGCACGCTGAAGCCGATGTTCGGCAGGCGGAACTGCTTCGCGTCCGGATAGGTCGGGTACTTGGCGACCAGATCCACCTT
>NZ_JABVCF010000008.1 GCF_014595955.1 Pseudaminobacter soli (ex Zhang et al. 2022)
GATCGACTGAATGAGGGGGGTCAATTTTGGACGCCGATCCTCCCTGCTAAGGGGTCAAAATTGCACGCCGATTCACACGAAGTTTCTCGCGACCAGTTCAATCTTGGAATATGCGCCGGCTTGAGCCGCGTTGACGGCCGTCGCGGTCTGGCCCTGTAGAGCGTTGAGATCGAGCGCCATCGTGTTTTTGGAAACGCCTGTGCGCTTCTCGATCACCTCGTCCATGTACGCCAAGCCGGTCAGAGCTTCCTTCGCTACGAATGGAACGAATGAGGTTGTAACGGCTGCGTTCGGATCGCCAGTTGTGCGGATGACGTTGCCAATCTGACGGTCATAGACGGAATCCATGTTGACGATGGAATCTTCGTTCACGACCCTGTCAGGGATATTGGACGCATAGAGGTTGTCCAGCAGCTGACGGGTGAGAGTGGTTTTGACGCGTTGCACGTCTTCCACTTCATTGAAGATCGAATTGCCCAACCAGCGGTGTGGAACACGTTCCGCTACGAAATCGGTGAATGGGTAATCCTCTTCCCACTCTTCCCAATCCAATACGTCTGATGAACCGGAACCACCCATCACCACCTTGAGTGTTTCGGCGATCCCGTCACCATTGTAGTCACAGCGAATGTAGCATTCGATGGTCTCCACGATGTCCATGGACTCATCCAAACCGGATGAGGTGTAGACGGAACCAATCTGTTCCCTTCTCGCGACCTGAACGCGGTCAAATGACATTGTTCCGCCAAACGCTGGCAGCTTGGCTACCAAGTCAGGGTCATATCCTTCTTCAATGAGTGATGAGCGAGTGTTTAGTGCTCTATGACCGCAGAAGGATGAGGTGCGAATTGATGTCGCTTTCGCGTCAATCAAGAATTCTTCTGGTGGAACTGCGCAAATTTTGACGCGGCCAAGCTTCTCGGTTCTCTTGATTTTGACATCATGAACCGCAACCACCATCGGTGGCATCATTGGCAATTGACCACCGCCAAGTGGGTTTTCGGGAGTTTGAGGCTGCTCGACAAGCTCTCTGGTTTGGTGCTCCAGAACATCAATGTCAGGTTCGCTCAGAAGGAGCGCCAATTGGCCTTCGGTGAGGTTATGGAAGACGCTGACCGAGGTTCTTTCGTATGGCTCCCACCAGTGCTTCACCACTCCGTTGGCGTGGAGCAGAGCGTCCTGGAACACGTCCCAAAAGACTTCGTATGCGTCCAACTCATTGAGAATGAAATTGATGTAGTCGGTAGCCTGTTCGGCGGTTTGCTCGTCCTCCGGTCCAACCGGCTCGTAACAGACGATATTGTCCCCGGAGAAAAACACCCTCATCAAGCCGGGCATCATGAATGAGATCGTATCGGACACGTCACGTGACGTTACGGATGATCTCCCTTCCTCGGCTGGAAGGTCGCGGACTTCACCGCGCATATACTCAATCGCGCGAACACGGTCCTTGCGGAACTCGGATCGGTCGTAGTCAATGCTTCTTGCGATTTCGGCTTGGCACAGTGCTCCTATTTCACTTTCCGAAAGTCTAATTCCCTTTGCCATCTATTTCCTTTGATTATTATTTTTTGAAAAGCGTTCATCAAAAGCTCCATTGTAAACATTCTCGCTTGGTTGGATTTCGTTCTGACTCATTATTTATTTAACAGTGCTAGCTTAGCCAAACTTCTGGAAAGCTCCTTCTCCGCTGCCTCTTTGGTGTAGAACATACCTAAGTGCGCGCGAACCTCGTTCACCTTTATGAATGCAACATATTTGTTTGCTGCCTCATCCTTGTACACGTCACCATATTTGAAACCGCCATCTAGCTTCAGATTGCTCCATCTGTTGTCGGTCACATCACCGTTGAGATGGATGACTTTGTTAACGGCTGGGTATCGGCCTGTCTGATAGTAGAAGGCCAATTTATCAGGCTCGAAAACAAGGCTGTTGACCTCGATCACCTTCTTGCCGAGTGCCGATCTAACTGGCTTGGATTCGACCCACTTCATTTCCGGTTCGGTTAGTTCGTTCGTGACCTGTCGCCACTCATAGAACTTCCCTGTTTCCGGCACATATTTGATTAGCTGTTTTAGAACGTCGTATTCGATCAATTCGTACTCCTTTCACGCGGACCATCACATTGATTTAGCTCTCCGTTTTATGGCATGTTCATGTTTTGTTCTTAGACCAATCCAGACACAAATCGCTTGGTGTATTCCTTCTGCTTCGGTCTCTCATCCATACCGATGATCATGTAGCGGAAGGAGTCAGCCGAGTTTGATGTCCAGTCGTGGAGTGGCTTGCGTTTCAAAATCTGGTTCTTGTGGTCGTATTCGGCTTTGTAGTTTCTGAGACAATCAACCCCACGTGCGCAGCTGGTGGCGTCAAACCAGAACCTGTTGAACTTGGAGCGAACGAGATCGATGTCGCCCATAAGGTCATTGGTTCGTGGAAGCACTCGACATTTGAAACCGCGTTCTCTCAGGAATTGCGCTCTGCTCTTTCCGGTCTGGAGTTCGCGAGCGTCAGCGTCATGGGGAAGGATAAGCTGGTGGATCGGATAGCTTCTGGACTTCAGCCAATCGACATAGTGACCCAAATCCTCGCCTGAGTTTTCGTAGTGGTCGATGAAGTGGAACTCTCTTCCGACCAGCTGACCGACCCAGATCGCGGTGGAGTCATTGATACCAAGGTCCATTGACGCAAAGACATCGGCGCTGCGGTCATATGGGACGCTGGTGAGGTGGTTGCCTTGCTCAAGCTCCTCGATGCCCTTCGCGTAGAAGGCACCCATTATCCCGGCTGTGAAGCTACATTCGAACTCCTGCTGGTACTGCTCCTTACTCATCGCTCGCTTAGCGTCAGCGAGTTCGCTGTAGTCGATTAGAGCGGTCTCAGAGGCTTTCAGGATGAGTGAGAACCAAGCAGGATCGGTCAGCGAGTTCTGGTAGATGTCGTAGAACTGGTTCTTGCCCTTCGGTGTCCCGATGAAGACAGCCCAGCCTTTGCGGTCGGACAGAGCGGGACGGATGACCTCGGACCAGGCTCTTGGATCTTGGTCCCCTGCCTCGTCGATGATGCAGCCATCCAGATAGATGCCTCTCATACGGTCGTAGTTGTCGGAACCGTAGAGACGGATACGTGCGTTGTTATGGGGAAAGGTGACCGAGAGTTCGGCCTCTTTGACAACCACACCGGGAATGGTGGCCGTCATGTCTTTGAGGTAGCTCCAGACGACGTCCTTCGCTTGGGCGTATGTTGGAGCAATGTACGCGAAGCGAGGGTTCTTTTTGGTTTCCCTCAGTGCCCAATCAACTAGGTCAGCGATGCAAGCGACTGTCTTGCCGGCACGTCTATGGGCAACTACGCATGCCCATCTTTGTTTTCGTGTATGAAATCCTAGAAATTGCGCTCTTGGTTGATAGTCAATATGTACGTCCATTAAGTTGTAGTTCTTTCAGTTCCTTGTTCTCCTTCTCATGGCAAATGATTCAATGTTTCAGTCGTCTGCTGGTTAATGATTACTGCGTTTCGCGTATTCCTGTCCGTCCATCATTATGTTGAGGCATATGATGGCCATTTCAGCGGCCCGATCAAAGGATTCGAATAGTTCCACCATCTCCTCATCCCAGACTCCATTCTCATACATCTTCACGGAGAACTTTCCGTTCTCAACCTTCTGAACGTGGTAGTAGATATCCTCGTCCAGTTCATCGCATGAGATAGATGTGATACCGCACCCAAGGTCCTCTATTGTGATATCGTATTGATTGCTCATCCTTATTCCTCCAGCAGCCTATCGATCTCATCGTCGGTGGTGTCCTTGATGATTCGATTGGTTATGTCATGCATTGGCTGATATTCCAGCTGTTCAGCCGCCCTAGGAACGCCAGTGAAGACATTCAGGCTCATGCTGCCCTGCACCGTACTCTCGATTTGTGCGTGAGCTAGGTCAGGCAATACCTTCTTCAGCAATATGTTAGCTGCCTCAACCTGCGTCTTTGTCATCTCTCGTTTGCCTTCAACGAAATCGATGAGGTTGTTGAGAATGCGAGAGTTAGCAATTTTCTCTCTGTGCTCAGCACTCAGTTTGGTTTTGTATTTTGAACCGTTTGTTGACATTCCGCTTCCTCTAGTTCGCCCCCGGTGAAGGTAGTATCTTTTCCAACATCGCGATATGCTCATCCACCTGCTGCGCCGTTATATTAACTTTTCCCTTCACGAACTCAGTTAGCTCAACGAACCTTCTGTACATGTCCGCAGCTAGCTCTGGTGTATCGAACACACCTATTGTCTTGAATGAACCGTTCACGTGGATTCTGGCCTTCCACTGGTCACGACCGTACTTCGTCACTCCCTTGTAAGGACGCTTGTTGCGTGGACTCATTCGTCTCTTTTCAGAGATCGTCACCAGCTTGAGGTTGGACCATCTGTCGTCAGCTGAATCCGCGTTGATGTGGACGACCTCATATCCTTCGGGCAAAACACCCGTCATCCAGTACCAAATGGCTCTAGAGCGGGGGATTTGCTTGCTATCCCCTGTTGAGACATACCAGCGATTGAGATGAGGATTGTAATAGCCAGCTGGCTTTCCGTTTAGCTCTGACTCCTTGGACTTCACCCAAATGAATTCGCCAGTCTCCGGATTGTAGTCATACTTCTGTATAAATTTGTCGTGCGCAATCATGGATAGTTCTTCTTCTCATTAGCTCCTTTATGATCACGTGAACATTCGTGGATGATGCAATCACTTGACCGATTACAGCTATTTAGTTGTTTTCGGTTTTGGACATAAAAAAGGGCTGACCACGTGAGGAGAAGTGGTCAGCCCGAGGAGTTTGTAGTTTGAAGGCCAATTAGAGGGAGGGAACTGGCCTTTTAGTGGTCAAATGTCATCACGACTTTCAACATAGTTATTTATTCTTTCATCAACGTCCTTCTGTCGCATTCTTCGTTCATGTGCAGTCCAAATTGCTGACGACACTATGTCCTCAAGACGATCGATGGTATGGCGTAATCTGTCCAACTCATCAAATGTCTCCATGTCGGGTGGCGACTCCATTTTGGTGATGAGTTGCTCTGCTCTCTTAATGAAGAAGGGATCAGCAGAGAACTGAAACTCATCCTCTAGAATCCCCACTGCTTCTTCCATTAGCCCTTCGAAATTGTCACCCTTTCGGTATGTGTCTATTCCGAGTTCACCAAAAAGTTGGAACTCTTTTTGATATACCAACTCTCTGAATCCAATTATTTTGTTAAATGACACCATTTCACCTCCTTTTGTTTCGATGCAGCTATTTAGTTATTTTGTATCGGCAGGAGCGTGTGGAGGAGGAACGGGTTGGGAGAGGCTATCGAACAGCCGAAAACTACCCGCTGAGAGGCTGAAAACCGGGCGTTTTACGTGCGTTTTGAAAATTGCCGTGGAAAATCAATGCTCAGCAGTTAACGCCCGTTTAACCACGGGATTTCGCGAGGCTATGTTCCCCTATGACACGAAGAATGAGAGAGCGGCTTCACGACGATTGCGACCGGCGAAGAGAGAAACGTCGCCATCGCAAACAATGGCCGGAACACCCGATCAGCGATGCCCATTGGAGGGGTCTCTTCAGCGCAGCTGCCGGGAAGCCATACCGAAACCGATATCCACCCGGAGTTCGCCACGACGCCTATGATAGAGCTTACCGGCTGGAGCAAAAGAAACGTGCTTCAGGCGCGTTGCCAGTTCGTTCCCCTCCCCTTCCCCTTACGGAAACCAAATAACCGAAACAGGAGGGTGACCGGCCGATCTCGACCACGATCAACATCATGGACCAGGACGAGCATCGACACGTGTATGGCAACGCATTTTACGGCAAGATTGGAGGATTTCAGGGGAATGGCGAGGGAGCGGACGATTTCCGGGATTCAGCTGCGGAGTGGCGAGGGATTCAGATTTGCGCGAACTCTGGAGGACACAGGCCGGATCGGGTATCATCGGGAGGTCAGCGAGTTTCCCTAACGTAAGCACCTGATGCCATTATCGTCCCCATGAGCAAAATTCTGGAGACGAGGGTTCAGGCTCGAAATCCGTGAAGACCCGTGAAAAACGGAATTTCAGATTTCCGTCACTATTAGTAGTGGTTTTCAGACCACAATCTTGAGGTTCAGGCACTAGCTGTAGTGGGTCATTCAGCTTGTGTAGGAATACCTATAGAAAACGCGTGAAATCCGGAATTCATGGACATCGTATGTAGGGGAGAATTGTCACCCTATGGATATCCTGAATGACAGGAGTTTGCGGAGCTTCGCGATGCGGAATGAGCGAATGCGAATGACGCGAGCGAATCCACGTATGCTGATAGAGATATTGTAGTAGCACTGTCAACAATTGGTGAATAACAAATTTGCTATATCTCTTCATAGTATGGATGCGGAGCAATTCACGAGCGTCAGCGAGTGAATCCAACTCTGGGTAAATTCCAGTACTCATGAATCTGGTACAAACCGACTTAGTTGACACCGTCAACTTTTGTTAACGATCAGAGAGTGAGCGATAGCGAACAGCTACTCTGTTAAAGAGAGACTTCTAGACTTAGAAGTATAAGGCTTTTTCTCCTCCTGGCACGCGGTTATTTCAACCCTGTTCCGAGCGGTTTCACGCGTACTGATTTCACGCTGAAACCCTTGATTTCATTAGTGTTCAGCTGAAATCGAACAAGCCGGTTGACTTGTTGGGAGAGCAAGCCGGCTGACTTGTTGGAGCCTAGCGAAATCGATCAATCGAACAAGCCGGCTGACTTGTTCGCGAAGGCAGATTTTTCCGTTTTTCTTGCCTTCATCAGCCGTTTTCATGGGAGAGCGCGTATAAATAAAAGCGAATTTAAAAAGGAGAGCACAATGATTCACTTTAAAGAACTCGATGGTCACTATGACACAAAGCAATCAGCGGAAAAGTTGGGAGTGCATGTAGCGCGATTGCCACAGCTGGTGAAGGAAGGAAGGCTACCATCACCAACAAAGGTGAAGGGCAGCTCATTCTATCCGGTTGATGCGGTCGAAAGGCTAATTGAACACAGAAAGCAGGTTCAAGCGTTGATCGACAATTTTCAGGCTTCTACAGCTAACGAATCAACAAAATAAAAAAGGCTCCACCTACTGCTAATAGATGAAGCCTTTGGTTCCGTCCTAACGGGAACTAACAATCATAAGAAAAATGGGAATACTCTAATGACTGATAACCATATTTATACTCCGTTCGATGACCAGCCAATTTGGCTTACCCACATGACCAAAGCGCAAGCTGCGGATTTCCTCGGGATTCACATCAACAACCTAACGAAGATGACGGATAAGGGGATTATCCCTCCTCCTGTCACCTACAAGGGACGCTCCTATTATTCCTGCGAGGAGATGCAGGCTTCTTCGGACAAAATCGCGGCGGACCTTAAGAACGAGCTTGAGGAGAAGCTTCGCATCATTCGTACCCGTACCAAGCCAGCTTCCATTACCTCGGTCAGACAGATCGTTCTCAAGGCCCATGGCTACAAGTGCGATAAGTGCGGGCAGAAGCACAATGAGCCTTCAGTTCGTTCCGAGAGCGGGAAGACCGCTTATCTCCAGATTCACTGGCCTGATTATCTCCGTCCGCTGATCACAGCGAAGAAGCTTCCATATGGCTGGGATAGCAGCATCAACATGGTGGAGGACGTTGGTCTATTTTGCACCAGCTGCGCACCTTACACCAGAGCGCCACGAAAGGAGTCAGCGAAGGTCGAACCAGCTGTAGAGGTCAATCAGCCTCAGAAAGAATTTTGCGAAGAATTTGAGGCGGAAGAGGTCACAGCTATAACGGTTGATATCCCACACATAGAGGAACTTCCAGTGACCATTGATGACAAAGAACTTTTAGCTGACCACGGCTATGGCGAGTTGATCGAGAAAATTCAGGAACAGGAAGCTGTCCTTCCCGATGCCAACCGCTCATTCAAAGACAAATATGGATTGGGCATTCGTCAGGAAGCGATAATCCGCACATGGATGAGAGACCTTCGCATGACGGAGGAACAGGCGGTTCGCAAATTCCGAAGCGAGAATAGCTAATGTCTACACGCGACCGACCGCTGTTCGTTCTCTCAACGTTCTACCTTCGATCTACGTATTTTACTGTAGGGAAGCTTTCGGAGATTCTGGGAGAGCGGTCCAAGTCGTAGCCTTTGCCGGTTCGGCTAGTACCACCCTCCCAGTCTCGTGCGCTGAGACAGAGTTATCACGCCATAATCCTGCCTCATTTGCTTTGAGCCAAATCAAATCCTTCTGCTCTTGGATTCCTTCTCACCCCTCCCCAACTGACTCAGCGTGAGTCCGCGTCTCGAGTTCATCCCGCCGTTGAAGCCCTGCCCTCTGTCATCACCACCAGAGGGTGACGATTGGATTCGCGAGATCAAATGGGATGGCTACCGAACCCAGCTAATCGTCCAGGACGGCAAAGCGAGGCTCCACACCAGCAGTGGTCTCGACTGGACGGACAAATACCGATCTCTCGCAACGGCTGCGGAAAAGCTGAACGTCAAGTCAGCCATCATCGATGGCGAGGTGATCCTTTGCGACGATGAGGGAAAGCCGGACTTCAAACGCCTCAAGTCCGCGATCCACTCCAAATCCGATTGCCTCCTCTTCATGGCGTTCGATCTCCTCCACCTCAATGGCAAAGACGTTCGCCGGCTCCCCATCGAAGAACGCCGAAAGCTTCTTCAAGACCTCATAGGACCAGAGAACGATCCAATCCGCTTCAGCGAGAGCTTCGAAGAGGACGCGAAGACCGTCTTCGCAGCGATCGATCGTCTTGGGCTTGAGGGGATGGTCTCTAAGCGAAAGGGAAGCCGCTATCGCAGCGGGGACTCACGCGATTGGGTCAAGACGAAGTGCTATGCCGAGGCGACACTCAATATAATTGGCGTCCAGCGGGAGAAGGGGAAACCGGCGATGGTCCTTTGTGCGGATCGTTCTGGTGCTTACGTTGGCGCAGCGGTCGTAACTTTTCCTAAGCTGATCCGCGAACGCCTCTGGGAGCGAGTCCAAGCCCGAAAGACAGCGCGTCCACCAAAGGGCATGGCGAAAGAGAACGCCGAATGGATCAAGCCCGGTCTCATTGGCCGAGTGCGTTTTCTGAAAGGTGAAGAGAAGCTTCGCCACGCCACGCTGAAGGACTTCGAAGAGCAATAGCTGGACCAGTGATACTTTCTGCTGTGGCCTTATGATTTCGGCCCCACTTGGGTTATAAACTAGGTCTGTCTTGATCTGGCGGTCACGAAACTGAGTTCGCCCCGCCAGGGATGACAGCTTCCGACATCTGAAAATGACGGTCGCCGAGCGATTTTCGCTCGACCGCTGGGCGTTTGTTTTTCGTCAACCGAGTGCTTGTCGCTCGGCCGCCGATCTATTGCCGCTCGACGATTTTTGAAACAAAAATCTTTAAGGAGAAACCATATGCCAATCGTTAACGCATCGCCAGCCGAAGAAGGCCATTCCCTACCAGAGTACAGCGAAGAACGCGGTCAAGGTCAGTATCTGCGCTACCGGAACCTGAGCTTCAACACCATCGACGCGAAGCAGCTGTTTCGGCGCATAGATGAGTCTATCTTCAGGTACTGGAATACGACCCTGTTCCTTTATCCGGGGGATATCGATCTTGACGAGCCTCTGCTTACCTTCAGTTTGAAGATGCTGACGGCGTTTAAGAAAATTTATCCTGAGTACAACATCGCCCTTCATTTTCCCGAGCGCGACAAGGAAATGCTTGGGGACAGATATGTTGAGCTGACGCAGGCGTTGACGGAGGAGGTCCGTAATCCCGATGCCAAAGATTCGTGTGGTAACGTGATGCTCACCGTGAAAACGTCGGAGTATGCAGACGCAGACCGAGCCGATTACGACATCATGATTGCCGGTGATTGGCCCTTCCACTTTCCTACCCAAGGATATTTTTGCCTAGTTCCGCTGGGTGAGGAAGCCGAAGAAATCGAAGAGGACGTAGAAGCCGGAGAGCACAGCAAACGCGAGATCGTTTGGACCGACTGCCGGAGCGGCACGGTCACTTACGAAGCCGTATAAGCGAGCCTGAGCGAAGCCGCATAAGCGGACCAGGTAAAAATCATTGGGCACTAAATACCTGAAACAAGGGAAGGAGTGCCCAATGAAAGATTTTCAAATTCTTATCAGACTTTACGGACCAGACATTATCATGGGCTCGCTGATGTTCGCGGGCGTCATCTGGGTTCTCGGCCAGTTTCTCGGCTGACCATCGGCTAATCAGGAATAGTTCAATCGGCAGAACGCAGCCCTCTGAAGGCTGATGTTGGAGGTTCGACCCCTCCTTCCTGATCCATTTACGCTAAGTCCTTGTTTTTCAAGGATTTCGTTTTAGAAAATAACAAAATTAGTTTATTGATTTGACGGGGAACTCACGTTTCCCGTCCACACGCATTTGGGAGTTTCGTATGAGTGGTAACATAGAGAAAATTAGTGGCCATGGCCTACAATATCGGAAGCGAAAGGACTCTTGGTCCGTCTATTGGGTAGCACCGGCTGGGAGCAATTTTCGGCCTCGTACCGTCAACCTCACAAAGTATATTGAGTTCCCCGAGGATCTACTGAAGAAGGCCAAGGAACTAGCAAACCTCGCCAAAAAGCAGAAACTCGGCCTTGGCGTCGATCACGACTACGGAAAGGTCTCATATATCCTGAGACGCTATGAGTTGGACGAGGAATCCCCGTTCCACGAATTGAGCGACGGAAGCCGCCACGTCTACCTCGTCTACCTTCAACGCCTCTGGAAAGACGCGGGCGCAACGAGCCTCAACTCGATCACCTCCAAGGAATTGATCCGGTGGTTCAACGATTGGAGCGGAGACCGAACCAAGCTCGGTGCGGGCAAGACCTGTTTGGCCGTTCTGAAGTCGGCGGTCACTTACGGTGTCTCCTGCCGCGTTGATGGGTGCGCCGAACTCTCCGAGGTTATCAGAGCCACCTCAAGACGGTTCCCCTCCCTCAAGAAGCGTTCGCAATATATTACGGCTGAGGAAGTCGTGGCCTTACGGAAGGCGGCTCATGCGGATGGCCGACCGTATATGGCGCTGACTTACGCTCTTGTTTTCGAGACGTTTCTCAGGCTGTATGACGTGCATCAGGGGTTGGATTGGAGCCACATCGATAGTGACCTGATCCTTCGCTACGTGCCGACGAAAACCGCGCGACGAACTGGCCTGAAAGTGACGTTCGACCTCAAACACGCTCCGATGGTGATGGAGGAATTGGAGGCTATCCTGAAGGATGGGCAGCCACTCTCCGGTCCTGTCATTAAGCATGATCGGCATGATCGCCGTTACCTTGAGCGTGAATTTACCGAAACTTTCCGGCGCGACAAAAGTGCAGCTGGTCTGCCCAAAGATGTATGGGCAAGAGACTTGCGTGCGTCAGGTATTACTGAGGCGAGACTCCACGGTTCTGATATCTCAGACCTTGGAAAAATGGCCGGTCACTCGACTGTAGTCACGACTTCGACAGTATATGACCGAGCGACACTTGCAGCAGCTGAGCGCGTTGCTAAGAATCGCGCCGCGAACCGTCTTATCAATACTTGACTATACTTAGAACGCCATAAACGTTTCTCTGAAAAATCAGCTGCTTAGCGTTAACGGGTTATTTACCACACCGGGCGAAATGTGCGCGTGTCGGGCTCTCGTGATTATCCTGTAGCGAATTCTTCACGAACTTCGAGGCGGGCGGGTCGCCGGAGAGGATCTCCAAGGCTCGCCGGAACGATCGCCTCGATCCCGCAGGAGAGTGAGCAGCCGGCTCGACCGGTACAGGCGGATAGGCGGTTCGATGAACAACAGACGTTCGTATCTCGACACCCTCAACGCAGGGCGGCAACGCAGGCCCAGCGCCACGCTCGAACAGATCACCCAGTCGCTGCAGAACCTCGAGAGCCGGCTTGACCGCTCCCGCGGCTCGCTCGACGACTTCGGAGGGCGCGGCCGTGAAGGCGCGTCGTGGGATCGGGCCCAGCCGGACAGGCGACCGGCCACGAACCTGGCCTCGGCACGGCCCCAAACGCCTCCGACGGGCCGGGCGTGGGAACCCGACCGCTCCTACCACACACTCGCCCGCGATCTCGATCAGGTCCGCGGACAGGAGGAAGGCGTCGCCTCGGTCAGCCGAATCGCCGGCGAACTCAAGGCCCTGCGCGACGAACTGCGCCAGCAGATGACGACCGATATCCGCCAGGAATTTGAAGAACTGCGCAGGGAGGTCACACGAATCGCCGCTGCCGAACACGTTCCCGGAATCGATCGCGGGCTGGCCGCCGAGATCGAGCGCGTCTCGCGCTCCATCCAGGAGCTTTCCGAACGCACCGATGAAGGCACCATGAACGCGCTGCGCAGGGACATCGAGCAGGTGAAGGGCGAACTCGCCAAGCTCGCGCGCGAGGAAACGGTCCGTTCGTCGGAGCGTCATTGGGACGAATTTGACCGGCGCTGGACGGCCCTGGAGGATCGCCAGAAGGCGATCGATCCCGAGATCTCGGCCCTTTCCGAACGGCTTGAAATGATCAGCGAAGCGGTCGGCAATCTGCCCGAATCGCTGTCGCTGCGTTCGCTCGAAGAGAAGGTGCGCATGCTCGCCGGCGCAGTCGACCATTTCCTGCGCCAGCAGGAACGGCAGGCGCCGGAGATCGCACGTCTGATCGAGGAGCGCCTCGACGAGATCTCGCGCGCCATTGCGGCCTCGAGTCTTGGCGCCCAGGGTCCGAGCCTCGACCCGGAGCCCCTCCATCGCATCGAGGCGCGGATCGCCGCACTGGCCAAGCAGATCGACGAGGTGATCGAAGACAGGCCGACTGCCGAGGTGATCGAACGGCTGAATGCCCTGACGCATCGAGTCGACCAACTCGCCGCGCATGGAAGCCTTCCGGAAGAGGCAATCGAACGCCTTTCGCAACACGTGCTCGCCGTTGCAGCAAGAATAGAGCAGACGCCTTCGGAAGCGGACCGGCGGTCGCTCCTGGACAGCATAGACCAGCGCTTCGATATGCTCGCGGCATTGATCGAGCGCCGGCAGGGCGACGCCATCGAGCGGGGCGACATGATGTTCCGCGAGCTCGAGCGTCGCCTCGATGAAGTCGCGGAGCGGATCGATCTGCGTGGGTCGGAGACGCTCGACACCGCGCAAGTCATGCAGGCGCTGGACGCGCACTTCGGCCATCTGGCCCAGCAGCTTGCTGCTACACCCGCGATGGACGCTGCCTCGCCGGCCATCCGCGGCATTGAGCAGCGGCTCGAGAGCATTTCAGCGCGGCTCGACGAGTCGGCGGCGAAGGTCGCAAGCATCGACCCCGATCTCATCCGCAATCTGGAAAGCCAGGTGGCTGCGCTGTCGGAGCATCTCAGCCGGCCGGCTGCGCCCTTGCCAGAGCTCGAGGATATCGGGCCGAGGCTGGATCATCTGGAGAGGGCGATCGCCGAAAGCCGGGAGTCGTTGCTGGAAGCCGCCCGCCAGGCAGCCGAGCACGCCATGCGCGATCTCACTGGGTCCGATGTCCACACCAGCGCCGTGAGCGGGCTGGGTGAGGACCTTCGCGCCCTGGAGAACCTCACGCGGCGCTCCGACGAGCGCAATGCGAGGACGTTCGAGGCCATCCACGACACGCTGATCAAGATCGTCGACCGGCTGGGCACGATCGAAACCGGAGAGGCAGCGCTTTCCCACCCCGACACCCAGCAGCCGGACCTCGATCCCGACCCACTCGCGAAGAGGTTCAACGCCAGCAAGATCGATATCGACAGCACTCCTCCCCTGCATTCCGAGCACGTGGAGGACAGTCTTCCCTCCCGGCCACAGAGCTCGGCTCCGGAACTGCCCGACGAAAATCCGCGCAGCCCGGCCGAGGCAGCCGCGGAAGCGGCCCTGGCTGCTCTGGGTTCAGAGGTGGTGGAGCCGCGGGCGACGGCGCCCAAGGCTAAGTCGCTGCTCAGCGGCCTCTCGCGCGTGCTGGGCAGGAAGGAGAGCTCCAGCAATTCGGCGAAGGTCGCCGATGGCGAAGAACTCGACGGGCCCTCGCCTTCTGTTGCAGCGAAAGCAGAATTGGCGCCGGAGGCCGGGCTGGACGAGCCACTCGACCCGACGATCGCCGACCGCCCGCTCGAACCCGGATCGGGTGCGCCGGACCTGAATGCGATCATGAAGCGGGTTCGCGAGGAGCGCGGACAAACCGCCAAGGCCGGGCCGACGGACGCCGCGAAGGCGGATTTCATCGCCGCAGCCCGCCGTGCGGCACAGGCAGCGGCAGCTGAAGCCGGAACCAGTGGGCGCGGCAACTCGCGCCTTCCCGGTCCGAAGCGCGCAGGCGTTGGCGACATCTTCAGGAAGCGTCGCAAGGCCATGTTGATGGGCGCCACTGCCGTGCTCGTCGTACTGGCGGGCGCTCAGTTGGTGAACGGCTTCATCGGTGATGATCGCGTGCCGGCACCTCTCGTTGCCGACCAGGCCGATCAGCCGGCCGACACCTTGGGGGTCGACGCTACCGGAGAAACTGCGACGGACGAGGTGGTCGCTGAGGCCGCTTCCAACGCCCGGGCTGCAACTCCCGTCAGGCAAGAACCTGCCGCTGCGGAGGCCGAGACTCCGGAAGCTGCCCAGCCAGCAGTCAAGACTGCTCCGGCCCAGGCGACGACAGTTGATGCGAATCCGGTCGCAGTTGCGAGCGCCGCGGCGTCTGTCGTGGACTCCGACGCCCAGGACCTGGCAGAAGCGTCCGACGGCGCTGCGCCAGCGGCCCAAGCGGCCGGTACCGCCGAGGTCCACTCCGATTCGCCTGCGACTGCGTCGGCCGCAGCGGCGCCAGCCCAACAGCCCACTGCCCACCCCATCAGCATTCCGGTCGAGGCGGGTCCCGTGGGGCTGCGCGAAGCAGCCGAAGCCGGCGATGCCAAGGCGCTATTCGAGGTCGGTGCCCGCTATGCCGATGGCCGCGGCGTCAAGGCGGACATGAAACAGGCCGCGCACTGGTACGAGAAGTCGGCGGAACTCGGCTTTGCGCCGGCACAGTACCGCATCGGCAATCTTTACGAGAAGGCGCTGGGTATCCAACGCGATGTGGAGAAGGCCAAGACCTGGTACCAGCTCGCAGCTCAGCAGGGCAACGTCAGCGCGATGCACAACCTTGCCGTGCTGTACGCGATGGGGGCGGATGGGACCGCCGACAACGAGTCGGCAGCGCGGTGGTTCAAGCGTGCGGCCGATCTCGGCGTGAAGGACAGCCAGTTCAACCTCGGCATCCTCGCGGCAAAAGGCGTCGGCATGCCTCAGAACCTGGAAGACTCCTACAAGTGGTTCGCCCTTGCCGCCAATGCCGGTGACCGCGACGCCGCGGCAAAGCGCGACGAGATCGCAAATTCGCTCCGCCCCGAGCAACTCGAACGGGCGCGCGGCCAGGTCGATCTCTGGAAGTCTCAGCCGATCGAGGCCGAAGCCAACTCCGTCGAAATACCGGAATCCTGGCAGGAAAGCCCCGGCACGACGGCCTCAATCGACATGACGAAGGCCATCGGCAACATCCAGAATATCCTCAACAAGAACGGCTACGACGCCGGCGCCGCCGATGGCGTCATGGGCCAGAAGACGAAGAACGCCATCATGGCCTTCCAGAAGGACAACCAGATGGAGCCGACCGGCGGGATCGACGAGAAGCTGGTGCGCGCGCTGCTCGCCCGAAAGTGAGGGGGCGGCAGTTCGCTCGCGGTAAGTAAACCGTTGAGATGTTTTTTGTTTCGGCTTTCCAGCGAAGTTTGACTTCGCCGCAATGTCGGCGCATGAGCTTCCTACAGCAAATCGCGTTTCGACGCCTTTAACGCTTCAGCACTTGCAGTCGAGAGTGACGGGTGGGCATCTATCTCCCGATCGCGGAAATGTCGGTCAATGTCCTGGTCCTGCTCGCCATGGGCGCGGCAGTCGGATTTCTGTCGGGCATGTTCGGCGTGGGTGGCGGCTTCCTGATCACGCCGCTGCTGATCTTCTACAACATCCCGCCCGGGATCGCGGTGGCGACCGGCGCGAACCAGGTCATCGCATCGTCCTTTTCCGGAGCATTGGCGCACTTCAAGCGCGGCACGATTGATTTCAAGCTGGGCACCGTCCTGCTGATTGGCGGCGTGGCCGGCTCCACGGTCGGCATCTTCCTGTTCTCGCTACTGAGAAGCATCGGACAACTCGATCTGATCATCTCGCTGATGTACGTGGTTTTCCTCGGAGCGGTGGGCGGTCTCATGCTGGTCGAGAGCGTCAATGCTCTCAGGCGCAACAAGGAGGGCGTGCCGCAGTCGCTGAAGAAGCCCGGCCAACACGGCTGGATCCATCGCCTGCCACTTAAGATGCGCTTCCGCGCGTCGAAGCTCTACGTCAGCGTGATCCCCGTGCTTGGCCTTGGGGCAGGCATCGGCCTGCTTTCGTCGATCATGGGCGTCGGCGGCGGCTTCATCATGGTGCCCGCCTTGATCTACCTGCTCAAGGTGCCGACCAACGTCGTCGTCGGCACGTCGCTCTTCCAGATCATCTTCGTGGCGGCCTACACCACGATCGTGCATGCCGAAGCCAATCAGACCGTCGACGTGGTGCTCGCCTTCATCCTCATGGTGGGCGGGGTCGCGGGAGCGCAGTACGGCGCCAAGGCCGGACAGAGGCTGCGTGGCGAGCAGTTGCGGGCGCTGCTCGGGCTGCTGGTGGTCGCGGTGGCGATCAGGCTTGCCTTCGATCTGTTCCTGCCTCCGCCGGCGATCTATTCCCTTACGCCGGGACTGTGATCGATGAGTTGGAGGCGCCGCACCGTCGCACTCACCTTCGCCGCGGCGCTCCTTCCGTGCTCCTTGCTTGCCCAGGAACCCGCGCCGGAGAGGATCCAGATCGGCCTCTCCACAGACGTGATCCGGATCGGCGCAGATTTCGGCGGCGCCGACCTGACCATCTTCGGCTCCATCGAGAACATCGATCCCACGGTGGTGCGGCAGGGGCGCTACGATGTGATCGTGGTGCTCGAAGGACCCGCCCGCCCGATCACGGTAAGGCGCAAGGACCGGGTACTGGGCATCTGGATGAACACGGACTCCGAATCCTTCGTCAATGTACCGGAGTCATACTCCATCGCCACCACGCGCCCTCTGCAGGACATCACCGGCCAGAACAGTTACCGACGGCTCGCGCTCGGCATCGACTACGTCCATACGGAGCCGTACGAAGAAGATGTAAGTCCCGCCACACTGCAGGAATTCAGGGCGGCGCTGCGCGACCGGAAGAAGGCGAACGGCCTCTACAACCAGCGCATTGGAGGCGTTCAGTTCCTCTCGTCGAACCTGTTCCGCGCGACCGTCACGCTGGCGCCCGACGTTCCCGTCGGAACCCATAAGGCGCGCGCTTTCCTTTTTCGCAACGGCGTCTTCATCGACGAAACATATGCGAACCTCGCCATCCTCAAATCCGGCTTCGAGCAGATGCTGTTCCGGCTCTCCCGCAACCACAGCCTGTTCTACGGATTTGTGGCAGTCGGACTGGCGATGGTCACCGGCTGGGTCGGCCGGCTCGTATTCAAGCGGGACTGATCAGCCCGGCCGGAGCATCGTGCCGGCGATGGGATAAGTCCGGTCGGTGCCGAGCATATGGGCGATCAGGCCATCGCTCCGGAAAAGCCCGGCGAAGGCGCGATCCAGGACATTCAAGCTCCCTGTATAGCTGCCGAAGGCCGGCATGATCATGCGGCTGCCGTCGGTGGCGAAGCAGCGGCGCCGGATCGAGCGGCCGCGCTGGACGATCCGGGCGCCGGGATGAAGATGACCGGCGATCTCGCCTTTAGCCTCGCTCTTGGACGGCTCGTGACGGAACCGGATCGACCCCAACGAGATCTCGCGAACACTTTCCCCGCCTACTCCCTCGGGAGGGTCGGGATCATGGTTGCCGCTCACCCAGAACCAGTCGCGGCCGGCCATCATTGCCGCGAGCGCAGCGCGGAAAAGCTCGGGCATCCGCGCCGAGGCCTGTCCGTCATGGAAACTGTCGCCGAGACTGACCACGACCTTCGGGGAAAAATCGTCGAGCACGGAGCGCAGGCAGGAGAGCGTCACGGCCGTGTCGTAGGGCGGCAGCATCGAGCCGCGCCGTGCGGCCGACGAACCTTTTTCGAGGTGCAGGTCCGAGACGGCGAGCAGGCTCAGTTCGGGGAAGAACAGGGCTCCCCGGCGATCACATATTGCGGCTTCGCCGGCGATCTCGATCACGCCGTCCAAGCCACCTGTCCTGTTGGTCCGACTAGTCCGAGCGGTGGTCACTCGCTGCCCATTGCCTCTTCAACGAGAGACGCTTCCTCCAGAAGCGTCTCGTTGGCTTCTCCTGCCACTCTTTCCCTGCCGATCTCAAGCATGATCGGCACAGCCAGCGGCGATATGTGGTCGAGGTGCTTATGCACGATTCGGCCGCGGATCCGGGAGAGCATGTCGGCAACCCTGCTGACATCGAGCAGCCCAGCCGCGGCATCGGCGCGGGTCGCCTGGAGCAGCAGATGGTCGGGCTCGTGCGTGCGCAATACGTCGTAAATGAGGTCGGCCGAGACGGTGACCTGCCGGCCGGTCTTCTCCTGTCCCGGATGACGTTTTTCGATCAGCCCTGAAATCAGCGCGCAGTTGCGGAAGGTGCGCTTCAAGAGCCAGCTCTCGGCCATCCAGGCCTCGAGATCGTCGCCCAGCATGTCCTCATCGAACAGCTTCGATAGAGGCAGTTCGCCGCCCTCGAACATCGCGCCCATGTCGTCTAGCGCCCACACCGCGATCGAATAATCGGTGGCGACATAGCCGAGCGGTCGTGCGCCGGCACGGTCGAGCCGCCTTGTCAGCAGCATTCCCAGGGTCTGGTGGGCGAGCCGGCCCTCGAAGGGATAGCAGACCATGTAGTGACGGTTCCCGCGCGGAAACGTCTCCACCAAAAGGTCCTCGCTATGCGGTAGCACCGACTTGTCCGCCTGGATGCGCAGCCAGTCCGCGACCTGATCGGGCAGCGCCTTCCACCGCTCCGGGTCGGCCAGCATGGCGCGGACTTCGCTCGCGAGATAGGTCGAGAGCGGGAACTTGCCGCCATTGTATACGGGTATACGCGGATCGTTGCCGGCGGCGTTGGAGACGAATGCCTCCATCTCGCGGATGCCCTCGAGCCGCAGCACCTTGCCTGCAAACAGGAAGGTGTCGCCCGGCGAGATGGTCTCCATGAAGCTTTCTTCTATCTTGCCTAGGACCGGCCCGCCTCTCGTGGCGAGGCCTTTGCCCGAGCGCGCATAGCGTAGCGTCAGGTACGGCGCTTCGACGATCGTACCGACGTTGAGCCGATACTGCTGCGCGAAGCGCGGATGCGACACGCGCCACCTGCCGTCCTTCGTCCTCCTGATCTTGGCGTAGCGCTCATAAGTCCTCAGCGCATAGCCGCCGGTCGCGACGAAATCGATGGCGCGGTCGAAGATCTCGCGAGGCAGGCTCGCATAGGGCGCGGCGCTCCTCACCTCCTGATAAAGATCGTCCGCATCGAAGGGCTCGGCGCAAGCCATGCCGAGGATGTGTTGAGCAAGCACGTCGAGCCCGCCATTCACCAGCGGCGGCGTGTCCTGCGCGCCCAGATAGTTCGCTTCCAGTGCCGCCTCGCATTCGAGCACTTCGAAGCGGTTGGCAGGGATCAGGATCGCCTTACTCGGCTCGTCGAGCCGGTGGTTCGCACGGCCGATGCGCTGGGCAAGCCGGCTGGCGCCCTTTGGCGCGCCGACATGCACGACCAGGTCGACGTCGCCCCAGTCGATGCCGAGATCGAGCGTCGAGGTGGCGACGATCGCGCGCAGGCTGCCGGTCTCCATCGCCTTCTCCACGCGCCGGCGCTGACTGACGTCGAGCGAACCGTGATGAAGCGCGATCGGCAGCGTGTCATCGTTCACCCGCCAGAGCTCCTGGAACAGCATCTCGGCCTGGCTGCGCGTGTTGACGAAGAGCAGCGTGGTTTGATGCTCTCTGATCGCCTCGTAGATTTCGGGAATGGCATAACGCGAGGAATGCCCGGCCCAGGGCACCCGCTCCTCGGAGTCGAGGATGGTGATCTCGGGCTTGGCTCCGCCCGTCACGGTGATGATGTCGGCCAGGGGAGAGTTACCCTCCCCCCCTAAGGGGGAGGTGCCGCCGAAGGCGGCGGTGGGGGTCATAACGACCGCGCTCGACATGCTGGCAGAGCCTTCGGAGACTACTCCCTCTGGCCGCTGCGCGGCCATCTCCCCCTCAAGGGAGAAGAAACCGCCCTGCGGCACGAGCCAGCGGCGCAGTTCGTCGGGCTGCGCGACGGTCGCCGAGAGCCCGATCGCCTGAAGCGACGGCACGTAACGGCGCAGACGCGCCAGCCCAAGCGCGAGCAGGTGTCCGCGCTTCGACGTCACCAGCGAATGTAGTTCGTCCAGGACCACATAGCGCAGGCCGGAGAAGAACCGCTTTGCGTCGGGCGAGGCGATCAGCAGCGCGAGTTGCTCCGGCGTGGTGAGCAGTATGTCCGGCGGCGCGTGCTTCTGGCGCTGGCGCTTGTGGGCCGGCGTGTCGCCCGTGCGCGTCTCCAGCGTGATCGGCAGGCCCATCTCGTCGACCGGCTTGCCGAGATTGCGCTCGATATCGACCGCCAGTGCCTTCAGCGGCGAGATGTAGAGCGTGTGGATGCCGCGCTGCGGCTCGCCGGGCTTGCGCTTGGGGCGGCTTGCCAGATCGACCAACGACGGCAGGAAGCCGGCGAGCGTCTTGCCGGCGCCCGTCGGCGCGATCAGCAGCACCGAGCGCCCGGCCTGCGCGCGGGCAAGCAGGTCGATCTGATGGGCGCGCGGAGACCAGCCGCGCCGCGCGAACCAGTTCAGGAACGGCTCGGGCAGGTACGCGGCACCGTCCTGCGGCTCGACGCGGCTTTGTTCTGTCACGCGCTAAGAGGTATAGCGCCGCGCGTGGCGCGCCAACAGGAATTTGGAACAAAAGGGGATCGATTCCCTCGTTCAATACCGGACCCATATCCTGCGCAGTTGCGTTCCTAGCAGATCGACCAGCCTTGACATGGCTGCGGGCGGGATATCCTGCAGGTTCGGATTCCATGCAGAGAGGATGAAGCTCGCAAATCCGTTCGGAGGCTCGTAGTTCAAGTCGTTCAGCGATACAGTCGCCCCGCAACAGGGCGCAGCGACCTCCAAGTCGCGGAAAGAACTCTCGGCGGCGCCATCCATAGCGTCGGCCCACCATGTCGATGCGTCGCGAGAACAGGAGGGACAACTCACGCCCTCCCAGTTCTCTCCGGAGTCGACGAATGCTACCTCTTTAAGGAACTCGACAGTCACCTCTTCGGCGTCAGGAGCCAATTCGGCCAACAGTGTTCGCTCCGCTTCCGCGGCATCCGCGGAGGGCAAGAAATTCTGATCCGTCGGGATGAGTTTGATCCAATTGTCCGACATGATGCCCCACTTAAATGACCTGCAACGACGATCAGGTCTTGCACCGCCATGCCCCTGTCGTACCGGATTTTCCCCTCTTCTACATATTACAGTTGAAGGTGTTCTTGGCTAGAATCCCCACGTGCGTGTGCTTCCAAATGCGCGAAGCGGTTTCATAAGTTGTGCGGGTGCCAGAACGCAGCGGATCAGGTTCTTCAAAGCAAGTGTCAGGAGGCATTTCCAAAACTCTTTGAAGATTGCGGCCACGCCTTATCTTAGGCTCGATGCGCCCAAGCGAACTGCTCTGCCCCCGCCCGGAGGGTCTCTATTGCGGCCCCGGCGATTTCTTCATCGATCCGATCAGGCCCGTGAACCGGGCGCTGATTACGCATGGCCATTCCGATCACGCCCGCTCGGGTCACGGTTCGGTGCTGGCCACGCAAGAGACGCTCGACATCATGGGGCTGCGTTATGGCGACGACTTCGCCGGGACGACGCAGGCCGCCACACTCGGTGAGACCATTGCAATCAAGGATGCGTCTGTCACCTTCCACCCGGCCGGCCACGTGCTCGGCTCGGCTCAGATCGCGGTGGAGCATGCCGGGCTGCGCATCGTCGTCTCCGGTGATTACAAGCGCCAGCCCGACCCGACCTGCGCGCCCTTCGAGCCGATCGCCTGCGACGTCTTCATCACCGAGGCCACTTTCGGCCTGCCGGTCTTCCGCCATCCTCCCGACAGCGAAGAGATCGGTCGGCTCCTGAAATCCGTCTCGCAGTTTCCGGAGAGCACGCATCTGGTCGGGGCCTATGCACTGGGCAAGGCGCAGCGCGTCATGCGGTTGTTGCGCGATGCCGGCTTCGACCGGCCGATCTACATCCACGGCGCCCTGGCAAAGCTCTCCGACTATTACCAGAGCCGCGGCATCGACCTCGGCGACCTGCGGCCCGCCACGATCGAGGGCGGCAGGAAGGACGATTTTGCCGGTTCGATCGTGATCGGTCCGCCCTCGGCCTTCGCCGACCGCTGGGCCCGCCGCTTCCCCGAGCCAATCGCCTGCTTCGCCTCGGGCTGGATGCGGATCCGCCAGCGCGCCAAGCAGCGGGGGGTGGAACTGCCGCTGATCATCTCCGACCACTCGGACTGGGACGAACTCACCGAGACGATCCAGGAGACAGGCGCCGGCGAGGTTTGGGTGACCCACGGCCGAGAGGAGGCGCTGGTGCGCTGGTGCGAGCTTTCCCGGCTCACCGCCCGGCCGCTGCATCTCGTCGGCTACGAGGACGAGGCGGAGTAGATGCCCGGCTCGCGGTCACGGATACAGCTTGCGCGCTCTCGCTACCGCCAGTTTCTTGCCATTGGCGTCGAGGGCCGTGGCCGTCCACTCGTAGGTGTGCCGCCCGCTGGGGGGACAGGGGCTCAAATAAGTGAAGGCTCCGGGCCTGATGGTGCCCTCGCCCGCATACCTCACCGTGCCTCCGCCATGCCGAAAGCTCGGCACATTGAGATCAGTCATCTCGAAGCGTATGTTGGCGGTCCCGTTCGGCACGTTGCGCAGATGGAAAATAGGGTTGGGGACGGTATTGGGCCTGCCGCTGGTGCACCGCTTGATCCCACCCCATTCGAAATCGAACGAGAAATCCGCGGCCATAGCCATGCTTGAGATCGACGAAGCGATGCCGAGCACCGTTAGCGAGGACAGGACAAGCTTCCACATCCCGACTACCCGCGTCTGCTTGGACGGTAGAGTATCAGTCCCGCACTTCCGGAAGTCAATTTGACGATGGAGGGGTTTTCCGAACTTCTGGACCGTCTGGTGCTGACGCCGTCGCGAAACGGCAAGATCCGGCTCTTGGTCGACTACTTCTCCACCACTCCGGATCCCGACCGCGGGCTGGCACTGGCTGCGATCACCGGCGATCTCAACATCCCAGCCATCAAGCCGGCCATGCTGCGGACGCTGGTCATGGAGCGGATGGACCCGGTCCTGTTCGGCTATTCCTATGATTATGTCGGCGATCTCGCCGAAACGGTGTCGCTTGTCTGGCCGGAGCCCGACCAGGCCCATGCCCCAAATCAGCGTCCGACGCTCGCGGATGTAGTAGACGCTCTGCAGTCGGCCAGTCGCTCGGACGGCCCGGCCGTGCTGGCGCGGCTGCTCGACACGGCGGGCATTTCGGGGCGCTATGCCATCATCAAGCTCGTCACCGGCGGCCTGCGCATCGGCGTCTCGGCGCGGCTGGCCAAGCAGGCGTTGGCCGAACTCGGCTCGGTCGACATCGCCGAAATCGAGGAGGTGTGGCACGGGCTCGAGCCGCCCTACCTTTCCCTGTTCGCCTGGCTCGAAGGCGGGGCTCCCAAACCCGAGAAGGCGGCGCGCGCCCTGTTCCGTCCGGTCATGCTGTCGCACGCCGTAGAGGACAGCGATCTCGCCAAGATGGACCCCTCAGACTACGCGGCGGAGTGGAAGTGGGACGGCATTCGCGTGCAGGCTGTGTCGGAGGGCGGGCTGTGCCGGCTCTACTCGCGCACCGGCGACGAGATCTCCGGCGCCTTCCCCGATTTGCTGGACGCGATGGATTTCACCGGCGCGCTCGACGGCGAACTGCTCGTCGGTCATCCGCCCGAATACACCGGCAGCTTCTCGGAACTCCAGCAGCGGCTCAATCGCAAGAGCGTGTCGCCGAAGATGCGCGAGCGCTATCCCGTGTTCATCCGCTGCTACGACATCCTTCAGGATGGAAAGGAGGATGTGCGCCCCCTGCCCTTCCTCGAGCGCCGTGCGCGCCTGGTGGCCTTCGTGGCCCAACTGGAACCCAGCCGCTTCGATCTTTCGCCGATCATCAGCTTCTCGAACTGGGAAGATCTGGACGACATGCGCCGGCATCCGCCCCATCCGGTCATCGAAGGCGTGATGCTGAAGCAGAAGACCTCGCCCTATCTCGCGGGTCGCCCCAAAGGCCCCTGGTTCAAGTGGAAGCGCGACCCGCACACGATCGACGCAGTGCTGATGTATGCGCAGCGCGGTCACGGCAAGCGGTCGAGCTTCTATTCCGACTACACGTTCGGCGTCTGGTCAGGCCCGGAAGGCGTCGAGGAACTGGTGCCGGTCGGAAAAGCCTATTTCGGCTTCACCGACGAGGAACTGCGGCAGATCGACAAATATGTGCGCGACAACACGGTCGAGCGCTTCGGGCCTGTCCGGTCCGTGAGGGCCGACAAACGCAGCGGCCTCGTGCTGGAGATCGCCTTCGAGGGGCTCAACCGCTCCACCCGCCACCGATCCGGGGTGGCCATGCGCTTCCCGCGGATCTCACGCCTGCGCTGGGACAAGCCTTCCGCCGAGGCAGACCGCATCGAGACCCTGCAGGCACTGCTGCACGAACCGAATGTCGCGCACCATGCTCAAGGCGAGACCGACACCTTGATCTCGTAGATGTCGAGGCTCTTGCCTTCGCCGGCGAAATCCGGGTCGATCGCGATCGTGCCGCCAGCGCCCGGATCGACCTCCGGCAGGCCCAGTTCGAACAGGAAATCCGCCTTCTCGTAGCCGACCGCGTAGCGCTTGCGGCCGCAATCGCCGAGTTCGCCGAAGTTGCAGTCGACCGCCATCTCGACCTGTTCGCCATCGCTGCCGCGCGCCACGATATCGAAAGTCGCCTTCCGCCCGGCGATCCGCTGCAGCACGCCCTGGCCGACATCGAACAGGACGGCGGCGCCGGAACCCGAGGAACGGATGCGCAGGAAGCTTCCCGAATCATCGTCCATCGACTCGGCTTTGATGCCGGCGGGGGCGCTGACGGCGGTCGCGTCGGCGGCCGTGAAGATGCTGATCCAGTCGCGCTGTTCCGCAGGCTGGCTCGTCAGCGCCGGGGGTTGGCCATCGCTCTCGGGATTGAAGTCCTCGGCCTCGATCGTCGCCTGCGGATTCGGCATCGAGGTCTCGCCTTCCTGCCGCGGCGGGAAGAGGCCGGCCTGCTGTGCGAACAGGATGCCGATGCCGACGAGGGCCACGAGGCACAGAGCCACGAACATGAGAACGAGAGGCTTGCGGCTGCGGCGGCGCGAGCGTTTGGGATCGGAGGCCGAAAGGGGTGGCGCTGCCCTGGAGCGCGAGGCGCGGTCGGAGAACTCCTCCCGGACATCGAGTTCGCCGATCCCGCCCAGGGCTCCGGCATCCCTGTCCACGCGGTCCGCCGTCAGTTCCGGCATGACGATGGGCGGCGCCTCCCCGGGCTCCATCCGGATTTCGAAGGAGCCGGCAAGCGGGTCAGCGGCCGGCACCGCCGGGATGAACTCGGTCTCGATCTCGGCTATGCGCGCCTGCAGCACCTTGCGCCGGTTGATCGCTGCTTCCACGGTAAGGTTCTGATTGGCCTGGAGGGCACGGTCGAGCGCTTCGAACGCCTTGCGGTAAACGCTCTCGCGAAACGCCCTGTCCTCGGCGTTGCCCTTTTCGAAGGCGCTCCGGATCGCCTTTTCGATCGGGTCCATTCATTTTCCCCGCCAAAACCCAAAAATCGATCGTTAACCGTAGCCGCAACAGCAATCAACGCGGGATTGCTCCTGCGACGCGATCGAATCGCCACAGCCAAAAACAGCGTTCGTATTCAGAAGCGGCCTGCCCCGCTCATTCGATCGGCCGCACCTCGATTCGAGGTCTTACCCGCCGACGTGCAAGGAGGCCACCGTAAAGACAGCCTCCAGCATCCAGGCAACAGTTGGAGAACAGTCGGAGGAGCAGGGCCAATCCTCCTCATCTCGCGCTTGAAATTACCGGCCAATGAGGTTATCAGGCGCTCGTTCGGTCGGGCCGCAGCGCCCGAGCCCGGTCGCCGCTTTAGCTCAGTTGGTAGAGCACATCATTCGTAATGATGGGGTCGCGTGTTCGAGTCACGCAAGCGGCACCAAATCCCGCCTAACCCCTTGACGGGTTGGGAAGAACAACAAATCCAACCGCTTGACCGTAGTCGCTGCTGCACATTTGTGGTACACAGCGGGGTATGGACGCGGTGCCTGATCGTCATCATCTCCATAATCGCAACGGCGTCTGGTACTATCGGCGCCGGGTTCCCGACACCCTGATCAAGAGCTTCGGCAAGAGCCTCATTCAGCATTCGTTGAACACGACCTCGCTGCAGGACGCCAAACGCCTGCGGAACGCATTGGACATCCAATACGACCTGGAATTCGAGGCGCTGCGCACATCGTCACAGACCCTCTCCGACTCAGCGTCCGACCCCAGCGCAAACACGCCCGCCAGGCTGTCGATCGACGAGGTCCGCCGGCGTGTCGCCGCCTACGTCGATGAGCAGGTGCAGAAATTCGACCAGCGCTACCTCAATGATCCCGCCGGCAGCTTAGGCGAATTAAGGGAGATCCGTTCCGACAAGCAAGCGCAGCTGCAGGATTTGAGCGATCCCGAGCATCCAGACCAGCACCTTTGGGTGCATCAGGCGTACTCCCGCGTTTTTCCAGAGGGGCACTCTTTCGACGGGATCACGGAAACGGGCGTGGCGGAGATGATCCGCCGCAGCCTTGTTTCCATCATTAGCAGAGAGCTCGCAATCTTGCGGGACGATTTCGGGACTAGCAGTGGTCCTGCTACCTCCCCGTCCAAGCTGCGAACCGAGGTGACGTTCGGCCGTCTCGCTTCGGAGTACGTCGAGAATGTGCGCGAGACGGCCAAACTCAACCGACGCCGGCCACAATGGGCCGAGAAGGTGGCGGCACAGGCCAAGCTCCTCGTCGAAGTAATCGGTGCCGATACGCCGATCCAAGCGGTCGATTACGACGCCGGGCGGAAGTTACAACGGGTTCTAGCGCGCCTACCTGCGCATCGGGAGAAACGCTATCCCGGTGAACCCTATGAACGAGCCATTGAGCTTGCCGCCAAGGACAACCGGCACGTCCTCACCCCGACCAGCCAAGCAGCCTATCTCGATGATTTTCGCAACATCATGCAGCTGGCTCTCAAAAAGCAGCTCATTGCCAGCAATCCCGCCGAAGACCTGCGGCCGCTGACACGCGACCCTCGAAGCCCAGCCGACAAGCGCCGCCCGTTCACGCCGGACCAGATCAGGCAGTTTTTTTCCTCGAGTTTCTACGCCCGTTGGCATCCGGAGAGTAAGGAGCCCTATCTCGCAAAAGATCGCGACTGGCGGTTCTGGCTTCCGCTGCTCATGGCGCTGACCGGCATGCGCCCCGGCGAAATCTGCCAGATGCAGGCCGGGGATATCAGACGCTCCTCCACCGGCGTCTGGTATGCCTATGTCGAGCCGACGGACGACGATGCGTTCGGGCCGGTAAAGAAGATCAAGACTAGCCATAGCCGGCGAAGCTTCCCGATCCACCCGCAACTGATCGAGGTCGGGTTTCTCGATTTCGTCGAAGGCCGCAGAAAGGACGGGGACAAGGCGCTGCTGTTCGCCGGTTTGAAGCCGAGCAGACGAGGCTACTACTCCGACTATCCGTGCAGGCGTTTTCGCGAGACCTTCCTGAAACAGGGACTGGAGTTGGAGCCTGGACAGACGCTCTACAGCTTCAGACACTCCTTCCGTGACGCGCTGCGGCGCATCGATGCCCCATCGGATGTCCTCTCCGCACTAGGGGGTTGGAGCGAAGGAACCAAGGTCAGCGACGGGTATGGTGACCCGAAGGACGCGGACTATCTGGCGAAGTTCGTCGCGAAAATCCACTATCCGGGCCTAAAGCTTGGTTTCCGCTACTCTCAACCGGCACCGACGCTGGCCTGAACCAGTCGGCTACCCGCCTCGCGACGCGCTCCACAAGCGAAAGAACAGGTGCCCTTGGGGTGACCTCCTGGCCTGCCGAAGATGATCACCATTGAAGCTGGACCTTGTGCTTTCGAACTATCGCTATTCCAACCCGTGGTTAACTGGTTTCAGTGGTGAAGGCTTGTACTTGGGGTGAAGGCCGTTCAGAAATTCGAGCTGTCGGCACGCGGCGATGGCATGGGCAAGTTCGCGTGAATGGCCAGGGACCAGTGTCCAGCCCGGAGTTCCGGCGATCCATTGGTCGGTAAACTTGGCTGTCACGGCGTCGAGATCATCCCCGACCATTTCAGCTTCACTGAGGCGCTTCGGTAGCCGATCCCCATAGCGGCGCGTTCTCTTCCTTCCGGGCCAGACGTGGACGGGATGGTCGCCATGACCGCGGCTCGGATCGAACCGGTATCCGAGCTCTTCCACACGTCCGCTCGAGGCTTTCCGTATTTCGTCGATCTTCAAGCAAACCTTTCCGGCGGGCAGTGCCAAAAGGCGCTGACGCAGGCGCTCCTGGAATGCCTTGACCCCAGACTGCGACTTGGAGCCAACAGCGATGTCGTCGACGAACGACGCCACGCACTGTTCTTCGCGGCATGCACGAAGCTCCCTTCCCAAGAAGGCCCTGGCAATCTGCGGCGACAAGACGGAGCCCTGCGGTAACCCCCGCCGGACAAGTTTGTGGGAGGCTTCCACTACATCATTGTATGTGAAGGCGTGTGGTATGATATCTTGCTGCGCAAGAAATTCTCCAACACTGTTGAGCTTCTTACTCAGATCGATATCCACCCAAGTGGACTTCGGCAGGAAGACAATGCCCCGCAATGCCTTGCGGCTTATTGGCAGCCATCCGAAATGTCCTGGTCGTAGGGAAGGGAAGCAGTTTACGACGTCCAGTTTTCCCCACCACTGAACGCCGTTTTCCATTTGCCGCGAGATCTCCCGCGTGAATTCGCGCTCCCCACCGGCACCCGGCCGGGTATAGTCGAATTCGCTCTCGACCCCCGCAATGGACAGCCAGTCACGCAGCAGCAGTTGATGCGCTATCCGATGGGGACCGAACTGCACGATGAGGCGATACCCTCCACTATCCTTGCGTTTCCAGTATGCTCTGACGGGTTCTTCCAAGCCCTCGAACGAGGTGATCGAGCTCGCGATTTCAATAAAATGAAGAGGAGAAGAGGAATTCTGGGCAGCCGAGGCTGCCCGGATGCCGGCACATAGTCTCGCGCTCTCAGACAGCAGCACCGCTTCGGCTTGAGGCCAGGCCTCCTGATCGAGGCTGCTGATGAGGGCCAGTGCCTTCAAGGTCTCGAGATAGGTCTCTCTTGCCCACTCGAGGCGTTGAACGTCCGTCTCAAATGTAGGCGATAAACCGCCCGCCGCTGAGAACCACCTGATCGCCCTTTTGATCTCCTTGTCTATGCGGCCGAGGGCATTTTGCAGAGCCTTCTCGTCGTGGATGGTGTTCGGCAACATCAGAGCTTGCCTCTTAGCGACAGGACGTCTTCACGCAGGTAGGTCAGTTGCCGACTACGCCGGAACCGCTTGGGCATCCTGCCGGCCGCTTGCCAGCGTCGGACGGTGCGGGTCGAGACGCCCAGCATTGAGGCGGCCTCTGCGATCGTCACCCAGGGGGCTCTGCGCAGGTTCTCGTAGGTCAGCATGTCTTGTGTCGAGCGTAGTGTCACAGTTGTGCACTCAATTGCTGGGAGCAGCGCCATATTCAGATGTTGAATGATGCTCGCGTTTCCGCAGCCATTCATCGAGATGCGCCCGGTCGTAAACGATGATCCTGCTCCCCGACTTCGAAAATGTGGGGCCGCTGCCGCTGATGCGCATCTTCTGCAAAGTGCTGGCAGAGAGGCGCAGATACTCCGCGGCTTCGGAGGTCCTCAGTTTGGACGTGGGGTAACCCGCCACCGTTTGTACCAGCGAATCCGGGAGGCGGAGGCCAACCCCAGCCTATTAGACCCAGTTGTCCAGCCGACTGCTGACGGCTGGCGACAGCGCGGGCGAATATGGTCGAGGCAACGATCTTTTTTATCTGAGGGCGATCTCAAGATAGAGGTGAGCTCTACTCCCCCACATCCTTCAGCGTAGCGTGCCGGAGCTTCTCCTCACCCTTCAGGAACTGCACCCGGCCGACCAGGCCGGGCTCGACCCACTCGGCGTTCTGCTTCGAGAGCCCCTTTGGTGCTCGGGCGGTCTTCTTCCCCTGAACCCGTTCGCACAAACGCTCGCGGATGAGCTTGGAGACGGTCACGCCGCGCGGCTCCGACATAGTTGCCGGCCTGGTCTGAGCAGAGCAACATCGCCGGTTTGCCCCTCTCCCGCTCCACCCCGATGATGTTGAGCGTCGCCTCGGCGTAGCACTTGGTCTTGAACCAGTCGCGCGAGTCGCCGCTGCGGTCCCGGCTGCCCCTACGCTTCGACACCATTCCCTCGAGGTCAAGTGTCGATCGCGTTGAACACGACCTCCGCACCGCCTTCCAGGCTCTCGCTGAAGCGGATCGGCTCATGCTCGAGTCCCGATCAGGTCCTGCAGCAACTGGCGCCGCTCCTCTATGCCAAATCATACGGAGATCCTGCCCGTCTAGGTGCAGCAGGTCGAACGCCAATTGGTGTAGGCTTATCTGAGCAACGGTTGCGTCCGGTGTGATCGCCTGTTCGGGGACTTTTTTCGAGATTTTCGAACGGTATGATGAGCGAGTGAATTGCACCATTCCAGTTAGAGCAACCCCACAGTGGCGAAGGCTGCACGGCGGCAGCCGAACCTGGGAGCCTTCAAACCGGAGGAGCTAGGACGGCCTAACCTCCGATAATACCCTTATCGCGACTTAAACGACGTGTTTCGCACTGGGTGCAACCACCTGCAGCTGGCTTCCAATGATCGATCTGTTTGACGACCCAGCTGTGGCTGGCGCTATAAGTTGGCGCGAGGGCAGCGCATTGGAGGGGGAACCTTTGGAACTGCTACTAAATGGCATCAACGGAACATATCTTCGAAGCATCCTTCTGAACGCCGAGAAGAGGACGCACCGCGTCGATGCTGCGGTCGCCTATGCGACGGAGAACGATTTGCTCTTCGATTGGTGTTGGGATCAGAAGCTGCCGCTTCGATTTTGGGGCCGTTTCGACGAGAGTGTGCCAGTAGCGATCCCGGTCCTGAAGAAGTTCCTAGATAAGCGTTCTGGCCGTTATGTTTGCAAGCTCGTTAGGAACTTCCATCCGAAAGTGATCTGGTGGCGTGGTTACGGAGCTTACATCGGTTCGGCCAAAGCGATGTCAATGGTACGACGGCTGCCTGGAATCGCACGATAGTGAATCCGGAATCTATATCCTAAGCGGTGCAATCCGCTCCTAAATCGTTTCTCGTTTTGGTTGTCCTTCGAACGTGTATTTCGCATACGCCTGCTGGTAGTTGGCGAGACTGGATCTTTGGGCTCCATCTTCCGGCCAACCTTCTCGTCATCCTCAACAGTATCGGTCACCGCAAGATCTCAGCAGGTCTCTTGGGTGCTTCGGCGTGGCTGCAGCTTCCAGTCTGACACTCTCAAGCCCTCCAACTGAGCGAAAACTACTCCTAGCAGGCAAATTCAAAAACTCTATGTCTCGCCGGCCGGACAACTTCTGGAAGGATTCACCAAGTCTGCAGTGCGCCGCCTCGGCCATATGGCTTCGAACCATGGCAGTGCGAGCCAGATTGGGTGAGGTGGAGCCCCCGCAGTTAATTGCAAATTTCGCCGCGACTGCGATCTTGGGGATCCTCATCGCAGCCGCGACACTTCTGTGATACACTTAAGCATGACGGCCAAACGGCTAAGTAACTGAATTTTTTGCGCGCGCCTGAGGCACTTTTCACCTCACGCAAGCGGCACCAATCTCCGGCCCGGAGATTGATCCTTTGCCTGTAAGCCGGTTTTAGTTGAACGTGTGCACCCTGAGCTTCAGGCTGCCGTCCGCCTGCCGCTCGAAGATGTGGGTCGCGACGCCGCCCCATGGCTGATCCTTTCCGGCCTTGTCCTTGCCGGCGGCGGACCATTTGGCGGCACCGAACACCACCTTGTCATTTCCGGACGCCTGGATCAGTTCCAGCTTGTGGTCCTTGACGCCCATGGCGAACAGGGAAGCAAAGAACTTCTCGATGCCTGGTCGGCCGGTGATCACATCGTGGGTAGCCGGCAGGAACAGCGCATCCTCTGCGTAGAGGGCCGCGAGCGCCTTGGCGTCTCCCTTGTTGAAGGCTTGATCCCAGGCCGCATAACTGGCCTTCACCTCTGCGGCTGGATCTGCGTGGGAAAGAAGCGAAGACATTCCTAAGAACAGCGCCATGACAAATGGCATGAAGAGCTTAGTCATCGATGCCTCCGTGGTGGTGTCTCGGTCAAAGCCTCCCGCACGTAAGCTACAAGCTCCAGGTACTATGCTCCCGGACAGTCAGGCTGTCACATCAACAGGCTGTCACACTGCTTGGCCGTTCCTCTCTGTCGGCCGAGCGCAAAATGGCCTGCCCGCAGCGGGTGCGGGCAGGCTCAAGAGGCTATCAACGCCTCTGTGACGTTATCATCAGACGATGTCGAAATCCGCCGCCTTCGAATGCTTGATCAGTTCGGCAAGGCCGGCGGCGTATTCGGCACCAGCGCCATCGGCATCGTTTTGGAACGTGCCCGTGTCGGTGGCGTAAGCCTTGCTGCGGCCGGGCTCTTCCGCAGGGGCCTGGATGTCGGCCGCGAAGTCGGAAGCGCCCTGCGGGCCCGCCTTCGTCAACGACTTGAAGTGCCCATTGCCCCAGTCGATCGTGTCGTGCTTCGCGCTGAAGTCTATGAACTTGTCGGCGTGCTTGGCACCCAGCGCTTGGAAGAACGCATAGGCGTCCGCGCCGGCAATTCCCTTGTGCCAGTCGCCGCTGGCGTTCTCGGCCGTCGCATCCCCGGACTGGTGCCACTTTTCATGTCCGCGGCCGCCGCTCATCCAGTGCCCGATCCCCTTCCAGCCGTGGCCGTTGTCGCCGGTGTTGCCGGTGACCTCCGGCGCCGGCTCGTTGCCTGACGTGTCGGTCGGCGCTGCGTCCACTGCATCGTCGGTCGGCGCCGCGTCCACCGCATCGTCGGTCGGTGCCGCGTCCACCGCATCGTCGGTCGGCGCTGCGTCCACCGCATCGTCGGTCGGTGCCGCGTCCACCGCATCGTCGGTCGGTGCCGCGTCCACCGCATCGTCGGTCGGTGCCGCGTCCACCGCATCGTTGGTCGCCGGCGCCTCCGCTTCGGAGCCCGGGTCGAGATCGTGGCTGCCTGACATCGACGCCTCATCGCCGCCATCTTCGGTGGCGTCGGCCACCTGATCGCCGGGCTGATCGTCGGCGGCATCGGCCACCTGATCGTCGGCGCCGTCGTCGTCCGGATCAATCGTCACGTCGGCGTCGTCCATGCCGACTACCGCGTCGGTGCCGTCGGTGACAGCGGAGGTGTCTGGGGCAGCGCTGGCGCTATTCCGCTCAAGGAACAAATTCTGCAGTTCCTGCGAGTCGGCGATCGTAGTCGTGCCGAGTTGTGAGCCCCATGCATAAGCATAGTCGAAGGCGGGCGATGGAACATTCTCGTCCCAGTGCTCCATCATGACCTGCATCTGCTCGGCGGTCGGGAGAGCGTACTTGCTGTCGGTGTCGGTCACGTATTCTCCGCCACCGAAGGTCTGGTAGACCGGCACGATCTGGTCGACCGGAATGCCGGCTTCGACCGCTGCGGCCACCGTCCTGTCGATCATCTCGAAATCGACCGGACCCGACTCCGAGCGAACGGGGTAAGGATCCAGCCCGTAATAGTCGATGCCGGTATTTTCCGGATTGAAGTTGCCCTCAAAGCTCGGTTCGGCCGAGGAACCCGTGTTCATCATCGTGATGAAGGTCTTGGCGCCGAGTACGTTGTCATGGATGTAGTCCGACTCCGCCTTTAGGTTTTCGGCGGTGGCGTAGGTGCCCCACTGTCCCGTCGGATCGGGCTCGTCGGCTAGGAAGAAGCCGAACAGCTGGTCATTTCCTTTGAAGGCGTCGACCTTGTCCCTGAAGGAGGACGTAGCGCCGTCGACCTCGTCCAGCCAGACCAGACCCATCATGCCGTCAGGCAGCGCGTTGAGCTCCTCGACGGATTGCACGTCGACCAGATTGAACCCTGCGGTCCCGATTTCCGCGGCAGAGCCACCCGATGTGTAGTGTAGAGTCGCCATCAAAATTCCTTTGCAGCTTCACCCACCCGCAGCCTGCGACCATAGGGATGCTGAGGCTCTCAACAAGCAAAACATCGACATACCCGAATGCAACCGGCGGTTTATCTTAGTTTTCACAACCATCCATTGCGAATTCGAAAATGTTATTTTGACTAACTCCCTAGGTTTGAAGTGATTTTTGGCTGTATTGATTTTGGCCATTTTCCGCCTTTCCCACGGCATGGAGATCAATTCTGTCCGTCAGCTTCAATTACTCCCGCCCTCGAGCGCCATATCTTTGGATCCGACCTGGGGACGGCACGTCCGGCAAAGTCAGCCTCTACCCGAGAAGATCAGCGGCGACGTTCGTGAAGATGCGCCCAGCGAGGCGTCGCCAGCGACCCGAGGCGGGGGCGCCGTGGGTCCTTCGTCAGGATTCAACGCGAGGTGGCGAAATCAGCTGTGGATAACTTCAGCTCGAGCCACTTTCCAAGAAGCCTGTGACGCTTGCAACACGTGCGCCCGACCTGAGGAGGCGGAGGGGGACCCGCCAGCCGACCCGCTCTGGCGACTGCGTTTATTTCAGTACTTCCTTCACCGTTCGAAGTACTGGGACCAGGCAACGAAATCGCCGAACATCGTCATCCTCGATCAAGGATACCTGCAGACAATTGGCTCTCTGGCGATCTTCAACGGCTCGGCCGACACCGCCGCACTGTCAAGGCTCGCGGCCTGGCGCGGGAAGCCGACATCGCGATCAGGGTGGCAATGCCGGCGTCCTGCCCGCCCGTCGCGCCTGCGGCCGGCTTGATCTCGCGCGGAGCGTGCTCCATTTCGCGCTGAGCAAGCCGCTGACGGCGGCGGCGAGAGTGGCGGCAGTGGGAAGCGCTCTCATCATCTTCCATACGGAGCCGTGGAGCGAACACAAGATCAGCCTCGCGCGGCAGCCGGCATACTCTGGCCATGGCGGTGTGGAATGTCGCAATGGCGACACACACATACGGAGGAGCCTCGGCATACTGCCAGGCCTCATGCACGCAGGCTCGACACTTGGTTTGCATGCCTTGGGGGGACGACGACAGCCCCATGGCGGCAGCGCAAAGTAGAGAAGGGGAAGTTCCATGCGTATTGCAGTCATAGGCAGCGGCTATGTCGGGCTCGTCTCCGGCGCCTGCCTTTCCGATTTCGGCCACGACGTCACCTGCATCGACAAGGATGAGCGAAAGATCGAGGCGCTGCGGCGCGGGGAGATGCCAATCTACGAACCTGGGCTCGACTCGATCGTCGCCGGCAACGTCAAGATGGGCCGGCTGGCTTTCTCGACCGAGCTGGGGCCGGCCGTCGAGGTCGCCGACGTGGTATTCATTGCGGTCGGGACGCCGTCGCGAAGGGGGGACGGCCATGCCGACCTGTCCTATGTCTATGCCGCGGCGCGCGAACTGGCGCAGTCGCTCCGAGGCTTCACCGTTGTGGCGACCAAGTCGACCGTGCCGGTCGGCACCGGCGACGAGATCGACCGGATCATACGCGAGACCAATCCCGCGGCCGACGTTGCGGTGGTCTCCAACCCGGAATTTCTGCGCGAAGGAAATGCCATCGACGATTTCCGCCGCCCAGACCGGATCGTCGTCGGAATAGCCGACGAGCGTGCCCGCCAGGTGATGACCGAAGTCTATCGCCCTCTTTACCTGAACCAGGCACCGCTGGTCTTCACCACGCGGCGGACCTCCGAGCTGATCAAATATGCGGGCAACGCTTTCCTCGCCATGAAGATCACGTTCATGAACGAGATCGCCGATCTTTGCGAGGAAGCCGGCGCCAACGTCCAGGATGTGGCCCGCGGCATCGGGCTCGACCAGCGGATCGGTTCAAAGTTCCTGCACGCAGGTCCGGGCTACGGTGGTTCGTGCTTCCCCAAGGACACGCTGGCGCTCATCAAGTCGGCACAGGATCTCGGCAAGCCTCTGCGCCTGGTCGAGACGACCGTTGCCGTCAACGACACCCGCAAGCGCGCGATGGCGCGCAAGGTGATCGCTGCCTGCGGCGGAGACGTGCGCGGCCGCAAGATCTCGATACTGGGCCTGACCTTCAAGCCGAACACCGACGACATGCGGGAGTCGCCGGCGCTGACCATCATCCAGGCCCTGCAGGATGCGGGCGCGCGGGTTGCCGCCTACGATCCCGAGGGGATGGAGCAAGCGCGATCGCTGCTCGAGAATGTGACGTTCGGCTCTGATCCCTATGACGCCGCCGAAGGCGCCGAGGCGCTGGTCATCGTCACCGAGTGGAACGCCTTCCGCGCCATGGACTTCCAACGGCTGAAGTCGATCATGGCCACGCCGCTGCTGGTCGACCTGCGCAACATCTACCGCAAGGAAGAGATCCGGCCGCACGGTTTCGCCTATGTCAGCGTCGGCCGTCCCGCGGAGGACTATCTCAGCCCGCTGCACATAGCGCGGGATGCCGCGCAGGCTTGAGGTGCAAAGGGCCTCTACTCCGCGCTCGTGAGATTGCCGACGAGCCGACGCTCGACCGTCTGCTGAGCAAATGCCGCAGCAGGCGACGGCCATGTCGGTGGACGACAGCCTCTTTCATAAGTGAGACTTACTCCTCCGCGGCACGGCTCTCGATCTGCTTGCCGCCGCCATCGAATAGATGGACCCGCTGCGGATCGAAGCGAAGGCCGACCGTCTCGTGTCTTGCAAAAGCCGTCTTCCCGCGCAACTCGACTGTTACGAGTTCCTCCAGCCCGTCGACCTGGACATAGAGCAGGCTGGAGCCGCCCAGATGCTCGACAACCACCACATGGGCAGGAAGGGCGGTTTCCAGCATCGGGTCGACGATCGATATGCTGTCGGGGCGAACGCCCAACTCCACGATCGTGCCGCCGGCCGCGGCGACGACATTGGCAAACTGCAGCACCCGCCTGGCCGGAACGCCGACCGCAAGCTCGGTCGCTCCACCCGAGCTTACAAGCTGCGCGGGGATGAAGTTCATCTGCGGCTGCCCCAGAAAACCGCCGACGAAGCGGTTCACAGGCTTCTCGTAGAGATCAAGCGGCGAGCCCTGCTGCTCGATCCTGCCCTTGTTGAGGATCACGATGCGGTCGGCGAGCGTCATCGCCTCGACCTGGTCGTGCGTCACGTAGATCATGGTGGTGCCGAGGCGCTCGTGCAGCCGCGCGATCTCCACGCGCATCTGGGCCCTCAGCCCGGCATCCAGATTGGAAAGCGGCTCGTCGAAGAGGAAGACCTCGGGCTCCCGCACGATCGCGCGACCAATCGCGACGCGCTGGCGCTGGCCGCCCGAAAGCTCCTTCGGCTTGCGGCCGAGCAGTTCTTCGATCTGAAGGATTGCGGCAGCTTCGGCAACCTTGCGCTCGGTCTCGGCCCTGGGTTTACCCAGCATCTTGAGCGCGAAGCCCATGTTTTCGGCAACAGTCATGTGCGGATAGAGCGCATAGGACTGAAAGACCATGGCAATGCCGCGGTCCGCGGCGGCCACTTCATTCATCCGCTGGCCGCCGATCAGCAGATCACCGGAGGTGATCTCCTCCAGCCCGGCCACCATGCGCAGCAGCGTGGATTTCCCGCAGCCCGATGGACCGAGGAAAACCACCAGTTCGCCATCCCCGATCGACAGCGACACGTCGCGGACGGCTTCGACACTGCCGAAGGATTTGGCGATGTTCCTGAGTTCGACGGATGCCACTTCCTCAATCCTTTGGCTTAACGGCCCACATCTCGATTTCCAGCAGGAAACCTGGCAGCAGCACAGCCTGGACCGCGGTGCGGACCGGCAACGGCTCCTGCATCAGTTCCTGATAGACCGAGTTGAAGCGGGCCCAGTCGCCGAGGTCGGCCACGTAGACGTTGACCTTGAATACGTCGGCGAAAGTGCAGCCGGCGCTGGCGAGTTGCATGGCACAGTTCTCAAGCGTTGCGCGCGCCTGCTCCTCCATGGTGCTGCCGATGATGTTGCCGTCCATGTCGATGGCAACCTGGCCGGAAATGACGACCAGCCGTGAGGCGTCGACCTCGAGGACGGGCGAATACGGCCCGGCGGTCGCGTGCTGCCGCGCGCCTTGCGGGCGGCCGATCAGCGGATGATGGCCTGTTACGCTGGTGAAATCTGTCATGCCTTATCCTTTAACTGCGCCGCTCAGCAGGCCCTCGACGACAAAGCGCCAGACGAGGACGACCAGCACGAGCGTCGGAACGATCGCAATGAAGATCGCGGTATTGAGTAGACTCCAAGAAACGTCGGTGTTGCGGGCCAGCGCCGCCATCACGACGGAGACCGGCCGGGTAGCGGCGTCGCCGGAAAGCACCATCGAGAACATGTACTCCGAATAGGAGAGCATGAACGCGAACAGGCCGGTGGCGCCGATCGACGGCAGCGACAGCGGCAGGGCAATGCGGAAGAAGGTCTGGAATCGGCTGCAATGGTCGAGCACCGCCGCTTCGAACAACTCGTTCGGCATCTTTCGGAAGAAGACGGAGAGGATCAGGATCGTAAAAGGCAGCGCCTTGGCCGTGTGGACGAGAATGATGCCGGCCTGCGTTCCTGTCAGGCCCAGCGACTGGAGCATGATGTAGACGGGCGTGACGAGCGCCACGGACGGCACCAGCGGGGACAGGATCAGGAACATGAAGGTCAGTCCCTTGCCTGGAAAGAAATAGCGGGCGAAGGCGAAGGCGGCCGGGGCCCCAAACAGGATGTTCAGGGCCATCGACGACAGGGCGACGATGCTGCTGTTGAGCAGGCTGCGGGGAACCTGCCGCGCGGCGTCCGAGATCATCGCTGGATTGGCGTTCTCGGCGCTATAGGAATCCGGAAGCTGACCGGTGAAGATGTAGCGGTAGGTCTCGAAGTTCAGCCCTTCCGAGAAGAGGCCCTTGCCGTCGTCGAAGAGGACGCGGTCGGGAACCATGCTGCCGATCAACGACAAGATGACCGGACCGCCCGTGAACAGCAGGATCAGGGCGGCGAAGAAAAAGGTCAGCAAGCGGCTGGGGCGCCCTGGCATCTCATTCCCTCTCGAAAAGATCGGAAGGCAGCGCCCGCGTGATCGCAACGATCAGGACGGCCGAGATGGAAACGACGATGAAAGCGACCGCGGAGCCTGCGCCGAAGTCGTACATGGAAAAGCTCTCCCGCCAGATCTGGAAGGACAGCAGCGTGGTCGCAGTGCCTGGCCCGCCGCCGGTCATGGCGTAGACGAGGTCGTAGCTCGTGAAGGCGGTGAGCGCGTTGTAGACGGTAAGCACCACGATCATCGCTTTGATCTCGGGAAAGACGATGTGGCGGAAACGCTTGAAGCGGCTGCGGCAGTCGATCGCGGCCGCCTCCAGCGTTTCAGGATTGATGGCCGCCAGTGCCGCCATGATCAGCACGACGGCGAATGGAACCTGGGTCCAGACATGGGCCACGACGACCGCCACAAGGGCGAGCCGCGGCGAGGTCAGCCAAGGGATCGAACCGTCGATCAGGTTGAGCTCCCGGAGGATGCCGTTGAGCACGCCAAAGCTCGGGTGGAAGACCCAGATCCATAGGACCGCGCTGATCGCCCCGGGTAATACCCAGGGCAGAAGCACGACCGAGCGCACAAGTTGGGAACCGAAGAAGCGGCGCTGCAGGAAGAGAGCGACCAGCGTGCCAATGACGACCACAGAGGGCGCGGCCAGCAACGTGAAGACGAGGGAATTGCGAATGGCGTCCCAGAAGTAGTTGCTGGTGACAACACGCTGGTAGTTGTCGAGGCCGACGAAGGGCTCCCCCGGGAAGAGGAGCGTCACCGAATGGAGGCTCGTCCACAGGGCATGGGCGACCGGATAGATCGTCATGACCGCGACCGGTAGGAGTGCCGGAAGCAGCCAGGGCGCCGGGAAGCGTTTCAGGGACCACATCGGAAAGTCGGCCGCGCTTTCATGAAGGAGGAAGGACGGCGCCGGAGCGCCGCCCGCCGACTCTGCCTACCGGTTTGCGAACTGCTCCTTGAGCTGGCTCCAGCGCTCGGCGCCATCCTTCGTGGTCTGCTCGACGCTGGCTTCGCCGACCATGGCCTTTGCGAGCAACGGCCGGAAATAAGCCGACCAGACGGAACTGTATTCGGTGTAGGTGCCAGCCTTGGCGATGGCCGCCTGCGCGCCCAGGGCCTTCACGTCCGTCCATTTGCCCCAGGCGTCGATCACGTCCTTGTCCTCGAAGAGCGGCAACTGACCGAAGCCCAATCCCTTCTCGACTGCCCAGCGCTTCGCCACCGTGTATGGCTTGCCGGCCATGAAGTTCACGAACTTCCAGGCCGCTTCGGCCCGTGCCGGATCGCCGGCTGCCTGCGCGGTCACTACGTAGGATTTAGCGAAGCCGAGCGTCGAATGCGTCGCCCCCGGCATCGGAGCGAGTGCGAATTCGCCGGCGCGCGGCTGGTCGGCGGCGTTGTTCAGGGCGGCCAGCACATAGGTGAAGACGATGGTGAAAGCGTGCTTGCCCGTGTTCATCGCCGGGATGATCTTGGACTCGTGCGTCTCCGACTGAACGAGGCCCTTGGCGTAGGCGTCGGCGATCCACTGCAACTGCTTGTAGGCTTCGTTGTTCGGGTCGGCGAACAGAGGGTCGAGATCCTTGTCGAACAGTTCGGCCCCGCGCCCATAGGCCTGCGCGACGAAGGCATCGTAGAAGTTGGGGAGTTCCTGATTGTACTCGTAGACGATCGGGTGCTCCATGCCGCCGGCCTTGAGCTTCTCCGCGGCTGCAGTCACCTCTTCCCAGGTCGCCGGAACGGGGATGCCGGCGTCGGCCAGGATCTTCTTGTTGTAGATGAAGGAGATCGTGTCCGAGTAATAGGGCAGGCCATAGACCTTGTCCTTGTAGGTCACGTCGGTCAGGGCAAAGCCGGCAATGTCCTTCGTCAGCCCTTCCACTGCGCCGGCAGGCGCCACCGAATCCAGCGGCGCAATGAAACCGGCAGCGGCCCATGCCGGCAACCAATCCTGACCGCCATAGATCACATCGGTCTTGGTGTCGCCGCGGAAGCGCAGCACGATGCTGTCCTGGTAGTCCGGCCAGGTGTAGTCGGTGACCTTGACCTTGATCCCGGGGTTCGCTTCCTCGAATTTCTTCACATTGTCCTGGATCGTCTCCAGGGAATAGTTCCACACGACGAAGTCGAGCGTGACGTCCTCCGCCCACGCTGGATGAGCCGTCAGAACGGCTGAAGTCAGCGCGCCCGCGGCAAGCAATGCCGTTATCTTCAAGTGCTCCTCCTCTCCATTCGCGGCCGACGCCAGTCGCTTCCTTGGCCTGCGGTTCCCCATTTGATCGTTGACATTGGGCGTCAGGGTCGGACTATAGAGACCAATTCAGATCAATAGCAACTATTTCCCGCAACTCGGCCTTTCTTGCGGTCGCCCGATCTGCCGGGTGGATGCAGGACCATTCCTTTCAGTCGGCCGCAGCGACAATAGTCCCAAGCGTGCCCTTGCGTAAGCCTGATCATCACGGCAATCAGAAAGCGGCAATATTCCAGAGCAAAACGATGCGCTTCGAAGAACTCACGTCACCGGAAGTGGCAAGACTCGACCGCGACAAGACGGTGCTCGTCCTGCCGCTCGGCTCCGTGGAGCAGCATGGCAACCATATGCCGATCGGCACTGACACGCTGCTGGCTCATGCCGTGGCCCTCGCGGCAGCCGAACGATCCGCCGACAAAGTCGCCGTGCTCCCGCCGCCCTGGTACGGCTTCTCCGCCCATCACCTGCGCTTTGCAGGCAGCATTACGCTGAAGGCGCAGACCCTGATGGCGCTCACCGAGGACATCGTCGGCTCACTGGTCGGCCACGGCTTCCGCCGCATCCTGATCGTCAACGGGCATGGCGGAAACGGCGGCGTGATCGACGTGCTGGCCTCCACGCTCGGCCACAAGCATTACGGCCAAGCGCGGATCGCCGCCCTCACCTATTTCCAGTTGGCACGCGAGCAAATCGCCGCGCTGCGCCGCTCGGCGGCGGGCGGAATGGGCCATGCCTGCGAGTTCGAGACGGCCATGGTGCAGCATATCCGGCCCGATCTGGTAAAGATGGAGCTTGCCGAAACGACCTATCCGGACCCCGGCTCGCGGTACCTGACGACGGACCTGCTCGGCGGATCGGCGGTACGGACCTACCTCGACTTCGCCGATCTTTCGCCCAGCGGCACGCTGGGCGACCCGTCGCTCGCAACCCCGGAAATGGGCGCGAAATTCTTCGACACTGCGGCCGGCGCCCTGGCCGCCTTCATCGATGATTTTCGCAGATGGGCGATTGCGAAGGACGCCCAGCCAAGCCAAGGCTAACGATTGGCGTCATCTGTCTCGGCTAGTTTAGCGCCGGGCGGCTGGCGATCCGCATTGCTCCGCAATGGTTGACAATAGAAGCACAACTCTGCTGATAGATGGTCTCTCGCCGGGGAGACCGTAAATGCCCTCCGATACAGCTCCGCCGCAGTTGGCCGCCATCGCCACCAACGAGCGGGCTACGCCCTCGCTGGTCTATCGTGCTCTGCTGCGCAGCATCCGCGAAAGGCTCCTGGTTCCGGGAGCCAAGCTGCCCAACGAGCGCGATCTCGCGCAGCAGATGAACACCAGCCGCACCGCCGTCCGCAGCGCGCTGGCCATGATGGAGCGTCAGGGCCTCGTCTTGAGGCGCGTGGGTAGCGGGACCTATCTCACCGAGGACGCCGACCTCGTCTTCGATCGGATGGACCAGACCAGCATCGGTAATCATGAGGCGGTACCCTCCTTCGCCGAGATCGTCGAGGGTAGGCTGCTATTCGAGCCGGCAATGATGCACCTCGTGGTCGGCCGCGTGCAGGAGGAAGACATCCTGGAGATGCGGCGTATCCTGGAGCTGATTCTCGAGTCACCCAACTGGGAGGACTTCAAGGAGCAGATCTACGCGCTGCACCGCCAGATCTTTGCGGCTACTAAGAACAAGTTCCTGGTGCAGATCATGGCGAGCATCCTCGACGACCGCCGCGCGGTGATGTTCGACGGCCGCGACACGGACAAGCCGGCGCCGGAACCCGTGCGGCAGCAGACGCACAAGGACCTGAAGGCCATTGTCGACGCCATCGCGGTGGGCAACGCAAGGCAGGCGGAAGAACTGGTCTCTGACCACCTCATGCGTACACTGGCGACGATCAATATCTGGCAGTGACGGTAGGGGTGTCTGTCGGACATGCAGGCAGCGGAAGATGAGGTCCTGGCTGGCCTGTCCGCCCTCGGACTGCTGCAGCTTGGGGAGCGACCCGTGCTCGAGCCGCTCGGCGGCGGCGTGTCGTCCGAGATCTGGAAGGTTTCGACCGCCGCGGGCGATCTTTGCGTGAAGCGCGCGCTCGCGCGCCTGAAGGTCGCCGCCGTCTGGGAGGCGCCGCTGGAGCGAAGCCATTTCGAAGCCGAGTGGATGCGGGTTGCGGGGGAGATCCGGCCGGACAATGTTCCCGAACTGATCGCCGAGGACGTGAAGCGTCACCTCGTCGTGATGCGCTACCTGCCGCCCAAGCAGTATCGCTTGTGGAAATCGATGCTGCGCGACGGCGAAGCGGACGTCGCCTGCGCCGTCGAAGTCGGTCGGGTGCTGGCCGCGATCCATGCGGCGACCGCCGACGATCCGGCGATCGCCAGGCGCTTCCCCACCGACGCTGCGTTCCATGCAATCCGGCTGGAGCCCTATCTGGAGGCGACGGCGCGCGTCCATGCGGAAGCCGCGCCGCGCCTGATGCAGCTTTCCGCCGCAACGGCGGCGACGCGCCGCTGCCTCGTCCACGGCGACGTCAGCCCGAAGAACATGCTGGTCGGGCCGCACGGGCCTGTCATTCTCGACGCGGAATGCGCCTGGTTCGGCGAACCGGCCTTCGACCTCGCCTTCGTACTCAATCACCTGCTGCTGAAATGTCTGTGGACACCGTCCGCCAGCGCCGGCTTCCTGGCCTGCTTCGAGGCGCTGTGGCAAGCCTATGCGGCGGGGGTGACATGGGAGCCGCCCGCGTCGATCGACGCGCGGGTGGCGGCCCTGCTCCCCGGCCTGATGCTGGCGCGGATCGACGGCAAGTCGCCGGTCGAATACATCACGGCGAGCGCGCAGAAGGACAAGGTGCGCGGCTTCACCATTCCGCTCCTGAGGGAACCGGTTGGTCGCCCGATCGAGATCGCGGAGCGCTGGCGAGAGGAACTAGCATGAAGACCAGGATCGCACGCGTATCGGCCCGGCGCGTCTGGGATTCGCGAGGCCGTCCCACCATCGAGGTCGAGATCGGGCTCACAGGCGGTGCCTGTGGCCGGGCCATTGCCCCGGCGGGTGCTTCCACCGGCACAGGCGAGGCGATCGACCTGCGTGACGGCGGGCCGAGCTTTGGCGGCATGGACGTCAAACGTGCGCTTGCCGGGATAGATCGCGAGATCGCGCCTGCGCTGGTCGGCATGGATGCCATTGATCAAGGTGGCATAGACCTGCGGCTGATCGCGCTCGACGGCACGCCGAACAAGGCTAGACTTGGCGGGAACGCATTGATCGCCACCTCGATGGCGGCTGCGCATGCCGCAGCGGCCGGACTAGGCCTGCCGCTCTGGAAGTATCTCAGTGGCGGCGCCGAGCCAGGGTGGATTCCACTTCCCGAGATCCAGATCTTCGGCGGCGGCGCCCATGCCGGGCGGCGGATCGACATACAGGACCTGATGGTGGTCGCCGTCGGGGCGCAGGACTTCGCCACCGCGCTCGACTGGACGGCGGAGGTGTACCGGTGCGCCGGAAGACTGCTTGCGAACAAGGGCCGACTCGCCGGGGTTGCCGACGAGGGCGGCTACTGGCCGATGTTGGACTCCAACGAGGAAGCGCTTTCGCTACTGCTGCACGCAATCGAGGTTGCGGGCTTCCGGCCGGGCGAGGATGTAGCCATCTCGCTCGACATCGCGGCGAGCGAATTCGGCCGGGAGGGCCTATATCGGCTGGATCGGGAAGGCCGGATCTTCTCGCGAGACGAGATGATCGAGATGCTGATCGACTGGATAAACAAGTATCCGATCGTCTCCATCGAGGATCCGCTGGCCGAGGACGACGAGGCGGGGCTGGTCGCCTTTACCCGCGCGGTGGGCGACCGGTTGCAGGTGATCGGCGACGACTTTCTGGTCACGAATGCGCAACGGGTTCGTCGCGCGGCCGCAGTGGGAGCGTGCAATTCCGTGCTGATCAAGCCGAACCAGGCAGGCACGCTCACGGAGACGCGGGCCGCATTGGATGCGGCGCGCGACAGCGGCTATTCCGCGGTCGTGTCGGCGCGGTCAGGCGAGACCGAGGACGTCACCATCGTCCACCTCGCGGTCGGCTGGGGTGTCCCGCAGCTCAAGGTCGGCTCCTTCACCCGCTCCGAGCGGATGGCGAAGTGGAACGAGGGCCTACGCATTTCCGAGTCGCTCCCCACCGGCGGCGCCTTGCCGCCGCGGGCATCGCTGCCGTGGGGATGACTGTTAACTTGGCCGGCAGGCCCCGTTACGCCGCGCTGGCGGGATAGCCCGCGGCTTCAAGAGCCTGGCTCACCCTCGCAAGTTCCGCAGTGGTTTCGACCTCCACCGTGCGGGAAGAGACATCGACATTCACCGAGGCCGCAGCGTCGATGCTCTGGACGGCCTTGGTCACCGACGCCACGCAATGGCCGCAGCTCATATCCGGTACTTTCAGCTTCAGCACTCTTGGTTCTCCTGAGTTGGTTTGGCTTGCACTCACATGGGGTTTCCCCCTGCTGGAAGGTCAAGGCCTTTTCGACGAGTCTGGAAAAGACGCTGAAACTTCTCAATTGAGGCATTGACCTTCCAGCGACTGGAAACCCTACCTCGAAGGCACTGGTCGTTTCGGAAAAAGGAGTGAGCGCCATGAACGCTCCGGTAAAGTTAGAGAGTGGAGGCTTGAGCCAGAGTTTTCCCATCGAGGGAATGACCTGCGCCTCCTGCGTGCGGCGGGTTGAGCAAGCCATCGGCAAGGTTCCCGGCGTGGCCTCCGCATCGGTCAATCTCGCGACCGAACGCGCCGACGTCACCTATGAGGGCAGCCCGCAGACCAACGCCGTGGTCAAGGCGATCCAGGCGGCGGGCTACGAAGTGCCGGCCGAAGCATCCGAATTCGAGATCGAAGGGATGACCTGCGCCTCCTGTGTGCGACGAGTGGAGCAGGCCATCAGGGCGGTGCCGGGCGTGCTCGACGCATCGGTGAATCTCGCGACGGAACGCGCCACCGTAACTGTCGCCGGCGCCATCCCTGTCACTGCGGTGGAAGCTGCCGTGCGGAACGCCGGCTACGAAGCAAGGCTCGCAAGCGCCGCCTCCGATGCAGCCCAGCGGCGCGAGGAAGCGAAGGAGGCAGAGCTCGGACAGCTCCGGCGCGACCTGTCGATCGCCGCGGTCCTGACGCTGCCGATCTTCCTGATCGACATGGGGATACACCTCTTCCCCGGTTTTCATCACTGGCTGGGCATGACCGTGGGCGACAGGGCCGTCTATGTGCTCTTCTTCGTACTTGCGACCATCGTCCAGTTCGGTCCCGGCCTGCGCTTCTATCGCAAGGGTGTTCCGGCGCTGCTGCGACTTGCCCCCGACATGAACTCGCTGGTCGTAATCGGCACCAGCGCCGCGTGGACCTACTCCGTGGTGGCGACCTTCCTGCCGTCCATACTGCCTGCGGGAACGGTGAACGTCTATTTCGAGGCATCCGCCGTTATCGTCACCCTCATACTGCTCGGCCGGTATCTGGAGGCGAAGGCGAAGGGGCGCACCAGCGAGGCCATCAAGCGCCTCATGGGCCTGCAGGCGAAGTCGGCGCGCGTGGAGCGTGACGGTGCATTTGTCGACGTGCCGCTCGAAGACGTTCGGGTGGGCGACGTCGTCCAGGTGCGCCCGGGCGACAAGGTGCCGGTCGACGGCATCGTGCTGCGGGGCGCTTCCTTCGTCGACGAAGCCATGATCTCCGGCGAGCCCGTGCCGGTCTCCAAGGGCGAAGGCGCGGAGGTGATCGGCGGCACCATCAACAAGACGGGGAGCTTCGTCTTCCGCGCCGCCAAGGTCGGGGCCGACACTCTGCTGGCGCAGATCATCCGCATGGTGGAAGCGGCGCAGGGCTCCAAGCTACCCATCCAGGCGATGGTGGACCGGGTCACCGCGTGGTTCGTGCCGGCGGTCATGGTGGCGGCCGCCCTCACCTTCGTGGTCTGGCTGGTGTTCGGGCCCGAGCCGGCGCTCACCTTCGGCCTCGCCAACGCCGTCGCCGTCCTTATCATCGCCTGCCCTTGCGCAATGGGCCTGGCCACCCCGACCTCGATCATGGTCGGCACCGGGCGAGCCGCGGAGCTCGGCATCCTGTTCCGCAACGGCGAGGCGCTGCAAACGCTGCGCAGCTCCCAGGTTGTCGCGGTGGACAAGACAGGGACGCTGACGCTCGGCCGACCCGAACTGACGGATTTCATCGTCGCGGAAGGTTTTCACCCGGACGAGGCGCTGTCGCTGATCGCATCCGTGGAAGCGCAGTCGGAACACCCGATCGCCGCGGCAATCACGAATGGGGCGAAGAACCGCGAGCTTCAGCTTGAGGAGGCGCAGGATTTTGAAGCGGTGCCCGGTTTCGGAGCTACGGCGATCGTCGCGGGCCGGCAGGTCGCGGTGGGGGCGGACCGCTACATGGAGAGGCTAGGCGTGGATGTCGGCGCGTTCCGCGACCAAGCCAGCGAGTTCGGCCGCAAGGCGAAAACGCCGCTCTATGCAGCGATCAACGGGCAACTTGCAGCGGTGCTCGCCGTGGCCGATCCGATGAAACCGACGACGCCTCAGGCGATCCGGGCGCTGCACGAACTCGGCCTCAAGGTGGCGATGATCACCGGCGACAATCGGCGCACCGCTGAGGCGATCGCCGCCGAGTTGGGGATCGACGAGGTCGTCGCGGAGGTGCTCCCAGACGGCAAGGTCGAGGCCATACGGCGGCTGCGCGCCGGAAACCGCGTAGTTACCTTCGTCGGTGACGGCATCAATGACGCGCCGGCGCTCGCCGAGGCCGATGTCGGCATCGCCATCGGAACGGGAACGGACATCGCCATCGAGAGCGCCGACGTCGTGCTGATGTCGGGCGACCTCAACGGGGTGGCCAATGCGATCGGGCTATCCAAGGCGACGATCGAGAACATCCGGCAGAACCTGTTCTGGGCCTTCGCCTACAACACAGTGCTCATCCCGGTCGCGGCCGGCGCGCTCTATCCGTTGTGGGGGATCCTGCTCTCGCCGCAACTGGCGGCCGGCGCCATGGCGCTGTCCAGCGTCTTCGTGGTCGGCAACGCGATGCGGCTGAAGCGCTACAAGGCGCCGCTCCAGTCGCCGGATGCCGGATCGGGAGAGGCCTCGGCGACGGCCCGTAGCTTGGGAACTAAAGGCGTCAGCCCGGCCGCATCGAGCGGAAGGTGATGGAGTAGCGCAGCGTCTCCACCGGCGGGATGCTGTGCTGCCATTCGGTGCGGGACGGCCCGCGCAGAAGGTAGGCGGAGCCGGGATCGACCGTCATCGAGGCGCGCTCCCAGCCTGCCCCCTTGCGGCGGCGGAAGCGAAAATTGCAGGGCGAGCCCAGCGATATGCCGATCACGTCGTCGAACACGGCCTTGTCCTTGTGCCAGCCGATGCCGGCGCCCGGCTCGTATTCGGTCACGAGCACATGCTGGACCAGCGCCTCGTCTATCCCGGCGAAATCGGCAGCGCGCCGGCGAAGCGGATCGAGGAAATCCGGCATCGGCTCGCCGCGCTGCAGCGCCTCCCTGGAAAAATCGTAGCGCCAGCCGAAGGAGATCGTCCGCCGCTTGCCCAAAAAGCCCTTGAACTCGAAGTTCTTGAACGGAAGGTCCTGGATCCTGTCGATCAGACCGGACTGCTCTGCAGGGGAAAGCAGGTCAGGCTGATACTTCAGCCCTGCAGGTATAGGAGGAGAAGGACGTTCGAAGAAATCGAGTTGCGCGCTCATCGTGACAGGTTGAGATGGCTATCTTCGCTCACACCTGAACTGTCTGACTGCGGCGCGGTTCCTGCAAGTACCGCGCCGTCTGCATGACCTCTCATTTATGCGCAGGACGGCCCCTCATGCAGCCCGGCGGCGCGCGAGCCTCGCCCGGATGCTCTCCACGTCGGCCCGGGGCGTCGCTGCGAACAGGGTCTTGGTGTAGCTGTGCTGCGGATTGGAGAAGACCTCGTCGCGGCTGCCATATTCCACCGCCTCGCCGAAATACATCACCATCACCTCGTCGGCGATGTAGCGGACCACCGACAGGTCGTGGCTGATGAACACGTAGGTCAGCCCGAACTCCTCCTGCAGGTCGGCCAGCAGATTGAGCACCTGCGCCTGCACCGAGAGGTCGAGGGCCGACACCGGCTCGTCGAGCACCAGAAGGCTCGGGTTGAGCATCAGCGCGCGAGCGATCGCGATGCGCTGACGCTGGCCGCCCGAGAACATGTGCGGATAGCGGTTGAAGTGCTCGTGACCGAGCCCGACTTTCTTGAGCATGCGCATGGCAAGCTCGCGCCGTTCCTCCGCGCCCTTGTCGGTATTGATGATCAGCGGCTCCTGCAGGACGTCGCCGATCTTCTGGCGCGGATTGAGCGAACCGTAGGGGTTCTGGAATACGATCTGCACCTTGCGCCTCAGTTCGGGCGTCAGCCGCTGGCGGGCGATGTCCACTTTCTGGCCCTCAATGAGAAGCTCGCCGGCCGTCGCCTCGTCGATCAGCGTGATGATGCGGGCCAGCGTGGATTTTCCGCAGCCGCTCTCGCCGACGATCGCCAGCGTCTTGCCCTTCTCCACCTTGAAGCTCACGCCCTTCACAGCGTGGATGGTGCGGGCCTTGCCGAACACGCCACCACGGACGTGATAGTCGCGGACGATATTCCTTCCCTCGACAATGATCTCGCTCATACGGGCGGCTCCATGATCGGGGTCTTTACGGCGGTCGCGGCCTCGGCTTCGATCATGAAGTCGCCGATGGTGGGCAGCCGATCGCCGGTGGCGTTCTCCGGCAGCGCCGAAAGCAGCGCCCTCGTGTAATTGCTCTTCGGATTCTCGAAGAGCGACAGTACGTCCGCCTCCTCCATCTTGCGTCCTTTGTACTGGACGATCACCCGGTCGGCGGTCTCGGCGACCACGCCCATATTGTGGGTGATCATGATCAGCGCCATGCCGTGCTCCGCCTGGAGCCGCATGAGCAGGTCGAGGATCTGCTTCTGGATGGTAACGTCGAGCGCCGTGGTGGGCTCGTCGGCGATCAGCAGCTTCGGGTTGCAGGCGAGCGCAACCGCGATCATCACGCGCTGGCACTGGCCGCCGGACATCTGGTGCGGATAGGAAGAGAGCCTCTGTTCCGGGTCGGGGATGCCGACCAACCTCAAGAGCTCGTTGGCGCGGGCACGGCGCGCCTTGCGGTCCAGTCCGAGATGCTCCTTCAAGACCTCCTCGATCTGGAAGCCGACCGTGAAGCAGGGATTGAGGCTCGCCATCGGCTCCTGGAAGATCATCGCCATGTCCTTGCCGATGATCTCGCGGCGCTGGGCCGGAGAAAGCGCGAGCAGATCGCGGCCCTGGAAGGTCATTTTGTCGGCGCTCACCTTCGCGGTCCAGGGCAAGAGCCCCATCACCGCGAGCATCGACACTGACTTGCCCGAGCCGGACTCGCCGACGATGGCCAGCACTTCCCGCTCGCTGACGGCAAGCGAGACGCCGTCCACGGCGCGGAACGGGCCGGAGGCCGTCTGGAATTCCACAACCAGGTTTTCGATTTCGAGAAGGGGCATTGCGCTCAGCTCCGCTTCAGCTTCGGATCGAGCGCATCCCTGAGCCCGTCGCCCATGAGGTTGATGGCCAGCACCGTGATCAGGATCGCGAGGCCTGGGAAGGTCACCACCCACCAGGCGCGCAGGATGAACTCCCGCGCCTCCGCCAGCATCGTGCCCCATTCCGGCGTCGGCGGCTGCGCGCCCATGCCGAGAAAGCCGAGCGCGGCCGCATCGAGGATCGCGTTCGAGAACGACAGCGTCGCCTGGACGATCAGAGGCGCCATGCAGTTGGGCAGGATGGTGCGGAACATCAGTCGCATCGGACCTGCGCCGGCGACGCGCGCTGCGACCACATATTCCCGGTTCTTTTCGGACATCACTGCGGCACGCGTGAGGCGCACGAAATGCGGCTGCAGCACCAGCGCGATGGCGATCATCGCATTGGTGAGCCCCGGGCCGAGCACGGCCACGAGCACCAGCGCCAGCAGCAGCGACGGGAAAGCCAGGATGATGTCCATGACGCGCATGATCGCCGTGTCGATCCAGCCGCCGACATAGCCGGCGATCACGCCGACCACGATGCCTCCTGTCAGAGCGAGCGTGGTGACCACGATACCGATAAAGAGCGAGAACCGCGCGCCGTAAAGCAGGCGCGAGAGCATGTCGCGCCCAACCGCATCCGTGCCGAGCGCGTAGGCCGCCCTGCCACCCTCCGCCCAGAATGGCGGGAGTAGAACCGCGTCGCGGTACTGCGCATTCGGCGCGTGCGGGGCAATCACCGGCGCCAGGATCGCCAACGCGACCAGGATCAGGAACACCGCCAGGCCGATCACGGCGCCGCGGTTCTCGGAGAAATAATACCAGAACTCGGCCAGGCGGGCGCGGCGGGAGGGGTCGAGCGATACAGGCTCGGCGCTTACGGTTTGCGTGGCCATTCCCGTCCCCCTAGTGCCGGATGCGCGGGTTGATGAGGCCGTAGAGCAGATCGACGGCAAGGTTCACCAGCATGATGATGCCGGCGATGATGAGCAGCCCGCCCTGGATGACGGGATAGTCGCGCTTGAACACCGAATCCACCATCCATTTGCCGATCCCGGGCCACGAGAAGATGGTCTCGGTCAGGATCGCACCGGCCATCAGGACGCCGACCTGCAGGCCGATCGTGGTGATCACCGGGATCATGGCGTTGCGCAGGGCATGGATCCCGACGACGCGGAAGGGCGACAGTCCCTTGGCGCGAGCGGTACGGACATAGTCCTCGCTCAGCACCTCGAGCATGGCCGAGCGCGTCTGGCGGGCGATCACCGCGAGCGGAATGGTGGCGAGCACGATAGCCGGGAGGATCAGATGGCTCGCCGCTGACTTGAACGCACCCTGCTGCCCGGACAGAAGCGAGTCGATCAGCATGAAGCCGGTCACCGAGGGAAAGAAGAACATCAGCGAGATGCGCCCCGACACCGGCGTCCACTGCAGGATGCCGGAGAACAGGATGATGAGAAGCAGGCCCCACCAGAAGATCGGCATGGAATAGCCGACCAGTGCCGCCCCCATGATCGTCTGGTCGAAGAAGGAACCGCGCTTGATCGCCGCGAATATCCCGGCGGGAATGCCGAGGATGATCGCAATCAGGATCGCGCAGAGGGAAAGCTCGAGTGTGGCCGGGAACAGCTGGAAGAACTGGTCGAGAACCGAACTCTTGTTCGCGATAGAAGTGCCGAAGTCGCCGCGCAGGATGCCCCAGAGGTAGTCGAGATACTGGATGACGATCGGCCGGTCGAAACCGAGCTGATGCGAAATCTGGGCGTGACGCTCCGGCGACATCACCCGCTCACCGGACAGCAGTGCAACGGGATCCCCGGGCAGCATGCGGATGAATGAGAAGGCGATGACCGAGACCCCAATGAAGGTCGGGATCAAGACAGCCAACCGTTTGAGAAGAAAGCGAAGCATGTGGACTCCAGTGTCCGATGCGGCGCGCGGTCAGATCCGACCGCCCAGTCCGAAAACGCGGGCGATTGAGTGACCCGCGAGGCCAACTCATCTGCCGTCGTCGGCGACCAACCTGTGCAGGAAGAGCGGCATCGCCCACTATGCCCCATCGCCATCAAGTGGAAATGGCGAATGCCGCGATTGGTCAAATATTGAGCGGCCATTTAGCAGAAGGGCGCCCGCATCGCGAGCGCCCATTTGTCACGGTCTTGGTGCAACTACTCGACGAGATCGACGCCGTCGAAGGTGAAGTCGCCCAGCGGGCTCTGGACGAAGCCCTGGACTTCCTTGCGCATCGGCACGATCGCCAGCGAGTGGTCGAGCGTCGCCCACGGCGCCTCGCGCTTGAAGACCACCTGCGCCTGCTTGTAGAGCTCGGTGCGCTTGGCCTGATCGGTCTCCTGCTTGGCCTTCACAACCAGATCGTTGAACTCCTGGTTGCACCACTGCGCGCGATTGTTGCCGCCGACGGCGTCGCAGCCGAGCAGGGTGTGCATGAAGTTGTCCGGGTCGCCGTTGTCGCCGGTCCAGCCGAGCATGACGGCGCCGTCACGGTCCTTGGCCTTCGACTTGTCGAGATACTCGGCCCATTCGTAGGAGACGATCTCGGCCTTCACGCCGATCTTGTCGAAGTCGGCCTGGATCAGCTCGGCGGCGCGGCGCGCGTTGAGCATGTAGGGACGCGCCACCGGCATGGCCCAGAGCTTCATCGACAGGTTGCTGACGCCGGCATCTTCGAGCATCTTCTTGGCGGCGTCCGGATCATACGGATCGTCCTGGGTCTCCTCGTTGTAGGACCACATGGTCGGCGGGATCGGGTTCTTGGCCGGCGTAGCCGCTCCCTGGAACACTGCGTCGACGATCGCCTGCTTGTTGATCGCCATGTTCAGCGCCTTGCGCACCTCGACCTTGTCGAACGGCGCCTGGGTGGTGTTGTAGGCGACATAGGCTACGTTGAGGCCTTCCTGCTCGGACACCTTGAGCGCCGGATCGGACTTCATCGACGCCACGTCGGCAGCGTTCGGATACGGCATCAGGTGGCACTCGCCGGCCTTCAGCTTCTGGTAGCGGACAGCCGCGTCGGTGGTGATGGCGAACACCAGATCATCGATCGGCTGCTTCCCGCCCCAGTAGTCCGTATTGGCCTTGTAGCGGATGACCGCATCCTGCTGATAGCCGACGAAGGTGAACGGACCAGTGCCAAGAGGCTTCTGGTTCAGCTGGTTCATGTTGCCGTCGGCCTGCAGCTTGTCGGCATATTCCTTCGACATGATCGATGCGAACGGCATCGCGACGTTGGCAAGGAATGGCGCTTCCTTGGCCTTCAACGTGAACTTGACGGTGTGGTCGTCGATCTTCTCGATGTTCTGGATCAGTTCAGGCATGCCCATGCCGGCGAAGTATTCCCAGGACGCGCCCTCGACATACTTGTTCCAGGGGTGATCCGCCTTCCACTGCCGCTCGTACGAGAAGACCACGTCGTCGGCATTGAACTCGCGGGTGGGGGTGAAGAAATCGGTCGTCTGGAACTTCACGCCCTTGCGCAGCTTGAAGGTGTACTGCAGACCGTCGTCGGAAACCTCATAGCTCTCGGCCAAGCCCGGTTCGGTCTCGGTGGTGCCCTTCTTGAACTCGAGCAGGCGATTGTAGACGGGGTGCGCCGAAGCGTCGAAAGTGTTGCCGCCCGTGTAAAGCCCCGGATCGAAGCCCTCTGGCGAGGCCTCGGAGCAGAATACGAACGTCTTGGCCTGCGCTACGCCCGTCAGCGCCGTCGCTGCGAGCAGCGCCGCCGCGAACGTCAATTTCTTCAACATTGGATACTCCCCTGATATGTGAGCCAAGCCCCTCTAGCAGGCTCGAGAAGGCGGCATATAAGCAGTATTTCCTTGGGTTTGGAACACCCCGCTTGATTTACCTTCGGAAAAGGAATTTTTGTTCGCAAGAGAACCTAGACTTGGTCGATTTTTTCTTCGCGTCAAGTTTTTCCATGCCGACTCGGAAATGGCCGTCCCGATATCGTGTGAGCCGGGCCCCGCATGGCGAGTGATCTTGCCGTCTATGCCGGGCTGTTCCTGGCAGCACTTGCAGCCGCGACGATCCTGCCGATGCAGTCGGAGGCAGCGCTCGTCGCACTTCTACTCAGCGACCGCTACCCGGCCTGGGCGCTCGTCACCATCGCCAGCCTGGGCAATGTAGGCGGATCAGTGATCAACTGGCTGCTAGGCCGGAGCATCCTGCACTACCAGGACCGCAAGTGGTTCCCCGCCAGTGCTTCGTCGCTGGAACGGGCGCAGCGATGGTACCGGCGTTACGGAAAGTGGTCGCTGCTCCTGTCATGGGCTCCGATCATCGGCGATCCGCTCACTGTGGTTGCGGGAATCCTGCGCGAGTCGTTCCCAGTGTTCCTTCTGCTTGTAACGATCGCCAAGATCGGACGATATCTCGTCCTGACCGCAGCAACTTTGGGCCTGTCATAAGACAGGCGTTGCCGGCCGGCAGCTTGTCCAAATGCGGAGCCAGCACCAGGTACTCCAGACTTCGAGACTTGCATGCGGCGAAGATCAGGCACTACACATGTTAGAGAAGAGATGCGGTCGGCTGGCTGGATTGGGCGAGACCGCCGGGAGGGAGAAAGCAATTGTCTGATGTTGCGAGCGGGGCGGCCACTCAAATCTCGAAACCCTGGCTAAAGAGCTATCCCAATTCGGTACCGGCCGAAATCGGCCCGCTCACGGATACTTCCATAGGCGAGTTCCTGGTCAAGGCCTGCCAGCGCCACGCTGCGCGCCCTGCCTTCTCGTGCATGGGCAAGACGATGACCTACGGCGAACTCGACAAAAGGTCGGCCGCCTTCGCCGCCTGGCTGCAGTCGAGGGGGATCGGCAAGGGGACGCGCGTGGCTCTGATGATGCCCAACGTGCTTCAGTACCCCGTGGCTATGATGGGCACCTTGCGCGCCGGCTGCACGGTGGTGAACGTCAATCCGCTCTACACAACACGCGAACTCGAACACCAGTTGAAGGATTCCGGGGCCGAGGTCATCGTGATCCTGGAGAACTTCGCGTCCAAGCTGCAGGCCTGCATCGAACGCACCTCCGTGCGCCACGTTGTCGTCACCAGCCTCGGCGAGTTGCTCGGAACGAAGGGCTTCATCGTCGACTTCGTCGTCCGCCACATCAAGAAGATGGTTCCCGCCTGGTCATTGCCGGGCCACACGCCGTTCAAGAGTAATCTATCCGCAGCGGATCGGCCGAAGCCGGTTGAAGTCGGGCCGGACGATGTGGCATTTCTCCAGTATACCGGAGGAACCACGGGCGTCGCCAAGGGCGCCACGCTGCTTCACAGCAACGTTCTCGCAAATGTCGAACAGCTCAGAGTCTGGCTGGACGCCGCCTACGTGGTGCGGCCTCGGCCCGAGAACCTGACCTTCGTCTGTGCGCTGCCGCTCTATCACATATTCGCGCTCACGGTGGCCGGGCTGATGGGCATGCAGCAGGGTGCACTCAACCTGCTCATCACCAACCCCCGCGACATTCCGGGTTTCGTGAAGGAGCTCAGGAAGCAGCCGTTCCACTTCTTCCCGGGCCTGAACACGCTTTTCAACGCGCTACTCAACAATGAGGAGTTCCGTAAGCTCGACTTCCGTCCGCTCGTGCTGACGATGGGCGGCGGAATGGCCGTCCATCACGCCGTCGCCAAGCGCTGGCAGGAGATAACCGGGGTCGCCGTCACGGAGGGCTATGGGCTGTCGGAGACCTCGCCCGTTGCTACAGCCAATCGCGTCGACCGCGCGGAGTTCACCGGTACGATCGGCCTGCCGGTGCCGTCGACCGAGATTGCGATCCGGGATGAGGAGGGTCGCGACCTGCCCATCGGCGAGGTCGGCGAGATCTGCATCCGCGGGCCGCAGGTGATGGCGGGCTACTGGAACCGGCCTGACGAGACGGCCAAGGTCATGACAGAGGACGGGTTCTTCAAGTCGGGCGACATGGGTTTCATGAACGAAGACGGTTACGTGAAGATCGTCGACCGCAAGAAGGACATGATCCTGGTCTCTGGCTTCAACGTCTATCCGAACGAGTTGGAGGACGTCGTGGCACAGATGCCCGGCGTGCTGGAGGTCGCTGCGATCGGCGTGCCCGACGAGCACTCGGGCGAGGTACCAAAGCTCTTCATCGTCAAGAAGGACCCTGAACTCACCGAAGAGGCCGTGCGCGACTACTGCCGGCAGAACCTGACCGCCTACAAGCGCCCGCGGCATATCGAGTTCCGTTCCGAACTGCCGAAGACGCCGGTGGGTAAGATTCTGAGAAGAGCGCTGAGGGAGTAGCGCGGCTTACCGATAGCCGGTCGCGTCGGCGGGCTTGCCGGCTTCCTCGACCTCCACGATGTAGCGCCAGGCATCCGGCCGCGAGCCATCGAGGTCCGTGAAGCCGTAGACCTGAGCCAGGCCGCCGCTCGACAGCGACTGGCCGTTCCACCGCACCTTGTCGGGATCGGCGGCGAGCGCAGCGATGGCGCGGCCGACGAAACGCGGCGTCTCCGAGATCACGAAGTGCGGGACCTTCTCGGTCGCGTCGCGCCAGTTCCCCTCGCTGACGCCAAAGTGCTCCAGCATCATCTCCGAGCGCAGCCAACCCGGCGTGACCGAGACCGCGGTCGCGCCGTGCGGCGCGAGATCCTTCGCATGCGCCCAGGCCATTCGGTTCGCCGCCACCTTGGCGAGGTCATAGAAGGGCGACAGGCGGTAGTGGTCGGCGTTGTATTCCGCCGTGCCGTCAGTCACCTCCACAAGCAGACCGCCCGGCCGCTCGATCAGCAGCGGCAAGGCAAAATGCGCCGTGATCAGATGCGTGTCGACGCCGAGCCGCAGCAGACGCAGCCCGTTCTCAAGGTCATGGTCCCAGACCGGCTTGTTCCATTCGAACAGCTTTTCCCCGCCCCAGATGTCGTTGACGAGGATGTCGAGCCGGCCCTGCTCGGTTCGGATGCGCTCTACCAGCGATCTCACCTGATCGGGCTCGAGATGATCGACCTGCACGGCGATCCCCTCGCCGCCTGCAGCCGTGACCAGTTCCGCAGTCTCCTCAATGGTCTCCGATCGCTGGTATTCCGACTGGTGCTGCCGGGTGGTGCGCCCGGTGACGTACACTGTGGCTCCGGCCGCGCCGAGTTCAATTGCAATGCCGCGGCCGGCGCCGCGCGTGGCGCCGGCGACGAGCGCTACCTTCCCACGAAGTTTCATGTCGGTCTCCCTGGCAGGCGAGGATGAAACAGGCTGGCGCAGTCTGCACCAGCAATATATAAACAATCATTCGGTTATATTGGGAGTCAAGATGCCTCGGCCGAAAACCATGTCCGACGAGGAAGCGCTGCAGGCCGCCCTCGATCTAATTCATATCCGCGGCCCCGAGGCTCTGACCTTCGCCAGCCTCTCGCAGTCTTGCGGCCTTTCGCCGGCCACTCTGGTGCAACGCTTCCGAAGCAAGGAGGAGTTGAAGCAGAGCGCCTTGCTGCTCGCCTGGGACCATCTCGACGTGCGCACCCGGGCTCTCGCCCAAAGGATGCCGAAGACACCCGCGGGCGCCATCGCCCTGCTCGTTGGCCTATCGCGCAGCTATGGCGGGATAGAAGCCTATGCCGAAGGTTTGCTTGTGCTGCGGGAGGATTTTCGCGACCCCACGCTCAGGGCTCGCGGCGCCAAGTGGAAGCAGGAACTCTCACGCGCCCTGGACGTCTGCTTCGCCGATTTGAAAGGCGCCCCGGCAGGAATCGGCCTGCTTATGGCGGCGCAGTGGCAGGGAGCCCTGCTGTGGTGGGGTTTCGAGCCAGACGGCAAGGTGGAGGATTTTATCGCGCAGGTGCTGGAGCGGTTCGTCGGGCTGGTGGCGAGTGGATCGACAAGCAGCAACCAATACAAGGCCAAATGAGCGACGCTCAACCTTCTTAGTCAGCTCACTTCCACCCTCAGTAGGGCTGGCAGATCGGCCACCGAATCCAGCAGCACATCGGCCATCGGGGTGAGGCTCTCGCGCGTGCCGGTGCCCGACAGCACGCCGATGGCGAGGCCTGCGCCTCCGGCGCGCGCCATTTCGAGGTCGTGGCGATTGTCGCCAATGATCGCCACCTGCGAGGGTTTTAGGCCAGTCAGATCACAGAAGGCGTGCACCGCGTCAGGCGCGGGCTTCGGTCGGGCAACGGCATCATACCCGTAAGCTGCTTCGAACAACTGGGCGATGCCGAGCGCGGCGAGCGTCTTTTCCGCACCGCCAGTCGAGTCGTTGGTGACGACCCCCAGCTTGAGGCCCGAGGCATGCAGGGACGCGACAGCTTCGCGGCTCCCCGGCAGCGGGACGGATTGAAGCGCCCCCTCCTCCGCCGTGATGCGGTCGAAGGCGACCGTCATCTCAGCGCGCTCCGCCGGCTCTACTTCCGGATACCAGAGCGCGATGATTTCGGCGTTGGTGCCGGCCGCGAAGACAGAGTCCGCCTTGAAGCAGCGACGCTCGAAATCATAGCCGGCGATGTCGAGCAGCCGATCCGCTGCACTGCGATCCCCGCCTGCGGCCTGCAAGGCGAGCCGATCACCGACCGCAAACCAGGTCGCCTGGAAATCGACCAGCGTCCCGTCCTTGTCGAACAGGATCCCCTTGATGTCACGCACGTCTTGTTACCCGCCCTGCCTCAGCCGGTGGATATGGGCCACCAGACCGGCCGTCGAGGCGTCGCTACCAGCGGCATCCTTCTTCCCCTCCACGACGGGCTGCAGCGCGGTCGCCAGTTCCTTGCCGAGTTCAACGCCCCACTGGTCGAAGGCATTGATGCCGAACAACTGCGCTTCGACGAAGACGCGGTGCTCGTAGAGCGCGATGATGCGGCCCAGCGTGCGCGGATCGAGCATCCGGTAGAGGATGGTAATCGAGGGACGATTTCCCGAGAAGACGCGATGCGGCGCGATTTCTTCGATCTCCTCGGCGCTCCCGCCCTTGGCGCGCATCTGGCTCCTGGCCTCTTCGAGAGTGCGCCCCTTCATCAGCGCTTCCGATTGGGCCAGGCAGTTCGCGAGCAGCAGGTCGTGGTGGTTGCGAAGGTCCGGCTCGTGTCCCTCCGCCGCCGCCAGGAATTCGACCGGGATGATGTCCGTTCCCTGGTGCAGCAGTTGGAAAAAGGCGTGCTGCCCATTGGTCCCGGGCTCGCCCCAGACCAGCGGACCCGTGGGCGTCGACACCGGAAGGCCGTCGATGGTGACGCTCTTGCCGTTCGATTCCATGTCGAGTTGCTGCAGATAGGCGGGCAGGCGCGCGAGCCGCTGGTCGTACGGGATGACGGCGCGCGCCGGATAGTTGCAAACGACCCGGTGCCAGTAGCCGACCAGGCCCATGACGATCGGAATATTCTCAAGCAGCGGTGCCGTCGCGAAATGCCGGTCCATCTCGTGGGCGCCGGCCAGCAATTCGCGGAACCTCTCCGGACCGACCGCGATCATGACCGGCAGACCGATCGCCGACCACATGGAGTAGCGGCCACCGACCCAGTCCCAGAAGCCGAACACGCGGTCTGGCACGATGCCGAAGGCGGCGACCTTGTCCAGCGCGGTCGAGACCGCCGCGAAGTGCCGCCCCACGGCCTGGGCACCGAGCGCCCGCTCGATCCAGCGGCGCGCAGTGGCGGCATTGGTCATCGTCTCGATAGTCGTGAAGGTCTTCGAGGCGACGATGAACAGCGTCGTCTCCGGATCGAGCTCCTTCAGCGTGTCATGGATGTGCGCGCCATCGACGTTGGAGACATAGTGGGCGCGAGGCCCGTCGTGATAGGGGGCGAGCGCCAGGGTCGCCATCGCCGGTCCCAGATCCGACCCGCCGATGCCGATATTGACGATGTCGGTGATCGGCTTTCCCGTGGCTCCGGTGGCCGAGCCGTCCCGGACGGCTCGCGCAAACCGATCCATCGCATCCAGCACCGCCTGGACGTCCGGCATGACATCGACACCGTCGAGGACGACAGAGGAACCGGGCGGATTGCGCAGTGCCGTGTGGAGGACGGCGCGGTTCTCCGTGATGTTGATCTTCTCACCGGAGAACATGGCATCGCGACGGGCCGCCACACCCGCGGCCTCGGCGAGCGAAGCGAGCAGCCGCATCGCCTTTTCATCCACGGCGCATTTCGACCAGTCGAGAAGGAGGTCTCCATCGGCAAGCGAGAATCTCGCGAATCGATCGGGATCATCGGCGAACGCCTTGCGCATGTCACCCGGGGCATGGGCGCGATAGGCGCGAAGTGCGTCGAGCGCTTGTTGAAAAGCTGGCGAGGTCACGAGTGTTGCTCCGGCTTCGGCAGGGTTTGGCCACAGCCCTAGCACGGCCCGGCCTGTTCGGGGAGAGAACTTCCAGGTGGAGAAGGCGAGAGTTGGGCCAGAGGCGCCAGATTGCACAGTGTGGCATAACCGCAACCATCACTGGTACAAATCATAGCGATTAGAATTATTCATTGGCGCAGTCGATTGGACCAGCGATAGCTTCCTTTCGGTACACGCGAAATGCCGGGGAGGGGCGCCCATGTCGCAGCGAAACGATACGGCCATATGGTCTGGCCTCTTCCGGATCTCGCCGGAGTCCGGCCAGACGCTTCAGGCGCAGATCAGGCAGGCGATCGTCGCCGCCATTCTCGACCGGCAGATCGCAGCCTCGATGCCCCTGCCCTCTTGCCGCATCCTTGCGGAAAAGCTGGGCGTCGCGCGCGGCACGGTGGTGCTTGCATTCCAGCAACTCGTCGACCAGGGTTTTCTCATCGCCAAGGAACGCCGCGGGCACTTCGTCAATCCCGAGGTCCTCACCACGCCGGCGAAGCCGAGTGCCAAGCAGGCCGACAACGCCAACGAAGTGGATTGGAAGTCGCTCAGGCAGTTCACGCCAAGCGCGTTCCCGCGCCCGGCCAAGCACGAGAACTGGATCAAGTCGTCCTACCCCTTCGTCTACGGGCAGTTCGATCCGGCACTGTTTCCGACCGCGGAATGGCGGGAGTGCAACCGCATGGCGCTGGCGGTGCTCGAGATCCGCAACTGGGCCGCGGACATGGTCGACCGCGACGACCCGCTGTTGATCGAACAGATCCAGGCGCGCCTCCTACCCCGGCGAGGCATCTTCGCCAACCCGGACGAGATCATCGTGACGCTCGGCGCGCAGAATGCGCTCTACATGCTGGCGACGCTGCTGATGACCAAGGGCAGCAAGGTCGCGATGGAGGATCCGGGCTATCCCGATGCGCGCTCCATATTCCGGCTGGCCGGCGCGGACGTGCATGGCGCTCCGGTCGACAATGACGGGATCGTCACCTCATCGATACCCGACGATGCGCGTTTCGTGTTCGTGACGCCCAGCCATCATTGCCCGACCATGGTGCCGCTCTCGGCGGAGCGGCGGCAGGACCTGCTTTCGCGCGCCGCACGCAACAGCCAGATCATCATCGAGGACGGCTACGACAGCCAACTCATCGACGAGGCTCCGCAGCAGGCGCTGAAGAGCCTCGACCGCTCGGGCCGCGTCATCTATGTCGGCTCGATGTCGAAGACGCTCGCACCCGGCCTGCGCATGGGCTACATCGTGGCGCCGGCGGAACTGGTCGCGGAGTTGCGCGCGCTGCGCCGCTTCATGCTCCGACATCCTCCGGCCAACAACCAGCGCGCGGTGGCCCTCTTCCTGTCGCTCGGCCATCACGAGGCACTGGTACGGCGTCTTTCAACCGCGTTCGAGGAACGGCGCAAGCGCCTCGCTCAGGCGATCGGCGCCTTCCTGCCGGAATGGCGCACCACGGATTCCGCCGGCGGCACCTCGCTCTGGCTGGAAGGGCCGCGCGGAACCGACGCCCGCAGCCTGGCGGAAGCGGCATCGGCGCGCAGCGTCATCATCGAACCGGGCGACCGCTTCTTCGACATGACGCCGAAGCCGACACGCTTCATGCGGCTCGGAATCTCATCGATCTCGCTGCAGCATATCGAGCCGGGAATTCGGGAGTTGGCGACCGCGGCGGGACGGCGACCAGCCGCCGCCTGAGTTTTCGTTAAGGCCAGACCGAGTGCAGCGTAACGACCGCTGCCTCGCCAGTTGTGTCATTCCCTACTGATGGAACCGTCGCCAGGATCGATGGCTGGTTCATCGGATCCGCTCTCGATCACGCCGAAGTCGCGCGATCTGACGCCCGACTTGGCCATCGCGAAGCCTTCGGCCGCCAGTCCTCTTCTGAGCAGTTCGCGAACGGCCGCGGCGCGGCTTGGCATACGCTTCTCGAAGCGCCAGTTCTCCACCGCTTCCAATTCTTCCGCGCTCAGCATGATCTGCAAGCGCTCACCGCGTTCGAGTTCTGTCATGGTAGTGCCCGAGAGATCGAAGAATGCTGCCAGAGTGCGCAAAGTGAGTAAGTGGATAATTAGGTGGTTTTGAAGCTTTTGCAAGCATCTGTGGCTGGTGCCCCATGAGCAGCCGTTGACGCAACGACGCCTGCTCCGCAAGGGACTGGAGCAACCCCTTAGGCTGACAATGATAACTATCTGTTTTTTATAAGTAATTTTATGAAATCGGTTGCCCGTTCCAGCACTTCGTGATACGGTCTGTTTTCAACGTTTTCGGCCCATCCGATTGCGAGGGCGCTATGAAACGACCTTTCTCTCAATTGCTGAAATCCGACATTCTTCGGACTGCGCGGAGCGCTGCTTCGACGCTCGGAGTCATAAATATTCCGCTGCTTGCAGAGCAGGTTAGAAAGCGCAACGAAGCGGAGAATATCGCCCTCGAGGACATTGAATACGAGTTGCTCCAACAGGCGCAATTGCTGAACGTAGTGATGGAGTTCGATGCCGGCCGACGCTAGCCCGGCAAGCCGCGTGGCCCATCTTTAGCTAGCCGATCTCCTCGGGGGCACGATCGAAAGCAGAAGGATTGGTTAGCGGCAGTCCGATTGCCCTCCCCGGCCGAGGCGAAGACGCCGGCGAGCGCGGTCGCCTCAGCAATCAGTGCAGACGCGAGCGGCGTATGCGGATCGCGCTTCGTGGCGATCAGCCCGACGAGATGTCTGGCGTCGATCCAGCAGCGGCCGCACCACGAGGCCCGCGGTGGTCAACCCCTGGCCGCTTCCTCGAGCGTGGCAATGTCAAGCTTGATCATCTGCATCATGGCCCGCATGGCGCGCGCAGCCTTCGCCGGGTCAGGATCGCCGATGAGACGCGGAAAGATTCTCGGCACTATCTGCCATGACACGCCGTACTTGTCCTTAAGCCAGCCGCACTGCACTTCCCGGCCGCCATCTGCGGTCAACTTCGACGAGTATTCGTCGACCTCGGCCTGGTCGTCGCACATGACCTGGAACGAGATGCTGTCGTTGAAGGAAAAGTCGACCTTGCCTCCGTTCAACGCCACGAACGCCCTGCCCTCGATCTCGAACTCCGCGGTCAGCACGGCCCCCTGGGTTACATGAGGCTCGCCTCCGCCGGGCGCCCTGGTCACTGCGGTGACCTTTGCGTTGCGGAACACGGACGCATAGTATTGCGCGGCATCTTCGGCTTCCTTGTCGAACCACAAGCAGGTGATGATCTTTTCCATCGCTCTTTCCTATGTTCGTTGTCTTCGATCCAAGGACGGTCCGACAGGGCTCTTGCCGACATCCGCCGCCAATAAAATGTCCGTCCCGGCCATCCCCTTTGGTTAATTCGCCCGGTAACCTCTCGCTAAGAGTGCTCCTGCAGGTTGTCCCGAAGTGTGACGCCCGCCCTGCGGAGGTGCTGGATTGCTTCGCGAGCAAACGATCGGGGTGGAAGCGGAGCCGTCCGCGGCGGAGGCCGCCGAGCATCAACGCCTCGATGCGCTCGATCGCCTGGACGCGGTGGACGCGCCGCGCAACGAATCCTTCGACCGGATCGCGCGGCTGATCCAAACTATCTTCGAGGTGCCGATCGCGCTCGTCACGGTTATCGATGCCCACCGGCAGCTCTATAAGGCCTGCATCGGCCTCAACATCGAGCAGGTCGAGCGACGCGACACGATCTGCAGAATGACGATCCAACAGGAAGGTCCGATGATCATATCGGACACACTGGCCGACCCGAACTTCGCGACCCATCCGCATGTCACCGGCGGTCTGAAGGTACGCTTCTATGCCGGAGCGTCGCTGAGGACGCCTGATGGGCACAACATCGGGACGGTTTGCGCCATCGACACAAAGCCCCGCTCCTTCAGCGAACGCCAGACCCGCGTCCTGGCGGAACTGGCGGACATGACGGTCGAGTATATCGCGCTCCGCCAACTTGCTTCGATTGATGCGCTGACGGGAGCCCTGACCCGGCGGGCGTTCCGGGAAAGCGGCGAACGGGCCATCGCCCTGGCGCAGCGCCACAAGCACAATCTCAGCCTCATCGCTCTCGACATAGATCACTTCAAGAGAGTCAACGACAGTTTCGGCCATGCGGCGGGCGACCAGGTGCTGGCAGCGGTCGCCAGTGCCTGCGCCGCCAATCTTCGTCAGAGCGACGTGTTCGGGCGCATCGGTGGCGAGGAGTTCGCAATCATCCTGCCGCACACGCATCGGAGCGGCGCCTTGGAGGTCGCGGAGAAGCTGCGGGCAGCGATCGCCGGAACGGAGTTCCGGCTCGGCGGCGAGCCTTGCCAGATCACGGCGAGCTTCGGCGTCTCGACGCTGGACATTGCCACGACCGATGTCGACGGCCTGCTGGCCAATGCCGACGCCGCCCTTTACCAGGCCAAGGCGGAGGGGCGAAACCGCGTCATTGGCTGGCGGCCGCAGCCCTCGCCCGAGAGCCACGCGCGCCGGCGCGTGCTGAAAGCCGGCCAAATCCACTTCAACCGGCGCATGTCCACCGTGGATTGCACGGTCAGGACCTTGTCCGAGGAGGGCGCCGGCCTGGACCTGTCGAGCTCTTATGGTCTTCCCGAGAAGTTCAATTTGATGATCCGCTCCGACGGCATCGACCGGCCGTGCAGGATCGTTTCGCAGACGGAACGACACGTCGAGGTCGAATTCTGCTGATCCGGGCGACAAGGTCGGGAGGAGTCCAGCGGCGTCGCCAGGCCATCCGACGGCGCATGCATCTCTAGGTGCAGCGCTTGAGAGGAGCTTAAGTCGCATGCCGCTTGGTGTTCTGCCTTATCTGCATTATCTGGAGCGCATTAATCAGGAAAGAGCGCCGCCATGTCCGTCACCCGCGAAGCCGTCATCGAGAAGCTGAAGACGATCAAGGGTCCGGATCTCGAAGGCGATATCGTCTCGCTCGGCCTCGTCTCGGAGATTTTCATCGCCGATTCCAAGGTGTTCTTCTCGATCACCGTGCCGGCCGCGCGCGCCCAGGAAATGGAACCGCTCCGCGCCGCCGCGGAGCGTGCCGTCAAGGCCATTTCGGGCGTCGCAGGCGCCGTCGTGGCGCTTACGGCCGAGAAGAAGGGCGGCGGCATGGAAGCCCCCGTTCGCAGGCCGGCGCCGCAACAAGCCGGGCCGCGCCCGGCTAGTGCCACACCGAGGCCGGCGCCGCACGCGCCTGCCTCGCACGGCCAGGGCAAGCGCGGCATTCCCGGCATCGAGGCGATCATCGCGGTCGCCTCCGGCAAGGGCGGCGTCGGCAAATCCACCACGGCGGTGAACCTTGCACTCGGTCTCGCCACCCAGGGTCTTCGGGTCGGACTGCTCGATGCCGACATTTACGGGCCGTCCATCCCGCGTCTCCTGAAGATCCGTGGTCGTCCGCAGACCGTCGACGGCAAGATCCTGAAGCCGATGGAGAACTACGGGCTGAAGCTGATGTCGATCGGTTTTCTCGTCGACGAGGAGACGCCGATGATCTGGCGCGGACCGATGGTCATGTCGGCGCTCACCCAGATGCTGCGCGAGGTCGAGTGGGGCCAGCTCGACGTACTGGTCGTCGACATGCCTCCGGGAACGGGCGACGCGCAACTCACCATGGCCCAGCAGGTCCCGCTGGCGGGCGCGGTGATCGTCTCGACGCCGCAGGACCTTGCGCTGATCGATGCGCGCAAGGGGCTGAACATGTTCAAGCGGGTGGACGTGCCCTTGCTCGGCATTGTCGAGAATATGAGCTACTTCGTCGCTCCCGACACCGGCAAGCGCTACGACATTTTTGGGCACGGCGGGGCCAAGCGCGAAGCGGAGCGCCTTGGGGTCACCTTCCTGGGCGAAGTTCCGCTCGAGATGGCAATTCGCGAAAGCTCCGACGCCGGCGCGCCGGTCGTGGTCTCGGAGCCGGAGGGTCGCCACGCTAAGATCTACCGCGATATCGCTGGAAAGGTCTTGGAGCGGCTGCGCGAAGAGCAGGGCCGCACGGCGGCCGCGACGCCCGCGATCGTCTTCGAATAGGCTATCGAGCCACCGAGGGCTTCAGGCGCCGTCCACCTTTTCGGCGCCGCTTACTGTCTGGTTGAAGCTCGAGAAAAACTCGCCTGCCAGTTTCTTGGCGGTGGAACTGATCAGCCGGCTGCCAAGCTGGGCGATCTTGCCACCCACCTCGGCCTTTGCCGCATATTTCAGCAGCGTCTGGTCGGATCCGGTCTCCGAAATCGTGACGTCGGCGCCGCCTTTGGCGAAGCCGGCTACTCCGCCCTTACCCTCGCCAGTGATCGTATAGGAATGCGGCGGGTTGAGGTTGCTCAGCGTGACCTCGCCGTTGAACTTCGCCTTGATCGGCCCAATCTTCAGCACCACCGTCGCGGCCAACTCGGTGTCGGACTTCTTCTCGAGGCTCTCGCAGCCGGGGATGCAGGCCTTCAGGACCTCCGGGTCGTTGAGGCTGGTCCATACCTTGTCGATCGGGGCGGCGATCGTCTCCTCGCCCTCAATGATCAGCGCCATGCTGCTCCTCCCTTCGCGTACACGCAGGCGTAGCCGAGGCGGACCGCGCTGTCTATCGGACGAAGGTGCTTATGGGAGATGAACCATTCGAATGAGTCAGAGGGCTGGCGGCATATGGCTCTAGGCCATTCGGGCGAAAGTTTCACGATTACAGCGCGCTAGCACTCTAGGCAACCGAGTGCTAAGATGCTTTCGCAAGTCTCCTGAAATGCCAACATCGGCAAACCAGCTCGATTGCCGCCCGGAGCTTGCCGAAGATCGCATGCCGCTCCGGCCCAGCCGGACCGGAGCGGAGGAACTTCAGAAACTGTTTGTCCCGTGAGGAGAACGACATGACGTTCCGTCCATTGCATGACCGCATTCTGGTTCGCCGCATCGAAGCGGATGAGAAGTCCGCAGGCGGGATCATCATCCCCGACACCGCCAAGGAGAAGCCGCAGGAAGGCGAGGTCATCGCCGTCGGCTCCGGGGCGCGTGACGAGGCGGGCAAGCTCATTCCGCTGGATGTGAAAGTCGGCGACCGCATCCTGTTCGGAAAATGGTCCGGCACCGAGATCAAGCTCGAGGGCGCGGACCTGCTCATCATGAAGGAAAGCGACGTGATGGGCGTGATCGAGGACGCCGGCGGGCTGAAAAAAGCCGCCTGACGGCCTCTTCGAACCAATCAGTCACCGAAAGCTGCCTATTGAAGGGAGTGATCCAAATGGCTGCCAAGGAAGTGAAATTCCATTCGGACGCGCGCGAGAGCATGCTGCGCGGTGTCAGCATCCTGGCCGATGCGGTGAAAGTGACGCTGGGTCCCAAGGGCCGCAACGTCGTCATCGACAAGTCGTTCGGCGCGCCTCGCGTCACTAAGGACGGCGTCACCGTCGCCAAGGAAATCGAGCTTGTCGACAAGTTCGAGAACATGGGCGCGCAGATGGTGCGCGAAGTGGCATCGAAGACCAGCGAGGTCGCCGGCGACGGCACCACCACAGCCACCGTGCTTGCCCATGCCATCGTGAAGGAAGGAGCCAAGGCCGTCGCCTCGGGCATGAACCCGATGGATCTCAAGCGCGGCATCGACAAGGCAGTCGATGCGATCGTCGCGGAGCTGAAGGTCAATGCCCGCAAGGTGACCAACAACGACGAGATCGCCCAGGTCGGCACAATTTCCGCTAATGGAGACGATTCCGTCGGCCAGATGATCGCGGAGGCGATGCAGAAGGTCGGCAACGAAGGCGTGATCACTGTCGAGGAGGCCAAGACCGCCACCACCGAACTCGACGTGGTCGAGGGCATGCAGTTCGACCGCGGCTATCTCTCGCCTTACTTCATCACCAACCCCGACAAGATGCGCGTCGAGCTCGAGGAGCCCTACGTGCTGATCCATGAAAAGAAGCTTTCTAACCTGCAGGCCATGCTGCCGGTGCTCGAGGCCGTCGTGCAGTCCGGCAAGCCGCTGCTCATCATCGCCGAGGATGTTGAGGGTGAGGCGCTTGCCACGCTGGTGGTCAACAAACTGCGCGGCGGCCTAAAGGTCGCGGCCGTCAAGGCACCCGGCTTCGGCGACCGCCGCAAGGCGATGCTCGAGGACATCGCCATCCTGACCGGCGGCACTGCCGTCAGCGAGGATCTCGGCATCAAGCTAGACAATGTGACGCTGCAGATGCTCGGCCGTGCCAAGAGGGTGGTCGTCGAAAAGGAGAACACGACCATCGTCGACGGTGCCGGCCGAAAGGAAGAGATCCAGGGCCGCGTCGCCCAGATCAAGCAGCAGATCGAGGATACCACCTCCGACTACGACCGCGAGAAGTTGCAGGAGCGCCTCGCCAAGCTTGCAGGAGGCGTAGCGGTGATCCGCGTCGGTGGCTCGACCGAAGTCGAGGTCAAGGAGAAGAAGGACCGCGTCGACGACGCGTTGCATGCCACCCGTGCGGCGGTCGAGGAAGGCATTTTGCCCGGCGGCGGCGTCGCGTTGCTGAGGGCCGCGAAGGCAGTCGACAATCTCACCGTCGACAATGCCGACCAGAAGCATGGCATCGAAATCGTTCGCCGCGCGATCGAGGCACCGGTGCGCCAGATCGCCGAGAATGCTGGCGCCGAAGGTTCGATCATCGTCGGCAGGCTGCGCGAGAAGACCGAGTTCGGCTTCGGCTGGAACGCCCAGACCGGCGAGTTCGGCGATCTCTATGCCCAAGGCGTGATCGATCCGGCGAAGGTCGTGCGCGCGGCGCTGCAGGATGCAGCCTCCGTCGCCGGCCTGCTGGTCACCACCGAGGCGATGGTGGCCGAGAAGCCGAAGAAGGAATCCGCTGCTGCGGCAATGCCCCCGGGCGGCATGGATTTCTGAGGAGAGCGAACCGGCGCCCGCTCGCCCAGGGCGGGCGCTGCCCTATGAGAATCTCAGATTCATCGCCCGCTGGTAGCGGCCGCGACGGGAAAGTCCCGGCCGCGTGTCACACGAATGCACTGCGACTCGGTCAGACGAGGGAACCTCAAGGCACATGTACCGTTTCGGCGGGCTGCAAGTGAGTTGGAGTTTCTTCATGAACGACAGACGGTTCCCCACCCCCGTGGAGATTGTCGAAGGCCAGGCTAGGCGCGCCGTGGGGTCGGCGTGGGAAGCGCTGGAATGGCTGGAACAGCACAAGGCCATAGGCGCCAGCCGCAACTATCGGGCTGCTGTGAGAACCTGCCTTGACACGCTCGATGGCTGGGCGCCGCCGGCAAAGGCGCGTCGTCGCTTCCTCGCCGCGGTGCGCGAGTTGTCACAGTTAGTGGGCGAGCGGGGCCGCGCTGAGCGCCGGGTAAATTTAGGTGCTCCGGGCCAAGCCAAAAATTCCCGCTTATCCGCCTCCGCTTTGCTCGGCGGACCTCTCCCCTACGGGGAGAGGAGATCGCGGAGGCCGGCGCCTTCCTCTTCTCCCCAGCGGGGAGAAGGTGGCCGCAAAGCGGCCGGATAAGGGGGAAACATTCATCCGTGGGCCCTTATGGGCCCCGTGGAGGAGGATTGAAAACCTCTAGAGCCCCATCTGCCCTCTCGGCAGCTTGATCAGGTCGCCGAAGCGGGTGCGCAGGCGGTCATCGATCAGCTTCGAGACATGCCGCGGGAAGCGATCCACCAGAACGCGCTTCTTCTCGGCGATGGCGCGCGACAGGATGTCGGGCCGGCCCTTCTCGTTCCATTCCTTCGGCGAGAAGCGGTCGCCCACAGCCGGATAGAAATATTCCGTCTGCATGAGCCTCAGCGTCTGCTCGTGGCCGAGATAATGGCCGGGGCCGTTCATGCAGACATCGGCGATCGTCTGGACGGAGAGAGCCTCGTCAGTCACTTCGATGCCGCGCACGCAGCGCTGGCAATGGCCCAGCATGTCGTTGTCGATGATCAGGCTTTCCAGGCAGAAGCCGAGGAGCGAGGCGTGCATGCCGGCCGATTCATAGACCAGGTTCAGGCCGGACAGCCCAGCCATGACGTTGGTGATGCCCTTCTCGTAGCCCGACTGGATGTCGGGCAGCTTGGAGTCGGCCATGCCGGCGGCCGATCCGCCCGGAAGGTTGTAGAACTGCGCCATCTGTCCGCAGGCCGCGGTGAGCAGCGCCTGCTCGGCCGAGCCGCCCGACATCGCTCCGGTGCGCAGGTCGGAGACGAACGGCCACGTGCCGAAGATTGCGGGATGGCCGGGCTTGATGGCGTTGACGTAGATCAGGCCGGCAAGCACCTCCGCGACGGCCTGCACCACCGCACCGGCGATCGCGGCCGGGGCAGTCGCACCAGCCTGGCCGGCCGAGAGCAGCAGGATCGGGATGCCGCCTTCGATGCATGCCTCGAGCACGCCGCAGGCATCCTCGGCGAACTTCATCGGCGGCACGACGAAGCAGTTGGAGTTGGAGACGAAGGGGCGCGCCCGAAAATTCTCTTCGCCCCCGGCAATCGCGTAAAGCATCTCGAGGGCCGGAGCGACGTTCTCGCGGACCGTGAACGAGGTGCCGACATGCTTCGACGTGCCCATCACGCAGGCGTAGAGCGTGTTGAAGTCCATCGCCAGCGGGTCCGGAACGTCACGCGGAACCATCGGCCGCTGGAAGAAGTGGATGTTGTCGAGGCCCTCCACGAGCCGCGCCGCGTCATAGATGTCCTGCAGCATCGACTCGCGATATTCGCGCTTCTCGACGTCGACGAGATGCACGGCCGCGCCGGCGGTGCCGTAATGCACCCGCGAGCCCGATATGATCATATCGTGCTTGGGGTCTTGACCATAGAGCGTGAAGTCGCGCGCCGCGTTCTTGATGGTCGCTTCGACCAGGCCGCGCGGAAAGCGCAGGCGGCCGTCGCTGCCCATCTCCGCACCCACACGCGTGAGCGCTTCGATGCAACTCGGAATGGCATTGGCGAAACCGACCGTTTCGAGCAGCGTCAGCACCGCTTCGTGGATCCGCTCCAGATCATCTCGGACGAGAGGCTTGTACTGGCCGCCCTCGAGGCCGGGGCGGATTGGCCTAACGTCATCGGCCAGCGGCGCGGCCCTCATTGCCCGCCTCGCCTCTCGCCCTCCCGACCGGCGCGAGCGTGTTTCTAGTTGCACTTCCTGGGTTTCGACTGCGCTCGACATGTGTCCCCAATCACCTCCCGCAACGGCCCTCAAGGCGCGCTGCTCCAACACCGCTCAGCGTATCTCAATCCGAAGGCTCGCGGCAGATAGGCCAGCGCTATTCGTCGTCTGTGCCAATGGCGCTTCCGGCGGCTGAGTGATCGCACGTGACCGTTTTCTCCTCCGGCCCACCGCCCGCAATGATCCGCCGACCCGTTAGTCCCGGCAAGGCTGCGCAGGCCGCCGGCGCCCAATAGCAAGGGCGTAACATGGGCGAGCAGAAATCGGAGATCAGCACCTTGGAGAGCTATAGAGTGGGATAAGTTGGGTCTGCCGCGGGCGCAGCCCAATCGCCAATGCTAGAAAATTTTGAAGCGCGGGTCGGCGTGGAAGGGCGAGCCCGGAGCCGCTGTGCGGCGGCCATTTTTCAGCCCATGCTGATGTATTTGCAGCCCTCGCGGTATCCTGGCCAGATTTCATCGTCGGCGGCCAGGCGAGGCGAAGTGGGACATATCCCCGCCTCGCAAGAATGGCGGCCAAAACCGCAAAGGGATTACGGCATGATGCCGCGTGTTCCGTCAATCAGCATCTGACGAACATCTTTGCCCCAAGATTGCTTCTCCGCGTAGGGATACATCCAGTACATCCCTCCGCCTGGGGGTGGAGTGGTCCATTCGTCGAGATGTATGCCGCCGGTCGCCATCTCGAGTCCACAGCCGCCCAGGTTTGATGCCAGCCAATACTGCCCCAACTTAGCGAGATTTTTGCCGGTGAGCCGATCACCGTTCTTGTCGATGATCCAGGCATCCAGCGCTCTGCCGCCTAGGCCGTAATCATCATGCCGGATGCTTCCCGTGCGCTTTCCGGGGGTGCCGAACCTTGGCTGCCCGCCGCTGTAGATCTGCGCTTGCATGCCCGGGCCGAACACAGCGTGGACGGCAGATCCGAGGGCCTGGACCAGTTGCGTGGTGCACGGCCTGTTACGTATCGCCTGCTGATTTTTGTATACTACGTCAGCAACGCCATTGGGCTTGGCGTGTGCGCTATCGGCAGCGGTCCAGCCATCCAGCCTTGCCATGGTGATCGGTCCGGCTCGGCCATCGACCTGCAAGCCTGCGTCTCTCTGGAAATCCATGACAGCCGCTTCAGTACCTCCTCCGAAAACGCCGTCAAGGGCACCGTTATAGTATCTAAATTTGTGCAGCTTGTTCTGCAGGCTGCGCACCGATGCGCCCTTGGCGCCCCGTTCAAGCATCAAATCGACGGAATTCAGCGCGTACGCATAGCTTCCGGCATCCTTGACTATCTTTGCATAGGCCGCCGCCATCTTGACGTCGTAGCCGTTCTTGAGCGCGCCCTTGCCGTTGTACTTGAGCGCGAAGCTCGCCCAGTCCTTCCGGCGCAGTTCGTCGACCAGAAGATTCCGCTCGATGAAGCGCCCCATAAGCCGAACCTGGCCGGCTATCGATCCCTTCGCATCGGCTACCAGTTCCTGCACATTCTCGTATCCGAGGGATCTCCAATGGTCTCCCATGACCTGGCCGAGCCCCCAAGAGCAGCTTGCAAGCGCAGCTTCCTCGTCGAGGTCGATCATGCGCTGGAGTTGCGCATACCGATCAGCCATTCTCGCCGGGTTCTTGACCTTCCCGGCGTTGGGATCGGCGAGGCCTGCCTTTCTGGCTTGGTCGCGTTTCTCTTTGGGCAGCAGTCTGTAGAAGTAGTGCCCTACAATTCGGATAGGGCAAAGACCATCCCACAGTGGCCGTCCGCCGCTTTCAACCAATGTAACGGCGGCGAGGACCTCCCATTCGATCTTCAACCTCGCGGCTTCGTCCTTGATGCCGTCCAGCGTTGCGTCGTCGAAAGTCATTCGCAGTACCTCCCCCTAGTTGCGGTGCGGGATTAACCGTCTGGTGCACTCTCGTTATACGCGTCCAATTGATGCAATGCAACTTTAAGTCGCATCGCCGGGACTGATGTTATTGTATCGGACGACCTAGCTTGATGCCCTCTTCCAGCCCTTCCGGATGTGCTCGTAGCCCTCGCGGTACACCGCCTCGGGGCTCTCGGCGAAGTCGCGCCAGACCTTGGTGGCGGCCGCAAGGTCCTTCAGGCCGCGGCCGAAGGCTTCGATCGTGAGCCAGCCGTCGTAGCCGCTCTCGCGGATCGCCGTGAAAGTCTTCTTCCAGGGAATGTTGCCGCGGCCGGGCACGCCACGGTCGTTCTCAGATATGTGGACGTGGACGATATGGTCCGTGTGCCGCGTGAAGGCGCCTATCGGATCCTGCTCCTCGATGTTGCAGTGAAAAGTGTCGTACATCGCGCGGATGTTCGGATGGCCGATCTCGTCGAGATGGGCGCACAGGTCGGCCATGGTGTTGACGAGATAGCATTCAAAGCGGTTGAGCGCCTCCAGCCCGATCGTGACGCCCTTCGCCGCGGCATGATCGCCGATGGCGCGCTGTGAGGACACCGATCGACGCTTCTCGGTAGGCGTCGGGCCCGTGCCGGTGAAGCGGCCGAGCGTCGAATGGAGCGGCCCGGAGAGCGTGTCGGCGCCGAGCACTGCGACACAGTCGATCGCCCATTTCATGTAGGCGATGCCAGCCTTGCGCTCCTTTGACGTGCCGATCAGGTTCATGGCCGGATCGCCCATGGCCGAGACGGCCGTGCGCTCCAGCCCGATGCGGTCGAGCATCTCGCCCAGTCGCTTGTAGTCGTCCGGCTCGCCCTCGAAGATCGGGATCTCGACGCCGTCATAGCCGGTCGCCTTGATGTCCTTCAGCAGTTTCTCGTGCTTTCCCGTGACACTGGTCGTCCACAGGAACATGCAGAAGCCGATCTTCATGAATCCCCCTCCCGCAGCGGGGAAGCATAGCTCATCGCATCTGGTCGGACCAGGTGTATCAGTAGACGGGCCGGCATTCTCGCACCGGCCCAAACTCGGCTAGACGAAGGCGTTGATCGTATAGACATTGGACACCCGGTCGGATCAGCCGGCCGGGTCCATCAATGGGTTTCCCCTATCGGTTCAGCCATGCGCGACCATCACGTGGCGCACCGCGGTGTAATCCTCCAGCGCGTAAAGAGACATGTCCTTGCCGTAGCCGGACTGCTTCAGGCCGCCGTGGGGCATCTCGTTGGTCAGCATGAAATGGGTGTTGATCCAGGTGCAGCCATATTGGAGCCGCGCAGCCGTCGCCATGGCGCGGGAAACGTCCTTGGTCCAGACCGAGGAGGCGAGGCCGTAGTCGGAATCGTTCGCCCAGGCGACCGCCTCATCGACATCGGAGAAGCGCGTCACCGAGACCACCGGGCCGAACACCTCGCGCCGCACGATCTCGTCCTCCTGGAGGGCGCCTGCCACCACCGTGGGCTGGTAGAAGAAGCCGCTGCCTGCTCCCGGCTTGCCGCCGGTGGTGATCTCGATGTGCTTTAGCTCCGCCGCCCGCTCCACGAAGGAGGACACCCGATCGCGCTGGCGCTGCGAGATCAGCGGGCCGATCTCGTTCTCCGTATCGTCTGGCTGGCCGTACTTGATCGTCGAGACCACTGAGGACAGGTCCGCCACCAGCTTCTCGTAGATGCCCTTGCCGGCATAGATGCGGCAGGCAGCCGTGCAATCCTGGCCGGCATTGTAGTAGCCGAAGGCGCGCAACCCGGAGACCACCGCCTCGAGGTCCGCATCGTCGAAGACGATCACGGGTGCCTTGCCTCCGAGTTCGAGATGCGTGCGCTTCACCGACTTGGCGGCCGCCTGCAGCACCTTCTTGCCGGTGGCGACGTCGCCGGTGATCGAGATCATGTTGACCTTCGGATGGTTGATCAGCGCGTTGCCGACGGTCTCGCCGCGCCCCAGCACCACGTTCACCACCCCTTCCGGCAGGATTTCGGCGAGGATCTTCGCTAGCTTAAGTGCGGTCAGCGGCGTCTGCTCCGAAGGCTTGAACACGACCGTGTTGCCGCCGGCGATCGCCGGGGCCAGCTTCCACGCCATCATCATCAGCGGGTAGTTCCATGGCGCTATCGAGGCCACGATGCCGACCGGATCGCGCCGGACCATCGACGTGAAGCCGGGCAGGTATTCGCCCGCGACAACGCCGGGCATGGTGCGCACCGCGCCGGCGAAGAAGCGGTAGCAATCGACGATCGCAGGGATCTCATCGTTCAGTGCGGCGTTGATCGGCTTGCCGCAGTTCAGCGCCTCAAGCCTCGCGAATTCCTCCGCCTCGGCCTCGATGCGCTCGGCTATTCTGAGCAGATAGCCGGAGCGCTGCGCGGGAGTCGTGCGCGACCAGTTGGCGAAGGCGGCCTGCGCTGCGGATACCGCCGCATCGATCTGCGACTGGCTGGCTTCCGGCAGATTCAGGATCGTCTCGCCGGTCTTGGGGTCGAGGATGGCCTCCTCGGTCTCGGTGCCAGCCTCGAATTTCGAGCCGATCAGCATTGAGGTGTCCATGATAGGTTCTCCCTTAAAGGCTGCTTTGATTCCGGCGCATGCCAGTTCACTTTCCCGCCCCGGCAATCTGGTCGCTATCGCGGGTGAGGTAATAGGAAACGAGGATCGGCAGCGCAGTGACGAGCACCACAATCATCGCAACGACATTGGTGACGGGGCGCTGCCGCGGCCGCACCAGTTCCTCCAGCATCCAGATTGGTACAGTCTGCTGCTGGCCCGCCGTAAAGGTGGTCACGATCACCTCGTCGAAGGAGAGCGCGAAGGCGAGCATGCCGCCGGCCAGCAGAGCCGTGCCGATGTTCGGCAGGACGACATGGCGGAATGTCTGAAAGCCGTCGGCGCCGAGGTCCATCGACGCCTCGATCAGCGAGCCGGAAGTGCGGCGGAAGCGGGCGACGGCATTGTTGTAGACCACGACCACGCAGAAGGTCGCGTGGCCGAGCACGATGGTCCAGGTCGAGAAGGGTATCTCCATCAGGCTGAAGGCCGAGCGCAGCGCGATGCCCGTGATGATGCCGGGCAAGGCGATCGGCAGGATCACCAGCAGCGAGATCGTTTCGCGGCCGAAGAACCTTGTGCGACTGACCGCGGCCGCGCAGAGCGTGCCGAGCACGATGGCGATCACCGTGGAAAGGGCCGCGACCTTCACCGACAGCGACAAGGCCTGCCACACGTCGGGGCGGTTCCAGGTGACGGCCAGCCAGCGGAGGGTGAAGCCCGGCGGCGGCCATTGGTAGGTCTTCTCCTCGGTCGTGAAGGCATAGACGAAGATGAGCAGGATCGGCAGGTGCAGGAACAGCAGCCCGGCCGCGGCGGCGAGTTTTAGGGCAAGAGGCGCGGAAGTGGAGCGGTCAGAGCGCATCGAACGCCCCCATGCGCTTGGCGGCCCAGAGATAGAAGCCCATGATGACGATCGGGACCACGGTGAAGGCTGCAGCCAGCGGGATGTTGCCGGCCGTGCCCTGGTGCGCGTAGACGGCCTGGCCGATGAAGAGCCGGGACGTGCCGATGATCTGCGGGATAATATAGTCGCCGAGGGTCAGCGAGAAGGTGAAGATCGAGCCGGCGACGATGCCGGGCAGCGCCAGCGGAAAGACGACATGGCGAAAGGTCTGGCCGGGCGAGGCGCCGAGGTCGCCCGAGGCTTCTGTGAGGCTGACCGGGACCCGCTCCAGCGCCGCCTGGATCGGCAGGATCATGAAGGGCAGCCAGACATAGACGAAGACGATGAAAGTGCCGGTGAAGGAGACCGACAGCGAATTGCCGCCGACGATCGGCAGCGACAGCCACGCGTCGAGCAGCCAGGTGAGATGCAGCTTCTCCAGCAGCCAGCCAAGAATGCCTTCCTTCGCCAGGATCAGCTTCCAGGCGTAGACTTTCACCAGATAGCTGGACCACAAGGGCAGCATGACGCCGAGATAGAACAGCGCCTTCCATTTGCCGCGGGCGTAGCGGGCCGCATAATAGGCGATCGGAAAGGCGATCACGGCCGAAGCGACGGTCACCAAGGCCGCCATGGTGACGGTGCGCAAGATGATGTCGATGTTGGAGGGCAGCAGAAGCTCGCTATAGGTCTTCAGCGTGAACTCCCGGTTGATCATGCCCGAGAATTCGTCGATCGAGAAAAAGCTCTGCAGCAGCAGCGCGAGCAGCGCGCCCAGATAGACGATGCCCAGCCACAGAAGCGGCGGCAGGAGCATCAGCAGCAGCAGGAATTTCGGCCGGCGCCAGAACAGGTCCGACAGGCTGCTCAGGATTCCGCCGCGAGCCGGGAGAATGGCGGGGTTGGCCGGCGGAGACGTGATTGTCGCGGCGGTCATGAGGCGCTCCGCGCTTCCCCTCCCCCTCGAGGGGAGGGGTACGGGATGGGGGTGCCTCGGAGCGGCCGGAAAGTAACGGGGCGAGCAGTTATCACGCCCCCTCCTCCATCAGATGCAGTTGCTCGCGGTTGAAGGTGAGCGCCACGTGCTCGCCGGGTTCCGGGAGAGCGGCGCCGGCGGGGACGGTCGCGTGGAGACGCAGGCCGCCGGCGTCGAGAGAAAGGCGGGTCGCCGACCCCAGATAGTTCAGAGCAACCACCCGGGCCTGGACCCCCTCGCCCGCCGCCTGGCGCGCGACCCGGATCGACTCCGGCCTGAGGCTGCCCCAGCGCCTCTGGCCGGCATAGCGCTGGACGAAATCCGGCGGCAGCACGTTCGAGGATCCGACGAAGTCGGCGACAAAGCGCGAGCGCGGTTTCTGGTAGATGTCCTGCGGCGTGCCGACCTGCATGATGCGGCCTTCGTTGAAGACTGCCACCCGGTCGGCCATCGACAGCGCCTCACCCTGGTCATGCGTGACAAAGACGAAGGTGATGCCGAGCGACGTCTGCAGGATTTTTAGCTCCTCCTGCATGCTCTCGCGCAGTTTCAAGTCCAGCGCGCCGAGCGGCTCGTCGAGCAGCAGGACTTTGGGCCTGTTGATCAGAGCGCGAGCCAGCGCCACCCGCTGCCGCTGCCCGCCGGAAAGCTGGCTGGGTTTTCGCGCGCCGAATCCGGGCAGGCGAACGAGCGCAAGCGCTTCCTCCGCCGCCTTGTGGCGCTCGGCGCGGCCGATACCCCTGACCATCAGGCCATAGGCGACGTTGTCCAGCACGTTCAGGTGCGGGAACAGCGCGTAGTCCTGGAACACCGTATTGACGTTGCGCCGATAGGGCGGGACGCCCTGGGCTTCTTCACCAAAGATGCGGATGTGGCCCGCCGTCGGCTGCTCGAAGCCGGCGATCAGGCGCAGGCACGTCGTCTTGCCGGAGCCGGAAGGCCCGAGCATGGCGAAGAACTCACCCGGCTGAATCTCCAGGTCGACCGCGTCGACGGCACGCACGGTGCCGAAGTGACGCGAGACTTTTGTGAAGGATACGGCAGGGGTCATTTCGCAGGTGTCCATGCTTCACACGCAGTACTGCCCCTCACCTGCCTGCCGCCATCCTCGCCCCGTCGATGGGGAGAGGAAAGCTTGGCCGCGACGCTGACGCCCGCGCCCTCCCCGTTCTTCACGGAGGTCCGAAGGACGGGCGAGACAAGTGGCTTGCCCAGGCACGGGTAAGGGTGAGGGGCAATAGGCTGGCGAAACTACCGCCCGCCGATCACGCCGATATAGTCCGACACCCAGCGGTAATAGGGCACGCACTGATCGTTCTGGCTGGCGCATTTGCTCGTCGGCGTCGTCCAGAAGCGGATCTTCTCGAAGTCGTCGAAGCCGTTGGCGGTGCAGCCTTCCTTGGTCAGCATGCCGCGGCCATCGGTGCAGGCGGCCGGAACCGACGGGTTGGCGCCGAACCAGACGGCCAGGTCGCTCTGCAGGTTGGAGGAGAGCGAATGCTCGATCCACATGTACGCGCAGTTCGGATTGGGCGCGTCGACATGCATCATCGTCGTGTCGGCCCAGCCGGTCGCACCCTCCTCGGGGATGGTCGAGCCCACGGGCTGCTTCTCGGACTTCAGGAGGTTGACCTGGAAAGGCCAGGAGCCCGACGCGACCACGCCCTCGTTCTTGAAGTCGTCTATCTGGATGAACGCATCGTGCCAGTAGCGGCCGACCAGCTTGCGCTGCTGGCGCAGAAGGTCGAGCGCCGCCTTGTACTGGTCCTCGTTGAGCTCATACGGACTCTTGATGCCGAGATCAGGCTTGTGGTGCATCAGGTATTGCGCAGCGTCCGCGATATGGATCGGGCCGTCATAGGCCTGGACCCGGCCGGCATTCGTCTTGTCATCGGGCAGCGTCATCTCCTCGAAGACGACTTTCCAGCTCTTCGGCGCTTCCTTGAAGACATTGGTGTTGTACATCAGGACGTTCGGGCCCCACATGTACGGGACGCCGTAGTGGACGCCATCGACCGTATGCCAGGGCGCATTCTTAAGACGGTCATCGACGGCGGACCAGCTCTTGATCAGGTCGACATTGATCGGCTGCACCCGCTTGCCGGCCACCAGTCTGAGCGAGGCGTCGCCGGATGCGGTAACGAGGTCGAAGCCGCCCTCGTTCATCAGGGCGACCATCTCGTCGGAGGTGTTCGCAGTCTTCACGTTCACCTTGCAGCCCGACGCCTGTTCGAACTTGGTGACCCAGTCGAAGCTCTTGTCGGTCTCGCCGCGCTCGATATAGCCGGGCCATGCGATAATGGTGACCTGGCCCTCGGCCGGGCCGATCTCCTTGAGCTGGGCCATCGCCTGCCCGGACATGGAAAGCGCGACGGCCAAGGCCGTACATGACTTCAGAAATGCTTTCATCGTCATCTCCCATCGAGGACGTCGCCTTCCCCAGCGGCGACATGATCCTTTGTAGAAGGTGGCCCGAAAGCGCCGCGTTCGCAAATCCATTTGTCAGAACGGCGATATCGGTATTTCCGATACCGACGCGGGGATTTGAGTTAGCGCAGGCAACTAACCGTGCCTTTCGCTACCGCGTCAGATATCCTCCAGTTTCGAGAGCTTGACCGAGAGTCCCGGTACATGGGCCGAGACAAGGGCCTGGCCCTCGTCCAGCATGCGAACATCGCCATAGCCTTCCAGCCCTGGCGCGGCGTGCAGATGTGCTGTGCGGGACACCGCCTCGATCACCCAAAGCTCCGGGATGCCGAAGTTCGCGTAGATCCTCGCCTTGCGGCCAAGGTCCCAGGAAAGGCTGGAATCCGCGACCTCGACGGCGAGCAGGGCGGTGTGCGGATTGAGGTTGGCCAATCCATCGGCCTTCCGGAAGAAGATGAAATCGGGCTCGATGAAGCTGTCCTCGCTCAGGCGGAAGGTCGTCTCGACCGCGAAGCGGAACGCGCCCGGAAGCGTCGTGGCGAAGTGCAGATTGAGCGCATTTTTCAGAAGTTCGTGGTGGATGCCCTTGGCATTCATCGGCACGATCTCCCCCCCGATGAGCTCGAAACGCTCGTCCTCGTCGATGATCCCCGCGCGAACCATCGCCTCGATCTCCGCCACCGTCCACCGCCGGCGCATCAGGCCCTCGGCAGCCTGCGTGGTGGGCGACAGCTCGGGTGAGCGGAAGGGCTGGTTCATGGCGGCGAAGATAGCATCGACCGGCAAGTACAAGCAAACAGGCTTCCCTATCGGAAAGTCCCGCGAAGAGGCTTTTGACTCAGCGCTGCCGGATCGATCGCTGTCCCTGCGCGATGCCGATGAAGTCGCGCGCGGCCTGCGGCAGGCTGGAGCCACGGCGCCAGACCATGCCGACCTGAACCACCGGCAGCGCGCCGGAGATATCACGCGATTCGATGCGGTCGCCTTCCAGCGACCACGGCCGGTAGACGAGGTCGGGCAAGAGCGCGATGCCGGCGCCGGTGGCAACCAGGCTGCGCACCGCCTCGACCGAGCGGGTGCGGAAGGCGACATGCGGCCGGGCTCCGAGCGCCGCCAGAAGCTTGCCGGTGTTCTCCTCGATCTCGTCGACGGTGAGCATGATCAGCGGCTCGGAGACGATGTCGTTGATGCCGATGATCTCGGCGTCGCCTAGCGCATGGCCGAGCGGCAGCCAGAGGCGGTAGGGCGAGACCTCGAGGATTTCTGCCTGCAGCGCCATGCGGTCGCGCAGGTTGGAAATGACCATGACGGCGACGTCGAGCTCTCCGCCGACCAGCAGGTGCTCGAGATAGTCGCCATTGTCCTCGATCGCGCCAACGTCCACGCCGGGGAAGGCGCGGCGATAGCGTGCCAGCAGATCGGAGAGCACATAGCCGGCGACGAGCGACGTCACGCCCAATTGGAGCCGCCCCCCTGCCCACTCCTGTTCGCGGGAGAAGGTGGTTCGCGCGTCGGAAACCTCGGCCAGGATCTTGGTGGCGTGGCGCAGGAACTGATGCCCCTTATGGGTGATGGTCAGCCCACGCGGGTGACGCTCGAACAGGGTGACGCCGAGATCGCTCTCCAGTTCCTTGACTGCTTCGGTGACGGAGGACTGCGAGATCGACAGATTCTGAGCCGCGCGCGATACCGATCCCAGTTCGGCTACGGCCACGAAATACTGCAGTTGCCTCAGCGTAAACGCCATGACCCGATATAGACGGCCGGAGTGCGCGGAGGGAAGACGGGCAGCTTGCGCTTCGGATCCGTGACCATAGCGCTCCGGCCCTACTGGCCTGCGATCGTCAGCGTCGCGCCCGCCTTGTCCAGCGCGATGGCTATATCGCGCGGCGGCATCTGGTCCGTGACCAGTTCCCCTATGCCATCGAAGCCGCAGACCTGCACAAGGCCCTGGCGGCCGAACTTGGAATGGTCCGTGATCACGATGCGCCGCGCGCCGCGCGACAGCACCATGCGCGCGAACTCGGCCTCTTCGAGATTGTAGTCCATGATGCCGATCGAGGCGTCGACGGCGCCGGCGGTGATCACCGCATGGTTGACGCTGAACCGGCTCACGAACTCGACGGCCGAGCCGCCGAAAGCCGCGCCGGAATCGCTGCGCAGTTCGCCACCCGCCATGTAGACCTTGTTGCCATTCACAGTCGCCAGCGTGCGGGCGATGTCGGAGGAATTGGTGATGACGGTCAGGCGCCGATGGCTGAGCAGTTCGCGCGCGAGGAAACTGGTCGTGGTGCCCGTGTCGAGCATCACCGACTCGCCGTCCTGTATGGTTGCCGCCACGTGCTTCGCGATCACGCGCTTGGCCTCGGCGTTCTCGCGCATGCGGCGCTCGAACGGCGCCTCGCCGGCCAGCGCCGGCAGCCCGATCGCACCGTGCATCTTCAGGACGGAGCCGTCTTTCGTCAGCGGCTTCACGTCACGACGCACCGTCTCCAGCGAGACATCCAGCCTGGCGGCCAGTTCGGCGATGGTGATTGTGCCGGCCTCCTGAACGAGGCGGAGAATCTCGCCGTGCCGCTTGGAATGGTTCATTTGGCCTCGCCTGAGATATTGCCTGTTCCTAAGCGAGAAAGCGTCAGAACACAACAAATCGGGCAGGGCGCCGGTCAACAACGGTCGCAGCCGCCACAAAGCTGGATCTGCACCGCTGGGAACCTGCAGAATTCGAGCGGCGCTGGATCGTTATCGGGAAGACTACCGCGCACCCGCGGTACTTCCATAGCCAAGATAATTCTCGATCGCCACAAGCCCCCGAATCGCCATTATCAGTTCTATCTGTTTGGCGCTCAACGGAGCCCAACGATGACGAGTCGACGCAATTTTCTGGTAGCCGGCAGCGCTGTCCTGATGCTGCCTCTGATCGCCTGCAGCACCAGTTCCTACGATTCTGTCCAGGCCTCTCTCGCCACGAACGCTGGGCAGGATCAACTCGCCCGCATCCGATCCCAGCACGGCCTTACGCCGCTTGCCGCCGATGCCGATCTCGGCCGCGCCGCGCTCGAGCAGGCGAGATACATGGCAGCGAGCGGTCGGATGAACCACACCACCGGATGGGGCAAGGACTTCTCCTCACGCGTTCGCGGCAACCGTATCAAGGGCGCCGCGGCGGAGAATATCGCATACGGGCGGATGGAGCCCGACGAGCTGTTTTTGCGCTGGATGAACTCGGCCGGGCATCGTCGCAACATGCTCGATCCCCGCTTCTCGCGCTTCGGCCTGGCGCATGCGGGCGACCCCCGCAATTCCGACAGGCGCTACTGGGCACTTGTCCTCGGCAGCTGAAACGATTGCACCACCCTCAGCACGCGCATTCCAGCCGATACTTTCAACATCGAAGAATAGAGTAAGTTTTTGCAAACATCCTTCTTGATGCAGCTGAAAATTTCAGGCATCTTCCCAGAAGGTTGAGGCTTAAATCAACTGAGAGTTGGCCGGGGATGGGCCAAGGCAGCCAACGGCTATGACTCGGTAGATTGGAGTTGGTGTGTCCAGGAGGGGCCGGGCCGACATCAACTACGACAATGCCGGCGACCACTCCAAGGTCAGGCGACCGATCCGTTGGCTGCCAGTTCTCTTCAACCTTTTATATCCCGTTCTGATTGCCGGCGTGATTCTATTCATTCTCTCCCGGTACATCTCCCTTCCGTTCCTCCCTGAGCTTGCCGAGTACTCGGAACAGGGTCTGCGGGCCTTTAGGCGCGCCATCCTTCGCATGCTGGAGATCTTTTGAAGCGGAAGACTGCCCAGCGAGCCTGACTCAACAGCTCACCGGATGGTCCGGTCCAAGCGACGGCGCTACAACGTAAGCGGAAAGCCGGATCGTGGCCTACGGCAAGGTATGGCGCCGCACCACTTCCGCCGGCCGGCCCGGGAGCGCGAGCCGCGTCGGCCGCTTCGGACGTTCGGCAACAACTTTGCCGCGCGAGACTACGAACAGTCGCTCGGCGCGCAGCCGCAGCGCCTCGACCGGATTGCCGGCGTCGAGCACGACGAGGCTCGCCCGCTTGCCCACTTCCAGGCCGAGATGATCGAGACCCATGATCGCGGCGTTCTCGGCCGTCACCATGTCGAAGCATTTGCGCATATCGGCCGGGCTCGTCATCTGCGCCACGTGCAAGCCCATGAACGCGACGTCGAGCATGTCGGCGGTGCCGAGCGGATACCAGGGATCGAGCACGCAGTCCTGGCCGAAGCCGACGCGGATGCCGGCTTTCAGCATCTCGGGCACGCGCGTCATGCCGCGGCGCTTGGGATAGGTGTCGTGCCGGCCCTGGATGACGATGTTGATGAGCGGGTTCGGGCAGGCCGAGACCTGCGCTTCCGCCATCATCGGCAGCAGCTTCGAGACGTAGTAGTTGTCCATCGAATGCATGGAGGTGAGGTGCGAGCCGTTCACCCGGCCATGCAGGCCAAGCCGCTGCGTCTCGTAGACGAGTTGCTCGATGTGGCGCGACATCGGATCGTCGGTCTCGTCGCAATGCATGTCGACGCGCAGGCCGCGCTCAGCCGCGATCTGGCACAGCTCAGTCACCGAGCGGGTGCCGTCGGCCATGGTGCGCTCGAAATGCGGGATGCCGCCGACCACGTCCACGCCCATGTCGAGGGCGCGGATGGTGTTTTCGCGCGCGGTCGGATCGCGATAGAAACCGTCCTGGGGGAAGGCGACAAGCTGCAGGTCGATATAGGGCGCGACCTCCTTTCTCACCTCCAGCAGCGCCTCGACCGCGAGCAGCCGGTCGTCGCAGGTATCGACATGGGTGCGGATGGCGAGCAGGCCCATCGACACCGCCCAGTCGCAATAGGCGAGCGCCCGCTCCTTCACGGCTTCATGCGTCAGAAGCGGCTTCAGTTCGCCCCAGAGCGCGATGCCTTCGAGCAGCGTGCCCGATGCGTTGATGCGCGGGAGCCCGTAGGAGAGCGTCGCGTCCATGTGAAAATGCGGGTCGACGAAGGGTGCCGAGACGAGGTCGCCGGAGGCGTCGATCACCCTGCCCGCCTCAGCGTCCAGCCGCGGCTCGATCGCCGCGATCGTTTCGCCGGTGATGCCGATGTCGGCGGTGCGCCCGTCCGGCAGCGTTCCGCCCTTGACGATCAGGTCAAAACTCATCTCTCGCCTTTCTGGTAGGGGATCATCAGCGCCTTCGGGTAGGTCGCGCGGCGAGCCACCAGCACCAGCGCCAGGATGGAAAGCAGATAGGGCATCATAAGGAAGATCTGATAGGGCACGATGCCGCCGGTGAGTTGCTGCAGCCGCACCTGGTAGGCGTCGAAGGCCGCGAACAGGATCGCTCCAAGCAGCGCCTTGCCGGGCCGCCACGAGCCGAACACGACGAGAGCGATGCAGATCCAGCCGCGGCCGTTGATCATCTCGAAGAAGAAGGAATTGAAGGCTGACATGGTGAGGAAGGCTCCGCCGACCGCCATCAGCGCGCTTCCCGCCATCACCGCGCCGATGCGGATGCCGGATACGGAGATGCCCTGCGCCTCGACCGCGGTCGGGTTCTCGCCGGCGGCACGGACCGCAAGGCCGAGCGGCGTGCGGTAGAGCACCCAGGCGACGATCGCGACCGTCAGGAAGGCAAGATAAGTTAGCGGCGTCTGCGAGAACAACGCCTCGCCCAGGATGGGGATCTTCGAGAGACCCGGGATCGGCAGCGGCTGGAACGGCTCGATCTTCGGCGGCGAGGTCACTTCGGGAAGCGCCAGGCGGTAGGTGAAATAGGTAAGGCTGGTCGCAAGCAGGGTGATGCCGATGCCGACCACATGCTGCGAGAGGCCCAGCGGAACGGTCAGCGTTCCGTGGAGGAGGCCGAAGGCCGCGCCTGACAATGCCGCCACCAGCACGCCGGTCCAAAGATCGCCGCCGGAATAGACGGTGAACCAGCCGGCGAAGGCGCCGACGGTCATGATCCCCTCGATGCCGAGATTGAGCACGCCGGCGCGCTCGCAGATCAGTTCGCCCATGGTGGCGAAGATCAGCGGCGAGGCGATGCGGATCGCGGCGACCCAAAAGGAAGCGGTGAAGAGGATTTCCAAGGCTTCGGTCATCACGCCCACCTCAGCCTGTAGCGCGACAGCAGGATCGCCACGACCATAGTCAACAGCGCGGTGGCGACCATCACATCGGCGATGTAGCTCGGAACGCCAGCGGTGCGGCTCATCGCATCAGCCCCCACGAAAATGCCGGCGACGAAGATCGCCGCCGCCACGACTCCGAGCGGGTTCAGCATGGCGAGCATCGCAACCACGATGCCGGTGTAGCCATAACCCGGAGAGAGATCGAGCGTGAGATTTCCCTTCAGGCCCGCCACCTCGGAGAAGCCGGCGAGTGCGGCGAGACCGCCCGAGAGCAGCGCCGTCTTGGCGAGCACGCGGTTGACCGGGATGCCGGCGAAAAAGGCGGCTTCCGGATTGTGACCGACTGCCCGCATCTCGAAGCCGAGCGCGGTCTTCTTCATGATGATCCACACGACCACCGCCGAGACCAGCGCGAGCACGAAGCCGTAGTGCAGCCGCTTGCCCTGGATGATGCGCGGCAGCCGCGCCTCGGCGATCAACTTCTGCGACTGCGGCCAGCCGAGCCCCGTCGGATCCTTTAGCACGCCTTCGAGCAGCATGGAGACGAAGAGGATGACGACGAAGTTGAGGAGAAGCGTCGTCACGACCTCGTCGACGCCGAAGCGGGTCTTCAACATCGCCGGTCCGAGCAGGAGCAGCGCGCCCGCGAGCATGGCGGCGATGGCGATCAGCGGGATGAGCAGGAACGAGGGCAGCGGCAGCAAGCCTGTGCCCAGCACCACGGTGATGACCGCGCCGGCATAAAGCTGCGCCTCCGCGCCGATGTTCCAGAGCCGCGCCCGGAAGGCGACCGCGACCGCCAGTCCGGTGAAGATCAGCGGCGTTGCCCGCGTGAGCGTCTCGACGATGGCGAATTGCGAGCCGGCCGCCCCACGCGCGACAAGCGCGAAGACAGAAAACGGCGAGGCGCCGGCAGCCAGCACCAGGAGCGAGGCTATCACCAGCGTCGCGACGATGGCGCCGACCGGATAGAGCAGCGTCTCGGCGAGCGACGGAGCGGGTTTGGGTTCAAGGCGCATGATAGGCTCCGGCCTTCCCTCCCCCTTGAGGGGGTCCGAAGGACCGGCGAGGCAAGTGACTCGCCCAAGGCGGCGAAGCCGCCGGGAGGAGTCGCCGCTGCAAAGCTCGGCGGATGAAGGATGTCGAGCGCGGCCTGTCCGCCCGCCTCTGGCTGCTTCGCAGCCATCTCCCCCTCAAGGGGGGAGAAATCGTCGTGCTCTGACCACTCACGCCGCCGCCTCCAGCCCGTGTCCCGCCATCAGTTCGCCCAGTTCCCGGACCGAACGCTCGCCTCTCTTTGAAGACGGCGAGATGCGGCCCTTGAAGATCACCGCGACGCGATCGGAAAGGGTCAGGATCTCCTCGAGGTCTTCAGAGATCAGCAGCACTGCCGCACCATGGTCGCGGGCTTCGACTAGGCGGCGATGGACATAGGCAACCGCGCCCACGTCGAGCCCGCGCGTCGGCTGGTTCGCGACGATCAGCTTCGGCTTGGGATCGAGGGCGCGCCCGAGGATCAGCTTCTGCATGTTGCCGCCGGAAAGCAGGCGCACGCGCGCATCCGGCGAGGGGCATTTCACGTCGTAGTCAGCGATGATCTCGCGGGCGAACTCCTTGATGGCGTCGCGGCGCAGAAAACCCTGCCGGGAAAAGCGGGGGGAGCGATAGCTCTCCAGGATCAGGTTCTCGGCCACGCTCATGTCGCCGATCGTGCCGGTGGCGTGGCGGTCCTCAGGAATTCGCCCGATGCCGAGTTGCAGCGCCTCGCGGGTGGTCCAGGCGCGGTGCTCGTCCCCAAAGAGATGGATCGTTCCGCTGCGCAGCGTCTCGGTGCCCGAGATCAGTCCCGACAGTGCCGCCTGTCCGTTGCCCGAAACGCCGGCCAGGCCGAAGATCTCGCCGCTCTTCAGCGTCAGCGATGCGTTGTCGAGCGAAGCACCGGAACTCCTGCCAGCGGTCGAAACACCGTCCAGCACGAGCACCTGTCCGCCATAGGGCACGTCCCTGATCTGCGGCGGGGCGATCTCCTCGCCGACCATGAGCGCGGCAAGCTCGGCGCGCGTGGTCTCGCTCGTACGGCGTTCGCCGACGACCCTGCCGGCGCGCAGCACCATGACGCGGTCGCTGACACCCATCACCTCGGCCATCTTGTGCGAGATGAAGATGACCGAGAGTCCCTGGGCGACCAGAAGCTTCAGCGTCTTGAACAGCGCCTCGCTCTCGGCCGGCGTGAGCACCGCGGTCGGCTCGTCGAGAATGAGGATGCGTGCATTGCGGTAGAGCGCCTTGAGGATTTCGACCCGCTGCCGCTCGCCCACGGTCAAGGCGGCGACCACGGCATCGGGATCGACGGCAAGGCCGAAGTCGGACGACAGCGACCGTATCCGCGTCCGTGCGGCGACCCGGTCGAACCGCGCGCGCCACATCGGCTGTGTGCCGAGCGCGATGTTCTCCAGGACCGTCATGTTCTCGGCCAGCGTGAAATGCTGGTGGACCATGCCGACCCCGGCATCGAGCGCGGCACGCGGATCGCCCGGCGGCAGCGGCTTCCCGAAAACCTCGACCGAACCCTCATCGGCCACGTAATGGCCGAACAGGATGTTCATCAATGTGGTCTTGCCAGCGCCGTTCTCGCCCAGAAGCGCCACAATCTCGCCCGCCGCGAGATCGAGCGAGATCGCATTATTTGCCGTCAGCGAGCCGAAGCGCTTTGTGATGTTCTGGAGGCGGAGGACCGGGGCTCCGTGCTCCCCCCGCCCTTGAGGAGAGAGTGGCGGCGAGGCCGCCAGGTCGGGTTGCTGGGGCAAGGCTCGGCGTCCTTGATCGAGAATTTTCAAAGCCAAGGTGAGACGCGCGCGATTGCGGCGCCCCCCTCCCGGCCCGCTCCGTGGGTCACCCTCCCCTTAACGGGGAGAAGAGGGTCGCGCTAGCTCGACTTAGGCTCCGCGTCGTTGATTTCCACGGTGAAGGAGCCGTCCTTGATCGCCTTCTCCTTGTCGGCGACCAGTTTCATTGTCTCTTCCGGGACCTTGCCCTCGAAAGTGCCGAGCGGGGAGAGCGAGCAGCCGCCCTCCTTCATGAACGAGTAGACGCCGTAGTCTTCGGCCTTGAACGTTCCTGCCTTGACCTCGGCGATGGCCTTTGCCAGCGTCGGCTCGAAATGCCAGAGCGCGGAAACGACGACGGTGTCGGGATAATCCGCCTGCGTATCGATGACGTTGCCGACCGCCAGGACCTTGCGTTCCTTGGCGGCGTCGGAGACGCCGAAGCGCTCGGCATACATCAGGTCGGCGCCGGCATCGATCTGCGCGAAGGCGGTCTCCTTGGCCTTCGGCGGATCGAACCAAGAGCCGATGAAGGCGACCTGGAATTTCGTGTCGGGCGCGACCTCCTTCACGCCGGCCATGAAGGCATTCATCAGCCGGTTCACCTCCGGAATCGGATAGCCGCCGACCATGCCGATGTTCTTCGACTTGGTCATCGCACCGGCTACGAGGCCGGAGAGATACGAGGCATCCTGAATGTAGTTGTCGAAGGTGGAGAAGTTTGGCAGGGCCGGATCAGGCTTGAAGCTCGACCCCATGAGGAACGCCACGTCCGGATAGTCCGCCGCGACGCTGCGGGCGGCGTCCTCGACCCCGAAGACTTCGCCCAGGATCAGCTTGTTGCCGGCCTCGGCATATTCGCGCATCACGCGCTCATAATCGTTGTTGGCGACGTTCTCAGTGGCGACGTACTCGATCTCGCCGCGGTCCTTGGCGGCATTCGCGGCCTTGTGCAGACGGCTCACCCATTGCTGCTCGAAGGGAACCGTGTAGATCGCGGCCACCTTCAGCGGCTCCTGCGCGAACAGCCGGCTGGGCAGCCCCGCCGCGGAAAGAACTGCGCCGGCGCCGGCCGCCTTCAGAACGGTGCGACGGGAAACACCGGAGAAACCCCGGCGGGCATTGTCATTGCTCATCTTTGTCCACCTCTGGTTGGCAAGCCTCGGGACCTCAGGCGACCCGCATTATCGTGCGGTAAAGGCTATGCGAATTTCGCACAAGCGGCAAACCCCGGATGTCCTCACCTTTGGTAAGGCTGCAGCGAAGGCATAGACCGACTATATCGGCTTCGTATATCGTGGTGCGCTCGACGAGCGGAACGCCGCGGAGAGGCGACGACCAAGGTGACCCGGGGATGATGCGGCGCTTCGAACACGCTCGTGTTCTCATGTATAGCCACGACACCTTCGGCCTCGGTCATCTGAGGCGATGTCGCACGATCGCGCATTCGCTGGTCGAGGATTTCCGTGGCCTTCATGTGCTGATTATATCCGGCGCGCAGATCGCCGGAGCCTTCGACTACCGCGCGCGCGTCGACTTCGTGAAGATCCCGAGCGTGATCAAGCTGCGGAACGGCGAATACACCTCGCTGGAGCGACATATCGACGTGCACGAGACGCTCAAGATGCGGCAGTCGATCATCCGCCACACCGCAGAGACGTTCCAGCCGGACATCTTCATCGTCGACAAGGAGCCTATGGGCCTCAAGGGCGAGGTCGAGGAGACGCTTGGCTACCTGAAGATGCGCGGCACCACGCTGGTCCTGGGGCTCAGGGACGTCATGGACGCGCCGCACCTGCTCGACGAGGAGTGGGCCCGCCGCGACACGATGCGCAAGATAAGCCGCTTCTATGACCGGATCTGGGTCTATGGTCCGCCGGATTTCTATGACCCTCTCACCGGGCTTGAGGTTCCGGACTCGGTGCGGGCGAAGATGGACTTCGTCGGCTTCCTGCAGCGCAGCCTGTCTCAGGATGGCGGAGCAACCCACCGGCCGAAAGGAGACTATATCCTCGTCACCACCGGTGGCGGCGGAGACGGCGCGGACCTGGTCCATGACGTGATTCACGCGTACCAGCAGGAACCGGAGTTGACCCACAAGGCGCTGATCGTGCTCGGGCCCTACATGCCGGCGAAGAAGCGGGAGAAGCTGATCGCCAAAAGCGCCAAGATCCCCTACATCGAGGTCCGCGAATTCGACAACCGCATGGAGGAACTCGTCGCCGGCGCCAAGGCCGTCGTGGCGATGGGCGGCTACAACACCTATTGCGAGATCCTGTCCTTCGACAAGCCGGCGCTGATCGTGCCCCGTCTGGCGCCGCGCCAAGAGCAACTCATCCGCGCGCAGCGCGCTTCAGAGCTGGGACTGATCGACATGCTGCTTCCGGCTGAGTCTGCCGACGCGAAGCGCTTCGCCGCGGCACTCAAGGCGCTGCCGCACCGGACGCCGCCGTCGCGATCCCGGCCGGATCTCCGCCTGGAGGGCCTGACCCATATCTCGGAGATTGTCGGGGACTGGCTGGACGAGCGGCCAGCACCGCAGCTGTCGGTGGTATAGCGCCGGGGGTAGAACAAACTGGACCCCCTCGCCAACTCTCTGGACAATCAGAAATAGCACTCGTGGAATTCTCCGACTTATCCGGTCCAGACGCCGCGGAGCTCCGCCACACACGGCGGCGCACGATCGCGGTCCTCCTGAAGGGCTATCCGCGCCTGTCCGAAACCTTCATCGCGCAAGAATTGCTCGGCCTGGAGAGGGCGGGGATGGAGCTTGTGCTGATCTCGATGCGCCGGCCTACCGACAAGAAGCGCCATCCCGTCCACGACGAGATCCGCGCACCCGTTCTCTACCTGCCAGAATACCTGCACGAGGAACCCTGGCGCGTGCTCAAGGCGACAGCGCGCGGAGTGTTCACCGCAGGCTTCTGGCGGGCCTTTGCTCGCTTTGTTCCCGATCTTCTCCGCGATCCGTCACGCAACCGCGTCCGTAGGCTGGGTCAGGCCTTGGTGCTCGCGGCGGAATGGCCGAAAGGCGCGGAATGGCTGCACGTCCATTTCATCCATACTCCGGGCTCGGTGGGCTCATATGCGAGCACGATCACGGGTATTCCATGGACCTGTTCGGCGCATGCAAAAGACATCTGGACCTCCGAAGACTGGGACCTGCGCTCCAAGCTCAGCCACGCCTCATGGGTCGTCACCTGCACCCGGTCCGGGTTCGAGCACTTGAAAGCGCTGGCAAGCAAGCCATCAAAGGTGCACCTCAGCTATCACGGCCTCGACCTCGACCGGTTCGGGCCGTTTCACGGCGCGCGCTCCGGAGCAGACGGCTCCGATCCCGACAGGCCGGTCACAATCGTCAGCGTCGGCCGGGCAGTGGAGAAGAAGGGGTTCGATACATTGCTCGAGGCGCTTGCCTTGCTGCCGGCTCATCTCTCCTGGCGTTTCGTCCATATCGGCGGCGGCGAGAAACTCGGTGAGCTCAAGGTACTTGCGGCGAAGCTGGGGATCGCCGATCGCGTGGCCTGGAAGGGCGCGCTGGCGCAGGAGGAAGTGCTGGCGCACTACCGCCACGCAGACCTCTTCGCTCTCGCTTGCCGGATCGCCGCGGACGGGGATCGCGACGGCCTGCCGAACGTGCTCGTCGAGGCATCGAGCCAGCGGCTCCCCTGCGTGACCACTGCGGTCTCCGGCATCCCGGAACTCCTGACCGACGGCGAGACCGGCCTGCTGGTCGAGCCGGACGATCCGCGCGCACTGGCCGAAGCACTGGTTCGAGCGATCACCGATCCCGGCCTGCGGGAGCGGCTCGGCGCGGCGGCCGAGCACCGGGTGCGACATCATTTCGACCATCATGCGAGCATCGGCCAGTTGGTCGAACTCTTCGAAAAGGAATGGCAGCAAGCCTGATGCCCGGCCCCAAGGTTCTCTTCTACGTCCAGCATCTGCTCGGAATCGGACATCTCGCGCGTGCAAGCCGAGTGGCCTCCGCCCTGAAGGCGGATGGGTTCGAGGTGACGATCGTCACGGGCGGGCGCCCGGTGCCGGGATTCCCGTCAGCCGAGGTCGATCATGTGGCCCTGCCGTCAGTCCGATCGCGCTCCGAATCCTTCTCGGGCCTCGTCGACGACGACGGCAACCCGATCGACGACGCGTTCCGCGCCAGGCGGACGGATCTCCTGCTGCAAACCCTAAGGAAGAGCAGGCCGGACATCGTCATCCTTGAAGCATTTCCATTCGGACGGCGGCAGATGCGCTTCGAACTGCTGCCATTGCTCGACGCCATCCGGGACCTTTCTCCTCGGCCGCGCCTGGTCACGTCGATCCGCGACCTGCTGCAGGAGAAGGTCAAGCCGGGCCGCAACGAGGAGACGCTGGCGCTCCTCAACGATCACTTCGACCTGGTCATGGTTCATGGCGATCCTTCCTTCGCCCGCCTAGAGGACACCTTTCCGCTCGCCTCCGAAATCAGGCCGCGCGTCGGCTACACCGGACTGGTGGCCGGCCAGCCTCCAACGCCCGCCGGCGAGGCGTTCCCCGTATTGATCTCGGCTGGCGGCGGAGCCGCGGGTACGCGCCTCGTTTCCGCGACGGTCGAGGCAGCGCAATTGTTGCCCGAAAACGTCCCATGGGGGCTGATCACCGGACCGAACCTGCCGCAGGAGGCCTTTGACCGCGCCGCAGCCGAGGCGCCGCCGCACCTGAAGGTGATGCGCTTCCGCGAAGACTTTCCGAACCTTCTGGCCAGCGCCGAGCTCTCCGTGTCGCAGGCCGGCTACAACACGGTTGGGGACCTTCTGGGCGCCGGCTGCCGCTCCCTGCTGATCCCGTTCAGCGCGGGCGGGGAGACAGAGCAGACGGCCAGGGCCGAACGGCTGGCACAACTCGGGCTGGCCAGCATGATCGCGGAAGACGATCTCACGCCGGAGCGCCTCGCCGGCGCGATCGAGCGCGCCCTGGCGCAGCCGAAGCCGCCGTCCGCCCGGCTCGACCTCGACGGAGCGCGTGGCTCGGCGAGACTGCTCCGCACCTTGTTTTGAAATGGTGGCGGGGTTACACCCGCCCGATCAGCATAAAGCGCGTGTACTTCTTCTGCGGCAGCTCGCCGGCGAAATCGACGCGCGACAGCCGAGCCAATTTCTCGAATTCCGCCAACGAGTTCACGCATGCGACATGCGTCGGATGCGCGAAATAGTCGTTCGACTGGAGGAGCACGCGCGTCCCCGACGGAATCAGCGAAAGCCATGCCCGCAGGTCCGGGATGTGCTCGCAACTCGTATTGATCACGAGGTCGGGTCGCAGCCGCATGTAATCGAGCCTGTACATATCCGCGGTCAGAGCGCGGAAGCGATCGCCAAAGGCCTCGTTCAGCGTCTGCGCGATGGCAGCGACATCAGGATCGATGTCGCTGTTCTCGATCTGCCCGATCGTGAAGCGATGGTCCTCGAGCAGCATGCCCGCCAGCACGCCGTACCAGCCGCCGACGATGCAGATGCGGCCGAAAGCGCCGCCGGCGCATTCGAACAGCCTGTCGCGCGCCCACGTCTTGCAGGCCACCTGCTTGTGATTGAATGCATTGGCGATCGCGGCCTGCGGATAGCGGCCGATTACCCTGGCGACGCCCTTCAGCAGCGGACTTCCCGTATAGGCTGCAACGCCGCGCGCCAGGTCGAAGGCGTCGGCATGCCAGTCCTGTTCAGCTTCGGCGGGCCGGGTAGCTTCCTGCATCTTGGTGTTGTAGGCTGAAGGGCGGGGTCAGGCAATCGGCGGGCATCAGACAGGTCCATGCAGTTGAGCGATAGGCCGGGACATGACGGCATTGTCGACACGGCAGCTTCTGCCCCGGCCATACTCGGAGGGGCCTGAGAGCATGGACCCCAGCCTCGCCCGATATATCTGGGTCCACACCTGGCGGCAGCAGATCTGGATCCTGTTCGTCGTCGCCCTGTCGATGATCCCCTACTTCATGTCCTTCGATCTGCCCAAGCGGATCGTCAACGGACCGATTCAGGGCCAGGGCTTCGAGACCCCGGGCGCCACCCAGCCCTTCCTGGCGATCGACGTCGACGTGCCGCTGCTCGGCAGCCTCCATCTGTTCGACGGCTTCCAACTGAACCGCACCCAGACACTGGTCGGGCTGAGCTTGGTCTTTCTGGGCCTGGTGATCGTGAACGGCGCCTTCAAGCTCTACATCAACACCTACAAGGGCCGGCTTGGCGAGCGCATGCTGCGCCGGATCCGCTTCCAGCTTGTCGACCGGGTGCTTCGCTTCCCACCCGGTAACTTCAAGCGCATCAAGCCCTCCGAAGTCGCCACCATGGTGAAGGACGAGGTCGAGCCTCTCGGCGGCTTCATCGGCGACGCTTTCGTACAGCCTGCGCTGCTTGGCGGACAGGCGCTTACGGCGCTCATCTTCATCATCGTCCAAAGTTTCTGGCTGGGCATGATTGCCGCCTTCATCGTGGCCATCCAACTCGTGCTCATCCCGCAAATGCGCAAGCGGCTGATCCGGCTCGGCCGGGAGCGGCAACTGACGGCACGCGCATTGTCCGGCCGTGTCGGAGAACTCGTCGAAGGCATCGGCGCGATCCACATCAACGACACGTCGAACTACGAGCGCGCCGATATCGCGGATCGCTTGGGGCGCATCTTCAAGATCCGCTACGACCTCTACCAGTGGAAATTCCTCGTCAAGTTCATCAACAACTTCCTCGCCCAGGTCACGCCGTTCCTGTTCTACCTGGTCGGCGGCTGGTTCGCGCTGCAGGGCCGTCTCGACATCGGCCAGTTGGTCGCGGTCATCAACGCATACAAGGACCTACCCGGCCCCCTGAAGGAACTCATCGACTGGGACCAGAACCGGCAGGATGTGCAGGTCAAGTACGCGCAGGTCGTCGAGCAGTTCACTGTCGACACGATCATGGACGAAAAGTTGCAGATGCTCACTCCGCATCCGGTCGGGCCGATCACGGAGCCCCTCGCAACCTCGCATCTGAGCATGATCGACGACAGCGGCGCCAAGGTCCTGAACCGGGTTTCGGTGCAGATCCATCCCGGCGAGAAGGTCGCCGTGGTCGGAACCGCGGCAGGCGGAGCGGAAGCGCTGGCAGAGGCGTTTGCACGGTTGGCCTGGCCGGAATCCGGACGCATCAGCATAGGCGACAGGGATCTTCTCGAACTCCCCGAAGCCGTCACGGGAAGGCGCATAGCCTATGCCTCGTCGGACACCTACCTGTTCCAGGGATCATTGCGCGACAACTTTCTCTACGGCCTCAAGCATGCCCCGCTGAGCGAGCCCAAATACGACGAGGATGCATCGGCCCAACGCCGATGGCACATGGAAGAGGCCAAGATCGCCGGCAATCCCGATTACGATCCGAACTCGGACTGGGTGGACTATGCCGCGGCGGGAGCGACCGGCCCTGAAGACCTCTACTACGTGCTGCGTCCGGTGCTCGATGCGGTCGTGCTGACCCAGGACATACTCGACCTCGCGCTTCGCTCACGGGTCGATCCCAAGCTCCATCCGGGGATCACCGGGCGGATCGTGGAAGTGCGCCAGGCACTAAGACAACGACTGCACGAACAAGGCTTGAGCAGCCTCATCGCTTCCTTCGAGCCGAACGCGTACAACGTACATGCCACGGTCGGCGAGAACCTTCTGTTCGGCGCAGCGAGCGGTTCCGAACTCTCCGACAAGGAGCTGGCGCGCAGCGAATATTTCAAGTCCATCCTGAGGGAGGATAGGCTCGGCGAAGACCTCTACCTCATGGGCATAGCGATCGCCGAGAACGCGATCGAACTGTTCGCCGATCTTCCTCCGGACCATCCGTTCTTCCAGCAACTCGCCTTCATGGCACCCGAGGAGATCCCGGTCTATGAGCAACTGCTGCAGCGCCTTCGCGGCAAGCCCTTCGATGTGGTGAACCCCGAGGACAGGGTGAGGATGATCAAACTGTCCTTCGCCTATATCGAGCCGCGGCATCGCTTCGGCCTGCTCACCCCGGAGCTCATGGACCGGATCGTGGCGGCGCGTCATCGATTCCATAAGGATCTGCCGGAAGACCTGAAGCGCGCGATCGAGCGCTACGATCCGGAGAAATACACCACTGCCGCGACCCTGATCGACAATGTCCTGTTCGGGCGCATCGAGCACAACCAGCCCGACGGGCCGGAGCGCATCCGGTCGCTGGTGCGCGAACTCCTCGACACGCTCGGGCTTCACGACGAGGTGCTGGACATCGGGCTCGAGTTCAACGTGGGTGTCGGCGGCCGGCGCCTGACAAGCGCACAGCGCCAGAAGCTCGACCTGGCCCGGGCGCTGCTGAAGCGTGGTGACTTCCTCATCCTCAATAGGCCGCTTTCGGCGCTGGACCAAAGGTCGCAGGATGTAGTCACCAAGAACGTTCTGGAGGAAGTGACACGTGACGGTCGTAATCCTGCGGTCATATGGGTCCTGCCAAACGCGGGTCTCGCGAACCTTTTCGAGCGGATAATCGTTTTCCATGGGGGCGAGATTGTTCAGGATGGAACGCCGGAGACTCTGTCGAAGGAAAACGGTATGTTCATGCGACTGGTGGCATAAGGACACCGCTGGGCGATGATCTTCGGGGCTGGACGATCATGCTGCTAAACGACGAAGTTGGGACATTGCGGAAGATACCGCTTTTCTCGCGCGTCGCTCCGGCCAAGCTGAAGCTCCTGGCCTTCACCTCCGACCGTGTGACCTACAACGAGGGTCAGACGCTGTTCCATCAGGGCGACGAAGGAGACGCGGCTTACGTCGTGCTCTCGGGCAGGGCCGACGTCATCGTCGATTCCCCGACCGGCCAGATCAAGGTGGCCGAGGTGGAGCCGAATGAAATCGTTGGCGAGATCGCCATCCTCTGCGATGTCTCCCGAACGGCGACTGTTCGGGCAGCAGCCCCGCTCGAAGTGCTACGCATCCGCAAGGACCACTTCCTGCGGCTGCTCACCGAGTTTCCGGAGATGACGGTCGAAATCGTCAAGGTGCTGGCCGACCGCCTCAGTCACACGACGGCGGAACTGACGGCCGCCCGCAGCAAGGCGAGGCAGACAAATTCGTAGCGCGCGCGCCAAGCCGAGCCCAATCATGGGCGCAACACCCGCCAGCAGTCAGGCTGCCTCTTGCGTCCTGCCCAAAGCCGCCCCCGTGCGGAGCCTCCGGGCCGTCGACGCATCCCGGACCCAATCGCCAGCAGAGGCCGCGGGCAGAGACGACAGCCTTCAGGTACGGATATGGGGCGCGCGCGGCAGCGTGCCGGTCTCCGGAAGCGAGTTTCGCCGATATGGCGGCAACACCGCCTGCGTTGAGGTTTCATGCGGCGGCCGAACCCTGCTCTTCGATGCAGGGACGGGGATCAAGCCCGCCGGCATCCAACTGCTCAAGGAGGGAGTGCGCGAGGTGCATCTCTTCTTCACGCATTTCCACTACGACCACGTGCAGGGCTTTCCGTTCTTTGCGCCGCTGTACGATTGCGCCATCGGGGTCCAGATCTGGTCCGGCCTGACGGAGGTCATGACCACCGAGGAGATGCTGCGGGAACTGATGCAGCCGCCATGGTTTCCGGTCGGCATCGGGATCTGCAGCGCTTCACTAGACGCGCGGGACCTGAAAGCCGGGGACGTGCTCAATCCCTGGCCGGAGGTGACGATCCGGACGGCCCGCCTGAACCACCCCGGCGGCTGCATAGGTTACCGCGTGGAATTCGGCGGCCGGGCCGTGGCCCTTGTATTCGATACCGAGCACGTCGAGGGAAAGCCTGACGCGAACGTCCTGTCACTGATCGAGAAGGCCGACCTCGTCCTTTACGACGCCGCCTACACCGACGAGGAGATGGCCAAGTACCGCGGCTTCGGGCATTCGAGCTGGCAGGAGGGCGTTCGCCTGTGCAAGGCCGCGGGTGCACGCAGGCTCGGGTTGTTCCACCACGATCCTTTCCGGACGGATGCGGCGCTGGCGAAGATCGAAGCGAAGGCCAAGGCGGAATTCCCTGGCGCGTTCGCCGCGCGTGACGGCCAGTCGATCGAGATCGCCTCTGCTGAGGCGAAACAGGCAACAGCTTAGTCGAAAGCTCTTATCGGCTGCCCGGCGTCGCCGCATCCTCGGCGAGCAACTCATCGACATCGACCCAGCGGCAAAGCCCGGCAGTCTCCGCAAACAGCCGCTCCAAAAACACCCACGCCGCCTCGTCATGAACCAGGTGGTGGGTGAGCACTCCGATCGCCGGCGCGTGACCCACTCGTGCAGCTTCAAGCTGGGCGACGATCTCCGCCACGAGCGCAGCGTGCGGCCGGCAGCCGCGGGTGCCGTGCCAGTCCATGATGTCGATCGTCGAATTGACCAGCGGCAGGGCCGCCGGCTTGGGCGGGCCGAATACGGACAGGGCGGAAAATCCCACTTCGCGCAGGCTTGGTGTCAGAGCCGCATCAATCCGGTTCCACGGGGGCACGAGGACCGGGGACCACCGGGCGAACAGATCGTCCATCTTCGCCAGCGATTGGCGGAGTTCGTCCAACACCATCCCTGCCGGGCGATGGGGCCCGAGTTCCTGCTTCTTCTGATCGGCGGGCGCGTGGTTTTCGTGTGTCCAGCCGTGAACCACCGGCCGGACATGCTTCCTGCCATCAACGTAGCTTGCCAGTCCCGGATCGGCATGGGCAGGAATGACGGCGAGAGCGATGGGCACGCGAAAATCCGCTGTGAGATCGACCAGGCGCTCCATCGGTTTGGTTCGCTCGATCGCGTCGTCGTCACGCAGCCAGAACACCGGCTGCTGCCCGGAGTCGCGCCATCTCTGAAGGGCGTCCGCCAGGGGTTGCCAGACGTGATCCTCCGTCATGGCTCGAACCTCGCAAGCAAGGCAGAAAGACGGTCGGCCGCGCGGTCGAGCGATCGCTCGGCGAAGACGAAGCGGCGTGCCTGTTCGCGCAGCGTTTTGCGCAGGTCCGGCTGTTCATGCAGGCGCCTGATAGCAGCCGCATAAGCGTCCAGATCGCCTTCCCGAGTCAGAATACCGGTGGCGCCGTCGATCACCACCTCCGGAACCCCCGCCACGGCCTGCGCCACCACCGGCAGCCCCGCAGCCTGAGCTTCGAGGTAGGCCAGACCAAAGGCTTCTCCGATCCCCGGCCAGACGTAGAGATCGCCTTCGGCCAGAATCCTCGGCAGATCTTTGGGCGGCCTCTCGCCCAGCCAGTCGACCCGGTCCGGCGGGAAATCCGCAAAAAGTGATCGAACCTCATCCCCGGCCGCGCCGTCCCCCACGATGAAAAGTGTCCACGGCAGATCGAGGCATCGTCTCAGTGCTCGAGCCAGGAAACGGTAGCTTTCCAGCTTGTCGCCGGGCCGCATCATGGCGACCGTCATCAAGCGCGGCGGGAACGAGCCGGCTCTGGCAAGGGTGAATGCAGCGCAATCGATGAAGGGCGGCAGCATCGCCAACCGCTCCTCGGCAACTACGGTCCTGAGGCCTTCCCGGTCGCGTTGCGTAAAGCAGATGTTGAGTGCGGCCTGGCGCAACCCGGCTTCCACAACCGCCTGCGAGTGAGCCCAGGGCCCCTCCCCGCGGCGGCGTGAATAGGACGCCTCGGCAGTGACATAGGGAATGGCGAGCGCCGACGAGAGCAGCGGGCCGAGGAAGTCCGGCGCCTTGTAGTAGGGGTGGTAGCAGAAGAACAGATCGGGTGCACCGCTCCCGCGCCACTCGGTCAGAAGCCGCTCGGCTTCGGCGGTGCCGGCCGCTTGCCGTTCCGGAAACGTGTCTGGACTCGAGCCGTAGCCGCGAAGCTCCGACGCGACGAAAACCATATGGCCGACACGCCGCAGCGCCTCGATCAGCAGCCGCGCCATCAGCCGGTCGCCCGACGGAACGGGGTGATCCGGCGCCTTCATCGGCGCGTAGAAGGCGATCTTCATGCGCCTGCCTATGGCTGCGGCGGGTGGCCAAGTCAATTTGCGGATGGCGAGGCCCATCCGGGAGCACCATATGAGTGTGCCAAGAAGAGGCTGATGGAGCCGCACATGCCGGATGACCGCTTCCTCGCTTCCATCCCGACCTTCTCGCAATTCGAAGGGGTGGCGGATGTCCGAAACTACAGGCCCCTGCCGGAAGACTGGGCGTTGGCGACGACCGACATCGTCGGCTCGACCCAGGCGATCGACCGAGGTCGCTACAAGGCCGTCAACATGGCCGGGGCCAGCATGATCTCGGCGCTCCTCAACGCGCTCGGGCGGCGCGACCTGCCCTTTGTGTTCGGCGGCGACGGTGCCGTCGTAGCGGTCCCAGGAAGACTACGTAACATAGCGGTCACTGCGCTGGCCGCTACCCAGACCTGGGTGGCGGACGAACTCGATCTCACCATGCGCGCCGCGATCGTGCCGATCGGTGACATCAGGGCGCGCGGGTTGGATGTGCGGGTGGCGATGTTCAACGCGAGCCCGGGCGTGTCCTACGCGATGTTCACCGGCGGCGGGGCAAGCTGGGCCGAAGCAGAGATGAAGGCCGGCCGCTACGTGGTTCCTGCCGCCCCCGGCGGGACGAGGCCCGATCTCACGGGTCTCTCCTGCCGCTGGGATCCCATCCAGGCCACTCGCGGCGAGATTGTCTCCATCATCGCCGTTCCCGTGAGCGGAACGGCAACGGCGGCATTCCAGCAACTCGTCACCGACGTGCTCGCCATAGCCGGCCAGCAGCACCGCGGCGGACACCCGGTCTCAGTTGAGGCGCTGCACATCCGTTTTCCCCCAAGCGGCATCGATGCGGAAGCACGCGCCCTTGCACCCGCCGGCCGAAGGCTATTCGCCAAGATCCCCATCCTGCTCCAGACCGCAGCCCTGAATTTCTCGCGGGCGACCGGTCTGGGCCTCGGCAGGTTCAACGGCCGCCACTATGTCGAGGAAGTCACCGCGAATTCGGACTTCCGGAAATTCGACGACGGACTGAAGCTGACCCTCGATCTCGATGCGGCGGCCGTCGACGGGATAGAGCAGCGCCTGAAGCAAGCGGAGGCGGAAGGTGTCGCGCGATACGGACTGCACCGGCAGGATTCGGCTCTGATGACCTGCCTGGTGGCGTCGCCGCTCCAGGGCGATCACATGCACTTCATCGATGGCGCCGCAGGCGGTTATGCCATGGCCGCGTCCAACCTCAAGGCGAAGGCCGTCGCGGCTGCATGACGTAGTCAACCAGATCGGCCGGGATACATGCCGGCCATCTGCAGCAGCTTATGGGCGTTCGCGAATATATCGCGCCTGACGTCCGAACAATCGACGTCAGCTATTTTGGGCACACCGTCGCTCTGCCCGATCTCCCGGAGTATCGAAAATTCTATCTGCGGCTGGCTGCGCGAAGCTGGGAGCCCGGCACCTTCCGCGTCCTCGAACGCCACCTCGATCGGGAAACCGTGTTCGTCGACATAGGCGCCTGGATCGGTGTCACGCCCTTCTATGCCGCCGAAATTGCGAAATCCGTCGTCGCCGTCGACCCTGACCCGAAATGCGCCGCCCTGCTCCAGCGGCTGGCTCAGCGCCTGCCCAATGTCACCGTCCTCGCGGGCGCATTGTCGGATCGCCGGTCCGTCTCGGTGCATGCGGTGAAAGGCTTCGGCAGTTCCGAGACAAGCGTCCTGCCGATCGGAAACGGGGAATGCGCGACGGCCGAGGGTTTTAGCCTGCGCGAGATCATGGAGCATGCGGAGGGCGCTCCCTGCATGGTCAAGGTGGACATCGAAGGGTACGAATACGAGATGGCTCAGCAACTGGCGCAGCTAAGCGGATATCCTGCCAAGGCCCTCCAGATTGCCGTCCACCCGGAGTTGTTCGAGCGGACCCTGGCCGGCGGCCGCGTCATGCGCCGGCTCAGGACCGCTTTGGCAACCTGGCGCCTTGGCCGCATGTTCAAACCTCAATTTTGCGGCCCATCACTGGTTCACTATCCGGGTCTCCATTCCTACATAGCTTTCGGCATCATCCTGAGGTCCAGGCCGAAGGGTGCTGATCTCGTCTTCGAACAAAGAACCTGAACGAGCGGACACCGCATGGCTACCGGCACGTCGACCGAAGTCTCCACCATCCTGATGGACCGGGTGGCGGACTGGCTGACCCAATCCTCGCTTGCCGGGGACGACCTCGAAACGATCATCCGCGGATTTTGCGAGCGCGTTGCAGCGGCGGGCCTGCCGCTGGCGCGCGTGCATCTCACCTTTTCGATGCTGCATCCCCTCTACGACGCGCTAGGCTTCACCTGGGAGCGTGGCTCCGGCATGCGCGTCGAAGGCTTCCGGAACAAGCCGGGGGAGCGGTCGGAACGCTTTCTTCGCAGCCCCTACTACCACCTGCTGGCGAACAAGCTCGATCATCTCAGGCGCCGGATCGACCCGAACAGCCCATCGGAGTTTCCGATCTTCGACGAACTGAAGAAGCTCGAGATCACCGACTACATCGCCTTCAAGCACTATTTCGGGGCTGGGAAGGAACAGGGCATGATGGGGTCCTGGTCGACCGACAGTCCGACCGGCTTCAGCGAGGCGGTGATCGCCGCGCTGCTGCGCATCCAGAACAATCTTGCCGTGGCGGCGAAGATGGCGGTGCTGCACCGGCTCGCCGACAACATGCTCACAACCTATCTCGGACCCGATGCGGGCAAGCGCGTGCTCAATGGCAATATCCGCCGCGGCCAGGGTGACACGATCCGGGCCGCACTTGTCATGGCTGACATGCGGGGCTCGACCATGCTCGCCGAGCAGGAAGGCCGCGAGGCCTACATCGAGTCGCTGAACCAGTTCTTCGACGCCATAGCGGCGCCCTTCAACCGCAGCGGCGGGCAGATTCTGAGCTTCCTGGGCGACGGCTTTCTCGCAGTCTACCCCTGCGATCGCCATCACGAGCCATCGGAGATCGCCTGCCGGACGGCGCTCGCGGCGACTGCCAAGGCGACCGCCCGAATGCAGGTACTCAACGAACGAAGGCGGCTGCAGGGCCGCGCCGAACTCGGCTATGGCATCGGACTGCACGTGGGCAATGTCATGTTCGGCAATGTGGGACTGAACGACCGCCTGACCTTCTCGGCCTTCGGCTCGTCAGTGAACCAGGTGCAGCGGCTGCAGGCGCTCACCAAGAAGTATCCTCAAAGCGTCATAGCCAGCGAGGAATTCGCCAACTATTGCGGCGGCTCCTGGATTACGCTCGGCAGGGAGAAACTTCAGGGCGTGAAGGAAAAGCTGACGATACAGCACCCTGACATCGCCGACTTTTCCGAGCTTGACGATGATGGCTCAATCGAGATCAGCTATGACGGTGTTTCGGACGCTGAGCAACTGATGCTGCTCCTGCGCGACACTGCGGCAGGCCAGCCCGGATCAGGAAATGGGAAGGCGATCCAGTGAGGCTGAGAACGTTCGGCATGACAGCACTCGCAGCGTTCAGCATCGCAACGTCTTCGCTCGCCAATGCCAATGATCTGGTTCTGAAGGACAGCCTGGAGGGCCCGGATTTCACCGATGCGGGGGGACTCTACTACAAGGAGAACTATGAGCAGAGCGCCGGCACCTTCGAGTTCCAGCAGGACGTAATGCGCAACGGCAAAGGCGCGCTGAAACTCACCATCCGGCCAATCTGCCCGACGAGCAAGGACGGATGCAGCGAGCGCGCCGAGATCTGGGAAAGACCGGAACTGCGCGTCCCATATGACCAGGGCGTCTGGTACGGCTTCGCGGTCAAGTTCGCCGATCCCATCCCCCAGGACGACCATCGCTATCTGATCGCGCAGTGGAAGCGCGAGATCGATCCGGGGGCAGAGGGCGACTTCAGCCCTTTCCTGGCGCTGCGTCTGCGCAAGGGCAAACTCTTCGCGACCGTGGAGACGAACTATGTCGCGCAGGGGGCGATAGAAAAGCCCTCCGAACCGTGCGATGCCGGGGCAGTGCCGGTGTGGCTGCGCCCGGACACCAATCAGATGCGGGCGTTGGTCGCCACCGACACCGCCTGGACGCCGGAAGACGGCAAGCTCTATGCAAGCTGCACGTCGGCGATCCAGGTGATCGACCACGGTAACAAGCTGCCCGCGCCGAACTCCGGCTGGATCGACTTCGCAGTCTACACCAAGCCCGGCCCGGACGGATCAGGTCACATCGAGCTCTACGCCAACGGCAAGCCGATCGTCACCATCAAGGGACATATCGGGCACGCTGACCAGGGACTGGGGCCCAATCAGTATTTCAAGTTCGGGCCATACAGGGCGGCCAATGCGGGGGAATGGACGCTCTACTACGACGATTTCCGCCGCTCGCCTCACTGCAAGGATGTGCTCGTGGGGGCTCCCTGCAATTTCTAGTATTGGGCGCGGGCTTGCTGCCCAGCCGCGCCTCGCCCCTCCCTTCGCCGCTCAAACAACTTTGTTCGGCCGCCCGACATAGACTTGTCAAATCTCATCACTATGCGGGCCTTGCAGTTCCCCGGCTTCAAGTTACTGTCGAGGCTGGGGAAGAACAAAGGTGGGCGGCGAACAGCCGATGGATGTTTCTGGAAAGAGCGCGGGAGACGATCTCCTCCGGATCGAGAACCTCGGTATCTCATTCGCCGTAGTCGGCGGGCCGGTGCATGCCGTGCGAAATGCGAGCTTCCGCATCCTTCCCGGCAAGGTGACGGCGCTGGTGGGCGAATCCGGCTCCGGCAAATCGGTGATCAGCCAGGCCGTAATGGGCATCCTGCCGAACACGGCGAAGGTGCGCGGCTCAATCGTTTTCAACGACCCCAAGACCGGGCTCTCGACGGACATCCTGAAACTGCCGCGCGATGGTGCGGAGATCAGGGCCCTGCGCGGCAGTCGCATCGGCAAGATCTTCCAGGAGCCGATGACGTCGCTGTCGCCGCTCCATACGATCGGCAACCAGATCGACGAGACGCTCGGCATCCATTCCGGTTTTACGGCAGCCGAAATCAAGGCGCGCACGATCGAGATGCTCGGGCTGGTCGGCTTCCCGAAACCCGAACGCGCCTACGACATGTATCCGTTCGAGCTCTCCGGCGGCCTCAGGCAACGCGCCATGATCGCGATGGCGCTGCTCTGCCGACCCGCTTTGCTGATCGCCGACGAGCCGACGACCGCGCTCGACGTCACCATCCAGGCGCAGATCCTGCACCTGCTCAAGGATCTGCAGTCCAAGCTCAATATGGCGATGCTGCTGATCACGCACGATCTCGGGGTGGTGGCGAACATCGCCGACGAGGTCGTGGTCATCTACCACGGCGAGATCATGGAGGCGGGCACGGTCGAAGACATCTTCCGCCGGCCGACCCATCCCTACCTCAAGGGCCTCATGGCGGCAGTCCCGCACTTCGACATGAAGACGGGCGAGAGGCTGAAGGCACTACGCGAGGTCAAGGTCGATGTCGGAACACTGATCGGCCGGGCCGAGCGGAAGGAACAGGCAGCCGCGCCGGAAATTCTCGTCTCCGCCCGCGAACTGGTCAAATCCTATACCACGCAGAAGTCGAGCTGGCTCTGGAAAGGTACGGAGAAGCCCGTGCGTGCCGTCGACGGGGTGAGCTTCGACGTCAAGCGAGGCGAGTGCCTGGGTCTCGTCGGCGAAAGCGGCTGCGGCAAGACGACGGTCAGCAAGATCCTGATGCGGGCCGTCACGCCGGACTCCGGCGGTGTGCTCTTCAACAGCGGGAAGGGCCCGATCGATCTCCTGAAGGCGCAGGGAGAGGAACTTCGCGAAGTCCGTTCAAGGATTCAAATGGTGTTTCAGGATCCGGTGTCTTCGCTGTCGCCGCGCATGACGGTGCAGAACATCCTCACCGAGCCGCTCGAGATCCACAAGCGCGGCAATGCCGCATCGCGGAAGGACAAGGCCATATCGCTGCTCAAGGCCATCGGCCTCGATGAGCGGGCCCTCAACCGTTACCCGCACTCCTTCTCCGGCGGCCAGCGGCAGCGCATCGGCATAGCACGCGCCCTGGCGCTCGGACCCGAGCTTCTCATCTGCGACGAACCGGTTTCCGCTCTCGACGTCTCCGTCCAGGCCCAGATCCTCAATCTGCTGAAGGATCTGCAGCAGGAACTCGGGCTGACCTACCTGTTCATCTCTCATAATCTGGCGGTCGTCGACTACATGGCCGACCGGATCGCCGTCATGTGCGCGGGCCGCATCGTCGAAGTCGCCCCGCGCGAGACCTTGATGCAGCGGCCAATCCATCCCTATACCCGCTCGCTGCTGGCAGCAGTCCCCTTCCCCGACCTGGATCGGCCCCTCGACTTCAACACGTTGCAGGCAACCGGCGCGTCGGACCAGAGCGCATGGCCGCCTCAGTTCCGTTCCGATGGAGAGGACTCGCTAACGCCGGCGGATCTGGGCGAAGGGCACTTCGTCCTGGCACGCCGCTCGGCGGATGCGAGGGAGATGGTCTGATGATCACGCGCCGCACCGCACTCGGGCTGCTGGCGACGACGCTGATGCCGGCCAAGCTCCGGGCTGCGGGGATCGAGGTAGAGTCCCTGCTCCCGAAAATAGAGGCCGGCGAACTGCCGCCGATCGCGGTCCGCCTGCCCAAAACACCTCGCGTCATCAATCTCGCAGGAATGGGCAGACTGCCCGGGCGAAACGGCGGGAGCATTCGCACCATCATCGGCGGCCCGCGCGACATCCGTGTCATGACGATCTACGGCTATGCCCGACTGATCGGCTACAACGAAAAGCTCGAGTTCGAGCCGGACATCCTGGACAGCTACGAAGTCGTAGAAGAGCGCATCTTCACCTTCCGCTTGCGCGAAGGCCACAGATGGTCCGACGGGACTCCGCTCTCGGTCGAGGACTTCCGCTACTGCTGGGAAGACATCATCAACAACGAGGACCTGACATCCGGCGGGATTCCGATCAGCCTGCGTGTCAACGGCAAGGGGCCTAAGTTCGAGATCGTCGATCCCTTGACAGTCCGGTACAGTTGGGACGCGCCCAATCCTGACTTCCTGCCGAGCCTGGCATCGGCGCAGCCCCAGACCCTCGTGCTGCCCGCCCATTATCTGAAACAGTTCCACGGCAAGTACCAGAGCGAGGACAAGCTCAAGGAATTGATGAAGGAGCACAAGGCCAAGAAGTGGACCGGGCTCCATATCAAGATGTCGCGGACCTACAGGCCGGAGAATCCGGCGCTGCCGACGCTCGACCCGTGGCGCAACACCACGGAATCGCCCGCCGAGCAGTATGTTTTCGAGCGCAACCCGTTCTTCCACCGGGTCGACGAGAACGGGCGGCAGCTTCCCTATATCGACCGCGTGGTGCTGAATGTCAGCTCCTCCGCGATCGTGCCGGCCAAGACCGGCGCCGGCGAAAGCGACCTTCAGGCAACGGGCATCGACTTCGCCGATTACACCTTCCTGAAGGACGCGGAGAAGCGCTACCCCGTCAAGGTCAGCCTCTGGACCAAGATCCAGGGCGCACGCTTCGCCATCTTGCCCAACCTCAACTATGCCGACGAGGTCTGGCGTGGCATCATCCAGGACGTCCGCTTCCGGCGCGCGCTCTCGATCGCCCTCGACCGGCGCGAGATCAACCTCGCCTGCTTCTTCGGGCTGGGCAAGGAAAGCTCCGACACGGTTCTGCCCACCAGCCCGCTTTACCGGCCCGAATACGCACAGGCCTGGATCGGCTTCGACCGCGAGCGCGCCAACGCACTGCTCGACGACGTCGGCCTCGACAAGCGGGACGACGATGGCATCCGCATCCTGCCGGACGGCCGCTCGGCCCAGTTGATCATCGAGACGCCAGGCGAGAGCACGCTCGAGACCGACGTGCTGGAACTCGTCGCCGACCATTGGCGGCAGATCGGCCTGGCGATCTTCATACGCACCTCGCAGCGCGACATCTTCCGCAGTCGCGCGATTGCCGGCTCTATCATGCTCTCGCTGTGGTCGGGCATGGACAACGGCGTGCCGACGCCGGACATGAGCCCGGACCAGCTCGCGCCCACGGCCGAGGACAGCCTGCAATGGCCGATCTGGGGCATCCACTACATGACGGGCGGCGACCAGGGCCGCCCGCCGGAAATGCCGGAGGTGGTCGAACTGGTCGGACTGCTACGGAAATGGAAGGCGTCCGCCACCGTCGAAGAGCGAACCAAGATCTGGCACCAGATGCTCACGATCTACACGGACCAGGTCTTCTCGATCGGCATCGTCAATCAGACGCTACAGCCGATCCTGCGCTCGGCCAAGCTTCGCAACCTGCCGGAGGAAGGCCTCTACGGCTTCGACCCCACCTGCTATCTGGGCATCTACAAGCCCGACACCTTTTGGCTTGAGGACAGCTGACCGTGATCCGCTACATCCTTTGGCGCCTGGCGGTGATGGTGCCGACCCTGCTGATCATCTCCGCGCTGATCTTCACCATCATCGAGCTGCCGCCCGGGGATTATTTCGAGAGCTACGCCGCCGAACTCAGGGCGCAAGGCGAAGGCGTCGACATGGACCGGCTGAACCAGCTACGGGCCGAGTACGATTTCGATAAGCCGCCGGTGATCCGCTATTTCTACTGGCTGGGCGGCATGCTGCACGGCGACTTCGGCTACTCCTTCGAATACGAGCTGCCGGTGTCGGATGTCGTCGGCGACCGGCTGTGGCTGACCGTGCTGGTCTCCTTCTGCACGATCGTCTTCACCTGGCTGATCGCCTTTCCGATCGGCATGTATTCGGCCACGCACCAGTACAGCTGGGGCGACTACGGGCTGACCTTCCTCGGCCTGCTCGGCATCGCCATCCCGAATTTCATGCTGGCGCTCATCCTGATGTACTTCGCCAACATCTGGTTCGGCACCTCGGTCGGCCATCTAATGGACCAGAGGTATCTTGGCGAGCCGATGAGTTGGGACAAGGCGAAGTCGATCCTCGAGCACCTCTGGATCCCGGTGATCATCATCGGAACCGCGGGAACCGCCGGCATGATCCGGCGCCTGCGCGCCAATCTGCTCGACGAGCTTCAGAAGCAGTATGTGATGACCGCGCGGGCCAAGGGCCTTCACCCGTTCAGGACGCTGGTCAAATACCCGCTGCGCATGTCGCTCAATTTCTTCATCTCCGACATCGGCTCCATCCTGCCGGCGATCATCTCCGGCGCCGAGATCACGGCCATCGTGCTGTCGCTTGAGACCACCGGGCCGATGCTGATCAGGGCGCTGCAGAGCCAGGATATGTATCTGGCGGGCTCGTTCCTGATGTTCCTCGCCTTCCTCACGGTGATCGGCGTGCTCATCTCCGACATCGCGCTGGCGCTGCTCGATCCACGAATCCGACTGCAGGGCGGGAGCACCAAATGACCACCTCGTCGCTGCCCGCGCCCGGCGCCCCGCTCGACCATTACGTCTCCGACGCGCCGTTCGATCCCTACTCCGTCGAGGCGATGACGCCCGCCCAGGCGAAGGTCTACCAGGCCTCGCAGCGGCGCCTGATGTGGTGGAAGTTCAAGCGGCACAAGGTGGCGCTGTGGTCGGCGATGTTCCTCGCCGCACTCTATTTCATGATCCTGATCTGCGAGTTCGTCGCGCCCTACAACCTGCATACGCGAAACGTCGACTTCATCTACTCGCCGCCGCAGGACGTCCACTTCTTCCACGAGGGCAGCTTCGTCGGGCCGTTCGTCTACGGGCGCAAGATGACGCTCGACATGGACACGCTGAAGCGCAACTACACCGACGACACGAACGACGTGCAGAAGCTGCGCTTCTTCTGCTCCGGCGATCCCTACGAGTTCTGGGGCCTGGTCCCCGGCAGCTTCCATTTCGTCTGCCCGGCCAAGGACGGCCAGTTCTTCTACCTGGGCACGGACCGGCTCGGCCGCGACGTGCTTTCGCGCATCATCTACGGCGCAAGAATCTCGCTCACAATTGGCCTGCTCGGCGTCACCTTCTCCTTCGTGCTCGGCGTGATCATCGGCGGGCTCGCCGGCTATCATGGCGGCACCTTCGACCTGATCGTCCAGCGCATCATCGAGGTGCTGCAGTCCTTGCCGAGCATCCCCCTGTGGCTGGCGCTTGCCGCGATCATGCCGGTGACCTGGAGCCCGATCGTGGTCTATTTCGGCATCACCCTGATCCTCGGCCTGCTCGACTGGACGGGTCTCGCGAGGGCAGTGCGGTCCAAGCTCCTGGCGCTACGCGAAGAGGACTACGTACTCGCCGCCCAACTCATGGGCGCAAGACCTGCCCGGATCATCGGCCGGCATCTCATCCCCGGCTTCATGTCGCACCTGATCGCCTCGGCGACGATCGCGGTACCGGGCATGATCCTCGGCGAGACGGCGCTGTCCTTCCTCGGGCTGGGTCTGAGGCCGCCGATCACCAGTTGGGGCATCCTGCTCACCGAGGCCCGCAGCGTCAACGTGATCGCCTTCTATCCCTGGTTGCTCTACCCCATGATCCCGGTGGTTCTGGTGATCCTCGCCTTCAACTTCATGGGCGACGGCCTGCGCGACGCTGCGGATCCGTATAGGTAGGGCCGGCGGCGCCCTCCCGCTTGAAGAGAGGTGACGGTACCGAGCGGCTCTCTTCACCCCTTCTTGTTCGCCGCGTCGTAAGCTTCGGCGAAGTAGGCGAAGAACACGTCGAGCATGCCGTTCTCGTGCTCTGCTGTCTTCTGTTCCCAGCGCTCGACGAAGACCTCCCAGGACCGACTCTTCTTGGAGAAGGTGGCGTTGCCCACCTTGGCGGAAATCGTTTCGGGCGAGAGTTCGTCGAGCAGCTTTCCGAGCGCCTTCTGCATGGCGGTGTAGGTCGCGAGTTCGTGGCGCTTGAGGTCGGCGAAGCCGGACTCCAGGCTCCCTTTCGCGCTCAGGAAACCGGGGCGGCGGCGCGAGAACATCACGTCGATCGCTTCGGCGCTGCCCGGGATGAACTTCAGCGGATTATTGTGGGCCGAGCCAATCATCGTGCGGCTGGAGCTTTTGGTCATGGCCTTGGCCGCCGCGCGGGCGCGAAGCAACTGCGCCAACTGCTCGACGCAGACCTTCAGGGATTCGCCGATCTCGCAGCCGACCTCAGCAGGGTCGCGGCCGGCAAACGTTTCCGGACTGACCCCCGCTCCCGCTGCCAGTCCCTGGAGGAAGCGGGAAAGACCTGCGTCGCCTCCGGTCGGCGCCGGGCGCGCCGGCGGGAAGGGCTGCGCCGAAAACGGCGCGACGGAAACCGATGCCGAAGGGCCGGCGAAATTGCCGGCCGGTTCGCCTGCGAAACCGGGACCGGCGGCCGGCATCGGTCGGCTCCAAGCCGGCAACTGCTCGGGAACCCCTTGTGAGGGTGAAGGCGCAAGGGGCGGCGCCGAGGCGGGGCTCGATCCCGGCGCCGCCTGCGGGACAGAAGCCGCGGGCGCCAATGATGGCGGTACGGCCGGCGCGAATGGTTCGGGCGACGGGGGAGCGAATGCGGGGTGGAACGGCTGCTCCGATCGGGGGCGTGGCGCGACGGCATCGGGACGAAGCTGAAACGGAGTTTCGCCGGACCCGGAAAACGGGTCGGCCACCGCCCCGGATTGCGGCGAGCCTGCGGGCTGCATGTCAGGGAATTCAAGAAACTGCTCTGAGAAATCCGGCGCGCGGCGGCGGTTGACCGGTTCCGGCATGAGTTCACGTCGATCAATCGGCGCAGGAGCGGGTTCGCCGGTGCTCCAGATGTCGTCGGAAGGCGAAGACAAGGGCTCCGCCCGGGGCGAGGACTCCCTCTCATCATTGCAGTCGGACAGTTGCGCGCCGGGTTCGTCGACCGTGACGCTGACGATGTACTGACCGATCGCCAGCCGGTCCCCAGTGGCCAGTCGGTAAGGACTCTTCATCCGTGCGGAGGAGCCGTTCAGGAACGTGCCGTTGCTCGAGACGTCATAGAGCCAGTAGCCGCCCTTCTCAAACCTCACCTCGCAATGAAGACCGGAGATGTGCCGGCTTGGGTCGGGGAGCGTCCAGTCGAGATGCTGCTGGCGGCCGATCTGGAAGCCGCGATTGCGCGCCTGATAGGTGATCGGCCCGCCGTCTGGCAGGGAATCGACGCTCTCGATGGTAAGCGTGATGGTCATCCTGTCGCTTCGGTGCCTCCGCCCAGCTTCGATCGAGCAAGACTATAGGTCCCAACCTAAAGCGGAACATTAACCGAGGCGGGGTGGAAGGCGCAAACCTGGCCCTCAACTTTCGGTCATCTGTATGCCCATCGACACACAGGCGGACAGTACGGCTGCCCGTTGCTTGAGCGGAACGCGGGCGATCGCCGTCAGCACGCCGGCATTGACGGCGCGTGCGGTCAGGAACGGCGGAGGCAGCACCGGCGCCGTGCCGGGCGGTGACATCGAGCCGCCGCTCCAGCCGGCCGCAAGCGCGATCCAGGCGCCGGGTGTCTTGACGGGGGCTGCCAGGCCGGCGTCGAGAGCGGCGTAGCGGCGCTCCTCCTCCGGGTCGCGGACCCACTCCTCGGCAGCGGCAAGCAGCGCCCCGTCTTGGGTGGTCAAGCCTTCGGGCAAGCGTGTCAGGCACTGGTGGCCCCACCAGACGGCCACCCGCCGGGAAAGCAGATAGGCGCAAAAGGTCACCCCGTCCTCGGGTGTGCGGCTGGACAGCAGTCCGCGCAGGAAGTCGAGCGAAGGCTGTTCCGAGGGCTGCGCCGTCATATCCTCGGCCGCGGTCGGAAAGGCTTCGAAAAGTTCCTTCGAGGTGTTGAACCGAAGTCGACTGCTCATCTCGCCCGCCGCCCTGGATAGCCGCTTACAGCTCTAGAAGTGACACTCAGTTGATCTTCACCAGCGTGCCATTGATGATCATCATTGCCGAAGCCTCATGCTGGGAAAGCATCTTTGACGTCGACTTGAATTGCATGTCGGCGCTGATCTCGACCGTGAGCGCCTCGATCTTGATCGACGTCGGGTCCATGGTGATCGAGCTCTGGCCGCATTGAATGGTGATCTTCGTTCCCGCCTTGATCAGGATCTCGTTCGCCACCTTGAGAGTCTCGTCGTGGTCGACGGTCGTCGTCCGGTCATGCTTCACATGCCGGCTTTCGTTATGCTCGACAGTGGAATCCAGATTCTTCTGGGCGTGGAAGCGCACAAGTTCCGAACCCTTCGAATCGTCCAGCACCAGTTCGTTGTAGCCCCCGCCCCCCGTCGTCGAGTTCGACTTCCACCCAGAGATGTTTTTGGAGCCGGGCAGCTCGAAGGGAGGCATATTGTCGGCGTTGTAGACACTGCCGATGACGATCGGCTGGTCGGGATCGCCTTCTAGGAAGTCGACGACGACCTCGTGGCCAACGCGCGGAATGAAAATCGCGCCCCAGGACTGGCCGGCCGACACCTGAGCCACGCGCACGCGGCGCGACTTGTCGGATTTGCGATCCCAGTGGAAGCGCACCAGGATGCGGCCGTACTTATCGCAGTCGATCTCGCCATCGCCTACAACCACTGCCGTCTGCGGCCCTCGGATAAAGGGTCTCGCCGTGACGGCAGCCGGTGCGAATGTCTGGTCGGACCGCATGAACTCGTAGACGCCTTGATAGGCTTGAGATGGCCCGGCCCCGGAGCGGTATGACTGTTCCTTGAAGGAGTGCGAGGCTCTCAGGACGAAATACTGCTTGTTCTGATTTGAGTCAGGATGGTCGGTGAGGTCGACCAGCGTACCCGGATAAAGGGATGCGCAGTCGCCTTCGGCATGGAAGCGATTGTCCTCGGCCCGACTCATGTCCAGTCTGACCTGGGCATAGTCGATTCCTTCCGACTGCTCCGCATACCTCCCGGGATAGAGATAGCTCTCCAGCTTGCCGTGCTCGTATTTCGCGTCGCCGGTCTTCTCGGATTTCATGTTGGAAGACGGCTTTTCGAAATTATAATCGGTCGTCGCGACCTTTCCGGTCGTGAACCTGCGCTCGGGGCGCCACATCGACAGGTGTTCGGTGTCGCGGTTGTGCTGGGCAGCGATCGTTATGAACGGCCGTGAACCGCCCGCGACGGGCACTGATGCCGAACTGCTGTCGCCCATGATCATCTTGTGGGCGCCGACCGAGTGCCGGAAGAAATAGAAGATTCCCTCTTCCTCCATGAGCCGGCAGACGAAGTCCATGTCGCTTTCGTTGTACTGTGCACAGTACTCGCGCTTGCGGTAGCTCCTCGACAGCGACTGCTGGAAGTCGGCCAGCCCGCCATGTTCGGCCAGAACCTGGTCGATGATCTGCGGCGCGGTCTTCTCATGGAAGATCAGCGAGTTCACCCGCTTGGACAGCACCCAGAGCCAGGGACGCAGGATGAGTTCATAATGATTGCCTTCATCACTGACGTCGATCCATCTCGCCTCGGCTAGCATACCGTCAAAGATGCGCTCGCTGCCGTCGACCGTCTTCAGCTTGACCGTGCAATGCTTGCCGATGGCATCGTCGAAGGTGAGGAGGGCCTTCTCCGCATTGATCGCTTCGACGCGGTACTCGAATAGCCGGCTCACCGTCTCGCTGCCTTCAAATGAGGTCAGCGCGAGCCTGTCCGAGCCCAGTGGAGTGTCGAGCCTGCCGATCCGCTGTGCTTGCGTGTAGGGACTGGCCATCGCAGCGAATTCTCCCTTGGGCCGGACGCCGATCGGGCGCGGCCACCCTCGTCCGGCCGACCGTCACAGCTGTCGGCGTACAGTCCATAGATCTGGTTCTTTTCCACCCGATGTCTCGGCACCGGCACTTGGTATCGGCCATGATTCATGAGTGAGCCATGGAACAATCCCGGACCAAAACTCCTTCGACTTGCCACCTCCAAGTTACGATCTGACTTTCATTGACACAATCTGCCGTCACTTCTATCATTCGCCTTTGCACAGGGTTACCATATCTTTGCATCATCGAGGGAGTGAGGGTGTTATGCGCACGGCTATCTTTGCGTCGGTGCTCGCCGTCACCGGTTTTTGCTGGGCAGGTGTCTCCGTCGCCGGCCCACAGCAGACCGCCGACCAGATCGTCGACCATTTCGCCAAGACGGCGAACCTCGGCGCAACGCGCGGCATCTGCATTGGCACCACGGAGGAGTGCAACAAGGACCAGCCTGCACCGGCGGGACTGGACATGCTGATCAACTTCGATCTCAATTCGGCGGAGCTTACGGAGCAGGCGCGCGCCAACCTCAACGAGTTCGCGAAGGCACTCAAGGACGATCGCCTCCGCGCCGCCACCTTCATCGTAGAGGGGCACACGGACGCCTCCGGCGACGAGCGCTACAACGACAGGCTGTCGGAGCGGCGCGCCAAGGCGGTAACGGCATTCCTGCTCGCCAACGGCATCAGCCTCGACAAGGTGGAGGCGATCGGGCGCGGCGAGTCCAGTCCCCGCGTCGCGGATCCGTATGATGCGATCAACCGGCGCGTCGAGATGAGAATCAAGATCCAGTAACCGCGGCAGCGTTGCACGACACCAAGCTGAAACGCAGGGCGAGGTAACCTCCATCAGTCACCCGAATTGGCGGGTGCCTGAATTGCAATCGAAGTCGCCATGCGTTTCGACAGCCTGATCAACCCGGTTTCCGAGAGCGAGCCCTGCGGGCCCGATCTCGATGAGATCGGTGACGATCAGTACCTGAACTACATGATGGGCGCGGACAATCGCTTGCCCAGCCGCTACCTGGACGCAGAGACAGGTGCCCCGTTCGACCGGGCGAAGATCGATCTCAAAACTGAAACGCAGGCGATCGGCGGCTTTCTCGAACAATCGCGCGATCTTCGGTTGCTGACCCTGGAAGCCCGTCTCCAGGCACTCGCTGGCCAGATCATCGCCTTCTCAGAGTGCCTCCAGGCCTTGGCAGGCCTGCTGGAAAAATTCTGGGACGACGTTCATCCGAAGGACTTCGACGGGGACTTCACGCTCCGCCAGAACACAGTCGGCGTTCTGGAGGACCGTACGACCGTGATCCTGCCGCTGCAGTACGCGCCAATCGTGCGCGACCAGAGGGCTGGTCCGATCAGCCTGCGGGAGTACCTCGTCGCCACGGGCAAGGCGCAGCCGCGCGAAGAGGAGCACACGCTCGACGTCAATCAGATCATTGAGACGCTACGCAGCGAGGGCCATCGCGGCGTAGTGGATGCGATCCATTCATCGCTGACGGCGGGCTTCGGCGCACTCAGGACGATCCAGACAGTTTTCGACGAGGGAACCGACTACCAGTACTCGCCCAATTTCGACTTGCTCCGGGGCGTGCTGGGCGATCTGCGCAAGCTGATCGAGACGGCGCGGCCCGATCTGGGCAGCGGCAACGCGGAGGCCGAAGCCAGTCCTCAAGCCGAAGCGTCTACGACTACGGGCGGCGAAGTCACTCACATCGAATTAGCCGCCGCAGCGCGGCCCGCAGCGGCTGCCGTTTCCGTAACCAGTCACGCAGCCGCGTCTGCCGCCCTGCTGGCTGCCGAGCAGTATTTCGGCCGCTCGGAACCCTCGTCGCCGGCACTGCTTCTGGTCCACCAGGCGCGTCAGTTGATCGGCAAGCCCCTGGTCGCCGCGCTCGAAGCGCTCATGCCGGACTATGCCGAGTACGCTTCGATCGTCATCGATCCCTCGGTAGGCTTCGAGTTCAACATGACGAAGATGCGAGCGATCGTGGAAGATTACGCAGCCTCGGCTGACCACGCTGCCGAGGAGACCGAGATTCCCGCCTTCGAAGCCCGGACGCGGGCCGAAGCACTCGCGCTCATCAGCGGCGTCGGTGCCTTTTTCCGCAGCGTGGAGCCCTCCAGCCCTATCCCCATGGTGCTTGGCAGGGCGGAGCGCTTCATGAGCCAAAGCTTCCAGTCGATCCTAGCGGAACTCATGCCAAAGAAGGCCGCAGAGTGACTAAGCACACGCCTTGAAACAATTTGACAAGCTGCAAGAACTTCGTGTTCCATGCTGTTAGGAGAGGAGATGAAGTATGTCGGACAGCGGTCAAAAGTTCATTAAGCGGAACCGACCTCCTCGCGTTCAAATCTCTTACGAAGATCCGTACAACGCCGATAAGCAGGTCGAGCTTCCATTTGTGATGGGAATACTTTCTGATCTTTCCGGGAACGCCTCGCAGGTGGCCAAGCCGCCCATGGCCGAGCGAAAGTTCTCCAGCGTCGACATGGATAATTTTGAGGACTACATGGCCAGCGTCGCACCGGCCGTGTCGTTCCGGACAACCAACAAGCTGGGTGGCGAAGGCAACGAGCAGTTGGGGGTCAATCTCACCTTCAAGAAGATGGACGATTTCACGCCCGGCGCCATCGCCAGGCAGGTCCCTGCTCTACGCGCGCTGCTGGAGGCCCGCGAGCAGCTTGCCAACCTGCAGCGCTACATGGACGGCAAGGTGGCGGCCGAAGATCAGCTCAAGAAGCTCCTGTCCGATCCCGAACTCATGAAGACCCTCAAGGAGCGGCGCGAGCAGGCGATCGCGGCCCCTCCGTCGGCCGAGTCGGAAGACAACGCCTAACAAATCCCTGCAGCCGACAGCCAAAGCTGAGGACATGACCCGTGGCTACAGAACTTGACACTTACGAACGAGTTCCAGGCGGCGGCGCCGCGGTCCAGGAGACCGAGGACTTCTCCGCACTTCTCAAACAGAGTTTCAAACCGCGCAGCGAACGGGCTGCGACCGAGGTCGAGAATGCGGTCAACACCCTAGTCCAGCAGGCGCTGGCGGACTCCAGCCTGATCAAGGAGGACGTTCTCGACACCATCGATGAGATGATCGCGCGGCTAGACGAGAAGCTGTCGGCGCAGGTCAACGAGATCCTGCACAACGAGACGTTCCAGCAGATCGAGAGCGCCTGGCGCGGTCTCCATTACATCGTCTTCAATTCGGAGACGGACGCCACGCTGAAGCTTCGCGTGATGAACGTCTCCAAGCAGGAGCTCTACCGCGACCTGCGTCTCTACCCGGACGCGAAATGGGACCAGAGCCCGCTGTTCAAAGCGGTGTACGAGCAGGAATTCGGCACCTTGGGCGGGCATCCCTTCGGCTGCCTGATCGGCGACTACCATTTCGACCATTCGGCCGTTGACGTGCGGCTGCTGCGCGATCTCGGCAAGATCGCCGCGGCCGCCCACGCCCCCTTCATCGCCGGCGCGGCGCCGGGCCTGATGGGCATGGATTCCTGGACCGAGCTGATGAACCCTCGCGATCTCAGCAAGGTGTTCGACACGCCGGACTATGCCGCCTGGAAGTCGCTGCGGGACTCCGAGAACTCACGCTATGTGGGCCTCTGCATGCCGCGCGTGCTGGCGCGTCAGCCCTATGGCGCCAAGTCGCTGCCGGTGGAGGAGTTCGCCTTCGAGGAGCAAACCGACGGGCACACGGGTCAGAAGTATTCCTGGATGAACGCCTCCTATGCGATGGCGGCGAACATAAACCGCGCCTACAAGGAATATGGCTGGACGGTGCGCATCCGCGGCGTGCAGTCGGGCGGCGAGGTCATCAACCTGCCGACGCATACCTTCCCGACCGACGACGGCGGCGTCGACCTCAAGTGCCCGACCGAGATTTCGATCACCGACCGGCGCGAGAATGAGCTGTCGAGGTCCGGGCTCTTGCCGCTGATCCATCGCAAGAACACCGACAAGGCCGCCTTCATCGGCGCCCAGTCGCTGTACCGGCCGAAGAAATACGACAAGGAGGAAGCGACCGCCGCGGACAATCTGTCAGCGCGTATCCCCTACATGTTCGCGATTTCGCGCTTCAGCCACTACCTCAAATGCATGGTGCGCGATCAGATCGGCGAGACCAAGGAGCGGCAGGAACTGGAGCGCTGGCTGCAAAGCTGGATCAATCTTTACGTCGATGCCGATCCGGCGAACTCGTCGATCCTAACGAAAGCGCGCAAGCCGCTCGCGGCCGCCCGCGTGGACGTTTTCGAAGATGCGGAGAACCCCGGCTTTTACGGGGCACGGTTCTATTTACGCCCGCATTTCCAACTGGAAGGTATGGATATCGGCATGAGTCTGGTCTCCCGGCTCCCCGCCAAGGCAGGGTAACCGCACCGGTCTTTCGATAATCCAGGCATCTGCAACACACGGGCGACGCTCAAGAGAGCGTGGTGTCCCTATTTTTCAGGAGGACTGCCATGGCGCAAGACATGTTCATCAAGATCGGGTCCCTGAAGGGGGAATCCGAGGATAAGGAGTTTCCGGCCTGGATCGACGTTCTGGCCTGGTCGCTCGGCGGCTCGCAAAGCGGCACCGCCCATCAGGGCGGTGGTATGGGCGGCGGCAAGGTCAATCTCCAGGACTTTTCCTTTACCAAGTACACCGACATCGTATCGCCGAAGCTCTGGGGCAAGATGTGCACCGGCGAACACTACGACACGGTCGAGTTCAAGGCGCGCAAGGCGGGCGGCAAGCCATTCATCTATCTCGAGATCAAGATGGAAAACGTGCTCGTCACCAGCGTCTCGACCGGCGGCAGCGGCGGCGAGGACCGGACGACCGAGAACGTCACGCTCAATTTCAAGAAATACAAGATCAAGTACAGTCAGCAGGCGAAGACCGGCGGCCTCGAGGCGTCCGACGACTTCACCTACGATCTCGCCCAGAACGCCGAGGCGTGAGTTGCTGTCCGGCCTGCGGCCCGAACGAGCAAGTCATGCGAACTTATCGCGCTGCCGGCCTGGACAGGCCGGCAGTTGCGTTTCGCGGCGGCCATTGAAGACGCAGCCAAATGAAAACCCGACGTCGCGACACTGAATTCCAGGCTCCCCTGCTATCCGCCTTCCGCGAAGCCTTCGAGGCTCGCGACGCCGAGGAGAATCCGGTCAAGGTGGTCGATGGCGAGCGGGTGATCGAGGGGCGGCACGCGCGCCAGCGACGAAGCGACGAATTGGCGCTGAAACGGGACCTCTCGATCGACCTAGTCGCACTCCTGAATACGATCAATCTCGCCTCGGCCATCTCGCTCGATGGGCTGGATCATGTCCAAAACTCCATCCTGAACTACGGCCTGCCGGACATTTCCCACCTGACCAGCGACGAGCGAGCCGTCGATGCGGTCAGGGGTCAGATCGCGCAAGCCTTGGCAATCTACGAACCCCGGATCATCTCCGACACCATCAGCATCGACAAGGAGGTGCGGACTAACGAGGTGGACCAGCGCGTACAGTTCTCGGTTTCCTGCGAGATGTTTTGCGTGCCGGTCGATGTCGGCGTCAATTTCGTCGCCGAGCTCGAAGTGAGCTCCGGCAAGGTCAACCTGACCCGGCTGCCGGTCTAGGCGCTGGAGCCCAGGATGAACCGTGACTTCCTCGACCTCTACCAGTTGGAACTCAAGCAGCTCTATGAAAAGTCGCGCCAGTTCGCGGAGGAATACCCCGGCGTTGCCCGCCGCCTGGGTGGTCTCATCGAAGACAAGCTGGACCCGGGCATCGCCGGGCTACTGGAGGGCGCCGCGTTCATGGCCGCCCGCGTCCAGCTCAAGATCAAGAGCGAGTACGCGGAGTTCACTTCTGCGCTGCTGGATCAGGTTCTACCGGACTACCTTGCGCCAATCCCTTCCGCGGCGCTCATCGAAGCCGTGCCTGCCTTTGACGACGCTAACCTGAAGAACGGGCTGTCCTTCCCTGCCGGGGTCTATGTCGATGCGGTCTATGTAGAGCAGCAGAAGCGGACCTCCTGTCGTTTCCGCCTCTGCAACCGGCTGACCATATGGCCTCTCCATCTGGAGGCTGCGCAGTATTTCGCCGCGCCGCCGCCTCTGCAGGCGCTCGGCCTGGAAATCCTCCCGGGAACGACGGCGGGGCTGCGGCTTTCCTTCCGCAATCGCACGTCGAAGCTGGAGGATGACGAGCCCGGCGTCACGCCGTCCGGCGCTCCCGTCAACGGGTTGGCACTCGACGAGTTACCCATCCATTTGGTCGGTACGGATGTCGACGCGGTTGCTCTCTATGAGCAAATATTTGCGAACTGCCGGCGCGTTACTCTGCGCCATCTTGACGAGTTCGGCGATCCTCGCTTCATCGCGCTGCCGCCTGAGGTCATCGCGCAGATCGGTTTCGAGGACGGCGATGCTCTGTTCGACCGGCACGGCCGGGTTTTCCGCGGCTTTTCTTTGCTTCGCGACTTCTTCGCCTTCCCGCACAAGTTCATGGGCTTCCGGCTGGAGAACCTCAGGCGGGTAATCGCCTTGGTGCCGGCGCACGCATTCGATCTTCTGTTCGAGTTCGACGCCTCCATTCCGCGTCTGGCTTCCGTCGTGAAACCGAGGAGTTTCTCCCTCTACTCGGCGACGATTGCGAACGTGTTCGAGATGCAGTGCAGCCGGGTGCCGCTTCGCCGCAACGAGCCCGAGCATCATGTCGTGGCTGATCGGGCGCGCTGGATGGACTACGAGATCTATCGCGTACTCGACGTCTTCGCCCACTACAGCGGCACCAGCGAGAAAGTCAGGGTTTTTCCCCTCTACAGCCTGCCGACCGACAACACGCCCCTCAATGATGCGCTGTTCTACTCGATACGACGAATGCCGCGGCGGGAAACCATCGAGGAGCAGCGCATCGGCACCAGGACGAATTATGTCGGCTCGGAGGTTTTCCTGTCGCTGCGCGAGCCGGCGGACATCGATGAAAGCGACCGCGCGCGTGAGCTCAGCGTGCGGGCGCTGGTGTCGAACCGGCATCTGACCGAGCAGTTGCCGGTCGGAGAGGCCGGCACGGACTTCTTCCTCGCCGACGACATGTCCATACCCTTGCGCTGCCTCGCTGGGCCGACCCCGCCGCGCGAATCCCTGCTGACCGTGGAGCGCCGGCAGCGCGCCGGTTCGACTGCGGGCGCGACTGCCTGGAAGCTGATCAATTTCCTGTCGCTGAATCACCTCGGCTTGACCGACCGCAACGCCCAGGATCGAGCCGGAGGCTTGCGCGAGTTGCTTGGCCTCTTCGCCGATCTCTCGGACGTCGTGACCGAGCGGCGGATCCGCGGCATCGTGGGCATCTCCAGCAGGCCCGTCACCCGGCGCCTTCGCCAGGCCAACGGCTTCAACGCCGCACGCGGGGTCGAGATCACCGTCAAGTTCGACGAACGTGCTTTCGAGGGCAACGGCATCATGGTGCTGGGTGCGGTCCTCGACCGGTTCTTCGCCGAATACACCTCGATCAACAGCTTCACCGAGACCGTGATCGAGTCGACTCAACGGGGCGTCGTGAAGAGGTGGCCGCCACGGGCGGGCAATGGACAGCCGCTATGAGCTTCCGCAACGACCTTCGCGCCGATCCGTTCGCCTTCGATTTCTTCCTGACGCTTCGGGAATTCGAGCGCTCCAGCCCCGACAAGCCGCGCATCGGCGAAGGCAACGTCCTTTCCGAGGAGATCGTCAGGCTCGGTCAGGATCCGTTCCTCGAATTCCCCGCCTCGACTCTGAGCGGCTACGAAGACACCGCCGGCGGGCTGCCGCGCCTGCGCACGCGCTTCCTGGGCTATTTCGGACCGCAGGGGGCCCTGCCACTCAGCACCACCGACGAGGCCCTGCACTGGTCCTCGCAGCGCGATCCCTCCTTCGTCCACTTCACCGACATCATCACCAACCGGTTCCTGCAGCTCTTTTTCCGGGTATGGGCGAACGCACGGCCGATCGCCCAGGCGGACCGACCCGACCAGGACCGCTTCTTTCGATACGTCGGCTCCTTCGGAGGGACAGGCAGCGACCCTTTCCTGGACCGCGACAGGGTGGCCAACAACGTCAAAGTGTCAGTGGCGGGGCTGACGGCATCCCGGATCAAGAGCTCGGTTCGGCTGAGCCAACTGATCGAGGCTGTGCTGGGCGTCGACGCGCAAGTCGAGGAGCGGATCGGCAGCTGGCTGGTCTTCGAGACATCCGATCAGACTGCGTTGGGCACTCAGCACTCGAGCCTTGGTATAGATACAGCGCTCGGGATGCGAGACTACAGCATCAACGACAAGATTCGCATCCGGATTGTTGCCAATAATCTCGATCAATACCGGCTCCTTCTACCGAACGGCGATCTGTCCGAGGTGATGGCCGATCTCATCTTCTATTATATTGGTCATCGGTTCGAGTTCGACATAGAGTTGGGCCTTGACGCCGAATTGGCGCCGCCGGTGAAGCTGGGAGAATCGGGCGAACTCGGCTGGACGTCATGGATGTCGCCGAAGACGCCGCGCGAAGGCGAGCGGATCATCCTGCACGACGCCCGTTTCGATCCGATGGAGCGCCGCAGGGCGGCGGAGCGAAGTCATAGAGACGCAGTCGGGCGCACATAGAGCGGAGGGACGCCTGTGAGTGACATCAGCCTTGAAAACGTAACCGGGAAACTAAACCGCGTCGGCTATGATGCGTTCATGCAGGCGCTGCGCCACGCCAAGCGTGCCGGAAACCGTAATCTCGAACTAGCGCACTGGCTGCACCACATGCTCGCCAACGAGCGGTCCGACGTCTCACTCACCGTCGACCACTACAAGTTGGACCGAGCAAAACTCCTTAAGGAGGTCGCCGCCACCATCGACGGTTTCCGAAAGCAGGAAACCGAGATGCCCGGCATCTCGAACCAGATCACCGACATTCTCGATCGCGGCTGGTATTACGCGACGCTGTTCTTCGGGGAGACGCAGATCCGCACCGGGCATCTGCTCGTCGGCGCGCTGAAGTCCCGCGAGCTTCGCCGTGCGCTGCAGCAGCTCTCAGCCGAGTTCGGGAAGATCAACGACGACCTTCTCGCCAACGAATCCCGAAAGATCTGGGCGCAGTCAGACGAGGAGAACCTGCGCCCGATGGACGGCTCCGGCCTGACTGCCCGGCCGGCCGGCGAGGCGGCGGACGGCTCGCCAGCGCAGCGCGGCACCACGGCGCTCGACCGCTTCTCCGTCGACATGACCGCGGCCGCGGCAGCCGGGAAGATGGACCCGGTGGTCGGGCGCGATGAAGAGATCCGCCAGATCATCGACGTACTGATGCGGCGGCGCCAGAACAACCCGATCCTCACTGGCGAGGCCGGTGTCGGCAAGACTGCGGTGGTTGAAGGCTTCGCGCAGCGCCTTGCGGCGGGCGACGTGCCGCCGCAGCTCAAGGGCGTGCGGCTCTGTGCGCTCGACATCGGCCTTATGCAGGCCGGCGCCTCGATGAAGGGTGAGTTCGAGCAGCGTCTGCGTTCCGTCATCGACGAGGTGCAGGCCTCTCCGACGCCGATCATCCTGTTCATCGACGAGGCGCATACCCTGATTGGCGCCGGCGGCGCGCAGGGCACCGGCGATGCTGCCAACCTATTGAAGCCAGCGCTGGCGCGCGGCACGCTCAGAACTATCGGAGCAACCACCTGGGCCGAGTACCGCCAGTATTTTGAGAAGGATCCGGCGCTGACCCGGCGCTTCCAGCCGGTCAATGTCGACGAACCGTCGGTCGACAGGTGCGTGACCATGCTGCGCGGCATCCTCTCGCCCATGGAGAAGCACCACGGCGTGCGCATCTCCGACGAGGCGGTGGTCGCGGCGGTGTCGCTGTCGGCGCGCTACATCCCCGCCCGGCAGTTGCCGGACAAGGCTGTCAGCCTGCTCGACACCGCCTGCGCGCGTGTTGCGATCAGCCAGTCGACGACGCCGGCCGCAATCTCCGACCTGAAGGCGACGATCGAGGCAAAGCTCCGGGCGCTGAATGCGCAGGAGCGTGAGAGCGAACTCGGTCGCGTGGACGAAGAGCACATTGCCGAACTGAAGGCCGAAATCGAGGAGTCAGAAAAACTACTAAGGGGACGGGAATCCGAATTCGAGAAGGAGCGATCTATCATTGAAGAGGTCCTCGCGCTCCGAGAGAAGATCGGCGTAGCGGTCGGCCGAGCCGTTTCAAGAGTTCGCTCTATGGTCGATGGAACGAATGAAGCCGCGTCAACGGCAACGGAGCCCGCGTCAGCAACGAGTACTGCTCCAGCCATTTCCGAGCAATCGCTCGAGCACTTACCCGATGAAGGGTCCGATGATCTGACCGAAGAACACCGAGCGAAACTGACGGAAAAGCTTAGGACCCTCGATGAGCTCGAGCCGGACCACCGGATGATATATCCCCACGTCGATGAACTCGCCGTCGCCTCCGTCGTCTCCGACTGGACTGGTATTCCGGTCGGCCGCATGGTCAAGGACGAGGTCCAGACCGTGCTGCAACTCGCCGACATCATGGGTCGCCGCGTCGTCGGGCAGTCGCACGGCCTGGAGATGATCGCCAAGCGCATCGAGACCAACCGCGCCAAGCTCGACAACCCGAACAAGCCGATCGGCGTGTTCATGCTCTGCGGCCCGTCCGGCGTCGGCAAGACCGAAACCGCGCTGGCGCTCGCCGAGGCGCTCTACGGCGGCGAGCAGAACATGATCACCATCAACATGTCGGAATTCCAGGAGGCGCACACCGTCTCGGCGCTGAAGGGCGCCCCGCCCGGCTATGTCGGCTACGGCGAGGGCGGGCGGCTGACCGAAGCGGTGCGACGCAAGCCGTATAGCGTCGTCCTCCTCGACGAGGTCGAGAAGGCCCATCCCGACGTGCACGAACTGTTCTTCCAGGTGTTCGACAAGGGCCAGATGGAGGACGGCACCGGCCGGCGCATCGACTTCAAGAACACGCTCATCATCCTGACCTCCAATGTCGGGACCGAGGTGATCATGAAGATGGCCGAGGAGGGCAAGACCAGGCCGGATCCCGAGACGCTGAACCAGGCGCTGCGGCCTTACCTGCTCCAGGTGTTCCCGCCGGCCCTGCTCGGCCGCCTCGTCACCATTCCCTACTTCCCCCTCTCGTCGGAGTTTCTGGGCGGCATCGTCCGGTTGCAGTTGGAGCGGATAAGGAAACGGATCGACGAGAACCACGATGCGGAGTTCACCTATTCCGACGGGGTGGTCGAGCACATCGTGTCACAGTGCAAGGACCCGGATTCGGGCGGACGCATGATCGACAACATCATCACCAACACGCTGCTGCCCGAACTTTCCCGGCATTTCCTCAACCGGGCACTCGAGAAGCAGGAGATCACGCAGGCCGAGGTGGACTTGCGCGACGGGGCTTTTGTCTACGAGGTCGGCTGAGCGAGCGAATTGAACCTGCCTTGGGCTCCGCGCTTCATGCTCAACCGGTCAAGTTCCCTGGGCGTTCACATTCGATGCCCTCCGCGAGGCTCGCCTAACCCGGCTGCGCGGCGGCCGCCAAAGTGGCGACAACACCGCTGATCGCCGCCTTGTAGGCCAGGAACTCCGACGAGGCTTTCGCGATTTTCCTGGTCTCCACCACCGGCGCGGTGGGCGCTGGAGCGCCCCGGCTACGCATCTTGGCCTCCGCCCAGGTCTTTATGTAGGCCACGTTCTTGCCGCTTAGGAAGGGATTGGCCAAGATCACGGAGTCGCCAAGCACGGCCAGAAGGTCGGCATCGTCGGCGGATGACAGGATGGTGCTTGCCCCTTCCATGCCGAGGAAGTGGCACAGATAGAGCCGGCCTGCGGTGATCTGGTGACCACGAACGCGCAAGTAGGCCTCGCCCTCCTGTGCCAAGCGCCGCACCATCTCGCGCGACAGGGTCGGGTCGAACCGCAGAGCGAGGATATCGGCACGCGACAGCGAGCGCGCGAGATCGGGGCGGTAGGTGTTTATCATCCGCACCCAGGTACCTTCGATGAACTGGCCGAGGCCGGTGGCGGTCGAGAGCGGATTCTTGGCCGTCGCGCTGCCGCCGCTCTCGACCCGGATGATATGGTCGACAAGCAGTTCCACGGCCTCGTCCCCCGAGCCGGCAGCGACCGCAACCGTCGTCCCTTGCAGCGGATCGATCGCCTGCCCGCCCGCATAGAGCTCGAAGTGGAGGTGCGGTCCGGTCGACAGGCCCGTCGTGCCCACATAGCCGATCAGGTCGCCAGCCTTCACCGGCGCGCCCGCCTTGAGGCTGGGCGCGAACCGCGACAGATGGGCGTAGCGGGTCTCGCGTCCTCCGTTATGGGAGATGCGGACCAAATTGCCGTAGTCACTCCCGTCACCGAAGGAGGCAACCGTTCCGTTATAGGCGGCGAAGACAGGCCTTCCGACGGGTGCGGCCCAGTCCACCCCCTTGTGGATGCGGACCTCACCGAGGATCGGGTGTTTGCGCGGCCCGAAGGTGGACGTCATCACGCCATTCACCGGCGTGACCATGCCATTGGTGACGGTCAGCGAATAGACCTGATCCTCCTCGGTCACGCATGCGAAGTCGCTCGATCCGTCCGGACGGAAGACGAAGCATTCGAGGTTGGTATCGCCGCCCTTCACGGCCGCGTAGAGCACCCTGCCGGCCGCACCATCGGCCGATCGAGGCGTCTCCGAATACACCAAAATCAGCCGATCCTGCTGGGTCGCGAACACGTTCAGATCCTTGCCGCGCGACAGGAACAGGATGGCCTCGCCGATCACGCCGGCGGGCACGTTGTTGCGAACGGCGGTCGAGTAGATCGCGTCGAGCAGGCGGTACTGGCGTTGCGGCCCGGTCTGCTGCTCGAATCCGGAATAGTTCAGCAGATTTTCGCTCACCCACGGGTCGGCCGCTGAGACGAACTTGCCGTCGTCGGCTCGCGCCAGCGTCCCGACATACTCCGCATCCGCGTAGATCGACACCTGTACGAGCGAGAGTGCGGTCGCGTTCGGGGCCGATTTGACGCCGCGCATTGCGACCACATAGCCGGCCTCGATCTGGTCCTTCTTGAACAGCGTCTTCATCGCCTCGCCCGCGAGGCGGGCGTCATCAGGGGCGAAGTGATGCTCCAAAGCAAGGCTGTATAGCGTGCGCGCATAGAGGACCTTGTCGATGAAGTCCTCCTTCGCGGCCGAGCGCCCACGCTCGGGGCGGATCAGCGCTACGGACGTATTGTTCTCGATGCGCGTCTTGTCGAAGGCGGGAAGGCTCGCTTCACCGCCCTCTATGGTCGCGCCCCAGCCAGCCGCGCCATCCGAGAGGGCGGGGTCGCTCGGTTCGCCATGCGTGCCGGTGCCTTCGCCCGGACCTGCGCCGTTCGCGCTCTGCGAACCGCCCTCCATATCGGTGGACTGATGAATGCTCCGCTGGGCCTGGAAAAAGGCGAAGTCCTCAGGGCTCGACGGGATCGTAGTCATCAGCCGTTCGCTGCTACTTACCATCACGTCGGAGAGGACTCGGATCTTCTCCGGCACGCCGGGTTCAGCAAGTCCGGCAGGGCGCGGCACGTCGCGGACCTTCGGCGCAAAGGACGGGTCCTTGCCGATGCTGATCGTCATCGGGTCGCCGGCCAGATCCACGATCGCCGGCACGAATATGGGGACCTCGATGTCCCGCACCGCGCTGTCCACCTCGACCAGATCGTTGTCCAGCCCTTCGATCGACCACTTGTCGGCGGTGAGGTAGTAGCCTGCGCCGATCCCCAGGATTGCCGCCAGCGACGCGGCCCCGGCAAGCCGGAGCCGTCGCGTGCGCCGCTTGCGCGACGCCGCCGCTTCCTTCTTCTCGCGAAAGCTGGGGTCTATGCTGTGCATGACGCGACTGCGCGGAGGGCCGACGGCGCAGCCGCATCGGTCGCGACCGCCAACTCGGCACAGCCGCGGCTCATTGCAGACCGCCGGTGCTCAGGAACAGCGTCCAGCGCTCCGTCTTCTGCGTGTCCACCTCGTAGAAGGGCGCCTTCTGATGGCCGTTCGCCCAGCAGTCCCGATCTCCACGAATGACGAAGCGCCTAGGCCCCACGCACATGGAGGTCGTGCCGTTAAGCAGCGGCTGACCGAAGACGTCGGTCGCGTAGAGATAGATGTAGCGGTTGACCAGTTTGTCGCGGATGACGTTCACGCACTGGTTGGCCCCGACGGTCCACCAGCCTTCCGTCTGCCAGAACGTCTGGGTTTGCTCGCTTACTTCCTGCCCCACTGCGAGATTGACCACATCCAAGGTCTGGTTGCAGACGGCGAACTGAGCATGCGCCGAAACAACCGACAGCAAGTTCAAGGCAGTTGCGATTGCGGCTCCGGCGAGCACATTCGTTGCTGATGCACCTGGCCGTTCCACTTGCCACCCCCCGTAGCAGAAACCCGCCAACTCTAAAGGCCAACTTCGAGGTATCCAACAGGCCGGGCACTTCTTTGACAAGATCACCTGTGCTGTTCAACTTTAACTGTTCACGCCGGATATTATCCCGATCCGCTCGCCGATAACATCATCCATGCTGGACTAATTCTCGCCGGTAGATAACCTGCAGCGAGAAGCGAAAATCTTTGGCGGGAGGACGGCGAATGGCGACAGCTCCGAAGATCATCGCAGGGTTGAGCATTGCGCTCAGTCTGTGGGGGACGGCAAGCCTGGCGCAGGACAAGGCCATAGCGATCGAGTTGAACGATACGGTGAACATCGAGAATGCCTGCCGGCTCGTGTTCGTCGCCATGAACCAGAGCGGGCTAGTGCTCGAAAAGACCTCCTATGACGTCGTCACCTTCGACGGGAGCGGAAAGGTCGGGCGCTCGCTGACTTTCCAGTTCGGACGACTGCCGGTCGGCAAGACCAAGGTCGTGCAGTTCGACCTTCCCGGCCAGTCCTGCGACGGAATCTCCCGGCTTCTGGTCAACGACGTTGCGGAATGCTCGGTGGATGGCAAGGCCTCCGAGGTCTGCATCGATATGCTGAAGACCGTGACCCGAACCAAGATCCAATTCGGGTTGTGACATTCGAGCACCCGGCGAGTGTGAGCGGGCCGACAGCATGATCCAATTGCTATCCGAGCAACTCTCCTCCTCCGGTGGTCCGGTGCTGATCGCGCTGTTCGTGATCTCCGTTGCCGCCGGCGCGGTCGCGATCTTCAAGGCCATGCAGTTCTCGCGGATGGGGGTCGGCCGCTCTGTTGGAACCGAACGGTCACTTACGGCCTGGACAAGAGGCGACTTCGACGAGGCGACCCAACTAGCCCGCATCGACAGGTCGCCGGCGTCTGCAGCCGTTGCGGGCGCCATGATCTCGCTGCTCAACTATCCCGCCGACCGCGACCGGGCGAGAGAGGTGGCGGCGCATGTCGCACTGCATCACCTCACTCAGATGTCCAGACACCTCCGCTTCCTCGAGACGGTCGCGCAGGCCGCGCCGATGCTTGGACTGCTCGGCACCGTGATCGGCATGATCTCCGCGTTCGGCGAACTCTCGGCGAAAGGCGGCGCCATCGATCCATCTGCGCTGGCCGGCGGTATTTGGGTGGCGCTCATCACCACGGCTGCGGGGCTGACCGTGGCGATCCCGGTCTACTTCCTGTCGATGTGGTTCGAAGGCCGCGTCGATCACGAGCGCGCCTATATGGAGGCGGCAATCGCCAAGGTGCTGTTCAGCATCGCACCGCTGCGCCCCGCCGATGCAATAGTGGCCGAGCCTGAGACGAGCTTCAGCCTGCCGCGCGCTACCGTTCCAGCCTCACTGGGAGGATGAGTTGGCGGGCGGCACTCAACGCATTCTGCCTCCACCTCCGCGCAGATGGCGGCCGTCCTTCGTACTGACATCGCTGATCGATATCATATTCCTGCTCGTCATCTTCTTCATGGTGTCCTCACAAATCGTGCCCTACTCGGTCCTGCCGATCGGGCCCTTGGCGGGGGGCGGCACCCAGCACGAGACGGTCCCACAAACACCGGCAGGGCCGCCGGCGGTAGCCGTCCGCATCCTTCAGGGACGAGTCGTGATCGGCGGCGACACGGTAGAAATCGCCAACCTGCCGAGGGCTTTGGCAGAACTGAAATCGCGCGGCGTCACCTCCATCCTGCTCCTTCCCGGCGCCTCGGCGACCGTCCAGGACGTCGTCACCGCACTGGAGGCGAGCAAGGATGCGGAGCTAGCCAATGTGACCGTGCTCGGGCGCGGAGGGCAGCGGCGATGAGCATCATCCCCGTCCCTCCGGACCACCGCCGGAACGACTTCACGCTGACGATGATCAACATCGTCTTCCTGCTTTTGCTGTTCTTCCTCACGACGGGAAGCCTCACCAATCGCCAGGAGGCCCAGTCCACCGTCCCGGTGACCCGCAACCTGCCGCTCGAGCGCCTGCCCCGGCCGCTGCTGCTGATCGAAGAGGACGGGTCGCTGTTCCTCGACGGCGCGGCGGTGTACCGCGACGAGGTGGGCCCCGCCGCCAAGCGCGCACTGCAAACGATCGGCCGCGACGATGCGGTGCTCAGCCTGCTGGCGCAGCGCGACATGCCGGCCCGTCCGCTTCTCAACCTCGTCGAACAACTGCGGGCAGAGGGGCTGCCGCTGCAGTTGGTCACGCTGAGGCAACCACTGGACACGGGGGCGTCGGCCAAATGAGCGAGAACTCGGCAAAGGGTCTTTGGGCCACCGCTGCAGTCGCATCACTTCTCCTGCACGGCTCGATCGGCATGGCACTTTATGCCATGCCGATCCCCGAACCGCGAAAGCAGAGCCGCACCGAGATCGACGTTGCCACTCTGATGGGGGGCGCCGCGACCCAGTCGACCTCCACCGAGAAAGCCGTGATCGGCAATGCGCCCGGCGAGGTGGCCGTCGTTGAGCCTCGCGATCAAGCTTCGGCCGCAGCAGAAGCCGCGCCTGTGCTTGCCGCAGCGCAGCCGGAAGCGCACGAACTCGGCTCTTCCTCGCCTTTGGCAGTCCTCGAACCGGTAAGTTCTTCGGCCGAGCCCGCCATCGTGGCTCCCGACGCTCTGGCGCGCGAAGCCGCGGCGAAGAAGGAGGCTATCGCCGCAGCGCTCGCTGACCAGGTCGCGCCATCGGAACTCCCGGCCGAGGCCGCGCCGGTCGCATCAAGCGAGGCGACTCGGTCGGCCGAGATTGCAAAGGCGGCGGCTGGGGACGCGCAACCGGAGGCCGCGCAAGTCGCCGATCCACTCTCCACACCTGATCAGCCTAAGCTCGCCGCGGCCGCTCAGGTCGAGGCGCCTTCGGAAGCGGTACTGCCTGCGGCCTCTGCATCCATCCAGCCGGCGCCCGCCCCCCAGACTGCTACGGAAACAAGCGAGGTGAGCGCACGCACCGTACCCACCGAAGCGCCCCGCCTCGCCTACTCGGCCCAGACTGTAGAGCCTGCGATACGCAATGAGATCGAAGCCATCGCATCACTCAATGAGAGCACACCCACGATCTCGCTGAGCGAGGTTGCCATTGCGGCCGAAAGCGAGACAGCCGCGCCTCCGTCCTTGGAGTCGGCCCCTGCGCAGCCGAGCCAGCCGGCGCAGGCAGGTTCCGAGGCCCTCGCCGCGTCCAACAAAAGCGTTATTGCGGTTGCGAAGACTAGAAGGAATGGAGGCGCGCTTGCGGCAGCATCGTCGGCGCCTCCCGCATCAATTCTGCCGGTTTCTCCTCAGCCGAGCCTCGGGGAAGCGGGGCTGGCCGCGGTCGCGCCAGAGCCGGAGACTATTGTTGCCATCGCTTCACCGGCCCACCCGGATGGAGTGAGCCCCGAGGAGGCTATTAAGCTTGGGCAACAACTGGCCAGCGTGGGACAGGTCATTGACTCTCCAGCAACCCGCCAGTCGGCAACGCCGACCGATGAAAGTGCCGCGGCCGAGGAAATATCCACCGCGATAGCGGCCCTGCCGCGGACTTCCGTCACCGTTGACGACCGTGCGGGCGCGGCGGAGCCGAATCGACTCCCGATCACCGACTTCCTGGCCGAAAACGAGTACAGCGACTGCCTTCTCGCCATCCCGACCGGCACGGGTCCAACGGCCGCCAGCATAGAGGCCTTCGCCGTCGAGAAGAGCGCGGTCGAGCAGCTTGGCGCCGAGTATCAGCGGCTCTCGGGAATCCCCGTCACAGCCGATACGCGGCCGGTCTCGCAGGACCAGTGCAGTGCCCTCGCCTTCGCCCGCAGCCTGGCCCAGTATCCCAATTTTCCCCTGCGCGTCGCACTGGCCAAGCCAGTGATCGAGAGCGGGCAGGAACTTGTCGGCGTAGTTTCCGGTCTGCGCAAGGACACGATCTATCTTGTGGTCGTCGATGACGAAGGGAAGGCTGAACTTGCCAGCTCGTATTCGGGCCAGCGCGAACCGGTCGTCGATTTCAGTGCGCCCATGACCCTGACGTCCGGCCCGGTGTCATCCGTGCAGCTACTCATTGCCATCGCTTCGGACGGCCCGCTGCGAACCGTGCCGCACCGGCCCGGCATGCCGGCTGAGGATTTTTTCTCGAAGCTCGCAACCGAGATTGTCGTGGGGCAGCGCTCGGTCGCCTTCGGGATGACGTCCTTCGTGGTGAAGTGAGGCGCGTGTCTGCTTGGAGCGGCTATCCCCGTATGCGGAAATAGCGTGCCGTCGCCGTGCTCTCGATGCGCCTTTGCTCGATCTCCGCGCTGATCTTCGGCAGCAGTTCGGAGGCAGGGATGGAGTTGGAGTTCTGCAGGGCCTCCAGCGGCGAGGAAGTGGAAAGCGCGAGCAGGATCTGCGGAACCGCGCTCTGCTCATCGGTCTTGCCGGTGCCCAACCCGAGCGCGATGCTGAACGACGCCTTGTCGCCGGAACGCTTCAGAATCCGGTCTAGATTGTGGGCGATGCCGTCATGGTCGACGAGCAGCAGGTAGGATTTCCTGGACGGCTCGACCTGAAGCTCGCCGCTCATCGGATCGCGGTCGCGCAACTCGTATTTGGCGAGCGTCAGATCCGGCGGGGAACCGTGCCCGTTCGCAAGCTTGTGGAGGAATTGCGTCACGGTGCACTGCTTGGGCCGGATCAGGCGAACCCCGATCTTCGGCTCGGCCTGGAATTGCTGCATGAAGTCGTTCAACAGTTGCCGGAACCCGTCGACACTCTCGCCGAAACCCTCGATCTCCGTGTGCGTGCCGTTCACGGCAGTCGCCGTGGCGTAGAAGCAGTCGCCGCCGGAGTAGGTGCGCAGCCAGGCGATCTGCTTCGCGGCGCTATCCACCTGATCCGTGGGTTCGACCGGCTCTTCTGGCACGATGACCTCAGCGGGAGGTTGCTTGGTCGTCACTTCTTTCGCCGGCGGGACGACTTCCTTCGGCTGTTCGGCCGGGGGGCCCTCTCCGCCTTTCGGCGCCGGCGTCTCTTCGGCAGGCTTAGGCAGCGTCGCTTCGCCTCCAGCAGGCGCACCATCAGAGGCGGGCGGTCTTGGCACCTCCGCCTTTGGCACCTCCGGGCTTCGAGGCTCGACCGGCGTGGGTGGAGATGCCTCTTGCTGCGGCAAAGGATGTGGCCCGGAGAGCCACTGATCGGCCAAGCCGGAATACCAGATGGCGCCGACGCTTGCAGCGAGTAGCGTGAGCACGCCGCCTGCCACGACACCGCGCCGACGGCTCCGTCTCGGCGCGTCCGCCGAAGCATGGGCGGATGACGGCAGCAGTTCCGGAATATCGATCTTCGCCGGCCCGAGATAAGGGCCGAACGGGCTTTCGCTGGCAGGTTCGGCCGAGGGCTGTGCTGCGACCGCCCCGAGCGTAGTTCCGGCGAGGGTAAGTGCGGGCGCACCCGCCGTTCCCGACAGCATCACGCCGTGTTCGACAGGAGGGCCGCTTTCAAGGACAGTCGGGTCGGGCGCGGGCGGTTTTATCGGCTGTGCGGTTCTCGCCCAGCTCTCGATCTCGGCCATGCTGGCCGGGCGATGCTTCGGGTCGGGCTGCAGCATCGCCTCGAGGATCGGCCGCAGCATGGAATCCACGCCCGACAGGTCGGGGACCACGCGCCGCTTCTCGATCACCTCGACCTGGCTTCCGCTCATGTCGAGGGGCTTGCCGCGCAGCACGGCCGCCATGACGAGGCCGAGACTATAAATATCCGACTTCTCGGTGACCTCGGCGCCGTACATGCCGAGTTGTTCCGGCGAGACGAAATTGTATTTTCCGGCAAAGACGCCGCCGAGCAGCGTCTCGCCTCCGACACTCGCCGAGCGTGCGATGCCGAAGTCGATGATCTTGGCGCGGCCGACCTTGCCGCCCGGCAGGATGATATTGTCCGGCGACAGGTCGCGATGGATGATGCCGGCCTCATGCGCGGCCGCGAGGCCCGAGGCCAGCCGGGCAAGCAGCAGCCGAGCGTCTTCCGGCTGCATCGGCCCGCGCGCAAACATGTCGACTAGCGACAGGCCGTCGACGAATTCCATCGCCAGATAGGGGCGGCCGATCGCCTGGTCGATTGCGAAGACGTAGTAGCGGACGATTGCCTCGTGAAAGAGGTGATTGAGGATGGAGGCTTCCTTGCGGAACAGGGCGAGGATCATCGGATCGCGCGCGAACTCGGGAAGGACGATCTTGATCGCCACCGGATCGCCGGTCTGGATGTTGTGCCCGCGAAACACCTCGCCCATGCCGCCGGCGGCGACGCGTTGGTCGAGCTCATAGGTGCCGCTGAGCTGCGTCCCGACGGCGAGATCGCCAGGCGTGGGCGCCATGATGATCGTCCTGTCGTCATCCGCCATGACGCGCCCCCCATGCCGAAGCCGGAACGACCGTCGCTTCATCGGCTGATGCGTCGTGGCACTTCAGGACGATCACGGTGACGTTGTCGGTCCCCCCGCGATCTAGCGCTGTGTCGATGAGACGTCGGCATGCCGTCTCGGCATTGTTCTGCAAGACGCTCTCGAGGATTTCCGGCTCGGTCACATGCGCAGTGAGCCCGTCGGATGCCAGCACGAACACGTCGCCCGGAAAGATCTGCCCGAGCTCGATCTCGGTCGTGATCTCCTCTTCCGCACCTACGGCACGCGTGATGACGTTGCGGCGCGGCCATACGCGCGCCTCCTGGGGCGTAATGACCCCGCGATCCAGCAATTCCTGCACCTCGGTATGGTCACGCGAGACCTGCGTGATGCCGCCGTTGCGGGCGAGATAGACGCGGCTGTCGCCCAGCCAGATGCAGGCGAACTGGCGGTCGAAGGTGAGCAGCGCCGCGACCGTCGAGCCGATCGTGCCGCCGCCCCTCGCCTTGGCGATCGACCGGATCTCTGTGTTGGCCCGCTCGATCCGGTCCTCGAAACGGGCCCGCAGGTCCGGTGCCGAGCTGGCCACTCCGATGGTGGAGAGGTGCTCCACGATGGCCGAAGAGGCAATCTCGCCGGCATCGTGGCCGCCCATGCCGTCGGCCACCAGCCAGAGCCCGCTGCGGGGCGCGATCAGGTAGCGGTCCTCGTTGAGCTCGCGCACCCTCCCCGGATGACTAAGGCCGAAGCTCTCGAAGCGGATACCGGACTGGTTCACTGTCGTTCGCTCGTCAGCAAGGTGCGGCCGCGCACCGTTAAGTTCTCATTCTGTCACGACACGCAGCATGCGCGTATGGAAATACGGGTCGGGGAGCCCGTTTCGAGCATGGAGCACCGGGCCCCGCTCCTCGTTGCCCGGCACCCACCAGTAGCTTCTCCCACGGGCGACCTGGCGGTAATCATCCTCGAAGATGGCCGCGAGGAAGCTCGGAGTATCCGTGTCCTGCCCGGCCTGCCACACGGTTCCGCCCTTGAAATCGCTGCGTCGAGCGTTGGGTGCCAGTCTATCGAAAGCAGGGGGCGGTAGATCTGCAACGACCTCCGCGACCGCCGGCGCGGCGCCCTCGTCGAGCACGCCCAACAGGCGCACTTCCAATGCGGCGAACCATTTCTGCTGCGGCGAGTAGGAGGGCGGCGGCAGCGTCTCGCCCTCCTCGCAGACATAGATCGCCAGCAGCGGAAAGAAGCGCCCGACCCCATCCACCGATGGCATCAGCGCACCGGCGCAGGCCGCGCCGAGCACGTCCGCGCCGATCCAGAACCGCCAGATCGGGGCAACGAGGTAAAGCTCCTCCCATGCGCGGCCGAGTTCGCTGCGGCTGGCAGCCACCGCCGACTGCAGCCAGGTCTCGATCGGCGCGAGAACGTCACCGGCTATGTTGTACGCGATGAAATCGCGTTTCTGAGGCAGCTTGCCGAACAGCCCGAAGCCCATCTCACAGCCCCGTCGGGCAGGAGAACTGGGTCAGTTCCGGCAGCAGGAAGGGATTGGCCACCGATCCCACCTGGATGGTGTAGACGACGTCGCGGCCGCCGATGACGAAACGCGCGCGCATCCCGTCCGAGGTCTTGGAGACCGAGCCATACTCCAAGAGACGCATGAAGGCCCATCCGCCTTCCGTCAGCACGGTCGAGACGCGGCCCGGTATGTCCGGCGTGAGCGCGATGCTCACCGTTCCACCGGACATGCTTCCCGGCCACTGCATGGTGACCGGCAGGCCGCCGACCTGCGTGCTCTGCACGATCTGGCCATTGAGGTTGAGCAGGGCCATGTCGGCCTCGCCGTGCAGGGAGAAGGGCGTGATCGTCAGGCTAACCGCGGGCATGACCCCTCCCTGGGGGAAGAAGGCGTCGCGGATTTGGGCCGCGCGCTGGAACTCCTTGAGGGTCACCTTGGACAGTTCCCGGCCCAGGCGGGTATCCTCCTTCCAGACCCATTCATCGCCGGACATGTCCGCCATCGGGGCCAGGTTCTGGGCGAAGAAGCGGTCGATCACCCCATTCGGCGCAAAGATGCGGGCGAAATCCTGCATCTGCACGTCGCGCTCGCTGTTTTTAGCGAAGGGATAGCGATTGGAGATGACCGACTCGCAGGCGTGGGTGACGGTGCTGTTCAGCATCTGGTTCAGCTGCGCCAGCGAATTGCCGGCCGCGTCGCCTTCGAAATCGTCGACCGCCGCGTTCACCATCCTCGCCACCGGGCGCGGCAGGCGCGAGGCGTTTGCGCGCAGGTTCACCACCTGGATCTGCATGTTGGCGTTGGCGCGGTCTGCCTGCGAGGGGTTCGTCGCCGCCAGCACGAGGCTCTGATACACCTCGTAGAGGTTCTGGATCAACGCATCGATCGGCCGCTTGCCGGCATCGCCCTTCACCAATTCGTGGAACGGCCGGAACTGTGCCTCGATGTTGGCGCCCGGAATCTGGCGACCGGACGCGCCTGAACCGAAGGCCTCGCCGGCCCGGCTCTCCGATTTTTTCATCGCGAGCTCTATGCCGATGCGGGCCAGGCCGCTGGTGCGTGCGGCGGCGCGGTCGGCGGCATATTTGGCCACCGTAGCGGCTGCGTCCTTGGCGTCCGCGCTGGCCAACGGAATGTTCCCGGGCAGATCGGGTGACAGCTCGCCCTCGCCCGGCTCCCGCGTGAGCTGGGTCTCCACGCTCACTGCCTCGAACAGCTGGCGTATCGGCGATGTCGGCGACGAGGCTGCAGAAAGCGCCAGATATTGCGGCTTGTCGGCCGACATCGACTTGAACTTCAGATTGTCGAAAACGCCGTTCCAGGCGTCGATGAATTCCTTGCCGTAGCGCTCGATCAGCACGGGACCAAGCTGGCCGAACTGCTCCTCGATGCCCTTCTGGTCGGCAAATTCGCCCATCACCCATTTCTCGCCCTCGATCTTCTCGGCGACGGCGGCAAGCTGGGGGATGAAGAAGTCGTGAAAGCCGGGATAGGTGAAGAAACCCGGCACCACGAGCTTGTCGAGTTCGGTGCCGTCGACGGTCTCGAAAACCAGCGCAGTGTCCGGCCCACCCCGGTTGATCACCGAGAAGTTCTCGATGGGCGCCGCATAGGACGCCGTCTTGATCAGCGCATAGGCCCGGTCGGCCATGTTCATGCGGGCCAGCGAGCGCTGCGCGGACTCGACCAGCGGTCCGTTCAGTTCGAAGGTCGGGCGGTGGCTCGATCCGAGATGGAGCATGGCCCTGAGGTGAAGGAGAAGGTCCTGGCGCAGCTGGCGGTTGGTCGGCCCGGGATAGAGGTTCTCTTCCCAGTCCTTGCGCATCCAGGTCTCGACGAGGCTCTCGTCGACCTTCGGCGCCTTGCCGCCCAGCATCAGATAGACCTTCAGCGTCTCGTAGAGAACGAGCGGATCGTTCATGCCCGCCTCGATCTGCTTCTCCAGCCGCAGGATGAGGCGCGAGCGGAACATACGCTCCAAGGCGCGGCGGTAGGTCGTGTCGGTTGCCGAAACCAGCCGGCCGCGCTGCGCCAGGCCGAAGCTCTCGCGCACCGGCGTGGGCAGGTCGCGGTTGTCGTAGCCGACGGGCATGGTCCGCAGGATGTCGAGCACGCCGGCGACGTTCGAGAGCTCGACGTCGGAAACCGTGTTGCTCTTGAGGTGGCTTGCCGCGTTCACGCGATACTGTTCGGCCGCGCTGTCTGTCGCCGCGATCAGCGACTTGTTGCTGGCGAAGCTCACGCCCCAGGCGCCCAGGAGCCCAAGCGAAATCAAGCCTATAGCCGCGAGTGTCCCGTAGCGCAGGATCGCGGCACGGCGCACCGCGCTCATGTCGCGGGAAACCCAGCCGCGCTCGGCAAAGATGACCTTGGTGAGCAGATCGCGCAGGAAGAAGCTTTTACCCTGCCCGGAAAGCTGGGCGGAATGTGCCGTCTCTCCGAAGCTGCGCTGGATCGAGCCGAGCACCTGGTCGATCGGCGTGCCTTCCTGCGTGCCCGACGAGAAGTAGAAGCCGCGCAGATTGGCGTTAACCTGATAACGGGTGGGCTCGAAAATGCGGTTGAGGAAGCCCGCCACGCGATCCTTGAGCAGGGCGAACTGCGCGGGGAAGCCGAAGATCGCGATGCGCGCGATCGGGTCCGGCTCCTCGTGCAGGCGGTCGGAGACCTCCTCCGTCAGACGGCGTACCAGAAGATCGAACTCGGCCGGAACCTCGCTGACCATGTTCTTCTTGCGGTCTTTGGTCTGGAAAGTGGCTCCCCAGACTTTTCGGCGGCGCGCCTCGTTGAAGCTGCCGAAATATTCCGCGAAGCCGGCGATCAGATCGGCCTTGGTGAAGAGCGCATAGACCGGGAAGTCGATCCTGAGTTGCTGGTGCAATTCAAGCAGGCGCTTACGGATCGCGGTCGTGTGCTCCGCGAGTTGCTCGGCATCGAGCTTCAAAATATCCTCGACGCTGATCGCCAGGATGACGCCGTTGATCGGCTGCTTGGCGCGATGGCTCTTCAAGAGGGAGAGGAAAGAGAGCCAGCTCTTCTTGTCGAGATCGCTGCCGGAATCTTGCGTGGTGTAGCGGCCGGCCGTGTCGATCAGCACGGCCTCTTCCGTGAACCACCAGTCGCAGTAGCGGGTGCCGCCCGTACCGGCGACGGCCTTGCCGCCGTCAGCGCCCGCCAGCGGGAACTTCAGCCCGGAATTCACCAGGGCCGTTGTCTTGCCGGCGCCGGGAGGGCCGATGATGACGTACCAGGGCAGATCATAGAGATAGTTGCGCTTGCCGCTGGCGCGCTTCAGCGTCTCGAGCGCTTCGGCCATGCGCTCGCCGAGCGCCTTGGCGTCGCCTTGCCTGCCCTCGCTCTCCGCCAGTGCGGCTTCGAGCGCCTTGGCGGCGCGGCGCTTCAGCCAGTAGCGGACGCCATAGATGCCGGCGACGATGGCAAAGACGATGGCGATGATGGCGAGGCGCAGCCACACCGGCTCGAGCGGGCGCACGTCCTCGTAGCCGACCAGAGGGCCGGTGAACCAGATGATGGCCGCGAAGGCCATGAGGCCGAGGGCGACCGCGATCCTGAAGATCCAGACCTTCATGCGCCTGCCGTGCCCTGCCTAATCTTCCCCCTGCGCACAGCCCTATTCCTCCGCGCGAGGGATCATGACTTCGACCCGACGGTTCTTCGCACGTCCCTCGGGCGTCTTGTTGTCGGCAATGGGCTCGTCCTCGCCCTTGCCCTCGACCGAGATCCGGCCAGCATCGGTAAGTCTTGGCGCAAGGACGTTTTCGACCGCCTTGGCGCGCGCCACCGACAGGTCGAAATTCGACTTGAACGGGCTCGACGCCTTGGGTTTCACATTGTCGGTGTGGCCGATGACGTGAATGGAGCCGGGCTCCTTGTCGAGAGCCGAGGCGATGCGCTCGGCGATAGGCTCGAACTCGGGACGAACATCCGCCTTGCCCGAAGCGAAGAGCAGAAAGTTGTTCACCTGGACGACGATGTTCTCGCCGACCGGCTCGACTGCGAGGCCGCCGGCAGCGATGTCTTCCGCCAGCGCACCGCGTATGCGCTCGAGCTGGGTTGGCTTTATGGGATCCGGTGCCTTGAAGGGCTCGAAGGCGGCCCGCTCGATCGTCACCGCGTCCCCCGGATTGAGCGCCACCAGCCGCGCGGCGAGCGCGTCACCATCGTTGCTGATGATGAACCGCAACAAAAGGTAGACGCCGACCAGGCCTGCCCCGCACACGCCGGCGATCGCCCAGATCGGGATCGCCGCGCCGGTATCACGCATCAGCTTTGCCATGCCTTGCCAGCGTGGCGAGATGTCGTCGTCATTGCGCGGCTTGAGATGGCGTAGCGTCTGGTAGACATCGCGACGCCAGCGCTGCAGTTGCACGTCGCCGCCTGCCGCACCCCGATACTGCCCTTCGAAGCCCAGCGACAGGCAGGCGTGCATCAGCTCGAGCAGGTCGTAATGCGCGGCCGGGTTGGCAAGCAGCTTCTTCAACTCCTCGAAGAAGCCGACACCCGAGGTGCGCACCTGGAAGAACTGGGCGAGCATCGAGTACTGCATCCAGACGTGCCTGTCGGTGCCGGGCAGGTTCTGGACGATGTCGTCGGCCGTGCCGCAGAGCGCGTATTTGGCGACCATCACGTCCTGTGGCGCCGCGCCCGCTTCGGTTGCCCTGTTCTCGAACGCGCGTATCTCCTGCGCCACATGGTTCATCAGCGGCACGGCCTGCATGTCGACGATCAAAAGCCGCAGCCGGCCGAGGAGAATGAGCAGCGGCGCAGCGGCGGCGGTGATCGGGTTGGCAGCCGCGTATTCGCCGCCGTCCCTGGCGTTGAGCGCAACCTCGAGCGGGATTTTTTCGCGAGGCTCGGCGGGTGCTTGCGGCGCCTGCGCGTCCGGGAAGAAGACGCTGGCCCGGCCCGAACGCATCCAGTCGTCCGATTCCGGCAAGCCGTAGCGGCCGCTGTCGTACTGCCGTATCGGTGAGGCCGGCATCGGGTTCGGCGCAGGGTAAGGCGCGCGGGGCGGCACACCCCAGACGGACGGGCTTGATGCAGGCGTCGGCACGCCGAAGGAGGAAGGCGAGGCAATGACGGTGGCGTTGGAGGCCGGCGGCGGCGCGTTCGGTCCGGGGGGCGTCCCGGCGGGCAGTCCCTGCGCCGGACGAAGCGGATCGGGCCGCACCCGTCTGGCCGGATTGGGACGGATGACCGTCTTGCCGCCCGAGCCGAAGGGATCGTCCTTGCCGCTCATCTACGGTCTTCCACGATCGCCCAGAGGTCGAGCACGAGGCCCGGCCAGTCGCCGGCGAAATGCAGGCCCATGCCGCTCGCGACGCTGAATTCCGGCCACAGCATCGAGGACTTGTCCAGGTAGAAATAGACGTGATCGGAGATCGCCCGGATCTGCCGCGGTGGGGTCGGCATGTGGACGAGTTCGATGCCCGGAAGGTGGGTCTGCACGATCTCGTTCATCTTGGTGTTCGGGCCGACCTTGCAGAGCGCCGGGAACTGCTGCTGGACCTGCGAAAGCGGCTTGTTGGCGGCGACCTCGATGACGAAGGTGGCGTTGCGGAAGAGCGCCCTGTCCGGGACGGTGGCGACGAAGGCGTTCGGCGCCTTTTCCACCAGGTTGAGGCGGATCGCCCGGCCGATGTCGAGGCTGAGCAGGCGCTGGATGTCGGAGAGCACCGGCTCGAACACCGTATCGAGCGCATCCTGGTCGTAGTCGGCATATTCCGGCGCGAGGCGCTTGGGAGAGAAGGTCCACAGCTCGCCGGAGATGCGCAGGAGTTCCTTATAGAATTCTACCGGATGGACGAACTGCGAGGCGCGCATGTGCTTCACCACATTGATCTCGCGGTTCAGCATCTGCAGCATGAAGTAGTCGAAGGTCTGCAGCCCTCCGCCAGAGCTCGGGTCGGCGGCGTAGCGCGACAGCGTTTCGAGCTTGGTGTCCATCCAGCCGATCACCCGCTCGATCCAGCCGGCCACCACCGGATGCGCCTGCGTGGCGATCACCGGCGGCGCGAAGGTCTCGTCGAAGATGATCGTCTTGTCGCGCACCTCGAGTATGCGCGCGACCCTGAGCGAATGCGCACCAGGCTTCGGCGTCTTGCGGATCTCGAAGGTCACACGCGGGTGGGCGACCTCGATCTCCTGCTCGACATGCATCCCGGCCGAGGAGTCCACCACCGTCTCGATATCGCGCACGTAGCGGCTGCCGGAGGTGCCCTCGGCCATGTCGACCTCACGGCCGTTCACGACAGCCGCCGGCAGCACCATCCAGACGATCTGCTTGTCCGCGCCGGCGGGAACCTCGATGGGCGCTGGAAGTGGGCTGGAGCCCGGCATGTCGAAGGGCGTGCCGTCCTGGAAGACGCCGCTGGCGCGCCTCAGCGCGAACTTGTTCTGCTGGGCGAGGTCGCGATCAATCTCGATCTGTGAAAATCCCCAAGGATAGGGGCCAAGCTGGCGGACCCGATTTTCCAGGAGCCGTTCAAAATAGCGGTCGTTCTGCTGGAAGTGATGCTGGCGTAGGAAAAGGCCCTCAGACCATGCTAGCTTGCTATACCATGACATCTTGTCGGCCAGTCTCCGGCAGCCTTTTACGTCAGGCATTCTTCCTTAGAATCTTATGGTAATCCAGTGATTGTCAGAATGAAACCATTCGAGTTTTCTGCAACAATCCTACTTCACTCGCACGAATCTTGACAGATTCAAGGTGAAACGTCTTCAGCTCCGACTGAAATGCTCAGACCGGAAACATCAGCTCGACCGCAGAACTTAGACGAGAGCCTGCGACCTCAGAGTCGGGCAAATCCGGCAGAAAAGCTTTCTAGGGAAAGCTGCAGGATGATCTCCTCCCCGGCGTAGGCCTTCACGGCCACATTGAGGAGCTTGCCCTTTCTGAGCGCCGCGAGCAGTTTGTGGTCCAGGCCGATGACTGCGTAGCTCCCCTTCTGGTCGGCGGTCGCGATCTCGAAACTCTGCCTTGGTGCTTCGTCCACCCACAACGAGACTCCCTTCGGCAGGTCGAGCCCGTGCGGCAGGCCAAGGCTCAGGACGGGCTTACCGTCCTGGCTATTGACCACGGCCGTCAGCACCCGCTGGCCCTTGCCCTTGAGGACCAGCCTCTGGGTGAGCGTGCAGGTCAGTTCAGCATCACCTGCCGGCCCCGAGCAGTTCAGGTTCCACCCCGGCCTGGCCGGAGCCTGGGCCTCGCCGTCCTGCTGGGCCGAGGCTTGCGAACAGCCCAGGACAAGTCCGGCAAGGACCATGGCGGTCACCGCCCGAGCAGCCAATGCTGCGACACGTCCAATTGCGCCAGGCACGTCAGAATCTCGCCTTCAATCCGATTTTTCCGGCCAGCGTGTTGCTGTCCTCCGAGAGCTTGCCGCGTACCTCGGCGCTGATCGTGGTGACCTTGGAAAGCTGGTAGTTGAAGCCCCCGGAAAGCGCCGCGGAGAGATCCGCGTCGTCGAACTCGAACTCGGTACCTTGGACGCTCGCCGTGTTCTCGTAGCCGAAGCGCTGCTGCAGATCGAGGCGCAGGTACGGGCTGAAGACTTTGCCGTTCTCCAGCGGATAAAGGCCGAATATGCCCGGCTCGAACTTGAGGGCGCCGAAAGAGATGCGGGACTTGCCGAAGTCCACGCCCAGGCTGTCGGTGAACTCGTCGCCCTGGAAATAGACCCCCAGCAAGCCGCCGCGCAAGTCGAACCGGAGATTCTGGTCGATCTGGTAGATATCCCCGGCGCTGCCCGTCACCGCCACGCCCGCGGTGTCGTAGTCACCCCTCGATCCCAGCACGCCATTGTTGATGTCCGTGTTGCCGAAGAAGCCGGTGACGGAAACGAGGCCATAGCTCGTGCCCTGGCGGTAGAGGCCGTAGCCGCCGACGAAACCGCTGTCGTTGTCGCCGGAGCCGAAACTGTCGAAGAGGTCGGTCCCGTCGAGGTCGACGGAGGAAGACGTGTAGCCGCCGAAGAAGCCGATATCGAGCCCGTGGGCCTGGTCGAAGCCGAAATACTGCGCCGCATCGAATTCGAGGCTCGCGGCAACGGAGAAATCGTCTGCCGTGAAGCCCGGACCCGTTCCGGAGAAGCCGCCGCCGGAGACCTGGAAGCCGTCGTGGTTGACCCGAGCGGCCTGGCCCGACGCGTAGATGCCGAAATTCGGCGCGGCGTCGGCACGATTGCCGCTGACCAGAAGCCCGAGATTGGTGAATACGGCTTCGTTGAGGATATCGTAGACGGCCTCCGTGACCGTGTTGATCGGCTGGGAGTCGATCGCAACGCGAGGCAGTAGCACCGCCGCCGGATCTTCGGGGGTGACGAGCAGGTAGAGCCCGCCGTCGCTGCCGGAAATCACCTGGTAACTGAACAGCGCACCTGGCGTGGAAGGTATGCCCTGCACCGTGAAGAGCGGCGAAGGATCACCGCTCCCCGGGGTCGTCTCGCCTTCGACCGGGGCGATCGGGATGACGCTCGAAAGGAGCAGTTGCGGCGTTCCGACGAGGTTCACGAAGACGGTGTTGTCGCCCTCCGCGATGAAACCGCCGGCCGCCTTGATCAGGTCCGAGACGCCGCGATCCGCATTCACGTCGATGCCGATCGTGGCGCCGTCGAACTGGACGGTTCCGACATGGAAGGTGTCGGTCGGATCGTTGTTGATCATGCTGATCGCGGCATTCTGCACGACGAGCGTCCCCAGTCCGCCTTCAGGTGAGCGCAGGGTCGAATTGCCGGAGACAAACAGGGTCGAGCCGTCGAGGACGGACAGGGCTCCGATCAGTTGCGCGCCGTCATGGAAGGCGAGCGTCGAGGCGCCGTCGAGGGTGAGCGTGGTGAAGCCGTCGAAGTTCTGGTTGCCGAGGCTGGCGAGATCAGTGCCCGTGATCGTGCCGACCACATCGGTGCCCTGGAACAAGACGCCGTCGCGCAGGGATAGATCGGCAGCCTCGATCACCAGCGTGTGGTCGGACAGGCCGGTAATGTCGCCTCCGATGCTGCCGCCATTCAGGGTGACCGTCTCAGCTTGGATGCCGCCTTCGATCCTTCCGCCCGAGACGGTGACCCGGTCGTCGCCTCCTCCGCCAACCACCGAGCCGCCGATGGTTCCGGCCTGTACCGCAACGACGTCGTCGCCGCCCTCGCCGAGGACGGCACCGGCGATATCGACGGTACCGCCGATGGTGATCTGATCGGCACCGTCGCCTCCGGCCACCGAGCCGCCGATCGCCCCTCCGGTCAATCCGATCGTATCGGCTCCGGCACCGCCGCTTACATCCAACGCCACGGAGCCGTCGGTTATCGACAGGACGTCGATCCCATCGCCCAGATCGACGCCGCCCTCGATGGCGCCGCCCGAGACGGCGACCCGATCGTCGCCACCTTCGCCCAGGACGGAGCCGGCGATGTTGACGGTGCCGCCGATCGCAATTGCGTCGTCGCCCAGCCCGCCGTTCAAGGAGCCTCCAACGGAACCGCCGCTCAGCGTGAGAGCGTCGTCTCCGCCTCCGCCCGCCACGTCGAGCGCAATGGAGCCTCCGGTCAGCGAAAAAGTATCGTCACCATTCTCCAACTCGACCCCGCCACCGATCGTGCCGCTCTCCACCATGACGGCATCGTCGCCCGATCCGGCCCGGACCGAATATGCGAGGGCTCCGCCACGAATGGCGAACAGGTCGTTGCCATTGCCGAGGTCGACCGACTCCAGGTCGATGTTGCCGAAACCGATCCGGGCAGTGCCCGACACGGTCACGGAATCATTGCCGCCCCCTGTGAAGATCTGCCCCTCGATCGAACCGCCCGAAACGTTAACGGTGTCGTTCGCCTGGGGGAACTCGGCATCGTCGGTCACAACCGAGCCTCCGATCGTTCCGCTGGAGAAGATCATCGTGTCGGCGCCGCCGCCGCCGAACACCGACTGCTCGATGGTGCCGCCCGCGACGCTGATGCTGTCATCGCCATTGCCGAGGTCCACGAAGGTGCCGATCGCGCCGCCGCTGATGCTAACCGTGTCGTCGCCGTCCTCGGCCGTGACATGGCCGCCGATTTCGACCGTGCCGGAGATGCTGATCGTATCGGCCCCGCCGCCTCCGGCGACGAAGGTCCCGACACTTCCGCCGGACAGCGCCAACGTGTCGCTGCCTTCGCCGCCACTGACGGCACCGTGGAGCGTGCCGCCGAGCATCAGGAAGGCGTCGTCGCCGTCCTCCAGGCCGACAGAGTCTATGATCCCCGCCCCCGCGGCGATCCCGATCTCGGCACCGGTGAAGATCTGGACCCTATCGTTGCCGCTTCCGGTGAAGACCGACCCACCGATCGTGCCGCCGGATAAATTGATCTCATCGGCCACGATGCCGCTGGAGTCGCCGACCACGCCTCCGATCGAAATGGTGTCGCTGCCCGCGCCGGAGAATATCGAGCCGCCGATATTGCCGAGGGAGACATCGATGGTCCCGCTGTGGACGCTGACGCCATCGCCGAGGATAACTCCCAAGGTGATGGTGTCGTCGCCATCGCCGGTGTCTACGTCGCCACCTATGCTGCCGGCGGAAACGTTGATCGAGTCGCTGTCGACGCTGACGTTGTCCCCGATGACGAAGCCCAGCACGACGCTGTCGTTGCCCGCGCCGGTCTCGACCGAGCCTTCGATCGTGCCTGCCGACACGTCGATCGGCCCGCTCACAATACTGACGCCGTCGTCCACAACGAAACCCAGCGTGACGCTGTCTGCGCCGTCGGCGGTGAAAACCGAACCATTCACGGTGCCGCCATGCACCGTCAGCGGTCCGCCTTCGGTATTCTCGTCCGCATCGGAGGTGAAGCCGAGGACCACGTCATCATCACCTCCGCCGGTGAATATGGATCCGCCGATCGTTCCGCCTGAGATAAGCACGGTATCCGCGCCCTGTGCGCCGCCCCCGTCGGTGAAGACATCTCCCAGTATCGTGCCACCGCTAAGGTCTAGTTCATCGTCGCCGGCACCGAGTTGGATGCCGCCAAGGGTGCCGCGGCTCACATCGACAAAGTCGTCGCCATCGCCAGTGTCGAGCACCCCGTCGATTCTTCCGCCGCTGATGTAAGCGACGTCGTTTCCTCCCAACAGGTTCAAAGTAGCTGTGGGGCCGTTCAGAAATATGTCGGGATCGCTGAAGACGGTCGGCGTCGAGTAGTCAGTCTCGTTGCTGATTGTCCCGCCGTCCACGAACAGGAAATCGGCGCCGGATCCATCATAGGGTTCGTAAGTCGTTGTCGATTCGGAGCCGGACCCACCGGGGTGCGCTGTCTCGAAAAGCGAGGATTCGTCCTCATCCTCACAAGTGACGGTCACGAAATTCGTGGTCACCAGGGCAGACTCGCCGTCACCCGGAAAAGTCGTAGTGGTGTCTGCGGTCGCGGTGCATGCTCTCGCTTCACCGTTCGGCAGCAGGGCCGCCGCCGCCAGCGCGAGAGCGGAGACACCGGCAAGGTTCGCTAGCCAAGACGCCCTGCGCATCCCCCCTCCCATCGCCGATCCACCGCCCGCCCAAGCCGCCGGCCGGTCCTCATTGATCTACAAAGAATGCCTAATCGATGAATACAGGACCTGCAACGGAATTGAGAAAACGTTCTTCATGGATTCCGCAAGAATCGATCAGTTGTTGTTGTAACGCAACTTTTCCTCTTGCATTCGCCTTAAGCTGTTCGTCAACACAGAAACTGCTGCTCCTCGATAAAGCCCTAGATAAGTTGCGACACTTCTTGACTGCAGCGTGCCGCCTGACTCTCAGCATGCGACCTAGAAAGTCATATTCATGTACAATTTGGGCGCGATGGAATAATATGTCGCCTTACCGACCTAAGGCCGTGACTCGATGGGCAGACTGACGATGAGCGTTTTCAGACAGCTTCTGAAGATCCTCTTTGTGATCTCGGCCACCTCAGCTTGGATCACGCCTTCGACAGCCGCGACCAGTCCGGGGGACCCTGCACCGGGCAAGGCGCGTCTGGCCCTGGTCATCGGCAACTCGAATTACGTTAGCGCCCGCTACGAGGACCTGGCGAACGCGTCCAACGACGCGGCGAGACTCGGAGAGACGCTCAAGCGGCTGAATTTCGAGGTGGACGTCGGGCTCAATCTGACCGCGGCCGGGCTCGACCAACTGTTCCGGCGCCACGAGGGGCGGCTCGGCGACTACAGCGCGGTTTTCATCTTCTACGCCGGCCACGGCATCCAGCTGAACGGCGAGAATTTCCTCCTGCCCACCGACACGCTTGACCCGGAGTCCGTCGAAAAGCTGACCGAGCGCGCCGTCAGGCTCAACGATGTCATCGCGCGCTTCGCCGATCGCGATCGCCAGACCTTCATCTTCCTGGACGCCTGCCGCAACAACCCGATGGGCTCCGGGAACGGTCTGGCCCAGGTCGAAGTGGGCGAGAACACTTTTGTCGCCTTCGCCACCCAGCCGGGCAATGTAACCGTCGACGGAACCGGCTCGAACAGCCCCTTCACGACGGCTGTTCTGCAGAGCCTGGAAATTCCGGGGCTTAGCGTCTCGGACATGATGATCCGGGTGCGCAACGAGACGGAGCGCCTGACGCTCGGGCGCCAGGTGCCGTGGGACCAGTCCAACCTGCGCGAGCAGTTCTACTTCACCGAGCAGCAGGTGATCGACTCGCGCGAACTCAGCGCCACGCTGAACCGCATCCTCGAGGTGCCGAACATGAAGGAGAAGCTGCTGATCCAACTCGCGTCCGCCGAGAGCGACCTGCAGAGCACCGTTCTCATGCTCGGCAGGGAACTGCCGGCAGTGCGCTCGATCGAGATGCCGGGACAAGAGCAGGGGCAGCAGGTCGCAAGCCTGTCAATCGGCGACGGATCGGGCAAGTCCGTGGCCTCCGATCTGCAGGCGCTGCTGGTATTGGGAAAGGAAAAGCGCGGCGATGACAAGAGCGCGGCGTTCGACCTCAACCACCGCGTCCAGACGGAGCTCTCGCGTGTCGGCTGCTACCGCCAGGCTGTGGACGGTGTCTGGGGCCCCGGTTCGCGCAAGGCGCTTGGCGAGTACCTGAGAAGGACCAGCCAGAAAGAGGACAGGCTCGAACCCAACGTGGAAATCCTGAGCGACCTCTTCCTGCGCTCGGGCCGCATCTGCAGGCAGCCTGTGGCCGCGCCGAAGCCGGTCAAGACCGCCACTGTAAGCGGTGAAGGACAGAACAAGGCGGCTTCAGGACGCGGCGGTGGCGGCAAGAATAGTGCCCCAGCACGCAGCAAGCCGGCTGCCCCGCCACCCGATATCGGCGCCGGGATCGGCATCGGCGGGGTGTTTTAAACACCAATTGACGGAAGGCGGGGATGGCGGAGCCTGCCGCAACACGCCGCGGGCCTGTAGGATATTCACTGCCGCCCACTCTCCCGTCGGGCCGCGGCCAAACGAACTCTGGCGCACTCTGGCTATTTTAGTGACGCTCAGGGGCTCGATGGCGGCTGGACTGGATCAGCCGCCATCAAACCTTATCAGGCTCTATCTCGTTGCGGCCGCTGCCCAATGTGCGAATCGGCTCAATTTTGCTTAATCCCAGCTAGGGTCGCCGCCCGGCCCTCCCGGATCGCCCCCGCCCGGGCCACCCGGATCGCCGCCGGGACTCCCTCCCGGGCTCCCGCCAGGACTGCCGCCCGGACTTCCCCCAGGGCTTCCGCCGGGACTACCCCCAGGGCTTCCGCCAGGGCTACCACTGGAACTTCCGCCGGGGCCGCCCCCGCCTGATCGCCCACGGCTATTCGAGCCGGAACGAGATAGTGAACTCCCAGATGAATAGGATGTTTGCGCGACCTTAGTCTTGGGCGCATCTTGAGTCCGCAGCAACGGTCCGCCTCTCGTACAGGCAGCGAGCGCACATGTCGCGACGCCCGCCAACAACGAAACCAGTATTTTCAGCATTCTATCGCTCCCCTTACTGCGTCTTCTCGATAGGCATCACAGCATGTCCAGACGCGGGGTGGAGGCTATCCACTCCTGCTGCACCAGATCGGCATAGAGGTCCAGCATGCCCGAGGGCGGCTTGCGGCCAAGGATTTCCGCGGCGGCGGCACGTACCCTAGGCCCGAGCTTGCCGTCGACCTCGATGCCTTGCGCGCCCATTCGCACCAGCGCCTTCTGGGACTCGCGGGCCAGGCGCTCTGCAGGAACGGCCTTCAGCCGCGCCTTTGCACCCTCCGACGCCTTTCCGGACTTGCGCGCCACCGCCAGTCCATAGAGGCGAATTGCCTCGTCCGGGTCCTTCGCCAGCGAGGGTTGGGTGCTCACGATCTCGGCGGCATAGAACGCACCCCACCCGTCGCCCCTGGCGGCGCTTTCCCGATAGAGCGCAAGCAGGCCGGCCTCATCCTTGCGGCCCTCCTGCTTATCCAGCGCGGCCATAAGCGTGGCCGCATAGGGGTGCAGATTGCGATTGGCCTCTTCGAAGAGCTGATATGCCCGCTGCTTGTCCTGCTTCACGAACACGCCGTCGCGATACATCAGCCCGAGATTGACCGCGCCCCACACGTCGCCACGCTCGGCCGACTTCTCGAATATGACATAGGCTCGCTCAACATCCTTCGGCACCCGAGCGCCGCTGAGGTACTCCCCGCCAAGCTGGTTCAATGCGTAAGTATGGCCGGACTCAACTGCCTTTTGGAGCAGTTCCAGCCCTCGGCGCACATCACGCCTCACTCCATTACCCTCCAGGAGCGCCTTCCCAAGAGTATGCTGTGCGTACGGGTCTCCCCGTCGCGCCGCCGCCTCAAGGGGCGGTATGGCCTTTTCAGGAGCAAGCTCCACGCCGGCGCCGAGTTGATAGAGGCGAGCCACAATCTGTCCGGCCCGAACATGGCCGCCGTCCAGGGCCTCCCGCAGCATCTTCAATGCTGTCTGATATTCCCCTTTTGCGTATAGGACGCGACCGTACTGAAACTTGAACCTCGGGATTTCGGGGAAGTCGGCGACAGCCTTCCGACATGCAGCCTCGGCCTTCGGAACGTCGATATCGTTCGGCAGGACGCCCTCGGTGACGGCCTGTATGTCCAGCGGTTGAGCGGCCAGTTCGTCGCAGGCATTTACCTGCGCCTCGACCTTGATGACCACCGGCTTGGACTCGGGTACGACCACCGCCGGCGTGAGGACCACCTGTGCCTCCTCGTTGCTCCTATGGATGGCCGGACGGATCTTCACCTTCGGAAGGTCCTCGGCCTTGACCAGATCGCCCAACATCAGAAGTTCGTCGCCCACCGCGACCTGGGCCGAGGGGTCGCGCTGCTCCAGCCTGAACCAGCCGGTCGGCCGGCCGCCTGCCCCGAGTTCCAGGGCGGGAACGGGCTTGAAGCCGGTCCCGACGTCTGCATTCAGCGTCAAATTGATCGGCACCGCCTTCGTGACGCTCTCGCCGTCGTCGTTGGAGGCGACCTGCAGGGATGTATCGGGCTGTTGCGGAATGGCCGGATCGAAGACGATCGCCACGGCCCCGTTGGCCTTCTGGCCCGTATTGGACTCGATTTTGTAAGGGAGAAGCTCGACCGACTTCTGCCCGGGATCGCTGACGTAGACAATATCGCCCATCCGCTGGGCATCGATCGGCTGGTTCGGCTGGATCGTCTTGTCGTCCAAAAGCAGCATGCCGGCTTTGGGAAGCTTTTCGAAGGACGCGGTGAGTTGCAGCCCCTTGCTGGCGATCGGCGGTTGAATGTCGAGCCGGACGCGGGTCGCGTCCGGGGAGACCCGCACCTCGGTCACGCTTTCGCCAAGCATCAGGACTTCCTGAGCCGAGACGAAGTAGAACTGCGAGGTCAGGCTGGAAACATCCCAAGGAACCTGCCGGCCGCCTGTCCTTTGCATCACCGCGTTGCGGACCAGTGTCAGCATCTCGCGGACTTCCTTGTTGGGGCTGAGCAGGTTGTCGGCCAAGGCGCCGGCAAATGGGCTGAGATCGCCGCCACCGTCGTAGGCGACCTGGTCCGGCGCGGTCGAATAGACGATCAGCGAGCCCTGCTTGGGCGTCAGGGAGGCCAATCCCTGCTTGCCGCCGACATCCACCTTACTGTCACCGAGGTAGTAGTACTCGTTCCTGAAGGGATTGTCCCGGCACGCATCCAGCACCAGGATCTGCAGGCCGGACGTCGCTCGCATGTAATCCAGCAGGCTGGTGACGTTGTAGCTCTCGACCTCGAGATCGTAGGCGGAGCTAAGGTTGGCATCGACGGGAATGATGAAGTTCTGGTCGGCCACCTGAACGGCGTGTCCGCTGTAATAGAACAGCGCGACGTCGCCGTCGTTCAGGGTCTGCAGGAACTCGCGCACGGTCTTCTCGAGACCGGCCTTGGTGAGATCGCTGCCGATCGTCACCTCGAAATTGGCGTTGCGCAGGACCTCGCCTATGCGCTTGGCGTCGTTCACCGAATTCGGCAACTTCGGCAGGTTCACATAGGCGGAATTGCCAATCACGAGCGCCGCGCGCCGGCCTTGCACATGATCCTGGGCCGCAAGCGCACCGACGGCGGCCAAGGCGAATATCGGAAGCGACAGAAGGATGATCAGAGCGAGACGACGAAGCGCGTTGCTCGGTCTGCAAAGGGCGAAGACAGCTTCCATCACACGACCTCAGTCCGGCCGGACTCCGAATCCTATGGCCAGTCTGGGTAACATACAGATGATTCAGGGCGGTGTCGCGCCGCGGAAGAGAGTGTTGCGAAGATTCGGCTAGTTTGTTCTGCCCGCTTAGGAAAAACTGCAGCCGCCCCCGCAGGGAGGCAGGAAGAAATCTTCACCAAGCTTTTCCGGCGATGCAGGCACGTTCCTTATTCTAGCAAGCACTTGGTCGTAACGAGCAAAATGATCGCTTCCACCTTTCCCTAGCGGGGCATGAAACGCCGCGTTCCTTTCGGGCGTTTCCAGTTCAACCAGTCAATCAGCGCAGCGCGCCACCAAAACCGGTCAGGAACGACGTCAGATTGTCCGCGAGGGCGTCGCACAGATATCCCCCCTCCTGGACAATCACCGTGGGAGGGCCGAGCCTGGCGATTGCCTCGCCGATGCGGGCAAAGCCCGGCGTGCTGACCGAGAGCCCGCCGAAGGGATCGTCCTCGAAGGCATCGAGTCCGAGTGCCACCACCAGCGCCTCCGGCGCAAAGGCGCGGATGCGACGCAGCCCACTCTCCAGCGCCTGCAAAAACGCCTCGTCGCCGCTCTTTCGCGGCAGCGGCAGGTTGAGATTGTAGCCGAGACCAGGACCCTCGCCGCGCTCGTCCGCATGACCCCAGAAGAAGGGATAGAAGCGGATCGGGTCGGCGTGGATGGAGACGGTGAGCACGTCCGGCCGCTGGTAGAAGATGCCCTGCGTGCCGTTGCCGTGGTGCAGGTCGACGTCCAGGATGGCGACGCGGGCGGCCCGACTCCTTAGGCGTTGCGCGGCAATGGCGGAATTGTTGAAGAAGCAGAATCCGCCGGCCACATCGGCAAAGGCGTGGTGCCCCGGCGGCCGGCAAAGCGCATAGACGGCGCGCTCGCCCGCCAGCACGGCGTCCGCTGCGGCAACAGCCGACCAAGCGCTCCAGCAGGCGCTGTCAAAAGTCTCGGCCGAGATCGGGCAGGAGGTGTCGGCCATATGGTAGCCCGCCTGTCCGACCGCCGAGGCCGGGTAGGTGCCGTTGCGGGCGATCGGGTGGATGTTCGGAATCACCTCGGCCGAGGCGCCCTCGATCCGCTGCCAGCGCTCGTAAATGCGCTCCAGGAAATCGATGTATTCCGGTGTGTGCACCGCCGCGATCGGTCCGAGCCCAAAACTTTGCGGTCGCTCCACGTTGCACCCGGCCGCCTTCGCGCCGGCGAGCAGCCGCTCGACCCGCTCCGGCTGCTCCGGATTGGGTTGCGGCGCCCCGCTCGACAGGAACGCCTTGGGGTCGTGGCGCTTCTGCTCTTCGGCGTAGAAGACTTTCATGTCGGCTCCATTCAACCGCGAGTTTCTACTACCGGCGTGCTGTCCGCGGCGGCCAGATTGAGAAACGCCTCGCCATAGGCGGCGTGGATCTGCTCGCTGTCCGACCAGGCGACGTCGAGACGCTGGTAGAACTCCTGCGCCGCGCGGTTTTCGGTGTCCACCGACAGTCTCAGATAGCAGCCGCCGCGGTCACGTGTCATCGCCGCGACGCGGCGCAAGAGCTTCCGGCCCACGCCCAGGATGCGAAAGCGGTCATCGACGTAAAGATCCTGCACATAGACGCCGGGCCTTCCCAGCCAGGTCGAAAAACTCGGGAAGAAGATGCACATGCCGGCAAAGGTGCCGTCCACCTCGGCGATGACGGCTTCGAAGCGGCGCTCCGGCCCGAAGCCCCAGCGAACGAGGTCCTCCGCGCTGGACTTGAGTTTCGCGACGCCATCGACCGCACGGGCGATGCCGAGCAGCGAGGCGTGGAGTTGCGGTGCGTCGGCGGGTTCGGCGGGACGGAGGGTTATCGTGGGAGCGGGCCTGGTCATGGAAACAGTGGCCGCCAATGGGAAAGGCAGCGCCCCTTCACACCCCCCTCTGTCCTGCCGGACATCTCCCCCACAAGAGGGGAGATCAGCCGGCCGCTTTGGTTTCGCCAATCGCCAGCGTTGCAGGAGAGGGGCCGAGCGTGAAGCTGCCGATCTCCCCCCTTGCGGGGGAGATGTCCGGCAGGACAGAGGGGGGTAACGTAGGGCGCGGTCATTGCCAATGCAGGGACATCCAGTTCAAAACGCCACCCTGTCCGCTCCCTTCAGCGCCAGCATCTCGCGCGCTTCGGCGGGCGTGGCGACTTCGAGCGAAAGGCTCTCGAGGATCGATCGGATGCGACGGACCTGGTCGGCGTTGGACCGAGCGAGTTCGCGGCCGTCATAGAGGCTGTCCTCAAGCCCGACGCGGACGTTGCCGCCCATGGCAGCAGCCATCGTGATCAAGGGCATCTGCGCTCGCCCGGCAGCGAGCACGGAGAAGCGGTAGTCGTCACCAAACAGCTTGTCGGCGATGCGCTTCATATGGTCGAGGTTTTCGGGATCGGCGCCGATGCCGCCCAGGATGCCCAGCACGAACTGGATGAAGAAGGGCCCTTCCACCAATCCGCGGTCGCGGAAATGCGCGAGCGAATAGAGGTGGCCGACGTCGTAGCATTCGAACTCGAAGCGGGTGCCGAAGCCCTTCCCAAGGCGCTCCAAAATGCCTTCGATATCGGCAAACGTGTTCTTGAAGAGGGTCGACCGGGTGGCCTCGAGAAGCTGCGCCTCCCAGGCGTGCTTCCACTCGCGCGGGCGGTCGAGCATGGGAAAGAGGCCGAAATTCATCGAGCCCATGTTCAGCGAGCACATCTCGGGCTGCGCCTGCGTGGCGGCGGCGAGGCGGTCGTCGAGCGTCATCAGTGAGGAGCCGCCGGTCGAGATGTTCACCACCGCATCGGTCGCCTGCTTGATGCGCGGCAGGAAGCGCCTGAACACTGCCGGATCGGCGCTCGGCCGGCCGTCCTCGGGGTTGCGCGCATGCAGGTGCAGGATCGCCGCGCCCGCCTCGGCAGCGGCGATCGCCTCCTCGGCGATCTGGTCGGGCGTCACCGGCAGGTAGGGCGACATGGACGGCGTGTGCACCGAGCCGGTCACCGCGCAGGTGATGATGACCTTCCGTCCCCCCTTGCTTTGGGTCATCGCGCTCAGCCCGCCACCGGGAGGTCGAGTTCGCGGGCGACCGCCTCGAGCGAATCGCCCAGGATCGAGACGATCTCGCGGACTTCGTCGGCGGTGACGATCAGCGGCGGCGCGACCATCACATAGTCGCCCTGGACGCCGCCCTTGACCCGCCGCGAATAGAGGATCAGCCCGCGCTCGTAGGCGCGATCGAGGATCTTCTGGTTGGTGTGGTAGCTTGCCGGCAGGGGCTGCATGGTCTGAGAATCGGCGACCAGTTCGATCGCCGCCATCAACCCTTTGCCGCGCACATCGCCGATGAAGGGGAAGCGTTTTGCGAGCCCGCCAAGCTCTTCCAGAAGCAGGTCTCCCATCTTCGCGGCATTGTCGACGAGATCGAGCCGGTCCATCTCCTGCAGGATGGCAAGGCCCGCGGCGCAGGCAAGCGGATTGCCGGCATAGGTGTGCCCGTGCTGGAAGCCGCCCATGTCGAGCACCGGCTTCACGATCCGCTCGGGTGCCGCCAGCGCGCCGAGCGGCACATAGCCGGAGCCGATGCCCTTCGACAGCGAGATGATGTCCGGCCGGCAGTTCCAGTGGTCGCCGCCCAGGAATTTGCCCGTGCGTCCGACGCCGCTCATCACCTCGTCGTGGATCAAAAGGATCCCGTAGCGGTCGCAGATCTGGCGGATGCGGCCGTAATAGCTGTCGGGCGCGACCAGGGCGCCGGTCGCTGCACCGCCGATCGGCTCCATGATGAAGGCGAGCACCGTCTCCGGGCCCTCCGCCAGGATCCGCTCTTCCAGCATGTCCGCATAGCGGAGGCCGCGCTCCTCCAGCGAGAGGTTGTCGCGGTCGCGGTAGGCCGTGGGCGCGGGCACGGTCGGCATCACCCGCATCTGGTCGGAGAAGGTGTCAGTCAGCAGCCCATCGCCGGTAACGGCGAGCGAGCCGTAGGTGCCGCCGTGATAGGAGGGCATGCGCGCAATCACCTTCCAGCGGCCCGGCTGGCCGGTGGCGACGGCCCATTGCCGCGCCAGCTTGATGCAGGATTCCACCGCCTCCGAACCGCCGGAGACGAAGAAGATGCGGTCGAGATAACCGAGTTTCTCGGCCAGCGCGGTGGCCAGCTCTTCCGCCGGCTCGTTCTCGAAGTGCAGGCGGTAGGCGAAGGTGGTGCGCTCCATCTGCCGCTTCATAGCCTCGATCACCGCCGGATTGCTGTAGCCGAGATTGACGGCGATCGGACCGCTGGAGCCGTCGATGAAGCGCCGGCCGTCCTTCGTCCAGAGATAGATGCCCTCGGCGCGGTCGACCACCGGCCGGCGAAGTCTGGAGAGATAGAAGAGGTTTGAGGGACGGTGAGCTGATTGCTGGTCCATGGAGCTTCCAGAATTTGTGTCCGAGTGCTTCGTAGCGTGAACAATCGCTGCGAGTCACTGGCAGTTATGCTTGCAAATACCGGTCCAGCACATTGCGCGTGACGATCTCCACCATCGCGTCCTGCCGCAGCAGGCCGGCGACCCACTCGCATGTGCCGGCGTGGAAGACCTCGCCTTTCCCCTTCGGGAAGTTCACGATCATGCCATTGCCACGCTTGACCTTGTCGATCGTCTCGGACGTCGCCTCGCCATACAGCGTCTCGGCGGTGAAGACGGCGTCCTCGTTGTTGAGCCAGCCCGTCGGCACATCAGGATTTTCTTCGATGAGCGAGGCCATGCCCACAGCCAGGATTTGCAGCCCGTCCGGCGGCGAGCCCACGCCTGTCGGCTCCGGCAGGCCGTTACGAAGGGTAAAATCCAGCCCGTCGACCTCGTAGCCGTAGATATGGCTCTCCTGCCCGAGGATGTCGCCGTAGTAGAGGCCGGTGCCGCGAAACGCCCAGTGCTCGGGGCGGTAGATCGGAAAGCCGCGCGCGCCGCGCGGCGTGCAGCCACCCCAGCCGGCATACACGCCTGAGGTGGAATTCAGCCCGAACGTCTGGGCGCCCGGCCGGCCGACCTCCGGCGCCTCCCAGGCATTGGTGGTGCGGCTCTTGTCGGCGCTGCCATAGACCGGGTCCTCGGCTCGTGCCCGGTACTTGTAGCAGACCTGCCTGCGGCCCCCATCCTCGAGCCGCGTCTGCCAGAGGAAATTGCCGGCGAACCGGGCAGCGCGCCCTCCCCGCTCGACATAGCGGTCGACCGCGTCGCGCATCTCCCAGGTCCAGTATTCGTCATGGCCGACGAACGCGGCGCAGCCGTAGCCGTCCAGGATCTCGGGCTCGAAATGCAGCTCGTGCTGGGTGGCGAGATCGATTTCGTAGCCCTGCCGTTCGGCCCAGCGGAAGAACGGGCCGTCATAGCTCGCCCAGCCCGACGAAGCGTATTTCTTGCAATGGCCGGTGGCATAAGCCCATTCCATGTGCGGATAGCGCGGAGCGGCGAGTGGCGGCAGCGCGACTTCCAGTGGAACGCGCGGGGCGTCAGGCGGCAGCATCACGAAGCCGCGGCACCACGGCCGCTCGATGCTGACGGTGGTCGCGAACTGGTCGCGGTTCGGCCCGGTGATGCCCTGGTAGTGGTTGGAGCCGCCCCAGGTGTTGTAGGCCGTCCAAGTGCCGGTGGCCGCGATGTGGATCAGGCGGCGGCCGTCGCCGGCGCCCAGTTTCGGCCGCACGATGAAGAGGTGATGGCAGACGATCGGTCTTCCGTCGCGACCTTCGGCGCTGAGCGTCATGCGGTACGCGCCGGAGCGCCAGGCCTCGTCTATCCTGAGCTCGAAGGTGGCGGACCAACCGCACCCCTCGACCGAGCATTGGTCGGGCGTATCCTGCCAGCGCGCGGCGATGCCGGAACGGGCAAGGACCTCGACCAGTTCCGCCCCGTCGCGCTCGAGTTTCATGTCGAAGTTCGGCGCGGTGGAGCTTACGAACAGGATCGCAGTATCGCCGGGGCGATAGGAGAAGCGGTCGGTGTAGCACCAGATCTCGCCGCGCTCTCCGTCCATGCCCGGATATTCATAGTAGTGCCCGTAGACCGCCTCGCGGCGCTGCTCCGGCGTCAGGCCGAAGTCGGGATACTCGGTGGGCAGGCTGGACATGAGGTGACCGTCGCTCGGATATGCAGCGCGTATGATCGGCAGGCGCCTGGTTCGGTCAAGCGCTGGACAGGGGACAATCGCCTGTCTTTCTTGGTCCAGGCTCGCGAGGCGGCAGAAAACGCGTAACATGTTCCGCTGGCCGAGGAAGCCGGGCAGAAGGGGAGGAGATCCATGGCCGATTTGATGAGGCTGCCTTCGGACGGCACATTCGTAGGACGCGCCCGCGTCGCCGATCGCGCTCATCCGCTGGTCGTCACGGTTCGCGACGACCATATCATGGACATCACCTCAAAGGCCGCGCCGACGGTTCGCGACATCTGCGAGATGGACGATCCAGCGGCTTATGTTGCCTCAGCCGAGGGCCGCCCGATCTGCACGCTCGGCGAGATCGCCGAGAACAGTTTTGATGCGCGGCGCGATGGCTCAAAACCGTTCCTGCTTTCGCCAGTCGACTTGCAGGCGGTGAAGGCCTCCGGCGTGACCTTTGTCCTCAGCCTGCTGGAGCGCGTCATTGAGGAGCAGGCCCGCGGCAATCCCGACAAGGCGGAAGGGATCCGCGCCGACATTGCAAAACTGATCGGCCACGACCTCTCCAAGCTGAAGCCCGGCTCTCCGGAAGCCATGGAGATCAAGCAGAAGCTGATCGAGCGGGGCGCCTGGTCGCAATATCTGGAAGTCGGTATCGGGCCGGACGCCGAGATCTTCACCAAATGCCAGCCGATGGCCTCCGTCGGCTTTGGCGCGGATGTCGGGCTGCATCCGATCTCGACCTGGAACAATCCCGAGCCTGAGGTCGCGGTGATCGCCTCCAGCAAGGGGCGGATCGTCGGCGCCGCGCTCGGCAACGACGTCAACCTGCGCGACGTCGAGGGCCGCTCGGCGCTGCTGCTCGGCAAGGCGAAGGACAACAATGCTTCGGCTGCCCTCGGCCCCTTCATCCGCCTGTTCGACAGGACCTTCTCGATCGAGGACGTGAAGACCGCAGAGGTGCGGCTCAGGGTGGAAGGCGAGGATGGCTTTCTGCTCGAGGGCTCAAGCTCGATGAGTGAGATCAGCCGCTCGCCGGAGGAACTGGTCGCCGCGACCATCGGCGCGCACCACCAATACCCGGATGGCATCGCCCTCTATCTCGGCACGATGTTCGCCCCCTCGAAGGATCGCGGCGAGGCCGGCAAGGGCTTTACCCACAAAATCGGCGACATGGTGACGATCTCGACCGAGAAGCTCGGCGCCCTAGTGAACCGCGTCCAGCTTTCGACCGAATGCGCTCCGTGGACATACGGGGCCAGCCATTTGATGCGGGATTTGGCGAAGGCGGGGTTGATTTAGCCAGATCTGGTTACGGGTGCCCACGTTGTAGGCCGTCTCAAAGCCCCCTTCTTGGCGCAAGCCTTTGGCTTCGCCAGGCCTCGTACTCGAAACCGCAAAGCCGAGGTAGAAACAAGCGTCGGCCGAGAGGCCCGGCAAGGGGAGAACTGGACGAATCGAAGTGAGGCCGGTGTTGGGATGCTTCGGGTAGCCCCAACTTACCGGCCTCTCAAATAGGAACTATGACCTACAAATCTCACTCGTCCGCGACGAAGCGCTGCTTCTGCGTGCCCAACCCCTCGATGCCGAGTTCGACCACGTCGCCGGCCTTGAGGTAGCGCGGAGGCTTCATGCCCATGCCGACGCCGGGCGGAGTGCCGGTGGAGATGACGTCGCCGGGAAGCAGCGACATGAACTGGCTGAGATAGGACACCAGATACTTCACGCCGTAGACCATGGTCTTGGTCGAGCCGTTCTGCATGGTCTCGCCATTGACCTTGAGCCACATGGGCAGGTTCTGCGGATCCGGCACCTCGTCCTTTGTCACCAGCCAAGGGCCGGTCGGGCCGAAGGTGTCGCAGCTCTTGCCCTTGGTCCACTGGCCATGCCGCTCGGTCTGGAAGGCGCGCTCCGACACGTCGTGGCAGACGCAGTAGCCGGCAACATAGTCCAGCGCCTCGTCCTCGGTGACGTATTTCGCCTTGCGGCCGATGACGATACCGAGTTCGACCTCCCAGTCGGTCTTCTGCGATCCGCGCGGGATGATGACGTCGTCGTCCGGGCCGACGATGGCCGAGTTCGCCTTCATGAAGATGATCGGTTCCGGTGGCACGGTGGCGCCGGTCTCAGCGGCATGGTCGGAGTAGTTGAGCCCGATGCAGATGTACTTGCTGGTCCCGGCGACGCAGGGCCCCAGGCGTGGATTGCCGGAAACTGCGGGCAGGCTGGACGTGTCGATCCTGGCGAGATCGGCGAGCGCAGCGGGATCCAGCGTCTTGCCGGACAGATCCCCCACGTGAGCGGAGAGATCGCGCAACTTTCCGGTGGCATCGATCAAGCCCGGCTTTTCCTGACCCGCCTCTCCAAAGCGAACAAACTTCATCAAACTTCTCCCAATTGACCTCAGATCGTCCAGCCGCCGTCTATGGCATAGGCTTGGCCGGTCGTGTAGGTCGCGCCCGCCAGATAGACGGCAAGATCGGCAATTTCCTCGGCAGTTCCGATGCGCCCGATCGGCTGGCGCGCCACGAAGGCAGCGCGAGCGGCTTCGTAGTCCCCTTGCGCACGCAGCCGGTCCTGCAGCGACGGGCTGTCGACGGTGCCCGGGCAGATGGCATTGCAGCGGATGCCCTGCGCGACATAGTCGGCGGCGACAGACTTGGTCAGGCCGATCACAGCGGCCTTGGTGACGCCGTAGGCGAAGCGGTTGGGCACTCCCTTGGTGCTTGAAGCGACCGAAGCCATGTTGATGATCGATCCCTCGCCGCGCTCCAGCATGCCGGGCAGCACCGCTCGGATGGTGCGCACCATCGCCCGCACGTTGAGGTCGAAGGCGAAATCCAGGTCGGAATCCTTCATTTCGAGGATCGACCCTGAATGAACGTAGCCAGCACAATTGAACAGCACGTCGACACGGCCGATCTCGGCGACGAGAGCGTTCACGGCTGCATCGTCGAGCACGTCCAGCCGGCGGGTGGCGACCCCTTCCTGGCCGCGGAGCTTCGCCAGTTCGGCTTCGTTGATGTCGGTGGCGTAGACCATCGCGCCTGCTCTTGCGAAGGCGAGAGCGCTCGCCCTGCCGATGCCCTGGGCCGCGGCCGTGACCAGAACGGTCTTGCCCTCGAGTGTGTCCTTCATGAATGAGCCCTCCCCACTTTTGTAGTACCTGGCGTGGTGCAGCCGCGGCATCATCCCTGCCATAGCATGGAGGAACCGCCTCCGCGATGTCGATCGGTGGGTATGCTCGCGGGTTCATGAACGAGGGCGATCTTCCGCGCGGCATTGTTGGCGGTAGCGGCAGATCGAACCATGCGCTAGATAACTCCCTTCCCGAGTGCGAGGACGGAAATGGCCGCGACAGCCGAGGACCTGATCGACCGACGCCGGCTGCGGCGCAAGGTTACCTTCTGGCGCGTGTTCGCCTTGGCTGTCGCCGCGCTGGCGATCATCGGCATCGCCTGGGCGCTCTATGACGGCGGGGCCGCCGGCAAGTCGGTCGACCACATCGCCAAGGTGAAGATCGAAGGGACGATCCTGGAAGACGAGGATCTGCTCCAGCTTCTGGAGGACCTTCGCAAATCCCCGACCGCGAAGGGGGTGATCGTGTCGATCGACTCTCCCGGAGGAACGACGGCGGGCGGCGAGGCCATCTACGAGGCGGTTCGCGCCGTCGCGAAGGAAAAGCCCGTGGTTGCGCAGGTCGGCACGCTCGCCGCCTCCGCGGGTTACATGATTGCCAGCGCCTCCGACCAAATCGTCGCCCGCCAGAGCTCGATCGTTGGCTCGATCGGCGTGCTGGCGCAGATCCCCAACTTCTCCAGACTAATGGACAAGATCGGCATCAGCGTCGACGAGGTAAAGTCTTCTCCGCTGAAAGCCGAGCCCTCGCCCTTCAATCCGACTACCGAAGAGGAGCGCGCCATGCTCCGCTCGATGATCATGGACAGCTACAACTGGTTCATCGGCCTCGTCGAGGAGCGCCGGCCGCTCTCCCGCAGCGAAGTGCTGGCGCTGGCCGACGGCTCGGTCTTTACCGGCAGGCAGGCGCTTTCGCGCAAGCTGGTGGACCGCCTGGGCGGGGAAAAGGAAGCGATCGCGTGGCTTGGCGAAAAGGGCGTCTCGGCGGACCTGAAGGTGATCGAGTGGAAGCCGAAGAAGAAGGGATACAGCCTGCTTTTCGGCAGCGACGTCGGTAAAGCGATCGGCAGTCTGATCGGCTTGCCGGGTGCCGGTTCGGACCTGCTTCGCGAGACTGGAGCCGACCGCTTGTTCCTTGACGGCCTCATATCCCTCTGGCACCCTTGAAATTGGGTGGGGTCTTCGGGAATTGAATAATAACGTCAGCATAGTTTCAGAAATATTGGCTGGAGGGGTCAGCGCTTATGATCAAGTCGGAGCTTGTACAAATAATCGCCGCTCGCAATCCGCATCTTTTCCTTCGCGATGTCGAAAACATCGTCAATGCCATATTCGATGAGATCACAGAGACCCTGGCCGAGGGTAATCGGGTGGAACTACGCGGCTTCGGCGCTTTCTCGGTCAAGAACCGCCCCGCACGCACCGGCCGCAACCCGCGCACGGGCGAAACCGTTGAGGTCGAGGAGAAGTGGGTGCCCTTCTTCAAGACCGGCAAGGAACTGCGCGAGCGCCTGAACGCAGAGAAGTAGCGGCCACACAAGGCCGTCAGTCACGGAAATCCATGATCAATCGCATCGTCCTCGTCGTCATCCTCGTTCCGCTGGCGATCATCCTGATCGCGCTTGCCGTGGCCAACCGCACTCTCGTGGCCTTCACGCTCGACCCGTTCAATCCCGGCAATCCAGCGCTGACGACAGAGATGCCGCTGTTCTTCCTCATCTTCGGCGCGCTTGCCATCGGCCTGATCATCGGCAGCTTGGTTACGTGGATCAGGCAGGGCCGCTACCGCAGGCAGGCAAGGCAGAAGGCGCTCGAGGCCCAGGCAGCCCGCGAGGCGGTAATGCGCCAGCACCCCCAAGGCACGGCGCTGGCCAGGACCGGGGCGTGAGACCGGCTGGGCTATCGGTTACAGGTAAACATTCATGCGCATGATTTCAGCGGCCGAGGTCGACCGCAGCCTCAGCTTCTCGGGCCTGGTCGAGACGTTGAGAACCGCGTTCCGCCTCGGCGCGGTCCAGCCGGTCCGGCATCATCATACGATCGAGCGGCCGGATGGGGCGGCATCCACACTCCTGCTGATGCCGGCCTGGAGCGATTTCGTCGCGCTCGGCAACTCGGACGACGGGCATATCGGCGTCAAGATCGTCACGGTTTCTCCCGACAACAACGCGATCGGCAAGCCGGCGGTCATGGGCCTCTACCTGCTGCTCGACGGCAGGACGGGCGAGCCGCAGGCGCTGATCGACGGGCAGCGGCTGACGCAATGGCGGACGGCCTGCGCCTCCGCGCTGGCGGCCAGCTACCTGGCGCGCGAGGACGCCTCGAAGTTGCTGGTCATCGGCGCCGGCGCGCTCTGCCCGTTCCTCGCCAAGGCGCACTCGGCGGTGCGGCCGATCCGGGAAGTCCGAATCTGGAACCGCACTTTTGCCAATGCCGAGAAGGCGGCGGAGGCGCTTCGCGCGAACGGCCTCAATGCCATCGCCGTGGAAAATCTCGAAGCATCGCTCGGCTGGGCGGACATCGTCTCGTCCGCAACGATCACCAACGACCCGCTCGTTTCCGGGCAGAACCTCAGGCCGGGCACCCACGTCGATCTCGTAGGCGGGTTCACGCCGACCATGCGGGAGGCGGACGACGAGACGATCCGCCGCGCTCGCGTCTATGTCGACACCCGCGCCGGCGCCACCAAGGAGGCGGGCGACATCGTCCAGCCGCTGCAGTCCGGCGTGCTGAAGTCCGACGACATCGTGGCCGACCTGCACGAACTGACCCGAGGCCAGAGACAGGGCCGGCAGAGCGACGACGAGATAACCCTGTTCAAGTCGGTCGGAGCTGCTCTGCAGGACCTCGCGGCGGGCATCGCCGTCTACGAGGCGCTTTCCGGTTGAGCGTGCCCGGTTAAGGCTGCATATCGCCCCCTCTCCGTCTCGGGCTAAAGCCCTCGACACCTCTCCCCCACTTAGTGAGGGGAGAGGACGGGCGTCCAGCCTGGCTTCCGTCCGCTCCCGCGGTACGGGGGAGCGGTGCCGAGCGCAGCGAGGCGGAGAGGGGGCATTTGATCGAGCCCTAACTGAAGCCCATTCCCATTTCCGAGAAGCGCGCCGGCCGACCCGCTAACCCGAGATTGGTGCCCAGTGTTCAGTTGCGACCCGGTGGTCGCTGTGCCAAAAGCCCCTCACCGACGGAGAAGCACCCGCTTGAAGCCCACGCGCGAAAAAGTCCATGCGAGCCGTCCGCAGCCGTCCGGGCGCGCGGGCGAGACCCGCAGCGCGCAACGCGCGGAACAGCGTTCCACTCCCGCCAATGCAGGTTTGCGACAGTCGCCCTCGCCTGAACGGCCCATCCCTTCTCGCAGACAAGGATCGCTGCCCGCAGAAAGACTGCCGGTCATCCTCGAGGTCCTGCCCAATGAGGACTACGCGCTGCTCGACAGCGGCGACGGCCAGAAGCTGGAGAAGTATGGCGCCTATCGCATCGTCCGGCCGGAAGGCCAGGCGATCTGGCGCAGGGCACTCGGCGAGCAGGAGTGGCAGAAGGCGGACGCCATCTTCACCGGCGACACCGACGAGGAAGGGCTGGGCCGCTGGCGCTTTCCGAAGCGGCCGCTCGGCGAGACATGGCCCATGCGCCACGACGGAATCGATTATCTCGGCCGCTTCACCAGCTTCCGCCATGTCGGCGTGTTTCCAGAGCAGGCCACGCACTGGGACCACATGGCCGGCCTGATCGAAAAGGCGCGGCGGCCGGTCAAGGTGCTCAACCTCTTCGGCTATACCGGGCTGGCTTCGCTTGTCGCGGCGAAAGCCGGAGCAGAAGTCACGCATGTCGACGCCTCCAAGAAGGCGATCGGATGGGCGCGCGAGAATCAGCAGGTAGCTCGGCTCACCGACAAGCCCATCCGCTGGATCTGCGAAGACGCGATGAAGTTCGTGGAGCGGGAGGAACGTCGCGGCAGCCGATACGACATCATCCTGCTCGATCCGCCGTCCTACGGGCGCGGTCCCAAGGGCGAGGTGTGGCAGTTCTTCGAGGACGTGCCGCGTCTGGCCGACCTCTGCCGCTCGATTCTCACTCCCAAGCCGCTCGCCGTCGTGCTCACTGCCTATTCGATCAGGGCCTCGTTCTTCGCCATCCATGCGGTCATGCGGGACACCTTCGCCGGCATGGGCGGCACGGTGGAATCGGGCGAACTGGTGATCCGCGAAAAGGGCGCGGGCCGCGCCCTCTCGACCTCCCTTTTTTCCCGATGGATCGCGCCGTGAACGAGGACAGGAGCAGAGCGCCCGGACGGGTGAAGGAGGTCACCAGCCTTTCCAATCCGCTGGTGAAGGACCTCAAGGCACTGGCGCTGAAGAAGTTTCGCGATCAGCAGCACGCCTTCATCGCCGAGGGCCTGAAGCTGGTGATCGACGCCCTCGATCTCGGCTGGCGCATCCGCACCCTCGTCTTCGCGAAATCCGCGCTGGGCAATGCCGCGGTCGAGAAAGTCGCGGCCCGCACGATCGCAGCCGGCGGCGACGTCCTCGAGGTCTCGGAAAAGATCCTCGCTGCAATCACCCGGCGCGACAACCCGCAGACGGTGATCGGGGTATTCGAACAGCACCTTGCCAAGCTCGACGGCATCAGGCCGAAACCGGGCGATGTGTGGGTCGCTCTCGACCGGGTCCGCGATCCCGGCAATCTCGGAACTGTGTTGCGCACGGTGGATGCGGTCGGCGCCAAGGGCGTCATTCTGATCGGCGAAACGACGGACCCGTTCGCGTTGGAGACAGTCCGCGCCACGATGGGGTCCATCTTCGCGGTTCCGATCGCCCGCGCCACGCCCGAGGCCTTCATCACTTGGCGAAAGCACGTTGCCGGACTGGTAGTGGGCACCCATCTCAAGGGCGCGGTCGACTATCGCAGCATCGACTACGCGGAGAAGCCGGTGCTGCTGCTGATGGGCAATGAGCAGCAGGGGCTGCCGGACAACCTCACGGATGCCTGCGACCGGCTCGTGCGCATACCGCAGGCAGGGCGTGCGGACTCGCTCAACCTTGCCGTCGCCACGGCCGTGATGCTTTTCGAGATCCGCCGCTCCGCACTGAAGCTGTAGACTGAGGGACCATGACTGCAGGACGCATCTCCTGGCCGATCTATGCCGTCATCGTGGCAGTCGGAATCGCGCTCGACCAGTGGATCAAGTGGCTGGTCGAGACGAGGCTTACCTTGCACGAAGCGGTTGAGGTGCTGCCGTTCCTGGCGCTCTACCGCACCTACAACACCGGCATCGCCTTCTCGATGCTGTCCTCGTTCGGCGACAAGGGCCTCATCGTCATCTCGGTCGGCGTCATCGCGTTCGTGCTCTACCTTGCCGCCCGCTCCGAGCCGGGACAGGTGCTTGCCCGGGTAGGTTTTGCCCTCATCATTTCCGGCGCCCTGGGCAACCTCATCGATCGCTCGATCTACGGGCATGTGGTGGACTATATCCTCTTCCACACGCCGGTCTGGTCGTTCGCGGTATTCAATCTGGCGGACGCATTCATTTCCGTCGGCGCAGCGGCGATCGTGCTGCAGGAACTCCTCGCCTGGCGCGAGACAAAGCAGGCGGCTGGCACGGACGAGTAGGTTAACCCGCCACCCCTCCCCTAAAGGTGCGGAAAAGCTCCGCGCATCAGGTTTCGGAGCGCCACTTTCAGCGGAAAGCTAAAATCCGAACAATTTGCGGAAAAGTTCGGGAACGACGCGGCCGCTAAAATTGCGGCATGACGGCTCCCTTGGTCCACACTTCCCTTGCTGGCGAAAGCGTTGATGGCGGATCGATCCTGCCTGTGACGAGGCAGGCCAGGCCTGCTCCTTCTGCGCTTCCAGAGCCGGCTCCGCGAAAGACTCTGCCGAGCTTCATCGTAATGACGGCCTTCGGCATGGCTGCCCTCTCTTCCATTCTCCAGGCCCCGATCGTCGCCAGTCTCGGGTTCTTCATGCTCGGCCTAGCCGGGCTTCTGGTCCAGGCTCGCCGAAGCCCCGCACAAGTGCGGGCGGGCGCCTCCCCCCAGAACAGCGCTCCGGCCGCTCGGCTCGAATCGCTTGCGGACCGCATGTGGGAATTGCACGAAAGCGAGGAGCACTTCCGCGGGCTGATCGATGCGCTCGGCGATCTCGTCATCCATCGCGACCGCGACGGCCGCATCGTCCATGCCAACAAGGTGTTCGCCAAGTTGATCGGACGAAGGCCGGAAGAAGTTGTCGGGCAGCGGCTCGCGGACCTCGGGATCGAGATCGGAGTGGTGCCGGACGCCGCCTTCTCGAACGGGGAGTGCCTGAGTTCGACCGACGTGGCGATCAACACTCCCGATGGAACGCGGTGGTTCTCCTGGATCGAGCTTTCGGCGCGCGACACTGCCAGCAAATCCGTGTCGCACCGCGCCATTGCCCGCGACATCACCGCCCGTAAGCGGGCCGAACTCGCGCTTATCGGCGCCAGGGAGCGCGCGGAGTACGCGAGCCTGGCGAAATCGCGCTTCCTCGCAACGGTGAGCCACGAGATCCGGACACCCATGAACGGCATCATGGGAATGGCGAAGCTGCTTGCCGACACCAGCCTGTCGGCCGAGCAGCGGACCTATGTGGGGGCGATCTCCACGTCGGGGAGCGCCCTCCTGGCGCTCATCGAGGATCTTCTGGATTTCTCCAAGATCGAGGCCGGGCGCTTCGTGCCGGAGCCCCAGCCGATCTCGCCGCGGGAGCTTGTGGAGAATGTGGTCGAACTCCTCGCGGCACGCGCCTATGGCAAGGGGATCGGGCTCGGCTGTCACGTCGTACCGGACGTGCCCCATAGCATCACAGCCGATCCCGGCCGACTGCGACAGGTCCTGCTAAACCTGGTCGGCAACGCGATCAAGTTCACCGACGCCGGCGGAGTTCTCGTCACCGTGACGCTCCGCCCCGATGCCGCCGGCCGGGAGATGGTACGCTTCGCGGTGGCAGACACCGGACCCGGGCTCAGGCAGCAGGATCTCGAGCGCATATTCGAGGAGTTCGAGCAGGGGGACACCAGTTCGACGCGCGAGCATGGGGGTGCCGGACTGGGGCTCGCCATTTCCCGGCGCATCGTCGAGGCGCTGGGCGGGACCATATCCGTCACAAGCGATTTCGGCCTCGGCTCCGAATTCGCCTTCGAGATACCCGCCTCGGAAGCATCCGGATCGGGACTCGCCCGTGGCGCCGTCCTCGAAGGTCATCGCTCTGTCATCCTTTCCCGCAACGAGGTGGAATGCGAGGCGATCGCGCGCACCATCCGCGCCTATGGCGGCTCGGTCGAGGTGGTCTATTCGATCGATCAAGCCGTCGAGTTGAGCGGGCCGATGGACGCATTGCTGATCGATGCGGCGCTTGAATCCACCGATGGCAAGCTTCTCAGGCGGCTGAAGCAGGCTGGGTTTGCCAGCAGCCATCCGATCACCCTGATCGCCCCTACCGATCGCGGCTCGCTCGGGGATTTCCGCGCCAGCGGGTATGCCACCTTCCTGGCAAGGCCGGTGAGAGGAGAGACGCTTCTTCGCGTCCTGGTCGCGGGTGCCGCCAGTTCCATATTGGTCCCGATCGCATCCACTCGCCCCGGCCCGCGCAGCCGAACGGCGCGGGTGGCCGGGCTCTCGGTCCTGCTTGCAGAGGACAATGAAATCAACGCCCTACTCGCACGCACCACCTTGCAGAAGGCGGGGCACCGGGTGGAGGTGGTGACCAACGGCAAGGCCGCGGTGGAGGCGGTGTCCGCAGTGAAGAGCCGGTACGACATGGTGCTCATGGACCTCCACATGCCGGTGATGGACGGGCTCGAGGCAATCGCGCTGATACGGCGACATGAGGAGGAAAGCGGCTTGGCGCCCCTGCCCATACTCGTCCTCACGGCGGACGGCCAGGAAAGAACCCGCCACGATGTGCTGGCCCATGGGGCAAGCGGCTTCGTGACCAAGCCGCTCGACCCCGATGCTCTCGTGCACGCCGTCGAGGAGGGCGCCACTTAAGCGATCTTTTGCTCTGTTAGGAGTGGCTTGAGCCGACCGCTTCCCACCGCTATCGTTCACATACCTGTTGCAGAGCGGCACTATGCGTGCGCAAGGCCCTGTCGCAGGAGAAGCAAGGTGCAGGCAGTTTCATCCGCAGTGAGCACTCCACCCGACCCTGAGACAGTGGTGTCTGGGCTTTCCCCAGTCGGGATCGCCGGACGGACTCTCGGCAGGATCGGCTCCCTGGAGGCTCGGCTGGCCTGCAGCGAGGCGGAAATCGAGGCCGCCCAGGAAGTGCGCTACAGAGTTTTCTACGAAGAACTGGGGGCGAAGGCCAGCCGGCTGCAGGCAGCGGAGCGGCGCGACGCAGATCGGTTCGACGCGGTCTGCGACCATATCCTCGTCTTCGATCATTCGCTGGCCGCGCCCGAGCACGAACGAATCGTCGGCACCTACCGCGTTCTCACCCAGGAAGGGGCGGCGCTTTGTGGCGGCTTCTATTCGGAGGACGAGTTCGATCTGGCCGGCCTGATCGAGAGAAACCCGGGCAAGCGGTTCCTGGAGCTTGGGCGCTCCTGTGTACTTCCGCAGTACCGGTCCAAGCGCACGATCGAGGCTCTTTGGCAGGCCATCTGGGCCTATGTGCTCCATCACAAGATCGATGTGATGGCCGGTTGCGCCTCCTTCCACGGGACGGTACCCGCGGCCCATTCGGAAGCCCTGTCCTTCCTCGCACAGAGCTTCCGGACGGAGCCGGAATTCCAAGTCAGCGCGCTTCCAGAGCGCTACCGCTCGATGGACCTGGTGCCGCCCGAGGCCATCAACGCAAAGGCAGCGTTCGCCCGCATGCCGCCGCTGATCAAGGGATATCTCCGCCTCGGCGCCCGGATCGGCGACGGATGCGTGATCGACCACGACTTCGAGACGGTGGACGTGTTCGTGGTCTTGGCGGTGAGCGACATCCGCCAGCGCTACATCAGCTATTACACGGCCGACGAAGGCGCATACGTCGCATAGAGGAAGCGAGCCCCCGCCAGGCGGCTTGGCCGCCCTATCCGAGGTCCTTCGGATGGCGGCCGGGGCGAGCGCGATAGGCCGGTATGCTCCAGCCGTATCTGAGCGCACTGCCGCGTACAGCGAATGCCGCTGCAAACGCCAAAATGGCTGAAGCGTACTCCGGAAAGCCGGCCATGTCGGAGAGGGTGAAGACCGTCGCGCCGGCCAGGGCGGCGGTAACGTAGATTTCGGGCCTGAGCAGCACGGACGGTTCGTTCGCCAGGAGGTCGCGCATAATGCCGCCGAAAGTCGCCGTCAGCATGCCCATGACGATCGCAACGACGGGAGATCCGGTGGCGGTCAAGCCCTTCGCCGCGCCCAAGGCCGAGTAAGCGGACATACCGATGGCATCCAGCCAGAGCAGCAGCCGGTATCGGGATTCCAGCCTGTGCGCGCCCAGAAACACGAGGATCGCCACGGCCGCGCAGACGAGCACATAGGTATGGTCGCGTATCCAGAAGACCGGCAGCCCGAGGATCACGTCGCGCACCGTGCCGCCGCCAATGCCGGTCACGCCTGCGAGGAAGAGGAAACCGACAAGATCAAGTTGCTTGCGCGAGGCGGCGAGCGCGCCGGTCGCGGCAAACACCGCGACTCCGGCATAGTCGAGAACATGCAGCGGGGTCATGGCCACTGGATCGCATTGGGCATTCCCGCAAAAAGGCCGCGGGACGGTGGTCGCGTCAACCCCCTGCGGCTAGGCCATGAGCCGAATTGTTCGGGTGACCGATTCTCGTCTCAGCCTTCGGATTGCCCGCTCTGCTCGGCTTCCGCCGTAGCATCGCTGCCGCCGTTCTTGGGGCCGCCCTTCGACACGCCGACCATCGCCGGACGCAGCACACGCTCGCCGATCGAGTAGCCTGCCTGAACGACCTGCACCACGGTATTGGCCGGGACGTCCGGATTCGGCACCTCGAACATGGCCTGATGGAAATGGGGGTCGAACTTCTCGCCGGCCGGGTCCAGCTTCTTCACGCCATGGCGCTCCAGCGCCGAGAGCATCGAGCGCTCGGTCATCTCGACGCCTTCCGCCAATGCCGCGAGACCCGGATCGGCCGCCTTGGCCTCCTCGGGGACTGCCTCAAGCGCCCGCTGCAGATTGTCGGAAACGGTCAGCATGTCGCGCGCGAAATTGGCGACGGAGTAATTGCGGGCATCGTGGATCTCGCGTGCGGTACGCCGCCGCAGGTTCTCCATCTCCGCCGCCGCCCGAAGGACCTTGTCCTTCAGTTCCTCGTTCTCCTTCATGAGCCGCACCAGCGCCTCATAGTCGCCGTCCTGGGTGTTGGCAGCTTCGGGCGCCTGTCCGTTGGTCGCGTTCTCCTCTGGCGCGTGTTCGTCCTTGGTCTGCTCGCTCATCGCATCCTGTTCCTGCAAACTCACTCCTTGGAGATGCGGCGGATATCGATCCTGCTACTTCGAAAATCAAGGGGCAGGGCCATTTGCCTGCAATTCAGAGCCCGAAAGCAAAGTTCGTTAGACTTTTAGATAAATTTTACCATGAGCGGCCACGCTGCAGTGCGTACAGGAACCATTCGGAATGGGTCGAGTTTCGCTGAAGCAACGGGTTACCGGGACAATGACGAACCAGGAGACAAATAATCCTATAAGGCTCGAGATGGAATTCCGCCGCCAGATGCGCAGCGGGCAGATGAGCCGGTTTGTCGGGACGTTGCCGGTATACACGGTGGAGCCGGAAATACCGGACCGTTTCGTCAGACTGCTGGAGGAACTCGATCGTGCCTGCGCAGAGCAGGACGATCTGGAAGAACTCGGCGGGCGCCGAGCGCCCACCAGGAACTGAGCGGCCGGCGTTTTCCAAACGCCGGCCTGCGCTCTTGGTCAGGCAGCCCGCCGCCCCTCCGATCTTAGAGTCTCGCCATACGAGATCTCGGTGCCGAGCACCCTCAAACACTCCCTCATGAAAGCAGCAAGCCCCGGCCAGCCCTTTCCGGAAACAAGGTTTCCATCGACATGGGCGCCGGTCGGGGGAACGTCGATGTACTTTCCGCCAGCCAGCGTCACCTCCGGCTCGCAATACTGTAGCGCAGCCACTTCCCGTCCGCGCAGGACACCATCCACGGCCATCAGGATCTGCACGCCGTGGCAGATAGTGAAGATCGGCTTGCCGGCCTCGTGGAAGTGGCGAACGAACGCCTGCACGCGCTTGTCGATGCGGATGTATTCGGGTCCGCGCCCCCCGGCGCAGTAGACGGCGTCGTACTCGGCCGGGTTCACCTCCGAAAAGGTCTTGTTCAGGTAGCAGTCGTGGCCGAGCTTCTCGGTATAGGTCTGGTGACCCTCGAAATCGTGCAGGGATGTCTTCAGCACGTCCCCGGCCTTCTTGTCCGGGCACACGACATGCACGGTGTGGCCGACCGCATGCATGGCCTGCTCGAACACGAAGATCTCGTATTCCTCGCTGAAGTCGCCGACCAGCATCAGAATCTTCTTCCCAGGCATGATCTTTTCCTCCCGATCGCCAGAGTTATTTCGAAACTCGTAATAATCAGGCTATCGTAAGTTCAGGATTGACGCAGGGGAAGAGCGAATCCGCTCCTGGGCACCTTCCGGAACCCTTGATGGGTGGTCAGTTTGCGGGTCGCCGCCGCCAGGAGTATTTTTCCGTCGTACCGGAAGACTGAGACGTCGGCTGGTAATACACACCCAATCCGCCCACCCGTCCTTCCTCAAGGCGCCGGATCAGAACGGGGTTAGTCACCTCGAACTCGTCGAAGCCGAGGCGAAGCATGTGAGGAAGCTGGTCGACGAGTACCTGGCCGGTGGCGCGGATCGCACCCTCGAAGTCGTAGCGGCTCCTCAGGAGCTCGGCCTTGGAGAAGCTGCGCCCGTCGTTGAAGGCCGGGAAGGCAAGCGCCAGGAGGGAAAGATCCTCGAGCAGGTCGGCAACGCGCTCCACCGGATCGCCCGGTTGCAGCAGCACGCCAAGGCGTTCCTTGGCGGAGCGGCGCTGCGTCCGGTCGAGCGCGAGAAAGGCAGCAAGCGGCAGGATGAAACGGCCGTTGCCGGCGAGCGCCTCGGCACTCTCGGCATGGGTCCATTCGTCTTCCTTGAAACCCGCAGGGGTCCAGAGGCGCGGCTGAGGCGCTGGCTGTTCAGTCATGCAATGCGAAGTCCTAAAGCGAGGAGTCTGTGAGCGATTGCTCGAGACCCGTCAAATGGATTCCGCACTCGGTCTTGGCGGAACCCGCCCAGCGTCCCGAGCGCGCGTCTCCGCCTGGCTGGGCGGGAAGGGTGCAGGGGAAGCAGCCAATCGAAAGATAGCCGTAGGCGACCAGCGGATTTTCCCGAAGCGCATATTTTCGCATGTAGTCCGCCAGATCGGATGTGCCCCAGCCGGCGAGCGGATTTATCCTGTAGCGTGGCCCGATCTTTTCGAACACGGGCATGCGCGAGCGCGTACCCGACTGGAAGCGCTTGCGGCCGGTGAACCATGCCCCGAAGGGCTTCACGGCTCGCGCCATCGGCTCGACCTTGCGCACTTCGCAGCATGCGTCGGTATCGGTGTGGTGCAGGTTGCCGTCCGGATCGACGCTCTCCAGCACCTGCGGATCCGGATGGATGACCTGGATGTTCGTCAGCCCGACATCCGCTGCTAGCGCGTCCCGGTACTGAAGCGTCTCGCCAAAATGTTTGCCGGTGTCGAGGAACAGCACCGGCAGGTTGCGATCGATCTCGGCGATCATGTGCAGGAGGATGGCCGAATCGGCGCCGAAGGAGGACACCGCGGCAATACCGCCAAAATCCTGTTCCAGCGAACGCGCGATCACCTCCTGCGGCGGCAGCGAGCCATAGAGCGTCTCGAGCGACTCTGCCCTGTCCAGGATCTCGGAGGCGTCAAGCAGCCTTGGATTCGGCACCATAGAGCGCCTCCTTGAATGGAGCGGCGCCGACCCTGCGATAGGCGTCCAGGAATTTCTCGTTCGGATCGAGCCGCAGGCCGAGATAGGTCTCGACGACGGTCTCAATCGCGTCGGTGATCTCGTCCGGGCCGAAGCCGCGGCCGATGATCTCGCCGATCGAGGTATTCTCGTCTCCGGAGCCGCCAAGGGTCACCTGGTAGAGCTCCGCGCCCTTCTTCTCGACGCCGAGGATGCCGATGTGGCCCACATGGTGATGGCCGCAGGCGTTGATGCAGCCGGAGATCTTCAGCTTCAGTTCGCCGACTTCGCGCTGGCGCTCCAGCGAGGCGAAGCGCCGCGAGATGTCCTGGGCAACCGAGATCGACCGCGCGTTGGCCAGCGCGCAATAGTCGAGGCCCGGGCAGGCGATGATGTCGCTGATGAGGTTTGAATTGGCCGTCGCCAGTCCGATCTCCGCCAGAGCGTCGTAGACCTTCTTCAGGTCGGCGCGCGCCACATGCGGCAGGATCAGGTTCTGCTCGTGGCTGACGCGGATCTCGTCGAACGCGTAGCGCTCGGCGATGTCGGCCACCGCGTCCATCTGGCTGTCGCTGGCGTCGCCCGGCACTTCGCCGATCCCCTTCAGGGAGATGGTCACTGCGGCATAGTCGGGAATCCGATGCGTGGTGACGTTCTGGTCCAGCCATTCGCTGAAGGAGTGCGAGTCAAGCCGCGCCTGCTTGACAACATCGTCGCCCTCCAGCCGGGCCGGCAGCTTCGGCGGCGCGAAATAGGCCTCGATCGCGCGGATGTCCGCCTCAGGCAGCGTCAGTTGACCGTCCTTCAGGTGCGCCCATTCGGCCTCGACCTGACGGGCGAACTCTTCCGTGCCGGTCTCGTGGACGAGGATCTTGATGCGCGCCTTGTACTTGTTGTCGCGGCGTCCGTAGAGATTGTACACGCGCAGGATCGCGGTGACGTAGGAGAGCAGGTGCTCCTCCGGGAGAAAATCCCGGATCTTCTTGGCGACCATTGGCGTGCGCCCCTGCCCGCCCCCGACATAGACGGCAAAGCCTAGGCTGCCGTCAGGACCGCGCTTCAGGTGCAGGCCGATATCGTGCGTCTGTATCGCAGCCCGGTCGCGCTCCGCACCCGTGACCGCGATCTTGAACTTGCGGGGCAGGTAGGAGAATTCAGGATGGACGGAGGACCATTGCCGAAGGATTTCGGCGTAGGGCCGCGGGTCGGCCGCTTCGTCGGCGGCAGCCGCAGCGAAGTGATCGGCGGTGACGTTGCGGATGCAGTTGCCGCTGGTCTGCAGGGCATGCATCTCGACCGAAGCCAGATCCTCCAGGATCGCCGGTATGTCGGAGAGCGCCGGCCAGTTGAACTGGATGTTTTGCCGGGTCGTGAAGTGGCCGTAGCCCTTGTCGTACTTGCGGGCGATGTGGGCCAGCATCCGGAGTTGCCGCGGATTGAGCGTGCCATAGGGGATGGCGATCCGCAGCATGTAGGCGTGGAGCTGCAGATAAACCCCGTTCATCAGGCGCAGCGGGCGAAACTGCTCCTCCGTCAACTCGCCTGAGAGTCGGCGCTCCACCTGGTCACGGAACTGCGCGACGCGGGCGGATACGAACTCGTGGTCGAACTCATCGTAGCGGTACATTCTTGTTTTCCGTCAGTTCCGAAGCCTGTTCATGCGGCCGTGCGGGCCTGCTTGCCGAGATCAAGCCGGATCGTCGGACCGGCCGCCTTGATACGCTCGCGCAGCCGGATCGGGATAATCGAGCCGTCCACCAGCTCGACGTCGATAAATTCGAGATCAATCACCTGATTTGCGGCAACGGCAGCCTTGGCGGTCCGCTCCAGCTCGGCCTCCGCCTGCTTGTCGGCGGCGACCTCCGCCGCCTGGATGGTCTCGGCCCACACGCCGTTGGCAGACAGCCAGACTGCCTCGCCGTCGGTCAGCCGGTTCGCAGCCGCAACCTTCATGCTTGATGTTCCTCTTTCTCATGTTGGCGGCTTGTCTCGCGCCGCGCAGACAGCGGCTCCGACCGCGAGAAATCGGCACCGGCGACGGCGTCGCCAATGATCGTCATCACCGGACCTTCGAGATCATCCCGTCCCTGAAGCGAGGGCAGGTCCGCCAAGATACCATGGAAACGGCGCCGTGTCGGCAGGCTGGCGTTCTCGACGACGGCAACCGCCGTGTCCGGCGACAGCCCGGCGCCGATCAGCCGGCCCGCGACATCGGCCGCGACGGAGCGGCCCATATAGACGGCGACGGTCGCGCCGGAGATCGCCAGCTTCGCCCAGTCCGGAAGCGAGTTACCCTTGAGATCGTGGCCGGTGGTGAACACCATCGAGGAAGTGACGCCGCGCAGAGTCAGCGGCAGCGCGAAATCGGCAGCAGCGGCAAAGGCCGAGGTGACGCCCGGCACCACTTCGAATGAAACACCCGCATCGCGCAGCGCCTGCATCTCTTCGCCGGCACGGCCGAACACCAGCGGGTCGCCGGACTTCAGGCGCACCACGCGCTTGCCCTCGCGCCCGAGCCGCACCAGCAGCGCGTTGATCTCGGATTGGGTCTTGGAGTGGCAGCCCTTGCGCTTTCCGACAGGCAGGCGTTCGGCATCCCGACGCCCCATCGACACGACCGCCTCTGGAACCAGGGCGTCGTACACGATTGCGTCGGCTTCCATGAGGAGGCGATGAGCGCGGAGCGTCAGCAGGTCCTCGGCGCCCGGACCGGCGCCGACCAGCGCGATATGGCCGGCCCTCGGCTTGGCCTCGATCAGCAGCCGCGCCGCAGCTTCGCGCGCTTCCGCCTCGTCGCCGTCCGCAACCGCGCGGGCTGGCGCGCCAGCGAAGAAGTCGTGCCAGAACGAGCGGCGGGCGACGCCCCTGGGAATGAACTTCTCTGCCGCCTCCCGGAACGAGTTCGCCAGTCCGGCAAGGGCGCCGAGCGACGGCGGCAGCAGTGCATCGATGCGCGAGCGGACGATCTGCGCCAGGACCGGTCCGGCGCCCTCAGTGCCGATTGCCACGGCGAGCGGTGCCCGGTTCACGATCGCGGGCGTATAGAAATCGCAGAGATCCGGCCTGTCCACCGCGTTGACCGCGATCCTCAGCCTGCGCGCATCCTGCGAGATGCGGCGGTCGAGAGCGGCGTCGCCGGTCGCGGCGAAAACCAATGCAGCATCGCGGAGGTGAGCAACGTCGTATTCCGCCTCGACGAGCGTCGCACCGTGTTCTGCGGCCCAATTGCGGAGAGCATCCTCCGCCGCGTCGGCAACGATCACCAATTCCGCGCTCGACTGCCCGAGCAGACGCGCCTTCGCCAGCGCCTCGTCGCCGCCACCGACAATGACGACCTGCCGTCCCTCGACCTTGAGGAAGACGGGAAAGGCGTTCAGCTTGTTCTCCAAATGCCGCATGTCGCGCAGGTCGTCCTCGCTTGAACCGGCATGTTTAGAGGGTCAAGCTGCGATCCAGAAGAAACCCACTCGCGCCACGCTCTGCGGCCACGGATCGGTTTTCCGTGGCCCGCAGGCACAAAGGCATTTTATTCCGCCGCGTCTGTTTCGACCTACAGGTTGCTGATTTTTGGGCTGGACAACCGACTGGGGCCGGCAAGACGGATCCAGGCTAGACCTCGATCGTCTTCAGCCGCTCTGCGACCAACCGGGCAAGCCGGCGGGCGACCTCCTCCTTGCTCATCTGAGGCCACTCCTCGACGCCTGCGGTCGAGACGATGCTCACCCGGTTGAGGTCGCCGCCCATCGCCCCGCCCTCGGCGCTCACGTCGTTCGCGACGATCAGATCCGCGCCCTTCTTCTTGAGCTTGGCCTTGGCATTGGCGAGCAGGTCGTGCGTCTCCGCGGCAAAGCCGATCACAAGGTAGGGTCGCTGGCTATCATGGCCAATAGTGGCGAGAATGTCGGGATTCTCGACCATTCGCAGCACGGGCGGTTCGGCGCCCGGCTTCTTCTTGATCTTCTCGCCCGCCGCTGCCTCGCTTCGCCAATCGGCAACTGCGGCAACGAAGATCGCGGCATCGGCCGGCAGTTCGGCACGGACGGCTTCCATCATCTCGCGGGCCGTTTCCACGTGGACGGCATGCACAGTCGCAGGATCGGAGGTGCCAACGGGGCCGGAGACTAGACGCACCTCCGCGCCGAGTTCGGCGAGCGCAGCCGCGATCGCATGGCCCTGCTTTCCGGAGGACCGGTTGGCGATGTAGCGCACGGGATCGATCGGCTCGTGCGTCGGCCCCGAGGTGACGATGATCTTTTTTCCAGCCAGCGGACCGGGAGATGGAGAAAGCAACCGCTCCACCGCGGCGACAATCTCCAGCGGCTCGGCCATGCGGCCCTCACCTGCCTCCCCGCGCTCGGCCATCTCGCCGCGGTTCGGCCCGACAAAGGCAACGCCGTCCCGCTCGAGGGTGGCCCGGTTGCGCTTCGCCGCCGGGTTGGCCCACATGCGCGGGTTCATGGCCGGCGCCATCAGCACCTTCTTGTCGGTGGCGAGCAGGATGGCGGAAGCGAGATCGTTGACCAGCCCGTTGGCAAGCTTCGCCATCAGGTCGGCCGTTGCCGGCGCCACGACGACCAGATCGGCCTCCCGCGACAGGCGTATATGACCGACGTCGTGTTCGTCGTCGCGATCGAAAAGCTCGGTGAAGACCCGATCCGCCGTCAGCGTGCCGACGGATAGGGGAGTGACGAACTCGCACGCCGCCTTTGTCATCACGGCCCGAACCGCCGCCCCCCGCTCGCGTAGCCGGCGAATGAGGTCGAGGGACTTGTATGCGGCAATGCCGCCGCCGACGATCAACAAGACGCGCTTGCCGGAAAGGGTCATGGGGCTACTTCCCACGGGTTTATCACCTTGATCCCGCACTCCTGGAAGTCATCGGTATTTCTTGTGACAACGGCAAAGTCGTGCCGGCGTGCAATCGCCGCGATCTGCGCATCAAACTCACCGATCTGCCTGCCAATGCTCAACCTATGCGAGACAAGTTCTGCAAAGTGCTCGGCCTCCCGCCCTCCGAAGGCCAGCACAGGCGTTCGCAGCCGGTCCTCGAAGAAAGTTCGTAGGGCGCTGCCCAGAATCTGCTTGCGCCTGCCCTCGGGCATTACGGCTAGGCCGAGCAGTGACTCGGCCTTGCTGACAGATGTTACATAGAGTTGAGCTGGATCAGCGGCCTCCAGCCAATATTCGACCGCCGGTTCAGGTCGGGGCCTGAACAATTCCGATACGACGTTGGTATCGAGGATGAACATATCTACTCGAAGGTCGGCGGTTCGCGCATCTTCTTACTGCGCGGCGGAATTTCAAGTTCAAAGCCGCCGTGCGGTTCCACGAGCTTGCGGATCGAGCGATACCAGTTCTCCCCCGAGCCTGTTCCGGGGATACTCCCTTCGGAAAGGACCTCCTTCCTGAGGATCAGTCGAACTTCCTGCTCCATGGAGACGCCATGCTTGGCGGCGCGAAGGCGCAACGCCTGTTTCGTTTCTTCATCGAGGTTCCGGATCGTCAGGGCAGCCATGGCATCATGATCTCGTAGCAGCCTGCAACCTATGCAGTGCTAGCATTGCAGTCAACTCGGGGTTACGACAGCTGCCACGCCAAATAGATCAGCGTTGCGGCAATCACCCAGACCGCCACCCTGCCCCATCGGGTCGCTTCCGCCTTTGCCCGGCCCATCGCGTGGGCGGTTTCCTTTTCCAGCCGAACGCCCTCTTCGACCATGCGGTCGATCTCGCGGCTCAGATGCTCGGTGCGGCGGAGCAGTTCAGGCGCTTGCCTCGCGAGGGCTATCAAGGCGTTCACGCCCTCGCGCGCGTCTGACAGGATGCCACGCGGTCCGAGATTCTCGCCGATCCAATGGCCCACCACCGGCTCGGACGCCTTCCACATGTTGAAGGTCGGATCGAGGTTGCGGGCAACGCCTTCGACCACCACCATCGTTTTCTGCAGCAGGACGAGTTCCGGCCGGGTCTGCATGTCGAACAGTTCGGTCACCTCGAAGAGCAGCGTGAGCAGCTTGGCCATCGAAATGGTCTCGGCAGGCTGGCCATGGATCGGCTCGCCGATCGCCCGGATCGCCTGGGCAAACGACCAGACATTGTGGGCGTGCGGCACATAGCCCGCCTCGAAATGTACTTCGGCGACGCGCACATAGTCGCGGGTGATGAAGCCGTAGAGGATTTCCGCAAGGAAGCGGCGCTCCTTCTTGCCGAGCCGCCCCGAGATGCCAAGATCGACCGCGACGATGGTGCCATCCGCCTCGACGAACAGGTTGCCGGGATGCATGTCGGCATGGAAGAAGCCGTCGCGCAGCGTATGGCGCAGGAACGACTGCACCAGCGCGACCGCAATCGCCTGCAGATCGTGGCCGGCGGCGCGAAGCGCATCGATGTCGCTCATCTTGATGCCGTCGATCCACTCCATGGTGACGACGTCGCGACCGGTGCGTTCCCAATCCACGGACGGAACGCGGAAACCCGGATCCTCGGAGGTGTTCTCCGCGAGTTCGGAGATTGCGGCTGCCTCCAGCCTGAGATCCATCTCAATGCGGGTGGTCTGGGCAAGAATTCGCGTGACCTCGACAGGACGCAACCGTCGCGACGAGGGGATGAACCGCTCCTGCAGGCGGGCGGCGAGGAAATAGCTCTCCAGGTCACGGTAGAAGGCGCGGCGCACCCCCGGCCGGATAACCTTGACAGCCACCTTGCGAATCACGCCGTCCTTCAAGACCTCGCCGGGGTGCACCTGAGCGATCGAGGCAGCGGCGACCGGCGACCCGATGCTCACGAACAGATCCTCGATGGGACGGCCAAGCGACGCCTCGATCTCGGCGACCGCCAGTTTCTGCGGGAAGGTCGGCATGCGGTCCTGCAGCTTGGCGAGATCGATCGCGACCTCGTCGCCGACCACGTCGGGACGGGTGGCGAGGAACTGGCCGAGCTTCACATAGGACGGGCCCAGCCGCGCGACGGCTTCGGCCAGCCGCTCCGTTCGGCCGAGCCCCCTTGCGCTGCGGCGCGTGAGGATCTTGGAAAGGCGCCAAGCCAGGCGCGGTGGACCGGATAACTCCTCGCCTGGCAAGGCCGCGAACACGCCTTCCCGCATCATGACCCAGCCGGCCCTGACGAGCCTGAATGCCGCCCCTACAGAACTCATCCCAGAGCGACCGTCAAAGCTTCCAGCCGGAATGCAGCGCGGCGATGCCGCCCGAATAGTTGCGCCAGGTGACGCGCTCGAAGCCGGCGCGGCGGATCATGTCGGCGAAGTTCTTCTGGTCGGGGAACTTTCGAATCGACTCGACCAGATAGGCGTAGGGCTCGGCCTCGCCTGTTACGGCCTTGCCGATCGGCGGGATCGCCTTGAACGACCAGGTTTCGTAGGCCTTGTCCAAAAACGGCATCTCGACCTCCGAGAATTCCAGGCACATGAAGCGACCACCTACCTTGAGCACGCGATTCGCCTCTTCCAGGGCTCGGTCGATGCGCGGCACGTTCCTGATGCCGAAGGCGATCGTGTAGGCGTCGAAACTCTCGTCCGGGAAAGGCAGTTCCTCCGCGTTCGCCTCGACGAAGTCGATCCGCCCCTCCAGACCGCGCTTCCGGGCACGCTCCCGCCCGACGCCGAGCATGGAACCGTTGATGTCCAGAACGGTTACCGCGGCGTTACTGTCGGAGGCTTCGACGATCCGAAACGCCACATCGCCGGTCCCGCCGGCCACATCCAAGGCTGCCCAGCCGGGCCGCTTCGGCGGATTGAGAGCGGCGACCATCGCGTTCTTCCAGACGCGGTGGAGTCCGCCGGACATCAGGTCGTTCATCAGGTCGTACCGTTCGGCGACGCGATGGAAGACGGCGTCGACGAGGGGCTGCTTTTCGCCATTGTCGACATTGCGAAAGCCAAAGGAGGTTTCCATGCCGCCAGCGGCGGTGGTGCGCTGCTCTGTCATAAGTTTGGACCGTTCGCGGTTTACCGGCTTACCCGATGCACCGTGCAGCCGCTATTGTCCAGCACGGCCGTAAACGATCCGTGCTTCGCATCAGGGAGGGGACCATGCGCCTGAGCGCCGAGTTGCACTGCCATATCGAGGGCGCCGCCGATCCGCAGTTGGTCAACGAGCAGGCCCGGAAGTACGGAGCGGACGCATCCCGCTATATCCGCGATGGCTCGTTCGTCTGGCACGACTTCACCTCCTTCCTCGAAGCCTACGACTTCGCCGCCGACCTTTTCCGCAGCGAGGACGACTATGCACGGCTGACGGAGCACTATCTCACGAGCCTGGCGCGCGATGGCGCGATCTATTCGGAGATCTTCATCTCACCGGATCACGCCCGGAAGGCGGGCCTTTCGCCGCAGGCCTATACCGATGCGCTCGGCGAGGGAATCATGCGGGCCCGCGACAAGACCGGGATCGAGGGCCGGATGATCGTGGTGGGCATACGCCACTTCGGAGTGGAGGCGGTCGAGGCGGCCGCGCGTTTCGCGGCCCGGCGCGAAAACCCGCTCGTCACCGGCTTCGGCATGAGCGGAGAAGAACGGCACGGCGATTTAGAAGACTACGTGCGGGCTTTCGAGATCGCACGCGAGGCGGGGCTCGGCATCACCGTGCATGCGGGCGAACTCGCCGGCTGGAAGAGCGTCGCCGCGGCGCTCGACCACCTGCGGCCGAGCCGGATCGGGCATGGCGTACGGGCCATCGAGAATCCGGACCTTGTGCGGCGCATCGCCGAGCAGGGCGTGGTGCTGGAATGCTGTCCGGGGTCCAACATCGCGCTCGAGGTTTTTCCCAGATTCGCCGACCATCCCTTTCCGAAACTGCTCGCCGCCGGCTGCAAGGTGACGCTCAACTCGGACGACCCGCCCTATTTCTGGACCTCGCTGCGCAAGGAGTACGATATCGCGGCCGAGCACTTCGGAATGGACGAAAAGGCGCTTGCAAAAGTGACGCGGACCGCGATCGAAGCGGCCTTCGTCGACCGCAAGACCAAGGCGGCGCTGTTCGCCCGCCTCGATCGCAAGTCGCGATAAACCGGGGAAATCGTGTATGGAACGATGTCTGGCGCTTCTCCCGTCGCCCGGCGCCGCTAATATCCCCGCCGCCAAACTGAAGTCATGGAGGTCGCCATGCGCGGCGTAACGGTCATCGATCACCCTCTCGTCCAGCACAAGCTGACGATCATGCGCAAGAAGGAGACCTCCACGGCAAGTTTCCGGCGGCTGCTCAAGGAAATATCGCTGCTCCTCGGCTACGAGGTGACGCGCGACCTGGAACTGACCACCACCACGATCGAGACGCCGCTCGAGACGATGGAAGCCCCGACGCTCGAGGGCAAGAAGCTCGTCTTCGCCTCCGTGCTGCGGGCCGGCAACGGCCTTCTCGAAGGGCTGCTCGACCTCGTCCCAGCGGCGCGCGTGGCTCATATCGGCCTTTATCGCGATCACGACACGCTTGAGGCGGTCGAGTATTTCTTCAAGTCGCCGAGCGACCTCGGAGACCGCCTCGTGATCGTCGTCGATCCGATGCTGGCAACCGCCAACTCCGCCGTGGCGGCGGTGGACAAGCTCAAGGAGCGCGGCGCCACGAACATCCGCTTCCTATGCCTGCTTGCCGCGCCCGAAGGAGTGCAGCACTTCACATCCGCGCACCCGGATGTGCCGGTCTTCACCGCCTCGCTCGACCGGCAGCTGAACGAGAAAGGCTATATTGTGCCCGGCCTCGGCGACGCCGGCGATCGGCTTTACGGTACTAAGTAGTCCCGTTAAGCGCCGATTCACCCAAACTTCGATCGTGAAGGCTCTGGCGTCGGTCCGTTAAATACTCGCTCGCAGCGATCGGGTAGAGCAGGCGAAGCAACAGCGGCTTGGCCATGCTTCGCAAGACGATCATCTTCGGAATCTGCGTGGGCGTCTCGGCCTCGGTGCCGGTCCTCTACAAGACCAACCCCGAGGCCGTGGCGGCACTGGTAGGCTCAAGCAGAGAACAGGGCGTCGGCATCGAGCCCCCCGCTGAAATCGCCAAGCAGGCCGCCACCCGAACCTCGGGGATCAGCGGCCGAAAGGTGGAGATCAAGGCCGACCCGCGGGGCCACTATCTGGCGGAGTTCAAGATCAACGGGCGCCCGGTCACTGCTCTGGTCGATACGGGAGCCACCTTGGTGGCGATGAACTTTTCGACCGCCCGGAGGATCGGGATCAAGATTTCGCCCTCCGATCTCACAGGCAGCGTGAACACGGCGAACGGAAAGACCCGCGCAGCAACCGTCGAGCTTGGCCGGGTCGATATCGGCAGGATCTCCGTCGAAAACGTCCCGGCGATGGTGCTGGAGGATAAGGCCCTGGATGTCGTCCTCATCGGGATGGCCTTCCTCAGCCGCCTCAAGAAATTCGAGGTCAGCGAGGGCAACCTCCTGCTCGCGCAGTAGCTCTAACGGTCCGGCGTGATCCTGCGCACGACCGGGTCCTTTGCCGCCGATCTTGAATCGCCGATCGAATGGGCGGCCATCACTGCTGCCGCTGCAGCATCCGCATCGGCAGCAGTGCGGGCATGGACGATCGCCAGTGGCTCGCCGGCGCGGACCTCGGCGCCCAACGGAAGCAGGCGCGAGAGGCCGACGGCATGGTCGATCGCCTCACCCGGATTCGTCCGCCCGCCGCCCAGCCCGACAACCGCCAGCCCGAGTTCGCGCGTCGCGATCTGAGCCACATAACCGTCGCGCGGCGCCGTCACGACGCGCTCTTCCGGCGCGCGCGGCAGGTAGGTCTCGTAGCGTTCGATGAAGTCAGACGGACCGCCCAGCGCTCGCACCATGCGGGCGAACCGCTCCGTTGCCCGCCCGCTTTCGAGCGCCTCGCGCGCCTGCGCCAGACCATCGGCTTGCGAGGACGCCAGGCCCGCGGACAGAAGCATCTCGGCACAGAGCGCAAGCGTCACCTTCTCCAGCCGCGGATCGCGCCTTCGCCCGGTGAGAAATTCGACGGCATTGGCCACCTCGACCGCGTTGCCGGCGGCGGAGGCCAAAGGCTCGTTCATGGCGGTGATCAGCGCCGTTGTCCGCAGCCCTGCGCCATTGGCCACCTCGACCAGACTGCGGGCCAGGGCGGCCGCGTCGCGGGATCTTTCCATGAAGGCGCCGTTGCCGACCTTCACGTCCAGCACCAGGGACTGCAGCCCAGCCGCGAGCTTCTTCGACAGGATCGACGCGGTGATCAGCGGGATCGACTCCACCGTCGCCGTGACGTCGCGGATGGCGTAGAGCCGCTTATCGGCCGGCGCGAGCGCCGCCGTCTGGCCGATGATCGCGCAGCCGGCCTCGCGCACCGCCTTGCGGAACAGCACGTTGTCGGGCTGGCTCACATAGCCGGGGATGGAGTCCATCTTGTCGAGCGTGCCGCCGGTATGCCCCAGGCCGCGCCCGGAGATCATCGGCACATAGGCACCGCAGGCGGCGACGATCGGCGCCAGCACCAGCGAGACATTGTCGCCGATGCCGCCGGTCGAGTGCTTGTCGGTTGTCGGGCCCGGCAGATCGGACCAGTCGAGGACCTCGCCGGAATCGCGCATCGCGAGCGTGAGCGCCACCGCCTCGTCGCGCTGCATGCCCTTGTGGAAGATCGCCATGGCGAGCGCCGCGGCCTGGCCTTCGGAAACGGAACCGGAAGTCAGGCCAGCGATGAAGCCGGCTATCTCATGGGACTGAAGGGTGCGGCCGTCGCGCTTGGCACGGATGATTTCCTGGGGGAGCATGGCTGCGCGCGTCATGGCAGCCCCTCCTCGAACATCTTCCGCAGCACCGCCGCCAGCCTGCGTCCACCGAGCGGCGCCATCTCCTTGGTCTCCTCGTGCGACAGTTCCACTGCCGACATCCCGGCGGCGAGATTGGTGATGACCGAGCAGGCGGCGACGCGCAGCCCGAGGAATCGCGCGAGAATGACTTCGGGAACCGTGGACATGCCCACCGCCGTCGCACCCAGCACCCGGGCCATGCGGATCTCCGCCGGGGTTTCGAAGGAGGGGCCGGAGAACCACATGTAGACGCCCTTGTGCAGGGTCGTCCCGGTCGCCTCGGCGGCCTTCTCGATCGCGGCCCGCAGGTCCGGGTCGTAAGCGCCTGTCATGTCGATGAAGCGGCGATCGGTGCTTTCACCGATCAGCGGGTTCGCCCCCGCGAAGTTGATGTGATCCTCGATCAGCATCACCGATCCAGGCGACATCTCCGGGTCGAGGGAGCCCGCGGCGTTGGTAAGGATCAGGGTCGTGATGCCGATACCGGCGAGCGCTTCGAGGGCCTGGCGCATCGCCGCCGCGTTGCCGTGCTCGTAGTAATGCGAGCGGCCGGCGAGCAGGATGACTTCCGTGCCGCCGAAGCGGCCCGCGACGAGCGTTCCGGCGTGACCGGTGACGCCGCTCTGCGGGAAGCCGGGCAGTTCGGAATACGGAATGGTGGTTGCGTCCTCGACCTCGTCGATCAGCCCGCCCAAACCCGAGCCAAGCACGACGGCGACCTTCGGCACGCGGCCACCGAGACGTTCAACCAGCACCGCGACGGCATCGGTCATTTGAGCACGCATCCTTCGAAGGCGAAGGGAAGGATGTCGCCGATCGTCACCGTCTCGACGACGCCCGCCTGGTCGCAGAGGTAGAGCTTCGTGTCCGGCCTGGAGAACTCTGCCAGCCTCTGCCGGCAGCCGCCGCATGGCGTGATCCGGTCCATGCGCTCGGCGACGACTGCGATCTCGGCGATCTCGCCGCCGCCTTCCATGACATAGTGGCCAAGCGCCGTCGTCTCGGCGCACCAGCCCTCGGGGAACGAGGCGTTCTCGATGTTGCAGCCGGAATAGACCCGCCCGTCGCTCGTGCGGATCGCCGCTCCGACGGGGAATTTGGAGTAAGGCACGTAGGCCCTGGCCATCGCCGCGCGCGCGGCGAGGAAGAGGTCATGGGACATGGCGGCCTCCGCGACTGATCGACCGGGGCTTCGAAACCGATTGAGTAGAGATCGTTTCGACCCCCGGGAGCGCCATCACCGCTCCTTCACATAGGGCACGCCGCCGGCGCGCGGCGGGATCGCCTTGCCGATGAACCCGGCGAGCAGGATGATGGTCAGGATGAACGGCAGTGCGTTGACGAGCTGCACCGGGACCTTGCCGATCACCGGCCAGGCCATACCCTGGAAGCGGATCGAGGCGGCGTCGAGGAAGCCGAAGAGCAAGCACGCGAACATGGCGGGAACCGGCTTCCACTTGGCGAAAATCAGCGCGGCCAGCGCGATGAAGCCCTTGCCGGCGGTCATGTCCTTCACGAAGCCGGCGTTCTGCGCGATGGAGAGATAGGCCCCGGCCACACCGGTGAGCACGCCGGTCAGGATTACAGCCCGATAGCGCAGCCAGGTCACGGAAATGCCCGCCGTGTCGACCGCGGCGGGGTTCTCGCCGACTGCCCGGAGTCTCAGGCCGAAGCGGGTGCGGAACAGGACCCACCAGGTGAGCGGCACCATGAGGAAGGCCACGTAGACCAGGATCGAATGGCCGGAGATCAACTCGGAATAGATGAGACCGATGACCGGCACGTCGCGTAGGGCGTCCGCGCCGGGCAGCGTGATCGCCTCGAACCGGGCCGGCCCCGACAGCGGCGGGGTGCGGCCGCCCTGGCTGAACCAGGCCTGGCCGAGGATGATGGTGGATCCGGCGGCGATGAAGTTGATCGCCACGCCGGACACAATTTGGTTTCCACGGTGAGTGATCGAGGCGAAGCCGTGCACCAGAGCTAGACAGACGGCGATGAGAATCGCCATGCCCAGCCCAACCCAAGCCGAGCCGGAGACCGCGGCGGCGGAGGCGCCGGCGAAGGCGCCGGCCAGCATCTTGCCCTCGAGGCCGATGTCGAAGATGCCGGACCGCTCGGAATAGAGGCCGGCGAGGCAGGCGAGCAGCAGCGGCACCGAGACACGGATGGTCGCGTCAATCAGTTGGGCGAGTGCGTCCACGAAAGCCATATCAGGCGCCCTCCCCCTTCGGCGCAGGAACGCCCATGGTGCGCGGGCTGAGCGAGGCGAACACCGTCTGCACGTAGGGACGGAACATGTGCTCCAGCGCCCCCGCGAAGAGGATCACCAGGCCCTGGATGATGACGATCATGTCGCGCGAGATGTTGGGCATCTCGAAGGCGAGTTCCGCGCCGCCCTGGTAGAGCACGCCGAACAGCACGGCGGCGGGCACGATGCCGGCGGGATGCGAGCGGCCCATAAGCGCCACTGCGATGCCGACGAAGCCGGCGCCTGCGACGAAGTCGAGCGTCATGTGGTGCTGGTCGCCCATGATCGGGTTCAGCGCCATCATGCCCGCCAGGCCTCCCGAAATCAGCATCCCGATGATGATCATGCGGACGTCGGAGATACCGGCATAGCGCGCCGCCTTTGGGCTGAAGCCGAAGGTGCGCATCTCGTAGCCGAGCTTGGTGCGCCAGATCAGCAGCCAGACCGCCCAGGCCATGAGGAGCGCCAGCAGGAAGGAGATGTTGAGCGGCGCCGAACGGACGGACATGCCCATCGCCTCGAGCACCCAGCCGAGCTTCGGAAGCTGCGCCCCTGCCAGGAAGTCGCGGGTCTGCGGCGCCATCGATCCCGCGGGCTTGAGCGGCCCGACCAGCAAATAGACCATCGCGCTCGCCGCGATAAAGTTGAACATGATCGTGGTGATGACGATGTGCGAGCCCCGCCTGGCCTGCAGATAGGCAGGAATGAAGGCCCATGCCGCTCCCACCGCTGCTGCGGCGGCGATGGCGAGGGGGAAAGTCAGCCACCAAGGCAGTACGCCGTCGAAGGTGAGGCAGACGACCGCCACGCCGAGCCCGGCAATGTAAGCCTGCCCCTCCCCACCGATGTTGAAGAGGCCGCAATGAAACGCAACCGCGACAGCGAGACCGGTGAAGATGAAACTGGTCGCGTAGTACAACGTATAGGCGATGTTCTGGCCGGAGCCGAAGGCGCCCTTGACCAGGATGCCTGCCGCGTCGATCGGGTTCTCCCCCACCAGCAGCACGACAATGCCCGCCACGAGAAAGGCGACGATCAGGTTGATGACCGGAATGAGCCCGTAGTCGGCCCAGCGCGGCAACCTTGCGAAGGGGGCGCTCATTCGGCTGCTTCTCTCTGCTCGACGCCCGCCATCAGCAGGCCGAGTTCGCCTTCGCTGGCGTCCGGCCCTCGCTCGCCGACAATACGGCCGGCGAACATCACCAGGATGCGATCGGAGAGCGAGCGGATCTCGTCGAGTTCGACCGAGACCAGCAGCACCGCCTTGCCGGCGTCGCGCATCGCGATCAGCCGCTTGTGGATGAATTCGATGGCGCCGACGTCCACGCCGCGGGTCGGCTGGCCGACGAGCAGCACGGTCGGATCCTGCTCCATCTCGCGGGCAAGCACGATCTTCTGCTGGTTGCCGCCGGAAAAATTCGCCGTCTTCAGCCGGTCGCTGGCCGGGCGGATATCGTATTTCGCGATCTTGTCGCGCGCATCCGCGTGAATCGCCTCGATGTTGAGGAATGGGCCCCTCAGGTATTGCGGCTTGTCGTGATAGCCGAGGATCGAGTTCTCCGCCTCCTCGAAGGCCAACACCAATCCCACATGGTGCCGGTCCTCCGGCACATGGGCCAGTCCGCGATCGCGCAGTTCGCCCGGGTCAACGTGGCCGGTCACGTCGACCGGCCGTCCGTCGAGCATCACGGTCCCGGCCTCCGCATTCCGCGTACCGGCGATAGCCTCGAGCAGCTCGGACTGGCCGTTTCCGGCGACCCCGGCGATCCCGACGATCTCGCCTGCGTGCACGTCGAGCGAAACGTCGTCGACCATGACCACGCCGCGCGAATCCCGGACGGTGAGGTTGCTCACGGAGAGCTTCACGTCGGCAGGCCTGGGCTCCCCCTTCTCGACGCGCAGGAGCACGCGGCGGCCGACCATCAGTTCGGCGAGTTCCTCCACGGTCGTCTCGGAGGTCTTGCGGGTCGCCACCATCGTCCCCTGCCGCATGACCGACACCGTGTCGGTGATCGCCATGATCTCCCTGAGCTTGTGGGTGATCAGCACCACCGTCTTGCCCTGGTCCTTGAGCATCTTGAGGATGCGGAAGAGGTGGTCGGCTTCGGCCGGCGTCAGCACGCCTGTCGGCTCGTCGAGGATGAGGATGTCGGCGCCGCGATAAAGCGCCTTCAGGATCTCGACGCGCTGCTGCAGGCCGACCGGCAGTTCCTCGATCACCGCGTCCGGATCGACTTCGAGGCCATATTCGCGCTCCAGCCGCTGCAGTTCGGAGCGCGCCTTGGAGATCGAGGACTTGAGCAACGCCTCGCCTTCGGCGCCGAGGATAACGTTCTCGATGACCGTGAAATTCTCCACCAGCATGAAATGCTGATGGACCATACCGATGCCGACCGCGATGGCATCGTTCGGCGTGTTGATGGCAATCGGCTTGCCGCCGACCCGGACCTCGCCGCTGTCGGCCTGGTAGAAGCCGTAGAGGATCGACATCAGTGTCGACTTACCGGCGCCGTTCTCGCCGATGATGCCGTGGATGGTTCCGCGCTCGACTTCGAGATTGATGTCGCGATTGGCCCGAACCGGTCCGAAGCTCTTATTTATCCCTATGAGCTGGATTGCGGCTTCAGCCATCCCCCGCCCGCCTCTGTCTTGTTTTATTGGTTGGTCAAATCCGCTAGCACGCGCGATCTCCCCTGCCAATCGCCCGCGTCCCCCACTAATGTCGGCAGAGAGCACGCATCTTGTCAATTTCGAACACGAGCCGGATAGAAGCCGCGCACATGCAGCGGAACTCGACCGCTCCCGGAGCACCCCATGACCGAGCCCAACGACCGTATCACGACGCTCGAAATCCGCGCCGCCGAGCAGGAGAAGGTGATCGAGGAACTGTCCGGACAGATCGCCGAACAGTGGAAGACGATGGACCGGATGCAGAAGAAGCTGGACGCCTTGGTCGACCGCTTCCTGTCTCTGGAGGAGGAAGTGCGGCCGGACGTTCCGGTCACAAAGCCGCCGCACTGGTGAGGCACGGCGGTCACAGCGGACGGGCTCTGATATGATTCCGTCCCGATATTCCGCTTTCCCCTATACAAGCACGGCTGGCCTGCGGCATTATCTCGGCAGGTGGGTGTCTTACTGACATGATAGAAAACGAAAACTCGACGCGTGCTGCGCAGATCTATGTCCTTGATGAGAGGAGAAAGACGCACCGCGCCAAGCCATCGCTCGGCGACGCGACGACGCTCAGGATATCGTTGCAAGCTCGGGTGTCGGCTCCACAGCGGGCCCGGCAAACCATGCCCGGACGCAGATGGCGTGCCGTCTCCGACAGGCTCGTCCGCCTCCCGCACGTGCGACTTCAAGCGCATGGACGATCGGCCTCCGCTGCTCACCATCCTTCGCTCCGGACCCAGGCTCTTGACCGGCTCAGTTCCGGGTTTCGGAACGACCGACTCGCAGCCGGCCAGAGCGCGCTCTTGGTGATCGGCCTGCTGGCGGCGTTCGGCCTTGGCTTTCTTGCAGGAACCTCCTCGCACGCCGATGCCCCTGCGGCCGCCGCGCTCGTCCAGACCGGCCAGGCAGGCTAGAAAATAACGTAGAGCCCGCGACGAGGGTCCTGTCGTTTATTGCCGAGGCACCGATGCGGCCGCGATCGATGTTCTGACGAACAGCAAGGGCGCTAGCGTCCCGAGGGCGGCGATTCAGACCGCAACCATGAAAAGCGCAAAGCCGGTCCACGAATAGGCGTCGATCACTTGCGCTGCAAGCGGTGGGCCAATGACTGTTCCGATGCCACCGGCCTGGCAAACCAACCCGATCGCGACCGCAGTTGATCCTCCCGGCGGCACGACCGCGGGAATCGCGGCGAACAGAGCCGAGGCGATGACGCCGCCTGCGACGGCGAACAGGACCATAGACATGGTCGCGGTCGCCTGGATTGAGACGGCGAAGGTCGGCCATGCCGCCAAGGCAGTCGCGGCGAAGCCGAGCGCGGCAAGGAGCAGAGCGTTGCGCGCTCCGCCGCGCACCAGCAGTCCGGCGAGAAGATTACCGAGCGGCACGGTCAGCGAGATCGCACCGGCCGCGAGCGCGATTGACGAGGCCGAGCGCTCAACGAAGGCTGGCAGGAAGGTGAAGAAGCCGATCGACAGGATGACGTAGAGCCCGAAGGCCAGGGCCACGATCACCACCGGCAGCGTCATGGTCGCAGCAAAGCCGCCGAACGCGCCAGTCCCGTTGGCCGGAGCTTCGCTGCCGTCAGGCACACGGGCCAGAAGGAGGGTGGCGAGAGCAGCGAACAAGCCGAACAGGAGGATGGCAGCCAGAAGATACCGGCCCGGCGCTGAAGGCGCATCAGCCGCGCGCGCCAGATAATCGCCGACCGCATAGCCGAGCGGCACGAAGCCGCCCCACACCGCGAGGGCGGGAGCCCGCCATTTCGGCGCGGGAATGGAGTTGAGCAGGGCCGGTATCGTGATCACCAAAACGAGATAGCCCAACCCCTCCATCAGGCGAGCGGCGAGAATGGCCGCAGGAGACCTCAGGAACGCGAGCGCGACTCCGCCGACCATCAGAACAAGCGAGGCGATGACGAAGGAGCGTCGCGTCCCAACCCGCTCGATCGCCCAGCCTGCAGGAAGTGCGGCAAGCGCAACGAAAATGCCGATCATCGCCGTGAACCAGCCGGTCAGGACCAGCGAAAAGCCGATCTCCTGCTGATACCAGCCGACCAGCGGCGCGATCTTGCCAAGCTGCGTACCGGCCAGGATGCCGGCGGCGAGCAAGGCCACGATGGATAGAAGGCGCATCCTCCTCCCCGTCTGCGCAAAAAAGCCGCCGGTATTACCGGCGGCTTCCAAGACTGCGGATCGAAGATCAGTACGGGCAGGCGTTGTCCGACATGTAGTCGTGCACCTTGACGGTGCCGGCGATGATGTCGGCCTTGGCCTTTTCGGCCGCCGCCTTGATCTCGTCCGTCACCAGGTCCTTGTTGTTGTCATCCATGGCATAGTCGACGCCGCCTTCCTTGAGGCCGAGGTCGTTGATGCCGGGCGTGAATTTTCCGTCCTTGGCGTCGGTGAAGGCGTTGTAGACGGCGACATCGACACGCTTGACCATCGACGTCAGGATCTTGCCGGGCTGCAGTCCGTTCTGGTTGGAGTCGACGCCGATGCCGAGCTTGCCGGCGTCAGCCGCAGCCTGCAGCACCCCGACACCCGTTCCGCCAGCCGCGGCGTAGACCACGTCCGCGCTCTGGTCCATCTGCGCCTTGGCGATCTCGCCGCCCTTGGTCGGGTCGTTCCACGCCGCCGGGGTATCGCCGGTCATGTTGTAGATGACGTTGGTTGCGCCGGCCGCCTTGGCGCCGCCGACGTAACCGCAGCCGAAGCGGCGGATCAGTGGGATATCCATGCCGCCGATGAAGCCCACTACCTTGGACTTCGACGCAAGGGCCGCCATCACACCGACCACATAGGAACCTTCCTGTTCCTTGTACACCACCGAGCGGACATTCGGCTTGTCGACGACCATGTCGATGATGGCGAACTTGGTGTCGGGGAAATCGGCCGAGACCTTCTCCAGTGCGGCCGCCCAGGAGAAGCCGGCCATCACGATCGGGTTGTTCCCGTCCTCGGCGAACTTGCGGAGCGCCTGCTCGCGCTGGGCATCGTTCTGGATTTCGAAGTCGCGATAGTCGATGCCGGTCTCCGCCTTGAACTTCTCGGCGCCGTTGAAGGCCGATTCGTTGAAGGACTTGTCGAACTTGCCGCCGAGATCGTAGATGATCGCCGGCTTGATGTCCTCGGCCAAAGCCGGGACAATAAATGCGGTTGCGGCCAGGAGGCCGAGAACGAGACGCTTCATGTGTTCCACACCCTGTCGGTTTCTTTGATCGGCAGTACCGTGGCACCTGAAGGTGCACGCGGCCCGCGGCACGCCAAAGGCGACCGCTTGGCGGCCACTTTACATGGGCTTAAGCAAAATTCACGCGGAATTTTGGGAGCTTGGTGAAACGCACGACCTGCCCCTCCCCCTTGAGGCGAGGGTGCCGAGCGAGGCGAGGCGGGAGGGGTTCTGGCGCCCGTTCTCCACGCTGATCAAGAAGTCAATCAGGTTGGCGCATTGCCACGACCACCCCTTCCGGCCGCTCCGCGGCCACCCTCCCCGCAAGAGGGAGGGATGGTCGCGCTGATCAACCGGCGGAGGCGGCCTGTGGCGCGGGACAGGACACGCCAGTGCCACGCAGGTTGCAATAGCCGAAAGGGTTCTTGGCCAGATACTGCTGGTGGTCTTCCTCCGCGAAGTAGAAGTCCGGCGCCGGCGCGATCTCGGTGGTGATCCTGCCGCGCCCCGCCGCATCGAGCGACGCCTGGTAGGCGTCGCGCGAGGCCTTGGCCGCCGCGAGTTGTTCGTCGCCGAAGGTGTAGATCACCGAACGGTAGGTCGTGCCGACGTCGTTGCCCTGGCGCATGCCCTGGGTCGGGTCGTGGTTTTCCCAGAACAGTTTTAGGAGGTCCGAATAGGAGATGATCTTCGGATCGAACACCACCAGAACGACCTCGGCATGTCCGGTCAACCCGGTGCAGGTCTCCTGGTATGTCGGATTGGGGGTGGTGCCTCCCGCATAGCCGACTGCCGTGACCCAGATACCTTCGGTCTGCCAGAACATGCGCTCCGCGCCCCAGAAGCACCCCATGCCAAACAAAGCATTCTCCAGGCCCTCAGGATAAGGGCCAGCCAGCGGACGCTTCGAAACGAAATGGTGCGTCGCCGTCGGGATCGGCGAGGCGCGACCGGGGAGCGCCTCTTCCGCCGTGGGAATCTTCAGCTTCTTGTTCAGCATATCGCTCAGGAAGAACATTGCATGTGCCTCTGCTCGATCGGGGCTAGACGGCGAGCCGGCGGGCGGCGCGCTGCGGGCGCCTGCCGATCGCATGGAATAGGAGCGCCAAACCCAGGAAAACCGCAAAACCCGGAAGGGCCAGGATCGGCTCGACGACCAGTTGCCAGATCATCGGGCTGAGCCGTGCGTCACTGAACTGCCGCGCAGCCAGGATGGTCTCCGGCGACACGGCTTGCCAACTCTGAACAAGCGGCGTCATCACCGGCGCCGAAACCGCGATCGACCGCGTCGAATCGAGGACGATCATGATGACCGCCACCGACAGTGCAAAGAGGGAAAGCAGGCGAAAGACGAACCGTATCATGCTATCCAGGCGGCACTTTTCGGGCTTGCCGAGAATATGGCCGCGAGCAGGCAAGTTCAATGCGGCACACGCCGAATTGAGCGCGGGCCAGGGTTTTTGGGGGCCGAAGCCGCTCATTATCCAATCGCCACTCCCGAGCGGAGGCCCTCCTTGCGCGGGATCCCGGAGCCGCGTTCGCCGGCTAAGTCGGCATCACTTATCAAGACAGCGCAAACGAGGCTTGGCATGGCGCTGCAGATGCACTAGACAGCGCCGCATCCGCTAGGCATCTCGCGGATGCGGCGGGAGAGGTGGCCGAGTGGTTTAAGGCGCACGCCTGGAACGCGTGTATACGGGAAACCGTATCGGGGGTTCGAATCCCCCTCTCTCCGCCAGAGCTCGGCTAAGCTCTTGACGGGCCATAATCCTCAGCAAAGTCATCGGCTTGCAGCTGCCGTGGTGGTACACAATGGCTTTGGCGATGGCGCGCCCAGCGCAGCGGCGCCGACACGATGCTGTTCATGGCCTGCTGCTCGACCTGGAACCGGCGCAAGTCATCCGCTGTCTCCGGCGGTCGGCCAAGGAAACTTGCGAACCGTCGGACATCCCGGATGAGTTGCGCTGCGACTCTTGGCTGAACCGGCGCATGGTCATGTTATCGAGGACACCGCGCTCGCGCAGGAGGTCAGCTACTGAATAGCCTTCTCATCCCTGAGGTTCACGTCCATGACGTCATCGATGGCCTCCTCTGTCGCCAGCAGCTTTAGCCGTCTGCCACGCCGGGCACCGGGCCGACCACATGGACACCGGCCATTTCTGGGACAATGCACAAGCACTCGTCTCGGCTTATTCCGTCTCATCAGACAGGCCGAACGAGGAAAGCATAGAGAGCAAGCAAGCAGCGAATTTCGATCGGTGCTCTGTTACCATTGGCTTATGCCCAAATGTCCTATCAACCCGTACCCGATTTGACGGACAATGCCCGCGCCTTCTCGAACGCGGCGTCCAGGCCCGCGACGACCGCATTGTTGAAGCCTTTGTCGCGCATCGCCAGGATGCCAGCCGCCGTTGTTCCCTTGTAGTCCACGTAGGATTTGACCGTCTCGGTAGCAGACGCGCCGTTGTGTTCCTGGAGTCGTCCCGCCCCGATGATGACCTGCTGCGCCGCGCGACGGGCGACATCGGATGGCACGCCCCGCCCGATTGCGTCCTGCGTCATCGCATCGGCCAGAAGCGCGGGAAATGCAGCGCCGGAGCCGGTCATCGCGGTGAAATAATCGATGTGCTCCTCCTTCGTCACGGCGTCGACTTCGCCGCAACTGCGGAAAAGCGTGCTTACGATGTCTTGATCCTGCGGTTCGGAGGATGACAAAAAGAACGGGGTGTAGGAATAACCGATTTCTGCGGCGGCATTTGGCAGGGCGCGCGCCACGCGGGCGGAGCCCGTTCTCCTGCCGATTTCTCCCACAGTCACCCCGGCCATGACCGAGATAACGAGCTTTCCAGCCGCATCCACGTCGATGCTGTTCCAGTCGCCGGGCCGCACGGACAGGATGACGACGTCGGACCGTTCGACCAATTGCCTGTTATCCTGCGTCCAGGCGCATTCCACCGAGTTTTCCGGTTTTCTGCTGCGGAAGGAACAGATCAGCCGTTCGGCAGTAACGGTGCCTGAACCGACAAGCGCCTTCGCCATTGCCGTTCCAAGCCATCCTGCTCCGCCGATTATTCCGACGCGTCCGACGTCAACCATGAGTTCCCCTCTAACTATCTGATCTGGAACCCGTGTGCTAACGGATCGCGATCATCCACGAAGATCGTATTGTGGCCAATAATGCGTGCCCAGCCGCCGACACTCGGCTGGATGCCCTGGAAGGGGCCTATACGCGCCTCCGCCTCGATCCGGCCTTCAAACACGGTCCCGATCAGGCTTTCCTGTCGGAACGTGTCGCCGGCCTTGAGCCGGCCCTTGCCATAGAGCTGCGCCATGCGAGCCGAAGTTCCGGTGCCGCCCGGAGATCTGTCGATCGCCTTGTCGCCATAGAATACCGCGCCGCGCCCATCGGCATTGTCGCTTGATGGACTGTCGCACCAGATGGCGTGGTGCACGCCGCGTATGCCTTCATCTTCGGGATGAACCGGATCGCAAATAGCCCCGAGCGCTTCGCGGAGAGCGCGGCTGAGATCCACGATCTCGCTCGCCGACATGCCGTCTAGGCCCTGCCAGGACTCCTGTGGCTCGACGACAGCGTAGTAGTTGCCACCGTAGGCTATATCGACGACGAGCCGACCGACGCCCGGGACCTCAACGGCTATGTCGACGGCATGCAGATAGCTGGCGACGTTGAACATCCGGACGGAGTCCACGAACTCGCCCGGTTTCTCGTATTCGATATCAACCCTGCCGGCGGGAGTCTCGATGGAGAGCCTGCCCGGCATCCGGGGCGTCACGAGGCCTTCCTCGACCGCCGCTGTCACGAGGCCGATCGTGCCGGCCCCGCACATCGGCAGGCATCCGCTGACCTCGATGAAGATCACGGCGAAATCGCAGTCCTCACGGTAGGCAGGATAGATGATCGCCCCCGACATGATGTCGTGTCCGCGCGGTTCGAACATCAGCGCCTGCCGGACCCAGTCATGATCGCGGACAAATAGCTTCCGACGTTCGGCAATAGGCAGGTGGGGCAGCAGGGGAGCGCCGCCCGCCACCAGTCTCACCGGGTTTCCGCAGGTATGGGAATCGATACAGAAGAAGCTACGGCGCATGCGATGTTTCCTTCCGGGTCAGGTGGCCTTCGCGGCGCCAGTCCCCTGCCCTCGCTGCACCGCGCCCCGGGAGAGCCTGTCGAGAAGGATGGCGATGGCGACGATCGCCAGTCCGGCCCGGAGGCCCAGGCCCATTTCCATCCGTGTCAGCCCCCGCGTCACCTCGGCTCCGAGACCTCCCGCACCGACCAAACCCGCCAAGACGACCATGGCCAAGGACAGGAGGATGCACTGGTTCAGGCCTACCAGGAGGGTCGGGGTGGCTGCGGGAATCTCGATCTTGAACAGGATCGATCGTGGCGATGCCCCCGTCGCATGGCCGAGTTCGAGGAAGTTTTTCGGCACCTGATTAAAAGCCAGGGTAGTCAGGCGCAGCATCGGGGGTATGCCGTAGATGATCGTGGCGATGATGGCGGGAACGCGGCCCAGGCTGAAGATAATGACTGCGGGGATGAGATACACCCACGGCGGCACTGTCTGCATCATGTCGAGCAGCGGCCGGATCGATGCCTCGAAATTCCTGTAGCGTGATGCCAGGATGCCGAGTGGGAAGGCGATGAAGACCGAAATGGTCACCGCCACCGTAACCAGCGCCAGCGTCTGCATCGAGGCTGTCCAGAGCCCCACCAGCAAGCAGAATGCGAGCGCTAGGGCAGTCACCACCGCGACCCGGGTGCCGGCGATGAACGCGGCGAGGAGAACCGCCGCCACGATCACCGCATAGGGCGGTGGATACAACAGAGCGGCTTCTATGCCTCCCAACACCGCTTCGATGAACTTGGTCACGGCGTCGAAGAACGGGTGAAAGTTCCTGTTCAGCCAATCCACGACCGGGGCGAGATACGCCCCCGGCGAAAACCGGAGCAGATCGAGGTTCATTCAGCGCCTCCCTCGGTGCGGTGGGCGGCGCTCTGCGTCAGTCGGTCGAGCACCATGGTCAGGATGACGATCGCGATCGCGGCATTGATCGAGGTGGCGATGTCGAGCGTGCGCAGGGATTCGTAGATCGTCTGCCCGAGACCTCCCGAACCAACGATACCTGCGATGACCACCATGCCGAAGGCCATCATGAGGCTCTGGTTGATCCCGGCCATCATGCTGGGGACGGCGAACGGAAGCCGGATCTTGATGAACATCTGCCAGGGTGTCAGGCCGCTTGCCTGGCCCAGTTCGATGAATTCGCGCGGCGTCATGCGGATGCCCAGGGAGGTGAGGCGAATGGCGGGCGGCATCGCGATGATAACGGTAGCAGCAAGCGCGGTCGCCGGCCCATAGCCCAGCAGCGCGATCGCGGGCAGAAGATAGATATAAGGCGGCAGGGTTTGGATCAGGTCCAGCACCGGCTCGAGGATCCGGTCGAGCGACCTGATGAAACCTGCTGCAATTCCAAGGGGAAGGCCGACGAGAAGGGCGAGGATCGTAGCGGTGATCACCATGGCCAGCGTGCTCATGGTTTCCGCCCAAAGTCCCATGACTTCGCAGAAGATCAGCGATAGTCCCGCCAAGATGCCGGAGGCAGCATTGATCAATCGCCACCCGAGCAGCGCCGCGATGAGTCCGATCACGTAAGACGGCGCCAGGTGGAGAAGCCACAGGACACCGTCATAGGTGCCCTCCAGTACGGTTCTCAGGAATGAGAACAGCCATTCGCCGTTGTCGCTCACCCAATCGAGCGCACTATCAGTCCAGGAATCGAAGGTGTCGGTAATGACTGCAGTGTCCATTCCGCTCCTCCCTAGCTATGCCGCAACAAGCTCTTCTGCAGGCATCCCGGCAACCCCGCGGAGCAGGCCACGGACTGTGACGACACCGACGACGACGCCATCCTCCACAACCGCCAGCGCATTGCCATCGGACTGCATGGTGACGTCGATCAGTTCGCCGATGTCGGCGTCGGGCGAAGTCTGCGGAAGAGCGTTCACGTCACACTGCGGCTGCGAGCGTTTGAAGTCGTCGACGGGCCGCATGACCGAACGGGCCTTGACCAGGTGAATCCTTGAAATGCCCGCCACGAAATCCGCCACGTAGTCGTCGGCGGGTTTGGCGACGATGTCCTCTGCCGTCCCGATCTGGACGATGACGCCGTCCTTCATGATGGCGATACGGTCGCCAAGACGGATGGCTTCATCGAGGTCATGGGTGATGAAGACGGAGGACTTGCCGAGCGATTTCGTCAATCGCCTGAATTCGTCCTGCTGCTGTCGCCGGATCAGCGGATCCAGCGCGCTGAAAGGCTCGTCCATGAGGATGATCTCAGGATCGGCGGCCAGTGCCCGCGCCAGTCCAACACGCTGCTGCATGCCGCCCGAAAGATCCGACGGGTAGCGCTCAACCCAATCGGCGAGACCGACCTTCTCTAGTGCAGCAAGGGCGGTCCTGTTGCGCTCGCCTTTCGAAATGCCCTGCACCTCTAGACCGAAGGCGGCATTCTCGAGAACCGTCCGGTGAGGGAGAAGTGCCACGCTTTGAAACACCATGCCCATGTTCCGGGCGCGCATCTTGCGGAGTTCAGCCGGATTCAGCTTGGCGATGTCCTTCCCTTTCACGATGATCTTTCCGATGCTCGGTTCGATCAGACGATTGAGAAGTCGGATCAGCGTTGACTTGCCGCTGCCCGACAGACCCATCACGCAGAAGATCTCGCCTCGCCGAAGCTGAAAGCTGGCGTCCGAGACAGCGACAACGCATTTGTAGTCCTGCAGAACCTGTTTCTTCGTCAGGCTGCGCTCGACAACCGCTTTCATGGCCTCAGGCGCGTTTGCGCCGAAGACTTTCCATACGGACTGACAGTCCACCAGCACTTCATTTGTATCGATGTTCGAGGCGTTCATCTCGACCCTGCGGGTTAGGCTTGCCGCATTGGCTCGCCGCAGATTTGCAAGAGCTGCCCGGCGTTGGACGCCGGGCGCTCCCCATGCTGGTTATTCGCTCTTGATGTTGCCCCACCGCTTCATGAGATCGGCGTGCTTGTCGGCCCAGTCCTTGATGGCTTCGTCCATCGTCATGCCATCATTGACGGCGGAGTTGATCGCGATGTTATCGCCCAACGGAAGGAAGACGCTGGCAATTACTTCACGAGCATGAGGATGCTCTGCAGCAAAGCCCTTCTGCGCGATCCAATAATAGCTTTGCGACACTGGATAGATCCCCTTGGGATCCTGCAGAAACTTCATGTCGAACTTCTGGGCCATCCACGAGGGTGTCCAAAGGGTGACAACGATCCAATCTTTGCGGTCGACTGCCGACTTGAGGGCGGCAGTCATCGCGCCGCTGCTGCCTTCGACGAGTTGGAGCTTGATGCCGTATTCCTTGACCGCGTCGATGGTGTCACGCATTAGGCCGGAACCCGGCTCGATGCCCACGATCTTGCCGCCAAACTTGTCGGCGTTCTCGTTGAGTTGCTCCATCGAGTCGATGGTCACGTATTTCGGCACCGCCAATGCCTGAAACAGACCATGCGACACCGGCGACAGCTTCTCGAGCTTGTCCTTGTTCTTGTCCCAGTAATCATGAGCAACGTAGTCCGTCTGAGAGGCAAGAATTTGAATGTCACCCTTGCTGAGCGCGGCATAGGCGATGCCCCACTCGGAGAAGGGAACCACTTTTACGGTATAGCCGGCGTTTTCGAGGGCGATCTTGGTGACGCCGGTGACAGGCAGGATATCCTCCCAGGACATCGTCCCCATGGTAATGGTCTTTTCCTCCGCGTGAGCGGACATCATGGTCATTCCGACCATCGCCGCGGCGCAGAGCGCTTTCCAGAAAGTCTTCATTTCCTCACTCCTCCCATTCCCATTTGAAGACTTGGCCGCTGGCCCAGTCTTCACATTGCGCGGCAAGGGCTTATCCCTCGCGGCCTGCGCGCAATTCCTGCAAACGGATCACCGAATTTATGCCCAGCCATGCCAACGGCTCCGGCGGAAGCCGGGAAGGCTCGGGATGATCCATGTATTCCTCGAGACGTCGGGACGTGGTGCCGGTGGCCAGTTCCGCCGCCATCATGCCTGCGAGAGTGCTCTTCACCGTGCCCAATCCGTTCTCGCAGCAAGCGGAGTAAAGTCCCTCTTCGACTTCGCCAAAGGCGGGAACGTGATTGACGCTCAGGCAAATCCGCCCTGCCCAACTATGTTCGAATGGTATTCTTTTGAGCCCTGGAAACCTTGCATCAAGCGAGCGCCGGTGCGCCTCGGCCATTCTAGCCATGCGCCGCTTGGTCACGGCGACTTCAGTGTCGTAGGTGTACTTTGTCCGGATCGTGATGCGCGATTGACCGCCGGACGTGATCTTGCGGACGGTCGCACCCATTGCATCGGCGGGAAGCAGCGCCCATCTGTCGCCCCCGGTGACCCTGCGGCCAAAATCGTCGGCAGGAAAAGGGGCGGTCATCGACGCATAGGCGAAGATATGCATCAGCCGACCACGGAAGTATCCAAAGTCGTCAATGTGGCCATTGACACCTACGATGACCTTGGGAGCGGTGACCGCGCCTCGTTGTGAAACGGCGGTCCAGACCCCGTTTTCCCGGGTCAACGACGTCACGGGCGAACGTTCGAATATGCCCACCTTCGTGGAGAGGCCTGCGGCAAACGACCGAACGTAGTCGGCGGGCTGAATCAGGACCGCGCCGGGCGTGTACAATCCACCGAGATAGTAATCCGATCCGGTAATGCCGCGCATTTCGGCGGAATCCAGGAAAGTATGCTCCTCGCCGGCGCTTTTCAGCGACTTGCCGAAGCTTAGGTTGAGTTTCATACCGCGCGGCGTCGCCGCCGCGTTGATCTTTCCTGATGGATCGAAAATCTCGCGGGGCATTCCGTATTCCGCTGCCGCCTCGGCCGCAAAGGCGATTGCGGAGCGGTTCTGAGCCATCTCCAGTTTCGTGGCGTCAGTGTTACCAGTCGAATATTCACTCGACGTCAGGTCGTGAGGGACGTCGATCATGAAGCCCGAGTTTCGTCCCGCAGTCCCCTTGGCGACTTCGCTCGCGTCGAGCACTACGATCTTGTCGTGCGGCCGAAGCTGAAGCAGGCGGCGCGCTGCCGAAAGGCCCGCGAAGCCCGCGCCAATGATCAACCAGTCCGCGGTCACGTTGCCTTCGAGGCTTCGGACGGGAAACGAACGCTGACTGATCGCCTCCCATCCCGAAACGCCATTCTCGACCGGCAAACGTTTGACCGCCTTGGCAATCATCGGATCGTCTCGTCCACCGATCGATCCGAAACGTCGATCCAGATGGTCTTCAGTTCGCAATAGTTGTCATGAGCGAAGATCGACTTGTCGCGCCCGCCGAGGCCGGACTCCTTGTAGCCCCCGAATGGCGTGGTGGCGTCGCCTTCGCCGAAGCAATTGACCGTGACGACGCCCGCCCGGATTTCGCGCGACAGCTTGATCGCGTTACGCAGGCTTCCCGTATAGACGGACGCAGTCAGGCCGTAATTCGTGTCGTTGGCGAGCGCGATGGCTTCGGCGAGCGAATTGAAGGTCGTGACCGACAGGATCGGCCCGAATATCTCTTCCTGAAAGAGGCGGCTCTCGGGCGTCACACCGTCAACGACAGTCGGCTCGATGTAGATGCCCTTGTAGGTGTCACCCCCAATGGCGACTGAAAGCCTTTCGCTCTTCACGTCGTCGAGGAAGGAACTCACCTTCTCGAAATGGTTCTTGCTGACGAGTGCGCCGATGCGATTTTCGGGATCGAGGGGATCGCCCGCCTTCCACTCGCGCATGTAGGCGCCGATCCGCTCGAGCAGTTCGTCCTTGACCTTGGCGTGGACGATGAGACGAGAGGTGGCCGAGCAGTTCTCGCCCATGTTCCAGAACGCACCATTGACCACCTGTTCGGCGACGAGGTCGAGATCTTCGGCATCGTCGAGAACCACTGCCGGATTCTTGCCGCCGCATTCGAGGACGACGCGCTTGAGATTGGAGTCCGCGGCGTAGCGTAGGAAACGGCGGCCAGTCGGGGTCGAGCCGGTGAAGGCCACCATGTCGACGTCCATGTGCATGCCGATCGGTTCGCCGACCTCCTTGCCGCCGCCGGTGACGACGTTGAAGACGCCTGCGGGAATGCCCGCCTCATGGGCCAGTTCAGCGACGCGAAGCGTGGTCAGCGACGTCTCCTGCGCGGGCTTCACGATCACCGAGCATCCCGCGGCAAGCGCCGGACCGATTTTCCAGGCCAGCATCAGAAGCGGAAAGTTCCAAGGCAGGACGCAGCCGACGACGCCGACCGGCTCCCGCACGATCAAGGTCAGCGCATTCGAACCGACCGGAGCGGTGTTGTCGTAGAGCTTGTCGATGAGTTCGGCATGCCAGCGGAGCGTGTGGATCGTGTCGGGTACGTCCACGGTCTGGCACTCGCGGATCGGCTTGCCGCTGTCGAGGCTCTCCATGACCGCGAGTTCATGGCGGTTGCGCTCCAGAAGCTTGGCGAAGTTGAGGAGCACGGCCTTACGCTCGCCAGGCGACTTGAGGCGCCAGCGGCCATCGTCGAACGCTTTCCTGGCCTTAGCCACGGCAAAATCGACATCGCTGGAATCACACGCCGCAATTTCTGCAAGCGTCTCGCCAGTCGCTGGATTGGTCGTCTTGAATGTCTTGCCGGAATTCGCCGGGCGAAACGCTCCGTCGATGAAAGCATTGGTCGGAAACTGAACGGTCGCGGCTATGGCCCTGTATTCGGCCGCGGTCAACGGTTCATGCATAGTTTGCTCCCGACGCGATCTGGGCGACCGTGCGCTTCAAGGTGGCTACGACAGTCTGAAGGGTTCGCTTTTCTTCTGAATTGAGAGGGCGCAGCGGCGCGCGCACCTCGCCTGCGTTCAGGCCTGCCAACTCGCAGCCGTACTTGATCGACTGAACGAACTTCCCGCACTCGAGGAAATCCATGAGCGGCAGCATTGCCGTCATGATGGCGCGGCCCTTGTCGAAGTTCTTTTCCAGCACGCAGGCTTCGTAGAGCGCGACATGTTCGCGGGGGAGAAAATTGGAGCCGGCGCAGACCCAACTCCTGGCGCCCCATGCAAAGAATTCGAGTGCTTGGTCGTCCCAGCCGCAAGAGAGTGCGATGTGGGGAAACTTCCGAGCTAACAGGTGGAGGTTGCCCGTCTCGCCGGAGCTCTCCTTGATGGCCACGACGTTCCTGGACTTGCCGACGCGGGAGAAATACTCCTCTCCCATCATGACGCCCATGCGGGCCGGGTAGTTGTAGAGCATGATCGGAAGGTTCGCCGCGCGGTCTATCGTGAGTGCGTGAACCGCATTCTCCCGCTCCGTCGGCAATGCGTAGGGAGGCGAGGTTACCAGGATCGCGTCGGCGCCGATCTCCTTGGCCGCCTTGGCATATTCGACCGAATCCTCGGTCCTGGTCGCGCTCGTTCCAACGATGAGCGGAATCCGGGTGCCGACCACTTCCTTGGCGTAGACGGCGAGATCGAACCGCTCCTGTGGGCTCTGGGCGTAGTACTCACCCGTCGATCCGCCGACGATGATGCCGTGCACCCTCGCTTCGATAAGAGACTCGAGGACTGCTGCGAAGGCGTCACGGTCTATCTGCCCGTCCCGGCAAAACGGCGTTATGGCCGGGGTATAGATACCTTCGAATTTCAAGACGATCTCTCCATCATGCGGCGGGCCTATCGACGAGCGCGTCCGCCTTCATCCCCTCGGGTGTGATGAACATTCCCATGTTCTCGCGCGACAGTTCCCAGTGTTCGAACACAAGGCTGACGACCGCGTCCTCGTCGTGCGCCTCGATGGCTGCGATGAAGCCGTCATGGTGGTCCACGGCGAGTTGAAGACGGTTTCGCATCTCGTCGTTACGGGGCCGGAAGAAGGTGTGCCCGATCCGGGCGTGGTCGATCAGAAGACGGCTGAGGCTCGGCTGCAGGTACGCATTGCCAGACATCTCCCCCATGATCTCGTGGAAGCGATTGTTCTCGAGCACCATGGAGAGCGCGTCGCCGGTGACGCTCGCCGTCCGGAACCGCTCCTGTGTGTCCCTCAGATCTGCGAGTTGCCTCTGCTTGAAATTCTGAACTGCAAGGCGGCCGATCGCGGCATAGATCATTGGCGCGACCAGGAAGAAGTTCCTGAGTGTCTGATGGTTCATGGGAACGACGCGCGCGCCGCGGTTGAGCCGAATATCGACATATCCCTCCCCCTCGAGCTGCCGGAAAATCTCTCGGACAGGAGTGCGCGAGAGGCCATAGCGCTCGCCCAAGCTCACCTCGTCCAGGTCCTGGTCGGGTTCCAGTTCCATCGTCAGAATCTGACGCTTCAGTTCCTCGTATAGGTCGCCTTTTCTGCTCTTCATCGAGATCCCTGCCTGGCTTCCTGCGACGGCGACATTCCTCCCGCTGGAGGCTCCCCCGTCGTGGATGGAAGGATGTTCGCAGGGGCGGGCAAACGAGTCAATGGAATTGTATAAGTTGAGTACACATCCCTTATGCGGTAGCGATACAATCCATTCAGGAAATCGTGACCCTCCCTGGTTGTCGATGGCCGACGGAATTGAAAAACGCGGGAACTGCTAGACGAACAGGGGCCGAAGCGACTGCTGAAGCGCCTTGTCCTGCTCCGCCGAGAGTTTCGAGAGCGGCTTGCGGACATTGCCCGTGCCGAGCCCGCGCAGCTGCGCCGCTCTGATCACGGAAGGCGAATAGTGGGTGCGCCAGATGAAAAGGAGAGACGGCAACATCATCTGCCAAAGGACCTGCGCCTCCGAGTATCGCTGCGCTGTTACGAGGTCGTAGAGTTCGACAGCCTCGCGCGGCATGTAGTTCGCGCCACCCCAAATGACCCCCCGGCATCCCGCCATTAGGGCATAGAGGGTGGTGGTGTCGCAGCCGTTCAGGACGCCCGGCGTCGCCTGGAGGTACTCTTGGTGTAACGTGAAATCCCCGCCGCTGTCCTTGATGTAGTTGAAGTTGTCGAGCGCCGTCAGCCGCTTCAGGAGTGCCACAGAAACGGATACGCCTGTCGCCTGCGGAATGTTATAGCCGATGATGTCGATGCCGACGGATGAGGCGACATCCCTGTAGAACTCCACGATGCCGTCATCGTCCGTCGGACCCTCCAAATAAGGCGGCAAGATCATCAGGGCATCGGCGCCGATGGACTCCGCGTGCCGTGATCGCCGGATCACCTCGTCGACGTTCAGGGCCGAGGTCTGGCAGATCACGTGACAACGACCGCCGACGCGCTTGGCGCCGATCTCGTAGAGCTGGTTGCATTCCTGTTCAGTGAGATACGGATGCTGGCCGGTCCCCGACCCAAATACGAGCCCGTGGACGCCCGCCTCGACATACTTGTCGATGAGTCCCTCGAAGACCTTGAAATCGATAGCGCCGCCCGCGTCAAACGGCGTCTGCATGGCTAGGTTGATTCCCTTCAGGTCAGCCATCTCGGTTCCTTTCTGCTTCAGACTTCCTTGCCCGCCTGCTTGAAACGCCAGCCCGTCACGAAGCGCACGCCCAGCGAGGTGATAAGTCGGGGATAGGTTCGAACGGGCGCCGCCCGCCGCTTGAGAATGTCGATCACCGGCGATGACCGCCCGGCTGCAAGTTCAGCGATCGCTTTGCCGAAGGCGGTTCCCCTCGACACGCCGGTTCCGTTGCAGAAGGCAGAGCCAAAGACATTCTCGGCCAGTTGGCCGAAGACCATCCCGCCGTTTTGGGCGAGTGTCAGGAGACCGCCCCAACTTGCCTCGAAACCCATGGCTGACAGTTCCGGCCAACGGCGATCAAACGCGATCTGCTGTTGCTTGCGGGCGCGGATAACGTCCTGATGGGTCGCCGTGAAATTGTTGGCGTATGAGTAGACGTTGCGCAGGAAAAGCCGGTTGTCGGACGTTCGTCTGACTGTCGTTCCGAAGCTATCGGCTGGGATCAATCCGTAGGCAGGACGGTCTCCGACCTGTGCGAGTTCGCCCGGCGTCAGCTGCCGCGTCATGCTGGCGAAGGTGTAGACAGGAATGGCGGTGTCCGGAAAAAAGCCGAACTTCGTCAAATGGGCCGAAGCGCAGACGATGACTTTGTTCGCCTTGATCTGACCACCGCGTGCCTCGAAAACCTGGGTCGGCGTTCCGTATCTCGCGGCCGTGATCGGCGTGTTTTCATATACCGTCACGTTGGCTGGCAGCGCTTGCGCGGCATTCTTCAAATACTTCGCCGGATGGATGAGGATGGTGCCAGGGTGATGCAGAGCCCTGATGTAGTGCCTGCTGCCGGTGATCAATTGGATTTCGTCGCGCTCGACCCAACGATAGGTCTGCCCCATGCGATCGAGGGCTTCAGAAAAACTGAGCAGGTCGCGCACGCCGTGCTCCGTGGCAGCGCTATGGTATTTGCCTTGCGGGTCCCAATCGCATTCGACGCCATGATCCTCCACCGCCGAGCGCAAATAGGCGTTGCCTTCAAGGTTGGTCCGCAGTTCGTCCCGGTTACCCTGCACGTCCTCCAGAAAATCCCTTTTGCGGGGGTTGTGCGCGAGATCGATGGCAAACCCCATGCAGCGTCCCGCTGCATTGTTGCCTATACGCCCGGCGTCGACGAGGATGACGCGGGCATCAGGCTGGAGTTCGGCGAAGCGTCGCGCCGCGTGCAACCCCATCCATCCCGCGCCGATTACGAGGCAATCGCAACTCGTATCCTCATTCAAGGAAACGAGCGGCAACTCGGGGCCGGACGTAAGATACCAGCCGGAAGCCGTTGCCTCGATCTGTGGAGGCGGCACTGCGATGCGCTGCGAAGCGGAATGGGCGGACAACGATCCCAATCGAGTTCTCTCCATGCCGCGGCCATATTGGCGGCCGCGAAGGCGCGGAAGCGCCTTGGGAGAGTGATAGCCCCGAACAAGGAGGCGCTGTAGACGATAAAGACATCGGCTGGTATGAATCCAGTCTATGTCTAGGCTGCGCCACATGTTGCCCTCGCCGCACTCTCTTTTCGTATTCGAGGCGGCGGCGAGGACCCTGAATTTCAAGCTGGCTGCTGCTGAATTGAACGTCACGCAGCCGAGCGTTTCGCACGCCATCAAGGCGCTGGAGGTGTACTGTAAGGTTCAACTGTTCCGACGGGGAAACAGGGGCGTCCAGTTGACCGAAGCGGGTCGGGAACTGTACGAGAGTGTCCGATCCAGCTTTGTAAGAATCGAACAAAGCTTGTCGTCTATCGCCGCGAGCGGGATGCAATACGTAACGCTGGCAGCTTCGACCTCAATGGCCGCGCATTGGCTGGTGCCTCAGCTTCACGATTTTCAGCAGCGTCACCCCGGCAGCAAGGTCAAGATCATCGCCACCGACCGGGATGTCGAACCGGACGAGCAGATCGATTTGACGATCTGGCTGCGGCCAGCCAACTTTGATCGCCCCAATTGCTGGTACATTTGCGACGAGATTGTCCTACCTGTTTGCTCTCCGGCATACCTGAGTTCAGTAGACCGGATACTCTCTGTTTCGGATTTGGTTGGCCACAAGCTCATCCATTGCTTCGATGCGTTCAGGAAGAGAGTCGGCTGGAATGAGTGGCTGGCATTGGCAGGCGCCGATAGCGTCGGGTTGATGCCCAACATTGTCTTCAACGACTATCAATTGGCAGTTCAGGCAGCGTTAGCCGGAGAAGGGATTGCGTTGGGCTGGTCTCTCACAGCCCAGCTTTTGCTTGAAAGGAAATTGTTGGTGCCGGCAATCGACAAGAGTGTTCGTACAGGAAATGCCTTCTTCCTGGTCGGCTCTGGAAACAGCGCGAAAAGCGCCGAATCCGACAAGCTCGCTAAATGGATACTCCGTAATAGTTCCAACTTGAGATAGGCTTGCTTTGTGTCGGCCTTGGCGAACCATCCAAATGACGCAAATAGCGCCGACGGCAGCTTGGCGCCCCCGCACAGGCCCTATGGATCCGCCGCAAGATCTGCGACGGGATTGCCATGAGGAAAAGGCGTTCGCGACGTCTTCGCACATGGGTGCATCCAAGCTGAGGACGCCTTTGGAAGGTCTTCGGGAGCGGCGCCGGCAAACCGAGGCGCGTGCTCCCTTGGACCCTGCCCTGCTCCTACATCATCCAGATCAGATGCGCGCCGTTACAGTCTTCACCGTGTAGTATGCCTTCAGGCCCTCCAGCCCCTTTTCGCGCCCGAAACCGCTGTTCTTGGTGCCGCCAAACGGCGTCTCCACGCCACCGGCGAAATACTGATTGATGAAGACCTGACCGCTCGACACATGCCGGCTGAACTTCAGAGCCTTGGAAACATCCTTCGTGTAGATGCCGGCGACGAGGCCGAACTCCGTGCCTTCCGCCAATTCGCATGCGTGCTCGAAATTCTCGGCAATCTGAACGGTGAGCACCGGCCCGAAGATTTCTTCCTGAGCGCACTTCGTGGAAGGCTCATGTGCCACGAGGACGGTCGGCTCGAAGAACCATCCATTGAGCCCGTCCGGCTTCTTCACCCGTCCGCCGGTCAGGAGCGTCGCCCCAGCCGCGACGGAATCGTTCACGATCGTCTCGATCTTGGCCAGTTGGTCCTTGGACACGACCGGACCAATGTTCGGATTGTCGAGACCACGGCCGAAGGTGAAGGCGCCGATGCGCTCGACGAGCGAGGCGAGGAAGGAATCGGCGATGCTTCGCTCGACCACAAGGCGCGAGCCTGCGGAACAGACCTGGCCGGCATTGGTGAAGATCGCCTTGAGGACGCCTTCCAGCGCCGCCTCGCGGTCGGCATCCGCCAGGACCACCACCGGGGATTTGCCACCCAGTTCCATGGTGACCGAAGCGACATGAGAGGCCGCCGCCATCATCACGGTCTTTCCTGTCGCTACCGAGCCGGTGAAGGTCACGTGAGCGATGCCGGGATGCTGGGTCAGCGCTGAGCCCGTCGTCCTGCCCGGACCGCACACGACGTTCACGACGCCTGCCGGGATGCCGGCCTTCTCCAGATATTCCGGGAGCATGAGGGCGGTCAGAGGGGTCTGCTCGGCCGGCTTGATGACGGCGGTCGCACCTGCCGCCAGCGCAGGTGCAAGGCCGCGCGCCGTCGTGACGAGAGGAAAGTTCCAGGGAATGATGTGCGCCGTCGCGCCGATCGGTTCATGCAGGGTGAAGGACACGAAGTCCTTGCCCAGCGGAATTGTGTCGCCTTGGAGCTTGTCGGCGATGCCGGCGTAGTACTCGAAGTAGCGCGCGGAGGTCTCGATATCGCCCACCGCTTCCCGCAGGGGCTTGCCGCTGTCGATGCACTCGACGGTGGCCAGCCGCTGCGCGTCGGCGCGAATGAACTGGGCGACACGGAACAGCATGCGGCTTCGCTCCGCCGGCGTCACATTGGCCCATGCGCCCTTCAGTGCCGCCCGCGACGCTTCGACCGCCTCGTCGACGACGGATGCGTCGCTGACAGGCACCTCGCACAGGACCTCCCCGGTAGCGGGGTCGTAGGTCGGATGGACGTCGCCGGAAATCTTGCGACGCGCGCCGTTCACATACGGGTCGAGCGAGATGCCCTCAATATGGTGGTGGAACGTCATGACTCTTCCTTCTATTCGGAAAGGGTTATCTCATCCGGCTCCATTGCGGAGCCAGCGTCCTTGTCGGCGGCCAGAAGGCCAACCGCGAGCGGCTTCAGCGGCGGGCGGGCGCGCGGATGCGTTGTCAGGTCATCGGTGGCGAGACCGAGCAGCGACGACGCCACGTGCAGACAGTTGCGTCCCTGGCAGCGTCCCATCCCGAGCCGGCTCGACGTCTTGACGGCATTCAGGCTGTTGCGGCCGCGGCCGGGATCGGCAAGCAGCCGGCCGAGGGTCAGTTCCTCGCACCGGCAGATGATCGTGTCGTCCGTGGCGGCCAGGAGCGGCTGCGGCATCCGGTAAGCCAGATTGAGTTTGCGACGATAGCCGTCGAGGCGGCGATAGCGCGAGGCGAGGGACGCCGGCGCTCTCGTGCCCATGATCGAATGCGCCGCGATGCGCCCCTCCAGGAGGGCGACTTCCACGCCGCCGATGCCGGCACCATCGCCGATCGCATAGATTCCTTCCTCGCTGGTGCGGAGCGTGTCGTCCCGCCACGGGACTAGCCCGTTCAGGGCAGGATTGTGCTCCGTGCGGCAGCCGAACAGTCGCGCTGTTTCGGTGCCCGGCAGAAGTCCGTAGCCGACCACCAGCGCATCGGCTTCTATCCATTGCTGCTTGTCGCGCCGGGGGCGCCCATCGGCTCCCACAGGAGCGATGCCGACGGCGGTCAGCCTGTCCTTGCCCCTTGCGCCGGCGACCATCCAGCCGGTCCGGAAACCTGCCCGGGCCGCCATGATCCGGGCCCTGTATCCGATTCCGGTTCGCAGCACGCCGGGCGCCGCGAAGAGGCCGGAAACGGCTGCCGAGGCCAGCCGGATGTCGGACTGGGCCTCAACGACGCCAACGACTTCTGCTCCGGCTGCGATCAGCGTCGCAGCGGCGACAAGAACCAGTGGTCCGTTCCCTGCGACCACGACTCTGCCCGTCGGCACCATGCCGTGCGCCTTCGCCAGATTGAGGCATCCTCCGGCAGATATGATTCCCGGAAGTGTCCATCCCGGGAACGGCAACGATTTCTCCTGGGCGCCGGTCGCGATGACGATGGCCGAAGCTTCTATGCGCCCGCTCGACGTCGGACCGGCATAGGCAACCGTCTTGTTGCCCGGCGCGCCCCAGACGACCGTGGACGAGAGATAGCGGACACCCGGCAGGGTCAGAACCTTCGCCAGTTCATCGAAACGCGCCTTGTCACGGAGCAATCGAGCATCTCGCGAAACCTGATAGGTTTCGGGCAACTGACGGAAATACTGTCCGCCGGCCATACCGTTATCGTCGATAAGGACGACCTCACGGCCGGCTGAAGCAAGCTCCCAGGCGCAAGACAGGCCGGCGGGCCCAGCGCCGATGATCACGACCGGGCGGCTCATTTATCCCACCGTCCATCGGCGAAGGAGATCACCAGGCCCTCGCGGACCGGCTCGGAGCAACTCCTCACAACGCCTTGTCCTTCGACGTGGACCGCGCATTCCCAGCAAAGCCCCATGCCGCAATAATATCCGCGGGGCTCGTCACCGATCCGCGTGCGGCGAAGGGTCCGTAAGCCCGCGCGCATCACAGCGGATGCGATCGCCTCGCCCTTCCAGCCCGTAAGCTTCTCGCCTTCGAACATGAAGCTGACCGTTTCGTCGGACGGTCTGACGCCCTCGATAAGGCGCACGCTAGGCTGCGACATGTGCGAACCTTCCGGGGTTGAAGATGTCTATGGGCTTCGAGGTCTCTCCATGGGAGATCAACTCGCCGAGGAGTTGCCCCATGAGCGGACCAAGCGTGAAGCCGCCGCGTGCGCAGGCCGCGCAGTAGATATTCCGGTGGCCGGGGAGCAGGCCGAGGTACGGTAGGGAGTCCGGGGTGACTCCCTCGTAGCCAGCCCAACTACGAACTACGTTGAGCCTTTCGAGCCCCGGAATGACGCGCAGCGCCAAGCGGAGATTGTGAACGAGCTGATCGTAGCTCACTTCCTTGCGCTGGTTTTCCAGCGTGCCGATGCCCTGCCAGCCGCCGCCAATCAGGCAACTGCCGTTTGCAACCTGCTTGAGGGTCAGGATGCCACGTGCGTGCGTGACGATATTCTCGATGGTCGGCCGAGCGGATTCGGTCACCGACACCATGTTGACGTCGAGTGATATCGGCAGACGTACGCCCACCATCGCGGCCAGTCGACCGGACCACGCGCCGGAAGTTATCGCAATCTTGGAAGCCTGGATCTCACCGCGTCGCGTCACTACGCCGAGGCGATCCCCGCTGCGGATTTCTTCGACGGCGGTGTCGTCCAGAATTTCCACACCTGACCTCTCCACGGCTCGGCGCAGCGCCGGACCGACGAGTGTCGGGTTCGCATATCCATCTTGCGGCGAGTATGTGGCCGCCACGCAGTCGCTGGAAATCCAAGGGGCCGTGCGGCGCAGGTCCGCCTGAGTCAACCGTCTGACGTCCAGGCCCAAGGCCTTCTGCTGCATCGACACGGCGTCGAGGCGCTCTGCCTCGGCTTCGGTCATCGCAATTTTGTAGCCGCCGTCACGACGCAAGCCGATATCGGCACCGAGGCGTTCGGCCAGCGTCTCCCATATCTCCCATGACCAGAGCGTATAGGGAACCAGCGCAGGCAATTTGTTCTGAACGCCAAGGGACCCTGCGTTGACCGCCGATGCCTCGGACCAGACCGGGCCGCGATCGATGACGACGACCGACTTTCCCGCATCCGCGAGAGTGAGAGCACAGAACAGCCCGAAGATGCCGCCACCGATCACAGCCACGTCGTAGGCGCGGGACGGCAGGCGCCTCTCGCTATCCGGATATGCAGACATGGTCTTCAGGCCCTGATGCGCCTTGTACGAGGTGACGGCCCGCTGCCGTAAGTTTCGATGTACTGACTGAGGGCGACCTGTGAGGATTGAAGGTCGTTCAGGATTGCATTCCTCAGAGCGCCTCCGTCGCGCCGAGCAGCGCTTTCGATGATGTCCTCGTGACGGCGATGATCGACGCGGTTCTTGTGGAGAATGGGGTACATGTAGCGGAGGGTGGGACCGATCCTCAACCAAAGGCTCTCGACGATCTTCAGATGAAGAGGGAGATCGGATTTCGTGTAGATGAAAAAGTGGAACACGGAATTCAGCCGAAGAACCTCTTTGTAGTCGGCCGCATCCAGCGCCTGCAGGAATTTCTTCTGCGTATCCTCCAGAAACGCGACATCCTCGTCGCGCAGCCGTGGTGCGGCGACCTCGGCCATATCGCCCTCGAGAAACCGACGGATGCTGAAAATCTCAACGATCTCCGCCTCGGTCCGCTCCGGCACCAGGACGGCGTTCTTGTCCGTCGTCTGAAGGACACCGTCGGCGATCAACCTCAGCACCGCCTCGCGGGCAGGGGTCACGCTGACGCCGATCTCCTCGGCTAAACGACGGATGGTAATCCGCTCCATAGGGGCAAATGATCCCGAGAGGATCGCGGTCGAGAGTTGCCGATAGACCTGCTCCGCCAGCGTGTCACCGCGGACCGGCTGTTCGTATCTCAGATCATCCCCACCAGTTCCCACGATCAGCACCCGCTTGACAGGAATTTCATATTCGACATACGATATATCAAATTGTGGCAAAGGTCAATTAGGAGACCATCGATTATCATGACCAAAGTGAGTTGGAGCGGGGTGCTGCCCGCATTGGCGACCCCTTTTGCGGCGGACGGCAGCATCGACAAGGATCAGTTGAAGCAACTGGTCGACCTGCTCCTGTCCGAAGGCGTCTCCGGCTTCGTCGTCGGCGGCAGCACCGGCGAGTACTATTCCATGTCGATCTCGGAACGCGCGGACCTTTTCGAAACGGTCTTCGCGCATGTGGCGGGTCGCGGAACGGTGATTGCCGGCACCTCCTCCACCAATCATTCCGAAACGCTCGAGCTTACCAAGGTCGCCAAGCAGATCGGCTACGATGGCTGCATGGTGCTGCCGCCGGTCTACTGCCTGCCCACGCCGTCCGAGATTGTGAAGGCCTTCGAGGATGTCGCGGCCATCGGTCTCCCGATCATGGTCTACAACAACCCGGCGCGCGTAGGTGTCGCGCTTTCTCCCAGCCTGACGGCGCAGCTTGCCGCTCTCCCAGGCGTTGCCGCGTACAAGGAAAGCGCGCGTGATCTCTATGCGGTCGCCGAAGTGTACTACGCGACGCGGGATCGGTTGGCGCATTTCGCGGGATTGGAGCCGTACGCCAGTGCGTTGCTTTCACGCGGTGCAAGCGGAATCGTCTCGACCATCTCGAATGTGTGCGCGAGAGAGGTCGTCAACTACTACAAGACGTTCCGCGAAAACGACGCCGATGCTCTGTCCCGCAACCAGCAGGTGATCGACCAACTCTATCACCTACTCGCCCGGTCCGGGCTGGCGAACTTCGCTTTTGTGAAGGGCGCCATGGCCGCTCTCAGTCGGCCGGGAGGCGTTACGCGCAGTCCTCATCGGATGGCCGATCAGGCCCAGATCGAGAAGATCGGAACTGAGATCCGAGAGATCTACGCCAGGGCCGGCGTCGAGATGAAGCAGGCGTAGGCCGTACAAAAGCCCGAAATCGAAAGAGATCCAAACAGGAAAAGGGGAATAAAGTGAAAAATCGCATCTCTCTTCGTTCAATGTTTGTCGCCACCGCGCTTGCCCTTGCCGGCCTAAATTTGGCCGGCATGGGCGTGGCTGCGGCCGACCCCGTCTGGGATCGTATCGAATCGTCAGGGAATATCGTCTGCGGTGCAATTCCCAACGACCCCGTCGGGTCGTGGGTAGACCGGCAGACCGGGCAGTGGGAGGGGTATGAGATCGACCTTTGCCGTGCGATCGCCGCGGACCTCTCGAAGGAGATGGGGAAGGAAATCAAGCCTGAATTCCGCGAAACCGGCTGGAAGACGGTGGTGCTCGATCTTCAGTCCAACAAGATCGATATCTGGCCGGGCATGAGCGCGACCCCTGAGCGCGAGAAGGCACTGTCCATGATTGGGCCGATGTACGGCCTCGCCTTCTGCGGCGTCACCGGCAAGTCGTTCCAATCCGAGGGCACTTGGGAATCGCTGAACAAACCCGAAGTTCGGATCGCCACCGTTACTGGCACCAGCATCGAGACGGCGTTCAAGAAGCTCGCTCCCAACGCAACGCATGTCACCCTCTCCGAGTATTCGGAAGTGACTTTGGCGGTTCAGTCGGGCCGAGCCGATATCATGGGTGCGGACGCATTGCGCTGCCTTAATGTCCACAAAAGCGCTTCGCATGCATTCGGCGACATCGTTTTCCCGACGCCGATCCAGTCGATGGGCTCCTCGGCAGGTATCATCAAGGCGGCTGATCGCTTGGCGCCCTGGCTCAAGAAGTGGTCGGAGGAGAAGCAGGCATCCGGAGAAGTGAAGGCCATCTTCGTCAAGGTCCTGAACAACGCCGGCTTCGATACCAGTGTCATCCCGCCCGAAGTCCAGTTCTGAGACTTGAGCACGGTTGGCCGCCAGGCAATGGGGGCCAACCGCCTACCGGATTTTTCGGAAAAGACAGATGAGCTACGAATTCGATTGGTCGGCAGTATGGGACCCAAGCGCATGGATGACGGCGATCGGCGTCACCGTCGCTTACGGCGTCGCAACCACTGTTGCAGGGCTCCTTCTGGGTCTGATCCTCGGCCTGCTGCTGGTCAGTCGGATATGGATCGCACGGCGGGCCGTTTCTCTGTTCATCGGAGTTTTCCGCTGCACGCCCGCACTCATCCAGATCGTGTGGTTCTACTACGCGTTTCCAATGGCGCTCAACATCAACATGCCGGCTTGGTTGGCTGCGGGTTGCGGCCTCACGCTCTACATGGCCGCTTTCTCCGCCGAGATCTTCAGAGGCGGCATCCAGTCGATTGAGAAGGGCCAATGGAACGCCTGCCGTTCCCTGTGCATGTCCCACTGGCAGACGATGTACCATGTCATCCTGCCACAGACGTTCCGGCGGATGACCCCGGCCATCGTCAATCAATCGATCATTCAGTTCAAGAATACCTCCCTGCTTTCGGTCGTTGCAGTGCATGACATCATGTTCACAGCGTCCGCGCTGACGTCAGAAACCTACCGGCCGCTGGAAGTATTCACGTTTGCAGCGCTCCTATACATCATCCTGATATGGCCCATGGCATCGATCGCGCACCAGGTCGAGCGTCGGTTCGACTACAGGAGTTCACGCTGATGTCGGTCAACTTTATCGAAGTACGCTCCCTCCGGAAGACATATGGCACGACCGTCGCCGTCGATGACGTAAGCCTGACGCTTGAAGAGGGCCGCACAGCAGCAATTATCGGATCAAGCGGGTGCGGGAAGTCGACCTTTCTGAGGTGCCTGAACCTGCTCGAAACTCCGACCGAGGGGTCTATGAGGATTGGCGGAGACACCGTCACCTTCGCCAATGACAAGATGGCATCCGGTGAGGACCAAGCGCTCCGGTTCCGGAAGTCGATGGCCATGGTTTTCCAAAGCTTCGACCTGTTTCCCCACATGACCGCGCTGCGGAACGTCTCGCTCGCGCCGACAATCGTAAACGGTCTCAAGCGCGAGGAAGCCGAGGGTCTGGCCCTCAAACTGCTCGAGCGGGTGGACCTCAGGCACAAGGCCGATGCCTATCCCGGGCAGTTGTCCGGCGGTCAGGCTCAACGGGTGGCGATCGCGCGTGCGCTCGCGATGAACCCTCGCGTGCTCCTGTTCGACGAGGCGACATCTGCCTTGGACCCAGAGTTGGTCGGGGAAGTCCTGGCCGTCATCAAGGACTTGGCGAAGGAAGGCCGTACGCTCCTCGTCGTAACGCACGAGTTGGCCTTCGCCCGCGACGTGGCGGATACACTCTATTTCTTCGATCAAGGGCGCGTCCTCGAAAGCGGAAAGCCCCAGGAACTGATGAGTAATCCGCAAACGGAGCGGCTGCGTGCGTTCCTGAAGAGGTTTCAGGGACCGTTGAATTCCTGAGAGCCGACCAAAGCTGAAACCGGGGGGATCAGGCATTGAGACGAATTGCTTACGTCAATGGCGAGTTCGTTCCGATAGAGGAAGCACGAGTCTCTATTCTCGACCGCGGTTTCCTCTTCGCTGACGGGATCTACGAGGTCACCGCCGTACTCGACGGTAGGTTGGTGGACAACGACAGCCATCTGGCGCGGCTCGAACGCAGTTGCCGCGAGATCCGTCTCCCGCTGCCGCTATCAACGGACCAGATAGAGGCCGTGCAGAAGGAGTTGGTGGAGCGCAATAACCTTCGGAACGGGATGGTCTATCTCCAGGTCACCCGCGGCACGGCAGAGCGGAACTTTCTATTCCCGAAAGATGTCACCCCGACCCTGGTGATGTTCACGCAGGAAAAGGACATCGCCAACGCGCCCTCCAGCCGGGAGGGGATTTCGGTCGCATGCGTCGATGACATCCGCTGGGGGCGTCGTGACATCAAGAGCGTAGCTCTGCTGGCGCAGGTTCTGGCCAAGCAAATCGCGGCCGAGGCAGGCTGCGACGAAGCATGGATGATCGAGGACGGCTACGTGACGGAGGGCGGCTCGTCGACGGCCTTCATCATCACCGAGCATGGCGCGCTGGTGACAAGGTCCGACTCCAGCGCAGTGCTTCCGGGATGCACGGCGAAGGCCACCCTGCAATTGGTGGCGGAGATGAACCTCACCATTGAGCGGCGACCATTCACAGTCGACGAGGCCCTGCAGGCTCGGGAGGCTTTCATGACCAGTGCATCGACCTTCGTCCAGCCGATCGTGCGGATAGATGGAAGGCCCGTGGCGGACGGAAGACCCGGCCCGCTGAGCTTGAGACTGAGAGAGCTGTACATCGAGTTCGCCCGCACCGATCCCTGAAGATCGGACTAGTCACGCACATCGGATCGTCACGGCGTCGGCAGAGCGTCTCGGAAGTTCCGGACGCCCGAGCCTTCGCGAAAAAATATCGCGTAATCAGGATCATCGCCATGTCTGCGTACGACGTTCTCCTCCAACCATTCCAATTGCGCGGGCTGACGCTACGCAACCGCATTGTGAGCACGGCGCATGCTCCCGGATACAGCGTTCAGTCGCTGGCAGGGGAGAGGTATCGCCTGTACCATGTCGAGAAGGCAAAAGGTGGAGTGGCGCTGACGATGATCGGTGGCTCGACCGCCGTATCGACGGATTCTGCTGCGCCGTTCGGTCAGCTTACGCTCGCCGAAGATCGGGCCATTCCGCACATCAAGTCCTTGGTCGATGCCGTACACGACCATGGGGCGGCCGTTTTCTGCCAAATCTCCCACGCCGGGCGGCGCGGCCGTTGGGATACGGGCGCATGGATGGCGCCGGTGAGCCCATCGGCGGTTCGGGAAGCCCAGCATCGCTCGTTCCCGAGGGAAATGGAGGACTGGGATTTCGAACGCATCCTGCATGACTTCCAGGCTGCCGGCCAGCGTGCCGAGGCTGCAGGGCTGGACGGCATCGAGTTGCTATTCGCGGGCGGACAGATCGGGATGCAATTCCTCTCGCCTGCGGTGAACAAACGCACTGATCAATACGGCGGAAGTCTAGAGAACCGCCTCCGCTTCCCTCTCCAAATCATCGATGCGGTGCGGCGCGGCCTGGGTGACAGGCTGGTGCTCGGTGTGCGTATCACCGCGGACGAGTTCTTCGAATCGGGACTCGATCAGGAGGATTGTCTTGAGATCGCCAAGGCATTCTCTGACGCGGGCGCTGTCGACTATCTGAATATCATGGCAAGTACGGTGTACAACTGGCGGACGGCATCGATGTCGATGCCGAGCATGGGTACCCCGCTTGCCCCATATCTGGATATGGCCGGGAAGATTAAGGCCGCTGTTTCAGTCCCCGTGCTTCATGCCAACCGGATTTTGGACTTCGCCACCGCAGCGCGCGCAGTCGAGGACGGTCTCATTGACCTCGTAGGCATGACGCGCGCCCAGATTGCTGATCCGCATATGGTGCGGAAGCTGACCGAGCGCCGCGAGAGCGACATCCGCCCCTGCGTCGGAGCCAACTACTGCATCAGCCGGATCTACGCCGGAGGAGAAGCTCTTTGCATCCAAAATCCCGCAACGGGGCGCGAGGCGACAATGCCCCATGTCGTGCCGAAGGCGGATACGCAAAAGCGCGTGGTGGTCGTCGGTGCCGGACCGGCCGGCCTCGAGGCAGCGCGCGTGTCAGCCGAGCGCGGTCATAAGGTGACATTGATCGAGGCCGAGCCCCAAGTCGGAGGCCAGATCAACATCGCCTCGAAGGTGAACTGGCGCCAGGATCTGCAGACCGTCTCGCAATGGCTTGAGGACCAATGCCGTAAGCTAGGGGTCGATATCTGGCTCGGTTACATGGCCGACTCCACGATGATTGAAGGCTTTTCTCCCGATATCGTCGTTGTTGCAACCGGAGGATTCCCCAACGTCGGCGATATCGAGGGCGCGGAGCATGTCTATAGCACGTGGGATATTCTGGGCGGCCGCGTAGAGATCGGAGAGCGCGTGCTGATGTTCGACGACCAGGGTGCAGATTCGGGAATCAGCGGCGCGGACCACTTGTCACAGGCCGGCAAGAAACTGGAGGTCGTTACCCCGGAACGTCACCTCGGCGTTGAGGCCGGAGCCTATAACTTCCCCGTTTACCTCTCACATTTGTACAAGAACGGCGTCTCCATCTCACCTGACAGGAGATTGCTGAGCGTAAAACCCGCTGGCAACAGCCTGGTCGCCACCTTGCGCAACGAGTACACGCTCGAGGAAGAGACGCGGGAGGTTGATCAGGTCGTAAGCGACAACGGAACGCTGCCCAACGACGAACTCTACTTGGAACTGAAGGAACGATCGCTGAACCAGGGCGCGGTCGATTACAATGCCTTGATGGAGGGGCGGCCACAGGCAACTGTCTCCAATCCGGACGGCAAGTACATGTTGTTCAGAGTGGGGGATGCGGTTGCCAGCCGCAACATCCATGCTGCACTTTTTGATAGTCTGCGGCTCTGCAAGGATTTCTAGGGTAGTGACCCGCCTAGGAGTGGAGCCTCTCGGAGAATCCTTTAGCCAGTCAGCATGCCGGCGGGATGATCGAGACGCTCCTTGAGGCTAACCCATCGCCAGCTCAATGTGTGAGCTGGCGGCATCTAACGTCCAGCATCGTTGCGGAAGCCAGTTCCGGACCATTCACGGCCGGTCGTTGAGGGACGACCGCCACCCATCTCGCGGTCAGCGGTCCGTAGCGGATTCCACCCGCTGGCGAGCCTGCTTCGGGGTGAACCCGAAATGCCCCCTGAAGGCCGAAGTGAAGCTGGCCTGGTGGCGAAAGCCGACGGCGTGGGCGACGGCCGCGATCGGCAGTTGCTTGTCGATCAGCAGTTCCATGGCGCGGTCCATGCGGTGGCGGTTGCGATAGGCGAAGATGGTCGTGCCGTACAACAGCCTGAAACCGCTCTTGAGCTTGGTCGCGTTGGTGCCGAGCCGGCGCGCCAAACTCGGAATGGTGTGCGTTTCCGAAAAATTGGTCGCCAGCACTTCTCGCGCACGGCTGAACATGGCGAGTTCGCGAGCGGTGAAAACGATCGATTGCTCCTCGGCCCTGCCGCTGCGGTCGATCGCGTCGACCGAAAGCACCAGAAGCTCTATGATCCGCGCCGCAGACAGCGGCAATGCGCGAGCCGTCTCGTAGCCGATGCTGAATAGATCGCGCAGCACGCGCAGGAATTCGAGGTCGATCTTCTGCTCGGTCATCGCCATGGTGCCCTCGGCCGGATAGAGCAGTTGCCGCGCCATCCCCTGCCCCGCATTCAGGCAGAAGCTCTGCTCGAGCAAGGCCGGGCGGACATAGAGGCTTGCCATCCTATAGGCGCCCGGTTGGCAGATGACGTCGTAGACCATCCCCGATGCCTGCTGGCAGGCCATGAGCGAGACGTTAGACGGCGCGGTCGGATGCTTCTGTGGCAGGTTGAGCTCCACCGGTCCCTCGAGCAGGAAATGAAATTCTACCAGGCCCTCGGCGGCGACGTGCTCGTGGCGCACGGTGGCGAAGGTGCAGTCGGTCAGAACGACGAAAACGTCTCCTCCGAGCGAAAGGAACCGCCAGAACCCGGTCCCGTCCTCTCCGTGAAGATCGACTCGGGCGTGAGACAGTTGGAGTCGCTCGTCGGTGATTTTCGCAAACTGTGCACTATCGAGACGCCTGAACACGGAGGCGACGGTGGCTTCGCCGAGAAAGGCGCGGAACAGGCCCTTCTGCTTGGCTACGCCGCCGATTTCCCCCATGCCTTCTCTCCGGTCGCTTGCGCGCCTCGAGAATAGGCCATCGTCCAAATGGTGGCTAGAAGTCAGGCCGGATCCTTCCAACGGCGGACCAGGCCGCTGTCGATGCCGAAAAGATCCAGAACCCGGCCGATGGAATGGTCGACCATCTCCTCCAGGCTGGTCGGCCGAGCATAGAAGGCGGGCAGCGGCGGGGCGACGACGGCCCCCATCTCGGCGAGTTGCGTCATCGTGCGCAGGTGGCCGAGATGAAAAGGCGTCTCGCGAACCATCAGCACGAGCCGCCGCCGCTCCTTCAGCATCACATCCGCCGCGCGCGTCAGCAGTCCCGTCGTCACGCCCGTGGCGATCTCGGACATGGAACGGATGGAACAGGGTGCGATCACCATGCCCATGGCCCGGAAGGATCCCGAGGCTATCCCCGCGCCGATATCGGCCTGCTGGTACCAATGATCGGCCAGCGCCCGGACTTCGGCCACCTTGAAGTCAGTTTCGTGGGCAAGGGTGATCTCGGCAGAGCGCGACATGACCATGTGCGTCTCGACGCCGGCGGCGCGCAGGGCCTCCAGCATGCGCACACCGTAGATGACGCCGGAAGCGCCGGAGATACCGACGACGATGCGCCTGGGCGGGCTCAAAGATGGCTCCTGACGCGCATGTTACATCCTGCTCAGGCTGCGACAGCAGCGGATCACTATCGCCTTCTTGCGCAAGAATCTACGGAAGCCGCCGTAGCCATAGCGGGTTCCGCCCAGGCCGGAGCACCCGAAGGCAGTCTTTTCGGCCCGTGCCCCGACGCCGCCCATCGTGTCGAAGTCGTTGATCCACATGCCCCCGGCATTGATGCGGCCGCCGATCGCGATCGCCTTCGCCTCTTCGCCGATCACCGCGGCCGACAGGCCGAACTCGGTGTCGTTGGCGAGCCGAACCGCTTCATCCTCCGTGTCGAAGGCCATGATCGGCACGATAGGGCCGAAGGTCTCATCGCGCATGATCGCCATGTCCTGGGTCACGTCAACCAGCACGGTCGGCTCGCACCACAGACCGCCGCCATGCTCCACGACCTTGCCGCCGGTCAGCACCCTGGCGCCCTTTGCAAGGGCGTCGGCGATCTGCTCGCGCAGGATTTCTGCCTGGCGGGCGAAGATGATCGGGCCGAGTTCGCCCTCCTTGATGTCGTCAGTGTTCATACGCAGTGCCTGCATGCGCGACACGACGCGTTCGCACACCGCGTCATAGACACCACGCTGGACATAGACGCGCTCGATGGCGCAGCAAAGCTGACCGGAATTCTCGACCGATCCGCGCACGATGATCTCGGCGGCGAAGTCGGGCTCGGCGCTGTCCAGCACCACCGCAGGATCGGAGCCGCCGAGTTCGAGGAACACGGTCTTGAACTGCGAGGCGGCGCGCTCCTGCACCTTGCGGCCGGTGCGGACGGAACCGGTGAAGACCAGCGTGTCCGTGAGATCGACGATCATGCCGCCCGTCTCCCCGTCGCCCTCGAACACGTCGAGCACGTCGCGCAAGTGCTCGACCTCGGCAATCGCCGCCCGGAACGGCTGGATGAAGCGCGGCGTCACCTCCGATGGCTTGATGGCGACGGCGGAGCCCGCCAGCAGAGCGGTGATGGCGTCGATCATGCACAGGATCAGCGGATAGTTCCACGGCGAGATGATGCCGACCAGTTCGTAGGGCACGTGCTGCTGCTGAAAGCGCAGCGTTGGATCGGACGAGCCACCGCTCGCCTCCGCCAGCGCCTCCTCGGCCGTGGCGCAGCGCATGCGGGTGATGCCCTTCAGCCCCTCGATCTCGTTGACCGACCATTCGTAGCGGCCGGTGTCGGCGCAAAGGGCGGCGAGGATCGCGTCGTAGTGCCGATCGACGGCATCGCAGAGTTCCAGCATCGCCTTCGCGCGGCCCTCGATGCCGAGCGCCAGCCATGCCGCCTGCCCGGCGCGCAGTTTTCTGCAGCGCGCCTCCAACTGGCCGCGGTCCAGCGGGGTGATGGCATAGTCGTTCGCGCCGGTGCGGGGATTGCGGATAGGGATGGTGCGGGTCATTCGGCATCCTCTTCGGTTCAGCGGAGATTGGCCAAGCGGCCCTCCCCTGCATAGGGGGCCGTCTGTGCTATTGCCGAATTCGACAAAGATCCGGCGGCGAGGAACAATCCCGGGCTGTCATCCGCCGCCGCAACTGTCTTAACTGGTCGGCCGAAGAAGGAGACGGACATGCGGCGATTCATTGAAGACCTTGCCGGGCGGGGCGAACTCGCCGTGGTGCGCCGTCTGGTGGACCCGCGTCATCAGCTTGCCGCCGTCACGAAGGCTGTTCAGAAAACCGGCGAGCAGGCAGTGCTGTTCGAGAACGTCGACGGAACGGAGTTTCCGGTCGTCTCCAATCTTTACGGCAGCCACGAGCGGCTGTGCCGGCTGGTCGGTGCGGGCGACAAGACGTTCTGCCAGCGTTGGATTGAACTGACCGACGCCTGCATCGCCGGACGCGACGCCGACGTGCTGGAGCAGGCGCCTGCCTCGGTGGAGCAGGAATTCCGGGACGGCAAGCTGTCGGACCTGCCGGCCATCACCTATCACGAGCGCGATGCGGGGCCTTATTTCACCTCAGCTATCTTCCTGGCGCGCGAACCGGACAGCGGCGTGCCGAACCTTTCGTTCCACCGCTCGATGCAGGTTTCCGACGAGGAGTTGCGCGTCCGCCTTGGCTCCACCCACGATCTTGCCCGCTACCAGGCCAAGGCTGAGTCCCGCGGCGAAGCGCTGGAGGCGGCGCTGCTGCTCTCCTGCCCGCCGGAGATCTTCATGGCCGCCTGCGCCTCGCTACCCTATGAGGCGTCGGAACTGGTGATGGCCGCGCAGATCAGCGGCGGCAAGGTCGCCATGCGCCCCTGCAAGACGATCGGACTGGATGTGCCGGCATCCTGCGACATCGTCGTCGAGGGCCGTTTCCTGCCGAACGTCAAGCGGCCCGAGGGCCCGTTCGGCGAGTTCATGGGCAACTATGTCGGTGTCGGCGACAACCACGTCTTCGAGGTCAGCCATGTCAGCTACCGCCCCGGCGCGGTTTTCCATGGGCTGGTCTGCGGCTCGCCGGAGGATCTGAGGCCGCTGGAGGCGGTGACGGCCGCCCGCGTCTATCGCCATGTCGCCGCGCAAGTGCCGGGCGTCCTCGACGTTTGCTGCCGGCCGAACGTGATGATCTCCATCATCAAGATCCGGAAAACCTACGAAGGCCAGGGCAAGCACGCCATCCTGGCCGCGCTGGGATCGTATCTCGACTACAACAAGGTGGTCATCGTGGTCGACGAGGATGTCGACATTTACGACCTCGATGACGTGATGTGGGCCTACATGACACGCGGACGTGCAGACACGCGCGCGATGATCCTGAACGATATTCCGGGCTTCTACCGCGACCCGCACAAGGACCACTGGGGGCGGCTGTGCATCGACGCCACCTTGCCTTTCGGTCGGGAGGCCGAGTTCGCGCGCAAGCGCATCCCCGGCGAGGATGCCATCGATCTGAGCCAGTGGCTGACCTGATGCGGCGCTTCGGAATGCCGCTGGCATGACCGGCAAGAGGATCATCGTCGTCGGCGCGGGCATCGCCGGGCTGGTCGCTGCGCGGCGGCTCAGCCAGGCCGGCCATTCGGTGCGCGTGCTGGAGGCTGCGGAAGTAGCTGGTGGCCGTGTCGGCGACAGGGAGATTCGCGGCATCCGCTTCAATGCCGGCGCGCGACTCGTCTACGGCTTCAGCCCGCCATTCAACGCGTTGCTCGACGAAGTCGGCCTGACAGAAGCGTTGGTCCCGGTACGCCGTCTCTCGGCCGAATGCGTCGGCACAGACGGACGCTGGACGGTGGAACTGATGCCGAGTTTGCAGAGCCTGCTCACGCCGGGCCTGTCCGTCGGCGAGCGCTTGCGCTTCCTGTCGTTCGGCCTGAACACCCTCGCCGCGCGCCGCAGCGCCGATCCCGACGACGCGGCCTCTATGCCCGCCGCAGACGGCGTGACCTTGGCCGACCACATCCGCACTCGGCTGGGGCCGAACGTGCTAGAGCGCATGCTAGAGCCGATCTTTCGCGGCACGCGCAGTTGGAACCCGGAGGAGGTCTCGGCCGCATTCTTCGCCTCGACCGCGCCGCATCTGGTCGGGCACGACACGGTTCATGTCTTCAAGGGCGGCATGGGGCGGCTGCCCGACGCACTGGCGCGGGGCCTCGCGATCGACTGCGCCACGCGCGTCGTCGCGGTGGAAATGCATGAAAGCGGTCCCTGTCATATCCGAGCGGAACGAAACGGTGATGCGATTGGCTACGATGCCGATCTGGTCATCTGTGCCACCGAGGGCTCGGTCGCGGCCGCGCTGTTTCCCGATCTGCCGCCGGACGAGCGAGTTTTTCTCGCTGGCGTCCGCTACAATTCCCTCGGCATCGTGCATTACCGGCTAAACCGGCAGGTCGAGCCGAAAATGCAGTTCTTTACACGCGAGGCTGCCAACACCCTCACCACATGGCAGCAGGTGCCGGGCAACGAGGCGACGGGACAGGCGCCGCAACTTTACGCGCAACTTTCGCCGGAAGCGACGCACGAAGCCAAGGGGCGCGGTATGACCGACCGGCTCGACGAAGTGGTGAGTGAGCGCGTGCGCGAGCTTTATCCAAGCCTCGACCGTGACTGCGTCGATCGGCACGGCCAGTGGATCGAACGCATGCTGCCGCTCTTCTATCCGGGCTACGGCCGCGCCATGGCCGCCTTCCGGGACCGGCAGTCGGCAACGCGGCGAAGAGTCTATTTCTGCGGCGACTATCTGGCGCAGGCGCTGGTCACGGGTGCTGCGGCGAGCGGCGAGCGCGCCGCCCGCGACATCGCCCGCCACTGGGGTGGCGGATGACCGCGTTCCCAGCCCATCCGGCCTGGGATTTTGTCACGCGCCTCTACGGAGCGCCGGGCATCGCGCCGGCCTGCCTGGAATTGCAGGAGCGGCATGGGATCGACGTGACGTTCATGCTGTTCTGCCTCTGGCGGGGTTCGGTGTGCGGCAGGCCGCTCGGCGACCACATGCCTGCCATCGCCACCGCAGCAAGGGAATGGCATCAAGCCGTGGTGCTGCCGGTCCGCGCCGCAAGGCGGCGTCTCAAGCCTGACGTCGATGCTCCGAAACGGCCGGAGGCCGCCGCACTCTACAAGACTGTGCTTTCGGCAGAGATCGACTGCGAACATGCCGAACTACTGATGTTGGCAGACCGCACCGACGCGCTCTGCGGTTCGGCGGACGGTGCCGGCTCCGCCGCTGCGATGGCGGAAAATCTGGCTGGCTTCTTCAGAGCCTCTGGCGTGGAGCTCACCTCCCGGGATCGCCCTGCCCTGACAGCCATCCTCGAAGCGGCGGGCGCCGCCTCAGAACTCGCCCGGCTCTTCCCCTGAAAGGCCTTCCGCCCAAAAGTTTCGTCCGATCGCGCAAGGCTTCGCCGTTCCGCGTCGCGCGGCCTTGTCTACAGTCCCGCCGCGCAAGACAGGAGTTGCAATGAAGAACCGGATTTTCTCAGGGGCGCCCTCGGAAGAGTTCGCCGGCTATGCCAAGGCGGTCATCGACGGGCCGACCATTTATGTCTCCGGAACCCTGGGCCAGGACCCGGTCACCGGGGCGATGCCCGAGGACGCCGGGCAGCAGGCGCGCAACGCGCTGGCATCGATCGCCGCTACTTTGGAGAAGGCCGATGCCGGGCTGAAGAACGCGGTGGCCTGCCGCGTCTACATCACCGACGCGGCTTTCCTGAAGGATGTTGCGGTGGTGCTCGGCGAGACCTTTCGTGACATCCGGCCCACGAACACGCTGCTGATCTGCCAGATCCCGACGCCCGGTGCCAAAGTCGAGATCGAGGTGACTGCCTCGACCCGCGCCTGAACGCCGATCCGCCTCTTGGGGCCGCGAGAAATCACTTGCCGGGGATCAGGCCCTGCGGCCTGAACCTCAGCATCAGGATCAGGATGACGCCCATCACAACGAGGCGCATGTGGGCGGCGCTGTCGATCAGATGCTGCTTGAACTGCGAACCCTCCGCCATGCCGGCAGTGATCAGGTTGATCAGGCCATTGCCCCACGGCTCCACCTGCACCCACAGGTACCAGATCAGGAAGCCGCCAAGCACGGCGCCGAGATTGCTGCCCGAACCGCCGACCACGACCATCACCCAGATAAGGAAGGTAAAACGCAGCGGCTGGTAAGCGCCGGGCGTCAGTTGGCCTTCCAGCGTGGCGAGCATGGCGCCCGCGATACCGAGCACGGCACAGCCGAGCACAAAGACCTGGAGGTGGCGGCGGGTCACGTCCTTGCCCATCGCGGCAGCCGCCACCTCGTTGTCACGGATAGCGCGCATCATGCGGCCCCACGGCGAGTTCAGCGCCGCCTGGGAAAGCCAGATCAGGATCAGCAGCACGGCGAGGAACAAGCCGGCATAGAGCAGCTTCACGACGATACCCGAGGCGGCGGCCGGGTCGGCGCCGATACCGGACACGAAGGAGAGAAAGCCCTGGCTCTGCTGCAGGTCGATCTCGTAGGGCACCGGCCGTGGGATATCGACGATGTTCTTGACGCCGCGACCCAGCCAGTCCTCGTTCTTCAGCACTGCGATGACGATCTCGGCAATGCCGAGCGTGGCGATGGCGAGATAATCGGAGCGCAGGCCGAGCGCGGTCTTGCCGATCAACCATCCCGCGCCGGCCGCCAGCAGGCCGCCTACCGGCCAGGAGAGCAGCACCGGCAGGCCGAGGCCACCGATGTTGCCCTGCAGCGCCGGATTGATCGCTTCGACGGCCGCCGCGGCGGGATCCAGGATCAGCCGGTAGACGACAAAGCCCGCCACCAGCAGCGGCGCCAGCGCCACGAACCGCCAGCGGCCGCGCGGCAGCATTTTGTAGACCCATGCCGCCGCGGCGATGATCAGTGCGCCGAACACCAGCGCAACCAAGATGCGGAATCCGCCAGCCTGCCAGGCGCCTTCGGTCGGCGGGATCGAGACGAGCACCGCCGCCAGTCCGCCCAGCGCCACGAAACCCATGGTGCCGACATTGTAGAGGCCCGCGTAGCCCCACTGTATGTTCACGCCCAGAGCCATGATTGCCGAGAGCAGCCCCATGTTGACGATCGCCAGCGCGGCGTTCCAGCTCTGCGTCAGGCCCGTCGAGACGATCAGCGCGCCCACTGCGACAAACAGCAGGACATTCCTTGTCGCGACGCTCATGCGGATTTCCCCCGGAAGATGCCGGTTGGCCGGAACAGCAGGACGAGCACCAGCACGGTGAAGGAGACGGCAACCTTGTAATCCGTGGTGAGAAGCTGCGCGAGACCGTCCGGCTGCCAGTCAACGGGAAGCAGGTAGCCGAAAACCTTCTTGAAGCTGTAGGTGACGAAAATTTCGGAGAAGGCGATGACGAAGCCGCCTGCGACGGCGCCCAGCGGACTGCCGAAGCCGCCGACCACCGCGGCGGCAAAGATCGGCAGCAGGAGTTGGAAATAGGTGAAGGGGCGGAACGACTTGTCGAGCCCGTAAAGCACGCCGGCCAGCGTCGCCAGCGCCGCCGACAGCATCCAAACGATCATGACGACGCGCTCCGGATTGACACCCGACAGCAGGGCCAGGTTCTCGTTGTCGGAGAAGGCCCGCATGGATTTGCCGGTGCGCGTGCGTCGCAGGAACCAGTGCAGCCAGGCGACGACCAATACGATTACCACCAGCGTCACGGCTTGCGTGGTACGCAGCGCCAGCGATTCGGTCAGCCCTGTCCACTCCCGGAACTGCGCGGCGGTGAAGACGAAGCGCGCGCCATCGGCGAACTGCCGGTCATCGACGCCGATGATGGTTCGCACGATGCCGTTCATGACGAACATGACGCCGAGCGACACCATGACGAGCGTCAGCGAGTTGACCTTGGATCTGCGGTAGTAGCGGTAGACGAGCCGGTCGGTCGCAAGCACGAAGAGCACGGCGACGACAATCCCGGCCGGAAGGGCGAGCAGCGCGGTCGGCAGGGAACCGAAGCCGATGCCCGCCGCCTGCAGTAGCCACATCACCAAGATGGTGGCCATGGTGCCAAAGGCCATGGTGTCGCCATGCGCGAAGTTTGAGAACCGCAAGATGCCATAGACCAGCGTGGCGCCCAGTGCGCCCAGCGCGAGTTGCGCGCCATAGGTGATGCCGGGCAGCAGCACGAAGTTGGCAAAGACGACGAGCGCGTTGAGGAGGTCCATGCCGGTCAGCCTCCCAGGAAGGTGCTGCGCACCTCGGGGTTGGCCAGCAGTTCCGCGCCGGTGCCGGTGAAGCGGTTGGCGCCCTGCACCAGCACGTAGCCGCGATTGGCGATCTCCAGCGCCTGGCGCGCGTTCTGCTCGACCATCAGCACGGTGACCCCGGTACGGGCAACGTCGATGATGCGGTCGAACAGTTCGTCCATGACGATCGGGCTGACGCCCGCGGTGGGTTCGTCGAGCAGAAGCACGCTAGGCTCCGTCATCAGCGCCCGTCCGAACGCGACCTGCTGTCGCTGGCCGCCCGAGAGTTCGCCCGCGGCCTGGCGGCGCTTCTGCTTCAGGATCGGAAACAGCGCATAGACCTGCTCCATGGTCGGACGAAAATCGTCGCGCCGCAGGAAGGCGCCCATTTCGAGGTTTTCTTCCACGGTCATGGAGGTGAAGACGTTCTCAGTCTGCGGCACGAAGGCCATGCCCTTGGCGACGCGTTCCTGCGGTTGCAGGCGGCTGATGTCCTCGCCGGCCAGCCAGACGCTGCCCTCCCTGAGCCGCAACATGCCGAAGACCGCCTTCATGGCGGTGGACTTGCCCGCGCCATTGGGTCCGACGATGACCGCGATCTCGCCCTTCTCGACCGCGATGGTGCAGCCGTTCAGGATGTCGGCCCCGCCATAGCCGCCGGTCATTGCCCGGCCGATCAGGAACGGGGTCGTGCTGCCGCCGGGCACTTCCCTCATGGTGCAGTTGCCCCGAGCACGGCGGGACCGGCCGCGACTACCCTGTTCTTGAGGCCGGTGCCGAGATAGGCTTCGATCACCTGCTCGTTGCGGATGATCTCGGCCGGCGCACCGCGCGCCAGCACCTTGCCCTCGGCCATGACGATGACGCTGTCGCAGAGGCGCGCAATGAAATCCATGTCGTGCTCGACGACGCAGAAGGTATAGCCGCGCTCCTTGTTGAGGCGAACGATCGCGTCCCCGATGGTCTTGAGCAGCGTCCGGTTCACGCCGGCGCCCACCTCGTCCAGAAAGACGGCGCGGGCGTCCACCATCATGGTGCGGCCAAGTTCGAGCAACTTCTTCTGACCACCCGACATGGTGCCGGCCCGCTCGTCGCGCAGATGGGTCAGTGTCAGGAATTCAAGCACATCCTCGGCCTTCGCGCGCAGGCGTTCCTCCTCCCGAGCGATGCCGCTGCGATTGGTCCAAGTGCTCCACAGGCTTTCGCCGATCTGGTTGCCGGGCACCATCATCAGGTTTTCCAGCACGCTCATGGAGGAGAATTCCCGGGCGATCTGAAAGGTTCTCAGCAGGCCCTTGGCGAACAGTTCGTGCGGCGGCAGGCCGGTGATGTCCTCCCCGCCCATCGTCACCCTGCCGGACGTTGGCGGGTAAAGCCCGGCGATGACGTTGAAGAGCGTCGACTTGCCGGCGCCGTTCGGGCCGATCAGCCCGGTGATCTTCCCGGCCGGGATCTCCAGTGAAACGCCGTCGACGGCATGGAAGCCGCCGAAATGCTTGTGGACGTCGTGGCAAATTATCATTGGTGTCTCGGCGATCCCCTCACCGCCGCGTCGTTCGCTGCCAGCGAAACAGCATGGCCCGCCGCTGGTGCGGCGGGCCATGCATCGCAAAGCCTCAGTGGAACTTGACGGTTTTCATCTCGCCGTTTTCGACGACGATCTCGCGGTAGGAGCCGGCGCTTTCGCCCTTGCCGATGAACTCCACTGCCGAGCCGCCGACATAGTCGATATCGCCGCCTTCCTTCAGGATCTTGAGGCCCTTGGCGAGTTCGCCGGGGTAGATCTTTTCGCCTGGCGCGTTGACCACGTCCATGATCTTGCCCTTGTAGTCCGCCGGCTTGGCAGAACCCGCCGCCTGCATGGCGAGCATCATGATGGCTGCCGCGTCGTAGGTCTCCGGCACGAAGGTGGCGTTGCCATCGATCCCGGCAGCCTTGGTCATTTCCAGCAGCGTCGCCGCACCGGGACTATCGGAGCCTGGACGATCGCCGAAGGCGCCGTCGAGTTGCGAGCCGAACTTCGCCAGCAGACTCTCGCCCCACATGCCGTTCGGGAACACGAATTTGGAAAAGGCGCCAGTATCGAGCACCGTCTGCACGATTCCGGCACCGCCCTGGTCGGCATAGCCGGCCACCACGATCGCATCGCCGCCGGCAGAGGCCAGCGCACCAACCTCGGCCGAATAGTCGCCCTTGCCGTCCTCATGTGGGGCGCTCAGCGTGATCTTGCCGCCGAGTTTCTCGAATGCTGACTGGATCGAGGAGGCGATCCCCTTGCCATAGTCGTTGTTCGTGTAGCTGATCACGGCTGACTTGACGCCGCGATCGGTCATGATCTGAGCCAGGATCTCGCCTTCGCGGGCATCCGACGGCGCGGTGCGATAAAACAAGCCCTTGCTGTCGATGGTCGACAGGCCCGGCGACGTGGCCGACGGCGAGATCAGCACCATGCCGTTCGGGATCGCGACATTGGTCAGGACCGCGCTGGTCGCGCCCGAGCAGGTCGGGCCGATGATGCCGGACACCTTGTCCGACGTCACCAAGCGCTCCGCAGCCGCAGTCGCGGCACCGGCGTCGATGCAGGTCTCATCGTTGCGGACCGGGACCACCTTGGCACCATCCAGGAAAAGGCCAGAATCGCTGACCTCCTTCATGGCCAGTTCGGCGGCCTGCGCCATCGGCGGCGTCAGCGTCTCGATGGGCCCGGTGAATCCCATTTCGATGCCGATCTTGACGTCTTCCGCCCGCGCGGCAGTCGCCAGCACGAGGCATGAAACCGATGCGATAAGTAACTTTCTCATTTTCTCCCCCAGAATTCCCACTCTCTATGATTGCAGCACAAGCTGGGATTTCCCCCCTGGAAGCCCAATCTGCAATATTCGGCTTCCTACTATGTGCGCTGGCAACAGTGATGTCACATTATGGCATGTTGGAGAAAGCTGGCATTTTGTTGATTTCGGTTTTTTGGCGAAGATTCCGACTTTTCCCCACATCGTCGAATGGTCGTCCAGCCCCAGGCAAGTACCATCGCCTGGAGAGGACTGAGCCCCTCGGTCCCCCGACGCCTGCTCAGACAGGCCGGATACTGCGGGCTTCCAGTCCCTTCTGCCCCTGCGCATAGGTCATCAGCACCCGCTGACCTTCAACGAGGGTACTCATGCCGGATCGGTTCAGGGCAGAGGCGTGGACGAACACGTCCTTCCCGCCTTCGGCACGGCAGATGAAGCCGAAGCCCTTGTCGGCGTTATACCACTTTACGGTACCCTCCCCTTCCTGCTCAGAGGAATTTGGCTGAAAAGAACGCTCGGATGCGGGACGACGCGATAGATTCAAGTCCGGCGTCGCCGGACCTGCGTCCAGAACCTCGAGCACCTGCGACACCTGCTTGCCTCGCGCAGCGTCCTGCAGGGTCACTTTTATCTGCGCTCCCTTCGGAACGCTGTTGTGTCCAGCAGCTTCCAGCGCACGGATGTGCAGAAACGCTTCTGATCCATCGACTGTCCTGATGAAGCCGAAGCCCTTGTCGGGGTTGAACCACAGGACTTCAGCATCGATGGGATCTAAGACTGCTGGCGTCGGGCGCTGAAAATAGCTTGGCCCTTCTAGCGGCTCCAGAAATGAAGGCAGGTCACCGGGAAAGTCGCGGCGACGTTCTCTCTTGCTTACCTTATTACCCATTGATGTCTCGTTCTGAGTGATTGATGGTCCGAACCAGCACTGGCGCGTAGCTCAACGCCACGATGACAGGATGAACGGGAGTTCGGCATTGACAATTATCATTTCGTCGAGCGCGCGCTAGGCCATAAGATAGATGATCCGCTACGGCGCCGGCCAACGTTGCAGCGCTTCCCGCCCTGCCGAGGTGAGTTCGTAGAGCCCTCGCTCCGCCCGATTGAACCAGCCATAGACATTGCGGTGCAAGATCTTCTGGGCATTGGGTGCAGTGGGCTTGAGATCCCGCGGCCGGCGTGGTCCCTCCGACAATGCTTCAGCGCAGGCGAGCGCCTCCTGCCTGTAGGCGGTCATGATCGGCTGCCGCGAGCCGCCACCGACGGTTGGATCGCCCCTTCTGCGGCGATGCTCCTCGATGAGACGCGACCTGCGCTTCGGGTCACGCCGCGGTGGCGGGGCGGCGGGGCTGAGCAGGAGTTCGACGTTCTCTCCCCGCACCCCCAACAATCCGAAGCCCAGCCTCCGGCAGAGAGCTCTGAAGCGAGGATCATCTTCACGACCTCTGCCATTCGATGAGAGCCTGGCGGCAAGCCACACCTCGTCGCAGGCAACGGCCCGATCGACTCCCTGAAGGAGGAGTTCGAGATTGAACTGCAGCTTCATCTCGCAGACGATCACCACCGGCGGATCGCCATCGGCCAACGCCACGATATCGCAGCCGCTGACCTCGCCCTTCACGGCATAGCCGAGGCTCTCGAGGAAGCGTTTCAGGGGCGGGTAGAGGGACGTCTCGGACACGAGCCTCTCATCGGCGATTCGTGTCGCGAACAGAAGCACCGTCACATTCCGATTAGCGCGCGAACTCCTGCGACTTAGCCGCTTCACACCATGATCACGCTTTTGGAAATGCGATCGCCCTTACGTTGGGGGCTTTGTTCTCCCGGCAGAATTCAAGGCCCTAACGCTCTTTCGCCTCGCGCCCCGATAGCTGGTCGATCGAGATCCGGAAGAACACGTGCGGCGATTGGTTCGAGACTGGCTGCGCGTCTGGCTTGAGCGCTCCCGGCTCCCACCAATTGGCGTGCTGACTGAGCAGCGACCAGGCGTGTTCGCGTTCCACCTTGTAACCGATCCGGTCGCGCAGTTCCTCGAAGCGGCCTTCGACCAGCACGCTTTGCCAGGCGCGGCCGGGCCCACTCAATTCCACCAGCATCGCTACCGCGGGATTGGCTCGCAGATATTCGATTTTCCGGCCGGGCAGTGAAAACGCGTAGAGATAGTTTCCGCCATAGGCATAGTAGATCGGCACAAGGTAGGGCCGGCCGTCGGAGGAGCACGCAAGGCGGCCCAGCCGGTTTGCCTCCAGGAGCTTCCTGCATTCCGGGCTGCTGAGACTCCGTACCCACATATTGTTTCCCTCACCTATGCGCTCGCATCGCCTCGGGGCCGAGCAGCGAGCAGGACTATGTGAGCGCCGAGGGTGTCACTCACATTGATGTGGATCAAGGTTCCGGGAGCGATCCATCAGCAGTGGGCATCGATCCAGGAGAAGATGCTCGGCCAGACCCCGGCATGGGCTTCGCGCCCGACGAGCACGCCGACATGCTGCAGACACACGCCTCTCTCGCCGGAGATCTTGATCATCTGGACGTCCTTGGCTCGGATGACGGACAGGAACGGCTCGACCGACGCGACTGGCGCGATCTCGTCCGCTGTGTTCACGATCGCCAGCGTGGGCGCCGCAATTCGTTCGGGACCGACTGACACGCCATCCATCGTCAGCGCGCCGGAGCACAGGCGGTTTTCGCGGTAGAGCCAGTCGATGATCTGATGCACCAGCCGCCCCGGCAGGGGAACCTCGTCTAGCGCCCAGCGCTCCACTCGCGCATGGATTTCCAGCGCATGACCGTCAGTGATGCTGAGCGCCGCGTCAATCATGCGCGACCAGATGAAAGTGTTGGGCGAGGCCAGCATGCTCATACAGGACAGAAGCGAGCCCGGAAATGGATGGGTTTCGGTGAGATTCGCCGGGACCAGGCTGACCAGCGCATCACGGAAAGTGCTCCTTCCCGGCTGGAAGCAGAGGGGCGCAGAGAGAAGCACGAGACCACTGATGCTTTCGGGCGAGAAGGCCGCGTAGATGGCCGCAAGCGTGCCACCCAGCGAATGGCCGATCACGGGCGGTGCACTCGCCGCGCTGCCGGCAATCGCAGCGACACAATCATCGATGGCCCGCACGTAGTCTTCGAGACCTCGGTTGCCATGACGCTGCGAGGCCGGCTCCCACTCAAGCAGATAGACGTGCAGGCCGTGCCTAAGGCAGCAGCGGATCGCGCTCGCCGACGGAGCGAGGTCCCAGATATAGGGGCGCTTGATGGGAGCGGCGATAACCAGGAGCGATGCCGCCCGGTCGCGGCCTCCATAGTCGCGAAGACGCCAGAACGGCGCTGCGGAAACCACCTGATACGGGCATTCGCGAGCGGCGAGACCCAGCGCGTCAAAAGCATTGCCGTGAGCGCGGCGCAGGCTGTCGGCCAGCTCGAACTGAACTCTGCGCAACGAATCCAGCGCTTGCCACATAGTGCGGCCCAGCCATGTTCCTCACACGCAGCTTTGTGCCCCTTCCGGCCAGCATCATGTTTGATCGGCATCAATGTGCACTCACCATCGGCGGGCGACCACCAGGTTCAATTGGAGCTCCGCCAAAGGGCTTTGACGCGCGTCAATGCTACGCGCACGGGACCGAGTCACACGCTCGATATTTGAGGCGAGAACAGAGCCATGCAGATTGAGCCTCAGATCCGGTTCCGGGGAATGGAGCCGTCTCCCTCCGTCGAGGAAGTCGTGCGGGAACGCATAGAGCGCCTGACCCGCTTCCATGATCGCATCACCTCGTGCAGCGTGGTGATCGAGGCGCCGCACAGGCACGGCAGGAAGGGCAGGCTCTATCAGGTCCTGGTGGATGTGACGGTGCCCGGCAAGGAGATCGTCACAGGTAAGGGAGAGGATCGGAACCGAGCGCATGAAGACGTCTATGTCACAATTCGCGACAGCTTCGATGCTGCCCAACGCCAACTCGAGGACCTCGTCCGCAAGAAGAGTGGCCATCGTGTGAAACCGCATCCGCAGGTCCTACGTGGCAGGATCACGCGGCTTATGCCGACAGAAGGGTACGGCTTCATCCAGGCGCAGGACGGCCGGGAATTCTTCTTTCGGCGCGAGAGTATGGCCACCGACACGGGTTGGGCTGGCCTCGCCGAGGGAAGCGAGGTCCGCTTCTCCGAGCATGAAGGCGACAAGGGCCCGCACGCCTCCAGCGTCGAGCCAATGTGAGAGGAGCCGGCGCCCCCGGTCAGCGCGGGATGTCTTGTAGTCGAAATTGCCCTCTATAAAATGGACAAATGAGGATCTTCCTGTGCGGGGACGTCATGACCGGCCGAGGCATCGACCAGATCATGCCTCGTGCCTGCGACCCTGTTCTCTACGAACCTCACATGCGCTCGGCGCTCGGCTATCTGGCCCTGGCAGAACGCGCGTCGGGCGAGATCCCTCGGCCGGCGTCCTTCGAATATGTCTGGGGCGATGCGCTGGACGTCATCGCGGCCCGCAGGCCCGACTTCCGGATCATCAATCTCGAGACCAGCATCACCGACGACGGGACACACGAGCCGAAGGGTATAAACTATCGGATGCATCCCGGTAACATCGGCTGCATCACCGCTGCAGAGATCGATTGCTGCGTGCTCGCCAACAACCACGTGCTTGATTGGGGGGTAAGCGGTCTTCTGGACACGCTTGCCGCGCTGCAGCCTGCGGGAGTGACGGTGGCCGGCGCCGGTGTCGATCGGAATGCAGCGGCGGCCCCGGCGTTACTCCAAGGCAGCGCCGGCCGGCTGCTCGTGTTCGCCTTTGCATACTCCTCGAGCGGTGTTCCCGATCATTGGGCGGCGAAACCGGCGCGGCCAGGAGTGAACTTCCTCAGGAGCTTGGGCCCGGGTTCCGGCACCAAGATCGCGGCCGACATCGAAGCCTGGAGGCAGCCGGGCGACCTCGTCCTCGTCTCGCTGCATTGGGGACCGAATTGGGGCTACGACATACCTCAGCTTCATCAGGCATTCGCACGCGAACTGATCGACCGCGCCCGCGTGGACATTGTGCATGGCCATTCGTCCCATCACCCTCTGGCGATCGAGGTGCATGCCGGGAAGCTGATCCTGTATGGCTGCGGCGACTTCATCAACGACTATGAAGGGATCTCTGGATACGCGGAGTATCGCCCAAATCTCGTCCTCGCCTACTTCGTCGAGCTTGATCCTCGCGGCCGCCTTCTTGCGCTGGAACTTGCTCCCTTCCGACTACAGCGGTTCCAACTCGTTCGAGCATCGCCCTCGGAAACTGCCTGGCTTTGCCGCGTCCTGGACCGGGAATGCCGCCGCTTCCGCGGGCATATGCGAATGGGAGATTCGGGACTGCGGCTCCTGTCCGAGAATGAAGGTGGGTGAGCCGCTGGTCGCGCTTCCACCAGGCGCGGCCAGCGGCGCTGCGCTCAGATCTCCTGCGCGCCACGAATGCGCGCGAACGTCTTTTGGCCGGAGGGACCAAACAGGAAGACCTCGTAGTCTTCGGGCGTGACGCCTGGAAAATCCATGCCGGGAGAGCCGGCGGGCATTCCGGGAACCGCAAGACCCGTGCCGGAGGGCCGCTCGGCCAGGAGGCGCTGGAGGGCCGAGACCGGCACATGCCCCTCTATGACATAGCCACCCACTTCGGCCGTATGGCAGGAGTAAAGCGCCGAGGGCACGCCAAGCCGCTGCTTGAGGCTGTCGAGATCGCCGGATTCAACTACTTTCAACGGAAATCCCGCAGCCCGGATATGCTCGGCCCAGCCGGTGCAGCAGCCGCAATTCGGATCCTTTGTCACCGTCACCAGCGGCAAAGCGTCGGCGCGTCCCAATCCTGTCAGGGAAAACAGGCCCGGTATCGCAGCGGCGCCCACCAGAAGGGCACGACGGCTGATCGCATGGTTGTTTCGCATCGTTGTTTCTCGCTTTACGAACACTGCCGCCGACGATTTCAGCGGCCCAAGTGGGCTCCCCCGCCGGGTTACTGGAGCATACTATCCTGCCTTTTTCAGTCAGCCTTGCGGCAGCGCAAGGAACGAAGCGGTCCCGGAAAAAGACGCTGCCATACGGAGCCCACCGCAGCCTCCTACAATTTCGCGGCGCGAAGCCGGGAAGCGTTCGCGATGACGCTCACCGAAGACAGCGCCATGGCGGCGGCCGCTATGATCGGTGACAGGAGAATGCCGAAGGTCGGGTAGAGCACACCAGCCGCCACGGGGACCCCCAGCGCATTGTAGATGAAGGCGAAGAACAGGTTTTGCCGGATGTTGCCCATCACCGCTTGCGAGAGCCGGCGCGCCCGCACGATACCGGTCAGATCGCCCTTGAGCAGGGTAACGCCGGCGCTTTCCATCGCCACGTCGGTACCGGTGCCCATGGCGATGCCGACATCGGCGGCCGCGAGCGCAGGGGCGTCATTGACGCCATCGCCCGCCATCGCCACGACGCGGCCGGCGGCCTTGTGCTGCTGCACCACCGCACTCTTCTGATCCGGCAGCACCTCGGCCTCGACCTCGTCGATCCCGAGTTGCCGGGCGACGGCTTGCGCAGTTGTCAGGTTGTCGCCGGTGAGCATGACGATCCGTATGCCCTGCGCCTTCAGCGCGGCCAGCGCTTCCGGCGTAGAGGCCTTCACCGGGTCCGCTATGGCGAGGATCGCCGCCGCCTGCCCGTCGACGCCCATGAAGATGGCCGTCGCTCCGTTTTTGCGCAGTTCGTCCGCTTCCTCGGTGAGCGGGCCGACATCGACGCCCTGCTCGGCAAGGAAGCGGGCGTTGCCGAGAGCGATGCGCTTGGCTTCGACGGTTCCGAGTGCGCCCTTGCCGGTGGGCGAGTCGAAATCAGCCACAGGTGCGATCGCGATCCCGCGTTCTTCGGCGGCGCGGACGATGGCGAGGGCGAGCGGATGCTCGCTCGCCCGCTCCACACTCGCGGCAAGGCGCAGGGCTTCCGCCTCCGTAAAACCAGACGCCGGAACGATGGCCGTGACGGCGGGCCGACCTTCGGTGAGCGTTCCCGTCTTGTCGACGACAAGCGTGTCGACCTTCTCCATGTGCTCGAGCGCCTCGGCGTTCTTGATGAGAACACCTGCGTGCGCGCCGCGCCCGACGCCGACCATGATCGACATCGGCGTCGCAAGCCCGAGCGCGCAGGGACAGGCGATGATGAGAACGGAAACCGCCGCGACAAGACCGAACGAGAAACGCGGCTCCGGACCCCAAATCGACCAGGCGACGAATGCAAGCACAGCGACGACGATCACCGCCGGAACGAACCAGCCCGACACCTGGTCGGCGAGACGCTGGATCGGCGCGCGGCTGCGCTGAGCCTCAGCGACAAGCTGAACGATCTGAGACAGCATGGTGTCGCGGCCGACCTTCTTCGCCTCGATGACGAGCGCGCCGGATTGATTCATCGTCCCCCCGATCGCCTTCAAGCCGACCTCCTTGGTCACCGGCATTGACTCGCCCGTTACCATCGACTCGTCGACGGCGCTGCGGCCTTCGAGGACTTCGCCGTCGACGGGGACCTTCTCGCCGGGCCGAACGCGAAGGCGATCGCCGACATGAACCGCGTCAAGCTGCACCTCTTCCTCGGTACCGTCGTCCCGAATGCGCCGGGCGGTCTTCGGGGCGAGGTCGAGTAGCGCGCGGATCGCGCCGCTGGTGCTCTCGCGCGCCCGAAGTTCCAGCACCTGCCCGAGCAGAACCAGAACCGTGATGACGGCAGCAGCCTCGAAGTAAACCGCGACGGAGCCGTCCGCTTGTCGAAAGGCATCAGGGAAGATGCCGGGCGCGACCGTCGCCACGATGCTGTAGATCCATGCCGCACCCGTACCCATCGCGATCAGGGTGAACATGTTGAGATTGCGGGTGACGAGCGATTGCCAGCCGCGCTGGAAGAAAGGCCAGCCCGCCCAGAGGACGACGGGTGTTGCAAACACCAGTTGCAACCAGTTGGAGGTCCCCTGGCCGATATAGTGGTTCAGACCGAGAAAATGCCCACCCATCTCGAGGATGACCACCGGTATCGCCAACGCCAGCCCGATCCAGAAGCGGCGCCTCATGTCGATCAATTCAAGATTGGGCTCCGCATCGACGCTGACCAGCACAGGCTCCAGCGCCATGCCGCAGATCGGACATGATCCCGGCCCCACCTGCCGGACTTCCGGATGCATGGGACAGGTATAGACGGTGCCGGGCGGTGCCTCTTCGATCGGCCCGCCCTTTTCCGAGACGTATTTTTCCGGATCCGCCGTAAACTTCGTCCGGCAGCCATCGGAACAGAAGTACCAGGTCTTTGCGCCATATGTTGCCCGATGGTGCGTCGTGTGCGGATCGACCATCATGCCGCAAACCGGATCCTTGACGCGATGGCCGCCTTCGACCGGAGCGGCCGCGCCGGCTTGCTCGTGATGATTGCCTGAGTGGTCAGGCCCGTGATGAGGATGGCTTGCAGGATGCCGATGTTCGGGGCTGCGCGAGCCGGCAGCATGGAGAGAAGTCTGAATTTTGCCCTTGCCCATCATACACCTCGTCCGGAAATCGCTCGCATGCCTTCTGCACCTTCCCGCCGCTGGAAGGTCAAGGGGGATGTCGCGAGGCGGTGCCGGTGTGCCGTTGCCGCAGCGTGATACGCATCACATTGGTTCGGAAACGTTCTAAAATCTGCTTGGCTGCAGAGGGCGTGGGAAACCACGATAGCGCTCAGGAACCTGCCACAAAGCCCACCGCCGGGGTGTTCTCCTTGCTACCTCATGACATTCGTGAGAACCGTAAGCGAGTTGACGGTATCGGACCACATGACCTTTTCGCGCTTCGCCACCCGGCTCAATTCCTTCGCCTCCGCGCCGCAGCTTTTCTGGCCAGACCTGAATGGAAAGCCGACGATGATGCAGATGGCCGAGCGAGCGGCGAGCGCCAAGGGCCTGACCGACCTCGATCTCAACTATCCGGACCACGTCTCAGATGATCCGGCGGCGATTGCCCGGCGCATCGGCGACTTCGGCCTTTCGATCAACGGCCTGGCGATGCGCTACTACACCAATTCGGCCTTCAAGCTCGGCGCCTTCACCAATCCCGACAGAGCGGTGAGGCAGGAAGCGATCGATCTCACGAAGCGGGGAATTGATGCCGCGCGCGCGATGGGCGCCGACCTCATGACCATCTGGCTCGGCCAGGACGGGTTCGACTACAATTTTCAGCTCGACTACGAGCGCGCCTGGGATCTGGAGATCGAAGGCATACGCGCCGTCGCCGAGCACGATCCGAGCTGTCGCATCAGCATCGAGTACAAGCCGGACGAGCCCCGCGCCCACAGCCTGCTCCGGGATGCCGCGACGACGCTGCTCGCCATAGCCGAAGCCGGCGCGCCGAACCTCGGCGTGACGATCGATTTTGCCCATTCCCTCTATGCCGGCGAACAGCCGGCCTTCGCCGCGCATCTCATCCATCGCCGCAGCCGGCTGTTCGGCGTCCACCTCAACGACGGCTACGGCAAGCGAGACGACGGGCTCATGGTCGGTGCGGTGCACCTGCGTTCCACGCTCGAACTGCTGCGCCAGATCCGCCGTGACGGCTATGACGGCGCGCTCTATTTCGACACCTTCCCGGACGCCAGCGGCCTCGACCCCGTGGCGGAGTGCGAGGCCAACATCGCCACCGTCCAGCGCCTGCTCGCGATCGCCGATCGGCTGGACGGGGACAACAGGCTCGCCGACGCATTCGAGCGGCAGGACGCGGTCGTCAGCCAACGGATCGTCAACGAAGCGCTGATCGGCGCCTGACCAGGGCGATGGGAATGACCTTCAAGTCACGCTCCCCATGAGCACGTCCGAAAAGCCAGTCATCGTCGTGGTCGGGAGCCTGCACTACGACATCATGGTGGACGCCCCGGACCGGCCCCGGAAAGGCGAAACCATCACCGGCTTTTCCTGGCGCCCGAAGTTCGGGGGCAAAGGCGGAAACCAGGCAGTCGCGGCGGCGGGGGCTGGTGCCGAGGTTCGCATGGTCGGCGCAGTCGGCGATGAAGATTTCGGGCGTTTCCTGCTGGACCGGCTGGTCGCCGGCGGTGTCGACGCCTCGCATGTGACCAGACTGCCGGAAGTGGGGTCCGGGATGAGCGTTGCGATCTCGGATTCTGGAGGCGACTACGGCGCGGTGATCGTGTCGGGATCGAACCTCCTCCTCGATCCCGCCGTTCTCGCCGACCCGGCCCTATGGTCCAGCGCCAAGGCGCTAATCCTCCAGAACGAGATGCCGAATGCAGTCAACATCGCGGCGGCGCGTGCGGCCCGGGCCGCTGGGGTTTTGGTCTGCCTCAACGCAGCACCCTCTCGTCCTCTGCCGGAAAAGTTGACAGCCTTAATCGACCTGCTCGTGGTGAACGCCATCGAGGCGGAGCAGCTAGGCGGGTTGCGCGTGACAGACCTTCCGTCCGCAGCGGATGCAGCCAGGGCGCTGGCGGAACGCTTCCCAGCCGTCGTCGTCACGGCAGGAGAGGATGGCGTGGCCGGGATGCGACGCGGCGCCCATCCGGTGATGCTGCCGGCCCTTCCGGTGACGCTTGTCAGCACCCATGGAGCCGGCGACGTGTTCGTTGGCACGCTCGTGTCGCGCCTCGCGGCGGGACACTCCTTCGACGACTGCTTGCGCTCTGCCAACGAGGCCGCCGCAATCCACGTCTCGACCACGCCGCTGGCGGAGAGGAAGTTTTTGCCCTGAAACAACGCTTTCCGTCGTCCGGAACTTCGCCGCTCAGACGCCTGCGATGCAGCTAGCCAATGATCGCCACGACTTCTAGCGAGCCCGCGTCGACGATCACGATCCGCCCGTCCGGCAGCACGAAATACTGATCGTCCCTGTAGTCGGGAACAATCTCCACGATACGAGCCGGGAGCCGGTGCAGATGGACCTCCCGCGGTACATGGGCGCCCACGTCGACCGAGAAGTTGATGTCACGCTCGGGTTCGACGTGCACCTCGCGGAAGATGTTCCTGACCTCGGTGCGTTGCTCCTCTCCAAGACGCATCCCATGCCGTCCCTGCATCCTGCCGCCGTGCCCTTCGATCCGACCGCCTTGCTCACCTTGTTGATCTTGCTGTCCGCCCCGCTGCATTCCATGACCGCCGCGCATCTCGCCCCCGCGCTCTTCGCCTCTGCGCCCGCCCTGGTCACCCTGCTGATCTCCTTGTGTACGAGGCTCCATTGCATGCCCGCCGCGCATCTCCCCGCCGCGCTCTTCGCTTCTGCGCCCGCCTTGGTCACCCTGCTGACCTCCTTGTGTACGAGGCTCCATTGCATGACCGCCGCGCATCTCCCCGCCGCGCTCTTCCGCGCCCGGCGTTTCTTCGCCGCTCTCGCCACGTTGCCCTTGCATCTGGCGGCCGCCCTGCTCGCCTTGCGCCGCCCCGCATCTGCCTCCGCGGCCCTGGGTCTGGTCAGGCGCCTTCTGCCTGGGCATTTCGGTCTGGGCCACGGCAAGTCCGGGAGAGATGCCGAGGGCCAATGCAAACGTGCTCTTGATCAGGATCTGTCTCATGGTCGTTTCCCACATGGGCTGGGGAAACCGAACTTTGGACAGAAGATCCTCGTTCCATCACGTTTGGAGCGGGAATCGTTTGCATCGACTGACACGCGGGCAGCCCATGCGGAATGAAACTATACGCGCGCTCCCGAGGAGGAGTGCTCAACCGGCGGGCAAATTGCTATTCCGGCAGTAGACATCGCAGCGCCGATCGACCAATCTCGCACCCCGCAAACAAGAAAAGGCGCCGCAAACACGGTGCAGCGTGAATCGGGTGGGCATGACCAATAGGTGGCAACTGTATGACGCGCGGCTGGCATGGATGCTGGTCGCCCCGGTCCTATTGCTACTGGTTTTATTCCTGCTGCTGCCGATCGCCGTGATGGCCGTCTACACCTTCTTCACCTTCGTCACGGCAGGCGTGGAGACGAGCGCGCTGACGCTGGCAAACTGGAAGGAATTCCTGACCGACAGCTACTATCACGGTTTCCTGCTGAAGACCGTCCGGGTCGGCGCCATGACCGCGATCATCTGCGGGGTCCTTGGCTACTTCCCCGCCTATTTCATCTGGGCGACGACCTTCCGGCACAAGTGGCTGCTACTCTTGCTGCTGATCGTGCCGTTCTGGATCAGCTTCACCATCCGTACCTTCTCGTGGATCCATATCCTCGGCGAGCAGGGGCTGATCAATGTCACGCTGCTCAGGCTGGGGCTGATCGATCAGCCGCTGCAGATGCTCTATACGGAGGGCGCAGTGGTCATGGGGCTGCTGCACTTCCTGCTGCCCTACATGATCCTAAACGTCTATGTGAGCCTGGAGAGCATCGACCGGACGCTGATCTCGGCCGCTCGGTCCATGGGTTGCACGAGCGCGCAGGCGTTTCGCGAGGTCACCTTGCCGCTCTCTCTGCCCGGACTCGGAGCGGGCCTGCTGCTCTGCTTCGTGCTCGCCGCCGGCAGCTATGTGACGCCACAACTGCTCGGCTCAGGACGCGACGCGCTGTTCGGCAATCTGATCTACGACACGATCATGGGGCAGCTTAACTGGCCCATGGGCGCCACGCTCTCGATCGTGCTCTTCATAGTGCTCGGCTGCTTTGCGGCCGCCTACACCCGCTACATGGGCATGTCCCAGATCGTGAAGGGGCTCGGCGGATGACCCCGGCTCAGCATCACGACAAGGAAGGCCGCTGGGCCTGGCGCCTGACCGGCTTCATCACGCTGCTCGTCTACATCTTCATGTTCGCGCCGATCATCGCCACGGTGGTGCTCTCCTTCAACGCCTCGATGTTCGGGGGCTTTCCGCTCACCGGCTTCAGCCTACAATGGTACGCAAAGCTCCTGGCCAACGAGCAGGTTCTCGCCGCCTTCAAGACCTCGATGTGGATCGCGCTCGTCACCGCCGCCGTTACGACGCTGCTCGGCATCATCACGGCGTTTGCGCTGGTGCGCTTCGACTTCCGCGGCAAGGCGACCCTCGGGACGCTGGTTATCCTGCCCGCACTGGTGCCGGAGACAATCCTCGGCGTCGGGCTGCTGGTCCTGATCAAGGCAGTCGACCAGCCGCGCAGCCTGGGGCTGCTGTTGCTGGGCCACATCCTTCTGGCAGTGCCCTATGTGGTGCTCATCGTACAGGCGCGCATGGTCGGCATCAGGCGGACCTATGAGGAAGCGGCGCTCTCGCTCGGCGCATCGCGCCTGTCGTCCTTCGGCGAGATCACGCTGCCGCTGCTCATCCCGGCGGTTGTCGCAGGCGCGCTTCTTGCCTTCACCATCTCCTTCGACAACACCTCGGCCAGCCTGTTCTGGCGTCCGGCCGGCGTCGAGACGATGCCGACCCAGATCCTTTCAATGCTCAAGATTTCGATAAGCCCGGAGATCAATGCCCTCGGCACCGTCATGATCCTCGTGACCGTCGGCATTCCGCTCGTCGGCGGGCTTGTCCTGCAAGGTCTCAGCCTGTTGAGAAAACGTGTCGAAGCAAAAGGGGAACTAGCATGAAAATTTCGACGACGAAGAGACTTGAGAGACTGAACGAGCGCTACGGAAACGGCGATCTTAGCCGCCGCACCTTCCTTGGGCTGACGGCCGCGGCGGCCGCCTCGGCAGGGCTGTCGATGCCCTGGATGGGCCGCGCGCTCGCCGCCGCCACGGAAGTGCGCTTCGACGGCTGGGGCGGCGTGGTGCAGGAGGCGATCGACAAGTATGCCTTCCAGCCTTACACCGCCAAGACGGGCATCAAGGTCGTGCAGGGCACGTTCGGCGACGAGAACGAGGTCATCACCAAGGTCAAGACCTCGAAGCCCGGCGACTTCCAGATCGTCCACTCCTCGGGCGTGAACTACTACATCAAGTACGTCAACGCCGGCGTGAATGCGGAGATCAACGAGGCCAACATTCCCAATATGGCGAATGTGCTGCAACCGATGATCGAGCCGTTCCGCAAGATCACGCCGAAGATCTCGGCCGTGCCCTACGACTACGGCACCACCGGCCTTGCCTACAACACCACCGTGATCTCGCCGGAAGAGGCGAAGGAGAAGGGCGTCGGCCTCCTGTTCGACCCGAAGTATGCGGGCAAGGTGGGCGGCTACGCCGATATGACCACGCGCGTCTGGTATGCCGCCCTCCAGAGCGGCCAGGACCCGAACAACATCCAGGACATGGATGCCGTCTGGGCGAAGGTGCGTGAGAACCGGGACCTCGCCAAGAAGTTCTGGAGCTCCGGCGCCGAGTTGATGGACCTGCTGTCCAAGGGCGAGGTCGTCGTGACCGATGCCTGGTCGGGCCGCATCGCCGCGCTGCAGCAGCAGGGCCATCCGATCGGCTATCTCGATCCGGCGGGCTCCTATGCCTGGATGGAGGATATGCTCGTCCTCAAGGGCTCGCCGATGGCCGAATGCGAAGAGCTAATCAACTTCATGCTCGAGCCCGCCACCTCGATCGCCGTCGCCGAGGGCCAGAACTATCCGCCGTCGCTGGATCCGACCAAGGTCGAGCTCACCGAGAAGATCAAGGCGCTCCCCGCCTTCGATCCGACCGGCTCGATGAAGTCGCTGACCTTCGCCGATCCCGTCTACTGGGCGAACAACGAGGACGCCTGGAACAAGCAGTGGGACAGGATCTCGAAAGGTGCATGACAGCATTCACTCGACACCCCGGCCGGCTTCGGCCGGAGCCCTGCCGGCCGGCGCGGGCGAGCATGCCGCTCGCGCCGATGGGCAATTGGAGAAGCCGGCGGTCGAGTTCCGCGATATCGACATCCACTATGGCAAGTTCGTCGCGGTGCGCGATTTCTCGCTCGCCATCCGCAAGGGCAGTTTTGTAACCCTGCTCGGGCCTTCCGGCTGCGGCAAGACCACCATCCTGCGTTCGATCGCCGGCCTGGTCGACATCTCGACAGGCCAGATCTCGATCGGCGGACGGCGGGTCGACGACATCCCGATCTACAAGCGCAACATCGGCCTGGTCTTCCAGAGCTACGCGCTGTTCCCGCACAAGTCCGTCTTCGACAACGTCGCCTTCGGGCTGAAATACCGCAACGTGCCGAAGCCGGAGATTGCCCGCAGGGTCGGCAAGGCGCTTGAGATGGTGCGCCTGCCGGGCAGCGAGAAGAAGCTGCCCTCGCAACTCTCGGGCGGGCAGCAGCAGCGCATCGCGCTGGCGCGCGCCATCGTGTTCGAGCCGGAAGTGCTGCTTCTTGACGAGCCGCTCTCGGCGCTCGACGCCAACATGCGCGAGGAGATGCGCGTCGAGATCAAGAAGATCCAGAAGGAGACCGGCATCACCGCCATCTTCGTGACCCACGATCAGGAAGAGGCGCTGTCCATGTCCGACCGGATCGTCGTCATGAATGCGGGACGCATCGAGCAGATCGGCTCGCCCGAGGAGGTCTACGAGGCTCCGGCAACCGCTTTCGTCGCCGATTTCCTGGGCAAGGCGAATATGCTGCCGGGCGTGGTGGCGTCGGTGGATGGGCAGAAGGCGACGATCGCGCTTTCGGCCGGCCAGCAGGTCACGGCGCTTTCGCCCAAGGTCCTGGCCTCCGGCGCCCGCGTCACCGTCGTGGTCCGCCCGCAGAAGCTGTCGGTCGGCACCTCCGCCACGGGCAACCGGCTCGCCGGAAAAGTGGTCTCGACCTCCTATCTCGGCGGCAGCGCCATCTACGAGATCGGGATTGGCGAGGGCACCATCATCCGCGCCAACACCCAGATCGACGGCAGGCTCGCGCGCGAAGGCGAAGCCATCGATGTCGGCTTCGACCCGGCCGCCTGCGTGCTGATGGACGAGAAGGGTTTTCGCATCGCGTAGACGCGACCTCGACCCAACCCATGGCAGCCTTGCTGTCATGGATGGCGCCTTTGGACTAGGGATCGCTTCAGTTCAGCGGCGAGCCGCCCTCGCGCTTGCGGCGCTCCATATAGTCCCGCAGCGCTACGTCGATCCCCGGATCGAGCGGGGGCTGCTCGTAGTTGGCCAGGACCTTCTTCCAAATGGTATTCGCGCGTTCGCGCGCCGTGACCTGCCCCCGCTCGACCCAGGTATCATAATTGTCCCAGTTCGAAACCAGCGGCGAGTAGAAGGCGCGTTCGTAACGCTGCATCGTATGTGCAGCGCCAAAGAAGTGGCCGGCCGGCCCGACCTCCCGGATCGCGTCAAGCGCCAGCGTTTCTGCATTCACCTGCGGCGGCTCGAAATAAGCCGCCATCATCTGCAGCATCTCGCAGTCGATGACGAGCTTCTCGAAGGACGCGGTCAGTCCGCCCCCGAGCCAGCCCGCGGCGTGGAGCACGAGGTTCGCCCCGCCCATCAGGCAGCCCCACAGCGACATGGCGCTCTCATAGGCCGATTGAGCGTCGACCGCATTCGCGGCCGTGACGTTGCTTGAGCGGAACGGTACGCCGATCAGCCGGCACAATTGCCCGGTGATCTGTGCGGCCATGGTGTATTCGGGCGTCCCGAAGGCGGGCGCGCCGCTCCTCATGTCCACGTTCGAGGTGAAGCCGCCATACATCACCGGCACACCCGGCCGTACGATCTGGGTCAGCACGATGCCGGCAAGAGCCTCCGCATGCTGCTGCGCAAGCGCACCCGGCAGGGTGACCGGGCTCATCGCCCCGGCAAGCGTGAAGGGCGTGATCACGTTGACCTGCCCATGCTCGGCCAGGGCGATGAGCCCCTCGGCCATCGGTTCGTCCAACTGCAGGGGCGAGTTGGTGTTGATGATGCCGGTGAACACGGGCATCTCGGTTGCCAACTCCTCCCGGGTTGTGCCCAGCGAGATGGCGACCATCTCCAGGGCGTCGATCGTCCGGCCCGTTCCGAGTGTCTGCGGCTGCCAGTTCTTATCCAGCAGCGTGATCTCCGCGTAGTAGAGATCGAGGTGGCGCGTGTTCGGGTTTAGGTCCATCGCCTCGAAGGGGCCGCCGCCTTCCTGGTGCAGGATATCGAAGCTCTGGATCAGCTTCAGGTAATCGCACATTTCGGCATAAGTGCCGCTTCGCCGCCCGCGATCATTGTCCATCACATAGGCCGGGCCACCGACAGAAGAGAGGATGCAGTGGCGCCCGCCGACTTTCAGGTTGCGCTGAGGATTTCGCGCGCGAAGCTCGAACGTCGCGGGCACCGTCTTCAGCCGCTCGGCGATGAGCGCCCGATCCATCCGGACGCGATGCGTGCTTTCGTCTACATCGGCTCCCGCGGAGCGGTAGAGCGCGCGTGCCTCCGGCTTGAGGACCCGCATCCCGACCTCTTCGAGGATGATGAGAGCGGCATCGTGGATCGCCTCCACCTCATCCTTCGACAGGACCTCGATCGGTGCATAGGGCAGAACCAGTTGCTTCCAAGGCTGCTGGCGAATGGCTCCCGTTTCGCGCTGCGGGCGGCTTGCCCGCCGGCGGCCAGGCGTTCTCTCCAAAACTGTCTCCATGTCTACCGGCTTTCGCCGCGAGGGGCCGCCTCGCCCCTCGCCTCTTCGGGTCTTTGAGCGAGACGACTTCTCTTCGAGACGTCATCTCGCTCTAAGTTTTTGTTTTGCCGCATGATCTCGTCCGAAAAGTCTGCAACTTTTCGGGATCATGCTTTGACGCTATGCGCTCTTCTTGAAAAAGACTGGATTGGGATGGCCGTCTGGATAGATCAGCGGCTGCATGCCGGTCCGATGGACGACCACGAGGGGCTCGTGGCAGATGAAGACGAAGCCGCCCGACTCCTCCATCAGGTCCTCCATCCTGTTGGCGAGCGCCACGCGCTTTTCCTCGTCGGTCTCCGCAACCAACTGCTGGTACTTCTCCTCGAATTCGGGGCTATCGAATCCGGACCAGTTGTAGGCGCCGATCTGCTCGGGGCGGGACCAGACGAGGTTTTCGGAGGGGTCGACGCCGCCGGCAAAATCCATCAGCACCAGGTCGAGGTTCTTGTAGGTGTCGCCTTGCGTCTTGTCGCCGAGGCCCCAATAGGCGGCTTCGTCATAGGGCTGGATCTCGACCTTGATCCCCGCCTGCTCCAGGCTCGCCTGGATGATCTGGGCCACCGCCATGCGCACCGAGTCGTTCATCACCGTCAGCGTGAGCGTGAGATCGCTCGCACCTGCCTCGGAAAGCAGCGCCATCGCCTTCTCGTAGTCCGGGGCGGCGATGGTGTTGCTCTTGCGCGCATACTTCGTGCCGGGCTGGACCACGCCAGTCGAGCGCGCTGTCAGATCGTTGTAGACGCCCGTGAGGATCTGGCTGACGTCGACGGCGTACTGGACCGCCTGCCGGACGCGCGGATCCTGCAGCCGCGGGCTCAGCATGTTGATGGTGAGCCACTGATAACGCGTCGACTGGGCCTCGATCACCGTCGTATCGGCGGGCGGGTTTGCCTTCACGTCCTTTGCCGCCGCGATCGCGACCTTGGTGTAATCGAAGCTGTCCGCCTCATAGGCAAGCTGCGCCGCCTGATCGTCGCTGACGATGTAGATTTCGACCTTCTGGAAGTCCGGCTTCGGTCCCGGCCAATCAGGATTGGGCGTCAGTGTCAGCTTCTGCTTCTGCTGCCAGTCGGAGAAGATGTACGGGCCGCAGGTCGCCGGCGGCTCGGTGGTGAACTTGCCCCCTGCCTTCTCGGTACCCGCCTTCGAGATGATGTGTCCGCCATAGTAGGGCAGGCTTACCACATAGATCGGCGCATAGGGGCTCTTCAGGTGGATGATGCCGCTCTGCTGATCCACCACTTCGACATGGTCGAGCTGCTCGAACTGGTAGGCCCACGGTGACGCGACGGCCGGATCGGCGATGCGCTCGTAACTGAACTTCACGTCCCCGGCGGTCACCGGACCGAGGCCATTGGACCACTTCAGCCCGTCGATCAGGGTGAATGCGATGGATTTGTCGTCACGCTGCTCCAGCGTCTTCGCACCCCACGGCATCCAGGGGGCGCCGTCGCGCAGATCGCCAAGGCGGTTCAGCGAGACGTAGAGGCAGCGCATCATCACGTCCTCGGTGCCGCCGATCATGAAGGCAGGATCGAGCGTCTGCAGATCGCCTTCCATGCGGATGCGCAGGGTGTCCCCTACGGCCGCCCAGGCAAAGCCGGGTCGAACCGCGGCAGCCGCGGCAAACGCGCCGGCCAGCTTCAAGAAACTACGCCTGTCGGTGTTCCACTTCATTGCTGCTTCCCCTTCTGTTTATGGGAGCCGGAATGGCGGCATCCCGCTCTTGTTGTTCGATCTCCATCGGGTAATGGCAGCGGACATTCCGGCCCGGCGCCACCGCTTGGTAAGCCGGCGCTTCCGCGCGGCATCGCGGCTGCGCGAACGGGCAGCGCGCGTGGAATTCGCAGCCCGCCGGCCGGCTGAAAATGCTCGGTATCTCACCCCTGATGGCGAGTTCGGTGCGCTTTCGGCGGGGATCGGGCACCGGCTCCGAGCGGATCAATGTCGCCGTATAGGGGTGCAGCGGCCGCTTGAAGACCTCGGCGGTCGGCCCGGTCTCCACCAGCCGCCCGAGATACATGATGGCGAGGCGGTCGCTGACGTGTCGGATCATCGAGAGATTGTGCGTGATGATGATCGCGGCGAATCCGTGCTCGCGGCGCAGGTCCGCGATCAGGTTGAGCACCTCGCCCTGCACCGACACGTCGAGGCCTGCCGTGGGTTCGTCCGCGAGCAGCAGGCGCGGCCTCAGCGCCAGCGCCCGCGCGACGCCGACCCGGCGCGCCTGGCCGCCCGAAAGCTCATGCGGATAGAGCTGCGCCACGGATTCCGGCAGTCCGACCTGGGCGAGCATGCTTCTGACCAAAGCGCTGCGATCCCCGACGGCCATCCGCCGTATCGTGAAAGGCTCGGCCAGAAGCGTGCCCACTCTCAGGCGCGGGCTGAGCGAACCAGTCGGATCCTGGAACATCATCGCGGACTGCCGGCGCAGGGCGCGGAAATCGGCAGGCGTCCTGACCTCCCTCCCCTCGAAGGTGATGCGGCCGGCGGAGTGGCGCGTGAGCCCGAGCATGGTACGCGCCAAGGTCGTCTTGCCGGAGCCGGACTCGCCGACCAAGCCCAGCGTTTCCCCGGGCAAGACGAAGAGCGTCACGCCTTCGAGGATGTTGAAGAGTTTTCGAGGCCACGGATTGAGCAGACGCGAAACGAAATTTGGCCTGAGCAGGCTGACGTCGAGGTCTTCCGTCGCCAGCAGCGCGCTCATAGGACCACCGCATGGCACCGGGCGACGTGCCCGGTCGGCAGCACCTTGGCCGCAGGGTGCGTCGTGTGGCAGGGCGCGAACACCCGCGAGCAGCGGGCGGCAAAGGAGCAACCCGGCGGCGGATCGATGAGGTTCGGCGGAGCTCCCGGGATCGTCGGCAGCCGCTCAAGCCTCTCGTCGAAACGGGCTGGGTCGCAGGCGAGCAGCGCGCGCGTATAGGGATGGCGGGGGCGGTCAAAGATCTCCTCGACGTCGCCCGCCTCCAGCACCTCGCCGCCATACATCACGTAGACGCGGTCGCACAGCTCGGCGATGACGCCGAGATGGTGCGAGACCAGCACGATGATGCCGTTGTATTCGCGCCGCAGCTCCGCCAGCAGATGGACGATCTGCGCCTCCATCGTGACGTCGAGCGCCGTGGTCGGCTCGTCGGCAATCAGCAGTCCGGGATCGGTCAGCAGCGCCGCTGCGATCGCCACCCGCTGCCGCATCCCGCCCGAGAGTTCGTGCGGGTAGCTGTTCATCCGCCGCTCCGGATCGGAGATGCCGACGCGCTCCAGCATCGCGGCGATCCGCCTGCGCTTCTCGGCACGCCCGAGGTCCGACCGATGGTGCTGGAAGTCGACGAGTTGATCACCGACGGTCAGCACCGGGTTGAAGGCGGTCATCGGGTCCTGGGAGACGAGCGCGATTTCGTTTCCCTGAAGCATGCGCCTGCGACAGGGATCGAGCCCGACGAGATCAGTCCCGCCGTAACCGATCGCACCCTCAACCATGGCGTTGGGCGGCAGCAGATTGGCCAAAGCCGACACGAAGGTGGATTTTCCGCAGCCGCTCTCGCCGACGATGCCGATCACCTGCCCGGGTTCGGCATCGAGATCGACATGGCGCAGTGCGTGGACCTCGCCGCGCGGGGTCTGATAGCGGACGCTGAGGTCCCGGACCGCGAGGCTTGCGCTCATGCGGGCCGCCTCAGCTTCAGGCGCGGATCGAGGCTGTCGCGCAGGCCCTCGCCGAGGAAGGTGAATCCCAGGGTTGCGAGCACCAGCGGCAAGCCGCCGAAGATCACGACGAAGGGCGCGGAGCGGATGCTGGTGTAGCCATCATAGAGGATGGAGCCCCAGGACGGTGTGGGCGGCCGCACGCCGAGTCCCAGGAAAGACAGGCCCGCCTCCACCATGATGACCACGGGAATGTCCATTGACAGAAGAATGATGAGCGGCCCGACCACGTTCGGCAGGAGATGGACGAGCAGAATACGGAGCGGATGGGCATCCATCAGCCGCTCGGCGAGGATGTAGTCGCTGTTCTTCAAGGCGAGCGTCTGCGCGCGGATCAGCCGCGCGTAACTCGGGAACGAAGTCGCCGCGATGACGAAGATGAGTGTACCGGTGCCCGTACCCAGAACCGTGATGATCGCCAGGGCGAACATGATCATCGGCAGCGAGTTGAGGCTGTCGAACACTAGCACGAGCACGCCGTCCAGCCAGCGCGGGCCATAGCCGGCGATAAGACCGAGCAGGAGACCGACGCTGCCTGCTACGGCCACCGAGCCGATGGCGATCGTCAGAGCGGTGCGCGCGCCATGAATGATGCGGGACAGAAGATCGCGGCCGAGATGGTCGGTTCCGAACCAGTGCTCCGCCGAGGGCGGCTGAAGCTTGTGGAGCACGTCGATCTTCGTGGGCGGATAGGGGGCAAGCCACGGCGCGAAGGCGGCCATCATCAGGAACACGATGACGATTACCAGCGCCGCGAGCGTGACCGGATTGGAGGCCAGCGCCCGCAGAAGCGGGAAATGTCCCCACCCGCGACGCGTCTGGACCGCCTCAGCCACGAAAGACATCGCGCACCCGCGGGTCGAGCCGCGCGATCAGCAGATCCGCGGCGATTGTGATGGTCACGTAGATGGCTGTCATGACGAGCACGGTGCCCATCACCACCGGATAGTTGCGCGTGTTCACCGCGTCGGTGATGAGTTTTCCTATGCCCGGGCGAGCGAAGACGGCCTCGACGAAGACCGCGCTCGAAAGGATGCCCCCCAATCCGACCGCGACCAGGGAGATGGTCGGGATGATGGCGATGCGCAGTGCGTATTTGCCGACGATCTTCCACTCCGGCAGCCCGAAGGATCGCGCCGTGCGGATATGCGGCTCGCCCATCACCTCCATCATCGAGGCCCGGACCATCCGGGCGATGTAGCCGATCCAGCCGAGCGCGATCGCCATTACGGGCAGGATCAGCGCCCGGACCTGGCTGCCGATGTCGCCCGCCTCGCCGGCTCCGATCGCCGGCAGCCAGCGGAAGGTGACGGCGAAGATCAGCAGCGAATAGATCGCCACGACGAAGGACGGCACCGCGATCACGCCGACCGACAGCATGCCGATCGCGGTGTCGACGACGGTGCCCCTGCGGATGACCGAGAGGCAGCCGATCGGCACGCCGATGATCAGGGCCGTGGCAAGAGCCGCGATGCCGAGCGCCAGCGTCTTTGGCAGCGCCTCCATGATCAACGCGGAAACCGGGCGGTTCGACCAGACGTCGTAGCCGAGATTGCCGGTGAGCGCGTTGCGGAAGAACTCGATGATCTGCCGCCAGACCGGCTGGTCGAGGCCCATCCGCTCGATCAGCATGCGCTTCAGTTCAGGCGTGGCGCGCGGGCCCAGCGCAACCGTGGCAGGGTCCCCGGGGATCAGGAAGACGGCGGCATACATCGCCACCATCACAAAGGTCAGGATCAGGACACCGAGGCCAATGCGTTTCACGGCGTAGGTGAGCATTGGCTTGCCGCTCCCTCAGGCGAAATCGCGCCTGATGCGCTGCGTCGCCGAGGCGCTGTGCACCAGCCGCCCTCGTTCCCGCGCCTCGAGCAGCCAACTGAGACTGAAGTGCGTCTCGTCGGCCGTGAGTTCCGTACGCGCCGAAGCCTCCATGTCGGCGTCCCCGCTTGCAACCGCCCAACGATACTCCGTGACCAGCTTTGCCGATAGCGGGTCGTCTGCGCAAATGCTCATCACGTCCCGATTGGAGGAAGAGACGGTGATGCCGCGATCTTCATAGCGGGTCCGGCCGTGATCCGAGGTAAGCGTAATGGTCTGGTTGCCGCTGCCGACATCGTCGACGACCACGCGGCTGTCATGGCCGGGCTCGAGGACGGTCGAGGGGACAGGGGGCGCGATCTGAGCTTCCTCGAACCTGACCTCCCTGTCGCGCGGAGAGCTTGGGCGGATAGGCAGGACCGCCCTGCTCTCGCCCAGCACGACATTGAGCGTGGAGAGGTGCGGCTGCGGCCACAGAATGGGCCAGTGCTGGTTGGCGATGGCCAACCGAATGCGATGGCCCTTCGGTACCAGGCGAGCGAAATCGTTGAGCTTGAGCCGCACCCGGAATGGCTCGCCGACGGGGCAAGGCGCCGGGTGGTCATGGCTCTCCCTATGGCTGAGGTTGAGCACGCCATAGGTCATCAGCGCCGAGGTGCCGTCGGGATAGACGTCGCACAGCCGCGCCGCGAGATTGACGTGCGGCTGGTCGACGGTGACGAGAAGATCGAGCTCGACCGCGCCGAGCAGGGTCGTGTCCTGATCCAGCGGCTCGGTGTCGAAGCACAGCGCAAGGCCGTCCTCCCGACGCTGGTCGATCGCCATGTCGGGGCAGCTTCCGCCGTAGCCGCCCCATCGGCCACAGTCGCGTCCAGCATTCGCCGGTGAGCGCACCGACTGGGTTGCGCCGCTGATCCCCGGGTCAGAGCTCAGCCGTCCGTCTTGCAGATGAAGGACCCGGCGCTCGATCCGCGGCGACGGCCATTGCTCCTCAGCAGCCCAGGTGCCTGCGTGACCCGGCAGGTAGTAGGGCTTTGGGCGTTCCTCGCCGGTGATCCAGACCCGGTAGAGCGGCTCGTCCATGATGCCGGTGTCTTCGCCGCACAGCCAATGCCGCCACCAGCGCAGCGCCTCCTGGAGATAGCCGATCAGCGGACCGGGGGCTCCGCGGCAGGGGTAGGAATGCGACCATGGCCCCATGATGCCGAGCTTCGGACCTGGGAGATGCTCGAGCAGGCGCGGCACGAAGTTCGAATAGGAGTCTTCCCAGCCGCAGACGGCCATGACCGCGCATTGGATCGCGGAAAAATCCTCGCAGACGGAGCCCTGCTTCCAGTAGTCGTCGCGCCGCTGATGCCGCAGCCAGATCTCCGAAAGCGACCGGGTGCTTTCCAGCCGCTGCTGCCAAAGACGGCGCCATGCTTCGCCGATGATCTGCGGATCGGGCGGCATGGCCTTCTTCACCAGCATGAAGTTGGACCACATCTCTTGCTCGGTCAGCAGCGCGCCGCCCATGTAGTGGATGTCGTCGGCGTAGCGGTCATCGCTGGCGCAGAGCGTGATGATCGCCTTCAGCGCCGGCGGGCGGCGGACCGCCACCTGCAGGGAATTGAAGCCGCCCCAGGAGATGCCGGTCATGCCGACATTGCCGTTGCACCAGGGCTCTGCGGCAAGAGCCGCGATGATCTCGCAGGCGTCCTGCTGTTCGCGCTGCGTATATTCGTCGGCGAGATCGCCTTCCGAATCCCCGCTTCCGCGGATGTCGATGCGGGCATATGCGATCCCGTGGCCGGCGTACCAGGGCGCCATCTCCATGTCGCGCGCAACGGTACCGTCGCGCCTGCGGTAGGGCACCATCTCGACGACCACGGGCACCTTGCGGTCGGTGACCGGGCGCCAAAGCGTGTAAACGATCCTTATCCCATCCGAGAGGGTGATGAAGCCCGGATCGAGGCAGTCGACCTCAAAAGGAAAGCTGTCGACGACGCGAGTCACCACGCTCCTCCTGCGTAGGTCATTCCGCCGCCTCCGTCTGCGGCGCAAATTCCTCCTCGCCGAAGGGGGTGTCGCGCCGCGCCGGCCGCACCTCCTGCCCAAGTTCCTGCGCCAGCTTGTGGCCGCTGTAGACGGCATGGACGATGGCGCCGGGGGCCAGCGCATCGCCGATCCGCTCGATGCTGCTGACGCCCGCCGCCTTGAGCTCCGCCATCCGCGCCGTGAGCTCGCGATAGAGTTCGTCGCGGGGGCTGCGCAGGCCGACGATGACCAGCGAACGCGCGGCGATCTGCGTGACCTCGCCCGTGAACAGATGGGAAAGCCGGACTGCCTCGCCGTCGAAGCCGGCGACCGTCCGGAGGGTGGTCACCGGCACGCCGCGGCGCGTCAGCGCGCGATGCACCAGCGGCAGCTCGTTGGACATGATGGTCCAGGCCGAGGCATGGCCGGCGGGCGTCACATAATGGACATCGAGCCCCATCCCGGCCAGATGCTCGGCCAGAACGCCGCCCATGTAGTAATTGTCGAAGTCGAACAGGACGACAGGACCTTCCGGGATCCTCCCGTCCGCTATGTCGTCCGGCGTGAACACGCCCGGCCCATCGATCTGCCCCACCGGGATCTCGAGCGGGGAGTAGAGCATCTTCGTCCAGCGCGCGCCGGTCGCCAACACCAGATGATCCGGAGCGATGTCGATGATCTCATCAACGCCGAGGCGGCTTGCAGGAAACAGCGAGACATTCGTCATCTCGTTGAGGCGGCCAAGCCGATATTCGACCACCCGCCGCCACGCCGACAGGCCGGGAAGACGCGTCTCGAACCTGAGCCTTCCGCCAAGCTCCTCCGCTTCGTCGGCGAGCATCACCTCGTGCCCGCGCCGGCCGAGCGTCAGGGCGCATTCCAGTCCGGCAGGCCCCGCCCCGACGATCAGCACCTTCGACTTCCGGGCGGCTGGCCGGACGCGTTCGGGGTGCCAGCCGCGGCGCCACTCCTCGCCCGCGGTCGGGTTTTGCGTGCAGCGCACCGGCACACCGTCGTGCCAGCTCGAAATGCAGATGTTGCAGCCAATGCACTCGCGGATTTCGTCGAGGCGCCCTTCCCGGATCTTGGCCGGCAGGAAAGGATCGGCAATCGACGGGCGCGCACCGCCGATCAGGTCGAGAACGCCGCGCCTGATCTGCGAGACCATGCTGTCGGGCGAGGTGAATCGGCCGACCCCCACCACTGGTTTCTTGGTCATCCGCTTGACGAAGTCGATCACCGGTTCGTGGCTGCCCTCCGGCGCGAAGCGGGACGGCGCGCAATCGGTCGGGCTCGAATCCATCTTCACGTCGAAGAGGTCGGGGACCTCAGCGAGAAGCTCGATGACCTCATGGGCCTCCGACGGCTGGTGGCGTCCGGGCCGGCTGCGTAGTTCCTCCAGGCTGATGCGCAGGGCAACGCCGCAGTGCTGGCCGACCGCATCCTTGGTCACCTCGATCATCTCGCGGACGAAACGGACGCGGTTCTCGATCGAGCCGCCGTACTCGTCGGTGCGGTGGTTGTACTCGGGCATCAGGAACTCGTAGCCGAGGTAGCCCATGCCGGCGTAGACATAGACGATGTCGAAGCCCGCGGAGCGGGCTCGCAAGGCGGCTTCCGCCTGCCAGCGCAGCACGTCCCTGATGTCCGATTTGTCCATCGTCCGGGGCTTCAGATTGCCCATGAAGCCGACATGCGTCGCCATCCAGGGGATTCCCGAGGGCGAGAGAGGCGGGGTACGGGTGACGCGGTTCATGACGGATGCGCCGCCATGCCAGAGCTCTACGCCGGCAAGCGCGCCATGCCGGTGCACCGCCTCCGTCATCAGTGCATGGGCCTTGATGTCGCGCAGGTCCCACAGGCTGGCGAAGGGCAAAGGCGCATCGTCAGAGGTCGGATGGATGGAGCAGGCTCCGGTGCAGATGACGCCCCAGCCGCCTTCGGCCTTGGCCTCGCGGAAGGCGGCGCGCACGCGCGGCAGCGCGTTGGTCATGCCGCTGGCATGCGGGACCTGGTAGAAGCGGTTGGGGGCCGTCACCGGGCCAATTTTGACCGGTTCGAAAAGGATGTCGTAACGGCTGTCCCTCATCATTCCGCTTCGGCCGTAGCCATCCTCCCTAACGGAGCCCGGTCCAACTATAGCCCACAAGACAGGGCTCGCAAGCGAAATTATACGATCATATAACAAGGTCCGGTCGTGCTTCCCTGCTCGACCAGGAGCGGATATCAAGCTGCAAGGCGACTGGAACCGCGCACAGGTGGTGAATGCCTTCGACCAATCAGAAGAAGCCACGAGCGCATTTCCGCCGCGTTGCGCCGGACGATCGGGCCCGGCAACTCGCGGAAGCGACGCTGCGCTGTATCCAGAAGAAGGGGTCGGCGGGCATTTCCGCACGACAGATCGCAGCGGAAGCCGGGGTCACCCAGGGCCTCATCACGCATCATTTCGGCGAGATCGGCGAACTGGTGGCCTACGCCTTCGACGTGATGTCGGAGGGTCTCCTCGAAGCCATCATGGCGGCGACGGAGGCCGCTCCGAACACGCCCCAGGCGCGGCTGGAGGCCTATATCCAGGCCTCCTTTTCCCAATCCTTCTTCGACCAGGAGGTGTTACGCGTCTGGGTGGTGTTCTGGGGGCTCATCCTGCACTCGCCGCGCATGAGTTCATCCCAGAAGCGCGAGTACTCAGGCTTCCTGACCTCCATCGAGCGACTTCTGATCGATCTTGCAGCCAACGAAGGTTTCGTAATCGCGGACACGCGACTGGCCGCGATCGCCTTCAACGCCCTGCTCGATGGCCTGTGGCTGGCATGGTGCCTCAACCCGGAGGCATTCCGGCCGGAAGAAGGCGCCGCCCTCTGCCGGCAATGGGTGGAAGGCCTGCGCAGAGGCGCCTCGGCCCAACACCAAGCCGGCAGTTAGAGCACGAAGCGCCGATTTCGCGGCAGTGAGACCGGCGGGCAGGCCTGGCTCGCTTACATCAGCGAGCCGCGACACTGCCCTTGTGCATCACATAGAGCTTGCGGGTCTTTTCCTTCAGCACCCACTCGCCGCGCCAGCCCTGGGGCAGCGTGAGGAGATCGCCTGCCTTCAGTTCCTTGACCGTGCCGTCCTGGGTGCGCATTTCCACATGCCCGGAGATGATGTGGCACATTTCGGACGTGGTCGAGCGGTCGGCGGTGAAGCGGCCGGGCGTGCATTCCCACACGCCCACCTCCACCGTCCCATCCGGCGAGGTCCAGAGCGCCTTCGCCGCCTCGCGCTGGTCGCCTTCCACCGAAGTCGGCTTGGGTTCGGCCTCGCCCAGATCGATATCGGCGAGATGCTTGAAGACCTCCAAATCAACCAAAGTATGTGCTCCTGCTAAAATGAAATTTTCAGTGTCCGGTAAGCTTGTCGGCCAGCGTCGCGAGCCGCGAACTGTGCTGAAGTCCGCCCTCCTCGCGCCGATCGGCGAGGTTGTAGAGCTGGTACATGCTGTGCACGCCGAGCCAGCGCAGCGGCTCGGGCTCCCATTGCCGAACGGCGCGGTTGACCCAGGGCAGGCGTACGAGTTCAGTGTCGCGGCCGAGCACGAGGTCGCATAGCGTGCGGCCGGAAAGGTTCGAGGTCGATACGCCGAGGCCGACATAGCCGCCGGCCCAGCCCATGCCGCTCCTCTGGTCGAAGCCGACCGTGGTGCACCAGTCGCGCGGCACGCCGAGCACGCCGCACCAGGCATGGTCGATCCTGAGATCGCGCGTCTGCGGCAGGAGCCTGAGCAGGATGGCGTGCAGTTGGTCGATGGTCGCCTGCTGCGTCTGCCCCCGCACGTCGGTCTTCGAGTTGAAGCGGTAGGGCACGCCGCGCCCGCCCATGGTGATGCGGCCCTCGCGAGTGCGCTGCGCATAGCAATAGGCGTGCGCCGCGTCACCGAGCAACTCGTGACCCTTCCAGCCGATTTCCTCCCAAAGCGCGTCGGATAGCGGCTCGGTGACGATCTGGGCACTGTTCAGCGGCAGCCAGTTGCGCTTCTGGCCGGGCAACCCGGCGGTAAAGCCTTCCGTAGCGCGGATGATGATGGGGGCGCGCACCGTGCCGCGGTCGGTGGTCACCCTGCCCTTCTCGATGCCGGTCACCGTGGTCTGTTCGTAGATCTCGGCGCCCGCGCGTCGCACCGCCTCCGCCAATCCCCGCACCAGCTTGGCCGGCTGCACGCGGGCCGTGCCATGCACCACCTTTGCGCCCTGGATATTGTGGATGTTGATGCGGGCGCGGGCCGCCTTGGCGTCGAGCAACTCGACCTTGGTGGCCGGCGTGTCCCATTCCAGGGCTTCGGCATACATCGCCTTCACGCGCTCCCACTGCGCGGCGTTGGTGGCGACGGTCAGATTGTCGACGCGCAGGATGTCGGCGTCGATATTCTCCCGCTCCGCGACCGAGATAACCTCATCGACCGTGCCGGCCATGGCGTTCTGCATGGACACGACCGCCTGGCGACTCGATGCGGCCAGATACTTCTCGCGAGACCACGAGAAGCCGCCGGAAAGCCAGCCGCCGTTGCGGCCAGACGCACCGAAGCCGGCGAATTCCTTCTCCAGCAGGACCACGCGCAGCGAAGGATCCGCCTGTTTCAGGTAATAGGCGGTCCAGAGCCCGGTATAGCCGGCCCCGACGATCGCCACGTCGGCCTCCATGTCGCCGGGCAATGGCCCGCCCGGCGTCGGAATGCCGCCGATATCGGCATACCAGAATGAGATGTTGCCGTTGATCTTGGCTTGCATGGACTTCAAGGCCGGTTAGGTAAGGGTTTGATCGGCGGTACTGTCGTCGGCGAGCAGCTTGGCGTCGGCACCTGCGAAAGTGACTTCCACCGCCTCGCCGATGTCAAAACTCTGCTCGCCGAGCGGGGAGCGCACGATGGCGGTGGAGCCGTCCTTCAGCCGCACCTCGTATTTAGAGCCCGAGCCGAGATAGATCGCCTCAGTGACGGTACCGCTGAGCCGGTTGAGACCACTCTCGCCTTGGCCGTTGCCGCGGCGGCGCAGGGCGAGCTTTTCGGGCCGCAGAAGCAGCACCGGCGCACCGTTGCCCGGAAGGCGCTTGTCCATAGTAACCGTCTCGCCGGCGATCGAGATCGCAGTGCTCGTGCCGTCGCTGTTCGCCTGCCCGCGCAGCACGGTCGAATCGCCTATGAAGCGCGCCACGAACAGCGTCTGCGGCTCGTCATAGAGCTCGCGGCCAGTGCCGACCTGCTCGATGCGGCCGCGGTTGAACACCGCGATGCGGTCGGAAAGGACGAGCGCCTCCTCCTGGTCGTGGGTGACGTAGACGAAGGTCGTGCCGAGCTCGCGATGGATGCGCTTGATCTCGAGCTGCAGCCATTCCCTGAGCTTCTTGTCGAGCGCGCCGAGCGGCTCGTCCATCAAGAGCAGCGGCGGATCGAAGACGATGGCGCGCGCGAGCGCCACGCGCTGCTGCTGGCCGCCGGAAAGCTCGCTCGGATAGCGATGGGCGAAGTCCGACATCTTCACCATTTCGAGCGCCTGCTTCACGCGCTTCTCGCGCTCCGCCGAGGGCACCTTCCGGAGCGCGAGCGGATAGGCAACGTTGCGGCCGACCGTCATGTGCGGGAAGAGCGCGTAGTGCTGGAACACCACGCCGATATTGCGCTTGTGAGCGGGAATACCCACCACGCTGCTCCCGCCGACTTCGAGATTTCCGCCGGTGATCTCGGTGAATCCGGCAACCACGTTCAGCGTCGTCGTCTTGCCCGAGCCGCTTGGCCCGAGCAGCGTCATGAACTCGCCGGGACGGATGCCGAGCGATACGTTGTCCAGCGCGGTGAAGTTTCCGTAGACCTTGCTCACCGAGCGGATGTCGATGGCTGCACCGCGGCCCACTTGCTTGTTCTCCGCCATCGTCACGTCCTCCGCTCGCGTGCGAACAGCAGCAGACCGCCGCCGATCACGATGGTCGTGGTGAAGAGGAGGATGGTGCCCACAGCAGCGACCGTCGGATCGGCGTCGCGCGTGATGCTGGTATAGATCTGCACAGGCAGCGTCCTGAGATAGGGATTGGTGATGAAGAGCGAGACGATAATCTCGTCGAAGGAGGTCACGAAGGCAAAGAGCAGGCCCGACAGGATTCCCGGCAGGATCAGCGGCAGCGTGACCGTGCGGAACGTCGTCAGGCGACCGGCGCCGAGGCTGGTCGCGGCGAGTTCCAGCCGCTTGTCGAACACTTCGAGGCTCGCCGTGACGGCGATCAGCACGAAGGGGATGGCGAGCATGGTGTGGGCCAGCACGAAGCCGGGCAGCGTGCCCACCAGCCGCATGTCGAGATAGACGGCATAGATGCCGATGGCGAGCACCACGCCGGGGACCACCATCGGGGTGAGCAGAACCATGCGCAGAAGGCCGCTCGCCCTGCTCTTCATGCGGTCGAGGCCGAAGGCCGCGAGCGTGCCGACGATCGCTGCGAGGATGGCGACGAGGACCGCCACCTTGAGCGAGTTGATGAAGCTCGACGACCAGTCGGGGTTGTTCACGAAATTCGCATACCACTGCGTCGAAAACCCCTGCGGCGGGAAGGCGAGCGACTTGTTCTCGTTGAACGACATCGGCACCACGACGAGCGTGGGCGCGACCAGCCAGACCGCGACCAGCAGGCAGGCGAGTCCGAGGAGGACGCGGGTCATGGGACGCATCTGCATATCAGCGGCTCCCGGCCTGCTTGTAGCGCTGCCGCATCAAAGGCGCGGCGAGCGCGAGGAGAATGAAGGTGGATACCAAGAGCACCACGCCCATGGCTCCGCCGCGGCCCCATTGCAGCAGGCTCAGCACCTGGTTCTGGACCAGCGTCGACAGCATGGTGCTGCGCGGTCCGCCAAGCAGCGCAGGCGTGATGTAGAAGCCGAGCGCCAGGATGAAGACGATCACCGCGCCGGCATAGACGCCGGGCAGCGACAGCGGCAGGTAGACGCTGAAGAAGGCCTTCGACGGCCGCGCGCCGAGGCTGCGCGCCGCCTGGACGAGGCGCAGGTCGATCCCTCTCATCACGGAATACAACGGCAGGATCATGAACGGCAGCAGCACCTGCGCCATGCCGATGACGACGCCGGTCTGGGTGCGGATGAGCCGCACCGGTGAGAGGCCGGCCCCGCGCAGCATGGTGTTGATGACGCCGGAATCCTGCAGCAGGATCACCCAGGAAAGCGTGCGCACCACGCCGCTCACCCAGAAGGGCACGAGCACGCACAGCACCAGGACGAGCCGGACCTTCGGCCCGACCGCCGTCATCACGAAGGCATAGGGATAGGCGCAGATCACGCAGACCAGCGTGACCCAGGCCGAGATCGCGAAGGTGCGCTGCAGCACGATCAGGTTCACCGGCGTGCCGAAGAACCACGTGTAGTTCTGAAGACCCCAGTCCGGCTCGGCGAAACTGCGCATCGTAACGCTCACGAGCGGATAGCCAAGCACGGCGACGAGCAACACCAGCGCAGGCATGACGAGGAGCCATGGACCCAATGGCTTGCGTGTCCGCTTGGCCGCGGGCTCCGGCCGCGCGATGACGCGGCCAGGATCGGTTTCGACGAGAGGACTGGAAGTCATATCAAGCTACGGCTGATGAGGGCCGGCTCAGTTGCCGGCCATCACCGCGCTCCACTTCTCCAGTGCGGCTTGATGGTTCTCGACCCAGAACTTGATGTTCTGCTGATAACCCTGCTTATGCCGCTCCGGCGTGTTGGTCATGAAGTCCGCGACGATCTGCTCGACCTTGGGCTGCGCATCCTTGTGGATCGGCGAATAGGAGGTCTTCTCCGCCATGACCTCCTGCGCGTGCTTGCCGACAGCGTAGTTGATCAGCGCGTGCGCGGCATCCGGATCCTTCGCGCCGACCGGGATCGTCAACTGGTCCATGACGACGAGCCAGTCCTGCCAAGCCGGGGTGTACTGCGCGCCGTTCTTGACCGCCGTCATGGCGCGGCCGGTCCACATCATGATCATGTCGGCTTCGCCGGATTCGGCGAGTTGCTGCGACTCCGCGCCCGTCTTCCAGTAGATCGTGTCGGGGCCGAGATTGCGGACCACCTCCAGCGCCTTGTCGATGTCGTCAGCGGTCATGTTCTCGGCCGAGCCGCCGGTCGAGAGGATCGCCTGCTCAAGGAAGCCGCCAGTCGGTTCGCCGCTGCCGTCGATGGCGCGCACGCCGGGGAATTTCTCGGTGTCGAAGAAGTCCTTCCAGCTCTTTGGCGGGTTATCCTTGTAGGTGTCGTTCTTGTACATCAGCACCACGCCATAGTTCATGGCGGGCACGCTGCATTCGCTGACCTGACCCTCGGGGATGTTGGACACGTCGATCTTGGAGAAGTCGAGCTTCTGGAAGAGCGTGCCGCAGTGGACGTAGGGCGGCAGGTCGCCGGTATCGACCACGTCCCAGGTGACGTTGCCGGACTCCACCTGCGCCTGGACCTTGGCGATCTCGGTCGGCCCGTCCTGGAGCAGTTGAACGCCGGTCTTGTCGACGAAGTCCTTGAGCGAGGCGACCTGGCCGTCCTGGTAGATGCCGCCGAAGGAGACGAAGGTCAGCGTCTTGCCCTTGAGCGAGCCTTCCTTGGTGTCGCCCGCAACCGGCTTGTCCTGTGCAGTCGCGCCGGCGCAGAGCGCGCCGATGATCAGTGCCGCGGCGCTGGCGCGGAGCAGTTTGTTTCGGGTTGTCATTGCAGTTCCTCCCAATGTTGTTGGCTGGGTTTCCTCACCCGGCGGGCTGCCAGGCGACATATTTCTCCAAATCGGTGCGAGCCGAAGTCGGCGGCGCGATGATCCACATTACTTCCGCCCGCCCGTTGCCGATATTCACAGTGCGGTGCGGCGTATTGGTCGGATATTCGATGCTGTCGCCTTCCTCGAGGACGTACCTGTCCTGTCCGAGGCTGACCTCGACCACACCCCGCAGCACGGTCAGCATCTCGTGGGCTTGCCCGTGGGTGTAGAGGTCGGGCCCGGTGGATCCGCCGATCTCGAACTCGCCGATATAGACCTCGAAGTTGCGCACCGGGCGCGCGGACAAGAGCGTCTTTCGGCAGCCGTCGGTGGGCGGCAGCGAGGGGCGCTGGCTGCGCTTCAAAACCCTGTGCGCTGCGGCTGAACGTTCTTCAAACAATTCGGCGACACTGATACCGAGCGCGGAGGCGATCTGGTTGAGAGTCGAGGTGCTGGCACCCGTCAGCCCGCGCTCAAGCTGGCTGAGAAAGCTGGCGCTGGTTCCGGCGAGGTCTGCCAAGTCGCGCAGGGACAACTTACGTGCCGAACGCAGGTGGCGAATCCGGCTGGCAAGCTTCTGCAGCGCGTCGCGCTGGTCACCCGCAGCTTGTTCGGCGCTATCTCCCGCCATGAACTCCTACACTCCCACTGAACGCTAGTGTTCAGTCAGAATGCATGGCTGTCAAGCGTGAAGGCGCAGTTTTTGGCACAGCGCATTGGCTGCAGCGGAGAACTTCGCCGAGGACGTTGCATCCTGATTGGCCTCATCAGCCGGGGAAGATGGTAAAACCGCCATCGACGCGGATCACCTGCCCGTTGATGAAGCGCGCGCGGGGGCCAGCGAGGAAGGCCACGGCCTCGGCGATCTCATCCGGCTCGGCATAGCGGTTGAGCGATCGTTTCGAGGAATCCATCCGGCCCGGATCGACGACCCGGGTCGCCTGGAAGCGTGCCGTCTTCGTCGCGCCCGGGCTGACGGCGTTAATCCTCACCCCGTCCTCGATGAGTTCCTTGGCGAGGCAGCGCGTGTAGTGCACGACGGCGGCCTTGAGGGTGGAATAGACCACTTCCGGCGAGCAGCCGATATGGGCGGCAGCCGAGGCGATGTTGATGACCGAGCCGGAACCGCGTTTCACCATCGGCGGCACGAAGGCCTGGCAGACCAGCATCGTCCCGATCAAATTGTTTTCGGTGAGGACCTTTATGTCCTCATAGTCGATGTCGAGTGCGTTGTTCGGGTTGGGCTTGCCGCCCTTGGCGCCGATGTCGCCGCCGGCGCAGTTGACCAGCACGTGTACGTCGCCGAGCTCGGTCTCGATCTTGCGCTTCATCTCCGCGACGGCCGCGCGGTCGCCGATATTGCCGGTGACCGCGGTCACCCGCGTACCATGCCGGGCGAGGCGCTTGGCCGACTCGCCGAGATCGGCGAACTCGCCGTATTTGGCGGGCTGGGTCCAGTCCATGTCGTGGATCACAACGTCGGCTCCGAGTTCGGCGAGGCGATCGGCCATGACATGGCCCAGGCCGCGTCCGGATCCGGTGACAAAGGCCGTCAGGCCGCTGAGTTCGCGCGTTGTCATGTAGGGTCCTCCACAGTGATGAAACCGAGTTCCTTCATGTTGGCGGCGCTGCGCCGGATCATGTCGAGCTCGTAGGAAACAAGGTCTTGGTCGTCGCCACGCTCCCAGGGCGTGCGGTAGTCCACGTCGTCGGGCAGCCGGTTGCGCTGCGCGGCGCGAAGGCAGGCGGCAAACTCGCGCGCCGTCTTCTCCGGATAGCCGTTCCACCATTCGTCGTTGAGAAAGCGCACATGCCGCGCCTCCAGCGCTCCGGGTTCGACCACCGCTGGCAGTTGCGGGTGATGCTCGGCGAGAATCGCCACGAGCTCACGGAACGGCACAGCGCCGTCGCCGATGGCGCAGCGCACGAGCCGGTAACCCTCGCCGGTGAACTGGACGCGATAGTCCTTCAGATGCAGGTGGCGCACGAGAGGCGCGATGCGGCGAGTGAAACCGAGCGGGGCCTCGCCGACCGGAAATGTGTTGCCGGTGTCGAAGGTAATGCCTACGGCCGGGCCGCCAACCTCACAGAAGGCGACGAGTTCCGCGCTGCCGAAATCCTGGTGGTTCTCGATAGCGAGAACGCGGCCTTCCAGCGCCGCCCGCGGCCCCCACTCCTTCAGGGCGGTGCGGATTGCCGAGTTGAACTCGGTCCATTTCTCGCTCCAGGCATTGCGGTCGCCGCAGAGCACCGGCGTCAGCGCCGTCCGGATGATTTTGGCGTCCAGGAGCCTCGCCGCTCGGAACGCATTGTCGAGCGGTCCGGATATCAGATAGCCGCCGCTTACCACCGGGGTCATACCGAGCCCGTCAAGGCGATTGCGCAGCGACATCACCTCGTCATCGGACATCGCCGTCAGCCACGGCTCGAAGATCTCCAGCGTCTTTGCGCGGAGTTCGGTGGCGAGTTGGATGAAAGCTTCCAGACCTGCGCCATTCGGATTGGCGCGCGGCGTGTTTCGCCCCTGCAGGCCAAGGTGATAGGTGAGGCCGTAGGGGTTCAAGCCGATGCGCAGCATAGGACAGCCCGTTTCGAAAGCGGCCGGTAACGACCTGGATGTCGATTGAAGGAGCAGCTTTCGACCCCCACTCCGGTTTGCCGCGCAAACCACCTCTCCCCCGATCGACCAGGGAGAGGAAGGGCGCATGCCTTTCCACAGCGTGCCCTTTGATTCACCGCGCCAGAAGAGGCGAATGCGTCGCGGCCGGGCTTTCCTCTCCCCCGTCGATCGGGGGAGAGGTAGTTTGCGCAGCAAACCGGAGTGGGGGTCGACAAAGTCCTGGTAAGCCCAGCAGCAAAGCGATGCGCCCCCATCACCGCAGCCCGGCGTCGACGATGATGGACTGCTTGGTGATCATCCGACTGTCATCCGCCGCCAGGAATAACGCGGTGCGGGCGATCTCGTCGCCGAGCAGCACTTTTCGGATCAGCTGGCGCGCCACCGTCTGGTCGACCGCATCCTGCGTCTTGAACCACAGCTGGCGCTGCCGCTCAGTGATCACCGCCCCCGGTTCGATCGCGTTGACGCGGATATTGTCCGGGCCGAAGCCGCGGGCGAGCGCACGCGTCATGCCGACGATCGCTGCCTTCGCAGTGGCATAGACGGCCATCTGGTCGGCGCCGAAGCGCCAGGAGATCGACGACATGTTGATTATGGAGCCGAAGCCCAGTTCCTTCATGTGCGGATGCACGGCCTGGGCGGCGAAGAACTGGTGCTTCAGGTTCACGTCCTGCGTGCGGTCCCAGTAGTCGGGCGTGACGTCGGCGATGGCATGGCGATCGTCATTGGCGGCGTTGTTCACCAGCGCGGCAACCGGTCCGAGCTTCCGTCGTACCCTCTCGATTGCGTCCCGTAGCGCCGGGATATCGGTGAGATCGCACCCGAGGAAGAATGGCGCGTGGCGTGATGTTCGAGAGACCTCCTCGACGAGCATACGCCCGGCCTCTGCCTGGATATCGAGGAAGGCGACGCGCGCATCGTTCCGCGCGAAGGCGCGGACCATGTCGGCGCCGATCCCGGAGGCGCCTCCGGTGATCAGCACGACGCGATCGGCCAGGCTCGGATATTTGGCGAAATTCACAGGTGAGGACTTTCAAAGAAGGGACTGCGTAGCGGGATCGAAGAGGCAGGCACGCGCCATATCGATGCCCAGCGTCATGGTTTCGCCGACCCGCGGCGCGGTGTCGGGATCGAAGCGGCCGGTGACCTCGAGATCGCCAAAGCGCAGCACGGCGAGGGTTTCGGCGCCTGTCGGCTCGACCAGGTCGACCGGCGCCTGCACAGCGGCAAGACCGGGCTTGCGCTGCCTGAGGTCGTCGGAGAAGCGGTAGATGTGCTCCGGGCGGACGCCGAGCACGACGTTCTTCGGCGCGCGCGTCGGCAGGGCCTGCGCGAGCGGCAAGGCCGCGCTGCCGCCATTGACGGTTCGGATCGTCACTGCCGCGCGGCCTTCGCCATCGCTCAGTTCGGCCGGAATGAAGTTCATCGCCGGAGAACCCATGAAGCCGGCAACGAACATGTTGGCCGGGCGGCTGTAGATCGTCTGCGCCGCATCGAACTGCTGGACCGAACCCTGGTGCATCACCGCGATGCGGGAGGCGAGTGTCATCGCCTCCACCTGGTCATGGGTGACATAGACAGTGGTCTTGCCGACGCGGTTGTGTAGCTTCTTGATCTCGGTGCGCATGTCCACGCGCAGCTTGGCGTCGAGGTTGGAGAGCGGCTCGTCGAACAGGAACAGTTTTGGATCGCGCACCAACGCCCGACCCATGGCGACGCGCTGCCGCTGGCCTCCCGAAAGTTGGCCGGGCTTGCGGTTAAGCAGCGGCTCGATCTGCAACAGCGCGGCCACGCGCTTGACCGCGTCGGCCTGCTCGGCCTTCGGCACGCCGCGGCTCTCCATGCCGAAAGTGATGTTTTCGCGCACCGTCATGGTCGGGTAGAGCGCGTAGGACTGGAACACCATCGCGATGTCACGGTCCTTGGGCGGCACGGAGTTGACCAGCCGATCCCCGATCCAGATCTCGCCCGAGCTAATGCTCTCCAGCCCGGCGATCATGGCGAGCAGCGTGGACTTGCCGCAGCCGGAAGGGCCGACCAGCGCGATGAACTCTCCCGGCTGCGCCTCGAGATCGATGCCCTTCAGCACGCCGACTGCGCCGAAGCTCTTGTGGACGTTGCGGATCGTGAGCGCGGAGAAGGTTCGGCTGGTCATTTGATTGCCCCCTGCGTCAGACCCCGCACGAAATACTTGCCGCCCAACAGGTAGATCAGCAGCGGCGGCAGCGCGCCGATGAGCACGGAAGCGCTCATCACGTCATAGGCGCGCGCGGTGGTGCCGCTCGCCGTCAGCGCGACCAGCGCGGCCGTGATCGGCTGCTGCTGGCCGGAGGTGAAGACGACGCCGAAGAGATACTCGTTCCAGATGCCGGTGAACTGCCAGATCACCGTGACGATCAGGATGGGCGGCGAGAGCGGCAGGATGATCTTGCGGAAGATCCGCCAGAATCCGGCGCCGTCGATGCGGGCCGCTTTGATCAGGTCGTCGGGGATACCGAGGTAATAGTTCCGGCAGAAAAGCGTGGTGAAGGAAATGCCCTGGATCACGTGGACCAGGATCAGGCCGTAGGTCGAATTGGTCAGCCCGAGCTTTCCGAGGACGAAAGCCCACGGCATCAGCGCGATCTGCCCAGGCATGAACACGCCGAGCAGCATGCAGGTGAAGAGCACTTCCGAGCCCTTGAAGCGCCACTTGGACAGGACGTAGCCGTTGATGGCGCCCAGCAGCGTGGAGATGATGGTCGCCGGGATCGTCATCCAGAGCGAGTTGAAGAAGTTGCGTTTCATGCCCTCGCAGGTGCCGGCGATGCAGTAGCTGCTCCAGGCGTCCCGCCAGGCGTCCAGCCGGAAGGTCTGCGGCAGCGAGATCAGGCCGTTGCGCGCGATCTCCTCCTGCTCGCGGAAGGAGTTGAAGACGACCACCAGCAGCGGGACCAGGTAGATCGCAGCAAAGAACGTCAGCACGCCGTAGATCGCGAACCGGGTCCAGAAGTGCCTGCGGCTCGCCGCCGCGGCCTCCGCGTCGAAGAGGAGTGCCGCCGCCTGCTCAGCCATGGCCGCTCTCCCTGCGCCGGCGCCACACGACCCAGAACGAGTAAGGCACCAATACCACGGCTAGGGCGGCAAGCATCATGACTGCGGCTGCCGCGCCCTCGCCGATCTGCCCGCGCTGGAACATCAGGTCGTAGACATAGATGGCCGGGAAGGTGGTGGAGACGCCCGGTCCGCCGCGAGTGAGCGCCGCCACGAGGTCAAAGGTCTTTATGGCAAACTGGATCTGGATGACGGCGACCGCTAGGAAGATCGGCGCGATCGTCGGCAGGACGACCTTGCGATAGGTCCGGAAGGCGGAAGCGCCGTCGATCTGCGCTGCCTTGACCAGGTCGGGGTCGACCGAGCGCAGCCCGGCGAGGAACAGCGCCATGGCGAAGCCCGAGGACTGCCAGACGCCGGTGATTATGACCGCATAGATCGCATAGTTGCGGTCGGCGGTGAGCGCGAAGCTGAAGTCGCTCCAGCCGAGGCTGCGCACCAGCGCCTGGATCCCGTCGACGGGATTGTAGAGCCAGTTCCACACCGTGCCGGTCACGATGAAGGACACCGCCAGCGGATAGAGGAAGATGGTGCGCCATACGGCTTCGCCGCGCACCCGCTGGTCGATCAGGATCGCCAGCAGCAGGCCGACCGCCATCGAGCCGACGATGTAGAAGCCGCTGAACAGGAAGAGGTTGGTGTAGGCGATGTTCCAGCGCCGGTTCGACCAGAGCGAGACGTAGTTCTGAAGGCCGGCGAAGTCGTAGCTCGGCAGCAGCGACGAGTTGGAGACCGACAGATAGAGCGTCCAGGCCGTGAACAGGAAGACGTAGACGAAGCTGGCGGCAAGCGAAGGCGCAAGCACCAGGATCGGCGCCCAGGTGCCGATGCGGTCACGCCAGGGCCGTGGCGGCGCGGTTATCGGGATGGTCAGGTCCTGCGTCGACATCGCGCGCCTGCTGAAATGGCCCGGGCGCGAAACACACCCGGGCCTGATCGCGATTACATCTGCGCTTCGGCGGCGTCGGCCATGGCGTTGGCCGCGTCCTGAGCGGACATGCCGGGGGTGGCCACGAACTCGGTGATCGTGTCCATGATGGCGCCGCGCACCTTCTGCGGAACGGTCATGTTGTGCGCCATGGAGCGCACCAGCGTGCCTGCGTCGATCGAGGCCTGCAGGTCCTTCTGCGCGATCTGCTGGCAGGGGTTGAAGCCGTTGGAGAGATCGACGTCGAGCCGGGCCGGGATCGAGCCCTTGGTCTGGTTGAAGATGGTCTGGAACTCCGGCGACAGGATCGTGCTCGCAAGCAGCTTCTGCCCCTCCACATAGTCAGGGTCGGTCTGCTTGAAGAACACAATGGAGTCGGAGTTGAGGATGAAGCCCGGCTTGCCCCAGTCGGTCGGCGCCTGCGCGCAGGTATAGTCGGTTCCCTCCTTGAAGCCGGCGGCGGTCAGCAGGCCGATGGTCCAGTCGCCCATGATGTGGAACGCAGCCTCGCCGCGGCCGACGAGATGCGACATGGAATCCCAGTCGCGCCCATTCATGCCGGGATCCATGTATTTCGAGGTCATGGTGCGGAACTGTTCGAAGGCCTTGACCATGCCTTCGCTGCGCATCGCGTCAACATTGCCCTCGACGAAGGCCTTCTTGAAGAGATCGAGATCCTGGCCGTACACCACTACCTCGAACACGGTGGAGTCGGTCCAGTCCGCGGTCGAGTGCGACAGGCAGATTTTGCCGGTTGCCACGATCTTGTCGCAGGCGGCGTTGAACTCCGCCCAGGTCTTCGGGATCTCCGTGACGCCGGCCGCTTCCATCACCTTGGGCGACGCCCAGATCCAGTTGATGCGGTGGATGTTCATCGGCGCGGCCACCCAGTGACCGGCGGGCTTCATCACCGGTAGCAGTTCCGGCGCGACGACCTTCTCCCAGCCTTCGGCCGCAGCGAGATCGTCGAGATTGGCGGTCATGCCGGTCTCGTTCCACTCGGCGATCTCGGGGCCCTTCAACTGCACCGCGGGCGGCGCATTGCCGGCGATCACGTCGGCGCGCAGCTTGGCGAGCGTGTTGGCGGTGTGACCAGCGATGGAGGTCTGCTGCCACTTTCCGCCCTTGGCCTCGAACATCTCGCCGAGCTTGGCGATGGCCTGGGCGTCCGAGCCGGTCGCCCACTGGTGGAGCATGTTGGTCTTGGGCTCGGCATGAGCCACGCCGATCAGAAAAGTAGACGCCGCCGCGGCGGCGAGTGCCGTCCTCAGATACTTCATCGTCTCACTCCCATTTGACGGTTCATTGCGACCGTTTCATATGACGCTGTCGAACTTCTCGACGCGCCTATTTTTTTCTAGAATGATCAAATAAGGGGATCAGTCAAGCAGGTCCTCGCTCAAGAATGACAAAACAACTTCTGAAATCATTGCTGGTCGACACCCCGGCCGGATCGCCCGAAGGCCTTATCGTGCGCTGCCTCAGCCAGCGCGGGGCGATCTCCGCGGCGCAAATCTCGAAACTTACCGGACTGGCGCGCTCGACGGTCTCTACCGCTCTAACGGGACTGAGACGGTCGGGCGTCGTCGTGGAATCTTATTCTGTCGACGAAGGAATTAAGGGGGTAGGCCGGCCGGCCGCCACGCTGGCGCTCAATCCGGAAGCGGGCACCTGCGTCGGTATCCACCTCAGCCTCGACGAGATCCGGGTCGTCGTCGCGGACGTGTCTCATTCCTTCATTGCCGAAAAAACAGTCACCCTCGGCCTGGACTACCCGCCAGACCGTGCGGCAAAGCTCACCAAAGCTGCAATCGCAGAATGCTACGATGAGAACAGCTTGCCCGTCTCCGGCCTCCTGGGTGTAGGGGTTTCCGTCTCGGGACCGGTCAGCCCCGAAGGCGTCGTCCAGCGAGCCAGCATCGTTCCCACTTGGGCTGGCGTCAATATACGGGACGTCTTCGGGCCGGTGCTGCAGCAGCCGATCTTCGCCGCCAACGAGAGCAACTGCTCGGCGATCGCCGAAATGATGTGGGGTGCGGCCGTAGGCTGTGAGGATTTCGTGCTGTTCAAGATCGATCTCGGCGTCGGCGGCGCGATCGTGCAGCAGGGCCGCCTCGTCACCGGGATCGCCGGCGGGGCGGGCGAATTCGGCCACATCAGCATCGATCCTGCCGGCGATCTCTGCCGGTGCGGCAATCGCGGCTGTCTCGAGCTCTACGCCAGCTTCAAGCGGCCGCTTGAGCAGATCGAGCGCGTGAAAGGTTTTCGCGTGACGATGGATGACGCGATGCGGATGGCCGCGGAGGGCGATGTCGGGGCATTGCGCATGATCGAGGACACGGCCGAGTTCGCAGGCCGGGGCCTGGGCATCATCGGGTCGATCATCAATCCGCCGCTCATCATCATCGGAGGGCGCATGGCGCTGGCCGGCGACATGCTGCTCAACCCGCTGATCGCCGCCTATGAGCGCCACACACTCATCAAGTCGCGCGATGTCACCCCGGAAAGCCGCACGCGCATCATCAAGGGCAAGCACACGGAGAACGATTCTCTGCTCGGCGCCGTCGGCCTAGCGCTCAGTCACCACGGCATGCTCAAGTAGGTCGTTCCTGTCCCGGCTTAGCAGAGATGTGGTCCCTCACACAGGTGCGGAGCCGGCCGCCCGAAAAATCTTCCCCGGATTGAGAATGTTTTGAGGGTCGAGTACGGACTTGATTGCGGCCATGGCCGCGATCTCTGCCTGACTGCGTGAGCGGCCGAGCCAGTCGCGCTTGCTCAGACCGATGCCGTGCTCGGCCGAAATGGCGCCGCGTCTCGCAGCGACGAGATCATAGACGATCCGCTCCGCAATGGGCTTCTTATCTTTGGATGGCAGGCCGATCGCCACGTGCAGGTTGCCGTCTCCCATGTGGCCGAAGACATGCAGTCCCGAATGGCCGGGAAGCTGCTCGTCCACCGCCCGCGCCAGGTCGCGGCCGAACGACTCCATGTCCTCCAACGCCAGCGAGACATCGAAGTCCCCCATCTCGGAGAACAGCGCCATCTCGGCTTCGAAATCCTCGCGGATCCTCCAAAAAGCATCGCGCTGGGCAACCGACTGGGCGATCGCCGCATCGACTGCGCCGGCCTCCATCGCCTCCACGATGAGCCGCTCGAAGCGGGCCGCATCGGCCTCCGGCTCGAACCCTTCCGCTTCGCACAGCACGTAGTACGGCAATCCCCGTCGGACGGGAGCGCGCAGGCGTCCCTCCTCGGTGTTGAGATCGTAAAAGTCGCGCCAGATCACCTCGAAGGAGGAAAGCGTACCCGCCAGGCCGCGCGACAGCGTCCCGAGAAGTTTCGGGATCGGACCGAATTCCTCGAATGCCAGGAACGCGGTCTGCACCGAGATCGGTTGCGGATGTAGCCGCAGCACGGCACGGGTGATGATCCCCAGCGTGCCTTCCGATCCGATGAAGAGCTGCTTGAGATCGTAGCCCGTATTGTCCTTGGCGTAGGGCGTCAGATGCTCGAGGACGGTGCCGTCGGCGAGAACGACCTCCAGTCCAAGCACCTGCGCGCGGGCCGAGCCGTAGCGCATCACCTGCACCCCGCCGGCATTCATGGCGAGCAGCCCGCCGATCGTGGCGCTGCCCCTCGCCCCGAGGTCCAGGCCGACCCGAAGCTCCTGCCCGGCGGCGTGGTCCTGCAGGCGCTGCAGCACGGCGCCGGCCTCCACCTCGACCCAGCCGGAATCGGCTGCGATCTCGCCGATGCGGCTCATCCGTTCGAGCGACAGGAGGATGTGGTCGGGTTCGGCCTCGGTGCCGCGCACGAGATTCGTGCGTCCGCCCTCGGGGATGACCACTTGCCCGCGCGCATGGCAGAGAGCGAGAATGGCTGAGACCTCCGCCGTCGATGCGGGCCGGACCAGCCCGAGCGCCCTGGTGGCATCACTGGACCAGAAGTCGATCGCGCGGGTCTCGATCTGCTCTCGGCCGAGCACGTGGCCGGCGCCGACGATTGCCGCAAGGTCGTCCAGGATCATCTTCGGCCTCGTCCTCTCAACTTATCGAGTCTGGCCCTTGTCTTGGCCACGAAGTTGCTTATGCACCGCACCGGACCGTTTTGGGAGAATTTCGTTGCCGCCCTTCAATGCGCATGTGGATCGTCTCGCGCCGCCGGCCGTGCCTGCGGTGCAGGCCTGGGCCAGGGAGTATCGCGACGGCCTCGGGCCGCTCATCGACATGTCGCAGGCCGTGCCAGGCTATCCGCCGCACCCGGACATGCTGCGCTTCCTGGCGGAAGAAGCTGGCTCGACGCGCAACACCGGCTATGGCGACATCGAGGGCGAACCGGCGCTGCGCACTGCCTACGCGGCCGATTCCGCCAGGCTGTACAGGGCCCAGATTGGCGCGGAAAACGTGCACATCACCTCCGGCTGCAACCAGGCCTTCGTCGTGTCGGCGCTGGCGGTGGCTGGACCGGGCGATGCCGTCCTCGCCGTCAATCCCGTCTACTTCAACCATGAGTCCACCCTAAGAATGCTGGGCATCCGGGTGGCGACAGTGGATGGACGTGCGGCGGACGGTTTTCTGCCTTCGGTCGAGGCGATCGAGAAGGCGCTCACCCCGGACGTGCGGGCGGTGGCGTTGGTCTCGCCCAACAACCCCACTGGCGCGGTCTACCCGCCCGACCTTCTCAAGGCGATCTTCGAGCTTTGCCGCCGGGAGAAGCGCTGGCTCATCCTCGACGAGACCTATCGCGACTTCCTGCCCGACGGGGGACAGCCGCCGCACGGGCTCTTCGCCAAGGCCGACTGGGAGCAGAACCTGATCGGGCTCTACAGCTTTTCCAAAAGCTTCTGCATCCCTGGTCATCGACTGGGCGCGATCACCGCGGGGACCGCACTGGTGGCGCAGGTCGCCAAGATCATGGATAATCTGCAGATCTGCGCCCCGCGCGCCGCGCAGGCCGCCCTGGCGCGAGCCATTCCGATCTTGGACGACTGGCGACAAGCCAACCGAGTCACGATCCAGTCGCGCACCGCGGTGCTGAAGGCGGTGATCGCGCAATGCCCGGGCTGGGAGATCGACGCCATCGGCGCCTATTTCGCCTATATCCGCCATCCCCTTGAGGGCCTCGACTCCATCGCAGTCTCCGAGCGGCTCGCCAAAGAGGCAGGCGTGGTGACAATCCCCGGCGGCTTCTTCGGTCCCGGCCAGGAAAGGCACCTGCGTTTCGCCTTCGCCAATGCAGTCGAGGAGACGATCTCGCTGCTGCCGGATCGGCTGAGGGCGGTTTAGCACCGCAACCCACCTCCCCCAGGGGGGAGGTGGAGGCGCCCTCCCCTCCTCCTACGCCTCGCGCCGCAGCGCCTGCGCCATGCAATGAATGCCGCCACCGGTCTTGGAGATCTCGCTCATCTCGACCGCGGCGACCTCGAAGCCAAGCGCGCGAAGCTTGCCGATCAGCGTCTGACTGATGGTCGGCGCGATCACCCGGTCGCGGCCGAGCGACATGAAGTTGCAGCCGAGAGCCATGGTGTCGCGGAACGGCACGTCGATGATCTCGTGGCCCTTGCCCTTCAGCCAGTCGACGATGCCGGGCTCGGTGCAGTCGAGGCAGACGGCCGTGAGCTTCGGGGCGATCGGCACGACCATCAGGTCGATGTGCACGTAATACTCGTCGATGAAGGCGATCCGGGTCTCCCAGCCCTCCTTCTCGAACCAGTCCTGCACCTGGCGCGCGCCCTCTTCCTGCGTGCGCGCCCCGCCGCAGCCGATCAGCACCACGCCGTCCTCGATCACATTGAAGTCGCCGCCCTCAAAAGTGCCGGCCGTGACCATGTCGTAGATCGGGATGCCGAGCTTCTCGTAGGTACGGATGGCGGCATAGTTCTCGCCCCGCCGCCACCAGTTGGCCATTGCCGTGATGAACGCGCCGTAGGGCGTCATCACCGAGGAGTCGCGCGAGTAGACCTGCATCGGCAGTTCCGGCGTCGGCTCATGCCAGTGCACGCGCACGCCGAAGTGCTCGTAAGCCGCGACGAGTTCCTTGTGCTGGGCCTGCGCCACCTGGATGTTGCAGGGCGCCTCGCGCAGGTGTTTGCGCGACAGCGAACTGGTGGCCATATGGCGCAGGAAGGCCGGCGAGCCGAGCAGCACGTCGATCAGCGGGTCCGTCTCGTTGCGGAAACCCCACTGGGCAAGCACCGGGGTGCCGCCCTCGGGGCGGCGGCGCTGCAGCGAAAAAGGCTCGTCTGTCTCGAACGTCTCGTGGCGGGTCATGGGCGCTCTCCTCCTACTGATTGGGCGGTGTGGGTATCCACCAGTCGCGGCCGCGCGGCGTGGTCACATATTCGGGCCAGCGGAAATGGATGGGCGGGTCGTAGTCGCAAAGCGGCGGCAGCCATTCCGAGCCGCCTACTCCGCCGCCGGTGCGGCGGGTAAATTCGTCCATGGCGTCGCTCCGCGCGCCTTCGTCCTCGAGAAGGCGAAGCGCGATCAGCGAGATGCATTTCGCGGCCGAGACCACCATAGGATCGATCGTTTCGGGGATTCCGCCTAGCGCATTCATGGCCCAGGCCGGCGGGGACGCGCCGTTCGGCGAGCGCAGCGCGGGCCGCGCCACATAGAAGCGGGCAGTCGGCGCGTGCCAGCACATGTCGGTGTAGTCGTCCGAGGTGGAGTGAGTCTGCGAGGGCGGCAGGTCGCGGCGCAGGATTTTTTCCGCTTCCCACGGCGCGATCAGCGCCTCGCATTCGGGGATGAACGGCTCCTCGGTGTCGACCCCCAGCGCATTGCGCTGGATTTCGCGGGCGATGGCCTTGGCGGAAGCATCCCATTGCGGCGGGCCAACCGTGCTCAGCGCATCCCAGGCGAGGTTCGCCATGGCGTGGTTGGCAAGGCCCGGCCGGGATTTGCACACCCAGTGGCGCTCGAACCGACAGCCGCTCAACCCTGCCGCACTCGCGGCGATGCGGTCGAGCGCGGCGGTCACCTGCTCCGCCATGGCCAGCGTTGGGACGCGAATCATGAACTGCACCTCGGCGAGTGCGGCCGGCAGGTTGTCGGCGGTGGCCTGGCCGGCGGTCAGCACGGCGTCCGAGATCGACCAGCCGCCCTGATGCGGCAGCATGGAATCGCGCAGCGCCTTGGAATGCATGAGCATCAGCATCAGCGCGTCGTTGGCGCCGGGCGCGCGGACCGCCGAATGCGACTGCGGGATCGGCGCGCCGTCACCTCCTGCATTCCAGCGCTCGGGGGCGTCGCAGACGAAGCGGTAGATCATCGAGTAGGCCGCGCCGCAGTGGGTGTCCCAACGCGCCGTGTTGCACAGCGGCAGCATGTAGAACGGGTGGAACGAGATCATGCCGGCCAGCCCGTCATAGTAGCCGCGCGCCGCATGGATGGGCTTCGAGCCGCGCACCTTCTCGGCAGGCTCGCCTGTGAAGCGAAGCGTGCCCGGGATGCCATGCCGCTCCATCGCGGCCTTGGTCGCGAGCAGGCCGCCCAGGCCCGCCATGCCGAGCCCCGAATGCGGATCGGTGTGCCCGCCCGCAAATTCGCTCAAGCCCGCGCGCGGGCGCCTGGCCGTCGCAGCATCCTGGCAGTTGCCGGGAATCCCGTCATATTCCGCATACATGCCGATGGTCGGACCCGACGCGTTGCCGCCGGCGCGGCTCGTCCAGTGGGCGCAGAAGGCGGTGGGCATGCCACCCGAGCCCTCTTCGACCGAAAAACCTTCCGCCCTCAGCCGCTCGACATACCATGCGGCCGACTGATACTCGCGCCAGGCGGTCTCGCCGAAATCGAAGATCGTCTTCGTCCACGCCGAAAGGTTTTGGCGGGCGGCGTTCACATGGGCGAGCGCGGTTTCTTGAGCTGACGTGGTCAAGTGAAACTCCTTCATAGGGAAGGAGAACACCGATCAGCCAAGTGGAAAAGCGATCCTTTTTCGCCCCTCTTGCAAATTCCTTTCACCTCAGCACGATGCGCCCGAGCCGAGGAGGAGGTGAAAATGTGGGTGCCGTCGACGCAGGCCCTGCGCGCATTGGACAGTTTCGCCCGGCACGGCAGTGTATGGCGGGCGGCCGACGAGCTGCACCTGACACGCAGTGCCGTCAGCCATCAGTTGCGCCTCCTTGAGCGGGAGCTCGGCTTCGAGCTGCTGCGGCGGGTCGGCAAGGGCGTTGAGTTGACGCCGCGCGGCAGGCGCTACGCCCATCAGGTGCGCAAGGCGCTCGCCACCTTGAGCGAGGCCGGGCAGGATCAGGCCGCCAACGGCCTCGGCGGCTCGTTCGCGTTGAGCTGCACGTCGGGCTTCGCCTCGCTCTGGCTCTGCACGCACATCGCCGAGTTCCAGAGCATGCACCCCGGTGTATCGCTGACGCTGCTCACGCCACGCCGGCTGGACGACGTATCCAACCCGGATGCGGACGCCTTCATCGCCTTTGGCGATGGCGCATGGTCCAACAAGGCGGTGGAACTGCTCTGCGAGATCAGCTTCTCGCCGCTCTGCAGCCCGACGCTCCTCAACAAGCTCGGCGGCTTCTCCAAGCCGGCCGACGTATTGAAGGCAAACCTGCTGCATCTCGGCGACACCGAGGACTGGTCGCGCTGGCTCGCATTGGCAAGGGTCGAAAACCCCGACCCGGAGGGCGGCATCTTCTTCTCCGACATGAACCTGGTGTTCTCGGCGGCCATCGCCGGACAGGGGATTGCGATGGGCGACGAGCTCACCAGCCGGAGCGCGCTGAACGAGGGACGGCTGGTCAAGCCGTTCGATCTGGCGATCAAGTCGCCGCGCTCCTACTTCCTCGTTTCCGAGCCGTCCCGGGCAGACCACCCGGTGCTGCGCGCCTTCGCTCAATGGCTCAGGTCGCGGCTCTCCGAGGCCGAGACGACCGCGCGATCGGAATACGTCCTGGCGTTCTGAGGTGAATGGAATTTGCCGATCACACGAAAACAATTCGGTTGCGGCTGATGCCGCACGCCCGTACGCTCCTGACAAAAATCGGGGACCAGGGGAATGGCTGAGCCCAGCCGGGCCGCGGAACTGAAGGCAGAGGGCGTGAGCAAGAGCTTCGGCTCATTCCGCGCGCTCAACGATCTCTCGCTGGACATCGGCAGGGGCGAGTTCCTGACGCTTCTGGGGCCGTCCGGCTCCGGCAAGACCACCTTCCTCATGATCCTTGCCGGCTTCGAGAGCCCGACATCCGGCCGCCTCTACGGCGACGGAGTGGACATCACCGCGCAGCCGGCGGAGCAGCGCGCAGCCGGCATGGTGTTCCAGGGTTACGCGCTCTTTCCGCATATGAGCGTGGAGAAGAACATCGCCTTCCCGCTGCGCGTCCGCAAGAAACCCGAGGCGGAGATCCGCACCCGCGTCGGCGCGATGATCGAGCGGGTCGGCCTCGTCGGCCACGAAAAGAAGCTGCCGTCCCAGCTTTCAGGCGGCCAGCAGCAGCGCGTTGCGCTCGCCAGGGCGCTGGTCTTCGAGCCCGGCGTGCTCCTGCTCGACGAGCCGTTCTCGGCGCTCGACAAGAGTTTGCGCAGTGCCATGCAGGCGGAGGTGAAGCGGCTGCACGAGGAGACGGGCACCACCTTCGTCTTCGTCACGCACGACCAGAGCGAGGCGCTGGCGCTGTCGTCGCGCGTGGCGATCTTCCATCACGGCAAGCTGCTGCAGGTGGGCGACCCTAGGCAAGTCTACGAACGGCCGGCCAGCCGCTTCGTCGCGGAGTTTTTGGGCGAGATCAACATGTTGCCGGTGACCGGCGTCCACCGCAACGGCGTCGGCACCGTGGCGATCTGCGACGAGCGGCCGATCCGGCTGCTCAACGGTGGTGATCACGTGGGCGACGCGGCCGTGCTGGCGCTTCGACCCGAGCACATCACCGTGTCGCCGGAGCCGAAGTCCGGCTTCAACAGCATCACGGCGCGGGCGAGCGGCGCGACCTATCTCGGCAACACGACCAAGCTCGAACTGCGAACCAGGGCCGGCGCGAAACTGTCGGTCGCGGTTCCGCATGAGACCGCTGCGCTCGCACTCGGGAGCGATGCGGTCTGGCTCAACTGGCCGACCGAGCAGGGTTTCCTCCTTCCGGGCGGGGGACATTGAGCATGCCCGAGACAAAACCAACAGATGGGGAAAGACCATGACCAACGATACGAGGAAGGAAGGCCTCGCACGCCTGGCCGAGCGGGCCCGGGCCGGCGAGATCTCGCGCCGGCAGTTCACGCAGCTCGCGGCCGTTCTGCTTGCGGGAACGCCGGTGCTGATGAAGAGCACCACGCTGTGGGCGCAGAACAAGGAACTCGTGCTGGTCAACTGGGGCGGCGACGCCATCGACGCCTATGGCGCGGCGTATGGCCAGCCTTTCGAGAAGGAAGCCGGCATCCCCGTCAAGATGGACGGCTCGGGACCGACGGAAGGCGCGATCGAAGCGCAGTTCAAGAGCGGCGCGCCGACCTGGGATCTGGTCGACGTCGATCCGTTCTCCGCGATCACGCTCGGCAACAAGGGCATGCTCGAGCCGATCGATTACTCGGTCGTCGACAAGTCGAAGATGCGCGAAGGCTTCGGCTGGGAGTATGCAGCCTCGTCCTATTTCTTCTCCTACGTGATCGCCTACGACTCGGAAAAATACGGCGACCAGGCTCCGACCGGCATGGCCGACGTGTTCAACGTCGAAAAATTCCCGGGCAAGCGCACCCTCTATAAGTGGGGCGTAGGCAACTGGGAGGCTGCCCTGCTTGCGGACGGGGTCACGCCCGACAAGCTCTATCCGCTCGACCTGAAGCGTGCGCACGACAAGATCGCAGCGCTCAAGGAGCATGTCGTGGGCTATTGGGGCGGCGGCTCCGAGAGCCAGTCCTTCATGCTGGACGGGGAGGCCTCCATCGGTCTCATCTGGTCGACCCGCGCCTCGCTGATCGAGCAGGATTCCGGCGGGCGCATCAAGTTCATCTGGGACCAGGGCCTGATCTCGCCCGGCGCCCTCGCGGTGATCAAGAACAATCCCGGCGGCAAGGACGCGGCGATGAAGTTCATCGCCAGCGCCCAGGCCCCTGAGAAGCAACTGGTCATGTTCGAGAAGCTCGGACAGGGCCCGGCCAATCCCGCGACCGACGCGCTGATCCCCGAGGACAAGCGCCGGCATAATCCGGTCGATCCGGCCAATATGGCAAAACAGATCCCGCTCAACATGGAATGGTATGCCGAGCACTATTCCACCGCTCTCGACGAGTTCACGAAGCTGATCTCGGCCTGAGGCGGGAGTGCAGACGCTCTCGAACAGAACGGGGGCGGCGCTTTTCCTGGCGCCGCTCCTCCTCTTCCTGTCGCTCGCCTATGTCGTGCCCTTCCTGGGCGTGGCAGGCTGGAGCGTGACGCTGCCCGAACCGGGGATCGGGCAATACAGTGTGCTTCTGTCCGACCCGCTGGTGCAGTCGGTCTTCATCAGGACGTTCCGCATCTGCGCGATCGTGACGCTCGCCTCCGTCACATGCGCCTATGCCATCGCCTTCCTGTGGGTGCGCGGCACGCCGCTGCAGCGCAGGATCACCGAATTCTGCATCCTCGTGCCATTCTGGATCTCCGTGCTGACCCGCGCCTTCGGCTGGGTGGCGCTGCTGTCGAACCGCGGATTGATCAACACCTGGCTGCAATCGCTAGGTTTCATCTCCGAGCCGCTGGCGCTGGTCCGCAACGAATTCGGCGTCATCGTCGGAATGACGCACTTCCTCATTCCCTTCGCGGTGTTCCCGCTGGCGTCCGCCATGCGCAACCTGGACGAGCGCGTGCTGCTCGCGGCCCGCGGCCTGGGGGCGAGCCGCACGCGGATCTTCTGGACCGTCTTCGTGCCAATGACGATGTCCGGCATCATCGGTGCGGCGCTGATCGTTTTCGTCTTCGCCCTCGGCTTCTTCGTGACGCCGGCGATCCTGGGCGGCGGGCGCAGCGTGATGGTCGCTGAACTCGTCTATGTCCGCCTTTTCCAGAGCCCAGACTGGGGGCTGGCTGCTGCGATCAGCGTGGTCCTGGTGCTGATCGTCGGCGCGCTGATGGCGCTGCTCTTCCGCACCCTCAAGCCGGCGCAGATGGTGTGAGCCGATGACCTCCTACCGCCCCGGCCCGGTCGCCCTCGTCCTCGGCACGCTCGTCGCGCTGTTCCTCTTGATGCCGCTTCTGGCCGTGGTTCCAGTCTCGCTGACGCCATCACGCATGCTCTCGATGCCGTCCGGCGAACTGTCGTTGCGCCACTATCGCACGCTGATCGAAGACCCGCGCTGGCTGCAGAGCATCCTGCTCAGCCTGCGCATCGGGATCGTGTCGAGCCTGATCTCGACCGTGCTGGCGCTCACTTTCAGCCTCGGCATCTGGATGTTCAGGCCGCGCTTCTCGGCGCTGCTGGTCGGGTTCGTGCTGCTTCCCATGGTGGTGCCGCCGGTAGTCTCGGCGCTCACGCTTTACTTCCTCCTCACCTCGATCTCGAGTGTCAGCAAGGCGATCGGCTATGACAGTTGGCTCGGCGTGGCGCTCGCCCATTCGGTGATGACGGTGCCCTTCGCCGTCGTGCTGCTGCTGGTCTCGCTTTCGCAGGTCGACCGGCGCATCGATCTTGCGGCCAGGGGCCTGGGCGCTTCGGTGTGGGAGCGCGCCACCAAAGTGATCATCCCGAATATCCGCTTCGGCCTGCTCACCGCCGCGCTGCTCTCCTTCGTGCTCTCCTGGGAGGAGATCGGCGTGACGCTCTTCATCACCAGCGTCGACGCCATCACCCTGCCCCGGCTGATGTGGATGGGGCTGCGCGACAACATCAACCCGGCGGTCGCGGCGATCTCGGTGGTGCTGATCCTCGCCACGGTCGCAGTACTCACCGCGAGGGGTCTGCTGACGCGCAGCAAGGGCTGAGAAGCCTCCCTATCGAGACCCTTATCGGGCAGATCCGGCCTTGTCAGCCGCCGAAGGGCTGGTCCTGCAGACCGCGCACCCCTGGCCGGACTTGGAACAAGCTTCCGGCGAGCGGCTCCCTGGCGAGATCATCCTCGGTTTCGCCCTGACGGGACGTCGTGATGAAGAGCGTGGCGAGATCCTCGCCGCCGAAGGCGCAGCAGGTCGGCTTCTTCACCGGCACGTCGATCACGCGATCGAGCCGGCCATCCGGCGACCAGCGCTCCACGCGGTACCCCTCCCAGATGGCGTTCCAGATAAAGCCTTCGGCATCGACACAGGAGCCGTCCGGCACGCCCGGATCGGGCGTATGCGCGATCGTCCGCCGCGCGCCGAGAGCCCCCGTGGCAGGGTCGTAGTCGAAGGCATCGATGCGCTTGGTAGGACTGTCGGCGAACCACATGGTACGCCCGTCGGGCGAGAAGCAGGTGCCGTTGGCACAGCCCACGTCTCCAAACAGTCGCTTCAGCGTCAAGTCCGTACCGAGTTGCCAGACCGAGGAGATCGGCTTCACGCCGTCCTGATCCATGCCGCCGGCAATGAACCGTCCCTGGCGATCGGTGCGCCCATCGTTGAGCCGAGTGGTGGGCAGGTCAGGCTCGAACGCGCCGATATCCTGCCGCGCGCCGGTTTTCAGGTCGAGCAAGGCGAAGCCGTCTGCGAAGGCAGCGACCACTTCGTTGAAGGGGCGGCCAGCCCGATCTGCAAAGCAGCCCACCGGCCCGGGCACCTTGAAGCTTTCACTACGCTTTCTTCGCGGGTCGTAGGTCCAGACCTGCTGGCCGTCGATATCGGTCCAGTAAAGGAGCTTGTGCTGGGCGGACCAGAAAATCCCCTCGCCGTGCACGTTCCTGCAGTCGAGCAGCAGTTCAGCCTTCACTTCATTCCTCCTCTTGTTATCTGAGATCGTCCATATCGACCGTACGAAGTCCAGCTATGCCGATGACGTCGACGACATTGCCGCTGTCGATCGCGCGGCAGGCTAACTCTAAGCTACGTCAAGCGTCGCACGTGGCAGTCGCTCGTCAGAACGACTGATACACCCTCGATCTAGGAATTGGCGGGATCGAGGCTCGCCAAAGCAGGCGTCTCAACTCTCCCGAGCAGACCATTAGGGCGCCCAGCCCTGATCGCTGGGCTGCCGGGGCTTTCCAAGAGCCTGAATTCCTGCGGTTTGCGACCCTAAATCCTGACCTCACATCGCCCGCGAGGTATTGGTCCAGCGCCCTGTGCAAGGTGCGACAAAATACCCTTGACGACGCCCCCAATTGGGATGATCTTCATTTGAAGGAAAAAAAGAAGACTACCAGGAAAAAAATTCCGAACGGGGACAACGGAGGACGGTGGGGTCCTTCGTCTTCAAAATGGGGATTTCAAGCCAATGAGCGTTGTGACTACCGCCTTTGCGGCGCCTGCCGCAGGCCAGCTTCATCGAACGATCGACTGGCGCGGCGCCTTCTGGGTGGCCAGCGGCGTGCCGGCCCTGGTGCTTTTCTCGATCGGCGGCATCGCCGGCACCGTCGGCATACCGGCCTATCTGATCTGGATGGTCTCGGTTTCTTTCGGCCTCATCCAGGCATTCACCTATGCCGAGATCGCGGGGCTGTTTCCCAGCAAGTCCGGCGGCGCCTCCGTCTACGGTGCCACCGCCTGGCTGCGTTACTCGAAGTTCATCGCACCGCTGTCGGTGTGGTGCAACTGGCTCGCCTGGACGCCGGTGCTGTCGCTCGGCTGCTCCATCGCCGCTGCCTACCTGCTCAACGCCTTCGCGCCCATCCCCGGCTTCACGGAGGCCTCGCCGGAAGTCGCCACCTGGCTGGCCGACCCTGCCAACGCGGGCAAAACCGCGGCCGATGCGATTGCCGCGCTGACGGCCGCCGCCACGCCGGTCATTCGCGACTGGACGCTCTACAGCGGATCGCTCGGCCCCGTGCAATTTTCGCTCAACGCGGTCTTCTTCATCGGTGTTGTGCTGATGCTGATCACATTCGCGATCCAGCATCGCGGCATCCTGGGCACGGCCAATGTGCAGAAGTTCATCGGCCTCGCGGTCATCATACCGATGCTCATCGTCGGCATCGTGCCGCTGCTGACGGGTCAGATCAACTGGGACAACTATACGCCGTTCGTTCCGCTGGCCGAGGCCTATTCGCCGGAGCCGGGCGCTTGGGATATCTCCGGCTGGACGCTCGTCTTCGGTGGTCTGTTTATCGCGGCCTGGTCGGCCTACGCCTTCGAGACCTCGATCTGCTTCACCAGCGAATTCAGGAATCCGGGGCGCGACACGGTGCGGGCGATCCTCTATTCGGGCCTGCTCTGCCTGGTGCTCTACACCCTGGTGCCGTTCACCTTCCAGGGCGTGCTCGGTCTCGAGGGCATGCTGGCTGACCCGATCGTCGACGGCTCCGGCGTCGGCGCCGCAATGGCGCGCATGGTGGGCGGCTCCGGCTTCATCACCACCATCATGATCATGCTCATGATCCTGGCGCTGATGCTCGCCATCAACACGGCGATGGCCGGGTCTTCGCGTACGCTCTACCAAGGCTCGGTGGACGGCTGGCTGCCGCGCTACCTGTCGCGTGTCAACGAGCACGGCGCGCCGACTGCGGCGATGTGGAGCGATCTGGTTTTCAACCTCTTCCTCCTGGCGATCGCCGCCGCTGACGCGACCAGCTATTTCTTCATCCTGGCTGTGTCGAACTGCGGTTACATCATCTTCAACTTCCTCAACCTGAATGCCGGCTGGATCCATCGCATCGATAACGGCCACATCCATCGTCCGTGGCGCGCGCCGACCTTCATGATCGCCATCGGCGGCATTCTCTCCTACGTCAACGCCATGTTCATGGGCGCTGGCGCCAAGGTGTGGAACCCCTCGGCATTGTGGGCCGGCATCATCGCCGCGGGGCTGATCATCCCGGTCTTCTGTTACCGCCACTACATCCAGGATGGCGGCAAGTTCCCGGCGCAAATGCTCGACGACCTTGGCATTCGTCAGGAGGATCTGAAGGTCCGCAAGGCGGGCATCCTGCCCTACCTGACCCTGGTCGCAGGGTTGGCCGTGGTGCTGATCGCCAACTGGGTCTTCGTCTTGTAAGACAGACCGGAGAGCTTCTGCGAGGGGAGATCGGGCAACCGGTCTCCCCATTCTTTTTGACTACAATCCGCAGTCCCAGAGAGAGGCCGGCCGGACACACTCCCGTTGACCCGAGCGGAAGCTCACATCCGCTTGATCAGTCTGCCGAGTTGCTTGTTTGCACATAGCCGCCGGACTAGCCTGAAGCTGCAGCGAGCCTGCCCTGGCGCGCAGCCGTCAAAGGCATCACAGGGAGGTTGTCATGCAAGTCATCTCCGCATTTGCCATCGGAATATCCGCCTTCTGCACCCTTGCCTCGTCCGCCCAGGCTAAGGACGCCCACGTGCTCGTCACGCCCAATGACGTCCAATGGGGCGCAGCCCCAAAGACGCTCCCGGCCGGGGCCCAGGCGGCGGTGTTGTTTGGAGACCCGTCCAAGGAAGGCTTGTTTGCCCTACGGCTTAAAGTGCCGGCCGGGTATGCGATCCCGCCGCACACTCATCCAGGGAATGAAGTCGTTACGGTCATCTCAGGAACCTTCAATCTTGGAATGGGCAATACCGCCGACCGTGGCTTGGCCAAGCCGCTGCCCGCGGGCAGCTTCTTCGCAATGATGCCCGGAACGGCGCACTTCGCCTACGCCGACGAGGAGGCGGTGATCCAGATCACGACGAACGGTCCGTGGGGCATCAAGTATGTGAACCCGGCCGACGATCCTCAGAAGACGCAGTAGCAGGCGTCATTTCTGCGATGCGAGGCCCACTCTGGGGGAATGACCCTGGGGGAATGATATGAAGTGCATCGCCCCGCGCGAGGCGGGGCGAGAACGGGGAAGAGTATCCGATAAGGCTCAGTTGCACTCCAATTCAAGGGAGGGGTGCAGCCTCAAGTGCCGGAGAAAAATCAGTCCGGCCAAATTCCAGGCGAGGTCGGGGCGCCGTCATCGTACTTCGACAGCCATTCCACGATCTTCGGCCGGTTATCGACAAAACCCTTGTAGGTGGCGAGTTCGACCGGCAGGTCGCGGAGGACGCGGTGGAAGCGACGTGCCCACTTCGGCACCGTCACCAATTCGTCGAGCTTGATGAGATAGCAGCGGATCGGGAACACCAGCCCGTTGGAGCGCGGCAGGCGGAAGAAGGTCTGGAGTTCGACGCGCAAGTGCATCATCTGCCCCATGTTCTCCAGCGTCAGGTCGCGCTTCATGACGCCCCATTTGTGGTAGTTCTCGGGACTGGTATCGAGTAGCGGATTGACGGTCATCGTCCAGTTGAAGCGCCGGGCCGGAGCCCCCTGCTGGACGTTCAGCAGGAATTTCAGCGCCCGCTGGAAGATGCCCATCTCGGCCGCCTTCGGCACGGGCGCATGCCATTCGAAGAAGTTCATGCCGATGTCGAAGTCCAGGCTCCAGTCCGCCTGGGTGGTGACCATACCGGCATCCATCCAGAGATTGTCCTCGCGCTGGTCGAGAACCGCGAAGTCGCCCTGCGTCTGGCGCGTGATGTACTCCATCGGCCCGTAGGGCAGCGTGGTCTCGTCGAGGAAGGTGAAGCGCTGCTCGATCCCGAGCGGCCGATTGATCCAGTGCCAGCGGTTGCCGTCCCGGTGCAGTTCGAACAGGTCGGGATATTCCTCCGCCTTCGAGACCATGATGAGTTCGAGCAGGTCCCAGCCCGCCAGCGTCATGTGCGGCAGCGACTGGCAGCGGAGCGGATCCTCGGCCAGGACGCGGGCGCGGTCGCGCATCTCCGAGACGTAGTGTTCGTCGACGTCGAAGGCCCGTTCCAGGACGCTGCCCGGGCGGTAGGACTTATGCGGCTCCAGGTTCACCGAATACATATAGCTGTCTTCGTGAAACGGGAACGGGAAGCGCCTGATCGCCTCCGGCGAGTTGCGGAAGGTGAAATCGTTGTAAAACGTCTCTTCCCTGAAGATAATTCCCATCGGTTTCCTCCCGTCCTATGGACTAGAGCGAGATGTCTTCTCTTCTGGTCGTCATCTCGCTCCAGGTTTTGTTTCTGCTGCATGATCTTGTCCGAAAAGTCTGCAACTTTTCGGGATCATGCTCTAACGGTCGAGTACGAGCTTCCTGCCCTCGAAGCGCGACACGCACGGCATGATCTTGGTGCAACTGGCGCGCTGCTCTTCAGTCAGCCAGTGGTCGTTGTGCAAGAAGATGCCGTCGTGCTCGAGCACGTCCGTCTCGCACTGGCCGCAGGCGCCGCCGCGGCAAAGATAGGGCGGGTCCACACCCGCGGCCTCTATCGCTTCGAGGAGGCTCTCGTGCTCGCCGACCTGGATCACCTTGTTCGACCGCGCCAGCGTCGCCTCGAAAGGCTTGCCGGACGAAGGCGCGAGGAACTCCTCGTGGTGGACCGCGCCGCGCGGCCAGCCCAACCGGGCGGCGGTGTTGCGCACCCAGCCGATCATGCCCTTCGGGCCGCAGACATAGAGATGGGTGCCGAGCGGCTGGCCCTCGAGCAGCCGTTCGAGGTCGATCGCCTCGCCACGCTCGTCGTGATAAACGCGCACGCGCCCCGGATTCTCAGCCCGAAGCTCGTCGGCGTAGCTCGCCAGCGGTGCGCTCCGAACGGCGTAATGCAGTTCGAAATGCCCGCCCGTCGCCTTGAGCTGCTTGATCTGGGCGAGGAACGGGGTGATGCCGATCCCGCCCGCGATCATGAGATGCTTGCGCGCCCTGAGGTCGAGGCCGAAGAGGTTGACCGGATTGGAGATCTGCATCTCCATCCCCGGCGTGACCCGGCGGTGCATGAACAGCGAACCGCCGCGCCCTTGATCGTCGCGCCTGACCGAGATCGAGTACCCCTCACAGTCGGCCGGATCGCTCATCAGCGAATAGGGGTTGCGGCGGATGCGACCATTGTCGTTCATCTCCACCACGGTGTGCGCACCGCCTGAGAAGGTCGGCATAGGCTTGCCGTCGCGGCGCACGAAGCGGAAACGGGTGACGAGTTCATTGACGGGCGTGACCTCGGCCACGGTGACCGCAATCTTCGGAGCTCCACTCATTTAAAACGCTCCACGGCTTCAGGGATGTTGCCGGGATCCTCTGCGTCGACGCGCACACCCTGGAATGCGGCGATACGGCGGGAATAGTGGTCGCGCACGAACAGATGCAGTCCACAGTGGCTACACTGGAACGGATCGTGCGTGACATCTTCGGTTATGCCCTTGCAATGCACGCATTGAACACGCCGTGCGGTCGAGCCACGGTGCTCGGTCTGGATCGCGTCATGCGGGATGCCGGCCTCGATCGCCTCACGCATCACCTGGCCCATCAACCCTTCGGTCCCGGCCAGATAGAGCTGAAGACCCATATGGGAGGAAGACAGCACCCGCTTCAGGCGCGGCTCGGCGGCCGCGTAGCTCGGAGCAATGTGGAGTTGCGCCGGTGCGAGCGCCTGCAGCCTCTCGACATAAAGCGTGCCGGTCCGTTTCGGTATGTAGATGATGTGCGCGTTTGCAAAGAAGCCGGGCGGCGCGGCGCCGGCCATGTCGAGGATCGCCTCCGCCCCTTCGGCGTCGGCGATCATCAGATGCGATATACCCGTCCTGGGCTCAAGTGCCCCATAGACCGGGCGGCTCGGAATCGAGGGTTCAAAAACCGCCTTGGACATTCCACCAGCATTCCATCTGATCTGAGTGCCGGCGCGCGAGGCAGAATGCACCGCGCGCCAAGCCGGTTATCCCTTAGCGGTCCGGCGCTTCTTGTCCGGATCGTAGAAGGGCATCGAATGGGCGACGCAGGGAATCTCGCCGGTGGAGTTCTTGACCGTCATCCTGACCCCATCCACCGCACAGTCGACCGGCATGCGGGCGATGCCGACATTGTGCTTGTTGAGGTTGGAGTACATGCCCATGGTGACGACGCCGACCTGCTTGCCGTCCTTCATGAGCGGCGCGCCTTCCTCGGCCGGCGTCGTGCCCTCGAGCTTCACGCCATAGATCTTGAAGCGCTCCTTGCCCTTCAGACGATAATGCTCCTCGGCACCGCGGAAGCCGACCTTGCCGGGCGAGACCGTGAAATCGAGCCCGAGCTCCCACAGCGTGTCGCCGGGTCCCTCGTTCTCGAACGGGTATTTTTCCGAATTGTCGAAGGGGAAGAACAGCAGGTAGCTCTCCGCCCTCAGCAAGTCGAGCGTGGTGAAGCGGCAGGGAATGATCCCCATTGACGCCCCTTCCTCGACAATGCGGTCCCAGATCGCAGGAGCATCCTGGCCGCGGCAGAAGAGCTCGTAGCCGCGCTCGCCGGTGTAGCCGGTCCGCGAGATCATGACCGGCAGACCGAACAGCGAGGTCTGCATATGGCTGAAGTAGTTGAGGTTGCGGATGCCCTCGACGTGCTTCGCTAGATAATCGACCGCGAGCGGCCCCTGCAGGGAGAGGTCATGGAGGTTGTCGTCGAAGCGGATCGAGACATCGCGGCCGGTCGCGGCCATTGTGAGTTGCTCATGCGCGGCGCCCGAGCCATGCACGACCATCCAGCTATTCGGACCGGTGCGGTAGATCACGCAGTCGTCGATGAACTTGCCCGCATCATTCAGCATGGTCGCATAGACCGAGCGGCCGGGCATGATCTTCTCAGGGTTGCGGGTCGTCGCGCGATCGATGACATGCGTCGCCGCGGGTCCGTTGAGGTGCACCTTCTTGAGCCCCGAAACGTCCATCAGGCCGGCCTTGGTGCGAACGGCCAGATACTCCTTCTCGGGGTCGCCGGAATACTGCCAGGCTGTCCCCATCCCGCTCCAGTCCTCGAGGTTGGACCCGAGTGCGCGATGACGGTCGGCGAGTGTGGAAAACCTCCACGAATTAGTCATGTGAACTCCCCTCCGGTTCGTGGTCTGGCATCTACTGTGGGAGAAACGGATTCGGAAATCAACATTCTCATTAAAGAAACTTTCCTGACAGAAATAACCCGTCGCAAAAGGGATATCGTGCGGGGTGTGAGCAACTCGATTAGATCCGGCCCTTGGGCGGGGTGAGAACGTCGATTCGGCTTGGCGGCGGGGTGTGACTGGACAATCGCTTGAGATGGCCAGTCAGGGCAAAATACAGGGCCAGGGTACCGCGGTGATCCACTTCCGCCGGTCGGCGCCACGATCCCGCGAATTCGTGCTGTCTTGATCGTTTTTCCTGTGGAGAAGCTTTGTTGACACGGAGCGGCTAAGGCGCTCAATGGGCTTCGGCCAGAACAATGAACAACCAAACTGGTCGAGTCCATTGGGAGTCTCACTGATGAAAAAACGAGTTGCGGTGATCGGCGCCGGGCCGTCGGGGCTGGCGCAGTTGCGCGCCTTCCAGTCCGCCGCGGCCAAGGGCGCCGAGATCCCGGAGATCGTCTGCTTCGAGAAGCAGAAGAACTGGGGCGGGCTGTGGAACTACACCTGGCGCACCGGCCTCGACGAATATGGCGAGCCGGTCCACGGCTCGATGTACCGCTATCTGTGGTCGAACGGCCCGAAGGAGGGGCTGGAATTCGCCGACTATGCCTTCGAGGAGCATTTCGGCAAGCAGATCGCCTCCTATCCGCCGCGCGCCGTCCTGTTCGACTACATCGAGGGCCGGGTGAAGAAGGCCGGCGTGCGCGACTGGATCCGCTTCTCCAGCCTGGTGCGGCAGGTGACCTGGGACGCCGCCACCAAGAAGTTCACGGTGACGGTGCACGACCTGCCGAACGACCGCCACTATGCCGAGGAGTTCGACCATGTGGTCGTCGCGTCGGGCCATTTCTCGACGCCCAACGTGCCCGAGTTCCCCGGCTTCGACACCTTCAACGGCCGCATCCTGCACGCCCATGATTTTCGCGATGCGCGCGAGTTCATCGGCAAGGACCTCCTCATCATCGGCACCAGCTACTCGGCCGAGGACATCGGCTCGCA
>NZ_JABVCF010000009.1 GCF_014595955.1 Pseudaminobacter soli (ex Zhang et al. 2022)
ACCAACGTCGCGATACCTGGAAGCGAACTTCTTGGCCGCCAGCAGCGTCGCCGCCGTCGTTGGTGAGGCGTATATAGTCGCCACCCCGACAAACTGTCAACACCGCCGCCCAAGTTTTTTGAAGTTTTTGCGACACCCAAACCCCGCCCCTTAAAACCCCTGCGTCACCCCGCGAAAACCCGCTGCACCCGCTCCCAAAACAGGGGACAAGTGGCCCTTGGGGAAGCCTCAAATCCGCCTTGAGGCGGGAGAATCGGCGAGTGCGCATGCCAGTTGGACCATGTCGCAGAGAGGATAACGGGACCTGCTGGCCCGGCCCTCGTCAGGCCCGCCTCAGGGCTGCCCGGGCGGTCTCATGGGGCGACTAGGCCGCGAGCGGAATTGAGTTTTCCGAGGCGCTTGCTTCCGACGTCGGAACTCCTCCCTCCCACTCGTCCCAGAGTTGCATGACGAGAGCGAGATCGCTCAAGAGGCTGCTCAATTCGACGCGGGAAGCTGCAGACTGCACCCCCGCGCGGTGCAGTTCTGAAATCCGCGACAGGATGTAGTCCTGGGCCTGCGCAAGCTCCTGCTCCACTGTGGGCTGCTCGGCCGTGCTATCGGGTTCGGACGACTTCCTCCACAGGTTGCGGCTGGCGAGCACGGCTCCCCCGACCACCAGGCAGCCTGACCACAGCAGGTTCCACTCGAGCGCCGCTCCGGCAAGGAGCGCCACCAGCAGCGCGCCGATGAAGGGCTCGACATAGGAGAAGGCACCGAGCGCCTGGATGTCTCCCTTCTTCACTCCATAGTCCCAAAGGAAGATCGCCAGGCCCATGGGAAGCATGCCGAGCAAGGCGACGGCGATCCATTCCTGCATGGAGGGCTGCACCCAGTCTTCGAGCGCGAGATGGGCAAGGCCAGCCAGGATGGCGGAAGCGGCGTAGAACATCCCCATCGCCGAGGACGGGACATCGGCGAAGCTTCTCGAGACCAGCGAATAGAGCCCCCAAAGTGCCGCCGCTATGCCGATCAGGCTCAGGTAGAAGACGGCATGTCCCCCGGACTGCCCGGCCTCGCCGCCCTGCTCCACCAAAAGGAGCACGCCGCCCAGCCCGAACACTGCGCCCACGACGTGCCACCAGCGCAATCGTTCGCCGGGCAGAAGGGCCGAGCCGAGCACGATCATCAGCGGCGTCGTCCCCTGCAGGAGCGCCGCCGGCGCCGGCGGCGCGTTCTGCGTCGCGTAGTAGATGCAACTGTGATAGCCGACCAGGGCGATGACGGTCACCACCCAGACCAGCGCGGGCTGCTTGAACGCAGCCAGTGGATGGGTGCCGGTCGCCCAGCACACGAACGGCGACAGGCAGGCGGCGAACATGAAGGCGAGCGCCACCGTCTGAAGAGGCGGCAGCGCCGTCGTAAAGGTTATCAGCGTCGTCTCGGTCGCCCACAGGCAAACGCCTATGGCTCCAAGCATCGACGCAACGAGCTTCTTCGATTCCAGGGCGCTGCGCATTCCGGGCACCTTCCCGTGGCTATTTCGGCATTCAGCCCGTGACGGCGACGATTCTGTCGGTGTGGAAGCCGTTGAAGCGCGTGCGCATGGACAGGCTGTAGGCGCCCATCATGCCCACCTCGATCCAGTCGCCTTCCCGCACGTCCTCCGGCAGGTGGAAGGGTGCGCCAAGCACGTCGTTGGAATCGCAGGTCGGCCCGTAGACCTTGAACGGGACCAGCCGGCTGGAGGGCGACCCCGACTTGCGGATCACCCGCGTCGGGCGGCGCTCCTTCGGGTGTCCGAGTTCCTGCAGGGTGCCGAACACGCCGTCGTTCAGGAACACCGAGTCATGCCGTCTCACCACGACCTGGAGGACGGCGGTGCCGGCGGTCGCGACGAGGCTGCGCCCGGGCTCGCAGAGCAGGATGCAGCCGGAAGGAAGATCCAGCTTCCTCCGCCCCAGCACGATGCGCGAGAAATAGTGCTCGATCGCTTTCGGGTTGTCGCCCGGGTACGGGGCCGGGAAGCCGCCTCCGACATTGAGGACATGCAGCGGAACGCGCGCCTTGCGCGAGACGCTTCCGACCAGGTTGATCGCGTTCTCGAAGGCCGAGGGAGACAGGCACTGCGATCCCACATGGAAAGAGATGCCCGCCCTGACGCCGGCGGCCTCCACCTTCTGCAGCATACGGACGGCATCGACGGGAGCGGCGCCGAACTTGGTCGACAGCGCGTAGCGCGCATCGGTGGGCTGGGTCGCCAGGCGCACGGCGATGATCAGGTCGCTGTCGCGCTCGGCTTCGTCGAGGATCTTGTCCACCTCCGCGTCGCAGTCGACCGTGTAGAAGCGAATCTGATGGTCCTTGCTGGCCTGGCGGATCGCTGGGCGGGTTTTTGCGGGGTTGTTGAAATATTGCCCTGCCCTGCCGCCGAACATGTTGTGGATCAGCTTTATCTCGTCCAGCGAGGCAACATCGAAGTCGGTGATGCCGTCATCGAACAGAGTCTGCAGAACGGCAGGGTGCGGATTGCACTTCACCGCATAGAGCACGCGCCCCGGAAAAGTCCGAAAGCGGCGGGCCGCTGTCCGGAGTTTGTTCGGGTGGATGCAGAAGACCGGCTCCGATGGCTCGAGGTCCCGGACGACGGCATCCACGCTGGAGAAACTCTCCAGGTCCCTACCCTTCTGCCGGGCCCGGTCGATGGCCGGAAGTGCCTCCTTCACCCGATCCAGGAGTTGCGCGGGCGTAATTGGGCCCGCAGCCGCCAAAGCGCTGTTGATCACGACAAATCTCCCCGTTTTGATTGTGTTGTTATGCTGCGTCGGTCTTCAGGGACTTCAGGACGGTGAATCCCTGCCAGTTCCCAAGGAACGCGGTCATTTCAAGCGCGGGAACCGGACGTCCGAAGAAGTAGCCCTGCACCTGCTTGCACCCTTCCCCGAGAAGCAGCATTGCCTGCTCCATCGTCTCCACGCCCTCTGCCGTAGTGGTCATGCTGAGGCTCTCGCTCAGGCCGATCACCGAGCGCACGATGGCCAGCGACTTGACCTTGTCCTCGAGCGTGGTGACGAACGACTTGTCGATCTTGATCTTGTCGAAGGGGAAGGAATTCAGATAGCCGAGTGATGAATAGCCGGTACCGAAGTCGTCCATCGCGATATGGACCCCGATGCCCTTCAGCGCGGACAGGATATCAAGTGCCGCCTCGGTGTCGTTGATCAGCACGCTTTCGGTGATCTCGAGTTCCAGGCGGCCAGGCTCCAGTCCTGTATCCTCCAGAACCTGCTTCACCGTATCCACCAGTTCGCGGTGGCGGAACTGCACCGGCGACAAGTTCACGGCGACCCGCAGCCCCGGCCAGGACAATGCCTGCTGGCATGCAGTCCGCAGCACCCACTCGCCGATCGAGATGATCATGCCCGTCTCTTCGGCAAGGGGGATGAACTCGCCCGGCGATACCAGGCCGCGGCTAGGATGACGCCAGCGCAGCAGCGCCTCCACCGCGGACACCTTCTGAGCTTCCAGGTCGATCAGAGGCTGATAATGGAGTTCCAGTTCGTCCTTCAGCAGCGCCTGCCGAAGATCGTATTCCAGCGCCTTCCGTGCCTGGAGCTCCAGGTCCATCTGCGGCTCGAAGAAGCGGACGTTCCCGCGACCGCCCTGCTTGGCGCGGTAAAGCGCGATGTCTGCATTCTTCAGCAGTTTGTCCGGGTCGTCCGCATGGTCGGGGAAAGCCACGCCGATGCTGACGCCGACGTGGAGCTCGTGCCCCTCCACCTGGAAGGGCTGCTTCACGATCTCGATGATCCGGCGGCTGAGCGCTCCCGCGTCCTGAGGCTGGTTTGCGCTCGACTGAATGATGGCGAACTCGTCGCCTCCCAGTCGGGCGACCGTGTCGCCGGACTGAAGGCAGGTTTGCAGCCGAGCTGAGAACTGCCTCAGCAGAACGTCGCCCGCGCCATGACCAAGCGTGTCGTTCACTTCCTTGAAGTGATCGAGATCCAGGCAAAGAATGGCGAGGTCCGAATGACGGCGCCGATTGTCGCTCAGCGCATAGATCAGCCGCTCGCGGAACAGAAGCCGGTTCGGCAACTCGGTCAGCGCATCGTGGAGCGCCAGATGATTTGCACGGGCATGGGCCTCGACTTCTTCGGTGATGTCGGTGGCGGTACCCCTGAACCCGGACAACTGCCCCTTGCTGCTTCCGATCGGACGCCCGGCGAGCCGGCAAATCCTCATGCGGCCCTGCGCATCCTTGTAGCTGCAGCGGACATGCCGGAAGGCGACGTGGTCGTGGGCACTCGCGTGAAGGCGTTCCCATCCCTCGGCGTCGGTGTCCTTCATGAAGAACTGGTCGAGTTGCTTGCCCAGAATGCTCGCCGCCGAGATGCCGGTGACCTCGGAAAACCGGGTCGAAAGATAGACCAGCCGCATCTCGCCGTCACATTCCCAGATCCAGTCCGAGGAAGCCTCGGCCACATCGCGGAACCGGGCCTCGCTCTCTTCGAGCGTCTGGGCATAGGTTTCCACGGTCCTGGCGGACTCTTCGAGCTCCTCCGTGGAGCGGCGGACCTTTCGGATCACCTGGTGAGCAAAGAGGCCGAGCAACACCATGGCGGCAGCCAACGGCGGCAACAGCCATTTCAGGAACTGGTAGCCCGGAGTGGCTGGAGTCCAGACGATGTAGGACAAGGCCTTCCCCGACGGGTCGACCAGCGGCAGCGTGGCGCCGTCAGCCTGCTCCTCCTGTTCAACCACCTTGAGCGAATCCAGAAGGTAGTCGCTGCTGATGCTCTCCACGAACGTCTGGTCGAGGGCCTTGGCGAAGACCAGGCTGGACCGGTTCTTAGGCGGTATCGTCGAGGCATCGACCGAAGGCGGCAGGATCGCCGTGGCAGCAACAAGCAGCAGTTGATCCTTCGAGCGCAGGAAGCCGACCGCGGGCTCGCCCGTCGAGCCCGACTCAACCAGGCTGTCGAGCCCCCGCGGAATGATCGAGAAGGCATCGGCCGTCTGGGGCACTCCATCAACGACTGCGTAGACCGTCTTGCCGTCCGGTCTCAGGACGAAGGCGAGATCGTATCCCAGCCCCTCATAGATATTGGCGCCGACATTGCCGTTGGTGGAAGCCCAGCCGAAATCCAAGGTCTCGTGCAGGTTCTTGAAAACGTCTTCCCAAACCGCGTAATCCTGAAGATTACGCGCGATCTCGCGTTTCTTCACGGAAAGGGCAGTTTCGGCGAGCGCCGTGGAGGATTCGACCTCCAGCCTGTTCTGTCCATCCGCGCTGATGACGGCGAATCCTAGAACGAGCAGAATGGCCAGGATGACCATCCCCGCCATTGGCACCACAACGCGACGTGTAAACTTCTCGCCTGAAAAAGAAGCGGCTTTGAGATCCGCAGCTTCCATGCTCGCCCCCACGATAAATGTGGCGACACGATGCGTGGATCATGATGATTTAAGTCTTACCGCCATCCAGCGGAGTTATTTTACAGTTACAATCCGGTGAATCGCTGGACGCCGTTTTGCGTAATTCGCTCATTTCTCTCAAGTCATACGTATAAGACACCCTTATGCTTTCTCCCGTCTGCCGGTCAGCGGCCGCTCACCCAGCGCCCGTGCAATCGCGTTGTGTACGGAAGTTGCCGCGATCGCTGCGTGGCCGGTAGCCACCGAGATCTGATCGAGTTCGTCCACGACGTCGCCGATAGAGTAGAGCCCAGGAACGTTAGTCTGTCGATGATCGTCCGTCTTCAGGCAGCCCGCTTTATTCGCGGCCGCTCCAAGCGTGACCGCCAGGTCGGATCGGGGCGCGGCGCCCATGGCAAGATAGATCGCGTCGAAGTCCCTGCGATCGCCGTTCTGGAAATGCAGCGACACGCCCTCCCCGTCCTCGGATATTCGCGTCACTTGATCCATCACTCTATCGAAGCCCGAACTCGCAAGGGAATGGCTGTCTTCCGAGGTTAGCGGGCGGTCCGGCACGATCGAGATCTGATTTGTAAAAGTCCGCAGGAAGACCGCTTCCCTGAGAGCGCGCGACGGCTCGCCCCAAACGGCCAATCGATTCCCGATGAAGTCATGCCCGTCGCAGATCGGACAGAGCCTGACCTTGTCGCGCATGATCAGTTGCTCCGAGAAGCCGGGCACATCAGGCAGCCTGTCCTTGAGCCCCGTGGCAAGGATGACATGCCTCGCTAAGATCATTCCCTCCGACGTGAGGGCCTCGAATCCCGATGATGTCCGATGCAGCGCCCTTACGTGCCCTTTCACGAAGACGGCGCCGTGCTTGGATGCCTGGCGCCTTATCCGGTCGCACAGGTCGGGACCCGAGATGCCCTCCGGAAAGCCTGGATAGTTCCTTATGGTGCCGATCCATCGTGTGCGGCTTTCCTGCGCATCGATGACCGTCACCGAGCGCCGGAACCGGGCGAGGTAGATCGCCGCGGTTGCACCGGCCGGCCCGCCGCCCGCGATGAGGCAGTCGAGGACACGTCCGTCAGGTGCTTTTTCCGCTCCAGTTCCGGCGTGCGGCCCCACGACTTTATGTCTCCCGTTCGGCCAAAATTCGGAACCGAACACCTTTGCGGGCGAGGCGGTTCCGGCGCGCGACAATTGGCGTGGCGCAGTTCAGCCGTTCTCATTGACCGAAATGTCAACGCAGGGCGTAGAGGTAGGCGGCGATGTCGCGTGCATCCTGCTCGGAAATGCCGGTGGACGGCATGGCGGTGTGTGGATCGAGCTGCCGCGAGAAACGGATCCACCGGACCATGTTTTGCGACGTGTTCGGCACGCTCCCGCCGAGGTAGAGCCGCTCGTTGAGCGTGGAATCGAGCTTCGGCCCGACCAGCCCCTGGGCGCCTGGCACGCCCTGGATGGTGTGGCAACCGGCGCAGCCATTCGCCAGCATGATGGGTATGGCGCGCTCCCCTACCCCGCCGATCGCAATGTCGGCCTCCTGCTGCACGTGGCGAAGATGATCGAACCACCAGACGATGGCGACGATCACGACCGCCAGGGCGAGCATGGCGGCAGCAAGGCCAAGCGGATAGCGCATCTCAGGCTGAAGCGGCGGAGCCGGAGGCGACATCAATTCGACCCGCTTGCTGGCGCGCTCCTCGAGCCCGACCGGCTTCTGGGCTGGATGGATGGAATGCCGGCGCCAAAATCCGACGCCTCCCGCGAGCCCGGCAATGCCGGCCGCCCCGAGCCCGGCCACAGTCCAGAGAAGAGGTCGGTTGATCGGTGCACGCATGTTCGGCGCTCAGCGGATGCACTCGTCGAGGATCAATGAGGCGGCGCCCTGGATGACGATGACCAGCGCGAAAAGCGCCGCCACCATCATCCCGAGCATCGCGACGAAGCGCTCGGTCGAAAGCTCGCGCTCGGGCTTGAACGATGCGCCCCCGCGTTGCCAAGCCCGCCATGACAGCAATCCTCCCGCCACCGCGACGGCGAGGAAGCAGAGCGCCAGGATTGGAATGATCGGGATGCGATTTACGCACTGCCACTGAACCAGCGAATAGTTGGCCTGGGTCGAGGCGGCCCATGCCACCGGACCGGCAAGCAGCCCTGCCCAGGAGGTGCCAACCTGTACCGCGCGCATCTCAGCTAAACCTCGGCAGCCAGTAGATGAGGAAGTAGATCGGAAGCCAGGTGATCACGACGAAATCCCAGTAGAAGACGTTGTCGTCGACGTCGCCGAAGCGCCGGCCGCTGTAGCCGTGCCGCGTGAACATGAGTGCGGTGAGCACGATCGTGTCGCCCACATCGGTGATGAGGTGGGTTGTGTGCAAACCCAGCAGCACCCACAGCATCGAGCCGTAGGCGTTTGAGTCCCACCAGATATTTAAGGCCGGGAACTCGAACCAACGAACGATGAGCGGCAGGATGCCGAAGATCGACATGACCACCAGCCCGATGCGCACCTTGGGCATGTCGCAGTCGTTGGCCCAGCGCCGCAGCATGTGGTTGGGAACGGCACTTGCGAGCAGCAGCAGCGTGACGATGGTGCCCGGCCAGTGGTTCGGAACCGGCGCGCTGAGCGGGAATGCGGGATTGATGTAGGCCAGATAGAGATAGGCGCCGGCCGCGAGCACGAAGCCGGTGCCCTCGAGCGCCATGAAGCCGAGCGTTCCCCACCAGGTCGGGCTGCGCGATCCCATCCCATAAGTGGGCAGGTCGGAGAGATCGATTGCTTGGCGCTGCCTCATTACTCGTCCTCCGGCTCGCCCTTCGGCCAGAACCAGCCGATCAGTGCGATGGCAATGGGAGGCGCTCCCCAGACGACTGCCCAAGGTGTGAAGATCGACCAAAGGAACGTAGCGCCGACCGCTATTGCGGCGAACAGAGGCCAGATCGAGGGCGCAGCCGATTTCTCGCGAATGTCCGGATGCCCCTCCGCCACCGTCGAAATCACCAGCTCGCGGGCATCGACCCTTAGGCCGGCGGCGACAGGCAGTTCCGCCCGCGCGGCCCACAACGGCTCGAGGTGTGTGACGACGGGGATGCGCGCGAAATTGTAGCTCGGCGGCGGCGAGGATGTCGCCCATTCCAACGTGCCGGCGTCCCAGGGATTGTCGCCGGCGGGCTCGCCGCGTCGCGCGCTCCACACGAGATTGATAGTGAAGAGCACGAAACTGAAGAACAGGACCAGTGCGCCGCCCGTGATGAAGAGGTTGATGTTCCCCCAGCCGAGGTCGACCGGATAGGTATAGACCCGTCGCGGCATGCCCCAGAGGCCGAGGATGTGCATGGGGAAGAACGCGGCGTTGAAGCCGATGAAGGCTAGCCAGAAGTGCCAGCGCCCCATGCGCTCGCTCATCATCCTGCCAGTCAGCTTCGGATACCAGTAGTAGGCGGCGCCCATCAGCGGGAACACCGACCCGCCGATCAGCACGTAGTGGAAATGCGCGACGACGAAGTAGGTGTCGTGAACCTGCAGGTCGAGCGGCACCGAGGCTAGCATGACCCCGGTCAGCCCGCCCGCCACGAAGATGAAAAAGAAGCCGAGCACGAACAGCAGCGGCGTGCCTATCTTTGGGCGACCGCCCCAGAGAGTTGCCACCCAGCAGAAGATCTGCAGGCCGTTGGGAATGGCGATCAACATGCTGGAGGCGGTGAAGAAGCTTGCGCCGACCTTGGCAATGCCCGTCGCGAACATGTGGTGGACCCACAGGCCGAAGGACAGGATGCCGACCGCAATCACCGACAGGACCAGCGCGAGATAGCCGAAGGCTGGCCGCCGCGCGAAAGTGACGATGATGGCCGACACCATGCCCGTGGCCGGAAGGAAGATGATGTAGACCTCGGGATGGCCGAAGAACCAGAACAGGTGCTGGAATAGAAGCGCGTCGCCGCCTTCCGCCGGATTGAAGATCTGGGTGCCGACCAGCCGGTCGAGGATCAGGAAAGTCGAGGCGATCATCACCGCCGGCATGGCGAACACCACGACGAAGGACGTCACCAGCATCGCCCAGACGTAGAGTGGCATCCGGTTGAGCGACATGCCGGGGGCGCGCTGCTTGAATATGGTGACGATGGTGGCCACCGCCACCGCAAGGGACGACACCTCCGTATAGGTGATGGTCTGGGCCCAGACATCGGCGCGCTTGCCGGGCGAGAATTCCGGTCCGGACAGTGGGACATACGCGAACCAGCCGATGTCCGGCCCCATGTCGAGCAGGAACGACACCCACAGGAACAACCCGCCGGACAGATAGATCCAGTAGCTGAACGCGTTGAGCCGCGGGAAAGCGATGTTGCGCGTGCCGACCATCAGCGGCACCAGATAGATGCCCGTCGCCTGCACGATCGGCACGGCGAACAGAAACATCATCGTCATGCCGTGCACGGCGAAGAGCTGGTTGTAGAGATCGGGCCCGATCAGGCCCCTTTCCGGCCCGGAGAGTTGCAGGCGCATGGTGACCGCATTCAGACCTCCCAGGCACAGGAAGACGAATGCCGTGATCAGGTAGCGTCGTGCGATGACCTTGTGGTCGACCGCCGACAGCGCACCAATGATGCCGCGCTTGGTCTCCCAGGTGCTGGTCAGCCAGCGGTGAAGCGAGGCGTCGTCGAGCGACGTGTCGCGAATGCCCTTGCTCTTCGCAGGAAGATCGGCTGCGCTCATTTGAGGTGCTCGAGATAGGCAACGACGGCGTTCAGTTCATCGCCGCTGAGATTCATCGTCGGCATGCGCGCGCCGGGCTTGACGCTCTGGGGATCGGCGATCCAGGCAGCGAGATTGCCGCGGCTCATATGAAGGGTGCCAGCGGCGATCGTCTGTCGGCCGGCGAGGTGGGTGAGATCGGGCCCGGTGTTCGCAGCCGCCTTCGTGCCCTGGATCTTGTGGCACATGATGCACGGCCGGTTCATGAACAGGTCGTGGCCGGCGCGCTGCTCGTCGGTCTCGGGCTGCCGGGCGTTGCTCAACTGGGCATTGTACCATCCGTCGAACGCCTCCCGCGGCTCCGCCACAACCATCAGCGCCATGTGGGCGTGCTGCGCGCCGCAGAATTCGGCGCATTGGCCGCGATAGACGCCGGGCTTGTCGGCCTTGAGGGTCAGTTCGTTGTCAAAGCCGGGGATGAGATCCTTTTTGCCGTGCAGTGCTGGCACCCAGAAGGAATGGATGACGTCCGTGCTGCTCAGCACAACCCGAACCGGTTCGCCGGCCGGGATGTGGATCTCGTTCGCCGTCGTCAGAGTGCGCCTTGGCTGGTCGCTCTCATAGCGCACCTCCCACCACCACTGATGGCCGGTGAGCTTGATGGTGACCGGGTTCTGCCCGCCGATCGCGGCGATGGTGCGGTTCGAGAAGTAGCTCAGGAGCGAGAGCACGATCATCATCAGGACTGTAGCGGCGACCGCTCCGGTTACGACGCGGGTGGCCTTCCGGTCGCCGGCTTCGTCGATGTCCAGGGGCTCGGCTCTATCACCGCGCCGTTTTGACAAGCCCCAGATCAGCACGATCATGACGGCGAGCCAGATGAGCGAGCAAAGGCCCGTGAAGAACCAGATCAGCCAGGCCAGTTCGGAGGCCGCAGGCCCTTTGGGATCGAGCGCGGACTGGATCCCGGTGCAGCCGGACAAGGGAATCATGGGCAACAAGGCCGCGGCCCTATGAAGCCCCGTCGCCTTCACGGCGTGCGCCCCTGCGTGGCCGCATTCGGCATCCGGTTCTCCGCAGGCCGCGCCATCATGTCGTCGTTACGGCCCGGAGCGGCCGCCGAAGGGACGTTGCCGCCCATCGACTTCACATAGGCCGCGAGTTCCCACAGTTGGTCGTCCGGTATCAGGCGGCCGAAGGTAGGCATCCCGTTCGGCCGGCCGTCGCGGATGCTCGCATGGATGCTTTCGATCGAGTTGCCGTAAAGCCACTTCTCATCCATCAGCGCGGGCCCCATGCCGCCCCCGCCATTGGAATGGCAGCCATTGCAATTGAAGGCACTGAACAGGGTCTTGCCCTGGCTGATGTGATAGGCATTCCCCTCGAATTGAGCTGCCTTGGGATTGGAGAACTGCGGCCGGTTGCCTCCGGGCTCGAGCGCAGTGACGGGAACGGCCTGTTGGCTCTCGCCGAGGACAGGCTCTGGTCGGGTTTCGCGTTCCTCGCGCTGGCAGCCCCCCAACACCGCGAGCGCGAGCCCGATAGCGAGGGAAGCTGGCTTGCGCATCATTGCCCCGCCGTGCTCACCGGATCGGTGCGAGGCACGTGATAGGCCGCGAGGATCGCGTCGATCTCCGGACGGTGCTTTACCAGCGCCGCTTCGATCTCATCGCGAAAGGCCTCGTCCTTGCGCCGCACGCCCATCGAGATGTCATAGGCCATCGGCAGGTTCGCGCCGCCCTCGCTCGCTGGCACCGGCGTGACCCGGAGCCTGGCGCCGTCCTCCGCTGCGAAATATCCGGCGAGCGGACCCCAGACCAGCGCCACGTCGATTTCGCCGCGCGCCACCGCTTCGACGATGCGCGCCGGCGGATTGGGCATCGCATAGTCGCCGTAGACAGGATAGCCCTTGAGGTTGCCGATGATGCCGCGCTGCGCCAGGGCTGCGACCGGAGGCGGGTTGGCGCCATCATCGCCGATCAGTTGAACGCCGATCTTCATGGTGCGCAGCCGCGGATCGTCGAAAGAGGCCACCTCGGGATCCCTAGCCCGGGTCACGAACGCATAGGTGGAGCGGTAATACGGCGCCGTGGTCAGCAGCATCTCCATGCCGGCCGGCGCTCCTGCAACGAGGTCGCACAGCCCCGCCTTCAGCGTATTGCGGAAGAAACCGCGCCGCTGCGCCCACCAGACGTAAGACACGCGGGCCTCGAGTTCGCGGGCGAGGACCTCGACGATGCGGTTCTCGAATCCCTCGCCGCGTTGGTTGGAGAACGGCAGGTTGTTCGGGTCGGCGCAAACGCGCAGCTCTCGTTCGGCTGCATTCGCTGAGGAGCCGCAACAAAGCAGGCCGCCAAGCACCGCTGCGAGCACGAACTTCCGGCCACGCAACCGCGTTGATCCGAGAGCCTTGCCGGCCATGTCAGGGCAACCGGAAGACATAGAGGCTCCCCCCAGGCGTGGTGACGTCCTTCAAGTCCTTCATGGCGTTGACGAAGCCCAGCGCCGCCGTCGCGTCGCGCGGGTCGAGATCGCCGGAAACGACCGCGCCTGCCCAGCCGCCGACCCCGGCCAAGACAGCCACATACTGATGCCCGTCAGGCCCGCGATAGGTGATCGGCTGGCCGATGATGCCGGACGAGGTCTTGAACTGCCACAGAAGGTCGCCCGTCTTGGCGCTCACCGCCTTGAACCAGCCTTCCATGGTTCCGTAGAAGACCACGTCTCCTGCCGTCACCAGCGCGCCGCTCCAGACCGGAAAGTTCTCCTTCAGCTTCCAGGCCGGCTTCTGGTTGGCGAGATCCCAGGCCGTGAACTCGCCCCTGTGGCCGCCCGGGCCGGGGATCATCCTGACGTTCATGCCGACATACGGCGTGCCGGCGATGTAGTTCACCTCGGTACCTTCCTCGTCCATGCACAGGTTGTTGTGCGGGATGTAGAGAAGGCCGGTTCGCGGGGAGAAAGCCGATGGCTGCCAGTCCTTCACGCCGGCGGCGGTCGGACAGATATCGCGCACGACCTTGCCCGTCGTCGGCCGCTTCTCGGGGTTGTCGATGAGCCGCCCGGTCTTCAGGTCGACACCCTTGCTCGAGTTCACCGCGCCGAATGGCTTCGCCGAAAGGACCTCGCCGGTCGTGCGATCGAGTATGTAGACGTAGCCGTTGCGGTCGGGGCGCACGAGCACCTTGCGGGGCTTGCCCTCCCAGTTCATGTCGAGAAGGATCTGCTCGTTGATCCCGTCGTAGTCGTGCTGGTCGTGCGGCGTCCATTGATAGTACCAGTGCGCCGCACCGGTGTCCGGATTGCGCGCGAAGATGCCGGCCGTCCACTTGTTGTCGCCGGGCCTGAGATCAGGATTCCATGGTCCGGGATTGCCCGTACCATGATAGATGAGGTCGAGTTCGGGATCGTATCCGATCCAGCCCCAGACATTGCCACCGCCGATCTTCCAGGCGTCAGGCGGCCAACTGCTCACGCCGAGATCCTTGCCCTTGTCCATGTCATAGAAGGGCTTGAACTCTGGCCCGATCAGGACCTCCGCGTCCGGCCCCGTGTTGTAGGCGGTCCAGACGACATGCCCGTCATTGGCGTCGAGCGCCTTGATCCAGCCGCGAACGCCCATCTCGCCGCCGGAATTGCCGACCAGCACCTTGTCCTTCACCACAAGCGGCGCCATCGTCACGGTCTCGCCGATGTTGATGTTGCCGACCTTGGTGTTCCAGATCGCCTGGCCGGTGTTGGCGTCGACCGCGATCGTGTGGCCATCGAGCGTGTTGAAGAAGATGCGGCCGTTGGAAAAGGCCGCGCCCCGGTTCACCACGTCGCAGCAGGCGACGCCCTGGGCGGCCGGCTCGGGATTGGGCCTGTAGAACCATTTGAGCGGCGCGCTGGGTTTGGTCAGATCGAGCGCATAGAGAATGTTGGGGTACGGGGTCACGATGTACATCGTGCCGCCGATCACGAGCGGCGCGGCCTCGTGCCCCTTGTTTATGCCGGTCGAGAAGGTGAAGGCGACCTGCAGCTTGCCGACATCGCCCTCGTTGATCTCCGAAAGCTCGCTGTAGCGCGTCGAGGCGTAGTTCTTGGCCGGCATGGTCCACTGGCCGTCGTCGGGGGGAGCGGCCGCGGCTGGCGGGGTGATCGCTGGCCCTTGCTGCGCGGCGGCCGGAGACATCATCGAGACGGCGACTAGACCTGCAACGGCGACTACCTGACCGGGCCGGCTCGTTCTGCCCTTCACATCTGCTACATGGGAAGCCATCGCGGAGCGGGTGGGCGCGAGCTTCTGAGCGTTTCGCGTGCGGTCAGCCGAGCCTCGCGCGACGGGGGCAGGCAACGCCGTCAGCCCCAATGCACCGATTACACGCAAGATCGGCACGTGACCTCCCTCACATACCGGTGAGCCGGCCATGGCCGCCCCTGGTCGCGATCCTCAAGCGTGCGTGGGACGCACCACAGTATGCGCAGCCCCTGCGGGCCGCGTTCCTAAACTACAAACCTCCAATTTGTTCCATGCAGCGCCGAGATGTCAGCGATCACGAAGGCCCGACTACGCCGCGGTCATCGCATCACGGATTTCAGGACCTCAGCCAGTCCTTCGATCGTATAGGGCTTCATCAGATGGCCTGCCCCCGCCGGCAGGTTTTTAGCCCGCGAAAGGTCGTGGCCGGAGGCGAAGATCACACGCAGATCGGGCAGGCGATGAAGGGCCTCCGCGGCCAAGTCGCCGCCAGATGTTCCCGGCAGGCTGAAATCCGTCAAGAGAACGTCGACCCGATTCTCGCCAAGAAGCCGCAACGCCTCCTCCGCATCGCCGGCCTCCAGCACCGCGTGGCCCAGTTCGTCCAACATGTCTGCCGTCGCGAACCGGATCAGCGCCTCGTCCTCCACCAGCAGGACCCGCAACGGTCGGGCGCCTTCGGTGCTCGCGGCCTCAGAGTGGATGGTTTGCGCGGGCTGCGTACTACTCTCTTCCACGTGCCGCGCCTCCGCGGGCTGGGCATCTGTCCGCTGCTGCTGGTTGCCCAGGACTTGGCGGATCTTGCGGGCGAGTTCCTCGCGCGAATAGGGCTTGCTGAGAAGCTCGACGCCCTCGTCCAGACGGCCATGGTGAATGATGGCGTTCTGGGTGTAGCCGGATGTGAACAGCACGGCGATGTTCGGAAGCCTCTCCCTCGCCTTGCGGGCAAGTTCCGGGCTGCGGAGCGTGCCGGGCATGACCACGTCGGTGAACAATACGTCGATCGGTACATCGCTCTCGAGTATGATCAGGGCGCTATCCGCGTCGTTCGCCTGGAGCACTCGGTAGCCAAGGTCGGAAAGCATATCCACTGCGGTAGCGCGTACGCCCTCGTCGTCCTCCACGACCAGCACGGTCTCGGTACCGCCGACAGCCGTGCCGCCCTTGAACTCGACCGCGACATCTTCCTGTTGCCGCGCCCTGGGCAGATACATCCGCACCGTCGTGCCTTCACCCGGCTCGCTGTAAATATTCACATGGCCGCCGGACTGCTTGACGAAGCCGTAGACCATGCTGAGGCCAAGCCCGGTACCCTGCCCTTCGGGCTTGGTGGTGAAGAACGGCTCGGTGACCCGGTCCAGGATTTCCGCCGGGATGCCGCATCCGGTATCGGTCACCGCCAGCATCACATACTGCCCCGGTCTCACATCCGCATGGCCGGCTGCGTATGCGTCGTCAAGGTAACTGTTGCCGGCTTCGATTGTCAGCTTGCCATGCCCGTCCATCGCGTCGCGCGCATTGATCGCGAGGTTGAGCAACGCGTTTTCCATCTGGACGGTATCGACGAAGGTATTCCAAAGGCCGCCCGATATAACGGTGTCGACCTCGACGGCTTCACCGATGGAACGCCGCAGCATGTCGTCCATGCCGCGGACGAGACGCCCGAGATTGACGACCTTGGGCGCGAGCGGCTGACGCCGACCGAAGGCGAGCAGTTGCGAAGCGAGCTTCGAGCCGCGCGACACGCCGAGCAGCGCGTTGCGCACGCGTTCCTCGGCCCGCCCATTTCCCGCTATCTCCTTGGACAATAGCTGGAGATTTCCGCCGATCACCTGCAGCAGGTTGTTGAAGTCGTGCGCGACACCGCCGGTGAGCTTGCCGACCGCCTCCATCTTGTGCGCCTGGCGCAGTTGCATCTCGGCCTGCTCGCGCTCGGCTATCGCTTCCGCCACCCGATTCTCGAGCAGTTCGTTCAGCCGACGCTGCGCCTCTTCCAACTGCTTCCGGACGGTGATCTCGCGGGCAATCTTCGAGGCCCCGATGACCTTTCCGGTTTTGTCCGAGAGGGGCGAAACGGTGATCGAGACATCAACCTTTCGACCATCCTTGGTAAGGCGGATAGTATCGAAATGCTCGACGCGCTCGCCCTTGCGGAGCCTTCCGATGATGTCCTCTTCCTCTCGATGGAGTTCGGGCGGGATCAGCCTCAGGATCGACTGCCCGATCATCTCCTCCGGCTCGTAACCGAATAGCTTGGCGGCGCCTGAATTCCAGGACGTGATGCGGCCCTCCAGGTTCTTGCTGATGATTGCATCTTCGGATGAGGAGACAATCGCAGCAAGACGCGCGGCCTGAAGCTCCGCTTCCTTGAGATCCGTTATGTCGACGACCGAGCCGATGTAGCCACGGAAGTTGCCATCCTCGCCAAGCCAGGGAGTGGCGGATTCAAGGGCCCAGCCATAAGAACCATCCCGTCTTCGCAGGCGGTATTCCAGCGAGAACGGCTCCCCGCGTTCGTTGGCGGCGAGGAAGATCTCTTCCAACCGGCCACGATCGTCCGGGTGGGTCGTCTCGAGCCAGCCACGGCCAAGCGCCGTCTCCGGTGAATGGCCGGTGAACTCGTACCAGGAGCGGCTGATGAACGTGCAGAGGCCACCGGGATCGGTCGTCCAGATCATCACCGGCGAGTTGTCCGCCATGTTGCGGAACCGCTCCTCGCTTTCGCGCAGGGCCTCGTTCATCTGACGACGCATCCGCGCCATGTCGAGCGCGCCATTGACCCGGGCGATGAGCTCGCGTGCGGAGAAGGGTTTGACCAGATAGTCGTCCGCACCGGCCGCGATGCCTTCTACGCTGGCTTGCTCGCCGGCTCGCGCTGACAGGGCGATGACCGGTACGTCCCTGAGCGTAAGTTCGTCGCGAATGGCGCGTATGAGCCCGAAGCCGTCGAGCCTCGGCATCATGATGTCGGTGAGGATGAGATCGGGGCGGCGGGCTCGCGCCGCATCAAGCGCGGCTTGCCCGTCCGGAACGGCTTCGACCTGATGCTGAGTCCCGAGCAGACGCTGGACATAGTCGCGCATGTCCGGATTGTCGTCCGCAACAAGGATCCGGAACCGCTTCTCGCCACTGGATACCGGGATGTCCGAAGAGGAGCCGACGATCGTCCTTTCAGTCGCATTGTCCTCGGCATTCGCATTCGGAAGCCAGTGCAAGGCCTCTTCGACATAGGCGAAGGCGCGCGCCGCCGACGGCGTCAGGCTTGTGGCCTCGCGAACGCGGACAGCCGGCAGATGCTCCTTGCCAAAGGGAATGGTGATATGGAAGGTCGTGCCATGTCCCACTTCACTTTCGACGTTGATCGAGCCGCCATGCAGCTTGACCAGTTCCTGCACCAGGGCAAGGCCGATCCCGCTCCCCTCGAAAGAACGCCCCTTCGCGCCGTCCACCCGATGGAAGCGTTCAAACAGGCGCGGGAGTTCCGACTTCGGAATGCCGGTGCCGGTATCACGGACCCTCAGGACCGCCGCGTCGGGGTCAGCCCTAAGGCTGACACTGATCCCGCCATCGAAGGTGAACTTGAACGCGTTCGATACGAGATTGAGGAGGATTTTTTCCCACATCTCGTGGTCGACATAGACCGGCTCAGGCAGCGCCGGGCAGTCCACTGTGAGCTCCAGGCCAGCCTTCTCCGTGGCGGAGCGGAAATTGCTGGCGAGTTCGGCGGTGAAGGCGGAAAGGTCGGTGGGCTCATAGCTTGCCTGGGCGCGGTCGGCCTCGAGACGCGAGAAGTCCAGGAGGGAGTTGACCAGCTTGAGCAGACGCCGGCCATTACGATGCGCCGTCCGGATCAGCTCCCGGTCGGAGTTCGGGATGGCGCCCTCCGGCTTGGAAAGGACGTCCTCCATGGGACCCATCATGAGGGTCAGAGGCGTGCGGAACTCATGGCTCACATTGGAGAAGAAGACGGTCTTGGCGCGATCGATCTCGGCCAGCGCCTCGGCGCGCCTGCGTTCCTCCTCATAGGCCTGAGCATTGGCGATCGCCGCGCCGATCTGCCCGGCCGCCAAGGCGAGGAAGCTCCGATAGTCCTCGTCGAAGATACGGAAGGGATTGAGTCCGACCACGAGAACGCCGGCGCGACCAGTCTCTCCCGCGGGCAGGATCGGAATGAGCGCCGCCTGGTTCGGAGGCTTGGACCAGGGGCCGGTTGGAAGGCTGCCTCCCGTCTTGGCGCCAAGCTCGGTGACCAAGCGAGGTTCCTGATCCGAGAGCACCTCGGCGAACGGCCAGATCGACCCGTGTTCGAAGGAAACTGTCCGGGGAAATTCGGCGTGGCCTGGTTCGATGCCGGCGGTAGCCGCAACCGACACGCTTCGACCCTCCGGGTCTGCGACGTAGATCACCGCGAAGGGAATATCGTGTCTGTTTACCGCAAGCGCTGCGGCGCTCCGCTCGCAGGCCTCCCGCCAGGCGCGCGCGTCCGATGCGGCCGTTGCCAGTTCCCGCAGCAGCGCGAGCTGGCGGTCGCCGATCACGCGATGGGTGTCGTCCGTGTTGACGCAGATGATCCCGCCAGGTGTTCCGTCATCGTTCGGGATCGGCGTATAGGAGAAGGTATAGTAGGTCTCCTCGGGATAGCCGTTGCGCTCCATGATCAGGAGCTGTTCTTCCACGTAGGTGCCCTCGTGGCCGCCAAGAGCCGTGTCCAGCATCGGGCCGATGTCGTCCCAGATCTCGCTCCAGACCTCGGAGGTGGGACGCCCGAGCGCCCAGGGGTGCTTGCCGCCGATGATCGACTTGTACGGGTCGTTGTAGAAGTAGGTCAGGTCCTTGCCCCAGCCGATCCAGATCGGCTGGCGGGACAGCAGCATGATACGCACGGCGGTCTTGAGGCTCTGTGGCCATGTCTGCGGGTCGCCCAGCGGCGTCGAGCCCCAGTCATGGGCACGGATCAGCGCGCCCATTTCGCCGCCACCGGAAAGAAATCCCAGGGCCGATAGTTCCAAGCCGGGACGAGGCTGTTCTGAAGCGTGGTTCAACAGTGATCCTTCAGGCGCGCAATTTTTGCCGCAGAAACAAATGTATAAGGAGGGCGGTAGGCGACGGCAACGCTGCGAGGACCGATGCGTTGCGCCTGGCGTAACGGGAAGTCGCACCGTGCTTTTCGGCGACGCCCGCCCTCTGATCACACAACCGACGATTATGAATGTACATTAGGGTCCTGACTGCTTGTCCCTGCTAAGATGGGACCCTTGAGAGCCAATCGCAATTACATAGGACAGGCATGAACCAACAGGAAGAACTGCCGACGCTGGTCAAACGCCGCATCCAGGCGCAGGTGATCGGCCCCATCTACCAGGAACTCGTGGCCGCGATCGGCAAGGATCAGGCCGATACGATCATCGACTCTGCCATCCGCAAGGCGGCGGTCGAGGAAGGACGGAGATTTGCCGCGAAGGCTCCAGGCGGCATCACAAGCATGGCCGATTTCATCAAGCTGTACGAGTTGTGGACGCATGACGGCGCGCTGGAGATCGAGGTCCAGCAGGCGTCGGATACCGTCTTCGACTTCGACGTCACGCGCTGCAGATATGCTGAGATGTACAGGGACATGGGCCTCGGCCACATCGGCCACCTGCTGTCCTGCAACCGCGACGGAACCTTCTGTCAGGGCTATGATCCGAACATCAAGCTGGACCGCGAGCACACCATCATGGCCGGCGCGCCGCGCTGCACTTTTCGGTACAGATATGAGCGGCAGGAGCAGCCGAGGGAAACGAGCGGCCAGTCCTCCGAGGAGCCGTCGGCGAGAACCTAACTGAGATTCCGCACAGAGGCGTCGTCGGATCTCATCATCGCCTCGATCTCGCGGCGCTGGCGCTGCAGTTCCAGGAAGATGCGGTAGTCCAGCTCATATGACGCTCCCGTCCCCGGGCGCACCACGCCGTTGCTGCTCATCCTACGCGCCGCCGCGGCGAGATCGGGATGGAGCCCGGCACTGGCGGCAGCGATCATGGCGGTGCCGAGGAGCATGGGATCGGGGCTTTGGGGCTCCACGATGATGCAGTCGAGCACGTCGGAATAGAGCTCCATCAGCAACTGGCTCCTCAGGTGCCCCCCTGCCACGTGAAGCGTGGTGATCGCCCGCCCGGACTGCCGCAGCGTTTCGATAATCTTGCGCGCGCCCAGCGCGATCCCCACGCAGCTCCGCCAATAGAGCCGCCAAAGGCTGTCGAAAGAGACGTCCAGCGAGAGCCCGCTGATCACGCCGAGCGCGTGGGGATCACTGTCCGGCGCGCGCCTTCCATGGAAATCCGGCACGACATGGAGGCGCGATGCGAAGTCCGGGCCTTCGATGCATCTCAACTCGCGAACCCGAGCCGCGATGCGGGCATGCATCTCCGCGCTCGGCTCCTTCCCATGCAGGCGGATGACATGGTCGAGCAAAGCGCCGGTGGCGGATTGCCCCGCCTCGCTCATCCACAGGCCCGGGAGGGCGGAGTCCAGATAGGGTCCCCAGACGGAGGGCAGTGGCTTGGGCGTTTCCGACGCGAACATGATGCAGCTCGAGGTCCCGCCGATCAGGGCGGCGTGCCCAGTCAACTCTCCCGCAGAGAGGCCGCCCAGAACACCCAATGCGCCCGCATAAGCGTCGACCACCCCTGCCCCCACCCAGCATTCTGCGGAGAGGCCAAGCGCCGTTGCCGCGCGCTGGGTGAGGCGCCCGACCCCGGTACCAAGACGCGCTACACCGGACGAAATCCCCGCCCTTTCGGTCAGGTCCTCGAGCCCGACGGCTTCGAGAAACTCTCTGGGACACGGATCGGCTCTGTGCGGCAGGTATCCCCACTTGCAGGCGAGCGTGCTTTGCGAGCGGACGTCCGAACCGGATGCGCTGCAGGCGAGAAAGTCCGCGAGGTCGGAGATTGCGCCAGCGGCCCGCCATGTCCCGGGCAGATGGCGCTTCAGCCACATCAGCTTGGGCAGTTGCATCTCCGGCGACATGCGCCCGCCGGCATTCGCCAGCACCTCGTGCTCAAACCCCGAGCATTCGTCGGCTTCCCGCAGCGCGCGGTGATCGAACCAGGCGATCGTGTCCCAATGCGCCTCTCCATCCGGGGAAACCGGCAATTGCGCGCCGTCGCCGCCCCTGACCACGAGCGAGCAGGTCGCATCGAAGGCAATTCCTCGGACCGCTTCAGCCGCGACCCCTGCCTGGCTGCGGGCGGCTCTTACCGCCTCGCAGACACTTTCCCAGATTTGACGGGAGTCGTGCTCGCCTTCGCCGGGCCGAACCTGCCGGGTGAGGATGGGCACCTCGGCGCGGCCAAGCAACTCGCCTGATAAATCGAAGATGCCCGCCCGAGCACTGCCCGTGCCGACGTCGACGGCACAGACGAATTGCTGCATCACAAGCTCGGTTGCGCCGGCATGCGAGCCAGCATTGAGGGCAATTCGCGCATGTCGTCGAATATCGCGTCCGGCGCGAGCCCGGCTAGCTTGTCGCGGAAACCGGGCCGAGCCGCATGCAGCGCGCCAATGAAAGCGAGTACCCGCATGCCGGCGCTCCTTGCGGCCATCACGCCCGCCGGGCTGTCCTCGATGACGACGCACCTGGTCGGCTCCACGCCCATTTCGCTGGCGGCGTGTAGAAAAAGATCCGGGGAAGGCTTCCCGCGCTTGACCATGGTCGCACTGTATATGTGCGGCTCCAGCAATTCCAGAAGCCCGGTCAGTCGGAGCGAAAAGCGGATGCGGTCGGGTTGGCTAGACGAGGCGACGCATCGGCGGATGTTCAGTTCCGAAAGCGTCTCACGAATGCCCGGAACGGGTTCCAGTTCCGCCTCGAAGCGATGGAAGAGGTCGGCACGGATCTGCTCGCGATGCGCCTCGGTGATCACGAGCCCGAAATCGCCCTCGATGAACTGCGCGATGGTCGCCATGCTCTTTCCGAGAAAGCGGTCGTATGCTTCGGTCTCCGAGATCGCCACGCCGTTCTTCGCCAGCACGCCTCGCAGCACCGCGATCGAAATCGGCTCGCTGTCAACGAGCACGCCGTCGCAATCGAAAATGACGAGTCCGATAGTCATCCTACGTTCCTGTTTGGGCGGGCTCTCGGCCGGCCAGGAGCAACGAGGACGATCCGACTTCACGTCTCCCCACTCGACGCGGCGCGACGCTATATCAGCCGCGCGTCCTTCGGAACCCATTCCGGTTCCCTGCGGCAATCAGCCGGAAAGATATCGCCCGAGTACGGTCCTGGTGCCGTTGCGCCAGAGCGCGGTAAGGTGCCTTGCGAAAGCTTCCGCAAAGACCGGCGCCCTGCCGACCTCCCCGTAAATGTCTTCCATGCCGAGCCAGGCGGCGGGATCGGCTTTCGCGGATCGCGAGGTGGCGACCAGCCGGTCCCAATTGGGATCGTTGGGCGCGATCTCGGCGCCGGATTCGGTGGTGCCGTAGCAATAGCGGCACCACAGTGCCGATTCCAGCGCCAGCCCTTCGATGGAGCCGCCGTCCCTCAGCTGGTCTGCAATCGTCGGGATGATGAATTTCGGCTGGCGGTTCGAACCATCCAGGCAGAGCCGTCGGATGGTGTCGCCAATTTTCGGATTGGAGAAGCGCTGCACGATCAATTGCCGGTAGGCTTCGAGGTCGGTGTCCGGCACCGGCGGCACCGTGGGCATGATCTCGGTCAGGTGAAGTTTTTCGAGGTAACCGCGCACCAGCTCGTGCTGCATGGCCTCATGCACAAAGTGGATGTCCATCAGCCCCGCAGGGTAGGCGATCGCCGCATGGCCGCCGTTGAGAATGCGGATCTTCATCAGTTCGAAAGGCGAGACATCCTCGACGAACTGCACGCCGACCTTCTCCAGGGCCGGGCGACCGAGCGTGAACCTGTCCTCCAGCACCCATTGCTTGAACGGCTCGCAGAAGACCGGCCAGGCGTCCTCGACGCCGAACTCCTGCTTCAGGAGCTCTCGCTCGCGATCCGTGGTCGCCGGCGTGATGCGGTCAACCATGGCGTTCGGGAACGCGACATTGTCCGCGACCCATGAAGCGAAGGCAGGATCGTAGAGCTCGGCCAGGCCGCAAAGCGTGTCCATGGTCACATGCCCGTTGTGGGGGATGTTGTCGCAGCACATCACCGTAAACGGCTTCTCTTCCGCCTCCCTGCGCCGTCTCAATCCGGTGAGGATCAGGCCGAACACGGTCTTCGGGTGGTCCGGGTCGCCGGCGTCCGTGACGATGTCGGGGTCTTGAGGATTAAAGCGGCCAGTCGACGGGTCGATAAAATAGCCGCCCTCAGTGATCGTCAGCGAAATGATGCGGATGGCGGGATCCGCCAGCTTGGCGACGATAGCGTCGGTATCGCCCGGCACCAGGAAGTCGACCATAGCACCTGTGACGCGGGCAGCCGCATGGCCGGCGTCCTGTTCCACCACCGTGGTCAGCCAATCCTGTTCGGCAAGCTTCTGGCGGCCCGCCTTCTCGCCCTCCAAAACGCCTGCTCCTACGATCCCCCAATCATGGTCGCCGCCCAGGTTGAAGAGGTCGTCGAGATAGACGGCCTGATGAGAGCGATGGAAGTTGCCGACACCAAAATGCAGGATGCCGGCGCTGATCTCCGAGCGTTTGTAGGACGGCACCGCGACCGAGCCCGGCAGCTTGGCGAGATTGGAGGAAGACAGTCTTACGGTCATGGTTCGATCTCTCCTCGGTGCTGCAAATCGACCGAAGCCGCATGTGCTGCTGGAACTGCTCCCTCTGCCCTCCAATCAGGGGAACGCCCCGGTCGTTGCACTTCGTGGTTGGCCCCCGCCCCCGCGACGCGGTCACATGGCCAGCCCGCTCTCTCCGAACCGGTGGATGCGCGTAGCGTCGGGCGTCAGATAGACCGTGTCGCCGTGCTGCACGGGCACGTCGCCGGGCGTGCGCACCGTGATCGTCCCGGCCTCGTCGGTGTTGACGTGGATGAAGGTATCGGCCCCGAGATGTTCGGCCACGCCGACTATGCCTGTCCACTCCCCGGCCGTGGTCGAGACTACGATGTGCTCCGGCCGAACGCCGATGGTCGTTGCATTCAGTTTCTCCGCCGGCCGCCCATTGATCAGGTTCATTCGGGGAGAACCGATGAAGCCCGCGACAAACAGGTTGCGCGGCGAGCGGTAGAGCTCCAACGGCGTACCCACCTGCTCGACATTGCCGGCGTTGAGCACCACGATCTTGTCGGCCATGGTCATGGCCTCGACCTGGTCGTGGGTGACGTAGATCATCGTGGTCCCGAGTTGCTGGTGAAGCTCGCTGATCTCCAGGCGCATGGTGCCGCGCAACGCAGCATCGAGGTTCGACAGCGGCTCGTCGAAGAGGAAGGCCGAGGGCTGGCGCACGATGGCGCGGCCGATGGCGACGCGCTGCCGCTGCCCGCCCGAAAGCTGGCCGGGCCGACGGTCGAGATAGCTGCTCAGGTTCAGTACCCGCGCCGCATCCTGGACCTTCTTTTCGATGATATCCCGCTTCTCGCCCGCCATCTTCAGCGGAAAGGCGATGTTCTTCGCGACGGTCATATGCGGATAGAGCGCATAGGACTGGAACACCATCGCTAGCTTGCGCTTGGCCGGCGCCTCGTTGGTGACATCGCGCCCGTCAATCAGGATATTGCCGGAGGTGGTGTCCTCCAGCCCGGCGATCAGGCGCAGCAGGGTGGACTTGCCGCAACCGGAGGGGCCAACGAAGACGACGAACTCCCCGTCCTCGATTTCCAGGTTGATCTTCGGGATGATCGTTGTCGCCCCGAAGGCCTTGTGCACGTTCCTCAGCGCGATCTTGCCCATTGGATCCTCGTGAAAATGTCTATTTCACCGCACCGAAGGTCAGCCCGCGTACCAACTGGCGCTGCGAGAACCAGCCCATGATCAGGATGGGGGCGATGGCCAGAGTCGAAGCCGCCGACAGCTTGGCCCAGAACAGACCCTCCGGGCTCGAGAAGGAACTGATGAAGGCCGTCAGCGGCGCGGCGTTGGCGGTGGTCAGCCTCAGCGTCCAGAACGCCTCGTTCCATGCCAGTATGATGTTGAGCAGCATGGTCGAGGCGATCCCCGGGATCGCCATCGGCGTCAGCACGTAAATGATCTCGCCCCACAGCGAAGCGCCGTCCATGCGCGCCGCCTCGAGGATCTCGCCCGGTATCTCGCGGAAATAGGTGTAGAGCATCCACACCACGATCGGCAGGTTGATCAGCATCAGCATGACGGTGATGCCGATACGGCTGTCGAGCAGGCCGAGATTGCGGAAGATCAGGTAGATGGGAAAGAGCACCGCGACGGCCGGCATCATCTTCGTGGATAGCATCCACATCAGCACGTCCTTGGTCCGGCGGGTCGGGGAGAATGCCATCGCCCACGCTGCAGGGACGGCAATGATCAGCGCCAGCACGGTGGAGCCCACCGACAGGATCACCGAGTTCAGGAAGAAGTGGAAATAGCCGCGCTGCGCCTCGACTTCGGCGTAGCTTTCGATCGTGCCGGACGGGATCAGGCTGAAGCCCTGTATCGCCTCCGCCTCCGACTTGAACGAGGTGATGATCGTGTAGAGGATCGGGAAGAAGATCAGCAGGGCAACGATCCAGGCCGCAACGGTGGCGATGGTCCGGTGCCGTGTGGTGACTGCGCGCGCCATCTCGAGTCTCCCTAGCGATCCAGATTGCGGCCGGCATAACGCATGACGAAGAAGGCAACGATGTTGGCGAGGATCACCGCGATGATGCCGCCAGCGGAGGCCTGGCCGATTTTGAACTCGAGCAGTGCCTTCTGGTAGACGAGGAACGGCAGGTTCGTGGAGGCGTACCCCGGTCCGCCATTGGTCGTGACCAGGATCTCGGCATAGATCGACAGAAGGAAGATCGTCTGGATCAGCACGACGACGGTGATCGCCCGGGCAAGATGCGGCAGCGTCAGGTAACAGAAGCGGCTGAGCACGCCCGCCCCGTCCATCTCCGCGGCTTCCTTCTGCTCGCCGTCCAGAGACTGGAGCGAGGTGAGCAGGATCAGCGTCGCGAAGGGCAGCCACTGCCATGCCACGATCAGGATGATCGAAAACAGCGGATATTGCGCGAACCAGTCGATCGGCTGGAGCCCGAAGAAGCGCGCCATATCGGCGAATACGCCGTAGCCGGGATGCATCAGCATATTCTTCCAGACGAGCGCGGCCACTGGCGGCATCACGAAGAACGGCGAGATCACCAGGATGCGGACGAACCCCTGCCCCCACATCGGCTGATCGAGCAGCAGCGCCAGCAGGATGCCGCCGATGACGGTGATCAGAAGAACGCTGACAACGAGAAGCAGCGTATTGATGATTGAAGCGATGAAGGCCGGGTTGTTGAAGAACAGCAGGTAGTTGGAGAAGCCGACGAACCCGTCCCGGATGGGATTGAGCGGGTTGTACTGCTGGAACGAGAACCACAGCGTGAATGCCAGCGGCACGACCATCCAGACTAGGAGCAGGATGACCGAGGGCGCCATCATCAGGCGCGCCAGCGAGTTGGTTTGCTTCGTAGCCATCGCGTCACCCAGGTGATAGCCGGCCAGCAGAGCCGGGCATCGGATTACACCGGCTTAGGCCGCATCGTCCGCCTTCCGAGTATATCCGATGGGCCACACTGCCCGCATCTCGACGAATTTCCTAGAAAGAGGGCCGCCCGGACGTCCGAGCGGCGGAGGCCCTGGGAGGCCTTACTGGATGTAGCCGCCTTCGGTCATGGCCGCCGTCGCGGCTTCCTGCGCCTGCTTCAGCGCATCGTCGACGGACATCTGGCCCGCCAGAGCCGCCGAGAAGAGCTGGCCAACCGTGGTGCCAAGACCCTGGAACTCGGGAATGGCGACGAACTGCACGCCCGTGTACGGAACCGGCTTCACCGTCGGCTTGGTCGGGTCGGCTGCGTTGATGGAGTCCAGCGTCATCTTCGCGAAGGGCGCGGCCTTCTGGTACTCTGGATTATTGTAGAGCGAGGTGCGCGTTCCGGGAGGCACGTTCGCCCAGCCGTCCTTGCTCGCGACCAGATCGAGATAGGCCTTGCTCGTCGCCCAGGAGATGAATTTCTCGGCTGCGTCGGCCTTCTGCGAGCTGGCCGGAACAGCGAGCGACCAGGCCCACAGCCAGTTGCCCCGCTTGCCAAGCCCGGTATCGGGCGCCAGCGCATAGCCGACCTTGTCGGCCACGGTGGAGTCCTTGGGGTTCGACACGAACGAAGCTGCGACCGTGGCATCGATCCACATGCCGCACTTGCCCTGCTGGAACAGCGCCAGGTTTTCGTTGAAGCCGTTGGACGAGGCGCCCTGCGGGCCGGCGTCCTTCATCAGGTTCACATAGAAGTCGAGCGTGTTCTTCCATTCCGGCTGATCGAACTGCGGCTTCCACTGCTCGTCGAACCAGCGCGCGCCGAAGGAATTGGACATGGCGGTGAGAAACGCCATGTTCTCGCCCCAGCCCGCCTTGCCGCGCAGGCAGATGCCGTTGATGCCGTTGGCGCGATCGGTCATCTTGCGCGCAGCATCGGCGATGAACTCCCAGGTCGGCGCGTCCGGCATGGTGAGGCCGGCCTTCTCCATCAGGTCCTTACGGTACATGACGAAGGACGACTCGCCGTAGAAGGGCGCCGCGTAGAGCTTGCCGTCGGCCGAAAGGCCGTTGCGGATCGCCGGGATCAGGTCGTCGACGTCATAGTCGGCGCCGAGCTTGTCGAGCGGCAGCAACCAGTTCTGGCGTGCCCAGATCGGCACCTCGTAGGTGCCGATGGTCATCACGTCATACTGTCCGCCCTTGGTAGCGATGTCCGTCGTGACGCGCTCGCGCAGCACGTTCTCCTCCAGCGTCACCCACTGGAGCTGGATATCCGGGTTCTTGGAGGTGAAGTCGTCGGTCAGCTTCTGCATGCGGATCATGTCGCCATTGTTGACGGTGGCGATCGTGATCGTCTCCGCCTGCGCGGCAAATGCGAACAGGCTGACGGTAGCGCCCAGAACGAGCGTTCGCATATTCATCTGGTACTCCTCCCAAAGCCACAAAAATGAGCAAATGCCTTTACTATGGGCATTTACTCATCTGAATTCCCGTGCGTCAAGTCGGTTTCAGTGCTGCAGCGCAACAATGACGCGGCCCCTCCTTTCCCGCCGCCAGCGTGCGCTTGACCTAAGGACCTTGCGGTCCTCGACCAAGATGCTAGCCCTTTGTTCCCTGACTTGGGATATTGTAGCTATGGCGCTTGCGAGCACCTGCCCACTCTGGCAGAAATTGCCCACGCTGCGATGGAATGGTCTCAAGGAGCGACGGCGATAATGGCTGGCCGGGTAGAAGCAACGATTGGCCGACACGACGATGCCGCGCGGGCCGGCTGGCTCTATTACGTTGCCGGCAACACGCAGGACCAGATCGCGTCGAAGCTGGGTGTTTCGCGCCAGACGGCGCAGCGGCTGGTATCGCTGGCGGTCTCGGAGGGCCTGATCAAAGTAAGGCTCGACCATCCGATTGCCGAGTGCCTGCAGCTCGGCGAAAAGCTGAAATCACGCTTCGCGCTCGATCTGGTCGAGGTGGTGCCGAGCGACCCCGGCAACTCTTCCACCACCATCGGTGTTGCCGAGGCGGCCGCCACCGAGATCGAGAAGCGCCTGCGCTCGCCGCAGCCCGTCGTGATGGCGATCGGCACCGGCCGGACTCTAAAGGCGGCGATCGAGCAACTCGCCCCGATGGAATGCCCGCAGCACAAAATCATCTCGCTGACCGGCAACATCGCACCCGATGGGTCGGCCGCCTACTACAACGTCATCTTCACCATCGCCGACCTGATCAAGGCGCGCGCCTACCCCATGCCCCTGCCGGTCATCGCCTCTTCGCCGGCCGAGCGCGAGATGCTGCACAGCCAGCCCATGATCAGGCAGACCATGGCGCTGGCGGCGGAAGCCGACGTCACTTTCGTAGGCATCGGTGATCTCGGCCCCAATGCGCCGCTCTACGTGGACGGCTTCATCACCGAAGCCGAGCTAAAGGCGCTGCAGAAGGCCGGCGCTGTGGGTGAGATCGTCGGCTGGGCCTTCGACCGCGACGGCCGCATGATCGAGGGCCTGACCAACGAGCGTGTCGCGGCCGCGCCGCTGCCGTCGCGGGAGAAGTCGCTCGTCGTAGCACTTGCCATGGGTGAGACGAAGCTGCCCGCCATCCGGGCCGCGCTCAACCGCCGCCTGGTCAACGGCATCATCACCGACGAACGGACAGCGTCAGCGCTCGTGGTTGAGTAGCCTCCGATCAGAGTGCATTGTGGCCGCTTCGGCCACAGCCGCGTTTGGTAGCCGTCACTCCATATGAGCAGCGGCCGGCGCGCCCGCCGCTGCAGGTGCAAGCTTCGGCTTGCGAAGGAACAATGCCAGCGGAATTGCCGACAGCGTGACGATCATCATCAGCTTGAAGTCGTTGATGTACGAAATCATCATCGCCTGAGCGTTGACCAACTGATCGACCCGCGCCAGCGCCGTGATGTCGCCGCTGGCTGCGGCGGGCGAAAGCGTCTGAAGCGTTGGGTTGAAGGGGTTGATCGCTGCCGACAGCTCCTCGTGGTTCACCTGGATGTTCTGCGTGAGCAGCACGGTGACGATCGAGATGCCGATCGACGAGCCGATGTTGCGCACCAGGCTGAACAGGCTCGCGGCATCGGTGCGGAACCGGGGGTCGAGCGTGGCGAACGCGACGGTCGAAAGCGGCACGAACACAAGCCCCAGTCCCAGTCCCTGGATGACCCCGGACAGGATGATGAGATGGTCGTCCATCTGCGGCGAGAATGTCGTCATATCGTGCAGCGACCACGCGGTCAGGGCCAGGCCCGTAACGACCAGCAGTCGCGCATCGACCAGCCGCACGAGACGGCCAACCAGGATCATCGAGATCATCGTGCCCACGCCGCGCGGCGCCATCACCAGTCCGGTCAGGATGGTTGAATGGTTGAAGAGCCGCGACAGCATCGGCGGCAGCAAGGCAAGGCTTGCCAGCAGGATGATGCCGACCACGAAGATAAAGATCAGCCCCGTGACGAAATTCCGGTCCTTGAAGATCGCCGGGTCGATGAAGGTGTCCCTGCCGGTGAGCAGATGGATGGCGAAGATCCAGAAGCCGGTGATCGAAAGCCCCAGTTCGATCCAGATCTCCGCGGCCGAGAACCAGTCCACCTCCGCGCCGCGGTCGAGCATCAGTTGAAGCGCGCCGACGCCCAACGAGAGCATGGCGAAGCCGAAGAAGTCGAAACCGCGCAGCCTCTTCGCGGCCCTCGGCAGATAGATCGCCGATCCGAGGAAGGCGAGGATGCCGACCGGCAGGTTGATGAAGAAGACCCAGCGCCAGTTGAACGCCTCGGTCAGCCAGCCGCCGAGCGTCGGGCCGATGATCGGGCCGACCATGATGCCGGCGCCCCACATGGCCATCGCCGAGCCGTGACGCTCCGGTGGGTTGATGTCGAGCAGGAAGGTCTGGGACAGCGGCACGATCGCCGCGCCGAACAGGCCTTGCAGAACCCGAAAGCCGACCATTGATTCCAGGCTCCACGACAGTCCGCAGGCCATCGAAGCGACGGTGAAGCCGACGATCGAAGTAAGGAACAGCTCGCGCCGGCCAAAACGGTCCGAAAGCCAGCCGGTGACCGGCGTCATGATCGCAGCGGCCACGATGTAGGAGGTCAGCACCCAGTTGATAGTGTCCTGGCTGGCGCCCAGGTCACCGGTCATGTTCGGTAGCGCAACGTTGGCGATCGTCGTGTCGAGCACCTGCATGATGGTGCCGAGCATGATCGAGATCGTGATCAGGCCGCGATGCTGCACGCCGCCGGCATTGTTTGGAGCAGTCATAGCAAATCACATCCACTCGGCGCGGAGGCCCGGCGGGCACCTGCGCCGAGAGCTCATTTCCAGAGGTTTACTCGGCCGCGAAGGCGGTCCCGAACAAATCGCCGAGATGGCGTTGCACGCCGGTGTCGACCTCGACGGTCGCGCTCATTCCGGTCCGGAGCAGCAGCGAGGGATCGTCGCTCTCCAGCTTCAGCCGCACGGGAATTCGCTGGGTGACTTTCACCCAGTTGCCGGTCGCATTCTGGGCAGGCAGCAGCGAGAACTCGGATCCCGTGCCGGCGCCGATCGAGTCCACCTTCGCCTTGATGGGACGGTTAGGATAGGTGTCGAGCCAGACGTCCGCCTCCTGGCCGAGCTTCATGTTCGTCAGTTGGGTTTCCTTGAAATTGGCCTCGACCCAGGTGTCCCCGGTCTCCACCAGGCTGAAGAGAGGCGTCCCCACGGAGACCATCTGTCCCGACTTGAACGAGGCCGCCTGCGAGATGATCCCGTCGGCGGGCGCGCGGACCGTCGTCAGCCCGAGCTGCCAGGCGGCCTTGTCGCGGGCTGCCTGGGCGGCCAGAACGGAGGGATGCTGATCGGTCGGGATCTCCGGGTCGCCGCCCAGCGCGGCACGCGCGCTGGCGATCACCTGTTCGGAGGTCGCCTGCTGCTGCTGCGCCTTTTCGAGGTCATGGCGGGCCGTGTCCAGCGCCGACTGCGTGCCGATCCCCTTCTGGGTCAAGGCCGATTGCCGGTCGAGAAGCGTCTTCTGAAACGCGACCTCTTCCCTCGCAAGCTTCTGCTGCGCGATCGCCTGGCTGTAGGAGGCGCGAAGCTGCTCGACCTGGAGCCGCGCTTGCGCAAGAGCCGCGTCGGCCTGGTTGAGCGCGATGCGATAGGGCTCGGGATCGATGGCGAAGAGCACGTCGCCTGCCTTTACCATGGCGTTCTCGGCCAGATTGACTTCGACCACCCGGCCCGAAGCTTCGGACGAAATCGTCACCCGCGCCTGACGTAGATTCGCGTTGTCCGTCTCCTGAATGCGCCCGCCGGTCATCCAATGATAGCCTCCGCCTGCCGCAAGCAGGAGCGGCAGCGCCAGCATCAGCACGAAGCGCCGGAATCGACGCAGCTTCGGCTTGGGAGCCGGCGTAGCAGCATCAGCCACCGTCATATCGATCTTCTCGGCGGTCTCGTCCGCCTTGGTTCTTGCATTCATCGTCCCGCACCTTCCGGCACTCTCAATTTGTCTCTCGCGCGGCAGTTGCATCGTCCCGCCCGGGCGCTCCGCAGACGGGCTCGCCGTCTGCCAGGTTCGCCACGATCGTCTCAAGCGCGTGCACCAGCGTCTTACGCTCAGCCTCCGACAGGCCGGCAAGCGCCTCGTCGTAGATCGTCCCCGCGACTTCCTTCACCTTTCCGAAGGCACCGCGGGCCTTCTCGGTCGCGAACACCATCCGCACGCGCCGGTCTTCGCTGGAGGCCCGGCGCTCGATCCAGCCGCCTTCCTCCATCCGGTCCAGCAGTCGCGAGACGCTGATCGGCTCGATTTCGAGCAGTTCCGCCAGCCGCTTCTGCGCCACGCCCTCGTCCTTGATCAGCCGGACGAGCAGCCGCCATTGCGCAGAGGAAAGACCGTAGTCAGCCGCGCGCAGTTCGAAGCGTTTCTGCATCAGGCGCGCCGCGTGATGGATCAGGATGCCAAGTGGGATTGTACCGCCGCTTTTCATGAGCAGCATATATTATAAGCATGCTTACTAGACAAGAATGCACCCGCTGATTCAGCCATGCATGAAGGGCATGGCAGCCATCGCGCAGATGCGTGGCTTAATTGCGTGGGGGTACGAGGCTTTCGATTAGGCCGCGAGGACCAGCTTCTCACCTGATCCGGCGTCGAACAGTTGGATGTCGGCGGGGTCGGCCTGGAGGGTGAGCACGCTTCCGGGTTGGGGCTCGATCCTCGAGCGGAAGACGCAACGTACATCGCGATCCGCAACACGGCCGAAGACGTGGGTTTCGGGGCCGGTCGGCTCCACGACCTCCACGGTCAGGCGCAGCCTACCATCATCCGAAAGCTGATATTTCTCGGGCCGGATACCGACCTCCACGGCTGTTCCCTCCTGGGCTGCCACATCCGCGGCGGCCAGCATCGTGCCGTCGGCCAGTTCCACCGCCGTCTGACCCGAGCGGCGGCGGAGCGTGCCCGGCAAAAAGCTCATGGCCGGCGAGCCGATGAAACTCGCCACGAACAGATTGGCGGGATGATCATAGAGCTCAAGCGGTTTTCCGATCTGCTCGATACGGCCGGCGTTCATCACCACGATGCGGTCGGCCATGGTCATCGCCTCGATCTGGTCGTGGGTGACGTAAACGATCGTGGTGCCGAGCTTCTGGTGCAGCGCCTTGATCTCGGTGCGCATCTGCACGCGCAGCTTGGCGTCGAGGTTGGACAGCGGCTCATCGAACAGGAAGACCTTCGGATCGCGCACGATCGCGCGCCCCATGGCAACGCGCTGCCGCTGCCCGCCCGAAAGCTGCCCCGGCGTCCGCGAAAGGTAAGGGGAAAGATTGAGGATGCCTGCCGCCCGGGTCAACGCGCTCTCGGTGGCCTGCTCCGGCTCTCCGCGGACCCGCGGGCCGAAGGTGATGTTGTTCCTGACAGTCATGTGCGGGAACAGCGCATAGGACTGGAACACCATCGAGATGTTGCGCTTCTGCGGCGGGACGTCGTTTGCGCGTTCGCCGCCGATCAGCAGGTCGCCGTCCGATATCTCCTCGAGGCCGGCGATCATTCGCAGCAGCGTCGATTTTCCGCAACCCGAAGGTCCGACGAGCACGATGAACTCGCCATCGGCGATGTCGAGGGACAGGTCCTCGACCACCTTCACGCTGCCGAACCGCTTGGCGATGTTGCGCAGGCTCAGATCGGCCACCGGCCACCCCCGTTTTCATTTTTCTGAGGGTAAGGCTGCCAGTGGTCAGGCTCAATGGCAACTGGCTTCTAACATTCCGCTTGAAAAGGCTTCCTAGATGCAAAATTGTGTCGGCGGGGCAAGACCGGCGCTTTTACTGCGCGACAGGGCTGCGAACCCAAGAGGGAGAGAGATATGTCGTTCAACTGGTTGAAGACGGCGTTCGTAGGAAGCGTCGCCGCTATTGCGCTGGCAGGCAACGCCTATGCCGACACCGTCCGTGTTACTGTGGCCGAATATAGTTCGAAGACCGGTCCTTATTTCGAGAAGGTCGCCTCCGAATTCGAAGCTGCCAATCCCGGCTCCGACATTCAGATCGAAGTGGTGCCTTGGGATGTGCTGCAGCAGAAGCTGACGACCGATATCTCTGGCGGCGCCAATGCTGATCTCGCCATCATCGGCACGCGCTGGCTGATCGACTATGTCCAGCAGGGCGTAGCGGCGCCGCTCGATGAGTACATGAACGACGAGTTCAAGGGCCGCTTCATCGAGACCTTCCTGTCGCCATCGGTGATGGACGGCAAGACCTACGGCCTGCCGATCGCGGCTTCGGCCCGCGCCATGTACTACAACAAGGAGTTGTTCGAGAAAGCCGGCATCACCCAGCCGCCTGCCAACTGGGACGAACTGAAGGCGGCCGCGCAGAAGATCAAGGCCTTGGGCGGCGACGTCTACGGCTTCGGCCTCCAAGGCAAGGAGATCGAGACCGACGTCTATTTCTACTACGCGTTCTGGTCCCAGGGCGGCAATCTGATCGACAAGGACGGGACGTCCGGCCTCGACAGCGAGGCTGCTTACAAGGCGGCCGAACTCTACAAGTCGCTGATCGACGAGGGCCTGACCGAGCCGGGCGTCACCTCGCTCAATCGCGAGGACGTGCAGAACCTGTTCAAGCAGGGCCGCGTCGGCATGATGATCACGGCGCCCTTCCTCGCGGCGCAGATCAAGGAGGAAGCTCCGAACCTGAAGTACGGCGTGGCGGCCATTCCCGCCGGCCCGAACGGCGACCGCGGCACCTATGGCGTCACCGACTCGATCATCATGTTCGAGAACTCCCAGAACAAGGAGACCGCCTGGAAATTCCTCGACTATCTCTTCACCACCGACAAGCGTGAGGAGTTCACCGCCGGCGAAGGCTTCCTGCCCGTCAACAAGGAAGAGGCGACTCGCCCGGTCTTTGCCGAGAATGCCGACCTGAAGGCGTTTACCGACCTCCTGCCGAACGCCCGTTTCGCGCCGGTCATTCCCGGCTGGGAGGAAATCGCCGCGGTGACGTCGAACGCGATACAGAAGATCTATCTCGGCCAGGGCGAGATCAAGCCGACCCTGGACGCCGCCGCGGCCGAGATCGACGGCATCATCGCCAAGAACAAGTAGCAGGCTTCCCGCTAGACGGTCGGGCCCTGTCGGCCCGGCCGGTTCCCCTTCCCCGGACCCGCGCGGTCCGGGGACTATCGAGGACTGACCACGATGGCGACGAATACGGCATGAATCGCTCGTTCCTGACCAATCCCTACGTGCTGGTCGCTCCCGGATTCTTCCTCGCCGCCTTCATCATCCTTTGGCCGCTTCTCCAACTTGGCCAGATCTCGCTCAGCGAAGTGAACCGCTTCGGCCAGCTCAAGGGGTTCGCCGGGCTGGAGAACTACGTGGCCGTCTTCACCGACCCGCAGTTCCTGAGCGCGCTTGCCCGCACCGGCATATGGACCTTCGGCATCGTGGCGGGAACCATCATCCTTTCCGTTCCGGTGGCCCTGGTCCTCAATGAAGACTTCTACGGGCGCGGGCTGGCGCGCATCATCGTCATGCTGCCCTGGGCGGTCTCGCTCACTATGACCGCGATCGTCTGGCGCTGGGCGCTCAACGGCGAGAGCGGCATGCTCAACTCAGCGCTGCGCGGCCTGGGGCTGATCGACCAGAACGTCCAGTGGCTGGCACAGGCGGCAACCGCCTTCCCCGTCCAGATCGTCATCGGCATCCTGGTCTCGATCCCGTTCACGGTGACGATCTTCCTCGGCGGGCTATCTTCGATCCCCGACGACCTTTACGAGGCAGCGAAGCTCGAAGGCGCGAGCAACTGGCAGATGTTCTCGCGCATCACCCTGCCCCTGCTCGGCCCCTTCCTCAACATCGCCGTCGTGATGAACACCATCAACGTGTTCAATTCCTTCCCGATCATCTGGGCGACCACCCAGGGAGGTCCCGCCAACTCGACCGACATCCTCGTCACCTATCTCTACAAGCTCGGGTTCAACTTCGGGAAGCTTGGGGAGGCATCCGCGCTGTCGCTGATGATGTTCGCCCTGCTGCTGCTGTTCACGATCATCTACGTGCGGCTCGCCATGCGGGGAGAACGTGCATGAAGCCGGGCAGGAGGATGTCGCCCAAGGCGCGGCGCACGATCCTGTGCTGGCTGGTGCTGTCGCCGCTCGTCGTGGCGGTGCTGTTCCCGTTCGCGGTCATGTTCATCACCGCGATCAAGCCGCCGACCGAGGTCCTGCGCCCGACCTGGTGGCCGAGCGAGGTGCGGCTCGAGAACTTCGTGACGATGTGGAAGGCCACCAACTTTGGCACGGCACTGATGAACTCAATCTACGTCGCCGTCCTTTCCACGCTGATATCGCTGATCGTGTCCATCCCCGCCGCCTACGCGATGAGCCGGCTGCGCTTTACCGGACGCGGCTACTTCCAGCAGTTCCTTCTCGTCAGCCAGATGCTGTCGCCGATCGTGCTGGTGATCGGGCTCTTCCGCCTCGTGGTCGCGCTAAAACTCCTAGACAACGTGAATTCGGTGGTCGCGGTCTACGCCGCCTTCAACATCGCCTTCTCGGTCTGGATGCTGCAGAGCTATTTCTCGACCATCCCGCGCGATCTGGAGGAAGCGGCATGGATGGAGGGAGCTTCGTCCTGGCAGGCGCTGGTGCGGGTGTTCCTGCCGCTGGCGCTGCCGGCCATGGTGGTGACCGCCATCTTCTCCTTCATCAACGCCTGGAACGAGTTCGTCATCGCGCTGACCATGCTGAGGCGGCAGGAGAGCTACACCTTGCCGATCCAGGTGTTTTCGCTAGTGGCCGGCCGCTACACGGTCGAGTGGCACCATGTGATGGCCGCGGCTTTCGTGGCGACCATCCCCGTCGCGGTAGTGTTCGCCTGGCTGCAGCGCTATCTCGTGCGAGGACTGGCACTCGGGGCCGTCAAGTAGGCACAGACGTCCCTCGGTAACTCGGGATAACGGCTCGGCTTGACGTTCAGAAAGCCGAGGGCAAGGTGGAAGCCTTCGAGCGGCGCGGGCGCGGATATCCGCGGCTTCTTCTTCGACCGTTCCGCCCGACACCCTCCTCTCATAGTCTCTTTCCCTACTCCGGGAGCTCTCCCGTCAGACCCTGGCCAGCGCAACGCGAGCAGAATTGCTCCCGGATAGTTTTGCGCTCTTGGACTTCCCCAATTTGCTTGAAGACCCTATTCGATGGGTCGCCGGATCGAACGGGGAACGATTCCCCCCGCAGCAGGTCTTTGGTCCCATTTGCGCACTACAGACGGTGATTGATGCGAGACGCGAAACGTCCCCTGTCCGTTCTACGAGCATTTCTCGATAGCGAAGCATCCGGCGGGCTTATCCTCATGGCTGCCGCGGCGCTTGCATTGATCGTGGCCAACTCGCCCCTGTCGGACACGTATTTCCAGTCTCTGCACGCCTATGTCGGTCCGCTCTCGGTCCAGCACTGGATCAACGATGCGCTCATGGCGGTGTTCTTCCTGCTCGTCGGCCTCGAGATCAAGCGGGAGATGATCGACGGGCAGTTGTCGAGTTGGAGCCGGCGCATGCTGCCCGGCATCGCCGCGCTCGGCGGCATGATCGTGCCGGCGCTGATCTTCATCGCGTTCAACTGGGGCGACCCGGAGAAAATGCGCGGCTGGGCGATTCCATCCGCCACCGACATCGCCTTTGCCCTAGGCGTACTGTCGCTGCTCGGCTCGCGTGTCCCGACCTCGCTGAAGGTTTTTCTCGCTGCGCTTGCGATCATCGATGACCTTGGCGCCGTCGTCATCATCGCGATCTTCTACACGGGCGACCTGTCCATGTTCGATCTTGGCGCCGCGGCAATCGTCTTGGCCGCGCTCGTCTCCATGAACAAGTTCGGGGTGCTGCGGATCTGGCCATATCTGCTGCTCGGTGCCGTGCTCTGGTTCTTCGTCCTCCGCTCCGGCGTCCACGCCACGATCGCGGGCGTTCTGCTTGCCCTGACCATCCCGCTAAGCCCTTCGCGCGGCCGGCCGGACGACTTGGCCGGTTCTCCGTTGCATAGGCTGGAGCATGGTCTGCATGGTTGGGTTGCCTTCGGCATCATCCCGATCTTCGGTTTTGCGAACGCCGGCGTCTCCTTCAAAGGACTCACCCTGGCGGCCCTGTTCGACCCGCTCACGCTCGGCGTGGCGCTCGGCCTGCTGGCCGGCAAGCTGGTGGGCGTCTTCGGCACTTCCTACGCCGTCATACGCACCGGCCTTGCCGACGTACCGATGGGCGCAGGCATGTTGCAAATGGTGGGCGTATCGCTCCTTTGCGGCATCGGTTTCACCATGAGCCTGTTCATCGGGCTGCTCGCCTTCGCCAACGACGCCCTCCTCCAGGAGGAGGTGAAGATCGGCATCCTCCTCGGCTCGACGCTCGCCGGCTTGGCTGGGTGGACGCTGCTGCGCTTTGCGCCGCGACAGATACCGGCGCCAAAGGCCGCCCGTCTGTCGCAGACCGCGGGACGGTGAGCGACCGCGGTCCGGAGAGGACAGGCCGCTCCGCGAACCATTAAGCCGATGAGTTAATCTGCACGTCTGCAGAAACGCCGCGGATGGCATTACCGAACGCGCGCATCCGGGATAGAATGCGGCCATGGCGCCTCATTGGCGCAACAAGGGCCGCTCCGTATGGACGGAAACCTGCTGGCACGCCGCAGTCTCCCGACGCTGATCATTCTCATTGCGACAGCATTGGGCCTGTATCTCTGCTACGCGCTTGCGCTTCCCTTTCTCGAGCCGATCACCTGGAGCATTGTCCTCATGGTGATCCTGTGGCGCACGCAGACTTGGTTCGAGGCGCGCCTGGGGCGGAACCTGTCGGCGGCGGTCACGCTGCTCGTCGGCGCGATAGTGATCGTCGTGCCGATCGTGTTCATCCTTCACCTGGTCTTCACCGAGGCGGCCAGCGGCGCTGGCTATGTAGCCAGCAGCCTCCGCAGCGCCGAATGGCGCAGTGCGCTCGAGGACTATCCCCGGGTCTCTGCCGGGCTGGCATGGGTGGAGCGGAGCCTCGATCCCGCCGGGCTGGTCGGCAGCGTCGCGAGTTGGCTGACGGCGAACGGCACACGCTTCGTCATAGGCTCGTTCAACCAGGTGCTGATGCTGCTGCTCACCTTCTATTTCCTCTTCTACCTGCTACGGGATCGCGCGGCGGTCATCAAATTCTGCCTGGACTATTCGCCGCTGACCGAGACTGAGACGCGCGAGATCGGTCGACGCTTTGTGGACACGGTCCATGCGACGATCTTCGGCAATCTGATCCTGGCGGTGATGAAGGGCGTGCTCGGCGGTCTCGTCTTTTGGTGGCTCGGTCTTTCTCCGCCGATCCTGTGGGGCGCGGTGATGGGCGTCGTTTCGATCGTCCCGGTCATTGGCGCCTTCATCGTCTGGATACCGGCGGCACTCTTTCTCGCACTTCAAGGGAACTGGCTCGGAGCCATCATTCTCATGATCGTGGGCAGTTTGATCGCCGGGGCCATAGACAATTTCCTCTATCCTGTACTGGTGGGCACCCGGATGGAGTTGCACGCCCTACCCACACTGGTAGGTGCAATCGGCGGCCTCTTCGTATTCGGGGCATCAGGTCTGGTCCTCGGCCCGGCTATCATCGCGGTCACTCTGACCCTGATCGGAATGCTCAAGCGACGCTTCGGCACGGCTTCGGCGAGGATCCGGAACGCCGAAAAAGCGGCCGGCGGTCAGTCGGTTTGAAAGGGGTGCGGCGGCGGATCGCCCGGGCCGTTCTGAGTACGAATCAGGCTGGGAGCGATGGCCAGCGCAGCGATGAATATGACGGCCAGAGCGGTGGCGAGCAGGAGCATCCGGTTGCCCATCTGGGCTCTCCTTCATAAACCGAACCGAAGCCGCGGCGCGAATGTTCCGGGGGCCTGCCGGAGGGGGCCCCCTCACCCCTCTTGCGAACCTGTCGCCTCCAGCATCCCACTTCGGCGTGAGCGGGTGATGAACAGCGAAGCTGCCGCTATCGGCCGATAGCCCTGGGCATCGACCCCGACGTCGCGCTGGCGCGGCAGCGGTTTCAGCCGGCCATGGGAGTGCCCGTGAAGGTTGAAGGCGCCCTTGGCCATCCTGTTCCAGGTGCGGAAGGGATAATGGCAAAGCACCAGAAACCGCCCCTCGACCTCCAGTTCGGCATAGTGCTGCACGCTTGCCCAATGGCGGGATGTGACGGTCGCCTGTCCGTCATTGTTGCCTATGATCAACTGTTTTCGGCCGTTGAGCCGAGCCAGGAGCCCGTCGATCGCCTCGGCAGTCCCACGCGCGAAGTCGCCGAGATGCCAGACCTCGTCTTCTGGTCCGACCGTCGCGTTCCAGTTCGCGATCAGACCTTCGTCATGCTCCTCAAGCGAGCCGTACGGACGACGATCGATGCCTAGCACTCGGCGATCGGAGAAATGTGTGTCACTGGTGAAGAACAGCATCGGTCCTCTCGCAGGATTGGCTTTGAGAACAAATATGCTTGCAAGGCCGTTATCCCGCATGGGTTCCGTCAGCAGCCGGAGTTGCCAGTGTCAATGACCTCACCGATCCCGATCGACGCGCGCGAAAATGGCCGCCCAACGCCGCCGCCATTCGAAAACACCTATGCGGCGCTGCCGGACCGCTTCTTCTCCCGGCCGGACCCGAACCCCGTCTCATCGCCCTGGCTCATCCGGCTCAATCGGCAGCTTGCCGATGAACTCGGCCTGGATCCCGAATTTCTGGAGAGCCCGGAAGGCGTTGCCATGCTGGCCGGCAACCGCTTCCCGGACAATACGCAGCCGATCGCGCAAGCCTATGCCGGCCACCAGTTCGGCAACCTCGTGCCGCAACTGGGCGACGGGCGCGCCCTGCTCATCGGCGAGGTGATCGACAGGAGCGGCAGGCGGCGGGACATCCAGTTGAAGGGCTCCGGCCCCACCCGATTCTCCCGCGGCGGCGACGGCCGTGCGGCAGTCGGCCCGGTGCTGCGCGAATATATCGTCAGCGAGGCCATGGCCGCCATGGGCATTCCCACCACCCGCAGCCTGGCCGCGGTTCTCACCGGCGACCCGGTGTTCCGGGAGAGGCGCCTGCCGGGCGCGGTGCTGACGCGGGTTGCGGCGAGCCATATCCGCATCGGAACATTCCAGTATTTCGCCATTCGCGGCGACACCGACGGTGTGAAGATGCTCGCCGACTACGCGATCGACCGGCATTATCCCTCCGTTCGCGAGCAGGCCAACCCCTATATCAGCCTGCTGCGCTCGGTCATTCAGGCGCAGGCCGAACTGATTGCCCGCTGGATGCTCATCGGCTTCATCCACGGTGTGATGAACACCGACAACATGTCGATCTCGGGCGAGACCATCGACTACGGACCTTGCGCCTTCATGGACGCCTATCACCCGGCCACGGTGTTCAGTTCGATCGATCAGTTCGGGCGATATGGATACGCGAACCAGCCGCGCATCGCCGTCTGGAACCTGGCGCGGCTTGCCGAGACGCTGTTGCCGCTGTTCAGCGAGAAGGAAGACGAGGCCATCGCCCAGGCCGAAGAGGCGCTAAGGCAGTTCCAGTCCTGGTATGAGGCGGCCCTTCATGCCGGCTTGAGTCGAAAGCTTGCGCTATTCCGCGAAGAGGAAGGCGATCTCGGACTGATCAGCGATCTCCTTGAGACCATGTCCCGGAACGAGGCGGATTTTACCCTCACCTTCAGACGTCTTGCCGACGATCTCGACGCGCCAGAGGGCTATGGCGCTACACGAACTTTGTTCCGCGACCCGGCGGCGTTCGACGCCTGGGCAGTCCGCTGGCACGAGCGGCTCTCCCGAGAGCCCGAGTATGATGCGGATCGGCGACAGGCGATGAATGCCGTCAATCCAAAATACATTCCGCGCAACCACAGGATCGAGGCGGTGATCAACGCGGCTGTCGACTCGGCCGACTTCGCGCCGTTCGAGGAACTGCTGACCGTGGTCACAAAACCCTTCGACGAACAGCCGGAAATGTCGCGTTACGCCGATCCGCCGCTGGAGTCGGAGCGCGTGCTACAAACTTTTTGCGGGACTTAGCCGAGCGCTCCCAGAGCTCAGCGGGACGCCCCTGGAATCCACTTGTCGTAGTCGGAGACCAGAAGGTGGGCCGGCGGTTCGTCTTCCTCGATGGTCGAGAAGCGGCCGATCGGCTCAGCGAAGATGTTGTCGGTGAGATCGTCGTTCACGGTGGACACTTCGCCGATCAGCACGTCCGCACCCTCTCCCCAGAACGCGTGCCAGACCCCCGGCAGCAGCGTGACGCTCTCACCCGGATCGAGCTTCAGGAGCCCGCCAGCCGGAAGCTTGCGGATCACGCCGTCGGTCGGCACCACGACCTCGGCCTCACGGTCGATGCCGCCGTCCGGCGCCGGCATGAACAGTTCGATGACCAGCTTGCCGCCGCCGCGATTGATGATGTCCTCCGCCTTCACGTTGTGGCGGTGCATCGGCGAAAGCTGGTCCTTGCGCGAGATCATGATCTTCTCGGCGTAGAGCATGCCCTTGCCGCGGGCGAGGTCCTCGTTGCGGCCGTTCCGGACCGTAAAGAGGAACAGGCCAAGCTCATCGAACTTGCCCTGGCCGTAGTCGGTGATGTCCCAGCCAAGCCGCGCGCCGACAATGCCTTCCGGTTTGCGCGCCTTCAACTCCTGCGGAGTCCAGTAGGCGAAGGGCGGCATGATGTATCCGAAGGACCGGATGAAGGCGTCGGCCTCCCGGATGATCTCGTTGATACGCGAGCGCTTCATGTCCTGTCTCCCGTGATGAGCTTGACCGGATCAAATGCCCCCGTTCGGGTCAGCCCGCAAGTGCCGCAGATGCCAACAACTGTCCAGGTTTGGCACAGGTGTCAGACCTGACCCCGGCGTTTGGTAAATTTTTCGTTTCAATGTTTGAAGTGGGATTCGCGAGCGGTTAGATTAGACGCGAATCAGTCGATTGCAGGACGAATGTCACGCGGTCTACGGGGTCCGGCAGTAGCCTTCGGGGGGCTTAGCCAGCCAATTCGCGTTTGAGAGTTTTTCGTGCGTCTGTTCCTGGGCGTACGAGCGTTCTTCGTAAAGCATATGCATTTTCCTGTCCGTTCGCTGGTAGCTCCAGGGTCCGGGCAGTTGGACGGATTCGGGCTGTCGTACGAGACATGGCGGGTAACGGCACACAGATCGGAGTTCCGGCGGGTGCAGGGCGACTGGGGTCGTCGGCCGACCTCACGGCATTCCTCATGGCGCTATGCGGCCAGGTCGGCGCGGACTATTACATGCTCGTCGCGGTCATCAACGACACCGAGCGCAGCGATCTCCGCATCATCGCCTCGAACTGGGTCTACGACGCGGTCCAGATTGCAGGTCCGCAGCTGATCGCCGCCCTGGTCAAGTCCGAGCACACGGTTCCGCCCGGGCGCCAGCCTCGCGCAATCATCACCCACGACGCTCCGCCCCTGCCCGGAGTGCTCAGCGGCGAGGACGCCCGGCTGTTGGACGTGCTCGGCCACGGCGAAGTCTATCCGCTTCGCGTGCATGTCGGGCGCCAGAAGCTCTATGTCCTCTTCTCGACGGAGGTGCCGGGGCAGCTTGCGGCGGAAGACCTCATGCGCGCCCAGATGCGCTGCTGCTACGCCCTATCCCTGATCCCTGACCTGATTGCAGAGACCGCGCAGCAGGACCCGCTCTCCGACCGCGAGCGCGAGTGCCTTTATTGGGTTTCCGAAGGCAAGACCACCGAGGACGTGGCCCTCATCCTTGGCGTCTCGGCCAACACCGTGAACGGATACGTCACCCACGCCATGCAGAAATTCGGCGCTCCCAACCGGGCCATGGCCGTGGCAACCGCGATCAGGAGCGGGATCATCTGATGCGAGGCCAAGCGGCAGCACTCAAGACAGCGCTTCCGGCGGAAGGCAGGGCGCCCGCATCCGCAGCCCAGCGGACCGACGAAGTCAAACCGAAGATCACCATCCCTGAGGCGGTACGTCGCTGCCGCTGCATGGCTGGCGATCTCAACGCCTCCGAGTTCAGTCTCTTCACCATGAGTGTGGCGCTTGAACGTACCAGGCCAGTGCCGTGGTTCGACAGCCAGCACCCCGGCGTATCCGAAGCGACCCGGCTGATCGCGGGACCCGATGGCGAACACCTGCTGCACCATGCGCGGACATCCACCCTACCCTGCTGGTGGGACGATGTGCAGGGAAGTCTTTCACTCGAGATGCTGGCAAAGCCCGACATGGGCCGACGCCTTGATGGTTTCGCGCTGGGCCTCTCGGGCATCGCCTTTCCCGTTTTCGGCGCAGCAGGACGCGGCGGCCTGGTCGTCTTCCTCGGCCGTGAGATCGCAATCGACGAGGAGCTCTGCCTCGACATCCACACCCGCTGCTTCGCGCTGTTCGAGTCGCTGTCGAAGCTCGGCACGAATGAGTTGGACAAGATGCCGGTCGTATCGAAGCGCGAGCTCGAATGCCTGAAGCTGACGGCCAATGGCATGACCAGCGAGCAGATCGCTGCGGCCCTCAAGCTCTCGGTGCACACCGCCAACCAGTACCTCACCAACTCCACTCAGAAGCTCAACGCGGCCAACCGCGTTCATGCGGTGGCCAAGGCGCTGAAGCTCGGGTTAATAGGCTGAGCTCAGCCCTGACAGATTGGTCGGTTGGGTCCTCTTGATCCGCGCATCCTCGATCGCGCTCATCAGGAATGCGGTGTTCTTCTCGGGATCAGGGTCGGGCGCATCGAACGCCACATAGTTCACCTCTACCGAGGCCTCATCGGCCCTGAGCGTCAGGGTGAAATACACAGTGGCGCCACGGGGCCTGAGTTCGAGGTCGAGTTCGATGCTCGGCACTTCCGACCAGCCGACACGCGCCTGCCCGCCGTTTCCCAGCCGCACAGTGCGCGGCATGAAGTAGAGCTCCGCCGCCGAATCCACGAGGTCGGAGACGCACGCGAAGTGCTCCAGCCGTATGAAGGCGATGTAATCGGCGACCTCCACCATCCTCAGTTCCGCGACGATGTCGCGGATGGCATTGGCCACGATAACCTCACGGGACGACGCGTGCGACTGCCTGATCATGGGTTCTTTTTCTTTTGAGGCTGCTTGCTGTACACGATACGGACTAGTTCTGCGACGGCTTGGTAGAATTCTTGCGGTATTACGCTATCAACCGAAACTTGCTTGTACATGGAGCGTGCAAGGGCGACGTCTTCGAATATTGGGATGTTGTGCTTTGCAGCGATCTCGCGGATGCGCAACGCGACGAGATCCTGGCCCTTTGCAAGAACCACCGGGGCCGAATTCTCTTCGCGCACGTAACGCAATGCGATCGAGTAGTGCGTCGGGTTGGCGATCACGAGCGTTGCACGTGGCACCGCCGTCATCATGCGCCGACGGGCCCTGTCGCGGGCGAGCGAGCGCAGCCGCGACTTGACGATCGGATCGCCTTCCGACTGTTTCAGTTCGTCCTTGACCTCCTGGCGCGTCATGCGCAGGTCCTGCATCCAGTGGAAGCGCGACCAGACCAAGTCGACGGCGGCTATCCCGCCCATCACGAAGACCACGACTAGGAGAATGTCGATGGTCATCTCGCGGATCACCAGACCGAACGCGGCGGGCGCCGTGATCATGCCGCTAAGCAGTCTCGTGACCTCGTCGTTGAAAACCAGGAACAGAACCACCAGGACGAACACCAGCTTGCCCACGGACTTCGCGAACTCCACGAAGCCCTGGATGCCGAACAGGCGCTTCCAACCCGAACTCAGTGATATGCGCGAGAGCTGAGGGCGGATCCGCTCGCCGACGAACTGCGGCATGTTCTGGATCACTGAGGCAAGGATGCCGGCCCCCATCAGCAGCAGCACTAAGGCGACCAGCATCTTTCCGATCTCGATAAGGACGACCTGATAGAGAGTAGCGACGTCCGCTGCCGTATCTAGCGGCCAGTCCTCCGGCTTCTCGAGGAAGATCGACAGGAACATGCCCATCTCGCCCGCGCGCTCCCGGGCCATGAAGACGGCAAAAACGAGAATGGCGATGAACGAGGTGAGGATCGGCGTTTCTTTCGAGACCGGCAGCTTGCCCTTCTCGATAGTGTCGCGGATCTTCTTCTCGGTCGCTTCTTCGGTTTTGCTTTCCTTGTCGACGGACTCGGCCATGACCGATCAATCAGTTCCGCCTCAGGCCGCCGCGTTTTGCTTGGAAGGGAGTTCGAACAGGCCGTCCCGCGCCATGCGGATCGCGGTTGACGAGACCTGCCTGCGCGCCCTGGTGATCTCCACCGCCTGAATGCCTTCCACGCCCTGCGCAAGCTCCGCCTCGACCATGCGCCGTGTGCGCGCGCCGATTGCGGAAAGGACCGCTTCCACCAATTCGGCCGAAGCATTGCGCAGGCAGAGCGTGACGAGTTCGGTCGACAGACCGTCGAACAGCAAGACGCGAGCCTTCTGCGGGAGCTGCGGAACATCCTCGAAGGAGAACAGTCTGGCGCGGATGGCATCGAGGTCGCGAGCGCCGGCCTCCTGAAGGTCCTGCAGGACCTCGTCCAGCTTGTCCTTTTCGAGCTCGTTGAGCACGCTCGCCACCCGGCTCTGGCCGACCGAAATGTCCTTTGTGTTGGCCTCCCCGAGAAGGCGGTTTCGCAACTGGCTCTCCAGGATCTTCATCGCGGGGTCCGGGACATTGGCGATGGACATCATGCGCTTGACCACTTCGCCGCGCAGCGACTTCTCCATTTCCAGCAGTGTATTGGCTGCCGTGGCCGGCTCCACCTTGGAAAGGATGACGGCGCATGTCTGCGGATGCTCCCCCGAAAGGAAGCCGCCTAGCCTGGCCGGCTCGAGCTTTTCCAGTTCCGTCCAGATCGGCGGCGCCTGATTGGCGAGGCCCGCCTGACCACGGCCCATGATCGCATTGACCTCCTCCGGAGACAGCGTCTCGTTGAGCAGGTCGTCCATCTGGTCACCCGAATCGAGCTGGCCGGCGCCCACCGTGAACTCTTCTTCGAACTCGGCGACGATCCGCTCGAGCTCACTCTGCGGGATGGTCTTGAGCAGCCGCGCGCCTTCGATCAGGTTCTTCAGCTCTTCCTGCTTGAAAAACTTCAGCAGACGGCTCGCGGAAGGCTTGCCCATTGCGACGAGGATCGCCGCAGCTTTCTGCGGACGGGTCAGGTTGAGCAAATCCAAGGTCAAGCTCTCCGCATCGTCGCGCTCGAGGCACCCTGCCTCATGCAGGCCCTGCCGAGGTGATGATCTCCGTCAGCCGGATGCCGAAGCGCGACGGATCGTTCTCGAGGACGGTGATCTCGCCGCGCGCGATCTTGCGGCCGTTGACCACGACGTCGACCGGTTCACCGATGCGGCGGTCAAGGGAAACGGTGGAGCCCTTCTGCAAGGCCAGAAGCTCGGACACGGCCATCTCGGCGCTGCCAAGGACAATCTGGACCTCGACCGGGATGTTCAGGATAACCCCCGAATTGGGTGCTCCCTGCTGCGCCGCGGCCGGATGCGGGGTGGCCGGCTCATCCTTGAGCGCCCCCCGAAGCTCCTCGATCGCGCGGTTGAGCTGATCCTCGCCAGCGCCCTGGAGCGCCCCGCCGGTCTGACTCATCGAAATCCCCCTTCCAGCATTCGCATCAGCGCTCCACCAGGCCGTCGATAAGGTCCTGCCGTGCGTCGAAGCTGTTCTTCACGCGAACGGTGTAGTTCTGGCCGAGCTTGCCGAATTCACATACGAACAGAGTCTTGTGCCGGGCTGACAATTTCACTTGCGACTGCGCGCCTTCGCGCAATTCAAGGACCTGTCCGACCTGAAGGCAAGCAAGATCGGCGAGCGCCATCCGGGCGAGCGGCATGGTGGCCTGGAGCCCGATCGAGGAGCGCATGACTTCTTCGCCGAAGCGCGCGCCCCACTCCGTGTCCTTTCCATCGCCACGACTTGGCGCGGCGTCGCCGCGATGCTTGAGCAGAACGCGTTGGGGCATGAACAGCGACAGCCGCCCGATGCTCGGACCGCAGGCGACGCTCAGGTCGATCCGCGCGGCCGGCCCGTCGCGCATCACCTTTTCCGCGAGTTGCGTGCCGGCGAGGGGCGCCTGCATTGGGAAGTGGAAGTCGAAGGAGCGGGTCCCCGAACCGTTGACCGCCTTCGCCAGTTCCTGGAAGGCTATCGCCGTCACTTCCAGTTCGGTCGGAGAAAGCGAACGCTCGATCGGCTCGACCGGCAGTTCGGGATCGCCGCCGAAGAATGCCGCAACCAGGATCGCGATAGCCCTCGAGTCTGCCGTCACCACCAGCGCATCCGGCGAGCTTGGCGAGGAGATGACCGCCATCGCGCCGTTCTCCTCCCGCCCGGGGCGGGCCTCGGCCAATCGCGCCAGCTCGACGGCGTTGACGTCGATACGTACCGGCGTAGCCAGTGCGCGGTCAAAACTGTCCCGGATCGGTCCTAGGGCGCGTTCGGCAAGCGCCCGCGCGGCCAGGATGACGTGGTCCGGCTCGCCGGTGTCGCCAACGAGGCGCTCGACGATGTAGGCGCGCATCTCGGCGGGGTTGAGGGAACCTGTCATATCGGAGCTAGGCCCGGTGGCGCTCTGTCATCGTTTACGCCGCCTTCCTGGATTCGCCAAGTGAAGCATTGAGGGTGCTCTCCTCGACGGCGTCGATCGACGGCCGGTCGTAGGAGGAGATCGTCTTTCTGCCAAACTCGATCGCGACCTGCGGCAGCGAGCCGTTCATATAGGCGAGCAGCGTCTGCTTCACGATGATGTAGAGGCGGTTGTTCTTGTCCCGAACGATCTTGATCTTGGTCGCGATCGGCCCGACCACTGCATAGGACAGGAAAATCCCGAGAAAGGTGCCGACGAGCGCCGCGCCGATGAGCGCTCCGAGGATTTCCGGTGATTGGTCGAGCGCGCCCATCGCCTTCACCACACCGAGCACCGCCGCGACGATGCCCAGCGCCGGCAGGCCGTCGCCGACCTGAGAGAGAGCATGATAGGGCTTGAGCTTGTCGGAACGGATCGTCTGGATCTCCTCGTCCATCAGCGCTTCGATCTCGTGCGATCGGGCATTGCCGATGATGATCAGGCGGCAGTAATCGCAGATGAAATGCGTGAGCTCGTGGTGCTTCAGGACCGCTGGGAAGGCTTGGAAGATGGGCGACTCTTCGGGGTTGTCGATATGGGCCTCGACCTCGCTGCGGGATTTGGTGCGCAGCTCGCGCATGAGGCTGTGCAGCACGCCGAGTGTCTCGAGGTAGTCCCTCTCCTTAGGCACGGCCTGCTTGAAGGCTTCCAGCATCGCCCTGCCGGTATCCTTGACCGTGGCCATCGGGTTCGCCACCAGGAAACAGCCCACGGCAGCGCCGCCGATGATGACAAGCTCCCACGGCTGCATGAGCACCTGGATGTGCCCGCCCATCGCCATGAACCCGCCAAGTACGCAGCCGAGCGTCACCACCAGTCCGATAAGAATGCCCACGCGCAGTCCCCGCAGAGAAATTCCAGCTTCGGAGGGGTAGCTCTCCTTCCTTGTGTGAGGCTTGATTGAAGACGAAGCACAGCAGGTTTCGCTAGCAGCCGACTCGATTCAGCTTCGCGCAAGGAACTTCGCCTATCCTGCGGTAGAATCGCTCGGAGTAGGCCCGTGCTCAACACCTATTTCAACTACCAGATGATCGCCAAGGACGTCGGGAAGGCGCTGGCGCGCACCGAGAAGGAGCCTTCTGTCAAGCGCGAGACCGAATACTATCTCGCCAACATCTCGAAGGTAAAAACCATCGAGGAGTTCGTGAAGGACACCCGGCTTTTCAACTATGCCATGAAGGCCCACGGCCTGGGCGATATGAGCTATGCCAAGGCCTTCATGGTCAAGGCCATGAAGGAAGGTGTCGACGACAAGAACAGCTTCGCGAACAAGCTCACGGACAAGCGCTATCAGGAATTCGTCAAGACCTTCGACTTCAAGGCCTTTGGCGAAGCAGCGACGATCCGCACGCGTGCCCAGCAGGGCACCGTCGACATGTACATGCGTCAGACGCTTGAGGAGAATGCGGGCAAGCAGGGCGAAGGAGTGCGGCTCGCCCTCTATTTCGAGCGCAAGGCCAAGGGGCTGACGAACTTCTACCAGATCCTTGGCGATCCGGCACTGAGCCGGGTCGTCAGGACGGCTCTGGGCCTCCCGGATACCTTTGCCAGTGTGGATATCGATGCCCAGGCAAAGCTTTTCGAGAAGAAGCTCGACATCAAGGACTTCTCCGATCCGAAGAAGCTCTCGTCATTCCTGCAGCGCTTCACCAGCCTTTGGGACCTGAGCAACCCTACGCAAATGCCGCAGGGCTCTATGTCCGTCCTGTTCGCGCGACCTGCGGAATACGGGGTCTCCCCCAACCTCCTCCTCTCCATCCAGAGCATGAGGCGATAGCAGCAGCATGGTCCAATCTAGCCGGAAATCGCACTAGCATGCAGGACAGTCTCTACGTTTCCCTTTCGGCGCACGTCGCGCTCGAGAAGCGGCTGAACACTATCGCGGACAACGTCGCCAATGCCGGCACGATCGGCTTCCGCGCGACCGGTGTCCGCTTCGAGGACGTGGTCAGCGGCACCGGCCAAAGCGCCGTGTCATTCAGTTCTTCGGGCGACAACTACCTGTCGACCCAGACCGGCGCGTTGCGCGAGACCGGCAATCCGTTCGACTTCGCCATACAGGGCGACGCCTGGTTCGCCATTGAGACGCCTGCCGGTACGGTGATGACCCGTGATGGCCGCTTCACCATGCTCGACACGGGCGACCTCGTCACGCACCAGGGCTTCCCGGTCCTCGACGCCGGCGGCGCGCCGATCCAGCTCGATCCGCAGAACGGTGAGCCGGACGCGGGCGCCGACGGCTCTCTGAGGCAGAATGGACAACTGGTCGGGGCAATCGGCCTGTTCCACTTCGATCCCGGCGAGAATTTTGTGCGCTACGGCAACTCCGGTATCGTTCCGGCTGGCGATCCAGAGCCCGTGGTGGACCGCAACGACATCGGCGTCGCGCAGGGCTTTGTGGAGGAATCCAACGTCAATCCGGTGCTCGAGATGACGCGCCTCATCATGGTGCAGCGCGCCTTCGAGAACACCGCCGCAGCCATCCGCACCACCGATCGGAGCCTTGGCGAGGCCATCTCCACGCTGGGCGGGAAGTAGCGGCGCATGTTGGGCATCGTCAGGGGGGCCGTAGGCGCTTGTGCAAGACTGAGCGGAGATGCCCGCTCACTGGGTGAGGGGGTAACTTCCCTGAGCCGCGAATATCTCATCCCAGTCCGAATGGCTCCTGCAGAAAGCGGTTCGCCGCGATGACCATAGCCCTTCGCGCGGATCCCGCTCGCCACGATCAACTCGACCTGCTCGAGCGCAGTTGGCTCCGCTTTACCGACGACCGCACGCTCATCCGACATGGCGGCCGGGTGATCGAGGTATCCCCGACCCATTACCGCGTGAGCGGATTGTCTGCGGTGGCGAGGCTTGGCGACGTCGTTGAGTTGCGCGGGCATGGACCGGGAAGACGAGGCGAAATCGTCCAGATCCGCGAGCAAGACGTCGTGGTCGCTCCCTTCGACAGGACCTCGGACGCCGGCATCGACGATCTGGTTTTCGTCGACGGCCCCCTGAGCCTAACGCCGCACGCGAGTTGGCGCGGCCGCGTGATCGACGCGCTCGGACGCGCCGTCGATGGGGCCTCCGAGGTAGTCCAGGGAGATTCCCGCCTCGCCGCGCAATCCGTCCCGCCCACCGCCCTTGCCCGGCAGCGGGTCGACACCGGCTTCCGAACAGGCGTTCGCGTCATCGACATCTTCACGCCGATCTGCTTCGGCCAGCGTCTCGGCATCTTCGCAGGCTCGGGCGTCGGCAAATCAACGCTGCTCGCCATGCTTGCCTCGGCCGATGCCTTCGACACGGTCGTCGTGTCGCTAGTGGGCGAACGCGGCCGCGAAGTTCGCGAGTTCCTCGAGGACACGCTGGGCGAACGCGGCATGCGCAAGACCGTCGCCGTGGTGGCGACCAGCGACGAGAGCGCGATGATGCGGCGGCGCGCTCCGGATACCGCCATGCGCGTGGCGGAGCATTTTCGCGATCTCGGTCAGCGTGTGCTCCTAGTGCTGGATTCGATAACACGCTTCGCCCACGCCCTTCGCGAGGTCGCGATTGGGACCGGCGAACCGCCCATCTCGCGCGGCTATCCGCCCTCCGTGTTCACCGAGTTGCCAAAACTGCTCGAGCGCGCCGGGCCGGGGGCCGACGGCGCCGGCTCGATCACCGCGATCATCTCGGTTCTGGTCGACGGCGATGACCACAATGACCCGGTCTCCGACGCGGTTCGCGGCATTCTCGACGGCCACGTGGTGCTCGAGCGCGGCATCGCCGAGCAGGGGCGGTTTCCAGCCGTCAATCCGCTCTCCTCGATTTCGCGCCTGGCGCCGAAAGCCTGGAGCGACGACCAGCGCGCTTTGGTTGGCAAGCTCAAGGCCATGATCGCCCGCTTCGAGGACACCCGCGACATCAGGCTGCTCGGCGCCTACCAGGCCGGCTCCGACCCGGAACTCGACCTTGCCGTACGGCAGGTGCCGCTGATCTACGAGGCGCTCAGGCAATCTCCGGGCGACAGGCCTTCGGCCGATCCGTTCGCCGATCTCGCCAGACATCTGAAGACCAGGGAACGGCCAAATGCCTAGCCAAACTGCACCAGCGAAGGGCGATGCAACGGCCACTCGGAAGGCGTCGCACCAAAGGCGGAGCCTTGCCGGCCTGTTTCGCCGCGACAAGCCGAGCGGAACATCGCGAGCGACAAGAGCACGGCGAAGCGACCTGATCATCGCCGCGATTGGTTTGGCGCTCGGTTTCGGCTGCGCCGCCTTCCCGTGGTACATCTTCTTGCATCAGGACAAGTTCGGCATCCAGCCCCTGAGCTTCTCCGGCAATCCCAAGCAGAATGGGCCCATTCCGCTCGGGTCCGATGGAGAACTGCCGGGCATTTCGCCGAACGAGATTCCACCGATGAAGCTTGATCTGTTCGCGACAGGCACCGTTGCCCCATACGACGACGAAGACGGCGTGGCACAGGCGATCGACGATCAACCCTTCCCGGGTCCGGAGATCGACTACCGACTGGTCTATGCGGGCAATGGACGGGCCATGATCGCCGATGACAGCGGTCTTTGGGTCGTCCAGCGCGGTTCGATTCTTCCCGACAACAGCAAGGTCGCCTCGATCGAGCAGCGAGGGAAGCAGTGGGTGCTCGTGACCTCGAAAGACAAGGTGATCGAGCTCTCGACGCAGTAATTTTCCCGCACCTTCCGGTGCAACTTCCCTTCCGCTATTCTGGCAGGACGACGAGAAGGGAATTGCTCATCTGAGGAAGACGAGAATGCCGGACGAGGTCGTCAATGTCCGCTACATGGTCAATGACGTCGAGGCTGCTCTTTCCTGGTACATAGAGCATCTTGGATTCTCGCTGATGACCAAATACCCGCCCGCCTTCGCGGACGTGCGGCGTGGATCGTTGAGGCTGTTGCTGAGCGCAGCCACGAGTTCGGCCGGACGGCCGATGCCGGACGGCGAGCGTCCCGGACCCGGCGGATGGAACCGCATCCAGCTTATGGTGGAAGATCTGGCAGCGGAGGTTGCCAGGCTTCGTGCCGCCGGCCTTGCCTTCCGCAATGACATCGTCACGGGACCCGGCGGCTCACAGATCCTGCTCATGGATCCCTCGGGGAATCTCGTCGAGCTCTTCCAGCCGGCGAGGTGATCGCGCCGTCGCGGTTAGGTGAAAGCAACCGGCATGGGCCTTCTGCAATCCTGACCGCCGAGCCCACAAGCCCCGCGCAAGACTGACTGCATAGAAACGGGACGAACGCCCGGAATGCGGACAAGTCTCGACCATGCAGCCCGTCAATCTCTTCATGCTCGCCACCAGGCAGGCGGAATGGCTCTCCGCCCGGCAGACCTCCGTCGCCGGCAACATCGCCAATGCCAACACCCCGGGCTACAAGGCGGTAGACGTGGAGCCGTTCGAGAAGGTGTTGTCACGCTCGGTATCCACCCTGGCGGCGACCCACGCGACCCACTTCGGCGCCAAAGCCGGTGAGGTCTCCTTCCGGAACCGCGAAGACGACCGCACGACCGCTACGCTGCCGTCGAAAAACACGGTGGTGCTCGAGCAGGAACTGATCAAGGCCGGCGAGGTGCGGCGCTCATTCGAGATGAACACCGCCATCGTGAAGGCCTTCCACCGCATGATGCTGATGAGCGTGAAGGGCTGACACGATGGATCCGCTTTCCACTGCCCTAAAGATCGCTGCGTCCGGGCTGGCAGCCCAGTCCGACCGGCTGCGCGTCGTCTCCGAAAACCTTGCCAATGCCCAGTCGACCGGCAATACGCCCGGCGCAGACCCCTATCGGCGCAAGACGATCACCTTCGCCGCCGAGGTCGACCGCGCCACCGGCGGCACAATGGTCGACGTGATGAAGATCGACCGCGACAACTCGGACTTCCCTGTCGAGTTCATGCCCGGGCACGAGGCAGCGGACGCGAACGGCTACGTGAAGGTGCCCAACGTCAACGCCCTGATCGAAATGGCCGACATGACCGAGGCGAACCGCTCCTACGAGGCCAATCTCCAGGTCGTCAAACAGGCGCGGGACCTGATCTCAATGACAATCGATCTGATGAGGCAGCAGTCATGATCACCGGAATAGGCGCTCTCAATCCGCTGGCTCCGACCGGCGGGACCACCGAACCGGGATCCCCGGCCGGCGGCGCGACGGGCGGCGCCGGCGTCTCCTTTGCCGAGATGGTCGCCGACACCGCCGGCAAGACGGTCGACAGGCTGAAGGAGGCCGAGCATCTCTCGATGCAGGCCCTCCAGGGCAAGGGTGACATGCGCCAGGTCGTCGATGCGGTCATGAGCGCCGAGCAGTCCTTCCAGGCGGCGGTCGCCATCCGCGACAAGATCGTGACCGCCTATCTCGAAGTCAGCCGCATGGCGATCTAGGAGAACCACAGATGCGAGCCCTCTCCATCGCCGCGACCGGCATGAATGCCCAGCAGACCAATCTCGAGGTCATTGCCAACAACATCGCCAACATCAACACGACCGGCTTCAAGCGCGCGCGGGCCGAGTTCACCGATCTGCTCTACCAGGTCGACCGGATGCAGGGCGTGCCGAGCCGTGCCGATGCGAGCATCGTGCCGGAAGGCGTCAATATCGGCCTCGGCGTCAAGACGGCGGCCGTTCGCAACCTGCATGTGCAGGGCAATCTGGTCAGCACCGGCAACAAGTTCGACCTGGCGCTGACCGGGAAAGGCTGGTTCCAGATCGAAGGCGCGGACGGCGAAACCCTCTATACCCGCGCCGGGTCCTTCAACACCAATGCCACCGGGCAACTGGTTACGCTGGACGGCTACACCGTGGTGCCTGGAATCACCGTTCCGCCGGAGGCGGTGGACGTAGTGGTCAACAAGAACGGCGAGGTCTTTGCCCGCATCGAGGGGCAGATCGACCTTCAGAACCTCGGCCAGTTGGCGCTCGCAAACTTCGCGAACGAGGCCGGCCTCTCCGCTCTTGGCGACAACCTGTTCCGCGAGACGGCCGCGTCCGGACCCGCGACGGTGGGCATGCCGGGCGAGCCTGGCTTCGCGACCATCGAACAGGGCTATCTGGAGTCCTCCAACGTCGATCCGGTCAAGGAGATCACCGAACTGATCTCCGCCCAGCGCGCCTATGAGATGAACTCCAAGGTCATCCAGGCGGCGGACGAGATGGCCGCCGTGGTTTCCAAGAACATAAGGTAAGGCGATGCGGGGTCGGAGGCGAAAGCTCCTGGCGATGGCGGCAACTCTGTCAGCGGCACTCGGCTGCGCGCCGGCGCTGGCGGGGCAAGCCGTCCTCGTGCCTAACCGCGTCATCTACCCGGGCGAGACCATCGTCGCGAACGCCCTCAGGGAACTGATCCTGGCCGAAGGCAAAGTGGCGCCCGAGAACGTCGTGATCGAGCTTTCGGGCCTAGAAGGCAAGATTGCCAAGCGCACGCTGCTTCCGGGCCGCTATGTCCGGCCGAATGCATTGCGCGAAGCCTATGTCGTGGAGAAAGGCGTGGCCGTCGAAATGATCTTCGCCGCCGGCGGACTCACCATCTCGGCGACGGCGGTGACGCTTGAGCCGGGCTCTGCCGGTGACATGGTCAAGCTGCGCAACGTCGACAGCGGCAAGATCGTGTCCGGGACGGTGATGGGCGACGGAACCGTGAGGGTCGGCGGCTGATGCGCCGGATTCTCGCCTCGCTTCTCGCTTTCGCCCTGGCGGTGCCAGCGGCACTCGCCGATGACAACCGCATGGTTGTGCGCGGCGGGGGTAAGGGCGACGGCACCGACTACACCGTGCTGAGCGGCGGCCGCGACCTCGTGCCGGCGCGCATCAAGGATATCGCCCAACTCCAGAGTTCACGCGACAACCAACTCGTCGGCTACGGACTGGTGATCGGTCTTCAGGGCACGGGGGATGGCCTCCGCAACTCGCCCTTTACCGAACAGTCGATCGCCGCCATGCTTGAAAATCTCGGCATCGCCAGCGGGGGCGGCCGGTCGCGTGCAAAGAACGTTGCGGCGGTCATCGTGACGGCCAATCTTCCGCCTTTCGTGGAATCGGGCGCACGCATCGACGTGTCCGTATCCTCACTCGGGGATGCGACCTCGCTCCAGGGCGGAACCCTGGTGATGACCCCGCTCAAGGCGGCCGACGGCGAAATCTATGCGGTGGCGCAAGGTCCCGTCTTCATCTCCGGCTTCACCGCCCAGGGCCAGGCTGAGACGCTCACGCAAGGCGTGCCGACCGCGGGCCGCGTCCCCAACGGCGCCATCGTCGAACGCAGCGTTCCGGCGAACTTCGCCGATCAGGACAAGCTTTGTCTGCAGTTGCGCAACGCCGACTATTCGACCGCGGTGCGCATCGCGGATGCCATCAATGACTACTCGATGGAGCGCTTCGGCACCCGGGTCGCCAGCGAGCAGGACGCGCGTACCGTCATCATCAAGAAACCCGCCAAGATTTCGACCGCGCGGTTTTTCGCCGAACTCGAGAACCTGATCGTCGACACGGATGCGCCCGCGCGCGTCGTCGTCGACGAACGCACCGGCACGATCGTCATCGGCAACGAGGTCAAGATCTCGCGCGTCGCCGTCAGTCACGGCACGCTCACCGTGCGGATCACCGAGACCCCCACCATCGTCCAGCCCGAACCCTTTTCGAAGGGCGTGACCGCCGTGGAGCCGTCCACCGCGATCAGTGCGAGCCAGCCCGATGCGCGCGTTGCAGTGCTCGACGGTCCCGACCTGGAGATGCTGGTCGACGGCCTCAACCGTCTCGGCGTCAAGCCGGACGGCATCATTGCCATTCTTCAGGGCATCAAGTCGGCCGGCGCGCTCCAGGCCGATCTGGTGCTGCAGTAGGTGACAGAGATGACCAGCGCCTCTCGATTCCCGCTCGCCAGGACAAGGTCGGCCGCCGCACTTGGGCTGCTCATGGCGCTCGCATGCGGACCCGCCGCCACGCAGACCTTTCCGCTTTCCGGCACGGAATCGGCTTCCGAAGTGGAGAAGTTCTGTACGGGCATCGCCGACGCGGCGCGCGATCGCCGCTACTCGCTGCAGGCGATGGAACTCAAGAAGCTCAAGGACGAAGTCGACGAGAGGATCAGGCAGCTCGAACAGAAGCGCGCCGAGTACGAAGATTGGATGGAGAGGCGCGAGAAATTCCTCGAGGAAGCCCAGGAGAACGTCGTCAAGGTCTACGCATCCATGAAGGCCGACGCGGCCGCGGAGCGCCTGGCCGAAGTCAACGTCAATCTCGCGGCAGGCATCCTGATGAAGCTCGATTCCCGCAAGGCGGGAGTCATCCTCAACGAAATGGACAGCAAGGCCGCCGCGACGCTCACCGGCATAATGGCGAGCGCGGCGCGCAGGGAAGATCCCTCATGACCAGCCCCGATCAGTTCCTCCCCCCGCACGCCAGAGGGCGGATGATCGTCATCGGCAGGAGCGTGGCGGCGATCGCCGCTATCGGATTCCTGGCCGGCTGCGCCAGCTTGAACGAAGTCGGCAGGGAGCCGGCCATGACGCCTGTCGGGGCGGGTGTCGCAGTGGTGCCGGCCCCATATAGCTACGCCGAGCCGCCCGCACGCCCGGTCAAGCGCTTCTCGCTCTGGGACGACAGGCAGAGCCGGCTCTTCACCGATGCCCGCGCCATCGCCACCGGCGATATCCTGACGGTCTTCATCCGCATCAACGATCGCGCCCGCTTCAAGAACGAATCCGACCGGAGCCGCATCTCGGCGCGGTCGCTGAGCGTGGGGCTGGCCGGCGATTGGAACGGGACCAAGACCGGCACCGCGACCGCAGATGGCGCCATCGACTCCGCCACGAGGACCAATGGCGCCGGCGCCACCGAGCGCTCGGAGGACATGGTGCTGAACGTGGCGGCGGTCGTGACCGACGTGATGCCGAACGGCAATCTGCTGATCAGCGGCTCCCAGGAAGTGCGGGTCAACTACGAGCTTCGCGTGCTCACCATCGCCGGCATAGTGAGGCCCCAGGACATCGGACCGAACAATACGATCTCCTATGAACGCATCGCCGAGGCTCGCATCTCCTATGGCGGCCGGGGCCGCCTGAGCGAAGTGCAGCAGCCGGCCTGGGGCCACCAGATCGTCGATCAGGTCCTGCCCTTCTGAGCGAGGCTTTCAATGGCGATCACCGATCAAAGCGCACCGCCGCCCAGGGGCCCTTCCCTCGTCGTCCAGGGGGCGGTGCTCCTGTTGATGACCGCCGCCGCGGTCGGGGGCGGCTGGTTCGCCGGAGACTACCTCGGCAAGAACAGCGCGCCGGCGGTGGCCGAAGAAGCGACCACCAGCCAGACCCAGGCTGGCGCGCATGGTGCCGCAGGTGCGCCGGGGCAAGCAGGCGCTCATGGCCCCGCAGTTGGTCCCGTCCTGGTTCCTCTGGAGTCGATGACGACCAACCTGGCCGCGCCGACAACGGTGTGGATCAGGCTAGAGATGTCGCTGCTTCTGGAAGAGCCTCTGCCGCTGGAGCTTGTCGAGACGATCCATCAGGACCTTCTCGCCTATCTGCGCACCGTCAAGCTGCACCAGATCGAGGGCGCGAGCGGCTACCAGCACTTGAAGGAAGACCTTGAGGAGCGCGCGCGCATCCGCAGCGACGGCAAGGTGAAGCAGATCCTGGTACGCACGCTGTTGTTCGAATGAAACGCTTCCTTACCACCCTGGTCCTGCTTGCCGCCGCGACAGGAGCCGCCCACGCGCAGCAGCTCGACCTGGGACCCCTGTCCCGGGCCGACGGCACCACGATCGGCTACATCATCCAGATGTTCGGGCTCATCACGGTCTTGTCCGTGGCGCCGGGCCTGCTCATCATGGTCACCAGCTTCACCCGCTTCGTGATCGCCTTCTCGATCCTACGCGCCGGCATGGGCCTGCAGACCACGCCGGCAAACCTCATCCTGATCAGCCTGTCGCTGTTCATGACCTTCTATGTCATGGCCCCGACCTTCGATCAGGCCTGGACCAACGGCGTGCGGCCACTGATGAACAACGAGATCGATGAGACGGTCGCCCTCGAGCGAATCTCGACGCCGTTCCGCGACTTCATGGTCCGCAACGTCCGCGACAAGGATTTCGACCTCTTCGCGGATCTGGCGCGCGAGCGCGGCCAGACGGTATCGGTCGAGGACCCGGACCTGCGCGTCATCATCCCGGCCTTCATGATCTCGGAGATCCGGCGCGGCTTCGAGATTGGCTTCCTGATCGTGCTGCCATTCCTGGTCATCGACCTCATCGTCGCGACCATCACCATGGCGATGGGCATGATGATGCTGCCGCCTACCGTCATCTCGCTGCCCTTCAAGCTGCTGTTCTTCGTGCTCATCGACGGCTGGAACCTGCTCGTCGGCAGCCTCGTGCGGTCTTTTACCTGAGTTCGCTGCCCGACTGAAAATTACCGCCCAAGAGCATCCGCCCCGCAAACCCGCCGGGCGGATATTTTTATCGCGTTAACCATGCCGGTTAGGTCTTTCGTAGGATTCGAAGCCTAAGTCTGAACCTGCATGGCGGGCTGAACTTTCAAGACAACGTTCAAGGCATGATGCCGCCCCGTCATACCGGTCTCGCCCGGTATGTTCCTAGAAAGTACGAATTCAAAAGGAACAGGACTGATGTCCAGTCTTCTCACCAACGCCTCTGCGATGACGGCGCTGCAGACGCTTTCGAACACCAACAAGAACCTTGCCACTACCCAGAACCGCATCGCGACCGGCCTGAAGGTTTCGACCGCTTCGGACAATGCCGCCTATTGGTCAATCTCGACCGGCATGAAGGCGCAGAACGCCGTCAACCAGGCGGTCAAGGAATCGCTGGGCTTCGGCTCCGCCGTCGTCGACGTTGCCTACACCGGCCTCGAAGAGGCGATCAAACTCGGCGAGAAGATCCTTGCCAAGCTGGTGTCCAACGAGCAGGGCGGCATCGATACTGGGGCTACCGACAAGGAAATCACCGCGCTCACGGACCAGATCGCGCAGATCGCCCTCTCGGCCGACTTCGAGGGCCAGAACCTGTTGAAGACCGGTGGTGCCGCCCTGGATGTACTCGCCGGCTACGTCAAGGATTCGGGTACGGTTGACAAGATCACCGTGGCCGCCTACGACCTCGAAGCCGCGGCCTTCACCGATATCGCGACCGCCGAGGCGACGCTCAAGACCATGCGTGAAAACGCCGCCGATTTCGGCGCAGCCAAGATCCGCATCGACTCGCAGCTCGAATTCACCTCGAAGCTGATGGACGCCGTCGACCGCGGCGTTGGCGCACTCGTGGACGCCGACATGGAAGCAGAGTCGGCACGCCTTTCGGCTCTGCAGGTCCAGCAGCAGCTCGGCATCCAGGCGCTCTCGATCGCCAACGGGAGCGCGCAGGGCGTCCTGTCGCTCTTCCGCTAAGCGGCACACAAGACTCTTATCGATCGGGCCGCCCTCGGGCGGCCCGATTTCATTTTCGCACAAGCTTGAACGGCTAGCCTGGCATCGGAATGTCTTGGAGCCGTGATCCGTGCCGGAGCAAATCCAGAAAATCGTCGACAACCTGCAGAGTTTCGGGCCGCGCCGACTCGCCATAATGGGCGGCGTGGCAGCGCTCATCCTGTTGGTTTTGGGCACCGCCTCGTTCTACCTGAACCGCCCCGCCTACGAGACGCTCTATGTCGGCCTGGAGCGGAGCGACGTGAACCAGATCGGCCTCGTGCTGAGCGAAGCCGGCATCGGCTTCGACGTCGCCTCCGACGGCACCACCGTGCTCGTCCCGGCCGGCAAGACGGCGGCGGCGCGCATGCTTTTGGCCGAGAAGGGCCTGCCCACCAGCGCCAATGCCGGCTACGAGCTCTTCGACAATGTCGGCTCGCTCGGCCTCACCTCCTTCATGCAGCAGGTGACGCGCGTCAGGGCGCTCGAGGGCGAAATCGCCCGCACCATCCAGTCGATCAACGGGATCAAGGCGGCGCGCGTGCACCTCGTCCTGTCCGAGCGGGCAAGCTTCCGCCGCGACGAACAGCAGCCTTCCGCCTCGGTCGTGATCCGCGCCGGCGAACTGGATGCCGCCAAGAGCGCAAGCGCGATCCGCTACCTCGTCGCAGCCGCGGTCCCCGGCCTTGGCGTCGAGAAGGTAACGGTCCTCGACGCAAGCGGCACGCTGCTCGCCGCCGGTGACGATCCTGCGAATTCGACCGTCAGCCGCTCCCTCGGCGTGGAGCGCAACGTCGAGATGCAGGTCGAGGACAATATCCGCCGCGCGCTGACCCCATATCTCGGGCCGGAGAACTTCCGAGCCAGCGTGAAGGCGGACGTCAATACCGACATGCGCCAGTCGGAAGAGATGATCTTCGATCCGGAATCGCGCGTCGAGCGCTCCGTCCAGGTCGTTCGCTCCAACGAGAACTCCAGCCAGCAGTCGTCGGCAACGCCAACCTCGGTCGACCAGAACCTGCCGGAAACGCAGACACAGACGACACAGGGCCCCCAGTCTTCCGAGCAGGCCGAGCGTAAGGAAGAAACGACCAACTACGAGATCAACTCCAAGCGCATCCAGACCACCAGCAACGGCTACACGCTGACGAAGCTGTCGATCGCAGTGGTGGTGAACCAGCAGCGCCTGGCCGCCATTCTCGGCAAGGATGCCACGCCGGAGCAGATTGCCCAGCGCATCGAGGAGATTCAGAAGGTGGTCGCCTCGGCCGCTGGTCTCGATTACACGCGCGGCGATCGGCTGAACGTCTCGGCGGTAGAGTTCATCGACGGGCTCGACGGGACCGAGATCGCCACCCCCGGGATCGTGGATAGCATCGGGCAGCATGCCGGCACCATGATCAACGCGGCGGCCTTCGTGCTGGTGGCCTTCCTGCTGGCCTTCTTCGGGCTGCGCCCGATGATCGCTTCGATGCAGAAGCCTGCCGATGTGCCAGCGCTGGCCGGGCCGTCCTTCGAGGAGGTCCAGCAGTCGCTGCCGAACCCGAACTTCGCCGGCCTGGCGAACGCTGCGCTGCCGGGCATGCCCGATGGATCGCAGATCGACGACCTGCGCCAGAAGTTCAAGCCGGCGCCCCAGGAGCGGCTGGCCCGCATGGTCGATCTCAACGAGGAGCGCACCGCAACCATCCTGCGCAAGTGGGCGCATCCGGAACTGGCTAGCTGATGGCCGCCCTCAGGCTCATAGACGCGCTCCCCGACTTCGGAGCGCCCTCGCCGTCGGAGGGAGTGCATGACGCCGCGCCGGGCCCGGCCGTACCCAACGCTCTCGCGCCGTCCGGCCCGTCTACGGACGAACTCATACGTGCCGCGGTAGAACGGGCCGAGCAGGAAGTCGCTATGCGCCTGTCGGTCGAACACGAGGCCACGCTGCTCGCCGAGCGTCAGCGGCATGAAGCGGAGATCGCTCAGATGCAGGCGACGCTGGGCGAGCAGGCCGGCGTAACGATATCCGCCCGGCTAGACGAGCTTGGTCGCGAGGCGAGCCAGCATGCTTCCGCGGCAGTCGCTCGTATCCTGAGCGGCGTCCTCAGCGAAAACCTCCTGGAGCGCTCGGTCGAAGCCCTGGGCCGCTCCGTCGCCGCTGCCATCCAGGACTCCGAGGCGATCCGCGTCGAAGTGCGGGCACCGCAATTCCTGTTTGAAGCGCTGAGCAAAGCCTTGGCCGGCCGGGCTGCCAATCTTCATCACATCGAATCGGAAGGGTTCGATCTCTCAGTTTCCCTTGATGGAACGGTCATGGAAACGAGGCTGTCCGAATGGTCGGCCACATTGTCCAGGATCCTTGAATGAGCGCCGACACCCCCCACGAGATCGTCATCGTCCGACGCGCGCACGGCGATCACGACGACGGCCATCATGGTGGCGTCTGGAAGATCGCCTTCGCCGATTTCATGACGGCGATGATGTGCTTTTTCCTCGTGATGTGGCTGATCAACGCTTCGAACGAGGAAACCAAGGCAGCGGTCGCCAGCTACTTCAATCCGGTCAAGCTGACCGATCGGACCGCCAGCCGCAAGAGCCTCGAGGAGATCGGCCAGGGTCCCGAGCAGGGTATGGATGCGCAGGAGCCGCAGCCAAAGGGCGGCGAGTCCGAGGCGGGTCCTTCCTCGTATGAGGGCACCGTCGAGAGTTCCGAGATCAAGAAGGAAGCCGACGAGCAGCTCTTTGCCGACCCCTATGCCGTTCTCGCCGAGATCGCCTCGGACACGGGCATCAGGCAAAACATCAGCGAACAGGGAGACGGTGGCGCGCAGCTTGCCGGGCCGGCGACGGGCGCCTCGGGCGGCGAGGCCTATCGCGATCCTTTCGCCCCCGACTTCTGGTCGCAGCAGGTGGCCCTGCCCAACGATGCCGAGGCGAGCGCCGAACCGCAGCGGACCGCACACACCGGTGACGGCGGAGACCTCGATGCCAAAGGTGAGGTCGAAGCCAAGCGCGACGCGGCCTCCGTCAGCGCCGAGTTCGAAGCGACGATGAAGGCGTTGGAGAAGCCCGAAGCGGAGCAGCACCCGGTCAAGGCGCCCGATGAGGGTGCCCCCTCCCCCGAAGCCAAGGAGGCCGCGGATCAGATCCGGCGCGAGCTCGCTGAAGCTTTGCTGCCCGGCGACAAGATGAAGGACGGAATCTCGGTCGTGGCGACGGACAAGGGCGTCCAGGTATCGGTGACCGACCAACTGCAGTTCGGGATGTTCGAGATCGGATCGGCGGTGCCACGGCGCGAGTTGGTGCTTGCGATGGACAAGGTCGGCCACGCGATCGCGAAACAGAAGGGCACGGTAACCATCAGCGGCCATACAGATGCGCGACCCTATAGGGGAGAGGCGTATGACAATTGGCGGCTCTCTACCGCCCGCGCCCATTCGGCTCAGTACATGCTTGTGCGAGGGGGCCTCGATGAGGGACGTATCAAAGAGGTCGCCGGCTTCGCCGATCGCAAACCGAAGGATTCCTCAGATCCGCTCGCTGCCGTGAATCGGCGCATCGAGATCCTGCTCGAGATCGGCGGATGAGTTTGCCGTCACGCACTGCTGCGCTACTGCTTTCCGCGTGCCTGGCCGGCAGCATCGTGGGCCCTGCCCGCTCCGAGGGACGGGCCCCTGAACTGCAGCCCTACCAGATGGTCCGCTCGTTGCAGCACGTCCAGGATCGCGTAGCCGCAGGCGATCACGCCGCCCTGCCCATCCAGCGGCGACTGCTCGAACTGGTCGACAAGCGCCTGCGCACCGCGACCGCCGCGGAATTGATGCAGCCGGCCAACCTGCAGTCGATGCTCGTCTATGCAATGAGCGGCGGAAATCCCGACACGTTGAAGTCAATCCTGATGAGGCTGCACCTCGGCCAGAAGGACAGCCTGATTGCTGCGGCGATCCTCGGCTACCTGAATGGAGCGACGCGCAACGCGGCCGCCGCGCTGAAGACGATTGAGCCTATGCAGGAGGCTCGGGAGACCGGCGCATTCCTCGCCCTTCTGAAGGGCTCGCTGGTATCGCTTGAAGATCCCCGGAGCGCGCTGAAGCTCATGGACCAGGCCCGCCTTCTTGCCCCCGGCACCCTCGTAGAGGAGGCGGCGCTGCGAAGGTCGGTGGGTCTCGCCGCCACCATCGACGATCCCGACCGCTTCATCCTGGCATCGAAACAATACGCAATCGCCTATATCCGCTCGCCCTATGCGAGCCAGTTCGCCGATTCAGTCGTGTCGGGCGTGATCAAGCTCTACCCTAAGCTCGATATGGCGGCGCTCGACGGCGTGACCGCTCTGATGCGTTCCGAACAGCGCAAGGTGATCTACCTGCGCATCGCCAGGCGGGCGGCGATCGAGGGTCTGGTCGAACTTGCCAACCTTGCGGCCGAAAGAGCCAGAAAGCTCGAGGAAGCCGATCAGACGGGACAGGACCCGCGTCTTCTACTCTACACCGCCCTAACCGACGTCACGGCGGAATCGGGCGAGGCGCTCCGCTCGAAGCTCGCCGGGATCGACCAATCGAGCCTGTCTGCCGGCGATCGGAAGCTGATGGATGCCGTATTGGCAGTGGCAGACCAGATTTCCGGGAGTCCTGCGGCACCAGTTGCCGGACACTCCCGAGTCCGGCGCATGGAAGCCGCGAGCGATGATGGACCCGGGGCGGCTGCCGGGGAAACGCCTGATGCCGCCGACGAAGCCGAGTTGATTCCAGAGACGCCGGAAGTTGTTGAAGCGTTTGAGAAGAAGAGCGCCGAGACGCGGCGTTCGCATCCTGAGAGCGATCGAACCGGGGCTCCACCAGTCCAGAAGGTCAAGGCCGCATCTGCGGCCCCCACTGTCCAACAGCGGCGGGAAACTCCCGATCTCATCGACGACGCTGTCCTAGACGGACGACGGAGACTCGTCGAAATCGACGAACTGCTCGCCGGAGCCGCAAAGTGAAAACACCTCAGCTCCCCAGTTTTGCATCAATGCCGGGAACGAGCCGGCAACCGAGCACCTCAACCTCCAGCAGTCATGGCGATGAATTTCGCCGCCTTGTCCGCAACGAGGATGCAGCAGGCCACCGCGACATTCGCTCGCCCATAGATGTGGGGCACTCACGCACGCCGGGCCACTCGACATCTGCGATCGAGGTCGAAGACCCTGATGCAGCTTCGCCGGACCGCGACGACGGCGAGGAAGGCGAATCCGAGGGCCAGGACGATACTGCTCAGTTCTCGGCAATCGCCGCGCTTATCATCGAGTCGCGGCAGTCCCATCGGCAGTGGTCCAATACGACCGGCAACAGCAAAGCTGAGGGCCGCACTGGCGAGGCCGGGCAGTCGCATCAAACGAATGAGTCGATGAGTAGCACATCGCGCGTGGCAAAGGGTGCCGATGATGTCGGCCTCCTTACCGGAAACCACTCTGATGCAGCGATTACTCGCCAAAATAGGCCCAGCTCAGCGAGTGCTGTGAACGCGACCGTGGCTGGCGAGTCAGCTCAGGCTCACGCCATCGACGGCTCTGACGCGCCATCGAGTTCGAATCCACTGGCTCCGGAGCAGATACGAGGTTCATTAGGCGCCCAGCAGGTGTCCGCGCAAGGGAACATGCGGAGACCAAACGATGGCACGCTCGGTCCGGCGGGCCTCGCGGCCGCTCACCAGGCTCTTCTCGAGGACAGCGGTGGCACAGATACGTCGCTCGAGCCCCGGCTCCACGGACCTCTTTCCAACTCCCGCGGCAACGATGGCGTCGCTGGCGTGCCGGTAGACGAAGAGAGCGGGGCGACAGTTGGAGGCAAAGGTGCTCGGCCAGACATTCCGCGGGCCGGTGCCGCACTTTCCGCAGAAATCACACTGGCCGCGGCAAAGTATGGCGTGAAGACAGCCGAACGGAATGCAGCGCAGGCTGAACCTGCCGCCGTCATACTGCCGCGTGCGGAACTTCTGGCCCAAGAAAGGCCCGCTTCAACCCTGACACCCGCTGGCACGGTTGCTTCCGCAATGGGCTCGGAGCCGAGTTGGCGCCCTGCAGCTGTGGCGGCAATGTCACAGACACTATCCCAAGTCACTCAGACTGGCCCTGCCACCCTGCAGGTGCAACTCACACCCCATGATTTGGGAGTGGTCACGGCCCGCTTGATCCTGTCCGGCGGACAACTCGAAGTCGAGATCGAGGCCTCGAGCCCCGCCGCACACGAACATCTGAAGGGCGAGGAACACGTCATCGAAAAGGCGATTCGAAGCCTCGGCTACGAGGTCAGTCAGATAAGAATTACTCAATCTCTCGTTGTATCCGCGCCTGTTGGTAAAGACGACTCCGCACTCCCGGGTTCAGCCACGTCAACGAGAGACCAGGCTTCCGGCAACGCCATGTCGTCGGGCAGCGAAGGGCGGTCGAGTGGTCATCATGGAGGACGGAATGATGGCGAACGCTCGGGCGGCTTTGGGGATCGTGCGCCGCGCGATGCTGATCGCAGTCGCCGCGGCATCTATATCTAGCGTTGCCGGCGGCTCGGCTGCCGCGGCAGGCAATGCCTGCGAGCCGGAGATCTTGAAAGCTGCTGACAGGTATGGAGTTCCCGCCGGAATTCTCTACGCCGTCGGCCTCACCGAGACCGGGAAGAAGGGCAGCCTTCAGCCGAACGCGCTGAATATCGAAGGAAGAGCCGTATTTCCTTCCAGCCGGCGCCTGGCGATCCTGGAGGTGGAGAAGGCGCGAGCGGAAGGCGCCAAGCTGATCGATCTCGGCTGCATGCAGATCAACCATCACTATCATCGCCAGCACTTTGCGAGCCTCGAGGAGATGCTCGACCCGCGCAGGAATGTCGACTATGCGGCGCGCTTCCTGGCCAGCCTGCACACGAGGCATGAGACCTGGTCGATGGCGGTGGCGCGCTATCATGCCGGGCCGGACAACGACCCGGCCCAGAAGCGCTATGTATGCCGCGTCATCGCCAACATGGTAGCGACTGGCTTCGGCAAGTGGACCCCGAACGCCAGCGCCTTCTGCAATCCTGGGTAGCAGGTCGATAATGCTGATCGGGCATATCGCGGGCCCTCTTTTCGCCCGCGATTCGGGCAATCGGTTAGTCCTCACGCACGCTTTCTTCTCTCAGTCAACGCGGCTCTGAGTTGCGGAGACTCCCAAAAAAATATCCACAAGATTTGGCGGTTTTTTTGGGGTCCCGGTCACGATTACGCCTTCCAGAACAAACTGCTGCGAATGATTCGGAGGGCGGCCCGATGATTGTGATTGTGGACGAGCGTGAGCTCGTCACCGAAGGCTATTGTTCGATGTTCGACCGGGAGGGCGTCGCCACGACCGGCTTCAAGTCGAACGAATTCGGGGAATGGGTATCGAGCGCCCCCGACGAGGACCTGAGTTCGGTTCGCGCCTTCCTCATCGGCGATTGCAGCGGCGAGGCGGTCTCGCCGCGCACGATCCGCGACCGGACCAAGGCGCCAGTGATTGCGCTCAGCGAACATACTACGCTCGAGAATACGCTCCGGCTCTTCGAGTCAGGCGTAGACGACGTGATCAAGAAGCCGGTGCACATCCGCGAGATCCTGGCGCGCATCGCTGCCATCCAGCGGCGCGGCGCCGAGCAGAAGCCGGTGGCGGCGGGCCGCCTGCATGTTTTCATGGACGGTCGCGATCCGGAGGTCGACGGACAGCCCTTGCCGCTGCCGCGTCGCGAGCGCCGCATTCTCGAGTTCCTGGCGAGCAATAGCGGCCGTCGCGTCACCAAGACCCAGGTCTTCAACGCCATTTACGGGCTCTTCGACGAGGAGGTCGAGGAGAACGTCGTGGAAAGCCACATCAGCAAGCTTCGCAAGAAACTCCGCGAGCGGCTGGGTTTCGACCCAATCGATTCTAAGCGGTTCCTTGGATACCAGCTTGTCGTCTGATCGCGTCAAAGCCGCCTCGCAGCAAAGCGGCTTCCCGCCAGCCTCGCGCAAGACAGGCAGGCTAATCTCTGCACCTGCGGCCTGTATCGAGGAGAGTTTTCGATGAGCCTTTACGGAATGATGCGCACTGGCGTCTCAGGCATGAACGCCCAGGCCAACCGCCTCTCCTCGGTGGCGGACAACATCGCCAATTCCAACACTACCGGTTACAAGCGGTCCACCACGGAATTCTCCTCGCTGGTGCTCCCCCAGACCGGGGGCAACTACACGTCGGGCGGCGTCACCACGACTGTCCGGAACTCGATCACGCAGCAGGGCGACCTCAGGTTCACCACCTCCGGTTACGACCTCGCCGTCAGCGGGGAAGGCTTCTTCGTCGTCCAGGACGCGGCGGGAAAGACCTTCATGACGCGCGCCGGAGCCTTCACGCCGGACGACCAGGGCAGGCTCGTCAACGCGGCCGGCTTTACGCTGATGGGCTATAGCTATGCGAACGGCGTTCCGAGCGCCAACGCGAACGGCTTTGGCGGGCTGGTGCCCGTGAACGTGAACCTGAACGAGATCACCGCATCGCCAAGCCAGCAGGGCGTTTTCAGTGCCAACTTGCCCGCCGCTGCGACGCCCGTTCCAGCAGCGAATCTTCCGTCCACAAACGCGGCGACCGCCCAGTACACGTCGAAATCCAGCCTTCTTGCCTACGACAACCTCGGGCGTGAGGTTATCCTTGACGTCTACAGCACCAAGACCGCCGACGACACCTGGCAGGTCACGATCTTCAATCAGGCCGATGCCGCGCCGGACACGTCATTCCCCTACGGGGCGCCAGCCTTGGCCACTCAGACGCTGACGTTCGATCCCGCCAACAAGGGCAAACTCGCCGGTGGCAGTGCCGACAGCGTCACGTTCACCGTCCCCGGAGGCCAGAGCCTCACTCTTGATCTGTCGGGAATGACGCAGTTGGGCAACACCTACTCGGTTGGCGCCGCAACGATAGACGGCTCGGGCCCGACCACGATCGAAAACATCGAAATCGCCAACGACGGCATAGTGTATGCCCAGTACGGCGATGGCTCAATTAAGGCGCTGTACCGCGTTCCGCTGGCTACCGTTCCCAGCCCGGACCAGCTTACCGTGCTGCCGGGGAACGTCTTCGCAGCCAGCGCGCTCTCCGGCGGTGCTCAGGTCGGCTTCCCGGGCGAAGGAAAGCTTGGCTCGATCATGTCGGGCGCATTGGAAAGCTCGAATGTCGACGTGGCGGAAGAGCTTACGAACATGATCGAGTCCCAGCGCGGATACACCGCCAATTCCAAGGTGTTCCAGACCGGCGCCGAACTCATGGACGTTCTCGTCAACCTGAAGAGGTAGCCTGACGAAGAGGGGCCGTTCCCCTCGCCGCAGGCTGCTCCGGAGGTAAAGCAGGCATGTCGCTATCAACCGCTCTCAACATTGCGCAGTCCTCTCTTCTCAATACGGGTCGCCAGACCAGCGTCGTCTCGCGCAACGTCCAGGAGAGCAACAATCCGGACTACACGCGGCGCATGGCCATGCTGGGGAGCCTGGCGCCTGGCTCGCGCGTCCTGGAGATCCAGCGGGCGACGAACGAGCAGCTTTTCCGCCAAAATCTGGCCGCGCTTTCCGCATGGAGCTCTCAACACGAACTGTACGAAGGGCTGGAGCGGCTCGAAATTGCCGTCCACGGGATCGATAATCAGCAGTCTGCCGCCGCTGCGATCGGCAAGCTGCAGCAGGCACTGCAGACCTATTCCGCCTCGCCCTCCGATGCCACCGTCGCCGAGGATGCCATCGACGCAGCGCGCCAGGTGGTCCGCACCCTGAATGCGGCCACCTACTCCATCCAGTCGTTTCGCGCCGAGATCGACTCGCAGGTCGCCGGGGCGACCGGCGAGCTCAACCAGTTGCTCGCTGCCTTCAAGGATGCCAATGACGCGGTTGTCAAAGGCACACGCGCCGGCACGGACGTGTCGGATGCGCTTGACCGACGCGACGGGCTGCTGAAGAAGATCGCGCAATATGTCCCCGTCTCGACGCTGTCGCGCCCCGGCAATGACCTGGTGCTCATGACCAAGGACGGCGTAACGCTCTTCGAGACGGTGCCGCGATCGGTGACGTTCCAGCCGACGTCCTCCTACACCCCGGGTCTGCCGGGGAACTCGATCTATATCGACGGTGTCCCGGTCGGGCTTGGAACCGGCGGCAACACCGACGCTTCGGGCAAGCTAGCGGGCCTGGTGCAATTGCGTGATGGCGTCGCGCCCAAGCTCCAGGGGCAGATGGACGAAATCGCACGCGGGCTGATCACGGCCTTCGCCGAAGAGAGCACGACTCTTCCGGACGCGCCTGGCCTCTTCACCTGGCCCGGCGCACCTGGCATGCCGCCCGCAGGCACGCTCGTGAACGGATTGGCAGGCTCGATCCGCCTCAATGCCGCTTTCGACTACGGCGCTGGTGGAAATCCGGAGCTGTTGCGGGATGGGGGTGCCAACGGCGCGGCCTATGTGGCCAATACCACCGGTGTAGCCGGATACGCCGATCTCCTGATCGCCTATGGCGACCGGATAGCTGCACCGATGGCGTTCGACATCGCCGCTGGTCTGGCCACGACGCTAAGCCTCAGCGAGTTCTCGACGGCGTCCGTGGGTTGGTTCCAGTCGATCCGGAAGGATGCGTCGGCTGCGGCCCAGACCAAGGAGGCGCTGGCCGCGCGGACAGAAGAGGCACTTTCCAACGCTACGGGCGTGAATGTCGACACAGAGATGGCGCTGTTGCTCGAGCTTGAACGCTCCTACGAAGCGTCGGCCCGCCTCATCAAGGCGATCGACGAGATGCTGGGCGCCTTGTTAGCCGCGGTGAGGTGATCATGAAGACCACATCCGTCTCGACGGCCGCACTATCACAAAGTCTCCGATATTCGCTGATGCGCTCGCAATCCGAGCTGACGCGGAATCAGAAGGAACTGCAGACGGGATTGGTCGCAGATACAGGCCTGGCGCTCGGCGTCCGCACGGCTCAGACGGTTACTTTTTCCCGCGATTTCGAACGCATGCAGGGGATCGTCAATTCCAACAACCTGATCTCCGGCCGCCTGGAGATGACCCAGGAGGCACTCAAGCGAATCCAGACAGCCGCGCAGACATTCCTCACGACGCTTACCGCGAGTTCCTCCGGCAGCGCCACGATTGAGGTGACCCGCGCGAGCGCAAGCACGATGCTGGAACAACTCACGGGCATACTGAACACCAGCTTCAACGGAGAATATGTCTTCGCCGGTACCAACACCGACGTTAGGCCTTTGGACGATTTCACTGCTCCGGCATCGCCGTCCAAGGCAGCGTTCGACGCTGCGTTCCTCGCTCATTTCGGGTTCACGCAGAGCGACCCCGCGACCGCGACGATCACCGCCAGCCAGATGGACATCTTCCTCTCGACCGCCGTCGAACCGCAGTTCCTCGGCGCTGGCTGGTCGGCGAACTGGTCCGCCGCAACCGACCAGAGCATCATCAGCCGCATCACTTTGACGGAGACGACCAAGACCTCCGTCAGCGCCAACGATGACACCATGCGCAAGGTCGCGATGGCGTCCGCGACGTTATCCGAGCTCTTCACCGGCGATTTCGGGCCCGGCGCACGGAAGGTCCTGGTGGACAGGGCCATCACGCTGGTCGCGGAAACAGTCCTCTCCCTCGGAGACTTGCAGGCACGCACGGGCATTATCGAAAAGCGCGTCAGCGACGCCAGCGATCGGCTGAATGTGCAGATGGATCTTTTCGAGAAGCAGCTTGGCAACATGCTGATCGTCGATCCCTATGAGGCGCAGGTCCGCGTCAGCGAGTTGCTCAACCACATCGAGTTGTCCTATGCTCTGACTTCGCGAATTCAGCAGCTCAGTCTGCTGCGCTTCATCAGCTAATCATTGCTTCGGTCAAACATGTACCAATTCTCCTATGCCGACATCCAGGCCGACTCTGTAGCTGATGCCAGAGATCGGGAGCGCCAACTGCTCGACCGCTCGATCCTGCTTCTTACCGAAGCGCACCGATCCGGGCCGCGCACGATGCAGGCGGTCGAAGCGCTCCACTTCACCAGCCGTCTCTGGTCGACGCTCATCGAGGACCTCGGCAGCGAGGACAATGCGCTGCCCAGTGAACTGCGGGCGAATCTGATTTCGATCGGTCTGTGGGTGCTCCGGGAGACCGAGGCTGTGCGACAGGGCCGCTCCAACAACTTCGAGGGCTTGATCGAAGTGTCGCAGATCATCCGGGACGGAATCAGATGAAGCCCACGCTGAAAATCTCTCTCAAGGCGAACGAGAAGATCTATCTCAACGGGGCGGTAATCAAGCCCGACCGGAAGGTGACGATCGAACTCCTGAACGACGTGCACTTCCTGCTGGAGAACCACGTTCTGCAGGCGTCGGACGCATCGACGCCGCTGCGCCAGCTCTATTTCATGGTGCAGGTGATGCTTATGGATCCGCGCGGCGCGGTGCAGGCCCGGGAGATGTTCCGCACTTCGCTTCCGCTGCTTCTTGCAAGCTTCAAGGATCCGCAGATCAGCGCCGCGCTGAAGCAGGTCGACGCGCTCGTCAGCCAGGGCAGCGTCTACGAGGCGCTGAAGACGATCCGCTCGCTCTACCACCTTGAGGCAAAGGCCCTCGGCCAGACCCACGACGTTTTGCCGGAGCGGCGCCCGATCGCGGTTGGGGAGGTGGCCTGATGGTTGGCTCTGTCACCTCCGTCCAGCCCGGCGCGACCACAGCGGCATCGGATGCCGCGTCCAAAACCGCCGTCGACTACCAGTCGTTCCTGAGACTGCTCGTCGCCGAGATGAAGAACCAGGATCCGACCAAGCCGATGGATTCGACGCAGTTCGTGGCTCAGCTCGCCTCGTTCTCGCAGGTCGAGCAGTCGGTGCAGATCAACAATCGGCTCGATCAGCTTCTCCAGGCCTCGACGCTGGCGCAGGCCGACGCCATCATCGGCCGAACCATCACTTCGGCGGACGGCAAGATCTCCGGCAAGGTCGAGGAGGTGCGCCTGACCTCCAGCGGTGCCGTTGCCGTGCTCGACACTGGCAAGGAGCTTCCAGTCGGTCCCGGCATCGTCATCTCCTGAGGTCGGGCCATGAACGAGGCTGATGCGCTCGACATCGTCCAGTTCGCCATCTGGACGGTGATCACCGCCTCGGGCCCCGCGGTCGGGGCGGCGATGCTCGTCGGCATCGGCATAGCGCTCGTCCAGGCGCTCACGCAGATCCAGGAGGTGACCCTCACCTTCGTTCCGAAAATCGTCGCGATCATGGTGGTCATCGCCTTCACCGGGCCCTTCATAGGCGGCCAGATCTCCGCCTTCTCCAATGTGATATTCGAGCGCATCCAGACCGGCTTCTGATCCGGCGAACTCCGTCAAACCGTTCCTCACCATGAGAGGTCTGGTGCCCTTTCGGACCTGAGTCCGACCTAGCCGGACTGCGGTCCGGGATTGGCCGCAATGGTCTCGGCCGGATCGTGTGGGGTATCCGTTCCACCTAACCTCCTCCTGTTCGCAAGACGCGAATCCTATTTGAGGAGGTACCCGTGACTGCAATCTCTCTACACCGCCGGCTGAAGGCGGCCGCGGCACTCGCCGCCCTTGCATTCGGATTCACTGCGGCTCCGGTTACGCTTGATCTGACCCGCTCGTTCCCCACCCTCGCCGACAATGCAGCCTACGCCCGCAAGGGCGCCGACGATCCGGTCGGGCACATCCGCAAGGGTCGCGGAAAGGATGACGCTCCCGGCCATATCCGCAAAGGCCGCGGACAGGACGACGCGCCTGGCCACGTCCGCGGTGGCGGCGGAAAAGATGACGCGCCTGGTGATGACCGCGGCGGCAGGCGGGGTCGCGGCGCCGACGATGGGCCGGGCGATGACCATGGTGGCAAGCATGGGCGTGGTGCCGATGACGGTCCAGGCGACGATCATGGCCGAGGCCGCGGACACGATGCCGGCAATGACTCTGGGGACGATCACGGTGGTCGAGGTCGGGGTCGTGGCCGCGACTAGTCAGACGATTTGCCCTGCTCAATCGCATCGAGATCGTCGGACCTTGGTCCGGCGATCTCGATTGTGAGTGGATGTAAGACTTCGCCCATGGAGAACAGATTTGTCTTCGGTTGGAGTATCGGTGCGACCCTGACAGCCCGCCGGATGGTCATGCGATCGGCCGCCGTTCTGCTGCGGGTCGCGCTGTGCTCCGTTTCCTTGATTGGCACGTCGGCCCTCGCCTATTCCCTCCTCCCGCCGTCGATCGCAATTGCCAAGGATGGCGACAGCGGCGGCGGTGGCAACTCGGGCCGCGGCGGTGGCGGCGGTCATGACAGTGATGGCCGAGACCACGACAACGATGGCGACAGCAGCGGCCATGGCGGTGATGACGGCGGCGACAGCAGCGGCCGCGGCGGTGGGGGCGACGACCGCGACGACGGCAAGGATCGAGGAGACGACCGCTCCGGCCGTCGTGACGGCGAGAGAAGGGACAGGCGCGACGATAGGATCGTTGGGCGCTTCCTCGATTCGCTGAAAAGCCGCGGCCAAGTTGTCTGGTCTTCCAACACCAGGAGTTCGATCGAGGTGCGCTATGCGGACGGATGGAGCGAGCGTGTCAAAGGATCGACCTACTCGCTGACCGATCCCCGGCAAAGAAGCGTCGTCACCCGCCCCGCCCGCAAGTCTGATGTGGAGCGCCTGAAGGCAGCGATCGACTAAGCGCGTTTTATGACGCCGACTGCTTCCAACTCTCCTTGGCGAGCACGGCGGCTTCCACGCGATTGCGAGCATTGAGCTTCTGCAGGATGCTGGTCATGTAGTGCTTGACCGTCTTCTCCTGCAGGTCGAGCTTGCGCCCGACTTCCTTGTTGCTCAGCCCCTGAGCGACCAGCTTGAGGATCTGCTCCTCGCGCGCTGTCAGCGTCGCCAGCGGCGTATTTGTCGGACGAGCCGCGCCAGCCGGGCCGGCTCGCATGCTGACCAGCAGGCGCGCAGCCAGGCCCGGCGACACATAGGACTCGCCATTGGCTATGCCCGCCAGAATTCCCGCAAGTTCTTCAGCACTCACCCCCTTCAGAATGTAGCCCTTCGCGCCGGCCTGCAGAGCGCTCATGATGTCGTCGTCCGCTTCGGATACCGTAAGCATGGCGATGTTCACGCTGGGCACCGACGCCACAATTTGCCGGGCGGCCTCTACGCCATTGCCTGGCATAGAGATGTCGAGCATCATCACGTCCGGCTTCAGTTCCCTCGCAAGCCGGACCGCGTCGTCCGCGTTCGATGCTTCCGCGACAACAGAGAAACGGCCATCGTCGGTCAGCGACTTGACCACCCCGCTGCGATAAAGCGGATGATCGTCGACGACGACCACGGTCTTCGGCTTACTCATCGTCCCCGTCCCTCAGGTACACCCGCATCGTCATCGTGACCTCCCCCCCCTCGGGCGCGTCGAAGGAAAATCTGCCGCCCAGGCTCTCGACCCGCTCGCGTAGCCCTGCCAGGCCGAGGCCTGTACCGTTCCTCGACGTTTCCCCTCCGTTGGCCGGACCGTTCTGCAGAGAGACGGTCAGGATGTGGCCTTCTATGAACGCTTCGACGCGCTGGCCTACTCCCGAAGCATGTCGGAAGGCATTGCTCAGCCCTTCCTGGACGAAGCGGAAGACGCAGATCTTCAGCGCCTCGGAAACCGACGCCGTGCTGAGCTCGAGGTGGACGGATACTGCGGTCGATGTCAGTCGTTCGTGCGCATGGACCAGCCCGGTGATGATCGTCTCCAGCGACTTGCTCTCGATCTCGGGCAGGGAGAGCCCACCGCAAATGTCCCGGATTTCGCGCATGGCGTCGTCAAGGGCGCCCTTCACGACCTGCGCCTCCGCCAGCCTCTCCGACTTGCGAGGGGCGCGGGCAATGCCGGACAGTTTCAGGGCCGCAAGGCTGATCAGTTGCGCCGGACCGTCGTGGAGGTCCGCGCCGACGCGCCGGAGGAAGCGCTCGTTGAGCTCAGCCGCCCGGCCTGCGGCGCGCTCGACGCGCACGCGCAGTTGCCGGTTCTGTTCCGAGGCTTGGACAGCCTCCACCATGCGATCTCTGAGCGCCTGCCGCTGGTCCTCGATGACCCTGCTCGCCCGGTGCACGATCCCGAACAGGGCCGATCCGATCATCAGCATCAGGGCGGCGACCAGCAGCCATGCCTCCACGACCGCTCCCCGCAGCGTCCCGTGAAGCGCCGTGGCGTCCTCATAGAACTCGGCCACGGCGATGATGCGCCCGGTCCAGACTTCGCGGATCGGGCTATAGACTTCGAGGAGAGGCAGCCCGGATCTCCTTTCGCCGGCGCTTTCGTCCTCGTCCAGTTCATCCAGTTCCGAAACGATGCTGCCGGCGAACGCCTTCTCCAGACCCGCCGACACCGGAAAGCGGCGGCCGATCAGGTTCTCGTCTTCGGCATAGGCGATCAGCCCGCCCGGCTTCCAGAGCTTCACGGATATGACGCGCTGGCCGAAGGCGCTGCCTTCGAGCAATTCCTCCATGGCACGTGTCGGTCCGATCGACAGGACGTCGGCCGTGTCGAGTTCCTGGGCAAGGGGCCCGATGAAACTGTCCATGAAGAGCGCGGTGGCGCCGGCCGTGTTCGACACCACGCCGCGCGAGATCACGTTCGTCAGCCAATAGCCCGTGACCACCGCCGCAACGATCATCACCACGCTGCCGGTGAGGGCAAACCGCGTTGAAAGGCTGAGCGAGTCGAGCCGAGCCGATCGTGTCCTGAGGTAATCGGTGAGCGCGATGCCCATGTTCAGCGCTTACCGACATTCGCTGAAACTGACAATTGGACAAGGGTCGGCTGCCATCGGACCAAGGTCCGTCTCTCTGCGTTGGCCGGGGATGCCACCCTCGCACAAGCTTGTCCGACTAGGCTCCCGGCCCAAAGCGTAGAGCAGGTCGGACCGGCCAATGGCGATTACAGAAACGATATCCCCGAGCACCCCCGCCCGACACAGCCGGGACGTGTTCTTCGCCCTTGGCATCGTTGTCATCCTGGCGGTGCTGTTCCTGCCGATCCCGGCCTTCATGATCGACCTCGGGCTGGCGATCTCCATCGCCCTGTCTGTGCTGATCCTGATGGTTGCGCTCTGGATCCAGCGGCCGCTCGACTTCTCTTCCTTCCCGACGATCCTCCTCATCGCCACAATGCTGCGACTGTCGCTGAACATCGCGACGACCCGCATGATCCTGTCGCATGGTAGCGAAGGCACGACCGCGGCTGGCTACATCATCAGCGGCTTCTCCCAGTTGGTGATGAGCGGCGACTTCGTGATCGGCCTGATTGTCTTCCTGATCCTGATCATCGTGAACTTCATCGTGATCACCAAGGGCGCCACCCGTATCGCCGAGGTCGGCGCGCGCTTCACCCTCGACGCCATCCCCGGCAAGCAGATGTCGATCGACGCCGACCTGTCGGCGGGCGTGATCGACGACAAGACGGCGCAGCTCCGCCGGCGCGAACTGGAGGAGGAAAGCTCCTTCTTCGGCTCGATGGACGGCGCCTCCAAATTCGTGCGCGGCGATGCCATCGCCGGCCTGATCATCACCGCGATCAACATCATCGGCGGCATCGCCATCGGCTATTTCCGCCATGGCATGGCCATGGGCGAATCCGCCGACGTCTTCATCAAGCTGTCGGTCGGCGATGGCCTGGTGACACAGATCCCGGCGCTCATCGTCTCTCTCGCCGCCGGCCTGCTGGTGTCCAAGGGCGGCACGCGGGGCTCCGCCGACCAGGCGGTGTTCGGCCAGCTCGGCGCCTATCCGCGCGCCCTCTATGTCGCGGCGGGACTGCTGATCCTGCTCGGGCTGATGCCCGGCCTGCCGATGTTCCCCTTCGTCGCTCTGGCCGGCTCGATGGCAGCAATCGGCTATGTCATCCCGCTCCGCCGCAAGCAGATGATGGAAGAACAGGCCGAACTCGCCCGCCAGCAGAGCGCCACCAAGGAGGACGAGGAGAAGAATTCGGTCAAGGCGTCGCTGAAGACCGCCGAGATCGAACTCCTGATCGGCAAGCAGCTGTCGACCAGGCTGCTCGTCTCGCACCAGGAACTTGCCTTCCGCATGGCGAAAATGCGCAAGAAATTCGCTACGCAGTACGGCTTCGTCGTGCCTGAGGTGAAGCTCACTGACGAGCTCTCGCTGCAGAGCAAAAGCTACCAGATCAAGATCCACGGTACCGTCGTCGCTGAATATCAGATGCGGGTCGGCGACCTCATGGTACTGCTCGGCCAGCGCGAGCCTCCCGAAATCCCCGGCGCGGAGGTCCGCGAGCCGGCGTTCGGCATGCGCGCCTACTCCGTCCCGGAAATGTTCGCCGAGGATCTGAAGCGCGAGCAGTTTACCTACGCCGACAACATGTCGGTCCTGCTCACCCATCTTTCAGAGGTGATCCGCAACAACCTGCCGCAGTTGCTCTCCTACAAGGACATGAAGGCACTGCTGGAACGCCAGGATCCCGAATACCGGAAGCTGGCGGACGATATCTGCACGGCGCACATCTCCTACCCAGGCCTGCAGGCCGTGCTTAAGCTGCTGCTTGCCGAACGCGTCTCCATCCGCAACCTGCACCTTATCATCGAGGCCATTGCAGAGATCGCGCCGCATGTGCGCCGCACCGAGCAGATTGTCGAGCATGTGCGGGTCCGCATGGCCCAGCAGATCTGCGGCGACCTGTCGGAGAGCGGCGTGCTCAAGGTGCTCAGGCTCGGCAACCGCTGGGATCTCGCCTTCCACCAGAGCCTCAAGCGCGATGCCAAGGGAGAGATCCGCGAATTCGACATCGACCCGCGCCAGCTCGAGGAATTCGGCCAGGAAGCGACCACCGCGATCCGTGCGCATATGGAAGCCGGCGAGCGCTTCGTGATTGTCACCGCACCCGATGCCCGGCCCTATGTCCGGATGATCGTGGAACGCCTGTTCCCCACCCTGCCGGTCCTTTCGCATGTCGAAATCGCCAAGGGCGTCGAGATCCGGATCCTCGGCACGATCTCGTGAGCGCATTCACCGACACGGTGGTGATTGCGGCATTCCTCGCCTTCTGCCGCATCGGCGCCTGCTTCATGCTGATGCCGGGCCTCTCCAGCGCCCGTGTGCCGATGCAGGTCCGGCTCTTCGTCGCGATCGCCGCGACGGGAGCACTGCTGGCCCATCTCTGGGACCAGCTGATGCCCTTCGCCAGCCGCGACCCCGCCCTCCTTGGTCCAATGATCGTGTCGGAACTGCTGACCGGCAGCCTCATCGGGCTGCTGGCACGCCTTTACATGCTGGCGCTCGCGTTCATAGGCTCGGCGATCGCCATGCTGGTCGGATATGGCGGCATGGCCGGGCCGGGCATCGAGAACGGCGAGCCGCAGGCGCCACTCGGCGAGATCATATCCTTCTCGGCGCTGATGCTGCTCTTTGTGTTCGACTTTCATCACCAGATCGTCGAGGCACTGGTCCGCTCCTATGAATTTGCGCCGGTGAACGTGTTCTTCAATCCACGCGGGGCGCTGGTGAATGTCGGCGACACGATCGGCGATTCATTCCTCATCGCGCTGCGGCTCGGCAGCCCGTTCGTCGCCTACGCCATTCTGGTCAACCTGACGGTCGGCTTCGTGAACAAGCTGACCCCACAGATCCCGGTCTATTTCATCTCGCTGCCGATGGTGATCGCCGGTGGCCTGATCCTCTTCTACTTCGCCATCGCGACCATGCTCAGCCTGTTTGCCGATGGATTCGCGGCAGCGACGCTGGGAGGCTGAAAGTGCAGGATCGAAGAGAACGGCTTCGCAAGCTAGTGGTCGTCCAGGAGAAGTTGCAGCGTCTGCACGAGACGCGCCACGCCGGATATGTCGCGGCTGCCGCCAAGGAGCGGGCCGAAGCAAACGAACTCGCCAACAGCTTCGACGCGGAAGGGTCAATGGCGAGCCTGTTCCCGGAACTCTACCACAGCCGGATATCGGCTGCGCTTGCCAAGGAGCAGGCGAACCTGCGGCTTGCCGAAGTCGAGGCGCAACACGTCGCCACCGCAACCGCTCGCACCAACATGGTCGAGCGGGCCTGGAAGGATGCCGCGCGCGAGGACGAGCGGGCAAAGGCGGAGCGCGATCGGCTGGAGTTGCTCGGCCGCAAGCCAAGCGCTGAGTAAGGCTCCCACAAGCTTACCGCGTCACATTGCTGACATCTGAATCGGAGCGGCTATTCGTGGCGATCTCACCTCCAAGCGACATTGTCCTCGACGTCGCTCGCGCGGTCGAGCCGGAGGGCGTTCAGGCGGCACGGGCCGCTTTGGCGCAGCGCAGCGGCGCACCGGCGCCGGCGAGCTCCGACGCCGCATTCTCCGTCAATGTCGCGAACCAGACCGCAGCGCCGGGTCTTTCCCGCAGCGCCGAACCTGCCGGGCGGGCCGACGCCTACAAGCGCTTCGAGGCGGTCGTGCTCCAAACCTTCGTCCGCTCGATGCTGCCGAAGGAGGCGGAGCAGGTCTACGGAAAGGGCATGGCCGGCGACATGTGGAAGTCGATGATGGCCGAAAGGCTAGCCGACGTGATTGCGGATCGCGGCGGCATCGGCATCGCCTCGCGGCTGCTCGCCGGCCACTATGTCGAGGGCGAGAAGAAAGTCTCGATCGGGCCCATCTCTCGCGGCACCGAGAACACCGAGGCCGACATGCAGTCGTCCCTCTCCACCGCACTGCTTCATGAACTTCAACGCAAGGCTGCCCAGTCCCTCCGCGGCATCGCCACAACCTCAGACAAAAGCGACACCTAGGATCGACCTATCATGAGCGACCAGTTCACTCCCATGTACAAGGCGCCGGCTGCGAACGATCCAGCTGCTCTCGGCCGGCCAGCGAGCCTTTCCATCATCATCGGCCGCATCGAGGAGGCCGTCGAGGCCGAGACGCACGGGCTGAAGACCGAGCGCAACTTCGACCTGTCGTCGTCGAACGCACGCAAGAGCCGCTATCTCTATGAGTTGACACGCGCCATGAAGGGCGTGACGGAAGCCGAATTCCTGGAGGAACACCGCGACAGCCTGACCCGCTTGCGTGGCACGCTGGCCCGCAACGAGGCGGCCATTCGCGCCCACCTCGATGCCGTCAGCGAAGTCGCCGAACTGATGCGTGACGCCATTCGGCGCGCCGAGGCGGACGGCACCTACTCCGCCGGCGAGTTCGGGTGGGGAACGTGATCAAGTTCGTCCTGGCCGCGGTCTGGATCTGCGTCGCAACCTTGGGCGCGGTCTTCTACGCTTTCCAGTCGGTGGAGTCGAAGTCGACTGCGGATGAGACCGGTCCCCTGACGATGATGGGCGGCCTGGACTATGTGAAGACGGAAGTGATCTCCGTCCCGGTGATCCGCGACGCCGCCGTGGAAGGCTATTTCCTTACAAGACTGGTCTACACTGTGGACCCGCGCGAGATGAAGAAGCTGAAGGTTCCTGCCGAAGCGGTCATAACGGACGTGGTCTATTCCTTCGTGTACTCCAGCCCCAGCCTAGATTTCCGCAAGGTGAAGACGCTGGACCCTGACCGGCTGCGCAACGGCATCCGGGAGGGCATCAATACGCGCATAGGGCAGCAACTGATCCAGGACGTTTTGATCGAGCAGATCGATTACCTCTCGAAGGAGGAAGTCCGCGACAACGCGCTGAAGCGTCGCAAGAGCAGCGCCAAGGTCGTCACTTTCGGCCAGCAGACTGCGGAGCAGCCCGCGGAGGGAGCCGGCCCGGCCCATTGAGCGTACGCCATCCGGCCTGTTGACCTCAAAGTCTCAGTTGACGTAACCGACGTCGGCATTGTGTGCCATCGCCGCTTGCGATCGCCACTCTAGATGAGCAACCATCGCCGTCGGGCCTGCAATGGAGAAGATTAAGATGGGCGTGAAGGAAATTGCGGACCGTTTGCGTCCAAATGTCGAATCCGCTGGTTTTCAGCACTCGGCCAAGTTCGACACGGGACCGGACGGCGTCGTCGTTATCGACGGGAACACCATCTCCACCGAAGACGCGCCGACCGATTGCACCATTTCGCTGTCGCTCGCGGATCTGGAGGCCCTGATCGCAGGGGACCTCAGCCCGACCATGGCGTTCATGACCGGGAAGATAAAGGTCGAAGGCGACATGTCCGTCGCGATGGCGCTCGGTCAGATGGTGGGCTGAGCGGCAGCCGACACGAAGTTGCGCGCATACTCCTCCCAGGCCGGACCTGGGAGGAGAAGCCGAATTCAAACTGCCTTGGGAGCCTTGCTGCTTTCGCCGCCTCTTCCGTCGAGGCTACGCGCCGCAGAACCTTACGCCGCCCGCTTCAGGCCGGCAGCCGACCTCTTCGGAAGCTTCCGGCCGGTGGCCTTCAGCACCCCTTCCGCGCCATCCAACGCGCCTTCCGTCAGCTCGAGCGCCAGGAAGCGGTGCCGCTCATACGGCCCCGGCATGGCAAGCGACGCGGTCTTTTCAGCCGAGAAGCCGAAGCGCGCATAATAGGGCGCGTCGCCAACAAGCAGGATCGCACGGTGGCCGAGCCGCCTTGCTTCGGCAATAGCGTGGCGCATCAGCGCAGAGCCGATGCCAAAGCCCTTCGCATCTGGATCGACGGCAAGCGGCCCGAGGAGAAGCACGTCCCCCTCCGGAAGGGACTTTGCCCTAACCGCCACATCCCACAGCCGCACCGTCCCGACGACCCGCCCCTTGGGATCGCGCGCGACGAACGCCAGCCCTTTGGAGGGTATGCGCCCGCGACGGAGTTTTTCCGACGACTTGCGCGTGCGGCCAAGCCCCATGGCGCGGTCGAGCAATGCTTCGCGGGCGGCAATGTCGGCGTCAGATTCGGGAGTGATGGTGAAGGCATAGCCACTGCCGATCTCCCCCCTTGTGGGGGAGATCAGCCGGCCGCCGATGCCGGCGCCAGCGAAATTGCTGAGAGAATTCATTCCACTATCCCTCACAAGCGGAGATCTGTTTCCACGAGCGAACCCGCCGCCGGCTGGACGGCCGGCGACAGGAGAGACGCTGACGGCGCGAGCCGTCAGATCACGTAGGATCGGAGCGGTTCGAAGCCGTTGAAGGCGACCGAGGCGTAGGTCGTCGTGTAGGCGCCCGTGCCCTCGATCAGCACCTCGTCGCCGATGGTCAGCGACAGCGGCAGCGGATAGGGCGACTTCTCGTAGAGCACGTCGGCCGAGTCGCAGGTCGGCCCGGCGAGCACGCAAGGCGCCTTGGCGTCTCCGTCACGTGGGGTCACGATCGGGTAGCGGATTGCCTCGTCCATCGTCTCCGCGAGCCCGCCGAACTTGCCGATGTCGAGATAGACCCAGCGCACATTGTCGTTGTCGGCCTTCTTGGAGATCAGCACGACTTCCGATTTGATAACGCCGGCATTGCCGACCATGCCGCGGCCCGGCTCGATGATGGTCTCCGGGAGACGGTTGCCAAAATGCTTTGAAAGCGCCTCGAAGATCGCCTGGCCGTAGGCCTGCGCCGCCGGCACGTCCTTGAGGTAGCGGGTCGGGAAGCCGCCGCCCATATTGACCATCCTCAGCACGATGCCCTCATCGGCCAGCGTGGCAAAAACCCGCTTGGCGTCGCCGAGTGCACGATCCCAGGCCGTCAGGTCGCACTGCTGCGAGCCAACGTGGAACGACACGCCGTAGGCATCGAGCCCGAGCATCTTGGCATGACGCAGCACGTCGACAGCCATGGCAGGCACGCAGCCGAACTTGCGCGACAGCGGCCATTCGGCGCCCTCGCCGTCGGTCAGGACGCGGCAGAACACCCTGGATCCTGGAGCAGCGCGCGCCACCTTCTCCACCTCCTCGACGCAGTCGACGGCGAAGAGGCGGATGCCGAACTCATAGGCGCGAGCGATATCGCGCTCCTTCTTGATCGTGTTGCCGAAAGAGATGCGCTCCGCCGGCGCACCGGCATCCATTGCCATCTCGATTTCGGCGACCGAAGCGGTGTCGAAGGACGAGCCGAGGCCGGCAAGCAGGCGCAGGATCTCCGGCGCCGGGTTTGCCTTCACCGCGTAGTAGATCTTGGATTCGGGGAGCGCCTTCTCGAAGGCGCGGTAGTTGTCGCGCACGACATCGAGGTCGATGACGAGGCAGGGGCCCTCCGGTCGTCGGGTGGCGAGGAAGTCGAGGATACGCTGGGTCGCCATGGTCGCTCCATTCGCGCCTTTCCGGCGCGCGCAAGGGCTCGGGCGCTGCGGAGGCTCGTTCCGCGAACGCTCGGTTGGACAAAGGCGGGACGAAAATCCAATGGGACCAGCCGGTGGAGACCCCGGAACCATCGAATGCCGTCTCGCGGCGATGAGCTTGAGCCTTGCCGGGCTCCTGCTCGCTTTGTCTGCCTTGGCTTGGAGGGATGTCCCACCGCACTGCCGGCAATGAAGGTGTGCCTCTTCAGTAACCCCGGTCTTTGGACAACCGGAAGAGAACCAGAAAGGCCCGCACCGTCGTTGCTTCAAGGCGTCCTCGGACTGTGCGGTTGGCCGCTCATCCGACCGGGTTCGTTACTCCCCGGGTACCGTCCCGGTTGCCTCGCCATTCCGAGGACCGGGGGACGCCCACAGGCACGTGCGACTTTGGGCAGCCGCGGATTTAATGATTCGACCTGTCACAATCAATTGGAAATTGATCTCAGGGCGCAAAAAATTGGAGCGGCGATTTCTTGAGCGCTGGGCCGCGCTTTCGGCTCAGTTCGTGGCGATGTTCCGCGCGGCAGCCCTTGCCTTCGCCAACAGCGCGTCATCCCGCGAAACGCCAGAGCGTTCGCAATAACGGCCCAGGCGCCGGACACCCTCGTCTTCCCTGGCGAGCGCGATCAGGAGCAGGCCCCAAGCCAAGTCCGTCTGAACATAATTTTCAAGGGAGAAGCGTTCGAATTGCATTGCGGCCCGTTGTTCGAACGCCGAAAGGACACCCTGGAGAGAATTCAGCTTGGCAAGATCCACGCCGGCTACTCTGAGAGATGCCCGTGCGACGGTCCCGATGCGGCGATCATCGTCGTTGTAGAAGAACGAACACCATTTGGAATTCGAGCCCTTCTTGTCGATGGGATCGATGCACAAGTCCATTCGTGCCGACTTCGACGTTCGCTTCCATGCAAGGCGCCCCCGATTGGCGATTGGCACAAAGTCCAACGACACGCCCCAGCAAGCCGAATAGGTGGCGCCCTTTATCGCCTTGAACTCAAAGATATGGCGAAATTGATCTTCGCGGTGGTGGACCCACCGCAGGTCAGCGACTCTCTCGAGATTTCCGTTTGAGTCTTGGTCGGCTATGACAGCCGATATCACGTCGCCAATCTCGCCGGCCGTACGAGCCGGTTTTCCAGCGTCGAAGCGCCTGCCAAATATCCGTGACAAATCGAAGAGCAAATCGAACTCTGAGCTGCAGGATACATCTTCCCAAACACCACTTGCTGTTCGAGTTCGAGTCAACAACAAACTTGCAAATCGCGTCCGGTCGAACAATGGTGCCCCTGACCACTCCGGGAAGTGAACGATGCCGTCCGTCCAAGATCCCCTGAACGCCTTCGTCGAAACAGACCAAATCACTGTTGCGAATGCGGAATCCGGCCCGCTCGCTGGCCTGTCGCTCGGCATCAAGGACATCTTCGACGTCGCCGGCCTGCGCACCGGCTGCGGCAATCCTCAGAAGCTCGCCGAAGCGTCGCCGGCAGAGCGCAGCGCCTCCTGCGTGCAGCGCCTGCTTGATGCGGGCGCGCGATTCGCGGGCAAGACCGTCACCGACGAACTCGCCTTCTCCCTGTTCGGCCAGAACGTGCATTTTCCTTTTCCCATCAATCCCCGCGCGCCCGAGCGCTACACGGGTGGCTCTTCCTGCGGCTCCGCTGCCGCAGTGGCGGGCGGGTTGGTCGACATCGCGCTCGGCTCCGACACCGGCGGCTCAGTGCGCGCACCAGCGAGCTTCTGCGGCCTCGTCGGGCTTAGAACCACGCACGGCCGCATCCCGATCGATCGCACGATGCCGCTTGCGCCATCGCTCGACACGGGCGGCTGGTTCGCCCGCGACATCGATGTCTACGAAGCGGTCGGCCGGGTACTGCTGGGCGAAGACAGCCACACTGGACAGCTGACCCGCGCAATCACGCTGGATACGATGGATGAACTCGTGTTCGGCAGCGAAGAGGCAGCCGAGTACGAGCGAATGCGCAGACTCGTCGGCCTGCCGATCACGAGCCGCTCCGCATGGCCGTTCTCGTCCTCTCCCGACGAGCTCTACACCTGCTTCCGACTGATCCAGGCGGCGGAAGCCTGGGCAGCGCACGGAGCCTGGATCGGCAAGCACGAGGCATCGCTCGGCCCTGGCACACGCGAGCGCTTCCTGTTCGGCTCGACGCTCGACGGGGAAACGGTAGCAGTGCAAAGGACACGCCGCGAAAAATTCCGCTCCGAAATGCTCGACCTGCTCGGGGACGGCAACGTGCTGGTGCTTCCAACCGTGCCGGGCGCCTCGCCGCTGAAGACCGAAACAGCCGAGGCGCTGCAGTCCTATCGCGAGCGGGCGCTGCATCTGCTTTGCCTGTCAGGACTTTCCGGCTGCCCGCAGATCACCCTGCCCCTCGGTTCGGTGCATGGCGCGCCGTTCGGCCTCTCCGTCGTCGGACCGCACGGCAGTGACATGGCGCTGATCGGGATGGGGCGACGGCTGATGGGCGCGTGATCGGTGCGTCCTTCGAGGCTCGCCCGCAAATGTATTCGCGAGTTCCCGGACACCGTGCGGGCTCGCACCTCAGGATGAGGGAGTTCGAGCCTGAACCGCTGGCCGCCGATGTTTTCGCGGCCTTTGATCGGGTTCAAACAACGCAACCGCCGGCGATTGGGGTTGCTGGTACCACGTTCCTCATCCTGAGGTGCGACCCTGAGCGCGAGCGACTTGGTCGCGAGCAGTCGAAGGGGTGCCTCGAAGGACGCACCCGGAGCTAACATCGAAATGGACACCCTCACCCGCATGCGCGCCTTCATCGAAGTGGTCGAGGCCGAGGGCTTTTCGGCGGCGGCGCGCAAGATCGGCCGCTCCAAGGCGCTGCTGTCGAAATATGTGCGCGAACTCGAGGACGAGCTTGGCGCGCTGCTGCTCAACCGCACGACCCGCCAGTTCTCGCTGACCGAAGCCGGCCACACCTATTACCGGCGCGCTTCCGAGATCGTGCGCGAGATCGACAGTCTGGCCGACAACGTGCGCGATTCCTCAGGCGACGTGCGCGGCCGGATCAAGCTGTCGGCGTCGCGCACCTTCGCCGATGCTCCGATCGGGCAATCGCTGATCGACTTCGCCAAGGAGCATCCCGACATCGTCCTGGAGATCCGACTCGATGACCGTTTCGTCGACCTCGTGGAAGAAGGTTTCGATCTCGCCATCCGCATCACCAGGCTGGAGAGTTCCTCGCTCATCGCACGCCGCCTCGCCCCGTTCGGACTGCGGCTCTGCGCCTCGCCAGACATCGTCGAGAGGCACGGCATGCCCGAACGCCCCCAGGACCTCGCCGGCAAGCCGTGCGTGGTCGACACCAACGGAAGGTGGCTGTCCAACTGGCCGTTCCTGGGTGAAGGCAATCAGATCACGACCGTCTCGGTGAGCGGACCGATCGAGGTGAACAGCCCGATCGTCGCGCGCGCTGCCGCGGTATCGGGGCTGGGTTGGGCAATCCTGCCCGACTTCATCGCCCAGCCGGACATCGAGGCCGGCCGCCTCGTGCCGGCGCTCGACAACCGCCTGCCAGACGGCGCCGGCATTTTCGCCGTCTATCCGCACCGCCGTTATCTCCCGGCCAAGGTCCGGGTGTTCGTCGATTTCATGGCGCAGTGGTTCCGCAAGTACAGCGCCGGATAGAGCGCCACCATCTATTAACCTGTAGAAACATTGTCGATCAACTATCGGCGCAATCCAGGTGTCAACTCGCCTGTCAAGAGTATAATTCGTATCCTTCCTGATCGCAGAACCGGGATCGTCTCGTACGGGCGAGTTCCCTGTTCGAGGAGCACTAGCATGGAGCGCCGGCTGGCCGCGGTCCTTGCCTTCGACATGGTTGGGTACTCCCGCCTCATGGGCGCGGACGAGGAGGTTACGCTCGCCGCCCACCGTCGTCATCGCCGGGTCTTGTTCGCACCCCGTGCCACCCAATACCGGGGCCGCATCATCAAGTTCACCGGCGATGGTGCCCTGATGGAGTTTGCAAGTGTCGTGGATTCACTGTGCTTCTCGGTCGAGATACAGCTTGCACTCCGCGACGAGAACGAAGGCGTGCCTGAAGAATCGCAGTTCCGCTACAGGATAGGGATCAACATCGGCGACATCATCCCTGAAGACGGCGATATTTTCGGCGACGGCGTAAATGTAGCCGCGCGCCTGCAGGAGATCGCCGACCCGGGGGGAATATGCCTTTCGGGCGCCGCCTACCACCAGGTCAGGAGCAAGCTCGACCTGACATTTGAGCACCGCCCCCAAAGGCGCCTCAAGAACATCGCCGAGCCGGTGCAGATCTACAGCGTTCGGCTCGACGAAAAGGCCGAACGCCTCTCTACCCCACCTCCTCCTGCAGCGTCGACGGAGCCTCTGCCGCCACGGCGGAGAGGTTTGGCGTTCCGTATGTCGGCAGTGCTGCTGCTGGCGGCAGCGGCCGGGCTAGCTTGGTGGCAGCCCTGGACGCGCTTCATGCCTTCGGCGCCATTCGAGCGCATTGCCTACCCCCTCCCGGACAGGCCCTCGGTCGCCGTTCTTCCGTTCATCAATGTTAGCGGGGACAAGGAACAAGATCATCTCGCTGAAGGGCTTACCGACGACCTGATCACGGACCTGTCCAAAGTTTCCGGGCTGTTCGTGATCGCGCGACACTCGGTCCTGGCGATCCGCGAAACAGCCGCCACGATTCAGGACGTCGCGACAGAACTGGGTGTTCACTACGTCCTGGAGGGAACGCTTCAACGATCGGCAGACAGGCTTCGGATCAATGTGAAGCTGATCGACGCCCTAAGTGGGCTTTCGCTTTGGGCAGAACGCTACGACCGGCAGTACAGGGACCTGTTTGCCGTCCAGGACGACGTGATCGGAAAGATAATTTCCGCGCTCGAGATCAGGCTGAGCCAAGGCGAGCGCGACCGGCTGGCGCGGATCCCAACCGACAACCTGGAAGCCTACGACTACTACATGCGCGCCGAGCAGGAGGGCTTTTTCTACAGCGACGTCGACACCTATCGCCGGACATTGTCCTACTATCAGCAGGCGATCGACCTCGATCCCAACTTCGCCAATGCTCATGCCGGGATTGCCCGGGTGGCCGTGGACGTCTGGCGCAACGACTACAATTTCCTCTGGTCCGCCGCCGTGGCGCGAAAGATCGCCTACGATGCTGCCGGCGAAGCCCTGAGGCTCGACCCCAGCAATGCGCGTGCCCACACCGTCCTTGCCCTCTTGCAACTCGTCGACGGTCGCGCGGCCGAGGCACGCAATTCGGCGAGGCAGGCGGTGGGAGCCCAGCCCAACGACGCGGAAGCTGTCGGAAGCCTTGCCCTCATTCTCGCGCAAACGGGAAGCCGCGCTGAGGCGGTCCGCGAGATGGAGCGCGCGCTGCGCCTCGATCCCACGCCGGCTCCAAGCTTCCAACTCCTCGCCGGCATCGTGTTCTATCTGGCGCACGACAATGAGCGCGCGATCCCGCTCATCGAAGCCGCACGCGACGCCCTGCCCAAAGCCGAACCCGCACGCGAATATCTAAGCGCCGCCTACATGCACGACGGCAATCGCACCGTCGCGTCCGCCGAACGGGCCAACCTGCTGAAGCTGTTCCCGGACAGCAATTTGACCTACTACAGCTATCTGTATGACTATTGGCGTGAAGATGACCTCGCCTATCATCTCGACGGCTTACGCCATGCGGGCCTGCCTCAATGGCCCTTCGGCTTCGAGGGAAAGGCGACCGACCAACTCCGCGAAGCGGACTTGCGCAGGCTCGTCGACAACAAGACCTGGAAAGGCCGGCACAAGAACGGGACGGAGTTCTTCCAATATTTCGATAAGGCAGGCAACACCGCCTATCGCAGCGCCAATACCAACATCACGGGGCTGGTGGAGATCGAGGATGACCGCATCTGCGAGTTGTTCGCCGGTTATTTCAGGAACCGTAGTGTGTGCGGCTTTGTGTACCGAAACACGTCGCCGGACGAGCCGGGCGCGCAATACGTCCACGTCACGCCTCAGGCGCTTACTTTCTTTTCGATTGAGCAATAACCCAAGCAGAGCCCCCGCCACGCGAGGCAAGTGGGGTGATCGGGGTTCACTGCCACCGCTTCGGGCGGATTCGACCAGCACGTCCTAATTGCCAGTGTGCCGCCAATCCTTCTGGTCCTTTTCCAAGAGCAGCGTCTGCTCGACCTCGGACCAGTGCTTTCGGGATTCGGCCAGCTTGGTGGGGCTCTTCTGAAATCCATCGGCAGTGCCCGGATCGTAGCTCAGGTAAAGCTTGCCATCGATGATCCGCCACGCCTTCGGATCGATATTGGTGGTTACCGTCCCGAAGGAGACACCATCGGCGCAATAGCCCCCATACTGGGGCGCATACTTTGCCGGGTCGGCCTTGAAGAGGTCACGGTTCTCCGCGCTGGCGAACACCCATGTCGCCCCAAGCCATCTGTAGGTGTATTGCTGCGAACCCTGAACGGCAGCATTGTCGGTGAAATATGCTACGGGGTCATAGCCCTTGATCGCCACGTCCCCGAAATAACCTGTGTTCACGAATTCCTCGGCAGCGGCAGGCACGACCGATGCCCCGATGATGGTCACGGCTGCGAACAGCGCCGCAGTGCGAAGACTGCACTTCCTATGTTGGTCAGACACGACGAACCTCCATCCTTGGTCGGAGCACCGTCCGGCAGTTGTCACTGCCGCTTGGTGCATTCCTGGAAGAGCCGATCGCCCACCAAGTCGGCCTTTTGACAGACTGCACCCGCCTTGATCAGCGGAACTGCAGTGTCCCAATGATCGCGCCAGCCTGCCTGACTGAGCGGCGTGTATCCGTTTCGTTCCTTCGCCTCCACTTCTGCCTTGTTCGCCAGCAGGAACACCACCACGTCGGTGTGTCCCTCCTCGGCCGCCGCGTGGAGCGGCGACATGTGATAGAAGTTCATCTGATCGTTCACAGCGGCGCCCTTGGCGACCAGCAACTTCGTTACCTCGAGGTTGCCGGCGTATGCGGCAGCGTGAAGCGCGGTGAGGCCGCCCTTGTTACGAACTGCTATGTCTGCCCCTTGTGAGAGCAGATAGGCGACCACGTCCGCATGGCCAGCGAGCGCGGCAAGGACAAGTGGAGGATCCCCGGCCCGATCCGGCGCGGAGAGGTCAGAACCCTGGCCGACCAGTTGCTGTACCGCCTGGAGATCGCCCGCTTTTGCAGCATCGTGAAGGGGATCGGCAACAGCACTGGCAACGCCGAACGTCAGTCCGATCGCGAAGGCGAATGCAAACCGCATGATTTCTCTCCGCCCCCGCCGTCTGTTCCTGGGCGGACTTCACCAGTACTTAACTCTACCATGAACGTTGCTAGGATCAAGAACGCACAGGCGTTAGAGGCGTCCATTACGGCTCAAACGGGATAATCTGCCGTCCCACTTTCGCCCGGTTTCTGATAATCCTCACCGCGCAAATCACCCGGGATTCGAATGCGCCTCTTCAACCACACCGCGAGGATCGCGACCACGGCTGCGCTGCTTGCTGCTTCTCCGACGCCCGCGCTAGTGCACCCGCACGTTTTCGCCGAGGCCAGGCTCGAAGTCATGGTCAATCCCGATCGCACGGTGAAGTCGCTTCGCCACCTCTGGCGCTTCGACGACGTCTTCTCCTCGACCGTGCTGATGGAGTTCGACCAGAATGCCGACTTGAAGCTCGACGACGCCGAGTTGCAGGAGGTCGCCAACACGGTCCACTCGTCGATTGCCGAATACAAGTTCTTCCAGATGGTGACGGCCGATGGGAAGGACGTTGAGATGGTGCCGCCACCCGGCCTCATTGTGAACTTTGAGGACGGCCAGTTCATCATCCTCTTCGAATCGACCCCGAAGGAGCCGCTCAAGCTCGCCGGCAAGATCAATTTCGCTGTCTACGACCCGACCTTCTATACCGCGATCGAATTCACCGACGACGACAGGATGGCTGTGGCGTCCATGCCCGACGATTGCGGCAGGAAGGTTATCCGCCCTGACCCGGACGAGGCGCTGGCGCAGAACCAGGCAACGCTCACCGAAGCCTTCTTCAACGACCCGGCCGGCACGGACATGAGCAAGATTTTTGCGACAAAGCTGGAGTTGACCTGCAAGGCCAGCGGATGAGCGAGAGAGGACCATGAAGAAATGGATCGTGCGGGCGGTCCTCGCCCTGATCGCCCTTTCCTTTATCGCCAGCGACTTCGTGGCTTATGCCTACGCCCAGAGCTCACTCGGCATCGGCACCAATGAGGCCGCCGTTCCCTCCACCGGCTTGTTTGCCGGCCTGATGAACTGGATCAACGTCCAACAGCAGGGCTTTTACAGGTCGTTGACGGGCGCGCTGAAGGCGATGCGGCAGGACGGCGGCAAGCTCTGGGTCCTGGTCGGCCTTTCCTTCGCCTACGGTGTGTTCCATGCGGCGGGCCCTGGACACGGGAAGGCGGTCATCTCCTCCTACATGCTCGCCAACGAGGTCGCGCTCAGGCGCGGCGTCGTGCTGTCCTTCGTCTCGGCCTTCCTCCAGGCTCTGACAGCCATCGTCGTCATCGGGCTGGTGTACCTCTTCCTGCGCGGCACGACGGTGTCGATGACCGACGCGACATGGTTCCTCGAGGTGGCCAGTTACGGGCTCATCTCCCTGTTCGGAGCCTGGTTGCTGTGGAAGAAGGCGGGGCCTCGGATCGCTGGCCTGTTCGGCGCCCATCCCGCGGTGAGCCTCTCGGCCGCCCACGCGCATTCGCACCGCCATGCGCATCATGACCATGCGCATTGCGGCCACGACCACGCGATGGCCCCTTCGCAAGGACGTCACCATGACCACGCCGCGCATCATGCGCACGGCGAGGTCTGCACGACCTGCGGCCATGCCCACGCGCCGGACCCGGCGATGATCTCGGGCGATCGCTTCGACTGGCGCACCGCCTGGTCGGCCGTCGCAGCGGTGGGCCTGCGGCCCTGCTCCGGCGCATTGATCGTGCTGTCCTTTGCCCTTTTGAACGGGCTTTGGGTCGGCGGCATCGCCTCGGTCCTGGCGATGGCGCTCGGCACCGCCATAACCGTCTCGCTGCTCGCTACACTGGCGGTGACGGCGAAGAACTGGGCGGTCGCCTTCGCCGGCGACGGTCGTACAGGAAACCGCATCCACGCCGCCATCGAGATCGGCGGCGCGGCGATGGTCCTCCTGCTCGGCCTGACGCTGCTCAGCGCAAGCCTCAGCGCGTAAAGCCGCGGCTACCCGTCCCGCCGCTGCCGACGGCCTCTCAGCCAGAACACCAGGAAGAAAGCGGCGACGAACAGGACCGCCACGATGCCGGCGAACAGCGGCGACACCTTGCCCAGCGCGAGCATGATGGTCGGCATGAAGTAGGCGCCAAGCCCGAAGGCCAGCAGGATCACCAGGGCGGCAATAGCGGCGTTCTTGCTGTCGCGGTCCATCACAGCGAGAACCCGCCGTCCACCGCCATGACCGTCCCGGTGGTGAACGCCGCTTCGTCGGACGCAAGATAAACCGCGATGGGCGCGATCTCGGCGGCGTCGGCCACCCGCCCCGTCGGCTGGCGCTGCACGAACATCTCCAGCGCCTTTTCCTTGCTGCCCCATTCCTTGCCGAGCGTCTCGACGCGCTCTTCCCAGGAGGGCGACTTGAAGGTGCCCGGCGCCACCGCGTTGCAGCGGATGCCGTCGCGGATGAAGTCGGCCGCGACTGACTTGGTGAGACCGATCACCGCCGCCTTGCTGGCGCCGTAGGCGTAGCGGTTCGGAATGCCGCGGATCGACGAGGCCCCTGACGAGATGTTCACGATCGAGCAGGTCTTGCCGGTCTCCTTCGCCCGCTCGAGCATCCCGGGCAGGAATGCCTTGATCGTGCGGTGCATGGACTTGACGTTGAGGTCGAAGGAGAAGTCCCAGTCCTTGTCGCTGGTGCTTAGCACGGTGCCGTGGTGTACAAAGCCGGCGACATTGACCAGTATGTCGATGTGCCCGGTGTCGCGCGCATAGGCCTCCACCGCGTCGGTGGACAACACGTCCAGCCTTGCAGCCCGAGCGCCTTGCAGATCAGCCAGCTTGTCGAGGTCGATGTCGGAGGCGTAGACGACGGCCCCCTCGGCCAGGAACTGCTCGGCGATCGCCCGCCCGATCCCCTGCCCCGCGGCAGTCACCACCGCGATCTTGTCCTTGAGCCTGCCTGCCATTGTTCCCTCTGAAGCTGCGTGATCCGACGCTAGTGCAAGTGTTCGCTTCGCCTGTCGGCGCACTGGCCGTATTCGGGCTCAACGGTCGCGTGCTCGATGGCGTGCTCTGTCGCCAGACGCGCCTTGATCGCGGCGACGGCGCCATGCGGGTCGGTTCCCTCGACGAGGCAGGCGTGCAGCGTCGCTATGGTCCTTGTTCCGTCGATGGACCAGACGTGCATGTGATGGATCTCGCGAACCCCGGTGACGGAATTCTGCAGATCGTGAGCTATGCGGTCCCGATCATGCTTGCCGGGAACGCCCTCGAGGAGGACGTGCGCGGCTTCCTTCATCAGAGCCCAGGCGGTCGACAGGATCAACACCGCGACCAGTACCGAGAGGATCGGGTCGATCGGAGTCCACCCGGTTGCGATAATAACAATGGCGGCCACGATCGCTGCCGCGGAGCCCAGCATGTCGCCGAGGACGTGCAGGATGGCGCCGCGCATATTGAGGCTGGTGCGGTCGCCGCCGTGCAGGACGAAGAAGGCCGCGATGTTGACGAGCAACCCGGCGATCGCCACCACGAGCATCGGACCGCCGAGCACCGGCGGCGGGTCCATGAAGCGCACGATGGCCTCGTAGACGATCCAGAGCGCGATGGCGAAGATGGTGATGCCGTTGGTGTAGGCGACGAGCGTCTTCACCCGCCCGAAGCCGTAGGTCATGCGCTGCGTCGCCGGCCTGCCGCCGAGCCGGAACGCATACCAGGCGAGCCACAAGGCGATGGAGTCGGTGAGCATGTGCCCCGCATCCGCCACCAGCGCCAGCGAGCCGGTGATCCAGCCTCCGATCGCTTCGGCGAACATGAAGCCGCCGGTGAGCAGCGCGGCGATCAGCACCCGCTTCTGATCGGCTTTCCCGTGGACGTGTCCGTCCGGACCGTGGCCATGACCATGGGCGTGCCCGTGAGCATGCGAATGCGTCCCATGATCGTGCGCACGCGCGTGCGAATGATCGTGCTTCCGATCATGCCCATGTCCGCCATGTGATTGCGCCATGTGATGCTCGTTCTAAGCGGCGGCGGATCGAAACTCCTCGAGCCGCTTCTTCTGCCTGCCATCGGCGTCGAAGTTCGCCGGGTCCAGCCAGTCCATATAGGCTTGCCGGAGCGAATGCCACTCCTTGTCGATAATGGAGTACCAGGCCGTATCGCGATTTTCACCCTTGATCACCATGTGCTGGCGGAACACGCCCTCGAAGCTAAAGCCGAAACGCTCCGCCGCCCGCTTGGACGGCACGTTGAGGTTGTTGCACTTCCATTCCCAGCGTCGATAACCGAGATCGTCGAAGATGTGGCGCATGAAGAGGAAATGCGCCTCGGTGGCCACCGGCGTGCGCGAGATCGACGGACCCCAGTAGATGTGGCCGATCTCCGCCACCCCGTTCGCCGGGTCGATGCGCAGAAAGGTCTGGCGACCCCCGACCTTGCCCGTCCTCTTGTCGATTACTGCGAAATAAAGCGGATCCTCGCTGGCCTCGGCCTTGTCCAGCCAGGACTGGAAGGCCGCGCGGGAAACAGGCGGATGTTCGCCGAGATAGCGGAAGCGCGCCTCCGCGTCCGGCACCGTGGAAGCCTCGAACAGTTCATCCCCGTGGCTAGCCGCATTGAGCGGCTCCAGCCGCACATAGCGCCCTTCCATCACCTTACGCTCGGGTCGCGGGCGGAGCGTCCAGTTGGAAAGGTCGGTCATGAAAGACACTCTCGACTTTGGGTTGGACAGCGTGGCAGCATATGTTTCCACTATATGCCGAAACGATCCGCAGGATTGAGCCAGTGGCCATCACGATCCGGAACAAGACGACCGAGGACCTGATCCGCCAGATTGGCCGTCGCACTGGTGAGGAACCTGGCGCGGTTATCGAGCGGCTTGTGAAAGCTGAGGCCGGTCGCGATAGAATTGACGAAGTACCAGAAGAGAAGGTTCGTCGCCGGATGGCCGTCTTCGAGGAACTCGATCGGAAATATCCCTACCGCGGTCCAAAGCTGAGTTGGGAGGAAATCAAAGCTGAGATGGACTCCATCTTCGAAGACGAACTGAATCAGCGATGACGGAAATCGTCGTCGACACTTCCGCTTTCGTCGCCATCTTCAAGCGCGAGCCCGAGGCGCCATCCCTGCGAGAACGGCTCAATTCGGCGGGCACCGTTCTCGTCCCGGCATGCTGCCTGGTGGAACTTGCGCTGTTGCGCCGGCTGCACCCCCAACTTCTCGACTGGGCGCAGGAGCTTTGTCTCAAGGCCTCATATAGTCTGATCGAGCTCACGCTCGAGGAAGCCCAACTCGCGGTCAAAGCTGCCAAGAATACGGCAAGGGCTCAAGGCACCCAGCACAGCTCAATTTCGGCGACTGCCTCGTCTATGCCGCGGCGAAGTACCGGGAGGTGCCCCTGCTCTTCGTCGGCACCGATTTTTCCAGAACCGACATAGCAAACGCACTTCTGCAGGAAGATTGAAATGCTCCACACAGTGCCTGCCTTCGACCGTCTCGGCGAGGAAAATGCCTTCGCCGTGCTCGCCCGCGCCACCGCGCTGGCGGCACAAGGACGCGACATCATCAACTTCGGCATCGGCCAGCCGGACTTCAAAACGCCGCCGCACATTGTCGAGGCCGCCATCAAGGCGCTGCGCGACGGACACCACGGCTATACGCCCGCCACCGGCCTGCTCGCCACGCGCGAGGCGGTGGTGCGCCGCACGCTCGCTCTCACCGGCGTCGAGGTCTCGCCCGAGAACGTGATGATCCTGCCGGGCGGCAAGCCGACCATGTATGCGGCGATCGTCATGTTCGGGGAGCCGGGCGCGGAGATCCTATACCCCGACCCAGGCTTCCCGATCTATCGCTCCATGATCGAGTTCACCGGCGCAAAGCCGGTGCCCGTGCCGATCCGCGAGGAGAACGGTTTTGCTTTCTCCGCCGAGGAAACGTTGGCTCTGATCACGCCGAAGACGCGCCTCATCATCCTCAACTCCCCCGCCAATCCGACCGGCGGCGTCACCCCGCGCGCCGAGATCGAGAAGCTGGTGAAGGGCCTCGAGCGCCACCCGGATGTCGCCATCCTCTCGGACGAGATCTACGACGTCATGACCTATGACGGCGAGAAGCACGTGTCGCTGCTCACCTTCCCCGAGATCCGCGATCGCCTGATCGTGCTGAACGGCTGGTCGAAGACCTGGGCCATGACCGGCTGGCGCATGGGGTGGTCGATCTGGCCGAACGGGCCGGAGAGCGCCAACCTCTACGACAAGGTCAGGAAGCTCGCGGTGAACTGCTGGTCATGTGTCAATGCGCCCAGCCAGTTCGCCGGCATCGCGGCGATCGACGGGCCGCAGGATGAGGTCGAGAAGATGATGGCCGCCTTCGACCGCCGCCGGAAGATCGTGGTGGAGGGTCTCAACACGCTGCCCGGCGTCTCCTGCATTACGCCGAAGGGGGCCTTCTATGCCTTTCCGAACGTGAAGAAGACCGGCTGGAAGGCCAAGGAACTGGCCTCGGCCCTGCTCGACCAGGCCGGCGTAGCGCTGATCGGCGGTCCCGATTTCGGCGTGCTGGGTGAAGGCTATATCCGGCTTTCCTATGCGAACTCGGAAGAGAATATACTGAGGGCGCTGGAAAGGATGGAGAGGTTTTTGACGCGTTAGCGCACCCGGCGCGGACGGAGGAACCATGAACTTCCTGAGCAAGATCACCGGATGCTTCGCCATGCCTGCGGCGGAGAACCCGACTGTCGCGATGATGGATGCTGCCTACGCGCACCACGGCATAAATGCCCGTTACATCAACTGCGAAGTCGCGCCGGAGAAGCTGGGCGATGCGGTGCGCGGCGCTCGCGCCATGGGCTGGGCCGGCTTCAACTGCTCGCTGCCGCACAAGGTGGCGGTGATCGAGCACCTCGACGGCCTTGGCGAATCCGCAGCGATCATGGAGGCCGTCAACTGCGCCGTGCTGCGCGACGGCAAGCTGATCGGCGAGAACACCGACGGCAAGGGCTTTCTGAAATCTCTCCGAGAACTCACCGATCCGCGCGGCAAGAACATCGTGGTGCTGGGCGCTGGCGGCGCCTCGCGGGCGATCTGCGTCGAACTGGCGCTCGTGGGGGCGAAGTCGCTGACGGTGGTGAACCGCGGCCGCGACCGGGGTGAGGAACTCGTCCGATTGATCTGCGACCAGACTCCGGTGCAGGCGGACTTTGCGCCCTGGGAAGGCTCATACGCGCTGCCGGCCGATACCGACATTCTTGTCAACGCCACCTCGATCGGCCTCTACCCCGACCTGGACGCCCGGCCGGATCTCGATCTCACAAGTCTTCTTCCCGGCATGATCGTCGCCGACATCATCCCCAACCCACCCCGGACGAAACTGCTGCAAGAGGCGCAGTCGAGAGGCTGCGCGGTGCTCGACGGTCTCGGCATGCTGGTCAACCAAGGCGTGATTAACATCAAGTATTGGACCGGGGTCGACGCCGACGGCAGCATCATGCGCAAGCGTCTGGAGGAGATTTTTTCCGCCTGACCGCGCCGGCTAGTCTCCGCCGCTTGATTGCTGGGCGGCCTCTCACACCGCCTTCTCGAACCAGAAGTGCGCATAGGGATTGTCGTTGTAGCGCTCGGTCTCGCGATAGCCGAGCTTGCGGTACAGCGCATGCGCTTCCGTCAGCACCCGGTTGGTATCCAGCTTCAGCGTCGTAAAGCCCGCGTTGCGTGCGACACACTCCAGCCTGCCCATAATCCGTTCGGCGAGGCCGAGGCCGCGGACCTTCGGTGACACCCACACCCGCTTGATCTCGCCGGTCCGCACATCCAGCCGCTTTAGCGCGCCGCAACCGACCGCCTCGCCTTGCAGCCGCGCCAGCACGAACCAGCCCGAGGGCGGAATGGCGTCGCCCGGATCGAACGGGTTGCCGCCATCAAGTGCGAACCCACCCTCGAACCGCCGATCGATCTCGGCATAGTAGGCTTCGAGGCACTCGCGAGAGTCGGCACTGTCGGCCGGCTCTACGCCGATCTCGATGTTTGCCGCGCGAACGAGGCGCTCGATCTCGGCCATCGCTGCGAGCAGACGACTGCGTTGGCTCACCGTCAGCGGCTCCAGAAGTGAAGACGCAAGCTGGTCGGAGCGTTCGTCATACTGCCGCCAGGCGGCACGGCCCGCATCGGTGAGGCCGATGCGGCGGACCCTCTTATCCTCAGGCGCCGGACGAACTTCGACCAGCCCCTGCGCTTCGAGCGAGCGGACCAGCCTGCTGAGATAGCCAGAGTCGAGTCCGAGGCGGCCGCGCAGGTCCCGCAAGTCCGACCCGTCCGCCAGTCCCAGTTCGAAGATCAGGCGCGCCTCGCCGAGCGGCCGGCCGAGCGCAAGATAGCTCCCCTCCAGCGCGCCGATGCGCTGAGAAACGGTGCGGTTGAACCGGCGAACCTGCGCGATCTCTTGATCCACCATTATCTGACATTAGTCAGATAAATAGGCGACTGCAATAGTGGAGACAGTCGCGAGAGCTCGGAGAATTAGCCGTCCCGAGGAGAACTCGCCGCGACGGCTCATTCTGCGACGGTCAGTGCCCATCCACCATCTTCGTCGGCATCTCCAGCAGGGAGAACTCGTAGTCCTTGCATGTGACGTCCGGGTGGGTTGGGCTGAACATGCCGTTGGGATTGTCCTTGAACACCCAGGCGTGCAGATCATAGTGGTGGAAGCCTTGCGGGATGAGAGGTTCGTGCCCTTCCATCGGCCCCTGGAATTCCTGCCCGAATAGCTTAGGCCGCTCCTTCGCGGCAGCTAGAGGCATAAGCCATTCAGCCGCCACCAGTTGCAGCTTGCCGTCCACAGGCTCGTAGATCAGCACGTTGGGTTTCGTCGGGTCGGGCGGCCCCTGCACGGTCAGGTTGACGAAGTGGACGCCCATGCCGCCCTTCGGGTATTCCATGTGGCCTTCCATCTTCGAGCCGTCGTAATGGACGCAACCGACTGTCGAGAGATAGAGGTCGCGTACGGCAACGTAGGGATCCTTGTATTTGGCGAGCGCCCCGCGCAACGATTCGATCTCGGCGCTCGTAGCCTCTTCGGCGCTCGCAGTCAGGGCGCCCGCGCCGAAAGCGAACAATACAACAGCGGCCGCGGCGCAAAGACGAGCGATATTGCTGACAGGCATCGTGCTTCCTCCTTGGGTTAGACTGGGCGCAGATGCGGATGGATCTCCGGCAAGCCGGTTCGGCATGCGCACGGATAGGACAGCCGCGAGAGAACTGAGGCAGCGAAGAAATGATCCCAGCTCTCTGGCGCCGTATATGTTTCCTCAAGAAAGTATACCCCCATTCCGTGCGCACCCCGCTCCCGCAATAAAGTCTCCTCCAGAATAGATTCTCGATCCATCTTCCTAGATTGAGATGAGATCAGGCTGCTCTCAATCGAGATCAATTGCAAGCGCGACCATTTGCCAGCCTTTTTACAATGCGATTACATAGACCTCATCTAAGCCTATCATCGAAGCCGCAAGCGATTTCAGACCGGCCGTCGAGTTTCAATTATGGCCAAGCGGCTATAGCCGCACTCGCATCAATGTCGGGGCAAGATAAGACTTGCGGGATTGCCGACGGCATGTTCAATCGGCCCAAGCACGGTTCAGCCAAGCAGCCTCCATTGCGCGAGCAGCGGGAGTGGCCCCACGCCGGTACGGCACTGCCTGGTCATGACTCGGCCCACTCCCAAGGAGAAATTCATCGATGGCAACAATAGATGGGGCAAGGCCCAGCGAAGTCGCGCCCGCAAATCCCCGCTCCCGCGTCATCCTTGCGAGCCTGGTCGGCACCACCATCGAGTTCTATGACTTCTACGTCTATGCGACGGCAGCGGTGCTGGTCTTCCCGCACCTCTTCTTCCCCGCCGGCAACGAAACGACGGCGCTCTTGGCCTCGTTTGCCGTCTTCGGCGCAGCGATGATCGCGCGCCCGCTCGGCGCGATCTTCTTCGGTCACCTCGGCGACCGGCGGGGCCGAAAGGTAACGTTGGTCGGCGCCCTCCTCACCATGGGCATCGCCACCTTCCTCATCGGCCTGCTGCCGACCTATGCGACAGCCGGCTGGATAGCACCCTTTCTGCTGGTGCTGCTAAGGCTCGCCCAGGGCTTCGCGCTTGGCGGAGAATGGAGCGGCGCCGCACTTGTCGCGACGGAGAACGCGCCGCCCGGCAAACGCGCAGTCTTCGGCACTTTTCCGCAACTCGGCGCACCGATCGGCTTCATCATCGCCAACGGCCTGTTCCTCATTATCGCGGCCATGCTGCCGTCGGACGACCCGTCGCGGCCTTCCTCTGCCTTCCTCGACTGGGGCTGGCGCATCCCGTTCCTGTTCTCGTTCGTCATGGTTGCGGTGGGGCTCTGGGTCCGACTGAACCTCGTCGAAAGCTCCGCCTTCGAAAAGACGGTCTCCCGGGGCAAGGTCCAGAAGCTGCCGCTGGCGGCAGCGTTCAAGACGCATTGGAAGGAAATTGTCCTCGGCACCTTCTACATGCTCGCGACCTACGTGCTCTTCTACCTGATGACGACGTTCTCGCTTAGCTACGGGCGCGCGGCGACGACCGCCCCTGTGCCTGGCCTCGGCTACGACTACACGACCTTCGTCTTGATGATGATCGTCGGCGTCGTCTTCTTCGGCGTGTTCACGCTCGCGTCTGGCCCTTGGGCGGACCGCTGGGGCCGGCGGCGCACCCTGATCTGGGTCACGCTCGGCATCGCAGCCTTCGGCCTGATCTGGGTGCCGATGCTGGCCGGCGGCCCGGTGGGCGTGATGGCATGGCTGATCCTGGGGTTCAGCCTGATGGGCATGACTTTTGGACCGATGGGCGCCCTGCTACCAGAACTCTTCCCCGCCAACGTCCGCTATACGGGCTCGGGGATAGCCTACAACGTCTCGTCGATCCTGGGTGCGGCCGTGGCCCCGTTCATCGCGGTGGCGCTTTGGAGTGCCGGCCAGGGCAGCCCGTTCTGGGTCGGCATCTATCTCTCTATCATGGCCATGCTGACGCTGGCGGCGCTTCTTGCCGGCAAGGAGACCAAGGAAGTGGACATGGACGCCTAATCAGGAGCGGGCTGGCTCCGGGGCAGGGTTTTCTCGTCGGAGTGCCCGCTCCGCAGCGTGCCCTACCCCCTGCCCACGAACGGCATCTTCGTCGCCATTACGGTCATGAACAGCACATTGGCCTCGAGCGGCAGGCTGGCCATGTGAAGGACGGCGTCGGCCACGTGCTGCGGGTCCATGGTGGCCTCGGCCCTGATCGAGCCGTCCGCCTGCGGCACGCCGAGAGTCATGGCATGGGCCATGTCGGTAAGCGCATTGCCGATGTCGATCTGCCCGCAAGCGATGTCGAACGGCCGACCGTCCAGCGCCAGCGACTTGGTGAGCCCGGTGATGGCGTGCTTGGTGGCCGTGTAGGGCGCCGACCCCGGGCGCGGGGCGTGGGCCGACACCGAGCCGTTGTTGATGATGCGCCCCCCCTGCGGGCTCTGCTGCCGCATCTGGCGGAAGGCGGCGCGCGCGCACAGGAACGAGCCGGTCAGGTTGACGTTGACGATATCGGTCCAGACCTCGACCGGGATCTCGTCGACGGTGGCCGCCTTGAAGCCCAGCCCGGCATTGTTGAAGAGCAGGTCCACCCGGCCGAAGGTTTTTGCCGCGGTCTCGACCATGGAATCGACCTCGTCTGCCTTGGTGACGTCGCAGGGGATGGCAAGCGCCTTGGCACCGGTGTTGCCCGCTTCGGCGGCCGCGGCCTCGAGCAGCGCCTGGCGGCGACCGACAAGGACCGTGTTCCAGCCGTTGTTCAGCATGGTCAAGGCCACCGCCTTGCCGATGCCGGTACCCGCTCCTGTGACGATCGCCGTCTTTTCCGCTGCCATGATAAGCCTCCCACAAGCATGATCCGCAGGCACGAAATCGCACAGGACGCGGCGGCCTGCCAGCAAAAAGGGCGGCCATTTGCGACCGCCCCAATCAGAATCGCGCTTGGGAGGAGGAGAAGGCGATTCGAATAGAAAAATGATGCGCTTCAAGAGTTAACGGAAGGTTAATAGAATATTAACACCACGAAGCGGTTTCATCCGACTCCGGGAAGGAAGGCCCGCCCGGCAAGCGCCTCGGCGAAGACCCAGACCACGAAGGCGATATAGCCGAGCGCGAACAGCCGTACCGGCAAACGCACCGCAGGCCCCCAGAGCGCCACCGAAGCAAGCCCGAAGGCCGGGATGAAATGCATCGCATGCGTGGCGAAGAAGTGGGCGACCCGGAGATCGCCGCCATCGCGCAACCATCCCATCACGGGGAACGTTCCGCCAGCGACCCCCGAGCCGCCGACGCCATGCGCGCCCATCTGGCTCATCATACCGGCCGTGAGCAGCGTGAGCGGCAGGGTCAGCGCCAGCCCGGTCACCAGCGCCTCCTTGAGCGCGGGAGCAAGCCCGGTCGTCGGGTTCCGCGCAATCAGCCAGGCATAGACAGGGGTCGCAGATGTCAGCAGCAGGGCGCCGATGCCTGCGAAGCTGTAGAAGATCTCACCTTCCGGCGACGGATTGAAGTGCGACGCCGTACCGAGGGCGGCCGCGCCGCAGATCCACACCATCTCGAACGCGATCGCCGCCACGACCGAGGCGCTGTAGATGCGGTACCATCGCCTTTGCGCCGTCCCCCGCGGAAGCCAGCGCGCATAGAAGGCAAGCGTGAGCAGATAGACCGAGAGCGCTACCTCGAACTTCAGCGGCTTGATCCAGTTGTCCTCGCCCTGGAAGCTGCGCCCGTCCACGAAGGCGGCGAACAGGGTCGGAGCCGCCAGCAGCGCGAGAAGGATGCCGGCCTCGAAGAAGCGCGGTTCGTGCTGACGTAGAGAACTCCGGAGGCGCACCGCGCCGAAGCTGGGCTGCCGGACAGGAGCGGCAACGATCGCAGTCATGATGCGTCTCCTTTGAGGTGTGCCGCCGCAACACGGCCGGTGCGCGCGGCGCGGATGGAAGTGAAGGCGAGAAAGCCGGCGGGGCCGAACAGGAAGGTGAGCGCAAGGCACGGCACCACGAGATAGAACGGGACGGCCTCGGCGCGGGCGGTCCGAACGATCCACGCCCCGACGAAAAGGTCGAAGGCGAGATAGTGGATCCAGCCGGCAAGCAGCAGTTCCCGGATCTGGAACAGCTGGGCGACTTCGCCGAGGCTTCCGAAACCGCCTTCACCGCTTGACCAGAAGGCGAGGATCAATCCGGCATAGGCGACCGATAGCAGCAGCGGAATGGCCAGCCCGGCGATCCGGTCAGCGCCGGCAGGGAAAAGAGGACTGCCGAGCAGCACCAGCCAGCCGATCAGCGCGCCGGTGTTCGCGACCTGGAATAGGAAGTCCGCCGACATCCGCATCTTCCTTCTAATGTTGACATTGGAAAGATACCTGCAATCTTGACGCTGTCAACTTGAATCTGACACCGTCAAGATTGTACCGACACGGCGCGGCTGCTAAGCACGGCGGAGCAGGCGAGGAAGGCGAGCGGACAGGTGGCGACCGGAAGGCCGAAGAAGCGGTATCATCACGGCGGGCTGCGCGAGGCATTGATCGAGGCGGCCGAGCAGGAATTGGCGGAAAAGGGCATCGAAGGGTTCACGCTACGCGGCGTAGCCAAGCGCGCCGGTGTCTCGCATGCCGCTCCGGCCCACCACTTCCGGGATACCGGAGAATTGCTCACCGCCCTTGCGGCGGTCGGAGCGCAGCGGTTTTTGTCGGGCATGACGGAGCGCGAGGCCGCGGCGGGCGACGATCCGCGGGGCCGCTTCGTTGCCACCGGGCGCGCCTATATCGAGTTCGCGCTCGCCAATCCGGCCCTGTTCGAACTGATGTTCGGCTCGAAGCGGCCCGATTTCGACGAGCCGATTTATACTACTCCGGCATCACAGTCGTTTCGCGTGCTGGTGGACGGAATCGCCGCGCTTCGCGGAGACGATCCCCTAACCTCGCGGGAGGGCCGGGCCGCCGTGATGTCGGCCTGGTCGCTCGTCCACGGCTTCGCCAGCCTGGTCATTGCCGGACGGGTCCGCTTCATCCGCGAGGATTTCGAGGCCGACCCGACCGGTACGATCGAGCGCCTGATCGCGCCGGTTGTGCCCCGTCCTGAAGAAAAGCGCTGATCGCTACCAGCGCGGATTGACGTTGGGGTTCGCTGCCGGCGCCACTTCGGCGCCCTGCCCCGTCTGTGCGGCCGGCGTCGTTTTCGCCGCGGTCACGGTCGCCTCGACATGCTCGACCAGTTCATCGGGCAGATTGAGCCGCCCGGCCAGCAGGTCGAGATAGCCGCGCTCGGCCCGGGAGTCGGGATCGATGGTAAGGCGCGACGCGGTGTAAAGCTCGACTTTCTGCTCCTCGGTCTTCGCTTCGGCAACGATGGCGCCCAGATCGAGCGGCGCGGCCATCTCGTCCAGCAGGAACTTCTCGGCATCTTCGTCCAGTCCCAACGGAGCGAGCCTGTCGCCGATCTTGCGGCGCTCCTCTTCGTCGATACGACCGTCGGCCTTGGCCGCCGCGATCATCGCGCGAACCAGCGTCAGGGCGAACTCGGCCTCGCCCTGCGGCGCGCCGGACGGGTGGAAGCCGCTGTCGGCCGGCGGAGGCAACACCTCCGTCTCGGTCTTCGCCGCTTCGGGCGCGCTGCCAGACTCGAAGTTCTTGTAGGCCTGGTAGGCAAGGCCGGCAATCGCCGCCAGTCCGCCCAGTTGCGCGGCCCGCCCGGTCAGTTGCCGGCCCTGCCGTGTGCCCATCAGCACCGCGGTGATCGCTGCGGTCACACCGGGATTGTCCTGAGCCATCTGGATGGCCCGGTCCGCCTTGTCGCGAATTGTGTCCTGCGTCCCGGGAACCTTGGTGCCGAGCAGGTCGTCGAGCAGTTTCTTGGGATCGAACATATTTGCCTCCCAACGGTGAAACAGGACCTACAAGGTAGGCCCCGCCCGCCAAAAGGCAAAGCTGGCCATTAGCTCTAGACCGCTACGATCCGCTTCCGAGCGGGATCGGCTGTCCGCGATGCAGCGCTTCTTCGACCTGCCGCTGGCGTTCGGCATAGCGGCGGCGGTCGTCTTCCGTGCGTTCGTCGAGGCAGCGCTCGCAGGAAATGCCCTCCTGGTACTTCGGCGACAGCTTCTCCTCGGGCGTCACCGGCATTCGGCAGGCGCGGCAAAGCTCCGCCTCCCCCTCAGCCAAGCCATGCTTCACCGCCACCCGCTCGTCGAAGACGAAGCACTCGCCCCGCCACAGGCTCTGCTCTTCCGGCACTTCCTCCAGATATTTGAGGATCCCGCCCTTCAGATGGAAAACTTCGTCGATGCCGAGCGACTTCACGAAGGCCGTGGCCTTCTCGCAGCGTATGCCGCCGGTGCAGAACATCGCCACCTTTCGGCCGGCGAGTGCTTCCCGGTTCTCCTCGGCCCACGCCGGAAAATCTCGAAAACTGCGTGTGCCCGGGTCGATGGCGCCGGAGAAGGTACCGAGCCGCACCTCATAGTCATTGCGGGTGTCGACGACGATCGTGCCGGGGTCGGAGATCAGGCCGTTCCAGTCGGCCGGCTCGACATAAGTTCCGACGCTGGCGAGAGGATCGACGCCTTCCACGCCCATCGTGACGATCTCGCGCTTCAGCCGCACCTTCATGCGGTAGAACGGCATCTCCTCGGCGGAACTGTATTTCACGTCGAGGCCTGCCAGTTCCGGCACCTCTTCCAATCGAGCGACCAGGGCGGCAACCGCCTCCGGCCTGCCGGCGACTGTGCCGTTGATACCTTCCGGCGCCAGAAGCAAGGTGCCCTTGATCCCGCGGCCGCAGCAGAACGCAGCGAGCGGCGCGCGCAGGCTCTCGTGGTCGCGTAGGCGACAAAACCGGTAGAGGGCAGCCACCCGGTACTGCCCGTGGGATGGGGAGGAATTCATTCCCCGCCGCGTACCGCTTCCGGTCCTTCATTTCAAGCACGCGCCGCCTGACTCACTTACCACCGCGCGTGGACTTGGGCGGTGGACCGCGCTAAATCGGTTGAAGCTCGGCGGCAACATCCGCCCCCTCTCTCCAATCGTCGGATCATCCCCCATGTCGCAGAAGACCGAAAAGCTGTTGTCGCTCCTCGACGGCCAGCCCGTTATTCCCGTGCTGAAGATCGAGAATGTCGAGGATGCCGTGCCGCTGGCCCGTGCCTTGGCGCGCGGCGGACTGAAGGTGATCGAGATCACGCTGCGCACCAAGACCGCGCTGGAATCCATCCGCCGCGCGGCTGCGGAAGTGCCGGAAGCGGTCGTCGGCGCGGGGACAATCCTCGACGCCAGGCAGTTCGACGAAGCGGCCAAGGCGGGCTCGCGCTTCATCGTCAGCCCCGGCCTCAGCCGTGAACTGCTCTCCGCCGCTGCCGGCAGCGAGGTGCCGCTGCTTCCGGGGGCGATCACACCCTCCGAACTCATGACCGCACGCGAGGCAGGGCTCGACTTCCTGAAATTCTTCCCGGCGGAACAGGCAGGTGGCGCCGCGTTCCTCAAGGCGCTCGCATCGCCGTTCGCCGGCATTCGCTTCTGCCCGACCGGCGGCGTCTCGGCGAGGAACGCGAAGGACTATCTCGACCTTTCCAATGTGATCTGCGTCGGCGGCTCCTGGGTCGCGCCGGACGATCTGGTCAAGGCCCAGGACTGGGCGGGCATCGAAGCGCTGGCGCGCGATGCAGCCGGTCTGGCGAAACACTGAGACTTCGCAAAACTCTGAGACCGACCTGAAAGCAAAAGAGGCGCCGTGTGGGCGCCTCTGGTTTCCTCAGTCGAGCGGACCCGCTCTATTCGAACCGGGTGACCGGCATAAAGGTCACCGCCTTGCCGCTGAAGCGGTTGGCGTTGGCGACACCCTCGTCGCCCTTCATGAAGCCCGCGGTGTAGACTTCGCGCGGGGCGGTCACAACCACGTTGTAGGCGAAGGACGGGGCCGTCGTGTTCTGGCTGGCGTTCAGCACATAATCCTTGTTGATCACCCAGCGCGCGGCTTGCGGCTCGGCTGCCTTCACCCGTGTCTTGCGGTCCGGCTTGGCGTCCTGAGCGGTCGGCCGCGCCAGCTTCGGCGTCGTGCGCACGCCGAGTGCGGCGACGGCCTGCGGATCAAGGCCATCAGCGATGGCGCGCTTGGGCGAAGCGGCCGAGATCGAGGCCAGCGCCGCGACGCGCTCCTCGCTGGCTTTCACCGCAGCCGCCAAGGCGACCCGGTCGTCTTCGTTTTGCACTGCCGGCACCTCGGGACGCGGCGCGGGAGAAATCATGGACTGGAGCACGTCGTCGTGTTCCGGGCGCGGAGCCGGCATCGGCACGGCTTGCGCATCGCTGGCAGTCAGCGGATCGCGTTCCGCGGCCGCGAGAGCGAGAAGCACTTCGTCCTGCGGGCCCGGATCTACGTCCTGCGCGGCTCGGATGAGGTCCGGTCGCGGCGTCGGCAGCGGAACGCCGGCCGCGACCTGAAGAGGCTGGTTGGCGGCGCCATTGGGGTCAGCCGCTGCCATATCGGCTGGAGGCTCCTGGGCCATGCCGAAGGGAATGTTGTCCGGAGTTGGCTCGTTGGAAGCCACTTGGGTCGCCCCGGCATTCGGTTGCTGCTCAAAGCCTACATCGGCCTGGGGACGCGGCGCCATCATCGGCAGCGGAACCTCCCGGGCCGGCAATGCCGCTATGATCGTCTCCGGCGCTGCAGCTTCTTCCGCGGCAGGCAGGTCGACTCTCTGCGCCTGTTCAGGCGGGACGACCTGGATGCCGGGCAGCCTGGCGTCGGCCTTGGGCTCGGCTTTCGCGACGACTGCCCCAGTCTGCGGCGCAGCCCTTGCCGGGGCTTGCTGCACGACCTGCGGCTGCGGTGCGACGAATCCTTCCTCGTCCTCGTCTTCGCCATTGCCGAACAATGCCGCAAGCAGGCCCTTCGAGGGCTTCTTGGCACCCGCTGATGCTAGTGCAAGCGCAGTCCCGCCGTTCTTCTTGCGCGCTTCATAGGAGGCCAGCGCCTGCTCGAAGCCAGGCAACGGCTTGCCGTCAGTGGGGACGTGCAGCGTCTTTCCGTCAGGGAAGAGCGCAACCAGTTCCCTGCGGCTCATGCGCGGCCAGTGCCGCACGTTGCCGACGTCCATATGCACGAAGGGCGAGCCCGAGTTGGGATAGTAGCCGACCCCGCCGACCTCCATCTTCATGCCGGCCGCGCGCAGTTGCTTCAGGCTGACGCCGGGGATGTAGAAGTCCATCGCCTTGCCAAGCATGTGCTGGCTGCTCTTGGCCACGCCCTTGCTGCGGCTGCGCAGCATGGAATTGGTGGCCGGCGAACGGTAGGCAGACACCACATGGACGTAGTCTGTCGCACCGACTGACCGGTAAACCGCCCAGAGGAGGTCAAGCAGTCGCGGATCCATCTTGGTCGGCTCGTTGCGCCGCCAGTCGCGCAGGAACTGATTGATCTTCTGCAGCCCGGCCTGATCGTAGCGCCCGTTGCGCTTGAAGGTGATCTCGGCCCGTTCCTTGGTGTGGACGAAATAAAGCTTCAGCGTCCGTGTCTCGGCGCTTGCCATTGAGGTTCCGGTCCCGGCCGCGCATAACGCGACGACCAGCCCCGCAAACCATTGTTTCCAGCGGCGATAGGCTCGCCGGGACTCTTCCTGCTCGACTCGTGTCAAATCAAATGGCCTTGTGGCTGCCGTTTGTCCCCGGATTTGAACACCGGACACGCCCTCACGCGTCCGAATATCGACCCTAATGGTTAATCACAGCTTATTGAAGCCTAAATGCGGTGAGAGCGTGGCGGAACGGCTACAAACGTTCCCTCATCCACGGCATGGTTAACTACCGGTTCTGGGGTACGAGCCTTACGCGACGATGGTGTGACGGAGGTCGCTTGGGAGGCTTAGACGCGGGGCGCCGCTTTCTACGACGCGATCCTGTCGGAGCGGCCCGTCTCGGGATCGATCCCGTATTCCTTGAGCTTCCTGTAGAGCGTGGAGCGCCCGATGCCGAGACGCCGTGCGACCTCGCTCATCTGGCCGCTGTAATGCTCGATGGCCATGAGGATCATGTCGTACTCGACTTCCGAGAGGGGCCGGACCTCCCCTTGCTCGTCCAGGGCTCTGAGCGTTCCGCCAGATGAAGGCTCGACCGTGTTCGCCGGGAATTGCGCATTGGCGAACTGCGTTTCCTGCTCGTCCTCTGGCGAGAACTCCCGCGCGAAATCGGCTTCCGTTGCACCAGGCTCATAGCGGTTGAAGGCGGCCCGGTCCAGATCCACTGTCCCTTCTACCTGCGCCCTGATCTGTGGAAACTCGTCTTCGGTGAGGGTATTTCCTTCGCAAAGCACGACGGCGCGAAAGAGGGCGTTTTCGAGCTGGCGGATGTTGCCGGGCCAGTCGTAGGCCTCCAGCATCGCCAGCGCACGCGGCGAAATACCCTTCACCCGCCCCTTGGTCTCGGAGGCGGAGAAGCGGGAAAGAAAGTGCCGGACCAGCGGCTCGATGTCCTCCCGGCGATTGCGCAGGGGCGGCACGATGATCGGGTAGACGCTAAGCCTGTAGAACAGGTCCTCGCGGAAGAGGCCATCCCTGACCCGCTGCAGGAGATCGCGATGGGTCGCCGAGATAAGGCGGATATCGACCTTGACCGTCGACCGTCCGCCGACCGGATCGACCTCGCCGTTCTGCACGGCGCGCAGGAGTTTCACCTGCACGTCGGGCGCGAGATCGCCCACCTCGTCGAGGAAGAGCGTACCGCCATTCGCCTCCACGAACTTGCCTGCGTGCTTCTCGGTCGCCCCGGTGAATGAGCCCTTCTCGTGCCCGAACAGGATGGATTCGACCAGGTTCTCCGGGATGGCGCCGCAGTTGACCGTCACGAACGGTTTTGAGGCGCGCTCGCCGCTGCCCTGGATGGCGCGGGCGACCATCTCCTTGCCCACCCCCGATTCGCCCTCGACGAGGATGGGGATGTTCGAGGCGGTCGCCTTGCGGGCCAGAGAGAGCGTCCGCTCCATCGCCGCGCTGCGCGTGATGATGTCGCGGAAGCCGAGCGGGCCGGCGGCCTGTCGCACCGTGCGCCGGGCTTCACCGCCCCGGGATTCTACCTTCAGCGCATTCGCGATCGCGGTCTTCAGCCGCTCCGGCGAGGCCGGCTTGACGACGAAATCGAACGCGCCGGCCCGCATGGCCGCCACCACGGTGTCGATGCCGCCCTGGGAGGTCTGCACGATGACCGGCAGCTCCAGCCCGCGCTCGGCCATGCCCTTCAGCACGCCCAAACCGTCCACACCCGGCATGACGAGGTCGAGGATGACCAGCGAGATGTCGCCCCCTTCGGGACCGTCCAGCACCGCTAGTGCAGTTGCCCCGTCGTGGGCAGCGACTGGATCGTAGCCGAAGCGCCGTACGGCCGCGTCGAGAAGCCGCCGCTGGACCGGATCATCGTCGACAAGGAGGATGCGCGCCGCCATGGCCGTTTGACAAACCCCGGGACCCTTCTGGCCATGAATGCCGTGTGGATGATAGTGGCAGCGGACCTAAATAAGCGTTTAAGTGCGTGGTCCAATTTTCGCGGACTGCCGCGATTGCATGCAAGGATTGGGCGGCGCAGGAACCCGCCATCCTGGCGCCAGCGTTGAATGGAAAGGAAGTGCGATGGGATCGTTTCCAGGAGGGACTGCCCATGCGGCAGTTGCTGCGGCCGCCGGTTCGGCGCCGAGCGGCGAACTGCCGGAGTGGGACCTCACCGATCTCTATTCCGACATGGACAGTCCCGAGCTTAAGCGGGATCTCGCGCTTGCCGCCGAACAGGCGATCGCGTTCGAGAAGCGCTGGAAGGGAACCCTGGCATCGGAGGCTGCGGCCGGATCAGCCAGCCGGCTCGGCGAGGCCCTGCAGGACTACGAGGCGCTCGAGGAACTGATGGGGCGCATCGCGTCCTATGCCGGCCTGCTCTATTCCGGCAACACCGCCGATCCGCAGCGCGCAAAACTCTATGGCGACGTGCAGGAGAAGATCACTGACGCCAGTTCGCACCTTCTCTTCTTCGCGCTGGAACTGAACCATATCGACGACGAACTGGTCGCCTCCGCGCTCGAAGCTGACCTCGCCTTCGGCCACTATCGGCCCTGGGTGCTCGATCTCAGGAAGGACAAGCCCTACCAACTGGAGGACCGGATCGAGCAGCTATTCCACGAAAAATCGGTTACCGGCCGCGGCGCCTGGAACAGGCTCTTCGACGAGACGATGACCTCGCTGCGGTACAAGGTCGACGGCGAGGAACTGACGCTCGAGCCTACTCTCAACAGGCTGCAGGACCCCGACCCAAATGTGCGGCAGACCGCAGCCGAGGCACTGGCCGCGACCTTCAAGGACAACCTGCGCACCTTCACGCTGATCACCAACACGCTCGCCAAGGACAAGGAGATCTCCGACCGCTGGCGCGGTTTCCAGGACATCGCCGACTCGCGCCATCTCGCCAACCGGGTCGAGCGCGAAGTAGTGGACGCGCTCGCCGCCGCGGTACACGACGCCTATCCGCGCCTGTCGCATCGCTATTATGCGATGAAGGCCCGATGGCTCGGCATGGAGCGCATGAACCATTGGGATCGCAACGCGCCCCTGCCGGAAACGCCGCAGGCGACCATCGGGTGGGACGAGGCGAAGCGAACCGTGCTGTCCGCCTACAATAGTTTCTCGCCTGACATGGCCGACATCGCCCGGACCTTCTTCGACCGCAGGTGGATCGACGCGCCGGTCAGGCCCGGTAAGGCGCCGGGCGCCTTCGCGCATCCGACGGTGCCGTCGGCCCATCCTTACGTGCTGCTGAACTACATGGGCAAGCCGCGCGACGTGATGACTCTGGCGCATGAGCTCGGTCATGGTGTGCATCAGGTGCTGGCCGCATCGCAGGGCGCGCTGATGGCCTCGACGCCCCTCACTCTGGCGGAGACGGCATCGGTCTTCGGCGAGATGCTCACCTTCCGCTCGATGCTCGACCAGACCACCGACCCGCGCGAACGCAAGGCGATGCTCGCCCAGAAGGTGGAGGACATGATCAATACGGTCGTCCGCCAGATCGCCTTCTACGAGTTCGAGCGGAAGGTGCACACCGAGCGCCGCAACGGCGAGCTGACAGCCGACCGGCTCGGCCAGTTCTGGCTCGAAGTCCAGAAGGAGAGCCTTGGCGACGCGATCGTGCTGCGCGAGGGATACGAGACGTTCTGGACCTATATCCCTCACTTCATCCATTCGCCCTTCTACGTTTACGCCTACGCCTTCGGCGACTGTCTGGTGAACTCGCTGTTTGCCGTGTATCAGGGCGCCGAAACGGGCTTTCAGGAAAAGTACTTCGACATGCTGCGGGCAGGCGGGACAAAGCATCATTCGGAACTTCTTGCGCCTTTCGGCCTGGATGCGTCGGACCCAGCCTTCTGGCAGAAGGGACTCTCGGTCATCTCCGGTCTGATCGACGAACTCGAAAGTCTCGACTGACCAACTTTTGGCTGACGGCAACAGATTGCAGCCGCGTGTACTGACGTGACCTCAGATCCATTCGTCCTCTTCCGCGACGATCCCGCGGGCCGTGACGTGCTGTTCGAACGGCCGAGCGAGATCATCGCGGCCGAGACGGCGCCTGACTTCGCTGCGGCTCTCGAACGAGCGGAGATTGCGCGTCGGCGCGGCAAATGGCTGGCCGGCTATCTCTCCTACGAGGCCGGCTACCTGCTCGAGCCGAAGCTAGCCCCGATCATGCCGGAGGGGCGGCGCGCCCCTTTGATCTGTCTCGGCGTGTTCGATGCTCCTTCGGACCGGCTGCCGGAACGCGCGCTTGCAACGCCTACCAACGGCCCGATCTTCGACGCGCGCGCCGCCTGGAGATTCGAGGACTACGCGCCGCGGTTCGAGCGGCTGCATGGGCATCTTCGTGCAGGCGACTGCTATCAGGGTAACCTGACCTTTCCCATCCATGCGCATTGGTCCGGTGACCCGCTCGCCGCCTTCGAGGCGCTCACCGCCCGCCAGCCGGTGAAATACGGGGCACTGGTTCAACTCAGCCAGCCGGTGGTGCTGTCGCGTTCGCCCGAACTCTTCTTCCAGGTCGACCAGGAGGGCTGGATCGAGACCCATCCAATGAAAGGGACAGCGCGGCGCGGCTCCACCGAGGCCGAGGATCGCCAACTCAGAGAGGAACTGCGCAACGATCCCAAGAACCAGGCCGAAAACCGCATGATCGTCGACCTGCTGCGCAACGACATCTCGCTGATCAGCGAGGTCGGCACCCTCGACGTGCCCGAACTGTTCAGGATCGAGACGTATCCCACCGTGCATCAGATGGTGAGCCGGGTCCGGGCCAAGCTCCTGCCTGACCGGACGATCCGCGACATCTTCGCGGCGCTGTTCCCTTGCGGCTCGATCACCGGCGCGCCGAAGATCCGCGCGATGGAGATCCTGCGGGAACTGGAAGGCACGCCGCGCGACGTCTATTGCGGCGCGATCGGATGGATCTCGCCCGGCGGGCCGATGCGGTTCTCGGTGGCGATCCGCACCATCTCGCTCTTCCCGAATGGCGAAGCCGTCTACAATGTCGGCGGCGGGATTGTGTTCGATTCCAATGTCGAGGCGGAATATCAGGAATGTCTTCTCAAGGCTCGCTTCGCGACGGGGACGGTCCCGGCTTCGGACTGATCGAGACCATGCGGTGGGAACCCGAGCAGGGTTTCATCCGCTTGCCCCGGCACCTTGGCCGCCTTGCCCAATCGGCGGCCGAACTCGGGCTCCGCTGCGATCTTGCCAAAGTCGAACGCGAACTGGCGAAGGTATCAGGCGCATTGCCCTTGCGGGTGCGCCTCGTACTCTCCCCCGATGGCCTTCCCTCCGTGACCACCCAGCCATTCCAGCCGCTTCCGGAGGGCGTGGTGTGGCGCCTTGGGATAGCGAACGCGCGCCTCAACTCCGCCGACCCGCTGCTGAGGCACAAGACCACTCGTCGCGACACGTATCAGCAGGCGCGTTCGGAGTTCACGCCGGCCGAGGCGGATGAGGTCATCCTGCTCAACGAGCGGGATGAAGTCTGCGAAGGCACCATCACCAACGTTTTCGTCGATCCCGGCGACGGCGGACCGCTGCTCACCCCGGCTCTCTCTTGCGGCCTGCTGGCGGGTGTGCTGCGTGGCGAGCTTCTCGACGAAAGCGCCGCGCGCGAGGCCACTCTCTTTCTCGCCGACCTCGAAGGCGCCAAGGCGATCTTCGTCGGCAATTCCTTGCGAGGGCTGATCCCCGCCGAACTCGCACCTCATTGACCCCGGGCGCGTCCCCTCATACCTTCTGGTAAAGCTGTATGGGACGTCCTGATGGCAGCCAGCGAAACATTGACGGTGACCATCCCCTCCGAGACTAGGCGGGAGTTGGAGGAGTACGCGCGACAGACCCAGCAATCCAGCGCCTCGGTGATCCAGGAAGCGATCGAGGCGCATCTGGCCGACCGCCGCGCCTTGCGGCGATCGAGGAGGCAGTGGAAGAGGCCGATAGAACAGGTGAGTTCGTTTCATGGGAGGCCGTCAAGGAGTGGATGAACTCCTGGGGGACCAAGGACGAGATTCCAGTTCCCCAGCCTGACATCTTCACCAAGCGCGGATGAAAGTACGGCTTCTGAGGGCGGCGCTGCGCGACCTTCAGGAAGTGCAGGCGTATATCGCGGCAGAGGATCCTGAGGCCGCGTCTAGAGTGATTGAAAAAATTCAGAAGGCAGTCGATCTGATCGCTGAACGGCCCCAGATTGGCAGACCGGCCTCGCCAGGTAAAATTCGCGAGTGGTCTGTTCCGCGATTGCCGTACGTCATACCTTACCGCATCTCTGGTGAGTTCGTCTAAATCATCCGAATCTGGCACACTAGCCGTAACCGACCCAAAGAATGGCAATAGCAGCACCCCTCCATACGCCCTACGACGGCTCCTCCAAACTCTTCGCAATCGGACTGAAGCCCCTCGACCCAGACACCTGGATCGAGGTCGACCGTCATTTTGAAAGCTATATCGCCGAAAAGAAGCGGCTCTATGCGGAGATTCCCGAGCGGATCTGCGTCGAGGAGCCGGACACCATCGATGGTCAGCGCGAGGTGCTGTCCCTCATCGAAAAGCACCTTCAGACGCATGGGGCGCATCTCTTCGGCAGCCCGGACAGACTCACGCATGCCCTTGCGACAACGGAGACTCACGATACGAAATCCCCGCTCCGAAAAGCCTCGCTGCTCGTCCAGGAGGATCTCGTCCTGATGCGCAAGGGCGAAGGCGGCTGGCGCCTTGCCGCAGCCTCGCTGTGCTTCCCCTCCTCGTGGTCGCTGCTGGAGAAATTCGGCAAGCCGCTGCAGGACATTCATCAGCCTGTCCCGGGCTTCGGCCCCGGAACTCGGATGGCCGAACTGATCAACCGCATGTTCGACAGCCTCAAGGTGGAACAGCCGGTTGAGCGGTGGAACTGGTCGCTTCAGGCCGGCAACGATCTTTACCTACCGCTATCCGATGACGAGCGCACTGATCGAGCCCTTACCCGGCCCTCGAAATTCCCGGATGGCGACATGGTGGCCCGCGCCTTCATGCGCCTGGAGCGACAGACGCTGCGCAAGCTTCCGGTTTCGGGGGACATTCTGTTCACGATCAGGATTCATCTCGATCCGCTGTCTACGCTTTCACGCCATCCCGACTGCGCAAAAATCGCCGAATCCTTTGTCGCCCAGCTTGCTGTGCTTGACGAGGCGCAGCTTGACTACAAGGGACTTACCGCCGACCGCGACCTGCTGATTTCCATCCTGCAGGACATGGCCGGCAAGGCGAACGCGCCAAGGGAAATGGCGATATAGGGTCGCCGTCGCCCGATTCAGCTTTATTTCGGTTCTGTTCTGTGATGTTGCACGCGGGCTCGATCGCTGACGACGAGTTCATGCCTAACGGAGGGACCGATAGAAAATGGTGAGCGGACGATGGCCTGTCCATGGTGAGATAACCGGCCCTGTGGTGATGATCGGCTTCGGCTCGATCGGCCGCGGGACCCTTCCCCTGATCGAACGGCATTTCAAGTTCGACAAGTCGCGCATGGTGGTCATTGACCCAAGCGATGCCGACCGTAAGCTCGTCGACGAGCGCGGCATCAAATTCATGCAAGACGCGATAACCAAGGACAATTATCGGGAACTGCTCACGCCGCTTCTGACGGCCGGCGGTGGGCAGGGCTTCTGCGTCAATCTTTCGGTCGACACCTCCTCTCTCGATCTGATGAAGCTCTGCCGCGAGCTTGGCGTGCTCTACGTCGACACGGTGGTCGAACCCTGGCTCGGCTTCTATTTCGACAATGCGGCCGGCAACGAGGCGCGCACCAACTACGCCTTGCGCAGCACGGTTCGCGAAGAAGTCCGCAGGAATCCGGGCGGCACCACCGCCGTCAACTGCTGCGGCGCTAATCCGGGCATGGTGTCCTGGTTCGTCAAACGCGCCCTGGTCAATATCGCAACCGACATGGGCTTGAATTTCGAAGAGCCGATTGCGTCGGACCGCGAAGGCTGGGCCCGGCTGATGCAGCGGGTCGGTGTCAAGGGCATCCACATCGCCGAGCGCGATACGCAGCGCACCAAGAAGCCGAAGCCGTTCAACGTGTTCTGGAACACCTGGTCGGTCGAAGGTTTCATCGCCGAGGGCCTGCAGCCCGCCGAACTTGGCTGGGGCACGCATGAGACCTGGATGCCCGCCAACGCCAAGACACATGAGAAGGGTACCCAGGCTGCGATCTATCTGGAGCAGCCGGGCGCCAACACACGCGTCCGCTCATGGTGTCCGACACCCGGCCCGCAATACGGGTTCCTGGTCACGCACAACGAGTCCATCTCGATCGCCGACTTCTTCACGGTGCGCGGCAAGGATGGCAAGGTCGAATACCGTCCGACCTGCCACTACGCCTATCACCCCTGCAACGACGCCGTGCTCTCGCTGCACGAGATGTTCGGCGCCGAGGGCAAGGCCCAGCCCGTCCAGCACGTCCTTGACGAGAACGAGTTGGTCGACGGCGTCGACGAACTTGGCGTCCTGCTCTACGGCCACAGCAAGAACGCCTACTGGTATGGCTCCCAACTGTCGCTGGAGGAGGCGCGCCGGCTGGCGCCCTACCAGAACGCCACTGGCCTGCAGGTGACCTCGGCAGTGCTCGCCGGGATGGTCTGGGCGCTGGACAATCCGGAGGCAGGCATAGTCGAGACCGACGAGATGGACTACCGGCGCTGCCTTGAGGTGCAGATGCCCTATCTCGGCCCGGTCCACGGCTACTATACGGAGTGGACGCCGCTCCACGATCGCCCTGGCCTGTTCCCGGAGGACATCGACCAGAACGACCCCTGGCAATTCCGCAACATCCTCGTTCGGTAAGCGTTGCCTTTGACGCAGCCGGCTTGCAATCGCCAGGGTTTCAGGCGATTGCAAGCTGGGCGGACCAAGGAGAGGGATCTGCACATGGCAAATACGATCAGGCCGTTGATTTCTGGCACCGTGGTCCTGCTGGCCGCGGCACTTGCGGGCTGCGTCAGCGGCGGGCCTTCCGGCGGTGGCAGGCCGGTGGCGGCGGCGCCAAGCGGCGTCGAGGGCACATGGATGGATTCGACTGGGGGCGTTTCTACCTTGTCGGGCGGAGTCTTCCAGACAGTCGCCTCCGATACCGGTGAGAAACTCTCAGAAGGCTCTTACGCGCAGACCTCTGCTAATGCGGTTAGCATAAAGGGGATTTCACTCGCGCGGCAGCGTCGGAACCTGCCGGCCGAAGTTGCATTCAACTGCCTGCTGGTGGACCCGAACCAACTTAACTGCACGACGTCATCGGGTCAGAACTTGGTACTGAGGCGGCGCGGCGCGGCCTGACCGCAGTTCCGGAAGCCATCGGCACATCTACCCGGCTCCGCGATTCCGCTTGCATCCCGCAAGGCGGCGATGGAACATGCGCGAATGTAAGAAGCGGTCAGGGCGATGCGCGAGAAGCGCAGGAGAGGGCCGCAGAGGGGAGAAATCCATGAAGAAGTTTGCAGCCATAGTCGCGCTGTCGGCATCGTCGCTTGCAATCTCGGCGGGTGCCTCCTTCGCCGACTACTCCTTGACCATCCTGCACATCAACGACTGGCACAGCCGCATCGAATCCAACAACAAGTACGAATCGACCTGCTCGGCCGAGGAGGAGACCAAAGGCGAGTGCATCGGCGGCGCGGCGCGCCTTGTCACCGCGATCAATGACCGCCGCAAGTCGCTCGAGGGGCAGAACGTTATTCTCCTGAACGGCGGCGACAACTTCCAGGGCTCGCTCTTCTACACGACCTACAAGGGCGCGGCGGAAGCCGAATTCCTGAACCTGATGAAGTTCGACGCGATGACCGTCGGCAACCACGAGTTCGACGACGTCGAGGACGCGCTGGCGCCGTTCCTGGACGTGATCAAGTTCCCGGTCCTCAGCGCCAACGTGCAGGCGAGCGCGGCCGCCAAGGTGGGCGACCGCATCAAGCCGTCGGTGGTGCTCGTCATCGGCGGCCAGAAGATCGGCATCATCGGCGCGGTCACGAACGACACGCCCGAAATCGCCTCGCCCGGTCCGAACATCACGATCGAGGACGACATCAAGACCATCACCGCCGAGGTCGAGAAACTGAAGGGCCAGGGCGTCAACAAGATCATCGCTCTGACCCATGTCGGCTATCCGCGCGACAAGGAGTTGATCGCCAAGATCCCCGGCGTGGACGTCGTAGTCGGCGGCCACTCGCATTCGCTGCTCTCGAACACCGACGCCAAGGCCGAAGGCCCATATCCGACGATGATCGACAATCCGGAGGGCTACCAGGTTCCGGTCACGCAGGCGGCGTCCTATTCGAAGTATCTCGGCGAGTTCACGGTCAGCTTCGACGACAACGGCGTGGTGAAGGAAGCCAAGGGCGATCCGCTCTATCTCGACAACTCGATCAAACCGGACGAGGCCGTGCTGGCGCGCATCAAGGAGCTCGGCGCCCCGATCGAGGAATTGAAGAACAAGGAAGTTTCCGAGACCACGAAGGAGATCGACGGCAGCCGCGAGAGTTGCCGCGCGCGCGAATGCGAGATGGGCAACATGGTCGCGGATGCGATCCTGGATCGCGTAAAGGGCCAGGGCGTCGAGATCGTCTTCCAGAACGGTGGCGGCCTGCGCGCTTCGATCGACCAGGGCGTCGTCACGATGGGCGAGGTGCTGACGGTGCTACCGTTCCAGAACACGCTCGCGACCTTCGAGCTCAGCGGCAAGGACGTCGTCGCCTCGCTCGAGGCCGGCGTAAGCGAGGTCGAGGAAGGCAAGGGCAAGTTCCCCCAGGTCGCCGGGCTGAAATACGCCTTCGACGCCTCGGTGAAGCCGAACGAGGGCCGGATCAAGTCGGTCGAGGTCATGGAAAACGGCGCCTGGAAGCCGATCGACGAGGCCAAGACCTATAAAGTCGCGACCAACAACTATGTTCGCCAAGGCGGCGATGGCTATGCGCTTTTCGCCAGCAATGCGAAGAACGCATACGACTACGGTCCGAGCCTGGAACAGGTTGTCGCGGACTATCTCGCGAATAACCGTCCGTACACGCCGAAGCTGGACGGCCGCATCGTGGAGGTGGCGCAGGCGCAGCCTGCCGCCCCCGAGGCCGCACCTTCCCAGCCTGCACCAGTTCCGACCGAACCGGCGCCGGCTGCCCCGAAAGTGTCAGAGCCTGCCGCCGCCGAAACCACAGCGCCCGCGGCCGCTCCCGCCGAGACGCCGGCTGCTGGCGAAGCGGCAAAGCCGGCCGCGCAGACCCCCAGCTCCTACGTGGTGGCGGCCGGCGACAACTATTGGGACATCGCCGAGAAGCTTTATAATCATGGGTCCAAGTGGAAGCTGATCGCGGACGCCAATCACTACCGGCCGCGCTTCCTGCCTGTGGGCGCGAATCTGACTATACCTCATGCGAAATGACCGTTTGATTTGCGGGCGCGCCCGCATCGGATGCGGCCAGAGGCTGCATTGAAAAGCAAAGCGTGGTGAATACCTATACGGCGGCGCGGAAATCCCTTCCGTGCCGTCGGCGCTTGTCGCGCTGCCCGCCTTGATCATCAGCCGGCTCGAGAGCCGCCTGCTCCGCTCCGGAGAGAAGCCGAATGGACGCAACAACGCCCGTTGCCATTGCGAGGCCAGGAACGGGGCCGCAGCCTCAAGGCCATCCACCGCTGGAGGCGCGTCGGGTCGGCGTTCTGCTGCTCAACCTCGGCACACCGGATGCGACGGACTTCGCCTCGATGTGGCGCTACCTGCGTGAGTTCCTCTCCGACCGACGCGTCATCGAGACGCCGCGTTGGAAGTGGTATCCGATCCTTTACGGTATCGTCCTCAACACGCGTCCGCGTTCGTCCGGCGCGAACTACGATAAGATCTGGGACCGAGAGCGGAACGAGTCCCCGCTCCGCACCATCACGCGCTCGCAGGCGGAGAAACTGCAGCAGGCGTTTGCGGGCGACGAGCGCATCCTGGTCGACTGGGCGATGCGCTACGGCAATCCCTCGACCGAAAGCGTAATGCAGCGCATGCTTGCACAAGGCTGCGACCGCATTCTGGCCGTGCCCCTCTATCCGCAATACTCCGCCAGCACGACGGCCACCGCGAATGACCAGGTGTTCAGCGCGCTGATGAAGATGCGCAACGCGCCCGCCGTGCGCACTCTTCCGCCCTATTATGACGAGCCAGCCTACATCGAGGCCCTCGCCCACTCAATCGAGCGCTTCCTCGGCACTCTCGACTTCCAGCCGGAGATGGTGCTGGCCTCCTACCACGGCCTGCCGGTGAGCTATTTCCAGAAGGGCGACCCCTATTACTGTCACTGCCAGAAGACGACCCGGCTCCTGCGCGAGCGCCTCGGCTGGCCTGCCGAGCGGCTGCTGACCACCTTCCAGTCCCGTTTCGGCAAGGAGGAATGGCTGCAGCCCTATACGGACAAGACGGTCGAGAGGCTCGCGGGCGAAGGAGTGAAGTCGATGGCGGTGATAACCCCCGGCTTCTCGGCCGACTGCGTCGAAACGCTGGAGGAAATCGCCGACGAGGTCGCGGAGGTTTTCCGCCATGCCGGCGGCGTCAACTTCGCCCACATACCCTGCCTGAACGACACCGCCGAAGGCATGAGCGTGATCGAGACGGTCGTGCGCCGCGAACTCGCAGGCTGGATCTGAGCACCAGGGCGGAGCCTACATCACGCGTCGTTCCGGTGACCGGGGAGACCTGTCATTGCATAGTCTCGCCAACCAGTTAGACTGATTCCCGGCCGCTTCCCGGTGGGCTTGGCGGGAAGATGCAACGTTCAAGGGGGGAAGAATGCCGTTCACCGGTTTTGATGTCGTCATACTGGTCCTGGTCGTCCTGGTCCTGCTTGTCCTGTTCATGGGCATCAAGACGGTCGGACAGGGCTACAACTACACGGTCGAACGGTTCGGTCGGTACACCAGGACACTGACGCCCGGACTCAACCTGATCATCCCCTTCATCGATCGCATCGGCGCCAAGATGAACATGATGGAGCAGGTGCTCGACGTCCCCACCCAGGAGGTGATCACCCGCGACAACGCTACCGTCGCCGTGGACGCCGTCGCCTTCTACCAAGTGCTCAATGCCGCCCAGGCCGCCTATCAGGTCGCCAACCTGCAGGTCGCGATCCTGAACCTCACCATGACCAACATCCGCTCGGTGATGGGCTCGATGGATCTGGACGAACTCCTGTCCAACCGCGACGCCATCAACGACCGGCTGCTGCACATCGTCGACGAAGCCGCAAATGTCTGGGGCCTCAAGGTCACGCGGGTCGAGATCAAGGACATCAATCCTCCCGCCAATCTGGTGGAGTCGATGGCCCGCCAGATGATGGCGGAGCGCAACAAGCGCGCGCAGATCCTCGAAGCCGAAGGCCTGAAGCAGGCGCAAGTGCTGGAGGCCGAAGGCCGCAGGGAGGCCGCCTTCCGCGACGCCGAGGCACGCGAACGCGCGGCCGAGGCGGAGGCACGCGCGACCCAGGTGGTGTCAGATGCAATCGCCAACGGCGACGTCCAGGCGATCAACTACTTCGTCGCGCAGAAATACACCGAGGCACTCGGGAAGATCGCTTCCGCCGGCAACAGCAAGATCATATTGATGCCGTTCGAGGCCTCGTCCCTGATCGGAACGCTGGGCGGCATCGGTTCGATCGCTCGCGACATGTTCGGCAACGACGGAGGGTCTCCCGCACCCCGCTCGCCAGCCCGGCCGCCGCTGACGCGCCCGCCTGAGCAGAGGTAGGGAGAGTGCAAGTGCTGGAGTGGATGCTTGTCCAACTCGGGCCCTGGAACTGGATGGTTCTGGGGCTGGTGCTGCTGGCGCTCGAAATTCTCGTTCCGGGCGTCTTCCTGCTATGGATCGGCATCGCCGCCCTGGTGGTCGGCGCGATCTCGCTCATGCCCTGGCAGGCGGAAATATGGGTCTGGCAGGTGCAGGTCCTGGTGTTCCTGGTGCTTGCGCTGATCTCGGCCTATGTGGGGCGCAAGATCACCGCCGCGCAAACCACCACCGATCAGCCGCTGCTCAACCGACGCGGCGAGCAACTCATCGGCCGCACCGCGACCCTGACGGAGCCGATCCTCGAGGGCCGCGGACGCATCAAGCTCGGCGACACCCTATGGCGGGTTTCCGGGCCCGACCTACCGGTCGGCACCCGGGTTATCGTCATCGCAGTCAATGATCTGGAACTGGTGGTGGCGCAAACCTGACCTGCGCGCTGGCCCGGATCGTCAGGCCGCGCCGACCTTGAGCAGATCGTGAAGATGCACGATCCCGACGACCTCGCGGTCCTCGACGACCACGAGCGCGGAAATGGATGCATTCTGGATCATCTGAAGCGCCGAGGCCGCGAGCATATTGGGCTCAACGGTCTTCGGCTTGTGCGTCATCACCTGATCGACGGTCTTCGACGGCAGGTCCTGGTCGAACTGGCGGCGCAGGTCGCCATCGGTGATGATGCCCTGCAACTCGCCGTGGTCATCGAGGACGATCACGCAGCCGAAGCGCTTGGTCGACATCGCCCTGACGGCCTCGGTCATGTCGGTGCCCAGCTTCACCGACGGGATTTCGCTTCCCTGGTGCATGATGTCGCGGATCTTCGTCAGGCTGGCGCCGAGTTGCCCGCCCGGATGGAAGGTGCGGAAATGATCGGGCGTGAAGCCGCGCATCTCCAGAAGCGCGATCGCCAGTGCGTCGCCGATGACCAGTTGCTGAAGCGCCGAGGTGGTCGGCGCCAGCCCGTGCGGGCAGGCCTCGGGCGCGGCGGGCAGGCAGATCACCACATCGGCGGCTCGCGCCAGTGTCGATTGATGGCGCGCCGTCACGCCGATCAGCGGGATCGAGAAACGGCGGGAATAGGCGATGATGCCCTTGAGCTCGTGCGATTCCCCCGACCAGGACATCGCGATGATCGCGTCATCGCGGGCGATCATGCCGAGGTCGCCGTGATTGGCTTCAGCCGGATGCACGAAGAAGGCCGGCGTGCCGGTCGAAGCCAGCGTGGCGGCGATCTTCGAACCGATATGACCGCTCTTGCCCACGCCAGTGACGATCACGCGTCCAGTGATCGAGGAGATGATCTCCACCGCCTGGGAAAACGGCTCCGCGAGACCGTTCTGAAGAGCAGCGGCCAGCGATGCGAGGCCGGCCTGCTCGATGGATACGGTCCGAAGCGCGGATTCAGCCGACGACGAATGGTCCGTCAGCTTCTGCAGTTTCCCTAGCGGCATGCACCCTCTCAGTACGACTTAGTCCCCAAGCTCTCCCATACGCCAGATGTGGAGTTGCTGCCAGTAAACTAGTCTAACTTCTTGTTAGCAACTGCGGACTTTCTGGTCCTACGCGCACCATTGACCGATGCGTTCAAGGCACACCATCCGATTCATTGTTTCATCTGTCGTTCCAGCACCCTCGGCGTGAGCTTACGAGTTTTGGCCGAATTGGCTCAGACTGCGGGCTCCGCTGTCTCTTAACTTGTCGATGGGGCCGAGGCGTCCATCGCTTCCGAGCTACCGCGTGCGACCTCCCCCGACCTCATCCTCTATGGATGATTTAAACCGCTGTTAACCACCCTCCTTTACGGTCCGGTAACCACGGCGCTCGCGCCGCAACATCATTTGGAAGTCATGCCGCCGGTTCGAAACCAGCCACTCAACAGCCTGCGGGCACCGGCGCTCGGCGTACTCCTCGCTGCGGCAGCGGGTACCGCACCTGTTCTGCCGGCCATCGCTCAAGAGACGCCGACCCTGCGCGGGGGGCTATCGCAAGGGAACTCGGCCCGCCCGGCGGCTGAGGCGAGCGGAGCAATTCCGGTGCCCTACGAGCCCGCGAGTGCAGGTGCCGTTCCGGCGGATTCCTCGACTTCCGACGGCAGTCTGTTCGGGCAACGCGACGACGCGCGCAGCGCCTTCTCGGACAATACTCCCACGCCAACGCGCCGGCCCTCCACTGCAGCCGCCCGGGACAGAGAACGGGCACGACTGAACAGCGCCGAGACGGCAGTTGAAGGTTCCGAGCAGCCTGCACCGGAAGACACCGGCCGGCAGGCCACGGCGATCGTCCGGACACCGCCGGTTGGATCTGTCGAGAAGATCGGCCCTCCTGAAGGCACCGGGCGACTCGACGCCATCCAGGACCTCGATCCCACCAACCCCGAAGACAACCCATTCGCCCCGCTCGGTCTGCGGGTCGGCACCTTCATTTTGCGGCCCTCGCTCGAGCAGGGGCTGACCTATACGACGAATGCCGATTACAGCCCGAACGGTACGGATGCCCTGCTCTCGGAGACGACGTTGCGGCTCAACGCGATCTCCGACTGGAGCGAGCATTCGGCCTCGCTCGACGCCTACGGCACCTTCCGCGACTCGCTGTCCGGCTACGATCTGAGGGAGACCAGTGCCGGAGCGCTGGCGGCGCTCAATCTGGACCTCGGCGAAGAGACGCGGGCGCGGACCACGCTGGAGTACGAGCGCGCACCCGAGACAGCATCCTCTCCGGTCACGATCGAGGGTACCGTGTCGGAGCCGATCCGCCAGACATTCAGTGGGAGCATCGGGCTGGAGAGAGAAGTCGGGAGGGCGCTCTTTGGCGCCACAGGCCGCATCGAACACGACCGATACGGCGACGCGGAACTGTCGAACGGGGACTCGCTGTCGCAGGAGGACAGGAATTCCACCCTCGCGACGTTGTCCCTGCGTGCCGGATACGAGATCTCGCCAGTGCTTGCTCCGTTTGTCGAGGGCGAAGTGGGCCGCCGCTTTTATCAGCAGGAGACCGACGGCGCCGGCTTCGAGCGTTCATCCGATCGGCTCGGCGCCCGTGCCGGTCTGGCGGTAGACCTTGGCGAGAAGCTGAGTGGCGAAATTTCCGGCGGCTGGATCCGCGAACAATTCGACGATGACCGTCTCGCGCCGATCGAGGGTCCGACATTGAACGCCCTGATCACTTGGTCGCCCGAACGCGAAACGACCGTCGTTGCATCAGCTTCCACCACCGTCGAAGGCACGACCAATGCTGGCGAAAGCGGATCGATCCTTCACTCGGGAGAGATCTCCCTCGAACGTCAAGTCCGTTCCAACCTCACCGCGAATGGGATGATTGGCGCGGGCTATCGCGACTACTCGGGCAGCACCTCGCACGACTTCCTGTTCAACGCTCAGGTCGGCGCGACCTGGTGGCTGAACCGCTATACCGGGATCACCGGCAGACTCCGTCACGAGAGCCTGCGCAGCAACATCGAGGGACGCGACTACGATGCGAGCAGCGTCTTCCTGGGAATGACGCTGCAACGCTAGGCTTCGCGATCTACTCGGCAGCCTTGGGCCTTGCGGGCTCCAGGTTCGCGATCTGGCGCTCGAGCATGGCGAGCACGTTGGCGCGCATCTCGGCGTGGGCAAGCGAGAAGGCGATGTTCGCCTCGACGAAGCCCTCCGGCGACCCACAGTCGTAGGTGCTGCCTCGGTAGTGATAGCCGAAGAAGGGCTGCTCCCTCACCAGCTTCAGCATCGCGTCGGTAAGTTGGATCTCGTTTCCGGCGCCTGTCTCCTGGCTGGCGAGCACATCGAAGATCTCCGGCTGGAGGATATAGCGGCCGTTAATGTAGAGGTTTGATGGCGCCGTGCCCGGCTTGGGCTTCTCGACCATTCCGGTGATCTCGAACCCGGTCTCGACCGGCCGGCCCTTACCTACGATGCCATATTTGTGCGCTTCGGCGGGGTCGCACTCCTGGACGGCGATGATGTTGTTTCCAGTATGGTTATAAAGATCGACCATGCCCTTCAGACAGCTCTTGTCGGACTGCATGATCATGTCTGGCAGAAGGACCGCGAACGGCTCGTCCCCAACGAGATCGCGCGCGCACCAGACCGCGTGGCCGAGGCCGAGAGGAACCTGCTGTCGCGTGAAGCTGGTCTGGCCCGGTCCCGGCTGCAACTTCTTCAGGTACTCCAACTGACCTGTCTTTCCGCGCTGCTCGAGCGTGTCGTAGAGCTCGAACTGGAGGTCGAAGTGGTCCTCGATCACGGCCTTGTTGCGGCCCGTGACGAAGATAAAGTGCTCGATGCCGGCTTCCCGCGCCTCATCCACCACATACTGGATGACTGGGCGGTCCACGACCGTCAGCATCTCCTTCGGGATCGATTTCGTGGCGGGGAGAAACCGGGTGCCGAGGCCCGCGACAGGAAAGACAGCTTTTCTGACTCGTTTCATGGGCAGGAGATATCCGTTTCGAAAGGAGAATGCCTGGGACAGGCAGACATTTTCATGCCGGATTTAGACGATAATCCAACACCAACAACAAGGGGCATCGCCTTCAAACAAGGCGTCATGAATTTGGTTCCGGGGACCCCATGGTAAACCGATTGCTAACTCTCCCTGGTGCTGAATGAGTCTTCCACGTCCCGAACTGGAGGAACACATGCTCGTTCGCACACTCTCGAGGCGCTTTTCGGGCGCGGTTGCGGCTGCCGGCCTTTTTTTGGCTGTCATCGCATCCGGCAACCCTGCACATGCCGATGCCGGATTCAAGCAATGGGTGGCCGGATTCCGCGCAACGGCCGCGCAGAGCGGAATTTCCAGGTCGACCTACGATCGCGCGTTTCGTGGTGTCGACAGCCCCGACCTGGAAGTGATCGAGAAGGCCCGCTACCAGCCGGAATTCACCGCGCCGGTCTGGGACTATTTCGACAATCGGGTGAACGAGCACTCGGTGGCGGTTGGCCGCCAAATGGCACAGAAATGGAAGCCCTGGCTGGACAGGATCGAGGCGAAGTACGGCGTTGATCGCCACATCCTCCTCGCCATCTGGTCGATGGAATCGAACTACGGCGAGATCCTGAAGAACGACCGCGTGATGCGCAATGTCGTCCGCTCACTGGCGACGCTCGCCTATGCGGACCAGAGACGCGCCAAGTTCGCCCGCACCCAGTTGATCGCAGCCCTCAAGATCTTGCAGTCCGGCGACATTGATGAGAGCCATCTCACCGGCTCCTGGGCGGGCGCGATGGGCCATACGCAATTTATCCCGACCTCTTATCAGGCCTACGCGGTCGACATCGACGGCAACGGCAAGCGCGACATCTGGAACTCCGTTCCCGATGCGCTGGCGACCGCCGCGAACCTACTGAGGAAGAATGGCTGGCAAACGGGCAGAACGTGGGGATACGAGGTGAGCCTACCCGCTGGACGCAAGTTCCCGAGCGGTTCGGTGTCCCTTGCCAAATGGGCCGAGATGGGGGTGACGCGCCCAAGCGGCAAGCGGTTTACGAACCCTGCCGAGAACGCCGTGCTCAAGGTGCCGGACGGCCGCGGGGGGCCTGCGTTCCTGATGACGCGCAACTTCTTCGTCCTCAAGAAGTATAACAATGCCGACAAATATGCCCTTGCAGTAGGCCTGCTGGCCGATCAAATTGCTGGTTATGGGCAGCTTGCCCGCGATTGGCAGCGGCCCTTCACCAGGTTGAGCTACGACGAGAAGCTTGAACTGCAGCAGAGGCTTTCCGCTCATGGCTACTACGACGGTAAGGCCGACGGAAAGATCGGCGAGGGATCGAAATCGGCGATCAAGGCGTTTCAGGTCCAGGCAGGATTGAGCCCGGACGGCCACCCGAGCTTGGAAGTGCTGCAGTCGCTCCGACAGAGATAGCGAGAGCATATTGAAGCCACGCAGATGCTACGCAGCGTGCCTGCTCGTGTTCGCGACGCTTGCGTTCGCGACCGGCAGCATGCTCGTGGCATCGACGCCGCCCGCCTGGTCGCAGGACTCCCGCCCCTGGTTTCTGAGAGGCCTGCTCTCTCCCTTCTTCCCGCAGCGGCAGAGATACCCTGAAGCATACCCGCCGCCGGGTTATGAAGCGCCTGCACAGCCGCCAAGAACCGTCAGACCCAAGAGGACCGTTCGAGAGCGGCCGTCGAAGCCCCAGCCACAAAGTGGCCCGTCCGCAAACAGCGGCCGCTCCGCAGTCAAGCGAATCGTCGAGCCGGAAGTCGCGATCCAGCCCAAGGCGCCGGATGCCAAGGTCGTGCTCGTGGTCGGCGATTTCCTGGCGACCAGCCTGGCCGAAGGCCTGGACGCGGTTTTCGCGGAGAACCCTAAGGTCAAGATCGTGGATCGCTCGAAGGGTTCCTCCGGTTTTGTGCGTCTAGACCGCTTCGATTGGCCGGACAAGATCTCGGAGATCATCCAGGAGGAGAAACCGCAGGCGGTCGTCGTTCTCATAGGCGCCAACGACCGGCAGCAGATGCGAATTGCGGAAGCGCGCGAAACGCTGCGCAACGAAGCCTGGCTTCGGGAATACACCGCCCGCGCAGCCAATTTCGCCAGCGCCGTCTATGCGACGAAGGCTCCTCTCGTCTGGGTCGGAGCTACGCCTTTCCGGTCGCCCAAGGCTTCTGCCGACATGCTGGCCTTCAACGAGATCTTCCGCAAGGTATCGGCCGATGTTGATGCGGAGTTCGTGGACGTCTGGGAGGGTTTTGTCGACGAGAATGGCGCTTTCGTCACGCACGGGCCTGATGTCGCCGGCCAGCAGGTCCGCCTGCGTACCGGGGACGGTGTCAACTTGACCCGCGCCGGCGAGCGAAAGCTAGCGTTTTACACAGAGAAGGCGCTCAAGCGCCTCCTCGGAGAAGCAGGCCGGCTTTCCCCCGCAAACCCGGGCATGAACATGCCTTCGGCTGGTTCGCCCGGAGCCCAGATGCCCCTCGACCGGACGGTGCCGGTTTCGCTTAGCGATCCAGAACTGGACGGCGGATCGGACCTCTTGGGCGCGGTAGCCTCTGCGCCTCAAAAGCCGAACTCCGATGGGAAGGCAATTCCCGGTGTGGCGCCTGCCTCGGTAGCCGGTCGTGCGGACAATTTTTCCTGGCCTTCGGAACCCAACTCCGGGCCGTTGCGCAGTACGATCCCGTCTACTTCGCCCTCTGCAGAAACTGCAGCACCCGCCGCCGCGCCGGCAGCTCATTAGACCGAGCCGCCTGTCGCGTCAGCGCGGCAGGACGCTCGATCCCATCAGGGCCTCGTCGATCGATCGCGCAGCCTGCCTTCCTTCCCGGATAGCCCACACGACAAGCGACTGACCGCGGCGCACGTCGCCAGCGGCGAACAGTTTTTCGATGCTGGTGCGATAATCCCGATCGTTAGCGGCGACGTTGGTGGAGCGCCTGCTGTCCACCTTCATCTGCAGGCGGGGACCGAGTTCCTTGACCACGCCGTCCCCGAATGGCCCGGCGAAGCCGATGGCGATGAAGGCGAGGTCGGCGCGGATGACGAACTCGGTACCGGGAACGGGCTGCCGCTGCTCGTCCACCTCGCAGCATTTGACCCCGGTCAGTTCGCCCTCTTCGCCGATGAACTCGAGCGTAGCTACCTGGAACTCGCGTTCCGCGCCCTCGGCCTGCGAGGACGAAGTGCGCATCTTCGTCGCCCAGTAGGGCCAGACTGCAAGCTTGTTCTCCCTCTCGGGCGGCTGGGGCCGGATATCGAGTTGCGTCACCCGAACGGCTCCCTGCCTGAAGGCGGTGCCGATGCAGTCGGACGCCGTATCGCCGCCGCCCACGACGACCACATGCTTGCCTGCGGCGGAGATCGGCTTCGACGGCCAGGCGATGGAACTGATATCCTCGCCCGCAAGCCGCTTGTTCTGCTGCACGAGATACGGCATCGCATCATGCACGCCATCGAACTCCGCCCCCGGGATACCGGCCGCGCGCGGGGTCTCGGATCCGCCGCAATAGAGCACTGCGTCGTAGCTCGCGAGCAGTTCGTCGATGCTCTTGTCGACCCCGACATTGACGCCGCAAAAGAAAGTCACCCCCTCGCCCTGCATCTGCTCGACCCGGCGGTCGATGAAATGCTTCTCCATCTTGAAATCCGGGATGCCAAAGCGCATCAGACCGCCCGGCCTGCTCTCCCGCTCGTAGAGATGAATCTCGTGCCCGGCCCGGCCGAGCTGCTGGGCCGCGGCCATGCCGGCCGGGCCCGAGCCGATCACGGCTACGCGCTTGCCGGTCTTCGTGGCCGCCGGCTGGGGCCGCACCATGCCGAGTTCATACGCCTTGTCGGCGAGCGCCTGCTCGATGGTCTTGATGGCAACCGGGATGTCCTCAAGGTTCAGCGTGCACGCTTCCTCGCACGGCGCGGGGCAGATGCGGCCCGTGAATTCCGGAAAATTGTTCGTGGAGTGGAGATTGCGGATCGCCGTCTCCCAGTCACCATTGTAGACGAGGTCGTTCCAGTCCGGAATCTGGTTGTGGACCGGACAGCCAGTCGGCCCATGGCAGTACGGGATGCCGCAATCCATGCAGCGCGCCGCCTGTTTCTCGACCTCCTTGTCCGACATCGGCAGCGTGAATTCGCGGAAATGCCGGATGCGGTCCGAGGCCGGCTGGTACTTCGGCACCTGCCGGTCGATCTCGAGAAAGCCTGTTACCTTGCCCATCTTCTTTCTTCACTTCTGCGGCGATCTACGCAGCCAATTGTCGAGCGAGAGACCCGGCACTCGTTTGAACTCGCGCTCATTATCCGTGACGAGCACGGCGCCAAGCGCCAGCGCGTGAGCCGCAATCCAGAGGTCGTTCCCTCCGATCGGCGTTCCAGCGCGCTCGAGTTCCGCACGCACCCGTCCATATATCTCTGCGATGCCCGGGCCCAGCGGCTGAACAGGTACCGCGATCAACGTTGTTTCGACCAACCGTGACAGTCTCGGAGAGTTATTCTTTGCAATCCAGGTTCTGAGCTCGCCGGCCACGACTACGCTGGTCACGATCTCATCGGCCGACGCCAAAATCATCGCATCGACCACGCTTCCCTTAGGGTGGCGTACGATATCGGAGATGATGTTCGTATCGAGGAGATAGATCAGAGCTTCAACTCCTCCGGCGGCGGATCGAGATCATCGGGTCCCGGGCCGTCCCAAGGTTCGATGGTTTCAAGCCACTTGAAAAACGAGGATTTGTCCGTGACCATCACGGGCTCAACTACCAGCCTGTTGCCTTCCTTCGTGACGAACACCTCGGACCCCGGCAACGTCAGTTCGGGAGGAAGGGTCAGGGTCTGACCGCTCTCATCCTGTCGTATTCTTAGGCGCGCGATCATATCGGGCCTCCTTCAGGTTAGACGTCCAGTATATGACTACTCCGCGGCGACGTTCATCCTCATGCGCTCCATCTCGATCAGCGCGCGGCGATACTCGACCGGCATGACCTTCCGGAATTTCGGCCGGTAGTCCGCCCAGTGCTCGAGGATTTCCTTGGCGCGTGCCGACCCGGTGTAGTGCGCATGGTTCGAGATCAACTGGACCAGCCGCTCCTCGTCATGCTTGGTCATGTCGCCCGAGACATCTACCCGGCCCATATGGGCCAGGTCGCCGCCGTGATGGTGCAGCCTTTCCAGCATGTCGTCCTCCTCCGGGACCGGCTCGAGCTCGACCATCGCCATGTTGCAGCGCTCGGCGAAGTCGCCGGCCTCGTCGAGCACATAGGCGACGCCGCCCGACATGCCGGCGGCGAAGTTGCGGCCGGTCTGGCCGATCACCACCACCACGCCGCCGGTCATGTACTCACAGCCGTGGTCGCCCACGCCTTCAACGACCGCGACGGCACCCGAGTTGCGCACCGCGAAGCGCTCTCCGGCAACCCCGCGGAAATAGCACTCGCCGTCGATGGCACCGTATAACACCGTGTTGCCGACGATGATCGATCGTTCGGGAACGATCTGCGCATCATCGCGCGGGCGGATGATGATGCGTCCGCCTGAAAGCCCCTTGCCGACATAATCGTTTGCGTCGCCGGTCAGATCGAAGGTGATACCCCGCGCCAGGAACGCGCCGAAGGATTGCCCCGCCGTACCCGTCAGCTGCACCTGGATCGTGTCGTCCTTCAGCCCCTTGTGGCGGTAGCGCTTGACCAATTCGCCAGAAAGCATCGCGCCGGTCGAGCGGTCGGTGTTGCGGATCGGCAGTTCGACCTTCACCGGAATCTTGGTTTCCAGCGCCGGCCGGGCCAACTCGATCAGCTTGCGGTCGAGCACGTCGTCTATCGGATGCTTTTGCTTCTCAGTCCAGTGCGTCGCCTCTGGGGGCGCGTCCGGCTTGTAGAAGATCCGGCTGAAATCGAGGCCCCTCGCCTTCCAATGGTCGATCATCTCCTGTTTCTCGAGCAGATCGGACGAGCCGATGATCTCGTCGAGATGGCGGTAGCCCATCTCGGCCAGAAGCTCCCGCACCTCTTCGGCCACATAGAAGAAGTAGTTGATAACGTGCTCGGGCGTGCCCTTGAAGCGCTTTCGCAGCACCGGGTCCTGCGTCGCGACGCCGACCGGGCAAGTGTTGAGGTGGCACTTGCGCATCATGATGCAGCCGGCCGCGATCAGCGGAGCCGTCGAGAAGCCGAATTCATCCGCCCCAAGCAGCGCGCCGACAATGACGTCTCGGCCAGTGCGCAGGCCACCGTCGACCTGCAGCGCAACGCGCGACCGCAGCCCGTTCAGCACCAGGGTCTGGTGCGTCTCGGCGAGGCCCATTTCCCAGGGCGAGCCGGCATGCTTGAGCGAGGTCAGCGGCGAGGCGCCGGTGCCGCCGTCGTAACCGGCAATGGTGATGTGGTCGGCGCGTGCCTTGGCCACGCCAGCCGCGACCGTGCCGACACCGACCTCGGACACCAACTTGACCGACACGTCGCCAGCCGGGTTGACGTTCTTCAGGTCGTAGATGAGCTGCGCCAGGTCCTCGATCGAATAGATGTCGTGATGCGGCGGCGGCGAGATCAGGCCGACGCCCGGAGTCGAATGCCGGGTCTTGGCGATCGTCGCATCGACCTTGTGGCCCGGCAGTTGGCCGCCCTCTCCCGGCTTGGCGCCCTGCGCGACCTTGATCTGCATCATGTCGGAGTTGACGAGATACTCCGCCGTCACGCCGAAGCGGCCCGATGCGACCTGCTTGATCGCCGAGCGCTCCGGGTTCGCGCCGCCGCCGGGCAACGGCAAATAGCGGTCCGGCTCTTCGCCGCCTTCACCCGTGTTCGACTTGCCGCCGATCTGGTTCATGGCGCGGGCGAGCGTCGTGTGGGCCTCGCGGCTGATCGACCCGAAGGACATTGCGCCGGTGGAGAAGCGGCGCACGATCTCCGCCGCCGGCATCACCTCGTCGAGCGGTACCTTCCGGCGCCCGGTCTCCTCGGCCATCTTGATGCGGAAGAGGCCGCGGATCGTCTTGGCCTCCGCCGAGTTGCTGTCGATCTGGGCGGAAAACTCCTTAAATGTCTCCCAGGACCCCTTGCGTACCGCGTGCTGGAGCGAGGCGACCGCATCGGGCGACCAGACATGCGCCTCGCCGCGCATGCGGAAGAGGTAATCGCCGCCGACCTCCAGCGAATTGCGCAGGACAGGATCGTCGCCGAACGCATCTTTATGGCGCGCGACCGTCTCGGCCGCGATCTCTTCCAGGCCAACGCCCTCGATCATCGTGGCAGTACCAGTGAAAAACCGCTCCACGAACTCGGATTTCAGCCCGACCGCGTCGAAGATCTGCGCGCCGCAATAGGACTGGTAGGTGGAGATGCCCATCTTGGACATCACCTTTAGGATGCCTTTGCCGATGGACTTGATGTAGCGCGAGACGACCTCGTGCGCGTCGATCTCCGGCGGGAACTCGCCCCGCTTGTGCATGTCGACCAGCGTGTCGAAGGCGAGATAGGGATTGATCGCCTCCGCACCGTAGCCTGCCAGGCAGCAGAAGTGATGGACTTCGCGCGGTTCGCCGGATTCCACCACCAGTCCGACCGAGGTACGCAGCCCCTTTCGGATGAGGTGGTGGTGAACCGCTGCCGTGGCCAGAAGCGTGGGGATGTCGATGCGGTCCGGACCGATCTGACGGTCGGAAAGGATGATGATGTTGTATCCACCTGCCACCGCCGCCTCGGCACGTTCGCAAAGGCGTTCGATCGCGGCCGGCATGCCGGCGGCACCTTCATTGGCGGAATAGGTGATGTCGATCGTCTTGGTGTCGAACCGGTCTTCGGTGTGTCCGATGGAGCGAATCTTCTCCAAATCCGCGTTCGTCAGGATCGGCTGCCGCACCTCCAGCCGCTTCTTCCGCGACGAGCCGACAAGATCGAAGATGTTCGGCCGCGGCCCGATGAAGGACACCAGGCTCATCACCAATTCTTCGCGGATCGGATCGATCGGCGGGTTGGTGACCTGCGCGAAATTCTGCTTGAAATAATGATAAAGCAGCTTCGGCTTGTCGGACATCGCCGCAATCGGCGTGTCAGTCCCCATCGAACCGACCGCTTCCTGACCCGTCGTCGCCATCGGCGACATGAGCAGCTTCAGGTCTTCCTGCGTGTAGCCGAACGCCTGCTGGCGATCGAGCAGGCCCACGTCGCGCCGCAAGGCCCGCGGCTCGACCGGGCTCAGATCCTCGAGGATCAGTTGGGTGTTGGCCAGCCATTGCTTGTAGGGGTGCCTTGTCGCGATCTCGGACTTGATCTCGTCATCCGAGATGATGCGCCCCTCGCGTAGGTCGATCAGCAGCATGCGGCCCGGCTGCAGTCGCCATTTCTGAACGATGTGCTTCTCCTCGACCGGCAGGGCACCGGCCTCCGAGGCCAAAATCACGCGGTCGTCATCGGTCACGACATAGCGCGCTGGCCTCAGCCCGTTTCGGTCGAGCGTGGCGCCGATCTGGCGTCCGTCGGTGAAAGCGACCGCCGCCGGGCCGTCCCACGGCTCCATAAGCGCGGCATGATATTCGTAGAAGGCCTTGCGGTCGGCATCCATGAGCTTGTTGCCGGCCCAGGCTTCCGGGATCAGCATCATCATGGAATGCGCCAGGCTGTAGCCGCCCTGGAACAGGAATTCGAGCGCATTGTCGAAACACGCCGTGTCGGACTGGCCCTCGTAGGAGATCGGCCAGAGCTTCGAGATATTGTTGCCGAAAAGCTCGGAATCGACCGAAGCCTGGCGCGCCGCCATCCAGTTGTTGTTGCCGCGCACGGTGTTGATCTCACCGTTGTGGGCGACCATCCGGTAGGGATGAGCGAGCTTCCACGACGGGAAGGTGTTCGTCGAAAAGCGCTGGTGGACCAGGATGAGCGCCGTTTCGAAGCGCGGATCGGTGAGGTCCTTGTAGTAGGCGCCGACCTGATTGGCCAGGAACATGCCCTTGTAGACGATGGTGCGCGAGGACAGGGACACGCAATAGGCGCCCACGTCACGGTTGTTGTTCTCGGCATAGATCCGGCCCGAGATCACCTTGCGAAGCAGGTAGAGCCGCGCCTCATACTCCTCGTCGTCGACGATGTCGGGCGTGCGGCCGACGAAGACCTGCCGATGGTAGGGCTCCGCCGCCACGATCTCCGGCGCCTTGGACAGGCTGGAGTTGTCGACAGGCACTTCGCGGAAGCCAAGGATCGGCAGACCTTCGGACTGCGCGGACTCCCGGATGATCTCGTCGACATGCTCGCGCAAGGCGGCGTCCTGCGGCATGAACCAGTGGCCGACGCCGTACTGGCCGGCTGAAGGCAGCTCGACGCCGAGCTTCGCCATCTCTTCTCTGAAAAGCCGGTCCGGGATCTGGACGAGCACGCCCGCCCCGTCGCCGACGAGAGGATCGGCCCCGACAGCGCCGCGATGCGTGAGATTCTCAAGCATGAAAAGGCCGTCCTGGACGATCTGGTGCGACTTCACGCCCTTCATCTGCGCGATGAAGCCAACCCCGCATGCGTCATGCTCGTTGCGAGGATCATAGAGGCCCTGTGCGGCCGGCGTCGATTTCGTCGCGGTAGCACTCACCGATGCGGCAGCAAGCTGCCCACGCGTCGCAAATGACATATCGGTCATGGCCGGCCTCGTTTCGTTGGCTCGTCCGCCTCGCTGCAATCGGTCAAGTCCCGGCCGCCAGCAGACAGAGCTGCCGAATGCTCATCAACCGGAGAGCCGGCGTCATGTCGCGGAAACAGCCAAAAGGGCGCTCCTCCGACGGTCGACCCGGTTCGCCGCTCAGCGGAAAAATAAGACAGCACTGCTGTCCTATATTTCCTATGACAGAAACCAGTTTAGCGCACAAGATCGAACTGCAAACAATGGGGCCGATTGGCGCAACAAAACTGCGGTAGGCGATCGCGCGGCGACATTTTCGAACGCAGGGGCTTCCAGCCGTAAGCGAATGAGGGTTGCGCCCTTGAAGCCCACACCGATTTCCCGTTCTGTGCGTCGCGAAACCGCAGGACGATTCAAATGCACTTTTCTTCCGACAATTGGGCAGGCGCGCACCCGAGGGTGGCGGAGAGCCTGCTGCGCCATGCCTCCGGATACGAGCGCGCCTATGGGGCCGGCGAACTGGACAAGGCAGTGGCCCAGAAATTCGCCGAGGTCTTCGAGCGCGAGGTGGAGGTCTTCTTCGTCGCTACCGGCACCGCGGCGAACACCCTCGCCTTGACCCTCTACAACCGCCCCGGAGGCATCGCCTTCTGCCATCGGGAGGCGCACGTAGTTGAAGACGAATGCGGCGCCTTCGAATATCTGTCCGGAGGCTCGCGACTTCACACGGTGGATGGCGCCGAGGGCCGGATCGCGGCGGACCGCCTCGATCGGGCGATCGGCAGGTTCGTGCCGCATGTCGTGCACTCCGGCCGCCCGATCGCCGTCACCATCACGCAAGCCACCGAGGCAGGGACCGTCTATTCGCTGGATCAGATTTCCGCGATCTCGGCGGTGACGCGCAAATACGGACTGCCGCTCCACATGGACGGCGCGCGCTTCGCCAATGCGCTGGCGTCGCTGGGCACCACGCCCGCCGAGATGACCTGGAAGCGTGGGGTCGACATCCTCTCCTTCGGCGGCACCAAGAACGGCTGCTGGTGCGCAGAGGCGGTCGTGCTGTTCGACCGCTCCCGCGCCGAGGAGTTCTCGTTCCTGCGCAAGCGCGGCGCACAGCTCTTTTCGAAATCGCGCTTCATTGCGGCGCAGTTCGACGCCTACTTCGCCGACGGCTTATGGCTCGAGACCGCCGCGCACGCCAACCGCATGGCGGCAAGGCTCGCGGACGGCATAAGGGCTTCGAGGACCGCCCGGCTCGCCTGGAATCCGCAGGCCAACGAGGTTTTCGCGATCGTGAGCAAGGCAACGATGCACAAGGCCTTCGACGCCGGTGCATCATTCTACGATTGGCACCCGCCGCAAGGCTTTGCCGGAGAGATCGGGGCGGACGAGGCCATGTGCCGCCTCGTCACCAGCTTTGCGACGACCGAGGAGGATGTGGACGGGCTGGCCGAGTTGATCGCGTAATCGGCAACGAAAAAGCGGCGCCGAATCGGCGCCGCTCGGATGGATCGGTCTTGCCGGCCGAATTAGGCGGCGTTCGCCTCGATCCGCTTGGACTCAGCCGGGGCAGCGGCGATCGCGATCTTGCGGGGCTTCATCTCCTCGGGAACGTTGCGCTTCAGGTCGATGTGAAGCAGGCCGTTCTTGAGGTTGGCGCCGGTGACCTCGACATGGTCGGCGAGTTGGAAGCGGCGCTCGAAGGCACGAGCGGCGATGCCGCGGTAGATGACGTCACCGCCATTACCGTTCTCTTCCTTGCGCTCGCCCTTTACGGTCAGCACGTTGCGGTGCGACTCGATCTCGATGTCGCCTTCGGAGAAGCCGGCAACCGCCATCGAAATTCGGTAGGCGTCGTCGCCGGTCCGCTCGATGTTGTAAGGAGGATAGGACTGGCCGTTGTCGGGCTGCCCAAGCGAATCAAGCATCGTGAAGAGGCGATCGAAGCCGACCGTCGAACGATAGAGCGGGGAAAAATCGATGTGACGCATAGTCTGTTCTCCATTGAGCAACATGTGGCGTTTTGATCCGTCGCAGAACCCGTTCTGGCCTTCTGCCTGGATCAGCGGCCCCTTCCAGGCGACCGCATTTGCTATGTGGGGATGGCTCGAAAACCATTCAAGACTTGCGAATAGCTCGCAACATGAACCCCGGATGAACCGCATCTTCGGCCGGCATTCAGCAATCTGCCGCTACGGTCCCTGCCATATCAAGGAAAGCGATGCGCCAATTGCGTCATCGCGGAAGCCGAACCGGGTGAAATCGTCCCTTCCGCCCGGTTCGACAGAGGCCGGAGGCCCGCCACGGAATATGGCCTCCGGCCTGCTCCCTTTCGCCACGCTGCCCAAAACCGTCCACTTCTTTGTCATTGCCTTTTATGCTCCTATTTCGAGGGCGATAGGGTTGGCTTGCGTGTCGCAACCCGTGGCGGACAGATGAACGAGATGTTTTTTGACGTTCCGGGCAATCCCCGTCCGGACAATCTGAGAGGCGGGCATCTCGAGACCCGCGACGGCCATCGGCTGCGCTATGCGCTGTCCACGCCTGACGAACGAAAGCCTTCGGGCACCGTCGTCATACTGACCGGCCGAAACGAGGCCCTCGAGAAATATTTCGAGACGATGCGCGACCTCGGCGACCGTAACCTGGCGAGTGCCATCTTCGACTGGCGCGGCCAGGGCGGTTCAGGACGGATGCTGCGCGATCCCCTGCGCGGTCATGTCCGCAGCTTCGACGACTACGCAGGCGACCTCGATCAGTTCTTCACCGACGTCGTCCTGCCGGACTGTCGCGGCCCCTACTTCCTCCTCGCCCATTCCACCGGCGCGCTGGTCGCGTTGCTTGCCTCGAGTTCCCTGGCCAACCGGGTCAGGCGGATGGTGCTGGTCGCGCCATTCCTGGGCACGGCCGCGCTGCCGTTTTCCGTCCGCACCATCAAGCGCGTCATGAACGCCTGCTATTGGATGGGAGCACGCGGCAGCTATGCCTTCGGCAGCAAGCGGGTGGGGGAGATCGCGCCGTTCGCCACCAACAGGCTGACCACCGACGTCGAACGCTTCCGGCGCAACAAGCTCATCTACGAGACTGCGCCGCATCTGGCGCTGCGCGGTCCGACAGTGTCCTGGGTCAGGGCCGCGTGCATTGGCATCGAGAAGGTTCACGAGCCCGCTTTCATCGAGAGTTTCCACGTGCCGACGCTGTTCGTCGCGGCCGGTGCCGACGAGATCGTCTCGAACAGGGCGACCGAGGAGCTTGCGGCCAAGCTCAAGACCGCTTCGCTGATCACCATCCCCGGCGCGCGCCACGAGTTGCTGCAGGAGGCGGATCTCTATCGGGAGCAGTTGCTTGCCGCCTTCGACGCCTTCGTGCCAGGAGCGATCGTCGAACCTGAGTGGGCGGAGTAAAGGGCAATCGCGTACGGATCGTTCCCTCTTCGGGCCACCTTCTCCCCGCTGAGGAGAGGGTGGCCGAGGCTGGATGAAGGGGTATATTTCGAGATGCAATTGGATTGGGCCGAATAGAGGTCAGGGTTCTCCGACACCTATCCGAACAAAATTTCCCGCGCTGCCGCATGTAGTTCGGGCGTGGCGGCGGCAATCACGTCGCCGCCCTGCTCGACCGGTCCGCCGTCGAACCGCGTCACCACCCCGCCGGCCTGCTCGATGATGGGCGCCAGCCCGACGATGTCATAGGACTGCAAGCCAGGGTCGACGACGACGTCCACTTGTCCCGCGGCTACCATCGCGAAGGCATAGCAGTCCGTTCCGTAGCGGGCGAGCCGCACCTGGGCCTCCAGCCTGTCGTAGCGGGCTCGCATGTCTCCCTTGAAGAGCGCGGGCGTGGTGGTGAACAGGATCGCTTCCGACAGCGACTGCGTCTTGCGTGTCGTCAGCGCCCGCTCTCCACCAGGGCCCTCGTAGCGCGCCCCGGCGCCCGTCGCGTAGTAGAGTTCACCGGTGAAGGGCTGAGACATCAATCCCGCTACGGCGTCTCCATCGACGGTGAGCCCGACAAGCGTGCCCCATACGGGGATGCCGGAAATGAAGGCACGGGTACCGTCGATCGGATCGATGACCCATTGATGGCGGCTGGCCGCACCCTCGGAGCCATGCTCTTCGCCAATGATGCCGTGGCCGGGATATTCGGCGCGGATCAGTTCTCGGATCACCCGTTCCGCTTCCTGGTCCGCCTCCGTCACAGGGTCGAAGCCCGCGGCGAGCTTGTTGGAAACAGTGCCCTGGCTGCGAAAACGCGGCAGCGTCTCCTGGGCAGCGGCTGCTGCAATGCGGCGAAGGAACTCTGCCGGAACGATCAAGGACCCACCTTTCTCAGCTTCTACCAAATTGCTCGGAATACAAACAATCGCCTGTTTAACAGGCAGATCTCATCGATTGTGAGGAATTGAACCAGATTCGCTTGACATTTGTGCGATGCACAATATCCTCAACTCGAACAGGGGTTCCTGTTCATGCCCTCCTTGGGCGTTTCCTCCCTAGACTTCCACCGCGTTGTGCGAGCAGCGCGGTTTTTTTTGGGCTCGATGCTCCATCTGCCGATGCGAAAATTCATTCGGCGGCGAGCGGCAGGCCAGTGAACACGTGGTCCGGTAGCGACACCAGATCGGCGCAGAAGCGCGTCAGATCGTCGGCCAGCGAATCGAACCCGGCCGTCTTCTGCAGCGTACGCTCGTTCACGTAAAGGCCGCGATTGACCTCGATCTGGATCGCATGCAGCCCGCGCGCAGGCCGGCCGTAATGTTCCGTGATGAATCCGCCCGCATAGGGCTTGTTGTGCGCGACGGTATAGCCGAGCGACGACAGGAGCGAGATGACGGCTTCGACGACAGCAGCCGAGGCGGACGCGCCGAACCGGTCGCCCACGATGAAATCCGGCCGAACCCCCGTATCGCCAATGCGGATGCTCGCCGGCATGGAGTGGCAATCGACGAGCACGGCATAGCCGAAGCGGGCGTGCGTGCGCGTCACCATGCGCATCAGCGTCTCGTGGTAGGGCTTGTAGACGGCCTCGATGCGGCTGACCGCTTCGCCGAGCGGCAGACGCGACGGATAGATGTCGAGCCCCTCTCCGACCAGCTTGGGAATGGTGCCGAGACCGCCGGCCACGCGGGCCGAGCGGATGTTGGCGAAGGGAGGCAGCGTCTCCTGGAACATGCGCGGGTCAAGTTCCCAGGGCTCGCGGTTCACGTCGAGATACGCCCGCGGAAAATTCGCGGCGAGCAAGGGCGCGCCCAGCGCCACAGCCCCCGCGAAGAGTTCGTCTACATAGCTGTCCTCGGAGCGGCGGATGACCATCGCGTCGAGCTTGGTCATCTCCAGAAAGCGCCTCGGATAGTGGCGACCGCTATGCGGCGAGTTGAATACAAACGGGACCCGCTGTTCGGCCGCCGACCGGATCTCGAACGCCCCTACCGACGTGAAGTCACCGGCCGCCGTCATCTGATTATGCCCACCGCGAACCGCCTGCTGCATTCCCCGAAACCTGCCATCTAGCGCCGGGCCTGTCCAGCATCCAGCCCGTGACCGAGAAGGCGCATTCACTTGATCTTTACGCCGCCCGATTCATATACAAGCTTGGTTAACGGGCCGCGTGCCGCGGCCCTGCAATACTGATTCGGACGGGGAAAAATGACTCGCATTCTTTTGGCAGAGGACGACGACGACATGCGTCGCTTCCTGGTCAAGGCTTTGGAACGCGCAGGCTACGACGTGAGCGATTTCGACAACGGCGCGAGCGCCTACGAACGGCTGCGCGAGGAGCCGTTCTCGCTGCTCCTGACCGACATCGTCATGCCGGAGATGGACGGGATCGAGCTTGCGCGCCGCGCCACCGAAATCGACCCGGACCTCAAGGTAATGTTCATCACCGGCTTTGCCGCCGTTGCGCTCAATCCTGATTCTAAGGCGCCCCGGGACGCCAAGATCCTGTCCAAGCCGTTCCATCTGCGCGAACTCGTCAACGAGGTCGAGAAGATGCTGCAGGCGGCCTGAGCGCCGCAGGGGCTGAGGACATAGAGCCACGCTGCTGACGGGCAGCCCCAGCCGCTCTCCGGGGGCAAATGCGTGGCGAACACCCCCATGACTGCTTCCCGTACAAAGTGCATCGGCGAATTCCCTGAGGTCAGCCGTAACGCTATTGACGCCTCGCAGCAAAAGTGGTGTATGCGCGCCATTCGGATGGGCGTGTAGCTCAGCGGGAGAGCACTACGTTGACATCGTAGGGGTCACAGGTTCAATCCCTGTCACGCCCACCATCCGACCTCCCTGATATTGCTCGATTTTCTGCTTCGTACCCGAGTACGGAAAACGTCTGAATTGCCGGCTGTCACACCTTGGTCACAACAAAGGGATGACGATGGCTACGGTACGCAAGCGGGGGACCAGGTGGCAGGTCCAGATTCGCCGGCAGGGATTTCCTCCAAAATCTCGATCATTTCGAGACCGTAAGAGTGCATTGGAGTGGGCTCGGCACTGGGACGGTCAAGCTGACAGATGCGACCTACCTTTATCACCCAAGGTGCTCGACAGGATCACGCTGGGGCAACTCGTCACCCGATACAGAGATGAGATTTTGCCCACGAAGAAGAGCTGTCAGGTCGAGACGTACATCCTGAACGCCTTCCTTCGCGATCCACTGTGCAAGCGGAAGCTCTCTACGGTCACCAAAGCGGATTTCGCAGCCTATCGGGACAGGCGTCTTGTATCTATCTCAGCGAACTCCCTGAGCCGACAGATCTCCCCTTTGAGGGCGATGTTTGAAGTCGCTCGCCACGAATGGAACCTTCCGCTACGGGGGAACCCTCTCGCGAAACTGAAACTTGGAAGTACGGGCGGGAGGCGGCAACGAAGGATCGGGGCGGAGGAGTTGGACGTGCTGATCAGAGCAGCCAAGCAGACGAGAAACCCCTTCATTCTGCCAATGATACTTCTTGCCCTCGAAACCGGGATGAGGCGGGGAGAACTCATTGGGCTCGAATGGGAGAACATCGATTTTAGGAGTCGAACAGCTTTTCTTCCGATGACCAAAAACGGAGAAAGCCGCTTTGTGCCGCTTTCACCAAAGGCGCTCGAAGTGTTCGGAACGCTGCCTGTCACCGACACACGGATATTCCCAGCGTTGACCGGCAACGCAGTAAGGCTGGCGTGGGAACGAATGCGGAAGCGAGCGGGGCTTGAGGACCTGCACTTCCATGATCTCAGGCATGAGGCGGTCAGCAGGTTTTTTGAAAAGGGCCTCAGCATCCCTGAAGTGGCACTCGTGAGCGGACACAAAGATCCCCGAGCGCTCTTCCGCTACACTCATATGAGGGTACGCGAGATTGCCGAGAAGCTCTCAGCGAGCTCTTCATAAGGCGGGAGGAACCTAAGTGACCCTTGTGCTGACATCCGCTTGCAGAATCCTTCGAGCCTCACCATCTACCGAAGGTTCTACAATGCGAGTGCAATCGGTCAGCCTTTTTTAAGTCCGAGGGCTGAAGGCTCGCTTATTGATTTTTGATTGAGACGCCTTCGGAGGGTTGGTCCGGGCGTAAAGAGTTATTGCGACCCTATTCGAACGTATTCAGATGCCCTACACCCCTCCCCGTCGTCACGACATAATGCATAGCAAGCACCTTCGCCTGAACTTTAGGCTGGGTGAACCCTTGTTCGGACCTTACCTGGATCAGCTAGCGGAAGATGTCATAAGGCATCATGGTCTAGGAAACAGAAGAGATCTAAGGGAAGCCATCAAGAACAGCCTGGCGCTCGTTCTCGGGAATGCATACCGCGCACATCAATTAGATCCAGATCGTTATGTAGTCATCGGGCTTCGAAACAAAGACTATAAGATCTCTCCACACAACCCGTTTAGAATGAATATAAGACAGACTAGGAATGTAATAGACTATTTGGCACGTGAAGGAGGTCACGGTTATTTAGAACGAAGGGCTGGCAACTTTATTCAAGAACAAGGAAAGGGATTTAGGACAAGAGTAAGGGCTACGAGACGTCTCATCGAAGAGATTGATCGATGGGCCCTACGAGAAGATAATAACAACCGTATTACTGGGAACACTTTAGAGAATAATCCAAACTCCCCTGAACTCTCACAACTATTTTCTATTCATACCCCTCCCCTCTTACAACTCAGAGACCCACAGGGAGGATCACTCTCATTCAATCCGACACACGAAACGGGCAGGATGAATGCCAATCTCGTTGCGCTCAACAGGTTCATAGCAGAGGATCACTGGATCGATCTGCTCATTCCCGACCGGGAATCTAAGGCTCTGAGCCAAGGGACAGACGAGGAGCAGGATGCCTTTGGAGAGCGTAGCGGATCTCGGAAGGACCTCGACCTTCTCGGCAGAAGTCAACTCTACCGTGTTTTCAATAACAGCACGTTCGGCAATGGAGGGCGGTTCTATGGAGGCTGGTGGCAAGAGATCCCAAGCCGGTACCGTAGATTCATCACCATCAACGGCTATCCGACTGCTGAACTGGACTACTCCAACCTGCAGATCGCGATGCTCTATGCCCGAGAAGGCCTGAAGCTGGAGGGTGATGCGTATTCGATCGACGGCGTACCTCCTGAGTTCAGGAAGCTTATCAAGTTGACCACCCTCAAGATTATCAACGCCGAGGGTCGCATCAAGGCACCTCGCAAAGACATGCTTCCGCCGCGAGTGTCGTGGCGGGACCTTCAGAGTGCAATCAAGGAGAAGCACACCCCCATTGACCGCTATTTCAACACCGGCGTGGGTATTGAGCTTCAGCGACGGGACGCAGACATTGCAGAGGAGGTGATGCTCACACTGATGGCAGAGGGCACATTAGCCCTTCCGGTTCACGATAGCTTTATCGTGGAGGATGGGAGACAGGACAGGCTGAAGCAGGTGATGTCAGACGCTTATCGCAGGCTGGAGGGCCAAGCCATCGAGATCGACGCCGACACCACCTGGCATGAAGAGAATCTGCCGGAGAACGCACAGCTTCTGCACGATCTTGGCGTCAAGGATCTCGAGGAATACGTTTCGGAAGTCGAAGAAGGCCCAGACTACCGCTACTATCTAGAGCGACGCAGAGCCTTCATTCGACAGAAGGGAGAGCGATGGGTACGAGAGCACCGCATTCGTATATGAGCGGTTACGGCGAACCACGACATTGAAGCCTACAACCTCTCAGGTAAAGCTGCCAGCACCGCCATTGCGTCCGACGTCAACTCAACCCCCTCTCGCCGGATTCTATTCAATAGACCTGCCTTGGTGCGGTAGTAAGCCATCCCTCGCCACCTAGCCTCACCCTTGTCCAACCCACCTCTCTTTTGCAGTATCCATTGTATGCCATCCTTGCACAGGATCACCCGCCACCTTTCATTCAGGTCTACGATCTTGAAGGGATAGCTCTCCCCCTCTTCCCGGATGGCCTTCCTTGACCCATAGAGCTTGGCGAGAAGCGATTTCGGATCATCTACGGTAAACGTAATCATCTTGGGGTGAGCCGTCATCTCGCCACCCTATATTCACAATTCACTTTGATCATAAAATTCCTTTCTACAATATCCTCCTACATGTGTTCTACCAGCAATACTTGGTAGATAAGATATTATACCACATTTCAAGTAAAATTGCAATTTTAATCATCCTAAATTATAGTAACTTGCAGGATGAATTCGATGGTTTACACCGAGATTTCCATCTTTTACGTGATGGGCATATACGCGTACCAATACGCCCCCACCTGGCACTCGCCCGCCCCCCCCCCGGATCAGCCACTCTCCACACTCCGCGTGATGCTGAGCATTGCCGACCGTCTGCACTGACGCCGCTAGAGTAAACCTTTCTGGCGGGCCTCTCTGTACACCTTCTCGTATTAGTCGTGAGAAGACCTCCGGGTGTTCAAAAAACCCCGGCGACAACGGCAAGAAATTCCCTCGAAAAATCAGGCTTACTCAGCACGGCAAAACAGTGTTCAATAAACAGATGTTTGGTGAACAGGAGGGAAGAGTGAAGCGAGCAGCATTGTACCTGCGGGTGAGCACCAGAGATCAGACTACCGAGAACCAGCGCATTGAACTGGAGCGTGTTGCGGCAGCGAAGGGATGGCCGATTACCGCCATTTACGAAGACGAGGGTATTAGCGGTTCACACGGTAGAGATAGGCGTCCACAGTTCGACCAGGCCCTGAAAGATGCTGTGAGGGCGAGATACGATGTGCTCATGAGCTGGGATGTGTCCCGCCTCGGTAGGAGCCTTGCAGGTTTGGTCCAAACACTGGAGGAGATGCAGGCGAATGGCGTCGATTTGTATCTTCACCAGCAGGCCGTTGATACAACTACGCCGTCGGGAAAAGCCTTATTTCAGATGTGTGGCGTGTTCGCAGAGTTCGAACGATCCATGATCTGCGAGAGGGTTCGTGCCGGGATTGCTAGAGCCGTGGGGAGTGGGCAGAAGCTGGGACGCCCCAGACTACGGGTAGACAGACCGACCATTCTGGCTGAGCGCAGCCAAGGCCACTCGATTCGCAAAATCGCAAAACGACATAATATTTCCGTCGGTAGCGTTTACACGATCATCAAAGCCGGGAGCGAAAATACACCTTCATTCGGTAAGGGCTTCTGTCGACTCTGACGTGCTCGCTTCCTCACTCGGCGCAAAGATATCATTCAGGGCCCAGGCCAGCCGCATTCCTGCAGCCTTCAATCTCCGTTCAACGATCGGCCAATTCGCTTGGTAGTAGACCACATTTAAGGCGTAGCTCCCATCCTCCCGGCGCAGGTGCTTTGCATCGCGTACGATTTCCTTGGCGAGCTGATGGCTTTCCCAAGCCCAATCCGCGATCGAGGCCCGCTCTCTGGGATCGCTTTCTTCCGCATCCACTCGACCAGCAAGCCTTTTCCATTTTGCATTTTGCTGTCGGATGATGTCGGTATCCCAAGCCTTGTGGAGACGACTTGCCCGGATAGTATGAAGGGGCTGATGGATATCGCCCACGAAATGGACCAGATACTTCAGGGCGACCATCTTGGCTGGATCTGGTAATTTTGGGTCTGACAGCGCCCGGATATTAGCGCCGATAGCCGCCACTACGCATTGTTTCTCGGGACAATCCCTGTCGGGAACGTACTCTTTAGCGCCGAACGGCATCAGGACAACATGGGACGGTTGTACGGGTATAGTCAAACGCCTCACATGGTCCGCCCAATTCGCCACTTGAACAAGGGACTTCTTGCCTTCCGTGGCGAGGATTGCAGCTATCCTCTCCCGTGCCGCTGACGTGAGATGTCTCTCTGCAATTGCCCCGACAACCTGGTGGCCAATTGTGCCCCATGCCAGAGCGTGACAATTCATTGTCCAGAGCGCCCCGACAACAAGAAGGCACCTACAGAAAAACAACATATTTTCGGTCCTATGCGGAATGGCTCCAAGGAACAGTCCAGATTTGTAAGACGTTCACCAGTTCAGCCTATTCCGGAGGTGTGTTGGTTCCATGAGGGCATGCCGGAGACTTTCGTCAAGGACGGCATCTGCCATGTCTACTACTTCATCCCGCTAGGCTGCCGAGTGTGAGTCTCAGATCCATCACGCCGGAGGGTCCGCACTTCCGCGCTCGACGGCAATTGCTCCAGCTGTTGCAGTATCCTGGTGCTGATCTCTTCTAGAGAAGCTTCTGTCGCGAATGGGATGTAGTCCGACAACACGTTGGAGATCACAGCGCGTTTGCATTTCATAGAGAACTCTCCGAAGAACCGAGTCGTCTTATGGGTGCCGTTCATTACGTTACGATGACACTCGGCTCCTTCCAGCTCTCGCTAGAACCGCAGCCCCCTGCAGTCCTAACCCATTGTAGCAGTTCACTCGCTCGCTGAAATCTTAGAAAGGTAGATCGGGCAGGAACGTAGGTCTTCGCTCGGCTTTGCTCTCGCAGCTCGATCTCGAGCTTGCGGTGTGCCCAGGCTTTGTTGTAGCGCATTGAATTCCCATGGCTGAATGCGAGTGATCCAGTGTCTGTTGCCGCGGAGAGAGTTGCCTTCATAGGATGGAATCCGTTTCAGCTACTACATTTTCTAAGGCTCATCCGCGCGCTGCCCGGTTCCGTTTTTGTTCTGGAGGATCGCGGCTCTAACCTGGAGATGTTTCCGCATGACCTACTGCATGCCTCCAGTTTTGAAATCTTGATCGCCAACAAGGAAATGATGGAGGATCTGGACCGACGTTTCGATGTGATCGTCTGTCAGACGCCGTTCCATGGCATCGATCTGATCAACGACGCCAAGATCGTGATGGTGCAGTACGGCTACGCGAAATCAGCTCACAATTATGGAGCATGGCGATCCCTTGCGGATTTAACGCTTGTGTATGGAGACGTCGCGGCGCAGCACATATCCCGTTTCTGCCCTGTCGACGTGATCGGCTGTCATCGCTTTGATGACTGGCGGGATGAGGAGTGGCGTGCGGATGCCGTGCAACGACATAAGTCAGCACTGGATCGGGGAAAGCCGATCCTGCTTTATGCGCCCACTTGGGGAGAGTTGAGCAGTTCAGATCGTTACTTGGATTCCCTCTTAACGCTACGCACAGATTTCACGCTGATCGTCAAGATCCACCACAATGTCGGTGATCAATTGCGACTTCCCGATGACGTGATCCGCTGTGGACGAGAAGACGACCTGTTCTCGTTGATGTCGGTATGTGACGCCCTGGTGTCAGACTATAGCGGGGCCATTTTCGACGCAGTCCTCTGCCGCGTACCCACCATCCTACTCGATATGCCGACAGACTGTCTGGTAGGAAACAAGACGGAAAAGGGAAGCCTAGAAGTCGGTCGGCGAGAAGAATTAGGACTCAGGATCGCTTCTCCCACCGATCTGAGTTCCGCGAGGCTTCAAGAAGCTTTCGATGATCCGATGCACCTACTTGCGAGGAGCGACCGCGTCCGGTCAGAGCTATTCTACACGGGCCACGCTACAGAAAGGTTTATCACTGCACTGACTGAAATATCCAGTGAACGTCGCGATCGGCCAGAATACCAAATTTACGTGCGCAACGAAGTCCGAGAGCGCCTAGCCGCCCAGCGGGCGCTTAGGCAAACCCGAAGGGAACTGAAGGCAAAGCTTCGCGACCTACGCTCCAGATCCATAACTCTCCCCTTTCGGATCAGGGGCCTGTAGTCGTCATCGCTATGTGTCCGGGTGCCACCCTTTGCGACCCGAATCCCTCTCAATGTGGGCAACACGATCTGCTCTGCAGGGTCCCTTGTCGTATATCGCACTGAACGCTGTCCCACTTAGACCTGTTTGGTCGCGGGCCTTGCCCACGATGGCACGTTCCCTTAAAGCCGCTTAGTAAGCCGGCGCTGTTGTTCAGTTCAGCGCTTGTGAATAGTCACGAGGGTTGTATGTCTGAAACTTATCGATTGGCAGTCGAGGGAATGCTTTCGGCCTCTCAGTTAGCGTTTTCTGATTTGACGGCTTTTAAGGAGCCCAACACACCTGTCACCTTGAGTTTTGACGATCCAGAAATCAGATTCTTGCGCATCGGAGTGCCAGGGCTCCCCCGCTTGGATGCTGGGCATGTCTCGGTGTTCTCAAAGGGTGAGAGTGGTAAGAGTGACCGGGTTTCGACACAGCCTTGGAATCCGTCACTCCACGCTACCAACCTTGAACTTTTTAACGAGATGTCGACTGCATCCCTGGATGTTGGCTCCGCGATCAAGCTCTCCCACTTAGTGATCGAGAAGGCCATGTTTTCAGGGGCAAAGACCCCGGATTTCGTCGCGGCCGCGTCATCTGACGGCACCGAGTGGCAAGTACTCTACAATTCAAAGGCCCGCGCTATCGAGCGAACCAAATTCATACGTGCTCTAGGGAAATCGGCTGCGCTAGGCACTCCCCTTCGGGCAGAGATGCTGGCCATTGCTGAAATTGTTGCTGCCATGGCGAACAATTACCACCAGCGCTCATATCAACTCATGAAAGACTTCAAACTGCCCCGTGAGGCTGTCATTGCCATCCGTGATATTTTCAACGAGCGTGTGCTCGGGAGTATGGATCTGGAATGGAACCATCACGGTGTGCGCCGTTCCTTCAGATTCTGGTCTACTGCTGAGAAAGTTACGTACATTAATTCAGCAAACACCTTTATCGAGGGCCTTTCGAAACAGGTGTCAGATAAGGTTTGCCTAGGGTTCGGATCAGTGCTCTCTCTTGTTCGAGACCGGGACTTAATCCCTCACGACGATGATTTGGACATTATTCTCGCATTCGATCGCGAAGAAGTACCTACAATTTCGCAAGGACTGGCGATAATAGAGGATTTCGCTGCGCGAAATGGCTATGAACTCAACAAGGTCGCCCCCTCGAGATCAGTAAGCCATCGCCAGCTTATTATTTCGCGGGGGGCCAAGAAGGTTGATATATTCGTCGGTCTTTGCGAGGAGGGCCGAGTGTCCTGGCTTCCCCAGAAACGGAAAAGCTTAGCCGTTAGCGATGTATTCCCTTCGGTTAAGGCATCGCTTCTCGGAGTCGACTGCCTCGTTCCAGCTAACGCTCTCAGATACTTGGAGATCGTTTACGGAAAGGATTGGCATATCCCCGATCCCTTTTTCAGCCACAATTGGAGCGTCAAGGACTACCTCGATATCCTCTAAGTGCACTTTCAGCATGGAGCATGCTGAGTTCCGTCCCTCGAAGGTGCGTGGCTACCAGCAACTTGCCACTTTGGGTCGACGATTGCGACGCTGCGATCACCCCTCGCTCGCCTATCAGACCCAACGCCTCGCCGAGGTCCTCACCGCAACCGGCTCCGACACTGTGCTCAATGCGGGCTTCGCGTCTCCCCCTGTTGCCCAACTGCGGCCTCCGGTAACAAAACGCCTCGCCGCTCGATCAAAGCTTAGTGGCGATGGCGGTGCGGGCTCGATCGTGGTCGAAGAACAGGCTCTCGTTCAAACGTTCCTCCCGCATCCGGCGGTCAGCACCCTGCATCGCGGAGAATGCCTGGGTGCAGAGAAAACCAGCGGATACAGCAGGCCTAGGTAAAGCTCTGACGCAGATCCTTCGCTCCAGAACTGCCAGGCGCGCTTTTGCAATCATTGTAATCTGTCGAGCAGCCACTCCGCGGCCCGCCGGGAGGCATTACCATCCTCGTTAACAACATAGCGCCGAATCCAGTGGGCGTATCGTTCGCTGTAGGCCTGCATACTGGCGCTTATGTCCTCCAAAATCGCGCTGACTTCCTCTTTCGTGCGCGCTATCGGACAAGGAATCTCGTTCTCGAAGTCGATATAAAACCCGCGCAGGTTATCACGATATTCGTCGATGTCGGGCGCATAGCAGATCATTGGCTTTCGCGTCACCGAAAAGTCGACCATCGTTGAGGAGTAATCTGTAATCAATAGATCACTCATAGCGTACAGATCCGTGATATTCGGATAATAGCTCACCTCAATGAGGCGAGGGTTATTTGACGTAATCAACGGCACACTGATTTGATGATGGCGGCGAACGAGGAAATAGCAATGCGGATGCTTTTCACAGAGATGCTCCAAGTCCAGGGCTTGATCGAAGCGGTACTTCCCTGAAGTTGAGTATTGATTGTCCCGCCACGTCGGTGCGTATAAGGCTACGGTGGATTGATCTGGTATACTGAATAGACGACGAAGTCGCGCGCGCTCCAGTACCGCGTCAGGCCGACTGAGCATGTCAATACGCGGCGACCCCACCTCAACAAACTCGCCGCCAAAGCGAAACGCACTGCGAAAGAGTTGGCTAACATAGTCACTCGGGCTTAGAAGAGCATCCCAGTTAGCAACTTGCGCTGGCAATTCGGCCAGATAATTCTTGTTGAAGAATTGGACCTCCGAGATATCAAAGCCAATTTTCTTGAGGGGGGTGCCGTGCCATGTTTGCAGCACAATCTGCCCTTCTCTCCGTTTAAATTGCCGCGGGAGGTCATTGTTTATCACCAGCGCAGCGGCCTCACCCAGCGCGGCGTAGAAGGCTGTGCTAAACTTGCGCACAGTGTTGACGTTGACGGGTACCGGAACGGTTGCATCCCGCGCCACGAACACTAGCTCGTATCCGGAAGTCATGCCGGCGAGAGCATCGTGGATTGCCTTCGGATGATCATCAATCCGCTTCCCGCCCCAAGAATCGAACAGGATTAACGGTCGAACTGGCTGGCTTCTAGTACTGCCGTAGACCGCATGCTCAAGGCGAGCCTGATTGTCCTTTCCACTCTCATGAGGTGGGAGTGCTGCTCTGACCTTCAGGCGCATCCCCTCTTGCGTCTGAACCAGTTCGAACGAGAGCTCCCCCTTCTTCAACTGGAGTTTCTCCGTTGATGCAATTGAGCACCGGAGAGTAGATCCGGCCTGATCGAACGCGCAGATCAGATATTCTCCAGTGGGCAACGGCGCGACGACGCCGGGCGCGCGCTCTACACTCGTTAAATCCAAATGCGCGACGAGACACTCGGCTTGTTTTTCAACATCAAAGAGGAACTCTTGTCCCCCCTCCTTCGGCGTCATCGACAGTCGCGCGCCATCGACGGAAGTCCGAAACTTGGCACGTAAGCTAGTGCCTAAGAACCTGATCTCCTCAATCCGTATCTCACGCGAAGTGACTCCATTACCATCTTGATCGGAGGTGATCCCAAATTTCCGGGGCGAGACATCGGTGGGCACATCCTTCTTCGGCGATCTACCAACCGACTGAAACCAGTTTGCGCTCTGCCGCACAGCCTGCCGTACGGTTTTACCAAGACTTTGGTTCTGAATTGCTACCGCTAGTTTCTGATCCGCAGTGCTATAGAAACGTCCCTTGGGTGACATCAATCTCCGCAAGAACGCGCGAAGAGCAGTCGGACGATATTTGAACGGAAGCCGATCCGTCCAGGTGTACTCGCCGATCGTCATTGAAAAGTGCAGGTCAAATATACAATCTTTTCCGCCAACAAATGAATTTAGAGAGCGAAAGTCGATTCTAAACTGAAACCCGCCCCAACTATAATCGTGGGCAAAGGGAGACTTGGCTACTAGCTCCTTCCGAAACACCCTAGTAACTTCAATGGGGACCCTGATGTCTCCATCTCTGACATTCGCCCATACCCTAATCTCACACGAACTGGGATTCGAGAGATTTACGCGGTCTATATGCGCGCTAAAACTAAAGATGCCGCCTTCAGGTAGCGTCCAGTGCCCGGTCTTCCGGATCACCTTCCGCAGCGATTCCGTAGCATCAAATAGAGGCCCGGTTGTCTCCTCTCCACTCGCGCTAAGCGGTAGGGTCGCATAGAAGCGGCCACCGACCTGTTTCGTCTGCAACAACGTTTCGGGATTAGAGCTTATCGATAGAACTCGCTCAACAGATTCCCTCCTATCTTCCAATAACAGATGGTAAACGCTACGCCAGACAACCGGAAGCCTTGGGAATACCAGTTCTTGGTTGACTGACGTCAGAACCTTTTTCAGCTCACTGAAGAGGACGTCCCTGTATTCGGCGCTTAGTTTCGCGCACACGCGCAAATAGATTGGGAAATCTATCGTAAGCGTCTTTACGTCAAAATCATTTAGAAGAGTTCTGTAATTCGCGTTTTCTTCATACTCCGACCTCGTCGACAAGATCGCTCGACATCTGTCTTGCAAAGTACTGATTTGTTCGCGACTTTGTGTGATAGACGAGTTATCGTTTCTTACCCGCCAATAGTATATAACATCCGCAATCACGTCCACCGACCGCGCTCGAAGGTACGCGCGGTTGATTGGCTGTATGTCTTCGTAAAGCATCCCCTCTGGGAAGCGGCCAACTTCCTCCCGGATGAACGAGGTTCTAAAGACTTTGTTCCAGAAGGTGATGTCATAGATCAATTGGGGGGAAAGATGGATGGTTGTTGACTGTACAGTGGCCCGTATCGCTCGGTCGTGGATAGTTGACTGCTGGAGTTGTCCATTCCTCCAGCGGCGAACGCCACCTGTTGCAAAGTCGGAGCCGCTAATTAGCAAACTATCCATCAACAGGTGATGGGCATCGCCAGTTATAACGTCGTCTGAATCGACATAGGCAATGAACTCTCCCTTGGCGAGGTCAGTGCCAACGTTTCTCGCCCGCCCAGGTCCAGAATTGTCTATGGTAACGATACGTATCCTGTCATCCTTAGCGGCAAACTGTTCAGCTACAGCTAGAGAGCCGTCCGTAGACCCGTCATTCACTAGAATGACGTCCAGGTTCTTGTATCGCTGGTTGAGAACGCTGCTAACGCTATCTGGCAGCAACTGCGCAACATTGTGAAACGGAATAACCACGCTAAGAAGCGGTGAAACGACTCTCGCCGATCCTGAAGTGTCCGAGTTCATTCTGATGCTCACATTAGTCAGGCGTTATAGCGCAGGCAGGGTCAGACTGCTGGGTGCGCTACGATCCCCTCCGTCCTCAGCTGCAATCGACACGCGCGATCCGGACAACCCCGAGAGGCTGGGCCGGCAGTCAGCGGCCCGGTCAAGCCACTGCGACACTAGATCGAACGGGCTGCATAGCTATTCGACTACGCGGAGGCCGACGCCCTGATTTCTGCCAGCAGCTCCGTTGTGGAGATACCCTCCGTACGCGGCAGATAGACGACTTGGCAAAGATGCCCCCAGTGATCAAAGCGACCCTCCCAGTCATTGCCCATCACAAGGATGTCGGCCTTGTATTTTTTGATGTACTCGCCCTTCTCCTCAAGCGAGTGCTCCAAAAATACCTCGTCAACTCCCGCGATCGCCTTAACAATCTCCATGCGATCGAACTGCGAATAAACAGGCTTCTTCTGTTTCTTGGAGAAATTGAGGGCGTCAGTCGAAACACCTACCGTGAGATGCCCCCCCAAAGCTCGTGCGCGCTGTAGCATCCTAACGTGACCAACATGCAAAACGTCGAAGGTTCCAAACGTAATTACCCGCTTCATTCCCCTACTCCAATTGGTAACTTATTCATGAAGATCTTCGGTAGGCTCGCAACTCAATCCCCCCGGAACGAGACATCCTCCACTAATGTGCCCGGGTGAGTTCAAGCCGACCGTTAGGAACGATTCACCGTGGCGATTCTTGACGATCACACGTCAGCAAGACTCTCCTGACATTGCGTTTCCCCCTTCAGGAATCGCCTTGCGGCCGACCCAAGCCGAACAGACGAAGATCACTATGACCGCTTAGTGCACATAAACCGCGCGACGTAGGCATCGTCGGATTTGTATTTGGCGAAACCAAACCCCTCGACGAAATACTCCGCACTGAACCCCCGCAGCCCCATCTCGGCAAGAAACGCGCTCGGCTCCACAAAGCGTCGGTAGTGAGATTCCGTCACTTTTTCCAGACTCTTGTCGCGGACCGTTCTGAATTCGAAGGCCAATCTGTCGCCGTCTTTACAAACCTGAGCGCAGGTATCTAGGAATGCGGCCTGTGCGGCATCATCAATCGCATGGATAAAGAAGCGGGCATAGATAAGGAGCGGCAGGTCGCCGTTCTTGGCCTCTTCGATGGTCCGGACAAGCGTGTTCTTGTCGTTCACATCGATGGAAGCGAACCTGGCAGGCATACCGAGCCGATCTGCCAGGGCTTGCCCATACTCGACAGCTGCAGAGGATCCATCTACGCCGAGGGCCGCATTGCCATAGGATGAGAAAAAGATTGTATCTCGGCCATTGCCGCAACCGACATCGACTATCAGGTGCGGTGAGGCTAGTTCGCCCTGAACGAACACCGCGAACTGAGATGGAACTGGCCGCCTCTCACGGCTTTGGCTTGCGTAATAGCCGTTCCAGTATGATTTCAAATCCTGCATCGCTGTCCCCGATCGAAGGTGGCTCGGCAACTTGCAGGTTTCAGATCGATCGTCAATGCTGCGAGGCGGTCAGCACCGAATCCAGCTTACTTCGAAGCTGGAGGAGATTGCCTTAGCGATGGGTTGCCTTCATTCACGCTCTTAGTTTTGAGCGAATCGGGCGGGCTGGCGGCTTAGGAGCCGTAATCGCCTTCTTGGGGGGATCCAACGCTTCGAGCATCTTCCGGATGGTGCGGAGCGTCTCCAATTGCAGCTCGGCGGGTGAAACATTGGACTTGTCCGGCTTAGCCGTCTCTTGGAGTCCTCCCTTACCACTTGCCCTGTGGAGCCGCTCCCTTTCAGAGGCTCCCTTCTTCATCGTCTCGAGGAGCGACAACGCCTCCTCGAACTCAATCAGCCTCCGCCTATAGGGATCGAAGTATCGGGGATAGAGGATGTACGCGCCGGCGAACAGCTGCTCGATCGTCAGCTTTCGAGACCGCCGCGCTACTCGCTGTCGATCATCAGTGAGCCCCCACCCCGAATAGAACGGGGCCCCAAGGCATGTAACCGGGATTCCCCTGATCAAGGCCTCGAAACCGGATAAGGACGTTATCGTGTAGACCTGATCGATTGTCTGCAAGGCATCGGCAAGCGAGATGTCTTCGAAGAGAACCTGGGCTATGCCCAGCACCTCACGCGAGTCTGACTGGGGTGGGTCCTTTCGGATGCCGCGCAGGACCTCTGGGTGAGGCTTGTAGATGATCTGTGCCTTGGGGTTTTCGCTTCGCGCGATCCAAACGAGGTCGTTGTTGGTAATCCCCGGAATGTTGCACCCCTTGAGGATGGACATGTCGCCTTCGACTTGGCCAAGGACCAGAATACGCTTGCGGTCCTTTGGCCCATAGATCTCATCAACGTCGACGCCGAGTCCGACATTGTATTTGCTGAGTCTGCTCGCGAGCAGTGCCTCAATGCCGGCCCGGCCCCTCGCGACCACCTCAGGGTTCGCATCGAACGGGAAGGTGTTGAGAATCTCCTCCAAATCCGATGGGCTGGTCGGGTCATAGTACAATGCCTGGCGGTCGATGCAGATCGAGAGCGGAGGTACCTTGGTTGCGCCGAGCTGGACGGATCTTATGAAGCCGTCCTCGACCCGGTTAAGGGGAATTTTGTGCCGCTCGCAGAACCGCCTGACGAAATCGGGCTCTTTGTAACCCCAGACAAAGACCTCCGCCCTTGATCGATGTCGCAACAGGAGCGGGGCGGTAACGAGCCAAAATTCTTTCTTGGAAAGATTGTACCTTTCACGCCTGATTTCACAATTCGGAAGCCAGTCACTGATAAATGTCTTCCAAGGCGAGAACCCGATCACCACAGAGAACTTGTTAATAGATGCCTTATTCAGCCGAATTGGAATCAAGCAATAGCGATATATAGCCTTGATCCATTGCGATATACCAATATTCGTCATTCGCGCAACGCTTCCACCAGAACGTCAGGTCCCCACCGACCCGCCGCTCGGCTCGCAGCCTCGATAGGGAACCAGGGTTCCATTTCGTCTTTTCCACCCAATATGGAACTGATGTGAAGCACGTGTGACAATCTTGTCCGACGAAGGGAACCGAGGACCGACTACATCTAGGCGAAGTTTGCGCGTCGTTGCCTGGCCTCGGTTGGTATCGGCACGCGTGGCGTCTGCTCAAAGGAATCAGCCGGTTCGCGAACCTTGACGGTCGTCGACACCTGATCGCATTAGGTTACTCTACCACCGGAGTTGGCAAGCGAAGCGGTGGCCCAAATTTGAGGTGTTCAACTATGCCCCAAGACGACAAATTCGATGAATTGTCCATTCCGCCCGGACCTTCCGAAACCGGAATCGAGAATCTTGACCGAATCGCCGCTCTTGAGGCCCGAGTCCTGGCGCTCGAAGCCTTGGTAGAAATGCTGGTGGGCAGGGACGTAGACGAAAGCGACGATGACCCAGAAAGGTATGTCGATCGCGAGTGCTCTGCCCTATTCGGACGGATGATGTTCTCGGAGGGATGGGTCTCCGCTGCAGATACAGATGTTGCGAACGTTGCCGAGACCATTGCAACCAATCTGATCGAGCGCAACGGCCGAGCCAAGCAGCGGAGAAATTCGCATTAGGTTCAAACATATCACCTCTTGGAACTTCATAGAGGGCTTGTTCCTGAGGCCGCGCTGCAAACAGGAAGACGGCTGAGCAACGGGCAGGTGCTTGATCCGGCAAGCAGCGACCCTTTCGCTGTGTCTCGATGACCACCAAGATCACGGGGCTTCCCTCCGTCTTGGCCGTGACCGGTTCCGTGCTCCGGCACACCGACCCGGCTGCGAGCGGATCGGGCAGACCGTAGCAGATACTGGGAGGGCTGCAGAACAGGCTGTGGCTGCCCCTCGACGATTCCCAGGGCTGTCACACTCCTGTCACAACGCGCTCTCCAGAAGTGAACTGAACGAACGGATAGGCGTGTAGCGAGAAAAATGGTACACTGCCGTCAGGCAGCTGAATTTATTCAGTTTTTCGATAGCGAGAGAGCGAAGCGAAAGAGCGGCTCAGCGGGAGAGCACTACGTTGACATCGTAGGGGTCACAGGTTCAATCCCTGTCACGCCCACCATCCGAAAACATTGGAAGCATTGAGCAAATCGGCTTCCGGCGTCCCCCCACAAGACCCTCTGATTTCGCTGCTTCTCGTTCTGGATGCCGCGATTGATCGGAGGTCGCCCGTAAGCCATCAGGCGCGGCCACTTTCGCCTGCGCACCTTGTGGCCCGAGTTGTCAGGTGCGCTGGGCGGCGAAATGGTGTGGTCACGCGGGAGAGGATCGCCCTGCCCGGCACCCACCTTTAGGCTGATCAGCGGAGATCACCTGACCTCTCACGCTCTCGTGAGGAAAACGGCCTTGCTGACAGATTGGCCGGCTGCCTTAATACAGCCCGTTGGCGTGGCCGCGTGCACCGGACGCCGCCCCTTCTCCTGACACGATGTTGTCGGAGCCATTGTAATCCTGCTGACCACCGAAGCGTTCCCGCGACCCGGAGGTGTTGATGCCTGCCGTCACGTCTCGTGTCCTGAAGCGATCCGATCCGCCGAGCGCATCCGCGCCTATCCTGCAGCTCTCAGCGGCCGCCTCGCGCGCCGACTGGATAGCAGCCTATGAGGCCGTTCGGACCGAGACCGAGCGGCGTACCGCGCCGCTTTCCGCCGAGGACCAACTCGTTCAGTCCATGCCCGATGCCAGCCCGATCAAATGGCATCGCGCCCATGTCACCTGGTTCTTCGAGCAGTTTCTGCTTGTGCCGCACGCGGCAAACTACCGCGTTTTCGATGAACGCTTCCCCTTTCTGTTCAATTCCTATTACGTCAGCGCCGGGCCGCGTTACGAGCGGCCCAGACGGGGACTGATCACCCGCCCGGATGTCGAGACAGTCACCGCTTACCGACAGCATGTCGACGCGGCTGTCCGCGCCCTCATCACCGCGGCCGACAATGAGCTGTTTGCCACCCTATGTCCGATCCTGGAGATCGGGCTTCATCATGAGCAGCAGCATCAGGAGTTGATGCTGACCGACATCCTGCATGCCTTCGCACAGAATCCGGTGCTGCCTGCATATGATTCCGGCTGGCGCTGGCCGGTGACTGCGGGCACGGCCTGCGCGTTCGCCGAACTCGCGGAAGGAGTCCACACAATCGGACATGATGGCGACGGCTTTTCCTATGACAATGAAGGTCCTGCCCATCGGGTGCTGGTCGGTCCGGTACGGATCGCCCGTCGGCTTGTCACGAATGGTGACTGGATGCGCTTCATGGCCGATGGCGGCTATGAGACGCCGACACTCTGGCTCTCGGACGGCTGGACGGCGGTCCAGGCGGAAGGGTGGAAGGCGCCCGGCTACTGGCGCGAGGTCGACGGCGCCTGGTTCCGATTGACGTTCGGCGGTCTCGGGCCCGTCGATCCCGACCTACCGGTCTGCCACATCAGCTATTATGAAGCAGACGCGTTTGCCCGCTGGGCGGGCAAGCATCTCCCGAGCGAAGCGGAATGGGAAGTGGCGGCGCGGAGCGGCATGCTCGACGATGCTTTCGGCCATGTGTGGCAGTGGACGCGCAGTGCCTATCTGCCCTATCCCGGCTATCGTGCGGCGCCCGGTGCGCTCGGCGAATATAACGGCAAGTTCATGGTCAATCAGATGGTGCTGCGCGGCAGTTCGCTCGCCACGCCGGGAGGTCACGCCCGATATAGCTATCGCAACTTCTTCTACCCCCAGGCGCGCTGGCAATTCACCGGACTGCGCCTCGTCGACCATCCCTGACGATGTCGCAATGAAAGCGATTCCCGCACGCAGCGTCCGCCCTGCCGAAATGGAAGGCGGGGCGACCTTCGATTTCGCGGCCGATGTCGTGGCGGGCCTCCAGGCAACGCCGAAGCGCATCCCCTCGAAATATTTCTATGACACAGCCGGCTCGCTTCTTTTCGAGGAGATCACGCAGCTCCCAGAGTATTACCCGACCCGAGTGGAGCGCGGTATCCTCACCGAGAACGCCGAGGCAATCGCCAAGTTGTTGCCGGCGGGCAGAGCGCTCATTGAATTCGGGAATGGTTCGAGTGCCAAGACGCGCATTGTTCTGCGTGCGGCAAGAGAGCTCTCAGCCTATGTGCCCGTCGATATCGCCGCCGAGTTTCTGGAGGAACAGGCCAAAACCTTGCGGCTCGAATTTCCGTCCCTGAATGTGCTGCCGGTCGCCGCCGACTTCACGAGAGCCTTCGACCTGCCGGCGAGCCTTCGGACGATGCCGCGGGTCGGCTTCTTTCCAGGCTCCACGATCGGCAATTTCGATCCGCCGGACGCCGCTGCATTCCTTCATCATTCCGGCCTGAGCCTCGGCACGGGCGCGGTGATGGTCATCGGGGTCGACCTCGTAAAGAACGAAGCCGTCCTCCACGCCGCCTATAACGACGCTGCCGGCGTGACCGCCCGTTTCAACCTCAACCTGCTTGCCCGTATCAACCGGGAGCTCGGTGGCGATTTCGATCTCGGTTCATTCGAGCATCGGGCGTTTTTCGACCGCGGGCACTCGCGCATCGAGATGCATCTCGTAAGCCGCGCAGTTCAGCGTGTGTCGGTCGACGGCTGTTCGTTTGATTTCGCGGAAGGCGAGACGATCCACACGGAGAACAGCTATAAATATACCGTGGAGGCTTTTCAGGCGCTCGCCCGTGAGGCCGGTTGGCGACCCATCAGAGTCTGGACAGATAGCGATGGCTGGTTCTCGATCCATGTTCTCGCAAATGAGGCCGATGCCGCCAACCAACCAGGGCCCCGACGCCTGTAACGGCCGGCATTGCTGTCGTGGCCTTCGGTTCACTGTTGCGCGCCGTCGTTCCAGCGCGCCGAGGTGCGAGCGGACATGCCGCCGAGGAGAGTGCATGCTTCCCCGTCGGTCAGGCCCCACGCCCTGAACAGGTTCACCGTAGCGCGCGCCGGAGCGCCAGCCTTGTCATCGGAGATGGAGGGACTGGCGGTGTTGGCAGGGATAGCGACAACGTGCCGGAACTGCAGGCAGATGATGCATGGCACATCATTCAGAATCAATCTGAACCCAGCTCAGCAAAGAAACCCGACTCGTCTGCACGACTTACGTTCCTGGTGCAGGGATTGAGAGTCTGGCTTCCACCTCGGACGAGCATCGCCTCGTGGTCCGACGAGGTTAGGGCAAGACAGGCGTCAGGCCGCCGCGAGGAACCGAAGGTTCCAGCACGCTCCCGGCGAGAGAGCCGGGCGAGGCGGCCCTGCGGCTGGCCTTCCTGAGCCCAATGGCCTAAGGACGGCAATGAAGAACGACCGATTTGAAATACCCATAACCGTCCGATCCGGCGCCGCAGGCACCAATCTCGCCTTGAACTCGGCTCGGGAAGCCTCGGATTTCCTCCTGAACGACTGGTCCGGCAAAAGAACGCCCAAGCATCGCGCAGCGCTCCAGGCCTGCCATGATGCGATTGCCGGCGAGAAACCCGCCATGAATGCAAGGCGTGCCTTGATTGCGGCAGCACGCGAGGCGGATGTTTTCGTCAGCGACAAGCTCCCTGCCTGAACCTGGGGCGTCGCGCCGGCGGAGTTCCCGTTATTCCTCGGTGTTGGATTCAGTCTCGTCGGCAGGCTTCGTGCGTGCCTTCGCCGCCTTGGCTGCCTCCCTCTCCGCTTTTTTCGCCGCCTTGATGCGGTCACGGTCCTTGCGTTCCCAGGCGTAGTTCGGCGCTCGCGCCATGTTGACTCCTTCTGTGACTGAGGCATGGGTACGTGGTTCCAGCCGCTAACACAACAGCGGCCTGGTCCAGCCTCTTAGCTGTGCCGGCGGTCTTGGGCCGTGGGCGCCCCTGGTGGTCGCGCCTTCCTTGCTATGTCCCAAGTGGTGAAGCCGCGACCACGTAAATAGGACGCGCCGCCGCGTACGGAAGGCTGGACACAGCTTCTGGACTGATCATCGCAGGAGCATTCGTTTGCGGGCAGGACAGGCGACATTCGCTGCACTTGTGTTCGTCGCGCCGGCGGTCTATATGTGCGCTGTTGATATTTCGGCCGATCGATCCGGGCCTCGCGATTTCCTCGCGCTTGCTGCGTCAGTCTCCAAAATCTCGATACAAGATGGTCCGGCTCACCGCTGGACTAAACACGATGCATGCGCAAAGGGTTACGCACATGGCAACAGGTACCGTTAAGTGGTTCAACAGCACCAAGGGCTTCGGCTTTATTCAGCCTGACGATGGCGGCCAGGACGTCTTCGTCCACATCTCCGCGGTCGAGCGCGCCGGTCTGGCGGGCCTCGTGGAAGGACAGAAGATCAATTTCGAGGTTCAGCAGGACCGCCGTACCGGCAAGTCGGCAGCCGAGAACCTCAGCAAGGCAGGTTGATTTTAGCTCGCGCGCACCGCTAGACGGAAGGCGGCAAGTCACAGATGAACTGGCGGCCGCGCTGAAATAGCGCGCGAGAACATGTTTGGGTCTGAAGACCGGGGCAGCAGATTGCTGCAAGTCTTCAGACGGGTTGTGAGAGCCAGGCTGCAGAGCAGCGGAAGGCGGGGCCATGCCCCGCCTTTTTCGTGTGCCCGAACAGCGGAGCAGCCTGGCTGACCGCCTGCGCGAAGTCCGGCTCGCTGCCCGCCTTGATCGCGATCTCGGCGAGTTCGATGAACATGGGTTCCACCTCAACTGTTGGGCTTCCGGCCGTGCTCGGCATCAATGGTACGCGTGTCGCCCGTCTCGATCAGCGTACGCGTTGCTTCCACGCTGGCATAGATCCAGAGGATCTTCATCGGCTCGAGCTTCGACGCGTTGATGAACCGGTGCGGCAGGTTGGCGGGAATGAAAGTGGTGTCCTGCGGCTTCAACTCGTGGCGCTCGCCATCGATCTCGGCGATCGCATGCCCCTCGAGCAGCATCACGCTTTCCTCGCAGTTGTGCTTGTGAAGCGGGATCGCCGCGCCCGGCTCGAAGATGGTGATCCCGTTGATGAAGCTGGTCGTTCCAGAGGCGCGGTTCACCAGTGGAATTGTCCTGGCCCCGCCGCCGCGCTCGTGGGCGCAAATCTGGTCAGGTCTGAAGACGGCGGCCTTCTGCGTCATCGGGTTGCCTTTCGTTTGGGGGGTCTCAGCCGGAATTGGAGCCGGTGCCCGGCGGCGGTGCAGCTAACCCGCCAGGTGGGCATCGGACACCAGCAGCCCGTCGGGATCCGCGTAGGCGAAAGCGTTGGGCCGGAACTCAACGCCGCCGAACCGCACGGTCCTGCCCGCCTGCCCTGCCCCCTCCTTCGATGATTTCTTTGGCGACACGCCCAAGCAGAATACCGCGACGTCCATCTGATCGATCTCCGCGCTATCCCGGACGGAGCCATTGATGACGATCCCCGCCCATCCGTTATCCCGCAGGATCAGCGCGATCTTGTCTCCGAGCAGCGCGCAGCGCGTGGAACCGCCTCCGTCGACGATCATGACCCTGCTATTGCCCGGCTTCTCCAGTTCGGCTTTCAGTAGAGCGTTGTCTTCGAAGCACTTCACGGTGGCGATCGGCCCGCTGAAGGACTTCTTTCGCCCGAGCTTGACAAAAGGCGGGTCGCAGAACCGGACGGCATCGTCATAGGCATCAACGAGGTCGGCTGTCTTCATCGATCGTTTCCTCTTTCAGTAGGCGTCGGAGCTTCTGGACCGCTGCATCGGGGCTCGTCAGAACCGGAATGCTCGTAACCGCCTCGACCGCTGCCCTGGCCCGCGAAGTCGAGAAATGGGCAAGGGTGATCGCGTCAATGCCTTCGAGCTTGCCGGCGGCTTCCGAGACCAGCCGATCGTGCGTGGCGGAATCGCCCGCCCGGATGGCCTCGATCGCTCCTTGCACGAGGAAGCTCGTAATCGTCGCCGAAGGGTTCACCCTTTCCGCCTCTTCCCGGAACTCCTGCTCCATGCCGGCGCAACCTTCGTTGATACAAGCGCTCCTTTTTTTGCTCGAACTAGTCCGTTCTGCAAAGAAAGCAGAAACTGGTACTCGCGCATCTTTTACCCAAGGGGACTTGCGTGGAGAAGAGAAATGAATGGGAAGGACAACAAGCACGTCACTGCCTTTCGGCAGGCAAAACTCAAATCGGGGGAGAGCATCGAAGCTCATCTAGAAGGCTGGATCGGCGAGATGATGGGGTCGGGCGACAAGACGCAGCACAATGGACAGTTCGTGCTGACGAGCGAGCGGGCTTGCTTCTATCGTAAAGGCATTTTCGGAGAAGGTTCGAGACAATACCACTTTCGAAGGTCACTTCGGTGGAAACGTTGTCGCTCATGGGCTATAGGGTGCTCCGCCTCCACACATCTCACGACGAACTCGCATTCAAAACAATCGAGTCAAAGTCAGCCTTTGATCAAGTTGTCAGTATCATTGAATCTCTTCGGCATCCGCCGAGCATTGATCCCGCTTTGAAGAAAGATGGCTCTGTTTCAGATAAACTCAAACAACTGGCCGAACTGTATGATGCGGGAATATTAACGGAGCAGGAATTCATCACCAAGAAGGCCGAGCTCTTAGCGAGGCTATAACATGCCGTATTAAGTGCGTGACAACCTACGCGGTTTACGATTGAGAACTCAAACGAGGTTGGTTGCGACCTGTGCTCTCACGGTGGGTGAAACGACGGCTGGAGCTTCGCCGAGCTTGGCAAGCGGACGCGCGAGCGCTTGTTCGGAGCCACGGAAGTCACGCCTACTATCATGCGCAAAGGCTTGCGGCGCGTGCGCGAGCTCGTCGAGATCGCTCGGCCTTTTGGCATTGGTGCAAGGTTGCAAATGAGGTGGCGCGGCTCTCGCCGGCCGTCGAAATGGACTGGCAGATTTTGAAAAGAATAGTTGACGAAGAGAAATATTAAAAGGACTGGGCGTGCCGTTACTTTATTATTGGAGGGGAGACAATTACAGATCTGACTTGGATCATGGGGTCGGTTATCATCTGAACCAGGCCAACCCTCTCCTCCATGAAATTGAGCTCGGCGACAGCCTATGGGCGTTCACTCGCACGGTCTCTGGTGCCTATGCCCTCGCGGCTGAATTGGTCGTATGTGCTAAAACCATCAATTCACCAGGCTTTCGTTACGGAGCCTATCGCGTTTGGGGTGACCTGAGGCTCTCGCGCTACTTTTCTGTGGCGTATCAGCCCGACATAACCGCTCTGATAAGGTCGTTGAAGATTTCGGCCGGTGGCGATGTTCTTGGGAGAGCTTTTCAGGGCCATGCAGCCGTTCGCCGGATTACCCCGGAAGATAACGCAATTCTAAGCGCCTATTCGAAGGGTTTGTCCTTAGAGCCAAGGGCACGGTTGATACCGGAGGAACGATTAGAAGCCTTATTGGTGTCGGGAGATGCGGCTGCGGTGGCTCAACTTTTAAAGGATGAGCCTTCGGGGTTGGACAAGGAACGTCGTGAATATCTGACTGCGCGGGCAACGCCGGCCCGCGATCGTCGTCTCGTAGCTCAGCTTCAGGACCTTTATAATGGAGCATGCCAACTTTGCGGGTGGGCGCCGCGATCAGTATACGGCTGCGATATCTGCGAGGGACACCATATTCGGTGGCTAAGTCGCGGTGGCGCAGATGAGTTAGCGAATCTCGTGTTGGTCTGCCCGAACCACCATCGCGCAATCCATCGCATCGATGCGCCTTTCGATTTCTCCGTTCTAAGTTTTGTTTTCCAAGCGAGCTCAGAACCGCTTCTGCACTCGTTGCACGAGCTGACTGCGTGACGGCGACAGCAGCGCCATTTGCTTGCTCGTTGCCGATCTGTGCGAGCAGGGCTGGCAGGTCGATATTTCGGGTGGGGGCATCAGTTTCTCGCCACCCGGTCTCGAACGAGCCGGCGATCAGAGTGTTGATGATGTCAAAGCGCGGGTTCGGTGCGCGCTCCAGGCTGCTCGGGCCCGACAGTTGCAGGAACCTTCGGTTCGCTCCTTTCTGACGCGTATGGAGCGGAGAACTGCTCGACCGGAAGGTCGCTTCTCGGTCCTTGATCTTATCGATGATGGCCGTGCCCTTGGGCGCGAGTTGGCGAAGATCAATGGCTTGCCCGCTAGCGAACGCGACCCGGTTCTCGCCCGCCTCATCGATCCAATCATTGAGGTCTGCGAGACGGGAGCCAAATGCCCCGACACCGGCATCTCCCTGATCGACATCTGGCGATACTTCCGCCACACCTGGGCGCACGAATACAGGGCCATCCCCGGCCGGCAGATGATGGTGCTTGTCAGGAACGCAGCAAGGCCTCGACGCCCCATCATTGGAATAGCCATGCTGGCGAGCCCGGTCATGCGTCTCACGAAACGCGATCAGTGGATCGGCTGGTTGCGTGAAGCGATGGCCGACAATCTTGCTTCGGGGGTGCTCGATCCTGCGGCGTTTGGACCGGCAATGCTGCAGCGCCTGGACCAGTCCATCGCCTCTGTCCGTTGGGACGACCTTGCCACCACAAGCGAGATCACCGATCCGACGGAAGCCGTCGTTCTTCGGCTGGAGCAGGAGGCGGCCGGCGCCGCGTTCAAGCGCGAAGCATTGCTTCGAGCGCACTTCGAGGCCCATCGTCGGGAGGACGGCCAGGTGCCGCCATTCCGCGGCGCGGTGCAGGCGGCAGGCGACGAGACCGATTGGCGCGCGGCTTCAGAGGACCTGCTTTTCGTTCGCAAGCGCGCCGAGAGCCTGGCGCAACTTCTGTTCGCCAAGCAAGTTTTGCGCGCCAGCGGACTACATCAAGATCCCCATCGCTCGCTCCAGCAACTGCTTGCGGGTAAAATGGGCCAGCGTGCGATTGACATCACGTTGGCCGAGTTTCGCAAGGCGGGTCTGTCGAGCGAAGTTGCCGACATCAGCATTTGCGGCGCGGTCCACCCGTACAATGAACTTCTTGGCGGCAAACTGGTTGCGCTCCTGCTGACTTCGGCCGAAATCCGCGACGCCTATGCCGCACGCTACGGCAACCAGGTGAGCGTGATCGCTTCGCAAATGGCGGGCCGGGCGATCACGAAGCCCGCCCGCTTGAAGATTCTTACGACGACCAGCCTCTACGGGGTGGGTTCGAGCCAATACAATCGCCTCGTCCTGCGTGAGGCGGAATACGCTGATCTCGGCCAGGACGTTCGCTGGGCTGCGATAGGAAGAAGTCTGACGGGCGGGTTCGGCACACTTCACCTGAGTGCTGAAACCGCGCAGGCGTTGAGGTCCATAGCCCTCGCACGCCATGACTCCCGGCGCGTCAACAATCGTTTCGGGGAGGGAACGAGCCCCCGTCTGCGGCAAATCCGGGAAGGACTGGACGCTCTCGGGCTGAAGAGCGATGCCATCTTGCATCACGCGACACCGCGCATCTTCTACGGCTGCGAACTCTCGCCCGGGGCTCGTGCCAGTCTTCTTGGCCTATCTCACGTCGCTCCTTCCGCCCCTTCGGCAGCGACAATTGCAACCGCCTGGCGGCGGCGGTGGCTCTCTGCCCGCTGTCAGCGGACAGAGACCCTGGATCGACTCACTGATCTAGGTCCAAATAGCGTCCGCGCTTCATTGCACGCCGATTTCGACGGGCAGTTCCTGCTTCCCGGCCTCGTCTAATTCCCGGGTGTCAGTACTGGGAACGTTGCACATGAAGACACCGCCTAAGGTCGTTACCGGGGCTCATGGATTCATTTTCGTCCTCTGCGACGCGCGATATCTACGATGCAGGAGGAACTGCCGAACGAAGTGATCATCCTTGACTACGATCCGTCCTGCTACGCGGAACTGCGCAACGTCTATAACAGCGGACGAACGACGTCGGAGCCGGCCACGCTACAGCCGGATCAACTCGACCAGATTTTGGCCAACGGCGCCGGCATCTTCCGGCGGCGGCAGACCACTCCCAGAACGAACTGTTCGAGTTCACCTGGCTATTGGCCCATCGGGAGATGATAGGCCTGGCGGAAATAGTCGCGGAAGGCCTGCATGACGGGCGTGAAAGCGATGCCGCGTTTCCAGGCCAGGCCCACGTCCATGGCCGGGATCGGGTCGCTGAGTTGGATCGTTTCGATGCGCCTTCCCTCCAGCGACCAAGGCCGATGCACCATGTCGGATAGGATGGCCACGCCCTGTCCGTTAGCGACAAGCGATCGTACGGCCTCCACGGACGAGGTGCGCAACCGCACTGACGGACGGTAAGGTGTCTTGCTCCAGTATTTGAGAGACGTATGCGCCGCCTCGTCGACGGTCAGCATGATATAGGGCTCATCGGACACCTCCTGCAGCCCGACCGAGCCGAGCGATAGCAGCCTGTGCCTTGCCGGGACCCACAGCCGCCGGCGTGACGACAGGTGGGTTTCTGTCGAGAGGTCCGGATTGTTCGTATTGGCGGTCAGCATCACCGCCAGGTCGTAGCGGTTGGCCAGAAGGCCCTCCTCGATCGCATCTCGATTGAGCTCGAAGAGTTGAACATCGAGTTGCGGGAAACTGCGTCGCAGCCGCTCCAGGTGGTGGGGAAGGTAGTAGCCGACGACCGTGTACGAAGCAGCCACTCTCAGCGTGCCCTCGAGATCGCTGCCCGGCACGTTGATGTTGGTCATCTCGTCGATCTTGGCCAGCAACTCATAGGCATGGAAGAGCATCTGCCGGCCGGCGGCGGTAAGTTCCATGCCCTGCTGCGAGCGCGAGAACAGCGTCGCGCCGACTCTCATCTCGAGATCTTTGATTGCGGTCGTGATTGCCGACTGCGATATCGACAGGGCAACGGCAGCTTGGGACACCTGCCCAGTCTCTGCAGTAGAGACGAAATACCGGATCTGCTTGAAGCTGATTGCCATATGCGCTGATTATCGGATTTTTGGATAATTGGCCACCGTCGTTCGATGCAATCGATAATGCCGAAATGTTCAGCGATTAAATCTTTAATCGCACGGCAGGGAAAGGTCGAATCTGCCGGGATTCTGCTGATTCCTATTGTTCCAGTGGAAACGAAGCACATCGAAAATTCAGAATGCGGACATAAGAGAATAGAATTTTTCAATGCGCGCAGCTTTGGCTAACGTGACGGAAGATTAGGGAACAACGGCGCGAAACAGCGCTGATAACGGGAGGACTGCCAGCATGCGGCTGTCTGCGGTCGATCTCAATTGCGACATGGGAGAGGCGTTCGGGCGATGGACCATCGCCGACGCCGATGACGCGCGAATCATGGCGTTGGTCAGTTCGGCCAACATTGCGGCCGGCTTCCATGCGGGCGATCCCATGCTGATGAACGAGACGGTGCGGCTGGCCGCACAGCATGGCGTAGGCGTCGGCGCACATCCCGGCTACCGGGACCTCCAGGGTTTCGGCCGCCGCAAGATCGCCGGCAGCAACGAAGAGATTCTCAACGACGTGATCTACCAGGTAGGCGCCGTGCGCGAATTCGCGCGCTGCCACGGCGTCAATCTCCAGCACGTCAAGCCGCATGGCGCGCTCTACATGGAGATGGCCGTCAACGAGGATTTGTCGCGCGGCTTCATCGACTTCATGCGCCGCACGTCGCCGGACGCCTACGTCTTCTGCTTGGAGTCATCGCTGACGTGCCGCATCGCCCGCGAGATGGGACAGCCGGTCGTACGGGAATTCTATGCTGACCGGGAGTACGACAGGAGCGGCTCGATCGTCTTTGCGCGGCGGGTTGGTCGACTGGACCCCGAGCGAACCGCGGAAAAGGTGGTTCGCGCCTGCCACGAGGGGAAGGTGCGCACCGTCGATGGGGACGACATCGACGTCCCCTTCGAGTCCATTTGCTTCCACTCAGACACACCTGGCTGCGTCGAGATCGGCTCCGCGATACGCGACGCGCTCACCGCCAACGGCATCCGCATTGCGCCGGTGTCCGAGATCGTCGCCAGCCCAGCCAAGTCCTCCAGGAGCGCCATATGAGCAAGCAAGAGATCCGGTCGCCGCTTCCCGGTGTCTTCTACCGAAGGCCTACGCCGGACAGCCCTCCCTACAAGAACGACGGCGACGCCGTGGCCGCCGATGACGTCATCGGGCTGATCGAGGTGATGAAGTCATTCCACGAGGTGAAGGCGGGAGTAGCGGCTCGGGCCATCCATTTCCTGGCCGACAATGAGGATGCGATCATGGCCGGCGACGTCATCGCAGAGGTCGAGGGATGACCATCGGCTCCGTCCTCATCGCGAACAGGGGTGAGATCGCTGTGCGCATCAACAGTGCCGCCAAGGCGCTGGGCCTGCGTACCATCCAGGTTCACAGCACGGCCGACACGGACTCCCTTGCGGTCCGTCTGGCCGACGAGGCTGTCCCGATCGGTCCGCCGGCGGCCAAGAAGTCCTATCTCAACATTCCGGCGATCATAGAGGCGGCAAAGACGGCTGGCGCGGACGCGGTCCATCCGGGATACGGCTTCCTGGCGGAGAACGCGGATTTTGCGGACGCGGTGGTCGCGGCCGGCATGCGCTTCGTCGGCCCTTCGGGCACCGCGATCCGGCTGTTGGGCGACAAGGTGGCCGCTCGCGAGGCCGCCCGCAAGGCTGGCGTCCCGACGGTACCCGGCAGCGACGGGCGCATCTCCAGCGCAGCCGACGCGGCGAACATTGCGGACGAGATCGGCTTCCCCGTCATGATCAAGGCCGCCGCGGGCGGCGGCGGACGTGGCATACGCATCATCAAGGAGCGCTCGGAGTTCGAACGGCAGTTCCTGCAGGCAGCCGCGGAGGCCGAGGCCGCGTTCGGCGACGGCGGCCTCTATGTCGAGAAGGTCATCGAGCGCGCCCGCCATGTAGAGGTCCAGATCCTCGGCGACGGGAAGAACTTCGTCCATTGCTTCGAACGCGAATGCTCCCTCCAGCGTCGCCGTCAGAAGGTCTGGGAAGAGGCGCCGGCTTTCCGCCTGCCGCCGGAGGTGCGCGACCGCCTCTGCGCGAGCGCCGTCGAACTGGCCCGTTCGGTCGGGTATGTCGGCGCGGGCACCGTGGAATATCTCTACGACGAAGACGCGCAGGCCTTTTATTTCATCGAAGTCAACACCCGCATACAGGTCGAGCATCCGGTAACGGAGATGATCACCGGCATCGACCTGGTGCAGGAGATGCTCAAGATCGCCGGCGGTGCACCGCTGTCGGTGAGGCAGGAGGACATCGCGATCAGTGGTCACGCGATCGAGTGCCGCATCAACGCGGAAGATCCTTTCAAGGACTTCCAGCCCTGGCCGGGAAAGGTGGAGGGACTGACCGTCCCCGAGGCGGCGCATGTGCGCTTCGACACCCTCCTCTACGAGGGCTACACCGTGCCGCCCTTTTACGACTCGCTGCTGGGCAAGCTGATCGTCCACGGCGAGACCCGCGAACAGTGCCTGTCCAGGCTCGGTGAGGCGCTCGGCGAGCTCGAGATACGGGGCATCCCGACTACCGTGCCGCTCCACACCGCTCTGGCGGCCGACCCGGACGTGGCCTCCGGCCGTATCCACACACGTTTCCTCGAAGGCTGGCTGGAAACACGCTTCGCCGCGCGGGACAGCGAGAAAGAGGTGGCCTGATGAAGAACCGGTACAGTTTCGGCGGCGACGAGCACCTGTTCGTCGAATGCGACGAAAGCATGTCGCTCGAGGCTTTCTTCAAGAGCCTGTCGATGACGAAGGCCGTGAAGGCGAGCGGCATCAGGGGAATCACGGAGATATGCCCGGCCAATGCCTCCTTCCAGATCAAGTTCGACCCGGACGTCATCAGCCCGGGCGACCTCCTTCGTGAAGTGCAGGCTATCGAGGACGCGGCCGAAAGGGCGGAACCGGTCATCGGTACCCGCATAATCGAGATCCCCGTCTTCTATCAGGACCCCTGGACGCACGAGACGCTCATGCGGTTCCGCGAGCGGCATCAGGACCCCAAGGCGACCGATCTCGAATACGCCGCCCGCATCAACAACTACGCGACGGTGGAGGACTTCATCGCTGCGCATTCGGGCGCCCCGTGGTTCGTGTCGATGGTGGGCTTCGTGGCGGGGCTGCCCTTCATGTACCAGATGGTGGACCGCCCGCGGCAGTTGCAGGTTCCCAAATATCTCAGGCCGCGCACGGACACCCCGAAGCTGACGGTCGGCTATGGCGGCTGCTTCTCCTGCATCTATTCGGTGCGCGGGGCGGGCGGATACCAGATGTTCGGAATCACTCCGATGCCGATCTTCGATCCCGAGCAGAAGGTGAGCTACCTCAGGGACTTCATGGTCTTCTTCCGGCCGGGCGACATCGTCAAGTTCAAGTCGGTCGGTCGAGAGGAATACGATCAGACGGTCGCGGATGTGGAAGCTGGCCGCTTCGCTCCGGCCATGCGGGACGTGACGTTCGATCTGACGGAATTCCAGAAGGGCATCGACGCCTACAATGCGAAGCTGGAGGGGGCGATCCATGGGCGTTAGGGTCATCAATCCGGGTCTCTCCACCACCGTCCAGGACCTCGGCCGTCCCGGCTACTTCCATCTCGGCATTCCGATCGGCGGCGCCATGGACCGGCTCGCCATGCGGGCGGCGAACCTGCTCGTCGGCAATCCGGAGGACGCTGCAGGGCTGGAGGCCGTCTTCGTCGGGCCGCAACTCGAGTTCACGGCCGATACGGTCGTTGCCGTCACCGGCGCTGACATGCCGATCAAGGTCGACGGCGAGCAGAAGCCGGGGTGGACGGCCCTCGAAGTCAGGAAGGGCCAGGTGCTGAGCTTCGATTTCCTGAACAAGGGCGCGCGCATCTACATCGCGGTCGCCGGCGGCATCGACGTGCCGGTGGCGCTGGGGAGCCGCTCCACCTATCCGATCGGAGCGCTGGGCGGCTTCAAGGGGCGGGCGATCGCCGCCGGGGACGAACTACCAGTCGGCGCGGCTGGTGGCGCCAAGGCCGGCCGCAGCGTGCCGGAGGCCCTGCGACGCGGCCCGGGCCGGCCAACGGAGCTTCGCGTCCTGCCCGGCCTCTACTGGCATCGCATTGCCGAGAGCTCGCAGGCGGGCTTCTTCGAAGACGACTGGAAGGTGGCTCCGGAGGCCGACCGGATGGGCTATCGATTCCGGGGCGGGCGCAAGCTCGAATTCGTGGAGCGCGAGCAGCCTTTCGGCGCCGGGTCCGATCCCTCCAACATCGTCGACAGCTGCTATCCCTACGGCTCCATCCAGGTGCCGGGTGGAACAGAGCCGATCATCCTGCATCGGGATGCTGTGTCGGGCGGCGGCTACTTCATGATCGGCACCGTCATCTCGGCCGACATGGACCTGATCGGCCAGATGCAGCCGAATACGCCTACGCGTTTCGTCCAGGTCACGATGGAGGAGGCCATGAAGGCCCGCGCCGACCGCGCAAGGCTTTTGCAGGACATACGCACCGCACTCGTTTGAATACTGGGCGAACTGCCGCCACCACGCCCGGCGGCACAGAATAAGGGGAAGGGGAACTACAATGAAAAAACTGACGGGACTGATACTCGCCGCTGCCGTCTCGACCGCAGCACTCTCCCAGGCTTTGGCGGATGACTGGTTTCCGTATGACGCGGCCAAGATCGAGCCGCCCTTCGCGGCCGACGGCAAATCGGTAGACGTCTCCTACGAGCCGCTGCCGAAGGCCGAGAAGGCCTGGAACATCTGCGTTTCCTTTCCGCACATGAAGGACGCCTACTGGCTCGGCGTCGGCTATGGGGTGGCTGAGGAAGCTGCCAGGCTCGGCGTGAAGATGAACATCGTCGAAGCCGGCGGCTACACGGAGTTGGCCAAGCAGATCTCGCAGATCGAGGACTGCGTGGCGAGCGGCGCGGAAGCGGTCGTCATCGGCGCCATCTCTTACGACGGCCTGAACAACCTCGTCTCCGAGGTTGCCAAGAAGGGCATCCCGGTCGTTGACGTCATCAATGGCATCGGATCGCCGGACCTGACCGCGAAGTCGCTTGTTTCCTTCGAGGTGATGGGCAGCAAGACCGGCGAGTACCTGGCCGGGAAGCATCCAGCCGGATCCGAGGAGGTCGAGGTTGCCTGGTTCCCCGGACCGGCAGGCGCGGGCTGGGTGGAAGCCGCCCACAAGGGCTTCATGGAAGCCGTCAAGGGATCGGCGATCAAGGTCCTGGAGCCGAAGTTCGGCGACACCGGCAAGGAGGTGCAGCTCAAGCTGGTGGAAGACGCGCTCCAGGCCAATCCCAATGTCCGCTACGTGGCAGGCACGGCGGTCACCGCGGAAGCGGCGCAGGGCCTGATCCGCGAGCGCGGGTTGCAAGGCAAGGTCGACCTGCTCGCCTTCTACATGACGCCCGGCGTCTACGAGGGCATCAAGCGCGGCTTCATCCTCGCCGCTCCGGCCGATTCCATGGTCATCCAGGGCCGCATCGCGGTCGACCAGGCTGTCCGCGCCCTTGAGAAGAAGGACTTCATCAAGCACGTGGGCCCGAAAATCTTCGTGGTCGACCCGGAGAACGTCAATACGGTGCCGCAGACCAACATCCTGCCGCCCGACGACTACAAGCCGGTCTTCAGCGTGAACTGAGGCGCTTGTTCGTCGACGGTCCCGCCGACAGGGCGGGACCGTCAGCACGGGGTAGAGACATGAGCCAACCGCCTCTGGTCGAGATGACCGGGATCAGCAAGGAATTCCCGGGCGTCAAGGCGTTATCGGACATCGATTTCCGCCTTGATCGCGGCGAGGTCCACGTCCTCTTCGGCGAGAATGGGGCCGGCAAGTCGACCCTCATCTCGATTATTTCAGGTGTCCATCCTCCGACCGCCGGCACCATGCAGATCGAAGGCAAGGAGGTCGCGTTCCGCTCTGTCTACGACGCGCGTCAGGCCGGTATCGGCACCGTGTTCCAGGAATTCTCGCTTGTTCCCACGCTCACCGTCTTCGAGAACGTGCATCTCGGCCAGGAGCCGCGGCGAGGTCTCTTCGTCGATCGCCGAGCCATGGAGAGGAGCACCGAGGCCCTCTTCCGCGATCTCGGCTTCGAAGTGGATATTCGCGCACCGGTGGCCCAGCTCTCGCGAGCTCAGCAGCAGATGGTCGAGATTGCCAAGGCGCTGCATGCAAAGGCACGCGTGCTGATCCTCGACGAGCCGACGGCCTCCCTGACGGAAAAGGAAACAGAGAAGCTCTTTTCCTTCATGCGCCGCGCCAAGGAGAACGGCGTCGGCATCATCTATATTTCGCACCGCATCCAGGAATTTGCCGAGATCGCGGACCGCATCACTGTCCTGCGTGACGGAAAACTGATCGGCACCGTGAAGGCCGACACGGTTTCGGAACGCGACTTGGTCGAACTCATGACGGGCCGGGCGATCGACAAGGTCTATCCCCATATCACGCGCCGGCCGGATGGAGAGACGCTTCTTTCGCTGCGCGGCATCGTCGCGAGCGGTGTCCGGGGCGTCGACATCGGCGTCCGCGCCGGGGAGGTGCTGGGATTGGCGGGCCTCGTCGGATCGGGCAAGTCACGGGTCTGGCGCAGCATCCTGGGCCTGCAGCCGTTGAAGGCGGGAACGGTGACGCTGCGGGGCAAGGACGTCACCGGCCTGCCGACGCGAAAGCTGTTGAAGTCGGGCATCTTCTACCTGCCGCCCGACCGCAAGGGCGAGGGCCTGGTGCTGACTGCATCGGCGCGTGACAATATCAGATTGAGCCTGCTCGGACGCCGTGACCTCGCCGGTGCGTTTGGCATGCCTTCGCCAGCGCGCAGCAAGACAGAGGCCGACGCCATCGGCGCGCGCGTGGACTTGCCACCGCGAGCTTTCTCGAAAGCGGTCGCGACCCTGTCCGGCGGCAACCAGCAGAAGGTGCTGTTCGGCAAGGGGTTCGGCGAGGACCATCTGGTCTACATCTTCGACGAGCCCACCGTCGGCGTCGACATGGGCACCCGCAGCCAGCTTTATCTTCTCATCAGGGATCTGGCCGAGTCGGGCAAGGCCGTGGTGATCGTGTCCTCCGACCTACCGGAGGTCATGCATCTTTCGCACCGGCTGCTGGTGTTTTCCAGCGGCAGGATCTCCGCCGAGTTGGAAGGGCAGGACATCGTCGAAGAGACGATCTTGCGCCACTTCTTCAGTGAAACAAGGGTTTCCGCCTGATGACCTCGCCAGACTCCGTCACGAACGGATCGAGCCCGGTTTCGCCGCGTTTCGCGCCCGCCGCAGCAGTCAGGACGCTTTTCCTGAAGGTTGGCGTGCTTCCGTTCTTCCTTGTTGCGGCGCTGATCATCTTCTCGCTGGTCTCGGGCAATTTCCTGTCGCTGGAGAACCTGACGAACGTAGCGCGGCAGTCGGTCTACCTGATCCTGGTCTCGCTCGGACAGATGATCGTGCTCATCACCGGCGGGTTTGACCTCGCGGTCGGCACCACGATCGCACTGACGTCGGTCGTCAGCGCGCTTGCCATGGTTGCGCTTGCCACCGCCATGCCGGACTACGTTTGGCTCGTGATCGCCCTTGGCTGTCTCGCCGGTTTCGCAGCCGCCCTCGCGGTCGGCTGCCTCAACGGCGTCGGAATCGCTCAGTTCGGCGTGTCGCCCTTCATCATGACGCTGGGCGTCCAGTCCGTCGGGGCCGGTACCGCCCTGTTCCTGACGGGCGGCGTTCCGGTGTCGCGCCTGCCTTACGAATTCGGCAACCTCTTCGGCTTTGGACGCGTCCTGGGCATGCCGGTTCCGGTCCTCATTGCCATAGTGGCCATCGTGGTCATCTGGATCATGATGAACCGCACACGGCTTGGCGCCCATATCTACGCCGTGGGCGGAAACAAGAAAGCCGCGCATCTGTCCGGCGTGAATACGAAGAAGGTTCTGTTCTCCGCCTATGCGATCTGCGCGCTGTTGGCATCGCTTGCGGGTCTGCTGCTGACGGCGCGCGTGGAATCCGGCGAGACCAATCTCGGCGGCTCCGTGGCCCTGGAGTCGATCGCCGCCTGCGTCATCGCCGGCGTCTCGCTCAGGGGCGGCATCGGCCGCGTGGAGAGCGTGGTGCTGGGCGCCTTCTTCATCGTCCTCGTTCAGAACGGCATGAACATCGCGCAGATCGGCTCCTACCTTCAGATGGTCCTGCTCGGTGGTTTGTTGATCCTCGCGGTCATCCTGGACCAGCTTCGCTATCGCATCCTGGTCGGTCGGGCCTGACACTCCGCCAATCACTCCGCCAGCAAGCAGAGGATCAAGCGTTGCCAGCAACAACCAACGAGAAACTGTTCATGGCGCGCAGCATCGATGACGCGGTCGCCGCGCTCGCCGACCGCGCGGACGCTACTGCCCTCGCCGGCGGGACCTGGATCATGCGCGCGCCGATCCGGCGCGAGCCTCCGATCCGCTTCTGCGTCGGCCTGACCCGAATACCGGAGCTGAACGCGGTCGACATCTCCGCAAGCGAGATCCGCATTGGCGCCTGCGTGACCCATGCGCGGCTGGTTTCCGCGCTGGCCGGCGTCCGCGGCTGCGAAGGGCTCGTCACAGCGGCCGGCAGCGCGGCAAATCCAGCAGTCCGGCAAATGGCCACGATCGGAGGCAATCTGTGCGCGTCCGCCTTTCCGGCCTCGGATCTCGCACCGTCGCTCCTGTCCCTCGATGCGGAGGTCGAGCTTTCCGGACCGGGCGGGGACGAGCGGCTCCCTGTCGGCCGCTTCCTGGAGCGTCGAGGCTCGCTTGAGCCGGGCATTCTCCTGACCGCCGTCGTGATCCCGCGCAGGGCCCTGAAATCCGGTCATGCGCGCTTGCCGTTGCGCAAGGCCGGCGACTACCCCGTCGCGATCGTCAGCATGACGGCGGAGCTTCGAGGCGATGGGGCGGTCGAGGACATCCGAGTTACGGTGGGCTCGGTGGAGGCCTCGCCGCGTCGCTGGACGCAGCTCGAGCAAGCACTTTTGGGGCGCCGGCTCGACCCGAACGGTGCGTACGACCTGGCCCAGGCCGAAGCCCATATCTTCACCGGACGCGATGGTGTCGATGCGCCGGGTTGGTATCGGGTGCAGGTGCTGCCGGCCTTGGCTCGGCGTGCCGCTCAAGCCGTTCTTGCCGGTCCATGACCAAGATCTAGCGCAGCGGATGACCATGGCCACAAACATCTTGATTAACGGCGAGGCACACGTTTCGACGCGCGAGCCGATGACGCCGCTCCTTGACGTGCTCCGCGAGGAGTTGTTCCTGACGGGCGCGAAATCGGTCTGCCGCGAAGGCATATGCGGCGCCTGCATCGTCCATCTCGACGGACAGCCGGTGGTGTCCTGCCTGGTGCCGGTCGGCACGCTCGAGGGACGGGAGGTCCGCACAGTCGAATCGCTCGCGGCCGAGGGCGAGCCGTCTCCGCTTCAGCAGGTGATGGAAGAGCACGACGTGGTCCAGTGCGGAATGTGCTTCCCCGGCATCCTCATGACCCTCACCAGCTTCTTTCGCGAACGGCCGGATGCCGGCCGCGACGAAGTGAAGGCCGCTCTCGTCGGCAATATCTGCCGCTGCACGGGCTACGAGCGCATCGTGGATGCGGCCATAGCCTTGGCGAAACGGAGCTGAACCATGGCCATCGCTGATCCCGCAAACGTCACGATGGACCTGCCCCGGCGCGACGCGCGCGACAAGCTTCTCGGGCGCACACGCTACACCGTCGACCAATCGCTGCCGCGCATGCTTCATGCCGCCGTCCTGCGGTCCGAGGTGGCTTCCGCGCGTATCGTGAGGATCGACACCTCGCGCGCGACGAAGATGCCCGGCGTCCGCGCCATCGCGCTGGCGGAGGATGCTCCAGGCATGCATGGCATCGGCATCGCCGACCATCCGCTGTTCGCCTACGACGTCATCCGCTTCCATGGCGAGCAGATTGCCGCGGTCGCCGCCGACACCTACGAGCAGGCACAGGCGGCAGTCCGTGCGATCGAAGTCGAGCTCGAGCCTCTCGACCCTGTCCTGACCATGGCCGAGGCGCTGGCGCCCGATGCGCGGCTCGTCCACCCCGACTGGAAGAGCTACGAAATCCTATTCGAAGGCGGTGCGCGTGGCGGCAATGTCGCCTGGGAGGCGACGGTGGTCCGTGGCGACACCGAGAAAGCCTTCGCGCGAGAGGACGTGATCGTCGTCGAAAGCTGCTTCCGGGTCGGCCGTCAGAACCACGTGTCGCTCGAACCCAGAGCTGCCGTCGCTTCCTACGAGGACGGCCGATACCACATCGAAACTTCCACGCAGGCGCCCTGGACGGTTCGCAACCAGACGGCCAAGCTCCTCGGAGTCCCGCCATCACAGGTGCGCGTGACAGTGCCGCCCGTCGGTGGCGGCTTCGGTCAGAAGTTCGACTGCACCCTGGAGCCCTACGCGGCCATCCTGGCCCGCAAGTCGGGACGGCCGGTCCGGCTGGTCTATTCGAGGCAGGAGGAGATGCTGACCTGCCTTTGCCGCGAGAATGCCGAGATCAAGATCCGCTCGGCGGTCACACGCGACGGCGAGATCGTTGGCCGTGAAGCCGTCGTGCTGATGGATTGCGGCGCCTATGGCGGCGAACAGATCTTCCTGACGACCATGACGGCCCACACGCTGATGGGCAATTACAGGCTCGGCTCCGTCAAGCTCGCGAGCCGCGCGATCTACACCAACACGGCTCCAAACGGCGCCTTCCGCGCCTGCAACGGTGTCTACAATACCTTCGCGCTGAAGCGGCATACGGACGAAATCTGCGAAGCGGTCGGCATGGATCCGCTTGAATTCCGGCGGCGGAACGTGCTGGGGGACGGCGATCTCGGCGCGACGGGTCAGGTGTTCGAGGGCGAAGTATTGGGTCCGATGCTCGACCGCATGGCGAGCCTGCGGGATAAATCGCCGTCCCTGGAGCATCGGGCGGGCAATCGCCTCTATGGCCGCGCGACCGTCGTGGGGACCTGGTTCATCTTCGTCGGCCCCTCCACCGCGACCATCAATCTCAACGCCGACGGGACCGCTACGCTCGTCACCGCAGGCGTGGAGATCGGTCAGGGCACGATGGTTCAGGCGATGCCGCAGATCGTGGCCCATGAGTTGGGCCTGCATCCGGACGATGTGATCGTCCGGACCGCCGATACGGACGCGGCCGGCCTCGACCTCGGTGTAGGCGGCGGCCGGACGACCGTATCCGTGGGTGCCGCGAGTCGCGCGGCGGCGGAGGAGGTACGCAACAAGATCCTGAAGGCCGCGAGCGAGTTGCTCCAGGTGGCGCCGGAGAAGCTCGTGCTGCGCAACCGGCGCGTCGAGATCGCCGGCGTGGAAGGATCAGGCATGACGATTGCCAGTGTGGTCCAGCATGCGCAGCGGGCGACGGGTCCGGTGGTCGGCAGCGGCTCCTTCACCAACCCCGGCGTCGCTTCGATGCCGGGCTGCGCCGCCGGGCATTTCATCGATGCGCTCGAAATCCCCGTCTTCAGCGTCCACGACTGCGAGGTGGCGGTCGACCCCGACACGGGGCATGTCGAGGTCTTGAGCTACAAAGTGGTCCAGGATGTCGGCCGCGCGCTCAATCCGCGCGCCATCTATGGCCAGATCCAGGGCGGGGTGACGCAGGGTTTGGGCTACGCCCTACATGAAGAGCTCACCATCGGGGAGAACGGCTGCATTCGCCAAAGCAGCCTCGAGACCTATCGCGTTCCGCTCGCTCTAGACACGGTACCCGTTCAGATCGATCTTTACGAAGGAGCCCCCTCCATCGGGCCGCTGGGCACCAAGGGCGCCGGCGAAGTGCCGATCCTCAATGTCGCCGCTGCCGTTGCGTGTGCCGTCGCCAACGCGACCGGGCGCCGGGTTCAGCAGACGCCACTGACGCCTCCACGCGTGCTGGGCTTGCTGCTGGGCAGGGAACCCGCCATCGAATTGCCTCACATTGCCGATGACTGGTGGGAAAATGTGCTGATGAAGCGCCCATCGATTCCGGTCAGGCGCTCGTAGCTCGGCTACGCCGCGCTCGACGACGACATGGAGGCCACCTTAGCGACGATTGTCCAGCAGCACTGAAAGGCCCCGCGTCGCGGCCATCTGCAGAATCAGTTCTTCCAGAGCCTTGTTCGAGAGCCGCGTCGAGTAGCGGGTGCGTATCTCTGGAATAGCCACCCCGAGCGAAACCGGTGTCGATCGGCCGTGATCATCGAGATACCGGCCTACCGCCATCACCAAATCGGGGTCTATGTCCTTCGGAAGCTCCTTCAAATCTCACGCCCCCTCTTCCGCCAGAAGATTACGTAGGAAGCCGGGCGCGAGCAAGCAACCCAAGAATAATGGGCGAACAAAGTGTTAGCCTCAGAAGGGCTTCTCTAGAGGGCACCTGTGCCTGGCGGCCGACTCCTGTTCGCCGGTTCGGGCCTCCGCGCGGCTGATCCCCCGCTCCACCCGCCCCTTTTGAGGACGATCGCCAGCCACCAATAGGACCTTAGTCCGACACAAGGCACGCAGAGGTCCTCAGGCCCTCTCGAAGCCGAAACCACAACGAAAGCAGCGCGTTGGCGCGCAGAGCCAGAACAGGGTCTGGCAAGCGAGTGCGCAGATGCGGCATGCGACGGAGCCGGGGCGCGCAATCTCTACGAGGAGCAAGACAATGTCAGTAGTGTCCAAGACTTTTGCAGTCGTTCTGATGGCTGCATTGCCTGTTGGTCCAGCGCTCGCCCAGGGCGGCGGCGATGGAGGTTCGGGTAAAGGGGGCCCGGGGAGTTCATCCGGTGACCGAGCCTGCGGCGAGTCGGTCTGGGTGGGCGGATGCGGCGGCATCACGCTGCGGCCATCGCTTGATGAGATCACCGGATCGATCGGCACCTCCAAAAAGGCCAGCGCGGTCGATGCGGCCACCGGCAAGAAGTCTACGGCGAACAAGGCGGGAGGCGCGAGTTCGCCAGCCGCCGGCAAGGCCGGTGCAAGAGCTGGCCAACGCGATTCCACGTCAGAACATAACAGGGGCAAGGACAATGCCGGCCTGAATGCCGGTCCCGGCAATGGTGGCGAAGGGGCCTCCGGCGAACACGGGGATCGCGATCCCGGCAATTCGGGCAGCCATAACAACGCGCCCGACAGCCGTGGAGGAAAGTCGAAGGGCAAACGGTAATCCGCGGTCGCACTGTAGTCGGCGGCACCTTCCTGTGTATCGGATAGTGCCGCCGAGACAACATCTCCAAGTCTATAATGCAGCCATTCGCCATCTCACAAATGGATGATTACGATGGAGTTCTGGAGTCATCCACAGTGTTCCACGATCGTATAATTTGCTCGACAGATTTCTTCTTACGCAGTACGTTCTTCTGGGGGATCAAGGGGGAACGCGATGGACCACGACGTGTTGCGGCACGTAGCGCAGATCACGATTGCGTATTTGCAGCAGAACAGTGTCGCCGGCTCAGACTTGCCGAAGCTGGTGGAGCTTGTAGGCAAGGCAATTCTCGAGGCACACGCCAAGGAGCAAATGCCGAGACCGCTGAGTTCTGACCGCGTTGCTCAGATCGCCAGAAACCCCGTCGTCGGCTTGAAGAGCCGTCCGCAGTCGAAGCCTGTGGGATGGGTAGTCCTCTCGCCCAATGAATACCGTGACAAGCGAGCCCCACGTGCTGGGTACAGAACCGTATCGCCGGCTGATGCCGCGATGCGATTGACAATGGAACAGCATATCGGGCTGGTGAAAAGAATGCTGTCAGACCGCGAGCGGTTCGATTTCTCTCAAAGCGGTTCTCTCTGACGGCGAGAGGGGACTGGTCAATTCCACTTCGCTTCCGCGTGAACACTTAACCGGTCCAAGGGGCACGCCTGACGCCAGGAAGGCTGGTTCGATCCTGTGATGGGCAGTCCCATCTGCGGTGGCGAAGCGTTCGGCACGCAGCGAAGGCGCAATTGACTTTGCAAAGGGCAATTTCGAAGCGAGCCGGAAGCTGAAACTCCACCGCTAGTCGTATAAGAATAAGACGGCCCTCAAAGCGCCCGCCTCACCTCCAGGGCTTGTTTCGACCACCGGGAATCTTCGCTGTTTGCTGGAACAGACATGCCGCGTTGGTGTTTGGCACCACGATCGACGGCGTAGAGTCGCCACGTGCGGCGATTACCGCAGCATTAAAACAGCCGCGATCTGTCTCGGGCGGAACCCGCTGTGGGTTCGCTCACCCAATGAATGATCGAGCGCTAGGATGACAACAAGCGTGGAGAGCGGCCATGAGAGCACTGGTTTGGCACGGTAAGGAGGACATCCGCTGCGACCAGGTTACAGATCCCGGCATCGAGGAGCCTCGAGACGCCATAGTCAAGGTAACGGCCTGCGCGATCTGCGGCTCTGACCTCCACCTCTTTCACAACCTGATCCCGGCGATGCTGCCTGGCGACGTGATCGGACACGAGTTCATGGGAGAGGTCGTCGAGGTCGGCCCGGGAGTGAACGGAAAGCTCAGGAAGGGCGAGCGGATCGTCGTGCCCTTCACCATCTTCTGCGGCGAATGCGAGCAGTGCAGGCGCAAGAATTTCTCGTGTTGCGAGAGGACGAACAGGAATCGGAAGTTGGCCGAGGCCACATTCGGCCATCCCATCGCCGGGCTATTCGGCTACACGCACCTCACCGGCGGCTATCCCGGTGGTCAGGCGGAATATGTTCGCGTCCCCTACGCCGACACGACCCACATCAAGGTACCGGACAGCTTGACCGACGAGCAGGCGCTGTTCCTGGGCGACATCTTCCCGACCGGCTGGCAGGCTGCCGTCCAGTGCGACATCGAGCCCACCGACACGGTCGCCATCTGGGGGTGCGGCCCCGTCGGACAGATGGCGATCCGCAGCGCGATCCTCCTCGGCGCCAGGCAGGTGATCGCCATCGATTGCATCCCCGAGCGCCTCTCGATGGCGGAGGCGGGCGGTGCGATCCCCATCAACTTCGAGGAGGAGAGCGTCATCGAGCGCCTGAACGAACTCACCGACAACAAGGGGCCGGAGAAATGTATCGACTGCGTCGGCATGGAGAGCCACGTCTCGATGTCGCAGCCCGACACCATCTATGACCGGGCAAAGCAGATGCTGATGATGGAGAACGATCGGCCGCACGTGCTGCGGGAGATGATCTATGTGATCCGGCCAGCCGGCACGATCTCGATCCCGGGCGTCTATAGCGGCTTCTCCGACAAGATCCCCCTGGGACAGGCCATGAACAAGGGCCTCACCTGGCGGATGGGCCAGACGCACGTGAACCGCTGGACCGATGATCTCACCCGGCGCATCGAAGAAGGCGAGATCGATCCCTCCTTCGTGATCACGCACACTGTCGGCCTCGAAGAAGGCCCGGAGATGTACAAGATTTTCCGCGACAAGCAGGACAGTTGCATCAAGGTCGTGCTCAAGCCCGGGCAGGAGGTGACCATACAATGACTTACCTGTCGAACATCGTGCGCTCACCGGGAGATCCGAAGATCATCCGTTCCGGCCCCAGTTCCCTGGGGACCGCGGATCGTCTAGCCCGCGCATTGGGCTGGTTCAGCATCGGCCTGGGCCTTATGGAGTTGATTGCGCCGCACCGGATCACCCGGACCCTAGGCATGGAAGGCCAGGAATCGCTTATTCGCGCCTATGGCGCGCGCGAGATCGGAAGCGGGATACTGTCCTTGTCCATCGACAAGCAGGTCGGCTTGTGGAGTCGTGTCGCGGGCGACGGGCTCGATGTGGCGACGGTGATGCCCGCAATGCGCGACGACAATCCGAAGCGCGACAATGTCGGCCTGGCGCTGGCGATGCTTCTTGGTGTCATGGCGCTCGATGTAATCGCTGCTCAGTCCGTGACATCGCGGCATAGCCGCGGCAGCAGACAATGGCGCGACTACAGCGACCGCAGCGGCTTCCCGCGAGGCATAGAATCTGCCCGTTCGCAGGCTCATCGGCGACCGGGATCGCGACATGAAGGACCAGGAATTGCTGCTGTTCATTAGCGAGCAAGACTGGCCACGGCTGAAGCCGAAGCCGAGCCGGCACTCGGTCTAATCTCGCTGCTATGGAATGGAGCGTGGACCGTCAATAAGTCGCGCGCCCGCCCGAAAGATCGAACACCGATCCGGTGGTAAAGCTGTTTTCCTTCGAGACCAGCCAGGCCACCATGCTGGCGGCCTCTTCCACTTCCAGGAAGCGCCCCCGCGGGATCTTCGAGAGCATGTAGTCGATGTGCTCCTGCTTCATCTGGTCGAAGATGCGGGTGCGGGCCGCCGCTGGCGTGATGCAATTAACGGCGATGTCGAGTCCGGCAAGCTCCTTGCCGAGCGATTTGGTCAGCGCGATCACGCCGGCCTTTGACGCCGAATAGGCCGAAGCGTTCGGGTTGCCTTCCTTGCCGGCGATCGAGGCGATGTTGACGATCCGGCCATAGCCGCGCTGCCTCATTCCCGGCACCACGGCACGGTTCACGTGGAAGGTGCCGTTGAGGTTGATCTCGATTACCCGCCGCCAATCCTCGAGCGGGTAGGTCTCCAGCGTATGGTTCGGGCCTGCTATGCCGGCGGAGTTGACCAGGATCGAGACCGGACCGGACTCCTGCTCGCTGCGGGCATGCGCGGAGACCGCTGCATCGGCGTCGGTGATGTCGACCACGACACTGCGTGCCGCCTCGCCGAGTTCCGCGACGGCTGCCTGCAGCCGCTCGGCGTCCATGTCCCACAGGCTGACCTTTGCGCCCGACTGCACGAGTCTCTGAGCTACGGCAAAGCCGATCCCCTGCGCGCCGCCAGTGACGACCGCCGTCTGGTCCGTAAGATCGATCCTGTTCATATAGCCTCCCCATTCTTCCAAGCAGCGCCCCCGGCAAAACTCTCTGGCCGGCAGGCCAGCATGGGGTCGCCGGTGATTCTTAGCCAGATTCACATTGCCGGGAAATGGTGAGGCGCCAATGCCGACATGATCTCGGCAACTGTCATAAGATCGGAATACTTCTGGCCCATGTCGAACAGATTGGCCTCGTGCGGCCCCAGCGCGCGGTCGCCCACGCAGTCGGTGGCGACCATCGTCCGGTAATTGAGGCTCATGGCATCGATGACGCTCGCGCGTACGCAGCCGCTGGTCGTGCACCCCGTGACCACCAAGGTGTCGATACCCTTGGCGATCAGGTTCGCAGCAAGCGGAGTCGCGAAGAATGCGGAGGCCTGCGTCTTGCGGATCACGAGTTCGCCGGGCCGCGGCTCGAGAGCCGGCACCACCTGGCTCGCCGCGGCGGCCTCCGTGAGGTCGCGCAGGCGCGGCACCTTCTCGCACCAGAGGCTCGCATCCGAACCGTCCGCGGCATAGACGATGCGCGTGAAGATTACCGGCAGGTGGTTTTCCCTGAAGAAGGCGAGCAGCGGCACGGTCGCCTTGACCGCCTCGGCGATGTTGCCGCCGCCGAGGATCTCGGGATCGTGGAAGCCGTTGACGAAGTCGATGACGAGCAGCGCCGGGCGCGCGCCGAAGCCGGTCTTCTGGCCGAACTGCTGCTTCTGGTAGACGTCGTTGCCGCTCACGAGGCCCTCCTCAGGATCGAGAGATCCCCCTGTTCTTTGACGCCGGCGAAGCGCTCCAGCGATTTCAGCAGGTCCTCGCCGCGATAGCCGCGCCCGATCACAACGATGGTGTCGTCCTCGCGCCCCTCCTGCGCCGGCAGCATCTCCGGCGACTGGACGACCTTCCGCACGCTCTGCAGCAGCAGGCGTCCGGCAGGCGTTCGCACGACGCCTTTCACCCGCATCACGTCGTCGCCGCGCGCATGGAGCAGCGCCGAAAGCCAGACCCCGAACGCGGTCCAGTCGATCCGATCGTCCAGTTGGAGCCGCGTCGGGAAGATCGCCGATGCCTCGCCCTGCAGTTCCGGAAGCGGTTCGGGAATTTCGCCCTCTCCGGAGGGCGGCGGCACCGGCGAGCCCTTGATCGCGCCTTCGATCATGGCAGCCGGGCTGAGCGTCTGGAGCGTCGCTACCAGCCGCCCGAGCGAGGCCATGTCGGCCTCGTCGAGCTTGGTCACGACCAGCCGGTCGGCCGCCTCGACCTGGCGCCGACTGAGCGGCTCGCCGACGAGTTGCGCCAAGCCATGCAGGCCGTCCACGCAGACGATAGTCTCGCTGACCAGGATGTGATGAACCAGCATCGGATCCGTCCGGATCGCCTCGAGAATGGCGCCAGGGTCGGCAAGGCCGCTGGTCTCGAGTACGATGTGCTTGAGCCGCGCCTCGCCGGAGGCCGTGCGGCTCCGAATATCACAGAGGCGCCGCAGCCGTTCGACGAGTTCCGTCCTGGCCTCGCAGCAGGCGCAGCCGCCGGCCAGCACCTCGATCGCCGAGGCGCGCGCGAGCAGCGCATCATCGATTGGCGTTTCGGCCGCTTCGTTGACGATGACGTGGGCACCGGTGAAGGCGTCGGCGTGAAGCTGGTGGCGCAGCCAGGTGGTCTTGCCGGAGCCGAGAAACCCGCCGAGCAGGGTCAGGCGCATGCGGCCGTCAGTCATGGGCGGGAACGAGGCTCCAAGTCGAACGGAATGAAGCCCCCTCCCGGCTCGCTATGCTCGCCACCCTCTCCCCGCTGGGGAGAGGTGGCCGCCGGCATCGCCGCCGCGCTCTTCTCCCCACCGGGGAGAAGGTGGCCGCGAAGCGGCCGGATGAGGGGGACGAACTAGGATCGAACGCCATGATCGCCCAGTTGCCCCCTACTCGCCCAGAAACCGCGGATCGAGCGGATCGATCGGCCGCCCGAGCATCCGCTCCGCCTCGCACCAGACCTCGTCGAGATCGCGTACGATGGTCTGGCTGCCGAAGTGATTGCCAATCTGGATGCCGGGCATTTGCCCGTCATCATGGGCGGTGAGGCCGTAGGCCGGCAGCACGGAACGCAGCACCTGCGCCCGCCGGTAGCGGGCGCGCAGCCGGTCGCCCGGCGAGGCGGCGCCCGTCTCGGTCCAGTGGCCGGGTGCGGCCGGATATCCGCAATTCGCGCACATGGAGTTCTCCGCCGACGATGGAGCAACCACCCTAGAGCGGTTCACGGCAAGATGGAAACCGCTCCGGTGCTGCTCCTAACCCGGTCGGGATGGCGGCTCAGATGACTTCCGGCCGCTTCCCGCCCGCGAATGGATAGCGCTTGCGGAAATCGTCGGCGATCTCCTCGAAGGTCATCCACTTGACGCCGGAATGGCCGTTGATGTGCTCGATCAGCCGCTCCAGCATGAGCAGGACCTGCGGACGGCCGCTGACGTCGGGATGGATGGTGAAGGCAAAGACCGCGTAATCCATCTCGCGATAGACCCAGTCGAACTGGTCGCGCCACATCTCCTCGATGTCGCGCGGATTGACGAAGCCGTGGCTGTTGGGCGCCTTCTTCATGAACATCATCGGCGGCAGGTCGTCGACATACCAGTTGGCGCCGATCTCGACGAGGTCGATCTCCTTGCCGTGCTTGAGCGGATGCATCCACTCCTCGGCCTTCTTGGAATAATCGATGACGTTCCAGGAATCGCCGACGCGCGCATAGAAGGGCTGGAAGTCGCGATAGCCCTGGCTGTGGTCGTAGGTGAAACCGTACTTCTGCAGCAGCGCGGCGGTCGATTGCGACATCTCCCACCACGGCGCCACATAGCCGCGCGGCTTCTGGCCGGAATGCTTCTCGATCAGTTCGATGCTCTTGACCAGGACCGCCTCTTCCTGGGTCGGCGTCATCGCGATCGGGTTCTCGTGCAGATAGCCATGCGCGCCGAGTTCGTGGCCGTCCTTCACGATCATCTCGATCTCCTTCGGGAAGGTCTCGATCGAGTGGCCAGGGGCGAAGAAGCTGGTCTTCAGGTCGTATTTCTTGAACAGCCGCAGCAGGCGCGGCACGCCGACCTCGGTCGCGAAGATGCCTCGCTGGATGTCGGATGGCGAGTCACCGCCGCCATAGGAGCCGATCCAGCCTGCAACCGAGTCGATGTCGGTGCCGAACGCGCAGATGATTTCCTTCTTTGCCATTTACATGCTCCCATTCTGGCCGTCGTCGCGGCATGTTGGATTGGTCCAATCGAATTGATAGGAACATGGACGCATTGAAAAATCCAGAATTTTCTTTATCGTGAAGAACAACTTAAGCTATTGTCGTTCCACATTAATTTGTATTGCGCATCAATCGATGAGTAATTCTGGATTGCTGAAGCGGAAAGAAAAATGAGCTGGGGAGAGTTGTAGTGGCGAGTTTGAAGATTACGATCGCGGACATGGTTTTCACCGCGCGCCTGGAGACGGACAAGGCGCCGCATACATGCGCGGCCTTCGCCGCCCGCCTGCCCTTCGCAAGCAAGGTCGTGCATGTGCGCTGGAGCGGCGAAGGCGTATGGATCCCGCTCGGCGACCTCGACTTCGGCGTCGGCTACGAGAACCACACAAGCTATCCTGCGCCGGGGCAGATCCTGCTTTATCCCGGCGGCATATCGGAGACCGAGATCCTGCTCGCCTATGGCGGCGTGCATTTTGCCAGCAAGATGGGCCAGCTTGCCGGCAATCATTTCATCACGTTGACCTCCGGCCTCGACCTACTACCGGAGATTGGTCGGCGCGCGCTCTGGCAGGGCGCGCAGGACATCAAGTTCGAGGCGGCATGACGCGACCATGGGCGGCGCGCTCAACGACTATTCCGCCTGGGTGGGCCGCTCCGAGGAGAGCCGCGACAGGCTGACTGCCGGCCCGCTCGACCGGCTTGCAGCGACGCTGGACCGCGACGATCCGCGCGCAAGGGACGGCGACGTGGTGCCGCCGCTCGCCCACTGGCTGTTCTTCCTGCCCGATGCCCGCCAATCCGAGATCGGACCGGACGGTCATCAGAAGCGCGGCGGCTTCCTTCCGCCGGTGCACGAACTGCCGCGCCGCATGTGGGCCGGCAGCCGCATCGCCTTCCCGGGAGACATCCGCGTCGGCGACTTGGTCACCCGCCGCTCGACCATCAAGTCGGTGACTACCAAGGAAGGCTCCAGCGGCCCGCTCGTCTTCGTCACCGTCCGCCACGAGATCGGCAGGGAGGGCGAGCCGGTCGCGATCGTCGACGAGCATGACATCGTCTATCGCGGGCTGGAGGCGCCGGCTGCAAAACCCGCCCCCGCAGCACCAGCCGGTGCCTGGCATCGACAGTTTGTGCCCGACGCGGTGATGCTGTTCCGCTATTCCGCGCTGACCTTCAACGGCCACCGCATCCATTACGACCGCGACTATGTCACGCGCGAGGAAGGGTATCCTGGTCTCGTCGTCCATGGCCCATTGACGGCGACCCTGCTGCTAGACTTGATCCGCCGCAATGCCCAGCGATCGCGTATCGCGCGCTTCTCCTTCCGTGCCGTGTCGCCGCTGTTCGACGGCAACGAAATGAGCCTGGACGCCGATCCCCCGAACCCGGGCGGCATCGTGAAGGCCTGGGCGCGGAACCACGAGGGCCGCCTGGCCATGACAGCCGAGGCAGTGCTCGAATGAGCGGCAAGCTGCGACCTATCGATCGTCGTCCGCCTGCCAACGCCTTCAAGGGCGATGCTACAACGTAGGCGCCTCCCTCTCCTCGTACATCACGGGGAGAGGGTAAGCATCTCCGGTCAACGTATTACACGCCGATCGGCATATGCTCGGCCGAGCGGGTGACGGCGCGCGGAGCGGTCAGTTCCTTCCACACTGACAGCGCCTTCGCGACCGCCGGGAACGGCTTGCGGTGCAGGAGCTTGCCGCGGCCGGGCTGCGGCTGCGAGTTCTGGCCGTAGGACCACACGACGTCGCCGCGCGAGATCGTGTAGCGGGCTTGGCCGTTCACATGGAAGCCTTCGAAAACGTTGTAGTCGATGATCGACTTCTGGTTGGCGGCCGAGATCGTCTTCGAAATCTTGGGATCCCAGACGACGAGGTCGGCATCCGAGCCCGGGAGGATCGCGCCCTTCTGCGGATAGATGTTGAGGATCTGCGCGATGTTGGTCGAAGTCACCGCGACGAACTCGTTGGGCGTGATGCGGCCGGTCTCGACACCCTTGGTCCAGAGCACAGAAAGCCGGTCCTCAAGGCCGCCGGTGCCGTTCGGGATCTTGGTGAAGTTGCCGATGCCCGTGCGCTTCTGCTCGGTGGTGAAGGCGCAGTGGTCGGTCGCCACTACCTGCAGCGAACCAGCGGCCAGGCCGGCCCAGAGCGAAGCCTGATGGCTCTTGTCGCGGAAGGGCGGGCTCATCACGCGGCGCGCGGCATAATCCCAATCCCTGTTGAAGTACTCGGTCTCGTCGAGCGTAAGGTGCTGGATCAGCGGCTCGCCAAATACACGCATTCCCTTCTGCCGTGCCCGACGGATCGCCTCATGCGCCTGCTCGGACGAGGTATGGACGATGTAGACCGGCACCCCGGCCGCATCCGCGATCATGATGGCGCGGTTGGTCGCCTCGCCTTCCACCTCGGGCGGGCGCGAGTAGGCATGCGCCTCAGGGCCGTTATTGCCTTCGGCCATGTACTTCTGCTGCAATGCGGCGACGATGTCGCCGTTCTCGGCATGGACGAGCGGCAGCGCGCCAAGCGCCGCGCAGCGCTGGAACGACGCGAACATCTCGTCGTCGTTCACCATCAGCGCGCCCTTATAGGCCATGAAGTGCTTGAAGGTGTTGACGCCGCGCGCGACGACCTTCTCCATCTCCTCGAAATGCTTCTGCGACCAGCCGTTGACGCACATGTGCAGCGAGTAGTCGGACGAGGCCTGCCGCCGCGCCTTCGCCTCCCAATCGTCCAGTGCGGCGAGCATGCCCGCCTCGCCGGGAATGACGAAGTCGACGACCAGCGTGGTGCCGCCCGAAAGCGCCGCGAAGGTCCCGCTCTCCCAGGTCTCGGCAGCCGTCGTTCCCATAAACGGCATTTCGAGATGCGTATGCGGATCGATGCCGCCCGGCATGACATAGGCGCCTTCGGCGTCGACCGTCTTGTCGCCCTTCAGGTTCGGCCCGATCGCTGCGATCTTCTCGCCCTCGATCAGGATATCCGCCTCGTAGGTCCGGTCCGCGGCGACGATTGTGCCGCCCTTGATCACTGTCGACATGCTCTTCTCCCTTTATTCACGCTTCCCCTCGCGACCACTGCTCTTGCTGCGGCCACGATTTGATCACACTTCCGGCGGCGGGACCGCTCCCTTGCGCTCGACGATAAGCCTATACGTTTCCGGCTCGCGATGCTTGGCGAAATTGAAGATGGTCTCGCGGTAGCGCTTGCCGAGGTCGAGGTCGCAGCGCGCGGTGATGATCTCGTCATCCAGCGACACCGCCTGGGCGACGATCTCGCCGGACGGCGCGATGATGGCGCTCTGCCCGACCATGTTCGAGCCTTCCTCGACGCCGCACTTCGCCGTGCCGATCACCCAGGTCGAGTTCTGGTAGGCGCCGGCCTGCATCGAGAGATGGTTGTGAAACTGCGTCAGGCTGTCGATGTCCTTATGGCCGGTGTGGTCGTAAGGGGTGTTGTATCCAAGCATGACCATCTCGACGCCTTGAAGGCCCATGACGCGGTAGGTCTCGGGCCAGCGGCGGTCGTTGCAGATGCACATGCCCATCACCCCGCCGAAGCCGCGGAACACTGGAAAACCTAGATCCCCCGGCTCGAAATAGCGCTTTTCCAGATGCTGGTGCGTACGGCCAGGCTGCGGCTCGACATGGCCGGGCAGATGCACCTTGCGGTATTTGCCGATGATGTTGCCGGACCGATCCACCAGGATGGAGGTGTTGAAGCGCCGCTTGCGGCCGCCCTCCTGCACCAGTTCGGCGTAGCTGACATAGAATCCGACGCCGAGCTTCTTCGCTTCATCGAACAGCGGCTGGGTCTCCGGCCCGGGCATCTCCTTCTCGTAGTAGCTGTCGAGTTCGGCCTCGTCCTCGATCAGCCAGCGCGGGAAGAAGGTCGTCAGCGCAAGTTCGGTAAAGACCACCAGTTCCGCGCCCCTCCCCTTCGCCTCCCGCATCATCGCGATGAGACGCCTCACCGTATCCTTGCGCGTCTCCGATTTCGCGATCGGCCCCATCTGGGCCGCTGCCGCGTGGATGATCCTTGCCATATCTAGCCTCCCTTCTCCGCCTTGCTTCGTTCCAGAACGAAGCGGTGAATCTCCATGTGATCCGCCTTCTGGCCCAGCTCTGCCGAGGCCGCAGTCCAGAGTCCGGCGGCGGCGCGCAGCCCATCGAGATCGAGGCCGAGTTCGTGCGACAGGTCCGCGGCCGTCCGCAGATCCTTGGCCATCAGCGCCATTGCGAATCCCGACGCGAAGCTGCCGGAAAGCACGAAGGGCTTCATCTTCACTTCGGTCGAGTTGTTGCGTCCTGTCGAGACGTTGAGCACGTCGATGAGGACGTCCGGATCGACCCCAAATCTTTCCGCGACGACCACCGCCTCGCAAGCGGCGACCAGCCCGGCCGCGGAGACGTAGTTGTTGAGCGCCTTCACCGCGTGGCCCGATCCGACCGGCCCTGTCGCGACGATCGAACTGCCCATCGCCTCCAGCACCGGCCGCGCCCGCTCGATCTCACCATGATCGCCGCCGGCCATGATCGCCAAAGTGCCCGCCTCAGCGCGCTTCACCCCGCCTGAGACGGGAGCGTCGACGAACTGCAGGCCCTTTGCCGTCAGTTCCTCGGCCAGCCGCCGGGTCTCCAGAGGCGCAGAAGAACTCATGTCGATGACGAGCGCGCCCGGCGCCAGCGCATCCGCAGCCCTTCCCGATCCCATGAGCACGTCGCGCACGACGGGGCCGTTCGGCAGCATCGTTATCAGGACAGACGAGTCCTTCGCCGCCTCCGCAGGCGTGGCGCAGGCGATCCCGCCCGATGCGGAGAACGTCGCGAGCGCCGCTTGCGAAACATCGCTGCCGCGCACGCCGAATCCCGCCGCCACCAGCCGCGAGGCCATGGGCATACCCATCATGCCCAGGCCGACAAATGCCATCGGCCCGGGCGGCAGGATCGGCTCAGTCAATCCCCATCTCCTTGAACACCTCCTTGGCGATGCGGAAACTGTCCATGGCAGCCGGCACGCCGCAATAGGTACCGATCTGCAGAAAAATCTCCTTCAGCTCCTCCTTGGTGAGGCCGTTGTTGATCGCGCCGCGGATATGCAGCTTGAGTTCGTGCGGGCGGTTCAACGCGGCGATCATGCCGAGATTGAGGATGGACCGCGAGCGCCGATCGAGGCCCGGTCTGTTCCAGGTGCCGCCCCAGCACCATTCGGTCGTGAGTTGCTGCATCGCCCAGTTGAACTCGTCGGCCTGCTCCAGCGAGCGGTCGACATAGTCGGCGCCGAGCACCTCTCGACGCGTCTTCAGCCCGCGCTCGAAGCGTTCGGATCGTGGCTTGTTGGCTGTCATCGGTCCTCCTCAGGCCTGCGCCTCTCGCAGCTCTCGCTCGATCGCAATTGCATGGCCGAGCAGGCGAGTGTCCTCGTCATGCGCCGCCGACATCAGGATGCTCGTCGGCAGGCCTTTCTCGTCACGGCCGCTGGGAAGCGCCACCGCGCAGAGGTCGAGCACGTTGCCGAGTGCAGTGTTGCGCAAGGTCTTAAGATTGACGGCATGGAACAGTTCGTCGTCCGCCTCCAGCGGTGCCACTTCGGGCGCGGTGTGCAGCGTTGTCGGCATTGCAAGCAGCGCGCCGGAGAGCCGCGCAGTGATCCGGGGTATCAGTTGCTCCCGCGCCTGCTGGATGGAGAGCAGGTCGGCCGCAGACATGCGCTTGCCGCCCATCATGCGGAAGATCACGCGGCGATCCACCTGCTCCGCCTGTTCGCTGTCGGCCATTTCGCGATATTGGGTATAAGCCTCTGCGGCGATCAGCGTCCCATAGCGCGCAGTGATCTCGAGAACTTGGTCGAGTCCGTCGACGTGCTCCCGCCTGATCGTTGCGCCGGCCTTACCGAGAGAATCGAGTGCCCGCTCGTAGTTTTCCAGCACCGCCGGTTCGGCGCCATCCGTCACCACATTCGTCGGGACGACCACCGTCAGCGACCTGATGTCCGCCCGGCGCACGGGAGATGCAACCTCACCCCGCAACAGCATATCGGCGACGATGCAGTCCTCCACGGTGCGCGCGAGCGGACCAATCGTGTCGTAGCTGCGGGCGAGCGGGATCAGGTCGTGCTTGGCAATGCGGCCGGTGCTGGTCTTGTAGCCGACAATGCCGTTGAAGGCCGCGGGGATGCGCACCGATCCGCCTGTATCTGTGCCGATCGCGATTGGGACCAGCCCGGCTGCCACCGCCGTCCCCGATCCGGACGAGGAGCCGCCGGGAGCGCGGTGCGTGGTCCGGTCGTTCGGATTGACCGGCGTACCAAAATGTGGATTGAGGCCGAGCCCCGAATAGGCGAACTCCGTCAGGTTGAGCTTGCCCATGGTGACCATCCCGGCCGCAGCAGCATTTGCAACGCAGGGCATGTCCCGGTCCCGGACCGGACTGTCGGCCAGCAGCGCGGAGCCCGCCGTGGTGCGGGTGCCCGCCACGTGGAAGAGGTCCTTCCAGGCGAGCGGCACGCCGTCCAGCGCGGAGAGCGGGTTGCCTTCGCGATAGCGCCTGGCGGAGGCTTCCACCTCGCGGCGCGCCCGTTCGGGCGTGACCGTGATGAAGATGTTGGCGGCCGTGGACTTGTCGATGCGCTCCAGCAGGCACTCGATCACCTCGACCGGACTCGCTTCGCCGCTGCGATAGGCGAGCGCGATGCCTGCGGCCGAACGGCTGGCGATTGTCTCGATATCGGTCACTTCCCATCTCCCGTTCCTTCGCCAGACGATTGCTCGCCAGGCAAAACATCACCGTCGCTTCGCGCATGCGCGAAACGCTTCGTCCGTTGCTTCCGCAGCGGACTGGGGTTACCTCTCGCTTGCGGCGCGACTGGCCTCGAACGCCGAAGCCGAACCAGGCGCGCAAATAATTTCGGCCAGGCACGGCAAACCGCACCTAGCGCCTACCCCAGAAGGGCAGGCCCACTTCAGTTTCATTCGCTCCTCGGATCGCGCGGCCTCCCTCGGCCGCGCGCCGCATCCTCCAGGTTTCCCTAGTGTCCGTGGTCTGCGGCCACGCCGGAATCGACCTTGCTCAGCACATGGACATCCTCGGCCTTCCAGTTCGCCACGACCGGATCGCCGGTATCGACCGGCTCAGCGAAATAGGCCGAGTCCGAAACGTTGGCGACGAACACGTCGCTGGCGACGTTGATGGTCACCTTGACGTAGCTGCCCTGATACTCCGTGGCGTCTACGATGCCTGCTATCGAGTTCACCGCATTGACGCCGTTGCCGCGTCCTTTCTTCAGCGAGACGCGGTCGCGACGGACCGCGACCGACAAGGGCGAGCCCGCGGCAGCCGATGACGCGGCGTGCGCGGTCTCATAGATCGAGCCGTCGGCGGCCTTCAGCTTGAGCACGCCATTGCCGCTCTTCTCGACCGTGCCGGTGAGCACGTTCTGGCCGCCCATAAAGCGGGCGACGTAGGGGGTCTTCGGCTTGTCGAAGATGATGTTGGCGGTATCGGCCTGGTCGATGCGGCCGGTGTCCATCACGACCACCATGTCGGCCAGCGCGATCGCCTCAGGCTGGGTATGGGTGACGTGCACGAAGGTGATGCCGAGTTCGTTCTGCAGGCTCTTCAGTTCGCCGCGCATTTTGAGCCGCAGGAACTCGTCGAGCGCCGAGAGCGGTTCGTCGAGCAGCAGCACCTTCGGATTGGTGATGAGCGAGCGGGCGAGCGCCACGCGCTGCTGCTGGCCGCCCGAGAGTTGAGCCGGCATGCGGTCCTTCAGATGATCGAGTTGGACACGCTGCAGCATCTCGAGCGCGCGCTGACGACGCTCCTCTTTCCCGACGCCCCGCATCTTCAGGTAGAAGGCGACGTTGTCCTGGATCGTGAGGTGCGGGAACAGAGCGTAGCTCTGGAACATCATCGCTGTACCGCGTTCCACCGGCGGCTTGCCCACGACCATCTGGTCGCCGATGTAGATTTCTCCGGAGGTCGGCGTTTCGTGACCCGCGATCATGCGCAGGATCGTGGTTTTGCCGCAGCCGGACGGGCCGAGCAGGCAGCAATAGGAGCCGTGCGGAATGGTCAGGTTGATGTCCTTGACCGCATAGGAATTGCCGAACTGCTTGGTGACGTTGACCAGCCGGATTTCGCCCGATCCGGGCTGGGCGGCGACGCTCGTGCCCTGGAGATTTGGGTTGGCCATCATGTTCATTTTCCGCGGGACCGTTTGCGTTGGATGATGAGGATCGACGAAAGCGCGAGCGCAATCACGGCGAAGGAGACGATGGTGGTCACCGTGCCCAGCGCATAGAGCGCTGGCGAGGTGACGTTGGTGGTCATCGTCCAGATCTCGAGCGGCAGCGTGTTCTTCGTGCCGACGGTCAGCCAACTCCTGGGGAACTCGTCATAGGAGAGCGTGAAGCCGAATAGCGCCACCGCGATCATGCCGGGAAAGACGATCGGCACGACCACGTCCTTGACCGTCTGCCAGCGCGACGCGCCGAGATCGTGGGCCGCCTCTTCGTAGGACGGATTGAGCCGCCCCAGCACCGCGAACATGATGAGCAGCCCGAACGGCAACGCCCACGAGAGATGCGCGCCGAGAGCCGAACCCCACCAGCTCGCCGTCAGGCCGAGGTATCGGAAGGTCACCAGTATGCCGATCGACAGTACCAGGCCCGGTACGATGAGGCTGGCAATGGCCATGTAGAAGATCGCCGTCGAACCGCGGAAGCGGCGGCGGAAGGCAAAACCCGCGGTAACCGAGATCAGCACCGTCAGGAACATCACGATGAGCGCAAGCGGCAGAGACCGGTTGAACGCGCCGGCCACGTCGCCGGTGCGCCGCGGGCTGAACAGTTCGTGGAACCACATGAGGGACGGATCGCGCAGCGGGAAGACGAGCGAAGCCGACGGCCCCTGGAAGGACAGGATCAGCACCGCGATCATCGGCCCATAGAGGAAGATGACGAAGAGCGTGAACAGCGCTGCGAGGACGTAGAAGGTCCAGGGACGCGAGCCGTAGGAGGGGGACGCGGACATCGGCCTTTACCTCACGAGTTCCTTGCGCACGTCGACGAGCCGGAAGATGGCGGCTGCGATCAGAAGCACGACGATGAGAAGGATCACGGCGTTGGCTGCCGCGCGCGGATAGTTCAGGAACTGCAGGTCGTTGAAGATGCCGGAGGTGGCCGAGCCCGACAGGCCGCCGCTCATCACGGTCACGACGAAGAAGTCGCCCATCACCAGTGTCACGACGAACAGTGCGCCGAGCGCGATGCCGGTCTTGCAGAGCGGCAGCACCACATTCCACACTACGCCCCAGCGGGTCGCGCCGGCGTCGACGGCCGCTTCGAGCAGAGACTTGTCGATGCGCGCCATGGAATTGAAGATCGGTACGATCATGAACAGGGTGAACAGGTGGACATAGGCCACCACGACCGAGAAATCCGAGTAGAGCAGCCATTGCAGCGGCTGGTCGATGACGCCCGCCTTGATCAGCGCGCTGTTGATCAGTCCCTCGGTGCCCAGCACCGGGCGCCACGAGATCATGCGGATGATGTTCGACGTCCAGAAGGGAACGGTGCAGACGAGGAAGAGCCCGATTGCAATCAGCAAGCTGCGGACGTGGAAGACGAGGAAGTAGGCGATCCAGAAGCCCAGCACAAAGGTGATCGCCAGCGTGATCAGCGTGAACTTGACCGTGGACAGATAGAGCGTCCAGGTCGTCGGATTGGAGAACAGGTCGATATAATTGCGGAAGGTGAAGTCCGGCACGATGCCGACCAGCATCTGGTATCGGAAGAAGCTGACCACGACCACAAGCGCGACCGGGACGGCGAAGAATAAGAGCAGGACCAGCATCAGCGGCGCGACCTGAAGGTAGGTGGTCAGCGGCGATTTGCTGGCGGCATTACTGGGCGACATCGGGGCATTCCAAGGCGTTGCTCAAGCGGGTGATGGCGAGGGCGGCGACAAGGGCCGCCCTCCCCGGAATTCGAGGCTTACGCCGCGTTGAACTCGTTCCACTTGGCGTACAGGAACTCGGCCTCGTCCATGAGGTTGTTCCAGACCGCCACCTTCGAGAAGCGCTCCTCGTAGGAGCCCCCGTCGCGCACCTCGCCGGCCGAGTTGGTCTTCTCGCCGGTCGGGCTGGTGATGTCGGCGGTCGCGGCCTTGCCCTCGTAGAAGAAGCCGCGCTCGTTCTCGGTCAGAGCCGCCTTGGCGGTCTCCGGATTGGAGCTGTAGTAGCCCTGCTTGGCGATGAAGCCGCCGACCCAGCCGGAATTGTACCAGTTGAGGTACTCGTAGGCAGCGTCGCGCTTCAGGCCGTCGAGATGCGCCATCAGACCGAGGCCGTTGCCCCATCCGCGATAGCCTTCCTTGAGCGGCTGGTAGACGCAGTTGATGCCCTGCGTGCGCACGGCCGTCACGGCAGGCGACCACATCGACTGGATAACCACCTCGCCCGCCGCCATCAGGTTGACGCTTTCGTCGAAGGTGTTCCAGAGCGCGCGGAAATGCTTGGCCTTCTTCAGTTCGATCAGGCGGGCGATCGTCTTCGTGAGCTCTTCCTGGGTCGGGTTGCCCTTGTCGCCAAATTTCAGCTCGCCAGCCGCCTCCATCGCCATCATAGCGTCCATGATGCCGTTGGTCGGGATGTTCTGGATAGCTGCCTTGCCCTTGAAGTCGGGGGAGAACAGATCGGCCCAGCTCGTGATTTCGCGTCCGGTGAGATCGGGACGGATGCCGAGCGTGTCAGCATTGTAGACGCCGGGGCAGAAGTTCGCCCACTCGGTCTTGCCGGTGGCGAAGGCGTTGCTGTCCTGGTTTTCGCGGTAGATGAACTCGAAGGGCGAGTCGCCCTCGCGGGAGGCTTCCTTGCCGGCGAATGTTCCCTCGGTATAGAGGGGTGTCAGTTGGCCCCAGTTCTTGATCTTGGCGATCTCGACGCCCTGGAGGACGCCCTGCGGCACGGCGACCTTCGACTGCCAGATCTCCATGTCGGCGATGTCGATCGACTTCGGATCGTTGACCATGCGGTTGATCAGGCCGGGGTGGTCGACCACGGACATCTCGACCTTGAAGCCGAGGTCCTGGCTCGCCTGACGCGCGATGTCGACGATCGTTGAATAGGACATGCCGGTATGCACCAGCGTCACGTCCTTGAGGTTTTGCGCCCACACGGTGGGAAAGCCGGTAATAGCGGTTGCGCCCGCGATCGCCGCACCGCCCTTGAGCACGCCGCGTCTTGTCACCTTCTTGGCGGAAAGTCCGTCTGTCTTCTTCATGCTATTCTCCCATTGTTGTCAGCATTCACTGCCGTCCGGATTGCCGCCTCACCGGTTCCCCCGATGTTTTTCTAGCTTTCTTGCGAAGCCGATGAGCCAGCAGGTCTAGTTAATCCAATTCAGCCCTTCTCTTCTCGTCCGTTCCCTCACTATCATCCTCGTTTCTTCGCCCGGCAATCCCGGCGCGAGCCAAACACACCGATGCGCAAAAGGCAGGCAAGGCTTCGCTCAAATAAGCGCATGGCGCTGCAACGCCTGCAAGCGGTGGCCGCAGGTAGATCCATTAATCTGTTCACCCTCGCGCCACTTACGGGCGCTTTTTTCAATTGATAGAAAGACTAGACAGCAGAGTTTTGATTGTGAAATAATTATTTCTGAAATCATTGATCCAAAAATGTTATCAATGTGCGCTATGATCTGAAGCACCTTGCGACCTTCGTGGCAGTGGCCGAGGAGCTCAACTTCCATCGCGCCGCCGACCGTCTGACCATGGCGCAGCCCGCCGTGAGCAGGGTCGTTCTGGAACTCGAGGAAAGACTGGGCGTAAAGCTTCTGGAGCGCACCACTCGTAAGGTAAGACTTACGGAATCGGGGCGCTATCTGCTCGAAGAGGCCCAGGACATCCTGGGGCGCATCGACGTGGCCGAGAACACCGTCCGGCTTCTCGCCTCCGGCACCAAGGCGATCCTCAGGATCGGCTACACGACGATCACCGGTCATTCGCTTTTGCCAGACATCACCCGGGAGTTCCGGCGGGCCAATCCGGACGTGCGGCTGGAACTGACCTATCTCCATGCCCCCGCGCAGCGCGACAAGATCCTCCAAGACGAGATCGACCTCGGCTTCATCGAGGGCTCGTTCCAGAGCTCCGAGATCGAGTCACGGCCTCTCGCCCAGCATAGGCTGATGGCGCTGCTGCCGCCGAACCATCCGCTCTCGACACGGCAGTCCCTTACCATTGACGATCTCGCACGGGAGGAGTTGGTCATGGGCACCAACGCCGAGTGGCCGACGCTGCGCCGCATCGTCGTCGACGCCTTCCAGAAGGCCGGCCAGGTCCTGACCGTGGCACAGGAGGCGTCGAGCCTCACCGGCATCCTCGGCCTTGTCACCGCAGGCGTCGGCATCACCATCTTCACCGGCATGCCACGCTTCTGCGGCGAGCATGCGATCGTGCCGAAGCCGATCGTCACCGATCCGCCGGTGATCGTCGAGACGCATCTTGCCTGGCGCCGCGCCAGTCTGAGCGGCGCAATGCGCCGCTTCATCGAGACCAGCGAGCACGTCGGCAGGAGCTACATGCTTTGACCGGCTGACCAATGCTGCCGGTCCAATCCATCCAGAAAAGGGGAACATCGAGATGGAAAACTGGGCGAACCGCAAGACGCTGATACTGGGCCGCAGCGAAATGATCGGCCTGCTAAAACCGGGCGAGTACAACGACTGTGTCGAGCAGGCCTACCGCATGCATGGCGAGGGCCGCTTCTACATGGATCCGAAGGGCCACATCGTGCTCGACCGCTTTCCGGGCGAGTGGGAGGCGATGCCTTCCTACATCGAGGAGCCGCATGCGGCCGCCTGCAAATGGGTCTCGATCCGCGAGTGGAACCGCGAGCGGTTCAACCTGCCGACGGTGTTCTCGATCCTCATCTACACCCATCCGGAGACCGGGTTTCCACTCGCCATCGTCGACGGCAGCTATCACACGGTGATGCGCACCGGCTCGGCCGCCGCCGTCTCGGCCAAGTGGCTGGCGCGCAAGGATTCCCGCAAGCTGGCGATCGTCGGAGCCGGGCACATGGCTGAGGGCGCGCTCGCGACCTGCAACGAGGTATTCCCCTGGTCCGAGGTGCGGCTCTGGAGCCGCAGCCAGGAGACGCTCGACCATTTCGTCAAGGAGCAGCAGCCGAAATACGGCAGCTTCGAGATCAAGCCGTCGACCAACATCGAACAGGTGGTGCGCGGGGCCGACGTGGTCGTCACCATCACGCCGGCGCGCGGGCCGATCGTCATGGACGAATGGATCTCGCCGGGCACGCACATCGCAGCGGTCGGCGCCGACAAGAAGGGCGATCAGGAGCTTGAGGGCAAGATCCTGCAGCGCGCCCGCATCTTCGTCGACGACATCCGCCAGTGCCGCACCGATGGCGAGATCAACGTGCCTCTCTCCGAAGGCCTGATCACAGAGGCCGACATCGCCGGCGAGATCGGCGAGGTGATCACCGGCAGGAAGCAGGGCCGCACCTCGGACGATGAGATCACGCTGTTCGACTCGACCGGCATCGCGCTGCAGGATTCGGCGACCGTGCCGCTGGAATACGAGCGCGCGCTGGCGGCTGGAGTGGGCATCGAGAAGAAGATGATTTCGACCTGAGGAAGCTGCCGGGAGAGATTGAGAAGGGCCCCTGCTTCTTCGTCATCCTAAGGCGGAGCAACCGCGGAGCGGTGTCGCGAAGACCCTAGGATCCATGCCGGAGCAATGCGGCCGTATCCGGCAAAGCAGATTAACACTGGGATGCGAGCGGGCTCGGCACCGGCTGTGTTCGTCCGGACTGGTCCGGCATGGATCCTCGGGTCAAGCCCGAGGATGACAAACGCAGAGATGAAATCGGCCAATCGTCGCACGCGTCAATCAACCCCGCGAAAAACTTCGAGTCTCAGCCCGAACCAGCTAGACCCTCGAACCATTCGGGATTGGCCTCCTCGGGCGGAGGCCTGTCGGTTGTCCCCTCATCCGCCTCTCTCACGTCCTCCGCGAAATCTCCCGCAGCGCCTCCTCGAACCGGCCGATCTCCTCGACCGTGTTGTAGTGGACGAGCGAGACGCGGATGGCGCCGCTGTCCATGCTGAGCCCCAGCCGGTTCATCAGCCGCGGCGCGTACATGTGGCCGTCGCGGATTCCGATCTCGCGGCTCGCCATCTCCTCCACGATCATCTGCGGCGACAGCGTGCCGATGTTGAACATGAAGGTCGGCACCCGCTCCTGGATGCGGCTCTCGTCCGCAATGCCATAGACTGTCGCGCCGCAGCCCTTCAGCACGCGCAGCATCTCGCGGGCGAGCAAGATCTCGTAGTCGCGGATCGCACCCATGCCGGCGACGATGTTGTCCCGGCGCGTGCGGTTGTTCGACGGCGCAAAGCCGCGCCCGACCGACTCGAGATACCTGACCGCGGCATCCATGCCCGACACGTTCTCGTAGATGAAGGTGCCTGCCTCGACCTTGTAGGGAGGCTCGTCGGGGATGAAATCCTCGCGGAAGGTGGGCAGCCGCTTGAGCGCATCATACCGCCCCCAAAGAAAACCCATGTGCGGCGAGAAATTCTTGTAGCCGGAGCAGACGAGATAGTCGCAGCCCCACGCCTGCACGTCGATGAGCGCATGCGGGCCGTAATGGACGCAGTCGAGGAAGAGCTCCGCGCCAGCCGCATGGGCGATCTCAGCAACGGAAGCGACGTCGACGATCGAGCCAATGGCGTGCGCGGCCACCGCGCAGGCGACGAGCCGGGTGCGGTCGGAGACGAGCGGGCGCAGGTCATCAACGTGGAGATTGCCGTCCTCTCGCATGCGCCACCACTTGATCTTCACGCCTGAGGGCGCGAGCGCCAGCCAGGTGGCGATGTTGGCGTCATGGTCCATGTCGGTGACGACGATCTCGTCACGATCCGACAGCATCTGGCCGATGCCGAGGCTGACCAGCCGGATGAACGAGGTGGCGTTCATCCCGAAGCAGATCTCCTCCGGGCGGTAGGCGTTGATCAGGATCGCCACGCTCTCGCGCGCAGTCGCCACGGATTGATCCACCCGGACGCTGCGGCCATAGCGCCCGCCGCGCTGCACGTTGAAGTCGGTGAGGTGGGTGGTCACCGCATCGAGCACGCTCTGCGGGATTTGCGCGCCGGCCGCATTGTCCATGAAGATGAAGGAGCCCGCCTTCTGCAATGCCGGGAACTGGGCGCGCACCGCCTCGATTCGGAAAGTATTCTGCTGATGCACGGCTATCTCCTCCAGTCCGTGATGAGTTGTTCTGGTTCGAGGCGGCGAGCCCTTACCGCTCCGCCGCCTTCGCGCGCTTCTCCACCCATCCGACCAGCCGAACCATGGGCCAGAGGAAGGCGAGATAGACGACCGCCGCGGCGATCAGCGGAGACGGATTGGCGTAGAAGGCCTGCGCGTCGTTGGCTTCCTTGAGCAGTTCCGGTAGCGCCACGGCCGACGCCAGCGAGGTGTCCTTGAACATCGACACGCAGTTGCTGGTGGTCGGCGGGATGACCAGCCGCACAGCCTGCGGCAGAATCACCTTGCGCAGCGTGAGGATGAAAGGAAGTCCGAGCGCGTGCGCGGCCTCGAACTGGCCCTTCGGGATGCTCTCGATGCCCGAGCGGAAGACCTCGGCCGAATATGCCGACATGACGAAGGAGAACGCCAAGGTCGCCGACGCCCAGGACGACAGCCGGATGCCGACGAAAGGCAGCGCGTAGTAGATCAGGATCAGCACCACCAGCACCGGCATTGCGCGAAAAATGTCGATGTAGCCGATGGTGAGCCAGCGGAACGGCTTTGGCGCGTAGAGGCGTACGAGGCTGATCACCAGCCCGAGCGGAATGCCGATGCCGATCGCGCAGAGGCCGAGCAGCAGTGTGTTGACCAGGCCTCGCATCAGCGCCGGCAAAGCCGACGCCATGACCTGCGCGTTGAAAAAAGTCTCGAGCAAAGTCATTACGAACTCCCGCCAAAACAATCGTGCCGGCATTCAGCCGGCACGATCAACACAGAGATGCTGGTGCGATTACGCTTTCGGCAGCGGCGCCTCGACGACCGTGGAGGAATCCGCCGGCGGCTCGGTGCCGAACCACTTCTTATGGATGGCGGCCAGCGTCCCGTCCTTCTTCATCTCGGTGAGCGCGTCGTTGATCTTGCCGAGCAGCGGATGGTTCTTGGTCATCATCAGCCCGTACTGCTCGCCGGTCTTGATGCGGTCGACGACCGCCAGACCCTGCATCTTGGTGAACGCGTATCCCATGCCGGGTACGTCGCTGACCACGCCGTCGATGCGGCCGGCGGAGAGATCGAGCAGGACCTCCTGCTGGGTGTTGTAGCCCTTGATCTCGGCAAAGCCCTGTTCGGACTGGTGCTCCTTCGACCACTTGTCGCCGGTCGAGCCCGACAGCACGCCGACGATCTTGCCCTTGAGATCGGCAAGCGACTTAACCTCGCCGTCCTTCTTGGCGGCGATGCCCATGTCGGAATCGTAGTAGGGCTGCGTGAAGGACTGCGAGCCGAGCCGCTCCTGGGTGATGGTGATCGAGGAGATCGCCACATCGATGCGCCCCGAACTGGTCGCGGCGAAGAGCGGCTGGAAGTCGAGGCCCTGGATGTCGACGTTCATGCCGAGCCGCTTGGCTGCCTCGGTGACGATGTCGACCTCGAAGCCCTCGAAGTTTCCGCTCTCGCCCTTGAACTCGAAGGGCGGGTTGTTCGGGTAGGACCCGACATTGAGCGTCTCCTGGGCGACGGCCGGCCCGGCCGAGATGCCGAGCGCGGCGGCCAGAATGAGCAGATTTCGGCGGCTAAGTATCATTATGTTCCCCTTCTTTGTTGTGAGGGCTCCCCGCCCTCTGGTTGTTTGCCGTTCCGCCTTCCGCGGCTCGTCAATTCAAGGCTTCGACCATCCGGTCGAGCGCAGTCTCGATCTGCTCGGCGCTGCGGAAGACGCACATGCGCAGAAACCGGTCGGCAGGGCTGCCGAACAGGTAACCCGGCGCCAGTCCGACGCGGGCCTTCTCCAGAATGTCGGTGCAGGCGCGGCGCGAGTCGCTCTCTCCTTCCAGTGCGAAGAACGCGTACATGCCGCCGCGCGGCTTGGCCGGGAGTACGACCCGGTTGATCCGGCCCAGCCTGTCATAGGCAAGGTCGAGCCCCGTCTTGACCCTTTCCTTGATCTCCTGGACCAGCGACTCCCCTTGCCGTATCGCGGCAGCCGCGCCGGCCTGGATCGGTCCGGCGGTTCCGCTGTTGATGTACTGCGTCATCGCGGCGAGTTGGTCGGCAACGCCGGACGGATGCGTCAGCCAGCCGACGCGCCAGCCGGTCATCGCCCAGGCCTTCGAGAAAGTATTGACGGACATCACCCGGTCGCCGTCTTCGGCGATCTGCAGGATGGAGGGCGCGACATCTCCATCGAAGTAGAGCCGGCCATAGACCTCGTCGGAGATGATCCAGATACCGGTGCGGCGGCTGAATTCGAGCAGCGCCTCCATCTCGGCCTTCGTGGCTGTCCATCCGGTGGGGTTGGACGGGGTCGACAGGAAGATCGCGCGGGTCCGGGCGTTGCAACTGGCGAACAGTTTGTCGAGATCGAGCCGCCAGTCGCCATCCCTGAACTCGAGCGGGAACGGCCGCGGCTCGCCGCCGATCAGGTGAATGGCGTTGTGGATGTTCGGCCACTGTGGCGCGACATAGATGACGTTCGTGCCGACGTCGACGATCAGTTCCAGCGCCATGTAGAGCGCCTGCATGCCGCTGGGCGTGACGGTCGTGCGCTCGATGGGGATCGGCCGGCCGTGCAGCCGCGTTTGATAATCGGCCAGCGCCTCGATCAGCGGCCCGTACCCGCGCATGTTGGGAATGTAGAAGGTGAGCCCGTCGTCGAAGGCGGCCTTGGCCGCCTCGCGGATGAAGGCCGGCGTGACCATGTCGCCTTCCCCGTACCAAAGCGCGATCACGTCGCCCAGTTCGCGGGCGCGTATTGCCAGGTGGGAGATGTTCTCGGTTTGGAGGTCGCGAATTTGCGCGCGGATGCCTTCGAAGGCGTAGCGCGCCCTGCCCGCGGCTTCAGGTGGCATGAAAGACAATAAGGACCCCCACAGGACTTTTGCGCATGTTCGCCGGCGCCTGCTAGTATGAGATCATTCTATTGTCGGCCCGACAAGCAATGCTATCCGAAGCCGTGTGCATTTCAAGGCGCAAGTTTTAAGCTTAAACAAATTCGCCCCCTGCTTGCTTACCTTGATCGCCATCGGCAGATTCGGTTTTCGCCCTCCTGAGTCTTTCCGCCACGGCCTCCCCGAGAAACATCGTGTCGCTTGCCAGAATAAAGAAGCTGGCACCCTTCACGGACCATTTGGCGACGTCTTCCGGCCTTGCGCAGAAAATGCCAGCCGCCTTGCCCTTGGCCAGCGCCGCTGCAATGATGCTTTCGATCGCACTGGCAAGGCGCACGGCATGTTCGGGCCCAATCGCACCAAGCGAGACCGACAGGTCGCCGGGACCGACGAATACCACATCCACGCCCTCGGTCGCAGCGATCGCATCCGCATTCGCGAGCCCTTCGGCGGTCTCGACCTGGACCGCGACCAGCACCCCTGAATTTGCCGCGGCCAGATACTCGAAGATGCGATAACCGTAACCGGCGGCGCGCCCCGGCCCGACGCCGCGCTCACCTTCCGGCGGGAAACGCGCTGCCTTGACCGCCGCCCTCGCCTGCTCGGCGCTGGAAACGCGCGGCACAAGCACGCCGCGGGCGCCGCTGTCGAGAGCGGCCGCAATCGCCTCCGGTCCGTGGCCCGGGACCCGGACCAGTGCCGGGACGCCATGCACGTCGGCAGCCCGAACCAGGTTCTCGATGCCGTCGCGGGCGATCTGCGCATGTTCCCAATCCATGCACAGGAAGTCCGGACCCGAGTGCGCGACCACCTCTACGGCGACAGGGTGCGGGATCGCTGCAAACGTGCCGACGAGCTTCGCCCTTTCGAGACATCTATCGCGGAAGCCGGTCATTTGGCGTCCGTTTGTATCCATGCTGCCGCCCCCCTTCCGGATGTTCTTCCTTGTAACTAGGAGGAGAAGGCAGTCACCCGCAATACTCGCTATTTCATGCTTGAACTTTTCTCAGGCGCTCGTAGCGTGGCGTCCGGCGAGGAAACCCCAACATGATCAAACCGCATCCCCTGAGGGGGCCGAACCGGCTGAAGCTCGGCATCTTTTCCACCAATGCCGACGGCGGGCTGGCGATCACCGACGTGCCCGAGCGCTGGCTAGCAAGCTGGAACGACAACCTCACCGCCGCCCAGATCGCCGACCGCGCCGGTCTGGAATTCGTGCTTCCCATCGCCCGCTGGCGCGGTTTCGGTGGCCGCAACAAGGTGCGCGAATGGTCGTTCGAAACCTTCACCTGGGCGGCCGGTCTGGCGGCGGCCACCGAGCAGATCGGCTTGTTCATGACCGTACACGTGCCGCTGGTGCATCCGCTCTATGCAGCCAAGGCGCTCGCCACCGTCGACCACATCAGCCAAGGGCGTGCCGGCCTCAACATCGTCTGCGGCTGGAATCCGAAAGAGTTCGGCATGTTCGGCGTGCCGCTGGTCGAAAAGGGTTATGACCAGGCGGCCGAGTGGATCGACATCGTCGAGCGGCTTTACACGTCCCACGAGCCCTTCGACTTCGACGGTAGCTATTATCAGCTGAAGCAGGCGGTAAGCCGCCCGTCGAGCCTGCAAAAGCCGCGGCCGGTGACGATGAACGCTGCCTTCGGCGGACCGGGCCGCGATTTCGCATCGGCCAAATGCGATTATCTCTTCACCACCTTCTCCGAAATCGCCGAGGCCGGCAGGCATGTCGCCGACATCCGCGAGCGCGCCGACAGGAAGGGTCGCAGCGTCGGCTGTTACACGGTCGCCCATGTGGTGTGCCGCGAAACTGTCGAGGAGGCCGAAGCCTATTACGAGCGCTATGGGGTGACCATGGCCGACCATGCGGCGGTCGACGCGCATATGGCCGGCAAGAATGAATTCTCGCAATCGCATGACCGCAATGCCTACGATCTCTACCGCCAGCGTTTTGCTGGGGGCGCCGGCAGCTATCCGCTGGTCGGCTCGCCGGAGAAGATCGCTGAAGACATGATCCACATCGCCGTACAGGGCTATGAGGGCATCGCGCTCTCCTTCGTGAACTACACGCAGGAGTTGCCCTTCTTCTGCGACCGCGTGCTACCGCTGCTGGAGAGGGCGGGGTATCGGGTGTGAGGCGCGTGGCTGCGCTTGGAAGTCGCTGATCTTCTTGCCGATCAGCTGGCCAAAGAGCCCCTCTCCGTCTCGCCGTGCGGGCTCGCCACCTCTCCCCAGAGGGGCGAGGAAAGGCGCCAGACCGTGCGGCCGTCGCTCCTCTCCCCGCTGGGGAGAGGTGCCGAGCGAAGCGAGGCGGTGAGGGGCCGTCAGCCCCCGCTTACCCCCGCCTGATACATCGGCCCGCCCTTATGTGCCGGAAAACCGTAGCCGTTGATCATCACAAGATCGATGTCGCTCGCCCGCTCGGCGATGCCCTCGGTCAGCAACGCCCGGCCCTCCTCGGCCATGGTGGACAGCAGTCGTGATACGATCTCTGCGTTCGGAATCGGCCTCGCGAGAATGCCTTTCGCGGCGCGTGCGGCTTCGATCATGGCGGTGACGTCCGGATCGACCTGGCGCTTGCCGTCGACATAAACGTACCAACCGCGCCCCGTCTTCTGGCCGAAGCGCCCGGCCTCGCAGAGCCGGTCGGCGATGTCGACATAGCGGACGGAGAGATCGCGCGTGGCTGCCTGCCGTTTGCGCCGGGCCCAGGCGATCTCCAACCCGGCCAGATCGAAGACGGCAAACGGCCCCATCGCGAAACCATAGCCTTCCATCGCGGCATCGATCTCATGCGGCAGAGCGCCCTCTTCGAGCAAGTACTCCGCCTCGCGCCGGTAAGCGGAAAAGATGCGGTTGCCGACAAAGCCCTCGCAAACGCCGCAAACGATCGGCAGCTTGCCGAGCCTCTTCGCCACTGCCAAACCTGTCGCCAGCACATCCGGCGCGGTTTTTGCCCCGCGCACGACCTCGACCAGGCGCATGATATTGGCCGGCGAGAAGAAGTGCATCCCGAGCACGCGCTCAGGCCGGGAAGTTGCGGCGGCGAGCGCATCCGGGTCGAGATAGCTGGTGTTTGTGGCCAGCACCGCATCCGGGCGCACAATGCCATCGAGCTCGCGAAACAGCTTCGTCTTCACCTCGATATCGTCGAACACCGCTTCGATCACCAGATCGGCTGCGGCAAGAGCGTCCAGCCCGTCGGCGATCGTCAGCCGGCCGAGCCGCTCCGAGCGTCCGGCATCGTCGAGGCGGCCCGATTTGACGGCTCGCTCGAGCAGCCCTTCGATCCGCACCCTACCCTTCTGCGCTGCATCGGCTGACTGCTCCACGGCGACAACCCTGTAGCCTGCATCCAGCGCCGCCAGGGCAATGCCCGAGCCCATCAGTCCGAGCCCCGCCACGCCGATGGTTGACACCGGCCGGGGCTCGACGCCCTCCAGTCCGGCAACCTTGGCCGCCGCTCGCTCGGCAAAGAAGACGTGCCGCAATGCCTTCGCCTGGTCGGAATCGCGCAGACGCAAGAAGGTGGCACGCTCTTCGGCGAGCCCCTCGTCCAAGCCGACTTCTCCGGCAAGCCGGACAAGCCGGATCGCCTCCGCGGGCGCGGCCTGGCCGCGGGCCTTGGCGAGAACCTTTGCCGCTGCGGCCTCGGCAGCCTGATCGTCCGCATGCGGGACCTGCAACTGCCCGGTCCGCCGAAGGCTGGAGCCGACCAAAGCGCGGGCCGCACTCGCCGCCGCCTCGATGACATCGGCTTCGGCCAGCCGGTCCACCATGCCCAGCCGCATGGCCTCCTCGGCTCCAGCCATCCGTCCAGTGCCGATCAGCTCGATTGCAGCAGGGATCCCGGTCAGCCGCGGCAGGCGCTGGGTCCCGCCCGCGCCAGGCACGATGCCGAGCTTCACCTCCGGCAGCCCGAGCTTCGCCCCCTTCGCCGCGACCCGAGAATGGCAGGCCAGCGCGAGCTCCAGCCCGCCGCCGAACGCCGCCCCATTGATCGCCGCCACCACGGGTTTCTCGCTCGCCTCGATGGCAGCGACCACCTGCGGCAGGATCGGCTCAGCCATGGGCTTGCCGAACTCGCGAATGTCAGCCCCGCCGACGAAGTTTTTGCCGGCGCCGGTGACCACGACGGCCGTGATCTCCCTGCTCGTGTGCGCATGTTCGACCGCCGCCGCCAGCCCCGCCCGCATCTCGGCGGATGCCGCGTTCACCGGTGGGTTGTCGATCGTGATGACGAGGACGCCATCGGCAATGTGGCCGGTCACGGTTTCGGAAAAGCTGATGGTCATTCCCATCTCAATCCGGCAGCACCGCGATGGCCTGGATCTCGACCTTGGCGCGCTCCTCGACCAGTGCGACGACCTGCATGGCCGCCATGGCCGGGAAGTGCCGGCCGATCACCTCGCGATAGGCCTGCCCGATACCCTTGAGGCTGGCGAGGTACTCCGCGCGGTCGGTGAAGTACCAGGTCATCGAGGTGATATGCTGCGGCTCGGCGCCTGCCGACTTCAGCACGTCAACGACATTCTGCAGGGTCTGGCGGACCTGCCCGACCAGATCGTCGGTTTCGAACTGGCACTGCGGATTCCAGCCGACTTGGCCCGCGACATAGATCTGGCGGCCCCTGGCCATCACCCCGTTCGCGTAACCCGCCGGCTTTGCCCAGCCCTCCGGCTGCAGGATCTCATGCATCATATATCCCCAGATTGCCCTTATCGCTTAGACCGAAATGACTTCTCTTCGAGTCGTCATTCGATCTAGGCTCTTGTTTCTGCCGCATGATCTTCTCCGAAAAGTCTGCAACTTTTTGCTGCGCTGACCTTCGGTTCGGGATCATGCTCTAAAGCTCGGTCCGCACTTTCCAGAGTTCCGGAAAGAGCTGCACCTCGAGCATCCGGCGCAGATAGGACACGCCGGCCGTCCCGCCGGTGCCGCGCTTCAGGCCGATGATCCGCTCGACTGTGGTGACGTGATTGAAGCGCCAGCGGCGGAAATAGTCCTCGAAGTCGACCAGCTTCTCGGCCAGTTCATAGAGCGCCCAGTGCTCGCCGGGCGCGGCATAGATTATCTTCCACGCCGCACGCACCGCATCGCTTTCGGCGCGCGTTTCGCGCCAGTCGGTCCGCCGCGCCTCGTCGCCGATGTCGAACCCTTTGCGGGCGAGCAGGAGCAGCGCCTCGTCATAAAGGCTGGGCTGCGAGAGGATCGCCTCCAGTTCGGCCATCACCTCCGCGCGGTGCTGATGCGGCCCCAGCATTGCGAGGTTGCGGTTACCGGCGAGGAACTCGATCGCGCGGTACTGCCAGGACTGGAACCCCGACGACTGGCCGAGCGAGCCGCGGAACTCGGTATATTCGCTGGGCGTCATCGTCCGCAGCACGTCCCAGGCATTGTTCAGCTGCTCGAAGATGCGCGCCACGCGGGTCAGCATCTTGAAGGCGGGCTGCAGATCGTCGCTCCGGATCGCCCGCATCGCCGAGCGGATCTCGTGGATGGCAAGCTTCATCCAAAGCTCGGAGGTCTGGTGCTGGATGATGAACAGGAGTTCGTCATGGGCGGTGGACAGCGGCTGCTGCGCTCCGAGCACCCGGTCGAGCATCAGATAGTCGCTATAGGACATACGTTCCTGGAACGACATTTCCGCCCCTTCCTGGACGGGATCGTAGGGCTTGGCGCTCATGTCACCGCCGCCTTTCGCATGTATTCCGGGCGGTCCCAGAGCCGGTCCGCCATGATGCCGGCGAGGATGTCGACCGCCTTCAGCACGTCGTCACGGCCGAGATAGAGCGGCGTCAGGCCGAAGCGGACGATATCGGGCGCCCGGAAGTCGCCGATGACGCCGCGCGCGATCAGCGCCTGCATGATTGCATAGCCCTGCTCGTGACGGAACGAGACCTGGCTGCCGCGCCGAGAGCCGTCCCGGGGGGAGGCCAGCGTGAGTTCGGGACAGCGCGCCTCCACCTCGCGGATGAACAGGTCGCCGAGATCGACGGAGGCCTTGCGCACGTCTTCGATGGACACGCCGTCCCAGACGTCCAGCGCCGCCTCCAGCGCGGTCAGCGCGATCACCGGCGGCGTGCCGCAGCGCATGCGTTCGATGCCGCGGCCCGGGCGGTAATCGAGATCGAAGGCGAACGGCGCCTCGTGGCCCATCCAGCCGGAAAGCGCCGGACGTGCGATTTCCGTATGCTGCGGCGCTACGTAGATGAAGGCAGGTGCCCCCGGGCCGCCGTTGAGATATTTGTAGGTGCAGCCGATAGCGAAGTCCGCTCCCACGGCCGTAAGGTCGACCGGCAGCGCGCCGGCCGAATGCGCGAGGTCCCAGATCATTAGGGCGCCAACCTCGCGTGCCTTTTTGGTGAGCCGCCCCATGTCGTGCAGACGCCCGGAGCGATAATCGACCTCGGTGAGCATAACGGCGGCGACGGTCTCGTCGATCGCGTCTTCCACCTCCTCCGGCTCGACCACTTTCAGGACGTGTCCTTGCGCCAGCGAACCGAGCAGCCCCTGCGCCATGTAGAGGTCGGAGGGGAAATTGCCGCTGTCGGACAGCACGACCTTACGGTCCGGCCTGAGTTCCAGCGCCGAGGCGAGCGCCTGGTAGACCTTTATCGACAGCGTATCGCCCATCACGACGGTGCCCTCGGGCGCGCCGATCAGCCGGCCGATACGGTCCCCCACCCTGCGCGGCTGCACGTACCAGCCCGCGCTATTCCAGCCACGGATCAGCTGCTCGCCCCATTCCGCGCTCAGCATTTTTGCCACCCGCTCACCGGCCGCAATCGGCAGCGGCCCGAGCGAATTGCCGTCCATGTAGACGACGCCTTCGGGGATATGGAATTGGGCGCGGGTTTTGGTGAAGTCGGTCATGCGGGGACATTCTCCTGACGGGCAATTTGCGCCTTATGACGAGGATGATCGCCCATCATCCCTCCTCCCTCAGCCTGAAGCGCTGGATCTTGCCGGTCTGCGTCTTGGGCAAGGACTCCCTGAACTTGATCGAGCGCGGGTATTTGTAGGGCGCGATCGTCGCCTTCACGTGGTCCTGCAGGAGCTTGCGCGTCAGGTCGTCGGCCCCCACGCCGTCGGCCAGGACTACATGCGCCTCGACGATCTGGCCGCGTGCCTCGTCGGCAACGCCGATCACCGCGCATTCCGTGACATGAATATGGGCAAGGAGCGCTGCTTCGACCTCGGGGCCGGCGATATTGTAGCCGGACGAGATGATCATGTCGTCCGAACGCGCAGCGAAGCGGAAGAAACCTTCCTCGTCCTGGATGAAGGAGTCGCCGGTGAGATTCCAGCTATTGCGCACATAGTTGCGCTGGCGCTCGTCGGCCAGATAGCGGCAGCCGGTCGGGCCGCGCACCGCGAGCCGGCCGATCGTGCCGCGCGGCACTTCCCTCATCTCTTCATCGACGATCCGCGCCTCATAGCCGGTGACCGGGCGGCCGGTACGGCCCGGAGCCATGTCGGAGAGGCGGTTTGAGATGAAGATATGCAGCATCTCCGTGGATCCGATCCCGTCCAGGATCGCCTTGCCGGTCTTTTTCGTCCAGGCCTCGAACACGGGGGCCGGAAGCGTCTCCCCCGCCGAGACCGCGATCCTCAGCGACGACAGGTCGGCGCCCTCCTCCATCGCCTGCAGCATGGCGCGGTAGGCGGTCGGCGCGGTAAAACTGATCGTCGCGCGGTATTTCTCGATGATCTCGACCATGTTCGGCGGCGTGGCGTTTTCGAGCAGCGTCGCCGCGGCGCCGAAGCGCAACGGGAAGATCGCCAGGCCGCCGAGGCCGAAGGTGAAGGCGAGCGGCGGCGAGCCGACGAAGACGTCGTCCGGCGTGACGCCGAGCACCTCCTTCGCATAGCCGTCGGCGATGATCAGAAGGTCGCGGTGGAAATGCATCGTCGCCTTCGGCACGCCGGTCGTGCCGGAGGTGAAGGCGAGCAGCGCGACATCGTCGCGCCCGGTCCGCACAGCCTCGAAGCGCACGGATTTGTCGAGCGCGGCTCGGTCCAGCTCCGCGTCGTGGTTGGCGGTGCCGTCGAAGCCGACCACCTGTTTCAGGAACCGACTGTCCTTGGCGCAGGCGACCATCTCGTCCATCAGGCGCGTATCGCAGAGCGCGAGCGAGATTTCGGCCTTGTCGACGATCTTGGCGAGTTCGCCGGCCCTCAGCATCGGCATTGTGTTGACCACCACCGCGCCGGCCTTGGTCGCAGCCAGCCAGCAGGCGACCATCGCCGGATTGTTGGCCGAGCGTATCAGCACGCGGTTGCCCGGCTTGACGCCATAGTTTTCGACCAGCGCATGCGCGAGCCGGTTGGTCCAGTCCGACAGTTCCTTATAGGTGCGCCGCCGGCCGTTGCCGATCAGCGCGGTGCGGTCACCGAACCCTTTTTCGACCAGCCGATCAGTAAGCTCGGCGCCGGCATTGAGGTATTCCGGATAGTCAAAGCCCTGCATGAGCAAGTCTGGCCATTGGTCGGCCGGCGGAAGGTTGTCGCGCGTGAACGTGTCGAGATGGGCGGAGGGGCCGAGGGTCATGGCGCGACTGCCCTCTCCCCCCTCGAGGGGGAGATGGCCGCGAAGCGGCCAGAGGGGGTTGCCTCAGGAGGAGACGCCAATGGAACGCCGGCGCACGGCATGGACCTACCCCTCCCGCCTCGCTCCGCTCGGCACCCTCCCCTCAAGGAGGAGGGAAACGCCTGCACCATCATCTCTCTCCTCCCATGACCTGCCTGGCGATCACCACCTTCTGCACGTCCGACGCACCCTCGTAGATGCGCAAGGCCCGGATCTCCCGGTAGAGGCTCTCCACGATGTGGCCCTTGCGCACGCCGTCGCCGCCATGCAGTTGCACGGCTTTGTCGATCACCTCCTGCGCCTTGTCCGTGGCGAAGAGTTTCGCCATGGCGGCCTCGCGCGTCACCCGCGCCGCGCCCATGTCCTTGGTCCACGCGGCGCGGTAGACGAGCAGCGCGGCCGCATCGACGTCGAGCGCCATGTCGGCGATGTGACCCTGCACCATCTGCAATTCGGCCATGGGTGCGCCGAACAGCTGCCGGGCGGCGGCGCGCTTCACGCTCTCGTCCAGCGCGCGGCGCGCAAAGCCCAGTGCCGCCGCGCCGACGGTCGAGCGGAACACGTCGAGCACGGACATGGCGATCTTGAACCCCTCGCCGGGCTTGCCGATCATCGCAGCAGCGGGGACGCGCACCTCGTCGAAACGCAGGCGCGCAAGCGGATGCGGCGCGATGACCTCCAGGCGCTCGGCGATCGCCAAGCCGGCTGCGTCGCCCGGCACCAGAAAGGCGGAAATGCCCCTAGCCCCCGGCGCCTCGCCGGTGCGGGCAAAGACGACGTAGATATCGGCAATGCCGCCATTGGAAATCCACGTCTTCTCGCCTGAGAGGACATACGAGTCGCCGTCGCGCCGTGCCGCCATGTCCATGCTGGCGACGTCGGAACCCGAGCGCGGCTCGGAAAGCGCGAAGGCTGAGATAGCCTTTCCGGCCCGTGTCTTTTCCAGCCATGCCCGCTGCTCGGGCGTGCCGAACAGGCTGATCGCGCCGGTGCCCAGCCCCTGCATGGCGAAGGCGAAGTCCGCCAACCCGTCATGGCGCGCCAGCGTCTCGCGCGTGATGCAGAGCGTACGCACGTCGAGCGGCGCGGAATCAGCAGGATCGACCGCCGTCGGCTTCAGCCAGCCGTCCGCACCCAGCTTCGCAACCAACTCGCGGCAGGCGGCGTCGACGTCATGATGGTCGACCGGGAGGTTCTTTTCGCACCACGCCTCCAGCCGCTCGGCATGTTCGCGATGGCGGTCCTCGAAGAAGGGCCAGGAGAGGAAGGAGCGGTCAGGCATCTTGTCCAAGCCTCCACTTGACAGTTTGCGCCCCTTCGCGCCCCCCTCTGTCCTGCCGGACATCTCCCCCACGAGGGGGGAGATTTGCCGGCCGCATCGATTCCGCTATTCGCCAACGTTGAAGGTTGGCGAAATCATTGACGACAGCCGATCTCCCCCCTTGTGGGGGAGATGTCCGGCAGGACAGAGGGGGGCGCTGTCCCGCCAACCTGCCAACGTCCAGAAGGGGCGTCATCCTCAATCCCCTTCAAACACGGGCTTTTCCTTGGCCACGAACGCCCGGTAGGCGCGCTCGAAGTCGCGGGTCTGCATGCAGATCGCCTGAGCCTGCGCCTCCGCCTCGATCGCCTGGTCGAGGCCCATCGACCATTCCTGGTTGAGCTGGGTCTTGGTGATGCCGTGCGCGAAGGTCGGTCCGGCGACGATGCGCCTTGCAAGCTCCAGGGCCTCCGCCTCCAGGGAATCGGCATCGATCAACCGGTTGTAAAACCCCCAGCGATCGCCCTCCTCAGCCGACATGGTGCGGCCGGTGTAGAGAAGCTCCGCCGCCCTGCCCTGCCCGATGATGCGCGGAAGCATCGCGCAGGCGCCCATGTCGCAGCCGGCGAGGCCGACGCGGGTGAACAGAAATCCGGTCTTCGCCTCGGGCGTTGCGAGGCGGATGTCGGAGGCCATTGCGATGATCGCGCCGGCGCCGACCGCGACCCCGTCGACCGCCGTGATGATCGGCTTGCCGCAATTGAGCATCGCCTTGACCAGGTCGCCGGTCATACGGGTGAAGGCCAGCAACTGCTTCATGTCCATGTCGACCAGCGGCCCGATGATCTCGTGGACATCGCCGCCCGAGCAGAAGTTTCCGCCATTGGGCAGGAAAACCACGGCGTCGACATCATCCGCATAGACGAGGTCGCGAAAAGTGTCGCGCAGTTCGGCATAGGATTCGAAGGTCAGCGGATTCTTGCGCTCGGGACGGTTTAGGCGCACCTGCGCCACCCGGTCCTCGACGGTCCAGAGGAAATGCTTCGGGCTGAGCCCCGCCAGTTGCTTGGCCATCATTCCTTGCCCTCCCAATTGCTGCGGAAGGATTTGAGCATGTTCGCCAGGCGCCGCGTCTCTTCCTCGCTGACGCCGCCCAGTAGTTCGCCAATCCAGGCCTCGTGCGCAGCCGCCATCCTGCGGAACAGCGCGATGCCCTCCTCGGTGAGCCGCACCATGGACGTTCGACGGTCGCCGTTGCGCCGCGAGCGCGTGACCAGCCCGTCGGAAACCAGCCGGTCGACGATGCCGGTGATGTTGCCGTTCGAGACGAGAAGGAAGCGCGACAGATCGCTCATCAGCATGCCTTCGGGCGCCCGGTAGAGTGCCGCCATCACGTCGAAGCGCGGCAGCGTGGTGTCGAAGTCGCGCTTCAGCCTTTCGCGCAGTTCCGCCTCGATGGTGCGCGAGGCGCGCAGCAGCCGGATCCAAAGGCGCAGGCGCTCCTTGCCGTCCTTCGAGATCTCGGGCGCGGAAAGCGGCGCGCTCACCATGTCTCGCCTCCTGAAACTGAAATCGCCTGGCCTGTGACCGAGCGCGCCTGCTCGCCGCAGAGCCACAGCACGGTGGCTGCCACCTCGTCGGGCTGGATGAACCGGCCTTGCGGATTGACGGCGGCAAGGTTTTCGCGCGCCGCTTCGGCGCTGCGCCCGGTCTTTTCGACGATGCGCGCGACCGACTCGTCGAGCATGTCGGTCTCGACGAAGCCGGGGCAGACGGCGTTCACAGTCACGCCGCTCTTCGCCGTCTCGGCAGCGAGCGCTCGCATCAGGCCCACCACGCCGTGCTTGGCCGCCACATAGGCGGACACGTAGGGATAGCCTTTCAGCCCTGCCGTGGAGGCAATGAAGACGATGCGGCCCTTTTTCCGCGCCGTCATGCCGGAGAGCGCCGGCTTTACCGTCAGGAAAGCCCCGGTGAGATTGACGTCGAGCATCCGCCGCCATTCCGAGAGCGGCGTGCGATGGGCCGGTGCGCTGATGGCAGAGCCGGCATTGGCCACGACGATGTCGAACGGCCCGCGCTCGGCCTCCGCCTTCTCGTAGAGGCCTGACACTTGGTCCTCGTCGGTCACGTCCGCGGCGAGCGCGAAGATGCGGTCGGACTGCTCCGCCACTTCGGCAAGCTGCGCCTCGCGTCGCCCGCAGATGGTGACGTCCACGCCGGCGCCCGCGAGCGCCAGCGCGACAGCCTTGCCGACACCCGACCCGCCGCCGGTGACAAGCGCGTGGCGGAAGGGGATCATGGGAGCACCACTCATACCTTCAGCCCCATGGTCGCGTTGCGCTCGGCGAGCCGGTACATCTGGTCGCGGCCGCGCAGATAGGGATCGGGCCACTTCACCTCGCGGTCGTTGAGCGTGACCGCCGCGTGCAGCATCCAGTAGGGATCGGAGAGGTGCGGGCGGGCTAGGCAGACGAGGTCGGCACGGCCCGCCATGAGGATGGAATTGACATGGTCCGGCTCATAGATGTTGCCCACTGCCATCGTCGCCATCCCGGTCTCGTTGCGGATGCGGTCGGAAAACGGCGTCTGGAACATGCGGCCATAGACGGGCCTTGCCTCGATCGTGGTCTGGCCCGCCGAGACGTCGCAGATGTCGACGCCGGCCGCCTGCAGCATGCGCGCGATCTCGACCGCATCGGCCGGCGTCACGCCTTCATCACCGACCCAGTCGTTGGCGGAGATGCGCACGGAGATCGGCTTCTCCACCGGCCAGACGGCGCGGATCGCGTGGAAGATCTCGAGGGGATAGCGGATCCGGTTCTCGAGCGACCCGCCATATTCGTCGGTGCGCCGATTGGTCAGCGGCGTGATGAAGGAGGAGAGCAGGTAGCCGTGCGCGGCATGGATCTCCAGCATGTCGAAGCCTGAGCGCTCCGCCATCTCGGCCGAGGCGACGAATTGCTCGCGCACCATGTCCATGTCGGCGCGTGTCATCGCGCGGGGCACTTGGTTGCGCGGCGACCAAGGTACGTCGGACACCGACATGACCGGCCAGTTGCCCTCGGCAAGCGGCGCGTCGCCTTCCTCCCAGCCAAGTTGCGTTGAGCCCTTCGGGCCGGAGTGGCCGACCTGGGCGCAGATCTTCGCCTCGGTCTCGCGGTGCACGAAATCCACCAGCCGCTTCCAGGCCACCTCATGCTCGGGGGCATAGAAACCTGGGCAGCCCGGCGTAATGCGGCCTTCCGGGCTGACGCAGGTCATCTCGATGTAGACGAGCCCTGCACCGCCCTTGGCGCGTTCCGCGTAGTGGGAAAAGTGCCAGTCGGTCGGACAGCCGTCGATGGCCTTATACTGCGCCATCGGCGAGACCACGACGCGGTTCTTGAGCTTGAGCTCGCGCAATTGAAACGGCGCGAACATCGGCGCTCGCCTCACATTGCCGGCGCTGCCGGAGCGGCGGTGGAACCAGGCTTCGGCATCGCCCAGCCATTCGGGATCGCGCAACCTCAGGTTCTCGTGGCTGATGCGCTGCGAGCGGGTCAGCAGCGAATAATTGAACTGCACGGGATCGAGATGGAGATAGCGCTCGACCTCCTCGAACCATTCGAGCGAATTGCGCGCGGCCGACTGCAGCTTCAAGACCTCGGTGCGGCGCGCGCTCTCGTATTTGTCGAACGCAGCGGCCAGCGTCGGCTCGGAGTGCACGTAGTCAGCCAGCGCCACGGCGCTTTCCAGCGCGAGCTTGGTGCCCGAGCCGATCGAGAAATGCGCACTCGCCGCTGCATCGCCCATCAGCGCCAAATTCTTGTGCGACCAGCGTTCGCAAAGCACGCGCGGAAAGTTTAACCAGGCCGAACCGCGGAGGTGGTTCGCGTTCGACACCAAGGGATGGCCGCCGAGATGCTTGGCGAAGATCTTTTCGCAGGCGGCGATCGACTCTTCCTTGGTCATGTCGCCGAAGCCGAACTTGTCCCAGGTCTCCTGGCTGCATTCGACGATGAAGGTCGCAGTGTCGGGATCGAACTGGTAGGCGTGCGCCCACACCCAGCCGTGCTCGGTCTCCTCGAAGATGAAGGTGAAGGCGTCGTCGAACTTCTGGTGCGTTCCTAGCCAGACGAACTTGCACTTGCGTACGTCAATGTCGGGCTTGAAGACCTCGGCAAAGGCGGCGCGCGAGCGCGAGTTCAACCCATCCGCCGCCACCACGAGGTCGTGGGTCTCCATGTACGGCCCGGGGTCCGGCGCCTCGGTCTCGAAGACGAGATTTATGCCGAGTTCGCGGGCGCGCCTCTGGAGGAGCAGCAGCAGCCGCTTGCGGCCGATGCCGCAGAAACCGTGGCCCGTTGAGACGGTGCGCACCCCCTTGTGGATGACGGCGATGTCGTCCCAATATGCGAAATAGCGCCGGATCCAGACCGCGCTGACGGGATCGTTCTTATGAAGGTTGTCGAGCGTCTCGGCCGACAGCACGACGCCCCAGCCGAAGGTATCGTCGGGCCGGTTGCGCTCGACCACGGTGATGTCGTGGGCGGAGTCGCGAAGCTTCATCGATATGGCGAAGTAGAGGCCGGCCGGGCCACCGCCGAGAACCGCTACCTTCATCGCGATCTCCTCCTCGCGTTCGATCCACTATCGCGCCGGACGATGATTATTTCAAGCTTGAAATTTCAGGATTGAAGCGTTTTGTCTCACATGCTCCGAGGTGCGTCCTTCGAGGCTCGGCCCGCCGAGTCACAGATTTACCGTATCGAAGCAGTGCGGGCCCGCATCGCGGCGAAAAAAATCGGGAAAAAGCATAGCGGGGCGAGCCTCGAAGGACGCACCTCGCTCCTGCAGCACCTTACCCCCTTCTCCCGACAGACACTGCCCCAAGCCACTCCGGATCGACCTCCGGCAGCGGGATCGCCGCGATCAGTTCCCGCGTATAGGCATGGGCCGGACCATCGAAGATCGCCTCGGTCGGTCCGGCCTCGACGATCTCTCCCTGCCGCATCACGATGACCTGCCGGCATAGCCTCCGGATCACCGAGAGGTCATGGCTGATGAAGGCGACGGTCAGGCCCATCTCGTCCGCCAGTCTTTCCAACAGCGTGAGGATCTGCGCCTGGGTGGAGACGTCGAGGCCCGAGACGATCTCGTCGGCCAGCACGAATTTCGGCTCGAGCGCCAGTGCTCGCGCTATGCCGACGCGCTGGCGCTGGCCTCCCGACAGTTCGTGGCGATAACGGCTCGCAAAACTCGCCGGCAGGCCGACCCGCTTCAGCGCCTCGGCGACCCTGTCACGAAGATTGTCGCCCATCCCGTTCTGCTTCAGCGGCGCGGCGATGATCGCACCGATGGTGCGGCGCGGATTGAGCGACGACATCGGGTCCTGAAAGATCATCTGCAGGTCGCGCCGCAGCGGCCTCAGTTCCGCCTCGGCAAGATGCGTGATGTCGCGGTCCTCGAAGACGACGCTTCCGCCGGTGGGTTCGATCAGACGCACCAGCGCGCGCCCGAGCGTCGACTTCCCGGAGCCGGACTCGCCGACGATACCGGTGACGGAGCGCGCCGGCAGGTCGAAATCAAAACCCTTCAGGATCTCGGCCAGGGGCGCGCGGCCGAACAACGGCTTGCGCGTCATGTCCGGCAGCGCGACCTTCAGCCCGCGCACGCGGAAGAGGGCGTCAGCCATGCGGCGCTCTCCAGTCCCGGTCGGCGGCCGCGATCTCCTCGGCAAGCCCGGCCAGGACGGCATCATCGACAGGCTTCAGGGATGCGAGCGGATCGGTGTAGCGCGGCGTCGCGGCCATCAGAGCGCGTGTGTACGGGTGACGCGGCGCGGCGAACAGCGCGGCCGTGTCCGCCTCCTCCGCGACCTTGCCAGCATAGAGCACCGTCACCTTCTGGCTGATCTTGGCGACCACGCCGAGATCATGCGTGACGAACAGGATCGCCGTGCCATGCTCCCGCTGCAAGGCGGCGATCAGCCTGAGGATCTGCTTCTGGACCGTGACGTCGAGCGCCGTGGTCGGCTCGTCGGCGACGATCAGCCGGGGCTCGGCGGCGAAGGCAGCGGCGATCAGCACGCGCTGCCGCATGCCGCCCGAAAGCTCATGCGGATAGGCGCGCAGGACCCGCTCCGCATCGCGGATCTGCACCTCGTCCAGCAGCTGGCGCACGCGCGCGTCCGCCTTGGCTGCGTCCCAGCCGAGAATCTTCGTCAGCCGGTCGGTCATCTGCGGCCCGATCCGGCGCGATGGGTTGAGCGCCGTCAGCGGGTCCTGGGGGATCAGCGCGGTGCGGGCTCCGATGAGGGTGCGGCGCTGTTTGGGAGACAAACCACCAAGCTCGGTGCCCTCGATGGCGATCCGGCCCTCGGCTACCCGCACGCTCGGCGGCAGCACGCCAAGCACCGCCTTGCCGATCATGCTCTTGCCTGCGCCGCTCTCGCCGACCAGCGCCCGCACCTCGCCGGGATGAACGGCGAGTGAGACCGAACGCAGGACGCGCAGGCCGTTCGGCAGGGTGGCGCTGAGGTTGGAAATTTCGAGGGCGGGAGTCATGGAACCTGCCAGCCCTTTCCGTCGCCATAGGCGGTCGTCAATTGTGCCTGTAGGCGAGGAATATCCATTCCGATAAGTGGCTGCTTTGCCGGTCTGAGTTCTGCCTCTGCTTTGTTTCCTCGACTCCGAGGCATGGATTCCCGACACTCTCCGCTTCGCTTCGCTCGCTCACGAAGTCGGGAATGACGATTCCCATGTTCCGCTTCAGCTAGTCGCCGAGGTTGGTGATTAGCTGTGAGGCCGGTGAGGGTCGTCATTCCCGACCTCGTGAGCGAGCGAAGCGAAGCGGGAAGTGTCGGGAATCCATGCCTCGGAGGTGACGACACCAGAGCCGGTGTAGAACTTGGCAGTTTGCGGGGGCTCCAACGGAAGACCGCCGCAGGCTGCGGAAGGGGCGCAACGCAACCACTCATCTCAGCACCGGATCGAAACGCGCCTTCAGCCCCTCGCCGAACTGGCTGAAGGAAAGCACGGTGAGGAACAGCGTGACCAGCGGAAAGACCAGCACCCACCATGCCTGGTGGATCGAGAGCCGGCCCTCGGCGATGATGCCGCCCCAGGTAGGGTCGTCGGTCGAGATCGACAGGTTCACGAAGGACAGAATCGCCTCGACGATGACGGCGATGCCCATCTCCAGTGAAAGCAGCGCCACGATCGAGGGAAGCACATTGGGCAGCACTTCGCGCAGCATGATGTCGAAGCGGCCGAAGCCGGCGATACGGGCGTTCTCGACATAATCCATGCGCGACTGCGACATGGCCTCGGCGCGCACGACACGGCAGAAGCGCGTCCAGTCGATTACCGCTATCGCAACGATCACCGAGGTCAATCCGGTGCCGAGCACCGCTACGAGCAGGATGGCGAACAGCACCGGCGGAAACGCCATCCAGATGTCGACGATGCGCGAGACGATGCGGTCGGCCCAGCCGCGATAGTAGCCGGCGATCAGGCCAAGCGCCGAGCCAACCAGGCAGGCCGCAGTGGCTGCAGCAAAGGCTACGGAGAAAGCGATGCGTCCTCCGTAGATGATGCGCGAAAAGAGGTCGCGGCCAAGACTGTCGGTTCCGAGCCAGAAACCCGGCTCCGCCCCCTGCATCCAGAAGGGCGGGAGACGCTCGTAGAGAAGGTCCTGGGCCAGCGGGTCCTGCGGCGACACCAGCGGGGCGAACACCGCCGCGAGCAGGATAAGCAGCAGCCATCCTCCCGAGAGCCAGAGCCGCGCATTCCATGCACGCGGCAGCGCGCGCGTCTCAGCCATGACGGAGTCGCGGGTTGAGCAGCGCGTAGGTCATGTCGACCGCCAGGTTGATGAGCACGAAGATGAGCGCAAAGACCAGCACGATGCCCTGGATCAGCGGCAGATCACGATTGATCACCGCGTCAATCGCCATGTTGCCGAGCCCTTCGTAAGAGAACAGTCGCTCTACGATGACGGTGCCGCCGATGAGGAAGGTGAACTGCACGCCGACCAGCGTCAGCGTCGGCAGCGCGGCGTTCTTCAGCGCCTCGCGCAGGATCACCTGCGTCTCGGAAAACCCCTTCACCCGCGCCAGGACGACATAGTCGAGAGACAACAGTTCCTTCAGCGACTGCTTGAGCAGTTGCGCGATGATGGCTGCCAGCGGCAGGGCAAGCGCCAGCGCCGGCATGAACATGTGGCCGATCAGGTCTTTGGTGAGGTCGAAGCGCAGCCTGAGGATGCTCTCGATAAGGTAGAATTGCGTGACGAAGGGCAGTTCGAGCTGGGGCGAGACCCGGCCGGAAATTTCGAAAACCGGCATCAGCACGCCGAAAATCAGGATGAGCACCAGCCCCCAGAGGAAGTCGGGAATGGACAGCGCCGCGCCGTTGGCTACGTCGATGCCGGCCTCCACCGCGGTGCCCCTCTCCCGGGCGCCGATGATCGCCAGCGGCAGGCCGATCGCAAGCGCCAGAAGCAGCGCCATGATTGACAGTTCGAGCGTTGCCGGAAGCCGGTTCATGACCAGTCCGAGCACGTCCTGCCTGAGCGAAATCGACATGCCGAAGTCGCCCCGCAGAACACCGGCGAGCCAGATGAAGAACTGCTCGATGAGCGACTTGTCCAGCCCGTAGAGCGCCCTCAATCGAGCGATATCTGCATCGCTCGCGCCCGGCGGCAGCATCATGGCGATCGGATCGCCCGGCGCGATGCGGATGACCACGAACACCACCACCGCCACGCCGAACAGCGTGACGGCCATGGTGAACAGGCGGATGAGCAGGCACTGGAGGATCATTTTGTTCGGGCCAAGTTGCGGCAAGGTGCATCCTTCGAGGCTCGCCCATCAAGGCAGGCGACCTCTCATTCAAGGTTGTGCGGGCTCGCACCTCAGGATGAGGACCGGCGCGCCTGCAAGGCTAACCGGCGACGCTGAACCCGAGATGCCGAACCTCCGGGACTAGATGCAGGGCCTCAAAGATGAAGGCATTTGGCACAAACGTTCCTCATCCTGAGGTGCGACCCTGAGCGCGAGCGACCAAGTCGCGAGCAGTCGAAGGCGAGCCTCGAAGGACGCACGCCAATGCCGCGCGCCCTTACAGAACGCGCAGCATCGGCGATTTCCTCACGCCGGCGTCATCAGCGCGGGCAGCAGCGCGCCGGAGACATGCGGCACCACCTTCACGCTCTTTGAATGCACGATCGGCTGCGCATACTGGATGAGCGGGATGACATAGGCGTTGTCGGCGATCAGCTTGGACACCGCCTTCCAGCCGGCGATGCGCTTGGCCTCGTCGGGTTCGCCCCACAGCGGATTGATCGCGTCGATGACGTCCTGACCGTCCCAGACCGAGTGCGGGCTCGGCCCATACATGGCGAAGCCGGTCGAGGTGGTCGGATCGCCGATCGCGTTGCCCCAGTTGTAGAAGGCGGCGGGCGCGAGCTTGTCGGCGGCCCGCAGTTCGTAGTGCTTGGCGATCTCGTAGACCTCGATGTTGGCCTCGATGCCGACTTTGCGCCACATGCCGACGATCGCCTGGATCATCTCGTAGTCCTTGGGCTTGAAGCCCTTGGTGGTCTGGATCGTGAACTTGACCGGATTGTCGGTCGAGTAGCCGGACGCCGCGAGCAGCTCCTTGGCCTTTTCCGGATTGTATTCGACCTTGATCGACGGATCGAATGCCGCGTATTCGGGAGTCTCAAGCGTATTGAGCGGCAGGCCGTAGCCGCGCAGCAGCCGGTCGACGAGGAGCTTCTTGTCGATGGAGATCGCCGCCGCCATGCGCACGTTGTTGTCGAGCATCACGTCGATGTCGTTCAGGAAGATCATGCCGATATCGGAGATGTTCGTCACCGAACCGGTCAGTCCGTCCTTGGCGATCAGGCGGTCGTATTCCTCGTAGGGCACTTCGAGCGTCACCTGCGAGGAGCCGGACTCGATCTCCGCGACACGGCTCGCCGCATCGGGCACGAACTTGATCGTGACGTTCTCGAAAGCCGGCTTGCCGCCCCAGTAGTTCGGGTTGGCCTTCAACCGCAGGAAGGCGTTGCGCTCGAACTTCTCGACCATGTACGGGCCCGTGCCGATCGGCTTGGCCTCGAAACCCTCCGCCCCGACCTTCTCGAAATAGGCCTTCGGCATCACGTAGCCGGTGAGGAACGACATCCATTTGAAATAGACCGGATCGAACTGGACGACGTCGCCGGTGATCTTGTTGCCGTCGATCTTGAAGTTGTTGACGTTCTTCCAGACGAACTGGATCGGGTTGCCGGTTTCCTCCTTGCCGGCCCGCTCCAGCGACCAGACGATGTCCTCGGGCGTGAACGGCGAGCCGTCGTGCCAGGTGACGCCTTCGCGCACCACCATCATCACCTTGGTGCGGTCCTCGTTCCACCCCCACTGGGTCAGCAGGCCGGGACCGAAGGAAAGATCCGGCGCCTGCGGGATGAACTGGTCGAACACCGACTGGTAGATGCCCTGGATGGTCGGGTTCACCGCCGACGGACCGGTCGTGGGATCCCACGATGGCAGATTGACGTTGTAGGCGATGGTGAGTTCGTTCGCCTGGGCTCTCGCCAGGCTTGGCATGCCGATGGCCGCCACGCCGAGCGCGGATGCGCCGTAGCCCATGAGTTGACGTCTGTTGATCGTCATTGTCGTTCCCCTTCTGGTTGTCCCGACCCCGGTTGTTCCGGGTGTATTTGCTTGGTCGCAGCCCTCCAGCTACGAGAATAGATTGTTACTTCCCGGCGAGTTGCTGCGCCAGCATGAAACCCGAGCCGGCCCCCACGCCGCAGCCCGGCCATGTAGCGGCGCCGATCAGGTGCAACCGTTCGACCGGCGTGTTCCACTTCGCGAAGCCGCGCACCGGCCTGAACAAAAAATTCTGCGAGAGGTGATGGCTACCGCAGATCTGGTCGCCGCCGACGAGGTTCGGGTTTTCACGCTCGAGATCGAGCGGAGAGAAGATCGCCCGGCCGAGGATTTTTCCGCGCAAGCCCGGAGCATGGCGCTCCAGAATGTCGAGGGCGCGTTCGGCGTAGCGCTCCTTCACATCGTCCCAGTGCGCCGGCTCGATCTGCCCGGCCGCATCGCCCCGGATCTCCGCCGGCAGCGCCCGCACCTGCAGCCACAGCACGTGCTTGCCTTCCGGCGCGCGCGATGGGTCGATCGCTGTAGGCTGCCCCACCACCAGCACCGGCTCGTCGGGCAGCATCCCGCTCATCGCCTGCTGATAGGTTCGCGCCATGGCATCGAGCGACGGCGCGAGATGGACATAGGCGAAGCGGCGCAGCTCGGCTCCGGCGCGCCAGTCTGGAAGATCTTCCATCGCGAGATGGATCATCATCGTCCCCGGCGCATGCCGGAACGCCTTGGCCGAACGATCGAAGCTGGCATCGCCGGAGCCCTCGGGCAGCAGTTTTCCGGGAAGCGCTCCGGGCGCGACACCCGCCACGACCGCCTTGCGCGCCCTGTGCATCTCGCCGGAAGCGAGCCGCACGCCGGTGGCGCGGCCGCCTTCCGTGACGATCTCCTTTACCTCGGCCGAGGTGAGGACCTTGCCTCCAGCAGCAGTCACCATTGTTTCGAGTGCCCCGATCATAGTGTCGGCCCCGCCCTTGCCTAGCACCATGCCGAAACTCTGGTTCGCCATGGATTCCAGGTATGGGAACACGGCTCCACCGGCGATGTCGGGCGCGAAGTCGAGATGCATGCCCCACGCGGCGAGAGTCGCCCGCACATGCTCCGACTCGAACGTCTCGGTAAGCCAGGCGCGGGGCGACATGAGAAGCAGACGGACGGTGTCGAGCGCGCCCATCTTCTTCTTGCGCCATGCGTTCCATGCCGTGCCGGCCAGCGCGCGTAACGACATCGGCGAGCCGAGCACTCGAAACAGATGCTCCGCCTCACCCGGGAACTCCGCGACAAGCCGGCGCCACATATCGGCATCAGCCTCGGAGAATTCCGAAATCCGCGAGACCGTCGTATTCAGGTCCGTGCTCACGCCGAACCAGCGCCCGTCCGGGAACACGCTGGCGAAGCAGTCGCTTGCCGGGACGAACTCCAGTCCGGCTAAGATCAATTCATTTGCATATTTCTTGTGGAAGGCAGAGCCCGCGAACAGGCTGAGGTTCATGGCCCCGAAGTCGTGACGGAAGCCCGGCAGAGTGCATTCTCTTGTTTGAACTGCGCCGCCGATGCAGTCGTTGCGTTCGAAAAGCGCGACCTTCCAGCCTTTCAAGGCCAGATGAGCGGCACAGGCGAGGCTGTTGTGGCCCGCCCCGATGAATATCGCGTCGAACTCGCTCACTCCCCCCTCGCCTTTTCTTTAGGCTTAAAGATAATTGCAGATGCATATGTTTTCGTCTAGTGGATATTGGGGGAGCTTGAGGACTGCTCAAGAAAAACGTTTGGAGGGGACATTCATGAACACGCAGCAACTTCTTGGCGAGCTTGCCGGACAGCTTCTGTCGGGCGGGATCGAAGTGGTCGACTTGACCGCCGTGCTCGGCCCCGAGACGCCACTGATCAAGCTGCCGCCGGAGATTGCCGTCGACACGCCGAAGGTCGAGATCCACACCATCTCGAACTACGACAAGAACGGCCCCTTCTGGGCCTGGAACTGGCTGAAGCTCGGCGAGCATTCCGGCACGCATTTCGACGCGCCGATCCACTGGATTACCGGCAAGGACTATCCGGACGGTGCCACCGACACGCTGCCCGTCGGCAAGCTGGTCGCGCCGGTCAATGTCATCGACTGCTCCAGGGAATCGGACGAGAACCACGATTTCCTTTTGACGGTCGACCACATCAAGGCTTGGGAAGACAAACACGGCGCGATCAAGGCCGGCGAATGGGTTGTGATGCGCACCGACTGGTACAAGCGCAACCACTCGGAGGCCGAATTCCTGAACGCCAACGAAACCGGCCCGCACACGCCCGGTCCGACCGCCGAAGCGATCCAATACCTGATCGGCAAGGACATCGTCGGCTGGGGCAGCGAGACGATCGGCACCGACGCCGGCCTCGCAGGCGGCATGAACCCGCCCTTCCCCGCGCACAACCTGATGCACAAGGCCAACAAGTACGGCCTCGCCAGCCTGTGCAACCTGGACAAGCTGCCGCCGAAGGGCGCCATCCTGATCGCCGCGCCGCTGAAGATCGAGCACGGCACCGGCAGCCCGATCCGCGCGCTGGCGCTGGTAGCTAGGGGGTGAGCTAGGCCGACTTCGGAATAGGATCCGGCTGGCCATGAACGGCAGGTGGAAGTTGGCGGAAATGGGTAGGTTGGGCAAGGCAGGTGCCCCTGCGCACCCCCCTCTGTCCTGCCGGACATCTCCCCCTCAAGGGGGGAGATTGGCAGCGTTGATCGTGCCGCCATTTCTGCAACGCTGGCGATTGGCGAAACCGACGCGGCCGGCTCAATCTCCCCCCTTGAGGGGGAGATGTCCGGCAGGACAGAGGGGGGTGCGAACGGGCACTCGCCAACCCCTTAGGGCAAACGTTATCCCGCCTGCGAGCCGCCGCCCATGATCCCCGACCACATCATCGTCGGCAGCGGCATCAATGCGCTCGTCTGCGCGGCGATCCTTGCCGGGAAGGGCCGCAAGGTGCTGGTGCTCGAGCGCAACGACCGCATCGGCGGCTGCATCCGCACCGACGAGATCACCGCGCCCGGTTTTGTCCATGACGTGATGGCGACGACCTGGGTGCTGTTCACGACCGGGCCGGCATTCGCCACCCTTGGCAAGGACCTCGCCCGCCACGGCCTCGAATTCTGCAACAGCGGCACACCGACCGGCGTGCTCATGCCGGACGGCCGTCACGTCGTGCAGCGGAGGAACCGCGCGGCGAACGTCTCCGCGTTGAACGCGCTGGCTGAAGGCGACGGCGACCAGTATGCTCGGGATGTCGACGACATCGGGCGCAATGCCGGGCTGCTCTTTGGCCTGCTCGGCGGCCGCCTGTGGTCGACGCAGATCCTGAAGCTCCTGTCCGCCGAGGCATGGCGGCGCGGACCGCGAAATCTCGCCGCGTTCCTGGGCGAGGCGTTGGTTCCGGCGCGCGGCTGGCTGGAGACGTCATATGCGTCCGAGACATCGCGGGCGTTGTGGGCTCCGTGGGTGCTGCATGCCGGCCTCGGGCCCGAGGACGCCTTTTCCGGCCAGATCGCCAAGGTGATCACCTTTGCGCTGGAAGCGGCCGGCGCGCCGATCGTCAAGGGCGGCGCACGGAACATGCTTTCCGCCTTCGAGGCTCTGATCAAGGAGCGCGGCGGCACGATCCGCACTGGCGCCGACGTCGCCTCCATCATTCGCTCCACCGGCCGCGCGGTCGGCGTGCGCCTCGCCTCCGGCGAGGAGATCCGGGCGCAAAAGGCCGTCATCTGCTCGGTGACGCCGACGCAGTTCTACGGCCGGCTGCTCGATGGCGGGGCCGGCGAAGGCGAAGGCCAGGCGGTTCGTTCGTACCGATACGGCAAAGGCAACTTCCAGATCCACTACGCGCTCGATCGTCCGACGGCCTGGAGGGGCGAAGGGCTGGGCGAAGTCGCGCTGCTGCACCTCACGCCCGGGCTCGACGGCGTGTCGAAGGCCTGCAACGAGGCGATCCGCGGGCTGCTTCCGGAAACCCCGACCATCTGCGTCGGCCAGCCGCATGTGCTCGACGCCTCGCGCTGCCCGCCGGGCAAGGCAATCCTCTGGCTGCAGTTGCCGGAAGCGCCTCGTTTCGTGAAGGGCGACGCCGCCGGGGAACTCTCCATCCCTTCCGATGGGTCCTGGACGGAATCGCTGCGCGAGGCCTATGCGGATCGCGTCGAGCAGATCCTTTCCAATCACATTGACGGTTTTCGCGAAAGCGTGATCGCGCGCCGCGCCTATTCGCCGGCCGACCTCGAGTCGATGAACATCAATCTCGTCGGCGGCGATCCCTATGGCGGCTCGTCGACGATAGACCAGTCCTTCCTGTGGCGGCCGTTCAAGACGAGCCGCAATCACGAGACGCCGGTCGAGGACCTCTATCACATCGGCGCGTCGACGCATCCGGGCGCGGGGCTCGGCGGCGGCTCGGGCTTTCTCCTGGCGCAAAGGCTCTAGATGGACCAGAGCGTGCAGCCACGGCGCCAGCGCACCGCCACCCTTGGACAGATCGGGCTGCAGCAGTTCGCGCCCTATCTGATGAACCGCATCATGGGCCGCTACAATGCGACCCTGCGCGACGAATTCCGCACGCGCGGCCTCACCATTGTCCAGGTTCGTACGATGGCGGTATTGTCGGTGATCGAGGGAGTCACCGTGAACGACCTCTCCGTCTATACCGTCATCGAGCAGTCGACGCTTTCGCGCACCCTCGACACATTGGAGGCGCAGGGGTTTGTACGCCGCGAGCAAGGCGAGACCGACAGCCGGGTGCGCAAGCTCTACCTCACCGATGACGGCCGCGCCGAATTTGGCCGAGCCTGGCCGGCCATGCACGATGCGTTCGAGGCGATGTTCGACGACATCGACGACGCCGAATACGCCGGATTCATTGCGACGCTACAGAAGATGCTGAAGAATATTCGCAAGCACGAGATTTGAGCGATGCTGGATAGCCCCCTCTCCGCCTCGCGGAGCCTGTCCTCGGGCCGGCCAATGGCCGGACCCGGGGGAGCGGACGGGAGCCAAGCTGGACGCCCATCCTCGCCCCCTTTAGGGGGAGAGGTGGCCGCGAAGCGGCCGGAGAGCGGGTGCTTTTCAGCTTCTGGAGATGGCCATGGCTGAGCGCTCCTTCGTCAAGGAAGTCGAAAAACTTCGCCTCGGCGAGGGCCAGGAATTTGCCGGCGAAGGCATCCTCGCCATCACCAAGGCGCTGCTGCAGTGCGGCGTCGGCTATGTCGGCGGCTACCAGGGCGCGCCGATCAGCCATCTCATGGACGTTCTCGCCGACGCGCAGGACATTCTTGGGGAACTCGGCGTGCATTTCGAGGCGAGCGCCTCCGAGGCGACCGCCACGGCCATGCTGGCTGCCTCCGTGCACTATCCGATCCGTGGTGCTGCGACCTTCAAGTCCACGGTTGGCACAAACGTCGCCTCCGACGCGCTGGCGAACCTCGCCTCGGGGGGCGTCACCGGCGGTGCGCTGATCATCGTCGGCGAGGACTATGGCGAAGGCTCCTCCATCATGCAGGAGCGCAGCCACGCCTTTGCCATGAAAAGCCAGGTCTGGCTGCTCGACCCGCGCCCGAACCTGCCGTCGATCGTCAAGGCGGTGGAGGACGGTTTTGAGCTTTCGGAGGCCTCCAATACGCCGGTCATGCTGCTGGTGCGCATCCGCTGCTGCCACGTCCACGGCCGCTTCGTGGCCAAGGACAATAAGCGCCCGACCATGACTGTCGCCGAGGCGCTGTCGGCGCCGCGCCGCGACACCGGCCGCATCGTGCTGCCCCCCGCCTCCTTCCTGCACGAGAAGGAGAAGGTGGAGAAGCGCTGGCCGGCGGCGGTTGATTTCATCCGCTCGCGCAAGATCAACGAGTTCTTCGGCCCAGCCGACGGCAAGGTCGGCATCGTCTGCCAAGGCGGCATGTACAACGCCGTCATCCGCGCCCTGCAACGGCTGGGCCTCGCCGACACCTATGGCGACACCGAGGTGCCGCTCTATGTGCTCAACGCCGCCTATCCGCTGGTCGACGACGAGTTCCTGACTTTCTGCGAAGGCAAGGACGCAGTGCTGGTCGTCGAGGAAGGCCAACCCAACTATATTGAGCAGTCCTTCGCCGCGATGCTGCACAAGGCCGGGCGCGACACGAAGGTTGTCGGCAAGGAGTTTTTGCCGATGGCCGGCGAATATACCGGCCAGGTGATGCTCGACGGCATCGGCGGCTTCCTGCGCACCCATGCGGCCCATCTGTTGCCGGCCGCGGTGCGCGCGCCCAACACGGCGGGCAACGGCCACGACATTCCCGACCTCACCCGCGTCGTGCCCGGCCGACCGCCGGGCTTCTGTACCGGCTGTCCGGAGCGGCCGATCTTCGCGGCGACGAAGCTGGTCGAGCAAGAGCTCGGCAAGCACCACATCGCCTCCGACATCGGCTGCCATCTCTTCTCGATCATGCCGCCATTCGAGCTCGGCGCCACGACGATGGGCTACGGCCTCGGCCCTGCCTCGGCGTCCGCCTTCAATTCGCCCGAAGCGAAGAAGCGCTCGATCTCCTTCGTCGGCGACGGCGGCTTCTGGCACAACGGCCTGACCTCCTCGATCGGCAACGCCGTGTTCAACAAGAACGACGGCGTGATCGTCATCGTCGACAACTATTATTCTGCGGCGACCGGCGGACAGGACATCCTGTCGTCGCGGGCGGACAACCGCACGAAGGCGACGAAGCACCCGATCACCGAGGCGGTGAAGGGCATGGGCGTCAAATGGGTGCGCCAGATCGACCGCACCTATGACGTGCCGAAGATGCGGGCGACTCTCAAGGAGGCGCTGACTACCGGGGAGACCGGACCGAAGGTCATCGTCGCTTCCTCGGAGTGCATGCTCAACCGTCAGCGGCGCGAGCGGCCGCTGGTCGACAAGGCGATCAAGGGCGGCGAGCGTGTGGTCAAGCCGCGCTTCGGCGTCGACGAGGACATCTGCACGGGCGATCACGCCTGCATGCGCCTCTCCGGCTGCCCGTCGCTCTCGGTGAAGACGCTCGACGATCCGCTGCGCGACGACCCGGTCGCGCATATCGATCAGTCCTGCGTCGGCTGCGGCAATTGCGGCGAGGTGGCCGACGCGGCGGTGCTCTGCCCCTCCTTCTACCGTGCCGACACGGTGCACAATCCCGGCGGCTGGGACCGTTTTGCGGACGCGATGCGGCGGAAGGCGATCGGAATGCTGCAACGCCTGCGCGAGCGCCGGAGGCTGACCTTCGCCGATGCTTGACCGCCCGCGAACGCCGGCGCCGGCAGGCGCCTCAGAGGTCATCAAGCTCGCCATCCTCGCGGTCGGCGGACAGGGCGGGGGCGTGCTCGCCGACTGGATCATCGACGTTGCCGAGCGCAGCGACTATCTCGCCCAATCAACCTCCGTGGCCGGCGTGGCGCAGCGCACCGGCGCGACCATCTACTACATCGAGATGGCGCCCGACCGCGGCCGGCTTCCGGTCTTCGCGCTTTCACCGGCGCAGGGCGACGTCGACATCCTCATTGCCGCCGAGCTGATGGAGGCGGGCCGCGCCATCATGCGCGGCTTCGTGACGCCCGACCGCACCACGCTCATCGCTTCCTCCCACCGCATCGCGGCGGTCTCGGAGAAGATCCTGCCCGGCGACGGCCGCGCTGACTCCGCCAAGGTCCGCGAGGCCGCGCTTGCCGCCTCGAAGCGCTTCATCGCCTTTGACATGGAGCAGATCGCAGTATCGGCGGGCTCGGTGATCTCGGCCAGCCTGCTGGGCGCGCTGGCGGGCTCGGGCGCCCTGCCCTTTTCGCGCGAGACCTACGAGCAGGCGATCCTCGCCGGGGAGCGCGGCGTCAAGGCGAGCCTGGCAGCCTTCGCTGCAGCGTATGACAGGGCAGCAGACGTTAGCTCCTCAAAACCCGACGAGCGTGCAAGGTCTGTGATTTCACCCCCACCCCTCACCCCTCCTCACAAGGATGAAGGGTTGGAGGTGGGGGCGTCTGATGGCGGAAGCGGCAGCCAGGTGAGGGGCGGCACAGCGGTCTCAAAACAAGGCGTAAGCGGTCCCGCTTCGCAGGTGGCCGGCTGGTACGCCCAGCTCGCCCGAGTCAGCCGTCTCCCCGAGCCCGTCCGCGAGATGGCAATCCGTGGCCTGAAGAAGGTCGTCGACTACCAGGATCTCGCCTACGGGGCGGACTATCTGGACCAGTTGGACCGGGCGATCGCGTTCGACGACGCCGGACACGGCTTCGCCCTTTCGATTGCCGCAGCAAAGCACCTCGCCAACGCCATGTGCTACGATGACATGATCCGCGTGGCCGACCTCAAGACGCGCTCCAGCCGCGTGGCGCGGGTCAGGCGCGAGGTTGGCGTGCGCGGCGATGCGGTGCTGCGGGTGACCGAATATTTCCATCCGCGCATCGAGGAATTCTGCGGCACCATGCCGGTCCGCCTCGGCCGCTTCATCGAAGACCGCCCTGGCCTCGCCGCTTTCCTCGACCGGCGGATCAACCGTGGCCGCCGTGTGCGCACCGACGGCATGATCGGCTTCGCCACCCTGTGGCTGATCGGCGGCCTGCGTCGCTGGCGCCGGAAACTGCTGCGCCACGCTGTCGAGGTCGAGCACCTCGATCGCTGGTACGCGTTGGCGCTCAGCCACGTTCCGGCCAACTACGCGCTGGCGGTGGAGGTCTTGGAATGCCGCCGCCTGATCAAGGGCTACAGCGACACCCACGCCCGCGCGCATTCAAAGTTCGACCGCGTGCTCTCCGGCCTGGAACTGGTGAAGGGCCGGGCCGACGCCGCCGACTGGATCAGACGCCTGCGCGAGGCCGCGCTGAAGGACGAGAAGGGCGAAATGCTCGACGGCGCCCTGAAGACAGTCGCCTCGCTCTGATCAATGCCCCGCCCCCATCAATCGCCCCGCCTGCCGTACCTCCAGAACGGCTTGGTCTCCTCCAGCCGCTCCCAGGCGGCTCTCGTTTCCGCCCAGCCGATTTCGGCCCGCGCATGGGTCACGCCGAGCATCCAGCCGATGCCGCGCTGGAGGGTAACGTCGTCTGCCGGTGGGGACGCAGCGCCCGACAAGGACCGTCTTACAATCTCGGCGTCGTTGAGGTGGCCGAACATGTCCTGCAGCACCTTGAGTCGCCTCAGGAATGGCTGGACCCGCTTGGGCCTGTAGAGTGCGGCGAAGAACTCGACCGCATAGCGTAGCCGCTTCAGAGCCTTGCGCAGGTCGTGGCGCTGTTCGGTGGTAAGATCCTCGACGCCGCCGGCGCGCTTCCTGACGCGTTTCCATGACTTCTCAAGAGCGTCTGCGGCGACCTCGCTGACCGGCCGATCAAGGTTGCCGCTGCCCGAGTCCTCCGCCTGCGCCCGCCAACCGTTGGTCTCGATATAACAGGCAAGATCGAGCAGGAATTCCTGCGTTCGCTGCCCCCGAAGCACTGTTCGGAGAGCCTCGCGACGCTCTGACGCGATCGACGCAAGCTCCCCAGCAAGCAGCAGGAGTCCGGGCTCGTCTTGGTGCGCGTCGGCTTCCCGCCTCACGACATCGTCGGCGACCACATCAAGATCACGCAGCCCGCCGACGTCATGACCTAGCCAGCGCGCCTCGTCACCAAGGCGTGAAAGCACAGGGCTTTCCACCACCGAAGCGAATACCGCGAATGCAGTCCGCAGTCGGCGCAGGCCCACACGCAGTTGATGCGGCCCTTCAGAATCGTCCAGTTCCAGCACCGCCTGCACATTCTCGGCGATCTGGTCGAAACATTCGCGCAGGATGGCGCGGAACGCCTGCTCCGTGGTCTCTTCCCCGTTCAGTTTGATCGGCTTGGCGTTGCGGGCCGCGAGCGGCGGCTCGATCCGACCCTCCTCCGCGAGCATGTAGCCGCGGGCCGCCTTGGAGAAGCGTGAGAAGCGCACGCCGACTTCGGGCATCAGCTTGCGGGCCAGCGCAAAGAGCCCGGCCGGACGGCCCTCCAGGAGCTCGAATTCCGCTTCCCGCCACGCGTCGGCACGGCCGCTGGCGCGGATCTCTCCAACGTCGACGGCCAGTTCGGCGCAGGTGCCATCCGTTAGGCGTACCTTCCCGGCTGTCCGCCTTATCCTGGTTTCGCAGATCGGCTGAAGCGGATCGTCCTTCACCCAGCCGCGCACCTGCTCGCGAACCGCCTCGTCGGCGATCGCCTCCAGGTCCACATGATCGTCCGGTACGACGGCCTCGATCTCGCGGGCCTCCGAGAGCCCGCCATACATCTCGGCACGCGTCTTGACGGTCTGCACCCACCGCCTCCCGTCGCGCCGCACGCGCAGCGACGTTCCGGCCCTGCCAAGGGCATGGTCCGGCGTGTCGAAATAGATGCTGTAGAGATCCTTCGGCCTCGGCACGGCGTTTGCCAGGCCCTGATCCACCGCACGCTGCCACAGCGAATGCGACGACGCTTCGTCTAGCACGAACTTCAGTTCGGTCTCGGTCATGCGGCGCATTTTCAGTTCGCCGAAGACTTACCTCATGAGCCGCCAGAGCAACAAGAACCATGAATGGCAGCGGCCCCGACCTCGGCCGGAGCCGCCGCTACGGTCTCACAGGGAAATGACGAGCCCTTCGAGGCCGGCTGGGTTTAGGTAAGGTCGATCGCCCGCTCTTCCTTGATGCTCTGCTCGGCGGCGAGCACGATCCGCAGACTGTTGACGGCAGCGTCCATAGATTCCGACAGGTCGAGATTCTCCTGAATCGCCTTCAGGAAGAAGGCCTGCTCGCGGTCGCAGAGGTCCTGATGGCCGGGCTCGTCGGACATCGAGAACACCTCGTCAGGCTTCGTCCAGTTCTTGTTCTCGTCGACCGCCGCGTAGTGGATCTTGATGGCGTCGGTCTTGGTGTGCTTGTCGATGTCGGCGGAGTCGGAGAGCTTCTCCGTCTCGCTGACGCTGCCGCCCTGGTTGGCGACGATGGACACGGCGCCCTTCGGACCGATCACGTCCTTCACGAAATAGGCGATCTCGCTCATCATCGGGCCCCAGCCGGCCTCGTACCAGCCGACCGAACCGTCGTCGAAGGTGACGTGCAGGTGGCCGTAGTTCTGCTGCGCGGCCTCGGCCCAGAGCTTTGCGCCGATGCCGTGGACGCGCACCGGCTTTGCCCCGGTCATCTGGCACATCACGTCGACATAGTGCACGCCGCAGTCGACGATCGGGATCAGCGAGTCGATCAGGTTCTTGTGCCAGTGCCAAGCCGGGCCGCTCGACTGCTGATTGAGGTTGAGGCGCATGACCAGCGGCTTGCCGAGCGTCTTGCCCATCTCGATGAATTTGATCCAGGAGGGATGCACGCGAAGGATATAGCCCAGCACCAGCTTGCGGTTTTTTGCGCGCGCCGCGGCCACGACCTTCTCAGCGTCCTCGATGTTGGTGGCGATCGGCTTTTCCATGAAGACGTGGCAGCCCGCCTCGATCGCCTTCAGCGCGTATTCGGCGTGCGTGTTGGGGTAGCTGTTGATGGAGACGGCGTCGGGCTTAGCCTCCCGCAGCGCCTGCTCGTAATCTTCGTAGAGCGGATAGCCCTTGAACTCGTCGGGGATCTTCTTCGACTTGATCGAGCGGCTCATCAGGCCGACGATCTCGAAGCCCGGATTGCGATGATAGGCGCTGGCGTGCGAGGCCCCCATATTGCCGAGGCCGACGACGAGGATTTTCACTTTGTCCGGCATGGGACCCTCCCTGAGAATCTTCAACGAAATCTACCCCTCTCCGCCTCGCTACGCTCGGCACCTCTCCCCCGTTCCGGGGGAGCGGACGGAGCCATGCTGAACGCCCGTCCTCTCCCCTCACGAAGTGGGGGAGAGGTGTCGCGCGAAGCGCGACGGAGAGTGGGCAACTATTTCGGCGGTGACTTACACCGCGTCGTCGAACATATGTGCGCGTACGTTCTCCATATCGATCTTGGCGAACTCGTCCGACAGTTTGTAGTCGTCGGCATCGGCCTTGACCTTGGCGTGGTCGAAGTCGTTGGCACCCTTGATCAGTTCGTTGCTGCAGACGTCCTCCGCCTTCACTGGATTGGTGATCTGGCCGATCTTGTGGATCTCGTCGAAGAAGGCCTGCCAGCTTGCCATGTCGTGCCAGCCCCAGCCCTCGCGCTTGTCCATGTCGCCGCGGAAGACATTGTCCTGCTGCAGTAGCGAGGTGGTGCCGAGTTCCGGTCCGGTGTTCTTGGCGAAGGCCGGGAACTGCTCGAACACCGCCTCGACCGCCGCGCGCGGGTTCTGGTGGCCGAATTCGAGGCCCATCGCCCAGCCGCGCAGATACTGCTCCAGGAAGGCCTTCTTGTCGGGGTCTTCGAGGTCGGCGGCGCGCACCACGAAGGTGTTGGCCGGCAGCTTGGAATTCTGCACGCCCAGCCAGTAGTCGAACTTCAGGCCGGTCGCGATCCACTCGGCGCGCAGGCCTTCCCAGGAGAGCGCCGCGTCGCCCTGGCCGCCGGCAAGTGCGGTGCCCCAGGTCGGCCAGCCAGCCTCGACATACTTCACCTTCTTGATGTCGACGCCCTGGGCGGCCAGCATCGGGTCGACGATCGCCTGCCAGGCGGCGGAGCCGAGCAGCACGGTCTTGCCCTCCAGGCCCTTCAGGTCCTTCATGCCCTCGCCCTTGCGGAAGGCGATCGAGAAGGTGTCGCGCGCGCCCATGTGGAACACGGACTTGAGCTTCATGCCGTTCTGGATGGCGAAGGAGAACACGCCCGGCGACGGGAAGCCCATGTCGGCCTGGCCGACGTCGACGAACTTCACGGTCGCCGTGCCGTCCGATGGGCCGGGCTCCATGGCGGTGTTGAGGTCGCCGAAGTAGCCCATCTTTTTCGCCGCCCAGTACGGATAGTCGTCGAGCACCTCGAGCGTGCCGCGCGGCGAAATCCAGGTGAACTTGTCGTAGCCGGCAGCACTCGCCCGAAATGCCGATGCGCCGAGCGCGGTGGCGGTGACGACGCCTGCGCCCGTCACCTGCAGGAAATAGCGGCGGCTCATGCCGCCATTGATCAGATTGGTCATGTCCACTCTCCCATTTGACAAGATCGGTGACGCCTTCCCCAAGGCGTGTCCGTTTAGATTTGCTGCCTCAGGCCTCCCAACTCGCCCATTTCTTCCCGATGAGGAAGAACAGCACGTAGATGAGGATGCCGAGGATAGACAGAAGCAAAACTACGGCGAAGAACTGCGGCATCTGGATCATCGAGGAATAGCTGGTCAGCCGGTTGCCGAGGCCGAAGCCGCCTCCCACCATCTCCGCCCCGACCGCCGTGAGCAGACCGAAGATCGCGCCGATCATCAGGCCGACCAGGATCATCGGCAGCGCCATCGGCGCCCTGATCTTCCAGAATATCTGCAGCGTGCTCGCGCCATAGGAGCGGGCGAGCGCGATCTTGGCGCTGTCGACCCGCCGGAAGCCGGTCGCCGCGTTGATCATCACCATCGGCCCAGCCGCAAGCGCCACCGCGATGATTCGCGGCGTATAACCAAAGCCGAAGCGCAGGATGAGAAGCGGCACCAGCGCCAGCATCGGCGTCGTCACCAAAAGCAGGATGTATGGCGCGACGATCTTTTCCGCGAACGGGAACTGGGTGATCACCGCGGCCAGTATGAGCCCGACGATCGAGCCGATCGCGAAGCCGGAAAGCAGTTCGATCAGCGTATAGCCGAGATGCGGCGCAATCAGCGGAAACTCATCGATGAGCGCCCACGCGATCTGGCTCGGCGGCGGCATGATGTAGGCCGGCACCTCGAAGAGGCGCAGGGCGAGTTCCGCACCGCCGATGATCGCCACCGCGACCAGTATGATGGCGACGATCTCGGCCGCGGACTTGATGCCCATGCCGCCCGAGAAGGCGGACAGATTGGTAAGGCTGACCTCGCCGCCTTCGCCGGCCTTGGGCTTGCTGAACTCGGGGATGGCGTCGCTCTGGCTCATCGGCACATCCTCAATGCACGGGCTCGGTGACGGGGCGCGATCGTGCGACCCTTCCGCCGACTATGTCCAGCTTGATCGCATTGGTGAGGTCGAAGACCTCCTTTGTTGCCATGATCTCGAAGGAGCGCGGCCGCGCGAACGGCACGACATATTCCTTGGCGACGCGCCCCGGTCGCGGCGACAGGACGATCACGCGGTCGGAGAGGAAGATCGCCTCTTCGATAGAGTGGGTGATGAAGACGATGGTCGTCGGCGCGTCGAGCCAGATCTCCTCGACCAGCCGGTTCATCTCGTCACGCGTAAAACTGTCGAGCGCGCCGAACGGTTCGTCCATCAGGAGGACAGACGGTTTCAGCGACAGTGCTCGCACGATCGCCGCGCGCTGCTGCATGCCGCCGGACAGCTCGCGCGGGAATTTCCCGCCGAAGCCATCAAGACCGACGCGATGAAGGAGGTGATTGATCCAGGCGCGGTCCGGCGTCGTGCCCTTGATCTCGAAGGGAAAGTTGATGTTGGCATCCAGATTGCGCCAGGGCAGCAGGTTGGCTTCCTGGAAGACGATGCCGATATCGGGATGCGGGCCGGTGATGCGCTGGCCATCAAGCAGGATCTCGCCGCGCGTCAGCCCATGAAGGCCGGACATCGACCACAACAGCGTGGTCTTGCCGCAGCCGGATGGGCCGACAATCGACACGACTTCATTGGCGCGGACATCGAGGCTGCACCCGTCCAGAGCCAGAAGGCCGCCGGACGCGGTCTGATAGACCTTGGTCGCGTCGCGCACGCTGAGTTTGGCGGTTCTTGGGTCGCCAGCTGACATTTGCCCCTCAGGAAGTAGCGGACGATTTCATTGACCATCCGTCTGATCAAATCAGTGTGTAACTTCCCTACTTCACTGTCAAGCGTCGGACAGAGAGACGAACGTTTTGCGACATTCACCCTTTATATAACAGGCTGATCTTCCTCGATTTTTATCTTCTTGAAAGCCATGTTGCTTTCCTACATACTCCCGCGGACGATCCTGCTCCGAGTAGCGGCTCCGGCCCCTCGGCAAGCTTCGGGCGACTTCATGGCCACCTTGCGGTCGATTGCGGAAGGAAAGACATCCCATCGATGACTGACGCCGACGCACAGGGTCGGGAAAGGCCTGATCAGCCTGCCATAGCGAGCGAACAGGCTGCGCGCATTCCCGACATCATATCTCTGGTGAAGGACTCCTATCCCGACCTTCGGCCAGCCGAACGCCGGGTTGCCGACGTCGTGCTGGACGACGTGCAATTCGCGGTGGACGCTTCGAATGCCGCCCTGGCGCAGCGCGCCCAGGTGAGCGAGCCGACCGTGACCCGCTTCTGCCGGGCGATCGGCTGCGAAGGCGTACGCGATTTCAAGCTCAAGCTGGCACAGAGCCTGGTCGTCGGGGCGCTCTATCTGAGCAAGCCGCAGACCGCCAATGCCGAAAGCGGCCTGCCCTTCTGGAGCGCCGTGTTCGAAGAGGCGCACCGCGCCCTGCAGGAAGTGGAGCGGCAGATCGATCCCGCACAGCTCCAGAGAGCGGCCGAACTGATCGCCAAGGCGCGGCAGGTGACGGTGTTCGGCCTGGGCGGCAGTTCCTCGGCATTGGCGATGGAGACGCAGAATCGCCTGTTCCGTTATGGCATTACCGTCTCGGCGCATTCCGACCCCTATCTCATGCGCATGACCGCTTCCACGCTGAAGCCGGGTGATGTCGTCCTCGCCATCTCGGCTACCGGACGCACGCGCGAAGTCATCGAGGCGGTGGAGCTTGCGCGGCATTATCGTGCCTCCGCGATCTGCGTCACGGCACCGGACACCGAACTGGCGCGCGCATGCGACGTCAGCCTGACGGTCGCGATCCCCGAATATCCCGACACGCTGAAGCCGACCGCTTCCCGCTATGCCTTCCTCGCCATCGTCGACCTGCTGGCAGCCGCATCCGGCTACCGCCTGGACGGGTCGGCGCGCGAGACGCTGCGCCGTATCAAGTACAACATCCAGCTCCACCGCGCCGGCAAGGAGATGGAGCCGCTGGGCGATTGAGGTTGAATGGGAGTTTGAACCGGCCGCAGCGCTAGCTGGGTAGGTCCTCGGGGGCGCGGCACGCCAGTCGCATATCCAATAAAACGAACTTCTACAAAGAGGGGAAAATGAACACCGTCGCTCCAGCAAATGAAGCCGCCGCCTGGGTTTCGTCCTTCAGCCGAGCCCTGCAAGCGGGCGACATTGACACGGCATGCGCGCACTTCCTCGAAGACGGATACTGGCGCGACCTTCTCGCCTTCACCTGGAACATCAAGACCCTTGAGGGCCGCGACGCCATCCGCGCGATGCTGACCTCGAATCTCGGCTCGGCCGCACCGTCCAACTGGCAGCCGAAAGGCGAGGCAGAAGTGAAGGACGGGCTAGTCGAGGCCTGGTTCACCTTCGAGACCGCCATCGGCCGCGGCGAAGGCATGGTACGGCTCAAGGACGGCCGCGCGCGCACCCTGTTCACTGCCATGATGGATCTGAAGGGCTTTGAGGAAAAGTCCGGCCCCGCCCGGCCGCTCGGCGTGCGGCACAAGGCCGACCGCAACCGCGAGACCTGGTCCGAGGCCCGCCGACGCGAGGAGCGTGAACTCGGCGCGGCAGTCCAGCCCTATTGCGTGATCATCGGTGGCGGCCAGGGCGGCATCGCGCTTGGCGCCCGGCTGAAGCAACTCGGCGTGCCTGCGGTCATCCTGGAAAAGAATGCCCGCGCCGGCGACTCCTGGCGTCGGCGCTACCGTTCGCTCGTGCTGCACGACCCGGTCTGGTACGACCATCTGCCCTACATCCCCTTCCCCGATCACTGGCCGGTCTTCACGCCCAAGGACAAGATGGGCGACTGGCTGGAGATGTACGCCAAGGTGATGGAGCTGAATTATTGGACCGAAAGCGCCTGCACGTCCGCCTCCTATGACGAGACGGCCAAGCGCTGGACGGTGGAGGTGGACCGCGCCGGCGAGCGCGTGGCGCTTACGCCTTCGCATCTCGTCTTCGCCACCGGCGCCTACGGCCCGCCGCGCATGGTCGATCTGCGCGGCGCCGCCGACTTCCGCGGCGAGATCCTGCATTCCAGCCAGTATTCCGATGCGGCAAGTTTCAAGGGCAGGAAGGTCGCCGTGATCGGATCGGCGAGTTCGGGCCATGACGTAAGCGTCGACCTCTGGGAAGCCGGCGCCGACGTAACCATGATCCAGCGCTCGCCCACGACCGTGGTGAAATCCAGCACCCTGATGGAACTGGGCTTCGACACCTATTCGGAAGAAGCGCTGGCGAAGGGCATCACCACCGAAATGGCCGACATGATGGCGGCCTCCATGCCGTTCGGACTGCTGCCGGAAGGCCAGAAGAAGCTCTACGCCGAGATCAGGGAGCGCGATGCCGACTTCTACCGGCAGTTGTCGGCCTCTGGCTTCGCGATCGACTTCGGCGAGGACGAGACCGGCCAGATGATGAAGGCCTATCGCACCGGCTCCGGCTACTACATCGACGTCGGCGCCTCCGAGTTGATCATCAATGGCGAGATCAAGGTGAAGAGCGGCGCGTCGATCGAGAGCATGACGCCGACCGGCATCCTGTTCGACGACGGCAGCGAGATCGAGGCGGACGTGGTGATCGCCTGCACCGGCTACCAGTCGATGCACGAGACGGTCGCTGAACTCGTCTCGCGCGAGGTGGCGGACAAGGTCGGGCCGTGCTGGGGCCTCGGCTCCGGCGTGCGCGGCGACCCCGGCCCCTGGCAGGGCGAGCCGCGCAACATGTGGAAGCCGACGGCGCAGGAAGCGCTCTGGTTCCACGGCGGCAACCTGGCGCTCTCGCGGTTCTATTCGAAGTTCCTGGCGCTGCAGCTCAAGGCGCGGATGGAGGGGCTGGAGACGCCAATCTACGGGGCGCCGGCGTAGCAGCATAAGCTCATCCCAGACCCAAGGCGCGTACGCGCCTTGGCAACGCCCCCTCACCGTGCTTCGCATGCATTTCGGGAAATCGATACTGGCGCTCTCGAACTGCCGAGGCCGTTCAAACCACCGCTGTCATGCCGCCGTCGACGTTGATGAGCTGGCCGTTCACGTAATCGGACGCAAACGAGGCCAGGAACACCGCCGTGCCAATCAGTTCTTCCGGGCGGCCCCAGCGCCGTGAGGGCGTGCGGGATTCCACCCAGGCGCTGAAGTCCCGGTTCTCGAGCAGCGCCGTATTCATCTCGGTAATCATGTAACCGGGCGCGATCGCGTTCGCCTGGACGCCGCTTCCCGCCCACTCGGCCGCCATCTCCTGCGTCAGCAGTTTCAGGCCGCCCTTGCTGACGGCATAAGGCGCGATCGTGGCGCGCGCCAGCGTGCTGGTGGTCGAAGCGATGTTGATGATCTTGCCGCGCCCGCGCGCAACCATGCGACGCCCCGCCTCCCGGCCGATGACGAAAGCGGCGGTGAGGTTGACGTCGAGCACCCGCTGCCATTCGGCGGTCGGCAGGTCGAGCATCGGCTTGCGCCACTGGATGCCGGCATTGTTGACGAGGATGTCGATCTCGGTCGCCTCGTCGTCGAACCTCCTGAAGGCGGCGACGACCGCGGCCTCATCGGTGACGTTGAAGGCGATGCCCTCGGCCTGAAGCCCACGGTCCCGGAACTCAGCTACGGCCTCTACGACGCGCTCGCCATTGGTACCGTTGAGGACAACCTTCGCGCCTGCCTCAGCCAAGCCCTGCGCGATCGCCCGGCCGAGCCCGCGCGTCGAACCGGTGATGAGCGCGATGCGCCCGGTAAGGTCGAACAGGCTGATGGACATTCAGTACCCCTCCCAAAGGTCCCGCATCCAACCTTAGCTGCGAACGAGGCGCCCTGCCATGCCCTTCGGGAACGGAAGGCTCAGCAGCAGCACCGTCCAAAATGCCTGGCAGCCACGTCGACATGCGTCTCGTGGCCGTTCGGCTGAAAATGCTCGATGTCATGCACGTCCGAGGCACCCTCGTTCGGCCACCACACGCCGCCGGCGACAATACCTTGCGAGACCAGCCTCTGCTCTGCAACCAGCCGCGCCCCGGTGGAATCGACGAAGCCGAATTTTCCCGAGTGCAGCTTCAGCAGCGCGACGTCGGCCGGCCCGCCGACCGCCAGGCGCCCGAGTTCCGGACGGCCGATGACGTCGGCCGGCTTGCAGGTGGCGGCGCGCAGTACATCGTTCAGTGGCATGCCCAGCGCCATCAGCTTCGACATGCAGACCAGGATGTCGAAGGCCGGCCCGTCGACGCAGTAGAGGTGGAGGTCACTGCTGATCACGTCGGGTGCAAGACCCTCCTTCAGCATCGACTTGGCGACCTCGAAATCGAACGAGCCCATGCCGTGGCCGATATCGAAGATCACGCCGCGTTCGCGCGCCAGCTTCATGTCGGGCCGGACCTCGCCGGACGCAAAGACAGGGGCGTTCGGGAACGGCCGGAAGCAGTGCGTCAGCACATCGCCCCGGCGCAGGCGCGGCAGCACCTCGGAGCGGCCGGGCGGTGGCTCATCGATATGCGCCATCAGCGGCAGACCGACCTTGTCGGCAGCCTCGAGGCCGATGTCGAGCGGCGCGACGCCGCTATTGCCGCCGGCGATCCGTCCGGCGCGTACCTTGACGCCGACGATAACCTCGCCGTGCTCGCGCACGCAGGCGACCACCTCGCGCGGATTGCAAAGCGCGAGATCGCCGCATTCGCCCACCATCACGGATTTGGAGAAGCCGAAGATGCCGGCAAACGAGATGTTCACATAGGCGACGATGCGGACCTTCGAGCGCTCCATCACGTGGCGGCGGAAGCCGAGGAAATTCCCTGCTCCTGCGCTGCCGGCATCGACGAAGGTCGTCGTGCCGCCTCGCGCTGCCAGCCGGTCGGCGTCGACGCCAAGCGAGGTGCCGCCCCAGTAGACATGGCTATGCAGGTCGATGAGGCCCGGCGTGACCAGGCAGCCGGTCGCATCGATGACGCGCTTGGCACGGTCGGGACCGATTCCGGTGTCGATCGCGGCGATCTTGCCGCCGGAAACGGCAACGTCGCGCAATTCATCCAGGCCGGTCGCGGGATCGATAACGCGGCCGCCGCGCAGGAGAAGGTCGAAGGTCATGCCAAAAGGCTCCGTTTGGCTAAGCGCAGGTCTGGGGACCTTCCCAAACCTGCTTAGGCGGTCAGGCCGGCTTGTAGGCGACGGCTTCGACCTCGATCTTGATGTCGATCATCAGCCGGGATTCGACCGTGGTGCGGGCCGGCGGATTGGTCGGGAAGTGCTGCGCATAGATGCGGTTGAAGGTGCCGAAATCGCGCGCATCTTCGAGCCACACCGTGGTCTTCACCACATCGTCCATGGAGCAACCGGCGAGCGCCAGCGCCGCCTTGACGTTCTGGAGCACCTGCTCGGTCTGCTCGGCGATGCCGCCCTGCACCACATTGCCGTCCTTCCCGACCGGCACCTGGCCGGAAACATAGACGAAATCACCTGCCCGGACGGCCGGCGAAAGCGGCACATGGGATGTTCCGAAACACTGCTTCGGCAAGGTCAGACCTCCTGGAATGAAAGAGCGCCGGCTGCAGTCATGAGAAAAACAAAGGTGGACGTGCGCGACGCCGCTGCGGTTTCTACTAGCTTCGGGCGATCGGAATCGTTCTGGCGCAGCCGCCCCCTGCACACCAGCTTGGGGCACGATGGTCATATAGATCGTGTTGGAAAGCAACATATTTTCACATTCCGTGTTGCTTTATTACACAGCCCCCATCATCTTGTCGCCGGCTCTGACGAGGAGAGCCGGCCGGCGTCGAGAGGGAGGCAGGAATGATCGGCTTCGGGGGCCGCAGCGTCGTGGTCACGGGCGCCGGCGGGGGCGTGGGTCGCGCTTTGGTCGAGGCCTTACATGGCTGTGGCGCGCGGATCATCGCCTGCGACACAGAAGGCGCGGCGCTCGACAGGCCGGAGATCGCGGAAGCACACCATTTCGACCTGCTGGACGATGCTGCCGTCGCCGCATTCGCCGCGAAGGTGACCAGGGACGGCCCGCCGGCTGCGGTGATCTCGAACGCTGGCTGGACGCGCGCCGAGACGCTGGCCGCGGTCACCGCGGAGGCCTTCGACCGTGAGATGAACCTCAACCTGCGCAGTGCCGCCCTCCTGTCACAGGCGTTGATCCCCTCAATGCGAGATCAGCCGGGCGGCGGCGCCTTCGTCTTCATCTCCTCGGTGAACGCGATCGCCCATTTCGGCAACCCGGCCTATTCCGCCGCCAAGGCAGGCCTGCTCGCCTGGATGCGGGCGATTGCCACCGAGGAAGGCCGCAACGGCATCCGCGCCAATGCGGTGGTTCCCGGCTCCATCCGCACCGGCGCGTGGGAGCACCGCATCGCCGAGAAGCCGGAGATCATGGAAAAAGTCGGACGGCTCTATCCGCTTGGCCGACTGGTAGAGCCCGCCGAAGTCGCCCGCGCCGCCGTGTTCCTGGCGTCGTCGGCGGCCAGCGGCATCACCGGTGTCTCGTTGAATGTCGATGCGGGCCTGCTCGCCAGCAATCTGCCATTCCTGAATGAAATCGCGTAGGCTCACCAAGAATAGTCGGGAGGGATAAGCAGATGCTCATAGAAGAGCTTGACACCCCGGCCGTGGTCATCGATCGCCGGCTGGTGGAAGCAAATCTGGGTCGCGCCCAGGAGCACGCCAATCGCCGCGGCCTGAAACTCAGGCCCCACATCAAGACCCACAAGCTGCCGCTGTTCGCCCAGCGCCAGGTCGAGCTTGGCGCAGCGGGCATAACCTGCCAGAAGATCGGCGAGGCTGAGGTCATGGCCGATGCCGGGCTGCAAGCCATATTCATCTCCTACAACATCATCGGTCGGCAGAAGCTCGAGCGCCTGCTGGCGCTGCATCGCCGGGTCACGCTTTCGGTGGTGGCGGACAGCCCCGAGGCGGTCGACGGCTACGCGAGCGTCTTCACTGACGCAGCACGTCCGCTTGCCGTCCTCGTCGAGTGCGATACCGGTGCCGGACGCTGCGGCGTCCAGACTCCCGTCCAGGCTCTAGAACTCGCCAAGCGCATCGCCAGCCATCCCGGGCTGCGCTTCGAAGGTTTGATGGCCTACCCGGCGCGGGGCAAGATCGCCGAGACGGATGCATGGCTCAGCGAGGCGCTCGACCTGTTCAAGAAGGAGGGGATCGAAGTCCGCCGCGTCTCGAATGGTGGCTCTCCAGATTTCTATGCGGACACGGCCGTTGCGTCAGCGACCGAGCATCGTCCCGGCACCTACATCTATTCAGACCGCATGCAGGTAGGCTGGGGCCACGGCAGCCTCGAGGATTGCGCCCTGACCGTGCTCGCCACCGTGGTCAGCCGCCCGACGCCCGACCGGGTCATCCTCGACGCGGGATCGAAGGCGCTGGCTGCCGACACCTGCGCGGCGCCCGGCCACGGCCACATCGTCGAGTATCCGGAAGCCGTCATAACCATGCTTAACGAGGAGCATGGGATCGCCGACTTCTCCCGCTGCGCCTCGCGGCCGGCAATCGGCGAGAAGGTCCGGATAATCCCCAACCACGTCTGCGTCGTCACCAATCTCTTCGACGAAGTACATCTCGTCGAGGACGGCGAGGTCGTGCAGACGCTTCCCGTGGCCGCACGCGGCCGCATGGGCTGAGTTCAAGAGGGCAAGCACATGAAATTCGACAAGAACCCCTTTCCGCCGGGGGATCCGGATCGGCATGAGCTCTGGGACATGCTGATGCGGCGCGACTTCGAGGCGTTCGTCGCGCAGGACTGGTCGATGGTGAACGACGACTTCATCACCGAGAGCTTTTTCGGGGTTCACGCCCACTTTCTCAACGACGCCGACGCGTGGCGGCTGCAGTTCCCGAACCTCGAAAGCTATCGCGACGAGTGGCTGCGCCAGGCTGCGGATTCTGCCAGGACTGAATTCGCCGAGCCGCTGCTTGGCGCGCTCTACCGGGTTACAAACCTGCGCGACATCGATGTCGACGGCGACCGTGCGGTGCTGCACAAGAAGTTCAACGGATCGGTCGCGAAGGCGGACGGCACTGTGGATCGGCTGAACTGGCAGACGCTCTACTTCTGCAGGAAGGTCGATGGCCGCTGGAAGATCGGCGGCTTCGTCGGTTACATGCCCCACCCCCTGGGTCGCTAAGGCCCGTTAGCCGGTCTTTTCTGATAACAGCCGCTGCACCGCCGGGTTTCGCCGGTGCAGTTTCAGCCTCAGCGGCCGGGCCCAAAAAAAATTTATTTCTGCGCCGGCGGCGAACCGAAAGCCGACTGCATTGTTGTCATGAAAACGCGCGGTCATTCGACCGACGCGCGATGTGCGGTGCAGAAGAGGCTTTTATCCCATGACGCGATTGTCGGAACAGACTGAGAGTGACGAGGTGGAACTGAGCATCGCGCTGGAGAAGGTATGCTTCATCATCGTCAAGGCGCGTGAGTTCGACGCGAAGGACGTGTCGACCCTGCCTGAGGACGCGTCCAATCCGACCGACGATCGTGACGCCAGTGTCCTGGAGGACCGCCCGAACGACGCCTCCCAGCAAGAGCTGAGATCTATGATCCGGAACTCCACGGTCGATGAGCAGATCGACCTCGTCGCCTTGAACTGGGTTGGTCGCGACGAGTTTCCGGATTCGTGGAACGAGGTGCGGGCGCAAGCCGCCGCCGAGCATAACGATCGCACCGCCGATTATCTGATCGGCGATCCGCTCCTGGCGGATCATCTCGCCGATGGCCTCTCCGCAATCGGCCTCAGCTGTGCCGACTATGAGGCAGAGCATCTCTGAGATGGAGCTGCCGTTAGGGCAATCCTCCCGTCATTGACATCCGTCAATGTTAGGGCCGCGAGCTTGTGATCTGGTCTTGGCATCGATCGCCGGCCAGACCGGCGCAATGGCCCCACAGGGGTAGGATTGGAGCCTGACAATCCGAAAGTTTGTACCCGATTTCAGGCGGCGGCCCCGCCCAAGCGGACGAATGCACCTGCTGGCGCTGGACAGCCGGATTCGGTGTCGGGCCAATCGTGAAGAAGAACAACACGGGAGTTGAAATGCACAATCATCATGCAAGCGAAATGGACTGCCACCGACGCCAAGCCCTCGGCCCGTATCCCCGACTGACGGTTGCCGTTCTTGCCGATCTCGATCTGTCGGACTCCGAGATAGGCCGCTACTTCGGTATCCCCTCTCGGCAAGTCGCATGGCTGCGTCCATGTAATCTTGCGGATGAGCTTTCTTCCTTCAGCTCCGTTCACAAGGGAAGTTGAAGCGGCACTTAAGTGGATGACCCTAAGTGGATGGCGAGTAATCCCGAAGCGGACGATTGCTTCGATTCCTTTTTGACTATGATCAAAGCAGTTTGTCGTGAATTGCTTAGGTTTGGGCAGTCATGAGCGTCCAACTGGATAGACCGCGCTCCGCCGTCCACAATGTCGCGATCCCGCCTCTGGGCCTCGCGGGCCTGCTGACTCTGCCGCACGAGGCCACCGGCATCGTGGCCTTCGTGCACGGCAGCGGGTCGAGCAGGCTTAGCCCGCGCAACACCTATGTCGCACAATCCTTCAATGACGCTGGCTTCGCGACGCTTCTCTTCGACCTGCTCACCGCGCGGGAGGAGACGAACCGACAGAATGTCTTCGACATCCCGCTACTTGCGGAAAGATTGATCGGGGCCGTGCAGTGGGTGATGAGCGATCCGCGCTCGGCGCACCTGCCCCTTGGGCTGTTTGGGGCAAGCACGGGGGCCGCGGCCGCTCTGGTCGCAGCCGCTTGCCTGGATAGGAAGGTCAGAGCGGTCGTATCGCGTGGCGGCCGTGCAGACTTGGCCGATGCGGCCTTGCCGGAGGTGGAGGCGCCGACGCTGTTGATCGTCGGGGGCGACGACACTCAGGTATTGGCCCTGAACCGCTCGGCGCTGGCCCGTATGCACTGCACCAAGACGCTGAAGGTCGTCCCCGGCGCTACCCACCTCTTCGAGGAGCCTGGTACGCTCGACATCGTTGTTGCGGAGGCGAGCGAGTGGTTCAAAGAGCACCTCACAGCAGAACGTCTGGCACAAGGCTGACATGTACTTCGCTGATCGCACCGAAGCGGGGAAGTGCCTCGCGGATATCCTCTCTGCCTATCGCGGCGACGATGTAGTGGTACTAGCATTGCCGCGCGGAGGGGTGCCGGTCGCGGCTGAAGTCGCAGCCGCACTCGGGGCTCCGCTGGATTTGTTGCTGGTCCGCAAGATCGGCGTCCCCGGCCAACCCGAGCTTGCGATGGGCGCCGTCCTCGACGGCAGCGACCCGGTGATCGTGCGCAACGACCACATCATCCGACTCGCCTGGGTATCCGCCTCGGAATTCAATGACGCCCGCGACAGGGAAGTGTTGGAACTGGAACGCCGGCGCAAGCGATATCTCGGGGAGCGCATGCCGCTCGATATCAGCGGTCGCGTTGTCATCGTCATCGACGACGGCATCGCCACGGGAGCGACTGTCAGGGCGGCGATCCGCGGCCTGCGGCGCCGCAATCCCAAGAAGATCATCCTGGCGGTTCCGGTCGCCCCGGCCGACGCTGTGGTGAGGCTGAAGAGGGAGGCGGACGAGGTCATCTGCGTCGAGCAGCCCGATTTCTTCGAGGCTATCGGCGCCCACTACCGCGATTTCCGGCAGCTCTCGGACGAGGATGTGATCGAAGCGCTCCGCGATGCGGAGGCGCGAATGAGCACACGCGAGACAACAGCGGCTGCCGAGCGCAAGGGCACTGCCCAGGACCCCAAGAGCTCAAACGCCACACCCGCCGACGCCACCAGACCAATTGTCTGACCGTTCGATCGAACTGACGCTCGGTCCCCGAAGCCCGCCCTTCGGTCGCGAGGCGAATACTGCCGAGCTTTGACATTGCGCAAAGCGTACATCCGAAATTGAGGATAGTTCTAGAAGCTCACCAGAGTTGGAGAGCGCCATGGGCCTGATCAGGTTCGCTTCGCTTGGCGTCATGGGACTTTTTCTATGGTCCTGGTTCCAACCGATTCAAGTTGTGACCATTCCGGGCCACCCCTATCGGACCTACCTGTACTGCAAGCGAACGAAGCCGCTCGGACAGTTCGATCCAAACTGTGATCTCCCGATCCTGGGATACAAGAATTTCTATCGCCCCCCGGGCCTCGGAAATTTGTGAAATCCGGCTGGCGGGGCCAGTAACGCTCCACGCCTTCGGCCGCCCGGCGATTGGCGGCTCCACTTACGTGCCAAAAACAGTGCCTGCGAAGGAGAGTGGGAAGACCAGACTGTCCCCGAACGCGGCCGGCTGGAACAGGGAGGAATCTCGATGCGTCGACTACTCTTCCTGGCAATGCTCTTCACGACGATTTGGAACCCGGCGTCAGCCCAATACGGAGGCTTGCGCGTGAGGATCGACCTTTCCCAACAGTTGATGACCGTGAGTGAGGGTGGCGCACTTCGCTATGCATGGCCGGTCTCGACGGCCCGCCGGGGATACCAAACCCCGGTCGGCACATATCACCCGCAGCGCCTCGAGCCGGTTTGGTACTCGAGCAAGTACGACTGGGCGCCGATGCCCCACGCCATCTTCTTCCGGGGCGGCTATGCCATCCATGGCACCTATGAGACCAGATGGCTTGGGCGGCCCGTCTCCCACGGGTGCGTCCGCCTCAGCCCCGGCCACGCTCGCCGGCTGTATGATCTCGTGGAGGAGTATGGCCACTCCGGCACGACGATCGTGGTCACGCGCTGATTGCCTGACTCAGGCGGCCACCAGGTGTCCGCCCCCCATATCCTGCAGCCTGAGCTTCGTCGGCTCGTCGCCGAGCCGCCTGACCGGGCTTGGGATCTCCGCTTCAAGTCTGGCGAAGCGCTCGCGGCGCCGAGCCGGATCCGGGATCGGGACAGCCTCGATGAGGCGCCTGGTGTAGGGGTGGCGCGGATTTGAGAAGATCTGGTCGCGTGTGCCCATCTCGACGATTTGGCCGAGATACATCACCGCGACCCGGTCGGAGATGTTCTCCACCACCGCCATGTCGTGCGAGATGAAGAGATAGGCGACGCCGAACTCGCGCTGCAGATCCTTGAGCAATCCCAGCACGCGTGCCTGCACGGAGACGTCGAGGGCCGAGACGCTCTCGTCGGCGATGATCAGCTTGGGCCTGAGCGCCAGCGCCCGGGCGATACAGATGCGCTGGCGCTGCCCGCCGGAGAACTCGTGCGGATAGCGCTCCATCTGGTCGGCCGAGAGTCCGACGCGCTCGAACAGGGCCGCAACACGGTCCTGCCGCTCCTGACGGTTGCCGATGCCATGGATGACCAGCGGCTCGGCGACCAGATCGCCGACGCGCATGCGCGGATCCAGCGACGCAAAGGGGTCCTGGAAGATCATCTGCACGTCGCGGCGCACCGCCTTGCGGTCATCGCGACCGAGGCCGACGAGATCGCGCCCGCCGATGGAAATGTTGCCGGTATACGGCACCAGCCCGGCGATCGCCTTGGCCGTCGTCGACTTGCCACAGCCGGATTCGCCGACCAGCGACAGGGTCTCGTTCGAGGCGATCGCGAAATTCACGCCTTCGACGGCATGGACGCGCCGATCGACCCGTCCGAAGAAGCCGCCATGGAGATCGAAGCGGACGTGGAGATCGCGAACGGATGCGACGGGAGCATTGGCATCACGGCTGCTATCCCCCTCCCCCTTGTCGGGAGGGGTTAGGGGTGGGGCTGATACCGCTTCCCGCCCGCCACCGATCCGCGGCACGGCGGCCAGAAGTTCGCGCGTATAGTCCGCCTGCGGGCGGGCGAAGATGTCGGCCGCCCTGCCCTCTTCCACCATGCGGCCGTGGCGCATGATAATGACGCGGTCGGCCATCTCGGCGACCACGCCCATGTCGTGGGTGATGAGGATGACGCTGGTGCCGTTCTCGCGCTGCAGGTCGCGAAGAAGCTCCAGCACCTCGCCCTGCACCGTCACGTCGAGGGCCGTCGTCGGCTCGTCGGCGATCAGCACGTCAGGCTTCAGGGCGAGGGCCATGGCGATCATGACGCGCTGGCGCATGCCGCCGGAAAGTTCGTGTGGGTACTGCTTTAGGCGCCCTTCAGCGTCAGGAATGCGCACCGCCTTCAGCGCCTCGATCGCCTTCGCGCGGGCTGCGCTGCGCGACAGGGAGGTGTGCGTTTCGATCGCCTCGATGAGCTGCCTTCCGATCGACAGCACCGGGTTCAGCGAAGTCATCGGCTCCTGGAAGATCATGGCGACGCGGTTGCCGCGGATGCGGCGCATCCGGCTTTCGCTCAGCGAGGCCAGGTCCTGGTCGCCCAGCCGGATGGACCCGGACTTGATGAACGCCGCGGGTTCCGGAAGCAGGCCCATGATGGCAAGCGACGTCATAGACTTGCCGGACCCGGATTCGCCGGCGATGCACAGCGTCTCGCCGCGGCCAAGCTCGAAAGAGAGGTCGGACACGACTTCGCGCACGCCGTCCTCGGTGCGTACGGCAATGGTCACGCCGGAGACGCTGAGCACCGGCCCGACCGAATTGCTATCCGGGGCGGCCGCCCCGGATAGCTTGTTGGATTCCACCTGGCTCATTCGAACACGCAGCGGGGGAAGTAGAACGACACCACCCAGTTCGGCATGTCGACGATCTCGCTGATCCTGAGGTCGCCACAGACCGAGACGAGCATGTAAGCGTCCACCGGGTCCAGGTTGTAGCGGCCGGCGAGGAGATCGACCATCTGAGCGACGGCGCTCTTCGCGCCTTCCATCAGGTCGGGACCGATGCCGGTCGTCACCTCGTAGCCCTTGGCGTCGAGATGGCGCGTGACCGGACCTGGCGTCGTGAAGCGCGGCGTCTTCAGCAGGGCGTCCTTGACCAGATCCAGCGTCAAAACGGCGTTCATCGGGCTCTCGATCGCCGTGCCGCAGACCTCGCCGTCACCCTGCGCGGCATGCGTGTCGCCAACCGAGAACAGGGCGCCCGCCACCTCCACCGGCAGATAGAGCACCGTGCCGGCCGCGAGGTCGCGGATGTCGAGATTGCCGCCGACGCGCCGCGGCGGCACGACCGAATGCAGCCCCGGCTCGGCCAGAGCGTTTCCGATAGTCCCGGCGAAAGGCTTCAGCGGCACGCGGCCGTTCTTGCCAAAGAGGGCCGGCTCGAGCGAAGTCGCATCATATTTCCAGATGTTGAGCGCCGGCTCCTTGAAGTCGTCGGCGAGCAGCCCGAAACCCGGAATATTGGCCGTCCAGCCGAAGCCGGACGGTTTGAACGACTCGATCGTGACCTTCAGCGCGTCGCCCGGTTCCGCGCCCTCGACATAGATCGGGCCGCTGACCGGGTTGATCTTGCCGAAGTCGAGCGTGCCGACATCGGCCACCGTGCTCTCGGGCGTCAGTTGGCCACCCGAGGAGTCCACGCACTCGAACTCGATGGTCGAGCCGGGCGCCACCCGCTCGGCCGGGACAAACGAGTTGTCCCAGCCGAAGTGATGCTGACGTCCGTGGATGGTGTAGTTGCAGTTATTGCACATCGTTGACGTACACGTGGTCGTAGTTGACGGGGATGTGGACCGGGTCGACGTAGAGGTTGTCGGCGCCGCCCATCCGTGAGGACTTCATGGTGAAGCGCTGCTCGTTGAACACCGGAGCCCACGGGGCGTCTTCCATGATCTTGGTGTAGATCTCGCTCCAGAGCTTGTTGCGCTCCTCCGCCTTGGCCGGATCGGTGATCGAGTCCGCCTCGCCGGCCTTCTTGTCGAGATCCTCGTTGCAGTACCAGGACCAGTTCCAGCCGCCGGGCACGGCGCCGCCGCAGCCCAGGATCGGACCGTAGAAGTTGGACGGATCGGGGAAGTCGGCGATCCAGGCCATGCCGCCCGACCAGATCATCGGCGCGCCTTCCTTCTCGCCGCCGGCGGCGATGACGTTGGCCTGGGCCAGCGCCTGGATGTTGGCTTTGATGCCGATGGCGGCCAGATCCTGCTGGATGCCCTGCGCGATACGCGGGTTCGGGTCGGTGTTCATGACGTAGAGCTCGGTCTCGAAGCCGTCGGCATGTCCCGCCTCGGCCAGCAGCCCCTTGGCCTTCGCCGCGTCATAGGCGTAGCCCTTGTAGTCCTGGGCGTAGCCCGGCATCGACGGCGGCAGCGGCTGGTTGGCCGGCACCGCGCGGTTGTTGATGAGCTGGACGATGCGCTCCTTGTTGATGGCCATGTTGACCGCCTGCCGCACCTTCACGTTGTCGAAGGGCGGGATGTTGACGTTCATGGTCACATAGCCGGTGTGGAGCTGGCCGCCCTCGACCACGCGCGCCTTCTGCTCCGGGTCGTTCATCACTTCCTGGAACTTGGCCGGCGGAATGCCGTCGCCGGGGACGTCGATCTCGCCCTTCTGCAGGCGCAGCAGCGCCACGATCGGCTCCTGGCCGATCTCGAAGGTGATCTTGTCGAGATAGGGAAGCCCCTTGTTCCAGTAGTCGGCGTTCTTCTCGAACACGACCCGCTGGCCGAGCGTCCATTCGCCGAGCTTGAACGCGCCGGTACCGACCGGGTTCTTGCCGAAATCGGCGCCGTGCTTCTCGACCTCTTCCTTCGGCACGACATGGCTGAAGTTGATCGCCATCACGTGCAGGAAGGTGGCGTCGGGCCGGGTCAGCTCGAACTTGATGGTGGACGGATCTACCACGGTGATGCCGGACAGGCCCTCTGCCTTGCCCTCGGCAGCCTCGTCGTAGCCCTTGATCGTGGCGAAGAAGCCCTGTCCGGGGCTCTGCGTCTTGGGGTCGACCACGCGTTCGATCGAGTACTTCACGTCCTCGGCCGTCATCTCGCGGCCGTTGTGGAACTTGACGCCCTGGCGCAGCTTGAAGGTGAAGGTCTGGCCGTCTTCCGAGATCTCATAGCTCTCGGCTAGGTCGGGACGCAGCGTGGTGGTGCCCGCCTCGTAGTCCATCAGCCCGTCGAACAGGCTCTTGATCATCGACCAGTTCTGCCAGTCGTAGCCGATGGCCGGGTCGAGGGTGGCGACATCGTCCTTGTAGGTGATGATGATGTCACCACCAGGCTTGGCGTTCGGGTCGAGTTCCTCGGCCACGGCGGCGCCGCCGGACATGCCGAGCGTCAGCGCAAGCGCCGAGGCTGCGACGGTGCTGGTCAGAATTCTCTTCAACATTTGGATTACCCTTTCCCCTGGTTATCTGAGCTTGATGCGTGGATCGATGAAGGGCGCGATGATGTCGGCAAGGAAGTTGCCGAGCACGATCGCGAACGCAGACACGAGCGTGACGCCCATGATGATGGGGATGTCGACACGCTGGATCGCCTGCCAGACGAGCTGGCCGATCCCGGGCCAGCCGAATACGCTTTCCACCACGACGATGCCGCCCATGAGGATGCCGATGTCGATGCCGATCATGGCGATGATGGGCAGGATGGCGTTGGGCAGCGCGTGGCGGACGAGCACCGTGATCCGCGCCAGTCCCTTGGCGCGTGCAGTGCGAATGTAGTCCTGACGCAGCACGTCGATCATCGACGAGCGCATCATTCGCGCATACCAGCCGGCGCTCATCACGGCGACGGTGAGCGATGGCAGCACCAGATGCGAGAAGGTGCCGTAGCCGCCGATGGGGAACCAGCTGAGCTTCACCGCGAACACGTAGAGCAGCAGCAGCCCGACGACGAACTGCGGCGCGGACACGCCTATGAACGAGGCGACCATCAGCGATTGGTCGGTGGCCGTGCCGCGCCGCACCGCAGCGATCACGCCCATCGTCAATCCGATCAGCAGTTCGCAGACGATTGCGCCGACCATGAGCAGCAGCGTCGCCGGCAGGCGAGCCGTGATGAGCTGCGCCACTTCCGAGCGCTGGATGTATGAGCGTCCGAGATCGCCCTGCAGCAGGTTCCAGAGATAGCGCCCGTACTGCACCAGGAACGGCTGGTCGAGACCCAGTTGGCGGCGGATGCTTTCCACGGTTGCAGGCGTGGCGCTGCGGCCGGCGATCTGGCGCACCGGATCGGCGGGAAGCAAGTAGAGCAGCGCGAAAGTGATGAGCGAGATGCCCAGCAGGATCAGCGCGGACTGGATGAGGCGGCGGCCGAGATAGGCGATCATGAACGGCCCCGCTGCGTCGGGTCGAGGATGTCGCGCAAGGCGTCACCGATCAGATTGAAGGCGAGCGCCAGCGCCAGGATGGCGATGCCGGGGAAGAACACCAGCCAGGGTGCAGCCTGGAAATAGGTCTGGTTCTCGAAGATGATGTTGCCCCATGACGGCGTGGGCGGCTGCACGCCGATGCCCAGATAGGACAGCGTCGCCTCGAGCAGGACGGTGGTGGAAATGCCGAGCGTGCCCCAGACGATGATGGTGGGGATCAGGTGCGGCAGGATGTGCATGAACAGGATGCGCGCGCTGCTGGCGCCGATGGTGCGCTCGGCGTCGATGAACTCGCGCTCGGCGAGCGAGCTCGTCTGCGTGAACATGACGCGTGCCGTCTGCACCCAGTTCACCAGCGCTATGACCAGCGCCACGATCCAGAGGCTCGGCTGGAACACCGCCGCCAGGCAGATGGCCAGCAGCAAAGCCGGAAATGCCATCATCAGGTCGGTGAAGCGCATCAGCACGCTGCCCAGCCAGCCGCGGTAGTAGCCGGCGACCACGCCGACCAGCGTGCCGATCAGCAGCGCGATGCCGTTGGCGACGATGCCGATGATGAGCGAGGTGCGCGCGCCATAGAGGATGCGCGTGAACAGGTCGCGGCCGAGCAGGTCGGTGCCCAGCCAGAAGGTGGCGTTGGGCGGCAGCGGCTCGCCCGAAAGCGTCAGGCCGTCGAACATCTGCTCGTCGGGCCCGAACTTCGTCAGCCAGGGCGCCAGCAGCGCGCCGGCGACGACGAGCACGACGATCACCAGCCCGATCAGGGCCAGTGGGCGCTGCGCCAGCTTGCGCAGCACGCCGGGACGCGGCTTGGTCATCGGTCTGCTGTGGACCTCAGGCGCGGCGGGACTGCTCATCCGAACCTTCTCCATCCGCCATTGCCACGACGCGGCGCGCCGCTTCCTCGATACTGATCTGCCATGTCATTGCGAGCGACCTGAGCTGCGCATATGCGCGATCGTCGTCCACACCCTGCGACGAAAGCGCCACGACGGCGCGCACGATCGTCTGCCGCTCGGCCACGCGCGACTGCAGCGCGGCGATCTCGTCGGCAAGGCGACGCTTCGCCTCGAATGCCTGTCGCGCAATCAGAAGGGCGCTGTAGACGCCTGCATTGCCGACCGGCTTCAGCAGTTGGGCATCGGCCTTCTGCGACAGCGCCCACTCGATGCGACCGGGCGCTTCCGAGCCGATCAGGGCAATCAGCGGCATCGGCGCTTCTCCGGCGCGCCACGGAAACTGCTCGTCGAAGCCGAGATCGACGTCGAAGAAGACGAAATCCGCAGCAAGCACCTCGGCCGGGAGCTCCGGCCAGCAGTCCGTCGCCTGCAGGCCGATAGCCGTCAGTTGCCGGGTGATCGCCGCCACGGTGGCGTGCGGCCGATGCAGCACGAAGGCCGTCGCTCCGCCAAGATTAGGGATACGCGACACCCGGCTCATGATGACACCGCCCTGAGCCGCGCCGCGCCGAAGGTCTCGGCCCGGTCGTAGCGCGAAAGGTAGGGATCGGGCGCCACGGCCTCGCTGCGGCTCACCAGTTCGAAACCGTTGCCGGCGATGCGGCCGATCTCCACCGGCAGTGTCGCGTGCTGGGTGCGTGGATCGAGAGTGATCCTGCCGAAGGGCGTATCGAAGACGCGGTTGCGGAATATCGCCGGGAGATCGGAGAAAGTGGCATCCGCCTTTGCCGCAAGGACCTGCGCGAGAACCTGGACCGAGGCGTAGGAAGCCGCCTCGAACGACGAGGCGGGTTGGGAAGCCGTAGCGTCCGATCGCCTGAAATATGGACCGACCGAAAGGTGCCCCCTGCCAGCCTCGCCGATCGCCGGTAGCTCGCATTCGCTCAGGTTGCAGGACACGATCGGGCAACGCTCGGGCGCGAAATGCCGATCCTCCCGACCGAGCTTCTCGAATTCGGCGAAGAATGCATAGGAAGAGGTGCCGATCAGGTTGTTGAGGATGAAGTCCGGCCGGGTTGCGCGGATCTCGGCGATCAGCCTGCGCACGTCGGTCTCGCCGATCGGCAGGTAGCGCTCGCCGAGCACCTTGCCGCCGGCGTCGGTGATCAGATCGCGGGCGACTCGGTTGGTCTCCCATCCCCAGATGTAGTTGGAACCGAGCAGGAAACCGTCGGCGCCGTGGTCCCGCACGACATGCTTGACGAGCGGGACGAGGTGCTGGTTGGGGCAGGCATGCATGTAGACGACGTGCTCGTTCGCCTCGAAGCCTTCGTAGGGGCAGGCATACCAGAGCGTCGCGCCCGCCTTTTCCAGGACCGGGATCGTCTCCTTGCGGCTCCACGAGGTGACGCAACCGACGACGTGCCGCGCGCTGCTGGTGCGCAGGATGTCCTCGCAGAGCAGAGCATATTGGTCGACGTTGCCCCCGGGGTCGCGCTCGACCGGCACCAGTTCGATGGGAGAACCAGGATCTGCATTGACGTCGGCGATCGCCCGCAGCGCGCCGGCGCGGCAGGCTTCCGAAATCAGCCTGTAGCTGCCGGAGCGCGCATAAAGCACACCGATCTCGACCCTCTCGCCCACGCGAACTGCCATCCCCAAAACGAAAATGCCTCGCGGCCATCGCCCCGGAACGGGCGGGCTCACGAGGCATGTCTGCCCTCCGGCATTCAAGGCCGGCATTTGATCCTTACCGTATTGTGACAGCGCGCCGAGTCAAGTGCCAAACGGCCGCAGCCGGGCATGCGCCGCCCGGCAAGACGCTACCCCTTCAGCACATCCGCCCATTCCGAACGCCGGCGGAACTGCGCGGCAGCGAACGGGCAGAGGGGGATGATCTTCTTGCCCGCCGCCCTGGCATCCTCTACCGCCCGCGCGACGAGGCGCAGGCCAATGCCTTGACCGCGGAACGCGTCCGGCACGCCAGTGTGGTCGATGATGATCATACCCTCGCCTGCCTTTGAGAAGGTCATCTCCGCCTCGGTGCCGTCGGCGCGGTAGACGTAGCGCCCCTTCGAGCCGCTCTCTTCGCGTTCGATCTGCAGCGGAGCATTCGGATTGTCACCAGGTCTGGTCATGCGAGAAAACTCCGTGCGGCTTCGAGTTCTGACTGGCGTATCTCGTGGCCGCCGGGGTGCCACTCGACCGCCACATCGCCTCCTGCCTCGCGAAGATAGGCCTCCAAGCGGGCCGTGAGATTCGGGGGGCAGATCGGGTCGTGCCGCCCGGCGGTGATCAGGATCCGCTTTCCTGAAAGCGAGCCCTCGATCAGCGGCTTGAACGGGATCAGCGGATGCATCAGCACGGCGCGATCGAAGAGGTCCGGCCTCATGAAGAGGATAGTTGCGAGGATGTTCGCGCCGTTCGAATAGCCGATGCCGTAGACGCTCTGGGCTTTCTCGGTTTGCTTGTGCCCCGCAACGAAGCCCGCCATCTTGGCCGTGGCGCGGGCGAGGTCGTCCATGTCGTAGACCCCTTCGCCCGTGCGGCGGAAGAAGCGGGCCGCGCCACCCTCGGAGACATCGCCACGCGGCGCGACGATCGTTGCGTCGGGCACAAGCTGGCGCGCCAGCCTGGCCATCTGGGTGTCTTCGCCACCCGTTCCGTGCAAGGCGAAGACGAGCGGCGCGTCGGGAACGCCGGGCAGGCGCGTGTGCTGGTAGGAATCAAGGGACATCACGCTCTCCAATCATGCTTCGAGCGGCTGCAGATGCTGTTCGAGATAGGGCCTCAGATGCGCGTGCTGCGCGGGCAGCTTCAGCGCCTCGCCGAGATGCGCCGTGTCCTCGTCACGGTCGAAGCCCGGTTCGGTGGTCGCGACCTCGAACAGCACGCCGCCGGGCGTGCGGAAATAGATCGCCCAGAAATAGTCGCGATCGATGACCGGCGTCACCTGGTATCCGGTGTCGAGCAGGGCCTTGCGAACCTCCAGTTGCTTCGCCCGGTCCTCGACGGCGAAGGCGATGTGATGCACCGAGCCCGCTCCGAGCCGAGCGATGGGCGCTCCCGGCGCCGTCTCGATGTCGATGACGTCGGCGCCGTTGCCGTCCTTCCGGGCAAGCCGCTTGATGTTGCCCGAGTTGTCGACCTCCTCGTAGCCCATGAACTTCAGCAGTTCCTCGGTTGCGCCGCCGTCCCGCAGTCTTAGCGACGCGGAATGAAAACCGCGGATCGCGTCTTCGGCCGGCACGCCGCCCTCGGTCCAGGGTGCACGAGCATCGTCTTCGACCTCGACCAGCGCAAAACCGTCACCATCGGGACCTTCGAAACGCAGCCGGTCCTGTCCAAAGCTGGTCTCACGCATCAGGCCTTGGACACTCGCATCGCTGAGGCGTTTTTCCCAATAGAGCAGCGCGTTCCGCGGCACCGAGAACACCGTGGTCCCCACCTCCCCTGCTCCGGGCCGGCCCCGGGCGATGTTTGGAAACGGGAAATAGGTCATGACCGTGCCGGGCGTGCCGACCTCATCGGCATAGTAGAGGTGGTAGACGTCCGGCGCATCGAAGTTGACCGTCTTCTTCACCCGCCGCAGCCCCAGCGTTCCGGTGAAGAAGCGGTTGTTCTCGCGGGCATCCCTCGCCATCGATGTGACGTGGTGCAGCCCCTGGATCTGTTTGAGCATCGTCCTGCTCCTTGCTTGAATTCGCCGATGCGGCTTTGCTGGCGCTAATGTCGGTGGCGAGACGGTTTTTCGAAAGTACACAAAAGCAGATGGATTGTTCAGTGTCTGGAAACGCGAGCCCATCCCCGAAGTCCAACACCGCAGGCAGGCGTCCAAACGTCCTGTTCATCACTTGCGATCAGTGGCGAGGCGACTGCCTGTCGGCTGCGGGCCATCCGGTGGTGAAGACGCCCAATGCCGACGCACTTGCAAGCGAGGGCGTGCTGTTCCGCAGGCACTATGCGGGCGCCGCGCCTTGTTCGCCGGCGCGGGCCTGCATCTATACGGGCCTCTACCAGATGACCAACCGGGTCTGCCAGAACGGCACGCCCATGGATCACCGCCACTGGAACATCGCGCTCGCCGCACGCGCGCTTGGCTATGACCCGACGCTGTTCGGCTACACCGACGTCGCCCCCGATCCGCGCGAGCGCCCGGCCGGCGATCCGGCCCTGCGCACCTACGAGGGTTTTCTGCCGGGCTTCACCGTGCGCCAGGCCCTGCCCGAGCATCAGAAGCAGTGGCTGTCATGGCTGAAGACGCGCGGCGTCGATGCCACCGCGCCATTCCCCGACATCCACCGGCCGGCGGGAAATGGTCATCCGGAGGTCTCCAGGGCGGTTCCGATCTATGGCCGCGACGAGACGCCGAGCGCCTTCATGGCGGGCGAGTTCATCCGCTGGCTGGGTGAACAGGACGAACCGTGGTTCGCCCACATCTCCTTTCTCAGCCCGCATCCTCCCTTCATCGTGCCGGCGCCGTTCAACGAAATGTACGGCGATGATCAGGGACCTACCTTCCATCGCGCCAAAAACTGGCAGGAGGAGGCAGCGAGCCATCCCTTCCTCGACTATGCGATGCGCAAGATGCTGAAGCACAGCTTCATTCCTGGCCGGGCAGGCCTGGTCCGCGATTGGAGCGAGCAGGAGTTCCGCACCATCCGCGCGCTCTACTATGGCATGATCTCGGAGGTGGACTCGCAGCTCGGCCGGATCTGGGAGGGATTGCGGAGCGCCGGAGCGTGGGACGACACGGTGATCGTGCTGACCTCCGATCACGCCGAGATGATGGGCGACCACTTCATGCTCGGCAAGGGCGGCTACTTCGACCAGAGCTATCACCTGCCCCTCATCATAAAGGCAAACGGAGCAGCGGCCGGAGTCGTGGTCGATCGCTTCACCGAAGCCGTCGACCTCGCGCCTACCATCCTGGAACTGGCCGGAGGCGATTCCCCGAACTGGCTCGACGGTCGCTCGCTTTCGCCCTTCCTCCATGGCGAGATGCCGGGCGATTGGCGCGACTGTGCGCATTGGGAATATGATTTCCGATCGGTTTCGGAACGCATTGCCGAGCAGTACTTCGGCCTGCCGTCCCAGAGATGCAACCTGTCGGTGATCAGGTCCGAGCGCTACAAGTACGTGCATTTCGCCGGACTGCCGCCCCTGCTCTTCGATCTGCAGGAAGATCCCGGCGAACTCCGCAATGTGGCTCAGGACGGCGCCTATCGCGACGTACGCCTCGAATACGCCGAGCGGCTGCTCGCCTGGCGCGCGGAGCATCTCGAGCAGAGGCTCGCCCTGGTGGCGCTCACGGACAAGGGCGTGGTTTCTCAGCAGAGGGAATAGCTTGTCTCTAAATGAAATGGCCCGCGCCATTGGCGCGGGCCATTCCAGAATGTTTGCGCAGTAGATTACTGCACGGTAATCAGTTGCTTGTCCCGGTTCTGGGCCCAGCTGCTCTTGTCATAGGTCGGAGCGGCTTCCAACTGCTCCTTGGTGAAGTTCGTGTAGAGATAGTGGTTGTTGTCACCGTCGGTCATGAACTGCAGCTTGTCCATGCCCAAGGCCACTTCCTTCTCGCCGATGCCGAGGAAGCCGCCGACATCGATGATCACCGCATCAACCTTGCCATCGGTGGTCAGGACGACGTCGCCGATCTCGCCGACCCTCTCGTCATTGGCGCCATAGACGGTGGTGCCATCGAGATTGTCAGCGCGGATATCCGCGGTCGGCATTTCCTTCAGCGAGTTCTTGTCGATCGCCCCAGTCTGCGTCTGGTCAGTTGCGGCAGGCGCCTGAGCAGTCGTGTCGGTCTCGGCGGTCGTATCGTTCGCCGGCGGCGTGGCCTCAGCCGTGGTGTCGGGAGTGGGTTCTGTGGTCGTCGCGGCGGTAGAGTTGTCAGCCGGCATGTTGGTCGAAGCCGTAGTGTCGGCTGGAGCGGTCGTGGCCGTTCCGTCCGCCGGAGCCATGGCGGTGTTCGCCGGAGCCGCCTCATAGGCCTTCTTGTCGAACTCGGCCTGGGCCTGCAGTTGGTCCTTGGTCGCGTTCACCACGATCCAGCGATCGCCGTTCTTCTCGGCCCACTCGATCTCGTTGTAGTTCATCGCGACGTTCTTCTCGCCGATGCCGAGGAAGCCGCCGACGCCTATGACAACGGATTCCACGCCGCCGTTCGAGCCGATGACCACGTCGTTGACTTCGCCGATCCGCTCGGCGTCGTCGCCGGTGCCGTTATAGACGGTCTCGCCGATCAGGTTGCTGGCCAGAAAGCCGTCAGCCCGCGCAACAGGCGCGGCAGTTGCCTGATCCTGTGTCGTGGCAGAGGGCTGGGCAGGAGCCGGCTGGGCCGGCTGAGTAGCGTCCTGGGCAAGCGCAGCACCCGACAGAAGCGTCGCGAGGGCAGTGGTAGCCAAGAGTTTGCGAACCATGATATCTCTCTCCTTGTGCCTGAATTCCGTTGGTGAATTCTATGCATCGCCGCGCCCGGCTCGACCTGCCAGGGAGGCCGGGCGCCGCGTCACGACCGATAACGTAGGCGTGAAGGATCGGTTCCGAACTTTCCCCCTCTCGTAGACCACGCGTCAGTTCAAAGACGCGCGAAAACCTTTGTTGTGTCGCGGTTTTCGGCCCAAGGCACAGGCTTGCCGGCCGGTCACGCATCAAAAGATGCAGGTGAAGAGTCAGACGCTCTGCAACTCGAAATGTCTGCTGAATTAAGACCTCGCGGATTCCCGAAGTGCATCCGCAGTTCGGCAGGGCCCTAAGCGCAGGAATATCTCGCCCGCTACCAGCCGCATGCCGGAGCTACTGGTTTCCGTCGGTCTGCGCGCCGCTGGCAGCGTCGGCCGCGGGATTATCGATCTGCTCGCCCCAAATCTCTACGCCGGCCCAGACCACCATGGCCAGCAACAGCGCCACGATCAGCACGATGAGGACCGGCCGCCCCGTCTTCGCTTGCCGCGCCTTATCTGTGCGGATTTCCTTCGCCATCCGATGAACCTCCTGTCAGTGACCTTCCGACAATGCGTAGTCGAGAAGGAGGTTCCGGGGGCGGGACTGCCGGCCGGTCGAGGCGCTGAATTAGCTGGATTAGAAGTCGTCGCGTGGATCCGGCCTGCTCAGCAGGCGGTAAACGACATAGGCGCCCGCCGCCACGACCGGCGCTGCGAGAAGCGCAAATCCGGATCCTTTCTTGAGGAGGCCCGGTGCGGCCGCCACTCCCGCGGCCACGGCGGCATTGGTGAGATCGCGATTGCGTTGACGCGCAGCCGCACCGGCGCGTGCCCGCGCCGTCCTCCTATGGACGGCGTATATGATCAGCGCCACAACCAGGAAGACGAGGCCGATGCCGACCGCCGCCTCGATCTCGCCGAACCGCCTTGAAGCCCAGATGGTCACTGCGATCAGCAGAAACACCAGTCCGATGAGCGCGAACAGCGCCGCGACAAGATAGGCAACCACCGCGCGGCGCATGCGCCGTACGGCGGCTATGGTTTCGCCGGTCGCGAGCCCGGCAAGCAACGATACGAGCATCCCCCTCCGGACCTCGTCGACTAACGGCGGGAAAGAAGAGCGAGGAAATATCCGATGCCTGCTGCGATCGCGAGCGAAGTTATCGGCTTCTCCCGCACCGTCGAAGTGAGTTGGTCTTCCAGTTCCCGGGCATTGGTTCGCAGACCCTCGAGCGCCGCTTCGCCCTGGACGCGAAGCTGCTCCACACCTTCCGTGGCGGCCCGCCTTGCAGTGCTGTAGGAATGCTGCCCGGTACGCGACAGCTGTTCGGTCAGCCTGGCGATGTCCTCGCGAAGCTGACGGATGTCAGCCTCGAGATCGGGGCGGTTGGAAGTTTCGGCGTCGGACGAAGACGTGCCAGTCGCAGCTGCCATCAAATTCCTCCATCTTCTTCAATGTTTCGAAACGCCGCTCAGCCCCCACGGTTCCCTCAAGGAACGAAACGTAGCAAATTGTATTGTGGAAGGCGAGTTTCAGCGGGGGATACCAATGTCGAGCCGAAGTGCGGCGGCCACCAGCCGCAAGGCGCCGCCCATGGTGCGGCTGCCGCCGAAGTCGAACTTCGAAGTCCTGCTGGCACGCGGCGCCCAGGTGGCAGTGATCGTCATCGCCCTCGTCGCGGCAGTCGCAGCAATTTCCGCCGGAGCCTACATCCTGGTTCCCATCTCGGCAGGCATTGTCATTGGTCTCATGCTCGGCCCCGTCGCCTCTCGCCTCGAGGCTCACAACATGCGCCCAGGCATTTCGGCCCTGATCGTCACGGTGTTGTTCCTGCTCATTCTTCTGGCTTGCGCGCTTGCCATCGCCGCGCCCCTGGCGCTCTGGATTGAGAGGCTTCCGCAGATCTGGACCGACCTGAAAACTCAATTGCGCGAGCTAAGCGGACCGCTGGAGGCGGTGCGCGGAATGCGCGACCAGCTGCGCGAGTTCACCGGCGGAAAGGGCATTGCGGTTTCGGTGGACGACGGCATGGGGGTCGAGAGCATGATGGCGTTCGCGCCCGCCGTCATGGGCCAGTTCCTGATCTTCTTCGCGAGCCTCTATTTTTTCGTCGCAACCCGCAATCAGACGCGGGTGGCCATCCTCAGCATGTGTTTCAGCCGACGCCTGCGCTGGCGCGTGGCCCACGTCTTCAGAGACGTCGAGACCCTCGTATCGAAATACCTGATCTCCATCGCCCTCATCAACGTCGCCGAAGGAGCCACCGTCGGCCTGGCGCTTTGGCTCATCGGCGTGCCGTCGGCCGCCATGTGGGGTGCCGTCGCGACCGTCACAAACTTCGTCGTGTTCGTGGGCCCGGCGGTGATGGTCGCCATCCTGTTCGCCGTGGGCCTGATGGCCTTCGACACGCTCTGGGGCAGCCTGCTTCCTGTCGGCGTCTACCTGTTCATCAACATGCTCGAGGCCCAGTTCGTCACCCCGATGGTGATCGGCAAGACCATGACGCTGAATCCCTTCGCCGTGCTCCTGTCCCTGATCTTTTGGATCTGGCTTTGGGGGCCGGTCGGCGGCTTCATCGCCGTCCCGGCTCTGCTGATCGCCTATGCGGTTGCCCGCAACATCATTCCCGGAACAGTCTGGTGGAGCGATGGCGCGGAGGATGATCCCGCGGGGCGAACCTCATGATCCGATGTTAAGTCTCTTGGAAGCTGGGCAGGCTGGGGCAACCAACCTGGCTTCCCTATGTCTTTTTTAAATGACAATATTTTCCTTTGAGCCCATGCGTGTCGGGTCAAGGGAGGCGGGTTTCTGTGGGCTTGCTTGAAGGATTGCGCATCCTGGTCCTGGAGGACGAGTTCCTCATAGCCATGGATGTCGAACAGATTTGCCGTGATGCCGGCGCCGCCGACGTGGTGCTGGCGCGTACGCTCGAAGAGGCCGAAGCCTTCTGCTCGGAGTCGACCTTCGACGCCGCTGTCGTCGACATTTTCTTGGGCCAGCAATCGACCTTCGCCTTCGCAAGCAGCCTGAAGGCACGCGGAACGCCGTTCATCTTCGCATCAGGCTACAGCGATCTCGGAGAGAATGCGGCAGAGTTCGCGGACGTAACCGTCGTCGGCAAGCCCTATGAGGAAACCGAACTGGTCAAGGCTCTCGCAGCTTCACGTCTGAAGGCCTGAACGCCGCCTGTCAGGCGGCGTTGGAGCCCATCACCTGGGCGGAGATGGCGTCCGGACCATAATCCTGCTCGCCAGCGATCTGCAGGATGTCCTGAAGACGGGTGCGTGCGCGGCTGACCCGGCTCTTGATGGTGCCGACGGCGCAATTGCAGATGGTCGCCGCCTCTTCATAGGAGAAGCCTGAAGCGCCGATCAGAATGATCGCCTCGCGCTGGTCCTCGGGCAATTGCTCGAGGGCGCTACGGAAGTCGGCCAGATCGAGCTTGCCGTGCTGGCTCGGGTGCACCGCAAGCCGCTCGGTCATGACGCCTTCCGAATCCTGCACTTCCCGCCCGCGCTTGCGCATCTGCGAGTAGAATTCGTTTCTCAGGATGGTGAACAGCCATGCCTTGAGGTTCGTGCCCATCTGGAAGGAATGGTGCTTGTCCCAGGCCTTGACCAGCGTCTCCTGAACCAGATCGTCCGCCTTGTCGGAGTTCTGGGTAAGAGAGACTGCAAACGCCCGCAGGCTCGGGATAGCCGCAAGCAGGTCCTGCTTGAACTCAGGGGTGACGGCCATATCGGCTAGTCCCTTTTCCGAGTCGCTTCAGCTTGTTCGAGCTCGCGAAGAAGCTGCGAGAATCGATCGGGCACCTCGTCCGAAACGAGATCGTCATAATACTGCTTTAGCTTGCGGCCGATCTCGGAGTTGACCCCGAGCGGGTCGGTCGACCCTTTCGCCCGCGGCGTTCTGCCATCCGCCGCCGCGATGTTATCCTTCATCGATTTCACCGTACTGCCCTATAGAATACCCCGCCTACGGCCCCGCCGCGGCCAGAACCCTGCCCATCAAAGCCCAAAACGCCCGTCGGCTCGATTTGGTTCCAGCAGGCCGGAACTTTTTCCACCTGGCTCCGTTGAGGGGCTGAACCGTCCGTGGCACTTCCTTTATAATATAGTTCACTAGCACTAGAGGGATTAAGAATGAGTCTGTCAGCAAGCATCGCGCCTCACCTGCCGTATCTGCGCCGGTTCTCGCGTGCCGTGTCCGGCTCGCAGCAGAGCGGCGATGCGCTGGTGGCGGCCATGCTCGAGGCGATCGTTGCAGATGTAAGCATCTTCCCCGAGGCCTCGTCGCCCCGCATCTCGCTCTACAAGCTGTTTGCCAAGCTGTTCACTTCGGTGGCCATCCGCGTCCCCGATGAACGTGCACCGACCGGTTGGGAGAGCCGTGCTGCGGCCAATCTCACGGCGATCTCGCCGCGGCCCCGCCAAGCGTTCCTGCTGGTCGCGGTTGAAGGCTTCAGCGACGAAGAGGCTGCCGAGGTACTCGACGTCGACACGCGGGAATTCCAGTCCCTGCTCTCCCAGGCCAGCGCAGAGATTTCCCGCCAGGTGGCGACCGACGTCATGATCATCGAAGACGAGCCGCTGATCGCAATGGATATCGAGCAGATGGTCGAAAGCCTCGGCCATCGCGTGGTCGGCACAGCGAGGACGCACACGGAGGCGACCGCGCTGTTCAATAGGACGCATCCCAAGATGATCCTTGCCGACATCCAACTCGCCGACGGCACCTCGGGGATTGATGCAGTGAATGAGATCCTCTCTACGGCTTCCGTGCCGGTCATCTTCATCACCGCATTTCCGGAACGGCTCCTTACCGGCCAGCGGCCCGAGCCGGCCTTTCTGGTAACCAAGCCCTTCAGCCCGGAAATGGTGAAGGCGCTCATCAGCCAGGCATTGTTCTTCGATCGGCAGGCCAAGGCGGCCGCCTGATCCCCCGAGACAACGCTGTCAAGTCGCTCCTCCCGGAACCAAGCCCGGGAGGTCGGCGTTCCCGTTTTGCAGTTTAGGAGGTTGACAATGCTATACTGGGCACTGGTTTTTCTTGTTGTCGCCATTATTGCCGGCGCGCTTGGCTTTGGCGGCATTGCCGGGACTTCTGCGGGAATCGCACAGATTCTATTCTTTGTGTTCCTTGTATTCCTGGTGATTTCGCTTATTGCGGGCTTTATGCGGCGGGCGTGAGCTCACGCAAGGCTGGACACTGGTGACCGCATCCTTTTCGAACGGTTTCCAGCAGCCGCCGGGCCCGCTTTTTGGCGCGGTCCGGCGCAATCGCGTTTTGAGCCACTCGCGTCGGCGCGGGGACGGGAACTCAAATCGTAAAGTCGACGGCCGCTAACGCTGAGGTTCGGGCGATGGGCGCCCAGATTAACGGAACTGAATTGGGTCGGGGAGGCAGCCTTCTCAAGGCGCTGGCCAATACCGGCATTTCCGTCGTCTACTGCGATCTGGATTTTCGCGTAGTCTGGGCGGAAAATGTGCCGTCGATCTGGTCGACGGAGCCGGTCGAAGGTCGTTTCCTGCACGAATTTCTGGAGGAGGAAGCCTCCGACCAATTGATGTCCACCCGGAAGGAGGTCATCGCTTCCGGTGTGACGCAGAAAGTGGAAATCTGCATTCCGGCGGACGACGGCGCCAACTGGTTCGCCGTTTGGGTGGACTCCGATCGCGCTCCCTCCGGCGAGGTGGTGGGCATCATGGCGACCGCGGTCGACATCACCGACCAGAAGCGACGCGAGCAGACGCTGCGCACGCTGCTGCGGGAGGTCGCCCATCGCTCCAAGAACCTGCTCGCGATCATCCAGAGCATCGCCACCCAGACCGGCCGCCACTCGGACAGCGTGGATGGTTTCCTGTCCCGGTTCAGGGGCCGGCTTCTGTCGCTTGCCTCCACCCAGGATCTGGTGACGTCGTCGAACTGGCGGGGCGCCGCCCTCCACGATCTCGTCCTCGGGCAGGTGGCGCGATATACTGCCGATCCTTCGGCGAGCATCCGCATCGAGGGCGAAAGGCCCTACCTCAATCCGAACGCAGCGCTGCATATCGGGCTGGCGCTGCATGAGCTGGCAGTGAACTCCGTCAGCTACGGCGCCCTTGCGCGTCCGGACGGCTACGTGACCCTGACGGCGCATCGTGTGGAAGACGGCCCCCCTGCCCTGTCGCTGGTCTGGACCGAGGCGATCAGCATCGCGGACCAGGCGATCGGCCAGAAGCGGTTCGGCAGCGTAGCGCTGGAGCGGGTCGTGCCGGCGGCGCTCAATGGCTCGTCGACCCTCGAGCTCGCCAGCGACCGCCTGACCTACTCGCTGATCGTGCCGCAGGGCAGCTTCGAACTGGAATAATCAGAAATCGCAAAGTTGTCCTGCTCCGCCCGCTGGCCGGATGCAGAGTTCCTGGATTCTTCGAATCCGCCCAATAAGCTCACAATGCGGGAAGTTGCAATTTAACTTTTGGGAACCATGAAATCCCAAAGACCGTTCCTTCGACGAAAGGAACTTGGTCATGGAACACATCGCGGCTCTTCTTCTCATCGTCGGCTGCTCCGGAGACTTGAAGGACTGCAGCGAGATGCCCGCTCCCACTCCGATCTATGAAACCTTTGAAGAGTGCCAGGTCGAACTGCGCATCACCCTCGCCTCGATGGCAGGGCAGCGTGACAAGGTGCTCGGCCAATGCGTCTATGTCGACCCCGCGATGGAAGAAGAGGATGCCGAACTGGTCTGGGACGTCCAGAAGGACGGCAAGCTGGTTGCTTCCATCGAGGCCGGCAACTCCGCGATCGCCACCAGTGTGGACCGTTCGCTGACGACAGGCAGCATCAATCGCTGATTGCAAAAGGCTTTGCGGAGCGGCTCTTTCTCCGTCATGCTGGCGCGACCATCGCGCATGGCTGAGGGAGGGACCGCAATGAGGAAACTGTTTTTCACGTCAGCATTCGCTTCTGTCGTCGCTGGCTGTACGACCCCTCCGACTCCCTCAGCCGATCCTGCCGCCGCGCTCGCCGCCTCGCGGGTCAACGCCGCGGCCGCGACGAATGTCGGCGCGGGCAGCAGGCCGGGCTTCTGCACGTTCAAGGATCCGAGCGGCAAGCTTTTCGAGAAGAAGTGCTGAACTGACGAGACAGCACCGCAGCATTTGCAGGGTTCCGGCAGCACCGGGCCGGGAGCATCCGTTCCAGCCTGCCGGGGATGAATATTCGTAGAGCCGTCCTGCTTTTCCACTGGATCGTGACAGCCTGGACTCGCTCTGACACTATCCGCGCCCATGGCGATCAGTGCAGGCCGGGAGGCTGCTTCCAAATCGATGTCAATCGGAATACGTCACGACGACCTTCGCCGGCGCAACCGCGCTATGGTGATCTCCGCCGTCCGCCGCGCCGGAGAGGCTTCCCGCACGGAGATCGCCGCCACGACCGAGTTGAGCCATTCGACCATATCGGCGATCGCATCGGATCTCATCGCGGAAGGCATTCTGCTCGAGGCCAAGAGCTTGGAACCCATTCCTCTCAGGCGCGGACGGCCGCAGGTCGCGATCGGGCTCAATCCCAAGGCGGCAACGGTTGTCGCCATCGCGCTCCGTTTCAACTTCCTGTCCGCTGCCCTCGTAGACTATTCCGGCCGGTCCCTCGCCAAGGAGTGCAAGAAGCTCCCGACTTACGAACTCTCGGAAGCCGAACTGGTCGGCGAATGCATTGCGATCGTCCGCCGTCAGCTAGCAAAACCCTCCGCTGCCGGCCGGTGCGTGGCAAGGATCGTGCTGGCGGTGCAGGGGACCGCCGATGCGGCGCGGCGCACGATGCTCTGGTCGCCGATCACCAGGCATGAAGGCATCCCCTTCGGAGAGCACCTGGAGGCGGCCTTCGACGTCCCAGTGACCGTCGAAAACGACTGCAACATGATCGCCGCCGCGCTGCGCTGGCGCGATGGAGTGCGCTACTGCGACGACTTCATCGCCATCCTGCTTTCGCATGGCATCGGCATGGGCATGGTCCTCAAGGGCGAGATCTTCACCGGCACGCAATCGTCAGGCGGCGAATTCGGCCATATGATCCATCGCCCCGGCGGCGCCTTGTGCCGTTGCGGCCGCCGGGGCTGCGTCGAGGCCTATGCCGGCAACTACGCGATCTGGCGCAGCGCCCGCGGAGCCGGCGACGACGAGCCACCAGTTGCGAATCCCGGCCCGGTCGACATGGCCGCGCTCGCCGCTGCCGCGCGGGATTGCGACGGGCCGGAACGCGAGGCTTACAGAAGGGCCGGCGAAGCTTTGGGTTACGGGCTCGGCAGCCTTTTTGCGCTGATCGATCCGGCTCCTGTCGCGATGGTCGGCATCGGCGCGGCCGCGTTCGACCTTATCGAGCCTTCGCTGCGCGATGCGATTGCCAAGACCTCCGGAGGACTCCACTCCAAGGCGATCTCCTTCGCCACCGAGACGGACGAGGTGCCGCTGATCATGCAGGGCTGCGCGATGCAGGCGCTGACCCACATGGACGAGGAAGTCTTCGCCAGTTCGAGCCCGGCTGCAATCCGCGGCCGGCATGTGGCCTGAACTCGTTGCGGTCCAGCGCCTGTGGGCGGATTGATACAGAGGCGTTCATCTGCTGGACCGGCACTCGACGCGCCGTCCTCTGCACTGGCTTTTCAGGCGACTTTCGGTATCAGGGCGTCGATTGCTTCGGCTTTTCGGCCAGGGATTGGCGCGTCCCGAACCCGTTCATTGAACCGACGGCCGCTGTCTGCGTCGAAAAGATGGATGTCGGTCGCATCGACCGCAAAGCAAAGCGGTTCGCCCGGCGTAAACGTCCGCGCGCCCGCGACATGGGCGATCAGCGCCGTGCCTGCGAAGGTGCCATGCACCAGCTTCGCGGAGCCCAGTTCCTCGGAAAAGTCGAACTTGCCGGAGATGCAGCCCGGCTCCAGCCGCACCGCCTGGGCACGGAATCCGGCGGTGACCGGGCCGTAGCCGACATCCGGCCACTGGGCGCAGTCGTAGGCGATCTGCTGGCCGTCCGAAAGTACCAGTACGCCCTTGTCCGGATCGGCCGTCACGTCGATCAGGTTCATGCCCGGCGTGCCGATAAAGCCGGCCACGTAAGTGGTCTGCGGCTTCTGGTAGACCTCGGCCGGCGTGCCGACCTGCTCGACAACACCCTTGTTCATGACGACGATGCGGTCGGCGAGCGTCATCGCCTCGACCTGGTCGTGGGTGACGAACAGCGTAGTGGTGGAGAGACGCTGGTGCAGCTTGCGAATCTCCACTCGCATGGCGACACGCAGCCGCGCGTCGAGGTTCGACAGCGGCTCATCGTAGAGGAAGACTTTCGGCGCGCGGATCATCGCACGACCCATCGCGACACGCTGGCGCTGACCACCGGAAAGCTGCGCCGGACGCCGCTCCAGAAACTCTTCCAGCCCGAGCGCCTTCGCCACTTCCTGCACGCGCTTGTCTCGCTCCGCACGTGGAATGCCGGCGATTTTCAGCGAATAGCCGATGTTCTTCGCGACCGTCATGTGCGGGTAGAGCGCGTAGTTCTGGAACACCATCGCGCAGCCGCGCTCGCGCGGCTCCAGCCTGTTGACGACACGACCGCCGATCTCGATCTCGCCGGTGGTTATCGCCTCCAGCCCGGCGACCATGCGCAGCAGCGTGGACTTGCCGCAGCCTGACGGGCCGAGGATGACGATGAACTCGCCCGTGGCGATATCGAGGTCCACACCATGCACGACCTCGTTCTTGCCGTAGGACTTGCGGACATTGCGAAGGGTGATTTCGGACATGGGAAGCCCCTACTTGTCGGTCGAGATGAGGCCGCGCACGAACCAGCGTTGCAGCAGGAGGGTGACGAGGACGGGCGGCGCCAGCACGATCAGGTTGGCCGCCATCGCCGTGTTCCAGATCGGTGGCGAGCCGAACAGCGGTCCCGGCACCACCTTCTGCAACTGCATGGTGGCGGTTGCGTAATTGGCGTGATCGGTGACGATCAGCAGCGGCCACAGATACTGGTTCCACGACCAGACGAACATGATGGTGGCGAGCGCCGCCATATTGGTCTTGGAGAGCGGCAGCAGCACTTCGAGAAAGAAGCGGATCGGCCCGGCACCGTCCATCTTGGCTGCCTCTGCGAGTTCGTCCGGCACCGTCAGGAAGAACTGGCGGTAGAGAATGTGCCGGTCGCAGTCGCCACCAGCGGCAGGATCAACCCCGAATAGGAGTTGAGCAGGTTCCATTCTGGCAGGCTGACGCTGAGACCGACGGTGTTCAGGATCGACTCGAACGGCCCCAGCGCATTGGCGGCGACCGCATAGGTCGGCACGATGCGCACTTCCAGCGGCAGCATCAGGGTGATGAAGATCAGCCAGAACATCAGCATCCGCAGGCGGTAGCTGAAATAGACGATGGAGAAAGCCGAGAGTGCGGCGATCGCAATCTTGCCGGCTGTCACCCCGCCCGCGACGATGAAGGAGTTGATCATCACGCGGCCGAAATTGCCCTGGTTCCAGGCGAGGGTCAGGTTTTCGATCAGGTGCGAGCCGGGCCAGAGCGGCATCGGCACCTGATTGACGGTATGGAGATCGTGGCTGGCGGCCACGAAGACGACCCAAAGCGGCATCAGCAGCGCGATGAGGCTGAGGACGAGGATCGCCTGGGTGATGAAATCGAGAACGGGCGTGCGTTCGATCATGGCGTCTGTCTCCGTCAGCTGTAATGAACGCGCCGCTCGATGTAGCGGAACTGCACGAAGGTGAGCGCTACGATCAGCACCATCAGCACGATCGACTGGGCGGCGGCGAGCGAGTAGTCCTTGCCCATGAAGCCGTCGGTGTAGATCTTGTAGACCATCAGGTCGGTCGCACGGGCTGGCCCGCCGCCGGTGGTGATGTCGACGATGCCGAACGAGTTGACGAAACTGTCGGTGATGTTGATCACGATAGGAAGAACAGCGTCGGCGTGATCAGCGGCAGTTGCAGATCCCACATGCGGCGCAAAACGCCGGCCCCGTCCATCGCGCCCGCCTCGCTCATTGTGCGCGGGATCGACTGAAGGGCGGCAAGGAAGAAGATGAAGTTGTAGCCGACGAGGCTCCACGCCTGCGCGAAAATGATCAGCAGCAGCGCGTCGAAGCCGTCGAGAGCCGGATTCCACAAGCCGGGATAAAGCTTGTTGATCGCGGAGACGAAGCCCGCATCCGGCGAGAAGATGAAGCGGAAGGCAAGTCCGACCGCGGGTGCGGCCAGCGCATAGGGCAAGAAGAAGGTGAACTTGTAGGCCTGGTAGCCGGGAAGCTGCCGGTCGACGAACAGCGCCAGCAGCATAGCGATCGCCAGCGACAGCACGGTCGACGCGACGGCGAAAAGCAGCGAGACGCGCACCGAGTTCCAGTATTTCGGATCGTTGAAGACGTTTTCGAAATTGTAGAGGCCGACCCAGTCATTGCCGCCGCCGAAGGGGCGTTCCAGCGTGAAGGCCCAGTAGAGGGCTTCGCCGGTCGGCCAGTAGAAGAAGACGAACACTAGCAGTATCTGCGGCAGGATCAGCGCAGCCGCCAGCCATGTGTTCGAGAAGGTGACGCGCTTTTCCAAGACCCTCGCTCCTGTCCACGATAGCGAGAGAGACGCCGCGAACGGCGTCTCCCCGTTTCAGTTCAGGACGCGATCACGGCAGGTCGGCGCCGCGATAGGTCTGCTCGTACCGGCGCAGAACCTGATTGGAGCGGTCAGCGGCATCGTTGAGCGCGGTCTGCAGGTCCTTCTGGCCGGTGAAGGCAGCTTCCATCTCGGCGCGGAGTTCGGCGCGGATGGTGGTGAAGTTGCCAAGACGGATGCCGCGCGACAGCGGGGTCACGTCCGAAGCCGTCAGCGACTCGATCGCAACCTCACGACCCTCGTACTTGTCCTGCTCGTAGAAGCCTTCAGCCTTGAGCAGTTCGAAGCCGGCCTTGGTCGCCGGGATGTAACCGGTGTTTTCGACGATGAACTTCTCGCCCGTGTCCGGAGCGGTGACGTAGGCCATGAACGCGGCAGCCGCTTCGTATTCCTCCTTCGACTTGCCTTCCATGGTCCACAGCGAAGCGCCGCCGACGATGGAATTGGTGCGCTTGCCTTCCTCGATAACCGGCATCGCCACATCCCAGCTGAGGCCTTCGGCCTGGGTCTGCTTGATCACGCCGTGGTTTGCGATCACAAGACCGCTTTCGTCGACCATATGCAGAGCTTCAAGGATTGGATGGACACCGGCTACGCGCGCATCCAGACCAACCAGGTCGGCAAGAACCTGATCCAGGCGTTCGCCGACGGCTCCTGTGCGGCGACCACCACCTCGCCCCGAACCTCGCCCCAGCGCGTGCAAATCTCGTTGCCGCGCAACGACCAGCGCCCGAAATCACGCTGCCGCTGCGGCCTGTCGACCGTCATCTCGGCGACACCATTGGGCAACTGCACCAGATAACCATGCCTCCAGCCGGCCTCTTCCCACCAGGCGATCTGCTTGCCGACCAGTTCGTCGGCGATCTCCCTGTTGTCGAGATTCTTGAGATCGGCGGCAGAAGCGGCCGAAACAAGGGATACCAGAAACGCGGCACCGGAAAGCAGCGAGCGGAAGAACATCCCGCATTCTCCAGAAACCAGAATTGCAGATGACGGTTTGATGACGATCAGATGACATTTGCCGGCTGCTGTCGAGCCTTCGCCGCATCGAATGGTGCGGGCGCTTTCCACCGGCGATGTCAGATGCCCGTCATGGAATGTGGTGATGCTCTCGCCGGACGGACCGGGCGAGGTGCCCGCCGCCGCAACAATCACACTGAGGAATGGAACTATGCTGGCCAATGGTGCTTTGGGCACGGGCATTTCAGCCCACAAGCGGGCGAACGATCTTTCCGATTTCGGCGACGAACTCGATATGATCGAGGAACTGGGCGTCGAGGCAATCGAACTGCCGACCTACGACATGGATATCGTGGTGGGCGGCAGGATCCGCCGGCCGCAGATGGAAGCGCTACGCCGCGCCTGCGCCGGCCGCGACGTGATCTATTCCGTCCATGGACCTCTTTCCATCAACTTCATGGACGAGGCTTGGCGTCTGCCTCGGCACATGGAAGCGCTGAAGGCGTCACTCGAAGTGGCGGCCGAGGTCGGCGCCGAGCACTACGTCATCCACTCCGGCCTGCTGCGGCAGCAGCAGGGCGAAGGCCACGAATCCGCCTATATGCGTCAGCGCGAATGGCTGTCGAAGGCCGGTGACGTGGCAAGGGAAAATGGCCTGCTGCTTTGCGTCGAGACCCTGTTTGCAGGCTACGATGGCAAGGCGATGGCGACGTCCGCCTCGCGTCTGGCGCGCGAACTGGCGGCCATCGCACATCCGAACGTGCTCGCCACGCTCGACTTCAGCCACGCCTTGCTCAAGCTCGACTATGACGGCCGCCGCGACGATTTCCTCTCCGAGATCAAGGCGCTCGCGCCGTGGTCCAAGCACCTGCATATCCATGACAGCTTCGGCCGTCAGGACGACATCTGGATGTTCACCGATGGCGAGCGCGTCGCCTACGGTCACGGCGACCTGCACCTGCCGGTCGGCTGGGGCGACATTCCGTGGGACCGCATCGTCGAAGAATGCGAATTCCCCGAAGGCGTGCTGTTCAATATCGAGTTGAAGGAGCGCTACTGGTACGCCGCGCAGGAGACGGTCGAGGCCACCAAGGCACTCGCACAAGCCGCGCGGACCGCACCCCGGGCAATTGCTGCGTAAATCAGATGATGGCGGCGGGGCACCGCTCCGCCGCCGTCAACAGCATGCTGTTTGGATCCGTTACGAACCAAGTTGTGGCCCCTCGAAGGTTGCTCCATCACCTCGGATGACGAGTTCGACGCGATCGGCGGGAAATCGGGTTACGGAATATTGAATCGGCACACCGGAGAGGTCGCTGTTCATCGCGCGGGTAACGATGACGATGGCACCGGGAGCGAGTTGCAGTTCCTGCGTGTCGCTCTCGTCGGCATGCCGTGCCTCCACACCGGTCGAGGCGCGGCGATAATCCGTCACCCCACAGGCCTCGAGGGCCTCGGTCATGGAGCCGACCCTGGAATAGACATCGGCAATGCCCGGGAACCGTGCCTCGCTGAACCATGACGTCGAGCGGGACACTGGAACTCCATCGGCATTCCCGAGCGTCTCGATACGGATCGTCCGATCTCCCGGCTCGAGCCCAAGGGCAAAGGCGATCGGATCAGCCGCCGTTTCGATCGACGAACTGAGCATCTCGCTGCGCGTCTCGTGCGCCTGGTCACTCAAGCCGGCCGAAAAACGCGTGCGTTCGCCGATCGGATAGACGAGCCGCTTCTGGCGGCGGACAAAAGTGCCCCGGCCCTGCTGCGACCGGAGCACGCCTTCGTGCGCCAGCGCGGAAATGGCAGCGCGGATGGTGTGGCGGTTGACGCCGAAGCGTTGCGCAAGCTCCGCTTCGGGCGGCAGGCGGCCAGTCTCGTCGGCCAGCCCTGTCGCGATCCCCTGCCTGATGCCGTCGGCAATCTGCCGCCACAGGGCGACGCCGACGCCCCTCTGCAGTGCACTCCGCTTCGCCATGGATGCCTCCGGCCGTTCTGTCATCTGCCCGTCATCGAGACCCGCTAGGCATAGATAACTTGTCCACTTGTCTAGAACAATGGACGAATTGGAAGGCGCATGACCAGTGAAACCCACACCGAAGCACGCAGGCGGCGCATGTCCGTCCTTGCGCGCTGCAACAGCAATCGGCTCCACGAGCTTTGGGACAAGCTCAGGCTTGAGCCCGCGCACAAGACACTGCGAGGACCGGAATCGGGATTGATCATGCTGCGCGGACGCATCGGCGGCACGGGCGAGCCCTTCAATATCGGCGAAGCGACCGTCACCCGCGCCAGTGTCAAGCTGGAGGACGGAACGGTTGGCCACGCCATCGCTCTCGGCCGCGATGGTGCCAAGGCGCGCATCTCCGCCTTGATCGATGCGCTCTGCCAGACGATGGAGGCTGCGGTCCTTATCGACGCCGAGTTGATCGCGCCGATTAGCCAGGAACTCGATTGCGACGACGAGAAGCGCAGGCAGCAGACCGCCGCGACGCGGGTCGACTTCTTCACCATGGTGCGCGGAGAAGACTGATGGACGCCGCTGTGACACACGCGTTCGAGGGCGGCTTCGCCGAGCCGGTTCTGGATGCGCAGGCGACGTTTCGCGCCGTGATGGATGCGATGGCGCGCCCGGCCCGCATCATCGAAGTCGCGCCGCGCGCGGCTCCTCCGGCATCGCTCTCGCCTCTGGTCGGCGCGATCGCCTGCACGCTGATCGACGCCGACACGCCGATGTGGCTCGACCCACGCCTCGGCGAGAGTGAAGCTGTTCGGGCCTGGCTCTCTTTCCATACCGGTGCGCGGCTGGCGGCAGCGCCGGCCGAAGCGGCCTTCGCGTTGATCGCAGATCCCGGCGAGATGCCGCCGCTCGACCGCTTCGCGCAGGGCACCCAGGAATATCCGGACCGCTCGGCCACGCTCATCCTGCAACTCGACAGCCTCGAAGGCGGCGCGCCGCTCACCTTCCACGGCCCCGGCATCAAGGGTGAAGCGACCATCGCACCCGTCAGCCTGCCTGCCGATTTCGTCCGCCAATGGACCGAAAACACGAAGCGTTTTCCGCGCGGCGTCGATCTGATCCTCTCTGCCGGCGAAGCCCTCGCCTGCCTGCCGCGCTCGGCGCGCCTGATCGAAGTGGAGGTTTGAACGATGTATGTTGCGGTGAAGGGCGGCGAAGCCGCCATCGACAACGCGCACCGGCTACTGGCGGACCGCCGCCGCGGCGACCGCTCCGTGCCGACGCTCGGCCTCGACCAGATCGCAGAGCAGTTCGCGCTTAGCGTCGACCGGGTCATGAGCGAAGGCTCGCTTTACGACCGCCGGCTTGCCGCGCTGGCCATCAAGCAGGCGCGCGGCGATCTCATCGAAGCGATCTTCCTGGTGCGCGCCTACCGCACAACGCTGCCGCGTTTCGGCCACAGCGAGCCAGTGGACACCGGCGCAATGCAGGTCGAGCGGCGCATCTCCGCCTGCTTCAAAGATCTGCCAGGCGGCCAACTGCTCGGCCCCACCTTCGATTACACGCATCGTCTGCTCGATGACGAACTGGATGGCGATCCGGCGGTGGAGCCCGGTGCGCTGCGCGACGGTGCGGCCGAGCCGGCCACCCAGATCGCCGACATCCTCGGCGGCGAAGGGTTGATCGAGGAAGATCCGCTCGCCCCGGGCGAGCCCGGTGACATCAACCAGACGCCGATGGAGTTTCCGCTGTCGCGCGCCATGCGGCTGCAGAGCCTGTCCCGCGGCGACGAAGGTTTTTTGCTGGCGCTCGGCTACTCGACGCAGCGCGGCTACGCCCGCTCGCATCCATTCGTAGGCGAGATCCGGATCGGCGAGGTCGAGGTCGAGGTGTTCGTTCCCGAGCTTGGCTTCGCTGTGCCGGTCGGCCGGGTGCAGTTGACCGAATGCCAGATGGTGAACCAGTTCAAGGGTTCGGCCAAGACCCCGCCGCAGTTCACGCGGGGCTACGGCCTCGTCTTCGGCCAGTCAGAGCGCAAGGCGATGGCTATGTCGCTCTGCGACCGGGCGCTGCGCGCCGAGGAACTGGGCGAGGACATCGTCGCTCCGCCGCAGGACCAGGAATTTGTGATCTCGCACTGCGACAACGTGCAGGCGACCGGCTTCGTCGAGCACCTGAAACTGCCCCACTACGTCGACTTCCAGGCCGAGCTCGGTCTCGTGCGCACGATGCGCGCCGAATACGAGGCCACGCGGAACGAGGACGTGGAAATCCGGGAGGCCGCGGAATGACCGCAGCGACCTACAACTTCGCCTATCTGGACGAACAGACCAAGCGCATGATCCGGCGCGCGATACTGAAGGGCATCGCCATCCCCGGCTACCAGGTGCCCTTCGCCAGCCGCGAAATGCCAATGCCCTACGGCTGGGGTACCGGCGGCGTGCAGGTGACGGCAGCGATCCTCGGGCCGGACGACGTGCTCAAGGTCATCGACCAGGGCGCGGACGACACCACCAATGCCGTGTCGATCCGGAAATTCTTCCAGCGCGTTGCGGGTATCGAGACGACCACCAACACGGCGGATGCGACCATCATCCAGACCCGCCACCGCATCCCGGAGACGCCGCTGCAGGAGGGCCAGGTGCTCGTCTACCAGGTGCCGATCCCCGAGCCGCTGCGCTTCCTCGAGCCGCGCGAGACAGAAACGCGAAAAATGCATGCGCTCGAAGAATACGGACTGATGCACGTCAAGCTCTACGAGGATATCGCCCGCAACGGCCACATCGCGACGACCTACGCCTATCCAGTCAAGGTCGAGGGCCGCTACGTGATGGACCCCTCGCCGACGCCGAAATTCGACAATCCGAAGATGCATATGTCGGAGGCGCTTCAGCTCTTCGGGGCGGGCCGCGAGAAGCGCATCTATGCGCTCCCGCCGCACACCGACGTCGTAAGCCTCGACTTCGAGGATCATCCCTTCGAGGTGCAGCGCTTCGACCGACCCTGCGCGCTCTGCGGCGCCGAGCAGGTCTATCTCGACGAGGTCGTGCTCGATGACCGTGGCGGGCGGATGTTCGTCTGCTCCGACAGCGATCATTGCGAGACGCGACAGGCGGAAGGGTTCCGGGGCGAGTTGGCGGGGGAGAAGCTCGACGCCTCTACCTCCGACAGAACAGAGGAAGTTATCTGATGGACAGAGATCTTCCCCTCCTCTCCGTCCGCTCCGTGACAAAGTCCTACGGCGCGCGCATCGGCTGCGCCGACGTCAGCTTCGATGTCTGGCCGGGCGAGGTCGTGGCCATCGTCGGCGAGTCCGGCTCAGGCAAGACGACGCTGCTCAACTGCATCTCGACGCGGCTCGAGCCGACTGCCGGCACGGTTTCGTACCGAATGCGCGACGGCGAGATGCGCGACCTCTACCGCCTCGGCGAAGCTGAGCGGCGTTTCCTGCTGCGCACCGACTGGGGTTTCGTCCACCAAAATCCGGCCGACGGGCTGCGGATGACGGTCTCTGCCGGCGCCAATGTCGGCGAACGGCTGATGGCTGTCGGCCAGCGCCACTACGGCAATATTCGCGCTACGGCCACCGACTGGCTCGGCCGCGTCGAGATCGGCGCCGACCGCATCGATGACCAGCCGCGCTCCTTCTCGGGCGGCATGCGCCAGCGCTTGCAGATCGCACGCAATCTCGTCACCGCGCCGCGCCTCGTCTTCATGGACGAGCCGACCGGCGGCCTCGACGTCTCGGTGCAGGCGCGCCTGCTCGATCTCCTACGCGGGCTTGTCCACGATCTCGGGCTCGCCGTCATCATCGTCACCCACGACCTCGCGGTCGCCCGGCTGCTGTCGCACCGCATGATCGTGATGAAGGACGGCCGCGTCGTCGAGCACGGCCTGACCGACCGCCTGCTGGACGATCCGCAGGCGCCCTACACGCAGCTTCTCGTCTCTTCCATCCTTCAGGTCTGAGGCCGCACCATGTCCCCCGTCCTCACCGTCTCCGGTCTGGCAAAGACCTTCACCATGCATCTGCGCGGCGGCATCGAGCTGCCGGTCATCGCCAATGCGGGCTTCGCTCTGCACGCGGGCACTTGCGCCGTCCTCGGCGGCCGGTCCGGCGCCGGCAAGAGCTCGATCCTGAAGATGCTCTACGGCAATTACGCCGCGAGCGGCGGTTCGATACCTGTTCGCCATCGTGGCGCGGAGATCGACCTCGCCTCGGCCGATCCGCGAACCGTGCTGGACATACGCCGCGAGACGATCGGCTATGTCAGCCAGTTCCTGCGCGTCGTACCGCGCGTCGGCGCGCTTGATATCGTCGCCGAGCCGCTCGTCGAGCGCGGCATGGATCGCGATGAGGCGGCCCGCCGGGCGGCCGATCTGCTCGCGCGGCTGAACCTGCCTGAACGTCTCTGGAGCCTGCCGCCCGCCACCTTTTCCGGCGGCGAGCAGCAGCGCGTCAACATTGCACGCGGCTTCATCACCGAGCACCCGATCCTGCTTCTGGACGAGCCGACGGCATCCCTTGATGCGGCGAACCGCGCGGTGGTGGTCGAGATGATCGCTGAGAAGAAGCGCGCCGGGGCAGCACTGCTCGGCATCTTCCATGACACCGATGTGCGCAATGCCGTCGCCGACATCGTCATCGACGTGACCAGCTTTGCGCCCGACAAGAAGGCAGCCTGACCATGGCGCGGCTCTCCGAAACCCCTGTCGTGCACGAGACCGGCCGTCTCGAGAACTGCAGCCTCGGCCGCTACACCGAAGTGGCCGAAGGCAGCCGCCTCGTCGAGACCGAACTCGGCGACTACTCCTATGTGATGGAGAATTTTCAGAGCTGGTGCGTCACCATCGGCAAGTTCTCCAACATCGCGGCATCGGTGCGCATCAATGCGACGCATCATCCGATGTCGCGCGCAACCCTGCATCACTTCACCTATCGCGCCTCAGACTATTTCGATGATGCCGAGCACGAGGCCGATTTCTTTGCCGCGCGCCGGGCGAAGCGCGTCCATATCGGACATGACACCTGGATCGGGCATGGCGCGACGATCCTGCCCGGTGTCACGATTGGCGACGGTGCCGTGGTCGGCGCGGGGTCGGTGGTCACGAAGGACGTGCCGCCCTACGCCATCGTCGCCGGCGTGCCGGCGAAGATCATCCGCAAGCGATTCCCCGATCAGATCGCCGAGCGAATGCAGGCGCTCGCCTGGTGGGACTGGCCTCACGAGCGGCTGCGGGCCGCGCTCGACGACTTCCGCCATCTGAGCGCCGAGGCTTTCCTTGAGCGATACGAGGGCGCCATCCGACGGCCGCAGCTGTGAATCGTCACGGAACTGACATCTCACTGACAAGGGAGCTTCATCCAGCGGCGCTAGGGAGGTGACCGCCACTGTCGAGTTCCGGAAAGTCACGGGCAGGCTCGATTGGGCGTGTGCGAGCAACGCTCGCCCGACGAGAGCCGATCTTATTTCAGCAATCTACGGAAGGAGCGATCAGATGACCGCCATTTCGATCCGAAACCTTTCCAAAAACTTCGGCAACAAGCGCGCGCTCGACAATGTCAGCCTCGACATTGAGCGTGGAGAGATGGTCGCGCTGATCGGCGCGTCGGGCTCCGGCAAGAGCACGCTGATCCGGCACATCTGCGGCCTTGAGCTCGGCCACTCTGGACAGGGGAAGGTGGACGTCCTCGGCAGCGCCATTCAGGACAGCGGCAGGCTGACGGCCCGCGCACGTCAGATGCGCCGCAACATCGGTGTCGTGTTCCAGCAGTTCAACCTGGTCGGCCGCCTTTCCGTGCTGTCCAACGTCCTGCTCGGCAATCTCGGGCGCATCCCATCATGGCGGGGTACGCTCGGCCTGTTCACCGCCGAGGAGAAGCGCGCCGCGCGCGATGCGCTTGCGCGGGTGGGCATTCCGGAGGTGGCTTGGCAGCGTGCCTCGACCCTCTCCGGCGGCCAGCAGCAGCGCGCGGCGATCGCCCGGACCCTCGTCCAGCGTTCCGACATCCTGCTCGCCGACGAACCGATCGCTTCGCTCGACCCTTCTTCGGCCCGCCGGGTCATGGAGATCCTCGCAGCCGTCAACCGCGACGAGCAGATCACCTGCGTCGTGTCGCTCCACCAGGTGGAGTATGCGCGCCGCTACTGCCCGCGCACCGTCGCGCTGCGCAACGGCCGCATCGTCTACGACGGCCCCTCGTCCGAACTGACCAACCAGATGCTGGTCGAACTCTACGGAGCAAACTCCGAGGAACTGATTTTGCCGGAGGCGCCAGTGCAGCCGGTGAAACCGAAACGCGTCGTCGAGCCACGACACGTTCCGGCCTTTGCTTGAAACCAGGTCAACACTTTCATCCAAGCCAAACAGGGAAGCTTGTCATGAACGCAGTTCTGAGGGGTGCGGCAGCCGTCGCGCTCGCCGTCACTTTCACGGCCAACGCGCTCGCCGAAGAAATCAACTTCGGCATTATCTCCACCGAATCCCAGCAGAACCTGAAGTCCAAATGGGAGCCGCTGCTGGCCGACCTCAGCGAGAAGACCGGCCTCGAGGTGAAGCCGTTCTTCGCCTCTGACTATGCCGGCGTCATCGAAGGCATGCGCTTCGGCAAAGTCCAGCTTGCCTGGTACGGCAACAAGTCCGCCATGGAAGCCGTCGACCGCGCCGACGGCGAGGTCTTCGCCCAGACCGTGAGCGTCGAGGGCGAACCCGGCTACTGGTCAGTCATCCTGGCGCCGAAGGACAGCAAGCTGAACTCTGTCGAAGATCTGCTGAAGTGCGACAAGTCCGTCAATTTCGGCCTCGGCGACCCGAATTCCACTTCCGGTTTCCTCGTTCCGACGACCTTCGTCTTCGCCGCGAACAATGTCGAGCCGAAAGACTGCTTCAAGAACGTCACCAACGCCAATCACGAGACGAATGCGATGGCGGTGGCTAACGGTCAGCTCGACGCGGCCGCCAACAACACCGAGAACCTCACCCTGCTGGAGAAGAACAACCCGGCAGCCTTCGCCAAGGTGAAGGTGATCTGGAAGTCGCCGCTGATCCCGTCCGACCCGATCGTGTGGCGCAAGGACCTACCGGAGGAGACCAAGGCCAAGATCAAGGATTTCTTCCTGACCTACGGCACCGACCAGTCGAGGGGCGACGTGGCGCAGGAGAAGGAAGTGCTGGCCGGCCTCGAATGGGCCCCCTTCAAGCCCTCCACCAACGACCAGTTGCTGCCCATCCGCGTGATGGAACTCAGCAAGAGCATCGCCAAGATCAAGGGCGACGCCTCGCTCTCGGAAGCTGACAAGCAGGCCCAGGTCGAGAAACTCGAGGCGCAGAAGGCCGAGTTCGAAGAGAAACTGAAGGCCAACCAGAGCTGATCAGCAACCATCGTGAGGGCGTCGGGCTTGAACATCCGGCGCCCTTCCCTGCCGGCCGTCCTATCGAGACCCGTAAGATGAACCAGACCGCAAACGTCGCCCGCACTGGGCAGAGCCGACCCGAAGTCGAGCGCGACTGGAGCCGGACGATCTGGACGGCGCTGACCTGGACCGTGCTCGCCGTGCTCCTCGCCTGGAGTTGGGCTCCGACCGAGATGTCGCGCTGGACGTTGCTGTTCACCGATGCCGGCAACATGGCGGAATATGCCAGCGGCTTCACCCGCCCGGATTTTTCCGAGTGGCGCTACTATCTCGAGGAGATGATCGTCACCGTCCAGATCGCGGTCTGGGGGACGTTCCTCGCCGCGGCCTTCGCGGTGCCGTTCGGGATCCTGTCGGCCCGCAACATTGCGCCCTGGTACATCGTCCAGCCGGTGCGCCGGCTGATGGACGGCTGCCGCTCCATCCATGAAATGGTCTTTGCCGTGCTTTTCGTGGTCGCCGTCGGCCTGGGCCCGTTTGCGGGGATCATGGCGCTGTTCGTTCACACGACGGGCATCCTGGCGAAACTCTTCTCGGAAGCCGTCGAGGCGATCGATCCCCGTCCGGTCGAGGCGATCCGCGCGACCGGAGCGACACGGGTCCAGGAGGTCGTGTTCGGTGTCGTGCCGCAGGTGATGCCGCTCTGGATTTCCTATGCGCTCTACCGCTTCGAGTCCAACGTGCGCGCCGCAACCGTGCTCGGCGTCATCGGCGCCGGCGGCATAGGCCAGGTGCTGTTCGAGTCCATCCGCGGTTTCTATTACCCGCAGGCTTCGGCCATGCTCATCATCATGCTGGTGACCGTGTCGCTCATCGACGTCCTGTCGCAACAGTTGCGGAAGCTGTTCCTCTGATGCGCTACGCCGTCTATTTTACGCCTGCGGCCGACGATCCACTGACGCTCGCCGCACAGTCCTGGCTTGGCCGAAACGCCGGCACCGGCGAGTCTGTCGCAGCGCCGGTGCCGGCCGGGTTTACCGATGCCGAGTTCCGCCGGATAACCGAAGATCCGCGCCGCTACGGTTTTCATGCCACGCTGGTCGCCCCTTTCGGGCTGAACGAGGGGACGACGCACGACGACCTTACCCGCGCTGCGGATGCTTTCGCAGAAGGCTTCAGGCCCTTTTCGATACCTGCGCTCAAGCTCTCGCTGATCGGCAACTTCTTTGCCTTGACGCCGGTCGAAAGCCGGGAAGTCGACGCGCTCGCATCGGCAGCGGTCGACCATTTCGGCCCGTTGCGCGCGCCGCTGACCCCCGCCGAGATCGAGCGTCGGCGCCCGGGTCTGCTCACGCCCCGGCAGCGCGACTACCTCGACCGCTTCGGCTATCCCTATGTGAAGGACGAGTTCCGCTTCCATATGACTCTGACCGGCTCGCTCGACCGGGACACCGCAGCCCGTGTCGAGTTGGCCCTGCAGGCCCATTTCGCTCCGCTGCTCGATCGGGCCGTCGCTGTCGATGCCATAGCGCTCTTTGTGGAGCCGGAGCCCGGCGCCCCTTTCACCGTCCACTCGATCCATCCGTTCGGCGCTTCGCCCGCCAAAAGGTCCGACTGACATGCCCCAAGAACTTACCCTCACCAATGCACGGATCGTTCTCGACGACGAGGTCATCGCCGGCTCTGTCGTCATTCGCGACGGGCTGATCGCAGCGATCGACACCGGCCACTCCCGTCGCGGCGAGGATATGGAGGGCGACCACCTGATCCCCGGGCTGGTGGAACTCCATACCGACCATCTCGAGTCCCACTACAGCCCGCGCCCCGGCGTCGTTTGGGACAGCATCGCCGCCCTACAGGCGCATGATGCCCAGGTCGCCGGCTCGGGCATCACCACCGTGTTCGACTGCCTGCGCCTGGGTTCGGACGAGGACGGCGGCTACAAGCGCGGCGAGATGCGCGCCATAGCCGATGCGATCGAGACGGCCAATGCCGAGGATCGCCTGCGCGCCAGCCACCTCATTCATCTCCGCTGCGAAGTGTCCGCCGCCGACGTCCTCGACCACTTCGAGGATTTTCGCGATGATCCGCAGGTGAGGCTTGCCTCGCTCATGGATCATGCACCCGGACAGCGGCAGTTCCAGACGCTCGAGGCCTACACGCTCTACTACAAGAAGAAGCGCGGTCTGAATGACGCCGAGTTCCAGCGCTTCGTCGAGCGGCGTATCGCGGAATCGGAGCGCTACGCCGGGCCGCATCGCAAGGCGATCGCCGAAGCATGCAGCGAACGCGGCATCGCGATCGCCAGCCATGACGACGCCACTCTCGACCATGTCGAGGAATCGAAGGGTTTTGGGGTGCGGCTCGCAGAATTCCCGACGAGCATGGAGGCTGCGAAAGCCTCTCACGAAGCGGGAATGGCCGTGTTGATGGGCGCGCCCAATGTGGTGCGCGGCAAGTCCCATTCCGGCAACGTTTCGGCCAAGGCATTGGCTGACGCTCGCGTGCTCGACGTCCTGTCGTCAGACTACGTGCCGTTCAGCCTCATCCATGCGCCGTTCATGCTGGCCGACGCTGCCGGCATGACGCTGCCCGAGAGCATCCGGCTGGTGACGGCCACGCCGGCCCGGGCGGTCGGTCTCGAAGACCGCGGGCGGATAGGGATCGGCCTGCGCGCCGACCTCGTGCGCGTGCGCCGCAGTTCGGGTGTTCCGGTGGTGCGCTCGGTCTGGCGCGAGGGCCGTCGCGTTGCCTGAGGCAAGCGCGGCTCAGGCGCCGGCCCAAGGGGAGCGGGGCGTCCTGCTTGCGGTGGTGGGCCCGAGCGGCGCCGGCAAGGACAGCCTGATGGCTCACGCCCGCGAGCGACTGGGTGATGATCCGTCGGTGCTCTTCGTCCGACGCGTGATAACCCGGAGCGCCGTGCCTTCGGCCGAAGACCACGATGCACTGACTGCAGAAGCGTTTGCCGAGGCGCAGTCTTCCGGGATGTTCGCGGTTACGTGGCAGGCGCACGGCCTGCACTACGGGATCCCTGCCGAAGTGCACCAGCACTTGGCGGCCGGAGGAGTGGCCGTGGTCAACGGCTCGCGCGCCGCGCTGCGCGAGATACATTCGGCCTTCGAACACGTGGTCACGGTGCAAATCACCTGCAATCCGGCGGTCCTGGCGAGCCGCCTGGCCGCGCGTGGGCGCGAAAGCCAGGCAGAGATCGAGCAGCGCCTTTCGCGCGCAGCTAGTGTGCCGTCTGATTGCACCGGCGATGTGATCGAGATCGACAACAGCGGCGAGTTCACCGTCGCCGGCAGTAAGTTCGTAGAGATCATCTTGCAGTGCATTCGGCGCAGATCATGATCCCTGACCTTGCCCCCAAGTTTTATCCAGTTTTGAGTTCGCTCCAGCGGTTTTTGGTTGCGGTATATGGGGCGGTAGC